>NZ_QVIO01000010.1 GCF_003416895.1 Duganella sp. BJB476
ACTTCCTTCCTTGGCATTGCGCCGCGCAGGTCACATCTGTTTGAAAAACACTCCGCTTCCCAGCGGTGTGATGCCATCATCTAGCAATACGACGCCGAGCTCAATACGTCGCTGAGCGGACGCTTACTCATTTTGCTACGCTCGGCAAGGAACTGCGCACGGTCATACGCACTCGCAACCTTGTCTTTCGGCGCATGCGCCAGCTGGCGGTCAACAACTTCGTGCCGATATCCTAGTCGCTCCTTGATCGTGCTCATTGCCAGGGCTCGGAAGCCGTGCCCCGTCATGCGGCCTTTGTAACCCATGCGTTCGAGAGCCACCAAAATAGTGTTGTTGCTTATTGGTCGTTTATGATCACGCTGGTTCGGAAAGAGATACTTCCCCCCGCCAGTGATGGCATGCAATTCACGCAGTAGATCGCATGCCTGGCGTGACAGGCAAACGTGATGGTTGGTGGTATCGGGGTTGACGGTCAGCTTGCCACGCTTCATGCGCTGCCACGGAATAATCCATTCGCACTTCTCCAGATTAATTTCGCTCCATGGCGTTTCGATCAGTTCACTTGTTCGAACAAAGACCAACAACATCAGGCGCAATGCGATGCGAGTCGGTTGGAACATACGTGCTTCGTTTCGTTCAAGTGAGCCGAGGAAGGCAGGCAATTCGTCGGCATCGATGGCCGCGAAGTGAGAAGCCCGGCGTGTCTTGAGCACGTCCTTCATGTCGACCACGAGGTTGCGGTCAGTCAGGCCGCATTGGATCGCGTAACTGAATATCTTTGAACAGACGGCCTTCAATCGGTGGGCGATTTCAGCCGCGCCGCGTTCTTCGATTTTACGTAGCGCGATGATGATGTCGCGGTGTTTTAGCTCATCAATGGGCCGGCTGCCGATCTCAGGAAAGATATCGGCCTCAAGCCGCTGGATCATGTTCTTCGCAGTGCGCGCACTCCACGTGGGCACTTTGGTGGCGTACCATTCCCGCGCGATCTTTTCAAAAGTATTAGCGGCCTGTTCAACTGCGCGGCGCTTGGCGTCGTCGCGGTACTTGGCTGGGTCCACGCCATTGAGCAGCAGCTTCCGAGCTTCCAGGCGCCTCTCTCGCGCTTCCTGTAGCGTTATTTCTGGATAAGGGCCAAAGCTTAGCCGGTTCTCTTTTCCGTTGAGCTGGCGATACTTCAAGCGCCAGATCCGCGATCCCGTCGGAGCAACCTCTAGATAAAGCCCACCGCCATCAAAAAGCTTGTATGGCTTTTCCTTGGGCTTCGCATTCTTGACTTGCAATGCAGTCAACGCATCGCTTTTCTTGGTCATGGCAGCCTCCCCTATCGGCATAGTCCCGAAAGCGAGTTAGACCAGGATTCGGGGGCATGCGTTCCGGGGCAGGGGGCAAAGGGGCAAGATCTTGCCCCCTAATGTGTTGGATGTTACTGGACAGCGGGAGCCGTCAGAATACAAAAAAGCCGCTGTAGCAGGGGCTAAAGCGGCTTTTTTAATACTTCCTTGGACTTGCTGAGACTGCCCAATTTGAATCCTTGGCGGGAGAGGGGAATCCAAACCATGCCTTGAAACCCTGCATTCATGCGATCATTGAGACCGCAAAGCAATTACATGTGTACAAGCATGTGTGCAAAAATTTTCCTGCTATATGCCGCGCTATAGGCGACGTCATCGAGAGCGGCAAACGGAAAACCCGCATGCAAAAAAATTGCTTCTTGTGGACTAAGTACAACGATTCGCCGCATCGGTCGGTCCAAACCAAATGTAGCCACCGATTGCGGCCTTAGTAGAGGACGAGAAATGAACGGAACTGACAATCTGACATCCATGTTTAAAAACATGATTGAGTCTGTGGAGCGGCTTTGCAAAGTATATACGACCGCCACCTACGGCCCGCCGAACGTAGGGTATCTCTGGCAAGGTGTGTTCCTTCCGAACGGGACAATGCTTCGGGCGGCGGGCCAGCGCGACAGCACACAGTATGCCGTTGTTAAATATGGAGAATTGATCCTTGACGGCGCGCCAGTCTCGTTTCAAGGTTTATGTGATGGGCTGCTAGGCCAGTCACATGATGCCTTACAGAAATTACGAGTACAGCGCCCGGATGACTGGGAATGGGTTACTGCAATTGACCTGAAACGACAAAAACTGCGCGGACGAGTCTACCGTTCGGACAAACCGCACTTCGAACTCTAAAATAAATAAATCTGCTAGGGGCGCATGGGCATCCATTCAACAACCCCTAGCACCACAACAATTAAAGCGCTTCCCAACCTTCACTTGTACGTTTCAGCGTGGCCGTCGCTTCGTCTTCTGATATTTCACGAAGAGCCTGCTTCACCGAAAATACGTCCTTAAATTGCTCACCTTTAGCCCAGTCTGCCAGTTCCCCCACCTTCCGCTTGAAAGTCACATCTACAACCTCGTGCGATCCGCGCTGCATTGGCCCTTCCCACTTTACTATCGTGACCGGAATCGCCTGCGCGTAACAAAGATCTTTGTGAAGGCCGATATCCAAGTAGAATTTCTGACCCGCTTCCGTAACCTCATAACTCTTTACTTCGACCTGATTACCTGTATCAACATAATGGTCCGTCTTCTCACGCACTAGCTTAGCTTCTTTCACCCGCAGCATTCCCACACTAACCAGCGCCTGTAGCTCCTTATCATGAGCGCGCACTTCACCAACAGTCATAGCGGGTGGAGCGCTAAGCCACAGAGACATTCGCCAAGAATCCTTCCTCGCAACGCAGACATCTAGCTTCTGTCCACGCCCCGTCGTATTTAAAGCCTGTAGAAAGTTTTCAGCACTGGCATCCAGTTTATTTTTACAACCTGCAAGTGTAGTCAAGATAGCAAACAGCGCGATGAGAGTAGGTTTGTTCATTTGATGATGAGGGAAAATGTAGTGAACGCCTCCAGCGCTTATTGATCTGCTCGGAGACGCAAGAACGATCATTGAGGTACATGTACCGTGGATCGTAGGGGATCATATCTGAAATGATAGGGTGGTGCCAAACCCCTCCCTCCACCGCCAATCACCACAGCTAATCGCCTTCGGTGAGGCTGTACGTCAAGCACGTAAGAGCCAAGGTATTTCCCAAGAGAAGCTGGCTTTGCTAGCCGAGGTTGATCGCGGCTATCTAGGTAGAGTCGAGCGTGGCGATAATAACGTTGCGTTGCTCACCGCTTTCAAAATCGCTCAGGCTCTCAATAGTTCAGTTGCGCAACTCATGCTTGACGCGAAACTTTAAATGGAAAAATCGATCTTTTGAAATCAATTTCAAATTAATTTGGCGAGTACGAAGAATTTGATTCGAAACAATAAAAAATATTTCACCACAAAAAAGTCGCTACACGCACGATTTTGATAATCACAATAATCCCACTACCGATTATCTTCAATCTCTTGCAAGGAATTGCAGGTGGGATTCGATTCGTACCTTAATAGGATTAAGTGCCGCCGCGCATCTTAGTTCGTCAGAATTAAGTTTCTAATTTTCTCTTGCGCTTCGCGCCAAATCTGATTTGGCTCAAACCACATCGGCGTGCAAAAACTCCGTAATATCTCTCGATAGAGTTGTCTTCTCTTCCTGTCTGCGAGGACGCTTAAAGCATTTTGCGCCCCCACACTCTCACATCGTCGAACAAACCTATGCCAAGCTTCGTTATCAGAGTAGGCATATGCGTCAGCAACAGCAACAACTGAAAATGTAGATAACGGATTTTTCATTCCCGCCATTTCGACAAGGTTACCGATTTTCCTGATGCGAAACTCTACTCTAGTACAACATCGAAATAATCGCTTTGCACGTTGAGGGTGTTCACGATCTCGCCGAATCAACCGCTCAAAAGCTTTATCATAGATAGTTAGTCGCTTCACACTATTTTCTGAACCAAGCACATACGCGTTTAGTCGTCGCTCGTTTTCTTTCTTCCGTAACCCTATAGTCGCGGCGCTAGCTGAAAAAGTAAGTAGCCTACTAATAGGAGTATTGTGGAGATCAAATGTGAGATCTGCTCTCGTAACCTTTACGGTGTACCACCACTCCTCTATACGAGGGATACAGGCGGCAAGGATATCTTTAATCACCCTAAATTGAGCAGAAGGCAGCTTCGCCGGGTTCCACTCTAATCGTAGATAGCCTTTCTTTGAAGATTTCGGGAAAGCTTGAATTAGACACTTTGCGGACTTACCACCGGGAATTTCGACGACAGCATGCCACGCAGCATAGTAGTGTTCATAAGCGCTTTCGCCGCGAACTGGAACTAGAACATACCCTTGTTGACATAGATGGGATAGCGCTTCCGCCGCATCTTGCCATGTACGTCCCTCGTTAGGGACAGAAAACGTCACGCTAAATTTATCGATAAATACCGATGTTCGACCATTATGCAAAGACATATACTCACTACATACTCACTTAACCTTCTTATAGAGATAAGCAGGTATTTCATTCAAAATTAGATTTCCTTTACTCCCCTGCGATGTGGTGATTCTTATCTACAGAAAAACATCGTTATATGTAGTGGTGCTGATTTAGGATAAGTAACGCTACATCGCAGGATCATCAAGCAGTCGCGGATCAAACTGACATCCGCATCCTCAAATTACTTTGCAGCTCGATTATTTACCCAATCTACTATTTCGCTTGCCTTCCAACCTACCGCCCTAACGCCGAGTGAAACACGATCTGGGAAGCTCCCATCTTGTATTGCCTTATAAATAAATGAGCGAGAAAGCCCGGTCATCTCTAGAACTTCAGGCAAACGCATTATTGATTCCATAAATCATCTTCCGTTAATGTCCGCCGCTGTCCAATAAGCGGTGTAGCGAATCATATGCGCCTCATTTGTGCGAAGTCAAACATTTGGAATATTTTCGATATTTAGGCGTTTTTTTGAAATTAATTGCAAACTGTTGAAGCAGGCCGGTTGCGCCGAGGTACCCGGCGACCGACGCCACGAGCCATGATTTCCACGGGGAAATTCTCACCAAATATTGCACATCAGAAAATCCCCCTGTTGATTTACCAATATGCGATCATGTGACTTTGGGTCTCATTACGTCATCTCTTCATAGTAGAAAGTCGAAGTAAGCATGGGTCATTCGCATGTCGCTGCCACGCAGCCAACTCCTCCCCAACCGGTTCCAGTAGAAGCTCTCGTTGCCGCGTTAAAAGCACGGACCATGTTCACCGTACTGCGTGACGCACTCAAAGTTGAAAAGCTACCGCTCGGTCAGGGCTGGGGCGACGTGATCGCCAACGCGACAGAGAGCACAACACAGGGAGAGCGCTACCGGAAGTTTTTGAGGGCATATTTCGCTGAATCCACCATTACCGGTGAGCGATACGTTCAGCTTTTCGACGTGGCTGACGATGATGCAAAACAGATCGCCGCTCAAATCCAAGGGGCTACAGCAAATAGCCCGACCTTTGGTTCGACGTACCCGCTTCCAATTCCTCAAGACCTACTGGCTAGCGCCTCCAGTGAACCGGAACTGTGCGAGGTGCGCCTACATGATAGCGGTGACTTTTCTCTTATCTTTTGCTCTGCAAGATGGCATGATGACAAAAACGCCTATGAGGCGAAAGAACTGCCGAAACACGTTCTGGATACCTACAATGGCATTGACAAGTTGGTGACATATCGCAAGGTCTACTATCAAGCCTATGATGTAGTAACGCTGAGGGTGAACCTTGGACGGATTGAAGTTTGCATTGAGGCTCCGACTAAAGCAAAGAAGGCCGAAATTGAAGGACTGCCACTAAAGGTACTCTCGGCCTGCGCGCTTCACATAGCGAAATTCAAAGGGATGGGAGCAAAGCCGCCCGAGAACCTCTTCCCGGCTATAGCTGGGATGTACTACCACGGTACTGAAGGTAAGGTTATGGGCCTTGCCTTCAGAACGATGACTGGCTCCATCAAAAAGGAGCGCATGACCCCAGATAACGTTGACCTACGGAACGAAAAATTTCACCATGCGGGCATGAATGCGTTGGGTCAAAAAATCAGTCCGTACGAGTTAACTCTAGACTACGAAATGACAACGCCCAGTACAATTGCCACGCTAAAATTGGCGGCTTTGATTCGTGAGTTGTCATCGGCGACGCCAACTCTTCATGGATGTTATGTTACGTCTACTTCCTTTTCCGCGTTTGAACATACTTTGAATCGCCTAGTTACCTATATCTACTAAGCATGAATGCCCCGCAAAATAAGAGTGCAGCCCACTCTATCATCGGAGAGCTTTGGGCCGGAAGGCCTGAAGCCGATGCGGGGCATGTCATCGTCGATTTTCTTGCTGCACATACTGATGCGGTCCACATATCCTTTGCACAATTTTTTGAGATCGCTCGGCAGGCCGAAATCAAAGATCAAAACGTTGTTCTCAACATAATCACTTACCTGACAGGTACAGACCTGCAATTGTTGAAAACTGGGTTTGAGTACATTGAAGAAGAGATCGTTAAGCCTCTCGATATTGAGCAGGTGCGCGCCGCAAGGTATAACAAGATCAATCCCATTACAGGCGATGAAGACGACGAAATAGGTAGCAAAATTTTCATGTACTTTATTCCTTCCGATCTCGCGAAGACGGCGTTGGTGGCGGAGTAAGCATGAAAGATTTTTCTATCGACCAAATCGAAGCACTAATTGCAGGCAACCCGAACACCCGAAATTTCCTTCGGAAAGAATTGGTTACGACCTACGACGAATTCGTAGACGTGCTCTATGACGAAATGGATATAGTCATTTCAACGCTTGAGGAAAACCCTCAGCATTACTACGACGACAACGAAGACAAGATAACGCATTCAATCGTTTCAATGCTTAAGATGCGTAATTACAGCGCCACACAAGGCACGACAAACGGCGGGAACGTAGACATTACAGTAAAGTGCAACAACCCCCTATGGAGCTGGATAGGGGAAGCCAAAATCTACAAGACCTTAGACAATCTGCAAGAAGGATTCTTGCAGCTCACCACACGCTATCGCAACGCTAGCCCGACATTCGCGAGTCGCGGGATGCTCGCATACACAAAGCGGTCAGATGCAGCCACGCACTTAAAAGAGTGGGATGAACATGTCGCCGCACAAAAACTGCCTGAATTCACTAGAACCGATTGTACCAAGCGCCCCGGAATGGCATTTCTAACTACCCACAAGGACAACGCAAGCGGGCAGCCAGTTAAAATTCGGCACAATGTAATTGCGCTATATCATTTACCAGAAGATAAGAGTGGTCGGACCGCCGCGAAGTACAAAAAGAGGCGAGGCGAGGCGGCTGACTAACACGTAGCGCAGCTCTGAGTTCATGCCGCTTTGGGGAACTTCCCAACGATGACTTTGCCGGACGCAATGCTGTCCAAATAATCAGCATATTCTTGCATCATGTGCCGCCGCTCGGTGAGAAATGCCTCGCGATCATACGATCCGCCGTACGCCTCTCCAGAGGCATGAGCAAGTTGCCTTTCAATATTCGTTAGATCGTTTCCCAAAGTCTTCAAGACACCCTTTGCCAACGAGCGGAAACCATGTCCCGTATGCTTTCCACCGTAACCTAGTCTTTTCAAACCAGCCAAAATTGCACCGTTACTTATAGGTCGCTGCGGATCGCGCTGGTTTGGAAACACCCACTGATTTCTACCGGTGATAGCATGTAGCTCTCGAAGTAGCGCCCAGCCCTGCTTCGGCAAAAAGATATGATGGTCTAGCTGACGTGGATTGACCTTCCTCTTGCCCATCTTCATCCGATGCCAAGGAATCACCCACTCTTCGTTGTGGAGATCAATCTCAGACCACGGAGTTTCCGTCAACTCCGAAGTCCGAACGAATGTCAGCATCATCAATCGCATTAAGATGCGAGTAGTAGGGTACATGCGCGCTTCGTTCTTTTCCAACACCTTTAAGAACTCAGGAAGATCAGCCACGAGAATTGCAGCGTGGACGCCTTTCACGCGAGGCTTAAGCACACTGCGCACAGGTACGACCGGATTGTATTCGGCTAAGCCTGATGCTATTGCGAAATTGAAAATTTGATTGCAGACCTGAGCGTTGCGCTTTGCAATCTCACCAGCGCCACGGTTTTCGATTTGCCTGAACACATCGAGCATTATCGGAGCTTTGATATCAGCAATAGGCATTCCACCGACGAGTGGGAACACGTCCTGCTCCAGCCGATGAAGAATATTGGTAGCTGTACGCTCTTGCCATGTCTCCAGCTTGTTTTCGTGCCACTTGCGGGCCACCGCTTCAAAGGTATTGGCGGACGCTACTGCGGCTACCGCCTTCTCGATTCGGAACGTCTGAGCTGGGTCTACGCCGGTCGTAAGCATCTTACGAATTTCTGCTCGCCACTGCCGGGCATCCGCTAGGCTAGCTGCTGGGTAATGGTCGAACGTAAGGCGGGTGCTAGTCTTACGATTGGGCTGCCTGTAGGCGAGCCGCCAGACCTTGGAACCAGAAGGAAGTATCTCCAAGTACATGCCCTCGCCATCCGCGAGCTGGTAGGGCTTGTCCTTAGGTTTTGCTGCTTTGATCTTGATGTCGGTGAGAGGTGTCGCTAGCTTTGGCATTTTGTACCCATAGTTTTTTGATCCATGTACCTATGTGTGCAATTATGTGTGCAAGGTTGCTGGATTTCAATGGATGCTAAAATACGTTGCGGAACAAAAAACCCGCGTCAACACTGGGGCTGAGGCGGGTTTTTATACGACTTAGTACATCTTGAAACGATAATCTGGCGGAGAGAGGGGGATTCGAACCCCCGATAGGCTATGAACCTATACACGCTTTCCAGGCGTGCGACTTCAACCACTCATCCACCTCTCCTGCATATCTTCCCCTTCCGGAGAAGCCGCGAATTATAGCAAAGATTCCAGAGAGTACCAACATTATTTCCCCCTCCCACATCTTTGCTACTTTCAGCGCCAGTCTTGAACGTCCAGCTACGGCAAACTCAGCATAGATCCCCGCTTTAGCGGGGATGACACCACCTGATCAGGAAGCTTCCTTCAACTGCTCCAGAATCGCCGGATTCTCCAGCGTGGACACATCCTGCGTAATCACCTCGCCCTTGGCCAACACCCGCAACAACCGCCGCATGATCTTGCCCGAACGCGTCTTCGGCAAATTATCCCCAAAACGAATCTCCTTCGGCTTGGCGATCGGACCAATCTCCTTGGCCACCCAATTGCGCAGCTCCAGCGCCAGCTTCTTGGCCTCATCCCCAGTCGGACGCGCCTGCTTCAGCACCACAAACGCGCAGATCGACTCACCCGTCGTATCATCCGGCTTGCCCACTACCGCAGCCTCAGCCACCAGCGGATTCGCCACCAGCGCCGATTCAATCTCCATCGTCCCCATGCGGTGACCCGACACATTCAACACATCATCGATACGCCCGGTGATGGTGAAGTAGCCCGTATCCTTGTTCCGGATCGCGCCATCGCCAGCCAGATACATCTTGCCGCCCAGCTCCTCCGGGAAGTAGCTCGACTTGAACCGCTCAGGATTGTTCCAGATGGTGCGGATCATCGAAGGCCAAGGACGCTTGACGACCAGGATACCGCCCTGCCCGTTCGCCACATCCACACCAGCCTCATCCACGATCGCCGCCATGATGCCCGGCAGCGGCAAGGTGCACGAACCCGGCACCATCGGCGTCGCGCCCGGCAGCGGGGTGATCATGTGGCCGCCGGTCTCGGTCTGCCAGAAGGTGTCGACGATCGGGCACTTCTCGCCGCCCACCTGCGTGTAGTACCACATCCACGCTTCCGGATTGATCGGCTCACCCACCGTGCCCAACAAACGCAGCGACGACAGGTCGTAATTTTTCGGATGCACTTTCGGATCCACGTCCGACGCCTTGATCAGCGAACGGATCGCCGTCGGCGCGGTGTAGAAGATGCTGACCTTGTGCTTGGCGATGGTGCCCCAGAAGCGGCCGGCGTTCGGGAAAGTCGGCACGCCTTCGAATACCAATTGCGTCGCGCCCACCGCCGTCGGACCGTAGGCGATGTAGCTGTGGCCCGTCACCCAGCCGATGTCGGCCGTACACCAGTACACATCGCCAGGCTTGATGTCGAAAGACCACTTCATCGTCAGCGCGGCCCACAGCAGGTAGCCGCCGCTCGAATGCTGCACACCCTTCGGCGTGCCGGTCGAGCCCGACGTGTACAGGATGAACAGCGGATGCTCGGCATCCACCCACTCCGGCTCGCATTCGGCAGGCTGATTGGCAACCAGCTCATGCAGCCACAGGTCGCGCCCCGCCTGGAAGTTGATGTTGCCGCCGGTGCGCTTGTAGACGATCACGTCCTTGATGGTGTCGCAGCCGCCCAGCGCCAGCGCTTCGTCGACGATGGCTTTCAGCGGCAGGTGTTTGCCGCCGCGCAGTTGCTCGTCGGCGGTGATCACGGCCACCGCGCCGGCGTCGATGATGCGCTCCTGCAGCGATTTGGCGGAGAAGCCGCCAAACACCACCGAGTGCGTGGCGCCTATGCGCGCGCAGGCCTGCATCGCTGCGACGCCTTCCACCGACATCGACATGTAGATGATCACGCGGTCACCTTTCTTGATGCCGCGCGATTTCAGGCCGTTGGCGAACTTGCAGACCTTCTCGTGCAATTCCTTGTAGCTGACGTTGACCGACTTGCCGTCGTCCGCCTCGAAAATGATGGCGGTCTTGTCGGCGTTGCCGTTTTGCAGATTGCGGTCCAGGCAGTTGTACGACACGTTCAGGTGGCCGTCTTCAAACCATTTGTAGAACGGCGCGTTGTCTTCGTTCAGGACTTTGGTGAACGGCTTTTGCCAGACCAGGTTTTCCTTCGCCAGGCGCGCCCAGAAGCCTTGATAGTCGGCCGCCGCTTCCGCGCACAGCGCGTTGTAGGCTTCCATGCCGGCTACGGTGGCCTGCGCCACAAACTCCGCCGGGGGCGTAAAGACGCGGGATTCCTGTGGACCTTGTTGGGTGGTAGTGCTGCTCATACGTGTCTCCAGTGTTTGAATTCGTTTGCCATAAACATAAACTTCGTCGCTTACTGAGCCCTTACAGATTGATAATCCCCGGCGGAGGATGTAATGCCCTATGCAATTTTACCAATATTTCATCAACCATACGTAGTACCCACACGCCGCTGCGATTGCTGGGAAGCACGTGTAAAATGTCGGCTATCTCATTAGTCTGCACCAATTCAAGGAGTCCCGCCGTAATGACCAAGCCACCACCGAAGCTGCGACCGCTGCCCGCCTTTATCTTCATGACGCGCTGGCTGCAGTTGCCGCTGTACCTGGGCTTGATCCTGGCGCAGTGCGTCTATGTGTTCCATTTCTGGGTAGAACTGAAGGACTTGATCGGCGCCATCATGGGCAACGATGCCTCCCTGCAGCACATCCTCGCCGCCGTGGCCGTGCACGCCCCGACGCCGGAAGCGGTGGCCGCGGCCGCCGCAGCCCATGAAGCGCCGGCCAAGCTGACCGAAACCACCATCATGCTGGTGGTGCTCGGCCTGATCGACGTGGTGATGATCTCCAACCTGCTGGTGATGGTCATCATCGGCGGCTACGAAACCTTTATCTCGCGCATGAACCTGGACAGCCACCCCGACCAGCCGGAATGGCTGTCGCACGTGAACGCCTCCGTGCTGAAGACCAAGCTGGCGATGGCCATCATCGGCATCTCATCCATCCATTTGCTGAAAACGTTTATCAATGCAGCCGTCTACGACCCGAAAACGCTGATCGCGCAAACCACGATCCACGTCGTTTTCCTGCTGTCGGCGCTGGCGATTTCATACACCGACCGCATCACCACGCTGACCCACCAAGATTCCCACTAAGCATCCCACTCACCACGCGAGAACATCATGACCATCATAAAGCAAGAAGACCTGATTGAATCCGTTGCCGCCGCGCTCCAGTACATCAGCTACTACCATCCTGCCGACTATATCCAGCATCTGGCGCGCGCCTATGACGCCGAGCAAAGCCCGGCCGCCAAGGATGCGATCGCACAGATCCTGACCAACTCGCGCATGTGCGCGGAAGGCAAACGCCCGATCTGCCAGGACACCGGCATCGTCAACGTCTTCCTGAAGATCGGCATGGGCGTGCGCTTCGAGGGCTTCTCCGGCACCGTCACCGACGCCGTCAACGAAGGCGTGCGCCGCGCCTACAACTACGACGACAACAAGCTGCGCGCATCGATCGTGGCCGACCCGCACTTCGACCGCAAGAACACCAAGGACAACACGCCGGCCGTGGTCCACATGGAACTGGTCGAAGGCAACACCGTCGACGTCAAGGTCGCTGCCAAGGGCGGCGGTTCGGAAAACAAATCCAAGATGATCATGATGAATCCTTCCGATTCGCTGATCGACTGGGTGCTGAAAACCGTGCCGACCATGGGCGCCGGCTGGTGCCCGCCAGGCATGCTGGGCATCGGCATCGGCGGCACCGCCGAGAAGGCGATGCTGATGGCAAAAGAAGTGCTGATGGAAGACATCGACATGTTCGAACTCAAGCAGCGCGGCCCGCAGAACAAGCTGGAAGAACTGCGTATCGAACTGTGCGACCGCATCAATGCACTGGGCATCGGCGCGCAAGGCCTGGGCGGCCTGACCACCGTGCTGGACGTGAAGATCCTGACCTACCCGACCCACGCCGCATCGAAGCCGGTCGCCATGATCCCGAACTGCGCCGCCACCCGCCACGGCCACTTCGTGCTGGACGGCTCCGGTCCTGCCTACATGACCCCGCCACCGCTGTCGACCTGGCCTGACGTCAGCTGGGCGCCGGACACCGAAAAATCCAAGCGCGTCGACCTGAACACGCTGACCAAGGAAGAAGTCGCTTCGTGGAAGCCGGGCCAGACCCTGCTGCTGAACGGCAAAATGCTGACCGGCCGCGATGCCGCCCACAAGCGCATCCAGGACATGCTGGCCAAGGGCGAGGAACTGCCGGTGAGCTTCAAGAACCGCGTGATCTACTACGTCGGCCCGGTCGATCCGGTGCGCGATGAAGTGGTCGGCCCAGCCGGCCCGACCACCGCCACCCGCATGGACAAGTTCACCGACATGATGCTGGAAAAAACCGGCCTGATCGCGATGATCGGCAAGGCCGAGCGCGGCCCGGTGGCGATCGAATCGATCCAGAAGCACAAGTCGGCCTACCTGATGGCGGTCGGCGGCTCGGCCTACCTGGTGTCGAAGGCGATCAAGGGCGCCAAGGTGCTGGGCTTTGCCGACATGGGCATGGAAGCGATCTACGAGTTCGACGTGGTCGACATGCCGGTAACCGTGGCGGTCGATGCCGCCGGTACGTCGGTGCACGAAACCGGTCCGAAGGAATGGAAAGCCAAGATCGAACAGCTGAACGTTCCGGTCGTTACTGCCTGATGCACGCCGCCCGCTCTCCCGGTGCCCCCATCGGTGTCTACGATTCCGGCGTGGGCGGGCTGTCGGTACTGCGCCACATCCGGGCGCAGCTGCCGGCGGAAGACTTGATCTACTTCGCCGATTCCGGCCACGCGCCCTACGGCGAAAAAACCGAAGAGTACGTGGTCGACCGCGCGCTGCTGGTCGCCGCCTTCCTGCTGGAACGCGGCATCAAAGCGCTGGTGGTGGCCTGCAACACCGCGACCGTGGCCGCCATCAAGGCGGTGCGGGCGCGCTATCCCGAGCTGCCGGTGGTGGGCGTCGAGCCCGGCCTGAAGCCGGCCGCGGCCGTCACGCGCAGCGGCAAGGTCGGCGTGCTGGCGACGGCGCGCACGCTCAAGGGCGACAAATTCCTGCAACTGCGCGAGCAGATCAGCGCCGCCACCCAGGCGCAATTCCTGCTGCAACCGTGCGTCGGCCTGGTCGACCAGATTGAACTGGGCGACCTGCAAACCCCCGCCATCGCCGCGCTGCTGGAGCAATACGTGGCGCCGCTGCTGGACCAGGGCGCCGATACGCTGGTGCTGGGCTGCACCCACTACCCCTTTGTCCAGTCGGGCATAGAGCGGGTGCTGCAAGCTCATGGCCACGCGGACGTGACCCTGATCGATACCGGCGACGCCGTGGCCCGCCAGCTGGTGCGCCTGCTGGGCGCCGCCGGCCTGCTGCGTCCGGCGCATGGCGAAGGCGACGCGCCCGCCTCGCTGCGCGGATACACGACGGCGGACGTCGGCGCCCTGGCGCCAGCCTTTGCCAATCTGCTGGGCCTGTATCCGCCAGTAGAAAAGGTTGATGTTTAGGCAAATCGGAATTTTTTGAAGAAACTACGCATTTAGATTTGCAGGATTCAAAACTGGCTTGTATAATTCGGCACCTGTCTACGAAACAGTAGACAAAGCGAAGTAAATCAGTGGTGGCTGTAGCTCAGTTGGTAGAGTCCAGGATTGTGATTCCTGTTGTCGTGGGTTCGAGCCCCATCAGCCACCCCACCGAATTCGCGGTAAAACATAAAGCTTACAAGCGCGTGCTTGTGAGCTTTTTTGTTTTGGGCGGCCGCTATCTCAATGCAGCCGGAAGAACCGCCGTATGCTCTCCAGGTAGTTGGCTTGCTGGACCTGCCCGGGCTCGGCATGGTCGCTGCGGATGGTGCTCAGCACCTCGTTGCGCTCGCTGAGCACACGGGCGAACTCGTCGGCCAGCTCGGGACGCTCGTGCAGGATGGTTTCAAAGTTTTGCTTGTCCAGCCGATAGCACAGCACATCGGTCCTGGCGGTGACGGTGGCGCCGCGCGGCGCGCCGGTCAGCAGGCCGATTTCACCGAACACGTCGCCGGCCTGGAGTGTGGCGCAATAGATGCGCTCCTGCCCTTCGGCCTCGAACCAGACGTCGGCCTCGCCGCCGACCAGCAGATACAGCCAATGCGCCACCGCGCCTTGGCGGGTGATGATGTCGTCCTTGATGAAGGGCGTGTGGCGCAGCGCCTTGGCCAGCTTGGCCAGTTCTTCTTCGGTGAGGCCGGAAAACAGCGCGACCTTGGCCAGCGCCTGCTTGCGCACGTCCATCTCCGCCGCCAGCCGGATGCTCGAGCGCCGCTCCGAATCGGCGTTCAGGCGGATGTCCATGCAGGGATGGGCCAGCGACAAGCTCTGCCGCTGCAGGGCGCTGTAGAAATGGATGCGCACGGCGGAATCGGTGCTGTCGTCGTGGCCCGGATGGGTGAGCCAATAGCGCACCGCATACTGTATCAAGCCTTCGCGGTAATCGACGACGATGCATTCGGGCGGCCGGGCCGACGAGATATGCTCGATATGGGTCTGGCGCAGCGCCGTCTGGACGGTGGCGATCACTTGCTGCGGCGGCACCCCGTTCTCGATCCAGAAATTCACCCAGCGCCGGAACTCCGGCTTGCTCTCGCGGCTGTACACGTCCACTTTCGATTTCATCAGCACGCTGTTGGGAATGACGATCAGGCTGCCGTTGTTGGTCTGCACGGCCGTGTGGCGCCAATGGACTTCCACCACTTTGCCGCGCACGTCGTCGATCTTGATCCAGTCGCCGATGCGCACCGAGTTGTCCAGTTGCAGCGCCAGGCCGCCCAGGATATTGCCCAGCGTTTCCTGCATCGAAAAGGCCACCACGCCGGTGATGACCGCCGACGTGGTGACCAGTCCGCTCAAGTCCAGGCCGGCCACGCGCAGCCACACCAGGCCCCAGACGATGTAGGTGATCACCAACAGGATGTCTTCCATGATGCGCGGCGGATGCATGCGCAGCGCCGGCAGCAGCACGCGGAACGCGGTCAGGCCGATAATGCGTATCAGCAGCAGGCCGAAGCCGAGCATGGAGGCGCTTTCCAGCAGGCCGGCGGCCTGGCGCTGGCCCATGTCGATCATGAGCTTGCTGGAGAGGCTGAGGATCAGGCACAAGCCGCCGAACAGCAGATGGTGGCGGAACATGTGCGGGCTGTCGGGATCGGAGCGGGTCAGCAGCAACTGCAGCACGCTGCAGATAAGGACGGCGGCAACCAGGCCGGCATGCCATGGATTGATCCACGGGCCATCTATCGTCAGCATCCTGGCTCCTCATTCGTTGCTACCTTGCATGTATTGTGGACTGATCCCCACCGAGGCGCAACGTGCACCGTTACAAAAATTTGTGCGTTGCTGTTGCCTAATGGAACTAGATTGACGCTACAATGAACGTCTGTGCATCCGCATGCAACGCCTCCCCTTTTCCAGATTAAGCCCAGCCATGTCCCAAGAGAGAACACCCCTGCACGAAGTCGCCACCTACAGCAAGGACACGCCGGTCGGCTGTCCCGATGTCAACGGGCGCGCCGCCGTGTTCGTGCCGACCGCGCTGTTTGACGTGAACAGCTCCACCACCATCCGCAAAGGCGCCGGCATCGTCGGCTACGGCAACCCGGATGGCTCGTTGACCGTCTACTTCGAAGCCAACCGCTTCGACGAGAGCAGCCTGCACAAGTGGGAAAACAAGGCCCGCAAGGCCTACGACCGCATGGTCGCCGGCGCGCCGACCGTGTCCAAGGCCAAGATGGACCCGAAGATGGTCGAGCAGATCGGTTACATCGATGGCACCGGCATCCAGCTCAAGCTGCCGGAACAATTGCAACACTGGCTGCAAGCGTCGAACGCCATGGACACCGCGCCGACCGACGACTTCATCGTCTGGAAGACCAAGTAAAAAGTTAGCATAAAGATAGAGACGGGCAGTAGTCCTACAAAACGTCGGACATTCGGCTGATGTCCATCCTACAACTCCCGGGGTATTCTGGACTTACTGTAAGTCCAACCCAACTCGGGAGTTTGTCATGGCACGCTATCTCCATATCGCCTTCGGCGCGTTGTTGCTCAGCCTGGCCTGCGCATCGACCTACGTGTTGTGCTCGGAAAACGCCTTGCAAGACCAAACCATCTCGCTCTACCAGCTGCGCTAAATCCTCACTCGCGCAAGCCCAGCATATTCACCAGGCGGTTCAAGTCCCCCTCTTCCCGGATAATCTCGGCCATCAGTTCCGGCAGCGGCATGCGCCCCCAGTTGACGGCGCGCCGCAGCAGGTAGGGCGTCGGGCTGTGCGGCTCCACCAGGCTCAGATAATCGGCGATCGCGCCCAGCGCGGCGTAGGCCTCGTCGCGGTTCTTCCAGCCTGACAAGGCCACCGGCGGCAACGCCAGGGCCGTTGCCATGCCGTTCCCTTCCTCGCCGCCTTGCGGCTGTTCCGGCGTCGTCATTTCTTCTTCCTTTTGCTCGGGGACCAGTTGCTGCAGCACGCGCTCCACCGCCACCAGCGTTCCCTTCAGTTTAGACAGATTCGGCGCCTGCGCGCCCAGTTGCA
Organism: Duganella sp. BJB476; assembly: GCF_003416895.1. GTDB lineage: Bacteria > Pseudomonadota > Gammaproteobacteria > Burkholderiales > Burkholderiaceae_D > Rugamonas. The sequence goes on from NZ_QVIO01000010.1 coordinate 17,300, forward strand.
GGTCGACAAAAACCAGCATGGTTTCCAGGCAGTTCAGGCAGCGATGCAGCACTTGCTGGCGGATCGCCAGCTCGCGCCCCAGCCGCTGATGGGCGTAAGCGATCACTTCGATGCGGGTCAGCGGCGCCTCGCCATCGGCGTTGGCGTGGGTCTCGCCCGGCAGGCCGGCCAGCTCGCGCGCCGTCATGCGCTCCCAGTCGGACAGGCTCTGCGCCGGCGGCTTGCGGCTGTTGATTTTCAGGATGGGCACGTGCACCCGCACCGTCGCCGCCAGCGATTCGTTGAGCCACTCCAGCGGCGCGATGCGGGCGTCGGCGTCGCCGTCCTGGATGGCCGGATGCAGGCTGTCCCAGAACTGACGCAGCAGCCGGTCCACCAGGCTCAGGCCGCGATACAGGCCGTCGATGCCGTACTGCCGGGTCCACGCCTCCAGCAGCCAGGCGGCGATCTGCAAGTCCTTGGAGCGGCTGCCCAGCATGGTCTTGCAGCGCGCCTCGATCAGCGGCCAGTCGGCCTTCTTCAGCGGCCGCTCCCACTGCCCCATCGGCAGGCTGGGGTCGTCCTCCTCGCGCGCCAGCCGGATCTCGGTAAAGATCGGATCGTAGCGCAGCGGCGGACCGCTGGGCTGGTCGGCGGCTATGGGCTTGAGCAACTGTTCCAGCTCCTCCTGGTGTTCCTTGCTCATCAGGGAGAGCGGTATCGGCAGGCTGGGTGCGTTCATAGGGGCTGTCGGGGTCTCGATACTGGGTGTACGGTCATCGGAAATCAAGTGGCGCGCCTTGTCGACCAGGTTGAGCAGATTGTCTCTGATAGTCGCCATGCGCCGTTCCGCCTACGGTAGCATCTTGCCGAGCTGACGCGCAAAAAACTTGGCCGCCAGCGGCGAAGTCAGCTTGTGCAAGTCCACCACCGTGGCGCCGGTCGGCACATAAATCTTCTCCGACAGCGCCAGCAGCCGCCCGGTGTCGAAGCCGTCGTCGATCTCATGCATGGCGATCAGCACGTGGTCGGAGCCGTTGTCCAGCAGCGCCTGGAAGGGATTGGGGCCGGCGTAGTGCGACGGCCAGCCGTCGTCGATGCAGGGATGCAGGTTGTAGAAGCCCAGCTTGGGCCACTCGAACAGGCGGGCGTCGATGCGCTGGCCGAAGGTGGCGGTGATGCACAGGTCCGGCTGCCACTGGTCCTCGTACAGCCGGTAGAACTCGTCCGTCTTGACGCGCCCCTTGTACGGCACGATGCCGTGCGACAGCGCCAGCCGCTCCACCATCACCTCCTCGGCCGGCGTGTGCGGATAGGCCCACACCCGGCGCCCACGGCTGACGTGGTCCGAGCCGACGTCGTCGGTGGCCACGCCGACCACCCGCACGCGCTGCGCCAGCGGCCCCTTGAGCAGTTCGCTCAGCACGTGGAAGCCGCGATGGAAGCTGCCGAACATGGCAATACGCACGAGAGGTGGCAAGGATGACATGGCAAAACCTCAGTAAAACCCGGCCTACCACGCCGGCGCCTTGACGGGAAACACCGGCGGCCACACCAGCGGCGCGCGCTTGCCGGCCGCGCTCACGGTCAGCCGCACATACACCTTGGCGCGGCTGTCGCGGGTGGCGATGCGGCCGTCGCCGACCGCGCTCATCGGAAACTCAAACTTGAGCAGCTGCGAGCGTGCGCCCGACGCCGGCGCCGCTTCGGCCTCGCGGTAGGCCGACACCAGGCTGAACAACGCCCACGGATCGTCGAAGCGGTAGCTGACGGTGCGCTCGTCGACCGTCATGCCGGGATGGCCGGCCTCGGCCTTGGGCACCACCGGGCCGTCCTGCGCCACCCGCAAGGTCAGCACCACCGGCAGCCCCGGCTCCCAGCGCAGCGGCCGCGGCGCGTCGCGCTGGTGCACGGTCTGGCCGCCGATCGCCAGCGACCAGTCGATGATCTTGTTGCCCTCGCTTTCGACGGCGGTGTTGGCGCGGAATTCCACCATCACGTCCAGGCCGGCTGCCTGGCCCTCCTCGGCCGGGTACAGCGGCGCCAGGAATTCGCGCACCTTCTGCATCTGGTCGTCGACCTTGCGCACCGTGCTGGCCGGCGACGGCCGCGTGGCGTCGCGGTCCGACGCCAGCGCCAGCACATGGGCCTGGTCGAACAGCTTGAGCACCGCGCCCACTTCCTCGACATCGGCCGGCACCCGTTCGCCCGGCGCGCCCTTGCCGCCGGCATCGGCCGTCAGCGCGCGGAACGGCGCGCGGCTGGCCAGGCTGGCGTTGAAGGCGTCGGCGAAGCGGGTCCAGGTGTCCTGGTAGCGGGTCTGCGTCAGGTCGCGGCAGCGCATGTACAGCCCCATCTGCAAACCCTGCATGCGCTCGGAGAACAGGTCGCCGGCGCGGCGCTGGGCCGCGCGCGCCGACAGCTTGTCGAGGCAGTTGTCGATGCTCAGGTCGGCCGCACCGGACAGGATGAACTGCTCCAGCGTGGTCAGGCTGCTGCTCGGGCTCTTCAGCTTGTAGCGGCCCAGGTCGGCCACCGTGGCCTGCCAGCGCAGCACCGACGGATTATTGGCGGCGGCGCCGCCCAGTTGCAGCAGCAGCGCTTCCGCGCTCTTGCCGGCGGCTTCGATGAAGCCGATCTGCTGCCCCACGTAAGCGTGCAGTCCGCCCACGTCCGACGCGCCGAAGGCGTCCACCAGCGGCCCCTTGGCGCCGTTCCAGGAGTGGAAGGCGCGGTCGCGCGGCGTGAACAGGTCGGCGCGGGTCAGCGTATCGTCCAGCTGTTGCAGGCGGCTCAGCGCGTCCTGCGTCAGCACGCCGGACAGATGCTCGGCCACGCCGGCGCCGCCGTTCTCCTGCAGCCAGGCGCGCACCCGCAAGGCCTTCGCATGGTCGGCTTCGTTGATCGGGGCCGGCGTGTCGCGCGCCGAGACCAGGTAGGCCTGGGCCAGGATGTCGCGCGCGGTGTCGGCCAGCGCGGCGTCGGCCAGGCGGCCGGCCGGTCCCTGCAGCATGATCGGGAACTTCGGCAGGAACTCGGCCTGCACCCGCTTGCGCGCGTCCGCCAGCGCCAGCACCTGGTCCAGCCGCGCGCCGTCCCAGCTGACGGTGGAGCCGGCCGCCATTTCCGGCAGGCGGCTGACGTGGCTGGACTTCATGAACGGCAGCGACAGCAGGCCGTTGAGCGCGTCCAGCAGCGCCCTGCGGTCGGGCGCGAAGGCCCACGAGGACTTGGCGTCCAGCCATTCCAGTCCCGAGCTCAGCCCCTGCGCATGGCGTTCATCCGCCATCGGCGCGTCCCACTGCGCGCTGAACCAGCGGAAGCCGTCCTCGGTCTGGCTGCGCGCATTGTCGGCCGCGTCCTTGCCCAGCAGCGCAGCGCTTTCCACCTGTTGCAGCAGGTGCGCCCAGGCCGGGCCGAGGTCGAGTTTTTCGCCGCGCATCCATCCGCCCGTGCCCGTCAACAGATAGGCTTCCTGCGCGTGCAGCGCGTCGCGCAGCGCCAGCCAGGGCGCGACATTGACCTCGGCTTTCGGGTCGCCCTGGTACAGCGCGGCCAGGCTGTCGTTGACGCCCTGTTCAGCCTTGAGCAAACCGTTGTTGAGGAACAGCCGGTTGGACAAGGCCTTGACGCCCAGCCCGAACGAACAGACCGCGGCTTCCTGCATCGGCTCGATCGCCAGCGTCGGCTTGGTCTTGGCCACCGTGCTGAACAGCGCGGCGGTGCGGCTCAGGTTGCCGTTCATCTCGCGGTTGAACAACACGTTCACCACCTGCGCCAGATCCTCGCCCGAGGGCGCCTCGGCGCCGGGCGACTTGAGCCGCATCATCGCCTGCACCGCCTGCTCGAGCTGCGTAACGCCCTCCACATACGCGCTCAGCGCGGCGTATTCCTGCGTGCTGGTCACGTCCAGCCCGCCGGCCACGCCGGGCTGCTTCATGCCCTTGGGCGCGGCGCACAGCCGGCCGATGATCAAGGTGCCCGAACTGGCGTCGAGCGGCTTGCCGGTCAGTTCGCTGACGCGGGTGTAGGCCGCGCGCAGCAGCGGGTCGAAGGCGGTTTCGGCGAAGCTCTTTTCCATGCGCCGCTGCACCTGGTCCTGCAAATCGTTGAACCATGGCCACGAGCCCGGCATGAAGGCCGACCACAGGCGGGCATTGGAAATTTGCTCGATGCTGGCCAACGCCTCCAGCGCGCGCTGCTGGCTGCGCTGCGCATCCACCACATGGTTGTTTTTCACCAGCTGGCTCATCCTGGTGTCGTGATTCAGCGCCTGCAGATTGCTCACCACCTCGGCGCCCAGCCCGTGCAGGCGCAGCGTGGAAAACACCAGCCCCAGCACCCACACCACCGGCAGCGCGATGGCGCACCAGCGCGCCACCCGGTTCATCGCCGGACGGCGCATGCGATGCACCGACGAGGAGCGCACCAGTCCGGCCTCGGCAAAGATCTTGCGTTCGAAAATGTCGCGCAGGAAGGCCGGCACCGCGCTGTCCCGTCCCGCCCGGTATGCGGGCGCGTCCGCGGCCAGCGACGGCTCGGCCCAGTCGGGCAAGGCGGCGGTGGCCGACGCCGCCGCCGGCTCGACCGCCATGAAGCCGTCGTTGTCGGCCGCCGCCGGCGCGTGGCCTTCGCCCAGCAGCGCGGCCTCGTCGCTGCAATCGCCGGTCAGATAGATGCCGCGCAGCAGGAACGGTTCGTGGTAGGCGCTGGGCCGCATCAGTTCTTCGGCGAACATTTTCAGGCCGGCGCGCAGGCGCTCGACCTGGTTGGGCAGCAGGAAATATTCGCTGCTGTCCGAGTCCGACGGCTCCAGCGCGCACAGCTCGGCGCAGCTGTCGGACAGTGTGCGGCCGATCTCGTTCATCGCGGTGTCGATCCACTGCGCCTGGAACGGCGCGACCAGCTCGTGCGGCGACGACCAGCCCAGCATCGAACGGCGCAGCGGCTCCGGCAAGGCGGCCGCGAAGCGGGCGAAGCCGGGGATGGTTTCGCAATCGCTGATCGCCAGGTAGATCGGGAAGCGCAGCGCCAGCCGGTTCTGCGCCAGCCACAGGCGGCGGTGGATGGCCTTGGCGCGCGCGGCCAGGTCCAGCTGGCCGGCGCCCTCGACATCGAGCAGCACGCTGGCCGGCAGCGCCACCACGATGGAATCGAACGGCCGGTCCGGACGGTAGTTGCGGCACAGGCCGAGGAAATCGTCCCAGGTGGTGTTGGCCATGGCGCTGGCGTCGGAGGCGTCGGCGTCGGGCGTGCCCAGCGAGTCCGAGTGCAGCTGCACCGCGATGCCCTGGTCGAAGAAGTTCCAGTTGATGCCCTGGGCGCCGGCGGTCAGCGTGCTGTCCGCGCTGAGCGCGCTTTGCAGGCCCGACTGCAGCAGCGGCAGTTCGCGCCCGGCGCCGCCCTCGTTGAGCACCAGCGTCCACGCCAGGTTGTAGCGTTCCGAGCGGGCAGCGATGTTGTTTTCGATCAGCTCGACCGCCACGCGGAACGATTGCTTGAGCGAGTCGGCGCTGATCTGGCGCGGCTTCTGGTCGGCCGGCTTGTCGGCTTTTTCCGCGCCCTTCATCGCCGCCCAGATGACGATGGCGAACAGCAGCATGACGAGCAGCGTCAGCACCAGCAAGGTGGCTATGGCCGTGTTATCTGACAAGAAGTTCAACACTATGCGCTCATCCCGTAAGGTTAGGTCACACGGTTGCCGACAGCGCGGCGCGCACCGGCCACGATTGCCACAACCACAGCAGTTCAGATAGTCCCAGCAGGATCAGCAGCGCCAGCACGAACATCAGCCCGCTGCGATTGAACTTGGGCAGGCGCCGCGCCGCCAGGTGCGACAGCGTGCTGGCATACGCCTGCTCGGACAGCGTGCGGTCGCGCCCCTGCAGGTCGGCCGGCCGCAGATACACAAACTGGAACAGCTCGCGCCGGTACTCGGCGATCTTGTCCTGCTTCTGGCCGCGATACCGGCCCTGGAAGCCCAGCGACAGCAAATACAGGTACAGCCGGCCGACGTTGCGGCGCGACGCTTCGCGCTCGCGCAGCAGCTGGTCCAGGTCGTCGAACACGCGCTCGCCGGCAAAGCTGGACTTGAACAGCGTGGTCTCGATCAGCACATGGCGCCAATGATTGCGCCCGGCCCATTCGGTGTTGAGCAGCACCTCGTCGGCCAGCGCCGCCTTCAGGAAGCGGCCCTGCGCCTCGGCCTCCATGCCGGCCTTGCCGACGATGCGGCGCGCCTCCAGCGACTGCAGCTCGATCAGCTGGCACAGCTGGCGGCTGAGCGCCTCGGCGGCCGACTTGGCCTCGCCCTCGCCCACCCGCGTGGCCGCCTGCGCCGAGCGCGACAGCACGTCGTAAAAATCGCGGAACTGCACCGAGGCCAGGTCCACGCCCTCGCTGGCGGCGCCGCTCCAGGCCGGCGCCGACGAGGCATTGCTTGCACTGTTAGATAGCATGCTCACGGCATCATCCCTTTATGAACAACACCACTTCCTGCGGGCGCTGCGCCAGCAGGCTTTCATTGGCGTTGCTGATCAACAAAGCCTGATCGGCCACGATGAATTCGTCCGACACCTCCACGCTGAACAAGGTGTAGCCGGCGCTGGCGCGCAAGCCCAGCTCGGGCGCGGCGTCGATGCGGGTGCGCGCCGCGCCCAGCACGCGGCGGTCGGTCAGCGAAGTCCACACCGTCTGCGAGCCGACCACCGCGCCCGCCATCCATTGCGTGGCCTCGCGGTCCGGCTGGCCGCGCAGGCCGATCACCAGCCGCGTGCCGATCCAGTCGGCCTGCATCGCCAGCGAGAACGCCTGGCCGTCGTAGCCGAACACGCAGGTCTTCCATTCCTGGCTGACCTCGCCCACCAGGTCGGTCAGCGCGCTCAGCACGGCGTCGAAGGCCGGGCCGCTGTCGGCGTGGTCGTAGGCCGGCGGCATGATGGGCACGGCGCCGGGACGCAAGGTCGCCAGCGGCCCCAGCTGCGCGCACAGCGCCAGGTACAGCGGCAGCGGATGCACGACCGGGCTGCGCAGCAAGGCTTCCAGCACCGGCAGGTTCAGGATCAAACTCGACAGGCGGGCCTTCTGCTCCAGCATATTGATGCGGTCCTCGGTGCGCGACGACGGCTGCGCGGTCTGGCGCGCCAGAAACACCGCCTTGTTGCGCATGTGCGTGGCCAGCTGCTGCGCGCGCTGCAGCACGCTCGACGCGGCCGGCAGGTCCAGCAGCGCCGGCAGGTAGGCGCCGCGGTGCACGATCTCGTTGCCCTTGTTGAGCGTCATCAGCCGCAGCGCGGTGTAGGCGGCCGACGGCACCGGCCCGGCCGCCAGCGCCAGGTTGACCGCCATGCGCGGCACGTCGGCCGGCAGCGCCTGCGACACCTCGTCCTCCACCGTCGGGCTCTCGACGCCACGGAACATGGCAGGCTGGCCGGGCTGGCGCAGCGAGCGCGTGTTGCCCACCACCAGGTACACCGACAAGTCCTGCTGCGCCATCGCCTCCGCCCACGGCGCCAGGTCCAGCTCCAGCGGCAGGCCCTGCGCCAGCGCGCTGTCGTAGGTCACGGCCATGCCGTTGGGCAGGATCGCCTGCAGCTGCTGGATGCGCAGCAGGCCGGTGGTCAGCAGCGCCTCGTCGATGACGAGCTCGCGCACGCCCCAGCCGTAGGGATTGGTCGCCATCGACTGCCAGGCCAGCAACGCGTCGAGGCGCGCGCCCTCCTGCTGGAAGTGCTGTGGCGTCAGCAACATGCCTTCGTGCCACTGGATGCGATCTGAAAGTTGAGGTACGGTCATTGAGCGGCTTCCATAAACTTACTGTGCTGCGCCGGGCTTGGGCTCGGTCGCCACAAAGCCCTGCGCGTTGAGTTGCACCACATATCCCGAGGCGTTCAGCAACAGGCGGGCGCGGTGCTCGCCGGCGTTGGCATAGCCGGCAAACACCAGCGCGGCCCAGGCTTTCTGGTCGCCCCACTTTTTATCGTTCAACTTGATCGTTTGCGCCGGCACCAGCTCGTAGGGGTAGACCGTCAGCGCTTCCGGGAAGGTGCGCTGCAATTCCGCGCGCGAGGCGAACCATTTCGAGGCCGGCATGGTCAGCAGCGAATCGAGGACGGCCTGGTCCTTGACCAGCACCACGTCCACCGCCACCGCGCTGTTGCTGTTGGCGTCGTCGGCGGCGCGCAGGGTCAGCGTCTTCCAGCCGGGCGAGGCCATGCTGGGGCCGAACAGCGCGCGCGTGGCGCCGCAGCCCGCAAGCAGGCCCAGCAGCATAAACATCAGCACGCCACGGCGAGGGATCGAGGTCATCTTCAGTTGCATAAGTCAGTCTTCAAAAGGCCTTGCGCAGGCCATAGCCCACGCCGGCGCAAAACACTGTGAACAGAGCGATCAACATCAGGAACAACACGGACAGCGCTTGCTTGCGGGTGAAGACGAGCTTCAGCGTGGACGGGTGCCACACTTCGGAATCTTGCTCGTTATTAATATACAGACCATCCGCTACCAAGGCAATCAGAGCCGATGATACAAGAAAGGAAAGTAAATTCCTTGGTCCCTCGCACAACACTTCGATCAGCAGAAACACCGGCAACACGGCCTCCAGCGGCAGGCCCAGCGAGGCCACCACGAAGCCGCCGAGCAGCACCGACTTCACTCCTGCAATGCCCACCGACCACAGCGCGGCGGTCCAGGACAGCCCGCAGATCAAGGCGATCTCGGTCGCCGTCAAGCCATGGTGGTACAGGTTGGCGAGGAAGATCGCCAGCACCGCGAAGAAGGTCGCCTCGCCGGCCTTGATGAACACCGGCGCGATCGGCGAGACCAGTTCCACCATGCCGCGGCTGAAGCCCAGCCGCACGCTCATGGCCTGGATGAAGCCCGGCACCGCCGCCACCGCCACCGGCGAGAACAGGCAGACCGTGATCGGCTCGCGCAGCGCCAGCAGCACCAGCCACGGCGACTTCTTCAGCTTCCAGCAGATCAGGGCGATGGCCGCCGCGCACAGCGCGAACACGGCGACAAAGAAGGCGCCGAGGAAGCCGCCCAGCAGTATGATGGCCTCGACCCCGGCGCTGGCGGTGGCGGACGCGGCCAGCACGAAGGCGGCGGCCGGCAACAGGGTGTTGATGCGGTTCACCAGCGATTCCAGCGCGCGGTACATGCCCTCGAAAATGCCGCTGAGCTGGGCCGAGCGGTGCGGGTCCTGCACCGACACCGCGGCGCCGAAACACAGCACGCCGACCAGCACCGACGGCAGCGAGCCGTAGGCCAGCACGCCGAAGAAATTGTCCGGCACCAGCGTGCCGATGTCCCACAGTTCCGCCGGGCCGTCGCCGCTGTCGCGCAGCGCCATGGTGAATTGCGACTCCGAGCGCAGCGCCAGCTTGCCCAGCGCCGCCGTCTGCGCGTCCGTCATGCCGGCGCCGGCGCCGGCCGCGCTGGCCACCAGCACGCCCACCACCGCGCACAGCAGCATGGCCAGCAGCGCCATGGCCGCCAGCCGCGCCAGCCGCGCGCCGGAGCCCGGCTCCGACGGCAGGCGCTGCAAGCCGAAGTAGACCGCCAGGATCACGAACGGCAGCGCCGCCATCTGGATCAGCGACAGGTACAGCAGCGACAGCGCCGCCAGCAGCGCCGCGCTGCCGGGGAACAGCGTGCCGATCCAGCCGCCCAGCAGCATCGCGCCCAGCAGCGTGGCCGGATGCTGGAAGATGTCCTTCATCTGGAACATGGCGGGTTTGACGAGGGTCTGCATGATGGGCGCTAGAGCTTGACGGGTTCGGCGCAGATGCTGGCCACGGCGGCGCAGCTGCAGATCACGGTGACGGCGGTGCGCGCCATGGCGCAGATCGGATCGACCGCCATCAGCAGGATGAAGGCGGCCTCGAACGGCAAGGTCAGGTAGCTGCAGATGGTGCCCACCAGCGACACCGTCACCACGCCCGCCATGCCGGCCGAGGCAAAGCCGGACAGCACCGACACCAGCACCAGCACGCCCAGGTCCAGCACCGACATCGAGCGCCCGTACAGCGCGGCGATGAACAGGGTGCTGCAGACGAAATACGCGACCGCGCCGACCCGCAGCAGCGAGATGCTCAGCGGCACCAGCAGCTCGACCCGCGCGCGCGCGAACTGCAGCTGCTCGACCAGGCCGCTGACCATGGCCGGCATGCAGGTGGCGCTGTTGTTGGTGGCCACGCCGAGCGCGAACGGCTCGCGCATGGCCGCCATCACCACGCCGTAGGGCACGCTGGCGCGGCGGCTGATGAGCGCCATCGCCATGCCCATCAGCAGGCCCGACACCAGCAGGAACAGGATCACGAAGCCGGCCATCGCCGCGATCGGCTGCAGGCCGGTCTGCGCCACCTGGCTGGCCGCCATGCACACCAGCACGAAGGGGATCGGCAGGTTGACCCAGCGCGTCAAGGTCTGGCAGGCGTGGTAGATGGTCTCCAGCGCCTGGTGCAGGCCGCCCGAGATGCGGCTCGGCACCTGGCCGGCGGCAAAGCCGAACAGCAGCGCGAACACCAGCGCCTTGAGCGTTTCGCCATTGGCCAGCGAGGCGAAGATGTTTTGCGGGATCAGCGACTGCAGCACGTCCTTGAGGTCGGTGCGGTGCGGCGGCTTCTCCTCCTCGCGCAGCGCCATCTCGGTATTGCTGCTGTCGCCGTCGGCGCTGATGATCTTGCCCAGCGCGGCGCGGGTCTCGGCCGGCAGGTTGCCGCCCGGCCGCCCCAGCACCGAGCACAGCGTCGCCGTCACCGCCACGATCAGCGAGAAGCTGATGAACACCACCACCACCCGCTTGAAGATGCGCGCCGCGCCGCCGTCGCGGTACAGGTTTTGCAGGCTGAAGATGACCGCCGAGATCATGAACGGCAGCACGATCATCTTCAGCAGGTCGACATACACCACGCCCACCACGCCCAGGTAGCGCGACATGGACGGCCACGCCCAGCCCAGCAGCCCGCCGGCCAGCACGCAGCCGACCACGGTCCACGGGTTCAGGGCCCAATGCTGGAAGCGCTGCATGCTGGTCGGAGCGTCCACGGGGTTTCCTTATTTGAGGGCTTTGAGCACGCTGTCGGCGGTGGGCTGCACGGCCCGCTGCGCAATCAGCTCGTTGACGAAGGACAGCAAGGTCAGGTCGCGGATGCCGACCACCACGCTCAGCGGCGCCTCCAGATCGCTGAAGGTGACGGTGCGCAAGGTCAGCGCCAGGCCGGGCTCCTCGCGCATCAGTTGCACCACTTCCATTTCATCGCGGTAGACGGCGGTCACCTCGCCCTTCTTGGCCGCCTCGATCAGGTCGGGCCAGGTGGGATACCTGACCAGCTTGGCCTTGGGGAAATTGCGGCGTCCGAATTCCTCCCACGAGGAGCCGGCCAACACGCCCAGGGTGCCGGTGTAGTCGCGCACCACCTGCGGCAGCGAGCGGTCGCCGGCCAGTTGGGCGAAGCGCATGCGGTTGATCAGCATCGCATGGCCCAGCTTGATGTAGGAGATCGAGAAGTGCACCATCTGCGCGCGCTTGAGCGTGCGTCCCAGCCGGCTGACGGCGATATCGACCTTGCCCAGCGCCACCGCCTCGACCACGCTGTCGAAGGTCTTGTAGCTGCGGTCGAAGCGCAGCGTAACGCCCAGCTCGGTGGCGATCAGCTTCGCCAGGTCGATGTCGGTGCCGACCAGGTCGCCATTCTTGACGGAGAAAAAGGGTGGATTGTCCGTGGCCAGCATGGAGACCACCAGTTCGCCGTGATTGACGATGCGGGCGATGTCCGGCGCCAGCATGCGGCCATCGGCGACCCTGACCAGCGGCGAGCGGTCCGGCTCGGCGGCGCTGGCGCTGGTGCTGGCGGCTGCGGCGGCGCGCGCCTTCTGCCCGCCCTGCGCCCACGCGGCGCCGTACTGGCTCAAGCCCAGGCATAGCACGGCCAGCATCAGCGCGAGGTATCGGCGGCGGCTCATTGCGCGGCCTTTTGCGCGGCATTCACGCGTTCGGTCACGGGCGCGGCGGCCGCGGCGGCGTCGCCGGTGATCTTGCCCTTCAGCTGTTGTCGGGCGCGGTTCGCCGCGTTGTCGGCCACGGCCGGCGCGGGGCGCGCAGCCATGCTCATTCCAACCTGGTAGCCCAGGGCAAACAACAGCACCAACATCGCCACGCCGGAGAAGATGGCCAGCGCGATCAGGCGGGGAGTAAGGCTGAATCGGTATTCCATGGTGGCGGTCGCGGTGAGGGGTTCAGGGAATGGAAACGGTGGTCTGGCCCGGCGCGTTAATCGCGATCACGCCGCCCCACATGCACATCAGTTTCGACGAATTGTTCAGCGCCGGCATATTGCCGATCAGGACGGTCGGCGAACCCGGCACCCACGGCGCGGTGGTGGCCGGAATGCACGGCATCGGCGTCAGCACGCCCAACGCCGCCGCCGTGGCCGCCGCCACCATCGGGTTGGCCATCGACTGGCACATGCCGAACGGCAGGATGTTCGCCATCGGCTTGTTGTCCATGATGTTGGCGTCGGGGACGGCGGTCAGCACGGCGTTGGCCGGCAGCACCATCAACGTGCCCGGCGCCACGCCGAACGAACATTTGAGCATCGCGCCCATGCAGACCTGTTGTCCCATCAGCTCCCCCTCACCAGCTTTTGCAGCCGGTCCAGAATTGCGGGTGTGGCGGCGGCGTTGTCGGTGCGCTTGCCCTTGGGGTCGAAGCGCGCCGGCGAGCCGACCGGCTTGCCATCGCGGTAGATCACTTCTTCCATCAGCTCGCCGTCCGGCCAGTAGCGGCGCAGCGGGCCATTGAGCAGGTTGGCGCGGTAGGTGCAGGTCTGCACCACGCCGCCCTGGGCGTCGTAGTCGGTGGATTCGCCGTCCATCAGCCCGGCCTTGTAGTGCGACTTGCGCACCCGCAGGCCTTCGAAGAAAAATTCCGCCGGGCCGTGGATCTGGCCGTCGAGCATGTTCAGGCGCGCGGTCAGGTGGCCGGCCTCGTCGTAGGACAGCGACTGGCCGGCCGCCACACCGTCCACCATCATCTGCCGCGCGACGCAGCGGCCGTTGACATAGGTTTCCATCAGGCCGTGCGGCACGCCGTGCTGGAACTGCGATTGCTGCACCAGCTTGCCGTCCGGCGCGAACACCGCCATGGCGCCGTGCATCTTGCCGGATTCGAAATGGGTCTTCATCAAGGTGCGGCCCTGCGCGCTGAACTGTTCGAACGGGCCGTGCAGCACGCCGTCGCGCAGCCACGCGCGTTGCAGCACCTGGCCGCCGTCGCCCTTTGTTTCGAACAGTTGCGGCGCAAGGGGAGGCTCAAGCGCGGCGGCGAGCGGTTCTGGTGGCAGGTCGGTTTCGGTCGTCATGTCAGTTCACCTTGGCCATGGCGCCCTTGAGGGTCAGCATCGCGCCGGCCTCCACGGTCTGGGTTGCGTCGGCCTTGCTGTTGATGACGGGCGCCTTGTTGTCCATCTGTACGCCCGCCTGGTTGGTCATGTTGGTGCCGGCCTTGTTGGTCAGCTCGGTGCCGGACTGGTTGGTCAGGGCCGTGCCCGCCTTGGCCGTCAGCGCCGTGCCCGCCGTGATGCCGTAGGTGGTGCCGGATTCCTCGGTCACCGCCGCGCTGGACTTGATGCTGATGTCGCCCGTCACCGTGATGGTCAGCTTGCCGTCGATGGTCAGCGCGTAGTCGCCCGTCACCTTGTGGGTGAACTTGGCGGCGTTGGTATGCGTCTCGTCGCCGGTCACCGTGACCTCGCGCGTGCCCTTGACGTTGTGGGTCTCCTTGCCCTTCTGCACATCGACGGTGCGGTCGCCCTCTTGCAGCGTATGGATTTCCGCGCCCTTCTTCACCGTCGTGGTCAGCGCGTTTTCGATCTCGGTCAGCATGTCCTTCTGCGCGTGCATGTACAGCTCTTCGGAATCCTTCTTGTCCTCGAAGCGCAGTTCGTTGCCCGCCGCGCCCTGCTTGGACGACCAGGTGCGCATGATGGTCTGCGTCTGGTTGGCCGGCAGTTCGGCCGGCGTGGCGTTCTCGCCGTTATAGACGCAGCCCGTCACCAGCGGCCGCTCGGGATCGCCGTTGAGGTAGGTGATCACCACCTCCTGCCCCACGCGCGGCAGGAACAGCGCGCCGAAGCCCTTGCCCGCCACCGACTGCGCCACCCGCATCCAGGTCGAGCTCTTGTCGTCCTTGGCGCCGTCGCGGTCCCACGGGAACTGCACCTTGATGCGGCCGTACTTGTCGGTCCAGATTTCCTCGCCGCTGGGACCAACCACCAGCGCCGTCTCGCAACCGACCGCGCGCGGGCGGGCCGTCTGCACCGGCGGGCGGAACGGCACCGTCACCGGAAACGCCTCGAAGGAATTGGTGTACATGTCGTCGCGCGCCGTGTGGTGCACGCGGCGCAGCACGAAGGCGGCGTTGAGCGCTTCGACGAAATGCTCGGACAGCGTGAACTTGGCACCGGCGCTGAACGGATAGCAGAAGCTGTCGCCGCGCAGCACTTCGGCGTTGACCTGGCTGGCCTCCACGCGCAGCTGGGCGATCGCCGTGGCGGCGGCCGCCGCCAGGTGGCCGGTGGCGAACTCGTACACCGCGCCGCTGCCGCCGGCGGCCGAATGCGTGCCTTCCAGCGAGGTACTGGGATTGATGAAGTCGTAGTCGTTGACGGTGGCCTTCTTCACCGCGATGGTGTTCTCGTGCGCGAAGCGCGACACCGTGTCGATGGCGTTGTTCATGCCGGTGCGCGGGAAGAAGCGCACCGCCGCCGCGCCGGCGCAATCGGCAAAGTTGGACGAGGCGTCGCCCAGCACCATCGTGTGCGCGCTGCTGCTGAAGGTGAAGAAATAGAAGATGCCGGCCTGCTCCATCAACCGGCAGATGAAATCGAACGCGGTTTCGTCGTACTGCACGACGTAGTCGACCGGGTCGTAGGTCTGGGTCAGCTTGTCGTCGAAGGTGATGCTGAAATCGCCCAGCACAGCCTTGACGATGTCCGCCACCGATTTGGCCTGGTAGATCTTGCGGTCGCGCGACAGGGTCAGCAGCCACAGCATGGGCACCACCTCGGCCTCGTAGGTGGCGAAGTCCTGGTCGAAGCCGCTCTGGATGAAGCGCGACACCATGCCGGTGATGTAGCGCTTGGTGCCGCCGGTGACGTCCAGCGTCACCGTCATGGTCTTGCCGACCACGGTGGCCGCGCTCAGGCTGGTGCTGCCGGAACGCATGTGCAGGTTGAATTTGAACAGCTCCGAAATTCCTTCGCTGCCTTCGACCGCGTCCAGCAACAGGTCGTTGTCGCCGAACGGCGAGGACACCGTCAGCAGGCCGCCGGGTTGTTCGAAGCCGGTCCTCATGGCTGGCCTCGCAGCGGATGGTCGCGGAAGGCGTAGGCGAAGTGCTCATCGGCACCCACGCTCATGTGGATGGCGGTGAACGGCTTCAGCATCGACATGCGCTCCAGCACCAGCGACGACAGCAGCGGCAGCACGGTCTGCGTCAGGATGAAGTCGATGTTGCGGGCGCCGCTGTCGACCTCGGTGCAGCGGGCGGTGATCACTTCGGTCACGCGGTCGTCCCAGGTGAAGCGGGCGTTGTGGTTCTCGGCGAAGCGCGCCGCCAGCTTGGCCAGCTTGAGGTCGACGATGTTGCTGATCTGCTCGTCGCCCAGCGGGTAGTACGGCACCAGCACCAGTCGCCCCAGGAAGGCCGGACTGAACTGGCGCAGCAGGGCCGGCCGCAGCTGCTCGATGAGCTCGGTCGCATCGGGCCGCTTGCCGTTGGCGCAGGCTTGCGTGATGACGTCCTGCGCCGCGTTCGAAGTCAGCAGGATCAGGGTGTTCTTGAAGTCGATGGTGATGCCTTCGCCGTCTTCCATCGTGCCCTTGTCGAACACCTGGAAGAACAGCTCCAGCACGTCCGGATGGGCTTTTTCCATTTCGTCCAGCAGCACCACGCAGTACGGACGGCGGCGCACGGCCTCGGTCAGCACGCCGCCCTTGCCATAGCCGACGTAGCCGGGCGGCGCGCCCTTCAGGCTGGAGATCGAATGCGCCTCCTGGAACTCCGACATATTGATCGTGACCATATTGCGTTCGCCGCCATACAGCATGTCGGCCAGCGCGAACGCGGTCTCGGTCTTGCCGACGCCGCTGGGACCGACCAGCAGGAACACGCCGACCGGCTTGCTCGGATCGTCCAGCTCGGCGCGGAAAGTGCGCACGCGGCGGGCGATGGCGTCCAGCGCCTGCGGCTGGCCGACCACGCGGTCCTCCAGGCGCTCCTTCAGTTGCAGCACGGTGTGGATTTCGTCGGCCAGCATCTTGCCGACCGGGATGCCGGTCCAGCCGGAGATGACGCCAGCGACGATCTTCGAATCGACGCACACCGGCACCAGCGGCTCGTCGTCCTGGATCGCCTCCAGGCCTTTTTGCAGGCGCTGCAGCTGGTCGCCGCGCGAGATGCGTTCCTCGTCGGCCAGCGAGGCGTGGTCGTCCGCCGCGGCGGCGATTTCGCGGCGCAGCACCAGGATTTCATCGACGGCGCGGCGTTCCTCGGCCAGTTTCTCCTTCAGGCGCTCCAGGCGGGCCTGGAACAACGCCTGCTGAATCTCCATCTTGCCGATGGCGGCGGCCCGGTCCTCCCCGCGCGCGTGCTGCTGGCGGGCGATGCGCAGCTCTTCGCTGTTGAGGACGATGTCGTGTTCCAACGCCTCCAGCTGCTGCGGCGCGCCGGCCTGGCCGATGGCGACGCGGGCGCAGGCCGTGTCCAGCACGCTGATGGCCTTGTCCGGCAACTGGCGACCGGAAATGTAGCGGTGCGACAGGCGCACGGCGTCGGTCACGGCTTCGTCGAGGATCTCGACGCCATGGTGTTTTTCCAAGGTGGCGACCATGCCGCGCAACATGCCGATGGCGGCGTCGGTGGTCGGTTCTTCCACCTTGACGACCTGGAAGCGGCGCGCCAGCGCGGGATCGCGTTCGACGTATTTCTTGTACTCGGCCCAGGTGGTGGCGGCGATGGTGCGCAATTCGCCGCGCGCCAGTGCCGGCTTGAGCAGGTTGGCGGCGTCGCCCTGCCCTTCGCTGCCGCCGGCGCCGATCAGCTGGTGCGCTTCGTCGATGAACAGGATGATGGGCGTGGCCGAGGCGCGTACTTCGGCGATCACCGATTTGAGGCGGTTTTCAAATTCGCCCTTGATGCCGGCGCCCGCTTGCAGCAGCGCCAGGTCCAAGGTGCGCACCACCACATTGGCCAGCGACGGCGGCACCGCGCCGGCGGCGATGCGCTGGGCGAAGCCTTCCACCACGGCGGTCTTGCCGACGCCGGCCTCCCCGGTCAGGATGGGATTGTTCTGGCGGCGGCGCAGCAGGATGTCGATGATCTGGCGGATCTCGGCGTCGCGGCCACGGATGGGGTCGATGCGGCCGGCGCGCGCCAGCGCCGTCATGTCCACCGTGTACTGGTCCAGCGATGGCGTGGCGCCGCTCGCGCTTTGCGGCGTCGGCATCGCGCCCACCGGAGCGGCCGGAGCGATGGCCGGCGCCCCCGTGACGCCGCCATCCTCGGACGAAGCGGCCAGCAGCGACGGCAAGTCCTTCTTCAACTGGTCGCGCGGAATCTTCAGCAACTCGGGCGCGCTCTCGATCAGCATGCCGCGCAGGCTGTCCACTTCCAGCATCGCCAGCAGCACCGTGCCGGAACGCACTTGCTGGCTGCCCAGCAGCATCGAGCTCAGCAGCCACGCCTCCTGGAACAGCGGGATGAAGTGCGGCGACAAGGCCGGCGTGCGGCCGTTGCCGCGCTTGAAGCCATCCATGCTGCGCTGTAGCTGCGCCGTCACCGCGCTTTCGACGATGCCGAAGCGTTGCAGCACCACCACAAAATCCGGCGTCCGCTCTTCCAGCAAGGTGAACAGCAGATGCTCCAGCTCGACGTTGTACTGCGTCTGCTTCACGCACAGCTCGGCCGCATGCCCCATCGCCCGTTTGCATTCGGGGTTGAGCTTGGACAGCAAGGTGCGGATGTCGATTTCCATGCCGCTCAATCCTCTTCCGTCGCCAGCAGGAAGTTCGCCGGCTGGTGCCGCGCGGTCGAAGGGCCGGGACTGCACAGCCAACTGCTCAGGCCCAGGCGCGGCGGCAGTTCGCCGTTGGCGCTCAGGCGCGTTTGCGGCTGCACCGCCAGGTCCAGCCGTAGCCGCACCTGGATGTCGCGTTGCAGATGGCGCGCCACCAGCCAGCCCAGCAGGGAGTTGTTTTTTGCGCCGGACAGCAAGGCGGCGTACTGCGCCGGTTGCAGCGGCGGCGCGTCCAGCGCCATGCCCGCGCCCTGGTCCCATGCGCGCGCGCCGAGGCTGGCGCCCATGCCCAGTCGTGCCGTCATTGGCGCCGGCTTGCTCTGATCGTGCAGCCTGGCGCGGTCGCACGGCGCCAGCGCATGCCAGCCGCCGACAAACTGCTTGCCGCTGAAATGCACGCCCATGCGGTCGCGCACCACGGCCAGCAACGACACCATCGAACGCGGCGCCGCGCCCTGCAGGCCCGCGTGGCGCAGCCAGGCTTGCTGGCCGTCCGGCCCGCGCACGCCTTCGGCACGGCCCAGGCTGGACAAGGCATCCAGGCTGCGCACGATGGGCGCGTGGTTGATGCTGTCCGTGCTCAAGGCCAGGTGATGCTTGCGACGGCTGCGGTACAGGAAGCCCAGCAGGCGCTGGTTGAAAATATCCAGGAAATCCAGGCCCGACATGTCGCGCGCGCGGCGGCGTTCCATCAGCAGCTCGGTGAACGGCATCGGCAGCGGGCCTTGCGAACCGGCCAGCGTCAGCACCGGCGTCTTCAGCGTCAGCGGCGGGCCGGGCTGTTTGCTTTCATTCAGGCCGCTGACGTCGCTCGGCGCGAACGCCAGGTCGACCTGCGCCGACAGCCGCAACGCTTCATCCATGCCGACCGAGGTGCCGACGTGCGCGCGCGCAGGTTCGCTGCGCTCCAGGATGCTGATCGCCTGGAACAGATCGAAGGCATGCGGGTCGTCCCGCAATAGCGTCATCAGATCAGACATTGGCGTCCACTCATGGCAGGCCACTGCATCCACGGTTCGCCGCCGCGCGTGACGGCCAGGCGGACGAAGGAATTAGCGGAGGTGTACAAGGCAAAGAACCGCGACAGCACGCCGGCCAGCACCAGCGGCGAGGTGCCGACGAAGGCGTCGGCGTCGAACTCCAGCACGATGTCGGTGCCGCGGCAGTGGCCGCGCCAGGTGTCGGTGCCCAGGCGCGCTGTCGCCACAGAGGCCGCCATGCTCTTGACGCCGCGCACCTGCGCCTGGTCGCGTGCGCTGTCGCCTGCGAACAACATCAGCATCTGCTGCAAGGTCTGGACGCCGGTGGTGCCGTCCACCAGCGAGCGGTGGTTCAGCCTCAGCAGTGCCACCAGCGACCACAAGGCCTTGGCTTCCATCACCGGCGGCCTCTGGGCGCTGGGCTGGTACAGCGCGCGGATGTCGGTCGAGGTGGAAATGCCTTCGCCGTAGAAACGGGTGCCGGGCGCGATCTGTTCGGCCAGGCCGCGGTTGGTGCACAGCAGTTGCGCGTACACCACCGGCTCGTCCGGCGTGCTGTGGACGTCGGTGCGGTCGACAAAGCTCAGGTAGACGTCGGTGCCGGTGATGCCCTTGCGCATGCTCACCTCGCGCCGCAGCGACCAGAACACCTTGGCATCCTCGACATCGGCGGACGATTCGGCGAACACGCTGGGGATGATGGTCGGCCGTTCGGCGCGCGGGTCGGAGGCGGTGACCGACACCACCGAGTGCACTTCCATCACCGCCTCGCGCTGGTAGTCCGGCACCAGGATGTATTCGTAATGGCGGCGGTGCAGGCGGATCGGCTCGCTAGTGACGGGGAACAGGTTGACGGCCGGCACGCAGCCGAGCAGGAAGTTGTCGGCGCTCAGCTGCGACAGCACGCGCGCGCTGCGGTTGAACACGAAGCGCAGCGAGAAGCCCTCGCCCCGCCCCAGCAAGCCGCGCAGGCCGCTCAGGTCGAAGAACTGGAACTTGCGCGGGAAGGCGAAGTATTCCTGCAACAGCGCATACGCCGGATGGGCGTGCGCCGGTTGCGCCAGGATCGCTTCGTTCTCGTCGAAGCCCACTTCGCTCAGGCTGTTGGGGCCGAGGCGGTGCAGCTGGCCGCCGCCGGCCAGCAGTTCGATGCGCTCCAGGCCGCTGATCAGCAGTTCGTGCAGCGGCATCGTCGTCATCAGGTCGCCGGACAGGTGCAGGCGCAGGCGGTCCAGTTCCAGTTCGGAGACGTCGAGGCCGGTGTCGCAGCGCAGGTCGAGGCGCAGGGTGCGCGTGTCTTCCATCTTGATCGCCGCCACACTCAAAGGCCACAGCGTGGTGCCCCAGGCCACCTGGAAGCGGCAGTTCTCGCCGCTGGCGGCGGTGGTCGACAGCATGGCGCCGCGCGCCACCGGCATGCCGGCCATGACCTTGCCTTGCGAGGAGTCCAGCTTCATCTGCACCACCGTCATGGCCGGCACCGGCTGCGTCAGGCTCGGGCACAGATTGTCCAGCATGGCGCCGGCGATGGTGGGGAAATCTCGGTCGAGGTCGCGATGCACGCGGGCCGTCAGGAAGGCCACCGATTCGATCAGGCGTTCGGTGTGCGGATCGGCCGATTCGCCGCCGCTCAGCACCAGCCGCTGCGCCACCTTGGGATAGCGCGTGGCGAAGTCGGCCGACTGGGTGCGCAGATAGGACAGTTCGCGCCGGTAGTATTCCAGGATATCGTCGCTCACGGCATGGCCTCCCGCTGCCCGACCGTCATGCGGCCGCCTGTATTGCGGCTGAACGGGCATCGAGCGCGACGTCGAAATTGACCCGACACAGCTGCTGCCCCAGCAACACCACGGCGGCGATCGCGGCGCGCGCGGCGAAGGGCTTGGCCGGATCGGCGGTGACGTCCACCTTGACGTGCGACAGCCGCGGTTCGTACAGCGCCAGGCTGCGCTCCAGCACCTGCGACCAGATGAACAGGTCCTGGTCCGATTGCGGCGACAGGCCCAGCATGTCGGGCAGGCCGTAGTCGAGCACGGTGGGATCGCCTTCCAGATACGCGCGGATGGTCAGGGCATTGCGCACGTTGAACAAGCGCATCAGGTCCAGTTGCAGCGAGTGCTGCAAGCCGCCGCCATCGAGCAACCTGCCGTCCGGCGAGGCGTGCAGCACGCCGGTCAACCGGTCAAACAGGGGCACAAGCGACGCCGTGATGGCTTTAGACATAGTTTTCTATACGAGCAGCGGTCAGGATGGGACGACAGGCGGGCCCCCGTGGACGCCCGCCGCAATGCCGCATCAATCCGCTTTCATCGTCTCCAGGTTCCAGTTCCAGGTACCGGTGCCCTTCGCGGTCGAATCCGACTGCTGCTGGGTGTAGTCGCACTTAATCTTGGTGAAGCTGATCGAGAACGAGTCCGATGGAATGCCGCCGCCGCCGGAGGTGCTGATGTTCGAGATCATGGCGTTGGTCATTTCGTACGTGAAGAAATTCATGTACTTGCCGTTTTCCACGCGCCCCACGTGCAGCTTGGCGACGCCGATCTTGGTGCCCTGGGTACAGGCCTTGTACATTTCCGTGGTCGACAGGTCGGACATTTTCGAGAACGAAATCTCGGAAAATACCGGACGGCCGGAGGTACGCTCGGTGTTCGAAGCGTCCATTTGCAGCGGCATCGAGGCGCTGTGCGAATACGACAGCACGATCACCTTGTCGGCATAGCCGGTCACCATGCAGTTGCCCTTGATGGTGGTGCCCAAATCCAAAATGAGTACGTCAGACATTGCTGGCTCCAAATTTTATGGGCCCACCCGGCGCTTGCGCCGGATGGGCGGGGACATCAGTGTAGTGTGTGTAGCCTGGCCGGGCATCAACCGACGGCGGCCGGCAGTTCGGCCACCAGGCGGATCGACGTGGTCAGTTCCTCCATCTGGAAGTGCGGCTTCAGGAACACGGTGGCCGAATAGGCGCCCGGCTTGCCCGGCTTCTCGGTCACGTCGACCCGGCCTTCGGACAGCGGGAAGCGGGCCTTCTCGCCCTGCGTCGCGTTCGGGCTCAGCAGCACGTAGCCGCTCAGCCACGAGTTCAGGTAGTTCTCCACGCTCTGGCGGGTCTGGAAGCTGCCGACCTTGTCGCGCATGATGACCTTGATGTAGTGCGCGAAGCGCGAGGCCGCCAGCACGTAAGGCAGGCGCGACGACAGCGCCGCGTTGGCGTTGGCCGCATCGAGGTTGTAGAGCTTGGGCTTGTTGACGGTCTGGCCGCCGAAGAAGGCGGCAAAGTCCGAACCCTTGGAGTTGACCACGGCGATGAAGCCGAGGTCATTGAGCTCTTTCTCGCGGCGGTCGGTGATCGCCACTTCGGTCGGGCACTTGAGCACGATGTCGCCTTCGTCGGTCTTGAAGGTGTGGGCGGTCATGCCCTCGATCTTGCCGCCGCCTTCGACGCCGCGGATCGCGGTGGTCCAGCTGTGCTTGGCGTAGGCGTCGGTGATGCGCAGGCCCAGCTGGTAGGCCGAGTTGGCCCACAGGTATTTGCTGTGGTCGCGGCCGTCGACGTCTTCCTCGAAGCTGAAGCTTTCCACCGGGTTGGTCTTGGCGCCGTACGGCAGGCGCGCGGAGTAGCGCGGCAGCACCATGGCGATGTAGCGCGAGTCTTCCGATTCGCGGAAACCGCGCCACGAGGCCAGCTCGGCGCTTTCGAAGATCTTCGACATGTCGCGCGGCACGCCCAGCTCGGTGAACTCGGTCATGTCGAACAGCGACGGTGCGGCGGCCGTGATGAACGGCGCGTGCGCGGCGGCGGCCACCTTGGACAGGCGCTGCAGCAGCGCCACGTCCTGCGGATGGCGGCCAAAGTAGTAGTCGCCGATCAGCACCGAATACGGGGCGCCGCCGAAGGTGCCGTACTCTTCTTCGTAGATTTTCTTGAACAGCACACTCATGTCGTGATCGACCGCGCTCTCCAGGTCTTTCAGCAGTTCCTTCTTCGACACGTTCAGCAGCCGCAGCTTGAGGGTGGTGCTGGTTTCGGTGCCGTACACCATGTCGTGCAGGCCGCGCCAGGAGCCTTCCAGTTTCTGGAATTCCTCGTGGTGCATGATGGCGTTGAGCTGGTCGCTGAGGATGCGGTCAATCTCGGCCACGCGTTCGTTGATCATTGCGACCACGCCCTTGTCGGGGGCGGTCTTCATGCCTTCGTCCAGCACCTGCGTGGCGAACTGGCCCAGCAGTTTTTTGGCGTAGGCGTTTTGCGACGGTTCGACCGCCATCTTGCCTTCCTGGACGATGCGGTCCAGTAAGCTCAGCTCGCCGGCGGATTCCGTCGACTTGGCGCCGCCCTTGGCGGATTGACTAGTAGCCATGATTTAGCTCTCTCTTAAACGATGAGGGGAAGCACGCGTGGGCGTGCTATCAGGATGGGGTCGCTTCCGCGTCCGCCGCCGGCGCCGCGTCGGCGGCCGGTTCCTGGTCCTTGAGTGTTTTCAGCTCTTGCGTGTTCTGGACGATGTCTTCCAGCAGCGCATCGAGCTCATCGTTGCCATCGAGTTTGCCCAACAGGTCGCGCAATTGCTGGCGCACTTCCAGCAGCTTGGCCAGGCGCGGCACTTGCGTGACGATGGATTCGGGATGGAAGTGGTCGAACTCGGTGAAGTTGAGTTCCACCTTGAGATTGCCTTCGCCCTTGAGCGTGTCCGGCACGGACAGGTCCAGGCGCGGGGAGATCTTGCCCATGACTTCGTTGAAGTTGTCGCGATCGATTTCGATCAGGCGCCGGGCCTTGAGCTTGGGCAGCGGCACCAGCGGCTGGCCGGACAGATCGGCCAACAAGCCGACCACCAGGGGCAGCTCTTTTTTTTCAGTGGCGTCACCAATTTCGACGTCGTACGTGATTTGCACACGAGGGGGACGATTGCGTCCTACCCATTTTTGTAAGCTATCTGACATTCACATCCTCACATTATGGTGACTAGCGGCCGACGATACATCTATTTCAAAAACAGGCGGACTGAGCACTAAGCTACTTCTCGTGTTACCACCATTTCGCGGAGCCGCAACGTAATTGATAGGTACAAAGATTTCCGATACTCAATTGATATTAAATGTAAATTCTTTCACTCACAAGCTTTTTCAAAATTTGGCGCGTTATATTTTCGCCACGAAGTGGAGGAACATCAATGTGACAAATTCGTGACGTCGTAGTCAGCTGGCAGGCGGCGTGGTTGGCGGTGGGGGGATTGCATCCTTGAAGTTTTGTAGCGCCGCGCTCGGATCGTGGGCAGGGAGTTTGGCGGCGGCTTCTTTTGCGGCGTTGAGCTTGTCGGCCAGCGCTTTTGCTGAGCTCGCTTTGTCGGCGGCGGCTGCGGCGGCGCTGCCGGCGTCGGCGGCGGCCTTGGCTTTGGCGGCGGCCTCGGTGGCGGCGGCGGCTTTTTCGGCGGCGGCTTTGGCGATGGCGGCGGCATCGGTGGCGGCT
This sequence comes from Duganella sp. BJB476, assembly GCF_003416895.1. Taxonomy (GTDB): domain Bacteria; phylum Pseudomonadota; class Gammaproteobacteria; order Burkholderiales; family Burkholderiaceae_D; genus Rugamonas. Next base: position 41,809 of record NZ_QVIO01000010.1, read on the forward strand.
TTGCTTGCTGCCGCTTTCTCGCGGGCGGCGGCGAGTGGGTCGAGTTCTTTTGCGGCGGCCGCAGGCGGGATAGATGGCGCTGTCATGCCGTCGGCAGTCGCTGGCATCTTGCCAGTCACGGCATCTGTGTCCGCAGGCATTGCAGCTCCGGCTTTCGGACGCGGCACCGGCGCTGCGGACGAAGGCGGTTTGGCAGGGTCGATCGTTGGTGCGGATGCCGTCGCGGTCGGAATTGCTGTGGCGGGAGCTGCTGCCGGTGCTGCAGCCGCGACATCAGCGGCTGGCACGGAATCGGGTTTGGCGGCGTCTGCTTTCGCGGCGGCGGTTGGCGCGGCAGTAGATTTCGTTGCGTCGGCCGCTGACGTTTCGGCCGTTGGCACATCGGCTGCTGGCGCGGCGGCTTTGGGCGCGTCCGCAGCAGGTGGCTCGCCTGTTGGTGCCGCGGCTTTGGGGGCATCCGCTGCTGGCATATCGCCTGTTGGCGCGGCGGCTTTGGGGGCGTCCGCTGCTGGCGTATCGCCGGCTGGTGTTTCGGACTTCGGCGCAGCTGCGGTGGAGGCTTCGGCAGATGGCGCGTCTGCGGTTGCGGGCTTGTCGTCAGTTGCTTGTTTGGCGTCGGCGGCGGTAGTGCCTGGCGCGCTGGCGGCATCTTTGTCTGCGGGCGCTTTGGCCGCCGTGCTCGCGGCCTCACCGGCCGATCCGGTTGGGGCGGCAGCGGCGGACGTCGCATCGCCTGCGGCGGTGTCGCCCTTCGCGGCATCGGCTGGCGCTGCGCCTGAAGCGGCGGTGGCGCTGGTGGCACTGGTGGCGGCGGACTTGGCGGCGTCGGGCGCGGTTGCGTCGGGCGCGGCGGTCGGGGCAGTCGGGGCGGCAGCGTCGGTGGCGCCGGCGGTCGTGGCGGCGGCGTCGGTTGCGGCAGCAGCGTCGGTTGCGGCGGCGGCTTTGGCATCGGCGTTCGCTGACGTGCCGCCGTGCTTGACCACTTCCGCATCGACTATCGACTCCGCCTTGATCGCCTCGGCGCGCGCCGCGTTGACTTGCGCTTGCACCGCCTCCACCTGCGCCACCGTCTTGTTGATGCCGGCCTGCGCCTCATCCTTCATCGCCGTCGTGCGCGATGCCGCATCGTCCGCCGCTGCGCCCACGTCCTTCTCGCTGGCGACCACCTGTGCCGCCAACGCCTGCTCCGATTCCTTGGCCGCGTTGGCCGCCTGCTCCGCCTTGTCCGCCTCCGCCTTCACATCGGCCAGCATCGCGTCGGTATCCGGCACATACGGATCGGTCGCCGTTTCCGATTCCTTCTGCGCATCGTCCAGCGAGCCGGACATGTCCGCCAATGCCGCATCGGACTCCGCCGCCACGCCCTCGGCATCCTGCTTCATGCCGTCGAACGAAGCCTGCACCTGCTCCGACACCGGGCTATCCACGATGGACTCGCCCGCACTCTGCGCGCCGGACGCCGTGTTGTCGGCCGCCGTCTGCACCTCGCTCGCGCCCTGCTTCGCCTCGTCCGCCGCCTGGCGCACGCGATCCAGCAGATCATTGGCCGACTGCTGCGCATCGCTCTTCCAGCTGTTCACTTTTCCGGCCACATCGGCGGCGCTCTGCACCTGCGATTGCACCTGGCTGAACGTGCCCGCCACGTCGTCGTAGAACTGCGCATACGGCGCGATCTGGTCGCCCACCGCCCGGATGTTCAAGCCGGAGATCGCCTGCGACGCCTGGTCCACATACGACAAGGCCTGGTCCGCCGCCTGCTTTACCTGCTGGCGCGCCGCGCCGCTCACCGAATCCACCTGGCCGCGCGCGGAGGTCAGCGTATCGGTCAGCTTCTGCAATGGCTGCATGGCCTGCTGCTTCACCGACGCCAATGCCGCGCTGAGCTTGCCCAAGCCATCCTGCGCCATCGCCGCCGCCTTGCCAACCTCCGCCTTGCCCTGCTGCAGGACGTTCTGCAACGGCGCGCCGGCGGCCTGGATCTGCGCCTCCAGCGGCTTGAAGGTACGGTCCAGCAAATCCGACAGTTCCTGCTGCAAACGCTTGACCAAGGGCTCGCATTGCAGCTTGGCCAGGCACTGCTCGGCGGCCGCGCGCACCTTGTCCAGGATTTGCTGGAGCGCCGCGCCGGCCTTGTCCAACTGCTCCTGCATCTGCGGCGGGATTTTCTCGGCGGCGTCCGACACTTGCTGCAAGGCCGCCTGCATCTGCTCCAGCAATTTCACCAGCGCGTCTATGGCCTCCTGCACTTTGGCGATGGCCTGGTCCAGCAAGGGGTTGAGGGAATCGACCAGCGTGATGGCCCGCTCCATTAGGCCGGTGGCCTGGTCACCCGCCGTCTTCACGGCCGTGCGCGCGCCCGCGATCGCCGTCTTCACGCCGGGGATCATGGCCTTGACGCCGACGAACAGCGTGCGCGCCATCATTAACGGCGGCGCCTTCATCATGTAACGGGTGCAGATTTCTATCGCGCTGGTGCACAGGCCGTCGGCCTGATCGAGCTCGCTGGAGGCGGCGTCCAGCGTGCTGTTGGCCTCGGAAACGAATACGGGAATGTTGTCCTTCACCTGCGTCAGCATGGCGATGGCGTCCGCGATCATGGTGCGCACGGGGACGAAATTCTCCGGCAACTGGCGCAGCACGGTCTTGGCGTTTTCCGCCTCGCCGTCCAGCTCGGTCATCAGTTGCAGCACCTTCTCCACCTCGGCGCGGACCGCGTCCAGCACTTCCTGCAAGGCTTGCTTGATGGCCTCCACGCGCCGCTCCAGCGCGTCCAGCGGCTCCATCGCCTTCTTCACCATGCCGTCCACCGTGGCCGCCGCCGCGGCCAGCTGGTCGATCACGGCGTCGACCTGCGCGCGCGCGGCGGCCAGCGGCTTGATCAGGATGTCGCTCAAGTGGCTCAGTTGCGACGACGCTTCATCGAACAGCGCATCGCAGTTGCTCGCTTCGTCGCCCAGCGCGCTGTTGAGCTGGTCCACCAGATCGATCTGCGCCTGCAACGGCGCCAGCAGCGCATTGCCTTTCTCGTTGAGCAGGTCGGAGATGCCGCTGATGGTTTGCGTGGCCTGCGCGGTGGCGTCCTGCATCGCCGTATCGAGATCGCCGACGTTGCCGTCCAGCGTAGCGCGCAGCGCCTTGACCTGCGCCAGGCTGTCGTTTTGCAGCTGTTCGGCGCGCGCCAGCACCGCCTGCATGGCGTCGTTGCCGGCGCCGGGACCGCCCTGCATCGTGGCCAGCTGCTGCAACTGCTTGGACAGCGGCAGCAGATCGCGCCCGTATTGCTCGACCATGACGCCGGTGCGCTTGGCCAGCTCGGCCAGCGCCTGGCCCCGCCCCGGCAAGCTGTTGAAGAAGGTCATTTGCGCGCCGAAGTCCGGCACCAGGCCGGACAGTTCCGGCAGCAAGGTGCTCATCGCTTCGACCGCGCCGTTGGCCGAATCGACCACCTTCTGCACGCCGGCCGTCTGCGCCAGCAGGCGCTGCGGAATGGCGGCGGCGTCGTTGGCCAGCTTGCGCAGGTCGCTGGCGGCCTGCTCCAACACGCCGGTGCAGCAGTCGATGATGGGCTGCGGATTGAGCAGGTCCGGGATGGCCTTCATCTGTTCCGCCACCTTCTGCATGTCCTGGTTCAGCGAGGTGGCGGTGGCCGTGACTTCGGTGGCGAAGATCTTGCCCTGGTCGACGATGGTGTCGGCCGCCTTCTGCACCGCCTTGGCGATGTTGACCGGGCATTGCGGCAGCACCTCGATGGAGTGGTCGATGACTTTCATCTACAGCACCCCCAGGGTGGAGGTGGTGCGCGAGGTGGCGTCGCTGAGCGCCGTCTTGATCGCCGCCACCTTGCTCGGCGCCGGCTCCAGCGACAGCGAGGCCGAACCCACCGTCGAGATGGTCGCGTTGACCTCGGCCAGCGCCTGGTTCAGCTCCGGCAGCACCTCGGCGCCTTCGATGCGGATGTCCTCCAGCGCCGGCAGCAGGTCGGGCACCACCGGGATGGCCGGCGCCGCGCTCAGCGCCGGCAGGGCCGACAGCGCGGCGGCCGACGTGGCCGCCGTGGACGGCGCCACCAGCCGCCCCGGCTGGGCTTGCCGGCTCAGCTCTTCCAGCACGATCACGGCGCCGCTCATCAGACGGCCGGCCAGCGCGTTCAGCCAGCCGTCGGCCCCGCCGTGGGCGCCCGCCAGCGAGGGACCGGAGCGTTGCAATATCCATTTGAGTTCGGCGCGCGCGGCCGGTTCGCCCAGCCAGAAGCGCAGGTAGGTGCAGGCGTCGTCGGACGAGGAGAAACGCCGCCGCGCCCCCGGCGTCGGCGCGCCGCTGTGCAGCAATGACTGCCCGGCCTGGCCGCCAGATTCGTAGAACGTGACGCGGCTGGAATGGCGCCATAAGCTGGCCAGGGGATGCAGCATGGATGTCTCGGGAGGACAAGTGTCGATTGACAATAACATGGGCAGCTTGATAACGCAATCGGCCGCCAGCCCCCGCCACGCCACAGTCGGCAGCGCCGTCGTTGCGCGATGAGCCTGCCTCGGGTAGCATGAACCCCGGTCTGCGGCCCAGAGAAAACGACAATGTGGAAAAGCGCTTTTTTTAAAGTACTGGGTCTCATCGGTCTGCTGCTCCTGGCGCTGACGGCGCAGGCGGCCGGCAACAGCCCGGCGCTGGACAGCATCCGCAAGAAAGGCGTGATCCGGGTCGGCGTCAAGACCGACTTCAGCCCCTTCAATTCACTCAACGCCCAGGGCGAGGTGATCGGCTTCGAGAGCGACATCGCCGCCCTGATCGCCCAGCGCCTCGGCGTGGCCCTGAAAAAAGTCAGCATCACCACCGAGAACCGGTTTCAGAAACTGGAGCTGAGCGATGTCGACATCCTGATCTCCACCGTCGGCGACACGCCGGCGCGGCGCAAGATCGCCACCGCCATCGAGCCGGGCTACAACGAGACCAGCGTCAACGTGCTGTTCAAGCCGGGCGACGCGGTCGACGCCTGGCCCAAGATACGCCACGAAACCATCTGCGCGGTGCAAGGCAGTTACTTCAACAAGCCGATGAGCGAGCGCTATCTGCTGGAGCTGCAAAACTACAAGACCGTGCGCGACGCCCAACTGGCGCTGCGCGACGGCCAGTGCTCGGGCTTCCTGTACGCGACGGCGGCGCTGGCCAACACCAGCAAGCTGCCCGAGTGGAAGGGCTACACCATGCCGCTGCCGAACGCGCTGATCACGCCGATGGCGATCTTCATCGCGCGCGATGAGCGCGGCAGTGAACTGGATCTGGCGCTGGGCAATATCCTGGCCGAGCTGCACCGCACCGGCTGGCTGCTGGAGGCCAACAATCGGTGGGGCATCGCCTCCACCTCATGGCTGACGGCGCAGAAGGCGATCTGGTCGGAGCGCGACCAGGGCGGCCTCTACAAGTGCGTGCGCAACAGCAGCGGCAACTGGATCGCCGCCTGCCGCAGCGCCGAGAATGTGTCGAGCACCGATGCGGCCGGTGTGCAAGCGGTGGGGCTGTGGATCAAGGAGCAGCTGGGCGTGGACCTGAACTTCGTCTACGACCCCTACGACCGCACCCAGTTCCTGCAAGGCGTCGGTTATACGATGCTGCTGATTACCGCCGGCGTCGGCGTCAGCCTGGCGTTGGGCGTGGCGGCCGCGGTCACGGTCGACGGCCGCGGCGGCTGGGGCACGCAGGCCATCCACGCCATCATGGCCTACGGCCGCCTGACGCCGCCGTTGCTGATGATGTACCTGATCTTCTTCGGCTTCGGCAGCTGGACCATGTACCAGTTCGGCGTCAAGTTGCCGGCGTTCGCGGTGGCGGCGTTCTGCTCCGGCTACTACACGGCGGGCATGGTGATGCGCGCCTTCCTCGAGGCCGCCGCCCATGTGCGCACCACCGAGGCCTGCTACCGGCTGCGGCTGAACCATCTGGCGCCCACCGCGCAGTATGCCAGCTGGCCGGTCAAGCAGGCGCTGATCAACCTGACCAAGCAGACCATGATCGCCTCGGCCATCGCCATCCCGGAACTGCTGAGCGCGAGCAGCCTGCTGATCGCGGAAAAGGGCAATATCTTCGTGACCATGACGGTGTTGCTGATCACCTTCTACCTGATCACCAGCCTGTGGACGCGCATCTTCAACTACGTGGAAAAAACCTGGCTGCCGACCCATGAATAACGAGACCCTGGCCTTCCTGCTGACGTGGACACCCTTCCTGCTGCAGGGCTTCCTGTGGAATATCCTGATCGCGGTGTGCGCCGTGGCGCTGGGCTCGCTGATGGGCGCCGGCCTGGCCTGGCTGCGCGTGACCCGGCACGGCCGCACCGCCGTCGTTGCCGAGCAAGTGTCGACCTTCTTTCGCGGCGTGCCGACGCTGGCGCTGATCTTTTACGCGGTGTTCGTGCTGCCGGCCGAGTTCACCTTGCCGGGCAGCGACGTCACGCTGCATATACCGCAGTGGGTCAAGGCGGTGATCGGCTTGTCGGCGGCGCCGCTGTCGTTCACCTCCGAGAGCCTGGTGGTGGCGCACCGTGCCTGGAAGCGCGGCGACATCGGCGCGGCGCTGCTGTTCATTCCCACCTGGATCAATGTGTTCCTGATTTCCTTCATCGCCTCCAGCGCTTCGTCGCTGGTGGGCGTGAGCGAACTGGTCAGCCGCTGCAACACCGTGATCGCCGCCACCGGCACCAGCGTCATGGTACCGGTGTATATTTACTGCAGTTTTTATTTTGTCATCACCTCGCTGGTGTTCACCGCGCTGATCGGCCGCTTCAAGACGTCGGCCCTGATGGCCGGCATCCATCGCAAACTAATGCAGTCCCACGCACAGATATCTTGAGGAGCGTTCCGTCATGCCACTCACTTTCAACGAAGAGATAGCACTGCAAGCAGCCTTCATGCACATCAAGCGTGAGCGCAAGGAATCGCTGAGGGCCATGTTCAACGGCACCCAACTGCGCGCCAAGAGCCGGGTGGAAGACGCCAAGACGCTGGCCAAGGATGCCAAGGATTGCAAGAAGAAACTGGGGGCGATACCCGGCGTGGCGGTGCCGCACTTCAGCGTGCCGCAGCTGAACATCGACCTGTTCAAGGGACTGGACCTGCGCGGGCTGGTCGATTTCAGGATACCCGCCATCGGCCTGCCGAACTTCGATATCAACCTGATTCCCAACATCCGCTTGGGCGCCATTCCCGGCTTTAATTTGCCGACGGTGCGGCTGAACCTGAAGGGCCTGATCAAGTTCAAGGACCTGCTGCCGGATATCTCCCTGCGCGCGCTGGTGTTCAAGATCGGGCTGACGTTCCCCGAGCTGAACATGCCCTCGCTGCTGTTCGACCTGAGCAAAATACTGAACATCGATTTCGACGTGGCCTTCCCGCGCATCCGCGACCTGTTCCCGGATTTCTTCAACATCGACCTGAACGTCAGCTTGCCGCACCTGGCCATCCCGGACATCAGCCTGCCCAACGTCAACCTGCCCACGCTGGACCTGCCGAACATCAACCTGGGCGAGATCGATTTCAGCAAGATCCACATCCCCGGCTTCGACTTCCCGACCATGCTCAAGGTGCCGGGCTTCGACAAGGTGCTGCGGCTGCTGTTCGAGCTGTTCGATTCGCTGGACATCAACGTCATCCTGGCCGAGCTGGGCGTGGAGTTCATGGCCGACTTCATCAGCTCCGCCCTGCCGCTGGTGCAGCAGGTCAAGGCCGGCGCCAAGGCGGCCGGCAACTGGGGCACGGCGGCGATGGACTGGCACAAGGCGCGCAAGACCACGGTGCAGCGCGGCTTCCTGCTGCCGGGCGACGCCCGCGACGCCTGCGACGCGGTGGCCGACCTGCTGCGCACCAGCCGCAACGAGCACGCGGCGCTGGCGGCGATCCAGACCACGCAGCTGGCGGTGTCCACCGCCGGCCTGTTCGCCGACCTGGGCGGCGTGACCGGCCCGGCCGTGGCGGCCGCCAGCGCGATCGCCACCACCTGCCAGAAGATCATGATCATGGGGGCGCGCTACAAGGAGATGAAGAAGGTCAACCTGATCCTGAGCAACTCGGCGATGGACGCGCTGAGCTCGAACATCTTCCTGGTGTCGCCGCTGCTGGGCTGCTACTACCTGGCCAACAACAGCACCAGCAGCGTGCTCAACATCCTGTGCAACAACATCATCGAGGATGGCTGGATGGCGCAATGGGAGCAGAACAAGCGCCAGCATCTGGATCCGCTGCTGACGGAGTGCGCGCGCTTCATTTCCGAATCGCGCTACGTGCTCGATCCGGTGCGGCAGAACAAGGGGATGTTTGTGGAGAAAAGCGGCATGGACAAGCTGAAGGAAGGCCTGACCCTATACCTCAAGAAAAAAGCCGGCATGGCGCCGGCCCACGCCCGGGTCGCAACCCACAAGTACGTGGGCTGAGAACCGGCGATCGATCAGCGGCGGTGGTAGCCGCGTCCGCCCCAGCGGCCGCCGCAGCACCAGTGGCCGAACGAGAAATCCAGGCCGATGCTGACCGGCGGGTAATAGTAGGCAGGCGCAGGCGCGTAGTACACCGGCGCCGGCTGGATGTAGGTGGTGGTGTAGACCGGCTCGGCGTAGACCACGCGCGAGCTCGGCGCTGGAGCATCCTCGTAGTAGGTGGTCGACGAACCGCTGGCATAAGCGCGGTCCGACGGCGCGACCGCCACGGTGTGCCACTGGTACGGATCCTGGACCCGGGTGGTGGTGGCGTAATAGCCGGGCTGCTGGACGGCGCAGCCTGACAAGGCCGCCACTGCGGCGGCAACGGCGATGATGGTTTTCATGGCACTCCTCCTAGTTTCAGAGTTTACTATATAAGGAAGTTCGCCGCCGCCGGAGCCCGATTACAGCTTGTTACAACGGTTGTGACAGGCGAAAAAAAAGGAAGCGCATGCGCTTCCTTTTTTTGATACTCCGGGGGAATTAATCCAGCTTCCAGGCATAGTCGACCTTGGTCCAGGTTTCGGCGGGGGCGCCGTCCTTGGTGCCCGGCTTGAACTTGCAAGCGCTCAGGGACTTGATCGCCGCCTTGTCCAGGTTCTTGAAACCGCTGCTCTTGTCGATCTTGGAATCGGCCACGCTACCGTCGGCCTTGATCAGGAAAGACATCGACACCGTGCCCTGCTCTTCGTTCATCAACGACGCTTTCGGGTATTCGGCCTTGCAGGTTTTGGCATCAAAACTGGCCGGGACTTCGGCAGCGAACGCTACCGGTGCGCTCGAAACGAGCACTGCTGCGATCACACTCAACCAACGCTTATTTGTAGACATGATTTCCCCAAGTGTAGATATCCGGCACTCAGGCCGCGCGAAGCCGCGCAGCCCGGTTGACACTGATTACAGCTTCCAGCTATAGTCGACTTTGGTCCAGGTCTGGGCCACTGCGCCATCCTTGGTGCCCGGCTTGAACTTGCAAGCGCTCAGGGCTTTGACCGTGGCCTTGTCCAGGTTCTTGTATCCGCTCGACTTCTCAACTTTGGACTCGACGACGTTGCCGTCGGCAGCCACCAGGAAGGACATGGTGACATCGCCCTGCTCTTCGTTCAGCAGCGATGCTTTAGGGTATTCAGCCTTGCAGCTCTTGGCATCCAGCGATGCTGGCACTTCACCGGCGAAGGCGGTCGAAGCGGCGGACAGGATGACGGCGGCGAATACACTGGTCGAAAACTTATTCATTTTACAATTTCCCAACTAAATTATTATTAAAGACTGGTTTATCGAATCCCACAGCGGACCTACATGCCGCGCAAAAGCGCGACGGCAGACTGCGGCAAAGTTTTAAAACTCTTCCCACTCATCGCTGCCGGCTGCGCTAGCTGCCGAGGCGACTTTCTTCGGTTTGGCTGCTGCGGCAGGCGCCGGCGCGGAGGCCAGTTTCTTGACAGGAGCACGGGCAACGATCGGCTTGATCACCGCCTTGGCGGCGGCAGGCTGATACACCGGAGCCGACACGCGCTCCTCGCCTTCCACCAGTTTGAAGATGCTGACCACGCGCGACAGTTCGGCGGCCTGGTCTTGCAAGCTTTGTGCTGCGGCGGCGGCTTCTTCCACCAGCGCGGCATTTTGTTGGGTCATGCTGTCCATCTCGATGATGGAGTGGTTGACCTGCTCGATGCCGGCGCTCTGTTCCTGGCTGGCGTTGGCGATCTCGCTCATGATGTCGGTCACGCGGCGCACCGAGGCCACCACTTCGTCCATCGTCACGCCGGCCTGGCCGACCAGCTTGGTGCCGGCGCCGACTTTTTCCACCGAGTCGTCGATCAGCATCTTGATTTCCTTGGCGGCGCCAGCGGAACGCTGGGCCAGGTTGCGCACTTCCGACGCCACCACCGCGAAGCCGCGGCCTTGTTCGCCGGCACGGGCCGCTTCCACTGCCGCGTTCAGCGCCAGGATGTTGGTCTGGAAGGCGATGCCGTCGATCACGCCGATGATGTCCACAATCTTCTTGGCCGAAGCGTCGATCGAGCTCATGGTGTTGACCACTTCCGACACCACTTTGCCGCCCTTGATCGCCACGTCCGACGCCGCCGAAGCCAGTTGATTGGCTTCGCGGGCATTGTCCGCATTCTGTTTCACGGTCGAGGTCAGTTCTTCCATCGCCGAGGCGGTTTTTTCCAGCGAGCTGGCCTGCATTTCGGTACGCGACGACAGGTCGATATTGCCGGCGGCGATTTCACGCGAAGCGGTGCCGATGGTTTCGGTGCCGGAGCGGACCTGGCCCACGATGTCGACCAGGCTGTTGCGCATTTCCTTCATCTCGGACAGCAGGCTGTCCTTGTCGTTGCCGTTGGTGTCGATGGCGATCGACAGGTCGCCGTTGGCGATGCTGCCGGCGATCGAGGCGGTGTAGTCAGGCTCGCCGCCCAGCTGTTTCAGCAGGCCGCGGGTGATGATGTAAGCGGCGGCGACCGAAATCGCCACGGCCAGCACGCCCAGGATGATCATGAAGCTGCGGGCAGCCGAGAAGCCGGCGGCGGCGTCGGTCTGCACTTGCGCGTTCAGCTTGTCTTCCAGCGCGCCCAGTTGATCCAGTGCGGCCATCCATTTTTTCTGGGCCGGACGAATTTCCTTGATCAGGACCTTGGTTGCTTCTTCGGCCTTGTTGGCCAGCCACAGTTCGGACGCCTTGGCGATGGCCGGCATGGCGATCGCTTCCTGCTCCTTGACCGTTGCCAGCAGCGCTTTTTCTTCAGCGCTGGCTTCGGTGGCGAACTGCGAGCTCAGTTTATTCTGTGCATCGGCGTACTTACCAGCCAGTTCCTTGATGCGGTTCATTTCCGGTTCCATGTCGCCGGCATCGGTCATCAGGGTCAGGATGCGCAGCGAGGTCACGCGGTCGCCCACGTTCGAACGCATGTCGACCACCAGACGGGACACCACGTTGTTCACGGTGATCACGTGATCCAGGCGATCCTGAATCTGTGCCATGCGGAAGATACCCACGGTGGTCACAGCCACCAGGAATAACAGAACCAGCGCGAATCCAAGACCCAGGCGCGTTCCGACTTTCATTTTTGCTAAATTCATTTCGTCTTCTTCGTAAATGACACAGTTGATAAGAGTGCCCTGGAAAGTCTCGTCTCGTGCACGACACCATCCACCCGGCCCTTGCTGCTAGGTAATATCTATGACAGTAGCAAACAATGACTGCGAATGCAAAAACTTGCGGCTCCACCAGCAGCATGCATGTAGTTTTACCGCACTATACAAACGTGAAATAAAGGTGGATATGTGTGTATATTCATGAATTATAGATGCAAATTTTGCCTCAAAGCAAGCAAAACCCGCCTAAAAAATACGCAAACGAACTTTCTGCGTGGAAATACCAACAGTCCAATATATTGTTTGCTAGAAACGCCAGTTTATGCTGTGAACTACGCAGCAATACGTAGGCGGGCAGCGGCTTCGCGCAGCAAATCGGCGTCGCCGAGGGCGAGTTTTTTGGAGTCGGACAGAACCTGACGGAATGCACGGGCGCCGGGCAGGCCGGTCATCAGGCCCAGCATGTGGCGGGTGATGGTGTTGAGCTTCAAGCCGCGGGCGCCGTGCTGGGCCAGTTGGGCTTGAATATAGGGGATCATCGCTTCGAGCACTTCTTCGCGGCTCTTGGGGGCGCGCGCGTCGCCGTAGTAGCGCTGGTCGAAACCGGCCATCACGAAGGGGTTGTGATAGGCCTCGCGGCCCAGCATGACGCCATCCAGGTGCTGCAGATGCTCGTCGATCTCGGCTTCGGTCTTGACGCCGCCGTTGATAATGATTTCGAAGTCAGGGAAATCGCGCTTGAGCTGGTAGGCGAATTCATACTTCAGCGGCGGTACTTCGCGGTTCTCTTTGGGCGACAGGCCCTTCAGAATGGCGTTGCGCGCATGCACGATGAAGGTCTTGCAGCCGGCCTCGGCCACGGTGCCGACGAAGTCGCGCACGAAGTCGTAGCTTTCGGTCTGGTCGATGCCGACGCGGTGCTTGACGGTGACGTCGATGCTGACGGCGTCGCGCATGGCTTTGACGCAGTCGGCCACCAGTTGCGGCTCGGCCATCAGGCAGGCGCCGAAAGCGCCCTTCTGCACGCGCTCGGACGGGCAACCGCAGTTGAGGTTGATTTCGTCGTAGCCCCACTTCTCGCCCAGCTTGGCGCTGGTGGCGAGGTCGGCCGGATCGCTGCCGCCCAGCTGCAGCGCCACCGGATGCTCTTCATCGTTGAAGCGCAGGTGGCGTTCGACGTCGCCATAGACCAGCGCGCCGGTGGTGACCATCTCGGTGTACAGCCAGGTGTGCTGGCTGATATGACGGTGGAACACGCGGCAATGGCGGTCAGTCCAGTCCATCATCGGCGCGACGGACAGGCGGCGGCTCGCTTTGACGGGCGCGGTGTCGGTGGTCGGCAGGGTGATGATGGTCATGGCGGCAACTATGGGAATCGCTTGGGGGTCGACATTATATCGCAAACGGCAGCGTCACCAGGCCGACCAGGTAGCGCGCCGGCCGCTTGCCGGGATTGGCGTAGCTGATGTGCTGGTCTTCGCGGATGGCCAGGCAGTCGCCCGCTTCCAGCCGCCATTGCTGGTCGCCGGCGCTGATGTCCATCACGCCGTCGAGCAGCCAGACTTGCTGGTGGACGTCGGCATCACGCACCACCTGCTCGTAGGTCACGCGCTGGCCCGGCGGGAACACCACCTCCACCAGCTGCAGCGGCGAGCGCGCGGCCGGCGACAGTTGCCGCCGCACATAGCCGGAGGCCGGGTCGGTCCACACCGGCTGGTCGGCGGCCCGTTGCAGCGGCGACGGCGCGGCCGGCTCGCCCTCCCCCGCCTCGAACAAGGCCGCCAGCGTGACGCCGAGCGCGCCGGCCAGCTTGTCCAGCACGGTGGCGGTGGCGCTGCTTTCGCCGCGCTCGATCAGTGAAATATTGGAGCGGCTCACGCCGCTGCGCTCGGCCAATGCCGTCAGCGACAGCCCGCGACTGTCGCGCAAGGCCAGCAGGCGGCTGGCAATGAGTTTGTTGATATCCATGAAATCCATTATACTGGATTTCCATATCCATTAAAATGCCCGACGCCACTATGCAGATCGCCTTTGAATCCCCCGACCAGCCCGGAGTCATCGCCCTGATTACCGACCTCGACGCCTATCAGCTGAGCCTTTATCCACCGGAAAGCGTGTACGCGCTGGATTTGCCGTCGCTGATGCAGCCGCATGTCAAATTTGCGGTGGCGCGCGATGCCGCGGGCGCCATCGTCGGTTGCGGCGCCGTCGTGCTGACGCCGGAATATGGCGAGATCAAGCGCATGTATGTGCAGCCCGCCGCGCGCGGGCAAGGACTGGCGCGCGGCGTGCTGGCCCTGCTGGAACAGGCGGCGCGGGACCAGGGTTGTCCGCAGCTGGTGCTGGAATCCGGCCCGTCCCAGCCGGAAGCGCTGGGTCTGTACGAGCGCCACGGCTTCCAGCGCTGCGGCCCTTACGGCGATTATCCGGACGATCCGCTGAGCGTCTTCATGCGCAAGCCGCTCGACCGCTGATCACGCCTTGCTCTTCTTGCCCACCACCGCCAGCTTCGGCGGGCGCGCCTCGAACATCGCCGCGATCCGCTTCAGCCGCACCGCGCCGTCGCCGGTCAAGGTGCCGGTGGCGCCGGCCACCTGGCGCACGATGGCCAGCGCCGTCGCGCGCGCTTCAGGATCGTCCGGCAGCAGCAGCGGCAGGTCGCGCACCGCCGCTTCCTCGTTCACTTGCAACATCAGGTACTGCTCGCGCAAGATGGATTTGAAGTGCGTGACGCTGAGCTCCTTGTCGTCCGAGGTGCGCAGGCGCAGCTGGCGGATGGTGGCGAAGGCGCGCTCGTCGGCGGCGCTCATTTCCGGGCTGCGGTAGATATACAGCAGGCCGCGGATGATGGCTTCGGTGACGCCGCCTTCGGCTGTCTTCAGCGCCGCCGCCGCGCGGTGCGCGTTCAGCATGGCCTCGCGCGCGATGTCGCGGCCGATGCGGCGCGGACGGCCGCCGTCGGTGCGCAAGCCCACCAGCGCCTGCAGCAAGGGCGAACCATACATGTCGAGGAAGATTTTTTCGGTGGCCTGGTCGCGCAGGTCGCGGTAACGGTCCAGCGCATCGACGATCTGCTGCGACATCGCTTCCTGCATCTGCATGAAGACGTTGTCCGCCGCCACCGGACGGCGTTCGGCGCGCACTTTGGCGGCCATCTCCGGGATGCCGTCGAGCAAAGGATTCTTGCTGGAGAACATGCGGTAGCGCAGGCGCAGCGGATGCGTCTCGCGCTGCTGTTCGGCGCTCGATTCGGTGACCATGGACTTGACCAGCGGACTGGCGAAAGTACGGTACAGGCCGGTGTTGATTTCCGACAGGCGGGCCACGGTGGCGAAGCGGCGTTCGTCTTCGATATCGTTGCCGCCCAGCGCGCGCAGCACATCCAGGCCACGCCGCTCGAAGCGCATCACGTAGTCGCCCGCCCCCATGTCGCCGGAGGCGATTTCCGCCTGCAGCATTTCCTCGTCCTTGTCGAGGAACACCGCTTCGTACAGGCCGGGCGGCATGATGTCGATCATGTCCATCGCCGCCGTGAAT
This sequence comes from Duganella sp. BJB476, assembly GCF_003416895.1. Lineage (GTDB taxonomy): Bacteria > Pseudomonadota > Gammaproteobacteria > Burkholderiales > Burkholderiaceae_D > Rugamonas. The sequence goes on from NZ_QVIO01000010.1 coordinate 56,906, forward strand.
TCCTCGTGCTCCTTGTTGGCCACCGAGGCCGAGACGAAGATGCCGAGGTGGCCTATGCTCTGGTGCATCGAGTAGATGATGGTCTGGCCGCCGGCCACCAGCGCGGCGTCGTCCTCGTACAGGTCCAGCACCCAGCCCAGCGCCTGCTGCGGGGGCGTGATGTCGTCGCCCCACGAGCAGAACACCACGATCGGCGATTTAATATTGCGCAGGTCGATGCGGTGGCCGTTGCTGTCCATTAGCGCGGCGTCGCTCAGGCGGTTGCCGACGAACAGCGAGTCGGCGATGTACTGCATTTCGCCGGCGTTCAGCAGCACCGGATTGCCCCACCACTTTTCAAATTCCAGGAAGCGCTCGGCCTCGGTGTCGATCTTCGAATAGACGTTGTAGTTCTTGCTCCACAAGGTGTTCGATGGATTCATTTTCTCGAAGTTGGCGACCAGTTGCGCGCCGTCGAAAATACCGTTGCCGAGGTCGCCCGCCAGCGCCGTCATCCAGGTGCCGCCGAGCACGCCGCCCAGGTAGCGCAAGGGGTTCTTGCCGCGCACGCCGGCCCAGTACGACAGCGGCGCGCCGGCCAGCACCAGCGGGCCGACCAGGTCGGGATTGAGGGCGCTGGTCATCATGATCTGCCAGCCGGCCTGGCAGTTGCCGATCAGCGCAGGCTTGCCGTCGGCCAGCGGATGCAGCTCGGCCACCTTGGCGATGAACTGCGCCTCGGCGCGGCACACGTCCTCGATGGTCTGGCCCGGCACCGGCTGCGGCAGGAAGCCGACGAAGTAGCACGGATGGCCGGCCTTGAGCACCACGCCGATCTCGCTGTCCTGCTTCATGCCGCCGATGCCGGGGCCGTGGCCGGCGCGCGGATCGAACACGATGAAGGGCCGCTTGTGCGGATCGGGAGCCACGCCGTCCGGCGGCGTGATGTACAGCAGGCCGTAATTGACCGGGCGCGCCAGGTGGCGGCCGTCGACGATGGTGGTGAATTCAAAACTCAGCACATGGGGTGCGGTCTGTTCGTGACGGTGGTTGCGCTCGTCGCCGCGCTGGCGCAGCACGTCCATGAACAGCACGCTGCGCTGGCAGGCGTCGACCCAGTAATCGGTCGCCTGCTGGGCCAGCGCAAAGGGATTGCCGGGCCATTGCGGCCACGGGTTGGTCTTGTCGTCGCTCACGGCACTTCCTCCATGCGGTTTATGCTGCCATGCGTCAAAGTACCCTAGCGACAACGAAAACGCAAACGAAACCCACGCATAAAAAAACCGCAGCCGGAGCTGCGGTTTCGGGTCGGACTACGATGCCAGGCTTAGAACTTGTGGTTGTACTCCACCGTGAACTTGGCATAACGCGGCGTCTGGTAGTTCTGCACTTCGCGGTAGGTCGACGAAATCACGCTGCTGTCGCCATCGTCATAGGTGGCGTTGGTCGTGATCGGCGCTTGCTTGTTGAACACGTTGAACACGTCCAGCTTCAGCGACAGTCCCTTGATGAACTGCGGCGTGTAGGCCAGGTTCAGGTCCAGGCGCTTTTCCCACGGCATGCGGCCGAGGCTGCCGCGTGGCGTGGACTTGCCGCCGCAGTTGTAGTATTCCGCGCCGTAGCCTGGGCCGAAGTACTCCTGGCCCTGCGGATAGGCTGGATCGGAACCGTTGTCGGCCGCGTCGTTGGTGCCCAGGCACAGCACCGGACGGCCGGACTGGATCAGCGCGAAAGCGCCGACGGTCCACTCAGGCGTCAGCTCGTAGTAGCCATACATCTTCAGCTGGTGCTTGCGGTCGTTCGGCAGCAGGCCGTTGCTGCCCGGCGCGAATTCCGGGAAGTCCCAGGCGGCCGAGGTGCCGACGTCGGACTGGCCGGTATCGGAACGGGTCTGGCCTTCCATATTGCCTTTGCTGCGCGACAGCGTGTAGTTCACGCGGCCATACCAGCCATTGCGCGCCGGGTGCTCCAGGAATACGTCCAGCGCGGCGTAGGTGCGCTCGGCCTTCGGCTCGCCGATTTCGGCGGCGGTGAAGTGCGCCAGCTGGCCTTTGCCGGTGACCACAGGATTGCCGGCCGCATCGTTGCCATCGATCCAGACCGTGACGTCGCGGCCAGGGTTGTAGATGAAGCAGTTCACCGCGCCCTGGTTCTGGATGTCGATGCCATGGTCGGCTGCGAACTTCAGCAGCGGACGGGTGTCGCAGCTGTCGTCGATACCGGCGCCCAGCTTACGGTAGGTAACCTTGCCGCCGAAGTTCAGGCTAGGACTGTAGGCTTTTTCGAAGCCCAGCGTCAGCTCGTCCTGGTAGTTCGGCTTGAGGTCGGCAGCCACCACCGACTGCGGGTTCTTGGCCTGGCCGTATTCGCCATCCGACGAGACCGGGATGTTGACCGCTTTCAGGCCCAACGGCACGCCGGTGGCCGGATCGATGCCGGTGTAGGTGAATTCCTGGGTGGTGTAGGTCGAACGGCTGGCGGCGCGGGCGGCCACCTGAGTCGGCAGTTGCAGGTAGTAGCGGCCGGCGCTGCCGAAGACCTTGAACGAGGAGTCGCCGTAGACGTCCCAGGCAGCCGAGGCGCGCGGCGCCACTTCGCTCTTCATGTCGAGGAACTTGACGCCGTCGCCGGTCGAGTTGCTGTAGGCGTCGTTGCGGATGCCCAGCGTGAGCAGCAAGTCCTTGCGCACTTGCCAGCGGTCTTCCAGGTACTGCGCCGATTGCTTGGACGAGGCCGAGGTCAGCGAGTTGAAGATCGATTGCGACACATAGTAGCCAGCGGTGCCCGAGCCGCCAAAGTCGGCGACGTTGCCGGGACGGCCGCCCGACAGGTTGATGGACTGACCGACGTTTTTGTCGCCCACGTATTTGTACGACCACGACGAGCCGCCGCTACGGATCTGGCCGGCTGCCGATGAGGTGATGTTGCTGGCGTCGATACCGGCGCGCAGCGTGTGGTTGTTCAGCTTGTACTCAAGGTCGAAGCGGCCCGATTTCACCTCATCTTCGCCGGGGCTGCTGATGTAGCCAGGGAAGACGTTGTAATTGCGGTAGAGCGAGGAACTGAGCGCAGGCCACTTGGCGGTCGAGCCGTACAACACGGTTGGCGGCACGCCGCCGGTACCGGTGTTCGCGCCCAGCGCCTCGTAGCTGACGCCGTGCTGACTCTTCAACACACCATACAGGCCAGTGATGACCAGGTCATCGCTAATGTTGCCGGTGTACTTCAGCATGTTGACCGTCGAACCCGGCGTGCCCGGGAACTCCGGATCGGTAGGCCCCAGGTTCTTGCCCACGGCCGACGAGTACAGCTGGTTGTTCGGCACGCCGTCCAGTTGTTCGGCAGCTTTAGGATTGTTCGGATTCAGCGTATAGCCGTATTTCTGGTAACGGGTCTGGTAGCTGTCGCCGGCGGTGGTGAATTCCAGGCGGTGGTCATCGGTGATGTTCCAGTCCAGCTTGCCCAACCAGCGGTTTTCCTGCGAGCGGTTGTGGTTCCAACCGCTTTGCTCGATGGTCGCCACGTTGGTGACCGAACTCGAGCCCACGTAGGAATCCTTGCCGATGGTCTGGTCGCCGGCTACGAATATGAACAGCTTGTCCTTGATGATCGGGCCGCCCAAATAGGCGCCGTACTGGGTGTTGGAGATGCTGCGGTTGTCGCGGCGCAGGTCTATCTTGCCATCGGTTGCCGCGTTGTTCGGGTCACCGGTTACGGCGTAGTTGATGTTCTTGCGGGCGGCGCGGGTGCTGGCCGGCTCAAGACTGTAGGTCGCTCCCCCCTCCCAAGTGTTGGTACCGCTCTTGGTGGTGACGCTCAGCACGCCGCCGATCGAACGGCCATACTCGGCGCCGAAGCCGCCGGTCAGCACCGACGCTTGCTGGATGGCGCCGAACGGCAGTTCCATCGAGCCCAGCTGGCTCAGCGGATTGGTGATCGGGAAGCCGTTCAGGTAGAAGGCGTTTTCCGACACGCCCGAGCCGCCGAAGGAGGCGGTATTGCCGTAGGCCGAATCACCCTTGGTGGTGTTGGGCGCCAGCAGCGCGATGGCGGTCAGCGACTGCGCCACCGGCAGCTTGGACAGCTCCTTGGACGTGAAGATGGCGCCGTTGTTGGTGTTGGAGACGTCGATGGTGGCGCGGCGGCCGGTCACCTGCACCGTTTGCAGGGAACCGGTGAACGAGGCATTCGCGCCCTGCCCTGCGACCACGTCGACCTCCACCTTCTGCGCGACCTTGCCGTCGCGGCTCAGTTCCACGCGGTAGTGGCCGGTCGGCAGCGCGGTCACCTGGTAGCGGCCGCCCGCCTCGGTGCCGACGCTGCGCTTGAGTCCGGTATCGACATTGGTCAGCGTGACCGTGGCGCCGGCCGGCGTGTCGACCACGCCGTAAATGGTGCCGGTGGCATTCGACTGCGCCCTGGCCGGCTGGACCACGCCGGTCATGACCACCGCCGTGCCAAAGGCGATAGTTAACGCGTGAGCGATGACTGTTTTTCTTAACATGTGATTTCCCGATTTTCCGATTTGAAAAAAAGCTTGGTTGACGGCCGGTACGTGGGTAAGCACGTCCGACCGTCACCAGCTATGTTTTATATTTGCCCCAACTTTTTTCCAGTCACGGAAACGCCTGTTTGACGCTCCCGTTGAAGCTTGCTTGCGATTGGCAAGGCAAGCTCAAGCATCGATAAAACCACGCGCTCCAAAATAGTGTCAATTGCGCATACAGAATTTCAACGACAAAACAACGTTTATTTTTATGTCACAATGTAACGCACCATTTTGGTGCAATACTCCCTATGACGGGGCAGGGAAATTTCGAATTTTACGAAACTATATTAACTAAATTTGTTTTTTTGCCGAGTTAAAATATGTTAATTTTTTATACCTCTGAATTTTATTCTGATGACCCGCTCCCGAAAATCGACGCTTTCATAGGGCCAAAATGACAAAAAGCCGCCCAGTTTGCACTGGGCGGCTTTCACGCCTGAACGGCGGTTTGAATTGCTCGGAAGCGGATTACGCTTCGCGCGATGCCTTCTTACGCTCGTGCTCTTTCAGGAAGCGCTTGCGCAGACGGATCGATTTCGGGGTGATTTCCACCAGTTCGTCGTCGTCGATGAATTCAACGGCGTATTCCAGCGACATCTGGATAGGCGGCACCAGGCGCACTGCCTCGTCGGTACCCGACGAACGCACGTTGGTCAGCTGCTTGCCCTTGATCGGGTTGACGACCAGATCGTTGTCGCGCGAGTGGATACCGATGATCATGCCTTCGTACACCGGGTCGTTGTGGACCACGAACATACGGCCGCGATCCTGCAGTTTCCAGATCGCGTAGGCCACGGCGGCGCCGTCGTCCTGCGAGATCAGCACGCCGTTGCGACGGCCGCCCAGTTCGCCCTTGGTATTATCCACTGGCGCGTATTCGTCGAACACGTGCGACATCAGGCCGGTACCGCGGGTCAGGGTCATGAATTCGCCCTGGAAGCCGATCAGGCCACGCGCCGGGATCTTGTATTCCAGACGCACACGGCCTTTGCCGTCGGATTCCATGTTCTGCAGGTCGCCACGACGACGGCCCAGTTCTTCCATCACGCCGCCCTGGTTGGCTTCTTCAACGTCAACGCTCAGTTGTTCGAACGGCTCGTGGCGCACGCCATCAACCATCTTGAACACCACGCGTGGACGCGATACGGCCATCTCGAAACCTTCGCGACGCATGTTTTCGATCAGGATGGTCAGGTGCAGCTCGCCGCGACCCGATACTTCGAACGTGGTGTCGTCGTCGGTTGCGGCAACGCGCAGAGCGACGTTGGCTTTCAGTTCTTTGTCCAGACGGTCGCGCAGTTGACGCGAGGTCACGAACTTGCCTTCGCGGCCGGCCAGCGGCGAGTTGTTGACCATGAAGTTCATGGTCAGGGTAGGCTCGTCGACGGTCAGCATCGGCAGCGGATCCGGGGTGTCCAGCGCGCACAGCGTCGAACCGATGCCGATTTCGTCGATACCGTTGATCAGGCAGATGTCGCCGGCGACAGCTTCGTTCACCAGCACGCGCTCCAGGCCCTTGAAGTTCAACACCTGGTTGATGCGGCCTTTGATCGGGGTAGCGCCTGGGCCATTGATGACCAGAACGTCCTGGCCGACCTTGACGGTGCCACGGTTGACGCGGCCAATGCCGATCTTGCCGACGTAGGACGAGTAGTCCAGCGACGTGATTTGCATCTGCAGCGGGCCTTCCGGATTGTCGTCGCGGACAGGCACGTGTTCCAGGATGGCGTCGAACAGCGGCTTCATGTCGCCATCGCGCACTTCTTCGGTCAGGCCGGCGTAGCCGTTCAGGCCCGAAGCGTAGACGACCGGGAAGTCCAGCTGTTCATCGGTTGCGCCCAGCTTGTCGAACAGTTCGAAAGTCTGGTTGATCGCCCACTCAGGACGTGCGCCTGGACGGTCGACCTTGTTGACGACGACGATAGGCTTCAGGCCCAGCGCCAGTGCCTTGCGGGTCACGAAGCGGGTCTGTGGCATCGGGCCTTCCTGCGCATCGATCAGCAGCAGAACCGAGTCCACCATCGACAGCACGCGCTCCACTTCGCCGCCGAAGTCGGCGTGGCCTGGGGTGTCGACGATGTTGATGTGGGTGCCTTCGTACTCAACAGCGCAGTTCTTCGACAGAATCGTAATGCCGCGCTCCTTTTCGAGGTCGTTCGAGTCCATGACACGGGTGTCGACCGCTTGGTTTTCACGGAAGGTGCCGGACTGACGCAGCAGTTGATCCACCAGGGTAGTTTTACCGTGGTCAACGTGGGCGATGATGGCGATATTACGAATTGCGCGTTTTGTAGTAGACATGGTCGTTATATTTGCTGAAAAACTGCGGGTGCGTACATGACGTACGGGAGTGGCCAATTTCTGGAACCGCGTAGTATAGCATGTTGCGGTGCAACTCCCTCTGAAATCCTGACTATTTTCAAAGAGTTGCTTTATTGGGGCTTAGGGTTGGGCAAAGGCGATCAAACGTTCCGGCGCCAGGATGCTGTACTCACCCAGCATGGCGGTGCCGAGCAGCTTGTCGTCGAGGTAGACGCGGACCCTGCCTTCTTCCGCCGGCACTGTCACCGGCTCCTTGCCCAGCGCCAGGCGCTGGCCGTTGAGGAAGCGCTTGGCCAGCTCGGCGTTCAGCTGCACCGCCGGGAAACTGGACAGCAAGGCATCGACCGGCGCCAGCAGACTGAGCGGCGCTTCGTGGGCGATCAACTGCTCCAAGGTCAGCATGCCGTCCATGGTCAGCGCGCCGACCTGGGTGCGGCGCAGCGCGTTCAGGTGGGCGCCGCAGCCGAGTGCTTCGCCGATGTCCTGGCCCAGCACGCGGATGTAGGTACCCTTGCTGCAGGTGACCACCAGCTTCAGGAACGGCGCCTCGTAGGACACCAGCTCCAGCTTGTGGATGATGACGTTGCGCGCTTCGCGCTCGAGCGTGATGCCGGCGCGGGCGTACTCGTACAGCGGCTTGCCGTCGCGCTTCAGGGCCGAATACATCGGCGGCACTTGCGCGATCGGGCCGCGGAATTTTTCCAGCACGGCGTGGATCTGCTCCAGCGTGACGTTGACGTCGTGGCTGGCGATGACTTCGCCCTCGGTGTCGCCGGTGTCGGTGGTCTGGCCCAGGTGCACCGTGGTTTCGTAGGTCTTGTCGGCTTCCAGCAAGTCCTGCGAGAACTTGGTGGCCTCGCCAAAGCACAGCGGCAGCAGGCCGGTGGCGAACGGGTCGAGGGTGCCGGTGTGGCCGGCCTTCTTGGCGTTCAGCACGCGCTTGGCCTTGATCAGTGCATCGTTGCTGGAGAAGCCGACCGGCTTGTCGAGCAGCAGCACGCCGTCGACCAGGTCGCGGACTTTTTTAGTATGGTTTTGCTTCATCGGTGCAGCGTGCTTACTCGCCGTCCTTGTTCTCTTCGGCTGGTGCCTGGTCGTCGTCCAGCGAGCGGGTGCTGTTGGCCTGGTCGATCAGCAAGGACAGTTCCATGCCGCGCGCGGTCGAGGTGTCGTGCACGAAGTGCAGCATCGGCAGCGTGTGGATGTGCAGGCGCTTGCCCAGCTGGCCACGCATGTAGCCGGCCGCGGCGGACAGGCCGTCGACGGTGTTCTTGACCTGCTCCTTGCTGTCTTTCAGCATGGTGAAGAAGATCTTGGCGTGCGCGTAATCCGGGGTCACCTGCACTTCGGTGATGGTGATCATGCCGACGCGCGGGTCCTTCAGCTCGTAAGCGATGATTTCGGACAGGTCGCGCTGGATCTGGTCGGCCACGCGCTGACCGCGCTGGGGTATGTTTTTACTATGTTTAGCCATGATATACGGTACTGCTTTCCATAAACGCCAAGTGGACGGTAGCAAGTATGCTCCCGTCCACCCGGTTAAAACTACTCTAATCGCAACTGATTACAGCGTACGAGCGATTTCCTGAACTTCGAACACTTCCAGGGAGTCGCCCACCTGGATGTCGTTGTAGTTCTTCAGCGACAGACCGCACTCCAGGCCGGCGCGTACTTCTTTCGCATCGTCCTTGAAGCGTTTGAGCGAGTCGATCTCGCCGGTCCACACCACGATGTTGTTGCGCAGCAGGCGTACCGAGGACGAACGCTTGACCACGCCATCGGTGACCAGGCAACCGGCAATCGCGCCGACTTTCGAGACCAGGATGACCTGGCGAATCTCGACCTGACCGATAACGGTTTCGCGCTTCTCCGGTGCCAACATGCCCGACAACGCCGATTTGATCTCGTCGATCGCATCGTAAATGATGTTGTAGTAGCGAATGTCCACGCCGTTCGACTCGGCCAGCTTGCGCGCCTGTGCATCGGCACGGGCGTTGAAGCCAATGATGACCGCTTTCGAGGCGACCGCCAGGTTGACGTCCGATTCGGTGATGCCGCCGACCGCTGCGTGCACAACCTGTACGCGCACTTCGGAAGTCGACAGTTTCTGCAGCGAGCTGACCAGCGCTTCCTGCGAACCCTGCACGTCGGTCTTGATGATCAGCGGCAGGTTCTTCACTTCGCCTTCGGCCATCTGGTCGAACATGTTTTCCAGCTTCGCGGCTTGCTGCTTGGCCAGTTTCACGTCGCGGAACTTACCTTGACGGAACAGGCCGATCTCACGGGCTTTACGCTCGTCAGCCATGACCATGACTTCTTCACCGGCTTGCGGCACTTCGGTCAGGCCCTGGATTTCGACCGGGATCGAAGGACCGGCTTCGTTGATCGCCTTGCCGTTCTCGTCCAGCATGGCGCGAACGCGACCGAAGGAGGAACCCGCCAGGATCACGTCGCCGCGCTTCAGCGTACCGGATTGCACCAGGATGGTCGCGACCGGGCCCTTGCCCTTGTCCAGACGTCCCTCGACCACCAGACCGCGCGCAGGCGCGTCGATCGGGGCTTTCAGCTCCAGCACTTCGGCTTGCAGCAGCACCTGTTCCAGCAGGGCGTCGATGCCCTGGCCGGTCTTGGCCGACACCGGCACGAATGGCGATTCGCCACCGTATTCTTCCGGCACCACTTGTTCGGCAACCAGTTCCTGCGTTACACGGTCAACGTTGCCGCCCGGTTTGTCGATCTTGTTGATCGCGACAACCAGAGGCACGCCGGCCGCTTTCGCGTGGGCGATTGCTTCCTTCGTTTGCGGCATCACGCCGTCGTCGGCCGCCACCACCAGGATGACGATGTCGGTTGCTTTCGCACCGCGGGCACGCATGGCCGTAAAGGCTTCGTGACCTGGCGTATCGAGGAAGGTGATCATGCCGCCCGGCGTATCGACGTGGTAAGCGCCGATGTGCTGGGTAATGCCGCCGGCTTCGCCCGACGCCACTTTGGCGCGGCGGATGTAATCCAGCAGCGAGGTCTTGCCGTGGTCGACGTGACCCATGACGGTGACCACAGGAGCGCGCGGCAGCGATTCGAAGTGAGCGTGCTCACCCTGGTCGGCCAGCAGTGCTTCCGGATCGTCCATCTCGGCGGCGAACGCCTTGTGCCCCATTTCCTCGACCAGAATCATCGCGGTTTCCTGGTCCAGCACCTGGTTGATGGTGCACATCTGGCCCAGCTTCATCAGTTGCTTGATGACTTCGGAAGCCTTGACGGACATCTTGTGCGCCAGTTCGGCCACGGTGATGGTTTCCGGCACGTAGACGTCTTTGATGACGGCTTCGGTCGGCGCCTGGAAATTGGTTTCGCGGTCATCGGAGTGCGAGCCACGACGGCCGCCACCCTTGCCACCACTGCGCCAGCCGTCACGGCCACCGGAACCGGTGTTGCCACGGCCCTTGTTGGCGGTGCTGCCAGGTGCGCCGCGTTTCTTGGCGTCGTCCTGCCAGGTCGACGAGACATTGGCCGACTTGATCGACTTCTTGTCCGCGGTGACAGGCTTCTTGTCGCCAGGCTTGTCGCCCGGTTTGGCGACGGCGCCGGTGGCTGGCTTGTGCAGCGTGCCTTCGGCAACCTTGGCCTTGACCGGCGCAGGCGCTGGTTCAGGGGCTTTGATGGCGCGACGCGGCGCGTTCATCATGGCCTTGATTTGGGCGACTTCGTCAGCCACGGCTTTGCGTGCCAGCTCGGTGGCGGCCGCTTTGTCGGCGGCTTCCTTGGCGGCGGCGGCAGCCTTCTTCTTGGCTTCGTCGGCAGCGGCTTTCTTCTTCTCTTCGGCGGCGGCGTCGGCCACAACCGGCGCAGCGCCGGCAGCGGTGGCGGTCGCGGCGGCAGCAGCCTTGGCGGCGGCTTTCTTCGCTTCGGAGTCGGCTTCCTTCTTGGCTTCGGCTTCGGCGGCGGCGGTGGCTTTCGCTTGCGCTTCCTTCTCCGATTCCAGCTTGGCCAGGCGCTCCTGCTTCTCGCGCAGTTCCGCTTCCTGACGTGCGATCAGTTCTGCTTGCTTACGTGCTTCTTCTTCACGGCGAGCGACTTCGGCCTCGTCCACCACCGGGGCGGCAGGCGCCACCGGCGCGGCGGCAACCGGCTCGTCGCGCTGGACGAAGGTACGCACCTTCTTCACAGCGACCTGAATCGTGCGGGCCTTGCCATTGGCGTCGGCCTGCTTGATTTCAGTGGTTTCTTTGCGCGTCAGCGTGATCTTCTTCTTTTCGGTATCAGCCGATGCACCGTGGGTACGGCGCAAGTGATCAAGCAGCTTATCCTTATCATCTTTCGACAATGGATCTGACGTCGAACTTTTTTCGACGCCGGCAGAACGCAGCTGCGTCAGCAGCAAATCTGCAGGCATCTTCAGTTCGGTGGCAAATTGGGCTACGTTGTTACTCGCCATTCAGTCCTCTTTTCTATGTGTCGCGGAGATGATAAAGATACTCAAATTAAGCCTTTGCGGATTCGGCAAGACTCCATGCCTTGGCTTGCAAGCCTTTGGCACGATCGTCGTACTTTGAGTCAACCAACTTCATCTCATCGTCGGTCACATCTTCAAATTCACTCTTAATCAGTTCTCGTGCACGGTCGGCGGACAGGGCCAGGATGGCGCCAAATTCGTCGTAAGCCAGTGCAGCAAATGCTTCTACAGTCTTGATACCAGCCAGGCCGAGCTTGCCGGCGGTGACGCGGTCCATGCCTTCCAGACCGACCAGCGCCTCGTCCATGCCTTCCAGGCCTTCTTCCGAAGCGATCGCTTCGGTGACCAGGGCGTCACGGGCGCGGGTGCGCAGTTCGTTGACGGTATCTTCGTCGAACGATTCGATTTCCAGCATTTCGGAGATCGGCACGTAAGCGATTTCTTCCAGGCTGGCAAAGCCCTCTTCCACCAGGATGTCGGCGACTTCCTGATCGACGTCCAGTTTTTCCATGAACAGTGCACGCACTGCCGCGGTTTCCTGGGCTGCCTTGTCGGCCGATTCTTCGGCCGTCATGATGTTGATCTTCCAGCCGGTCAGGTCGGAAGCCAGGCGCACGTTCTGGCCGGAGCGGCCGATCGCGATCGCCAGGTTTTCCTCGTCGACCACGACGTCCATCGCGTGCTTCTCTTCGTCAACCATGATCGACGAGACGTTGGCCGGAGCCAACGCGCCGATGACGAATTGCGCCGGGTCTTCGGACCACAGCACGATGTCGACGCGTTCGCCGCCCAGCTCACCGGTCACGGCCTGCACGCGCGAACCGCGCATGCCGACGCAAGTACCGATCGGGTCGATGCGCTTGTCGGCCGTGTACACGGCGATCTTGGCGCGGACGCCCGCATCGCGTGCCGCCGATTTAATTTCCAGCATGCCTTGCTCGATTTCCGGCACTTCCAGCTCGAACAGCTTCATGATGAAGTCTGGAGCGGTGCGCGACAGGATCACTTGCGGGCCGCGCATATTGCGGTCGATACGCAGGATGAAGGCGCGGACGCGGTCACCGATACGCAGGTTTTCTTTCGGGATCATCTGGTCGCGTGGCAGGCGGGCTTCGATCTTGCCCGATTCGACGATCGCGTCGCCGCGTTCCATGCGCTTGATGGTGCCGGTGACGAGCGAGTCGCCGCGTTCCAGGAAGTCCACCAGGATCTGTTCGCGCTCGGCGTCACGCACGCGCTGCAGGACGACCTGTTTGGTGTCTTGCGCAAAGCGGCGGCCGAATTCGACGGATTCGATAGGCTCTTCGATGTGGTCATCCACTTCGATGTCCGGAATCTGTTCCTTGGCTTCGAAGTGCAGAATCTCCTGGTCCGGCAGTTGCAGGCCAGCCTCGTCGGGCACAACGTGCCAGCGACGGAAGGATTCGAACTCACCCGACTCGCGGTCGATCGAAACGCGGATATCGACTTCACCTTCATAGCGTTTCTTCGTGGCTTGCGCCAACGCGAACTCCAACGCGCCGAAAACCACATCTTTATCGACGTTTTTCTCACGCGCCAGCGCGTCTACCAATAACAAAACTTCGCGACTCATGCTTTGCGTCCCTTAAAAACCACCTGTGGCACCAAGCGTGCCTTATCCATATCGGCGAGCGTAAACTCCAACAGCGCCGGACCATCAGTACCTTCAAATTCCAACGACAAATTATCGCCCTGGGGTTCTTGCAGAATCCCCTGGAACGATTTCCGGTTGTTCGTACCCGGCATTGCGGTGCGGAGTTTGACGATTGCTTCGCAACCGGCAAAGCGCACGAAATCTTCCAGCTTGCGCACCGGGCGATCCAGCCCTGGCGACGAGATTTCGAGACGCTCGTAATTCACGTTCTCGACCGTCAGCACGTGCGACAGCTGGTGACTGACCGTAGCGCAATCTTCTACGGTAATCGGGCCTTTTTCTTCGGCATCGGCGGCGGTGAAATCGATAAACACGCGCAGCACTCCGCGCTCGGCCCGTTCGACATCAACCAGCTCATAGCCCAGACCGGCGACGGTCTTTTCAATTAAATCCGGCAGCTGCAAGAAATTCTCCAAATCAAGGCCTGTTTCCAACTTATTAAAAACAGACCGTTCAAAACGGTTCACCAAAAAAAAAATGGGCATCTGCCCATCTTCTTGTAATACCAGCCAGATGAAAGCATTCTTAGGGAAGCAACCCGAGAAGAACTTTTACTAGGCTGGTTATTATAACCTTATATGATCTGCGCTGCAATGCCGCACGGGGCGGAAAAGCAGGCTTACAACAATTCATAAAAGGCTACAAGCCTTACAAACAGGGGCTTGCGCCCCGTTTTGCACGCGGCGGGACTTAACCCTTGCGGCGGCGCGGCATGCCATGATCGATGGCGCCGCCACGCGGTGGCTGGTTGCGGCGCGGCGCGCTGGCGTTACCAAAACCGAAGGTGGTTTGCAGCGGATCCGGCTGACGCGGACCACGGCTCGGACCCTTGGCCGATTGACCGCCGCCCTGGCCACCTTGACCGCCCTGCCCACCCTGGCCGCCTTGCGGACGACCCTGACCTTGCGGACGGCCACCCTGGCCTTGCGGACGCGCCGGGCCTTCGCCCAGCGGACGGCCGCCGGCGTAACCGCCGATGCCTTGCGGACGACCGCCTGGACGGCTGGACGTCTGCGCGCCGGCCGGACGACCCTGGCCGTTACCACCTGGACGACCGCTACCCTGGGCGCCACCTGGACGACCCTGGCCACCGCCACCCGGACGACCCTGGCCGCCACCGAAACCGCCCTGGCCACGGCCATTGCCGCGTGGGACTTTGGCGAATGGCATGGCGTTGTCATTGCTGACGTCGGCACGGTTGAAGTTCGGTTCGTCGTGATCATCTTCATCATCGTCGAAATCACGGTCGTCGCGCTCGGCGTCGCGGCCGCGCTGCGGACGCTTTTCAGGACCCTTGTTCTGGGCCGGCTTGGCTTGCTGCGGGCCTTTGCCGCGCGGCGCGGCCGGCGCATCGCTGCCCTTCTTGTCGACGCCGTATGCGCTCAACATGTCGCGCACGGTGTTCTCTTCCAGCTCTTCCCAGCGGCCGCGTTTCAGGCTGCTAGGCAGGCTCATCGCGCCGTAGCGGGTACGGATCAGGCGCGACACGGTCAGGCCGATCGCTTCGAACATGCGGCGCACTTCGCGGTTACGGCCTTCGCCGATGATCACGCGGTACCACTTGTTGATGCCCTCGCCGCCGCCGTCGGCGATCTTGGTGAACTGCGCCAGGCCGTCTTCCAGCTCGACGCCGGCCAGCAGCTTCTGGCGCATGCCTTCTTCCAGCACGCCCAGCGTACGCACCGCGTACTCACGGTCGATGTGGTAGCGCGGGTGCATCAGGCGGTTGGCCAGGTCACCGGAGGTAGTGAACAGCAGCAGGCCTTCGGTGTTGAAGTCCAGGCGGCCGACGGCCAGCCATTTGCCGGCCTTCATGGTCGGCAGGCGGTCGAACACCGATGGACGGCCTTCCGGATCGTCCATCGAGACGATTTCGCCGGCAGGCTTGTGGTACACCAGCACGCGCGGCGGCTTCTTGCTGACGCGGCGCTGGATCAGCTTGCCGTTGATGCGCACGGCATCGGTCGGCAGGATGCGCTGGCCGATGTGGGCCGGCTCGCCGTTGACCGACACGCGGCCGGCAACGATCAGGTCTTCCATGTCGCGGCGCGAACCCAAGCCGGCTTCGGCCAGGACTTTGTGCAGCTTCGGCGCGTCGTCATCCGAGGTCAGGTCGCGGCGCACCACTTTCGGCGCGGCGTGGCGGCCCTTGGCCGGCTCGTCGCTGTCGAAGGCGTCCGAGGTGACGTAGGAGAATGCGGCATCCGCATCGCTAGGCTTGGCGCCGCCGGCGTTCGGACCGCCGCGTTGCGGCTTGCCGTTCTTGCCTTTGCCGTTCTTGCCGTTGCGCTGGCCGTCGGGACGCGGGCCGCGCTCGTGGCGTGGCTTGCCGCCTTCGGCCGGCGCTGCGCCGTCGACTGCGGGAGCGGCTTCGCCTTCGGCGGCTGCTACCGGTTCAGGACGCGGAGGCATCATGGCTTCACGCACGGCGCGCTGTTCGCGCATCTGGCGTGGGCCACGCGGACCGCGCGGGCCGCGCGCTGCGCGCTCACCTTCAGCAGGAGCGGCTTGCGCTTCAACTGCTGGAGCCGAGGCTGCGGCCGGGGCGGCTTGCGCCACCGACGCAGCGTCTGCGGCTGGCGCTGCAACTGGTTTCTTGGCGCGCGGAGCCTTGGCTGGCGCTTCGGCTGCCGCAGGCGCGGCGGCTTGCGGGGCAGCTTCGACGGCCTCGGCCGACTTGGCGGCCGGCTTGGCGCGCGGCTTCTTCACTGGGGCCGGCGCATCGGCGGCGGCGACTTCGGCTTCAGCCTTGGTCTTGCGCTTAGGCTTGGCGGCGACTGGCGCATCGCCGGACGCGGCGGCGGCCGCATCGGCCTCGATCTGGGCTTTGGTGCGACGCTTAGGCTTGGCGGCCACTTCGGCCGGCACTACGTCGTTGACTGTCTCTGGGGAATTAGGATTGTTCATTATTCGTTTCTTGGTTGTGCTCAGCGTCAACCGTTACATCGGGCGCGGGTTGTGTTTGTGCTTCGTGGCCGGCTTCCGGGCTAGTCGCGGCTTCTGCTTCGGCCACTGGCAACTCGCTATCCGTACCATCTGTTTGTTGCGCGGCATTGTGTGCCGCTTTGTCAAAGTTTTCCTGCAAGGCCGCTTCCAGCGCAGCCATGTCCGGGCCACCGCCTTGCGTATCGCTGATTTGCTGCAAAGGAGGCAGCTGGGACAGCGAATTCAAGCCCAAATCATCTAAAAACTGCTTGGTGGTGCCCAGCAATGCCGGGCGGCCGACGACGTCGCGGTAACCGATGGCGTCTACCCAGCCACGGTCTTCCAGCATCTTGATCGTCTGCGAATTGACGGCTACGCCGCGTATCTCTTCAATATCGCCCCGCGTCACCGGCTGCCGGTAGGCGATGATCGCCAGCGTTTCCAGCGTCGCCCGCGAGTACTTGGGCGGCCGTTCCGGGTTCATGCGGTCGAGGTACAACTTCATCTCGGGGCGGCTCTGGAAGCGCCAGCCGGTCGACAGGCTGATCACTTCGACGCCCTTGCCGGCCCAGTCCAGCCTCAATTCTTCGAGCAGTTCCTTGATCGTATCGGAACCAACTCCGGGTCCGCGCGGCCTGTCCTGGTCATCCACCTCGACAAACAGCTTTTTCAGACTGTGGATCGACAATGGCTCACGAGCGCATAGCAAAGCGGTTTCGAGGACTCTTTTAGCCTCTGCTGTATCCATAGCAATCTTGTGGTTGCATTTTCATGCAAGAAAGAATTCAATCACATTCAGTGAGGCAATGGCCGGCATCCATGATGCTGCCTGCTGGTATAACTCACTGAAGCTGTTTTTCCGACGCCTGGGCCGATGTGCGCCAGGCGGGAGAGAGGGACATGCCGGCAATGGCCGAGGCCCTTGCTTTCTACGTGAAACGTGGCCGGGGAGCGCAGTTTTCGGGCGAAAACACACGTGACCGATCAAAGACATTTCATCCAACAAGCCGAATTGTACCTGATAAAACGGCAAAAAGCGCATTTCGCCGTCATCGAAATGTAACTTGGCTTACGCGGCGGCAAGTCTTTCCGACAAGATTGCGGAAACACCCACAAATGCAGGGTACTCGGCGGTGATGACCCAGGTCGGCACTTCGGACAGGTAATGGCAGAAACGGCCCTTGGCTTCGAAGCGGGCGCGGAAGCCGGAACGGTCGAAACGCTCGCCCAGGCGCGGAACGATGCCGCCACCTATATATATGCCGCCCTGCGCACCCAGCGTGATCGCCAGATTGCCGGCCACGGTGCCCAGCATGCAGCAGAACGCTTCGATGACTTCGTCGCACAGCGTGCATTCGCCGGCCAGCGCGCGGCGCGAGATTTCGGCGGCGCTCAGCTTTTCGGCCGGCATGTCGGTGTGGTCGGCCAGCGCGCGGTAGATCAGTTCGATGCCGGCGCCGGACATCAGGCGCTCGGCGGACACGTGGTCGAATTCTTTCCAGGCATATTGCAGGATGGCGACTTCGGTGGCGTTGGCCGGCGCGAAGGTGACATGGCCGCCTTCGCTCAACAAGGCGGTCCAGCCATCCTTGCCCGGGATCAGGCCGGAAACGCCGAGGCCGGTGCCGGCGCCGATCAGGCCCAGCGGAGTGCCGGCGATGCCGGTGCCGCCGCCGACCTGATGCTTCTGGGTGGCGGACAACTGCGGCAGCGAGCTCGCCAGCGCGGTGAAGTCGTTGACGACGACCAGGACGTCGAAATTGACTTCGCGGCGCAGTGCTTCGATCGAGAATTCCCAGTGGTGGTTGGTCATGCGCACCATGTCGCCGGTGACCGGATTGGCGATAGCAATCGCGCCATTCCGGATGCCGGTGACGCCGGCCTGGGCTACGGTCGGCGAGGCCAGATAGGCAACCAGGGCGGCGGCCAGGGTTGGATATGCGGCACAAGCCAATACTTCGATCGCCTCAATCTTGCCCGGGGCGGTCTCCAGCGCAAAGCGCGCGTTGGTACCGCCGATGTCCGCCAGCAGACGCGGGCCACCAAGGAATGCAGTGGTCAGGGAGGGAGGCGTTTGGAGGGACTGAGCTGTCATGATAGATCGAAAATAGTTGAGGCCTAAGCTTAAGGTATTTTCACTCAGCGAGGCAAGCGAAGTTTGTAGTTTTAGTACACATGCAGCAGCTTTGCCACATGAAATTACAAATTAGAATTTTTTTTGCGTAGTATGACTACGATTTTTGAGGCAGCAGCAAACACTGGTAGCGCTTCCAGTTTTGGGTAAAAAAAACCGCCCAAACGGGCGGCTGCGGCAGGCTCAGACCGAGGCCGTATTGCCTTCGCCCACCTCGCGGGGCGTGCCGAAGGCGGCGTTCCAGGCGTCGAGGCCGCCGTGCAGCGGCTTGGCGCGGGTGTAGCCGTGGCTGATCAGTTCCTTCGCCACGTGGGCGGCGGTGACGTCGTTCGGGCAGCTGCAATAGACGATGATGTGGTGGTTCTTGTCCAGCGCGATCAGTTCCGGAATCGGCTCGCCGCCGTTGAACAGCAACGCGCCCGGCACGGCCGGCTCCAGCATCTGCGCCGTCACGCTGCGGGCGTCGACCAGCACCGGCGCCTTGCCCTGCTCCAGCAACTTCTTCAGCTCATCGATGGTGACGCGGTCGATCTCCACCGACTGGCGGAAACGCTTGCGCTCGACATATTTAAAGGCGATGAACAATAACAGCAACACGCCCAGCACCATCAGCGCGGTGGTGCCCATCGTGCTCAGGATCTCCAGCACCTGATCGATCTGGGTGTGGAACCCGGCGCCGATGGCGATGCCGGTGCCGCTCCAGACGATGCCGCCGGCGATGCTGAAGCCGAGGAAGGTGGCGTTGCTGGTGCCCATGGCGCCGGCCAGCGGCGGCGCGATCGTATTGAAACCGGGAATGAACTTGGCCACCACCAGCGCCTTCGGGCCCCAGCGGTTGAAATTGTCTTCGGTCTGGCTGACGCAGTAATCGGGAGACAGCGAAATCTTGCACAGCAGGCGCAGGATGCGCTTGCCGTAGTAGCGGCCGGCGCGGAACCAGAAATAGTCGCTGATCAGGCAGGCGACCACGCTCACCGACAGCACGGCCAGCCAGTTGCTGTCGCCGTCCACCGACAAGGCGCCGGCCACGATCAGCAGCGGAAACGCGGGAATCGGCAGGCCGATCTGCTCAACCAGCACGATCGCAAACACGATCAGTACGCCGTACTCTTGCAATAGAAGGATTAAATTCGCCATACGGATATCTTATCTTAAAAATCGCTTAACCGTGCCGCGGGATCGCCGCCAGCAGCGCGCGCGTGTAGGGGTGCGCGGGGTCGCGGTACAACTGGTCCGAATCGGCCATTTCCACCACAGAACCCTGATGCATCACCATCACCTGGTCGGCGATGTACTTCACCACCGACAGGTCGTGCGAGATGAAGATGTAGGACAGGCCGAACTCGTCCTGCAAATCCTGCAACAGGTTCAGCACCTGCGCCTGCACCGACACGTCCAGCGCGGACACCGATTCGTCGCACACCAGAATCTCCGGCTTCATCGTCAGGCAGCGCGCGATGGCGATGCGCTGCCGCTGGCCGCCGGAAAACTCGTGCGGATAGCGCTGGAAGGCAGATGCGGGCAGTCCGACCTTTTCCAATAGCCCATGGGCGATGGCGGTGCGCTCGCGGTCGTCGGCGCCGATGCGGTGGATGCGCATCGGCTCCAGCAGGATCTGCCCCACCGTGAAGCGCGGGTTCAGCGACGCATACGGGTTCTGGAAGATGATCTGAATGCGGCGCTTGTAGGCCTGGAACTCGCGCGCCGGCATCGCCAGCAGGTCGCGGCCGTCGAACATGGCGCTGCCGCCGGTGGCCTGGTGCAGCCGCAGCAAGGTCAGGCCGACGGTGGTCTTGCCAGAACCGGATTCCCCCACGACGCCCAGGGTCTTGCCACGCGCCAGCGTGAACGAGACATCCTTCACGGCCTGGAACTCGCGCTTGCCGAACCAGCCCTCGCGCAGGTAAAAGCTCTTGCTCAGATTGTTCACCACCAGCACCGGCTCGTCGTCCGGACGATAGCCGCGCTGGCGCTCCAGCGGGTGCAGCGGCGTCACGCCCTGCCCTTCGGCGATGTCGCCCCCAGCAAAGCGCTGATGTTCGACGTCGGCCAGGTAATCGGCGATCACCGGCAGATGCCACGGCCGCGCGTCCAGCGAGGGACGGCAGTGCAGCAGCGCCTTGGTGTAGCCATCCTGCGGCTGCTCCAGCACTTGCTGCGCCGGGCCGGCTTCGCGCACCTCGCCGTGGCGCATGACGATCACATGGTCGGCGATCTCCGCCACCAGCCCGAGGTCGTGGGTGATGAACAGCACCGCCATCGCGTGGCGTTTTTGCAGGCGCGCGATCAACTCCATGATCTGCTTCTGGATCGTGACGTCGAGCGCGGTGGTGGGCTCGTCGGCGATCAGCAGCTTGGGTTCGCAGGCGATGGCCATGGCGATCATCACCCGCTGCTGCTGGCCGCCGGACATTTGGCTGGGATAGGCGTCGATCTTGACGGTCGGGTCGGGAATGCCGACTTCGTCCAGCAATTCCAGCGTGCGGCGGCGGGCCTGGGCCGCGCTCATGCCCATGTGCAGGCGCAGCACCTCGACTATCTGCGCGCCGACCGTGAAGACCGGGTTCAGCGACGACATCGGCTCCTGGAAAATCATCGCGATGTCCTTGCCGCACAGCGCGCGGCGTTCGTCGGCGGACAAGGCCAGCAAGTCGCGGCCATCGAAGCGGATGCGGCTGGCGGGATCGATGACGGTGGTATCCGGCGGCAGCAGGCCCATCACGGCGAGCGAGCTGACCGACTTGCCGCTGCCCGATTCACCCACCAGCGCGACGGTGGCGTTGCGCGGCACCTGGAACGATACGCCTTTGACCGCCTCCACCGTGGTGTGGCGGTCGACACGGAAGGCAATGCGCAGGCCGGTGATCTCCAACAAGATGTTATCGCTCATCATTTCACCTTGGGATCGAGGGCATCGCGCAGGGCGTCGGTGAACAGCGAGAAGGCCGTCACCAGCAGCGCCATGGCGATGGCGGCGGCGGTCAGCTGCCACCAGCGGCCGAGTATCAGTTCGTTCTGCGCTTCGTTGAGCATGCTGCCCCACGAGACCACGCCGACCGGCACGCCGAAGCCGAGGAAGCTGAGGATGACCTCGGCCTTGATGAAACCCACCACCAGGATCGACATCTGCACCAGCGCCACGTGGCTGACGTTGGGGAAGATGTGCGTGAACATCTTGCGCCAGTGCGAGGCGCCGATGGCGTCGGCGGCCAGCACGTATTCGCGCGCCTTGTGCTTGATGTACTCGGCGCGGATCAGGCGGTAAGGGCCGGTCCAGCCGGTCAGGCCGAGGATCAGCACGATGGTCAGCACGCCCTTCTGCTGCAGCACGGCGGCCACGGCCAGTATCATCAGCACCGACGGGATGGCGGTGAAGATGCTGTAGAACCAGTTGAACAGATCGTCCACCACGCCGCCGAAGTAGCCGGACAAGGCGCCGAACAGCGTGCCCAGGCTGACCGCCAGCAAGGCCGCCACCAGCCCGACCACGATCGACGTCTCGCCGCCCTTGATGGTTTTCTTGATGATGTCATGCCCCCATTTGTCGCCGCCGAACGGCAGGGTCGCCAGACGGCCAGCGCCAGCAGGGCCTGCGGCGGCATCACCCGTGCGTGCGCGCCCGCGCAGCTGCGCGAGATCGTCGGCCAGCGGATCGGCCACGCCGTACATGTCGGGTGCTCCTGCGCCCGCCCTCCCTGCGCCATCGCCCTCGCCTCCCGCCGCCAGCTGCGCGCGCAGTGCGCGGATGTCATCGGCCAGCGGATCGAAGGGATTGTCCGGCAAGGCTTGCGCGGCCTGGACCGGCGCGGCGGGCGCCGTCTGCGTCGCGCCGACAAAGCCGGGCGGCGCATAATTGACGCCGACCTCTTGCTCCCAATCGGCCACGATCAGCCCGCTAGCGGACAGCGCCAGCATCAACAGGAAGGCCGCCACCACGGCCAGCGACACCATGGCCACGCGGTCCGCGCGCAGGCGCAGCCAGGCCAGGCGCCACAGTCCGGGCGAGACGTTGTGCACGACGGCCGTCATGTCAGCTGCACCCGCGGATCGACCGCCTGGTACATCAGGTCCGTCAGCAGGTTGAACAACATGGTGGCCGCCGCCACGTAGACCGTGATCGCCTTGATCACCGGGAAGTCGCTGCGCTCGACCGCCAGGATCACCTCGCGCCCGATGCCGGGAATGCCGAAGAAGCGCTCCAGCAGGAAGGCGCCGATCAGCAGCGCCGGCAGGTTGGCCATCACATGCGTGATGATGGGGATGGCCGCGTTGCGCAGCACATGCACCCACATCACGCGGCGTTCGCTCAGGCCCTTGGCGCGCGCGGTGCGCACATAGTCCTGGCCCACCTCGTCCAGCACGAAGCTGCGGTACAGCCGCAAGGTCGGCGCGATCGACACCGCCAGCCCGATCAGGATGGGCAAGGTGGCGTAGCGCAGCAGATTCTCCCAGAAGCTCTCACCCCAGCCCTGCACCGGGAACAAGCCCAGCTTGTAAGCCAGCCCGTACTGGAACACGATGATGTACACCAGAATGCTGATCGACATGCCGACGGTGCAGGCGATCATCACCGCGCGGTCGGTCAGCGAGCCGCGCACGAAGGCCACCGTCAACGCCAGCGCGATGCCCAGCAAGGTCTCCAGCAAGGTCAGCGGCAGCAGCACCGTCAGCGACGGCCCCAGCCGCGTGGCGATGATGTGGGACACCGGCTCGCCGGTCGCCCAGCTCAGGCCGAAATCGAAGGTGGCGATCTGCTTGATGAAGATCCACAGCTGCACGTAGGACGGCTCATCGACGCCGAGCTGGTGGCGGATGTTGGCGATACTCTCGGCGTTGGCCATCTTGCCGGCCAGGATGAAGGCCGGATCGCCGCCCACCCAGTTGAACAGCACGAACACCAGCAGCACCACGCCCAGCATGGTCGGCAGCATCTGCCACAGGCGGCGCACAATATATGCAAACATTCCTAATCCTTGCGCTCGATATCGATGTACTTCCATTCCTGATGCAGGATGGGATGCTTCTTATACCCCAGCACGCCCGGTTGCGCCAGCATGCTGCGGTAGCGCGAATAGGCCGGCATGGCCGCCGCCTGCACTTCCAGCAGCCGCGCCATCTTGCGGTACAGTGCGTCGCGTTGCGGTCCCGGCGGCATGCGGTGGCTGGCTTCGTACCACTGGTCGAACTGGGCGTCCTGGTAGCAGCCGTTGTTGTTCTGGTTGATGTTCTTGCCGTAGAACAGCTGCATGAAATTATCGCCGTCCGGGTAGTCGACCATCCACTGGTAGGTGCGGGTTTGCAGCTTGCACAGCAGCTCGGCCTGCTGGATGTCGCTGAAGATCATGCGCTGGTTTTCCATGCGGATGCCGAGCCGGTTGTAGGTCTTGCGCCACAGCTCGGCCATCAGCACGCCGGCCGCCTCGTTGCGCGAGGTGTAGTGGATCAGCATCGGCTTGCCATCCGGCAGGGTGCGCCAGCCGTCCGCGCCCTTCTTGTAGCCGTAGCGGTCCAGCAGCTGGTTGGCCAGCACCGGATCGTAGCGCAGCAAGCCCTGGTAATCGGGATCGTGACCAGCCACGCCGGGCGGGATCGGGAATTCCAGCCGCCGCGCCTCGCTGTTGAGCACCAGGCGGATTTCCTCGTCGACGTCGTGCGCCATCGCGATCGCGCGCCGCAGGGCGATCTTCTCCTTGCTGAAGCCGCCCACCACCGGGTCGCGCATATTCCAGTAGTAATAGGTCAGCACCGGATCGACGATGCGCGACAGCTGGATGCCGCGCGCCGCCAGCTCCGGCCGCAGCTTGCCGTCGACCAGGCCCTTGGGCGAGAGCGGACCGTCCAGCCAGAACAGGTCGGCCTCGCCGCTGGTGAAGGATAGCCAGCGCGACTGGTCCTCCAGCTGGATGCTGATCTCGATGCGGCCGATCTGCGGGATCTTCTTGCCCTTCATCTGGCGCACGATGCGCTCGTCGTCGGCGCGGTCCTCGGCGCTGGGTTCGAAGTCCCAGACTTCGGCGAGGTGGCCGGGGTTCTCTTCGAGCACGATGCGGCTGCCGCGTATCCACTGCCCCAGACGGTAGACGCCGGTGCCGACCGGATGGCCGGCCACCTCGCCCTTGCTGTCGCCGTATTTCTCCACCACTTCGCGCGCCACCGCCGCCATCGGTTCATAGGCCAGGATCATGCCCAAGCTGAAGTCGGTATGCGTCAGGTGGATGCGCAGCGTGTAGCGGTCGACCTGCTCGAAGCCGGGCACCGGCGCGTCGTAGTCGAAATGGCCGCTCTTTTTGGCCTGCTCGGCCAGCGCGTCCAGCCCCACGACCTTGCCTTCCAGCAGCCAGCTGTTCGGCGAGGCCAGCTTCGGGTCGAACAGCCGCTTCCACGAGTAGACGTAATCGGCCACAGTCAGCTCGCGCGGCTTGCCGCCGAAAGCCGGGTCGGGCGTGAAATGGACGCCCGGCTTCAGGCGGATCAGATAGCTGCGGCCGTCGGCCGACACTTCCGGCAAGGCCGCCGCCGTCTCCGGCGCCAGCTTGACCGGTCGCGCGAGGTAATCGTAGGTGTACAGGGTCTCGAAGATCGCTTCGGTGATGTGGCCGGTATAGAGATCCCGTCCCAGCGCCGGATCGAAGCTCGCTTCGGCGGCCGGCAAGATGTAGCGCAGGGTCTTGGGCGGCGTCGGCCCGGCCGCCGGCGCGGCCAGGCACCAGGTTGCGGCTGCCACCGCGGCGGCGAATTTAATGCACTGCATACGCTTCCTCAAGCCGCTGGTAAGTGGCGAAACAATACAACAAATCTTCCGTAGCTGAAATGGCGGCCCGATAGCTATTAACTAACAACCATTGCCCGCAGGCCGGCGCTTGTCGCATAAATGTAACGTTGCATTTCAGAATGAACATAGGTTCATGGAGTTGCGATGCACCAACTTGTTGCACGCGCCCGACGGACCCGCAAGATATTCGCTTCTTTTTTGATAGTGACGCAATGTTTCGCGCCTTTTTTTTGCCGCACGCACCAAATTAGAGCGTTTTTCAGGGCATTTTTGGAACACTGTTGTTATCAAGTAAAGAATAACCTTTAGCTATCGATTTGAAAGTTTGTCCGTTGACAGCAAATGTCGCCGGGTGATCTGATGACCAAATGAAAAGAACGTTAGTGTTTTTTTCGAACGGCGAACTATCGCCGATAAAAAAAATAAATCACACCCGTGTGTTTCATCGTTTTAAATTGGGAGCAAAAATAATGATGGTTGAAACTGTATTGTCCCGTTCTGTACGCCTGATCTGCGCCAGTGGCCTGGCGATCGGCATGCAAGCGGCTGTTGCTCAGACCGCGCCGGACGCACCGATCCAGCGCGTAGAGATCACCGGCTCCAGCATCAAGCGCATCACCGCCGAAGGCGCGCTGCCGGTCCAGACCCTGTCCAAGCTTCAGATCGAGCAGAGCGGCGCCAGCAGCGTGGCCGACCTGATCGCGACGCTGCCTTCGATGCAAGGCTTCACCACTTCCTCGATGTCGGTCAACGGCGGCGGCGGTGGTATCCAGACCGCGTCGATCCACGCCATCGGCGAAGGCTACACCCTGGTGCTGTTGAACGGCCGCCGCCTGGCGCCAGCCACCTCCGGCTCCACCGTCAACCTGGCCAGCATCCCACTGGCAGCGGTCGAGCGCGTCGAGATCCTGACCGACGGCGCCAACACGCTGTACGGTTCGGACGCGATTGCCGGCGTGGTCAACTTCATCCTGAAGAAGAACCAGACCGACCTGATCGTCGAAGGCACCTTCAACTCGCCTAAGAGCAGCGGTGGACAGAGCTCCAACGTGTCGGTCTCCAAAGGCTGGGGCGACATGGACAAGGACGGCTTCAACATCCTGGTCTCGGCCGCCCACGACGAAAGCCGCGCGCTGTACGCCAAGGACCGCGACTTCTCCAAGAGCGGCGTGATCCCGTTCATGGACAACGGCAAGCAATACAATCTGTACCAGCTGAGCTCGAACTCGATTCCGGGCAACGCCACCGTCAAGTACAAGAACGCCGCCGGCACCGCCACCAGCAAATCGTTCGGTCCTAACTTCCTGGAAACCGGCAAGTGCAACGGCCCCAACCTGTTCAACGTCGGCAACCGCTGCCTGTTCGACTACGCCGCCACCGTGCAGGACACGCCTGGCCTGAAACGCGACTCCCTGTTCGGCTCGCTGAACTACAAGATCAACAACGACACCACCTTCTTCGCTGAAGCGCTGGGTTCGTCGTTCAGCAACACCGCCCAGTACGCTCCGCCGGCACAGCCGCTGGGCATCCCGGTCGGCAGCGCGCTGTACAAGAAATCCATCCAGCCTTACCTGGCCCGCCTGGGCATCGACCCGGCATCGGTCACCAGCGTGGCGATGAACCTGCGCCTGGTGGACGCCGGCGGCCGCGCCGACGAATACAAGACCGACGCGCGCCACCTGGCCTTCGGCGTCGACGGCTCGTTCAAGGGCTTCGACTACCGCGCCGCCTTCACCCACTCGGAAAACACCCAGAAGGACACGGCTGCCGGTGGTTACATGAGCCTGAACGCCTTCGACGCGCTGGTCAGCTCCGGCCAGTTCGATCCGTTCGCACCGTCCGGCACCTCGCAAGGCGTGCTGGCTCCGGCCGTACTGCACAACGTGCTGAGCGAAACCAAGTCGAAGATCGACGTGTTCCAGGTCAGCGGTTCGAGCGAGCTGTTCGCCATGCCAGCCGGCATGGCCCAGCTGGCGGTCGGCGCCGACTACACCAAGCAGCACTACACGGAAGCGCCGGACGCTTACTCGCAAGGCCAGAACCAGCAGCAGCCTAACTTCACCGACGCCATCGTCGGCGGCGGCGCCGGCGCCCTGCCGATCGACGCCACCCGCAAGAACTGGGGCACGTATGCCGAGTTGCTGCTGCCGGTCATGAAAAACATGGATCTGACCGCATCGACCCGCTACGATGATTTCAGCGCCGTCACCAACGACAAGAACTTCGACACCGCAGGCAATCTGATTGCTCCGGGCAAGCAGGGCGAAAGCGCCAGCAAAGCCACCTACAAGCTGGCGCTGCGCTGGAATCCGGTCGAGTCGCTGCTGATCCGCGGTTCCTACGGCACCGGCTTCAAGGCGCCGACGCTGACCAACATCGTCAAGCCGCTGGTCAACGGTGGTTCGTCGCAGTTCCACGCCTGCCCGATCACCTCGCCTACCGATCCGCGCTTCCCGCTGTGCAACCCAGGTTCGTCGGAATACAATCTGCTGACCGGTGGTAACGGCGCAACCGGCGCCGGCTCGCTGAAGCCAGAGGAATCCAAGCAGTTCACCGCCGGCTTCCGCCTGGAACCGATGCCTAGCCTGTCGATCGGTTTCGACCTGTGGGACGTCAAGCTGACCAACCAGATCCAGACCCTGTCGGAAGACACCGTGTTCGGCAGTCCTAAGCTCTATGACAGCCTGCTGCGCACCTACTTCGACCCGATCCAGAAGCAAAACGTGCTGGCGGCCGCGCTGACCCCGTTCAACCTGGCTTCCTCGCACTTCCAGGGTATCGACTGGGATCACACCTACAAGACCGCCACCCCGTTCGGCAAGCTGAACGTGCAGTGGACCGGTACCTTCATGACCAAGGCGGAACAGGAAACCCCTGAAAGCGGCGTCGAGAAGAACATCGGCCGCTTCAACTCCTACTCGGACGTGACCTTCCGCTGGATCTCGAAGCTGACCGCCTCGCTGCGCGTCAACGACCGTTACACCCACGCGCTGACGGCCAACTACCACTCGGGCTACACCGACCAGGTGTACACCGAGGACGACAGCGTGGTCAACGTGCTGAACGCCGACGGCACCCAGGGCGCCACCGTGCCGTTCAAGCGCCAGGTATCGTCGTACACCACCTTCGACTGGCAGAGCAAGATTGCGTTCAGCAAGAAGTTCACGCTGACCGCCGGTATCAAGAACCTGTTTGATATCGCCCCGCCGTTCACCATCCGCAACGCCGGTGGCGGCAACCAGGCCGGCTACGATGGCCGTTACGCCGACGCGCTGGGCCGCCAGTTCTATCTGGTGGGTTCCTACAAGTTCTAAGCCCCCGGCCATCGGCTGAAAGCTGATGACCTTGCAGCCCCGTCTTTTTCGGAAGACGGGGCTTTTTGCATGAAAGCTGGCTTCGACTGTCGCATTAATGTAACGTCCAGTATCCGGGCTAACCCGTACTTCCTTCCCCTCCCTGCGCACCAGCGTGTTGCACGCCCGCGACGCCACCGCAATACAATCCCTTCTTTTTAACATTCAAACAATGTTTTATGTACTGAGAAGCGTTCCGCACCAAATTAGAACGTTTTACTGCCCAAATTTAATGCGGCACTCATCCATTCCAAAACACCGCAACTTTGTTCATTCATAAACGTTTGCTCGTTGACAGTAAAGACGCGCAGATGCTCTGATGAAGAGGCAAGGAACATCTGGTTCTTTGCATAAGACCTAAAAGACAGTACTTACTTGGTGTTCATTGTTTTCAAATGGGAGAGAGAAATAATGATGGTTGAAACAGTATTGGCGCGATCCGTGCGTCTGGTGTGTGCCGGCGGACTGCTGGGCCTGGGCCTGATCGCTACACTGGCGCAAGCCCAAACCACCGACCAGCCTATGCAGCGCGTCGAAGTGACGGGTTCGTCGATCAAGCGCCTGGTCTCGGAAACGGCCAACCCGCTGACCGTGTTCAAGTCGGACGACTTCGTCAAGCAAGGCTTGACCACGGCCCAGGAAGTGCTGGACCGCATCCCGTCGAACAGCTCCAGCTTCAGCTCCGGCAACGTGGTCGGCGGCAACAGCAGCGGCCTGCCTACCGGCGGCCAGGCCAGCGCCGACTTGCGCGGCCTGGGCGGCGACAAAACCCTGGTGCTGCTGAACGGCCGCCGCATCGCCAACCACCCGTATGACGGCGCCAGCGTCGACCTGAACATCATTCCGGTGTCGGCCCTGGAACGCGTCGAAGTGCTGCGCGACGGCGCCTCGGCGATCTACGGTACCGACGCCATCGGCGGCGTGATCAACTTCATCACCAAGCGCTCGGTCAAGACCACCACCATCACGGCCGAAGCGGTCGCGCCACGCAAGGTCGGCGCCGACGAGCACCGCCTGAACCTGTCGACCGGCTACGGCGACCTGGACGCCGACGGCTTCAACGTGTTCGGCGTGTTCGACTACCACAAGCTCGACATCCTGACCTCGCAGCAGCGCGACTTCTCCAAGACCGGCGTGATCCCTGAGCGCGGCTTGAACCTGACCTCGGGCACCACCTATCCGGGCAACTACTTCGATCCGACCTCGGGCGCCACCGGCAACCCCGGCTTCGCCAAGGGCTGCGATGCGCCGCTGTCGGTGCCGCGCGCCAGCAACGGCACCTGCCGCGAAGACTACACCCGCCTGATCGACGATCTGCCGGCGCAAAAGCAGACCGCCTTCTTCGGCAAGGCCACCTTCAAGATCAACAACAACCACCAGGCCTCGATCGAGTACCTGCACGCGGAAAACGATGTGGTGTCGCACACCGCGCCGCCGCCGCAGACCGGCCTGATCCTGCCGAAGTCGAGCAAATACTATCCGGGCAATTCGGGCGGCGTGCCGGCCATGCCTGGCCTGTCGGGCGACCCGCTGTCGGTCAACTGGCGTCCGACCGAAGCCGGTCAGCGCACCATCAATTCCAAGGGCGCGGCTGACCGCCTGAGCATCGCCGCCGAAGGCCTGTACAAGGACTGGGACTACAAGGCCGGCTTCACGCTGTCCGAAAGCCGCTCGGCCGAATACTTCACCGGCGGCTATGTGCGCGACGACAGTTTCGCCGCCGGCGTCACCAACGGCATCCTGAACCCGTTCGGCCTGCAGGACGCGGCCGGCAAGACCTACCTCGACAGCACCGCGCTGCGCGGCCAGGTCCAGAACGGCAAGACCCGCAACACCAGCATCGACGCCAAGGCCAGCCGCGAGCTGATGGACATGGCGGGCGGCAAGATGGCGGTGGCCGTGGGCGCCGAACTGCGCCGCGAAGAGGCGGACTTCTTCGTCAACCGCGACATCGCCGGCCAGGCCGCCAGCTCCGGCCTGTCGGGTTCGCAGTCGACCGCAGGCGACCGCACCATCAAGGCCATCTTCGGCGAGCTCAACATGCCGCTGATCAAGGACCTGGAAGTGCAGTTCGCCGCCCGTTACGACAACTACAGCGACGTCGGCAGCACCACCAACCCGAAACTGGGCGTGCGCTACCAGCCGACCAAGCAAGTGCTGCTGCGCGGTTCGGCCTCGACCGGCTTCCGCGCACCGACGCTGTTCGAGAAAAATGCGCCGCGTTCGAAGAACGATACCAACAACTCGTACAACGATCCTATCCTGTGCCCGGGCGGCGTGCTGTCGACCAACCCGATCGCCAACCCGCTGCGCGATTGCGACCTGCAACAGTTCAAGCTGCAAGGCGGCAATCCTAACCTGAGCCCGGAAAAATCCAAGACCTTCGCGATGGGCATCGTGCTCGAGCCGATTCCGCAAGCGACCCTGGCCCTGGACTACTGGAACATCAAGCTCAAGGACAAGATCAACGCGCTGCCGGAAGAAGCCATCTACGGCGACTACGCCAAGTACCAGGCGCGCTTCCTGCGCAATCCGGACGGCTCGCCGTACGCGATCCTGGACTTGAAGGAAAACCTGGGCAAGGTCAACACCGACGGCGTCGACATGAGCCTGACGCTGCGTTCGAACCCTAGCGCCTACGGCAACTTCACGCTGACCGTGGACGGCACCTATGTCCACAAGTATGAGTACCAGGACGAGCGCGACGGTCCATTCATCCAGAACGTCGGCCGCTACGCCGCCAACAATCCGGTGTTCCGCTGGAAGCACAACGCCGCGCTGAACTGGCGCCTGGGCACCTGGAGCGCGACGCTGGCGCAATCGTACAAGTCCGGCTACAAAGACCAGAACCTGGACATCGCGCCGCAGTACGTGAACTCGGTACCGTCGTACTCGCTGTGGAACTTGTCGGGCACCTACACCGGCTTCAAGGGCGTCAGCCTGACCGCCGGCGTGAAGAACTTGCTGGACAAGGAACCGCCGTTCTCGAACCAGGGTACGCTGTTCCAGAAGGGCTACGATCCACGCTACACGGATCCGGTCGGCCGCGCACTGTACGCCCGCGCCAGCTACACCTTCTAAGTTAGTTTAAGCAGCAAGCCCCAGTGGCGATGCCCCGGCCCCGGCCGGCGCATCGCCACTTTCTTTTGGGCGCTTGGAACTTGAGTGTAGCGGCGCTACGGTTTTGTTACTTGGACGCGGCCTCTGCCGCCTGGGTGGCGAGACGGCGCTGGCGCACGGCGGCGGCCAGGCCGTGCAGTACTTGCACGCTACTGTCCCAGTCGATGCAGCCGTCGGTGACGGACTGGCCGTAGGTCAGCTCCTTGCCCGGCACCAGATCCTGGCGGCCCGCCACCAGATGCGATTCGACCATCACGCCGACGATGCGGTTGTCGCCGCCCGCCACCTGGCGGCCGATGTCGGCGCACACCGGCACCTGGTTTTCCGGCTTCTTCGAGCTGTTGGCGTGCGAAGCGTCGATCATCAGGCGCGCCGCCAGGCCCTGGGCCGCGATCGCCTTGCAGGCTTCGTCGACGCTGGCGGCGTCGTAGTTCGGCGCCTTGCCGCCGCGCAGGATGATGTGGCAGTCCTCATTGCCGTTGGTGGACACGATGGCCGAGTGGCCGCCCTTGGTCACCGACAGGAAATGGTGCGGCTGCGACGCCGCCTTGATCGCTTCGACCGCGATCTTGACGTTGCCGTCGGTGCCGTTCTTGAAGCCGACCGGGCACGACAGGCCGGAAGCCAGCTCGCGGTGCACCTGCGATTCGGTGGTGCGGGCGCCGATCGCGCCCCAGCTGATCAGGTCGGCGATGTATTGCGGGCTGATCACGTCCAGGTATTCGGTGCCGGCAGGCAGGCCCAGCTCGTTGATGTCGCGCAGCAGTTCGCGCGCCATGCGCAGGCCGTCGTTGATGCGGAAGCTGCTGTCCATGTACGGGTCGTTGATCATGCCCTTCCAGCCGACCGTGGTGCGCGGTTTTTCGAAGTAGACGCGCATGACGATTTCCAGGTCGCCCGCCAGTTCGCGGCGCAGCACCACCAGGCGGCGCGCGTATTCCATCGCCGCCTTGGGATCGTGGATCGAACACGGGCCGACCACCACCATCAGGCGGTCGTCCTGGCCGTGCAGGATGCGGTGCAGCGCGATGCGGGCGTCGGCCGCGGTCTGCTCGGCGTTTTCGGTGCAGGCGAATTCGCGGATCAGATGGGACGGCGGTGTCAATTCCTTCATTTCGCGGATGCGCAAATCATCGGTACGGGGCATGCTGTTCTCCAGGTAATGAATCTAAAAGTCAGGGTAAAAAAAAACCGCCTCGGGAGGCGGTTTTTTAGGAATTTGCAGGAACTCGTCTTTGCTTCTACGTGCACCGGCCGCTACTCCACCGCCTCGAGGTTGGAATCGCTAAAGTAAAAGTAGGTGGTAAAGAAGAAGCGGGTCATGATGGTGTTCCGAAAGTATTGGAATGACTATAACGCTATTGCCGACGGCTTGGCAAGTAGTTTATGGCTATAAGCTAATGCCGCCCCGCGCCTTACGCCGTGCCGCCGACGGTCACGCCGTCGATGCGCAGCGTCGGCTGGCCGACGCCCACCGGCACGCTCTGGCCTTCCTTGCCGCACACGCCCACGCCCGGATCCAGGCGCATGTCGTTGCCAATCATGGAGACGCGGTTCAGCACTTCCGGACCGTTGCCGATCAGGGTGGCGCCCTTGACCGGGTAGGTCACCTTGCCGTCCTCGATCATGTAGGCCTCGCTGGCCGAGAACACGAACTTGCCGTTGGTGATGTCGACCTGGCCGCCGCCGAAGTTGACCGCGTACAGGCCGTTCTTGACCGAGGCCAGAATCTCCGCCGGGTCCTTGTCGCCGCCCAGCATATAGGTGTTGGTCATGCGCGGCATCGGCAGGTGGGCGAACGATTCGCGGCGGGCGTTGCCGGTCACTGGCATCTTCATCAGGCGCGCGTTCATGGTGTCCTGGATGTAGCCTTTCAGGATGCCGTCCTCGATCAGCGTGGTGCACTGGGTCGGGTTGCCTTCATCGTCGATGTTGAGCGAGCCGCGGCGGTCGGCCAGCGTGCCGTCGTCCACCACCGTCACGCCCTTGGCGGCGACGCGCTCGCCGATCATGCCGGAGAAGGTCGACGAACCCTTGCGGTTGAAGTCGCCCTCGAGGCCGTGGCCGATCGCTTCGTGCAGCAGGATGCCGGGCCAGCCCGGTCCCAGCACGACGGTCATCGGACCGGCCGGCGCCGGACGCGCGTCCAGGTTGACCACCGCCGATTTGACGGCGTCGGCCGCGTATTCTTCCAGCAGGGCGTCGCTGAAGTAGCCGTAGTCGTAGCGGCCACCGCCGCCGGACGAACCCATCTCGCGGCGGCCGTTCTGCTCGACGATCACCGTCAGCGACACGCGCACCAGCGGGCGGATGTCGGCCGCCAGCACGCCGTCGCTGCGCACTACCAGCACCACGTCGTATTCGCCGGCCAGGCTGGCCATCACCTGCACCACGCGCGGATCCTTGGCGCGCGCCATCTTCTCGATGCGCTCCAGCAGCTTGACCTTGGCGGTCGCGTCCAGCGAAGCCAGCGGATCGTTGGGCAGGTACAGCGAGCGGCCGCCGGTCGGCGTCATCGCACTGGCCACCTTGATCTTG
This sequence comes from Duganella sp. BJB476, assembly GCF_003416895.1. Taxonomy (GTDB): domain Bacteria; phylum Pseudomonadota; class Gammaproteobacteria; order Burkholderiales; family Burkholderiaceae_D; genus Rugamonas. Next base: position 90,726 of record NZ_QVIO01000010.1, read on the forward strand.
CCGGCGCCGGCGCGAGCGATGGTGCGCGTGGCCGAGGCCGCATCCATCAGGGCCGCTTCCGAGATATCGTCCGAGTAGGCGAAGGCGGTCTTGTCGCCCGACACGGCACGCACGCCGACGCCCTGGTCGATCGAGAAACTGCCGGTCTTGACGATGCCCTCTTCCAGGCTCCAGCCTTCGTTCTTGGTGAACTGGAAATACAGGTCGGCGTAGTCGACCTTGTGGGTGAACATCGAGCCCAGCGTTTTGAGCAGCTTGGCTTCGTCCAGCCCGAACGGCGTCAGCAGGATGTCGCGCGCCACGGCAAGGGTGGACAGATTCGGTTCAAATGGCTTCATGATGGTGTCTTTTAAGAATGTGGTGCAATTGTAGCGGAGTTCACATGCGCCGTTTACATCGTTCTGTGCTTGAGCGCCGGCAGGCTCTGGCGCACGCTGTCCATGAACATCAGGTCGATGTCGCCGTGGACCACGCCCTCGCCCTCGGCCAGCACGGCCTTGACCGCGCCCCACGGGTCGATCAGCATGCTGTGGCCCCAGGTGCGGCGGCCGTTCGGATGGTTGCCGCCTTGGGCCGCCGCCAGCACATAGCACTGGTTTTCGATGGCGCGCGCGCGCAGCAGGATTTCCCAGTGCGCATGGCCGGTGGTGTAGGTGAACGCGGCCGGCACGACGATCAGCGACACCGGCCCCATGGCGCGGTACAGCTCGGGGAAGCGCAGGTCGTAGCAGACCGACATGCCGACCTTACCGAACGGCGCCTCGAACACGCCGACATGTTGGCCCGGCACGATGGTCTTCGATTCGTTGTACGACTCGGTGCCCTTGGTGAAGCCGAACAGGTGGATCTTGTCGTAGCGGCCCACGTGCTCGCCCTGCGGGTTGTAGACCAGCGTGGTGTTGATGACTTTTTCCGGATCGTCGGACGCCAGCGGCAAGGTGCCGCCGATCAGCCAGATCTCCAGCTCGCGCGCCAGCGCGGACATGAAGTCCTGGATCGGTCCCTGGCCCAGCGGCTCGGCGACCGCGACCTTGTCGCTGTCCTGCAAACCCATGATGGCCCAGTATTCCGGCAGCAGCACCAGCGTGGCGCCGGCCTCGGCGGCCTGCTTGACCAGGCGGCGCGCGGTGGCGATATTTTCCGTCACGGACGGCGAGGAAATCATTTGTACTGCGGCGACTGTATTCATGGCTGTCCCGTTCAACGAGTTGATCACTGCGCGCCCTTGGCAGGCGGTTCCACTTTGGAGGCATCGAGCTTGGTCACCACCGGCGCCTTCCACGGCCCGGTGACCTGCATATGATAGGTCAAGGCCTTCATCACCGGCGCGCTGAGGAACAGCTGCGCCAGGAAACTGCCCAGGCCGATCACAGGATTGACGGCCAGCGCGTACACCAGCGGCGCCGTGCCCAGATTCACTTCCGGTATCACCACCACATGCAGGTTGGTGGTTTCGTTGGCGATGTCGGCGCTGCCGTCCATCAGCACGGTGGCGGCGACGCCGTGCATTTTCAAGTTGTCGGTCTTGGCGATGCCGTGGTTGATGGCGGCGTTGGCGGTGATGCCGTCGAAGGCCAGCCCTTCCGAAAACACATCGTGGAAATCCAGCTTGAGCAGGCGCGGCAAGGCTTGCAGGCTGAGCACGCCGAGCAGCTTGGCGGCGCCCGGATCCTGCTTCAGGAACTGGCCTTTTTCCACGTTCAGCTTGATGTCGCCGGACAGGCTGGGCAGGTCCAGCGAATACGGCAAGCCCTTCCAGGCGATGTCGCCGTTGAGCGTGCCCTTGCCGTTGCGCAGCGTGCCGGCGAAGCCGAAGCGGTCCAGCAGCTTGCCGGCGTCGGCGATGTCGAGATTGAAGTTCAGGCTGGTGGTGTGGGCGCCGTCCTTGGTGACCCATTTGCCGGTGCCCTTGAGCTCGCCATCCGGGTTGGCCAGCGACAGCTTGCCGATGCGCCATTCGCGCGCGTTCGGCAACTGCGCATTGCTCGCCTGCAGTTCCAGCCGGCCCAGCTGCTTGTTGAACAGGTCGAAGCGCTCGACCACCACGTCCAGCGCCGGGATGGTGGCGGCCGCGCTCTTGCCGTCCAGCAGATCCTGCACATCCTTAGACGCCGATTCCTGGATCACCAGCGACGACAGGCGCGCCGTCACCTTGCCCAGGCCCTGGCCGGTGGACGGCTCGCTCCAGGTCACATAGCCGTTGGCCTGGCTGGAATCGACGCTGGCCTGCCACACCGATTTCTGGCGGCTGACGCCAACCACCACGTTCTCCAGTTTGCGGTCGCCGATCACCAGTTCGCTGGCGCGCGCGGCGATGGTGTCGGGCATCACATATTGGGCCACATCGGTGGCGTCCGCCGCCGACGGTGCTGCGGACGGCTCGGCCTTGCCGGCGATCTCGCTGCCGAAGTCCAGCCAGTTGTCGACGTTCAGCGCGCGCAGACTGATGTTGAAGGACATGCCGCTGTCCGGCTCCGGCGCCGGCGCGTTGACGCCGATGCCGCCGCGCACCAACTTCCACGGCGTCTTGCCGATTTTCTGGCGCTGGTAGCGCGCGTTGATATTGCTGCCGAGGGCGATGCGCATGTCGTCATGCACGGCGCCGGCGGCGTCCGGCGTCAGCGCGCTGCTGAGCACGAAGCGCACCGGCAGCGCATCCGGCGCGGCCTTCCTGACCGGCGCCGGCAGTTCGATGCCGAGGCCGTTCAGCGTGGAGTCCACCGCCACCACCACCTGGTGATCGCGCGCCGTGATCGTGCCGGTGTAGCGCGTGCCGCCCGAGAAGTGGCTGGCCAGGCGCTGCATGGCCGGCATCGGATAGGTCTTGCGGAAGCCGTCGGCCGTCATCGCGCCGGCCAGCTTGACGACGATGGCGTTGTCCTTCTGGCTGCCGCCGGTGATGCTGACCGGTCCGCCGAGGAAGTTGCCCGACAACTGGTTCAGGTTGACGCCGTGCTCGTTGAACTCGATCTTGCCCTGCGACGCCTGCACCGGCGGCAAGTCGTTCATCAGCGTGATGTCGTTGCTGGCCAGTTGCAGCGCGCCCTGCACCTTGGCGTCGATCAGGTGCGACAGCGGCAGGCGCAGGCTCAGCGCCAGCTTGGCGTTGCCGCTGGCCTGGGTTTCGTCGGTGAAGTGCGAGATCCATTCCAGCACCGGGCTGACGCTCATGTACTTGAGGAATTCCTGCATGGGCCCGGCGGCGTTGCCGTCGATTTCCAGCATCGCATCGTGGATCATCAAATCGGGGATCACCGCCTTCACGCCGGACAGCGCGACGCCGGCGGTGGTGGCGGTGTCGCCGCGGATTTCCATGCGGGCGCGGTCGAACACGAAGCTGCCCTTGATGTGCTCGGCCTGCGGCCACAGCGGCAGCGGCTTGCCATCCTTGCCCAGCTCCCTGCCGTCGTGCAGGAAGTGACTAGGCGAATAATTGAGCTTGCCCTCGCTCAGCTTGCCGGCCACGCGGAATTCGCCGCGCGCCTTGTCGGCGCCGCTGTCGCCATGGAAGGGGAAGTGCGCCAGGTCGCCGCGCAGGCGCAGCGTGACGTCGCTGGCGACGCCGCCCTCGAGCGCGCCGGTCAGCCAGGCGCGCAGGTCGTGCGGGGTCTGCATCGGCAGGTAGTTGTCGATGCGGTTCAGCTGGAAGCCGTTCAGCGTGCCGGTCAGGTCGACATTGCCGGCGCCCTTGCCGGCCAGCGGCATCTTGTGCGAGCCTTGCAGCGTGCCGCTCAGGCCGTTTTGCAGGAAGTCCATGCTGTCGATCTGGAACAGCAGCTGATTGTCCGGTTCGAACGACCAGCGCGCCTTCAGGTTCAGGTGGTCGAACGGCATCGACGGTTCGCTGAAGTAGTCCGGCATCTGCAGCACCAGCTGGGTCGAGGCCAGGCTGAAGCTGCCGCCCTTTTCGGTGGCGTCGATGGCGCCGGTCAGGTTGTCGAAGCCGGGGATGGCGGGCAAGGCGGCGCTGGCCGGCGACTTGGCGGTCCTGGCCTGCGCCAGGCGCGGCGGCTGCGGCTTCAGGCCCAGTCCCACCAGGTCGCCCTTGACGCGGTAGGACTGCAAGGCCGGATACGCGCCCTGCCATTCGGCGGAAAAATTTTGCAGCAGGCCGCGCGGCGCAAAATCGGCCAGCAGCTTGCGCTGGTGCTCGCTCAGCGGCAGGCGCTCGGCCAGGCCGGCCATGGTTTGCAGGTCCAGCTGGCGGGCGCGGATTTCATAGCGCTCCGGCTTGGCGCCGCTGGCGACGGTGTAGTGTTCGGACAGCGAGGTCGGCGCCATCAGCAGGCCGTCGCTGGTGGTCAAGGTCAGGTTGGTCAGCTCGACGCTGTGGCCCAGCGCGCCGAAGCGCGGGCGCACGGCGCCCTTCTTGACCAGCGGCGCGGTGGCGGACAGCTCTTCGCGGGCGGCGATGCGGCCGCTGAGCTGGCGCAGGTCCAGCAGCGGCAGTTCCTTGCCGAGCACGGCGGAAACGTCGCGCAGGCCGACGTCGGCGGTGAAGCCGGTCACGCGCGACTGGTCGATGCCGACCCAGGCGCGCAGCGAACCGCCGCCGCTGTTGAGCTCGAACGGGAAGTCCAGCCAGGGCTTCCAGGCCAGCAGGTCGGTGCCGCGCACGTCGGCGTACAGCTCGCCCTTCCACATCGACAGGTTGGACACGCGCGCGCCGAAGGCCGGATGGCTGAAGTCGGCGCGCACGTCGAGCGGTGCGGCCAGCGTGGCCGGCGGCGTCGCCTTCAGCGCCAGCTGGTGATGCAGCCACTGGTTGCGCAGCAGGATGTTGACGCCATCCAGCGCCAGCGGCGGCGCGCTGCGCTGCAGGTCGGTCCATTGCAGGCGGCCTTCGCGGATGACAATCTCGCGCTGCGCCAGCAGCCAGTCGGCGCCGCGGCCGTCGCTGGGCTTGTGCGGGTCGATGTAGATGCCAGCCACCAGCAGGCGGCCGTCGGCTTCGCGCCGCACGTCGAGCTCGGGGCGCACCAGTTCCAGCGATTCGAAGCGCACGGCGCCGGCCAGCACGCTCCACCACGACAAGGTGGCCGACACGCTCGGCAGCATCAGCGCCGGCTGGCCCTGCTGGTCGTGCAGCACCACGTCGCCCAGGAACAGGTTGGGACGCAGGCCGGTCCAGGAAGCGTAGATGCGGGAAATGGTGACGCGGTTGCCGACCGCGCCGCTGGCCAGGCGCTCGATATCGCCCTTGTAGTGGTCGATATTCGGCAGCACCACGTAACGCAGCGTCAGGAACAGGATGGCGAAGGCGAAATACAGCAGCAGGAACAGCTTCAGCGTGAAGCCCAGCACATGATGGCTGGCCAGGTTACAGATGCGATAGGCGGCACGCAGCCGGTGCCAGCGCGCAGCCAAAGGGCCCTCGCCTGTCACAGTCTCCTCTTCTGGTTTTTGCATCAATAAGCTAATAAATCAGGCCATGCGTCAAATAAATCGCTAAACTCGGTTTCAAGCTTTTATGCCTGCGCAGCAATTCTACCGCAAGCCCTGCGCCAACCAGCGCCGCTTAGGGCGGGTCCGCGCCGGTTTTACATGCTTTACATGCTGTTACCGACTAACTTGTTTGAGGAAACACGTTGCCAATGATTGCACCAAACGCGTCACGTTTTTACCAGCGCTGGCTGGCCGCCGCTCCCGACCGCGCCGCCAAGGCTGATGATTTAGCGCAATTATCGCTTGCCCAGATTAATCTTGCTGATTATTTAGCAAAAGAAGCCGCCAACGTGCCCCCGGGCGCCCCGCCGCTGCCCTTGCCGCGCGCCATGCGCCGGCTGCGCAACCTGCTGGTATGCGTGCTGATCCGCCGCGACCTCGAAGGCAAGGCCAACCTGGCCGAGGTGGTGGAAGCCATGACCCGCTTCGCCGATTTCGCCATCCAGCAGCATATGCACGAGGTTTACGCGGAAATGACGGCGGCGCACGGCACGCCGATCGGCCGCGATTCCGGCCTGCCGCAGGAGCTGATCGTGCTCGGCATGGGCAAGCAAGGCGGCGGCGAACTGAATGTATCGTCCGATATCGACCTGATCTTCGTCTATCCGGAGGATGGCGACACCGTCGCCGGGCCGGGCCAGCGCAGCCTGTCCAACCACGAGTTCTTCATCCGGCTGGGCAAGAAGCTGATCGCGGCTTTATCGGAGATAACGGAAGATGGCTACACATTCCGGGTCGATATGGCCTTGCGGCCGAACGGCGGCTCGGGCCCGCTGGCCGCCAGCCTGAGCATGGTGGAGCAATACCTGATCGTCCAGGGCCGCGAGTGGGAGCGCTACGCCTGGGTCAAGGCGCGCGCCGTGACCGGCCGCGCCGAGGACATCGCCGCGCTGGACGCCATCGTGCGGCCGTTCGTGTTCCGCCGCTACCTGGATTTCGGCGTGATCGACGCCATCCGCAATATGCACGCGCAGATCCGCGCCGAGGTCAACCGCCAGGAGCGGCTGCACCCGGACCGCAGCAACAACGTCAAGCTGGGCCGGGGCGGGATCCGCGAGATCGAGTTCCTGGCGCAGGTGTTCCAGCTGATACGGGGTGGGCGCGACGCCGCCCTGCGCGACCGCTCGACCCGCACCACGCTGCGCATCATCGCCGAGAAAGGCCTGCTAAGTCACGCCATCGTCTACCAACTGCTGGCTTCCTACACCTTCCTGCGCAATCTGGAGCATCGCCTGCAATACCTGGACGACGCCCAGACCCACACCCTGCCGGCCAACGACGCCGACCGCCTGCTGGTGGCGCAGATGATGGGCTTGCCCGACACCGCCACCCTGCTGACCCAGATCGAAGCCCACCGCCAGTTCGTCGCCGGCCAGTTCGATGAAATGTTCTCGGACAAGACCAGCGGCAGCGACAACGACATCAATCCGCAATCCAGCAACGAGTGCGCCGATCCCGACAACCGCGAAGCCATGGTGTCGCGCTTCACCGCCCTGGGTTTCGACGATCCCGAGGGCGCGGCCAAGCGCCTGATCGCGACCTGGCAGGCGCCGCGCCTGCAATCGCTGCCGGAAGCCAGCCGCAACCGCCTGCTGGGGCTGGTCAACGCGGCGCTGCCGCTGATCGTGCAATGCTCGCTGGAATCGAGCGGCGGCAACCAGCAGGCCACGCTGGGCCGGCTGCTGGATTTCCTGGAGGCGATCGCGCGCCGCTCGGCCTATCTGTCGCTGCTGACCGAGTATCCGCACACGCTGGCGCGGGTGATCCGCATGGTGCACGCCAGCGGCTGGGCCGCGCAATTCCTCAGCCAGCACCCCATCCTGCTCGACGAGCTGCTGGACGACCGCGTCCGCAACGCCGTGTTCGACCCGGTGGCGCTGGCGGCCGACCTGGAAATACAGCTGGCCTCGGCGCCCGGTGATACCGAACGGCAGATGGATATCCTGCGCGAAATCCACCACGCCCAGCTGTTCCACCTGCTGGCGCAGGACCTGGCTGGCGACCTGACGGTGGAAAAGCTGGCCGACCACCTGTCGGCGCTGGCCGACACCATCGTCGCCGCCGCCATCAAGGCGATCTGGCAGATGGTGGCCACGCGCCACCGCGAGGTGCCGCAGTTCGCGGTGATCGCCTACGGCAAGCTGGGCGGCAAGGAGCTGGGCTATGTGTCCGACCTGGACGTGATCTTCCTGTACGACGACAGCGACCAGGAAGCGCCGGCCCAGTACGCCAAGCTGGCGCAGCGTTTTATTACCTGGATGACATCGCACACCTCGGCCGGCATCCTGTTCGACATCGATACCGCGCTGCGGCCGGACGGCGCCAGCGGCATGCTGGTGTCGAGCGTGTCGGCGTTCGAGAAATACCAGAGCAGCTCGGCCTGGGTATGGGAGCACCAGGCGCTGACCCGCGCCCGCTTCTGCGCCGGCGACGCCACGATCGGCCTGCGCTTCGACGAAATCCGCGAGGCGGTGCTGCGCAAGGAGCGTCCGGCCGACGGTCCGCTGAAGCAGGAAGTCATTGCAATGCGGAAACGCATGGTCGACGCCAAGCCGAATCACAGCGAGTTGTTCGACCTGAAACAGGATCCGGGCGGCATGATCGACATCGAGTTCATCGTCCAGTTCCTGGTCTTGCAACACGCGGCGGCCTACCCGCAGCTGACCGCCAACTACGGCAACATTGCACTTTTGAAAATGTGCGGCGAGCTGGGTTTGATCGACGCCGGACTGGCGGCGCGGGTCGGCGACGCCTATCGCCAGTTGCGCAAGTTACAACACCAACTGCGCCTGCAAGGCCAGGACCTGGCGCGCGTCGATCCGCAATTGGTGGCCACCCACGCGACCCAGGTCACGGAATTATGGCGCACTATATTCGAAGACAATGTTGCCAAGTAACAACGAAGCTTTTGTTAAATTGCTGCTGTTGTGATTTAAACTCGTCAACTACAGTAATATTGAAAACCACAACATCAGAGCGCCCCGCGCCATCGCCGTTTTATTCAAAGGAGAAATGATATGAGAGCATTAATCGGTGCCGCAGCGTTAAGCTTAAGCATGTTTGCAATGTCATCGACCGCTGTGGCCGCCGACAAGGGAACGCCTGACGAAGCGGTCGCCATGGTAAAGAAAGCGGTTGCCCTGATTAAATCCGATGGCAAGGAAAAAGCTTTCGCCGCGATTTCCGATCCGGCCAATACGACTTTCCATGACCGCGACCTGTATATTTATGTGTACGATTTAAATGGCATCGCTTTGGCCCATGGTAATAATCCTAAAATGGTCGGCAAACCTTTGATTACCCTCAAGGATAATGAAGGAAAACCGATGATTAAAGAAATGGTCGACCTCGCCAAATCCAAGGGCAAGGGCTGGGTGGATTTCAAATGGCCGAATCCGGTCACCAAGGCGGTGGAAGCCAAATCCGGCTATATCGAAAAGGTCGACGAGATGTTGGTCGGTTCCGGCATCTACAAATAAAAGCAGTAGCGCGACGCAACAACCGGGACGATGTCCCGGTTTTTTTTCGCCTTCATTCTGGGATTATGCCAAAAATTGGCGCGTAAACGCCAGAAACGAGCTTACGGTCGGGGGAACTCTTCGGCAGCCTAGTCAGTCTATAAGCGGTGGCATTCCAAAATAACCGCGACACATCCTAGGAGCCGGATAATGAATAATGAAACCACGATCTCCCGCGCCATTCGCCTGCTGTGCATAGTCGGCCCGGCATTAGGCGCGCAAACCGCAATGAGCCAGGAAACTGCCGAACCCATGCAAAAGGTGCTGATAACCGGTTCCCGCATCGCTTCGCCGGCGGCGGAATCACCCTCGCCATTGCAGATATTAAACTCGGTGGATATAGCCGCGTCCGGCGCCACTAATCTGCAGGATTTATTGCAGAAAAATCCGACAATGGGCACGCCGACCATCAGCCGCGCCAATTCCAATTTCCAGACATCGAGCGCCGGCGTTTCCACGGTTAATTTAAGAAACCTCGGCGATTCACGCACGCTGGTATTAGTTAACGGACGGCGTTTTGTTTCCGGCGTGCCCGGAGATACTGCGGTCGACCTCAACACTATTCCCACGGATTTTATCGACCGGGTGGAATTATTAACCGGTGGCACCTCCGCCACTTATGGCTCGGATGCCGTCGCCGGCGTGATCAATATTATTCTGAAGAAAAACTTTAACGGCGTGCTATTCGACGCGCAAACCGGCCGCAGCAACGAAGGCGACGACTTCAAAAAGAAACTGGCATTGACTTTCGGCACCACCAGCGCCGACGGCGCCAGCAATGTCATGGGCCATTTCGGCTACTCGAAACAGGGCGCGGTGTACTCGCGCGACCGTCCGGCCTCGGCCGTCGACCAGACCTCGGCCATCACCCAGGGCCACCCGGAACTGGCCTTCGTGGTCAAGCGGCCCAACTTTTCCGGCTACGCGCCGCAGGGCCATTTCTTCGGCGACAGCGAAGATTTCACCTATGATAAAAACAACAACATTACCCCGTGGAATCAAAATGGCGCGGCCGGCAGCGGCGCCGGCGCCACTGGTTTCAACCGTTCGGCCTACCGCCTGATCGCCGTGCCGACCGAGCGCTACCTGTTCGCCACCAACAGCAACTGGGCGTTCAACGACCAGCACAGCGCGTTTTTCGAGGGCACCTACGCCTCGTCCAAGGTCGATACCAATATCGAACCCTTCGCCCTGGGCTCGGACCAGGTGTACAAGCCCAGCGGCCAGGTGCCGGCCGCCTCCCTGGTCAACGGCGTGCTGGTCAAGAACCCGCTGGTGCCGCAGTACTTATATGACCGCATCAGCGATACCGACGGCGACGGCGTGCCGGATTACTTCTTCACCCGCAGGCTGTCCGAGTTCGGCCCGCGCCATTCGACGGTGGATCGCGACACTTTCCGCCTGGCGACCGGCCTGAAGGGCACGGTGCACGACTGGAGCTATGAAGCTTACCTGGCCTACGGCAAGACCAAGGAGGCGCAGAACTCCACCGGCCAGGTCAATGTGATGAGCTTGCGCAATGCGCTGGAGGCGATCCCCGGCCCGGACGGCGCGCCGGTGTGCCGCGACGTGCATGCGGTGGCCGAGGGTTGTGTTCCGATCAACATCTTCGGCTACAACAGCATCACCCCGGCCGCGCTCAAATACGTGACCGCGCCCGGCTCGCTGGAAACCGCGATCACGCAGAAGCTGGTGGGCGGCTCGGTCACCGGCGAGGTGCCCGGCCTGGCCGCCGGCCGCATCGGCATCGCCGCCGGCTTCGAGTGGCGCAGCGAGGATTCCAGCGCGATTCCCGACCCGCTGACCCAGTCCGGCCTGAATGCCGGCAACGCCCTGCCCCCCACCTTCGGCAACTTCCTGGTGCGCGAAGTGTTTGTCGAAACCAGGGTGCCGCTGCTCAAGGACCGGCCGTTCGCCCGCGAGCTGAGCTTCCTCGGCACGGTACGCCACGGCGATTATTCCACCGTCGGCAGCACCTACAGCTGGAACGCCGGCCTGGAATGGGGCGTCAGCTCCGACTTCAAGCTGCGCGGCACGCGCGCGCAATCGACGCGGGCGCCCAATATCAACGAACTGTTCCAGGCGCCCAGCCAGGACTTCCCCACCGGACTGGTCGACCCCTGCGAGGGCGTGGCGTCTTCCGGGACCAGCGCGCTGGCCGTCAATTGCCGCAATGCGCCGGGAGTTGCCGCCAATATGGCGGCACATGGCGGCATATTCACGTTAAATCAGGCCGACCAGCAGGGCATCAGCGGCTACAACAGCGGCAACCCCAAGCTCAAGGCGGAAAAAGGCCGCTCCACCACGATAGGCCTGGTGGTGACGCCGCGCTCGGTGCCGATGTTGCGTCGCTTCACCTTTACGCTGGACTATTTCACCATCAAGATCGCCGACGCCATCGTCAGCACCGACCGCCAATATGCGCTGGATCAATGCTATAACCAGAACAACCAGGCGTTTTGCAGCTTCATCACGCGCCGTCCCGCCGCCGTGGGCAACCTGAGTTCCGGCTCCATTCAATATAGCAACATCGCCTCCACCAACAGCGGCGGCTTCGGCACCGAGGGCGTCGATGTCACGGCCTCGTGGTCGGACAAGGTCGGCCCCGGCAACCTGAGCGCCCGCCTGGCCTGGACCTGGCTGCGCCAGCTGTGGCAGAAAGCGACGCCGGAGGCGGAGAAGAACAGCGATGTCGGCGAGATCACGGCGGCCAACACCAATGCGCCGCGCAACCGGGCCGGCCTCAACCTCGCCTACAAATGGGGGCCGGCCGGCGTCAACTGGACTGCCACCTACACCGGCCCGGTGTCGCTGGACGACCAGTTCCTGAAGAGCTTGAGCATCGCGCCGGGCTCGGTGGGCGTGGGTTCGCGCACCTACAACGATTTCCAGTTCACCTATGACGTGAAGAAATACCTGCAGCTGTACCTGGGCATCGACAACGCGTTCAACGCCAAGGCGCCGCCCGTCATCAGCGGCCTGCCCGGCAACCAGACCGGCACCGAAACCGATACCTCGACCTACGACGCGATCGGCCGGCGCTACTATCTGGGCCTGCGCATCACCTTGTAGCGTAAAAAGAACAGCAACGTTGGTTTTTTGATTATTTTGTCATTTTTTGTTTACAAAAATACCATTCGCCAAATACATTAGCAAATCGGAAAAAATGTTCTTCCGACAATTTGTAATGCTCATGAAAATTGGAGGAGTTGGTAATGATCAAGGAAACAACGTTGTCCCGTTCGGTACGCATGATCTGCGTGGGCGGTCTGGCGCTCGGCTTACAAGCCGCACACGCCCAGGAAGCAGCCATACAAAAAATCGAAATCACCGGTTCACGCATTGCGGCGCCTGGCGCCGACTCGCCGTCGCCGCTGCAACTGCTGTCGTCGGCCGATATCGCCGCCTCCGGCGCCACCAACCTGCAAGAACTGCTGCAGAAAAACCCGACCCTGGGCACGCCGACGCTGAGCCGCACCAACTCCAACTTCCTGACCTCCGGCGGCGGCGTCTCGACCATCAACCTGCGCAACCTGGGCGACTCCCGCACCCTGGTGCTGGTCAACGGCCGCCGCTTCGTCTCCGGCGTGCCGGGCGACAGCGCAGTCGACCTGAACACCATTCCAACCGACTTCATCGAACGCGTCGAACTGCTGACCGGCGGCGCCTCGGCGACCTACGGCTCCGACGCCGTGGCCGGCGTGGTCAACATTATTTTGAAGCGCAACTTCAACGGCCTGTCGGTCGACGCGCAGACCGGCCGCAGCAGCAAAGGCGACGACTTCAAGAAGAAACTGTCGCTGACCTTCGGCACCACCAGCGCCGACGGCGCCAGCAACGTCATGGGCCACCTGGGCTACTCCAAGCAGGGCGCCGTGATGAGCCGCGACCGCGAGGTTTCAGCCATCGACCAGGTCAGCAAGCTGACCGAAACCGGCGAAGCGGGCGACGCCTTCATCGCCGCCCGCCCGCGCTACTCGGGTATCGCGCCGCAGGGCCGCTTCTTCTTCGACAAGGACCCCGTCAGCGGCAAGGCCGGCAGCTACACCTACGACAAGGACGGCAAGGTCATTCCGTGGGACGGCAACGGCGTCAACGGCCCGGCCACCGGCTTCAACCGCTCGTACTACCGCGCCATCGCCGTGCCGACCGAGCGCTTCCTGCTCGCCCTCACCGGCAACCACACGATCAACGACAACCTCAGCGCCTTCTTCGAGGGTAATTTCGCGTCGAGCAAAACCCGCACCAACACCGAACCGTTCGCGATGCAGTCGATCGACATCTTCAAGGCCAACGCCGGCAAGACCCCGGCCGACACCCTGGTCAACGGCGTCGCCGTGCGCAACCCGCTGGTGCCGCAATACCTGTACGACCGCATCACCGACACCGATGGCGACGGCTTGAAAGACTACGTCTTCAACCGCCGCCTGGCCGAAGTGGGCAGCCGCACCGCAGGCGCCGACCGCGACACCTTCCGCCTGGCCACCGGCCTGAAGGGCACGATCCAGGACTGGAACTGGGATAGCTACATCGCCTTCGGCCGCACCAAGGAAGCGCAGTCGTCGAGCGGCCAGATCAACGTGCTCAACGTGCGCAACGCACTGGCCGCGATCACCGACACCAAGGACGACAACCACAACGGCAGCACCACCGACGCCATCTGCGCCGACGCCAACGCCCGCGCCCAGGGTTGCGTGCCGCTCAATGTGTTCGGCCTGAACACCATTTCGCCGGAGGCGCTCAAATACATCAGCGCCCCGGGTTCGCTGGCCACCTCGGTGACCCAGAAACTGGTGGGCGGTTCGATCAACGGCGAGATCTTCGAGCTGCCAGCCGGTAAGATCGGCGTCGCGGCCGGCTTCGAATGGCGCGGCGAATCCTCCAGCGCGGTACCGGATGCGCTGACCCAGGCTGGCCTGAACGCCGGCAATGCCACTCCCGCCGTCGAGGGCGATTTCCACGTGCGCGAGTTCTTCGTCGAGACCCGCGTCCCGCTGCTGAAGGATGCACCGTTCGCCAAGGCGCTGACCTTGAACGGCGCCTTCCGCAACGGCCACTATTCGAGCGTGGGCAACACCAACAGCTGGAACGCGGGCTTCGAATGGCAGCCGGTTTCGGACGTGAAATTCCGCGGCACGCGCGCGCTGTCGACCCGTGCGCCGAACATCAGCGAACTGTACTCGCCGCCGGCGCAGACCTTCCCGAGCGTGACCGACCCATGCCTGGGCGTGACCGCGACCTCGGTGGGCGCCAAGGACAGCGCCTGCCGCGCCGCCACCGGCGTGATGGCCAACATCGCCGCCAACGGCCAGTTCACGCTGACCCAACCGGACATCCAGGGCGTGAGCGGCTACAACATCGGCAATCCCACCCTGCGTGCCGAAAAAGGCCGCTCGACCACCGTCGGCGTGGTGCTCACGCCGCGCTCGATCCCGATGCTGAGCAAGTTCACCTTCACGGCCGACTACTTCAACATCAAGATCTCGGACGCGATCAGCAGCAACGGCCGCGACTACACGCTCGACCAGTGCTACAACAAGGGCAACCAGAATTACTGCAAATTCATCACGCGCCGCAGCGTGGGCGGCGGTTCGATCAGCACCGGCGCGCTGCAGTACATCGACAGCGTTGCCGGCAACAGCGGCGGCACCGCCACCGAAGGCGTGGACATGACGGCATCCTGGTCCGACAAAGTCGGTCCTGGCCGCCTGAGCGCCAACATCGCCTACACCTACCTGAAGGACTTCTGGGATATTCCACAGACCGGCGCCGACAAGGACTACTCGGTGGGTGAAGTCGGCTTCGCGCGCAACAAGGCCGTCATCAACCTGGCCTACAAATGGGGCGACTTCGGCGTCACCTCGACCACCAGCTACACCGGCCGTTCGCGCCTGGACGACCAGTTCCTGAACGCCTACGACCTGGCGCCGGATTCGGTGATGATCGGTTCGCGCACCATCAACGACTTCCAGGTCACCTGGTCGCCGCGCAAGAACTGGGAACTGTACCTGGGCATCAACAACGCCTTTGACGTCAAGGCGCCACGCATCTTGACCGGCCTGAACGGCAATACCACCGGCGCGGAAACCAACGCCAGCGTGTACGACCCGATCGGCCGCCGCGCCTACCTGGGCGTGCGCGGTACGCTGTAATCGTTCTACGCACATAAAAAAAGCCTGCCGGGTTGCGCCGGCAGGCTCTACTGGACTCGCGGAAGCTTACTTCGCGGTCATCAGTGCAACGGTGGTGTCCAGCATGCGGTTCGAGAAGCCCCACTCATTGTCGTACCACGACGATACTTTCACCAGACGGCCCGACACTTTGGTCAGGGTCGAGTCGAAGTTCGACGAAGCAGGATTGTGGTTGAAGTCGATCGATACCAGCGGTTCGGTCTGGTAGGTCAGCACTTCTTTCAGCGCGCCTTCGGCGGCGGCCTTCATCAGCGCATTGACTTCGTCCACGGTCGTGTCGCGCTTGGCGATGAACGACAGGTCGACCAGCGAGACGTTGATGGTCGGCACGCGGATCGCGAAACCATCCAGCTTGCCGTTCAGCTCAGGCAGCACCAGGCCAACCGCGGCGGCGGCGCCGGTCTTGGTCGGGATCATGCTCATGGTGGCCGAACGGGCGCGGCGCAGGTCTTCATGCATCACGTCCGACAGCACCTGGTCGTTGGTGTAGGCGTGCACGGTGGTCATCAGGCCGGTTTCCACGCCGATGGCGTCGTTCAGCGGCTTGACCAGCGGGGCCAGGCAGTTGGTGGTGCACGATGCGTTCGAGATCACGGTGTCGGTAGCCTTCAGCACGTGCTGGTTGACGCCGTACACGATGGTGGCGTCGACGTCCTTGCCGCCCGGTGCCGAGATGATGACTTTCTTGGCGCCGCCCTTCAAGTGAGCCGAAGCTTTCTCTTTGGTGGTGAAGAAGCCGGTGCACTCCAGCACCACGTCCACGCCCAGCTCGCCCCATGGGATTTCCGCCGGGTTGCGCTGCGCGAACACGCGGATCACGTCGCCGTTCACGATCATGTTGTCGCCGTCCACCGTCACGGTGCCTGGGAACTTGCCGTGGGCGGTGTCGTAGCGGGTCAGGTGGGCGTTCGATTTGGCATCGCCCAGGTCGTTGATCGCAACGATCTGGATGTCTTGTTTCTTGCCGCCTTCGTAGAAAGCGCGCAGCACATTGCGGCCGATGCGGCCGTAGCCATTGATTGCAACTTTGATCGTCATACTATGCTCCTGATTAGAAAAATAGGTAATGCAACAAGCAATTATAGATTATGCAATGACAGATTTGACTTTCGCCACGACGTTTTCCACCGTGAAGCCGAAGTGCTTGAACAGCACGCCTGCCGGGGCCGATTCACCGAAGGTATCGATGCCGACCACAGCGCCTTCCAGGCCGACGTATTTGTACCAGAAATCGGTCACGCCGGCTTCGATTGCCACGCGTGGCAAGCCTTTGGTCAACACGCTGGCCTTGTAAGCGGCGTCCTGACGGTCAAATACATCGGTCGACGGCATCGACACCACGCGCGCCGCGATGCCTTCCGCGGCCAGCGCCGAAGCGGCCGCCACGGCCAGCTCGACTTCCGAACCGGTGGCGATCAGCGTGACCTTGGCGCCGGCCACTTCGCTCAGCACGTAGCCGCCGCGGGCCACATCAGCGATCTGCTGGGCGCTGCGTTCCTGGTACGGCAGGTTCTGGCGCGAGAAGATCAGGGTCGACGGACCGTTCTTGCGCTTGACCGCCTCGCCCCATGCGACCATCGATTCGACGGTGTCGCATGGACGCCAGTTGTCCAGATTAGGAATCAGGCGCATCGACGAGACGTGCTCGACCGACTGGTGGGTCGGGCCGTCTTCGCCCAGGCCGATCGAATCGTGGGTGAACACGAAGATCGAACGCAGCTTCATCAGCGCGGCCATGCGCAGCGCGTTGCGGCTGTAGTCCGAGAAGGTCAGGAAGGTGGCGCCGAACGGGATGTAGCCGCCGTGCAGCGTGACGCCGTTCATGATCGCCGACATGCCGAACTCGCGCACGCCGTAGTTGACGTGGTTGCCCGGCTTGCCGGAACGCAGTGCGACGCACTCTTTCCAGTTGGTCAGGTTGGAGCCGGTCAGGTCGGCCGAGCCGCCCAGGAATTCCGGCAGCACCGGCGCCAGCGCCTGGATGGCGTTCTGGCTGGCCTTGCGGGTGGCGATGTTTTCTTTCTTGTCGACGCAGGCGGCGATGCCGGCGGCCAGCGTGGCGTCGAACGCGGCTGGCAGGTCGCCGGCCATGCGGCGGCTCAGTTCAGCGGCTTCGGCCGGGAATTGCTTGCCGTAGGCGGCGAAGGTCGCGGCCCAGTCGGCTTCCAGCTTGGCCCCGGCGGACTTGGCGTCCCAGGCGGCGTAGACGTCGGCAGGGATCTCGAACGGCGCGGCGCTCCAGCCGATGTATTCGCGGACGGCGGCGATTTCCTTGTCGCCCAGCGCGGCGCCGTGCACCTTGTCGCCGCCTTGCAGGTTGGGCGAGCCCTTGCCGATGATGGTCTTGCAGCAGATCAGGGTCGGCTTGCTGGAAGTCTTGGCGGCGGCGATGGCGGCCGAGACGGCGGCAACATCATGGCCGTCGACCGCGCGGATCACGTTCCAGCCGTAGGCTTCGAAACGGGCCGGGGTGTCGTCGGTGAACCAGCCTTCGACCTTGCCGTCGATCGAGATGCCGTTGTCGTCGTACAGGGCGATCAGCTTGTTCAGGCCCAGGGTGCCGGCCAGCGCGCATACTTCGTGCGAGATGCCTTCCATCAGGCAGCCGTCGCCGACGAAGGCGTAGGTGTAGTGGTTGACGACGTCAAAGCCGGGCTTGTTGAACTCGGCAGCCAGCAGGTACTCGGACAGCGCCATGCCGACCGCGTTGGCGATGCCCTGGCCCAGCGGGCCGGTGGTGGTTTCCACGCCCGGGGTGACGTCGACTTCCGGGTGGCCCGGGGTTTTCGAATGCATCTGGCGGAAGGACTTGATGTCGTCCATGCTCACGGCGTAGCCGGACAGGTGCAGCAGCGCGTAGTGCAGCATCGAGCCGTGGCCATTGGACAGCAGGAAGCGGTCGCGGTTCACCCATTTCGGGTTGGCCGGGTTGTGGCTGTAATGGCCACTCCACAGCGCAACGGCGATTTCGGCCATGCCCATCGGCATGCCTGGGTGGCCGGAATTGGCCTTCTGGACGGCGTCCATTGCCAGCGCGCGAATCGCGTTAGCCATTTGGGTGGTTGGGAGCGTAGAAGTCATCGTTGGTCTATCACGAAAGTATGGAAACTGGGGGCAATGGGATGCTGCTGTCGTTATTACTGTCTGTGCTGCACTCTTGCTGAACCCATTATTTTACCAGACCGAGGCGTCCACCATTTAAAATTGCGGAACTCAAACCGACCGGATCCGCGCATGCCCCGCTTTTATATCTCCCAGCCTTTGGCCATCGGCCAGCTCGTCAGCCTGCCCGAGGCGGTCGCCCACCACATCCAGGTGCTGCGGCTGGCGCCCGGCGAGCTGGTGACGCTGTTCAACGGCGAAGGCGGCGAATACAGCGCCACCCTGAGCGAGATCGGCAAGCGCCATGTCAGCGTCGAGGTCAAGACGCACCAGCCGCGCGAGGTCGAGCTGCCGTTCGGCATCACCCTGGCCCAGGCCCTGCCCGAGGCCAGCAAGATGGACTGGATCATTGAAAAGGCCATCGAGCTGGGCGTGTCGGGCGTGCAGCCGCTGGCGGCGCAGCGCTGCGTGGTGCGGCTGTCGGCCGAACGGGCGGAAAAGAAGATGGCGCACTGGCAGGGCATCATCGAGTCGGCCTCCGAGCAGAGTGGCCGCAACCGCCTGGCCCAGCTGGCGCCGCTGCAAGACTACAAGCAGTGGATCACCCAGCAGGACATGCACCGCCGCATCATCCTGACGCCGCGCGCCGAACAGTCGCTGGCCGACTGGGCGCGCCACCAGAGCCCGCAGGCGGTGACCCTGGTGATCGGCCCCGAGGGCGGCCTCAGCGACGCCGAGGAAAACCTGGCGATCCAGCACGGCGCCCTGCCCCTGACCATGGGCCCGCGCATCCTGCGCACCGAGACCGCCGGCCTGTCGGCCGCCGCCATCCTGAGCGGGCTGTGGGGAGGCATGTAACGGCGTGCGGCGCAATGTAACGTAATGATGCGGAATTCCAACACTTGATCTAGTTTCATGCGGCCATTGCCTCTGGAGGCAGGGTGGGCGGGCTATAATTTTTTGGCAGGCAACAAAGTTTCCCTGCCAACTCGCCATCACAAGACATGATCACCTCCCTGCCCCATCCGCAAACGGCACAAGCTGAGATCGCCGCACTGCAGGCCGCCGCCATCCAGGCTACCCAGGCAGGCAAGGACGACGAAGCCGGACGCTTGTGGGAGCGCATCCTGGCGCTGCAACCGTCCCACGCGCTGGCGCTGACCTCGCAGGGCAAGCGCGCGCTGCGCCGCGGCGACATCGCCGCCGCCCGCCGCGCCTTCGAGCGCCTGGTCCAGGCCACGCCCGCCGATCCGCAAAGCTGGATCAGCCTGGCGCTGGCCTGCCAGCACCAGAAAGACGAAGCCGCCGAAGATGCCGCCATCCACGGCGCCCTGAAGGCCGATCCCACCGACCTGATCGCCCTCATCCTGCGCGCCAACCTGCTGGAGCGCCAGGGCAAGAACCACCAGTCGGCCTCGGTGTACGGCGCCGTCGCCAGCGTGGCCCCGCCGATGGGACAGCTCAGTCCCGATCTGCGCGCCGCCGTCACCCACGCGCGCCAGTATGTCGACAGCTACCGCGACGGCTATGGCAAATTCCTCGACAATTTCCTGGAACCGCACTACCAGCAGATGGCGGGCGAAAACCTGAGCCGCTTCCGCGAGGCGCTGGACATCATGGTCGGCCGCAAGGTCCGCTATGAATCGCAATCGATGATGTACCACTACCCCGGCCTGGTGCCGACCCCCTTCTTCCCGCGCGCCGAGTTTCCCTGGCTGGACGCGATCGAAGCGGGCACCGACGCCATCCGCGACGAATTCCTCAACGTGCTGCACGCCGAGCAGGGCTTCACGCCCTACCTGACCTATGCCGACGACGTGCCGCACAACCAGTTCGCCGAATTGAACAATTCGCCGCGCTGGAGCGCCTTCCATTTGCTCAAGGACGGCGTGCCGGTGCCGGAAAACGCCGCCCAGTGCCCCGTCACCATGGGCTTGCTGGGGGGCGCGCCGCAGCCGGACCAGCCCGGCCGCACGCCGACCGCCATGTTCTCCCTGCTCAAGCCCAAGACCCGCATCCCGCCGCACGTCGGCGTCAGCAATGCGCGCCTGGTGACCCACTTGCCGCTGATCCTGCCGGGCCAGTGCGGCTTCCGGGTCGGCAACGAGACGCGCGAATGGCAGATGGGCCAGGCCTGGGTGTTCGACGATACGATCGAACACGAGGCCTGGAACAATAGCGAGCAGCTGCGCGTGGTGCTCATTTTCGACATCTGGCACCCGCACCTCACGCCGGTCGAGCGCGAAATGATCACCGCCCTGACCGAGGGCATCAATCGCTTCCGCGGCGAAGCAGGCGGTTTCGACCTGTAGGCGACCATATCCGGTCCCGACGGCACGCTGCGGCGTGCCGTTTTTTTTGCCGGATGAGCAATGCGCGGGACGAAAAAAAACGGCACGCCGTAGCGTGCCGTTTTGCTAGCCGACAGTCGCGATTAGAAGCGAGCGGTCAGGTTCAGGTACAGGAAGCGACCCATCGAGTCGTACACCTGTGGGTAGGTATTGCCGTTGGCGCTACCAGCTGCTGCGGTCGACTTGGTCGATACGACTGGTGGGTCGCGGTCGAACAGGTTGTTGATACCGCCGCTCAGGGTGATCTTCTTGGTGATCGGGTAGGACACGTTCACGTCGAAGTAGTCACGCTCGCCCAGTTTCGCTTCCAGTGGGAACTGGCCGGTCACTGGTTTTTTCAGCAGCTTCTCGTTGGACGAGAACTCGGAAGAGACCGACGAGAAGTGACGCCACGTACCGGAGACGTCGAAGCCATAAGGCGTCGCCCAGGTGGTACGGAACTTATGGCGCCATTCAGGAGCAGGCGTACCGCAGGTCGGGCCGAACAGGCCTTTGCAGTCATACTCGCCCAGGCCAGGCACGTTTTCCGTGGTGATGCTGCGCAGCCAGGTGCCGTTCATCGTGAAGTCCAGGGTGCCCATGCTGCCGGTCTTGTAGCGATAGCTTGCGCCCAGGTCGATACCCGAGGTGCCGACCGAACCGATGTTGGTCGTGGTGTTTTCCACGAAGCCCAGCGGACCGTTAGGCGACAGCCACAGGCTGCCCAGCGCATCGCGCTTGACCAGCTTACAGAACACTGGATTACCAGTCTGCAAGCACTGGTTCAGGGCGATGGTTGGATCGACCGCGCTGATGGTGTCCTTGATGTCGATCAGGAAACCGTCGACCGTGATGGTCAGGTTCTTGATCGGCTCAACCACGATACCCAGGGTGAAGGTGTCGGCTTTTTCCGGCGCCACATCAGGGTTACCACCGGTGCGGGACGAGTACTGGTTGGCCGAGTTTTTCTTCAGGTTGCCGTACTGTGCAGCGGTGACGCCGGTGTTGGCGCACTGAGCCAGGGTTGCGCTAGGCGAAGGACCGGCGCATGGGTCGTCCGAAGGACCACCGTTGCCGATCGATTGCGGGTTGTACAGATCCTGGATGGTTGCAGCGCGCACCGCACGCTGGTAGCTGCCGCGCAGACGCAGTTTCTGGATCGGCGACCAGTCGATGCCCAGACCGTAGGTGTTGGCCACCTTGTCGGTGCTGTACTCGGAGTGGCGATACGAACCCTGCAGGTCCAGGCTCTCGATGAATGGCTTCTTCTCGACCAGCGGCACGTGCACCTCGCCGTAGATTTCCTTGACCGTGTAGCCGGCGCGCAGCGCAGGCGCGGCACCGCCACCACCGGACAGGTCGCCGGAGATGTTTTCCTGGTCAGGCTGGAAGACCAGTTTTTCGGTGCGGTGTTCGACGCCGAACGCCACGCCGATGCCGTTGCTCGACCATGGGGATTTCACGCCGTACACGCCCAGATCGCTGCCGATGTTACCGCCGTAGATGATCTGCTGGGTGTAGCCTTGCTGGTGACCCGACACTTGCAGGTAGTTCAGCGCGGCCTGGGTTACGCCGCCCAGGGTGTACATATTGTACGGTACGCAGGCGCCGCCGGAACGGCACACTGGCAGACCGGTTTTCGGATCGGTGATCACGTCCAGCGCATTGCCGATCTTGGCGACCGAGAAGTAGCCGCTGGCGGTTTCCTGGTGGCTCACGCGAGCGAACTGGCCAAACACGTCGTAGGTCCAGTTGTTGATCTCGCCCTTGACGCCCAGCACTTCGCGGAAGGAGTTATCGTTGATCGAATCGACGCGCGGGCCGCCTTCGACGTTACGCTTGCCGACGATGACGTCGACACCAGGGCCGCCAGGGGTCAGGCCCAGCGCGTTTTTCCACGACTGCGACAGCAGCGGGTTATCGTACTGCAGCGTGGTCTGCACGCCGTAGAACACGCCGCCCGGAGCGATCTGTGCATCGGTCGAGTAGTTGTGGAAGTTGAACTCGTTGTAGATGCGCGCTTTGTCGTTGATGTCGTAGTGGATCTGGCTGTTGAAGCCATACACTTGCGATGGACGCTGCAGGTAGTTGATCGGGCCAAAGTTGTAAGCATCGGTCGCGCCGTTGTATGGACGGGCCGTGCCTTTGTTGTCGGCGTTGGTGAAGTCGGCGGTGTCGGTCGAGACGATACCCAGCGCGTTCGTTGCCGAGCCCGAGCAGGTGTATTTGGTCTTGCCGGCAGCCAGTGCGCACGACGAGTAGTCGCGAGCGCCTTCGAGGATAGGGCGGGTTTCTTTGTACGTGAAGAACGCGGTGGCGTTACCCTTGTTGTCAGCGAAGTTGCCGCCGATCAGGATGTTGATGTCTTTTTCTTTACCGTCCAGACCGACTTTGCCTGGCAACGGGTAGTTGTGGTCGCTCACGGCGTAAGCCACGCTGTTGTGCTGGCTGTGGTTGAAGCCGCTGGTGTTGACCTGGACTTCCACGCCTTCAAAGTTGTCTTTGAGGATGAAGTTGACCACGCCGGCAATCGCGCCCGCGCCGTACACCGCGCCTGCACCACCGCTCAACACGTCGACGCGTTTGATCAGCGCCGAAGGAATTTCGTTCAAGTCAGCAGCAGTGCTGGTGACGCTGCCGGACGGCAGACGACGGCCGTTGACCAGCACCAGCGTGCGGTCCGAACCCAGGCCACGCAGGCTGACGGTCGCGGTGCCGGAGGCGCCGTTGGAGATTGCCGCGCCCTGCGCTGCAAACACTTGCGGCAGGTTGTTGAGCATGTCTTCGACATTGCGTACGCCGTCGATCTTGATGTCTTTGGCGCTCAGGACCGTCACGGGGCTGGCGCCCTCGGTGTTCAGCGTAGGGATACGCGAACCGGTCACTTCAACTTTTTGCATAGGCTGGTCCGCTGCTTGCTGCGCGGACGCTGCATGCATACCCAGCGCAATCCCGCCGACGAACATCACGCGGATCGAGCGAGACAATACTGTTTCCTTGATCATTATATTGTATTCCTTGGTGTGTTTATTAGAACGTTTAACGGCATCTTTTGGATAGCAAGTAAAAACGACCCATTTCTTTGTTTAACCTCTACCGACTGTGAATAGTCTGGATAAAACTATTCATTCACCGGCAACTGCACTTTCTCTGCCCCAGGTAAAGATCGGCGCTTGCGTCATCGTTGATGAAATAAAGCCAAACTTTTCCGCTGTTCATAAAAACATAGCAACTCGGCTATTGTCAATGAACCTTACACAGTCCGGACCAGCGCACGGAAGGCGAAAGATTCTGCGCACCGGCGTGGTGCGATGCGGCAAAGTGCGGGCCTAAAGATTTGGATAAATGTATTTTTATTAACGTTGTGAATTGTCTCGTTCGTACAACATCGCAACGAATCGCATGTCATGCCGCCTGAAAATATTTCCAAAAATACATTTTTAATTTCCTATCAAATAACGAAATGATCGCAAAAAAACAACAATCCGCCGAACTAACGCCATTTCACGTCCTGCTGCGGCGTGTCGCGAGCAAGTACACCAAAATTTTCAACCGTCAAGCCGCAACCGGCGAAAATCAATGGAAAACCGGGGCTTTCCAGAACAAAGAACATCAAATGCGACCACGCGAGCGCGTTTTTAACCGTCTGCAGCGCACAGAAAAATTCCTTAAGGAAACAAAATGACGCCAGCCAGTGCATTAAAACCGCTGCGTGGCCATTTTGGTGCCAGTCGCCTTTTAACAACAAAACCGCCAATACTTCATTTGTGAAAAATTACTCAGTATCAACACTGCGAATATATGAGTGATCCGCAAGCAATAATGTCTGTCGACAGTCATAGCGCAGGCCATTAGACCTATATTATTTATAAATAATAATTCCAATTCTGAAGATTCCCCATGCGCCGGAAAAATAGCAGGAATGAATAAGGCCCGATTTAAAATAATTTTTGAATATATAAATAGCGAGACCGGCATGCGTATTAATAGCCGTTGCTTGATAATCAAAGGAGGCAATGAATAAGCGGCGACTGAACTTAATATTCCGCAAGTGCCACTACGGCATTTTATATTTAGCGCGATGCGATTTTTCCGCCGTTTCGAAAGGCTGGCGGAGCCGGCATGGCTGCAATTGGCGGCCATTGCGGGTAAAATACGGGGTTTCACGGGCTGAACCGGGGCGCCACGCCGCCGCGCCGGCCCGACGATCATGGCGCCTAGACAGCGCCCTCTCAGGAAGCCATCCATGTTGCGATTAAACGAAGTCAAACTCCCGCTGAACCACGCCGAGGCGGATCTGCCGGCCGCCATCCTGGCGCGCCTGGACATCGCCGCCGACGCCCTGCTCGGCTACACGGTATTCAAACGCAGCTACGACGCCCGCAAGAAAACCGCGATCGTGCTGATCTATTCGCTCGACGTCGACGTCAAGGACGAGGCAGCGCTGCTCAAACGCCTGCAGCACGACGTCCACCTGATGCCGTCGCCGGACACCTCCTATAAATTCGTCGCCCACGGCGAGCAGCTGGCCGGCCACGACCAGAACCCGCGCCCGGTGGTGATCGGCACCGGCCCCTGCGGCCTGTTCGCGGCGCTGATCCTGGCGCAGATGGGCTTGCGTCCCATCATCCTCGAACGCGGCAAGCAGGTGCGCGAGCGCACCGTCGACACCTTCGGCTTCTGGCGCAAGCGCGAGCTCAATCCGGAGTCGAACGTGCAGTTCGGCGAAGGCGGCGCCGGCACCTTCTCGGACGGCAAGCTGTACAGCCAGATCAAGGACCCCAAGCACTACGGCCGCAAGGTGCTGACCGAGTTCGTCAAGGCCGGCGCGCCGGAGGAAATCATCTACGTCAGCAAGCCGCACATCGGCACCTTCCGCCTGGTCAAGATGGTCGAGCAGATGCGCGCCAACATCGAACAGATGGGCGGCGAATACCGCTTTGAAAACAAGGTGGTCGACATCGAGATCGAACAGGGTCCGGACGGCGGCCAGGTGCGCGGCCTGACGCTGGAAAGCGGCGAGAAGATCGTCACCAACCACGTGGTGCTGGCGGTCGGCCACAGCGCGCGCGACACCTTTGAAATGCTGTACAACCGCGGCGTCTACATCGAGGCCAAGCCGTTCTCGATCGGCTTCCGCGTCGAGCATCCGCAATCGCTGATCGACGCCTGCCGCTTCGGCCCCAACGCCGGCCACCCCATCCTCGGCGCCGCCGACTACAAGCTGGTGCACCACGCCGCCAACGGCCGCGCCGTGTACAGCTTCTGCATGTGCCCGGGCGGCACGGTGGTGGCGGCCGCGTCCGAGCCGGGCCGCGTGGTCACCAACGGCATGAGCCAGTATTCGCGCAACGAGCGCAACGCCAACAGCGCCATCGTGGTCAGCATCTCGCCGGAAGTCGACTACCCGGGCCACCCGCTGGCCGGCATCGAGTTCCAGCGCCGGCTGGAAGAGAAGGCGTTTGAACTGGGCGGCGGCACCTACAATGCGCCGGGCCAGCTGATGGGCGACTTTGTCGCCGGCCGCGCCTCGACCGAGTTCGGCAGCGTGGTGCCGTCGTACAAGCCGGGCGTGCACCTGACCGACCTGGCCACCATCCTGCCGGAGTTCGCCGTGAGCGCGCTGCGCGAAGCCTTCCCGGCCTTCGACAAGCAGGTCAAGGGCTACTTCAAGCACGACGCCGTGCTGACCGGGCTGGAGACGCGCACCTCGTCGCCGATCCGCATCAAGCGCCGCGACGACACCCTGCAAAGCCTGAACACGCGCGGCCTGTTCCCGGCCGGCGAAGGCGCCGGCTACGCGGGCGGCATCCTGTCGGCCGGCGTCGACGGCATCAAGGTGGCGGAAGCGGTGGCGCTGTCGATGGCCGCCGACCAGCAGCCTTAATCCGTTTCCCGGACCGGCAGCCGCAGCTTGATGCGGCAGCCGGCCGGGCTGGGTTCGACCGTCGCCTGCCCGCCCATCTGGTGCATGATGGTGTAGACGATGTGCATGCCCAGTCCCGATCCGCCCTGCCCGCGCTTGGTGGTGAAGAAGGGCTCGAACAAGCGCTCCCGCACTTCCGCCGTCAGGCCGACGCCGTCGTCGCCAAACTCCAGCAACAACCAGTCCGCCTCCATGCGCGCGCTCAGCCTGACCAGGCCGGGGCCGCCGTTCGGATAAGCATGCTTGGCGCTGTTCATCAACAGGTTGGACAGCACCTGCGACCAGCGCCCCGGATCCAGCCGCACCCGCAGCTCCGGCGCGATATCCAGCTCGACCGCGATGCCGAACTTGCGCAGCTCCGGGCCGTGCGCCGACACCACGCTCTGCGCATGCTCCAGCAGCGCCACCGTGCAGACACTCAGGCTGCCCTGGTCCACCGCCAACTGCTTGAAGTTGCCGATCAAATCGGCGGCCCGCAGCAGGTTGCGCTCGACCAGCAAGGCCGCCTCGCGCATGCGCCCGGCCGTGGCCACCAGCTCGGAACGGCTGACGCGCTCGCTCCCCACGCACTTGACCAGCTCGGCCGCATAGCTGCTCAGCGTGGACGCCGCCGTCACCGCCACGCCGATCGGCGTGTTGACCTCGTGCGCCACGCCCGCCACCAACGCCCCCAGCGCCGCCATCTTTTCCTGCTCGATCAGCGTGGTCTGCGCCGCCAGCAAGGCTTCGGTGCGTTGCTGTACCTTGTGTTCCAGCATCCGCTCTCGCTCCTGGTGTTGCAGCTCGGCGGCGCCGCGCGCGGCGAAGATCGACAGCAGCGACAGCACCAGCAGGCGCTTGTCCTCGGAGATGGGCTTGGTGTCGATGGCCGACAGGATGCCCAGCGTGCCCCCTTCGGTATCGATCATCGGCATGCCGATATAGCTTTCGGCCCGCATGTCGACCAGCAGCGTGTCCTTGGGATAATCGGCCTGGATGCCGCAGGCATGGAAGCACATGCTCTGGTCGGTGACGTCCTGGCAGGGCGTGTGCAGCAGGCTGTACTCCATGTTGGGCAGGTAGTCGGCGCCGCCCCACACCGCCAGCGTGCGGATGCCTTCCTGGCCGTCGGCCATGACGATCACCCGGCCGGCGATCACATAGGTGACGTCGAGCGCCTGCGCCAGGTCGCGCACCAGGATGCGCAGGAAGTCGTCGCCGCGGGCGCGGGCGGTCGACGCCGTGATCGAGCGCAGCGCCGCCTCGGCCAGCGCCCGGCCATCCTCGACGCCGAACAGACGCGGCGCAGCCTCTTGTCCGTTCAACAATTTGTCATCGCACATCGTACCCCCGGGTCACATGAACTTGGTTGAACGTTTCACGCCTGATTATCACAAATTGGCCATTAACAACAAAATACTTTGTATTTTTGTGTAAATAAGTCGTTATTTTTTGAAATAACCGTGAAAAGTGTTGTTTATTTCAATTCTGTTACAGAGTGTCAATTGACCTTGCCCGGCGCAAGTGGTCTGATGACCGCCTTGGATAATCCATTGATGGACTATTCATTATGAAATTTTCAATGACAAAGTACTAAGCCGTAACCTCGCTAGGAGTTCAAGCAATGATGATGGAAACTGTAATTTCGCGTTCACTGCGCCTGATGTTTTCGGGCAGCGCTGCACTGATCGGTGCAGGCCTGCTGGCCCAGCCAGTATTTGCACAGGATACCCCTGTCATACAACGCGTGGAAATCACCGGTTCGTCGGTTAAGCGTGTCGACGCTGAAACCTCGCTGCCGGTACAAGTGGTCACCAAGGCTGACATCGCCCGCACCGGCGCCACCAGCACCGAAGAACTGTTGCAGTCGATCTCCGCCTTCTCCTCGGCAGGCGGCACCAGCAACGCCACCGGCGCCGGCACCTCGACCGGCGGCCTGTCGTCGATCTCGCTGCGCGGCCTGGGCTCGACCCGCACCCTGGTGCTGGTCAACGGCCGCCGCCTGGCAGCGTTTGCCGGCAGTGACGGCGCCTCCGTCAACGTCAACGTCATCCCGCTGGCCGCCATCGAGCGCGTCGAAGTGCTGAAGGATGGCGCGTCCGGCGTGTACGGTAGCGATGCAGTGGCCGGCGTGGTCAACTTCATCCTGTCCAAGCAGACCGACGGCGTCGAAATCACCGGCGGCTACGGCTCCCCATCGCAAAGCGGCGGCGGCCAGAACAGCAAAGCCTCGATCACCGGCGGCTTCAACACCGACAAGCTGAACCTGGTTGTTTCCGGCTCCTACGAAAAAGAAAAGGCCCTGTTCGGCCGTGACCGCGACTACGCGGCCACCTCGACCAAGCTGCCTTACTACAACGGCACCGCGACCGGCCTGGGCAACATCCAGGGTTCGTTCACGCCAGGCAAAGGCACCGACGCCGGCTTCAGCTCGGGCGGTTCGGGCTACGGCAATCCGCTGGCCATCGGCGACAAGTGCGGCACCATCAAGATGGGCACGCTGCAAGGCGGCGCCAAGGGTTCGCCTTACTGCTACTACGACAGCGGCCCGGACGTCGGCCTGACGCCTGATCGCGAACTGTTCAACTTCACCAGCAACCTGACCTACCAGCTGAACGAGAACCACCAGCTGTTCGGCGACGTGCTGTACTCGCAGAGCAAAGTCACCCAGACCTACCAGGCTTCGCCGGCGCGCGCCAGCTTCTTCGAGACCGACGGCGAGTTCGCCAAGCAAGGCGTGGACGCGGCACTGCTGCTCTTCCCTAGCAACCCGGTGTACCAGTCGATCGCTGCGCCTTACCTGCACAGCCAGGGCTTCGATTCGCTGATCGGCAAACCGCTGTCGATCACCTCGCGCGTGTTCGACTTCGGTCCACGCCAGAACGTCGACACCGCCAAGCAGGCGCGTGTGGTCGTTGGCGCCAAGGGCACCATCGGCGCGGTCGACTACGAAGTGGCGCTGACCCACAACGAGTCCAAGCTGAACAGCGCTGTGACCACCGGCTACTTCTCGCAAGTGGCCTACGCCAAGATCATCAACGCCAGCAACTGGAATCCATGGGCTGCAGGCGGCGTGCAAACCGGCGCCCTGGCCGACCAGCTGAAAGGCGCAGCCTTCACCGGCGACTTCCTGGCAGCAAAATCGACCAGCGACTCCTTCGACGCCAAGATCACCGGCGACTTCTGGACCATCGCCGGCATCACCCCGCAATACGCGCTGGGCGCACAGTCGCGCAAAGAGAACTACACCACCAATCCTAGCGCGGCTTACCAGTCGGGCGACATCTCCGGCCTGGGCGGCTCGGTCGTACCTATCGACCGCGACCGTACCGTGAACTCGGCGTTCGGCGAACTGAGCATTCCGCTGACGAAGACGCTGGAAGCCAACCTGGCGGTGCGCGACGACCATTACGACGACGTCGGCAATTCGGCCAACTGGAAGGGCAATGTCCGTTGGCAGCCAACCAAGACCTTCCTGCTGCGCGGTTCGTACGGCACCGGCTTCCGCGCACCGTCGCTGGTCGACCTGTGGACGCCACAGACCCTGGGTACTTCCGAGCAGTTCAACGACCCAGCGACCAAGCAAACCGGTCTGCAAGTCAATGCTCTGTCGGGCGGCAATCCTAACCTGAAGCCAGAGAAGTCGAAGCAGTACTCGTTCGGCGCCGTATGGCAGCCGGTATCGAGCGCCAGCATCGGTGTTGACTTCTTCAACATCAACATCCGCGACATCCTGGCGACGCCGTCGGCACAAGAGATCGTGTCGCGCTTCCGCGCCGGCGACCCAGCCTACGCAGGCCTGGTGACCCTGAACGGCAACGACATCGTCAGCATCCGTTCGACGCTGGCCAACACCGGCAACGCCAACGTGCAGGGCCTGGACCTGACGGCCAACTGGAAGGACAACTTCAGCTTCGGTAAGCTGGAAGCCAACCTGAATGGTACCTACATGGATACCTTCGACCAGACCAGCCCAGGCGGCGACGTGTCGCACAAAGTCGGCACCATCGTTGACGGTTCCGGCAACCCGGTGATCGGCGCGCAAAACGGCGGCGTGATCCTGCGTTGGAAGCATCAGCTGGCGACCACCTGGAGCAAAGGTCCATGGTCGACCACCCTGGTCCAGAACTATCGCAGCGGCTACCAGGTTGGCCACGACCTGAACGACAACAAAGTGTTCATCTCGTCGGAAGCCATCTACGATGCCAACGTGACCTACAAGGGTATCAAGAACCTGACCCTGGCGCTGGGCGTGAAGAACCTGTTCGACAAGCAGCCTGACCCGATTGGTACCGCAGTCACCAATCAGTTCCAGTCCGGCTACGACATCAACCAGTACGATCCACGTGGCCGCTTCGTCTACGTGACCGCTGGCTACAAGTTCAAGTAATCTCAGTAGCTCCAATGAAAACGCCCGCATTCGCGGGCGTTTTTTTTATAGCCAACCGGCTTTCTTGAAGCGCCGGTGCAGGTACAGGCACACGCCCACCATCACCGACAGCGCGAATGGATAACCATACTTCCATTCCAGCTCCGGCATGACCTTGAAGTTCATCCCCCACACGCCGGCAAACGCGGTGCAGATCGCGAAGATCGCCGCCCACGCCGCCAGCCGCTTGTTCACTTCGCTCTCCTCGATCGCCACCATCGACAGGTTGACCTGGATCGCCGTGGCGATGGTGTCGCGGATGGTGTCGAGCGAGGAACTGATGCGGTGCAAATGGTCATGCACATCGCGGAAGTATTCCTGCGTATCCTGGCACATGGCCGGCACGCGGCCGCCATGCAAGCGCCCCACCGCCTCCATCAGCGGCGACACCACATGGCGCACGATGGTCACCTTGCGCTTGAGCTCATACAGCCGCTGGATGTTGTCGCGCTGCTTGCCCTGGCTGAAGATCAGCTCCTCGATTTTTTCCAGTTCCGTTTCCAGCATGTCCAGCACCGGGAAGTAGCGGTCCACCACCGCGTCCATCAGCGCATAC
Organism: Duganella sp. BJB476; assembly: GCF_003416895.1. Taxonomy (GTDB): domain Bacteria; phylum Pseudomonadota; class Gammaproteobacteria; order Burkholderiales; family Burkholderiaceae_D; genus Rugamonas. The sequence continues at coordinate 122,202 of NZ_QVIO01000010.1, forward strand.
AGCACAAAGGCCGGGCCGAGACGCAGCATGTGCGGCTCCTTCTCCGCCCGCGCGCGCACGCCGAGGAAGCCCTGCTGGCTATGGCTGTCGCGCGCCGACAGCACGTAGTTGTCGCCGACGAAGATGTCGACCTCGCCGACGTCGATATCGTTGTCGCGGCACTCGATGGTCTTGACCACCACGAACAGCGAATCGCCGTACTCCTCGATCTTGGGGCGCTGGTGGCCGCGCCGCGCATCTTCCACCGCCAGCTCGTGCAGGCCGAACTCCTGCTGCATGATCGAGAGTTCGTCCGGCTGGGCGTCGCGCAGGGCGACCCAGACAAAGGTCTCCGGCTTCTCGATGTAATCGCTGATCTCCTCGACCGGAATGTCGGCCAGCTTCTGGCCGTCCTGATAGGCCACACAATTAATCAGCATACTGTTTCCATAAAAAAAAAGCTCCTGGCTTCGTCAGCCAAGAGCTTACCTCAAACCGGCGCGCCGCCGCCCGGATCAATCGTCCTTGGCGCCGTCGATGCCCAGTTCGGCGATCTTGCGGGTGATGGTGTTGCGGCCTATGCCCAGGCGCACCGCCGCATCGTTCTTGCGGCCGTGCGTGTGCTTGAGCGCGGTGCGTATCAGCGCCGACTCGAACTGCCGGCCCAGCACCGCCATCACTTCCTGCTGTCCGCCGCTGAGCATGCTGGCGGCCTGCGCTTCCAGCAAGCCCAGCCACGCATCCGGCGCGCCGGCCGACGCATGGGCGCCACCGCTGCCGCCACCACTGTCGGCCACCGGCATCGCCATCACCGTGCCGTGGTGTTGGATCGGCGCATAGCTCTCGGCCGGCGCCGGCGCGTGGCCCTGCTCCTGCGTCAGCTCCAGCGGCAAATCCTTCACTTCCACCGTCTGGCCCGGCGCCATCACCGTGATCCAGTTGCACAGGTTTTCCAGCTGGCGCACATTGCCCGGCAAATCCAGGCCGCTAAGGAATTGCAGCGTGGCGTCGCTCATGCGCTTGGCTTCCACGCCCAGCTGCTTGGCGCTCTGCACCAGGAAGTGGCGCACCAAAATAGGGATGTCCTCGCGCCGCTCCCTCAAACTGGGCAGGCGCAGGCGGATCACGTTGAGGCGGTGATACAAGTCTTCACGGAACAAGCCTTCGCGCACGCGCTGTTCAAGGTTCTGGTGGGTCGCGGTAATCACGCGCACATTGGCCTTCAGCGGCTGGTGGCCGCCGACGCGGTAGAAGTGGCCATCCGACAGCACGCGCAGCAGGCGCGTCTGCAAATCAAACGGCATGTCGCCGATTTCATCGAGGAACAGCGTACCGTTCTCGGCCTGTTCGAAGCGGCCGCGGCGCGTGGTCTGCGCACCGGTGAAGGCGCCACGCTCGTGGCCGAACAGTTCGGACTCCAGCAAATCCTTCGGGATCGCCGCCGTGTTCAGCGCGATGAAGGGCTGCTGCGCGCGCGGGCTGTGCTTGTGCAGCGCGCGCGCCACCAGCTCCTTGCCCGAGCCCGATTCGCCGGTGATCAGCACCGTCACATTCGATTGCGACAGGCGGCCGATGGCGCGGAACACTTCCTGCATCGCCGGCGCCTGGCCGAGAATTTCCGGGGTTTCCGACGGGCCCGATTCGACGCTGGTCTCGCGCAGGCTCTCGTCCAGCGCGCGGCGGATCAGCTCGACGGCCTTGTCGATGTCGAAGGGCTTGGCCAGGTATTCGAAGGCACCGCCCTGGAAGGCCGCGACGGCGGAATCCAGGTCGGAGAAGGCGGTGATGATGATGACCGGCAGGCCGGGGAAGCGCGACTTCACCAGTTGCAGCAGGTCGAGGCCGGAGTCGCCCGGCATGCGGATGTCGGACACCAGCACCTGCGGCGTCTCGAACTCCAGCGCGGCGATGGCGTCGCGCGCGTTGGCAAAACTCTTGGTGGCCAGGTTTTCCCGGGCCAATGCTTTTTCCAGTACCCAGCGGATCGATTCGTCGTCGTCTACTATCCAGATTGGCTTCATGTGTTGTGTGTATCCCGCAATATGGATCGTCAATCAAGGGACTCGGCGCCCGCCCCTGCCTGCCTGGGCTTATGGCAGCGGCAGCAGGATGCGGAAATCCGTATATCCAGGCCGGCTCTCGCACTCGATCACACCCATGTGCTGCTGCACAAAGGTTTGCGCTAGGGTCAGCCCCAAGCCGCTGCCGCCTTCCCTGCCCGACACCAGCGGGTAGAAAATCCGGTCGCGGATCTGGGGTGCGATGCCCGGTCCATTGTCAATGATATGCAAGTCTAATGCCAGCCCGTAACGGACCTTGGCCAAGGTAACCTGGCGCGCCACGCGCGTCTTGAAAACGATCTCCGCGTCGCCGTTGTCGATGCGGCTGGCCAGCGCCTGGGCGGCGTTGTGCGCGATGTTGAGCACGGTCTGGATCAGTTGCTCCTTGTCGCCGCGGAACTCGGGGATGGAGGCGTCGTAGTCGCGCAAGATCGTCAGGCCGGACGGGAACTCGGCCAGCATCAGGCTGCGCACGCGCTCCAGCACTTCGTGGATGTTGACGTCGCCGACGATGTGCGGCCGGCGGTGCGGCGCCAGCAGGCGGTCGACCAGCGTTTGCAGCCGGTCCGCTTCCTTGATGATGACCTGGGTGTACTCGCGCAGCTGGCCGGCGTGCAGCGCCGGCAGCTCCATCTCCAGCAACTGCGCGGCGCCGCGGATGCCGCCCAGCGGGTTCTTGATCTCGTGCGCCAGGTTGCGGATCAGCTCCTTGTTGACCTGGCTCTGGTCGAGGATGCGCTCCTCGCGGTCCAGCTTGAGGTGCTGCAGGTGCTCGCGCAGCTCGATCAGGATGTGGCCGGCGGGCTCGTCCAGCGCCGAGACGATGCTGTGCACATGCAGCGGATCGCGCCCGGCCCGCTCCAGCGTCAGGTCCTGGCGCAGGTCGGAGAACTTGTGTTCGCGCGCCTGGGTGCAGATGTTGTCGAGCTCGCCGGGGTTGAGAAACTGCGCGCTCAGCGTCTGGCGCGACAGCGCCTTGAGCGAGCTCTCCAGCAGATTCTCGGCGGCCGCGTTGGCGTAGACGAACTGGCCCTCGGCGTCCAGCAGCACCACGGCCGAAGCCAGCAGCTCCAGGCCCGCCAGCGCGGGCGGGCGGTGCTTGCCGGCGTTAAGACTAGTAAGGCTCATAGTAAACTCGTCATCGGATATTCGCGATCTCACGTTTCAAGGCTTCGATATTCTTTTCCGAGCGGCCGATGTTGTCGCGCATGGCGGCCACCCGCTCCTGGTACTTGGCGTAGTTGCGCTCGTCGCCGCGCCGTTCCGGCTCGCCGTTGTTGAACTCCTTGCGCAGCTCCGCCAGTCTTTGCGTCTCGTTTTTCAGCTCTTCTTCCAGGATGCCGCGGCGGTCGGCGTCGCGGGAGCGCTGTTCGGCGCTGTCGACGCGCGGAAAGTCGCCCGGCGTGCTGACCGGCGCCGGCACGTTGCCGCTGCGCGCAGGCGTACCCTGGCGGCGCGGCGGCGCCGGAATCACGGTGCCCGGCAAGTCCATGGACTTGCAATAGCTGCCGCGGTTGATGTCGGTGTACTCGATGCTGCCGTTGGGCGTGACGCACTTGTAGATCTGCGCCTGGGCGGCACCACAGCCCAGCAGCGCCAGCAACACACATCGTTTAAAGCTAGTTGTCATTCGAAATCCGTGGGTGAAACTATCCATCCCGAATATACAACATCCAAAGAAAAACGCGGGGAAAGCTCTGCTCGCCCCGCGTTTTTTGCCTCACTACAAGCATCGGCGCTGCCGATGCGTTGCAATTACAGCGAGTAGTACATGTCGAACTCGGCAGGGTGAGTCGTCATGCGCATGCGCTGGACGTCCTGCATTTTCAGTTCGATGTAAGCGTCGATCATGGAATCGCTGAACACGCCGCCACGGGTCAGGAACTCGCGGTCTTTGTTCAGGTTGTCCAGGGCTTCTTCCAGCGAAGCGCACACGGTTGGGATCAGTGCGTCTTCTTCCGGCGGCAGGTGGTACAGATCTTTCGATGCTGCTTCGCCTGGGTGGATCTTGTTGGCGATACCGTCCAGACCAGCCATCAGCAGCGCTGCGAAGCACAGGTAGACGTTAGCCAGTGGATCCGGGAAGCGGGTTTCGATACGGCGGCCCTTAGGATTGGCCACGTGTGGAATACGGATCGAAGCCGAACGGTTCTTGGCCGAGTACGCCAGTTTCACTGGAGCTTCGTAGCCTGGAACCAGACGCTTGTACGAGTTGGTGCCTGGGTTGGTGATCGCGTTCAGTGCCTTGGCGTGCTTGATGATGCCGCCGATGTAGTACAGCGCGGTGTCGGACAGGCCGGCATAGCCGTCGCCGGCGAACAGGTTGACGCCGTCTTTCCAGATCGACTGGTGCACGTGCATGCCGGAACCGTTGTCGCCAACGATAGGCTTAGGCATGAAGGTGGCGGTCTTGCCATAGCTGTGGGCCACGTTCCAGACCACGTATTTCAGGTTCTGGGTCCAGTCGGCGCGCTCGACCAGGGTCGAGAATTTGGTGCCGATTTCGTTCTGGCCGGCGCCAGCCACTTCGTGGTGGTGCACTTCGACCGGGATGCCCAGCGATTCCAGGATCAGGCACATTTCCGAACGCATGTCCTGGAAGCTGTCCACTGGTGGCACTGGGAAGTAGCCGCCCTTGACGGTCGGACGGTGGCCGGTGTTGCCGCCTTCCAGCTTTTCGCCGGTGGTCCACGATGCTTCTTCGGAATCGATCTTGACGAAGCAGCCGGACATGTCGATCTTCCAGCGCACGCTGTCGAAGATGAAGAATTCTGGCTCTGGGCCGAAGTAGGCGGTGTCGCCCATGCCGGACGATTTCAGGTAGGCTTCAGCGCGCTTGGCGATGGAGCGTGGATCGCGGTCGTAACCCTTGCCGTCGGCAGGCTCGATGACGTCGCACTGCATGAACAGCGTGGTCTCTTCCATGAACGGGTCGATGTTCGCGGTGTTTGGATCTGGCAGCAGAATCATGTCCGAAGCTTCGATGCCTTTCCAGCCGGCGATCGAGGAACCGTCGAAGGCGTGGCCCGATTCGAACTTGTCGATGTCGAAGTGCGACACAGGCACGGTGACGTGCTGTTCTTTACCACGGGTGTCGGCGAAACGGAAATCAACGAATTTGACTTCGTTTTCCTGGACCATTTTCAGAACTTCTGCGGCTGTCATTGCCATGCGTATCTCCTAAAGGAATGTGGGACTCGTGCGCTCTTGGTAAGCAGTATTCGTGCCAGCTTAAAACTCATCAGCTTATGTCGATAGCGTCTTTGAACTTGCTGGGAAAATGAATCTAAAATTCACGAGCAGGCCAAAGTGCCACTATTTGAGGCAACGCAACACCGCACCAACTGAGTGCGTATTCGAGATATTGCACCTGTTTTGTGCATTTTTGGAAGATTCCTGAAAAATGCACGGCTTTGGTGCGTCTGCGTGTGGTGCGGGCGCAGGAAGCCTATAATAAACTCAAACTTATTTCTGGAACATGACATGAGCAAAATAGACGATATTCTTGCGCTGGCCCGCAGCCGCAGCAAAGACTGGCCCTATGCCGGCGCCGTGACGCCGCAGGAAGCCTTTGAACTGATCAGCGCCGACAATGCGGTCAAGCTGGTCGATGTGCGCACCCATGCCGAGCGCGACTGGGTAGGCCGGGTGGCGATACCGGAAGCCCAACATGGTGCGGTGCAGTGGAATTTGTATCCGGGCGGGATCGCCAACCATGAGTTCATCGAACAGCTGAACTCGGTGGCGCGCAAGGACCAGGTGATTTTGTTCCTGTGCCGTTCCGGCGTGCGCTCGCGCAGCGCCGCCAAGCTGGCCACCGAACACGGCTACCAGCACTGCTACGACATCCTGGAAGGCTTCGAAGGCGACAAGGACGAGCACGGCCACCGCAAGAACGTCAGCGGCTGGTGCAAGGCCGAGCTGCCCTGGACCGGGGCTTAAACCGCCACCGCCTCATCCGAGGCGGGCGCCGATTCACCCATCAGGAACTGGATACGCTTGCGCACGAACTGGATGTGGCTGCGCAAGCCGTACAAGCCGTCCGCGAACGATAGCGGGATCGACACCTGGTTAACCAGGTCCTCGATCTCGTTCAGGCGCACCAGCTGGCTCTCGTAGACCTGCATGCGGGTTTCCTCCGGCGCTTCCTCCACCGCCTGCTCCACCGCGCGCAGCTGGCCGTACCAGCGGTACACGCGCGAACGGATGCGCCACACGTACAGCGGCGGCACCACCTTGGACAGCGGCAGTATCAACGCGCCCAGCGCCACCACCACGACCCACATGCGGTCGAAGAAATTCGCCAGCCAGAACGTCATGTAGCGTTGCAGCAGCGGCGGGCCGCTCTTGTAGAACTTGGCCGCTTCGGCGTCCACCGGGATCTCGGTGTATTTGGCCGACGGGAACTGGCCCTGCTGCGAGAACCAGCCGGCGCCGCTGTGGATGCTGCTGGCCGCCTGCACGAACAGGTCGGTCAGCGCCGGATGCAGGTCGTCGCGCGCCACCAGCGTGGCGGTCGGGGCGATCAGGTTGTAGTCCTCGGCCGGGATGTTGCGGCCGAGGTCGACGATCCCCTGCGGCAGCACCACATGGCTCAAGAAGGGCAACTTGCGGGCGTAAGCTTCCGCCTGGTTGAAGTCGAACAGCTTGATGCCCGGCGTTTGCAGCAGCATCTGGATCAGCGGCGCTTCCGGGGCGGAGGTGAACACCAGGCCGTCGATGCGGCCTTCCAGCAATTCCACCGTGGCCGGCGTGTTGGCCAGCGAGAAACGCTCCACTTCGCCCTTCTCGATGCCGTTCAGCTCCAGCACCTGGCGGAACAGGCGCGGGGCGCCGGCGCCTTTGGGGCCGTAGTTGATCTTCAGGCCCTTCAGCTGGGTCAGCTGGGTGATGGGCGGCTTGCCCTTGGTCTCGCGCAGGAACAGCCACAGCGGCTCGACAAACAGGCTGCCCAGCGAGGTCAGGCCTTCGCGTTCGGCCGCTTCCTCGTTGGTGGAGCCGCTTTGGACGAAGGCGATATCGACTTCGCCGGCCTTCAGGCGCTTGAGGTTTTCGCCGGAGCCGGCGGACGGCACCAGCGTCACCTTGACGCCGTGCTTGGCCAGCGCGGCCGCGTATTTCTTACCGAATTCGGCGTAGGCGCTGTTTTCCTGGCCGGTGGCCAAGCGCACCGTGCGCGGCGGCGCCGGGTCCACCAGCCAGTAGGCCAGCAGGCAGACGCCGGCGATCAGGGCGATGGTGGGCGCGGCGGCGACAAACAAGTCCCGCATGGAGAACTGCGTGAACTTGAGGATTTTGGACATGTGGTGGCGTATCGGTTTCATGGGCTGATACATTGCCAACAAATGAGCAACTATGCAAGGGAAACACGCCCGATACCGATCAACCTCCGCAAGCCTGCAGCGGCGGCGTCACCGCCGCCGTGGCGTTGCCGCCGGTCTTGACGATCACCGGTGGCGTCGGCCCCGGCTTGGCGATCGGATGCGGCTCGATCAGCGGCATCAGGTTGGGCGCCAGCACCACCAGCAGCTGCACCGGCAATGCGCTGGTGAAGTCGTAGTGCTTCGAATCCGGCCCGTGCACGTAGGCCGTCATCGAACCGAAGAAGCGTTCGCCGATATTGAACACAAACGTCGCCGACCGGTTCACATAGCGCGACTCGATCAGGCGTCCGCCACCGCCATACACGTCGAAGCGCTGGTCGCCGGTGCCGGTCTTGCCGCCGACCGGGATCACCTTGCCGTCCGAACCGACGAAAGCCATGCGCGCCCGCTTGGCGGTGCCATCCGACACCACGCCGCGTATCGCATCGGCCACCACGCGCGCCACCTCCGGCGACAGCACCTGCTCGTTGGCGGTCGGCTTGCCCTTGGTGACCACCGTCTCATACGGCGTGCCCTCGGCGAAGTGCAACGAGCTGATGCGCTGGCTGCTCTTGCGCACGCCGCCGTTGACGATAATCCCCATCATCTCGGCCAGCGCCGCCGGACGGTCGGCCGACGCGCCCAGGGTGGTCGCATACGACGGCACCAGCGATTCGAACGGATAGCCCATCTTCTTCCACTGCTTGTGGATTTCCATGAAGCCTTCCACCTCGATCAGGCCGACGATGCGCTTGTCCTGCGCATGCTTGTGGTGGGTCTTGAACAGCCACTGGTAGACCTCCTGCCGCTCCTGCTCGCTGGCCGCCGTCATCTGCGACAGCGTGGCGCCGTTGTGCAGGCGCATGTAAGCAGCCATCCACAGCTCCAGCGGATGTACGCTGGCCAGGTAGCCGCGATCGGCCAGCGACCACTTGTCGATCGCATACTGGTCGTACAGCTTGGCCACGCGATCTTCCGGCACCTCGTTCTGCGACGGCAGGTTGTCCTTCAGGAAGGCGGCAAACTGCTGCAGGCTGGCCGTCGGATAGACGGTGCGATGAATCACCGCCAACCGCACCGGCGTGCTGCGGATATTCGCCAGCAGGATCTTGTCCAGCTCGGACTCAGGCTTGCCCTTGTACTTCAGGTAGAAGCGCGCCAGGAACTCCTTGCCTTCCTTGTCGGCGAAGCGCGCCAGGTATTGCGCGCGGCGCGGATCGTCCGAATCGGCCAGCAGCGATGCCGACGAACCCGGCGTCTGGAACATGTAGTACTTGGCGACGTCGCGCATCAGGCGCACGAACACCAGGTTGGTCGAATGGCGCAGCGCCTCGGTCACGGTCAGGATCTTGCCGTTGTCTTCCTTCGAGAAGTTGCCGAAGTGGTGCAGGCCGCCGCCGGTGAAGAAGCCCTCGCCCGGATTGCCGGAATACTTGCGCTCCATGGCCGCGTTCAGCATCGGCGTCAGTTCGCGTCCGCCCTTCTCCAATGGCAGCGCCTTGAAGTAGTCCAGCGCCCATTGCGACAGCTTGTCCTGCGGATCGACCCGGACGTTGCCGAGCGCCGCAGCATCCATGCCGCCGTACTTCTTGTGCAGCATGTCGACGATGTCGAGGTAGGTCACCAACGTGCGCAGCTTGGCGGTCGAGCCCAGGTCCAGCTTGGCGCCTTCGTTGATGTCCAGCGGCTGGTCGAAGTTATCCGTTTGCAGGCGCAGCAGATTGTTCTGCTCGCCCTTCTCCAGCAAGGTGAAGCTGTACACCACGTTGGCAGGATCGCCGTTGCCCAGCATGCCCTTGCCGGTCAGGCCGGCGGCCTTGGCCTTCTCCGGATCGCGCAGGTCGCGCAGCACTTGGGTGACGGCGGTCTGCGCCTGCGCGTCCAGCGTGCTGACCACGCTCAGGTCCAGTCGGTCCAGGTTGTACATGCGGTTGTCGCCCAGCAAGTTGGCCAGGTGGTTGCGGATCGCGTTGGAGGCCTTGCGCGACACAAACGTCATCGCCGGCGCCGACTCCAGGCCGTTGCCGGTGGCCGGATGCAATTTCTGCTGCAAGGCCACGTCGCGCATGGCCGGCGTGATCACACCGTCCTGGGCCAGGATGCGCAGGTGGCTGTTGGCCAGCACTTCCAGGTCGGCCGCGCCGGCGCCCAGGTAATAGCTCGGACGGCGTTGCGCGATCATCAGGCTCAGCGCTTCCTTGAAAGTCAGCGCGGTTTCCGCATCCGGGTTGTCGAGATTGCCGCCCAGCAGACGGTTGAAGTCCGGGAAGCTGCGGCCGTACCACACCCACATGCCGTCGCCGATGCCGTTCACTTCGCCGTAGCCGGGCTTGGCCGACAGCGGCACCGTGTTCAGGTAATCGATAACGATGCGGCGGCGCGCCTTGGTGGTGTCGGGCCCGTCCTGGTAAGAGCGCAGGCTGGCCGAGACCATCTGCTGCAGCTTGTCCTTCATGGAACCGGTGCGGCCTTCCGGCGAGTGGCGGTATTTTTCGATCTGCGTGGCCAGCGTGCTGCCGCCCGCCGCGCGGTGGCCGCCGGCGACCGAGGTCACGCTTTTTTCTATCACCGCCTTGCCCAGCCGGTCCCACTCGACGGCGGGATTGCGGGTCGGGTACTTGGTGTCGAGCAGCTCGCGGTTTTCGATGAACAGCAGGCTGTTAATCAAGGCCATCGGCGCCTGTTCGAACTTGTTGTAGATGCGCTCCGGATAGCTGGCGGCAAACAGCTGCTGCGCGCGGCAATCGTAGATCGTCAGGCCGGTCTTGGTCTTTTCGCGATAGGTGGCGAACACGCCCATGTCAGCCAGCTCGGCCATCTTGGGCGAGATGCGCACCTGCGCGCTGACCTGATAGTCGCGCGCGCTCAGCTTGCCCAGGTAGTCCGGCAGGCCGGCGTAGCCGAGCCGCTCGTCATACGGGCTGTCTTTCGGGAAGCGGATCGCCTTGCTGGCGCCCGGCTCCATCTTGTAGGTCATCTTGCCGACCAGGTCGGTGAAGATGCGCGCCTGCATGCTGGAGGTGCGGGTTTCCTGTATGCCCCAGTAGACCGCGAACGACAGGCCGACCAGCAGCACCAGCAGGAAAGCGTTGCGCGAGCGTTTGCTTTTCGGCGGTGTGGTGGGCGGCGGCGCGTCCATCTGGGCCTGGGCCAGATGCGCTTCGGTTTGCTCGGGAGTGGGCGGCGGCACGACACGCAGGTGCCGGGTACGGCGATAGCCTAATGCTGCTGCGCCTGCGCGCAATTTGCGCACTGCGCGAACAACAAGACGGGGCCGGCGGAAACGACGATTGCTTAACATATGATTCAAACCGGTCAGCTGTTTCAGTAAAACTTACTAGGACTTGCGAGCTTCCATTGCACCACATCAGAGGGGTGCGAACCGGCGCGGACGCAGAATAATTTTACTGCGCCGTTTGTTTTTCGCAAAAAAACAACGGCGCTCTCCCCGAGGGAAGAACGCCGTCCAGGCCCTTCTGATAACAGTGTGACACTAAGTGTTGCTGAACTCTACATTGAGCTTCTTGAGCTCGGAGCACAATTGAATAAACGCTGTGGCTGTCTGGACCGCTTCGCCTTTGACTCCCAGCTCGATATGGCGGCGCGTCTGCGCATCGCCCACGCTCGGCAGGCTGAATACCTTCACCCTCGGGAACTGCGCTTCGATCGCCACCATCAGCGGCGTCAGCGCCGATTCGGCCGCCTCGTACACCAGCACCGACTGCTCCAGGCGCGGTTCGCGGTTGAACAGGTCGGCGTAGTGGTTGTCCAGCACCCACTCGATCATCGGCCACGCCATCACCGGGAAGCCCGGCACGAAGTAGTGTTTGTGCAAAGCGAAACCGGCAATGTTGTTGTACGGATTAGGAATCAGCGCCGCGCCTTGGGCGAACTCGGCCATCTTCAGGCGGTGCAGGTTTTCGGCGGAGTTCAGGTCCACCTCCTGGCCGGCGTCCTGGCCCATTTGCAGGATGCGCTGCTGGATGTTGATCTTGCCCTGCTCATGCATGACCAGCGGCAGGCCCAGCGCGTTGGCGGCGGCCAGGCGGGTGTGGTCGTCCGGCGTGGCGCCGATCCCGCCGCAGCAGAACACGATGTCGTCGCTGGCGAAGGTGCGCTTGAGCGTGGCGGTGATGCGTTCAGGGTCGTCGGCCAGGATCTCGGCCCAGTTCAGTTGCAGGCCGCGCGCCGCCAGCATCTGCACGACCTTGGGGAAATGCTGGTCGACGCGCCTGCCGGACAGGATTTCGTCGCCGATGATGATGAGACCGATGGCCATGGTTATCTGCTTTCTTTAAAGGGTGATTTCCGCCGGAGCGGCAGCCTGGGCGCGCAGGCGCGCCAGCGCATCGAGACAATAATACGCAAACCACAAGCCGGTGAAGATAAAAATCAGCACGTACAGCCAGATCGACGCCGCCGCCAGGAAGGGGAAGAACACCACCGCCAGCACCGTGCCGCCCAGCCAGATCGCGCCCGGCAAGGCGCCGGCCGCGCCCGAGATCACGCCGATCGCCAGCAAACGCCAGCGGTGCTCGGCCAGGATCTGGCGGCGCTCCTCGGCCGTGGCGTAGTCGGCCAGCGCGTCGTACACCATCACGCGGCAAGTCAGCCAGCCCCACAGCAGCGCCTGCACGATGATGGCCAGCGGCGGAAAGAAATACAGCGGCAAGGTCAGTATCCACAGGCCGATGAAGATCGCCATGCCGCCCAGCGCGGTAATGGCGCTGCCGACCAGGCTGCCGCCTTTGCGCTGCTCCAGCTGCGGATAGTGGCGCAGGCCGACGTGGCGGCCGATCAGCGGCATCGCGATCACGCCGATGAAGATCAGCGCGGTCAGTATCATCAGCGGCAGGAACAGCAGCATGGCGATCAACGGCGGCATCACGGTTTTCAGCACGGCCAGCCCCAGCGAAGTGAGCAAGTTGCCGGCCGGCGTGAACAGGTTGTGCTCGGAGAATTGCGCATGCACGAAATCGATCAGCGGTTGCAGCCAGAAATACAGCGCCATGGCCCACACGCCAACCGCCAGCAGGAAAGGCGCCAGGCTCATCGCCAGCATCTTGCCGTGCCATTGCGACAGGAAGGCACGGCCCCAGGAGCGGAGTACATTCGTCATCAGACTACATCCTTGCGTGCGTATTCAACCATGCGCTTGAGGCCCAGCCATTGCTGCGCCCAGAAACCCTTGCCGTACTCGCGGCCCGGTGTGACGACGCCCTGTGCGTCGGTCTGCGGCAGCTGGTCGCGGATGCCGGTGGCGACAAATGCCGGCGTGAAATTGGCGGTGCGGAAAATGATGTCCCAGATGGGCAGCAGCACGGCGAAATTGCAGCCGCCCAGCGTGCCCTTGCCGTGCGATTCATGGCCGACGCCGATCGCGTGGTGCATGCGGTGGTAGCGCGGCGACACCAACAGCCATTCGCCGACACGGCCGAAGTGGATGCGCACGTTGGCGTGCTGCAGGCTTTGCAGGATACGCGACACCGACACCAGCATCACATACTGCGACGGCTCGACGCCGATGCACAGCGCGATCACGCCCATGTAGACGTCGCGCAGCAGGTCATCGAGCAAATGGTTGCGGTTGTCGCTCCACAGGTTCATGTTCTGCTGGCTGTGGTGCAGGCCATGCAAGCCCCACCACCAGTTGAACTGGTGCGAGGCGCGGTGGTACCAGTAATCGAAGAAGTCCAGCACCACGAAGTAGACCAGGAAACTGCCCAGCGGGCTGATGCCCGGCCACAGCGTCTCCAGGTTGAGCGGCTGGAAGCTTTTAAAGCGCAGCATCGCGGCCACGCTGTCCATCATCGGATCGAGCGTGAAGAAGATCAGCACCGAGAACAGGCCGATGCGGTGCAGCACGGTGTAGATGAAGTCGGTCCGGCGGGCGTGCGGATCGGTGAACTTGTGCACCGGGATCATCGCCTCCAGCGGACGCAGCACCAGGAACAGCAAGGTCAGCTCCAGCATGCCGATCAGCAGCCACTCGGTGCCCTCGAACGCTTCCTCGATAAATTCGCCGAAGCCGAGCTGGAACACCAGCGGCTGTATCACCGTCTCGAACAACCAGCCTTGGGCCACGCCCAGCCAGTCGGAAATTAATTGCATCATTTGTGCTTGTTGAACTGTGAAAGATAGTCGGGATGCTCGCGCAGCGTGGCGAAGCAATAGCCCTTCTGCTCCAGGCCGCTGATCAGCGGCTCCAGGTTGGCCGGCGCCCACGCATCCTTGCGCGACCAGATGCCCATGTGGGCGACGAAGATGTCGCCGTCCCGCAAGTCGCGCAGGGACTTCTGCAACAATACCGCATTCGGGTAGGCCGTGCTGGAGAGCTCGTCGCCGGAGAAGCCGGCAGGCGCCCAGCCCACATGCGCGTAGCCGCAGGCCTGCGCCGCCGCCAGCGAACGCGGCGTGGTGCGGCCGGCCGGCGCGCGCCAGATCGGATCGAGGTGCTTGCCGGTCAGTTCGACGAAACGCTGGTCGACGCGCTTGATTTCCTCGCAATACTGCGCGGGCGTCAGCGAGCGCAGCTTGCCGGCCTGCGCGCCGAAGCCCGGCTTGACCTGCAGTGCGCCGTCGGCGCCGTCCTTGACCAGCACATCATGGTCGAAGGTGTGCGAACCGATCGCATGCCCTTCGGCCACGCGGGCCTTCCAGTAGGCCGACCACGACGGGTCCAGCGAGTAATCGCCGTTGATGGTTTTCTCGTTGGCCAGGAAGAAGGTGGCCTTGATCTGGTGACGGTTCAGCGTGTCCGCGATCAGCGCCGCCTGGGACTGGCTGCCGGTGTCGAAAGTCAGGTAGATGGTGCCCTTGCAGGCGCTGTGGCGCAGCACGGCCGCTTGCGGCTTGGCGCCTGCGCCTGCCGCAACGGACGCGACGGCTACGGCCGAAGCTGCGGGAGCCGCCGACGCAGCTGTCGCGGCGGCGGCGGCTGCAGCGGCGATGCCGGCCGCCTTGGCTTCGGCCGCGCGCCGCGCCGGGCCGTTGAGGCTGCGGGCATGGGCATTGGCGGCGCGGGCGGCGTCGTTGAGCTCGCGCGCGTCGCTATTGGTCGCGTTGGCCGCCTTGGCGCTGTCGGCGGCCTGCACCGCCGGCGTAGCCGCCAGCGCCAGCAAAGTGAGGGCGGCGGCGGCGTTCATTACATGCGCTGGGCGGAGTTGAAGAAGAACACGCCGTGCGGCGAGCGTCCCACCGGGATCAGCTTGGTCACCTTGCGGGTGGCCAGGTCGATCACAGCCACTTTCTTGATCCAGCGCAGCGTGACCCACATGGTCTTGCCGTCGGCGGTGATCTCCATGCAGTCCGGGCCGCCGGGAACATTGATCTGGCCGACGTTTTCCAGCGTCTTCTGGTCGATGATGTTAATCGAGTTCGACACCCGGTTCGACACATAGGTCAGGCGGCCGTCGCCGGCGGCGCGGAAGTTGTGCGCGCCCTGGCCGGTCTTGATGCGCTTGACGGTTTTCTGGGTTTTCCAGTCGATCACTTCGACGTAATCGCTGCCCATGATGCCGACCAGCAGGTACTTGTCGTCCGGCGTCATGGCGATACCGGCCGGCAGCTTGCCGACCGACATGGTCCACTTCAGCGTCTGCGTGCTCAGGTCGATGGCGCTGATCTGGTCGCTGCCCTGCTGGGTGATGAACACCATATTGCTGGCGGCGTTGAAGGCCATGTGGCTGGGCAGCTTGGCCAGCGGGATGCGCTTGGCCAAGGTCAGGTTGGCGCCGTCGTATTTGTACAGGTCGACGCGATCCAGGCGCAGCGAGTTCGACACGAACCACTTCTGGTCCGGCGAGAAGCCGATCTGGTAAGGGTCGAGGATGTCCTTGATGGTGCGCTGGACTTGGCCGCTCTTCGGATCGAGGAAGATCAGTTCGTTGCCCACCGAGCTGGCGACGATCAGGGACTTGTTATCCGGGGTCGACATCAGGTGGTGCGGCTCTTTGCCGACCGGGAAGGTGGACAGGTCTTTGTAAGTGTCCTGGTCCAGCAGCTGCACAGTGGCGTCGCGCGAGTTAAGCACAACCACTACGTTGGCCTGCGCGCTGCTGATGGCAGTGACGGCGCAGACACAGGAAAGCACGATACGGCGGAAACTACGGAGCATGTAAAAATCGCTTGAAAGAGCAAAACGTTTATTTTACGTGCAAACTGCGCCGGGACGAGACAAATGCCGCAATTATTCCTTGCTGCGGGCGCCCTGCTACAATTCGGGGCTATCTTTTAACGTCTCCATAGAAGGAAAATCATGTCCACCATTACCACCGACTCCGGCCTGCAATACATCGAACTGACCGAAGGCGAAGGCGAAGTCGCCAAAGCCGGCCAGAACGTCACCGTGCACTACACCGGTTGGCTGCGCAACGACGACGGCACCAAGGGTGCAAAATTCGACTCCAGCAAGGACCGCAACGATCCATTCGAGTTCGCCCTGGGCGCCGGCATGGTCATCCGTGGTTGGGATGAAGGCGTGCAAGGCATGAAAATCGGCGGCGTGCGCCAGCTGATCATCCCTGCCGACCTGGGCTACGGCTCGCGCGGCGCCGGCGGCGTGATCCCGCCGAACGCCACGCTGATTTTTGATGTAGAACTGTTGGGCGTTTAATTACGTTCGCTAGCGCTGCCAGTTCCTGCGCAGCGCTTCTAGCTCCGCTCGCGTGTCGAGCATGCCGCCGACGATGCGCTGGTCGATCGCTTCCAGCAGCGCCGTCGGCATGTCGGTGCCGCCCAGGCCGTAAGCGCCCGGCGCCGGCAACGGCCGCGCATTCTGCACCAGCACCGGGATCCGCCATTCATCGCTGATGCGGCAGGCTATCCCCACCAGATCCTGGCTCAGGCCCACCAGCGTAAAGCTGCGGCAGTACCCTCCCTCGTTCGATAGAAAACTCAGCCCCACCCGCACCTCGCCCTCCGACGGCGCGGCGCCGCCCATCTGCTGGCTGAGTGCGTTGGCCAGCCGGCCCTGCGCGACCAGCATGCCGTTGCGGCTGGCGACGGTGGTCGGCGCCACCGCCGGTTCGCTGAACCAGCCCGGCTGCCAGCGCGCCAGGCCGAATTTGCCGGCCGCCAGGCCCAGTACCATGACCAGCGCCAGCGCGCTCCATTCCAGCCAGCCCCATTGATGCCTGGCCGCCTTGCGCGCGGCCTGCTGCTGCGCAGCGCGCTGCGCGCGCACCGCCGCCAGCTGCACCACCTTGGCATGGCGCGGATGGGAACCCAGTTCGACGCCGGACGGCGCCTGGTCGGCGTACACCTCGTCGCGCGCGGCGCGCAGGCGGGCCACGCGGCGGGCGATGCTGCTGTCGCGCCGCATAGCGGACTCGACGGCGAGGCGCAAGGCGTCGTCCAGTTCGCCGTCGGCATATGCAATCAAAGTCTCGTCTGAAAAGGTCATGATTCCTGTCCCGGATCGTCCCATCATAAACCTTTTTGCAGCGCGATGCGGGTCCGCGCGCGCCGCGTAGCGCCAGTAAACACGGGGGTTTTATTGCAGTGCAGCGTGGCGCGGCAGCTACTGTAAGGGCTACTTCGTACAGAAACCATTACATTTGACAATATTTATGCTAATCTGCGCGCTCTAATAACCAAGGAGGTAGTAATGAAAAAAGGCGAATTGATTGCAGAATTTGCGAAACGCACTGAAGTGTCCGCTGCTGCCGCCAACGGTGCAGTGAATACTCTGATCGCCATCATCACCGAGCGTCTGAAAAAAGGCGACACGGTAGGCATCACCGGCTTCGGCACCTTCTCCGTAGCGAAACGCGCTGCTCGTAAAGGCCGCAATCCTGCAACCGGCGAAGCGATCAAGATCGCTGCGTCGAAAACTCCAAAATTCTCGGCTGGCGCGACCCTGAAGTCGGCAGTCAACCCGACGAAGAAGAAGTAAGCAGGCGCTTCGGCACGCGGCGTTCGCGTCGCAGTGCCAGTGCCCGCCAGGGCACCGGAAACGGCGGTACATGCCAGGTCTTCGGACCGGCCTGTCCGCCGTTCTGTTTTTGAGGAGTCCCTCTAGCGGTTTTGGCGGCGGCTGCGGGTATGATGGCGGCTACCCCCTACCTACCCGAGGAGAAGTGATGAGTTTAGAAGAGCAATTCGCGCAAGCCCAGCTGGATTCGAAGAACCTGCCTGAGCGCCCGGACAACATGACGCTGCTGAAAATCTACGCGCTGTTCAAGCAAGGTTCGGCGGGCGACGCCAGCGGCGACCGTCCAGGCATGACCGATTTCGTCGGCCGCGCCAAGTTCGACGCCTGGGCCGCGCTGCAAGGCACCTCGCTGGACGAAGCGAAACAGCAGTACATCGACCTGATCGAAGGTCTCAAATAAAACCGCGGGGTCAAGTCTGACATTCGGACACGGCCTCTGCTGTAACACGACGTTACAGCAGAGGCCGTGTCCGAATGTCAGACTTGACCCCACGCTGTTATGCGGCGGTGAACACGCGCTGCATCTTGTCGGCCACCTTGGCCTCGATCTGCGACGAGAACGCGCTGAACAGGAAGCCCAGCGCGATATGCAAACGCGCCTCTTCCGGCAGCAAGGTCAGCGATCCGCTGACGCCGCTGCGCTCGAAACGCAGCACATCGCCATCCCACACACATTCCAGATCAAATTGCTCGGCCAGCTTGTCGGCCACTTCCTGGGCGGCCGCGCGGGCCGGTTCCAGCGCCAGGTGGTGCTCCTGGACGATGTTGATATCAGCCATCCGGCATCCTCTTGTATGAAAAGGCGCCATGATGCCAGTTGCGCCGCAGCCGCGCCAGTCCGCGCCACAACGCATTTGCTTATATGTATTGTATATAAGCGCAATTTGTGAGAAATAGCGAATTACCTTAAAATACAGTGCTTTGCTGAGGTTAGCCGGGCCATCCCACCGCCGCCGACGCCGCTGCACACCAACATTGATAGGACTGTTATGACCCACGTTGTCACCGAATCTTGCATCAGCTGCCGCTATACGGACTGCGTCGATGTTTGCCCGGTAGATTGTTTCCGCCAAGGCCCGAACTTCCTCGCGATCGACCCTGACGAGTGCATCGACTGCGCCGTGTGCGTGGCTGAATGCCCGGTCAACGCGATCTTCGCCGAAGAAGACGTGCCTGGCGACCAGCAGCAATTCATCAAGATTAACGTCGACCTCGCCCGCAACTGGCCTTCGATTACCAAGACTATCCCTCCGCTGCCGGAAGCGGACCAGTTCAAGGACGTCAAAGAAAAACTGCACCTGCTGGTACGCTAAGACGCCCGTCTGGCGAGGCAGCCCGGGGCAGCGCCTTCCGCGTCCGCTGGCAACAGCCGCCGCGCAGCCCAGTGTTGCCTAACCATTATTGAAATAACAGGAAACCACGTATGAATAGCACTGTCACCTCCCCTGGCGTCATCGAAGCCGATGCCGTCATCATCGGCGCCGGCCCGGTCGGCCTGTTCCAGGTCTTCGAACTCGGCCTGCTGGAAATCAAAGCCCACGTGATCGATTCGCTGGGCGCGGTGGGCGGACAGTGCGTGGAACTGTACCCGGACAAGCCGATCTACGACATCCCGGCCGTGCCTTCGTGCACCGGCCAGGAACTGACCGACAACCTGCTCAAGCAGATCGAGCCGTTCGAGCCGACCTTCCACCTGGGCCAGGAAGTGACCAAGGTCGCCCGCCGCGACGACGGCCGCTTCGACGTCGAGACCAGCGCCGGCACCGCCTTCATCACCAAGACCATCTTCATCGCCGCCGGCGTCGGCTCGTTCCAGGCCCGCACGCTGAAAGTGGACGGCATCGAAGTGTTCGAAGGATCGCAGCTGCACTACAAGGTCAAGGATCCTGCCCAGTTCGAAGGCAAGAACCTGGTCATCTGCGGCGGCGGCGACTCCGCGCTGGACTGGGCGCTGAATTTCGTCGGCAAGGCCGAATCGGTGGTTCTGCTGCACCGCCGCGAGGATTTCCGCGCCGCGCCAGCCTCGGTCGCCAAGATGAAAGCCTTGTGCGATGAATACGAAATGCAACTGATCATCGGTCAGGCCACCGGCCATGAAGTCGACGCCGACGGCAAGCTGTCGCAGCTGAAAGTGACCGGCGCCGACGGCGTCACCCGCCGCGTGCCGCTGGACATGCTGCTGGTGTTCTTCGGCCTGTCGCCGAAGCTGGGTCCGATCGCCGAATGGGGCCTGGACATCGAGCGCCGCCAACTGAAGGTGCAAAACACCGAGAAGTTCGAGACCAACGTGCCGGGCATCTTCGCGGTGGGCGACATCAACACCTATCCGGGCAAGAAAAAACTGATCCTGTCGGGCTTCCATGAAGCCGCGCTGGCCGCCTTCGGCGCCGCGCCGTACATCTTCCCGGACAAGAAGATCCACATGCAATACACCACCACTTCGCCGAAACTGCACAAGGTTCTCGGCGTCGAAACCCCGGTCTTCGACTAAGCATCAGCAAGTGTCCTACACAAAAGCAGCGGAAACGCTGCTTTTTTTATTGGTTCGGCGGTATTATTATTTGACCACGGCCCTATTGTGGATAATACGTAGGCTTGCCCGAGGGTACTTTGGAATGCTTTACGTCACGAACAATTATTCTATAATTTGGCTTATGATGTAAGGTATTGGTGCATCGCACCAAGCTCTTGACTCCAGGAATAAATATGCTCTACCACCTGCACGAAATGCACCGCTCGTTCCTGACGCCTCTGATGCAATGGGCCGACGCGTCCTCCAAGATGTTCACCAACCCGGTCTCGCCATTGGCGCACACGCCATTTGCCCAGCGCATCGCCGCGGGCTACGAGCTGATGTACCGCCTGGGCAAGGACTACGAGAAGCCGGCGTTTGAAATCGACAGCACCGAAGTCAAGGGCGAAACCATCGGCATCATCGAAGAAGTGGTGTCGAACAAGGCCTTCTGCCGCCTGATCCACTTCAAGAAAGACCTGGACGCCAAGCAGACCAAGGCCCTGAAACAGCCGACCGTGCTGCTGGTGGCGCCGCTGTCCGGCCACCATTCGACGCTGCTGCGCGACACCGTGCGCGGCCTGTTGCATGACCACGACGTTTTCATCACCGACTGGACCGATGCGCGCATGGTGCCGCTGTCGGAAGGCGCCTTCCACCTGGACGACTACATTTTCTACGTGCAGGACTTCATCCGCCAGCTGGGCCCGGACGTGCACGTGATTTCCGTCTGCCAGCCGACCGTGCCGGTGCTGGCGGCGATTTCGCTGATGGCCACCGCCAAGGATCCGGCGCTGCCGAAGACCATGACCATGATGGGCGGCCCGATCGACCCGCGCCGCTCGCCGACGCAGGTCAACAACCTGGCCACCGAAAAGAAATTCTCGTGGTTTGAAAACACCGTGATCTACGCGGTGCCGCCGAACTATCCGGGCTTCGGCCGCAAGGTCTATCCGGGCTTCCTGCAGCACGCCGGCTTCATCGCCATGAACCCTGGCCGCCACGCGCAGAGCCACCGCGAGTTCTACATGCACCTGGTCGAGGGCGACGACGAGCCGGCCGACAGCCACCGCAAGTTCTACGACGAGTACAACGCCGTGCTGGACATGCCGGCCGAGTACTACCTGGACACGATCAAGACCGTGTTCCAGGACTTCGCGCTGCCCAAGGGTACGTGGATGGTCGGCGGCAAGCTGGTGCGTCCGCAGGACATCACCACGGTGGCGCTGTTCACCGTCGAAGGCGAGCTGGACGACATCTCCGGCGCCGGCCAGACCCAGGCCGCGCACGACCTGTGCACCGGCATCCCGGCCGACATGCAGCAGGACTTCGTGGCGCCGCAAGCCGGCCACTACGGCATCTTCTCCGGCCGCCGCTGGCGCGAAGTGGTGTGCCCGAAAATTACCGAGTTCATCAAGAAGCACGGCTAAGCGCCCCTGCTCCGCAAAATCCCTGCCTCGGCGGGGATTTTTTTTACCCGGATAAAATATATCATGTTGTGATATATTGTGCGCTTTCATACTCAGCGCCGCCGCCATGCCCTCACGCTCCCCGCCTCCGCTCGCCAAGTCCGACTTCGCCGCGCTGTCCGAATTCCGCTACCAGATGCGGCGCTTCGAACGCTTTTCCGAAGACGTGGTGCAGGCCAAAGGCATCACGCCGCTGCAGTACCTGCTGCTGCTGCACATCAAGGGCTATCCCGGCCGCGACTGGGCCACCGTCGGCGAACTGGCCGAACGCCTGCAAGCCAAGCCGCACGGCGTGGTGGCGCTGGTGTCGCGCTGCGAGGCCGTCGGCCTGGTCGAACGCCGCCCCGGCAGCAGCGACCGCCGCCGGGTCGAAGTCCACTTGCTCAAGGAAGGCGAGGCCATGCTCAGCCAGCTGGCCGAGCTGCACCGCGCGGAACTGCTGTCGCTGGACGGCGTCTTCACCATCCCTAAACTCAGCCAGGACGACCATGAATAACTACGACGCCCGCCGCGATTTCGACGGCAGTTCCCGGCTGGTGCTGATCGCCGCCATCGCCGCCGTGGTCGGCGCGCTCAGCACCGTGACCGCCGACCTGCTGCTGCACGCGATCAACTTCTTCACCAATCTGTTCTTCTTCCAGAAATTCTCGACCGCGTTCACCTCGCCGGCCGCGCACACGCTGGGCGCCTGGGTAATCGCGGTGCCGGTGATCGGCGGCCTGGTCATCGGCCTGATCGCGCGCTACGGCACCGAGGCGATACGCGGCCACGGCATCCCGGAAGCGATCGAGGCCATCCTGTTCAAGAGCAGCACCATGTCGCCCAGGGTGGCCGTTCTCAAGCCGCTGGCCTCGGGCATCGCCATCGGCAGCGGCGGCCCGTTCGGCGCCGAGGGGCCCATCATCATGACCGGCGGCGCGGTCGGCTCGCTGATCGCCCAGCACTTCCACCTCAGCGGCGCCGAGCGCAAGGCCCTACTGGTGGCCGGCGCCGTGGCCGGCATGACGGCCATCTTCGGCACGCCGATCGCCGCGCTGCTGCTGGCGGTGGAGCTGCTGCTGTTCGAACTGCGCCCGCGCAGCCTGGCGCCGGTGGCCGTGGCGTGCGCGGTGGCGGGCTTCCTGCGCCCGCTGCTGCTCGACGCCGGACCACTGTTCCCGCTGCATACCGAAGCGCTGCCGCCGTCGGCGCTGCTGTCCTGCCTGATCGGCGGGCTGTTGTGCGGCGCGCTGGCCTGGCTGCTGTCGACCGCGCTGTACCGGGTCGAGGACGGCTTCCACAAGCTGCCGCTGCACTGGATGTGGTGGCCGGCGCTGGGCGGGCTGGCGGTCGGCATCGGCGGCTTTTTCCAGCCGCGCGCGCTGGGCGTGGGCTACGACGTCATCGCCGACCTGCTCAACAACCACCTGGCCGCCAGCGCCATCGCCGCCCTGCTGCTCGTCAAGGCCGTGATCTGGCTGCTGGCGCTGGGCTCGGGCACCTCCGGCGGCGTGCTGGCGCCGCTGCTGATGCTGGGCGCCGGCCTGGGCGCGCTGCTCGGCCCCTACCTGCCCGGCGGCTCGCCGGCCGTATGGCCGCTGGTGTTCATGGCCGCCACGCTGGGCGGCATGATGCGCGCGCCGGTGATGGCGGTGGTGTTCGCTTTCGAGCTGACTCACGACGTCAATGCCCTGCTGCCGGTGCTGGCCACGTCCACCGTGGCTTATGCGTTCACGGTGATCACCATGCACCGCTCCATCCTGACCGAAAAGATCGCCCGCCGCGGCCATCACATCTACCGCGAATACGGCATCGATCCGATGGAGCGCCACAGCGTGGCCGAAGTCATGACGTCCGTCCCCGTCAGCATCGACGGGCAGGCGCCGATCGCCGACGTGTTGCTGAGCCACTTCGGCCCGGCGCAGCGGCACCGCGCCTTCCCCGTCACGCGCGACGGCGCGCTGCTCGGCATGCTCGACCGCGCGGCCCTGGACAGCGAACGCGCCGCCGGCGCGCAGCACGTCTACGAGCTGTTCGGCGTGAACGTGCCGATCTTCGCGCTGGCCGACGAGACCTGCCGCGCGCTGGCGACGCGGCTGGCGGTGCACCAGCTGGAGCGCTTGCCGGTGGTCAGCGACGCGCACACGCGCCAGCTGATCGGCATCGTCAGCCGCAGCGACCTGATCAAGCCGGCCCTGAGCCTGCACGCCGAGGAGCTGGAGCGGCAGACCGTGCGCCGCGTGTGGCCGTCGAAACCGCGCTCCGAATAAGGTTTTTGGCGCCGGGCGGTGCAGATATCGGATAATGTCGTTTTATCGCAATGAGTTCGCCGTGCAGCCCACCGCCCCCACCACCTTAGCCGACCGCATCGAAGACGTCCTGCCGCAAACGCAGTGCACCAAGTGCGGCTACGACGGCTGCCGTCCGTATGCGGAAGCGATCGCCGCCGGCGCGGCGGAGATCAACCAGTGCCCACCCGGCGGCGCGGAAGGCATCGCCCGGCTGTCGTCGGTGACGGGCCGCAAGGTCATTCCGCTCAATCCCGTCAACGGCCTGGAGCGGCCGCGCGCGGTGGCCTACATCGACGAGTCGCTATGCATAGGCTGCACGCTGTGCATCCAGGCCTGTCCGGTGGACGCCATCGTCGGCGCGGCCAAGCTGATGCACACCGTCGTGCCCGACCTGTGCACCGGCTGCGACCTGTGCGTCAACCCATGCCCGGTCGACTGCATCGTCATGTACCCGGTCACCGAGACCACCGGCTGGGCCGCCTGGCGCCAGGCCGACGCCGAAGCAGCGCGCGAACGGCACGACTTCCGCACCCTGCGCCTGCAGCGCGACAAGGACGAAAACGACGCCCGCCTGGCCGCCAAGGCCGAAGCCAAGATGGCGGCGGTACACGCGCTCGATCCGGCCGACGCCGCCGGCGAAGCCGAGAAGGAACGCAAGCGCGCCATCATCGCCGCCGCAATGGAACGCGCGCGCCTCAAAAAAGAACAGAACCAACAAGAATGAATCCAGCCAAACGCTACGAAATGTTCGTGCGCTTCCGCGCCGCCAATCCCAAGCCTGAAACCGAACTTGAATATACGACGCCGTTTGAACTGCTGATCGCCGTGCTGTTGTCGGCGCAGGCGACCGACGTCGGCGTCAACAAGGCCACGCGCAAGCTGTACCCGGTGGCGAACACGCCGCAGGCCATACTGGATCTGGGTGAGGAGGAATTGAAGACCTACATCCAGACCATCGGCCTGTACAAGACCAAGGCCAAGAACGTCATTTCGACGTGCAGGATGCTGGTGGAGTTGCATGGCGGCGAAGTGCCGCGCGACCGCGAATCGCTGGAAGCCTTGCCGGGCGTGGGCCGCAAGACCGCCAACGTGGTGATGAACACAGCCTTCGGCGAACCGACAATGGCGGTGGATACGCACATCTTCCGCGTCTCCAACCGCACCGGCCTGGCGCCGGGCAAGAACGTCGACATCGTCGAACAGAAGCTGCTCAAATTCGTGCCGAAGGAATTTTTACAGGATGCCCACCACTGGCTGATCCTGCACGGCCGCTACACCTGCAAGGCGCGCAAGCCGGAGTGCTGGAACTGCATGCAGCTAGACTTGTGCGACTACCGCAGCAAGACGCCTGCGCCAGACGGCATTTAAACCAGTACGAGGTTGTCTCGGTGGATCAGTTCCTGGCCTTCGACGAAGCCCAGGATGGATTCGATCTCGCTCGATGGCTTGCGCATGATGCGGCGCGTTTCGGCGCTGGTGTAGTTCGACAGTCCACGCGCTACCGGCGCGCCGTCCGCGCCGACGCAGGTGATCACCGCGCCACGTCCGAACTCGCCCTTCACTTCCACCACGCCGATCGGCAGCAGCGACTTGCCTTCCTTGCTCAGCTTCTGCACCGCGCCGGCGTCCAGCACCACCTGGCCCGCCGTGTGCAGGTGATCTGCCATCCATTGCTTGCGCGCCGTCAGGTGGCCGGTCTGCGCGGCCAGCTCGGTGCCGATCGCTTCACCACTAGCCAGACGCCCCAGCACATTGTCTTCGCGGCCATAGGCGATCACCGTATGCGCGCCCGACTTGGCGGCGCGCTTGGCCGCCAGGATCTTGGTCAGCATGCCGCCGCGTCCCAGGCTGCTGCCCGCGCCGCCGGCCATCGCCTCCAACGCCAGATCGCCTGCGCGGCCGTGTTGGATCAGCACCGCCGCCGGGTCCTTGCGCGGATCGGCGCTGAACAGGCCTTGCTGGTCGGTCAGGATGATCAGCGCGTCGGCCTCGATCAGGTTGGCCACCAGCGCGCCCAGCGTGTCGTTGTCGCCGAACTTGATTTCATCGGTGACCACGGTGTCGTTCTCGTTGATGATCGGCACCACGCCCAGGCGCAGCAAGGTGGTCAGGGTCGAGCGGGCGTTCAGGTAGCGTTCGCGGTCGGCCAGGTCGGCGTGCGTCAGCAGCACTTGCGCCGTGCCCAGCTGGTGCGCGCGGAAGCTGGTTTCATAGATCTGCGCCAGGCCCATCTGGCCGACGGCGGCGCAGGCCTGCAATTCGTGAATGTCGGTGGGGCGCTGCTCGAAGCCCAGGCGCAACATGCCTTCGGCGATGGCGCCGGACGAGACCAGCACCACTTCCTTGCCCAAGGCCCGCAGGCCGGCGATCTGCGCGGCCCAGCGCGCGATGGCGGCGTGGTCCAGCCCACGGCCGTCGTTGGTAACCAGCGACGAGCCGACCTTGATGATGATGCGGGTAGCTTTTTGGATGACAGAATTCATGGACACGGGCTTTACAAAAGCGTTCTCAAAACAAGCGTATGGGGTTCAGTGCTGTGATTTGGCGGGCGGTTTGCCCTGCTTTGCCGCTAACGGTCGCCGGCCCTGCGGTGGCAGGACGGCGCCGAGATGGAAAGGCATAATCAGCTGATAACTGATTATGCCGGTAATGCAGAGGATAAGTCGAGGATCTTAGTCGAGGATCTTGAAGCGAGGATCGTCCGGATCGATGGAGGAGATGCCGCGCGCCTCTTCCGTCATCTGGGTTTCTTCCGCGCGCTGCTCGCTGTGACGCTTCGCTTCCAGGTGTTTCTGGATGGCGTTGACCAGCTCCTGCGTGCCGTCATGGCTCAGCGCGGAGATCTCGAACACCGGGCCCTTGAAGCCGAACTTCTTGACGAAGTCCTTGACGCGCTTGATGCGCTCTTCTTCCGGCACCATGTCCAGCTTGTTCAACACCAGCCAGCGCGGCTTGTCGACCAGCGCTTCGTCGTACTTTTTCAGTTCGTTGACCAGGGCCTTGGCTTCCTTGACCGGATCGACGTTGGTTTCAAACGGCGCCAGGTCGACGATGTGCAGCAGCAGACCGGTGCGCTGCAAGTGACGCAGGAACTGGTGGCCCAGGCCGGCGCCTTCGGAAGCGCCTTCGATCAAGCCGGGAATATCGGCGATCACAAAGCTCTTCTCGTGCGACACGCGGACCACGCCCAGGTTCGGGTGCAAGGTGGTGAACGGGTAATCGGCAATCTTGGGACGCGCGTTCGATACGGCCGAAATAAAGGTCGACTTGCCGGCGTTCGGCATGCCCAGCAGGCCGACGTCGGCCAGCACCTTCAGTTCCAGACGGATGTCGCGGCGTTCGCCTTCCTTGCCTTCGGTCTTTTGACGCGGGGCGCGGTTGGTCGAGGTCTTGAAGTGGATGTTGCCCCAGCCGCCCTCGCCGCCCTTGGCCAGCAGTTCGATCTGGCCGTGTTCGGTCAGGTCGGCCAGGATCTCGCCGGACAGATCGTCGATGATCAGGGTGCCGACCGGCATGCGCAGATGGATGTCGTCCGCGCCCTTGCCGTAGCAATCGGCGCCGCGGCCGGATTCGCCGTCTTTACCGCGGTGGACTTTGGAGAAGCGGAAATCGACCAAGGTATTGATGTTACGGTCCGCTACGGCCCAGATCGAGCCACCCTTGCCGCCGTCGCCGCCGTCAGGGCCGCCGAACGGGCGGAATTTTTCACGGCAAAACGAGGCGCAACCATTGCCGCCGTCACCACCGATTACTTCAATTTTTGCTTCGTCGATAAACTTCATGATGTACCGCCATAAAACTAAAAAGGCCCTACCGTGGGCAGAGCCTTTCGATTGAAGGCTTGCGCCTTACAAAACGACCCGTGCGGCTAGCGCACCGGGCCGGGTAGCGTTATTTACGCTGGAACGACGGTAACGAATTGCTTCGAACCTTCGCCCTTGACTACGAACTTGACCTTGCCGTTCACCAGAGCGAACAGGGTGTGGTCTTTGCCCATGCCAACACCTTCGCCGGCGCGCACTGGCGTGCCGCGTTGACGAATGATGATGCCACCAGCATTGATCGATTGACCGCCGTAAACCTTAACGCCGAGGCGTTTTGATTCTGAGTCACGACCATTTCGCGTTGTGCCGCCGCCTTTTTTGTGTGCCATTTAAGACTCCTTGGATACTAATTCTCGGGCAAACGGCGATTAGCCGTTGATCGATACGATTTGGATTTCGGTGTAATTTTGGCGATGGCCTTGATGCTTCTGGTAGTGCTTACGACGACGCATCTTGAAAATCTTCACTTTATCGTGACGACCGTGTGCCACAACAGTAACCAGTACCTTTGCACCCTCAACCAGAGGAGCACCAAATTTGATGCTCTCGCCTTCGCCAACGGCGAGGACCTGATCGATGGTGAGTTCGGAACCAATGTCTGCCGGTATCTGTTCTACTTTAAGTTTTTCGCCAGCGACAACTTTGTATTGTTTGCCACCGGTTTTTATGACCGCGTACATGATTTGAAACCTCATCAAATGTTTAAGAAAATTTCGTCCGATGTCCTTGCAAGACCCTTGCGAGGCAGGCATGGAAACCGGGGAACCGCTGATTATACATGGGATGGGATTTCGCGTCAAAAACTATTCACAAATGCCAGCGGGCGTGGTATGTCGACAATTTTGCCGCTGTCCATGCGTTACATATTTGGCAAACATGTTGCCATGAACAGGGCCCAATGCCCCTGTCTGCGGGGGCATGACGTATAATCGCGGCACCCATAGTCTACCGCACAGGTTCGCCTTGTCTGCCGCTACCCAAAACGCCACTCAAAACAATATCGCCCACACGATCGCCGCCGACATGGACGCGGTCAACACGGTGATCCGCCAGAAACTGCATTCCGAGGTCAGTCTCGTCAATCAGATTGCTGAATACATCATCAGCGCCGGCGGTAAACGCATCCGGCCGGTGCTGGTCCTGCTGGTGGCCAACGCTTACGCATATAAAGGCACGGCGCACCACGAGCTGGCCGCCGTGGTGGAGTTCATCCACACCGCCACCCTGCTGCACGACGACGTGGTCGACGAATCGTCGCTGCGCCGCGGCCGCGCCACCGCCAACGCCCTGTTCGGCAATGCCGCCTCGGTGCTGGTGGGCGACTTCCTGTACTCGCGCGCCTTCCAGATGATGGTCGGCCTGAACAATATGCGCGTGATGCAGATCCTGTCCGACGCCACCAACGTCATCGCCGAAGGCGAAGTGCTGCAGCTGCTGAACATGCACGACCCGGACGTCAGCCAGGAACGCTATCTGCAGGTGATCCGCTCCAAGACCGCCAAGCTGTTCGAAGCGGCGGCCGAGCTGGGCGCGCTGATCTCCGGCTGCAACGACACGCAGATCGAAGCGGCCGGCGAATACGGCCGCTCGCTGGGCACCGCCTTCCAGCTGATCGACGACGTGCTGGACTACGCCGGCGACGCCAATGAAATCGGCAAGAACGTCGGCGACGACCTGCGCGAAGGCAAGCCGACCCTGCCGCTGATCTACCTGATGGAAAACGGCACGCCGGAACAGCGCGAGCTGGTGCGCAGCTGCATCGAGCAAGGCGACGAACAGCACTTCGACACCATCCTGGCGGCGATCACCACCAGCGGCGCACTGGACTACACGCGCCAGCAAGCCGTGACGGCGGCCGAACGCGCCGCCGCCGCG
Source organism: Duganella sp. BJB476 (assembly GCF_003416895.1). Taxonomy (GTDB): domain Bacteria; phylum Pseudomonadota; class Gammaproteobacteria; order Burkholderiales; family Burkholderiaceae_D; genus Rugamonas. The sequence continues at coordinate 151,488 of NZ_QVIO01000010.1, forward strand.
ATCGCCGACCTGCCCGACAGCGTCTACAAGGAATCGCTGCTGCAGCTAGCCCACTTCTCGGTCCACCGCACGCACTAAACGACAACGGCGCCTCAGGCGCCGTTTTTATTTGTGGCCGCGCTTACTTGCCGGCCGTGGTGTGCTGCACGCCGCCGGCCTGTCTGAGTATTTGCTGGACGTCCTCACGCTTTTCGAAAATCGCCTCGTCGAGCGGCGTGTGATAGTCGATCTGGTTCACCGGAAAACCGCGCTGCAGCGCCAGCTCAATCACGGTGAGCGGGCTGCGCCGGACCAGCACATGCAGCAACGGCGATCCGGTCTTGTAAGTGCAGCTCGCATCGAGCCGTCCCAGCAGCGCCAGCATGGCGGCGGTGATTTCCGCATCGTCGCCATCTTTGTAATTGCGCCCGCGCCCCTTTTCCGTGGGTGACGGCAAGTCCAGCAGCTGATTGAGCTGGTAGCACATGGCCTCGGCCGTGCCGCCGTCGCGCAATACGGCGGCGGCGTCCTGCAGCACCGGCGCGCGCGACCTCAGGCCGGTGCGCGCGTCGCCCGGCGCCGCGCCCGTCACCGGGCCGGTGGCCGGCAGGTTCGTGATGTCGCGCTCAAGCGCTCCGGCCCAGAGGTCGACCATCTTGCTCGCGTAGCAGTGCCCACCGCACAGCATTTCCTTGAGCGGCGCCAGCAGATCAACCTGAATTTCGCAATAGTCCGCGCCCGACAACCAATACTGTTTGGCCTTGCCGTCCAGGACCAGGCTGACCACCGAGCTGGCGACCTTGGGGGTGCAGTGTATGGCGTCGTTCGAGGCCAGGTTGGCCATCGTCGCCGGCCCGTTGTGCTGCGCGTATTGCCGGATCAGGCGGCGCGCGTCGTCGGGATTGACCGGGCGGACGTCGAACGACGAGTAGCCGCGCTCCAACATCAAGTACGCGCGCTCGCCCTGGACGAACAGTCCCTGCCGATGCATCGTCCCCTGCACGAACACGGCGGCATCCAGACTGTCCAGTGGCACCTGCTGGAGCAGATAACGGATCTGCCAGCCGCGCTTGTCGATCTGCTGGTAGAGATTGAACGTATCGTTCCATCCGCGCCGGATCGGTGGTGCCTCCGCCCGCTGCGCCTTGAACGTCAGGTCCCAGCCTTCCGGCACCGGCACCGCATGCGCCGCCGGCGCCAGGACCATCATGACGGCGAGTATCAACCGACCTAGCCGGCGCAGCGTATTCATCGTTACAGCAGTTCCAGCACCAGCTCGGACGGACGACACAGGCGCACGCCTTTGTCGGTCACCACGAACGGGCGGTTGATCAGGATGGGATGGGCCGTCATCGCGTCCAGCAGCGCGTCGTCGGACAGCGTGGCGTCGGCCAGGCCCAGTTCGTCGTACAGGTCGCCCTTGTCGCGCATCGCGGCGCGCGCGGTCAGGCCGGCCTTGGCGATCATCGCCTTCAAGGCTTCGCGCGACGGCGGGTTCTTCACGTAATCGACGATCTCCGGCTCGACGCCGGTGGCGCGTATCGCCTCCAGCGTCTTGCGCGAAGTGCCGCAGGCGTTGTTATGATAAATCGTGATACTCATGATGCTGCCTTTGCGAGAAATTCAAAGGCAGCATTATCGCTTAAAATTTCGCTGCCACTCACTGAACGCGTCTTGCGCTTTCGCTATTTCACCCGGACTCATGATAGCCGTCAGCCGCAGTAATGCTTGCCGCGCGTCCGAACGGGCCGAATCGCTGGCGCCGGCATTTCGCTGGATGATCTGCCACCATTTGTACGCCTCGGTTTTACCAGCATGGCCTGCCACACCTTCTTCCAGCAGATTGGCCAAATTGGATTGGGCGTCGGGGTCGTTCAAGTCCGCGCCGCGTCGATACCAAGCCGCAGCTATCGTCAAATCCATTGACACTCCCGCCCCATTCTCGTAAGCGATACCCATTTGATTCAGCGCCAGCACATTACCCCACTGCGCGGCCTGCCGAAACCATAGTACTGCCTGAGCCGGATCATGCGCTACGCCGGCGCCCAATAGGTAGAGCTGCCCCAGTTCCAGAGCGGCGTTCGAGTCCCCTTGCTCGGCCGCCTTGCGGTACCAACTTGCAGCCACAGCGAAATCCTGGCGCACTCCGTCGCCATGATGATAGGCATAGGCGACATTGAATTGTCCAGGAGGATCGTTCTGTTCAGCGGCCTGCAAGTACAACCGAAGCGCCCGGCCCTTATTCTGGGCGACGCCGCGCCCTACATCATAGGCGTATCCCAATAGCGTCTGCGCACGAGGATCATTGCCCTCTGCCGCAAGACGATACCATTTCACCGCCATGGAATGGTTACGAGGGACGCCCGAGCCACTGGAATACAGGCTGCCGAGACTGGCCTCAGCCTCGTGCCACCCCTGCCCTGCAAGGGTGGTATAAAATTTCGCCAATTGAACATAGTCTTGTTCTGCAAGATCATCACTCGCGTCCAGATAAGTCAAATTGGCCTCCGCATGGACGTTGCCGGTTGTCTCGCCGTGCGTCGACCAGAAAAAACCGGTGCCGACGCCGTTGCGAAGTGCCCTGGCTTCGGCTGCCGATGCCGGACTATCCGGCGCAGGCTCCGTTTCCACTAGGCGGGCACGATCGGACCTCCACTGCGGTGGTTCACCCGCTGGTCTGTCGTTGGAAAACCGCACGCCATCCATCCCGGTGATTGCGATGTACTGATAGCCGCGCGCATAGTCGATCACTACCACCCGGTCCGCCTTGATCAGCAGATGGCCGCGTCGGAGTTCTGCCTGACCAGTAAAGCGCGTAATCCTGATTATCGCGCCTAACTGGTCCTGGTGCGGCCGTACGTCGACTGGTTTGAAGAAGCCCTGGCTTTCCGCATACGCGGTCGGCACGAACCCCACCCAAGCGAATAGAAAGGCATAACACGCGGCGAAGCGCATGAACTGCAGCGCCACTTAAAACTTCGCCGCCACGCTCACGCCTATGCTGCGCGGCGCCAGCCGGTAGCCCTGCACGATGGACGCCACCTGCGGATGCTGGATCACCGTGTCGGTATCGAAGGCGTTCTTGATGAACACGCTCACGTTGTAGCGGTCGAAGGACATGCCGGCGCTGAAGTCGGTGCTGTGGTAGGCCGGGCGGTCGTAGTCGGTCTGCACGGGATTGAGCGAGCCCTTGCTGGCGCCCACCCACTGCATGCCGCCCATCACATACGCGCTCTTGTCGCCGAACGCCGCGAAGTTGTAGGTGGCGTTGAAGGCGGCGTTATATTTCGGCACGCCCTGCACTTGCGCCCCGGCCACCGCGCCAACCACGCCGTTGCGCGATCCCTCGTCGTTGGACAGCTCGGCCTTGACGTAGCCGGCCGACGCCGTCAGCGTCAGGCCCGGCAGCGGCTTGGCCTTGATGTCGAACTCGAAGCCCTTGCTGGTGGCGTCGCCGGCGTTGGCGTTGTAGGTGTAGGCGCAGGTCGGCAGGTAGACGCCCTGCTGGATGTTCTTCCACTTCACGTAGAACGCGTCGGCGTTGAGCGTCACGCGGTTGTTGAGGAAGCGCGACTTGCTGCCCACTTCGTAGCTCCACAGGCTGTCGGCCGAATACGAGTCCGGGCCCTTGGTCAGGCCATTCGCTTCCAGGTCCTGCGAGCAGGTGGTCGGCGGCACGTAGATGTTGTTGCCGCCCAGGCGGAAGCCCTTGGCCACGCTGGTGTAGACGGTGTTGGTCGGATTGACCTCCCACGTCAGCGCGTACTTCGGCGTGAAGGCCTTGGACGACGAGGCGGCGCTGCTGTTGTTGCCGGCGCCGGCCAGGTAGTTGCCGTTGCGCTGGTCCAGCGTGGAATCGGCCTTCAGGTAGCGCGCGCCCACGGTGGCGTGCACGGTCGGCGTGAAGTAGTAATTGAGCTCGCCGAAGATCGAGCTTTGCTTCTCGCGGAAGTGGAAGGCGCCGGCGAACGAGTTATCGTTCGGGAACTGGCCGGGGCGCGCGCCCGGCAGCAGGTCCGGGTCGGCGATGTCGAAGCCGAAGCTTTTGAAGGTGTCGGTCACGCCGAAGATCGGATCGTTCTCGATGATGTTGGTGTGCTGGTTGGAGAAGTAGGTACCGGCCAGCCAGGTCCATGGCGACACGCTGGCGTCGTAGGGCCGCGAAGCGAGGCGGAATTCCTGCGACACCTGGCGCACCTGGTTGTTCAGGTAGACCGCCGACGGCAGGCCGGCAATCGCCGCGATCAGTTCCGGCGGCGCCTTGCCGCCATCCTCGGTCGAGGTCAGGAAGGTCGACAGCGAATAGCTGTTGTAGGCCGAGCCGTTCTGCGTGCGGTCGAACTTGCGCTCGAAGTAGCTGGTGGCCGAGGTCAGGTCCATCGCGCCCAGGTCCCAGTTGACGGTCACGCTCGGGGTCAGCAGCGTATCCTTGGACGGTTCGCGGACCTGCTTCTGCGCCTGGTAGAAAGGCCGGTCGAGGTTGAAGGCGGCGATGTCTTTCGCATCCACCTTCTGATAATAGACCGACGGCGTGATCGTCACCGAACGGATCGGCTTCCACTTCAGCGCCACCCGCATTTCCTGGTCGCTGAGCTTGTTGATGTTGTTGGCCAGGACGTTGCCGTCGCTGTCGACCTGGTTGATGTAGCCGCCCGTGTGCTGGGCCTGCACGCCGATGCGCAGCGCCAGCTCGTCCTGTATCAGCGGGAAGTTGGCCACCATATTGGCCGCGTAGTTGCCGCTGCCGCCCTTGGTGTTGGACAGCTCGCCGTAGGTGGTGAATTCGCGTTCCTTCAGGTCCGGCTCGTTCGGCACGAACTTGATGGTGCCGCCCATCGAACTGGCGCCGTACAAGGTGGCCTGCGGCCCGCGCAATACTTCGACGCGGTCGATGTCGAAGAACTTCGGCTCGACCGTGCCCATGGTGTAGACGTTGCCGACGGTGATGGAGACATCGCCCAGGTAGATGCCGACGGTGGCCGCGCCGGCGGTCGAGCTGATGCCGCGGATCTCGATGTTCTCGGTGCCGGGACCGGCGCCGCCGTTGCCGCTGGCGGCGGTGAAGGAGATGTTGGGCACCACGCGGGTCAGGTCGGTGAAGTCGTTCACATGCTCGGCCTGGAGCTGGGCGCCGGTGACGGCGGTGATGCTCATCGCCACCTTGGCCGGATCTTCCTTGCGCTTTTGCGCAGTCACCTTGACCACTTCGATCTCGTCGGACGGTTTGGTCTGTGCCCACACCGGGCCCGCCATCACCGCCATCGCCGCAGCCACCGAGCTGCACATCATCTTTTGCCGTATCTTCATGCCAGACCTTCCCATATCAGTGAGGGCGCCGCCCCAAAATAATGCGTATTAATATATTTAACTATATTAACCATCTTGATCTTTTTGCAAAGCAAGAAACCTGCCATTCGTGCGACAGGCGTTGGCATTTAGTCACAAATGGGTTGATAACGAGCAAGTCTTGTCGCCCGTGTACGGTTGAAAAATGCGCAAAATTCTGATGTAATTATTCCATCGTCGGGGTGTGGCTCAGCCTGGTAGAGCGCTGCGTTCGGGACGCAGAGGCCGGAGGTTCGAATCCTCTCACCCCGACCAAATTCCCGCCCCTCCCATATCACTATTCTTCGCCGATGAGCACCGGCGCCGACAGGTGTGTATTCCACAACTGTTGTATTTAAGCCATTTTTTCAAAACCTAAGCACTGAACTGAGTTTCAGCATTGATTTCAATATAGTATCTTGCATCACTGAACAAAATTGCAAGTTCCTGGTCCTCTGGGCTATATTCGATGACAAAACTTCACAGCCATTACGAGAGTCTCAACGTCACGCGCGACGCCCCCCCAGAGGTCATCCGCGCCGCCTATCGTTCACTATCTCAAAAGCATCACCCCGATAAAAATAGCGGGAACCATCATGCCGAGCAAATGATGGCGCGCTTGAACGCCGCGTACAGCGTGTTGTCTGATGCGGATCAACGGGAACTGTACGATTTGCAGATCCTGAGCGAGCAGCGCGCCCGTGAAATGCATTTCGGCGTGCACAGCACCGTCGACCTGAGCGACCCCACCGTCGTCTATACGCCGTTTGACATGGACGAGTCGGGCCGGGCCAGCCGCCCGGCGCCGGGAACGTCGGCTCGCAAGCCAGGGAAAAGCATGGATGCCTGGCTCGCCTTCATCCACAAGCACGCGCAAGGCCGCAGCGTACGCAATACCGCCCTGCTGATCGGTTTCTTATTCGTGGCCATCGCACTGGTCTTATGGTTGGTCTGGAAAGACAACCAATCGATGATGCGCCTTGAACAGGCGGCCATGTATGCCCCGGCCCCGGAACCATTGGCTCCGGCCACGAGCAATGACGCCAAAACCAAGTCGTCGGGCGTGCGCGAGATCCAGGTGTCGGGGCCGTCCGGCCTGGGAGTGGACTCGGCCGAGATACCAAAGCCTGCCGCAGCGCCAAAAGCGCCGCCGGCGCCGGCCCCCGCCAGCAAGGCCTCCGAATACGAGCGCCTGACCGCCATGTTGAAGAGCATGGGATTGGGTCTGCACAAGCTGGACGTGCCTGCCCAGGCTTCCACCGCCAAGCAGCCGCCTTTGCCGGCGAAAGCAGCCGAACCGGCCAAAGCGGTTGAAGCGCCAAAGGCGAGTGCCGCACCACCAGCGCCGGCGCTGGCAGCCAAACCCGCGCCAGCGCCCGAAGCGGTCCGGGAGGCTGAGCGTCCGGTCGCGGCCGAGCCTGCGCGCAGCGAGGCCAAGCCCGTGGCGGACGCCAGCCGGGCCAGCGCGCCGCCGGCCGCCAGCACCAATACCGCCAGCGCCAGCCGTGCCGCACCGCGCACCGCCGTCATCGTCGATGCACGCGCTTGCGTGCCGCCCAAATATCCAGCCAATTCCTACCTGAGCGGCGAAAGCGGCTCGGTGCTGCTGGCGCTGCTGGTGGGGAATGACGGCCGGGTGCTCGAATCGAAAGTACAGAAGTCCAGCGGCTTCCCCGATCTCGACAAGGCGGCGCGCAAAGCGCTCGCACAGTGCAAGTTCAAACCGGCCGGCAGCGACGGCCAGGGCGAGCCGGTCTGGGCGACCATGACCTATGTGTGGTCGCTGGACTGACATCCAGGCGCGCGTATCAGGATCGCTACTGTCATAATGCTGTCAATAATTATTGTTGGCATCTGGACGATTCATGAAATTCGGCATTTTCGCGGTGAGTTTCGCCATCAGCATCGGGCTGGCCCATGAGGCGGCGGCCTGCGAACCGGTACGAGTAGGCTACCTTGACCAGGAAAGGCCTCCATACTGGCTGGGAACCGGCGCCGAAGTACCGGCCAAGCCCGGCGCGTCGGCGGAACTGGTGCAGCGCTTCGCCGCCAGCACGGGATGCCAGGCGGACTTGAAACGCCTGCCGGTGATGCGCATCAAGCCGGCCCTGATCGCCGGCGAAATAGCGTTCGCCCCGATGGACTCCAGCGCCGCGAACACCGCCGGCATCGTCTTCCCGCTCGACAAAAACCATCAACCGGACACTGCGCGCGCGCTGGCGCTGAACATCATCGTCTTCGTCCGCAGCGCCGACCGGATACCGCCCACCACCGACCCTTCCCGGTATTTTCAAAACCGCCCGCTGGGCATCACCCTGGGGTCGAGCTACAAGGCCCGCATGCAGGGCCTGGGCCTGAAAATCGACAGCGGCGCGGTCGATATCGCGCGCAATCTCGAGAAGCTCAGGCTCAACAGAATCGACGGCTTCGCGGTCTCAGTCACCTCGCCGAACGACATGGACGCCTACATCGCGCAAAAGTACAAGGGCGCCATCGTCAGGCTGCCGCAGCCGATTTTTTCCGACCACATCTGGCTGGCCGCCAGCGCCAGCTACTACGCCGCCCACACCGCCCAGGTGGAGAAAATGTGGACCTGGCTGGGCTCAGCCGGCGTGCGGGAATTTTCCGTACTGCTCAAGGAGTATGCGGAACTGCCGCCGCCGGCATCCAGATAAATCCGACAGGCTTACGCCACCGACCGCGCTTTGCGGCGCGCCATCCAGCCGACCAGTGCCATGCCGCCGATCAGCATGCCGTAAGTCGATGGTTCCGGCACGGCGGTGATCCTCACGTTGTCGATCGCGATGTCGAAGTTGGTGTAGCCGTAGAGATATCCGGGCTGCAAGGTCGTGAACACGACCTCATCGACACTGGCCAGCACGCTGGCGAAGGTGCGGCCGGCCGGTAGCGTCGGCCCATGCGCATCGGGGCCGCCGTAGCCGCCCCAACCGGCAGGCAGCACCGTCGAGTTGGTGTCACCGATAGTCACCGACAAATGCTGCCAGCCCTTGGTCGAATCGATACTGCCGAGGTTGTAGAACACGCTGGTGTACGGCAAGCCGGAAGGCGTGTTGTCGTAGTCGCGCAGCTCGACGATCACGTTGCGCGACACCTCGCGGTTGAAGAAGTAGATCTGCTGCGCTGAAATATCCAGGCCCAGGGTCACGCCCGGCAGCTTGGTGTAATCGCCGAGGAAGGCCTGGTTGTGGCTGGTGCCCCAGGTCACGCCAAAGTTTTCGATCACGGTGCGCAGGGCCGGCGCGCCATGGCCCATGCCGGTGTCGATGCCGGAACCGCCGTTGCCGTCGAGGGGCTGCATGCCCCACCAGCCTTCCAGCCCCTTGGAGAAGTCAACGGTCGCGGAATGCGGCACGGCCATCGCCGCACCGCCGACCAGGGACAGCAACAACGCCATCATTGCTTTATTCAAAGTCATGGTTTTTTCCTTTACACACAGGTTAGAGGGATACCGCTAACACCACACCGTCCGTTCGGCCGCGCGCTGTAGCACGTTGCCAAGGTTGAAAACGCCTAAAAATTAGCGTTTTCATAAGCCGGTGTGAGGCCGATTCTGTGATCGGCGAACCCGTCTGTCAAAGACAACACCACACTAAATTGTAAGGAAAATGTAACCAAGTTTCTCAGTGATCAACCGCTATTCCTAGTGGAAACTTGTAACTGACAGTTAGCGAACGGGCGAAAAGCCGCCGCTCTCCTATGAGGAAATAATTTAAACATCAAGCAAATTTGACCGCCCGGAAAAGAACAAACGCCGTCACCGGCGGCCAGCACCGGCGGCGGAAAAATGTTTGTTTTTTGCTACAGTGGCTGGCGACAAAAAGATATCATTTTTGTCATTTATCAAATACACTTGCGGAGAAATATCAATATTACAACACTCATGATCGTCTAAAGGATATGCCTCCCATGAACTCGATCTTCCGCAAAATGCTGCTCTCGCTGGCGGCCACGTTGGCGCTGCCACTGGCCGCCCAGGCCTCGCCGATCACCCTGAATTACTCGATCACCGGCAGCACGACCTACACCTACGAATTCACCCTGACACTGGACAACCACGATTCCAGCTGGGCAGCAGGCCAGAACTTCAACTGGTTCATCTTTGGCGATGGCCACGCGGGCACGCCCACGCCCCTGACCAACTTTGTCGGCGACCCGAGTTCATTGCCGATCGGTCCATTCACCTCCTATAACACCAGCAGCGGCGGACATAATGGTCCTACCTTACTGGACTACTCCAACGGCTCTTACACCGGCTGGGTCCCCAGCGCAGTCGGCGATGCCCTGCACTGGAAAGGCACGTCGACCGCCTCACTCGGCCAAGGACAGCTTCTGTGGAGCAACCTGGCTGGCAACGGACACAATGCCTCTTTCGAAGTAGGCGTGCTCAACGCAGTACCTGAGCCGGAAACCTACGGCATGCTGCTGGCCGGACTTGCCCTGCTCGGTGTCGCGGCGCGCAGAAAGTCTGCCGTCTAGGCCAGCTTCAACTGGTTGACGAACCACCGCCCGGCCGGACCGGGCGGATGGTCGCGCATGTGGATGGCGTGCATCGAGAAGCCCGGCCCCAGCGGCGCATGCGCCTCCAGCGCGATGCGCACCAGCTTGCCGGTGCGCAGGTCTTCCTCCACCATGTGCAGCGGCATATAGCCCCAGCCCAGGCCGGCGCGCAGGAAGGCATGCTTGGCGCCGAGGTCGGCCAGCCGCCAGGTCTGCGCCGCCACCACGCCGAAGTTGCGGCCGGCCGTCAGCGTCGAGCGGTCGGTCAGCACCAGTTGCACGTGCTGCGCGGCTTGCACTTGCGGAATCTCCCCTGGCGCCGCAGCCAGCGGATGGCATGGCGCCACCACGCACACCGCCGTCACGCTGAGCAGGAATTCGGCCGCGCAACCGGGCGGGATTTCCGGCAGTGAACCGATGATCGCCACCCGGCAACTGCCGGCGAGCAGCGGCTGCACCACCGCCCCCAGCGCTTCCACGTACAGCCGCAGCGGCGTGGTGGGAAATTCCGCCTTGAACGCCTGCACCGCCGCCGTCAGCGTGGCGATCGGGAACATCACATCGACGGCCACCGCCAGTTCCGGCTCCAGCCCCTCGGCCAGCGTGCGCGCCTTAGCCTTGAACGCATCCATGCCGCCGACGGCGGCGCGCGCCTGCTCCAGCAGCGCCCTGCCTGCCTCGGTCAGCTGCGGATAGCGGCCGGTGCGTTCGAACAGCGCGAAGCCCACCTGCTGCTCCAGGTTGGCCAGCGTGGTGCTGACCACCGACTGCGCCCGGCGCAGCTTGCGGCCGGCGGCCGAGAAACTTCCTTCGTCCGCTGCGGCGATAAAAGTGCGCAGCTGGTCCATCGACATGGCGTCAAGCATATATCTACTCCTTGGATACTATCCATCCAATTATATAGGCTATTCAGATGGGTAGCGCCGACCTAAGATGCTCTCCATGCACTGCAACAAACAAGGAGCAAGCAAATGAACCGCAACATCGCATTCCGCACCAAAGGCAACACCCGCGGCCCCATCACCCGCCTGGCGAGTCCCGGCGACGTGGGCCAGTTGATCAAACCGTTCGTCTTCCTCGACCGCTTCCGCATGGAAGCCAGCCGTGGCGGCAAGATGGGCATGCATCCGCATTCCGGCATCGCCACCACCACCGTCATCATGGAAGGCGCGATGGCTTACCGCGAAACCACCGGCAGCGAAGGCGTGCTGCACACCGGCGGCGTCGAGTGGATGAGCGCAGGCAATGGCGTCTGGCACGACGGCGGTCCCGCCGAGAACGTGCCGGTGCACGGCTTCCAGCTGTGGCTTGCACTGCCGCCGGAAGATGAAAACGGTCCGGCGCACAGCCAGTACCTGGCGGCGGAGCACGTGACCAGCAGCGGCCCTGCGCGGGTGATCCTCGGCAGCTACGGCGACGCCGCCAGCCGCATCCAGCCGCGCGCTTCGCTGACCTATCTGCACGTGAAGCTGCGTGATGGCGAACGCTGGAGCTATCAGCCGCCAGCCGGCCATGACGTGGCCTGGGTCGCGGTGGCGGACGGTGCGCTGCACGTGGGCGACGCGGTGATCGGCCGCGAGCTGGCGGTGTTCGAGGAAGGCGGCCAGGCCATCGACTTCGTCGCTGAAGGCGCGACGGAATTCGTGCTCGGCTCGGCGGTCAAACATCCGCACGAACTGGTCACAGGCTATTACTCGGTACACACCAGCGAGGCCGCACTGGCGCAAGGCGAAACAGAAATCGAACGCATCGGCACTCAACTGCGCTCGGCAAATTTGATGTAATCCAACTCACGAAAAGGAAATATCATGAACAACGCTAACACTTCCGTCATCCCTGCAATCGGCCGCGTCCTGATGGCCACCATCTTCGTCATGAGCGGCATCGGCAAGCTGGCCGCGCCGGCCGCCACGATGGGCTATATCGCCTCGTCCGGCCTGCCGTTGCCGATGCTGGCTTTGGTGATCGCCATCGCCGTCGAATTGGGCGGTGGCCTGCTGCTGGCACTGGGTATCCAGACCCGCCTGGTGGCGGCCGGACTGGCGGCGTTTTCCATCGTCACCGGCCTGGCCTTCCACCACGCGGTGGGCGACCAGAACCAGATGATCCACCTGCTGAAAAACATCGCCATGGCAGGCGGCCTGCTGCAAGTGGTGGCCTTCGGCGCCGGCGCCTACAGCTTCGACAACCGCCGCGCCGTCAGCGGTGGCCGTCAACCGGCGTAATCAGCTCAGGCGATAAACAGCTTTTGCAGGTCGCCGTACGGCATCGCTTTTTCAACCAGTGGACCGGCGCTGCCGGTGGCCAGGAAGTCCTTGGCCATGCCGGCGGCGACCGCCCACAAGGCTTGCGAAATACCCGAGCCTGCGCTCAGGCGGCGCACGCCCAACTGGTGCAGTTCGTCAGCGGACGGCACGCCCGGCCAGTCCATCACATTGACCGGCAAGCCGGCGCCGGCCACCACCGCCTTGATCTCGTCGACCTTGCAGATGCCCGGCACGAACAGGCTGTCGGCGCCGGCTTCCTTGTAGAGCGCGGCGCGCTTCAGCACCTCGGCCACGCGTTCACCTTCCGGCGCCAGGCCTTTCAGATAAACGTCGGTGCGGGTGTTGATGAAGATCTCCTTGCCCGACTGCGCCGCCAGCCTCTTGATGGCGGTGATTTTCGCGGCCAGCAATTGCGGCGCGTCCTTGCCGTCTTCCAGGTTGATGCCGGCAACGCCGACCTCGATCAGGCGCAGCACGGTTTGCGCGACCGCGCTGGCGTCGTCCGAATAACCGTTTTCGATATCCACCGACAGCGGCACCGTCAACACGCGGGCGATGCTGGCGGCGACGTTGATCGCCACCTCGGCCGGCATCTGGCCGCCGTCGGCATAGCCGGCGGCCCAGGCCACGCCGGCGCTGGTGGTGGCGATGGCCGGCGCGCCCAGGCTTTCAAACAATCTTGCGCTGCCGGCGTCCCAGGCGTTAGGCAGGTGCAGCAGTTTACTTCCGTCGTGCAGTTTCTTGAAATCGCTCATGCTATCTCCGTTTAGAAAAGGCTGGCTTGCGCCGTGGTCAGGCTGGTAAAACTGTCGTGCATCGGCAGCAGGATGGAATCGGCGATCGGCTGCAGTTGCTTGGTCAGATAGTGCTCGTAGTCGATATTCGAGCGCATCACTTCGGTCGGCTCGGGGCCGCTGGTGGTCATCACGTAGCTGATCCAGCCGCCGTTCTGGTAGCGCAGCGGGCGATGCTGCGCCTGATTGTACTCGTCGGCCAAACGCGCGGCGCGCACTTGCGGCGGCACGTTGACCTTGTATTCGTCCAGCCGCTGGCGCAGGCGCTTGCGGTACACCAGCAGCTCGTCGTAGTCGCCGGACATGGTCTTGCGCGCATAGTCGCGCACGAATTCCTGGTAGGGCTCGTCCTTGAAGATGCGCGTGAACAGGCCTTGCTGGAACTGCTGCGCCAGCGGCGTCCAGTCGCTGCGCGCCACTTCCAGGCCGCGATAGATGACCTCTTCTTCGCCCTTGGCGTTGATGGTCAGGCCGGCGTAGCGTTTCTTGCTGCCCGTCTCCGTGCCGCGGATGGTCGGCATGAAGAACTTTTGATAGTGCGTGTCGAACTCGATTTCGAGATGGCATTCCAGGCCGTGTTTTTCCATCAGCATGGTGCGCCACCAGGTGTTGATCTTGCCGGCCAGTCCTTCGCTGATGGCCAGCGCCTCGCTGTTTGCGTATTCCTTTTTCAGCCAGATGAAGATGGAATCGGTGTCGCCGTAGATCACGTCGTAGCCTTCCGCCTCGACCAGCTCGCGGGTCTGCTTCATCATCTGGTGGCCGCGCAGCGTGACCGAGGAGACCAGGCGCGGATTGAAGAAACGGCATTCGGTCGCGCCCAGCACGCCGCAGAAGGAATTCATCAGCAGCTTCAAGGCTTGCGACAACGGCTCGTTCTTGGCGCGCTTGGCGGCGTCGCGCTGCTTCCAGATTTGCGTGGTGATCTCGGGCAGGCAGTGGCGCGTTCGCGAGAACACGGTGCCGTTGACGCCCTCCACCACCGTCGACTGGTCGGCGGCGTTTTCGCCTTCGATCAGGCCGACCGGATCGACCAGGAAGGTGCGGATGATGGAGGGATACAGGCTTTTGTAATCGAGCACCACGACCGAGTCGTACAGGCCGGGCTTGGAGTCCATGACGAAGCCGCCCGGCGAGGCGCCGCCGGACACGTCGCCCACGCTGGGCGCCACATAGCCTTCGCGATGCATGCGCGGCAGGTAGTGATGGCCGAAGGCGGCGATCGATCCGCCCAGGTGGTCGGCCTGCAAGCCCGTCACCGTGGCGCGCTCGATCATGAAGGCCAGCAGGTTGGCCTTGTCGAAGATGCGCGTGACCAGCTCGCAGTCCTTGAGGTTGTAGTGGGCCAGCGCCGGCTTGTCTTCGTGGAAGCGGCGTTCGATCTCGGCCATCTTGTCGTAGACGTCGCCGATGTCCTTGCCCTCGCCCAGCATGGCCTGCGACACGTTCTCCAGGCTGAAGGACGGGAAGGTCCAAGACGCCGCCTTCAGCGCATCGATGCCGTCGAGGACGATGCGGCCGACCACCGGCGCGAACATATAGCCCTGCTTGCCGGGATGCTCGCGCCACTCGATGGTCTTGCGCTCGCGACCCAGCGCCAGCGGGATCTTGTGCTTGTCGGCGTTTTTTTGCAGCACGCGCAGGTCGAACTGCACCACGTTCCAGCCGATCAGCACATCGGGATCGTGGCGCACGAACCAGGCGTTGAGTTTCTCGATCAGCTGGCGCGGCGTGGCACAGTATTCCAGGTCGAAGTCGATCTCTTGCGACGACTCCTGCGGCGCGCCCAGCATGTAGACCTGGCGCTGGCCGCAGCCTTCCAGCGCGATCGAATACAAATCCTCGAAGGCACTGGTCTCGATATCGAGCGACACCATTTTCAGCTTGGGGCGGTACTCGGGCGCGGGCTTGAGCTTGCAGTTGTGGATGACGCCGGCGCCCTCCACGCGGCCGCCTTCGAACTGCACGGCGGCGGTGATGAAGCGCTCCATCAGGTAACGCTCGGGCGGACGGATATCGGCCTCAAGCATTTTGATGCCGTGCTCGCGCAAGGTGCGTTCCAGCGCGGTCAGCTGCTTGTAGCGGGAGGCGTAGATGCCGACCACCGGTTCCTGCTCGAAGGTCTTCAGCGCCAGCTCGCGCAGCTCGATGCCGGACTTGTCGTCGATCAGCGCCTCGATGGCCGAGCGCTGCCGGGCCTCGGCGAAAGCCACCGAAGTCTGGGCGGTCAGGCGGATCTTTTTCGGGCCGTCGTCGGTCGCCAGCCAGAATTCGATCTCCGTCCCATAGTCCGCGTCTTGCCAGTGGCGAGTCAGGATAAAGCCGTGTTGGGCGGTTTGCGTCATGCTAGAATTATACTGTATGCGCATACAGCCCGCAAAACAATCGAGGGTCAAGTCTGTCATTCGGACACGAGCTCTACAGTAGCAGGCTGCTACGGTAGAGCTCGTGTCCGAATGTCAGACTTGACCCCGGTGTTAGTACTTCACGTCCAGCTTGATGCTGAAGTAGCGGAACACGTCACGTGGCGGCACCCAGTTGTTGACCGTCACCGCCGGCGAGGTGCCGGTCGGGCCGGTGCGGAAGGTCGGGCCGCTGGCGTTGGCGTTCGGGATGTAGAAGCGGTCGAACAGATTGTTCACCCGGAAGCTGATGCCGTAACGGTCCTTCGGGTCCTTCACGCCAAAGCCCAGGTCGGTAATGCTGTAGCCGGCGTTGAACGAACGTGGGTCGTTGTTGATGTTGGTGTAGTACTTGTCCTGGTAACGCACGTTGAGGTTGACGAAACCATTGACCGGCAGCGCAGGCACAGGGAACTCGTAGTTGGCGCCGAGGTTCAGCTTGATCTTCGGCGTACCCGGAAAGGTGCTGTGGTCCAGGTTCTGCACGCCGGTGGTCGAACCAGGCGCGATCGGGAAGCAGCTGGTGTTCTGGCCGGCGATCGAACCATTGGCCGCCAGTTTGGTCGTGCCGACCGCGACGTTGGTGGTGTCGGCATAGCACGGACCGTTGGCCCACTTCTCGATCGTCGGCAGCGTGAACGCCAGCGCCGCGTTGATGGTCAGGTCCTTGGCCGCCAGCAGGTTGGCGTCGAGTTCAAAGCCGTGCGTGCGGATGCGCGGGATCGAATTGAGCTGGCTGTAGATGGTCGGATCGTTCGGCAGCACGTAGGTCACGTTCTGCTGGTAGTTGAAGAACTCCGAGTTGTACACCGTGGCCGCCAGCGACATGCGGTTGTCGAACAGATTGGCCTTGGCGCCGATCTCCATGGTCTGGCTGGTCTCCGGGCTCACCGGGAACGCCGCCACCGCCTTCAGGCCGGACGTCACGTCGTACGCCTTGCCCTTGTAGCCGGTCGCGCCCATCATGTACACCATCACCTCCGGCGTCAGCTGCTTCTGCAGGCTGACCTTGCCGGTATAGGACCGGTCGGAATTGCCGGTGCTCTGGAACTGGTCCACGCCCACCGCGCCGGGCACGAAGCTGGCGCGGTCCACCTGGTTGGTGTAGTAGTTGCGCGCATAGTGGAAGCCCGAGATTTCCTGGTTGCTGCGCAAGCCGGCCTCCAGCGTCCAGGTCGGGGCGAACTCCCACGAGGCCTGGCCGAACAAGGCCTTGTTGGTGTTGTAGATGTCGGTGTAGTAGTTGGTCGGGCTGGAGTTGGAGTTGGCGTTGCACAGCGTCGGCGCCACGCAGTAGCCGCGGATGAAGTGGCGGTAGATCTCGTTATGCGCCAGCCACAGGCCGGCCACGTACTTGAAGCTGCCCTTGTCCGGCGAGACGTAGCGGATCTCCTGCGTCTTGGCGCGGATGTCGTAGGTGCCGTACTGGTTGTTCCCCTGCGTCAGCGCGGTCTTGCCGGTTTCGGCGATGGTCGGCACGTCGGCGAAGTCCTGGTCGCGGAAGTCGTTGGCCAGGTATTTGTCCACCGAGGTGATCGACATCAGCTGCGCATCGTTGGGCAAGGTGTAGGTCAGCTTGAGGCCGGTGCCACGGTCGCTGGAGACCAGGCCGGTCGGGAAGTCGCGGCGCACGTTGCGGTTGTTCGGATCGTTGACGTCGATCCCGGCCAGCACCGTGCCGGCCGGCAGCAGCGGATTGCCGTTGAGATAAACGCCGTTCGTGCCCACCGGGGTCGACACCAGGTTGCCCGCCGCGGCCGAGCCGGTGCGCAGGACGAAACCGTTGATGGCGGTCACGCCACGGGTGTTTTCCATGTAGTTGTAGTGCGGCGTCAGGTCGACCGAGACGTTATCCAGCGGCGTCCATTGCAGCTTGGCCAGGAAGGTCTTGCCGCCCGAGCCGTTGACGTCGCGGCCGTCGGTCAGGTTGTGGAAGGTGCCCGGCAG
The DNA here is from genome assembly GCF_003416895.1 of Duganella sp. BJB476. Classification (GTDB taxonomy): domain Bacteria; phylum Pseudomonadota; class Gammaproteobacteria; order Burkholderiales; family Burkholderiaceae_D; genus Rugamonas. The sequence goes on from NZ_QVIO01000010.1 coordinate 168,720, forward strand.
GCGCGTGTCGCTGGCGGCGATGCGCATCGCGAACTGGTCGTTGATGCGGCCGCCCATCGAGGCGTTCACGCGCCATTCATGGTCGCTGGTCAGGTAGGTGCTGCCGCGATAAACCATCGGTCCGGACAGCGGCTTGGTGACGATGTTGATCGCGCCGGCCACCGCCGATTTGCCGAACAGCGTGCTCTGCGGCCCCTTCAGCACTTCGATGCGGGTGATGTCGGCCAGGTCCTTGAAGGCCTGGAACTGGGTGGCGATGGGGATGTCGTCGATGATGACGGCCACGTCCGACTCGACGCCGATGCCGACCGAGACGGTGCCGATGCCGCGCATGAAGATGGCGTTGTTGGCGGCGGTGGTGCCGGAGCTGATGGTCAGCGACGGCATCATGTTGACCACGTCCTCGATCTCGCGGACGTTGGTGCGCTGGATTTCCTTCTCGCTCATGACCGAGATGGCCATCGGCACGCTTTCCAGTTTTTCGACGCGCTTGTTGGCGGTCACCACCACGGTTTCCAGCTGGCCGGGTTTGGCGCTCGATTGCTCCTGCGCCTGGGCGCCCATGGCAAACAGCGCCAGCGCCAGGGCCGACGCCAAGGGCGTCATCTTGATGGTGGTCATGGTCGTTGGATGCATGTTTTGATGCTTGTAATTTTTGTTAAACACTATTGTCCCCTAATTGACAGATAAAAACTGCTCTGCGTAATCCCATTCAGTTGTACGATGTGTAGGCGTTTAACAACAGCTTAGGCCACACCACCGAACTCCCGCGCCGTACCATTTCATCAGCTTAAACGGGGTCTCCCCTATGAAATGCCTCTGGTGCCAGTGTGATGGTACCGGTACCAGTTGTACGATGACTTAGGTTAGTCCGGTGGCCAGGAGATGTCAATAATTTTCAGAAATGGGGGCGAACCGATTTGTAACAGGCGTCAGGCGCTGTCGCGTTCGATGATGGAGAAGCCGATGTCGAGGATGCTGTCGCTCACTTCGCGTTCCTGCGAGCGTTCGATGATGAAGCGGGCGGCGGTGCTGCCGATGCGGGCGCCGTCGATGCGCACGGTGGTCAGCGCCGGCTGCAAATCGCGCGAGAAGCTCAGATCGCCCAGGCCGACCACGGCCAGCCGGTCCGGCACGGCGATGCCCTTGGCCTGGGCTTCGGTCAGCACGCCCAGCGCCACCATGTCCGAGCTGCAGAACAGCGCGTCGATGTCGGGATGGCGGGCCAGCAGTTCGCGCAGGCCGCTGCGGCCCAGGCCGACGTTGGTCGGCGCCGGCACCACCCAGCCCGGCACGGCGCTCTCGCCCGGCGCCGCCATGCCGAGGGCGATGGCGGTGTCGGAGAAGGCCTTCATGCGGCGCATCGCGCGCTGGTCGTTGGCGCTCAGCGTGGCGACGCGACGCTTGCCGCGCGCGTGCAGGTAGCGCGCCACCGCCTCCCCCACCTTTTCGTGGGAAAAGCCGATCAGCATGTCGATAGGATCGGGCGTCAGGTCCCAGGTCTCCACCACCGGGATGCCGCTGGTGAGCAGGCGCCGGCGGCCCTGCGGCGAGCGCATGATACCGGTCAGTATCACGCCGTCGGGACGGCGGCCGATGATGGCCTCCAGCAGTTCGTCCTCGCGCGAGTCTTCATAGCCCGACTGGCCCAGCATCAGCTGGTAGCCGGACGCCGCCAGCGACGCCGTCAGCGACTGCACCATCTCCAGGAACACGTTGCCGGAGATGGTGGGAACCACCGCCGCCACCAGGCGGCTCTTGCGCGAGGCCAGGCCGCCGGCCAGCATATTGGGCACGTAGCCGGTCTGTTCCACCGCTTCCCGCACCCGCAGCAGGATGGCGTCGGACACCGCGTTCGGCGTGTTCAGCGCGCGCGAGGCGGTGATCGGCGCCACGCCCGCCAGCTTGGCGACGTCGCGCAGCGTGGTGCCGCCGCTTTTGCGCCGGCTGCGGCGCGGCGGCGCTTCCGTCAACGGTGCTGCATTCGAGTTGTGGTCCGGGGCGTCATCCATGCGGCGATTCTAACACCGGCTTCAGTGGCTGCGCGGGGCCTTGTAGCGGGCCAGCTCCATCTTGCCGATCTGGCTGCGGTGCACTTCGTCCGGACCATCGGCCAGGCGCAGCGAACGCGCGCCGGCGTAGGCCGAGGCCAGGAAAGGATCGGCCATGCCGCCGCCACCCTGCACCTGGATCGCCCAGTCGATCACCTTGCAGGCCATCGCCGGCGCCGCCACCTTGATCATGGCGATCTCCTTGGCCGCGACCTTGTTGCCCACCGTGTCCATCATGTAGGCGGCGTTGAGCACCAGCAGGCGCGCCTGGTCGATCATGATGCGCGACTCGGCGATGCGCTCCAGCGTCACGCCCTGCTCCGCCACCGGCTTGCCGAAAGCGACGCGGCTCAAGCTGCGCCGGCACATCTGCTCCAGCGCGCGCTCGGCCAGGCCGATCAAACGCATGCAGTGGTGGATGCGGCCAGGCCCGAGGCGGCCCTGGGCGATTTCGAAACCGCGGCCCTCGCCCAGCAGCAGGTTGGAGGCCGGCACGCGGACGTTGTCGAACACGATTTCGGCGTGGCCGTGCGGCGCGTCGTCGAAGCCGAACACCGGCAGGTGGCGCAGCACGTTGACGCCCGGCGTATCGCGCGGCACCAGTATCATCGACTGCTGCACATGGCGGTTGGGGTTATCCGGATCGCTCTTGCCCATGAAGATGAAGACCTTGCAGCGCGGGTCGTTGCCGCCGGAGGACCACCACTTGCGACCGTTGATCACATACTCGTCGCCGGAACGCACGATGGAGCTGGCGATGTTGGTGGCGTCGGACGAGGCGACGTCCGGCTCGGTCATGCCGAAGCAGGAACGGATGCGGCCATCGAGCAGCGGCTCCAGCCACTCGCGCTGCTGCGCCTCGGTGCCGTAGCGGGTCAGCACTTCCATGTTGCCGGTGTCCGGCGCCGAGCAGTTGAACACTTCCGGCGCCCACACGGCGCGGCCCATGATCTCGCACAGCGGCGCGTATTCCAGGTTGGTCAGGCCGGCGCCGTGCTTGGAATCGGGCAGGAACAGATTCCACAAGCCCGCCGCGCGCGCCTTGAGCTTGAGTTCTTCCATCACCACGGTCGGCACCCAGGCGTCGCCGGCAACGCGGTTGGCGTCGATCTCGGCGTGGAAGCGCGCTTCGTTCGGATAGATATGCTCGTCCATAAAGGCCGTCAGCCTGGCCTGGAGTTGCTTTACTTTCGGGCTGTAGTCGAAATCCATGATGCGGTCCTTATCGGTAGGTGACGGCGCCGGGTTGTCCCAGCCATTCCAGGTGCGAGTAGTTGTTCAGGTAACTGAGTGTGAATTGACCGGGGCGTTGCAGCAGCTTGGTGACGGCGCAATTGGCCAATGTCCAACTGAGCTCCATCACCTGATAGTCCTGCAAGCCAAGCAGGTGCTGCATCAGCGTGGCGATCACGCCGCCGGAGGTGAACACGATGGTGGCCTGCTTGCTGCTGTCGGTATCGAGCCGTTCCAGCGCGCCCACGCAGCGGCGGCGGAATTCCGGCCAGGTCTCGCTGTAGTCGTCGTCATGCCAGCCGCTCATCCAGCGCTGCATGGCGGCGCGGAACAGATGCTCCAGCGCGCGCTGCGGCTCTTCGTGCTGCGCCAGCATCTGATGGAAGGCGACGGCGTCGTCCACTTCCGGACAATGGCGCCGCAGCACTTCGAGATGATCGAATTCGGCGAAGCCGGGATCGGTGATCCACTCGGTGTCGGCCAGCTGGGCTTTCGGCAGCTCGGCCAGGCAGGTATCGGCGGTCTGGCGATGACGCGCCATGCCGCCCACCACCACCCGCTGGAAGGACTGGCGACTGTTGGCATACCACTGCCCCAGCAAGCGCGCCTGCTCGTAGCCCAGCGTCGACAGCTGGTCGTAATTGGCGCTGCCGAACGAAGCCTGCCCGTGGCGCACCAGATAAATTTGTCCCATTTTCTTCCAGCTCCAGATCAAAACACGCACCAGCTTAACGTCCGGCCTATAATTCATCAAATGAATAGTTTTAATTGAGCCGAATAAATTTCATGCATATATCCAAGGTCGATCTCAACCTGTTCATCGTCTTCGAGGCGATCTACGCGGAAGGCAGCATCACCCGCGCCAGCCTGAAGATGAACCTGACCCAGCCCGCCATCAGCCACGCGCTGAACCGGCTGCGCCAGTTGTTCGACGATCCGCTGTTCGAACGCCAGGGCCACGTGATGGTGCCGACGCCACTGGCCCGTTCCATCATAGACCCGGTGCGGCAATCGCTGCGCGGCTTTGAAGTGACACTGAACGGCGCCGAGCGTTTCGACGCCACCACCAGCGAACGCACCTTCTCGCTGGCGCTGCGCGACGTGCTGGAGGCGAGCGTGCTGCCTCCGCTGATGGCGCGCGTGGCCAGCGATGCGCCGACGGTGGGTCTGAACACTTTGCAGGTGGGCCGGCGCGAACTGGAAAGCGAACTGGCGGCCGGCACGCTGGACGCCGCCATCGACATCCTGCTGCCGCTGTCGAACGACATCCGCCGCACCTTGCTGGCCACCGACCAAACGGTGGTGCTGGTGCGGCGCGATCATCCGCTGGTGCGCGGCGCGCTGGATCTGGACGCCTACCTGAAACTGGAGCACATCCAGACCAGCTCACGCCGGCGCGGACCGGGGCTGGAGGATTTTGAGTTGAGCCGCATGGGACTGCAGCGGCGCGTGCGGCTGCGCTGCCAGCACTACTTCGCCGCCTGCCGCGCGGTCAGCCAGACCGACCTGGCGCTGACGATGCCGGAGCGGCTGGCGCGCGTGGTCAACCAGCAGTTCGGCAACCAGATCCTGCCCTTCCCCCTGACGATGCCGTCGCTGGACATCTACCTGTACTGGCACGCCAACATCGACAACGACCCAGCCAGCGTATGGCTGCGTGAGCAAGTCAAGCAGGCCATGCTGACGGCCGGTTAGCAGCCGGCGTTGGCGCCGGAGGCCAGTGCACGGACGGCCTTGGAGATATCGGCGGCGATGCGGGTGACGGCGCGGCGGTGGCCGGCCACCAGCGCGTCGTAGCCACCGCCGACCGTTTCGTTGGCGACGCTGTGGCAGGTCAGCACCTTGCTGCTGCCGACCAGGCGCACGCTCCACACCGCGTCGATCAGCGCATACTGTCCGGGCGCGGATTCAAAGCGCTGCACGTTGGTGCTGATGCGGTAGATCGGCGCACCGTCCGCCGTCGGCGTGCGGAACACATCCACCGTTCCCAACTCGCCGGTGATCGCCAGCGATAGCGCCTGGCCGATCTCCGACGCCGGCATCGCCGACCAGCGCTCGTGCTCCAGCAAGTCGATACGCCCTGCCTCCGTGCTGACCACTAGCTGATAGCGCGCTACCTGCTGCGGCACCGTCACCGCCGGCAGCTCGATGTAGTAGCCCGCCGGCTTGGCGGCGGACGACGGCACGCCCATGCCGTTACTCAGGCTGTAGAAGTGCTCGGGCGGCGCGGCGGCGCAGCCGGCCAGCAGCATCGCGGCCGCCATGGCCAGCGCGGATGAATAGCGCATCATTTAGGTTCTCCCTTGTTGTCCTGCTTGTTCGTCTTCCCGCGCAATAGCGACTCGGGATGACGCTCCAGATAATCCGACAACGCATTCAACGATTGCAGCGTTTGCGTCAGCTGCTGCAAGGCCTCGCGCAGGTCGGACTGCACCGGCGAATCCTTCTGCAGCAGCTGGTTGGCCTCGCCGAAGGTCTTGCGGGCAGCGCCCAGCGTGTCCTTCATCTCCGGCACCACCTGCGCATCGAGCTGCTTGAACAGCACATTGGCGCTCTTCAGCGTGTCGCGCAGGTTGTTGCCGATCTCGCCGAACGGTACCTGATCGAGCTTGCGCGCGATGCTGGCGATCTGCGTTTGCAGCTCGTCCAGGCTGTTCGGCACCGTCGGCACCTCCAGCGGATACTGCGCCACGTCCAGACTCACCTTCGGCGCGTTCGGGAAGAAGTCCAGCGCCACATACAGCTGGCCGGTCAACAGGTTCCCGGTGCGCAGCTGGCCGCGCAGGCCGCGCGCCACCATGCGCTCCAGCACCACCGGACCGGCGTTGCGATCCTGGTCGCTGGAGACGGACTGCTGGAAGCTGCGGCCCAGGCGCGCTGGGTACATGTCCACCGTCACCGGCATGCGGAAGTTCTTCTTCACCGGATCGAATTCCACGCCGACCGAGCGCACCTCGCCCAGCACGATGCCGCGGAAGTCCACCGGCGCACCCGGCGACAGGCCGCGCAGCGACTGGTCGAAGTACAGCACCGTGGTAATCGGCACGCCATCGGGCTCACGCAAGGCGTTGGCCTGGTCGGAGGCCAGCGGGAAGTCGGTGCCTGCCGCCGCCTGCTGGTCCGGCTTCTGGCCGTTCATGGTCTCGAACGCGATACCGCCCACCAGCAAGGCCGCCAGCGACTGTGTGTTGACCTTGAAGCCGTTCGAATCGAGCCGCACATCGACACCGCTGGCATGCCACCAGCGCGTGTTCTTGCCGACGTACTGGTCGTACGGCGCGCTGACGAACACCGTCATTTTCACGCCGCGCCCTTTCTCGTCCAGATCGAAGCCGACCACCTGCCCCACCTGGATGCGGCGGTAGAAGATCGGCGAGCCGACGTCGATGGAGCCGAGGCTCTCGCCATGCAGCGTGAACTTGCTGCCCTTGTCGTCGCCGGCCACCTGCGGCGGTTTTTCCAGGCCGGTGAACTCCTCCTTGACCTCCTGCGACTTACCGGCGTCAACGCCGATGTAGGCACCCGACAGCAAGGTACTCAGGCCGGAAACGCCGCTCGCGCCGACGCGCGGCCGCACCACCCAGAACCGGGTATCGGCGGCGGTGAAGCGCTTGGCCTCCTTGCTCATGTCGATCAGCACCAACACCTTGGACAGATCGCGCGACAGCGTGATCGTCCGCACCAGGCCGATGTCCACGTCCTTGTATTTGACCTTGGTCTTGCCCGGCTCCAGCCCATCGGCGCTGCGGAAGCTCACCGTCACCGTCGGCCCCTGGTCCATCACCGACTTGGCCACCAGCGCCAGGCCGATCAAGGCGGCCAGCAAAGGGATCAGCCACACCAGCGAAGGCAGCCAGCGATTGGCCCTCTCCACTCTCGGCTCGGGCAGCGGCGGCGCGCCGCTTTCGTTTTCAGGCATGGTTCTCTCCATTTGAATCGATTGGGTCCCAGATCAGGCGCGGGTCGAACTGCATCGACGCCAGCATCGTCAGCACCACCACCGCGCAAAACGCCAGCGCACCGGGACCTGCGGTGATCACGGCCAGCGACTGGAAGCGCACCAGCGCCACCGTCAGGGTAATCACAAAAATATCGAGCATCGACCAGCGGCCGACAAACTCCACGATCCGGTACAGCATCGTGCGCTGCAAGGGGCGCCAGCGCGAGCGCCGCTGCGCCGTCAGCGCCAGCAGCGACAACGCCGCCAGCTTCAGCACCGGCACCACGATGCTGGCGATGAAGATGATCGCCGCCAGCGCCGGCGAGCCGCTGGTCCAGAAGTAGACCACGCCGCTGATGATGGTGTCATCCTCTTTGCCGAACAGCGAGTGCGTGTACATCACCGGCAGCAGGTTGGCGGGGATGTAGAGGATGGTGGCTGCCAGCAGGAAGGCCCAGGTACGGCCTACGCTGTCGGGGCGGCGCCGGTGCAGCACGGCGCCGCAGCGCGCGCAATGCTGATGCGCGGCCGGCTGGTCCTGCGCCACCAGGCCGCAGCTATGGCAAGCGGCCAGGCGGGTGTGCGGCGTGTAGCGGAACTCCGCCTGCGCCGGACGGCGCGGCCCCGGCAGGTGCTCGCCGATATTCCACAACATCTGCGGATCGAAAGAGGTGACGATCGCCAGCATCAGCGTCAGCGCGCCAAAGGCGAACAGGCCCGGTTGCACCACCACCTGCGCCAGGCTGGTCATCTTGACGATGGTGATCAGGATGCCGATCATCAGCACCTCGGTCATGCCCCAGCGCCGCGCGGCGCCGACGGCGCGCAGCAGGTGATCGAAACCAGGCGGCCGCACGCCGGCGCGCAACGCCAGCGTCACGTACAGCAGCGCGCCCAGTTCCACCGCCGGCAACAGCACCGTGAACAGGAACACGATCACCGCCACCAGCTGCATCTGCTCCGTCCACAGCACGCGTATCGCGCCGAGCAAGGTGGCGCTGGACGAGTAGCCGCCCACTTCCAGTTCAACGATGGGGCAAAACTGGGCGATCAGGTAGGTGAAGATGGCGCACAAGGTGATGGCCGCCATGCGGTTGACGTCCGAATGGATGCCGCGATAGAGGATGGAACGGCAGCGCACGCAGCGCGCTTTCTCGCGCGGCAGCACCGGGCGCCGCTTGTGCAGCACGCCGCAATCGTGACAGCTGATCAAATCGTATCGATGCACGGGCTGGCTGGTTGGACAATAATGACCATATCATACGACAATCCGTTAAAATCGCGCCGCCCCACCCATCCGCTATAAAATGCCACCATGTCCCGCCGCCAGCTCAACATCCTGATCGCCGCAACGCTGGCCGTTGCCGGTTGCGCGCACGCGCAAGCCGGGAAGGATCTGGTGTTCGGCACTTCGCACGACGAGAATTCTCCGCACTTCCTGTACGCCAGCGCCTATCTTGAGCAGTTGTGCGCCGAGAGCGGACAACGCTGCACGCTGCGCAGCCTGCCCGGCCTGCGCGCCGAAGCGATGTTGGCCTCGGGCGCCCTTGCCGGCGAAATGGGCCGCATCAAGGGCTACATCCTGCGGCATCCAGACTACGTGCGGCTCGACGATCCCTTCGTCGTCTCGCACACGCGCATCTTCACACTGGCGAGCAAGGACATCACCAGCTGGGAATCGCTGGCGAAAAACGTCAAGACGGTCAGCTACAAGCGCGGTATCTTTTTGTACCAGCAGCGGCTGGAAGCGCTGCGGCCGGCGATACTGCCACATGAGGTTCAAAGCGAAGCGGCCTGTTTGCAGATGGTGCTGGCCGGCCGCGACGACGCCTGCGTATTCGACGACGGCGGCATCAGCGCCGACGCCAGGTCGATGCTGGCGCAGGGCCACAGCAGCGTCTCGGTGGAGGACCTGCCACTGTATATCTACCTTGGGAAAAGCCAGGCGGCGCTGGCGCCGTCGCTGTCCGACGCCGCCAGGCGCCTGGCGGCGCGCGGCTTGCCGGCGCAGCTGCACCGGAAGTTCTACGAGGCCAAATAGCCTTACTTGATGCTGGTGTTGAGTTCCTGGAAGTCCGCCGTCTTGCCCAGCGACTGCCAGGTGGCCAGCAGGTTGGCCGGCGGCGCAATCAGCTTGCGCGCCGCCAGATCGAGCCAGCCGCCGGTGCTGGTCACGCGCGCGGCCAGCTTGCCGTCGGCGCGGATGATGTCGGTGCTGAGCGACCAGCGGCTCCCGTCTTCGGCCAGGCCGGCCACGCCCAGCGTGACGGTGATCTCTTCCAGCAGCATGACTTCCTTGAAGTAGGCGATTTCGTCCTTCATCACCACCGGGCCGATTTTCAGGCGCATGAATTCACTCATCGGGAAGCCGTTCTCAGACAGGAACAGCATGCGCACATCGCCCGCCTTGTCCAGGAAGGCCGTATTGCGCATATGGCTGTTGAAGTCCATATCGCCCCAGCCGGCCATCATCTTCTTTTCAAACATTTTAAGCTCCAAGGAAATCCAATAGCGTGCATGCTACCACCTTGGTCGCCTTGCGCAGGTCTTCCAGCAGCAGGCGCTCGTCGGCCTTCTTGGCGTTGGACTCGGGCACGGAGCGCGGGCCGGCACCGTACAGCACCGCCGGGATGCCCTGTTCGCCGTACAGGCGGGCGTCCGCATACAGCGGCGTGCCTTGCGCGGGGATCTTCTCGCCGATGAAGGTTTGCGCGTTCTGCTGCAAGCTCGCCACCAGTTTCTCGGTGCCCGGCTGTTCGCGCAGCGCGTGCGACAGCAGCAGGCGCTTGATCTCGATGCGGATGCCGGGCTGGCCTTCGACCGCTTTCTCGATCAGCGCACGCACCTGCGCTTCCACCGCCACTGGATCTTCTTCGGGAATCATGCGGCGGTCCATCTTCATCACGACCTTGCCCGGCACCACGTTGGTATTGGTGCCGCCGTCGATGCGGCCCACCAGCATGGTCGGCGAGTCGATGCCGGGGATTTTCGATTTGACCTTTTTCAGTTCCGGCAGCTGGTCGTAGATCGCGTTCAGGATGCGGGTTGCCGCTTGCAGCGCGTCGTGGCCGGTCTCCGGCATCGCGCCGTGGCCGGACTTGCCGTGCACCGTGATCTCCAGTTGCAGGCAGGCGTTGTGCGCGGTGACGATGTTGTAGCTGAAGCCCGCCGCGATGACGAAGTCCGGCTTGGTCAGCTTCTGCTCCAGCAGCCAGCCGGGTCCCAGCAGGCCGCCGAATTCCTCGTCGTACGTGAAGTGCAGTTCCAGCCCGCCCTTCAACGGTACACCCAGCGCCTCCAGCGCGCGCGTGGCGAAGATGTAGGTGGCGAAGTCGCACTTGGAGACAGCTGCGGCGCGGCCGTAGATGTAGCCGTTTTCCACCACGCCGCCATACGGCGGATAGGTCCAGTTATCGCCCGGCGGCACCACGTCGCCGTGGGCGTTGAGCGCCACGGTCGGTCCACCGGCCTGGTACGGGCGGCGCACGATCAGGTTGGTGATGGTCTCCATGCCGTAGTCCTGCACCACTTGCGCCGGCACCGCGTGCTTCTCGGCGGTCCAGCCGTAGGCCTTGACCAGGTCTGCCACCATGTCCGCATGCGGCGCGTTGTTGCCGGGCGGGGTATCGGTCGGCACGCGCAGCAACTGCTGCAGCACGCCGACTTCCTCATCGAAGTGCGCGTCGATCCATTGAGCCAGTTGTTCTTTGTTTGTCGTCATCGCTGTTCTCTCACTTGGCGCCGGATTCGAACCAGGTCGCGATCTGCGCCCGTTCGGCATCGGTCATATTGGTCAGGTTCGCAAGCGGCATGGCTTTCAGCTGGACCGATTGCTTGTAGATTTTTTCCGCGTTCTGGTGCACCTGTTCGGCGCTGTCGAGCATGACGCCGGCGGGCGCCGTCGCAAAGCCGGGCTGCGAGGGATGGGCCGAGTGGCAAGCCACGCAGCGTTGATCGATAACGCCCTTCACCTTGGCAAATTGCGCCGCAGGGTCGGCCGCCGCAGCCACCGCCACAGGACGCGCCGGCGCGATCGCCACCGCCACGCCGACCAGCAGCGCCACGCCGATGGCCGGATAGCGCCACTCCACGCGGCCCTTGTGGCGCAGGTTGAAGAAGTGGCGGATGAAAACGCCGGCCGCCATGATGAAGGCCAGCACCAACCACGCGCGGTCGTTCCGGTAAGTCATCGCATAGTGGTTGCTGATCATGATGAACAGCACCGGCAGCGTGAAGTAGTTATTGTGGACGCTGCGCTGCTTGGCCTTCTGGCCATGGATCGGATCGGGCAGGCGGCCGGCCGACATGGCCTCCACCATCTTGCGCTGGCCCGGAATAATCAGCATCAGCACATTGCCGACCATGATGGTGCCGATCAGCGCACCGACGTGGATGTAGGCGGCACGGCCGCTCAGCACATGCGTGAGGCCATACGCGGCGCCGACGATCAGCGCGAACACCACCACGCCGAACCACAGGTCGCGCTGTCCCAGCGGCGAACGGCACAGCAGGTCGTACACGGTCCAGCCGACGACCAGCGTGCCCACGCCGATGCCGATCGCCTGCCAGCTGCCGATATCGGCCACCGATTTATCGATCATCATCGCCTGGGCGTTGAAGTAGTAGGCGATGGTCAGCAGCGCGATGCCGGACAGCCAGGTGGAATAAGCTTCCCATTTAAACCAGTGCAGGTCCTTCGGCAGTTCGGCCGGCGCCACCAGGTATTTTTGCGGGTTGTAGAAACCGCCGCCGTGCACCGCCCACAGTTCGCCGGACACGCCCTTCTTCGCGAGTTCCGAGCCGGGAGCCGGCGGGCGGATCGAATTATCCAGCCAGACGAAGTAGAACGAAGCGCCGATCCAGGCGATGCCGGTGATGATGTGCAGCCAGCGCACGATCAGGTTTAGCCACTCAAGGCCGTACGGGATCAGATAGGCGTATAAATCCATGGGAGCTTTCTGGGTAAAGAGTGTGGCTAATTTACAGAAGATAAACGGAATTGACGCCGACCACATGAACATTAGAGTATATTAAACATATCCGATTCCGTATAACAGAAATACTCCCATGGCCGCCCTGCCGCAACACCTGGATCTGCACCTGATCCGCATACTCTACCTGCTGCTGGTTGAGAAAAACGTCTCACGCGTCGCCCTCAAACTGAATCAGCCGCAGCCCTCGATCTCCGCCTCGCTGCGCAAGCTGCGAGAGCTGACGGGCGACCCATTGCTGGTACGCGGCGCGCGCGGCATGGTGCCGACCCAGCACGGCGAAAGCCTGCTGATCCCGGCCAAGCGCATCCTCGACGAGACCGAGAACCTGTTTCTGAAAAAGTCGCCCTTCGTGCCGCAGGAAGAAGCGCGCATCTTCCACATCGCCGCGCCAGATTATCTGGACAGCCAGTTCCTGCCCAACCTGGTGGCGCTGCTGCGGCGCGGCTCTCCCAACAGCCGCGTGAAGATCCACGGCCTGGGTCCCGGCGTTGACTACGTGCGCCTGCTGTCGGACGGTGACATGGACCTGGTCATCGCCAACTGGGACGAACCGCCCGAGCACCTGCACATGTCCAAGCTGTTCGAGGACCCGATCATCGCCGTCATGCGCTCCGACTGCCCGTACGCGCTGCGCACCGGCAGCGAGGACATGACGATCAACGACTACCTGTCCCTGCCCCACGTGGCGCCGACGCAGATCCTGCCCGGCTACCACGGCGTCATCGACGACTTCCTGGAGCGCCAGGGCATGCAGCGCAACGTCGCGGTGGAATCGGCCTACTTCGGCCTGATCCCGTACATGCTGACGCAGACAGACCTGGTGCTGACCACCGGCCGTCAGTTCGTGCGCTACTACGAGCGCAACATGCCGCTGAAGACCTTCACGGTGCCGGTCAAGTTCCCGTCGATGCGCTTCTACCAGCTGTGGCACGAACGCGTGCACCAGGCGCCGGAGCACAAGTGGTTGCGCGAGCAGGTCGCCACGGCGGCCAAGGCGCTGGGCAAATAATAAACCGTAGCGGATACCGCATATAACTGCACGGCTCAGTTGCGATTACACTAGGCTATGACCACACTATCCGAATTAAACAGCTGCGACGCCGCCACCTTCACCGACCGCCTGCGCGGCATCTACGAGCATTCGCCGTGGATACCGGAACGGGCGGTGGCCCAGCGGCCCTTCGCCAACACCACCGCGCTCAAGCTGGCCTTGCAGGCGGTCGTCAGCGCCGCCACGCTGGACGAGCAACTGGGCCTGATCCGCGCCCACCCCGAACTGGCGGGCAAGGCCGCGGTATCCGGCCAGCTGACGGCCGAATCCACCAACGAGCAAGCCAAGTCCGGCCTGCACCTGTGCAGCGCCGAAGAATTCACCACGCTGCACAAACTGAACGCGGACTACAACGACAAATTCGGCTTCCCCTTCATCCTCGCCGTCAAAGGCCCGGATGGACAAGGGCTGACGCGCCGCGCCATCATCGCCACCTTCACGCGCCGCCTGAAGAACCAGCGCGCCGACGAAATCGCCGAGTGCCTGCGCCAGATTAAGCGCATCGCCGAGCTGCGCCTGAACGACCTGCTGGGCATGACGCTGGACTTCGGCCCAACCATCATGCAGTGGTGCGAAACCATAGCCGCATGGAGCGACACCGACAACAGCGCCAACGCGGACTTCGACCTGACCTGCGCCTACATGACGCCAGCGCACCGCAAGACCGCCGCACAGCTGGTGGACTGGATGCGCGAAGCCGGCATGGATGCGCAGATCGACGCCGTCGGCAACGTGGTCGGTGTCTACCGCTCCGACGCGCCGGATGCGAAGACGCTGATGACCGGCTCCCACTACGACACCGTGCGCAACGGCGGCAAGTACGACGGCCGCCTCGGCATCCTGCTGCCGATCGCCATCGTGCGCCACTTGCACCAGCGCGGCGAGAAGCTGCCCTTCCATTTCGAGATCGTCGGTTTCGCCGAGGAGGAAGGCGTGCGCTTCAAGAGCACTTTCCTGGGCAGTAACGCGGTGACCGGCCGTTTCGACCTGTCGCTGCTGGACCAGACCGACGCCGATGGCGTCACCATGCGCGACGCGCTGCTGGCCGCCGGTCACGACGTGGCGCGCATTCCCGCCATCGCGCGCGATCCGGCGCAACTGCTCGGCTTCGTGGAAGTCCATATCGAACAAGGCCCGGTGCTGCTGGAGCGCGACCTGGCGCTGGGCGTGGTGACGGCCATCGCCGGCAGCTCGCGCTACCTGGTCGAGCTGACCGGCCTGGCCAGCCACGCCGGCACCACGCCGATGACGATGCGCAAGGACGCGGCAGCGGCGGCGGCGGAAATCGTGCTGCTGGTGGAGCAACGCTGCGCGCAGGGCGAGTCGCTGGTCGGCACGGTCGGCCAGTTGCAGGTGCCCGGCGGCTCGGTCAACGTGATACCCGGCGCATGCAAGCTGTCGCTGGATATCCGCGCCGCCGACGATGCGGTGCGGCTGGCTGCGGTCAAGGATGTGTTGGACGGCATCGCGGCGATCTGCGCGCGACGCCAGGTGGAAGTGAGCATGCAGCAGATCGTCGACGCCTCGGCCGCGCCGTGCGCGCCGCGATTGATGCGACAGTTCGGCGCCGCCATCGAGCGCGCCGGCCTGCCGCGTTTCGACCTCCTTTCCGGCGCCGGTCACGACGCGATGGCGATGGCCGCAGTCACCGATGTGGCCATGCTGTTCACTCGATGCGGAAACGGCGGCATCAGCCACAATCCGCTGGAGACGATGACGGCGGACGATGCCGACATCGCCGCCCATGTCCTGCTGGATTTCCTGCGCAGCTACGCCTGAGCACTGTCCACCGGCGAGCGCCGGCGGCGCCCCAGCACCAGCGGCAACACGCCCGCCAGCAACAGCGCGACGCTGCCTGGTTCCGCCACCGCCGTGGCGCCCACCAGCGAGAACGAAGCGTTGAAAGCGCCCGCGCCGACAATGTCAGTGCCGATGCGCAGCCAGTCCGGCGCCAACGGCTCGTTGCGTATCCAGCTTTGCAGGTCAGGGGCGAAGGGGCCGGTGCCGCCCACGACAGGCTTCGCGGCGGACAGCCAGTAGAACTCCCCTCCCGTCACTTCCACCTGGGGCACGAAGAAGTAGTGATCGGCCGGCAGATCGAACGGCGTGCCGAAGTTGACGACGACCGTCACCTCGGTGCCGCTGATCGGGCCTTCACCGCCGGTTGTCGGTCCCGGCAAAGGGTTGATGCCATTGAGGACGCTATTGGCGGCGCTGAAGGCGCCCAGCGTAACGACCGAAAAGGTCAAGCCGCCGCCACTATCGCGACTGTCGAACGCCACGTCGGACGGCGAATTGGTACGCGTCGGCACGCGGCCGGATGGGGGATTGGTGGAGTCCTTGGGGAACACGCGATAGATCTCCGCCACCACCTGGCCGATATTGGCCGCCGTGGCGCCGCCGGTCAGCAGCCCGGTGAAACTTGCGCTGGTAATGCTGGTGTGCGAGCCGAGTATGAAATCGTCCGCCGTTTCGATTTCAACCTTGCCGGCGCTGCTGGGCCGCGTGGCCGTGCCGATCAGGCCATCGGGGCCGCCGGTGCTGAAGAAAAACGGCGCGGCCGATGCAGGCAATGCCACCGCCATCGTGGCAAGCACTGCGCCAAGCATGCAGCCGCGCCGGATTTTGGAATGGATGTTCATGTCGCGTCTCCCTGGTCAAGCGCCGGCGGGACTGCCGGCCGTTGAGACGCGATGCAGGAAGCATGCCCTGACAGGTAAAACCAATAAAGTCAGTGACTTGGCGTTTCGGCTCCCGCCGCGACGCCTTCAGTTGTCAAGAAAGCCGACAGCGATTTCAAGGCGTGCGCAAATCCTTCACCTGGGATTCGCTGACCGTACCCGCCTGTCCGCCCCAGCTGACGCGCAGGAAATTGGTCAAACCGGCGATCTCCTTGTCACTCAACTTGGTCGCGAAGCCCGGCATGGCCTGCATGCTTTCCTTCCTGCCAAAGCGCTGCGCCTCGATGCCGTCCAGCGTGACGGTGATCAGGTTGCGCGGATCGGCGCTGCGCACCGTGGTGTTGCCCTTCATCGCCACCGCCACATGCGGCTTTCCGCCGCCATCGACGCCATGACAACCGGCGCAGACGGCGATGTAGGTACGGCGGCCCGCATCGATCGCCGCATCGCCGATGGCCGCAGCGGGCTTCAAAGGCTGCGGCGGCAAGGGCTTGTCACCCAGAAGATAGGTGGTCATCGCCCACATGTCGCCCGGCGTCAGATGCTGGGTGCTCAGGTGGACCACAGCGAACATCTCGCCGTAGGCCGAGCCTTGCGGCGCAACGCCAGTGCCGAGGAATGACGACAGGTCGGCCGCAGTCCATCCGGATGCCGACAGTCCCGCCGGCGAGATGTCCGGCGCGGCGATGCGCGCCATCGCACTGCCGCTCAAAGGTTTTGCGCCATCCATCTGCCCCAGCGAGCCGCGCGGCGTATGGCATTCCGCACAGTGTCCCATCGTGTTGACCAGGTAACGGCCGCGCAGATAGGCGGGCGACTGGCCGGCCGACGCATCGGGCAGCGAGTCCTTCAAGAACAGCATGTTCCAGAAGCGCATGCCGAAGCGCATGTTGTAGGGGAACTTGAGATCGGCGGCTTTGCTGGCCACCGCCGCCGGCTTGATCTGCATGAGGTAGGCGAAGATGGCGTCGCTGTCGGGGCGGCTCATCGAGCGGTAGGAGGTGTAGGGCATGGCCGGATACAGATGCCGGTCCGGCGCCACGCCGTCGCGCAAGGCTGCATAGAACTCCTCGGCGGTCCATTTGCCGATGCCGTGTTCCTTGTCCGGCGTGATGTTGGTGCCGTAAAAAGTGCCGAAGTCGGATTTCAATTCCACGCCGCCGGCAAACGGCGCGCCGGTGGCCGACGTGTGGCAGGCGGCGCAATCGGCCGCCTTGACCAGATAGCGTCCACGCGCGACGGCATCGCTGCCTGCGGCGGCCTGGGCGCCGCCCGACAATACGGCCAGCAGCGCCACGGAGGCGCGAAGGGCAAGAGAGCGGCTCATCATTTCCCCTCCTTCACCAGACCGGGTGTACTCAGCACGACATCCTTGACCGCTTCGAAATAGCGCACATAGCCTGTACAGCGGCAGATGTGGGCGTTCAGGCTTTCGGTGATGGTCTCGTCGATCTGGTCTCGGCTGACCGGCGTGCGTTTCAGGCGCTCCAGCAGCACCGTGGCCGCGTTCACAAAACCCGGCGTACAGTAACCGCACTGGAAGCTGAAATGTTCGAGGAATTTTTGCTGCACCGGCGACAGCGCCACCACCTCGCCCTTGTCGTTCAACTTGGCGTGGCCCTCCACCGTGCGCACTTTTTTACCGTCGAAGAAATGCGCACCGGTGATGCAGGAGCGGACTTCTTCACTGGTGCCGTCGGCTTTATCCAGGATCACCACGCAGGCGTGACAAACGCCCTGGCCGCAACCCAGGCGGGAGCCGGTCAGGTCCAGGTACTCGTGCAGAAAGTCGATCATCATCACGCCTTCCGGCGCCGGTATCGGGCCGACGGTCTTGCCGTTGATGGTCAGCGTAATCGGTTTGGTCGCGATGCTCATGCCAGCACCTCCTGGATATGTTCCGGCGTGACCGGCAAGTCGGTGAAACGGTGGCCGATGGCGTGCGCGATGCCGTTGACGATGGCGCCGACCACGGGAATCATCACCACCTCCGCGATACCCTTGGGCGTATCGGTCTCCGTCAACGGCGGCAGGATATCCGCCGTCTGCTTCCACACCGCGACATCGCTGGCGCGCGGCAGTTGGTAGCGGTTGAAGTTCCAGCTGCCGTTGCCCGGACCGTCCTCGTACAGCGGCAGGTACTCGTACAGCGCATGGCCTATGCCCATCGCCAGCCCGCCCTGCAGCTGGCTCGACACCAGCTGCGGCGACAGCATGCTGCCGCACTCCATGATGGAATGATGGCTGAGCAGCTCGACCTTGCCGCTGGCCTCATGCACCGACAACTCGACCAGCGTCCCCACCGCGCTGTAGTAGGTGACGGTGGCGTTATTGCGCTGCACCGGCGGGATGAACACGCGCTTGCGGTTCAGCACATGGTAGCCGCCGGTGGAGCTCATGCTGGCTTTCTTGCCCTTGTCCGCGCCGTCGCCGTAGCGCAGCGACAGGCCGTCTATCGGCAGGCGCACGCCGGCGCCGTTGACATCGAACTCCGCCTCCGTCCACTGCCAGCGGTTGAAAACGTGCACCGTGGCGCCGGTCACCAATCCCAGTTCATGCGCCTTGCTCGCCAGCTGTTCGTACGACAGCGCCTGCAGACCGCCGGCGGACAGCTTGCCGTCGACCCAGCGCGCATCCTCCACCCGTATCACCAGCGACGCCGCCTGGCCGCCGGCATAGCCTTCGCTCCAGATGGCCATCGCGGCCGGCCACAGGCCATGCATGAAGACCACGCGCGCCGCTTCGCGCGTGCTGTGCGTGAAGTAATAGGCGGAATTGGTGGCGCTGGCCGGAGAGCAGTAGGTCGGCGACCAGCGCGGATTGGCCGACAGCTTGTCCTGGTCCGCCTGGCTCATGATGTAGGGATCGCCACTGCTGACCACCGGCAGGTCGTCCCATTCGGTGACGGCGGTATGCACCACGCCGGCCGGCTTGCCCAGCCATTTGGCGCAGGCCACCGCCTGCGACGTCGACATGCCGGTGCCGATCTCGGTGCCGCTGTGCGACAGCTCGATCGCGCCGTCGGCGCTGATCTGCACCTTGGCGAAGGAGCTCTCGGCGCCGGTGCCGAAGTCCTTCTGCACGCAGGCGAATCCCACGCCGTAGCGGTGGCCGGGATGCGCCGCCTCGAACGCGCGCTTGGCGCCGGCACGGCCGGACCACAGCGGATGTACCTTGGCCTTTTGCAGCACCTCGTCGACCCGCACCGCACCGGCCGGTATCGCGCCCTGCGTGTTCTTCATCCCGGACCGCAGCGCGTTTTTCAGCCGAAAATCGATCGCGTCCAGCCCCAGCTTCTCCGCGAATTCATCGATCATCATTTCGGTTGCGGCCATGCTCTGCAAGGTGCCATAGCCACGCGCCGATCCTGCGTCGATGGCGCGCGAGGCGATGGCGACGGCGGCGAAATCGTTCTTCGGAAAATAGTAGATAGACTGTGCGGCGGTCGCCGACACCATCGCCACCGACGGCGAAAAGTTACAACGCCCGCCGCCGTTGGCCTCGAAATATCCCTGGAACGACTGCAGCATCGCGCTCTTGCGGTCGACCGCGATGCGGTACTTCATCTTGAACGCATGGCGCTTGATCGACGACTGGAACTGTTCGTAGCGGTCGTTGGCCAGCCGCACCGGAACGCCGTTCGCGTAGAGCGCCGTCATCAGGCCGTAGAACGGAAAATTGTAGTGGTCCTTGGAGCCGTAGCCCACCGTGTAGCACGGATGCAGGAACAGCTTCTTGAGCGGGAACTTGCTCTTCTTGAGCATTTCTATCGTACTGTCGATGACCTCCTGCGGCGACTGCGTCGGCACCACCATGTGCAGCGTTTGCGCGGCGGCGTCGTACCAGCAGTTGGCGTTGTCCGGCTCCATCGCGGCCGTATCCACCGACTGCGTGTTGTAGTCGCGCTCCAGCACCAGCCAGTCGGCCGGCGGGCGATCCAGCTCCTCCTTGATCTGGTTGGCGTAGTACATGCCCTGCTCGCCCAGCTTGCCGTGCTCTATGCCGTCCGGCCAGACCGGCTGCTGCTTGCGCATCGCGCTGGGGAACACCGGCGCGTTTTTCAGGCTGGAGAAAACGTCCATGTCGGCCGAGGTGGCGCCACCCACCCGCACAAAGCGGAAGGTGCCCCACGGGTCGCGCTCCATCGGCGGCGCGGCGGCGCCGTAGCGCACCACGCCCTCCTTGAACTGCAAGGCATCCTTGGCCGCGCGGAAGCGGGCGAAGTCGTTGAAGATCAGGACCGCCACCGCGTGCCCGAGATAGGCAGGCTGCTTCCCGGCCGGAAGCAGCATGTCCGTGCCATAAAAACCGGGGAAGGCGACACCGTCGCGCACCAGGTCTTCCGCCGTCACGATGCGGTCCGGTTTCAGGTCCGCCCCCAGCAGGGACAGGTCGATGCCGTCAAACAGCGCGTCGGTGCGGGTGGTGCGCAGCATCAGGGCGTGGGCTTGTTGTTGCGGCCAGTGCGGCATGTCGCGCGAGCGGATGTCGCGGGCGAAGACTTTGGCGCCGGTGACCTTGGACAGGCCATCGATACGGAATTTGGCCAGTCCGGCCTTGCCGTCCCAGGCGACCGGTGTGAGGATTTTTTCCTCGAACAGGGCGGCGAGCGCCTTGCCGCCCAAGGGCGCGATGTAGACCGAAACGCCAGCAACCACGCTGGCCTTCAAGAAACCGCGGCGTGAAATGTCCCCATTCATCTTGTAACCTCCAGTGTGTCAGGTCAAGCGTTTCTTCTTTTTCGAGTAACCTAGTTGACCAGAGAGCGGGGAACGAGTCAACATCTTTCAGCGGGGCGCCGCCACAGTTAATCGCAGCGCAACAGGAGCAGTTCGCGCCTGACGGTGTCGATCACCGGCGCCCAATCGCCGGCGGTGGATTGGCGGAACAGGCGCATGGCCGGATACCATGGCGTATCGCTACGTCCGGTGAGCCAGCGCCAGTCGCAGCGATAATCCGGCAGCAGCACCCAGCAAGGCTTGCCCATGGCGCCCGCCAGATGAGCTACCGCCGTATCCACGCTGATCACCAGATCGAGGTTGGCGATGACGGCTGCGGTGTCGGCGAAGTCGCGCAGTTGCGGGCTGGCTGCGTACAACGGCATGCCGGCGGGCGGATTCAGGGCTTCGTCCTCGCCCTGGCCTTTTTGCAGGCTGACGAAGTGTACTGATCCGGCGCCTGCCAGTGACACCAGCGGCGCAAGCGTCTCCAACGACGGCAGCGAACGGTCGGCATCGTTCTCGAAATCCGGGTTCCCCTTCCACGCCACTCCGACCCGCAAGCCTTGCTGCGGCAGGCGGCCGGCCCAAAGCCGCACCAGTTCCGGCTCCGCAGCGAGGTAGGGAGTCGCCACCGGCATGGTGGAAAGGCTTACACCGAGCGTGGCGGCCAGGCGCATTGGGTGCGTCCAGTAGTCCCAGTGCTCATCCGGGACCGGATCGCCCAAGGCGTACAGCCGGTCGACGCCCTCCAGCGTGGCGAACAGGCGCTTCAACGGCGCATGGCAGATCACGGCGACACGCGACGCTCCGCGCGCCTTCAGCTGAGTGGCATAGCGGCAGAAATGGATCATGTCGCCCTGTCCCGCTTCCAGCACGATCACCACTGACTTGCCATGCAAGGGCTCACCGTCCCAGCGCGGACAGGCGAAGGTATGCGCCAACGAGTCGAACTGCCAGCGCGCTTCGAGCAAGGGCAAGCCTTCCTCAAAGCGTCCCTGCCGCAGCAGCACGTAGGCCAGATTGAAGCGCGTCCGCGCATCCCCCGGGTCCAGCGCCAGCGCGCGGCGGTAGCATAGTTCGGCCTCCTGCTCGCGCTTGACGCAAGCCAGCAACACGCCCAGCTGGCTCCACGCGGATGGTGATTCCGGCGCCAGCTCCAGCGCCATGCGTGCCGCAGCTTCCGATTCTTCGAAGCGCTTCGCCTTCAGCAGCAGCACGCCAAGATTCTGGTAAAGCTGCGCATGATCGGGCATCAGCGCGATCGCCTGGAGATAGTGGAATTCGGCTTCCGCCAGCGCGCCCTGCTGCTCCTTCAGATAACCGAGATTGGCGCGCGCGGCGCCGTGCATGGGTTCCAGCATCAGGGCCTGCAAAAAGCAGTCCTCCGCAACGGCAAGGTCGCCGGCGGCCATGTGGTGATTTCCATCGAGGTAGGCTTGCTGTGGATCCGAATATATCAATCTATAGGCCTGCGATGAGTGTCAACAGCTCCGGCTCGGGGAGCGGCTTGCTGAATAAATAACCTTGATAATACTGACAGCCTTCGGCAATGACAAAGTCGAGCTGCTCCTGCGTCTCCACGCCCTCGGCCAGTACCGACATGTTCAGCGCCTTGCCCAGCGAGACGATAATGCGGACGATCGCAGCGCCGCTGTCCTCCTTGACCGCGCTCCAGATGAAGGAACGGTCGATCTTCAGCTGGTCCAGCGGCAGCCGGTGCAGATAGGACAGCGACGAATAGCCGGTGCCGAAATCGTCCAGCGCGAAGCTGACGCCGGCGGCGCGCAGCTGCTGCATCTTCCCTACCGTGCCCTCGACATCCTTTAGCAGCAGGCTTTCCGTCAGTTCCAGCCGCAGCCTGTCGGCGCGGGCGCCGGTCTGCGCCAGCACCTCCAGCACATGTTCGACGAAGTCCGGCCGATGGAATTGCGAAGCGCTGACATTGACCGCAATTTCCATCCCGGCCGTGCGCGCGTCACCGGCCCATTGCGCCAGCCGGCTGCATGCCTCGCGCATCACCCAGCGCCCCAACGGCAGGATCAGGTTCGACTCCTCCGCCACCGGGATGAATTCTGCAGGCGGCACCAGGCCGCGCTGCGGATGTCTCCAGCGCACCAGCGCCTCGGCACCGGCCATGGTTCCATCCATGCGCATCAACGGCTGGTAGTACAGCACGAATTCATCATTGCCCAGTGCACGCCGCATGTCGGTTTCCAGCGCGGCCCGCGCGCTGACGCGCGCCTGCATCGCCGGATCGAAGAACGAGACGGTGTTGCGTCCCGCCGCCTTGGCCTGGTACATGGCCAGGTCGGCACGTTTCAGCACATCGTCCACGCCAGCGCAGGCGCCGCTGAAAACCGTGATGCCGATGCTGGGCGTGCTGTGTTGTTCTATCCCCTCGATATCGAACGGCTCGGCGAACGCGCGAACGATCTTGAGCGCCATGTCCTGCGCCACTCTGGCGACTTCGTTCTCGGTGCTACCCAAATCCTCCAGCAGCACGATGAACTCATCGCCGCCGAAACGGGCCACCGTATCGCATTCGCGCACTTCGGCGCTCAGGCGGGCTGCGACCAGCTGCAACAGCATGTCGCCCTTGTCGTGGCCGCGCGTGTCGTTGATGGTCTTGAAGTTATCCAGGTCGATGAACAGCATGGCGCCCAGGTGACCCAGCGACAGCGCATGGCCGGCGCGATCCAGCAGCAGCTGGCGGTTGGGCAGCCCGGTGAGCTTGTCATAGAACGCCATGCTGTGGATCTGCGCCTCGATGGCCTTGCGCTCGCTGATGTCCCGGAAATAGATCGTCACGCCTTCTTGCGACGGATAGGCGCGGATCTCGGTCCACAGATTGAGCGGAGCGTAGTGCTCCTCGAACGCCACGGGGCTGTTGCTCTCCACCGCCTGGTGGTAGGCGCGGTAGTACGGGCCGTCGACCGCCTCGGGAAATACCGACCATACGTTCTTGCCCATCACATCGAGACGCTGCACTTGCAGCAGCCGTTCCGCATTGCCGTTCATGTAGCGGACATTCCAACTGCGGTCCAGCATCAGGACCGCATCGGAGATGCTTTCCAGCGTGGCCGTCAGGCAGGCTGTCTCCAGCGCCGTCGCGAGAGATTGGGGTGGTTCTTGCATGTTGAAAGCCGGGAGAGCCCTGATCCGTTCTTGTGGCCTGGGTAGGCCACTACGGGTCAGTATGCCCTCCGGCCGGGCGGCGGTCAAACGATACGGGCGCGCTCCAGCATTGCATGCAACAGAACGTTGCAGCCTGCTTCCAGGTGTTCGGACTTGGCGTCCTCGATTTCGTTGTGGCTGATGCCATCCTTGCAAGGGACGAAGATCATGCCGGCAGGCGCCAGCCGCGCGGCGTAAATCGCATCGTGGCCCGCGCCGGAAACGACGTCCATCGTCGAATATCCCAGCTTGGCGGTGGCGTTGCGCACCGCGTCCACGCACTCCGGGTGGAACGAGCATGGCGGGTAGTAGGACACGCGCTCGATCGAAATCTTCAAGCCGGTTTCGCTGCGGGTCTTGTCGATAAAAGCCAACATCTCTTCGTGCATGGTGTTGAGCAGTTCATCGTTCACGTTGCGCAGGTCGATGCTGAACTTGACCTCACCGGGTATCACGTTGCGGCTGTTCGGGAATACCTGCACCATGCCTACCGTGCCGCGACCGTATGGTGGGTAGCGGTTGGCGATGGCGACTACTTCCTGCATGATCCGGGTCGACACTTGCAGCGCATCCTTGCGCAGGCCCATCGGCGTTGGGCCGGCGTGGGCTTCCATGCCGGTCACCACGCAGTCGTACCAGGACAGGCCCATCACCGCCGGAACCACGCCGATCACCTTGTCGGCGTCCTCCAGCACCGGGCCTTGTTCGATATGGGTTTCGAAGTAGGCGCCGATGGGATGGTCGCCAGGCACCTGATCGCCCTTGTAGCCGATGCGTGCCAGTTCCTCGCCGACGGTCTTGCCTTCGGTGTCCTTGGCGGCGTAGGCCGTCTCCAGGCTGAAGGCGCCGCAGAACACGCCGGAGCCCATCATCACCGGCACGAAGCGCGAGCCTTCTTCATTGGTCCAGAAGGCGACTTCGATCGGCGCTTCGGTCTTGATCTTCAAATCGTTCAGCGTGCGCACCACTTCCAGGCCGGCCAGCACGCCGTAGTTGCCGTCGAATTTACCGCCGGTGGGCTGGGTGTCGATATGGCTGCCGGTCATCACCGGCGGCAGCGCGTTGTTGGTGCCGTCGCGGCGCATGAAGACATTGCCGATCTGGTCGACCGTGACCGACATGCCGGCCTGCTTGCCCCAACCTACAACGAGGTCGCGGCCTTGCTTATCCAGGTCCGTCAGGGCCAGTCGCTTGACGCCGCCCTTGGCGGTGGCGCCTATCTGTGCCAGTTCCATCAGCGCCGCCCACAGGCGGTCGCCATTGATGCGCATTTCGCTCATTACCTTGCTCCTATTTGATTAGCGCGCCGACGTCGGCTTGAACGACGGACGGTCGATATGGCGGCCCGCGCCCTCCACGGCCATCAGCACGCCGCGATGGAACACGACGTTACCTGCGGCCAGCGTGGTGCTCGGGATGCCGCGCACGGTGCGGCCTTCGAATACATTGAAGCCGCCCTTGGCGAACTGCGTCAGCGACGAAATGGTGCGGCTGCCTTCCGGGTCCCAGACCACGATGTCGGCATCGGCGCCGACGGCGATCACGCCCTTGCGCGGATACATATTGAAAATCTGCGCGGCGTTGGTCGACGTCACCTTGACGAACTCCGAAGGCGTCAGCAAACCGCTGTTGACGCCAGCGTCCCACACCACGGACATGCGGTCTTCCACGCCGCCGCAGCCGTTCGGGATCTTGGTGAAGTCGTCCTTGCCGGCGGCCTTCTGCTCGGCGCAGAACGTGCAGTGGTCGGTCGCGGTAGTGTGCAGGTTGCCGCCTTGCAGACCATGCCACAACGCGGCCTGGTGATGCTTGCTGCGGAACGGAGGGCTCATCACATGGCCCGCCGCGAAGTCCAGGTCCTCGCTCTGGTACACGCTGTCATCGATGACCAGGTGGCCCGCCAGCGCCTCGCCGTACACGCGCTGGCCGTTGGCGCGGGCGCGCGTGATGGCGTCCAGCGATTCGGCGCAGGAGACGTGCACGATATACACCGGCGTGTTGAGCACATTGGCGATCGCGATGGCGCGGTTGGCCGCTTCCGCCTCCACTGCCGGTGGACGCGACAGCGGATGCGCGCTCGGTCCGGTCATGCCCTTCTTCAGCAGGTCCTGCTGCAACTGATAAACCAGCTCGCCGTTCTCGGCGTGCACGGTCGGAATCGCGCCCAGCTCCAGCGAGCGGCGGAAGCTTTTCACCAAGGTCTCGTCGTCGGCCATGATGGCGTTCTTGTACGCCATGAAGTGCTTGAAGCTGTTGACGCCATGATCGCGCACCAGGATGCCCATGTCGCGGTGCACCGTCTCGTCCCACCACGTGATCGCCACGTGGAAGGTGTAGTCGCCGGCGGCCTTCTGCGCCCAGCCGCGCCATTGGTGATAAGCCTCAATCAGGTTCTGCTTCGGCGCCGGTATCACGAAATCCATGATGGTGGTGGTGCCGCCGGCCAGGCCGGCCGCCGTGCCGGTGTAGAAATCGTCCTGCGTGACGGTGCCCATGAAGGGCAGGTTCATATGGGTGTGGGTATCTATCCCGCCCGGCATCACGTACTGGCCGCTGGCGTCGATCACCTTGGCGGACGCCGGCGCATCCAGGTTGTCGCCGACGGCGACGATCTTGTCGCCGTAGCAGAGCACATCGGCACGAAAAGCCCGGTCGGCATTGACGACAGTGCCGCCACGGATGATAGTTGTCATGGACATCTCCTGAATCTCTCTAGGGGTGAGCAGCCCGGATCGCGGGCACCGCTTTGCCCTTCATCATAACCCCATACACTAGCGCGGAAATAGCGATTCCCACAAACCAGGCATAGGTATAAATCGTTTTAAAGACGGGCGCCACATCGGGGAAGGACGCCGGGAAAGCGGCATTGAGAAAGCCTGGGATATTCGGCACCACGCCGACCACAAACGCCACCAGCGCGGCCGTGTTCCAGCCGTTGCCATATGAGTACTGGCCGTCTTCACGATACAGTTCGCCGACATTCAATTCGGTCTTGCGCACCATGTAGTAGTCGACGATCAGGATGCCGGCGATAGGCCCCAGCAGCGCCGAGTAACCGATCAGCCAGGTGAAGATATAGCCTTGCGTGGATTCGAGTATTTTCCATGGCATCATCAGGATCGCGATGCCGGCAGTGATGTAGCCGCCCACCTTGTACGAGATCTGCTTTGGCGCCAGCGACGAAAAATCGTAGGCCGGACCGACCAGGTTGGCCGCCAGGTTGACGGACACCGTATCGATCAGCAGGATCAGCAGCGCGATCAGCACGGCGGCGCCGGTCATGCGGCTGGCCAGGTCGACCGGATCCCAGATCGCCTTGCCGTACAAGACCACGGTGGCCGAGGTGACGATCACCGCCATCATCGCCAACAAGCCCATAGGCACCGGCAGGCCGACCGACTGGCCCAGCACCTGGTCGCGCTGCGATTTGGCGAAGCGCGTGAAGTCGGGAATATTCAGCGCCAGCGTGGCCCAGAAGCCGACCATCGCCGTCAGCGAAGGCCAGAACACGGACCAGAACTGGCCGGCCTTCTTGCCGCCCGCGACAAATTGCGAAGGCGCCGACAGCAGGTCGCCGAAGCCGCCGGCCTTGTTGTAGACCCAGCCAAGCAGCACGAAACAAATCAGGATCTTGAGCGGCGCGGTATAGGTTTCCAGTTTGCGGATCGCGTCCATGCCGTGCACGATGTACCAGAACTGGATGCCCCAGAAAGCCAGGAAGCACAGCAGCTGTCCGCCGTTGATGCCGAGGCCCGCAATCTTGTCGCCGCCGATGTCGCCGCCCAGCATCACGCCGAGCAGCGTGTAGATCATCTGGCCGCCGAACCAGGTCTGGATGCCATACCAGCCGCAGGCGACGATGGCGCGCATCAGCGCAGGCAAGCGCGCGCCGGCGGTGCCGAACGACGAGCGGGCCAGCACCGCATACGGAATGCCGTACTTGGTACCGGCATGGCCGATCAACAGCATCGGCAGCAGAACAATAGCGTTCGCAAGGAACACCGTCAGCACGGCCTGGTAGCCGGACATGCCGCCTTCAATCAAACTGGCGGACAGCGTGTAGGCCGGTATGCACATCACCATGCCGACCCACAGTGCGGCGAAGTGATACCAGCGCCAGGTGCGTTGCGCCGCCGTTGTCGGGGCCAGGTCTTCGTTCCAGAGTTGCGTGCTGCCAGAGAGTTCTTTGCTCACGGGGCTTTCTCCAAAGGTTGATGATCCTTCTATCGCTGCAAGTTCCGTACCTTATACCGTTTATACTGTTTCCGTCACCTTGATGTTCTCCGCGCGCGGGTTGCGCGGGTCCTGCGTCCAGTTCATGTATGGCTTGCCTGTATTCTGCGGCACCATCGTGATGCAGCCCTGCACCGGGCAGGTGATTTCGCACAGGTTGCAGCCCACGCATTCTTCCTTGATTACTTCATACGTGCGCACACCGCTGGCCGCGTCGATGAGTTGCGCGATCGACTGGTGCGACGTGTCTTCGCACGCCACATAGCAGCGGCCGCACTTGATGCAGTCATCCTGGTTGATCTGCGCGATCACCTGGTAGTTCATGTCCAGGTATTTCCAGTCCGTCGTATTCGGCACAGCCTTGCCGACGAATTCACTGATGCTCTTGTAGCCCTTCTCGTCCATCCAGCGCGACAGGCCGTCCTTCATCTCTTCAACGATGCGGAAGCCATGCAGCATGGCGGCGGTACAAACCTGCACGCAGCCCGAACCCAGTGCCATGAACTCCGCCGCATCGCGCCAGTTGCCGATGCCGCCGATGCCGGAGATCGGCAAGCCCTTGGTCTGCGGATCGCGCGCGATCTCGGCGACCATGTTCAGCGCGATCGGCTTGACGGCCGAACCGCAGTAGCCGCCGTGCGTGCTGGCGCCGCCCACGATCGGGAAAGCCACCATCTGATCCAGGTCCAGATGCGTGATCGAGTTGATGGTGTTGATCAGCGAGACCGCATCGGCGCCGCCGGCCTTGGCGGCGCGCGCCGGTGCGCGCACGTCGGTGATGTTGGGTGTCAGCTTGACGATGACCGGCAGCTTGGAGTGCGTCTTGCACCAGCGCGTGACCATCTCCACGTATTCGGGAACCTGGCCGACGGCCGCGCCCATGCCGCGCTCCGGCATGCCGTGCGGGCAGCCGAAGTTAAGTTCAATGCCGTCGGCGCCGGTGGCTTCCACCAGCGGCAGGATATCGGCCCACAGTTTCTCTTCGCACGGCAGCATCAGCGAGACGATGATGACGCGGTCCGGCCAATCCTTCTTCACCTGCGTGATCTCTTGCAGATTGATTTCCAGCGAACGGTCGGTAATCAGCTCGATGTTGTTGAAGCCGAGGACTTCGCGGTTCTTGCCGTAGTGCGCCGAGTAGCGCGACGATACGTTGACTGCGGCCGGATCTTCACCCAGCGTCTTCCACACGACGCCGCCCCAACCCGCCTCGAATGCGCGCACCACGTTGTAGGCCTTGTCGGTCGGCGGCGCGGAGGCCAGCCAGAACGGATTGATGGACTTGATGCCGCAGAATTCTATGCTCAGGTCAGCCATTATGCAGCCTCCTTCATACCGTTGATGTCTTGATGAATGGCGTGTGCCGCCAGTTTTCCGTGCTGTACCGCCTGCACGGTCAGGTCCTGTCCGGGCGCCACACAGTCGCCGCCGGCGTAGATGCGCGGCAGGACTGTACGGAACTGATCATCGACGTGGATTTTGTCACCGTCGCGTTTCAGCGTTTTCGCCAGTGGATCACTGATGCTCTTTTCGTCCATGCTCTGGCCGATGGCTTTGAAGATCGCGTCGGCCGCGATCTCGAAAGTCTCACCGGTGCCAGCCAGACGGCCGTTGGTGATTGCGGTTTTCTCGAAGCGCATGCCGCGCACGCGGCCCGCTTCGTCCAGCAGCACTTGCTGCGGCTGGGCCCAGGTGCGCATGCGGACCTGGTTTTCTTTCGCAATGTGTTGTTCGTGTTCGGTGGCGCTCATCGCGTCGAAGCCGCGGCGGTACACCAGCGTGACTTCTTCCGCGCCGAGGCGCTGGATCTGCACCGCCATATCGATCGCGGTATTGCCCGCGCCGATGACGATGGCGCGCGCAGGCAGCGGCAGCTTGCTCAGGTCATCGGCCTGGCGCAGCGCGGCGATGTAGTCGACGGCGGCCAGCAGGCCGGGAGCGTCTTCGCCGGTCAGGCCCAGCTGCTTGCTGGCGCCCAGGCCCAGGCCGAGGAACACGGCGCTGTATTGTGCGTACAGGTCTTTCAGCTGCAAGTTGCCGCCCAGCGTCTGGCCATGCTTGATTTCGATACCGCCGATTTGCAGCAGGAAGTCGACTTCCTTCTGCGCGAAGTTATCGGTCAGTTTGTACTTGGCGATGCCGTATTCATTCAGGCCGCCGGATTTTTCTTTCGCTTCGTAGATCACCACGTCGTTGCCCAGCATCGCCAGGCGGTGCGCGCACGACAGGCCTGCGGGACCTGCGCCGACCACGGCGATCTTCTTGCCGGTCGATGCGGCGCGCGCGAATGGATGCTCGGTGATCGTCATGTTGTCGATGGCATAGCGCTGCAACAGGCCGATCTTCACCGGCTGGCCTTCGGCATCGTGATTGCGCACGCAGGCGTCTTCGCACAGGATCTCGGTCGGACAGACGCGCGAGCAGCTGCCACCCAGGATGTTCTGCTTGAGGATGCCGACGGCGGCGCCGTTGATGTTCTCGTCGTGGATATTGCGGATGAAACTGGCGACGTCGATTTCGGACGGGCAGATGCGCGTGCACGGCGCATCGTAGCAATACAGGCAGCGCGAACTTTCGATCGCGGCCTGGCGCGCGTTCAGCGCGGGTGCCAGGTCAGTGAAGTGTTCCGCCAGTGTGGCATTGGCTTCCTTCGGCTGGGGCATGTATTTGAGAGATTCGATCATCATACGATTTCCTGGCTAGACGTGGTGGCGATTACTTCATCTGTGGGAATGCAAATTCTGCGCCAGCGCTTGCGGTATTCGGCCAGCGCTGCATCACTGCCTTGTGGCGCGTGTAGAAACGCACGCCTTCGGGACCATATGCGTGATGGTCGCCGAACAGGCTGCGCTTCCATCCGCCGAAACTGTTGAAGGCCATCGGCACCGGCAGCGGCACGTTCACGCCCACCATGCCGACCTGGATCTGGCGCACGAACTCGCGCGCCACGCCGCCGTCGCGCGTGTAGATCGCCACACCGTTGCCGTACTCGTTACGGTTGATCAGCTCCACCGCGCTGCCCACGTCCGGCGAACGCAGCATGCACAGCACGGGGCCGAAAATCTCTTCCTTGTAAATCGTCATATCCGGCGTGACGTGATCGAACAAAGTGCCGCCGACGAAGAAGCCGTTCTCGCGTCCCGCTACAACGTGGTTGCGTCCATCGACCACCAGTTTCGCGCCCTGCTCCACGCCCTCGCCAATCAGGCGCTCTATACGCTGCTTGGCCGCGCTTGAAACGACAGGCCCCATTTCGGCGTCCGACGCCATACCATCGCGCACTTTCAGTGCAGCGGTGCGCTTTGCCAGTGCGTCGACGATCTTGTCGCCCGCATCGCCAACCGCCACCACCACGGAGATCGCCATGCAGCGCTCACCGGCCGAACCGTAGGCCGCGCCCATCAGCGCATCGACCGTCATCTCCATGTCCGCATCCGGCATGACGACCATGTGGTTCTTCGCGCCGCCCAAGGCCTGCACGCGCTTGCCCGCAGCGCAGCCGCGCGAGTAGATGTATTCGGCGATCGGCGTCGAGCCGACGAAGCTCACCGCCTGCACCACCGGATGATCGAGCAGCGCATCGACAGTCACCTTGTCGCCCTGGATGACGTTGAACACGCCATCAGGCAAACCAGCTTCCTTCAGCAGCCGCGCATGCAGCAGCGACGGCGATGGATCGCGTTCGGAAGGCTTGAGAATAAAGGTGTTCCCGCATGCCAGCGCAACCGGGAACATCCACATCGGCACCATCACCGGGAAGTTGAACGGCGTGATGCCGGCCACCACACCCAGCGCCTGGCGCATCGACCAGGCGTCGATGCCGCGCGAGATCTGGTCGGTGAATTCGCCCTTCAGCAGCTGCGGAATGCCGACCGCGAACTCCACCATCTCGATGCCGCGCGCCACTTCGCCTTGCGCATCGGCGAAGGTCTTGCCGTGTTCACGCGTCAGCATCGCCGCGAATTCGTCGGTGTGCTGCTGGCACAGTTGCAGGTATTTGAAGAGAACACGGGCGCGCGTCAGCGGCGGCGTGGCGGACCACGCCGGAAAGGCTTTTTCCGCTGCGCGCACGGCGGCATCGACTTCTTCCGTCGTACCCAGGGCGACCCTGGCCACCGGTTCGCCCAGCGCGGGATTGAATACGTCCGCATAGCGGCCGCTTTGCGTATCGACTTTTACGCCGTTGATGAAATGGGTGATGGTATCCAGGTTGCTCATGATGTTCTTTCTAGTTTCGGCATCAGCCCAGCAGGCTGTCCGGGTCTACATAGGTATAGCCAAGGCCGTGCGCCACCGCTTCATAGGTGACGTGACCGAGACAGACATTCAAACCGTTCTTCAAATGCGGATTGGCTTTCAGCGCTTTCTGCCAGCCCTTGTCGGCCAGCGCCACCGCGTGGCCGATGGTTGCGTTATTCAATGCGAAGGTCGACGTGCGGGCGACGGCGCCCGGCATGTTGGCCACGCAGTAGTGGATCACGCCGTCGACCACGTAGGTCGGCTTCTCGTGCGTGGTGGCGTGCGAGGTTTCAAAACATCCGCCCTGGTCGATGGCGACGTCCACCACCACCGCGCCCGGCTTCATGCGCGCGATCATTTCCTTGGTCACCAGCTTGGGCGCAGCGGCGCCGGGCACCAGCACGCCGCCGATCACCAGGTCCGCGTCGAGCACCGCTTCCTCGATCGAGTGAGCATTCGAATACATGGTCGAGATGCGGTTGCCGTAGATCAGATCCAGCTGGCGCAGGCGGTCGATGTTCTTGTCCAAAATCGTCACGCGCGCGCCGATGCCGACCGCCATCTGCAAGGCATTGGTGCCGACCACGCCGGCGCCGATGATGGCGATATGGCCCGGCGCCACGCCCGGCACGCCGCCCAGCAACAGGCCCATGCCGCCCTTGGATTTTTCCAGGTGCGCGGCGCCGGCCTGGATCGACATGCGCCCCGCCACTTCGCTCATCGGCGCCAGCAGCGGCAAGCCGCCGTTGGCGCCGGTGATGGTTTCGTAGGCGATGCAGACCGCGCCCGATTCCACCAGCGCCTTGGTTTGTTCCGGGTCCGGCGCCAGGTGCAGATAGGTGTACAGGATCTGCCCCTTGCGCAGCATCGCGCATTCTTCCGGCTGCGGTTCCTTTACTTTGACGATCATCTCGGCGCGGGCGAAGATTTCGGCCGCAGCTTCGACGATGGTTGCGCCGGCGCCTTCATACATCGCATCGCTCAAACCGATGGCGAC
The DNA here is from genome assembly GCF_003416895.1 of Duganella sp. BJB476. Lineage (GTDB taxonomy): Bacteria > Pseudomonadota > Gammaproteobacteria > Burkholderiales > Burkholderiaceae_D > Rugamonas. The sequence goes on from NZ_QVIO01000010.1 coordinate 202,034, forward strand.
GCCGGCGTTTTTCTGCACAAGTACTTGATGGCCACGCAATACGAGTTCCTTCACGCTGGCCGGGGTAAGGCCAACGCGGGACTCCTGGTTTTTGATCTCTTTTGGGACGCCTACCAGCATGGTGTTCTCCTCGTTAGTTTAAGTTTTTAAGTACCGTCGTCAGCTTTCCAAAAAGTTCGTCAATGTGTTTTTTCTCCAGTACCAACGGCGGCGACAGGGCGATGATGTCGCCCGTCGTACGTATCAAAACGCCGTCAGCAAAGGCCTGCTTGAAGGCGGCGAATGCCCGCGCGCCCGGCTTGCCGGCGATAGGCGCCAGCTCGATGCCGGCGATCAGGCCGATAGTGCGGATGTCGATCACGTGCGGCAGGCCTTTGAGCGAATGCACCGCGTCGGCCCAGTATTCGGCCATGCCGGCGGCGTGTTCGAGGATCTTCTGTTCCTTGAACACTTCCAGCGTCGCCAGCGAGGCGGCGCAGGCGACCGGGTGGCCCGAGTAGGTGTAGCCGTGGAACAGCTCAATGCCGGCCGGCGCTTCCATAAAGGCGTCGTGGATGAATTTTTTGCTGAACACCGCGCCCATCGGAATCACGCCGTTGGTCAGGCCTTTGGCGGTGGTCATCATGTCCGGCTCGACGTCGAAGTAGTCGGCCGCGAACGGCGTCGTCAAACGGCCGAAGCCCGTGATGACTTCATCGAAGATCAGCAGGATGCCGTGCTTGGTGCACAGCTCGCGCAAGCGCTTCAGGTAACCCTTAGGCGGTATCAGCACGCCGGTGGAACCGGCCACCGGTTCGACGATCACGGCGGCGATGGTCGATGCGTCGTGCAGCGCGACGATGCGTTCCAGTTCGTCGGCCAGCTCGGTGCCGTATTCAGGCTCGCCGCGCGTGTAGGCGTTCTTCTCCAGATTGTGCGTGTGCGGCAGGTGATCGACGCCGGGCAGCATCACGCCGTAAGGCTTGCGGTTGCCGGCGATGCCGCCCACCGAGATGCCGCCGAAGCCGACGCCGTGGTAGCCGCGTTCGCGGCCGATCAGTCGCGTGCGGCTCGCTTCACCGCGCGCCTTGTGGTACGCCAGCGCGATCTTCAGCGCCGTGTCCACCGCTTCAGAACCGGAGTTGGTGTAGAACACGTGGCCGAATTTGTGGTTGGTGTACTCCATCAGCTTTTCGGCCAGGTCGAAGGCGGCCGGGTGGCCCATCTGGAAGGTCGGCGCGAAATCAAGCTGGCCCACCATCTCGCGCACGGCGGCGACGATCTTCGGCTGCGCGTGGCCGCAAGGTACGCACCACAGGCCGGCGGTGCCGTCCAGGATGCTGTTGCCGTCGACGTCCTTGTAGTACATGCCTTCCGCCGACACCAGCAGGCGCGGATGGGCTTTGAAATCGCGGTTGTTCGTGAAGGGCATCCAGAAGGACGCCATCGATTCAGGTCTGGATTCGTTCATGCTCATCTCCTAGAGTAACAGTTTGCTCGCAAACGTATGGATTTTTTTGACGAACCGTAAAAAAATTTACCAGTTGGCAAAATGATGATGCAATAATAGACAGCGCAACAACTATGGCACAGATACACAAATATCAAAACTGCCCAACCGTACTGGCAACAAAAACACTACAGTTTTGCTTTACGCTTTAAGTGGAGTCAAGGATGGAGCTAGCGAATCCTGCGATCGATCAAGCCGACTGCCCGCCCGGAACGGTGGGCTGGCCCGTGCTCGCCATAGAGCGCAGCAAGAAGGGCAGCCTGGTCGACCAGATCGTCTCGGCCATCAGCGCGATGGTGGGCCGTCGGGAGTTGCGCATAGGAACGAAAATGCCGTCTGTGCGGCAATTTGCGAAGTGTAATGGCATCAGTACCTTTACAGTTGTCGAATCCTATGACCGCCTGGTGACATTGGGGTTGTTGTCATCGCGCCGCGGTTCCGGCTATTTTGTGGCCCGCCAGGACGTTCCCGCAACGCTGTTGCCGTCGACCTTGCAAGCCACGCCGACCGCCATCGATGCCCTCACCCCCGACCTGTATTCTGGCACTTCGGACGCGCTGGCCGTGGGCGCCGGCTGGCTGCCGCCCGAGTGGTATGGCGAGGACACCATCCTCGACGCCGTGCGCCATGCGATGCGCATACCCGCCAACCGGCTGCGCGGCTACGGCCATCCGCTGGGCTTCCCGTCGCTGCGCCAACAGCTGTCGTCCACCTTGAGTGACGAGCTGTTCCCGGTCGAACCGGAACAGGTGCTGCTGACTCACGGCGCCACCCACGCCTTCGACCTGATCCTGCGCACGCTGACCAAGCCGGGCGACACGGTGTTCGTCGAAGATCCCGGCTACAGCAACCTGCTGTCGCTGATACGCCACCACGGCTGCGTACCAGTCGGCATTCCGCGCGGCGAGCATGGCCTCGATTTCGACACGCTGGCGAAGCAGGCCGCGCAGACCCAACCCAAGCTCATGTTCGTCAACACGGTGCTGCAAAACCCCTTGGGCACCTCGCTCAGCGTGGCACAGGCGCACCGCCTGCTGGGTCTCGCCGAGCAGTTCGATTTCTGGCTGGTGGAGGACGACATCTACCGCGAGCTGGCGCCACGCGGCGAAGCCTCGCTGGCGGCGATGGACGGCTTGCGGCGCGTGATCCGCGTCGGCAGCTTCTCCAAGACCTTGTCGCCGGTGCTGCGCGTCGGTTCGATCTGCGCCTCGGCCTCGCTGATCCCCGAGCTGCTGCGGGTGAAGATGCTGGCCGGCCTGACCACCTCCGAGATCAACGAGCGCGCCGTGTACCACGCCATCACCGCGCGGCCCTACAAGCGCATGGTGGACAAGCTGGCCGCCCAGCTGGAGGCCGGCCGCGAACGCGCCATCGACAGCCTGCGCAGCGTCGGCATGGAGCCACTGGCCAGGCCGCGCGGCGGCATGTTCGTCAGCGCCGGCTGGAGCGACGCGCCCAGCGCCGACTGGAACGGCAAGATCATCGCCGACCTGGCGCTCAAGTCCGGCATCCTGCTGTCGCCGTGCGATTTCTTCATGCTGCGCGCGCCGGAATCGATCTGGTTCCGCTTCAACGTAGCCTACACCGACCACCCTCAACTCCTGACCTTCCTGAGACTCACATGCCGACAGCAAAACTGAATGCCGAGCCAGCGCCGAAGATCAAACGGCGCGTTCTCAATCGCGACAAACTGGAAGCCGACATCGCCGCCGAGGCGGTGCGGGTGTTCGCCGAATGCGGCTACGAAGGCACCTCGATCGCCACCGTGGCGGAGAACGCCGGCCTGTCGAAGCAGAACCTGATGTACTACTTCCCCACCAAGCAGGCGCTGTACCAGCGCGTGCTGGACGAGGTATTGGACGAGTGGCTGGAGCGGATGGAAAACCTGGCCGCCGGCGACCAGGATCCGCGCGACGTGTTGCGCACCTACGTGCAGGCCAAGCTGAAATTCTCGCGCGAGCAGCCTTGGGCCTCGCGCGTGTATGCGATGGAGGTGATCAGCGGCGCGCAGATGTACGGCGCGCAGATCCAGAACCGCGTGGTGCCGCTGGTGCGCAAGGATATCGAGGTGTTCGAGAAGTGGATCAGCGAGGGGAAGATTGCGCCGATCAACGCGACGCACCTGCTGTTCGCCATCTGGGCGATGACGCAGTCCTATGCGGACTTTTCGGCGCAGATGGCGCTGGTGTTGAACCGCAAGCAGCTCACCAGGAAGGACTTCGACGATGCCGAGAAGGTCATCGTCGATATGGTGCTGTCGGCGATCAGCGTGCCGCAGCCTGCTTGCGACGGCGCGCCATAAAGCCCACCAGGCCCAGGCCGGCCAGCAGCATGGCATAGGTTTCCGGTTCCGGCACGGGAGTGACGTAGCCCGCCACGTTGATCGGATTGAAGAAGTGGTTGGCGTTGATCTGCACCGACGAGCTCCACGAATCGACGATCACATTGCCGTTGATGACACCACTGCCGCCGGTGACGCTGGCCAACGGCGCCAGGATGTTGGCGGTCAGGCCGGTGTGGACGCCGAGGTCGGTCGCCTGGTAGAAGTTGAACAATACGTTGTAGTTCTCGAAGCCCTGGTAGCCGCCGTTGAAGCTGCCCTTGTCGCCGCTGACGTTCAGGATCAGCGTGGAGCCGGCGGTCAGGTTGCTGAAGTTGAAGTAGGTGACTTTCGACAGCGTCTTGGCGTCGATGTCGATCACTTCCACGCCCTTCTTGCTGCCGGCGATGTTCAGGCCGCCCCACTGCTCGGTGGCGGTGCCGGTGGTGGACAGCTTCGACAGCGAAGTCGAGGTGGTTTTCAACTGGCCGGCCAGCGCAGTCATGTTGACGGGCGCGGCGCCGGTCTTGATCTTCGAGTACACATCGACGCTCTGGGTCAGGCTGGCTTTGCCGCCGACAAAGGTGTCGCCGTTCTTGATCGAGCCGCTGGTGAATTTGAGGTCGCGGCCGGCGATCAGCGAATAGCTGCCGAAAGCGTCGACATTGTTGGCGTTGACGGAGTAATTGGCCAGCTGGACATCGCGACCGGCCATGATGGCGCCTTCGACGTCGGCGCTGGGGGCCTTGAAATCGGTGAAGGAGAATACATTGGCGCCATGCAGCCCCAGATCCAGCACGGCAGCCTGCGCGCTACCCAGGGTAGCCATTGCAAGAACGACAGCGGAAACAGCGGTTTTCGTGACAGCGACCATGAATAGTTCCTTGATAGCAAATTAAATTACTTCAAGTATATCACGTTTCGTTGCCACAAAGCACTTTCAACCTTGCTGTTTGCGGCGGCGCAGCACAAGCCCCATCAAGCCCAGGCCGGCCAACAACATGGCATAGGTTTCCGGTTCCGGCACCGGCGTGGTCGGCACCGAACCGGTGAAACTCTGGAGGTGGATCTCGCCGAACTGATTCAGCGTCTTGGCGAACACCCCGCCTTCGACATTGGCGCCGCCGACGTTGCTGAAGCTGCCATCGGCCACCAGCACCTGGCCGCCAAAGGTGCGGCCGACGGTGACGCTGGTGTCATGGCCGGCGAAGTTCCAGATCAGCTTGCTGCCCAGGGCCTGCGCCTGGTTGAAATTGGCGTTCAGGCTCAGGTTGCTGTCGTCGGTGTTGAAGATCACCGTGGTGGCGCCGCCCAGGTTGAACGAAATGTCCGTCACCTTGCTCGAGAAGATCTTGCTGTCCTCATGGGTCAGGTCGAACACCAGCACGCCATTGACGGCGGTGCCGCTCAGCAGCACGTTGCTGTCGTTGTTGCTGTATGCGACCGAGGTGCCGGCCGTCGCGTGCAGCGCCGACAGTTGGCTCGACAGCCCGCTCATCAGCGCGCCGAAATTGGTCGAGGTCGAAGCCACCAGCGTGCTGTTCATCAGGCTGGTCGGCGCGTTGAGCACGTTGTTGTTATTGGTGTTGACGTAGCTGGTTGCATGGCCGGCGCCGTTGAAGTTGACGCTGCTGGCGCTGCCGCTGACCCAGGCCGCGCCATTGAAGCTGGAACCGGCGGCCGAGCCGCCCACATACGACGCGCCGGAATTGACGTTGATGCCGTTGGCGTCGCCGCCGGTGACCAGGCCCAGCGCGTTCACATGCACGTTGCCGCTGAGGGTGCCGCCCACGGTCAGGCCGGCATAGGCCGAGGCCGGCGTATCGCCGGCGTGCTGCACGTAATCGCCGCCATGGGCGTCCAGGCCCACATAGGCGCGGCCGTCCACATGCGAGGTCGAGGTCAGGTTGCCACTGACGACAACGTTGAACTGTTGCAGCATCTGGGTGGCGGTCAGCGGAGCTGCGCAGGCCGTTCCAGACAATAGGGTTGCGGCGGCAATGGCGATGCAGGTGCGAGCGATCATGGAGCGGTCCTTGGAGGGGATATTAGAAGATTAATATATATTGTTTTTAGAATATCATTATTTCCTGTTGTCAGTGTTATGAAAATCACCAACGGCCGTATGAAATCAGCTAAGCTGACAGGCCGTCTATCAGCAGAAGAACCAGCATGTCCAGCTTTGAACCCTTCCAGTTGCAAACCGCCCGCCTGACCCTGCGCTTCGTTGACATCGGCGATGCCGACGCCATGTTCCGCCTGTTCTCCGATCCCGTCGCGCTGCGCTACTGGAGCAGCGGCCCGTGGCTGCACGCCGCCCAGGCCGTCGACAACATCGAGCAAACCCTCAAGGCCTACCAGGACGGCAGCGCGCTGCGCCTGGCGATGGTGCTGCCGGACGGCGAGCTGATCGGCACCGTCACGCTGTACGCCTTCGACCGCCGCAACCATCGCTGCGACATCGGCTACATGCTGGCGCAGCCGCACTGGGGCAAGCGCTACATGCAGGAAGCCTTGGCCGCGCTGATCGCCTATGGCTTCGGCCCGCTGGAACTGCACCGCATCGAAGCCGATATCCATCCCGACAACATTGCCTCGGGCCGCATCCTGGAAGGCCTGCACTTCCAGCGCGAAGGCTTGCTGCGCGAGCGCTGGTTCGTCAGCGGCGAGATCTCGGACAGCGTGATCTACGGCCTGCTGCGCAGCGACTGGGATCGTGCAACGGTCATTACACAGCAGCACTGATTTGGCCGCCGCTTATCCTCTGGAATAACCGGCCATCCCGCTCAAACCGCAGTTGATCGGAATCCGCAACAGCGCGCCTGAGGGCTTTGCTACAGTGATTCCATCGCAACGATTTTGATGGAGTTCCAAATGAGTAAATTGAACAGCCAGGCCGTGATGGATTTGATGGAAGAAATCTTCCGCGCCTTCGCGCAGACCGTGCGCTACGGCGTGCGGCTGGTGCAGCGCATGTCGCCGCCCGCGCTGCTGGGCACCGCGCTGATCCTGGCCTTCATCCTGACCATCCTGCCGCTGGCGATGGTGCTGTTCGCCTTCTTCCTGGTGCTGAAGATCGCCGTCGGCGCCTGCGTGGTCGGCGGCCGCCGCCAGCGCCGTCGCCAGGAGCACGAACAATGAAAAAACGAGGGCTGGCCAAGGCCGGCTACGACAACGCCAAGAGCCTGCTCGACATCATCCGCGAGATCGGCGAAACGGCCACCAGCATGTGGTGGCGTTTCTTCGACTGGCTGGCGCAGGTGGAATGGCGCAAGCTGATGATGGTGTGGCTGCTGTTGCTGCTGTTCGGCCTGACGCCGTTCGGCCTGCCCAAGCAGACCGTCGCCTTCATCGCGCTGTCGCTGGGCCTGAAGGTGCTGGCCGGCGGCAAGCGCAAGGCCGAGATCGAAGCGCGCGACGCCACCAGCCAGGCCGACGAGGAAGGCATGGAGCGGCGCGTGATCGAAGCGCGCATGGCGGCCCTGCAGGCGCAGGTCGAACCGCACTTCCTGTTCAACACGCTCGCGCTGATCGGCCAGCTGATCGAGACCGATCCGCCGCAGGCAGCCCGCATCCACCAGAACCTGATCGACTACCTGCGCGCCACCTTGCCGCAGATGCGCGCCAAGGGCAGCGGCACGCTGGGCCGGCAGATCGAGATGTCGCGCGCCTACCTGGCCATCATGCAGGCGCGCATGGGCGCGCGGCTGGCGGTGTCGGTCGACGTGCCGCCGGAAATGCTGAGCGCCACCTTCCCCGTGATGATGCTGCAGATCCTGATCGAGAACGCCATCAAGCACGGACTGGAACCGAAGATCGAAGGCGGCCGCATCGACATCCGCGCCAGCGTCGACGGCGCCATGCTGCAAGTGGACGTGCTGGACGACGGCATCGGTTTCAACATCCATGCCGGCGACGGCATCGGCCTGGCCAATGTGCGCGAGCGCTTGCGCATCCTGTACGGCAACCGCGCGCAGCTGGTGATCGAAGCGCCGCTGACGGGCGGCACCCGCGCCAGCGTTCGCATACCCTATGCGCCGGATATTTTCGCCGGAGGCTCGAAATGAATATCGCCACACCGGGCGGCCAGCGCCGCGCCACCGCGCTGATCGCCGACGACGAGGAACCGATGCGCCGCCAGCTGCGCGCGCGCCTGCTGGAAGCGTGGCCGGGACTGGAGATCGTCGCCGAGGCGGCCAACGGCATCGAGGCCGTGGCGCTGGCCGGCCAGTACCAGCCGGACATCGTGTTCCTCGACATCCGCATGCCCGGCCTGTCCGGCATCGAGGCGGCGCGCATGCTGTTCAACCGCTGCCACCTGGTGTTCGTGACGGCCTACGATCAATATGCGATCGAAGCCTTCGAACAGGGCGCGCTCGATTATCTGCTGAAGCCGGCCGGCGGCGAGCGCCTGAAGACCACCTGCGCGCGCCTGCAATCGCTGATCGGCCAGCAGCCGTCCAACATCGAGCGGCAGCTGAGCCAGTTGTTGTCCAGCCAGAGCAAGCCGACCGCCAAGCCGGACTACCTGCGCTGGATTCAGGCGGTGGTCGGCAGCAACCTGCGCATGATCAGTACGCGCGAAGTGCTGTTCTTCCGCGCCGATGAAAAGTACACACGGGTACAGACCGCGCAGGCGGAGGTGTTGATACGCAAAACGCTGAAGGAGCTGGCCGACGAACTGGACCCGGACGAATTCTGGCGCATCCACCGCTCGACGCTGGTGCGGGTCGATGCCATCGAAGAAGTCACGCGCGACTTGCGCGGACGGCAGATGGTGAAGATCCGCAACTTCGACGAACAGCTGGAAGTCAGCCGCGGAAATACCCACTTATTCCAGCAAATGTAATCTCCGTCTGATCGTTATCAATATATACTTTCTTGCATCGTTCCGGCGCATCAGGCCGCCGAACGGATGGGGGTAAATATTGATCGAATCTGTTCCATACCACGACAGGGAGAAAACAATGTCCAGCATACCCAAGCAAACGCGCAGCAACGTCATTCCATGCATGCGCTACCGCGACGCGCCAGCCGCCATCGACTGGCTGTGCACCACTTTCGGCTTTGAAGCGACGCTGGTGGTGCCGAACGAAGACGGCAGCATCGCCCACGCGCAACTCAGTTTCGGCAACGGCATGATCATGCTCGGTTCGGTGTTCGACACCGAGTTCGGCCGCCTGATGAAGCAGCCTTCCGAGATCGGCCAATTCAACACGCAGAGTTCCTACCTGGTCGTCAACGACGCCGACAAGGTGTACGACAACGTGAAGCAGGCCGGCGGCGAGATCCTGCTCGAGATCAAGGATGAGGAATACGGCGGACGCGGCTTCACCTGCCGCGACCCCGAGGGCCACATCTGGAGCATCGGCACTTACGATCCGGCGGATTGAGGAGCAGACCATGGGACGTCCGGTACATTTTGAAATCCAGGCCAGCCAACCGCAGGTGCTGATCGATTTTTACGGCACGCTGTTCGGCTGGAGTTTCAACAAGTGGGAAGGCGGCGAATACTGGCTGATCGACACGGGCGATCCATTGCAGCGCGGCATCAACGGCGGCCTGCTGCCGCGCCAGGGTTCAGCGCCCGCGGCGATGCAGAGCGTGAACGCCTTCGTCTGCACGGTCGATGTCGAGCAGCTGGACGACACGCTGGCGCAGGTGGCCGCGCTGAAGGCGGAAGTGGTGGTGCCGAAGATGCCCATCCCCGGCATCGGCTGGCTGGCCTACGCCAAGGACCTCGACGGCAACATCTTCGGCATGATGCAAGCCGACGACAAGGCGACGTAGCTAGTAGCACAAGGCAAACGAGGCTGCTGTGCCGTTGTAAATACACGTCCAACGGTTCAGCAGGTCCCTGCCGATGAGGCTATCAATTCCCTGTCCAACCAGGCTAACCTCGATCAACGTAAGCATTGAAATACCGTAGGCCTTCGATCGTTTTCCGGTTATGAAGTGCATAGCATCGAAGAGTTGACACGCACGAGGAACTTGCTTGGCAGACGGCGTTTGCCGTAACACCGGTAGCGCTCGCCCGGCATGGCGATGAAGAGGAATGATCCAAGCTGGACAGCGTTGGTTTTCAGGGTTTTCGCGCTGCCACCTCAATTCGTTGTGATGCCCTACATCGAGAATCGTTTCGGACATCACCCACTTTCGTTCGCGGCACCGGCTACGTCAGCGGTCGGCAGCAGGTTGAGCGATGCAATGCTGCGAATTGTGTTCGGCGCATGCACTGCGACAAAGTTCCCCACCACACGACAATCTATCAGGCAAGTGATAAGCAGCTACTTGCGTTCAAAGGGATCGGCCTAGCCGTGTTGCTCCAATTGTGCAACAGATGTGTTCAATTGCGCTGAACCTTGACCCGGGATTTGCATTGAATTCCGACCCGTTCTTGTCCTGAAAATCTCAGTCTGCGCTGAGTCTGGATCTTCTCCCTTTTCCAAGTGGCTGCGGTGAACTGTTTTTAAATCGGTAGCTGTCATTACCGGTCTCAACGATGTGGCAGTGATGAGTGAGCCGATCAAGAAGTGCTGTCTGTTCGTTTGCTCGCAGAAATGACCCACTCTGTTTGACCCGCCTTCCACTGCCTGGCAAACGCTGCTACGCGGTCGTATGACCCTTCATAACCGAGCTCTCTCAGGTCTTCATGGATCTGTTTCAA
>NZ_QVIO01000011.1 GCF_003416895.1 Duganella sp. BJB476
GATCAGTCGAACCGGCAGTACCTCATTGCGCGCTGCGCTGTACATGCCTAGCTTGGTGGCACGCCGGCACAACCCCATCCTGCATCAATTTGCAGAACGACTTACTGCAACTGGGATGGCGAAGAAAGCTGTCATCGGAGCAGTCATGCACAAACTGGCACACCTGATTTATGGAGTGATACGCAACGACAAGCCCTTCGATCCTAATTACTTATCGAAAGGGCTTGTCATTCAAGACGGTATCTGACCCCAGTTGTTAGTCGTCGTTGGCGTGGGTGTGCTGCATCGATTCCTGCGCCCACTTGAAGGCCGCCTGGCCGACCATGCCCAACCCATCCATATCCAGCCCCTCCTTCTCGGCGATCTCCAGCGCCCGTTCGACCTTGTCGCGTTCGAGCAGCAGCACGATCGTCAGATACGGCCCGTAGACCCCATCACTGTTCAGCAATACGTCGCGGATATCGTCCGACAGATGCATCTTGTCGACCAGGTTGGCCATCGGCACCCCCAGCAATACATCGAACAGCGACAGCAGCCCCACCAGGAACAACTCGTCGCGCTGCGCCTGCGGCAGCTTGCTGCACGTCTCCAGGAAACGCGCGCGCGTCAGCGCCACTTCCAGCAGCGATTCATCGCGCGCCTGGTTGGCGCCGCCGCCCAGACGGAACATCGACACCGTCAAGCCCCGGTATAGCTGATTGCGCCCCAGCACCATGAACGCCTGCTGCAAGCTGGTCACCTTGGTGGTCTGGCCGTTGCTCGGCGCGTTGGCCCATTGCAGCACCTGGTAGGTCATGCCGGGATCGCGCTTGGCCACCTCGATCATGGCCGGCAGTTCGGCGTCGGTGCGCAGCAGGTTGAGCAGCTCGATCGAGGTCATGCGGCTCTGGTCGACCTTGGCGTCCGGGTCCACCTTGTCGCTGGTGGTCAGGAAGTGGCCCATGAAGTAATTGCAGCCCCACGACATGCACATGCGCTGCTCATCCCAGGTTTCGACGCCGTCGACCGCCAGCTTCATGTCGGGATAGCGCATGCGCAACTGCTTGACCAGGGACTGGAAGTCGGCCAGCGTATGCTCGCCCAGCGACAGCATGGCGACGTCGCACACCGCCAGCAGCGGCGCGTCGGCCGGGTCCAGCGAAATGCCGCGCAGCGCCACCTTGCAGCCGGTCTCGCGCAGCGCCGTCATGCGGCCGGCGATCTGCTCCACCGGCAGGCTGGCGCCCTTGCGGTCTAGCATGAAAACGGTGTGCGGCGCCACCAGCGGCGCATGGCGGTTGAAGATCACCGCGTCCATGCTCAGCAGCACCAGCGCGATGCGGTTCTGGGCAAACTGCGGCAGACGCGCCGCGACCAGGGTCTCGACGAACACCGGCTCCGGCAGCGGCGCGCGGTTGCCGCCGAAGGGCACGGAAAAACGGTAGCCGCACAGGCGGTGGCGTTCGTCGACGATTTCGGCGCGCACCACGATCGCCTCGGGATCGCCTTCGGGTTCGGGCGGCGAGGCGGGCGCCGGCGCCGCCTTGGCGGGCGCGCTGGCCGGCACAGGCGCGGGTTCCGGTTTGGTTTTTAGAAACGATAAGAAGCCCACTTGCTTACCCTCCATCACCGTATATTAATTTCGATCATACAATGAAAAACCGGGCGAAAAACGCCCCCTGCCCAAAAATTCATTGCCAGACAAACACGAGCCCGCGTAACTAAAGTACAAGCTTGCCGCTATAATCTCCGCCACTCCCCTCAACCCTGAAAGTGCGACCATGAGCTACGCCCCGCCGACCGACCTGACCTGCCCCGCCATCGTCACCAGCAAAGGCGGGTTGTCCCTGTCGCGCATCGTCGCCGGCATGTGGCGCATGAACGAATGGCAGCTGACGCCGCAGCAGCGCGTCAGCTTCATCGAGCAATGCCTGGCCCTGGGCGTGACCAGTTTCGACCATGCCGACATTTACGGCGGCTACGGCGTCGAGGCGCTGTTCGGCGTAGCGCTGGCGCTGCAACCGTCGCTACGCGCGCGCATGCAACTGGTGAGCAAGTGCGGCATCAAGCTGGTCAACCAGGCGCGCCCGGAACACACCGTCCAGCACTATGACACCCGCGCCAGCCACATCGTCGCCTCGGCCGAGCATTCGCTGCGCCAGCTGGGCACCGACCACCTGGACCTGCTGCTGATCCACCGCCCGGACCCGCTGATGGATTTCGACGAGATCGCCGGCGCCTTCGAGCGGCTGCGCCAGGCCGGCAAGGTCAGGCACTTCGGCGTGTCCAACTTCAGCCGCCACCAGTTCGAGTGCCTGAACCGCCGCATCCCGCTGGCGACCAACCAGGTCGAGTTCTCGCCGCTGTGCGTGGCGCCGCTGTTCGATCAAACCTTCGACGGCCTGCAAGACCTGGGCGTGGCGCCGATGATCTGGTCGCCGCTGGCCGGCGGCCGCCTGTTCAGCCGCGACGACGCCGACGGCAGCCGCGTGCGGACGGCGATCCAGAAGGTGGCCGACGAGCTACGGCGCCCGTTCGGCAGCGTGGTGTTTGCGTGGATTATGCAGCTGCCGAGCCGGCCGCTGCCGTTGACGGGCTCGGGCCGCATCCAGGCGGTGGCCGAGGCGGTGGAAGCGACCCAGTTCAGCCTGAGCCGCAGCCAGTGGTTCGAGATCCTGCGCGCGGCGCGCGGTCACGAAGTGGCTTGAGTTCTACAACCTGTCTTTTTAGAAGCTTAGTCTTCGTAGACCAGCGGCGGCGCGATCCCGCGCCAGCCCTGCCGCCACGCCAGGTTCAGCACCAGCGTGCCGGCGATGTAGACGGCGAAGAACAGCGCGAAGTACACGGCCTGCAACCAGGCCAGCAAGCCCAGGTTGACCACCAGCAGCACCAGCGCGGCCTTGCTTTTCTTTTGCTTGGAGCTGGGGAAGCGCACGGTGGTCACCATCAAGCCGCCCACCACGAACAGCAGCGCGACGATCAGGCCGCCATGCAGCACCGTGGCCGCCGGGTCCGGCCACGCCACCACCACCGAGGCCACGCAGGCCGCGCCGGCCGTGCTCGGCATGCCGACGAAATAGCGCGGATCGGTACGGCCGACATTCACATTGAAACGCGCCAGGCGCAGCGCGCCGCAGGCCACGAAAAAGAAACTGGCGATGCCGCCCACCCGCAGCAAGGTCGGATGGTCCACGCCCAGCTGCACGAAGCCGTAACAATACAACAGCAATGCCGGCGCGCAGCCGAAGTTCATCATGTCGGCCAGCGAGTCGAGCTGCATGCCGAACGCGGAGGCGGTGTTGGTGGCGCGCGCGACCAGGCCGTCGAGCGCGTCGAACACCCCGGCCAGCACCAGCAGCACGGCGGCCAGCCGGTAGTCATGGGCGGACCCGATCAGGGCGTTGTCGACCGAGATCACGATGCTGCCGAAGCCGCACGCGATCGACATCAGGGTGACCAGGCTGGGCAGGGCGAACTTGGCGCGCTGCACGCGCGCATGGTGTAATGGCTTCAAATTGGGGCAATCAAAAAAACGCCGCATGGCACAGCAAACGGCAAGCTTACCATTTTAACCCGGTGTCATCGTTGTTCATACCGGGTGCTGCCAGACTGAAATCTGGCATAAAATTGCTACAGCCGGCCACGGCCCGGCGGCACACTGCACAGGAGTTTCCATGATGACCCACCGTCGATGCGCCCCCGCGCTGTCCGCCTTGCTGCTGGCCCTGTTGCTGTCCGCCTGTGGCGGCGGTGGTGGCGGCGGCGCGTCCTCCAGCGACAGCCCCAGCGTCGCACCGCCCGACTTGACCCAGGCGCCGGGCGCCCCCGTCTTCACCGGCAACACCGCGCTCGACGGCTATAACTGGATCAACTACCGGCGCGCGCAGCTGGGCCTGTCCACCCTGGCGCGCAACGCCGGCATCGACGCCGCGGCCCAGGGCCATTCCAACTACCAGCGCCTGAACAACACCGTCAGCCACGAGCAGACGCCCGGCCTGCCCGGCTTCACCGGCGCCACCCTGCTCGACCGCCTGACCAACGCCGGCTACCAGACCCCGCTGCCGTATGCGATCGGCGAAGTGATTTCCGCCACCAGCAACCCGTCCGGCTTTTACCAGGCGGAGGAATTGATCACCGCGATCTACCACCGCTTCGTGATGTTCGAGCCGGTGTTCAAGGAAGTCGGCACCGGCGCCGCGACCACCAGCGCCAACTACACCTATTTCACCGCCGACCTGACCGCTGTCGGCGGCTACGGCGCCGGCCTGGGCGCGGGCCGCATCGTCAACTACCCGGCCGCCAACCAGAGCGGCGTGCCGGTCAACTTCTTCAGCGACAGCGAATCGCCCGACCCGGTGCCGGGACGCAACGAGGTCGGCTATCCGATCAGCGTCCACGCCGACACCATCCGCGCCGGCGTCGGCGTGACGGTGCAAAACTTCACGGTGGCGCCGCGCGGCGGCGCCACGCTGGACGTGCGCCTGCTCAGCCACGCCGTCGACGCCCTGACGCCCGAGACCGCCGCCGCCATCGTGCCGCTGGCGCCGCTCAAGAGCGCCACCGTCTACGACGTCAGCTTCAGCGGCTTGGTGGCCGGCGTGGCGGTGACGCGCAACTGGTCGTTCACCACCCGATGAACGCGCCCGCCGCTGCCGTGCTGCATGTGGCCAGCGGGCTGCAACAGCTGATGGGTGACTACGCGCTGTACCTGAACATCGTGCGGCGCTTCCAGCAGCGCTACCACGCGGCCGCGGCCGAGGTGGGCGCGGCGCTGGCGGCCGGCGACCGCGCCGACGCGGTGCGCATCGTCCACACCGTCAAGGGCGCGGCCGGCATGATCGGGGCGCAGCAGGTGCAGCAGCTGGCGGCCGCGCTGGAGGCGGCATCCTGCGCCGCGCCGCTGGCGCCGCTGGAGCAGGCGCTGGCGCAGCTGATGCAGGCAATCGCCACGCTGCTGGCGGCCGAGGGCGCGCCGGACATCCCGGCCGCGCCGGCCCCGGCGGCGGACGCGCGCATGCTGGTGCAGCACCTGGCGCGGCTATTGGAGGAAGGCGATGGGGCGGCGATCGATGTGCTGGAACAGTCGGCCACAGTGCTGGCCGCCGCGCTGGGCGTGGCGCGCTTCGAGCGCGTGACGAGCGCGGCCCACCAGTTCGATTTCGAGACGGCGCTGGTGCAGCTGCGCGCAGACCCGGCCTGAATTCAACGATTCAGCGGCTCAGCGGGTATATTCCTTTTCCTCGTCGAAGGCGTCGGCGCACTCCTTGTCGCAGAAGCGGCGCACATTGTCCAACGGTTTGTCGCAGTACCAGCAGGCGCCCTTGGGCGGCAGCGTCTGCCGGGTGCGCGCGGGCGCCAGCGGCGCCGTGGCGGACGGCGCAACGCCGGCGCCATCATCCGGTACGCTCTCTTGTGTCGGTTCCACGATCGCCTCCTTTCCAGGCAGTGCTCAGGTCCACGTTTGCAAGATTACTTCAGCGGAATATCCGATGTATGAGAATTCTCAACCAAATCATGATAGCAGGTTCGGCATGGCGGCCCCATGCGCCAAAAGCCCAAAAACGTGGTTGCCCAGCCGCACCGCAAGCGCTGTAGAATGAAGAAAAATTTATTAATGGAAAAGTAGAAAATGATAGTGAGTCCGACAGGCAACATCGGGCCGCGAATTTTCGTGACTTGCTGGCGGTCCCGGGGCAAACTCGATCACCATCGACCGGTATTCCCGCCGTCCCGACGGCGCCGATAAAGCCTCCAGCGATCCATGACTTCCGCGCCTGCCCCGACCCGGCACCACGCTCCCGGCGTGCGCGCCAGTCTTGCGCTCCTGGCCATCGCTTGCATCTTGCCAGTCGTTGCCGTGACCGCTTTCCTGATCGTCCATTTCTACGACAGGGAGCGGACCCAGCTGATCGACAACACCGTCAGCCGCGCCCGCTCCATCATCACCGCCACCGACCGCGACATCGAAAGCACCCAGCTGGCCTTGCAAACGCTGAGCACCTCGAACATGCTGCTCAACCAGGATTTGCGCGGCTTCCACCAGCGCGCCAGCGGCCTGGTGGAGAAGCTGGGCGCCGACAGCATCGTCCTGATCGGCACCGACGGCGCCCTGCTGCTGTCGACCCGCCGCCCCTGGGGCGCGCCGCTGGCCAAGCTGGGGCGGGCGCCGCTGCTGCAGCGCATCCTGGCCAGCGGCCGGCCGGGCGTGTCCGACATGTTCATCGGCCCGCTGTACGGGCGGCCCATCTTCGTGGTCGGCGTGCCGGTGGTGCGGGCCGGCGTCATCGTCATGACGCTCAATGCCGTCTTCACGCCGCAGCGCCTGCAGCACGTGCTGACCGAGCAAAAACTGCCGGCCAACTGGCGCGCCAGCGTGCTCGACACCGAGGGCCGGGTGGCCACCCGCTCGCACGAGCAGGACACCTACGCCGGCCGCCAGGTCAGCGCCGAGCTGCGCCGGCAGATGGCCAGCGCCAGCGAGTCCGGCATGGCGACGCGCACGCTGGACGGGCAGGACGTCTACGTGGTCTACAGCCGCTCGACCCGCACCGGCTGGAGCGCCGTGCTGGGCATTCCAAGCGAGGAACTGACGGCCAGCCTGTACCGCACACTGGCCTGGCTGGTGTCGGTGACGCTCGCCGCGCTGGGCGCCGGCATGGCGCTGGCGTGGCTGCTGGGCGGGCGCATCGCCCGTTCGGTGCAGGCGCTGGTGGCGCCGGCGCGCGCGGTCGGCGCCGGCGCCAGCCTGGCGATCCCGCCGCTGCACTTCCGCGAAGCCAACCAGCTGGGACTGGCCTTGCGCGACGCCGCGCTCAGCGTGCGGCAAGCCCGCGCCGACATGCGCGAAAGCGAGCAGCGCCTGGCGCTGGCGGCCAACGCCGCCCACCTGGGCATCTGGACCCGAGAACTGAGCGACCAGCTGATCTGGTGCTCGGAGCAGTGGCGCGCGCTGTTCGGCTTCGCGCCGGAACAGCAGCTGACGCTGGCCGACCTGCTGGCCAAGGTGCACCCGGACGACCGCGCCGCCGTCCAGCACACCCTCAGCCACACCCGGCACGGCGCGCTGCGCTACGACATGGAATACCGGGTGCTGCTGGCCAGCGGCGAACAGCGCTGGATAGGTTCGCACGGCAGCATCGAGCACGACGGGCAGGGCCGGCCGCTGCGGGTGCGCGGCGTGTCGCTCGACATCACCCAGCGCAAGCAGGCCGAGCTGGAGGTGCAGCAAAAGCAGAAGGAAGTCACCCACCTGGCGCGGGTGGCCATGCTGGGCGAGCTGTCGGGCGCGCTGGCGCACGAGCTGAACCAGCCGCTGACGGCCATCCTCAGCAACGCCCAGGCGGCCCGCCGCTTCCTGGCCCAGCCGGCGCCCGACTTGGCCGAGGTGGCCGAGATCCTGGACGACATCGTCGACGAGGACAAGCGCGCCGGCGACATCATCCAACGGCTGCGGCGCCTGTTCGGCAAGCAGGACACGCCGCACCAGCGGCTAGCCGCCGCCGAGCTGGTGGACGGCGTGATCCGCCTGGTGCGCAACGACCTGATCCACCACGGCCTGACCGTGCGCACCGAGCTGGGCGAGGCGGCGCTGACGCTCAGCGCCGATCCGGTGCAGCTGCAGCAGGTGCTGATCAACCTGCTGATGAACGCCTGCGACGCCCAGGCCGCGCAGGCGCACGCGGACGGCGTGATCGTGCTGCGCTGCGTGCGCGACGGCGACGCCGTGCAGTTCAGCGTGATCGACCGCGGCGCCGGCATCGCGCCCGACGTCCTGGCGCGCATCTTCGATCCCTTCTACACCACCAAGGCGCGCGGCATGGGGCTGGGGCTGTCGATCTGCCGCAGCATCGCCACTGCCCACCACGGCACGCTGTGGGCGCACAACAACCCCGACGGCGGCGCCAGCTTCCACCTGCGCCTGCCGCTGGCCGAGGGTGCGCCATGAGCGGCGAACAAAGGGTGTTCCTGGTCGACGACCAGCCGGCCGTGCTGAAGGCGCTGGCGCGGCTGCTGGGCGCGGCCGGCTTCGCGGTGCAGCCCTACGCCAGCGCCCGCGCCTTCCTCGACGCGCTGGCGGCGGACGGCGCCGACGGTTGCCTGGTGCTGGACCTGTCGATGCCGGAGATGGACGGCCTGGCGCTGCAACAGGCGCTGGCCGGGCGCGCCAGCACCCTGCCGATCATCTTCCTGACCGGCCACGGCGACATCGACACCGGCGTGCGCGCCATGAAACTGGGCGCGGCCGACTTCCTGACCAAGCCGGTCGACGACGAACGGCTGATCGCCGCCATCCACGCGGCGCTGGCCCAGCACCGCCAGGCGCGCAGCGCGGGCGCCGAGCTGGACGAGATCCGCCAGCGGCTGGCCACGCTGACCCCGCGCGAAACCGAGGTGCTGCACCTGGTCATCGAAGGCTTGCTCAACAAGCAGGTGGCGGCCGCGCTGGGCACGGTGGAAAAGACCGTCAAGGTGCACCGCGCGCGCGTGATGGCGAAAATGCAAGTGCGCTCGGTGACGGCGCTGGTGCGCCTGGTCGACCGCGCGCGCCTGGGCTAGCCGGCGCAAAGGCCCATAGGCCCAAGGTCCAATAGCCGCGCCGTTTCCGCCGGGCTATTCTGCAGGCATGGATACCTCACTTCCCTGGGTGGCTGTAGTAGACGACGACGACGCGATACGGCGCGCGCTGCTGCGCCTGCTGCGTTCCAGCGGCATCGCCGCGCAAGCGTTTGCCGGCGGCGCCGACTTCCTGGCCGCGCTCGACGGCGGCCATCCGTGCTGCGTGGTGCTGGACGTGCACATGCCGGGCCTGTCCGGGCTGGAGGTGCAGGCGCGGCTGGCCGCGCTGGCGCCCGAGGTCGGCGTCATCATCCTCACCGGCCACCCGACTCCGGCCGAACAGGCGCAGGCGCAACAACACCGGCCGCTGGCCTACCTGAGCAAACCCGTCAACGATCAACTGTTACTGGACACCATCAGCCTGGCCTGCGGCCAGTCGGCGGCGCCCTTCACCGGAGGCCCACGGCCATGAACCCGACCACCCCACTGCACGCCGCCAAGATCCTGCTCGTCGACGACCAGCCGGTCAACCTGACGCTGCTCGAACACGTGCTGGCCAGCGCCGGCTACACCGACGTCAGCAGCACCAGCGACGCGCCGGCGGTGGCCGCCATGCACCGCCTGCATCACTACGACCTGATCGTGCTGGACCTGAACATGCCGGGCATGGACGGCTTCGAGGTGCTCGACAGCCTGCGCCAGATCGAGGCCGAGCAATACCTGCCGGTGCTGGTGGTGTCCGCCGAGCCGGACTACAAGCTGCGCGCGCTCAAGGCCGGCGCCAAGGACTTCCTGTGCAAGCCCTATGACTACGACGAGCTGCTGTCGCGCATCCGCAATATGCTGGAAGTGCGGCTGCTCTACACCCGCAGCCGCAACTACGGGCTGCGCATGGCCGGCCACGACCACCTGACCGGCCTGCCGAACCGCCAGCTGTTCGCGCAGACCATGGTGCCGCAGCTGGCGGCGGCCTGGCCGCGCGCCAGCGCCCTGCTGCTGGTCGACCTGGACGGCTTCACCGCCATCAACGACAGCCAGGGCCACGCCGCCGGCGACGCCCTGCTGTGCCAGTTCGCCCGGCGCCTGAACCTGCTGTCGCCGCCGCACGCCACCCTCGGCCGCCTGGGCAACGACGAATTCGCGCTGCTGCTGCCGGCCGAGCTGCAACAGGCCGGCGCGGTCTCCGACCAGATCCGCGAGGCGCTGCTGCAGCCGTTCAACCTGCCCGGCGGCCAGACCACGATCACCGTCAGCATCGGCATCGCCGCCTGCCCGTCCGACATCGACGACGTCGGCACGCTGCTGCGCTACGCCGACATCGCCCTGCACCAGGCCAAGCAGGAGGGGCGCGACCACTGCTGCTATTTCACCGACGCCATGGACCTGCAAGCGCAGACGCGCTACCAGCTGGAGCACGCGCTGCGCCATGCCAGCGAGCGCGGCGAGTTCGAACTGTACTACCAGCCCAAGGTGCAGATCGGCACCGGCCGCATGGTCGGCGCCGAAGCGCTGCTGCGCTGGAACCGGCCCGGCCACGGCCTGGTGTCGCCGGCCGAGTTCATCCCGCTGCTCGAGCGCAGCGGCCTGATCGTGCCGGTCGGCGCCTGGGCCATCGACCAGGCCTGCCGCCAGATCGCCGCTTGGGCGCCGCACGCCAACGGCCCGCTGCCGATCGCCGTCAACGTCGCCAGCCGCCAGTTCGCCGACGCCAAACTGGAGCAGACCGTGGCCGAGGCCATCGCCCGCCACGGCATCGACCCCGCCCTGCTGTCGCTGGAAGTGACCGAGAGCGCGATGATGGACGACATCGGCCGCACCGCCGCCACCCTGAGCGCGCTGCGCGCGAGCGGGGTGCATATCGCCATCGACGACTTCGGCACCGGCTATTCCAGTCTGGCCTACCTGAAGCGCTTCCCGGTCGACACGCTGAAGATCGACATCGCCTTCATCCGCGAAGTGACCAGCAGTCCCGACGACGCCGCCGTGGTGGACGCCATCATCGCCATGGCGCACAGCCTGAAGCTGGAGGTGGTGGCCGAGGGCGTGGAGACGGCGGCCCAGCTGGCCTACCTGGGGCGCCACCGCTGCGACCAGATCCAGGGCTACTACTACAGCCGGCCGCTGCCGGCGGCGCAGCTGGAACAACTGTTGCGCGACGACGTCCGCCTGCGCCTGCCGAACGACGCCGGCGACGCCCCCGAGCGCACCTTGCTGATCATCGACGACGAGCCGCACATGCTGACCTCCCTGCAGCGCCTGCTGCGCCAGGACGGCTACCGCGTGCTGACCGCCAACGGCGCGGCCCAGGCCTTCGCGCTGCTGGCGCAATACCCGGTGCAGCTGGTGCTGTGCGACCAGCGCATGGAGGAAATGAGCGGCACCGAACTGCTCGACAAGATCAAGCAGATGTACCCGGACACCTTCCGCATCATCCTGTCCGGCTACACCGACCTGAACACCATCATGGAATCGATCAACCGCGGCGCCCTGTACCGCTTCTACACCAAGCCCTGGGACAACCGCACCTTGCGCAGCAATATCGAGGCCGCCTTCCGCCACTACTGGCAGTTGCACGGCCTGCAGGAACCGGCGGCGCCGCAGCTGGCCATGGCCGCGGGAGGCTGACATGCATCCGCTGCTGGCCCAGCAGTTCAGCCTGCTCGATCCGGCGTCGGCGCAGTCCGATCCCGCCGCCTTCGGCGCCGCCGTCGACGCCAGCTACGAAGCGTACGACGAACAGCTGCGCGTACTGCGCCGCCAGCTGGACCTGGCCGGCAAGATGGCCAGCCTGGGCCAGGTGGCCGCCGGCATCGCCCACGAGATCAACAACCCGGTGGCCTATGTCTGCGCCAACCTGGAAATGCTGCAAGAGAGCCTGACGCCCCTGCTGGCGCTGCTGCAAACCTATGAACCGGCGGCCTGCGCCTGCCGGCCCGCGCCGGCGCAGGCCGCCTTGCGCGCGGCGCTCGACCTGCCCTTCCTGTGCCGCGACCTGCCGCAGCTGGTGCAGGAATCGCGCGACGGCATGCAGCGGGTGCGCCAGATCGTGCTGGACCTGAAAGCCTGGTCGCACGCCGGCGAACAGAACCAGCCGTGGGAGTGGGCCGACCTGCACCGCGGCATGGACGCCACGCTCACCATGCTGCGCAACGAGCTCCAGGGCCGCGCCGAGATCGTGCGCGACTACGGCGTGCTGCCGCCGGTGCAGTGCCTGCCCTCGCAGCTGAACCAGGTGGTGATGAACCTGGTGGTCAACGCCGCCCACGCGCTGGGCCCGCAGCATGGCCGCATCACCCTGCGCACCGGCGCCCAGGACGGCGAAGTCTGGTTCGCCGTCAGCGACACCGGCAGCGGCATCGCGCCCGAGCATGTGCCGCAGTTGTTCGACCCCAGCTTCACCACCAAGCCGGCCGGCCAGGGCACCGGCCTCGGCCTGTCGCTGGTGCAGGACATCGTGCACAAGCACGGCGGCCGCATCGACGTCAGCACCGAGCTGGGCCAAGGCAGCACCTTCCGCGTGGTGTTGCCGCAGCGGCACACCGCCTGAACGGACCAGGAGAACCCTATGCATTGCTTGACCACTACCCGCCGCATCGCCCTGCTGTGCCTGGCCGCCGGCCTGGCCGCCGCGCCGGCCGCGCCGGCCGGCGAGCCGATCACGCCGGTGCCGCTGAGCTTGCACCAGGACCCGGCCAAGGCCGCGCTGGGCCGGCGCCTGTTCAACGACGTCCGGCTGTCGGGCAACAGCAGCGTCTCGTGCGCCAGCTGCCACAACGTCGCGCGCGGCGGCGGCGACCAGCGCGCCAAATCGCTCGGCTTCCTGGGCAAGCCGGGCGCCGTCAACACGCCCACCGTGCTCAACGCCGCGCTCAACTTCAAGCAATTCTGGGACGGCCGCGCCGACACGCTGGAAGCCCAGCTCGACATGGTGATCCGCAATCCGATCGAGATGGGGTCGTCGTGGGAGAGCGTGCTGGCCAAGCTGGCGGGCGACGCCGCCTACCGCGACGGCTTCGCGGAGGCTTACCGCGACGGCCTGACCATCGCCAACCTGCGCCATGCCATCGTCAGCTACGAACGCACGCTGATCACTCCCAACGCCCGCTTCGACCAGTACCTGCGCGGCGACCGCAACGCCATCACGGCGGCGGAAAAGACCGGCTACGCCAAGTTCAAGCAGTTCGGCTGCGTGGCCTGCCACCAGGGCGTCAACGTCGGCGGCAATATGTTCCAGAAATTCGGCGTCATGGGCGACTACTTCGCCCAGCGCGGCGGCATCAACGAAGCCGACCGCGGCCGTTACGCCGTCACCCACAATCCCGACGACCTGCACGTGTTCAAGGTGCCCAGCCTGCGCAACGTGACGCGCAGCGCGCCGTATTTCCACGACGGCTCGGCCGCCACGCTGGAGCAGGCGATCGACGTCATGTTCAAGTTCCAGCTGGGACGCAGCGGCAGCAAGCAGGACAAGGCCGACATCATCCAGTTCCTCAATACGCTCAACAGCACACCGGCGGGGCAGCCATGAACGCGCACCGCCGGTGGTGGCGACAACGACTGCGGCTGTACCGGCTGCCGCTGGCCTGCCTGCTGCTGGCCGTCCTGCTGGGCGCGATCTACGCGCGCAGCCTCAGCTACGACAGCAACGACTACTTCGCCAACGTCGCGCTGCTGCGGCAAGTCGGCCAGCTTGACGCGCAATGGGAACTCGACGCGATGAAGTCGCGCATCGGCCTGAACCCGAGCTACGACGCGCTGGCCCATCCGCTGGAGGCCATGCACGAGCTGCCCTTGCAGATCAAGGCGTCGTCGCCGCAATTGGCCGCCGCGCTGGACGCCTACCAGGAGACCCTGAGCGCGAAGGCGGCGCTGATGGAGGCATTCAAGTCGCACAACGCGGTGCTGCACAATTCGCTGGACTTCCTGCCCGTCGCCGCCGACGACATCGGCGCTCCAGTCAACCTGCAGCGCGGCCACCGGCTGGAGGCGATGGGTCATGCGGAGGCGGCCGCCCACCGCCTGCTGCTGGCCTTGCTGATCTACAGCGACGGTCCTTCCGAGAGCGGCGTCGCCGAGGTCGAACGGGAGCTGGCCGCCCTGGAGGCCTCCCGCGCCGGCCTGTCCGGCGAGCTGGCCGAGCGCATCGACACCATGAGCGCGCACGCGCGCACCGTGCTGGTCGAACAGGCCGCGGTCGACCGGCTGCTGACCGGCATTGCGGCGGCCCCCACCGACGAAAGCATCGACGCCATCAGCGCCCTGCTGGGCCAGCAACAACAACTGGCGATGCAGCGCCTGCATGCCTACCGCTACGGGCTGATACTGCTGGCCGCGCTGCTGGTCGGGCTGCTGGCCTACACCGCGCTGCGGCTGCTGCGCAGCCACGCCACGGTCCAGCGCGTCAACGCCGAACTGAAGACCGCCAATGACCACCTCGAAGGCCGGGTGCAGGAACGCACCGCCGAACTGCTGCAAGCGAACCAGCGCTTGCAGCAGGAGATGGCCGAGCGCAAGGCCCTGCAAAGCCGGCTGGTGCAGTCGGAGAAGCTGGCCTCGATCGGCCAGCTGGCGGCCGGCGTGGCGCACGAGATCAACAACCCGCTGGCCTTCCTGGCCTCCAACTTCGGCACGCTGGAGGACTACCTGGACAAGCTGTTCGAGCTGCTGGGCGCCTACGAGCAAGCCGAGCCCGGCGCCGCCTCGCACGAGGCGGTGGCACGCTCCCGCAGCCGGGTCGACCTGGCCTACCTGAAGCAAGACATTCCGGCGCTGGTGGCCGAATCGCGCGGCGGCATGGAGCGGGTCGGCAAGATCGTGCAGGACCTGAAACAGTTTTCGCGCGTGGAAGCCACCCAGGACTGGGAGTGGGCCGACCTGCGCACCGGCCTGCAATCGACGCTCAACCTGATCGGCGGCGACCTGGAAGCGGTGGCCGACATCCAGACCGAATTCGGCCCGATGCTGGAAATCGAATGCATGCCGTCGCAGCTGAACCAGGTGTTCCTGCACCTGCTGCAAAACGCCGCCCAGGCCATCGGCCCCGAGCGCGGCCGCATCACCGTGCGCTGCGGCAGCGCAGGCTCCGAGGTCTGGCTGGAAGTCAGCGACACCGGCGGCGGCATCGCCGCCGAAGCGCTGCCGCGCATCTTCGATCCCTTCTACACCACCCGGCCGATCGGCAAGGGCACCGGGCTGGGGCTGTCGCTCTCCTACGGCATCGTGCAAAACCACTACGGCCGCATCGACGTGCAGAGCACGCCGGGCCGGGGCAGCACCTTCCGCGTGACGCTGCCGGTCAGCCACCGCATGGCCCAGGCCTAGAAAGGGCGGCCGCGGCGCGGCTGCGCTTATAATCCCAAGGTCACTATCCAGTCACTACACGGTCACGCCAGGAAAACAGCGCATGCAAGCAAACACCACCGTCACCCCGCCTGCCGCCGGCAGCCACGCCCACCTGTCCGGGCGCGTGCTCGGGCTGGCCAACCTGGGCCTGATGGTGCTCGACGCCAGCGGCCGCATCGTCATGTGGAACCAGTGGCTGGCCAGCCATTCCGGCCTGTCCGCCCACCGCGTGCAGGGCAGCGACCTGTTCGAGCAATTCCCCGAGCTGCGCGGCCAGCGGCTGGAGCAGGCGGTGCAGAGCGCGATGCAGAGCAACCTCCCGCAGCAACTGTCGCCGGCGCTGAACCGCTCGCCCTTCCCGCTGTACCCGACCGGCACCTGGGGCGGCGAACGGGTCGAGCAGGCGGTGTCGGTCACGCCTTTCACCGAGGGCAAGGAGCGCTACTGCCTGATCGAGGTGAGCGATATCAGCACCACCGTCGGCCGCGAGCGCCAGCTGCGCGGCCAGGCCGAGGCGCTGCGCGCGCAATCGTATGTGGACGGCCTGACCGGCATCGCCAACCGCCGCCACTTCGACGTCGCGCTGGACCGCGAGCTGCGCCGGGCGCAGCGCAACAACGGCCAGCTGTCGCTGCTGCTGATGGACATCGATTCCTTCAAGGCCTATAACGACCACTTCGGCCACCAGCAGGGCGACGCCTGCCTGACCCTGGTAGCGGAAGCCTTCGCCGCCATGCTGCAACGCCCGGCCGACCTGGCCGCGCGCTACGGCGGCGAGGAGTTCGCCGCCGTGCTGCCGGACACCGGCCCGGAACAGGCGGCCCAGCTCGCCGAAACGATCCGCGCCCGCATCGCCGCGCTGGAGATCACGCACGCGCCCGCCGCCATCCGCCCGCATGTGACCATGAGCATCGGCGTGGCCACCTACGACAAGGACCGCTTGTGTGACGCCGCCACCATGCTGGCCGCCGCCGACAGCTGCCTGTACGCCGCCAAGCGCGCCGGCCGCGACTGCGTGATCGTCGACCGTCCGGCGGAAAACGCCGCCTGACGGCGCCGGCCAGGCGCTCGGCCTGGCTATCCATCCATCAAATCCATGCATGCCTGCCGCTCCGCGCCGCGGGCTTTCATGCATTAGCTGGGCTTATGCATGCCATGCAGAGTATTCATTTGTCAACCTGGGCAAAAAGCGGGCAACATAGTGCATAACCCATAAAAATGGAGACAGCACATGCATCAGCAAGGCGAACTGGCAGGCAAGGTGGCGTTGATCACGGGGGGAGCGTCCGGCATCGGCCGCGCCACGGCGGAATTATTTGCGCGCGAAGGCGCCACCGTGCTGATCGCCGACCGCGACGGCGCGGCGGGCGAACTGGCGGTGGCGGCGCTGATCGAGGCCGGCGCGCGCGCCTCCTTCATCCGCACCGACGTCGCCGTGGCCGCCGACTGCGCGGCGGCGGTGGCGGCGGCCGTGTCGCGCTACGGCCGGCTCGACGTCCTGTTCAACAACGCCGGCATCACCCGCCGCGCCAACGTGATCGACACCACCGAGCAGGAATGGGACCAGGTCATGGCGGTCAACGTCAAATCGATTTTCCTGATGTGCAAACACGCGGTGCCGGTGATGCAGCAGCAAGGCGGCGGCAGCATCATCAACACCGCTTCGGGCTGGGGCCTGGTGGGCGGCAAGGACGCCGTGTCCTATTGCGCCTCCAAGGGCGCGGTGGTGATACTGACCAAGGCCATGGCGGTGGACCACGGCCCGCAGAACATCCGCGTCAACTGCGTCTGCCCCGGCGACACCGATACGCCGATGCTGCGCAACGAGGCGCAGCAGCTGGGGCTTGAGGAAACCGCGCTGGTGACGGCGGGCGCGGGACGGCCGCTGATGCGCGTGGGCCAGCCGCGCGAGATCGCGCAGGCGGTGCTGTTCCTCGCATCGGATCGTTCTTCCTTCGTCACCGGCGACGCGCTGGTGGTGGACGGCGGCGGCCTGGCCGGATCGGCATAAACCGTGAACAAGTGGGAGAACCCCCAGCTGCTGGAGGAGCACCGGCTGCCTCCGCACGCCTACTTCTTTGCCTACGACGATGTCGAATCGGCACGCAGCTTCGAACGTGAGCGCAGCCGCCGCTTCCTGTCGCTAAGCGGCACTTGGCGCTTCGCCCACTTCGGCCATCCGCTGCAGGTGCCAACGCAGTTCTACAGCGAATACATGGCGCACTGGGGCAGCATCGAAGTGCCCGGCATGTGGCAGCTGCAAGGCCACGGCCAGTTGCAGTACACCGACGACGGCATGCCCTTCCCGGTCGATCCACCCTACGTCCCGTCTGCGAATCCGACCGGCGCCTACCAATGCTGCTGGACGCTGGGCCCGGAATGGCGCGGCCAGAACGTGATCCTGCGCTTCGACGGCGTCGAGACCTACTTCGAAATCCACGTCAACGGCCGCTATGCCGGCATGAGCAAGGGCAGCCGGCTGGCGGCCGAATTCGACATCACCGCACTGCTGGTGGATGGCGAGAATCTGCTCAGCGTGCGCGTGCTGCAATGGGCCGATTCCAGTTATCTCGAAGACCAGGACATGTGGTGGACCGCAGGGATCTTCCGCGACGTCTACCTGATCGGCAAAGGCGCCATCCACGTGCAGGACGTTTGCGTGCAGACCCGCTTCGACGACGCCTGCCGCGATGCGCGCCTGTCCTGCGCGCTGACCGTGTCGGCGCAGGACGGCTACCGGATCGATTGGGCACTGTACGACGGCGCGCGCCAGTTGCATCAAGGCGGTGGCCAGGCGTCGGCATGGGAAGTGGACGTGCCGGCCCCGCGCCAGTGGAACGCCGAAGATCCCTATCTGTACCGCCTCGAAATCAGCCTGTACGACGCCGACGACGAACTGCTGGAAGTGGTGCCGTTGCGCGTCGGCTTCCGCGAGGTGAGCGTGCAGGATGGCCTGATGTACGTGAACGGCCGCTATCTGAAACTGCACGGCGTGAACCGCCACGACAACGACCACCTGCGCGGTCGTGCCGTGACGATGGCGCGCGTCGAGCAGGACATCGTGCTGATGAAGCAGCACAACATCAACTCGGTGCGCACGGCGCACTATCCCAACGATCCGCGCTTCTACGAACTGTGCGACCAGTACGGCCTGTTCGTGATGGCGGAGACGGACGTGGAAACGCACGGCTTCGTCAACGTCGGCAACCTCAGTCAGATCACCGACGATCCGGCGTGGGAAGCGGCCTTCGTCGATCGCATCGAGCGCCATGTGCACGCGCAGAAGAATCATCCGTCCATCATCATCTGGTCGCTGGGGAACGAGTCCGGCTACGGCTGCAATATCCGCGCAATGGCGGCGCGCTGCCACCAGATCGATCCGACACGCTTGATCCACTATGAGGAAGACCGCGACGCCGAGGTGTGCGACGTGGTCAGCACCATGTACTCGCGCGTGCAGATGATGAATGCCTTCGGCGAGTACCCGATGGACAAGCCACGCATCCTGTGCGAGTACGCGCACGCGATGGGCAACGGGCCGGGAGGCCTGAGCGAGTACCAGGCCGTGATGGACCGCCATCCGCACCTGCAGGGTCACTATCTGTGGGAGTGGTGCGATCACGCCATCCTGCAACCGGAGGTGGCGGGACGGCCCTTCTACGCCTTCGGCGGCGACTACGGCGACTATCCGAACAGCGGCAACTTCTGCTGCGACGGCTTGATCTACCCGGACCAGCGTCCCGGTCCCGGCCTGCGCGAGTACAAGCAGGTGATCGCGCCGGTGAAGGTGCGCGCCATCGACGCCGCCGCCGGCAGGCTGGAAGTGGAGAACCGCTATTGGTTCAGCAGCCTCGATTGCCTCACGCTGCTGATCGAAACCAAGGCAGATGGCGAGTCGCTCCGATTGCAGCGCGTGCCGCTGGCGCCGCTGCCGCCGGGCCAGAAGCAGGAGATCCGCATCCAGGAGCCGCCATCAGGCAGCGGCCAGCGCTATCTGAACGTGCGCGTAATCCGCGACCAGGCCACCGCCTACAGCGCGCCGCAGCACGAGCTGGCGGTGTACCAGTTTGCGCTGCCTTCCACGCCCTTGCCTGCCGTGCCGCCAAGCGCCAAGGCCGCGCCCAAGCTCACCGAGCATCGCCTTGAATACCGCATCGAAGGCCATGACTTCCACATGGTGTTCTGCAGACTCACCGGGAAACTCAAGGAATGGGTGGCACATGGCGCGCCTCTGCTCGCGCGTCCACCGCAGCTGACCTTCTACAAACCCTGCATCGACAACCACAAGCAGGAAAACGAAGCCCTGTGGCTGCCGCAGCACCTGAACATCATGCAGGAGCATCTGCGCGGCATGGAGATCAGGCGTGGCGACACGGCGGTGGAAATCATCGTCGATTGCCAGATCGCGCCGCCCGTGCTTGGTTACGGCATGCGCTGCCGCTACCACTACCACGTCGATGGCGCGGGCAAGCTGCGGCTTACCTTGTCCGGAACGCCCTACGGCGGCTTCCGCGACATGATCCCCAAGATCGGCATGACGCTGGGGCTGAGCCGCCAGCTGGACCAGGTCGAATACTTCGGACGTGGGCCAGGCGAGAACTACCCAGACAGCAAGGCATGCAGCATCATCGACCATTACCGCAGCAACGCGGCCGACATGTTCGAGCACTACCCCAAGCCGCAGGACAACGGCAACCGACAGGACGTCACGTGGGCATTGATGCGCGACAGCCAGGGCAAGGGCCTGCTTATCCAGGCGCCGCAAGGCATTCACTTCAGTGTATGGCCCTACAGCGCCGAACAGATCGCAGCCAAGAGGCACGATAACGAATTGTGTGAAGAAGACTTCTGGACCGTCAATCTCGATCACAGGATGAGCGGGCTCGGTTCCAATTCCTGGGGCTCCGAGGTGCTCGATTCGTACCGGGTCTACCTGGAGGCGTTCAGCTACAGCATGGACTTGTCGCCGCTGAATGGGGAGGACAGCTTGTGATTATCCTGAACAGCGTGGACGAATTCCGCCAGCGCTACCACTCCGCCCGCAAGTGGCAGCGCTGCATCGAGGCCATCGCCAACCTGCCAGCGTTGAAGCCCGACGTGTGCCACTCCATTGGCGATTCGCTGGTCTACCGGCTGGTGGACGGCCCGGTGGCCGCCGTCTCCGGCTTCACCGGCAACCGCCGCTACGTCGAGATGTACTACTACCTGTCCGGCAGCGAGACCATCGCGTATGCCGCCAAGCCGTCGCTGACACGCCTGGTGGCCTACAGCGACGAAACCGACCGCGAGACCTTCAGCGGCGACGACGCCCATCGTCACACCGCCAACGCCGGCCAGCTGCTCATCTTCGACAACGACTACGCTTACCGGCCGCTGGGCTCCGATCATCTGCGCAAAATGGTGCTGATGGTGACGATAGAAGGTGCTACTTTCCACAATAAGTGAGCTGACATGGCAATTTCAGGCAATGCGCAAATCGGCCGCTTCATGCTGCTGTCGATGGCGGTGGCGGCGATCTTCAATATCCGCAATGTCGTCAACAGCAATATCGCCATCGGCATGGTGGCTGTGCCGTCCTTCCTGTTCGCGACGGCGACCTTCTTCATTCCCTACGTGTTGATCATCGCGGAATTCGTCAGCTTGAACAAGGACGCCAAGTCCGGCATCTACCAATGGATACGCTCGTCGATGGGCGACAAGTGGGCCTTCGTCGGCGCCTACTGCTACTGGTTCGTGAACCTGTTCTACTTCACGTCGGTGCTGCCCAATATTCTCGTGTATTCGTCTTATGCGTGGTTGGGCTACGAATATCAGTTCTCGTCGCCGGTGACGGTGCTGCTGTCGATCGTGCTGTTTGCGTTCGCCACCTGGGTCTCCACCAAGGGCGCGACATGGGTGGGCCGCGTGACTTCCATCGGCAGCTCGCTGGTGCTATTGATGGCGTTCGGCTTCGTGGGATTGAGCCTGGCCGACTGGATCGGCGGCGTGGCGCCCGCCACGCCCATCACCGCCGCCGCGATGACGCCGACGTTCAGCTGGGGTTTCATGGGCGTCATGGCGTGGATACTGTTTGCCGCCGGCGGCGCTGAATCGGTGGGCGTGTTTTTGAACGATGTACGAGGCGGCGCGCGGACCTTTGTGCGCACCATCGTCTTCGCAGGCCTGCTGATCGGCGTGCTGTATTCGGTGTCGGCACTGGTGCTGAACCTGTACGTGCCCGCATCCAAATTGAGCTACACCTCCGGCGTGTTCCAGGTGTTTGGTGCGCTGGGTGCGCATCACCAGGTATCGCCAGTGCTGCTGAACCGTCTGGTGGGCGCGGTGATGCTGCTCGGCTCCTTCGGCACGCTGATGGTGTGGACCGCCGCGCCGGTCAAGGCACTGTTCTCGGAGATCCCGAAAGGCATCTTCGGGGAGCGCGCCATCGCCTTGAACCGCCATGACATGCCGGAGCGCGCCGCGTGGATACAGTTTTGCGTGGTGGTGCCGCTGCTGGTGATACCGGCACTGGGGTCATCCAACGTGAACCAGCTGCTCAATGTCGTGATCAACATGACGGCGGCCACCGCGCTGCTGCCGCCGCTGATCATCATGGCTGCCTACTTCCATCTGCGTCTGCGGCTGGACCACCTGCCGCGCGACTTCCGCATGGGATCGCGCCGCGTCGGGCTGGCGATTACCAGTGTGCTGTTGGCGTTCTTTGGCATCGCCTTCATCGCCGCCATCTTCCCGGCCGGCCAGAACCTGCTGCTCACGCTGGGCTACAACGTGGGCGGCGTGGTTCTGTTCCTGGGGTGGGCGTTGTGGAAGTACCGCCTGTATGAGCGCGGCCTCGTGATCACTTCTGAGGTTTTGCATCCAGCGCCAGCATCAGCAGGTGCGCGGCGCTCCAGCTGAAGTTCGTGGCGCCTTGCATGCGGCCGGTGATGGGATGGTAATTCTCCCGGATCGGCGCGTCGCCTTGCAGCCCTTCCGCGCCCGTCGTGAAGCGTTTGGCGATGGCGTCGGCTTCCGCAGCGTGGCCGTAGTTGCGCAGGCCGGCCGCGCCGAAATAGACCTGGTCCAGCCATACCCTGCCGCGCCAGTAGATCTCAGGATCGTAGGATGGATTGGAGACGGCCGCCGTCGGCATCGGGATGGGCGTGCCGAATTCGGCCGGGTCCAGCATCTTCGCGATCACCGCGTCGGCCTGCCGCTGTTCGGCGGCGCCGGCCCATAGCGCGGTCCAGCCTTCGGGGCCGCGTCCGCGCATGGTGAGCAGCGTGCCGCCAAGCTTCCGGTCGTAATAGAAGCCGCTGGCGGGATCGAAGAAGCTGGTGTTGATCAGGCCACGCAGATGCACCGCCTGTTCGCGCCACGCGCGCGCGGCGGCGTGGTCGCCCAGCTCCTGCGCAATGTCCGCCAGGATCAGCTTTTCGCGATAGAGGAAGGCGTTCAGGTCCACCGATTCCTGGTCGATGGAGTAACCCAGCAGCTTGCCTTGCTTGTCGCGGTTCTCGACCACGCGCACCTGCCAGTCGCGCCGCGCGGCGGCCAGATCGCCGCCGTGGACCTTGTCTGCATAACGCTGCAAGGCGGCGGGCTCGATGAAGCCGAAGCGGGCGGCGTTGTCCATGCCCGATTCGTAGCCCGCTGCCTGCTGCACCGGCAGCTCTATGGCCGCGTACTGTCCGGTATCGACGATGCGGCTGTAGGCAGCAAGGCCCAGGCAATCGCGCATGCCGTCCTGCTCCGCTCCGCAGCCGTCGAGCGGCGCCGACGACAGTGGCTTGACGCGGAAGCGCAGCTGGCCAGCGTCGTCGTTGTGCAGCGGGTGCACGGTCGCGCCGTATTCGGCCAGACCGTTGTGATCGTGGTCGCGGTTGAGATACCACCAGCGATGGTAGGCCTCCAGCTTGGGCTGCATCTCTTGCAGCCAGGCGAGGTCGCGGGACTGGCGGTAGATTTCCCATACGGTCCATGCGGCCAGCGGCGGCTTGGTATCGCGTTCGTTCCAGTTGTCGCCATCGCCACCGCGTGCGGCGTCCATGTTGTAGAAGACGTTGTCAGGCACCATGCCCTCGTCTTGCGGACGCACCGCATCGCTGGCTTGTATCTGGTAGTCGAACAGCGAGCGCACCGTGTTGGCAGCCAGCGCGGGATCGATGGCCGCCAGCGCGTAGGCCTGCTTCCACGTGTCCCATGTCCAGGCGCCGTTGAACCAGCGCGCCGTGGTGGACGGCACCATCGCATCGTGACGGAAAGCGCCACGTGGCGCGCGCCAGTTGCCGATCAGGGTCTCCAGCGCCTTGGTGCTGAGTGTGGATGCCGGAAGCTTGGCCTTCCACGCGGCCCAACGGCGCTCGTTGGCCACAATCGCCTGTTCGGCGCGAGCGGGGTTCGACAGCAGCGAGGCCGCATGTGCAGCGGCAGCATCCGTGCCGTCCAGCTGGTAGCTGTAGGCGCTGTAGATCGTCTGCTGTCGGCCGGCGGCCAGCAGCGGCAAGTCGGCGTTGCTGTCGTAGTGCTGGCTGTCCACGCTGTCCTGCGCGCGTACACTGCGTTCGATGCGGTAGCGCGAGCGACCGCTGGTCATCACGTTGCCTGCGTCGCGCACCTTGCCGAAGGTGATGCTGACGCCGCCGGCATCCTGCACCAGCTGCGGCTTCCACGCCGGCTGGCGAGCGGCCACGGCGCCGTCCTTGCCCCATTGGGTCATCAGGTCGCCCTGCCAGTGTGCCTTCAGCGACAGCGCCTTGCCGGACGTATTGCGCAAGCGGTAGCGCACCAGCGCACTGCTGGAGCTGACGAAATGCAGATCCACGTCCAGCTGCAACCCCGGCCACACCAACCGCTGGCTCAACACGCCGGGACGCGCGGTGCTGGTCCAGCGGGCCTGCTCCGGCCGGAAGCTGCGGCCCGTGCGACGGTCGCTCAGGTCCAGCCGCTCCAGCGCAGAGGCGATATACAGGCTGTACTCCTCGGCGATCACCAGCGGGCCGCTGAAGGTGCCGGCCAGTGTTGGCGCATCGGGCAACAGGTAGCCATGCCAGCTTCCCGCGTCGAACATGGGATTGAAGCGCTGGTTTTGCTCGGCGTCGAAATCGCGCGCGGCGGTCGGGGTTCCATATCGGTTGATGGAGGGCGATTGCGCGTGCGCGGCCCAAGCGGCAGTGCATGCCGCAATCAGCAGCAGGTTGCGAACAGATGAGGACATAGGCGGGAATGAAAACGAGTTGTCAGGAAGGGTAACACGATGAGGCCGGGCGTTTAAGGCGCCCGGCCCCGGTGCATCAGAAGCGGTAAGACAACGAGGCGGTGGCATTGCGCCCCAGGATAGGCCGCGCGTAGAACAGACTACCGTTCGAGCTTTGGTTAAAGCCGCTGCGTGGATTGCCCTCGGTCAGGCCGATCGAGTTGGTCACGTTGTTCACTTTCAGGTTCAGCTTCCACTTCTTGTCGATCTTGATCTCCGCGCCCATGTCGATCACATGATAGGCAGGCAGCGCCAGAGCGTTCTCAAAGTCGGCGAAGCGTTTGCCGATATGACTGTAGACCAGGAACACATCGCCAAAGCCGAAATGCACCGTCGGGATCAAGCGCACCTGCGTGTTCGGCGTGCGCATCACCTGGTTGCCGTTTTGCTTGGCCTCTTCCGCGTTCGGGTCGATGCCGTTGATGGTGGCCTTCTGCAAAGTGGCGACATACTCCAGCGAGAACTGCTTGAACGGATTGATGATGCCCTCCAGCTCAACACCGGTCGACAGCGTCTTGACGAACACCTGGCGGAAGTCGCCCGTGGCCTGGTTGGTTTCGCCGAAGGACAGGTTGTCGAACTTGGTGTGGAACACCGTGGCCGACGTGGTCCAGAACGGCGAGATGTAGCGCACGCCCGCCTCGGTGAAACTGAGCCGGCTGGCGCCGTCGACGAAGCTGTCGGCGCTGTACAGGGTCGGCATGTTGGTGCCGCTGGCGTAGCGGCCATACGTTGCCACATGGTCGTTGAAGGCATAGTTAAAGCCCGCCGTGTACGAGGCTTCCTTGATCGTCTTCTGCTTGCGGGTCCACACACCGGTGCCGGCGCGGCGCATGTAGTTGTTGGCGATGATGTTGTCCTTGTCGGTGCCGTCCGCGTTGAAGGCGCCGGGGATGATGGCGCCCTCGGTCAGGTTGTCGCCCGGCAGATCGTCGCCGGCCGCCAGCACGCCTTCGTCCTGCACGTCGTAGCGGGCTACTTCGTAGCGCACACCGGCGTCGAGGCGCAGGTTGTTACTGACCTTCCATTCGTCGTTGACGAAGTAGGACATCGACTTCATATCGCCTTTGTGGCGTTCGTAGAAGTAGCCGTTGCGCAGCACGCCCTTGTCCGACAGGTAGCCGAGGATCTTGTTGTTGGCGTCGACGGCGACGATATCGAGCCGGCTCGGTTGATCGCGCACGTCGGTGATGATGCGGGCGCCGTAGTCGGAATCGTCGTACAGCTTTTGTGCCGCGAACAGGATGCCGGCGGTGAAGCTGTTCTTGTCGTTCTCCTTCGTCACCGATAGCTTGTCGATGAAGTGGCCCAGTGAGCGGAAGCGTGTCTCGGCCACGGCGTCAGTGGTGAAGCCGTTGCCGTTCAGGGTGGACGGGTCGTTGATCAGCTGACCTGTGCCAGCGTAGGCCAGCTTGGCGGTGCCGCCGAAGCGCTTCAACAGCGCGGCGACATCGCTGGACTGCGCCGGATCGAGGCGGTTGCTGGCGCGGACCAGATAGCTGTTGGGGCCATTGAACACCGACTGTGGCGACACGTCGTAACGGGTGTAGCGCGCGTTGTTGCGGAACGACCAGTCGCCGCCCAGTTCATGCTGCAGGTCCGCGCCGATCACCTTGGCCAGCACGTGGAAGCCGGTATGGAGGTCGGTGGTCACGGGGCCATTGGTGGTCTGGTTGGTGATGTGCGCCAGGTCCGGGCCGTCCAGCGAGCCGTAATGCGGATTCACGCCCGGCACACCTGTTGGATTGCCGGGATTGGTCAGCGGGATAGGCAGGTAGAAGGTGTTGTGGTCATTGACGTACTTGGCCGACAGCGTCAGCTCACCGCGTTCAAGCTTGCGCGTCAGGTTCACGCGGAGCTGGCCGCCATGGTCGGCCGTGATGCCGATCGGGCGCACGCCCTTGCCTTCGCGGTAGTAGCCGCCGGCCGCGTACGTCCAGTCGTCGTTGATCGGTCCCGAATACACGCCCTCCGTGCGCACCATGCCGTAGTCGCCGATGGTGACCTTGGCCTCGCCCTGCGGCGTTTGCGTGCCCTTCTGGCTGATGAAGTTGACGATGGCCGCCGGGCCGTTGGTGGACAGGATGGCCGAAGTGCCGCCGCGGATCGCCTCGAAACGTTTGATGGTGACGTCCTCGCGCATCAGCACGTCCACCAGTTCACCGTCGTAGATCACCGGCAGGCCATCTTCCTGGAGGCTGATGAACTGGAATGCGGCGCCGCCACTCAAGCCGCGCGGCGAGACATTGTTCGATACCTCGCCGCCGGATGCTTCCACCCACAGGCCGGGAACCTGCTGCAGCGAGTCGGCCAGGCTATGCGGCGCAAGCTTCTCCAGCTTGGCCAGGTCCACGGTCGTAATGGCGACCGATGATTCCAGCTTGGTGCGATTTTTGGCGGTGGTGCCGGTGACGACCACCTCCTGAATGGGCTCGGGCGCTGTTTGCGCCTGCGCGCCGTGCATGGCCGCCAACTGGGCCAGGGTGGCGACCGAAAGGGTCAACCCGGTTTTTTGTCTCATTTGGAATCTCCAGATAGTTATCGTTATGTGTGCTGCTTTGCTTTTTTGCTGCCGCTACACCGAGACCGGCCACATGGTCTGCTCCCGGTAGCCGGTCGTCACCGGCAAATACCCATTGAATTGCGCGTCGAGTTCCGCGTCGCCGCTGTCGATGCGCAGCACGCCGCCGTGCAGCGACAGCAGCTTGTCCTGCGGCGCCAGCACATGCAGCCCGCGCCGGCCGGCCGCACGCAGCAGGCGCGGTGAAATCTGCTGATTGCCTCGTCCCAGCACCAGGCCCTGACCACCGATCGGCGACAACACCAGGTGCGGCGGCGATTGCCAGTCTCCGGCCAGGTCTTCCAGTTCTCGGCGCGAGGCGTCGCGCGCCAGCAGCGTGCCATCGCCCAGTACCGCATCCACACCCAGCAAGGTGCCGTCCACGCCCAGCAGCGACAGCAAGGCCTGCGTGGTCGAGCCGGGACCGATCAGGTACAGCGAGCGCGCCTCCATCCCTTCCGCAAAGCTGCGAGCGATGGCCATGCGCTGCGCGCCGCTGCCGCTGGCATGGCGCGACTTGCCGCCTTGCGTCAGCGACGGCGCCAAAGGCAGTTGCAAGTAGCCGTACAGGCGCGGCACGATCTGGTTGCGCCGCAGCGCTTCTTCGTCGAGGTCCATCACTTCGGCGTCGCAGCAGATGGCCACGCCGTTCTGCCGCAACTGGCGCAGCAGCAGCCCTGCTGCGGTTGGATGGTTGGCGAATACCGCCGATTGCATCTTCACGCCGGCCGGCACGCCCAGCACCGGCAAGGTGGCCATTACGCCGGCGTCGCGCAGGCCATCCAGCACATCGCGCGCGGTGCCGTCGCCGCCGGCGAACAGCAGCAGGTCTATCCCCATGCCGGCCAGGATGCAGCTGGCGCGGCGCGTATCCGCCGCCTGTGATGGCGACGCAACCGGCACCACGGCGCTGGCCTGCAAGCCAGCCCCGTGCAAAGCGCGCAGGCCCATGTCGCCATCGGCTGTGTACCAGCTGACGGCGTGCGCCGCGCCGCCGCAAGCCCCGAACATGGAGGCCAGGCGCGCGGCTACCTGCGGCAGGACGCCCGCCGCCAGCGCGGCCTGCACGCTGTCTGCGCCGTCCGAGCCTTTGAGGCCGGCCGGGCCGCCGACGCCGGCCCAGGGATTGACCACCAGCCCGATCTTCATGCCAGTCCGCGCTCGCCCAGCTTGCGTTGATAGGCGCGCCAGGTGATAGACCAGCGCTCCGAATCGTCCAGCATCTCGCCCTGCACGCGGTGCACCGGACAGTTGTGCGGCGCGGTCTTGACCAGATCCGGATCGCTGTGCGCCTCGCCGGCGATGTGGCGCATCACGCCGATGAATTCATCGAGGTCGGCGCGCGAGTAGGATTCGGTCGGCTCGATGGTGGCCGGCTCCGGCACTACATACGGATGGTGGCTGGTCCAGTAATGCACGCCGAAGTCGGCGGCGCGCAGGCCGATTTCTTCCGACGTCACGCCGGTGGCCTCGGTCAGGCCCGCCCAGCTGTAACGCACCTGTTCGATGCGGCGCTTGCCCGCCGCGTAGGGCGCGGACATGCCATCGATTTTCAGCAGCTCGTGCATCATGTAGTTGTTGTTCAGGACCGCGATCTCGGACACGGTGCGCAAGCCCTCGGCGCCCAGGTTCATGATCCACGCATAGGCGCGCAGCATGATGGAGGCGGTGCCGGTGAAGCTGCTGATCTTGCCGATCGATTGCACGGCGCCATCCACCAAGTGATAGCGGCCATCCTTCTGCCGTACCAGTGGGCCGGGCAGGAACGGCGCCAGCGCCGCCGTGCAGCACACCGCGCCGACCGCCGGGCCGCCGCAGGCATGAGGCGTGGCGAAGGTCTTGTGCAGGTTGAAGTGGCACAGGTCGAAGCCGGCTTCACGCGCGCGGGCGATGCCCAGCAGGCCGTTGGCGTTGGCTTGGTCGTACACGCACAAGCCGCCGGCCGCATGCACCACGTCGACGAATTCGCGGATACGGCCGTTGAAGATGCCGGTGTCCTCCGGATTGGTGATGACCAGCGCCGCAGTGCGCGGCGACACGGCCGCCTTCAGCGCCGCCAGGTCCGGGTAGCCGTTGGCGTCCGGGTAGAGCGTGATGACCTTGTAGCCGGCCAGCTTGGCGCAGGCGGCGTCCGACGGGTGCGAGAAGATGGTGGTGATGACTTCATCGCGCCGGCCTGCTTCGCCGCGGCTCTCGTGCCAGGCGCGCACCATCGCCATGTTGGCGAAGATGGCTTGCGATCCGCCGCGTGCCTGCAACGATACGGCATCCATGCCGGACACTTCACGCAATACGCCTTCCAGCTTGTCCATCACCTCCAGCATGCCTTGTACGGTGCTGTCGGCCTGGCGCGGATGCAGCTCCGCCATGCCGGGCTGGCGCGCGAGCTGGTCGTTGATCTTTGGGTTGTACTTCATGGTGCAGGTGCCCTGCCCCACGTCTACGTTGAGGTCCGCGCCCAGCGTCTCCTGCGACAGGCGCAGGTAGTGACGCAGCACGCGGTTCTGCGACATCTCCGGCAGCGCCGGTGCGCGCTGGCGCAGCATGGTGGCGGGCAGCCCGGCCAGCGGCTGGCCTGCCAAACGCACGATGTCCGGCTCCACTTCCGGCACCAGGATGCCGCGTTCGCCGGGCTGGCTCAGTTCAAAAATAACTGGTTCGTCCCAGCGCGCCTGGTGGTAGCGGCGCATCTGCTGTTTGCGGTGGTGGGCGATGTTATCCATGACGTTCATTGGTTGAGGACTTTCTCTAGCGTTGCGCACAGCAGGTCAATGTCTTCCTGCGTGTGGACTTCGGAAAAGGCGTACAGGGCCGACTGGCCCAGCGCGGGGAAGGCGGCGCTCAGGTCATGCCCGCCGAAGACGCCCTGTTGCAGCAAGGCGGCATTGATGGCTGCCACCGGCAGGCCGGTGTCGTCGAAGTTGACGACGAACTCGCGGAAGTGGCAGCTGCCTTCGTGCGTGATGCGCACGCCGGGCAAGCGCGCCATGCACTGCCTGGCGTAAGCGGTGCGCTGGGCGATGCCGGTGGCCAGTTCGGTCATGCCTTGTGGGCCCATCAGCGCGAGGTAGACGCCGGCCGTGATGCCCCACAGCGCGGCGGCGGTGCCGACGAATTCATTGCCGTTCTCGCGCTTGTCGAACGAGGTGCGGCTGTAGGCGACGTCGCCGAAGCCGTACTCGCCCGGCACGCTGGTCGGCACGATGCCGAACAGCCGCGATGGATACTGCATGACGATGGCGGGATCGTCGTGGCTGGCGATGAAGCCGCCCTGGCCGCCGCCGTAGTTCATGTGCATGCCGAGCGGCTGGATGTCGCCGCAGACGATGTCGGCGCCGTAGTTGGACGGCGGCGCCAGCACGCCCAGCGACACCGGATCGACGCCGACCACGAACAGCGCGCCCACCGCATGGGCGGCGGCGGCCAGCGCGGCGCCATCGTCGATGGTGCCGAGGAAGGATGGGATGTCGATGTACAGCGCGGCGGTTTCCTGGTCGAGCAGCTGTTTCACGCTGGCCAGGTCGAGCAGGCCGGTTTTCGGATCGAACGGCGCGGTGATGAAATCGAGATCGGCGCGGCCGTAGGTGTTCATCATGGACAGCTTGTCCGGGTTGACGTGGCCAGCCACGACGACGCGCCGGCGGCCGGTGTGGCGGCCCGCCATGCGCACGGCGGTGGCTGCGGCCTGCATGCCGTCGTACACCGGCACGTTGACCACGTCCATCTCCAGCAGCGCGCCCATCATGCTGCAGTATTCGAACAGCGACTGGAAGCGGCCATGATCGTCATACGGTTCGCCGGCGTAGGCGGTGGCGAACTCGCTGCGGCCGTTGATCTCGTCGCAGACGGCCGGCACGTGGTGCTGGTAGCAGCCGCCGCCCAGGAAGCTGAGCTGCCCGGCGCAGTGGCTGTTCTTGCGCAGCAGGCCGTCCACGTGGCGCTTGAGGCGCGCCTCCGACAGGTGCGGCGCGGCGATCGCCAGCGGCGCCTGCATGCGCAGGGCGGCGGGGATGTCGGCGAAGAAGTCTTCGGTGCTGCTTGCGCCCACGGCGCGCAACATGGCGTCGCGCACAGCGGGCACCGAGTTGGGAATGTAGGGGTGGATAAAGGGTTTGCCAGGTGCCATGTCGTTTCCTGTTGATCGAGATTGGATACCCCATCTTGTAGGAGCGAAATAACATTGACAAATGATCAGTATGCATGCGATACATTAGAAAAATTCATGCATGGAGAGCGCCTTGGTTCATTCTTCCAGTCTGTTGCGGCAGTTGAAAACGTTTGAAGTTACGGCGCGGCACATGAGTTTTACCCGTGCCGCCGATGAGTTGTGCATCTCGCAGGCGGCGGTCAGCCACCAGATCAAGACGCTGGAAGACGCGCTGCAGATCAAGCTGTTCAAGCGCATGACGCGGGCCATCACGCTGACCGGCGAAGGGGCGATTTTGCAACGCAGCCTAGTCGACGCCTTCGGCCGCATCGACCGTGTGCTGGCGCAGTTGGCGCAGGGCGAAGGACGCGCGCGCAAGCGGCTGACGGTGGCGGTGACGCCGGCCTTCAGCTCGCGCTGGCTGGTGCATAGACTGGACCGTTTTCTCGCGGCGCACAGCCAGCTTGAAGTGCGG
Organism: Duganella sp. BJB476; assembly: GCF_003416895.1. GTDB lineage: Bacteria > Pseudomonadota > Gammaproteobacteria > Burkholderiales > Burkholderiaceae_D > Rugamonas. Next base: position 31,295 of record NZ_QVIO01000011.1, read on the forward strand.
CTGGTGCACACGGTGATGCATACGGACCTGGGACGCGACAGCATCGACCTGGCGATACGCTGGGGGGATGGCAAGTGGCCGGGCGTGGAGTGCGAACGCCTGTTCGGCACCGAGCTGCTGCCGGTGTGTTCACCGGCGATGTTGAAGGACGGCCCGCCGTTGCTGGAGCCGTGCGATCTGGCGCATTACACGCTGCTGCACGAAGACAGCTGCGACGATTGGGAGCGCTGGTTCGAGCAGGCGGGTTTGGCGCCATCGCTGGCGCTGCGCGGGCCACTGATCGACGACAGCAATGCGCTGATGCAGGCGGCGCTGAACGGCCAGGGCATCGCGCTGGGCCGCATGGCGCTGATCCGCGACGACCTGAGGCGCGGTACCTTGGTCAGCCCGTTCAGCCAGACGCTGTCCACGCAAGGCGCCTACTACATGTGCTGGCGCCCTACCCGCACCGAGCAGGAGGCGCTGACGTGGTTCTCGGATTTCCTGCGTGACGAGGCGCGTGAGCAGGAAGCAGACCGCTAGCTCTCGCGCTACTACGCCGGTAGTTCTGTTGCGGGCCGCGACGACACGCCCTGCGCCGATGCGGCAGCCTGCTCGGCGGCCTGCGCGCGCAGGAAGGCGGGACGCTGGCGCAGCCGCTGCCAGTAGGCGGCGACTGCCGGTGTGAAGGAGGTGTGCAATCCCAGTTGTTCGGCCAGCAGCAGCGCGTAGCCGACCGAGACATCGGCCGCCGTGAAGCGGCCGGCAGACAGGAACTGGTTCTGCTCCAGGCGCGGCGTCAGTGTTTTCAGGCGCGACAAAAACCAGCGCGAATAATCCTCCACCACCTGCGGCTGCAAGCGCTCCGTCGATTCGAAGCGGCTGTAGCGCAGCACCAGCGTTTGCGGGAAGGTCAGCGTGGCTTCGCCAAAGTGCAGATAGTTCAACCAGGCGCCGTAGTCCGCTTCGTCCAGCGCGACGTTCAGTCTGGCCGCCGGATGGCACTCGGCCAGGTATTGGCATATCGCCGCCGATTCCGTCATCCGCATGTCGCCGTCGAAGAAGGCCGGCACGGTGCCGCAGGGATTGATGTCGAGATAGGACTTGTCGTGCACACGCGGCGGGAAAGCCATCATGCGCAACTCATATGTCAGCCCCAATTCCTCCATCATCCACAATGGACGGAAGGAACGTGCGGCGATGCTGTGGTAGAGGATCATGAGAACCTATTTATTAAAGCCAGTGACCATTGCAAATTTTATCATTGACCGAAATTTACGCAGAGGGAAACATGAATTGACATTGGTGCGCGTAACGTTACGCGCTACAATGACTCATGATAAAAACATTCCAGCACAAGGGGTTGAGAGTTTTTTTCGAGACTGGGAGCATGGCCGGCATTCAAGCAGCCCATGCGCCCAGACTAGGCGCCATGCTGCGCCGCCTGAACGAGGCCACATCTCCCCAAGGAATGAACCTGCCTGGTTGGGGCCTGCACCCATTAAAAGGCAAAGCACTCAGGGGACATTTTTCCGTATCGGTAAGTGGCAACTGGCGCCTGACATTTAAGTTCGAGGGTACGGACGCCATCCTTGTGGACTATCAGGACTATCATTAAGGAATAAATATCATGGCACGCATGTTTAATCCACCGCACCCGGGGCTGACCTTACGCGATGACGTTCTGCCCGCGCTGGGCCTAACTGTTACCGAAGCGGCGCAGCAACTGGATGTCAACCGCGTCACGCTGTCCCGCGTCCTCAACGGCCGCGCTGCGATTTCGCCTGAAATGGCGTTGCGTATTGAAGCTTGGCTGGGCGTAGAGCGCGGCGGTGAGGCCCGCCTTTGGCTGGCAGAGCAAAGTGCCTACGATGTTTGGCAAGCTGCACAAAGATTCCTGGAAACTCCGATGCAGGTTCAGCCCGCCCCTTTGGCGGCCTGAGCTGCAAGCTACTTATTTTCCGATACAGAAGCGCGAGAAGATCACACCCAGCAAATCATCCGACGAAAACGCGCCGGTGATGCTCGACAGCTGCACCTGCGCCAGCCGCAGCTCTTCCGCGAACAAGTCCAGCGACTGATCGTTCTGCGCCGCGTGTTCGCCGGCGCGGTCCAGATGGGCGCCGGCGTTCTTCAGCGCGATCAGATGGCGTTCGCGCGCCAGGTACAGCGATTCGCCGGTCTGCTGCCAGCCGGCGATGCGCAGCAGTTCGGCGCGCAGCAAATCAATGCCGATGTGCTCGTGCGCCGACAGGTACACATGCGTCGCATCCTCCATCGGATCGACGCCCGGCTTGTGGCCCGAAAGATCGATCTTGTTCCAGATCCGCAGCACCGGCACGCCCGGCGGGAAGGCGGCGACGATGCCTTCGTCCGCGCGCGACGGGCCGTGGTCGGCGTCCAGCAGGTGCAGGATGACGTCGGCCTTGCCGACTTCGCCCCAGGTGCGCTCGATGCCGATGCGCTCAACCACGTCCACGCCATCGTCGATCGCGCGGATGCCGGCGGTGTCGATGATGTTTAGAGGGATGCCTTCAATCTGGATGGTCTCGGTGACTTTGTCGCGGGTGGTGCCGGCGATCGGCGTGACGATGGCCACGTCCGTGCCCGCCAGCGCGTTCAGCAGCGACGACTTGCCGACGTTGGGCTGGCCGACCAGCACCACGTTCAAGCCCTCGCGCAGCAGCGCGCCTTGCGAGGCCTGCTTGAACACCTGCTCCAGCGCGGCGACGATGCCGGCCAGCTGGCCGCGCGCGTCGGATTTTTCCAGGAAGTCGATTTCCTCCTCCGGGAAGTCCAGCGTGGCTTCGACCAGCATGCGCAGGCCGGTCACGCCGTCCACCAGCGCGTTGACCGTCTTCGAGAACGCGCCCGACAGCGATTGCGACGCCGACTTGGCCGCCGCTTCGGTGGAGGCGTCGATCAGGTCGGCCACGGCCTCGGCCTGCGCCAGGTCGAGCTTGTCGTTGAGGTAGGCGCGGCGGGTGAATTCGCCCGGCTCGGCCAGCCGCAGGCCAAGCTCGGCGCCCGCTTCCAACACGCGCGCCAGCAGCAGTTGCAGCACGATGGGGCCGCCGTGGCCCTGCAGTTCCAGCACGTCTTCCCCGGTGTAGGAATGCGGGCCCTTGAACCAGATGGCGATGCCCTGGTCGATCAGCGCGCCGTCGGCCTGCTTGAACGGGATGTAGGTGGCGTGGCGCGGCTGCAGGGCGGTGGCGCCGAACAGCGCGGTGATCAGTGCTTGCAGGTTCTTGCCGGATGCGCGTACCACGCCGATGCCGCCGCGGCCTGGTGCGGTGGCGATGGCGGCGATGGGGGAAGAGTCGATATTCATAGGGGAATTGTAAAGTAAAAAAAAAAGCCCGCGATTAACACGGGCTTTTCTGCAACAAGCTGGCTATCAGGAGTTGGCGGCCGCTGCCGGCGCAAACTTCTTGGAGATGACGTATTGCTGAGCGATCGACAGCACGTTGTTCACCACCCAGTACAGCACCAGGCCGGACGGGAAGAAGAAGAACATGACCGAGAACGCCAGCGGCATGAACAGCATCATCTTCGCTTGCATCGGATCGGCAGGAGCCGGGTTCAGCTTGGTGGTGATGTACATCGAGATCGCGTACAACACTGGCAGGATGTACCAAGGATCCGGCGCGGCCAGGTTGGTGATCCAGCCGATCCACGGCGCGCCGCGGATTTCCACCGACGCTTGCAACACCCAGTACAGGGCGATGAAGACCGGCATCTGCACCAGGATAGGCAGGCAGCCGCCCAGCGGGTTGATCTTCTCGGCCTTGTACAGTTCCATGGTGGCCTGGTTCATCTTGGCCGGATCGCCTTTGTAGCGCTCGCGGATCGCCTGCATCTTCGGCGTGACCAGCTTGACCTTGGCCATGCTGCGGTAGCCGGCGGCCGACAATGGGAAGAACGCCAGCTTGATCAGGATGGTGAAGGCGATGATGGTCCAGCCCCAGTTGCCCAGCACCTGGTGGATGTGGTCCATGACCCAGAAGATAGGCTTGGCGATGATGGTCAGCCAGCCGTAGTCCTTGACCAGTTCCAGGCCGGGCGTGACCTGTTCCAGCAGCTTAGCTTGTTGCGGGCCGGAGTACAGCTTGGCCTCGTTGCTGACGGTGGCGCCCGGCGCCAGCGTGCCCAGTTGCTGGATGGTGCCGATCGCGTACTGGTTGGTCGTCACTTTCTTGGTGAAGATGGTGCGGGCCAGCTTATCCTGCGGGACGAAGGCGGACACGAAGAAGTGCTGCGAGATCGCGAACCAGCCGTTGTCGGCCTTGGTCGGGTGATCCTGCACGGCGTCCTTGCCGGTCTTGGCGGCTTCGGCCGCTTCTTTTTCCAGCGTGTCGAACTTCAGCTTCTTGTAGTGGTCTTCGGCGGTGTACAGCGTCGGGCCGGTGTAGCTGCTGTTGAAGTAGGAGTCGCCGGCCGGCTTGTTGCCGTCGTGGACCAGTTGCAGGTACAGCTCAGGCTTGACCGGAGCCGCGCCGACGTTGGTCACGTCGTGGCGCACGTCGATCACGTAGTCGCCGCGCTTGAAGGTGTAGGTCTTGGTCAGCTTGACGCCGGCCGATTCCGCTTCCAACACCAGTTGCACCTGGTTGGCGTCGTTCAGCATGCGCGGGCCAGGCTTGGCGACGAAGCCGGTCTGGTGGTTCGGCAGGCCGGCGGCGCCGATCAAGCCGGTTTGGGCCAGGTAGGTCTTGCCGGTGCCGGCGTCGACGTCGAACAGCACCTGGTTCTTGCTGGTGTCGACGCCGTCCTTGAACTTCAGCAGTTCCAGGCGCTTGATGGTGCCGCCCAGGGTGTCGATGTCGACACGGAACAGATCGGTGGTGACGGTGATGCGCTCACTCTTGAACGCCTCGGCCGCCGCGGGCGCGCCCGGCAATGCCGAAGCGCCTGCCGCGGCGGTCGCGGTGGCGGCCGGCAGATCGGATTTCTTCGCTTCCGGGGCCTTGGCGGTTTGAGCCGGCGCTGGAGCAAACATGGAAGGCTTGCCTGTCGAGACCATCCAGTTGTTCCAAAGAACTACCAGCGACACGGCAAACACGATCCACAGGATGGTACGTTTATTGATATCCATTAGGCTATTTGTCAGGAGTGGTTGCAACCGCAAGCGGTCGTAGAAGAATTCGTTTTGCCGTCCGCCGGGGGAACGGGATCATGCCCGCCCGGATTCCACGGATGGCAGCGGCACACGCGCTTGGCCGCCAGCAGGCTGCCCTTGGCGGCGCCGTGCACCTGCAACGCTTCCAGCGCATAGTTCGAGCAGCTCGGATGGAACCGGCAGCTCGGCGCCATCAGCGGGCTGATGGCCAGCTGGTAAAAACGCAGCAGGAAGCGTAGCAGTGTTTTCATGATGCCACAGGTGGAGGCGGCGGCGTCGAAGGCAAGGCCGGTTTCGGCAGCTTGGCCACCTTGGCCTGCGCGAACAGACGTGCCAGTTCCACCCGCAAAGCCGCTTTCAGCTTGGCAGTGGTGGCCGGTCCGTCCTTGCTGTTGACCGGCTTGGCCAGGCGCACCAGGCAGTCGATCGCCGGCAGGCCGGTCTGGCGGAACAATTCGCGGGTGACGCGTTTGATCGTGTTGCGCGTGACGGCGCGCGGCGCAAATCGCTTGGCCACAACGACGCCCAGCCGCGCATGCGGCAATTCATTCAGACGGGTGTAGAGCACGAAGTGCGCGCTTTTTTGGGTAGGGCGCAAACGAAAAACGGATGAAAATTCATCCGTTTTAACGATACGCCGAACGCGCGCGAAGTCGTGTGAACCTTCGCCTGTCGAGCCGCTTGAAATACAGCTTTCCACGCGATCAGCTAACAAGCGATGGCTTATACAGCCAGACGCTTGCGGCCTTTGGCGCGACGTGCGTTGAGCACTTGGCGGCCGCCACGGGTGGCCATACGAGCGCGGAAGCCGTGGGTACGCTTACGGCGTACAACGGAAGGTTGGTAAGTACGTTTCATGTTGGTCTCGCTAAAAGCAGAAAAAAATGCAAAATCGGGTTGTGGCCCCGTCAGTTTTTGGTGCCAATGACACTTCGCGCACCCATGCCAACGCTACCGGCACAAGCTGGGTCCATCTCATCGCCCGCTAAATCCACGCTTACTCCATATTGACGTTCATGTGAATAAACTAGGAATACGGGCGGGGAACCCTGAATTATCAGCATTTCGGTCCCGCTTGTCAACAACTGATGGTCTCGGGCCGCCATTCGGGGGCCGCCTAAAGTGCGAAAATAAGCGTCGTGCCTGTGGATAACTTGGGCCGGCGAGAGTAGAATAGCGCGTTACGTGTGGCGAACCCGGGTTCGCCGACACCCTTATCAGCAGTAAAGAATAGATAAAGATTCATGGAAAATTTCTGGCAGACCTGCTCCGCCCAGCTGGAGCTGGAGCTGACGCCGCAACAATTCAGCGCGTGGATAAAACCGCTCATCCCCCTCGACTACGAGGCGGGCAAGTTGCGTGTGGCCGCGCCCAACCGGTTCAAGCTGGACTGGGTCAAGACCCAGTTCGCCAGCCGCATCACGGCCCTGGCCTGCCAGTATTGGGAAGCGCCGACCGAGGTGCAGTTCGTGCTCGACCCGCGCCTGGCGCTGCCGAAAAAGCCGGCGACCGTGGTGCCCGCACCCGACTACAACGACGGTAACCCGAACGGCCACGCGCGCAACGCCGATCCGGTGCCGTCGGTGCCGGAACTGCCGGCTTCGGCCGCGCCGCGCCGTGAGCAGAGCCGCATCAACACCGACCTGACCTTCGACAGCTTCGTCACCGGTAAGGCCAACCAGCTGGCGCGCGCCGCCGCTATTCAAGTGGCCAACAATCCAGGCGTGTCGTACAACCCGCTGTTCTTCTACGGCGGCGTCGGCCTGGGTAAGACCCACTTGATCCACGCGATCGGCAACCAGGTGATGGCCGACCAGCCGGGCGCCAAGATCCGCTACATCCACGCCGAGCAGTACGTGCGCGACGTGGTGACGGCTTACCAGCGCAAGGGCTTCGACGATTTCAAGCATTACTATCACTCGCTCGACATGCTGCTGATCGATGATATTCAATTCTTCGGCGGCAAGAGCCGCACGCAGGAAGAGTTCTTCTATGCGTTCGAAGCGCTGATCGCCGCCAAGAAGCAGATCATCATCACCTCGGATACCTATCCGAAGGAAATCACCGGCATGGACGACCGCCTGATCTCGCGCTTCGATTCCGGCCTGACGGTGGCGATCGAGCCGCCGGAGCTGGAAATGCGCGTGGCGATTTTGCTGAAAAAAGCCAAGCAGGAAGGCGTCACGTTCTCGGACGACGTCGCCTTCTTCGTGGCCAAGCACCTGCGCTCCAACGTGCGCGAGCTGGAAGGCGCGCTGCGCAAGATCCTGGCGTACTCGCGTTTCCACGGCAAAGACATCACGATCGATATCGTGAAAGAAGCGCTGAAGGATTTGCTGTCGGTGCAGAACCGCCAGATCTCCGTGGAAAACATCCAGAAGACGGTGGCGGACTTCTTCAACATCAAGGTAGCCGACATGTACTCCAAGCGTCGCCCGGCCAACATCGCGCGGCCACGCCAGATCGCGATGTACCTGGCCAAGGAGCTGACGCAGAAGAGTCTGCCGGAGATCGGCGAACTGTTCGGCGGCCGCGACCACACGACCGTGCTGCACGCCGTGCGCAAGATCGCGCTGGACCGCACCAAGAACCCGGAATGCAACCACGAGCTGCACGTGCTGGAGCAAACGCTGAAAGGCTAGCCGGACAGTTGGTTTGCCTTTATGATCTAGGCAAAAATGCACGTCTGCTCACAAGGCAACATTGTTATAAAAATATCGTTTAATCTTTACTATTGAGGATAACTATGCAATTGGTCAAAACCACCCGAGATACCCTTCTCCGGCCACTGCAGATCGTGAGCGGTATTGTCGAGCGTCGGCACACTATGCCGATTCTGGCCAATATCCTCATCCGCAAAGAGGGCGAAAGCGTATCCTTCCTGTCGACCGACACCGAAGTCCAGATCACCACCAACGCCGAGATCGGCTCCGGCAGCGAAGTGACCGGCACCACCGTGGCCGCGCGCAAGCTGCTCGACATCCTGCGCGCGCTGCCTGAATCGGGCGACGTGACGATGACCCTGCTGAACAAGCGCCTGACGGTGCAGACCGGCAAATCGCGCTTCGCGCTGCAGACCCTGGCCGCCGAAGAATTCCCGACCGTGCAGCAGGCCGACAGCTACAGCGCCTCCGTCACCCTGCCGCAGAAAACGCTGAAGCACCTGTTCAACATGGTGCACTTCTCGATGGCGCAGCAGGACATCCGCTATTACCTGAACGGCCTGCTGCTGGTCCTGGACGGCAAGAACGTGATCGCCGTGGCCACCGACGGTCACCGCCTGGCGTTCTGCCAGGTCGAGACCGAGCAATCGTTCGAGCGCCAGGAAGTGATCATCCCGCGCAAGACCATCATCGAACTGCAGCGCCTGCTGGAAGAGAACGACGAGACCGTGCAGCTGGACATCGCCGCCAACCAGGTCAAGCTGACCTTCGCCGACATCGAGCTGATCTCCAAGCTGGTCGAGGGCAAGTTCCCCGACTACACGCGGGTGATCCCGAAGGGCTACAAGAACGAATTCACGATCGGCCGCGATGAGCTGCTGCGTTCGCTGCAACGCGCCGCCATCATGACCAGTGACAAGTTCAAAGGCGTGCGCTGCATCATCACGCCGGGCAGCATGAAGATCAGCTCGACCAACGCGGACCAGGAAGAGGCCGTGGAAGAACTGGAAATCGACTACGGCGGCGACAGCGTCGACATCGGCTTCAACGTGACCTATCTGCTGGACGTGTTGAACAACCTGAAGTGCGACCAGGTCAACGTCGCGCTGGGCGATTCGAACTCGTCCGCGCTGATCTCGATCCCGGACAATGCCGACTTCAAGTACGTCGTCATGCCGATGCGCATCTAAGTCTTTTGTAGCCGCCGTAAGAACATCAGTAATCGATAACAGAGAAAGCAGCACATGTCCGCCATCCCAGAAGAGAATCCAGTACCAGTACCGGCCAAAACCGAAGAATACGGCGCCTCATCGATCCAGATCCTCGAAGGTCTGGAAGCAGTCCGCAAACGACCCGGCATGTACATCGGCGACACCTCGGACGGCACCGGCCTGCACCACCTGGTGTTCGAAGTGCTGGACAACTCGATCGACGAATCGCTGGCCGGCCACTGCACGGAAATCCACGTCACCATCCACTCGGACAACTCGATCTCGATCACCGACAACGGCCGCGGCGTGCCGACCGGCCTGAAGATGGACGACAAGCACGATCCGAAGCGCTCCGCCGCCGAGATCGTCATGACCGAACTGCACGCCGGCGGCAAGTTCGACCAGAACTCGTACAAGGTGTCGGGCGGCCTGCACGGCGTGGGCGTATCGTGCGTCAACGCGCTGTCGAAGCTGCTGAAGCTGACCATCCGCCGCGACGGCAAGGTGCACTACATGGAGTTCGTCCGTGGCGTGCCGCAGAACCGCGAACTGGCGGAGAAGGACGGCTTCGCCGTCTCGCCGATCAAGGTCATCGGCGACACCGACAAGCGCGGCACCGACGTGCACTTCTGGGCCGACGAGGAAATCTTCACCCACGTCGAATTCCACTACGAGATCCTGGCCAAGCGCATCCGCGAACTGTCGTTCCTGAATAACGGCGTCAACATCAAGCTGACCGATCAGCGCAACGGCAAGGAAGAGATCTTCGCGTTCGAAGGCGGCACCCGCGGCTTCGTCGAGTACATCAACAAAGCCAAGACCGTGCTGCACCCGACCGTGTTCCAGGCCACCGGCGAACGCATGTCGGACCAGGGCACCAACATCTCGGTGGACGTGTCGATGCAGTGGAACGACGCCTACAACGAACAGGTGCTGTGCTTCACCAACAACATCCCGCAGCGCGACGGCGGCACCCACCTGACCGGCCTGCGCGCCGCGATGACCCGCGTCATCAACAAGTACATCGACGAGCAGGAATTCGCCAAGAAGGCCAAGGTGGAAATCTCCGGCGACGACATGCGCGAAGGCCTGACCTGCGTGCTGTCGGTCAAGGTGCCTGAGCCGAAGTTCTCGTCACAGACCAAGGACAAGCTGGTGTCGTCCGAAGTGCGCGGCCCGGTCGAAGAGATCGTCGCCAAGACGCTGTCGGACTACCTGCAGGAAAAACCGAACGACGCCAAGATCATCTGCGGCAAGATCGTCGAAGCGGCGCGCGCGCGCGAAGCGGCCCGCAAGGCCCGCGACCTGACCCGCCGCAAAGGCATCATGGACGGCCTGGGCCTGTCGGCCAAGCTGGCCGACTGCCAGGAAAAAGATCCGGCGCTGTGCGAACTGTACATCGTCGAGGGTGACTCCGCAGGCGGTTCCGCCAAGCAGGGTCGCGACCGCAAGTTCCAGGCGATTTTACCGCTGCGCGGCAAGGTGCTGAACGTGGAGAAGGCGCGCTTCGAGAAGATGCTGTCGTCGGAACAGATCACCACGCTGATCGCCACGCTGGGCACGTCGATCGGCCCGGACGAATTCAACGTCGAGAAGCTGCGCTACCACCGCATCATCATCATGACCGATGCGGACGTCGACGGCGCCCACATCCGCACGCTGCTGCTGACGCTGTTCTATCGCCAGATGCCGCAGCTGGTCGAGCGCGGCCACATCTACATCGCGCAACCGCCGCTGTACAAGGTCAAGGCCGGCCGCGACGAACGCTACCTGAAGGATGACGCGGAAGAAGCGAGCTACATGATGAACGTGGCGCTGAACACCGCCGCGCTGATGCCGCGCGAAGGTGCCGATCCTATCGTCGGCGAACCGCTGGGCGAGCTGGTGCGTCAGTTCAATCTGGCCAACGTCATCATGACGCGTCTGACCCGCGTGATCGACCGTGCGGCGCTGACCGCCATCATGACCGGTGTGACCTTGGATCTGAGCACGCAGGAACTGGCCGATGCATCGGCCCGCGCGCTGGTGGCGGAGATCAACGATATCGCGGTCAAGGTGACGGTGATTTCGGACGAGCTGTCCGAGAAGCACGCGCTGCGCATCGAGCGTATGCATCACGGTAACATCAAGGTCAGCTCGATCGATGCGGACTTCGTGCAGGGCGCGGACTACAACGTACTGGCCAGCGCGGCAGCCACGTTCAAGGGCCTGATCGGCGAAGGCGCGTACGTGCGCCGCGGCGAAGGCGAGCGCACCAAGGAGTCGGCCGTGGTCGACTTCCACCAGGCGATGCAGTGGCTGCGTGATGAGGCGGAACGTGTGGTGTCCAAGCAGCGTTACAAAGGTCTGGGCGAGATGAATCCGGATCAGCTGTGGGAGACTACGATGGATCCGACGGTTCGTCGCTTGCTGAAGGTGCAGATTGAGGACGCGATTGCTGCGGATCAGATCTTCACTACGTTGATGGGTGATGACGTTGAACCACGTCGGGCGTTCATTGAGAACAATGCTCTGCGTGCTGGCAATATCGACGTGTAACTCGAACTAAACTCAAAAAAAAGCCAACCAATCCGGTTGGCTTTTTTACTTCGATTGCAAAATTCCGTACTACACCGGGTGGGCAGAGCGCTGATTTGACAAACTAATCAAACCTCTCGAATAGGGCTCCTTCATGCCGTCCCATTTCTTGCGCTCATCACCTTACCGTACCGCTACCAATTTTCTTTACGTGCTCCAAAAATTGAGCGACGCTCAGAATCGCGCCGCGCTGATTTGGCTGGAAGGACTCATGGAGCGAGCAAGGAACCACCAAGTGTAAATTTGCACGATTCATTTCAGTTGTCTGTGCCACGGAAATACCCGGCTCCAAGGTCAGCAAATGTTTATGTGCAATCCGATCGGCCTCCGCCAAGACTTGGCGCCAACGGTCCTTGCAAGATGTCTTTACTCCCAACATTGTTAAGCTTGATGCAGGGACTGACGGGTCGTGATATGCCTCTTCAGTGGGGAACAAAAAATCCGGACCGTTGCGTTTTTCTGTCGTGGCTTCACGGCAATATGTTAAGCCATGAGCCTTGAGCATTGCCTCGACATGATTTGCAAACGCCCAGCCTGCACGGGACTTGCGCCTGTTTTGAACGCTCAAAGAATATTGAACAAATCCATCTACATCCGGCTGTCCATCTACGATGAAGCCACGCTTCAAACGTTCACCAACAATATGGCGTTCCAAAGTCATAAACAGACGCTCTTCCAAATCCATCCAGTAGAGCAAAGCGCTATCTGGGTCCGCCACCGGATCAACATCACGCGTCAACTGCCGGGCGAAAAGCGAAAATTTTGCTGTAGATGGGAAAGATTCACCGAACTTGTTGAGTAACTTATGCAGCCACTGATCTTCCGTTACCGTGATCTCTATATCGATCAACTCTAAAATATGGCGGGCAGAAATATCCAGCGCCCGCCCAGCCTTGCCTCGCAGATCTACTTGGTCAATCGAATAACTCTCCCCCCTTTTAAGACCAAAGAGCCAAAGCAGCTGCTGCTCAACTGAACTACCCTGTGGGCAAAGCACGGCAAGGAGCGGTCCACTCTTGGGTTTGCATAAGAAGAGTCTATCGCCGGCGCTTGCACGATGAACAACCTCTTCGGATGCCGCTGGATAGTAAAGCCGGTACTCTGGCTCCCGATGACTTTGGCCTCGCCGGCTGTCGTACCAAGTTCCAGTTAGGGCCACGCTTGCCGGCTCCATTTCATCACTAAGCCAAACATAGGTCACTGGGATGGAAGTTTTAGCCTCCGGCGACCCAAGGAATGCACGAAAATCGCTAACGCCTTGAAATTCATGGCCTCGCGATACCGAAGGGTCGACTTCGGTTCCTTGGAGCAATTTTGTACCAATGCCATCGAAATAGTCTGAGAGTTCGCCTTGTTTCACTTAGGAGTCCAAAAATAGTTGCAAGTCATCAATATACCCCCGTATGCATCAAGTTATCAATAACCAATCGTTACACTTTATTTTTTCATCACGGTCACAGCAAATTGGAACCATTTTTTGCAGGGTGCGTCTGATAGTTGGGTAGCCGATCAGTAAAGACTCCACCGCTGGGTCAAGTGAGTGATATCATGTCACACGTTTATTCCGAACAGCTAGAACTGCCCATGACTACCAACAATTCCGAAGACTTAGCACTGATCACGAGACTTCTTGAGATCTACGATCAAAAGCAAATCGCTGAATTTCTCAACCCTGAGAAAAAGGCAAACGGACGATGCAGGGAGACGATTAATCGTTGGCTGAAAGGCACGACATCTGGTCCAGCACTCACCCATGCGGAATTTGAAACTCTGACCGCACTACTGCCTCAACCACCTAAAAATCACCCAAACTATGACTTTAAATTCATCGACCTATTTGCAGGAATCGGTGGTATTCGTCGAGGATTCGAGGAGATTGGCGGACAATGCGTGTTTACCAGTGAGTGGAACACGTACGCGGTGCGGACCTACAAAGCGAACTATTATTCTGATCCTGAGAACCACACCTTCAATACGGACATTCGGAAGGTGACACTGAGTGAGGATGAGAGTATTTCTGAGGAAGAAGCATACAAGCATATAGACAAGATCATTCCGGATCACGATGTGCTCTTGGCGGGATTTCCTTGTCAGCCGTTCTCTATCGCCGGCGTTTCTAAGAAGAACGCGATGGGACGTGCGCATGGCTTTGAGTGCAAAACTCAAGGTACCTTGTTCTTTGACGTCGCCAGGATTTTGGCAGCAAAGCGCCCCTCAGCGTTCCTGCTAGAGAACGTAAAGAATCTCAAGAGTCATGACAAAGGAAGGACGTTTAAAGTAATCCTCGAGACTTTGGAAGAGTTGGGCTACTGGGTATCGGACGTTGACGTTAGCGGCGCCGCAGATCCTAAAATCCTTGACGGGAAGCACTTCGTTCCTCAACATCGTGAGCGGATCGTGCTTGTAGGATTCCGTAGGGATCTAAACGTTCACGATAAATTCACTCTTACTGAAGTGGCGAAGCAGTACCCCAAGAAGCGCCCTAAGCTTGGTGATATTTTACAAGATGAAACTGACCCTAAGTATATTTTGACCCCAAAACTGTGGGAGTACCTCTTTAACTACTCCATCAAACACAAACTTAAAGGCAACGGATTCGGCTATGGCTTGGTGAAAAGCAGTGATGTAACTCGCACGCTCTCTGCTAGGTACTACAAAGATGGCTCAGAAATTCTTATAGATCGCGGTTTTAATCACGCACTAGACTTCCATCATCCAGACAACTTGGACAACCGGCCACGACGCCTCACCCCAATTGAATGCTCAAGGCTTATGGGCTACGCTAGCGTAGGTGAAAAACCTTTCAAGATTCCAGTATCGGACACCCAAGCCTACAAGCAGTTTGGTAATTCTGTAGTCGTCCCAGTCTTCCGCGCCGTGGCTAAGTTGATGAAGCCTCGTGTCATGGAAGCGAAAGCCAAAATCGCTGGAATTTCGAAAGCAGCTTAGCGTGGTGGACGTACATGATCGGGAAACGCGCTCGAGAAACATGAGCGCGATCAGATCTAAGAATACCAAGCCCGAATTGCAAATCCGTCGATGGCTGCATGCTGCCGGCTTCAGGTTCAGGCTGCACCGGAACGATCTTCCAGGACGACCTGATCTTGTCCTCGCCAAATACCGCGCGGTCATTCTTATACATGGATGTTTCTGGCATGGTCACGACTGCCACATGTTTAAGATACCAAATTCAAGGAGAGAATTTTGGCTCGAAAAAATCAATGCGAATCGCGACCGTGATGCGCGTGACATCGCTAGATTGTTTGATGCCGGATGGCGAGTGATGACTGTTTGGGAATGTTCGATGAAGGGCACACGGCGACGCACCGCCGATGCAATTACAGCGGAAATAGCTGATTGGCTGAACTCAAATGTCCAGTTTGCATCTGTTACCGCAGATAATGTTGAACAGGTCTAGTTCGCAACCAACCTCCCCTATTCGCCAAAATCAGTCCAGCCGAGGCGAAGGTCTTCGATGATATCAGTAGCAATCTCGAAATCCGCGTCACTTTCGACCTCGACTTCTAGCACGACCTTACCGCGTCGGACCGCTTCCCATTGGATCAACGGTGCGGTGTCTTCGGAAGAATACTGAAACATTCTCCGAAAAAAATTCTGCATATCGTCACCAAGGGTATAGCCGTCACCTGCTGACGCGCCCTCATCGAATGCCCAAGCGTCATCGGGAGCCTCGCAACTGCGGATCAAAACAAGAGCTTCGCTTCCGAAGCCTGCTAACATCAGCTCAGTTCTTGCACATTCTGCTTGACCGTGACTGTCGAACACCGCCGTAATTCTATTTCTCATAGCAAATCGTCCAGGCTCCAACCTCTATTCAGTTAGACCTATATGTCCGCGCATAGTTTTGGTTTGTGGCCAAAAAGCAGCGACAAGACGCGGCAGACGCCAATTGTCCTTAACCAACAAATTCAGCTCGACGAAAAAGTAGCGATAGTCGATGTAAGCGTCGCACCACACGAGGTTTTGTCACCATCATAGGCTACCGCCTTACCGCTCACTGTATGCGTCGAGCTGCCACTCGCAACAGTGCAATTCTGATGGCCATTGATGGGACAACTACATTTGTCGCCAACGACGACGACAGATTTTCCCTCAACAGTAAAATGGGCGACGCTGCTGCTAAGGACGCTGCCGCCGTGCGATGTAGGATCGCCGACGCGTATGACGTTTGACATATTGATTTCCTCATCCTAAACAGCTTAGCAGTAGCGACAAATAAGAAATGGAACTACGGCGACTGCTTAAATAATTGAAATCTTTATTACTAATACGGAACAGCCCATGCGGGGAGCTTTTCATAAGGAACGTTTGGCTGAAAAATTGATTCTATTATTTTACCAGTACGGACGTCATATAAAGTTAATGTCCCTGCAAAGTGCCGCCCGCCGCAATCTATCCCTATCTTTCTTCCGTCCTCCCAAAACCAATAGTCGCGTATGAATGGCTGGCATTCAATATGTAAAAATCTTCCATCGCGATAAACTGTGAGATTGCTGCTTCCCGGCCCCACGTCTCCCTCCGCAGTCCAGGTATTTTCTATCAGCCAAGCAGCGGTGCGCTTATCTTTCGACAATTCAGCCTGTGTCGCCCGCCCCACCTTAGTTAGCTTCTTTTCTTTTCCGTTCGAATAGATTACATGAACGTTCGCAGATTTATCTATATAAATACGTTCTAAAATTACTTCTTGCGCCCACACGTTTGTCATAAGTAAACAAAGGAAAGAATAAATAATATATCTCATCTTTAATTCCCTAAGAATTTCACCCGGCGCTGCGTTCCATTAACACCGCCGTGCAGCCATGCTTTGACAACTGCGTTACCCGCACCCAAAAAATTATCTATATGGTAATTTTTAATTGCACTGCCTTTGTCATCAGCAAACCGCAATCCGACTCCTTCTATCTCGACTTTCGCATCACCGGGAATTACGTGTGGATCGACGGCAATCGAATGATTTTCCTTCACCAATCCGAATTTTCCCTTTACCGCTGGAACGTACTGAAATGCCGTATTTTGAGGGAGAACATGATCGGGATTTCCTCTTGAATTGTTAATCCATTTTCCTGTCATATGAAGAAGCGCAATGTACTGCCCACTCAAATCCATTCCGGTTCCCTGCATCGGAATCCCTTGTGCCCCAAACAAAAAGTCCTCTTTGTGTTTCTCATTCAGGCCATCACCATCAACCAAAGGACCGGAACAATCTATTTCATTGCAAACGTTGTATCCAGTAATCAAAAATGAGGACTCATACCATGCGTCCTTAAGCGTAATTTTGAGGGGATTCGATGATATTCCAGAACTGGAAACGTTTAATTCAAGATTGCCGGATTCGTATGTTTCTAACGTTATTAGCATAACCCCTTCACTATCTGTTTTACCGCAAGAAGTTATCTTATCCGAGCGCCGGTTAGATGTGATACTAAGCGACTGACCACAGACCATCTTTCCACTGGAATGCTGAACAAGTTCAACCTTCACTTTCAGTTGATAAAGAATTTTCCTATCTTCGACTCTTGCCCCTTTGGGAATTACTGGCAAGGTATCTTGATATTTGTTTTTTTCGATAGATAGCCTGCAAACCATTTCTTCAATATTAACGTTAACTATCGATCCTGGTATCTGATTAGTATTTGCGGTCGCAACAATTGTATTTGTCATATTGGTACCTGTGGGTTTGAGTATCAATAGTTTCTGTAAATTGCAAAGGCAGATTCGGAATGACGTTAGCCCTCATCTGAAAGCAACGACAGGGAAATTTCACTTGGCAAAGCTGTGTAGACGCGCTCAGTAAGCCCATTAGCGTCGCTGACTCCGTCCCAGCAGGTCCCGTCTTGCGCCGTAATGCGGTAGCGCTTATTGCAAATGGGAGTCTGTCCGTCACTAGAAACCAGTCGAAACTGTTCATCAAAAGACTCAAGAGACGCGCCATCGGCCACGGGCAGATCCATGGAAGGGACCGGGAAGCTCTTCCCCCCGAGGAATTCATGCTTGGCAGCATGGCCAACGAATCCTCCATTGCTTCCTTGCTCAATGCCTCCTGCATTGAATTTGACGTAGCTACCGCCGCCATTTATTACAACCTCCTCTTTGGCACATATCGAGATGCAGTTAGCCGTTTGAGTGACATTAAGCTTAGCCAGAAGATTGATACTTTCCGAAAGTGCCCGCAAATCAATGTCGCCAGCCGCAGCGACCATCTTCATGCCCGCTTTGTGGACGAACAAACGAAAAGCTTGGCGAGTACTAGCGAAAAATCCGCCACCGCTGGCTATGGAGAGGTCCTTTCCACTAGTTAGCGCGACATGCTGTTCACTAGAAAAATGAGTACTTCCTCTTGTGGTAGTCTCAATTCCCGCAGGACTCGCCAACACCAAATGCGGCGCGGCCAATTGAGGAAAACCAGCGTCACCACCGACTCCCCCTTTAACATTTTCGTTTTGAGCCTTAATTGCCGCTGCCACGTTTGTTTGCATCTCTTCCTGTGCCCCAGCTTGCTGAGCCAACTTCGCAAGTGCCTCATGTTGCTTCTGCGCGGCATTCAGCCTTTGTAACGTCTCGCCCATGTCTTTGATGGGAGATACCCCTATACGACGCGTTTCAGTCGTAAGGAGCATCCCCTTGTTGGCACGCGCCACGCCCCATGCACTGGTCGCCAGCTCCCAGCCTTCGCCACGAGCCCGGCCAACGCCATTCGCTCTCGCTTGAGTGACAAAACCCAGACTGAGTTGTGAATCACAGTGGTCACTGGCCAGTTGCGCGCTAATCTGCCCTTCGGTGTCATCCAACCGCAGCTGGTTAGCACGGCCGCCTTTGATTTCGCGGCTTTTGATACCGGATAGGTAGCGGTTGCCAGGAAGGTCGCCGACGTTGCTGAGGGCTGGCGGGCAAGCCTGCTGGTTGTAGAGCTGGCCAACGATCACCGGCTTGTCCGGGTCACCTCCAATGAAATTGACCAGCACTTCGGTGCCGATGCGTGGCAGGCCGATGGTGCCGCATTGCTGAAGGCTGCCGGGTCCGTTGCCTGCCCAGTTCGAGGCTACGCGCACCCAGGCGGAATCAGTCTGGGTATCGGATGCGCCGGCGTTGGAGGCTTGCTCGTGGTCCACCGCGCGCGTGCCGGGGAAGCGAATCTTCACCCGCCCCATCTGATCGCAGTGAACTTCCTCCCCTTCCGGCCCGACAACGATCGCACTTTGCATCAGCGCCTGCGGCAGATCCGTGTGCGGATCGTAAGCCGGCACGATGATCACCCCACGCCGCACCGCCGTGAACTGGATATGCATGCGCAGCGGTCCCGATGCCACCTTGTCCGCCACATCCCTTTGCATCTGCAACTCTTGCGCGCCCTGCATCCAGCGGCTGCGAGCGAACAGGCGCTCCACGCGCGCCGCCAGCGCCTTGGGCAGGTTGTTCTGCGCGTTCACCTGCAAGGCCGTGACGACAAAATCCCGCTCCTCGGCCGGATGCTGGTCCACCTCCGGATGCTCGGCCAGCGTGAAGTACTCCCCCGCGCACAGATCGCGCACGCTGCCTTCGCCGTGGAAGCATTTCGTTTCATAGTCATGCCGGTTCATGCGCAGCCTGCCCAGCCGGCACAGATCCTCGTTGTCGCTCCCCGTATGCGGCGCCAGGATTTGATAGTCGTCCAGGCTCGCGGCGAGCTCGTTGCCGCTCACGCCCTGGTTCACGCCGCTGCCGACGTCCATCATCATGAAGTCGCGGCCTTGCGAGTTGCGATAGTCCCAGCTATGCCGCGTCACCGTGCCCGGTTGCAGGCTGCGCACCGCGCTCCAGGAAGTGATCGTGTCGCGCTGCTCGGTCGCCGCGTCGCGGTGGTAGCGGATGGTGCCGGCGGCGTTCTGGCGCAGGCTGTCGGCGTTGTTGAACAGCACCAGCGTATGCACCGGATACTCGCCGCCCTCCGCGCGCACGAACCAGCCGATGCCGCGCCGCTTCAGCAGGCGCCGGATGAAGGCCGCGTCCGATTCGTTGTGCTGCATGGTGAACTCGCGCTGCGGATATTCGCGCTGGTGGAAGCATTCGTCCACCTCGTGCTTGAAGCAGACGCCGAGGATGGGGCTTTTGTGCCGCCATTCGTTCAGGATGCGCTGGACGATCTCCACCTCGTCCATGTTGCGGAACACGCGCGTGTTGGTGCGCTTTTCCAGTATCGACAGCGCGTCGCGCAGCACCAACTGGTAGCTGGCCAGGCCGCCGTCGCTGTCGCCCGAGCTGGCCTCGGTGACGATGCCGCAGACGCTGCGCAAGTCGCCCATGTCGGTGACGAACTCCAGCGCGGCCGGCACGGCGATCATTTGCTTCAGCGGCAGATACGCGTCGGACGACACGCACAGCACGCGATACTCGATGCCGCCGCACAAGCTCTCCGAGCCGAACACCCGCTGCGGCAGCAGCATGTCGTCGTTGACGCCGCCGGGCAGATCCAGCCGCAGGCGCAGCGGCCGGTTGCTGGCCACCAGTTCCTTGGCCAGGCCCATGAAGCTGAAGAAATCATTATCGCTTTCCACAATCGCTCCTCAGGTATGCAGCAGGTACATCAGTTCTTCGCGGTCCTGGCGTGGCGGCCCGTCAACCAGGCAGGTGTTGACGCCCAGCCTGCATCCGCCGTCCAGGCTTGGCGTACGCACATCCTCCCCCCGCTGGATCAGATGCACTTCATACGTCATGCCCACGCCGCAATGCAGGCCCAGCATCGCTTCCAGCCGCTGCGCGGCGCTGTGGCCGGGCAGGAAATCTTCGTAGGCAGCCCGATCCAGCGGACCGATACGCAGGCGCACGCGCGCGTCGCAACCGTAGATGCGCTCGCCCAGCATCACGCCCGCGCCCAGGTCGACATGGGCCTTGCCCAGCCGCGCCTGATCCGCGGCCGGCAATGCCTGCCACTGCCCGACCAGCTGCTCCACCACAAAGCGCGCGTTGAAGTATTCCGAGTAGATCCCGGCCATCAGCGGCGCCGACACGCTGCGGCTGCGGAGCTGCATCGCGTAGCGCGCCAGCGTCTCGCGCTCGACCGATCCGTCGGGTGCCGTACCGGACAGTGCAAGCAGCATCGCGAGAAAACCGTCGCCGTCATCCGCCGCCGTCATGCATTCCGGCCGGTGCTTGGCCCACGCCTGGTAGAACATGCACAGCGACCGGTGCGACAACATGTCCAGGAAGGCGCGCGGGCCGCCGTCGTTGCTGGTCCTTTCGTGACGGTGGAGACGCTCCGAGTAATGCAGCGGCAGCGCGCCGTGGCTGCCCAGCAGACCCATGAAGGCGGGCGTCAGGCGGATCAGGTCGTCGCCATCGTCGCTGACGTTCTCGATCTGGTTCGGCGGGAAAGCCAGCGACAGCCGGTTGCGATAGCGCAGCCGGCGCGGCGGCTGCGCCTGCTCGACCAGGCGCACCGCCTGGAAGAACTCGAAGCCTTGCGGCTCCGCCAGCAGTTCGTCGATCAGGCCAGCGTCAGTGCGCCGTTGCGAGGCAGGCATCGCAGCAACTCCTTTCCGCTCACATGGGACAGCACGACCAGTTGCGTGAAGCTATTCAAATGCACGTGCAGGCCGAACAGGTGATCGAGCATCTGCGCGAAGGCGTGCACACCGGTGCCGGCATATGCCTCCTCGTCCAGCGACACCCGCACTTCCACGCCGCGCAGATAGGCGCTGCCACGCGCCTGCCGCACCCACGCGGTGGCCGGCTGCTGCGACAGCGCCATGACGCCGTCGATCTGCCGCTGCGAGACGGCGCTGTCCTGCTGGGCGTACAGTCGCAGCATCGCGGTCAGCGCCGGCAAGCCCTCCTGCGTCAGCGAGCGGTGGTTCAGGGCCAGTTGCGTGATGAGTCCCCATTGATTGCCGCCGCTTGCCTGCCGGTAGGACAGTGTCGGCCGCCGCAGCAGGCGAATCGGGAAGCTGCCGGCGGCCGCCTCGGTGCTGAGGTCCCCGCGCGCGCGGCCATATTGCATGCCATGAGGCAGGTTGCGATTGGTGCAGGTGACGCGCACCGACGCCGTGCCTTCGTCCAACGTCAGCGGCGAGAAATCGCGGTCCACCAGCGACAGAGAGTATTCGTGGCCGGCGGCGGCATCGGCCAGTTCCTCGTCGCGATGGGCGAGCCAGTAGTGGCCTTTGCGGCTGTCCTCCTCGCCGTGGCGCAGCGAATAGTAGGGAAAGAACTCGGTGATCGCGCTGCCTTGCGGCGTCTTGCGCAGCAGCTGCACCGTATCGATGCTGTAGATCTCGCAGGCGCTGCCTGGCATTTCGTCCGGCATCAGCGGATAGCTGCTGCGGCGATGGTCGATGCGGATCGGCGTGGCCTGCTGCGTGTACAGATTGATCACGGGCGTGCAGCCCAGCACCAGATGGTCTTCCGACAGCGTGCGCAGGATGCGCACGGCCGGCGCGTCGGGCCGCAGCTCGGCCAGGGCGATGCGTAACGTCAACCGCGAGCAATCGGCCGGACTGGCAGCCACCAGCGCGGCCAGATCGATATCGAAGAAGTCGAATTTTTCCGGGAAGGCGAAGTACTCGCTCAGCAGCCGGTAGGCGCTGTGCTCCGAGGACGTGGCCGGCAGCAAGACGTCCTCGGCGGCAAAACCGGCCGGCGCGATCGGCAGGCGGGCCAGCATGCGCCACTGGCCATCCGCCTCCACGCAGGCGCAGGCTGCGCGCATGAAGAGCATGTCGCGCAGGGTGGCCCGCAGCGATGCCTCGCCGTCGATGAAAATGCGCAAGGTGGACAAGCCCAACGCCGCCAAGCCCCGCGCGGCGGCCGTGCTGTCGATGGTGATGCAGATCGCGGAACCGGCCTCGCCCGGCAGCGGCAGGGTCGACGGTGCCTGGATGTACGGTTCGAACCAGGCGGCGCCGATGGTCAGCGGCGCCACCGTCACATCGTAGACGGTGCGGAAGCGGCAGGCGACGGCGCTGCGCCCCAGCGACTTCATCTCCGTGCCGCGCGGCAGCGTGGTGACGCTGCTGATTTCGTTGACCTTGGCGCCGCTGTAGTCGATGCGGGCGATGGAGCAGGAAGGCATCGGCCGCAGGTAATGCGGATACAGCATGCCCAGCAGCGCTTCGGTGAAGTTGGAATAGCCGTCATCGAGCAGCTTGGCGACGCGGGCGTTGAGAAACGCCGTAGCCTGGATCAAACGTTCGACATGCGGATCGGCGCAAGTCTCGCCGCTCATTTGCAAACTGCCCGCCAGCTTGGGGTAGCGACTTGCAAACTCGGCGCCAGTCCGGCGCAGCATGCTCAATTCGCGTTCGAAGTAAGGCAGCAGTTTTTCCATCGTGGCATCCGTCGCAAGATGGGCGGCCCACAGAAATTTATGGACCGCTCAGGTTGCCGATCATGTCATGCCAGCAGGTTCGCCTATTTGATCTTCAGCAACGCAGCCTTACTTCGTCACCCGCTCCCAACCGGCGCGCACCGCCTCCTTGAACTTCTCCCAACTCGACTGCGCGTGCTTGCTTTCCCAATTGCTGCGCAGTTCAGGTTCGACCTCCTCCCACGGCTTGTCCTTGTAGCCGGGATTGCCGGCCATCGATTCGCCGTAGCGGTAGGCCGGATCAAACTCCTGATAAGTACCGCCGCCATACGAGAAAGTGTTCTGCCAGTGCGTACGGAAATACAGGACGTCGTCGCCCTCGCCGCCGCGCAGGATGTTCAGGCTGTCCTGGTTGGGTCCCGTCGCATCGCGCGGGTAGATGCGCATGCCGCTGCGCTGCACCGTGCTCTGCTCCGAGATCGGCGCGTTCACGCCGGTCAACGACGGTGACGCTGTTTCGCCGCGCTGCATCGAACCCGGCGTCAGCGATCCTTGCTCGGAACGCGCAAAGTCCACCGCCTCCTCGCGCTGGCGGATGCCGTGCTGCTCCGGCGCGCTTTGCTGCGCGCCCAGGCCGCTCTGCTTGGCGCCGGCGCCACTAT
Organism: Duganella sp. BJB476; assembly: GCF_003416895.1. Classification (GTDB taxonomy): domain Bacteria; phylum Pseudomonadota; class Gammaproteobacteria; order Burkholderiales; family Burkholderiaceae_D; genus Rugamonas. Next base: position 54,808 of record NZ_QVIO01000011.1, read on the forward strand.
GCAGCACCTCGCCGCCGGTCCAGCCGCTAGCGCGCCACATGGTCTCGTGCTCGTCGATGTCGATCGGATTGAAATCTTCCACGATGTCGGCCGCGCGGTCGGCCGCGTCCAGGCTGACGGTCTGGATGGTCAACACCACATGGCCGCGGTTCAACGCTTCCGCGTAGATGTGGCGGTCCGCATGCTCGCGTCCCAGCAACTGGCTGAACATCTGCTTGATGCTGTGGAGGATGGATTCGTTGTCGTTGATGCGCGGCGTGCCGGCCACGCTGCCGGAATCGCTCACGGTGATGCTCTCGGCGGCATAGCCGCTGTGGATCAGTTCGTCCTTGGCTCGGTTAGCCTCGGCACGGGTTTCAAATACAGCTGCCAATGTGTGTGTCATGTTGGGCTCCTGGGTTGAGACGCTAACGATCGGTCACCATTCCAGTCTACGTCCGATGCCACAGGCGTAGCGCCCGTTTGCCAGCAGGCAATCACTGCGCACGAACACCGGCGATGTCCGTGCGCTCCGGCTGTTTAAGATCAGCCCTTGTTTTCGATAGCCTGGGTCAACTCCCCAGCCTTCATCGCGCTCATCAGGCCCATCAAGGTGCCGAAGGCGTTGCTGTCGCCGCCGCCCATCTGCACTTGCGGCACCAGCGGCACTTTGGCCGTTTCAAACGCTTCGGCCAGGCGCAGCATCACGGTTTGCATCAGCTGCTTGTCCGCGCCTTCGCCCTGCATCGCTTCGGACTTGGCCTGGATGGCCGCAGCCTCCGCCTCACCGACCGAGCGGATCGCCGATGCGCGGCCGGCGCCTTCCATCTCCTGGCGGAACTTGTCGGCCTGCGCCAGCGCTTCGATTTCCTGGCGGCGCTTCTCGGCGGCCTTGACGTTGGCCGAGCCCTGGTTCTCCTTGATCGAGATGTCCACCAGCGAGCCGGTCAGCTCCTTCTGCTTGGCGGCGCGTTGTTCGGCTTCGTTCAGTTCGCGCTGCTTGTCGGCCGCGATCTGTTTCTGGGCAAACGTTTCGACCTGCTCGCGCGCGATCTGGCGGTCGCGCAGCTGGGCCATGATGTCCTCGATCTTGTTATCGCCAGGCTGCGGTTTCGGCGTGCCGATCAGCACCTCCTGGAATTCCAGCGAGTAGGCCTGGAAGCGCTGCTTCATGTCGATCGACGCGTTGTTCTGCAACTCGCTGCGCGACTGGATCAGGTCGATGAAGGTCTTGGTCTGCGAAACGTTTTTAAAGTACGACGACACCATCGGATCGAGCGTCTGCTCTACCAGCTGCGCCACGTTGCCGAAGCGCTGCACCACCATCGGCGCCTTGCGGTAGTCGATGTGCACCACCACCGACAGCGGCAGCTGCGGCTCGAACGCGTCCTTGGTGATCAAGGTGATCTCGCGCAGGTTCTTGTCGAAGTTGGAGCCGCTCTCGCCGGACTTCCACATCAGCACGAAGTTGGTGGTCGGCACCAGCTCGATCTTGCCGGCGTAGGTGTTGAAGGCGTACTTGCCAGGCATCAGCGCATCGCGCCACACGCCGCGGCAGCCGGTCTCCACCAGCTCGCCGTGCGAATACTCGCTGCCCGACAAGTCCGTGCCCACGCGGCCCGTGTACGACACCACCACGCCGACAAAGCCGACCGGAATGATGGTCTTCTTGATGAACTCGACCGTCGCGAACAGGCGGTTGATGAAGTAGGTGCCCTCCACCAGCACCCGCTCCTGGCGGCCGCGACGGCCACCGGCGGCGAGGAATTTCTCCGGCTCCTGGAAGGCGTTGTGGGTGTCGCCGACATCGGGCGCCAGCAGCTCGTCCTTCAGCAGGCCGGGACCGTCCTGAACCGTCACCACGGCCAGCTGGTCGGAGTCATGCGAACCGGTCACTTCCTTGATCACCACAGGCTTGAAGCCGCCGCGCTCGTCGAGCACGCCGCGCATCTGCTGGTAGTAGGCTTTTTCCAGCGCATCCAGCGACATCGAATAAGTCGTCTCTTCCGTCATCACGACGAACAGTGCGGGGTTGATGATATGCGTACCTTCGCGCAGCACCATGCGCTGCGGGCCTTTCTGGCCGCCGTCGCGCAGGAAGTCGCGGACGTTGCGGAAGTCGACGATGCGCGAGTTGTCGGCCAGCGTCTGGCCGGCCGGCAGGTCCAGGCCGTCGCGGGCGAACACGTAGGCGATGGTGCCCTGCGTGACCGAGACCATCGGATGAATGTGCACGCGATACTGGAACGGTGCGAAGAAATGGAAGCCACCGCGGCGCAGGTCAGGCTGCAGGCCGGCCTCGCCGTTCAGCGCCAGCAGGCCGTTCTGCACCGAGCCGGACGAGCTCCATAGTTTTTCGATGACCCCAACCCTGTCGTTGGGGATGTACTTGATGATCCCGGAAAACTTGATCAAAGCGGCGATGATTAAAATCAGGACGACAACGGTCACTTCACTGCCAAGCAGGGTAAACATACGAACCTTTCGGTTGTGGAAAAAGTTGTGGATGCAGGTGTAGCGTGTGCGGTCTGACGCAGCTAGCGCGGCGGGCTGGCAATGGTCAGGCTGGCGTGTGGGGGAGTTGCTGCGGTTGCCGCGAGGGCACTTGCGAGTGGGGTGAACACGATTTTTTGTTAGGACTTTTCAGTGAGTTCGTGCAGCTCATTCTGGCACAAATCCCTTGAAGGTAAAGGCTGTCTGCCGCGATTAGAGCTGCAGCTCTAATCGCGGCAGACCACCTTAACCGGCCGGGGTGTAGCTGAAGCCGGCGCCGACGATCTTGGCGATGGCGGCCTGGTTTTCCACGCTCTCGCTAAAGCCTGTCAGCAAGTCGGCGCGCGACACGCCGTCGTGCAGCCGGTCCAGCCAGAAGCTGTTGCCGCCGGCATCCGGCGCGCGGTGCAGCACGTTGTTGTAGAGGTTGGTGACGAACTGCTGGTCGGTCGGCGCCGCGCCGTACAGGGTCTTGAATTCCTGGCTGTCGATGAAGCCCTGCGCCACCGTCTTCAGCTCGACGCCGCGATCCAGAACATTGATCCAGTAGCCGACGCCGCCGCTGTCCGGCGCGCGGTTGAAGGCGGACTGGTACAGCCGGTAGGCCTGGCCGCCGGCGCCGCCCAGATCCAGCGCCACCGCGTGATCCGAGAACATCAGGCGCTCGACGTTGGTCAGCGTATCGGCATCCTTGCCGGCCCAGTAATCCTTGACGCTGACGCTGCCGTCGGCGTTGCGGACGATGCTCAGCTGATACTGCTTTTGCGTGTAGTACACGGTGTCGAGGCCGGCGCCGCCGTTCAGGCTGGCGCCGGTGCCCGTGCCCAGCATGTAGTCGTTGCCGTCGGTGCCCACCGCGACCGGCTTGGTGGTGGTGAAGCTGTAGCTGGTCGCACCCGCGTAGTGGTTGCCGGCCAGGTCGAGGATGCTGCCGTCCGGCAGGTTCAGCGTGTAGGTCATGCCCGGCACCAGGTTCTGGTGCGGATTGATCACCAGCGTATGGCCCGACACCGACGCCAACGCCTCGCCGGTGCCGGTCACCGCGACACCGGCGGCGTCGGTCAGGGTGATGCCGGCGCCCAGCATGATGGTCTCGTTGAAGTTGAGCGCGATGCGCGGCGCCAGCGACACATCGGCCGCGCCCGCGGCCACCGTGGCCGACACCAGCAGCGGCGCCGTCAGGTCGCCGCTGGTCAGGGTTTCCTCGACCGTGTAGGTACCGGTGTTGTCAGTGCCGCCGCGGATGTCCAGGTAGTAGTCGCCGGAGCTGGTGGCGATGTAGGACATGCGCAGTTCGTTGCCGCTGACGGCGCTGCTGCTGGCATAGGCATACGAGCCGCCGTAGTTGCTCACCAGCGACATGCCGGCATAGTTGCTGCTGGCATCCAGGGTGCCGCCGCCGCTGGCCTTGCCGTGCAGGTCGAACACATAGGTCCGGCCCGCATCCAGGTGCACCTTGATCCAGTCATGGTCGTCCGCCACGCCGATGGTGCCGCTCACCGGTGCGCCGGGGCTCAGCGTGCCCAGGGTGGCCGTGCTGGCGGGGAAATCGTCGCGCCCCAGGTCGGTCGCGCTCAGCTTGTAGCTGCCCGCCTGGCCGCTGCTCGCCGAGGTCGACACGGTCAGGTAATAGTCGCCCGACTGCTGCGGCTCGAGCAACTTGTAGATTTTGCCGGACGCGTACTGGTAGCGCGTCGACACGTAATAGCCGGAGCTGTCCTTCATGTCGAGCGATGCGTAAGTAGTCCAGCTGCTGCTGCCGTCGGTCGGCGCCAGTTCCAGCGCATAGGTCTGGCCGGCAATCAGGCGCACCTTGAAGACATCGACGTCGCTCGGCAGTTCCAGCTTGCCGAGCATGGCCGTGCCGGGCTCCAGCACGCCGGCATGGGCCGCGTCGTTGCCGTAGTCATCCGTCTGGCCGAGTTGCGCCGCCACCACGTAGGTGCCGGACGACTGCGGCGCCGCCACTTCGAGGTAATAAGTGCCCTTGACCGTCGGCGTGAACGGCAGGATCGAGGCGGTGGCGTTGTAGGTGGTGCCCGCCTTCGCCAGCAGCGTGCCGGCGGCGTCGAGCAGGTTGAAGGTGGAGCCGTAACCGGCGACCAGCGTGCCGGCGCCTTCCTTCTGGCCCTTGAGCGTGAACCAGTAGGTGGTGCCGGCGTTGAGCGAGACCGCAAACCAGTCGCGGTCGCCGCCGCCGGCTTCCAGCTCGCCGCCCATCGGGGCGCCCACCTGCAGCTTGCCGGCGGTGGCGGCGGTGGCGCCGAAATCGTCCACCGTCTTGCTCGCGGAGACGGTGTAGCCAGCGCCGGTGTAGCCGGACGCCTGCAGGTAGAAACTGCCGCCCTTGGTCGGCGTATAGCTGAAAGTAGGGTTGCTGCTATAGAACAACGGCACAACGGTGGCGCCGGCGCCATCCTGCAGCTGGGCCTGCGAGTAGGCGGAGCTGGTCCCATCGCCGGTGATGCTGAAGGTATAGGTTACGCCGGCGGCCAGCTCGGTCTTGAACAGGTCGACATCGTTGGGCGCCTGCACCTTGCCGCTCAGCGTGGTCCCCAGTTCCAGCGGGGCGGCGTCGGCGCGGGTGCTGCCATAGTCGTCCGGCTCGGCAACGCCCAGCTTGATCGTGTACGACAAGGGGGTGGACAACGAGTAGGAACTGTCCGCGCGCACCGTGTAGCTGCCGCTCTTGTCCGCCAGGAAGCGGAGCACCGTCTCGTTGTTGACCGTCTGGCTGCCATAGGTGACGTACTGGCCATTGCTGTCATACAGGCTGAGGTTGGCGTTGCGGCTATCGCCGGTTGGCGTCTTCAAGGTCACCGTATAAGCCTGGCCCGCCACCGTGGTGAAGGTGAAGGGGTCGGTGTCGCCGCTGAACTCCAGCGTTCCGTTCAGCTGGCCGCCCTCGTTCAGTTGTCCCGGCGCGCTGGTCGTAAAATCGTCGCTCAGCAAGCGCATGGTTTGCGTGTAGTTGCCGATGTAGGAGCCGCTGCTCACGGCCAGGAAATAATCGCCGCCGGTCTCCACCCGGAACGGATAGCTGCTAACCGGGGCGAAATAGCGCCCGTTTGCGTCATAGATGGCGACGTCGGCCGGCACCGATCCGGTTCCGGCGCCAAAGGCGAGGATCTGGCCGGCCTCGGCGTGGAACTTGAACCAGTCGACGTCGCCCGGCCGCTCGAACACGCCGGCAACGGTATCGCCGTTGATGACGCCGGTGGTTTTGGTGTTGGCGGTGAAATCATCCGCCTCCGGACGCGCCACCTTGACGGTGTAGCTGCCGGCGCTGTTGTATCCGGCGCCGGCCGCCACGAAGTAGTTGCCGGTAGTGGTAGGCGTAAAATTCAGCGCCGGCCCGTAGTCGCCGTTGCCGCCGCCGTAAGCGTAGCTTAGCGACTGCCCGGCGGGGCCCAACAGCGTGAGCGAGGTATACGCCAGGCTGGCCGGCGAGTCCGCGTCTTGCGGTACGCCGTTCAGCGACAGCACGTAGTTGGTGCCAGCCGTGAGCGATACGCGGAACCAGTCGCTGTCCGACGTGGTCTCAAATATGCCGGTCATGCCCGTGCCGACGACCAGGCGGCCAGTGGTGTTGATGTCGCTGCTGAAGTCGTCGCTCATGGGAATTGGAGATAAAGTAATAGTTCTAACATAATATCAATATTTCATATCAGAAAAACTATTCAATTGTCACCCACAGCCGCGCTGCGCCCAGCGTCTATAATGGATTTTCCCTGCCGAACCCGGAAAGTGCCCATGCCGAAGCCCGTGCCGTCCCTGTTTGCACTGCCCCTGGCGGCCCTGTCGCTGACGGCGGCGCATGCCGCGCCGGGCGAACTGGTGATGCTGGCGCCGCTGGACCAGACCATGCCCATCGTCCGCTTCAGCAACGGCGCGCTGGATGGCGGCATCCTCAAGGACGTGGGCGACGCCCTGGCGCAGCGGCTGGGCCTGCGCGCGGTCTACCTCAGCGTCGACGTCGCCGGCGTCACCCCGGCGCTCAGCAGCGGCCGCGCCGACGCCATGTGCTACGTGATGCCGGTCTGGATCGACGGCGACTACGACTGGAGCACGCCGCTGCTGCCCGACACCGAACTGGTGGTGGCGCACGCCGACGCGCCCCGCCTGCGTTCGCTCAAGGACCTGCGCGACAGGCCGATCGGCACCGTGGCCGGCTACCGCTATCCGCGCCTCGAGCAGGTGCTGGGCAGGCGCTTCTTCCGCATCGACTCGGCCAGCATGGACGTCAACGTGCAGCAGATGGTGGCCGGCAAAGTGCAATACACGCTGGCCGGCGAGAACACGCTGTTCTACCTGCAGCGCATCCATCCCACACTGAAGCTGCGGCCGGAGCTGGTGTTCGCCAGCTTCAAGGCGCAGTGCGCGTTCTCGCGCAAATCGCAAGTCCCATTCACCGACGCCAACCGGGTCATCGACGCCATGCTCAAGGAAGGCGTCATCGACCAGATCCTGGCGCGCTACCGCTAGGAGCCCAACATGAATACCGATGCACTGGTCGCCGCCCTGCAAGCCCACAACCAGGACCGCGACCCGCAACTGCTGCGCATGAAGTATCAGAAGATGGCGCAAAGCGCCTTCCTGTTCCTGCGCGGCGCCGACCACCTGTTCTACGACGCCCTGCCCGACCAGCCGCTGTTCCGCAGCGCGCCGCTGGCCTGGGCCTGCGGCGATCTGCACGTGGAAAACTTCGGCAGCTACAAGGGCGACAACCGCCAGGTCTATTTTGATCTAAACGATTTCGACGAAGGCGCGCTGGCGCCGGCCAGCTGGGACCTGGTGCGCCTGCTGGCCAGCATCCAGTGCGGCGCCGACGCGCTGCGGGTGTCGGCGCCAGAGGCCGAGGACCTCGGCGCCCACTGCCTGGACGCCTATCGCGCCGCGCTCGCCGGCGGCAAGCCGCGCTGGGTGGAGCGCGAAACCAGCGTGGGCCTGATCCAGGACCTGCTGTGCGACCTGAAGAACCGCAAGCGGGTCGACTTCCTCGACAAGCGCACCACCCGCAAAGGCCAGCGCCGCAGCCTGAACCTCGACGGCGTGAAGGCCTTGCCGCTGCTGCCCGGCCAGCACGAGCTGCTGGCCGAATTCCTGCCGCGCTTCGCCCAGCAGCAGGACAATCCCGGCTTCTACACCATGCTGGACGCGGCGCGCCGCATCGCCGGCACCGGCAGCCTGGGATTGATGCGCTTTGTGGTGCTGGTCGAAGGCAAAGGTTCGCCGGACGGGAACTACCTGCTCGACATCAAGGAGTGCAAGCCGTCGGCGCTGGCGCCGCGCCTGGCCGCGTGGAAGATCAAGCAGCCGGCGTGGCCGGACCAGGCCAGCCGCGTGGTGGCGGTGCAGCAGCGCATGCAGGCGGTTGATCACGCCTTCCTGCACGCGATACCGTTGGACGGCAAGTCCTGCGTGCTGCGCGGCCTGCAGCCGTCGGAAGACCGCGTGGCGCTGGATGCGTGGGGCAAGAGGCTCAGTCGCCTGCAGGAAGTGATCGCCACCATGGGCTGCAACCTGGCCTGGGACCAGTTGCGCGCCGCAGGCCGCTCAGGCGCCGCCGGTGCGGATGAACTGATCGCCCACGGCCACGACGACGGCTGGCGCCAGCCCATGCTGGACGCCGCCATCGCGATGACCAAGCTGACGCAATCCCAATGGCAGGCCAGCAAAGCATGGCTGGCTAGTGCCTGACTAATGCCTGACCAGCACGCCCTGCGCCAGCCAATGCTGCAGATAGCCAGCCAGCGCCAGCATCGCCTCCTCGCCGGCCGCCGCGCACACCTCGCCGAAACTCGCCCCTTCGGCGATGCGGTACAGGGCTTGCGCCTCCGCCGCCGCCAGCGAACGGAAATGCGGCTGCTCGCCCTGGCGCCACACCAGCCAATGCGTCGCGTTGGCGGATTGCTCCACCTCCGGCGGCTCGGCATCGGCGGCCAGCGCCTGCCACAGGGCGACGGCGTTCCAGTGCATCTCCAGCAGATGCACCGATGGATGCAGGCCGAATTGCAGATCGCCCCATTCCTCGGGCGGTATCGCCGCCATGTCGACGGCGGCCAGCGGCGCGACGTCCCGCGCATCGAAGGCCAGGCCCAGCGTCCATTCCAGTCCCGCCAGTTCGGCGATGAAGGGATAGTCCGGCAGCGCCGTCTCCGCATGCGCGGCCAGGCCGGCGCCGAACCAGCGCAGGTTGGCATGCTGCGAAGGATGCGCTGCGAGATAGCTGTTGGCCAGCTCGGCGAACATGTCGTCGCCGACGAAGGTCCAGGTCTTGTCATAGGCTTCGCACAGCGCCTGCCGCAAGCGGCTGCGATAGGCGCGGTGGTAGATCGCCAGCCGCGATCCGGCACTCAGCCCGTACTGCTCACGCACGGCGGCGTGGATGGCGCCGGGCGCTTCGTCCGTCAGGATGTAGCGCTGGAAGTCCAGCTGCAAACGTTCGAGCGGGTTCATGCCGCCTCCGCGAAGGCGCGCGCGCGCCGCAGCTCCGCCGACAGCTCGGACAGCGGCGGAATATTATCGTCGCGCTCTATCATCGTCGCCACCTTGCCGAAGCGGCGCAAGGCCTGCGCGTACAAGGCCCACACGGGATCGGCCACCGCCTGGTCATGGGTGTCGATGATGCAGCCTTCCTGCACGCTGTGGCCGGCCAGGTGGATCTGCTGGACACGATGCGCGGGCAGCGCGTCCAGGTAGCTAATCGGATTGAAACCGTGATTGACGCAGCTGACGTAGACGTTGTTCACGTCCAGCAGTATCAGGCTGTCGGACTCCTCGGCCACGGCGGCGACGAAGTCCCATTCCTGGAAAGTGTCCGACTCAAAGGACAGGTAGCTCGACACATTCTCCAGCAACAGCGGGCGTTCCAGGTAATCCTGCACGCGCCGCACATTGCGCACCACGGTGGACACGGCCTCCTCGGTGTACGGCAGCGGGAACAGGTCGTGCATATTGGCGCCGTGCGTGCCGGTCCAGCACAGGTGGTCCGACACCCACAACGGCTCCACGCGCCGCATCAGCGCCTTCAGCTCGCGCAGGTAGTCTTCGGACGGACCTTGCGGCGTGCCGATCGACATCGACACGCCATGCATCACCACCGGATAGTCGCGGCGTATGCGGTCCAGCATCGCCAGCGGCTTGCCGCCGGGGACCATGTAATTCTCGGACAGAATCTCGAACCAGTCGACGCCCGATTCTGCGGGCGGCGTGGCGATGATGTCGTTGTAGTGCGCGGGGCGCAGGCCAAGGCCGAACCCTGGCGACGGTAGTGTGGGTGTCATGTTTTGGGAAGCGCCGGCGGTGCCGGCGCTGCATCGTTGATTACTTGTCCAGGTCGACGATCTTGCCCTTCTTGGCGAAGCAGGCGCCGGCCTTGGTGGCCAGGAAGCCGTGGCCCTTGCAGGAGTTCTGGCCCTTGCAGGCGTTTTCCGCGGTGGCGCAATCGCTGGTGCCCTTGCAGCTGTTGATGCCGGCGCAGTGCACGGTATCGTCGGCGCTGATGGTGGTGGTGGCGGCGATGGCCGATGCCGACATGGCCATGGTTGCGACGGTTGCTGCCATTGCTGCGATACGAGTGATGTGGTTCATGTGATTCTCCAAAAAAGGTCGGTTAGGTTGGTGCTGCATGACTCTGTCGCGGCCACTTCCCGATTACTTACACAATTTTGAAAAATATTTTGTATTTTGACTTGTATCAAAGTTTTTACTGCGCTGCATCAATAGACTTAATCACGTTACTCAACGACAAAAAAGAGGAAGTGAAATGAGCAAGTCCTTGGCAGCAGCAGTATTGGCCACCCTGAGCCTGATGGCAGGCAGCAGCGCGATGGCGGAAGAAACCCCATGGCTGGTGCGCGTGCGCGCCGTGCACCTGGATCCGGCCGACAAGTCCGATCCTGTCGGCGGCGCCGGCGCATCCGACCGCCTGACCGTCAGCAGCAAGACCATCCCTGAATTCGACGTCTCCTACTTCTTCACGCCCAACCTGGCGGCGGAACTGGTGCTGACCTATCCGCAAAAGCATGACGTGGCGCTGGACGGCAACAACATCGGCACCTTCAAGCACCTGCCGCCCACGCTGCTGCTGCAGTATCACTTCGTGCTCGACGCACCGCTCAAGCCTTACCTGGGTGCGGGCGTGAACTACACCACCATGTCCAAGGTGGATCTGCTGGGCGGCAAGGGCGGCCTGGAACATGACAGCTTCGGCCTGGCGCTGCAAGCGGGTGTGGACTACGCCATCGATAAAAAATGGTCGCTCAACTTCGACGTGAAGAAAGTGCAGATCCGCAGCGACGTCTCCATCAGCGGCGCCAAGGTCAGCCGCGTGAAGGTCGATCCGCTGATGGTCGGCGTCGGCGTCGGCTACAGGTTCTAAGTCATAACGCCGAGTAGCGCTTCGCCAGCCCGCGCTGGCGGAACGACTCGGTGACGAAATCGACAAAGGCCCGCGTCTTCGCGGGCATCAGCTTCTGGCTGGTGAAGTACAGCGAGATCGGGCCGGCGTCCTCATACCAATCCGGCAGCAGGCGTTTCAGCGCGCCACTCTCCAGATGTTCCACCACATCGGCCACCACCAGCGTGGCCACACCCATGCCCTGCAAGGCCGCGCTGCAGATCGCATCGGGATCGTTGATGAACACGCGCGGTCGCAGTTGCGCCGCCACTTCCTCGCCCAGGCGATTGCGCATCTTGCGCACCTTGACCTTGCCCGTTTCCGGCGAGCGCATCGCGATCGCATCGAAGGCCGCCAGGTCGGCCGGCGTGGCGGGCCGCTTGCGCCCCTTCAGGTAGGACGGCGCGGCCACCATGATCATATGCGCGGGCACCAGCTCACGCGCCACCACGCCCGGCGTCAGCTCGAAGCCGCCGCCTATCGCCGCATCGTAGCCGCCGGCGATCAGGTCCACCGGACGGTTGTCGAAGCTCAGGTCCAGCGTTACGCCCGGATAGCGCGCCAGGAAGGCCGGCATCAGCGGCAGCACCTGCTCGCGCCCGAAGCGCGGCGCCACGCTCAACTTCAGCACGCCGGCCGGCTCGCCCGCCTTGGCCGTCACCTCGGCGATGGCGCCCTGGATGCTGTCCAGCCCCGCGCCCACCGAATGCAGGAAGCGTTCGCCCGCCTCGGTCAGCGTCAGGCCCCGTGTGCTGCGCTGGAACAGGCGCACGCCCAGGTTGCGCTCCAGCTGCGCCACGTTGCGGCTGACCGCCGCCGGCGTCAACGCCAGGCGCCGCGCCGCGGCGGAAAAACTGGCCGATTCCGCGCTGCGCACAAACGATTCGAGATTGGACAGGGTTTCCATTTTTTAGCCTTCAACCTTTGCTTGAAGATGATGTTACTCACCTGATACTACCGCTATCGAGTCAGCGTGACCATACTTGGTTCATCCCAACCACATCGAAAAGTGAGCTAGATCATGAACATCTCCATCATCGGCGCAGGCGCCATCGGTACCGCCATCGCCCGCCTGCTGTCCCGCGCCGGCATCGCCGCCTCCATCGCCAACAGCCGCGGCCCCGAATCGCTGGCCGCGCTGACGGCGGAACTGGGCCCGCACATCAAGGCCGTCAGCGTCGAGGAAGCGGCCAAGGCGGACCTGGTCTTCATCGCCGTGCAGTGGGGCCGCCTGGCCGACGCGGTGCGCAAGCTGCCCGCCTGGAACGGCCGCATCGTCATCGACGCCAACAACGCCATCGAAGCGCCGTCGTTCACGGCGGTCGACCTGGGCGGCCGCGCTTCGAGCGCCGTGGTTGCCGGGCTGCTGCCGGGCGCACGCGTGGTCAAGGCCTTCAATCACCTGGTCGCCGCGCTGCTGGCATCCGATCCGCAAGCCGAGGGCGGACGCCGCGTGCTGTTCTACTCGGGCGACGATGCGGATGCCAAGAAAACCGTCGGCCAGTTGATCGAACAACTGGGCTTTGCCGGCATCGACCTGGGGACGCTGGACGGCGGCGGCAGGCTGGCGCAATTCCCCGGCGGCCCGCTGCCTGTACTGAACCTGGTGCGCTACGCTTAATCTGTAGCCAACGTTGCGGCATCGCGACAGACCGACCATTAAAGTGACACGAACGGGTAATCTAGGGACAATCAAGTTTCCAGACTGCCCGTTTTCGCTTTCCCCGGAAGGAATACCGCCATGTCGTTCGACCACGTAAAAATCGGCACCCGCCTCGGTTTCGGCTTCGCCATCGTCCTGGCGTTGCTGGTCGCCGTCATCGTGCTGGGGCTGAGCTCCATGACCCGCATCGGCAGCCGCACGCACGACATCATCGACGACAAGAACGTCAAGATGGAGGCGGCCAACCGCATGGTGGACAACGTGCGCAACATCACGCTGTCGCTGACGAATATCGTGGTGGTGCCCAGCACGGCGGAAGTGAACGCCGAGCTGGAAAAGATCGGCGAATCGCGCAAGAAGTACGGCGCGGCCAAGAAGATCCTCAGCGAACATATCACCGACGACAAGGAAAAAGCCATGCTGGCCACGCTGGATGGCCTGCTGAAGGAAGGCGCGGCCAAGAACAACAAGGTGATCGAACTGCGCAAGGAAGGCGAGATCCAGGACGCCACCGCCTACCTCACGCAAACCGCCGCACCCAGCCTGAAAGGCGTGTTGAAAGCGCTCGACGACATCCTCGTCTACGAAACCGCGCAGGCCAAACAAGCCGGCGAGGAAGTCGAAGCCGTGCTGCGCACCGCGCAGATGGTGCAGGTGGGCCTGGGCGCGCTGGCGATGGCGCTGGGCTGCGGCGTGGCCTGGTTCATCACGCGCTCGATCACGGTGCCGCTGAACGCCGCGGTCGACGTGGCGGAGACGGTGGCCTCGGGCGACCTGTCGTCCCACATCCGGACCGGCGCCACCGATGAAACGGGCCGCCTGCTCAGCGCCCTCAAGTCGATGAACGACAGCCTGCTGCAGGTGGTCGGCCAGGTGCGGCAAGGGACCGATACCATCGCCACCGCATCGAATGAAATCGCCGCCGGCAACCTGGACCTGTCCTCGCGCACCGAGGAACAAGCCAGCTCGCTGGAGGAAACCGCATCGTCGATGGAGCAGCTGACCAGCACCGTCAAGCAGAACGCCGACAACGCGCGCCAGGCCAACACGCTGGCGCGCAGCGCGTCGGAGGTGGCGACCAAGGGCGGCGCCATCGTCGCGCAGGTGGTGGACACCATGGGCAACATCAACAGCTCCTCGCGCAAGATCGTCGACATCATCGCCGTCATCGACGGCATCGCCTTCCAGACCAACATCCTGGCGCTCAACGCCGCCGTCGAAGCGGCGCGCGCCGGCGAGCAGGGACGCGGGTTCGCGGTGGTGGCGTCGGAAGTGCGCAACCTGGCGCAGCGCAGCGCGGCGGCGGCCAAGGAAATCAAGGAGCTGATTTCGGCCTCGGTGGCCAACGTCGACGACGGCTCGCGGCTGGTCGGCGAAGCGGGGCAGACCATGGGCGACATCGTCGACAGCATCCAGCGCGTGACCGACATCATGGGCGAGATCACCTCGGCCAGCCAGGAGCAGACCATGGGCATCGAGCAGATCAACATGGCCATCACGCAGATGGACGAGGTGACGCAGCAGAACGCCGCGCTGGTGGAACAGGCGGCGGCCGCGTCGCAGAGCATGCAGGAGCAGGCGGCGGCGCTGGCCTCGGTGGTGGGCTTCTTCAAAACCGGGGCGGCGCCGGGGACCGCTATAATGGTGCGCACCCACCACTAACGGAAGCCCGGCCCATGCGCAAGATCCTGATCGTCCTGACCGCCCTGATGCTGACCGCATGCGTCGACGACACGGCCTCGTACTACGCGGACGGCAGCACCGGCAACCACGCCTTGACGCTGCACCGCGCGCAGAAGCACTTCTGGAGCAGCGAAAGCAGCGTGGAGCTGATCATGCAGCGCCTGCCCGAGTGCCTGCGGCGTATCGAGTTGACCGACATGCCGGCCGACGATGTGGAGATTGAACTGCTGTCCGGCGGCGACAACGTCTGGACGCTGCGCGCCGGCAAGGAGATGTGGCAGGTTGAAACCCAGAGCTGCACCCAGTACCCCGACGTCAAAGGCGACGGCGGCGAATTGATCGGGGTGTTCCGGGTGGACGGCAAGAAGCTGGTGTTCGAAGCCGCCGTGCTTGAACCGGTCGGTTCCGACGCCACCGCGCCCGTCAAATAATCAGCGCAAGGCCAGGCGGCTCGCCGGGCGCTTGCCACTGGCGCCCTGGTCGCCGCTCAGCTTGAACCGGCTGACCAGCTCGGCCAGCAAGCCGGCCTGATCCTGCATGCTGCTGGCTGCGGCCGCAGCCTCCTCCACCAGCGCGGCGTTCTGCTGCGTCACCGAATCCATCTCCGTGATCGCCATGTTGACGTGGCCGATGCCCGTGCTCTGCTCGCTCGACGCCTCGGTGATCGCCGACATGATCTGCGTCACCCGCGACACGCTGGCCACCACCTGATCCATCGTCGTGCCGGCTTCCGCCACCAGCACGCTGCCGGCGTTGATGCTTTCCACCGAAGCGTTGATCAGCTCCTTGATCTCCTTGGCCGCGCCGGCCGAGCGCTGCGCCAGGTTGCGCACCTCGGACGCCACCACCGCGAAGCCGCGTCCCTGCTCGCCCGCGCGCGCCGCCTCCACCGCTGCGTTCAGCGCCAGGATGTTGGTCTGGAAGGCGATGCCGTCGATCACGCTGATGATGTCGACGATGCGCGTGGCCGAGGCATTGATGGTGTCCATGGTCTGCACCACTTTCGACACCACATGCCCGCCCTTCTCCGCCACCGACGACGCCGACAGCACCAGCTGGTTGGCCTGCACCGCGTTGTCGGCGTTCTGGTTCACGGTCGAGGTCAGTTCCTCCATCGAGGCGGCCGTCTCCTCCAGCGAGCTGGCCTGCGATTCGGTGCGCGCCGACAAATCCATATTGCCCGAGGCGATCTCGCCGGACGCGGTGGCGATGGTGTCGGCGCTGCGGCGGATTTCGCCGATGGTGTCGGCCAGCCGCGCCTGCATCGACTTCATGCCGTACAAGATGCTGGCGCGGTCCGAGTCATGCGTCTTGATGCTGGCGCTGAGGTCGCCGCCGGCGATCTGCTGGGCGATTTCGCTGACGTATTCGGGATCGCCGCCGATGGTGTGGCGCAAGCTCTTGTTGACCATGCTGACGATGGCCCACAGCACCAGGCACACCAGCGCCAGCACGCCGGCCGACTTGTACAGCGACTGGTAGAAGGCGGTGTCTATATCGTCGATGTAGGCGCCGGTGACCAGGTCCCAGTCCCACTGCGCGAAGTGCACCACGCGGCTCATCTTCGGCACCGGGTCCTTGGTGTTCGGCCGGGTCCAGGAATAGCGCACAAAGCCGCCCCCCTCCGGTTTGGCGCCTGCTGCGGCAATGTCGCGGTACAGATAGACGCCGTTGGGGTCCTTGAAATCGGCCATGTCCTTGCCGTTGTTTTCCACCTTGAAGGGATTCATCAACGAACGGGTGCCCTGGGTGATGGTGATGTAGCCATCCTTGCCGAAGCGCAGGCCGGCGATCACGGCCATCGCCTGTTTCTGCGCGTCTTCCTTGCTCAGGGCGCCGGAGGTGGCCTTTTCGCCGTACAGCTTGAGAATGCTCATGCCGGCGTCGTCCAGGTTCATCAGGTCGATCTGGCGTTCCTCGATGCGCACGTCGCGCATCTGCATGGTCTGGTACAGGAAGATGGCGGTGATGCACAGCAGGCTGCAAATCAACGGTACCCAGAGCTTCTGTTGGAAGGACAACTTATTCATGGTACAGGGTCTCCGTATTGTCTTGTGGAAACCAGAATACCCGAATTGTCTCGGACAAATGTCGCTTATTTACAAATTTGGCATCAATAAAACACAACGGGCGCCGCGATCTGCATCGTGGCGCCCGCAGGGAAAAACTGTACCGATTTACTGGGCGCTGCTGTCTTTGACGGCCTTGGCGGCCAGTTGCGCCTCCACCTTGGCGGTCTTGCCGCGTGGCGCCACGTAGGCGACGTCGGTGGTGACTTCGTTCCGCTCCAGCGCGCCGGCCTGGATGGCGGCGAGGGTTTCAGCCTTCACCTGGGCGCGGGTGACCGTGCTTGGAGCAGACTTGACGTAGGCGATGTCCGCGGTGACTTCGTTCTGCTCTACAGGGCCCTGGGCGAAAGCTGCACCAGCAGCAAGCAGGAGGGAGACCGATGCGATGATGGATTTGGCGTTCATTTTGAAGCTCCTTGTCAGATTAAGTGTGGCACCCAGTTCTGAGTGCCAACCGGCTTTGTGTCGTCGATGGAGTCATATTAGGATTAATTTTTCAGATATAAAAGCGCAAATATCCGGTCAAACCAATCCGATTATCTGATCAGTCAGTCCTTTTCGCTGTCCAGCACCGCGGTCGAATGCGCGTCGTAACGGCTGCCTGCGGCGGCGCCGGCCGGCACCGCCTGTTCCAGCCGCGCCAGGTCGGCGGCCGACAGCTGCAGCCGGGTCGAGGCCAGCGCCTCCTCCAACCGCACGCGGGTGCGGGCGCCCACCAGCGGCACGATGTCCTGGCCCTGCGCCGCCACCCAGGCGATCGCCACCTGCGCCACCGACACGCCCAGCTCGCCGGCGATGGCGCGCAGCTTTTCCACCAGCGCCAGGTTGCGGTCCAGGTTCTCGCCCTGGAAGCGCGGGCTGGCCAGGCCGCGGAAGTCGGCCTCGCCTTCGCGCTGCTTGCTCCAGTGGCCGCTGATCAGGCCGCGCGACAGCACGCCGTAGGCGGTGACGCCGATGCCCAGCTCGCGGCAGGTTTGCAAGATGCCATTCTCGATGCCGCGCGAGATCATCGAATACTCGATCTGCAGATCGGCGATCGGATGCACGGCGTGGGCGCGGCGCAAGGTCTCGCTGCCGACCTCGGACAGGCCGATGTGCTTGACCTTGCCGGCCTGGACCAGCTCGGCGATGGCGCCGACGGTGTCCTCGATCGGCACGTTCGGATCGAGGCGGGCCGGACGGTAGATGTCGATGTGCTCGACGCCCAGGCGCTTCAGCGAATACGCAGCGAAGTTCTTCACCGCCACCGGCCGGGTATCGATGCCGATCCAGTTGCCGGCCGGGTCGCGCAGGGCGCCGAACTTGACGCTGATCTGCACCTGGTCGCGGCCGCCGGCGGCCAGCGCCTCGGCCACCAGCAGTTCGTTGTGGCCCATGCCGTAGAAATCGCCGGTGTCGAGCAGGGTGACGCCGGCGTCCATGGCGGCGCGGATGGTGGCCAGGCTTTCCTTGCGGTCGGCCGGGCCGTACAGGTCGGACATGCCCATCAGGCCCAGGCCCAGTTGAGCGACTTGCGGGCCGGTGCGGCCGAGTTTGCGGGTTTGCATGATGAATCTCCAGGGTGGTTAGCGAGTGGATTCATTATGCTATTATCGATTGCAGCAATAAATACCGTAAATCCTATTACTTTATTCGAACACAGATAACAATCATGGACCAATTCAAGGCCATGCAGATCTTCAAGGCGGTGGCCGACTGCAAGAGTTTCACCCAGGCCGCCGAGCAGCTGGACCTGCCCAAGCCCACCGTCACCAACGCCGTGCAGGCCATCGAACAGCAGCTGGGCGTGCGCCTGCTCCAGCGCACCACGCGCAAGGTCAGCCTGACGGTCGAGGGCGCGCAATACCTGGAGCGCTGCACCGCCCTGCTCAACGACCTGGACAATCTCAACGGCCTGTTCGCCGGCGAAGGCCGGCTGCTCAGCGGCGCGGTGCGGGTTGACTTGCCGGAACGGCTGGCCCACCTGTACGTGATCCCGGCGCTGCCGGCCTTCTTCCAGCGCCACCCGCACATCCAGGTGCGGCTGGGCTCGAATGACCGCTTCGTCGACCTGGTCGGCGAAGGCATCGATTGCGCGGTGCGCGGCGGCACGCTGCGCGATTCCACGCTGGTGGCGCGCCGCATCGACTCAATGGAGCAGATCAACGTCGCCTCGCCGGCCTACCTGGCGCGCCACGGCCGGCCGCGGACGCTGGAAGACTTGCGGCAACACACGGCGGTCAACTTCTTCTCCAGCCAGAGCGGGCGCGACCTCGACTGGGAATATGTGGATGCCGATGGCGTCGAGCGCACCCAGGCCATGCGCAGCCAGGTTTCGGTCAGCGGCACCGAGGCCTATCTGGCCGCCTGCCTGGCCGGACTGGGGCTGATCCAGATGCCGCGCCAAAGCCTGGCGCCGCTGCTGGCCTCGGGCGAACTGGAGGAAATCCTGCCGCAATGGCGCCCCGCGCCGCTGCCTTTAAACATCGTTTATGCCCACAATCGCCACCTGTCGCCGAGGGTGCGGGTGTTTGTAGACTGGCTTGCTAGTGTTCTTGAGCAACAAACTGTGTCAGAATGAGGCATTCCTTCTTAACAATCCTTTCCACATGAGATACCTACTGTCGATGGCGCTGCTGGCGTTAGGCGTCGGCCATGCCCACGCCGCCGCGCCCAAGGCCGGAAAACCGGTCGAGGCCGCGATTGCGGGCATCGACGGCGAACGCCTGTTGCAGCACATCACCATGCTGGCCTCCGACGACTTCGAAGGCCGCGCGCCCGGCACGCCTGGCGAAACCGTCACCATCGACTACCTGCAGCAACAATTCAAGAAGCTGGGCCTGGAGCCGGGCAACCCGGACGGCACGTATGTGCAGGCGGTGCCGCTGGTGGCCATTTCCAGCCATCCGACGCTGAGCTACATCAAGGACGGCCAGAGCAAGCAGCTGACCTTCGGCGACGACTATGTCGCCTGGACCGCGCGCACCGAGAAGAAAATCGAGGTGGCCAATTCCGAGCTGGTGTTTGTCGGCTACGGCGTGCAGGCGCCGGAATTCCAGTGGGACGACTACAAGGGCGTCGACCTGAAGGGCAAGACTCTGGTCATGCTGATCAACGACCCGCCGCTGCCGGACCCCAAGCATCCCAAGCTGCTGGACCCGGCCATGTTCGGCGGCAACGCGATCACCCGCTACGGCCGCTGGAACTACAAATTCGAGATGGCGGCCAAGATGGGCGCGGCCGCCGCGCTGATCGTGCACGAGACCAAGCAGGCCACCTATCCCTACGAGGTGGTGCGCAATAGCTGGGGCCGCGAGAATTTCGCCCTCAAGAGCAAGACGCCGGACCCGGCCTTCCCGGCCATCCCCGGCTGGCTGCAAGGCGACCGTGCGCGCGAGCTGTTCAAGGCCGGCGGCCAGGATTTCGACGCGCTCAAGCAGCAGGCCTTGTCGCGCAGCTTCAAGCCGGTGCCGCTGGGCGTCAAGCTCAACGTCACGGCGCTGAACGCCTGGCGCGAAGTCGGCTCGCACAACGTGGTGGGCAAGATCGCCGGTTCCGATCCGTTGTTGAAGAATGAAGTGATCGTCTACAGCGCGCACTGGGACCATTTCGGCATCGACGAGAGCTTGCCGGGTCCGCGCACGCAGCAGATCTTCCACGGCGCCATGGACAACGCCACCGGCGTCGCCGCGCTGCTGGAGATCGCCCGCGTCTACAAGGCGCTGCCGGTGGCGCCCAAGCGCACCATCGTGTTCGTGCTGACCACGGCGGAGGAACGCGGCCTGCTGGGCGCGCAATACTACGCACGCAATCCGCTGTACCCGCTGAACAAGACGCTGTTGAACATCAACGTGGACGGCCTGAACATGTGGGGCCGCACCCGCGATGTCGAGCTGAGCGGCATGGGCAAATCCAACGCCGACGATCTGGTTGCCGCCATCGCGCGCAGCCAGGGCCGCACGGTGCGGCCGGACAGCAACGCCGACTATGGCAGCTTCTACCGGGGCGACCAGTTCGAGTTCGCCAGGGGCGGCGTGCCGGTGGTGTATCTGCGCAGCAGTTCCAACTTCATCGGCAAAACTGCCGGCTACGGCCGCGAAAAGCTGCTGAACTACAGCGCCCACCAGTACCACACCGTCAACGACACGGTGCAAGCCAAATGGGACACCAGCGGCGCGGTGGAAGACATCGAACTGCTGTTCAAAGCCGGCTACCAGACCGCCCAGGGCAAAGACCGCCCGCAGTGGAAAGACAACGCCGAGTTCAAGCGCTGACATCTTGCCAAATCAACACCGGGGTCAAGTCTGACATTCGGACACGGCCTCTGCTGTAACTGAAACAGATCAATCCGGACTGCGGCGGCTTCTGCGTTTTATCAGCGCCGCGCCGCAGCGCACCGACTACATTGCGGAGATGGTCCGCCCACTCCGACTCGAATTTCCCGGTGCGCTGTATCACGTCACTTGCCGCGGCAACCGACGTGAGGATATTTTTCGCGATCGCGTGGACCGCCTGGTATGGCTGGAAGAAATGGAACGCGTATGCCGGCGCTTTCATTTCCTGATCCACGCCTTTTGCCAGATGACGAACCACTACCACGTGCTGATCGAGACTCCCGAAGGCAATCTCGGGCGAGGCATGCGCCATTTGAATAGCGCGTATTCGCAGTACTACAATCGCCGCCACGAATTGGTCGGGCACGTTTTGCAGGGCCGTTATCACGCCATCCTGGTGCAGAAGGACAGCTACCTGCGCGAACTGGCGCGCTATATCGTCTTGAATCCCGTGCGGGCCAGTGCAGTGGCGGCACCCGGTGACTGGGAGTGGAGCAGCTACCGCGCCATGATGGGCGAGGCGCCGGAGGCCGCCTGGATGACGACGAGCTGGCTATTGGCCTGTTTCGGCCCGGACCAGATCGCCGCGAGGCAAGCCTATCACCGGTTTGTCATGGCCGGCTTGCATGCGGACAGCCCGCTGAAGAAAGTAAGTTTCCGCTGCATTTTAGGTGACGAGACCTTCATTGCCCGCCACAGGGAGTCCGCGCAAGAACCCAGGTCGGCAGAGATAGCACGCGTGCAAAGGCGGGCCCTTGCCCTGTCGCTGGAGGAATATGCCGCAACGTTCGCGCCGCGCGCAGCCGCCATGGCGCAGGCCTATCGGTCGACCGCGTTTTCGATGCAGCAAATCGCCGCGTATTTCGGCGTCTCGGTTAAAACGGTAAGCCGCGCTGTCGCCGCGTCGGAACTCACCGAGAACCGGCACGACGGATGAGGTCGTGTCCGAATGTCAGACTTGACCCCGGAGTTTTTGGAGCTGGGAGTGGTTGCGCTGTTGGTGGGCGTCGGCGCCGGCGGTGTCGATGTCGGCGCGCAGGCCCCGGCGGGCTTGCTCGATGCAGGCGCTGTCTTGCGGCGCCAGTTCCAACAGGCTGAGCAGGTAGGTGACGCCCCATTGCAGGCGCGTCGCCGGACCGACCGCCGCTTGCCATGCCTTGCCGTACCAGTCCAGCACGCCCGCCGCGTCGCCGCGCCGCTTGGCGCTGGAGGCCAGGCTCAGCATGAAGTAGTACGGTGAGTGCGAGCGCGGCAGTTCGGCCAGCAGCACTTGTTCGGCTTGCGCCGGCAGGCCGGCGTCGTTCAGGGCGCTCACCGCGGTGTTGACCAGCGTATGGCGTTCGTAGGGATCGGTGGATTCGGCCAGCGCCGCTTCCACCCGCAGGCGCACCTGCTCCTGCAAGCCTTGCGTCGGCGCCAGCAGGCGGCCCAGGCGCATTTGCAGGCGCGCCGCCGTCAAGCGGTCCGGCGCGCTGAGCCAGAAATCGTCGGCCCATTGCGCGGCCGTGGCGCCCAGCGCCGCCACCAGTTCTTCACGCCGCGTGGCGAATTTGATCAGGTTGACGCCGCTGTTGCCGAGGATGTCCATGTTGGACCGCGCCAGCCGCGCGTCGGCAAACACCTTCAGCAGCAAGGCGGCGTTGGCCGCGACGTCGACATCCTTGCCGGCCGTGGCCAGCTGCGCGTGCAGTTGCAGGCGCATGCCGGCGTCGGCGTCGTCGCAGGCGTGCACCAGCGCCAGCAGCGTCGGCGCGAGCGCGCGCGTGCCCAGCAAACGGCCTTCGTCGGTATCCCAGGAATAATGACTCAGCAGCGACCATTCGCCGGCGCTGAGCTTGCGCTCGCCGGACAGGGCCGCCGCCAGCGCGGCCGACGCCGACGATCCGGCCGCATACACGGCCAGCGCTACATCGAACGCGGCCGTGAACAGTTCGCCGTCCAGCTCGCACGGCAGGCGCGTGATTTCGCCGCCGTCCGGCGCGTACAGCACCAGCGTCGGATAGCTGCGCAAGCCGTATTGCGCGGCCAGCGCCTGCGCGCCGGCGCTGTCGCCGTCGAGGTGGTAGCACACCACCGACGCCGTCCGCTGGACGAACTCGTCGCGCGCAAAAATATCGGATTTGACCCGGTTGCAGGGCGGGCACCAGACCGCGCCCCAGTACAGGAACAGCGGCCGTTGCTGCGCCGCCGCCAGTGCGAATGCGGTGTCGAGGCCGCCGTGCTGCCAGTCGATCGCCGCCATGCCGCTTAGTTCTCGCGCGCCAGGGCCAGGAATTCGGTGCGCATCGCCAGGTTGGGCTGCAACTCGCCGAGCATGGCCGAGGTGACGGTTTCTTCGCCCGGCGTGCGGATGCCGCGGCTTTCCATGCACAGGTGGCGGCACTTGACGACCACGCCGACCGCCTTCGGTTCCAGCACTTCCATCAGCGCGTTGGCGATCTGCATGGTCATGCGTTCCTGCACCTGCAGGCGCTTGGCGAAGCAGTCCACCAGGCGGGTCAGCTTGGACAGGCCGACGATCTTGCCGTTCGGGACGTAGCCGACCGTGGCCTTGCCGAAGAACGGCGCCAGGTGGTGTTCGCAATGGCTGTAGACCGGGATGCCGCGCACCACGATCAGTTCGTTGTACTGCTCGGCGCCGTCTTCGAAGGCTTTCAGCAGCTCGACCGGATCCTGGCCGTAGCCGGAGGTCCAGTGTTTCCATGCCTTGCTGACGCGCGCCGGCGTTTCCACCAGGCCTGGACGGTCGGGATCTTCACCGAAACTGGCGAGCAGACGACGCCAGTCGCCTTCCGAGAATTCTTTTTGAGACATGATGAAACACCTTTTTTTTACGATTGCCGACAGTATATAGAAATCCGCGGCAGCGCACCCGCTAAGGCCTCAGCCTCCCGGCCGGTTGGCCTTCAGCAGCGCGGCGGCGATCGACACCGTGGTGGTCATGTCCGGCCACTCCGGATCGCCCGGCCCGAACCAGCGCGCATCGGCGATTTCGGTCGGATCGACGCGGATCTCGCCGTCCAGGTACTCGGCCGTGTAGGCGATCATCAGCGAATGCGGGAACGGCCACGACTGGCTGCCGAAATACTTCAAATCGCGCACCCGCAGCCCGACCTCCTCGTACACCTCGCGGTGCACCGCCTCCTCGATCGATTCGCCCGCCTCCAGGAAGCCGGCCAGCGCCGTGTAGCGCTTGTACGGCGCGTTCGAGTGCATGGCCAGCAGCACCTGTTCGCCCTTGCGTATCAACACCATCATCGCCGGCGAGATGCGCGGATAGGCGCTCATGCCGCAGGCCGGGCATTGGTAGCAGCGCTCGCCCTCCAGCTGGCGCATCGGCGTGGCGCAGGCGCCGCAATAGCGATGCGTGCGGGCCCAGTCGGCCAGCTGGAAGGCCCGGCCCGCCAGCGCCGCGAAACCATCGTCCACCAGGCCGAACAGCGAGCGCAGGCCGTGATAGCCATACTCCGGCCCCGGTAGTTCCGGCTGATCGACCCACGCCAGCTGATAGTAGCGGCCTTCCCACTCGCCCAGCGCGTGGAAGCGCTCCGGCGGCAATTTCAGCGCCGCCACCGCCTGCCGGTCGGGCAAACCCAGGATTTCGTTGCGCAAAAGCAACTCTCCGCGATGGAACACGAAAGTTAGCGGATAGTCATGATCCCGGGGACGGATCAGCGGCGTAAATGTGGCGGGCGTCAGCAGCATGGCGGGGAGGGCTCGGGGTTAATCGCAAGACATGATCTTACAGTGTTTCCTAAATGATTATTTTGAGTGGTGAGTGTGATGACACCGGATAACGCAGAAAACGCGCTAAGTCATTGTTTTCAGGCCAAGATTTAAACCATTTTTGGCCCTGTGCTCTCCGCATGGGGTCGATTGGCGGTACTATATATTTCCGTAAGGAGAACACTTAACATGCCATCAATCGTACCTGGTTTAACGACCGACCAAATCGCCAGCCTGCAGTCGCTTCAGATCGCCTCGATGACGACTGCCGACATCCAGCTGCTCACGACCCTGCAAATGACCGCATGGAACACGGAGCAGCTCGGCTATTTTGGTAGCAACCAGTTGCGCGCGCTGTCCACGCAGAACCTGCAGGCGCTGAACACCCAGCAGCTCGGGTATGGCATCACCACCCAACAAATCCTGGCGCTGTCTACCGGACAGCTGCTCAGCCTGACGACCAACCAGCTGGTCAACGGCCTGACCACCACCCAGTTCGCCGCGCTGGCGACCGCGCAGCTGACCACGCTGGGCAGCGCGCAACTGGCCCTGCTCGGCACTGGCGACATCGCCGCGCTGAAGACGCAATCGCTGGCCTCGCTGGGCACCCAGCAGCTGCGCGGCTTGCGCACCGACCAGATCGCAGCGCTGGACAGCAGCCAGAGCGCCGCGCTAAAAACCAGCCAGATCGCCGCCTTGACCAGCAACCAGCTGGCCAGCTTCGACACCGAAGACGTCGCCGCGCTGGGCACGCAGCAACTGGTCGCCCTCGGCACCAGCCTGCTGAGCGCGCTGACCACCGGCCAGATGGCCGCCTTGAACACCGCCCAGGCCGGCAGCCTGGCAACCCAGCAGATCGCCGTGCTCGGCAGCGACCAGTTGGCCGCGCTCGGCACCAGCGGCTTCGCCGCATTGAAAACGTCGCAGATCGCCGCCCTGACCACCAAGCAATTCGTCGCGCTGAGCACCGACCAGATCGTCGCGCTGACCACCGCGCAAACGGCCGCGCTGACCACCCTGCAGCTGGCGCAGATGTCCAGCGCCCAGCTGGCCGCGATGGAAACCCAGGACTTCGCCGCGCTGAAGAGCCAGCAGCTCAACGCGCTCAACACCAGCACCACCGCCGTGCTCAGCACCGACCAGATCGCCGCGCTCAGCACCGCCCAGGTCGCCGCGCTGAAGACCAGCCAGGTACGCGGCCTGAGCACCGACCAGATCGTCGCCCTGACCACCGCGCAAATCGGCGCGCTGACCAGCGCGCAACTGATCGTGCTGACGTCCGACCAGATCGCCGCCATCGAAACGCGCGACATCGCCGCGATGAAATCATCGCAGTTCGCCGCCATGGCCACGGCCCAGGTCAACGCGCTGGGCACCGCCCAGGTGCAGGCGCTGACCACCGCGCAAGCCTCGGCCCTGACCACCCAGCAAATGGCCGCGCTCGGCACCAGCTGGATCGCCGCACTGGAAACGGCCGACCTGGCCGCGCTCAAGACCCACCAGATCGCCGCCATCGCCAGCAACGGCATCGCCGCGCTCGGCACCGACCAGGTCGCCGCGTTGACGACGCTGCAGATCGGCGCGCTGAAGAGCTCGCAACTGGCGGCGCTGGACACCGACCAGATCGCCGTGCTGAGCTCGAACCAGGTGATCGGCCTGGGCACGCAGCAAGTGGCCGCGCTGTCGACCAAGCAACTGGCCGCGATGAGCACCACCAATTTCGCCGCGCTGCGCTCGCAATCGCTGGTCGCCATGGGCACCAGCCTGATCGCCGCGCTGACCACCGACCAGATCGTCGCACTGACCACCGCCCAGGCTGGAGCGCTGAGTTCGCTGCAACTGGCGGCGCTGTCCAGCGCCCAGCTGACCGCGATGCAAAGCCAGGACCTGGCCGCGCTGAAGACCCAGCAACTGGCCGGCCTGAGCACCAGCAACCTGCACAGCCTGGGCACCGACCAGGTCGCCGCGCTGACCACGGCGCAACTGGCCGCCCTGTCGACCCAGCAGCTGAACGCGCTCGACACCGACCAGATCGTCAGCCTGACCACCGCCCAAGCCGCTTCGCTGACCACCCGCCAGGTCGCCGCGCTGGGCAGCAACGCCATCGCCGCCCTGGAAACCCGCGACGTCGCCGCGCTGAAGAGCGCGCAACTGGCCGCGCTGGGCAGCAACCAGATCGCCGCGCTGGGCACCGACCAGATCGTCGCGCTGGGCACCGCGCAGTTCGCCTCGCTGGGCACCCAGCAAGTGGCCGCGCTCGGTTCCGACCAGGTCGCCGCGATGGAGACCGTGGACTTGCTGGCGCTGCGCTCGCAACAAGCCTCCGCGCTGAGCACCGCCGCCGTCGCCGCGCTGACCACGGCGCAGTTCGCCGCGCTGAGCAGCATCCAGCTGGCCAACTTCACCACCGCCCAGGTCGCCGCGTTGACGACCGACCAGATCGTCGCGCTGACCACGCTGCAAGCGGGCCAGCTGGCCACCCGTGAAATCGCCGCGCTGTCGACCAATCAGTTGAACGCGCTGGAAACGGCCGACTTCGCCGCGCTGAAGACCGCGCAAATCATCGCGCTGACGTCGGCACAGATCGCCGCGCTGAGCACCGACCTGATCGTCGCCCTGACCACCGCGCAAGCGGGCGCGCTGACGCCGGTGCAGCTGAACGCCTTGAGCAGCGACCAGCTGGCCGCCATGGAAACCCAGGACTTCGCCGCGCTGAAGACCAGCCAGCTGCTGGGCCTGGGCACCAAGTCGATCGCCACGCTGACGCCGGGCCAGGTCGGCGCGCTGCAAACCTCGCAGATCGCGCAGCTGACCTCGGACCAGATCCAGGTGCTCAGCTCGATCCAGCTGGGCGCGCTGACCACACTGCAGGTGAACGCCCTCAGCACCGTCCAGATCGGCTACCTGCTGACCAGCCAGATCGCCGTGCTGACCACGGCCGACTGGGCCGCGCTGAAATCGTCGCAGCTGAACGCGCTGACGTCGAAGCAGATCGCCGCCGTCACCACCGACCAGATCGTCGCGCTGAGCACCGCGCAGGCGAGCAACCTGAACACGCAACAGCTGGCGCTGCTGTCGACCGACCAGCTGGTCGCGATGGAAACGCTGGACCTGGCCGCGCTGAAATCGAACCAGATCGCCGGCCTCGGCACGTCCGCCGTCGCCGCGCTGACCACCGCCCAATGGCAGGCACTGAAAACGTTGCAAACCGCCGCGCTGACCACCAGGCAGATCGCCGCCGTCACCACCGACCAGATCGTCGCGCTGACCACGGCGCAGGCGTCCAACCTGAGCACGCAGCAAGTGGCCGCGCTGTCGACCGACCAGCTGCTGGCGATCGAGACCGACGACCTGGCCGCGCTGAAGACCGCGCAACTGGCCGCCATCGGCACCGCCCAGATCAGGCTGTTGAGCACCAACCAGATCGTCGCCCTGGGCACCGCCCAATACGCCGGCCTGAGCTCGCGCCAGCTGCAAGCGCTGACCAGCGACCAGCTGGACGCCATGGAAACGCGCGACCTGGCCTCGCTGAAAACCTCGCAACTGATCGGCCTGGGCAGCGACCAGCTGAACGCGCTGACCAGCGACCAGGTGGCCGCCTTGACCACCATCCAGCTCAACGGCCTGAGCACCGCGCAACTGGCCACGCTGAGCACCACCCAGATCGCCGCCATGGCCACCGCGCAAGTGGCCTCGCTGGCCACCGCGCAAGTGGCGCTGCTGGGCAGCGACCAGCTGCTGGCGCTGGGCACGCAAACGCTGTCGTTGCTGAAGACGGCGCAGATCGCCGCCCTCAAGACCGCGCAGATCGCCGCGCTCAACAGCGACCAGATCGCCGCGCTGAGCACCGCCCAGGTCAGCAACCTGACCACGCAGCAGATCGCCAGCTTCAGCAGCGACCAGGTGAACGCGCTGGAAAGCCAGGACTTCGCAGCACTGAAAACCGCGCAATTCGCCGCGCTGAGCACCGACGTCATCGCCAGCCTGAGCACCGCCCAGGCCGCCGCGCTGACCACGATCCAGGTGTCCAGCCTGAGCACGCGCCAGACCGCCGCGCTCGGCACCGCGCAAGTGGCGGTGCTGTCCAGCGCCGACATCGTCGCGCTGAAGACCGCCCAGTTGGCTGCGCTGACCACCGACCAGCTCGACGCGCTGCGCACCGACCAGTTCCGCCTGCTGACCGCCGCGCAAATGGCGGCGCTGAGCAGCGCCCAGTTCAAGTCGCTGACCACCGACCAGATCGTCGCGCTGAACACGCTGCAGGCGGGCAGCCTGGCCACCGCGCAAGTGCGCGCCATGACCGCCGGCCAGTTGGCCGCGCTGGAAACGCAGGACCTGGCCGCGTTCAAGACCCAGCAAGTGGCCGCGCTGAGCACAGACCAATTGATCTTGCTGAGCACCGGCCAGATCGCCGGCCTGAGCGTCACCCAAGTGAGCAACCTGAGCACGGCGCAAGTGGCGTCGCTGACCAACGGCCAGATGCTCGCGCTGGAAAGCCAGGACCTGGCCGCGCTGAAAACCGCGCAGCTGCAGGCACTCAACACCGACCAGCTGGACGCGCTGTCGACCGACCAGCTGCAAGCCATGACGGTCGCGCAGTTGTCCTCACTAAGCACGGCGCAATTCCA
Source organism: Duganella sp. BJB476 (assembly GCF_003416895.1). Taxonomy (GTDB): domain Bacteria; phylum Pseudomonadota; class Gammaproteobacteria; order Burkholderiales; family Burkholderiaceae_D; genus Rugamonas. The sequence goes on from NZ_QVIO01000011.1 coordinate 83,763, forward strand.
GGGCCTGCTGACCTCGCAAATCACCTCGCTGACCACGGCGCAAGTGGCGGCGCTGGCCACCGGCCAGGTCGCCAGCCTGAGCGCCGGCCAGCTGGCAGCGCTGACCACCGATGAAGTGATCGCGCTGAAGACCACGCAGATCGCCTCGCTGAAGACCGCGCAAGTGCAGCTGCTGAGCACCGACCAGGTCGCCGCGCTGACCAGCCTCCAGGTCAGCGCCATGAGCACCGGCCAGCTGTCCTCGCTGACCACCGACCAGATCGCCGCGCTGAGCACGGCCGACTTCGCCGCGCTGACCGCCGCCCAGTTGGGCGCGCTGGGCATGCTGAACAACCTGACCACCGACCAGATCCAGGCCTTGACGCCGGTCCAGGTCGGCGGCCTGACGACGGCCCAGATCGCCGCGCTGAACACCGCCCAGATCGTCGCCCTGACCACCCGCCAGATCGGCAGCGTGAGCACCGCCGGCGTGTCCATCCTGAACAGCGACCAGTTGCGCGCGCTGGAGCTGGCGGACCTGGCAGCGATGAACACCGCGCAGATCGTCGCCCTGGGCACCAACCAAGTGACCGTGCTGACCACCGACCAGATCATGGCGCTGACCACGGCGCAAGCCGGCGGCCTGGCGACCGCGCAAGTGGCCGCGCTGAGCACCGACCAGGTGCGCGTGCTGACCACCGCCGACTTGCTGATGCTGCGGTCCGCGCAAATCGCCGCGCTGACCACCGACCAGATCGGCGCGCTGGTGATCGACCAGGTGCAGGTCCTGGGCGGCGCCCAGCTGAACGCGATGAGCAGCACCCAGTTCCAGTCGCTGAACTCGGACCAGATCATCGAACTGACCACGCAGCAATATCAATCGCTGGGCACGGCGCAGATCGCCATGCTGACCACCCAGCAACTGGCCGCGCTCGAACTGGAAGACCTGGCAGCGCTGAAGACCGCCCAGCTCGCCGCGCTCGGCACCGCCCAGGTGCAGTCGCTGACGGTCGACCGCATCGCCGCGCTGACCACCGCCCAGGCGCAATCGCTGAGCAGCAACCAGCTGCAGGCGCTGACCTCGGACCAGGTGCAGGCGCTGAACACCGACGACCTGCTGGCCCTGAAGGCCGCGCAAATCGTCGCGCTGACCAGCGACCAGCTGAATTCGCTGCTGGTGGGCCAGTGGCAGAGCCTGGGTTCGACCCAGCTCAACGGCCTGAGCACGACGCAATTCCATGCGCTGAGCACCGACCAGATCGTCCAGCTGAGCACGCAGCAAGTGTCCCAGCTGGCCACCGCGCAACTGGCGGCGCTGAGTTCCGACCAGCTCGGCGCCCTCGAGCTGGAAGACCTGGCCGCGCTGCTGACCGCCCAGATCGCCTCGCTGGCGACCTTGCAGATCAGCCAGCTGGGCCTGGCGCAGATCGGCGCGCTGACCACCTTGCAAGCGTCCTCGCTGGGCAGCAATCAGCTGATCGCGCTGAGCACCGACCAGCTGCAGGCGCTGGGCACCGACGACCTGGCGGCGCTGAAGACCGCGCAAGTGCAGGCGCTGACCACCAATCAGCTGGTGTCGCTGACGATGGATCAGCTGCAAAACCTGACCACCGCGCAGATCGACGCGCTGACCTCGGCGCAGGCCTCCTCGCTGACCACCGACCAGATCGCCGGCCTGACGACGCTGCAGGTGGACAACATCGCCACGCGCCAGCTGAACGCCTTCACCAGCAACCAGATCGCCGCCCTCAGCACCGACGACTTCGTCACGCTGTCGAGCACGCAGATCGCCGCGCTCAACGCCGCCCAGTTCGGCGCGATCACCACCGACCAGATGGTGGCGCTGAGCAGCATGCAGGTCGCCGCGCTGAGCACCGCGCAAGTGGCCGCCTTCAGCAGCGACCAGCTGGACGCGCTGGAGACGTCCGATTTCGCCGCGCTGAAATCCACCCAGATCGGCGCCATCACCACCGCCAACATCGGCGCGCTGACCACCGACCTGATCGTCTCGCTGGCGACGGCCCAGATCGTCGGCCTGAGCAGCGACCAGATCGTCGCCCTCAACAGCGACCAGGTCGCCGCGCTGCGCACCGCGCAAGTGGGCGCGCTGAGCACCGTGCAGATCGCCGCGCTCGGCACCGGCCAGATCGCCGCGCTCAGCACCATGGACTTCGTCGCGCTGCGCAGCAACCAGCTGGCCGCCTTCCGTTCCGACCAGTTCGCCGCGCTGACCAGCGACCAGCTGAACGCGCTGTCGAGCAGCGCCATCACCGGCCTGAGCACGCAGATCCTGGCTTCGCTGACCAGCACCCAGTTCAGCCTGCTGAGCACCGGGCAAGTGGCGGCGCTGACCTCGGTCCAGCTGCCGTCGCTGGGCACGGCCCAACTGACCGCGCTCACCACCGACCAGTTCGCCGTGCTGAACACCGCCGCCCTCAAGAACCTGCAGGCGAGCCAGTTCGGCGCGCTGACCACCGACCAGATCGTCGCGCTGACCACGGCGCAGACGCGCGCGCTGACCAGCGTGCAGCTGACCGCGCTCACCAGCGACCAGGTCGCCGCGCTGGAGACAGTGGACCTGGCCGCGCTGGCCACGGCCCAGCTGGTCACCTTGGGCAGCGACCAGCTGCTGGCGCTGACCACCGACCAGCTGCAAACGCTGGCCACCGCGCAGCTGACGGTGTTGACCACCGACCAGGTCAGCACCGGCCTGTCCACCAGCCAGATCGTCGCACTGACCACCGCGCAAGCGAGCTCGCTGGCCACGCGCCAGGTGGCCGCGCTGACCACCAGCCAGATCGCCGCGCTGGAAACGGAAGACCTGGCCACGTTCGCGACGCGCCAGATCGTCGCCCTGGGCAGCCAGCAAGTGGCCGCGCTGGGCAGCGACCAGCTGAACGCGCTGACCACCGCCGAACAGGCGGCGCTGACCACCAGCCAGCTGAGCAACGGCCTCGGCACGGCGCAGCTGGTCACGCTGGACAGCGCCCACATCTCGGCGCTGACCACCGCGCAACTGGTCTACGGCCTGGGCAGCGACGGCATCGCCGCGCTCACCACCGACCAGCTGGGCGCGCTGCGCACCGCGCAAACCTCGCTGCTGAGCACCAGCCAGGTGCAGGCGCTGACCACCGACCAGATCGTCGCGCTGGGCACCGCCCAGGCATCGACCCTGAGCACGCAGCAGATCGCCGCGCTGACCACCGACCAGTTGGTGGCGCTGGAGACGGTCGACGTCAACGCGCTGGCCACCCGCCAGATCGCCGCCCTGACCAGCGACCAGATCGGAGTGCTGTCGAGCGACCAGCTGAACGCGCTGAGCACGACGCAGCTGGCCGCGCTGACCACCCGCCAGCTGGCCAACGGCCTGCAGACCGCGCAGCTGGCGGCGCTCGACACCGACCACATCGCCGCGCTGGGCACGGCGCAACTGGCCTACGGCCTGAGCACCGACGCCATCCTGGCGCTGACCACCGACCAGGTCGGCGCGCTGAAGACCGCGCAGATCGCGGCGCTGACCACCGCCCAGGCCAGCAGCCTGAGCACCAACCAGATCGTCGCCCTGGCCACCGCCCAGATGACCGGCCTGTCCACCGCGCAAATGCCGTGGCTGACCGTCGACCAGCTGGCCGCCATGGGTACCGCGCAGATCGCCGCCATCGACACCCAGGACATGGCGGCGCTGACCGCGGGCCAGTTCACCGGCCTGTCCACCAACCAGACCGTGGCGCTGACCACGGCCCAGGTGCGCGGCCTCAAGACCGCGCAGGTGGCCGCCATCGACGTCGGCCAGATCACCGTCTTCAGCACCGACCAGATCGCCGCCCTGAGCACCGCGCAAGCGGCCGCGCTGAGCGTGACCGCGGTCGTCACGCTGTCGACCCGGCAGATCGGCGCGCTGGTGACGGCCGACGTCGCCGCGCTGGGCACGCTGCAGATCTCCAGCCTGGACGTCACGCAACTGCCGGGCCTGAACACCTCCCAGGTGCAGGCGCTGACCAGCGTCCAGTTGGGCGCGATGACGGCCGACCAGATGTACGCGCTGAGCACCGGCCAGATCAGCGCGCTGCGCACGGCGCAGATCGGCTACCTGAACACCACGCAGCTGGCCGCGCTGTCGGACGCCCAGATCCAGGCCTTCACGACCGACCAGGTCGCCGCGATCAAGCTCAGCCAGGTCACCGCGCTGACCGTGGACCAGCTCGCCGTATTCAGCACCGACCAGCTGCGCGCGCTGACCACCTCGCAGATCCAGACCCTGACCACCACGCAGCTCAACGCGCTGACCGGTCCGCAGGCGGCCGCCTTCACCACGCAGCAGATGGCCGCGCTGAAGAACGCCCAGATCGCCGCGCTGACCATCGACCAGATCAACGCCTTCACCACCGACCAGCTGGGCGCCTGGACCACCAGCCAGCTCGGCTCGCTGACGGCGACGCAGATCGGCTACCTGTCGACCACGCAGATCGCCGGCCTGACCAACCCGCAAGTGGCCGGCCTGAAAACCAGCCAGCTGATCGTCTTCACGACCGACCAGATCGCCGCGTTCACGGCCGGCCAGGTGCCGTCGCTGACCACCGCCGGCCTGACCGCGCTGAGCGTGGCGCAAGCCAACGCCTTCACCGGCGGCCAGGTGGCGGCGATGACGGTCACGCAGACCATGGCGCTGAACGCCTCGTCGACCAACTACGCCACGCCGCTGGTGCTGGACCTGGACGGCAACGGCGTGCGCACCCTGAGCATCGCCGCCGGCGTGCAGTTCGACATCCGCGGCGACGGCAAGGCCGTCCACACCGGCTGGGTCGACGCCCACGACGGCCTGCTGGCCCTGGACCGCAACGGCGACGGCGTCATCAACGACGGCAGCGAACTGTTCGGCAGCGCCACCACGCTGGCCGACGGCAGCAGGGCGGCCAACGGCTACGCCGCGCTGCAGGCGCTCGACAGCAACGGCGACGGCAAGATCGACGCCGCCGACGCCGCCTTCGGCGCGCTGCGGGTCTGGATCGACGGCAACTCCGACGGCGTCAGCCAGGCGGGCGAGCTGAAGACGCTGGAGCAGCTGGGCATCGCCAGCATCGCCACCCACGCCGACAGCGCGCTGACGCTACAGAACGGCAACGCCATCGGCCTGACGTCGAGCTACACCGGCACCGACGGCGCCACGCACGCCAGCGCCGACGTCTGGTTCCTGGCGCAAAAAGGCGCCGCGGCCGGGGCACCGTCGCTGCAGCAGCAGGTGAGCGGCCTGAGCAACGCCATCGCCAGCTTCGCGGCGGCCGGCGCCGCCATGCCGGCCACCCCGGCGCCGCAGCTGACGACGCCGCCGACCGGCCAGGCCGCCGCCAACCCGCTGGCCGAGGCCTTGAGTCAATACCGCGCCGCCCACGGCCTGCAAGCCGCCTGGACCGACCCGCAGCGCGACAAGACCCCGGGCGCCGACCACAACGCCGGCACCTGGTTCAGCGTTCCCAACCGCTAACCCACATCGGGGGTCAAGTCTGACATTCGGACACGAGCTCTGCCGTAGCTGTTGCTAGGGCAGAGCTCGTGTCCGAATGTCAGACTTGACCCCCGAGTAAAAGGTATCATGCTGGAATGATTTAACTGCACACCACGCCATGACCGCTCAAGTTCCTGCTGTACCCGCTTCATTTGAATCCAACCCGCTCGGCACCGTCATGGCGATGGCCGTCCAGGGGGTGCTGTCCATCGGCGATTTGTTCGGCGCCGCCGGCGTGCTGCAGGAAAGCGGCCAGGCGCCCGCCGCCATCGCGCTGTACCAGGCCTGGATCGCCCATACGCCGTCGCCGACGGCGTACGCGGCCTGCTTCAACCTGGCCGTGCTGCTGTCCACCACCGGCGACGAGGCCGGCGCCGAGGCGCTGCTGCGCCAGGCGATCGCGCTCAATCCGGACTTCGTCGAGGGCCGCCTGAACCTGGGCTCGCTGCTGGAGCGCGCCGGCCGCCCGGACGACGCGCTGGCCATGTGGAACGCCATCCTGACCGATACTATCCAGCCCGACATCAAGAGCAACGCCGCGCTGTACATCCAGACCCTGAACAACCTGGGCCGCCTGCTGGAAATCGTCAAGCGCTATCCGCAGGCCGAAGCCATGCTGGCCCTGAGCCTGCGCGTCGATCCCAAGCAGGGCAACGTCATGACCCACTGGGTCCACCTGCGCCAGAAGCAGTGCGTATGGCCGGTCTACAGCGGCCTCGAACACATCTCGGTCGCCACCATGATGGAGGGCACCTCGGCGCTGGCGATGCTCAGCGCCTCCGCCGATCCGGCCCGGCAGCTGGCCGCCTCGCGCCGCTTCGTCACCGAGAAGGTCAACGCCAACGTCGCCCCGCTGACCGGCGCCCACGGCTACGGCCACCAGCGCCTGCGCATCGGCTACCTGTCGTCGGACTTCTGCTCGCACGCGGTCTCGATCCTGACCGCCGAGCTGTACGAGCTGCACGACCGCGGCAAGTTCGAGGTCTACGCCTTCAGCTGGAGCCGCGAGGACGGCTCGCCGATCCGCGCCCGCGTGGTCAAGGCCATGGACCACTACATCCGCATCGACCAGATGAGCGACGAGCAGGCCGCCCGCGCCATCCGCGCCCACGAGATCGACATCCTGGTCGACCTGCACGGCCTGACCTCGGGCGCGCGCCCGAACATCCTGGCGTTCCGCCCGGCGCCGGTGCAGCTGACCTATCTCGGCTTCCCCGGCAGCACCGGCCTGCCCGGCGTCGACTACGTGCTGGCCGACGAATTCCTGATCACGCCGGAGATGACCAAGGACTTCAGCGAGCAGCCGCTGTACCTGCCGGACACCTTCCAGATCAACGACCGCCAGCGCCTGATCGGGCCCAAGCCGACCCGCGCCTCGGTCAAGCTGCCGGAAGACGCCTTCGTCTTCTGCTCGTTCAACAACAACTTCAAGTTCACGCCGGAAGTGTTCAACGTCTGGATGAACATCCTGCGCCGCGTGCCCGGCAGCGTGCTGTGGCTGGTGGCCGACTATCCAGAGGTGCGCGAGAACCTGTGGCGCTACGCCGAGCAGGTCGGCATCGCCCGCGAGCGCCTGATCTTCAACAGCCGCGCCATGCCGGCCGACTACCTGGCGCGCTACCAGCTGGCCGACCTGTTCCTCGACACCTTCCCGTTCAACGCCGGCACCACCGCCAGCGACGCGCTGTGGGCCGGCCTGCCGCTGCTGACCTGCGCCGGCCGCACCTTCTCGTCGCGCATGGCGGGCAGCCTGCTGAAGGCGGTCGACCTGCCGGAACTGATCACCTTCAACTTCGCCGACTACGAAGAGAAGGCGGTCGCGCTGGCCCACGATCCGCAGCGCATCGCCGCCATGAAGCGCCAGCTGACCGACAACCGCATGAGCTGCGCGCTGTTCGACAGCCCGCGCTTCGTGCGCAACATGGAAGCGGTGCTGCAGAAGATCGCCAAGCCGGCCGCGCCGCGCCTGGCGCCGCCGCCCGCGCCGGTGTTGAAACCCGATGCGCCGCGCCTGCCGGCCGCGCAGATCCCCATCGTCACCGTCTCCTACAACGCGCCCGACCTGATCGAGGCGCTGCTGGCGTCGCTGCGCAAGTTCTATCCGAACCGCGTCTACATCATCGACGGCTCCAATCCGGACATCGCGGAAAAAATCCGCGCCATGGCGGCCGGCTACGACAACGTCGAGTTCATCCCGTTCGGCTACAACATCCACCACGGCCCCGGCATGACCTGGGCCATCAACCACCTCGGGCTGAAGGGCGAAGTGCTGTTCCTCGATTCGGACGTGGAAGTGGTCAACCCCGGTTTCATCGAATCGCTGCAAAGCCAGCTGCAGCCGGGCATGTACGGCGCCGGCCACCTGCGCATCGTCACCGAGGGCGGCTACGAGCGTCCAATCGAGAACCCGATACGCTACCTGCACCCGGCCTGCATGCTGGTCAACCTCGAGGTCATGCGCCAGTGGCCGCTGCCGATCAAGCACGGCGCGCCGATGATCCAGGCCATGCTGGCCATCCACCGCGCCGGCGCCCATCACCTGATCGCCGCCGTCGACTGGGTCGACCAGGATTTCAGCCGCGAGTCCCAGCGCGTCTTCCTCAAGCACGACTGGCAGGGCACCGTGATCCGCACCGGCGGCTACCACTACGACCTGCCGGCCGCCTCGGCGCAGATCAACCAGGACCTGCTGTCCATGGTGCCGGCCGACGCCCGCAAGCTGGTCGACGTCGGCTGCCACGACGGCGCCTTCGCCAAGGCCTACCGCCAGCGCAACCCGATCTGCAACTACACCGGCATCGAACGCGATCCGGCGCCGGCCAACGCCGCCCGCCCGCATTGCGATTTCGTGTTCGACCAGGATATCGAAACCGCCAGCCAGGAATTCTGGTCGCACGTGACCGGCGCCGATTGCTGGATACTCGGCGAGGTGCTCGAACACATGAACGACCCGTGGGCCGTGCTGACCCGGATCCGCTCCAACATGGCGCCGGGCGGACGCGTGATCGCGGCCATTCCCAACTTCCAGCACTGGAGCATCCAGGCCCGCCTCAACGCCGGCGACCTGCGCTACGGCCAGGGCGCGGCGATGAACAAGGGCCACAAGCGCATCTTCACGCGCGGCGCCATGCTCGACCTGTTCCTGCAGACCGGCTTCAAGATCGCCGGCGGCAGCGCGCGCATCCCGGACGAACCGGCGCGCGACAAATACCTGCCGGCGATACGCCTGATGGCCCAGGCCAGCGGCGTCGACCCGGAGATCGCGGTCGAAGACGCGCTGGCGCCGCAGTACATCCTGGTGGCAGTCGCCGCCTGATCCGGATACCGAGGCCCGCATGTCCGCCCAGCTGAACGCCGCCATCGCCGCCGGCAACATCGCGGAGGCGGCCACGCTGGCGTTCGCGCAGGCCGGGCTGGGCGTGCTGCCGATCACGGAGCTGATCGGCATCGCCGGGCTGCTGGCCGCACAGGGCAGGCCTGAGCAGGCCATCGCGCTGTACCAGCTGTGGATCAAGCACTGCGACACGCCGCTGCTGCACGCGGCCTGGTACAACCTGGCGGTGTTGCAGATGCAGGGCGGCGAGCAGCGCGCGGCCGAACGTTCGTATCGCCGCGCGCTGGAGATCCAGCCGCATTTCACCGAAGCCTATCTCGGGCTCGGCGCGCTGATGGAGCGCCGCCGCAGTCCCGACGAGGCGCTCGACACCTGGCACGAGGCGCTGGACCTGCTCGATCCGGCCGCCGCCAATGCGGGGCCGCTGCAAATCCAGCTGTTCAACAATATCGGCCGCGTGGCCGACGGCCAGCGCCGCTATCCGGAAGCGGAAGAGGCGCTGACCCGCAGCCTGCAGCTCGACCCGCGCCAGCCGCTGGTCGTCGCCCACTGGATACGGCTGCGCCAGCGGCAATGCGCGTGGCCGGTGCTGGCCGCGCTGCCGGGACTGGACGAAGAGCAGCTGCTGGCGGCCGCCTCGGCGCCCACCACGCTCGCCGCCAGCGACGACCCGGCGCAGCAGCTGGCGGCGGCGCGCCGCCATGTCGCCGCTCATGCGCCGCGCGGAGCGGCGGCGCTCTCCGACCAAGCCGGCTACACGCACCGCAAGCTGCGCATCGGCTACCTGGCGCCAGACGCCTGCCTGCAGACCGCCGAACTGTATGCGCTGCACGACCGCAAGCTGGTCGAGGTCTATGGCTTCTGCTGGAACGAGGAAGACCATGCGCCCGCGCGCCTGCGCATGGTGCAGGGCATGGACCATCACCTGCGCATCGACGGCGTCGGCGACCTGCAGGCGGCGCAGCTGATACGGGCGCATGAAATCGACATCCTGGTCGACCTGTGCGGCCTGGCGGTCGGCGGCCGGCCCGGCATCCTGACGCACCGTCCGGCGCCGGTGCAGATCGCGTGGCTGGGCTATCCCGGCACCACGGCGCTCGACTGCATCGACTACGTGCTGGCCGACGCCTGGGTGCTGCCGCCGGCACTGGCGCCGTACTTCACCGAACAGCCGCTGTATTTGCCGGACACCTTGCACATCAGCGACCGCCAGCGGCCGAAGCAAGCCGCCATGCGCGCCAAGGCGCGCGCCCGGACGCGGGCCGCCAGCGGATTGCCGGCGGACGCCTTCGTGTTCTGCTGCTTCGCCGACAGCCACCATCTGGCGCCGCAGCAGTTCGCCGCCTGGATGCGCATCCTGCAGCGCGTGCCGGACAGCGTGCTGTGGCTGGCGACAGACAGCGAGCAAGCACGCGACAACCTGCGCGTGGCCGCGCTGCACCACGGCGTGTCCAGCGAACGACTCTGCTTTGTCGCCCAGCCGCCGGCGCACGACATGGCCTGCCACCAGGCGGCCGACCTGTTCCTCGACACGCTGCCGTTCAACGCCGGCGACGCCGCCAGCGACGCGCTATGGGCAGGCCTGCCCGTGCTGACCTGCTCCGGCCGCAGCTACGCGGGCCGCACCGGCGGCAGCCTGCTGCACGCGGCCGGCCTGCCGGAACTGGTCACCGAAGACCTGCGCGACTACGAGGACACGGCGGTGCGGCTGGCGCAAGCGCAGGCGGAACTGGCCGCGCTGCGCCGGCGCCTGGCCGACAGCCGCCGCCGTGGTGGCGGCAATGCGCTGTTCGACACGCCGCGCTTCGTCCGCAACCTCGAACAGCTCTACCAGCGCGTCGCGCGCGGCACATTGAAACGCCGCGGCGGCAAGCAAAGCGATGCCGAAAGCGCCCGCCACGCCGATGCCAGCCTGCCCCTGGTCAGCATCCTGGTCGCGGCCGGCGACGCCGACGCCGATGCCCTCGAACGCACGCTGCGCAGCGCGCTGGCGCAGGATTGGGGCCACACCGAAATCATCGTCGGCGACAGCACCGGCGGCGACACGCTGCGCGCGCGCGTGGCCCCGCTGCTGGCGCGCCATCCGCAGCTGCGCTACCACCGCGCGCCCGGCCTGGCGCCGGCCGCCAGCCTGGATCACTGCCTGGCGCTGTCGCTGGGCGAGTACATCGCCGTGGCGCCGCAGGGCGACGTCCTGCACCCGGAAAAACTGGCGCGCATGATGCAGTTTTATCAAAGCTATCCCAACGTCGGCCTGGTCGGCAGCTGGCGCCAGCCGCGCGACGACAGCGGCGCCGCGCTGCCCGGCGCGCCGGTCTTCAGCGCCGACACGGTGGTCGACGGCGCCTCGCTGGGCACCCTGCTGCTGTCGTCCGATCACCACGCGACCGCCACGCTGTGCGACGCCGGCGCGCTGCTGCTGCGCCGCAGCATTATCGGTGCCGGCTTCGGCCACTTTCAAGGACGACAATATCGTTATCTGTCCGGCATCGCCCTGGCCTTGTCGGCGCTGGCCGGCCGCGACGGCGTCTACCTGGCGGAGCCGCTGTCCAGCCACCGGCCGATCGATGTCAATGCCGATGCGGCGCCGGCCAACAACGACGCCGACGCCCTGGCCTGCGCCCTCGACGGCTTGCATCTTTTATACGCAGCCCATGCGCAGCATGGCTTCCTTGCCGACCCCGCCGCTTTCAAGCAGACACTGGCCGCGCGCCTGGCCGCCTTGAACGCGCTGCTCACCAGCCGCCACGCCACGCTGGCCGCCGGCGCCGGCGTCCCGCTGACCGACTTGCATGAGGTACTACGACAGGGCTACCAGCTGCTGCTTTCCGAATGAGTCTCTTTTTTGTGGAAATTTCCCATCCTTCCTGAAGACGCCCCAATCAGGCCCTGCTTTTCGTTTAAAATACGACGGATGTGGCTGACAATACGTCCAGTACGGACCACACACATAATCAGCTCAACTATTCGGGGATAGTATGAAAGCAGTCATATTGGCAGGCGGCCTGGGCACCAGGCTGAGCGAAGAAACCACTGTCAAACCGAAGCCGATGGTCGAAGTCGGCGGCAAACCTATCCTGTGGCACATCCTGAAGAGCTACTCGGCCCACGGCATCAATGACTTCGTCATCTGCTGCGGCTACCGCGGCTACGTCATCAAGGAATTCTTCGCCAACTACTTCCTGCACACCTCGGACGTCACCTTCGACCTGCAGAACAACAAGATGGAAGTGCACGAGCGCCACGCCGAACCGTGGAAGGTCACGCTGGTCGACACCGGCGCCGACACGCTCACCGGCGGCCGCCTGAAGCGCGTGCGCCAGCACGTCGAGAACGACGAAGCCTTCTGCTTCACCTACGGCGACGGCGTGGCCGACATCGACATCGGCGCCAGCATCGCCTTCCACAAGGAACACGGCAAGCTGGCCACGATGACGGCGGTGCAGCCGCCGGGACGCTTTGGCGCGATCGACATGAACGGCCAGCGCGTCATGAGCTTCAAGGAGAAGCCGCAAGGCGACGGCAACTGGATCAACGGCGGCTACTTCGTGCTGTCGCCGCAGGTGATCGACCTGATCGAAGACGACCACACCATCTGGGAAAAGGGTCCGCTGGAACAGCTGGCCGAAAGCGGCCAGCTCGACGCCTGGATGCACCATGGCTTCTGGCAGCCGATGGATACGCTGCGCGACAAGGTCCTGCTCGAAGAGCTGTGGGAAAGCGGCAAGGCGCCGTGGAAGCGATGGCCATGAATCCAGCGTTCTGGCACGGCAAGCGCGTTTTCCTGACCGGGCACACCGGTTTCAAGGGTAGCTGGCTGAGCCTGTGGTTGCAGCAACTGGGCGCCCACGTCACCGGCTACGCCCTCGAAGCACCAAGCAAACCAAGCCTGTTCGACACCGCCCACGTCGGCGCCGGCATGACCTCCATCATCGGCGACATCCGCGACGGCGCCGCGCTGCGCGAGGCGATGGCCAAGGCGCAGCCGGAGATCGTCATCCACATGGCGGCGCAGGCGCTGGTGCGCTACTCCTACGACCATCCGGTCGAGACCTACTCCACCAACGTCATGGGCCTGGTGAACTTGTTCGAAGCGGTGCGCCATACGCCCGGCGTCAAGGCCGTGGTCAACGTCACCAGCGACAAGTGCTACGAAAACAAGGAGTGGGCCTGGGGCTATCGCGAGAACGAAGCCTTCGGCGGCTACGACCCATACAGCAACAGCAAGGCCTGCGCCGAGCTGGTGACGGCCGGCTACCGCTCCTCGTTCTTCAATCCTGAAAAATACGCCCAGCACGGCGTCGCGCTGGCCTCGGGCCGCGCCGGCAACGTGATCGGCGGCGGCGACTGGGCCGAGGACCGCCTGATCCCCGACATGGTGCGCGCCATCGCCGCCGGCAAGCCGGTGCGCATCCGCAGCCCGCACGCGATCCGTCCGTGGCAGCATGTGCTGGAGCCGCTATCCGGCTACCTGACCCTGGCCGAACACCTGTACACGCAAGGCGCCGCGTATGCCGAAGGTTTCAACTTCGGCCCGCACGACATCGACGCCCGCCCGGTCGAATGGATCATCGCGCGCCTGTGCGAAAGCTGGGGCGACGGCGCCGGCTGGGAGCTGGACTCCGCACCGCAACCGCACGAGGCGCACTACCTCAAGCTGGACTGCTCGAAAGCCCGCAGCCGCCTGCAATGGCAGCCGCGCTGGCACCTGGGCCACACCATCGACATGATCGTCGCATGGCACCAGGCACACGCCTCCGGCGCCGACATGCGCGCGCTGACGCTGGCGCAGATCGACACGTATCAAAACACCGCACATCTTTAAGCGCACATAACCAAGGTTGGAATCATGAGTGAAGCACAAAGCAAGGAACAACTCCGCGAACAGATCATCAAGCTGGTGGCCGAATACGGCGCGCTGGCCAGCGTGCCGAAGGCGTTCGAGCCCGGCGTGACCGTCATCCCGCCGGCCGGCAAGGTCGTCGGCGCGCCGGAAATGGAACTGATGGTCGAAGCCTCGCTGGACGCCTGGCTGACCACCGGCCGCTTCAACGATCAATTCGAAGCCAAGCTGGCCAAGATGATCGGCGTGGACTTCCTCATCACCGTCAACTCCGGCTCCTCGGCCAACCTGGTCGCCTTCAACACCCTGACCTCGCCGAAGCTGGGCGCGCGCGCGATCCAACAGGGCGATGAAGTGATCGGCGTGGCCGCCGGCTTCCCGACCACCGTCAACCCGATCATCCAGTTCGGCGCGATCCCGGTGTTCGTCGACGTCGACCTGGGCACCTACAACATCGACGTGACCAAGCTGGAAGCGGCGATCTCGCCCAAGACCAAGGCCATCATGCTGGCCCACACGCTGGGCAATCCGTACAACCTGGACGTGATCACCGCGATCTGCAAGAAGCACAATCTGTGGCTGATCGAGGACTGCTGCGACGCGCTGGGCTCCACCTACCACGGCAAGATGGTCGGCACCTTCGGCGACATCGGCACCATGTCGTTCTACCCGGCCCACCACATCACGATGGGCGAAGGCGGCGCCGTCTTCACCAACAATCCGGAACTGAAAATGATCGCCGAGTCGTTCCGCGACTGGGGCCGCGACTGCTACTGCGCGCCGGGCAAGGACAACACCTGCGGCAAGCGCTTCTGCCAGTGCCTGGGCACCCTGCCGATGGGCTATGACCACAAGTACACCTACAGCCACCTGGGCTACAACCTGAAGATCACCGACATGCAGGCCGCCTGCGGCCTGGCCCAGATCGACCGCGCGCCGGGCTTCATCCAGGCCCGCAAGGACAACTTCGCGTATCTGAAAGAGCGCCTGCAGTCGTGCGCCGAGTTCCTGATCCTGCCGGAAGCGACCGAGCATTCCGACCCGTCGTGGTTCGGCTTCCCGATGACCTTGAAACCGGAAGCCAACGTCTCGCGCGTGGACCTGCTGACCTACCTGGACGAGCACAAGATCGGCACCCGCCTGCTGTTCGCCGGTAACCTGACGCGCCAGCCCTACATGGTGGGCCGCAACTACCGCGTCTCCGGCGACCTGACCAACACCGACCGCGTGATGAACGACACCTTCTGGATCGGCGTGTTCCCGGGCCTGACCCGCGAGATGCTGGACTTCGCGATCGACAAACTCGAAACCTTCTTTGGCGTGAACTTCTGATGCAAGCGCAAGACACTAAAGTAAAAGTCGCCGACCTGGTGGCGGAAACCCTGGAAAACCTGGGCATCCAGCACGCCTTCGGCATCATCGGCGCCGGCAACATCCACCTGTTCGAGGCCATCACCCGCCGCGGCTACACCGAGATCGTCTGCGTGCACCACGAGCAGGCCGCCTGCATGGCGGTGCAGACCTACTACCGCACCAACGGCCGCCTGGCCGCCGCCCTGCTGACCACCGGCGCCGGCTCGACCAACGGCATCACCGGCGTGGTCTCCGCCTGGGCCGACTCGATACCGTGCATCGTCATCGCCGGCAACGAGAACAGCAAGTTCACCTTCCCGGAAAACCCGCTGCGCATGTGGGGCGTGCAGGGCTACGATTCGTGCCAGATGGTCGAACGCGTCAGCAAATACCAGCACCGCGTGATGCAGGGCGCGCAGGCGCAGTACGAACTGCAGAAGGCCGTGCACATCGCACTGGACGGCCGTCCCGGCCCGACCTGGATCGAGATCCCGCTGGACGTGCAGTCGCAGCGCATCGAGCGCGACGCCATTCCCCGCTTCGAAGCGCCGGCCGCCACCGACTACCTGAGCGACGCCGTCGCCGCGCAGGTCGATTCCGTGCTGGCCGCGCTGCTGAAGGCCGAGCGCCCGCTGCTGTGGCTCGGCAACGGCATCCGCCTGGCCGGCGCCGAAACCCGCCTCGCGCCGCTGCTGGAAAAGCTGGGCGCACCGGCGCTGGTGTCGTGGGCCGGCATCGACATGATCGATTCCTCGCACCCGCTGGTGTTCGGCCGCGCCGGCGTCTACGGCCAGCGCGCCGCCAACTTCATCGTGCAGAACTGCGACTACCTGCTGGCCATCGGCACCCGCCTGGCGATCCCGCAGATCGGCTACGACCTGAGCGAACTGGCGCGCCTGGCGCGCATCGACGTGGTCGACATCGACGCCGACGAAGTGGTCAAGCACGCCAAGCGCACGCAGGAAAACATCCTGTGCGACGCCCGCGTCTTCATCGAGGCGCTGATCGCGCGCCTCGAAGCGCTGACCGCGCCGGTGCCGTCCAAGGCCGCCTGGCTGGAGACCTGCCGCGCCTACGAGCAGCAGTTCCCGTGGGTCGGCCCGGAGCACGCGGACAAGGACGGCTTCATGAACTCCTACCGCTTCATGCAGCGCCTGAACGATTTCTTCAAGCCGGACCAGGTGGTCGTCACCGACATGGGCACCGCCCTGCTGAGCGGCCACCAGGTGCTGCGCTTCAAGGAAGGCCAGCGCTTCATGACCTCCACCGGCCTCGGTGAAATGGGCTACGGCCTGCCGGCCGCGCTGGGCGTGTCCTTCGCCAACGACCGCGGCGAGGTGATGTGCCTGAACTGCGACGGCGGCATGATGATGAACCTGCAGGAACTGCAGACCATGGTGCACCACAAGCTGCCGATCAAGCTGTTCATCTTCAACAACGACGGCTACCTGATGATCAAGCACGCGCAGAAGGCCGTGTTCAAGGAAAGCGCCTACGTCGGCACCGACCGCGCCTCCGGCGTGTCCTGCCCGGACTTCTCCAAGCTGGCCACCGCGTTCGACATCCCGTCCTACCAGATCCGCACCTGGGAAGAATGCGACGCCACGCTGGAAGCGGTGCAGGCGGCCACCGGCCCGGTGATCTGCGAAGTGTTCATGAGCCCCACCCAGCTGTTCTCGCCGAAGCTGGGCCTGCAGGCGCGCGCCGACGGCTCGCTGGTGTCGCCGCCGCTGGAAGACCTGGCGCCGCTGCTCCCGCGCGAGGTGCTGGACAAGGCCATGATCGGCGGCATGCACGAAAAATCGAAATCCCTCTAAGATGAAGCGCGTCGCCATCCTCGGTGCGAGCAGCCAGATTGCCAAGGATCTGATCCTGTCCTTCGCGCGCGAGGGCAACACCGAAGTCCTGCTGTACGTGCGCGACACGGCGGCGGCGCAGCGCTGGCTGGCCACAAACCAGCTGGACTTCCCGGTGGCGGCCTACGCCGGCTACGGCCAGGCGCCGCATGACGCGGTGCTCAACTTCGTCGGCGTCGGCGATCCGCAGCGCGCCGCGCAAATGGGCGGCGCCATCTTCGGCGTGACGCAGGAATTCGACGACCTGGCCTTGCGCGAGCTGCAGCGCCATCCCGAACGGCGCTACATCTTCCTGTCCAGCGGCGCGGCCTACAACAGCGGCTTCGAACAGCCGGCCGGCCCGCACACCAAGGCCGTCATCAATATCAACGCGCTGAAACCGCAGGACTACTACGCGGTGGCCAAGCTGCACGCGGAATGCAAGCACCGCGCGCTGCCGGACCTGCACATCACCGACCTGCGGGTGTTCAACTACTTCAGCCGCACGCAGGACCTGGGCGCCCGCTTCTTCATCACCGACCTGCTGCGCGCCGTGCGCGACGACACCGTGCTGCAGACCAGCGCCGGCAGCATGGTGCGCGACTACCTGCATCCACAGGACTTCCACCAGCTGGTGTCGTGCGTGCTGCGCGCGCCGGCCGGCAACCGCGCCATCGATTGCTACAGCGCGGCGCCGGTGGAAAAGCTGGAACTGCTGGCCGCCATGGCGCAGCGCTTCGGCCTGCGCTACGAGGTCGGCGCGGCCTCGGTGGTCAACGCCACCGGCGCCAAACCGCATTATTACTCGCTCAACCGGCAAGCCGCCGAATTGGGCTACCATCCGGCCTATTCCTCCATTGATGGCATCAGCGCGGAATCGGCCATAATACTTGGCAGGGACAACACCACTAGGTGAAACAAGATGACTAGCACCGACAAACTGAAGATCGCCATTATCGGCTCCGGCAATATCGGCACGGACCTGATGGTCAAGGTGATGCGCTCCAGGCATTTGGTCTGCACGCTGTTCGCCGGCCGCAATTTCAATTCGGCCGGCATGAAGCGGGCCAGCCAGCTCGGCGTGCCGATCTCCGACCGCGGCATCGAGGCCATCATCGCCGATCCATCCATCTGCGACCTGGTGTTCGACGCCACCTCGGCCCAGGCCCACGTCGGCCACTGGGCGGCGCTGGATAAACTGGGCAAGACCGTGATCGACATGACCCCGGCCAAGCTGGGCGAGTTCTGCATCCCGGCCATCAACGCCCAGGCCACGCTGGACACCGGCACCCGCAACATCAACATGATCACCTGCGGCGGCCAGTCGTCGATCCCGATCGCCGCCGCCATCGGCGCGGTGCACAAGGACATCGAGTACGTCGAGGTGGCGTCGAGCATCGCCTCGCGCAGCGCCGGCCCGGCCACCCGCGCCAACCTGGACGAATACATCGAGACCACCGAGGAGGCGCTGCAGCGCTTCTCCGGCGCCCAGCGCGCCAAGGCGATCCTGATCCTGAACCCGGCCAACCCGCCGATCGACATGCAGACCACGATCTACGCCAAGATCGCCAACCCGGACCTGCCGGCGATCCGCGCCTCGGTCGACGCCATGGTGGCCCAGCTGAAGACCTATGTGCCCGGCTACGGCCTGGTGGTGCCGCCGACCATCGAGGGCGGCCGCGTGGTCACCACCATCAAGGTGGTCGGCGCCGGCGACTACCTGCCGCAATACGCCGGCAACCTGGACATCATCAACTGCGCCGCCATCGCGATGGCGGAAATGGTCGCGGCCGCAAGGCACGGCAAGCAAGGCAAGCACAAAGAGGAGCGCAAGCATGGCTAAGAAAATCCTGATCAGCGACCCGACCCTGCGCGACGGCAACCACGCCGTGCGCCACCAGCTGGGCCGCGAAGCCTTCATCGCCTATTGCAAGGCGGCCGAGGCGGCGCGCGTGCCCATCGTCGAAGTCGGCCACGGCAACGGCCTGGGCGCCTCGTCGATGCTGGTCGGCGAATGCAAGCTGACCGACGACGAGATCCTGTCCGTGTCGCGCCAGCACCTCAAGCACACCCGCATGGGCATCCACGTGATCCCCGGCTTCTGCACCATCAAGAAGGACCTGGTGCGCGCCATCGAGCTGGGGGTGGACGTGTTCCGCGTCGCCGCCCACTGCACCGAGGCCGACATCACCGACCGCCACATCCACTACGTGCGCGCGGCCGGCAAGGAAGCCTGGGGCGTGCTGATGATGAGCCACATGGCGACGCCGGCCACGCTGCTGGAGGAAGCCAAGAAGATGGAATCCTACGGCGCCGAGGCGATCGTCATCATGGATTCGGCCGGCGCCTATTTCCCGGACGACGTCAAGGAACGCATCGACACGCTGGTGGGCGGCCTGAACATCCCGGTCGGCTTCCACGGCCATAACAACCTGGGCATGGCCGTGATCAACTCGGTCACCGCCGTCAACGCCGGCGCCACCATCATCGACGGCACCATCCGCGGCTTCGGCGCCGGCGCCGGCAACACCCAGCTCGAAGTGCTGGTGGCGGTGTTCGAACGCCTGGGCTTCGAGACCGGCATCGACCTGTACAAGATCCTCGACGCCGCCGACATCGCCGAGAAGGAATTCAACCCGGTGGCGCCGTCGATCTCGCCGCTGTCCATCGTCTCCGGCCTGGCCGGCGTGTTCTCCGGCTTCGCCAAGCCGGTGGCGCGCGCCGCCGAGGACTACAAGGTCGATCCGCGCGACATCTTCTTCGGCCTCGGCAAGCGCAACGCGGTGGCCGGCCAGGAAAGCCTGATCATCGAGGTCGCGCGCGACCTGGCCGAGAAAAACGCAGCAGCACTGAAAGGTTAAACCATGGCCGACCCACGCTTCGCAGAAACGCGCCAGGACGCCCTGGCCGCCTGCGCCAACCAGCCCGACGTGCGCGCCGCGCTGGCGCGCCAGCACATCGCCGTCACCGGCGGCACCGGCTTCCTCGGCAGCTGGATCGCCGAACTGGTGGCCGCGCTCAACGACCAGTACAACCTGGGCATCACGCTCGACCTGTACGCGCGCCACATCACGGAATGGCAGCAGAAGTATCCGCACCTGGCCTCGCGGCTGGACATCCGCGTGCGCTCGCAGGACGTGCGCTCCTCGTTCGAATTCGCCAAGAACACCAACTTCGTGATCCACGCGGCCGGCATCCCCAACAACCGGGTGCACGCCTCCGATCCGCTGCGCGTGTTCCAGACCACCGTGTCCGGCATCAACAACGCGCTGGAGGCGGCCTCGCAGCTGGACGGCCTGCGCCGCTTCGTCAACGTCAGCTCCTGCCTGGTGGCCGGCTCGCCGCAGCGCCCCGGTCCGTTGACCGAGAGCGACTACTTCCCGCTGCCGGCCGGCCTGCTGCACACCGTCTACGCCGACGCCAAGCGCGCCGCCGAGATGACGGCGGCGATCTACCGCAGCCAGTACCGGCTGCCGGTGTCGACGGTGCGCCCGTTCGCGCTGACCGGCGCCTACCAGGAGCTGGACCGTCCATGGGCGATCAACAACTTCCTGCGCGACGTGCTGACCGGCAGCGAGATCCGCATCCACGGCGACGGCAGCGCGCGCCGCAGCTACCTGTACGGCTCGGACGCGGCCTGGTGGACCTTGGCCGCGCTGGTCAAGGGCGTGGACGGCGAGGTGTACAACCTCGGCAGCGCCACCCCGGTCACCCACAACGAGCTGGTGCGCCTGATCGGCGAGCAGGTCTCGCCCAAGCCGCGCGTGGCGTTGAACACCGCCCCGAACCGCCAGCAAAAGGACGACGACCTCTACCCGGACACCAGCTTCACCTTGCGCCGCCTCGGCGTCAGCGAAACCTGCCCACTGGAACAGACGGTAGAGAAAGCCTACCGCTGGTTCGCCGCGCCACCTTCGATTCGAGCTCATGCAAACTAACAAAACCGTAGTGGACGCCGGCCGCGCCGCCCTGGCGCTGGCCCAGAAGGGCACCCTTCCGATCATCGAGCTGTTCCAGACCGGCCAGAACCTGGTCGAAGCCGGCGAACGGCCGCTGGGCATCCAGCTGTACCGCGCCTGGCTGGCCAAGACGCCGTCGCCGCTGGCCTACGCGGTGCAGTTCAACCTGGCCGTCATGCTCAGCGATAACAACGAGCTGACCGAGGCCGAGGCGGCCTACCGCATGGCGCTGGCGCAGAATCCCCGCTTCAACGAAGGCCACCTGAACCTGGGCACCCTGCTGGAGCGGCTGCGCCGCCCGGACGAGGCGCTGGCCAGCTGGCGCGCGCTGCTCGAATACAGCAATCCCAAGCTGCCGGCCGACCAGCCGCACGTGGTCCAGGCGCTCAACAACCTGGGCCGCCTGTTGGAGATCCAGAAGGACTTCCCGGCCGCCGAGGACGCGCTCACCCGCAGCCTGCTGATCGATCCCAAGCAAAAGAACGTCATCTCGCACTGGGTGCACCTGCGCCAGAAGCAGTGCAAGTGGCCGGTGTATAACACCAGCGTGTGCGGCATCGCGGTCGACGAACTGATGGTGGGCACCTCGGCGCTGGCCATGCTCAGCGCCTCGGGCGATCCGGCCCAGCAGCTGGCGGCTTCGCGCCGCTACGTCGAGGAAAAGGTCAACGCCGACGTCAAGCCGCTGACCGGGCCGCAGGGCTACGGCCACGAGCGCCTGCGCATCGGCTACCTGTCGTCGGACTTCTGTTCGCACGCGGTGTCCATCCTGACCGCCGAGCTGTACGGCCTGCACGACCGCAGCAAGGTCGAGGTGTTCGGCTTCTGCTGGAGCAACGAGGACGGCTCGCCGATCCGCGCCCGCGTGATCGCCGGCATGGACCAGCACATCCGCATCGGCGGCATGAGCGACGAGGAAGCGGCGCGCCTGATCCGCTCGCACGAGATCGACATCCTGGTCGACCTGCACGGCCTGACCCTGGGCGCGCGCCCGAACATCCTGGCGTTCCGCCCGGCGCCGGTGCAGATCACCTGGCTGGGCCTGCCCGGCCCGACCGGCATGCCCTTCATCGACTACGTGATCGCCGACCCGTTCGTGCTGCCGCCCGAGCTGGAGCCGTTCTTCACCGAGAAGCCGCTGCACATGCCGCGCACCTTCCAGATCAACGACCGCCAGCGCATCATCGGCGCCAAGCCCACGCGCGCGGCCAACAACCTGCCGGAAGACGCGTTCGTGTTCTGCGCCTTCAACAACAACTTCAAGTTCAACCCGGAGGTGTTCGACAGCTGGATGAACATCCTCAAGCGCACCGACAACAGCCTGCTGTGGATGGTGGCCGACAGCCCCGAGGTGCGCACCAACCTGACGCGCCAGGCCGAGCTGGCCGGCGTGGCGGCCGAGCGGCTGGTGTTCGCCGGCCGCGTGGTGCCGGCCGACTACCTGGCGCGCTACCAGGTGGCCGACCTGTTCCTCGACACCGCGCCGTTCAACGGCGGCACCACCGCCAGCGACGCGCTGTGGGCCGGCCTGCCGGTGGTCACCTGCGCCGGCCGCACCTTCTCGTCGCGCATGGCCGGCAGCCTGCTGAAGGCGGTCGACATGCCGCAGCTGATCACCAGCACCCAGCAGGAATACGAAGACCTGGCCGTGGCGCTGGCGCATGACCGCCCGCGGGTCGAGGCGCTCAAAAGCCAGCTGCACGAGCAGCGCCTGAATTGCGCGCTGTTCGACAGCGCCCAGTTCGTGCGCGACCTGGAGGAACGCTACGCCCAGATCGCACTGAAGGGCAACGCCGGCCTGCAGGCGCCGCAGTTCGCCGGCGCCCGTCCGCCGCAGGTCGATACGCGCCTGCCGAAGGTGTCGATCCTGATGCCGACCCACAACCGTCCCGACTACGCCGAACTGGCGCTGCAAAGCATCCTGGCTCAGACCTGGGGCAACCTGGAAATCGTCATCAGCGACAACAGCACCGACGAGCTGACCCGCGAACGCTTCGCCCCGTATCTGGCGCGCTACGCCAACATCCGCTACCTGCGCTCGCCGGGACTGGGGCCGCTGGACAACTTCCTCAACTGCTACCGCAACTCCAGCTCCGAGTACATCAACTACCTGATGGACGACGACCTGTTCCACCCGGAAAAGATCGAGCGCATGATGGCCTGCATGCTGGGCCAGCCCAACATCGGCCTGGTGACCTCGTTCCGCCAGCTGATCGACGCCAACGGCAGGTTCCTGGCGCCTATCCAGGGCACCGAGCGCATGTTCGAGATCGCCACGGCGGTCGGCGGCAGCTCGCTGGGCGACATGATATTGACCAACGGCCAGAACCTGATGGGCGAGCCGACCACCGTGATGTTCCGCCGCAGCATGCTGCCCGGCCATTTCGGCGTGTTCCTGGGCCGCCAGTACACCACCTTGTCCGACGTCGCCACCTGGCTGGCGGTGCTGGCCAACAGCGACTGCGCCTACCTGCCGGAGCCGCTGAGCTACTTCCGCCTGCACGGCGGCCAGGACCAGCGCAACGAGAAGGTGCGCATCCAGGCCAACATCGAGTGGCTGCAGCTGCTGTGCGACGCCCACGAACACGGCAAGTTCATGCGCAATCGCGCGCAGCTGCGCGAGATGCTGACCAACAAGCTGGTCAACTGCGTGTGGTTCCTGTCGTCGGTGTGGGAACAGGTCGAACCAAGTTATCCTATCGAAAAAATCAGCGCGCTGATGCAACAAGCCACCACCATCCTGCTCACCAAAGGTTAAGCCCGGACCACCAAACCCGGACCAACAAGATCCAACCAAGGAGATATACATGTCGCAAAACGATGGCAGCACCCTGATCGACTACTTCGAGAACCATGAACACCGCATGATCCACAAGTGGATGCACTACTTCGAGATCTACGAGCGCCACTTCCACCAGTTCCGCGGCAAGGACATGACGCTGCTGGAATTCGGCGTGCTGCACGGCGGTTCGCTGCAGATGTGGAAGCACTACTTCGGCCCGGGCGCCAAGATCACCGGCGCCGACATCAACCCGCGCTGCGCCGAGCTGGCCGAGGAGCGCATCGACATCATCATCGGCGACCAGGAAAACCGCGAGTCGCTGCAAAACATCGTCGCCACCCGTCCCAAGTTCGACATCATCATCGACGACGGCGGCCACACCATGAAGCAGCAGATCACCACCTTCCAGGAACTGTGGTTCCACCTGAAGGACGGCGGCATCTACCTGTGCGAGGACGTGCTGACCAGCTACTGGCCGGCCTACGGCGGCGGCTACCGCAATCCGGGCAACTTCATCGAATACACCAAGAACCTGATCGACCAGCTGCACGCCTGGCACTCGCCGGACCCGGCGCTGCAGGTGAACGCGTTCACCCTGTCCGGCTTCGCCATCCACTACTACGACAGCGTGGTCGTCATCGAAAAGCGGGCCATGACGCCGCCGGTGGTGCGCATGAAGGGCAAGCCGTCGTTCCCGCTGGACACGGGCGAGCAATCGGTCTACGACAAGGGTTAAGCAGCGGCATATGGATATCAACACCATTCCCGTCATCTCGGTTTCCTATAATTCGGCGGAGCTGATCGAGGATCTGCTCGGTTCGTTCCGCGCGCATTACAGCAATCCCGTGACCATCATCGACGGTTCGAGCGAGCAGCACTACCGCGCGATCGAGGCGGTGTGCGCCAGGTATGCCGATGTACGCTTCATCCACTTCGACTACAACATCCACCACGGCCCGGGCATGGCCTGGGCCTTCCAGAACCTGGGCCTGCACGGCCGGGTGCTGGTGCTCGATTCCGACATCCAGGTGATACGGGGCGGCTTCCTGGAAGACATGGCGGCGCGGCTGCAACCCGGCATGTACGGGGTCGGCTACGTCAACCACGTCAACGAGGGCGGCTTCGACGTCAAGTACGAAGAGGGCGCGGTGCGCTACCTGCACCCGGCCTGCATGCTGCTGAATATCGAGGTGGTGCGCGAATGGCCGTTGCCGACCAAGCACGGCGCGCCGATGACCGAGGCGATGCTGGCGCTGCGGCGTGCCGGCCGCAGCGACCTGGTGCAGGGCATCGACTGGCTGCGCAACGACTTCCTGGCCATCGAGACCAACCAGCCGCGGCTGTACCTGCGCCACGACTGGCAGGGCACGGTCAAGCGCAGCGGCAGCTACAACCTGGAGGAATGGAGCGCGGCCGCCCAGGCGGCGGCCGAGATACGGCTGAGCGTGATGGCCATGCTGCCGCCGACGGCGCGCAGCATCGTCGAGCTGGGCGCCAACGACGGCATGCTGGCCACCAGCTGCGTCCAGGCCGATCCGCAGCGGCGCTACGTGCACGCCGGCAGCCATCCGGACAACGCGGCGCTGGCGGCCGATCCCGACACGCTGGACGACGGCTTCTTCCGCGACCATGCCGACGCCGATTGCTGGATCCTCGACCAGGCGCTGGAACGCAGCGCCGATCCGCTGCAGCTGCTGAAGAACATCCGCAAAGTCATCAAGGCCGACGCCAGCATCATCGTCGTGATGCCGAATGCGCAGCACTGGAGCATGCAGCTGCGGCTGGCGGTGGGGGATCTGAAGTATGCGGACCACGGCCTGCTGAGCTCAGGCCAGCGCCACTGGTTCAGCCGCGGCTCGCTGCTGAACCTGCTGAGGGAAGCCGGCTACCAGATGGAACAGGGCGTGCCGCTGATACGCCAGCCGCTGACCAATCCGCTGCTGGAGGCGACCTGGAAGCAGCTGTTCTCGGCGCTGGGCGCCGATCCGGTGCTGGCCTTCCAGGACAGCCAGCCGGACACCTACGTGCTCAAGGCCCGGCTGGCCGGTTGATGCCGCTTAGGCCGGCGGGGCCGCCGGCTCGGTTGGCGCGGCCACGGCCGGCGGCGGCAGCGGCACTTTTTGCATGATGCAGAACAGGTGGGAATCGCGCACCTCGTTCTGCACGATGGCGAAGGCGCCGTTGAAGCCGTACATCGCGGCCCAGCGGTTCACATTGTCGAAATAAGCGCGGAAGGTCATCTCGGTGATGACGTTGACGTGGGTCGGGTCCATGAAGGCGAACGGGTGCGGATACACCGGCGTCGACGACAGGAAGTAGCCGCCCACCTTCAGCACGCGCCATACCTCGTTCATGAACTCGACAAACGAATTGCGGCGGTGCGGCGCGTAGATCACGCGCGGAATGTGCTCGATGAAATCGTAGGCGGTGACGAACTCGAAGCTGTCGTCCTCGAACGGGATCGGCTCGATCGCCAGGTCGGCCTTGCGGATGTTGGGCCCCAAGCCATCGACGATGTCGACGCCGTACATCTCCGCCGCGTTGAACGGATTGCGCGGCCGGGAGCCGCAGCCCATGTCCAGTGTTTTGCTCATAGTCTTCTCCACTCAGGGTTGGTGTGCGTTTAAACCAGTTCGGCCAGCATCTTGGTGTCGAACGGGGTCCACTCCGCGCCCGTTTCGATCTTGCGCACCAGGTCGGGATTGGCGATGAAGGCGCGGCCGAAGGTGACCAGGTCCAGCCAGCCGTCGGTGATTTCCTGCGCGCCCTGTTCGGCCGTCAGCGAGGCGCCGCCCATCAGCAGGCCCGGCCACATCGGCCGCACCAGGCGGATCACCCGGCCCGAGGTCTGGTAATAGTCGGCGCGCGCGCAGCTGACGTCGAGCATGCGCACGCCGGCCTGCCACAGCGCCGGGATCAGGTAGGCCAGCATCGCGTCCAGGTCGGGCCAGTCGTACAGGCCGCCCATGTCGCGCGACGGCGACAGGCGCACGATGACCTTGTTCGCCGGCACGGCGGCCAGCAAGGCGGCCACCTGCTCCAGCGCGAAGCGGCAGCGGTTCTCCACCGATCCGCCGTACTGGTCGGTGCGGTCGTTGATGCGGGCGTCGAAGAACTGGTCGGCCAGGTAGCCGTGGCCCAGGTGCAGCTGCACCGCGTCGAAGCCGACTGCCAGCGCGCGCCGGCCGGCGTCCGCCACGTAGCCGTGCACCACCGGCATGTCTGCCGCGGTCAGCGCCCGCGGCGTGCCGTAGGGCTTGTTGTTCTGGCGGTTGACGCCGCTGGCGGCGACGTCGGTCGAGCTGACCGGCGGCACGCCGCCGGTGTAGTCTTCATGCGAGATGCGGCCGCAATGCCACAGCTGGCAGGCGATCTTGGCGCCGTGCGCGTGCACCGCCGCGATCACCGGCTTCCAGCTTTGCGCCTGGGCGTCGGTGGCGATGTGCGGCACGTCGTTGTAGCCGTCGGCCGAGGGATGGACCACCACGCCTTCGGTCAGGATCAGGCCGGCGCCGTGCTCGGCGCGGCGGGCGTAGTAGGCGCGCATGGCGTCGCTGGCCAGGTGGTCCGGCGAGAAGGAGCGGGTCATGGCCGACATGACGATGCGGTTCTTCAATTCCAGCCCGTCTTCCTGGCGGTACGGCGTCAGCATTGCATTGGTCATTTTGCTTCCTGTTGGGTTCGGTATTGATGGAAAAATGGCTGGGCCAGGTAGGTCGCCAGCGAGTCGCGCCAGTCGGGCAGCGGCGCATGGCCCTCGTCCCGGAGGCGCTGGCAGCTCAGCACCGCGCGCTGCGGCCGGCGGCCCAGCTCGTTCTGGGTGACGGCGCCCACCGAGGTCTTGACGATGTCGATCCGCTGGTCCAGGCCCAGGTGGCGGACGATTTCCTGGGTCAGCTCGAAGAACGAGGCCTCGCCGGTGCAGGCCATCTGGTAGCTGCCGCTCCTGTTCTCGCGCATCAGCTCCAGCGAGGCGCGGGCCAGGTCCACGGTCCAGGTCGGCTGCCAGACGCGGTCGCCGACGGCGAAGGTCTGGTCGCCCTTGTCGATGGCCTGGCGGATGCCCGGGATGATCTTGCCGACGAAGTTCTTGTCCTTTTCCTCGCCGCCGAAGAAGCCCGCCATGATCACCACCAGGCTGTCCGGGCACTGCGCCTGGATCAGGCGCTGCGCCTCCAGCTTCAGCTCGCCGTACAGCGACAGCGGCGCCTGCACATGGTGTTCCGGGATATCGGTCTCGCAATCGCCGTAGGTGAGGAAGCTCTGCGGATAGAAAATCTTGGAGCCGGTGGCCCTGGCGAAGTCGATGACGTGCTGCGTGCCGTCGACGATGATCTTGCGCGCCAGCTCCGGGTTCATCGCGCAGCCCTCGACGTTGACCAGCGCGGCGCAATGGAAGATCCAGCCGGCGGAAAATTCGCCTTCCAGCCGCTGCAGCTGCGCGGCGTCGCTGACGTCGAGCTGCTGCTTGCCGGGCGCCAGCAGCGGCGCGGCGCCGTGGCCGGCCTGGCGCACGGCGGCGGCCAGCGCGCGGCCCAGCATGCCGTCGGCGCCGGTGATCAAGATCGGCGGCAAAGCCAGGCCGGTGTCGGTGGTAGTGGTCATGGTGGTGGTTCTCAAGGCTCGCGGATCGATTCGTCCATCGCCCGCGTCAACGGGTACAGCAGGTAGGACATCACGGTGCGGTGGCCGACCACGATCTCCGCCGACAAGGTCATGCCCGGCAGCAGCTGCGCGCCCGGCGTCATCTTCTTCAGCTTGCCGGTGTAGGGGATGCGGCTCAGGTAGTAGGCGTCGAGGCCGCCGCCGTTCTTGTCGGTCTGCTCGCGCTTGAACGCGTCCTGGCTGATGGTGCGGACCTTGCCGTCCAACATGCCGTGCTGCTGGAACGAGAAGGCGTCGACCTTCAGGTGCACCAGCGCGCCCGGCTTGATGTAGCCGATGTCGAGCGAATCGATCTGCACTTCCGCCTCCAGTTCGGCGCCCAGCGGCACCAGCGTGAACAGCGGCTCGGCCTCGCGCACGATGGAGCCGACCGACAGCTTGCCGATCTCCAGCACCACGCCGTCGGCCGGCGCCACCATCTGCACCATCTTATGCCGTTTGTCGGCCTTGGCAAGCTGCTCGTTGATGCCGTCGCGGTCGCGCGAGGCGCTCAGCAGGTCTTCCATGGTCTTCTGCCGCCAGCTCTTGTCGAAGGCGGCGCGCTCGGCCTGCGCCGAGGCCAGCTCGCTGGCCATCTCGACCGCCTTGTTGCGCTGCAGGTCCATGTCGCGCTCGACTTCGAGGCGGCGGTCGCGCGCTTCCAGCAAGTGCATCTTGGCGCCGAACTGCTCGGCCATCAGCTGTTCCTGCATGGCTTCCACTTCACGCAGCGATTTCACGCGCTGGGCCAGGATCACCTGGTCGTGCTTGTTGGTTTCCAGGCCGGCCTTGAGGCGCGCGATGTTCTGGTCCATCTTGGTCTTCTGCGCTTCGAAATTGCCCTTGCGCTCGCTCGACAGCTGCGCCTGCAGCAGCGAGTCGGCATTCGACTTGCCGTTGGTGACGGCGCCCGGCTGGCCGGCCAGCTCGGCGCGCAGGCCGGCGGTCTGGGTGTCCAGGCTGTCGAGCCGCACGCGCAGCTGCTGCTCGTCGGCGGCGGTGAAGGTCGGGTCCAGACGGGCCAGCACCTGGCCTTTTTTCACCACCTGGCCGACGCGCACCTCGATGCTCTGGATGATGGAGGTGTCGAGCGGCTGCACCACGATGTTGGGCAGCGGGTTGACCAGGCGGCCGTGGGCGACGACGATCTTTTCCACCGGCGAGAAGCAGGCCCACAGGATGAAGAACACGAACGCGCCGATCAGCACGTGCAGCGTGATGCGCACGAACTTCGGCAGCGGGCCGCGCTCGATGGCGTCCGCATCGGGCAGGAAGCCGATTTCGGTCTCGTCCTTGCGGCGGCGCTTGAGGCTTAGAGGTGACTTGTTTGCTGGTTCCATAAGTGCTGGTAAGTGTCGCTACTGATGAGCAGTTCTTCGTGGCGGCCGGCGTCCACCAGCCGGCCCTGTTGCATGACCATGATCTTGTCGGCGTTGACCAGGGTCGACAGGCGGTGCGAGATCATCACCACTGTGCGGCCGACCGCGATCTTCGACAGGTTGCTGATGAAGATGGCTTCCGATTCCGGATCCAGCGCCGAGGCCGCTTCATCCAGGATCAGGATGCGCGGCTTGGCCACCAGCGTGCGGGCGATCGACAGCCGCTGCTTCTGGCCGCCGGACAGGTTGGAGGCGTTCTCTTCCAGGATGGTGTCGTAGCCCAGCGGCAGGCGCTCGATGAATTCGTCGGCGCCGGCGGCCGCGGCGGCCTCCACCAGTTCCTCGAAGGTGGCGTCCGGCTTGGTGACGGACAGGTTCTCGCGCACCGTGCCGCGGAACAGGAAGTTCTCCTGCAGCACGACGCCGATCTGGCGCCGCAGGTGCGACAGCTCGATCTCGCGGGCGTCGATGCCGTCGAAGCGGACGATGCCTTCCTGCACCGGGTAAAGGCCCTGGATCAGCTTGGTCAAGGTGGTCTTGCCGGAGCCGGAGCGGCCGACGATGCCGACCACCGTGCCCGGCTCGATGGTGAAGCGGGCCTTGTCCAGCGCCATCGCCTGCGCGCCCGGATAGCGGAAGGTGACGTCGTCGAAGCGGATCTCGCCCTGCAGGATGGGACGCAGGCCGTTGGCGCCGGCGCGGCCTTCCGGCGCGCGGTTCATCACCTCGCCCAGCATGCGCACCGACAGCGCGGTTTCCTGGTATTCGTTGACCAGGCCGACGATGGAAATCAAGGGCTGGGTGACGCGGCCGGACAGCATCTGGAAGGCGATCAGCGCGCCCACCGACAAGGTGCTGTCGAACACGTCGGCGGCGCCCACCACGATCAGCGTGACCGGCAGCAGCTTGCCGAGGAAGTCGGTGACGGCGTTGCCGGCGATCGAGATCTGGCCGACGCGGAAGTGCATGGTGATCGCCTCGGCCGAGCGCTGGTCCCAGATGCGGCGCTGCGACGGCTCGATCGCCAGCGCCTTGACGGTGCGCATGCCGTGGATGGTTTCCACCAGCATGCCCTGGCGCTGGCCCTCGGCCGCGTACAGCGCGTTGAGGCGGCGCTGGAAGGTCGGCACCATGGCCATCACCACGCAGGCGATCAGGCCGGCGAACAGCAGCACGATCATCGCCAGCTTGAACGAGTAGCTGAACAGGATGGGCACGAACACCACCAGCGCGATCAGGTCCAGGCCGGTGAAGAACAGGCGGCCGGTGAGGAAGTTGCGGATCTTTTCCAGCTGCTGCATGTGGCGCGTGACCACGCCGGCGCTGGTGGTCTCGAAGAAGTCGATCGGCAGCGACAGCAGGTGGCCGAACACGCGGCGCGTCAGCCGCATGTCGATCTTGTTGGACGCGGCCAGGGTCAGCGTCTGGCGCAGGAAGCCGAAGGTGGCGTCGAACATCAGCGCGGCGACGATGCCCACGCCCAGCACCTGCAGGGTGGTCACGCTCTGGTGCGTCAGCACCTTGTCGATCACCAGCTGGAAGAACACCGGCGAGGCCAGCGCCAGCAGCTGCATGGCGACGGCGGCGATGAAGATGTCGCGGAACGCCGCTTTCTGCTTCAGGATTTCGGGGATGAACCAGCGCAGGCCGAACGGCTGGTTGGGATCGGACAGCTTGTGCTGGCGTTTGACGAACAGCACGTCGCCGCTCCAGCGCCGCTCGAATTCGCTGCGCGCCACCATCACCACGGCGGCGTTGGCGCTGGCCGGGTTGAGCACGGCGACCGTGTCTTCCCCGCCGTTCTCGCCCGGCTTGACGCCGACCACGATCACCATGTTGCCGTCGTTCAGGCGCGCCATCAGCGGGAACACGCCGCCCTGCGCCATCAGGCGCGACCAGGTCAGCTGGTCGGCCTTGGCCTTGAGGCCGATGTCCGAGGCGATGCGCAGCAGCGCGCCGGTGCCCGGCTCTTCCGCGCGCAGCGCGTAGTCGTCGATCAGGCGTTCCGGATTGATTTGCAAACCGTGATGCTGCGCGATGGCCGTCAGACACTGTATCGCGGTATGGGGAAATTTATCGTGCATAAGCCTGATCAAGGTTAAATCTTGCATTGCCGCACTATCGTGCCAGCCTTCGGATTCTAACCTAGTGCAGTGCTTGGCGGAGGGTTTTGTGTTGCTGAAACACCGACCGGTTTACCGCCCTGTTCCCCGGCTCAAAAAAAAACGGCAAGACCCGTGGGTCTTGCCGTCCTTACTTCCTGATCGGAAGCTGCTTACTTGGGCTTACTTGGCAGCCAGGAAGCCGTTGTGGTTGCCTCCCTGCAGCGCTTTCAGTCGCAACGTGTCCTCGGTGGAGGCGGCGTTGCTGGTTGCGGTCAGCTTGTTGTCGTAATTGCTGATCGCGTCCGCCATCGCGGCCACTGCCGTGTTGACGCTGTTCGGCACTTCCAGCTTGGCGGTGGTGGTCACCGTCGCCGCCGCCGCGCTGAAGCTCGACATCGCCGCCGACAGGCCGCTGACCGAGGAGCTCAGGCTGGCCGCCGCCGTGGCGCCCATCTGGAACCAGACGTCCGCCGCTGCGTGGCTGGCGCCGTCGCTGGTCTCGAAGGTGGACGTGATGCCAACGATGTTGCCATTGTTGAGCGACGCGTTCTGCTTCGCATCCAGGTTCAGCTTGGTGATGCCCAGGTCGGCCAGCGATTTCAGCTCGTCGGCCTGGCTGACGCCGTCGGCATTGCCGTCGACCCAGACACGCAGCTTGCCGAAGGCGCTGTCCTTGGCGTCGATCACGCCGTCGCCGTTGGTGTCCAGTTCCGCCAGGGCCTGGTAGCCGGTGGCCGCTTTCTGGCCGTTGGCCAGCGTGGTGCCGGAACCGAACAGTTCGCTACCGTCGTTGATCACGCCGTCGCCGTTGCGATCCAGGGCCAGCAGGCCGTCGCCGCCGCCCACCCAGCCGGTGTTGACCTTGTTGCCGTTAGCCAGCAGATCGAAGTTCACGCCAGCCGACAGGCCCAGGGTGTTGATGCCGTTGCCGTTCAGGTCCAGCACGATCGGCGTACCCAGCGGCGAAGGCAGTGCCGCGATCTGGTCGGTCGTCAGGCCAGGCACCTGGGCGCTGGTGATCGCACACACTTGCGAGGTGATCATCGAGTGGATCTGGTCGGTCGTCAGGCTATGCAGCTGCGCGGTGCTCAGCGCGGCGATCGACGCCGTTTTCAGGCCCACGAAGTCGGCCGTCTCGATGGCCACCAGCTGGTTGGTCGACAGCGCCTTGATCTGGCTGGTCGTCAACGCCTGCATCTGCTGGCTCGACATCGCGACGATCTGGTCGGTCGTCAGCGCGGTGATCTGCGCGGTCTGCAAGGTGGCGATGACCGAGGTCTTCAGCGCGGTGACGTCGGCGGTGCTCAGCGCGGCGATCGCGGCGGTCGCCAGGGCGCCCACTTGTGCGGTGCTCAGCACGCCGACCTGCGTCGAGCTCAGCGCGACAACCTGGTCGGTGGTCAGGCCGGAGGCGAGGTTGGCGGTGCTCATCGCGCTCACCTGGGCGGTGCTCAGCGCAACGACCTGGTCAGTCGTCAGCGAAGCCACCTGGGCCGTTTTCAGCGTGTTGATGATGCTGGTCTTCAGCGCGCCGATGTCGGCCGTTTCGATCGCGGCGATGGCGCCGGTCGTCAGGGCGTTCACCTGCGCCGTGCTCAGCGAACCGAGCTGGTTCGACGACAGGGCCACCACTTGATCCGTGGTCAGGCCGCTGGCCAGGTTGGCGGTGGTCAGCGAGGCGATCTGGGCGGTGCTCAGCACACCGATCTGATCGGTCGTCAACGCGGCCAGCTGGGCGGTGCGCAGGCCGTTGATGGCGGCGGTTTTCAGCGAACCGACATCGGCCGTTTCGATCGCGGCGATCGAGGCGGTGCTCAGGCCAGCCACTTGCGCGCTGGTCAGGGCGCCAACCTGGGTGGCGCTCAGCGCCACGACCTGGTCGGTGGTCAGCGCCGCAGCCTGGCTGGTGCTCAGGCCGGCGATCGCCGCGGTTTTCAGTCCGCCGATATCGGCCGTTTCAATCGCGGCGATGTCGTTGGTGCTGAAGCCGCTCAGCTGGGCCGAGCTCAGGGCGCCGATCTGGTTGGACGTCAGTGCGACGACCTGGTCGGTGGTCAGCGCCAGGATGTTGGCGGTCGTGATGGCCGCCACTTGCGCGGTGGTCAGGTTCGACACCTGGTCGGTGGTCAGCGACGCCAGTTGCGCGGTCTTCAGCGTGGCGATGATGTTGGTTTTCAGGCCGACGATGTTGGCGGTGGCGATGGCGGCAACGTCGCCGGTGGTCAGGGCGTTGAATTGCGCGGTGCTCAGCGCGCCCAGCTGGTTAGAGCTGAAGGCCACCATCTGGTCGGTGGTCAGGCCCGACGCCAGGTTGGCGGTGGTCATCGAACCGATTTGCGCGGT
Organism: Duganella sp. BJB476; assembly: GCF_003416895.1. Lineage (GTDB taxonomy): Bacteria > Pseudomonadota > Gammaproteobacteria > Burkholderiales > Burkholderiaceae_D > Rugamonas. The sequence goes on from NZ_QVIO01000011.1 coordinate 117,822, forward strand.
GCCCATGGCGACGATCTGGTCGGTGGTCAGCGCGGCGGTCTGGGCGGTGCTCAGGGCGCCGATGGCGGCGGTCTTCAGCGCGCCGATGTCGGCCGTCTCGATCGCGGCGATCGAGGCGGTGCCCAGCGCGGTCACCTGGGCGCTGCTCAGGCCACCGATCTGGGTGCTGCTCAGGGCGACGATCTGGTCGGTCGTCAGGGCCTTGACCTGGCTGGTGCCCAGGCCGGCGATGACTGCCGTTTTCAGCGCGCCGATGTCGGCCGTTTCAATCGCGGCGATATCGTTGGTGCTGAAGGCGCTCACCTGGGCCGAGCTCAGCGCGCCGAACTGGTTGGACGACAGCGCGACGACCTGGTCGGTGGTCAGGGCCACGATGTTGGCGGTGGTGATGGCCGCCACTTGCGCGGTGGTCAGGTTGGACAGCTGGTCGGTGGTCAGCGACGCCAGTTGCGCGGTTTTCAGCGAGGCGATGATGCTGGTTTTCAGGCCAACGATGTCCGCCGTTTCAATCGCGGCGATGTCGCCGGTCGACAGCGCGCCGAATTGCGCGGTGCTCAGCGCACCCAGCTGGTTCGAGCTCAGCGCCACGATCTGGTCGGTGGTCAGGCCCGACGCCAGGTTGGCGGTGGTCATCGCGCCGATTTGCGCGGTGCCCATGGCGACGATCTGGTCGGTGGTCAGCGCGGCGGTCTGCGCGGTGCTCAGGGCGCCGATGGCGGCCGTTTTCAGCGCGCCGATGTCGGCCGTCTCGATCGCGGCGATCGCGGCGGTGCCCAGCGCGGTCACTTGAGCGCTGCTCAGGCCGGCGATCTGGCTGCTGCTCAGGGCGACGATCTGGTCGGTCGTCAGGGCCTTGACCTGATTGGTGCTCAGGCCGGCGATGACTGCCGATTTCAGCGCGCCGATGTCGGCCGTTTCAATCGCGGCGATATCGTTGGTGCTGAAGGCGCTCACCTGGGCCGAGCTCAGCGCGCTGAACTGGTTGGACGACAGCGCGACGACCTGGTCGGTGGTCAGGGCCGCGACGTTGGCGGTGGTGATGGCCGCCACTTGCGCGGTGGTCAGGTTGGACAGCTGGTCGGTGGTCAACGACGCCAGTTGCGCGGTCTTCAGCGAGGCGATGATGTTGGTTTTCAGGCCGACGATGTTGGCGGTGGCGATGGCGGCGACGTCGCCGGTCGTCAGGGCGTTGAATTGCGCGGTGCTCAGCGCGCCCAGCTGGTTGGAGCTCAGCGCCACCATCTGGTCGGTGGTCAGGCCCGACGCCAGGTTGGCGGTGGTCATCGCGCCGATTTGCGCGGTGCCCATGGCGACGATCTGGTCGGTGGTCAGCGCGGCGGTCTGCGCGGTGCTCAGGGCGCCGATGGCGGCGGTTTTCAGCGCGCCGATGTCGGCCGTCTCGATCGCGGCGATCGAGGCGGTGCCCAGCGCGGTCACTTGAGCGCTGCTCAGGCCGGCGATCTGGCTGCTGCTGAAGGCGACGATCTGGTCGGTCGTCAGGGCCTTGACCTGGTTGGTGCTCAGGCCGGCGATGACTGCCGATTTCAGCGCGCCGATGTCGGCCGTTTCAATCGCGGCGATATCGTTGGTGCTGAAGGCGCTCAGTTGTGCCGAGCTCAGGGCGCCGAACTGGTTGGACGACAACGCGACGACCTGGTCGGTGGTCAGCGCCACGATGTTGGCGGTGGTGATGGCCGCCACTTGCGCGGTGGTCAGGTTGGACAGCTGGTCGGTGGTCAGCGACGCCAGTTGCGCGGTCTTCAGCGAGGCGATGATGCTGGTTTTCAGGCCAACGATGTCCGCCGTTTCGATCGCGGCGATGTCGCCGGTCGACAGCGCGCCGAATTGCGCGGTGCTCAGCGCGCCCAGCTGGTTCGAGCTCAGCGCCACGATCTGGTCGGTGGTCAAGCCCGAAGCCAGGTTGGCGGTGGTCATCGCGCCGATTTGCGCGGTGCCCATGGCGACGATCTGGTCGGTGGTCAGCGCGGCGGTCTGCGCGGTGCTCAGGGCGCCGATGGCGGCCGTTTTCAGCGCGCCGATGTCGGCCGTCTCGATGGCGGCGATGGCGGCGCTGGTCAGGCCGGCCACTTGCGCGCTGGTCAGGGCGCCGACCTGGGTGCTGCTCAGGGCGACGATCTGGTCGGTGGTCAGGGCCTTGGCCTGGCTGGTGCTCAGCGCGGAGATGACGGCGGACTTCAGCGCGCCGATGTCGGCCGTTTCAATCGCGGCGATGTCGTTGGTGCTGAAGGCGCTCACCTGGGCCGAGCTCAGCGCGCCGAACTGGTTGGACGTCAATGCGACGACCTGGTCGGTGGTCAGGGCCGTGATGTTGGCGGTGGTGATGGCCGCCACTTGCGCGGTGGTCAGGTTCGACAGCTGGTCGGTGGTCAACGACGCCAGTTGCGCGGTCTTCAGCGTGGCGATGATGTTGGTTTTCAGGCCGACGATGTTGGCGGTGGCGATGGCGGCGACGTCGCCGGTGGTCAGGGCGTTGAATTGCGCGGTGCTCAGCGCGCCCAGCTGGTTCGAGCTGAAGGCCACCATCTGGTCGGTGCTCAGGCCGGACGCCAGGTTGGCGGTGGTCATCGAACCGATTTGCGCGGTGCCCATGGCGACGATCTGGTCGGTGGTCAGCGCGGCGGTCTGCGCGGTGCTCAGGGCGCCGATGGCGGCGGTTTTCAACGCGCCGATGTCGGCCGTTTCAATCGCGGCGATCGAGGCGGTGCTCAGGCCGGCCACTTGCGAGCTCGACAGTGCGCCGACCTGGCTGCTGCTCAGGGCGACGATCTGGTCGGTGGTCAGGGCCTTGGTCTGGTTGCTGCTCAGGCCGGCGATCACGGCGGATTTCAGCGCGCCGATGTCGGCCGTTTCAATCGCGGCGATATCGTTGGTGCTGAAGGCGCTCAGTTGTGCCGAGCTCAGCGCACCGACCTGGTTGGACGTCAGTGCGACGACCTGGTCGGTGGTCAGCACCGCGACGTTGGCGGTGGTGATGGCCGCCACTTGCGCGGTGGTCAGGTTGGACAGCTGGTCGGTGGTCAGCGACGCCAGTTGCGCGGTCTTCAGCGAGGCGATGATGTTGGTTTTCAGGCCGACGATGTCCGCCGTTTCGATCGCGGCGATGTCGCCGGTCGACAGCGCGCCGAATTGCGCGGTGCTCAGCGCGCCCAGCTGGTTCGAGCTCATCGCCACGATCTGGTCGGTGGTCAGGCCCGAAGCCAGGTTGGCGGTGGTCATCGCGCCGATTTGCGCGGTGCCCATGGCGACGATCTGGTCGGTGGTCAGCGCGGCGGTCTGCGCGGTGCTCAGGGCGCCGATGGCGGCCGTTTTCAATGCGCCGATGTCGGCCGTCTCGATCGCGGCGATGGCGGCGCTGGTCAGGCCGGCCACTTGCGCGCTGGTCAGGGCGCCGACCTGGTTGCTGCTCAGGGCGACGATCTGGTCGGTGGTCAGGGCCTTGGCCTGGCTGGTGCTCAGCGCCGAGATGACGGTGGACTTCAGCGCGCCGATGTCGGCCGTTTCAATCGCGGCGATGTCGTTGGTGCTGAAGGCGCTCACCTGGGCCGAGCTCAGCGCGCCGAACTGGTTGGACGTCAGTGCGACGACCTGGTCGGTGGTCAGCGCCGCGATGTTGGCGGTGGTGATCGCGGCGACCTGGTTGGTGGTCAGGTTGGACAGCTGGTCGGTGGTCAACGACGCCAGTTGCGCGGTCTTCAGCGTGGCGATGATGTTGGTTTTCAGGCCGACGATGTTGGCAGTGGCGATGGCGGCGACGTCGCCGGTGGTCAGGGCGTTGAATTGCGCGGTGCTCAGCGCGCCCAGCTGGTTCGAGCTGAAGGCCACCATCTGGTCGGTGCTCAGGCCCGACGCCAGGTTGGCGGTGGTCATGGACGCGATCTGGGCGGTGCCCATGGCGCCGATCTGGTCGGTGGTCAGCGCGGAGGTCTGGGCGGTGCTCAGGGCGCCGATGGCGGCGGTCTTCAGCGCGCCGACGTCGGCCGTTTCAATCGCGGCGATCGAGGCGGTGCTCAGGCCGGCCACTTGCGAGCTCGACAGTGCGCCGACCTGGCTGCTGCTCAGGGCGACGATCTGGTCGGTGGTCAGGGCCTTGGTCTGGTTGCTGCTCAGGCCGGCGATCACGGCGGATTTCAGCGCGCCGATGTCGGCCGTTTCAATCGCGGCGATGTCGTTGGTGCTGAAGGCGCCCAGCTGGGCCGAGCTCAGCGCGCCGACCTGGTTGGACGTCAGCGCGACGACCTGGTCGGTGGTCAGGGCGGCGACGTTGGCGGTGGTGATCGCGGCGATCTGGTTGGTGGTCAGGTTCGACAGCTGGTCGGTGGTCAGCGACACCAGTTGCGCGGTTTTCAGCGCGGCGATGATGTTGGTTTTCAGGCCGACGATGTTGGCGGTGGCGATGGCGGCGACGTCGCCGGTGGTCAGGGCGCCGAATTGCGCGGTGCTCAGCACGCCCAGCTGGTTCGAGCTGAAGGCCACCATCTGGTCGGTGGTCAGGCCCGACGCCAGGTTGGCGGTGGTCATGGCCGAGATCTGGGCGGTGCCCATGGCGACGATCTGGTCGGTGGTCAGCGCGGCGCTCTGCGCGGTGCTCAGGGCGCCGATGGCGGCGGTTTTCAGCGAACCGATGTCGGCCGTTTCAATCGCGGCGATCGAGGCGGTGCCCAGCGCGACCACCTGGGCCGAGCTCAGCGCGCCGACCTGGCCGGCGCTCAAGGCCACCATCTGGTCGGTGGTCAGGGCCTTGGCCTGGCTGGTCGACAGGCCGGCGATGACGGCGGTCTTCAGCGCGGCCAGGTCGGCCGTTTCAATCGCGGCGATGGCGTTGGTCGACAATGCGCCGATTTGTTGCGAGGTCAGCGCGGCGGCCTGGCTGGTCGTCAGCGCGACCACCTGGTCGGTGCTCAGCGCGGTCATGCTGGCGGTGGTCAGCGCGGAAATCTGGTTGGTGGTCAGGTTCGACAGCTGGTCGGTGGTCAGGGCCGCCAGTTGCGAGGACTTGATCGAGGCGATCAGGCTGGTTTTCAGCGCGGCCAGGTCGGCCGTTTCAATCGCGGCCACGGCGCTGGTGCCCAGCGCGCCGAACTGGGCGGTGCTCAGGGTGCCCAGTTGGTTGGAATTCATCGCGACGATCTGGTCGGTGGTCAGGCCGGACGCCAGGTTGGCGGTGCTCAGCGAGGCGACCTGCGCGGTCGACAGCGCGCCCACCTGGTCGGTGGTCAGCGACGCCATCTGGCTGGTGCTCAGGCTGGCGATGACGGCGGTCTTCAGCGCCAGCACATCGGCCGTTTCCATGGCCACGACATCGTTGGTGTTCAGGCCGGCGAGCTGGGCGCTGCTCAGCGCATTGGCTTGCGCGGTGGTCAGCGCGACGACCTGGTCGGTGGTCAGCGCGGCCAGCTGGGCGGTCGACAGCCCGGAAATCGACGACGATTTCAACGCGGCGAAGTCGGCCGTTTCCAGCGCGGCGATGTAGGCAGTCGCCATGGCGCCGACTTGGGCCGAGCTCAGCACGCCTACCTGGTTGGAAGTCAGCGCGACGATCTGGTCGGTCGTCAAGCCGTTGGACATTTGCTTGGTGGTCAGTACGGAGATCTGGGTGGTGGTCAGGGCCACCGTCTGATCGGTCGTCAATGCCCGAGTCTGGTCTGAGCTGAATGCTACGATATCGCTAGTAGCGAGGGCAGCAATGGTCTGGGTCGACAGAGCTGCGATCTGGTCGGTACTCATGCTAGTTACGAGGCTCATTTCCATTCTCCTTGGGGCACTGCACAGTTCTATACAGACAGATGATGGAGCCAACAGGTCTCGCCCGCGGCTCCATCTGAATTGGGTGCTACTGGATTTCTTTGCGTTTTACTTGCGCATGGTCATCATAAATCCATGCACTTTAGTTCTTAACGTCAATAACGGAGGCAACTTTAGGATACGCCGGCCATGATTTTGCCTCCAGTTAACATTTTAATTGCAATGGAACAGCACATAGTTTCAGTTAATCACCGCCCAAAACCCGGCGGGCTACCGCCCTGTACGTACAAAGCGACCCTTTTTTGCGCTGGATTAAGCTTTTTTGTTTACTCAGTGCAATGCAAAAAGCGGGCCATCTTTTCTCAAAAACAACCTCCGTGGGACAAACGGCAGGGCCTGAGCCCTGCCGTTTGCCGCCACCTCCGGCTGGCGCCGGGGAATTGCTTTACTTGCCTGGCGCCGCCAGGAAGCCGTGGCCGCCCTGCGACTGCAACGCTTTCAGACGCAGCGCGCTGTCGGTGGCCGCCTGGCTCTCGGCGCCGAGCACCGGCTTGCCGCTGGCGTCGAACTGCTTGAGCGCGTCGGCCAGCTGGGCCACGCTGCCGCCCACGCCCTTGCCTTCGAGCTCCAGCTTAGGCGCCGCGGCCGCCGGCGCGTCGCCGCCGGCGAAGGCCGACATCGCCTGGGCCAGGTTGCTGACGCTGCCGCTCAGGTTGCTGGTCGGCGTGGTGGCGAACCACACGTCGGCCGCCGCATGGGTGGCGCCGTCGGCCGTCTCGAAGGTCGAGGTCAGACCCAGGATGTTGCCGTTGTTGACCGCGCCGCCCACCTTGACATCCAGGTTGAGCTTGGTGATGCCCAGGTCGGCCAGCGATTTCAGCTCGCCCGCCTGGCTGACGCCGTCGGCGTTGGCGTCGACCCAGACGCGCAGGTCGGCGAAGGCGCTGTCCTTGGCGTCGATGGTGCCGTCGCCGTTGGTGTCCAGTTCCGCCATCGCTTGGTAGCCGGTGGCCGCTTTCTGGCCGTTGGCCAGCGTCGTGCCCGAACCGAACAGTTCGCTACCGTCGTTGATCACGCCGTCATGGTTGCGGTCCAGGGCCAGCAAGCCGTCGCCGCCGGCGGTCCAGCCGGTGTTGACTTTGTTGCCGTTGGCCAGCAAGTCGAACTGCACGCCCTGGCCCAGCGCCGTGGTCTGCACGCCGTTGCCGTTCAGGTCCAGCACGATCGGGGTCAGGTACGACAGCGCCTGGGCCTGCGCGGTGGTCAGCGCGTGGACCTGGTCGGTGGTCATCGCATGCAATTGCGCCGAGGTGATCGCGTGCACCTGGTTGGTGGTCAGCGAAGCGATTTCAGCGGTGCGCAGGGTGGCGAACTGTTTGGTGCTCAGCGCGGCGATCGCGGCCGTGCTCATCGCCACCAGGTCGGCGGTGTCGAGGGCGGCCAGGGCCGCGGTCGACAGGCCGGCGGCCTGGGCGGTGGTCAAGGCGGCGACCTGGGTCGAGGTCAGCGCCACGCCCTGGCTGGAGCTCATCGCGCCCAGCTGGCCGGCGGTCAGCGCGCCGATTTCCTGGGTGGTGAAGGCCGCCAGCGCGGCGGTGGCCAGCGCGGCGAGGTTGTTGGTCGACAGTGCGGCGACCTGGCCCACGCTCAGCGATGCGGCCTGGGCGGTGGTCAGGGCGGCGACCTGCGAGGTGCTCAGGCCGCTGGCGAAGGCCGAGGTGGCCAGCGCGGCGACCTGGCCGGTCGACAGCGCGGCGACCTGGGCGGTCACCAGGCCGGCCAGCTGCGTGGTGCGCAGGGCGGCGACATCGACCGTGCTCAGGCCGACCAGGTCGGCCGTCTCGATCGCGCCGATGCTGGCCGAGGTCAGCGACACCACTTGCGCGGTGCTCAGCGAGGACAGTTGCGCCGAGGTCAGCGCGACGATCTGGCTGGTGGTCAGCGCAGCGATGCCGGCGGTGCTCAGCGCGGCCAGCGAGGCGGTGACCAGGTTGTTGACCTGGGCGGTGCTCAGCGCGGCCACTTGTGCCGAGCTCAGGACGGCGATGGCGGCCGTCTTGATGGCCGACAGGTCGGCCGTTTCCAGCGCGGCCACCGAGGCGGTGCCCAGCGCGGCCACTTGGGCGGTGCTCAGCGCGGCCGCTTCGGCGGTGCTCAGGGCCACGATCTGGTTGGTGGTCAGCGCCTTGACCTGGTTGACGCTCAACGCGGCAACCGCGTTGGTCGACAGGGCGGCAAGGTCGGCCGTTTCCAGGGCGGCGATGGCGTTGGTCGTCAGCGCGGCGACCTGCGCGGTGCTCAGCGTGCTCGCTTGCGCGGTGGTCAGCGCGACGATCTGGTTGGTGCTCAGGCCGGACACGGCGGCGGTGCTCAGCGCGGCCACCTGGTTGGTCGACAGCGCGGCGACTTGCGCGGTCGCCAGGCCAGCCAGTTGCGCGCTGCGCAGCACGGCCACGTTGGCGGTGGTCAGGCCGGACAGGTCGGCGGTCTCGATGGCGCCGATGGCGTTGCTGGTCAGCGCGGCAACCTGTACCGAACCCATGCTGCTCAGCTGGGCCGAGGTCAGTGCGACGACCTGGTCGGTGGTCAGCGCGGCGATGCCGGCGGTGTTCAGCGCGGCCAGCGAGGCGGTGGCCAAGGTGTTGACCTGGGCGGTGCCCAGCGCCGCCACTTGTGCCGAGCTCAGGACGGCGATGGCGGCCGTCTTGATGGCCGACAGGTCGGCCGTTTCCAGCGCGGCCACCGAGGCGGTGCTCAGCGCGGCCACTTGGGCGGTGCTCAGCGCGGCCGCTTCGGTGGTGGTCAGGGCGACGACTTGATTGGTGGTCAGCGCCTTGACTTGATTCGCGCTCAGGGCGGCGATCGCGTCCGATTTCAGCGCTGCGAAGTCGGCCGTTTCCAGCGCGGCGATGGCGTTGGTGCTCAGGCCGGCCACTTGGGCGGTGCTCAGCGTGCTCGCTTGCGCGGTGGTCAGCGCGACGATCTGGCTGGTGGTCAGGC
>NZ_QVIO01000012.1 GCF_003416895.1 Duganella sp. BJB476
TGACCACGCTGTACGTCTTCACGCTTGGTGCCGCGCAGCAGCAGACCGACGTTGTCGCCAGCCATACCCTGGTCCAGCAGCTTGCGGAACATTTCCACGCCGGTGCAGATGGTTTTGACGGTGTCGGTGATACCAACGATTTCGATCTCTTCGCCGACCTTGATGATGCCGCGCTCGATACGACCGGTAACAACGGTACCGCGACCCGAGATCGAGAACACGTCTTCTACTGGCATCAGGAAGGCGCCGTCCACTGCGCGCTCTGGCGTAGGGATGTAGCTGTCCAGTGCGTCGGCCAGAGCCATGATGGCTACTTCACCCAGAGGACCGGTGTCGCCGTCCAGCGCTTTACGTGCCGAACCTTTGATGATCGGCAGGTCGTCGCCTGGGAATTCGTACTTCGACAACAGCTCGCGAACTTCCATTTCAACCAGTTCCAGCAGCTCTTCGTCATCGACCAGATCGCACTTGTTCAGGAACACGACGATGTATGGAACGCCAACTTGACGGGCCAGCAGGATGTGCTCGCGGGTCTGTGGCATTGGGCCGTCGGCTGCGGAGCAAACCAGGATCGCGCCGTCCATCTGCGCAGCACCGGTAATCATGTTTTTGATGTAGTCGGCGTGGCCTGGGCAGTCAACGTGAGCGTAGTGACGGGTAGCGGTTTCGTACTCGACGTGCGCGGTGTTGATGGTAATGCCGCGTGCTTTTTCTTCTGGTGCTGCATCGATCTGGTCGTAGGCTTTAGCTTCGCCGCCGAATTTCTTCGACAGAACGGTAGCGATCGCTGCGGTCAGGGTGGTCTTGCCGTGGTCGACGTGGCCAATGGTACCGACGTTGACGTGCGGCTTGGTCCGTTCGAATTTCTCTTTTGCCATTTTATTCTTCCTTAGAACAATGTTTTAAATATGCTGCCGGAGGATCTCCCCGGCAGCAAAAATACAAAAATTACTTAGCTTTAGCGGTAACGATCGCGTCGATAACGTGCTTAGGCGCTTCCGAGTAGTGCTTGAATTCCATCGTGTAGGTAGCACGACCTTGCGTTGCGGAACGCAGGGTGGTCGAGTAACCGAACATTTCCGACAGAGGCACTTCAGCTTTGATGATCTTGCCACCGCCGCCTGGGATCTCGTCCATGCCCTGCACCATACCGCGGCGGGACGACAGATCGCCCATCACGGTACCGGCGTAGTCTTCCGGCGTTTCCACTTCCACAGCCATCATCGGCTCCAGAATAACTGGCGACGCTTTGCGGCAGCCTTCTTTGAACGCCATCGAAGCGGCCATCTGGAACGCGTTTTCGTTCGAGTCCACATCGTGGTACGAACCGAAGAACAGCGTGACCTTGACGTCGACCACTGGGTAGCCAGCCAGAACACCGGTGTTCAGGGTGCCGCGCACGCCTTTTTCCACCGCAGGGATGTATTCGCGAGGAACGGTACCGCCCTTGATCGCGTCAACGAATTCGAAGCCCTTGCCTGGTTCTTGCGGTTCGATCTTCAGAACCACGTGACCGTATTGACCACGACCACCCGATTGCTTGACGAACTTGCCTTCGGATTCTTCGCAAACCTTGCGGATCGTTTCGCGGTATGCAACCTGCGGCTTACCGACGGTCGCTTCCACGCCGAATTCGCGCTTCATACGGTCAACGATAATTTCCAGGTGCAGCTCGCCCATACCACCGATGATGGTCTGGCCCGACTCTTCGTCGGTTTTCACGCGGAACGAAGGATCTTCCTGAGCCAGACGGTTCAGTGCCAGACCCATTTTTTCCTGGTCAGCCTTGGTCTTTGGTTCCACAGCCTGTTGAATCACCGGCTCAGGGAAGACCATGCGCTCCAGCACGATGATCGCGGTCGGATCGCACAGGGTTTCGCCGGTGGTCACGTCTTTCAGACCAACTGCGGCGGCGATGTCGCCGGCGCGCACTTCTTTGATCTCTTCGCGCTGGTTAGCGTGCATCTGCAGAATACGACCCAGACGCTCTTTACGGCCTTTGACCGAGTTGTACACGGTGTCGCCCGAATTGATGGCGCCCGAGTACACGCGGAAGAAGGCCAGCTGGCCGACGAACGGGTCGGTCATGATCTTGAAAGCCAGCGCCGAGAACTTCTCGTCGTCCGATGCTTTACGGGTGGTTGGCTGTTCGTCCTCGTCGGTACCGCCGACGTCGTCGATGTCCAGTGGCGACGGCAGGTATTCGATGACCGCGTCCAGCATGGCCTGTACGCCCTTGTTCTTGAAGGCGGTACCGCACATCATAGGAACGATTTCGGAAGCGATGGTGCGTTCGCGCAGCGCTTTCTTGATCTCGGCTTCCGACAGGTCGCCTTCTTCCAGGTACTTGTTCATCAGGTCTTCGGACGCTTCAGCAGCGACTTCAACCATCTTCTCGCGCCACTCGGCGGCCGACTCGGCCAGCTCTGCAGGGATGTCGACGTAGTCGAACTTCATGCCCTGGGACGCTTCGTCCCACAGGATGGCTTTCATCTTGACCAGATCGATCACGCCTTTGAAGTTTTCTTCAGCGCCGATAGGGATCTGGATCAGGACCGGGTTCGCCTTCAGGCGAGCGCGCATCTGCTCGTAGACCTTGAAGAAGTTGGCGCCGGTACGGTCCATCTTGTTGACGAAGGCCAGACGTGGCACTTTGTATTTGTTAGCCTGACGCCATACGGTTTCCGACTGTGGCTGTACACCGCCCACTGCGCAGTAAACCATGCAAGCACCATCCAGCACGCGCATCGAACGTTCAACTTCAATGGTGAAGTCAACGTGGCCTGGCGTGTCGATGATGTTGATGTGGTGCTCAGGGAAGTTGTTAGCCATACCTTTCCAGAAGCAGGTCGTCGCTGCCGAGGTAATGGTAATGCCGCGCTCTTGTTCCTGTTCCATCCAGTCCATGGTGGCGGCGCCATCGTGAACTTCACCGATCTTGTGGTTCACGCCCGTGTAGAACAGGACGCGTTCGGTGGTGGTGGTCTTACCTGCATCGATGTGAGCGGAGATACCGATATTGCGGTAGCGCTCGATGGGGGTCTTGCGGGCCATAATTATTCCTAAATCTTTGAATGGACAAAACCGAGCGCCATTTTTGCTGACAAAAATGAGCCCGGCCTCGAACAACAGATAACAGCCAGACCACGCAGGATCCGGCCGATTTGATTAGAAGCGGAAGTGCGAGAACGCCTTGTTCGCTTCAGCCATGCGGTGAACTTCGTCACGCTTCTTCATTGCACCGCCGCGGCCTTCAGCCGCTTCCATCAGCTCACCGCCGAGGCGTTGTGGCATGGATTTTTCGCTGCGCTTGTTAGCAGCTTCACGCAGCCAGCGCATGGACAGAGCCATACGACGCACTGGGCGCACTTCAACCGGCACCTGGTAGTTGGCACCACCGACGCGGCGGGACTTAACTTCAACCAGCGGCTTGGCGTTGTTGATCGCGGTAGCGAACACTTCCAGCGGGTCTTTACCCGACTTGGCGGCGATGTGCTCGAAGGCACCGTAGATGATGTTTTCTGCGACCGATTTTTTACCGGACAGCATCAGAACGTTCACGAACTTGGCGACATCCGTGTTGCCGAATTTTGGATCCGGCAGAATCTCGCGCTTGGGTACTTCACGACGACGTGGCATATCAATTCCTTTCAATCTTCAGTTGAGGTGCGCAGATATGGGATTCGCACTCTCGCGGAGGCCATCATAGCCATCCACTTACTCGACCAATTGCGGTCGATTACATTCACTTAGTTAGTTGCCACTGAGCGAAAACTTTTAATGCAGATTACTTCTTGGCTTGCTTGGCACGCTTGGTACCGTATTTCGAGCGAGCTTGCTTACGGTCTTTAACGCCCTGGGTATCCAGTGCACCGCGAACCATGTGGTAACGCACACCCGGCAAATCCTTTACACGACCGCCGCGCAGCAGGACAACGCTGTGCTCTTGCAGGTTGTGGCCTTCACCGCCGATGTACGAAATGACTTCGAAACCGTTGGTCAGGCGAACTTTGGCCACTTTACGCAGAGCCGAGTTAGGCTTCTTTGGAGTGGTGGTGTACACACGGGTGCAAACACCGCGCTTTTGCGGGCTGTTTTCCAGCGCCGGCGATTTGCTTTTCACGGTCAGAGCGACGCGTGGATTGCGAATCAGTTGATTGATGGTTGGCATCGTTATAAACCCAACAAAATTACAACATTAATAACCCGGACGACTGTCCGGCGACTAAAACCTCGTCTCGATCTACAGGAACAACGGAGGCGCGAATAGCCACTCGCGAGGAGCGGCCTGAAACAGCGTATACGATGTGCAGAATAAATTGAGAACTCGCGAGTATAGACGTGGTTGGAACACCAGTCAATCTATTTCGCGGCGGAATGCGGCCGCGGCGGGCACGCAAACACTAGCTGAAAGGTCAAGAAACACTTGATAATAGCAGACAATTTCCAACATTCCCTGTCTATGCGATCTTTGTTGCGCCCCGCTCCCCTGTTCGTGCTGTCCAGCTACCTGCTGCTGTCGCTGGTGCCCTGCGTGCCCATCCTGCTGGGACGGCAAGTGCCGGAGCTGACGCACATCCTGCTGGTCGAGCTGCTGGCCTGGGTCGCGGTGTGGAGCGTATTGCAGCGCCCGGCCTGGTTCCACTGGCTGCTGATCCCGGCCTTCCTGGCGCTGCCGACCGAGCTCTACCTGTTCATGTACTACGGCCAGGGCATCTCCACCCACCACCTGGGCATCATCGCCGAGACCAGCCCCAAGGAGGCACTGGAATTCCTCGGCCGCAAAGTCTGGCTGATGGGCGCGGTGATGCTGGCGGTGATCGCCTGGTGGATCGCGGTGCAGCTGGCCGCGCGCCGCAGCCCGCAGCTGGCCTGGCGCGGCAAGTCGCGCTGGAGCGCGCTGCTTATATTAGTGGCGCTGTCCGCGCTGTGGGTCTACGGCTGGGAATTCGGCATCCGCGCGAAGCCGGCGCAGAAGGCCTCTGCATCAGCCGCCGCCGCGGCCAGCCCTCTCAAGCCAGCCAGCGCCAATCCGGCCGGCTCGGCGCTGGGTTCGGCCATCGGCTCGGCGCTCAGTTCCGCGCTCAGCCATGTCGGCATCACCGCCCCGGTCGCCGCCAGCGACGCCGCCTCCGAGGAGGAAGAGGAGGAAGACGCCGAAGAGGACAGCTCGCCCGAGCACGCCGCCATCGCCGGCGCCGGCCGCAGCGGCTGGCAGCTGGCGCAGCTGCCGTGGTGGATGCGCTCGCCGCTGGGCTTCGACAACTTCGCCTCGTCGTGGCCGTTCGGCCTGACCGCGCGCGGGGTCGACTTCGTCAAGGAGCGCGAATACCTGGCCGACCTGGGCCAGCGCAGCAGCAGCTTCACCTTCAAGGCGCACCAGCCGGAGCCGAACGACGCGCCGGAAATCGTCATCATGGTGATCGGCGAATCGTCGCGCTACGACCGCTGGGGCATCAACGGCTACGAACGCGACACCACGCCGCTGCTCAAGCAGGAAGCCAACCTGGTCACGCTGCCGGACGTCATCACGGCGGTGTCGGCGACGCGGCTGTCGGTGCCGGTGATCATCTCGCGCAAGCCGGCGATGCAAAGCCTGAAGGACGGCTTCTCGGAAAAATCCTTCCTCACCGCCTACAAGGAGGCCGGCTTCAAGACCTGGTGGCTGTCCAACCAGATCTCGTTCGGCCAGTTCGACACGCCAGTGTCGGTGTTCGCCAAGGAGGCGAACGTGATCCAGTTCATGAACCTGGGCGGCTTCACCAACAACTCCAACTTCGACCAGATCCTGCTGGAACCCCTGCAGCACGCCATCGCCGACCCGGCGCCGAAAAAGCTGATCGTGCTGCACACGCTGGGCAATCACTGGAACTACAGCCAGCGCTATCCGAAGGAATTCGACAAATGGCAGCCGTCGCTGTTCGGCGTCGACAAGCCGGTCTACACCGACACCAAGATCAAGCCGCAGCTCAACAACAGCTACGACAATTCCATCCTGTACACCGACTGGTTCCTGTCGCAGGTGATCCATCAGTTGAAGGATACGCAGCAGCTGACCTCGATGGTCTACGTGGCCGACCATGGCCAGACGCTGTACGACAACAGCTGCAACCTCGCCTTCCACGGCCACAATACGCAGTTTGAATTCCATGTGCCGGCGCTGGTGTGGTACTCGGACGAATACAAGGCGCGCTACCCGGAGAAGGTGAAGCAGCTGGTACGTCACCGCAAGGCGCGGCTGGCGACGGAAAACATCTTCCACACGCTGCTGGACCTGGGCGACATCGAGTACGACGACGAGCGGCTGGAGTGGAGCTTCATCAACAAGCAGTTCAAGCAGCATAAGCGCTACGTCGACAGCTACGGCTGGAGCAACTACGACAACGCCAGCTTCAAGGGCGACTGCCGCGAGGTGATCGACAAGGGCAAGCCGCTGAAGCAGGAGAAGTAATGGGCATTTGCATCGCCGCCGCGCAGTCGCCGTCCATCGCCGGCGACATCGACGCCAACGTCCGCATTCACCTGCGCTTCATCGAGGCCGCGCACGCGGAGGGCGTGGAGCTGCTGCTGTTTCCCGAACTGTCGCTGTGCGGCTATGAATTGCCGCTGCTGCGCGACTGCCTGCTGACGCCGGACGATGCGCGCCTGGCGCCGCTGCGCAACGCCGCCATGGCGACCGGCATGCGCGTCATCGCCGGCGCCCCGCTCGGCGACGGCGACGACGCCCGACCCTGCATCGCCGCGTTCAGCTTCCTGCCCGACGGCACGACTACCGTCTACCGCAAGCAGTACCTGCATCCGGGCGAAGAACTGTACGCACGGCCGGGGCCGATGGGCGCGCACTGCCAGCAGCTGAACGGGCAACGCTACGCGCAGGCGATCTGCGCCGACGCCACGCATGACCAGCACGCGGCGGATGCAGCGGCGGACGGCGCATCGATCTATCTGGCGGGGGTACTGATTTCCGCAGCGGGTTACGCTAGCGACGCGGCCAAGCTGCAGCGCTACGCCAGCGACTTCGGCATGGGCGTGCTGATGGCGAATCACGCCGCGCCGTCGGGCGGTTATGCGGCCGCGGGCCGCAGCGCCTGGTGGAGTCCGGGCGGCGTACTCTCGGCAGAGGTGGGCGGACCGGGCAGCGCCCTGCTGGTCATCGACAGGGAGGGCAAAGCGCGCATTGTTGCGCCAACGTGATGCTCTTAGCGCACGCTCTTATAAACAGAGGTCTCACCAGAGTCGCGATCTTGCAGGGTTAAGATCCCTTTGGACAAACCCAGCACCTTATAGTCGAACGAGATTTTATCGTTGCTATCATTGAAAACGTGAAGACTGCACTCCTTGAAGGTCCAGCTACCCATCATTTCAGGCCGATGATGCAACCAGGACGAAAATGACCGGACACCACCTTCACGCGCCAGCTTGAACTCCTCAAAATCACCGCCTTGGGATCGCGTCCACGACCGAAGCAGGTCTTGCTCGTTAATGGCGCACACCGACGAGACGACCGAATTCCCCGCATGGCAGACGGTCATGCACAGCAGCCAGAGGACGATAACATTCACTAATTTACGCATTGAGCTAAGACTTTCGCAGGATGGGTGGGATGACGTTGCGGCTTCCACATCAGGTCGTTTCATCGCTTCGCGTCCCGTTCAGTTAGGTATGCCTTCAGCGATTTAATGTCAGCCACCTTTCCCGCCACGACCGCCGACAAAGCCAGATCCGTCTCAGGCCTAACGACCGACGTATCTTTTGCTACCGAAAAAATCGCCACTCACGGGCACGCGTCATGGCCCCTGCTCCAATGCGATTTGCAGCGAGGCGCTCTGGGTATCGGCGCGAGACAGATTGATTACTGGATTACCGCTCTGGTTCAAGGCCTTGTCGAGGGAGTACCGCCATTCCGAATAGTCACTTCCGCCTTTCTTCGGGCGGCCCAGCTTCTTCTCTACCAGCGCCTTCATCGCCGGGAAACTGTTGGCAGAGAAGTCCACGACGATTGACATCATGTAGTTTGGAAGCGGCTCGCCAAGTCCCTCGCGGGAATCCATGCGAATGGCCGTGATGCCGGAATCCGGCGAACATGTATATTCCCAAAGTATCATCGTCTTCCGGGCTTTATCGCGCACCCTCGTGCAATATGGCGCGATGATGGAAGCAAGGTCCGCGCTTTTCAGGCGAAACGTCTTATAGTCTGCCAAGGCGCCGACTACGATGCCAAGGGGCGCCTGCTGCGCCTGTTCCGCCGCCGCAGGCGATTCCTGCCGTGCGCAAGCAACCTGCACGGCGCCAACGGCTAACACTAAAAGCACACCGGTGCGTAGCGATTTAAAAGAGCTAAGTTTCATTATTATTCCAATACTGCCAAGTCGATGCTTGCCGTTGGGTTGATCAGATCATCCCGCCGTTGAAACGGTTGCCGCGTCTTTTGCGTCAACGCTTTACCCTTCTCAGTCGGGTCCGCATTCGTGCCATACAACTCCAGATGCAGCATCGATATGTCCAGGTTGTTTAGTTTTCCAACCGTACCCAGGTTCTGTCCACGCTTCACGTCGTCGAGCGCTTTCACTGCGATGCCTTTTTTGGAGACCTCGCCATAGCGAGCGATAAACGTTCCATGGTCCACCTCGATGACCCAGGTGCCTTCATAAAACGCATAGACTTGCAAAACTACCCCATCCGCCATCGCACGCACCGGTGTGCCGACCGGCGCATACAAATCGATGCCCGCATGCCTGCGCGTTCCGCCGCTGCGGCTGGAGCCGAATTGCCGCGCGCCGTCGTGATAGGACTGTTCGGGCCGCTTCTCGAACGGGAAAAGTAAGCCGGGGATGGTCTTTTGCATCTTGGTCGCAGGCGGTGGAGGCGGCGGCGGTGGCGGCGTTTTTTTTGCCACCGCCTTGGGATGCCCACTTTCACTGCGAGTTTTTTCGGCTTCGACCGTAGCTTTTGCTCCTGCCGACTTGGCGGCAGGCGGCTTTGCGGCAGGCACCGGCGCCGCAGGTGCCGGAGCGGGTGGCGGTGTAGCTGAGGACGCAGGCGACGCCGCAGGTACTTGAGCAGGGGCGAAAGGCGACAAGCCGGCCGATGGCATGGTCTCCGGTGCCTTCACCTCTGCCGGCTGGGCTGGCGTCTGCGGAGCACTATCTGCGGCTGGCGCTGCGGCCTCCGCTGGCGCAACAGGCGCCGGCTCCGCAGCCGAGGTTTCTGAAGGCGCGCTGGATGGCGTCACGGCCACGGGCGGCAGCGTTTGCAGCCTGTCCCACAAGGCTGAATTTTTGTCGAGTTGATCGGGTTCGATCGGCTTGATACTGGTAAATTCGGGACGTTCCTTTGGCTTCTCACCCGCCGATGCAGGTGCAGGCGCAGGCGCAGCTGCAGGTTTCGGCGCAGCGGGCGCAGGTGGCGCTTTTTTTTCAGCGGGAGGACCTTTGTGTTCGTCGGTCGAGGTGGTCGTCTTCGCCTTGGGGCTCAGAAAAGCCAACGTGGCGTCCACATCTCTCATCACGCCGGCCTTCAACAACTTGTATCCACCAGACAGCTTGGCAACGAATATCTGATACTGGTCGCCGGCGCTGAACCCGTGCACGGCCGGCAACACGCCATTGTCGTCAGTCTTGGCGGATGCATGAGGTTTACCGTTCTTCTGCACGAGAACATCAAGGCCAGGGATCGGTGCGCCCGTTTTCTTTTCAGCGAACGCCACGTTCAGCTTATTGCAGCATCCCAGATCATAATCGGCCAGCAGCTCGACGTAATGAGACACGCAGGTCTTCAATCCATCCTGCGCGTCAATAGCGCCGTTCGAGCGCAGGAATTGTGCAACCCCTGGGTGCTTGTCGTTGCCAAACCCTTTCAAATGCGCGCCTGCGATGATGCCCGACTCGGTGATCTTGATGCCTTTGATCGTCTTGCCGATATAGGCATCGAGCTTCATTTTCTTCATACGCTTGCACAGCAGCTCCACCCACTCTTTCGCCGCCACATCCTGGGCCTGTTCGCTGCCAAGGAAATCGCTGCGCTGCTTGACACCATGCTTACCGGTCCATTTGCCGGCCCAATCGTTCTCCTTGGTGCCGTCGGCGGTGTAATAGCCCAGGTCCACCAGCGCGCTCTCGCCAAATTGATATTTGCCGATATAACCAGCGTAGTTGATCACCTGGGTGTTTTTTCCCGCTTCACGCTGAAATAACGCTTTAAGGAATCCGTCGATATCGCCCTTGCTCATGATAGACCGTCTTTAAGGTGCATTTTTTGTATGGTCCAGCAGCGTCTTTTCTGCCGGCGATGGATCGCCCAGGTACTCGTCCTTGCCATCCAGGTGCAAGCGGGCCAGCATGGTTTTCGAGACCGGCGCATACAACAACGCCAGATTGGTCTCGTCGCAGGCGTGCGCCTGGCAGGCTTCGTAATAAACATATTGACGGCCGCTGCGCTTGTCCTGCACGACTGCCGGCTCAGGTTGTGGGCCGCTAAGCAAGCGTTTCTTCAAAGGGACCGCTGGTTTCGCTGATTTCGCCAGCACCGACTTGGCTAGCAGGGAATCGAAAGCAAGATCAAATTCTTTTTGATAGTGGTTTTTCCCGTCTATCAGACTTTTCTTGTTCATCAACAGGCTAAATAATTGCGTATTGTATGAAGCGAGCGCCGCCTGGTCCGCAGCCGTATCAGCGCCGCCCGATTCTGCTGCGGTACACGCGGTCAATGCCGCCAGGGACAGGCTGACACTCAATACCGCTGCCAGCACAAACTTATTCTTAGTCATATTCGGAATCCTCTAAAATTTCCCATTCGCCTTCGCCGACCAGCACCGTCACCTCTTCTGACGCCGGAGTAAACAGGCGTGCCGTACGGCCGTACTGATCCAAATTACCTTTCAGCAGCGTACCGTCCTGCCGCTGAATGACATAGGCGGCGCCGGCCGCCGACGCCGCATCCTCAAACAGTCCCGCCGCGTCAACCCGGGTGCTGAAGACCTTTTCTCCAGGGGCCAAGGTCACCGGCGCGAGACTCGGCAGATGCGGCAACTCTGGGGCGCCCTTGGCCGGCCCCGTCAACTCCTTCATCGACGCCTTGAACGTCATCGTCCCCGGCCCGTGGATCATGATGTTGCCGCCCTCCAGCTTCAGGAACGCGCCCTGCGCCGTCAGCATCACATGCTCCTTGGCGGCCACGGTCACGCTCTTGCTCACGCTGGCCACGGTGATCAGCTTGTCCGCCGTAACCTTGGTAACGTCCGACTGGCTCTGCACGCTGACCTTGCCGCTGGCCGCGTGCAATTTAATGCCGGTTTCCTGGTTCGGCTTGTCCGCGCTGCTGGCCTTGCCGTAGGTGAACAGGCTGATGCCGTCCTTCACCAGATGCATGCTGTTGCCCTGCGCCGCGAAGTTCACATCCTGCCCGGCGCTGATGCTCGACGTCCCGCCCGCGCGCACGATCGCGCTGGCCGGCGTGGTGGCCGCGATGCCTGCCGGGCTGGACAACTGCAGATGCGGCTCGCTGTACGCCGTCACCTGACCGGCGCCGCCTGCATCGCCGCCACCGCCGGTCTGCACGCTGGCGACGACCTTGGCCGCATCGGCCATGGCCGCGATCGCCGGCAGCTTCTCTGCTGCCGGTTCGTCGGCGCCCTTGCCATCCTTCATCCTGGCGTTATGCTTCTGCGCCGTTTCGGCCACGCTCTGCTGCAACTGCAGGGCGGCGTCGATCTGCGCCCGCGCCTCGCGGCTGTCGATCTGCTGGCCGTTGCCGCCGTTGCGGGCATCGGTCGACAACAACATGCCTTGGCCGGCGCGCAATGCGGCGCTGTGTTCCGTCTTCAGTTCGGCGCCGAAGCCTGCCGTCTGCAGGCGCTGGTTATCGGTCTGATGACGCAGGTGGCCGAGATTCAATTCATCGGTGCCCAGATACGCCGCCGCATGCCGCTGCAACGCCACGCGCGACTCACCTGGCGTATCGTCGAACACCATCTGGCTGTAGGCGCCGCTGCCACCCTGGCTGCTGCCCATGGCCTGCGACTTGATGCCCGACAGCACCGCCGGATGCGCATGCGCGCCGCCGTCGCCGGGGAACCAGGCCGGCGCATTGCCGGTCGCCGCGCCGGCGCCCTGGCTGACCTGGTTGTGCTGGGCATCGCCCTGCCCCTTGCCGTTGTACACGCTGCCGATCACCACCGGCCGGTCGATATTGCCGTCGATGAAATCGATCAGCACTTCGCTGCCGATGCGCGGCACCGCCACCGCGCCCCAGTTGGCGCCGGCCACCGCCGCCAGCGAAGTGGCGATGCGCACCCACGTGCCGGCCTGGTCGTCGCCGGGCGCGCCGGTATGGCCGTCCGGCGCCGGATGGTTCAGGCGGCTGTGGCTCTGGCCGCCGCGCTGCCAGTGGAACTGCACCTTGATGCGGTGGTCGCGGTCGGTATGGATGACGGCGCCGGCCGGCCCCACCACGACGGCGGTCTGCTGGCCGTGCACGGTCGGCTTGGGATGCAGCACGCGGCCGTGGCCGTCGACATCGCTGCTGCGGTAAGGCACGCTGCTGCGGATGGCGTCGACGCGGTTGCGGTACAGCGGACGTTCGCCCTTGTCCTGGCCCACCGCGTGCAAGCTGCCGGCCTGCTCCTTGGCGATGGTCTGCGCCAGCGCGCTCAGCCCCAGCAGGCCGCTGACCTGGTGCTTGATGTCCGTGCTCAGATTGTTGTGCGCCAGATGCAGCACGCGCAGGGCGACGAAGGTGCGGTCGCTGTCGCCGGTCGCCAGGTCCAGCTGCGCCTGGCCGCTCAGCGTGAAGGTCGTGCCGGGCGCCAGCGTGCGCACCGTGCCCGCGCCCACATGGGTTTCGCGCGTCACTTCCAGCGCCTGCAACTGCTGGTCGGCGATGCGCTGGCCGTGCTCGCGCGACTGGTAGGCGTAGGCGCCCGGCGTGTCGCGGCTGCTGTGCGACTGCCCGCCGATCACCTCGCCGGCCGCGCCCACCGGCCGCGTGCTGTTGGTGCGGTAATCCCAGCTGGCCACTTCCAGCGTGTCCGGCGTCCAGCGGGCCTCGGTGCGCCAGCGGTCCATGCTGTCCTCGCGCATCACGGCGCCGGGCTGGCTGAAGCGCACCACCGGCTGCGCATTCGGCTGGAAGCTGCCGTTGTGGTCGGCGATCACCATGACGTGACTGCCGAAGGTCTCGCTGTCGGGCGCCCCGCTGTGTTCGAAGTAATAGAACAGCCCCTCTTCGCGCATCAACCGTTCGGCGAAGTCGAGGTTGGATTCCTGGTACTGGCAGGTCAGCGAGCGCACCGGATAGGCGCCCGGGTCCTGAACGTCGAAGCGCCAGTCCGGCACCAGCTTGCCCACGCTCTCCCAGCTTTGAAACAGGGCCGACAGGATATCGAGCACATTTTTGTCCTGGAACACCCGGCTGTCGCGGCCATGGCGCAGGAAGCTGTACCACGGGCCGATGGTCAGCGCATAGCGCGCCAGGCCGCCGTCGGCGCCCAGCAGGGCGACGTCGGTGATGTGGCCGTGAAAGTAGCGCGGCCCGCCGACCAGCGCGGTATCGAGCTCCAGCAGCGCCGGCTGACCCAGCAGCGACTTCAGCGGGATATCGGCGTCGCTCGACAGCGCCGTCACATGCAGCGCATAGCACTGGCTGACGCCTTCTTCGCCGCGCAGGCATTCGACGACGAGCGCGTCCGCCCCCAGCGGTGTGGCCAGGCGCAACAGGCGCGTTTCTTGAGTGAAACTGGTGAGAAGATCTAACATGGGGGCGAGGTTATTGATTTGCTATGCTTTGGCCTCGCATTACACCTGAGAAGTTCATTTCAAGCAAGAGTGATTCAATTGAATCGGGGGTACCCCGCCCCGGTTTAGGCGAGGCTGCGCAGCGCGCCGTCCAAATGAGAGTAGCGGAATGCATATCCGCTCTCCACCAGCCTCGCTGGAGCAACCCGCTGGCCTTCCAGTAGCAAATCCGCTTGCTCGCCCAACATCAGCCGCATCGGCCAGCCTGGCGTGGGGAAGCCGAAAGGACGCCGCAGCACGCCCGCCGCGACGTGGCTGAACTGCGCCTGCGTCAGGCTTTCCGGCGCCGTGAAGTTGTAGGCGCCCGCCGCGCCCGAGCGGCACAGATGGGCGATGCCGCCGATCACGTCGTCCACATGGATCCACGACAGCCATTGCGCGCCGCCGCCCAGCGGTCCGCCCAGCCCCAGCTTGATCGGCAACAGCATCATCGGCAGCGCACCCTGCGTGCCCAGCACCAGCCCGAAACGCGTGCATGCCACGCGCACGCCGTGGGTCGCCGCGCCTTGCGCCGCCTGCTCCCATTCGCGGCACAGGTCGGACATGAACATGGCCTGCGGGCCGTCACCCTCGGTCAGCACCGTGCAGTCGCCCCGGCGCTGTATGCCGTAGTAGCCGATCGCGGAAGCCGACACCAGCATCGCCGGCTTGTGCTCGGCCTTGGCGATCCAGGCTACCAATTTATTGGTCAGCTCGACGCGACTGGCGCGCAGTGCCACTTGCCGCGCCGCCGTCCAGCGCCAGCCCAGGATGCGCGCCCCCGCCAGATTGATCACCACATCGATGCGGCGCGACGGCGGCAATTGCGCCATGCTGTCCACGCAATCAACACGGCCGTCGAACAACCAGGCGGCCTGGCGCGCTTGCCGGGTCAGCACTGTCACGCGGTGGCCGTCACGCAGCAGCGCGCGCACCAGGCGCTGGCCGATAAAGCCGGTGGCGCCGGTCACCAGGAAGCTGCGTCCCGGCGGGCCGAAACTCACCTCGGCTGCGACACCATCACGCAGCGCCAGCTTGCCGATCGCCCTCGAGGCAAACGCATCCCGCACGCCGGACAGGCCGACGCCCACGCCGCACAACGCCAGGAACACGCTCAATGCGCCTTGCGGTTGCCAAACCAGCGCGGTCGGCATGTCCAGCCACTGCGGTGTGTTCAACGCCAGCAGCGCGATGAAGGCGCCACCGTTCATGGCCAGCACGGTATGGGTGACACGCTCGGTCGCCGGCAGCAGGCGGGTGCGGTCCTCGACCACGAAGTCCCACAGGGTCAACACGATCTCAATCGAGAACACGACCAGCAGCACCCACGCCCACACGCCGTGGAATGCCCAGCCAGCCAGGCCGATGAACAAGGCGCTGTAGATCATCGCCCGCACCGCGTGAATCGCCAGCTCACGGCGGGCCGTGGCGCGGCCGGGCAACGCCTCGGTCAGCTCGTGGTGGTAAAGGGTATCGTACGCCCCCAGGCAACCTTGGAAGGCCATCAACTGCAAGGCCAGCAAATGGGTATTCATGACGCTGCCTTTCTTTGTTTGAATGCCAGGTCGAGCTTGCACAGCCACAGCAACGGCGGCAGCATGACCGCCAGCGCCAGCGTATCGATCCACAGGTTGATCCAGCAATGCGCGTGCGCCGAGATCAGCATGTCTTGCGGCGCCCACACCAGCAGGCCGAGGATCAGCATGGTCCAGGCGAAGGCGTTGCGCTGCTTGTCGCCGATGACCGCCAGGCCGGCCATCCAGATCGCCGCCGCCTGCACCGTCGGGCCGAACAGCGAGATCCACCACACATGCAGCGCCTTGCCGGCGGCCGGTGCATCCGCGCCGAAGAAGAAGTCCTCGATGCCGCGACGATAGCCATCCGTGGCGGCCGCCCCGGCGCACAGCGGCAGCAGCACGCCGACCACCAGGTGGGCCGCCACCGTCAGGTAGATCCACCGCACCAGCCAGGCTCTCGTCGTCATGATGTTGTCCGTGATTTCTGTAAAAACAGAAATATCAAGTGAAAAAATTAGCGCAAAGGATGTTTATAGGCGCACACGCCATCGGCACAAGCCGGACGCCCCAGCCAGCCGGAGATGCGATAGCGGTTGCGGGCGAAGCCGCGGTACAAAGCAGCAAACAGCGGCCGCAGCATGCGCACGCGCAGCGGCGCCATCATCCAGCCGCGTCCCACCAGCGTGTAGGCGGCCAGCAGGCTGTCGATGCCCACCAGCAGACGGCCGTCTGCTGCCAGCGCATGCATCTCGCTGTTCAGCGCCTGCATGCTGGTACCCGGCGGCGGCACAAAGTCCGCTGCGGCGATGTCGGCATAAGCCAGGCAATGCGCGCGGTCCCAGCCGCGCAGGCGCGCGATTTCGGCGCGGCAAAAGCCGCAGTGGCCGTCGTAGTACAGCGTCAGCGCGCTCATGTCAGTCCCCTCCGAGCAGACGCGCCACCTTGCCGCCCATCTTCAGGAAGCGCTGCATGGTGGCGGGCGGCAGGTGTTTGTAGTCGCCGTAGGTGGTGGTGAGCATTTCGAGGAAGTCCAGCACCTGGTCCATCTTGACCTTGGTGGCCGCCTCCAGCTCGGGATCGCTCTCGGCCTCCAGCGCGCATTCGCGCAGCACGGTCAGCGTGGGGTCGATTTCGCGCTTCTTGCGCTCTTCGACGATGACGCGGAAGATTTCCCACACATCCTGCAAGGCGACGAAATGGTCGCGGCGGTCGCCCGCGATGTGGGTGATGCGCACCAGCCCCCAGCCTTGCAACTCCTTCAGGCTGTTGCTGACGTTGGAACGCGCCACGGTCAGCGTGTCGGCGATTTCCTCGGCCGGCAGCGGGCGGTTGACCAGGAACAGCAGCGCATGGATCTGCGCCACCGTACGGTTGACGCCCCAGCGCGTGCCCATCTCCCCCCAGTGCAGGATGTACTTCTGGATCGTCGGTGCGAGCGTCATGGTATTTCCTTAATTTCTGTCATTACAGAAATAATAGAACTGCAGCCTGCAAATGTCAAAGACTATTCCGTATGCCCTCGCAATCGGCGGGATGCGCCATGTAGTCGCTGAGCCAGTCGAACACGCGGTTGGCCTTGGCCGAGATGGCGGCGTCGAAGCCGCGCGCGGCAAGCAGGGCGATGCCGTTGGTCTCGCGCAGCACGCCGGGCGCCACCTGCAGGCCGTCGCCCACGCGGCTGACGCACCACGGCGTCAAGCGCTCCTCCAGCAACGGCGCCAGCACCAGGTTGTGCGAGGAGACGATCACCGTGCCCTGCTGCGACAAGGTATGCAGCACCGCCGTCGCCGCCGAGATCGATTCCAGGTGATTGGTGCCGCGGAATATCTCGTCGATGATGAACAGGGCCGGCGCGCGCTCGGCCAGCGCCAGCAGCTCGCGCGCCCGCCGCAGCTCGGCGATGTACAGGCTCTCGCCGCCTTCCAGCGCATCCTCGCTCTGCATGCTGGAATACACCGGCAGCAGCGGCGTGACCGCCTGCTCCGCATAGCAGAAGCAGAACGCGCGGGCGACGATCAGGTTCAGCCCCACCGTGCGCAGCAAGGTGCTCTTGCCGATGCCGTTCTGCCCGGAGATAAAGGCGCCCCGCCCCGCCAGCGCGAACGACAGCGGCTCTGCCTGCGCCAGCAGCGGATGCACCACCCGCTCCAGCGTGACGGCGCCGCCCTGCTCCGCCCAGCAATAGCGCTCCGTCTGCGCCAGGTGCCGCGCCAGCGCCAGGTCGGCTTCCAGCGTGGCCACGCGCTGGAAACTGCTGCGCAGGAATTCAAGATGGCTGCGCACCGCCTCGCGGCTGTCGAAATAGTGACGCACATTCATCTGCCACAGCCAGTCGCGGTACTCGCGCATGCCAGGCAGGTTGCCGGCCGCCGACTGGCCGATCTTGCGATTGAGCTTGCCCGCCTGCGCCGCGTCATCGCGCAGGCCGGCCGTCAGCGGATCGTCCAGCGCGGCCAGCAGGCTGTGGGCGCGCAGCATTTGCTGCAGCGTGGCCAGGATGCGGCGCCACTCCTCGACCGCTTCGTGATAGTGCATCTGCACCGCCAGCAGCACCATCCACAGCACCACCACCACGCCCCACAGCGCCACCACGCCGGTGACCAGCGCCAGCACCACCGACAGCAGCAAGCCCAGCGGCAGCCACGGCAGCAGCCCTCTCCAGCGCGGCGCCGGCGGCAAGGCGGCGCCGAACAGGCTTTCGCTGACTTCGCGATCGGCGCCGCGCAATCCGGAGCAGGCGGCGTGCAGGCGCTCCCGCAGTCCGGCGTCCCGCGCCAGTGTCCGCACGCGGACGGCGGACGCGGCCACTGCACCGCCGTCCGCATGCAGGCGGCGGTGCAGCTCCTGCTGGCCGAAGATGCTGGTCTCGCGCGCCAGCTGCGCGCTGTACTGCGGCAGCAGCATGTCGTCCCAGGTTTGCGCGTCCAGCGCGCTGGCGTCGGCGTGGGCGGTGCGCTGGTACAGCGCGACGTCGCTGGGAACGAAGGGATAGTCGACTATCGGGGTTTCGGCGGGCAGCAGCAGGCGGGTCAAACGGTCGAACAAGCTCATACGGTACTCAGGTGGGGGCGACAGCGTCACAGATGGTCACGCTTGCCACTTTATCAAGTCAGGCCGGACAGGGCGGACGACCGGACAGCGCACGGACAACGGACGGCGGCGGCCAACATCAATCAAATCAAGCACTTAAGCGCTGGCACAGTTTCTGCATAACGTTGCATATCTACACACACTTACACGATCATGATACGCGACACCTCCAATCAAGACGCCGTCATCGCCGCCCCCAAGGGGCAAGCCACCAAGCGCCGCCTCATCATCGCCGCCGGCGCCATCGCCCTGGTGGCGGCGGCTTACTCGCTGGTCCACTCCTGGCGCGGCAGCGACCATTCGGTCAACCTGTCGCGCCTGCGCATCGCCGAAGTGGGCCGCGGCACGCTGATCCGCGACGCCGCCGTCAACGGCCGCATCGTCGCCGCCATCAGCCCAACGCTGTATTCGGCCTCGCCGGCCACCGTGACCTTGAAGGCCGCCGCCGGCGACACCGTCAAGAAGGGCGACGTGCTGGCGGTGCTGGAATCGCCCGACCTGACCGACGCGCTGAAGCGCGAGCAATCGAGCTTCCTGCAACTGGAGGCCGAAGTCGAGCGCCAGAAGATCCTGGCCCGCAAGCAGAAACTGCTGGCCCGCCGCGACGCCGACACCGCCGAGATCGACCGCCTGTCGGCGCTGCGCACGCTGGAGCGCTACAACGCCGTCTCCAACGAAGGCATCATCGCCAAGATCGAATACCAGAAGGCCAAGGACGCGCTGAACTCGGCCGAGATCCGCGCCAAGCACGCCGGCCAGGCGGCCGAGCTGGAAAGCGACAACGTCGCGCTGGAGCTGAAGACCAAGATCAACGAGCTGGACCGCCAACGCCTGTCGCTGGCCAACGCCCAGCGCCGCGTCGACGAGCTGACCGTGCGCGCGCCGGTGGACGGCTTCATCGGCACCCTGTCGGTGGCCAACCGCAGCGTGGTGCCGGCCAATGCGCCGCTGATGACGCTGGTCGACCTGTCGCGCCTGGAAGTGGAGCTGGAAGTGCCGGAGACCTATGTGTCCGACATCGGCCTGGGCATGAACGCCGAAGTCAACTACGGCACCGGCACCGCCAACGCCAAGCTGTCGGCGCTGTCGCCGGAAGTGGTCAAGAACCAGGTGTTGGCGCGGGTGCGCTTCACCGCCGCCCAGCCGGCCGGCCTGCGCCAGAACCAGCGCGTCACCGCGCGCCTGCTGATCGACGAAAAACCCAACACGCTGATGATCCAGCGCGGCCCGTTCGTGGAATCCGAAGGCGGCCGCTACGCTTATGTAGTCCGGGACGGCATCGCCATCCGCACCCCGATCAAGATGGGCGCCACCAGCGTCTCCGCGGTGGAGATCCTCGGCGGTTTGAAACAGGGCGACAAGGTCGTCATCTCCGGTACCGAAACCTTCGAGAACGCCGAACGCGTCTCGATCAATCAATAACTTTTTTGAAGAGGCCCTCCATGCTGCGCATGCAAAACCTGAGCAAAGTCTATCGTACCCACATGATCGAAACCCACGCGCTGCGCGGCTTCGAGATCAACGTCAAGCAAGGCGAATTCGTCACCGTGACCGGTCCTTCCGGCTCCGGCAAGACCAGCTTCCTCAACATCGCCGGCCTGCTGGAAGAATTCACCGACGGCGAGTACATCCTCGACGGCATCAACGTCAAGGGCATGGACGACAACGCCCGCTCGCGCCTGCGCAACGAAAAGCTGGGCTTCATCTTCCAGGGCTTCAACCTGATCCCCGACCTGTCGCTGTTCGACAATGTCGACGTGCCGCTGCGCTACCGCGGCTTCAACGCCGCCGAGCGCAAGGAGCGCATCGAGGACGCGCTGTCCAAGGTCGGCCTGGCCTCGCGCATGAAGCACTACCCGGCCGAGCTGTCCGGCGGCCAGCAACAGCGCGTGGCGATCGCGCGCGCGCTGGCCGGCTCGCCCAAATTGCTGCTGGCCGATGAACCGACCGGCAACCTGGACACCCAGATGGCGCGCGGCGTGATGGAGCTGCTGGAGGAAATCAACGCCCAGGGCACCACCATCCTGATGGTGACCCACGATCCGGAACTGGCGGTGCGCTCGCAGCGCAACGTCCACATCATCGACGGCCAGGTGTCGGACCTGGTGCGCAAGGCGCCGACGCTGTTCGACGCCAACGCCCACGCCGACGGCAAATCCCATGTCGCATAAGGAGCGCAACATGTTCCAATACTACTTCCTGCTGGGCCTGCGCAGCCTGCGCCGCAACCCGGCCCTGACCGCGCTGATGGTGCTGACCCTGGCCATCGGCGTGGCCGCCAGCGTGGCCACCTTGACCATCCTGCACGTGATGTCGGGCGACCCTATCCCGTCCAAGAGCGAGCGCCTGTTCGTGCCGCTGATCGACAACGGCCCGCTCGGAGGCTACAAGGCCGGCGACAAGCCCAACGACCGCCAGCTCAGCTATCGCGACGCCGTCAACCTGATGAACAGCAAGGCCGGCGAACGCCGCACCGCGATCTACGGCGTCGCCGTGCCGATCGAGCCGCAGCGCAAGGACGTCGGCGTGTTCACCGCGCGCGGCCTGGCGCTGTATGGCGACTTCTTCAACATGTTCGATGCCCCCCTCCTGCACGGCCAGGGCTGGAGCCCGGCCGACGACAAGGCCGGCGCCGACGTCATCGTGCTGAGCCGCAAGCTGGCGGAAAAACTGTATGGCAGCACCGACCCGGTCGGCCAGCGCATGACGGTGGCCGGCTTCCAGTACCAGATCGTCGGCGTGCTCGACACTTGGACCGTGGTGCCGCGTTTCCACCGCATCATCGGCAGCCAGGACGGCGCCTTCAGCGAGGAGGACGAGCTGTTCATTCCGTTCACCAGCGCCATCCGCCACGAGATGCAGCGCAACGGCAGCACCAGCTGCACCGACGACGTCGGTCCCGGCTTCCAGACTTTCATCAACTCCGAATGCACCTGGGTGCAGGCGTGGATCGAAACCCGCAGCGGCGCCGACCGCGCCGAGCTGCAAAGCTTCCTCGACAGCTACGCCATCGAACAGCGCAAGCTGGGCCGCCTCAAGCGCAACGCCCCCAACAAGCTGTACGACGTGCGCGAATGGCTGGACTACATGAAGGTGGTCGGCAACGACAACAAGCTGTCGGCCTGGCTGGCGTTCGGCTTCCTGGTGCTGTGCCTGGTCAACACCATCGGCCTGCTGCTGGCCAAGTTCTCGGTGCGCGCCGCCGAGGTCGGCATCCGCCGCGCGCTGGGCGCCTCGCGCCGCGAAATCTTCAACCAGTTCCTGATCGAGACCACCGTGGTCGGCCTGGTCGGCGGCGCGCTCGGCCTGCTGCTGGCCTTCGGCGCGCTGGCGCTGATCGCCATGCAGTCGAAGGCGCTGACGGTGGTCGCGCACATGGACTGGATCATGCTGCTGACCACCTTCGCGCTGGCGGTGCTGGCGGCGGTGCTGGCCGGCCTGCTGCCGACCTGGCGCGCCTGCCAGGTGACGCCGGCGCTGCAACTCAAATCTCAATAAGGACCCGCATCATGGAAATCCGCCCCATCCTTTCCGCGCTGTTGCGCAACAAGACCGGCCCGGTGCTGGTCGCCGTCCAGGTCGCGCTGAGCCTGGCGATCCTGGCCAACGCGCTGCACATCGTGCAGGTGCGCCAGGCCGTGTCGGCCCGCACCAGCGGCCTCGCCAACGAGCAGGACGTGTTCGCCCTGCAAGTGCGCCACCTGAAGAACGGCGGCCACCAGGACCAGCTGGCGGTGCAGCGCCGCGAGACGGCGCTGCTGCGCGCCGTGCCGGGCGTGCTGGCGGTCGCCAACGTGTCGCAGATGCCGCTGTCGCGCTCGGGCAACTACACCGGCATGGCGATCGACCGCAAGCAGATCAAGCCGACCGCGCAGTCCACCACCTACTACGCGGCCGATTCGCTGGTCCAGACCTGGGGGCTGCGGCTGGTCGAAGGCCGCGATTTCGTCGCCGGCGAAACGCCGGAAGTCGACCAGAACACCAGCGATGAAATGCCCAAGGTGCTACAGATCAGCCGCAAGCTGGGCGAGAAGCTGTGGCCGGGCCAGGCCAGCTTCATCGGCAAGACCGTCTACTTCGGCACCGGCGAAGGGGCCAAGGGCGCGCGCGTGGTCGGTGTGGTGGAACAACTGCAGACGCCGGGCGCCCAGATCGACGAGACCGGCGAGTTCTCGACCATCGTGCCGGTGCGCCTGACCGGCGACGACGCCGACAGCTACACGCTGCGCGCC
Source organism: Duganella sp. BJB476 (assembly GCF_003416895.1). Lineage (GTDB taxonomy): Bacteria > Pseudomonadota > Gammaproteobacteria > Burkholderiales > Burkholderiaceae_D > Rugamonas. The sequence goes on from NZ_QVIO01000012.1 coordinate 22,609, forward strand.
GAACCGGGCCAGCTGGACCGCGTGATCAAGGAGGCCGAAGCAGCCTTGCGCGCGGCCTCGCCGATCCCGGTCGTCGTCAAGACCCGCACCATGGTGGAAATGCGCACCAACCGCTACCGCGCCGACAACGCGCTGGCGTGGATGCTGGTGACGGTCAGCGTGCTGCTGCTGTTGATCACCGCCAGCGGCATCGTCGGCATGGCCAGCCTGTGGGTCACGCAGCGCCGCAAGCAGATCGGCGTGCGGCGCGCACTGGGGGCGCGCCGGGTCGACATCCTGCGCTACTTCGTCACCGAGAACTTCATGATCACCAGCGTCGGCGTGGCGGCCGGGGTGCTGCTGGCGCTGGGTCTGAACCAGCTGCTGGTGAGCCAGCTGGAGATGGCGCGCCTGCCGGCCGGCTACCTGATCGCCGGCGCCGCCGTGTTCTGGGCGCTGGGCGTGGCCGCCGTGTACGGTCCGGCCTGGCGCGCGGCCTCGATTTCGCCGGCCACCGCCACCCGCAGCGCCTAGGGTGGCCGAAGCGATGTTTGCTGTACCGGGCATGCCGCGACAATGTTATGCTTACGGCATGCCTACCGTATTGATCATCGACGACAACACCGCCGTCACCATCGCGCTTGAAGTGCTGTTCTCGCTGCACGACATCGACGCGCTGCGCGCCGCCTCCCCCGAAGCCGGACTGGCGCTGCTGGAACGCCACAGCGTCGACCTGGTGCTCCAGGACATGAACTTTTCCGCCGACACCACCTCGGGCGAGGAAGGCACGGCGCTGTTCCGCGCCATCCGCGAGCGCCACCCCGAGCTGCCGGTGATCCTGCTGACCGCCTGGACCCACCTGGACGCGGCGGTCGACCTGGTCAAGGCCGGCGCCGCCGACTACCTGGCCAAGCCGTGGGACGACAACCGCCTGATCGCCACGGTGCACAATCTGATCGAGCTGGGCCAGGCCAAGCGGGCCCTGCAGCAGCGCCTGCAGACCGAGCTGCGCCAGCGGCGCGAGCTCGAGCGCGGCTACGACTTGCGCGGCATGGTGTGGCAAGACCCGGCCACCGAGCGCGTGGTGCACCTGGCCTGCCAGGTGGCGCGCGCCGACGTCCCGGTCCTGATCAGCGGCCCGAACGGCACCGGCAAGGAACGCATCGCCGAGATCATCCAGGCCAACTCCGCCGTGCGCGACGGCCCCTTCGTGGTGCTCAACTGCGGCGCGCTGCCCGCCGAGCTGATCGAGGCCGAACTGTTCGGCGCCGACGCCGGCGCCTACACCGGCGCCTCCAAGGCGCGCGAAGGCAAGTTCGAGGCGGCCGACGGCGGCACCCTGTTCCTCGACGAGATCGGCAACCTGCCGCTGGCCGGACAGATGAAACTGCTGCGGGTGCTGGAGACCGGCCGCTTCGAGCGGCTCGGCTCCAATCGCGAGCGCCAGGTCAAGGTGCGCGTGGTCAGCGCCACCAACGCCGACCTGCAGGCGATGATACGGGCCGGCAGCTTCCGCGAAGACTTGTTCTACCGCCTCAACGTGATCGAGCTGCGGCTGCCGCCGCTGGCCGGCCGTCCGGCCGACATCCTGCCGCTGGCGCTGCACTTCCTCGGCGCCGGCAAACAGCTGCACCCGTCGGCGCAGGCGGCGCTGCTGGCCCACCCGTGGCCGGGCAATGTGCGCGAGCTGAAAAACGTCATGGCGCGCGCCGGCCTGCTGGCCGCCGGCGACGTCATCAAAGCCGGCGACCTCGGCCTGCCGGTCGCCGCCAACGCCATCGCCGACGACGGCGCGCGCGAGCCCGACCGCGACAGCATCGGCCTGGCGCTGAGCCGCGCCGGCGGCGTGGTGGCGCAGGCCGCCGCCGAGCTGGGCCTGTCGCGCCAGGCGCTGTACCGCCGCATGGAGCGGCTGGGCATCGCCCGCCCCTGATGGACGACGCCGGCCGCCGCCAGGGCGCCTCCCGCCCGTCCGCTCCACGCTTATCCCTGTTGACGCGCTGGACCGCGATGGTCGGCACGCTGCTGACGGTCGGCATCCTGATCGCGCTGACCCTGACCCATTTCTTCCCCGACCATCCGGGCCTGGTGCTGGCGGTCTGCCTGCTGTGCGTGCTGCCGATCTCCATCATCACCATCCGCGCCCAGCTGGAATACATGCTGTCGCTGTTCCGCGCGCTGACCGGCACCGTCACCAGCTACAAGGACGGCGATTTCTCGTTCAGCCTGCACTGGCCGCAGAACGACGAACTGAGCGACCTGGTGGCGGCCCACAACGCGCTGGGCGACGTGCTGCGCCAGCAGCGGCTGGACCTGGTGCAGCGCGAGCTGCTGCTCGACACCATGGTGCAGAACACGCCGGTGGCGATGCTGCTGGTCAACGAGGCCGGCCCGGTGGTCTACGCCAACGTGGCGGCGCGCCAGTTGCTCAACCAGGGCCGCAAGCTGGAGGGCCACCGGCTCGACGACATCCTGGCGCACGCCTCGCCGGCGCTGCTGGAGGCGCTGGCGCGCGGCGGCGACGGCCTGTTCACCACCAGGGAGGCCGGCGCCGAGGTGGACGAGGAAGAGGTCTACCACCTGGCGCGCCGCAGCTTCAACCTCAACGGCCGCAAGCACGAGTTGCTGCTGCTGCGCCAGCTGACCATGGAGTTGCGCCGGCAGGAAGTGCAGACCTGGAAAAAAGTCATCCGCGTCATCAGCCACGAGCTGAACAACTCGCTCGCGCCGCTGACCTCGCTGGCCCATTCCGGTGCCGAGCTGGTGCGGCGCGGCCAGACCGAGCGCCTGCCGCAAATCCTCGCCACCATCGAGGAGCGCACCCGCCACCTGGAAAGTTTCATCCTCGGCTACGCGCGCTTCGCCAAGCTGCCGACGCCGCGGCTGGAGCTGCAGGCGTGGCCGGCCTTCCTGGCCCAGCTGGCGGCCCAGGTCGATTTCAGCATCGCCGGCGAGCCGCCCGACGAACCCTGCGCCTTCGATCCCTCGCAGCTGGAGCAGGCGCTGCTGAACCTGCTCAAGAACGCCCATGAATCGGGCTCGCCGGCCAACGAGGTCAGCCTGGAGGTGCGGCGCCTGCACGGCGCGGTGCGGATCGACGTGCAGGACCGCGGCCCCGGCATGAGCGACACCGTGCTGACCAACGCGCTGGTGCCGTTCTACTCCACCAAGCGCAGCGGCACCGGCCTGGGCCTGGCGCTGGCGCGCGAAATCGCCGAAGCCCACGGCGGCCGCATCACCCTGGCCAACCGCGACGGCGGCGGCCTGACCGTCACTTTGATCCTGCCAGTGTCGGCAAGCAGCAACTAAAACGTCATTACTGAATTGAAATTAAGTTGATAATTTGCACAACGGAAATTGATCATTGGAAATTTCTTAATGTTCAGCCCGTGTATTAGCTGCGCCCTATCAGCCTTTCCACCGCGATCAAAAAATATCGAATTGACATCGAAAATTCCCAAGCGTACTTTGCATGGGCAGCACGGGGTTTCGTGAATTTTGTCTGATTTTTCGCGGGGATAATATGAAATTAAAATTAATATTGGCAGCCGGGCTATTGGCCGTAGCAGCGGGAAGCGCTATGGCGAACAACTATGCGCCGGCGGTCATCGCCATGACGGGCGGCCCAAGTGTCTGGACCACGCCGTTCGGCACGTCGCATAGCGACGGGCTGCCTTTCGTCGATACCTACACTTTCTCGTATTCCGGCCTGCCGGGCTCGGCGCAGGGCTACTTCGCCAACATTACCAACGTTTCAGCTTCGCCAACGAGCGTGCTGAACTTCAGCTGGGCCGACATCAACGGCGTGCCACTGACGGTCTATAACGGCGTGCCCATCCCGTTCATCGGTGGCACCGCATCGGGCAGCGTGTTCTTCAGCGTGCCGGTGAGCGGCCTGGTCAAGCTGACCATCATCGGCACCGACACCGGCACCGCCAGCTACGCCGGCACGCTGGACATCACCTCGGCCGTGCCGGAACCGGCCACCTACGGCATGCTGCTGGGCGGCCTGGCATTGATGGGATGGATGGCGCGCCGCCGCAAATCCTGAGCCCTATCCCCCAAAAGACGCCGCGGCGTCTTTTTTTACGCCGCGCGCAAAGCCTGACGGGCTGGTAAACTGCCGCCATGTCCAAGATTCCTGCCTCTCCCGCCCGCTACGACGCGCCCGGCCACCCGCCGGCCACCACCACCGAATTCGAGGGCGTGCGCAGCCTGCACCTCGGCACCTCCTGGGTGCAGGGCGCGATGCGCCTGGCCAAGCCGGACAACATCGAACTCGAGTACGTGCAGATGATGATGATGTGGCTGCTCTTCAACGACCAGCCGCGCCACATCGTGCAGCTGGGCCTGGGCAGCGCCGCGCTGACCAAGTTCTGCTACCGCCGCCTGCCCGGCGCGCGCGTGACGGCGGTCGAGCTCAATCCCAACGTGATCGCCATCTGCAACGCGCAGTTCGGCCTGCCGTCCAACGACGAGCGCCTCAACGTGCTGGAAATGAACGCCATGGATTTCGTGCTCGACCCGGCCAACCATGGCAGCGTCGACATCCTGCAGGTGGACTTGTACGACGAGGAGGCGCGCGGCCCGGTGCTGGACTCGCCCGAGTTCTACCAGGCCTGCTTCGACTGCCTGCGCGACGGCGGCATGATGACCACCAATGTGTTCGGCGATTTCGCCAACTACGACAAGAACCTGCACGCGATGGAACAGGTGTTCGACGCCGTGGTCTGGCTGCCGGAGGTGCACGACGCCAACATCGTGGTGATCGCCTTCAAGCAGTCGCCGGTGCTGGACTTCAGCGTGCTGTACGAGCGCGCCGGCGCCATCAAGAAGAGCCTGAACCTGCCGGCCAAGTCCTGGGTCAACGGTTTGAAGGGCTGGATGTTGGATCAGCAATAAACAGTTTACTGATGCGTGCGCACCACAGTTTTGCACCATTTTGCGGCAGCCCGTCGGTCAGATTACGCCAAGTCGTCGTATAACGCACGCAATATTATCAAATGTGCATATTTCGCAACAATATGGTGCAAGCCGCGTTGCCGCACAGTTAGCGGCCACGATAGTATTTTTCTCGACCGTGCTATCCGCGCGTGTCCACAACAACGAGAGAGATACATGACAAGAGCACCGCACTTCAAACGCACGCTGGTCGCCAGCGCGATCCTGCTGCTGGCCGCCGGCCAGGGCAGCGCCCAAACCGCCGCCGCCGACGCCGCACCGGCCCAGGAACAAACCGTGGTCGTGCTGGGCTCGCGCTCGGTCGCCAAGACCGCGCTGGACACCTCGGCCCCGGTCGGACTGATCAGCCTGAAAGACATGCAGACCGCCGGCCCGCTGGAACTGGGCAAGCTGCTGCAGACGCTGGACCCATCGTTCAACTTCTCCAGCACCTTCATCAGCGACGGCACCGACTCGATCCGCCCGGCCACGCTGCGCTCGCTGGGACCTGACCAGGTGCTGGTACTGGTCAACGGCAAGCGCCGCCACCAGCAGGCGCTGGTGAACGTGCAGCAGACCATCGGTCGCGGCTCGGCCGGCACCGACATCAACGCCATTCCGCTGGGCGCCATCCACCACATCGAAGTGCTGCGCGACGGCGCCGCCGCCCAATACGGCTCCGACGCGATCGCCGGCGTGATCAACATCGTGCTGAAGTCGCAGGTCAACGAGACCCAGGTCAGCGGCAGCTACGGCACCACCTCCGAAGGCGACGGCGACCTCTACTCGGGCACCGCCAACACCGGCTTCGCGCTGGGCCAGGACGGCGGCTTCATCAACCTGACCGCCGAAGCGCGCAAGCGCGGCGAGACCAACCGCGCCGGCCCCGATTCGCTGCGCGTCAACCCGCCGCGCGTGACCCAGCACATCGGCGACAGCAACACCAAGGACGGCTACCTGTGGTGGAACGCCGCGCTGCCGATCGACAAGGCCAGCGAGTTCTACGCCTTCGGCGGCATCTCCAAGCGCAAGAGCGATTCCTTCGGCTTCTTCCGCTCGGCCGGCGACGACCGCACCATCCCGGCGATCGCGCCGAACGGCTACCTGCCGGCGATCCGCACCGACATCAAGGACGCCTCGTTCGCCTTCGGCTACCGCCGCGACCTGGCCAACGACTGGAAGGCCGACGTCAGCATCAACTACGGCGCCAGCGAGCTGGGCTTCCATGAATCGGACAGCGTCAACGTCAGCTACTGGTACGAGAAAAAAGCCGACGGCAGCATCTACGGCGAATCGCCGCGCGACGCCAACACCGGCACGCTGAAGTTCAACCAGCTGACCTTCAACGCCGACGTCAAGGGCCCGGTCAAGTTTGGCGACAGCAGCATCTTCCTAGCCACCGGCTTCGAATACCGCGCCGACAATTACCAGATCGTCGCCGGCGACCCGGTCTCCTACCAGTACGGCCGCACCAACAACCCGGCCATCGCCATCACCACGCCGAGCGGCGCCACCGCCGCCTCCGGCATCCAGGGCTTCCCTGGCTACACGCCGGCCACCGCCGTCGATTCGGGCCGCCACAACATCGCCCTGTTCCTCGACGCCGAGCACAAGCCGCTCGACAACCTGACCCTGGCCGGCGCCGTGCGCTACGAAAAATACTCGGACTTCGGCAGCACCGTCACCGGCAAGCTGAGCGCCCGTTTCGACCCGACCAAGGAAATCGGCTTCCGTGGCAGCCTGTCCACCGGCTTCCGCGCGCCGAGCGTGCAGCAGGAGTTCTACAGCTCCGTGTCGACCAACCTGAACAACGGCGTGCTGACCGAAACCCTGACCGCGCGCCAGGGCAGCGCCGTCACCCAGGCCTTCGGCATCGCGCCGCTGAAAGAGGAAACCTCGACCAGCGGCAGCGTCGGCATGGTGCTGCGTCCGGCGAAGAATATGTCGCTGACCGCCGACCTGTATGAGATCAAGATCAAGGACCGCATCGTGTTCTCGAGCGAGATCGCACCGGAAGCCGGCGGCGGCCCGATCGCCAACATCCTCAAGCCGCTGGGCGTGGGCCAGGCGCAGTTCTTCACCAACGCGGTCGACACCCGCACCCGCGGCCTGGACATCGTGGCCGAGCACACCTCGAAGTTCGCGGCGTCGACCTTGGTGCTGTCCGGCCAGCTGGGCTTCAACAAGACCGAAGTCACCAAGCGTCATTCGACGTCGTCGGTGCTGACCGGCGAGCAGCTGTTCGACAAGTCGCAAGTGACCCTGATCGAACACGGCCAGCCGCGCAAGCACCACGTGGTGGCGGCCGACTACAGCGCCGGCCAGTGGAACCTGAACACCCGCGCCAACTACTACGGCGAAGTGGAAGCGGAAAACTTCAGCCCGCTGCAAAAGTGGGATGCCAAGTGGCTGGTCGACGCCTCGGTGCGTTATGCCTACACCAAGCGCACCTTCTTCAGCGTCGGCGTGAACAATATGTTCAACCAGCTGCCGTCGGAGTGGACCAACGGCGGCGCGTTCCCGAAACTGGGCTTCACCCGCTGCTGGGAAACCTGCCCGATCGGCGTCAACGGCCGCTCGATGTACATCCGCGCCGACACCGCGTTTTAATGTCGTCTTGAACGGTTGGCGGCGAACGCCGCCAGGTGCAATATCGCCGCCAACTGTTTGACCAGTCCTTCCATCTGCTCGGCCGGCACTTGTGCGTAGCCGAGCATCAATCCCCTCCAGCCCGACGTCCCCTGCGTGTCCTTGCCGCTCAGCGCCTCGGCCACGATGCCGTGCTCCAGCGCCTGCGCGCTGATCGCGTGGTCGTCCATGTCGGCATGCGTGAAGCGCAGCGCCAGGTGCATGCCGGCCGAACCGCCATACACCGTCGCCACCGATCCCAGATGTTTTTCCAGCGCCGCCACCAGCGCGTCGCGCCGCTGCCGGTACAGCCGCCGCATGCGCCGCAGGTGCAGCGCGAACTGGCCGCTGCGCAGGAACTCCGCCAGCGCCAGCTGCTCGGCCACGCGCCCGCGCGCGGACGACTGCGCGCGCATCTGCGCGAAGGACTCGGCCAGCCACGGCGGCACCACCACGAAGCCGATCCGCAGCGACGGGAACATGGTCTTGCTGAAGGTGCCCAGGTAGACCACCGGCGCGTCCGGCGCCAGGCCCTGCATGGCCGACAGCGGCGCGCCGTCGTGGCGGAATTCGCTGTCGTAGTCGTCCTCGATGATCAGCGCGCCGGCCTCGCGCGCGGCGGCGATCAGCGCCAGCCGGCGGCGCAGACTGAGCACGCTGCCCACCGGGTACTGGTGCGAGGGCGTGGTGTAGACCAGGCGCGGCGGCCGCAGCAGCCAGTCGTCGCCGGTGGGCGCGATGCCGTCGTCGTCGATATCGATGCCGGCCACATTCAGGCTGGCCGCGCGCGCCGCCGCCAGCGCGCCGCCGTAGCCGGGGTTCTCGATCCAGATGGTGTCGCCGACGTCGGCCAGCGCGCGCACGCACAGATCCAGGCTGCTTTGCGTACCGTCGGTGATGAACACCTGCGCCGCCTCGCACACCACGCCGCGCGCGGCGCGCAGGTGGTCGGCGATGGCTTCGCGCAGCTGCGGCTCGCCGGCCGGGTCGCCGTAGTTGAGCTGCTCCACCGTCAGCGCGCGCCAGGCCCGTTCCAGCATGCGGCGCCACAAGGTGAGCGGAAAATGGTCGAGCGCCGGCACGCCGGGCACGAAGGCGCCCATCATCTCGGCCGGTCCCTGCTGCGGGCGCAAGGCGCGCGCACGCTGCGACAGGCCGGCCTGCGGCTGCGCCGCCGCCTGCAGCGCGGCCGGCTTGCGGTCCGGCGCCACGGCGGCCACCACGGTGCCGCGCCGGTCGGTGGTGACGAAGCCTTCGCTGGCCAACTGCTCGTAGGCGTACAACACGGTGTTGCGGGCCAGGCCCAATTCCTCGGCCAGCGCGCGCGAAGCGGCCAGCCGCGTGCCCGCCGCCAGCGTGCCGTTGCGGATGGCGGCGCGCAGGCATTCGTGCAGCAAACGCTGGCGCGGCCAGCCGCGATGGCGGTTCTGCGCGGCATAGCCGTCGATCAGCAAGGCAAAGTCCATTCGTGGCTCCATGAAAATGAATATTTCTGGACCTGTTACAGGAGCCAGCCAGCCATTATATTGCGGCTTCAACCTTTTTGGATGGAGATCATGACCGAACCAGCAAACCACGCCGCACCGAGCGAACGCACCCGCGTCCGCCGCATTCCGACCAACGCGCATTACGATACCGCCACGCTGCATGCCATCATCGACGACGCCTACCTGTGCCACATCGCCTTCGCCGACGACAAGGGATCGCACTGCATTCCCACCGCCTGCTGGCGCGAGGGGGATCACCTGTACATCCACGGCTCCAACGGCAGCCGCATGCTCAAGCGTTTGACGGAGAGCGAGATCTGCGTGACCATCACGCACCTCGACGGCCTGGTGATGGCGCGTTCGGCGTTCAATCATTCGATGAACTACCGTTCGGCGATGATCTACGGCCGCTTCGAAGTGGTGGCGGACGAGGGCGAGCGGCGCCGCACGATGGAGGCGTTCATGGAGAAGCTGGTGCCGGGCCGCCAGGCCGATATCCGTCCCGGCTCGGACAAGGAGTTCGCGGCCACCACCATCATGCGCATCACGCTAGCCGAGGCGGCCTGCAAGGTGCGCGCCGGCGGCCCGGAGGACGACGAGGACGACATGAGCTGGCCGGTGTGGGCGGGTGTGCTGCCGTTCGCGCGCATGCAGATGAAGCCCATCGTCGATCCGGTGTGCAACCATGCCGCGCCGGCCTACGTGGTCGGCTGGCAGAAGTGGTAGCGCCGCCGGCAAGATCTGTTTGACATTCACGTAGCGTGATACTTCAGTCTTGGTGCTTTACCAGGAAAGGAAGATCATGCGTACGCTCCAACAGATTGCCATGGTCGCCGTCGGCGCGCTCACCCTGTCCATCGCCAGCGCCGCCCAACTGCGCGAGCAGGACGACACTGTCACCGTCGCCGGCGTGGAAATCGCCTGCCGCCTCACCCTCCCTGCCGGGAAGCCGCAGGGCGCGGTGTTGCTGCTGCCCGGCTCGCTCTTCAGCGATGTCGACGGCAACTATCCCTCCATGAACCTCAAGCCGCATCTGTATGCGGACCTGGCCGCGCAGCTGGGCGAGCGTGGCTACGCCGTGCTGCGGATGGCGAAGATCGGTCCGGGCACCGGCTCCCGCACGCTGGACCCGCAGGCGGCGGCCCGCCACGCGGCCTTCGCCACCCGGGCCGAGGTCGCCTCGGCCGGCCTGGCGTTGCTGCGCAAGGCCGCGCCGGCGCATCCCCTCATCGTGGCCGGGCACAGCGAAGGCGCGCTGGTGGCGTCGTTGCTGGCCAGCGGCCCCGATGCGCCGGCCGTAGACGGCGTGGTCGAGCTGTCCGGTCCGGCCACGCCGCTGCTCACCCTGATGCGCGAGCAGCTGGCGGCGATGATGCCGCCGGGCGCCAATCTGGCGATGTACGACCGGACCATCGCCGCCCTGCGCGCCGGCGAGCCGCTGCCGGCCGGCGCCCAGGCCGATCCGCAGACGGCGATGCTGGCGAATATGCCGGCCTTCAGCCTCGACTATCTGCGCAGCACGGACCGCGTCGATCCCGTGGCCGAGCTGGCGCGCGTGCGCCAGCCGGTGCTGATCGTCCAGGGCGGACAGGATGCCTCGGTGCCGCCGGCGCATGCGGACCGTCTCGCCGAGGGGCGGATCAATTTGCCGACGGAACTGGCCCGCTTCCCCGCCCTGACCCATTTCTACAAGGTCGCCCCGCCCGGCATCACGCCGATGCAATCGATGGCGCTCGACACCGTCAGCGATGCGGCGGTCGCGGAGCGCATCGTGTTGTGGGCGTCGCGACTATCGATGTAGTTTACCTACACAAAAATACAACATGGAAGCGCTTCCTCAGGGGATTTATGGCTAAACATACTCATTATTGATATCAATGCACCAATATTCGTTTGACTTGGTTTCTAGTTTTAATACAAGATCGTTTCCAAGCGGCCTCAGAACGCCGTTCAGAAACGACCTTTTACAACACCAGGAGACCTCCAAATGAAGTTGAATACGCACCCGTCCGGCGTCCGTGCCGCCCTTCCTCTGACCCCGGTGGCCGCCGCCTGCGCGGTCCTGATCTCGGCGCTGGCCGCGCCGCTGCACGCGGCGGAAGCCAGCGCCGCGCCGCAAGCGGCCGACGCGCCGATGTCGACCGTGGTGGTGTCGGGCATCCGCCGCGGCATCGAGGACGCGATTTCGGTCAAACGGGATGCGACCTCCATCGTCGAATCCATCTCCGCCGAAGACATCGGCAAACTGCCCGACGTCAGCATCGCCGAATCGATCGCCCGCCTGCCGGGCCTGGCGGCGCAGCGCGTGGCCGGCCGCGCGCAGGTGATCAGCATCCGCGGCCTGTCGCCGGACTTCGCCACCACCCTGCTCAACGGCCGCGAACAGGTCAGCACCGGCGACAACCGCAGCGTGGAATTCGACCAGTACCCGTCCGAATTGCTGAGCGGCGTGACCGTCTACAAAACCCCGGACGCCGGCCTGGTCGGCCAGGGCCTGTCGGGCACCATCGACATGCAGACCGTGCGTCCGCTGGCCTTCCCCGGCCGCACGCTGTCGGTCAACGTGCGCGGCGAACAAAACTCGATGGGCAAGATCGCCAACACCAAGGACACCGGCCACCGCTTCAGCGCCAGCTACATCGACCAGTTCGCCAACCGCACGGTCGGCGTCGCGCTCGGCATCGCCAACATGGAATCGCCGATCCTCGACAACGAGACCGGCACCTACGAGCCTTTCGACCAGAGCAAGGTCTCCGGCGTACCGGCCGGCACCTACGTCACCGCCGGCGTCAAGTCGCTGGCCAAGAGCGGCACCCTCAAGCGCACCGGCCTGATCGGCGTGCTGGAATACCGTCCGAACAAGATGTGGACCAGCACCCTGGACATCTTCGCCTCCGAGTTCAAGCAGGTCGACACCAACAACCAGTTCGAGGTCAACCTGGGCGGCTACAACGGCAGCAACAACCCGGTCGGCTTCAACTACAACAGCACCAACATCGTCAACGGCACGCTGCTGGGCGGCACCGCCACCGGCGCCTACCCGCTGGTGCGCGGCCAGTACAACAACCGCAAGGATGAGATCCGCACCGCCGGCTGGGCCAACAAATTCAACTTCGGCGGCTGGTCGCTGCTGGCCGACGCCAACTACTCGGAAGCCAAGCGCGACGAGACCTACCTCGAAAACAACCTGCAGCTGCAAAGCGCCGGCGGCGGCGCCTTCAACGACCCGCTGATGACGGTGGGCTGGACGCCCGGCCACTTCGCCACCATCGCCGGCAAGCTCGATTACAGCGATCCGACCAAGCTCTATACCGGCAACTCGATCTACGGCTACGGCAGCACCTACTCGCCGCACCTGAAGGACACGCTGAAGAGCTTCAAGCTGGCCGCCACGCTGCCGGCGCCGGAAATGCTGGACAAATATCTGTCCGGCTTCGACATCGGCATGAACTACAGCGACCGTACCAAGACCAAGCGCCAGCCGTCCGGCCAGCTGTTCGCCAAGGGCAATCCGACCATCTCCAGCGACCTGCTGTACGCGCCGGTCGACCTGGGCTTCGCCGGCTCCGGCATCGTCCCGTCGTGGAACGTGCCGGGCGTGATCGCCAAGTACTTCAACCCGATCGACTACAGCCTGGCCAACAACGCCGGCACCATCAGCCGCGCCTGGGACGTGACCGAAAAAATCAGCACCGGCTACGCCCGCGCCAACATCGACAGCGATTGGGGCGGCGTGACCGTGCGCGGCAACTTCGGCGCGCAACTGGTGCACACCGACCAGTCCTCGCAGTCGCTGTACGCCGACAACGGCGGCGCGGCCCATCCTATCGAGGACGGCAAGGCCTACAACGACATCCTGCCGAGCATGAACCTGGCCTTCGGCCTGCCGAACGAGCAGACGTTGCGCCTGTCGGTGGCCAAGCAGATCGCCCGCGCCCGCGTCGACCAGCTCAACGCCGGCTTTAACTTCACCGTCGACGCCGGCACCCGCCTGCCGAGCGGCAGCGGCGGCAACGCGCGCCTCGATCCATGGCGCGCCAAGGCCTTCGACATTTCGTGGGAAAAGTACTTCGCCAAGAAGGGCTATGTGGCGCTGGCGGGCTTCTACAAAAAGCTCGACACCTACATCTACACCTTCTCGGAAACCCGCGACTTCTCGCAGTACACGCCGGGCACCAATGCCATCAGCAACATGGGCCAGTACACCACGTCCTACAACGGCGGCGGCGGCATGCTGAAAGGCGCCGAAGTGTCCGTGTCGGTACCGCTGGAATTGCTCACGCCTGCGCTGGACGGCTTCGGCGTGCTGGCCAGCAGCTCGTACACCGAGAGCGGCATCGACATCAAGCAGATCAACGCGACCATCGGCAAGATCCAGCTGCCTGGCCTGTCGCGCAACGTCACCAACCTGACGATGTACTACGAAAAGAACGGCTTCTCGACGCGCGTGAGCACGCGCCGCCGTTCGGACTACGTGGGTGAGATCGGCAACTTCGCCGGCGATCGCCAGCTGCGTTACGTGGTGGGCGACAGCCCGGTCGATTTCCAGATCGGCTACACCTTCAACGACGGCGCCTACAAGGGCCTGGGCGTGCTGCTGCAGGTGAACAACCTGACCAACGAGGCGTATGAAACCTACGCCAACAGCAAGGACCGCCAGCTGGAGTATGCGAAGTATGGCCGCACGGTTCTGTTTGGACTGAACTACAAGTTCTGATGTCAGTTCCAAGGATGCCGGCCAAAGTACCAGGCCGGTTTTGATCCTGCAATCGCGGTTGCAGGATCTTTTTTACCGGCGTTGCGCCGACTCGCGATACCACAAGCCCAGCATGCACAGGGCGAACACCAGCGCAAAAGGCACAGCCGGCAGTGGACGTTCCACTGCCGCGCCGCTGCCCTTGCCGTCAGCACCAGCGGCCCGCGCCGCATACACCGCCGTCGCATCGCGCCGCAAGGCCCGCTGCCAGGCCGGCCAATCCTTCACGTCATACACATACTCGAACGCCGGCGCTTCCATGCCCGCCGCGTTGAACTTCGCCCAGCCGGCACGCTGCGGCCACCAGGCGCCGCATCGCGCATCGGCCTTGTCGGCGCGCGCCTGCAACGGCAGCGCGGGGCCGCCGTCGGCCGGCTGCACGCTCGCCACGGCGCCGCCTTCCACGCACACCTCGCTGCGCAGGCCGGGAATCGGCATCGGGTCCGGCAGCCGCCAGCTGGTTTTCTGCGCGCTGGTCAATGCGATCTTGTCCATTGCGCCCTGCCACCACAAGGCCAGGGCTTGCGGCGCGCTGATCGCATAGCGGTGCCAGTCCGAGACGCCTATCCACACCACGCGCCCATGCTGCACATCGCGCTGCCACAACCACGGCAGCTTCTTGCCGTCGCGCGCCACGACGGACCACGGCGCGGCCGCGTTGTCGTCGGGGTTCAAGCCGGCCGGCGGCATCGCCAACGCGGCGCCGGCGACGGTGAACTGGCGCGTGTCCTCCTTCTCCGTGGTCGGCGATTGCGGATGCAGGCGCAGGCCGAACTCACGCTGCCACATGGCGGCGTCGGCGGCGTTCGCGCCCAATACCACCAGCGGCACGCCTTGCCGCGTCTGTGCCAGCAGCGCGCTGCGCGCCGACGGATTCATATGCTCCACGTAGGCGGCATCGACAAACACCGCGTTCGGGGCCGTCAACGGAGCGCGGGCGGTTTCGCTGCGCGCCACCGCCTTGCCCAGCGCGACGTTCCAGTCGAGTATCGCGTTGCCGTCGGCCAGCAGCTGATTCAGCGCGCGGGCATCGAACGACGGCGCGTCGAAGCGGCCCTGTATCTGCAAGGGCAAGGCGTCCTTGACGTGCAACGGCACCGGACCTTGCGCGATCGTTTTTCCTGCGGCGTCCAGCAAGCGCGCCTGCAACACCATCGCCTCCGCCACCGGCGGCAGCCATTGCACGCTCAGCTGCGACGTGGCGGCGCCGGCGAGATTCGAATCCGCCAGCACCTGCTTGTTCTCGGCCAGCAGCTGTAGGCGCCAGCCCGCCTGCGCCTGCGCGCGCCGCACCGTCAAGGTGAAGATCCGGCCCAGCGACATCGAACGGGGGAAGTCCAGCCACAGCATGTCGGCGGCGGCTGGCTGCCACTGCACGCGGCGTGCAGGCAGGTCGCCCCACTCCGCTGCACGCAGGCCGTCGCCGCTCAAGCTGATAGCCTGCGCGCGCGGTATCGCCATCAATGACGTCTCGCTGATGCCGCCGTCAGCGCCGGTCGCTACCGCCACGATGTTCTCGCCAGCCTGCGGCAAACGTATGTCGGCCAGCGAAACCGCCAGCGATGCCGATGCCACAGCGATCAGCGACGCGTTGATCCAATTGCGCTTGCGGCCATACAGCACGGCGCTGACTGCGCCGACGGCCAGCACTGTCGCAGGCGCGGCGATTGCGGTGAGATCCATGTTGATCATTTCGGCTGCTCCTTGCCGTTCCACGCCTGGCGGAACGGCGTATCCGTCGAAGGCCGCGCTTGCAGCAGCACCGGCGCATCCGCCAGCGTGCCGCGCAGCCAAGCGCGCAGCTCGCCGCGACAGGCGACGCAGCCATCCTGCACATCCTGCACCGCGCGCTGGGCGCTCAGTTTCTGTTCCTGGTCGGTGATGCGGGCGGCGATGGTGTCGCGCGCGGCCTTGCTCCACAGGGCCGGCAGCGCGCCGTCCTGCGACAGGGCTTGCACCAGTTCGCGCACTTCGGCCGGCACGGTGTCGCCGGCGGAGCCCTGCGCGCGCTTGTAGCTCAACACGCCGACGATGTCGCCGCTCATGCGTTTTTCTTCCTTCAGCGCGGGCGGCACGAAGGCGGTGCGGTGCAGGTAGATGCGCTCCGCCGCCTGCAATTCCTTGATCGCGTCCAGCGCCTTGTACTCGGGCGGCAGCGCGGGTTTGGGCGAGATGGCGCGCAGCGATTTTTCCGCATCCCACATGGCCGACAGCGCGCGCTTCAATACCGCCTTGGTCTTGGGATCGAAGATGGTGGCGTTGTCTTCCTGGTCGTGCGCGTGGCCGAACTCCTTCAGCACCGACATCTCGCTGCCGAAGCCCGGCTTGCCGCCGTGGTGTTCCTCGCCTTCGTGTTCGTGCTCGTCGCCGAACAGGCTGGATTCCTCGCCGAGGAACTGGCCGTAGCGCAGCCGCAGCTTGGCCTGGTCGGAGGCGATGGTTTCGCTGCGCTCGCGCAGCGTGGCCGCCGGCATGCTGGGGTGGGCCTGCATGTCGGCCACCAGTTGCTCGGTGTCGATGATGATCTGGCGCTGGCTGCGCAGGTTTTCAGGCTTGGCGATCGACGGCAGCGCGGTCGAGTCCAGGCTCTCCGCTTCCGGCGCGGGCAGGCGCAGCGTGTAGGTCGGCGACTGGGTGGTGTGCGGATTGTCCGGCGAGTTGTCGGTGGCGCGTACGAAGAAGTACAACTCGTCACCGGGCTCCATGCCCAGCTCCGCCAGCGTCCACTGCTTTTTCCAGTTGCGGACTTTGGGATCGGACGATTGCGGCAGCGGCACTTCGCGGTCGCTGAAGCGGATGTTCTCGCCGCTGCCGCGCGCCAGCGTCATGTGCAAACTGGCGCGGACGATGGCGTAGTCGTCGCGGGCGGTGACGGAGATCTGCACGGTCTTCGCGTCTTTGACGAGGATGTGTATCAATTCGCTCGGCTCGACGATGGTCACTTGCGGCGCCTGGTCCGGCGTGACGCGGATGTTGTAGCGCGTGCCGTTCTTGCCGCGCGCGCGCCAGAACAGCGATTCTTCGACGCGCTTCATCGCGCAGGCTTCTGTGACGGGCAGGCTGAGTCCATCGCCCAGTTCCACCGCCGGCTGCGGGCCGCTCGGATTGCGCACGCACCAGCGCACTTCGGAGAATTGCGGTACCTGGATGTCGCGGGCGGCGGTCTCGAATGACTGAACGCCGGTGTAGGCCGGCGGCGTGACGCGCAGGTAGATCTCGCCGTCGACGATGGGCTTGGCCGCCTGGCTGGCGGCGGTGGTTGCGACGATGGCGGTCTGCTTGCCATGGTAGCCCCATGCGGCGCCTGCGGCGGCAAGGCTGAGCAGGATGGGCAGGATGCTGATGCGCACCCGGCTGCGGGCGATGCTGCGGTAGTCATTCTCGCCCAGTACGGAGGCCAGTCGGGCTTGCAGGCGTTGCTGCTGGAGCTTGGCGATGGGCGTAATGGCGTCGGCGGCCAGCAGCGTGCTGCTGTCTTCCAGCGCGGGGATGGCGGCGTTCAGCCACGAGGTCCATTCCCGCTTGATGCGCAGGCGCCAGCGGTAGATGTCGATCGCCAGCCAGATGGCCCACGGCAGTATGGCCGCGATCACCAGTGGACGGGCTGCGTGCAGCAGAACCAGTGCGATCGCCAACGGCGCCAGCGCGGCCAGCCATTGCGGCACGCGGCGGCGCAGGACGGCGGCCCACAGGTGGCGGCGTAGGATGTCAGTTTCGCCGTGCATGGGTCAGTATCCGTTCGAGTAAAAACAGCGCCAGCAGGGCAAGGGCGAGCCAGGCGGCCGGCTTGGCGTCGGTGATGGCGGGCAGCGCGCTGCGCGCGGCGGACAGCGCTTGCGATGGCATCGGGTAGGCAGGTGCGGGGGCCGGGCCAAGCTGCTGCCAGGCTTCGTAGAGGGCGCGCGCGGTGTCGGCGTCGCGTGGCGGCATGGCGTCGGAGGTCCAGAGACGGCCGCGCGGCGAGTCGGCGTATTTCAGCGTGACGCCGTTGATGTTCAGCGTAGAGGCGTTTGCCAGTTCGGGGAAGCCGGTTGGCGCGGCGATCCACCAGTGCGGGGCGCGCCAGTTGGCAGGCGGCGCGGCGGCGGACTCCCAGACGATCAACTCGGTTTTTGCGTCTGGTTCGGCAGCGGGCGTGTAGCGGTTGGCGCCATCGCCGGCGCGGCTGAAGGCGGCGAACAGCGAACGCCAGGCGGCGCCCTGCTCCTGCGCGCCCGCCAGCACGATGTGATGTTCGGTCGGTGACGCGGTGGCAGCAGCAGGGGCGGACGGCGGCTTGGTGCGCAGTTCCACCTGATGGCTGAATTGCGGCACGCGGGCCGGCATCGCCACCTGGTCGGCGCGGGCGACGATCAGCAGGCGCGCGCTGGGACGCCAGTCGCGTTCGTGTTGGCGCAGCCATTGCAAGCCGTTCGACGGCAGCTCGATGCGCTGCGCTGGCCCCATGCCGGCGGCGGCGATCTGCTGCTCCGCCCAAGCCTTGTCGGCGCCGGCGTCCAGCAGCACGGTATCGCCGCGCCACGGGAAAATGGTCGCGGCCAGCCAGGCGATCAGCGCCACCAACATCAGGCAACGCACCAGCAACAGCAGGCGGTCGCGCCACTGCCAGACGCGCAGCTGCTCCGGCGCGGCCGACGGCAGGAAGCGCGCCGTCGCCAGCGGTTCGGCCTTCAGGCGCTGGCGTTTCTGGCGATGCCACCACACCGGCAGCAACAGCACCGGCAGCGCAAGCCACCACAAGGGATAAGAACTCAGCATCGACAACCCATCTTCATTTTGCGCGCGCTCCGGCCAGCTGCAACCAGCTGCGCAGCACGCCGCCCAGAGGCTGCTCGATACGCGCCTCGTAGTGGACGATATTGTTTTGACGGCAGCTGGTCGCCACCGCATCGAAGTGCGCGCGGCTCTGCTGCCTGTAGCTTTCGCGGTCGGCATTGCTCATGCGGTGCAAGCCGTCGCTCTGTTCGGGATCGCGGTAGGCCGCGCCGGCCTTGAAGCTGGCGTCCACCTCCGCCTGCGTGCGCAAGGTCAGCAGGCGCACGTCGTGCCGCAGGCTGCGCAGGCGCAGCAGCGCTTCGCTCAACGGCGACGGCCAGTCGAGGAAATCACTGGCGGCGAAAATCAAACTCGGCGAACGGGCGAAGTGCAGGTTGGCCTTCAGTACCTCGGCGCTGGGCAGGCTGCCTTCCGGCTTGGCCTTGGCCAGCTGCGCCAGCACGCGCTGCAGCTGGCGTGGCCCGCGCGAGGCTTGCGTGAATTCGACTTTGCCGCCGCTGCACACCACCAGCCCAAACGCGTCGCCCTGCCGCTGCGCGATGGCCGCCACGCAGGCCAGCACGGTGCGCGCGAACCACAGCTTGTCGACGCCGTTGATCTCGCGGCTGGGCTCCGCCATCGAGGCGCTGGCGTCCAGCCACAACCAGGTGGCGACGTGGCTGTCACGCTCCGCCTCGCGGACGAAGTAGCGGTCCGCGCGCGCCAGCAGCTTCCAGTCGACACGGCGCCACTCGTCGCCCGGCGCGTAAGCCCGGTACTCGGAGAACTCGACGCCGGCGCCGCGCTCGCGGCCCGCGTGCAGGCCGTGGCCCAGCCCCGCCAGCACGTGGCGTATCACCAGCTCCAGATCCTTGGTCTGCGCCATCATCGCCGTCATGGAGGTGGCGGACGTCCCCGGCGCGGACGGTTTAAAGGTCGATTGCATCGCGGCTTAATCTGGGCGGATATGCTCGCGCAGCGCCAGCAGGATGTCGGCGATCGCGACGCCATCGGCTTCCGCCTCGAAGTTGCGGATCACGCGATGCGCCAGCACCGGCAGCAGCATCTCGCCGATGTCTTCGCGGGTGACAGCCAGGCGGTTGTGCATCAGCGCGCGCGCCTTGGAGGCCAGCACCAGCGCCTGCCCCGCGCGCGGACCCGCGCCCCAGCCCACATGCTTTTTCACCGCCGGCACTGTCGTCAGCGCCGGACGGGTAGCGCGCACCAGCCGCGTCGCATACGCCAGCAGGTGGTCGCCGATTTCGATGTCGCGCACCAGCTGCTGCAAGCGCAGCAAGGTCGCCACGTCCATCACCGGGTCTGCGTCTTTCAGGCCGGCGTGGGTGGTGGCGGAGACCATCGCGATCTCCTCTTCCTCGGTCGGATAGACCACGTCAATACGCAGCAGGAAGCGGTCCAGCTGCGCTTCCGGCAGCGGATAGGTGCCGGCCTGCTCGATCGGGTTCTGCGTCGCCAGCACGAAGAAAGGCTTGGGCAGCTTGTGCGTCTGGCCGGCGAAGGTGACGCTGCGCTCCTGCATCGCCTCCAGTAGCGCCGATTGCGTCTTCGGCGGCGCGCGGTTGATCTCGTCGGCCAGCAGCACCTGCGTGAACACCGGCCCTTGCTGGAAGCGGAACTCGCGCTTGCGCGTCGCATGGTCTTCTTCCAGGATCTCGGTGCCGACGATATCGGACGGCATCAGGTCCGGCGTGAACTGCACGCGATGGAAGTCCATGTCCGTCGCCTGCGACAGCGATTTCACCAGCAACGTCTTGCCCAGTCCCGGCACGCCTTCCACCAATGCGTGGCCGCCGGCCAGCAGGCAGATGATCAGCGAATCGATCACGTTTTCCTGGCCGATGATCACACGGGACATGCTCGCCTTCAGCGCCGCCACCTTGGCGCTCAGCGCGCCGATTTCATTTTCGCTCCAGGCGATTGCACTATCCAAGATCAAGCTCCCAACGCATATTGAATGATATTGACCGCAAAGCGGGTATTGTCGACCACCAGCCAGCGCTTGTTGCGGAAGTCGTAGTCCCACTCGCAGCCGTAGTCCTTGTTGCTGTACAAAAGCCGCACGCGGCCGCCGACTTCCACCGCCTTCAGGTAGTCGTGCACCAGATCGTCGCCCCAGCCGTTGAGCTCCACGCTGGTGTTGGGCGGGCCGTCGAAATGGAAGAAGCTCGAATACACCGGATGCGTATTCGGGATCTTGTGCAGCGCCTTCGGCCCGAAGATACGGGCGATTTCGGCCTCGAACGATTTGGCGAACAGGCCGTCGATATCGTGGTTGCAGTCGTCCACGAACAGGAAGCCGCCACCCTTGATGTAGCGCTCCAGGTTCTTGCGCTCGGCCGGCGTGAACTGCACCAGCTTGTGGCCGGCGAAATAGCAGAACGGCGCCTCCAGCATCTTCGGATCTGACAGCGCGACGATGCGTTCGACGGGATCAACCCGCAAGGTCGTGTATTCGACCAGCGAGTTGAGTACGTTGCTCGGCATGCGGATATCGACATCCCAGTCGCCCGACTCGTAAGTCAGGCGGGTGAAGTAAAAATCGTAGTTGGCCACAACCCTACCTTTATACGGCGTCCGACAAGGAGGTGAAGTTAAAGTCGCGTACCTTCATCGGCGGGATCAGCATCTGGTAACGCACCTCGTCGCCGCCGATCACCACCGGCTTGCCCAGTTCATCGATATTGTTCAGCATCGATACCGGGCTTTCGTTGAAGCGGAAGTTCTTGATCGGATGCTTGATCTTGCCGTTCTCGATGTAGAAGGTGCCGTCGCGCGTCAAGCCGGTCAGCAGCAGCGACTGCGGATCGACCATGCGGATGTACCAGGTGCGGGTGACCAGTACGCCCTTCTTGGTCGACGCGATCAACTCCTCGGTCGACTTGCCGCCGCCCGCCATGATCATGTTGCCGTGACGGCCGGCGGCGCGCTGGCCCTGCTTCTCGGCCCAGTAGCGGGTGTAGTCCAGCGAGGCCACCTTGCCGCCCTTGATGACGTCCGTGCGCTCGCGCGCCAGCATCGACGAGTCGTCCCACGCCAGCACCGGCACGTCCTTGTCCCACGGATCGGCCCAGACGTTGACCTGCTCGTCGAACAGCTTTTCGCCCAGGCGGTTGCCGCCGCCCTTTTTCGACAGGAAGCTGCGCCCCTCGTCGGCGCGGCGCGCATCGAAGGCGCCGAACATGCGGCCGATGATTTCCGACGTCGCCGCCGGCTCCAGGATCACCGTGTAGCGGCCCGGCTCCAGCGCCTTGGCCTCCACCGATTTAAGCGCTTTCTCGATCGCGATCTCGGACGCTTCGCGCGCGTCGAACTTCTTGGCATCGGTGGCCGAGCGGGTGGCCCAGCCGGAACCGCGCCCGTCTTCGGTACGGGTGGTGATGGTGAAGCCCAGATTGCTCAAGGTCTGGTAGCCGAACACGCCGTTCGAGTTGGCCACCGTTTCAAAGCCGGTGGTGTCGCTGAAGAAGCCCGCCGCGACCAGGCCCTGCTTGCGGCAGGCGTTGATGCTGACGGCCGCCACTTCGGCACGGTATTCCGGATCGATGGCGGCGTTGGCCTCGTTGTAGGTGGCGGAAGACTTGTAGTCCTGCTTCTTGATCGCCGGCTGGAACTCCGGATTCTCAGGCGCCAGTCGGGCCACGTCTTCGGCGCGGCGTACCGCGCGCTCCAGCGCCTTGTCGTCGAACTCGTTGATCGAGGCCGTTCCCTGGCGCTTGCCGAAGGCGACGCTGACGGTCAGCTGCGTATTCTCGGTCAGGCCGGCGGTCGACACGGCGTTGCGCGCGTAGCGGATATTGCCGTTGCGGCTACCGCTGATCTGCACGCGGCATTCGTCGGCCTTGGACAGCGACATCACCTTGTCGCTAATGCGTTTTGCTTCTTCCTGGTTCAGCATCTTCATTGATTATCCTATCTTGCGAGCGGTGTTGATGACGTTGATGCCGTTGAAGCGCGTGGTCGGCGACCCGTGCGATACGGCGCTGACCTGCGAAGGCTGGCCCTTGCCGTCGAAGAAGGAGCCGCCCATGCGCCAGTCGCGTTCATCGCACAGCGCCGAGCAGGCGTTCCAGAACTCCTGGGTATTGGACTGGTAGGCCACATCTTCCAGCTGGTTGGTGATCTTGCCGTTCTTGATCTCGAAGTACAGCTGGCCGCCGAACTGGAAGTTGTAGCGCTGCTGGTCGATCGAGTACGAGCCGCGGCCCAGAATGTAGATGCCCTTCTTGACGTCCTTGACCATGTCGTCCGGCGTCAGCGGCTTCTTGCCCGCTTCCAGCGACACGTTCGGCATGCGCTGGAACTGCACGCTGCTCCAGCTGTCCGCGTACGAGCAGCCGTGCGATTCCTTCTCGCCGATGATGGCCGCCTGGTCGCGCGTGGCCTGGTAGTTGACCAGGATGCCGTTGCGGATCAGGTCCCAGCGCTTGGAGGCCACGCCTTCGTCGTCGTAGCCCACGCAGCCCAGCGAGCCTGGCGTGGTCTTGTCGGCGACGATGTTGACCAGGTCCGAACCGTATTTGAAGTTTTTGCTCTTCCACTTGTCCAGCGTGGCGAAGCTGGTGCCGGCGTAGTTGGCCTCGTAGCCCAGCACGCGATCGAGTTCGGTGGCGTGGCCGACCGACTCGTGGATGGTCAGGAACAGGTGTTCCGGCGACAGCACCAGGTCGTACTTGCCCGGTTCGACGGTTTTCGCGGTCAGCTTTTCGCGGGCCTGGCGGCCGGCGGCGCGCGCGTCCTCGATCAAATCGTAGGCGCCCTTGTACAGCGTGGTGACGTTGCCGGCGGCCTTGACCTTGTTGGCTTCCTTCGCATCGAAGAATTCATAACCCATGCTGGCCGGCGACGACAAACCGTCGCGAGTGCGGAAGCGGTTGGTGGCCTTGTCGACGGCGGTGGCGGTCAGCGGCGACCACAGACGGTGAATGTCCTGGTCGATGTAGGAGCCGTCGGTGGAGGCGAAGTACTTCTGCTGGTTCACCTGGAACAGGTTGGACGACATGAAGCTGGCGCCCGCGTCCAGTCCTGCCTTGTTGGCGGCGATCAGCATCTCGGCCTTTTCCTTGATCGCCACGGTGCGCCAGTCCTTCTTGAACGGCGTGGCCCATGCCACTTCGCCGACGCCTTTGACGGGGGCCAGCACCACAGGCTCGGTTTGCAGCTTGGCGTTGGCGCGCGCGATGGCGACCGCCTGGCGCGCGGCGGCGGCCACCGAGTCCAGCGTCATGACGTTGGTCGAGCAGAAGCCGTAGGCGCCGTTGGCGATCACGCGCACGCCGACGCCGGAGGATTCGGTGTTGACGATGTTTTCCACGTTCAGGTCGCGCGTGGTGAGGAACTGGTTCAGGTAGCGGCCGATGCGCACGTCGCAGTAGCTGGCGCCGGCCTTGGTGGCGGCGTTCATCGCGGCGTCGGCCAGCGATTTCTTGAACTGCACGGCCATGGGGTTGAGCAGCTCTTCGGCCGCGATGGCGTTGCCGAAGACCGGTATCAGCAGGCTGCCACCGGCGGCCGCACTAACTTTTAGAAATGAACGTCGTTCCACATTAACTCCCTGAAAAATGTAACAGGGCCGGAACTGAGTCCGGCCCCTGATGCTTTAAACCGCGTCCGACAGCGAGGTAAAGTTGAAGTCCCGCACCCGCATCGCCGGGATCAGCAGCTGGAACTGCGACTCGTCACCCGCCAGGATCTCCGGCCGCCCCAGCTCCTCGATGTTGTTCAACATCGTCACCGGGCTTTCGTTGAAGCGGAAGTTCTTGATCGGATGCTTGATCTTGCCGTTCTCGATGTAGAAAGTGCCGTCGCGCGTCAGGCCGGTCAGCAGCACCGACTGCGGATCGACCATGCGGATGTACCAGGTACGGGTGACCAGCACGCCCTTCTTGGTGTTGGCGATCAGCTCCTCGGTCGACTTGTTGGTGCCGGCCATGATGATGTTGCCCGGCGAGCCGACAGCGCGCATGCCCTGCTTCTTGGCCCAGTAGGTCGAGTAATCGAGGTTGGCGACCTTGCCGCCCTTGATGATGTCCTGGCGTTCGCGGGCCAGCATGTTCTGGCCGTCCCACGGCAGCACCGCCACGTCCTTGTCCCATGGATCGGCCCAGACGTTGACCTGTTCGTCGAACAGCTTCTCGCCCATGCGGTTGCCACCGCCCTTTTTCGACAGGAAGCTGCGGCCCTCGTCGGCCTGGCGCGCGTCGAAGCCGTTGAACATGAAGCCCAGCAGGTCCGAGGTCGCCGCCGGTTCCAGGATCACGGTGTAGCGGCCCGGTTCCAGCGCCTTGGCGTCCACCGAACGCAGCGCTTTTTCAATCGCCACGTTGGACGCTTCGCGCGCGTCGAACTTGCTGACGTCGCCCACGCTGCGCTTGACCCAGCCCGAACCGCGGCCGTCTTCGGTGCGCACGGTCACGGTGAAGTCCAGCCCCGTGTCCTGCTGGTAGCCGAACACGCCGTTCGAGTTGGCGACGGTGTTGAACTTGGTGCTGTCGCTGAAGAAGCCAGCCGCCACCAGCTTGTTCTTCTTGCTGTTCTCGATGCTGTAGGCCGCCACCTGCGCGCGGAATTCAGGATCGATGTCGGCGGTCTTCTGGAAGAAGGTCTCGCTGGCCTTGTATTGCTGCTTGGTCGGCGTCGGCATGAACTCCGGATTTTCCGGCGCCAGGCGGGCCAGGTCTTCGGCGCGGCGCACCACTTTTTCCAGCGACTTGTCGTCAAACTCGTTGATGGTGGCCGTGCCCTGCTTCTTGCCGAAGGCGACCGACACCACCAGCTGCGTGTCCTCGATCAAACCGGCGGTCGATACGGCGTTGCGGGCATAGCGGATGTTGCCCTTGCGGCTGCCGGTGATGTTCACTTCGCACTGGTCGCCCTTGGAAAAGGACAGCACTTTGTCGCTGATGCGTTTTGCTTCGTCTTGACTCAAATTCTTCATCTCGTGGTCTCCAGGGCTTAGCCGATTTTGCGTGCGGTGTTGATGACGTTGATGCCGTTGAAGCGCGCCGTGCTGGCGCCATGCGACACCACCGACACCTGCGAAGGCTGGCCTTTACCGTCAAAGAAGGAACCGCCCATGCGCCAATCGCGTTCGTCGCACAGACCGGCGCAGGCATTCCAGAACTCCTGGGTGTTCGATTGATACGCCACGTCTTCCAGCATCTCGCCGATCTTGCCGTTCTTGATTTCGTAGAACAGCTGGCCGCCGAACTGGAAGTTGTAGCGCTGCTGGTCGATCGAGAAGGAACCGTCGCCGACGATGTAGATACCCTTCTTGACGTCCTTGACCATTTCGTCCGGGGTCATCTTCTTCTTGCCCGCTTGCAGCGAGACGTTGGGCATGCGCTGGAACTGCACGCTGCTCCAGTTGTCCGCATACGAGCAGCCGTGCGATTCCTTCTCGCCGATGATGTGGGCCTGGTCGCGGGTGGCCTGGTAGTTGACCAGGATGCCGTCCTTGATGATGTCCCAGCGCTTGCACTTGACGCCTTCGTCGTCGTAGCCGACGTTGGCCAGCGAACCCGGGGTGGTCTTGTCGGCGACGATGTTGACCAGGTCCGAGCCGTACTTGAACTTCTTGGACTGCCATTTATCGAGCGTGGCGAAGCTGGTGCCGGCGAAGTTGGCCTCGTAGCCCAGCACGCGATCGAGCTCGGTCGGGTGGCCGACCGATTCGTGGATGGTCAGCCACAGGTGTTCCGGCGACAGCACCAGGTCGTACTTGCCCGGCTCGACCGACTTGGCGGTCAGCTTCTGCTTGGCCTGCTTGCCGGCCGCGCGCGCATCTTCGATCAAATCGTAGGACTTGGTGTACAGCGTGGTCACGCCGCCGGCCGCCTTGATCTTGTGCTCGGGACGGGCGTCCAGGTATTCGTAGCCCATGCCGACCGGCGACGACAGGCCCTGGCGCGAGCGGAACTTGTTGGTCTTCTGGTCGACGGCGGTGGCGAACACCGGCATCCACAGGCGATGCACGTCCTGGTCGATGTAGGAGCCGTCGGTGGAGGCGAAGTACTTCTGCTGGTTGACCTGGAACAGCAGCGACTGCATGAAGCTGGCGCCGCCCTCCATGCCGGCCTTGTTGGCGGCGATCAGCAGCTCGGCCTTGTCCTTGATGGCGACGGTGCGCCAGTCCTTGACGATGGGCGTGGCCCACGACACTTCGCCGACGCCCTTGACCGGGGCCAGGATGACCGGCTCGGTCTGCAGCTTGGCGTTGGCCTTGGCGATGGCGACCGCCTGGCGCGCGGCGGCGGCGACGCCATCCGGGCTCATGTCGTTGGTGGCGGCAAAGCCGTAGGCGCCGCCGGCGATCACGCGCACGCCGACGCCGGCCGATTCCGTGTTGACCACGTTTTCGACGTTCAGGTCGCGGGTGGTGATGAACTGGTTCAGGTAGCGGCCTACGCGCACGTCGCAGTAGGAGGCGCCGGCCTGGGTCGCCGCGGTCAGCGCGGTATCGGCCAGCATTTTCTTGAATTGCAGGGCGACTGGCTTGAGCAGCTCTTCCGCCGCGATTGCGCGACCGAAGGCGGGCAGCAGCATCGTGCCCAGGGCCAGACTACTAACATTGAGGAATGCACGTCGTTCCATCGTATCTCCAAAAACGTAACAGCAAGGATTAGATTGCGGGCCGGTCGCCCGGGGTTCTGCTTTTTATTTGCTTTTCTAGCTGGAACTACTTCGTTACCGCTCGTTGCTTTGCACTACACCTGAATATCCGCCGCCGTTTCCGCCGGTTTAGCAATATTAGCGCCGGATTAAGGAACGAGATAGGCAAAATGTGTGCCACGGGTATTCATGTTGCAAGTTGGTGTGGCGGACAGGATCTTCAGGGGTGAAGTGTCCGCCTATCTGTCCGCTCGACTGTCCGCCAGTGTCCGAAAGTGTCCGCCGGGTGTCCGCCGGGGCGGCCGTCACGGTTGGGCGGAGCGCCGTCCCAATTCGCTTGACCTTCAGACAAGCCTGCACCATGATCGCGCAGGGCGAGCGGCTGCGCATCGCCACCACCAACGAATCCTCAGGAGACTTCGCATGAAACGAACCGTACTTGCCGTCCTGGCCACCACCATGTTGATCGCAGGCGGCGCCATCGCCGCCGAAGATGCCGCGCTGAAGGCCGCCATCGCCGCGCCGTCGCGCACGCCGGCCAACGTCGAGCGCGACGTCTACCGCCATCCGTATGAAACGCTGAACTTCTTCGGCATCAAGCCGACCATGACGGTGGTCGAGCTGTCGCCAGGCGGCGGCTGGTACACCGAGATCCTGGCGCCCTACCTGCGCGACCACGGCAAGCTGATCGCCGCCGGCAACGACCTGGCCGCGCCCGACGCCAACGAGCGCAAGGCCGCCGAGCGTTTCATCGCGCGCCTGAACACCAAGCCGGAGGTGTACAACAAGGTGGCGCTGGGCGTGTTCTCATCGCCGCGCAAGTATGAGTTCGCGCCGGCCGGCAGCGTCGACATGGTGCTTACCTTCCGCAACGTCCACAACTGGATGGAAGACGGCCCGGACAACCTGAAGACGCTGTTCGGCAGCGTCTACACCAGCCTGAAGAAAGGCGGCGTGTTCGGCGTGGTCGAGCACCGCCTGCCGGTCTCGAAGGTGCAGGACAAGGATGCCAGCAGCGGCTATATGCACGAGAAGTATGTGATCGGCCTGGCCGAGGCGGCAGGCTTCAAGCTGGCGGACAAGTCGGAAGTCAACGCCAATGCCAAGGACAACGCCGAGCACAAAGGCGGCGTCTGGGCGCTGCCGCCGACCTACGCCAACAAGGACGAGGACCGCGCCATGTACAAGGCCATCGGCGAGAGCGACCGCATGACGCTGAAGTTCGTCAAGCCGTAGTCTAAAAGCGCGTGAACTTGTTCTCGTCGGGCGCGCCGTCGGCGACGAGGTCGAGCTTGCGCGCCGGGCGCGCAAGCTTGGCGCCCGTCTTCAGCACCACCGGCCGGCGCGCCGATCCGGCGCGCGGCGCTTCCTCGGCCGCATACTGCTTGAACACCGCCATCAGCCGGGTCAGTTGCTCGGCCTGCGCGCTCATCTCTTCCGACGTCGCCGCCAGTTCTTCCGAGCTGGCCGCGTTGACCTGGGTGGTCTGGCTGAGCTGACCCACCGCGCTGTTAATCTGCCGCACGCCGGAGCTCTGCTCTTCCGACGCCGCCGAAATCTCCTGCACCAGGTCCGACGTCTTGCGGATGTTCGGCACCAGCGCATCGAACATATGGCCGGCCTGCTCGGCCAGCTCCACGCTGTCCGACGCCACCTTGCTGATTTCCTGCGCCGCCACCTGGCTGCGCTCGGCCAGCTTGCGCACCTCGGCCGCCACCACCGCGAAGCCCTTGCCGTGTTCGTGTGCGCGCGCCGCCTCGATCGCCGCGTTCAGCGCCAGCAAATTGGTTTGATAGGCGATGTCGTCGATGATGCCGATCTTGCTGGCGATCTGCTTCATCGCCGCCGCCGTGGCCTTGACCACTTCGGCGCCGCGCGCCGCATCCACCGCCGCCTGGGTGGCGATGCCGTCGGTGACCTTGGCGTTTTCCGTATTCTGCGCGATCGACGCCGTCATCTGCTCGATCGAGGCGCTGGTCTCTTCCACGCCCGCGGCCTGCTCGCTGGCCGCCTGCGACAGCGATTGCGCGGTCGAGCTGACTTCCTCGGAGGCACCGGCCAGGCTGCCCACCACCGCCTGCACTTCGCGCACGATGCCCGACAGGCTGCGCGCCAGCCACACCGCCAGCACGCAACCGAGCACGGCGATCACAATGTCGATACCCAGTATCAGTTTCTTGGCGGAGTCGGTCACTTCCGTCATGGCGGCCGATTCGCCCTTGGTTTCGCTGTCGTTGACTTTGAGCAGCTTGCGGAAAGCGGAGGAGATGGCCTCGTCGGCGCCCTTGATGGCCTTGTCCATCTCCTGCGGCGTCATGCCTTTGTCGTGCATCGCCTCCAGCTGGATCATGCTCTCGCCGTAGCTGCGGGTGGCGGTCGAAATTTCGGCGAGCAGGGCTTGCTCCTCCGGAGTCACGCTACCCGCGGCCTTGTAGTCGGTCATCTCCTTGTCGATGACCGCCAGGTCGGCGCGGAATTTGCTGTTGTTTTCGCCGCCGCGCAGGATGTAGTTCTTAAAATGATGGACTGCCTGGCCATGGGCGGTAACGCCTTCCAGCACGGCGTTCTTGCGCACCAGGGTGATGGCCTCGAAGTCGCTCCAGTGTTCATGCAGCGAGCTCAGCTTGGCGAAGGCTACCACCCCCAGCAAGATCACCAGCAGCACGATGCCGCCAAAGCCGGCATGCAGCCGGGTTTCCATTTTCATCTGCTTGAACATGAGGGAATTCTCCAATCGGCGGGGTGGGGCACGAGTCATTGTGAACCAATCCACCGCCGCAATTCTCACCAATACTCACTTGTGGCGTACACCCCACGTCGCTAGCGGCCCGCGCCCAAGGTTCAGAATTTAACGAAATGCGATTCGTCGGGTTCGCTCATCTCCGTCATGGTGCGGCTGCTGGTCACGCCGGCGGGGTTGGCGCCCGACCGGCCCTGCGGCTTGCGCGGCTTGGCGGGCCTGGGCGCCACCACCGTGCGGATCGGCCGCGAGGCGCCGGCCAGCTTGAAGAAGGACATGGTCTGCTGCAGCTGTTCGGCCTGGCCGCTCATCTCCTCGGCGGTGGCGGCCAGCTCCTCGGAACTGGAGGCGTTCTGCTGGGTGGTCTGGCTCAGCTGCGTGACGGCCGAGTTGATCTGGCCGACCCCGGCCGACTGCTCCTCCGACGCCGCCGTGATCTCCTGCACCAGGTCGGAAGTGCGGCGGATATTCGGCACCATCGCATCGAGCAGGTTGCCGGCCTTTTCCGCCAATTGCACGCTGCTCGACGCCACCTGTTCGATTTCCTGCGCCGCCACCTGGCTGCGCTCGGCCAGCTTGCGCACCTCGGCCGCCACCACCGCGAAGCCCTTGCCGTGTTCGCCGGCGCGCGCCGCCTCGATCGCCGCGTTCAGCGCCAGCAGATTGGTTTGATAAGCGATGTCGTCGATGATGCTGATCTTCTTGGCGATCTGCTGCATCGCCGCCACCGTCGACTTGACCGCCTCGCCGCCCTCGGCCGCCTCCACTGCCGCCTTGCTGGCGATGCTGTCGGTGACCTTGGCGTTTTCCGTGTTCTGCGAAATCGACGCCGTCATCTGCTCCACCGAGGCGCTGGTTTCTTCGGTACCGGCGGCCTGCTCGCTGGCCGCCTGCGACAGCGATTGCGCCGTCGCGCTCACTTCCTCGGAGGCGCTGGCCAGCGACTCGGCGCCGTTGTTCACTTCCTGCACCACCTGCGACAGCTTGTCGATCATGCCCTTCATCGCCGCCAGCAGGCTGGTGGTGTCGCCGGGCTTGAGCGCGACCTCGGCGCTCAGGTCGCCGTCGGCCACCTGGCGCACGATCTCGGCCGCATAGCCCGGGTCGCCGCCCAGCTGCTTGAGGATGCCGCTCAGGATCAGCATGCCCAGCGCCACCAGCAGCGCCAGCGCCACGCCGGAAGCCACGTACATGCTGCGCGACGCGCTGGCCGACGCCGCGTCGGCCTCGGTCACGGCGTCGGCGCCGTATTTGACGTTCATCGCCACCAGTTTGTCCAGGCTCTCCTCGACCTCGCGGAAGGCCGGCCGGTTATCGACCAGCGTGCGGTGCAGCACCAGGAACAACTCCTTGCGCTTGGCCGTATCGGCGTCGTGGATTTGCTTCAGCTGTTCGCCGAACTGCGCGTCCTTCTGTTTCCAGCCATCCCACTGCTTGACGAAGATCTTCCACAGCGCCGCCTCCTCGCTGCTCTGCGGCAAGGCGTCGTAAATCTTCCAGGCCTTGTCGATGTCGGCGAAGACCACCTCGCGGCGCTTGATCTGCTGGGAGATTTCCGTCGTGTCCTCCGGCGTCATCGCGACCACGTCGGCGCCGCGATTGGCCGAACGGAT
Organism: Duganella sp. BJB476; assembly: GCF_003416895.1. Taxonomy (GTDB): domain Bacteria; phylum Pseudomonadota; class Gammaproteobacteria; order Burkholderiales; family Burkholderiaceae_D; genus Rugamonas. The sequence goes on from NZ_QVIO01000012.1 coordinate 54,136, forward strand.
CGCGGTCTTGCCTTCGTTGATGGTCATCAGCGCCTGCACCGACGGCAGGCGGTTCTTGCCGATCTCCGACAACATGGCGCTTTCTTTTTGCAAGCCCTGGAAGGCAATCAGCATCACCAGCAACAGCGCCAGCACGGCGACAGCGATCAGCGTCAGGATCTTGGTCCTGACTGTTATCGTGGAAAACATATGCAACTCCCGGTTGTATGCGTTAAGAAGTCAGCGGCAGCGCGCCGCCCGAAGCCAGTGCGGCCAGCTCGCTGGCCGCCACCACGTGCTGCACGTTCAGCAGCAGCACGAAGCGTCCCTGCACCTTGCCTATCCCCTGCAGCATTTCGGCGCGCACCTGGGCGCCGAAGCTGGGCGCCGGCTCGACGTCGGCCGGCGGAATGTCGAGCACCGCATTGACGGCGTCGACCAGGATGCCGATCACGAAGGCGCCCTCGTCGCTGTCGACTTCGACCACGATGATGCAGGTGCGCTTGCCGATCGGCGACGGCTCGCGCTCCAGCCGGCGCGCCAGGTCCAGCACCGGCACGGCGGTGCCGCGCAGGTTGATCACGCCGCTGATACAGGCCGGCATCTGCGGCACCGGCGTCACGCCGGCATACTCAAGAATCTCGCGCACCGCCAGGATGCCGATCGCGAACATGTCCTGGCCCAGCATGAAACTGAGGTATTGCGCGGGGCCGCCGGCGGCCAGTTGCCTGGTTTCGGATACTGTCAGAGTATTCATCGCTGCCTCGCTCAGAATTTAACAAAATGCGATTCGTCCGGTTCCTGCATTTCCGCCATGCGGCGGTTGCCGGCCATGCCGCCGGCCGGACGCGGCTTCGGCTTGCCCGGCTTGCCCGGCTGGCGCGCCGTCACCACCGTGCGGATCGGCCGCGACGCGCCGGCCAGCTTGAAGAAGGACATGGTCTGTTGCAGCTGTTCGGCCTGGCCGCTCATCTCTTCGGCGGTGGCGGCCAGCTCTTCGGAACTGGAGGCGTTCTGCTGGGTGGTCTGGCTCAGCTGCGTGACCGCCGAGTTGATCTGGCCGACCCCGGCCGACTGTTCCTCCGACGCCGCCGTGATCTCCTGCACCAGGTTGGAGGTGCGGCGGATGTTGGGCACCATTTCGCTCAGCAGGCGGCCGGCTTTTTCCGCCAGCTGCACGCTGCTGGTCGCCACCTGCTCGATTTCCTGCGCCGCCACCTGGCTGCGCTCGGCCAGCTTGCGCACCTCGGCCGCCACCACCGCGAAGCCCTTGCCGTGTTCGCCGGCGCGCGCCGCCTCGATCGCCGCGTTCAGCGCCAGCAGGTTGGTCTGGTAAGCGATGTCGTCGATAATGCCGATTTTTTTCGCGATCTGGCGCATCGCCGCCACCGTCGATTCGACCGCCTCGCCGCCCTCGGCCGCCTCCAGCGCCGCCTTGCTGGCGATGCCGTCGGTGACCTTGGCGTTTTCCGTGTTCTGCGAAATCGACGCCGTCATCTGCTCCACCGAGGCGCTGGTTTCCTCCGTGCCGGCGGCCTGCTCGCTGGCCGCCTGCGACAGCGATTGCGCGGTCGCGCTGACTTCTTCGGAGGCGCTGGCCAGCGACTCGGCGCCGTTGTTCACCTCCTGCACCACATGCGACAGTTTTTCGATCATGCCCTTCATCGCCGCCAGCAGGCTGGTGGTGTCGCCGTTCTTCAGCGCGACGTCCGCGCTGAGGTCGCCGTCCGCCACCAGGCGCACGATCTCGGCCGCGTAGGACGGATCGCCGCCCAGCTGCTTCATGATGCCGTTCAGGATCAACAGGCCCAGCGCCACCAGCAACGCCAGCGCCACGCCGGAGGCCGTGTACATCAGGCTGAGCGAATGGGCGGACGCTTCGTCGGCATCCTTGACATCGCCTTCGCCGTAGCCGATGTTGAGCGCCACCAGCTTGTTCAGGCTCTCCTCGGCGTCATGGAAGGCGGGGCGGTTTTCCTGCAAGGTCTTGTGCACGGTGATGAACAGTTCCTTGCGCTTGGCGGGGTCGGCCCGCACGATCTGGGCGGCCAGCTCGTTGATGAGGACATCGCGCGCCTTCCAGATCTCCCACTGCTTGACAAAGGTCTTCCACACCGCCGCTTCCTCGGTTTCCTGCGGCAGCGCGTCGTAGGTCTTCCAGGCCTTGTCGATGTTGGCCCAGATCTCCTGCTTGCGCTTGATTTCATGCGCGACTTCGTTCGCCTCCTCCGGGAAGGCCGCCGTCGTATCGATGGAGCGGCTGGCCGAGCGCAGCGCCGTCTGACCCTCGCTGATCTGCAACAGCGCCTGCACCGAAGGCATGCGGTTCTTGCCGATCTGCACGAGCATCGCGCCTTCCTGCTTCAGGCCCGCGAAGGCGATCAGCACCACCACCACCAGCGCAAGCACCGCCACCGCCAGCAGGATGAGGATCTTGGCCCGGACCGTTAATGTTGACAACATAGTGATACCCCCAGAGATGACACCGATCGGATTTTATTTTTAACTACTGGACTACGGTTGTTCCGCCAGCGCGCGCAAGCGGCGCCGGTCCTGCCTGATCCAGGTCACCAGTTCTTCGGCCGGCATCGGCTTGGCCAGCAGGTAGCCCTGCGCCATGTCGCAGCCCAGTTCGCGCAGCAGCTTCCAGTCCGCCAGCGTTTCCACACCCTCGGCCACGGTGGCCACGCCCAGGCTCTGGCCCAGGTCCAGCGCGCTTTTCAGCACCACATGGCGGTTCGGCCATTGCGAGGCGCCGTGGACGAAGGCGCGGTCGATCTTCAGCTCGGTGAAGGGGCAGCGCGCGAACTGCTGCATCGACGAATAGCCGATGCCGAAATCGTCCATCGCCAGGCCGAAGCCCATCAGCCGCAAGCGCCCCATATTGGTCAGCGCCTGCGACAGCTGGCGCATCACGCTGGTCTCGGTCACCTCCCACACCAGCGCCGACGGCGGTACGCCGGAGGCCATCACCAGCGCCATCAGGCGGTCGATGAAGGCGCGTTCGGCCAGGTTGTCGGCCGACAGGTTGATCGACACCGTCAACGTCGGCAGGCCGTTCTGGGTCCACTCCAGCAGCCGGTCCAGCACCTGGCGCACCATGCTCAGCGTGAACTCCGCCATCAGCGGCGTGCCCTCCATGGCGTCGATGAAGTGCGCCGGCGCCAGCAGCCCGCGGCTCGGGTGCTGCCAGCGCGCCAGCGCTTCCAGGCCTTTCAGGTGGCCGTTCTGGATGGTCACCTTGGGCTGGAAGTAGGGCAGGAATTCCTGGCGTTCCACCGCTTGCGCCAGGTCGTCCGCAGTGGGCAGGTCCGGCTGCGCGCAGGCCGGCCGGGGCACCGCCTTCTTGCCGGCGCGGTCGAGCAGCATCGCCAGCGCGTCCAGCTGCACCGGCTTGAGCAGCGTGCCCAGCAGGTCCATGCAGGCGTCGTCGAAGTTCATGCTCTCGATGATCTCCAGCAGGCGCGGATCGCGCGCGCTGACCACGATCAGGTTTTGCGCCAGCTGCCGGTCGCGCAGCTGGCAGGTCAGCTCGATGCCGTCCATGCCCGGCATTTCCAGGTCGGTCAGCACCAGGAAGATCGCCTCGCCGCCCTGGCGCTCCAGCAGCTGCAAGGCTTCGTTGCCGTCGGCCGCCTCCAGCACTTCGCCGAATTGAAGCTGGCGCAGCAGGCCGGCCAGGTAGCCGCGCTGCACCAGGCTGTCCTCCACCACCAGCACCCGCTGGCCGGTCCAGGCGCGGGGCGTCGCGGTCAGGCTGTCGGCGAAGGAGAGTGTGGGCATGATGGCGGCCATCAGTAGGACAGCTGTTGCAAGATTTCGCGGTAGATCGCGTTCAGCGGCAGCGACTTCTCGACCCCGCCGCGCTTGACCGCTTCCTTGGGCATGCCATACACCACGCAGCTGGCCTCGTCCTGCGCCACGGTGCGGGCGCCGGCCTTGTGCATCTCCAGCATGCCGGCGGCGCCGTCGTCGCCCATGCCGGTCATGATCACGCCCAGCGCGTTGGCGCCGGCCGCGCGCGCGGCGGAACGGAACAGCACGTCCACCGACGGCCGGTGGCGGTTGACCAGCGGGCCGTCCACCACCTCGACGAAATACTGGGCGCCGGTGCGGCGCAGCAGCATGTGCTTGCCGCCCGGCGCGATCAGCACCAGGCCTTGCAGCACGCGGTCGTTGTTGGCCGCCTCCTTGACGCGCACCTGGCACACGCTGTCGAGGCGGGCGGCAAAGGCGGCGGTGAATTTCTCCGGCATGTGCTGCACCACCACGATGCCGGGCGAGACCCGTGGCAGCGAGGTCAGCACCTCCTCCAGCGCCTGGGTGCCGCCGGTCGAGGTGCCGATCGCCACCACGCGCTCGGTGGTGGTGGTCATCGGCCGGTGATCGGCCGGCGGCAGCACCGCGTCCGCGTTCAGCTTGGCCGTCACCGGGGGCGGCGCCGGACGGTTGACCAGCTTGCCGACGCGGGCGCCGGCCGCCGCCCGCACCGCCGACACCAGCTCGTCGGCCGAATCGTGCAGGAACTGCTTGAGGTCCAGCCGCGGCTTGGTGATGATGGCCACCGCGCCGGCCGACAGCGCCTCGACCGAGGTCTGCGCGCCCTTCTCGGTCAGCGTCGAACAGATCACCACCGGCGTCGGCCGCTCGCTCATGATCTTGCGCAGGAAGGTGATGCCGTCCATCTTGGGCATCTCGACGTCGAGCACGATCACGTCCGGCCACTGCACCTTCATGCGCTCCATCGCCAGCAGCGGATTGGCCACCGCGTGGCCGACCATGATGCCGGGCGCCGCGTTCAGCAGGCTGCTCAGCACCTGCCGCACCACGGCCGAGTCATCCACGATCATGACGTTGATTGCGCTCATGCCTTCTCCTTGTCCGGCCCCGCCGTGCCGCCCGCTATCGCTTCCGGCGGCACCTGGCGGCTCAACACCTCGCCGCTGCGGATGGTGAAGATCAATTGACGGTGTCCTTCGCCGAACAGGCTTTCGGACACCACGCGTATGCCATGCTGCTGCAGCAGCGTGCGGGCATAGTCGCCGTTCTGCATGCCGATGTCGCGCACCTTGACGCTGCGCGGAAACATGGCGGCGCCGCCGAAGATCTTGCCCTGGCACTGGATCAGCGGCACGCCGTGGCGCGCCATGCCGCGCAACAGCAGGTCCATGGCGTCGGCGCCGTAGATTCCCGGCTTGTCGTGGCTTTTCTTGCGGCCGGTGCCCGGCAACAGGAAGTGCGACATGGCGCCGATGCGCAGCGCCGGATGCCACAGCGTGACCGACACGCAGGACCCCAGCAGCGTGCGCACCCGGTAACGCTCATCGCCGACGAAGTAATCGCCGGGCATCAGGAAGATATCGATGAGCTTGGAATCGGGCATGGTCAACGTCACGATCATGGCTTGCGGTAGATCGAAGGCGCCACCGCCACCAGGGTGTCGTTGATATCGTTCAGCGTTTCCGAGTGGCCGATCAGGAAGTAGCCGCCCGGCCGCAGCTGCGCCAGCAGGCGTGACACCACCTGGCGCTTGGTGGCCAGGTTGAAGTAGATCATCACGTTGCGCAGGAAGATCACGTCGAAGCTGCCCAGCTTGGGCAGCGGCTCGTTCAGGTTCAGGTGGCGGAACTGCACCCGCTGGCGCAGCGCGCGTTCAACCAGCAGGGTGCCGGTCTCGCTGCCCTGGCCCTTGAGGCAGAAGCGCTTCAGGTAGGCCGGCGGCATCTGGCTGGCGCGCTCCATCGGGTAGTGGCCGCAGCGCGCGCGCTCCAGCACGCGGGTGCTGATGTCGGTGCCCAGCACTTCCCACGGTCCCTCGTCGAGCACGTCGGCCAGCACCATGGCGATGCTGTAGGCTTCCTCGCCGCTGGAGCTGGCGGCGCTCCAGATGCGCGGCGTCTGGCGCTTGTCGCGCGCCTCCAGCGCCAGCTCGCGCAGCAGCGCGAAGTGCTTGGGCTCGCGGAAGAAATAGGTCTCGTTGGTGGTCAGCAGGTCGACCGCCACCTGCAGCTCGGCCGGCTGGGCGCGGCTCTCGAGCAGGCGCAGGTAGTCGCCGTAAGTCTCCAGCTGGTAGTGCGCCAGCCGCTTGGCCAGGCGCCCGCTGACCAGCGCCTGCTTGCCGTTGGCCATGCAGATCCCCGCCGCCTCGTAGATGAAACGCTGGAACTGGGAAAACTCGCGCTCGGTGATGGTGACAGCTGGCATGGCGTCCGCCGGTTCAGCAGTGATGCATGGCGACGGTGCCACGCGCCATTTCGACAATTTCCTCATTCGACAGCACATGCTCGATGTCGAGCAGGATCACGAACTTGCCGTTGTACTTGCCGATGCCGGCGATGAAGTCGGGACGGATGCGGGTGCCGAAGGACGGCGCCGGCTCGATGTCGCCGGCGGCGATCTCCACCACCGCGTTGACGGCGTCTACCAGCATGCCCAGCACCTGCTTGCTGTCGCCGGCGCCGCCGTCGACTTCGACGATGACGATGCAGCTGCGCTTGCCGATCACGCTGGGGCCGCGGTCGAAGCGCGCCGACAGGTCCATCACCGGCACCACCGCGCCGCGCAGGTTGATCACGCCGCGCACACAGGGCGGCATCATCGGCACCGCTGCCAGTGCGCCGTACTCGATGATCTCCTTGATGTGCAGGATGCCGACCGCGTACGGGTCCTCGCCCAGCATGAAGGTCAGGAACTGGCTGGGCAGGGCGGCGCCGCTTTGCAGCGCGACGATGGCACTGCTGCCGTAGGTGACCACCTTGTTGACTACTGCTTCGTTCGCTGCTGTATTCATTTCATCCTCTTCACAATTGGGCGCTCGACTAAGCCGCCAGCGCCACGGCGGCGCCCTTGCCGCTGACGGTGTGCATCAGCGCCGACACATCCAGGATCAGCGCCACTTCGCCGCTGCCCAGGATGGTGGAGCCGCTGATGCATTTGACTTCGCTGAACATCGGGCTGAGCGGCTTGATGACGGTCTGGAATTCGCCCAGCAGGGTGTCGACCACCAGCCCGGCGCGGTGGTTGCCCAGCTTGAGCACGACGATGCTCTCGCGCCGCGTCGAGGCGCCGCCGATGCGGAACAGCTCGCGCAGCCGCACGAACGGCAGCACCTGGCCGCGCAGGTTGCAGTAGTCCTGGCCCGGCTCGGTGGCGTACTCGATGCACTCCTCGATCATGTCGAGCGGGATCACGAACACCGAGCCGCCCACCTGCACCAGGAAGCCGTCGATGATCGCCAGGGTCAGCGGCAGGCGCACCGTGACGGTGGTGCCGGCGCCCTCCTTGCTGGAGACGTCGACGCTGCCGCGCAGCGCCGTGATGTTGCGCTTGACCACGTCCATGCCGACCCCGCGCCCGGACAGGTTGGTGATTTTTTCCGCCGTCGAGAAACCGGCCTCGAAGATCAGGTTGTAGATTTCGCTGTCGGTCAGCTTGCGGTCGGCGTCCACCAGGCCGCGCTCGACGGCCTTGGCCAGGATCTTCTCCTTGCGCAGGCCGCCGCCGTCGTCGCTGACCTCGATGACGATGCTGCCCGATTCATGGAAGGCGTTGAGCTTGATCATGCCCTTGGCCGGCTTGCCGTTGGCCACCCGCACGTCGCCCGGCTCGATGCCGTGATCCATGGCGTTGCGCACCAGGTGCATCAGCGGATCGCCGATCTTCTCCACCACGGTCTTGTCCAGTTCCGAATCCTCGCCGTCGACGATCAGGCCGATGTCCTTGCCCAGCTCGCGCGCGACGTCGTGCACCACGCGCTGGAAGCGGTTGAAGGTGGCGCCGATCTTGACCATGCGCAGTTCCAGCGCGGCGTCGCGCACCTCCTCCACCAGGCCGGACAAGGTCGAGGTGCATTCCTGCAGCTCGGTGTTCTGGATGTGCTGGCCTATCATGTTGGCGCGCGCGCCGGCGATGATCAGTTCGCCCACCAGGTCGATCAGGCGGTCGAGCTTGTCGGAATCGACGCGGATCGAACGGCTTTCCTGCGCCTTCTGCTCGCTGACCTGCTTTTGCTTGGCCAGCGCGGCCTCCACCACCACCGGCGGCACACTGCCGGCGCCGACCAGGATGCTGCCCAGCTGCTGCGGCGTGACCTCGTCCAACGAATTGGCGGGATGGGACTGCTGGTGCAGCGCGCCCTCCAGCTCGTGCGAGGTGACGCTGCCACAGCGCACCAGGATCTCGCCCAGCCGCGCGGCCTGCTCCGGCAAGGCGCGGATCAGGTCGACGTAGTGCGACACCTTGCTGTGCGGCGGAATGATGCGGATCTCGCAGTCGTCCTGCACGAACTCGAACACGCCGGCGATGGCTTCGCGGTCGGCCGTGCTGTCGAAGGCGATCTCGAAGCCCAGGTAGCACAACTCGGCGTCCATGTCGTCGGCGGTCGGCAGCGCGTCCGGCACGGTGGCGATGCCGACGATCTTGCCCAGCTTGGCCAGGTAGCGCAGGAAGGCGATCGGGTCCATGCCGTTCTGCAGCACGCCGCGGCCGAAGCGCAGCGAGATGTGCCAGTAGTCGCTGTCGCCGCGCTGCTGGTCGATGCGCTCGACGCCCGGCTCGGCGTGCACCGCCAATGGCGCTTCCGCCTGCTCGGCGTGGGCCTCGGCGGCGCCGCCGGCCATGTGGCGGCGCAGCTGTTGCAGCAGCATCTCGCCTTCCGGCGCGGTGTCGGGGTCGGCTTCCAGCTGGCCGGCGGCCAGCGCGTCGGTCATGCCGGACAGGTAGTCGCAACAGGACAGCAGCAGCACGATCATTTCATCGTTGAGCGTCACGCGGCCGTCGCGCACTTCGTCCAGCAGGCTCTCGACCACGTGGGTGAAGGCGACGATGTGGTCCAGGCTGAACAGCCCGGCCGAACCCTTGATGGTGTGCGCCGCTCGGAAGATGGCGTTGATCGCCTCGCCCTGGTCGCCGGCGATGTCGACGTTGAGCAGCGCGTTCTCCATGTCTTCCAGCAGCTCGCGGCTTTCGGTGATGAATGTCTGTAGTGCTTCGTCCAGGTTCATGGTCATGCCCTCGGAACAAAAATACGCAGATGGATAGAGCGGGGATCGGGTCAGGTATGTATCAGCAGGGCGTCGCCGAAGAAGGCGCCCAGGTCCAGCATTTCCAGGATTTCCACCACCGCCGGGCTGTGCTTGACCAGGCGCAGTTCGCGCTGGTGGGCGTTGGCGGTCTGCTTGGCCAGCATCAGCACTTGCAGGCCGGCCGTGTCGAGCTCGGTGATGCCGGACAGGTCGATCTCCAGCACCTGCGTCTTGCGCAAGGCGTCCAGCACCGTCGCCTTGAGGTCGGCGGCGCGGTAGATCGTCATCTCGCCTTCGATGGCGATGCGGGCGACGGCTACTCCTGATTCATCGGACATGGCGTCCTCCGTGGGTTATGGCATGACGAGTTTGGCAACGGCGCCGAGCAGCACTTCCGGCTTGAACGGCTTGACCACCCAGGCCTTGGCGCCGGCCGCCTTGCCCTCTTCCTTCTTGCTCTCCTGCGACTCGGTGGTCAGCATGATCACCGGCGTGAACTTGTACAGGGGCAGCTGCTTGAACTCGCGCACGAAGGTGATGCCGTCCATATTCGGCATGTTGACGTCGCACACCACCAGATGGATTTTCTGGCCGGTGCATTTGGACAGCGCATCGACGCCGTCGCGTCCTTCGATGACATCGTAGCCCGCGCCCTTGAGCGCGATGCCGACCACTTGACGCAGGGAGGCCGAATCGTCGACCACCATGATGGTTTTAGCCATGTTCTCTACCTCGGTTAATCATCAGAAAAAACGTCAGAAAAAGGTGATCTCGTCGGCAGCCGCGGCGGCCGGCGCGGCGTGGCTGGAACCGCCGTGCACCGCGTGTTCTTCCGCCATGGCGTAGGTCTTTTGCAGCTCGTGCAGCAGCCGCTGGCCGTCCAGCGCTTCCAGCACCTGGTCGGCGACGTAACGGTCGCGGTTCTCGCGCAGCAGCGCCGGCAGCAGTTCCATGTTCTCGCGCACGTGAGCCATCACCTGGCTGACCCGGTCCTGGAACTGCAGCTGCACCAGGGCCTCACCCACTTCGCCCTGAATGCCGATGCTGTCCTGCTTGAGCTTGTCTGCCGACTGCACCAGCGCGTCAGTCATCTTGCGGAAGTCGCCCAGCACCGATTCGATCATGCCTTCGGCCGACTGCATCGACTTGTCTTCCTGCTCGCTCGACTGCTCGGCCGCCTGGCTGGCGGCCAGGATGGCGCTGCTGATCAGGCCGACGCGGTTGGAGATGTTGCGGCCGGTTTCGGCCGAACGGCTCGACAGGTTGCGCACTTCCTGCGCCACCACCGCGAAGCCGCGCCCGGCCGGGCCGGCGCGCGCCGCTTCGATGGCGGCGTTCAGCGCCAGCAGATTGGTTTGCGCGGCGATGCTGGCCACGCCTTCGGCCATGTCGCGCAGTTCGCGGGTGAAGCGTTCCAGGTCCTTGATCTTGGCCAGCATGGCGTGCTTGGACGACATCGCCGATTTCATCGACGTCACCACCGAGCCGAGCTGGGTTTCGCTGCGGCTGAAGATTTCGGTCATCGAGCTGCCGTCGCCCTTGCCGCCTTTGCCGCTGTCGTGGCTGGAGACGTGGACCGCGTCGTCGAGCTTGTCGACGATGCTGGAGAAGCGCCCGGCCAGGTCGGCCACGGCCTCTTCCATTTGGGTGCGGGAGTTTTCGATGTGGCGACACCAGATCGGCAGCACGGCGTCGCCGAAGCGTTCGCGGGCGTCGAGGTAGTCCTCGATCATGGCGCGCTCGCCGCCGCCGAGCGCCGACGCGGCCGCGCCGCGCACGCTCCATGCCGCGGCCGCCAGCAGCAGCGCCGACCATAGAACGGTGTACCAACCCCAGGCACTCCAACCCGCCAACATCGTCCCCAGGGCGCCCCCGCCGGCCAGGCCGAAGGGGAGCAGAATTTTACTATCGAAGCCGCTAGTGTTCTTCACTGGACGCCACCCCGCTGTAGTCTCTCGGCACCTCATTCGGTGGATGCCGTGAGTCCAACTGTATCTCAGAAACTAAGCCTGCGCCACAATGTAGGTGGCAATTCAATTGTATCGGTTGTTTTACACGACAGCGCTTTAAATTGCTTCCGAAGAGAAATAATTTAACGTTAAGATGTGGGCCTATGCGCCCGCTACCCGCGCACCTGTTGCACCCGCGCAACCGCCCGCCGCAGCACCATCCGCCGGGCGATTTACTATCATGCTGGAACCTGCCTATGCCCGCCTTGAATATCGACCGATCGCTGCCGTTGCTGGTGGTGGACGACAACCAGCAGATGCGCTCCGTGGTCAAAGGCATCCTGGCCGACCTGGGCTTCGTCAACGTCTACCTGGCCGGCAGCGGCGAGGAGGCCTGCCGCATCCTGGCCGAGCGGCCGATCGCCGCCGTCATTTCCGATCTCGACATGCCGGGCATGAACGGACTGCAGTTGCTGCAATGGGTGCGCAGCAATCTTTCCGACATCGAACTGCCGTTCATGCTGCTGCCGAGCGAGGCCAACCGCGACGGCTTGCGCGCGGCGGCCCAGGCCGGCGTGACCGATTGCCTGATCAAGCCGTTCACGCTGGCCACCTTCCACAGCAAGCTGCAGGCGATGTTCCAGTCGCGCGGCGACGCCGCCGACCGCCGTGCAGCGGTGCGCCGCGCCGCCCTGCCCGCCGCCGCGCCGGCGCCGGCGCCGCTGATCGGCATGGAGCGCCCGCTGGAGGAACGGCTGCGCGAGGCCACCGTGCTGGTGGTGGACGACATCGCCACCAACATCAAGGTGATCGCCGGCATGCTGGCCGAGGACGGCTACGGCGTGAAGGTGGCGATCTCCGGCAAGAAGGCGCTGGAGATCATCCCAGTGCACCGGCCCGACATCATCCTGCTCGACGTGATGATGCCGGACATGGACGGCTTCGAAGTGTGCCGCCGGCTCAAGGCCGATCCCGCCACCGCCGACATCCCGGTGATTTTCTTGTCGGCCAAGGACCAGGCGGAAGACATCATCGGCGGCCTCGAACTGGGCGCGGTGGACTACGTCACCAAGCCGGTCGATCCGGCCATCCTGAAGGCGCGCCTGCGCACCCACCTGCGCCTGGCCGGCACCATGGCCGAGCTGCGGCGGCAGAATTCCGCCGTGGCCGACAACGCCCACCTGCGCGAGGAAGTCGAACGCCTGAGCCGCTACGACCTGGCCACGCCGCTGGCCGAAGTACTGGCCGCCAGCGCGCAGCTGATGGCCGAGCCGGCGCTGGCGGCCACGCCGGCGCTGCGCGCCCAGCTGGACGCGCTGGACCAGGCCGCGCGCCGCGCGCTGCGGCTGGCCGGGCTATCGCTGGAACTGTGCCGTATCGAACAGGGCGCCTGCCAGCCGCAGGCCGCGCCGGTGGCGCTGAACCCGCTGCTGGAACGCGCGGCGGCCGCCATCGCCGCCAGCCACCCGGTGATGCTGCCTGCGCTACCCGCTACGCTGCTGGCCGACCCGGCGCTGTGCCACATGCTGTTCGAGCATCTGCTGCTGAACGCGGCGGCGCACACGCCGGCCGGCACCTCGATCGTGCTGGGGACCTCGCTGGAAAACGGGCAATGGGCGCTGACGGTCGAATACGCCGGCGTGCTGCCGGCCGCGCAGCGCGCCTGCCTGCAAGGACAGGCCGAACGGCCGGCCGACGAGGCGACGCTGCCGATGTACGCGGCGCGCCTGCTGGCGCAGGCGCAGGGCGGCACCTTGGCGGCCCAGGACGACAGCGCCCGCACCCGCCTGCTGCTGCGCCTGCCATCCGCTTGAAAACTCTGCACTCGACATTTGCGCGCTTCCCGGTTAGATTGCCAACGTTGCATGGATATTATGCAAATCTGACTATCAAGCTATGAGGAATAATATGAAACAATACAGCGCGGAATTTTTTGGAACGTTTTGGCTGGTACTCGGCGGCTGCGGCAGCGCGGTGCTGGCGGCGGCTTTTCCCGGTGTCGGCATCGGCTTGCTGGGTGTCTCGCTGGCCTTCGGCCTGACGGTGCTGACCATGGCCTACGCCATCGGCCACATCTCGGGCTGCCACCTGAATCCTGCGGTATCGATCGGCCTGTGGGCCGGCGGCCGCTTCCCGGCCAATAAGCTGCTGCCTTACATCGTTGCGCAAGTGCTGGGCGCGATCGTCGCCGGCGGCGTGCTGTACACCATCGCCAGCGGCAAGCCCGGCTTCGACGTCATGGCCGGCTTCGCCTCCAACGGCTACGGCGCGCATTCGCCGGGCGGCTACTCGCTGCTGGCCGCGCTGGTGACGGAAGTGGTGATGACCATGATGTTCCTGCTGATCATCCTGGGCGCCACCGACGAGCGTGCACCGAAAGGCTTCGCGCCGCTGCCGATCGGCCTGGGCCTGACCCTGATCCACCTGATCAGCATCCCGGTCACCAACACCTCGGTCAACCCGGCGCGCAGCACCGGCGTGGCGCTGTACGTGGGCGACTGGGCCACCAGCCAGCTGTGGCTGTTCTGGGTCGCGCCTATCGCCGGCGCGCTGCTGGGCGCGGCGATCTACCGCTTCATCGGCTCGCCGGAAAAAGCGTAAACCGTTTAGCCGGTTTCAACGGCTTCGTGCCAGCATGGGGCGCGCAACGGCGCGCCCCGGTAGCGCCGCCCGCTTCGGCGCGGCGTCGCCCAGCTTGAAGATGCTGACGGCGTCGGCCAGCTTGGCCGCCTGCTCCTGCATCGCATCGGCCGCCGCGGCGGCCTGCTCCACCAGCGCAGCGTTCTGCTGCGTCACATGATCCATCTGCGTAATTGAATTGTTGATCTGCTCGATGCCATGGGTCTGCTCGCCGCTGGCGTTGCTGATCTCGGCCATGATCGCGGTCACGCGGCCGATGCTGCTCACCACCTCCTCCATCGTGCTGCCCGCCTGGCCCACCAGGCGCGTGCCGGCCGCCACCTTGCCGACCGAATCATCGATCAGCGCCTTGATTTCCTTGGCCGCGCTGGCCGAGCGCTGCGCCAGGTTGCGCACCTCGCTGGCGACCACCGCGAAGCCGCGGCCCTGCTCGCCGGCGCGCGCCGCTTCCACCGCCGCGTTGAGGGCCAGGATATTGGTCTGGAACGCGATCCCATCAATGACGCCGATGATGTCGACGATCTTCTTGGACGAGGCGTCGATCGAGGCCATGGTCTGCACCACGTCCGACACCACGGCGCCGCCGCGCTGCGCGACATCAGAAGCCGAGGCCGCCAGCTGGTTGGCCTGGCGGGCGTTCTCGGCGTTCTGCTTGACGGTGGAGGTCAGCTCCTCCATCGACGAGGCGGTTTCCTCCAGCGAGCTGGCTTGCTGCTCGGTGCGCGAGGACAGGTCGAGGTTGCCGGCGGCGATCTGCGACGAGGCGGTGGTGATGGCGTCCGTGCCGTTGCGCACATCGGTGACGATGCGCACCAGTCCGCCCGACATGCGGTGCAGCGCCTGCAGCAGCTTGCCCGGCTCATCCTGGCTGTAGCCGCTGAGGGCGTGATCGCTGTGGTCGACCAGGTCGCCGCCGGCCACGCATTCGGCCAGCGCCACCGCTTCATTGATGGGGCGGGTGATGCCGGCCGTCAGCCACCAGGCGAACGCCACGCTGAAGGCCACCACCAGCGCCGCCATCGCCAGCAGCAGGTTGCGGCTGTCCTGGGCCACCTGGTCGATGCGGGCCGCTGCGGCGTCGATTTCCTTGCGCTGGTGCTCCAGCATTTTCTGCAACATGGTTTCATAGACCTTGGCGGCCGGGATGTAGACGTTGTCGAGCAGGCGCGTGGCCTCGTCGGCATCGCCGGCGGCCTTGGCTTTCATCACGCCGTCGCGCCCGACGACGTAGGCCTTGCGGGTGTTGACCAGGTCGGCCATCAGCGCCTTGTCGTCGTCGGTGGCCAGTTCCTCGATCTTCTTGACCAGGCCCTGGGCGTAGGCGGTGGAGTTCTTGGCCTCCTCGGCAAAGAAGGTGGCCAGCGACGGGTCGGCGCTCTTGGCCACGGCGGTGGTGCGGCGGATGCCGGCGAACACCACGCGGTACCAGTCGGCGATCAGGCGCTCCTTGGCCAGCGGCAGCTCCATCATGGCGCGGGTCGAGGCCGCGACTCCCTGCAGGCGGTAGATTCCCAGCCCGGTGTTCAATATCAGAATCGCAAGAATGACAGCAAAACCAAGCGACAAACGCCGTCCTATGCTGAGGTCGGTGATCTTCATGACAGTCTCCCAGAGGCTTGCATTGTAGGCTTGCTGCAAGTCTATGGTAACGCCAATCCGGCGCGCCATTCATCTAGTTGAAGTTTAAAATATATTTTCGTTTTCCGTTCCAAATCACAACAAAAATTGCGTTAAGGACTGAGAAAACGTTTACACTTCCGGCTGATATGTACGGCCATTTACATGCCGGGATGAAAACGACCACGAAAAATGAACCAGGCATTCTTAGAACACAGAGCGAAGTACCGGGATATTGTTGCCCGCCGCTACAAAGTCACCCCTGAAATGTACGACGAAGTGAGTCGCATGCTGGCGCCGCTGGCGGTGCCGGTGAGCGTGCGCAAGGGCGAGTATTTGCAGCGCATCGGCACGCTGGCCAGCAGCGTGGTGTGGCTGCACAGCGGCGTGGCGCGCACCGGCTTCATCACCGAGACCGGCAACGAGGTGACGCTGCACTTCCTGACCGACGGCGAACCGGCGGCCGCGCACGACGACCTGCTGCGCGCGCGCGAGGACGAGCCGGCGCTCAATTTCGTGGTGGCGGAGACGGCGGTGCACGGTTACCGGCTGGACTGGCTGGAGATCAGCAAGCTGGCGGTCAGCAACAACCTGTTGCGCGATTACTATCTGAGGGTATCGGAGCGCGGCATCATCGACCAGAGCCGGCGCCGCTACCTGAGCGCCTCGCCGGCGCAGGGACGGCTGAGCGCCTTCCGCCGCGAGTATCCGGGGCTGGAGCAGCGCATCTCGCAGAAGGTGGTGGCATCGTTCCTCGGCATCACGCCGCAGTACATGTCGCAGCTGCTGCGCAACGACGGCGCGATGTCCAAGTAAAATCGGGGTCAAGTCTGACATTCGGACACGAGCTCTGCCGTAATCATGCGTTACGGCAGAGCTCGTGTCCGAATGTCAGACTTGACCCCGTGGTTTTACTTCATGCCTTTGATCTTGTTCTTGTCGTCGACGAACACGACCTTCGGCTTGTAGTCGCGGGCCTGGTCTTCGCTCATCGGCGCGTAGGTGCAGATGATCAGCAGGTCGCCCAGCTGGGCGCGGCGGGCGGCGGCGCCGTTCAGCGAAATCTCGCCGGTGCCGCGCAGGCCTGGAATCGCGTAGGTGGCGAAACGCTCGCCATTGTTCACGTTGTACAGCTCAATCTTCTCGTTGACCCAGATATCGGCCGCGTCCAGCAAATCCTGGTCGATACCGCAGGAACCCTCGTAATTCAAATCCGCCTGCGTGACCGTCACACGGTGCAGCTTGGAACGCAGCATAACTCGTTGCATAGACATCTTCTTCATCCCTCAATTATTAAAAATTTAAGCTTTGCATCAAAACAAACAACCCTGCCGTGACGCGAGGGCGCCATCCTACCATTAGCGGCCGACCGCGTCTCATTTCGCGCCGCCGCCCCCGCCCCAACAACCACAGCAGCCACGCTTTATGGCATATTGCCAGCTAGCAAATAGGAATGCAGGTTGGCAGCAATGAGATTAACCCGATTATTCGCCCTCACCGGCGCCGTGCTGGCGATACTGGTGTGCGGCATGCTGGGGCGGCTGCTGTGGGGCGAGTGGGAGCACTACCGCGCCGCAGGCAGCGGCCACCACACGCTGCAGCTGATGCAGCGCGCCATGATCGCCGCAGAAAAACTCTCCTTCGAACGCGGTCCGGTCAACGCCGTGCTGGGCGACCATGTGCCGGCCGATCCGATCTACCGCGCACGGCTGCTGCGCGCGCGCGCCGACACCGACCAGGCGCTGGCGCAGCTGCGGCGCGAACTGGCCGCCGAGCCGATTCCAACCGAGCTGACCGGCGCCCTGCCGCTGGCATCGCTGTATGAGGCGCTGGCCGCGGCCCGCCAGATGGTGGACCAGCTAGCCGCGCTGCCGCCGGCCCAGCGCACGCCGGAACGGCTGACCGCCGCCGTCGAACGCATGTTCCAGCTGGTGCCGCTGGCGCTGGACGCGGTGACCGGCTACACCCGCGCCTCCGAACAAGTCTATCCCCGCATCGGCCGCATCCTGACCAAAGCCCGCCTGACGGTCGAACTGCGCGAGTTCGCCGGCCGCCTCGGCTCGGCGCTGACGGTGCCGCTGGCGTCCGCCCGGCCACTGACCGAGAGCGACCACGAACGCCTGCAGTTCCTGCGCGGCCGCATCGAGCAGCTGCGCCAGCTGATCAAGATCCCCAGCGGCGACATCGACACCGAGCCGCGCGTGCTGGCGGCGGTGGCGCGCATGGACCAAGTGTATTTCGACGCCGGCCAGCGGCTGGTGGCCGAGGTCGAGCAGGCCAGCCGCGCGGGCCGCGCCTACGGCATGGACACCGGCCAGTTCGCGCAACGCTACGTGCCCTGCATGGCGCCCATCCTGGCGCTGCGCGACGTGCTGCTGCAGGAAGCACAGGCGCAGGCGCTGCGCGACTTCCAGGCCGCACGGCATGAACTGATGCTGGCCCTGCTGGTGGGCGCCGCCATCCTGCTGGCCCTGACCTTGCTGTTGCTGATCCTGCGGCGGCGGGTGGTGGTGCCGCTGCTGCGCGCCACGCGCGCGGTGGTCCGGCTGGGCAACGGCGACTTCTCGCTGCCGCCCAGCGGCGCCCGGCGCGACGACGAAATCGGCGACATGCTGCGCGCGCTGGCGACACTGCGCGCCAACAGCATGGACCGCCAGCGGCTGGAGCAGGAACGGGTGCGCCTGATCGAGGAACTCAAGGTGCGCGCCGACACCGACTACCTGACGGGCATCCTGAACCGGCGCGCCTTCACGGCGGCCGGCAACCTGCGCCTGCGCGGCGCCAGCGAGCGCAATGAATCGCTGGCGGTGATCCTGTTCGACGTCGACCACTTCAAGTCGGTCAACGACTCCTACGGCCACGACGCCGGCGACCAGGTGTTGATACGCATCGCCGACGTGGTGCGCGACAGCCTGCGCGACGGCGAGATCGTGGCGCGCTACGGCGGCGAGGAATTCGTGGTGATGCCCACCTTCTGCGGGCTGGAGGCGGCGCGCGCGCTGGCCGAGCGGCTGCGGGAGGCGATCGCGCACGAGCCGCTGACGCTGTCCGACGGCCATATCCTGCGGGTGACGGCCAGCTTCGGCGTGGCCGTGGCGCACGGCCCGCACGCGGCGCTCGACGACCTGTTCCACGCCGCCGACCTGGCGCTCTACCGCGCCAAGCACAACGGCCGCAACCGGGTCGAGAGCCAGCTCTAGGCCTGACTTACTTCGTGGCCTGGTCGGACTTGGACGGTTTCACCGGCGTGAAATTCAGGTCGCGGAAGTCGTAGCTGAAATCGGTCTCCATCGACACCGGCGCCATCTTCATGCGCTCGATGCTGGCGTCCGGATTCAGCGCGAACGTCACGTAGGCATCGGCGTTGAAGTTGCGCTCCTTCCAGCGGACGATGAAGGTGTCGTGCTGGAAGTGCTCCAGCTCCCCCGTCAGGTCCGGCGTGCGGGTGAAGCTCATGAGGTGCTTCTTGCCCTCGGCGCGTATCGTCACCTTGCCGTACCACGGGTCTTCATACTCGCCGTCGTAGGAGGCCAGCGGCAGCGACGGCGTCGACCTGGCGGTGCGCGCGCCGACCTCTTTGCCCTGGCGCTCCAGCTCCTCCTTGTGGGCCGCCGCTTCCTGGTCGGCGTACAGCTTGATCCAGTCGCTGGCCGGCACGTTCAGGTACTGGTCCAGGATGCGCCAGTACAGCGACGCCATCGCCGGGCTGTTCTCGGCGTTGGTCAGGATGGCGATGCCCAGCTTCTCTTCCGGCACCATCAGCACCGTCGAATAAAAGCCCTGCAGCGCGCCGCCGTGCATGGCGATCTTGCGGCCCTTGTAGTCGCGCAGGCTGAAGCCCAGGCCATAGGCCGAGAAGTTAGGCTTGGTCGCGGCCAGCGCCGGTTTCGGTTCGCGGATGCGCATCGGCGTCTGCTCGGACCACAACTCGGCCAGCTGCTTGGCGCTGATCAGCTGCGTGCCGTTTTCCAGCTTGCCGCCGCCCAGCAGCATCGTCATCCAGCGCGCGATGTCTTCGGCGTTGGTGTTGATGCCGACCGCGCCCACCGCGTTCTCCACCGGCATCGGCTTGACCACCGCCGCCTTGTCGTTGATCTTGCTGTGCGGTGCCGAGTAGTCGGACGTGGCCAGCATGTCGGCCACGCTGGTCTTGGTGCCGTTCATGGCCAGCGGCGCCAGGATGCGCTCCTGGATCGCCGCGCCCCACGGCTTGCCCGCCTTGGCGGCGATGATCTTGCCGGCCACGATGTAGAGCAGGTTGTCGTAGGCGTAGCTGTTGCGGAAGCTGGTGGCCGGCTTCACGTAGCGTAGCTTGGCGATGATTTCATCGGTGCTGAAATTGGTGGTCGGCCACCACAGCAGGTCGCCCGCGCCCAGACCCAGGCCGCTGCGGTGCGTCAGCAGGTCGCGCACCGTCATCGCGCCGGTGACGTAGGAGTCGAACATCTGGAAGTCCGGCAGGTGTTTGGTGACCGGATCGTCCCAGGCGATCTTGCCCTCGTCGACCAGCATCGCCAGCGCGGCGGCGGTGAAGGCCTTGGAGTTGGAGGCTACTTCGAACAGCGTCTTGCCGTCCACCGGCGTCGGGTCGCCCAGCTTGCGCACGCCGTAGCCGTTGGCGGCGATGACCTTGCCGTCCTTGACGATGGCGATCGCCATGCCGGGGACGTCGAAGGTTTTCAGCGCCAGGTTGACGTCGGCATCGAGGTTGTAGGCCGGCGCGGCGGCCAGCGCCGGGACGGACACTGCCAGCACCAGCAGTGCGGCGGTGGAAGCGTGATAAAAAGTACGAGAGATTTTCAGCATCGTTATTTTTTAAATTGTTTATCGACCGAGCCCTGGGTGACCGGATGATAGTGCTCGCGCGCCTGGGCATAGACCGACTTGGCCCATTCCCGGTCGCCCGGATTTTTCAGCAGCGCGGTGTACAGCGGCACCACGAACTTCTGGCGGCCCACGCTCATCAGGAAGGTGGTGAGCGGTTCGCGCACGTTGTAGCCGGCCTTGATCGAGGCCAGGTAGAAGCGGTAGGCGATTTCGTTGTTGCCGCTCTTGCCCAGCGCGAAGGCCTGGTCCAGCTCCCGCAGCTGCGTGGCGTTGGCCTTGCCGTCGATATCGTTCAGGAAGTGCATCCATTCCAGCGCGATCCAGTTCTTGCCGTTCAAGTCTTTGGTCGGCAGCTCGCCCTTCAGCCACGCCGTGCTCTGCGCATCCAGCGCGGCCAGGCGCGGCGAGGCCGCGTGCTTGGCGCTGGCCGGAATGCCGGCGCCGTACAGCCACTCGTCCAGCTCCGCCGGCGCCATCACTTCAGGATGCGCGTCCAGCAGGTTCTTCTTCAGGTAGACCACGAATTCGTCGGTGGTGGCGGACTTGAACGCGTGCTGGTCGAACCAGCCGCGCAGGAAGGGATCGAACACCTCGCGGCCGGCGCGCTGCTCCAGGGTGCGCAGCAGCCACGCGCCCTTCGGATAAACCAGGCCGCTGTCGGTGTAGCTGGCGGAGCTGGTGTCGGCGTCGCGCGTGACCAAGGCCTGCTTGGCCGCAGGGATCGAAGGCAGCGACGCCAGCGCCTCTTCCTGCTCCACTTGCAGGTTCATCTCCGCCACTTCTTCGCCGTACAGCTTCTCGACGATGCGGGTGGTGACGTAGGTGGTGAAGCCTTCGTTGAGCCAGAAGTGCTTCCACGAGGCGTTGGTCACCAGGTTGCCGGACCACGAGTGCGCCAGTTCATGCGCGATCAGGTCGACCAGGCTGCGGTCGCCGGCGATCATGGTCGGCGTGAGGAAGGTCAGGCGCGGATTTTCCATGCCGCCGATCGGGAACGACGGCGGCAGCACGATCATGTCGTAACGCTCCCACCGGTACGGGCCATACAGGCCTTCGGCGGCGCTGATCATTTTCTCGGTGTCGGCCAGCTCGTAGGCGGCGGCCTCGATGCGCGCCGGTTCGGCGTAGACGGCGGAGCGCGGGCCGAGGTTGCGCACGTCGATCTCGCCGATGGCGATCGCCAGCAGGTAGGACGGAATCGGCTGCGCCATCTTGAATTTCCAGCCGCCGGCGCCGGTCGATTGCTGGTCGTTCTCGGCGCTCATCACCACCCGCATGCCGGTTGGCGCTTCGATGCGGGCGCTGTAGGTGAAGCGCACCGCCGGCGTATCCTGCACCGGCGCCCACGAGCGGGCGTTGATTTCCTCCGACTGGCTGAACATGAACGGACGCTTGCCGGACATGGTCTGCTGCGGCGACATCCATTGCAGCGCGGCGGCCGACGGCGCGGTGCGGTAGTACACGCGCACCTTCTGCGGCTGGAACGACAGCGCGATGCGCAGCGCCCTGCCCTTTTCGGCGTCGGGCTTGTCCAGCATGAAGGAGGCGGCGCTCCAGCGGCCGTTCGGATTCAGCACCTGCACCTTGGCGATATTGAGTTCGTTCGTGTCCAGCACCAGCGTGCGGGCCGCCGGATCGATCCAGTTCAGCGACAGTTCGGCGTAGCCGGCCAGCGTTTTGTGGCCAAAGTCGGCCTTCAGGTCCAGATACAGGTCGCTGGTGCGCACCTGGTCGTAGCGCGCGTAGCTCAGCGGATCGGCGTGGGCGGCGCCCAGCGCCATCAGGGCCGACAGGACGAACGCGGACAGTGGTTTTTTGATAGGCATGGTGGTCTTTTCAATGTGGTCCGAAGCGCGAAGCAGAATAGCATAGCCATGTATCGGCGATGTGTACATCAGCGATCCTATGCTATCATTCGGGCCGTAAGTGGGGAGTAGTCGGCTTGCGCCTCCCCGGCGCAAGAACCTGTGTCAACATAATCGGTCCGCAGACCGTGGTGCAGGTGGTTGAAAAACTTGACGAGACCATGATCGAGGTGCGGCCATGATGGGCCGGAGTCGCGCCTGGATCATTGGTTAATCGTTCCGGCCCGCGTACTACATACAAACCCATGGAAGCCTTCCTCGTCTCTACCGGCATCGTCGCCCTCGCTGAAATCGGCGACAAAACCCAACTGCTCGCCTTCTGCCTGGCCGCCAAGTTCCGCCGTCCGCTGCCTATCGTCGCCGCGATTTTCGTCGCCACCATCGCCAACCACGCCTTCGCCGCCGCCGTCGGCACCTGGATCACCAGCCTGCTGGGCCCCGACATCCTGCGCTGGGTGCTGGGCGCATCCTTCCTGGCGATGGCCGCGTGGACGCTGGTACCGGACAAGATCGACGAGGACGACATGCCGCTGGCGAAGTACGGCGTGTTCCTGACCACGCTGATCGCCTTCTTCGTCGCCGAGATGGGCGACAAGACGCAGGTGGCCACGGTGGCGCTGGCGGCCCGCTACGACAGCCTGGTGGCGGTGGTATGCGGCACCACCTTCGGCATGATGCTGGCCAACGTGCCGGCGGTCTACCTGGGCGACAGGATCGCCAACCGGGTCTCGCTCAAACTGGTGCATGGCATCGCGGCGCTGGTGTTCGCCGTGTTGGGCGTGGCTACGCTGCTGGGTGCAGGTTCCAGCCTCGGCGTGTAAGGGCAAGGATTTTTTACGCCACTCCGTGTGTTACCGCACGGAGGCAGAAGAATTAACAATCTATTATACTTGTCACTTCATTACTGGCAGGGGCAAGGAATGCGATTGATGAGTACGATAGCGGCGCTGGTATTGAGCGCCTCCGCGTTGGGCGTTCAGGCCTATGCCGCCGAGACGGCGCCGGTGGCCGCACAGGCCACCAGCACCGTCAAAGCGGTCAAGCCGGCCGCAGGCAAAACCAATATCGTGTCGGTGCCTGAGCCGGTGAGCTACAAGCTGATGCTGCTCGGGATCGCAGTGCTGCTGCTGTTCGCGCGCACCGGCAAGAAGCGCGAACAGCCGTGGACCAAATAACGCCTACTGCGCGATCAGGCTGACATCATCCACCAGGAAGGCGGTCGACACCATCGTGCCTTCCACGCCTTCGAAGTAAATCCTCACCGTCTGCCCTTTGTAGGCCGACAGGTCGAAACTCTTCTGCACGTACGTGCTCCCCTTGTTCAGATTCGAATAGGTCGCCAGCGTCGCCAGCACGGCGTTGGCACTGCTGCGCACCTGCACCTTGAGCGTATCGTAGGCGCTGGTGGTGGTGGTCTCGCTGGACACCACTTTCAGCCAGAACGACAGGTTGGCGCTGGTGGCGCTGGCCGGTATCGTCACGCTCTGGTACAGCGTGTCGGTATGGGTGCTGCCGTAGCCGTCCAGCTTGGCCTTGCCGCTGCCGGCGTGCGCGGCCTGCGCCGTGTCGGACGTGATGGCGGCGGCGCTGGCGGTCCATGAGGCGGCGCCGGACTCGAAGCCGCCGTTGACGATCAGCTCCGTCGGGCCGGGCGGCGTGGTGCCGCCGCCGGTGCCCTGCGTGACCCACACCGGCGCCGACCACAGGATGTTGCCGTCGTTCTGGGTGATCTTGGCGTAGTAGAAATGCTCGCCCACGGCCGGTGTGATGGTGGTGCTGGCGGTGGCCGACAGCTGCGTCACCGTGCCGTTGCGGCCAGGAACACCCTCATACATCTTCACCGACGATACCGTCTTGCCGCTGCTGCTGGCGAAGTTGGCGACCAGGTTCAGCGCACCGCTGTTGGTGAAGCGCTCGCCCATCATGTGGCCGTTGGCGGTCAGGATCAGCTGCGAGGTCTTGTCCATGGTGGCGAACACGCGGCGCGCCTTGATGGCGGCGATCATGCTGGCGGTGGTCAGCGGGGTGCCGTTCGGCAGCAGCACGCCGGTGCGGTTGGTGTAGGACGCACCCCAGTTGGCGCAGTGGTTATCCTGGTCGCTGGAGAAGGCGACGTGGTAGCCCGCCTCCAGCGCCTTGTTGCAGGCGCCTTCATAGGTGCTGCGGCCGGTCTCGGTCTCGCTGGTGTTGGTCGAGAAGGCCGAGGTGTTGAGCACTTCGCACAGCGCCATCGCTTGATCGCCGTCGGCGGTGTAGCCCAGCGCCGTGCCGTTGACCAGGAACTGGCCCGACGCTTCCGGATGGTTGAACTGGCCCACGTAGCCGCGCTGGCGCATCAGCGTGTACAGCGCGGCGTAGTCGTTCTTCGGCGTCAGCGTGTCGGCGATCAGCTGGCCGCTGCCATTGCTCTCCCACCCCAGCAGCTCGGTGGTGTTGAAGATGTTCATATGGCCGCCGTTGTTGATGACGCCCCACTCCAGCCCATACATGCCGAGGAAGCTGGCGTGCGCGCTGTTGAAGTTGGCGGCGGCGGTCAGGCCGGACTGGAACAGCGCCTTGGCCACGGCCGGATCGGCCGAGGCATTGGTGCTGTCGGAACCGTCGTACATGTGATTGTGTTCGGAGGCCATCAGGAAATCGAGGCCCTTGTTCATCGCGTACTGGTAGGCGTCGGCCGGTCCCAGCGCAGCGCTTTGCGGCGCCTGCGCGCCGGTGCAGCTGCCCAGCGGGCCGCCGCCGTCGCTGTGGTTGGTCTGGCTATGCAGGTTGCCGAGGTAGACGGTGTAAGGCAGCGACGCGGTCGCGGCGACGGCGCCCTGCACCACGCGGCCATTCGCGCGCGCGGCAGCACGCACCGGCGTGGCCGATGTCGGCAGCGCCTTGAAGGCCGGCATGACCTGCGCCGGATTGTGGCCCACCGAGATGTCCCAGCTTTGTTCTACCGTCTCGCCGCCGGTGACGGCCTGCATGCGCGCCAGGTAGACGCCATCGGTCAGGATCAAACCGTCGGCGCGGCCGTCCCATGCGATGCTGACGTCGACCGGCTTGCCGCCGATGCGCTGCACGCCCTGCCACTGCTGCACCACCACGCCGTCGGGGCTGACCAGCTCCAGGCGCCACTGCACGTCCTGCTCGCGCTCCAGCAGGGGGAAGTCGAAGGCGAGCTTGAAGGTACGGGCTTCCGGCCGTTCCTGGTCGGCGCCGTCGGCGGCGAACGGCGCGTGCAGCGTGGCCTCGAACTCATGGTGGTCGGCCTTGGACGCGTGGACCGCGCCAATGACGCCGGAAGACAAAATCAACATCATCGCGAGCCGGGACAGCATCTTAGATTTGTTCATCACTTCTTTCTCTCTGCGGTTGGGGATCCAAAATTCTGGCAACTATGCATGACAGGAAGATGACGAACCAATTCGAATTTACTTGGCTATTCAGAGGTCTTTTGAATAAATGCGGTAGCGCTTGGGGGCGCACGCGATAACGGCGCGAAGTTAAATTTTCGCGCCGTTGTAACGATGATGAAAATGTCCAGAATGGGACACTCTGTTAAGAATTGAACGCGCCCGGAACGAACAGTTCGACCTTATGGATGCTGGCGGTATCGCTCAAGTCGATCGCCATTCCCAGCTGGCGCACGCCGTCTATCGTCATGATCGGCGCGCCGGCTTCCGCCGACTTCATCACGCGGATCACGTACGAAGCGGCGCCGTAGCGATAGGTCAGCGTGAAGTGATCCCACGCCGACGGCATGCGCGGCGCCATCGTCAGCTGGGTCGCGGTGCGGGTCAGGCCGAGCAACGACTCCAGTATCAACCGGTACATCCATCCCGACGAACCGGTGTACCAGCTCCAACCGCCACGGCCGACGTGCGGCGCCACGGCGTAGACGTCTGCCGTCACCACATAAGGCTCGACCTTGTAGCGCGCCATGCCTTCCGGCGTGCCGCCGTGCTGCACCGGGTTGATCATGCGCGCCAGCTCCCAGGCGCGCTCGGTCTCGCCCAAGCGGGCGAAGGCCATCGCGGTCCAGATGGCGGCGTGCGTGTACTGGCCGCCGTTCTCGCGCACGCCGGGCACGTAGCCACGGATGTAGCCCGGGTTCGGACCGGACTTGTCGAACGGCGGATCGAGCAGCTGGATAATCCCGGAATCGCGCCGCACCAGGCGCTGGTTGACCTGCTCCATCGCGCCGCGCACCCGCACCGGATCGGCGGCGCCGGACAGCACGCCCCAGCTTTGCGAAATCGAATCGATCTGGCATTCCTCGTTGGCGTGCGAACCGAGCGGCGTGCCGTCGTCGAAATAGGCGCGGCGATACCACTCGCCGTCCCAGGCGTTGTGCTCGACGTTGGCGGCCAGCTTCTTGGCCTCGCCGCGGCATTCGGTGGCGAAGTCCTTGTCCTGCATCAGCTCCGCCACTTCGGCAAAGCGCTGCAGCACCTCGCACAGGAAGAAGGCCAGCCAGACGCTCTCCCCTTTGCCATGCTCGCCCACCTTGTCCATGCCGTCGTTCCAGTCGCAGGAGCCGATCAGCGGCAGGCCGTGCGCGCCGAAGCGCAGGCCGTTGCGGATGGCGCGCACGCAGTGCTCGTACAGCGTTCCGCTCTGGCTGGAACGGCTCGGCAGGTCGTAGTAGGAATCCTCTTCCGGCTTGACGGCGCGCCCCTCCAGGTAAGGCGCGCTTTCGCCCAGCACGCCGACGTCGCCGGTGGCGATGACGTAGCGCCAGGCGCCCAGCGGCAGCCACAGATAATCGTCCGAGCAGTGGGTGCGCACGCCGCGATCGGACGGCGGATGCCACCAGTGCTGCACGTCGCCTTCCAGGAACTGGTGGGCGGCGCACAGCAGCAGCTGGTCGCGCAGCAGTTGCGGTTGCGTGTGGATGGTCGCCATCGCGTCCTGCAGCTGGTCGCGGAAGCCGAAGGCGCCGCCGGACTGGTAGTAGCCGCTGCGCGCCCACATGCGGCAGGCGATGGTCTGGTACATCAGCCAGCCGTTGGCCAGCAGGTCCAGCTCCGGCTCCGGCGTATCGATGCGCACCGCGCCCAGGGTCTGGTCCCAGTGCGCGTGCACGGCGGCCAGCGCCTCGTGCGCGGCGCCGGCGCTGCGGTGCTTCTGTGCCAGGCTGCTGGCGTCGGCGTTGCGGCGGCCGGCCACGCCCAGCACGAAGACGATCTCGCGCTCCTGGCCGGGCAGCAGGTCGAACGGCACCTGGATCGCGGCGCAGGCATCGAGCCCCGCGCCGATCTTGCCGGACAGGCGGGAACGACGCATCGCCACCGGCGCCGCCAGCGTGCCGTTACGGCCGAGGAATTCGCCGCGGTCGCCGGTGTGGGTGCGCAGCGTGGCGTCGCAGTTGAAGAAGGCGACGCGACCGGTGAACTCGGTGTTGTAGGCGTTCTTGGCGAACAGCGCGCCGCTGACCGGATCGGCCTCGGTGACGATGTGCATGCCGGACTTGGAGCGCATGTCGCCCAGCACCCATTCGACATAGCCGGTGGCCGACAGGCGGCGCGCCACCAGCGAGTCGTTGCGCACCTTGAGCACCGTGTACTTGATCGGCGCATCGGTGGCGACGAAGGTGGTCATCTCGGTGGCGATGCCGGACTCGATGTGCTCGAACACGCTGTAGCCGAAGCCGTGGCGCGTGACGTAGTTGCCGTTGCCGCGCGCCGGCAAGGCGGTCGGCGACCAGAACTGGCCGCTCTGTTCATCGCGCAGGTAGAAGGCCTCGCCGCTGCCGTCGCTGACCGGGTCGTTGTGCCACGGCGTCAGGCGGAATTCGTGGGCGTTCTCGTGCCAGGTGTAGGCCTGGCCGCTTTCCGAGATCACGCTGCCGAACTGCGGATTGGCCAGCACGTTGGACCACGGCGCCGGCGTGCGCTGGGCGTCGCTGGTGGTGATGACGTATTCGCGGCCGTCCGGCGTGAAGCCGCCGATGCCGTTTTCCAGCATCAGCTGGCGCACCACCGGCGTGGCCGGGCCGGCGTCCGCATACTCGCCGCGGTTGTCCACCATCAGCGGCGGCATGCGCATGGCCGGCGGGCCGGGACGCTTGATCTGCTCGGCCAGCGTGCCGCGGCTGTCGCTGAGTATCGCGCGCGCCACCGATTGCAGCAGCACGCGATCTTCGTTGGCGATCTGGTCGGCCAGGCGCACGAAGATGCCGCCCGGCCGGTCGATGGCCTGGGCGTCGATGCCGGAGGCGATCAGCCCCATGATCTGGTCATGCAGCAGTTGGCGGTAGCCCGACTGGTCTTCATACCAGATCACCAGGTCGACCACCAGCCCTTTCAGGCGCCAGTAGGCGTGCGCCTGCACCATCTGGCGCGCCAGTTCGATATTGGCCGGGTCTTTGATCTGCAGCAGCACGATCGGCAGGTCGCCGGAAATCGCATACGCCCACAGGCCGGACTGGCCGCGCTGGTTTTTGATCAGCGTGCCGGCGTCGGCGCGCAGCGCGGCGTTCGGGTAGATGACCGAGTTGGCCAGACGGCCGTACAGCTGGGCGTCCGCTTCGCTGGCGTTGAGCTGGCGCAGCACCACCTGGCTGTGGGTCCACGCCAGTTCGAACACGCGGTCGGCCAGGTGGCGGTCCTGGTATTTGTCGATCAGGTGCAGCGCGGCGTCGCGCTGTTCGGTCATGCCGGTGACGATGTCGACGATGGCCGTCTGGTCCGGCTTGAGCGTGATGGTGTAGCGGATCGCCACCACCGGGTCGAGCACCGAGCCTTCGCTGCCGCTCAACGCCTCTTCGTTCAGCATCGCCTGCGGCGCCGCGGCGGTGTTGCCGCGGCCGATGAAGCGCGAGCGGTCGGTCTCGAACGAGACGCCGGTCACGGCGGCGTCGTGCACCATCATCGAGTGCATCAGCCACGGCGTGGCGTCGGCCGGGCCGCGTGGACGGCGCGTGCACAGGATGGCGTTTTCGTCACGCAGGATCTCGGTCTGCACAAACAGTTTGCTGAAGGCCGGATGGGCGGCGTCGGCGGCGGCCGGCGTCATCACCACTTCGGCAAAGCTAGTCACTTCGATGGTGCGCTCGCGGTCGGACTTGTTGGTGATGCGGGTGCGGCGCAGTTCGATGTCGTCTTCCGGCGAGACCACGATTTCCGTGTACAGATCGATGTTGCGGTCGGAGCGACGGAACTCGGCGCGGCCTTCGGAGAAGATCACCTCGTGCTTGCGCGGCTCGACCAACGTCGGTTGATAGGTGGTGGACCAGAAGCGGCCGTCGTCCATGTCGCGCACGTAGCAGAAGTTGCCCCAGTTGTCGCGGGTGCTGTCTTCGCGCCAGCGCGTCACGGCCAGGTCCTTCCAGCGGCTGTAGCTGCCGCCGGCGTTGGTAACCATGACGTGATAGCGGCCGTTGGACAGCAGCTGGGTTTCCGGCACCGGTGTGCTGTGCTGGGCCAGCACGCGCATCGGCATGGCCTGCTCCGGCGCGTTGGAACGGATCGCCGCCAGCTCGGTGGTGTTGGAATAGAAAGCGCCCGCTTGCGGGCTGCGCTCCTGCAGCACCAGCAAGGTCGATTGCAGCAGCGGATCGGATTCGAAGCGGCGCTGCATCGGCCGGTCGTGCAGCAGGTAGCTCAGCGCCAGCAGGCCCATGCCCTGGTGGTGGACCATGAAGGAACGGATCACCGCCGCCGTCTGGCCGCGCGGCAGGCGCGAGCTGGTGTAGTCGACCGCTTCGAAGAAACCGTAGCGGCCCATATAACCCAGCCCCGCCATCTTCTGCAGGTTGAGACAGGCCGCTTCCGGCTGCACCATCAGGCCAAGCATGGTGGCGTAAGGCGCGATCACCAGGTCGTCGGCCAGGCCGCGCTTCAGGCCCAGGCCCGGCACGCCAAAGGCGCGGTACTGGTAATTGAGGCTGGCGTCGACGGTGTTGTAGCCGGATTCGGAGATCCCCCACGGCACGTTGCGGCGCTTGCCGTAGTCGATCTGGGCGTCGATCACCGCGTTGTAGGTGTGGTCGAGCAAGGTGCTCGGATAGTTGGGCATCACCAGCAGCGGCATCAGGTACTCGAACATCGAGCCGCTCCACGACAGCAGCACCGGCTTGCCGGCGACGATGCATAGCTGGCGGCCCAGCGCGAACCAGTGCTCCTGCGGCAGCTGTCCTTGCGCGATGGCGACGAAGCTGGCCAGCCGAACTTCGGACGCCAGCAGGTCGTAGTAGCTGGCGTCGAGACGGCGCTCGGTGACGTTGTAGCCGATGGCCAGCAGGCTGGTGGTAGCGTTGTACAGGAAGCCATATTCCATCAGGGCGTAAGCGCCACAGCGCTGCGCCAGGTCGGCCAGTTCGCGCATGCGCTCGTGCGCGGCGGCGGCGCCCTGCGCGCACAGGCCGGCCAGCAGCAACTGGCGATCGCGCTCGGCCGGCGCCAGGTCATTGGCCAGCACGGCGTCGGTCTGGTTGATCATGGCGGCCAGTTCGCGCAGCGTCGGCACGCGGGCCAGGCTGGTGTCGAACACGGCGTCCGCCGGCAGGCTGACCCACGGCGCCAGCAGCGCCAGTTCCGCCAGCGCGGCCTGGCATTGCTGCGTCAGCGAGGCGAACCACATGGCCGCTTCGCCGTGCGTTTCGGCCGGCGCCTGGAATCCGGCGGCGGCGGCGCTCACGCGGTTCAGCCAGGCGTGCAGTTGTTGCAGGTTGCCGGCGTCCGGCGCCGGACCCAGCGCCGCCAGCAAGGCGTCCAGCTGCTCCGTGTCGGCGGCGCCCTCCAGCGACTCCTGCAGCACGCGGCAGGTGGCGACGATGCCGCCCACCGTTTGCGGTCCCAGTATCGGCTGGTCGTACAGGCCGGTCAGGCCGGCCTGCAAAGTGAGCAGGTGGCCGGCCAGGTTGCCGCTGTCGACGGTGGAGATGTAGATCGGGTGCAGCGGCTTGAGCGTCTGCGTGTCGTACCAGTTGTAGAAGTGGCCCTGGTGGCGTTCCAGCTGGTCCATCGTGGACAGCGTGCTGGCGGTGCGCGCCATCATCTGGCCGACGGTGATGTAGCCGAAATCGCTGGCGCTCAGGTTGGCCAGCAGCGCCATGCCGATGTTGGTGGGCGAGGTGCGGTGCGCCACCACATGCGCCGGGTGCTCCTGCATGTTATCGGGCGGCAGCCAGTTGTCGTCCGGGCCGACGTAGCGGTCGAAATAGGCCCAGGTGCGGCGCGCCAGCTGGTGCAGGAAACGGTGCTGCTCCGGCGTCAGCTGGGCGTGGCGGCGCGCGATCGGACGGCTGATCCGCTCCGCCACGGCCGGCGCCACCAGCCACGCCAGCAGGAACAGCGCGGCCGGCGCCAGGCTGACGGGACGCCAGCCCCACAGCGCACCGCCGACGAACAGCGCCAGCACCGGCGACACCCACATGGTGCGCCAGACGCCGGCCGCGCCTTCCGCCGCGCGCGACAGCGCCGAGGCGCGCCACTCCAGCAGGTGCTTGTGCGAGACCAGCATGCGCCAGGCGCTGCGCAGGATGGCGTCGAGGCTGAAATAAGCTTCGTAAGGCAGGAACACCAGCATCAGGATGGCGTGCGCGAACTGCATGCCGCCGCGCCGCAGCGCGGCCCGTATGTGCTGGCTCCACAAGGTGTCTTCCGGGCGGCGCAGCAAGTCGTGCAGGGTGCTGACGACAGGCGGCACGAAGATCACGGCCAGCACGGCGGCGGTCCACAGCCAAGGGTCGGGCAGCCAGCGCCAGGCGGTGATCAGCGACAGCACCAGCGCCGGCGCGGTCAGGCTGCGGCGCAGGTTGTCGAACAGCTTCCAGCGCGACAGCAGCGACAGCGGATTGCGTTCGCGCTTGCGGTTCGGGGCCGGCACGCGGCCGAACACCCACGACGCCAGTTGCCAGTCGCCGCGTATCCAGCGCTGGCGGCGGCTGACGTCGTCGCTGTAGCGGGCCGGATAGGCTTCGTACAACTGGGCGTCGCTCAGCAGGCCGGCGCGCAGGTAGCAGCCTTCCAGCAGGTCGTGGCTGAGGATGCGGTTGTCCGGCAGGCGGTCCCCCAGCACCTGCTCGAACACGTCGACATCGTAGATGCCCTTGCCGATGAAGGAGCCTTCGAAGAACACGTCCTGGTAGACGTCGGAGACGGTGCGGGTGTAGGGATCGATGCCCGGCTCGCCGCCGCACAGTTTTTCGTACAGCGAGGCGTTCTCGCTCGGCAGGCTGACCGTCACGCGCGGTTGCAGGATGCCGTAGCCTTCCACCACGCGGCCGCGCGCGCTGTCGATGCGCGGCTGGTTCAACGGGTGCTGCATGGTGGCGATGAACTGCGCCGCGGCGTCGCGCGGCAGCTGGGTGTCGGTGTCGAGCGTGATGACGTACTTGATGCCTTCCAGCTGGCCGGTGTCGCCCACCACCACGCTGAATTTGTCGCGCGCGCCGCCGCGCAGGAAGCGGTTCAGCTCCTGCAGCTTGCCGCGTTTGCGCTCGTCACCCATCCACACACCTTCCTGCGGATTCCAGCGGCGCGGCCGGTGCAGCAGCAGGAACGGCGAGGACGGATCGCCGTTCGGATGGGTGGCGTACTTGCGGTTCAACTGTCCGATGCAGCGGTGCATCTGCTCCACCAGCGCGGCGTCGGCCGGCAGGGTTTCGGTGGCGGCGTCGGCGAAGTCGGTCAACAGGCAGAACATCAGGTTGGGATCGCGGTTGGCGAGGAAGCGCACTTCCAGCTGCTCGCACAGGCCGGCGATGTTCTCCTGGCTGTAGACCAGCGTCGGCACCACCACGATGGCGCGCGCGTCGGGCGGCACGCCGTCGCGGAAGTCCATGCGCGGCAGCGGGTTGGGACGGGTCACCAGCGTGGCGACCCAGTTCACCAGGCTCAGTGCCAGCTGGCTGCTGCCCAGCAGCGCCAGCAAGCCGAGCAGCACGATCACCACGCCGTGCACGCCGTTGTGCGACGCGCGCTCCAGCAGCAGCGCGGTCGACACCAGCGCGATGGCGGCGATGGCGCCCAGGTAGGATGTCAGCGGCGAGGCGCGCGAGGTTTGCTGCAAGGCCTCCAGCCACGGCCGGCGCATGCCGGTCTGCTTTTCCAGCGCTGCCAGGCCGCCGCCGATCAGGTAGAAACCCACGTGGCCGTGGCGGGCGTCGCCGCCTGCGTAGTGGGCCTGCGCCAGCTGCAAGGCTTGCTGCGCCACTTCGAGCTCGGAGTAGCGCGAGCGCTTGGCGATTTTTTCGATGGCGTGGCGGTACTGGTCGCGGGTGGCGAATTCCATGCGGCCGTAGACGGCGGCCGGGTCCTGGCGCAAGGTCTGTTCGACCACGCTCATGGTCTCGACGAACTCCTGCCAGTCCATGGTGCCGAGGAAGCGCAGGCTGCCGATGCTGTTGGCGATGGAGACCTGCTCGGCCGCCTGCTGCTGGATCTCGGCCTGGATCTGCTGCTCGATGGTCTGGTCCGACTCGGCCAGGCGGTGCGTGATCCACGACAGCGCCAGCGTCAGCGCCGGGCTTTGTCCCTGCAGGCGGCGCGCCAGTTCGGCCACGAAGGCGCTGCTGATGGGCGGATTGGAGCGGGCCATGTCGGCCACCATCAATATCAGGCCGCTGGGATTTTTTTCGGCGACGTCGGTCATCTGGTCGGCCCAGCTGTTGGCCAGGTCGCGGTGAATGCGGTTGTCGGCCACGCGCGCGGCTACGCGCCGCAGGTTCTCGATCAGCGCCAGGCGCAGCATGATGGGGATGGCCCACAGCTCGCCCAGTTTGAGGCTGGCCACTTCCTGGTAGGCGTCGACGAAGCGGCACAGCGATTCGGGATCGACGCGGCCGTCGCCGTGCGAGATGATTTCCAGTGCGATCTTGTAGACGCGCGGCGTGCCTTCCGGCGCGCCCTTGCCCAGGCGCGGCAGCTGCTTGCTGTAGTCCTTGGGCAGGTGGCGGCGGGCGATGCGGATCTGGTCTTCGATCAGGTAGAAGTTATCCAGCAGCCACTCGGAGGCGGGCGTGATCTGGCGGCCGGCCTTGGCGGCGGCGGTCAGCTCGTCGCAGGTGGCGTCGATGACGGCGGCGTTTTCGGTCAGCCGCGCCAACAGGCGGTCGCGGCCGCCGCGCTTGCTCAGTTCGTGATGCGTGGCCAGCGTCTTGCCGTGCGCGGCCATCTGGGCCGCGCTGAACAGTTCGGCGCGCAGCGGCAGGTCTTCGTCGTCGGCGTCGGCCAACAGGGAGCCGGAGGGAGATTCGCGGAAGCCCAGGGTGATATCGGGCATGAGGGGGGCGGACTTGTTCAACGGTGTACCTCGCTTTGATTCTGCGAATAGGAAATTATCTGCTAAGGCATCGTACGGGGGCGCACGCCATGCGACTGTTCGCTGACGTACATATGGAATTTCCACGAAAAAAAAGGCCGCTTGCGCGGCCTTGTAAAGGAAGAAAACTTGAACAGCTGTGTAGCCCTAGGCGGCGTGCGCCAGCGGCGCCAGCGCCAGTCCGCCGTTGAGGCTGTAGGCTTGGCCGTGGCCCAGGCGGCGCAGCAACTGCGCGGCCTTCAGGCTGCGGTTGCCGCTGCGACAGAAGAACACCAGCGGGGTCTGTTCACCATGCAACCAGCTGCTGGCGTGCTCGGCCAGGCGGCTCAAGGGCACGCTGCGGGCGCTGCGGCCGGCGGTGCCGGGCGTAATGGTGGCGGCGAACTCATAAGGCTCGCGCACGTCAATCAGCTCGGCATTGGGATGGGCCTGCAGGAAGACGTCGAGCGCGGCGCTGTCGAGTTGCAGCGCGGCTTGCGCTTCGGCCGCTGCCGGTGCGGCCATGCCGACGCAGAACTGGTTGTGCTCGTCGCGCGTTGGGCACAGCAGCGTTTGCGCGCAGGTCAGCGGACGCAATGCTTCCACGGTGGGCCGCGCGCTGAAGACGAAGCGCACCGCCTGCGGCGGCAGCGTGGCATCGGCGGCGTCGCCCAGCAGATAATGGCGGGCTGCGCCATCGGCCACGCTGAGCAAGGTCTGCGTGCCGAGCTGGATGGCGTGGACGGCGGACGGCCAGCCATAGGCGTCGGTGGCGGCGTGACAGTCGACATGCCGGCCCAGCGCACTGATCAGCATGCTGCGATCGACGTCGGGCGAGGTACTGACGATGGCTTGCACCTGGTAGTTCTGGCAGCGCACATAGGATTCGATACGGGCGATCATGTCCGGCAAGGGATCGATGACGATGCAGCTGCGGCTGGCGGCGTCCAGCACCATCCAGCTGCACGCGCCTTCGACGCCCAGTTGCAGCAAGCCATCGTGCGGCACGGCGGTGCGTTCGGACGGGATCAGGCAGCTGGCGCGCAGCGCGGCGCCGCAGCGCTCGATGCGGCGACAGGCGTCGGCGATGGTGGCCTCGTCGGCCAGCGGACCGAAGGACATGCGGATCGCGCCGGCGCTGCGCCACAGCGGCGCGTGCATGGCGTCCAGCACGTAGCTGGGCGCGGCCTTGGCGGCCGAGCAGGCGCTGCCGGAGCTGACGCGCACCTGGGCGGCGTCGAACACGTCCATCAGTTCGCGGCTTGACAGGCCAGGCACGGAAAAGTTCAGCGTGGTCGGCAGCGATTTGTCGAAGGGATTGTTGAACACCACGCCAGGCAAGGCGGCGCGCAGGCTGTCGGCCAGGCGGGCGCGGAAGCTGGCCAGCTGGTGATGGCTGCGGAAGGTGTCGCCGCGTTCCAGCGCGGACAGCACGGCGCCCAGCGCGGCGATGCCGGCCATGTTCTCGGTGCCGGAGCGCTGGCCGCTTTCCTGGCCGCCGCCCATGATCAGCGGCGTGAACGGCGCACCGGCGCGCACGTACAGCATGCCTATGCCCTTGGGCGCGTACAGCTTGTGGCCGGAGAACGGCGCGTAGTCGATGCGGGTGCTTGCCAGGTCCAGGTCCAGCTTGCCCAGCGCCTGCACGCAGTCGACCAGCCAGTAGGCGGCGCTGCCGGTCTCGGCCAGCAGCACTTCGATCGCGGCCAGGTTGGTGACGATGCCGGTTTCGTTGTTGGCGGCCATGGTGCATACCAGCGCGGCCTGTGGCGCCAGCGCGCGCAGTTGAGCCAGGTCGTGCGCGCCGTCCTGGTCGACCGGCAGTTTTTGCAAGGTCAGGTTCAGGCCCAACAGGCGGTTCCAGTGCGCCAGGCTTTCCGGCACGGCCTTGTGTTCGGTCGCGCCGTAGACCAGCAGGCTGCCGATGGCCTCGCCGCGCTCGCGGCGTTCGCGCAGCGCCACCAGCGCCGACAGTACGGCGGTCTGGATGCCTTCGGTGGCGCCGCTGTTGAACATCAGGCGGCCGTCGCCCACGCCCAGCAGGCGCACCGCGCAGGCGCGGGTCTGGTCCAGCAAGACTTTGGCTTTCAGGCCGGTGCCGTGGCTGCTGCTGGGATTGCCGTAGCGCTGGCCCATGGCGTCGGCCGCGGCGGCGATGGCTGCCGGCAGCACGGCGGTGGTGGCGTTGCCATCGAGGTAGATTTCGGTCGTCATGATAGTGCCTGTTTTTAGTACCTATGTATCGATACCTATAGCTTACTCAGTGACGGCGAAATATATGTACTAAAATACTCCTGTTACGCACTCCATATAGCATTTTCATACTGTTTTTTTAGGATAAATAGAATGAACGATCTTGATCGCTATGACTATGCAATTTTGTCGGCCTTGCAGGGCGACGGCACGCTGTCGATCGCCCAGCTCAGCGAGCGGATCGGCCTGTCCTCCACGCCGTGCTGGAAGCGGGTGCGGCGGCTGGAAGAGGAAGGCTATATCGAGAGCCGGGTGGCCATCGTCAACCGCCGCAAGGTAGGCTTGCCGGTGACGGTGTTCGTCAGCGTGCGCACCAGCCAGCACGACGACAAATGGCTGGCGCGCTTTGCCGCCGCCGTGGTCGCCTTGCCGGAAGTGCAGGAATTCCACCGCATGAGCGGCGACATCGATTACCTGCTGAAGGTGGTGACGAGCGATATCGAAGGATATGACCGGTTTTACAAGAAGTTAATCAAGGCCGCGCAGCTGAGCGGGGTGTCGTCAGCGTTTTCGATGGAACAGATCAAGATCACCACGGCCTTGCCGCTGGAGCTGGTTTCGCACCAATAATGTGCAGCGGCGGGCTGAGCATGGGATAATCTTAGTCCCATTTCAAATACCTGATTAAGCCCATGCGTGCATTCCTCGACCGCTGGCTGCCCAGCCCCACCACCGCCAGCCCCCGCGAGCAGTTGCGCGCCGCCGGCGGCGCCCTGTTCGGCTTGCTGCTGACCGCCCTGCTCGGCCTCACCCTGTCGCCTGGCGCGATTTTCCTGGTCGCGCCGATCGGCGCCTCCTCGGTGCTGCTGTTCGCACTGCCGGCCAGTCCGCTGGCGCAGCCGTGGGCCGCCATCGGCGGCAATGTCGTCAGCGGATTGATGGGCGTGATCTGCGTGCGCCTGTTCGGCGACATCCTGCCCATGCCGCTGCTGTGCGCGCTGGCCGCCAGCACCGCGATCGCCGCGATGTTCGCGCTGCGCTGCCTGCACCCGCCCGGCGGCGCGGTGGCGCTGACGGCGGTGATCGGCGGCCCGGCCATCCACGCGGCCGGCTTCGCCTTCCCGCTGGTGACGGTGCTGGCCGACACTACGCTGCTGGCGCTGATGGCGATGCTGTACAACAACCTGACGGGACGGCGCTACCCCCATGCGCAGCAAGGCGCGCATCCGAATCCGCACGCCACCAAGGACGCGGTGCCGACCGTGCGGCTGGGCTTCAAGCCGGAAGACCTGGACGCCGTGCTGAAGCAGTACAACCAGGTGCTGGACATCAGCCGCGACGACCTGGAATCGCTGTTCATGCAAACCGAGCAGCGCGCCTACCAGCGCCGCTTCGGCATCATCGGCTGCGCCGACATCATGTCGCGCGATATCGTCAGCGCCGAATTCGGCACCAGCCTGGAGGAAGCCTGGCAGCAGATGCGCACCCACCGCGTGGCGGCGCTGCCGGTGCTCAACCGCGCGCGGCGGGTGATCGGCATCGTCACGCAGACGGACTTCCTGGAACACGGCGGGCTGGACGACTATCGCGGCATCCGTCAGCAACTTCAGCGATTTCTGCGCAAAAGCGGCGTAACCCACACCGAAAAGGCTGAAGTGGTCGGCCAGATCATGAGCCAGCACCCGACCACCGCGCGGCTGGACACGCCGATCGTCGACCTGGTGCCGCTGATGGCCGATTCCGGTTTCCACCACATTCCCATCGTCGACGAGGAGCAGCGTTTCGCCGGCATCATCACCCAGTCGGACCTGGTGGCGGCGCTGTACGAGAGCCGCTTCGCCGAAGCGGCGGCCTAAAAAAAACCGCCACCCGAAGGTAGCGGCCAGGCTGTACTGCTTTGTTATTCTTGAGTTCTTGCTGGTCTCCAGCATACTCCGGTTTAAATGTGCCTTGCACAATTATATTTGCAAATCCGGATCTAAAATTTCCCAAAAAGAACAATGTATCGCCGATACAAAAATTGTCCCAGCGCCGCCTCGCAATGGCTTATGCTAGGCGCCAATTTTGTGACATCTTGAGGAAGAAACTATGACGCGTCGCCGCAACACCTATGCCGCTTTGGCCCCTCTCGCCGCCGCCGTGATGCTGGCGTTCGCGCCGCTGGCGGCCAACGCCGCCGCGCCGGCACCCGCCGCGCCCCAAGTCAGCGCCGCGCCCGCACACAAGGCACTACTGGCGATCGCCGACCAGTACTACGACGCCACCGCCCGCTTCGAGCCGCTGGGCGCCACGGAAAACGGCGACAACCGTTTCGACGACCAACTCGGCCTGAGCATCGCCCCGGCCAAGCGCGCCCAGCAGTTCAAGCTGTATCGCCAGTTCGCCACCCGCCTGAAGGCGATCCAGCGCGCACAACTGAATGACAAGGACCGCATCAACTACGACATCCTGGTCTACGAGCTGGACCAGCTGCTGACGATGGAGCGCTTCCCCGAGCATCTGCTGCCGATCAACCAGATGGACAGCGTGCCCGTCACCCTGGCCAACTACGCCGGCGGCGAAGCTTCGCAGCCGATCGGCACCGTCAAGGAATACGACGCCTACCTGCACCGCATCAGCCAATTGCCAGCCTGGATAGACCAGGCCATCGCCAATATGCGCGTCGGCATGAAGCAAGGCATCACCGAGCCGAAGGCGATCATGGAATCGGGCTTGCCGCAGTTCCAGAAACTGGTCAGCGCCACGCCGGAAAGCAATATCTTCTACACGCCGATCACCAAGCTGCCGGCCGCCTTTTCCGCCGCCGACAAGGCGCGCCTGAGCGCCGCCTACCGCAAGACTGTCGGCGACAAAGTGATGCCGGCGCTGGCCCGCCTGGCGACCTTCCTGGAAAAAGAATACGTGCCGGCCTGCCGCACCACGACCGGCCTGGGCGCGCTGCCGGACGGCGCCGCCTGGTACCAGGCGCGTGTCGCCGGCGCCACCACAACGTCGCTTAAACCCGACGAAATCCATGCCATCGGCTTGAAAGAAGTCGCGCGCATCCAGGCCCAGTTTGAAGTGCTGGGACCCAAGCTGGGCTACACCGGTCCGGCGTCGGGCCTGCCGGTATGGGTGGCGGCGCAGCCGAAGTTCTATCCATTCAAGACCGAGCAGGAAGTCCAGGCCGTGTATCACCAGCTCAACGACGTGCTGGACACCAAGCTGCCGCTGATGTTCACGCTGCTGCCGAAGGCCAAGCTGGACTTGCGCCTCGAGCCTGAGCTGAGCCGCGCCACTGCCTCCGACCACTACACCGCGCCGGCCGGCGACGGTTCGCGTCCCGGCGTGTTCTGGTCGGTGGTCAACGATCCCGCCAAGTACGGCAGCACCGGCATGACCACGCTGTTCCTGCATGAAGGCAAGCCCGGCCACCACTTCCACATCGCGCTGATGCAGGAACTGAACCTGCCTAACTTCCGCAAATATGGCGGCAACAACGCCTATACCGAAGGCTGGGCGCTGTATGCGGAAACGCTGGGCAAGGAGATGGGCCTGTTCGACGATCCGGCCCAGTACTTCGGCCACCTGAACGACGAACTGCTGCGCGCCACCCGCCTGGTGGTCGACACCGGCATGCACGCGCAAGGCTGGACCCGCGAGCAAAGCATCCAGTACATGCACGACACGCTGGGCTACGACAACTCCGCCAAGACCGAGACCGAGCGCTACATGGCTTGGCCGGGCCAGGCGCTGGGCTACAAGATCGGTTCGCTGAAGATCGTCGAACTGCGCCAGCGTGCGGCCAAGGCACTGGGCGACAAGTTCAGCCTGCCGAAGTTCCACGCCGTGGTGCTGGGCGATGGCACCCTGCCGCTGGCGCTGCTGGAGGAAAAAGTCGATCGCTGGATCGCCTCGCAGCAATAAACCTCCGGGGCGGGCCGCAATGGCCCGCCTTGCTTGCTTTACTTGGCGTAGCGCTTGATACGGGCGATCACCAGCTCGGGCAAAGCCGTAATCTGCTTGGCGTGGTTGGCAAAGACGATCTGCTGGCGCCCGATGGAGACCTGTTTGCCTTCGGCGTAGAATCGGAACTCCAGCCAAAATGAACACTTCTTTACGTCATATGCATTCAACTCGCAATGCACCTCCTGAAATGGGACAGTTTCCTGCAAGTAGTCCTGCTCCGCGTGCTTGGTGATGAATACCCCCTCGTTTTGCAGCATATCGCGCGAAATGCAGTCGAAGAACCACTTTTCACGGCAAATACCCTGCCATTCGAAGTAACGCGCGAAATAGGTGTTGCCATAGGCGTTGGAGTCCTTCAGATAAATCGTCAGGGCGTGCGTAAAAGTCTGCTTGGCGTTGACGGCGGTCGCAGCGGAGATTTTTGATTTTTCAACTTCGGTGGCGTGCAGCAGCATGAGGTTCCCCTGTGAGATGAGTTGGAGCGTCCCTGCCCGCAGGCGGCGACGCTGCCCGCAATGCGGACAGAAACACTTAAAACGGATTTCTGCTGTGCTTGTTTGATTTGGCGCAAATAGTTATTCGATAATCAAGCGAGCTAGATCAACACGCGCAATACTGCGGGCTACCCATCCAAAGTCCGTTGGAAAGAGCGCATGCACTCCCTATTGCCCGCCGTGGTCTCCCTGTTATTCCTGTGCTATGGCGCCTACGTGCTGCATTCGCGCGGGGTAAGCCGTATCAGCCTGACGTTCTTCCTGCTGTGCGCGACCACCTTCTGCTGGCAATTCACCTGGGCCGTGCTGTT
Organism: Duganella sp. BJB476; assembly: GCF_003416895.1. Classification (GTDB taxonomy): domain Bacteria; phylum Pseudomonadota; class Gammaproteobacteria; order Burkholderiales; family Burkholderiaceae_D; genus Rugamonas. Next base: position 95,213 of record NZ_QVIO01000012.1, read on the forward strand.
CCAGATCCATGACGAGCATGAGGCGTTGGCGCTGGCCAAGCTGGGCTACCTGCTCATCCTCTTCCTGCCGACCACGCTGTACCATTTCGTCGCCGAACTGACGGCGCAGCGCAGCGAGCGCCGCTGGGTAGACCTGTCCTATGTGATCGCCGGCTTGCTGGGGGTGGTCATGTTGAGCACGGACTGGCTGATTGCCGGTCTCTACCCCTACTTCTTCGGTTATTACCCCAAGGCTGGGCCTTTGCACCCGCTGCACCTGCTGCAGACCGGCGTGGTGGTGGGGCGTGGGCTGTGGCTGCTCTACCGGCGCCAGCAACTGGCCGTGTCGACCGAGAAAAGCCGGCTGCGCTATTGCCTGGTCAGTCTGCTGATCTATTTCTTCGCCTCGGTCGATTATCTGTGCAATTACGGCGTGCAGTTCTACCCGCCGGGTGTGCTGTTCGTGGCGACCAGCCTGGGCCTGATTGCCCAGGCGATGGTGCGGCACAACCTGCTGGCCGACCCGATGGAGGTGGCCGCCACCATCGCCCACGAAATGCGCACGCCGCTGGCGACCATCCGTAACCAGTCGCGGGTGCTGGCCAAATGCCTGCCGGACTTGCTGGCCGGCTACCAGTGCGCGGTGGAAAACCGGCTGATCGAGCCGATGTTGCAACCCGCGCAACTGAATTACCTGAGCAAGCTTACCCAGCACATAGAGGCGGAAATCAGCCGCTCCAATTTCATCGTGGACATGATGCTGGCCTCGGCCCGCGCCGGCACCTTGAATCGCAACGACTTCGCCAATCATTCAATCAAGAAATGTGTCGACGAAGCCCTGGCCTGCTATCCCTTTGAAAGCTCGATGCGCGACAAGGTGGTGGTTAAGGCGGCCGAGGATTTCACCTTCTTTGGTTCGGACGTATTGCTGGTCTACGTTTTATATAACCTGTTTAAAAACGCACTGCATGCGATTAAATCGGCGGGACGGGGGGAAGTGGAGATTGCTTTCTTTACCCAAGGGAATAGCAAGCAATTACTGGTGACGGATACCGGCGCGGGAATCCCGGATGATGTATTGCCGCATGTATTTGAACCGTTTTACAGCACCCGGCATAATGGCGGCGGCACGGGAATGGGATTGGCATTTTGCCAGCGCGTTATTACCGCATTCGGCGGCAAGATACATTGCGAATCGCAGGCGGGACGTTATACCCGATTTTCCGTCTTATTCCCGCAAAAGCAGATATGGAATGCCGAGCGGGTAATGGATTAATTCACCGCGACTTCTTCGCCGCTGACTTTTTCCAAGTCAGTTTCATCGCCCAATACATATATCTTTTGCTCCCGCAATACCTGGAGAATAAATGGCTGCTGTTCGCGCAGGCGACGCTTAAAGTCGGGTATCGAATACAGGTTGGGATTGATTTTACGGCGCAATAAACGTTCGGCGACCGGCAGGCGTGATAATAGTTCGCCGTAGCTGGTGTTATCGCCGATCAGCATTAATTCCACCGGCGTATCCATGCCCTCGTGCTCCTTGGCCGTGGCGCCATAAACAAAAGCCACATTCAGCACGTGTTGCAACGGCGCCAGCGCCGAATTCAGCACGCTCACCAGGCCGAAGGTTTTCTTGACCAGGTTGCTCAATTCCCCGAATACGATGCATTCCTTGTTGGGCTTAAAGCGTCGCACATTGCCGATGCGCTCGGACACGATAACGCCCGACTCATGCAGCCGTTTGAGCTCCCGCTGGGCCGAGGCGCTGCCCAAACCCGTCAGGCGCATGATCTCGTTCAAGTGGAAACCTTGATTGACACGTACAAATAGCAAGCCCAGCAGCTTTTGCTGGGCAGGAGTGAAGAGTGCTTGAGCGATCATGAGCCAAATCTTAGCATGAACGAACTACTCTCTGGCATGTTTAACGTAGCGTTTCCGGGCTAACTTGCGTCAAACCAGGCAAAGGATCAGCCTGGCGTGTTGCCAACTATCAATACCGGCCTACCGAAATTCGCCTATATTGAATACATGCATAGACACCGGGAGCTTGCCATGACTTTAGATCTACACGAACGGATTACGGTGGACAAGGCTCAGTGCGGCGGCAGAGCGTGCATACGCCATCTGAGAATTCGGGTATGCGACATATTAAGCCTGCTCGCGGCCGGCGAAAGCCACGAACAGATACTAATCGACTACCCTTTTCTGGAAAAAAACGACATCTATGCCGCACTTGCCTATGCGGCGGACTTAATGGAAAAAACTACGGTCGCTTAAATTGAATCTTCTTATTGATAACCAGCTGCCGGTTGCGTTGGCTCGATATCTTACGGGGTTATCATGGAAAAGTATTCACGTCGCGGATGTTGGCTTGGATGCGGCGGATGATTTAACCATCTGGCGATACGCAATTAAAAATAACTTGGTTATCGTTACAAGGGATGCCGATTTTTCAAATCGCTCCAAGGTGCAGGGATTTATACCGCCGCAAATAATATGGGTGCGGTGTGGCAACTGCAGCAAATCCATCCTCTTCACCAAACTCAAATCGGCGATGCCGAACATCTATCAGGCGATCGCAGCTGGCCAACCGATTATTGAGATTCATTAATTGCGCCACCAATAAAAAAACGGCACCCGAAGGTGCCGTTTTTATTTACGGGGCTAAAAGCTGAATTACGCTTCGCCGTCGTGTGGAGTAACCGTTTCGGTAATTTCCACATCGCCGCTGGACATCGAGGCTTTCTCGGCCAGCAGCAGAGCTTGACGCTCTTCCACTTCCCAAGCTTCTTTCTCTTTGCGAGCGCGGTGGAATGCCAGACCGGTGCCGCCTGGAATCAGACGACCAACGATGACGTTTTCTTTCAGACCGCGCAGACCATCGCGCTTGCCCATGATTGCGGCTTCGGTCAGAACGCGGGTAGTTTCCTGGAACGATGCGGCCGAGATAAACGAATCGGTCGACAGCGATGCCTTGGTAATACCCAGCAGAACGTTTTCGTAAGTTGCAGGGATCTTATTCTCTGCATTTACTTTGTCGTTTTCATCCAGCAGTTCCGAACGCTCAACCTGCTCGCCAACGATGTAGTTGGTGTCGCCGGCATTAACGATCTGAACGCGACGCAGCATCTGACGCACAATCACTTCAATGTGCTTGTCGTTAATCTTCACGCCCTGCAGACGGTACACGTCCTGCACTTCGTCAACGATGTAACGCGCCAGCGCTTCGATACCCAGCAGACGCAGAATGTCTTGTGGATCGGCCGGGCCGTCGACAATCATCTCGCCTTTGTTCACTACCTGGCCGTCGTGTACCAGCACTTGCTTGTCCTTGGTGATCAGGAACTCGTGCTTGTTGCCGTCCATGTCCGTGATTTCCAGACGCTGCTTACCCTTGGTTTCTTTACCGAAGGCAACAGTACCGGTCACTTCCGCCAGCATACCTGCGTCTTTAGGCGAACGTGCTTCGAACAGCTCGGCAACGCGCGGCAGACCACCGGTAATATCGCGAGTCTTCTGCGATTCGGTCGGGATACGTGCCAGCACTTCACCAACGGTCACTGCCTGGCCGTCTTTCACCATGATCAGCGCGCCAACCTGGAAGCCGATCGCCACGGCGTGTTCGGTGCCGGCGATCTTGACTTCGTGGCCTTCTTCGTTCAGCAGCTTGACCTGTGGACGCAGGGTCTTGGTCAGCGAACCGCGACGCTTGGCATCGATTACCACCAGGGTCGACAGACCGGTCACTTCGTCCACCTGACGGGCAACGGTCACGCCTTCTTCGACGTTCTCGAAACGCACCACACCGGCGTACTCGGTAATGATCGGACGGGTCAGCGGATCCCAGGTTGCCAGGGCCGTACCGGCCTTGATCACCAGACCGTCTTTGACGATCAGGGTCGCGCCGTACGGCACCTTGTGACGCTCACGCTCACGGCCGTGGTCGTCGGTAATCAGCACTTCGCCCGAACGGGAAATGACGATTTGCGCGCCCTTGCCATTGGTGACGTAACGCATGGTCGAGGTGAAGCGGATGGTACCGTTCGACTTCGCTTCCACCGACGATGCCACTGCCGCACGCGACGCCGCACCACCGATGTGGAAGGTACGCATGGTCAGCTGGGTACCTGGTTCACCGATCGACTGCGCTGCGACCACACCGACGGCTTCGCCGGCGTTGACCAGCATGCCGCGGCCCAGATCGCGACCGTAGCACTTGGCGCACAGGCCGAAGCGCGTGTCGCAAGTCAGCGGAGTGCGAACCTTGACTTCGTCGATCGACAGACGCTCGATCTCTTCGACCATGTCTTCGTCCATCAGCGTGCCGGCTTCGTACAGCGTAGCCTGGGTCTCTGGGTTGATGACGTCGTTGACCACCACGCGGCCGAGGATACGGTCGCGCAGCGCTTCGATCACTTCACCACCTTCGACCATCGCCTTCATCAGCGTGCCGTTGGTCGTGCCGCAATCATCTTCGATCACAACCAGATCCTGGGTCACGTCGACCAGACGACGGGTCAGGTAACCCGAGTTCGCGGTCTTCAGTGCCGTATCCGCCAGACCTTTACGAGCGCCGTGGGTCGAGATGAAGTACTGCAACACGTTCAGGCCTTCGCGGAAGTTCGCGGTAATCGGCGTTTCGATAATCGAACCGTCCGGTTTCGCCATCAGACCACGCATACCTGCCAGCTGGCGAATCTGCGCTGCGGAACCGCGGGCGCCCGAGTCGGCCATCATGTAAATCGCGTTGAAGGATTCCTGGGTGGACTTGGTGCCGTCACGCTTGATGACGTCTTCCACTTTCAGTTGGTCCATCATGGCCTTGCCGACTTCATCCGAGGTCTTGCCCCAGATGTCGACTACCTTGTTGTAACGTTCGCCGGCGGTGACCAGACCCGAAGCGTACTGCTGCTCGATCTGTTTGACTTCGGATTCTGCAGCCGAAATCAGGGTCACTTTTTGAGGCGGTACCAGCATGTCGTCCACGCAGATCGAAATACCGGCGCGGGTCGCCAGGCGGAAGCCCGACTGCATCAGTTGGTCAGCAAACACCACCGTCGCGCGCAGGCCGCACTTACGGAAGGACGTGTTGATCAGCTTGGAAATCTCTTTCTTCTTCAGCGCGCGGTTCAGCACGGAGAATGGCAGGCCTTTCGGCAGGATTTCCGACAGGATCGCGCGGCCGATCGTGGTCTCGTAACGGGTCACTGTGCGGACGAATTCGCCCGTCACTGGATCCTTAGGATTCTCGACGATACGCACGGTGATACGGGTGGTCAGTTCCACTTCCTTGTTGTCGTAGGCACGGATGACTTCCGACACGTCCTGGAACAGCATACCTTCGTTCTTGGCGTTGATCGCTTCGCGGGTCGCGTAGTACAGACCCAGCACGATATCCTGCGAAGGAACGATCGACGGTTCGCCGTTCGATGGGAACAGGATGTTGTTCGAAGCCAGCATCAGCGTGCGGGCTTCCATCTGTGCTTCGATCGACAGCGGAACGTGAACTGCCATCTGGTCACCGTCGAAGTCGGCGTTGAATGCCGCGCAGACGAGTGGGTGCAGTTGGATGGCCTTGCCTTCAATCAGGACCGGCTCGAAAGCCTGGATACCCAGACGGTGCAGCGTAGGCGCACGGTTCAGCATGATCGGGTGTTCGCGGATCACGTCTTCCAGGATGTCCCAGACGACCGGTTCCTGGATCTCGACCAGCTTTTTAGCGGCCTTGATCGTGGTAGCCAAGCCCATCAGTTCCAGCTTGTTGAAGATGAACGGCTTGAACAGTTCCAGAGCCATCAGCTTCGGCAGACCGCACTGGTGCAGTTTCAGCTGCGGACCCACCACGATGACCGAACGGCCCGAGTAGTCGACGCGCTTACCCAGCAAGTTCTGACGGAAGCGGCCGCCCTTACCCTTGATCATCTCAGCCAGCGATTTCAGCGGACGCTTGTTGGCGCCGGTCATCGCTTTGCCGCGACGGCCGTTGTCCAGCAGCGAATCGACTGCTTCTTGCAGCATGCGCTTTTCGTTGCGCGTGATGATCTCTGGAGCGCGCAGCTCCATCAGGCGTTTCAGACGGTTGTTACGGTTGATGACGCGGCGATACAGATCGTTCAGATCCGAGGTCGCGAAGCGGCCACCGTCCAGCGGTACCAGCGGACGCAGTTCCGGCGGCAGCACCGGCAGCACTTCCATGATCATCCACTCAGGCTTGATGCCCGAACGCTGGAACGCTTCCAGCACTTTCAGGCGCTTGGCGTATTTCTTGATCTTGGCTTCGGACTTCGATTCCTTCAGTTCCACGCGCAGGGTCTCGGCATCGCGGTGGATGTCGATCGAGCGCAGCAGTTCGCGGATACCTTCAGCGCCCATGAAGGCGGTGAAGTCGTCGCCGTACTCTTCGTACTTGGCGGCGTAGTCGTCTTCCGACATGATCTGGCATTTTTTCAGCGGGGTCATGCCTGGATCGGTCACCACGTATGCTTCGAAGTACAGCACGCGTTCGATGTCCCGCAGGGTCATGTCCAGCACCATACCCAGACGGGATGGCAGCGACTTCAGGAACCAGATGTGGGCGGTAGGCGAAGCCAGCTCGATGTGGCCCATGCGCTCACGGCGCACCTTGGCCAGCGTGACTTCGACGCCGCACTTTTCGCAGATCACGCCGCGGTGTTTCAGGCGCTTGTACTTACCGCACAGGCATTCGTAGTCCTTGATCGGGCCAAAGATCTTGGCGCAGAACAGACCATCGCGCTCAGGCTTGAAGGTACGATAGTTGATGGTTTCCGGCTTTTTAACTTCGCCGTAGGACCACGAACGGATTTTTTCAGGCGAAGCGAGACCGATTTTGATCGCGTCAAAAGTCTCGTTCGTCTGTACTTGCTTGAATAGATCGAGCAGTGCTTTCATGTATCACTCCAGGTAGTGATGAATTCTTTAAACTGCCCCGCCGGCAACGACCGGCGGGGCCCGTGCGAGTGTTAGTTGCGTTCCAGGTCGATATCGATACCCAGGGAACGGATCTCTTTCACCAGCACGTTGAACGATTCAGGCATACCGGCGTCGATCACGTGGTCACCTTTGACCAGGTTTTCGTACACTTTGGTACGGCCGTTCACGTCATCCGACTTAACGGTCAACATCTCTTGCAGCACATACGATGCGCCGTATGCTTCCAGTGCCCACACCTCCATCTCACCGAAGCGCTGGCCGCCGAACTGGGCTTTACCGCCCAGTGGCTGCTGCGTAACCAGCGAGTACGGACCGGTCGAACGCGCGTGCATCTTGTCGTCGACCAAGTGGTGCAGCTTCAGCATGTGCATCACGCCAACGGTGACCTTGCGCTCGAACGCTTCGCCGGTGCGGCCGTCGTACATCGTGACCTGATTCTTCGACGGCGTCATGCCCAGCTTGTGAGCGATGTCGTCCGGGTAAGCCAGGTCCAGCATGCGGCGGATTTCCGATTCGTGCGCGCCGTCGAACACCGGAGTAGCGAACGGAACACCCTTCTTCAGGTTGTTCGCCAGCTTCATGATCTCTTCGTCGTCGAACTGGTCCAGGTCTTCCGGACGGCCGTTTTCGTTGTAGATCACGGTCAGATACTTGCGCATCTCTTCGGCTTTGGTGTGCACGGCCAGCATTTCGCCGATACGGATACCCAGGCCCTTGGCTGCCCAACCCAGGTGGGTCTCAAGAATCTGACCCACGTTCATACGGGAAGGAACACCCAGCGGGTTCAGCACCACGTCGGCCGGCGTACCGTCGGCCATGTATGGCATGTCTTCCACCGGCACGATACGGGAAACCACACCCTTGTTACCGTGGCGACCCGCCATCTTGTCGCCCGACTGCAGGCGGCGTTTAACGGCCAGATACACTTTGACCATCTTCTGCACGCCAGGTTGCAGTTCATCGCCCTGGGTCAGCTTCTTGCGCTTCTCTTCGAAGGCCAGATCGAACTGGTGGCGCTTCTCGTTGATCGATTCCTTGATCGCTTCCAGCGCGGTAGCCGATGCGTCTTCCGATGGACGGATGTCGAACCAGTGGTACTTGTCCAGATCCGCCAGGTATTCCTTGGTGATCTTGGCGCCTTTGGCCAGCTTCTTCGGACCGCCGTTGACGACTTGGCCGATCAGCATTTTTTCCAGACGCTGGAAGGCATCGCCTTCAACGATACGCATCTGGTCGTTCAGGTCCAGGCGGAAACGCTTCAGTTCATCGTCGATGATCTGTTGCGCGCGCTTGTCGCGAACGATGCCTTCACGGGTGAAGACCTGGACGTCGATCACGGTGCCGATCATGCCCGATGGCACGCGCAGCGAGGTGTCTTTGACGTCCGATGCTTTTTCGCCGAAGATCGCGCGCAGCAGCTTCTCTTCCGGAGTCAGCTGGGTTTCGCCTTTAGGCGTTACCTTGCCGACCAGGGTGTCGCCTGCTTGCACTTCCGCGCCGATGTAGACGATACCGGACTCATCCAGACGAGCCAGCTGGTTCTCAGCCAGGTTCGAGATGTCGCGGGTGATTTCTTCCGCGCCCAGCTTGGTATCGCGTGCAACGACGGACAGCTCTTCGATGTGAATCGAGGTGTAGCGGTCGTCTTTGACGACGTTTTCCGAGATCAGGATCGAATCTTCGAAGTTCAGACCATTCCATGGCATGAAGGCCACGGTCATGTTCTGGCCCAGAGCCAATTCACCCAGGTCGGTCGATGCGCCGTCGGCGATCACGTCGCGCTTGGCCACACGGTCGCCTACCTTGACGATAGGACGCTGGTTGATGTTGGTGTTCTGGTTCGAACGGGTGTACTTGATCAGGTTGTAGATGTCGACACCGACTTCGCCGGCGGTTGCTTCGTCATCGTTCACGCGAATCACGACACGGCCCGCATCGATGTAGTCGACGATACCGCCGCGCAGAGCTTGCACGGTAGTACCCGAGTCGACTGCCACGGTGCGTTCGATACCGGTACCGACCAGTGCTTTTTCTGGGCGCAGGCAAGGAACTGCCTGACGCTGCATGTTGGCACCCATCAATGCGCGGTTCGCATCATCGTGTTCGAGGAACGGAATCAGCGACGCTGCGACGGAAACGATCTGGCCCGGCGCCACGTCCATGTACTGGATGCGCTCTGGGGATACCAGGATGGTTTCGCCGGCTTCACGGGCCGAGACCAGCTCGTCGCTCAGCATGCCGCTCTTGTCGATGGTCGCATTCGCCTGGGCGATGATGTAGCGGCCTTCTTCGATGGCGGACAGGTAGTCGATCTGGTCGGTGATCTTGGAGCCCTCTACCTTGCGGTATGGGGTTTCCAGGAAGCCGTATTCATTCAGGCGGGCGTACAGCGCCAGCGAGTTGATCAGACCGATGTTCGGGCCCTCAGGCGTTTCGATCGGGCACACGCGGCCGTAGTGGGTCGGGTGTACGTCGCGGACTTCGAAGCCTGCGCGTTCGCGGGTCAGACCGCCAGGTCCCAGAGCGGAGACACGACGTTTGTGCGTGATTTCCGACAGCGGGTTGGTCTGGTCCATAAACTGCGACAGCTGGGACGAACCGAAGAACTCGCGGATTGCTGCCGAGATCGGCTTCGAGTTGATCAGGTCGTGCGGCATCAGGTTGTCCGCTTCGGCTTGGCCGAGGCGTTCCTTGACGGCGCGCTCAACGCGCACCAGGCCGGCGCGGAACTGGTTCTCGGCCAGTTCGCCGACGCAGCGTACGCGACGGTTACCCAGGTGATCGATATCGTCGACTTCGCCGCGGCCATTGCGCAGTTCCACCAGGATCTTGATCACGGCCAGCACGTCTTCGTTCGACAGCGTCATGGCGCCGGTCAGTTCATCGCGGCCGATGCGGCGGTTGAACTTCATGCGGCCCACGGCGGACAGGTCGTAACGGTCGGCGCTGTAGAACAGGCCGTTGAACAGCGCTTCCACCGAGTCTTCGGTTGGCGGTTCGCCAGGACGCATCATGCGGTAGATCGCGACACGGGCGGCCATCTGGTCGGCGGTGTCGTCGATGCGCAGGGTTTGCGAAATGTACGCGCCCTGATCCAGGTCGTTGGTGTACAAGGTCTGGATTTCGGAGATGTTGGCTTCGCGCAGGCGGCCCAACACGTCTTCGGTCAGCTCATCGTTGGCGGACGCGACGACTTCGCCGGTCTCAGGATCGACGATGTTCTTGGCCAGCACGCGGCCCAGCAGGTAGTCTTCCGGTACCGAGATGTGCTTGATGCCGTTCGATTCGATATCGCGCACATGCTTGGCGTTGATACGCTTGTCCTTCAGGACCAGCGTCTTGCCTTCCTTGTTGACGATGTCGAAACGCGCGACTTCGCCACGCAGGCGTTCGGCGACGAATTCCATTTCCGCGCCTTCGGAGCGCAGGTTGAAATTGTCGAACACGAAGAAGTTCGCCAGGATCTGCTCGTGCGACATGCCGATAGCTTTCAGCAGGATCGTCACTGGCATCTTGCGGCGGCGGTCGACGCGGAAGAACAGGATGTCTTTCGGGTCGAACTCGAAGTCCAGCCACGAACCGCGGTAAGGAATGATACGCGCGGAGAACAGCAGTTTGCCGGACGAGTGGGTCTTGCCGCGGTCGTGCTCGAAGAACACGCCAGGGGAGCGATGCAGCTGCGAAACGATAACGCGCTCGGTACCATTGATGACGAACGAACCGGTGGTGGTCATCAGGGGCAGTTCGCCCATGTAGACTTCCTGTTCCTTCATCTCTTTGACGACCGGCTTGGTCGGCGATTCCTTGTCCAGGATCACCAGACGCACCTTGGCGCGCAGCGGCGACGCGAAGGTCAGTCCGCGCAGTTGGCATTCCTTGACGTCAAAGGCGGGGTCGCCCAGGACATACGACAGGAATTCGAGACGCGCAAAGCCATTGTGCGAAACGATAGGGAATATCGAGGTAAAGGCCGACTGCAGGCCGTCGTTCTTGCGCGTCGACGGTGCTACGTCTTCTTGCAAGAAACTATGGTAGGACTCGAGCTGGGTAGCCAGCAGGAACGGAACGTGGTGAACGTTGGCGCGCTTCGCGAATGATTTGCGAATGCGTTTCTTCTCAGTAAATGAGTAGTGCATGGACACTCCGTGAGTGACAGAAAGGATAAAAAATTCAGGTTTTGCCAGTGCAATGTGAGCCACTTCAGCAACAAGATCGGCTGCATGTCACACAGACGAAACCTGAAACTTCTACCATTTCCAGCTGATTCGATAAAACTGCGGCGTCGGACAAACGCTACAAATACGACGAGGACGACAAAGGAGCCAAAGCCGGATTTCCCCCTTTAACAAGGGAAATCCGCAGCTTTGGCTCGTGGCGCTAACTAGCCGCCGTACAACTTGATTACTTCAGGTCGGCCTTGGCGCCAGCTTCTTCCAGCTTCTTCTTAGCGGCTTCAGCGTCAGCTTTCGACAGGGCTTCTTTAACGGTCTTAGGAGCGCCATCAACCACGTCTTTGGCTTCTTTCAGGCCCAGACCGGTGATTTCGCGAACTGCTTTAATTACGCCAACTTTGTTCGCGCCGACTTCGGTCAGAACAACGTTGAATTCGGTTTGCTCTTCAGCAACCGCAGCAGCAGCGCCGCCAGCTGCTGGAGCAGCCATTGCAGCGGCCGAAACGCCGAATTTTTCTTCGAATGCTTTAACCAGGTCGTTCAGGTCCATTACGGACATTTCGCTAACTGCGTTCAGGATGTCGTCTTTGCTAATTGCCATTTGAAACTCCAATAATTTTTTGATTCGTTAATACATCAGATTGGTACTTGAGAAAAGATCCGCCCGGCCCTCAGGCCGGAACGCAGCAGCTATTAGGCTGCTGCTGGGGCTTCTTCTGCGGCCACTTCGGCAACAGCTGGAGCACCTTCGGATTTTTTCGCTGCCAGAGCAGCCAGACCACGTGCAAAGCCCGACACCGGAGCCAGCATAACGCCCAACAACTGCGAGATGAGAACTTCACGGCTAGGAATGCTCGCCAACGCTGCAACAGCTGCTTTATCCAGCTGCTTGCCTGCGTAGTTACCTGCAGTGATGACCAGTTTGTCGTTGGTTTTAGCGAAGTCAGCGATGACTTTAGCTGCTGCAACGGCATCGTCCGAGATCGAGTAGATCAACGGACCGGTCATGCTGTCTGCCAGGCTGGCGAACTGCGTGCCTTCGACGGAGCGACGAGCGAGGGTGTTTTTCAACACTCGCAGGTACACGCCTTGAGCGCGCGCTTTGGCACGAAGTTGCGTCAAGTGAGCAACCTGGATGCCACGATATTCGGCCACGACGATAGTTTGCGCAGTTGCTACTTTTGCGGAAACTTCGGCGACGACGGCCTTTTTGTCATTCAGATTGAGACCCACGGTCAACCTCCTTAAATGATGACGGGCAAACTGCCTGCCATCGGTTCGAACAACGGCGTCCGAGGTTTAGGAGTCCAATGGACTACGAAACTTGATCGGGTACACCATCTGCGTTGGGTGAAAAATTCAATTAACCAGTTGCCTGCCTGATGCATCCGGCCCAACGGTCTTTGATTGCCTGGCCGTTCCCGAAGAAACGACCAGCCCAAAGAACTGCCCTGCGCTTTTCAGCGCGGGGACTTAAACTTTTAAAACTTAGGCAGCCAGGGTAGCCTGGTCAACACGGACGCCAGCGCCCATGGTCGACGACAGCGATACCTTGCGCAGGTATACACCCTTGCTGGTAGCTGGCTTAGCTTTGTTCAGTGCGTCGATCAGGGCAACCAGGTTGCTCTTCAGATCTGCATCAGCGAACGATTTGCGGCCGATGGTCGCGTGGATGATACCGGCTTTGTCGGTACGGTACTGAACTTGACCGGCTTTCGCGTTTTTCACGGCGGTAGCGACGTCAGGGGTTACGGTGCCGACTTTCGGGTTAGGCATCAGGCCACGTGGGCCCAGGATCTGACCCAGGGTACCAACGATACGCATGGTGTCTGGCGAAGCGATGACGATATCGAAAGGCATGTCGCCGGCTTTGACGCGCTCGGCCAGGTCTTCCATACCAACGACGTCAGCGCCGGCGGCTTTAGCCTGCTCAGCTTTTTCGCCCGAAGCGAACACAGCAACGCGAACGGTCTTGCCGGTGCCAGCTGGCAGCACGACGGAACCGCGAACGACCTGATCCGACTTCTTAGGATCCACGCCCAGTTGTACCGACACGTCGATCGATTCATTGAACTTGGCGGTAGCCAGTTCTTTGATCAGAGCGACTGCGTTGTCGAATGCGTAGGACTTGGTGCTATCAACTTTGGCTTTGATAGCTTTAGCGCGTTTGGACAGTTTTGCCATGATTACAGACCTTCCACCGTGATGCCCATCGAACGTGCGGAACCAGCGATGGTGCGTACAGCAGCATCCAGGTCGGCAGCGGTCAGATCAGGGGTTTTCAATTTAGCGATTTCTTCAGCTTGAGCGCGGGTCAGCTTACCGACTTTGTCGGTATGTGGCTTCGGCGAACCTTTGACAACGCCCGAGTGCTTCTTGATCAGGAAGGTTGCTGGAGGCGTCTTCATCACGAAGGTGAAGGACTTGTCAGCGAACGCGGTGATCACGACTGGGATAGGCATGCCTGGTTCCATACCTTGGGTCTGCGCGTTGAACGCTTTGCAGAATTCCATGATGTTCAGACCGCGTTGACCCAGAGCTGGACCGATCGGTGGGGATGGGTTTGCTTTACCAGCTGGTACTTGCAGCTTGATAAAACCAATGATTTTCTTTGCCATGATGGCTCCTATCTTGGATATGAGTAGTAGCGCCCCACCATGCGCATTTGCAGGGCGGGGCTCCTCTTTGCCAGATTTGTCGGGTTTTTACACCGTCGCCCGTTCTGGCGAACGGTGCTGCTTATACTTTTTCGACCTGGCCGAACTCAAGTTCCACCGGAGTAGCGCGGCCGAAGATGGTGACCGACACGCGTACTTTGGATTTCTCGTAATTGACTTCTTCGACATTGCCGTTGAAATCGGTGAACGGGCCATCCTTGATGCGGACTTGCTCGCCCACTTCGTACAGCACTTTCGGCCGTGGCTTCTCGACACCCTCTTGCATCTGCTGCATGATCTTGTCGATCTCGCGCGCTGGAATCGGGGTCGGCTTGTTCGATTTGCCGCCGATGAAGCCGGTCACCTTGTTGGTGTTTTTCACCAGGTGCCAGGTTTCGTCGGTCATTTCCATCTCAACCAGGACGTAGCCTGGGAAGAAACGACGCTCGGTGACGGACTTTTGACCGTTCTTGACTTCGACAACTTCTTCGGTCGGCACCAGGATCTGGCCGAACTGGTCCTGCATGCCGGCGCGTTCGACGCGTTCCGTCAGTGCACGCTGGACGCTTTTTTCCATGCCGGAATATGCGTGCACAACGTACCAGCGCTTGTTGCTGACTGGGACGCTGATAGGCGCTGCGCCAGCATCTTGCGGCTGGGCATCACCCGGCACGGGGACGCCCGCCGCTTCATCTTGCACATTTTCGCTCATTATTTTCGTATACCCAGAATGACGTCGTACAACAGGAACTCAAGTGTCTTATCCGTGCCCCACAGGAACAGCGCCATCACCAGCACGAAGGCAAACACGATGCCCGTGATCTGGGTAGCTTCGCGACGAGTAGGCCAGACGACCTTTTTCGTTTCGCGTACGGCTTCTTTGGCGAAATTCAGGAATTCACGGCCAGTCGTCGAGGTCCACAAGAGCAGAACGGCAAAAGCCAAACCAGCTACAAGTGCGCCTGCGCGTACGAGAGCTGGTTTGTCTGACAGGTAATAAAACCCGACCACACCTGCGATTGCCACGGCTATTGCCAGAGCAACCTTAATCTTGTCATTCGACGTGCTGACGGTCTGCACGGATTGATTTGACATTTATATTTACTTTCGGTGCCCTGCACCTGAAAACGGTGGCAGGGACGGAGGGCATCGAACCCCCAACCTTCGGTTTTGGAGACCGACGCTCTGCCAATTGAGCTACGTCCCTACGTAAAACTACAAAGGATATCGATTATACCACCAGAGACGCCCCTGGTGGTACGACCAGTATTCCTTAAGCGATGATCTTCGCTACAACACCTGCACCAACGGTACGGCCACCTTCGCGGATTGCGAAGCGCAGACCTTCTTCCATCGCGATCGGGTTGATCAGCTTGACGGTGATCGACACGTTATCGCCTGGCATAACCATTTCTTTGTCCGCTGGCAGTTCGATCGAACCGGTCACGTCAGTCGTAC
>NZ_QVIO01000013.1 GCF_003416895.1 Duganella sp. BJB476
TTGAAACAGATCCATGAAGACCTGAGAGAGCTCGGTTATGAAGGGTCATACGACCGCGTAGCAGCGTTTGCCAGGCAGTGGAAGGCGGGTCAAACAGAGTGGGTCATTTCTGCGAGCAAACGAACAGTTCATAGCGCCTGAACGCGTCTGCGCAGGTCTTGGTGACTGAAACACGTAGCCCTGAGCTAAGGGCTACGCGCTGTTCCGTTTCCCACTTCAGCGCGGCGGCCTTGGTATCGAACGTGCCGGAGACACGCACGCCCTGGACCATGAGGCGATGACGCCATCGTTTGCCATCTTTGTACGGACTAGCCATTTGGGCACCTCCTCTGAGTCAAAGAAGGTTGGACTCGGCGCGCTGCCAAAAATTTTGGTAAAGGTTGGGAAAATAGTGACCCGAAATCGGTTTTTTTACCTTACTTTTCCGCAAGCCAGACGTAAAAAAACCCGGAGTTCCCCTATGAAGAAGGGACATTCCGGGTTTTTTCTGCAAGAGCGAAACTACTGTTTGGTGCCGACTGCCGGAATCGTATCTAATTAATAATTAGAGACTTACAGCTCTGATTGCCAAAAACTTGCCAAAATTAGAGTTGTCAGGCGCTTCTATTCACCGGAATGTGCCGCATATTTCCGGCAGCGTTGCTGCACATCACAACGGACTATCAGATTCAGAATTTTCCCTACAAGCGGGAACGTACCTTATTAGCCTAAGCTTCTGACGTGAGCTCACGGCCCTGAAGCCGATTGCTTTGCAACCTTAATAAACGGTTCGTCCTTGTCGGCGAGCTCGCCAGCTTTTGGTTCAAAGCTCATGTCGAATTGTCCCTGTAGTCCACTAGCATCCTTTTGTTTATCGTGCTGATCGAGCGAGTAAAAGGCAATTTGCGCAATTCTTAACCCGGGGTAGAGCCGAATTGGCACCTCGCCGAAATTCGCAAGTTCTAGGGTGATGATGCCTCGATAACCAGGGTTCACGATCGTTGCTGTGGCAATATTCAAGCCTTCCCGCGCCCACGAAGAACGAGCTGTGACAACTCCTTGCAAATCTGATGGAATGACTACCCACTCAAGGGTAGGAACGAGAATCAGTGAGCCAGGGTGCAGTAGAAATGACCTTGTGAATGGAATATCAAAGCGCTCATGCTTTTGCTGGCGTATTTCCGCGTTAGCGTGACTGGTGTTATTCAGCAAATAATCATGTGGATCAACATGTGACTGCGCACCAGCTCGGGACATCAGCGCAACAGTTCCCATTCGCAGATCAACAGTTGTTGGGCCAAGTTGCCTGTGATCGAGAAGTGGGGAAATGACCAGATTTCCATCTGAAATTCTCTTTGCAATTGAACTTTTCGAAAGCGCTGCGCACATTTCTCTAGCCCTTTAATTGAATGTCAATCGCACCCTGTTGCATGATCGCATGTTCGCATAGCCTATTCATCTGTTCGAAAGGTAGCGCGTTGGGTTGAACCGCAGCAATCCAGCCGGCATAGAGGATTTCCCTGAAATCACGATGCGTGCATAGGGGATCGCCGTTTGCATCGAGTGTAAAACCTACAGGAGGAACTCCCCGTTGCAGGCTGCTGATAAGTTCCGAAACTATGCTCACGTCGGGATGCATATAACATGCAGGCGGGTGCTGCTGCAAAAGTGCTGACATACCGCTCAGTGCATCCGTTAGCTGGGCGTCACTAAGCACGTCGAACCAAGGGTTCGCTGTTCTCGACATTTGCATTTTCGTCCAGAACTCTTCCACGATAGCTCGACTGGGATGCCCTTGAGGTGGGAGAGCATCAAAGCCAAGAATTGTTGCTCCTCGGAGAATCAAGTTGATTCGCCATGAAGTGGGAGGATGTTGTGGTCCGAACGCGTGTATGTTTGGATTTATACTGGGAAGAAGATTGCACTGAGCTGCTACGAAGCTGGGGCCGAAAGAGACCAGTCCCACGAAGTCGCAAAGTATTTCTTCAACCCATAGGTCCCAATTTGCCCATTGGAAGAAATTTGCCTGATTGATTCCGTGGGCCGCCATGATCGGCAGCTGTGCTTGTACCTCTGCGGGCGCCGTTGGGGAAAAAATGTGATTCAGTGTGGAGTTTTTATCTGCAAACACCCCTGGCACGCCGAGGAATTTTGCGCACACGTCCTTCTTGATCGTATGCTCATGTTTGGAGCATCTCCAAATTGCGTGCCCGAGTTCATGTCCAAGAATTGAGTGCAGCAGTACAAAGTGCTTGAGCGACTTAGGGAAAACAATGGTGAGGAGCAGTCTATTTCGGTGTGATGGTCGCTTCGGCTCGGGGAAGATTCTATACGCATCCAAACCTCCATCAGCCAAGACATAAATCTTTGATGGCTTGCCCGACGCAGTGTTCTCGATGCAGATGGCGTTCGCCATCTTCTTGACTTCCTCGACAAATGGCCACGAGTACTCACCGAGAGAGGATCTTTCAATTCGACAAATTAATTTTGAGAGATCGTTGAGCTCAAAACCCCACTGGGATAACGCAGTGGGGTCTGTGGAAATTGATATTTGGCCTTCTATGAATTTCAGGCGCGTGTCGCACTCGTCGTAAAAGTCCTGACTTCCGTCAAGTCCATATTCGTAGCGAAGAGTCTGTTTGAGTAGCTCCGCAACGTTTTTGCACTCCTGCTGTAAGAACGCTTGCGGTGTCATTTTGCGTCAAGCAAGTTGCGCGTGAAATGCGTTGAAAAACGTCTTGGCGCGGGTCGCCACATTTGCATCCAAGGGGTGACTCTGCACAAGCTCACGAATACCATCTTGGAGTTCGCCTATAGCCTCCTCTTTAGACTGACCAGCATAGGCTTGCAAGAGCGCACTCTGCAGCGCATCAGCAATCCCCTCGTGCCAAGGCTTTGTTTCGAGACGCATTCCATAAATTTGATCTGGGGCATTTATTGCCAGCACGCTATCGCGGCTCTCGTCGGCAAAAGCGTCATAACGGAACATCTCTAACAGACGAAACACATTCTCCAAAGGTACCAGCGCAGCAGGGTCGGCTATTGTGTTCGGAGGATTGTCAACATATCCTGCAGTGATGGACGCAAACTGCTTCGCCATTGCTGAGCTGTCATCTACGCGGAAACTGGATGTGATGCTCATACCGACCTCCATTGTTCATAAAATGCCTTTGCTGAACTAGAATTCTACTAGATTCAGCGCGTTAGGTTGCTTGCTTCTTGGCTTTCTCGCGGCGTGCGCGTACCGGCGCCCAATTTCGCTCACGCTCTGCGTCCGCCTTTCGCTGTGCAGCCGTGGTAAGTCGGATCGCATTTGTTTTCGGGTCAATGACGACGTGGCGCTCTAGGTCTTGGACTACCATGCCTAAATCTAAGACAAAGGAAAGTGTGCGTTGTCCGGTGATTAGGTCAATCGCCCCTTCTCCGCTGTCGTAAGCACACAGCCGATTTCCCTGCACAACAAGAAACTTCTCAACTCGTTGCCCAGGTTGCAAGGGACCGAAAGTTTTACGGTAGTTTTTTAGTGACCGTGTGAAGTGCCGAATCTTACCTTTTCCCGCGCAGATCGTCTTAAGCGCCCTCAACAAAACGACGTCTTCAAACGAGTATTCGCGCTTGTTGCCTGGGACGCCCACATTTCTGCCGCTAGGGCGAAAAACATCCTCACGCGCTAGATAATCGAGCATGTATTTGGAAAACCCTGTAAGCACGACCGTCTCATGTGTGAAAAATGTCTGCTTGACGCGGATGTCGCTCATAATTGACAAAGTCTATCTAATAGACTATAGACTGTCAACGTCTGGTTATCGAAGCGTAGTTGATCAAGGGCTGTGCTGACATCATGTCGTGCTCCTTCTGCTCATTGTCTCCGGTGTTCAAGAGTATGGCGCAGTGGTTTGGATAGCACGGCGTCTGGTACAGGGAACGTTCTTCCGTCGTTGTGAAATCTACACAGTATTTTGAGTTGGTGTGGGACATAGACGTTGGCGTGCCGTGCTTCGACTCGAACGTTAGGGAATTAACCATCCATAGATTTCACCATCTTTTCCCGGCCCGACGTAACAGACGCGATTTTCAATTTTCCAACCCGGCTGATTACACTTGGTGAGCTTGTCGATACTGCCTGCTTGCGCAAGACGGTAGGCTGATTTTCCTTGGGGGGTGTTGGCCCATGCTGCTGCCGCTTTCTCGTCCTTGGCGATGGTGTAGGCATTGCCGTAGCCGCGATCGTAGCCAGCCATGTAAGCGAGGTCATGGACGTACCAGGCAAGGCCGGTGATAGCAAGGCAGGATAGTGTCAAGCACGAGGCAATCCACTTGGCAGCCTGCTTTGCGGTCGTTATGCGAGCAACGTCGCTAGCAGTGGTCGCAATAGCTTTGGCGAGATCTGCTTTGGCTGCCGCCATTGATGCCGCAATCGTGCTTTCGGCAGTATCCTTAACGTGGACAAGAATTTCGAGAGCTGCTTGCTTGATCGCCTGAGGATGTTGTTCATACATGTTCTGGTGGTACTGCAAGGCGATCAACACCAGCCAAAGGGCGTCATTGTTTTTTAGTCCCAGGGCGTCGCGGATCTGATATAGACGTTGTCGCTCGCTATCATTCGGTTGTCTGCTCAGAAGTTTCTGGAAGCTTTCTTCAAGATCACTCATGGCCGATCTGTTCCAGCATGGATTTGACTTCGGCGCGCCAGCGGCACAGTTCCGCGCGATTACCTAAAGGAAGTTCCTTTGCTGCCAGGGCGATGTTCATACGCTTGCTGTAGATGTCGTCGCTGACGCGATCGGCCAAGTCGGGGAAGGTCAGTGATAGGCCACCACGCTCTTCGATCAATGCGCGCCGTTTGGAACTGTTGTAAAGCTCGAACTTGCGCTCCTCGCCGAAGTAGCCGTTTCTTACGACGTGAACGACCGTATCGGGAATTGCATCCATATATTCCTTGAGCAGCTCCAGACTGTCGCGCTGGCGGTTGATGACCCATAGCGTGACTAGTTTGCGGCGTAGCTCAGGAAGTGTGTTGCTCAGGATCTGACCATACGCGTTGACGGATTTGTTGTTGCGCGCAGCCGTATTGATCACGATGACGCTTTCCTGATTGCTGTCTGCGACGTTGATCAGTTCTATCCAACCATCGGCGTTATCCAGGTCCAGCAGCTCGGTACGCGCGGTGTCCTTGTATGTCTTCCAGACATCGGGATTGCTGGTATCGGCATCGACCAGTACCAGGTCTTCATCGCGCTGCAGAAGGAAGTCGACTGTCGCCATAGACACTAGGGATTTGCCGACGCCGCCCTTGCCGCCGCCAATGAGATAGATATTTTTCGCCATGGCGATTCTCCTAGATTTCGTCGGTATCTGAGGCGACGGGGAATGACGCAGATTTGCTAGAGGGCTTTGGCTTGGCTTGTACAGGTTTTGGATCGGTGGACGTTGCGGGCACCTTTTTGCGAGCCGGCTTTGTACGCAGCAGGTAGTTCTTCAGCGTGGGTGTCGCGATGTCCAATCCTTCGCCGCGCAAGGCCTCGGCGATCTGTGCGAGTGCATAGCCACGTTTTTGCAGTCCCCTGATTTCCTTGATCAGCACTTCAACTGCGGCCTGCTTCGTGTATTCCTGCCGAGGCTTTGCAGCCGCAGGCATATCGCGCAGCTTGGCGGCGATGGCATCGAGTTGTTCGCTGGTGTATTTCATATCAGCTCCGTGCTCCCTGTCATTACGGTAGCACTCCGGCAGCGGCTGACCTTGTGCCAGATCAGTTCGCGATCGTCGCGAAATCGTAGACTGAAGCGGTGAGTGAAAGAGATACAGGATGGCCCTTGTCACACACACGCTATCGCATGTGGTGCCAAGGGACGCCATGCCATTCGGCGCTACGCTTCTCACGGCAAGGCTCATCCTGCAAGGGGCACGCCCCTTGACCCCAGACACGCTGCGCGGCGCCGCGCCAGCGACAACCGTCATCGCAGGAGGCAGCATGCCTTTCGAAAAACGCGGCGAAGAGCCGCTGGATGCCGTGATCAATGTGCGCCTGACCAAGACGGAAAAGGCGCGGCTGCTGGAGGATGCCGACCTGGCGGCGCTCAGCATGTCTGAACTGGTACGCCGCCGCTACTTTGGCCGGCCTATCCTAGCGAGCGTGGATCACGCAATGCTCCGCGAATTGCGGCGCCTGGGCGGCCTGCTGAAGCACCTGCACAATCAAGGTGGTGGCGCTTTGCATCGCGACACCGCAAGCGTCCTGGCGGCGCTGAAGGCCTACATCGAGAGGCTCAGTCATGATCGTCAAAAAAATTAAGAACCCGAAGAAGTCCGCATCCAAGGGCGCCCGCGTCGGCCGACTGATGGACTACATCTGCGCACCTGAAAAAGAGAACGTCAGAGAGAAGTGTCTGTATGCCGGCGCACGTGGGTTTCTGTCCGACGACCACGAGGCGCAGAAAGCCGAGATGCTGGCGCTGTCGCAGGAAGCAGTGCGCAGCGCCGACACCATCAACCACTATGTCCTGAGTTGGCAAGAGGGCGAGCAACCGAGTCCGCGCCAGGTCGAGGAGGCCGTCGATATTTTTCTCAAGGAGCTAGGATTAGAAGGACACCAGACGATGTATGGTCTGCACGTGGACACTGATAATGTGCATCTGCATATCGCCATCAACCGTGTCGATCCCGACACGCTGAAGGTGATCAAGCCGAATCGAGGCTTCGATATCGAGGCCGCACATAAGGCAGTGGCGCGCATCGAGGAAAAGCAAGGTTGGCAACGGGAGCAGCATGGGCGTTACCGTGTCAAGGACAATGGCGAGATCGAGCGCGATCCGCGCGGCCGAAGCGGAGCGCGTCAACCGGAGCAGTCTAAGCGCGATATGGAGCAGCGCACCGGCGAGAAGTCCGCCGAGCGGATCGCCATCGAGGCGGGGGCGCCGATCATCAAGGGCGCCGGCAGCTGGCAGGAGCTGCACCAGGCGCTGGCCAAGGAAGGCATGCGTTACGATCGAACCGGCAGCGGTGCGGTGCTGTTCGTGAACGACGTTGGTGTGAAAGCCAGTCGTGCGGACCGCGAGGCCAGTCTGGGTAAGCTGGAAAAACGTCTTGGTGTTTTCGAGCCCTCGATGCAGCAGAAGGTCGTGGCGCGGCCGCCTGAACCCGTGCAGCACGCGGCGCGTGGATGGGAACAGTACATCGCAGGCCGGCGCGAATATGGCGCTGAAAAGGACGCGGTCTTGAAGGCGTTAAAACAGCGCCAGGAGGCCGAACGCGAAGCGCTGATGGAGCGACATCGGCGCGAACGCGCGGAGGTACTGCAGGGCCGCTGGAAAGGGCGTGGGGAGCTACGCAATGCGCTGGAGAGCATACTGGCTGCGCGGAGGGCGGGGGAACAGGCCGACATGCGCGACCGGCAGCGACGGGAGCGGACATTGCTGCGTGAGCGGTATCGGCCGTATCCAGATCTGGAACAGTGGCTGCGGCAACAGGAACATCCTGAGCTGGCCGAACAATGGCGTTACCGCGCCACCGAAGTGCAGCATATTCGGGGCGACACGACCGAAGCTGCCAGGCCGCGCGACATTCGCGACTATGCGCCAGAGATCCGAGGCGAGGAGGTGCGCTATGCACGGCGCGACGTGGCGCGGGCCAGCGCCGATGCGGCGTTTGTCGATAAGGGCGGCGAGATCGATGTGCATGCGTGGCGCGAACGCGCCAGCGTGCTGGCGGCGCTCCAGTTGGCCGAGCAGAAGTGGAGCAGTTTCGAGGTGACGGGGCGTGCGCAATTCAAGGCGATGGTTGTGGAGCTCGCGGTGGAGCACGGGTTCAAGCTGGACAATCCTGAATTACAGGAACAGATCGCGCAGGAGCGACAGCGGCAGCTGGAGGCGCGGGCCATGGCGCGTGGACAGGCTGTGGTTCCTCGCTCTCCTACCCGCAGAGAGGCCAGGGAGGAACCTGCGATGTCTCTGCCAGGAGATGACGCTAGGCTACCCACGGACTACGAGCGTGGCGCCCAAGCGTATGTTAGCCATTACCGGGATGTGTTGCAGCGCCAAGGCGGGCGCTTCACCGATCTGTCGCGGGTGGATGCCATGATCGCTGTACGCATGCGAGCGACCGGCCATTCAAAGCAGGAGGTCGCGGCAGTTTTGCGCTATTGTGCGCCGCTGATACGGCAGAAAGATGAGGGTAGGGACTGGGATAATTACGCGCATCGGACTGCTGAGCATGCCTTTGGCGCTGCCGGCGAACGCCAGGCGAACGAACTGAAAAGGTATTGGCAACAATGGAAGCAAGTGGAAGGGCGGCCCGAAGTGGAACAGCAGCGAGAGCACAGTCCAGGCATGTCTCGCTAAGCTCAACTTTGGGCTCGTGCAGTTTAAGTGAGCGCCCGTTGCAGTAAGCGTAAACGGGATGTCACCCTTTCTTCAACGTTCTCGAGATAGCGTAGTGGTTTTACCATTTCGGTCGAGAGCCTGTCGAAGTCTCGTTCGATGATCTGTGTTAATACATTGAGCGTATTTGCGCTTGCCACTTGCCGAATATCCAATCCTAACAAGTACACACCAGCTGCATCGGGGTCATTGTCACCGGCTTCGATAACCCCGTCGACATCGTATATTCGGTCGAAGTTTCCCGCATAAGCATAGCTGTCCATGATGACGATAAGATCTTGTGCGTCTTTCGGATTTTCTCTCCCACGATCTGACCAGGCGACTATCTTCAAGATCGCAAGTCCTGCTATCGAAACCACTTTTTGGACAAATCCCGGAGCGAACTCCACTGACTCTGCTGCTGCGAGTACGTCCTCGTAGCCTGCGACGTTCATGATTGTCTTCAGGTCAGGCGGCCAAGCTACTTCGTCGGAGCCTTTCGAGATCTCGCCGAAAGGAACCAGGTCTATGGGGTAGTCGTATTCACCACTTTCTCCCTTGTAGTAAAGGCGCTGCTTTGCCCTTCCGTCGTCCTTAAATGTTCCGCTCGTGATGAGTCGTGTGCGCAACGCTTCAAACTGGTCCCAGTCCTTCACGGCAACTGCGAAGTCTACGTCGTGTGTCGCGCGCCTGACCTCCAGTCCGAACACATGGGTGAGAAGCACGTCACGCGCTGTCGCCCCGACAAGCATGTGGGCTATTCCCTCTGTTTCGGCACTGGCCGCGACTTCGCGCAGAATCGCTATTGTGGTCGGATCGACAGGACGGTCAGCTCGGATTGATCGTAGGCTCAATGAACTTCTCCTTAATTATGTTAGCCATTTCTTTTGCTCTCGGATCAAGTAATGATAAGAGGTCGGAATACACCAGCAATGGGGGGGCGATTCCTGGAATGGTTTCAATATCTGAAGACCAAAACTTCTCCAAGACTTCAATCGGCCCGTAAGGGTCAGGCTTTAAGCGTATGTTCTTCGCAAGCGCATTGATTGCGTTGCGCATATCCATCGCATCCACATAGAGGGTTTGAGTAGAGGGACTCAGGTGTTTGAACATCTTTACCGCAGCCACTTCAGATCCCCACACCGCGTGGAAGTCTGCGATGTCTACGTTTTTCCACCAATAGGGGTCTGGAGAACTGAAGCGACGGCTGTTGAGCTTTGGGCGAAGCGTGGTCGGGAAGTTAGTTACCCATTCTTCCATGAGGCGATTCGGCTCGAGCAATTTTCGAGTCTGCTTAGTGCCGGCAAGCAGGTAGCCTCGCCCTTCTAAATCCTCCAGCACGTTGTACGCGGAGCCCAATGCAACCCCCGAGAGTGCCGCGACCTCCTTGAATGTCGCGCTAACGAGTTCCGGCTTGGACAGCAGAGTGAAAATAACACGTAGGGATGCCGCGTTTGTCAGGCCTTTGGGCGCCTTGGAAAATTGGTGTCTGCGTTCGTTTTTTTCGCCGACCGTAAAAACGAGTAGGCCAGGGGCCCGCAAGTAGGCGTTCCCGTGCGTATCAATGAACTGTAGACCCACGGCTCGGCAGTGCATCGCAAGCTCCTTGCTCATGTAGTGGGTTACTAACATGAGTGGGGAATTCATTTGCCTGGACCTGAGGTCAATCTGGTCAATTTGTGCTTTTCGATCAATGATCGTTTTGCACTCTACAAGGTAGTGGTGGGTTTGCCCGTCTAATACAAGGTCCACTGAGGCGTCTGCTTCATGATCGACCGCGACCTTTGGGGGCGTGTTGACCACGGTTCCTTGAATGTCGGTTTTGTGCCGTAGAGACGCGAGCGCTTCATGCAACAGCGTCTGCCCCACATCGTACTCGAACTGATTCATTCAACCCTCCCCATTTTCACGCGCCGTGAATTTATTCATCTTATGAAAAAATCTCAAAAATTTCAAGGAATTTAAAAATTCACGGCCCGTGAAGCTGGTTGTAAATTGAATTTTGTTGCACTGATTGTAGCCAACCGTCACCGCCAGCTGGGACACATCACTTAGATGGGCGATAACGATGCTGCAAACGGGAATTGTGAGGTAAGTCCGATCCTTGGGGGCATTCCCTTAAGGAACGACTACTTGCGAGAATGGCAAAGATTGACATAAAACTAATTGTGGTTGCCTGGTTGAGACACAATGTTGTGACGGGGTGAAGATCGCGATGACGGCTCAGGTGATTAATCGCACTGAAGCGGGAGTCTTCTGTTTGAAGAGATCGGTTCCCCATGCCAAGCCGTCAATGCGCATGAACTGGCGCAATGTGAAGGAGTGCGGAAATGAATACCGAGGAACTTTTAGAAAAACTGTTGGCCCAGTTGTCGAAACCTACCCCTGTGCTGTTCCCGATAGCGATTGATTTATGGGATACCAGGCATATTGCTGCCTATCTGAAGCGGTCTGTCGATACGGTGCGAGATGACATCATCACTCTGCCGTCGTTCCCACGCCCGATACGTCTGCCGGTTAGGGGAGCTGCACGCGCCCAAGCGCTGTTCAAGGCGCGTGAAGTGATCGCTTGGGCGGAGCGGCATACTTCCCGATGACATCCTCGTGCCAGTCATGGCCGAGTGCATGGCAAAGCGGGCTAAGGAATCTGAGCGGTCAGCTCATAACTTCTTAGCGATGTCTTCTGCGGTCGGATTGTAGTAGGTCTGCAATTGTTTGATGTCATGATGGCCTACCATGCGGGCCAGATCCAACACATTAAGCTTACTTGCCAGTCGCGTGATCGCTTCATGCCGGCTGTCATGGAAGGTCAGGCCTTCAACACCCGCCCGTTGGCGCGCGACGCGGAACATCGCGTCCAGCGTTGCTGTCGTGATACCGAAGCCATCAGGGACCATGGACCAGATTTCCATGGCGCGTGGTGACAAGGGGACGTTGCGCGGAAATCCGTTCTTCGTCATCTTGAGCCTGGCGACGCACCCGTTGACGTCTCCCTTGCGCAATCCACAGATCTCGCCGGCGCGCATGGCGGTTTCCAGGGCGAACAGGAAAGCCAGCGCGACGCGTTGTTGCTTGGTCTCGGGTCCCGTCACGCTGCCGTCGTTGGGCCAGCGCAACGCGACGCAGATGCGATCAATTTCATCTGGCGTAATGCGACGGTCACGGTGCGGTTTCGCCCTTGGACGCGCGACGTCGGTGGTCGGACTCCTTGCGATCCACTTCCATTCCTTGCGCGCTACCGAAAACACGTGCGAGAGCAAATTCATTTCCCGGGTGACGGTGCCGCCTTGGACGCTCCTGAGGCGCTCGTCGCGCCATGCGGCGATATGGGACGGCGTGATCTGGGCCATGGTGATGCGGCCGAGGGATGAGGCCGCCATGGTTGCGAGGCGGCCCGCCTCCCACCGATGCCCGCGCTTGGTTCGCGATACTTCGATTTCATAACGTCGAAATGCATCCGCGCAGGTTTTGTTAACAGCAACTTGTTGTGGTTGGCTTAGGGTCAAGCGTTGTTCCGCTTCCCACTTCAGCGCGGCCGCTTTGGTGTCGAACGTGCCGGAGGCACGCATGCCATTCACCATGATCCGGTGGCGCCAACGGGTACCGACCTTGATTGGTATAGACATTTCACCCCTCCTTCTTCAATGCTCAAAGAAGGTTAGACTGCCGAGTTGGTAAAACGTTGGTAAATTCTTGCCAAATGGTGGTCTAAAAGCAGGGTTTTTGCCTTATTTTTCCGCAACCAAAGACGTAAAAAAACCCGGAGATCCCCTATGAAGAAGGCGATTTCCGGGTTTTTCGCGCGTTGTCAAAAACGCTAACTGGTGCCGACTGCCGGTTTCGAACTGGCCACCTGATGATTACAAATCAACTGCTCTACCAAATGAGCTAAGTCGGCGAAACTTGTACGGGGCGAATTATACGCTATTTAATTCGCGTAAGAGTAGGCCGGCCGCCCTTTTTTGGCGGCTCGTTATCGTCGTCCGGAGCGCTTGGGGCCTCGCTCTTGGCCTCTTGCAAAGGCGCTGGAACAGCCGCCAGCACCGGCGCCGGCGCGCTGGTTTCTTCTTCCGCCACCGGCTCGGCAAAGCCCGCTTGCGGCTCGAACGCCATCCCCTGGCCGTTCTCGTTGGCATAGATCGCCATGACGTTGTTGACCGGGACGTAGATCTCGCGCGACACGCCGCCGAAGCGCGCGTGGAAGCGGATGCTGTCGTTGTCCATCTTCAGCCCCGAGGTGGCGCCGAAGCTGATGTTGAGGACGATTTCGCCTTTTTTCACATATTCCATCGGCACCGTGGTCGAGGCGTCGACCTTGACGGCGAGGTAGGGCGTATAGCCGCTATCCGTGCACCACTCATAAATGGCGCGCAGCATGTAGGGCTTGGTTGAGATTTCGGACATGGTATTCCAGACTGCAGTAGAACCCGGCGCGCCGCCGACTAAGGCCGGCAAACGCGCCGATAAACTTCAAGTAAAACGGTCAACGCCAGAATTAACGGCGCATGACCTTTTCCGACGGCGTCAGCGCTTCGATGTAGGCAGGGCGCGAGAAGATGCGCTCGGCGTACTTCATCAGCGGGGCCGCGGTCTTCGACAATTCGATGCCGTAGTGATCCAGACGCCACAGCAGCGGCGCGACCGCCACGTCCAGCATCGAGAACTCATCGCCGAGCATGTACTTGTTCTTTAGGAACAGCGGCGCGAGCGTGGTCAGGCGGTCGCGGATTTCTGCGCGGGCCTTGTCGTGGCTCTTGTCGTTGCTCTTGGCGCGTTCGCTTTCCAGCACGTGCACGTGAACGAACAATTCCTTCTCGAAATTGAACAGCATCAGGCGCGCACGCGCGCGCATCAGCGGATCGGCCGGCATCAGTTGCGGATGCGGGAAGCGTTCGTCGATGTACTCATTGATGATGTTCGATTCGTACAGGATCAATTCACGTTCGACCAGGATCGGCACCTGACCATAAGGATTCATGGTCGAGATGTCTTCCGGCTTGTTGAACAAGTCGACGTCGCGCACTTCGAAGTCCATGCCTTTTTCAAACAGGACCAGACGGCAGCGTTGCGAAAATGGGCAGGTTGTACCCGAGTAGAGAACCATCATTTTTATAGTTCCTTAGAAACAAAGGGGGTGAAGCCGCGAACGGATCACCCCGGATCGATCGCCCGCCAACGCGGGCATCGCAAAACAAGCGCCGGCCAGCCGGCGCTCTCGATTATTTAACTTCTTTCCAGAATGACGCGTTCAGGCGCCATGCCAGGAAGGCGAACAGGGCCATGAACAGCACCACCGCCACGCCCAGTTTTTTGCGGGTCTGCGCTGCAGGCTCCGCCATCCACTCCATGTAACCGACCAGGTCGGCCACCGCAGTGTCATATTCCAGTTTGCTCAGTTTGCCCGGCGTGACTTGCTCGAAACCGGCAAATTGATGCGTCATCTTACCCTCTTCGTGCGGATCGGCCACTTCTTCCATCTTGACCTTCTGCACGCCTTGCAGTTCCCACAGCACATGCGGCATCGCCACATTGTTGACCACCAGGTTGTTCCAGCCGGTCGGGCGGGTGTCGTCCTTGTAGAAGGTGCGCAGATAGGTGTACAGATAGTCGCCGCCGCTGCCGGCGCCCGACGATTTCGCGCGCGAAATGACGGACAGGTCCGGCGGCACCACGCCGAACCATGCTTTCGCATCTTTCGGGTTCATGGTGGTGGTCATCATTTCGCCGACTTTATCGCCGGTGAACAGCAAGTTGGCCTTGATTTGCTCTTCCGTCAGGCCGAGGTCGCGCAGACGGTTGTAGCGCATCGAGGACGCATTATGGCAGTTCAGGCAGTAATTGACGAACAGCTTGGCGCCATGTTGCAGTGCTGCCATGTTATTCGAGCGGTCCGGCGCCTTGTCCAGCGCGATGCCGCCTTCGTTAGCCAGTGCCAGACCCGGCAGCAATGCCAGGATGGCGAGCAGTTTTTTAGGAAAATTCATGTAATGTCCTTTGTGTACTTTAGCCGAGGTGGTCGATCAGTGCGCGTGGAACACTACGCGGTCCGGGACCTTCTTGAACGTGCCCATGGCGCTCCACCAAGGCATGAACAGGAAGAAGCTAAAGTAAAGCAGGGTGCATACTTGCGAGAACAGCGTGCGGCCTTCGGTCGGCGGCAGGGTACCCAGGTAGCCCAGCGCCAGGAAGCAGAAGAAGAACACGCCGTACACGTATTTGTGCCAGCTTGGACGGTAGCGGATCGACTTGACCGGCGACTTGTCCAGCCAAGGCAGGAAGGCCAGGATCACCACCGAACCACCGAAGAACACCACGCCCCAGAACTTGGCGTCCAGCACCTGCGGCAGCATGCCGATGATGGCCACCAGCGCGATCACGGCGATGGCGGTTTTCACGATGCTCGACAGGCGCGATTTCAGCCACACGAACACCACGTAGGCGGCGACGAAGAACATCAGCACCCACATGAAGTCGGCGGTGGTGGCGCGCAGCACCGAGTAGAACGCGGTGAAGTACCAGGTCGGCGCGATGTGCAGCGGGGTCTTCAGCGAATCGCCCGGCAGGAAGTTGTTATATTCCAGGAAGTAGCCGCCCATTTCCGGGGCGAAGAACACCACGGTGCTGAAGATCAGCAGGAATACCGACACGCCGAACAGGTCGTGCACGGTGTAGTAAGGGTGCGAAGGAATCGAATCGACCGGGTGGCCGTCGGCGCCCAGGTTTTCTTTCACTTCGATGCCGTCCGGGTTGCTCGAACCGACTTCGTGCAGCGCGATCAGGTGGGCAGCCACCAGACCCAGCAGAACCAGCGGGATGGCGATCACGTGGAAGGCGAAGAAGCGGTTCAGGGTGGCGTCGGACACCACGTAGTCGCCGCGGATCCACAGCGACAGGTCAGGGCCGATCAGCGGAATCGCGCCGAACAGGTTGACGATCACCTGTGCGCCCCAGTACGACATCTGGCCCCATGGCAGCAGGTAGCCGAAGAACGCTTCGGCCATCAGGCACAGGAAGATGGCGAAACCGAACAGCCAGATCAGTTCACGTGGCTTGCGGTACGAGCCGTACAGCAGGCCGCGCGTCATGTGCAGGTAGACGATGATGAAGAAGGCCGAGGCGCCGGTCGAGTGCATATAACGCACCAACCAGCCCCACGGTACTTCGCGCATGATGTATTCGACCGAACCGAAGGCCAGGTTGGCGTCCGGCTTGTAGTGCATGGTCAAAAAGATGCCGGTGACGATCTGCAGCACCAGCACCAGCATGGCCAGCGAGCCGAAGATGTACCAGAAATTGAAGTTTTTCGGAGCGTAGTATTTGCCCCATTGATCATTCCACAGCTTGGTGAGCGGGAAGCGGTCGTCGACCCAGCCCAGCGCTTTTTGTGCGGCCGGAGCATCGGCCGGGAATTTTGTCTCTTTGAAAGCCGCCATGATTTACGCCTCGCCTTTCTCGTCTTTACCAATGATCAGCTTGGTGTCGCTCAGGAACATATGACGTGGGACTTGCAGATTGTCCGGCGCCGGCTTGTTCTTGAACACGCGGCCGGCCATATCGAAGGTCGAGCCGTGGCATGGGCAGAGGAAGCCGCCCTCCCAGTCGTCCGGCAGCGATGGCTGCGGGCCCGGGGTGAATTTGGACGAGGGCGAGCAGCCCAGGTGGGTACAGATGCCGACCGCGATCAGCAGCTCGGGCTTGCGCGAGCGCCATTCGTTGCGGGCGTATTCCGGGGTGAATTCGTCCGGGTTGCGCTTGGAGTCGGCGTCGGCCACTTTGCCGTCGGTCTTTTTCAGCGAGGCCACCATTTCAGGGGTGCGCTTGATGATCCAGACCGGTTTGCCGCGCCATTCGACGGTTTTCATTTCGCCGGGATTGAGGCTGGAAATATCCACTTCCACCGGTGCGCCGGCGGCTTTTGCGCGCTCGGACGGTTGGAACGTGCTAACCAGTGCTCCGGCGGTTGCCAGACCCACTACACCACCCGCCGCGCCTGTTGCGACGAGCAATCCGCGACGGCCGGAATCGACCTGCTTTTCGATACTCATACAAACCCCAATCAGTCAAAGTGCGAACAAAATCCGAGAACCGAGAACAAAACCTGAAACTTGTCGAAGCACGAATATAGCTTCTAGCAACCTTAAATTATAAGGTAAGCGTGATACGAATTAAAGAAAAAACGTTGCCGTAACCCCAATTGGAGCGATTTGCGCACCGTTTTGGACTTGAATTCCGCCGGGCTATCCCCTACTGGCGGGGCGCAAGCCATAGATATTGATACAAGACAAATTTATAGCGTAATTCGGTACCCAAATGCGCACGGGGGGCGCGCGTTTGGAATCTAATTGGAAAAATAGTATGATCCAGACGCAGTTTTGTTCACAAATGACCACAGCGAGGATAAGAAAATGGCAATGATGCAGGAATTTAAAGAATTCGCGATGAAGGGCAATGTGGTCGACCTGGCTGTCGGTGTGATCATCGGCGGCGCGTTCGGCAAGATCGTCGACTCGCTGGTGGCCGACATCATCATGCCGCCGATCGGCAAACTGTTTGGCGGCCTGGATTTCGCCAATTACTACATCGGCCTCAACGGCCAGGACGCTCACCTGAGCCTGGTCGAAGCGAAAAAGCTGGGCGCGGTTTGGGCCTACGGCAATTTCGCCACCATCCTGCTGAACTTTGTCATTCTGGCCTTCGTGATCTTCCAGATGGTGCGCCTGATGAACAAGGCGCGTACCCTGAACACCAAGGAAGCGGCGGCTGAAGCGGCCGCGGCGCCGGCGCCGACGCCGGAAGATATCGTGCTGCTGCGCGAGATCCGCGACTCTCTCAAGAAATAACAAGGACGCCGTCCGACGGACGGCAGGATGCTATGCGACGACTCTGGTTATTGTTTGCGCAAACGGTGACCGTCGTACTGGCACTGTATTTCGTCTACACGGCCGTGGGGCCGGAGCGGCGCGCGCCGGTGCGCGCCCAGCAGATGGGCAGCGCCGACCATCCGGCCGTGATGCTGGAAGCCGGCCCGGGTAAGGCGCCCGGCGTGGCGGTCGGCTCCTACCGGGCGGCGGCCGGGCGGGCCATGCCGGCCGTGGTCAACATCATCACCAGCAAGAAACCCAAGCGCGGCAAGCATCCGCTGCTGCGCGACCCCTTCTTTAAAAAATTCTTCGGCGACCGTGACCGCGACGGCGAGAACGACGACGAGGAATCCAGCCTGGGCTCGGGCGTCATCGTCTCCGGCGAAGGCTACATCCTGACCAACAACCACGTGGTGGAAGCGGCCGACGAAATCGAGGTCATGCTGGCCGACGGCCGCAAGGCCGCCGCCAAGGTGGTCGGCACCGATCCCGAGACAGACCTGGCCGTCATCAAGATCGAGCTCGACAAGCTGCCGGTGATCGTGCTGGGCCAGGCCGAGCAGGCGCAGGTGGGCGACGTGGTGCTGGCCATCGGCAATCCCTTCGGCGTCGGTCAGACGGTGACGATGGGCATCATCTCCGCGCTGGGCCGCAACAACCTGCACATCAACCATTTCGAGAACTTTATCCAGACCGACGCCGCGATCAACTTCGGCAATTCCGGCGGCGCGCTGGTGGACGCCAACGGCAACCTGCTGGGCATCAACTCGGCGATTTATTCGCAATCGGGCGGCTCGGTCGGCATCGGCTTCGCGATTCCGGTGTCGACCGCCAAGTCGGTGATGGAGGCCATCATCAAGTCCGGCCACGTGGTGCGCGGCTGGATAGGCGTGGAAACCCAGGAGATCACGCCGGAACTGGCGTCGAGCTTCGGCCTGAAGCGCCAGAGCGGCGCCATCATCGCCGGCGTGGTGCGCAACGGCCCGGCCGACAAGGGCGGCATGAAGCCGGGCGACATCCTGCTGTCGGTGGACGACAAGCCGGTGGCCGACACCAACGCGATGCTGAATGTGATCGCCCAACTCGTTCCTGGCGGAAAAGCTAAAATGACGGTCTTGCGCAAGAGCCGCGAGACCACGCTGGACATCACGGTCGGCAAGCGTCCGGCCGGCGCCAAATAAGGAACCCTAATGCATCTGCGCGACCTGACTCAATTCCTCAAGGAACTGGCGGACAATAACAACCGTCCCTGGTTCATCATGAACAAACCGCGCTACGACATCCTGCGCGAAGAATTCCTGCAAGCGGTGACGGACATGATTATCGAGCTGGGCAAGTTCGATGCGGCCGTCAAGTTCTGCAACCCGAAGAAGGCGATGTTCCGCATCAACCGCGACGTGCGTTTCGCGCACGACAAGAGCCCATACAAGACGCGCTTTTCGGCCGCCGTGGCGCCGAACGATTTGCGCCGTCCGAGCAAGGCCGGCGGGCCGACCTACTACATGCAGATCGACGGCTCTGGCCGCCTGCTGTTCGGCGCCGGCGAATACATGCCGCCGCCGTCGCGCCTGAAGGCGCTGCGCCAGCACATGGTCGACGACGCGGCCGGCTTCAGCAAGGTATTGAAGAACAAGAAGTTGAAAGCCACCTTCGGCGACATCCAGAACGAAGGCAAGCTGATGCGCCCGCCCAAGGGTTTCGACCCTGAGCACGAACACATCGAGTACATCAAGCTGAAGAGTTTCTTCGTCTGGACTGAGCTCGACCTGCCGATGAACAAGCCGGAATTGCTGGTGCCGATGATCGCCAGCGGGCTGAAGGATGCATTCCCGCTGGTCGAATGGATGCGCGCGGCGAAGGAAGAGGAAGACGCAGCTTAACGCTTCACTTTTTCATCGCGCGGGTCGCGCGCCAGCAGGCGCGAGACCATCGCCTGCGGCTGGTCGCCGTCGAACAGCACGCCGGCCACCGCATTGGTGATCGGCATGTCGACGCCCATCCTGGCCGCCAGTTCGCGTACCGCCTTCGAGCACGGCACGCCCTCGGCCACATGGCCCAGCTCCTGCACGATGACGTCCAGCGGCTTGCCCTGCGCCAGTCCGAGGCCGACGCGGCGGTTGCGCGACAGGTCGCCGGTGCAGGTCAAAATCAAGTCGCCCATGCCGGTCAGGCCCATGAAGGTCTCGGTATGGCCGCCCAGCGTGGTGCCGAGCCGGGTGATTTCCGCCAGGCCGCGGGTGATCAGGGCGGCGCGCGCGTTCAGGCCCAGGCCCAGGCCGTCGGCCACGCCGGTGGCGATGGCCAGCACGTTTTTCACCGCACCGCCCACTTCAACACCGACCAGGTCTTCGCTGGAATACACACGGACATTGCCGCCGTGGACGGTTGCCACCACGCAGTCGCGCAGCGCCGCCGAGTCGGAGGCGATGGTCAGCGCGCACGGCAAGCCTTTCGCCACTTCCTGCGCAAACGACGGTCCGGACAAGGCGCCGCCGGCCACGCCCGCCCCCAGCACTTCGCGCACGATCTGGTGCGGCAGCAGGCCGGTGCCGTATTCGAAACCCTTGCACAGCCACACCACATTCGGTATCGCCCGCGATTTCAGCTGCTCCAGCAGCGGCCGCAAGCCCGCCACCGGGCAGGCGGCGATCAGCAGGCTGTCCGGGCCGGCCACATGGGCCAGCGCGGCGTCGAAATCGGCGGCGACCTGCAGGCCGTCAGGGAAGGGGTAACCAGGCAGGTAGCCGGTGTTTTCGCGGCTGCGCGCCATGTCTTGCAGGGCGTCGCTGTTGCGGCCCCACAGCATCACGTCGTGACGCTGGGCCAGCGCCATGGCGACGGCGGTGCCCCAGGCGCCTGCGCCGAGCACAGCCACCTTGCGGACCGCGGCCGCTGGTTTGTTTGGATTATCTTGCATGGGACCTCATTCGGCGACCGGATGTCGCCGCTACGGCAATTATATGCCCCAGACTTCGGAATTCTTGACGTAACCGACCAGGCCGTCGCGATGACGCACCTTGAGCCAGCCGCCGGCGGCCGTTTCGGTCACTTCCAGCAGCACGCCCTTGTCGGCGGTGAAGACCGGCGCGGCGGTATCGTCCGGCGTGGCGCGGATTTTCAGGTTGGGGGTGCGAATGATGACGTTGCGCTTGCCGCTCAGGCCCTTGGCCTCGGTCCAGGCCAGTTCGCCGTTGACGTCGCGCACCTTCAGCCATTCGCCATAGGCCAGCACCACTTCCAGCGGCGCGCCGCGCGGCACGACAAACAGCTTGCCGCCCTTGGTCGATGGCGCGTCGTAGAGGATGACGGGTGCGGCGCCCACCGTTTTGAAGTCGAACGCGTGACTGGCACTCATGGCCAACAACATGGTCAGACTGGCGATTAAACGGGGAAATGTCATGGCTTACCTTGCAGATGGACAGCGCGCAAAGGCGCGGCATGTCGGGGTGATACCGCTGCCGGACGTGGCGCCCGGCAGCGAAGTACTTCAGTACGACTTAGTGCGTGGTGGCAGCGCCGTCGGTTGCTGCTGGTGCTGCGGCGGCCGCGTCGGCGATCGCTTGCATACGCTGCTGGTAGAACACTTCGAAGTTGATCTCAGCCAGATGCACTGGTGGGAAACCGGCACGGGTGATCACGTCGGCGATGTTGGCGCGCAGGTATGGGTAGACGATGTTCGGGCAACCGATGCCCAGCAGCGGATCCAGCTGCTCAGCAGGAATGTTGCGCGCTTCGAAGATACCGGCTTGCTTGCCTTCAACCAGGAAAGCGACTTTGTCTTTGACTTTGGCGGTCACGGTGATGGTGACGGTCGACTCGAACACGCCATCGGCCAGTGGCTCGGCGCCAACGTCCAGGGCGACTTCGATGGTCGGTGCTTCCTGTTCCAGGAAGATAGCTGGGGAGTTCGGTTGCTCCAGCGACATGTCTTTCAGGTAGACGCGTTGGATTTGGAATACTGGTTGCAGGTTTTCGTCAGACATGGAACGCTTTCGTTATAGTGAAAACGAGCGGCACGGGCCGCTCAGAATAAGTTTGCTTGGTATGGAGCTCAAATCAAACGCGAGGGCAATTGTATCAAAACCATTATGGTTTCAAACTATTTCTGCGGCCCTCACGTTGTATTTGGGGGTGATTAGCCATTTAACAAGGGGGACAGGCCGCCAGCTTGATCCAGCGCATACAAATCGTCGAAACCGCCGACATGGGTGTCGCCGATGTAGATTTGCGGCACGGTGCGGCGGCCGGTCTTTTGCATCATCAGCATGCGCTGCTCCGGGTCGAGGTCGACGCGGATCTTTTCCAGGCCGGTCACGCCCTTGGATTCCAGCAGGCGCTCGGCGCGCACGCAGTAGGGGCACACGGCGGTGGTGTACATGATTACACGGGCAGTCATCTCGACCTCCTTATTTGGCCAGCGGCAGGCCGGCTTTTTGCCACGCAGCAATGCCGCCGTCCAGGTTGACCACGTCGGCAAAGCCGGCCTTGGCCAGTTTGGCGGCCGCCGACGAGGCGCGCGCGCCCGTCTTGCACACCACGATCACGCTCTTGGCCTTGAACTTCTCCAGCTCGCCGAGGCGGCTGGACAGCTCGCCCAGCGGAATATTCTTGGCTTCTGGCAAGTGACCGGCAGCAAATTCCGTTGCGTCGCGTACGTCTACAATGGTGGCTTTGCTACGGTTGATCAACAGCGTCACCTCTTGCGCGGAGGCGCGTTTGCCGCGCTGCGTCAGTACCGGCCACAGCAGGGCGCCGCCCGAAAGGAGCACGATGGCGATGATGAAAATATTGTCAATGAAGAATTTCACAGGGTTCCAATGGTTTAAGTCAATCCGCGCATTATAAAATAGAAGCTGGAAGAGTTCTCGCAGTACCGGTTTTCCGTCCCGTTCAATCCTTTTTGAAGATAGTTCAAATGTATAAAATCGTATTCATGCGCCACGGCGAGTCCACCTGGAACCTCTCGAACCGCTTCACCGGCTGGACCGATGTGGACCTGACCGAGAAGGGCATCGCGGAAGCCAAGGCGGCCGGCAAGGTACTGAAAGAGTCCGGCTACACCTTCGACCTGGCCTACACCTCGGTGCTCAAGCGCGCGATCCGCACGCTGTGGCTGAGCATGGACGAGATGGATATGATGTACCTGCCGGTCAAGAACGACTGGCGCCTGAACGAGCGCCACTACGGCGCCCTGCAAGGCCTGGACAAGGGCGAAACCGCCGCCAAGTACGGCGACGACCAGGTGCTGGTATGGCGCCGCAGCTACGACACGCCACCGCCGCCGCTGGCCGAGAACGACGACCGCGCCTCCTTTAACGACCCGCGCTACGCCAGCCTGGACAAGTCGCAGATCCCGCTGACCGAATGCCTGAAGGACACCGTGGCGCGCGTGATGCCGGTGTGGGACGAGGAAATCGCCCCGGCCATCCGCGCCGGCAAGAAGATCATCATCTCGGCCCACGGCAACAGCCTGCGCGCCCTGATTAAGATGCTCGACGGCATCAGCGACAACGACATCGTCGGCCTCAACATCCCGAACGGCCAGCCGCTGGTCTACGAACTGGACGAGAACCTGAAGCCGATCCGCCACTACTACCTGGGTGACGCCGACGCCATCGCCGCGGCCCAGGCAGCCGTCGCCAACCAGGGCAAGGCCAAGTAATTTGTCGCATTCTTCCTTCCGAGGCTGGCGCGGCGCCGCCACCAGTGCGGCGCTGCTGCTCTTGTTGAACGGGGCGCATGCCGCGCCGTTCAGCAAGACCACCGAGCGCAGCAAGCAGAAAGCGGCGGCCGAGGTCGAGCGCGCCGGTTTGCAGCAAAAGCTCAGCGCGCTCAAAAAAGACATCGGCAAGACCGAAAGCGCCAAGGACGACGCGGCCGACACGCTGGCCGAGTCCGAACAGGCGATCTCGGACGCCAACCGCTCGCTGCGCGACCTGGCGCAGGAGCAGGGCGACACCAACACCAAATTGCAACAGCTGGCCGTCGAGCACGACAAGCTGGCGGCCACGGTCGCCCAGCAAAAGCAGCAGCTGGCCAAGCTGTTGCGCGACCAGTACGTCGCCGGCAATGAAGACCGCATCAAGTTGCTGCTGTCCGGCGACAACCCCAATCGCATCAACCGCGACCTGCAAATGATGTCCTACGTGTCGCAGGCCCAGGCGCGCCTGCTGGACGCGCTGCGCGCCAACCTGAAGGCGGTCGAGGTCAACCAGGCCGAGGCGCAGAACGCCAAGGACGAATTGCAGGAAATCGCCGCCGAGGAAATGGAGCAGAAGGCCAGGCTGGAGCAGGAGAAGACCCGCCGCGCCAATTTGCTGGCCTCGCTGTCGAAAAAGCTGGTGGCCCAGCGCAAGGAAGCCGGTAACGTCGAGCGTGACGAACAGCGCCTGACCGGCCTGGTCGACAAGCTGGGCAAGCTGATCCAGGAGCAGGCGATCGCCGCCGCCGCCGAGAAAAAACGCCAGGAACAACTGGCCGTCGCCCGCGCCAAGGCGGAAGCCGAGGCCAAAGCCAAGGCGGACGCCGAAGCGCGCGCGCTGGCCAAGGCCAAGGCCGCCGTCGAAGCCGAGCGCCAGCGCCTGGCCAAGGCCAACGCCGGCAAATCCGGCGCCATCAAGCCGGCGCCGTCCAAGCCCGACACCATCGACGCCGACCAGCCGAAAGTGGCGCAACAGCCGCCGCCGAAACCACCGGAGCCGCTCAAACCGGCGCCGCGCGAGGAAGAACCGGCCAAGGCGGCCGCCAAGCCTGCCGATATCGCGCTGGCCCCGGCGGTGCCGTCCGGCGCGCCGTTTGTCAGCCTCAAAGGCCAGCTGCGCGCGCCCGTCAGCGGCAAGATCGCCGCCAAGTTCGGCACCAAGCGCGGCGACGGCCCAAGCTGGAAGGGCGTGTTCATCCGCACCGGCGAGGGCGCCGAGATCCGCTCCGTCGCCAGCGGCAAGGTCATCTTCTCGGACTGGCTGCGCGGCTTCGGCAACATGATCATCGTCGACCACGGCGGCCAGTACTGGAGCATCTACGGCAATTGCGAGTCGCTGCTGAAACGGGTCGGCGACGTCGTCAAGCCTGGCGACTCGATCGCCAGCGCAGGTAACAGCGGCGGCAACGAGGAATCGGGGCTATACTTTGAGCTTCGCCATCAGGGCACGGCATTCGATCCGGCTGGCTGGGTCAAGTTTTAAGGTTTGCGGAAAAAATGGGCAACAAAGTCAAGAGCATCGGCCTGATCGGCCTGGGTATGGTGGCTGGTGTCGCCGTCTCCTTGCAGTTTTCCGCCATCGCGCAAAAGGTCACCGGTTCGCCGCTGCCGCTCGAAGAGCTGCGCCAGCTGTCCGACGTGTTCGGCCTGATCAAGACCGACTACGTCGAAAACGTCGACGACAAGAAGCTGCTCACCGAAGCTATCTCCGGCATGGTGTCCTCGCTCGATCCGCACTCGGTCTACCTCGATAAAAAAGCCTTCCGCGAAATGCGCGAGACCGTGGCCGGCAAATTCGTCGGCATCGGCGTCGAAGTCGGCATGGAAGACGGCTACATCAAAGTCGTCTCGCCGATCGAGGATTCGCCCGCCTTCAAGGCCGGCGTCAAGACCGGCGACCTGATTACCCGCATCGACGGCACGCCGATCAAGGGCCTGTCGCTGGACGAAAGCGTCAAGAAGATGCGCGGCGAGCCGCATTCCAAGGTCACCGTCACCATCAGCCGCAAGGACGAGGACAAGCCGATCATCCTGACCATCTCGCGCGAGGAGATCCGCGTGCAGAGCGTCAAGGCCAAGATGATCGAGCCGGGTTACGCCTGGCTGCGCATCTCGCAGTTCCAGGAGCCGACCGTCGAGGACATGGCCAGGAAGCTCACCGCCCTGTACGCACAAGACCCGCACATCAAGGGCCTGGTGCTGGACCTGCGCAACGATCCGGGCGGCGTGGTGCCGGGCGCGATCGGCGTCTCCGCCGCCTTCCTGCCCAAGGATGCGGTGATCGTCTCGACCAACGGCCAGCTGCTCGACTCCAAGCAGACCTTCTACGGCCGCAGCGAATTCTATTCGGCGCGCCCCAAGAACGATCCGCTGGCCAAGCTGCCGGCCGCGCTCAAGGACGTGCCGATGGTGGTGCTGGTCAACGCCGGTTCGGCCTCGGCCTCCGAGATCGTCGCCGGCGCGCTGCAGGACTACAAGCGTGCCACCATCATGGGCACGCAGACTTTCGGCAAGGGCTCGGTGCAGACGCTGCGCCAGCTGACCGCCGACACCGCCGTCAAGCTGACCACGGCGCGCTACTACACGCCGCACAACCGCTCGATCCAGGCGCGCGGCATCGTGCCGGACCTGATGGTCGACGAAACCGCCGACGGCGACGGCTTGAACAGCCTGCGCGTGCGCGAAGCCGACCTGCAAAAACACCTGAACAACGACAAGGATCCGGAAGGCGACGACGTCGCCCGGAAGGCCCTGAGCGCGCAGCGCGAAGAGCTGGAAGACAGCCAGGGCGCGGTCGCGCAGGCGAAGAAAGCCAAGCCGGTGGAATTCGGTTCCAGGGACGACTTCCAGCTGGCGCAGGCGATCAACCACTTCAAGGGCTTGCCGGTCAAGCTGTCGAAAGTGGAGGCGGCGCCCGCCGCCGGCGGCGAAGTCGGCGAGATCAAGTCGGACAGCAAGGCCGAGGCCAAGCCAGCCGCCAAGCCGGCCGTCAAGTCCGAAACCAAGCCCAAGGCCGGCGACAAAAAGCCCGCCTTGAAACAACCCGTAACTCCATAAACGACGGGCGCGCCGCCGGTCCGAGACCATGAACGACTCGCAACTGCTGCGCTATTCGCGCCATATCCTGCTCGACGAAATCGGCATCGAAGGCCAGCAAAAGCTGCTGGCCGCGCATGCGCTGGTGATCGGCGCCGGCGGCCTCGGTTCGCCGGCCGCCATGTACCTGGCCTCGGCCGGCGTCGGCCACATCATGCTGGTCGACAACGACACCGTCGACCTCACCAACCTGCAGCGCCAGATCGCCCACACCACGGAGCGGGTCGGCCAGTCCAAGGCCGAATCGGCGCGCATCACGCTGGCGCAGATCAATCCAGAAATTACCATCACCGCGCTCAACGAACGCGTCGACGACGCCCGCCTGGCCGAGCTGGTGGCGCAGGCCGACGTGGTGCTCGACTGCACCGACAACTTCGCCACCCGCCACGCCGTCAACCGCGCCTGCGTCGCGCTGGGCAAGCCGCTGGTGTCGGGCGCGGTGATACGCTTCGATGGACAAATCAGCGTGTTCGATCCGCGCGGCGGCGCGCAACCCTGCTATTCCTGCCTGTTCCCGCAGGACCAGCAA
Source organism: Duganella sp. BJB476 (assembly GCF_003416895.1). Lineage (GTDB taxonomy): Bacteria > Pseudomonadota > Gammaproteobacteria > Burkholderiales > Burkholderiaceae_D > Rugamonas. The sequence continues at coordinate 26,522 of NZ_QVIO01000013.1, forward strand.
TTTGAAGATGTAGCCTGTTCCACCATGGGCGTGTTCGCGCCGCTGGTGGGTGTAGTCGGCGCCATGCAGGCGGCGGAAGCGCTCAAGCTGCTGATGGGCGTGGGCGCCTCGCTGGCAGGGCGCCTGTTGATGTTGGACGGTCTGCACATGGAGTGGACCAGCATAGGTGTGGGGCGCAACGGCGATTGTCCGGTCTGCGCAAAAAAATAACACTAACCGAAGGAGACTTACCTTGTTGATGAAACGACTCGCTGTATTGCCGCTGGCGTTGGCCGCGGCGTTCGCCGCACAGGCAGCCACCAGCACCAAGTACCTGATCATCGCGGAAGGCGGCAAGCAGATCGGCGAACAAGCCGTCGAGCACCAGGACGATGGCCTGACCAAGGTACGTTTCATCTTCAAGAACAACGGCCGCGGCCCGGAACTGACGGAGCAATTCCGCATGGGCGCCGACGGCGTGATGACCGAGTACAGCGTCAAGGGCAACTCCACCTTCGGCGCGGTGGTCGACGAGCGCTTCGAGCGCAAGGGCGACCAGGCCGAGTGGAAGTCCACGTCGGAACAGGGCAAGAAGGCCGTCAGCGGCCCGGCCGGGTACCTGCCGCTGAACGGCTCCTTCGAAACCGTCTCGGCCTACATCACCGCGCTGGACGCCGCACCCGGACATAAAATGGCGCTGCTGCCATCGGGCACGCTGTCGCAGACCGTGCTCGATACGCTGGAAGTGAGCAGCGACGGCGGCCAGAAACAAACCGTGCAGCTGCTGGCGCAGACCGGCGTCGGCCTGTCGCCGTCGTTTTACTGGGCCACCAGCGGCGCCAAGCCTCGCCTGTTCGGCGTGATCATCCCCGGCTTCGCCAACATGCTGGAAGAAGGCTGGCAGGGCGCCGCGCCGGCGCTGGCCGCGCGCCAGAAGCAGGCCGAGAGCAAGATGCTGGAAGACCTGGCCGCCAAGCTGCAACACCCGCTGACCGGCCTGACCCTGGTGCGCAACGCCCGCGTGTTCGACAGCGACAAAGCCACCGTCGGCGCGCCGTCCGACATCTACGTGCTGCGCGGCCGCATCACCGCCGTGCTGCCGGCCGGCTCGCCGGTGCGCGGCGCCGACAACACCATCGACGCCGGCGGCCGCATCGTGCTGCCCGGCCTGTTCGACATGCACGGCCACGTCGACCGCTGGTCCGGCGCGCTGAACATGTCCACCGGCGTGACCAGCGTGCGCGACATGGGCAACGACAACAAGCAGCTGCAGGCGATGCTCGACGAAACGGCGGCCGGCAAGCTGCTGGCGCCGCAGGTGGTGCCGGCCGGCTTCCTGGAAGGCGAGAGCCCGTTCAGCGCCATGAACGGCTTCACCATCAAGGACCTGCCGGGCGCGAAGGACGCGATCGACTGGTACGCGGAGCACGGCTACCCGCAGCTGAAGATCTACAACTCCTTCCCGAAAGCCATCCTGAAGGACACCGTGGCCTACGCCCACAGCCGCGGCATGCGCGTCTCCGGCCACATCCCGGCCGGCCTGCGCGCGCAGGAGGCGCTGGACGCCGGCTACGACGAGATCCAGCACATCAACCAGGTGCTGCTGAACTTCCTCGTCAAGCCGGACACGGAAACCCGCAATCTGAACCGCTTCCTGCTGCCGGCCGAAAAAGTCGCCGGCATGGACTTCAACACCAAGCCGTTCAAGGACTTCGTCGCCGGCCTGGTGAAGAAGCAGATTTCGATCGACCCGACCCTGTCGGCGTTCGCCTTCATCCAGCAGAAGGATGGCGACGTCAACGAGCCGTACCGCGCCTTCGCCGCCAACATGCCGCCGGACGTGGCGCGCGGCTTCGCCGTCGGCGCCATGAAGATCGAGGGTGACGCCGCCCTCAAGCGCTACCAGCAGTCCTACGCCAAGATGGTGGAATTCGTCGGCATCATGTACAAGGCCGGCGTGCCCATCGTCGCCGGCACCGACGACATTCCCGGCTTCACGCTGCATTCGGAGCTGGCGCTGCTGGTCAAGGCCGGCCTGACGCCGGCCCAGGCCCTGCAGGTGGCCACCCGCAACGGCGCCCGCTACACCCGCACCAGCAACGACCGTGGCAGCATCGCCGCCGGCAAGCTGGCCGACCTGGTGCTGGTGGACGGCGATCCGACCAAGGATATCGCCGACATCCGCAAGGTGGCGGCGGTGATCACGCGCGGCTATGTCATCTATCCGCAGGAGATCGACACCGCGCTGGGCGTCGCGCCGTTCGTCAAGGCTGCGCCGCAGGTTGCGAAGAGCGCCGCCGTGGCCGATGCCACCGGCGGCGGCAACGACGGCGCACGCCGCCGCATCGACGCCACCGCTCACAAGCATGACTAGGTAAAACGCGGTAAAAACCGGGCGCGCGGGCGCCCGGTCAAGGCCAGAATTAAGCTCCATTTAAGCCTGCCGGCGCAAAACTCGTTTTAGGGTGCCGCTGGCGCCGATTCAGCCTTATACTCTGCAATCATTTTAATTTGTCATCGAATATGAAAAAACTCTCCCTGCCCCGTCGTGCCGCCTCGCGCGGCTTTACGCTGATCGAAATCATGGTGGTGGTGGTCATCATGGGCGTGCTGGCGGCGCTGGTCGTGCCCAAGCTGCTCAGCCGCACCGGCGAGTCCAAAGTGGCCGCCGCCAAGGTCGATATCGCCACCGTCATGCAGGCCCTCAAGCTGTATAAGCTGGATAACCAGCGCTACCCGACCACCGAGCAAGGCCTGCAGGCGCTGCTGACCAAGCCGACCGCCGGCCCGGCCGCCAACGGCTGGAAAGCCGGCGGCTACCTGGAAAAAATGCCGAAAGACCCGTGGGGCAACCCTTACCAGTTCCTGTCGCCGGGCATCAAGGGCGAGGTCGACGTGTTCTCCTACGGCGCCGACGGTGCGCCGGGCGGCACCGGCGACGACGCCGACATCGGCTCCTGGGATAACTGATCGCAGGGGGAGCACGGCTTATGCGCGCCGCCCGCCAGCGTGGTTTCACGCTGATCGAACTGCTGGTGGTGATGGTCATCCTGGGCGTCACGCTGGGACTGGTGTCGCTCAACGCGCTGCCGGGCCAGAAGCAGTCGCTGCGTGAAGACGCGCAGCGCGTGGCGCTGCTGCTGCAACTGGCGCGCGACGAGGCCATCGTGCGCAACCGCCAGATCGCCTTTGAGGCGGGGGCCGACGGCTACCGCTTCCTGATCCGCAACGACAAGCAATGGGACGTGGCGGTGCAGGACGACCTGCTGCGCGAGCGCGAATTCAAGCATGCCCCGATTACGCTGATGCTCGACCCGCCGCCCAACGTCCCCGACACCAGCCTGCGCATCGTCTTCGGCCGCGAACCGGTCGACAAACCCTTCGTGCTGACCCTCAGCGCCGGCGATGCCAGCATCGCCATCCGCGCCGACGGCATCGGCCATTTCATGGTGGACTAGATGCGCCTTCCTCGACAACGCGGTTTTACCTTGCTGGAAGTGCTGGTGGCGCTGGTGATCGTCGGCACCGCGCTGGGCGCTTCGCTGCGCGCGGTCGGCAGCCTGACGGCCAACAGCGACGGCCTGCGCGGCGCGATGATGGCCACCTGGTCGGCCGAGAACCGGCTGGTGCAGCTGCGCCTGACGCGCCAGTTCCCGGCGGTCGGCAAGCAGACCTTTGAGTGCCCGCAGGGCGACATGAAGCTGATGTGCCAGGAGGAAGTGATCGCCAGCCCGAATCCGCGCTTCCGCCGGGTCGAGGTCAGCGTCTACGACCAGGCCGCGCCGGACCGGCGCATCATCAAGCTGGTCCAACTGGTGTTGAACCAATGACGCCGCCATTGCGCCGCGCACGCGGCTTTACGCTGATCGAACTGCTGGTGGCGATTTCGATCCTCGCCATCGTCGCGGTGCTGGGCTGGCGCGGGCTGGACGGCATCATCCGCTCGCGCGCCGCGCTGACCGCGACGATGGAGCAGACGCGCGGCCTGCAACTGGCCTTCGCCCAGCTGCAAAGCGATTGCGCCAACCTGGCGCCGCAGTCGCTGATCGGCACGCGCACCATCCTGAGCGCGGAAGACGGCCGCATCACGCTGGTGCGGCTGGCGCTGGCCGAGAACGAGGCCACGCGGGTGGAGGTGGTCTCCTACCGTGTGCGCGACGGCATGCTGACGCGGCGCGAATCGGCCGGCACGCGCGACCTGGCGCAGCTGGACGCGCTGTGGCAGGCGGCCAACAGCGACGCCGATCCGGCCGCCAGCGTGGCGTTGAAATCGGGAGTGCAGCGCATGGCGATGCGCTTCTGGAGCACGCAGGGCTGGGTACAGGCGGCGGGCGCGATGCCGGCGCCGGCCAACGGCGCGCCCAGCGGCATGGAAGTGTCGATGGTGCTGGACGGCCAGGAAGTGCCGATGACCAAATCCTTCCTGTTGGGGGCACTGTGAAGCTGCGGCGCCAGCGCGGCGTGGCCGTCATCACGGCGTTGTTGTTGACGACGCTGGCGGTGACCATCGTCGCCAGCCTGTTCTGGCAGCAGCAGGTGCAGGTGCGCTCGATGGAGAACCAGCGCCTGCAACTGCAAACGCGCTGGATCGTGCGTGGTGCGCTGGATCTGAGCCGGTTGGTGCTGTACCAAGACTTCCTCGATTCGCAGCCAGGGTACACGCAGCTCAACGGCATTTGGGCCACACCGCTGGAAGAGACGCGGCTGGACGATTACATTGAGCGTGAACGCGCCGAGGCGGAAAATTTCAACGCGACCCTTTCCGGCAAGATGATAGACGCGCAGTCGCGTTACAATCTTGCCAATCTGGCGGCGAGCCATGCAATCCAGGCTCCCCAAGTGAAGGTGTTCGAGCGGCTGCTGACCAACTTGCGGCTCGATCCATCGCTGGCGCAGGCGGTGGCCAACCAGGTGGTAAGCGCGCAGACGGCGCAACCGGGATCGCAAGGAACAGGAACAGGAACAGGAACAGGAACAGGAACAGCTACGGGTGCCGGCACAGGCGCAGGTGCAGGTGCAGGTACAACGGGCCCGCAGTCGACCCAGACCACAGGCCCGCAGCCGATCGATCTGTTGCGGGTGGAAGATTTGCTGGCGGTGAGCGGCTTTACGCCGCAGACGATAGAGCGCCTGCGCGACTTCGTCACCATCCTGCCGGATCGCGCAACGGAATTGAACGTGAATACCGTTTCGGCCGAGCTGATGTCGGCGATGTTCGAGCAACTGTCGCTGTCGGAAGCTGCGGCTATGGTGAATACGCGGCAGCGCGTCTATTATCGCGACAAGCAGTACTTCAACGACCTGCCGCAGTTGGCCGGCGGGAAGCGGCCGACCGTGCCTTACAACGTCAAGAGCAGCTATTTCCTGGCCTACAGCCGGGTGAGGCTGGACCGGGCGGCGCTGGATACGCAGTCCCTGTTGCAGCGGATGGGGAATGGCATCACGACAGTGCTATGGATACGGGAAAACTAGAACAGCTATGAACGACAGCGTGAACGAAAGCGAGACCCTTTGACTACACTACTTATCCGCTATCCGGCCAAGGCCAGCGTCGACAGCGGCGCGGCCCAGACCTGCCCGTTCGCGCTGGTGGGCGACGGCGGCAATCTGCTGCAACAGGGCGCTTCGCCACTGGGCAACCTGTCGGATCTGGTGGCATCGGCGCGCCGCGTGGTGCTGCTGCTGGCCGCCACCGACGTCACGCTGTTGCGCGTGGTGGCGCCACCCCTGTCCGCCGCGCGCCTGAAGGCCGCGCTGCCGGCGCTGGTGGAAGAGCAGGTGCTGGGCGATCCTGCCGACTGCGTGCTGGCGGCCGGCGCCGCCGACGCCGAGGGCGCTCGCACGGTGGCCGTGGTCCAGCGCAGCTGGATCGAGGTGCTGGTCAAGGCGCTGATGGCGCAGGGCGCGCACCACATCGCGGTGCTGCCGGCGCAACTGTGCCTGCCGTTCCAGCCGGGCTCCGTCTCGGCCGCGCTGAGCACCGGCGACGCCGGTTTCGAACTGATACTGCGCCAGTCGCAAACCATGGGCATGGGCCTGACCCTGCCGGCGCAGCCGCAGGCCGCGCTGCAAACGCTGCGCGCGATGGCGGGCGACGAGCCGGTCACGCTGTACCTGTCGCCGCAACAGATGACGCAGTTCGCGCCGCTGGTGGCCAACGTCGAAGCCGGCCATGGCATCACCCTGCTGGAAGACCACTGGGCGCACTGGGTGGCCGCCTCCCGTTCGGCGGGGCTGGACCTGGCGCCGGCGCTCGGCGCCAGCGGCAGCTCCGCGCGCCAGTGGCAGCGCTGGCGCTGGCCGCTGCGCGTCGCCGCGCTGGCGCTGCTGGTCAACGTGGTGGGCCTGAACGTCGAATGGCTGCGCCTCAAGCGCGAGGCCGACGCCGTCAGCCTGGCTATGCTGCAAACCTTCAAGGCCGCCTATCCGAAAGAGCTGGTGATACTCGACCCGGCCGCGCAGATGCGCAAGAATATCGCGCTGGCCAAGGCCGATGGCGGCCAGCCGGCTGCCGATGAATTCACCGCGTTGAGCGCCGCCCTCGGCGAAGCGTTGGGCGCGCTGCCGCGCAAGGACATCATCGCCACGCTGGAATACCGTGAGCACGCCCTGCAAATGAAAGTGAAACCCAACACCGTCGATACCGGCACGCTGGCGCAGCTGCGCTCCGCGCTGGCGGCGCGCAAGCTGGATCTGTCGGAAGACCGTCCGGGCACCTGGCAAATACGTCCGCTGAGCGGCACGGGCGGAGGAAAATCATGAGCAAGCTGACATTGACGATACAAGAGTACCGTGGCCGCGCGTCGGCCTTCTGGAGCGAACGCACCGAGCAGGAACGCCAGTTCCTCGGCGTCGGCGGCGCCGTGCTGGGACTGGCGTTGTTTTATTCGCTGTTGATCGCGCCGGCGCTGGACGGCGGCGCCAAGCTGCGCAAGTCGCTGCCCGAGCTGCGCCAGCAGGCCGCCGAGCTGCAGGCGCTGGCGCTGGAAGCGGCCGCGCTGCGCGGCCAGAACACCATCGCCCCGGCGCCGATGACGCGCGAGATGCTCAACGCCGGCCTCACGGCGCGCGGCCTGGCCACGCAATCGGTGTCCGTCACCGGCGAATACGCCAAGGTCCAGATGAGCGGCGTGTCCTTCCCCGCCTTGATGGCCTGGCTGGACGCGATCCGCACCGAAAGCCGCATCGCCGTCTCGGAAGCGAACATCAGCGCGCAGGACACCGCCGGCATGGTCAACGCCACGCTGACGCTGCGCCAGAATACGGGCGGGCGATGATGCAAAAAGGCTGTCCATGAAGCGCGCCGTGCTATGGTTGCTGACCATCGCGCTGAGCGTGGCGGCGACGCTGGCGGTGTTCTTTCCGGCGGCCTGGCTGGGCTCCCTGGTGGAGTCGCGCACGGCAGGCCGTTTGACGCTGGGAGACGCGCAGGGTACGCTGTGGCGCGGTTCGGCCTTTATCGGCGGCGCGGCCGGCGGCAACAGCCCGGTCACGCCGCTGCTGCCGGGCCGTTTCAGCTGGAAGATTTCGCCGCTGGCGCTGGTCGGCATGGTCGACCTGCAGCTGGAAAACAGCGAGGCGCTGGCGCAGCCGCTGACCTTCAAGGGCGGCTGGTCGCACTGGCAGCTCAGTCCATCGGCACTGCTGCTGCCGGCCGAAGGCCTGGCCGGCCTGGGCGCGCCGCTGAACACCGTGGCGCCCAGCGGCACCATGCGGCTGTCGTGGACCGCGCTGGAGCTGGCGCTGGCCGAGCGCCAGGTCAGCATCAACGGCCGCACCACGCTGGAGATGACGGACATGGCCTCGCGGCTGTCGTCGGTGCGGCCGCTGGGCAGCTATGCGCTGGCGCTGGACTGGCATGGGCAGTCGGCCGGGCTGACGCTCAATTCCGTCAAGGGGCCGCTGTTGTTGAGCGGTTCCGGCAACCTGAATAACGGCCGCCTGCAGTTTTCCGGGCAGGCCGAGGCAGCAAAAGGATTTGAAGAGCAGCTGGCCAATCTGTTGAATTTGCTGGGCCAGCGCAAACCGAATAGTGACCGCAACATCATCGCTTTAGAGTTCCACTAAGTTCAGATAAAAGTTCAGACAATGAAAAAACAGTCCGTGAGCAAATCCAATCTTCCCGCGCTGCGCCGCCTGAGCGCGGGCGCGATGCTGTGCTGTGCGACCAGCGTCGTGCCGGTCGTGACGCCGTTGCTGGCGCTGCTGCCGTTGTTACCGTTGGCCGCGCATGCCGCGGCCGACGACGCCGCGCTGAACTTTGTCGGCGCCGACATCGAGTCGGTGATCAAGGCGGTCGGCCACTACACCAACATCACCTTCGTGATCGACCCGCGCGTCAAGGGCACGCTGACGGTGGTGTCGGAAAAGCCGGTCACCAAATCGCAGGCCTTCGGCTTGCTCACTTCCGCGCTGCGCCTGCAAGGCTACGCGGTGGTCAGCGGCGACGGCTACGCCAAGGTGGTGCCGGAGGCGGACGCCAAGCTGCAGGCGGGTCCGACCCAGGTCGGCGCCGGCCAGGCCACGGCCAAGGGCGACCAGGTGGTCAGCCAGATCTTCCACCTGAATTACGAGTCGGCGGCCAACGTGGTGACGGTGCTGCGTCCGCTGATCTCGCCGAACAACACCATCAACGCCAATCCGGGCAATAACACCGTGGTCGTCACCGACTACGCCGACAACGTCAAGCGCCTGGCCAAGATCGTCGCCGCGCTGGACGCGCCGGCCGTCGCCGAACTCGATGTGATCCCGGTGCGCTACGCCATCGCCAGCGACCTGGCGGGCATGGTCAACAAACTGATGGACAGCGGCTCCGGCGCCGCCGACGCGGGCAAGGTCAGCGTGCTGGCCGATCCGCGCACCAATTCGCTGATCCTGCGCGCGCCGTCGGCGGCGCGTTCCAACCTGGCCAAGTCGCTGATCGCCAAGCTCGATCAGCCGACCCAGGAACTGGGCAACGTCCACGTGGTCTACCTGAAGAACGCCGAAGCGGCCAAGCTGGCGCAGACCTTGCGCTCGGTGGTGTCGGGCGACACCTCGGCGGCCAACGCCACCGGTGTCGGCGGCACCGGCCAGACCGGCCAAGGCCAGGGCCAGGGCCTGGGCGGACAAAGCAGCAACACCGGCGGCGGCATCGGCGGCAGCGGCAGCAGCGGCACCAGCAGCGGCCCGTCCAATCCACTGCTGACCGGCTCCGGCCAGCAGCAGCAGGGCGGCGGCGGCACGGCCGGCTACATCCAGGCCGATTCCACCACCAACACCCTGATCATCACCGCGCCGGAATCGGTGTACCGCAACCTGCGCGCAGTGATCGACCAGCTGGACGTGCGCCGCGCGCAGGTCTACATCGAATCGCTGATCGTCGAAGTCTCGTCCGACAAGGCCTCCGAATTCGGCGTGCAGTGGGTCGGCGCGACCGGCAACGAGAACAGCACCTACCGCGTCGGCGGCCTGCAGTCGTATTCGACCGGCGGCAACAACATCGGCACGCTGGCCACCCAGCTGCTCGGCAAGACCACCGGCACCACCACCACGGCGCCGACGCTGCCGGGCGCCGGCCTGACCATCGGCGTGTTCAAGCAGGTCGCCGGCGGCCTTGGCCTGGGCGCGCTGGCGCGCTCGCTGGAATCGGACGGCAACGCCAACGTGCTGTCGACGCCTAACATGATCACGCTGGACAACGAGCTGGCCACCATCTCGGTCGGCCAGAACGTGCCGGTCCTGACCGGCCAGTTCACCACCACCTCGGGCACCAACAACAACCCGTTCCAGACCATCGACCGCAAGGAAGTGGGCCTGACGCTGAAGGTGCGCCCGCAGATTTCCGAAGGCGGCACGGTCAAGCTGGCGATCTATCACGAGACCTCCAGCGTCGACAAGACCACGCTGACGGCCGCCGCCGGCATCACCATCAACAAGCGCGTGATCGAGAACAACGTCATCGCCGACGACGGCCAGATCATCGTGCTGGGCGGCCTGATCGAGGACACCGAAGGCGACGGCGTCGACAAGGTGCGCGGCCTGGGCGACATTCCTATCCTGGGCAATCTGTTCAAGTACCAGACCCGCACCCGCAAGAAGACCAACCTGATGGTGTTCCTGCGCCCCGTGGTGATCCGCAACAAGGAGCAGAGCACCTCGCTGGCCACCGACCGCTACGACTACATGCGCAGCCAGCAGGACGCGATCCAGCCGGTGGAGAGCATCCTGGTCAAGGACCTGGGCCAGCCCAAGTTGCCGGCCTTGAAAGACGGCGCCCCGGTGGATGGCACGATGGTGCGTCCGCTGCCTTCAGCGCGGACACCGGTGCGCGAGCCGGGCGCCGGCGAACCAACCAAGCAGCAGTAATATGAGCAATCTCCTACCCTACGCTTTCGCCCGCGATTTCGTGGTGCTGGCGCAGCAGAGCGACGAAGCCGAACATACGGTGGACGTGCTGGTCTGCGGCGCCACCGCGCCGGCCGCCATCGCCGAAGTGTCGCGCCGTTTCGGCCGCATCCAGCTGAAAAGCATGCCGCGCGCCGACCTGGAAATCGCCATCGCCGCGGCCTACGCCAGCTCGGGCGGCAACGCCTCGATGGTGGCCGAGGAATTCGACGCCGACCTCGATCTGACCAAGCTGCTGCAGGACGTGCCGGCCATCGAAGACTTGCTGGAATCGTCCGACGACGCGCCGGTGATCCGCATGATCAACGCGCTGCTGACGCAGGCGCTGCGCGACAGCGCATCGGACATCCACATCGAGCCATTCGAGCAGACCTCGGTGGTGCGCTTCCGCGTCGACGGTTCGCTGCGCGACGTGGTCCGTCCGCGCAAGGCCATCCACGGCTCGCTGATCTCGCGTATCAAGATCATGGCGCAGCTGGATATCGCCGAAAAACGCCTGCCGCAGGACGGCCGCATCACGCTGCGCATCGGCGGCAAGCCGGTCGACGTGCGGGTCTCGACGCTGCCGACCGGCCACGGCGAACGCGCGGTGCTGCGTTTGCTGGACAAGGAAGCGGGCCGGCTGGACCTGAACCACCTGGGCATGAGCGAGACCATGCTGCCGGAGTTCGACGCGCTGATCAACCAGCCGCACGGCATCGTGCTGGTGACCGGGCCTACCGGCTCGGGCAAGACCACCACCTTGTACGCCGCGCTGTCGCTGCTGAACGCGGCCACCACCAACATCATGACGGTGGAAGACCCGATCGAGTACGACTTGAACGGCGTCGGCCAGACCCAGGTCAACCCGCGCATCGACATGACCTTCGCCAAGGCGCTGCGCGCCATCCTGCGCCAGGATCCGGACGTGATCATGATCGGTGAGATCCGCGACCTGGAAACCGCGCAGATCGCGGTGCAGGCATCGCTGACCGGCCACCTGGTGCTGGCGACCTTGCACACCAACGACGCGGCGGCGGCGGTCACACGCTTGCTGGACATGGGCATCGAACCGTTCCTGCTGTCGTCGTCGCTGCTGGGCGTGCTGGCGCAGCGCCTGGTGCGCAAACTGTGCGGCAGCTGCAAAACCTACGACGGCAAGCAGTGGCACGCGGTCGGCTGCGAGCATTGTGGCCATACCGGCTACCAGGGCCGGGTCGGCGTGTACGAATTCCTGCAGACGACGGAGCAGATCCGCGCGCAGATCCACAACCGCGCTTCCGAGGCCGAGGTCAAGGCGGCGGCGGTGGCGGGCGGCATGCAGACCATGCGCGAGGACGGCGAGCGTTGGCTGGCCGCCGGCGTGACCACGCAGGCTGAATTGCTGCGCGTGACCAAAGACTAGGCGACCGAAGATGCCCGCATTCCGTTATGAAGCCGTCGATGCCGGCGGCGCCACCAAGAAGGGCGTGCTCAATGCCGACAGCGCGCGTTCGGCCCGTTCCGAGCTGCGCACGCAAGGCCTGGTGCCGCTGAAGGTGGACGCCATCGCCGCGCAGGTCGACGCCGCCGGCGTGACCAAGAGCCGTGGCTTCGGCGAGCGTTTGTCCGCCACCGAGCTGGCGCTGTTCACGCGCCAGCTGGCCAGCCTGCTGGAAGCGGGGTTGCCGCTGGAGCAGGCCTTCACCGCCTTGCTGGAGCAGGCCGAACGTCCGTATATGCGCGACCTGATCGCCTCGATCCGCTCCGAAGTGATCGGCGGCGCCGCGCTGTCCGACGTGCTGGGACGGCATCCGCGCGACTTCGCCGAGATCTACCGCGCGCTGGTCGCCTCCGGTGAGCAGATCGGCCAGTTGTCGCGCGTGCTGTCGCGCCTTGCCGACTACATCGAGCGCCGCAATGCGCTGATCCAGAAGGTGCGGCTGGCCTTCACCTATCCGGCCATCGTGACGGTGGTGGCGTTTTCCATCGTGATCTTCCTGCTGACCTACGTGGTGCCGCAGATCGTCTCGGTGTTCGCCAACACCAAGCAGAAGCTGCCCATCCTCACCATCATCATGCTGGCCGTGTCGGACTTCGTGCGCAACTACGGCATCGTGGTGGCGATCCTGCTGGTGGGCGCCTGGTTCATGTGGCGCCGGGCCTTGCAGAACCCCGTGCTGAAGCGGCGCTGGCATACCTGGCTGCTGACCGCGCCGCTGTACGGCAAATTCGAGCGCAGCCTGAACACCGCGCGTTTCGCCAGCACGCTGGCGATCACCACCGGTTCCGGCGTCCCCATTCTGCGCGCGCTGGAGACCAGCCGCGACACGCTGTCCAACGTCGCCATGCAGGAGCTGGTGGAAGAGGCCAGCGACGCCGTGCGTGAGGGCGTGAGCCTGGCGCGTTCGCTGTCGGCGCAAAAGCATTTTCCGCCGATGCTGATCCACATGATACGCGCCGGCGAAATCACCGGCGAGCTGCCGGCCATGCTGGACCGCGCCGCCGCCGCCCAGGAAGCGGACCTGGAACGCCGCACGCTGACCATCGCCGGCCTGCTGGAACCGGCGCTGATCCTGGCGATGGGCGTGGTGGTGCTGCTGATCGTGCTGGCGGTCCTGATGCCTATCATCGAAATTAATCAGCTGGTACGCTGAGGAAGCAAAGAGAACCATGAAGCGTTTGCCATTATTCGTTACCGTCCTTGCCGTGGTGCTGTTGTCGGCGTCGCTGGCTTACTGGGGCCTGCAATTGTTCAAGCCGCAGCAGCGCGCGATCGCCGCGCCGCCGCAGCAGTTCGCCGCGCCCCTGAATATCGAGGCGGCCAAGGGCCTGTTCGGCGGCCAGATCACGGTCGCCGCGGTCAGCAACTACCAGCTCAAGGGCGTGATCGCCGCACGCAACGGCGGCAGCGACAGCGCCGCCATCATCGTGGTCGACGGCCAGCCGCCGATGGCGCTGGGCGTGGGCCGCGAAGTGGTGCCCGGCGTGACGGTGAAGGAAGTACATCCGAAATACGTGATGCTGTCCGAGGGCGGCGCCCTCAAACGCGTGGAGCTGGCCAGCGATGCCGGCGCCGGCGCCGCTGCGGCCGGCGGTCCGCCGCCGTCGCTGCTGCCGGGCGCGGGCCAGCCACCGTTGCCGCCGATCGCGCCGCCGACACCGCAAGCGCCGCCGCCGCAACAGCAACCACCGACGCCGCAGCCACCGCCGCGCTCCAGCGCCTCCGGCACCACTATCGCCCCCGTTCCCGGTTTCGACCGCACACAATAGGCCATTCCCATGGTGATCTCCCGTACCCTGGCCGCAGCTTTTTGCTGCGGCTTTTTCTTGGCGGCCGCCATCGGTGCGCCTGCCGCCGCGCAAACCGCGACCGGCGCCACCTCGGTCGCTGCCGACGCCGCCGTCAAGCCGCGGCCGAAAGTCGCGCTGGTGTTGTCCGGCGGCGGCGCGCGCGGCTTCGCCCACATCGGCGTGCTGCGCGCCTTGCAGGAACTGCGGGTGCCGGTGGACTTCGTGGTCGGCACCAGCATGGGAAGCGTGGTCGGTGGCGCCTACGCGGCCGGCAGCTCGGTCGAGCAGCTGGAGCAGCTGGTGCGCCGCACCGACTGGAACGCCGTGGTGGCCGACCGTCCGCCGCGCGACGAGCTGGTGTACCGCCGCCGCGAGGAAGACCTGCTGCTGCCTTCGCGCATCGAGTTCGGCGCCAAGCTGGATGGGGTGTCGCTGCCGCCGGCCGCCGCCGGCAACGAGGCGCTGGAACTGGCGCTGACCCGCGTGCTGCCGCACGGCGCGCGCGACAAGCCGGTCAACCTGCTGCAACTGCCATTCCGCTCGGTCGCTTCCGACCTGGTGACGGGCGAGCTGGTGGAGCTGAACGACACGCCGCTGTTCCTGGCGATGCGCGCTTCGCTGGCGGTGCCGGGCGTGTTCGCGCCGGTGCGGGTCAACCAGCGGCTGCTGGTCGACGGTGGCCTGGTGCGCAACCTGCCGGTCGACGTGGCGCGCGACATGGGCGCCGACATCATCATCGCCGTCAACGTCGGCACGCCGCTGGCGCAGGAAAAGGAATTGATCAGCGCCGTCAGCGTGGCGCAGCAGATGCTGCAGATCCTGACCGAGCAGAATGTCCAGCGTTCGCTCAAGGAGCTGCGCCCCAACGACATCCTGCTGGCGCCGGACCTGGGCGGCATCGGCTTCCTCGACTTCGCCCGCCACGACCGCGCCATGAAGGCCGGCGAGGCGGCGGTGCGGGCCATGAGCGCGCAGCTGGTCAAGCTGTCCTTGCCCGAGGCGCAGTACGCGTCGTATGAGGTCAAGCGCCTGTCGGCGCCGGTGGGCATCGACCAGCCGGTGCTGCTGGCCAAGCTGGAGGTGGCGCCGAGCGGCCGCATCAACCCGAAGGAGCTGGAAGTGCAGTCCGGCTTGAAGGTGGGGCAGATGGTCACCAGCGAACAGGCGCAGGCGGCCGGCAACCAGCTGTTCGGGCGCGGCGACCTGGCGCGGGTGGAAACCGAAATCCACGACGACAAGGATGGCCGCAGCGTGCTGATCAAGCCGACCGAGGCCGACTGGGCGCACAGCCGCCTGCGCGTGGGCCTGGAGCTGACCAGCGATTTCTCCGAGAACAATGCGTTCGAGCTGAAGGTGATGCATGTGCTGTCGTCGCTGAACGACTGGGGCGCCGAGCTGCGCACGACCGGCCGCGTCGGCACCGAGCGCGCGCTGGGCGTGCAGTTCTGGCAGCCGCTGGGGGCGGGCTCGCAGTGGTACGTGGCACCGGAGTTGGGATACAGTTCGGCGGCCGTCGACGTGTTCAATCCGAGTGGTTTCCGCCAGGCGCGCTACGCCTACAACAGCCAGGGCGCCAGCGTCGCGCTGGGGCGCCAGCTGGGCCATTGGGGCGACGTGCGCTACAGCGTGTTGCGCCAGAAGCAGGTCGCGCACCAGAGCATACCCGAAGACCGAACCGAGCTCAGCGAGATGCAGACCGTGCAGCAATTGTCTGTCAATGTCGACAGTCTCGATACGGTGGCCTTCCCCACGCGCGGCACGCTGTTCTCGCTCGACTGGCAGCGCCTGATGCACAGCGGCGTGGCCGGCGCCGTGCCGACGCGCCAGAGTGTGCAGGGGCTGCAGGCTTTCCACCTGGATCGCTGGGCCGGCCATGTGTATGCGGAATGGTCGCGCAGCCAGGGCGGCGGATCGGCGAACAACCTGGGCGGCTTCCTGCGCCTGTCCGGTTCGACGCCGCAGTCCATCATCGGCGACCGCATCTTGCTGGGGCGGGTGGTGATGGCGCGCAGCATAGGCGCGATGCCGGCCGCGCTGGGCGGCGATGTGCGGCTGGGCTTTTCGCTGGAGGCGGGCGGCGCCTACAGTTCCACCAATCCGCTGCGCTGGGGTTCGCTGCACCAGGCGGCCAGTGGCTTCTTCGCGGTCGATACGCGCTTCGGCCCGCTGTACCTGGGCGCCGGCACCACCAAGGGCGGCAACAGCAGCGCCTACCTGTTCCTCGGTCCTATCTGGTAGCCGGCGGCGGCGCGCGCCGCAGCGCGGTGAAGGCGGCGAATTCCCACGAGCGGAAGCCGACCAGCAGGGTGAAGCCGTCGCGCTCCTGCGGCGCCAGCTTGCGGTCGCCCTGGTGCAGCCGCGCCAGGTCGCCGGCCAGCTGCTGGATGCGGCCCACCAGTTCCTCGGCGCTGGGCAGCGACAGCCGCGCGGGCAGGCACAGCAGCGTTTCGCCGGCGCCGTCGAAGCTGCCGCTGAAATAATCGGCCACCGCGTGCTCGCGGAAGAATTGCTGCACCGGCCCGTCCGGCAGCCAGCGGAAGGCGTTCGACACGCGCAGGCGGTAGCGGTTGAGCGGCTTCAATTCAATCACGCCCAGCCGGTCCAGCTCGGCCAGCAGCAGGATGCATTCGGGTTCGGTCAGGTTGTAGGTTTCCAGCACCTGCTCCAGGGTCCAGTGGCCCAGGCAGCAGATCGCCATTAGCAGCAGGTGGGGTTGCGCCAACAGCGATTTCTCCTGCGTCAGGGTCAGCGCGTCGGCTTGCGGCGTGGCGTCGGCCGCGCCGCGCAGCACGTCCTCCATCGCCACCCCCGCCGCCTTGCAGATTTGCGCCAGCCGCGACAGCGACATGTCCTGCTGGCCGAACATGCGCTTGACGCTGGATTCGCTCATGGCGATCCGTTCGGCCAGCATTTTGTAGGTGACGCCGGCGGCCCGCATCTGGGTCCGCAAGACTTGCAGCAGCAATTCCGGTGAGCTCATACCCTGCCTTGGTAAAAAAACAAAAGGTATCGTAACACGGTACTCGCCGGCGTGAAAAGCAGGGCTTGGAATAATCGGGTGGTACATCGCGCGGAAGTGGGGGACACTGCGGCACGCTGTCCCTCGCAGCAGGGATGGCACCGGATAACCCGAGAGCGGACGCCACTACCGGCGTCCGCTAACGGTTACTTTTCCTCCGGGTCGGGCTTCAGGCTAATCTTGGCCAGCAGGCGCTTGGCGGCCTGGCGGTCGGTCGCCACCGGCTTGGCATGCGGACCGGCGCCGCCGGCGCGCGCCTTGGCCGCCAGCGCCACCGGATTGCGCGGCGGCTTCTGCGACGGCTCGACCCGTATCGTCATCTTCTGCCGCGTCGACAGCGCCTTGTTGGCCATGATCCCGATTCCCTACAGTACGTAGCGCGACAGGTCTTCGTTGACCGCCAGCGCATCCAGCCGCGCGTTCACATACGCCGCATCGATGGTGATGACCTTGCCGCTGTCGTCGCTGGCCGTGAAGGACAGTTCTTCCAGCAGCTTTTCCATCACCGTGTACAGCCGGCGGGCGCCGATGTTCTCGGTGCGTTCGTTGACCGAGTAGGCGATTTCCGCCAGCCGCGTGATGCCTTCCGGCGCGAACTCGATGGTGACGTTCTCGGTGGCCAGCAGCGCCTCGTACTGCTTGGTCAGGCAGGCGTCGGTGCTGGTCAGGATGCGTTCGAAATCGGCGATCGACAGCGATTCCAGCTCGACCCGGATCGGGAAGCGGCCCTGCAGCTCGGGGATCAGATCCGATGGCTTGGCCAGATGGAAGGCGCCCGAGGCGATGAACAGGATGTGGTCGGTCTTGATCATGCCGTACTTGGTGTTGACGGTCGTGCCTTCGACCAGCGGCAGCAGGTCGCGCTGCACGCCGGCGCGCGAAACGTCGGCGCCGCCCACTTCCGAACGCGAGGCGATCTTGTCGATCTCGTCGAGGAACACGATGCCGTTCTGCTCGACGTTCTGGATGGCCTTCTGCTTCATCTCGTCGTCGTTGACCAGCTTGGCGGCCTCCTCGTCGATCAGCACCTTCATCGCTTCCTTGATCTTGACCTTGCGCGCCTTCTTGCGGCTGCCGCCGATGCCGGAGAACATGGACTTGATCTGCTCGGTCATTTCCTCCATGCCGGGCGGGGCCATGATCTCCATCTGCGGGCCGGTCTCGGCCAGCTCGATCTCGATTTCCTTGTCGTCCAGCTCGCCCTGGCGCAGACGCTTGCGGAAGGTCTGGCGGGTAGTGTCGACTTCCTTCGGCGCATCCGACGGCGTGGCCTGGTGGAAGCCGAAGTCGCGCGCCGGCGGCAGCAGGATGTCGAGCACGCGGTCTTCGGCCGCATCCTCGGCACGGGTGCGCACCTTGGCCATCTCGGCCGAACGGGTCTGCTTGACGCCGATGTCGATCAGGTCGCGGATGATGGTGTCGACGTCGCGGCCGACATAGCCGACTTCGGTGAACTTGGTGGCTTCGATCTTGATGAAGGGCGCGTCGGCCAGCTTGGCCAGGCGGCGCGCGATCTCGGTCTTGCCGACGCCGGTGGGGCCTATCATCAGGATGTTTTTCGGCGTGATCTCGTGGCGCAGCGGTTCTTCCACCTGCTGACGGCGCCAGCGGTTGCGCAGCGCGATCGCCACGGCCTTCTTGGCGTTGCCCTGGCCGACCACATGTTTGTCGAGTTCGCCAACGATTTCCTTTGGAGTCATGTTCATGCTGGATCCAGTGTCTCGATGATGTGGTTCATATTGGTGTAGATGCACAATTGGCCGGCGATGGTCAGTGACTTTTTGACGACTTCCGACGGCGACAGTTCCGTATTTTCCACCAGCGCCTTGGCCGCCGATTGCGCGTAGGTGCCGCCGGAGCCGATGGCGCCGATGCCGTCTTCAGGCTCGAGCACGTCGCCGTTGCCGGTGATCACCAAGGTCGATTCGCTGTCGGCCACCAGCAGCATCGCTTCCAGGCGGCGCAGCACGCGGTCGGTGCGCCAGTCCTTGGCCAGCTCGACCGAGGCGCGCAGCAGATTGCCCTGGTGTTTTTCCAGCTTGCCCTCGAAACGGTCGAGCAGGGTGAAGGCGTCGGCGGTGCCGCCGGCGAAGCCGACCAGCACCTTGCCCTGGTACACCTTGCGCACCTTGCGGGCCGTGCCCTTCATGACGATGTTGCCCAGCGTGACCTGGCCGTCGCCGCCCAGCGCGACTTGCTTGCCGCGCCGTACGCACAGGATGGTGGTGCCGTGAAATTGTTCCATAGTTACCTCAAAGTAATGACGCAAACTGCTTCAAGACTGAAAAATGGGGCTGGACCTGGAAATTACAAGTTTCAGTATTTGTGCGGGTAGATCCTGGCGATGTCGGCGTAGCCCAGCAGGCGCAGCAGCGCCGTCACCAGGTGGTTGACGTCGCGGAATTCGATCTTCTTGCCCAGCTGGGCCAGGCTGGCGTGCAGCTGGTTGGCGCAGGCGTAGTCGATGCGGGTCAGGCGCGAGCAGTCGAACACCAGAATCTGGTATTGATCAGCATAGTGCTGGATCTGGCCGAGTAAAGGCCCGAGCTGGCCTTCCAGCAGCGGCGGCAGCATGAAGCGGTCCGGCGACGCGGACACGTGCTGGGGCGCGGCTGTAGCTGTGGCCACCTTGTGCGGCGCCGTGAACGACGGCGGCGACACTTCGAAGGTGACGCAGTAATCCATGCTGATTTCCTCGAATTGCTTTTCGCGGTTCAGCAATTGCAGCAGCTCCAGCAGCAGCAGCCACGGCGCTTCGGTGTCGTCGCGGCGGCCGATGGCGATGCCCTCGCGGATCAGCGCGGCCAGGCCGTCGGCGCCCACCAGGATCAGCTCGCGCTGCTGGGCTTGCAGCTTGCGCAGCGTGTCCAGCAGCAGCGCGCAGCCGGCCGCCTCGACCGCCGTCACGCGGGAAAATTCCAGCCGCAGCACCGGGCTGGCGGCGGCCGACTGGCGCAGCCGTTCCAGCTGGGCGTCGATATGCGGGGCGAGCACGCCGGCGAAGGCTTCGGTCGGCGTCAGGCCGGCAAAATCGGGCGAGGACGCGGCCAGCGCGGCCGGCGCGTTCCACGGCGGCGGCGAGGTCTCGAAAGTGCTGGCGTAGTCGATCGACAGGTTGTCGAAGCGGTCGCGCTGGCCGCTGACCTGGTACAGGTCGAACAACATCCACCAGACGGTGCGGTCGCCGGCGGCTTCGGCCAGGCTGGCGCTGAGCAGCTGCTCGGCCACGGCGCCCTGGCCGTTGGCGTACAGGATGGCGATTTCCTCCACCACGGGCGCGGTCTCGGCGGCCACAGCCAGTTGCGGCAGGTCGTCGTCGCGCAGCAGCAGGGTGGTGGGGATGTCGGCCAGTGCTTGCGTGTCGGGGCCGCCGTCGGCGTGGGTGGCGGCCTTGGGCTTGGCCGGCCGGGCGGCGCGCTGGCTGCCCCAGGCCGGCTCCGGCTCGTTGAAGATGTCGAAGGTCATCGCCGATTCGATGGCGTCGATCTTCATCGCGGTGGCGCGGGCGATCTCGCGCTGGCGCGCCTGCTGCTGCAGGCGTTCGGTTTCGCTGTTGGCGGCCAGCCGCGCCGCCTCGTCATCGTCGTTGCTCGACTGCGGGGCGGGTGCGTCGGTCTTCTTGAAGATGGAGAACAGTCCCACGCTGATCCTCGTGTTTGCCGTAAAAAAAAGCACGCGGCTGCGTGCTTTTTTTAAAGTCCCAGCGAATTAATCGCCGTACAGTTTCTGCTTCAGTTCGCGGCGCTGCTGGGCTTCCAGCGACAGCGTGGCGGTCGGACGGGCGATCAGGCGTGGAATGCCGATCGGTTCGCCGGTTTCTTCGCACCAGCCGTAGTCGCCGCCGTCGATGGCGACGATCGATTGCTGGACCTTTTTCAGCAGCTTGCGCTCGCGGTCGCGGGTGCGCAGTTCCAGCGCGTGTTCTTCTTCGATGGTGGCGCGGTCGGCCGGGTCCGGCACCAGCACGGTTTCGCGCAGGTGTTCGGTGGTTTCGCCGGCGTTCTTCAGCAATTCTTTTTCAAGCGCTTGCAGCTTGGCTTTGAAGAAGGCCATTTGCGCCGGATTCATATAATCCTTTTCATCCATCTTCAGAATTTCTTCTTCGGTCAGGACGCGGTCGGCGGCGGCGGGGGTCGATTTATTAGTTTTGGTGGTCATAACTTCGCTTACCTTCGATACGACAGAGTTTTCAATTAATCAGCCCGGAGTTTGTGGCTATTCAGCCATCCCCACAAAACCCGGATAGTTTATACCAGACATTGTTCTAAACCGCTAATAAAGATATCTTTCGGCAGATTTTTACCGATAAATACCATTTTGCTGCCTCGAACGTCGTTTTCTCCCCATTTGGCGCCCAGGTCGCTGCCCATGATCTGGTGCACGCCCTGGAACACCACCTTGCGGTCGGCGTCTTTCATGAACAATACGCCTTTGTAGCGCAGCATGCGAGGACCGTAGACATTTACCAGGCCGCCGAGGAACTCGTCGAGCTTGGCGGTGTCGAACGGGCGTGTACTTTTAAACACAAACGCCGCGATATCGTCGCTGTGGTGGGCATGGTGGTGGTTGTGGCCGTGTTCCTCGTGGTGGTGGCCGTGATCGTGGTCGTGGTCGTGATTATGGCCGCAGTGCTCGTCATGCACGTGATCGTCATCGTGGGCCTGGTCGGTTTCCAGGAAATCCGGGTCCAGTTCCAGCTTGTCGTTCAGGTTGAAGCCCTTCAGGTCCAGCACCTCGGACAACGGGGCGCGGCCGAAATCGGCCGTGCTGATCGGCGCGCGCGGGTTGATGCGTTTGAGGCGGGTGGTCAGCGTGGCCACGTCCTCGGCGCTGACCAGGTCGGTCTTGGACAGCAGCAGCTTGTCGGCGAAACCGACCTGACGCTGGGCTTCCTCGTGCTGGTCCAGCTGGTCCATGGCGTGCCGGGCATCCACCACAGTGACCACGGCGTCCAGCATATAGTGAGTGCCCACTTCCTCGTCAACGAAGAAGGTCTGCGCCACCGGGCCGGGATTGGCCAGGCCGGTGGTCTCGATGACGACGCGGTCGAAATGCAACTCGCCGGCCTCGCGCTTCTGCGCCAGGCCGCTGAGGGCCACGATCAGGTCGCCGCGCACGGTGCAGCAGATGCAGCCATTGTTCATTTCGACGATCTGTTCGCCGCTGTCCTGCACCAGGATTTCGTTGTCGATGTTTTCCTGCCCAAACTCGTTTTCAATGACGGCGATGCGCATGCCGTGCTGTTCCTGCAGGATGCGGTTCAGCAGGGTGGTCTTGCCGGCGCCAAGGAAGCCGGTGAGGATGGTGGTCGGTATCAGTGCCATGGTGCTTACCAGTCTGGTCTAGGGGGAAACCCCAGATGGGGATCAAATGCGGAAATGCAACCGGCCGATTATGCCGGAATTTAGCCTGGGCTAGCAATTCGTCCGATTGAGCAACGTCAGTACGGATGCCGGCTATTTCACCTTGGCGCGCGGATGGGCCTGGTCGTACACCTCGGCCAGGTGCTGGAAGTCCAGCGCGGTGTAGACCTGGGTCGAGCTGATGCTGGAGTGGCCCAGCATTTCCTGCACCGCCCGCAGGTCGCCCGACGATTGCAGCACGTGCGAGGCGAACGAGTGGCGCAGCATGTGCGGGTGCACATGCACCGGCGCGCCGTGGGCCACGCCATGGGCCTGCAAACGCTGCTGTATCACCCGCGGCGACACCCGCGTGCCGCGCGTGCTGAGGAACAGGGCGTTGCCGCCGTCCGAGGGCGCAGGCCGCACGGCGATCCAGGCCGCCAGCGCTTCCAGCGCGGCCGTGCCCACCGGCACCACGCGCTGCTTGTTGCCCTTGCCGGTGACGATGACTTCGCGGTTGTCCAGCGCTACCCAGCCCAGCGCATCCTTGCCGGCGGCCAGGTCCAGCCCGGCCAGCTCGGACACCCGCAAGCCGCTGGAATACAGCAGTTCGAACATGGCGCGGTTGCACAGTTCGGCCGCTTCCGGGGCGGTGCCGGCGTGCGGCCGCGATGGCGCCACCAGTTGCACCGCGTCGTCCACCGACAGCGCGCGCGGCAGCGTGCGGGCGCGCTTGGGGGCGCGCACGCCCTGCACCGGGTTGGCCGCCAGCGCGGTCTGGCCGCCCAGCCAGTCGAAAAAGCCGCGCCAGCTGGACAGCTTGCGGGCGATCGAACGCGGGTCGAGCGCGCGCGCGTGCAGCTTGGCGGTCAGGCGGCGGATGGTGAAATGGTCGAGTTGCTGCCAGTCCTGGCCGGCGGACAGCCCGGCCAATTCCTGCAGGTCGCGCCCGTAGGCGCTGACGGTGTGCGGCGACAGCCGGCGCTGGTCGCGCAGATGGGCCAGGTAAGCGTCGATCCAGGCCAGCTTGCTGTCTGGTTCGGCGCTCATGGCGGCGCTCAGGCCAGCAGCCAGGCCAGCGCGGTGCTGGTGGTTTCGCCGATGTGGACCAGGAAATCGGTGGCCATCAGCGAGGTGAAGCGCGCCGGGTCGGCCGAGCCCATGATCAGCAGGCCGAAGGCGTTCTTGTTGCCCGGCTTGCGCAGCGGGATGATGACGGTGGAGGTGATGCCGGTGGCGTCCTGCAGCCAGCGCACCGCCTCGAAATCCTTGTTGGTGCCGCAGTACGGCGCCATCAGGCTGTTGGCGAAGATGCGCGCATCTTCCGACACGCCGTTGACGAACCATTCGCCGAGGTAGTCGGGTGCGGTGTCCCAGATGCGCAGCGTGACCTGCGGTACATCAAAACTGGACTTCAGGCCGCTGACCACGGCGTGTGGCATGGAACCCACATCTTCGGCTTCCAGCAGCACCTTGGTCCAGCGGTGGAATTTGTTGGCGATCGCTTCGTTTTCCGACGCCAGGCGCATCAAATTGCTCATGCGCAATTCCAGCGCCTTGTACTTGTCGCGCATTACTTCCATCTGGCGCTCTTGCAGCGACACGGCGCGTCCCGTCAGCGGGCTGGCCAGTTTGATTTCCCCCAGCAATTCAGCATGCTCTTCGAAGAAATTCGGGTGTTCGGTCAGGTATTGCGCGACGAGGGTGTGATCCAGTGGGACAGTCATTGAGGTACTTTATTGGCGAGGTTGGAAAGGCACAGTCATTCTAAACGAAAAAAAACGGACATGGTTGCCCATGCCCGTCATTCCCCAACCCAAGCGCCGGCAGTTCTTGCCGACTGCGCGGCTTAGAAGTTGTGGTGGATACCGAGGCTGTAGAAATTCAGCGTGGTAGCTGCCTTCTTGTTCGAGGCATCAACATACAGATAGGTACGGGCCGACAGGTTGTAGTCGTAGCCGATCGACGCTTGCTTGGTCTTGGCCAGGGCTGGATTGCCCAGGGCGTTGTCCGGAGTCTTCTGGCCATAGCCAACGCGCACCAGGCCGGCGCCGACGGTGTAGTTGGCGCCCAGCAGCCATGCCTTGGTGTTTGGATTGATCAGCGTGCTGCTGCTCTGATCCTGCTTCTGGTAGGAACCCATCAGCTTCAGGTCGTTGATCGGCTTGAACGATGCGCCTATCGACCACAGTTTGGTTTCGATGGCGTTCTTCTCGTAGGCGGCGTAGGCGGCGAACGGGCCGTTGCCGGCGGTGGCGCTCAGCGAGTAAGGCGTGGTCAGCGGGGCTGCGTTGGCCGCGAACTGCGGCGCGGCGGCGGTACCCTTGCCGATGATGGCTGGGCTGTTGTTGGCTTCCTTGGCGGCGACGGTGACGTTCAGCTGGAACATGTCGGCGATCATCGGGGTGCTATAGAACACCGCGTTCGAGAAGCGGTTGTTCGAGTTGCCGACCGGGCTCAGCGGATCGCTGGTGTAGCCGGCCACTTGCAGGTCGGTCTGGTAACCGGCCACGGCAGGCATGCCGCTCCATGGTTCGAAGGCGGTGCTGGTTTCCTGGAAGGCGGTCAGGCCACGGCCCAGGCGCACGGTACCGAAGTCGCCCTGCAGGCCGACGCGGCTCTGGCCCTGGAACAGCGGACGGCTGTTGGCGCCGGAGGTGTTCTCAATCGTGCCGGTGTCCGGCTCGTAGCGGATTTCCAGCTGGAAGATGGCTTTCAGGCCGCTGCCCAGATCTTCGATGCCTTTGAAACCGAGTTTGTTGTTGTCGCGTTTGCCGACCATGGTGGTGGTGCCGGTGCGCTTGGAAATCCCTGCATCTACAGTGCCATAGATGGTCACGGACGACTGCGCGTATGCGCCAGCAAATACGCCCATGAGAGCCAGAGCCACTAAAGATTTTTTCATTTGAGTTATTCCTTTATGAGTGAACGTGCATACATCCAAAGCTAGCGGGTCGCGTACTTCGACCTTCGAATGGTAGGAACCTTAATATCCCGCCGGGTCAAAAACGCTGGAATGGTTGATTATGACGGCTAGTTTTGGTCGAAAGCCAAAGAAACCGGGCTTCTTGTTGTATTTTTGAAACGCTTGATTGGCAGGCCATCAGGGCCTGTTTAGCTATTATTTCCTTTCATTCAGGCATCAAAACAGCTCTAGCGTACAGGGCGAAGCGGGGTAGGGCGTTTGTGCGAAATCAAAGCGCTTTGCATAATGTTTAGTGTGTGGCGCGGATCGCACGCTACACTCATAAGCAGCAACGGTCATGCAGGCCGCATGGCTGGATCGCCACTTCGATGAATCGGACTAATAGTGAGACGATGGCTAATCGAGAAGAGTTAGGGATCATCCGGGGCGCGCGCGCAGGAGATGCGGTCTGTCAGTTGGCGTTGGGCAAGCTCTACCTGTTCGGCGGCGCCAGCTTGCCGCTCAGCCTGCCTACCGCCTTGCACTGGCTCAACCGCGCCGCGCTGCAGGAGCAGGATGAAGCCTGGATGTTGATCGGCAGCTACGTTCCCTTCGAGCATGCCCAGCACTGCCTGCCGGCGGTGCTGTCCTGGTATGACCGCGCCTACGACGCCGGCGTCGAACAAGCCGGCCTGGTGCTGGCGCAGCTGGTATTGAACCAGGCTGCGGGGCAAGAAACGTCGCATTTACGCGACAAGGCCTTGCAGGCGCTGGAGACGGCCGCGCGCAGCGGCTCGGCCGAAGCGCAATGGTTGCTGGCGCACCAGTCCGGCGCGCAGCCGCCGTCGTCGGCGCCGCTGGCGCCGCTGCCGTCGCGGCGTGGACCGGGGCCGCATCGCGCCAGCGTCCGCCAGCAGTGGCTGGCGCGGGCGGCCGACAGCGGCCTGGCCGCCGCCCAGTACGCCGTGCTGGAGCAGGCCTGGCACGGCGACCGCGCGGCATTCCTGCAACGCGCCTTGCCCTTGGCGCACAAGCTGCTCGCCGACGCCCCGGCCGACGCCGAAGCGGCCCGTGCCGCCGACTGGCCGCTGGAACCGGCCCAACTGACCTTGCTGGCGCGCTGCGCCGAGCTGTTCGACAGCAACACCGAACACCGGGACGCGCTGCACCACTGCCGCGAACTGGCCGCCCACGGCGGCGACCGCCACGCCCAGCTGGCGCTGGGCTTGTGGTTTGCCCGCATGGACGGCGACGGCAAGCGGCAGCTCAACGGCATTGCCGCCGTCAACTTCAAGCGGGCGATCCGCTGGCTGACCCAGGCCGGCGACCAAGGCCTGGCCGAGGCCTGGTATGCCCTGTCGCGGATTTATCTGAAACCGGAATTTTCCCAGCGCTGCGTGGCGGAAGCCCAGGCCTACCTGGAGCGGGCGGCCGACATGGGCCATTGCGCCGCACAGCTGGAGTGCGGCATGTACGCGTGGCGCAACCGCCGCACCGACGAACACAGCGACGTGCGCGCCGCCTACTGGTTGCAGAAGGCGGCGGCCCAGGGCTGCGAGGAAGCGGAAACGGCGCTGGCGCGCATCGCGGCGGCGCCCAAGGCGTCGGACTGGGCCGATGAGATTTTGTGTGGCAAGACGCGCGAAGCGCTGGAAAGCCAGCCCCTGCTGGCGGCGCGGCTGGAGTTGGCCGAGCTGTTCGGCCTGAGCCGGGCGGAAGCGTTGTTGCTGGATGTGAAGGCGGCCGACCAGGGCCATTGCCTGGTGGTGGATATCCGCGCCAGTTACGGCCGCAGCAAGCGGCGCCTGGTGCTGCTGCGCACCGCGCGCGAACGCCAGGCGCTGGACCGCATCGGCCGCCTGTTCGAGCATCTCGACAACGGCCCGGACGGCCTGGAGGGCAATTACCGCCAGCGCCTGTACCGGCTGAAGACCTGGCAACCGGCCGACGAGGACCGGCTGGCCGCCTGAGTTGCCGCCTTAAATCTCGCGCCTTAAATCTCGATCTCGCCTTCGAACACCGTCACCGCCGGGCCGGTCAGCCAGACCGGCTGGCCCTCGCCTGCCCAACTGATCGACAGCTGGCCGCCGCGTGCGTCAACCTGCACCGGGCTGTCCAGCAAGCCGCGGCGGATGCCTGCCACCACGGCCGCGCAGGAGCCGGTGCCGCAAGCCAGCGTTTCGCCGACGCCGCGCTCGAACACGCGCAGCTTGATATGGTGGCGGCCGACGATCTGCATGAAGCCGGCGTTGACCCGGTTGGGGAAGCGCGCATGGTGCTCGATCAGCGGGCCGGTCAGCTCGACCGGGGCGGCGTCGACGTCGTCGACGATCTGCACCGCGTGCGGATTGCCCATCGATACCACCGAAATCAGCACGCTCTCGCGCGCGCCGCCCAGTTCCAGCACCAGCGGCCACAAGGTGTCGTCGCCCTGGCGCTCGCCGTGCAGGCCGTCGGCGTCGAACGGCACGCGCTGCGGCTCCAGCACCGGCGCGCCCATGTCGACGGTGATGCTGCCGTCCGCTTCCAGGCGCGGCGCGATCACGCCGGCCTTGGTCTGCACCGTGATGCTACGCTGCGATGTCAGGCCTTTTTCCGCGACGAACTTGACGAAGGCGCGCGAGCCGTTGCCGCACTGCTCGACCTCGCCGCCGTCGGCGTTGAAGATGCGGTAGCGGAAATCGCAGCCCGGCTCGGTCGGTTTTTCCACCAGCAGGATCTGGTCGGCGCCCACGCCGAAGCGGCGGTCGCCCAGCAGCTGCCATTGCGCGGCCGAAAAGTTGATGTCCTGGTTGATGCCGTCGATGACCACGAAGTCATTGCCGGCGCCATGCATTTTGGTGAATTTGAGTTTCATCTGCTGCCTGTGTTTTTACTTGGAACGCTGGTACAGCGAAGCTTCGCCGTTCGGGCGCGTCTTGAACCGTTTGTGCGTCCAGAAATATTCAGCCGGGGCTTCGCGCACGCGTTCCTCGATGAACTCGTTCATGCGGCGGGTGGCGGCAACCATGTCGGGACCAGGGTAATTGTCCCACACTGGATAGAATTTCACACGCCAGCCCTGGTAACCTGGCAGGAAGGTGGCGATCACCGGCATCACCTGGGCGCCGGTGGTGGCGGCGATACGGGCGGTGGCGGTCAGGGTGGCCGCCTCGATGCCGAAGAAGGGCACGAATTCGGCATCCTTTTCGCCGAAATCCATGTCCGGCAGCATGAAGTAGGGCAGCTTGTCGCGCAGCGCGCGCAGGATGGGCTTGATGCCGTCCTGGCGGGTGAACAGCTTGACCGGCTGGAAGCGGGCGCGGCCGGCGCGCAGCACCTGGTCGAAGGCGGCGTTCTTTTGCTGCACATACATGGACGAGGCGCTGGTCACCATCGCGATCGAGGCGCCGGCCACGTCCAGGCAGACGAAGTGCGGGCACAGCAGGATGGTCGGCCTGGACGTCATCTCCTCCACCGGCACCGGGCCCGGCTCGACCTTGATCAGGCGCTTCAGCCTTTCCTCCGACGCCCACCACAGGATGCCGCGCTCCCACACGCTGCGCGAGTACGCCTGGAAGTGGCGGCGGGCGATGTCGATGCGTTCGGCCTCGCTCAGCTCCGGCATGCACAGGCGCAGGTTGGTCAGCGTGATATGGCGGCGCGTACGCATCACCAGGAACAGCAGGCTGCCGATGGCGTCGCCGAAACGGCCCAGCACCGGCAGCGGCAGCCAGTGCAGCAGCCACATGATTCCTAACAGCAGCTTCATGCCTGTTCTCCCGCGCCGGGTGCGTCGATGCCGGCCGGCACCTTGTAGCGGTTGTAGCTCCAGAAATACTGGGTCGGGCTGCGCGCGATCAGGCGCTCCATCGCGTGGTTGATGGTCTGGGCCTGCTCGGCGGCGCTGCCGTCCAGCGTGCCGTCGAAGGGCACGAAGCGGATCACATAGCCTTTGCCGCCCGGCAGGCGCTCGGCGTAGGTGACGATGATGGTGGCGTCGCCCAGCTGCGCCAGCTTGGCCGGCAGGGTCATGGTGTAGGCGGCGCGGCCGAAGAACGTGGTCCACACGCCTTCGCCTTCCTGCGGCACCTGGTCCGGCAGCAGGCCGATCGGCTTGCCTTTCTTGAGGCACTTGGCCAGCATGCGCACGCCGGACATATTGGCCGGCGCCAGCAGCAGGTTGTCGCGCGCGCGGGCGCCTTCGATCAGCGGTTTCAGCGCGGCTTTCTTGGGCGGGCGGTACATCACCATCAGCTCGGTGCGCAGGGCGATTTCCTGCGCGACGATTTCAAAGCAGCCCAGGTGTGGCGTCAGGAACACGATGCCGCGACCGGCGTCCAGCTCGGCCTGGACGATGGCCCAGTTCTCATCGGTGGCATGGCGCGACACGCGTTCCGGTTTGGCGCACCAGATAAAGGGCAGCTCGACGATGCTCTTGCCCGCCTCGGCGATGGCGGCCGACAGATGCTGGGAATAGCCGGCCTGCGCCATGTTGTCGCGCATGCGGCGGCGATAGGAAGGCGAACTCAGGTAGACCAGCCAACCCAGCGCGGCGCCCATTGCGTGTAGAAACGGCAACGGGAAGATTGAGAAAAATCGAAAAATTGGTACAAGCATGAGTAATTCGTCTAATAGAAGGGTATTTTGGCCTCTGTTGCTCTGCCAAAATTTTTTAAGAAGCGTAAAATAACACGTATGGAGTATCCGCTGAGTTAACAGACAACTTGCGAAGCGGAATATAAATATCGCTAAAGCGTCGCAAGCCGTATTGGTGAGCGACAAAACATTCTCAACCAGTATCAGGAGCTTGCGATGTCTAACGATTATCTTTTCACTTCCGAATCCGTCTCTGAAGGCCACCCGGACAAGGTTGCCGACCAAATCTCCGACGCGATTCTGGACGCCATCCTGGCCCAGGACCCGAAAGCCCGCGTTGCCGCAGAAACCCTGTGCAACACCGGCCTGGTCGTGCTGGCCGGCGAGATCACCACGTTCGCCAACGTTGATTATATTCAAGTTGCGCGCGAAACCATCAAACGCATCGGCTACGACAATACCGACTACGGCATCGACTACAAGGGTTGCGCCGTGCTGGTGGCCTACGACAAGCAGTCGCCGGACATCGCCCAGGGCGTGGACGAAGGCGCGGGGATTGACCTGGATCAAGGCGCGGGCGACCAGGGCCTGATGTTCGGCTACGCCTGCGACGAAACCGCAGAACTGATGCCAGCCGCGATCCACTACGCACACCGCCTGGTCGAGCGCCAGTCGCAGCTGCGCAAGGACGGCCGCCTGCCTTGGCTGCGTCCGGATGCCAAATCGCAAGTCACGCTGCGCTACGTCAACGGCCGCCCGGTGTCGGTGGACACCGTCGTGCTGTCGACCCAGCACGCGCCGGAAATGCAGCACAAGCAGATTGAAGAAGCGGTGATCGAAGAGATCATCAAGCAGGTGCTGCCGCGCGAATGGCTGGTCGACACCAAATACCTGGTCAACCCGACCGGCCGCTTCGTCATCGGCGGTCCTCAGGGCGATTGCGGCCTGACCGGCCGCAAGATCATCGTCGACACCTACGGCGGCGCCAGCCCGCACGGCGGCGGCGCGTTCTCCGGCAAGGATCCTACGAAAGTGGACCGTTCGGCCGCCTACGCCGCCCGCTACGTGGCCAAGAACGTGGTGGCCGCAGGCCTGGCGCGCCAGTGCCAGGTGCAGGTCAGCTACGCCATCGGCGTGGCCCGTCCGATCAACATCACGGTCTACACCGAAGGCACGGGCGTGATCCCGGACGACAAGATCGCCGCTCTGGTGATGGAGCACTTCGACCTGCGTCCGAAAGGCATCGTGCAGATGCTGGACTTGCTGCGTCCGATCTACGCCAAGACCGCCGCCTACGGCCACTTCGGCCGCGAAGAGCCGGAATTCACGTGGGAACGCACCGACAAGGCCGCGATCCTGCGCGCCGCAGCCGGCCTGAAGTAATCGCTGTCCGCTGAGTCAAAACGCCCCGGCCTGCGCCTGCAGCCGGGGCGTTTTGTCATTTGGGCCGCAGCGGCGGCGGCGGCGGCGGATTCGGTGGCAGATACTTACGGCGGAAGTCATCGTTATTCATGGTCTTTCCTTTCCCTGTCAGCGTGGCGTGGCGTCCAGCATGGCGTTAAGCCGTTGCTGAGTTTTAACGCGCAGCGCGTGCGTCAACAGCAAATCGTACGGCAGCTTGGTGTATTCAATGCCGTACTTGTCCAGCGATCCCAGTAATTTTTTCTCGAATTCAGCGGTCGGGAAATCGGTGTTGATCTTCATGCGAACAATCAGGCTGGAGATATTGACGGCCAGCGCCGACATCCCAACCGCCGACGTCGCATGCCGCTTGAGTTTGTCCGCGACAGACAGTTGCTTGGATACGATGGCGAGCAGCGTACTAGCCGACGTAAACAGCGGCCATAGAAAAGTATAGTCGCTGTTCTTCCAGAATACGAGGCCGGCCAGCGCGCCGCCACCGGACGAGATCGCCACGGCGATTTTGCTGATGCTGTCCAGCCATGTCCAGCGCGCCAGCAGCGCCTTCTCGATTTCCTCGGCATACCGTGTGTTGTAAAGCAAGGCATGGGTTTCATTCCAGATTGCATCGCGTGGGTCGAGTGCCATGGCGCGCTCCGGGCAAAAGTTCACTATAGGCTGTCTGTATATGGTCTATTTGCGCAGGCTCAAAGTAGAATTTCTTGCGCCTGTCATACGCAACGGTGCTAAAATGCGGCTTCCGAGGAGCGTTGCGACGAATCATGAATTCGCCAGGCTCGGAGTCCCAAACCGCGCTCACGTTACTTTTTTCAACACATGAAAGGAGGGCGTGATGAACGCCGTACTCAAATCCGCACAAGACTTCCTGGTAGCCGATATTTCCCTGGCCGCCTGGGGCGACAAAGAAATCAAGATTGCCGAAACCGAAATGCCTGGCCTGATGGCCATCCGTGAGGAATTCGCCGCATCGCAACCGCTCAAGGGCGCGCGCATCACCGGTTCGCTGCACATGACCATCCAGACCGCCGTGCTGATCCAGACGCTGGAAGCGCTGGGCGCCAAGGTCCGCTGGGCATCGTGCAACATCTACTCGACCCAGGACCACGCCGCTGCCGCCATCGCCGCCGCCGGCACCCCGGTGTTCGCCATCAAGGGCGAAACCCTGGACGAATACTGGGACTACACCCACCGCATCTTCGAATGGCCAGCGGACGCCGCCGGCAACGCGGTCTACTCGAACATGATCCTCGACGACGGCGGCGACGCCACGCTGCTGCTGCACCTGGGCGCACGCGCTGAGAAAGACCTGTCGGTGCTGGCCAACCCGGGTTCGGAAGAAGAGATCTGCCTGTTCAACGCCATCAAGACCCACCTGGCGATCGACCCGCTGTGGTACTCCAAGCGTCTGCCGCAGATCCTGGGCGTGACCGAGGAAACCACCACCGGCGTGCACCGCCTGTACCAGATGCACAAGGAAGGCAAGCTGGCCTTCCCTGCGATCAACGTCAACGACTCCGTCACCAAGTCCAAGTTCGACAACCTGTACGGTTGCCGCGAATCGCTGGTCGACGGCATCAAGCGCGCCACCGACGTGATGATCGCCGGTAAAGTCGCCGTGATCGCCGGTTACGGCGACGTCGGCAAGGGCTCGGCGCAAGCCATGCGCGCGCTGTCGGCGCAAGTCTGGGTCACCGAAATCGATCCGATCTGCGCACTGCAGGCCGCGATGGAAGGCTACCGCGTCGTCACCATGGACTACGCAGCAGAACACGGCGACATCTTCGTCACCTGCACCGGCAACTATCACATCCTGACCGAGAAGCACATGCTGGCCATGAAGGACCAGGCCATCGTCTGCAACATCGGCCACTTCGACAACGAGATCGACGTCGCGTCGCTGAAGAAGTACACCTGGGACAACATCAAGCCGCAAGTCGACCACGTGATCTTCCCGTCGGGCAAACGCATCATCCTGCTGGCCGAAGGCCGCCTGGTCAACCTGGGTTGCGGCACCGGCCATCCGTCGTACGTGATGTCGTCGTCGTTCGCCAACCAGACCATCGCCCAGATCGAGCTGTTCGCCAACACCGACAAGTATCCAGTCGGCGTCTACGTGCTGCCTAAGCACCTGGACGAAAAAGTGGCGCGCCTGCAGTTGAAGAAACTGAACGCGCAGCTGACCGTGCTGACCGAAGAGCAAGCGTCGTACATCGGCGTGTCGCAAGCCGGCCCGTACAAGCCAGACCACTACCGTTATTAATCTGCCGGTATGAAGCGGGGCCGGCGGAATCGCCGGCCCTGTTTTTATCCAGTCCTTTTTTGCAGCGAGTTCACTTTATGCGTTTGGTCCTTACCTGGTTAATCAATGCAATTGCCTTGCTGGCAGTTCCCTACCTGATGCATTCCGTCGATGTCACAAGCATAGGCGCAGCCCTCGTCGCGGCTCTTGTACTGGGCCTGGTCAATACGCTGATACGCCCCGTGCTGTTGTTGCTGACGTTGCCCGTGACCGTGGTGTCGCTGGGCCTGTTCATCTTCATCATCAACGGTTTCATGTTCTGGCTGGTCGCCCAATGGGTGGACGGCTTCCACGTCGATAGCTTCGCGTCGGCGATCGGTGGCGCACTGTTGTACAGCGTGATTTCCTGGGCCCTGTCTACCTTACTTTTGAAGAAGTCAGATGGCTAATCATAATTTCAGTATCGAATTCTTTCCGCCCAAGACGGCGGAGGGTGCGGAAAAGCTGCGCATCACGCGCGCCAAGCTGTCCGAGCTCAAACCCAAATATTTTTCCGTGACCTTCGGCGCCGGCGGCAGCACGCAGCGCGGCACGCTCGACACCGTGGTGGAAATCCTGGCCGCCGGTGAAGACGCCGCGCCGCACCTGTCCTGCGTTGGCGGCACGCGCGAATCGATCCGCGAGATCCTCACGGAATTCAAGTCGCACAACATCAAGCGCATCGTCGCGCTGCGCGGCGACCTGCCGAGCGGCTACGGCGCGGCCGGCGAGTTCCGTTACGCGAACGAGCTGGTGGA
The DNA here is from genome assembly GCF_003416895.1 of Duganella sp. BJB476. Classification (GTDB taxonomy): domain Bacteria; phylum Pseudomonadota; class Gammaproteobacteria; order Burkholderiales; family Burkholderiaceae_D; genus Rugamonas. The sequence goes on from NZ_QVIO01000013.1 coordinate 60,441, forward strand.
GTTCATCCGCCAGGAAACCGGCGAATGGTTCCACATCGAAGTGGCGGCCTACCCGGAAGTGCACCCGCAGGCCAAGTCGCCGCAGGACGACCTGCTGGCGTTCGAGCGCAAAGTGAAGGCCGGCGCCAATGCCGCCATCACCCAGTACTTCTACAACGCCGATGCCTACTTCCAGTTCGTCGAGCAGACCCGCAAGCTTGGCATCGACGTGCCTATCGTGGCCGGCATCATGCCGATCACGAACTACACGCAGCTGATGCGCTTCTCCGACATGTGCGGCGCCGAGATCCCGCGCTGGGTGCGATTGAAGCTGGCCAGTTTCGGCGACGACAGCGCCTCGATCAAGGCCTTCGGCCTGGACGTGGTGACGGCGCTGTGCGAACGCCTGCTGGCGGGCGGCGCCCCCGGCCTGCACTTCTACAGCATGAACCAGGCCGCGGCCACTACCGCGTTGTGGCAGCGTCTAGTTCCGTGATGATGCGGTCCAGCGCCACGTCGTGACCGTCGCTGTCGAACTGTATCTGCAGGCACTGGTAGGCTATCCCCAGTGTCTGCGGACGCGGTGAGCGCGCCAGCGTGCGGTCGTAGAAGCCGCCGCCATATCCCAGCCGGTAGCCCTGCGGATTAAACCCCAGGCACGGCACCAGCAACGCCGGCGGATACGCCTGCTGCAAGCGCAGGTCGGCCGGCACCGCCACCCCCATCGCATCCTTGACCATCGCCTCGCCGATGCGCCATTCGGCAAACTCCAGCGCCGCATGTTTTTCCACCACCACCGGCAGTAGCAGCCGCGCGCCCAGGCGCGCCAGCTCCACGTAGGCCGCCTGCAGATCCGGCTCGTCGCGCAGCGGCCAGTACACGCCCAGCGCCGCCGGCTGCGCCGCCTTCCACCAGGCGATCACTTGCGCGCCGATGGCATCGTTCCACGCCGCGCGCGTAGTGGCGTCCAAAGCGCGCCGCGCAGTCAACAATTGCTTGCGTAAATCGGCCTTTTGCGGGGCTGGCGGGGCTGGTGGTGCGGTCGTGGCGCGTGGTATTCTAGGGTCGCTGGTCATAGGTTCAGATTTTCAAGACTTTAGAGAGTTGCACATTGATTTCCGCTTTAAAATGGATTGCCGGCGCTGCCGCCTTTGCTGCCGTGGCCATGAGCTCCCTGGCCCACGCCGACGACCTTGGCGATGACGGCCGCAGGGCGGACGATTCCTTCCTGCTGCTGCGCGACGCCGTGCGCCAGGACGATGCATCCAAGGCCGATTTCTACGCCGCCCGCCTGAGCGATTATTCCATTCCGTCTTACGTCGATTATTATCGGCTGAAACCGCGCCTGAAGGATGCTTCGCAAGCGGAAATCCGCGATTTCATGAAGCGCTACGAAGGCCAGGCCATCGTCGACCGCCTGCGCAATGACTGGCTGCTGGACCTGGGCCGCAAGCGCGACTGGGCCACCTTCGACGAGCAGCTGCCGCTGTTCGTGCTGAACGACGACACCCAGGTCAAATGCTACGCGCTGCAATCGCGCGCGCTCAAGGGCCAGAAGGTGGCGGGCGAAGCGCGCGAGCTGCTCACCGCGCCGAACGGCTACGGCGAAGCCTGCGCAGGCCTGATCGCTACGCTGTACGGGGCCGGCCAGTTCAACATCGATGACCTGTATGCGCAGCTGCGCCTGTCCGGCGAGTACAACGCCACCGGCCAGGCGCGCCGCATCGTCGCGCTGCTGGACGGGAACGAGAAGAAGGCGGTGCAGGCGGTCGACCTGCCGGCCATCGCGCTGGCCAAGGGCGTGGGCAGCGGCCGCGTCGAACATGAGATCTATATCGTCGCCATCGGCCGCATGGCCAAGACCAGCACCAAGCTGGCGGTGCTGGCGCTGAACAAGGCCGCCTCCAAACTGAGCTCGCAGGAGCAGCAGGAAGCGTGGGCCGCGGTGGCGCTGCAATCGTCGTATTCGCTGTCGCCGGAGACCACCGAGTACTGGCAGAAGTCGAACGGCGCCGCGCTGTCGATCGACCAGATTCAATGGAAGACCCGCATCGCGCTGCGCAACGGCGACTGGAGGCAGGTGGAGAAGAACATCCGCGCCATGCCGTCGTCGCTGCGCGCCGATCCGGCCTGGGTCTACTGGCTGGGCCGCGCGCTGATGGCGCAATCGGGGGCAATCCAGGCCACGGGCGAGGCGATGCAGCTGTTCCGCAGCATCTCGGACCAGTCCAATTTCTACGGCCAGCTGGCGCTGGAGGAAACCGGCAAGCTGATTACCATTCCGCTGCCTGGCCTGCCGATCGGCCAGTCCGAAATCGCGCCGATCGCCGCCAATCCCAACTTCCAGCGCGCCATCAAGTTCTTCAGCATGCGCCTGCGTTTCGAAGGCACGCGCGAATGGAACTGGGGCCTGCGCGGCCTGAGCGAGCGCGAACACCTGGCCGCCGCCGAATTCGCGCGCCAGAACAATATCCTCGACCGCATGGTCAACACCTCGGACCGCACCCGCATCCAGGTCGACTACACGCAGCGCTTCCCGGCGCCGCACATCGACATCATGCACCCGACCACGCAGACGCTGGGCCTGGACAAGGCCTGGGTGTACGGCCTGATACGCCAAGAGTCGCGCTTCATCATGGACGCGCAATCGCATGTCGGCGCCTCGGGCCTGATGCAGGTGATGCCATCCACCGGCCGCTGGGTGGCCAAGAAGATCGGCCTGACCGACTTCGCGCAGGAGATGCTGAGCGACGTGCGCACCAACATCCTGCTGGGCGCGAACTACCTCAACATGGTGCTGGGGAATATGGACGGCTCGCAGGTGCTGGCCACCGCCGCCTACAACGCCGGGCCGGGCCGCCTGCGCTCGTGGCGCTCGACCCTGACCAAGCCGATGGACAGCGCGGTCTTCATCGAGTCGATCCCGTTCGTCGAAACCCGCACCTACGTCAAGAACGTGATGTCGAACACCACCTATTACGCGGCGCTGTTTGAAGGCCGCCCGCAATCGTTGAAGGCGCGCCTGGGCACCGTCGCGCCGAGAGGCTACACCGAACAGGAACAGCAGGAGTCGAGCTTCGGCTCGCGCTGACATCTACAACAACCTTTGGACGCATCATGCAGACCACTCAACTTGATCCCAGCCTGTCGCAATCCCTGGCCGCCGCGCGCGAGCCGGGCCTGACGCTCATCATCGGCAACAAGAATTACTCGTCGTGGTCGATGCGGCCATGGGTGGCGATGACCGCCTTCGGCATTCCGTTCCAGGAAGTGCGCGTGCTGCTGGACCAGGACGACACCGCCAACCGCATCTGCGGCTACTCGGCCAGCGGCCGCGTGCCGGTGCTGCTGGCCGGCGAGATGACGATCTGGGACAGCCTGGCGATCTGCGAATACCTCGCCGAGCAGTTCCAGGAACTGCACCTGTGGCCGCAGGACGTGGCCGCGCGCGCAATGGCGCGTTCGGTCTGCGCCGAGATGCACGCCGGCTTTGCCGACCTGCGCACCTCGATGTCGATGAACATCCGCGCCAGTTATCCGGGCAAGGGCCGCACCAACGGCACCCAGGCCGACATCGGCCGCATCAGCGAAATCTGGGAGGAATGCCTGTCGCGCTTCGGCCACCACCAGTTCTTGTTCGGCGATTTCTCGATCGCCGACGCCTACTACGCGCCGGTGGTGCTGCGCTTCCGCACCTACGGCGTCTCGCTGGCGCCGGCGCTGGACGCCTACTGCCAGCGCGTGCTGGCCCATCCCGCCGTGGCCCGCTGGGTCGAGGAAGCGATGGCAGAATCCGAAATGGCGCCCAAGCACGACGCCGAAATGCCGGACTGACGATGATGCGGATTTATGTAGTCGGCGGCGCCGTGCGCGATGAATTGCTAGGCCTGCCGGTCAAGGACCACGATCACGTCGTCGTCGGCGCCACGCCGGACGACATGCTGGCCAAGGGCTACCGCCCGGTCGGCAAGGACTTCCCGGTGTTCCTGCACCCGAAGACGCAGGAAGAATATGCGCTGGCCCGCACCGAACGCAAGACCGCGCCAGGCTACAAGGGCTTCGTGTTCCACACCTCGCCGGACGTCACGCTGGAAGACGACCTGGTACGCCGCGACCTGACCATCAACGCCATCGCCCGCGCCGACGACGGCACGCTGACCGACCCATATGGCGGCCGGCGCGACCTGGAGCAGCGCATCTTCCGCCACGTATCCGAAGCGTTTGCCGAAGACCCGGTGCGCATCCTGCGCGTGGCCCGCTTCGCCGCGCGCTTCAGCGACTTCCGCGTGGCGCCGGAAACCAATGCGCTGATGCGGCAGATGGTGGAGCAGGGCGAAGTCGATGCGCTGGTGCCGGAACGCGTGTGGCAGGAGCTGTCGCGCGGCCTGATGGAAGACAAGCCATCGCGCATGCTGGAAGTGCTGCGCGACTGCGGCGCGCTGGCGCGCATCCTGCCGGAGCTGGATGTGCTGTGGGGCGTGCCGCAGCCGGAGAAGTGGCATCCCGAGATCGACACCGGCATCCACATGCTGCAAGTGATCGATTGCGCGGCGGACGCCGGCCACGAGCTGGCCACGCGCTTCGCCTGCCTGATGCACGACCTGGGAAAAGGCGCTACGCCGCCGGAAAATTGGCCGGCGCACCACGGCCACGAAGGCCTGGGCGTCAAGCTGGTGGAGCAGGTGTGCAAGCGCCTGAAGGTGCCGACCGAATGCCGCGACCTGGCCGTGATGACGGCGCGTGAACACGGCAACGTCGGCCGCGCCCTGCAATTGCGGCCCAACACCGTTGTCACCCTGCTGGAGCGCTGCGACGCCTTCCGCAAGCCGGCGCGCTTCTCGCAGATGCTGCTGGCGACCGAATGCGATGCGCGCGGCCGCATAGGCCCAAGCGCCAGCTTCCGCGATGCGCCTTTCCCGCAGCTGGCGCACCTGGAGACGGCGCTGGCCGCCGCGCGCGGCGTCAACGCCGGCGAAATCGCGCAGGGCTGTACCGCCACTCCACAACGCATCCCGGAACTGGTGCACCGCGCGCGCGTGACGGCGGTGAAGGTGGCGCTGAACGCCGGCGACGATGACGAGGATGCAGCGGAAATATGAGCTCGATCGACCTTTTCCAGAATCCGCTGCGCCGCTGGGGCAAGCACAAAGACGGCAAACGCCGTCCGACGGTTCTGGTCAAGGAGCTGCGCGAGCGCGATCGGCGGCGCATGGTCAAGCACTTCCTCGGTCTTGAGGACAGCGACCGCCTGCTGCGCTTCGGTACCGTGCTGCCGGACGAGCAGGTGGCGAACTACGTCAACCGCATCGACTTCTCGCGCGACATGGTGTTCGGCGTGTACAACCGGGTGTTCAAGCTGGTGGCGGTGGGGCACCTGGCGTTCGCGCCGCGCGACGAATCGAAGAGCGCGGTCACCGACAAGGAGCGGGTGGCGGAATTCGGCGTGTCGGTCAGCCGCTCGGCGCGCGGCATGGGCATGGGCACCAAGTTGTTCGAGCGCGCCGCCATCCACTGCCGCAACAACGATGTCGACACGCTGTACATGCACTGCCTGTCGTCCAACAAGACCATGATGCACATCGCGAAAAAAGCCGGCATGGAGATCCATCGCGACTACGGCGAGGCGGACGCCTACCTGAAACTGCTGCCGGCCAATCCCGCCAGCATGCTGCAAGAAGCGCTGGACGAGCAATTCGCCACGCTGGACTACACCCTCAAAGCCAATAAGCGCATCGCCGCCAAATGGTTCGACCGCCTGCTCGGCCGAAAATAAATCTCCCCCCGTTAGAACCTTTGCTGATCGGCCGGGTATGAACGGGTCGGACAAGATACGCAACCGGCAGCAAAACCACCCATATTCCGTGTCGTCGATTACTCATTTTTGCAGCACGCAGTTGCAGGCGCCGGACCTCGCCGTCTGCCTACGCTTGCTGCTGCTCTCGCCTGCGCTGGAGGAGTGTGTGGTCAGGGCCGGGCTGCAGGAGTGGATGACGCGCCAGCAACCGTTGGCGCGGTCGGGGCCCGTGCTGGTGTCGACGGCGGTTTTCGGCTTGCTGCATATAGGCGCCGGCTGGCAGCACGCGCTGGCGGTGCTGGCGCCGGGACTGGCGCTGGCGCTGCTCTACCAGCGCAGCCGAAGCTGGACCTGGTGTGCCCTGGCGCACAGCGGCATGAATGCCTTTGCGATCTCTGTCTGCGGCTTTTAATTCAATCTTCAGGAGAGTGTCATGACAGGCTTGTTAGCAAAGGTATTTCGGCTGCGGTGGACTGCGGTCCTGCTGGTCGGTGTGATGGGGCAGGGCGCCAATGCGGCAGATGCCTTGAACGGCAAGAGCCTGTATCTGAACGGACCGGTGTCCGGTGGCGCTTCGTGCGCCACCTGCCATAGCTCCACACCGGCGAATAACGTCAACGGCATCCTGGCGGCTGCCAACCAGCCGTCGGTGATCCAGAACGCCATCGCCACCAACAAGGGCGGCATGGGTAGCCTGTATAACGGCAAATTCAGCGCGGCGGAGCTGGCCGACCTGGCGGCCTTCATCGGCAATCCGAATGTGGTGGCCGCGCCGGCCGCCTCGCTGGCGCCGGCCAGCCTGACCTTCAGCGGCACCAATATCGGCCAGACGGCAGGTCCGCTGGCCGCGACCTTGAGCAATACCGGCAACGCCACGCTCAATATCGGCACCATTTCCATCGCCGGTGCGGCGGCGGGCGATTTCAGTGTCGCCGGCGGCAGCTGCGCCAACGGCGGCGCCGTCGCGGCGGGCGCCAGCTGCACCGTGCAGGCCAGCTTCAAGCCGACGGCGGCGGGCGCGCGCGCGGCTTCGCTGACCATCACGCACAATGCCACCGGTGGCAGCAGCAGCGTCGCGCTCAGCGGCACCGGCAACGCCACGCCGCAGGCCACCATCGCCTTGTCTGCGGCCAGCGTCAATTTCGGCACGCTGTTGACGGGATCTCCCTCCGCTGTATCGACTATCACCGTCAGTAACAGCGGCCAGGCCGCGCTGACCTTCAGCTCCATTGCACTGAGCGGCGCCAATGCCGGCATCTTCACGCTGGGCGGCGGCTGCGCCGTGGTCACGCCGGTGCCTGCGGGCGGCAGCTGCACGGTGACGCTGCAAGCGCTGCCGGTTGCAGCCGGCGCCTTCTCCGCCAGCCTGACGCTAGCCTCCAACGCATCCAACGGCAACGCCACGGTTGGCCTGTCCGGCAGCGCCGCAACACCGGCGCCGGCATTGACCGCCACGCCGTCGGCCATCGCCTTCGGCACGCAGACCATCGGCGCTGCCGCAGTGGCGCAGACGGTCACGCTGGCCAACACCGGCAATGTCGTCATCGGTTTGAATAACATCGGCTTGACTGGCGTAGGCGCGGCCAGCTTCAGCCTGGGCGGCAGCGATTGCGGCGCCAGCCTGGCGGTGGGCGCCAGCTGCGCAATACCGGTACGCTTTGCGCCGACGGCGGAAGGCGCAGTCACGGCGGCGCTGGCGGTGAGCTCGAATGCGGCTGCGCTGCAAGTTGGCATCACCGGCACCGGCACCAAGCAGGCCACGGCGACGCCGCTGCTGTCCGAAGCCGGTCCGATCTCCTTCGCCGATACACAAGTCGGCAGCAGCGCGGCGGTTCATACGACTACGCTGTCCAACAGCGGCAACGCCTCGCTGAGCATCGCCACGCTGACGCTGGGCGGCAACCAGCCGGGCGACTTCGTCCTCGGCGGCAGCTGCACCGCCGGCGCCACGGTCGCTCCGGGCGCCAGCTGCCCGCTGACCACCGCGTTCAAGCCTGTCGCCGCCGGCGCCCGCAGCGCCGACCTGCTGCTGGTGACGGATGGCGGCGCGCAGTTCCACCTGGCGTTGAAGGGCAACGGCGTCGCCGTCGTCATTACCACGCCGTCGCTGACGATAGCACCGCAGAGCTTCGACTTCGGCGCGGTCGTCATCGGCAGCGCAGCGCCGACGCGCCGCTTCACGCTGACCAATAGCGGCGGCGCCGCCGTCACGCTGGCCAGCGCCGCCTACACCGGCCCGTTCGCCGCCGTGGCGGACAGCACCGGCTGCGCGGCCTTCCCGGTCACGTTGGCTCCAGGCGCTTCGTGCGACTTGGTGGTGGGCTACACGCCGGTCAACGCCGGTAACAACAGCGGCAGCGTGGTGATACAGGCCAGCGTCGCCGGCAGCAGCTGGACCATCGCGCTGAGCGGCCAGGGTACGGCGGCGGCGAGCAACGCCGCGCCGGCCAACAAAGGCGGCGGCGGTTGCTCGGCCTCGGACGACGTCAACGACCCGATGATGGTATTCCTGATCATCGCGGCGGCCATCGCCATCGGCTGGCGCCGTCGCCAATCGAAACGCATCGGAGGCTGACATGAAACCGATATCGATCATGCTGCTGGCTGCGGCGCTGAGCGCAGCCCCGGCCTGGGCGTTGGAGAAGGGCGTGACCGCGCCGCAGTTCGACCTGCAAGGGGTGGACGGCGCGGTGAAGCTGGCCAAGCTGCAGGGCAAGGTGGTGTACGTGGACTTCTGGGCCTCCTGGTGCGGCCCATGCCGCCAGTCCTTCCCGTGGATGAACGAGATGCAGGCCAAGTATGGCGCCAAGGGCCTGCAGATCATCGGCGTCAACGTCGACGCCAACAGCGCCGACGCGCGCGAGTTCCTGACGACGACGCCAGCGCGTTTCGCCATCGGCTTTGATCCGCAAGGCGCCACACCGCGCAGCTATGGCATCAAGGGCATGCCGAGCAGCGTGCTGATTGGGCCGGACGGCAAGGTGCTGCTGGAGCATTCCGGCTTCCGCGACACCGACCGCGCCGAGTTGGAAATCAAAATCCAGAACGCATTGGGAGCCGTCAAATGAAATCGCTATTGTTGATCGCGCTGGCGGCAGGCCTGTCCGGCTGCGCCTCGCTGGGTAATGTGCAGCCTTGGGAAAAGGGCACGCTGGCGCGCACCGAGATGACCTTCGGCGACGGCCATATGTTCACACGCTTCGACGACCATATCTACACCAGCCGCGAGGCCTCGTCCGGCGGCGCCGGTGTGGGTGGCGGTGGTTGCGGCTGCAATTGAGGACCACCATGACGAGTAAAGAAGACCAAGCATCCGGGCGCGGCCTGGCTGCCTCCATCATGACGGCGGCGCTGATGCTGCCCGGCGTGCAGGCGCATGCCGAAACGCCGCCGGCCAACGGCAATATCACGCTGGGCTATTTGAACTACAAGGACAGCCAGTCTGGCCTGGACCGCATCACGGTGCACTCGCCGTCGGTGTCGATCATGGCGCCGGTGGCCGGTGTGTGGAGCATCGGAGCCTCGCTGGTGTCGGACGATGTGTCGGGCGCTTCGCCGCGCTACCACACGGCGATCTCCGGCGCCTCGCACATGCAGGACCACCGCACGGCGGGCGACGCTTCGGCCACGCGCTACTTCGAACGAGGCAGCGTGACGGTCGGCGCGGCGTATTCGACCGAGCACGATTACGTGTCGCGTGCGCTGTCGCTGCAAGGTAGCCTGGAGAGCGAGAACAAGAACACCACGTGGACCGTCGGCCTTGGCCACTCGGACGATCGCATCGATCCCGTCAACAAGATCGTCACTAACGAGAAGAAGCGCACCAGCAGTCTGCTGCTGGGCGTGACGCAGGTGCTGACGGCTAACGACATCGCCCAGCTGACGCTGACGCACAGCGAAGGCGAGGGCTATTTCTCCGATCCGTACAAGGCGCTGGACAACCGTCCGCGCAGCCGCGACGAGACCACGCTGCTGGTGCGCTGGAATCACCACCTGGCGTCGACCGGCGGCACCAGCCGGCTGTCCTACCGCTACTACCGCGACAGCTTCGGCGTGCGCGGGCATACGCTAGGCGCAGAATATGTGCAGCCGCTGTCGCAGGGCTGGACCGTGACGCCGGAAGTGCGGCTGTATTCGCAGAGCGCGGCGAGCTTCTACTACGATCCGCTCTACGACGCGAAGCTGGGCGCGCCGTTCCCTCCTGGGTACAACGGCAGCGGCTACATGTCGGCCGACCAGCGCCTGTCCGGCTTCGGCGCGGTGACGCTGGGCCTGAAGGTCAGCAAGCAGCTGGACAAGCTGTGGTCCGTTGACGTGAAAGCGTCGGTGTACCAGCAGCGCGGCAGCTGGCGCCTGTTCCACGAGGGCAGTCCTGGCCTGGATGCGTTGCGGGCGCAGACGATACAGATCTCGATCAACCGGCAATGGTAGACGCGAAATGGTAGACGCCATACACAGCACCACATTCCAGGCCATGGCCAGCCGCTGCGAGTTGCGGTTCGCCGCGCCGGACGCGCAGTCGGCGGCGCTGCTGGCGCAGCAGGCCATGGACGAGGTGCTGCGTATCGAAACCAAGTATTCACGCTACCGGCCGGACAGCATCGTCTCGCGCATCAATGCGGCGGCGGGCAAGGAGGCGGTGTGCTGCGACAGCGAAACCATGTCGCTGATGGGCTACGCGGCGGCGCTGCACGGCGCCAGCGAGGGGCTGTTCGACATCACCTCCGGCGTGCTGCGGCGGGCCTGGGATTTTCGCCAGCCCAAGGTGCCGCGCAGGGAAGTGCTGGAGCCCTTGCTGGCGCTGGTCGGCTGGGACAAGGTGGATTGCGGCGCGGAGGATGTGGCGCTGCGGCAGGCCGGCATGGAGATCGATTTCGGCGGCTTCGGCAAGGAGTATGCGGCGGACCGCGCTGCGGCGCTGTTGGCCGACGCCGGCGTGAAGCATGGCTACGTGAATTTGGGCGGCGACATGCGCTTCATCGGACCGCGCCTGAACGGGCGGCCGTGGAGTATCGGCATCCAGGATCCGCGCGATCCGGATAGCGTGATCGCGAGCATACCGGTCAGCACGGGAGCGTTGGCCACCAGCGGCGATTATGAGCGCTTCTTCGAGCTTGATGGGCAACGCTACTGCCACATCCTCGATCCGCGCGACGGCATGCCGGTGCGGTACTGGCGCTCGGTCAGCGTGCTGGCGCCGATGGCGATCGCCGCCGGCAGCTGCTCGACTATCGCGATGCTGAAGCAGCAGGATGGCTTGAATTTTTTGAATGCGTCGGACATGGGGTATCTGGCCGTGAACGATCAGGGGCAGATGCTGTTCAGGGATGTTTGAATAGGATGGAAATGATGAACAATTGGATGACGCGTTTGATGGCGCTGCTGGTGGCGGTGATCGCGCTGGCCACCGGTGCGCGAGCGGATGATTTTCTGGAGCCGGACCAGGCGTTCCAGCTGAAGGGTGAGCTGGTCGATGCGCACACGGTGCGGTTGTCGTGGGCTATCGCGCCGGGCTATCACTTGTACCGCGACCGTTTGAGTTTCAAAGCGGACGGTGCGCAGCTGGAAGCGCCGGCGCTGCCGGCAGGGCTGCGCAAGTTCGACACCAACTTCAACAAGGAGATGGAGACTTACCAGGGCAGCCTGGTGGTCAAGCTGCCGGTGGCTGCGACGGCGCAGTTCACGCTGCAAGTGGGTTATCAGGGCTGCGCGGATGCGGGCCTGTGCTACTCCCCGGCGACGCAGAGTTACCGCGTCGATCCCTCGACGCCGGGCAAGCTGGTGGCGGTCGATGCGCCGCCGGCCGGTGTTTCGGCCACGGCTGCCAGTGCTGCACCGGCCGCCGCGCCGGCCCATGAAGACGACAGCTCCCTCGCCCAGCGCACGCTGCAAAGCGGCAGTGCATGGCGCATCGGACTGGCCTTCCTCGCTTTCGGCCTGCTGCTGTCGTTCACGCCGTGCGTGCTGCCGATGGTGCCCATTCTGTCTTCGATCATCGTGGGCGAGGGCGCGGTGTCGCGCGGCCGTGGCTTCTCGCTGGCGCTCGCGTACTGCCTGGGCATGGCGCTGGTCTACACCTCGCTCGGCGTGGCTGCCGGCCTGGCGGGTGAAGGGCTGGCCGGCGCGCTGCAAAAGCCGTGGGTGCTGCTGACCTTCGGCGCGCTGCTGGTCGGCCTGGCCTTGTCGATGTTCGACGTCTACCAGTTGCAGCTGCCGAGCGCCTTGCAAAGCCGCTTGAGCGCGACCAGCGGCAATATGGGCGGCGGCCGTTTCGCCGGCGTGTTCGTGATGGGCGCCTTGTCGGCCCTGATCGTCGGCCCGTGCGTGGCTGGTCCGCTGGCCGGCGCGCTGCTCTACATCAGCCAGACGCGCAACGTCTGGACCGGCGGCTGGGCCTTGTTCTCGATGGCGGTCGGCATGAGCGTGCCGTTGCTGCTGACTGGGATCTCGGCCGGCAGCCTGCTGCCGCGTGCCGGCGCCTGGATGAACGGCGTGAAGAAAATCTTCGGCCTGCTGCTGATCGCGGTGGCGATCTGGATGATCACGCCGGTGTTCCCGGTGACGGTGATGATGGCTTTGTGGGGGCTGTTCGCGCTGTTGTGCGCAGTGTTCCTGCATGTACTGGAGCCGCTGCCCGCAGGCGCCAAGTCCGGCCTGGGCGCCTACGTCGGCAAGACGCTGGGACTGGCCTTCCTGGTCGGCGGCCTGTTTGAACTGGCGGGCGCCGCCAGCGCCGGCCGCGACGTGCTGCAACCACTGGGGCACCTGAGCCTCGCCCGCGCGGAAGGCGCCGCGCCGGCCGGCGAAGAAATCCGCTTCAGCCGCATCAAGACCGTGGCCGAACTGGATCAGGTGCTGGCGTCGAGCACCACGCCGGTGATGCTGGACTTCTACGCCGACTGGTGTGTGTCATGCAAGGAGATGGAGCGCTTCACCTTCTCCAAGCCGGCCGTCAGCGGCAAGTTGAAGCAGGTGCGTCTGATCCAGGTGGACGTCACCGCCAACAGCGCCGACGACAAGGCCTTGATGAAGCGTTTCGGCCTGTTCGGCCCACCGGGCATCATCCTCTTCAACGGCGGCAAGGAGATCCCGAACAGCCGCGTGATCGGTTTCCTGGCGCCGGAACCCTTCGTCCAGCACCTGAGCCGCCACCTCACTTCCTGAGCCGCTCGGTGTTATACCAGCGGCAGCGCGGTGGTGTCCTTGATGCGTTGCAGGGCGAACGAGGATTTCACGTCCAGCACCGCCGGGTGGCGCAGCAGCGTCGCCATCATGAAGCGCGAGAAGTGGTCCATGTCTTCCACATGGACCCGCAGCAGGTAGTCCATCTCGCCCGTCATCGCGTAGCAGGCCACCACTTCCGGCCACTGCTCCACCGACACCGCGAAATCCGCGCGCGGCGACACCGGCGCGTTCGGCGCGCCCAGCGCGCGGGCGTTGCTGTGCGCCGCCGCCTCGCTGTGCTTCTCCAGCCGCACGTTGACGTAGGCCAGCAGCCCCAGGCCGATCTTGTCCGGGTCCAGCAGCGCCACGTATTGACGGATCACGCCCGCCTCTTCCAGCCGCTTGATGCGGCGCAGGCAGGGCGACGGCGACAAGGCCACCAGCTCCGCCACGTCCTGGTTCGACAACCGGCCGTCGGCCTGCAAAATTGACAAAATTTTACGGTCGGTTTTGTCCAGCGCAATTTTGGTCATAAATACCTCAAAAATTCATGGTTCAGGCAATATTATTGCGCAGAACCGCGATCCGTGGGAATTGTTTGCAATTTAATGCTGGGGCAGCGGGTCTATACTGTGCGCTATTCAAAGAAGGAGACTCGCATGAAATTTACGCCTTGGGACAACCCGATGGGGACCGATGGTTTTGAGTTTGTCGAATACGCCGCACCCGATCCAAAAGCCCTGGGCGCGCTGTTCGAGAGCATGGGTTTTACCGCTATCGCCCGTCACCGCCATAAGGATGTGACCCTGTATCGCCAGGGCGACATCAACTTCCTGATCAACGCCGAGCAGGACTCCTTCGCCCAGCGCTTCGCCCGCCACCACGGCCCGTCCGTGTGCGCCATCGCGATCCGCGTGCAGGATTCCGCGTTCGCCTACAAGCGCGCGCTGGAGCAGGGCGCCTGGGGCTTCGACAACAAGAACGGCCCGATGGAGCTGAACATCCCCGCCATCAAGGGCGTGGGCGATTCGCTGATCTACCTGGTCGACCGCTGGCGCGGCAAGAACGGCGGCGAGCAAGGCTCGATCGGCGACATCAGCATCTACGACGTCGACTTCGTCGCCATCCCTGGCGCGGTCGCCAATCCGGTCGGCCATGGCCTGACCTATATCGACCACCTGACCAACAACGTCCACCGCGGCCGCATGAAGGAATGGGCGGACTTCTACGAGAAGATGTTCAACTTCCGCGAAGTGCGCTACTTCGACATCGAAGGCAAGCTGACCGGCCTGAAGTCGAAAGCCATGACGTCGCCATGCGGCAAAGTGCGCATCCCGATCAATGAATCGTCGGACGACAAGTCGCAGATCGCAGAATACCTCGACGAGTACCACGGCGAAGGCATCCAGCACATCGCGCTGGGCACCGACGACATCTACTCGTCCGTCGAAGGCATGAAGAAAACCGGCATCGCCTTCCAGGACACGATCGAGACCTACTATGAACTGGTCAACCGCCGCCTGCCGAACCACGGCGAGCGCCTGGAAGACCTGCGCCGCCTGCGCATCCTGATCGACGGCCATAGCAACGACACCGAACGCGAACTGCTGCTGCAGATCTTCAGCCAGAACGTCATCGGTCCGATCTTCTTCGAGATCATCCAGCGCAAGGGCGACCAGGGCTTCGGCGAGGGTAATTTCCGCGCGCTGTTCGAGTCGATCGAGCTGGATCAGATCAAGCGCGGCGTGCTGAAAGATCCAAGCGCCGCATAAGAAACAAGGGTGGAAAGCCGGCAGTCCCGCACAGAACGGGACACAGGCCTGTGGTACCCTATACGAAACCACATTTTTCCGTTCCGCCGTCTCCACAAGGGCCGGCGGATCGCGCGCTAATGGGCCAACCAGGCCCTGTAGCGCATGGCTTAAAGAATAATGGAGACACAATGAACGCACCTCACAAGGGCTCGCAACTGGAGCCGGGCACGCACTCGGACAACGAAATTTCACTCGACGACAAGTGGACGCTGGAACGCGGCCGGGCCTTCATGACCGGCACCCAGGCCCTGATCCGTCTACCGATGATGCAGCGCGAACGGGACCTGAAGGCAGGGCTGAACACCGCCGGCTACATCACCGGCTATCGCGGTTCCCCGGTCACCAGCGTCGACATGACGGCGATGAAGGCCAAGAAGTACCTGGACGCGCACCACGTCAAGTTCCATCCCGGGATGAACGAAGACCTGGCCGCCACCGCGGTCTGGGGCACGCAGCAAACCAATCTTTTCCAGGACGCCAAGTACGACGGCGTCTTCTCCATGTGGTACGGCAAAGGCCCCGGCGTGGACCGCTGCGGCGACGTCTTCAAGCACGCCAACAACGCCGGCTCCGCCAAGAACGGCGGCGTGCTGGTGCTGGCCGGCGACGATCATGCGGCCAAGTCCTCGTCCACCGCCCACCAGTCGGACCACATCCTCAACGCCTGCGGCATCCCGGTGCTGTATCCGTCGTCGGTGCAGGAATACATCGACTACGGCCTGCACGCCTGGGCCATGAGCCGCTACACCGGCCTGTGGGTATCGATGAAGTGCGTCACCGACATCATCGAATCCGGCGCCGTGGTGGACTTCGACCCGGACCGCGTCAAGATTGAACTGCCGACCGACTTCGAGCTGCCAGCCGGCGGCCTGAATATCCGCTGGCCGGACACCGTGCTCGATATGGAAGTGCGGATGAACAGCTACAAGTGGTACGCCGCACTGGCCTACTGCCGCGCCAATAAACTGAACCAGATCATCTGGGATTCGCCGAAGCCGAAGATCGGCATCATCACCGCCGGTAAATCCTACCTGGACACGCGCCAGGCGCTGGCCGACCTGGGCATCGACGAGCAGGCCGCCGCCGACATCGGCATCCGCCTGTACAAGATCGGCATGACCTGGCCGCTGGAAGCGGACGGCGTGCACGAATTCGCCAAGGGCCTGGACGAGATCCTGGTGGTCGAAGAGAAGCGCCAGATCCTCGAATACGCGCTGAAGGAAGAGCTGTACAACCTGCCGGACGGCGAGCGTCCGCGCGTGGTCGGCAAGTTCGACGACACCGGCGAGTGGAGCAACAAGGGCAAGACCGGCCACGGCGACTGGCTGCTGCCGGCCACTTATGAGCTGAACCCGGCGCAGATCGCGCGCGCCATCGCCTCGCGCATCGCCCACTACTGCGCCGGCCATCCGGTCGCGCAGCGCGTGCAGGAGCGCGTGGCCTTCCTGGAAGCGAAGGAACTGGCGCTGAAAACGCTGTCGGTCAAACCGAATCCGCAGACCGACCGTACGCCGTTCTTCTGCTCCGGTTGCCCGCACAATTCGTCGACCAAGGTGCCGGAAGGCTCGCGCGCGCTGGCCGGCATCGGCTGCCACTACATGGTGTTGTGGATGGACCGCGAAACCTCGACCTTCACCCACATGGGCGCGGAGGGCGTGACCTGGGTAGGCCAGGCGCCGTTCACCAACGAGAAGCACGTCTTTACCAACCTGGGTGACGGCACCTACTTCCACTCCGGGATCCTGGCGATCCGCGCGGCGGTGGCCGCCAAGGTCAACATCACCTACAAGATCCTGTTCAACGACGCCGTCGCCATGACCGGCGGCCAGCAGTTCGACGGTCCGCTCGATCCGGGCATGATCTCGCGCCAGATCGCCGCAGAAGGCGTCACGCCGATCATCGTCGTCACCGACGAACCGGAAAAATACCCGGCCGATTACAAATGGGCGGAAGGCGTCACCGTGCGTCATCGCAGCGAATTGATGGACGTGCAGCGCGAACTGCGTGACAAGCCGGGCGTCTCGGCCATGATCTACGACCAGACCTGCGCCTCCGAGAAGCGTCGCCGCCGGAAGCGTAACGAGTACCCGGATCCGGCCAAGCGCGCCGTCATCAACGAAGCCGTGTGCGAAGGCTGCGGCGACTGCTCCGTGCAGTCCAACTGCCTGTCGGTGGAGCCGCTGGAGACGGACCTGGGCCGCAAGCGCCAGATCAACCAGTCGTCCTGCAACAAGGACTTCTCCTGCACCACCGGTTTCTGCCCAAGCTTTGTGACGGTGGAAGGCGGCGCGCTGAAGAAGCCGAAGAAGGCTGCTGTTGGTGAGGGACCGCAAGCCGTGTTGCCTACGCCTGTGCTGCCGTCGACGGAAACGCCGTACGGCATCCTGATCACCGGCATCGGCGGCACCGGCGTGGTGACGGTCGGCCAGATCCTGGCCGTTGCTGCGCACGTCGAAGGCAAGGGCGCCATCGTGCTGGACATGAGCGGACTGGCCCAGAAGGGCGGCCCGGTGATGTCGCATGTGCGCCTGGCGGACAAGCAGTCCGACCTGCACTCGACCCGCGTCGGCACCGGCAGCGCCGACCTGGTGGTGGGTTGTGACCTGATCGTCACCGCCTCGCGCGACGCCCTGTCGCGCATGGGCGAAGGCCGCACGCACGCGATGATCAACTCGACCGGCTCGTCGACGGCGGCGTTTGTGAAGAACCCGGACTGGCAGTTCCCGGATGCTTCCTCGCGCGGCGAAATCGTCAAGGCCTGCGGCAATGAGCTGGTGGACTTCGTCGACGCCGGCCAGATCGCCACCGCGTTGATGGGCGATTCGATCGCCACCAATATGTTCATGCTGGGTTACGCGTTCCAGAAGGGCCATGTGCCGCTGAGCGAAGCATCGCTGATCAAGGCGATCGAGCTCAATGGCGTGTCGGTGGGCTTCAACAAATCGGCCTTCAACTGGGGCCGCACCGCCGCGCACGACCTGGCGTCCGTGACCAAGCTGACCACGCCGGCCAAGGTGATCGAGTTCAAACGCATCCAGACGCTGGACGACATCGTCGCCCGCCGCGTCGAGCTGCTGACGGCTTACCAGGACGCGGATTATGCTAAACAGTATAAATCGTTTGTCGACCAGGTCCGCGCGGAAGAGGCCAAGCTGGGCAAGAGCACCCGCCTGAGCGAAGCCGTGGCGCGCTACTACTACAAGCTGATGGCGTACAAGGACGAGTATGAAGTCGCGCGCCTGTACACCGACGGTGCATTCCAGCAGAAGATCGCCGGCATGTTCGAGGGCGACATCAAGCTCAAGTTCCACCTGGCGCCGCCGCTGCTGGCCAAGCACGATGCCGAAGGCCACCTGATCAAGCAGGAATTCGGTCCGTGGATGATGAAGGCGTTCGGCGTGCTGGCCAAGTTCAAAGGCCTGCGTGGTTCGAAGCTGGACATCTTCGGCTACACGGCGGAGCGCAAGATGGAACGCGCGCTGATCGGCGAGTACCGCGACACCGTGACCTCGCTGCTGCCGAAGCTGACGGCCGAGAACCTGTCGCAGGCCGTGGCCATCGCCAGCATCCCTGAAGACATCCGCGGCTACGGCCACGTGAAGGAGCGTCACTTCAAGGCGGCCAAGCAGAAGGAGGCGGCGTTGCTGGCTTCCTTCGGCAAGCCGGTTGACAGCCATACCAACGCTGCATAAAAAACGGCCCCTCGCGGGGCCGTTTTTTTTCGCCTGTCCGCCAGATTCACACCTTGCGCAGCGAGCAGACCGTATCGAACCACGCCTGCATGCCGACCAGCGGCTGAGGATTAATCGGCAGCAGCGCATTGATGTTGACACCGTTGCCTCGCCCGCCGTTCTTCTTGTCCCACCATACTCCGGCGTTCAGGTCATCCAGCGCCGGCGCCGGTCCGAAGGCCTTTGCCGCCTCCGGGCCTATCCCTTGCGCCGCCACCTCGACCCGGCGTCCGTTGCGGCCTTCGGCGGCCCGGCCGCCGCTGATCCATCCCAGCGAGTTCGACACCGCCACCACGCGCGGATGGATGCCGCGCGTGACGAACACCCGCATTCGCGCCGAGCCTATTTTCTCTCCATTGCCGCGATAAGCCTGCAGCGCCGGCTGGTCGGCCGGGCCGGATTGCGGCCGGTAGGTGGTCAGCTCGACCATGTCGCCGCTTTTCAGGCCGAGTTTTTTTGCCGTCGCAACGTTGATCCACATCGGGTTGTCGTGCACGATCTCCACCAGATATTTTTGCGACGCGGTACGGCCCTGCGTGTGGACATTCCACTTGAAGGTGCTGAGGATGAAGCGGTCCGCCGGCAGCTTGCGGTGCGACGGGATCTGCACGAAGGTGGGCATGCCGTCGTCGTCGAAACCGCGCGTCTTGGCCACCAGCGTCACCTCCGGCGCGTGGATTTCGAACTTGCGCGACGGCGTGGCGAAACCGCGTACCGCCGCGCCGCCCGCCATCAGGCCGATCGCGCTGTCCTTGCCCTTGTCGTTGGGCCGGTAGACCACGCCGGTGGCGGCATCCACCCGGCTGCCGTCCAGCTGCTTGCCGCTCAGCGGCTTCTGGAACACCTCGTACGGTTTCGGCTGGGAGGTGTCGACGTAGACCCCGTAGTGCTTCATGTATTCGAAGCCGTCCTTGAACTGCTTGCCGTCCGGCCCCGTGGCCGGCAGCTTCGAGCACTGGATGCGCACGAAGTCCTCGTGGCTGCCGAACTGGAAGTACTTCGCCTGCTCCGGTCCGAGGCGGCGGCCGATGTCGAACAGCACGTCGGCGAAGCTGCGCGCTTCGCCCGGCGGCGGCGTCAATGGCTGGCGCAGT
Source organism: Duganella sp. BJB476 (assembly GCF_003416895.1). Lineage (GTDB taxonomy): Bacteria > Pseudomonadota > Gammaproteobacteria > Burkholderiales > Burkholderiaceae_D > Rugamonas. The sequence continues at coordinate 80,017 of NZ_QVIO01000013.1, forward strand.
GTGACGAAGTGCGTCAGTTCCAGGTTGTTGCGGATGTCCAGGCCCCAGCGTTCGAGGTAGGTCGCATCGGGCAGGATCAGGTCCGCATAATGGGCCATCTCCGAGTAGACGATGTCCGAGCAGGCGTGGAAGGGAATCAGTTTCTCGTCCATCAGCACCTCGACCGTCGTGCTGCGGCCCTCCGGCCACGTCATCGGCGAGGTGATTGTGTAGCTCAGGTAGACGTCCAGCCTGGCGCGGCCCTGGCGCAGATAGTCGTAGACGATCTGGCCGACTTTCATCTTCTGCCAGCGGTTGGCCAGCGGCCAGTCCGGCGGGTCTTCCAGGTCGGTGCGGATCTTGGGCGTGGGCGGCTGGGGCTGCGGCTGCGGATAACGGCTGATCGACAGCTTCTCTTCCAGTCCGTAGCAGTAGCCGCCCGGCCGCGCGATCGAGCCCACCAGCGCGTTGAGCATGATCACCGCGCGCTCGGCATTGAACCCGTTGTAGTGGGCGCCGGCGCCGCGGTTGGTGAAGGCCGCGACTGTGGGCCGCTTGCGCGCGAACTCCAGCGCCAGTCGCTCGATGTCCTGCGCGGCGATGCCGGACAGCTTGGCGGCCCACGCCGGCGTGCACGGGGCCAGCCAGCCGCGTATCGTCTCAAGGCCGGGCTGGACGAACTTGTCGATGAAGTCGCGATCGATCTCGTTTTCGCGGACAATCACATGCGCCATCGCCAGTGCGACCGCGCCGTCGGTGCCGGGAAACGGCTGGTGCCATTCGTCGCTGCGGCCGGCCGTGTTGGACAGACGCACGTCGAACGTCACCAGCTTGGCGCCGTTGTCGAAGCGCGCCTTGACCACGCGGCTCACCAGGTGCAGGCCACCCTGGTGCGCCTCGTAGAAATTGGCGCCGAAGTTGAGGAAGTACTTGCAGCGTTCGGCGTCGATCGATTCCCAGTCGGTTTCGCCGAGCGAAACGTAATTGGCGGCGCGCTTGTTGGAGGAGCACAGCGCGCGGTGGTTCAACTGCACCGGCGTGCCGATCGCGCTCAGGAAGCGGTTGATCTCGGCGTCGATGCGGGAGCGGCCCTGGTGCAGCGCGACCCGCTCCGGATGGCCGCTGTCGATGCTGGCCTGGATGCGCTGCGCCACTTCGGCGTAAGCCTCGTCCCAGCTGATGCGCTGCCACAGGCCCGCGCCGCGCGCGCCGACCCGTTTGAGCGGATACAGCAGCCGCTCCGGGTAATCGTTGATGGTCGGCCCGGACTGGCCCTTGGCGCAGGTCATGTAGCTGCCCATGTTGGGATCGAGCGGATTGCCGCGTATCTTGATCACCTTGCCGTCCTGGACGAAGGCTTCGATGCCGCACACGGTCGAGCAGTTCAGGCACACGCTGGTGATGCGTTTGGCGTTGCGGTAATCGTTCTTGACCTTGCGCTGCCCGCCATCGGCCAGCGGCCGGTAGTTCAGCGCCTGCGCGGCGTTGGGCGTCAGCAGGATGGTCTCGCCCAGACCCAGTCCGGCCATCGAGCCGATGCCGCTCTTGATGAATCCCCGACGGTCCATGGTCATGCTCCCTTCGGTTTCGAGAACTCCGATTTCAGCTGGTCCCAGGTGTCGATCTCGTAGGAGAACGGATCATGGCTGCGGCCCTTGGGTACCTTGTGCGCCATCGCGCGCGGCACCACGCCGCCCAGGCCACGGTACTGCACCAGCGGCTTGGTTTTTTCCTCCGGCTTGAGCGGCGCCACCTGCTGGCGGTGCTTTTCATGGAAGCGGCTGACCGGGCTGGCCGGATCGTTCAGGTCACCGAACGCGAACACGTCGGCCGGACATACCTCCACGCAGGCCGGCGCCATGTCGGCCGCCAGCCGGTGCGAACAGAAGTCGCATTTGTCGGCCACTTCCGCCACCGGGTCGATGTGGATGGCGCCGTAGGGGCAGGCCTTGATGCAGTCGCGGCTGCGGTCGCAGGCGGCATCGTCGATATGGATGATGCCATCGCTGCCGCGCACGATCGCGTCGTTCGGACAGGCGTCCAGGCAGGGCGCGTCCTCGCATTGCATGCACAGCGTCGGCAGGAAGGCGCGCCTGGTCGTCGGCTGCTGGTTGTACGGGTTGATCGCGGCGAAATCGTAGTAGTACACCTTGGTGCGGAAGTGGCCGAGCGAGACGGAATTCTCGACCTTGCAGGCCACCGAACAGGCATGGCAGCCGATGCAGCGTTCCAGGTCGATAGCCATGCCCCATTTGGGTCCGGCGCTGGTGGATGTGGTCATGAGACTCTCCCCGGTAGATAAAAACGCCTTGCCCGCCCGGCGCGTCTGCTGATTAGACCACAAAATAATGCATATGCAATCGCGAATTCATTCGTTCTGGTTTGATCCCCGGCTTGATAAGGTGGCATCCCTTTCTCACCCCGGATCACCTCAATGAAAACAAAATTTGAATTGAAGCCGCTGGCGGCGGGCGCTATCGCGCTGCTGTGCGGCGCTGCCGACCCTGCGCTGGCGCAGGAGGCGGGCGCGGTCACCGCTGCGCCGCCTGCCGTCGTCGTCACCGGCTCGCGCATTCCGCGCGCCAGCCTGGAAGGGCCGTCCGCCGTCACCGTCATCACCGGCGAGGACATCACCAAGCAAGGCTACAAGAACGTCTTCGACGCGCTCAGCAACCTGACGCAGAACAGCGGTTTCACCCAAGGCGCCGACTTCGGCAACACCTTCACGCCGTCGGCCAACACCATCAGCCTGCGCGGCCTCGGACCCAATCACACGCTGGTGCTGCTCAACGGCCGCCGCCTGGCCGATTTCCCGATCGCCTACGAAGGCACGGTCAACTTCACCAACCTGGCCAATATTCCATCGAGCGTGGTGGACCACATCGAGATCCTCAGCGGCGGCGCTTCGGCCGTCTACGGCTCGGACGCGATCGCGGGCGTGGTCAACATCATCCTGAAGAAAAAGGCCACGGGCCTGGACGTCAATCTCAAGGCCGGCGGCACCACGCGCGGCGGCGGCGGCGACCAGCGCCTGCAGCTGACCGGCGGCGATAGCTACGGCAAGCTCAATGCGCTGTTCAGCGCGGAGTTCCTGGAGCGCGATCCGCTGTGGAGCCGCGAGCGCGAATTCATGAGCGCCAAGGTGGGCGTGGCGCCGACTCCTCTGCTGTGGCGCAAGAACGTCGACACCGGCAAGTACATCGATCCTGGCGACACCTGCGCCAAGTTCGGCGATCTGTTCGGCGGCAGCACCGTCAAGTACACGGGCAAGGCGGGCAGCTACTGCGCCAGCCCGAAAGTGGCGCCGACCTACTGGACCACGCAGACCAAAAACAGCAGCCAGAACCTGTTCGGCAGCGCCAACTACGAGCTCTCGCCATCCACCACCTTGTTCGCCGAGGCGCTGTATGGCCAGAACCGCAGCGCCAACAACACGCGCGGCCCGTCGTGGACTTCGGTGGCGACCGCCGACACCTATTTCTGGAACCAGAACACCAAGGCCAACGAGGCCTGGAACCGCTACATCTCGCCGGAGGAAATCGGCGGCGTGCAGCGCTACAACCGCAGCTGGGACGACCAGGCCGCGTCGCTGTCGTTCGGCGCCAAGGGCACGATCCCGGGCACCAGCTGGCAGTACGAGGCCGGCTACACGGCCTCGCTGTACAAGAGCGAGAGCCACACGCCGCGCGCGCTGGCCAACATCGACAGCTTCTTCCTCGGCCCCAAACTGGGCGTGGACGGGGACGGCGTGCCGATCTACGCGCCCGATCCGGCGCGCCTGACCACGCGCCTGACGCCGGCGGAATTCGACAGCATCACCGGCACTGCGGTAAGCAACGACAAATCGTGGACCAACACCGTCAGCGTCAGCGCCAACGGCGAAGCGTTCAACTTGCCGGCCGGTCCGGTCAAGCTGGCGACGGTGGCGGAGCTGGGCAAGCAGGGCTTCTCGAATACGCCGGACCCGCGCATCAACCAGGGCTACTTCAATACGGTGACGCCGTCCGACGTGACGGCCGGCACCCGCAAGCGCTATGCACTGGGCGTGGAGGCGAATGTGCCGCTGCTGGAGAAGCTCGATGCCACCGTGGCCACCCGCTATGACCGCTACAGCTTCGCCGGCCGCAGCGACGGCAAGCTGGCCTACAACGCCGGCCTGGAATGGCGCCCGGCCGCGCAACTGCTGCTGCGCGCGAACCATGCCACCAGCTTCCGCGCGCCGGACATGAACTACATCTACAAGGCGCGCGGCACCGGCTACTACTCGTCGACCACCGACTACTACCGCTGCGCCAAGGCCGGCCAGCCGATCGACACCTGCGAGTTCGCCAACGTCTCGCCGGGCGCGAACTACGTGCAGGCCGGCAGCAAGGACCTGCGCTCGGAAAAAGGCCGTTCCTCGGGCCTGGGCGCGGTGTGGTCGCCGAGCACCAACTTCGATGTGTCGCTGGATTACTGGAACATCAAGATCGACGACCTGGTCACCAACCTGAGCGCCGACAAGCTGCTGCGTGACGAATCGAATTGCCGCATCACCGGCGACCTGACCTCGCCGACCTGCGCCGACGCCATCGACCGTATCGTCCGCAATCCGCTGACGGCGTTGAACAAGCCGGGCGAGATCAAGGAAATCCATGTCAACCCGATCAACGCCGCATCGACCAGCGTCAGCGGGATCGACGTCAGCGCCAAGCATGTGTTGCGCACCCAGGCTTATGGCGTGTGGATTTCGAAGGTCAATTATTCGAAGACGCTGAGCGCCAAATCGCGCCAGTTCTCCGGCGACGACCTGAGGGACGACCGCGAAGACCTGGGCAACTCCGACTGGCGCGACAAGCTCAATGCCAGCCTGACGTGGAACCAGGGCGATTGGTCGAACACACTGTTCCTGCAGCGCTACGGCAAGGTGCCCAACGCGGGCGGCACGGCCTTCCTGTCGCCGACCACCTTGGCCAACGCCAGCGTCGTGTATCGCCTGAACCAGCGCACCACGGTGTCGGTGGCGGTCAACAACCTGTTCAACAAGGTCAAGCCCGACAACAGCGGTGGCTGGCCGTACTACCCGGTGGGTAACTACAGCCCGACCGGCCGCCAGGGCTGGGTCGAGCTGAATTACCACTTCGGTTCCTAAGCCGGCCGGTGTTGCGCGACCAGCTCGCGCAGCGCCGGATCGCTGATCTCGAATACCTCGAAGATGCCCAGTGCCGCCATCGCCGGCACCGCGTCGACGATGTCGGCCCGCGCTTCGTCGCGGGCCTGTTCCGTGCTGCCCTCCGCCTGCAAGGTGCGGGCATTGGCCAGGAAGGCGCCGACGGTGCCCTTCCTGACGGTGACGCCGTTGAATTCTCCGGTGTTGACGTGGTCCGGCAGTATGTCCTGTGCTCGCATGATGCAATCTCCTGTGGTTGATGAGGACTCCATCTTGCCAGCGCGCTTGTGGCCTGACTTGTGCGGCGATGCCATAATGTGTCGCATGCAAGCCAAATCCTCCCCCTTGATCGATCCCGCCCGCGCTGATGGTGACGACGGCCCGCTGCTGTTCGCCGCACTGTCGTCCGCCGGCATGCGGTCGACGGCGCCGCACAGCCACGCGCGCGGCCAGGCCATCGGCGCCTTGAGCGGCCTGCTGACGATAGCCACGGAGCGCGAGCGGCTGGTGGTGCCGCCCGGGTATGCGATCTGGATACCGCCGCACCATCGGCACGGCCTCGATGCGCATGGACCGGTGAGCGCGTGGAGTGTCTACCTTGCGCCGGACGGCTGCGCGGCGCTGTCCGCGCAGCCGCAGGTGTTCCAGGTCTCCGGCCTGCTGAGGGAAGCGGTGCTGCGCGCCGGCGCATGGACGCAGCCAGCTGCCGAACCGACAGCGGCGCAGCAGCGCATCTTGGCCGTGATTCTCGATGAATTGTCCGCCGCGCCGCGCGAGCGTTTGGTGCTGACCATGCCCACCGACCGCCGCTTGCTGAAGATCGCGCAGGCGCTGGCCGCCGATCCCGCCGATGCGCGCTCGCTGAACGATTGGGCTGAGTGGGCCGCGATTGCGCCGCGCACGCTGACCCGGCGCTTCGTATCGGAGACCGGCCTGTCCTTCACCGATTGGCGCCAGCGCGCGCGCCTGATGCGGGCGGTGGAACTGCTGGCCGCCGGCCAGGCCGTCACCGGCGTCGCGCTGGAACTGGGCTACGACAGCCTGAGCGCCTTCATCGCCATGTTCCGCCGCGCGATGGGAGTGGCGCCCGGCGGATTCGCCGCCGCCCACGCGGCGGCATTGGCACTGCCTTAAGCCTTAACCTCGGCCTTGAGCGCCGAGGCGTGGCCGGCATACTCGGTCAGCCAGTACAGCAGCGCCAGGCCGGGGAAGGCCATGCCGGTCAACAGCGCCGCGTGCCAGCCGTGGGTGGCGTACATCCAGCCGCCCAGCGCCGAACCGAGCGCGCCGCCGGCGAAGAACAGCGCGAAGTACACGCCATTCAGGCGGCTGCGCACTTCCGCGCCCAGTGTGAAGATGGCGCGCTGACCCAGCACCAGGTTGGCCGCCACGCCCATGTCCAGCACGATCGACGCAATCACCAGGAGCGCCAGCGCCACGTTGCGCAGTTCGGGAACCTGCGGCGCCAGCATCGGCAGTGCAAAACCGGCCACGCCCAGCGCCAGTGCGGCGGCGGTCGCCATCAGCGTGTGGCCGGCGTCGGCCAGGCGGCCGGCGATCGGCGAGGCCACGGCGCCCGCCATGCCGACCAGCGCGAACACCGCGATGCCGGTCTGCGACAGGTGAAACTGCGGGCCGGCCAGCATCAGCGGGGTGACGGTCCAGAACAGGCTGAAGGAGCCGAACAGGCCTGCGTGATAGGCGGCGCGGCGGCGTAGCAGCGGCGTGCGCAGGAACAGGTGCCACAGGGACGCCATCAGCGCCGGATAGGCGATCTTCGCGGCCGGCGCGCGCAGTGGCAGTTTGGCGCGCAGCACCAGCGCCACCGCCAGCACCACCAAGGCGGCGCCGCCGAACACCACGTGCCAGTTGCTGGCGTCGGCGATCAGGCTGGCGGCGGGACGGGCCAGCATGATCCCCAGCAGCAGGCCGCTGACCACCTTGCCGACCGTGTGGCCGCGCGTCTCCTCTTTCGACAGGTGCGCGGCGAACGGCACGATGATCTGCGCCGCCACCGAGCCCAGGCCGATGCCCAGCGCGGCCGTCAGGAACATCCAGGCGCTGGTGCTGAGCGCGGCCAGCACCAGCATGGCGGCGGTGAACAGCAGGCCGGTGACGATCAGGCGGCGGTTCTCCAGCAGGTCGCCCAGCGGCACCACGAACAGCAGGCCGAGGGTGTAGCCGATCTGCGTCAGCGTGACGATCAGGCCGGCCGCCTGCGGCGACAGCCCGGTGGCGGCGCTGATCGGGCCGACCAGGGTTTGCGCGTAGTACAGGTTGGCGACGATCAGGCCGGTCGCGGCGGCCAGCAGCAGCACCATGCCGGGGCTGATGTCGTCTTGTGTTGGATTGCTCATGCTGACTCCATGGGTAAGTGGGGATGGGCAGAGTCTAGACAAAAGCCGGGCAAAGATAATCAGGGCATAATGCACCTATACTTTTCATATTATGTGAACAATCATGGACAGACTGAAGGCCATGCAGACCTTTGTGCGGATCGTCGAGGCCAACAGCTTCACCAAGGCCGCCGAAACGCTGGACCTGCCGCGCGCCGCGCTGACGGCGACGCTGAAAAACCTGGAAGCCTTCCTCGGCGTGCAGCTGCTGCAGCGGACCACGCGCCGCCTGTCGCTCACGCCCGACGGCGCCGACTACTTCCAGAAGTGCCTGGAGATCCTGCAGGCGGTGGAGGATGCGGAAAGTGGCTTTCGTGGCCAGCACGCCATCCGGCCCAAGGGTAAGCTGCGCATCGAGCTGCCGGGCGCCGTCGGCCGCCGCCTGGTGATACCGCATATCGGCGGCTTTTGCCGCGACTATCCGGACATCGAGCTGGTGGTCAGCCTGGCCGAACGCATGGCCGACCTGACGCAGGAGGGCATCGATTGCGCGCTGCGCGTGGGCGTGTTGCCGGATTCGGCGATGATCGGCCGGCGTCTCGGCGACATGCAGTTCCTCACCTGCGCGACGCCGGCCTACCTAGCGCGCCACGGCGTGCCGCGCACGCCGCAGGACCTGGGCCAGCACCGCGGTGTGATGCATTTTTCCGGCCGCACCGGCCGCCCCTTCGAATGGGACTATCTGGTCGGCGGCCGCGTGTTCGTGGCCGAACCGGTCGCCGCGATCGCCGTCACCGATCCGGACGCCTACATCGCCTGCGCCTTGCAGGACATGGGCCTGATCCAGGCCGCGCGCTACCAGGTGCGTCCGCACCTGGCCAGCGGCGCGCTGGTCGAGGTGCTGGCCGACACGCTGCCGGCGCCGATGCCGATGTCGCTGGTCTATCCGCAAGGCCGCATGGCGTCGCCGCGCGTGCGCGCCTTCGCCGAGTGGATCGGGCAGCTGTTCAAGGACAATCCGGACCTGCAGAATTAATTTGTAAGCAATCTGTAACCCCGGTAACGGCAGCGGCTTTGCCGACTATAATCTGCGGCGATGAAACTGACCAAGACACTCGCTTCCTGCTCCGCCGTGCTGGCGCTGTTGACCGCTTGCGGCGGCGACAGCGCCCCTATGCCAACGCCGGTGCCGCCGCCGGACCCCACCCCAACACCAACACCAACGCCCACGCCGCCGCCGGTGTATGCGGACGCCAAGCCGGGCACCTCGGCCGTGTTGTGGAACCGCTGCGAGGTCATGCACCCCGGCCACCTGCAGAACGAGCAGGGCACGCAGGCCGACGAGAAGGGCTTCGTGCGCGCCGTCACCGACGAAGTCTACTTGTGGAACAAGGAAGTGCCGGCGCTGAACGCCACCGAATACCCGACCACGGTCGCGTATTTCGACGCCCTGAAGACGCCGCTGCTGACCGCTTCCGGCCGCCCGAAAGACCGCTTCCACTTCAGCTATCCCAACGAAACCTGGGAGGCGCTCTCCAAGGGCGTGGAACTGGGATATGGCGTGACCTGGGCCGCGGGCGCCAACAAGGTGCCGCGTACCTGGGGCGTGGCCATCGTCGATGCGGGATCGGCTGCCGCGGCGGCCGGCGTGCGTCGTGGCGATGTGCTGATCATGGTCGACGGCGTCGACTTCATCAACCGCTATGAAACGTCGGTGGTGGCGGCGTTCAACGCGGCGCTGTATCCCGCCAAGGTGGGCGAGCGCCATACGCTGACGCTGTGGCGCGACGGCGGCTCCTTCGACGTCACGCTGGCGGCGGGCGAGGTGTCGGTGGCGGCGGTGCAGAATACGCGCGTCATCGATACGCCGTCCGGCAAGGTCGGCTACCTGACCTTCAACAGCCACACCGCGCCGGCGGAGAAGCAGCTGTACGACGCCGTCAGCACGCTCAAGACGGCGGGCGTGGGCGACCTGGTGCTGGACATGCGCTACAACGGCGGCGGCCAGTTGACCACCGCCAGCGAGCTGGCCTACATGATCGCCGGGCCGGCCGCCACCAACGGCCTGACCTTCATGAAGTACACCACCAACGGGCGCCTGAATCCGGGGCGGCCCACGCCGTTCATCGCCAGGTCGCAGGATTCGTATGTCGCCCAGCCGCTGCCCTTCGGCACGCCGCTGCCGCACCTGGACCTCAAGCGCGTCACCATCCTGACCAGTCCCGGCACCTGTTCGGCCAGCGAGGCGCTGATCAACGGCCTGCGCGGCATCGATATCGACGTCACGCTGGTCGGCGGCCAGACCTGCGGCAAGCCATACGCCTTCGTTCCGCTGCCGAACTGCGGCACGACCTACTTCATCGTGCAGTACCAGGGCGCCAACCAGAAAGGGCAGTCCGACTTCGAGGAGGGCTTCGTGCCGACCTGCAAGGCCGCCGACGATCTGGGGCACGCGCTGGGCGATCCGGCCGAAGCCATGCTGGCGCAGGCGTTGCGCCTGCAGGCCGGCCAGGCCTGCGCCACGCCGGCGGCGGCCACCGCGCTGCGGCAGGGCGGCAGCACCGCGCGCGCGCCTGCGCCTGCGCGGCCGGAGGTGATGACACGCTTGCCGCTGAAGGAAATCGCCATCGTACCGGCCGACAGATAGGCGTGGTGCGCCGCTGAGCAAAGCCGACTATAATTTTCGACACGACCGATGCCTGCCAGCGCATCGGCGCTTTCTGGAGCCTCGCTGATGATACGTCCCGCACTACTGCTCGCCCTTGCCGCCGCCGCTCCGCTGGCCGGCGCCGCCACCGCTTCCCCGTCGTTGACGACGATTTCGGAACGCTCCGGCTTCCAGAACACCGGCCGCTACGACGAGGTCGTCGACCTGTGCGGGCGCTTCCAGAAGACCTATCCGAAACAGCTGCGCTGCTTTGAATTCGGCCGCACGCCGGAAGGCCGTCCGATGCTAGCGCTGGCCGTCTCGCGCACCGGCGCGCTGACCGCCGAGCAGGCGAAGAAGCGCGGCGTGCCGGTGCTGCTGGTGCAGGGCGGCATCCACGCCGGCGAAATCGACGGCAAGGACGCCGGCTTCCTGGCGCTGCGCGAGGCGCTGGAGAACCAGGCCGCGCCGGGCGCGCTGGACAAGCAGGTGCTGTTGTTCGTCCCGGTGTTCAACGTCGACGGCCATGAGCGCTTCGGCAAATGGAACCGTCCGAACCAGCGCGGCCCGGTGGAAATGGGCTGGCGCACCACGGCGCAGAACTACAACCTGAACCGCGACTACGTCAAAGCCGACGCGCCGGAAATGCAGGCCATGCTGGCGCTGGTGAACGCCTGGGATCCGCTGGCCTATATCGACCTGCACGTCACCGACGGCGCCAAGTTCCAGCCCGACGTCTCGATCCAGGTCGAGCCGGTGCACGGCGGCGACGAGGAGCTGAAGCGGGCCGGCCTGGCGCTGCAGACGGCGGTGATGGCCGACCTGAAGGCGCAGGGCTCCGATCCGAAGCCGTACTACATTTCGTTCGCGGCCGACGACGACCCGAGCTCCGGCTTCGTCGACAGCATGTCGACGGCGCGCTTCTCGACCGGCTACTTCCCGATGCGTAACCGCTTCGCCATGCTGGTCGAAACCCATTCGTGGAAGGACTACCCGACCCGCGTGCGCATCACCCGCAACACCATCGTTTCGCTGCTGTCGCAGGTCGCCGCGCACGGCAAGGAATGGCAGAAGCTGACGCAGGACGCCGACGTGCGCGCCACCGCCATGGCCGGCGCCGATTTCCCGATCAGCTACCGCACCACCTTCAACGCCAAGACCATCGAGTTCCCCGGCTACGAGTACACGCGCAGCTATTCGGAAGTGTCGGGCGGCCTGATGACGCATTACGACGAGACCAAGCCGCAGATGTGGACCCTGCCGCTGCGCGACGAAGTGGTGCCGGACCTGAAGATCGCCGCGCCCAAGGGCGGCTACCTGGTGCCGCTGGCCGATGCGGCCCGCATCGGCGCCAAGCTGAAACAGCACGGCATCGCCTTCAAGGTGGTGGCGTCGGACCTGATGTCGGCCGAAGTGGAGACCTTCCGCGCGACCAAGACCAAATTCGGCGCGCAGTCGTTCGAGGGCCATCAATCGCTGGCGGTGGAAGGCGACTGGGGGCGCGAGCGCCGCGCCGTGGCGAAGGGCGCGCTGTTCGTGCCGATCGCGCAGCCGAAGGCGCGCCTGGTGATGACGATGCTGGAGCCGCGCGGCGCCGATTCGCTGCTGGCCTGGGGTGAATTCAACAACGCCTTCGAGCGCAAGGAGTACATGGAGGAGTATGTGGCGGAGGACGTGGCGCGCGGCCAGCTGGAAGCCGATCCGGCGCTGCGCGCGGAGTTCCAGAAAAAGCTCGACAGCGACGCGGAGTTCAACAAGAGCCAGGCCAAGCGGCTGGAGTTCTTCGCGCGCCGCCACGCATCGTGGGATGAGCGCTACAACCTGTATCCGGTGATGCGCACGGCGCTGAAGTACTAAACCGCAGGTGTGCCACCGCCGTTGGTCTTGGCGGTGGCTTCTTCCATCTTCTGCTTCAGGATCGCGTTCACCTTGGCCATGATCGCCGCCTGTTCCTGCGGCGACTTGGCCGCCAGCGACTGCGGCGTCTCGCCCAGGCTTTTCAGGATCATTTCCATCATCCGTCCGGCCGGCGATTTCTTCATGTAGGTGTCCAGCTCCTGCGCGGCGGTGGGCTGCTTCGCCGCTTCCAGCGCCGCCTTGAAGTCGGCGCCGCCGGCGGGTTTTTTGTGCGCGGCGAAGGCCGCCGCGCTGGCGTCGCCGAGCGCCTTGGTGTTGATTTTCATCGTGGTTTTCCCTGATAGTGGTTATTTGCGCAATATAGCGTAATTTGCACTAGCAGGGGGAGCGGAGAAGACCGGTGGCCGTTCAGCCCTGTTGCAGCGGGATGATGCCGGGCACGGTGGTCGGCGTCGAACACGGCTCTTCGTCGAAGGCGATGTCGCCCAGCGGATTGGCCTGGCCGTCGGCCTTGATGTCCTTGAAGCCGAACAGGTCGCGGTCCATCAGGTGCGACGGCACCACCGTCGACAGCGACGAGAAGATGCTCTCCACGCGGCCGGGGAATTTCTTTTCCCATTCGCGCATCAGGCCCTTGATCTGCTTGCGCTGCAGGTTTTCCTGCGAGCCGCACAGGTCGCACGGGATGATGGGGAAGCCCTTGACCGCGGCATAGCGCTCGCTGTCTTCTTCCTTCACGTACGCCATCGGGCGGATCACCATGTGCTTGCCATCGTCCGACACCAGCTTGGCCGGCATGCCTTTGATTTTCCCGCCGAAGAACATATTCAGGAAGAAGGTCTCGAGGATGTCGTCGCGGTGGTGGCCCAGGGCGATCTTGTTGCAGCCCAGTTCATCGGCCACGCGGTACAGGATGCCGCGGCGCAGGCGCGAGCACAGCGAGCAGGTGGTCTTGCCTTCCGGGATCAGGCGCTTGACGATGCTGTAGGTGTCCTGGTTCTCGATGTGGAACGGGATGCCAAGTTCCTTCAGGTAGGCCGGCAGGATGTGGTCGGGGAAGTTGGGCTGCTTCTGGTCCAGGTTGACGGCGATGATCTCGAAGTCGATCGGTGCGCGTTCGCGCAGCGTCATCAGGATGTCCAGCAGCGCGTAGCTGTCCTTGCCGCCGGACAGGCAGACCATGACCTTGTCGCCTTCTTCGATCATGTTGAAATCGCCGATGGCCTGGCCGACCAGGCGGCACAGGCGCTTGTGCAGCTTGTTGTTTTCCAGCGCGATCTTCTCGGCGGATTTGCCGGTAGATGCCGCTACGTTGTCGAGTACTGCGTTCATACGGATTCCTTCTTGATCTTGAATACTTCCACGCCCACGCCTTCGCAGTCCGGATAGACGTCCGGCTTCATGGTCGATACGCGGGCCGCGCGCACGCGCGGGTGTTCCAGCATGGCGCTGACGATGTCGTCGCACAGGCTCTCTTGCAGGTGGACGTGGCCGCGCGCCATCAGCTTGGCGATGGAGTCGCGCATGAAGTCGTAGTCCACCACTTCTTCCAGCTGGTCCTTGACCGGGGTCGAGACGGCCAGCGGGATGTACAGGTCGACGTTGATCAGCAAACGCTGCTCGCCCTTTTTCTCGAACTCATAGACGCCGATGTTGATCAGCACTTCGTAATTGCGCAGGAACAGGCGGCGGCAGTCGTTCAGTTGCGGGTGGATCAGGGCGGACAGCATAGGATTACCTTTTTTCGATTGTATTCATTTAGCCAAAAACATCACGTCGCGCGGCAGCGGCATCAGGTGCTGGCCGCCGTCGACCAGCAGCGTGGTGCCGGTCAGCGCGCGCGCCGTGGCAGCGTAGACCACGCTGTCGGCGATATCTTCCGGGGTGCTGGAGCGGCCCAGCGGGGTTTGCCGGTGCGCTTGGGCGAAGCCGGCTTCGGTCTGGTCGCCGGACACCATGGTGATGCCGGGCGCGATGCCGACCACCCGCACCGCCGGCGCCAGCTGCTGCGCCAGCATCGTGGTGGCGGCATGCAGCGCCGCCTTGGACAGGGTGTACGACAAAAAATCAGGATTGAGATTGTACAGTTTTTGGTCGAGCAGGTTGATGACGACCCCTTGCGCATCGCCACCATCGGCTGCCAGGGCCGTGTGCAGCGCCTGCGCCAGGATCACCGGCGCGGCGACGTTGGCGCGCATGTGGGCGTCCAGGCGGCCGGCGGTGAAGTCGGCGGCGCTGTCGTAGTCGAACAGCGAAGCGTTGTTGACCACGCAGCGCACCGCGCCCAGCGCGGCCACCGCCTGCGGCAGCAGCGCGCGCACGGCCGCTTCGTCGGCCAGGTCGCAGGGCAGGGCGACGGCGCGCCGGCCCAGCGCCTCGATGGCGGCCACCACTTCGCGCGCCTCGGCTTCGGACGCGCGGTAGTGCACCGCCACGTCCCAGCCGGCGCGCGCCAGGCCGAGCGCGATGGCGCGGCCGATGCGGCGGCCGGCGCCGGTTACGAGCGCCACGGGCGCGCGCGCGCCGGCTGATCTGTGTTCTGCTGTCGTCATGTGCTGTCTGAATGTCAAAATGGCGGCCCGGCGCGCCGATTCGCTACAATGCCGGTTATGTCCCTACCTGTACCTTCCAGTGACGCGCTGGCCGCGTCCCACGCCCTGTCGCACCTGATCGCCGCCGAAATCGCGCGCAACGACGGTGCCATCTCCTTCGCCCGCTATATGGAACTGGCCCTGTACGCCCCCGATCTGGGCTACTACAGCGGCGGCTCCGCCAAACTAGGCAAAGATGGCGATTTTACAACCGCGCCCGAACTCACGCCGCTGTTCGGCGCGGCGGTGGCGCAGGCCGCAGCCGCTATTATCGCCCAAAGCGCGCCGCAGATCCTCGAATTCGGCGCCGGCACCGGCAAGCTGGCCTTCGACATCCTGACCGAGATGGCCGTCGCCGGGGTGGCGATCGAGCGTTATTTCATCGTCGAGCTGTCCGGCGAACTGCGCGCGCGCCAGCAGGAAAAGCTGCGCGACTTCCCCAACGTGCAGTGGCTCGATGAATTCCCCGACGCCTTCGACGGCGTGGTGGTCGGCAACGAGGTGCTCGACGCGATGCCGGTCCACCTGGTCACCAAGCACCCGCAAGGCTGGCAGGAATTGCAGGTGACGGTGCGCGACGGCCGCTTCGATTATCTCGAAACGCCGGCCAACGCCGAACTGCAGGCGCAGATCGACCTGCAGATCCAGGAGCACGACAGCCTGCCGGTCGGCTACGTGACCGAGGTGCACGGCGTGGCCTGCGGCTTCATGGCGACCTTGGCGCGCATGCTGCGCAACGGCCGCGCCAATGCCGCCTTCCTGTTCGACTACGGCTTCCCGGCGCACGAGTACTACCTGGGCCAGCGCGCCACCGGCACGCTGATGTGCCACTACCGTCACCATTCGCACCCGGACCCGTTCTACTATCCGGGCCTGCAGGACATCACCGCCCACGTCGATTTCACGGCGATGGCGCTGGCGGCGCAGGAGGCGGGCGCCGAGGTGCTGGCCTACCTGAACCAGGCCGGCTTCCTGATCGGCGCCGGCGCCGGCGACTTGCTGCTGCGCACCGATCCGTCCGACGCGGTGCGTTATCTGCCGCAGGCCAAGGCCTTGCAAAAGCTGTTGTCGCCGGCGGAGATGGGGGAATTGTTCAAGGTGCTGGTGATCGGCAAGAACGTCGTATTGCCGGACGCCATTGCCGCCCAGGACCGCAGCCACCGCCTGTAGATTAAATGTCACAGTGATCAAAACAGCAATGATAAACCTTGCTTGATCGCTGAGCCGCTGAGTCGCGGCGCGCCAGATCGGCTATGATGAATGACGCGCGCTCGCCGGACAATTATTGGAACGATGGCAAAGATACACACTCACTATGACAACCTGAAAGTGTCGCGCATGGCGCCTCAGGAAGTCATACGTGCCGCCTACAAGGCGCTCAGTCAAAAATACCACCCGGACAAAAATCCGGGTGATGAGAAGGCTGCGCGCATCATGGCCATCCTCAACAGCGCCTACGACACCTTGTCCGACGCCCAGCGCCGCAAGGAACACGACGAATGGATCGCAGCCGAGGAGTGGGAAATCGAATGGCTGGAGAGCACCCGCCACGAGGACGGCCACGGCCATCGGAGCGGCGACAAGCATCGCCACGACGGCCCGGACCGGGCTTGGAGCCCGGAGTCGGTCGACGACGCGCCGCGGCCTCGCCGTCCCGCCGCCTGGAAGTGGTGGGGCGGGCTGGCGGCCAGCCTGGCGGTGGGCTGGGTGGGCGGCGTGGCCATGGTGTCCGAACCGCAGTTGCTGTCGTCCGCGCTGGCGGCGGCCTGGGGCGGCAAGACCGACAACGGCGGCGCGCGCGCGCAGGCCCGCGTGGTCGCGCGCGATCCCAAGGCCGAGATGCGCGAAGCATGGGCCAGCACCCAGCCTTATTATCCGGAAGCGAACAGCAGCCGGCCGGCGCCGATCAAGGTGCAGGCGTTGTCGCAGGTGGTACTGCCGAATACGGCCGCCGATTGCGACAGCGAGACCCAGACCCTGGTGGCGCCCAACGGCGAGCCCTGGCCGACGCAGTCCGGCTACATGACCGGCTTCCCGGTCGGTAACCGCGGCGACGACATGCAGCTGATGCTCGACAATGCGGGCAACGCCTCGGCGGTGTTCATCAAGATCTACGATACCGAGCGCCGCTCGAACGTGCGCTACGCCTACGTGCAGGCGCACGACAAGCTGGTGGTCGACAAGCTCTCCAACGGCAAGTACGAGATCCGCTACCAGAACCTGGACGTGGGCGCCAACCAGAGCGGCTGTGCGGCGGCCAGCCGCACGGCGGCGGCCAGCACGGCCCCGGCCGCGCCGCCGATCAGCAATTAATCCGCACTAGAACTCTTCCCACTCCGAATTCATATCCGCCTTGGGCTTGGAGGCCGGCTTTGCTGCCGGCTTCGCGGCCGGACTTGCTGCGGGCTTGGCGGCGGCGGCCTGGGTGGGCGCCAGGCGCGGCGCGGCAACCGGGGCGGGTGTCCTGGCGACGGCCCCCCTGGCGACGGCCGGACGGGAAGCCGCCGGCGTTGCCGCCGCATAGCTGTCATCGAGCTTGAACACGCTGACCGAGGCCGACAGCGTGGCCGCCTCGTCCTGCATGCTTTGCGCGGCGGCGGCGGCCTGTTCGACCAGCGCGGCGTTCTGCTGCGTCATCTCGTCCATCTGCGAAATCGCCTCGTTGACCTGCTCGATGCCCATGCTCTGTTCCTGGCTGGCCGAGGTGATCTCGGCCATGATGTCGGCCACCTGCTGCACCGAGGTGACGATCAGGCCCATGGTCTGGCCGGCTTCGTCGACCACGGCGCTGCCGCCGTCGACCTTTTCCACCGAGTCGTCGATCAGCACCTTGATTTCCTTGGCGGCCGTGGCCGAGCGCTGCGCCAGGCTGCGTACTTCCGACGCCACCACTGCGAAGCCGCGTCCCTGTTCGCCGGCGCGCGCCGCTTCCACCGCCGCGTTCAGCGCCAGGATGTTGGTCTGGAACGCGATGCCGTCAATGACGCCGATGATGTCGACGATCTTGCTGGAGCTGGCCTTGATCGAACCCATGGTGTCGACCACCTGGGCCACCAGCTGGCCACCGCGCGTGGCCACCGACGACGCCGAGATCACCAGCTGGTTGGCCTGGCGGGCGTTGTCGGCGTTCTGCTTGACGGTGGAGGTCAGCTCCTCCATGGTGCTGGCGGTCTGCTCCAGCGAGCTGGCCTGCGATTCGGTGCGTCCCGACAGGTCCATATTGCCGGTGGCGATTTCGCCCGAGGCCTGGTTGATGGTGGAGGTGCTGCGCCGCACCTCGTGCACGGTGCGCGCCAGGCTGGTGTTCATGTGCTGCAGCGCGGCCAGCAGCTCGCCGGTTTCGTCGCTGGCGCGTACGTCGATGTTGGTGCTCAGGTCGCCGGCCGCCACCGATTTGGCGATCGCCACCGCCTCCTCCAGCGGGCCGGTGATCGACGCCGTGATCCACGCCGCCAGCCCGCCCGAAACGATCAGCGCCACCACGCCCAGCACGATCATCATGGTGCGCGAAAAGTCGATGTGGCCGGTGGCGACCTTGCCGCCGTCCTCGATGTCGTTCTTCTGCTGCTTGACCATGGCGCCGGTCAGCTCTTCCAGAGTGTCGAGCAGGGGGAAGGTTTCGCGGTTCATCAGCTCGGCCGCCTTGTCGCGCTCGTCCGCCTCGACCAGGTCGGCCACCTTCAGGAACGAGGTGTTGTAGCTGGCGCGCGCCGCCTGGATCTTGGCCAGCAGCGCCTTCTCGTCGGGCGTCTCGGTCAGCTGGTCCAGCGCGGTCAGCGCGGCGTCGATGGTTTTTTTGTCCTGGTCAATCCGCTCGTAGCTTTTGGCGCGCTGCACCTTGTCGCTGATGACGAACAGGGCCAGCACGCGGCGCGCATCCTCGCGCGCGGCGGCGTCGATGGTGGCGGCGGCAGAGGCGCTCGGCCAGTCGCGCTCGACGATGCCCTTGGCGCTCTGGCCGACCGCGCCGAAGCGGCCGATGGCGGTGACGATCATGATCAGCATCAGCAGCAGCACCAGGCCGAAGCCGGCGCCCAGGCGGGTCTTGATTTTATAGTCGGTCAGGTTCATTGGGGTTCCGTATTGATAGGGTCAGTTGGCGGCGGCGACGTCGGTCAGGCCCATCTCGGCGCTCGACATCAGCTTGTCGATATCGACCAGGATCAGCATGCGCTCGTCGATGGTGCCCAGGCCGATGATGTAGTCGGAATTGAAGGCGGTGCCCATCTCCGGCGCCGGCTTGAGCTGGTCGGGCGTGAGGGTGGTGACGTCCGAGACCGAATCGACCACCATGCCGACCACGCGGCCGCCGATGTTGAGGATGATGACCACGGTGAACTGGTCGTACACCGGCTCGCCCAGCTGGAACTTGATGCGCATGTCGACCACCGGGATGATGATGCCGCGCAGGTTGATCACGCCCTTGATGAACTCCGGCGCGTTGGCGATGCGGGTGACCACTTCGTAGCCGCGGATCTCCTGCACCTTGAGGATGTCGATGCCGTATTCCTCGGCGCCCAGGGTGAAGGCGAGGAACTCCCTGCCGGCGATGTCCGATGCGTTTTCTTGCATGATTATGGTCCTTGAAATATTGATCTGACCGCGCTACGCCTTGGTCGGTGTGCGCGCCGCAATCCTTACAATGACGGCGCTAGCGTATCAGAGTCGGACCGCAATGACGAGCGCGGACCAGCCGTACATGGGCGAAAAACGCACGCCTGTTGCTATCAATTTCGAAGGGGGTTGTCACAGGGGGGGAATCTGATTATGCTAGGACCAAGACAGCCACGGGCCCAGCCCCAGGAGATGTGATGACAGATTCCACCGCCGCAGACGACAACTGGCTGATCCAGGAAGACGAGGAACCAGCGCCGGTTGAAGGAGCGGGATCGCCGGACCAGCGCCTGTGGCGGGTGCTGATCGTCGACGACGACGTCGATGTCCACGCTGTCACGCGGCTGGCGCTGCGCAACGTGTCCTTCAAGGGCCGCGAGCTGGAACTGTTCTCGGCCTACAGCGGCCGCGAAGCCTACGACTTCCTGCGCGACACGCCGGACATCGCGCTGGTGCTGCTGGACGTGGTGATGGAAACCGACGACGCCGGCCTGCTGCTGGCGCGCCGCATCCGCGAGGAGCTGCACAACGCCATCGTGCGCGTGGTGCTGCGCACCGGCCAGCCGGGCCAGGCGCCCGAGCAGCGCGTCATCATCGAATACGACATCAACGACTACAAGGCCAAGACCGAGCTGACCACGCAGAAGCTGTTCACCACCGTGATCTCGGCGCTGCGCGCGTATGAAAGCCTGAACATGCTCGAGCGCAGCCGCATCGGCCTGGGCAAGATCCTGGCCGGCGCCACCAATCTCTACCAGATCCACTCGCTGCGCGAATTCGCCTCCGGCGTGCTGAACCAGGTGAGCGCCATCCTCGACGTCGGCGCCGACGGCGTGCTGTGCCTGATGCAGGGCGACACCGGCGTCACCAGCGTGGTGGCGGCCACCGGCAGCTATGCCCAGCTGAGCGAATCGGAGCTGATGCCGACCGCCCATCCGCTGTGGCCGACCATCGCCAAGGCCTTCGCCGAAAAGAAAAGCCAGTTCGACCATCCGGCCAATGTGTTGTTCATCCACACGCAGGAAAACCGCGAAGTGGCGATCTCGGTCACGCCGCCGTGGCCGCTGGCGCAGATCCAGCGCGACCTGCTGGAAGTGTTCTGCCAGCGCATCGCCGCCGCGTTCGACAACCTGTATATGTTCGGCCAGCTGCGCAAGGCGCAGGAGGCCACCGTGGTGGCGCTGGCCGACCTGGCCGAGTTCCGCGACAGCGGCACCGGCGGCCATGTGCGGCGGGTGCAGATGCTGTCGTCGTCGCTGGCCCAGCGGCTGGCCGCGCGCGGCGTCTACGCCGACGAGCTGACGCCGCAGCTGCTCGACATGATAGGCCTGGCCAGCATCCTGCACGATGTCGGCAAGGTCGCCACGCCGGACCACATCCTGCTCAAGCCGGGCATCCACACGCCGGAAGAGCGGGCCGAGATGCAGACCCACGCGGCGGTCGGCCGCACCATCCTGGAACGCGCCGCCAACATGGTCGACGGCGTCAGCTACCTGACCTACGGCGCCGAGATCGCCGGCGGCCACCACGAACACTACGACGGCAACGGTTATCCGAACCAGCTGGCCGGCAAGGATATCCCGATTTCGGCACGCATCGTCGCCGTGGTGGACGTGTTCGACTCGCTGCTGCACGAGCGTCCGTACAAGGACCCGTGGCCGCACACCGAGGTGATGACCTATATCACGGACCGCTCCGGCAAGCAGTTCGATCCGGAGGTCGTGGCCGCGCTGCTGGACCTGATCGAGCGCGATCCGACCATCGGCCACACGCCGGACTAGGCTGCCCCGCCGCGGGCGGCGTAGCAGCACGCCAGGACATGCCATGCCATCGACCCCGCTCCCGTCAGACAGCGAACTGCGCCCCGTGCGCGGCGCGCTGCTGAAAAAACTCAGCGGCGACGAGGGCATGTTCGCGCTGGGCGCGTCGGTGGCGCGGGTGGTGCAGATGGCCGACTCCGACGACCAGGGCACGCAAAACCTGGCCTACTACGTGCTGTCGGACGTGGCGCTGACGCAGAAGGTGCTGCGGCTGGCCAACACGCCGACCTACCGCGCCGCCGGCGGCACCGCCGTCACCACCATCTCGCGCGCGATTTCCCTGCTCGGCTTCGACAACGTCAAGACCACGGCGATGGCCATGCTGCTGGTCGACACGCTGGCCAACAGCAAGCACGCGAACAGCGTGCGCATCGAGCTGGAGGCGGCGCTGTGCGCCAGCCTGGTGGGCCGCGAGATGGCGCGCCTGAGCATCTACCAGGGCGCCGAGGAGGCGGCCATCGGCGCGCTGTTCAAGAACATCGGCGCGCTGGTGGTGGCTTCGCACGAGCACGGGCTGTTCCGCGAGATCGGCCTGCTGACGGCGGCCGGCAAACTGACCCAGGCGCAGGCCGCGCTGCAGGTGCTGGGCTGCAGCTATGACAGCCTGTCGGCCGCCATCCTCAACGAATGGAAGATCCCGGACGTGATCGTGCGCTCGCTGGCGCCGCTGCCGCCGGGCGCCTGCAAGCCGGCCGCCAGCCGCCAGGAGTGGATGCGGCAGGTGGTGGCGTTCAGCATGGAGACGGCGCGGCTGCTGGCGCGCCGCCTGGGCGCCGACAGCGCCGAGGGCAAGGCGCTGGAGCAGCGCTACGGCGCCGCGCTCAATCTGGACCGCGAGCGCTTGACGCAGCTGTTCACCACCGTGGCGCGCGACATGGACGGGCTGCTGGAGAGCCTGCACATGGGCGGGCACGCCGATCCCGACGACGGCGCGCCCGGCCTGCCCAGCGTGCTGGCGCAGGCGACGATGGGCGCGGACGAGGCGCCGCAGGGCAACCATGTCAGCGGCAAGCCGTACAACGCCCGCGAGCTGTTGCTGGCCGGGGTGCAGGAGGTGACGCAGATGCGCGCCGGCGGCCACGGCAAGGTCAACGACATCATCCAGGCGGTGCTGGAGACGCTGTACCGCGGCATGGGCTTCCGCTTCGCCACCGTGTGCCTGAAGGATGTGCGCACCGGCCAGTACCGGGCGCGGGTGGCGTTCGGCGAGCTGTATGCGGAGCGCCAGGCCGGCTTCGTCTTTCCCAGCGCCAGCGGCGACGACCTGTTCCACCTGGCGATGCAGAACAACGCCGACCTGATGATCGCCGACGCCAGCGCACCGAAGATCCGCGCGCTGCTGCCGGAATGGCACCGCCGCCTGTTGCCCGATGCGCGCAGCTTCATCGTGCTGCCGCTGGTGGTCAATTCAATCCAGCTCGGCTTGTTCTACGCGGACCGCGCGCTGCCGGCGCCGGAGGGCGTGCCGCCCGACGAGACCTCGCTGATCCGCGCCCTCAAGGGGCAGGTGCTGGTGGCGCTGACGCCGGCCTAGCTAGGCCGCCGCCATGCTGTCGCTGCGCACCATGGCCTCGAACTGCGCCACCGGCATCGGCCGCGCGAACAGATAGCCCTGCGCCTCGTCGCACTGCTTGGCGCTGAGGAAGTCGCGCTGGGCCTGCGTCTCGACGCCCTCAGCCACCACGCCCAGTCCCAGCGAGTGGGCCAGTGCGATGGTGGCGGCGACGATCACGGCGTCGTTCGGATCGCTCTCGATATCCTTGACGAAGCCGCGGTCGATCTTGATGCGGTCGATCTCGAACAGCTTCAGGTAGCTCAGCGAGGAATAGCCGGTGCCGAAATCGTCGATCGCCACCTTGAAGCCGCGCGAGCGCAATTCGATCAGCAGCGCGCGGCTGCGTTCCGGGTCCTGCATCGCCGCCGATTCGGTGATCTCCAGCTCCAGCAAGGCCGGGTCGATGCCGTGGGCGTCGATCAGCCGGTCCAGGTGCGGCAGCAGGCCGGCGCCGTGGCACTGGCGCGCCGACAGGTTGACCGCCAGCCGCAGGTGCGCCAGCCCCGGCGCGCGCCAGGAGGCCAGCAGGCTGCTGGCGCGTTGCAGCACCCAGTCGCCCAGCGGCAGGATCAGGCCCGACTCCTCGGCGATCGGGATGAAGCGGTCCGGCCCCACCATGCCCAGCTCCGGATGGTGCCAGCGCAGCAGCGCCTCGGCGCCG
This sequence comes from Duganella sp. BJB476, assembly GCF_003416895.1. Taxonomy (GTDB): domain Bacteria; phylum Pseudomonadota; class Gammaproteobacteria; order Burkholderiales; family Burkholderiaceae_D; genus Rugamonas. Next base: position 103,226 of record NZ_QVIO01000013.1, read on the forward strand.
ATGATGCGGCCGGACGCCAGCTCGACCTGCGGTTGCAGGTACAGCTCGAATTCGTTCTGCTCCAGCGCCTGCCACAAACGGTTCTCCAGCATCAGGCGCTCATGGGTGGCGCTGTTCATCTCGGCCGAGAAGAACTGGAAGTTGCCGCGGCCCTGGCTCTTGGCCGCGTACATGGCGGTGTCGGCGTGGCGCAGCAGGGTGCTGCCGTCCTCGCCGTCGGACGGGAACATGGCGACGCCGACGCTGGCGCCGCTGTGCACCGTCTTGCCCTGCAGGTGGTAGGGCGCGCCCAGCGATTCGACGATGCGCACCGCGATGTTGGACGCTTCGTCCGGCGTCACGCTGCCGGAGGTGACGACGATGAATTCGTCGCCGCCCAGGCGGGCGATGGTGTCGACTTCGCGCAGCAGTTCCTGCAGGCGCTGGGCCACGGCGATCAGCAGCAGGTCGCCGGTCTGGTGGCCGTGGGTGTCGTTGATCTTCTTGAAGTGATCGAGGTCGATGAACAGCACGGCCGCCGCGCCGCCGCCGCGGCGGGTCTGCGCCAGCAGTTGGTCCAGACGCAGGTTCAGCGACAGGCGGTTGTCGAGGCCGGTCAGGGTGTCGTGGTGGGCCAGGCGGTGGATGCGTTCCTGCGCCAGTTGCTGCGCCGTCAGGTCGTGCAGGATGGCGACGAACAGGTGCTCGTCGGGCAGCTCCACTTCGCTGACCGACATCGCCAGCGGGAATTCGTTGCCGTCGCTGCGCCAGCCGGTCAGCTCGTATTCGTGGGTGACGCCGCAGGCGATCATGCGCAGCAGGCCGGCCGCGTCGAGGCCGGCGGCGTCGCCGACGCCGACCGGGATCAGGCGGTCCAGCGGCAGCTTGGTCATATTCTCCGGCGCGTAGCCGAACAGGCGGCCGGCGGCGGCGTTGGCCGACATCAGCAGGCCGTCGCCGTCGATGGTGAGGATGGCGTCGGCCGCCTTGTTGAGGATGGCCTGCAGGCGCGCTTCGCGTTCGCGCAGGCGCGCCGTGCTGTCCTTGACCTGGGCCTGGATGCGCGCGCGTTCGCCGCTGATCAGCATCATCAAGGTGCCCAAGAGGCCAGTCAGCAGCAGGCCGCAGGTCAGCACGGTCCAGCTTTGCCAGCCGCGCTGCTGCTGCAGGTAGGCCGGGGTCGGCGCCAGCGTCAGCTCGTAGATGCGGCCGCCGAAGTGCAGCTGGCGCTGGAAGTCGCCCGGCTCCGGTGCGCGTTGCAGGCTGTCGCGCACCAGGTGGCGCGGGCCGTCGTCGTCCATGTCCTCGAAGCGCATCAGGAAGTGGCCGAACTCGGAACGCTTGAGCGCCTGGTCCAGGTAGGCGTCGAACTGCATCGAGATCAGCAGCGAGCCGATGGCCTGGTGGCGATTGTTGTTGGGGTAGACAGTTTGCAGCAATAGCAAGCCGGAGCTGGCCTGCGCGCGTATCAGTTGCAGCGGCGCAGTGGCGGTCGGCTGGCCGGACTGGATGGCGCGCTCCAGCGCGGTGCGGCGCTGCGGATCGGACAGGAAGTCCAGGCCCTGGTAGACGCGGTTTTCCGCCGGCTCGATGTAGGTGGCGACGAAGTAGCGCTGGCGCGCGGCGGCGGAGGTGAGGGCGCCGTCGGCGTTGCGCTGGCGGATTTCGAAGCCGGGCGCGATCTGGGCGCGGCCCCAGGTTTCGAAGGCGGCGCGTTCGTCGCCGGCCACCGGCGTCAGCCAGGCCATCGACAGCAGCTCGGGGCGCTGGTCCAGGTAGCCGTGCGCCAGGTTGCCGAAGTCCTCGGCGCTGAGCGTGCGGCGCGGGTCGTTGAGCGCCTTGGCCATGGCGTAGATGAAGCGCTCGTGCTCGCTGAACTGCGCCTGCAGCAGGTCGCCGGTCTGCTGCGCCTTGAGGCGGAAGGCCTGCAGCTGCTGGTTGTTCTCCCAGCGGTCGGCCTGCAGGTAGATGGCGATGAAGGCCGCCGCCGACAGCAGCAGCGGCAGGCCGACCAGCAGGCGGCGGCGCGACCACAGCGCGCGCGGGCGGCCGATGACGATCCAGGTCAGCGGCGCCGCCAGCAGGATGCCGATGGTGTCGCCCATCCACCAGGCCAGCCAGTCGAGGATGAGGGTGTCCCAGCGCAGGATGCCGAGCAGGCCCATGCCGGTCAGCGAGACGGTGCTGCTGATGACGGTGACGCCGGCCGCCAGCAGGATGAAGCGCACCACGTCGCGGCCGGAGCCGATGGCGGGGTCGATGTAGCGGCGGAACAGGGTGCTGCCGGCCCACGCTTGCAGCGAGGCGCCCAGCGCCGGGAAGCAGGCGCCGGCCAGCGCGGTGGCGCTGATGCCGCCGGGACTGAGGAAGGGGTAGATCAGGTTGACCGTCAGCGAGCCCAGCGCCACGGCCGGCAGCAGGCGGGCGCCGCCGAGCACGCAGCAGGCCAGCGCCAGGCCGGCCGGCAGGAAGATCGGCGAGGCGTAGCCGGGCGGCAGCGCCAGCAGCAGGCCGAGACGTCCGGCGATGAAGTAACAGGCCATCAGGCCCACATTGGCCAGCACCAGGCTGCGCAAACTACCGCTACGGTTGTTCAACTGCGGGGCTCCAGGTCTCAGTATCGTGGGCCGATTGTATAGGAATTCGTTCAACGTAAAAACAACACTTGCACATTTGCAGTTGGTGCAGTTAAAATCTCGCCCCGAAGCAGACGGTTCATCTTCATGGCGCGAATGAGTAAGTAAAAAGCGCGATGCAGGGTTGACAGGTCAAGGAAGTTGCTTCATACTCTGCGGTTCCTCGCGGAGGGGTGGCCGAGTGGTTAAAGGCGACAGACTGTAAATCTGTTCTTTCGAGTACGCTGGTTCGAATCCAGCCCCCTCCACCAAGTTTTTGCAAAAAGACTGGGTAACGCAAGTAGATGAAGAAGAATTGAACAATCCTCGCGGGTGTAGCTCAATGGTAGAGCAGAAGCCTTCCAAGCTTACGACGAGGGTTCGATTCCCTTCACCCGCTCCAGTATTGTTGCAATGCAGTAGTACCCCATAAGCCCTTTTAGCTCAGTGGTAGAGCACTCCCTTGGTAAGGGAGAGGCCACGTGTTCAATCCACGTAAAGGGCACCAGAATTCGCAGTATCCCGCAGTACCGGCAGCATATTTAAAAATATACGCAGCACTATCAAGACAGTCGGGCGTACGCCCAGGCAATCACACCAAATCGTTAGGAGTCTAAAATGGCAAAAGAGAAATTCGAGCGGACCAAGCCGCACGTTAACGTCGGCACCATCGGCCACGTCGACCACGGCAAGACCACCCTGACCGCTGCGATCGCAACTGTTCTGTCGAAGAAATTCGGCGGCGAAGCTAAAGCATACGACCAGATCGATGCTGCTCCAGAAGAAAAAGCACGCGGCATTACCATCAACACCGCGCACGTCGAGTACGAAACCGCTACCCGTCACTACGCTCACGTTGATTGCCCAGGCCACGCCGACTACATCAAAAACATGATTACCGGTGCAGCGCAGATGGACGGCGCGATCCTGGTTTGCTCCGCAGCCGACGGCCCAATGCCACAGACCCGTGAGCACATCCTGCTGGCCCGTCAAGTTGGCGTTCCATACATCGTCGTGTTCCTGAACAAGTGCGATCTGGTCGATGACGAAGAGTTGCTGGAACTGGTTGAAATGGAAGTTCGCGAGCTGTTGTCGAAGTACGAATTCCCAGGCGACGACCTGCCTATCATCAAAGGTTCGGCACGTAAAGCGCTGGACGGCGACACCGGTCCTCTGGGCGAAGTAGCCATCATGGCTCTGGCCGACGCACTGGACAGCTACATCCCTACGCCAGAGCGCGCAGTGGACGGCGCCTTCCTGATGCCAGTGGAAGACGTGTTCTCGATCTCGGGTCGCGGTACCGTGGTTACCGGTCGTATCGAGCGCGGCATCATCAAGGTCGGCGAAGAGATCGAAATCGTTGGTATCACCGACACCGTCAAAACCATCTGCACCGGCGTGGAAATGTTCCGCAAGCTGCTGGACCAGGGTA
>NZ_QVIO01000014.1 GCF_003416895.1 Duganella sp. BJB476
CTTATCTGACCCACGTGCTCCACGGCACTAAGTCTCATCAGCGTCACTCCGCCTGACCGCACCTACCTCCTTATTATCCGATGGAGATGCGGTACGCTCAATATACGAAGTCTGACATTCGGACACGAGCTCATGCATCGGGAGCGATTACGGCTGAATCCGTGTCCGAATGTCAGACTTGACCCCCATGGTTTAGAGCAAGAAACGCTGGGCGGTGGCGACGATCTGCTCGGTCAGCGCGCGGGTGAACGGCGTGTCGAGGTTCCATGCATGCCAGTTCAGCTCCACGTCGATGTGGTGGCCGGGCGCCAAGTCGACCAGGCGCTCGCTGGCCAGCGCGCCGGACACCTGGATCTGCGGCATCAGGCCGTACGCCAGGCTGCCATAGATGCACTCGGCGGTGGCGGCCGACTGCGGCATGGTGTGGTGCGGATACGGGCCGTTCAGCTCCAGCACCGTGTGCAGGAAGCCGGTCATCATGTCCTGGTCGCTGACCACGGCGGGCGCCAGCCGCACCGCATCCAGCGAGAATCCGTCGCCAAACCAGTGGCCGGCAAACGCCGGCGTGGCCACGCACACGTAGCGCATCTTGCCCAGCGGCGTGACGTCCGGCCCGTTGGCGTGCTGGTCCGGGTGCTCCTGGGCCACGGCGATGCTGCCGAACACGCTGCCTTCCTGCACCAGGTGCAGCGCCATCTTCTGGTCGGCCAGTTGCACCTTCAGCTGGCAGCGCGGCGGCGATAGCAAGGGCTGCAAACTCATGGGGAACCAGGTCGCCAGGCTGGCCGCATCGACCGCCAGCGCGATCTCCGGCATGCTCACCTTGTGACCCAGATCAATGTCGAGCGACGCTTCCATCAGCCTGACGTTGCGATGGTGCGACACCAGCCGCTGGCCCAGGCCGGTCGGCACTGCCGGCTGGCCGCGCACGATCAGCAGGCGCCCGGCGGCGTCTTCCAGCGCCTTGATGCGTTGCGAAACGGCGGATTGGCTGATGCCCAGCGCCAAAGCGGCTTTTTCGAAGCTGCCCTGGCTGGCAACGGCGTCCAGCACGGCCAGTGCCCGGTAGTCGAGTGATCCCATAAGCTGCACTTATATAAATTGGAAACGATAAGTGATACTAATACTCTTTTGCTTTTAAGTAAAACTCGATTACACGTATCGTGCGCGGTAAGCTTGCCTTTTTGGCCGGATATGCCGTTCAGCCAAACGGTGTAGACTCTGAAAAATGAAAACGCTACGCACCGAAGTCGCCGTCATCGGCGCCGGCACCGCCGGCATGACCGCCTACCGCGCCGCCACCACCGGCGGCAAGAAAACCCTGCTGATCGAATCCAACGTCTACGGCACCACCTGCGCCCGCGTGGGCTGCATGCCGAGCAAACTGCTGATCGCGGCGGCCGAGGCGGCCCATGCGCTGCACGCGGCTCCGGCCTTCGGCGTGCATCCGGGCCAGGTCCGCATCGACGGCAAGGCCGTGATGGCGCGCGTGCGCAGCGAACGGGACCGGTTTGTCGGCTTCGTCGTCGAGAGCGTCGACGGCTATCCGGCCGAGGACAAGATCCGCGGCCATGCACGCTTTCTCAGCGCGACCCAGCTGCAAATCGACGAACACACGCTGATCGAGGCGGAGCGCTTCGTCATCGCCACCGGCTCCACGCCCATCGTGCCGGACGAGTGGCGCGCGGCCGGCCCGCGCGTGATCACCAGCGACGACGTGTTTTACTGGGACGACCTGCCGGCGTCGATCGCCGTGGCCGGCACCGGCGTCATCGGCCTGGAGCTGGGCCAGGCGCTGGCGCGGCTGGGCGTGCGGGTGACCGTGTTCGGCCGTGGCGGCAGCGTCGCCCAGCTCAGCGATCCGGACGTGTTGGACGTGGCGCGCCGCGCCATGGCCGATGAGCTCGACGTGCGCTTCAAAACCAAGGTGGTCCGGGTCGTGCCGGAGGGCGACGGCCTGGCCGTCACCAGCGAGGACGGCGACGGCGTGCAGCGCACCGAGCAGTTCAGCTACCTGCTGTCGGCGATCGGCCGGCGCCCGAATGTGCACAAGCTGGGACTGGAGAACACCGGGCTGGAGCGCGATCATCACGGCATTCCGCTGTACGACCAGCAAACCATGCAATGCGGCGCCAGCGCCATCTTCATCGCCGGCGACGCCGACAACGAACGGCCGCAGCTGCCGGAAGCGGCCGACCAGGGCCGCATCGCCGGCGACAACGCGGCGCGCTATCCGGCCGTGCAACCTGGCCTGCGCCGCACTCCGCTGACGATCGCCTTCACCGAGCCGCAGATCGCGACCCTGGGCGCCAGCTACGAAGAGTTGTGCGCGTCATACGCCGGCCGCTTCTCGGTCGGCAAGGTGTCGTTTGAAAACCAGGGCCGCAGCCGCGTGATGTTGCAAAACAAGGGCATGCTGCGGGTGTACGCCGAGCACGCCACCGGCCGCTTCCTGGGCGCCGAGATGATCGGTCCCCGTGCCGAGCACATCGGCCACCTGCTGTCCTGGGCTTGCCAGGCCGGGCTGACCGTCAGCGCCATGCTGGACATGCCCTTCTATCACCCGGTGGTGGAGGAAGGCGTGCGCACCGCCCTGCGCGACCTGGCGCACCAGCTGGCCACCGCCCCGGCGCACGACTGCGGCTGCATCGACTGCACCCCCGCACCCTAAAATACAACAATCTCACACATTCTCACCGAAACACCGTATGCTGCTGGCTCGATAGTTTTTTATCAACGGCAATGAAGATACGTAAAGTCACGGCAGCCGATCTGAAGCTGGGCATGCTGATACCGTGGAATGTGTACGGCGAAAACGGCGCCCTGCTGGTCCGCAAGGGGCATATGATCGCCAGCGCCAACCAGATCGATTACCTGGTCGAGCGCGGTTCGTTCGAGGACCACAGCGGGCAGCATGAAGCCCCCCGCGAACCGGACTCGGCGCTGCGCAAGCTCAACGCCGCCAGCCTGGAGCTGCACGCACTGTTGCAAGCCGTGTCGCAGCGCGCCGCGCCGCCGGATCTGCGCCGCCGCCTGGACGATGTGGCGCTGCTGGTCACCGATGCCGTGGCCGTCAATGCCGACGTGGCCGTTGCCACCATCCTGCACAACCAGCGCGCCGCGCCCTACGCGGTGCGTCATTGCATCGATACCGCCGTCGTTGCGCAGTTGCTGGCCAAGGCGAAGCAGCTGTCGCCGGAAGAGACCGCGAGCCTGACGCTGGCCGCGTTGACGATGAACGTCGCCATGCTGGAGCAACACCAGCGCATGCAGGACAGCCGCCTCGAACTCAGCGCAGCCGATCGCGCCGTGGTGCAAGCCCATCCCGAAGCCGGCGTGCAACTGCTGCGCCTGGCCGGCATCGCCGACCAGGCCTGGTTGGACTGCATCCTGCATCACCATGAAAACGAAGACGGCAGCGGCTATCCGCTGCGCAAGTCGGGCGCGCAGATTCCGCCGCTGGCGCGCTTGCTGGCGCTGGCCGACCGCTATTGCGCCCGCGTGGCCGAGCGCGCCTGGCGCAAGACCATGACCCCGCACGCCGCCCTGCGCGACCTGCTGCTGGAATCGAACGTGACGGTGGATGGCAACCTGGCCGCGCTGCTGATACGCGAGCTGGGCATTTATCCCATCGGCACCTATGTGCGCTTGATTAATGGCGAGATCGGCGTGGTGTCGCGCCGCGGCCTGCAATCGACCACGCCGCATGTGGAATCGGTGATCGGCCCGCGCGGCGCGCCGCTGGAGGTGTTCCTGCAACGCGATACGCGCGCCGAGCTGCACGGCATCCGCGAGGTGCTGAGCCATGCACAGCTGGCCACGCTGCAGGCGCCACCGCTGCGCATGGAGCAGGTGTGGGGCCGCAGCGCCGCCGTTTAGGCGAGTACTAGTTCAGCATCGCATCCAGCCGGCCTTGCTGCGCCAGGTCGCGCAGCACGCGGATGGTGTCGATATCCGACTCCTGGTAGGCCGAGCGGCGGAAATCGTCGTACATCGCGTTGGCGGCGTCGGTCGCCGCGTCGTGGCCGTCGTCGTACTGGAAGCGCACGTACAGCGTATCGGCGGTCGGCGTTTCGATGGTCATCGTCAGGCTGGACTGGCTGATGTCCTGCTGCGCCGCCACTTCGTAGCGCACCTGGCGCATCGGCTCCAGCACCACGCGGTCTTCGATGACCAGCTTGCCGTAGGTCAGGCGGCGGCGGAAGCCGTTCTCGACGCGCTCGTCGATGACGCACTCGTCCAGGTGCGGCACGAACAGCTTCGGCGATTCGGCGCGCAGCACCAGGCCGCTCCACAGCTGCTTGAGGCTCAGGGCATCGATCAGCGGATTCAGCGGGTCGTTAATTTCAATTAAATGTTCGAATTTCATAGGGAAACCATGTCTAGGGCAGGCGCGTACGCGCCTCATCCCCGCATGGTAACGCAAATGCCGCCATCGCTACTGCGCCTGCTCAGGCGATGCCGACATCCCAGTAGGGTTCCGGCCCGAAACGCCGGCTGAAGAAGTCGATGAAGGCCTGGCTCTTGGGCGGCAGGAAACGGCGGTTCAGGTAGACGGCGGAAATCACCGAATCGGTGGTCTGGTAGCCCGGCAACACCCGTACCAGGGCGCCGCTGCGCAGCTGGTCGGCCACCAGCCAGGTCGACGACAGGCCGATGCCCAGCCCGGCGATGGCGGCGTCGCGCAGCGCCTCGCCGTTGTCGCTGCGAAAGCGGCCGCCGACGCGCAGCAGCAGCTCGCTGCCGTCGCGCTCGAGCAGCCGCCACGGGTTCATCGCTTGCAGCACCAGGCATTCGTGCTGCAACAGGTCGGCCGGCTGCCGCGGCACGCCGCGCCGGCGCAGGTAGTCGGGCGAGGCGCACAACACCAGCTTGCTCGGCGCCAGCGGCCGCGCCACCAGCGCCGAATCGCGCAGCGGGCCGATGCGGATGGCGACGTCGATGCCGTCCGCCGCCAGGTCGTGGGCGCTGTCGGACAGGCGCAGGTCCAGCTGCACGCCGGGATGTTCCTCCAGGAACTGCGCCACCTCCGGCACGATGTACAGCCGCCCGAACGTCACCGAGGCCGCCACCCGCAGCAAGCCCTGTGCCTGGGCGTTGCCGTGGCCGACCGCCGTCGAGGCCTGCTCGGCCGCATCCAGCAGTGCCACGGCGCGTTCCAGGAACACTTCGCCGTCCTGCGTCACGGTGATCTGGCGCGTGGTCCGGTGCAGCAGGCGCGCGCCCAGCTGCTTTTCCAGCTGCGCCATGCGGGTGCTGGACGCAGCCGGCGACAGGCCGAATTCGCGCCCGGCGGCGGACAGGTTGCGGGTCGCGCATACCCGCACAAACAGCGCCACGTCGGTCAGGTCCAGAGCCATTTTATTGATTTGATGAAGAATGATTTCATCATTATGCCAATTATCAAAGTAAATGCGGCGATTCATACTGCGTCCATCAAAACTTTTATCTGGAGCAAACCATGAAAGCCATCGCCGTCACCAACACCGCCCTGCAAGATGTGGAAATCGCCGTCCCTGTCGCCACCGGCCACGATCTGCTGGTCAAGATCGAAGCCGTCTCCGTCAATCCGGTCGACACCAAGGTGCGCGCCGGCGAAGCGGCCGACGCCGCCCCGCGCGTGCTGGGCTGGGACGCCGCCGGCACCGTGACCGCCGTCGGCCCGGACGTGACCCTGTTCAAGGTGGGCGACGCCGTCTACTACGCCGGCAGCATCGTCCGCCCCGGCGCCAACAGCGAATTCCACCTGGTCGATGAGCGCATCGTCGGCCGCAAGCCGGCCAGCCTGGACTTCAACCACGCCGCCGCCCTGCCGCTGACCTCGATCACGGCATGGGAAGCATTGTTCGACCGCCTGGCGATTCGCCGCGACGGCGCCGACGCCGGCAAGCGCGTGCTGGTGATCGGCGGCGCCGGCGGCGTCGGCTCGATCGCGATCCAGCTGGCCAAGCAGCTGTCCGGCCTGACGGTGATTGCCACCGCCTCGCGTCCCGAATCGGCCAAGTGGGTGCGCGAGCTGGGCGCCGACCACGTGATCGACCACAACGGCGACATGGCGGCGCAACTGCTGGCGCTGGAGATCGCCAGCGTCGACTACGTGCTGTGCCTGAGCGACACCGATCCGCATTTCGACGCCATCGCGCAAGTGATCGCGCCGCAGGGCAAGGTGGTCAGCATCGTCCACAACACGGCGCCGCTGGACATGGACAAGCTGTTCGCCAAGAGCGTGACCTGGGTGTGGGAAATGATGTTCACCCGCTCGATGTTCGGCACGCCGGACATGATCGAACAGCACAAGCTGCTGGACGAAGTGGCGGCATTGATCGACGCCGGCAAGCTGAAGACCACGCTGGGCGAGGTCTACGGCAAGATCAGCGCCGCCAACCTGCGCCGCGCGCACGAGGCGCTGGAAAGCCGCCGCACCATCGGCAAGATCGTGTTGTCGGGCTTCTGACCGGCCGGGGGCTGTACAATGGCTGGCTGTTCCCTAGCCAGATCGTTGCCTGATGTCCAAAGCCCCCCAATTCGGTCTTAATGTCCCGCAAAGCGAGGCCGTCATGTACCTGGACGGCCCTTGCCTGGTGCTGGCCGGCGCGGGCTCGGGCAAGACGCGCGTGATCACCCAGAAGATCGCCCACCTGATCGAGGACCGCGGCTACGATCCGCGCACCATCGCCGCGCTGACCTTCACCAACAAGGCCGCGCTGGAGATGCAGGAGCGTATCGCCAAGCTGCTCAAGCAGCCTCGGCAGGCGAAGCAGTTGACGGTCTCGACCTTCCACTCGCTGGGCGTCAAGATCCTGCGCCAGGAAGCCAACGGCGTCGGCCTCAAGGACCGCTTCTCCATCATGGACAGCGACGATTGCGGCTCGCTGATCCAGGACATGGCGATCACCACCGACAAGCAGGTGGTGCGGCGCATCCAGACCGATATTTCGCTGTGGAAGAACGGCCTGGTCGATCCGGCGATCGCGCTGCACAACGCCAAGGACGAGGACGAGGCGCAATCGGCGCGCATCTACGCCAGCTACGTGGCGACGCTGTCGGCCTACCAGGCGGTGGACTTCGACGACCTGATCCGCCTGCCGGTGGAACTGTTCCGCAGCAACGAGCCGGTGCGCGACAAGTGGCAGCGTCGCCTGCGCTACCTGCTGATGGACGAATACCAGGACACCAACACCTGCCAGTACGAGCTGGTCAAGCTGCTGGTGACGGGCATCGGCAAGAAGCCGATGTTCACCGCCGTGGGCGACGACGACCAGGCGATCTACGCCTGGCGCGGCGCGTCGGTGGAAAACCTGAAGACGCTGCAAACCGACTTCCCCGACCTGCAGGTGATCAAGCTGGAGCAGAACTACCGCTCCACCACCCGCATCCTGCAAGCGGCCAATGCGGTGATCGGCAACAATCCCAAGCTGTTCGAGAAATCGCTGTGGTCCGAGCACGGGTTGGGCGAACCGATCAACGTGCTGGGCATGGCCAACGACGACCAGGAAGCCGAGCAGGTGGCGATCATGATTTCGGCCGACCATTTCCAGCGCAAGAACAAGTGGTCCGACTACGCCATCCTGTATCGCGGCAACCACCAGGCCCGCATCATCGAACAGACGCTGCGCAAGGAGCGCATCCCGTACACGATCTCCGGCGGCCAGAGCTTCTTCGACAAGGCCGAGATCAAGGACATCATCAGCTACCTGCGTCTGCTGGCCAACACCGACGACGATCCGGCCTTCATCCGCGCCGTGACCACGCCGCGGCGCGGCGTCGGCCAGTCGACGCTGGAGACGCTGGGCACCTTCTCAGGTCAATGGCAGTGCTCGCTGTTCGAGGCGGTGTTCAAGGGGGGCATCGAAGGTCTGTTGAATGATCGCCAGTTGCTGCCGTTGCGCGACTTCTGCAACTTCATCAACAACCTGGAGGCGCGCGCCAGCCGGCCCGGTCCGAGCGGCAGCGGCGACAACGCGGCCCAGGTGCTGGACGACTTGCTGGAAGCGATCAACTACGAATCCTTCCTCTACGATATGTTCGACGAGCGCGCCGCGCAGGCCAGGTGGCAGAACGTGCTGGAGTTCACCAACTGGCTCAAGGAGCGCGGCCGTGGCGGCAAGGACCGCGACAGCGAAGAGAAAAACGTGCTGGAGCTGACGCAGATGGTGGCGCTGATGTCCATGCTTGAAGGCCAGGACGAAGACCCGGATGCGGTGCGCATGTCGACCCTGCACGCGTCGAAGGGACTGGAGTATCCGCATGTGTTCCTGGTCGGCGTCGAGGAAGGCATCCTGCCGCACAAGGGCGATCCCGACGCGCCCGCCGAGACCATTGCCGCCCGCGTGCAGGAAGAGCGGCGCCTGATGTACGTCGGCATCACGCGCGCGCAACGCACGCTGCAGATCACCTGGTGCAAGAAGCGCAAGCGCGCGGGCGAGCAGGTGCATTGCGATCCGTCGCGCTTCATCAAGGAGATGGAGCTCGACGTCGGCAACGCCGTGCCGGCCGAGTCCGAAGTGTTGACGCCGAAGGAGCGGCTGGCACGGATGAAGGAACTATTAACCACACCGAAGACGTAATCGAACAGGCCTTGTGCTAGCATCGGCATGTGCCAATCTGGCGCGATTTCACCGGAGGTGACACTTGCGTACCCAGCTCATTGCGTCTGTCGTTCTTGCCTGCGCGCTGTTGCCCGCCGCCCGCGCCGCCGACATTGCCACCAAGGCCGAAGCGGAGGCGATGGTGCATAAAGCCTTGAAGTTCCTGAAGTCCAACGGCAAGGACAAAACCTACGGCGAGATCAACAAGAGGGACGGCCAGTTCACCGACCGCGACCTGTACCTGACCGTGTACGGCCTGGACGGCGTGGTGCGCGCGCACGGCGCCAACGCCAAGATGATCGGCAAGAACCTGATGGAAATTAAGGACGTCGACGGCAAGGCCTTCGTCAAGGAACGCGTCGAGCTGGCGAAGAAAAAGCAGCCGTTCTGGCAGGACTACAAGTTCACCAATCCGACCAGCGGCCAGATCGAACCGAAGTCCATGTACTGCATGCCGGAAGACGACATGGTGGTCTGTGGCGGGGTCTACCTTAAGTAAGGCCACTAAGGCGGTAGAATGCGTGCTTTCCAGCAGGGAGTATGCCGTGAGCACCAACGAAGACCGCTTTATCGATATTGAAATCAAACTGGCGCACCAGGAGCACATCGTGGAGTCGCTGAACCAGCGCGTCTACGAGCAACAGCAGCAGATCGACAAGCTCGAGCAGATGTGCGCGGCGCTGGTGCAGCATGTGCGCGACCAGGCGCAAGGCGGCGGAGGCGGCGGCGCGTTGGCGCACGAACCGCCACCGCATTACTGATTACGCCAGCACAGCGCGCAGCGCTTCCACCACGATCGCATGGTCTTCCGCCTGGCGCAGGCCGGAGACGGTGGCCGTGCCGATCAGTCCGACATTCTTGACCACCACCGGAAAGGAACCGCCGTAGGGCGCGTACTCTTTCGGGTCCAGGTACTTCACCTCCTCGAACGCCACGCCGCGATTTTTATAATCGGTGCCAATGTGGAAGGAGCAGCGGCCGAAGCGCGTCACCACATTGCTCTTGCGGCGTATCCAGTCGGCCTGGTCGGGCGTCGCGCCCTGCATCGCGTGGTGGAACAGCACCTTGCCGTTGACCGTCACGTTGACGGTGACGCTCTTGTCGCGTTGCCTGGCCAGCTCGACCACCTTCAGGCCCAGCGCCAGCGCGGTGTCGCTGGTGAAGGCGGTGAATTGCAATTCCTTTTCCTGCTGCGCCAGGGTTTCCAGCAGCTCGACATAATTTTCCATCGTTGATCCTTTTCCGGTACAAGACGGCAGTGTAGCCTAGCGGAAGTTGAAGCGCGGAGCGGCTGCCTGCTGCTCGGCCTTGGCCTGCCACTCGCTGGCCAGCGCGGCATTTGCCTTCAGGCCCAGTTCGCCGTTTGTGTAAGCGGTGGCGAGGCGGCGCATGGCGGCCTCAAAGTTCAGATCAGCTGAACGCTGGTACATGGCGGCGGCGGTCGCCGCGTTTTGCGGAACGCCTTGCCCGGCTTCGTACAGCGCCGCCAGGCGATACAGGCCATCCTTATTGTTCTGATCAACGGCGCTTTGATACAGCGAAACGGCCTTGTTCAGGTCTTTCTCTATGCCCAGTCCGTGCTGGTATAGGCCGCCCAGCGCTGCTTGCGCATTGCCATTCCCATGTCCCGCCGCGCGTATGTACCACTCGCGTGCGGCCGCATAGTCCTGCGTAACGCCGCGACCTATTTCGTAAGCATAGCCCAGGTTGTTTTCGGCGGCTGCGTTACCGCCCTTGGCAGCGGTGCGTTGCCATTGCACGCCTTCGGAAGGATTGGCGGCGACGCCGTGCATCCCGTGGGCCAGCACCAGTCCCAGTCGGATTTGCGAGCTGATATCTTCGTCGGCCGCAGCCAGACGCAGGTAGCGTATGCCTTCCTCATCGTTTTGGGAAACGCCCTTGCCACTCAGGTACATCGTCGCCAGATCGCGTTCGGCGACGGGACTGCGTTTTGCGGCTGCCAGCTTCAGCCATTGGAGCGCCTGTGGCAGATCCTCGGGAACGCCTTTGCCGGACAGGTAGCACTGACCCAGGGCAGCCTCACCCTTGGTGTTGCCACCTTCGGCTGCCTTGCGAAACCATTTTGCGGCCTCAGCCAGATTGATCGGGACGCCGAATCCATCTGAATGCAGCAGGCCGATATTGAATTCCGCCCGGTGGTCGCCTTGCGTCGCTGACTTCAGATACCAGATCATCGCTTCGGCATAGTTTTGTGTGACACCTTTGGCTTGCACATAACGGTAGCCGAGTTCAGTCTGTCCGTTTGCATTGCCCGCTTCTGCGGTTTTGCGATACCAAGCCGCGGCTTCGGCCTGGTCCCTCGGCGCATTTCTTCCGGTGGACAGCCGATTGGCCAGCTCGAACTGGGCGTCCACCAGGCTCTTGTCGAGCGTGGTACGGAACTGCTTCAGGGCGGTCGCTTGATTGGCTGCGCCGTTGCTGTAGGCCTTGGCCAGCAGGTACAGCGCCTCGGGATCTCCGGCCAGCGCGGCATCCCGGTATTGGTTCACTGCCGACTGATCGACTCGTATCTTAGAGTCGTCCCCCAGGTCCCAGACATACTGCATCTGCTGCCAGGCACTGACGGGTTTGCTGTCAACGGTACCCGGCTTGAAGTGGCACAGACGCAGGCCGGTCACGGCCGCATCGTCGAGCAGCGGGAAGCCGCTGGAGCGGGTCACTTTGGCGTCGGCGACGCTGCCGTCGGCGGCGATCAGGAAGGCCAGCGTGACGGTACCGGATTGTTCATTGCGCAGCGCTTCCCTCGGCCAGCCAGGCTTGGCGCAGCTACGGAAATCGGCGATGGCTGGTTTAAGCGATTCTGCCGCGCCGGTGGACAGCGAAATAGTGACGCCTAGCGCCGCAGCCAGCAGCCGCCAAGTGGAAAAAGTCTGGCCCATGGCGTATCCTTAATGTTTCAAATTTGAAAATTGGCAGGATAGGCGGTAATTGCACGTTTGTCTATGATCAGAAGGATAGGCGTGGCGTGTCGAATTCACGGACCGTCGTTCGTCGTAGATTATAGAGGGATGTCCTCTCACTCACAGGAGATACGATCATGACTACGAATACTGTACAACTGCAACGGGTACTGAAGGCCAAGGCGGAGCGCGTCTACCGCGCCTTCCTGGATGCCGACGCGCTGGCCAAATGGCTGCCGCCGCACGGCTTCACCGGCAAGGTGCATGCGCTGGACGCCAGGGTGGGCGGCGGCTACCGCATGTCGTTCACCAACTTCACCACCGGCGGCGGCCATCACTTCGGCGGTGAATACCTGGAGCTGGTGCCGAACCAGCGCCTGGTCTACACCGGCAAGTTCGACGATCCCAACCTGCCCGGCGTGATGCAGACCACCGTGACGCTGCGCGAAGTGTTCTGCGGCGTGGAGCTGAAGGTGGTGCAGGAAGGCATACCGGCGATGATCCCGACGGAAGCCTGCTATCTGGGCTGGCAGGAATCACTGGTGCTGTTGGCGCAGTTGGTGGAACCTGAGATACGCGAGTAAATTTAGAGGACGGAAAAAAGTGGAGATATTCGCCGGACGACGTGCTGTCGGACGCTGGTTTAAAAATTTTCTGGCGCTGGTGGGCTTGTTGGCCTTGCTGGCAGGCGCGGCGCGTTTTTTGCTGGGCTACTTCGGAGACCAGCCCTTCCAAACGAAGGAGATGCGCTCGCCTGATGGCAGGTACAAGGCGGTGCTGCTCAACGAGAGTGGCGGCGGCGGCCCTTCTTCCTATTGCATCGATACGGTCGTGGTCATACCTGCCGACGTGAAGGTTGATGCGCGCGAGGATGCCCAGGTGGTCTATGTGGGTGGTTGCGGGAGCCTCCGTGATCCGGCGACCAATAATCTGCGCAACGGCCCGGATGTCAAATGGCTCGCAAGCAATCGCCTGGAGATCCGTTTTCCGCAAGAGAGCGTGGGCGGCGTCGCGGCGATGCGCCTGAAGCAGTATGCCGTCCAGGGCACTGTGACCATCACCTACCGCATCGACAGCAGCTATTGATTGTTGGGTTCTCGGCCCTTGTGCAGTTTAATGCAGCAAGCGCACTAGAGCAGACCGTAGATTTTGACGATCAAGCTCATCGTGCCAAGGGCCGTGGTCAGGCAGATGCTAAGCAGAATGCGAAAGTCCGTGGTGCGTATCTTCAGCAGTTGCTCGTGCACGCGAGCAAACTCGGCATTCATGCGAGCGAAGCCCATATCCACACGAACAAAGCCGCCGTCCGTGCGAACGAAGTCGGCCCTCATTCCTTCCTGTAGCCGTGATATGGCCTGGCCTTGGTAGTGGATCGCCGTCTCTAAACGGGCAACACGCTCTGCGATGCTGTGATGTTCCTGCAGGGGCTGATGCTTGCCATTCATGATTGACTCCTCGAGGGCATCTACCACTGTACGCCAGCACGCACGTGCAGCATAGCGTGCACGATTGATGTAGGTCCCAACGGCACCGCGATCTCGGCAGTGCCCCTTCTGGGCTTTGTGGGCAGACGATATTCTACTGTTGGTCGGGATGATAAGTTCCATGAGGTGCTATGATTTAGTGACCATCCAGATAGTCAGGAGGTTCCCATGTACACGTTTTCTTTGGCTGAAGCGAAAGCGCAGTTGAGCAGGCTGATCGAGTTAGTGGAAGGGGGAGAGCAGGTGACGATCACCAAGCGAGGAAAAGCGGTCGTCAAGATCGTGAAGAGCGATCTACCCCGGCAGCATGTCCCAAGCTTGACCGAACACCGGGCTGGCATTCGTTATTTGGGCGAGCCTTCAGCCGAATTTATACGCAAGATGCGCGACTCGGATCGTTTCTGATGCGGTATATCGACACCAGTGTCTTGATGGCTTTCCTGCTTCCAGAATCCGGCAGTCAACTCGCTGAACGGTTGATGACCAGTCCTGGCGACGCCTTGGCATTTAGCAGCTGGACGGAAGTGGAGTTGCTGTCTGCCTTGGGCATTCAGATTCGGCGCAAGCTGATCACGCGACGTGGAGCAAGGAAGGCAGTCGATGCCTTTGCGAACCTTGTGGCGCCAGTCCTGGTCAGGCTTGCAGTCGATGACAACGACCATCGCATGGCGACACATATGCTGGATGGATGGCAGACCGGTCTTCGCGCAGGCGATGCATTGCATTTGGCACTGGTCCAAGAATACCAAGCCGAATTATGGACCTTTGATCGAACCATGGCGAAGGCTGCTTCGCATTTTGGCCTTCGATGCCAGCTTCTGCGTAGTTAACAGGCTGGCCAAGCGAGAAGGAAAATTGGGCCTATGCGAACAGGCGCGCCAGAGAAGGAACTGAAGCTGGCACGCAAGCGTTTGAAGGAGAAAGGCAGCATGCGCCATCCGTCGCAACGCTTCAAAAATATGCTGCTGCGGTCGGTTGTGAACTACAGATAAAACTGGTCCGGCACAAGCCGGCCTGAAAAGGATAACGAGAAATGGGCAAGGGCAGGTTGGAAGCATTCAGCGACGGCGTCATCGCGATCATCATCACCATCATGGTGCTGGAACTGAAGGTGCCGCATGGCGCGGACTGGGCGGCGTTGCAGCCTTTGTGGCCGGTGTTCCTCAGCTATGTGCTGAGCTTCATCTACGTCGGCATCTACTGGAACAACCACCATCACCTGATCCACACCGTCAGCAAGGTCACCGGCGGCGCGCTGTGGGGCAATCTGCATTTGCTGTTCTGGTTGTCGCTGGTGCCGTTCGTGACCAGCTGGGTCGGCGAGAACCATTTCGCCGCGCTGCCGCTGGCCTGCTATGGCTTCATCCTGTTCATGTCCAGCATCGCCTACTTCATCCTGGCGAAGTGCCTGGCGGCCAACAACGAGGCGCTCAGGATTGCGCTCGGCAAGGATCGCAAGGGCAAGCTGTCGACGCTGCTGTATTTGATCGGTATCGGCGTGTCGCTGGTGGAACCGATGGCCGGTTTCGCGGTCTATGTGAGTGTCGCAATGATCTGGTTTATTCCGGATCGCCGCTTCGAGCACCGCTAGCATGCTGGCTTAACGCTTTTTGTTTGGCCTTGCTGAGCGACTCCACCGCGCGCCGGTACGATCCCGCCACCAGCTCGGTCAGATAATCGGCCGGGAACTTGCTCACGTCGACGATGGTCACCCAGTGAAAGCGTCCCATGTAGCGCGCTGGCTTCACGCCCGGCACGTCGGTCAGCTCCAGGAAACGGTCCGGCGTCACGCGCAGGCTGAAGCGCCAGCGCTCCGGCTCGCTGGTCTTGAAGTAGGCGAAGGTCTTGTCCCCGACCTTGTAGACCAGGATATTCGACGGTTCTCCATGCAGGGTTTCCACCGCGCCGGGGTATTGCTGGCAATGTCGTTTCAGCTGTTGAGTGTTCATTTCTGCGGTGATGTTGCAACGGAACCTCAGTGTAGCTGTAAAAATGCCAATTCGACAAAGCATTCTTCGGAAAAAGCCCCCGCTTTCCAACCAAGTGCAGTGCAGCATTTTTTGCCAGTGACTGCCGCCATATCACCCTGATATCATCTTGCGCTTCCATGCTGCGCTTAGGCGCGTCAGCATTTTCCCTCGGCGTTTAATGAAAGATGTCACCATGTCCCGTCCTCAAGTGCTCGTAATCGCGGCCGCCCTCGGCCTGGCCTTCTCCCAGACCGTGCTGGCCGCACCTGCTCCCGCCGCCGCGCTGGCCGGCAACCCGCTGGCCGCCGCCAGCACGCTGCCGTTCCACTACCCGGCATTTGACAAGATCAAGGACGAGCACTTCCAGCCGGCCTTCGTCGAAGGCATGCGCATCCAGCTGAAGGAAATCGCAGCGATCGCCGACAACAAGAAGCCGGCCACGTTCGAGAACACCATCGTCGCCATGGAAAAATCCGGCGAGCTGCTGACCCGCGTGCAAACCACTTTCGGCAACCTGCAAGGCGCCAACACCAACGACAAGCTCGATGCGATCGATAGCGAGATGTCGCCCAAGCTGGCCGCCCATGGCGACGCCATCTACCTGAACGCCAAGCTGTACGCCCGCGTGAAATCGCTGTACGACAACCGCGACAAGCTCAAGCTCGACGCCGAATCCAAGCACCTGCTGGAACGCTACCACACCGATTTCGTCCGCGCCGGCGCCAAGCTGTCCAACGCCGACAAGGAAAAACTCAAGACCATCAACGGCGCCATCGCCACGCTGCAAACCACCTTCACCCAGAACGTGCTGAAGGAAACCAACGCCTCGGCGCTGGTGGTCGACACCCGCGAAGAACTGGCCGGCATGACCGACGCCGCCATCGACGCCGCCGCGGCAGCCGCCAAGGCCAAGGGCATGGACGGCAAGTTCCTGGTCGCCATCGTCAACACCAGCGGCCAGCCGCCGCTGGCCGTGCTGACCAACCGCGCCGTGCGCGAACGCCTGATGGCCGCGTCGCTGACGCGCGGCAGCCACGGCGGCGAGTTCGACAGCCGCGAAGTGGTGCTGAAAATCGCCAAGGCGCGCGCCGAGAAAGCCACCCTGCTGGGCTACGCCAACTTCGCCGCCTACTCGCTGGAAGACCAGACCGCGCACGACACCGCCGCCGTCAACAAGCTGCTGGGCGAACTGGCCAAGCCGGCCGTCACCAACGCCAAGAAGGAAGCGGCCGACCTGCAAGCCGTGGTCGACGCCGACAAGGGCGGCTTCCAGATCGACGCCTCCGACTGGGCCTTCTACACCGACAAGGTGCGCGCCCAGCGCTTCGCCTTCGACGAGAACCAGTTGAAGCCGTACTTCGAGCTGAACAACGTGCTGACCAATGGCGTGTTCTACGCCGCCGGCAAGCTGTACGGCCTGTCGTTCAAGGAACGCAAGGACCTGCCGGTGTACAACCCGGACGTGCGCGTGTTCGATGTGTTCGACGCCGACGGCAAGCAGCTGGCCATCTTCCTGGCCGATATGTACGCCCGCAGCAACAAGCAGGGCGGCGCCTGGATGAACGAGTACAGCTCGCAGTCGTCGCTGCTGGGCACGCATTCGGTGGTGGCCAACCACCTCAACATTCCGAAGCCGCCGGCAGGCGAGCCGACGCTGCTGACCTACGACGAAGTGAAGACCGCCTTCCACGAGTTCGGCCATGCGCTGCACGGCATGTTCTCCAACGTGAAGTACCCGCGCTTCTCCGGCACCAGCGTGCCGCGCGATTTCGTCGAATATCCGTCGCAAGTGAACGAGATGTGGGCCGTGTGGCCGGAAGTACTGGCCAACTACGCCAAGCACTACAAGACCGGCGCGCCTATGCCTAAGGAACTGCTGGACAAGGTCATCGCCTCGAAGAAATTCAACCAGGGCTTCCTGACCACCGAGTACCTGTCGGCCTCGCTGCTGGACCAGCGCTGGCACCAGCTGACCCCGTCGCAGATCCCGACCGACGTGCTGGGCTTTGAAGCGCAGTCGCTGAAGGACATGGGCGTGGACTTCGCGCCGGTGCCGCCGCGCTACCGCACCACCTACTTCTCGCACAGCTTCTCCGGCGGCTACTCGGCCGGCTACTACGCCTACCTGTGGTCCGAGAAGCTGGACGCCGACACCGTCGAATGGTTCAAGGAAAAAGGCGGCCTGAAGCGCGAAAACGGCGACTGGTTCCGCGCCAAGCTGCTGTCGCGCGGCGGCACCGACGATGCGATGAATTTGTTCCGCAACTTCCGCGGCCGCGATCCGATCATCGAGCCGCTGCTGGACCGTCGTGGCCTGAAATAATATAAACCGTTTATAAGAAAACCAGATGAACACCAACCTCAACCTGCTACTCGCCGCCGGCGTGGCGGCCGTTTGCAGCGTCGCGCATGCGGCCGAGCCAGCTTCCATGCTGCCGGCCAGCAATGCCTTCGCCAAGGCCAGCACGCTGCCGTTCGGCTACCCGCCGTTCGACCAGATCAAGAACGAGGACTACGGTCCGGCGTTCGCCGAAGGCATGCGCATCAACGCCGCCGAAATCGAAGCCATCGCCAACAACAAGCAGCCGGCCACGTTCGCCAACACCATCGTCGCGATGGAGAAATCCGGCCAACTGCTGTCGCGCGTGTCCAGCGTGTTCGGCAACCTGTCCGGCGCCAACACCAACGACAGCTTCAAGGCGCTGGAGCGTGAGCTGTCGCCGAAACTGGCGGCCCACAGCGATGCGATCCGCCTCAACGCCAAGCTGTATGCCCGCATCAAGTCGCTGTACGACAAGCGCGCCAAGCTGCACCTGGACGCCGAGTCGCTGTACCTGCTGGAACGTTACAACACCGACTTCGTGCGCGCCGGCGCCAAGCTGTCCAGCGCCGACAAGGAAAAACTGAAGGCGCTCAACGGCGAGCTGGCCAAGCTGTCCACCAGCTTTGCCCAGAACGTTCTGGAAGAAGCCAACGCCTCGGCGCTGATCGTCGACACCCGTGAAGAGCTTGCCGGCATGTCGGACAAGGCGATCGACGCCGCAGCAGCCACCGCCAAGGCGCGCGGCCTGGACGGCAAGTTCGCCATCCCGGTGGTCAACACCACCGGCCAGGCCAACCTGGCGGTGCTGACCAACCGCGCGGTGCGCGAACGGCTGATGGCCGCTTCGCTGGCGCGCGGCAGCCACGGCGGCAAGTACGACAACACGCAAGTGGTGTTGAAGACGGCCAAGCTGCGCGCGGACAAGGCTGCGCTGCTGGGTTACGCCAACTTCGCCGCCTACTCGCTGGAAGACCAGACCGCGCGCACGCCGGAAGCGGTCAACAAGATGCTGTCCGAGTTCGCCCGCCCGGCCGTCGTCAACGCGAAAAAAGAAGGCGCCGAGATCCAGCAGGTGATCGACAAGGAACACGGTGATTTCCAACTGGCGGCGCAGGACTGGTCCTTCTACAGCGACAAGGTGCGTGCCGAGCGCTTCAATTTCGACCAGAACCAGCTCAAGCCCTACTTCGAACTGAACAACGTGCTGACCAACGGCGTCTTCTTCGCCGCCAACAAGGTCTACGGCCTGACGTTCAAGGAGCGCAAGGACTTGCCGGTCTACGATCCGGACGTGCGCGTGTGGGACGTGTTCGACGCTGACGGCAAGCAGCTGGCCATCTTCATCGGCGACTACTACGCCCGCAGCAACAAGCGCGGCGGCGCCTGGATGAATGCCTACGTGTCGCAGTCCAAGCTGATGGGCACGCATCCCGTCATCGCCAACCACCTCAACATTCCGAAGCCGAACGCCGGCGAGCCGACGCTGCTGACCTACGACGAGCTGCGCACCGCTTTCCACGAGTTCGGCCACGCGCTGCACGGCATGTTCTCCGACGTCAACTACCCACGCTTCTCCGGCACCCGCGTGCCGCGCGATTTCGTCGAGTTCCCGTCGCAGGTCAACGAGATGTGGTCGGTCTGGCCCGAGGTGCTGGCCAACTACGCCAAGCACTACCAGACCGGCGCGCCGATGCCGCAGGAACTGCTGGACAAGGTGATCGCCTCGAAGAAATTCAACGAAGGCTATCGCACCACCGAGTACCTGGCCGCCTCCATCCTGGACCAGAAATGGCACCAGCTGGGCGCGTCGCAGATCCCGGCCGATGTGCTGGGCTTTGAAGCGACCGCGCTGAAGGCCGCCGGCGTCGACTACGCGCCGGTGCCGCCGCGCTACCGCACCACCTACTTCTCGCACGTGTTCGCGGGCGGTTACTCGGCCGGCTACTACGGCTATCTGTGGTCGGAAAAGCTCGACGCCGACACCGTCAACTGGTTCACCGAGAACGGCGGCATGCTGCGCAAGAACGGCGACTGGTTCCGCAAGATGCTGCTGTCGCGTGGCGGCACCATGGACGCGATGCAGATGTTCCGCGGCTTCCGCGGCCGCGATGCGCAGATCGAACCGCTGCTGGAGCGCCGTGGCTTGACCGAAAAGTAAGCCGAAGTTCAGCAAGGAAGCAGGGGCCGGGCGCGATTTGTGTAAGAATCGAGTCCGGCCCTTTCATTTTGTGAGTAAGATAGAACTATGAGTAACGAACTGCACGGCGTGACGCTGGAAGCCATCGTAACCCGTTTGCACGCGCATTACGGCTGGGAACAGCTGGGCCAACGGATCGACATCAATTGCTTCATCAGCGATCCGAGCATCAAGTCCAGCCTGAAATTTTTGCGCAAGACACCGTGGGCCCGCGCCAGAGTCGAAGAACTCTACGTCGCCACGAAATTTACCGACTAGGGGTGGATTATGGACAGCAATCTGAAGGCATCACTGAGTTCCCTGCGCAGCCACCTGGCCAGCGCCGGCCCGATCGACGATGAATTGCAGGATTTGCTCAAGCAGCTGGACGGCGACATCAAGCAGCTGCTGGAACGCCGCGCCGCCGCCGAGGCCAATCCGGGCGGCAGCACCACCTACGGCCTGGCCGAGCGCACCCAGGAAATCTCCGCCAAGTTCGCCGCCCAGCATCCGCAACTGGAGCCGGCCCTGCGCGAATTGGGCAATATCCTGTCCAGCATGGGAATCTAAAGCAGGCGGGAGGACCCGGGGAACCTAGGTCCCCGGGCAGCCGGCGTTACGGAAACGCCAGCATCGGCGGTTCCATACCGCCAAAGCTGATTTCGGGATGACGCTTGGCGATCATCTCTTCGATTTCTTCGACGCGCCGCACCGGCACGTCCACGATCAACAGCACCTGGCCCTGCTCGACGCGCGGCATAAACTGCTTGAGCCGGGTATTCGGCACGGCCGCCGCGTTCATGCCGGAAGCCCAGCCGCCGAAAATCGCCCCGCCCAGCGCCACCAGCAGGATGGCGGCGGTGCGCAAGGTCATGCCGTCCACCGGGAACAGCGTCAGGAACACGCCGGCCCCGAGGCCGACGATGGCGCCGATCACCACGCCCAGCTGGGCGCCGTGGACCAGGTCGGTCTTCTGCAGAAAGCTGACGTCCGGCATGTCCGACGGCAGACCATCCCTGGCCATGAAGCGCATATGGCCGATTTCGATCCGCGCCAGCAGCAACTCGTCCAGCATGGAACGGGCGCTCGGCACGTCGGGCAGCATGAAATAAAGTCGGCGTCGCATAATGGTCTCCCGGTGACAGGTATCTAACCGTTATAGCAAAGTTGCGGACTATAGCAATGTGTATCCGTCATCATTTACACTCAAGTGATTGAATACTAAAAGAATTTTTCTTTTGGCCATGAGCGGAGCGGGGGCATTTCCGGTACAATGCTGTCCGATATGAGCTCCCCTACCAATTTATTTGCGACCGTCCCGAAACGGTCTGCCCGCGCTGCCGTTGCGCCATTCCTGCCGATGTCCCGCGCCGAAATGGCTGCGCTCGGCTGGGACGAGTGCGACGTCATCCTCGTCACCGGCGACGCCTACATCGACCATCCGAGTTTCGGCATGGCCCTGGTCGGCCGCCTGCTGGAGGCGCAGGGCTTCCGCGTCGGCATCATCTCCCAGCCGGACTGGACCTCTGCCGAGGCCTTCCGCGCGCTGGGCAAGCCGCGCCTGTACTACGGCATCACCGCCGGCAATATGGACTCGATGGTCAACCGCTACACGGCCGACCGCAAGATCCGCTCCGACGACGCCTACACCGCCAACGGCGAACCGAACAAGCGCCCCGACCGCGCCGTCACCGTCTACGCCCAGCGCGTGCGCGAAGCCTATCCCGGCACGCCGGTGGTGATCGGCTCGATCGAAGCCTCGCTGCGCCGCATCGCCCACTTCGACTACTGGTCGGACAAGGTGCGCCGCTCGGTGCTGACCGATTCCAAGGCCGACCTGCTGATCTTCGGCAACGCCGAGCGCGCGCTGGTCGACCTGACCCACCGCATGGCCGCCGGCGAAGACATCAAGACCATCCGCGACCTGCGCGGCACCGCCTTCATGGTGCCGGCCGGCTGGCTGCCGGATCAGGACTGGGGCGTGCACAACAGCACCCGCGTCGACGTGCCGGGCAAGATCGACACCCATCCCGATCCGTACATGATGGTGCAGCAGAACACCTCGTCGTGCGCCACCGAGAACGGCGGCGCCAAGGGCGAGGTGGACGAAGGCATGGTCGAGCCGAAGCCGGTGGTGCCGGTCGAGGTGATCAAGCCGATCCGCATCATGAGCCGCGAAGAACGCCAGGCCATGGCCAAGGAAAAGCACAACAAGACCGTGGTGCGGCTGCCGTCGTATGAAACCGTCAGCACCGATCCGGTGATGTATGCGCACGCCTCGCGCGTGTTCCACCTGGAGTCGAATCCCGGCAACGCCCGCGCCATGGTGCAGGCGCACGGCGAGCGCGACGTCTGGCTCAACCCGCCGCCGCTGCCGCTGCGCATGGACGAGATGGACGGCGTCTACGACATGAACTACGCGCGCGCGCCGCATCCGTCCTACGGCAAGGCCCGCATTCCGGCGTGGGAAATGATCCGTTTCTCCGTGAATATCATGCGCGGCTGCTTCGGCGGCTGCACCTTCTGCTCGATCACCGAGCACGAGGGCCGCATCATCCAGAGCCGCTCGGAGCCGTCGATCCTGCGCGAGATCGAGCACATCCGCGACAAGACCAAGGGCTTCACCGGCACCATTTCCGACCTCGGCGGTCCCACCGCCAATATGTACCGGCTGGCCTGCAAGGACCCGAAGATCGAGGAATCGTGCCGCCGCCTGTCGTGCGTGTACCCGTCGATCTGCGTCAACCTGGGCACCGACCACAGCAAGCTGATCTCGCTGTACCGCAAGGCGCGCGCGATTCCCGGCGTGAAGAAGATCCTGATTTCGTCGGGCCTGCGCTACGACATCGCCGTGCGTTCGCCGGAGTACGTCAAGGAACTGGTGACCCACCACGTGGGCGGCCTGCTGAAGATCGCGCCGGAGCACACCGAAGAAAACACGCTGTCGAAGATGATGAAGCCGGGCATCGGCGCCTACGACGAGTTCAAGGAAATGTTCGACCGCTTCTCGCTGGAGGCGGGCAAGAAGCAGTACCTGATCCCGTATTTCATCGCCGCCCACCCGGGCACGACCGACCTCGACATGCTGAACCTGGCGCTGTGGCTGAAGAAGAACAACTTCAAGCTGGACCAGGTGCAGACCTTCATGCCGACGCCGATGGCCATGGCCACCACCATGTACCACACGCGTAAGAACCCGCTGCGCAAGGTGAGCGAGGATTCGGAAGTGGTCGAGACCGCGCGCAGCGGCAAGATCCGCCGCACCCACAAGGCTTTCCTGCGCTACCAGGATCCGGAGAACTGGCCGATCCTGCGCGAGGCGCTGGTGGCCATGGGGCGCGGCGACCTGATCGGCAACGGCGACAAGCACCTGATCCCGTCGTGGTCGGCGGGCGAAGGCAATGCGCCGGATCCGAGCCGGCGCACGCCGTCCGGCCCGGCGCCGAGCGCCAAGGGCGCCCGCTCCGGCATCGTCGCCAGCGCCCAGCCGCCGGCACGCCATCAGGGCCAGCGCGCCAATGCGCTGACCGGTTCGCTGACGGCGCGGCAGTCGCTCGACACCAAGCCGCGCGCCTCCATCCTCGACACCATCAAGGTCAAGAAGCCGGCCGCCGCCGCGCCCGTCAAGGGCGCCAAGCCGGCCCCGCGCGGTCGCAAATAAGCCGCAAATCAACCGGCCCGGCCGGTCCGGCAAGCAGCGTCGCTACGGTGGCGCTGCTTTTTTTTTCGTCTATTTCATTCCGGAAATGTTGTTAAATACCCCCATCGGTGCAATTGCGTGGATAATTCAGGCTTGCTCCGACGATGCGTGGAGGCCGCTTGCGGCTACACTGGTTGCAAGCTGGCCACCGGTCCGGTTGGCCCCGCACGCAGACCTCATTCTGTGAACTGGAAGAACATGAAAAACTTTAAATTCTCGACCCTGCTGCTGGTACCCGTGCTGGCCATCCTGGCCGCATGCGGCGGCGGTGGCGGCAGCTCGACCACCACGCCGACGGTGGCGACGCTCAAATCCATCACCATCGCGGCCAGCGCCAGCGCCAGCAGCACCATCCCGATCGGCATCGCGGTGCCGCTGACGGCCACCGGCACGTATTCGGACAACAGCACCAAGGTGCTCAACACCGCCAGCGGCCTGGTGTGGGCCTTCAAAGGCGCCGGCGCGGTGGCGACCATCGTCCCGGCCGGCACTGTGACCGGCAAGGCGGTCGGCTCCGACACCGTGACCGCGACCCAGGACGGCGTGGTCGGCAGCCTGGCCATCAACGTCATCGCGCAGTGGAACGGCGTGGCCGCCGGCGGCAACCAGACCATCGGCCACAAGTCCGACGGCAACCTGTACGGCTGGGGCTCGAACATCCGCGGCCAGCTCGGCGACAGCACCCAGACCGACCGCAACGTGCCGACGCTGGTCAGCGGCGGCAGCACGCTGTGGAAGCAGATGGCGGTGGGCGAACAGTTCGTGGTGGCGCTGCGCAGCGACGGCACCCTGTGGGCCTGGGGCTCCAACCAGAACGGCACGCTGGGCATAGGCGCGCCCGACACCGCTCAGCATCAGGTCCCGCTCAAGATCGGCAAGGACACCGACTGGGCCTTTGTGGCGGCCGGCAAGGCGCACGCGTTCGCGATCAAGACCAGCGGCGTCATGTACGGCTGGGGGCGCAACTTCAACGGCCAGCTGGGCGACGGCACCAACATCGACCGGCCGGCGCCGGTCGTGATACCGCTGCCGACCGGCCTGAAGGCGTGGCTGTCGGTCAGCGCCGGCGACACCCATACGCTGGCCATCATCAAGGACAACCTGAACCTGTATGCCTGGGGCGGCAATTCCAGCGGCCAGGTCGGCAACAACGGCAAGGTGGACATCTCTTCTCCCGCCAAGATCGGCGCCTTCCAATGGTCGTCGCTGGCGGCCGGCGCCAACCATTCGGTGGCGATCCGCACCGACGGCGCCATGTTCGGCTGGGGTAACAATACCTTTGGCCAGGTCGGCAACAACGGCTCGAGCGACATCAGCGTACCCACGCCGATCGGCATCGGCAGCAACTGGCTGGCGGCGGCCTCGGGTTCCGCACACACCATGGCGGTGACCCGCGACGGCCAGCTGTGGGGCTGGGGCAGCAACGCCGAGAGCCAGCTCGGCACCGGCGGCCCGGACAGCCCGACGCCGGTGCAGGTGGGCACGGCCAACAACTGGCTGTCGGTCACCGCGGGCACGCTGCACAGCTTCGGCCTGCGCTCGGACAATACGTTGTGGGGCTGGGGCCGCAACGTGGAAGGCCAGTTGGGCAAGGGCGACAATGCCCAGGCGCCGGTGCCGGTCGCCATCCCCAACTAAGTAGTACTACCGACGTGACGACGGACGGCAGGCAAACGCCTGGCCGTCCGTTGTGTTTTATGCCTGAGTATTGTCAGAAAGCGACGATTTCGGCCGCCGAAGCAGCTACACTACACCTAGCCCGCGATTCTCTGGAAAAACACTAGTGCCCGTACGTGATACTGTCCCCACCACTTCCCCCTCCCTGCGCGCGCCGCGCCGGTGGCGCCGTGCCGGCCTGACGCTGCTGGCGCTGCTGCCCGCGCTGTGGCTGGCGCCGGCCGCGGCGCAGGACAAGGTCACGCTGCAACTCAAGCATCATCACCAGTTCCAGTTCGCCGGCTACTACGCCGCGCTGGAGCAGGGCTATTACCGCGAGGCCGGGCTGGACGTGTCCATCCTCGAAGGCTCGGACGGCAACGAGCCGGAGCGCGACGTCGCCGCCGGCAAGGCCGAATACGGCGTCGGCGCCAGCAGCCTGCTGCTGGCGCGCCTGGCCGGCAAGCCGGTGGTGGTGCTGGGCGTGGTGTTCCAGCACTCGCCGTATGCGCTGGCGATGCGCCAGACCAGCGCCGAGCCGGACATCCGCCGCATCATCGGCAAGCGCGCGATGATCGGCTCGCTGACCGACGAGCTGGGCAGCGCCGACGAGCTGCTGGCCTACCTGATCAAGGAAGGCATCCCCGCCAGCAGTTTCCAGCGGGTCGAGCCGAGCTACAACACGGCCGACCTGATCAACGGCAAGGTGGACGCCATCGCGGTCTACACCACCAACGAGCCGGACACCTTCGAGCGCCTCGGCTTCCCCTACGATATCTACAGCCCGCGCGCGGTCGGCATCGACTTCTACGGCGACAACCTGTTCACCAGCGAGCGCGAGATCGCCAACCATCCGGAGCGGGTGCGCGCCTTCCGCGCCGCCAGCATGCGCGGCTGGCAGTGGGCCATGAGCCACCAGGAGGAGATGGCCGACGTCATCCTCAACAAGTACTCGCGCCGCAGCGACCGCGCCCACCTGCTGTACGAGGCGCGCCAGATGGTGCCGCTGGTGCAGCCGGTGCTCGTCGAGATCGGCTACCAGAACCCGGAACGCTGGCGCCACATCGCCGACGTCTACGCCGGCCTGGGCATGGTGCCGAAGAACGCCAATTTCGACGGCTTCATATACAACGTCGGCGGCGGCGCCAGCCTGCTGTGGCTGTACCGCGTGCTGGGCGGCGCGGCGCTGGTGCTGGTGCTGGGCGCGGCCGTCCACTTCAGCCTGCTGGCGCGCGAACGGCGCCGCGCCAACGCCGCCATCCGCACCGGCGAGCAGCGCTTCCGCACCATGTTCGAGGCGTCGCCGCTGGGCATCGCGCTGGTCGATTCGGTCACCTCCGAATACCGCGACATCAATCCGCGCTTCGAGGAAATCGTCGGCCGTTCGCAGGTCGAGCTGAGCGCCATGCGCTGGTTCGAGGGCGCCCATCCGGAGGACGTGGCCCAGCTCAAGGTGCAGATGGGGCGCCTCACCGCGCACGAGGTCGGCAGCTTCAAGATCACCAACCGGCTGTTCCGCCCGGACGGCGAGCTGGTCTGGATCGAAGTCTCGGTCACCGCCATCGAGACCGAGAAGGGCAGCCATCCGCACCACCTGTGCATGATCGAGGACGTCACCGACAAGAAGCAGAGCGAGGCGCTGATCTGGCAGCAGGCCAACTTCGACCCGCTGACCCAGCTGCCCAACCGCCGCATGTTCCACGACCGGCTGGCGCACGACATGCTCAAGAGCCAGCGCGACCGCTCGCACATCGCCATCCTGTTCATCGACCTCGACCACTTCAAGGAAGTCAACGACACCCTGGGCCACCACCAGGGCGACATCCTGCTGGTGGACGCGGCGCGCCGCATCAGCGCCTGCGTGCGCAAGTCGGACACGGTGGCGCGCCTGGGCGGCGACGAGTTCACCGTGATCTTGTCCGAGCTCGAGGGCACCGAGCGGGTCGAGCACATCGCCCAGCACATCATCGACAGCCTGCGCCTGCCCTTCCCGCTGGGGCAGGAGCAAGCCTTCGTCTCGGCCAGCATCGGCATCACCCTGTACCCGGACGACGCGCTCGACATCGACGACCTGCTCAAGCACGCCGACCAGGCCATGTACGCCGCCAAGGGCGCCGGCCGCAACCGCTACAGCTATTTCACGCCGACCCTGCAGGTGGCGGCGCTGAACCGCATGCGCCTGACCAACGACTTGCGCGGCGCCCTCAAGGCCGAGCAGTTCGAACTGTATTTCCAGCCCATCGTCCACCTGAAGAGCGGCCGCATCCACAAGGCCGAGGCGCTGATACGCTGGAACCACCCGCAGCGCGGCGTGGTCAGCCCGATGGACTTCATCCCGCTGGCCGAGGCCAGCGGCCTGATCATCGACATCGGCGAATGGGTGTTCCGCGAATCGGCGCGCTGGGTGCAGCGCTGGCGCCATGAGCACCATCCGGAATTCCAGGTCAGCGTCAACCAGTCGCCGCTGGAGTTCGCGCGCGAGGACGGCGCCTACGACACCTGGCTGAGCTATCTGCAGGCGCTGGACCTGCCGGGCCAGGCGGTGGTGGTGGAAATCACCGAGGGCCTGCTGCTCGACGCCAACGCCACGGTCAGCAACAAGCTGCTGCAACTGCGCGACGCCGGCATCCAGGTGGCGCTGGACGACTTCGGCACCGGCTACTCGTCGCTGTCCTACCTGAAGAAGTTCGACATCGATTACCTGAAGATCGACCGCTCCTTCACCCGCAACCTGGCGCCCGATTCCAGCGACATGGCGCTGTCGGACGCGATCATCGTCATGGCCCACAAGCTGGGCCTGCGGGTGATCGCCGAGGGCGTGGAAACGCCGGAACAGCGCGACCTGCTGGCCGCCGCCGGCTGCGACTACGGCCAAGGCTATCTGTTCGCCCGCCCCATGCCGGCCGCGCAGTTCGACCAGCTGCTGCGCAGCCAGTAAGCCCCAGGCCGGCGCGCCTGCTCCCAGCGCCCGAAACAGCGATAATAGCTATCCGCTTTGCTTGTTCTATAGTCGATAGCTATTGAAACTATTGGAACAATCAATTTTGCAAATGGGGCGAAAACCCTTAAACTGGCGTCTCAATGATTCACAACCCAACGAGGAAACCACAATGTCTCTGATCAATACCCAAGTAAAACCATTCAAGGCAACCGCATACGCCAACGGCAAGTTCATCGACGTGAGCGACGAGTCCCTGAAGGGCAAGTGGTCCGTTCTGATGTTCTACCCAGCCGACTTCACCTTCGTGTGCCCTACCGAACTGGAAGACCTGGCCGACCACCAGCCTGAATTCGCCAAGCTGGGCGTGGACGTGTATGGCGTGTCGACCGACACCCACTTCGCGCACAAAGCATGGCACGACACCTCGGATGCAATCAAAAAAGTCAACTACCCGCTGATCGGCGACCCTACCGGCACCCTGTCGCGTAACTTCGAAGTGATGATCGAAGAAGAAGGCCTGGCACTGCGCGGCACCTTCGTCATCAATCCGGAAGGCTTCATCAAAGTGCTGGAAGTGCACGACAACGGCATCGGCCGCGACGCGTCGGAACTGCTGCGCAAAGTGAAGGCAGCGCTGTACGTGGCATCCCACCCAGGCGAAGTTTGCCCAGCTAAATGGACCGAAGGCGCGGCTACCCTGACCCCATCGCTGGACCTGGTCGGCAAGATCTAAGTCCGAGCACGTCTTGAAAGAGACCGCAGCACACAAGTAATACCGCGATGCCGGTCCGGGCGTCCGGCCCGGCATACGCCTAAATATTTGTAAAAAGGAAGAAAAATCATGTTAGATGCAACTCTCAAAACCCAGTTGAAAGCCTACTTGGAAAAAGTGGTGCAACCGATTGAGATCGTCGCTTCTCTCGATGACAGCGCCAAGGCCCGCGAGATGGAAGAACTGCTCCAGGAAATCGTCCTGTTGAGCGACAAGATCACGCTGGTCAAGCGCACCGACGATGCCGAACGCAAACCGTCGTTCAGCATCAACCGCCCGGGCACCGATATCGGCGTGCGTTTCGCCGGCGTGCCGATGGGCCATGAATTCACCTCGCTGGTGCTGGCCTTGCTGCAGGTCGGCGGCCACACCATCAAGTTCGACGAGGCCGTGATCGAGCAGATCCGCAACCTGGATGGCGATTACGAATTCGAAACCTTCATCTCGCTGAGCTGCCACAATTGCCCGGAGGTGGTGCAAGCGCTCAACGCGATGGCGGTGATCAACCCGCGCATCAAGGTGACCACCATCGACGGCGGCGTGTTCCCGCAAGAAGTCGAGGCGCGCCAGATCATGGCGGTGCCGATGATGTTCCTGAACGGCGAGCACTTCGGCCAGGGCCGCACCAACGTCGAAGAGATCCTGTCCAAGCTGGACAAGAACGCCGGCGCCCGCCAGGCCGCTGAGCTGAGCAAGAAAGACGTGTTCGACGTGCTGATCGTCGGCGGCGGCCCCGCCGGCGCGGCAGCGGCCATCTACGCCGCCCGCAAAGGCATCAAGACCGGCGTGCTGGCCGAGCGTTTCGGCGGCCAGGTGCTCGACACCCTGGCGATCGAGAACTTCATCTCGGTCAAGGCTACCGACGGTCCCAAATTCGCCGTGGCGCTGGAGCAGCACGTCAAGGAATACGAAGTCGACATCATGAACACCCAGCGCGCCGCCAA
The DNA here is from genome assembly GCF_003416895.1 of Duganella sp. BJB476. Classification (GTDB taxonomy): domain Bacteria; phylum Pseudomonadota; class Gammaproteobacteria; order Burkholderiales; family Burkholderiaceae_D; genus Rugamonas. Next base: position 29,476 of record NZ_QVIO01000014.1, read on the forward strand.
GCTGGTGCCGGGCAAGCTGATCGAAGTGCAGACCGCCAGCGGCGCGGTCTTGAAAGCCAAGTCGGTGATCCTGGCCACCGGCGCCCGCTGGCGCGAGATCAACGTGCCGGGCGAGAAGGAATACCGCAACCACGGCGTGGCCTACTGCCCTCACTGCGACGGCCCGCTGTTCAAGGGCAAGCGCGTGGCGGTGATCGGCGGCGGCAACTCCGGCGTCGAAGCGGCGATCGACCTGGCCGGCCTGGTCAAGCATGTGACCCTGATCGAGTTCGGCGCCGAACTGCGTGCCGACGCGGTGTTGCAGCGCAAGCTGCGCAGCCTGGCCAACGTCACCGTGATCGTCTCGGCGCAGACCACCGAGATCCACGGCGACGGCAAGATCGTCAACGGCCTGAGCTACACCGACCGGGTGTCGGGCGCGGTGCAGAAGGTTGAGCTGGAAGGCGTGTTCGTGCAGATCGGCCTGGTGCCGAACACCGAGTGGCTGAAAGGCACGGTGGCGCTGTCGCGCCACGGCGAGATCGAAGTCGATGCGCGTGGCCAGACCTCGATACCCGGCGTGTTCGCTGCGGGCGACGTCACCACGGTGCCGTTCAAGCAGATCATCATCGCCACCGGCGACGGCGCGAAGGCGGCACTGTCGGCCTTCGACCACCTGATCCGCTCGGACGACGAGGAAGTCGTCACCGAGTCTGCCGAGAAGCAGGCGATGACCGCGTAAGCGTACGCAGCAAAGCAAAAGAGAATCGGGGGTCAAGTCTGACATTCGGACACGGGCTCTGCCGTAACGTTCATTACGGCAGAGCCCGTGTCCGAATGTCAGACTTGACCCCCGATTATTTTTTTATGTCACCAGGTCGGCGCTGGCCTGCCTGGCGCGCAGCTCCATGGCGTTGCGGTGGCGCGCGCGCAGGCGCGGGTCGGTGATCAGCCGGCCCAGCGTTTCGCCGACCACCATCACCACGCCCAGCAGCGGCAGCACCAGCATCAGTCCCGCCACGCCGGCCACCGAGCCACCGATGAAGATCATCAGCACCGTGATCAGTGGATGGATGTGCAGGCTGCGGCCCAGGGTCAGCGGCATGAAGACGAAATCGTCCAGCAGCCGCACCGTGATGAACACGCCGATCGCCATGTAGGCCACACCCGGATCGGCCGGCGCGTCGGTCGAGGCCACCATCACCACCAGCACGCAGCCGACGATCGAGCCCACATACGGCACCCACGCCAGCATCGCCGCGATCAAGCCCAGCACCAGCGGCGACGAGACGCCGATCGCCCACAGCCCGAACGCCAGCACCGCCGTGTCGAGGATGGTCAGCTTGATCAGGCCCTGGAAGTAGCGGTGCGCGGTCTGGTCCACTTCGTGCAGCAGGCACAAGGTCTTTTCAAAGAAGGCGTTCGGCACGGCGCGCGCCAAAAACTTCTTGAAGCGCAAACCGTCGCGCAGGAAGAAGAAGGTCAGGAACGGCGCCAGCAGCAGCGACGGCAGCCACGCCGCCACCGACACCAGGATGTCGGTCAAATGCTTCTGCACGAAGCTGCCGGTGAAGGCGCTGACGCGGCTGTTGACCGTGCGCGCCAGCTTGATCTGCTTGAGGATGGGGAACTGCTGCTCCAGCGACAGCATCGTGTGGCGCACGAACTCCAGGCCGCCGCTCAGGTACTTGCCCAGCATGTCCTGCCACGAGTCGGACGGGCCGGAATCCCAGTAGATGAACACCAGGCCGGCCGCCACCAGCAGCAACAGGAACACGCTGCCAACGATCAGCGTGGCGGCGTTGTGGCTCAGGCCCATGCGGATCAAGCGCTGCATCGGCGGTTGCAGGATGTAGTACAGCACGATCCCCAGCAGGAAGGGGATGGCCAGGAACAGCATCTGCTGCAGCAGGAACAACAGCACGCAGGTGGCGGCGATGATGCCGCTCCAGACCACCGGCCCGGCGCGCTGTTGGGTCGGCAGGAAATTCATAGCGCCTCGACTTGCGGCTTGCCGGTCATCCAGTCGCGCAGGCGGCTGCCGATGTGGCGCGCCAGGGCCAGCGAGATCTTGTAGCCGATCACGGCGTCGGTCTCCATCAGGCCCATGAAGTCGGCGCGGAAGAACACCGCCAGCTCGCAGTTGTCCAGCGCGCGCGTCTGCGCGTTGCGCGGCGTGTTGTCCAGCAGGGCCAGGTCGCCGAAGAAGGAGCCGGCCGACAGCTCGGCCACCACTTCGCGCGTGGCGCCCAGCTGGCGGCTGATGATCACCCGGCCCGACATCACCAGGTACAGCGCCTGGCCTTCCTCGCCCTCGTCGAAGATGATCTCATCGGCCAGGTAGCGGCGCTCGTGCATCAGGCCGTCGACGATGTTCAGTTCGAGCGGGGTCAGCGTGGCGAACAGCGCCGATTCCTTCAGGCGCAGCAAACGCGGCGACAAAACGGGCGATTTGAGGAAGCCAAAGATCAAGGGAACTCCGTGCAGGGCAAGGTGCGCGGACCGGGCCGGCCCGGCTTTATCGTTCCAATGATAACTTAAAGTTGCACGGTAGCGGACAGCGGCAAGGCCGGGTCGAGGTGGCTGGTGAGCAGGATGCACTGGCGCGCCAGCCGTTCGGGCGCCGACAGCTGTTGCCGCAGATAGGCCATGGCGTCGGCGTCGAGGCCGTTGAAGGGCTCGTCGATCAGCAGTAGCCGCACCGGCAGCGCCAGCGCCAGCGACAGCTGCATCTTCTTGTGCTGGCCCAGCGACAGCGTGGTGACCGGCTGGTCCAGCGTGTGCAGCAGGTGGAAGGCTTGCAGTTCGGCGTTGAGCAGCGCGGCATCGGTGTCGGGATACAGCGACAGGTGCAGGTCGAGGATTTCGCGCACCGTCAGCCACGGCAGTTGCGGCGTGTCGCCGCCGCAGTAGTAGCACTGCAGGCGGTAGGCCAGCGGCTGGGCCTGGATGTCCAGGCCGTCCAGCGTGATGGCGCCTGCATGCGGCGTCAGCGCGCCGCCGGCCAGCTTCAGCAGCGTGGTCTTGCCGGCGCCGTTTTCGCCGCGCAGCCAGGTGATGCCCGCACCCAGTTGCAGGTCGAAGCGGCGGAACAGCGGATGGCTGGCGTATTCGAAGGTCAGCTGGTCGATGCGCAGCACGGGGTTCAATTCCATAGTTCGCTTCCAATGGCAGTCAGGATGATGATGGCGCTGATGACCAGCCCAACGCGGCCGCGCACGCTCAGGCGGCGCAGCGAGATGATGGCGACTTGGGCGACGCCGGCAAAGCACAGCCAGACGGTGGCGACGGTGGTGCTGTAGCCGGCGCTGCTGGCGCGGCCCAGGTGGCCCAAGGTCAGCAGCGCGAACCAGGCCATCACGGCCAGGCCGGGCAGCAGCGTGGACACGCGCGCAAAGCGGAACAGGCGCTCGATGCGCACCGGCCACGCCGCCGCGACCGGGCGCAGCAGGGCGATCTGTTCGGTGACGGCCTTGTCGCCGCGGTCGGTCAGCAGCATCAACAGGATCGCGGCGTTGAAGCCCCACAGCGCCGGCGGCACCACCGGCGGATGCCACAGCCACACGGCGATGCCCAGCGCGGCGCCCAGCAGCAGCACGGTCTGCTGGATGCCGACCACGTTCTCGGCGCGCCAGAACGGCAGCCAGAACAGCTGGCGCCAGTGATACAGCGCGGTCCGCGCGCGCTGCGCCGGGGCGCCGGCGCTGGCGCCCCGGCGCAGCGCCGCCGGAACATACGGGCCTGGCGCTGGGCGGTCGGGGGCTAGCCTGGCGGCGGCCGGCATGCGGCAACGCTGTGCCAGCACCAGCGTCGAGACGATCCAGCCCAGCAGCAGCGAGCCGACGGTCAGCAGCAGCGCCTGCGGGGCGACCGGTTGCAGCCAGTCCGGCCATTGGTACAGCCAGATGGTGGTGGAAATTGCGTAAGCCATGCTCAACGGAACGATGATCATGCCGGCCACGGCGATGTTGGCGCCCCATTGCAGGCGTGCCGGAATCGGCAGCGGACGGCACCACAGCAGCGCCTGCGCCGGCAGCAGCCGTTTGCGCAGCAGCCAGACCGGCGCGCTGGCGATCAGCGTCTGGCCGGCGAACAAGCCCAGCGCCTGCGGCCACGGCCGCGTCGCCGCAAACAATCCGGGCAGGGCCAGGCAGGCGATCAGCCCCACCAGCACCTGGCCGAAACCGAGCAGTATGTATTCCAGCGAAGTCTTGAAACTGGCGACGAACTGCAGCATCGCCTGGTGCGCCATGCGGATGCGGAAACGCAGATAGGGCGTGCGGAACGGTGTCGGAATACTCATGCCGGAAGGATAACATCCGCTCAATTAGGCGGGACTTAATTGGTTGTAAATGGGTGTATTATTGGTTGTATGCTGCGTACCGATACTCTGCACATCACCCCTGAGATCCTGAATCTTATTGCGGGGATCGATGAATTCAAAGGTGCCTGGCGGGCCTTGGGCCGGCTTGCGCCGGACCGGCTGTCGGCCTTGCGCCGCGTCGCCACCATTGAAAGTATCGGCTCCTCCACCCGTATTGAAGGCGCCAGCTTGTCAGATCGCGAGGTGGCGCGCTTGCTTTCCAATCTCAAGGTCAAATCGTTTGTCACGCGCGATGAACAGGAAGTGGCGGGCTATGCGGAATTAATGGACGTCGTATTCCACTCTTGGCCAGACATTCCGGTGACCGAAAACCATATCAAGCAATTGCACCAGATGCTGCTGCGTCATAGCGACAAGGACGAGCGGCATCGCGGCGCATACAAGACCAGCATCAATAGCGTGGTTGCCTTCGACGCCGATGGCTGGCAGTTGGGCGTCGTGTTCGAAACAGCGTCGCCGTTTGATACGCCGCGACTCATGGCTGAGCTTCTAGATTGGAGCGTGCAGGAGTTGCGTGGCGGGCGGCTGCATCCTTTGCTGGTGATCGCCATTTTCACGGTTGTTTTCCTGGCGATTCATCCATTCCAGGACGGTAATGGGCGCTTGAGTCGTATTTTGACCACCTTGCTATTGCTCCGCTCCGGCTATGCATTCGTACCTTACAGCTCACTGGAAAGCGTGATTGAAGCAAGCAAGGAATCGTATTACCTGGCGCTCAGGCAAACGCAAGCGACGATCCGCAGCGATGCGCCGGATTGGCAACCGTGGCTGCTGTTTTTTCTGCGTTCGCTGGCGGAACAGATACGCCGGCTTGAGAAGAAGGTCGAGCTGGAGCGTGTTGTGCTGGCGGCGCTACCTGAACTGTCGCTGCAAATCGTGCAGTTTGCACGAGAACATGGCCGGGTGACGATGGCGGATATCTTGCGGGCCTCCGGCCGCAACCGAAACACTTTGAAGCCGCATTTTCGCAACCTGGTTGAACATGGCCAGTTGAGGCAGTTCGGCAGCGGGCGCGGAGTCTGGTACGAGTTGGGATAAAAGCGGCGCAGAAATGATTAAGGGCCCGACGAATCGGGCCCTTAAAGGAATTTGGCGGAGCGGACGGGACTCGAACCCGCGACCCCCGGCGTGACAGGCCGGTATTCTAACCAACTGAACTACCGCTCCAAATTTCGTTTTTTCTGTTTTCTTGGTGGGTGCTGAGAGGGTCGAACTCCCGACCTACGCCTTGTAAGGGCGCCGCTCTACCAACTGAGCTAAGCACCCAGAAAACATATCAGCTTTGCTTCACTACTTTGTCACAACTGCTGAACGAGGCCGTATTCTACAAGCTGGTTTATCCGTTCCGCAAGGGTTTTTGTAAATAATTTAGAAAATTTGTTTGCGGCCTCGCTTCCCGGTGTCACCATAGCCCCGCGCCGAATACCCAGAATAAGGACCGCCAGCATGCGCCACCACGATCACCAGCTCGACCCCCTGTACCGCCGCGTCAGCTGGCGGCTGATGCCTTTCCTGTTCCTGTGTTACGTGGCCGCCTACCTGGACCGGGTCAACGTCGGCTTCGCCAAATTGCAGATGCTGGCCGACCTGCGTTTCAGCGATACCGTCTATGGCATCGGCGCCGGCATCTTCTTCGTCGGCTACTTCCTGTTCGAGGTGCCGTCCAACCTGCTGATGACGCGCACCGGCGCCCGCATCTGGATCGCCCGCATCATGATCAGCTGGGGCTTGATCTCGTCGGCGCTGATGCTGGCCAACAGCGTGGCGACGTTTTATCTGCTGCGCTTCCTGCTCGGCGCGGCGGAGGCCGGCTTCTTCCCCGGCATCATCCTGTATCTGACGTACTGGTATCCGGCCCATCGCCGCGCGCGCATGGTGGCGCTGTTCATGAGCGGGGTGGCGGTGGCCGGCGTGGTCGGCGGACCGCTGTCGGGCTGGATCATGAAAACCTTCGCCGGACTATATGGCCTCAGCGGCTGGCAATGGCTGTTCCTGCTGGAAGGCTTGCCGTCGGTGCTGATCGGCGTCTGGACGCTGTTCTACCTGGACGACGGCATCCGCAGCGCCAAGTGGCTCAGCGAGGACGACAAGCAGCAGCTGGAGCGCGCCATCGCCGAAGACGGCCAGCATCAGCAGCGTCTGCCGCTGGCGCAGGTATTCGGCAGCGGCAAGGTATGGCTGCTGGCGCTGGTGTACTTCCTGTTCGTGATGGGCTTGTACGGCGTGAGCTTCTGGCTGCCGCAGTTGATCAAGAACAGCGGCGTCAAGGACGTGTTCGATATCGGCCTGTTGACGGCGATCCCGTACTCGGTGGCGGCGGTGGCGATGGTGCTGGCCGCGCGCCACTCCGACCGCAGCGGCGAACGGCGCTGGCACGCGGCCGCTGCCGCCGTGGCCGGCGCGCTGGGCCTGGTGGTGGCCACTGTCTACAGCGACAACACCGTCATCGCCATGGCCGCGCTGAGCGTGGCGACGGCCGGCATCCTGAGCACCTTCCCGATCTTCTGGAGCTTGCCGACCGCCATGCTGGGCGGCGCGGCGGCGGCGGCCGGCATCGCCTTGATCAACTCGGTCGGCAACCTGGCCGGCTTCGCCAGTCCCTACCTGGTCGGCGCCATCAAGGATGCGAGCGGCAGCACCGCCAACGGCATCTATCTGCTGGCGGCCAGCCTGGTGGCCGGCGCCGTGCTGGTGGTGGCGCGACGATTACCTGGGACGTAATCGCCGCCGCGCACCGATTTCCGGAGAATGGTTTCTGTCGCCACGACACAACCCACTCAAGGAGATCAGCATGACTACCCCATCCCACATCGCTACGCTATACCTGGCCGTCTGGAACGAACGCGACGCCGCCGCCCGCCGCGCCCTGGTGGCGCGCGCCTTCGCGCTCGACGCCAGCTACCTCGACCCGATGATGCGCGGCGCCGGCCACGACGGCATCGACGCCATGATCGCCGGCGCGCAAAGCCAGTTCCCCGGCTTCCGCTTCGAACTGGACGGCACGCCGGACGGCCACAACCATGTGGTGCGCTTCTCGTGGACGCTGGCCGCGCCCGGCAGCGCGCCGGTGGCGCACGGCACCGATGTCGCCGAGCTCGGCGCCGACGGCCGCCTGACCCGCGTCACCGGCTTCCTGAACGCCGCCTGATTACAGTCGAGCTATCATTACCTTCCAAGGAGATCATCATGCCTGCACTGAGCGCACCGGGATACATCCGCACCGACGATGGCGTCGACCTGTTCTACCGCGACTGGGGCGATGGCGCGCCGGTGCTGTTCGTGGCCAGCTGGTCCATGCCGTCGGACATGTGGCAATACCAGATGCTGGCGCTGTCGCAGCGCGGCCTGCGCTGCATCGCCTTCGACCGGCGCGGCCACGGCCGCTCCAGCGATCCGGGACGCGGCTACGATTTCGACACGCTGGCCGACGACCTGGCCGCCGTCATCGAGGCGCTGGACCTGCATCGCGTGACGCTGGTCGGTCATTCGATGGGCTGCAACGAAATCGTCCGCTACCTGAGCCGCCACGGCAGCGCCCGCGTGGCCCGCGTCGCGCTGCTGGGCACGATGACGCCGATGATCACCCAGGACGACAGCAACCCCGACGGCATAGCCCCCGCCTTGCTGGACTACTTCCGCAACCAGCAGCTGGCGCGCGATTTCCCGCAGTGGGTGGACGACAACCTGCCGCCGTTCCTGACGCCCGACACCTCGCCGGCGATCGCCAACTGGCTGCGCCAGCTGGCGCTGGGCACCTCGCTGCAAGCGCTGACGGAATGCAACCGCGCTCTAGACGGCGCCGATTTCCGGCCCGAACTGCCGCGCATCGACCGTCCGGTGCTGCTGATCGCCGGCGACGCCGACGTCAGCGCGCCATTCGAACTGACCGCCGCCCCGAGCGCCGCGCTGATCCCGGACGTGCGCCTGCACCGCTACGAAGGTGCGCCGCACGGCATGTTCGTCACCCACCTGGACCGCGTCAACGCCGACCTGCTGGACTTCCTCGACGTGGCGCCGGCATGAACGGCGTGGCCGACTATTTCAGCGACTTCGCCACCGCGCTGAAGTACTGGCGCGGCAAGCGCGGCTACAGCCAGCTGCGCCTGTCGACCGAGAGCGAGATTTCGCAGCGCCACATCAGCTTCCTGGAAAGCGGCCGCTCGCAACCGAGCAAGGACTTGATACTGAAGCTGGGCATGGTGCTGGAAATCCCCCTGCGACAACGCAACGTCATGCTGCTGGCGGCCGGCTTCGCGCCGGCCTACCAGGAACGCAAGCTGTCCGATCCCGAACTGGGCGCGGTGCGCCAGGCGCTGGACTTCATGCTGGCGCAGCAGGCGCCGTATCCGGCGCTGGTGGTCGATCGCCTGTGGAATCTGCAGATGGCCAACGCGCCGGCGGCCGGCATGATGCGCTGGCTGCTGGGCATGCCGGAGGACGCGGCCATTCCCACCGACGGCTCGGTCAACGTGCTCAAGCTGATGCTGGACCCGAACGGCGTGCGCCAGTACCTGCACAACTGGGCAGAAGTCAGCGCCGACTCGCTGCACTGGATACAGCGCGAAGCCATGAGCGACGGCCCCGGCAGCGAGGCGACCCTGCTGCTGGGCGAGTTGCTGGCGCTGCCCGGCATCGCCGGCATGTCCGGGGTGGGCCATGCAATTCCCAACCTGGACCGCCGCGCCTTGCCCTTCCTGCCGCTGACGCTGCGCAAGGACGGCGTCGAACTGAACCTGTTCACCACTATCGCCACCTTGGGCACGCCGCACGATGTCACCGTGCACGAGCTGAGGATAGAATCGTTCTTCCCGGCCGACGAGGCCAGCGCGGCGTGGTTCCGCGCCCGCCACGGCTAGTTGCCCGGCAGGGCGTCCAGCAGCTCGCGCACGCCGCCGCTGAAGATCTGGCGGGCGATCTCCTCGCCAAGATAGCGCTCGTAGATTTTCTGCACGCCGCCGTCGCCGATGATGGCGCGCAGCGCCTCGGTGTAGCGGTGTAGCGTCGGCGCGGGCACCTGCTTCGACACATACATGCCCACCAGCGCGCGCGGCGATTCGGCGAACGGCGTGGCCGTCATCTTGCCCAGCATGTGAAACTGGCGCTGGTGCAGCACGTGGATGGCGGGCGGCGCCAGCGTGCCTTCGGCCCGTCCGGCCAGGATCTTGCGGAACACCACGCCGTAGTCGTTGACGTATTCCAGCCGCCCCAGCTTTTGCAGCCGTTCCATCTGCACCATCGTCGCGGCGGAATAGGAGATGCCGCGCGTGACGTTCAGCCGCGCCGTGCTGTGCTCGACAAACTCCGCCAGGCTGCGGAACTTGCCGGCGCTCTTGTTGAGCAGCAGCAGCTCGAAACGGGTGTAGGTGTAGGGCAGCCACACGCCATGGCGGTCGCGCTCGGCGGTACGCAGCGAGGCGCCGGTCAGGTCCAGCTGGCCGTTGAAGAACTGCGCATACAGCCGGCCGTGCGGATACCACTCCAGCTGGAAGGTGCAGCCGCTGCGCTTGCGCATCGCCTCCAGCACGTCGGCCGTGATGCCGCGGATGGCGGCGCCGTCGCGGTAGGCCGAGTAGCCCAGGTCGCTCAGCCCGGCCCGCGCCGGCGCGCAGGGGGCGTCCGCCGCCCACGCCGCAGGCGCGGCGGACAGCAGCAGGCACAGCAAGAGGGTGCGCGGGCGCTTGGACATGTCGTCAGGAGGAAACAGATAGTTTCCAAAGTGTAACATCAGGCCCCGGCAAAAGGTGGGGTCTTGCGGCGCGAATGATTTCCGTAGATACTGTATGTATTCACAGTAATTTTACCCGCACCATGGTTGACGACCAGCGCCGCATTGCCCACCTCGACATGGACGCGTTTTATGCGTCCGTCGAGCTGTTGCGTTATCCCGAGCTGCGCGGCTTGCCGGTGGTCATCGGCGGCGGCCGCGACGCCCAGCCGGTGGCGCAGGCGGACGGCACCCACACGTTTTCCCGCCTGCGCGACTATGTCGGACGCGGCGTCATCACCACCGCCACCTACGAGGCGCGCGCGCTCGGCGTCGGCTCGGCCATGGGCATGATGAAGGCGGCCAAGCTGGCGCCGGACGCGATCCTGCTGCCGGTCAACTTCGACGCCTACCGCCATTGTTCGCGGCTGTTCAAGAACGCCGTGGCCGCCATCGCGCCGGATTTCGAGGACCGCGGCATCGATGAAATCTATATCGACCTGACTCACGTCGAAGGCGAGACGCGCGAGCTGGCGCAGCGCATCAAGCAGGCCGTGCGCGACGCCACCGGGTTGTCGTGCTCGATCGGCGTGACGCCCAACAAGCTGCTGTCGAAGATCTGCTCGGACCTGGACAAGCCCAACGGCCTGACCATCCTCGGCTACGACGACATCCCGGCCCGCATCTGGCCGCTGGGCGTGCGCAAGATCAACGGCATCGGCCCCAAGGCCACCGAGAAGCTGGCGGCGCTGGGCATAGGGACCATCGGCCAGCTGGCGGCGGCCGACGCCGGCCTGCTGCAAGACCATTTCGGCGCCCACTACGCGGCCTGGCTGGCCGAGGCCTCGCACGGCATCGACCGCCGTGAAATCTCCACCAGCTCCGAGAGCAAGTCGATCAGCCGCGAAACCACCTTCGAGCGCGACCTGCACGCGCGCCAGGACCGCGACACCTTGTCCGGCATCCTGACCCAGCTGTGCGCCCGGCTGGCGGACGACCTCAAACGCAAGGGCTACGTCAGCCGCACCATCAGCATCAAGCTGCGCTTCGACGATTTCCAGATTGTCAGCCGCAACGTCACCCTGCCGCTGCCGGTGGCCGACACCACCGGCATCCTGCACGCCGCGCGCGAGTGCCTGAAGCGGGTGCCGCTGCAACGCCGGCTGCGCCTGCTGGGCGTGCGCGCCAGCACGCTGGAGCCGCCCGGCTCCGGCCCGCAGGCCTCCTTGCCCCGGCAAGGCGAATTGTTCGCCTAGGTCAGCAACACAATCGGTCCGGCGCCGCCATCACCGTGTAAAATGGCGCTCCCCTGGCATTACTGAAACAAGGCTCAACACATGTGGTTCAAGAATCTACAGATTTACCGTCTGCCGGCCCCTTGGGCCTACACCCCCGAACAACTGGAAGCAGCGCTGGCCTCCCACTCCTTCGTCCCGGCAAGCAGCAATGAGCTGCTGCGCCAGGGTTGGGACACGCCGCGTCCGAACGGCGGCTTGGTGCACGTCGTCAACAAACAAATGCTGATCCTGCTGGGCACCGAGAAGAAGCTGCTGCCGAACACCGTCATCAACCAGGTCGCCAAGGCGCGCGCCGCCGAAATGGAAGAAGCGCAAGGCTTCGCTCCCGGCAAGAAGGCGATGAAGGAACTGAAGGAACGCGTGGCCGACGAACTGCTGCCGCGCGCCTTCTCGATCCGCAGCAACGTCTGGACCTGGATCGATCCGGTCAACGGCTGGTTGGTGGTCGACGCCGCCAGCCCGGCCAAGGCCGACGAAGTGATCAAGCTGCTGCTCAAGGCGGTCGACAAGCTGCCGCTGGAAAGCCTGCGCGTGCAGCGCTCGCCGGTGGGCGTGATGACCGAATGGCTGCAGGCCGACGATGCGCCGTCCGGCTTCACGGTCGACATGGATACCGAACTGCGCGCCACCGGCGAGAGCAAGGCGGCCGTGCGCTACGTGCGCCACACGCTGGAAGCGGACGAAGTGCGCCGCCACATCGCGGCCGGCAAGCAGTGCACCCGCCTGGCCATGACCTGGGACAGCAAGATCTCCTTCGTGCTGACCGAATCGCTGGCGATCAAGGGCATCAAGCCGCTGGACGTGATCGCCGAAAAAGAATCGAGCACCAAGAACGACGACGAGCGCTTCGACGGCGATTTCATGCTGATGAGCGGCGAACTGGCCAAGCTGATGGCCGATGTGGTGGAAGCGTTGGGCGGCGAAGCCAAGGCTTGATCGCGCGACAACAAAGCCATTGCTGATTGGTTAAGAATGCCGCAAAGTCTTTGATTTTGCGGCATTTTTCATGTAACTTTTGATAAAAATCGGGGAAAATAATTTCGTTGCTCTGTAGAAATTAGCGCAATTTCTGCTATAGTGAAAGTTGTTATCAAATTAGGAACTCGTGATGAGCACCTTCGTCCCCATTATTACCACTGACCAGATCGCCAACCACCTGACCACCCAGGACGTGTTGTCGTGGACCAGCGAGGATATTGCGGCGTTGAGCTCGCTCCAGGTGCCAGCCTTGCGCACCGATCACCTGTCCGTCATGACCAGCTCCCAGCTGGCCTACCTGGCCACCGCCAATGTCGCGGTGTTGACCACGCAGGACCTGGCCGCCATCAAGCCGACCGTCCTGAACGCCGTCGGTGCCCTGCCGTCCGGTTTCATGGGCGCGCTGAGCAGCGCGCAGATCGTCGCCCTGAGCACCGCCCAGGCGGCGGCGCTGGGCACCCAGGCCTTCAGCAACCTCAGCACGCAAGCCATCGCCGCGTTTGAAACGGCCGATCTGGCCGCCTTGAGCAGCGCCGATATCGCCAGCCTGTCGTCCGACCAGGTGGCCCTGATGAGCACCGGCCAATTGGCCGCGCTGGGCACGCACCAGCTGGTGACCTTGACGGCCGATGAAATCCTGGCCATCGGCACGCGCGGCATCGCCGCGTTGGGCACGAAGTCCATCGCCGCGCTGAGCACGGCGCAGATGTCGGGGCTGAGCTCGGGCCAGGTGGCGGCGCTGAGCACCGCGCAGGCCGCCGCGCTGAGTGGCGCGCAACTGAACGCCTTGGCCTCCGACGTCGTCGCCGCGCTGGAAACGGCCGATCTCGTCGCGCTGAAAACGGCGGCGCTGGCCGCGCTGTCGACCCGCACGATCGCCGCGCTGGGCAGCACCCAGCTGGGCGCGCTGACCACCGGCGAATTCGCCGCATTGGGCAGCGCCCAGATCGGCGCCATCGCCAGCGCCAGCCTGGCCGGCTTGTCGAGCGCCGACCTGGCGGTCCTCAATCCGCTGGCGGTACCGGTGCTGGGCACGGCGCTGATGGCCGGGCTGAGCACGGTCCAACTGGCCGGCTTCGGCACCCGCCATATCGCCGCCATGAGCAGCGACCAGATCGCCGCGCTCGGCAGCGCGCAGATCCACTCCCTTAGTTCCCTGCAGATCGGCGCCTTCGGTTCGCGCCAGGTGCTGGGCCTGTCGACCGCCGACATCGCCGCCATCGGCAGCGCCGGCATCAAGGCGCTGAGCGCGGACGCGGTCGGCGCGCTGACCTCCGACCAGTTCGCCCAGCTGGGCGCCGGCGCCCCCGGGCAGATCGCGCTGTTGGGCACGGCTCAGCTGGCCGCGTTGAAGACCTCGATGCTGGCGGGCCTGACCACCGACCAGGTGGTGGCGCTGTCGACCGCGCAAGCGGCCGCGCTGAGCAGCGCCCAGATCGCCAGCCTGTCGACGGCGCAGTTGGCCGCGATGGAGACGGCTGACCTGGCCGCGGTGAAAATCGCCGGCATCGCGGGCCTGAGCACGCTGCAGGTGTCCGTGCTGAATAGCGGCCAGGTCAACGCCTTGGCGACGGCACAGTTCGCATCGCTGAGCACCCGGCAGTTGAACGCACTGTCCGCCGTGGTGCTGAATTACTTGACGAACGCCGCGGTGTTGGCCTTGAGTCCTGCCAGCGTCGCCTCGCTCAGTCCTGCCCAGTTGGGCGCCATGGGTTCGCTACAGATCAATGCTTTGAGCACGCGCCAGGTCGCCGCGCTGACCACCGCCCAGATCGCGGGAATGAGTTCTTCCAGCCAGTTCGAACGCATGAACACCGCTATGGTGGCGGCACTGAGCGCAAGCCAGGCCGCCGCCCTGAGCTCCGACGACCTCGTTACACTGTTTGCGATTGACGCCGGCAAGGCGCTCAGCACGACCGCGTTCGCGGCACTCTCGTCGTCTCAGTTCTACGGTTTGTGGAATGGTGTGGGCTACGGCAATGGTTTCGGTGCGATCACCACGGCGCAGATCGCCGCCATGAACACGTCGGCCTTGTCCATACTCAACGCACCGGGTTTCTACTGGACGTTGAGCAGCGCTCAAGCTGCCGCACTGAGCAGCAAGCAGCTGAGCAGCCTGTCGACGTCGGGAGTCCATGGCTTGTTGACAGAGCAGGTGGCGGCATTGAGAACCGCGTCGATCGCTGGGTTGTCCACGCAGCAGATAGCCGTGCTCGACAGCGCGCAAGTGCGCGCGCTCACCACCGCCCAGATCGCCGCGCTGAGCAGCACGCAGTTCGGCGCCCTGAGCTCCGCCGGCCTGGATGGCCTGGAACCGGGCGACCTGGCCGCGCTCAACAGCGGCGCCATCGCCGTGCTGGGCAGCGCCGCCCTCGCCAGCCTGGACACAACGCAAATCGCCGGCCTGGGCACGCGCCAGATCGCCTCGCTGTCGAGCACGCAACTGAACGCCCTGAACAGCGCCCAGGCCCACAGCCTGACCTCGACGCAGCTCGCCGCGCTCAGTTCGCTGCAGCTGGCCAACCTGTCGACGGCCGAGGTGGCCGCGCTCAACGCCGCCAGCCTGCCCGGCCTGCGCACCGCCGCCATCGTCGGCCTCAATTCGGACCAGCTGACCGCGCTGGGCAGCGCCCAGGTGCAGGCCTTGAGCACCGCGCAGATCACCGCGCTGCGCAGCGCCGCGCTGGCCGGCCTGACCACCGCCGAAACCGTGGCGTTGACGGCCACCCAGGTCGCTGCGCTGAGCAGCGGCCAGCTGCGCGCCATGAGCACGCAAGCGATCGCCGCCATGGAGCCGCTGGACCTGGCCGCGCTGCGCACCGCCGCCATTCCCGGCCTGAGCTCGGCCCAGGTGGCCGCGCTGAACAGCGGCCAGCTGGCCGCGCTGACCATGGCGCAGTTCCTGACCCTGAATGCATCGCAGCTGTCGGCGCTGTCGTCCGACACCATCGCCGGCTTCGCCAGCGCCAATATGGCCGCCTTCAGCACCGCCAATATCGCGGCGCTGAGCGCGTCCGCGGTCGGCAACCTGAGCGCGCTGCAATTGTCCAGCCTGACCTCGCAGCAGTTTGCCGTGCTGTCCAGCACCCAGCTGGCGGGGCTGCACACGGCGCAGATCGCCGGCCTGGGCGTGCCGCAGATCCTGGGCCTGAGCTCGCGCAACATCGCCGGCCTGTCGAGCGCCGACGTGGCCGCCCTGGGCGCCATTGCCATCCGCACCCTGAACACCTCGGCGCTGGCCGCGCTGAGCGCCGAGCAACTGGCCGCGCTGGCCAACGATCCGTCCGGCAGCCTGTTCGGCACGCTGGGCACGGCGCAAATCGCCGCGCTGCGCCCGCTCGGCCTGTCCGGCCTGAGCACCAGCCAGGTGGTGGCGCTGAGCACCGCGCAAGCCGCCGTACTGAGCAGCAGCCAGCTGGCCGCGCTCTCCAGCAACGACATCGCGGCGCTGGAAACGGCCGACCTGGCCGCGCTCAAGACCGCGGCGCTGACCGGCCTGGGCAGCCAGCAAGTGGCGGCGTTCAACAGCGACCAGGTGACGGCGCTGACCAGCGCCCAGGTCGCCTCGCTGAGCAGCAGCCAGGTGCTGGCGCTGTCCTCGTCGGCCGTGGCCGGCTTGCAGACCAGCGATGTCGGCGCGCTGAGCACGGCGGTGATCGCCGCCTTGCCGGTCAGCGTGCTGGTGAAGCTGAGCAGCGCCCAGGTCGCGGCGCTGAGCACGCGCCAGATCGCCGCCCTCGGCACCGACCAGCTGGCCGGCCTGAGCACGCTGCAACTGGCCGCGCTGACGTCGGCGCAGCTGGGCGCCTTCGGTTCGCGCCAGATCGTCGCGCTGTCGTCGAGCGCCATCGACGCGCTCGACCCCGCCGCCCTGACCGGCCTGAAAGCGGCCGCGCTGGCCGCGCTGAGCTCGGCGCAGCTGGCCCAGCTGGGCAACGACACCGGCGGCGCCAGCCATATCGACCTGCTGTCCACGCTGCAGATCGCCGCGCTGGGCAGCGCCGCCGTCAGCGGCCTGAGCACGCGCCAGATCGTCGCCCTGAGCACGGCCCAGGCGGCCGCGCTGAGCAGCGCCCAGCTGGCCGCGTTCGGCACCAGCGCCATCGCCGCGCTGGAAGCGGCGGATGTGGCGGCCTTGCGTGCCGCCGCGTTCGCCAGCCTGTCGACCGACCAGATGCGGGCCATGACCGCTACCCAGCTGGCCGCGCTGACCACCCAGCAGTTGGCCGCCTTGAGCAGCTTGCAACTGGGCGCCTTGTCCAGCAACACCCTGCTGGGCCTGACGACCGCCAACATGGCGGTGCTGGGCACCGCCGCCATCAGCGGCCTGACCACGCGCATCATCTCGCAACTGGCGCCGACGCAACTGGGGGCGCTGAAATCGCAGCAAGTGATGGCGCTGAGCAGCGACCAGATCGCCGCCATCGGCACCCAGCAAATCGTGGCCTTCAGTTCGGCCCAGCTGGACGCGTTCGGCTCGCGCCAGATCGCCGGCCTGACCACCATCGACCTGGCCGCGCTCGACAGCCGCGCGCTGCCGGGCCTGAGCACGGCCGCCATCGCGGCGCTCAGCTCGGCGCAACTGGCGGCCCTAGCCGGCGGCCTCGCCAGCGCCCAGTTCGCCTCGTTGCGCAGCGCGCAGATCGCGGCGCTGAGCACCACCGCCTTGTCGGGGCTGGGCAGCGAGCAGCTGGCCGCCCTCACCACCGCCGAGGCGGCCGCGTTCGGCAGCAGCCAGATCGCCGTCTTCAGCACCGCGCAGATCGCAGCGCTGCAAAGCGATGACCTGGCCGCGCTGAAGACCGCGGCCATCGCCGCGCTCAGGTCCGATCAGTTGGCCGTGCTGGGCACCGACACCGCCGGCATCAGCCATATCGACGCCTTGACGACGGCCCAAGTCGTGTCCTTGCGCAGCGCCGCGCTGGCCGGCCTGGACACGCGCCAGATCGTCGCGCTGAGCACGACGCAGGCGGCGGCCCTGCTCAGCCAGCAGGTGGCCGCGCTCTCGACCCGGCAGATCGCCGCGCTGGAGACGGCCGACCTGGCCGCGCTGAAGCTGTCCGCGATCGCCGGCCTGGGCAGTGCGCAGCTGGCGGCGCTGAGCAGCACCCAGCTGGGGGCGTTGACGACCGCGCAGTTCGGCGTGCTGAGCAGCGCGCAGATCGGCGCCCTGAGCAGCCAGATGGTGATCGGCCTGGCCACCACCAACCTGGCCGCCCTGAGCCAGCAAGCGGTGGCCGGCCTGAATGTGTCGCTGCTGGCCAATCTGTCGCAAAACCAGCTCAACAGCCTGAGCACGCGCCAGGTCACGGCGCTGCTGAGCCAGCAGATCGCCGCCCTCGGCAGCGCCCAGCTGGCCGGATTGACGCTGGCGCAAATCGGCGCGCTGGGCTCGCTCCAGATGGCCGGCCTGTCGAGCGCGGATATCGTCGCGCTCGACACCGCGCATTTGACCGCCTTCAGCACGGCGGCGATCGCCAGCCTGCGGTCGGAACAGATGGCGGTGCTGGGCGTGGCGCCGAACGGTGCGCCCTCCCGCGTCGACGCGCTGACCACGGCGCAGGTGGCGGCCTTCGGTACCGCCGCCTTGCAAGGCTTGACGGCGGCGCAGCTGGCGGCCTTGAGCACCAGCCAGGCAGCGGTGTTGAGCAGCGCGCAACTGGCGGCGCTGGCGCCGGCGACGCTGGCGGCCATGTCGACCCAGGATGTCGCGGCGCTGCGCACCGTCGCCATCGCCGGCCTCAAGACGGCCCAGGCGGCGGCGCTGGCGAGCATGCAGCTGGCGGCCTTGACGACCGCCCAGGTCGCCGTGTTGAACAGCGCCCAGGTGGGGGCCTTGAGCACGGCCGCCTTGACGGGCCTGGAAAGCGCCGACCTCGGCGCGTTGAACACCGCTGCGCTGGGCGGCCTGTCGGGCGCCGCGTTCGGCGGCCTGAGCGCGTCGCAACTGGCCGGCCTGACGTCGGCCCAGGTGGCGTCGCTGCGCAGCGCCCAGCTCGACGCACTGAACACGCAACAGATTTACGCCTTGAACTCGGTGCAGATTCGTGCGCTGAACTCGCAACAGCTGACGCTGCTGTCGCCGTCCGACGTGGCCGCCATCCGCACCGACAACCTGGCTGCGCTGAGCACCTCGGCGCTGGCCGGGCTGACGTCGGCGCAAATGGCGGTGCTCGGCGCCGATCCGCTGGGCAGTGCGGCGCAGCTGATTTCCGTGCTCGGCACGGCGCAGATCGCCGCCTTGCGCACCGGCGCCTTGCAGGGCTTGAGCACGGCCCAGGTCGTGGCGCTGACCACGACCCAGGCCGCAACGCTGAGCAGCGCCCAGTTGGGCGCCTTGCAGCTGACCACGCTGGCGGCGATGGAAACGGCGGACCTGGCGGCACTGAAAACCGCGGCCATCGCCGGCCTGCGCACGCAGCAGCTGCAGGTCTTGAGCACCGCCCAGCTGGCGGCGCTGGGCAGCGCCCAGGTGGCCGCGCTCAACAGCACCCAGCTGAGCACCTTGAGCGCCGGCCAGGTGGCGGCGCTGAGCACGGCGGATGTGGCCGCGATCAACCCGCTGCTGCTGAACGCCGCCGCGCGCGACGGCAGCCTGCTGTCGGCGATGGGCACGGCCCAGCTGCGCGCCATGACCACGGCGCAGTTCGCCGCGCTGGGGTCGGCGGCGGTGGTGCAGATCCAGGCTTTTGCGCTGGCGGCCATCGAAACGGCCGACCTCGCGGCGCTGGGCACGGCCGCGATCCGCGCGCTGCATGACGACCAGTTGCTGGCGCTGGGCACCGAACAGATCGCCGCGCTCAGCCTGGCGCAAATCGGCGCGCTGCTGCCGAACGCTTCCAGCGCCAGTCAGTTCACCGGCGCCCAGATGGCGGCGTTCTCGTCGGCCCAGCTGGGGGCGCTGAGCACTGCGCTGATCGCCGACCTGACGGCGGCCAACCTGACCGCCATCGAAACCCGCGACATCCCCGGCCTGAGCACGCGCCAGTTCGCCGCGCTGACGACGACGCAGATGCAGGCACTGCTGACGGCGCAGTTGTCGGCGCTGACCACCACCCAGACCCACGCGATCTCCTTGACCCAGTACAACGCCTTGAGCGCCGACCAGGTCGCCGCCTTCAGCGCGGCCCAGCTGGCCGCCATGCCATTCCAGACGCCGCTGGTGCTGGACCTGGACGGCAACGGCGTCACCACGCTGGGGCTGGAGGCGGGCGTCCAGTTCGACCTGGCGGCCAACGGCCAGCGGCGCGCCACCGGTTGGGTGGGCGCCGGCGACGGCCTGTTGGCGCTGGACCGCAACCACAACGGCAGCATCGACGACGGTAGCGAGCTGTTCGGTTCGTCCACCCGCCTGGCCGCCGGCGGCACCGCCGCCAACGGTTACCAGGCGCTGGCGGAACTGGACAGCAACCACGACGGCATGATTAGCGCGCTCGACGCCGGCTACGGCGACCTGCGCGTGTGGGTCGACGCCAATGCCGACGGCGTCAGCCAGCCCGGCGAGTTGAAGACGCTGGCGGAACTGCGCATCACCAGCCTGAACCTGGATGTGCAGCGCGGCGGCGCCGTCGACCATGGCAACCTCATCGGCCTGACCTCCAGCTACACCAGCGCCGACGGCCAGCAGCACGCGGCCGCCGACGTCTGGTTCAAGCAGGGCTTGAGCGCGCAGGTCAGCGGCATGGCGCAAGCCTTGTCGGCGTTCGACGCCGGCGCGCCGCAGGCGCAGCAGGCCAGCCTGGACTTCGACGGCGGCCGCCCGGCCGGCGCCCTGGCGGCCAACGCGGCGCGCATGGCCGATGTGCTGCAACAGTTCCACGAGCTCGGCCGCAACGCCGCGGGCGGACAGGCGGACAGCGACACGCTGCGCCTGAAAGCCTTGCAGCAGACGGCCAGCCATGGCCTGCTGGCGGTGCCCAAATAGCCCGCGCCACAGCTTAAAAAACCGCCAGCCTGGACGCGCTCAAGATCGCGTTCAGTGCCGGCGGTTTTTTTTGCCTGCGCGCATAGCAAATCCTTAATCTTTCCTTTTCCCTCAACTCAAGCGCGCTACCACTTCATTAAAAAAAGGAAATACCATGACCTTCGACAGCAGCCTGACCCCGGAGCAGTTTGCCGCCGGCGGCACCCGTCTGATCAGCCGGCTCACCACCGCCGACCTGGCCCACCTGGGCGTTGAGTACATCGCGGCGATGACCACGGCGCAGGCCAATACCCTGACCGGCCCGCAACTGGCGGCGCTGCCGGCGGCCAGCGTCAGCGCCCTGCAGCCGGCCGACTTCGCGGCCTTGCGCACCTACTCGCTGAACCAGGTTTCGCAATCGACCGCCTTCATGGCGGCGCTGACGCCGGAACAACTGGCGGGGCTGACGGTGGGGCAGGCTGGACTGCTCAGCGCGAAGGGCATCCGTGGCCTGTCGCCCGAGGCGCTGGCCGCCATCGGCACCAGGCAGGTCAACATGCTGGCGGTCGCGCTGATCGAGAACCTGCAACCGGAGCAGGTGCACGCGCTGAGCGCCGGCCAGATCGCCGCGCTCAAGCCCGGCCAGGTGGCCGCGCTGCCGCTGCTGCGCCGCGAGGGCGAAGACATGTTCAGCGCCGACCAGATCGCGGCGTTTTCCACGCTGCAGATCGGCGCGCTGAGCACGGCGCTGATGAAGCAGCTGAGCGCCACCGAGCTGGCGGCGATTGAAACGGCCGATGTCGCGGCGCTGGGCTCGCGCCAGATCGGCGTGCTGAGCGTTGAGCAGCTGCTGTCGCTGACCCTGGACCAGTTGCACGCGCTGCAGAGCCGCCAGGTGGTGGCGCTGGGCAGCAGCCAGATCCAGGCGCTCGATGCCGAGCGCATCCATGCGCTGGGCGCGGCGGTCATCGGCGCGCTGAGCACGGCGCAATTCCACACGCTGCAGGCGGCCCAGCTGCATGCGCTGAGCAGCGCCCAGCTGGCCACGCTGACCGCGCGCCAGTTCGGCGTGCTGTCGACCGCCGACATCATGGCGCTCGACGGCGCCAGCCTGGCCGCGCTGCGGGTGGCGGTGATGGCGGCCCTGGGCTCGGCCCAGCTGGCCGCGCTGGGCGCCGGCGGCGACGGCGATTTCGGCCTGTTCTCGAGCGCGCAGGTGGCGGCGCTGGGCAGCGCAGCGCTGTCGGGCCTGACGGCGCAGCAGGCGGCGCAGCTGACCAGCGCCCAGGCCGCCGCATTGAACGCGACGCAGCTGGGCAGCTTGTCGACCCAGGCCATCGTCGCGCTCGACGGCAGCGACCTGGCGGCCTTGAAGGCGAGCGCCATCGCCGGCCTCAAGACGCGCCAGATGGCCGCCCTCAACGGCGAACAATGGGCCGCGCTGACCACGGCGCAGGTGGCCATGCTGAGCAGCAGCCAGGTCAACGCGCTCGACAGCGAAGCCTTCGCCGCGATCGAGACCGCCGACCTGGCCGCGCTGGGGGTGACCGCGATCGCCGGCCTGTCGACCCGCCTGCTGGCGCTGCTGGACCCGGACCGCATCGGCGCGCTGACGGCGCGCCAGCTCACTGCCTTCGGCTCGGCCAGCCTGAACGCCCTGAGCATTGAACAATTCCAGGCCTTGAGCACGGCGCAGCTCGCCAAGCTGAACCCGGCGTCGGCGGCCGGCCTGTCGACCGCCAACCTGGCGGCGCTGTCGCCGGCCGCGCTGGCGGCGCTGCCGGCCACGGTGTTCGGCGGGCTGAACTCGGCGCAGTTTGCCGTGCTGGGCGGGGCGGAACATCAGATCGGCCTGCTCAGCACGGCGCAGATCGCCCAGCTCAAGCCGGCCGCGCTGGCCGGCATGACGGTCGAGCAGGCCGTCGCGCTGAGCACGGCGCAGGCGGCCACGCTGAGCGGCGTGCAGATCGCCGCGCTGTCGCTGGAGGCGGTGGCGGCGCTGGAGGCGCAGGACTTCGCGGCGCTGAGCGCGGCGGCGATCTACGGCTTGCGCACCGCGCAGCTGGCGGTGCTGGGCAGCGAGCAGATCCTGGGGCTGACCACGGCCCAGGCGTCCGGCCTGGGCAGCCAGCACATCGCCGCCCTGTCCAGCGACGTGATGGCGCAGATGCAGACGGCGGAAATCGCCGCGCTGCGGCTCGGCGCCATCGTGGGCCTGCGTACCGACCAGTTGCAAGCCATGGGCAGCGACCGGATCAACGCGCTGTCGGCCGGCCAGGCTTCCATGCTCAACAGCACCCAGTTCGCCGCGCTGTCGGCCGAGGTGGTGGCCAATTTGCAGCTGAGCGACCTGGCGGGGCTGAACACCTCGGTGATCGCCAACCTGGCGCCGGCCACGCTGGCGGCGCTGACCAGCAGCCAGATCGGCGCGCTGCTCGGACGCCAGGTGGCGGTGCTGACCACCGCCGCGCTGGCCGGCCTGAGCCTGGAACAGTTCGCTGGCTTGACGGTCACGCAGTTCGGCGTGCTGACCTCGCGCCAGTACCAGGCCTTGACCGCGGAGGAAGTGGCGGCGATACGCACCGGGCAGCTGGCGGCGCTGTCGTCGCAGGTAGTCGGCAGTTTGAGCACGGCGCAGTTGGCGGCGTGGTCGACGATGCAGGTGGCGGCGCTGAGCGCGGCCCAAGCGGCGGCGCTGGCGGCCTCGCAGTTGCGCGGCCTGGGCAGCGACGGCCTGGCCGCGCTGAGCACGACGGCGGTCGGCGGCCTGAGCACCAGCGCCATCGCCCAGCTGCTGCCGGAACAGTTGCAGGCGTTCGGCACCGGGCAGATCGCCGCCTTGTCGCAGCGCCAGATCGCGGCGCTGCCGACCGCGCACATCGCCGGCGGCGACGTGCTGACCACGGATCAGATCGTGGCGCTGACGTCGAGCCAGGTGGCGGCGCTGAGCAAGCCGTTGCTGGCGGCGCTGGGTGCGGACGACCTGGCGGCGATCGAAACGCGCGACCTGCGGGCCCTGAGCAGCGCGCAGCTGGCGGTGCTGTCGACCGCGCAGATCGGCGCGCTGACGACGGCGCAGGCGGTGGTGTTCACGACCGCGCAGACGGCCGGCCTGAGCACGGCGCAGATGGCGGCGCTGGCGGCGGCCAAGCTGCCGCACCTGACGGCGCAGGGCGGCCCGTCCTTGCGGATGAAGGTGGGCGGCATGGTGGAGGCGCTGGCGGCCTTCGGCGAGGCCTGCCAGCCGGTCGCGGCCGGGCAGTCGTCGCTGGCGATGCCGGGCGGGCTGAAGGAGGCGGCCGGCATGCTGGCCGCGCCGGATGGCTTGCGATTGACTACTCTGTTGCCGGAGACGAAGGACTTGCTGGCGCCTCCGCGCAAGTAAGCAGGTTCTTACAGCGGCTGGAACACTCCGGCCGCTTTGTTTTTCTGCACGTTATCCCACGCGAAGATCTTGCCGTTCATGGCCACATACACGCCCGGCGGCAGGGTCTGCGCCACGCCGGCGGCAAAGCCCAGGTTGAACATCGCGTCGGAATTTTCGATCGCGTAAGGGATCATGGCGCCGGTCAGCACGATAGTCTGGCCCAGGCCGGCGGGTCCCAGCACGGCGGCGGTCTGCGGCATGGTGTCGGTGCCGTGGATGATGACGATCGCCTTTTCGCTGGCGGCGCGGCACGAGGCCAGGATGCGCTCGCGGTCGGCGTCCACCATGTCCAGCGAATCCATCAGCGGCAACTGTTCCAGCGCCACGTCCACCGTCAGGCGGCAGCGCGCCAGCAGCGCCGGCACATGGCTGTCGGCGAAGCCCAGGGTGCCGTTCAGTTCGTTGTAGTGTTTGTCGAAGGTGCCGCCGGTGGCGAGGATGCGCAGGGTCATGATGAAAGCTCAGGCAGATTAAAATGATCTGCATCATAACCCAAACCGCAAGCGCCCAAGAACGCGAAAAGAGTCCGTCGGCGGGCTGGAAAGTTGGGCATACTATGGCTACACTGGTTTCTTTGTTCGTTTCGATACCATGAAAGCGCTTGCTCCCGGAACCGTCATTTTCCATCGCCATCGCGGCTACGGCGTCATCACGTCGGTCAATTTGCTGACCGGCTGGATCTCGGCCCGTTTCGGCAGCGAGGCGAGGACGCTGGACTTGAACCTGTCCACCGACGAGGTGCAGTTCGCCGACGGCGAAGCCATCCTGTTCCGCCGCGCCCCGCCCGACCGCATGCCGCACGCGCGCCTGATGGCGCTGGTGCGCGCGCTGCACGAGGCCGGCTATCAGCGGCTCTACCTGTATTCCTGGCCCAAGCCGTCTGGGCTGCACTGGCGCTGGCACCTGTTCACCGGCCAGCGCGACTGGATGCAGCGTTCGTGGCGCGAGGGCTGGTATGGCTCGGGCGCCGACTACAACGTCAATCCGGTGCTGGGCTGGGGCGACACGCCGGGCGCCACCACCGAGGAGCTGATCCACGCGCTGGCTCGGTTCGACCCGCAAGGGCTGGCGCAGGCGCTGGGCCGCGACGAGGACCACACGGCCTGGTTCGCCAGCGTGTGCGACGCGTTGTTGCCGGGCTATATGTACAGCCTGGACATGCAGCGTGCCGACGGCGGCCCGCTGATCGACATGCCGCCGGTGCCGGTGGTGCCGGTGCGCGCCACCCTGCCGCCGTACGCCGGGCCGGACATCACCTGGCCGCCCGGCTGGGCCGGCCTGTGGAGCAAGGTGCACGCCATGCCGGCCCCCCGCATCAACCTGACCGGCCTGCCGGAAATCCCCGAACAGACCGACTAGCTAGCGCGCGTTGGCCTTGTAATCCGGGTTGTTGATCTTGTCGCAGCTGCCGGCGGCGAAATCGACGATGTTCTGGAACGCGTGGCGGAAATACAGCTCGTAGCTATCCTGCTCCACATAGCCCAGGTGCGGCGTCGCCAGCACGGTCGGCATGCGCAGCAGCGGGCTGTCGGCCGCCAGCGGCTCGGATTCGAACACGTCCAGCGCGGCGCAGCCCGGGCGGCCCTGGGGCAGCGCCTGCTCCAGCGCGCCGGGCTGCACCAGCTCGGCGCGGCTGGTGTTGACGAACAGCGCGCTCGGCTTCATGCGCGCCAAGTCCTCGGCGGTGACGATGCCGCGCGTGTCCGGGTGCAGCCGCAGGTGCAGGCTCAGCACATCGGCCTGCTCGAACAGCGCCTCGCGCGAGGCCGCCGTCCCGTGGCCGTCGGCGGCCGCCTTGTCGCGGCTGGACTGGCTGCCCCACACGATCACCTGCATGCCGAAGGCGCGGCCGTAGCCGGCGATGACCTGGCCGATCTTGCCGTAGCCCCAGATGCCCAGCGTGCGCCCCTTGAGCACCACGCCCAGCCCGTTCAGCTGCGGATTGATGGAGGCGGTCTGCCACAGGCCGTCCTTCAGGTTGGACGCGTAGGGCACGATCTTGCGCGCCGCCGCCATGATCAGCGCCCAGGTCAGCTCGGCCGGCGCGGTCGGCGAGCCGACGCCCTCGGCGATCGCGATGCCCAGCTCGGTCGCGGCCTCGACGTCGACATGGCCGGCCAGCTTGCCGGTCTGCGAAATCAGCTTCAGATTGGGCAGCTTGGCCAGCAGCGCGCGGTTGAGCGCAGTGCGCTCGCGGATCAGCACCAGTGCGTCGAACGGGGCCAGGCGGATCGCCAGCTGGCCCAGTCCGCGGGTCGAGTTATTGAAGACTTTAACGTCGTGTCCGCGCAATAAATCCAAGCAGGCCAGCGTGGTCGTGGCATTCTGATAATCGTCGAGAATCGCAATTTTCATGGAAGATAACCGATTTTATGAGGAATTTCGTAGGGAAATAACGGCTTGCAAAAGAACCTGAATAGCTTACTACTTTACTCAACTAATTCTCCTACATTTTTGACTGGAACAGCTATTGACGGGTGTACAATCGCCTCAAAAATAAGGCCTGTCGATCATGAATCCGGGCCGCGCAAGACCGCCGTGACCCCGCCGACCCATTTCGAATGGGCATCTGAGCGCAAGCCAAAAGCTGACGACGATCCTGCCGCATGCAGAATTTTAATTAGCATTGGAGGTAGTATGAATCAACCCGTCATGGGTGGCGTTGCAGCACTGCTCAACGTCCCAGCTTACATCAAGCAGCAAAAGTTGATCAACTGGGTAGCGGAAATCGCAGCCCTGACCAAACCGGACCGCATCTACTGGTGCGACGGCTCCCAGGAAGAGTACGACCGCCTTTGCGGCGAAATGGTTGCCGCCGGCACCATGAAAAAGCTGAACCAGGAACTGCGTCCGAATTCCTACCTGGCCTGCTCCGACCCGACCGACGTCGCGCGCGTCGAAGACCGCACCTACATCTGCTCCAACACCAAGGAAGAAGCCGGCCCGACCAACAACTGGATGGCGCCGTCGGAAATGCGCGCCACCCTGAACCCGCTGTTTGACGGCTGCATGGCCGGCCGCACGATGTACGTGGTGCCGTTCTCGATGGGCCCGCTGGGTTCGCCGATCGCCCACATCGGCGTGGAACTGTCGGACTCGCCATACGTGGCGGTCAATATGCGCATCATGACCCGCATGGGCAAGGCCGTGTACGACGTGCTGGGCACCGACGGCGAGTTCGTGCCGTGCGTGCACACCGTCGGCGCGCCGCTGGCCGCCGGCCAGAAGGATGTCGCCTGGCCTTGCAACGCCACCAAATACATCGTGCACTTCCCTGAGACCCGCGAAATCTGGTCCTACGGTTCCGGCTACGGCGGCAACGCGCTGCTGGGCAAGAAGTGCTTCGCGCTGCGCATCGCCTCCAACATGGGCCATCAGGACGCGCAAGCGGGCGGCACCGGCTGGCTGGCAGAACACATGCTGATCCTGGGCGTTGAATCGCCAGAAGGCAAGAAGCACTATGTCGCGGCGGCCTTCCCTTCGGCCTGCGGCAAGACCAACTTCGCCATGCTGATCCCGCCGGCGAGCTTCGACGGCTGGAAAGTCACCACCATCGGCGACGACATCGCCTGGATCAAGCCGGGCGCCGATGGCCGCCTGTACGCGATCAATCCGGAAGCCGGCTACTTCGGCGTGGCGCCGGGCACCAACACCCGCACCAACTCGAACTGCATGGCGTCGCTGGGTTCGGACACCATCTTCACCAACGTCGCGCTGACCGACGACGGCGACATCTGGTGGGAAGGCCTGACCAAGGAAGCGCCGTCGCACCTGATCGACTGGCAGGGCAAGGACTGGACGCCGGCCTCCGGCACCAAGGCCGCCCACCCGAACGCCCGCTTCACCGTGGCCGCGACCCAGAACCCGGTGATCGATCCGGCCTGGGACGATCCTGCCGGTGTGCCGATCTCGGCCTTCATCTTCGGCGGCCGCCGTTCGACCACCGTGCCGCTGGTGACCGAAGCGCGCAACTGGGTGGAAGGCGTCTACATGGCCGCGACCATGGGTTCGGAAACCACCGCCGCCGCTGCCGGCCAGATGGGCATCGTGCGCCGCGACCCGTTCGCGATGCTGCCGTTCATCGGCTACAACATGAGCGACTACTTCCAGCACTGGCTGAACCTGGGCGAGAAGCTGGGCAAGGTCAACGCCGCCACGCTGCCGAAGATCTACTGCGTCAACTGGTTCCGCACCGACGACCAGGGCCACTTCGTCTGGCCTGGCTTCGGCGACAATATGCGCGTGCTGAAGTGGATGCTGGAACGCATCGAAGGCACGGCCGGCGGCGTCGAAAACATCTTCGGCACCACCCCGCGCTTCGGCGACCTGAAGTGGGACGGCATCCCGTTCTCGCCGGAAGAGTTCGAGACCATCACCTCGATCGACAAGGACGCCTGGCGCGAAGAGCTGAAACTGCACGATGAACTGTTCGCCAAGCTGGCCTACCATCTGCCTACCGAACTGACCGCCGTCAAGGCTGAGTTGGAGAAGCGCCTGGCACGATAAGCCGGCCTGGAGGAGACCGAAAACAGCGCGCGTGGGTGATCCCATGCGCGCTGTTTTTTTTGCGCGATGGACCAGCATGCTAGTATCGGCCGACTTGTTTCCCTCTCCCTGATCGGATATTTCATGTCGCGCCTTCCAGTTTTGCTGCTCGCCCTGGTCCTGCCTTTTACTGCCGTCGCCGCCGACGATGCGGCGTTGGCCCATGCGCGGACGCTGCTGAAATCCACCATCCTGCTGGACGGCCACAACGACCTGCCCTGGACCATCCGCGAGGATCCGAAGGCGCCGATGGATGTCGAGGCCTACGACATGCGCAAGACCACCAGCGGCGAGACCGATGTGGCGCGCCTGAAGCAAGGTCAGCTGCGCGCGCAGTTCTGGTCGATCTTCGTGCCGGGCGAGACCAAGGAAGGCTACGCCAAAGTGCAGCTGGAGCAGTTTGACATCGCCCGGCGCATGATCGCCAGATACCCGGAGGCGATGGAGCTGGCGTTGTCGGTGGCGGACGTGCGCCGCATCGCGGCCCAAGGCAAGGTCGCCTCGCTGCTGGGCATGGAAGGCGGTCACGTGCTGGAAAACTCGCTGGGCGCACTGCGCGCCTACTACAGCCTCGGCGCGCGCTACATGACGCTGACCCACAACGTGACCTTGGACTGGGCCGATGCCGCGCTGGATGCTCCACGCCACCACGGCCTCACCCCCTTCGGCAAGGAAGTGGTGCGGGAAATGAACCGCCTCGGCATGCTGGTCGATATCAGCCACGTCTCGCCCGACGTCATGCGCGACGTGCTCGACACCAGCGCCGCCCCAGTGATTTTCTCGCACAGCTCGGCGTTTGCGCTGGTCGCCCATCCGCGCAACGTGCCCGACGCCATCCTCAAGCGCATGGCCGCCAACGGCGGCGTGGTGATGGTCACTTTCGTGCCGCCGTTTGTGAACCGCGACGCCATGGCCTGGGGCGACGGGCTCGAGAAACTGAGCAAGGGAATCGCCGGCGACGCCGAGCTCAAGCGCATAGAAGACGCTTACACCAAGGAACACGGCCCATCGCCCAAGGCCACGTTGAAGGATGTGGCCGACCATATCGACTACGTCGCCCGGACCGCCGGCCACGACCACGTCGGCATCGCCAGCGATTTCTATGGTGGGGTTACGCCGGTGGGGCTGGAGGACGTGTCCAAATATCCCGAGCTGTTCGCCGAGCTGATCCGCCGTGGCTGGAGCGACGCCGACCTGAAAAAACTGGCCGGTGAAAACATGCTGCGCACTTTCGAGCAAGCCGAACGCGTGGCCCGGCGCTTGCAGGCGCAGCGCCCGCCCAGCACCGCCACCATCGCCACGCTGGACGGCAAAAAGGAAAAATAACGCTGGCTATTTCGCACGGGTGTGCTAAAGTTCGACCCATGGACACCTTGACCGCAAAAAGCGAAGCGACTTTCGCCACCATCATCGACGCCGCGCTGGACATGGCGGCGGCCGATGGCATCGGCAAGCTGTCGCTGGGCGAGCTGGCCAAGCGCACCGGCATCAGCAAGAGCGGCGTGTTTTCCCGCGTCGGCTCGCTGGAGACCCTGCAGGCCGCCGTGCTCGACGAATACGACCGCCGCTTTGCACAGGACATCTTCCTGCCCTCGCTGCAGCAGCCCAAGGGCTTGCCGCGCCTGATGGCCATGGTCAGCGCCTGGTCGCGGCGCGCCTGCAACGAAGGCCTGAGCAACGCCTGCCTGTACAGCGCCGGCGCGTTCGAGTTCGACGACCAGGACGGCCCGCTGCGCGACCGCCTGCAGCAAGGCGTGCTGGCCTGGCGCGCCTCGCTGCGCAAGACCATCCTGCAGGCGATGGAGCTGGGCCATCTGCGGCCCGACACCGACGCCGGCCAGCTGGTCTACGAAATCTACAGCCTGATCGTGGGGCTGATGCACGATACCCGTTTCCTGCGCGACGAGCAGGCCGGGCGCCATATGCAGCGCGCCTTCAGCCGGCTGATCTCGACCTACAAAAGCTTCAACGACATGGAATAAACCCGGCCGCAGCTCGTCTGCGGTTTTCTTGAAACTAATTTCGCACATGTGTGCGAAAAGGAGAATGTGATGGCCGCCTTGCTGATGTTGATCCCCGTCGGACTATACTTTGCCTACCGCAGCCCGCTGTGGTGCGTCCTGCGTTCGCTACCCAGCTGCAACGAGGACTTCGTACTGTTCTGAGGACCGCTTGAACCACAAACTGATCATCTTTGATTTCGACGGCACGCTCGCCGATACGCTGCCGGTGTTCGTCGACGTGTTCGACCAGGCGGCCGACAAATACGGCTTCAAGCGCATGGACCGCAGCCGTACTCAGGCGCTGCGCCAGCTCGACGCGCGGCAGATGATGGCGGTCCACGAGATCCCGTTGTGGAAGGTGCCGGCCATCGCCACCTTCATGCGTTCAACCATGGGGCGCAGCGTGGCCGACATCCGCCTGTTCGACGGCATGCCAGAGGTACTGCACGCGCTCAAGGCGCGGGGTGTGATACTGACCGTGGTCAGCTCCAACTCGCGCAGCAATGTGGTCAACGTGCTGGGACCGGAATTGGCCGGCCTGTTCAGCCAATTCGAATGCGGCGCCTCGCTGTTCGGCAAGCTGCCGAAGATACGCAAGGTGCTGGCCGCCACCGGCGTCGCGCGCGAGCACACCATGCTGATCGGCGATGAGATCCGCGACGCCAAGGTCTCGGCCGAAGCCGGCGTGGATTTCGGCGCCGTGGCCTGGGGCTTCAACACGGTCGAGACGCTGATGGCGGAAAATCCCAGCCGGATATTCCGCGCCGCCGGGGACTTGCTGGCGCACTGATTTCGCCTGTCGCCGGAAAATGCATTTCATGCCCTTGTTTCAACATTCCAGCGCAATTTGCGCGCGCTGGCGCGGGCGCAGGCCTACAGTGCATGCTCAACATTTTTCCTGATAGGCCTATAGACATGACAACTGCAACTACCCGTATCGGCGTCGCCAGCGCCCTGTTGTTTTCCCTGATCCTGGGCGTGGCCCATGCCGACACGGCAGCTCCCGACCTGGCGGGTCGCCGCGAAGCACTGAACTCCCTGATCAAGGAACAGTGGGAATACACGATGCGCTCCAGCCCTGAATGGGCGTCGCTGCTGGGCGACAAGCGCTACAACGACAAGTGGTCCGACTTCTCGCAGGCCGGCATCGACGCCGACCTCAAGATCACGGCCGACTTCCTCAAGCGCTTCGAAGCGGTGGACACCACCGGCTTCCCGCTGCAGGAACAGCTGAACCGCGAGCTGATGGTGCGCCAGCTGCGCCAGAACGTGGAAGGCGGGCGCTTCAAGGAATGGGAGATGCCGCTGGCGCAGAACTCCGGCATCCACATCGACGCGCCGCAGCTGGTGTCGGCGCTGCCGTTCGACACCGTCAAGGACTACGAGGACTACATCGTCCGCCTGCACGCGCTGCCCAAGCTGTTCGACGAGACCCGGGTGCAGATGGAGAAGGGCGTGCACGACAAGCTGATGCCGCCGAAATTCCTGATCCCGAAAATCGTCAAGCAATGCGAGGACGTGGCGGCCATCAAGCCGGCCGATTCGCCGTTCGCCGAGCCGCTGAAAAAATTCCCGAAAGAGTTCTCGGACGCCGACAAGGCGCGCCTGAGCAAGGAAGTACTGGCGGCGGTGCAGAAGGACGTGATCCCGGCCTACAAGAAGCTGGCCGTGTTCACCAAGACCAAGTATGCGCCTTACGGCCGCATGGATGTCGGCATGTGGTCGCTGCCGGATGGCGCGGCGCGCTATACCTACAAGGCCAAGTCCTCGACCACCACCGAGATGTCGCCGGAAGCGATCCATCAACTGGGCCTGTCCGAGGTCAAGCGCATCGAAGCGCAGATGCTGGCGACGGCGCAAAAGCTGGGCTACAAGGATTTGAAGAGCTTCAACAAGGCGGTGGCCGCCAAGCCGGAGCTGCATCCGAAATCGCGCCAGGAAATCATCGACCTGTACCAGAAATATACGGACCAGATGTACACCCAGCTGTCGCAGCAGTTCGGCGTGCTGCCGAAGGGTAAAGTGGAAATCAAGCCGGTCGAGGAATTCCGCGAGAAGGGCGCATCGGCGGCGGCCTATATGCCAGGTTCGCCGGACGGCAAGCGCGCCGGCCGCGTGATGGTCAACACCGGCGACTTCGAGCATCGTTCGACCATCGACATCGAAACCACGGCGCTGCACGAAGGCGTGCCGGGCCACCACATGCAGCTGACCATCGCGCAGGAGATCGAAGGCTTGCCGACCTTCCGCCAGCAGGGCAACTACACGGCGTATGCCGAAGGCTGGGCGCTGTACTCGGAGCGTCTGGGCGAGGAGCTGGGCTTCTATCAGGACCCGTACAGCTACTACGGCCACCTGCAGGATGAGATGCTGCGCGCGATCCGCCTGGTGGTGGACACCGGCCTGCACTACAAGAAGTGGAACCGCCAGCAGGTGGTGGACTTCTTCCACGACCACTCGGGCATCGAGGAAGTGGAAGTGCAGAGCGAGACCGACCGCTACATCGTGTGGCCGGGCCAGGCGCTGGGCTACAAGATCGGCCAGCTGAAGATCCTCGAACTGCGTGACTATGCCCGCAAAGAGCTGGGCACGGGCTTTGACATCCGCAGCTTCCACGACCAGGTGCTGGGCGCGGGCGCATTGCCGATGGATGTGCTGGAATCGCACATCAAGGACTGGGTCGGCGCCGAGAAATTGAAGCAGACCCGCACCGCCGCGGCGCAGTAAGCTAGTTGGGTTTTGTCGAAGGCAGGGGTGCTCAATGCAGCGCGCCTGCCTTCATGGCGGCTTCTGAGCTGGTCCGTTCGCGGGCCAGCAGTTCCTCGTTCTCATGCTGGATTTCCCGCCGCATCGCATTCGCGATGTCGAAAGTCCCGTTGCTGCCCACTAGCATGTCATCCACGCGCCAGCCGTCATCTTCCATTTTCAGCACATAACGTATCTGGCGGTCATAGTTTTTGCCTTCGCTGGGGAATACGTTGAAAGAGACATCGACAGTGCGCTTGCCGGAGCGGATCGCTTTGAACCTGGCCTTGTTGAAGTCCAGATCAGGAGCGGTTTCCTGCGTGTCCAGGAAGATATCGCCATCGGCGTCGTAGCCGCAGATCTCGTCCCCGTGCGCCAACTGGGCGCAAAGTCGATGATTGGTTGCCAGCAGGGTTTCAAGTTCTTCCGAGTAGAACGATCCCGCAGGCGGCGGCGTGCGCCTGCCTGGATTGGACAGATAGCTTGTGTAAAAATTCGTGATGAAGGTGAGTTGTCCTGCTTCGAACTGCGCCTTGTAGGCCAGCAGCGAGGCAATCGCAAACACGGTGGCGACCAACAGCGAAGCGAACGGCAGGATATGCGCTTTATTGATTTTCATGACGGGCTTTCGAGAGGGCAGCTTTGCTGAGATCGATCTTCGTTATCCACCCCTGGTCCTGGAAGGTGTAGGACAAGGCATCCAGTGCGACCACCTTGCCTTCCACTCTTGGAGTCGCCCGCTTGAGCATGTTCTCGTTTTGTCTCTTGATTTCCCGGCGCATGTTGCTGTCGGCGGAGAACACCCCCCACTTGCGGTACAGGACATTGTCCACGCGCCACCCATCCGCTTGCTTGACCAGCAGGTAGCGCAGTCCAATATGGTTGGTGTTTTCGTTTTCGGAACGTGGTTGGAGGAGAACGTCGACGGCGTTGTTCCCGGAGTGGATCGCCATCAACCCAGCTTTGTCGAAGGTGAAGCCAGAGCTCACTTTTGGAGCGGCGATCAATGCTTCGCCGTGCTCATAGTCGCAGCTATCACCATGTCGCGAGAGTTTTTCGCAAAGTTGCCGCCGCGCTGTCTTTAGCTGGATCAGCTCGTGGGAATAGAAGGTGCTGGCTGATGACCGCTGCAGTCCCTCCGGGACGGAAAGATAGTCAATGTAGAAGTGCCTGACGAGCTCCATCTGCTGCTCGTACTCCATACATTGCGACGTGTAGGCGGTCAGCGCGACACTCGCCAATCCAATTGCGCCCAGCGCCAGGACAACTCTGACGAAATCATTTTCGTTGATACGCATGGCCAGCCCCAAGGAAGATGCATGACTGCATTGTCCTTGAGGCTGGTGCGAGACGAATTGCCTAAAATCAAGAATGGATGAGCGGACGCCGCCGGATTCCGCTATTTCACCGCCATCACTTCAACAACGGTCCCAGATACTTGCCGGTCACGCTGGCAGGATTGGCCGCCACGTCTTCCGGCGTGCCGGCGGCGATGATCTGGCCGCCGCCCGCGCCGCCTTCCGGTCCCAGGTCGACGATCCAGTCGGCCGTCTTGATCACGTCCAGATTGTGCTCGATGATGACCAGCGTGTTGCCCTGGTCGCGCAGGCGATGGATCACCTTCAGCAGCAAGTCGATATCGTGGAAGTGCAGGCCGGTGGTCGGCTCGTCGAGGATGTACAAGGTGCGGCCGGTGTCGCGCTTGGACAACTCCAGCGACAGCTTGACGCGCTGCGCCTCGCCGCCCGACAGCGTGGTGGCGCTCTGGCCCAGCTTGATGTAGCCCAGGCCCACGTCCAGCAGCGTATGCAGCTTGCGCGCGATCAGCGGCACCGGCTTGAAGAACTCGTGCGCATCTTCGACCGTCATGTCGAGGATCTCGGTGATGTTCTTGCCCTTGTAGTGCACTTCCAGCGTTTCGCGGTTGTAGCGCTTGCCGTGGCAGACATCGCACGGCACATACACGTCCGGCAGGAAGTGCATCTCGACCTTGATCACGCCGTCGCCCTGGCAGGCTTCGCAGCGGCCGCCCTTGACGTTGAACGAGAAGCGCCCGGCGCTGTAGCCGCGTTCCTTGGCGGTCGGCACGGTTGCGAACAGGTCGCGGATCGGCGTGAACAGGCCGGTGTAGGTGGCGGGGTTCGAGCGCGGCGTGCGGCCGATCGGCGCCTGGTCGACCGAGATCACCTTGTCGAAGTGTTCCAGGCCGCTGATGGAGTCGTGCGGCGACGGTTCGGTCTGCGAGCCGTACAGGTGGCGCGACAGGGCCGGGTACAGCGTGTCGTTGATCAGCGAGGACTTGCCGGAGCCGGACACGCCGGTCACGCAGGTCATCAGGCCGACCGGCAGGTGCAGGTTGACCTTCTTCAGGTTGTTGCCGGTGGCGCCGGTGATGACCAGCTGCTTGTCCGGATCGGCCACGTGGCGTTTCTTCGGCACGGCGATCTTCAGCGTGCCTTTCAGGTACTGGGCCGTCAGCGAATTCTTGTTCTTCAGGATGTCCTGCAAGGTGCCCTGGGCGATGATGTCGCCGCCGTGCACGCCGGCGCCCTTGCCCATGTCGACGATGTAGTCGGCGGTGCGGATCGCGTCCTCGTCGTGCTCCACCACCAGCACGCTGTTGCCGATGTCGCGCAGGTGCTTCAGCGTTTCGATCAGGCGGTCGTTGTCGCGCTGGTGCAGGCCGATCGACGGTTCATCGAGCACGTACATCACGCCGGTCAGGCCGGAGCCGATCTGCGAGGCCAGGCGGATGCGCTGCGCCTCGCCGCCGGACAGCGTGTCGGCGCTGCGGTCCAGCGACAGGTAGTCGAGGCCGACGTTGTTGAGGAACTGCAGGCGCGAGATGATCTCCTTGACCACGCGGTCGGCGATCTCTTTTTTCGCGCCCTTCAGTTTCAGCTGCTCGAAGAAGGACAGCGTGTCGCGCAAAGGCTTCTCGGCGATCTCGTAGATCGCCTTTTCCTGCTTGCCGGTGCCGACCTTGACGAAGCGCGCTTCCACCCGCAGGCGCGCGCCGTGGCAGGACGGGCACTGCTTCTCGTTGATGAACTTGGCCAGCTCCTCTTTCACCGCCATCGAATCGGTTTCGCGGTAGCGGCGCGCCAGGTTGGTGACCACGCCTTCGAAGGCGTGTTCCTTGATGACGGTGCGGCCGCGCTCATTGACGTAGGTGAACGGGATGTTGGTCTTGCCCGAGCCGTGCAGGATCACTTCCTGCGCGGTCTTCGGCAGCTGCTCGTACGGCAGGTCGAGGTCGAACTCGTAGTAGGCAGCCAGGTTGGACAGCATCTGGAAGTAGAACTGGTTGCGGCGGTCCCAGCCCTTGACCGCGCCGGAGGCCAAGGACAAATTCGGGAAGGCGACGATGCGCTTGGGATCGAAGAACTCGATGTGGCCGAGGCCGTCGCATTCCGGGCAGGCGCCCATCGGGTTGTTGAACGAGAACAGGCGCGGTTCCAGCTCCTGCAGCGAATAGCCGCACTCGTTGCAGGCGAACTTGCTGGAGTAGACGTGTTCGGCGCCGCTGTCCATTTCCAAGGCCACGGCGCGGCCGTCGGCCAGGCGCAGCGCGGTCTCGAAGCTTTCGGCCAGGCGCTGCTTGATGTCGGCGCTGACCTTGACGCGGTCGATCACCACGTCGATGGTGTGCTTCTCGGTTTTCTTCAGCTTGGGCAGGTCGTCCACTTCGTAGATCTTGGCGTCGTGGGTGCCGCTCTGCACGCGAAAGCGCACGAAGCCCTGGGCCTGCATCTGCTCGAACAGGTCGGAGTGCTCGCCCTTGCGGTTGGCCACCACCGGCGCCAGGATCATCAGCTTGGTCGCTTCCGGCATGGCCAGCACGGCGTCGACCATCTGCGAGACAGTTTGCGCGGCCAGCGCGTGGTCCGGGTGGTTGATGCAGTAGGGCGTGCCGACGCGCGCATACAACAGGCGCAGGTAGTCGTGGATCTCGGTCACGGTGCCGACCGTCGAACGCGGATTGTGCGAGGTGGCTTTCTGCTCGATCGAGATGGCCGGCGACAGGCCTTCGATCAGGTCGACGTCGGGCTTTTCCATCAACTGCAGGAACTGGCGGGCATAGGCCGACAGCGATTCCACATAGCGGCGCTGGCCCTCGGCGTACAGCGTATCGAACGCCAGCGAGGACTTACCGGAGCCGGACAGGCCGGTAATCACGATGAGCTTGTTGCGTGGCAGGTCGAGATTGATGTTTTTGAGGTTGTGCGTGCGTGCGCCGCGGATGCGGATCTGTTCCATGGATTTTTTGCCTTTCGGGTCAACCCGTTACTATAGCCGGGTTTGATTACTTGCGCCGACCTTGCGCTGGATCGCGTTCCGGTGGCTCGACACTGTATATAATACCAGTATTTTCTTGCGACGTTACAACTTGGTCTGCACGGAAATTTCGGTGGGTGGTCGGCGGCATCGTCTATAATCGTCGTTTAGCTTTTCCATACATAGCCCGTCCCGAGGGGACGGCCGTCGTTACTCAGGAGTTTCATACATGGCATCAGTCAACAAAGTCATCATCGTCGGCAATCTGGGTCGCGATCCGGAAATTCGCTACATGCCTAGCGGTGACGCGATCGCCAACATTGCTGTGGCGACATCGTACAAATCGAAGGACCGCAACACCGGCGAGCAGAAAGAGCTCACCGAGTGGCACCGTATCTCGTTCTTCGGCCGCCTGGCTGAAATCGTCGGCCAGTATCTGAAAAAAGGTTCGTCGGTCTACGTCGAAGGCCGCCTGCAAACCCGCAAGTACACCGACAAAGACGGCGTAGAGAAATACGCGACCGACATCATCGCCGAGCAGATGCAAATGCTGGGTGGCCGTCAAGGCATGGGTGAAGGCGGCGGCATGGACGACGGCGGCTACGAAGCCCCGCCACAGCAGCGCCAGGCACCGGCGCCGCGTCCGCAGATGGCCGCGCCGGCGCCAGCACCGCGCCCGGCTCCACGCCCAGCGCCGAACTTCTCGGACATGGATGACGATATCCCGTTCTAAGATCGACTTCTTTGAAGTTGTAAACGAAAGGCCCGCAGCTCGCGCTACGGGCCTTTTTTCTTGAACTGCGCCTCTATATTTTCTCCACAATTAGTAACGATAATGGCCCTGTCTTCCACCCGATACTGAAAGGACCGTCATGTTCCGCATAGCTACTCTTGCCTTGCTGCTCGCCGCCGCCAACGCCTACGCCCAGCAGCAACCCGCTCCGCAGAACCAGCCCCAGGAGCATCGCGGCCCGCCGCAGGAAGCCTTCGATGCCTGCAAGGGCAAGAAGGAAGGGGATACCGCGCAAATGAAAACGCCGCGTGGCGAGTCGATGGCCGGCACTTGCCGCATGGTGCTGGTGCCCAGCCGTGCTCCTGCGGAAAAGACGCCGCCGCGCGAACGTCCGCCGGCCAAATAAAAGCTGCGCAGCCATGCTGGACAACGCCTTGCTGGCCGATGACTTCACCTTGTGGCTGGGCATATTGCGGCAGTCCGGGGCCGTGCGCTTGTCGCTGCACCTGTGCACTGAATTCGATCTCGGCACGCAGCGCGCCACACGCGGCGGCGAGTATGCGGTGGTCGTGCACTACGCGGACCGTCACGAGATCTGGGTCGTGGGGGAAGAGCGGGCCGCGTGGCTAGCGCATCCCTTGCTGCCCGACGATGCGGGCTTCCCCGCCTTCCCGGACGCGACCCACTGGGGCGGCGAGCTCGATAGCTATTGGCGCATCGCCGAGCGGCCAGGCACGCTCGATGTGCCCGATACCAACTGGAAGCAGCTGGCGGTCGCCATCGCTGCCGATCTCGATATCCGTGTGCCGTCCAGCCTGGTGCCTGCCGGGCCGGTTTTCCTGTTCGGGCAGGAGCCGGAAGCGTGGGCGAAACTTCCGCTGTTTCCCAAGTCTGCGGTGGCCGCTCCGGCCCATCATCTGCTGGCAACGTTGTACCGGGAGCAGGCGACGTTTTCCAATGACACGAATCCGAAGAACGAAGGCAGCCACTATCAAAGCCTGGATGCCGAAAGTGCGGTGAACATGGAAAATTGGGGACGTCGCCTCGACAGTTGGGTGATCGAAGCGCAGTTGCGCTGCGCGAACGAGTGCCGGTCCTGATCGGCTAGGCGTTCGCGCCGGCGC
The DNA here is from genome assembly GCF_003416895.1 of Duganella sp. BJB476. Taxonomy (GTDB): domain Bacteria; phylum Pseudomonadota; class Gammaproteobacteria; order Burkholderiales; family Burkholderiaceae_D; genus Rugamonas. The sequence goes on from NZ_QVIO01000014.1 coordinate 68,577, forward strand.
GATTCAACGCGGCAGCGTCCTCTCGACATTGACCCGCGCCAGCGCGAACGCCTGGCGCAACACCGCCAGGTCGCCGATGTGATTGGACAGCAGCAGGATCAGCTGATCGCTCAGCATTTTGCTTTGATGCTCGTCCAGGTCCTGGTGCGAGTCGCTCAGCATCGCGTAGAAATCGTCGTAGTCGGCCAGGTTCTGGCCCAGGTTCAGTGGCAGGTCCATGTGCGCTCCTAGGCCGTCAGCAGGCGGCCGGCGGCCAGGCCCCACAGCGTGCGCAGCGACAGCACCAGCACCGCGGCGGTGAGCAGGAACAGCAGGATCACGGCGATCCCTTGCAGCACGGCGCCGCCGACCGCGTTGGCGTAGACCAGCGCGGAATTCGACAGCGCCGCCATCGGGAAACCGATCGCCCACCACGACGGCGAAAACGGCGCCGGCTTCACCGCCAGGCGATAGCCGATGATGGCGAACAGGAACAGCGCGAAGTAGAACAGCAGCGCCGCAAACATGTCCACCTGGTGCACCAGGTTGACGTAGGCGATGAAGCCGACCGCGAACGGCGCCACCAGGATCATCTTGGACGGCCGCATCGGCGCCGCCAGCGGCTCCTGGTGCACCAGCCGCGAGAAGATCAGCACGAAGAACACCAGCGCGCTGACCGCGCCGATGGCGGCCGCGAACAGGTTCACCTCATGCGTCCAAGCGGCCGTCAGCGCGCCGCCCGTCACCACGATATCGAGGCTGCCGACGCCGGCGATCAGCCAGGCCGGCACCACGCTGGTGGGCGCGGCGTTGCCATTCAACAGACGGGAAATCATGACCACGCTCAGCGCCAGCGTGGCGACGGCGCCGATGGTCCACACGACCAGCTGGGCCGCCGCGCTGTAGCCGCCGATCACGCTCGACAGCAGCAGCACGCTGATGCCCACCGTGCCGAAGAAGCTGCCCATCATCGGATGCGAAAATTCATGCTTGACCAGCTCGGGATGCCTGAACAGCTTGGCCAGGTAGGACAGCGCCAGCACCACGAACAGCGCCAGCGCGGCGATGCCGATCGCGTTCGACACCGCGATGTCGGCGCCATAGGTCTTGCTGGCCAGGCGCCAGGCCAGCGCCAGGCCGGCCACGCTCATCACCGAGCCGAACAGGCTGACGGGCAGGTAGCGCACCGACGGCATGGCGCGCGCGGGCAGGGCGGGGTGTAGTTGAGCGGATTCCATCATGACTCCAGTGGGGTGTTTTGCGTGAGGCCATTCTGCCCCGGCGCCGCCCGCCCGTGAGCGGGCTGACCCAAAAGGAGTGCGGGATGTCCCCAAATGCGCTAAGCGGCCCGTCCGTGGTCGCCGGCGCGGAAGCGTTCGCGGTACAGCTTGGGCGTGGTGGCCAGCTGGCGCGAGAAGATCATGCGCATCTGGGTGGCGGTGCTGAAGCCGCAGCGGAAGGCCACCGTCTTCAGCGGCACGTCGGTCTCCTCCAGCAGCTTGCGGGCGAAGTCGATGCGCACCTGGTCGACGAACACCGACGGCGTCACATGCGCATGCTTGGCGAAGGCGCGCGAGAAGGTGCGGCGGCTCACGCCCACGGCGTCGGCGATCTCCTCGATGGTCAGGGCGTCGCTGATGTGGTCGGTCACATGCTTGAGCACCTTGGCCACCAGCGAGTCCTCGTCCGGGCCGACCGCCAGGTAGGGGCTGTACTGCGACTGCCCGCCGTCGCGGCGGATGTAGACGATCAGGCGCTTGGCCACCTTCATCGCCAGCTCGTGGCCCCAGTCCTCGGCGACCAGGGCCAGGCACAGGTCGATGCCGGCGGCGACGCCGCCGCAGGTGAACAGGTTGCCGTCGCGCACGAAGATCTTGTCGGGCCGCACATTGGCGCCGGGGAACTGGGTCGACAGCCGTTCGGCGTGGTCCCAGTGGGTGGTGATTTCCCGCTCCGCCAGCAGGCCGGCATGCCCCAGCAGGAACACGCCGTTGCACACCGCGCCGTAGCGGCGGGCGCCGCGCGCGCGCTGCTTGAGCCAGTCGGTCAGGGCCGGCTCCGGCCGGTACTCGGGGAAGCGCGGGCCGCCGGCCACCAGCAGCATGTCGCTGTCGGCGTGGTGGTTCAGGTAGTCGCAATGGACCTTGAACTCGATGCCGCTGGAGCAGACCACGCTGTCCGGCCGGCCGCCGACCAGCGTGATGTCATAGTGCTGCTCCTTCGGCAGGAAGTCGTTCGCCTCGGCAAACACGTCCAGCGGACCCGCCACGTCCAGCGCCTGCACGCCATCCAGCACCACCAGGGTTATCTTCACCACATCCGCCTTTTGCTATCGCCATGTCGGCCCATGATAAGCCATGGGGCCGGCCGGCGCTTATTTCGGCGGGGCGGCGCCGAAAAACACCTGCGACGCGAATTCCAGCGCGTCGTGGCGCGACTGCCGCAGCGCCGCGTCGTTGCGGCCCACGTGCACGCCGCGCTTGGCGCAGCCGGCGAAATACTCGCCCACCTTGGCCGCCGCGATCGGCGTGCCGGCCGGCTCGGTGCGCAGGGTCCAGTTGGCCAGGTCCCAGCGCACCACCTCGCAGGCGATGCCGGTGGTGGCCTGCGGCAGCAGGTGCACCGGGTAGTTGCCGTCCCACGAGTGGTGGGCGCCGGCGTACTTGATGGTGCGGATGCCGGCGCCGGCCGCCGCGTACTGCGCCGCCAGCTGCTCGCAGGCGGCCGCGCCGGTGTAGTCGTCGGCCTCGCCCACCAGGTTCAGCATCGGCGCCCGGCTCAGTTGCGGCGACCAGTACACCTGGCCGCAGCCGGCGTACACCGGGATGTGCAGCGCGAAGCGCAGCTCCGACTTGAGCACCGCGCGCCGCAGCGGCTCCACCGCGCTCTGGAAGGCGACGCTGCCGCCGCGCGAGAAGCCCATCACGCCGATGCGCGCCGGGTCGATGCGCGGATGCGTGGCCAGCAGCTGCAGCGCCTGCAGGCTGTCCACCAGGTTGGCCGCCGCCGGCACCAGGGTCTGGTCCTCCGCCGTGCGCCTGACGCCGCGCGGCTCGAAGCTGCTGACCACGAACGTGGCGACGCCGATGGCGTGGAAGGCGTCGACCCAGGTCTGCATGCTGGCCTCGATGCCGCCGCTGCCGTGCATCAGCACCATCGCAGGCACCGGCGCCGCCGGCTCGGCCGGCTTGGGCAGGCTCAGCTCGCCCCATATTTTCTGCGGCGCCCAGTTCTCGCGGCGCTCGCGCGCCAGGTCGAACATGGTCTTGGGAGTGTAGCTGTCGAACTCGATGCGCCCCTGGCTGGCGGCGTTGAGCTGCTGGGCGTGCGCGGCGGTGGTGGCCAGCAGCAGCGCGGCCGACAGCAGGAAGGCGGGGGTTTTCATCGGGGTGGCGTCCATAAGTTTGTTTTATTGATAATAATGTAAATACCATTTCAGCCACGTTTTTGCAACAGCCGCCTGGCCGGCTGTTCAGCTGAAAGCGACTTCGTGTAATACTGGCCTGACGTGAGTTCGCTACGGGGGCAGTGCCATGTCTGCATCTGAAACACGATCCTATGCCGCGGCCGCCAACGAAGCGGCCGAGGCGGAGCAGCTGCTGCAAGCGCTGCGCGCCTGCCTGATGGCGCAGGAGATGCCGCACTACGCCCTGACCCTGCAACAACTGGCCGGCCGCCGCCTGAACGGCTCGCAGGCGCTGGAGCTGGCGGCGTTCCAGCTGCTGGCGCGGGCCGCCGACGCCGCCGTCGCCGCCGACACCCTGCTGCTGCCGGCCAGGAATCTGCAGCTGCAGGCGCAAACCGAACAACATCCGCTGGCCCAGGCCGCCGCGCTGCGGGCGCTGCACTGGGTGCAGATGCGCCTGCGCCTGCACCACGCCGCGCTCGACAGCCTGGCCAAGGCCGCCGAGCTGTACGCGCGCTGCGCGCTGCCGCGCCTGGCCACGCAGATGCGGGCCAGCCGCTGCCGCGTGATGCTGGGCGCCGAGATGCACCTGGAGCTGGTGCAGTTCTGCGCCGCCATGCTGGCCGAGCCGGGCGAGCTGACGCCGGCCATCCACGTCATGCTGCTCGACAGCGCGGCCTCGGGCGCCTACTACCTGGCGCTGGAGGAGCCCGACGACGCCGCCGCCGCGCCGCTGTGGCGCGACTGCCTGGCGCGGCGCGAGCTGGTGCTGCGCCGCACCCGCGAGTCCGGCCTGGACGCGCAGGAATGCCTGGCGCTGCTCAACCTGGCCGTGGTCAGCGCCAGTTGCGAGCAGGCCGGCGCCAGCCGCGACTACACGGCCCAGCTGCGCGCCAAGTTCGGCCACGACGGCTACTGGAGCGCGTGGCTGCGGCTGTGCGCGCTGCTGGCCGACTGCGCCGACGGCGCGCGCGAACGCGCCTGGCCGGCGCTGCTGGCCTACGACGCCGGCCTGGACGACGAGACCCCGCAGGGCACGCGCCTGCGCGAGATCACGCTGTGGGCGATCCGCCGCTACGGCCGCCGCTGGGGCCGGCTCGACGCGGCGCTGCAGGCCAGCATCGCCCAGGTGGGGCTGGAGCGGCGCCACAAGCGCGCGCTGGCGACCTCGCTGGGCGAGACCCTGAGCGCGGTGATGGAGCGGCCGCAGCTGCTGCACCAGAATGCCCTGCTGGCGCAGCACGGCACGGTGCTGGAGAACTCGCTGGTGCAGCGCAACCTGGAGCTGGGCGAGGCGCTCGAGACGCTGCGGCGCGAGGTGGCGGTGCGCCAGGCCGCCGAGGCGGCGCTGCAGGGCGCGCACGACCGGCTGGAGCAGCAGGTGCGCGAGCGCACGGACGAGCTGGGCCACGCGATGCGGGCCCTGATGCAGCAGGAAAAACAGCTGGGCATGTCGCGCATGGTGGTCGGCATGGCGCACGAGCTCAACACGCCGCTGGGCAACGCGCGGGTGGCGGCCAGCGCCATCACGGCCCAGGCCGAGGACTTGCGGCGCGGCTTGGACGCCGGCGCGCTGCGCCGCAGCGAGGTGGCCGGCCTGCTGGCCAGCGTCACCCAGGGCGGCGCACTGGTCGACCGCGCGCTGGCGCAGATCAACCGCCTGGTCGAGCGCTTCAAGGGCTTGTCCGGCCAGCCGACCCAGGAGCCGGCCAGCCGCTTCGACCTGGCCGAGCGGCTGCGCTTTTGCGCCGGCGCCTGGGCCCACGGCCTGCAGGCGCGCGGCGTCACGCTGACCTTGACGCTGCCGGACCAGCTGTGGCTGTACGGCTACCCCGGCGCCTGCCAGCAGGTGTTCCAGCACCTGCTGGACAACTGCCTGCTGCACGCCTTCGCCCGCCGCGCCGGCGGCGCCATCGTGGTCGAGGCGCGCGCCGCCGCCGACGCCATCGTCATCGACTGGAGCGACGACGGCTGCGGCATCGCGCCCGAACACCTGGCGCAGGTGTTCGAACCGTTCTACACCACCCAGCTGGGCCTGACCGGCGCCGGGCTCGGCCTGGCCAGCGTGCACAGCATGGTGGTCAGCCTGATGCGCGGCCAGATCACGCTCGACAGCACGCCGCAGCGCGGCACGCGGGTGTCGCTGCGCCTGCCCTACGGCGACGGGGGCGCGTCTTGATGCGGGCCAGGGCAGGACGCATGCGGCGCGCCGTGCTGCTGTGCGCGCTGGCGCTGCTGCCGCTGGCGCGCGCCGAGCCGCCGGAGCCGCTGCGGCTGGTGGCGGCCGACCTGCCGCCGTATGCCATCGCGGCCGGCGGCGACAGCCCCGGTTCGCTGGTGGAAATCGCCCAGGAGCTGGCGCGCCGCGTCGGCACGCCGGCCACGGTGGAGTTCTACCCGTGGCAGCGGGCGGTGGTGATGACCGGCGTGCTGCCGCACATCGCGGTGCTGCCGCTGACCCGCACGCCCGAGCGCGAGCACCAGTTCCGCTGGCTGGTGCGGCTGCGCCAGCAGAACTTCGTGTTTGTCGCCCGCCACGGCAGCGTCGACCTGCGCGACCCGGCGGCGCTGGCGCGGCGGCCGATCGTGGTGCTGCGCGGCTCGCCGCACAGGCAGATGCTGCAGTCGCTGAACTTCGGCATGGTGGCCGAATGCGCCAGCGTCAGGGAATGCATGCGCATGGTCAAGAAGGGCGTGGCCGACGCCACCTACGGCGGCGAGGACATCCACCGCCACGCCGCCAGCCTGGACGGCAACCGCGAGGCCGACTTCGACTTCAGCCCGGTGTTCCGCAGCGGCGACGTCTGGCTGGGCGGCTCGCTCGACTTCAGCGAGGACGACGCGCGCAAATGGCGCGCCGCGCACGAGGCCATGCGCGCCGACGGCACGCTGGCGCGCATCCAGCGCAAGTACGGGCTGGCCGGCAACTGAGGCGCCGGCCTATTTCGGCCTGGCGCGGCGCGCCTGGATTTCCTTGAGCAGCTTGAGCTCCTTGTCGCTGGCCTTGTCCAGCAGCGCCTCGTGCTTTTTTCCCAGCTCGGCCAGGCCGGCCACCTCGGGCGGCACCGGCGTGTCCGGGTGCACCTGGTAGGCGATCCAGGCCGACAGCAGGCACATCGCCAGGGTGCCGGCCACGTAGGCGGCCAGCCACAGGCCGGTCTGGCCGCGCGCGCGGTGCAGCGCGCCGCACACCTGCTCGGCCTCGCGGCTGGCGGCCTGCATCTGGCCTATCATCCCGGCCACGGCGGCGCTGGCCGCCTCGGTGGCGGCGCGCGCCGCTTCGCGCCCGGTGGCCTCCAGCTGGACCGCGGCCTGGGTCTCGATCCGCACCGCCTCGGCGATGCGGGCGTCGATCTGGTTGAGGCTGATATGCGCCATGCGCACCAGCTTGTCGCAGCCGGCGATTTGCTTGGACAGGGTTTGCAGGTCGACGTGGAAGCGGTCGACCAGCGCGCCGTGGGCGTCGACCTTGTCGTTGAGCGAGTTGAAGAAATCGCCTTGCGATGTCGCGGGCTGCTCGTCTTGGTTCATGCGCTGCGCCTATTCGGTGACCGGGAAGCCTTATTGTAAATTCAAGCTACAATAGCGGCGTGAAAAAAATTCTGCTGATCCTGCTGCTGACCATCCTGCCCATCCAGTACGCCTGGTCGATGGCGGCCGTCTATTGCCAGCATGAGCCGGCCAAGGTCGCGCATTTCGGCCACCACGGCCATCAGCACCAGGCGCAGTCCGACGACGGCGCCGACCAGGGCAAGCCGGTCAAGGTCCACAGCGACTGCGAGGTGTGCCACCACGCGGTGCAGGCCTCGCTGCCGGGCGGCGCCGCGCCGGCGCTGGCCGTGGCGCCGGGCGGTCACGCGCCGCCTTTGCCATCCGCATACCTGTCCCATATCTCCGACGGGCCCGCGCGGCCCAATTGGCTGCTCGTCGCCTAGCGCGACGAGGCCCTCGCCCCCTTTTTTAGACGCCTGAGTCTCGTCGAATTCCTTTTCCTATCGTCTGGAGAATTCGATGTACAAGTATCTGTTGCCGCTCGTCGTAGCGGCATGGCCTGCCTATGCGCAGGCCGAAATCGAGCCGTCCGCGCCGCTGACGCTGAAGGCCGCCCTGGCCCTGGCCGGCGGCGCCAACGCGGAACTGGCCGCCGCCCGCCATGAACTGGGCGCGCTGGACGGCGCCGTGCGCCAGGCCGGCCTGTCGCCCAATCCCACGCTGTCGGTCGAGCGGCTCGACACCCGCAGGGACACGCGCGAAACCACCGTCCAACTGAGCCAGCCGCTGGAGCTGGGCGGCAAGCGCGCCGCCCGCGTGCAGGCGGCCGAGCGTGGCCGCGACGGCGCCGCGGCCGAACTGGCGCTGCGCCAGGCCGGGATCCGCGCCGCCGTGATCGACGGCTGGTTCGCCGTGCTGGCCGCGCAGGAGCATGTGCGGCTGGCGCAGCAGGCGGCCGAGCTGGCGCAGCGCGCGGCCGGCGCCACCGCGCGCCGCGTGGTGGCCGGCAAGGTGTCGCCGGTGGAGGAGACCCGCGCCCGCGTGGCCGCGTCGTCGGCGCAGCTGGATTTGATCCGCGCCCGCAGCCTGCTGGCCGGCGCGCGCCAGCGGCTGGCGACCCTGTGGGGCAATCCGGCGCCGCGCTTCGAACGGGTCGACGGCGCCAGCGAGGCGCTGTCGCAACTGCCGGAACTGGCCCCGGCCGAGGCCATGCGCCACCGGCTGCAAGGCGCGCCGGCGCTGGCGCTGGCCCGCGCGGAGCTGGCGCGGCGCCAGGCGCTGGCGCAGGTCGAGCTCAGCAAGCGCACGCCGGACCTGACCTTCAACGTCGGCGGCAAGCGCTCGGAGGAACTGGGGCGCACGCAGGCGCTGTTCGGCATCTCGCTGCCGCTGCCGCTGTTCGACCGCAACCAGGGCAGCGTGCTGGAATCGGCGCGCCGCGTCGACAAGGCGCGCGACGAGCTGGCCGCCACCGCGCTGCGGCTGGAAGCCGAGCTGGCGCAGGCGCGCGCGGAGTTCGACCTCGCCCGCCAGCAGGCGCAGGCCCTGCGCGCCGACATCCTGCCCGGCGCGCAAAGCGCCTACGACGCCGCCAGCACCGGCTTCGAATACGGCAAGTTCGGCTTTCTCGACGTGCTCGACGCCCAGCGCACCTTGCTGCAGGCGCAAACGCTATACCTGAACGCCCTGGCGGACGCGCACCGCGCGCTGGCCGTCATCGGCCGCATCCTCGGAGAAGAACATGAATAAAACCCAGAAAATCACCATCGCCGTCATGGCGCTTATCGGCCTGCTGCTGGCGGTCCTGATGCTGATGCCCAGGCGCGGCGCCGGGCCGGCGACGGCGGCCGCACCGGCGGAGCAGGCCGCGCCGGAGCATGGCGGGCATGCGGACGCGCAGCCGGAAAAAATCGCGCTCGACGATATCCAGGCCAAGGCCGCCGGCGTGGCGCTGGCCGTGGCGGCGCCGGCCAGGATCAGCGTCGCCATCACGCTGCCGGGCGAGATCCGCTTCAACGAGGACCGCACCGCGCACGTCGTGCCCAAGCTGGCCGGCGTGGTCACCAGCGTGCGCGCGGAGCTGGGGCAGAACGTCAAACAGGGACAGGTGCTGGCGGTGATCGCCAGCAGCGGCCTGTCCGAGCAGCGCAGCGAGCTGCTGTCGGCGCAGCGGCGGCTGGCGCTGGCCGGCACCACCTTCGAACGCGAACGTCGCCTGTGGCAGGACAAGATCTCCGCCGAGCAGGACTACCTGCAGGCGCAGCAGGCGCTGAGCGAAGCCGAGATCGCGGTGCGCAACGCGCGCCAGAAACTCAGCGCCATCGGCGCCGGTGCCGGCACCGGCACGACGGCAGCGGCGGCGGGCGCTGAGCTGAACCGGCTGGAACTGCGGGCGCCGTTCGACGGCGTGGTGATGGAGAAGCACCTGGCGCTGGGCGAAGCGCTGAAGGAGGATGCCGCCGTGTTCACCATCTCCGACCTGTCCGGCGTGTGGGCGGAAATCGCCGTGCCGCCCAAGGACCTGGCGCTGGTGCGCGTGGGCGAGACGGTGGTGGTCAAGGCCTCGGCCTTCGACGCCCAGGCCAGCGGCAAGATCACCTACGTCGGCTCGCTGCTGGGCGAGCAGACCCGCACCGCCAAGGCCCGCGTGGCGCTGGCCAATCCCGACCGCGCCTGGCGCCCCGGCCTGTTCGTCAGCGTCGACGTGCTGTCGGGCCAGGCCGACGCCGCCGCCGTCACCGTGCTGGCCGACGCCATCCAGACGGTGGAGGACAAGCCGGTGGTGTTCGTCAAGGTGGCGGGCGGCTTCCGCGCGCAGCCGGTGCTGCCCGGCCGCAGCGACGGCAAGCGGACCGAGATCCTCAAGGGCCTGGCGGCCGGCGCGCAGTACGCGGCGGCGGGCAGCTTCGTGCTCAAGGCGGAGCTGGGCAAGGACAGCGCCGAGCATGCGCACTGATACGGGAGACACCATGTTTGAACGCATCATCCAATTCGCCATCGCCCAGCGCTGGCTGGTCCTGCTGGCGGTGGCCGGCATGGCCGCACTCGGCGTCTACAACTACCAGAAGCTGCCGATCGACGCCGTGCCCGACATCACCAACGTGCAGGTGCAGATCAACACCTCGGCGCCCGGCTACTCGCCGCTGGAGACCGAGCAGCGCGTCACCTTCCCGATCGAGACCCTGATGTCCGGCCTGCCCAGGCTGGAGCAGACACGTTCGCTGTCGCGCTACGGGCTGTCGCAGATCACCGTCATCTTCAAGGACGGCACCGACATCTTCTTTGCGCGGCAGATGGTCAGCGAGCGCATACAGGAGGCGCGCGCGCAGCTGCCGGCCGGCGTCACGCCGGCCATGGGTCCGGTATCGACGGGGCTCGGCGAAATCTACCTGTGGACGGTGGAGACCAGGCCGGGCGCGAAGAAGGCCGACGGCACGCCCTACACGCCGACCGACCTGCGCGAGATCCAGGACTGGATCATCAAGCCGCAGCTGCGCAACGTGCCCGGCGTGACGGAGATTAATTCCATCGGCGGCTACGCCAAGGAATACCAGGTGGCGCCCCATCCGCAGCGGCTGGCCTCCTACGGCCTGACCCTGCAGGACGTGGTGACGGCGCTGGAGCGCAACAACGGCAACGCCAGCGCCGGCTACATCGAGCAGCGCGGCGAGCAGCTGCTGGTGCGCGCGCCGGGCCAGGTGCAGTCGCTCGACGACATCCGCAACATCATCCTCGGCAACGTGGACGGCGTGCCGGTGCGCGTGCGCGACGTGGCGGAGGTGGACATCGGCCGCGAACTGCGCACCGGCGCCGCCACCGAGAACGGCCGCGAGGTGGTGCTGGGCACCGTCTTCATGCTGATCGGCCAGAACAGCCGCGCGGTGTCGCAGGCGGTCGACCGCAAGATGGTCGACATCAACCGCAGCCTGCCGGCCGGGGTGCAGGCGGTCACCGTGTACGACCGCACCACGCTGGTGGACAAGGCGATCAACACCGTGAAGAAAAACCTGCTGGAGGGCGCGGTGCTGGTGATCGTGGTGCTGTTCCTCTTCCTCGGTAACATCCGCGCGGCGGTGATCACGGCGCTGGTGATCCCGCTGGCGATGCTGTTCACCTTCAGCGGCATGGTCACCTACCAGGTCAGCGCCAACCTGCTCAGCCTCGGCGCGCTGGACTTCGGCATCATCGTCGACGGCGCGGTGGTCATCGTCGAGAACTGCGTGCGGCGGCTGGCGCACGCGCAGGCCCGCCACGGCCGCGTGCTGACGCGCGCTGAGCGCTACGCGGAAGTGTTTGCCGCCGCGCGCGAGGCCCGCAGGCCGCTGCTGTTCGGACAGCTGATCATCATGGTGGTCTACCTGCCGATCTTCGCGCTGACCGGCGTCGAAGGCCGCATGTTCCATCCGATGGCGCTGACGGTGGTGATGGCGCTGGCGGGCGCGATGCTGTTGTCGATCACCTTCATCCCCGCCGCCGTGGCGCTGTTCATCGGCGACAGCGTGGTCGAGAAGGAGCACCGCCGCATCACCGGCTGGTACGCGGCGGTGCTGGAGCGCGTGCTGGCCAACACGCCGGTGGTGCTGGCGTTCGCCGGCATCGCGGTGGCGCTGTCGGTGCTGCTGGCCACGCGCCTGGGCAGCGAGTTCGTGCCCAGCCTGAACGAGGGCGACATCGCCATCCAGGCGCTGCGCATCCCCGGCACCAGCCTGACGCAGTCGGTGCAGATGCAGCAGCAGGTGGAGCTGGCGCTGAAGCGGCAGTTCCCCGAGATCGAGCGCATCTTCGCGCGCACCGGCACGGCGGAAATCGCCTCCGACCCGATGCCGCCCAACGTCTCGGACGGCTACATCATGCTCAAGCCGGAGTCGCAGTGGCCGGCGCCGAGGAAGTCGCACGCGCAACTGGTGGCGGCGATTCAGCAGGCCGCCGAGCGTTTGCCGGGCAATGCCTTCGAATTCTCGCAGCCGATCCAGCTGCGCTTCAACGAGCTGATCTCGGGCGTGCGCAGCGATGTCGCGGTCAAGCTGTTCGGCGACGACATGGCGGTGCTGGGCGAGACCGCCGCGCGCATCGCCGTCACCTTGGGCAAGGTGGACGGCGCGACCGAGGTCAAGATCGAGCAGACCAGCGGCCTGCCGGTGCTGACGGTGCAGATCGACCGCGGCAAGACCGCGCGCTACGGCCTGAATGTGGGCGACGTGCAGCAGACCATCGCCACCGCCATCGGCGGCCAGCAGGCCGGCACCATGTTCGAGGGCGACCGCCGCTTCGATATCGTGGTGCGGCTGCCGGACGCGCTGCGCAGCGACCTGGATGTGATGCGGCGCCTGCCGGTGCCGCTGCCGCGCGCCGGCGGCGCATCGGCAGGCGCTGCTGGTGGCGCTGGCGCGGCCAACTTCATCCCGCTGGGCGAGGTGGCGACCTTCGCCATCGCGCCGGGGCCGAACCAGATCAGCCGCGAGGACGGCAAGCGCCGCGTGGTCATCAGCGCTAACGTGCGCGGGCGGGATATCGGTTCCTTTGTCGCGGAGGCTGAAGAGCGCCTGCGGCAGGTGCAGATCCCGGCCGGTTACTGGACCAGCTGGGGCGGACAGTTCGAACAGCTGCAATCGGCGTCGCGGCGCTTGCAGATCGTGGTGCCGGTGGCGCTGCTGCTGGTGATCGTGCTGCTGTTCGCGATGTTCGGCAATCTGAAGGATGGGCTGCTGGTGTTCAGCGGCATACCGTTCGCGCTGACCGGCGGCATCGCGGCGCTGGCCTTGCGCGGCATACCGTTGTCGATATCGGCGGCGGTGGGCTTCATCGCGCTGTCGGGCGTGGCGGTGCTGAATGGGCTGGTGCTGATCTCCTTCATCCGCAGCCTGCGCGAGGAGGGGCGCACGGTGGAGCAGGCGATCCGCGAAGGCTCGCTGGGCCGCCTGCGGCCGGTGCTGATGACGGCGCTGGTGGCGTCGCTGGGCTTCATCCCGATGGCGATCGCCACCGGCACCGGCGCCGAAGTCCAGCGCCCGCTGGCGACGGTCGTCATCGGCGGCATCCTGTCGTCCACCGCCTTGACGCTGCTGGTGCTGCCGCTGCTGTACCGGCTGGTGTATCGGCGCGAGCAGTCTAAAACGGCTTAAGGCTTGGAAAGTTCCGCAGCCGATAACACCCGGCTGCGGGCTTTACCTGGGCGTCAATATCATTTCCTGCCGCTCGCGCCGCATGCTGAATTGGTCCAGGAAATTACTGCCCAGCAGAATGATGGGCAAGCCGCTCTCCTGGACGATGGCCTCAAGATTGCGGAGCTCCACCTCGCCGATGCGCATCCTCTCTATATGCACCCGGAAGACGTTGGCGATGCCGTTTGCCGTCGATGCGGTGCCGGGCTGTCCTTTGCGGTAGTCGATGCCGAAGCGGGTGGCGTCCGTCGCAGGCATCGCGATGTGGGTGGCGCCGGTATCGACCAGCATCCGCGCATTCATGCCATTGATGCTGCCATTGGTGTAAAACTGGCCGGCGGAGTCCGCACGCAACACCAGCGACTGGTTCGCGCCGTTCTGCGCCGGATAGCGGCCCATGGCGATCGTCACCGACTTGCCATGCTCGGTGATGGTGGCGCCGTCGTTATGAACGGCCAGCAGTTGATGGCCCGGCGCAATGGTGCTGCCGATTGCGTAGGCAGTGGGCTCGCCGCCGTCTACCGTCATCAGCGCGCGATCACGGACTACGCCCACCAGGCTGATATTGGCGGCGAAGGCATTTGCGCCGGAAAGGATGAAGCCGGCTGCTAAGGCATAGGTTGGGAAGCGCATGGTAGTCGGCGGGAAAATGTTGGGAATTACTTAATTGCCGCTGAGCATAACATTTTAAGCCGGCTCAAAATGCGCACATCTTCACGCTATTGCCATCGCTATACAGAGTGGCATATTTTGGGCGGGCTCTAAAAGCTCTAAACGCTCTAATTCAGTAGAGATTGAACTAAATCGTTAGAGATCGCTCTAAAAAAGAAGCGCGGCGTAGAAAAAATAGAAAAATTAGAGCCGAGATTAGAAAAATTAGAGCGAAGTCTAGCGAATTAGACCGATCTCTAGCGATTTAGAGCTTTTAGAGTCGGAGAAAAAAAATGTCCCTCCCTATACCCCTGCATCTACCGCACCACGTACTCCAAGGCCTGATAGACCGCACGCGCGAAGGCTGGTTCGGCCCGAAGACCGAAGCCGTGGTGTGCAAGCTGATTCAAGACTGGATCGCCCGCAGCGGCGCCAGGCCGGAGCTTCCTGAAGACGAACACGACGCCACGCCAAACGCGGTGCATGACGCCAGCAAAGGCTATCAATGGAAGCAGCTCTTCCTGCCAAACGGCACCGAACTGCGCGCCACCTTTTGCGGCAAAAGCACCTACGCCAAAGTGCAGGACGAAGTCATCATCAGCGACGGCGCCCAGACCACGCCATCGCGGCTGGCCAACGCAAGCGGCTGCGGCACGCGCAACGCCTGGCGAGCGATCTGGCTGCGTTTTCCCGGCGAGCGCACATGGAAGCTCGCCGCTGCCTGCCGCGCGGACGAATAGAGCGCGCTACTCGCCGACCGGCACCAAGCGGATGGCCTGGCCGCCGCCGGGGGCCAGCTTGAGCTGCAAGACGGTCTTGGAGGTGACGCTCTTCTTCTCGATGACGATATCGAAGCGGTGGCTGTTGCGGTAGTCGGCGTGCTCGCCGTCGCGGTAGATCTCGGCGGTGTAGCGCTTGCCGGCGTCGAGGAAGGACAGCGGCAGCGACAAGGTGCGCGCCGCGCCGTCCGTCACCGAGCCGACATACCAGTTATCCGAGTGACGGTCCTTGCGGGCGATGGTCGCGTATTCGCCCACCGCGCCATGCAGCACGCGCGTGTCGGCCCAGTCGGTCGGCACGTCCTTGATGAATTTGAACGGACCCGGATACTTCTCGTAGTTCTCGATCAGGTCCGCCGCCATCACCACCGGCGAGTAGATCACCACGAAGCTGGCCAGCTGCTTGGCCTGCGTCGAGTTGATCGGCCGGCCCTTCACGCCTTCCAGGCTCAGGATGCCCGGCGTGTAGTCCATCGGCCCGCTCAGCATGCGCGTGAACACCAGGTTCGCTTCATGATCGACGCCGTTGATCGGATTGCCCCAGGCGTTGTACTCCATGCCCCGCGCACCCTCGCGTGAAATCCAGTTCGGATAGGTGCGGCGCAAGCCGGTGTCCTTGACCGGTTCGTGCGTGTCGATCGCCAGCTTGTAGCGCGCCGCCTCCGTCACCGCCTTCAGGTAGTGCCGCACGCCCTCCTGCGAATCGGTAAAGCCGTAGTGCGCGCCGCCGCCGGCGCTGCGGAACTGCGCCGTGCCGGCATCCGTCACGTAGCCGGACTTGATGCTGTCCACGCCCAGCTTGGCATACAGCTGATAGCCCGCATCCATCTGCTCCTCGTAGTGCGCGGCGTTGCCGCCGGTCTCGTGATGGCCGATCAGGCGCACGCCCTTGCCGATGGCGTAGGCGCTGGCCGCCGCCAGATCGAAGTCGGGATACGACTGCGTGAAGCTGAACTCAGTACCGTCACCGTACCACTTGCCGTCCCATCCCACGTTCCAGCCTTCCACCAGCACGCCGCGGAAGCCGTTGCTGGCGGCGAAGTCGATATAGCGTTTGGTGTTCTCCGTGGTGGCGCCGTGCTTGGCGCCCGCGCCCCAGGTGGTGCGCTCCAGATGCATCTCCCACCACACGCCGACAAACTTGGACGGATGCACCCACGATACGTCGCCCAGCCGGTTCGGCTCATTCAGGTTCAGGATCAGGTCCGACATGTACAGCCCCGCCGCGCTGTCGGCGATCTGCATGGTGCGCCACGGCGTGGTGAACGCGCCCGTCCGCTCGACCGGCGCGCCGGTGGCCGACGGCGTCAGGTGCGCGCGCAGCTTCTGGCCTTCCACCTTGCGCAGCCACATCGACGCATAGTCCACCAGCGCCGCCTCGTGGAAGGCGATGTGGGTGCCGTCCCTGGTGCGTATCGTCAGCGGCGTGTTGGCCATGCCCACTTCGCTCAGCGGTGTTTTGGTGACCGGATATTCCAGCGCGGCCATCTCGCCGGCCGGCTGCCACCACGCCGTGGCCGGCGCGGCGACGACGAATTCGGTCAGCTCGTCGGCGATGCGCGTTTGCGGCAACTGCGGCTGCTCCGGCAGTTCGTAGCGGAAGCCGACGCCGTCGTCGAACACGCGGAACACCAGCGCCATGCGGCGGTCGTGCTGCGCCTTCTGCACCAGCTCCAGCCGCAGCTCGCGGTAATGATTGCGCACGTAGCGGCGCTCGCCCCACGGCTGTTCCCAGGTGTCGTCATGCTCGCTCACCGCCTGTCCGGCCAGCGAGAAGCCGCCGTCCAGCTGCGGCGCGTTGGCCAGCACAAAGCCCAGCCGCGACGGCGCGATCAGGGCCTTGCCGTTGCGCCGCACCTGGTACGCCAGCCGGCCGTCGCCACTCAATTGCAGCGACACGCTGATCCTCTGGTCGGGCGAGGCGACGGTGGCCAGGGTGTCGTCGGCGCGGGCCGACGCGGCGCAGGCGGCCAGCAGCAGGAGCGCGATGGCGCGGCGGGAGTGGGGCAGGAGGGACACCGGTGGTTTCCTTGATCGCATGATAGGGACCGTACATCATGCCAGAAAACCAAACACGCCAGCCGCAAGGGCTGGCGTTGATGCCGCGCGGGCGGCGCTTACTCTTGCGGGGTCAGTGCCAGCGCGGAGCTGAAGTCGCCCATCGGCTTGGCGCCGTTGGCGGCCAGCGCCTTGTCGCGGGTGCTCAGGCCATCGAGCAGCGGCAGGTTGAAGCGGCGGGTGATGGCGCGCAGGATCGAGGCCGAGTCATACTGGGTGTGGTCCACGCCCTTCTTCACGTACGGCGAGACGATGATGGCCGGCACGCGCGTGCCCGGACCCCACTTGTCGCCCTTCGGCGGGCTGGCGTGGTCGTAGAAGCCGCCGTTCTCGTCGTAGGTGACGATGACCAGCATGTTCTTCCACTGCGGGCTCTTCTTCAGCTTGGCGATGACGTCGGCGATGTGGGCGTCGCCGTCGGCCACGCTGGCGTAGCCGGCGTGCTGGTTCAGGTTACCCTGCGGCTTGTAGAAGGCCACCGGCGGCAAGGTGCCGTTGGCGGCGTCGGCCACGAACTGGCTGTCGTAGTCCTTCAGGTGGGCCGCGCGGTAGGCCGGGTTCTTCACCGGGTCCATATTGGCGAAGTAGTTGAACGGCTGGTGGTGGAACTGGAAGTTGGGCGGATTGGTGATCGCGCCGCGGGTGGCACCGGTGGTGGCGGCGGTGGTGTCCTTCCAGGCGCCGGCGTACCAGGCCCAGTCGATGTTCTTGCCGGTCAGCAGATCGCCGATGTTCTTCTGCGTCTGCGGCGGCAGCGTGTTGGACTTGCTGGTGTCGGCGTACAGGTGGGTGCTGTCGTCGGCGGCGTAGCTGTTGCTGCTCGGCTGGTACGGCGGCTGCATGGTGTTGACCGCGTAGAACATGCCGGTCGCGTCGGCCGGCGTGATGGCGCCGTCGTTGGCGTAGGCCGGCGCGCCATTGAGCACGCTGGCCGGCGCGCTGGCCGACGGCGTCAGGCGCACGAAGTTGCCCTTGGCGTCGACGTCGATCTTGGCGATCGATCCCTTGGCCACCGAGGTGTCGGCGTTCGGGTACTGCGGCGCGCAGGCGCAGATCAGGTACTGGTGGGTCAGGAAGGAGCCGCCGAAGGCGCCGATGTACAGGTTGTCGGCCAGCGCGTACTGCTTGGCGATGTCCCACATCTTCATCTTGCTGCCGTCGTAGTAGCCCATGGTCAGGCCGCCGGCGTCGGAGTAGGCCGCGAACTTGTCGTTGGCGCCGCCGTTGATCTGCATCTGGTTGTTGTAGAAGCGGTGCACCAGGTCACGCGTGATGACCGATTGGCCCATGTACAGCGGGCTGTTGACGTCGTCGATCTGGAACGGCTTGTTGGCCATGCCCACCGTCTGCGCCTGCGTGATCACCACGCTCTGGCCGGCGGCCGCCATGCCGCCCCAGGTCGGCGGCAGGGCCGGCAGGGTGCTGTTGTCGTAGTCCTTCTGCGGCACGTAGGCGCTGGTCGAGGCCGGGTTCACGCCCGGCACGCCGTTAGCGCCCGGGAACAGGCCGTACAGATTGTCGAAGCCGCGGTTTTCCGCGTAGATGACGACGATGTTCTTGATGTTGTTGAGCGCCAGGCCGGCGTTGAGCGTGGCGGCGATGTCGGCCGGCGCGGCCAGCGCGCTGGCGGCGGCGATGACGTCGGTCACGCTGGCGTTCTCGGCCTTGAGCTTGGCCTGGTCGTCGCCGCCGACCTTGTTGATGTCGGCGACCAGGTTGGCTTCGGCCACGCCCAGCTTGGCGGCCAGCTTGCTGCTGGCGGCGGCGAAGTCGCCGCCGTTGGCGTCCATCAGCGTGACCAGCTCGGTGGTGATGGCGCTGACCACGCCGGTGTGGCCGTTCGGCGCGCGCAGCAGCAGCTTCTGGGTGACCTTGGCGCCGGCGTCGCCGACGGCGTCGTGGCGGATGGCGTCGGTGCCGACCGTGACCAGCAGCGCGCCGGTGCTGGTGCCGGTGATGGTGTAGCTGCCGTCGGCGCCGGTGCGCACGGACGACGAGCCGCTGTCGCAGGTCAGCTTGGCGCTGGTGCTTTCCAGGCAGACCACGGCGTTTTCATAATAGCTGCCGACCACTTGGCCCTTGATCGCGGGCACGTTGTCGGAGGAGCTGCCGCAGGCGACCAGGCCGGCGCCCAGGCCGATCGACATCAGCATCAGGGGCAACGGGCGCATCGGGTTCAGTTTCATGTTCTTGCCTTGTAGAGTGGGTATTAAAGCGCCTCATGCTAGTTTTGAAATATTTCAGGGTGATGAAATTGCATGTTTCGCTTTGTATCCTTTCCCATCTGTCATGTAGCGGTCATTTCACGCTGCTAGGCTAGCCGCATGAAAAAGATTGTCGTTGTCCTCGCCGCCGCGCTGCTGGCGGCCTGCCAGAAACCGCCCGCCGCGCCTGCTGCCTCTGCCGCCCCTGCCGCCCCTGCCGCCGCCTACGCCCCGCTGCAGCACCAGCCCAGCGTGCCGGTGCTGACGGCGCTGGGCCGCGCCATGTTCCACGAGACCAGCTTGTCGGCGTCCGGCCGGCATAGCTGCGCCAGCTGCCACAGTCCCGACAACGCCTACAGCCCGGCCAACCGGCTGGCGGTACAGCTGGGCGGCGGCGACGGCGCCACGCAAGGCACGCGCGCCGCGCCGTCGCTGAAGTATCTGCAGACGGTGCCGCCGTTCAGCGAGCACTATCACGACGACGACGGCGACGACAGCGTCGACGCCGGCCCGACCGGCGGCTACGACTGGGACGGCCGCGCGCGCTCGGCGCACGAGCAGGCGCGCGGGCCGTTGCTGTCGCCGCGCGAGATGGGCAATCAGGACGACGCGGCGGTGGTGGCCAGGCTGCGCGCCGGCCCGCTGGCGCCGCAGTTCCGCCAGGCCTTCGGCAACGACATCTTCGACCATCCGGACGCCGCCATGCGCGCCGCGCTGATGGCGCTGGAAGTGTTCCAGGAGAGCCCGGCCGATTTCTACCCCTACACCAGCAAGTACGACGCCTACCTGCGCCAGCAGGCCACGCTGACGCCGCAGGAGGCGCGCGGCCTGGCGCTGTTCAACGACGAGGCCAAGGGCAATTGCGCGTCCTGCCACATCAGCAAGATCGCGCAGGGCGGGGCCTTCCCGCAGTTCACCGACTACGGCCTGATCAACCTGGGCGTGCCGCGCAACGGCAAGCTGGCGGTCAACGCCGATCCCAAGTATTTCGACCTCGGCCTGTGCGGCCCGGACCGCACCGACCTGAGCGAGCACCGCGAATACTGCGGCCGTTTCCGCACGCCGTCCCTGCGCAACGTGGCGCTGCGCAAGGTCTACTTCCACAACGGCAGCTTCGACAGCCTGGAGCAGGTGCTGCGTTTCTACGTGCAGCGCGACACGGCGCCGCAGAAATGGTATCCGCGCAAGGCCGACGGCAGCATCCACAAGTTCGACGACCAGCCGGCCGGCATGGACGCCAACGTCAACATGGAAGCGCCGTTCGGCGGCCGGCCCGGCGCCAGGCCGGCGCTGAACGACAAGGAAATCGCCGACGTGGTGGCCTTCCTGCACACGCTGACCGACGGCTACCCCGGGGTCAAGTCTGACATTCGGACAGGAGCTCAGCGGTAGCGACTGACAACGGCAGGGCTCGTGTCCGAATGTCAGACTTGACCCCCGACTGTAATTAGCAAATTTGTCATAGAATGCGGGATTCGCTTTTTATAGACATTGCCCATGAAATACATCAAGCAGTTGAGCATCGCGGCCGTGGTGGTGGCCGTCGCCGGCGCGGGCGCCTACCTGGCGCTGCGCGGCAAGCAGCCGGCCGGCGCGCCCGCCGCCGCCCCGGTGGTCGCAGGCGCCACGCCGGAGATCATGCCGGAGTTGCGCAATATGCTGGCGGCCTACCGCAAGATCATCGTGCTGCTGGCCGACGAGAAGTCGCTGTCCGAATCGGACCGCAAGGCCGCCGGCCAGGTCGGGCAGTCGCTGTTCCACGAGAACCTGGAGCGCCTGGCCAAGGTGCAGGCGATGCTGGCGCAAACCCAGGCGCTGCCGCCGTCGCAGCGCGACGCCGCCGACGACGCGCTGCTGTCGTACATCGAATCGGCCAGCGATTTGTTCGACGCCGACCGCCTGGCCTTCCGCGAAGTGCTGCTGTCGCTGCAAAAGCTGGCGGCCGCCGACCAGACCCTGCCCGCGATCAAGCTGCACAAGCGCGTCAGCGAAGACCTGGCGGCGCTGGAGGATATCGAGAAGCAGTACGACAAGGAGATCAACGACATCTTCTCGCGCTTCGACACGCGCGCCATCACGCCCAAGCGCGAACGCTGGGACGACTACGTGAGCCACCTGCGCAAGCTGTACGCGCGCGAGCAGATCATGAAGGACTACGGCGTCATCGTGCCGTATCCGGAGCAGCCCAAGTCGGCGGAGCAGGAAGTGCAGGCCAAGGAAATCTTCGGCAACGCGCTGCCGCCCAAGACCGTGGTGCTGACCTTCGACGACGGCCCGCACAAGAGCTACACCGAGGAAGTGGCGGCCATCCTCAAGCAGTACAACGTGCCGGGCGTGTTCTTCCAGGTCGGCCAGAACCTCGGCAAGCTCGATGCGCAGGGCAAGCAGACGCTGAGCGCCAACGCCGCCGAGAGCCGCCGCCTGATCGACGCCGGCCACACCGTGGGCAACCACAGCTTCAGCCACGCGCTGCTGTCCAAGGAAAAGGGCGAGCAGCTGTACGGCGAGATCGCCAACGCCGACCTGCTGCTGAAAGCCACCGATGCGCGCCGCTCGGACCTGTTCCGCTTCCCGTACGGCGCGCACAACGCCGAGGGACTGGCCATCCTGTCCAAGCTGGGCCTGCGCTCGGTGATGTGGAATATCGATTCGCTGGACTGGGCCGACCCGGTGCCGAGCTCCATCGCCAACCGCGTGCTGACCACCTTGAGCAAGGAGCAGCGCGGCATCATCCTGTTCCACGACATCCACGAGCGCAGCGTCAAGGCGCTGCCGATGGTGCTGGATAAATTGATCGCCGACGGCTACAGCTTCGCGGCCTGGGACGGCCATGAGTTCAAGGTGGCCAAGGGCGGCAAGCCGGAGCCGGAGAAGATCGCCGTCAGCACCGGCTACGCCAACAGCTACGCGGTGGTCATCGGCATCAACGACTACCAGAAATGGCCCAAGCTGCAATACGCGGTGCAGGACGCCAAGGCGATCCGCGACACGCTGGTCAACCGCTTCGGCTTCGCCAGCGAGCGGGTGTTCACGCTGTCCAACGGCGAGGCCACGCGCAACAACATCCTGGCGCTGTTCCACGACAAGCTGGCCGACGCCCAGTTGAAGAAGGACGACCGCATCTTCGTGTTCTTCGCCGGCCACGGCGCCACGCGCCAGCTCAGTTCCGGCCGCAACCTGGGCTACATCATCCCGGTCGATTCGGACCCGCAGCAGGTCAGCTTCGACGCCATCCCGATGACGGACTTGCAGAACATCGCCGAAAGCCTCAATGCCAAGCACGTGCTGTTCGTGATGGACGCCTGCTACAGCGGCCTGGGTCTGACGCGCGGCGGCGGCAACAGCGCCTTCCTGCGCGATAACGCGCGCCGCATGGGCCGGCAGATGCTGACCGCCGGCGGCGCCGACCAGATGGTGGCCGACGGCGGCCCGAACGGCCACTCGGTGTTCACCTGGACCTTGCTGCAGGCGCTGAACGGCAAGGCCGACCTGAACGGCGATGGCCTGATCACCGCGACCGAGCTGGCGGCCTATGTGGCGCCGGCGGTGGCCAGCGTGTCGCAGCAGACGCCGGCCTTCGGCAGCCTGCCGGGATCGGAGGGCGGCGAGTTCGTGTTCCAGCTGCCGGTGGAGGCGGAGTTCCTCAGCGCGCAATCGGCGCAGCTGTCGCCGGACGCGATCGCGCTGAACAGCAAGCTCGATAAGGGCCGCGACCAGAAGGCCGACGGCAACACGGTGCTGGTCAAGAACCTGCAGGGCGAGGAGCAGAAGATCGCCGCGCCCAAGCCGGTGGACGCGTCGAGCCGCCAGCTGGCGCAGCGCGCCAACGACAAGGGCCTGCAGCTGTACAAGGAGAAGCAGTACGCGCAGGCGGAAGCGGCGTTCACCGAGGCCTTGAAGTACCGTCCCGATTTCGGACTGGCGGCCAACAACCTGGGCTTCGTCTACTACAAGCAGGAGAAGTACGCGGAAGCGGCGCGCTGGTTCGAGAACACGCTGCAGATCGACACCTCGCGCGCCATCGCCTACCTGAACCTGGGCGACGCCCGCATGCACCTGGGCGACAGCGAGAAGGCGAAGAAGGCCTACACCAGCTTCCTGGAGCTGGCGCCCAACCACGCCAACGCCGGCTACGCCAAAGAGCAGCTCAAAAAACTTTGACCTGACCCGTGTCACGGGCTGCCGGCGCGCTCGATGACCAGGATGCGCGCCTGGCCGCATGGGTGGGCGGAGTGGGCGTCGCCTTCGTCGACGAAGAAGATGTCGCCCGCCTGCAGCCGCACCGTCTGCTCTGCCCCGTCCTGGCGGTAGTGCATGTCCACCTCGCCGTCCATCACGGCGAACACTTCCTGGCCGTCGTTGACGTGCCAGCCGTAGGGCTGGTCGGTCCAGTGCAGGCGCACGGTGGCGTCCTGCATGGCGGCGATCAGGTCGGCGCCCCAGGCGCGCCCGGCGCGGTAGTCCTTGCTGCGCACGATCCTCATGCCTCGTTCCAGTCGTATTCCATTTGCAGCGCGGTGCGCGCGGCCAGTTCGTGGCCGGCCAGCCGCGCCACCAGGTGCAGCGACATGTCCATGCCGGCCGAGATGCCGCCGCTGGTGACGATGCGGCCGTTGTCGATCCAGCGCCGTTCGCCCGCCACCGTCAGGTGCGGGAAGGCGGCGCGCAGGTCGGCGATGTCTTCCCAGTGCGTCGTCACTTGCTGGCCGTCGAGCAGCCCGGCCTGCGCCAGCAGGAAGGCGCCGGTGCACACCGACGCCACCAGCTCGCAAGCGGGCGCGGTGGCGGCGATCCAGCGTATCACTTCCTGCTTGTCCTGCTCCGCCGTCACCACGCCGCCCGGCACGATCAGCACGTCGAGCTGGCCGGCGTTGCCGAAGTCCGCCTCGGGGAACACGCTCAGGCCGGCGCGCGCGCGCAGCATGGCGCTGCGCTGGCCGATGGTGCGCACGCGGAACGGCGCTGCCGATCCCGGCGCCAGCTTGGCGGCCATCCGCGTGGCGCAGGTGAATACTTCGTACGGCCCGGCGAAGTCGAGCACTTCAACGTCGTCGAATACATAGATGCCTATGGTGCGTGTCATGGTGGCTCCCGTGAGTAGAAGCGTTCATCATGCCTGCGTGGCGGTTGACACAAATGACATTCATGGTTGAATATCTGCCACATGAAACCTATCGACATCTGGCTGCTCGTTTATCCCGGCTTCGTGCTGCTGGACGCCACCGGCCCGGCGCAAGTGTTCTCCACCGCGAACGACGAGGCGCGCGACGCCGGCCTGCCCGAGCCCTATCGCATCCGCATGATCGCGCCCGGCGGCGGGCTGGTGGCGTCCACCGCCGGCGTCAGCGTGATGACGGAGCCGCTGCCCCGGCGCAGCCTGGCGGGATCGACCCTGATCGTGGCCGGCGGCCGCGGCCTCGAACGGGGCGACAGTGCGGCGCTGGAGCCGGCCAATGTGCGCTGGGTGCGGCGCGCGGCGTTGGGCGCAAGTGGCGTGCGCCGTTGCTGCGCGGTGTGCACCGGCGCCTTCGTGCTGGCGCAGGCCGGCCTGCTGCAAGGCCGCAGCGCCGTCACGCACTGGATGGACGCCGCCCAGCTGCAGGCGCAGTATCCGGAGGTGCAGGTGCTGGACGACGCGATCT
Organism: Duganella sp. BJB476; assembly: GCF_003416895.1. Taxonomy (GTDB): domain Bacteria; phylum Pseudomonadota; class Gammaproteobacteria; order Burkholderiales; family Burkholderiaceae_D; genus Rugamonas. Next base: position 92,949 of record NZ_QVIO01000014.1, read on the forward strand.
ACGTCAAGGATGGCCCGTTCTACACCTCGGCCGGCATCGCAGCCGGCATGGACCTGGCCCTGAGCCTGGTCGAGGAAGACCAGGGACGCGGCGCGGCGCTCGATACGGCCAAGCGGCTGGTGGTGTTCTTCAAGCGGCCCGGCGGCCAGCGCCAGTTCAGCTCCGAGCTGCTGGCGCAGGCCGATCCGCAAGGCTTGCACGGCCAGTTGACCGACTGGCTGCGCCCGCGCCTGAAGCGCCAGATCGATGTCGAGCAGATGGCGGCGGCGTTCGCGCTGTCGGTGCGCACGTTGCACCGCCGGCTGCAGCAGGAGGCGGCCATCTCGCCGGCCCAGCTGCTGCTGCGGCTGCGCATGGAGGCGGCGTGCGGCCTGCTGGAGCGGCCCGGCATGAGTGTCAAGCGCGCCGCCAGCCAGAGCGGCTTCGGCAGCGAGTACAATCTGCGGCGCGCGTTTGCCGCCCAGCTGGGCGTGGTGCCCAGCGATTACCAGGCGCGCTTTGGCTGAACCAGGCGCGTGTACAAATAAGCGGACGATATTGATGATGCAGGAATTCGAGAAGTGGGTGGCGCGCGTGCTGCTGCTCAACAGCGCGCTGGCGCTGGGCGTGAGCCTGGGCCTGCTGGGCGAGCCGCAGTCGGCCGACGCCCTGCCGTTGCTGTACGGCGCGGCCATGCTGGGCTTCCTGTCGGCCGTGCTGTCGCTCAAGCGCTGGAAGGCCGGCCTCTGGGGCGGCGTGCTGTACTACGCGCTGCAGCTGGTCAGCATCTATCCGTTCGACGGCGGCTGGCAGTTTGCCGTCAAGGCCGGCGTCAGCATCGGCCTGGTGATGCGCTTCGCCAGCGGCGTGGTGGTGGTCAACATGGTGGCGCTGGCGCTGCTGGCGGCCACCGCCGCCGTGCTGGCCTGGCGCTATCGCGCGCCGAAGACCTGACCGCCCAGGTAGGAGTAGTAGAAGCGCTGCCGGCCGGTGGCCAGCAATACGCGGTGGGCGCGCAGGAAGTCGCGGCCCAGTATCATGTCGACGTGCTTGATGCCGAACTGCTGGGTGTTGGGCACCGCGCCCAGCGCGATGCGCGGGTGGCCGATGTTTTCCTCGCCGATGGCGAAGCTGTCGAAGACGGCGCCCTCCGGCGTCGCGGCGGTCACGCCCAGCGCCGCCGCCGTGCCCAGGTCGACCAGCGACTGTTCGGCGCTGGTGTCGATCAGCGCGCGCACGCTGCGGCCGTTGAGCTGCGTCTGCACGTAGGCGCCGCTGTGCTTGTCGCTCAGCTCCAACGGCACGTCCAGCGCCTGCGTGTCCCAGTAGGCCAGCGACTTGGCGCCACAATCGTCCTCCTTGAAGAATTTCAGCTTGCGGTCGGCCAGCGCGATTTCCAGGTCCGACTGCAGCAGGTAGTCGGCGCCGACCTTGCCGCCGTAACCGGGATCGTCGGCGCGGTCGACCACCGGGAACCAGGCCTTGGCCACGCGCGACGGGCCGATCACCACTTCCTCGGGCTGGGCCGCGAAGCTGGCGGTGTCGGTGTCGGCGCCGCGCACGCGGTTGAGGGTGCGCGTCAGCGGCAGTTGCTGGCGGTCGGCTTCGGCGCGCGTGAGCACGGTGCGGGGGGCGCCGGTGTCGATCAGCATGCGCACCGGCTTGCCGTTGACCTGGCCTTCGATGTAGGGGATGCCGGTCGCGGCCTGGAGGTTGAGCTCGAGCGCGGCCAGCTCGGTGTAGCGGCAGGCGTGGGCGGTGGCGCTGGCCGCCAGCAGCAGGCCGGCGCCCAGCAGTCGTTGCAGGGTAGGGTGGGTCATGGCACGAAAGCGATTGGTAAGCCCGGATCAGGCGATGCCCGATGTTAGCATTTCAATCAACTTTCGTGGCCGACAATTTTACGGCTTGCGGAAGCGCAGGATGAACTGGTCGGTGTGGGCGCGGATGCCGGTCTCGAACACCTGGGCGCTGCGGTCGTCCTTGGGATTGCGCAGCGCCTGCGATTCGGCGTCGAGCACGAAGCCGGCCGCCAGCACCTCCTGCTTGACCAGCGCCTCGTCGATGCGGTGCAGCTTGGCCATGCCGGCCTCGTCCAGACCCGGCTGCGCCGAATGATCCAGCACTATATAGTAGCCGCCCGGCTTGAGCGCCTCGAACACCGCCTTGTTCAACTCGGCCGTGCCGGCGGCGCCGCTCCAGATGCGGATGTCGTGGTAATTCTGCGAGGTCCACACCAGGTCGGCCTTGACCGGCACGTTGAGCGAGGCGGCGCCGACCGCTTCATGCACGTTGGCGCGGCCCGGCTCGGCCGACACCGGCGGCGGCAGCGGCTTGCCCTTCAGGCGGTCCAGCAGCGCCTGCGGCGCCACCGCGTACACCGCGCCCTGCGGGCCGACCGCCGTGCTGAACAGGCGGGTGAAGTAGCCGCGGCCGGCGAAGTAGTCCACCACCACCTGGCCCGGCTGGACCTTGGCGAAGGCCAGCATCTCGGCCGGCTTGCGGTCGGCGTCGCGCGCCTTGTCGGCGTCCGGGCGGGTGGCGTCGGCCACGGCGGCGGCGGCCAGCGGCGCCTGGCCGGCGGCGTGGCCGGCGGCCAGTGCCAAGGCACTGCTCAGGCAAAGTAATCCAAGGATGCGGCTTCTAGGCAACAAGTTCATTTTGAAAGTCTCCGTAGGTGGGGGCGGCTGTTTTCCCGCCTTCTCGGTGCAGGCGGCATCCGGATTATGCACCGGATATGTCAAATTGGCATGGCTTACCCCCTCTGTTCGGTCATCTGTTTGTCATACGGCAAAGGCAAAATGTTCTTGCGGATATATTTCCCATAAAAAATTATCAATTCCAGCATGATACTTGCATGATGGAATTCTTTAACGGGTAACTTTTTTAATAAATAAACATTCCTCTCAGGCAGGTTGCGGGAGAGAGACAGCGCTTGAAATAAATTCTTTTGGGAAATTTACTCGGATATAATCGGCCCTTGGAAGACGATTGGATGGAGTGACTTTCCGGTTCCAGCTGGGATGGCCCGCAAGTTAGTGGCCAAAAGAAAAGTTTACTTAATGAAAGTCCAAATTCAGTCGTTATATACAGGACGGAGTAGTTTTTTCCGGCAACACCCAAAAAATTTTGTTAAAAAAGTAACAAATCCACTACAGGGCTCGGGCATCAGACAAAAGCTGATCGCTCGAGTTGCTTTCTGAGCAGATAGAGATGTACCTCCAGGAGAATTAGCATGAGTTTCGCGACCAGTTTTACCACTGACCAGATTGCCAGTTTCAGCACGGCCCAGATCATCACACTGGCAACTGCCGACATTGCGGCGTTCACTTCGGATCAGTTGGCTGCGTTCACGACCGCGCAAATTCCCGCCTTCACTACTGCCCAGGTGGCCGGGGGCCTGACCTCCACCCAGATCGCCTTCCTGACCACCAAGCAAGCCAACGCGCTGACCTCGAATCAGGTCGCCGCGCTGCAAACGGCGGCCATCGCCGCGCTGACCACCAACGACGTCGCCGCGCTGGCCACGGCCGCGGTGGTCGGCATCACCGTCAACCAGGTCAAGGCGCTGACCACCGACCAAGTGGTCGCGCTGAGCAGCAACCAGGCCGCGCAACTGAGCTCGACCCAGGTCGGCGCGCTGGGCACCAGCGCCATCGCCGCGCTGGAAACGGCCGATCTGGCCGCGATCAAGAGCACTTCCATCGCCGTGCTGAGCAGCGCCCAGGTGGCCGCGCTGACCACCGCGCAAGTCAATACCATGGGCACCGCCGCCGTGGCCGCGCTGAGCACCGCCGGCATCGCCGCGCTGAACAGCGACCAGGCCGTCGCGCTGACGTCGGCGGAAATCGCCGCCATGGGCACCGCGCAAGTGGTCGCGCTGTCGAGCCGGGCGCTCGGCGCGATTGAAACCGCCGACCTCGTCGGCCTGAGCACCAATGACATCGCCGCCCTGCGCACTTCGCAGCTGGTCGGCCTGGCCACCGCGCAAGTCGCGGCGCTGTCGACCAACCAGATCGGCGCGCTGAGCACTGCCGCCGTTGCCGGCCTGAGCACCGACCAGGTGGTGGCCCTGACCACCGCGCAAGCGAGCACCCTGAGCACCGCGCAAGTCGTCGCGCTGAGCACCCGGGCCATCGCAGCCCTGGAAACCGCCGACTTCGCCGCCCTGTCGACCAACGCCATCGCCGCGCTGAGCGTGGCGCAAGTCAAGGCGCTGAGCACCAATGATGTGGTCGCATTGACCACCGCCGCCGCCGCCGCGCTGAGCACCGCGCAAGTGGCCGCCCTGTCGACCGACGCCGTCGCCGCGCTGGAGACGGCCGACCTGTCGGCCATCAAGACCGCCGCCATCGCCGTCCTGAGCTCCGCCCAGACCGCCGCGCTGACCACCAAGCAGATCAACACCCTGGCCACCGCCTCGCTGGCCGCGCTGAGCACCGCCGGCGTCGCCGCGCTGACCACCGACCAGGTCGTCGCACTGACCTCGGCCCAGCTGAGCAGCATGAGCTCGGCACAAGTTGCCGCCTTCACCAGCAACGCCATCGGCGCCATCGAGACCGCCGACATCGTCGGCCTGACCACCGCCAACGTCGCCGCCCTGCGCAGTGCGCAGCTGGTGGGCCTGGCCACGGCGCAAGTGGCCGCGCTGTCGACCAACCAGATCGCCGCGCTGAGCACCGCCGCCGTGTCCGGCCTGACCACCAACCAGATCGTCGCGCTGACCACCGCGCAAGCGAGCACGCTGAGCACCGCGCAAGTGGCCGGCCTGAGCACCAACGCCATCGCCGCGCTGGAAACGGCCGACTTCGCAGCACTGAAGTCGGACGCGATCGCCGCCCTGAGCGTCAACCAGGTCAAGGCCCTGACGACCGACCAGGTCGTCGCGCTGACCACCGCCGAAGCCGCCGCGCTGAGCACCGCGCAAGTGGCCGCGCTGTCGACCAATTCGATCGCCGCGCTGGAAACGGCCGACCTGTCGGCCATCAAGACGGCCGCCATCGCCGCCCTGAGCAGCGCCCAGGCCGCCGCGCTGACCACCAAGCAAGTCAACACCCTGGCCACCGCCTCGCTGGCCGCGCTGAGCACCGCCGGCGTCGCCGCGCTGACCACCGACCAGGTGGTCGCACTGACCTCGGCCCAGCTGAGCAGCATGGGTTCGGCACAAGTTGCCGCCTTCACCAGCAACGCCATCGGCGCCATCGAGACCGCCGACATCGTCGGCCTGACCACCGCCAACGTCGCCGTGCTGCGCAGTGCGCAGCTGGTGGGCCTGGCCACGGCACAGGTTGCCGCGCTGTCGACCAACCAGATCGCCGCGCTGAGCACCGCCGCCGTGTTCGGTTTGACCACCAACCAGATCGTCGCGCTGACCACCGCGCAAGCGAGCACGCTGAGCACCGCCCAAGTGGCCGGCCTGAGCACCAGCGCCATCGCCGCGCTGGAAACGGCCGACTTCGCAGCGCTGAAATCGGACGCGATCGCCGCCCTGAGCGTCAACCAGGTCAAGGCACTGACGACTGATCAGGTCGTCGCGCTGACCACTACCGAAGCCGCCGCGCTGAGCACCGCGCAAGTGGCCGCGCTGTCGACCAATTCGATCGCCGCGCTGGAAACGGCCGACCTGTCGGCCATCAAGACGGCCGCCATCGCCGCCCTGAGCTCCGCCCAGGCCGCCGCGCTGACCACCAAGCAAGTCAACACCCTGGCCACCGCTTCGCTGGCAGCGCTGAGCACCGCCGGCGTCGCCGCGCTGACCACCGACCAGGTGGTCGCACTGACCTCGGCCCAGCTGAGCAGCATGAGCTCGGCGCAGGTTGCCGCCTTCACCAGCAACGCCATCGGCGCCATCGAAACCGCCGACATCGTCGGCCTGACCACCGCCAACGTCGCCGCCCTGCGCAGCTCGCAATTGGTGGGCCTGGCCACGGCGCAAGTGGCCGCGCTGTCGACCAACCAGATCGCCGCGCTGAGCACCGCCGCCGTGTCCGGCCTGACCACCAACCAGATCGTCGCGCTGACCACCGCGCAAGCGAGCACGCTGAGCACCGCCCAAG
>NZ_QVIO01000015.1 GCF_003416895.1 Duganella sp. BJB476
CTCACCCGTTCGCCACTCGCCGCCAGGTTGCCCCGCGCTGCCGTTCGACTTGCATGTGTAAGGCATGCCGCCAGCGTTCAATCTGAGCCAGGATCAAACTCTTCAGTTTAATCTCTGTTACTTTTGCCGTTTTACCGGCACCCTTATTGCTAAGGGGTCGCTCACTCAAAATACTGACAGGCCACTATTTTCATAGCGCCTATTTCATTACTTCTTGTGAACATTTGATATTTTAAGTTTCACGCTGCCTAAGCAGCGTGTGCACTTTCATCAAACGTCCACACTTATCGACTGTAAATTTTTAAAGAACTTATTCGGTACTGCTTGCAACCGTTGACAAAGCGTTGTGTTTGTCAGTTGCGAAGAAGGAAGATTATGAGGCGTTTCGCCGTTTTCGTCAACCCTCTTTTTCTCCGCTCTTCGCTGCATTTGCATGCTGCGTTTTGCGGGGAGGCGAACTATAGCAAAGGGCATCCACGCTGGCAAGGGTAAAATAAGAACTTCACCGATTTATAAGTCGCCCACATGTTCATTCCAACTATCCCTACTACTAACAACGAGACACTGGCGGCCCTGCTCGATACGGCCATCAATAACAAAACCAAACCGCTGGGTAGCCTGGGCGTACTGGAATCGCTGGCCAAACAGATCGGCCTTATACAGAACACTCGTGCACTGGCAATCACGCAGCCGGCCATCCTGGTGTTTGCGGCCGATCACGGCGTAGTCGCGGAAGGCATCTCCGCCTACCCACAGGACGTGACCTGGCAGATGGTCGAGAACTTTCTCGCGCGCGGCGCCGCCATCAACGTCTTCGCCACGCAGACCAACTGCGAACTGCGCGTCATCGATGCCGGCGTCAATCACCACTTTGGACCGCGCGACGGCCTGACCGACCGCAAGCTGGCGCCCGGCACCCGAAACTTCGCGCAGGAACCGGCGATGAGCCGCACCACTTGCGAGGCCGCGCTGGCCGCAGGCATGGCTTTGGTCGCGGAACTGGACGGCAACGTGGTCGGCTTCGGTGAGATGGGCATTGGGAACACCACCGCCGCCGCTGCATTGATGCACAAGCTGACTGGCATCCCCGTCGCGCAATGCGTTGGCGCTGGCACCGGCCTGTCGGCGGAAGGCGTCCTACGCAAGCAGCATGTGATCGAAGCGGCAGTCACCAAACACGCCGCCGCAGTCGAGCCGCTGGACGTGCTGGCCACCTTCGGCGGCCTGGAAATCGCCATGATGACCGGCGCCATGTTGAAGGCAGCCGAATTGCGCAAAGTGCTGCTGATCGACGGCTTCATCGTCACCAGCGCGCTGCTGGTCGCCGCCCGCGTGCAGCCGGCGATCCTGGACTACTGCGTGTTCGCTCACTGCTCCGACGAAAACGGCCACCAGCAGATGCTGGCCGCGCTGGGCGCCAAGCCCTTGCTGAATCTGGGCCTGCGCCTGGGCGAAGGCACCGGCTGCGCGCTGGCGCTGCCGCTGCTGCATGCGTCGGTCAACTTCCTGAATCAGATGGCCACGTTCGAATCGGCCCACGTCAGCGAAAAGTCCGAGTAAGCGCCGTGCACCAGCTACGCCTGTTCTTCACCGCACTCCAGTTCTTTACCCGCCTGCCAATTCCTGGCTGGGTGGGCTTCGATCCTGCGTGGCTGAACCAGGCGTCGCGCTACTTCCCACTGGTCGGCGTAGTGGTCGCGGCCATCACGGCCGGCGTGTATGCGCTGGCCGCATGGTTCCTTCCCGCTCCGGTCGCCGTACTGCTGTCCACGGCCGCCGGCATCTACGCCACCGGTGCCTTCCATGAAGACGGCTTTGCCGACATGTGCGACGGCTTCGGCGGCGGCATGACGCCGGAGCGTGTACTGGAAATCATGAAGGACTCCCGCATCGGCGCTTACGGCGCCATCGGCATCATCTGCCTGCTCGCTACCAAGTGCACCACACTCTCCATGCTGCCTCCGCTGGAGGCGATTGCAGCGCTCTTCGTCGCCCATCCCCTGTCGCGATTAATGGCAACCTCACTGATCTGGCGCCTCGACTACGCACGCGCAGAAGGCAAGGCCAAGCCGCTGGCGCAAAAGATGAGCGCCACGGAGTTCGCGCTGGCCGTCGCCACCGCCGCCATTCCAGCGCTGGCGATGATCGCCTGCGGATGGCTGACCTGGACCACACTGGCGACCGGCATCACCATCGCCGCCATCGCCACCGCCTGGCTGGCCCGCAAATTCGTCCGCCGCATCGCCGGCTATACAGGCGATTGCCTCGGCGCGGTACAGCAGCTTAGCGAAGTGGTGTTCTACCTTTGCGTACTTGCCAGCATGCGCCACGGCGCCCTGCCCTGGTAACGCCATGCGGCTGATACTGGTCCGCCATCCGCAGCCGCTGATCGCACCCGGCATCTGCTACGGCCGCAGCGATCTCGCGGTGGCGCCCGAGCAGCTGGCGCAAACGCTGGCAGCCTTGTCGACCACACTGCCCCAAGGCCTGCCTCTATATAGCAGCCCACTACAACGCTGCGCCACATTGGCGGCGCAACTGGCGGCGCCGCTGCTATCCCCAGCGCCACTGCTGGACGCCCGCATCGCGGAGATCGATTTCGGCGACTGGGAACTGCGCCCCTGGGACGCTATCGCACGCGCCGACATCGACGCCTGGGCCGCAGACCTGGTCAACTACCACCCCGGCGGCGGTGAAAGCGTGCTGCAGATGGCCGGCCGCATCACCGCCTTTTACGCCGACCTCCAGCGCCAGCAGCGCGACGCCATCGTCATCTGCCACGCTGGCGCGATGCGCCTGCTGTCGGCCTGCCATGCCGGCCTGGCGCCCGCCGAAATGGCGCTGCAAGCCGCCCGCCATCCGCATCAAATCGCCTACGGCGCCACGCTGGTACTGCAAAACTAAACCGCCACCCCATGACCGACGCCGCACAAACCCGTATAATGACGGGGTTTTGGTGCCCGCGCGTCTGTCCAGATGCGCAGTTAAACGGGAAACATGAAGCTCTGTAAGAGTCCACATGTGCTGCCCCCGCAACGGTAAGCAAGTGTCGCAGCTGATGCGCGACAAACCTCCTCTGACAAACCACTGTGCTCTGCATGGGAAGGTGAGGTGGTCTAACTTGCCAGCCCGGATACCGGCCAAATCAGGTGGAAGCGAGCGAACGGGATGTGCGCGAACACGCATCTCTCAATTCTCCGCTTCTGTTCAATCTGGCCCACGGGGACGTCGGCCGGTTGCTATTAACAGAAAAATTACATCATGACCCTTCGTATCTCCCGTCCCGCGGCCCTGACGTCGCTGGCGCTGGCAATGGCCGCCTCCTACGCTCACGCAGAACCAATCGCCGGCACCGTGCTGGTCACCGCCACCCGCAGCCCGCAGCCCCTGGCCGACGTGATCAGCGACAGCGTCACCATCAGCGCCGAGCAGATCGCCGAATCCGGCGCCGGCTCCATCGTCGACCTGCTGCAACGCCAGCGCGGTATCGAGATCGCCCGCAACGGCGGCTCCGGCACCAACGCCACCGTGTTTATCCGCGGCGCCAACAGCAACCAGAATCTCGTGCTGGTCGACGGTGTGCGTATCGGCTCGTCGACCACCGGCGCCGCCAACTGGAGCGCCATTCCGCTGACCGCCATCGACCATATCGAAATCGTCTACGGCCCACTGAGCTCCCTGTATGGCGCGGACGCCATCGGCGGCGTGATCCAGATCTTCACCAAGAAGGGCAAGGGCGCGCCGGCGTTCACCGCCTTCGCCGGCTACGGCACCGACAACACCCGCGAAGGCGACGTGTCGCTCTCCGGCGCCACCGGCGGTGAACACAGCATCAGCTACGCGATCAGCGCCGGCAAGGAAAAATCGGACGGTTTCTCGGCTACCCGCCCAGCCATCGGTAAATCCTACAACGCCGACAAGGACGGCTACGACCGCGAAAACGCGGCAGCTCAATTCAGCCTGCGCCTGGCGGAAGGCCATGAAATCGGCACGCTGCTCCTGCAGAGCAAACTCAAATCCCAGTATGACAGCGGTTCCTCGTCCTACGATACACACTCGAAGGCAAAGCTCGAAAACGCCGCCATCTACAGCAAAAACCAGATCCTGCCGGTCTGGCAAAGCCTGGTCCAATATTCGCAGACCAAGGACGAAGGGGCCACCTACACCAGCGCCCTGGCATCTGGCTACTCGCAGATCAACACCAAGCAGACTACCTTCACCTGGCAGAATGACGTGCAGATCGGCGCCGACGTACTGCAACTGCTGTACGACCACCGCAAGGAAGAAGTCGAGACCAACGGTTTCGACCTGCGCAATCCCGAGCGCACCACCAACTCCCTCGCGGCTTCGTACAACGCCCGCCGTGGCGACAACCTGTTCAACGCCAGCGTGCGCCGCGACAAATCGCTCTACGGCTCGAAAAATACCGGTTCGCTGGGCTACGGCTACAACTTCACGCAGGCGCTGCGCGCCACCGCCAGCTATGGCACCAGCTTCCGCGCACCGACCTATAATGAACTGTACTTCCCAGGCTACGGTAACAATAACAACAGACCGGAACTGGGCAAGAACGCCGAAATCGGTCTGCGCTACGACAGCGGCACCACCGCGCTGAACGCCAGCTACTACCACAATCGCCTGACCGATCTGCTGGTGAACACCACGCCATGCCCGTTCCCTGGGCAGTACCAGTATGGCTGCGCCTACAACGTCAATCACGCCCTGCTTGAAGGCTTGACCATGGGCGCCAGCCAACAGCTGGGCCGCTTCAACCTGGCCGCCAACGTCGACCTGCAGGATCCAAAAGACGAAACCAGCGGCAAGCGCTTGCAGCGCCGCGCCAAAAAGCACGGCAACCTGATGGCCGACTATAGCGCCGGCGCCCTGAAGGCCGGCGTGGAACTGGAATTGTCCGGCGACCGCTACGAAGACGCCGCCAACACGACCCGCCTGGGCGGCTATGGCCTGGTCAACCTGTACGCGACCTACCACTTCAACCGTGACTGGTCGGCGCTGGTCCGCTGGAACAATATCGGCGACAAGCAGTACGACCTGGCGCGCAATTACGCCACGCCGATGTCCAAGCTGTTCGCCGGTATCCGCTACGGCTACAAGTAAGCAGTAATGGTGTAACCTGCCGGGCGTGGGGCGCATCCGCCGCGCGCCCGGCAGTCTCTCTTTTTTGAAAGCAGTGCATGCATTCTTTCTCCCGCAATCTGCGACAGCGTGCCGCCGTCACCCTGACAGGGTTGGTGCTGTTCGCGTTTGCCAGCCTGGTGTTCTCGGGCATGACCGGTTCGGTCTCGATTCCCCTCTCCGATATTCCCGCGGCAGTCAATGAACTGCTGCACGGCCAAAGCCAGACACTGGCCTCCACCCTGCTCGACCTGCGCCTGAGCCGTGCGCTAACCGCCTTCGTCACCGGCGCAGCCCTGTCGCTGGCGGGCGTGATGATGCAGGCGCTGTTGCGCAACCCGCTGGCCGACCCCTATGTACTCGGCATTTCCGCCGGCGCGTCCGTCGGCGCCCTGGCCGCACTACTGTTCGGCTGCGCCATCTGGGCGGTCGACGCTTCGGCCTTTGGCGGCGCCGTCGCCGTCTCGATGATGCTGTACCTGCTGGCCCGGCGTGACCTGCGCGGCGGCGCGGCAGCCGACGGCGGCACCGCTTTGCTGCTGCTGACCGGCGTCATCCTGTCCTCCGCCTGCATGGCGATGGTGACGTTGATGCTCTCCATCGCCCCCGAAAGCCGCTTGCGCAGCATGGTGTTCTGGATGATCGGTGACCTGGCCGGTGCGCCGATGCGCGCGCTGCCCTGGATCGTGCTGGCCGGCGGCCTGGTATTCGCCCTGCGCAGCGCCCGTTCCATGAACGTGATGGCGCTGCACGCCGAAGCCGCCGCCACGCTGGGCATCCGCGTCGGCGCGTTGCGCAAAGGTCTGTTCTTCATATCCGGCCTACTGACCGCCAGCGCCGTCACCAGCGCGGGCAGCGTCGGCTTCGTCGGCCTGATCGTGCCGCATGCCTGTCGCTTCGCCGTCGGCGCAGACCATCGCGTACTGATCCCGGCGGCAGCGCTGGCCGGTGGCACCTTCCTGCTGCTGGCGGATACGCTGGCCCGCACCATCATCGCGCCGCAACAGCTGCCGGTAGGCGTGCTGACGGCGCTGATCGGCGCACCGGTCTTCCTGTACCAACTACACCGTTTGCGCAAATGATGATCAGCACCCACAACCTTTCCCTGAAAATCGGCCAGCGCCAGCTGATTACGGATCTGAACTGGCAGGTGCGCGACGGCGAATGCTGGAGCGTCATCGGCCGCAACGGCGCCGGCAAGAGTACCCTGCTGAAAACCCTGGCCGGCTTGCGCGCCCCGGACGACGGCTACGTCGCCATCCAGAAGCGCGAACTGTCCGACTGGCCGCTGGCCGAACTGGCGCGCCAGCGCGCCTTCCTGGCGCAGAGCCGCAACGACGCTTTCGCCTACAGCGTGATCGAAACCGTGCTGTCGGCGCGCCACCCCTATCACGGCAACCGCTATTGGGAAGGCAGCGACGACCACGCCATCGCGCTGAAATCGCTGGAGGCGATGGAAGTGGCCGACCTGGCCGAGCGCGACGTACGCACCTTGTCCGGCGGCGAACGCCAGCGCGTGGCCATCTCCGCCATGCTGGCGCAGGATACGCCGCTGCTGCTGCTCGACGAACCTGCCAATGCACTGGACCTGGCGCACCAGGTCAGCGTCATGGGCCTGCTGGCGCGCCTGTGCCGCGAGCAGGGCAAGACCGCCGTCATGATAGGACACGACCTGACGCTGGCACACAGCGTCTCCACCCACGCGCTGCTGCTGATGGGCGATGGCCGCTGGCTGGCCGGCACCACGGCGGAGGTGATGCGTGCCGAGATCCTGGGCGACTACCTGGGCCACCCGATCGACATCATCCAGCACGGCAAACGCAGCATCTTCATCCCCAAAGAGGACTTTGCATGACCCAACAGAATACCGGCGACATCGACGAACAAACCGCGGCGCTGAACGAACGTCACCGCGTGCGCATGGAGCGCAAGAAGGCCATCATCGACGCCAAGATCGCCGCCGCCGACAAGCAGATCGGCATCATCATCGTCAACACCGGCAACGGCAAGGGCAAGAGCTCCAGCGGCTTCGGCATGGCGATACGCGCCATGGGCCACGGCATGAAGGTCGGCGTGGTGCAGTTCATCAAGGGGGCGATGCAGACCGGCGAAGAGCTGTTCCTGCGCCGCTTCCCGGAAGAGATCAGCTTCCACTCGATGGGCGAAGGCTATACCTGGGAAACCCAGAACCGCGAACGCGATATCGCAAAAGCGCAGCAGGCCTGGGAGCAGGCGAAACGCTTCCTGGCCGATCCCGACATCGGCCTGGTGGTATTCGACGAACTGAATATCGCCCTGAAGTACCGTTACCTGGACGTGGAAACCGTCATCAACGATCTGCTGGCGCGTCCGGCGATGCAGCACGTCGTCATCACCGGTCGCGGCGCGCCGCAGGAGCTGATCGCCATCGCCGATACCGTCACCGAAATGGAAGTCGTCAAGCACGCCTTCAAGGCCGGCATCGGCGCGCAACTCGGAACCGAGTGGTAATGACGACGCACGTCGAAGTCAAAGCCCTGCTGGTGGCGGCCGTCGCCTCCGGCCAGGGCAAGACCACGGTCACCGCCGCGCTGGCGCGCAAACTGGCGCGCCAGGGCAAGCGCGTGCGCGTGTTCAAATGCGGGCCGGATTTCATCGATCCGATGCTGCTGGAACGCGCCAGCGGCGCGCCGGTGCGCTCGCTGGACCTGTGGATGGTCGGCCATGAACTGTGCCGCAGCCAGTTGGCGCAAGCCGCCGCCGAAGCGGACGTCATCCTGATCGAAGGCGTCATGGGCCTGTATGACGGCACGCCGTCGTCGGCCGACCTGTCGCGCGAATTCGGCATACCGGTGATGGCGGTGATCGACGCCAGCGCCATGGCGCAAACCGCCGGTGCGCTGGTCCACGGCCTGCGCGACTATGGCCCGGTGGAGATGGCGGGAGTGATCGCCAACCGCGTCGCCAGCGAAGGCCACGCCAAAATGGTGGCCACCTCACTGCGCGACATTCCCCTGTTTGCGACCTTGCCGCGCCAGGCCAAATCGCTGCCCGAGCGCCACCTCGGCCTGGTGCTGCCGGGAGAAGTCGGCGACATCGACCAGTTGCTCGATAATCTGGCGGACCAGCTGGTATTCGACGAAGCGGCTTGGGAGCGTCTGCGTCCGGTGCGTATCGAGATTCCGCCAGCGACGGAGCCGCAGGCGCCGCTGCTCACCGGCCGCACCATCGCCATTGCCCGCGATCCGGCTTTCATGTTTATCTATCCGGCCAACCTGGACACGCTGCGCCAATTGGGCGCGACGCTGAAATTCTTCTCCCCGCTGGCCGACGAAGCCATACCGGCCGAAGCGGACGCGGTGTATCTGCCGGGCGGCTATCCAGAGCTGCACGCCGAAGCACTGTCGCAGGCAAGCGTGTGGCAAGCGTCGATCCGCGCGTTCCATGCCGCCGGCACGCCCATCGTCGCCGAATGCGGCGGCATGATGGCGTTGGCCGACACCCTGGCCGACCAAGCCGGCGCGGTGTGGGCAATGGCCGGTTTGCTGCCGGGCGCCGTGGCAATGCAGGCGCGCCTGGCGGGCCTCGGATCGCAGGGACTGCCGACGGAACAAGGCGTCCTGCGCGGCCACACCTTCCATTACTCCAAGCTGGAGACAGGCGTGGCGCCAGCGGCGTACACTATCAAGCATCCGTCGGCCGTCCAAGGCGAAGCCTGGTATCGCGTCGGCTCGCTGACGGCTTCATATTTTCACGCTTATTTCCCATCCAACCCGGCGGCGGTTGCCGCCCTGTTTTCTAGGAGCGCAGCATGACACGTACACTGGTTCTGGGGGGCGCACGCTCCGGCAAAAGCGGCTATGCAGATCGCCTGGCTATCGAGTCGGGCAAGGAAATCGTCTACATCGCCACCGCCACCGCCGGCGACGCCGAAATGACGGCACGCATCGCACATCACCGCGCCGGCCGGCCCAGCGAATGGATCACCGTCGAAGAGCCGCTGGCACTGGGCAACCAGCTGTTGCGCTGGTCCTCGCCGGACCGTTTGATCCTGGTCGACTGCCTGACACTGTGGCTCAGCAACCTGCTGTTCAGCAGCGGCGATACCTACCCTGAAGTCGGCGAGATCACGCTACCCGCGCTATTCCACGAGCAGCAGGACATGCTGGCCAGCGCGCTGACCAAGTGCACCAGCGACGTGGTGCTGGTATCGAACGAAGTCGGCATGGGCATCATGCCGTTCGGCGCGATCTCGCGCTGCTTCATGGACGAACAGGGGCGACTGAACCAGGCGATGGCCGCCTTGTGCGACCGCGCAGTGTTCGTCGCCGCCGGCCTGCCGCTGGTGTTAAAAGGGACGCCGTGCTGATAGGCTTGAGCTTTGGCGTTATCGCCCTGCTGATGGTGGCGGGCGTGCTGCTCGACCTGATGCTGGGCGAGGCGCGCCGCTGGCATCCGCTGGTCGGCTTCGGCAACCTGGCGACGGCGCTGGAACGTCGCCTCAATCGCGGCGGCCTGCGCTTCTGGCGCGGCGCGCTGGCCTGGGCACTGGCCGTACTGCCCTTGACCGCCATCGCCGCGCTGCTGGTCCGGCTGCTGGGCTCCAACGGCGCGCTGCCATGGATCGCGCACGCCGTCATGCTTTATTTTTGCCTCGGTCTGCGCAGCCTGCGCGACCACAACCTGCCCATCGCCGACGCGCTGGCGCGGAGCGATCTACCGAATGCCCGTCTGCTGACCGCCCGCATCGTCAGCCGCGATACCACCAGCGCCAGCGAGATCGAACTGACCAAGGCCAGCGCCGAATCCCTGCTTGAAAACGGCAACGACGCCGTCTTCGGCACGCTGTTCTGGTTCATCGTCGCCGGCGGCCCCGGCGCGGTGCTGTTCCGCATGGCGAACACGCTCGATGCGATGTGGGGCTATCGCACCGCGCGGCTGCTGCAATTCGGCTGCACCGCCGCCCGCATCGACGACGCATTGAACTACATCCCTGCGCGCCTGACCGCCCTCTCCTACGTGCTGCTGGCGCCCGGTTTTCAAGGAAAACTGCGCGCCTGGCAGTGCTGGCGCACGCAAGCCCCTGCATGGAGCAGCCCTAACGCCGGACCGGTGATGTCCAGCGGCGCAGGCGCGCTCGGCGTGCAGCTGGGCGGCGCCGCCATCTATGACGGCGAAGTTGAACAACGTCCGCCGCTGGGCGAAGGACAACCCGCCACCGGTGCCGATATCAGCCGCGCATGGCGCCTGGTCGCGCACACCACGGCGCTGTGGCTGGCCGTCGCCTGCACAATCGCAGCATGGATGGAGTTGGCACATGCTTGAACATGGCGGCAACCTGCGCGACGCCACGCTGCGCTTCGGCCGCGACGACTGGCTTGACCTGTCGACCGGTATCAACCCGCACTGGTATCCGGCGCCTGCGCTGCCGGGCAATGCGTGGCATCGCCTGCCGGAGGCCGATCCCGAACTGGCGCTGGCCGCAGCCGCCTACTACGGCGCACCGTTGATGCTGCCGGTCGCCGGCACGCAGGCCGCGATCCAGGCGCTGCCCCGGCTGCGCAAGCCATCGCGCGTAACCGTCGCCGCACCATCCTACGCGGAGCATGCGCACCACTGGAACGACCACGGACACACGCTGACCCAAACGCCATATGAAGCGCTGGACGCGGCGGTGGCGCACAGCGACGTCATGGTCATCTGCAATCCCAACAACCCGACCGGCGCCAGCGTACCCGCCGCCCAGCTGCTGCAATGGGCGGACCAGCTGGCGGCGCGCGGCGGCTGGCTGGTGGTCGACGAAGCCTTTGGCGACACGGCGCAGCACAGCAGCGTGGCAGCACACAGCGGACGTCCAGGCCTGATCGTCCTGCGTTCGATTGGCAAGTTCTTCGGACTGGCCGGCATCCGGCTGGGTTTTGTGGCCGCGCACGCGGACCTGTTGCGCGAACTGGCGGACTTGCTGGGCCCTTGGGCCGTCAGTGGCCCGGCGCAGCACATCGCCCTCGCCGCGCTGCGCGACCAGGCGTGGCAAGCAAATACACTCCAACAGCTTCTGGCGAGCGGTGAGCGCTTACGCCAACTGCTGGCGGCACATGACGTCCGCTCTACCGGCACGGCGCTATTCCAATGGTGGAGCGAAGACCGCGCGGAAGCCTTCTGGCAGCATATGGCGGAACGCGGAATCTGGGTACGGCTGTTCAAACAGGCCGCACGCGGCATCCGCCTCGGCCTGCCGCCCGACGAAGCGGGATGGCAACGGCTGGAGACGGCACTAAAAGAATGGAACAACAAGGAATCCACATGAACAAACTGACGATCAAACTACTGGCCAGCCTGACGACATTGGCAATGGCTGGCAGCGCCAGCGCCGCCATCTCGGTGCGCGACGACGACGGCAACGTCGTCACGCTGCAAAAGCCGGCGCAGCGCATCATCGCCATGGCGCCGCACGTGACGGAGCTGCTGTACGCGGCCGGCGGCGGCGACAAGATCGTCGGCGCGGTCACTTACAGCGATTACCCGGAAGCGGCGAAAAAGCTGCCGCGCATCGGCGACAACCGCCAGGTCGACATGGAACGCGTCATCGCCATGAAGCCGGACCTGATCGTCATTTGGCTGCACGGCGCCTCCGAGCGCCAGATCGAAACGCTGCGCCAGTTGAACATCCCGATGTTCCACAGCGAGCCGACAAAACTGGATGGCATCGCCGACAACGTGCTGCGCCTCGGCCAGTTGATGGGCACCGAGAGCGTCGCGCAACCTGTCGCCGCCGAGATCCGCCAACACTTCGCCGCGCTGGCCAAGCAGTATGGCAACCGCCCGCCGGTGCGGATGTTCTACCAGGTATGGGACAAACCGCTCTACACGCTCAACGGCACCTCCATCGTCAGCGACGCCATGCGCCTGTGCGGCGGCGTGAACATCTTCGCCGACCTGAAAGTGACTGCACCGGTGGTCAGCAACGAGGCGGTACTGCAAGCCGACCCCGAAGCCATCTTCGGTACCAGCGAAAAGAACTACGGCGGCGTAGGCCTGTGGCGCCCATACACGACGATGAAGGCGGTCCGCAACGACAACCTGTTCACCCTAGACGGCGAACTGCTGAACCGCGCCGGCCCGCGCATGGTCGCCGGCACCACCGCCCTGTGCGAAAAACTGGAACTGGTGCGACAGCGCCGCAAGAATTGATATGAGCTTCCCCTATTCGACCCTGATGGTTCAGGGCACCACCTCAGACGCAGGCAAGAGCACCGTCGTCGCCGCCCTGTGCCGGCTGCTCAAGCGCCAGGGCGTGCGCGTGGCGCCGTTCAAGCCGCAGAACATGGCGCTCAACAGCGCCGTCACGGCGGACGGCGGCGAGATCGGCCGCGCCCAGGCGCTGCAAGCCATCGCCGCCGGCGTGGCGCCGCATACCGACATGAACCCGGTGCTGCTCAAACCATCGAGCGACATCGGCGCGCAAGTCATCATCCACGGCAAGGTCCGCGCCGAGATGAACGCACGCGACTACCATCAATACAAGACCGTGGCGATGCAGGCGGTACTGGAATCGCACGATCGCCTGCTGGCGCAGTACGACAGCGTGATCGTCGAAGGCGCGGGCAGCCCGGCGGAGATCAACCTGCGCGACCGCGACATCGCCAACATGGGCTTCGCCGAAAAGGTCGATTGTCCAGTGATACTGGTGGCGGACATCGACCGTGGCGGCGTGTTCGCGCACATCGTCGGCACGCTGTCCTGCTTGTCGGAGAGCGAACGCGCCCGCACCATCGGCTTCGTCATCAACCGCTTCCGGGGCGACATCAAGCTGCTGGAGCCCGGCCTGGAATGGCTGGAGCAGCAAACCGGCAAGCCGGTGCTGGCAGTACTGCCCTATCTGCACGGCCTGTTCCTCGACGCCGAAGACGCCGTGCAGCCGGTGCAAGCTTCGCGCGGCGCCTTCCGCGTCGTCGTCCCCAGCCTGTCACGCATGAGCAACCACACCGATTTCGACGCACTGCGCGCGCACCCGGACGTGGACCTGCGCTTCGTGCGCCAGGGCGAACCGATACCGGCGGCCGATCTGATCATCCTCCCGGGCAGCAAGAACACGCGCGGCGATCTTGAATGGCTGCGCGCCCAGGGATGGCCGGAGCAGATCACCCGCCACCTGCGCTACGGCGGCAAGGTGATCGGCGTCTGCGGCGGCTTCCAGATGCTGGGCCACAGCGTGACCGATCCGCTGGGCATGGAGGGCGTGGCCGGCACGTCGCCCGCACTCGGCCTGCTCGACATGAGCACCGAAATGACGGCCGACAAACGGTTGGTGCAGGTACAGGGCGTATGCGCCTTCGACGACGACAAGGCCAGTGTCAGCGGCTACGAAATCCACATGGGCACCTCGACCGGCGGCGCGCTCGATACGCCGGCCTTCATCATCGATGGCCGTCCCGAAGGCGCGCGCTCGACGGATGGCCAGATCCTCGGCACCTACCTGCACGGCCTGTTCGATACACCGCAAGCCAACAGCGCGCTGCTGCGCTGGGCGGGCCTGCATACCAAAAATACGGTGGACACCAGCGCATTGCGTGAAGCGAGCCTGGACCGCATAGCCGACGCCACTCAGCCTCTGATGGACGCTTTGCTGGCGTTGCACGACAAGGAGCTATCCGCATGAGCACCATCAGCCCACACGCTTTCACTCCGGCCGAAATCGATGGCGTCTACCGCGCCATCCGCGAACGGCGTGACGTCCGCCATTTCAAGCCAGGTCCGCTGGAACCGGGACAGCTGGAGCGCTTCATCGGCGCTGCCCACAATGGTCCCAGCGTTGGCCTGATGCAGCCGTGGCGCTTCATCCGCATCACCAATCCCGCGTTGCGCGCGCAGATCCACAAGCACGTCAATGAGGAACGCATCAAGACCGCCGAAGCGCTGGGCAAGCGCGCCGAGGAGTTCATGCAGCTCAAGGTGGAAGGCATACTGGCTTGCGCCGAAGTGCTGGTGGTCGGCCTGATCGACAAGCGCGATCAGTATGTATTCGGCCGCCGCACCATGCCGGAGATGGACCTGGCCTCCGCCGCCTGCGCCTTGCAGAACTTCTGGCTGGCGGCGCGCGCGGAAGGCATAGGCGCCGGTTGGGTGTCGATGTTCGATCCTCAGCAGATGCGTGACATCTGCGGCATGCCGGACGGCAGCCAGCCGATCGCCGTGCTATGCGTCGGCCACGTGCACGAGTTCTACACCGCGCCGATGCTGGAGCTGGAAAAATGGGACCAGCGCCGGCCCCTGTCCGACATCATGTTCGAAGACCGCTGGGACAATCCCGCAAGCGAAGTTTAAGCTCCGCTGCATTCCTCGATCTTGCGATTACCCGGTCCCGGCAAGGTGCGCAAGCTGCGCTCCGTCGCGGCCGTGAACTCGTGCTTGAATACTGTGTCGACGAAGCGCCAGTCGCAGCGCACCTGCTCGTGGCTGGCGGTGACGATCATGTAGCCACGCTTGCTGGTTTGCGCGTAGTACAGCGGTTCGATCAAATCGACCATCATGCTTGCCACATCCTCCGGATCGCGGTCCGGGTATGCCCCCTCCATCCCCGGCGACGACACCGACGACGTCGCAAACTCCACGCCCACCTGGCGCCCCTGCGCATCGTGCAAATCGCTGGCCCAGGCATTATGGGTGTCACCGGCCAGCACCACCATGTTCTTGCGATGGCGCTGCATCATGGCGAACACCAGCTCGCGGTCGTTCTGATAGCCGTCCCATGAATCCATGTAGCAGGGCAGCGTCGGCGCGGACAGCCAGCGTTTTTCCCGGCTGCTGACGCAGGAAGGGTCGGCGGCGGCGCGCTTCTTCAGCGCCGAGTAATCGGTGCAATTGCATTCGCCCATGGCGACGGCGGTCGGATACTCCATGCGCGCCATCAGCACCTGCTGGCCCAGCATCTGCCAGCGCGCCTGGGAATCCTTGACCTGGTGCTCCAGCCACGCCATCTGCTCGGCCCCCATCATCTGCCGGCGCGGCGAGCAGACATCATGCTTATACTTCTCGACGTCGAAGCGCTTATGCTCGTCGTAGTAGGAGGACATCATCAACTGCTGGTCGCGGCCGATCAGGCGCGTATCGAGCATGTGCAGCGACACAACGCCGCCGAAGTCGAAGGAACGGTAGATTTTCTCCGGCGTGGCCGGATCGGGCGCGCGGATCGGCATCCATTCGTGGTACGCGGTCATGGCCGCCACCTTGCGCAAACTGAAGGGACCGAACTCGGAAACCTTGTGCTCTGCCGAGCCGTCGCGCCAGGTATCGTCGGCGAATTCATGATCGTCCCACACGGCGATGAACGGCATCGCCGCATGCACCGCCTGCAAATCGGGATCGGTGCGGTACTGTGCATAGCGGCGACGATAGTCCTCCAGTCGCAGCAGCAGTTCGCGCGGTTCGGACACGCGACCCAGCGCCTCGGCATTGCCGCAGGCGTAGCCGGTGCTTTCGTATTCGTAGATGTAGTCGCCGATGTGCAGCGCTGCGTCGATATCGTCCTGGCGCGCGGCATCGGCGTAGACATTGAAGTACCCGGATGGATAATTCGAGCAGGAGAACACTGCCAGCCGGACCTGGCGCACATCGCCGCGCGGCAGCGTCTTGGTTCGTCCGACGGTCGACTTCACCGTGTCGACAGCGAACTGATAATAGTAGACATGGCCCGGCAGCAGGCCGGCGGCGTCCACCTTGACGGTGTAGTCGCTCTGCGCCGACGTGGTGACGCTGCCATTGGCGACGACCGCCTGCATGCCCGGATCGGTCGCCATCTGCCAGCGCACGGCAATGTCGCCGTTCTCGTCGCTGCGGCGCGGCGTCACGCGGGTCCACAAAATCACACGGTCGCCGAGCGGATCGCCGCTGGCCACGCCATGATCGAAACCGACTGCGGCGCCATCGGCGATGCTGGCTGCCGTACTGCTGCAACCGGCCAGGCCCGCACCTGCGCCCACGCCCAGCAAGGCGGTGGCTCCCATTTGACGGATGAAACCACGACGACCAGGGAACAGCGACTTAGCGTCCATATCAACTCCATCGGCCATTTCGATGAACGCCAACTTACGCCCGCTTCATGACGGCCTTATGACCGTCCTGTGGCTTTTGTGTGACAATCGTGGGCATGAATACATCCGCCGCCAAGAGCTACCTTCCGTGGGTGGTCGCTACCGCCCTGTTCATGGAGCAGCTGGACTCCACCATCGTCAACACAGCGATCCCCAGCATGGCGGCCAGCCTGCAAGTAACTCCCCTCAGTTTGAAAGCGGTCGTCACCAGCTACATCCTCAGCCTGGCCGTGTCGATCCCGATCAGCGGCTGGATGGCCGACCGCTTCGGTACCCGCCGCGTCTTCATGAGCGCCGTGGCGATATTCACGGTGGCGTCGGTGCTGTGCGGCCTGTCGGTCAATTCGCCGATGCTGGTGGCGGCGCGGCTGCTGCAAGGGCTGGGTGCGGCGATGATGATGCCGGTCGGTCGCCTGACCATCGTTCGCACCTTCCCCAAATCCGAGCTGCTGGCGGCGATGAATTTCGTGATTATTCCGGCGCTGATCGGCCCCCTGCTCGGCCCAACGATCGGCGGCTTGATCGTGCACTGGCTGACGTGGCGGGACATCTTCTTCGTCAACGTGCCGGTCGGCGTAGTGGCGATCGTCCTCGCGCACCGCTACATGCCGGACTATCGCGGCGACGGCACACGGCCGCTGGATTTGGTCGGTCTCGTGTTGTTCGGCACCGGCGTGGCGCTGCTGTCTTGGCTGCTGGAGATTTTCGGCGAGCACCGGATCGATATCACGTCCGCGTCGGTGCTGCTGTTCATCGCATGCAGCCTGCTGGCAGCTTATGTGTGGCACGCCAGGGATGCGGCGTTTCCCTTGCTGCGACTGGCGCTGTTCAAGATACGCACCTTCCGCGTGTCCGTGGTTGGGGGCTTCATCACGCGTATCGGCGTCGGCGGCCTGCCCTTCCTGCTGCCGCTGCTGTATCAACTGGGATTGGGACTGCCGGCATGGCAATCGGGTTTGCTGATGATGCCGTCCGCCGCAGCGGCCATGGGCATGAAGTTCATATCCGTGCGGGTACTGGGCCGCTTCGGCTACCGCCAAGTCCTGACCATCAACACGGTGCTGATCGGGTTGACCATCAGCCTGTATTCATTCGTCCAGCAGGGAACCCCGCTGTACATGATCGTGATGATCAGCCTGTGCCTGGGTTTCTTCAATTCGCTGCAATTCTCCGCCATGAACAGCATCGCCTACGCCGATGTGGATAGCGCGGATTCCAGCATGGCCAGCACCATGGCCAGCTCGATGCAGCAACTGTCCATGAGCTTTGGCCTGGCGACCGGTTCGCTGGTCACCGGCTGGTTCCTGGGCGACCTGCCGCAATCGAACCGGCTGGCGCTCACCGGCGCGCTGCATCACGCCTTCCTGACGCTGGCGGTGCTCACCATCCTGTCTTCGTTGACCTTTTGGTCATTGCGCCAGGAGGATGGCGAGAGCATCAGCAAAGGCAGCCCCGCCTAGCGCGATTATTTGCGACGGCGGACCATGGCCCCGACCATCGCCAGGCCGGCAAGCAGCATGGCATAGCTGGCAGGTTCCGGCACGGCCGTCACGTCGGTGTATGCGCCGTCGAAGCGATAGTGCACCGCCAGGCCGTTGATGCTGGTGGCGCCGACCAGTTGCAGGAAGCCTGCATCGCCGGTCACGTCGCCCAACAGGCGGAATGCATAGGCGCCCGATGCGGCTTCGGTGAACGACAACGTCTTGCCGTTGACGACCGCACCCAGGCCATTGAAGGTCAGCGACGAGCCGCCCAGCAGCACCGATGAACTGTCCGTCAGCGACAGGCTGGCGAAAGTCTGGCCGTTTGCGCCACCGGCGTTGATCAGTTGCAGCGTGCCGCCGTTGAGCACCAGGGCGCTGTTGGCCGACAGGCGATTCGCGCCGTCCAACACCAGCGTACCTCCGCTGAGCTGCGTCGCGCCGGTGTAGGTGCTCACACCCGACAGCGCCACGGTGCCGCTCTTGATTTCAACGTTGCTGAAGTTGGAGATCGAACCTGCATACGCGAAGCTGTTGCCCGCGCCCGGATTGACCACCATCGTGTTGCCGGTACCGGTGCCGCCGTTGATGCTGCCGACGATGCTGCCGCCGGTGATGGTCAGGCTGTTTTTAGCGCTGCCCATCTCGATCGCCTTGCCGCTGCTGGCGCCGTTGATGATGCCCGCGTTGACGATGACGGTATTGTCGGCACCGGTCTTGATGGCGGCATTGGTGGAACCGCCGCCCTGAATGGTGGCGCCGGCGTTGTTGTTGATGGTGACGACATAGCCGCTGGCCGCGCCGACGGCGACGATGGCCGAGTCGCTCTGGCCGCGTATCAGGCCGCCATTCTGGTTGGTGATGGTGGCGTTGCCGTACAAGCCTTCGCGGCTGCCTGGCGATCCGGCGATATCGTTGCCTGCCAATGTGATGCCGCGTCCGACGGCGTTGCTGTTCCCTGCCGAGACCAGGCCTTCAATGGTGCCGGAGTTGACGATCACGCCGCCGCCCACGCTCAAGCCTTCGCTGAAAGCCAAACCATCGGCTGGCGCGCTGAAGGCGTTGGCCGAGCGGATGATGCCGGTGTTGGTGACGTTGGCGATGCCGTCGATATCCAAGCCGTCGCCGTCGCCCGTCACGCCCGTGCCGATGATGGTGCCGTGGTTGGTGATGGTGGCGATCTGCTTGCCGTTAAAGCCGTCCAGGTTGACGCCCGATCCGTTGCTGCCCCGGATAATGCCGCCCACCTCATTGGTGATGTTCATGGTGAAGGACTGCGTAGCATCCTTTTGGCCGCCGGTGATGCCATGACGGCCGCCGTCGACCAGGCCTGTCGCGCCGTTGACGATGACCACGCCGCTGTTGTTTTGCGCATCGATACCGTCGCTGCTGCTACCTGCCTTGGTGATCGAGACGATGGAGCCGTAGTTATTCACCACGCCGCCGACGCCGGGACGCACGGAGTCCGCCTCCGATGCCTGAAGCAGTCCGTAGTTGTTCACGATGTTCGCGCCGGAAGTAATCGTGGAGAAGTCCACCGCCTGCGATCCGCCGGCGCTGGCATTCGCCGAGATCATCGAGCCGTAGTTGGTCAGCGTGACACTGGCATTCGCCTTGTTCATCTGGATCACGTCGCCGTCGGCGGCCAGCATCTTCGCGGCGCTATTGGTGGCGCTGCCGTTGGTGATGGTCAGGCCGGTGACGCCGGTGTTATCGCGTATCACGCGGCCGTTGCCGGTCTGGCTGATGAGACCCTGGTTATCCAGCGTGGCGTTTTTGTCGGTGATGGTCACCGCCACCGCGCTGCCGCCGACAATCAACGAACCGTTGCTGGTGATGGTGCCGGTCTGGTTTTTGCCCAGCGTTTGCGCATCGGTGTTGGCATTACCCAGCGTACCGGGGAAAACGATCACCGGATTGGCGGCCGAAACACTCAACGGCAGTGCCGCGGCGAGCAGCAGGAATTGAATGGCGGAGGAAGGTTTCGACAGTGCGATCGACATGGTTTGTCCCGGATATTGTGTGAGCAAACCTTCAATATCCCATAATATTATGACACTGCCGTGACGCTGTGGCGTCCTTGCACAACGCCTGTGCGGCGTGCCGGCAAGCTGCTATGCTGCCGCGCTGCCTTTCAACTCAGGAGATTCTTCATGCAGAACATAGCCGGGCGCACGACGGCGCTCGCCACGGTCATTATCGCTGCGGCACTGGGCTTTATCGCCTATCAGGGAACGCGCGGCCATCAAGGACCGGAACTGTCGACGCCCTATCAGGCAGTGGCGCTGACGAATGGACAGATGTTTTACGGCCGCATGGAGCAAACCGGCGGCGATTACGTCACGCTGCGCGATGTGTTCTACATCCAGGGCCGGCAGAATCCCGAGACCAAGGCCGTGACCAGTGTGTTGATTAAACGCGGCGGTGAAGCGCATAACCCGGACCACATGCTGATCAATCGCCAGCAGGTGCTGTTGATCGAACCGGTGAAGACCGATTCGCAAATCGCCAAACTGATCGCGGAGCAGAACGCCGCTCCGCGCTAAAACACTGGCGGGCCTGACCGGCCCGCCCCCTGCATCAAAACGCGGTCAGCGCCTTGGCGAACTTGATCAGCCACAGTCGGCTTGGACGCTCGCGATCCTCGCCGCGCGCAACGCGGATCGTGTTTGCGGCATTGCAGCCGGCAGCCGTGCTGGTGACGATGGCGCCAGCCGCATCGACGTTGCACTTGGTGACATCAGCATCATCTACCACCACACCAGCTGCGGTAAAGATCTTGGTTTTCATACCGAAGTCGTTGTCGTTCGAGAGTGCCAACGTATTGCCGTCGACGATGGTCAGGCCTTCAGCCTTCTCCGCCTGCCAGCCGACCGCATTCAGATCCAGCAGCAGCGTTTTCTTCAGCGTCGTCACCGATTTCCAGTCGGCGCCGTTGACCACCGCGCCGCCCATGCTGCTCTTCTCCAGGTCGGAGGTCTTGACGTTGTAGCTTGCGGCGGCGATGTCGGTCGCCGCGCCTATCTCCACCAGCATCAACTTGTTGAACACTTTGCCGTTCGGCGCCGCGCCCTGTTCGATGACGATGAATTTGCCGTTGCCGAGTGCGACCAGGTCACCCAGCTTGGCGTTGCCGGTGCGGCCGTCCTGGTAGTCGGCGGCGTCGAGTGGATACGCGTACATCTTGCCAGAGGTGCCGGTGCTTGGATCGAATTCCACCCAGCGCGTAAAGCGCGCGTAGCGTTCGATCGCCTCGCTCTTGCCGGTCACCGAGTAGGTCGCGTTGCCGTCGGTGAGTGGGCTTTGCAGGAAGCCGTGCAGCTTGTCGGTGCTGGTGTCCAGCGTCAGGCCTTCCATGCCGCGATTGGCGCGGCGCTTCAGGAAGATATCCGGCAGGCCGCTGCCCGGTGCGTATTTGTTGAGGATGATACCGGTGGCAGGATCGAGCTTGATGATGAACGGACCGTATTCGTCGGAGATCCACAGCACATTGCGCTTCTTGTCGACCACGATCGCTTCGGTATCCAGGCCGCCGGCGTTGAAGGTCGCCTTGCTGGCGGCCTCGTACTTCATCGCGTCCATTACTGGCAGCTCGGCCGAGTTACCCACTGCGCCAGGTGCGACCGGCAGGCCGGAAGCCTTGACGGCAGCAGAGACTTTGATCGGCGTCGACGACGTCAGCACCGCGCCGGTTTTGCCGACGGTGATCACGCCAAACGACGGCGTGAAGCTCGGCGACGGGAATATCTTGGCGCCGGTGACACCGCCGCCGCTCAGCGCAGGCAGGTTTGGACCGTCGCCGTTCGGACCGCGGTCGGTCAGGCCGTAGAACTCCAGGTCGCCGTTGGCGTTGGTGCCCTTGAAGGCCAGCGACGAACCGTAGGATGGCAGGAAGCCCAGCGGGAATTCTTCCTTGACCTTGGCGTTGCCGCCTTCATACGGCACGTAGTAGTTGGCAGCGGCCTGTATCTGGTAGCGCGTAACGCTGACGGCGACCGCGCCGAGCGGCGTGGTTTGCGTGAACGACTCGACGACTGGCGTGCCGACTTTGGAGGCCAGCGTATCTTCGAAGTGCTCGCGCACCAGGGCGCGGCGGCTGTCATCGATGGTGCGCGCTGCGTATTTGGCGCCGGCTGCGGCCAGGTTGGCGCTCATTGCGGTGTTGAAGGCGGTGGCATCCATGGAGAAGTCGGCGCTCTTGGCAGCCAGTGCGGTCTTCACATCGGCGGTGATCTTGATACCGTTCGATGGATCGCTGTCTTCATCCAGCAATTGCAGGGCCAGCAGGCGGTTGACGACCTTGCTGTCTTTGACGTCGGTCACGCCGGCCAACTGCAGCGGCGTGATGGTGGGGGCGCACGGCGCGCTGCCCAACGCAACGCCGCCGATGCTGAAGCTGACGGTGTCGCCGGCATAGCAAGTAAATTCTCCCTTTGTCGAGGTGCTGGCTTTCGCGGCGGCGCCGGCGACATAGTCTAGGTTCTCCACGGCGCCATCGAGGAACACGCCGGTGGTCGGTGTTTTGGCTGGCGCAGCCGTGTCGCTACTACCTCCGCAGCCGGCCAGCACGGAAAATACCGCGAGCGAAATCAGGGAAAAGTTTTTCATACGTAGCTAGCCTCAGTTGAAAAAGAGGCAAGCTTAGCTACAATACGTTACACAGGAATGACAGACGCAAAAAAGCCCACCAGGATCACTTGGTGGGCTTCTTCTTATAACTAGCCTGACGATAACCTACTTTCACACTGGTTGCAGCACTATCATCGGCGCAGAGTTGTTTCACGGTCCTGTTCGGGATGGGAAGGGGTGGGACCAACTTGCTATG
>NZ_QVIO01000016.1 GCF_003416895.1 Duganella sp. BJB476
TGACCATAGCAAGTTGGTCCCACCCCTTCCCATCCCGAACAGGACCGTGAAACAACTCTGCGCCGATGATAGTGCTGCAACCAGTGTGAAAGTAGGTTATCGTCAGGCTAGTTATAAGAAGAAGCCCGCTCAGTGATCTGAGCGGGCTTTTTTGCGTCTACAGATATTGTCCCAACCGTTTGCCCAAACATAGCAAGGTCAGTGTCGGCGGCAGTCCCCACGGTTGTGGAATCACCGATGCATCGCAGACGTAGAGATTGGCGGTGCTGGTTTGCAGCGTACTGTCCACGCCTACACCTATGCGCACGCTGCCGCCTGGATGCGCAGCGAAGTGCCAACTCTTGAATATCTTCCTGGCGCCGGCCGCACGCAATATGCCGCGCGCCATGTCCACGCCGGCCCTCAGCTTGCGTCGGTCGGCTGGCGTCAGCGTTTTGTCGACCCATCGCGGGCCGATGCTGCCACCGATGTCGTCACGTATCTTGACCATCAATGTCAGCGTTTTCGCGTGCGCCATCAGCCGGTCCACCCGTCCAACCTGCGCGGCAAAGGCCTGGTACATCGGCTTCGGCAGTGTCATATCCGCCAATGCAATGCCTTCTTGATGCAAGTACAGTCCAGACGCCATCGGTACTTCGGCTCCGCCGTCGATGTCGTCCACCTGGCCCATGACGGCGATCACCGGATCGCTGAAGAACGGACTGCTGGCTGGGTGCAGACCTGAGCGATGCAGCAGTCGTGGCGTACCGATGCCGCCGGCGGCCAGGATCACATTTTCTGCAAACACCAACTGCACAATGCCATCGCGACGATAGCGCACGCCGGTAGCGCGGCCGTTTTCAACGATGACCTCTTCGACTGTAGCCCGGTCGATCAACGTCGCGCCGAGCTGCTGCGCTTCGTCCAGGAAATCGCGGGCGGTCCACTTGGCGCCGAACGGGCAGCCGTACACGCAACGCCAGCAACCGGTGCGGCAAATCTGGGGCCGTATCATCTTGTCGAGTTTGCGCCATGCCAGCTGTTGCGCTTCGGCGCCCAGTTGAATGCGACGGGCCATAGGTCCGATCAGGTCATCAGGTAAAGGCCCCATCGGCAGCTCGGCGCGCAAGGATTCGAGTGCCGGCGCAAGATCGATGTCGTGCGCTGCAAACATCGCCAGTGGTGGAGGCGCGGCGGTGGCGAAGTTGATGGTCGATGTGCCGCCGGCGGCGATACCGCTCACCAGCAGTGAAGCGTCACGATGGATAAACGCTCCCTTGCCGGGGACGGCGGCAATGCCGGCCATCTGCGACAAGGTTCCTTGCAGTGGCGCGGCGCTGCCTTGCTCCAGCACCAGAACGCGCAACTGCCGGCGCGCCAATTCGCGGGCGACGCTTGCACCACCTGGCCCGCTGCCGACTACGATGGCGTCATACTTCGGCGATGTTGATGATGTCATGTCAGCCGCTGCGCTGTAGATTGAGTATGAAGGATACGCCATCGGCCTGATTTTGCGCGACGATCGTGCCGCCCATCTTGGCCATGTAGGTGCGCGCGACAAACAGGCCCTGGCCACGATTGCCGTTAGCCCCGGACTCTGGTTGGTCCGATACGCCGTATTCAAAAATCTTGGCGATCATGTCGGGCGCTATTTGCGGTCCGCGATTGTGGATGGTGATAGTCGCGCCGGTGTCGCTGCCTTCCAATGCGATAGTGATAGCGCTGCCCTGCACGCGATAACGTTCGGCGTTGCGCAGCACATGAGTGACGACGTCTTCCAGCGAGTACTCATCGGCCCGTGCGATCAACGCCTCGGCCTCTCCCTGGAACACCACGTCGTGAATGCCGATACACGATGCATTCTCGGCGACATTCTGCAGGAAGGCCGTCAAATCAACCTCCGTGACTTGAAGTTCGGATGATTGAAACGCTTCGCTCGGCGATGCCCGCCCATACAGCACGCGGATCGCTTGCTGCATGCGGGTGATGTAGCGATGGCTTTCGTCCTCAGCGCCGCCGTGCAGCACCATCAGCGACTGCAAGGGCGACATGATCTCGTGACCAACCGCATGCCACATGTCGCGCTCCTGTTCTGCGCGGATGTTCTCGCGCTCGACATCTTCCCGCACCCGGCGCAGCAGATCGTGCAGGCCGGTCGCCAGCACGCCCAGTTCATCCTCGCCACGCAGGTCGGCCAGGTCGGTTTCGGAAAATCCGCGCGCGGCCTTGACGCGTTCGCCCACATCGTCGGCGCGCTTGATCAGCACCTTGATGCGGCGGATGATGCCGATCTCGATCACCAGCCACGCCAGCATCAGCGCCGCCAGCATCGCGCCGACAAACCACACCAGCCGGCTGGCCACCACACTCAAGCTTTTGCTGACGCTGCGGACATCGCCTTTGAGCAGCACTTCATAACTGCCGGCCGGCGTGGCGATGACTTCTTTTTCCTCCAGCGGCACGTCGTAGGCGTCCACCGGCAGGTGACGGATCAGCGTCGTCACGAAATGCCAGGACTGGTCTTCAGGATCGACCGCACCGACCAGTAGTGGCAGGGCGGCGGCGCGCGATGCGCCGTCCGTCAGGCGACGGATTTGCAGGCTCTCGCCCGGCAGCAGCATGGACTTCAAGTCCGCCAGCGAGAATGGCGGCGTACTTGGACCGGTAGCGCTGTCCAGCAGTGGGGGACCATCGCCCGGTGGCAGTACCGCGATGCGGACATCGATGTGGTCTAGGTCTTCGGGCGGCCAGACGGGGCGGCGCTTTTCGAACAGCGCATCCTGCAGCACACCGACCGGCAATCGCAGCGAGAAGAAAGCACTGCGCGTGCATGCAGGGTCCTCATCGGCGGCATTTTGGTCGGTGCAACGCGGGTTCTGCCAGATCCAACCGCGGAAGTCCTTCACCGCCGGCGCCTTGGCTCGCGCCACATCGGCTGCGGCGAAACCGGTCAAACGTCCGCGCATGCCACCGAATCGGCGTCCCGGCGTTTGCGGTTCAGTGCTTTCCTCGAACGGCGCGATCCACTCATAAGTCTGGCCGCGCAGGCTGACCTTGACCTTGACGCGGTGCGCCTGATCCACCACCTGATCACCGCGCGTATGCGGGACCAGTTGTGCGCCGTCGAATGTGCCGGCCACATAAATGAAACCTCCAGCCCAGGGATTGTTACCGATGCCGACGCACAGGGAGCCGTTGTTGCCGTACTGCGCCAGGCAGCCCGACATGGCCACCGCCTGCTGTACTTTTTGCAGGTCGTCGAAATCAAGCGCGGCAAACGGCAGCAGCAGCGGATGCAGCGCCGCGCCGTTGGTTGACGGCTGTGGATTCAGCAGTGCCAGCTGCCCGGTGGGATGGCGCAGCGTCGCAGCCACCTGCACCCGCGTCTTGTGGAAGCTGCCTTGATAGTTTTTGTAGCTGAGCTGTTTTTCCTGCTGGAGCACCGACAACGCCAGGCCTGCCGTCGCCGCCATCAGGAATACGAAGGCCGCGCGCAGCAGCAGCCGCAGGCGATACGGGACGAGGCTGAGCCGGCGCCAGTTCACGGTCAGTGGCTTTCTGTGTCGGCCCAGCGGAAGCCGCGCATGGGGATGTTCTCGATGCAGGCGAAGCCGGGATCTATCTCGCGGAAGGCGTCGCGGATGGTGCTGACATGCTTGCGGATGTTGTCGCGATTGCGGCCGCTCTTCACCACTTCGAACAGCTCATCATAGGACACCACCTGGCCGCGCCGCGCGCACAGCGCCGCCAGGATGCGCTGCGCCGTCAGCGGCAGGTTGATGCGATGGCCGCGCCAGGTCGGCGTGCGCTGGCGCAGCGGATCCATGCTCAGTTCATCGCTGGCGGCGACGGACGCCGGCTCCGCCTTGTCCTTCACTGAGCGCAGGATTTCCAGGAAGGTTTCGATGAAGTCGGCTTCCTCGAAGGTGGCCTTTTGCAGATAGTCCCACGCGTCCAGCGCCTTCATGATGCTGCGGTAAATGGTGGCGGGCATGGCCGACACCACCAGCACCGGCGTGGCGTGCCGCTTGTTGATGGCGTTGATGATGGCGACGCCCGCGTGGCGCTCGCGTCCCAGTTCGATGTCGAGCACGACGAGGTCGTAGCGCTCGCGCGCGATGGCCGCCTCGGCGTCGTCGCGGCTGAACCATTGGTCCACCACGATGCCGGGCCGCGCCGATTCTATCCACGCCCGCAGCTGATTGCTGGTTGGCAGATCGTCCTCGATGACGGCGACTTTGGCCATGCTGTACTCCACTGACTGTCAATGCAGCGAGTATCCACGCTTTTACGGAAAAAGTCACAAATCGGCTGTGAGGATTTCTTCACGCGGCCGTAGCATAGCCGGACGGCGGCAGCGTTGATACTTCCGCCACATCCGGCGCACCATGCAGTTCAGGGATAGGCCCTGAACTTAAACAACCAGCAGAAGGTGAATATCATGGCAGAACGGATCAAACGGATGGTGCAGGCGGTGCGCGCGACCTTGAGCGGCGGCGTTGGCGCCACGGTGAACGGCATGCGCCGCAACGGCGCGATGCTGGTGGCGTTGGGCCTGGCCGGCGCCGCCGTCTATGGCCTGGTCACGCATCCGCCGATGGCCAAAGTGGCGAACGGCAGCTTGGGTGTCCGCATCAACCAGCTGACCGGTTCCGCCATCACCGTGCGCGATGGCGCAGTCTTCATGATGCCCGGTGTGCATGTGCTGCGCCAGGTGTCGCTGCGTGACCAGGTGTACCGCCCGGCCGGCAACGACAACGCACCGTTCCAGTCGGTCGAGGGCTTGGCGCTGGGCGTGGACATGTCGGTGCGCTATGCGCTGGATGTGAACCGTGTGGCGGCCATGGCGCAGTCGCTGCCGCCGGATATCAATGGCTCCATCGTCGAGCCGGCGGTGCAGGGCGTGATCTACAAGGTGTTCACCCGTTACACCGTGCGTGAGATATTCTCGACCAAGCGCGCCGAGATCCAGCAGGCGATCGAGGCTGAGCTCAAGCCCAAGCTGGCGGCCGATGGCATCACGCTGCGCGGCATCACCATCGGCAAGATCACGCTGCCCGAAGAGTACCAGGCCGGCATGGAAAAGCTGCTGGCCGAAGAGCTGGAAACGGAAAAAATGCGTTATACGCTGGAGCTGAAGGAGAAGCAGGTCAAGCAGACCGCGCTTGAAGCCGATGCGGACAAGATCCGTCGCGAAAAGGCCGCCGAAGCGGCCGGCAACGAACAGATCATCGCAGCCCGGGCGCAGGAGCAGGCGATGGCGCATGTGCTGCCGTTCAAGCAGAAGCAGATCGAACAGCGCAAGCTGGAAGCCGAAGCCGAGAAGATGGCGCGTATCAAAACGTCGGAGGGCAATGCGCAGGCGCGCGTCATCGAAGCCGCCGGCGAAGCCGATTCGCGCCGCAAGCTGGCGGACGCGGAAGCTTATCGCCAGGAGCTGGTCGGCAAGGTGGCCGCAGCGCAGATGGAGCGCGAGGGCGATCTGATTACCCGCAATCCGCTGCTGATCCAGAAGACGATGGCGGACAAACTTTCGGACAAGGTGTCGGTCATCATCGCACCGTCGCCGACGGATGGCGGTTTTATCGGCTCGGCGCTGTTGGGCAGCCAGCAGGGCAAGCAGCCGCGCATGGCGACAGTCAGCGCTGAAGCTGCGGACAGTGCCAAGGAAGGACAATAATCATGTCGATGATTGCAGCTGCCGCCGTACTGGCGATCGTTACGCAGGACCAGGCCGCGCTGCGCGCCGCACCCAAGGACACTGCGCAGCAGCAAGCCGTCCTGTGGCAGGGCGACAGCCTGGAAATACGCGGCGAGAAGCAGGACTTCTTGCAGGTCTACGACTACCGCCGCGAGCGGACAGGCTACATACGCGCTTCGCAGGTGCGCAGGGTCTCGCTGGCGCCGGCGGATGCACAGGAGCTGCTGTCGGTGGTGCGCTTCCTGCGCGACACGCCGGGCGCGGAGTCGCTGGGTATCAGCTATGCGGCGGCCTACCTGAAGGCAGCGCCGGCGGCCGCGATCACGGCGGAGCCGTTCGATGCGCTGGGCACGATGGCCGAGCGGCTGGCGCGGCGTGCTTCTTCAAAGCAGAGCAAGCAAGGCGACATCACGATCGCGGCTCACCTGGAGGCCGTAGCCAATTATGGCGTCGGCATCCGCAGCTTTGAACGCGAAGGACGCATGCAGCTGTGCTACGACGGCGAAGCCTTCAGGCGCGTGCTGGCGATGCTGTCGGAGCCGCAGCAGCGTGCGACGGCGGTGCTGGGACTGACGCGGCAGGAGTGCGTCGACCCGGCCTTGCGGCCAGGCGCGCGCGTGGCGCTGGACGACTGGCGCACCGAGGTGCTGGAGCGCGTCGACATGAAAGACCTGCCGCCGCATGTGCGCAATCGCATCCACATGCGGCGCGCGTCGGTGTGGTCGTCGGTGGCGTTTGCGCGGGCGCGCAAGGGCGAGCAGGCGTCCCCGTCCGCCCAGCGTGCGCTGGATGAACTGGGGATGGTGGAACCTGCGGAGCTGACCGAGGACGATGCCGCTGCCTTTGCCGAAGCGGGTGTGCGTGTAGGCAGCGTACGCTGGGCGGCGGAGAGCGCGGCGCAGCTCTCGCCGGTGGCCGTCAAGGGGCAGGTAGTGCCGACGCTGCAGAGCGGCCTGCGCATACTGGCGATGACCGGGCAGCCGGGCGAAACCTGCGTCGCGCTGGTCGATGCAAAGCACGATCAGCAGCACGCGTTGGCCCGTCGTTGCAGTTATGGCGTGGTGTGGCCGGCGTCCGCGCGCGCCAATGCGCAGGGCACGGCACTCTCGTTGGCGGTGCAGCCGATGGATGGCTGGCGCGAAATGTGGCTGTTCCATCAGACCAGCGCGGGCTGGCTGGTCGACGTGCTGCCGCCAGCCGCTGCCGATCCCGATATTGGCTACGCCGAATTCGCCGGCTGGGTGCCGGGATCACAGAACATGCTGGTGGCGCGGGAGGCTCGTATTGACGGCAAGTTCAAACGCAGCTTCGAACTGGTGGAGATCAACACCCTGGCGACGTTGAAGACTGCGGACAAACCATCGTCGCTTAGCATGTTCTATCGTTGGCAGGACCCGGCCTGGAAACGCCAGACCGTCAGTCTGCGCTAGAACTGATACCTTGCACTGGCACCCAGCAGCCAGTTGCGTCCCGGCGCCGCTTCATAATAGCGTTTGTTGGTGTCGCCGACGATCAGTGAACCGATGTACTGTCTGTCCAGCAGGTTGTTCAAACGCGCAAACTGCTTGAAGCGCCAACCCCGCCACTGCTGGCTGGCGCCGACACGCGCATTGAGCACGCCGTAGCCGGGCGCCGGCTGATCTGCGTTGGCGTCCTCCGCGTAGATTTTGCTGCTGGCGACCGCTTCCAGCGCGGCGTTGTAGCGGTCGCGCATGTCTTTCCATGCCAGTTCGCCGTACGCATTGGCGTTGGCGACGCTGGGCAGCCGGCTGCCTTCCGGTACCGCTCCATAGCCTCTGTCGTAGATCGCCCGCAAAGTGGAGAGCGCCAGCCGGGTGCTCAGGCCATTGCTCCATGATGAATCGATCGACAGTTCCATCCCCTGGCGCAGCGTGCTGCCAGCATTGCGATAGCTGGTACGCCCGCCGCTGCTGTTGTCGACCACCAGTTCATCGTTCGTGCGAACCTGGAACAAGGCGGCGTTGATCCGGGTACGTTCGTCCAGGCGGGCCTTGATGCCGGTCTCCAGATGCGTGCTCTGCGCCGCCTGGAGGCCGAAGTTGAAGCCGCCGGCAACGCCGGAATAAAACAGCTCGTTCAGCGTCGGTGTTTCGAAACCGCGCGCGGCGCTGGCGTACACGTTAAGTGCCGGCGACCAGTGGTACAGCACTCCCAGCACCGGCGTGGTGTGGCTGTAATGGAGACTGCCGCTGTCATTGCCGTTACTGAGGAAGCGATCGTCGACAGAGAATCTGACGCTGCTATGGCGCAGGCCCGCGCTCAGCATCCATGCGCCGGGTTGCCACTCGGCCTGAAGGTAGGGATCAAGGCTGGATACCTTGTCGCCCTCGTCGCGCCGCAGCGCCCCCTTCACGCCGAACTGGGTGCCGATGAAGTTTTCAAAGCCCTTGCGGCCGTCGGTGGAGCGGCCATATTCCACTCCCACCGTGGTACTTAGCTTGCCGCCTGCAAGCTGGCTGACATGCAGCCAGCTCACATCCGCGCCATAGAAGTCGCGGTCGAAATCGACCACGCCGCCGGAATGCGTCAACGGCGCCTGGAACGCCTTGGAGAACGCCTGGTACTGGACCACTTGCCGATTGCCGCCGTAGCTGGTCAGGCGCAAGCGGTCGTCGCCGAAGCGTTGCTCCCAGCTGGCGCCTATCTGCTGGTGGTCTATGCTCTTGCGGGTGTTGTAGCGATCAGCCAGCGTGCGCTTCGGCGTCTGGGTATCGGTGACGTC
Organism: Duganella sp. BJB476; assembly: GCF_003416895.1. GTDB lineage: Bacteria > Pseudomonadota > Gammaproteobacteria > Burkholderiales > Burkholderiaceae_D > Rugamonas. Next base: position 8,424 of record NZ_QVIO01000016.1, read on the forward strand.
GATTTCTCCCGCGCGCGGATCGCGCCGATAGCTGGCCCAGGTCACGCCCAATGGATCCTGCGTATCGTCCTGGCGCAGTGCGTTGGCGACGATGGACAGCTTGGCGCCTACCACCGGGGCCAACGTCAACTTGGCAAAGGCCTGCTCGCGGGTGGCGGCGCTGTGGGCGCGGTAGCCGTCGGTTTCGAAGCGCGACGCGTCCAGCACATACCCGATGCCCGCTTGCTTGCCTTGTGCGTTGACGTCGGCCTTGCGGCTGCCGTAGCTGCCTGCTGTCAGGCTGGTCTCCACCGTGGGCCCGCCGTCGCCGTCGCGGGTGAACAGCTGGATCACGCCACCGGAATGATTGCCGTAGATTGCGGAGAATGGCCCGCGCAGCACTTCGATGCGTTCGGCGATATCGAGGTTGAAGGTGGCGGCCTGGCCTTGGCCGTCCGGCATGCTGGCCGGGATGCCGTCCGCGATCAGCCGCACGCCGCGCACGCCGAAGGCGGAACGGGCGCCAAAGCCGCGCGAAGAAATTTGCAGATCCTGCGCATAGTTCTGCCGGTTCTGGGCCACCAGGCCAGGCACCGCCGCCAGCGCTTCGGATGCGTTGACGCCGGGTTGACTTGCATGCAGGCGGTCGGCATCGACGACGTCGATCGCCGCCGGCATCTCGAAAACGGAATGGCCGACGCGAGTGGCGCTGACGATGACCACGTCGGGCGCTTCATCGGCCGCCGCCAGCGTTGCGGCGCCGGCCATGTACAGCGCAGCGGCCGCTTGCAATCGAAAAGGGTGGTGCTTCATATGGTCTCCAGTCGTTCAGCCAGTATTTCAGGAATAGACAACTGTGTCAAAAGTGAACAGTTGTCACAGCCTGGGAACGCGTCTAGCCCTGTTTTCCCGGGCATTGCCGCTGGCACGATGCTTGCGAAAAGAACGTGGCGTACTACTCCGCCGCACCAAGCGGCTCATAACCACAGCAGAAAGAGGATGACATGAATCTTGCAGACATCAGCAAACTAGGCGTCGCTAATCCCTTCAAACAGCGCTACGACAATTACATCGGCGGAAAATTCGTTGCGCCGGTCAAGGGCGAATACTTCGGGAACATCACGCCGATCACCGGCCAGGTATTTTGCGAAGTGGCGCGCTCCACTGCCGAGGACATCGAGCTGGCGCTGGACGCCGCCCATGCCGCCAAAGACGCCTGGGGCAAGACCTCGCAAACCGAACGCGCCAACATCCTGAATAAAATCGCCGACCGCATGGAGGCCAACCTGGCGCTGATCGCCACCGCTGAAACCATCGACAACGGCAAGCCTATCCGCGAAACCACCGCCGCCGATATCCCGCTGGCGATCGACCACTTCCGCTACTTCGCCGGCTGCATCCGCGCGCAGGAAGGTTCGGTCGCGCAGATCGACTCCGAGACCTATGCCTATCACTTCCACGAGCCGCTGGGCGTGGTCGGCCAGATCATCCCATGGAATTTCCCTATCCTGATGGCGGTATGGAAGCTGGCGCCGGCGCTGGCCGCCGGTAACTGCGTGGTGCTGAAACCCGCCGAGCAGACGCCAGCGTCGATCATGGTGCTGATAGAGCTGATCGCCGACCTGCTGCCGCCCGGCGTATTGAACGTGGTGAACGGCTTTGGCCTGGAAGCGGGCAAGCCGCTAGCCTCCAACAAGCGCATCGCCAAGATCGCCTTCACCGGCGAGACGGGCACCGGCCGCCTGATCATGCAATACGCGGCGCAGAACCTGATCCCGGTCACGCTGGAACTGGGCGGCAAATCGCCGAACATCTTCTTCGCCGATGTGATGGACGCCGACGACGCCTTCTTCGACAAGTGCCTGGAAGGCTTTGCGATGTTCGCGCTGAACCAGGGCGAGGTGTGCACCTGCCCATCGCGCGTGCTGATCCAGGAATCGATCTACGAGAAGTTCATCGAACGCGCGCTGGCCCGCGTGGCCGCGATCAAGCAGGGCAATCCGCTGGACGCCAGCACCATGCTGGGCGCGCAGGCTTCGCAGGAGCAGCTGGAAAAAATCCTGTCGTATATCGACATCGGCAAACAGGAGGGCGCGGAACTGCTGGCCGGTGGCGGACGCAATGTCCAGGCGGGCGATATGAAGGACGGCTACTACGTGCGTCCGACCGTGTTCAAGGGTGATAACAAGATGCGCATCTTCCAGGAAGAGATCTTCGGGCCGGTGGTGTCGGTGACGACTTTCAAGGATGAAGCGGATGCGCTGCGCATCGCCAACGACACGCTGTACGGCCTGGGCGCCGGTCTGTGGACCCGCGACGGATCGCGCGCCTTCCGTGTCGGCCGCGCGATCCAGGCTGGCCGCGTCTGGACCAATTGCTATCACCTGTATCCAGCGCATGCGGCGTTCGGCGGCTATAAGCAGTCGGGCATCGGCCGCGAGAACCACAAGATGATGCTGGACCACTATCAGCAGACCAAGAACCTGCTGGTCAGCTACAGCCCCAACGCCTTGGGCTTCTTCTAGCCATGAGCCACATCATCGCCCGTGTCCTGGCCACGACGGCGGCGCTCGAGCTGATCGCCGCGCTGCGTAGCCGTCACGGGCCGTTGATGTTCTTCCAGTCGGGCGGCTGCTGCGACGGCAGCACGCCGATGTGTTATCCGGCGGGAGAGTTCAACATTAGCGATACCGATGTCTATCTCGGTAACCTGGACGGGGCGCCGTTCTACATGGGCTGCGAGCAGTTCGAGTACTGGGAGCATACGCAGTTGATCATCGACGTCGTCGACGGCAACGGCGGCATGTTCTCGCTCGATAACGGCACGGGCAGGCGCTTCCTGACCCGCTCGCGCCTGTTCACCGACGAGGAAATGGCTGTGTTGAAGCCATCGCCCTAGTTATTTCAGGTTGGGCACCTTGCGGTAGATGGTGTTACGCGATACCCCGAGGGCGCGCGCGGTGGCGGAGACATTGCCACCGTGCGCCGCCAGCGATTTCAATATGGCCGACTGCTCCAGCTCTTCCAGGTTGCCGCCGCAGGCGGTCATCTCTTCCTGGGCTGGCGCTTGTTCCATATCGTCGAGGAAGTCGTCCGGCATGTGGCTCAGGCAGATCTCGTGCTCATCGCCCGCCATCACGATCGCCGTGCGCAGCAGATTGGTCAGCTGGCGGAAATTGCCAGGCCAGCGGTGGCGGTGGAATAGCAGCAGCAGTTCCTGCGAGACGTGATAGCGGCCGTTGTTCGATTCGGTCGCCAGAATTTTCTTGACCACGGTCTCAAGATCGCTACGTTCGCGCAGCGGCGGCAGCTTCACCACCAGTCCATTCAAGCGGTAATACAAATCCTCGCGGAACAGCCCCTGGGCGATGCGGTTACGCAGATTGTGATTGGTCGCGCAGATCAGCTCCACGTTCACAGGGATGGATTTGTCACTGCCCAGCGGCGTTACCATGCGTTCCTGCAGTACGCGCAACAGGCGCGCCTGCAAGCTGAATGGCATGTCGCCGATCTCGTCGAGGAACAGCGTGCCGCCGTTCGCCTGCAGGATCTTGCCGACCGCGCCTTTCTTGCGCGCGCCGGTGAAGGCGCCGTCTTCATAGCCAAACAGTTCGGATTCGATCAGCGTCTCGGGTATCGAGGCGCAGTTGACGGCCACGAAGGGATTCATGGCACGCGGCGAATCGTTGTGGATCGCCTGCGCCAGCAGTTCCTTGCCGGTGCCGGTTTCACCCATGATCATGATAGGGATGTCGTGTCCGAGAACGCGGGTGACTTTGTCGATCATCAATTCCAGCTGCGGATCGCCGGTGCGCAGGTAGCGCAGGCCGGAGAGGCGGCGCTTGGCCGCAGCCGCCTGGTTGGCGGCGACGGCGCTGGGGCGGTCGTGCGTCAGCGATTGCTGGAACACGCTGTTGGAGATCCGCAGTTGCGCGCGGCCGGCGACGCGCACGCCGCTGTGCATGCACAGGTTCAGCAAGCCGGGCGATGCGGCGCGATAGTGCTCGTACAGCGCAGACACGGGCAATCCAAACAGGGAGCTGAATGTATGCGATTGCAGCTCCCTGTACGACAGACCCAATTGGAACAGGCCATTGCGATTGGCCGCCAGAAAGCGGCCGCCGGGCGAGAAGGAGGCGATGCCTTCCATCAGCGTGCCGATAAACTCCGGCCGCGCATGGAAGTGCAGGGTGATCACGTCCTCGAAGGTGGCGGAGAACAGCTGGTTCTCTATCATCAGCGCCGACATGCGCACCAGCGCCATGGTGTGCTTGTGGAAGCTGCGCTGGTCGCCGGAGACATCCAGCACGCCGATGACGTTCCCAAGATGATCGGCGATCGGCGCGGCAGAGCAGGTCAGGAAGTGATTGGCGGTCAGGTAGTGCTGGTCGGCGTGGACCAGCACTGCCGCCTGTTCGGCAATCGCGGTGCCGATCGCATTGGTGCCCTTGCTTTGCTCGGACCAGGCGGCGCCGGGCTTTAGGGCGACGCGGCTGGCTTTCTCCAGGAAGTCGTCGTCGCCGAGCGAGTGGACGATCACGCCATTCGCATCGGTGAGCAGCACCATATTGTGGGTGTTGACGATTTGCTGGTACAGCGTCTCCATCGCCGGCACGGCGTGCGTGTGCAGCATGCGGTTCTGCTCCAGCAGCAGCGACAGGTCTGTCTTTGGCACCGGTCCGAAGTCGACAGAGGAGTCGGGGCGTAGCCCAAACTTCTGCGATCGCTGGTGCGAGGATTCGATAATCAGCGGCATGCTGTCTTCCCATGCCGTGGTGCGATGTGGCGCGGTCTGGCGTTCCATGTTGTCTCGGTCTCCGGCTGGCCGTTATCGGCTCTATTGCCCACTGTAGCGCAAACGAAGCGCGAGCGGAAAATAAACCTTGGCAGTTTCGCTTGGCCTTTGCTATAGTTCGCCCCCTCGCAGAACGGCGCATGTAAATGCCGAGTGAAGCGGGGAAAAGAAGAGCTTGACGAGATAAACGAAACGCTTCATAATCTTGCCTCTTCGCTGATGAACACAACGCTTCTTCAGCAAGCAGTACCGAATAAGTTCTTTAAAAATTTACAGTCGATAAGTGTGGACGTTTGATGAAAGTGCGCACGCTGCTTAGGTAGCGTGAAACTTAAAATATCAAATGTTCACAAGAAGTAATGAAATAGGCGCTATGAAAATAGTGGCCTGTCAGTATTTTGAGTGAGCGACCCCTTAGCAATAAGGGTGCCGGTAAAACGGCAAAAGT
>NZ_QVIO01000017.1 GCF_003416895.1 Duganella sp. BJB476
GCCGCCTGGCCGACCAGACCTCGGTCTCCACCTGGGACATCGAGCAGATGCTCAAGGAGATGCAGTCGGCGGTGTCGGCCAGCGTGATGGGCATGGACAAATTCTCCGAAGAGATCCGCCGCAGCGTCGGCGAAGTGCGCCAGGTGACGGACCAGCTGTCCGGCGTGATGGACCAGGTGCAGAAGCTGGCGCCGCAGTTCGACGCCGTGCTGCAAGGGATGCAGTCGCAGGCGGTCGGCGCGCAGCAGATCTCGGAGACCATGATGCAGCTGAACGACGCCACCCAGCAGACGGTGGAATCGCTCAAGGCCACCAGCGAAGCGGTGCACCAGTTGCAGTACGCGGCGGGCGACCTGCAAACCAGCGTCGCCACCTTTGCCGTTGCGGCCTGACCGGAGCGCGCGATGAAACTGCTGATCTTCCATATCGGCGCCGACCGCTACGGCCTGCGCCTGCGCGACGTGGTGCGCGTGCTGCCGCTGCTGGAACTGAAACACCTGCCGCTGGCGCCGGACGCCGTCGCCGGCCTGATGGACTTCCACGGCCAGTCGGTGCCGGTGATCGACTTGTGCCGCGCCAGCGGCATGGCCAGCGGCGCCGATCATTTCGACACCCGCATCATCGTTGTGGACTACCACGCGCCGGAAGGCACGGACCATTTGCTCGGCCTGCGCGCGGAACGCGTGCTGGGCGTGCAAGAGGTGGCCGAAGCGCAGCTGGCCAACAGCGGCGTGCTGGCGGCGCCCTTCCTCGGCCAGGTCGCCAGCGACGCGGCCGGCATGCTGCAACTGGTGGAACTTGAACAACTGCTGCCTGCATCGCTGCGCACGATGCTGTTCCAGACATGACACCCGCCCAATCCATGCTGCACGAAGCGACCGGCCTGACGTTGTCCAAGTCCGTGGTCGACCGCGCGATCAGGCACCGCATGGAGCAAAACCCCGCCGCCAACCAGGATGCCTATCTGGAGCGGATGACGCCGGAGGAACTGACCGCGCTGGTGGAACTGGTGGTGGTGCCGGAATCGTGGTTCTACCGCGATCCGCAAGCCTTCCAGGCGGCGCTCGAATTTGTCCGCACGCGCCTGGCCGCCGACGCCAACCACATGGTGCGCATCCTGTCCGTGCCCTGCGCCGGCGGCGAGGAGCCGTACACGATGGCGATGGTGCTGGCCGACGCCGGCGTGCCGCGCGACCGCTACATCATCGACGCCTTCGACATCAGCCCCGGCTGCGTGGCGCGCGCCAAGAGCGGCGTCTACGGCCGCAACGCCTTCCGCAGCCAGGACCTGGGCTTCCGCGACCGCCACTTCGGCGGCGACGGCGACGACTATCGCATCAACGACGCCTTGCGCCAGCAGGTGCGCTTCAAACAGGGCAACCTGCTGGAGTTCGACCTGGGCGCGCGCACCGGTCATTACGATGTGATCTTTTGCCGCAATCTGCTGATCTACTTCGACAAACCCACCACCAAGGCGGCCATCGCCAAGCTGGAAGCCTTGCTGGGCGAAAGCGGCCTGCTGTTCGCCGGCTACGCCGAGGTGCCGTCGTTTTGCCAGCACGGTTTTACGCCGCTCCAGTATGCGCAGGCTTTCGGCCTGAGGAAGGAAGGCGCGCGGCCGGCGCCTGCCGTCAAGCCGCCGGCCAAGGCGGCGCCGCGCACCGCACGCCGTGCCGCACCGCCGGCCGTGTCTGCACCTGCACCTGCACCGGCGCCTGCACCTGTGGCGAACCCGGCGCCACGGCTGGCGCCTGTACCCGCCCCGGCGCGAGCCACGCCGGCCGCCATCGACCTGCTGGCGGAAGCACGCCGGCTGGCCGACCTGGGACAGCTGAAGGAAGCCGAGAGCACCAGCCGCGACCACCTGGCGCAAGCGCCCGATTCGGCGGAAGCCTATTTCATCCTCGGCCTGGTCAACGAACTGACGAACAAGCACAAGCTCGCGGAAGACTACTGGAAGCGCTGCATCTACCTGCAACCGGACCACTACGAAGCGCTGTGCCACCTGGCCCTGCTGGCCGAGACCAACAACGACCCCGGCGCCGCCACCGCGCTGAAAGCCCGCGCCGCGCGCATCTACAAACGCCAGCAAGGATCTTAAGGGCGACCAACCATGAATACGACCACCTCCCCTATCGCCATCGCCAGCATCGACGACTGCTGGAACCGCATCGGCGTCGTCGGCGACCAAAGCTGCGAGAAGCTGCAGCAGGCCGTCCACTGCCGCAACTGCGACGTGTACGCGGCGGCCGCCCAGCGCAACCTGCAACGCGCAGTCGGCGACGATTACAAAAAAGACTGGGCCGCCCACTTCCGCCAAGCCGCCGCCGGCGGGCAACAGCTGGACGCCTCCTGCCTGGTGTTCCGCATCGGCCGCGAATGGCTGTCGCTGCCGACCAAGATGTTCGTGTCGGTGGCGCAGCAGGCCAAGCCGCATCGCCTGCCGCACCGCGCGGAACGCGGCTTGAGCGGCATCGTCAACGTCGGCGGCACGCTGTATCCCTGCATGTCGCTGGCGGCGCTGCTCGGCATCGATGAAAACGAGGGCGAAGCCGCCACCAACCGCCACACCTTTGCGCGCCTGCTGCTGACCCAATGGGAGGACCAGGCCTATGCGCTGCCGGTGGCCGACCTGCACGGCATCCTGCGCTACGCCAGCGCCTCGGTGCAGGCGCCGGCCGCCACCATCAACAAAGGCCTGTCGCGCTTCCTGTCGGGCGTGATAGCGCATGAAGACATGCATATCGGCGTGCTCGATGCGGCGCTGATCGGCTACCAACTTGCGAGGGTATTGCGATGAGCCAGAGCGGCGATAACAACGGAGACCTGAGCCAATTTTCCATGTTGGACCTGTTCCGCATGGAGGCCGAAAGCCAGACCCAGATCCTGACCGACGGCCTGCTGGCCATGGAGCGCCTGAAGGACGACGCCGGCGCCATCGAATCGATGATGCGCGCGGCGCACTCGATCAAGGGCGCGGCCGCCATCGTCGGCCTGGAAGTGGTGGTGCAGCTGGCGCATGGCATGGAGGATGCCTTCATCGCCGCCCAGCGCGGCAAGCTGGCGCTCTCGCCCAACCGCGTGGACGTGCTGCTGGCGGGCGTCGACCTGATCCTCCAGCTATCTCGCCTGCAGGACAGCGGCGTCGACGCCTGGCTGACCGCCAACGCCACGCTGATCAAGCAGACACTGGATGCCATCGCCACCATCGCCTTCCTGCCCGAACCGGTGAACTTGCGGGCGGAAGCCGGCCTGCCGCCGCTCGGCGCGGCCAGCGCGCCTGCCGTCGCCAGCGCCGCCGCGCCAGCCGCCATCGTCGAGGAAACGCCGGCTATCGCGCCGCGCACGCCGGCGCCGCTGAAGGCCGCGCAGAACTTCGACCGGCTGCTGTCGCTGGCCAGCGAGTCGCGCATCAACGCGCACCAGATGCCCCCCTTCATCCAGGACATGCAGCGCTTCAAGCGCAACCAGAGCAGCCTGTTCGCGCTGGTCGAGCAGCTGCACGAGGCGATCGCCAACAGCAGCGACGCCGCCCTGAAAGAAAAGTCGCTGCTGGCGCTGCAAAAAACCCACCCGCTCAAGCAGTTCGTGCTGGAGCACATCGCCGACATCGAGGCCTACGAGCGCCGCCTGCTGGCCGTTTCGCAAAGCATGGTGGACGAAGTGCTGACGCTACGCATGCGCCCCTTCCGCGACGGCGTGCAGGCCTTCCCGCGCATGGTGCGCGACCTGGCCCGAAGCCTGGGCAAGGACGTGCAGTTGCACATCGTCGGCGAGGACACGCTGGTCGACCGCGACATTCTGGCCAAGATCGAAAGTCCGCTCAACCATATGCTGCGCAACGCCGTCGACCACGGCATGGACGCGCCGGACGGCCGCATCGCCGCCGGCAAGCCCGCCGTGGGCACCATCGTGCTGGAAGCGAAGCACCGCGCCGGCATGCTCAGTATCGAGATCAGCGACGACGGCCGCGGCGTGGACCTGGAAAAAATCCGCACCCGCGTGGTGGAACGCAAGATGGCCAGCCCGCAGATGGCGGCCTCCCTGTCGCCGGCCGAGCTGCTGGAGTTCCTGTTCCTGCCGGCCTTCAGCCTGAAGGAAAACACCACCGAGATCTCCGGGCGCGGCGTGGGCCTGGACATCGTGCACGAAACCATACGCTCGCAAAACGGCACCGTGCGCATCGAATCGGAACTGGGCCACGGCTTCCGCACCTACATCACGCTGCCGCTGACGCAATCGATCGTGCGCGCGCTAGTGGTGGACATCAAGGGCGAGGCCTACGCCGTGCCCATCGTGCAGGTGGAGCGCGTGGTCAAGGTGCCGCAGTCGGCCATCCGCACGCTGGAGAGCAAGCAGTTCTTCGATCTCGGCGGCGAGCATCTGGGCCTGGTCTCGGCCTCGCAGGTGCTGGAGCTGGGCGACACCGACGCCAGCAGCGACGAGCTGGCGGTGGTCGTCATCGGCAGCGGAGCGCGCCGCTACGCGCTGGTGGTGGAGGCGATACGCGGCGAACAAAGCCTGGCGGTGCAGGCGCTCGACCCGATCTTCGGCAAGATGCGCGACATCTCCTCCGCCGCCCTGCTCGACGACGGCGAGCCGGTGCTGATCCTCGACGTGCCCGACCTGCTGCTCTCGATCGACAAGCTGCTGCACGAAGGCGGCCTGCATCAACTGGCCAAGTCCGACCAGGCCGAGCGCCGCAAGACCAAGCGCATCCTGGTGGTGGACGATTCGCTCACGGTGCGCGAGATGGAGCGCAAGCTGCTGCTGGGCCGGGGCTACCTGGTCGATATCGCCATCGACGGCATCGACGGCTGGAACGTGGTGCGCAGCGGCGACTACGACCTGGTGATCACCGACGTCGACATGCCGCGCATGGACGGCATCGAACTGGTCACGCTGATCAAAAAGGACATCCACCTGCACAAACTGCCAGTCATGATAGTCTCCTACAAGGACCGTCCCGAAGACCGCGCACGCGGGCTGTCGGCCGGCGCCGACTATTACCTGACCAAGGGCAGCTTCCACGACGAGACGCTGCTCGACGCCGTCAACGATCTGATAGGAGATGCCCGTAGATGAAAATCGCCATCGCCAACGATGTCGCCATGGCAGCCGAAGCGCTGCGGCGGGTCGTCGCCAGCACTGCGGAGCACCAGGTGCTGTGGATCGCCCGTACCGGCGCCGAGGCGGTGCGCATGTGCGCGGACAACCGTCCCGACCTGATCCTGATGGACCTGAACATGCCGGAACTGGACGGCGTCGAGGCGACGCGGCAGATCATGGAGCAAAGCCCGTGCGCCATCCTGGTGGTGACCGGGCGGCCGCAGGACAACGTCAACCAGGTATTCCGCGCGCTGGGCGCCGGCGCGCTGGACGTGACGGCCACTCCGGTACTGCAAGGCCAACCCGGAGGCGATGCGGAACTGCTGGCCAAGATCCGCACCATGGACAAGCTGATACGCCACAGCGGCGGCAGCCAGGCGATGATGCCGAAGACGGCGGCCAGCAGCAATGGCAACGGCGCCGATGGGCAGGAGGCGACGGCGCGCGTCACCTCGCTGCTGGCGATCGGCGCCTCCACCGGCGGCCCGATGGCGGTGTCCAAGATGCTGGCGGGATGGACGCCGCCGCGCGGCTGCGCGGTGGTGGTGGTGCAGCATATCGACCAGCACTTCGCCGACAATTTCGCCCGCTGGCTGGGCGAACAGCTGGAGATGCCGGTGCGCGCCATCGAGGAAGGCGACGAACTGGTGGCGGGGACCGTCCTTATCGCCAAGAGCAACGACCACTTAACGCTGGATCAAAACTATCGCTTGCGTTACGATGCAAATCCCAAGGACTACGCCTACCGCCCTTCGGTCGACGTGTTTTTCCACTGTGTGGCGCAGCACTGGAAGGGTGAAGCGGTGGGCGTGCTGCTGACCGGCATGGGCCGCGACGGCGCCGAGGGCTTGCTGGCCCTGCGCCGTGCCGGCCATGCCACCATCGCCCAGGACCAGGCCAGCAGCGCGGTCTACGGCATGCCGCGCGCCGCGGCCGAACTGGATGCGGCACAGATGATTTTACCGCTGGCGAAGATCGGCCCGGCCTTGCGCAGCGCCCTGGGTGGCCGCGGCTGATTTACCTTTAAAGAGAACACTGATGTCCGAAGTACACGCAACCGCAGCAGATCCGGAACAGACACTGACCGCCTTCAAGGTCAGGGTATTGCTGGTGGACGACCAGTTGATCATCATCGAAGCGGTGCGCCGCATGTTGAGCGACCAGGCCGATATCGAATTCCACTACGTGACCGACGCCACCCATGCCCTGGAAAGTGCGCAGCAATTGCAGCCGACCGTGATCCTGCAGGACCTGGTGATGCCGTCCATCGACGGCTTCGGCCTGATCCAGCTCTATCGGGGGTCCGAAGCGCTGCGCAACGTGCCGGTGATCGTCCTCTCGGCCAAGGAAGACCCCAAGCTCAAAGCGCACAGCTTCGCCACCGGCGCCAACGACTACATGGTCAAGCTGCCCGACAAGCTGGAGCTGCTGGCGCGCGTGCGCTACCACTCCGGCGCCCATATCAACCGCCTGCAGCGCGACCAGGCCTTCCGCTTCCTGCGCGAGAGCCAGAAGCAGCTGGCCGACGCCAACATCGAACTGCAAAAGCTGGCGGCGCTCGACGGCCTGACCGGCATCGCCAACCGCCGCAGCTTCGACGACACCATGCACCTCGAATGGCAGCGCGGCCAGCGCGACAAGCAGCCTTTGACGCTGCTGCTGTGCGACGTCGATTTTTTCAAGCTGTATAACGACAGCTTCGGCCACCTGGCGGGCGATTTGTGCCTGAAAAAAGTGGCCGCAGTACTGACCGAACATCTCAAGCGACCGGCCGACCTGGCCGCGCGCTACGGCGGCGAGGAATTCGCCATCATCCTGCCGGATACATCACTGACTGGGGCGCTGATCGTGGCCGAGTCGTGCCGCCGCCACCTGGAACAGCTAGCCATCGAGAATCCGCAGGCGGATACCGAGTTCTCCACCGTTACCATGTCGATCGGCGTGGCCAGCGTGGTGCCTTCTTCCGCCTCCAGCATCGAACAGCTGATCCAGCAAGCCGACCAGGCTCTCTATGCCGCCAAGCGCGGTGGCCGCAATCGCGTGGTGAACGCGGCCGACCTGCCTGGTCTCCCCTCCGTATCGAACTAAGGAAAAACAGCAGCATGAGTGCTCAATTTGATCAAGTCAGCGTCGTCAAGAAATCGAATATCTACTTCGACGGCAAATGCGTTTCGCACAATGTGATCTTCGCCGACGGCAGCAAGAAAAGCGTCGGCGTGATCTTCCCCTCCAGCCTGACCTTCAACACCGGCGCGCCGGAAACGATGGAGATCATCGGCGGCGTGTGCAAGGTGCGCCTGGCCGGCGCCAGCGAATGGCAGACCTACGCGGCGGGCCAGGAATTCAAAGTGGGCGGCAATTCGAGCTTTGATATCGAGACCGTCGAGACGGTCGATTACGTTTGCCACTTCGGCTAACGTTGCGCAAGGCGGGCCGCGAGCCCGCCTTTTTTTAAATGAAGACCGGCTCCGGCTCCAGCAGCACGCCATAGCGCGCCTGTACATCGGCCTGGATCGCGCGCGCCAGCGCCACCACATCGGCGCCTTGCGCGCCGCCGTTATTCACCAGCACCAGCGCCTGTTTCGGGTACACGCCCGCCGCGCCCAGGTTGCGCCCCTTCCATCCGCATTGATCGATCAACCAGCCTGCCGCCAGCTTCTCGCTGCCATCCGACTGCGCGTGGTGCACCAGCATGGGGAAGCGCTCCAGCAGCGCCGCGCACTGCGCGCCCGTCACCACCGGGTTCTTGAAGAAGCTGCCGGCATTGCCGATCACCGCCGGATCGGGCAGCTTGCGGCGGCGGATCGCGATCACCGTGTCGGCCACCTGCTGCGCGCTCGGCGCGGCCAGGCCCTGCTCCGCCACCGCCTGCGCCAGTTCGGCGTAGCGCAGGTTGGGCCGCCACTGCTTGGGCAGCGCAAAGCAGACGTCGAGGATGATCAGGTGGCGGCCGGCCTCCTGCTTGAAGATACTGTCGCGATAACCGAAGCGGCAGGCGGCGGCATCCATCGTGCGCGTGCCGCCGTTCGACGGATCGAACACCGTCACGCTGTGGAACACGTCCTTGGTCTCCAGGCCGTAGGCGCCGATGTTCTGGATCGGCGCCGCGCCCACCGTGCCCGGTATCAGCGACAGGTTTTCCAGCCCGCCCACGCCCTGCGCCAGCGTCCACTGCACGAACTCGTGCCAGTTCTCGCCGGCCGCCGCGCGCACGTAGTGATGGTGTTCATCGCCGGCCAGCACTTCGCGGCCCTGCAATGCGATGTGCAAAACCAGTCCGGGAAAGTCGCCGGTCAACAGCAAATTGCTGCCGCCGCCCAACACCAGCTTCGGCGAAGAAACCCAGGCGGCATCAGCAAAAACGCCGAGCAGTTGCTCTGTTTTGGTCACGCGCAAATATGCGTGCGCCGTCGCCGCAATGCCGAATGTATTAAGAGACTGGAGTGGGAACTGGTATTGAATGGCTGACTGTGGATGCATGGAGGAAAAACCTGGGAAATTTCATCGATTATAGAGCGAAACAAGCAAAAAACCAGCGCCGATATGGCGGCATCGGGCCGGTTGTCCGTTAAAATGTCAGTCTTTGATGCAGCGGGTTTGATCCACGCTGCATGCCACACGAAAAGGAAATAGTTATGCCGTCGTTTGATGTAGTCTCCGAAGCCGATATGATCGAAGTGAAGAATGCCGTCGAGCAATCTCAAAAAGAAATCGCCACCCGTTTTGACTTCAAGGGTACCGGCGCCTCCGTCGAGCACAAGGAAAACGAACTGACCGTCGTCGCCGACTCCGAATTCCAGTTGCAACAGGTACGTGATGTGCTGACCAATAAGCTGTCCAAGCGCAAGGTAGACGTGCGCTTCCTGGAAGACGGCGACATCAAGAAAGTTGGCGGCGACAAGGTCAAGCAAGTGATCAAGATCAAGAACGGCATCGAATCCGACGATGCCAAGAAGATCGTGCGCGTCATCAAGGATAGCAAAATGAAAGTGCAAGCGAGCATCCAGGGTGAAGCCGTGCGCGTCACCGGCGCCAAGCGCGACGACCTGCAAGCGGCCATGGCCATGCTGCGCAAGGACGTGCCGGAGATGCCGCTGGAATTCAACAACTTCCGCGACTGACCTCTACGCGCGACGCCCGCCGCGGCGTCACAATGCTGTAGTACACATGGAGTAGAATCGAACCGGGCTCCATGCAAGGTGTACTGCCGCGCGACCGCATATTACGCATAGCGCCGGGCTTTGTTCCCGGCAACCACTACGGTAGTCTAAGGATAGCAATGAAACGTGTTGATGATTTCCGCCTGCGCTTTGGCAAAAACGAGTACGTGCCCATCATGGTCGGCGGCATGGGCGTGGATATTTCGACGTCCGAACTGGCGCTGGAAGCGGCCCGCCTGGGCGGCATCGGCCATATCTCGGACGCCATGGTGGAAGACGTGTCGGACCGCAAGTTCGACACCAGCTTCGTCAAGGACAAGACCAAGCTCTACAAGTTCAATATCAACAACATGGACAAGTCCGTGGTGCAGTTCGACCTGGAACGCCTGGCCGACGCGCAGCGCCGCCACATCGGCGCCACCATGGCGGCGAAGCAAGGCCCTGGCCTGATCTTCGTCAACTGCATGGAAAAGCTGACCATGAACGGCCCGCGCGAAACCCTGCGCACCCGCCTCAACGCGGCGCTGGACGCCGGCATCGACGGCATCACCTTGTCGGCCGGCCTGCACTTCGGCTCGTTCGCGCTGATGGCCGACCACCCGCGCTTCCGCGAAGCCAAGCTGGGCATCATCGTCTCGTCGGTGCGCGCGCTGCAGATCTTCCTGCGCAAGAACGCCAAGCTGGACCGTCTGCCGGACTACATCATCGTCGAAGGCCCGCTGGCCGGCGGCCACCTGGGCTTCGGCATGGACTGGGCCGAGTACGACCTGATGACCATCACCCAGGAACTGCTGGACTACCTGAAGGCGGAGAATCTTGAGATTCCGCTGATCGCGGCCGGCGGCATCTTCACCGGCAGCGATGCGGTGCGGTTCCTGGAAGCGGGCGTGGCGGGCGTGCAGGTGGCGACCCGCTTCACCGTGACCAATGAATGCGGCCTGCCGGCCAAGGTCAAGCAGGAATACTTCAAGGCGTCGGAAGAGGACATCATCGTCAACGGCATCTCGCCGACCGGCTACCCGATGCGCATGCTCAAGAGCACGCCAGCGATCGGCGCCGGCATCCGTCCGGGCTGCGAGTCGTACGGCTATTTGCTGGACGCGACCGGCAACTGCGCCTACATCAATTCCTACAACCGCGAAGTGGCGGCGCATCCGGACGAGAAGAACATTGTGGTGATGGACAAGACCTGCCTGTGCACCCACATGCGCAACTTCAATTGCTGGACTTGCGGGCACTACACCTATCGCCTCAAGGACACCACGCACAAGAAGGCCAGCGGCGAGTACCAGCTGCTCACCGCCGAGCACGTGTTCAAGGACTATCAGTTCAGCATAGACAACCAGATCGCCCTTCCTGAAAAAGAAGAGGCCTAAATCTAAACGGCGCTCAATGAGCGCCGTTTTTTTATCCCTCTGAGTTTATTCGGGCGATCAAGGCGCCGAGTACCTCGTCCGAGAGTTCGTTGTCGACCTGGCAGGTACCGGCATTCTCATGCCCGCCGCCGCCGTACTCCAGCATCAGCGCGCCGATGTTGGTCTTCGACGTGCGGTTCAGGATCGACTTGCCGGTGGCGAACACCGTGTTCTGGTTCTTCAGGCCCCACAGCACATGGATCGAGATATTCGTCTGCGGATACATCGCGTAGATGATGAAGCGGTTGCCGGCGTAGATGATCTCTTCGTCGCGCAGATCCAGCACTACCAGGTTCTTGTGCACCGTCGCGCAGCGGCGGATTTGCTCCTTGCACTTCTCGGCATGCTCGAAGTACAGGTCCTTGCGCTCCCTCACGTCCGGCAAGGCCATGATCTCGGCGATCGTGTGGTTCTTGCAGTAGTCGATCAGGTCCATCATCAGGTTGTAGTTCGAGATGCGGAACTCGCGGAAGCGGCCCAGTCCGGTGCGCGCGTCCATCAGGAAGTTCAGCAGATCCCATCCTTCAGGATTCAGCACTTCCTGCTCGTTGAAACGGGCCGCATCGCCCTTATCCACCGCCACCATCATGTCGTGCCACGAGGCCGGGAAGGCTTTCTCGGCGCCGTAGTAGTCATATACCACGCGTGCCGCCGACGGCGCTTCCGGGTGTATCACGTGGTTCTTGCGCTCGCCGGTATTGCGGATGGTCTCCGACAGATGGTGGTCGAAAGCGATATGCACACCAGGCACAAACGGCAGATTGGTGGTGATGTCGTTGTCGCTGATGGCGATTTTACCGTCCTGCATATCCTTCGGATGCACAAACAGGATCTCATCGATCATGTCCAGGTGTTTCAACAGGACTGCGCACACCAAACCGTCGAAGTCGCTACGCGTAACCAGACGGTATTTTTTTGCTTCTGCCATGAATGCACCTCTGTGAAATGAACAAGACGATGGACTTAATAATACAACCCAATTCTGCACGTGGACAGCAATTGTGATGACACGTTGCAATACGTCACAAAGGCCCTGCCTCTCTTTCGATTGTTAAGAAATGGAAAAGCCGCTGCGCCTCTGTCTCAAATGGGGAAAATCGACAAGCTTGCATTTTGGATTACCTAGAATGGCTGCGCTGCCGTGCTGGCAGTCCCTTCATATTCCATCCGCAACAGGAGACAGAACTATGCCGCGCACATCAACTTTACTCGGGCTGGCCATCGCAGGCTACCTGAGCCTGTCCAGTCCCGCGCTGTTTGCCCAGACCGCGCCGATCAACCAGTCGCCGCAGGCGCAACTCGACGGCGCCGGCAACGCCGCCAAGCGTGACTTCAACCAATTCGTCCAGTACCAGGTACAGAACCATGCCGGCAGCGCGCCGCAGGGATTCCCGCTGGATGTAGCCGACGTGCAAGACTTGAAAGACGCGCGGATCGCTTACGGATTCCCAGTCTACACCATCGATCCCGCGGACCTGCTTACTGGTCGACGCGAATTGAAGGCGATGGCCAGGCCCACCGGCATCTGGCGCTTCGTCATCACTTTGAACGATCAGCCGATCGGCCTGGCTACGGTTGAGCAAGTCAACGGCAAATGGGAGACAGTGGCCTATGGCGCGACCGTAATGGCCAAGGACCTGGATGCGGCGATGGGGGCATACGCCAATGCCGACCGCTCGAACGTGCGGGTTTTGCGTATCTATCAGGCCCAGTCCGACTTCCTGGAAGTGAGCTCCGCCCAGAACGGCGCTGCTCGCTTCGCGCCACTGCACTCCGCGCGCCAGTCGCTGCTACTGCAACGCAAAGGCACGGGTGATGGCCTGCTGGATGCCAGCGAACTGCTGGAGCCGCTGCGCATCGCAGTCAAAAAAAATCTGGAAAGTACGCGCTGAGCCGCGTGAGACAAGGAGACTCACATGAAAAAATTGAACAGCTTGATATTGAGCGCCAGCCTGCTGGCGGTGCTGCCGTCCGCCTTCGCGCAATGGAGAACCCTGAACGTGCCGCTGGTCACGCAGGAGCACAGCCAGTGGTGCTGGGCCGGCTCCAGCAAGGCGGTCCTGAACTACTACAACCAGACACCCAGCCAGTGCCAGATCGTCAATTGGGCATTCGGCCTGAACTACGCTTGCGGCAGTACGGACTTCAACTGGAACAGTAACGCCAACCAGCCTAACAACATGTACGGCAGCAATGGTAGCGTGCAAAACATCCTCAAGGCTTGGGGAGTAAACAACACTGCCTACAATTCGGCTTCGTCATGGAACAGCGTGGTATCGGACGTCAACGCAAACCGTCCGTTCGTGATCCGCTATGGCTGGACCAATGGCGGCGGCCACATCATGGTGGGCCGTGGCTACGAGACGGCCAACGGCGTTAATTACGTCTACATCATGAACCCGTGGCCAGGAGAAGGCCAGACTTACCGCACCTACAGCTCGGCAGTATCGGCCTCAGATCACCAGTGGACACATACGCAGCGTATGAATCAGTAAACGAAAAAAAGCCCACCAGATCACTGGTGGGCTTTTCTCTTTATAACTAGCCTGACGATAACCTACTTTCACACTGGTTGCAGCACTATCATCGGCGCAGAGTTGTTTCACGGTCCTGTTCGGGATGGGAAGGGGTGGGACCAACTTGCTATGGTCATCAGGCATTG
>NZ_QVIO01000018.1 GCF_003416895.1 Duganella sp. BJB476
CTTATCTGACCCACGTGCTCCACGGCACTAAGTCTCATCAGCGTCACTCCGCCTGACCGCACCTACCTCCTTATTATCCGATGGAGATGCGGTACGCTCAATATACGAAGTCTGACATTCGGACACGGTCTCTGCCGTAATGCAGGTTACGGCAGAGTTCGTGTCCGAATGTCAGACTTGACCCCCGGGGTTTATTTCAGCCAGAGGCGGATCGAATCCCAGGCGCGGCCGAAGATCGAGGCTTGATCGACGGTTTCCAGCGCCACCACCGGCAATTCCAGCAGCGGCTTGCCGTCCACCATCATCTTCAGCGAACCGACGCGGCTGTTCTCGGCCAGCGGCGCGACCAGCGGGTCCTTGCGCTCCAGCAGCGGCTTCATCTTGGCGGCCACGCCCTTAGGCACCGTCACCAGCACGTCGTTGGCGAAGCCGATCTTGACCACGCCCTTGGAACCCTTCCAGATTTCCGGCGTCGCGATGGCCTGGCCCTTGGAGTACAGCTTGACCGTGTCGAAGTTCTGGAAGCCCCAGTTCAGCAGCTTCTGGCTTTCCTGCGTGCGCGACTGGTCGGACGAGGTACCCAGCACCACCGACACCAGGCGGCGCTCGCCGGCGCCGTTCGGACGGTGCGCCGAGGCGATCATGCAGTAGCCGGCCGCTTCGGTGTGGCCGGTCTTCATGCCGTCGACGGTCGGGTCCAGCCACAGCAGGCGGTTGCGGTTAGGCTGGGTGATCTTGTTGTAGGTGAAGCTCTTGACCGAGTCGATCTTGTAGAACTCCGGGAAGTCCAGGATCACGCGCTTGGCCAGCACCGACAGGTCTTGCGCGGTCGAATAGTTTTCCGGGCTCGGCAGGCCGTGCGGGTTGGCGAAGTGGGTGTTGGTCAGGCCCATGCGCTGGGCTTCCTTGTTCATCATCACCACGAAGGCGGACTCGTCACCTGCGACCGCTTCGGCCAGCGCCACGGCGGCGTCGTTACCCGACTGCACCATCAGGCCGTACAGCAGGTCGTTGATGCTGACCGGCGTGGCCGGGTCGATGAACATCTTGGAGCTGCTCGAATCGACCTTCCACGCCTTGGTGGAGACGTTGACCATCTGCTTCAGGTCGATCTTCTTGTCGCGCAGCGCGCCGAAGGTGACGTAGGCCGTCATGATCTTGGTCAGCGAGGCCGGTTCGATGCGGGCGTTCGGGTCTTGCGAGGCGATGATCTGGCCGCTGGTGGCGTCCAGCAGCAGCCAGGATTTGGCGGCGATGGTCGGCGGTGGCAGGGTTTGGGCGACGGCGGCGGACATCAACATCACACTGGTGGCCAGTGCCGCGATAATTTTTTTCATGGGTTGCTTTATTCGGTGAAAAGTTAAAGGCGTAGCGATTATAGGCCGTTAGTCGGCCGCTGCGGTGTCCGTTTCCGTCTCGGCAACATCGGTGCTGCGGTGCCAGAGCTGCGTCACCCAGCTCTTGATGTGCTGCAGTTTGCGGTGGAAGAAGTGGTCGGCGCCGGGGATCACGATGACCGGTATGTCCTGCGGGCGCAGCCAGTCCAGCACGTCGATCAGCGGGATGGTGTCGTCGTTTTCGCCATGGATCAGGATGGTGTCGGCCGGGATGGCGGCCATTTCCCACTTCTTGGCGGCGGCGCCGACCAGCACCAGGCGCTCGGCCGGCGTGCCGGCGGCGGCCAGGCGCTGCGCCAGCTGCGATTGCACGAAGGTGCCGAAGGAGAAGCCAGACAGCGCCACCGGCAGGCCCGGATATTTCGCCGTCATCCAGGCGTGCAGCACGGCCATGTCGTCGGTCTCGCCGTGGCCGTGGTCATGCACGCCTTCCGAGGCGCCGACGCCGCGGAAGTTGATGCGCGCCACCACGTAACCCAGGTTGACGAAGGTGCGCGCCAGCGTGACGGCGACCTTGTTGTCCATGGTGCCGCCGTACAGCGGATGCGGATGGGCCACCAGCGCGACGCCGCGCGGTGCGCTCTTCGGATAGTCGAGGATGCCTTCCATTTGGCCGGCGCCGCCGGCCAGGGTGAATTTTTCGTTCTTGTTCATTTGCTGTGGAAATGCGTTTAGATTTTGAGACGGTCGACAACCTTGCCCTGCACCAGATGGGTGTCGATGATTTCATCGATGTCGCTGGTGTCGACGTAGGTGTACCAGGTGCCTTCGGGATAAACCACCAGCACCGGGCCTTCTTCGCAACGGTCCAGGCAGCCGGCCTGGTTGATGCGGACATTGCCCTGGCCGTTGATGTTGAGTTCCTTGCAGCGCTTCTTGGCGTGCTTTTGCGCGGTTTCCGCGCCGTGGTCGCCGCAGCTGTTGCGGCCGTCGTCACGCTTGTTCATGCAGAAGAAGACGTGGTGTTTGAAATAAGGTGTGTCGCTCATCGCTGTTTCTCGGGGAAAGTTGTAGCCGCTATGATACCCGCTCAGGGCTTATTGAGCTTGTGTGAGGGCAGCCACAGGAACCAGACCGCGAAGAAGGGCCACAGCAAGGTCAGGAACTGGGCCGCGCCGTTGAAGTTGAGGAACTTGCCCTGCACCCAGGTCTGCAGGGTGGCGACGAAATACGGATTGGCCGGGGTGGTGTTGACGATCACCAGGCTCAGCAACAGCGTGGTGACCGCCAGCCGCCGCTGCGCCACGTGCGGCGCGAAGGTCAGGCCGGCCAGCATGATGGCGCCGATCAGGAAGCCGCCCTCGGCGCCCGGCGTGACCCAGACGAAGGCGTTTTCCGGCGAGAACAGCAGCGCCGTCGCCAGCGCCTTGACGACGATGGCCGCGCCTATCATGGCGGCCACCAGCAGGCCGCGCGGGGCCGGCTTGCGCAGCAGGCACAGCAGGGTCAGCGCCGCGCCCACCATGCCGCAGGCGGTGATGATGGTTTCGGACAGCCAGTATTGTTCCACCGTCAGGATGGCGTCCGGCCGCACGTAGCTGGCCAGGTCGATCTCGGTGTCGAGCAGCTGCGACAGCCATTCCGACAGGATGGGCAGCAGCTGGCCCAGGCCGAACAGAAAACTTTGCGGGTACATCTGCGCCAGCGGCCACAGCGCCAGCAGCACCAGGCCCTGGCTGGCGTGCGGTGCGAACCAGGCCTGGCGCAGGCGCTGCAACTGGCTGCGGTCCAGCAGGCGGCTCACCGTCAGCACGCCGATCACGGCGCCCAGCGCGCAGCCGGCGGCGTTGGTGTAGAAGTCCAGGTTGGAGGACACGCGGCTGGGCAGGTAGGTCTGCACGCCTTCCATCAGTCCCGAGATCAGCACGCCGCTGGCGGTCGCCATCAGCCAGGCGACGATGCCCTTGAAGCGCGGGTACAGCGAGTAGACGATCAGCGTCCCCAGCGGCATGTAGCCGACCACGTTGGTGATGGCGTCGAACTTGGTCCAGTAGCGCGGCATGGTGGTGTGTTCCAGGAAGATCAGCGGCGACAATCCCTGGTTGTGCCAGCCCGAGAACGGGAACCAGCTGGCGTAGACGATCAGCAGCACATAGGCCAGCAGCGCCGCCCGCGTGAACGGTGATGGCTTGCTGGCCGGCTCCGGTGCTGGCGGAGGCGGCGTGATGGTGGTGGTCTCCGTCATTCCTACTGCGGCGGCAGTGCCGTCAGCCATGCCAGCACATCGGCGGTGACGGCGTCGGTGGAGGCGGCCAGCGCGTGGGCGCCGCCGGCGGCGTCCGGGCTCGGGGCCGGGCTGCTGCGGCTGAAGGTCTTCTGGTCCACCAGCTTGTGGTTGCGGAACAGCGAGGCGCGCAGGCTGATGATGCCGGCGCTGCTGGTGGCGCTGTCGAAGTTCTGCGCGAAGTCGTTGACCTCCATGCGCAGCACGGTGGGGCTGGCGGCGGCGTCGGTGGTCGACAGCACCTTGACGCCGGCCTGCGCGATGCGCGCCTTCATGCGCTGGGTCATCAGCTGGAACGGCGTGGCGGTCCACTGGTTGTAGGCGTAGGGACGGGACTGGCGCGCGTCCGCGTACAGCAGGCGGTATTGCATGCGTTCCGTGTCGAGCGCGGCGGGGCCGACGATATCGGCGACGATGATGGAGCCGATGGCGGCCGGCGCTTGCGCCGGCGTCTGCGTTTGAGGCAGCGGACCGAAATCGTATTGCGCGGTCGTCTGGCCCTTGCTGGCGCAGGCGCCCAGCAGCGCGCCGAGAGCGGCGACGAGGATGGCGTTGCGGATGGCGGTAGTCATCTCAGTGATCCTTATTTGGACGAGGCGGAAAAGCCTTCTTCGCCGGGGCCGGGCGGGGTGCCGGGCGAACCGAAGATCAGGCTTTGCGGACGGTCGTTAATCTTGTTCATGGTCTTGCGCAGCGCGCGCATCGAGGCCTTGGTGTCGTCGGACAGCGAGTTCACTTGCGGCAGCGTGTCGAGTTCTATGCCGCCGGCCACCGCTTCCACCGAGCCGCCGATGCGGTCGGCGGTGGCGGCGATGCGGGCGATCGGGCCGTCCGGCGCCTGCAGGGTTTTCACCAGGCGGTCGGAATCGGTGGCCAGCGTGTTGAAGGAGTTCAGCGTGCGTTGCGTTTGCTCGGTCAGTGCCGGCAGCTTGGCGATGGTCGGCTCCAGCTTGGATGGCAGCTCGCGGTAGGCGTTGGCGGTGGCGCTGACGTCGGCGAAGGCGCCGATGATGGTCTTCTGATTCTCAGGGCTGAGCAGGTTGTTGAGCTTGCGCGTCACTTCTTCGGACTGGGTCAGGATTTCCTTGCCGCGCTTTTCCAGCTGGTCGAAGAAGCCGGCGCGCAGCGGGATGCGGGCCGGGTTGTCGCTGTTGGTGGCCAGCAGCGGCGAGCCGACCTTGTCGTCGTCGAGCTGGATGAAGGCGATGCCGGTCACGCCCTGGTAGCCCAGCGTGGCGAAGGTGGTCCTGGTGATCGGCGCGTCGGTGTTGATGTTGAGGGTGACCAGGATCTGGCCGGCCATCTTGGGATCGAAGGCAATGCTGGCGACCTTGCCCACTTCCAGGCCGCGGTAGCGCACCGGCGCCTGCGGGTTCAGGCCCGGCACCGATTGCGCGGTGGCGATGACGTAGGGCGCGCGTTCGACGCGGTCGCGGTTGAACCACAGGCCGAACAGCACGGCCGCGATCAGCAGCGTGAGCGTGAAGAAGCCGGTGGTGAGTGCGTGGGATCTGTTTTCCATCAGTGGGACTCCGTGTTGGTTTTTTCGTCCAGCGCTTCCAGCGCGCGGCGGCCGCGGTCGCCGAGGAAGAACTCCTTGATGAACGGGTGATCGATTTTCAGCAGGTCGCGCAGCGGGCCAAGCGCGATCACATGTTTTTCGGCCAGCACGGCGATGCGGGTCGACAGGGCGAACAGCGTATCGAGATCGTGGGTGACCATCACCACCGTCAGCCCCAGTTCGCGATGCAGCGATTTGATTAGCGAGACGAAGGCCTCGGACAGGTCGGGATCGAGGCCGGCGGTCGGCTCGTCGAGGAACAGCAGCTTGGGTTCGAGCGCCAGCGCGCGCGCCAGCGCCACCCGCTTGACCATGCCGCCGGACAGGTCGGACGGCATCTTGTTCGCGTGTTCGGGGCCCAGGCCCACCATGTTCATCTTCAGCAGCACGGCGTCGAGGATCAGGTCCTCTGGTAGCGTGTGCAGCTCGCGCATCGGCTGGGCGATGTTGTCGAACACCGTCAGCGCCGAATACAGCGCGCCCTGCTGGAACAGCATGCCCCAGTGATTGCGCAGCTGCTGCAACTGCTCGGAGCCGACTTCGCTGATGTCTTCGCCGAACACGCGCACGCAGCCGCGCGCCGGCGTTTCCAGGCCCAGCATCTGGCGCAGCAGCGTGGTCTTGCCGGTGCCGGAGCCGCCGACGATGGACAGGATCTCGCCCTGTTCAATCTCCAGGTTCAAATCCTGGTGGACCACGGTGCGGCCGTACTTGGTCCACAGGCCGGTGATCTCGACGATGGGCACGCTGCCGTCGAGCGTCAGTTCGCCGGTGCCGGGGCCGCAGGCTTTTTCGGGGACGAGTGCATGGCTGACCATCAGAACCCCACGCCGCTGAAAACGATCGCAAACACGGCGTCGGCCAGGATCACCGCGGTGATCGCCGTGACCACCGAGGTGGTGGTGCCGCGACCAAGGCTTTCGGTGTTGGGCTTGATGCGCAGGCCGAAGTGGCAGGACACCAGCGCGATCAGGATGCCGAACACCACGCCTTTGCCCAGGCCTATCATGTAGTTCGCCAGCGGCACCGCATCCGGCAGCTTGAGGATGAAGTACTGCGGCGACAAATTCAGCTCGACCTTGGCCGACACCATGCCGCCCAGCAGTGCGATGGTGTCGGTCCAGATCACCAGCAGCGGCATGGCGATCGCCAGGGCCAGCACTTTCGGCATGATCAGGCGGAAGCCATGCGAGATGCCCATCACCAGCATGGCGTCGAGTTCTTCGGTCACGCGCATCACGCCCAGTTGGGCGGTGATGGAGGAGCCGGAGCGGCCGGCCACCAGGATCGCCGCCAGCAGCGGGCCCAGTTCGCGGATGATGCTCATGCCGAGCAGGTTGACCAGGAAGATGTCGCCGCCGAAGTTGCGCAGCTGCTGCGCCGACAGATAGGAGAACACCACGCCGATCAGGAAGCCGACCAGCGCCGTGATGCCGAGCGCCTGGAAGCCGGCGTGGAAGATATTCGCGGAGATTTCCTTCCAAGGCCCGCGCATGGGCGCGCGCAGGAAGCGCCAGAACTCCTGCACCACCTGGCCGATCAGCGCGGTCAGGGCGATCAGGTGCTGGAAGAACAGCAGCATCGCGAAGCCGAGCTTCATCACCCACGTCAGGCGTTGCGCGCGGGGGCGCGGCAGTTCGAGCTTGCCGGTGGTTTCGAGCCGGCTGAAGAATTCTTCCTGGCCGGGCGCCAGTTGCAGGTTGGCGGGGCGGGTCTTGCCCCAGGCGTTCCACAGCAGCTGGGCGCCGATGTGGTCCATGCTGTCGATCGCCGTCAAATCCCATTTGACGTTGTCGGCCTTGAGGGTCTTGATCAGCGCCGTGATGGTGGCCATCGTCTTGCCCTGCGCCAGCGCGTGCACTTGCCACGTGCCGCCTGCGGCGACCGAAGGCCCCTTGGCGGCACCGGGATTGAGAGTGAGTGTGGGCTCTTTGGCAATAGGCATTTCGTCAGTTTAAGGGAGTTTCGCCCCGGCGGCTACCAATGGATGTGCAGCGGGGTGCGCTCCCGCACTCAGGCGGCCAGCCGGCGGGCCTGCCGCTTGGGTGCCGGAGTTTCGACCGGTTTCGGCTTGGCGCCCGCATAATCGCTGGCCAGCAGCGCTTCGGCGGCATCCTTGTCCATGCCCTGGCTTTGCAGGTATTTGCACACCATCGCCACCAGGCGCTCCAGCGCGATGCGGTGGGTGGCGTCGGTATTGGCGTACAGCCAGTCGGCAAACGCCATGAAGCGGCCGAAGGCGTCGTCGCCCAGCAGCACCGGCAGTGTGTGGCCGAAGCGGCCGGAGTTAGCCACCAGGTCCCAGTAGCGGGCGAAGCGTACCAGGCGCTGCATGGTCGGGAAGTCGATGTCGCGGTTGGCGAGGATGGTGTACGGCGCATAGGGCTCGAACACCAGGCCGAATTCCTGCGTGTGGCGGATGATGGGCGTGCCGCGCAGGCGCTTGAGGATGCCGAACTGGATCTCGTGCGGATTCAAGGCCCACAGCTTGTTGAAGCCGGCGGCGAAGCTTTCCACCGTTTCGCCGGGCAGGCCGGCGATCAGGTCCACGTGCATGTGGGCGTTGGAGTGGTCGGTCAGCCAGCGGATGTTGTCGGCGGCTTTCTGGTTGTCCTGCTTGCGGCTGACCAGCGTCTGCACCGCCGGGTTGAAGCTCTGGATGCCGATTTCGAATTGCAGCGCGCCGTGCGGGAATTTGCTGATGCCCTCTTTTAGTGCATCCGGCAGGTGGTCCGGCACCAGCTCGAAGTGGGCGTAGACCGGATCGTCCGGGTTGGCTTCCAGTTTATCAAGGAAGAACTGCATGATCTTCAGGCTGGTCTTGATATTCAGGTTGAAGGTGCGGTCGACGAACTTGAACAGCCGCGCGCCGCGCGCATGCAGCGACTCCATCTCGGCCAGGAAGTTATCCAGCGCGAACGGCCACGCCGTCTTGTCCAGTGCAGACAGGCAGAACTCGCACTTGAACGGGCAGCCGCGCGAGGCTTCCACATAGATGGTGCGGTTCTTGATGTCGTCGTCGGTGTAGAGCGAGTAGGGCAGTTTGATCTCGGCCATCGGCGGTTGCACGCCAGCGTGGATTTTCATCAGTGGCTTGGGGCCGTGAATGATCTCGCCGCACAGCTTGGGGAAGGTGACGTCACCCCAGCCGGTAATCAGGTAATCGGCCAGCTTGACGATTTCCTGCTCGTTCGATTCGTAGGATACTTCCGGACCGCCCAGGACCACCACCACATGCGGCGCCACGCGCTTGAGCATGGCGACGACTTTGGTGGTTTCCTCGACGTTCCATATATAGATGCCGAAACCGACGATCTGCGGCGCATGCGCCAGGATGCGCTCGACGATCTCGGTGGTCTTCGCGCCGATGACGAATTCCTGCAAGCGGGTCTGCTCCTGCAGCTCTCCCATATTCGCTAATAGATAACGCAGTCCCAGCGAGGCGTGGGTATAGCGGGCGTTGAGGGTAGTGAGCAGAATGGACATGACGTACTTATGTTTCGGTGAAACCGCTATTTTACCCTTGCCAGCGTGGATGCCCTTTGCTATAGTTCGCCTCCCCGCAAAACGCAGCATGCAAATGCAGCGAAGAGCGGAGAAAAAGAGGGTTGACGAAAACGGCGAAACGCCTCATAATCTT
>NZ_QVIO01000019.1 GCF_003416895.1 Duganella sp. BJB476
ACCCTGGGTAACTGGTCCCACCGCGATCAGGCTTCTACAAGGAGCGGATCGCGGCGCCATACGCGCATGCGGCGCGGGCAAGCAGTGAACATACCGCATACACGGGAGTGGTGTCCCGGGGCCTTTAAAAACCGTCCTTGCTGCGGCAAGCACGGTGGCCAGAAACACTGACCTGACTCGATCACACCAAGTTTGATTTTAGGAGCATGCGATGCGCGACTTGAACTATCAACTCAAGCAGCTATGCGAACGTAATCGCGATGGCAGCTATGCCACGCAGTCCGACCGCGCGCGGATGCTCTCGCACATGGCCAACCAGCTGCACGATCTCGGATATCGCCATATGAATGCTGACAGTCTGCGTCCCAAGCATGTGGACGCGCTGGTGCAGCAGTGGAAGGCCGATGGCGTCAGCGCCGGCACGATGAAGAACCGTATGAGCGCGATGCGATGGTGGGCGCAGAAGATCGGCAAGGACAACATCATCGCGCGCGACAACGGCAGCTACGACATCGACAAGCGCACCTTTGTTACCAACATCTCCAAGGCCAAGGTGCTTGACGATGCGCGCCTGTCGAAGATCACGGATGCCTACACGGCGATGTCGCTGCGGTTGCAGTCCGCGTTTGGCTTACGGCGGGAGGAGAGCATCAAGATCGTTCCCGCGTGGGCGGATGGCGGCGATCGACTGAAGCTCAAGGACACGTGGACCAAGGGCGGAAAGTATCGCGAAATCGCCATTCGCACGCCGGAACAACGCACCGTGCTCAATGAGGCCAAGCGGCTTGTTGCTGGCGGTAGTCTCATCATGGCTAACTTGCGCTACCGCGATCAGCTTCAGCGCTTTCGCGCGCAGTGCGATAAGGCGGGAATTCACGGTGTACATGGACTGCGCCACAACTACGCGCAGGAACGCTACCAGCAGCTCACCGGCTGGCACAGCCCGGCGCGAGGCGGCCCACGGTCATCGCAACTCGGACCGGAGCAACGACAACGAGATCTCTCGGCACGTTTGTTATTGTCAGAAGAAATGGGCCACGGTCGCGAACAAATTACGGCGGTGTACTTGGGCCGCTAGAGTAGGGATATGCCCTCCGTTTAGCTTGAACGATCCTGATGTGACAAATTGTGATTTTTACTTGATGGCAAGAATGCTATGCTGGCTGCGGAAGTGATATTTACTCGATGGGTTGGGTTCGGCCAAAAGAAGACATTAAACAACACGGGATAGCCAGGAAACCAAATGCCAACTCCGCTGTTACCGTACCTATCAGATGGAATTAAGACGCTGATTGAACCAGTTCAGCCAGAGATTGTACTGAGCTTGCTCAAAGCAATTGAAATGATTGCCGTCCAACATCAGCCAGACAAGACTGTGGTCAACGATGTGGTATTAGGGGTCTCTTCACATAGAGTTCCGGTCTATGAAACGGCTAGTTATATTCTTGGTGACTTAGCCGCATATTCGTCCGTAGCGTTGCAGGCAATCATAGAGTTGTCACATTCGACTGACTCACGAGTGCGTCATAATGCAGTGCTTTGCCTTACAGGTGAAATGCCCCAGGAAGTTGTTCATGAAATGCTCGGACGCGCGTTACGTGACAAAAGTAGTCGTGTGCGCCGAAAGGCTGCAGATTGGGCCGGTCGGCTAGGTTGCCGTGCAGTCTTGCCTGCCATGCAGGAAGCTCTGAAGATTGAAAAAAATGTGGAAACAAGAGAAGTCATGCATGCAGAGACTCAACGGTTTGCAAAATGATATTTGATGACTTGCAGTAAACGGCCAAAAACAGACATACAGAAAGTGAAGATGGCAATAAGTGAATTCGAGATACTGGAACCTCTCAATATTCGTTTGCGCAAGGCGCGGCTCGCCGGAGCGCTGCTAGGCTTGTTGGCGATCCTTATCCCGCTAGGGATCTGGGCACTCAACGTCGAAGGTTCGATTTTGGCAGCGGAGGGCCGTTCGCAGACATTGGTTCGTATTCTGGGAGTCACATTGCTGTTCGTTGGGGCATTGCTTACAGCCTTCGTTTTGCCAAGACTTTTTAGTTCCTCGCCGGCCTTAATCCTAGATGAAACTGGCCTCTTCAACAATGCAACTATCCTTGGAAGTGGCTACGCTAGTTGGTGCGACATTCGGGAGTTGCATTTTGGGGAAGCAGAGCGACAGCGGTTGTTGTTCGTCATTTTGAATCAGCCACACCAGTACCTTGAACGGCAATCAAGAATTAAACGCATACTCGGTCGGGCAAGGGAGCGTCGTGGAGATCCAAGCTTCTTTTCTATTCCAATTAAGCACCTAGCGATCTCAGAGAATGATCTGGCGGATTATCTCGCTCGATATATGTCCGCTTATCATGCAAGCACCAGGGCATAGCTGCAATCGGCCACAAGCAGACTGAAGATAAGGCAACTGCGTTGAGTAGAAACTAGATATGGTAAAAATAAACGCGACAGGAACTATCATAAATTCTGAACGTCCAGCTCATCAAGTTCGAGTTAAGTATGACGGGGAGAATACAGGTGGCTATCTTATCCATGAATGGTGGGACGGAAGTGATGGCCCAAACCCACACGGAGCTTTTGATGCGTGGGTCGAGACTTTAGATGCTGTGTCTCAGTTCATTGCCGAGTCTGGATGGGAAATCCATTGGAAATAAAATGTAAGACTTAATCCGGCCAGGACCGGACAATTATGAAACGATGAGTATAGCTATGTCATTTCCGAAGCGAATCGAAGAAATTTCAGTTGAAGATCTGGATCGGTACCGATGGTGCTATTTCCATGATGACGAGGGTGAATATGACTCGTTTGAGTGGGTAATACCTGAGACTCACCCGAAGTTCAGTGAGGATGTTATTCAGTTGGAGTTGGCTACGTTTCGCTTTCATGGCGGGGAGGAGCTACTTGGTATGTTTGACGGCTCCAAGTGCTTTTCAATTTATTTAGCTGGTGAATGGCACGGACTTTGGTATGGCGTCAGAATCCCAACTGAGCAGGACAAGGCGAAATTGAAGATGGCATTGGGTGGACTTGGTCTAGATTTGCCGGTGGTCGCGACGGCTAAATGGTCTGGCAAGTCCGAAAGCTACAAAGGAATACGTTACTATGACGAAGCCAAAAATGAGGTTGAAGTTTAGTTCTGCAATCGGCCAAAAGCGGACTGGTCTGGAAGTCCAGTATGACACCGTGAAGAATTTATGCTTCCATCATTGGCATCGAAAGTATTAGAGGGATTCCGAATGCGCACTATATTATATTTTCTATTGTGCCTCGTCTTGGGCTCCTCATTGGCGTTCGCTGGACCGAAAGGTGGGAGTTCACCGGTTGCTGTTAGAGGGTACGTTAAGAAAGACGGCACCTATGTACAGCCTCATATGCGGTCTGCTCCTGATGGCAACTTTTCTAATAACTGGAGTACCGTAGGTAATGTAAATCCATACACCGGCGTAGCGGGTACAAAGACAACGCCGTCGAACGCCAATCCTTCACACAATAATGCGGGTGAAAGTTTCAGTGGCGATGCAGGATCAGGCGCTGGTTCTGTGTCAAACACATACTCTTCAAATCTCGAACCGATCTCTGATAACGTCACCGTAGCTCCCGCGTCGCAGCACGCAGACAGTTATAAGATTCCTCCACATGCAAAGCTAAATTACTTAGGCAACGGCTGGGAATGCATACGCGGATACTATCGAACTGCGCAGCAATGCGTCGCGGTTGAGTTGCCCTCAAACGCGAAACTGAACTATTTAGGAAACGGTTGGGAATGTGTACGTGGATATCGCCAATCCGGTCAGGAATGTGTCGCAGTTGCTTTGCCACCGAATGGCAAGTTGAACTACCTAGGAAACGGATGGGAATGTGTACGTGGGTATCGCCAATCCGGGCAGGAATGTATTTCAGTTGAGCTGCCTCTGAATTCTAAACTCAATTACCTAGGCAACGGCTGGGAATGTGTACGTGGATATCGCCAATCCGGTCAGGAATGTGTCGCCGTTGCTCTGCCACCGAATGGCATGTTGAACTACCTAGGAAACGGATGGGAGTGTGTGCGTGGATATCGCCAGTCCGGCCAGGAATGTAGTGCAGTTGAGCTGCCTCTGAATTCTAAACTGAATTACCTGGGCAACGGCTGGGAGTGCCTACATGGTTATCGCCAGAGTGTCGGGGAGTGTGTCGCTGTTCGCTGATTTCGAGGCAGCTTGGAGCCTCTCGTAGATTTACTACTTCCGGCCACGAGCGGACGGTCTGGTAAAAACATACCTTGGATTGAAGTTATGAACAACAATCTGCCCGGTAGTGAGGGTTGAGACACTCACTGGTATTTGCAGATGCAATGACCACATTGATGAGAGACACTAGCCATGAGTGATAGTCTAGTTACAATAGTTGGAAGTTCCTACTTTGAACCGTTAAGTGTGCTGCTCGAGAAACTAGAGAAACATGACAACGGGAATTCAAGCGCTGTCCAATCGGGTTATTACGTTAATGGTTTTGCCTCGTCGATTTGCATCCTTGCAGTGGTATGCTTAGAGTCATATGTAATGAGGGTTCGCTACATAAATAAGGCAGGGCAAAAGGAAATTAACAAAACCTCGGTGCCGGTTTACCTAAAGAATCTTTACCAAGATTTTCCTTTTGAAGATGAATTGTTCGAAATGCATATTCTTCGAGATGTGTTGGCACACAATCATTTGTGGGAAGTCTCACATTCATGGGACGATGAAGGTAGAATAATTGTCGATTCTATAGATAAAAAAAGTTCCGGCGATAACAAATATCAGCAGTATGTTGACCCCGTGGCCAACGTGACAAAGAAGCTGAGATTAAATATCAGCCCCATCCGTGTAGGTGGAGGTGATGCTATTTCGGTGGTTAAGGCGATGTGGAATATTTTGATATTTTTAGAAAAGAAAAGCCGAAATCAATGCTACGTCTCCCACTTGAGCGCCATTCATAAAGGTAAAAACACGAAGTTTGGTGAAATAGTAGGTCTGCCAGAGACCTGTACCTAGTAGGGACAGCGGCGGTGACCTGCGGCCCGGTAGCTTGCTGCATGGTAAGACTGGCATCGGCCATCACCGGACCCTTGCGTAACTTGTGAGAACATGAAACATGGAAGTAATCCACGTTGTATCAGTTGACCCAGTTTCTCCGGGAGATGAAAGTGCGTCTGTGACACTCGATAGCGGTAAGGGGCAACTCGTCGCATTTTGTTGGCCATGTGGACTGCATGTTGGAGACGAGGTTGAGAATCGGCTTTCCACTCTGGAAGGAACCGCTCGTGCCGCTTATTTTTCAGACTGGCCAGCAGAAGAAATAGAAACGTTGTCTTCAGAACGGATAGAGCGTACTGGTCATTATTCTTATGAAGGACGAGGCCGCGTCGTTGATGAGGCAGAGGGTCTTGTTGAAGTCAATGGGTTTGTAATCGAGCTAAGTAATGTGCACTGTGATGGCTATGTTGATTTTGAAATTAAGCGCCTTGATGTTCGTGCGTAGATAGGGCTGAAACCGCAGCTAAAAGCAGTCGTACTAAAGACCAACGCATTGGAGAAAATATGGTACTTCCGGATAAGGAAACCGTGGAAGAAGTTGCTAAAGCAGCGCAAGAAGTATCCAAATTTGGTCAAAGTCTTGTTGAAGCAGCGAGCAAGACGGGAGCCTTTATTGCGAAAACTGTCGGTGGACCTCTGGAAACCGGCATTGAGATATGGCATGACCGTCTGAAGTATGCGAGGTGGGAGCGACAAGTTCGCCTAATGAAGCGGGCAGATGAATTGCTGGCTGGAGTTCGGAGTGCTCACAAGCTACGAGCACTTCCAATGAATTTTGCCATCCCGTTATTACAAGCTGCTAGCCTTGAAGATAACGACGACCTTCAGGACATGTGGGCAAAAATGCTCGTTAATGGCTTGACGTCAACTAATGATGCAGACATTCGGCGAGCCAACATCGACATTATGCAAAGTTTGAGCCCTTTCGAGGCAATTATATTATCCAAGGTGTACTCGATTGAACTAGATCTTGCACTGAGTAATAGTGTTATCACGAGTGATCTTCCTGACCAAGTCGTCTCATCATCAACGCTTTCGCGGGATGTTTTGTCTCACAGCAAGGAGCCAAATGAGGACGTTAAGCTCGCTCTGGCGAATTTGAACAGGCTAGGTTGCATTAGTTTGGGCACGACTTGGAATGGTAATCAGATTTTTCGAGAAGTCTTTCACACCATATTGGGAAAGAAATTTATCGAAGCGTGCACACTTTCAGCTTAGCAGGCTACGGCTAATTACGGCCAGCAGCGGCCTTAGCCAATAGAGAGAGAACAGCCCGGTGCTGACATTGGTGAAAATATGCAGGCACTATGTTATTTCTAACACTCCATGAAGGATGCGTTATGCGATTTTCCGCTATAAGTAAGATGGCTATGGGAATTTTGGTGGCCTCTTTGTTTGGTTGTGGAACGACTCAAGGTTACGATGGTCCAGAAAAACCATTATCTGAGCTGGCCATCGTAGTTGGTGCCAGGCATGGAGGCACAAACTATTTTTCGAGGGACGCACGATGGATTGCTTTCACACAGGTTGACGAAAAAACCGTGGGGAACGCATTCATGGGGTACCCAGAAAATGTGAACGTCGCGGCCGGAAAACATATCATCAAAGTTGTTATGTTGGAAAAATATCCCGCAGGGATGACTTCCGTTCCTGGCACCAATTCTGCAATGGCCGAGGCGGGAGCTATTCGATGGCCTTCAGCATCTTTCGTGTTGGATACTAGTGCGAGTAAACACTATATAGTTAAATTTGTCGGTAGTTCTACCGATAAAATTCCATTTGGTGCATGGATTGAAGATGAGAATTCTGGAATTGTTGTGGCTGGCTCCAAGCCCGACAATGAATTGCAATAAAATTTCGGTTAGTTGAAATCCGTTCTCATACCGACCAAAAGCGGACCACCTAGCTTATAAGCTTGCGGGGGGCTGTGGTTTGAATATCGCGTTATGCCGATTCTCGAGATTGCGGGGGCGGAAGTAAAAGGTGCTTGATGATTATTTGGATATCCGTATGGCTTGGCTGTGATGATTTATTTGTTTTAGATGAAATTCAATATAATTAATAATAAAATATCCTGGGGGTGTAATGCGTTTCCTAATAATTGCAATACCATTGTTGTTATCTGCCACCTTAGTCGGCTGTGGAAGTATACCTACTGATCCTAGCGAAAAGGCGGGGTACTATGCTGAGCAGGCTAAGAAAACCTTTGCTACGGGAAGTGAGACCTACGGTTCCTATTACCTTGGCTTAGCCCTTGCCTTGCCAACCGGGCCAGAAAAAGTTAAACGAGTTTTTGCAGAGAGTCCTGCCACTGAGAATGCGTACCTTAAATATTTACAAGACAGTATTTTTCGCATTGGCACAACTCAACAGGCTATAAACATACAATCCGAGTTAAGCCGCGCAGTGTCTACTCACCTCTTAGCTGAGCGTTACGATAAAGCACTTCAATCGCAACTTAGTGCGCGCATTACTTCAGGTAATACCGATGGATCAATTCCCTTCTTGATCAGTCCAGAGATCGCTAATATCTCAGAATTGGCAGCGTCAGATCAAATGTCATTGGTCTACAACCGTACGCTGTCGTACTACCGAGAAAATTCCATTAATAGGAATATGGCTGAGTTGATTAAGTACGCTATGCGGGACGGTGAGAGCTCCACCGACGCGAAGCGATTTGCTGAAAATCTGCCAAGCCTAAGAGTCCGAAGTGAAGAATTAGATCTATTAGCGCCGTACTTTCCAAATTTCGTGGTCGAGCGCCGTAAGGAAATTACGCTAAAGGTACATCTTACTGTGAAAAATGCAGATCGCCTTTTCGCTGATGACATCCAGACGCATTTTTCCAAAGCCATGCGAGGTATTATTTGGATGTCCGTTTCCGGTGAAGATGTAATTGAGCTTTCTGTAGAACGTGTCAGAAATGAAGAACGGGTAATGCCTGATTCCACCCAAACGGTCACATATTCCTACTCGGACGTCAATATTTTTAGTGCAGCGCTACTAATGCCAAAGAATGCTTCATATCTCTTCGATTTAATAAAAGGTGGAGCTTCTATTGACTATGGTTATGTAATTGCAGCACAAAGTGGACGTATTGGAAAATTTGAGTCCGTGGCACGAGGCAAAGTTGAGTCAAATTATAAGAAGTGCCAGAACGCGCGAATTCAAAACGTCTTCGGTGGCGTGAGTCGCGCTGAGTTCGTAGCAAATGATCATATGCAGCAGGAATGCAATGGTACATCTCAGGTATCCATCGATGATCTTCGGAATCAGGTAATGGATAGTATCCTTGCGCAGACCCTGAGCATTCCAGTTATAAAGGCAACGCACGAGGCCAATTTGTAATCTGCAGAAGGTCCGACAGTGATTATTAAGTGTAGTTTAATGCGCCAGGCCACAGCAGTGCAAAAATTTGAATGTCAGCAATGGGGTGTGGATTCAATCGGTCAACGCAACACATCGGTCAAATCGTTGAGCCGGTGTCTGGTAGTCGAGCGTCTTCCTAGGGCGTTCGTTCAACCTTCTGGCAACTTCGTCTAGTTTATCCTGCGAATAGGT
>NZ_QVIO01000001.1 GCF_003416895.1 Duganella sp. BJB476
CAGCGCTCCCACATCAGCGCCTTCTGGCTTTCGGTGTAATGGATTCGCGGTCGCTGTTTCATCTTCAACACTCCTGTGACCTAAGGGTTTTAGGTTAGAGTGTTGCGTTGACCGATTGAATCCACAGGCGGTAGCCGACGTTGGCTTTGAAAGTGACGTAGGAATAGGATCACTTGGTCGACAGTGCCCCGATTCATGAGGCGGCTAATTGGGATTGCTCAACGGCTCTTTATTTGTCGGGTATAGCAGCGACATTTTCAGCATTAACGATTGCTTCTAACTGTCGTCCTAGCTTGTTCCATGCTTCCCGTTTTTCGCGGGCATAGTCGTAGTGCAGGTAGTGGCGGCGAACCTTGCTTCCCGCCAGCACGTGGTTTTGGCAACGGTCGATGACGTCCAGCGTGACGCCGAGACTTTGCATCAGTGTGGCACCCGTCCTGCGCAAGTCATGCGCGGTCCACGCGCCGTGTTTCCCACTTTGCAGCACAAGACGGTCATCCTGGCGGCGATGCGGCATCTTGGCGCGAGGACCGCCGTCGCGCCCGTGCTTGAACATGGTTTGCCGGTCGCTGATCTGTTTGGTGATCGCTCGCGGGGAAATGTGGAGCGTGCCCATGTAGTTCGGGAAGCACCAGTCGGTGTCTCCGCTGCAATCGTACAAGCGGCGAAAATATCGCAGCGCGAAATCGGATAGCGAGATCGTCAGACTGCTGATGCGGTCCTTCACGTTCTCCTTTGGTATAAACCATTCCGCGCGCTCGAAGCTGACGTGTTCCCAGCGTGCCATGGTCAACTCGCCGACCCGGCACAGGGTCGACAGCATGATCCAGATCGCACATTCGGTTGTGATTTCGATGGGCTGCACGGCGATGCGCCTGTTTGCCGCTTGCGCATATTCCTTCCGCGCGCGGTCGAGGACGGTGTGCAATTCGTGAATCTCGGCAGGGGAGAGCACCCGCTCGCGCACGCCGCGCGGATCGAACTCCGGGCTGACGATGCGGCCGATCTCGATCAGATCCATCGGGTTGCCCTCGACGAGCAGACGGCGCCACGGCTGACGCTTCTGTGCCCAGTTCAGCATCTGCTTCAGGTTGTTCCGCAACGAGACAGCGCTGCGGTTGGCGCCACGCGCCACCATGGTACGCAGCACGTGACGCAGATCGTGCTCCGTCAGTGCGCGGACGGCGACGCCGCCAATCTTGGGCAAGACGTCTGCATTGAACTGCCGTTTCAATTCTGCGTTCTCGTTCCTGCGCCGCACGCCGTCCAGCAGCCAGACGTCGAACATATCGCGCACCGTCAGGCCTGCCTCGCGTTGCGCCTCGACCTGGGCCAGCTTCGCTTCCAGCGCCTCCTGAACTTCGATCTTCTGCACCTTTTTTACCGTGGCAGGATCGGCTCCAGTGGCCGCGCGGTCGCGCGCGGCATCGCGGGCTTCCCTGATCTGCGCCAGGCTGTCATGCGGCCAGGAGCCGCATGAAATGTCGTGCAGCTTGTCGCCATGCCGGTAGCGGTAGTAAAACGGAATCGTGAGTTTGTTGTCGGCCTTCACGCGTACGCGCCCGAACAGTCCGCCATCATCCCGGACGACGAGTCCGACTTGTTTCGTCGTAATCGCCAACAATTCCTTCTGTGTGATCCTAGGCATCTTGTATTCCAGAACGTCAGCCCTGCAATGGGCCGGAGGTTTTTACAAGGGGTCGCAAGAGGAGCAAAAAATACCCCAACAAATACCCCAACAAGACGCTCGGCTAGGACTGGATGAGTACGGATGGGTATAGACGGATGGTAGCGCCAAGCCATTGATTATTAATGATGTTGCTCAATGGATGGACGTTCCTGGATGCTAAAGGAAGAGTTAACTCGGCCATGGGGTGCAAGGGGTAGGAAGTTCGAATCTTCTCGCCCCGACCAATAGAATCAACAGCTTAGGCCAGTCTTCGGACTGGCCTTTGTTGTTTTTGCAAGTCTGTACCCTAACAAATACCCCAATAATACACTCCGGTTCAAACTGGAGGAGACGACATCTCCGATCTATGAAAAAAAGCATTGTGGCCTTGTTGCCGGTTATTCTTTTTGCTGTTTTTGTGCCCTTTCTTGCTGCAACAGGTATTGCCCGGTCGAGTGGCGTATTGATTTTGAGTTTGGGATCTCCGGTAGCCGTTTTGTTTAGCTACTTCCTGTTCGGTAAGCGTGATTTTCAATCCGCGCTGTATGGCACCGCATTGTCATTGTTGTTGATGGCATGCTCGACATGGGTTATTTGCCTTGTCAGATCCGCAGAGTTTTTCATGCCAGATTTTTCGATCCAGTATATTTCTGCGATCGTGGCCGTCGCCTTGATGGCCGCAGTAGGCGAGGAGTTCGTTTTCCGGGGAGCTACGGTAGCTTTTGATGTCAATCACGCTGGCATAAATGATGTCGTGTTTTTATTGGCGGTCGGCACGGGTGCGCTGGTCCTGGCAAAATTTCTTCAGTATTCAGAGCGGCGTCTTCTGAGTGCGCGGAGTCAGTTCCTGCAACCCGCCAAATGGCACTTTGCAGGAACTGCCCCCGAAGCGCCGAAGCGCGTAAGTGAAGAGAGGAGACGGTAATTGAAACAAGCGGACTTCGCGGCCAGGCTGTGCGAGTTATTGGGGGCCTCGGCGGCCTCGCTGTTCGACGCGTGGCTGGCGCTGATGGAGCAGGACATCGCCGAGGGCTGGTGCGCCTTTTATGCGCGGGAACTGTGGCTGCGCGATCATCTTCCGCCGCCGCTGATCAACGAGCCGGGGCGGGCCTACATGATCGAGCAATTGCGGCAGCGCCTGCGGCTGCCCTTTGGCGAGGAATGCTTGCCCGCCGCGTCCGTGCTGCCGCAGGGATACCGGAATTACCTGGAGACCGGGCAGTTATCGGTGTTCCACCGGTCGGTGACGCCGTGGGATTTGACGGCCGATGCCGTCGCCACCCGGCTGCTGGAGGTCGAACACCGGCACGCCGCGTTCGAGATGGTCCGCAATGAACTCGACTGGTACGTGGCGGCGTGCGAGCGCTGCACGCTGACGCCGCCGTTGCTGTTGTTGCCGAAAGAGGAATCGCCGGCGCTGCGCGACCAGGCCGTGCCACTGGCCTACGACAACAGCTATTGGTGGGCGCTGTGCCAAGCGCTACTTCACGCAGGCCCTGATGGCACAGCGCGCTATGGAGCTGGAGCTGCGTTTTCATTTGCCGCGCATGCGGCGCTTGATCGCGATCTACCAACCCTTCGTGGACCAAGCCGGAGCGCTGCCGGCCTTGATGGCGACGCATTCGGAGCAGATCACGAAAGCATTTTAAACGGCTTGCGGGTGTCTGGCAGACCCGTGGCGATTCAGAGTGCAATAAGCTAGGGTTTCGTGAGCTAGTCCCGAAGCCCCGCTAAAGCAATTTTTTAAGTGGCTCGGGCGCATTGATAAAGTCGTATCAAGCACCATCTGCCGCTTATGTTTAAAACTAAACTTAACTGGCGGCGCCCGTTATTTTACCTACTGTTTCCGGTGCTACTGGTCATGGTGTTTTTAGGCATTCCGCTTCCGCTTGCGCCGCCACCTGCGACAAAACCTGCGCAAGAGCAGTCCGATACGGTGCGTAAGAAAAAGCGTCGGTGAAGTTGATCACATGTTGCGCCTGGGGGCCGGTGGGTACGCTAGGTTGTTAATTGCTGTAGGCTCTCCTAACATCCTCCACGTGTTTCCAAAACGCGTCCTGCCTCGTTGTTAATTGTCCTGCCTTATCCATACTCAGCAAGGTTCTGGTAAGGATAGGGACGATATCCGCATGAGACTTATGGACGTAGTGATAAAGAGGCCAGGATTGCAACGGCGGCTCCATCGAGCGGAGTCCCGTAATGTTCAGGCGCTCGACTTCGAGCCAGGCATTACGCGGTAAGACAGCGATATCGCATCGACCAGCCTTGAGCATGGAGAATATTTGCTGATAGCTGCTCACGACCGTGACATTCTTTTGTCCAGCCATAGCGAACTCGATTGCTTTAATTCCTCGTCGGATACATGTTTGATGCTGCGCCAAGCCTGACCAGCCCGTGATAAGGATGTCCTTGCCTGACGTAAATGCCACCGCGTCAAACTGAATGATGGCCACCGGGATGCGAATCAAATTGGGATAGTGGTTCTCCAGTCCGCCAACATGCATGACGTCGCCATATACTTCGCCGCTATTGACCATGACCACTGCGCGTTCGCCAGGAGCATTCCTCTCTACGACGGAAATGCCTACCCGACCATACACTTCCTTGAGAGTGGGGAACGCGATGTCTATCAGCGGTTCGTTCTCGGTTCGCGCCAGGTAGACCACGTTATTTGGGGCCGTCGCAGCGGCAATAGTTGCAGCATGAGCGACGATCAGGATCGGAAAAATAGCGCGCAACCCGGCATAAGCTGTTGTCGACCACATTGCGGTATATTCCCTGGCGTTAGGTTAGCTTGGGAGCGAAGGTGCGTCTCAGGCCATTCTAATCTAAATCAAGTTCCAGCTTGAAGTGTACTGTAAGCGTCTGTTCAGCCTTCCGATTTGAGCCAGCTCCACGTTAAATGAGCGAAACGTTCAACGTTTTACCAAGAGCCTTTGCAGCTTGTTCAACAAATTCAATTTTCGAAGAGTGCGTCAAGTCAAACAATCGATCTACTTGCGGCATGTGTACGTCGAGCCTGCGCGCCAGGTCTGCCTTGCGCATATTTTGTGCGTGCATCTCATTCCATAGAAGGACCTTTGCCGTTCCTAACGCAGAAAGGCTCACAACGGCGTTTCCGGTGTTGTTCGCCGATGGCAGCGGTATTGGGCGGCGTTCGTCGAAGTAGATCGACAGCGCTGATTCCAGCGCGTCACCTGCATTTGCCAGTGCGTCGGCGATGTCGTCGCCGACAGAGTTTGCTTCCGGGAAGTCGGGGAAACCTACCAAGTAAGTGCCGTTGGAGTCGGGCGTGAGAGTTATGGGGTAGTTCAACATATCATTCTCCGGTTGCTGTCAGACACTCTGGCTTTTTCATTTCAGTCCAAGGTCCTTTTTGATTTTTTCCACGAGTCCGGTTCCAATTTCTTTCGTTCCATGATCCGGAAAGATGGTCGACTTTCCGTTAAGAGTGACCCTATGGTGGCTGCCTTTGGCCGGTGTGAAAACCGCCCCTTGTCGCGCCAGCCACCGTCGGAACTCGCTGTACTTCATAGGGCCTCTACTTCGATGGCTGATAGCTTCAATATACAACATGTTTGTTGTATATTGTGGATGCAGATCAATGGGGACCTGCCCCGGAGGAACCATGCCACCGTGCCTGGCGAGCCACCGAATCCCGCCCCCGGCGCCGCCTGGCAGTCGGCTGTCGCCCTCCCACCTCTCTTGTTTCCTAAACAACGCTAAACTTCATGCAAACTTTGAAAGTTTGTAGAGCCACCTACGCTTCTTCTGTATAAATCTTTCTGGTTGGAATGCGGTCCCCATCGATATGCAAGCGGCTTTTGAGCCGTTTAGGAAATCCTCAGGGTTCGCGTTTCAATGCGGTAGCCTGCTGCCGCCAAATAAAAAATACAGCCCCTCGTAGGGCACACGACCAGGAGACAGCACATGACCTTAAAAACCCCTCACGCTGCACGCCAGCGCCGCTGGACCAAGACGCCGATCGCCACGGCCTTGAGCCTCGGCCTGATGACCCTTTCCAGCGCCCACGCGCAAACCGCGTCCGCCGATAAGCCGGCCGAGAAAACCGCCGACGGCAAGCCGATCGACTCCGTGGTCGTCACCGGCTACCGCTACGCGATCGAAAAAAGCCTCGACCAGAAGCGCAACGCCAACGCCATCGTCGACGTGGTCACCGCCGAAGACATCGGCAAGTTCCCCGACAAGAACGTGGCCGACGCGCTGCAGCGCGTGCCTGGCGTGATCATCGACCGCAGCGGCGGCGAGGGCAAGAACGTCAGCGTCCGCGGCCTGTCGTCGGAACTGACCCTGACCCAATTGAACGGCAACTACATCGCCACCGCAGAGTCCAACGGCGATCCGACCCGTTCCTTCAATTACATGCTGATGCCGGCCAACATGCTGTCCAGCGCCGAACTGTTCAAGACGCCGGAAGCGCGCATCGACGAAGGCGGCATCGGCGGCACCGTGATCCTGCACACCCGCCGTCCGCTGGAAGTGAAGTCGGGCACCGGCTTTGTCTCGGCCGAAGGCACCTGGGCCGACACCAGCAAGAAGACCGACGGCCAGTTCTCCGGCCAGTACGCCTGGCACGACGAGAGCAACCGTTTCGGCGTGCTGGTCGGCTACACGCAACAGAAACGCACCACCCGCACCATGGGCGCCAGCACCGAAAACTGGCAATGGTATGGCGACGACTACGACGCCCATCCGGCCACCGACGTCAACGGCAAGCCGTCCAATATGAACAGCTACTGGTGGGGCCAGTCCGGCTTCAAGGACCAGAGCGGCAAGAAGTACACCAACTTCATGATGCCGACCTCGGTCAACTTCGACGTCAAGACCGAGGACCGCGAGCGCAAGGGCGGCCAGCTGACCTTGCAAGCCAAGCCTGTCCGCAACCTGACCGTGACCGGTAACTACTTCCGCTTCGATCTGTCGCAGAACTCGCAGACCAACACGCTGAAGATCCCGGAATGGAATCTGGCTCGCTATGACGGCGACGGCAACTGGGCCGGCGGCCGCATGCTCGACGGCCTGACCTTCGACCGCAGCGGCACCATCGTCACCGGCGCGCAATACAGCGCGCATCCCGGCAAGACCTACTACTGCAGCGGCGACCAGGCCAAGGCGGGCGGCCTGACCAACACCGGCGGCTTCGGTCCGGACGATTGCACCATTCCAACGCCGCAGATTACCGGCAGCTACAACCGCGAAAAAGCGCTGTCGCAAACCGCCGACATCGAAGTCGAATGGCATGGCACGTCGCTGGACGCGACCTTCAAGGGCGGCCGTACCTGGGCCGGCGGCGGTCCGGAGCTGCAATTCGGCATGCCGATCAAGCCGCGCCTGCAAAACGCGGATGGCAGCTGGACCCTCGGCAACTACGCCAGCGCCTGGAGC
Source organism: Duganella sp. BJB476 (assembly GCF_003416895.1). Taxonomy (GTDB): domain Bacteria; phylum Pseudomonadota; class Gammaproteobacteria; order Burkholderiales; family Burkholderiaceae_D; genus Rugamonas. Next base: position 7,076 of record NZ_QVIO01000001.1, read on the forward strand.
ACGGCCGGCAAGCCGACCATGACCTTCTCGCCGGAACTGATGTCTAACCTGCAGAAGGGCATAGGCGAAATCGACCTCGGTTCGACCAGCTCGTCGTGGACCCACAACAGCACCGAGCAGAAATACGCCCAGGCCGATTTCACCTGGCACGCCGACAGCACCTGGCTGGACTCGCTGCAATTCGGCGGCAAGTACCGTGATGGCGGCACCCACCGCAGCACCGGCAACAACTACTGGGTGTGCAAGGGCGCCGATCCGACCAACTACGACAAGCGCTACCAGGCCGGCTGCGATCCCACCGCCAACAAGTTCCAGTCGCAGTTCCTGTACAGCCAATCGCTGGACAATCTGGCGGGTGGCATCAGCGCCAGCGCTTTCCCGGCGATTAACTATCCGGCCTACATCGCCTACCTGAACCAGACCTACGGCGCTATGCAGACCCGCAACGAAGACAACTTCGTCTACAACGTCAACGAGAAGATTTCGTCGACCTACTTCCAGGCCAACATCAAGACCGACCGTCTGCGCGGTAACGTCGGCCTGCGCGTGGTGCGCACCAGGCAGCATGCGGACTCGACCGACCGCGTCGACAACTACAACGACTACTTCTTCAACGGCGCCAATGGCAGCCCGGCGCCTTGCCAGGCGGGCGGCGCTCCTGCGGTCGGTGCACCTGCCGGCTCCGGTTGCACCAGCGGCTTCACCCGACTGCCGGACAGCACCGCGCGCAGCTCGTCGTTCGTGCTCAGTTCGCTCGATCGCAGCTACACCGACGTGCTGCCTAGCTTCAACCTGGCCTTCGACGTGCGTCAGAACCTGCTGCTGCGCGTGGCCGCGTCCAAGGTGGTGTCGCGGCCGAGCTATGGCGACATCGCGTCGCCGGGCGGCTTGCAGTACTACAGCCAGGAATACGTCAACGACCGCCGTCTGATCGGTGGCGGCGACAAGCAGGGCTGGTTCGGCGAAGGCAGCAACAAGCAGCTCGATCCGTACAAGGCTACCCAGCTCGACGTGGGCCTGGAGTGGTACTTCCACCGTGGTTCCGTGCTCGGTGCCGACCTGTTCCGCAAGAACGTCAGCAACTTCTCGGTGCCGGTGGTGCGCGACGTGACCATGAATGTCGGCGGCCAGACCGTGACGGTGCAGAACTATTCGACCACGGCCGGCGGTCGTAACGGGGTGTCGCAGGGTATCGAGACGTATGTGCAGCACACGCTCGATTCCGGCCTCGGCTTCCAGGTCAACTACACGTACAACAAGACCAACCAGGCTGCCATCACCCTTGGCGACGGCACCGAGATCGGCAAGTCGCCGCTGGTCGGCAGCGCGAAGAACCAGGCCAATATCACCGTGTTCTACGAAACCGACAAGTATCTGGTGCGCGCTTCGTACAACCGTCGCGGCGAAGTGGTCAACGGTCTGGTCAACGGTCTGAACGTGTATGAAGATCCGTACAGCCAGATCGACGTGAACGTGGCCTACAACCTGACCAAGGAGCTGAGCCTGACCGCATCGGTGCTGAACCTGACCAAGGAAGAGACCCGCTCCCACCTGGGCAGCGACACCAAGGATCGCTTCTATTCCAACGGCTACACCGGCCGCATCGCGTACTTTGGCCTGAACTACAAGTTCTGATACCTTCCTCCCGTCCCCTCGCGCCCGCTGGTGTGAGGGGAGGTTCCCGTCGGCGCTTGCCTGTTTTGGCAACCGCCGACTTTTTTGCTTGTGCAAGGGATAGCGAAAAATGACAAACAACCGTATCAAGCGCGTGGTGGTGGTCGGCGGCGGCAGCGCCGGCTGGATGGCGGCTGCGGCGCTGGCCACCTATCTGGGCAAGCAGGCTTCCGTACGCCTGATCGAGTCCGAGGAAATCGGCATCGTGGGCGTCGGCGAGGCCAGCGTTCCGCACATCCGCATGTTCAACTCCCAGATGCTGGGCATTGATGAAACCGAGTTCGTCAAACGGACCCAGGGCACGGTCAAGCTCGGCATCGAGTTCAAGGACTGGTCGCGCATCGGCGACAGCTATATCCACGGTTTCGGCGTCATCGGTCGTTCGCTGGGGCCGCTGCCGTTCCACCAGTTCTGGCTCAAGTTGTTCCAGTCCGGCCGCGCGGCGGCGATCGGCGATTATTCGGTACAGACCGTGATGGCGCCGCAGGGCAAGTTCGTGCCGGGCGACGGGAATGCCCCGCCTAATTCACCGCTGGCCGACATCGCTTACGCCTACCATTTCGACGCCAGCCTGTATGCGCGCTTCCTGCGCGAGCTGTCGGAGCAGCGCGGCGTGCAGCGCATCGAAGGCAAAATCGTCGGCGTGAACCAGCGCGCCGATGACGGCTATGTCGAATCGGTGACGATGGAAAATGGCGAAGTGGTCGAAGGCGAATTGTTCATCGATTGCTCGGGTTTCCGTGGGCTGCTGATCGAGCAGACGCTCAAGACCGGCTACGTGGACTGGACGCATTGGCTGCCGTGCGACCGCGCGATGGCGGTGCCCAGCGAGCGCGTCGATTCGATCACGCCGTACACGCGCGCCACGGCGCGCGAGGCGGGCTGGCAGTGGCGCATTCCGCTGCAACACCGCACCGGCAATGGCTATGTGTATTCGAGCCGTTACCTGGGCGACGACGAGGCCGCCGCGACGCTGCTGGCCAACCTGGACAGCAAGGCGCTGGGCGAGCCGCGCCCGCTGCGCTTCACGCCCGGCATGCGCAAGAAGTTCTGGAATAAGAATGTGGTGGCGCTGGGGTTGGCCAGCGGCTTCCTGGAACCGTTGGAATCGACGAGCATCTATATGGTCCAGTCGGGCATCAGCCGGCTGCTGGCGCTGTTCCCCGGGCGTGATTTCAATCCCTTGCTGGCCGAGCGGTTCAACCGGGAATCGGCGTTCGAATACGAGCGGGTTCGGGATTTCCTGATCCTGCATTACCACGCTACCGAACGTAACGACACGCCGTTCTGGGATTACTGCCGCACCATGTCCGTTCCGGACAGCTTGCAGGAGGCGATGGAGTTGTTCCGCAGCGATGGGCGCTACTTCCGCAACGGCGAGGATTTCTTCGCGCTACCGAGTTGGGTGCAGGTGATGCTGGGCCAGCGCATCATGCCGCAAAGCTACCACCCGATCGTGGACGATATGCCGGAAGAGAAGTTGGTGCAATACGTCGAAGGCATGCGCGCGACGCTGGCGCAGGCTGTTGCGGCCATGCCGACGCATGGGGAGTGGATCAACCGGTATTGGAAGGCGGCCACGCCGTAAGCGTACCGGGGGCGTGCCCCCGGTACTTACTGCTTTACGGTCGCTGCGGCTCGCGCAGATCGGCGGGCAGGGCGTCGGCTTGCGTGCCCCAGGTTTGGGCGGCGGCATCGCTGCCTAGCTTCATCTGGATCTGTCCGCCGGCGTTGAGCTGCTCCCAATCCAGCCAGACCTTCGGCAGTGGCTGGCCGTTCCAGCGCACCTGCTCGATCGCCATCGGCGCCTTGTCGCTGGCGGCGTTGCTGTTGATGCGAAGGGTCTTGCCATTGCCGACATCAATCTCGGCGCTTGCAAATTTCGGCGCATGCAGCAGGAAGTGTCCGCTACCCGGCATCGATGGATACAGACCCAGCACACTGAACACATACCACGCCGACATGGTACCCAGGTCGTCGTTGCCGGTGACGCCGTTCGGTGCATTGGTGAACAGCGTCTCGGCAGCGCGCAACACGGTACTGGTCTTCCACGGTTGGCCAACCAGCGTGTACATCCACGGCGCGTGCAGGTCCGGTTCGTTGTTCGGGTTGTAGCGATACTGGCTGTAGTAGTTGTACGGCCCCATCACCCAATCCTTGCGCACCGCCTCGTAGGGATTCTTGCGCAAGGCGTCGTAGGCGAAGAAGGCGTCGAGCCGGCGCGCGGTCTGCGCGCGTCCGCCCATGGCTGCCACCATGCCGCCCACGTCCTGCTGCACCAGCCATTGATATTGCCATGCAGTGCCTTCGTGGAAGCCGTGCTCGGCGCGCGGGCTGTAGCTGCCGTCAAGCTCGGCAAACCATTTGCCATCGGTCATGCGCGCGCGCGGGAAGCCTTTGAAGCCGAGTTCCTTGTCGTCCGCCGCTTCATCCCACACCTTGTGCCAGTTGCCGGCGCGCTTGCGCAGCAGCGCGGCGTCGTCACGCTTGCCTAGCGCCTCGGCCATGTAGGCCAGTGCGCCATCGGCCTGCGCATATTCGAGCGTGGCGGAGCCGCCGTGGTGCGGATCGACATCCATGCCCTTGGCGCGGAAGGCGCGGTCGTACTGCACGTAGCCGTTTTCCAGATAGCTCGGATTGCCGGCGCGGCCTTCGCTGCGGCTGCCGAATGGCGGTGTGCCGAAGGCGTTCTCACGCAGCGCGGTGTAGGCGCGCTGTTCCTGGCCTTTCAGCGCGCCGAAGCGCCACAAGTCGACCAGGAACGGCGTCACCGGGTCGCCCGTCATGACGTTGGATTCGAAGTTGGCGTAGCCCCAGCGCGGCAGCCATCCACCTTGTTCGCGGGTCTTCAGCACCGAATCGGCGATGTCGCGCGCGCGTTCTGGACGCAGCAATGCCAGCAGCTGATTGTGGGCGCGGTAGGTGTCCCATAGCGAGAAGAACTCGTAGTAGGTGGCGCCGCCGGCGTTGTGCAGGGCGTCGTCGTAGCCGCGATAGCGGCCGTCGGCGTCGTTGCCCGTCAAGGGCTGCAGCAGCGCGTGATAGAGGGCGGTGTAGAACACGGTGCGCTGATCCTTGTCGGCGCCGCCGATGCGCACCGTGTTCAGCTCCTGCTGCCAGGCGCGCTGGGAGGCCTCGCGCATCGCATCGAAGCTGCGCGGCTGAGTGCCTGCGTAGGCGTCGGCGTGCAGGTTGCGGCGCGCGCCTTCGGCATCGACGTGCGAGATGGCGCTGATGGCGGTGACGGCCTTGCCGTCTTTCAGGTCAAAGGTGAACCATGCGCCGTGTGGACGGCTGTCGCCTTGCTGGCTCAGGCCGCGCGTGCCGGGCGTGCCGCCGGCGTCGCTCCATACGCCGTGGGTGCTGAAGGGACGGTCGAACTCCATGCGGAACCAGGTGGCGTACTGGGCGCCGCCGCAAAAACTCTTGGTGACGATCTTGCCTTCGATGGCTCGGTCGCCCACTACCTGCAAGCTGCTGCCGACCACCGAATGGCGCTCGTTGGCCTGGCCGACGTTGACCAGCACGTGCCCTTGGCGGGCGGTGTCCGCAAACGTGTAACGCTCGGCGCCGGCGCGCGTGAGCGCCGTGGTTTCGGCGACGATGCCGTCGTAGTCGGTGAGCTTGATCTTGAAGTAGCCGGCCGTGCCGACTTCGCCGTCATGGGTGTAGCTGGACGCGTACTTTTTCTGGTCGAAGCTGGCCGGCTTGGTGGTGTCGAATTTGGCGCCGGGGCCGATGTCGCCGGTCACCGGCAGCACCGACAACTGGCCGCCCTGTTCCCAGCAGCCCGCGCCGGACAGGAAGAAGTGGCCGAAGCCGCGGATCTTCGGGTCCAGGTAGCGCCAGCCGGCGTAGTGCTCGCCGATCGGGCTCAGTTGCAGCATGCCGAATGGGGCGGAGGCGCCGGGGAAGGTGTTGCCGTCGTCCTGGGTGCCGATGAAGGTATTGACCGGGAAGCCCGATTCAGTTGCGGGCGCGGGTGCGGGCGCAGCGGCGGCCCAGATGCTGGTCATGGCCAGCGCGATGCTGAGCGCCAGCTGGCCGGTGGTGCGGTGGTGCGTCATTGAGCGTCTCCAGTTGGTATTGTTGTTCTGTTGTTTATAGCATTTGAAGCCTGCGGCGGCGAGGCGAGGGCGGCGCGGACCGCAGAGTTTAGTGCGGTTTTAGTAAACACCGTCCTAGCTGATCACCTTAGTCGATCGCCTTGAAGCGGATCGCGGCGCCGCCGCCGGCTGCCAGCCATAGCGTCATCGTCTGGTCGCGCTGCGCGGCCTTCTTTTCGATGACGATGGCGTAGGGATTGGTTTCCCAGTGCGCGTCCGGGCCGTCGCGGTAGATTTCGGCCTGGTAGCGCTGGCCCGGCGCCAGGAAGTCGAGCTTGAGATCGAGCGTGCGCGCTGTTTCGTTGGTCAGCGCGCCGAGGAACCAGTCGCGGCCCCCGCGCTGTTGGCGGGCGACGGCCACATACTGACCCACTTCGCCGGCGATGGCGCGGCTTTCTTCCCAGTCGGCCGGGACGTCGACGATGAACTGGAAGGCGTCGCGCCGCGCCTCGTAATTCTCGGGCAGGTCGGCCGCCATCTGGATCGGGCTATACAGCACGACGTACAACGACAGCTCCTTGGCCAGCGTGGAGCGCACGCGGTTCTCCGATTGTTCGCCGTTCGGCTTGAGGTTGAAGATGCCGGGCGTGTAGTCGAAGGGGCCGGACAGCATGCGGGTAAATGGCAGCAGCGCCGTGTGCTCGGGCGGATTGGGCGGATAACCCCAGGCGTTGTACTCCTGGCCGCGCGCGCCTTCGCGCGTGAGCCAGTTGGGGTAAGTGCGGCGCAAGCCGGTGTCCTTGATCGGCTCGTGGGTGTCGATGCTGATGTGGCGCTTGGCCGCCGCCATGACGGAGTGCAGGTATTCGCCTGCCATGTACTGGCCGTCGTGCCATTCGTAGCGGGTGATGCCCTCGGCGTCGACGCGCTTGATACGCGCGTTGTCGGTGACGTAGCCGGTTTTGACCTGCGTGACGTTGTTGTCGCGGTAGTAGTCGAGCGCGCCGTCCATCTGGCTGGCGTAGTGCGATACGGCGCCCGAGGTCTCGTGATGGCCGATCAGGCCCACGCCCAGCTTCTTGCCGTAGGCGGCGATTTGGCGCATGTCGAAATCCGGGTAGGGTTCGGTGAAGCTGAAGCGGTCGCCGTTGTCCTGCCATTCGCCGTCCCAGCCGACGTTCCAGCCTTCCACCAGCACGCCGGAGAAACCGTACTTGGCGGCGAAGTCCATATAGCGCTTGGTCTCCGCCGTCGTCGCGCCATGCTTGGGGCCCGAGGCCCAGGTCTTCTGCCACAGGTGCATGGCCCACCAGATACCGACATATTTGCCCGGCTTGACCCAGGAGACGTCGCCCAGTTTGTTCGGTTCGTTGAGATTGAGGATCAGGTCCGAGTTCAGCAAGCCCTTGGCGTCGGGCGATACCTGCACGGTGCGCCATGGCGTCTTGAACGCGCCGCGCGTCTTGACGCGGCTGCCGTCGTACCACGGCGTGAGGTCGGCCTTGAACACGCCGTCGTGCTGCTGGTTGAGCGTCATCGATGCGTAGTCGGTCAGCGCCGCCTCGTGGATCGACAGGTGCACGCCGGACGGCAGGCGAAGAGTGAACGGCGTTTCCACATGCGGCGCATCTTTCAGCAGTGTGGAACGGTACAGGTATTCCAGGCCGCGCCAGGCGCGCGCCGGGATCCACCAGGCGCGGGTCTTGTCGGCGTCGGGGATCTGGAACTCGGTGGTTTCGTCGACGATCTCGATCTCGCCCGGCATGCCCGGCTGCTCGGGCACTTCGTAGCGGAAGCCGATGCCGTCGTTGAACACCCGGAAGCGCACCGTGAATTTGCTGCGCGTATCGAGCGCGCGCGCGAAGTCGACGCGCAGCTCATTGTGCTGGTCGCGCACCAGTTTGCGCTCACCCCAGGGCTGGGGCCAGGTGGTGTCGGCGCTGTCGCTGGCCGTGGTGGTGATGTTGTAGCCCTCGCCAAAGGACGGGCCGCGCTTGAACACCATGCCGAGGTGGGAGGGCGTGATGACCGGCACGCCGCGATATGTCACGCGATAGGTCGGGTTGGCGCGATCGTCGCTGATGCTGACCACCAGCGCGCCATCGGGCGAACTGACGCTGGTGTCGCGCGCGTGGGCGAAGGGGCCGGCAAGGGCCAGTAGCAGGAGATAGAAAGGTTTCATTATTGGGTTTTTGAGGGCCGTTGATTGACTATTCTCACCTACCCAGGCAGGAAAATTCGCGGAAAGCATGCTTGTATTGCGCAGTTTAGGAATGATTACTAAAAACGGCCCGGTCGCGTTTGCGAGCGGGCCGTTCTGAGTGTCGGTCAGCGTGGTGCTGTTTTACTGTTTCAATGCGTCGGCGGGGATTTCGATGGAGGTCAGCTTCCAGTTCCATAACCCGAAGCGTCGCAACGTTAGCGCACCTTCGGAACCTTCGGTGTCGGCGCGTTGCAAGGTCACCTTGCTCCAGCCCTTGAACGACAATTTGTAGTTCGGTTTTTCACTGGTGCCGGATGGACCGGCGGCCGTATCGGGCGCCGTCGGCGCGCGTTGCATCAGCGCGATCAGCCCGGCGGGCGAGACCAGCGAATCGATCATCGGTCCGATCATGGCCGCGCCGAGCGCCTGGCCGACACCGGCGAACGGGTTGGACTTCAATTCCGGCGTATCCATCGCCGCCATCATGCCGCCCATGACCTGGCCTTTCAGGTTTTCCCGAAGGGTGGGGAAGTCGACATGGTCGGAGATGGCCTCGGCGTCGCGCTCGGCGATGGCGGTGCGAATTTGATACAGGGCGATGTAGGGCGAGCCGAAGGTAATGACCAGGGCGATCGTGATAACCGCAACGGCGCTGAGCGTTAGTTTTTTCAAGTGGGTTCCGGGTTTCGGCAGGGGCGTGCCGTGGCGCGGCTTGATTATATGTTGATGTTGGTAACTTTACAAATCTTCACTCAACGGAGATAAAGCGGCAATCCCCCATCGGTTTAATGGCTGCTGTGTTATTCAACCACGGGGAACAACCATGACAGCATCCGCAGCAGCGCGACCCTTGATGGTCTTGCGCGATTTGAGCAAGCGTTACGACAGCAGCGCCGGCAGCCTGATGGCGCTGGACGGCATCAACCTTGAAGTGCAGGCCGGCGAGTTCGTCGCCGTGGTCGGAAAATCCGGCAGCGGCAAATCGACTTTGCTGAACCTGGCCAGCGGCATCGATACGCCGTCTTCCGGCGAAGTCTGGATAGACGGCGCCGCCGTGCACGGCATGCGGCAATCGGAGCTGGCGCGCTGGCGCGGCCGCCACCTCGGCATCGTGTTCCAGTTCTTCCAGCTGCTGCCGACGCTGACCGTGGCCGAGAACGTGATGCTGCCGATGGACTTCTGCGCCACCTATCCGGCGCGCCAGCGGCGCGCGCGGGCGCTGGCGTTGCTGGAGCGGCTGGATATCGGCGCGCAGGCTGACAAGCTGCCGTCGGCGCTGTCCGGCGGCCAGCAGCAGCGCGCGGCGATTGCGCGCGCACTGGCCAACGACGCGCCCATCCTGGTGGCCGATGAACCGACCGGCAATCTCGATAGCGACACCACGCGCCAGATCATGCAGCTGTTCGCCGGCCTGGTCGAACAGGGCAAGACGGTGCTGATGGTGACGCACGAACGCGACTTCAGCGCGTACTTCACGCGCCTCGTCACGCTGGCCGACGGCCGGATCTGCGTGCCGCGCGACGGCGTTGCGGGCATCGACCATGCCGCCAACCGGGTGCGTCATGCTTAGCCCGCGCTGGCGCAAGCTGTTGCGCGATGTCGCGCTCACGCCCGGTCGCGTGGCCCTGATGGTGCTGGCGATGGCGGCCGGCGTGTGCGGCCTGGCCACCATGTTGAGCAGCTACACCATCCTCAGTCGTGAGACCACCCGCAACTATCTCGACACCAATCCGCCGTCGGCCACGCTGCAACTGGAGCGCATCGACGCGCCGCTGCTGGCGGCGATACGCGCCTTCCCCGGCATCGCGCAGGCGCAGGCCAGCGGCACGGTCGGCGTCACGCTGGCGGGCGAGGGCGCCGCGCTGCCGCTGACCATCTTCGTGGTGGACGATTTCAACCAACTGCGCATCAACACAGTGTATCGCGAGCAGGGCGCATGGCCACCGCCGGACGGATCGCTGTTGCTGGAGCGCGAGGCGCTGCGCCTGATCGGCGCGCGCATCGGCCAGCGCATCGCCGTCGGCACCGGCCACGGCGCGCCGCAATCGCTGCAGATCTCCGGCACCGTGCACGATCCGTCGCTGCCGCCTGCCAGCCGTGGCCAGACGGTGTACGCCTATGCCACCCCGGCCACCGTGGCCGCGCTGGGACTGGACGGCAGCCTGCGCCAGCTGAAGCTGACCGTCAGCGAGCAGCCCATGAATGTCGACGCCATCGAGGCGACCGTGGCGAGGCTGGCCGTCTGGCTGCGGCAGAACGGCCACGCCGTGGAGCGCATCCGCATTCCACCGCCGGGCGAGCACCCGCATCAAAAGGTCATGAGTTCCATCCTGGCGATGCTGCTGGTGTTCAGCGGCGTGGCGCTGGTGCTGTCGGCGGTGCTGGCGGCGACGGTGGTCGGCGGCATGCTGCAACAGCAGCGGCGCCAGATCGGCGTGATGAAGACCATCGGCGCGCGGCGTTCGCAGATCGCCGGCCTGTATCTGACGCTCGTGCTGGCGCTGGCCGGCATCGCCACGGCGCTCGGCATGTCGGCCGGACTGGCGGCGGGGCGCGCGTTCTCGCGCGTGGTGCTGAACCAGCTCCTCAACTTCACCATGCATAGCGGCGCGGTGCCGCACTGGTGCTATCTGCTGATGATCGCGGCCGGCGTGCTGCTGCCGCTGGCGATCGCCGCGGTGCCGATCGCGCAAGCCAGCGGTGCGACGGTACAGGCGGCGATCAGCGACAGCGGCAGCCATGGCCAGCGCTTCGCCGCGCCGGCGGCGTGGCTGGACCGCCTGCCGCTGGTCGACCGCAGCCTGTTGCTGGCGCTGCGCAACAGCCTGCGCCGGCGCGGCCGCCTGCTGCTGACTTTGGGCTTGCTGGCGCTGGCCGGCGCCATGTACATGAGCAGCCTGAATATCCGGGCCGCGTCCGCGCAGCATTTGGTCGACGCGGCGGCGGAGCGCCACTACGACATCGAAACCACGCTGGCCCGTCCGGCGCCGATCGCGCAGGTCAGCCAGCTGCTGGGCGCACTGCCGCAGGTGGCGCTGGTCGAGGCGTGGGAGCGCAGCGGCGTGGCCCGCCAGCGCGCCGACGGCCTGGAGATCGAGCGTGTCTATCCGGACGGCGCGCACGGCACGTTGGCGGTGCAGGCGGTGCCGGAGCAGAACGCCACGCTCAAGCTGGAGATGTTGGCAGGCCAATGGATGAGCGCCGGCCAGCCGGACGAGGTGGTGTTGAACAGCGCCGCGCTGGAGTTCTTCCCGCAGGCGCGGGTCGGCGGCAGCGTCGGCATCGCCGGCCATGGCCGCGCGCTGACGCTGCGGGTGGCCGGCATCGCGCGCCAGGACATGACGGCGGCCACGGTATTCGTCTCGGCGCCGACCTATGCGCGGATGGCGGGGCGTCCGGGGCAGGCGTCCAGCTATCGCATCGTGCTGCGCGCGCACGACGAAGCGGCCATCGATGCGGCGGCGCGCCAGATCGGCCGCACGCTGGCCGCCGCCGGCATCGACGTCCGCATGAATTTGACGGAGACCATGCTGCGCAAGGAGGTCGACGGCCATTTCGATCTGCTGATCGCGGCCATGCTGTTCATCGCGCTGTTGATGGCGGCGGTCGGCCTGTTCGGGTTGGGTTCGGCGATGGGCAGCAACGTGGCCGAGCGCGGGCGCGAGTTCGGCATCATGCGCAGCATCGGCGCCAGTTCCGCCGTGGTGCTGCGCAATGTGTTGTGTGAGGGCGTGCTGGTCGCTTTGATGAGCGTGCCGCTGGCCTTTGCGCTGTCGCTGCCGCTGTCGGCGGCGATCGGCGCCTACCTGGGCGAACTGCTGTTCGGGCTGGCGTTCCCGCTGACCGTGTCTGGCGCCGGCGCGGTGGCCTGGACGGCGATGGTCCTGTTGGGCGCCTTGCTGGCGAGCGGCTTGCCGGCATGGGCGGCGTCGCGGCTCAGCATTCAGTCATCTCTTGCCAGTCTTTGAAAGGAAATCATCATGAAAAAATCCACCGTGGTGGCGGCATTGATCGTCGTCGTTTGCATCGGCCTGTATGCGGGCGCGCAGTATCTCGATCTGGTCGGGCTGTTCAAGCGCATGCACGGCATGTGAGCACCGCTTCAGGGCGGCTTGAGCGGCAGCACCAGCTGGCGCGCGAGCAGATGGCGGTTCATCAATAGCTGGAAGCGGGCGGCGCCGAGGTGGATCAGGCGTTGGTCGGTATATTCCTGGTGCCTCAGGAAATAGTCCGATTCCAGCACCGTCAGGCCGATGAGTGTTTCGTTGCCGAACTCGTCAACGGCGAGCGCGCCGACGATGACCAGAAAGGCCCGGCCACGGGATGATAGATTGAGCATGCTGCTCTCCAAATGTTTTTAACCAAAAGAAGAGTGTACGTGGCAACGGTTGGTTTTCGGTTCGGACTTGGCTTGCAAGCTTGTAGGAGCAACGCTCCCCTAGGACCCTGCCGCGACATGCTGTTGTATGCTTTCGATAACTTTGTCGGTGCGCATCTGGCGCAGCACGGCGGCCAGTTGCGGCACCAGCGCTTCGTGCTTCTTGTGCAGGTAGTGATAGACCGGGAAGGCGGCCAGCGGCGGCGTCATCACCACCACTTCGTCCAGCTTCAGTTGCTTGATCACCGCCATGCCGGACAGGCGGTTGCCGACCACCACGTCGGTGCGTCCCACCATCATTTTCTGGAAGGCCTGGGTCATGGTCGGCACCGCCTCGGTCTTCATGCCGATGGTGTTTTCCTGCACGATCTTGATGCCGCGCACGTGGCCGATGGTGTAGGGCTTGAGGCTGTCCCAGCCGTGGAGGACGAAGCTGGTGCCGTGCGTGAAGACCACGATTTCGTAGGTCAGCAGCGCTACCGGCACGATGACCAGGTTGCCGTAGGTGCGGTCCATGCCGAGCTTGCGATACAGCTCGCCGTCCATGCGGCCTTCGTTGGCGTAGATCAGGGTGCGCTCGCCGGGCAGGCGGTGCACCTCGAGCTGGTAGCCGAGCCGGCTGTAGGCTTCGCGCAGCACCAGTTCGGCGATGTCCGTGGCCGGATCGTCGCCGACCAGGGTGGAGACGTTGATCACCGGCTTGGCAGGCGCGGCCATGGCGGGCAGCCAGGGCAGCCAGGGCAGCAATGCCAGCCGTATCAGGGAGCGGCGCTTCATTTTGCGGGTGCTTTCTGCGTGGATCGTCATGAAGCCAAGTCATCAGCATATACGCTGTCGAGTCGCTACGCCAATAGTATCGTGTCGCTGCGAGTTTTGCATAAAAGCAACACCATGGCCGCCCACCATCGACAGGCTAGCGTGCTCAAGCGTAGGATCGAAGTGCTGCAACCATGGTTCATCCCGTCACCCACCATAAGGAATACCCATGAAACGTTATGCCATTGCTGCGCTCAGTTTGTTGTCGGTCACGCTGCCGGCGCTTGCCGCCGACAAGATGGCGACGCTCGATCCCAAGGTTCCCTGCGTGATCGAGTATCCCAAGGCCTCGCTGATGAACGAAGAGAAGGGCACGGTAGTGCTGAGCCTGAAGCTGTCGGCCGACGGCAAGGTGCAGGAGTCGAAGGTCAGCAAGTCGAGCGGCTTCAAGAACCTCGACAAGGCGGCTTCGACCAGTATCACCAAGTGCAAATTCCTGTCGCCGGGCGGGGATCAATGGCAAACCCTCGAGTACGTGTGGAAGCTGGAATAAGCCGGCGCTAGGGACACATCGGGCTGCCCGCCTGCAAGCCCAGCGACTCGGCCTTGACGATCGTGGTCGCGCTGGGCAGCGTGGCGGGCAGGCTGAACAAGGGCATGATGGCCTGGTAGCTCACCGGGTCGCAGTTGTTGCCGTTCGGCGCGCACAGCCGCACGCGCACGAAGCGGATGCAGCTGGCGCCGTTCGGATCGGCGATGCAATTGAGGCGCGCGCGCGCCACGCAGGCCGGCAGGTTGCCGCTGGGGATGGGCGTGAGCGTCAGGCCGCCGTTGGCGCCGCGCGCCAGCGACAGGTAGTCGATGCGCAGGTGGCTGTCGGTGACGGGCTGGCCCAGTGGCAGCATGCCGGGGCCGTCGCGCAGCAGCGCCGTCTGGCGCACCCGGTCCATCACGGTCGGGCTGCTGAAGTCGCTCACGGCGGCCAGCGCGGCGGCGCGTCGCGTCACTTCCTGCAAGGTATTCAACAAGTACATCGCGCGGGCCACTTCCATGGTGGCGAACAGCAGCGTAAAAAACAGCAGCGACAGCAGGCTGAATTCGATGGTGATCGCGCCGCGCCGCGGCGCGCGCGGGCGCTTAGTTGCCGACATAGCGCATGCTCGCGACGGCGGTCAGCGGCAGGCCGCCGGAACCCAGCAGGTTGTAGGAGAAGTCGGGCAGCACATCGTCCTCCAGCAGGGTAACGACTTGCACGCTGACCGTGGTGGGCACGAGGAAGCCGGTGCACTGGCCGCCGTCGCAATTGACGCTGACGACCGGCGCGTAAGTGCCGGCGCTGCTGCCGTCGAGCTCGGCGGCGGCGATGGCGCGGGCGGCGGCCACCACGTCGGCCGCGCGCGCCGGCGATTTGAAATCCAGCGCGGCGCAGGACGACAGGTAGCGCGCGGCGTCGTGGGCGGCCTTGTGCGAGAGCTGGTAGTGGTACAGCGCGCGCCCGAGGAACAGCGGCAGCGCCAGCAGCACCAGGAACAGCGGCAGCATCAGCGCCATTTCGACGGCGACGACGCCGCGCTGGTGCTGGGCCGGCCGGCTCATGGCAGCAACTCGACGGCGCCGCCCAGCGCCTGGTCCGGCACCGCACCGGCGAATTCGGCGACCAGGCTGGTGGCGGTGGCGGGCACCGTCATGAAGAACCTGCCCACTGCCAGCACGGTGGCGCCGACGGTGCCGCCGGCCGCCACCGGGCAGGCCAGCAGCGCCACATTGAGCACGCGGCGCTGGCGCAGGCCGGGCAGGTTGGCGCTGGACGGCGCCTGGAAGTTGGCGCCGACCAGCGCCAGATAAGGCGTGGTGGCCGGGTAGCCGCTGGCGGCCGGCACGCCGGGCGCATACAGCGATGCCCAGTTGCTGGCGGCGAAGGTGGCGTAGCCGGCGGCGGGTTCGGCGGCGCCGGGCACGTAGGCGGCATAGGGCACCGCCTTGGCGTAGGACCACAGCGGGCCGTAGTCGGCGTTCAGCGTGCCGGCCGGCGAGGGCAGCGGATCGGCCACGGTCCACAGTTTGCCGCTGGCGGCGTCGGCGAACTTCTTGGCGCCTTGGCCGTTGCGCGCCGTGCTCATCCACGGGATCGTCGTGTAGACATAGGCCTTGATGTTGGCGTCGGGCGGCGCGCCGTTGGGCGAGCAGGCGCCGCCGGCGTACTGGTCGAAGCGCGAGTTGAGCTGCGGGTACTGGGTGGCCAGCGGAAAGTTGTGGCTGACGGTGATGGCGCCGCCCTGCAGGCGCGGGATCTGCAGCGTGCCGGCGCACACATAGGGGGTGAGCACGCTGTCGGTGGTGTTGGCGGCGCTGCCGGCGGTGCCGGGCGGCGACAGCGGGTCGATGGCGTAGTGGGCCGGCGCCAGGCCGTTCGGGTTGAGCTGCATCAGGTCGTAGCCGACGCCGCGCCGGAAGCCGTACTCCACCAGCTCGGTCAGCGCCGGCGGGCCTGGATTGAGGCGGGCGGCGGCCGGCGTGTTGGACAGCGCGCACACCGCCAGCGGCGTGGCGGCGATGGTCAGGCGGCCGGCCACCGCGTGGGCCGAGGTGCTCACCGTGGCCAGTGTGTTCGACAGCAGGCGCATGAACACCGTTGTCAGCTGGCCGTGGGCCGGATCGAGCAGGCCGGTGTCGGCGCGCGCGTACAGCAAGCCGTCCGGCGCGGCCTGGGCGGCGGCGGCGTTTTGCCAGGGGCCGGCCGCGTCCGGCGTGGCGCTGAAGCGGAGGGCGGCGCTGGACCAGTTGACCGGCAGCTTGTGGAACTGGTAGCGGACGTCGCCGGCGGCGTCGGCCGCCTTGGTCAGCGCGCTGGCGACGCCGGCGGCGGTGCCGTTCAGTTCGCGCGCGGCGGCCAGCACGGTGGCGTCGGCCAGCAGTTGCAGCTCGGCCTTGCGGCTGTACAGCTGGCCCAGGTCGAGCGCCATGCCGACCAGCACCAACATGCCGACTACGGCCACGCCGAACATCAAGGCCAGGGCGCCGCGCTGCCGGCGCGGCCGGCGGCTGTGGGTTTCCATGCGCGGCCTCCTGAGTGTCGATACCGCTACAGTCTATCCACTAGGAAATATTGGCGTTTGATCGGCGACAAGCGCGATGCTCCTGACAGAAACTGTCACAGCCTGCCGTTAACATTCTGTTCATGCGGCGCCGGGACAGCGCGCCGCGCTAACCCACCAGGAGAACTTCCATGATCAGCCCTAACTATGTCCTGTTGTACGTCGACGATCCGGTCGCCAGCGCCGCCTATTACGCCGACCTGCTGGGCCAGCAGCCGGTGGACGCTTCGCCGACCTTCGCCTTGTTCATGCTGGAGTCCGGTCTGAGGCTGGGCCTGTGGTCGCGTCATACGGCGGAGCCGAAGGCGCTGGCGTCCGGCGGCGGCAGCGAGCTGTGCGTCAGCGTGGCCGACCGCACCGTGGTCAACGACATGCACGCCGACTGGTCGGCGCGCGGCGTGACCATCGCCCAGCGCCCGGTGGCGCTGGACTTCGGCTACACCTTCGTCGCCGTCGACCGCGACGGCCACCGCCTGCGCGTGTTTGTGCGCGAAGGCGAGTAAGCGCGGCGGCAGCCGGCCCGGCGCCGGCTGCCGCAATTGTCGGTTGACACTCAAAATCAATGGGTGATATATTCGTCCGCATGAATTGGTAACGTTTCCAAAGCTTGTTGCATGAACCGTGTCTCTTCGGTCGCGAAGTTGCCGGCGCCCAGGGTGGCGCCGGTTTTTTTGCCCGGAACGGCGGCAACGGCTAAGATCGCATACCAGAACAGCACTGCGCCGGGGCACATCGGCGGACAAGGAGACAGGATGACCAAGCACCGTAGGGGCGGCACCGCCGCGTCACTGCTGGCCGCGCTGGCGGTGGCCGGCGCCAGCCACGCGGCCGCGCCGGCCGCCGCGCCGCGCGCCGAAGTGATGCACTGGTGGACTTCCAGCAGCGAGTCGGCCGCCGTGCGCAAGTTCGCCGAAGCCTACCGCGCCGCCGGCGGCGTCTGGGTCGACACCGCCGTGGCCGGCGCCGACCAGGCCAAGGCGGTGGCGATCAACCGCATCGTCGGCGGCAATCCGCCCACCGCCGCCCAGTTCAACACCACCAAGCAGTTCCGCGACCTGATCGACCAGGGCTCGCTCAACAACGTCGACGACATCGCCGCGCGCGATCACTGGGATCAATTGATGCCGGCGCCGATGCTGGACGTGATCCGCGTCAAGGGCCATTACTACGCGCTGCCGGTCGACATCCACATGTCGACCTGGATCTGGTATTCGAAGGCGGCGTTCAAGAAGGCCGGCATCGCCGCCGAGCCGGCCACGCCGGAGCAGCTGTTCGCCGCGCTCGACAAGCTGAAGGCGGCCGGCGTGGTCGGCCTGGCGCACGGCGGCCAGCCGTGGCAGGAAAACATCCTGTTCCAGGCCATGCTGGCCAATGTCGGCGGCAAGCAGCTGTACCTGCAGGTGCTGCGTGACCGCGATCCCAAGGCGCTCAACTCGGAAGCGTTCAAGCAGGTGCTGGTGGCCTTCAAGCGGCTGCAAGGCTACGTCGACGCCGGCTCGCCCAACCGCAACTGGAACGACGCCACCGCCATGCTGATCAGCGGCAAGGCCGGGGTGCAGATCATGGGTGACTGGGCCAAGGGCGAGTTCGCGGCCGCCAAACAGACCGCCGGCAAGGATTACGGCTGCATCGCCGGCCTGGGACCTGCCGTGCCCTACCTGATCCAGGGCGACGCCTTCGTGTTCCCGAAGACCGCCAACGCCGACGCCGTCAAGGCGCAGAAGCTGCTGGCCACCACCATGCTGGCGCCGGCCGCGCAGCTGGAGTTCAGCAAGCTCAAAGGCTCGCTGCCGGTGCGCAGCGATATCGACGTGTCGTCGATGGACGCCTGCGCCCAGGCCGGCATGGCGATCATGAAGGACAAGGCGCGCCCGCTGGGCATGATCGAGGTCTACCTGACGCCGGACCAGAACGGCGCCCTGCAGGACGTGCTGACGGCGTTCTGGAACACCCGCATGCCGGTGGAGAAGGCGCAGAAGAGCATCGCCGCCGCGCTGCGCGATTAGCCGGATAAGGACCAATGCAATACCGGGCGCAGGCGGCCCGGCAAGCCGATGCCGGCGCGCTTGTCACCGCCGGGCGCGATGGGGTATGCTTGCCGCCGACTGAACGGATAAGGGAAGCTGTGGCAACCATCAAAGACGTAGCCCGCCTGGCGGGAGTAGGGCTGGGCACAGCGTCGCGCGTGATCAGCGGCAAGGGTTCGGTGTCGCAGGCGACGCTGGAAAAGGTGCGCAAGGCGATCGAGGAGCTGGAGTTCCGGCCGTCGCACGCGGCGCGCTCGCTGTTGTCGGGCAGTTCGCAGATGATAGGGGTGTACATCCCCTACCTGAGCGGGACGTTTTACACGCCGATCCTGCAGTCGATCTACACGGCGCTGCGGGCCAGCGGCTTGAACATGGTGGTGGCCTTCGGCGTCGGCGAGGGCGACGCGCGGCAGCAGGCGATCGAGGGCGTCAACTTCCTGATCGAACGCGGCAGCGACGGCTTGATCGTGATGAGCAATTCGCTGGAGGACGAGGACTTTGTGGCGCTGGGGCCGTTCCAGTCGCGGGTGGCGGTGATCAACCACGCCTTCGCCAGCATCGCCGAGCAGTGCTTCACCGTCGACCACGAGGCCGGCGGCCGGCTGGCGGCGCGCACCTTGCTGGAGCTGGGCCATCGCCGGATCGCGGTGATCGCGGGCCGCGCCAGCGCGCCGGACAACCAGCAGCGCATCGCCGGTTTCATGGCGGAGCTGGCGGCGGCGGGCATAGACCCGGCGTCGGTGTGGATGGAGGACGGGCAGTTTTCGCCGGAGGGCGGCTGGGCCTGCACCGAGCAGCTGATGGCGTCGGGCTATGAATTTACGGCGGTGTTTTGCGCCAACGATGAAATGGCGGTGGGGGCCTTGTCCTGCTTCCAGCAGGCGGGGGTAGCGGTGCCGGAGCAGGTTTCGGTGCTGGGATACGACGACACGCACAGCGCGGAATTCACCGCGCCGCGCCTGAGCAGCGTGCATATCCCGTGGAGCGAGATGACCTTGAACGGCCTGAACTTCCTGCTCAACCGCTGCTACGAATTGAAGCGGCCGGTCGAGCGCGAATACAGCGTGCACGTGACGCAGCGCGCGTCGCTGGCGCCGGTAGCTAAAAAGCCGTAAAGAATGAGGGTGTGCGCCGGTCGCACGCTCTTTTTTTGTAGTATATTGGAAACGATTCCACACACGGAGGCGCTGGATGGTCACAACACGATTGCTGAACGCCGCCTGGCTGGCGACCGCCTTGCTGGCCGGCGCAGCCCCAGCGCAGGCCGCGCTACCTATGCTGCACACGGAAGGCACGCGCTGGCTGGCGGCCGACGGCAGCGCGCCGGCGCTGCGCGGCGTCAACCTGGGCAACTACCTGATCCAGGAATTCTGGATGATGGGCCAGGGCAGCGCCGGCATCGGCGACCAGTGCAAGCTGGAGGCGGTGCTGGATAAACGTTTCGGCTACGCCGAGCGCGAACGCCTGTATGCGCTGTACCGCGACAACTGGATCACCGCGCGCGACTGGGACATGCTGCCCAAGCTGAAACTGAACCTGGTGCGCCTGCCCTTCATCTACAGCGTGCTGGAAGATGAAAAAAATCCGCGCCAGCTGCGCGCCGACGCCTGGCATTACCTGGACCAGGCTATTGATGAAGCCGAGAAGCGCGGCATCTACGTGATCCTCGACCTGCACGGCGCGGTCGGCTCGCAGGGCTGGGAGCACCACAGCGGCTGCGCCGGCAAGAACCAGTACTGGGACACGCCGGAGTACCAGGCCCGCACCATCTGGCTGTGGCAGCAGATCGCCGCGCGCTACAAGGACCGTGGCGCGGTGGCCGGCTACAGCATCCTCAACGAACCGTGGGGCACGACGCCGGAAAACCTGGCCGCCGTCATGGGCACGCTGTATCGGGAGATCCGCAAGGTCGATCCCAACCACGTCATCATCCTGCCGGGTCACAGCAAGGGCATAGACGCTTACGGCAAACCGTCCGAGCATGGACAGGTCAACGTGGCGTTCGAGATGCATCCCTATCCCGGCCACTTCGGCTGGGGCAAGCCGGGTGTCGCGGTGCACCGCGACTGGCTGCAATGCGGTCATGGCGCCGATGCCGGCAAGACCGGCGTCTGCGCGTGGAAGGCGCAGCAGCAAAAGCTGGACACCGCCTACTTCATCGGCGAGTTCCAGCCGTGGGCCTTCATGGGGCCGGAGCTGGGCGGCCAGGTCACGCGCGCCAGCTACGACACCTACGTCGCCAACGGCTGGGCCTCGACCGCCTGGGCCTACAAGCTGCTGTCCAACCAGGGCGGGCAGGGCAAGGGCACCTGGGGCATGGTGACCAACGCGCCCGGCGCCCGCATCCCCAAGCTGGACTTCAACAAGGCCTCGCTGGCGGAGATCGAAAACCTGTTTCGCCTGTTCGGCAGCGTGCCTTACGAACCGCAGCAAACCGTCATCAAATGGATGAACGCCACCGTACCGCCTACTCCTTTCGCACAATAAAACTAAAACCATGACCATGATTCTTACCGACCTGCCTACGGCGATCCAGCGTTCCGACTTTGCCAGCGACTTCCTGTGGGGCGTGTCGACATCTGCCTATCAGATCGAGGGCGCGGCCGCCGAGGACGGGCGCGTGCCGTCGATCTGGGACACCTTCAGTGCCACGCCGGGCAAGGTGCGCGACGGCTCCACCGGCGCCGTCGCCTGCGACCACTACCACCGCTGGGAGGAAGACCTGGACCTGGCCCAGTCCATGGGCCTGAACTCCTACCGCTTCTCGATCGCCTGGCCGCGCATCTTCAACGGCGTCGACGCCGAACCGAACGCCAAGGGACTGGCGTTCTATTCGAAGCTGGTGGACGGCATGCTGGCGCGCGGCCTGCAACCTTGGTGCACGCTGTATCACTGGGACTTGCCGCAGTACCTGGAAGACCAGGGCGGCTGGGCCAACCGCGCTACCGTCGACGCCTTCCTGCACTACGCCGATGTGATCAGCAAGCACCTGGGCGACCGCGTTAAGCACTGGATCACGCACAACGAGCCGTGGTGCACGGCCATGCACGGCAACTGGGACGGCATGCACGCGCCGGGCAACAAGAGCCTGCCGCTGGCGCTGCAGGTGTGCCACAACGTGCTGGTGTCGCACGGCCTGGCGGTGCCGCTGATACGCGCCAACGTGCCGGGTGCGAAGGTCGGCATCGCGCTGAGCCTGCACCCGGTCAAGGCGGCCAGCGACAGCGCCGCTGATCAAGAGGCCGTGCTGCGGCACGACGTGCTGCGCAACCGCTGGTTCCTCGATTCGCTGTATGGCCGCGGCTATCCCGAGCTGGCGCTGCAACTGGTGGGCCGGGACGCGCCGCAGGTGCTGCCGGGCGATATGGAAGCCATCGCCGCGACTATGGACTTCCTCGGCGTGAACTACTACTTCCCCGAGGTGGTGAAGGATGCGCCGGAGCAGTATCCGCTGCGGACCTCCATCATCTATCCGCAGGATCGCCAGCGCACCGACTTCGGTTGGGAAGTCTCCCCGCAAGGCCTGGTCGAACTGCTGGAGCGCGTGGCGCGCGATTATCCGACCGGCGATTTGTACGTGACCGAAAACGGTTCGTCCTACGACGATCACCTGGGCGCGGACGGCGCCGTCAACGACACCGCGCGGCGCGATTACCTGATCCGCCACCTGGCCGCCGTGCGCGACGCCATCGCCGCCGGCGGCAACATCAAGGGCTATTTCGCCTGGAGCCTGCTGGACAACTTCGAATGGGCGGAAGGCTATCTGCGCCGCTTCGGCCTGACCTACATTGACTACCCGACGCAGCGCCGCATCCTCAAGCAAAGCGGCCAGTGGTACAGCGGCTTTTTGCGCGACGCATAAAACACCATCAACAACGGAGACAAGTACACGAATGAAGACCAATAACTACATCTTGCGCCGCGCCGTGCTGGCCGCCACGCTGGCGCTGGGCGGCGCCATTGCAACCGCCGCCGCGCCGGCCGCCAAGCCGCTGGCCGACTGGCCGCACATCACCAGCGCCGTCAAGCAGGACAAGGCGATGGAAGCGCGCATCGCGCAGATCGTCGCCGGCATGACGCTGGCGCAGAAGATCGGCCAGATGACGCAGCCGGAAATCAAATTCAGCACGCCGGACGACATCCGCAAGTACTACATCGGCTCGGTGCTCAACGGTGGCGGCAGCTGGCCAAACGGGAACAAGCACGCCAGCGCCGCCGACTGGGTCAAGCTGGCCGACGCCTACTACGACGCCTCGATGGCCACCGACATGAAGGTGAAGATCCCCGTCATCTGGGGCATCGACGCCATGCACGGCAACAGCAATATGTACGGCGCCACGCTGTTCCCGCACAACATAGGCCTGGGCGCCGCGCGCGACGCCAAGCTGATCGGCCAGATGGCCAAATCGGTCGCCAAGGCGGTGCGCGCCACCGGCATCGACTGGGTGTTCGCGCCGACGCTGGCCGTGGTGCGCGACGACCGCTGGGGACGCACCTACGAATCCTTCTCCGAAGATCCGGCCATCGTCAAGGACTACGCCGGCGCCTACGTCAAGGGCCTGCAGGGCGATCTGAAATCGGACAACACGGTGGTCGCCACCGCCAAGCACTTCATCGGCGACGGCGGCACGGCCGAAGGCAAGGACCGTGGCGAGAACCAGTCGACGATGGCGGAGATGATCAACATTCACGCCCAGGGCTACTACCCGGCGCTGCAGGCGGGCGTGCAGACGGTGATGGCGTCCTTCAACAGCTGGAACGACGTCAAGGGCGGCACCGACCACGGCAAGATGCACGGCAGTAAAGAGCTGCTGACCGACGCGCTGAAAACCAAGATGGGGTTCGACGGCCTGGTGGTCAGCGACTGGAACGCCATCGCCGAAGTGCCGGGCTGCGCCAACGACAGCTGCGCCGCCTCGATCAACGCCGGCGTCGACATGGTGATGGTGCCAGAACATTGGAAGGCCTTCATCGCCAACACCATCGCGCAGGTGGAGAAGGGCGAGATCCCGATGTCGCGCATCGACGACGCCGTCACCCGCATCCTGCGCGTGAAGCTGCGCGCCGGTCTGTTCGACGGCAAGAAGCCGTCGCAGAACATCTACGCCGGCAAGCAGGAGCTGCTGCAGGAGCGCGCGCTGGCGCGCCAGGCGGTGCGCGAATCGCTGGTGCTGTTGAAGAACAACGGCGGCGTGCTGCCGCTGGCGCGCGGCAAGAAGATCCTGGTGGTCGGCAAGAGCGCCGACAGCATGGCCAACCAGTCGGGCGGCTGGTCGCTGACCTGGCAGGGCACCGACAACAAGAATAGCGACTACCCGGTCAGCGACACCATCCTGGCCGGCATCCAGGACGCCGCCGGCAAGGACAACGTCACCTTCAGCGAAAACGCCGCCGGCGTCGACGTCAGCAAGTTCGACGCCGTCATCGCCGTCATCGGCGAGACGCCGTATGCGGAAGGCGACGGCGATATCGGCCCATCGGGCACGCTGCGCCTGTCCGGCCGCCACCCCGAAGACCTGGCGGTATTGCAGGCGGTGGCGGGCAAGGGCAAGCCGGTGGTGACGGTGCTGGTGACCGGCCGTCCGCTGTTCGTCAACGATCTGCTCAACCTGTCGGACAGCTTCGTCTCGGCCTGGCTGCCGGGCACCGAAGGCAAGGGTGTGTCCGATGTGCTGTTCCGCAAAGCCGACGGCAAGGTCAATGTGGACTTCCACGGCAAGCTGTCGTTCTCGTGGCCGAAGTCGGCCTGCCAGTCGCCGCTGAACGTCGGCGACGCGGCCTACGATCCGCTGTTCAAGTACGGCTACGGTTTGACCTACGCGAGCAAGGGCGCCTTGCCGCTGCTGGACGCCAGCTATCCGGCCGGCGGCTGCGGCAAGACCAGCGCGGTGCCGGTCTACGCGCCGGCCGACCGTTCGACCTACGCGCTGTACGTCAGCAGCGGCGGCCAGCGCGTGGCCTTGGGCGCGGACCTGAACGCCGTCTTCAAGCTGCCGACCGTCACCGTCGAAACCGCGCAGATCAACACCCAGCAGGACGCCAAGCGCCTCACCTGGACCGGCGCGGCCAAGCTGGAAGCGCAAGCTGCCAAGGCCCATAAGTTGCCGGCCTTCGCTTCGACCGACGGCGCGCTGCAATTTGATGCTATCGTGTCGGCTGCGCCGCAGGGCAAGGTCAGCGTCGGCATCGAAACGGTGGAGCTGGACGCCAGCGCCGTGTTCCAGCGTTTGGCGGGCAAGGGCAAGCAGACGGTTAAAATCCCGTTGGCCTGCTTCAGCGCCAAGGGACTGTCGCTGGCGGCACTGAGCACGCCGTTCAGCGTGGCCGCCGATGCGCCGTTCGCCGCGACCTTCGCCAACATCCAGATCGTTGGCGGCGCCGCCAAAGACAAGGATGCGCTGGCGTGCGGCGACTTTAAATAACAATCAGGAGACTTTCAAAGCATGGAACAATACTCCCCAGCCGTCCCGATGTCGGGCGGCCAGACGCAGACCGGCGGCAATACCGGTCCGCTGGTCATCGTCACCATCCTGTTCTTCATGTGGGGTCTGCTGACCTCCCTGAACGACGTGCTGATCCCGCACCTGAAGGCGGTCTACACGCTGACCTATGTGCAGGCGATGCTGGTGCAGTTCTGCTTCTTCGGCGCCTACTTCATCGTCTCGCTGCCGGCCGGTATGCTGATCAAGAAGATCGGTTACCAGAACGGCGCCGTTGCGGGCCTGACCATCGCGGCCGCCGGTTGCGCCTTGTTCTACCCGGCGGCGACCAGCGGCTACACGCTGTTCCTGATCGCCTTCTTCGTGCTGGCGGGCGGCATCACCATCCTGCAGGTGGCGGCCAATCCTTACGTGACGGTGCTGGGCGATCCGCAGACGGCATCGAGCCGCCTGACGCTGACCCAGGCCTTCAACTCGCTGGGCACCACCGTGGCGCCTACGCTGGGCGGCATGTTGATCCTGGCCGGCGGCGTGATGAGCTCCGCCGACATGGCCAAGCTGACCACCGAGCAGCTGGCAGCCTACCATACGACCCAGGCGGCCAGCGTGCAAGGCCCTTACCTGGTGCTGGCGGCGGCCTTGCTGGCGCTGGCGGTGCTGTTCGCACTGGCGCGCCTGCCTAAGATCGTCGACGCCGAACAGGTTGGCGGCGAGAGCGCCGGCTGGTCGGCGGTGCTGCAACACCGTCACCTGGTGCTGGGCGCGGTGGCGATCTTCCTGTACGTGGGCGGCGAAGTCAGTATCGGCAGCTTCATGATCAACTTCATCGGCGATGCGAAAGTGGCCGGGCTGTCGGCTGCCGACGCGGCGCCGTTCGTCAGCTACTACTGGGGCGGAGCGATGGTGGGCCGCTTCATCGGCTTCGCCGTGATGCGCTACGTCAGCCCGGGCAAGGCGCTGGCCTTCAACTCGGCGGCGGTGATCGCGCTGGTGCTGATCGCGATCTTCAGCGGCGGCAAGCTGGCGATGTGGGCGATGCTGTCCGTTGGCCTGTTCAACTCCATCATGTTCCCGACCATTTTCTCGATGGCGCTGAACAAACTCGGTCCACTGACAGGCCAGGGTTCGGGCGTGCT
The DNA here is from genome assembly GCF_003416895.1 of Duganella sp. BJB476. Taxonomy (GTDB): domain Bacteria; phylum Pseudomonadota; class Gammaproteobacteria; order Burkholderiales; family Burkholderiaceae_D; genus Rugamonas. Next base: position 32,831 of record NZ_QVIO01000001.1, read on the forward strand.
GTGCATGGCCATCGTCGGCGGCGCGCTGGTGCCGTTCGCACAAGGCCTGTTGGCCGACACCATCAGCCTGCAGATGTCCTTCCTGGTCCCTGCGGCCTGCTACACCTTCATCCTGTACTTCGGCCTGAAATACGCCGGCATGTATTCAGCGGAAAAGTAAAACTGCCGGGGGGGCTCTTGCGGAACGTCGTCAGACGTTCCCGCCCCCCTGGATATTGAACAACGTGTCTTCGCCATCATTGTTCACGGTGACCCAATAGATCACGTCAAGACCGTTTGGCACCCGTATTCTTTTTTCTTTGGTGAAATTTGAAACTTCGAGGCTGCCGGGTCCGATGGGATTTGCCATGATCCACTGGGCGCCAAAATCCTCGCTGTTCCCCAATGTAAGCCAGACGCGAACGGGCTCCGAACCGATGCTGAAGGGGCCATCGCTTGGTTGTACGTTATTGAATGCCATAAGAAAAGTCCTTTCCAAAATGACGACAAACACGAACCTACTTTTTGGTCCGTGGTGAGTGTTCAAGAACGTCGGAACCAAGTGGAAGTCGATGATCAAGCATCGCGCGGAGGCGCTGCTCGGGATTGAGCGCCTTCAGTTGTTCGGGAATTTCGACAACCTCGACTCTCTGACCGGGGAGCGCGCCCAAACCGCATGACGATCCGCCGGATGCGGAAACGCCGGGTGCGGATGCTTCCGGCGCAACTTCAGGTGCCGCATGCGCTGCGGCGACTACTTGCCCCTGCTCATTTACTACGACTATCATTTTCATAGATGTCTCCTTGAGTAGTCTCTAAGAGTCTAGTACGACGCGACACACCACCTTTGACTTTGCACAAATCGCCCGGTACGCAGAGCGGGCGGATATATTTTTGGATTTTTGATCTGGCGCATGGATATGGTGCTTTTGCGTAACGTGCGGCATTTTTGACAAGACAACCCGCACTATCATGGCAACTTGTTTTCACGAAAAGGGCACTGTCATGAGCAATACCATCAAAGCATATCTGGTCGGCGGCGGCATCGGTTCGCTGTCCGCAGCCGCCTTCATGATCCGCGACGGCGGCGTTGAAGGCCGCAACATCACCATCTTCGAAGCGATGCCGCTGGCCGGCGGCAGCCTCGATGGCGGCGGCAACGCGGACACCGGCTACACGCTGCGCGGCGGCCGCATGCTCACCACCGACAACTACGAATGCACCTGGGAGCTGTTCAAGAGCATCCCCTCGCTGGAACACGAAGGCCAGAGCGTCTACGACGAAACCGTCGCCTTCAACGCCATGCACAAATCGCACTCGCAGGCCCGCCTGGTCGACCGCAACCGCTTCCGCGTGGATGTAACCTCGATGGGCTTCAGCATGCAGGACCGCACCGAGCTGCTGGCGCTGGCCGAAGCCGACGAAGAAAAACTGGGCAATAGCGCCATCACCGACTGGCTGTCGCCGGAATTCTTCGACACCAAATTCTGGTATATGTGGGCCACCACCTTCGCCTTCCAGCCGTGGCACAGCGCGGTGGAGTTCAAGCGCTACCTGCATCGTTTCATGATGGAGTTCTCGCGCATCGAAACGCTGGCCGGCGTCAAGCGCACCGTCTACAACCAGTACGATTCGCTGGTGCGGCCTTTGCAGCACTGGCTGCAACAGCAGGGCGTGCAGATCGTCCGCAACTGCAAGGTCGACGATATCGAGCTGCTGGAGGAGGGCGGCACGCTGACTGCGACGGCATTGAAATGCACCCGCAACGGCGAGGCCATGACCATCGCCGTCGCTCCGCATGACCTGGTGTTCTTCCAGAACGGTTCGATGACCGACGCTTCCAGCTTTGGCAGCATGCGCAACGCGCCGCCCAAGCTGGACAAGCGCGACAGCCAGGGCTGGGCCTTGTGGGAGAAACTGGCGGTGGACCGTCCGCAGTTCGGCAATCCGGCCGCCTTCAACACCAGCATTCCGGAATCGTGGTGGGAGTCGTTCACGGTCACGCTGAAAGACCCGGCCTTCTTCGACAAGATGGAACAGTTCAGCGGCAACGTGGCCGGTACCGGCGGACTGGTGACGTTCAAGGATTCGAACTGGCTGATGTCGATCGTGCTGGCCCACCAGCCGCACTTCGCCGGCCAGCCGGAAGGCGTGCAGGTGTTCTGGGGCTATGCGCTGCACCCTGACCGCATCGGCAATTTCGTCGCCAAGCCGATGGCCGATTGCCGCGGCGAAGAGATCCTGCGCGAACTGTGCGGCCACCTGAATTTCGACATGGAGATCATGGCCAAGGCGAACTGCATCCCATGCCGCATGCCCTACATCACCAGCATGTTCATGCCGCGCTTTAAGAGCGACCGTCCGCTGCCGGTGCCGGCCAACTCGCGCAACCTGGCCTTCGTCAGCCAGTTCGTCGAGGTGCCGGAAGACGTGGTGTTCACCGTCGAATACTCGGTGCGGGCGGCGCAGATGGCGGTCTACCAGCTGCTCGACATTAAACGCGAAGTGCCGCCCGTCAGCCATCACGACCAGTCGCTGAAAGTGAAACTGGACGCGCTCGTGAAAGCTTTTAAATAGACGGCTATACTCTCCGTGTCCACCACACGGGGAGTGTCCATGATTGCCGGTATCGGAAGGAAACACTGGTTCGCGTTGATCGTCTTGCTGACCATGTCGGCGCACTACCTCTACTTCCGCGTGCCGTTCATCGCCAACGATTATGGCCGCAACATGGTCGACTGGCCCTTGCTGGGCGATCTGCTGGTGAGCTTCCCGCTGCTGTACTACTTCATGTTTCGCCCGTCGTGGAAGGCGTTCCTGCTCAAGTGGCTGGTGTTTGCGATGGCGGGATTCGCCTTCGGCAGCCTGATTATCCCCGACGGCAGCAAGGACCTGTGGCGCGGCATCGAGCGGCTTTGGCCGCTGCTGGCGGTGGTGCAGGGGGCGCTGGAGCTGTTCCTGCTGGTGTACATGGTGCGCCGGATCAAGGCGCTGATGCGCCTGAGCGGCAACGCCGACGAGGCGCTGGCGACCGCCATCCACGGCCGCTTCGCCGGCACCGGTTTCGCGCCGTTCGCGCTGTTCGAGGCGCGGATCTGGTACTACGGCTTGTTCATGCGGCGCGGCGAGCAGCTGCGCTTCGCCGGCCAGCAGCACTTCAGCTACGACAAGAACGACGGCAACGTCTCCAACCAGTTCGCGCTGATCATGGTGATGCTGTTCGAGATGCCACTGTCGCACCTGATGCTGCATTTGATAGCGGTGAAGCCGGTGTTCGCTTGGGTGGTCGATGTGCTCAGCGTGTGGTCGGTGCTGTATCTGGTGGCGGAGTACCGGGCCAGCCAGTGGCGGCCGGTGTCGCTGGACGCAGAGGCGATCCTGATACGCTACGGCGTGTTCGCGACCGACCGCACGGTGCCGTACCACCTGATCGAATCGGTGGCCCGCTGCGGCGACGACATCTGCCGCCAGCGCGGCCTGCTGCGCTACCGCCAGTTCGGCAGCATGAACGTGGAGCTGCGCCTGAAGGCCGGCAGCAAATTACTCAACGCCTTCGGCCGCGCACAGCCCGTCGAGCGCATCTGCATCAGCCTCGACAAGCCCGACGCCTTCATCGACGCCGTGCGCGCCCGGCTCGCGGAATCAGGCTAGAACACCCATCAATTTTTGCATCGGGCTCAGTTCAATCAGCGAGTCCGGTTCGTCAATTTCCATGACGACGTCGTTATAAGCCACTGCGCGTAACGGCTCCACTTCGATAGTGTCGGAAAGACGCGCTTCATCCAGCATTTGCTGGAGTATCGGCGTGTCCAGTGTGTTGAGCTTTGCTAGTAGCGCGCCGTACTTACGGACGTCCGCATCGTTGGCTGCGATTTTGTCGGCTGGTCGTATCGCCAGATTGATACAACTGAAAACTGCAAATACGCCCAGAAGCCAAGCAGATGGAATCAACATCTGGGCCGCCAGCGCCGCGACCGCGCTGCTGCCAGCCAGCAGGCTGATGAAAGTCAGCATGGTTTGCATCCGGCGATAAAAGCGCGCTGTGCGTTGGCACAGACGCTGGGCGTAGCGCAAATTGAACTGCAACTCTTCCTTGTCCTCATCCATGACTATTTCCTTTTCTTCAAAGGTCCCTGCGCCGGCGGCTTGGCAGGAGCAGGTTTGCGCCGCTTGCGTTTGCGCTTGGGCGCAGGAAGTAGCGGAAAGTGGGATTTTAGTTCCAACAGTTTCATTGTATGCCTTGCAGCGCCGCGATGACGGACGCACGACATCAATCATCCGAGGCTCTTGAAGGCACACGCTGCGGTCTGTCAAACGTGCGGAGCAGTCTGGCAGTTCGTTGCCGAACTGAGCATTCGATGTGCGCTACGGTGCATGGATGGTACTATGGCCGCTCACTAGGAGTCCTATGCCCGATGAACTCCCCGCCAGCGACTATGGCCTGCATCAACTGACGCTCGATGGACTGGCTTTGCATGGCTGGTCGCAGCAGAACCTGTTTTTATCCCATGATTTGACGCTGGCCCTGGCCGCCGAATGCCGCGCCGGTGCGGCCGCTGGTGTGCTGGCGCTGGCCGCTGTCGGACGCGGCGCCGCGCAGGCGGTGCGCAGCGATATACGCGGCGACCGCATCCTGTGGCTGGAGGCCGGCCAGTCTGCCGCCTGCGACAGTTATCTGCTGGTGATGGAAACCCTGCGCCTGGCGTTGAACCGGGAATTCTTTCTGGGCCTCGACAGCTACGAAAGCCACTTCGCGCACTACGCGCCCGGCGCCGCTTACCACAAGCACCTGGACCGTTTTCGCGACGACGACCTGCGCACCGTCTCGGTGGTGATCTATCTGAACCCGGATTGGCGGGTGGAGCAAGGCGGCGCGCTGCGCGTGCATCCGCTGGACGCGCCCACCTGCGATATCGCGCCGCTGGGCAGCCGGCTGGTGCTGTTCATGTCGGCCGACATGCCGCATGAAGTGCTGCCGGCCACGCACGACCGCCTGTCGCTGGCCGGCTGGTTCCGCCGCCGGCCGCACTGAGAGAACGCGCTTACAGGAAGCGGTCGAGGATTTTCTTGCTGTGCTTATCCAGATCGCGAACGTCGCGGATCAGGTAGTGGATGCCGTGGATGTCGGAGATCAGCAGCGTGTCCACCGTCAGGCGGCGGATGTCTTCCTCGCCGCGCAGCACGAACTCGGTGTCGCCGCGATCGGTCGCCACCGACCAGGTGCACGGCGTGGCGAAACTGGTCACGCTGTTGATGCGCGCGATCTCCGGCATGAACTCGCGTCCTTCCAGCTCCTCGCGCACCAGCTGGCCCACGGCCGCCGGCAAGTCCTCGATGCGGTCGATCCAGCCCACTTCCTTACCGTCGGTGCTGACCAGCGCGATGCCGTCGTCCGGCGCCTGCACCGGGAAGGCGCGCACCGGCGCCACGCTCTCGTGTACTTCACCTTCTGCCGTGGTCAACACCAGGCGGCCAAAGGGATTGCGTGTCAAATTAAAATTCGTCGTCATATTCTTGTTCTCTTATTCTTTGCTGCCGCTGTCGTCGAGATCCGTGTCGACGTTGCGGGCCTGCGCCTGATACAGGCGGAAGTAGGCGCCTTCGCGCGCCATCAGGTCGTCGTGCGCGCCTTCTTCCACCACCACGCCGCGGTCCAGCACCACCAGGCGGTCCGCCTTCTGCAAGGTGGACAGGCGGTGCGCGATCGCGATCGTGGTACGGCCTTGCACCAGGTTTTCCAGCGCGCGCTGGATTTCTTTTTCGGTCTCGGAATCGACCGAGGACGTGGCCTCGTCGAGGATCAAAATCTTCGGATCGATCAGCAGCGCGCGCGCGATCGAGATGCGCTGGCGCTCGCCGCCGGACAAGCCTTGTCCGCGCTCGCCCACCATCGAATCGTAACCCTGCGGCAGGCGCAGGATGAACTCGTGCGCATGCGCCGCGCGCGCGGCGGCGATGATCTCGGCGCGCGTCGCTTCCGGCTTGCCGTAGGCCAGATTCTCGGCGATGGTGCCGAAGAACAGGAACGGCTCCTGCAGCACCAGGCCGATGTTGCGGCGATAGTCCGACACCGCGAACGAGCGGATGTCTACGCCGTCCAGCATGATCGCGCCTTCCGATACGTCGTAGAAACGGCAGATCAGGTTGACCAGCGTCGACTTGCCGGAGCCCGAATGGCCCACCAGGCCGATCATCTCGCCGGCCTTGATGTCCAGCGAAATGCCGCGGTTGACGGCGCGGTTACCATAGCGGAAGCCCACTTCGCGCAAGGTGATGTTGCCGTCCACCTTGGCCAGCTTGACCGGATTGGTGGGTTCGGGCACCGACGACACGTGGTCGAGAATGTCGAAGATGCGCTTGGCGGCCGACGCCGATTTCTGCGTCACCGAAACGATGCGGCTCATCGAATCCAGGCGGCCGTAGAAGCGGCTGGAGTAGGCGATGAAGGCCGACAGCACGCCGACCGTGATATGGCCCTTGGACACCTGGTAGATGCCGAACACCCAGATCACCAGCAAGCCCAGCTCCGTCAGGAAGGACACGGTAGGTGAGAACAGCGACCAGATTTTATTGAGCTTGTCGTTGACCGCCAGATTGTGCTTGTTGGCGGTGCGGAAGCGCGACGCTTCGCGCGACTCCTGCGCGAACGCCTTCACCACGCGGATGCCCGGGATGGTATCGGCCAGCACGTTGGTCACCTCGCCCCACACGCGGTCGATCTTTTCGAAGCCGGTGCGCAGGCGGTCGCGCACCACGTGGATCAGCCACGCGATGAACGGCAGCGGCAGCAGCGTGAAGATTGCCAGCCACGGATCGATCGAGAACAGGATCACGCCGGTCATGATGATCATCAGGCAGTCCGACGCGAAGTCCAGCAGGTGCAGCGACAGGAACACGCAGATGCGGTCACTCTCGCTGCCGATGCGCGACATCAAATCGCCGGTGCGCTTGCCGCCGAAGTACTCCAGCGACAGCCGCAGCAGGTGGTCATACGTCTCGGTGCGCAGGTCGGCGCCGATGCGCTCCGACACCAGCGCCAGCACATAGGTCTTGCCCCAGCCCAGCACCCACGCCAGCACCGCCGACGCCACCAGGCCCGACATGTACAGCGCCACCAGCGAGGCATCGACCGGTTGCCCGTTCTGGTAGGGGATCAGCACCTTGTCCATCAGCGGGATGGTCAGGTAGGGCGGGATCATGTGCGCGCCGGTCGACAGCAGCATCAGCGCGAAGCCGAAGCCCAGCGGCAGCTTGTACGGCTTGGCGAAGCGCCACAGGCGGAACAGCGTCCAGGTCGACGGCGGCGTGTAGACCACCTTGGTGCAGATCGGGCACTCTTCCTGTTCCGGCTCCAGCGGCGCCTTGCAGCTCGGGCAGACATTCTTTTCCTCGCGTACCACCGGCACGCCCAGCGCATGGCTGTCGCGGTGCGCACCGAACTGCTCGACCAGGCGGATCGCATGCAGGTTCTGGCCCAGCGTGAAGCGCCAGGCGCCCAGGCGGCCGCCGTCGTCGATCAGTTCCAGGTGGCCGACGCCCGCGTGGTCGTGGTGTTTCAGCGCCAGATCCTTAGCGAAAGGCCAACGTTGCCAGTCGCTGCGGCCCGGCGCGCGCGCCAGCACGCCGCGTTCGGTGACGAGAATTATCCCCTTGGCGAAACGAAGTTGTTCATCCAAGTCAACCTCCAGGGCACTTACAACGTTTTCCCCTTGGGAAAGTTGTGCCTGTATCTCGGAACGCCAGCGTTCAGGAAGCTCGCTCTGGCTGGAGTTGGAGGAAAGTTGTTCTGTTGTCATCGTGCAGCGTACTCCGGTGGCGAAAAGGTGGAACAAAGGTGGAACTAGTCGAAGTTGCGACTGATATAAGTGCTTTATTTACGGTATTCTGTCATTGGTTACATCCTTGACAGAAATCAAGAATAACCAGTGTTTTGTTGGCGGCAAGTATAACGCACGCGCAGGGTGGGCCAAATGCAATTTGGCCGCAGGCGGTGGTACAGAGGTTAAAATACGGCGCGGGCTGGCCACGGCTGATAACAAAGATACAAGAATAGAAACATGACCAAGAAGAAAGACATAGAAGTTCTCCGCGTAACCCATTTGCGCGGACCCAACATCTGGACCTATCGCCCGGTGATCGAGGCGTGGCTGGACATTGGCGAACTGGAGAAATTTCCCTCGAATTTGTTGCCTGGCTTGTATGAGCGCCTGACCGCGATCCTGCCGGGGCTGATCGTCCACCGCTGCGGCGTGGGCGAGCACGGCGGCTTCCTGGAGCGCCTGCGCGACGGCACGTATGCCGGTCACATCCTCGAACACGTGGTGCTCGAACTGCAAAACCTGGCCGGCATGAAGACCGGCTTCGGCAAGACGCGCCAGATCGGCGACGGCACCGGCCTGTACAAGATGGCCTTCCGCACCCGCCAGGAGCAGGTGGGACGCGCCGCGCTGGCCGCCGGCCGCGACTTGCTGATGGCGATGATCGAAGACAAACCTTACGATCTGGCCGCCACCATTATCGATTTGACCGACCTGGTCGAGTCGGTGTGCCTGGGCCCGAGCACCGCCAACATCGTCGATGCCGCCACCGTGCGCAAGATCCCATCGATCCGCCTGACCGACGGCAACCTGGTGCAGCTGGGCCACGGCGCCATGCAGCGCCGCATCTGGACCGCCGAAACCGAAGAAACCAGCGCCATCGCCGAAGGCATCGCCAGCGACAAGGACTTGACCAAGTCGCTGCTGTCCTCCTGCGGCGTGCCCGTGCCCGAAGGCGAGCTGGTCACCAGCGCCGAAGCGGCGTGGGAAGCGGCGCAGGACATCGGCGTGCCGGTGGTGGTCAAGCCGTACGACGGCAACCACGGCCGCGGCGTCTCGCTCAACCTGATGACCGAAGCCGACGTCACCGCCGCCTACGTGCTGGCCGCGCGCAAGGGCGACAGCAAGAGCGTGATCGTCGAGCGCTTCATCGCCGGCAACGAACACCGCCTGCTGGTGGTGGGCAAGCGCCTGATCGCCGCCGCCGCCGGTGAATCGCTGTGGGTAACCGGCAACGGCAAATCCAACATCATCGAGCTGGTCGACGACCAGATCAACACCGATCCGCGCCGCGGCACCACCGAGGATTCGCCGCTGAACGCGCTGGCGCCGGAGCACGGCGCCGAGATCATCCTGGAGCTGGAGCGCCAGGGCATGACCGCCTACTCTGTGCCGCAGGACGGCCAGAAGGTGCTGATCCAGCCGAACGGCAACGTCGCCTTCGACGTCACCGACCAGGTGCACCCGCAAGTGGCCGCGATGGCCACGCTGGCCGCGCGCGTGGTCGGCCTGGACATCGCCGGCATCGACGTGGTGGCCTCCGACATCTCGCGCCCGCTGCACGAAACGGGCGGCGCCATCATCGAAGTCAACGCCAGCCCGGGCCTGCTGGCCCACCTGAAGCCGGCCAGCGGCGAGCCGCGCAACGTCGGCGAAGCCATCGTCGACCACCTGTTCGCGCCCGAAGAGGGAGGCCGCATGCCGATCGTCGGCATCACCGGCAAGCACGGCACCACCATGGCCTCGCGCCTGATCGCCTGGCTGCTGCAAATCAGCGGCAAGAAGGTCGGCCTGGCCTGCGCCGACGGCCTGTTCGTCAACGGCCGCCTGCTGCCGCGCGACGGCTTCAGCGACTGGGAAACCGGCGAGCGGCTGCTGCTGAACAAAAATGTCGAAGCCGGCGTGTTCGAAGCCAGCGCCCGCATGATCCTGACCGAAGGCCTGGCCTACGACAAGTGCGCGGTCGGCGTGGTCACCGACGTCAGCGATTTCGAAGACGTGGCCGAGTTCCATATCCCTAGCCTCGACAAGCTGTACGGCGTGCTGCGCACCCAGGTCGACGTCATCCTGCCGAGCGGCGTGGCGGTGCTCAACGCCGCCGACGCGCAAGTGGTCGACATGGCCGAGCTGTGCGACGGCGAAGTGATCTTCTACGGCGTCGACGAGCACCTGGCCGCCATCGCCGAACACCGCCAGGACGGCAAGCGCGTGGTGTTCCAGCGCGCGGACCGCATCGTGCTGGCGCAAGGCTACGACGATGTCGCCAGCCTGCCGCTGTCGCCGCTGGTGCCGCCGGAGGCCGTGCTGGCCGCGATCGCCGCCGGCTGGGCGCTGGGCCTGTCGCCGGAGCTGATAGGCGCCGGCCTGCGCACGTTTGATGCGAACCCAAAGCGAACTCATCACTGATACATCACTGAAAGAACAAGCAGATTTATGGAAGTCATCCGCACCCGCGCCCTTCGCGGCCCGAATCTTTGGAGCCACCACACGGCGGTGGAAGTGATCGTATCGTGCCCGCCCGAGGAGCAGTCGATCGCCACGCTGCCCGGCTTCGAGCAGCGCCTGCACGCGCGCTTTCCCGCCATCGGCGCCCTGCAAACCACCGGTCACACCGACGCCGTGCCGCTGGCGCGCGTGCTAGAAGTGGCGGCACTGAGCCTGCAAGCGCAAGCCGGCTGCCCGGTCACCTTCAGCCGCACCACGGCCACGCTGGAAGACGGCATCTACCAGACCGTGGTCGAGTACACCGAAGAAGCGGTCGGCCGCCTGGCGATGACCTTGGCGCACAACCTGATCAACTCGGCCCTGGCCGACACCCCGTTCGACCTGACCGGCGCGCTGAACGAACTGCGCGACCTGGATGAAGACGTGCGCCTGGGCCCAAGCACCGGCGCCATCGTCAGTGCCGCCGTCGCGCGCGACATCCCGATCCGCCGCCTGACCGAAGGCAGCATGGTGATGTTCGGCTGGGGCTCGCGCCAGCGCCGCATCCAGGCCGCCGAAATGGACAGCACCAGCGCCATCGGCGAATCGATCGCGCAGGACAAGGAACTGACCAAGAAACTGCTGCACGCGGCCGGCGTGCCGGTGCCTATCGGCCGCTCGGTGGAAGACGCCGAAGACGCCTGGGCGGCCGCGCTGGAAATCGGCCTGCCGGTGGTGGTCAAGCCCAAGGACGGCAACCAGGGCAAGGGCGTCACGGTCAACGTGATGTCGAAGGAGCACCTGGAGAAGGCCTTCCACACGGCCAAGGAATTCCGCGACGACATCATGGTCGAGCGCTACCTGCCTGGCCACGATTATCGCCTGCTCGTCATCGGCAACAAGCTGGTGGCCGCCGCGCGCCGCGACCCGCCGCAGGTGGTGGGCGATGGCGTGAACACCGTGCGTGAACTGGTCAACATCGTCAACGCCGACCCGCGCCGCGGCAGCGGCCATTCGACCTCGCTGACCAAGATCCGCTTCGACGACATCGCCCTCGCGCGCCTGGCGCTGCAAGACCTGGAAGCCGATTCGATCCCGGCCAAGGGCCAGCGCGTCATCCTGCGCAACAACGCCAACCTGTCGACCGGCGGCACCGCCACCGACGTCACCGACGACGTGCACCCTGAAGTGGCGGCGCGCGCGGTGGAAGCGGCGCAGATGATCGGCCTCGATATCTGCGGCGTCGACGTGGTCTGCGACGGCGTGCTGCAACCGATCGAGAACCAGCGCGGCGGCGTGGTCGAAGTCAACGCCGCCCCCGGCCTGCGCATGCACATCGCGCCATCGTTCGGCAAAGGCCGCGCGGTGGGTGAAGCCATCGTCAACACCATGTTCGCGCCGGGCGAGAACGGCCGCATTCCGGTGGTCGCCGTCACCGGCACCAACGGCAAGACCACCACCGTGCGCCTGATCGCCCACCTGCTGACCGCCAGCGGCCTGCGCACCGGCATGACCAATACCGACGGCGTCTACATCGAAGGCCGCCAGACCGACAGCGGCGATTGCAGCGGCCCGCGCAGCGCGCGCAACGTGCTGCTGCACCCGGACGTCGACGCTGCGGTGTTTGAAACCGCGCGCGGCGGCGTGCTGCGCGAAGGCCTGGCCTTCGACCGCTGCCAGGTTGCCGTCGTCACCAACATCGGCAGCGGCGACCACCTCGGCCTGAACTACATCACCACAGTGGAAGACCTGGCCGTGCTGAAGCGCGTGATCGTGCAGAACGTCTCCGAGAGCGGCTTCGCGGTGCTGAACGCGATCGATCCTATCGTCGCCGGCATGGCGGCCAACTGCCGCGGCAAGGTGATCTTCTTCGGCGCCGAACGTGGCCATCCGGTGATCGCCACGCACCTGGCGCAGGGCAGCCGCACCGTGTACGTGGAAGACGGCCATGTGGTCGCCGCCGAAGGCAAGAACCTGCAGCGCATCGCGCTGTCGGAAGTGCCGATCACCCGCAACGGCGCCATCGGCTTCCAGGTGGAGAACGTGATGGCGTCGGTCGCCGCCGCGTGGGGCGTGGGTATCAGCTGGGATGCGATCCGCCTCGGCCTGAAAACCTTCGCCAACGATTCCGACAACGCGCCGGGCCGCTTCAACGTGTTCGACTACAAGGGTGCGACGCTGATCGCCGACTACGGCCACAATCCGGACGCCATCCTGGCGCTGGTGCAGGCGGTGGAAACCATGCCGGCCAAGCGCCGCTCGGTGGTCATCAGCGGCGCCGGCGACCGCCGCGACCAGGACATCACGCAGCAGACGCAGATCCTCGGCCGCGCCTTCGACGACGTGATCCTGTACGAAGACGCCTGCCAGCGTGGCCGTGTGGACGGTGAAGTGGTGGGCCTGCTGCGTTCGGGCCTGAACGGCGCGCCGCGCACCACGCACATCCAGGAAATCTACGGCGAGTTCCTCGCCATCGACACCGCCCTGGGCCGCCTGAAAGAGGGCGACCTGTGCCTGATCCTGGTCGATCAGGTCGAGGACGCGCTGGCCCACATCGCCAAGCGCATCGCCGAAGCGTAAAACCAACCGGGGCCAGTCCCCGGTTTTTTTACGCCCGCACTCATTGTTAATGACTATCGATTCCATAAATATATATAGATTTTATTTATGACGTTGTATGGGTAGAATGATTTCACTATCAAACAACGAGGAGTCATAGCAATGAGCCAGCCACCTATCACCACCGCCTCCGGCATCCCGGTCGCCGACAACCAGAATTCCGCCAGCGCCGGCCCGCGCGGCCCGCTGCTGCTGCAAGACTTCCATCTGATCGAAAAGCTGCAGCACTTCAACCGCGAGCGCATCCCTGAGCGCGTGGTCCACGCCAAGGGTTCGGGCGCCTACGGCAGCTTCACCGTCACCCACGACATCACCAAATACACCAAGGCCAAGCTGTTCTCCGAGATCGGCAAGAAGACCGACACCTTCGTGCGCTTCTCCACCGTCGGCGGCGAGAAGGGCAGCGCCGACACCGAACGCGATCCGCGCGGCTTCGCCATGCGCTTCTACACCGAGGAAGGCAACTGGGACCTGGTTGGCAACAACACGCCGATGTTCTTCATCAAGGACGGCATCAAGTTCCCCGACTTCATCCACACGCAAAAGCGCGACCCGCAGACCAACCTGAAATCGCCGACCATGATGTTCGACTTCTGGAGCAAGACGCCGGAAAGCCTGCACCAGGTGACGATGCTGTTCTCCGACCGCGGCACGCCGGACGGCTACCGCCACATGGACGGTTTCGGCAGCCACACCTTCAGCCTGATCAACGCCGCCGGTGAACGCGTCTACGTCAAATGGCACTTGAAGACGAAGCAGGGCATCAAGAACCTGCCCGCCGCCGAAGCCACCCGCATCGCCGGCACCGACCCGGACTACGCGCAGCGCGACCTGTTCGGCGCCATCGCCGCCGGCGACTTCCCGCAGTGGGACGTCAAGCTGCAAGTGGCGACCGAGGCCGAACTGGCCGCATGGGAAGCGCGCACCGGCTGGAACCCGTTCGACCTGACCAAGGTCTGGCCGCACAAGGACTTCCCGCTGATTCCGGTCGGCGTGTTCGAGTTGAACCGCAACCCGCTGAACTACCACGCGGAAGTGGAGCAGGCCGCGCTGTCGCCATCGAACGTGGTGCCTGGCCTGGGCTACTCGCCGGACAAGATGCTGCAAGCGCGCCTGTTCGCCTACCACGACGCCCAGCTGTACCGCGTCGGCACCAACCACCAGCACCTGCCGGTGAACGCGCCGCGCTGCCCCTTCCACAACCAGCAGCGCGACGGCGCGATGGCGATCGCCAACGGCGGCGCGGAGCAGAACTACGCAGCCACCGAAGCGGGCGGCAGCCAGCCGCAAGGCCTGGGCCACGGCGAACCGGCGCTGGCGCTGCAAGGCGGCGCGGCCCGCTACGACGGCCGCGGCAAGGAAGACGATTACACCCAGGCCGGTAATCTGTTCCGTTTGATGCCGGCGCAGGAGCAGCAGAACCTGTTCGACAACATCGCCGGTCCGCTGAGCCAGGTGAGCGCCGAGATCATCGCCCGCCAGCTGGCCCACTTCGACCTGGCCGACCCGGCCTACGGCGCCGGCGTGCGCGCCGCGCTGGCCGCCAAGGGTGTAGTGGTGGCATAAAGGAAGGCTGCGGGCGACGCTGAATTGCACTACAATCGGATGGTGCAGTGCAGCGTAGTCCGCATCCTTCCGGAGGTCACACTTGAATCGCAAACCCGCTCAGCTCTCGTCGCCTTCGATGCCGGGGCAAGTCGTACTGGCGCTGCAGGGCGGCGGTGCGTTGGGCGCCTACCAGGTGGGCGTCTACCAGGCCATGCACGAAGCCGGCGTCGAGCCGGACTGGGTGATCGGCACTTCCATCGGCGCCATCAACGGCGCCATCATCGCCGGCAACGAGCCGCGCTACCGCATGGATAGGCTGCGCCAGTTCTGGCACCGCATGGAGCAGAACGCGCTCGGCTTCTCCGTCATGCCGCGCGCGCTGGCCAACGCGGTGACGATGGGGCAGGGCATACCGGCCTTCTTCGAACCCAATCTCTCCTCGTGGTGGAATCCCGACGCCAAGGTCGGCGTCGAACACGCTTCCTACTATCAAACCGCGCCGCTGCGCACCACGCTCGATACGCTGGTCGATTTCGAGCGCCTCAACGATTGCGATACCCGCTTCACGGTCGGCGCGGTCAATGCGCGCACCGGCGGCATGCGCTATTTCGACAGCCGCAAGGACACGCTGAGCGCCTCGCACGTGATGGCCTCCGGCGCGCTGCCGCCGGCCTTTCCCGCTGTGCGCATCGACGGCCAGCCCTACTGGGACGGTGGCATCTATTCCAACACGCCGATCGAGGCGGTGCTGGACGACGAGCCGCGCCGCAGCTCGGTGATCTTCTCGGTGCAGGTGTGGAACCCGGACGGCAGCGAGCCGCAAAGCATGTTGCAGGTGCTGGACAAGTACAAGGAGATCCAGTACGCCAGCCGCGCCAGCAATATCGAGCAGCAGCGCAAGCTGCACCGGCTGCGCCACGTGATCCGCCAATTGACGCTGCACCTGTCGGACGAAGCGGCGATGTCGCCCGAGGTGCGCGAGCTGGCCGCGTGGGGCTGCGGCACCACCATGCACGTGGTGTCGCTCAAATCGCCGCGCGTCGGCAACGAGGACCACACCAAGGACATCGACTTCAGCGCCGCCGGCATCCGCGCCCGCTGGCAGGCCGGCTACGAAGACACCCAGCGCATGATCGCGCTGCGGCCATGGGACCGCGAGATCGATCCGATCGAGGGCATCGCCATCCACGAGCTGCCGCCGCCCTAGTTGCCGGCCGCTGGTAAAATAGCGTCATCGGCATTCACTTCATATTGGATCGACATGACTATCAAAATCAGCCAAAACTTTGACTCCGGCGCCATCGAGGTGCTGCGCGCGGACAGCGCGGCGGAGATCGAACTGAATCTGCGCAAGGACTCGCACGCCGACATCCACCAGTGGTTCCACTTCCGCCTGCAGGGCGCGCGCGGCCAGCAGGTGCGCATGCGCTTCCTGAACGCCGGCCAGGCCACCTACGCCAAGGGCTATGAGGACTACCAGGCCGTAGCCAGCTACGACACCGAAAACTGGTTCCGCGTGCCGACCGCCTTCGATGGCGAGGTCATGACCATCAAGCACTCGCCGGACACCGACAGCGTTTACTACGCCTACTTCGAGCCGTATTCGTTCGAGCGCCATCTGCGCCTGCTGGGCGAGGTGGCCGAGCATCCGCTGGCCCGCGTGCAGGACCTGGGCAACACCATCGACGGCCGCGACATGAATCTGGTCGTCATCGGCAAGCCGGAAGCGGAAAAGAAAATCTGGGTCATCGCGCGCCAGCATCCGGGCGAGTCGATGGCCGAGTGGTTCGTCGAAGGCCTGATCGATTCGCTGCTGGACGACGCCAATCCGATCGCCCGCAAGCTGCTGCAGCGCTGCGTGTTCTACATCGTGCCGAACATGAATCCGGACGGCTCGGTGCGCGGCAACCTGCGCACCAATGCCTCGGGCGCCAACCTGAATCGCGAGTGGATGACGCCATCGGTCGAGCGCAGCCCGGAAGTGCTGTACGTGAAGCAGAAGATGCACGAAACCGGCATCGACATGTTCTTCGACATCCACGGCGACGAGGCGCTGCCGTACAACTTCGTGGCCGGTAACGAGATGCTGGAGAACTTTAGCGAAGAGCGCCGCGTCAAGCAGCAGGATTTCATCGACCGTTACAAGAACGCCAGCCCGGACTTCCAGGACAAATACGGCTACGCCGCCAGCAAGTACAAGGAAGACATGCTGACCCTGGCGTCCAAGTACGTCGGCCACCACTTCGGCTGCCTGGCGCTGACCCTGGAGATGCCGTTCAAGGACAACGCCGACCTGCCGGATCCGCACGTGGGCTGGAACGGCGCCCGCAGCGCGGCGCTGGGCGCGTCCATCCTGCAACCTATCCTGCTGTCGCTGGACGCCTGAGATGGGCGTTGAAATCGAGCGCAAGTTCCTGTTGCGCGGCGATGCGTGGAAGAGCCTTGGCGAGCCGGTGTTTTTCCGCCAGGGCTATCTGTCGTCGCACAAGGATCGCGTGGTGCGGGTGCGCATCGAGGGCGATCGGGCGGTGATGACGATCAAGGGCCGCAACGTCGGCGCCACGCGCGGCGAGTGGGAGTATGCTATCCCGATGGCCGACGCGGTCGAGCTGCTGGACCGCTTGTGCGAGCAGCCGCTGATCGAAAAATATCGCCGCCGCATAGACTACGCCGGCAACGTGTGGGAAGTCGACGAGTTCCTCGGCGCGAACGCCGGACTGGTGGTCGCCGAGATCGAATTGAGTTCGGAAGACCAGGCGTTCGACAAGCCGGAATGGATGGGCGACGAAGTCACCGATGACCTGCGCTACCTCAACTCCAGCCTGATAAAGCACCCGTATTCGGCTTGGTAGCTCGGTGGATTTGTACTAAGCTGGTTGGATGGACAACGAGCGATTTGCCGCACTTGAGGCGCACTACAATGCCATCCTGCCAACGCTAGCGACGAAGGCGGACATTGAGGCCTTGCGTGCTGAAATGCACAAGATGTCGGCCGAAACCCACAAATGGATGGTGGCCAGCCTGATCGGCCTGTTCATCGGTTTTGGCGGCCTGGGCATTACGCTCGGCCAGATCCTGAAACCGCAGGCGCAGTCTGCTTTCACGCAGGTGGCTGCACAGCCGCCGCAACCTATCGTCATCTACTTGTCGCCACCGCCGGCCCCAAAATAAAAACGCCCTCATTTGAGGGCGTTTTGCTTAGTGGAAGTGCTCGGTGCCGGTAGGCGTATCCTCGGGCATTTCCGCGTGCGCCAGTTCGCCGACCGGGTCGGCAAACAGCGGCGCGCCGCAGTCGTCGCAGAACTCGGCCACGAAACGCTCGCTGTGCTTCTTGATCTGCGTAACGCCGGCCTCGTTCAGGTGGGTGATGATTTCCTCCACCGGCGTGATCGGCTGCTGCACCACGCCGCCAGGACCGCCTTGCAGCGGACCTTCCGGCGGCGTGCCTTCTTCATCTTCCTGCCCGTACAGCGGCCACACCACGCCGTAGATCACATCCGGCGACGAGCGCTGCGTGAAGGCCACACGGTATTCGTCGATCTGGCCGTCGGCGTTTTCCTCGCCGAAGCCGGCGATCACCGCGCGCAGTTCGGATGGCTCGATCGCCAGCGTATGCGTCAGGTAGTGCACGGCGGCGCGGATCGATACCGGACGTATCAACTTGTCCGCCTCGCGGCAGGCCATGTAGTAAGCCTCCGGCAGCAGCAGCTCGACGCCGCAACCCGGCAGCAAACGGTTGATGGTCGGCGTGACCTGCGCGCGCCACTGCTCCAGCGCGTTGGTGCGTTCAGTGACAAAGTTGGCCTGGTTGGCCGGCATCTGCCAGCGGAACAGCGGGCCGCCAGCCGGCGTCACCACGGCCACCAGCAGGTAGCGGGTGTCGGCCAGGAAGGGCGCCGTCTCCGGCACCTTGGTGTCGGCCTTCAGCACCGTGCCCTTGAGCGCGGCCTGCGCCAGCTTGTGCACCTTGGCATACGTCTCGACGTGGCTGCGCGGCAGCTGGTCGATCGAGAACAGCGTCGGCGACATCGCCATGTGCGTGCCGTCGGCCAGC
This sequence comes from Duganella sp. BJB476, assembly GCF_003416895.1. Taxonomy (GTDB): domain Bacteria; phylum Pseudomonadota; class Gammaproteobacteria; order Burkholderiales; family Burkholderiaceae_D; genus Rugamonas. The sequence continues at coordinate 51,272 of NZ_QVIO01000001.1, forward strand.
AGGTGGGCTGAGAAGTGCGCCGACAGCGTGCTCAGGATATCGGCCGGGATCGCGCCCGAAGCGATGGCGAAGCGGGTCCACGCCAGGATGGGCGCGGCCACCAGCAGCACGTCGTACTGCTTGGCGACGCCGTCGGTTTCGACGGTGATGCTGCTCGATTCGCTGACCGCTTCCACGCCATCCATCAACACGTCGTACGCGTTCAGGTCTTCCTTGAACAGGCTGTTCAAGGTCGAATCGATGGTTTCCTGGTGACCGGTCTTGAGGAGTTTGTGGAGCTGCGCATCGAGGCTGTGTTCCCAGGCCCGCTCTTCGATACGGCTGGCCGCCTGCCCGACTGCGAGGGCATAGGTGACGAGGCGCTGGCTCTCGGCAGACAACTTATGGGATGAATCTTTGTTTGGACGACGCATAGCGCAATAAGAGTCTCATAAAAGTGGATAAAGCGGATCAGTCATGCAGATGATAACCCTTATGAACCGTATTGTAGTTGATTCAGCAAACGTGCATAAAAAAACGCCGGGCTAGCCGGCGTCTTCTGTGAAGCAACTAACCGCTTAGGCGGCCAGCAGCTGACGCAGCACGAATGGCAGGATACCGCCATGCTTGTAGTAGTCGACTTCGATCGGGGTATCGATACGCAGCAGCACTTTCACTTCCTGTGCCGGCTTGCCTTCGCGATGGATGACCAGGGTCGCCAGTTGCTGTGGCTTGATCTCGCCTTCCAGACCCTTCAGGTCGTAGACTTCCTTGCCGGTGATGCCCAGCGATTCAACGCTGTCGTTGCCGATGAATTGCAGCGGCAGCACGCCCATGCCGACCAGGTTCGAGCGGTGGATACGTTCGAACGAACGCACGATCACAGCCTTCACGCCCAGCAGCTGGGTGCCTTTGGCTGCCCAGTCGCGCGACGAGCCGGTGCCGTATTCTTCGCCGCCGAACACCATGGTTGGCGTGCCTTCAGCAACATACTTCATCGCTGCGTCGTAGATCGACAGCTGTTCGCCGGTAGGCTGGTGAATGGTGATGCCGCCTTCAACCGCCGAACCGTCCGCCTTGGCAGGAATCATGCGGTTCTTGATACGCACGTTGGCGAAGGTGCCGCGCATCATGATCTCGTGGTTGCCGCGACGCGAGCCGTAGGAGTTGAAGTCCGCCTTCATCACGCCGTTCGCCAGCAGCCATTTGCCCGCTGGACCGTCTTCCTTGATGGAGCCGGCAGGGGAGATGTGGTCGGTGGTGATCGAGTCGCCGAACACGCCCAGTGCGCGCGCGCCGGTGATGCCGGTGGCGGCCGCTTTCGGGGTCATCTCGAAGCCGTCGAAGAACGGTGGCTCGGCGATGTAGGTCGACGCTGGCCAGTTGTAGACATTGCCTTCGGTCGACGACACGTGTTCCCACAGCTTGCCTGGGTTGCCCTTGACGTCGGCGTAGTTCGACTTGAACACTTTCGAGTTCATCGCGAACTTCATCAGCTTGGCGATCTCTTTCGAGGTCGGCCAGATGTCGCCCAGGTACACGTCCTTGCCGTCCTTGCCCTTGCCAACTGGCTGGGTCATCAGGTCGACGGTCATGTTGCCGGCGATGGCGTAGGCCACGACCAGCGGTGGCGATGCCAGGAAGTTCGAACGGATGTTCGGGTGGATCCGCGCTTCGAAGTTGCGGTTACCGGACAGCACGGCCGAAGCGACGATGTCGTTGCTGCTGATCGCGGCGTTCAGTTCCGGGGTCAGGTCGCCGGCGTTACCGATGCAGGTGGTGCAACCGTAGGCGGTCACGCCGAAGCCCAGTTGCTCCAGGTATGGCAGCAGGCCGGCGGCGGTCAGGTACTCGGTCACAACGCGCGAGCCAGGAGCCAGCGAGGTCTTGATGTGCGGAGCGACGGTCAGGCCGGCTTCGACGGCTTTCTTCGCCAGCAGGCCGGCGGCCAGCAGCACGCTCGGGTTCGAGGTGTTGGTGCACGAGGTGATCGCAGCGATCAGCACGTCGCCGTTTTTCACGTTCACGCCGTTGGTGGTGGTGTAGGTCTTGTTCAGGTCGTCGGCTTTTTTGTTGAAGCCGTTGTCGGTGGTCGGCTTCGAGAACAGTTCGGTGAAGTTGTTCTTCACGTTGCCGATTTCGATACGATCCTGTGGACGCTTAGGACCGGCCAGCGAAGGCGTAACGCTGGTCAGGTTCAGTTCCACCACGCGGGTGTAGTCGATGTCGCCGGCTTTCGGTACGCCGTACAGGCCCTGGGCCTTGAAGTAGGCGGCGAATGCAGCGATTTCGTCCTTGGTGCGGCCGGTGCCTTCGAAGTATTCGATGGTGGCGTCATCAACCGGGAAGAAGCCCATGGTCGCGCCGTATTCAGGCGCCATGTTGGCGATGGTGGCGCGGTCGGTCAGCGACAGCGTCTCGGTGCCTTCGCCGAAGAACTCGACGAACTTGCCGACGACTTTTTCCTTGCGCAGCAGTTCGGTGATGGTCAGTACCAGATCGGTTGCGGTGCAGCCTTCGCGCAGGATGCCGGTCAGGTTCACGCCGATCACGTCCGGGGTCAGGAAGTAGACTGGCTGGCCCAGCATGCCGGCTTCCGCCTCGATGCCGCCCACGCCCCAGCCGACTACGCCGATGCCGTTGATCATGGTGGTGTGCGAGTCGGTGCCGACCAGGGTGTCCGGGTAGTACACGCCGTCAGTGGTCTTGTGCACGCCGCGCGCCAGGTATTCCAGGTTGACCTGGTGGACGATGCCGAAGCCAGGAGGCACGACGCCGAAGGTGTCAAAGGCTTGCATGCCCCATTTCATGAACTGGTAGCGCTCGTTGTTGCGCGAGAATTCCAGCTTCATGTTCAGGTCCAGCGCGCCCTTTTCGCGGAAGTGGTCGATGGTGACCGAGTGGTCGACCACCAGGTCGACTGGGACCAGTGGTTCGATTTTCTTGGCGTTGATGCCCATCTTGTAGGCGACGTTGCGCATCGCGGCCAGGTCGGCCAGCAGTGGCACGCCGGTGAAGTCCTGCAGCACCACGCGGGCGACTACGAATGGGATCTCGTCGGTACGGTCGGCGGTCGCGCCCCAGTTGGCCAGCTGCTTGACGTGTTCTTCGGTGACCTTCTTGCCGTCGCAGTTACGCAGCACGGATTCCAGCACAACACGGATCGATACCGGCAGGCGGGAGATTTTGGCGCCCAGGCTCTTTTCCAGGGCTGGCAGGGAGTAGAACTTGCCCTTTTTGCCGGAAATGTTGAAATCCTTAAGCGTGTTCAGAGTGTTGCGGGACATGACCTCTCCTTCGTGGGTATCGTCTATTATTGAAGTTAAAACCGTGGTGCTGGCGCCCGTGTCGGCGCGCCCCTTTTGGAACTTATTTGTAACTAACTTAGTGGAACGTGACCTTGGTGCTGGTCGGCTCCGATGGATTGGCGGCGACCGGTTTCAGTTGCTCGGCGTTGCGGCATTCGTTGGCCAGCTGGCGGTTCTGCTTGGAGTCCAGCAGCATGGCCTTGGACGGAATGCCGATCCAGATCAGGCCGTACATTTTGTTTTCAAAGCGCTGCGCGCCGGTGGTGGTGCCCACGCGGGTCAGGCGGTGCAGGCGCTTCTTCCAGCGCAGCGCGATGTGCGCCTCGTCGTTGGCGTTGGCGTAGATGGTGATCTTGTTGCCCAGTTCGCAGTCGAACTCGGTCACGGCGTCATCGGTGATGGCCGGTTCGTCGGCGTCTTCGTCCGGCGTCTTGGCTTCGGCCGGCTTGGCGGCGGCTTTGGATTTGCCCGCCTTCTTGACGGTTTTTTTGGCTGGCGCGGTGGTCTGCGCCTGCGCGCCGGCGGCCAGGGTCATGGAGGCCAGCGCGAAGCTGCAAGCCAGGAGTAGTTTGGAGATGGACATCATGGTGTTTCCAGTGTGGGGTCGGTGGGGCTGCCGTTCATCAGCGTGGTGGCGGACTCGGGCAAGCTCAGCCCGGCCAGCTTGGCGCGCTGTAAAACGGTCCAATAGTATCTGTAGCTTGCACGGTCATGCAAGCGCCCGTTTTGGGAAATTGGCCCCCATTGCTTCGCCTCTGCTTCAAGCAGGATGGCGGCCGCCTCGCTGACCTCGGACAGGCGCGGCGTGAAGGTCTTGATAATTGGTTTGATCTGGTTCGGGTGGATGCTCCACATGCGCGTGTAGCCGAATTCGGCGGCGGCGCGCTGGGCATCGTTGGCGGCGACCGCCGTGTCCTTGATCTCGGTGGTCACGTTATGCGACGGCACCTTGCCGTGCGCGTGGCAGGCGGCGGCGATGTCCAGCTTGGCGCGCACCACCAGCGGGTGCGTGAACTGGCCCGGCGTGCGCATCGCGTTGGCGGGAATCGCGCCGTAGTGCGAGGAGACGAAATCCATGATGCCGAACGACAGGCACTGCACCTGGGGCAGGGCGGCGATGTCGTAGGCTTCGCGCAGCGCGCCGTGGGTTTCGATCAGCACGTGCACCGGCAGGTCCTTGCGGCCGGCCTTGGCGGCGTGGGTGTTGATCAGCTTGATGGCGGCGGCGACTTCCTTGGCGCCGTGCACCTTGGGCAGCACCACGTAGGCCAGGCGCCGGGCGGCGGCGCAGATGATCTCGACGTCCTGGGAAAAGAACGGGCTGGCGACATCGTGCACGCGGGCGCCGATGCGGTTGAATTTGTTCTCGTCCGACAGCAGCAGCTCCACCACCAGGCGGGCGTGGGCTTCCTCGTTGCCGGCGCTGGCGCCGTCTTCGCAATCGAGGGTGATGTCGAACAGGGGGCCAAGCTCTTGTTGCAGGGCGATCGATTTGCGCATCAGCTTTTCGGAGCCGGCGTAATGGTCGCAAGCCGGCAGCAGCAGCGGCTGGCGATTGCCCTGGAATAAAACCTCGGATGGGTGCATGCGGGAATCTTGAGTAGATACAGACACCGCGCTGCTCTCGGCAGCGCGGCGGGTGCGGCGGATCGGTGGTTTAACCGGTTCCACTTGCGGTGATGTCAGAACTTAGGCTGGCAGCAGGTGCTTGACGCCTTCGCGCTCTTCGGTCAGTTCTTTCAGGGTCAGGTTGATGCGCTCTTGCGAGAACGCGTCGATTTCCAGGCCCTGGACGATTTTGTATTCGCCGTTTTCGGTGGTCACCGGGAAGCCGAACATGGTGCCTTCAGGGATGCCGTACGAACCATCCGAAGGAACGCCCATGGTGGTCCACTTGCCGCCGGTGCCGACGTGCCAGTCGTGCATGTGGTCGATGGCTGCGTTGGCTGCCGATGCTGCCGACGACAGGCCGCGTGCTTCGATGATCGCTGCGCCGCGCTTGCCGACGGTCGGCAGGAAGGTGTTGGCGTTCCATTCCTGGTCGTTGATCAGGTCCTTGACGTTCTTGCCGTTCACGGTAGCGAAACGGTAGTCGGCGTACATGGTCGGCGAGTGGTTGCCCCATACGCACAGCTGTTCGATGTCCTTGACGGCGGTGCCGGTCTTGGCGGCCACTTGCGACAGCGCGCGGTTGTGGTCCAGGCGCAGCATGGCGGTGAAGTTCTTGGCCGGCAGCGAAGGCGCCGATTTCATGGCGATGTAGGCGTTGGTGTTGGCTGGGTTGCCGACCACCAGTACTTTAACATTGCGCGATGCGACGGCATCCAGCGCCTTGCCTTGTACGGTGAAGATCTGGGCATTGGCTTCCAGCAGGTCTTTACGTTCCATGCCTGGGCCGCGTGGACGGGCGCCAACCAGCACGGCGTGGTCGACATCCTTGAAGGCGGTCATCGGGTCGGAGTGGGCGGTCATCCCGGCCAGCAGCGGGAAGGCGCAGTCGTCGATTTCCATCATGACGCCCTTGAGCGCTTTCTGGGCTTTTTCGTCGGCGATTTCCAGCAATTGCAGAATGACTGGTTGGTCTTTGCCCAGCATGTCGCCATTGGCGATGCGGAACAGCAGAGCGTAACCGATTTGACCGGCGGCGCCGGTGACAGCAACACGCATTGGGGTTTTAGCCATGATGAATCTCCAAAGTGGGAATTAAAACGTTCTCGAAGCAGGACCGGTGCCGGTCCGGGAAATCGTAATCATACTGCAAATTGAGCGCTTAGAATGGTTGCCGAAGCGTTAGCTAGAGCGTCTCGCCGGGGAGTGTAGGCCTGTGGATGGCATCTGTCAATCCTATCTTATGTCTTATATAAGACAGATAAGTTATTGCTTGTTTTTGCTGGACGGCACCGGGCATTTGTGGTGAAATCTTGGTCTATGAATTCAGTCCCGCCCAATCCGAACAGCAATTCCACTGCCGTCAGCACCGGCGGGGCTGCCGGACCGTCTGCGGGCTCCGCGGCCGCGCCGTCGCCGACTTTCTCCCCACTGTACCAGCAAATCAAGGCGCTGATCACGCAAAGCCTGCAATCGGGCGAGTGGAAACCGGGTGAATTGATCCCCAGCGAAGTGGAGCTGGCCAACCGTTTCAAGGTCAGCCAGGGCACGGTGCGCAAGGCGATCGACGAACTGGCGGCGGAAAACCTGGTGATGCGCAAGCAGGGCAAGGGCACTTTCGTGTCCACCCACCATGAGGCGCGCGCCCATTTCCGCTTCCTGCGCCTGATGCCCGACGAGGGCGTGCCGCACTACCCGGAAAGCAAATTCATCGAAGTCAAGCGCATGCGCGCGCCCGCCGACGTGGCGCGCCTGCTGGACCTGAAGTCCGGCGATGCCGTCATCTTCATCAAGCGCGTGCAATCCTTCGACAGCCTGCCTACCATCGTCGAGGAGCTGTGGTTGCCGGGCATGACCTTCAAGGGACTGACCGCCGAGCGCCTGGTCGAGTACAAGGGGCCGATGTACGGCCTGTTCGAATCCGAATTCGGCACCCGCATGATACGCGCGACGGAGAAGATCCGCGCCGTCTGCGCCGGCGCCGAAGATGCCCAATTGCTGCATATTCCCGTCAATACGCCCTTGCTGGCGTCCGAGCGCGTGTCGTTCACATATGGCGACAAGGCCGTGGAATTGCGCCGTGGCTTGTACTCCACGGAGCGCCATCACTATCACAATGAATTGAATTAGGGAGACCCTGAAGCACCGGAAAAGCCGCTTCAGGCAGCGAAAACAGGGCGGCGTCACACCCCGGTAGCATTGTTGCGCTGATAATACGTTGAGCTACGGAAAGTAGCCGCCGCTTAGTGTTGCCAAACACTATTTTAGTTATATGTAACAATAGATATTGGTTATGAGTGCGAAAATCGGCGAAAATCGCAGTCTCGATATTTTTGTTTAAGCTTAGGAGGTCTTGTTATGTCAGAAGCCGTAAGGGAAACCCCAAAAAAAGAACGGCCTCAATTCACTAACATTCATGTTACTGAATTGTCCAACTACCGCATGCCTTTGGCCGCGATCGTCTCCATCCTGCACCGTATCAGCGGCTTCATGATGTTTGGCCTGCTGCCTTTCGTGCTCTATCTGCTGGAGCAGAGCTTGCGCTCCGAGATCTCCTTCGCCTACTACCAGGGGATAGTTTCCTACCCGCTGGTCAAACTGATCATCCTGGCCCTGGTCTGGGGTTATATGCATCACTTCTGCGCTGGCGTACGCCACCTGGTGATGGATGCCCACATCGGCCTGGACAAGGATTCGGCCCGCAAATCGTCGGCCGGCGTGCTGATCGTCAGCCTGACGCTGACCGTGATCGTCGCCCTCAAACTGTTTGGAGTTTTCTGAGATGGCAAATAACAATATCGGACCTAAACGCCTGGTCGTCGGCGCCGGCTACGGCATGCGCGACTGGCTGGCACAACGCGTGACCGCCATCATGATGGTGCTGTACACCGCCATCCTGCTGATTTCCTTCCTCACCGGCCAGAACTTCACCTATGAAGGCTGGGCTGGCCTGTTCGCGCAGCAGTGGTTCAAGCTGATCAGCGCCGTAACCCTGTTCGGCCTGTTCTTCCACGCCTGGATCGGCGTGCGCGACATCTGGATGGACTACGTCAAAGCCGTCGGCCTTCGCCTGACCCTGCAAATCGCCACCATCCTGTGGTTGGTCGCTTGTGCCGTTTGGTCGGTACAGATACTCTGGAGTGTGTAATCGTGGCAGCTATTAAATCTGCAATCCCTACCCGCCGCTTTGACGCGGTAATCGTCGGCGCCGGCGGCTCCGGCATGCGCGCATCCCTGCAACTGGCTGAAGCCGGTCTGAACGTGGCGGTGCTGTCCAAAGTCTTCCCGACCCGCTCGCACACCGTGGCGGCGCAGGGCGGCATCGGCGCCTCGCTGGGCAACATGGCCGAAGACAACTGGTTCTGGCATATGTTCGACACCGTCAAGGGTGGCGACTACCTGGGTGACCAGGATGCGATCGAATTCATGTGCCGCGAAGCACCGAAGGTCGTCTACGAGCTGGAACACTTCGGCATGCCGTTCGACCGCAATCCAGACGGCACCATCTACCAGCGTCCGTTCGGCGGCCACACCGCCAACTTCGGCGAGAAAGCCGTGCAGCGCGCCTGCGCCGCGGCCGACCGTACCGGCCACGCACTGCTGCACACCCTGTACCAGCGCAACGTCCGCGCCCGCACCCACTTCTTCGTTGAGTGGATGGCGATCGACATCATCCGCGACGCCGAAGGCGACGTGGTTGGCGTGGTGGCACTGGAAATGGAAACCGGCGAAACGATGATCCTGGAAGCGAAGACCACCATCTTCGCCACCGGCGGCGCAGGCCGCATCTTCGCCGCATCGACCAACGCCTTCATCAACACCGGCGACGGCATGGGCATGGCGGCACGCGCCGGCCTGCCGCTGCAGGACATGGAATTCTGGCAGTTCCACCCGACCGGCGTGGCCGGCGCCGGCGTCCTCATTACCGAGGGTGTGCGCGGCGAGGGCGGTATCCTGATCAACTCCGAAGGCGAACGTTTCATGGAGCGTTACGCTCCGACGCTGAAGGATCTGGCGCCGCGCGATTTCGTGTCGCGCTCGATGGACCAGGAGATCAAGGAAGGCCGTGGTTGCGGTCCGAACAAGGATCACGTCATGCTGGACCTGCGCCACATCGGCGCCGACACCATCGCCAAGCGCCTGCCGTCGATTCTGGAAATCGGCCACAAGTTCGCCAACGTCGACGCGACCAAGGAGCCGATCCCGGTCGTACCAACCATCCACTACCAGATGGGCGGTATTCCAACCAACATCCACGGCCAGGTCGTCACGCCTAACGCCGACGGCTCGCAGAAGGTCGTCAACGGCCTGTACGCGATCGGCGAATGCGCCTGCGTTTCGGTGCACGGCGCCAACCGCCTGGGCACCAACTCGCTGCTGGACTTGCTGGTCTTCGGCCGCGCAGCCGGCAACCACGTGGTCGCCTCGAACCTGAAGCAGAAAGAGAACAAGCCTCTGCCGAAGGACGCCGCCGACTTCGCGCTGGGCCGCCTGAACAAGCTGGAAACCTCGACCGGCTCGGAAAAAGTGCAGGGCGTCGCCAACGACATCCGCGCCACGATGCAGAAGTACTGCGGCGTGTTCCGTACCGACGAAATGCTGACCCAGGGCGCCAAGGAAATCATGGTGCTGGACGAGCGTCGCAAGCACGTGTCGTTCAAGGACAAATCCATGGTGTTCAACACCGCGCGCGTCGAAGCGCTGGAACTGGACAACCTGATCGAAACCGCGAAAGCGACGATCACGTCGGCCGTAGCCCGCAAGGAATCGCGCGGCGCCCACGCCCACAACGATTTCCCGCACCGCGACGACGACAACTGGATGAAGCACACCCTGTGGTATTCGGAAGGCAACCGACTGGAATACAAAGCGGTCGTTACCAAGCCATTGACGGTTGATACCTTCAAACCGAAACCACGTACTTTCTAAGGGCTAGAACATGGCACGCACTCTCAAACTGAAAATTTATCGTTACGATCCGGACCAGGACGCCAAGCCGTACATGCAGGACGTGACGGTTGAGCTGAAAGACACCGACAAGATGCTGCTGGACGCACTGCAGCGCATCAAGTCCGACGTCGACGACTCGCTGGCCCTGCGCCGCTCGTGCCGCGAAGGCGTGTGCGGTTCGGACGCGATGAACATCAACGGTAAAAACGGCCTGGCCTGCACCACCAACCTGAACGAGCTGACCGAGCCTATCGTGCTGCGTCCGCTGCCAGGCTTGCCGGTGATCCGCGACCTGATCGTCGACATGACCCAGTTCTTCAAACAGTACGATTCGATCAAGCCTTACCTGATCAACGATTCGATCCGTCCTGAAAAAGAACGCCTGCAATCCCCGACCGAGCGCGAAGAGCTCGACGGCCTGTACGAGTGCATCCTGTGCGCCTGCTGCTCGACGTCGTGCCCATCGTTCTGGTGGAATCCGGACAAGTTCGTCGGTCCTGCCGGCCTGCTGCAAGCCTACCGCTTCATCGCCGACTCGCGCGACGAAGCCACCGGCGCGCGCCTGGACAACCTGGAAGATCCGTACCGCCTGTTCCGCTGCCACTCGATCATGAACTGCGTCGACGTTTGCCCTAAGGGTTTGAACCCGAACAAGGCGATCGGCAAGATCAAGGAATTGATGGTTCGCCGCGCGATCTAAGCGGTACCACACGGGCGGCGGTCCCGCCGCCCGTTTTCGTATAAAGTAGCACATCCATATGACTGAACCGAACAGCTCAGCGCATCAGGCCGACCCCGCCAACCGAGCGCGCCTGCGGTGGCGTTCCCGCCGGGGCCTGCTGGAAAACGACATTATCCTGACCCGTTTTCTCGATGCGCATGAAACCGAATTGACCGACGAAGAAGTGGACGCATTCACGCGGCTCCTCGATTTGTCGGACAATGCCCTGATGGATCTGGTACTGGCCCGCAAGGAGCCGGAAGGCGAGGTCGATCTGCCGCATGTGCACGCACTGTTGCAGCGACTGCGTCGCGCGTAAAGACACACCCAGAAAAGTTTCGTTTTTTTTATTTGTCGCATCTCTCCAAGAAGGAAGAGTCCATGAACACCTCTGATAACAAAGCCACCCTATCGTTTTCCGATGGCAGCCCATCGGTAGAATTCCCGATCTACAAAGGCACCGTCGGTCCTGACGTGATCGACATCCGCAAACTGTACGCCGGCACCGGCAAGTTCACCTACGATCCAGGCTTCATGTCGACCGCTGCATGCAACTCGTCGATCACCTACATCGACGGCGACAAGGGCGAGCTGCTGTACCGCGGCTACCCGATCGAGCAGCTGGCCGTGAACGCCGACTTCATGGAGTCGTGCTTCCTGCTGCTGAACGGCGAACTGCCGAACAAGGTTGAAAAAGAGAAGTTCGTTGAAACCGTGACCAAGCACACCATGGTTCACGAGCAGATGCAATTCTTCTTCCGCGGCTTCCGCCGTGACGCGCACCCGATGTCGGTGCTGGTTGGCACTGTCGGCGCGCTGGCGTCGTTCTACCACGACTCGCTGGACATCAATGATGCCAAGCAGCGCGAGATCTCGGCCATCCGCCTGATCGCCAAGATGCCTACCCTGGTGGCGATGGCCTACAAGTACTCGATGGGCCAGCCGTTCATGTATCCGCGCAACGACCTGTCGTACAGCGCCAACTTCATGCGCATGATGTTCGGCAATCCGTGCGAAGAATACAAAGTCAACGACGTGCTGGTGCGCGCCCTGGACCGCATCCTGATCCTGCACGCGGACCATGAGCAGAATGCATCGACCTCGACCGTCCGTCTGGCCGGTTCGTCGGGCGCCAACCCGTTCGCCTGCATCGCTGCCGGTATCGCCTGCCTGTGGGGCCCTGCCCACGGCGGCGCCAACGAAGCGGCACTGAACATGCTGAAAGAAATCGGCACCGTCGAGAACATTCCTGCCTTCATCGCTCAGGTGAAAGACAAGAACTCCGGCGTCAAGCTGATGGGCTTCGGTCACCGCGTGTACAAGAACTTCGACCCGCGTGCAAAACTGATGCGCGAAACCTGCTACGAAGTGCTGGAAGAGCTGGGCCTGCAAGACGACCCACTGTTCAAGCTGGCGATGGAACTGGAAAAGATTGCACTGAACGACGAATACTTCGTTTCGCGCAAGCTGTACCCGAACGTCGACTTCTACTCGGGCATCGTGCAATCCGCCCTGGGCATCCCAGTGTCGCTGTTCACCGGTATCTTCGCCATGGCTCGCACCATCGGCTGGATCGCCCAGTGGAACGAAATGATCGCCGATCCGGAACAGAAAATCGGCCGTCCACGCCAGCTGTTCGTTGGTTCGACCACGCGCGACGTCAAGCCGCTGGACCAGCGTTAATCGCCGGTCTTTGCAGCACACAAAAAAACGGGCTTCGGCCCGTTTTTTTATTGTGCGCTGTCCGATTCGGATTGCGGATTGCGCCGGTCGGGCCGCACCACCAGCAACCACCAGGCGATCACGCCCAGCGTCGCCTGCGGCAGGTTGAACAGGAACTTGTCGATGACGACCTGCTGGCGCAGCGGCCAAGGGAGGTTGGCGGTTTCCGCGATGATGTTGGTGTGATACAGGCAAACGCCCAGCAACAGCACCATGGCGATCGCCCAGATCGATGGCAGGCTGGTGACCCGGCGGCGCAGCAGCGCCGCGACCGGATAGACCACGATACAGCAGGCGAAATAGGCGAACAGATTGGCCATCAAATCTTGCAAACGGAAATGCGGCACCAGGATAGGCACGGCGCAAATCGCCAATGCGAGCATGACGGCGATGATGGGGTGAGGGCGCTCGGGCCAGTGGTTGAAGCGGCTGATCATGAGTAAGGCTCTGATGAATGGGGCCTCATTGTAGAGCAGGAAGAACCGGGAGGGTCAAGTCTGACATTCGGACACAAGCTCAACCTGAATCATCCCATTACGGCTAAGGCCGTGTCCGAATGTCAGACTTGACCCTCGTCTTATTTTTCCTGATCCAGCAGCGCCTGGATTTCCTCGCGCTCCTTCTTGCTGACATGGCCGCCGCGCAGCGCGGCCAGCACCAGCGCCTTGCCGGAGCCGGAGAAGGCTTTCTGGATCAGCTCTTTCAGCAGATTGGTTTGCAGCGAATCCTGCTCCTGCGCCGGCGCGTAGACGTGGGCGCGCTGGCTTTCGTCGCGGGTCAGCAGGCCTTTGGTGTGCATGACTTGCAGCAGCCGCAGCACCGTCGCGTAGTTCATGTCGGGACGCGCTTCCACCGCCGCCTGGTGCACCTGCTTGGCGGTCGCCGGCCCGCTTTGCCATAACAGGCGCAGCATTTCCAGTTCGGACGGGGTGGGCTTCGGTGGGGCAGTGGTCATGATGATGATGGAATGCGAGACAATGCATCTAGAATAAAATATCTAGATGCATTTGTCTAGTTCTACCGCGTTCTTTACATCACCACTTCATTTCACCCTTGGCGACCTTGGCGCTGGTTTCCAGTGCGCCGTTCAGGCCGGCGGTCGGATACAGCTCCTTCATGCGGGCGATCAGCGCTGCCGAGTTGGCGGCCTTGGCGGTCTCGGCTTCGAAGCGCACCAGGTAGTCGCGGGTGAAGGCGATGCTGTCCGGCGTCAGCGCCGTGCCTTGCTTGAAGTGGCCCGGCACGATGGTGGCTGGCTTCAGCGCTGCCACGCCGTCCAGCGTCGCCAGCCATTGCTTGCGCGATTCAGCCGTCTGCGTATCGGCGGTCCACACGTGCAGGTCGTTGAACAGCACCACGCCGCCCACCACGGCCTTGATCGATGGGATCCACACATAGCTGCGTTCCGGCGTCGCGCCTTTCAGGCCTTCGATCTTCAGCGTCTGCCCTTCCAGCTTGATGGTGTCGCCCTGCAGCGGCTGCGGCACGATGATGCTCTTCGGCGCGTTGTCTTTCAGGATAGGCCCCCAGAACGCCACCTTGGCATCCTTCTTCTTCTCGATGCCGGCGATGGTTTGCGGCGTGGCGACGATCTTCGCGTCCGGGAAGGCGGCGTGGATCACGTCCAGGCCGAAGTAGAAGTCCGGGTCGCTGTGGCTGACGTAGACCGTGGTCAGGTGCTTGCCGCCGGCGCGGATCTGTTCGACCAGCTTGAGCGCTTCGCCGCGCGAGAACTGGGCGTCGATCAGCACCGCATCCTTGGCGCCGCTGACGATCACCGAGGCGACCGGGAAGATGGCCGCTTCGCCCGGATTGAACACTTCCAGTGTCAGCGGTGCGGCGGTGGCGCCGGCAACGGTGGCGGCGAGGGCGGCGGACAACAGGCTTTGCTTGATCATGATGGTCTTTCGTGTGAAGTTGGAGTGACGCCATCTTAAATTTCTTTATCCGATAGAAAAATAGGGTAATCTGCACCTGTTAATTGCATAAATCGGACGAATTGATGGACAGGATCACGGCAGCGCAGGTTTTCGTCAGCATCTCCGAGCGCGGCAGCATGATCGCGGCGGCCGAGGCGCTGGACATGTCGCGCGCCATGGTCACGCGCTATCTGGCCGAGATGGAGGAGTGGGCCGGCGCCCGCCTGCTGCACCGGAGCACGCGCCGCCTGAGCCTGACCGACGCCGGCGACGTCACGCTGGCGCGCTGCCGCCGCATGCTGGAGTTGGCCGAGGCGATGGAAGTGAGCAGCGGCGCCGATGCCGACACGCCGCAAGGCCTGCTGCGCATCACCTGCTCGCAATCGCTGGCGCAGGCCGCGCTGGCGATCGCCGTGACGGCGTTCCTGAAGCGCTACCCGCGCACGGCGGTCGACCTGCAAATGAATAACCGCGCCGTCAACCTGGTCGAACAGCGCATCGACTTGGCGCTGCGCATCACCAACGCGCTGGAGCCCAACCTGATCGCGCGCCAGCTGGGTTGGTGCGATTCGGTGGTGTGCGCGGCGCCGTCCTACCTGGCCGAGCGCGGCACGCCGCTGCGGCCCGAAGACCTGGCCATCCACAACTGCTTGACCTATACGTATTTCGGCAAAAGCCTGTGGCAGTTCACGGACCGCGATGGCGAGGCGGTATCAGTGCCGGTCAGCGGCAACCTGTCGGCCAATGAGGATCTGATTTTGCTGAAGGCGGCCGAGGAGGGCGCCGGCATCGCGCTACAACCGTTGTACAGCGCGGCGCCGCTGATCGCCGACGGCCGGCTGGTGGCGCTGCTGCCGGACTACGCGCCGCAGCAGATGGGCATCTATGGCATCTACACCTCGCGCCAGCACATGTCGCCGGCGCTGCGGGCGATGCTGGACTTTCTGCTGGATTGGTTCGCCCGCGACCCAGCCTGGCTGGGAAGCGCGCAGCCGCGTTAGATGTGGATGGATGCGATCCGCTGCTCCACATCCGCCAGCGATGGCCGGGCGACGGGATCGGTTTGAACACAGGCCGTCTGCAGTTCCGTCAGCGCCGCCTGCTGCGCGATCGGCAGCTCGCAACGCGCCATCAACTCATCGAGCAAATGGCCGAAGGCCCGCACTTCCAGCCGTTGCAAGCCCGCCGCGTACGGCGCGTCCGGCGCGAACAGCGATGCCGCGCCGAAGTCGCCCAGCAGGCTGCGGCCCTGGTCGCAATGCAGGATGTTGTGGCCGTACAGATCGCCGTGCATGATGCCGCGCCCGTGCAAGTGGCGCGCCGCCGAGGCGATGCCGCCGGCGATGCGCAACAGTTCGGCCGGGCTGAAGCGCTTGCTGTCCGGGTAGGTGTCGCGGGTGCAGCTGTCCAGGCTGGGCGGGCCGGCCAGGTTGCCGAAGCCGGGGTCGATGAGTGGCATCACGCAGCCTTTCGCACCTTCCGGGTGATCGTGTACTTCGCCCAGCACGGGAATCAGGTTGGGATGCTCACCCGAGCTGACGCAGGCAGTCATCTCACAGCGCGGCAAGCCGTCGCTGGTGACTGCGCCCTTGAACATCTTGACGGCCACGGCCCGCGCGCCGTCGGCCTGCCGCAGCACCGCCTGATGGATCACGCCGGACGCGCCTTCGCCCAGTTTCTGCTGGATGCTCAATCGATCCCAGCCGATACTGGCAATGCCCGCACCGGCTTCGGCGGCCAGTTCGTCCGCCTCGCAGAAAGGATTGCCGGCGTAAGCCAGCCAGGACAGGCGCGGCATGCCGAGCAGCCACAGCGGCAGTTCGCTCAGCCGGTTGGCGGCGATGCGCAGCAACTCCAGCCGCGAGCAGGCGGCCAGTTCGGGCGGCAGGGTGCTCAGCCGGTTCCCCGCCAACATCAGCTTTTGCAGTGGTGCGCAGCGGCCGATGGCGGCCGGCAGTTGCTCGACCTGGTTGTCGGTCAGGACCAGCCAGCGCAGCGCCGGCGGCAGCGCGGCGGCCGGAACTTCGCGGATCTGGTTGCTTTTGAAGCCGATCATCGTCAAAGCCGGACAGGCGCCCAGTACCGCCGGCAGCGTCGTGAACTGGTTGGCGGAGCAGAAAATGATGCGCAGCTTGTGCAGGCGCGGCAGGTCGTCCGGCAACGAGGACAGGGCGTTGCCCGATAAATCCAGGATTTCCAGCGTGTCGGCCAGGTCGAATATCTCTTGCGGGAACTCGCTCAGGCCGCAGGACATTTGCAGGCGCTGGATGCCAGCCAGTTGTCCGGCGCGTAACTGCTCTAAAGTGTGCATGAAGGGCGGGCGTGATCAGAAAGCGCTATTCTACAACCTCCGGGACTACGCAAAAAAAGCCGTTAAAAATATGGAAACATTGCAAACGAACCGAGCAGCCATGCGGTTTAAGTGAAAACGCGTACCGAAACATTTGTTACGCTTTTTGTCGCACAAATGGTTGTTGGGATACAATACCGGTGCTATCCTGAATGACCGATTTTTGTAGTACTGAAGAACTATAGCCCTTCCCCACAACTTGATGTGCAATCCGCTAACCGGTCAGGCCGTGTCGCGGAAGGTTAGATTAACCCGCTAATTCCTCGCGAAGCGCGAAGAAAGGTGAGCAAGATGATGCAACAATATACGTCCAATTCCTACCTGTTTGGTGGGAACGCACCGTACGTCGAAGAACTGTACGAGGCGTACCTCAACAACCCAGGTTCCGTGCCAGACAACTGGCGCGCCTACTTCGACGCCATGCAGCACGTGCCGGCTGTCGACGGTTCCAATAAGCCAGACGTCGCTCACGCTTCGGTCATCGCCTCCTTCGCCGAACGCGCGAAAGCCGGCCCGATCCGCACCGTAGTTGCCTCCGCCGACGCTGAAATGGGCCGCAAGCGCGTCGCCGCGACCCAGCTGATCGCCGCTTACCGCTACCTGGGTTCCCGTTGGGCCAACCTGGATCCGCTGCAACGCCAGGAGCGTCCGGCGATCCCTGAGCTGGAAACCAGCTTCTACGGCTTCACCGATGCGGACATGGACACCGTGTTCAACATCAGCAACACCTACTTCGGCCCTGAGACCGCGACCCTGCGCGACCTGCTGAACTTCCTGCGCGACACCTACACCCGTTCGATCGGCGCAGAGTACATGTACATCTCCGATCCGGCTGAAAAGCGCTGGTTGCAGGAACGCCTGGAGTCGATCCGTTCGACCCCGAACTTCACGCCTGAGAAGAAAAAGCACATCCTGGAACGCCTGACCGCGGCCGAAGGCCTGGAACGCTACCTCCACACCAAATACGTCGGCCAGAAGCGCTTCTCGCTGGAAGGCGGCGAAACCTTCATCGCCTCGATCGACGAAATCATCCAGCGCGCCGGCGAAAAAGGCGTGCAGGAGATCGTTATCGGCATGGCCCACCGCGGCCGTCTGAACGTGCTGGTCAACACCCTGGGCAAATCGCCTAAGGAACTGTTCGAAGAATTCGAAGGCAAGCACGGCGACGACCTGCCAGCCGGCGACGTCAAATACCACCAAGGCTTCTCGTCGGACATCTCGACCGCTGGCGGTCCTGTCCACCTGTCGCTGGCGTTCAACCCGTCGCACCTGGAAATCGTCAACCCTGTGGTTGAAGGTTCGGTCAAGGCGCGTATGGACCGTCGCGGCGACACCTTGGGCAAGCAAGTGCTGCCTATCCTGGTGCACGGCGATGCGGCATTCGCAGGCCAGGGCGTTGTAATGGAAACCCTGAACCTGGCGCAAACCCGCGGCTACGGCACGGGCGGTACGGTTCACATCGTCATCAACAACCAGATCGGCTTCACCACGTCCGACCCGCGCGATGCGCGTTCGACCATCTACTGCTCGGACGTCGTCAAGATGATCGAAGCACCGGTGCTGCACGTGAACGCCGACGATCCTGAAGCCGTGGTACTGGCTTCGCAGATCGCCATGGACTACCGTCTGCAGTTCCAGAAAGATATCGTTGTCGACATCATCTGCTACCGCAAACTGGGCCACAACGAACAAGATACGCCAGCGCTGACCCAGCCGCTGATGTACAAGAAAATCGGCACCCACCCAGGCACCCGCAAGCTGTACGCGGACAAGCTGGTGGCGCAGACCGTGATCGCAGCCGATGGCGGCGAGCAGATGCAAGCGGCCTTCCGCGACGCCATGGACGCAGGCAAGCACACCGTCGATCCAGTGATCTCCAACTTCAAGAACAAGTACGCCGTTGATTGGCTGCCGTTCCTGAACCGCAAATGGACCGACTCGGCCGACACCGCCGTGCCGATGACCGAACTGAAGCGCCTGGCCACCCGCATCACCACCGTGCCGGAAAACTTCAAAGTGCACTCGCTGGTCGAGAAAGTACTGGGCGACCGCGCCAACATGGGCAAGGGCGAACTGAACCTGGACTGGGGCATGGGCGAACACCTGGCCTACGCATCGCTGGTCGCTTCGGGCTACGCAGTGCGCCTGACCGGCCAGGACGCCGGCCGCGGCACCTTCGTGCACCGTCACGCCGTGCTGCACGACCAGAACCGCGAGCGTTGGGATGCAGGCACCTACGTGCCGCTGCAGAACATCGCCGAAGGTCAGGCGCCGTTCACCGTGATCGACTCCGTGCTGTCCGAAGAGGCGGTACTGGGCTTCGAATACGGCTACTCGACCGCAGAACCAAACACGCTGACGATCTGGGAAGCCCAGTTCGGCGACTTCGTCAACGGCGCGCAAGTGGTGATCGACCAATTCATCAGCTCCGGCGAAGTGAAGTGGGGCCGCGCTTCGGGCCTGGTCATGATGCTGCCGCACGGTTACGAAGGCCAGGGTCCTGAGCACTCGTCCGCGCGTCCAGAGCGCTTCCTGCAGCTGTGCGCTGACAACAATATGCAAGTGGTGCAGCCGACCACCGCGTCGCAGATCTTCCACGTGCTGCGTCGCCAGATGGTGCGTCAGTTCCGTAAGCCGCTGGTGATCCTGACTCCTAAATCGCTGCTGCGTAACAAGGATGCGGGTTCCTCGCTGAACGAGCTGGCCAAAGGCGCGTTCCAGACCGTGATCGGCGAAGTCGACGAGAAAATCGACGCCAAGAAAGTCAAGCGCGTGGTCGCCTGCTCGGGCAAGGTCTACTACGACCTGGTCAACGCACGCAAGACCCGTGGCCAGACCGACACCGCCATCATCCGCGTTGAACAGCTGTATCCGTTCCCGCACAAATCGTTCGCTGCCGAACTGAAGAAGTTCCCGAACCTGGCGGAAGTGGTGTGGGCGCAGGACGAGCCGCAGAATCAGGGCCCATGGTTCCAGATTCAGCACAACATCTTCGAGAGCATGGACGCAGGTCAGCGCCTGGCATACGCCGGCCGCCCAGCGTCGGCATCGCCGGCTGTCGGTTACTACGACAAGCACTACGCCCAGCAAAAAGACCTGCTGGAGACGGCGTTCTCGAAGCTCAAGGGCTTCATTCTGACCAAATAATCACTTAATGACGGAGCGCCCTGCTGCTACGCGGCGGGGCGCCGCAACAATAAAATATACGGAGTTTTACATGGCACAAATCGAAGTCAAAGTCCCCCAGCTGTCGGAATCGGTAGCAGAAGCAACCATGCTGACCTGGCATAAAAAAGTCGGCGACGCAGTCGCTCGCGACGAAAACCTGATTGACATCGAAACCGATAAAGTCGTTCTGGAACTGCCGGCACCAGCCGCAGGCGTTCTGATCAAAATCATCAAGGGCGACGGCAGCACCGTGGTTGCCGACGAACTGATCGCTGTTATCGACACCGACGGCGTTGCCGCCGCTGCGGGCTCGGCGCATGCGCCGAGCGCAGCCGCAGCAGCTCCAGCCGCAGCCGCCGCACCAGCCGCCGCTCCAGCAGCAGCCACCGGCGGTTCGAAAGGCGACGTGGCCATGCCTGCCGCCGCCAAGATCCTGTCGGAAAAAGGCCTGAGCGCTGGCGATGTCGCCGGTTCGGGCAAAGACGGCCGCGTGACCAAGGGCGACGCCCTGGCCGCTTCCGCTCCATCGACTCCAGCCGTTGCCGCACTGGCGCCAGCTGCCGCCAAGCCGGCCCTGCAACAAGTCGCCGCTCCGTCGGTCGCCAGCCTGGGCGCGCGTCCGGAAGAGCGCGTGCCGATGAGCCGCCTGCGCGCACGTATCGCCGAGCGCCTGGTGCAATCGCAATCGACCAACGCCATCCTGACCACGTTCAATGAAGTGAACATGGCTCCGGTCATGGACCTGCGCAACAAGTACAAAGACAAGTTCGAAAAAGAGCACGGCGTCAAGCTGGGCTTCATGTCCTTCTTCGTCAAAGCCGCTGTTGCAGCGCTGAAGAAATACCCGATCATCAACGCTTCGGTTGATGGCAACGACATCGTCTACCACGGCTACTTCGACATCGGTATCGCGGTCGGTTCGCCACGCGGCCTGGTCGTGCCTATCCTGCGCAACGCCGACCAGATGTCGATCGCCGACATCGAAAAGAAAATCGGTGAATTCGGCCAGAAAGCCAAAGAAGGCAAGCTGACCCTGGACGACCTGACCGGCGGCACCTTCTCGATCTCGAACGGCGGCACCTTCGGCTCCATGCTGTCGACCCCGATCATCAACCCGCCACAATCGGCCATCCTGGGCGTGCACGCGACCAAGGACCGCGCCGTGGTTGAAAACGGCCAGATCGTGATCCGTCCTATGAACTACCTGGCAATGTCCTACGACCACCGCATCATCGACGGCCGCGAAGCCGTCCTGGGCCTGGTCGCGATGAAAGAGGCGCTGGAAGATCCAGCACGCCTGCTGCTGGACCTGTAATCGCCGGGCTGTAGTTGCCGCATCCCCCAGGCCCGTCCGGGCCGGGGGAATTCTCAGAGGGTCATCAATGAGCGTATCTGAAGAAATCAAGCGTTTGCACGAACTGCACCAGGCTGGCGCGCTGTCGGACGAAGAGTTCGCCGCTGCCAAAGCCCGGTTGCTGGACAAGGACACATCCTCCGGCATCTCCAACGACATCACCCGATTACGCCGCTCGCAAAGCGATCGCTGGCTGGGTGGCGTATGCGGCGGTCTCGGCCAGACCACCGGGGTCGAATCCTGGATCTGGCGTTTGCTGTTCGTACTGTTTGTGCTGACCTTTGGCTTCGGACTCGCCATCTACATTCTGCTATGGATTTTCGTACCAGAAGAGAACTGATTGGAAAATAAAAAATGAGCAAACAATTTGACGTAGTAGTCATCGGCGCCGGTCCTGGCGGTTACATCGCGGCGATCCGCGCAGCGCAACTGGGTTTCTCGGTCGCTTGCGTCGACGCATGGGAAAATGAAAAGGGCGGCCCGGCCCCAGGCGGCACTTGCACCAACGTTGGTTGCATCCCGTCGAAGGCGCTGCTGCAATCGTCGGAGCACTTCGAGCACGCCGGTCACGCGTTCAAGGAACACGGCATCGATGTCGCCGGCCTGTCGCTGAACCTGCCGCAAATGCTGAAGCGCAAGAACACCGTTGTGAAGCAAAACAACGATGGCATCCTGTTCCTGTTCAAGAAAAACAAGGTCACCTTCTTCCACGGCCGCGCAGCTTTCGCCGGCGCCGCCACCGCTGACGGCTACCCGCTGACGATCTCCGCGCCTGCCAACGAGACCATCAACGCCAAGCAAGTCATCATCGCCACCGGCTCCAACGCCCGTGTCCTGCCAGGCGCAGAGTTCGATGAAAAACTGATCCTGTCGAACACCGGCGCACTGGCCATCGAAGGCGTGCCTGCCAAGCTGGGCGTGATCGGCGCCGGCGTGATCGGCCTGGAAATGGGTTCCGTATGGCGCCGCCTGGGTTCCGAAGTGACCGTGCTGGAAGGCCTGCCTGTATTCCTGGGCGCGGTCGATGAGCAGATCGCCAAGGAAGCCGGCAAGCTGTTCGCCAAGCAAGGCCTGAACATCAACCTGGGCTGCAAGATCGGCACCATCACCAAGGGCGCCAACAACGTCACCGTGGCCTACGAAAACGCCAAGGGCGAAGCGCAGACCGCCGTGTTCGACAAGCTGATCATCTCGATCGGTCGCACCCCGAACACCGACGGCCTGGCCGCCGACAAAGTCGGCCTGAAGCTGGACGAGCGCGGTTTCGTCGCGGTCGACGACGACTGCAAGACCAACCTGCCAGGCGTATGGGCAGTGGGCGACGTGGTACGCGGCCCGATGCTGGCGCACAAGGCGGAAGAAGAAGGCGTTGCTGTTGCAGAGCGCATGGCTGGCCAGCACGGCCACACCAACTTCAACACCATCCCTTGGGTCATCTACACCTCGCCGGAAATCGCGTGGGTAGGCCGCACCGAGCAGCAGCTGAAGGCGGACGGCGTGGCATACAAGGCCGGCACCTTCCCATTCCTGGCGAACGGCCGCGCACGCGCGCTGGGCGACACCTCGGGCATGGTCAAGTTCCTGGCCGATGCGACCACCGACGAAATCCTCGGCGTGCACATCATCGGACCGATGGCTTCCGAGCTGATCTCCGAAGCGGTCGTGGCGATGGAGTTCAAGGCTTCGGCTGAAGACATCGCGCGCATCTGCCACGCACACCCGTCGCTGTCGGAAGCGACCAAAGAAGCTGCGCTGGCGATCGACAAGCGCACGCTGAACTTCTAAGCAGCACCCATAAGCGGACTGCGGGCGGACTGCGGTCCGCCCGTTTTTATTTGCGCGCCGCCACAAAGAATCGAACACATGAACGTCGAAGAGTTTTATCAGCATGCGCTGGAAGAGCGCAATTTCAAGGCCGATGCCGCCCAGCGGCGCGCGGTGGACCGCCTGCAACTGTGCTATGACGAATGGGTGGCCTACAAAGGCCAGCGTTCCAGCACCTTCAAGCGCCTGATCCATCGTCCCGACGTGCCGAAAGGCGTCTACATGTGGGGTGGGGTGGGGCGCGGCAAGTCCTTCCTGATGGACAGCTTCTATTCGGTGGTGCCGCTGGTGCGCAAGACGCGCCTGCACTTCCACGAGTTCATGCGCGGCGTGCACCGCCAGCTCGACGAGCTGACCGGCGTCGCCAATCCGCTCGACGAAGTGGCCAAGCGCATCGCCAAGAAATACCGTCTGATCTGCTTCGACGAATTCCATATCTCGGACGTGGCGGACGCTATGATCATGTACAACCTGTTGAGCGCATTGTTCGACAACGGCGTGTCCTTCATCATGACCTCGAACTACGATCCGAAGCTGCTGTATCCGGACGGCCTGCACCGCGACCGCATCCTGCCGACCATCGCGCTGCTGTACGATAAGCTGGACGTGATGAACATCGACGCCGGCATCGACTATCGCGGCCGCGCGCTGGAACAGGTCGATTCCTACCTGACGCCACTCAACGCCAAGACCGACAGCGCGCTGCGCGAGGCCTATGCCAGCATCGCCGAGACCGCCGACGAAGATCCTGTGGTGCGCATCGAGGCACGCGAAATCCGCGCCCTGCGCCGCGCCGGCACCATCATCTGGTTCGACTTCAACACCCTGTGCGGCGGTCCCCGTTCACAGAACGATTACCTGGAAATCGCCAGCCGCTTCCATACCGTGATATTGTCCGGGATTCCGATGATGTCGGCCGCGATGTCGTCGGAGGCGCGGCGCTTTACCTGGTTGATCGACGTGTTCTATGACCAGGGCGTCAAGTTGCTGATGTCGGCCGAAGTGGAGCCGGAAGAGCTGTACACCAACGGCACGCTGGCCAACGAATTTCACCGCACGGTTTCGCGCATCGTCGAGATGCAGTCGCGCGAGTACATGGATAAAGAGCAGCGCGCCGCGGCCGGCGCGCTGGCGTGATGCAACAGGATAAAAATATGAGACCAAGTTTGAAACCGCTGGGCGAGATGATTGCGGTCGCCGCGTTGGCGGCCCTGGCGGCCCTGGCGGCGCTGGCCGCGCCGGCGCAAGCGCAGACCCATTCGGTCGAGCAGGCCAACGCCACGCTGGCGCAAGTCGCCAGGGACCGCGCCGCGGTCCACGAGGAATTCGCCGCCAGCGAGCGCGTGTGCTACACCAAGTTCTTCGTCAATCACTGCCTGGACCAGGCCAAGGAAACACGCCGCGCCGCGCTGGCCAAGCTGCGCGCCACCGAGGTGGAGGCCGAGCATTTCAAGCGCGCCGACTCGGTCGAGAAGCGCGACGCCGACCTGGCCGAGCGCGCCCGCAAGGATGCGGAAGACGAAGCGCTGCGCGCCGCCCAGCCGCCGAAGGAAGCCAAGGTCGTGGATGAAACGCCGCGCCCGGTGCCGAACGGCGGCAAAGTGCTGGACCGCGCAGCCGAGCATGCCGCCAAGGTCAAGCGTCAGGAAGCGCAGGATGCGGCCGATGCCGGCAAGCGCGCCGCCAATGCCGCCGCGTTCGCGCAGAAACAAGCCGAGTCGGAAAAACGCCAGGCGCAAGTGGTCAAGAAGAAGGCTGAAAGCGAGGCCAAGCGCGCTGCCCACGAAGCGTCCGAGAAGAAGAAGGCGGACGCCGAGGCCGCAGCTGCAGCGGCCGCAGCCGCCTCCGCCAAGAAGCAGTAAGCGCTGCGCTTCAGACCGCGCGGCGCATTTTCTGGATGGTGTAGTTCGGAATTTCCTTGGGCTGCTCGATCAGTTTGATGATGGCCATCGAGCAGTTGTCGCCCTTGCCCTGGGCGCGTTCGCCGGCCTTGCTGATCAGGCGTTCGGCCGCCTGGCGCGGTGTGTTGCGGGCCACCGCCGCCGCCAGTTCCGTGTCCTTGAATAATTGCCACAGTCCGTCAGAGCACAGCAGGAAGGCATCGCCCGCCTTCAAACCGTCGTGGTAGCCGGCCGTGACGAAGGGCGATTTGAAGCTGTTGCCCAGCGCGTTGTTGAGCAGCTTGGAATTGCGGTGCCGCTTGGCTGCTTCCAGCGGCAGATTGTCCTGCTTGACCAGATGTTCGATGTAGGCGCCGTCGTTGCTGCGCATGGCGCAGGTTTCGCCTTCAAAGCGGTACACCCGGGCATCGCCGACATGGGCCCACACCGCCTGGCCGGCCGGCGTCAGCACCATCAGCGCCAGCGCGCTCTGCGGCTCGGCGGTCTTGGCGATCGGGTTCATCTTGATGACCTGGTGCGCTTCCTCGGCGATGGCCCGCATCAATTCCTGCAGGCGAGGGATGCTGGGCGTGTCGCCGACGCGCATCTCGTCGAACAAGTGTTTGCTGGTCAACAGCACCTGGTCCGAGCCGATGGCGCTGGTGTTGCCGTCGGCCAGCACCGCCATCACGTAGCCGGGAGCCTGGGCGGCCGTGAACAGGGCCACGCGGTCGTTCTGTTGGGACCGGTTTCCGATATGCTGGGCAGTGCCTGCTTCTATTTTGTATGCGCTCATATGCGACACTGTATCCTAGACGGCGGGTGAGCGATCATTATGTTGGCGACAAGCGCGCCGTAGATTAAACTATGCACCGTGTCGCAGTTTGTTTGCAATACGTTTGTTGTTCCAGTGAAACTATTTGTGTGGGTAAAGACTGAGAATTATGACTGATGTACAAGATATCCAGCGTCGTCTGATAGAACTCGACGTCGAACACCGCGATTTGGACGCGGTCATCGACATGCTCACGCTGGACGGCCATCACGACCAGCTGCAATTGCGCCGCCTCAAAAAGCGCAAGCTGCAATTGAAAGACCATATCACTCTGCTGAAAATGCAATTAGTGCCCGACGTTCCGGCCTGAGTCCGGCTCAGCGCCACAACTAAGTTTACCTTGACCGAACACCTTCCCACGCCCGCCGACACCATCCCCGCCGTAGTCGGCGCCACACCCGATCAGCCCCCCGGAAAACATGACGCCGAGGTCGAGCGCCTGTTTGGCGCCGGTGGACCGCTGGGTCCGGCTGTGGGTGAGTACCGTCCGCGCCGCTCGCAAACCGAGATGGCCAAGGCGGTGGCCGACGCCATCGACCACCAGACCACGCTGATCGCCGAGGCCGGCACCGGCACGGGCAAGACCTTCGCCTATCTGGTGCCGGCGCTGCTGTGGGGCGGCAAGACCATTGTTTCCACGGGTACCAAGAACTTGCAGGATCAGCTGTTCCTGCGCGACATCCCGACCGTGCGCGCCGCCCTGCAGGCGCCGGTGTCGGTGGCGCTGCTCAAGGGGCGCTCGAATTACGTCTGCCATTACCACCTGGAACGCACGCTGCAGAACGGGCGCATGACCTCGCGCGACGACGTCGGCCACCTGCGCGAAATCTCGCGCTTCCTGAAAATGACCAGTTCCGGCGACAAGGCCGAGCTGGCCCGCGTGCCGGAAAACGCGCTGATTTGGAACCTGGTGACCTCGACCCGCGACAATTGCATGGGCGCCGAGTGCCAGTATTACCAGGATTGTTTCGTCATGAAGGCGCGCAAGGAAGCCCAGCAGGCCGATGTGGTGGTGGTCAATCACCACCTGTTCTTCGCCGACGTGGCGCTGAAGGATTCCGGCATCGCCGAGTTGCTGCCGTCCGCCAATACCGTGATCTTCGATGAGGCGCACCAGCTACCGGACACCGCCACCTTGTTCTTCGGCGACACGTTTTCCACCTCGCAAGTACTGGAATTGTGCCGCGATGTACTGGCCGAAGGCTTGTCCAACGCCCGCGACGGCGCCGACTGGGGCAAGGTTGTCACGGTGGTGGAGAAGGCGGCGCGCGACCTGCGCCTGACATTCCCGCAAGATATCGTCCGTTTGTCGCTGCCGCAAATCGCGCCGTCGAGCGACTTTTTCCCGGCTTTGCAGACGCTCAAGGACGAGCTGGACGGCATGCTGGCGGTGCTGGAAACCCAGGCCGCCCGCGCGGAAACGCTGGAACAGTGCCGCCAACGCGGCCTGGAACTGGCGCAAAAATTAAAAGACTGGAAATTCGATCCCAAGGCGCGGGTTGAAAAAGGCGCCGAGGCGGTGTTCTGGGTCGAGGCCTATGCGTCGTCCTTGCAGCTGCATAAGACGCCTTTATCGATCGCGCCTATCTTCAACGGCCAGCGCGAAGGCGTGCCGCGCAGCTGGATTTTCACCTCCGCGACCTTGGCTGTGAAGAATGATTTCAGCCATTTTTCCGAGCAAATGGGGCTGGACGGCGAGCCGTCGAAGACCTGGCCAAGCCCGTTTAACTACGAGCAGCAGGGGATTTTGTACGTCCCGCAAGGCTTGCCGGACCCAAATTCCATGGGTTACACCGACGCGGTGCTGGACCACGCGCTGCCGATTATCGAAGCGGCGGGCGGAAAAACTTTCCTTTTGTGCACGACTTTGCGCGCCGTCAAGCGCGCCGCCGAGCGTTTGCGCGACGAATTCGAGAAGCGCGGCTTGCCGTATCCGCTGTTTGTCCAGGGCGATAAAGGTCGTACCGAGTTGCTGGATCAGTTCCGCAAGGCGGGAAATGGCGTGCTGATCGGGTCGCAAAGCTTCTGGGAAGGCGTCGATGTGCGCGGCGATGCGCTGTCTTTAGTGATTATCGACAAGCTTCCGTTCGCGCCGCCGGACGATCCGGTGCTGGCCGCGCGCATCGAAGTGATGGAAAAACAGGGCAAAAACGGCTTCATGCATCACACTTTGCCGGAAGCGATTATTAACCTGAAGCAAGGTGCCGGTCGCTTGATTCGCGATGAGGGCGATCGCGGCGTGCTGATGTTGTGCGATCCGCGGGTGATTTCCAAGCCGTACGGCAAGCGGATCTGGCAGAGTTTGCCGTCCTTCAAACGCACCCGCGAGCAGGCGGAAGTGATTGAATTCTTCAAAAACAAGAATTATGATCAGTAACTTCCGGTATCAATAAGTGCGACGGCCGTGTCGCCGGCGGCTCCGTTTCGCGGACGCCGCCGGCGTGGCAAGCTTGTTAGCCAGGCAATATCACCACCTTGCCCGTGACCTTCCTGGCCGCCATATCATTGAGCGCCTGGGCCGTTTCCTCCAGCTTGTACCGCCCCGAAATATGCGGCTTGATCTTTCCCTCTTGTAACCATCCCATCAACTGACGCATGCCGGCCAGGTTGGCTTTTGGCTCGCGTTTGACGAACTCGCCCCAGAACACGCCGACCAATGACGCACCTTTGAGCAAGGTCAAGTTGAGCGGCAATTTCGGAATCTCGCCGTTGGCGAATCCCACCACCAGATAACGTCCCCGCCACGCAATCGAGCGGAACGCCGGCTCCGCATATTCGCCGCCGACCGGGTCGTAAATCACGTCCGGCCCCTTGCCGCCGGTCGCCGCCTTGATCGCCTCGCGTAAATCTTCCTTGCTGTAGTTGATCAGCACGTCCGCGCCATGCGCTTTGCACACTTCCAGCTTCTCATCGGTCGAAGCGCAAGCAATGATGCGGGCTCCAAGGGCTTTGCCGATCTCGATCGCAGCCAGCCCCACACCGCCAGCCGCGCCAAGTACTAGCATGGTCTCGCCAGCTTTTAGCGCGGCACGGTCCACCACCGCATGATGCGAGGTGCCGTAGGTGAGGGTAATCGCCGCCGCTGTCTCAAAATCCATGCCTGGCGGCATGGGCGCCAGGGCCTGCACCGGCGCCAAAAGTTGTTGTCCAAAACCACCGGTCGAAGTGAAGGCGATGACCTTGTCGCCCGGCTTGAAAGTTGTCACATCGTCAGCAACCGAGCGCACCACGCCGGCCACTTCGCTGCCCGGAACGAACGGCAATTCCGGCTTGAATTGATACTTGCCCTGGATGATGAGTACGTCCGGAAAGTTCACGCCGGCCGCTTTGACATCGATCACGACCTGTCCCGGACCGGCTTGCGGATCGGGCAATTCCTGGACGGTGAGGGTATCCGGCAATCCCCAGCTTTGACATACGACAGCTTTCATGATGGTCTCCTTGGTTTAAAAATAGAACGGTCGTTAGATTTTTATAATACCTGAATCCGCCACCGGTTTGCGCAAAGTTCGGCCTGCCGCACGTTTGCGTTTGCACAAAGTGCCTGCTGAGCCGATTGTTAGAGTTGGTTAAGCGCTGCACCGCTTTAGGGCAGCAACGGAGGATGTCATGACTATCCGTCACGGCTGCTTTTTCAGTTATGCACACGGCCAGCACGCGTACATGAGCAAGTTCAAGAACGATCTGGTCGAAGCGCTCAAGTGCTACCTGGAGCCGCACTTCGACAACGAGAACGAACTCTTTGTTGATAGCGAGCAACTCGGCGGCGGCGACGACCTCGATCAGAAGATCGCGCGCGCCATGTGTGAGAGCGCTTGCATGATTGTCATTTATACACCCAAATACGAAGCCCACGCTTACACCCGCCGTGAGTTTGCAGCAATGCAACTTATTGAAAATGAACGCAAGCAGTGGTACCCGCTGCCGAGCCACCTGATCATCCCCGTCATCATGACCCGTCACCCGGACGGTTTGCCGCCGCAAATTTCCGGGCCGGGCATGTATGTCGATTTTTCCCGCTACACGCTGGCCAGCGGCGATTTGAAAACCAATCCCGAATTCCTGCCGGATATAGAAAAGATTGTTTTGCGAATTGCCGAGCATTACCACTACCTAAAACGATGCACGCCGCCGGGGCATGACTGTGGTCGTTTTGTCATGCCGGAGATCCCGCCTGAATGGCGCGCACATCCTCCTCCACACTTCCCACGCTAAAAGGTTTGCCATGGACATCACTGCCTTGTCGCTGCCGCCGTTGACTGGAACCGGCGAAGTCGTCACTTTCTATTCTTACAAGGGCGGGACCGGGCGCACCATGGCCCTGTCCAATATCGCAGTGTTGCTGGCGCGACAACAGAACGCCACCACGCCGGTATTGATGATCGATTGGGACCTGGAAGCGCCGGGCCTGCATCATTACTTCGATCACCACGACGAGGGGCCGGGCGTGCTGGAGTTGTTCGAGGCTTGCCGCGAGCAACTGATGCGTCGGCGCAAGGGCGCGGCCCTGCTGGACGAGGAGGAACTGGCGCGCGAGGTGCTGGCCGCCGTCGGCTGGGAACAATATGTCAGCCGGGTCGACCAGAGCAGCCAGTTGTACCTGATGCGCGCCGGCCGCTTCGACGACAGCTACGGCGAGCGGCTGGCGGCGATGCACTGGGACGAACTGTTCAACAGCTGCCCGGCGCTGTTTCGCTGCTTTGCCGACAATCTGGCACGGCATTTCCGCTATGTGCTGGTCGATTCCCGCACCGGCCGCACCGACAGCGCCGGCATCTGCACGACCTTGCTGCCGCGCAAGCTGGTGGTGGTGTTCACGCCCAACCGCCAAAGCCTGGAGGGCGTGCAGGCGCTGGTCACCCGCGCGACCGCCTATCGCCGCAGCCACGAGGATGAACAGCGGCCATTATTGGTCTATCCTCTGCCATCGCGCATCGAAATGGGCGACAGCGCCCAGCGCGCCCAATGGCGGCGCGGCGACCAGCAGCAGCGCATACTGGGCTATCAGCCCATCTTCGAACAATTGCTGTGTTCCTGCTACGGCATGTCGCAGATGTCGCTGGACAGCTATTTCGACGAAGTCCAGCTGCAACAGACCCGCACTTTCGCCTACGGCGAGCAACTGGCGGTGCGCATGGACCAGGGCGGCGACCGCTTTTCGCTGACGCGCACCTTCGAAGCCTTCCTCGACTGGCTGGCCGGCGGCTATTTCCCGTGGCAATCGAGCCGCGAGATTCACCTGCTGGCCTCGATAGTCGATGCGCGTCGGGCGCTGGAGGAGGGGGGCGTGCGGGCGCTCTCCCAGCCGCTGGCGCGCGACCTCAACCTGCTGGGCGAACTCTACCGTCGCGAAGGACGGTTGCGCCAGGCGCTGACATGTTTCGAGGAAAGCATGAGTTTGCGCCAACGCGGCTTGGGCGAAGACCATCCGGACACACTGGCCAGCAAGAGCAACCTGGCCGGCGTGCTGCGCGTGCAGGGCCAGCTGGACGACGCGCAGTTCCTGGAGGAATGCATCGTCGAGACGCGCGAGCGCCTGCTGGGGCGGGAGCATCTCGATACGCTGGCGGCGCGCGCCAACCTGGCGGCCACGCTGGCCGAACAGGGTCGCTCGGCCGAGGCGCTGGCCATGCTGGACGCGGTGCTGGACGCCTACCTGCGCCTGCTGGGCTCGGAGCACCTGCTGACCTTGGCCTGCAAGGCGAGCCGGGCCGACATGCTGTTCCGGCGCGGCGACACCGAGCACGCCCGCATCGCGCAGGAGCAGGTGCTGGCGGCGCGCAAGCGCCTGCTGGGCGCAGAACACGTCGACACCCTGCGCAGCAAGACCGCGCTGGGCTGCACCTTGCTGCGGATGCAGGAGCTGGACGCCGCCAGCAGCCTGTTCGAGGCCGTGGTCCAGGCGCAAATCCGGCGCCTGGGGCCGGATCACCCGGACACCCGCAAGGCGCGCGCCCAGCTGACGGACGTGCAGGTGCAATTGGGCGGGCCGGTCGGCGGCCGGATTGGCGAGCCGGCACTGGTGCCGGAACTGCATCAGGACGCCGCCGCGGCCGATTACGACGACGCCCTGTCCCGCCCGCTGCGCCAGCGCGAGCGGCACGGCGCCAGCGATCTGTGGACCCGCGCGGCCGAAGAGCTGCTGGCCCTGGACGTCCATTTGAGCGCCACCCGGCCGCCGTCGCGCTAGCGCAAATTTATCTGGTCTGGAGGCCGCCGGTACGCGCAGTCCGGCCATTGCTTCAGGTAAAATCTCCGTATGAGAATCCTGATCAGTAATGACGACGGCTACCTGGCGCCGGGCATCAACGCGTTGGCGGAAGCCCTGGCGCCCATCGCCGACATCGTGGTCGTGGCGCCGGACAGCAACCGCTCCGGCGCTTCCAATTCGCTGTCGCTGGACCGGCCCTTGTCGGTGCAGCGGGCGGCCAATGGTTTCTATTTTGTCAATGGCACGCCGACCGACTGCGTCCACGTGGCGCTGACCGGCATGCTGGACTACAAGCCTGACCTGGTGGTGTCCGGCATCAACAACGGCCCGAATATGGGTGACGACACGCTGTATTCCGGCACCGTCGCTGCCGCCACCGAGGGGTATCTGTTCGGCATCCCGGCCATCGCCTTCTCGCAGGGCGCCCACGGCTGGGAGCACATCGAGGACGCCGCCCGTCATGCGCGTGACATCATCCAGCGCTATTATGAAACGTTGCCGGCGCCATATCTGCTGAACGTCAACATCCCGAACCGGCCCTACGATCAGCTGACGGCCCCGGTCGCCACGCGGCTGGGCCGGCGCCACCAGGCCGAGCCGGTGATACGGGCCCAGGACCCGCGCGGCAAGGAAATTTTCTGGATCGGCCCGCCGGGCGCGACCAAGGACGCCGGCGAGGGCACGGATTTCTTTGCCTGCGCCCAGGGCCGGACCTCGATCACGCCGCTGCAGATCGACCTGACCCACAAAACTCAACTCGATGCATTGGCAAAGGCCCTGGCATGAACGACAAGAACCGTAGCTTTCCCCTCCCGCTATCCTCGGTAGTCGATAAGGGGGCCAAGAAGGCGACGGTGTTCGCGCCGGTGGCGACGCCGCAGACGGCGACCCAGAACGCGGCCCGCCACGTGGCGCCGCAGCACGGTTATGCCACGCCGCGGCCGGTGGCGGCGCCGTCCAAGTCGCACAGCTACGCGATGGAGCGGGCGCAGCCGGTGGCGGCGCCGGCGCCGCGCGGTAATCCGCTGGTGTCGGACGCGGTGCGCCGCGCCATGGTGCAGCGCATCGCCAGGCAGGGCGTCAAGGATGCGGTGGTGCTGGGCGCGATGGAAAACGTGCCGCGCCATATGTTCATGGACGAGGCGCTGGCTTCGCAGGCGTATATCGACGCCTCGCTGCCGATCGGCCACCACCAGACCATCTCCCAGCCCTACATCGTCGCCCGCATGATCGAGGTGATGCGCAACGGCGGTCCCTTGCAGCGTGTGCTGGAGATCGGCACCGGTTGCGGCTACCAGGCGGCGGTGCTGTCCTGCGTGGCGCAGGAGGTGTATTCGATCGAGCGCATCAAGCCGCTGCACGAGCTGGCCAAGGCCAATCTGCGGCCGCTGCGCGTGCCGAACCTGCGTTTGCATTACGGAGATGGTATGCTAGGCCTGCCGCAAGCTGCGCCGTTCGACGGCATCATCCTGGCCGCCGCCGGCCTGGAAGTGCCGCAAGCACTGCTGGAACAGCTGACCATAGGCGGTCGGCTGGTGGCGCCGGTGGGCGTCCGCGCGCAGCACCTGGAATTAATTACACGCATCGGCAAGGCAGAATGGGCCAGCGTCACGCTGGAAGACTGCCATTTCGTGCCGCTGCGTCCGGGCACGATATGACGTGCCCGTATCATTAGACTAAGATGAGAATGACAAATAAAAGTAACTTGCTCGCAATGAGCTTTGCGCTCGCTTTATTGAGCGCCTGCAGCACCACCCCGAATCAGGCACCGGTCGTCGACCGCACCGTGCCGCCGCCAGTCAAGCCCGCCACCCCCAGCGAAACGGCGCAGATCGCCCGCGACGAGCGCGGCCTGTACACGGTCAAGAAGGGCGATACGCTGATCCGCATCGCGCTGGAATACGGCCAGAACTACCGCGACCTGGTGACCTGGAACAACCTGGCCAACCCGAACGACATCAAGGTCGACCAGGTGCTGCGCGTGCTGCCGCCCGACAGCGCGTCCAACGGCGTGCAGACCGGCGCCATCGTCATGCCGCCGGCGGAGAAGACGCCGCCGCCACCGCCGGTGGTCAAGAAAACCGAGCCGAAAGGCGAGAAAAAACCGTATTCGGATAGCGCGCTGGCCGAGTTGCAACGTCCGGAAGGCAATGGCGGCGGCAAGGCCGAGGGCAGCGTCAAGCCGGCCCCGGCGCCATCGCCGGCCGTGGTCGCCGCACCGCCGGCTGCCGCCAGCGCCGCCGCCAGCGTCGACGAGGAAAAACTGAGCTGGATGTGGCCGTCCGAAGGCCGCGTCATCGCCACCTTCGACGAGGGCAAGAACAAGGGCGTGGATATCGCCGGCAAGGCGGGCCAGCAAGTCGTGGCTGCCGGGGCCGGAAAAGTGATGTATGCCGGCAGCGGCATCCGTGGTTATGGTAATCTCGTTATTGTGAAACACAGTAATAGCTTGTTGTCGGCCTACGCCCACAATCGTACTATTGTGGTCAAGGAAGGCCAGAGCGTGACCAAGGGACAAATGATTGCTGAAATGGGCGATTCGGATGCCGATTCCGTCAAGCTGCACTTTGAAATCAGGCAGCAGGGCAAACCGGTGGACCCGTCCAGATTCCTGCCTAACCGCTAGCTGAACCATGACACAGACGCCGCACGACCCGATGGATGACGACTCGGCCCCGGACGAATTCCCGGACGAGAGCAATGATGATGTCGCCATCGAATCTGCGGATGGCGAGGCGGAAACCGTCGAACCGGGCGCGGTGCTGGAAAGCGTCGACGAACTGAAAAAAGTGCTGGCGGCCGAACTGTCGACCGACACCACCCAGCACTACCTGAACCAGATCGGCACCCGTCCGCTGCTGACGGCGCCGCAGGAAGTGCACTACGCCACGCTGGCCAAGTCCGGCGACTTCAGTGCCCGCCAGACCATGATCGAGCACAATCTGCGGCTGGTGGTCTCCATTGCCAAGCACTACATCAACCGCGGTGTGGTCCTGCTCGACATGATCGAGGAGGGCAACATCGGCCTGATGCGCGCCATCGACAAGTTCGAGCCGGAGCGCGGCTTCCGCTTCTCCACTTACGCCACCTGGTGGATACGCCAGAGCATCGAGCGCGCCATCATGAACCAGGCCCGCACGGTGCGCCTGCCGGTGCACATGGTGCGCGAGCTGAACCAGATCCTGCGCGGCAAATACCATCTCGAAGCCCAGCACCACAACGGCAAGGACGCCACCGCCGAGGACATCGCCGAGCTGGTCGGCCGCCCGGTGGAGGAAGTGCAGGACATCCTGGCGCTGTCCGAGCACGCCACTTCGCTGGACGCGCCGCTGGACAACGATCCGCAATCGTCGCTGATGGACATGCTGCCCGGCGACGCCGACGACAGCCCGGACGCCCGCGCCGAGCACCACGAAATGACCTTGCTGGTGCGCGACTGGCTGACCAAGCTGCCCGACAAGCAGCGCATCGTCATCATGCGCCGCTTCGGCCTCGACAACGACGATCCGGCCACGCTGGAAACGCTGGCCGAGGAAATGGGCGTCACCCGCGAGCGGGTGCGCCAGATCCAGCAGGAAGCGCTGGTCAAGCTGAAACGCGCCATGGCCGCGCGCGGCGTGGTGCGCGATTCCCTGCTGTAGTTCCCTTCTGCTATCATGTTGGCCCCGGCGCACGAGTGCCGGCGCTAGCCATTCCCAATCCAACATTGAACGTTATGCAAGAAAATACAATCTTCATCAAGTCGCTCGACATGGACGCCCGCGGCGTCGGCCATCTGGAAAATGAAGACGGCTCCCAGGGTAAAGTGGTGTTTGTCGAAGGCGCTCTGCCTGGCGAGACGGTGAAATTCACCACGTTCAAGAAGAAGAAAAACTGGGAAATGGCCCGCATGGACGAGCTGCTGCACGAGTCCCATATGCGCGTGAAGCCGCAGTGCGTGCACTTCGACATGTGCGGCGGCTGCTCGATGCAGCATCTGGAAGCGACCGCGCAGGTGGCGATCAAGCAGCGCGTGCTGGAAGATAACCTGCGCCATATCGGCAAGGTCCGCCCGCTGACGGTGATGCGCCCGATGTACGGGCCGACCTGGGGCTACCGCTACCGCGCCCGCCTGTCGGTGCGCCACGTGGCCAAGAAGAACACGGTGCTGGTCGGTTTCAAGGAAAAGAAAACCATCTTCGTGGCCGACATCCAGAGCTGCGAGATCCTGCCCAAGCACGTGTCGGATCTGCTGCTGCCGCTGCGCGGGCTGCTCAGCTCATTGACCCTGTTCGACCAGATTCCACAGATCGAAGTGGCGATCGGCGAAGGCGTGACGGCGCTGGTGCTGCGCATCATGTCGCCGCTGGGCGCCGGCGACGACGCCAAGCTGAAGGCTTTCGCCGACCTGCACCAGGTACAGTTCTGGCTGCAAACCAAGGGCCCGGAAACGGCGGAGCCTTACTACCCGCTGGACCAGCAGCTGTACTATCAGCTGCCGGAATTCGGCATCAAGATGCCGTTCAAACCGGTCGACTTCACGCAGGTGAATCACTACATCAATCGCGTGCTGGTGGTCAAAGCCCTGCGCCTGCTGGACGTGCAGCCTGAAGACCGCGTGGCCGACCTGTTCTGCGGCCTGGGCAACTTCACGCTGCCGCTGGCGACGCAGGCTCGCGAAGTCGTCGGCATCGAGGGCCTGACCTCGCTGACCGAGCGCGCGCTGGACAACGCCAAGGCCAACGGCCTGTCGGACAAGACCACCTTCTACACCCGCAACCTGTTCGAGATCACCGCCGATCACCTGGTCGAGCTGGGCAAGTTCGACCGCATGCTGATCGACCCGCCGCGCGACGGCGCCATGGCGCTGAGCGAAGCGCTGGTGGCTCTGAGCCAGACCCGCGCCGACCTGCTGCCCAAGCGTATCGTCTACGTGTCGTGCAGCCCGTCGACGCTGGCGCGCGACGCCGGCATCCTGGTCAACGCCGGCTATGTGCTCGACAAGGCTGGCGTGATCAATATGTTCCCGCACACCTCGCACGTGGAATCGATGGGTGTATTTAATCTGGCTTGATGCGCTGGCCTGATGTTTTTCTTGTAATGTTGTTGACATTGCCGGGGGCGTTTGCAACACTGGTCTGATTCCTCATCAGCACCGGAGTTGGCATGCGCCTCCTGTCCCGCTTTATCGGCATGGCCGCCTTGTGCAGCCTTCCTCTGGCCGTCCTGGCCCAGACTTCCGTCACTTCCTTTTCTCCCGTCGGCGTCGTCAAAGGCGTGCGCCAGGCGACGGCGCGCTTCAGCGGCCAGATGGTCCCGCTGGGCGACATGCGCCTGGGCGATCCGTTCACCATCGATTGCCCGGAAGAGGGCAAGGGCCGCTGGATCGACGGCAAAAACTGGAGCTACGATTTCGCCCGCGACCTGCCGGCCGGCGTGGCATGCAGCTTCACGCTGAAGCAGGACGCCAAAGACCTGGCGGGCAAGCCGCTTGCCGGCGAACGCCGTTTCGCCTTTACCACCGGCGGCCCCGCCATCGTGCAGTCGATGCCGCGCGAGGGCGCGGCGGATATCGACGAACAGCAGATCTTCATCCTCGGCCTGGACGCGCCGGCCAGCGACGACACCGTCGCCGCGCATACATGGTGCCGCGCCGAAGGCATCAACGAAAAAATCGGCGTGCGCGTGCTGGCCGGCGCGGAACGCGAGCAGATACTGGAACAGCGCAAGTCCTTCATGGACCGCTACCTGACCATCTACTTCAAGGCGCGCGGCGTGGTGTGGGGCGCGACGGCGACCGTGCGCAGCAAGCGCCTGGAAAAGCTGCCGCTGGCGGTCCTGCAATGCAAGCGCCGCCTGCCTGCGAATGCGGAAGTGTCGCTGGTCTGGGGCGCGGGCATCGCGGCCGACAGCGGCATCGCGACGACGCAGGAGCAGACCTGGTCGTACAAGACACGGCCTGAATTCACCGCCAAGTTCAGTTGCGACAGGCTGAAAACCAACGGCGCCTGCATCCCCTTCCTGCCCGCTCGCCTGGAGTTCACGGCGCCGATCCGCATGGCCGATGCCTTGGCCGTCAAGTTGACCGGCCCTGGCGGCAAAGTCTTCAAGGCCAGCGTCAACAAGGAAGAAGCCAAGGCCGATTATGTCAGCTGGCTGACCATTGAAGGCCCGTTCCCGGAGAAGTCCAAACTGACGCTGTCGCTGCCGGCCGGCTTGAAGGACGACGCCAACCGCCCCTTGCTGAATCAGGCGCGCTTCCCGATGGCGGTGCAGACGGATGTGCAGCCGCCGCTGGTCAAGTTCCCGGCGCGTTTCGGCATCATCGAGGCCAAGGGCGACCGGCTGCTGCCGGTCACGGTGCGCAATGTCGAAGGCAGCCTGGCCGGGCGCACGTCGCGAGTCGACGGCGCGGCCTTGCGCGTCAACGACGCCGGCGTCGCGCAGGATGAGCAGGACCGCCAGGTCATGTTCTGGCTGCGCCGCATGTCCGGCTATGGCTGGGAACCGCAGGAGCTGTATGGCGACGCCTTGTATCAGCCGCTGCTGGGCGAGAGCAGGAAGGCGCCGGTTGGCGCGGTCGAACGCTTCATCATGCCCAAGCCGGGCGGGCGCCAGGCGTTTGAGGTGGTCGGCATCCCGTTGCGCAAGCCTGGCTTCTACGTGGTCGAACTGGCCAGCCCCAAGCTGGGCGCGGCGTTGAACGACAAGCCATCCACCGCCTATATCAGCACGGCGGCGCTGGTGACCAATATGGTGGCGCACTTCAAGCGCGGCGCGCGGTCGTCGCTGGTGTGGGTGACGTCGCTGGACAAGGGCAAGCCCGTGCCGCAAGCGCAGGTGACGGTGCGCGATTGCGCCGGCAAGCAGATATGGCAGGGCGTCACCAACAGCATGGGCGTGGCCAGCATCGCGAAGGAGCTGCAAGAGAGCAGCTGCGAATCCGCAGGCGGCTACTTCATTAGCGCACGCAGCGGCGCCGACATGACCTTTACGCTGTCCAGCTGGACGCGCGGCATCGAGAGTTGGCGCTTCAACCTGCCGACCGAAGGCAGCGGCGCCGACAACGTCATCGCCGCCACGGTATTCGACCGCACGCTGCTGCGCGCCGGCGAGACGGTGCACATGAAGCACTTCCTGCGTCGCCATGTCGAACGGGGCATAGCGCTGGTCGGCGCGAACGATGCGTCGCGCAAGGCGCAGCCGGGCAGCATCTTCGTCATGCACGAAGGGAGCGAGCAGAAATATGAGCTGCCGATCGCCTGGAACGCCAACGGCAGCGCGGAAAACCAGTGGGTGATACCGGCCGACGCCAAGCAGGGCTGGTACTCCGTCATGCTGGGCGGCCGCACGGCGGGGCGCTTCCGTGTCGAGCAGTTCCGCGTGCCGACCATGAAGGCCATCCTCCAAGGACCGAAGACGCCGGCCATCCAGGCACCTGCGGTGGATCTGGATGTGCAGCTCAGCTACCTGTCCGGCGGCGGCGCCGGCGGCGCGGCGGTGCAGCTGCGCACCGTGGTGCAGGACAAGGCGGTCAGCTTTGAAGACTACGCGGACTTCACCTTCAGCGCCGGCGACGTCAAGGTCGGCGTGGAGCGCAGCAACGGCGCCTTCGATGAAGACGAGGGCATGTTCGAGGAAGGCGAGGCCGATGCCGATGCCAGCGGCGGTGCGGTCAGCGGCCCGTCCGGCATCAAGACCCGCAGCCTCACGCTGGACAAGGCCGGTGGCGCGCGCGTCACGCTGGACCAGCTGCCGACGGTGCAAACGCCGCACGACCTGACGGCCGAAATGTCCTACCAGGACGCCAACGGCGAAACGCTGTCCGTGTCCACTCGCATTCCCCTGTGGCCGTCCAGCTACGTGATCGGCATTCAGCCGGACGGCTGGGTGCTGAGCAAGGACGCGTTGAAATTCCAGGTGGTGGTGCTGGACCTGCAGGGCAAGCCGGTGGCCGATGCGCCGGTGTCGGTGGACTTCTTCCAGCGGCAATCGTACTCGCACCGCCGGCGCCTGATCGGCGGCTTTTACGCCTACGAGAACAACAACGAAGTCAAGGCGCTGGGCGCCGCCTGTGAAGGCAAAACCGACAACAAGGGTCTGCTGATCTGCCAGGTCAAGGCGCCCGCATCGGGCAACCTGATTCTGCGCGCCAAAACGCAGGATAGCCAGCAGCGGGTGGCGATGACCAACCGCGAAACCTGGGTGGCGGACGGTGCCGACTGGTGGTTCAACGCCACCGACAACGACCGCATCGATCTGCTGCCGGAGAAGAAGCGCTACGAGCCGGGCGACACGGCCAGCTTCCAGGTGCGCATGCCGTTCCGCGAGGCGACCGCGCTGATCACCGTGGAGCGTGAAGGCATCATCGATACCTATGTGCGGCCGTTGTCGGGCAGTTCGCCGGTGTTCACCATCCCGGTCAAGAACAGCTATGCGCCCAACGTGTACGTATCGGCGCTGGTGGTGCGCGGCCGCGTGGCCAGCGTGCAGCCGACCGCGCTGGTCGACCTGGGCAAGCCCGCCTACAAGCTTGGCATCACGCCGCTGCGCGTGGGCTGGTCGGCCAATGAGCTGAAGGTGCAGGTCACCGCCGACAAGCCGGTCTACAATATCCGCGACAAGGCCACCGTGGCGGTCAAGGTCACGCGCTCGGACGGTTCGGCGCCGCCCGCAGGCGCCGAGGTGGCGCTGGCGGCGGTCGATGTCGGCCTGCTGGAGCTGATGCCCAACACCAGCTGGGACCTGCTGGAAGCGATGATGCAGCAGCGCAGCCTGCAAGTGGAAACGGCGACCGCGCAGATGCAGGTGGTCGGCAAGCGTCACTTCGGCCGCAAGGCCGTGCCGCACGGCGGTGGCGGTGGCAAGGGCGCGGGTCGTGAGCTGTTCGATACGCTGCTGTTCTGGAAAGCCCGCGTCACGCTGGACGCCAACGGCGAAGCCACGGTGCAGGTGCCGATCAACGATTCGCTGACGGCCTTCCGCATCGTCGCCATCGCCAGCGCCGACGCCGATTTGTTCGGCACCGGCCGCACCGAGGTGCGTAGCTCGCAGGATCTGATACTGCTGTCAGGCCTGCCCGCGCTGGTGCGCGAGGGCGACCGCTTCCGCGCCGGCTTCACGCTGCGTAACACCACCAATGCCGCCGTCAAGGTCGCGTTGACCGCCAGTGCGGGCGGCAAGGCGCTGGCGCCGCAGCAGGTGTCGTTGGAGGCCGGGCAGGCGCAGGATGTCGGCTGGGATTACCAGGTGCCGCTGTCCGTCAGCACGCTGGCGTGGGACGTGAGCGCCAACATCATCACTGAAGGCGAGGGCGGTGCTGCATCGCGCGACCGGCTGAAGGTCAAGCAGAAAGTGGTGGCCGCCGTACCGGTACGCACCACGCAGGCGACCTTGCTGCAACTGGACGGCAAGCAGTCCATGCAGGTGCGCTTGCCGGACGATGCGCTGCCGGGACGCGGCGGCGTGCAGGCGCAGTTCAGCGCCAGGCTCGGTAGCGACCTGCCGGGTGTGCGCGACTACATGAGCGCTTATCCATACCGCTGCTTCGAGCAGGTCAGCTCACGCGCCATCGCGCTGCATGACAAGGCGATGTGGCAGTCGGCAGTCGATACGCTGCCGGCGCACTTGGACGCCGATGGCCTGGTCAAGTACTTCGCCAGCATGCAGCAGGGTTCCGACACGCTGACCGCCTATGTGCTGTCGGCCTCGCAGGAAGCCAGCTACGCCATTCCCGATGAGCTGAAGGGGCGCATGGAGAGCGGCCTGATGGCCTTTGTGCAGGGCAAAGTGACGCGCTACTCGTCGCTGCCGACCACCGACCTGGCAATTCGCAAGATGGCTGCGCTGGAGGCGCTGTCGCGTTCCAACGGCATCCAGCCGGAAGCGCTGGAGTCGTTCTCCGTCGAGCCGAATCTGTGGCCGACGTCCGCCGTCATCGACTGGTACCTAGTGCTCAAGCGCTCGCCCAAGCTGCCGCAGCACGCGCAGCGGCTGGCGCAGACGGACCAGATTCTGCGTTCGCGCCTGAACCTGCAAGGCACGACGATGGGCTTCTCGACCGAACGCACCGACGACTGGTGGTGGCTGATGGCCTCCGCCGACAGCAACGCCAACCGGCTGCTGCTGGCGATGGTGGACAACCCGGTCTGGAAGGAAGACATCGGCCGGCTGGCGCGCGGCGCGCTGGGACGCCAGAAGAAAGGCCGCTGGGGCACGACGGTGGCCAATGCCTGGGGCACGCTGGCGATCGACCGCTTCTCGCAGAAGTTCGAGAACGTGGCGGTGACCGGCACCAGCAGCGCCACGCTGGGACAGGCCAGCAAGAGCATCGCCTTCGGTGGCGCGACCAAGGGCGGCAGCGTGCTGCTGCCATGGCCGCGTGGCAGCGGCGAACTGGAACTCGCGCACGCAGGCACCGGCAAGCCGTGGGTGACGGTGCAGACGCTGGCCGCGCTACCGCTGAAGACGCCGGTATCGAGCGGCTACAAGATCGCCAAGACCATCACGCCGGTGGAGCAGAAGAAGGCCGGCGTCTGGTCGCGCGGCGACGTCTATCGCGTGCATCTGGATCTGGAAGCGCAGTCGGACATGACCTGGGTGGTGGTGGATGATCCGATCCCGGCCAGCGCCACGGTGCTGGGTTCCGGCCTGGGACGCGATTCGCAGTTGCTCAGCAGCGGCAATAAGAGCAGCGGCTGGGCGTGGCCGGTGTTCGAGGAGCGCACCTTCGAGGGCTATCACGCGTTCTATCAGTTTGTCCCGAAAGGCAAGTGGAGCGTGGAGTACACTGTGCGCTTGAATAATCCGGGCCAGTTCAACCTGCCGACCACGCGCGTCGAAGCGATGTACAGCCCGGAGATGTTTGGCGAAGCGCCGAATGCACCGATGAGCGTTAAATGAAACTGATTGCAGCAACCCTGCTGGCGCTGGCCGGCGCCGCACAAGGGGCGCCGGCCGCCGGCCCCGCTGCATCCACCGATGTCGCTGGAGTGCCGACGCCGGAGCAGGTGCGCGCCGGCTATCGCTCGTCGGAAGCCGAACTGCTGGACCGCCACGGCCAGCCGGTGCAATCGCTGCGCATCGACATGAAGGTGCGCCGCCTGCCGTGGGTGGCGCTAGCCGACATCTCTCCCAGCCTGCCGGCGGCGGTGCTGCAAGCCGAAGACCAGCGCTTCTACGAACATGGAGGCGTCGACTGGAGCGCGGCCACCAAGGCCGCTTGGGATAATCTGTTCCGCAGCCGTCCGCGCGGCGCCTCCACCATCACCATGCAGCTGGCGGCGCAGTTGGATCCGCATCTGCAAGCATCTACCAAGGGCCGCAGTTGGGGCCAGAAGTGGGACCAGATCAAAGCCGCCCGCCAGCTCGACGCTACCTGGACCAAGCCGCAGATTATGGAGGCCTATCTGAACCTGGTGTCGTTTCGCGGCGAGCTGCAAGGTGTGGGTGCGGCGGCGCGCGGCTTGTTCGGCAAGGCGCCGTCGGGATTGAACCTGACCGAATCGATGATCCTGGCCAGCCTGCTGCGCGGGCCGGGCGCGGCGCCCAAGGTGGTGTGGCAGCGCGCGTGCGCACTGTCGCGCGAACTCAAGGCGCCCGCCACCTGCAACGAGATCGAGCTGCGGACCATGATCGCGATGAGCCGCCCGTTGTTGGCAGCCGAATTACCGCCAGCGCCGCAAGTGGCCCAGCAGCTGTTGACCAGTGGCGGCCAAGCGGTGCGCAGCACGCTCGATGGCG
Organism: Duganella sp. BJB476; assembly: GCF_003416895.1. GTDB lineage: Bacteria > Pseudomonadota > Gammaproteobacteria > Burkholderiales > Burkholderiaceae_D > Rugamonas. The sequence continues at coordinate 94,822 of NZ_QVIO01000001.1, forward strand.
ATTTGCAGCGTTACGCGCAAACGGCATTGCGGCAGCAGCTGATATCGCTGAGGGAACGCAACGTCAACGATGGCGCGTTGGTGGTGCTGGATAACGCCAGCGGCGAGATCCTGGCCTACGTCGGCAATGCGGGCGGTGGCGAGGTCGATGGTGTGGCGGCGTTGCGGCAGGCCGGTTCCACGCTCAAGCCCTTCCTGTACGAGCTGGCGCTGGAGCGCAAGCTGATCACGGCGGCGTCGGTGATGGACGATACGGCGATCGATATCTCCACGCCGTCCGGCCTGTACATTCCGCAGAACTATGACAAGGACTTCAAAGGCCATGTCAGCGCGCGTACCAGTCTTGCCAGTTCGCTCAACGTGCCGGCGGTGCGCACGCTGGTGATGACCGGCATGGACCGCTTCTACGAGCGCCTGCATGACGTGGGGCTGAGCAGCCTGACCGAGGCGCCGGATTTCTATGGCTATTCGCTGGCGCTGGGTTCCGCCGAGGTGTCGCTGCTGGAGTTAAGCAATGCCTATCGCACGCTGGCCAACGGCGGAATGTACGGTGCGGTGACACTGGCGCCGCGCGCTGGTGCTGCGCCTTCGTCGCGCCGGGTGCTGGATGCCAGGGGCGCCTTCATCGTAGGCGACATCCTCTCCGACCGCGCCGCGCGCAGCCTGACCTTCGGCCTGAAGAACGAGCTGGCCACCACCTTCTGGAGCGCGGTCAAGACCGGCACCAGCAAGGATATGCGCGACAACTGGTGCATGGGGTACTCGGACAAATACACGGTCGGCGTCTGGGTCGGCAATTTCGATGGGCAGTCGATGTGGGACGTTTCCGGCGTCACCGGCGCGGCGCCGGTGTGGCGCGATGTGATGGACTACCTGCATCGCGGCCAGGCCAGCCGCGCGCCGCAGCCACCGGCGGGCATGCTGCGCCAGCAGATCGTCTACCAGCCGGCGCTGGAATCGGCGCGCGGCGAGTGGTTCATCTCCGGCACCGAAACCCCGGTCATCGCGCTGGTGCAGGACACGCAGCGCGCACCCAAGATTCTGTATCCGGGCGACGCCAGCATCATCGCCATCGATCCCGACATTCCGGACGCCGTCCAGCGCGTCTTCTTCCAGGCCCAGGCAGGGAAGGGGCTGCACTGGCGCCTGGACGGAGCCGACCTCGGCCAAGCCAACGCCGACTATGCCTGGCGCCCCATTCCCGGCCCGCACCAGTTGGCCCTGATCGACGCCAACGCCCAAGTCATCGCCACCACCCGCTTCCACGTCCGCTAAAATGAAAAAAGCCGGCGCTGGGCCGGCTTTCGAGGGTGCTGCTGGTTCGCTTAGTCGCGGCTGCCGCCGAAGATGCCCAGCAGGCGCAGCAGGTTGACGAAGACGTTGTACACGTCCAGGTAGATGCTCAGTGTGGCGCGGATGTAGTTGGTCTCGCCGCCGTTGATGATCTGCTGTACGTCATACAGGATGTAGGCCGAGAAGATCACGACCGCGATCACCGAAATCACCAGCGACATCGCCGGGATGTGCAGGAAGATATTGGCCAGCGACGCCAGCATCAGGACGACAACGCCGGCGAACAGCCAGGTGCCCATGCCCGAGAAATCGCGCTTGGAGACGGTGGCGATCGAAGCCAGCACCGCAAACACGGTCGCCGTGCCGCCGAATGCCGTCATGATCAGGAAGGCGCCGTTGGTGTAGGCGCGCAGCGTGAACGACAGGATAGGCGTCAGCATCAGTCCCATGAAGAAGGTAAAGCCCAGCAGCAGGGCCACGCCCACGCCGGAATCCTTGTTCTTTTCGATGCCCCAGATGAAGCCGAAGGCCACCGCCAGGAACAGCAAGCTCATCAGCCCGCCGCCCAGCGGCAGCTGCAGGGCCACGCCCAGCACGGCGCCAAAGATGGTCGGCACCATCGACAGCGCCAGCAGCCAGTAGGTGTTGCGCAGCACGGCGTGCTGCACCGAACGGCGGCTTCCCGCCAGGTCGTAGGTGTTTTGCATGTTGTTCATAAGGAACCTCCTTCAGAGTAATTCGAATACCGCTTGCCAAAAGCATAGCACGCCGGGGTAAAAATGCGCAAAATGGGCCCCAAAACCCGCTTAAAGATGGCTTAATCTAGCCATAGTCCTAATATATGGCCGCTCTTGCAAGCTTATCTACGCCCGATTCTCGGTATATGGGGTGTTCTATGGTAAAATCAAAGGTTGATTGAGTTATCAATTTTGTTTTAAACCTTTCTTTTTATTGGAGTTTTTTAAATGGCAATCGAACGCACCCTGTCGATCATCAAACCAGACGCAGTTGCAAAAAACGTAATCGGCCAAATCTACAGCCGTTTCGAAGGCGCTGGCCTGAAGATCGTTGCTGCTCAAATGAAGCAACTGTCGCGTGAAGAAGCTGAAGGCTTCTACGCTGCACACAAAGAGCGCGGCTTCTTCAAGGATCTGGTTGACTTCATGGTCTCCGGTCCAGTCATGATCCAAGCTCTGGAAGGCGAAAACGCAGTCCTGAAAAACCGCGAACTGATGGGCGCTACCGATCCTAAGAAGGCTGACAAGGGCACCATCCGCGCCGACTTCGCCGATTCGATCGACGCTAACGCTGTTCACGGTTCCGACGCTGTCGAAGCCGCCCAAGTTGAAATCGCTTACTTCTTCGGTAAGTAATTTTTAGTAGATCCGTTTCCGCGCCGCGGTGCGGAAACGGAAAAAATGATTAGTACTGTTTTGAACCTGAATATGAACGCACCTCTGACCAACTTGCTGGACTTCGATCCCGCGCAACTTATCGCTTATTGCGCCGAGTTGGGGGAGAAGCCGTTCCGCGCCAAGCAACTGCAACGCTGGATCCACCAATTCGGTGCGTCGGATTTCGACAGCATGACCGATCTGGCCAAGTCGCTGCGCGACAAACTGAAAACCCGCGCCCACGTCACGGCGCCGGCCGTCATCAGCGACCACACGTCCACCGACGGCACGCGCAAATGGCTGGTCGACGTCGGCAACGGCAACGCGGTCGAAACCGTGTTCATCCCGGAAGAAAACCGCGGCACGCTGTGCATCTCGACCCAGGCCGGCTGCGCCGTCAACTGCCGCTTCTGCTCGACCGGCAAGCAAGGCTTCTCGCGCAACCTGACCGTCGGCGAAATCATCGGCCAGCTGTGGATGGCGGAATTCGAACTGCGTCGCACCAAGGGCATCGAGCCAGGCCCGAAAGGCGAACGCCAGATCACCAACGTGGTCATGATGGGCATGGGCGAGCCGCTGCTGAACTTCGAGCCGACCGCCACCGCCCTCAAGCTGATGCTGGACGATAACGCCTACGGCCTGTCGCGCCGCCGCGTGACCCTGTCCACCTCCGGCGTGGTGCCGATGATGGACAAGCTGTCGCAGGAAGTGCCGGTGGCGCTGGCCGTCTCGCTGCACGCCTCGAACGACAAGCTGCGCGACAGCCTGATCCCGCTGAACAAAAAATACCCGCTCAAAGAGCTGATGGCCGCCTGCAAGCGCTACCTGGAATTTGCGCCGCGCGACTTCATCACCTTCGAGTACTGCATGCTCGACGGCGTCAACGACTCCGACGAGAACGCCCGTGAACTGCTGGCCCTGGTGCAGGACCGCGAGTTCGGCGTCAACTGCAAATTCAACCTGATTCCGTTCAATCCCTTCCCGGAATCGGGCCTGCTGCGCTCCAAGAACCCGCGCATCAAGGCCTTCGCCCAGATCCTGGTCGACGGCGGCATCGTCACCACCATCCGCAAGACGCGCGGCGACGATATCGACGCCGCCTGCGGCCAGCTGGCCGGCGAAGTCCAGGACCGCACCAAGGTCGCCCAGCGCATGGAGAAGATGGCCGAGTACCAGCAGAAATTCGGCGCTGACTTCGGCAAGATCGTGGAGATCCGTTCCTGATGACCTTCCTGGCGCAGCGTAGCCGGCTCAGTCTCGTCGCCTTGTGCGCGGCAGGGGCGTTGGCCGGCTGTGCGTCGCCAGGACCTGAACGCGGCAAGAGCGGCCAGGCCGAGCTGACCACCGTGTCGGACCAGACCGCCGCCCAGCGCAAGGTGGAGATCCGCATGCAGCTGGCGGTCGGCTACTTCGAGCAGGCGCAGTACACCTTCGCGCTGGACGAAGTGAAGCTGGCGCTGGCGGCCGATCCGAACTACGCCGACGGCTACGGCATGCGCGGCCTGATTTACCAGGCGATGGGCGAGAACGGCCTGGCCGAAGACAACTTCGTTCGCGCTCGCAAGCTGGCGCCGGCGAATCCGGATTTGGCCAACAATTACGGCTCCTTCCTGTGTCAGGCCGGCCGCGTGGCCGAGGCGCTGCCGTTGTTCGATGCAGCCCTGGGCAACCGTGCCTACCGTTCGCCGGCCAACGCCGCGAACAACGCCGGTTCCTGCGCATTGAAGATCAAGGACTACGCCAGCGCGGAGCGTTATCTGCTGCAAGCCTTGCAGTTGACGCCCGACCTGCCGGCCACCAACGCCAATCTGGCGCGGGTTTATTTTGAAAAGCGCGATTATGTGCGCGCCAATTTCTTCATTACCCGTCTGAACAAGGTGGCAAAGATGGAGAGCCTGACGGCCGATGTGCTGTGGCTCGGGATTAAGGTGCAGCATAGAGTGGGCGACACGGGTGCGGAAACCAGCTGGGCGACGCAATTGCGCCGCCACCACCCCGGTTCGACCGAGTATGCTGCTTATCAACGTGGGGCGTTTGATGAGTGAGACAGGGATACCAATGAATTCAGAGTGGGCAGAACCGCCAAAGGACCAGGGCAGCAGCCTGGCCACGCCCGGAGCACAACTGGCAGCCCAGCGTGAAGCGATGGGGCTGACGGTCGAACAGATTGCCGACCAACTGAAACTGGCGCCGCGCCAGGTCAAGGCGCTGGAAGCGGGCGACTACGCCGCGCTGCCGAATATGGCTGTGGTGCGCGGCTTTGTGCGCGCCTATGCCAAGGTCGTGAAGATAGACGCCACGCCGCTGGTGGCGATGATCGAAGTGATCTCGCCGACCAGCCACGAGGCTGCGCCGCCGCGCAAGGAAATCGCCGCCACCTTCACCGAGTCGCGCTTCCCGTCGATGACGGGACGTTCGCCCGGCCCGGCCGCATGGCTGGTCGGCGTGGCGGTCGTGGTGGTGGTTGCCGCCGCCGGCGCGTATGCCTACCAGACCGGTTTGATCCCGGCCACGCTGTTCCAGCGTTCGGACAAGGATGCATCGGCCAGCGCAAGCGCGGCCGCAGAGGCGACCAAGCCGGCCGACGTGCCGGTCGCGCCGATCGAAACCGCGCTGCTGAAGCCGGGCCAGGAAACGGCGCCGTTGCAGTCGCCAAGCGTGCCGCTGATTTCGGTGCCGCCGCAAGGCTCCGCCACGGATACGGCGCCAGCGCCAGCGACGACCACTCCGGCCGCCGCAGTGCCGGCACCAGCGCCGGCTCCGGCCGCGCCGGTCGCGCAAGTATCGCCGCCTGCCGCAGCTGCGGTGGCGGCCAACGGCACCCAGCTGGTGCTGAAGGTGACGCAGGATTCGTGGGTGGAAATCCGCCGCCCGGGCACGACGCCGCTGATTTCGCGGCTGGTGAAAGCCGGCAGCACCGAGACCTTTGACATCAAGGATCCGGCGCTGCTGATCGTCGGCAAACCGACTGGCGTGGAAGCCACGCTGGGCGGCGCGCCGCTGGCGTTGCCGCCGGTCGCGGGCGGTACGATTTCGCGCGTGAACATCAAATAATCAGTACGAGTACAACGATCATGTCTTCAACGCAAACAGCTATTCCTTCGGGACCATTGAATCGCCGCGCCAGCCGCAGCGTGCTGGTGATGCACGGCCAGCGCAAGATCTGGGTGGGCGGCGACGCCCCCGTGGTGGTGCAGTCGATGACCAACACCGACACCGCCAACGTGATCGAAACCGCGATTCAGATCAAGGAGCTGGCGCGCGCCGGTTCGGAGCTGGTGCGCCTGACGGTGGACCGTCCCGAAGCTGCCGCCGCGGTGCCGTACATCCGCGAACAGCTGGACAAGATGGAGATCGACGTGCCGCTGGTCGGCGACTTCCACTACAACGGCCACACGCTGCTGAACGATTATCCGGAATGCGCCAAGGCGCTGTCGAAGTACCGCATCAATCCGGGCAACGTCGGCAAGGGCGCCAAGCGCGATACGCAGTTTGCGCAGATGATCGAAGTGGCCGCGCGCTACGACAAGCCGGTACGCATCGGCGTCAACTGGGGCAGCCTGGATCAGGCGCTGCTGGCCCGCATCATGGACGAAAACGCCGGCCGCGCCGAGCCGTGGTCCGCACAGGCGGTGATGTACGAGGCGCTGATCACTTCCGCCATCGAGAACGCCGTGCGCGCCGAAGAACTGGGCCTGGGCCGCGACAAGATCATCCTGTCGTGCAAGGTCTCGGGCGTGCAGGATCTGATCGCCGTGTACCGCGAACTGGCCAAGCGCTGCGACTATCCGTTGCACCTGGGCCTGACCGAAGCGGGCATGGGCAGCAAGGGCATTGTCGCATCGACGGCCGCATTGTCGGTGCTGCTGCAAGAGGGCATCGGCGACACCATCCGCATCTCGCTGACGCCGGAACCGGGCGGCGACCGCACCAAGGAAGTGGTGGTCGGCCAGGAGATCCTGCAGACCATGGGCCTGCGCAAATTTACGCCGATGGTGATCGCGTGCCCGGGTTGCGGCCGCACCACCTCGACCACCTTCCAGGAACTGGCCGACAACATCCAGACCTATCTGCGCGACCAGATGCCGGAGTGGAAAAAGACCTATCCGGGCGTGGAGGCGATGAACGTGGCCGTGATGGGCTGCATCGTCAACGGCCCTGGCGAATCGAAGCACGCCAACATCGGCATCAGCCTGCCGGGCACCGGCGAATCGCCGGCCGCGCCGGTGTTCGTCGACGGCGCCAAGTTCGCCACGCTGCGCGGTGAGCGCATCGTTGAAGAGTTCCAGGAAATCGTACTGAATTACGTGAAAAAGAACTACAGCAAAGAATATGTCCAAAACTGAAAAAATTGTAGCCGTCAAAGGCATGAACGACATCCTGCCGACCGACTCGCATCTGTGGCAGCTGTTCGAGAACACCGCGCAATCGGTGGTGCAAAGCTACGGCTTCCAGCAGATCCGCACGCCGATCGTGGAAAACACCGCGCTGTTCGCGCGCGCCATCGGCGCCGTGACCGACATCGTGGAAAAGGAAATGTACTCGTTCGAGGACTCGATGAACGGCGACAAGCTGACCCTGCGCCCTGAGGGCACGGCCGGCACGGTGCGCGCGGTGATCGAGCATAACCTGGTCTACGAAGGTCCGAAGCGCCTGTGGTACACGGGCCCGATGTTCCGCCACGAGCGTCCGCAGCGCGGCCGCTATCGCCAGTTCTACCAGTTCGGCTGCGAAGCCGTCGGCTTCAACGGCCCGGACATCGACGCCGAAATGATCATGCTGTGCCGCCGCCTGTGGGATGACCTGGGCCTGGAAAACATCCGCCTCGAACTGAACTCGATCGGCGACGCCGAAGAGCGCGCGCGCCACCGCGTCGACCTGATCGCGTACCTGGAAAAGCACGAGGACGTGCTGGACGCCGAAGCCAAGCGCCGCCTGCACAGCAACCCGCTGCGCATCCTGGACACCAAGAATCCGGCGCTGCAGGAAATCGTCACCGCCGCGCCGAAGCTGCTGGACTACCTGGGCGAGGAATCGCTGGCGCACTTCAACGGCGTGCGCAAGATCCTCGACCACAACAACATCCCTTACGTGATCAACCCGCGCCTGGTGCGCGGCCTTGATTACTACAACCGCACCGTGTTCGAATGGGTGACGGACGCACTGGGCTCACAGGGCACCGTGTGCGCCGGCGGCCGTTACGATCCGCTGATCGCCTCCTTCGGCGGCAAGCCGACGCCCGCCGTCGGTTTCGCCATGGGCATCGAGCGCCTGCTGGAACTGATGAAGGAAGCCGGCGAGCCGTCGGCTCCCGACCAGTGCGACGTCTACCTGGTGCATCAGGGCGAGGCGGCGCAGCTGCAAGCCTTCGTGCTGGGCGAGCGCCTGCGCGACGCCGGCCTGGACGTGGTGATGCACGCCTCGACCGCCAATGGCCCTGGCAGCTTCAAGACCCAGATGAAAAAAGCCGATGGCAGCGGCGCCTCGTTCGCCGTCATCATCGGTGAAGACGAAGTCGCCAACCACACCGCCAGCGTCAAGGCGATGCGCGCGGAAGAGGGCGCAGCGCAGCAGTCGACGGTGCCGTTCGACGACGTCGTCGATTTCGTGGTCGACCAGATCACCGACAGCGGCGACCATCACCACCACGTGCACGACGAGCATTGCAATCACTAAGCCGTACTATTTATAAACCCGCATTTACTTAACCTCTAGTAGACGAAACGACATGGCATACGATCTCGAAGAACAAGAACAAATTGCAACCCTCAAAGCATGGTGGGACAAGTACGGCAATCTGACCTCGTGGGTGCTGATCGCCGGCCTGGCCGCGTATTCGGGTTTCACCGGTTGGAACTACTACCAGCGCAACCAGGCGACGCAAGCCGCGGCGCTGTACGACGAAGTGCAGGCGGCCGTGAACGCGAAAGACAACGCCAAGGTGCTGCGCGCCGCCGGCGACATGGAAAGCAAGTTCGGCAACACCGCCTACGCCTCGATGAGCGCACTGGTGGCGGCCAAGAGCAGCTTCGAAGCGAGCGACCTGAAATCGGCCAAGGCCCAGCTGCAATGGGCGGCGGAGCATGGCGGCGACGAGTTCAAGTCGGTGGCCAAGGTACGCCTGGCCGGCCTGCTGCTGGACGAGAAAGCCTACGATGAAGCGCTGAAGGTGCTGGCTGGCGACGTGGCGCCGCAGTTCGCCGGCTCCGTGGCCGACCGCAAGGGCGACATCCTGGTCGCGCAGAACAAGCTGGTGGAAGCCCGCGCCGCCTACCAGGCCGCGCTGGACGCCACCGACAAGAAGAACCCGGGCCGTCAGCTGATCCAGCTGAAGTTTGAAGCCATCGGCGGCTCCGTGCCAGCCGCCAAGGACGCAGCGTAATTCATCGGCGCCGGCCGCTGCCGGCGCCTCCAGATCAAGGTTAAAAAATGCGTATTACCGAAAAAGTTATTGCTGCAAGCGTGTTTGCGATGTTGGCCGGTTGTTCCTTGTTCTCGTCCAAAGAAACCAAGAACCTGCCGGCGCCGCTGGTGGAGCTGAAGGGCGGCACCACGCCCAAGACGGTCTGGAAATACTCGATGGGCAAGGCCGGCACCGCCGTCTTTACCCCGGCGCTGGTGGGCGACAGCCTGTACGTGGCCGACGCCGACGGCGCGCTGGCGCGCCTGAACGCGGCCACCGGCAAGGAACAATGGCGCATCAAGACTGGCACCGACCTGACCGCCGGCGTCGGCAGCGACGGCGAGGTGATTGTGGTCGGCGGCGTCAAGGGTGTTATCCTCGCGTATGACGCCAGCGGCAAGCAACTGTGGAAAGCCCAGGCGTCGAGCGAAGTGCTGTCGTCGCCGGTGGTGGGCGGCGGCATGGTGATCGTGCGCAGCGTCGACAACCTGATCACCGCGTATGACGCCAAGACCGGCGCCAAGCGCTGGAACGTCACCCGCACCACGCCGGCCCTGACCCTGCGCAACGCGCCGGGCATGGTGGTCAACGGTCCGAATGTGTACGTGGCCCAGCCGGGCGGCAAGCTGCTGGCGCTGGTGCTGGCCACCGGCCTGCAGCGCTTTGAAGTGGTGGTCGGCGAACCGCGCGGCGCCACCGAGCTGGAACGCGTCACCGACATCGCCGGCACTCCGGTGGTGCTGGAAAAAGATGTTTGCGCCGTGTCGTACCAGGGCCGCGTGGCCTGCTACGACGCCATCACCGGTGCACCGCACTGGAGCAAGCCTGCTTCGTCCGACGTGGGCGTGGCGGTGGACCAGCGTTTTGTATTCGTCTCCGACGACAAAGGTGAAGTTGCAGCCTACAGCCGTGAAAACGGCAGCAACGCCTGGAAGAACGACAAGCTGGCTTACCGCCGCCTGTCGACGCCAGTTTCCTACGGCCGTGCAATTGCCTTGGGCGACTACCAGGGTTATGTCCATCTCCTGTCACGGGAAGATGGCGCATTAATAGGTCGCGCCGCGACCGACGGCAGCCCGATCCAATCGGACCCTGTCATCGCCGGCACGAATTTGATTTTCCAAACCCAATCAGGGACAGTGACCGCTCTCGCGGTCGAGTAATAAAATGAAGCCGGTAATCGCACTAGTGGGTCGACCCAATGTAGGGAAATCGACCTTGTTTAATCGTCTGACCCGCTCGCGCGACGCGCTGGTGGCGGACTTGCCTGGGTTGACGCGCGATCGTCACTATGGCGAGGGCCGTGTCGGCGAACGTCCCTTCCTCGTCATCGACACGGGCGGCTTCGAGCCGGTCGCCAAGGAAGGCATCATGCATCAGATGGCGCTGCAGACCAAGCAGGCCGTGGCCGAAGCCGACATCGTCGTGTTCCTGGTCGACGGCCGCCAGGGCCTGACGCCGCATGACAAAACCATTACTGACTTCCTGCGTAAAAGCGGCCGTCCGGTCATGCTGGTCGTGAACAAGTCGGAAGGCATGCGCTACACCTCTGTCGTCGCCGACTTCTACGAACTGGGACTGGGCGAGCCTTACTCGATCTCGTCGGCACACGGCGACGGCGTCGCCGACCTGGTGGAGGAGGCGCTGGACCTGGCCTTCGCCCAGCGTCCGGACGATCCCGAGGAACTGGAAAAGACCGAGCACGGCATCAAGCTGGCGCTGGTCGGCCGTCCGAACGTCGGCAAGTCCACGCTGATCAACACCCTGCTGGGCGAAGAGCGCGTGATCGCCTTCGACATGCCGGGCACCACCCGCGACTCGATCGAGATTCCGTTCGAGCGCGAAGGCAAGCAGTACACGCTGATCGACACGGCCGGCATCCGCCGCCGCGGCAAGGTGTTCGAAGCGATCGAGAAATTCTCGGTCGTCAAAACCCTGCAATCGATCTCGGAAGCCAACGTCGTCGTGCTGATGCTCGACGCCCAGCAGGACATCTCCGAGCAGGACGCCCACATCGCCGGCTTCGTGCTGGAGACAGGCCGCGCGCTGGTAATCGCCGTCAACAAGTGGGACGGCCTGCGCACCGACGAGCGCGACGAGATCAAGATCGACATCGACCGCAAGCTGGACTTCCTGTCCTTCGCCAAGATGCACTTCATCTCGGCGTTGAAGTCGCAGGGCATTGCTCCACTGATGAAGTCGGTTGAATCGGCCTACGCCGCCGCCATGTGCAACCTGTCGACGCCTAAGCTGACCCGCGCCCTGATCGAGGCCGTGGAGAAGCAGGAGCCGCGCCGCAAGGGTTCGATCCGTCCGAAGCTGCGCTATGCGCACCAGGGCGGCATGAATCCGCCGGTGATCGTCATCCACGGCAATGCCCTGGACGCGGTCGGCGAGCCGTACAAGCGCTATCTGGAAAAGCATTTCCGCGACACCTTCCAGCTGGTGGGCACGCCTCTGCGCATCGAACTGCGCACCGGTAAGAATCCATTCGCAAAAACTCAGTCGAAATAAGCGGTTTTTTTTGCAGGTGCGCCCTGCAAAAAAGGCAAAAACAGGTTACAGTGGCTTAGAAGCACCATTCCCGGCGTGGCGAACGGTGTTTCAGCGAAAATTGTTTGACTTTCGCTGGGCCACGTACTTGAAATTAAGCGTTTCGCCTCCAATTCCAACACAACAACATAAAATGGAGCTGTTATGAGCAACAAAGGGCAACTGTTACAAGACCCATTCCTCAATGCCTTGCGCAAAGAGCATGTTCCTGTCTCGATCTACCTGGTCAACGGCATCAAGCTGCAGGGTCATATCGAATCGTTCGACCAGTACGTCGTACTGCTGCGTAACACCGTGACCCAGATGGTCTATAAGCACGCCATCTCCACCGTGGTACCGGCACGCGCCGTCAACCTCAACATTGAATCCGAAGCGGAATAAGCGCTTGCAACACAGCTTCTTCTCAACTCGCCCAGCCTTGACCGTCGTATGCGCGCAGCTCTAGTCGGTATCGATTTCGGTCAGGGCGACTTTGCCGCCAGCGTCGAGGAACTGAACCTGCTGGCTCGCTCAGCAGGCGCGGAACCGGTGACGACGATCACGGCCAAGCGTTCCTCCCCGGACGCCGCCTATTTCGTCGGCAGCGGCAAGGCCGATGAAATCGGTCTGGCCGTGCTGGATCACCGCATCGAAATCGTCATCTTCAATCACGCCTTGTCGCCTGCCCAGCAGCGCAACCTGGAAAAGCGCCTGAACATCCGGGTGCTGGACCGCACCAGCCTGATTCTCGACATCTTCGCCCAGCGCGCCGCCTCCCACGAGGGCAAGCTGCAGGTGGAGTTGGCTCAGCTGCAGCATCTGGCCACGCGCCTGATCCGCGGCTGGACTCACCTCGAGCGTCAAAAAGGCGGTATCGGTTTGCGCGGCCCCGGCGAAACCCAGCTCGAGACCGACCGCCGCCTGATCGGCGAGCGGGTCAAGGCCTTGCGCGCGCGCCTGGACAAGCTGCGCAAGCAGCATGAAACCCAGCGCCGTTCGCGCGGCCGCAGCCAGACGTTCTCGGTGTCGCTGGTCGGCTATACCAATGCTGGCAAGTCGACGCTGTTCAACGCCGTCACCAAGGCTGGCGTGTATGTCGCAGATCAATTGTTCGCCACGCTGGACACCACCTCGCGCCGTGTGTACATGGGGCAGGAAGTGGGCAACGTGGTGATCTCGGACACGGTCGGTTTCGTGCGCGAGCTGCCGCACCAGCTGGTGGCGGCGTTCCGCGCCACGCTGGAGGAGACCATCCATGCCGACCTGCTGCTGCACGTCGTCGACGCTTCGTCGCCGGTGCGCATGGAGCAGATCGAGCAGGTCAACCTGGTGCTCAAGGAAATCGGCGCGGACCATATCCCGCAGATCCTGGTGTGGAACAAGATCGACGCCGCCGGGCTGGAGCCGTCGGTCGAGCGGGATGAATATGATAAGATTTCCCGCGTTTTCCTCAGCGCCCGCACCGGTCAGGGAACTGACCTTCTGCGCGGCGCCATCGTGGAATGGGCCAAGAATGCGCCGGGTGCCCGGCTCAATCAGGCCTACCACGTCGATGCCGAAGCAGACGAAGAATCAGCTGAACCCGCAGCGGAACCGGATAGCAGTCCCACCCTCACTCATGTCGGATCACACTAATGCGTGTCTCGTCACTTATGAAACGTCTCGGCCTGAAGCTGTCGCTGAACGATCCCCAATGGGGCTCGGGCAAAAAAGACGGCAAGCCGCAAGCCAATGAAGGCAAGAAGCCCGGCGAAGGGCCGCCTGACATGGAGCAGCTGTGGCGCGATTTCAATCAGCGCCTGAACAGCTTCTTCGGCCAGAAGAATCGTCCCGACGGTAACGGCGGCGGCAATGGCGGTGGCGGCGGTCGTCCCGACCTGGCCGGCATGCGCGCCACGGCCGGCGCGATCGGCGCCGTGATCGCGCTGATCTGGCTCGCCAGCGGCTCCTTCATCGTGCAGGAAGGCCAGGCCGGCGTGGTCTACACCTTCGGCAAGATCAGCCATGTGACCGGCTCCGGTTTCAACTGGCGCTGGCCGTATCCGTTCCAGAGCGACGAAACCGTCAAGGTCTCGCAGATGCGCATGGTGGAAATCGGCTACCGCAACAACATCAAGAACAAGCAGGCGCGCGAATCGCTGATGCTGACCGATGACGAAAACATCATCGACATCCAGTTCGCCGTGCAGTTCAAGCTGAAAGACCCGGTGGCCTGGCTGGTGAACAACCGCGACGAGGAGGAAACCGTACGCCAGGTGGCCGAGACCTCGATCCGCGAAATCGTCGGCAAGAACAAGATGGACTTCGTGCTGTACGAGGGCCGCGACAAGGTCGCCCTCGAAACCCAGCAGCTGATGCAGCAGATCCTCGACCGCTACGCTTCCGGCGTACTGGTGTCGAACGTGACCTTGCAGGCGGTGCAGCCGCCGGAGCAGGTGCAGGTCGCCTTTGACGATGCCGTGCGCGCAGGGCAGGACCGCGAGCGCCAGAAGAACGAAGGCCAGGCCTACGCCAATGACGTGATTCCCCGCGCACGCGGCAGCGCCTCGCGCCTGTTGCAGGAAGCCGAGGGCTATCGCTCCATGATCACCGAGAACGCCACCGGTAACGCCTCGCGCTTCAAGCAGGTGCTGGCCGAGTACCAGAAAGCGCCCGGCGTCACGCGCGACCGCATGTACCTGGAAACCATGCAGCAGATCTTCACCAGCACCAGCAAGGTGATGGTCGACGCCAAGTCCGGCAGCAATATGCTGTACCTGCCGCTGGATAAAATGATCGCCCAGGCCGCGGCCACCGACAGCGCCGCCGCTGCCGCCCGCGCCGCCTCGCAGGCTGCCTCCTCGTCATCGTCGTCCGCGCTGCCGGCCGAAGTGATGCCGCAGGTGGAAGTCAGTCGCCAGCGCGATTCACGCGCCCGCGATGCCTTACGTGAACGGGAGGGTCGTTAATGAACCGCATAGCCAGTACCCTCATAGCGGCCTTCGTCGCGTTCCTGCTGCTGTCGTCCACCATGTTCGTGGTCGACCAGCGCAAGTACGCCATCGTGTTCGCGCTGGGCCAGATCAAGGAAGTCATTCGCGAACCAGGCCTGCATTTCAAACTGCCGCCGCCGTTCCAGAACGTGGTCTACCTCGATAACCGCATCATGACCATCGAGACCCCGGACGCGGAGCGCTTCATCACGGCCGAGAAGATGAACATCCTGGTCGACAGCTTCGTCAAGTGGCGCATCGGCCGCGCCGAGAGCCAGCCCAAGCTGTACTACGTGACCTTCGGCGGCGACGAGGGCCGCGCCCGCGACCGCATGTCGCAAATCGTCAAGGCGGCGCTGAACGAGGAAATCACCAAGCGCACCGTGGGCGAAGTGATCTCCGGCCAGCGCGGCAAGGTGATGGAAGCGATCCGCGCCAAGGTGGTGGCGGAATCGTCGCAGATCGGCGTCGAGATCATCGACGTGCGCCTCAAGCGCGTCGAGTATGTTGAACAGATCAACAACTCGGTGTACGAGCGCATGAAGGCCGAGCGTACCCGCGTGGCCAATGAACTGCGTTCGACCGGTAGCGCCGAATCGGAGAAGATCCGCGCCGACGCCGACCGCCAGCACGCCGTGATCATCGCCGAAGCCTACCGCGACGCCGAGCAGATCCGCGGCGAGGGCGATGCCAAGGCCTCGGCGATCTACGCCGAAGCGTTCGGCAAGAACCCGGAGTTCTACAAGTTCTACCGTAGCCTGGAAGCCTACCGCGCCACCTTCAAGAATCGCAGCGATGTGATGGTGATGGATCCGAGTTCGGACTTCTTCAAGTACTTCAAGGGCTCCGGCGCCGCCGGCCCGGCAGCGGCTCCTGCCAAAAAATAAGTTGTATAGTCATTCCCGCAAGGTGGGAATCCATAGTCAGTATGGATTCCCACCTGCGCGGCGATGACATCCGGTGTATCTTTTTCCCCTCCCGCAACGCATTTTCGCGTAAAATATCAGGTTCGGCCTTCTGCTTCACGGGCCTCGGCGCGTGCGCCACATTGTTCATTTTTAAACTGCCTCCCCATGCCGAATTGGCTTTTGCCTGAGAATATCGCCGACGTTTTGCCGTCGGAAGCGCGCAAGATTGAAGAGTTGCGTCGTCTGATGCTGGATAATTTCCGTCTGTACGGATATGAACTGGTGATGCCGCCGCTGCTGGAGTACCTGGAGTCGCTGCTGACCGGCGCCGGCCAGGATACCGATCTGCGCACCTTCAAACTGGTGGACCAGCTGTCGGGCCGCATGCTGGGCCTGCGCGCCGACATGACGATCCAGGTGGCGCGCATCGACGCCCACCTGCTGAACCGCGACTCGGTCACCCGCCTGTGCTACGCCGGCAGCGTGCTGCATACCCGTCCGTCGGGCCTGCACGCCACCCGCGAGCCGCTGCAGATCGGCGCCGAGATCTACGGCCACGCCGGCCTGGAGGCGGATGCCGAGATCCAGGAACTGGCGCTGGCCTCGCTGGCCCTGGCCGGCTTCACCGAAGTGCGGCTGGACCTGACGCATGTCGGCGTGCTGCGCGCCATCCTCGAAGGCGACGCCGCGGCGATGAGGGATGAAGCCCAGCTGTACCTGCTGCTGCGCGCCAAAGACGTGCCGGGCCTGCAGGCGTTGACACAAAATTATTCGCCGGTGGTGCGCGACGCGCTGCTGGCATTGCCGAATCTGTACGGCGACGTCGAAGTATTGAAGCGCGCGCGCGAAGTGCTGCCGGACCTGCCGGGCATCAGCAAGGCGCTGGCCGAACTGGCCGCGTTGGCGGCCTCGGCCATCAATCGCGCCGAAGTGGCGATCGACCTGGCCGACCTGCGCGGCTATCAGTACGAAAGCGGCGCGATGTTTGCGCTGTACGTGCCGGGCCTGCCGAACGCGGTGGCGCGCGGCGGCCGTTACGATCACGTAGGCGAGGCCTTCGGCCGGGCACGTCCCGCCACCGGCTTCTCGCTCGACCTGCGCGAACTGGCGCGCCTGTTGCCAACCGCGGAGCGCAAGCATTCGATCCGCGCGCCGTGGGGCAATGCGCCGGAATTGAAGGAAAAAATCGCCGAACTGCGCAAGTCCGGCGAAGTCGTGATCCAAAGCATGCCGGGTCACAGCAACGAACTGGACGAGTTCGAGTGCGATCGCGCTCTGGTCCTCGATGATAATGGTAGCAACTGGATTCTTAAAAACTTAGGTTAGTGTGATGTCAAAGAAAAACGCAAAAAACGTCGTCGTCATCGGTACCCAATGGGGCGATGAAGGTAAAGGCAAGATCGTCGACTGGTTGACCGATCATGCACAAGGTGTGGTCCGCTTCCAGGGCGGCCACAATGCCGGCCACACGCTGGTCATCGGCGGCGTCAAGACCGCGCTGCAACTGATCCCGTCGGGCATCATGCGCCCGGGTGTGGCCTGCTACATCGGCAACGGTGTGGTGGTGTCGGTGCCGGACGTGCTGCGCGAAATCGACAAGCTGGAAAAGGTCGGCGTTGAAGTCGCGTCGCGCCTGAAGGTGTCGGACGCGGCCCCTGTGATCCTGCCTTACCACTCGGCACTCGACCTGGCCCGTGAAGCCAAGCGTGGCGAAGCCAAGATCGGCACCACCGGCAAGGGCATCGGCCCGGCCTACGAAGACAAGGTCGCGCGCCGCGCGATCCGCGTCGCCGACCTGCTGAACGAAAGCCGTTTCGCCGAAAAGCTGGCCGAGAACCTGGACTACCACAACTTCGTGCTGGAACACTACCTGAAGGCGCCTAAGGTCGACTATCAGAAGACCCTGGACGACGCGCTGGCCTACGTGCCGCGCCTGCGCCCTATGGTGACCGACGTCTCGAGCGCGCTGTACGCCGCGCACAAGGCCGGCGCCAACCTGCTGTTCGAAGGCGCGCAAGGTTCGCTGCTGGACGTCGACCACGGCACCTATCCGTTCGTCACCTCGTCGAACTGCGTGGCCGGCAATGCCGCCGCCGGCGCCGGCGTCGGTCCGAACATGCTGCACTACATCATGGGCATCACCAAGGCCTACACCACCCGCGTCGGCTCCGGCCCGTTCCCTTCGGAACTGCCTACCGATGCAGGCGTTGGCCATCACTTGGCGCAAGTGGGCCACGAATTCGGCACCGTGACGGGCCGCGCCCGCCGCTGCGGCTGGTTCGACGCGGCGCTGCTGCGCCGTTCGGTGCAGATCAACGGCGTGACGGGCATGTGCCTGACCAAGCTGGACGTCCTGGACGGCCTGGAAACGCTGAAGCTGTGCACCGGCTACACCATCGACGGCGTGGCCGTGGACATCTTCCCGTCCGGCGCTGAAGAAGCCGCCCGTTGCGTGCCGGTGTACGAAGAAATGCCGGGTTGGACCGACAGCACCGTGGGCGCCAAGTCGCTGGCGGCACTGCCGGCCACGGCCCGCGCTTACATCAAACGTATCGAAGAGTTGGTCGGCGTGCCGGTTGACATGGTATCGACCGGCCCGGATCGTGAGGAAACGATCGTGCTGCGTCATCCATTCGAGTAATCAAAGGATTTTGCAAAAATGACGACCCCACAATCGAATGACAAACACCTCTGGGTCTCCTGGGATGAATACCACCGCCTGATCGAGCGCCTGGCGCTCAAGGTGCACGAGTCGGGCTGGAAGTTCGACCAGGTGCTGTGCCTGGCGCGCGGCGGCGTGCGTCCTGGCGACGTGTTCTCCCGTATCTTCGACGTGCCGCTGGCGATCCTGTCGACCAGCTCGTACCGCGAAGAAGCCGGCACCGTGCGCGGTGACCTGGACATCGCCAAATACATGACGATGACCAAGGGCCCGCTGAGCGGCCGCATCCTGCTGGTCGACGACCTGGCGGATTCGGGCGTCACGCTGGTCAAGGTGATGAAGCATTTGACCGACAACTTCGAAGGCGTGACCGAAGTGCGTTCGGCGGTGATCTGGACCAAGGGCAGCTCGGTGTTCAAGCCGGACTACCAGATGGAAGAACTGCCGCACAACCCATGGATCCACCAGCCGTTCGAAGACTACGACGGCATCCGTCCGCACCAGCTGGCGGCATGGATCAAGAAGGGCGAGAGCGGCAACTAAACGTCAAATACACTGCGTTTATTGCTCCACGGAAAAGCGGCCACTGGCCGCTTTTTCTATTTGTATGTCGTGGACAACGAATATATGCTTTATGGCAACTAAAGTTGCATATTAATTCTCTTCGATGTGTAAAAAGAAATGCAAATAGGACATTTTGTGTTAAGATTGCTTTAAGTATGCAAGTGGCAGCAGAGCAGGATCCCTGCGGTTGCCTTACAGCACCGTAACTGGGTAACCATTTTTAAGGAAATTGAATGAAACTGAAAAATTTTGCTGCCGCAGCAATTTGCGTAGCCGCTGGCGTGTTCGCGGCACCTGCGATGGCCAACACCGTCACCTATGACATCACCTCCTTTGGCCCAAGCTACACCGACCTGCTGACGGCATTGACCGTTAAGCAATTCGACCCAACCAAGGGTATCCTGACCGGTATCAGCATTTCCTACGCCACGACCGTGTCCGGCCAGGTACTGCTGTCCAATTCCAAGAACGTGAACAAGCAAGTCGATATCGACCTGTCGTCGACGATGACCCTGAAGCTGCCGGACAACTCGGTATTTGGCACTGACACCAAATCCCTGTTCTCGGACACCGTCACTTCGTACAAGAAAACCACCGACGTGCTGGCAGGCCAGGGCAGTGCCGTATTGTCGGCTTCCGGCAATCTGAGCAACAGCTACTTCTCCATGTTTACTGGTCACAGCAATGTTGCAGGCATGCTGGCCGTTACCGCAGTCAGCAGCGCTGACAGCCCGAGCGGCATCACTGCCGACTACACCACGACGGCTATCGGCCAGGGTCAAATCACCTACACCTATAACACTGCCCCAGTGCCAGAGCCAGAAACCTACGGCATGCTGCTGTTGGGTCTGGGCGTCGTTGCCTTCGCAGCCAAGCGCAAATCGCGCTCGGCTCAGGCTTAAGACTTGACTCTCACGACAACGATTGCGGATATAACATGAAAAAATTCACGAAAACCCTGTTCGCGGCTGCGGCCATGACCGTCGCTTTTGGCGCACAGGCTGCCACCAAGCACACCACGCCAGTCATCACCAGCACCATTTTTGACGTTGAATCGAATCCTGGTTCGCTGAGCTTTGCGCAGTTCAACGCCAGCCTGGGCACGTTGACCTCGGTTCAGTTTGAACTGTTCAACACCATCTACGGCACGATCGACATCAAGAACAAGGCTTCCAGCGGTTCGACCTTCACCATCCACACCGGCGGCGACCTGACCGCTACCGTGGCCGGCCAGACTGTCACCACCGGCAACTGGATCGATCCAAGCTTTACCCTGGCCGCCGGCGCCAGCCAGCACACCGACGTGGCTGCAGTGACCAATAGCAAGGTGCTGACGTTCAACCTGCCGACCAACCTGAGTGCCTTCATCGGCGGCGGCACCTACTCGGCAACGCTGGACGGTGTTTCGGCGCAGGCGCTGACCTCGGGCGGCAATGCCAAATACGGCACCGACATTCTGATGGACGGCTACGCCAAGGTGACCTACACCTACGAAACCGCACCAGTACCTGAGCCGGAAACCTACGCCATGCTGCTGGCTGGCCTGGGCCTGATGGGTGTGGTGGCACGCCGCCGCAAATCGGCATAAGCTGAATCTGGTGGTACACTGCAAACGGGAGCTTCGGCTCCCGTTTTTCATTTGACCCAGGGATGCCATGACCCAGAATTTTTTCCAGACCTTCATCCTGCTGCTGCTGGTGACCGACCCGTTCGGCAACGTGCCGCTGTTCGCCAGCGTGCTCAACCCGGTGCCGGTGGCGCGCCGTTCGCGCATCGTCATCCGCGAATGCGCGATCGCCTTCGTGCTGCTGCTGGTCTTCATGTTTTTCGGCCGCCACTTCCTGACCGCGCTGCAGTTGTCGGAAGTGTCGCTGCGCATCGGCGGCAGCGTGATCCTGCTGCTGATCTCGATCCGCATGATCTTCCCGCACCCGGACGGCGTGCTGGGCCGCACCGAAGGCGGTGAACCCTTCATCGTGCCGCTGGCGATCCCGGCGCTGGCAGGGCCGTCGGCGCTGGCCACGGTGCTGCTGTTCTCGCGCGAGAGCACCGGCGAGGTGCTGGTGCACGTGGCCGCGCTGGCGGCGGTGGGCGTGGTCTGGCTGGCCGTGTTCCTCAGCGCCGAGAAGCTGCAGAAAGTCCTCGGCCCGCAGGTGATGACGGCCTTCGAACGGCTGATGGGCCTGATCCTGACGGCGATGTCGGTTGAGATGCTGCTGGGCGGCATACGCGAGTTCGTCAAGACCCTGTAACGCAGGGCGGCGGGGCGGGCGTGCACAGTGTTGTGCAATGTTGTGAAAATCTCTTTACAGCCTCGACAAAACGCGAGTAGACTTATCGCCATCGAATGTAACCGGTTACATTGCAAAAAAACGTAGCCGGTTTTCTTTTCGATCGTAATGTAACCGGTTACATTTTAATGAAAGCACTCAATGGCGATCACCATCAAGGATGTGGCACAAGAAGCGGGCGTTTCCGTCGCGTCCGTTTCGCGCGCGCTGAACGGCCATGCCAGCATCACCGACGACACCCGCAAGCACATCCTGGCCGTGGTCAAGCGCATGCGCTACATGCCGCACGTGGGCGCGCGCAGCCTGACCACCAGCTTCACCAACACCATCGGCGTGCTGCTGCCGGACCTGTATGGCGAATTCTTCTCGGAGATGATACGCGGCATAGACGGCGCCGCTCGTCGCCGCGGCCTGCACCTGATGGTCTCCAGCCTGCATGGCGACGCCGATGAAGCGGCGCTGGCGATCCGCGCCATGCGCGGCCGCGTCGACGGCCTGCTGGTGATGTCGCCGCACGTCGATGCCGCCTTCCTGTCCGATAACCTGCCGGAAGACCTGCCGATCGTGTTGATGAACACCGCCGCCGGCGGCACCCAGTATCCATCTATCTCGGTCGACAACTACAGCGGCGCATACGCCATGGTGGCGCACCTGGCGGCCGGTGGCTATCGGCGCATCGCCTTCCTGGCCGGCCCCTCGGGCAACTTCGAAGCACAGGAACGTCTGCGTGGCTACCACGCCGCGTTGGCCGCATTGGTGCCGGGCGCCGCGCCACTTGTCTACGAAGGCGACTTCTCCGAGGTGTCCGGCCAGGCGGTTGGCCAGGTGCTGCTGGAGATGGATGCGGCCCTGCGTCCGGACGCGCTGTTCGCCGCCAACGACATGATGGCGATCGGCGCGCTGCTGGCGCTCAAGCAGGGCGGCCTGCAACTGCCGCGCGACATGGCGCTGGCCGGCTTCGATGATATTCCGATTGCGCGGTATGTCAGCCCGGCGCTGACCACCGTTCGAGTCCCGATTGCCGATCTGGGTGTGCGGGCGCTGGAAAGCCTGGTCGCCAAGATCGGCCAGCCGGGTAGCGTGTCCGCCTCCGCGCAGACATTGGGCGCCGAGCTGGTGGCGCGCGCTTCGACGGGAGAGAGCACACCCATATAACTCGCAGTTCCGCTTCATGCCCTAGATGTACACAACAAAAATCAGGAGACAAACATGAAAACAAGTCCACGGCATTTGCCGGCATTACGCCTTTCCGTCATGGCGGCCTCGCTGGCCGCCGCCTTGCTGGCCGCGCCCCACGCCGGTGCGCAGTTGAGCAGCGCAACCATCCAGGGCCAGGTCACGGCCGCCAACGCGGCGCCGTCGGCCGGCGCCGCCGTCACGGCCACCAATCAGTTGAATGGCTACGCCTACCGCACTACCACGCGCGCCGACGGCAGCTATGTGCTGAGCGGCGTCGCCCCCGGCACCTACCAGATCAAGGTCGGCGATCAGAAGGCGGAGCTGGTCACCGTCAGCGTCGGCCAGACCAGCCAGGTCAACCTGGCGCTGCAGGGGGGCTTGCAGCAGGTGGTCATCACCGGTTCGGCCGCGCGGCGCGATGTCGCCGGCTCCGAGATCGGCACGGCGGTCTCGCGCGAGCAGATCGAGAAGCTGCCGCAGGTGACGCGCAATTTCCTGTCCTTCGCCGACCTCGCGCCGGGCGTGCGCTTCAACGTCGATGGCAGCGGCAACGTCAAGGTGCAGAGCGGCGCGCAGAACCAGGATAACGTCAACGTCTTCATCGATGGCGTCAGCCAGAAGAACAACATCCTGCGCGGCGGCGTCTCGGGCATTGACTCCAGTCGCGGCAACCCGTTCCCGCAATCGGCAGTGGCGGAGTACAAGGTCATCTCGCAGAACTACAAGGCGGAGTTCGACCAGGTGTCCAGCGCCGCAATCACCGCCGTCACCAAGTCCGGCGGCAACGAGCTGCATGGCGACGTGTTCTGGGATCACACCGGCACCAACCTGACCGCGCTCGATCCGTTCCAGAAGAGTGCGGAGCGGCAGGGCATTGCGCGGCCGGCGTCGTCGCAGGACCAGTACGGCATGACGCTGGGCGGTCCGATCAAGCAGGACGTGGCGCACTTCTTCTTCGCCTACGAAGGCAAGAAGATCGACAGTCCGCGCCAGGTGGTGGCGCAGCGCACCGACCTGTTGCCGAACGCCGGCGTGGTGCCGGGACTGCTGGCGCAGCAGGGCGCGGCGGTGTCGTCGTTCAAGGAGAACCTGTTCCTGTTGAAGGTGGATGCGCAGATCGACCGCGACCAGCGCGTCGAGGCGACCGCCCGCGTGCGCCGCGAGAGCGACCTGATACCGGAAGACGCCAAGTTGAGCGTGGCCGAGAATGTCCTCAACCGCAGCAACGACGAGGACCGTTTCGACTTCAAGCACGAATGGAGCAACGACCGCTGGCTCAACGAGGCACGCCTGGGCTACGAAAAATACAGCTGGAATCCGCATTCGAACTCCACGTCGCCGTATATCCGCTACCAGGTCTCGCCCAGTAATACGGACAACAACGTGGTCGACGTGATCATCGTCGGCGGCTCGCCCAACAACCAGTTCCGCGAACAAAGCGGCACGCTGTTGCAGGACGACCTGACCTACACCGGCCTGGCCGGCCACACGATGAAGGGCGGCGTCAAGGTCAAGCACATCACCTATGACTTGTCCGGCACCGCGCGCGCGGTCGACCAGATCTACAAGCGCATCGATACCGTCACCGGCCTGGCCAGCGTCATCCGCACCGATTCGGCGATCCCCGCCAGCGGCGTGGACTTCGCCAACAACCAGTACGGCCTGTACTTCCAGGACGACTGGCAGGCCAGCGACAAGCTGCTGCTGAATCTTGGCCTGCGCTACGACTACGAAGACAATATGCTCAACGACAGCTATGTCACGCCGGCCGACCGCGTCGCCATCTTCGACAAGCAGGACCCGCGCGACGGCGCTCCGGCAGGCCAGACCTATGCACAGTCGCTGGCCAAGGGCGGCATCAACATCAAGGACTACATCAGCACCGGCAGCAACCGCAAGCCGTTCAAGGGAGCGTGGGCGCCGCGACTTGGCCTGTCCTACGACATCAAGGGCGACCGCGCCTCGGTGCTGTTCGCCGGCTGGGGCAGGGCGTATGACCGCACCATCGCCAATCACGCGCTGGACGAATCGCAGAAGAACGCGCAGGCCGGCGGCGAAGTCTGGATGATCAAGAGCGACCACAAGATGGCCTACACTGATCAGTTCAGCTTTGGCCTGCGCCAGGCGCTGGGTATCTGGAACGGGGAAGCTGGCTACACCAATTCGCGCAGCCACAACCAGTTCAACTGGTTCGGCGGCAACCGCGATCCCAAGGGTGGTTGGGGCACGGCTTCGCCGATCGACCCGCTGTGGGGTTCGGTCCCGGGGTTCAGCACGTTGATCCTGGGGGACTTTATCAGCGAGGCGAAAACCGATTCGGCCTACTTGAAGATGGACAAGCCTTACACCAAGGCCTCCACCTGGAGCCTGGGCGCGACCTATACCTACAGCCGCGGCGAGACCACCAACAAGGAATGGACCAACGACATCTTCAACTGGACCTACGGCCGCAACACCTCGGGCTGGAATCCGTCGACCGACGTCGAGCGCCATCGCCTGGTGGTGGCCGGCGTGAGCGACGGCTTGCTGCCGTTCGGGATGATGTTGTCCGGGAAGCTGACGCTGGGTTCCGGTCTGCCTTACCGCATCACCGATTGCTCGACCGGCTTCGATCACTGCGTATCGGCCAAGGGTAACGGCAGCGCCTTCCATCAGGTCGATGTCGGCGTGTCGAAGGAAGTCGGTTTCCGCTACGGCAGGGTGTCGCTGCGCGCCGACGTGCTCAATCTGTTCAACAGCGTCAACTACGGCGGCTATGACGGCTGGGGTGGTGGCCCCGGCAATCCGCAGAACCGCCTGGGTGGCGACAACAAGAACCTGGGCACGCCAAACTCGGTGGGCGGCCCGATGCGCACCGTGAAGTTCAGCGCGCGCTACGCCTTCTGACTCCGGCCGTAGTACCGTTGTGTAGTGCCGCTCCCGGTCCAAAGGGAGCGGCGGTTTCCTGACGCGCCTTGCGCGCTCGCCATTGGAAGATAACGATTCATGTCACTTGCCATGCCCTTCGCATTACGCCGCGTACCGCACGCCCTTGCCGGCCTCGCGCTTGCCGTCTTCGCGCTTTACTCCGGCGCCGTTGCCGCGCGCGACAACCAGCTGCCGCCGCTGTTCGACCAGCTGGAACAGCGCACCTTCGACTTTTTCTGGGAAACCGCCAATCCGGCCAACGGCCTGGTGCCGGACCGCCATCCGACGCCCTCGTTCTCCAGCGTGGCGGCGGTGGGCTTCGGCCTGACCGCATATCCGGTCGGCGTCGAACGCGGCTACATCACGCGCCAGCAGGCGCGCGACCGCGTGCTGGCCACCTTGCGCTTCTTCCGCAACGCGCCGCAAGGTGCGGCCAAAGGCACCGGCACCAGCGGCTACAAGGGCTTCTTCTATCATTTCCTCGATATGAAGACGGGGCTGCGCTACAACGACAAGGTTGAACTGTCGACCGTCGACACGGCGCTGTTCCTGGCGGGTGCCTTGTTCTGCCAGTCCTACTTCGATGGCGATGACGCCGCCGAGAAGGAAATCCGCAAGCTGGCGGCGGAGATCTACGAACGGGTCGACTGGACCTGGGCGCAGGCGCGCAAGCCGTCCATCGCGCTGGGCTGGCACCCGGAGTCGGGCTTCATCGGCTATGACTGGAAGGGCTATAACGAAGCGATGCTGGTCTACGTGCTGGCATTGGGATCGCCATCGCATCCGGTGCGGCCGGATGCGTGGAAAGCCTGGACCAGCAACTACGCCAAGAGCCTGGAGGGCAAGGGCGACAAGGAACACCTGGGATTCCCGTCGATGTTCGTCCACCAGTACAGCCATGTTTGGATCGACTTCCGCAACATCCGCGACGATTACATGCGCGAACGCGGCTACGACTATTTCGAAAACAGCCGCCGCGCCACCTATGCGCAGCGCGACTACGCGATCAACAATCCACTGCGCTGCAAAGGCTACGGAGCCAATGTCTGGGGCATCACCGCCAGCGACGGGCCAGTCGACAAGACGCTGGAGTATGACGGCCAGCAGCTGCCATTCCATACCTACGCCGCACGTGGCATCGGCGGTGTGAAAACCTATGACGACTGCACGCTGGCGCCAACCGCCGTTGCCGCGTCGCTGCCGTTCGCGCCCGAGATCGTGATCCCCGCAGTGCTGGAAATGAAGCAGCGCTATGGCGACTTCATCTATGACCGCTACGGCTTCCTGGACGCCTTCAATCCTAGCTTCCAGTACAAGATGCCGTTGCCGCAGGGCCGCATGGTGGCCGGTAAAGGCTGGGTAGACAACGACTACCTCGGCATCGACCAAGGGCCGATCATCGCCATGACCGAGAACTATCGCAGCGATTTGATCTGGCGCGTCATGCGCGGCAATTCCGCCATCCGTCGCGGGCTTGAACGCGCCGGCTTCACCGGTGGCTGGTTGTCGAAATGATGATGCGTTTTTCTCCGGCCCTGCTGGTGTTGGCCTGCGCCGCGCTGCTGTCCTCGTGCGCGCCGCGCAAGGAGGAGGGTGTGGTGCTGAAGTTCTGGGCCATGGGGCGCGAGGGGGAAGTGGTCACCGCGCTGATGCCGGAGTTCGAACGCACCCATCCCGGCGTGCGCGTCGAAGTGCAGCAACTGCCGTGGACCGCCGCTCACGAAAAACTGCTGACCGCATTCGCCGGCAACGTCATGCCGGATATTTTCCAGCTCGGGAATACCTGGGTGCCGGAGTTCAAGGCCATCGGCGCGCTGCAGGCACTGGACGGCGTGGTGGCGGCGTCGCAGTTGGTGACGCCGGCCGACTACTTCCCGGGCATCTGGGATACCAATATCGTCGATGGCAAGTTGTGGGGCGTGCCCTGGTACGTCGACACCCGCGTGATGTTCTATCGTCGCGACATGCTGGCCCGTGCAGGCTACGCCAGGCCGCCGCAGAATTGGGCGGACTGGATGAAGGCGATGACCGCGATCAAGCGCATCGTCGGGCCGGACAACTACGCCATCCTGCTGCCGAGCGATGAATTCGAACCGCTGCTGGCGCTGGCCTTGCAACAGGACGAGCCGCTGCTGCGCGACGGTGGCCGCTACGGCAATTTCCGCACCGCCGGTTTCCGTCGCAGCTTGCAGCTGTATGCCGACATGTACGCGCAGAAGCTGGCGCCGCTCAACCGCATCACCAACGTGTATCACGAATTCGGCATGGGTTACGTCTCCTTCTACATTTCCGGCCCGTGGAATATGGGCGAATTCAAACGCCGCCTGCCGGCCGGGCAGCAGGACAGCTGGATGACGGCCATCCTGCCCGGTCCAACCGGCCCTGCCGCGTCGGTGGCGGGCGGCTCCAGCCTGGTGTTGGCCGCATCGTCCAAACATCGGCGCGAGGCCTGGCAGCTGATCGAATACCTGTCGAGCACCGACAGCATGGCGCGTTTCCACGAACTTACCGGCGACTTGCCGCCACGCCGCAGCAACTGGCTGCACGCATCCCTGGCGAACGACAAGTACGCCAGCGCCTTCGGCCAGCAACTGGAGCGCGTCAAGCCGGCGCCCAAGGTTCCGGAATGGGAGCAGATCGCCACCGAGATGCGGCTGGTCACCGAGCGCGTCACGCATGGCGAGCTGACGGTCGAACAAGCCGCCGTCGAACTGGATGCGAAGGCTGACCATATCCTGGAAAAGCGCCGCTGGATATTGGCGCGCAAGGAGGGAAAATGAACTCGCAACGCGCCGCCTGGTGCTTCGCCGGACCGGCTCTGCTGGTCATCAGCGTGTTCTTCTTCCTGCCGGTACTGGCCGCGCTGGTCATGAGCCTGACGGACTTTGACATCTACGCGCTGGCCGACCTGCGCAACCTGCGCTTTGTCGGTCTGCGCAACTACGTCGAACTGCTGCAAACGCCGTTGTTCTGGCAGGCGCTGGGTAACACGCTGTATTTCGTCGTGGCGGGAGTTCCTCTGTCGATCGCCGCGTCGCTGGGCGCGGCCTTGCTGCTGCATTCGCGGCTGACGCGCTTCAAGGGGCTGTTCCGCACCGCCTTCTTCGCGCCGGTGGTGACGTCGCTGGTGGCGGTGGCGGTGATCTGGCGCTACCTGCTGCACACGCGCTACGGCATGATCAACCATGGACTGGAATTGCTGGGCATCTCGCCGGTGGACTGGCTCAACGATCCGCACTGGGCGATGCCGGCCATTATCCTGTTCGCGCTGTGGAAAAACTTTGGTTATAACATGATCATTTTCCTGGCCGGGCTGCAAAGCATCCCGGACGATTTGTACGAAGCCGCCGGCCTCGATGGCGCGGGCGTGTGGCAGCAGTTCCGCTACATCACCTGGCCGATGCTGGGACCGACGCTGCTGATGGTCAGCATCCTGAGCATGTCCGGCTATTTCCAGCTGTTCGCGGAGCCGTATGTGATGACGCAGGGCGGGCCGGTGCAAAGCACGGTCAGCGTGTTGTACTTCATGTATGAGCAGGGCTTCAAGTGGTGGAACCTGGGCGCGGCGTCGGCGGTGGCCTTCGTGCTGTTCGCGATCATGTTCTGCGTCACGCTGCTGCAACTGCGGGTTGCCAAGGGAGTGGACGCATGAGCGCCTTGCATAAAAAACCGCGTGCGTTGCTGCTGAACGCCCTGATGCTGGGCGCAGGCGCGCTGACGTTGTTCCCGCTGCTGTGGATGTTGTCGACGTCCTTGATGGCGCCCGGGGAGTCGAGCAGCTTCCCCTTGCCGCTGCTGCCGCGCTCCGCCACGCTGCATAACTACCGTGAGCTGTTCGGTCACGCAGGCATCGGCAAGTATCTGCTCAACAGCGTGCTGTTGTCGTGCGCGGCGACGCTGCTGTCGCTGCTGTTCAACGTCAGCGCCGGCTATGCCTTCGCCAAGCTGCGCTTCCAGGGGCGCGACCGCATCTTCAAGGTCATGCTCGGCGCGCTGGTGATACCGAGCCAGGTGGCGATGCTGCCGCTGTTCCTGCTGCTGAAGTATATGGGGCTGGTGAACAGCTACGGCGCCGTGCTGGTGCCGGCGATGGCGGGCATCTTCGGCATTTTCCTGGTGCGGCAATATGCGTTGACGATACCGGACGCCTTGCTGGAGGCCGCGCGCATGGACGGCGCCAGCGAATTCCAGATCTTCCGCATCATCGTGCTGCCGCTGCTGACGCCTATCCTGGTCACGCTGGGGATATTTACTTTCCTCGGCACGTGGAACGATTTCATGTGGCCGTTGATCGTATTGACCGACAAGGACTTGTACACGCTGCCGGTGGCGCTGGCGTCGCTGTCGCGCGAACACGTGCAGGATAATGAACTGATGATGGCCGGCTCGGTGCTGACCATCCTCCCGGTGCTGCTGTTGTTCCTCGGTTTGCAGCGCTACTACATACAGGGCTTGCTGGTGGGGAGCGTGAAGGGATGAAGCGCATCTTCACATTGTTGGCCATGCTGTGGGTGGCGCTGTCGGCGCATGCCGGCGTGCTGGACGACTTTTCGAACGTCACCCAGTGGCAGGCGCAGGCTTCGGATGGCGTGCTGTCCAGGGCCAGCGCGGCCGATGGCGGCCTGCGGCTGGACTTCGACTTCGCGGGCCGGGGCGGTTATGCCTTCGCGCGCCGCAGCCTACCGCTCGATTTGCCGGAGAACTACGAGATATCGTTCTACATCCGTGCCGATGCGCCGGTCAATCACTTCGAGTTCAAGCTGACCGACGCCAGCGGCGACAACGTCTGGTGGTTCCAGCAGCAGAACTACGTGTTTCCCAAGCAGTGGCAGCAGGTGCGCATCAAGAAACGCCAGATCCTGTTTGCTTGGGGGCCGACCAGGGACCGCAACCTGACCCACGCAGACCACGTCGAATTTGTCGTCAGTGCGGGCAGTGGTGGCGGCAACGGCTCGGTGACCATACGGCAGCTGGCGATCCGCGAACTTCCGCCGGTACCCAAGGTCTGGCCGCGAGCCACGGCGCGTGCCTCGTCGGTGTCCGCACGGAGTGCGGCGGCGCTGGCGCTGGATGGCGATGCGGCGACCGCGTGGATCAGCGCAGCGGGAAAAGGCCAGCAATTAGTGATCGACCTCGGCGTGGAGCGCGAATTCGGCGGCCTGGTGCTGCACTGGCAGGGCCGCCGCTATGCGCGCCGCTACGATGTCGAGTTCTCCAGCGATGGCGTCAATTGGCGCACGGTGCGCCGGGTGGTCGACGGCAACGGCGGCGCCGATCCGCTGCGCTTGCCCGAGTCGGAGGCGCGTTACATCCGCCTTGTCTTGCGCGACGGCCCCGCAGGCAGCTACGCACTGGCTGAAGTGGAGCTGAAAGAACTGGCCTACGGCGCCACGCCCAACGATTTCATCTCGGCCGTGGCGCAGGACGCGCAGCGCGGCCTGTATCCGCGCGGCTTCTCCGGCCAGCAGCCTTACTGGACGCTGGTGGGCGTGGATGGCGGCGGCGATCACAGTGCGCTGATTTCCGAAGACGGCGCCATCGAGGCGCGGCAGGGTGGCTTCTCGCTCGAGCCTTTCGTCGAGGATGGCGGAGCGCTGGTCAGCTGGGCCGATGTCAAAGTCAGCCAAAGCCTGCGCGACGGATATCTGCCCGTGCCCACGGTGCAGTGGCAGCACCGCTCATGGATGCTGAGCGTGACTGTGGCTGCGGCTGGAACGCCGGCCTCTTCGCAACTGCTGGCCCGCTACGAGCTGAAAAACCTGACTGGCGCAAGCCGGAAATTGAAACTGGTGTTGGCCGTGCGGCCATTCCAGGTCAACGCGCCGCGCCAGTTCCTCAACACGCCCGGCGGCTATAGCGTGATCAGCGACCTTGCATGGGATGGCAAGGCGTTGACCATCAATGGCGACGCCAAGGTCTATCCGCTGGAGCGTCCGGCCCGCGTGGCGCTGGCGTCGTTCGATGGCGGCTTGTTGCCGACCGGCGCCGGTGCGGGAACGTCTGCGGCGCGATCCGCCGCTGCACACGACGATACCGGCATGGCATCGGCCGCGCTGACCTACGAGATTACTTTGCCGCCGCATGGTAGCGTGGTACTGGGCGCCGTTCTGCCGATGGCCGGTGGCGCCGCTACGCCTGCGCCGGATGGCCGACAGATCGACTGGCTGGCGCGGGAGCAGGAAAAAGTGGCGGGTGAATGGCGGATCAAATTAAATCAGGTCACGCTTGGCATGCCGCCGGCCGGCCAGCACATGGCCGACACGTTGCGTTCGTCGCTGGCCCATATCCTGATGACCCGCGAAGGCGCAGCGCTACAGCCAGGCACGCGCTCCTACCGCCGTTCCTGGATACGCGATGGCGCGATGATGTCCGAAGCGCTGCTGCGCCTTGGTCAATCCGATATCGCCGCCGACTATCTCCGCTGGTATGCGCCATACCAGTTCGACAACGGCAAGGTGCCGTGCTGCGTCGACCGCCGTGGCGCCGATCCGGTGCCGGAAAACGATAGCCACGGCCAGCTGATCTTCCTCGCCGCCGAGCTGTATCGCTACACACAGGACAAGGCTGCGCTGGCCGCATCCTGGCCGCGCATGGACGCCGCCGCGCGCTACATGGAAACGCTGCGTCAGTCCGAACGCACGGCCGCCAACCAGACGCCGGAACGCCGCCCGCTCTTCGGCCTGATGCCGGCGTCGATCAGCCATGAAGGCTATTCCGAAAAGCCTATGCATTCGTATTGGGACGACTTCTGGGCCATGCGCGGTTACAAGGATGCGGCCGACATGGCGGCGGTATTGGACGACAGCGCGGCCGCACAGCGGCTATCGGCCCAGCGCGACGAGTTTCGTCACGATCTGTATGCCTCGCTGGCTGCCAGCACTGCCGCGCACAAGGTGGACCACATGCCCGGCGCGGCGGAGCTGGGCGACTTCGATCCCAGCTCGTCCACCATCGCGCTGACACCCGGCGGCGAGCAGCAGCAATTGCCGCCGGCGTTGCTGCAGGCAACCTACGAAAAATACTGGGACTTCTTCCGCGCCCGCCGCGACGGCGGCAAAGCCTGGGAGGACTACACACCCTACGAACTGCGCAACGTCAGTGCCTTCATCCGGCTGGGCTGGCGTGAGCGCGCCGCTGAACTGCTGGATTACTTCTACGCCGACCAGCGCCCGGCCGCATGGAACCAGTGGGCTGAAGTGGTCGGCCGCGATGCGCGCCAGCCGCGCTTTCTCGGCGATATGCCGCATGGATGGATCTCATCCGACTACATCCGCGCGGCGCTCGACACGTTCGCGTATGAACGCGAATCCGACCACGCGCTGCTGCTGGGCGAGGGCATACCCAACGCGTGGTTGCAAGGCGCCGGTGTCGGACTGCACGGCCTGCGCACGCCATATGGCTCGCTCAGCTACATGCTGGCGGCGCAGGATGGCCGTCTTACATTGCGCATCGAAGCCATGCCGCGCATGCCGCCCGGCGGCGTGATTTACACCTGGCCGGGAACCGGCGTGCCGAACGCGATACACCTGAACGGCCAACCGGTGGCGTTGCAGGGCAAGCAGATCACCATTACCAGACTTCCAGCGGTTTTGCAGATAGATGCAGCACCGTTTTAACTTCCGTATTCAAGGGATTTTTACATGAACAAAGCAATGCAATTTCCAGCCAACTTCCTGTGGGGGAGCGCCACGTCGGCCTACCAGATCGAAGGATCGCCGCTGGCCGACGGCGCGGGACCGAGCATCTGGCAGCGTTTCTGCGCGGTGCCCGGCAATGTGCGCGACGGCGACCATGGCGACATCGCCTGCGACCACTACAACCGCTACAAGGAAGACGTGGCGCTGATGGTCAAGCTGGGATTGAAAGCCTACCGCTTCAGCGTGTCGTGGAGCCGCATCCTGCCGCAGGGACGCGGGGCCGTGAACCAGGCCGGCCTGGATTTCTACAGCCGCCTGATCGACGAGCTGCTGGCCAACGGCATCGAGCCGATGGTGACGCTGTATCACTGGGACCTGCCGGCAGCGCTGGATGACCGTGGCGGCTGGCTCAATTCCGATATCGCCGACTGGTTCACCGACTACGCGCGCGTGCTGTTCCGCGCCTTCGACGGCCGCGTCAAATCCTGGGCCACGCTTAATGAGCCCTGGGTGGTGACGGACGGTGGCTACCTGCACGGCACCCTGGCCCCCGGCCATCGCAGCCTGCACGAAGCGGCGCTGGCCAGCCATAACCTGATGCGCGCCCACGGCAGCGCAGTCAAGGCCTACCGCGAGGAAGGCAAGTACCAGATCGGCATCGTCGTCAATATCGAACCCAAGTACCCGGCCAGCGACTCGCAGGCCGATCTCGATGCGACCCGCCGCGCCGACGCCTACATGAACCGCCAGTACCTGGACCCGATTTTCCTCGGCAGCTATCCGCCGGAGCTGAAGGAGATCTTCGGCGATGCCTGGCCCGATTGGCCCGCCGCCGACTTCGAGTTGATCGGCCAGCAGCTGGACTTCGTCGGCATCAATTACTACACCCGCAGCGTGGTGCGCAACGAGCCGACAAACTGGCCGCTGCGCGTGGCGCCGGTGCGCCAGAGCCAGGCCACCTACACGGAAACCGGCTGGGAAGTATTCTCCCAAGGCCTGACCGATACGCTGCTCAACTTCAAGCAGCGCTATGGCGACACGCCGCTGTATGTGATGGAGAACGGCTCCGCCTTCTACGACCCGCCGCAGGCCGAGGATGGCCGGGTGCATGATCCCTTGCGCGTCAGCTGCCTGCGCAAGAACATGGGCGCGCTGCATGCGGCGCTGGAGCTGGGCGTGGACCTGCGCGGCTACATGGTGTGGTCGCTGTTGGACAACCTCGAATGGTCGCTGGGCTTCTCCAAGCGTTTCGGCATCATCCACGTCAACTTCGAAACTCAGCAGCGCACCCTGAAGGATAGCGCGCTGCTGTACGCTGATATCGTCGCCAGCAATGGCGCCTGCCTGAACCAACCGGTATAACGCCATGACCACTCCTGAACTGTCGCGTCACGCGCAACTGCTGTCCAACGGTAGCTTTACCACCTTGATTACTGGCGCCGGCACCGGTTTTAGTCGCGTCGGCGAGTCCATGCTGTCGCGCTGGAACGGCGATCGCATCGAGGATGCGGAAGGCTATTTCTTTTATCTGCGTGACGCAGGGACTGGCCAGCTATGGTCGCTGGGCGCGCAGCCCGGCGCAGTTGACTCGGCCGGCGTGCAGCGCTCCGCCGGCGGCGATGCCGGCAGCTGCTGGATCGACGTCGTCGCCCACGGCATCGGGGCACGCATGGAAGTCGCCGTCGATCCGCTGCGCGATGTGGAGTTGCGCAGCGTCTTGTTGAGCAATCTGTCGGACCGCGAACGCGCCATCGAATTGACGAGCTATCTGGAGGTCGTGCTGAACCGCCAGTCCGACGAGGCTTCGCATCCAGCGTTCTCCAAGCTGTTCGTGCAGACCGAACATGACGACGCCACCGGCGCCTTGCTGGCGCGGCGGCGCCCTCGTGGAGAAGGAGAGGCCGGTTTGTGGATGGTGCATGCCGCGGCCGGTGGCGCCGCAGCAGGATACGAAACGGACCGCACGCGCTTTATTGGCCGTGGACGCGACCTGCGCGCGCCAGCTGGATTGGACGGCGAGCTGTCCGCCACCGCCGGCAATGTGCTCGATCCGGCTTTCAGCCTGCGCCGCAGTGTCGTGCTCGGGCCGGGCGAGCAGGTGCGCCTGGTCTTCATGCTGGGCGCGGCGCCGGGCCGCGAACAGGCGTTGGCGCTGACATCGGCCATGGATGGCGATGGGCGGCCGCTGTTCGCCGCCGCGCGCGCGGCCGGCCAGACATTGCAGCAGCAGATCGGGCTCAGTGATACGCAGGCCGAATACTGTCATCGCCTGGCGGGCGCCATGTTGTACGGCCAGTCGGCAGTGCGGGTGCCGGCTTCCACGGCGGCCATTGCCAGCGCTGTATTCAGCGCGTCCGCTGGCATCACCGAAGCGCCTGACGCGCAAGGTTCCGACTTGCCGGCGGGCCCGATGATACTGCTGCGCAGCGTGAGCCGCGTCGATTCCAGTGTCGACCTGGTGCTGCGCGCGCGCCGCTACTGGGCCGCATTGGGTCTGCCGCTGAACGTGCTGCTGCTGACGGCCGACGGCAATTGGCCGCAGCAGGAAGGTGTCTACCAGCGCAAGCCTGACGATATCGCTCCGGCCGATATGGCGAAGATTGAACTGCATGCGCTGTTGATCGTGCGTGGTGGCTTGCCTGCGCTCGGTGATGTCGACGGCGCGGCCCATGTGCCGGCGCCGCTGCCTGAAGCGAGGGCCGACGGTCCCGCGTTGGCGCCTGGCCGTTCGCTGCTGCGGCTCTTTAACGGCAACGGCGGCTTCTCCGATGCCGGCGACGAGTATGTGATCCGCCTGGGCTGGGATGCGCAGCGCGGCCTGCACCGGCCGCCGCTGGCCTGGACCAATGCCATCTCCAACGAAGGCTTCGGCTTCCTGGTCAGCGAGAGTGGCGCAGGTTATACGTGGAGCCGCAACAGTCGCGTACATCGCCTGACCCCGTGGTACAACGACCCTATCCGCGATCCGCATGGCGAAGCCTTGTATCTGCGCGATGAGGACAGCGGAGTTTTCTGGTCGCCGCTCCCCGGTCCGGCGCCCGCCGGCGCCGGTTATGAAGTGGCGCACGGTTTCGGCTACTCGCGTTTCAGCCACGTTAGCCACGAGCTTGAACAGGAAACCGTGATGTTCGTACCGCGACATGATCCGGTCAAGATCGTGCGCATCCGCGTGACCAATCGCGGCGCCGCAGTGCGCCGGTTGTCGCTGTTCTCGTATCAGCGCCTGGTGTTGGGCGGCACGCCGGCCGACAGCAGCCGCTTTGTCGTCACCGAGTATGACGCCAGCGGCGTGCTGCTAGCCCACAATCCGCTGGCCGGACAGTTCTCCGACGGTGTGACCTTCGCGGCCGCATTGGCTGGTACCGGCGCAGCGGTGCACCACAGCGCCGACCGCGCCGCCTTCATTGGTCGCCACGGCAGCCCGGCCAATCCGGCCGCGCTGGCGGCGCCGCGACTCGACGGCGCGACCGGCGCCGGTCTGGATCCTTGCGCGGCGTTCCAGGCAGTGCACGAGCTGGCGCCCGGCGCCACGCTGGAATGCGTATTCCTGTTGGGAGAAACGGTGGAGCGAGAGGCTGCGCTGGACCTGGTGCAGCGCTACAAGGCGCCGGGCGCGGTGCAAACGGCGTTCGATGAGATCACCGCGTTCTGGCGCCACACCGTCGGCGCCGTGCAGGTGACGACGCCGGTGCCTGCGGTGGATCTGATGCAGAACGGCTGGCTGGCCTACCAGAACCTGAGCTGCCGCATCTGGGGACGCTCAGCCTACTACCAATCCGGTGGCGCGCTGGGCTACCGCGACCAGTTGCAGGACTCCAGCGCGATGATCTACGCCCGCCCCGACCTGACGCGCCAGCAGATCCGCATCCATGCGGCGCACCAGTTTGTCGAAGGCGACGTGCTGCACTGGTGGCATACGGCGCCAATGGAGCAGGGCTTGCGCACGCGCTTCGCGGACGACCTGCTATGGCTGCCCTATGTGACTGCCTTCTACATCACCACCACCGGCGACTGGAGCGTGCTCGATGAAATCGAACCATTCCTGAGCGCGCCCTTGCTGGAGGAGGGCGAGGACGAGATCTACCTGAAGCCGGAACTGTCCGGCTCCAGCGGCGACGTCTACGAGCATTGCTGCCGCGCGCTG
This sequence comes from Duganella sp. BJB476, assembly GCF_003416895.1. GTDB lineage: Bacteria > Pseudomonadota > Gammaproteobacteria > Burkholderiales > Burkholderiaceae_D > Rugamonas. Next base: position 131,707 of record NZ_QVIO01000001.1, read on the forward strand.
GACCGCTCGCTGACGCAGGGGGCGCATGGCCTGCCGTTGATGGGCACCGGCGACTGGAACGACGGCATGAACCGCGTCGGCCGCGAAGGGCGCGGCGAAAGCGTGTGGATGGGCTTCTTCCTGTCCCGCATCATCAAGGACTTCCTGCCGATCTGCGAGAAGCGCGGTGACAGTGCGCGCGTGATGATCTACAGCGCCTATCACGACCACCTGGACCACGCATTGAACGCGGACGGCTGGGACGGCGAATGGTATCGCCGCGCCTTCTACGATAACGGAGCGGTGATCGGTTCGAAGGACAGCGACGAGTGCCAGATCGACGCACTGGCCCAGGCCTGGGCCGTCATTTCGGAAGTGGCGCCGCCGCAGCGCGCCAAACTGGCGCTGGACGCGATGGAGCAGCGCCTGGTGTCCGTGCCGGACAAGCTGATACGGCTGTTGACCCCAGCTTTCGTCAATACGCCCAATGATCCCGGTTACATCAAGGGCTACGTGGCCGGCGTGCGCGAGAACGGCGGCCAGTACACGCATGCAGCCTGCTGGGCGGTACGGGCGATGGCCGAGGCGGGACGCCGCGATCGGGCCGCGGCCTTGCTGGAGATGCTCAGCCCCGCCAGTCACGCGCTCGACCCCGCGGCGGTGGCCGTGTATCAGGTCGAACCCTATGTGATCGCCGCCGACATCTACGGCGAGGCGCCGCACGTCGGGCGCGGCGGCTGGACGTGGTACACCGGCTCGTCGGGCTGGATGTACCGGGTGGGACTGGAATCGGTGCTTGGTTTCCGCATCGAAGGTGGCAACACGATCGTGATGTCGCCACGCATACCGGATGAATGGCCGGAATTCACCGTCAAGCACCAACTGCCTGATGATGGAGGCAGCTACGAGATCGTCGTGCGCAATCCGCAGCGCAGCGCCGGCGGCGTGTTGAGCGCCACGCTCGATGGCGCTGCGCTGGCGGTGTACGACGGCATAGCGCGCATACCGATGCTGCGCGACGGTGCGGCGCACCGCATCGAGCTGGTGATGGGCTAACAGGGGAACGGAATGGCTGGACTGGAAATACAAGGCATCAAAAAAGGGTTTGGCCAGCAGCAGATCTTGCGGGGCATTGATCTGAGCATCGCCGACGGTGAGTTTGTGGTGTTCGTCGGACCATCCGGCTGCGGCAAGTCGACGCTGCTGCGCACCATCTGCGGCTTGGAGAATAGCGACGAAGGCGCGGTGCTGATCGGCGGTAAAGACATGACCGACGTGGCGCCGGCGGCGCGCGGCATCGCCATGGTGTTCCAGAGTTATGCGCTGTATCCGCATATGACGGTGTACGACAATATGGCTTTCGCACTCAAGCTGGCCGGCCTGCCGCAAGATGAGATCCACAGCAAGGTGACGCAGGCGGCCGCCATCCTGCGCATCGAGCCGCTATTGCAGCGCAAGCCCAAGGAACTCTCAGGCGGCCAGCGGCAGCGGGTGGCGATAGGCCGCGCTATTGTCCGCCAGCCGCAGGTGTTCCTGTTCGACGAGCCGCTGTCGAACCTGGATGCGGCGCTGCGGGTGCAGATGCGCATCGAGTTGAAGAACCTGCACCGCACCTTGCGCAGCACGATGATCTATGTGACCCACGACCAGGTGGAGGCGATGACGCTGGCCGATCGCATCGTGGTGCTGCGCGGCGGCGTGGTGGAGCAGGTGGGAGCGCCGCTGGATCTGTATCAACGTCCCGCCAATCTGTTTGTGGCGGGCTTCCTTGGCTCTCCGGCCATGAACTTCGTTGGCGGCACGGTGGAGCAGCTGGCGCCGGCAATGATGTCGGTGCGGCTGGCTGGCGGCGCGCTGGTGCAGGTTGTCTTGCGCGCGGGCCTGGCCGTGGGGGACCGCATCACGCTGGGCGTGCGCGCCGAGCACATGGCACTGGAGGCGGCGGATGGCGACGGCATCGCCGTCACGGTGCTGGCGGCGGAGCTGCTGGGCGATGCCAGTTATGTGTACCTGACGCTGGATGGCGGCGCCACGCAGTTCATCGCCCGCACCGACCCCGAGGTGCGCTGGCAGAACGGGCAGTTGGCGGTGGTGCGCGTCGATCCGGTGCGCTGGCATATGTTCGACAGCGACGGCCTGGCCATATAGCCCGGCACGGCGGCGGCAGCGGATATCGCTTGACCGCCGTTTTTTATGCGTCTATAGTTAGATAACTGTCTAATTAGATGATTGCCTTAATATGAGCGCCTCCAACAATGCCTTCAAGGCCATCGCCGATCCGGCGCGGCGCGAGATACTGCGCCTGCTGCGTTCCGGCGAGATGACGGCCGGCGACCTGGCGGCGCATTTCGACATGAGCAAGCCGACCATGTCGCATCACTTCGCGGTGCTGGCCGACGCCGATCTGATCACGCGGCGCCGCGAAGGGCAGACCATCTGGTACGGCTTGAACACCACGGTGCTGCAGGATGTGCTGTCATGGATGATGGACCTGACCGGTGCCGAAACCAAAGGGAGGAAGAAATGAAAACGCGTTATCTGCTGTTTTGCACTTTGCTGATCGCTGCCGCCAGCGTGGCCACCGTCTACTTCTGGCCGCAACTGCCCGCGCAAGTGCCGGTGCACTGGAACGCCGGCGGCGTGGTCGACGGCTATGGTCCCAAGGCGGCCCTGTGGCTGCTGGGTCCCGGCATGATGGCGATAGTGGCGTGGCTGGGCGTGGTGATGCCCGCGATCTCGCCGCGCCGCTTCGAGATCGGCGGCTTCGAGTCGACCTACTATTACGTGAGCGGCGTTGTGGTCGGCCTGCTCTCCTACGTCTATGCGCTGGTGCTGGCGGCTTCGCTGCACGTCCAGGTGCCGATGGGGACGGCCATCCCGGCCGGCATGTTCGTGCTGCTTATCCTGGCCGGCAACCCGCTGGGCAAGGTGCGCCGCAACTTCTTCATGGGCATCCGCACGCCGTGGACGCTGGCCAGCGAGCGCGTTTGGTACGCCACGCACCGGCTGGCGGCGAAGTTGATGGTGGCCAGCGGCGTGCTGGGATTGTTCGCCCTGTGGCTGGGCGCTCCGCTGTGGGGCCAGCTGGCGCTGATGCTGGTCTGGGCGCCGCTGGCTGCGGGCTACTCGCTGCTGCTCTACAAACGTCTTCCTCACTGATCGGAGAATTGGTATGCGCTTCAAGCTATTGCTGTCTTTGTTGATGTTGTCGGTGTCGGTCCATGCGGCCCAGCGTCCGGTGTCGCTGGATGTGGGCGGCGGCACCCTGTATGGAACGGAGCTGCTGCCTGACGGCGGCGGCAAGTTCCCGGTGGTGCTGCTGCATGCCGGCTCCGGCCCGACTGACCGCGACGGTAACAGCAGGCTGCTGCCGGGCCCTAACGATTCGCTGCGCATGGTGGCCGAGGCCTTGGCCCAGCGCGGCATCGCCTCGGTGCGCTACGATAAGCGCGCCATCGGCGCCAGTGCGCTGCCGGTGTGGAAGGAGCAGGATCTGCGTCTGGACGACTACATCGACGACGCCACCGCATGGCTGCGCAAGCTGCGCGCCGATCCGCGCTTCTCGCGCGTGGTGATGGCGGGGCATAGCGAAGGCGCGCAGATCGCCGCCGAAGCCTGCAGGCAGGCCGCCACCGATGCCTGCGTGCTGATCGCCGGCGCCGGCCATCCGCTCGACGACATCCTGCGCGACCAGCTCAAGGGCAAGCTGCCGCCGGAGCTGGAGGCGCAAAGCGAACGCATACTGGTCGCGCTCAAGCAGGGCAAGACGGTCGACGATGTGCCGCAGGCCCTGATGATGCTGTACCACCCGTCGGTGCAGCCGTATCTGATCTCGTCGCTGAAGCACGATCCGCGCGCGGCGATTGCGGCGCTGACGATGCCGGTGCTGATCCTGCAAGGCACGTCCGACATCCAGGTGCAGGTGTCGGAAGCGCAGGCGCTGGCGGCGGCCGCGCCGCGCGCCAGGCTGGTGGTGGTGGAAGGCATGAACCATCTGCTGAAGATCGTCGGCGACGACGAGGCCAAGCAGAAGAAATCCTACGGCAGCCCGGAGTTTCCGGTGGCGCCGCAGCTGATCGACGCCCTAAGCACTTTCGTCAAGGCGCCGCCAGCGGGCAAGTAAGCATCAGGCGATATTGTCCGCGCCCGGCGCGCCGAACAGCTGCTGCTTGAGGTGATGCAGCTGGTCGCGCACCTGTGCGGCTTTTTCGAACTCCAGGTTCTTGGCGTGATCGAGCATGGCCTTCTCCAGGCGCTTGATCTCCTTGCTGATCTGCTTCTCGCTCATGGACTCGTACTTGGCCGTCTCCTGCGCCACTTGCAGCTCTTCGCGCGCTTCCTGCGGGCTGTAGACGCCGTCGATCATGTCGCGGATCACCTTGTGCACGCCGCGCGGCACGATGCCGTTGGCGGTGTTGAAGGCGATCTGCTTGGCGCGGCGGCGTTCCGTCTCGCCGATGGCGCGCTCCATCGAATCGGTCATGCGGTCCGCGTACAGCAGCGCCACGCCGTTCAGGTTACGCGCGGCGCGGCCGATGGTCTGGATCAGCGAGCGTTCGGAACGCAGGAAGCCTTCCTTGTCGGCGTCCAGGATCGCCACCAGCGACACCTCCGGCAAGTCCAGGCCTTCGCGCAGCAGGTTAATCCCCACCAGCACGTCGAAGGTGCCGAGGCGCAGGTCGCGCAGCAGCTCGACCCGTTCCACCGTCTCGATATCGCTGTGCAGGTAGCGCACCTTGATGCCATGGTCGCTCAGGTATTCGGTCAGCTGTTCGGACATGCGCTTGGTCAGCGTGGTCACCAGCACGCGCTCGTTCTTGGCGACGCGCAGCGTGATCTCGGACATCAGGTCGTCCACCTGCGAGCTGGCCGGACGCACGATGATCAGCGGGTCCACCAGGCCGGTCGGACGCACCACCTGCTCGACAATCTGGTCGGCGTGGGTGCGTTCGTATTCGGCCGGGGTGGCGGAGACGAACACCGTCTGCCGCATCTTCTGCTCGAACTCCTCGAACTTCAGCGGCCGGTTGTCCATCGCGGACGGCAGGCGGAAACCGTAGTCCACCAGGTTGGCCTTGCGCGAACGGTCGCCGTTGTACATGGCGCTCAGCTGGCCGATCAGCACGTGCGACTCGTCGAGGAACATCAGTGCGTCCTTCGGCAGGTAGTCGACCAGCGTCGGCGGCGGTTCGCCGGGCTGGGCGCCGCTCAGGTGGCGCGAGTAGTTCTCGATGCCCTTGGTGAAGCCGATCTCGGTCATCATCTCCAGGTCGAAGCGGGTGCGCTGTTCCAGGCGCTGTTCCTCGATCAGCTTGTTCTCCTTGCGGTAGAACTCCAGCCGCTCGCGCAGCTCCACCTTGATGGTCTCGATCGCGCGCAGCACGGTCGAACGCGGCGTGACGTAGTGCGAACCCGGATAGACGGTGAAGCGCGGGATCTTCTGCTTGACGCGGCCGGTCAGCGGATCGAACAGCTGGATCGATTCCAGCTCGTCGTCGAACAGGTCCAGGCGCACCGCCAGTTCCGCATTCTCCGCCGGGAAGATGTCGAGCGTGTCGCCGCGCACGCGGAAGGTGCCGCGGCCGAAGTCCACTTCATTGCGGGTGTACTGCATCTGGATCAGGCGGGCGATGATGTCGCGCTGCGAGACGCGGTCCTTGGCGCGCAGCGTCAAAATCATCTGGTGGTATTCGGTCGGATTACCGATACCGTAGATCGCCGACACGGTGGCGACGATGATGACGTCGCGCCGCTCCATCAGCGACTTGGTGCACGACAGGCGCATCTGCTCGATGTGCTCATTGATGGACGAATCCTTTTCGATGAACAGGTCGCGCTGCGGCACGTAGGCTTCCGGCTGGTAGTAGTCGTAGTAGGAGACGAAGTACTCGACCGCGTTCTCCGGGAAGAACTCGCGGAACTCCGAGTACAGCTGCGCGGCCAGCGTCTTGTTCGGCGCGAAGACGATGGCGGGGCGGCCCTTGCGGGCGATCACGTTGGCCATCGTGTAGGTCTTGCCGGAACCGGTCACGCCGAGCAGGGTCTGGAAGAACAGGCCGTCGTCGATGCCTTCGCACAGCTGGTCGATCGCGGTGGGCTGGTCGCCGGCCGGCGGGAAGGGTTGGTGCAGCTTGAACGGCGAGTCCGGGAAGGTAACTACCGTTGCGTTTGGAGTGTCTACTACTGGTAAATCAGCCATCTTGTCCGACCTTTGTTAAAATAATGGCCTGCCAGCGGCCTGAAGCAGTTTTTCATTGGGCGCTGTCTACCTTCAACCGCTGCGTACCGCTTCCAATCGAATCCAATCTTATCATGACGAATCCTAGCTTGTTCAGCGCCATCGACATGGCCCCACGCGACCCTATCCTGGGCATTACCGAAGCCTTCAACGCCGACCAGAATCCGGCCAAAATCAATCTGGGCGTGGGCGTCTATTATGACGACAACGGCAAAGTGCCGCTGCTGTCGTGCGTGCAGAAAGCGGAAGAAATCCTGATCGCTACGCCGGCCCCGCGCACCTACCTGCCGATCGAGGGCCTGGCTGCCTACGACAAGGCGGTGCAGGAGCTGGTGTTCGGCGCCGACAGCGCCGTCATCCAGGAGAAGCGCGCCGTGACCGTGCAGGCCATCGGCGGCACCGGCGCACTAAAGATCGGCGCCGACTTCCTGAAGCGCTTCGCGCCGGATTCGCAGGTCTACATCAGCGACCCGAGCTGGGAGAACCACCGCGCGCTGTTCGAAAGCGCCGGCTTCACCGTCAACAACTACGCTTACTACGATGCGGCCACCCACGGCGTGAACTTCGCCGGCATGCTGGCCGACCTGAAGGCCATGCCGCGCGGTTCCATCGTGCTGCTGCACGCCTGCTGCCACAACCCGACCGGCGCCGACCTGACCTCGGCCCAGTGGGATGAGGTGATCGCCGCCGTGACCAATGGCGGCCTGGTGCCGTTCCTGGACATGGCTTACCAGGGCTTCGGCGCCGGTATCGCCGAAGACGGCGCCGTGGTGCGCCGCTTCGCTGCCGCCGGCGGTCCGCTGCTGGTGTCGAACTCGTTCTCGAAGTCGTTCTCGCTGTACGGCGAGCGCGTGGGCGCGCTGAGCGTGGTCGCCGCCAGCGGCGAAGAGGCGAGCCGTCTGATGTCGCAGTTGAAGCGCGTGGTGCGCACCAACTATTCGAATCCTCCGGTCCACGGCGGCAAAGTGGTGGCCACCGTGCTGACCACGCCTGAGCTGCGCCAGATGTGGGAAGACGAGCTGGCCGGCATGCGCGTGCGCATCAAGGAGATGCGGGTGGCCTTCGTCGCCAAGCTGAAGGCCAAGGCTCCGGCCCACGATTTCGCCTTCGTGAGCGACCAGGTCGGCATGTTCTCGTACTCGGGCCTGAGCAAGGCGCAGGTCGAGCTGCTGCGCGCGCAGTCGATCTACGCGGTCGATACCGGCCGGATCTGCGTCGCCGCGCTCAATTCCCGCAACATCGACATCGTTATTGACGCGATCGCCAAAGTCCTTTAAAATCTTGCTTCTTCGGGTTGAGCGACTAAGCTTAACCTGAAAGTGCTAATCCCTGATAGCTCAGTTGGTAGAGCGACGGACTGTTAATCCGCAGGTCCCTGGTTCGAGTCCAGGTCGGGGAGCCAGAATTCAAAAACCGCATGTGTGCCGAAAGGCTGCATGCGGTTTTTTTTGTTTGCGCGTTCCAGGCGACCAATCTGGCTTTTATTTCTACGTAGTAATGTATATTGCTTTCGGTTAACTTTATGGCTATCATTTCGATAGTTGAAAATTCGGCCCAGCGCCGCTACCGGAAGGAACCCCATGTCAGCCCTGCACGCCGCCCCTGTCAATCGCCACTACCTGGAGAAGGTGATGTCGGTGGCTGAAGTCATGGAGGTGGAGGTGATCGTCGACATCCTCGACGTGCGCGGCTTGAAGTTGGTCGCCAAGGGCACCCAGGTTACCCGTGCCCTGCAGGAAAAGCTGATCCTGCATAAATTGCGGCAACCATTTGAAAGTTGCGTGCGGGCGAACGGCAGCGTCGATGCGCGCGCCATCGTCGCCATTGCAAGCCGTCTGATCGACACCAGTCCGTCGGTGGCCCATATCGTGCGCGCCACCAGCAAGGGCGGTGCCTCGGTGCTGGCGCAGCTGGGGCGGCTGGAATTCGGCAGCGCGCTGGAGATGATGTTGACCGTGGCCGATCGCAGCGGCGCCCATGCGCTCGAACACGCAGTGCTGGTCAGCCTGCTGTCCATCTGCATGGCGCAGAAGCAGGGCTTGAGCGAGCAGGACCAGATGGTGGCCGGGCTGTCGGGTATGCTGCACGATATCGGCGAGCTGTACATCGCCCCGGCCCACCTGGCGCGCGGCAGACGGCTGCTGCCGCATGAGTGGTCGCATGTGGTCGTGCATCCGCGCATCGGGCAGATGCTGATCGATGAGCTGGGCAGCTATCCGTTCTCCGTCGGCCGGGCAGTGGCCGAGCATCACGAACGTTTCGACGGCAGCGGCTACCCGCGCCAGATCTGCGGTGACCAGATCAGCGCGCCGGGCCAGGCGGTGGCGGTGGCGGAGATGATCGCCGGCCTGTTGTTGAAAGATCATCCGCTGGAGCGGGCCGAGCTGGCGCTGAAGATCATCCCTGGCGAGCACTCGCACCAGTTGCTGTCGGCCATCTCGGGCGCACTGCGGATGGCCGCCCCGGAAGTGGGCGCCGATCCGGTCCGGGCGCAGGGCGGGGAGGGCGTGGGGAGCTTGTTTGCCCGTATTGCGGCCATTCTCGACCTCGGCGAGGGATTGACGGCGGGGACGGCGGCGAAGTCGGCCAGTACGCTGCAGCTCTTGCGCAAGACGATGGAGCGGGTGCGCAATATCCGCCGCGCCTTCATCAGCACCGGCCTGGACGTGTATTTGCGGCCCGAGCCGGACCTGGGCGCCGGCGCGGACCACATGCTGCTGTTCGAGCGCGAGGTAGCCTGCCGGGAAATTCAATGGCGGCTGCGCGACATCGCGCGCGACCTGGCGTTGCAAACCACAACCCCGGACGAGCGGCTGGCCCTGGCGCCGCTGGTGCGCATGCTGGATGATGACTTGCCTGGTGGGCCGATTGGCGAAGCTGGCGTTGTCATGCCGCTAAGGCCAGTGTACCCTGGCGCAGGCATGGTGAGTGTGCGGCGCTACGGCACCTGAGGAAAATTTTTCCCCAAGGGGAAGCTAAATTGGCTATGAGCAGTTATAATGTCGCCTCTTTTCCCTGATAGCTCAGTTGGTAGAGCGACGGACTGTTAATCCGCAGGTCCCTGGTTCGAGTCCAGGTCGGGGAGCCAGAATTTTAGTGGTAAAGAATCAAGGGGTTACATGCTTAGGCGTGTAGCCCCTTTTTTTGTTTTTTGCCATACCGAGACTGGGGAGGGGGCGCTTGTCCTTTGGCTTGGACGGGGGAGGGAAAGCCCCCTAAAGATGCGCGGCGGCGGTGCAGGGCGGCGGCAGGCCTAAACGTACAGTTGAAAAGCTTGGATTACCACACTGAAGCTCATTGCAATATTTCCAATGGGTATGTATCCTTGAGTGATTGCTTATTAATAATCAATGGAGAATTTTAATGCTTGGTACCTCGCGCATTATCCCAGCTGTAGTTTTATGTCTGATCGGCTTGACTCTTCAAGGCTGCTCGCCGAAGGTGGACTGCAATGGCGACAAGGTTAAAGAAGATGTCTTGACGATTTTGAAAGAAAATCTTGATAAGGCGGTTTGGTATAAAGAGGGGGAGCTGGCGTTTTCAGAAAAGCGAGCCATTGGCGACGTAAAGACGATTTCCAAGAATGAAGAGTTGAAGACTGCTTCCTGCTCAGCACAATACAGTTTCACTTACAATAATACTGAGCGAAAAGTACCTGTCGATTACAACTTGTCTTTCTTGGAGGATAAAAAAGAAGTGCAGGTGTTGGCGGACGCAAATTCTGTGAAAGCGGGAGTCATGCAATTGGTTATGGCCCAAGCTCCAGTTAAGAATGGCACCCAGAAGATTTACGATCCAGGCACCGGTAAGCTTGTTCAGTCTATTGAATGGAAAGACAATCAGCGCAACGGCAATCAAAAAATGTGGTTACCCGATGGTGCGACACTGGTCGCTGACATTAACTGGATTAACGGCAAATCGAACGGTTGGGAAAAACACCCTGATAGTTCGGGAAAGATTGTTACCGACTTAACCTGGAAAGAAGGATTGGCGACTGGTTATCAGACTATCTTCCTGATCAATGGCAGCCCAATGTCTTATACCACTTTCAAAGACGGGAAAAAAAATGGAGTCCATAAGGTTTTTTCCACGATGAGCAGCTCCAGCGACTCTTATGTCAGCATTGAAGACAATTACAAGGCCGATGTGTTAGATGGTCTGCAAAAGACTTATTACGATGCGAAGTTGGAAAAGGAGATTGTCTATAAAGACGGCGTGGTGGTGTCAGAGACTGATAAAACGAATTCAAACTCGGCGGTAAATGCGTCTAGCGTGGATAAATGTGTAAATGTGAAGATTGATGCCTTCCACAAAGCTAACGGTAACGATGCTCCGATCAACAATGACGCTCTTCAGGAGTGGACGGCTGACTGCTCAAAATAAGCTCTTCGGGGCGGCGGAGTTTTGTGGCCTTGCCGAAGCCTGACTTTGGCAACCACAGCGCTCTGATTCGAGTCCAGCTTCGGATAAACCGATGGGAAATAGCGGTGTTTACTCCCGCTTGCCGAGTTTCTTGCATTTCTGCAGGGCTAGTTCGGGCCGAAAATGGCAATCCAGAGAAATGAAGAAGTCGCGCGTCACGCCATAATCGCTTTGGTAGCGCTCCAGGATGCGGTCGATCTCCCCGGTGGCGTACAGTTGCGCGATGCCGCGTTCAAACGTGTCCCGCTGCACCTCCGTGCGGAACCGCATCCAGTAGAATTTTCCCGGCCCCAGCACGTCGTGGTACGCCAGTTCTGCCTCGGCATTGCGCTTCTGGGGCAACTGCTGCCTGAGGTAATACCGGAACACATCGGGCTGCGAAATAATGACGTCCGTGCGGTCAAGGAAGAGGGTGCCGGAAGGCATGGTGACTGCCTCCCTGTATTGCGGATGATCCGCCGTCGCTGCGGCGTAGGCCGGCCCCAGCACCTTTTGAGCGTTGCGGAACGCGGTCACCCGATACTTTTTCAAGTCGTCCACGCTGGATAGCGTTGGAATCCGGCTGCGCAAGGTAATCGCCATGTTGTGGAAATACGTAACCGGCCACCGGCTCAGATAGCCATCTTGCGTTTGCCGGGGATCGGATGCCGTCGTAACGTCGAATACGCCTTGGCGAAATTGCTCTTCGAAACGCACATTGGGCAAATAGAGAAATTCGACGGTGACCTGCTGCGATGCGAACGCGGCGCGCAACACGTCGGCAAACAGGCCGGATGCGCGGTCCGAAAGCACGAAGGGCGCGATCACGCTTTGCAGGCCTATCTTGACGGTAGTAGGGCCGGGACTGGTTGGCGCCTGCTCGGCGACGGGGCTCGCGGCGGCAGTCGCGGCAAAAACTACGGCGGTTAACCACATCGGCGCCCCCATCAGTCCAGTTAGCTTTCTTCATTATAGCCAGAATAATTTCACAGATCTCCTGCAAATGGGCCTACCATTTGCAAATCAACACGCAATTTGTGTCCCTTGTGCCGACTGATCAAGGAGCTCGCCCTTATGTTCCAACAACGTGTCGTTTCAGATGATTTCCTGGGGAAGTGGCAGCAGACCACGAATGTGATGGCTGGCATCTTCGACGTGCCGGCCGGCCTGATCATGCGCGTCGGACAGGAGCAGATCGAGGTGCTGGTGTCCAGTCACACGCCGGGCAATCCCTATGAGGCGTACGAGAAAGCCAACCTCAACACCGGCCTGTACTGCGAAACGGTGATGGCGACACGCTCGCTGCTGCATGTGCCGCACGCGCTGGAGGACGAGCACTGGAAAGACAATCCCGATGTCGCGCTGAACATGATTTCCTACCTGGGCGTGCCGCTGCTGTGGCCTGACGACGAGGTATTCGGCACGATCTGCGTACTCGACAGCAAGAAGCGTTCATATCAACAGCGCTACGTCGATTTGCTGTGGGAGATCAAGAAGGCGATCGAGGCGGATTTCAAGGTCATGGAGCAGCAGCGGAAATTAATCTCAAGTAATGCCGATCTGCTCAGCGCCAATCAGGCGCTGTCGCTCAGCAACGGCGAGTTGAAGACTGCGCTGGACAAGATAGGCGCGATGCAGACCGAGTTGCTGCGCGCGGAAAAGATGTCGGCCCTGGGCAATCTGGTGGCCGGCGTCGCGCATGAACTCAATACGCCGATCGGCAACGGCCTGTTGGTCGCCAGCACGCTCAAGAGCAACGTCGGCACGATAGCCAGGGAGCTGGAGGCGGGCGTGACGCGCAAGCATATGGACGACTTCATCGGCGGCGTCGACCAGGGCGCCGACATCCTGCTGCACTGCCTGGGACGGGCGGCCGAGCTGGTGGACAGTTTCAAGCAGGTCGCGGTGGACCAGTCCAGCCGGCGCCGGCGTCAATTCGACCTGAAGAAGACATTCGGCGAGATCCTGGCGACTGTGGGAACGGTGATCCGCCAGAGTGGCCACCAGGTGCTGTGCGAAGTGGACGGCGAGATCACCATGGATAGTTACCCCGGCGCGCTTGAACAGGTGCTGCTCAATCTGATCAACAACGCCTTGGTGCATGCCTTCCCAGATGAGGTCCAAGGCCAGATCCGCATCGCGGCCTGCCGGCATGCCGACGATTTTGTGGAGATAAGCGTTGCCGACGACGGCATCGGCATCCCGCAAGCCAATCTGGCGCGCGTGTTCGAGCCATTCTTCACCACCCGGCTGGGGCAGGGCGGTAGCGGCTTGGGGCTGCACGTGGTCTACAACCAGGTGACGACCGCCCTGTGCGGCAGCGTGCGGGTGGTTAGCGAGCCGGGCCACGGCGCCTGCTTTACGCTGCGGGTGCCGCGTGTCGCGCCGCCAAGTCTGTCCGCGGAATAGGCCGGGATCGGCCAAGAGGTGATTCGTTGTTTTTGGGATGTTTCTAAAATGAAACAGTTGATGTTTCCTTGTTATCGTATACCATGACGTTAATTCTAGGAAATCCTAGTTGCCGTTGTGATACTAAATGGGGAAAATAACATGTTGAAAATTAAAAAACTTGCTGCAATCGCTGCGTTGGTCGCGCTGGCTCCACTGGCGCATGCATCATCGCCGGAGTTGATCGCCAATGGTGGCTTCGAGTCCGCCGCGAACGCGTTCAGCGGCAATTTCATCACGCTGGGCTCCGGCCTGGATGGCTGGGTCATCAACAGCGGCAGCGTCGATCTGATCAATAACTACTGGCAGCCTGCCAGCGGCAGCTATAGCCTGGACCTGAATGGCAGCGGCACCGGCACGATTTCCCAGTCGTTCGCCACCACGGTCGGCGCCACGTATAACGTCAGCTTCAGCATGGCCGGCAACCACGACGGCGGCGGCGACAAGACCATCACCGTTGGCGTGACTGATCCGCACAGCTTCTCGTTCGCACTGGCCGGCAGCTCGCACGCCGCCATGGGCTGGCAAACCGAGGGCTTCAGCTTCGTCGCCACCTCGACCCAGAGCACGCTGACCTTCGCCGGCAACGATGCCAACTCGTATTATGGCGCGGCGCTGGACAACGTCTCGGTCACCGCGGCTGTACCTGAGCCGGAAACCTATGCCATGCTGCTGGCCGGCCTGGGCCTGGTGGGCGCGATCGCGCGCCGCCGCCGCCCTGCATAAAAAAAATTCACGGCGGGGTCGCCAAATCCGATTTGAGCAGATATAATTCGGGCCTCAATTCCCTGATAGCTCAGTTGGTAGAGCGACGGACTGTTAATCCGCAGGTCCCTGGTTCGAGTCCAGGTCGGGGAGCCAGAATACAGAAGAGCCCGTGAGCAATCACGGGCTTTTTTCGTTTTATCCCGTTATTTCTCCTGCCGCAACGGCGGGAAGAGGAAATACTCGGGATGTTGCCGTATCATCTCCGCCGTCTGCGGCGACAGCAGCGGATTCGGCAGGTGAAACACCAAACGGTTCTTCATATGGTTGGCGATCAGCGTTTTGCTCCAGCGCTTGTCGAAGATCGCGTTGAAGCTGCCGTCCTCCATCATCAGGCGCAAGCCTTTTTCGATGCGCTCTGCCAGCGCCTTCTTCTTCGGCGTGACAAAGAAGAACACCGGCGCGGGGTAGGCGATCGCGATATTCCGTTCTATGGTCAGGTCGGGGTCCCGCTGCTTGGCCAGCTCCTCTTCGACCTCGTTCGCACCGAGCGAGATGCCGTCGAAACGCTTGGCCTTCAGCATGCGGAACAGGGTTTCGTACGAGGATGAGGTGACGACATGCAGCCCGGCCGCGGTTTTGATGGCCGTGTCCGGCCAATCCAGGCCCTGGCCGATGCTGATGGTCTTCAGGTCGTCCAAGGTCTTGATGCGGTCGAATTTGCCGAGCGTATCCTTGCGGATGATCAGCAGCCTGCTGCCGAGCAAGTCTTTCATCAGCGGAATGCGGACCGCGATCACGCCTTGTTCGCGCGCCGTCGACGTCATGCTCCAGTAGATATCCAGATCCTGGCCTGCCCGCAGCAGCGCGAACGCGCGGTCCTGGTTCATTCTGGTTTCCACCCAGCGCCATGTGTCTGGCTCGGGGCCACGCGTCCTGGCCAACGCTTCGGTGAGTAGTTCAAGGACATAACCCGCCCAAGGCTCACGCTGGCTGAACTTCGGGACGCTCAATTCTTCTGCGTCGACGCGCATGCACATCAGGCTCATCAGTATTGCAAGAATTATTCGCATTCTTATGCCTCCCTGCTCAGCCGATTATAGGTGCACTCAGCAGGCCTGTGGTGGTCACGGCATCCGCTCGGCGTTAATTTCCAGCGTTGGGCTTTTTGCATTTTGGCACGCAAATCTCACCGAAATGCGCGATTCCGGTGGACGGGAATCTTGCACCTCGGTATTCTGAATCTTATTTCTGGCCGGAAGGAAAAGCGATGGTCATCTCAGCCGAGGCGGTCGATCAGGTGCGACGGGTGCGTGAGCTGGAGCGCGAAGTGGCGCTGCTGCGCAGCACCCTGGCCTCCCTGCCGGCCGGCGGCAGGGACCAGGAATGGAAAGATGAGGTCGTCCGCTTGCTGAGCGAAGTGGTCTTGTTCCGTCTCTCGCTGGACCAGGAAACTGTGCTTTCATCTTTTAAAAATAACTAGAGGTAGATCATGAGCGAGGAAAACAAGGAAGTTGTGTACGGGACCGAAGACTTGTTGATGAGTCTGTGCAACTCGGTAACCCGTGTCTTGAACGTCGCCACCCAGAGCAAGGTCAATTATTCCGGCATGGTGCAGCGAATCACCAAGACCGGCCTCAAGCCCGATATCGGCTGTTTCGTGCTGTTTGACGGCGGCTTCACCGGCCTGGTGGTGCTGAACTTCGCGGCCGACACGGCCATGGAAATCTACGAGCGCTATATGCTGCACATGGGCATGCCGAAGTCCGAGCTGGCCAGTTCCCATACGTCGGACGAGGTGTCCAACATCATGGGCGAGCTGATGAACCAGATCGTCGGCGACTTCACCGGCAAGGTGCGGCGCGAGCTGCAAACCAATATCACGCAGAACCAGCCGAAAATGCTGGTGCTGACCAAGCAGGTGATGCTCAGCGTGGACACACCGTTGGATCGCCCTGAGATGCGGCGCGTCACGTTCTATACGGAAAAGAGTAATATCTTTTATCTGGAGCTGGCCATCGACCGTACCGAGTTCATCCGGTTGCACGACTTTGATTCCAGCGAGGTCACCGATACGGACGCGCTGATGGACCAGGAGCGCGGCAATCAGGGCGGCGGAGCAACGGCCCCGTCCGTGTCGGCGGAAGACGAAGCCAACGACGAGCTGTTGAGGTCGCTGGGCATGTAGGCGATCTGCGACTTGTGCTATTAAAGCCACCACGACCGCCCGGGATCAGACTATGATCAAAAGCAAGGGGCCGTAGTTGTCGGTGGGTGCGGCCCGGTGACTTACACTCACGGAGGCGCGACATGGACAAGCACACTCTTCTTGGCGGCCTGCGGCTCGGGCACAAGTTTCTGATCCTGAGCCTGATCGCGATGATCCTGGCCAGCATCCCCACCTGGCTGTACATGCGCGAAGCAGGCAAGGGGCTGGATGCTTACCTGGACGAGCGCGCCGGCATGCCGGCCGTGGTGGGCGGCTTGCGCATGGTGCAGCTGACCCAGCAGCATCGCGGCCTGGCGGCGCTGGTGCTCGGCGGCGTCACCTCGGACGACAAGCGCGCGGCCAAGCAGCAGGAGGCCGACAGCGCCTACGCCGCCACCGATGACCTGGTCAAAACCCTGCACGACGCCACGCTCGATGCCGCCTGGTCACAGGCGCGCAGCGACTGGCAGACCTTGCGCTCCCAAGTCTCTTCAAAAAGCCTGACGGTGCCGCAAAGCTACGCCGCGCATACCGCGCTGGTGCCCAAGCTGCTCAAGGTGAACGACCTGATCGGCGACTACTACGGCCTCAGCCTTGATCCCGACCGCGACACCTACCAGCTGATCCAGGCCATGTTCTACCAGCTGCCCTACTTGGCCGAGGAGCTGGGCAAGACCCGCGCCAAGGGCGCCGGCCTGCTGGCGAAGAAGGAAGCCAGCCCGGCGGACCGGCTGCTGATGTCGTCCATCGTCGCGCGCGTGTCGGACCGGCTGGACCAGACCCTGACCGCATTCGGCAAGGCCTCCCGCTACAACGCCGAGTTCGAGACCACGCTGGCGCCAGCCATGCGCGAGGCCGCCCAGGCAGCCACCAAGATCACCGACCTGGCCATCCATGAGATCGTGCAGCCGGAGACGCTGAGTTATTCGGCGGAGAATTACGTGGCGCTGTCGACCCAGGCCATCGACCTGCAGTTCGCGCTCAACGCCGTCGCCAGCAAGCAGCTGGACGCGCTGTTGGACGAGAAGATCCGCGCCTTCTACACCACCCGCTGGCTGATGCTGGGCGCCATGCTGGGGCTGGTGGCGCTGGCTGGCTACGTGGCGCTGCTGATTTCGCGTTCGGTGACGCGGCCATTGAGCAATGCCATCGCCGTCGCGCAAAGCGTTGCGCGCGGCAACCTGGTGAGCGACTTCGACGTCGGTGCGCCCAATGAAGTGGGGCTGGTGCTGCGCGCGCTCAAGGACATGAACGACAGCCTGCGCGATATCGTCGGCGACGTGCGGGGCAGCATCGACCATATCAGCGCCGCCACGCGCGACATCGCCAGCGGCAACGCCGATGTGTCGGCGCGGCTGGAGTCGCAGGCCTCCAACCTGGAGGAGACCGCATCGTCGATGGAGCAGCTGACCTCCACCGTCCGGCAAAACGCCGACAACGCACGCCAGGCCAACCAGCTGGTGATCAGCGCCTCCGACGTGGCCAGCCGGGGCGGCGCAGTGGTGTCGCAGGTGGTGCAGACCATGGGCGAGATCAACGAGAGTTCGCACAAGATCGTCGACATCATCAGCGTCATCGACGGCATCGCATTCCAGACCAACATCCTGGCGCTGAACGCCGCCGTGGAAGCGGCGCGCGCTGGCGAGCAGGGCCGCGGCTTCGCCGTGGTGGCTTCCGAGGTGCGCAACCTGGCGCAACGCTCGGCCGCCGCCGCCAAGGAAATCAAGGAGCTGATCGGCCGCAGCGTCGAGCGGGTCGAGGTCGGCAATCGGCTGGCCGACCAGGCCGGCGATGCGATGGGCGAGATCGTCACCAGCGTGCAGCGCATCACCGTCATCATGTCGGACATCGCGACCGCCTCGGCCGAGCAGGGCGTTGGCATCGAGCAGGTCAATCAGGCGGTCACGCAGATGGACGACATGACCCAGCAAAACGCCGCCCTGGTCGAGCAGACGGCGGCAGCCTCCGCCAGCCTGGAAGAGCAGGCCCAGGCGTTGGTGGTGGCGATGAGCCGCTTTGTCCTGGGGAACGAGAAACCCGCCGGCGGCGCTTCGGCGCCCCGGCCGCCGGCAAGGCCTGTTGTGCAACAACAACGTCTGGCGATCCGCCATGGCTGAACAACAAGCTTGATCGATCGGCCAGACAAACCGCCATGGCGGTTTGTCTGGCCTTTTATTATTCAGTCCTCCCTCCTGAGGCACCAAATTTCTAACAGTAAATTCCCATTTGATTATATTGCCCTTGCAATACCTGCTATCAATGAAAGAAAATACCGCCTTTCTGCAAGACGGTGCATTCTAGACATCGAAAAACGGCCTCACATCCGCTTGCGCCGCCACGGTCACGTTAGATGACCGGGTGGTATCAAAAAGAAAGAGAGAACAGGAGACACTGTTTTTAACTCTTTGCCTTACCTCAAATCGGGAAATTGAATGATCAAACTGTCGAAGATGCACAAGCGCCTGCTGGCGCTGAGCGCCGTTATGCCTATCGGTACCGCCATGGCGCAAACCGCCGCTGAACCGCAACTGGAAACCGTCACCGTCACCGCCCAGCGCCGTGCCGAAAACATCAAGGACGTGCCGGTCTCCGTCACGCTGTTGAAGGACGAGAAGCTGGACGTGCTGCTGTCCGGCGGCCAGGACATCCGTCTGCTGGCAGGCAAAGTGCCGTCGCTGAACGTGGAATCGTCGAACGGCCGTACCTTCCCGCGCTTCTACATCCGCGGCTACGGCAACACCGACTTCAGCACCTTCGCTTCGCAGCCGGTGTCGCTGGTGTATGACGACGTGGTGCAGGAAAACGGCATCCTGAAAGGTTTCCCGATCTTCGATGTGGCTGGCGTGGAAGTGTTGCGCGGCCCGCAGGGCACGCTGTTCGGCCGCAATACCCCGGCCGGCGTGGTCAAGTTTGAATCCGAAAAGCCGAACACCAAGAAGGTGGAAGGTTATTACAACCTGTCGTGGGCGACCCACAACACCATCAACGCCGAAGGCGCCGTCAACGTGCCGCTGACCAGCGAATGGGCGATGCGCGTTTCGACGCTGCGCCAGCACCGCGACAACTTCGTCGACAACACCTTCACCAAGCAGAACGATGTGCTGGAAGGCTACAACGAACACGCCGAACGCGTGCAGTTCCTGTACACCCCGAGCACCACCTTCAATGCCTTGTTCAATGTGCACTCGCGCACCACCGACGGCAGCGCCCGTCTGTTCCGCGCCAACCTGATCAAGAAGGGCACCAACGACTTCGCCGACGGTTACGACTTCACCAAGATCGCCACCAACGGCCAGAACATGCAGAGCCTGAGCACCAACGGCGCCAATGCCCGCCTGAGCTGGGACCTGGGCGCGGTCAAGCTGTTCTCGATCACCGGCTACGAAGCCGTGGACAACTACTACAGCCGCGGCGACATCGACGGCGGCAGCCCGGCCGGCCCTGGCTTCATTCCGTTCCAGGTGCAGACCGGTGGGGGCCTGAGCGGCCTGCATCAGTACACCCAGGAATTCCGCGTCGAGTCGAAGAACCCGGGTCCACTGAACTGGCAGAGCGGCGTCTACTACTTCAAGGAAAGCGCCAGCGGTTACAGCGACAACTTCGACAGCAACACCCAGCTGCAAACGTCGCACCTGGCCAGCCACCAGAACAACACCGCCGCGGCAGTGTTCGGCTCGCTGACCTATGACTTGTCGGACCAGCTGGTGCTGCGCGGCGGCCTGCGCTACACCCACGACAAGAAGGACTTCGCCACCACCTCGCGCGTCAACGTGACGCAGACCGGTCCTGATTCGGTCGACGAGAGCAAGAGCAAGGCCAACTGGGACATGAGCGCGACCTACAAGATCAACAAGGACGTCAACGCCTACGCCCGCGTAGCGACCGGCTTCCGCGCGCCGAGTATCGCCGCCGCTTCGGCATCGGTGCCGATCACCGTGGCCGATGCTGAAACCATCGTGTCGTACGAAGCCGGTATCAAGGCCGACCTGTTCAACCGCCGCGCCCGCGCATCGGTCAGCATCTACAACTACGATGTGAAGAACCAGCAGCTGACCGTGGTCGGCGGCACTTCCAACGTGACCAAGCTGATCAACGCAGCCAAGACCGTCGGTCGCGGCCTGGAAGCGGACTTCGAAGCCTTCGTGACGCCTGACTTCAAGGTCACCGCCGGCGGTTCGTACAACTTCACCAAGATCGAAGATCCATCGCTGTCGGTCGCCAAGTGCGGTTCGTGCACCGTGACCGATCCGCTGAACGCAGCCGGCCGCGTCATCATCGACGGCAACCCGCTGCCGCAAGCGCCCAAGGTCATCCTGAACGCCACCGCGCGCTACAACTGGGCGCTGGCCGACGGCAACCTGTTCGTGCTGACCGACTGGGCCTACCGCAGCAAGATCAACTTCTTCCTGTACGAAGCCAAGGAATTCACCGGCAAGTCGATGGTTGAAGGTGGCCTGCGCGTGGGTTACAACTGGCAGGGCGGCAAGTATGAAGTGGCGGCTTTCGCGCGCAACATCACCAACACCGAGCGTATCATCGGCGCGATCGACTTCAACAACCTGACCGGTTTCGTCAACGAACCGCGCCAGTTTGGCGTGCAGTTCAAGGGCAACTTCTGATTTTTTGGAAATTTGCCTGCTAGCCTAGACAGCTAGAAATTGGCCGTATATAATGCGGCCTCTTTTCCCTGATAGCTCAGTTGGTAGAGCGACGGACTGTTAATCCGCAGGTCCCTGGTTCGAGTCCAGGTCGGGGAGCCAAAATTATCGAAGGGCTACGCTTAGGCGTAGCCCTTTGTCATTTCTGAGTCACGGAATAGCGTAAAGTAGATGAGGGACTTCAAGCAGTATTCCGGTTATGCTGGATCGGCGCCAACAAGCAGCGCGCTTTTTCGGACTAGTTCAGGGAGTGGGAATGAAGGGTATCTCTTTGCTTGCCTTGGTGTTGTTGGGGGCCTGCGCCACGGTGGCCTGCGCGGCAGGTCCCGCCTTGGAACTGCACATTGTGCATCGCCCGCCGTATCTGGTGGTCGGGCCGAACGTGCAGGTCAGCGGCTTGTCGGTCGAGCCAGTTACGGCGGCGTTTGAAAAAGCCCATATCGCCGTCGTCTGGAGGGAAATGCCCGCCTTGCGCCAGCTGGCGCTCTTGCGTAAAAATAGCGGCAAGTTTTGTTCGGTCGGCTGGTACAAGACACCGGAGCGCGAAAAATTTGCCAAGTATTCCAATCCGGTGTCACAGGACGGCCCTTGGGTGGCCGTGGTCTCCTCCAGATTTCCACACGCTGCAGCGACCGTCGACGACATCCTGTCCGACGCCAACATGACGGTGCTGGTGAAAGAGGGCTTCGTCTACGGCAGCTACCTCGACAACAAGTTCAGCACCATGAAGGCGGCGCGCATGACCACGGCGGGCGAGATGCCGCAGCTGTTCAATATGATCGCCGCCGGGCGCGCCGACGTGATTTTCGCGCCGAAGGAAGAGGCGGAATATTATCTGGCGCATGGCGTCATGCATGCGGGGCAGATGCGCATCATCACCTTCAAGGAAATGCCCCAGGGTTATTACCGCCATCTGATGTGCTCCCTGCAAGTGGACGACAGCGATATCGCCAGGTTCAACGCGGCGCTCATTGTAAAATAGTCATCTCTTCCATGCTATATTTTGTGCCTTACCAATTTGATGGAATGGCGCAGATGATGAAGAGATTGCTTGCCGGGCTGGTGCTGGCGTTGCCGATGACAGCCGGATGGTGTGCGAAGCCTTTGCCGGTGCAAGTCCGCCTGACGCATGTGGCGCCCGATACCTGGCGTGCCGACTATCGGTTTTCGCAGCCAGTGACGTCGATGCAGTTCGAGCCGGTGGCCGACTTCCGCAAATCCGCGTGGAAGGTGTTGACGCCAGGCGTAACGCTGACCACCGGCGGCGAGCATGACACGCTGGCCGCCGCCGACGGCAAGCCGCTGCGACAGCTCAGCGTGGAAATCTCGACCTTCGATCAACTGATGGAGAAGCAATACGTCGCCATGGACCGCTTCTCCGATGGCGGCCGCCTGATCTACCTGGGCTTCCTGCAAGGCGAGGCCAGGCAGGGCAAGGTGGTGCGCAATATCGCGGCCAACTTCACGCTGGAAGGACTCGGCAAGGAAACCGTGCTGGTGCCCGCCACCCCGGCCGCGCCTTCCAACAGCGCCACGCCCTATGCCTACTTCGGCCCGCAGTCGCCGGTCACCGCCGGCGAGGCGCAGGTGCTGCTCGACCCCGGCCTGTCCGACTGGGCCAGGGAAACCTTGCTCGACACCACGGCCAGGATGTCCACCTACTACCGCGCGGCGTATCGGCAAAAATTGCGGCAACCCTTGTTGCTGCTGGTGGCCGTCAGCGATACCGCCTCGCCGGGCCTGTCGATCAAAGGCGGCGTGGTCGGCGCGCAGATCGTCTACCGTTTCGGCGGCACGGCCCTGATGACCGCCGAATCGCCCAAGAAGCGGGAGATGGTCGCCAAGGTCGTGGCACATGAAATGGCGCATCTGTGGCAGAACAATGCGCGCCGCGGCGGCATCAGCGCGCAGTCGCCGCCGTGGGTGCACGAGGGCGGCGCCGAGGCCATGGCGCTGGACGGCCTGCTGCGCAGCGGCATCTGGAGCGAAGAGCAGGGCCAGGCGTTCACTGCGGCCACCCTGGACGAGTGCGCGAAGCTGGAGCACAGCTTCGACAGCTATCGCGGCATCTACGCCTGCGGCTTCGAGCGCTACAGCCAGCTGAAGGTCGACATCGTGCCCCTGTGGCGCGACATGATCAGCGCCGCCGACATCAAGGGTGAATTCTATAGCGAGGCGATGATCAACTCGCTTGTCGCGCGCGCGGGCAAAGCCGCGCCTTGATGTGCGTCAAAGGAGGGGCTGGGGCGCTTCTTATCATGGTAGTCCAGACATTTGAAGGAGGCTGCCATGGCTAACAGTTTGATGCGTCTTGACCCTTTCCGCGACCTTGCCCGTTTCGATCCCTTCCGCGACATGGATGAAATGTTCCGCGACTTTGCGCCGGCAGCGTGGCGCGGCGCCGACGTGGCGCCGCGCATGCGCATGGATGTGAGCGAGACCGACAAGGAGTATCTGGTCAAAGCCGAAATCCCGGGCGTGCAGAAAGAGGACATCAAGGTGGCCGTCAACGGCAACCAGGTGTCGCTGAGCGCCGAGATCAAGGATGAACAGCAGGCCGGCGCCAACAAGACCGGCGCCCTGCGCAGCGAGCGCTACTACGGACAGATTCAGCGCAGCTTCACGCTGCCGCAGGACGTGGATGACGAGCAGGCCGAGGCCCGCTACGAAAACGGCGTGTTGCACCTGACCCTGCCGAAAAAAGTCGGCACCGGCGGCAAGCAGCTGTCCATCCAGTAATCAGCGCGAGGGGGCGTTGCAGGCCGGGTCGGCATCCCAGCGGCCGGAGCAGATGCGCGAGCGGCACAGCATGCCTTCGATCAGTCCTAGCTGCTTGCATCGCGCCAGCAGTTGCGCCGTGCTGTCGCCTTCCTGGCGCTCGACCACGTCGCGATTGCGCTCCGGCAGTACGGCAGTCGGCTTGTTCGAGTGCGCGACCAAAGCGGTGAGCAGGGCGACATCGGTATCGCCGGCAGCCGCTGCCGATGCCGCGACGGCGGGACGCGCCACCGGCAGGTGTGCAGCGGGCGCAGCGGCGGTGCTTGCCTGCCTGTGTGTTGTGCCGGCCGCGCGTGGCGCGTCGGACCTTGCCAGCGTGTGCGTGGCCGGCGCTGCTGCGGATTGCGGGTGAGACGCAGGCACCGGTGTTGGTGATGGCCGGGCTATCGACTCATTCACAATAGCCGCCGCCTGGTCGGCCGGTGGGTTTGCCGCAGCAGCTTGCGGCTCCACCGCTTCAATTGGCCGCCGCTCGAAATGCGTGCGTACGCTGCTGCGACTGCGCGCGAATGAGCCAGGGGTGAGTGTGTCATCGTGCACCAACCAGGCGACCGTGCAAATAGTCACCACCAGCAGGCCCAGGCCGACGGTCCAGCCGTCGACGGTCCAGCCGCCGGTGCGTGACGGCTTGGCCGCTGTCTTCGGGCCGTGTTCCAGATGCGCCAGGATGCGCTTGCCGCCATCCGCCGCTGCGCGGTTGGAACTCATCAGGTCGGGTTTTTGCTTCGAAGTATCCACGGTATTTCCTCCGAATTTGATCTGGTCTTTCACGCCGCTTGCTGGAGCGCCTACGATGAAACGTTCTCGCACCTCAGTGTCCGATCTGCGGCGCGACCTTGCTTTGACGGAGCGCACCATGTTTCTCTTTTCAGTCTTGCTGTTTTTCATCTTCGCTTGCGTGGGCGCATGGCTGGCGCTGTTTCCTGCGGGGCGCGACGTGGTGGCGCAGTCGATGTCGGCGATCGGCCGGCGCATCGAACAGGGACTGCGCGGCGGCTACCGGCAGGGCACGCAGCAGGCGGCGCAGGCGGGACGCAGCGCCGGCGGCGGTGTGCTGCGCGCGTTGAAATTTTTACAGCGCCGCTATCTATTAGTGCTGTCGGCCACGGTGCTGCTGACCGTGCCGCCGATGCTGGCGCTGGTGCTCAGCGGCCGCAGCATGCTGGGCGGCTACGACAGCGACAGCCACGCCATCAACGACCAGGTCGCGGATCTGCTGAAGGGCGAGCAGTTGGCGGCGCCTGCGCCGTTGCCGCCGCTGGCCTTCACGACGGCGGAGGTGGCGCTGGTGCGGCCGCTACTCGACGGCGCCAACCGCAACTGGCGGCAGCTCGATCCCGACTTCGCCCAGCGCCTGTTGCTGGTGTTCAGGATCATGAAAGAGAACCACGGCTACGACATGGCGATCCTGGAGGGCTACCGCACCCCGGAGCGGCAGAACGCGCTGGCCGCCGCAGGTCCCAGCGTGACCAACGCCAAGGCCTTCCAGAGTTATCACCAGTTCGGCCTGGCGGCCGACTGCGCCTTCCTGCGCGATGGCAAATTGCTGATCTCCGAAAAAGATCCGTGGGCGATGCGCGGCTACCGCCTGTACGGCGAGGCGGCCGAGGCGGTCGGCCTGCGCTGGGGCGGGCGCTGGACCATGATGGACTTCGGCCACACGGAGTTGCGGGTGGCGGGCACCGTGCGGAAATAGCCCGGCATGCGGTGATAGTTGCGCAGTCTCAAGAAATCCCAGCATTATTGGTGGCAACATTTATTGGTCCGCTTGCTGCTCAGGCGCCGTCGTTCAAGCCGGCCTAGACCCATGATGCGAAGAATCTGGTACTTCCTTACCGATACCCGCCACCTGACCATCATCGGCCTGACTGCGATGGCGGCCCTGTTCTACCTCGGCGCGCAAGTGCTGGAGCTGGCCCTGATCTGGGCGCTGGCGGCCACCGCGCTGATGCTGCTGCTGGCCGGCGCGGTCTGGCTGTGGCGGCGCCGGCGCGCCCGTCGCGAATCCGAACAGCTGGGCGCGGCCATCGGCGCCCAGGCCGCTGCCGAGGCGCCGCCGCAGGACCAGTCCGGCGCCGAGGTCAAGCTTATCCGCGACGACATGCTGAAGGCGATCGACACCATCCGTGGATCGAAGATGGGCATCGTGTCCGGCACGCGCGCCTTGTACGAGCTGCCGTGGTACATGATCATCGGCAATCCGGCGGCCGGCAAGAGCACGGCCATCACCAACTCCGGCTTGCAGTTCCCCTTCGCCGACGGCAAGATCGTGCAGGGCGTGGGCGGCACGCGCAACTGCGACTGGTTCTTCACCACCGACGGCATCCTGCTCGACACGGCGGGCCGCTACTCGGTGCAGGACGAGCATCGCGCCGAATGGTTCGGCTTCCTGGACCTGCTGAAGAAGTACCGTCGCCGCGCGCCCATCAACGGCATCCTGATCGCGGTCAGCATCGCCGAGTTGCGCGGCGACGATCCCGAGGTCGGCATCAAGCTGGCGCGCAGCCTGCGCAAGCGGGTGCAGGATCTGATCGAGCGGCTGGAGGTGTTCGCGCCGGTGTACGTGGTGTTCACCAAAGCCGACCTGATCGCCGGCTTCGGCGAGTTCTTCGCGCGCGCCGAACGCGGCGAGCGCGAAGGCGTGTGGGGCGCGACCATGCCCTACAAGCGCAACAGCGGCAGCCAGCAGATGATGACTTTCTTCGACCACAGCTTCGATGAGCTGTGCGCCGGCCTGAAGGAACTCAGCCTGGCCAATATGAGTCAGCAGCGGCGCGACCGCATGGAGCCCGGCGTGTTCACCTTTCCGCTGGAGTTCGCGACGATACGCGCGCCGCTGCGCAGCTTCCTCGTCACCCTGTTCGAGGAAAACCCGTTCCAGTTCAAGCCCGTGTTTCGCGGCTATTACTTCACCAGCGCCTTGCAGGAGGGCGTGGCGGTCAGCGAACAGTCGCAGCGGCTGGCCAGGCGCTTCGAGCTGTCGCTGCCGGACGCGCCGCCGGTCGCCGCCAGCGGGCAGTCGGGCTTCTTCCTGCTGAACTTATTCCGCAACGTGATCTTCGCCGACAAGGACCTGGTGTCGCAGTACGCCAGCAAGCATAAGGTCAAGCTGACTTACGCGGCGTTCTTCGCGGCGGCGGTTTTGCTGGGCGTGTCGCTGGGCGGCTGGAGCTGGTCGTATCTGGGCAACCGGCAGCTGGTCAGCAATGTCCAGGCGGACCTGGACAAGGTGATCAAGCTGCAAGCCAATCGGTTGGATCTGCAATCGCGGCTGGAGGCGCTGGAGATTCTGCAGGATCGCATCGAGCAGCTGGACAAGTACCGTGAAGACCGGCCATGGTCGCTGCGTATGGGCCTGTATCAGGGCGAGCTGCTGGAGCGTAAGCTGCGCGAGGAATACTTCGCCGGCGTGCGCGAGGTGATGCTCAAGCCGGTCGTCGCCAACCTGGAGACGCTGCTGTCGGAGATGAACGCCCATGCCGACCAGTTGCAGGCGCCTGGCGCAGCTGCGCCGGCCACACCGGCCGCCGCGCCGGGACGCCAGTTCCAGGAAGCCTCCGCCGTCAACGTCGAAGATGCCTACAACGCCTTGAAGAGCTATCTGATGCTGGCCGATACCGCGCGCGCCGAACCCGGTCAC
The DNA here is from genome assembly GCF_003416895.1 of Duganella sp. BJB476. GTDB lineage: Bacteria > Pseudomonadota > Gammaproteobacteria > Burkholderiales > Burkholderiaceae_D > Rugamonas. Next base: position 158,763 of record NZ_QVIO01000001.1, read on the forward strand.
CTGAACGACCAGTTGACCCGCTACTGGCGCGGCTGGCTGGAAAACAACCGTGGCGCCATGCCGCGCGAGCAGATGATACACAGTGCCGAACGGCTGATGTCTTTCTACTTGGCGCAGATCGCCGATCCATCCTGGCCGCGCATCGAGCAGAAGCTGGCGCTGGTCGACCAGGCGCGCGAGAACCTGCGTCGCGTGGTGCGCGGCATGCCGGCCAGGGAGCGTGTCTACGCCGACGTCCGCGCCCGCGCCAACACGCGCTTCCCGGCGATGACGGTGGCGCGCATGGTGGGCGAGCAGGATCAGGCGCTGGTCACGGGAAGCTATGCCATCGCCGGCGCCTACACCCGCGAGGCATGGGAAAAATATGTGCAGGATGCCTTCCGCGAAGCCGCCACGCACGAACTGCAAAGCGTGGACTGGGTCCTGAAAACCGCCGCCCGCGACGACCTGACACTGGAAGGCAGTCCCGAACAAATCCAGAAGGGGCTGACCGATTTGTACAAGGCCGACTACGCGCGCGAATGGCAGAAGTTCGTCCAGGGTGTCACCATCGCCAACCTGAATGGCTTCGATGCGGCGGTCACCGCGATGAACCGCCTTGGCGATCCGCAGTCCTCGCCGATCGCCAAGCTGCTGACCACCATCCATCAGCAAACGTCCTGGGACAATCCGGCCATCATGAGCGCCGAGTTGAAGGAAGCGCAGACCGGTTTCGTCAACTGGGTCAAGAACAGCGTGCTGCGGCGCGGGCGTTCGCAAGTGAACGTCAACGTGCAGCTGGAGCAAACCCGCAGCGACAAGCCGATGGGACCTATCGGCCGCGAGTTCGCCGGCGTCGGCAAGCTGGTGGCGGCCAAGGACAAGGATGCGTCGCTGATGCGCTCCTACATGGAGGCGCTCTCCAAACTGCGCAGCCGCCTGAACCAGCTGAAGAACCAGGGCGATCCCGGCCCCGGCGCGCGCCAGTTCATGCAGCAGACCTTGGAGGGCAGCGGCTCCGAACTGGCCGACGCGCTGCGCTACGTCGACGAGCAGATGCTGACCGGGATGAGCGACTCGCAGAAGCAGTCCATCCGTCCCATCCTGGTGCGACCGTTGATGCAGACCTTCGCCGTGCTGGTCGGCCCTGCCGAGGCGGAGATCAACAGGACCTGGGTGGCGCAGGTCTACGAACCGTTCCAGCAATCGCTGGCCAACAAGTATCCGTTCTCGCCGAACGCCCGCATCGAAGCCGGCAGCGCCGAAATCGCCCAGTTCTTCGGGCCGGACGGCTTGATCGCCAAGTTCGCCACCGGCGCCATGGGGCCGCTGGTGCTGCGGCGCGGCGACGTGCTGGCGCCGCGCACCTGGGCCGACATGGGCATCACGCTGTCGCCGCAAACCGTGGCGCGCTTCCCCGGCTGGATCGCACCGATAGGCGCGGGCGGCGTCGCTTCGTCGTCGGCCGCCGCGCAGACCATCTTCCAGATCCAGCCGATGCCGGCGCCCGGCACGCTGGAATACACGGTCGATATCGACGGCCAGCAACTGCGTTACCGTAACACGCCGGCGCAGTGGGCCAACATGGTTCATCCCAGTCCGCAGGGAGTGCCCGGCGCGCGCATCACGGCGGTGGCCTTCGATGGCCGCAGCGTGGAGGTGTTCAACGAGCCTGGCCAGTTCGGCCTGAAGCGCTTGATCGACGCGGCGGCCAAGCAGAAGCGCGACGGCGGCGTGTTCGAACTGCGCTGGACCAGCGGCGCGATCACGGTGGCGATGGGACTGAAAATCATCAGCAGCCCTGACAGCAGCGGCGCGGCGCCACAGGACCAGGGCTTCCGCGGCATGAAGCTGCCGGAAACGATAGTCGGAGCCGCGCCATGAAGCGGCCGGCGCAAGCCGCGCGCATCGGCTACTTCGGCAAACTGCCTGCGCGCGCCGACTTTATCAAGGCCGCCGACAGCCTGGCGCTGGCCAATCTGCTGGATGGCTGGCTGGCCGAGGTCATGAATCTGCTCAGCGTCGATCCCCGCTGGAAGCTCAACTACGACGCCATGCAGCCGCTGGATTTCGCCTTTGTTGGCACGCGCAGCAGGCGCGCCATCGCCGGACATCTGCGGGCCAGCAGCGACCTGTCGCAGCGACGCTATCCCTTCCTCAGCATGAGCGCCATCGAGATCGACGACCCGCGCAGCTTCGTCGCGCGCAGCCCGCTGGTGCTGGCGCCGTTGTGGGAGCTGCTGGAGCCGTTGGCCGACGACGTGTTCGACGCGGCGGAGCCGGAAGCGAGCTTGCAGGTGATGGCCGCCACCACTGTCGATATCGATCCCGCCGCCGCCGACCATCAGCAGCTGTTCACCGACTTCCTCGACCGCCACAGCGTCGCCGGCCTGGAGGCGATGCTGGGTAAGGCGTCGGTGCGGCGGATGATATTGGCGATCGGCCTGCTGTTGCAGCCGGTGCGCCGCTGCGGCGCTGCGCGTCTTGATAAAAGCCTGGTGCTGCCCTTGCCGCCGGCCCCGCGCCAGCGCTACCTGGTGGCGGCGTTCTGGCTCGATCTGATCGCGCCATTCCTGCAGCAGGCCGACTTCGAATTGAGCCTGTTCTTCGGCGAGCAGCGCGAGCAGTCGGTGCTGGTGGTCGGCTTCGGCGGCGCCGCGCCGGAGACGCTGCAGGCGGTGATCGATCCGCTGTATGCGGCCGAGCAGCAGATCACCTTCGAGTACGCGGGCTGGGTCGATGAACTCATCGCCGGCGATGCCAATGTGCAGAAGCTGTCGGCCTATCTGGACCAGGGCCAGTTGTCGCTGCGCTCGGCCCACGCGCTGTTCCACGAAACCTTTGCCTGATAAGGAGCCATGCGATGCGCCAGCGGATCCTCTGGCCGGCGGTGATGCCGGCTTTGCTGTCCACCTCATTCTATTGCGTCGCGCAGGCGCCGCAGCCTGCCACGCCCAAGCCGGGGCAGATACTGGTCAGCGGCGCCGTGCCCGACGAGGCGAGCAAGGCCGCCATGCTCCAGCACCTGCGCGATCTGTACGGCGCTGATCGGGTGGTCGACCAGATCGCGATCTCGCCGGTGTCGCTGCCGCCCAATTGGAACGGCTACGTGCAGAAGCTGATCCAGCCGAACCTGAAGCTGATCAGCAAGGGCGAGTTGAAAATCGACGGCACCAACGTCACCGTGCGCGGCGAGGTGGCCAACGAGGCGCAGCGCCAGCAGATCGCCAGCGACATCGCCACCAGCCTTAATCCCAGCTACACGGTCAACAACGGCTTGCGCGTCAGCGCGGCGGAGCAGAACCTGCTGGATGAAACGCTGGCCAAGCGCATCATCGAATTCGAGAGCGGCAAGGCGACGCTGACCGCGTCCGGCAAGGGCATCCTGGACGAGATGGCGGCCGCGCTGCAAAAGGTCAAGGGCAAGAAGGTGGAGGTGATCGGCCACACCGACAACATCGGCCTGCGGGAGAGTAACCTCGCGCTCAGCCAGGCGCGCGCCGAAGCCGTGCGCACCTACCTCGCCGACAAGGGGATTCCGGCGGAGATGGTCATGGTGTCGGGGCAGGGGCCGGACCGCCCTGTGGCCGAGAACAGCAACGCGGAAGGACGCGCGCGCAATCGGCGCATCGAGTTCCGCGTTGCTCAGTGAAGTTCAAGGCAGGGTGATCGTCACGTAGGCCGGGCGAGGCGCCAGTTTCACCAGGTCGCTGTAGCCGGCCAGCGTGTTCTGCGTCGAATGCGACAGCGACGACGACAGCCCGATGTAGGCGCTCAATCCGATCAGCGCGAACACTGCGGACATGGCCCACAGCGGCGTATTGCTGCGCAGCTTGTGGACGATTTGGTCCGGCCGTTCGGCCTGCGGCGCGAAGCCCTTGCTCTTGCCCTGAATGTGGGCGATCTCGTCGCCGACCCGCGCCGTCATGTAGGCCAGTTTGTCGCCGGAATCCAGCGCGTACTTGCCGCGAAAGCCGATCAGCAGGCACATATGGAACACCTGGAGCGCAGGCAGGCGCGCACCGCCGCCGCTGCGCAAGGCTTCGAGACGGTCGAAGAAGTGTTCGCCGGCCAGCTGGTCGCCAAAGATCACCAGTTGCAGCGGGCGCCGCTCCCAGGCGACGCGGATCGGGAAGGACGACGACAGAATGATCTCGTCCAGCGCCGCGCAGAAGGCGTACTTGGCGGCGTCGATGTCCTCGCCCTGGGCGCGCAGCTTGCGTGCTTCGCGGTCGAATTCCGCCAGGTAGGCGGTGACGGTGTCGAGGAAGTGCGCCTCTCCCGGCGGCACGCTGCCGTTCTTCAGCATGAACAGCAGGTAGAAGCCTTCCTGTAGCAAGTCCACCAGCGTATGTACATGGCCATAGCCAGGCTGCTGCTGGCGGCGCTGGCCGCCCATCAGCGTCGGAATGGCGCGGCGTTCGACCGGGGGCGTCATGCTGTCACCGCGATCAGGCCGAGGCGCAGGTCGCGTATGCCTGCCGGGACGTAGATCGAAATCGACTGCGCCTTCAACATCTGCTCATACAGCATGCCTTTGCCCTCCAAAGCGAAGTAGTGGGTGTCCGGCTGCACCGGAATCGCTGCGGGGACTTGTGGCGCATGGGTGATTTTCACGCCGGGCATGGCGGACAGCACGCATTTCTCCACGTCGTCCGGCGCACCGACCTTGACGCGCAGTGGGACGATTTCCACCAGCTCCAGTGCCGACAGCGACGCGCTGACGGCCAGGTACAGCGTGGTGCGCTGGTCGATCTTGCCGGAATCGAGCTTGCCCAGGTGGTAGCTGGGTTTGTCCTCCGTCAGCGCGATCGAGAAGTATTTGGTCGAGATGACCGTGTCCAGCAAATCGCGGATGATGTGATCGAGGCCGGAGAAGCACTGCGCCAGGTCGTCGTGCCGATAGCTGGGCAGGTGCGTCAACGAGTACTGTTTGGAGTAGGTCATCATGGCGCCGGCCAGTGCGAGCAGCGCTTCGAACAGCCGCTCGGGATGCAGGTCGGGATTGCGGACGTAGTGCATCAGCGCCGCAGCGGAGGTGCTGACCGTGTGCAGCAGCCAGAAGGATGAAACGTCGCCCGAGCGGAACTCGATCACGTTGCGGCTAGGCTCGCGCATGTGGCCTTGCAGCGATTGCACCTTGGCCTGCAAGGCGTCCATCAACCGGTCCAGCAGCGCCTTCAGACCCGGTGCGCTGGCGATCGACACCGCCGGTGGAATGAACTGTGGGTCCGGCTCGAAGCCGCCGGTGACCACGCGCCGCAGGCGGATCGCCGGAATGCAGTCGAAGGCGCCCAGTGGTTCCTGGTCCGACACCAGCCGCGCGGATTTTTTCAGATAGCTGACGTCCGTGCCGACAGCCTGTGTGTACAGGTCCGCCGTTTCGCGCGTGGTCTGGCGGTAGCGCGCGCCGTTTTGCTGCTCCTCGGTCGCGGCGTTGCCGCCGCCGGGCGACAGTGTGGGCAGTGCGATGTAGAAGGTCAGCTCCTGCAAGGTCGTCGGCAGCATGGACAGATCGATGGCCACGGGCAGGGGATCGCTGGCCGGCGCATCGACGATTTCGCCGTCGTGGAAAATCGCCGACAGCGACTGCAAGCGCAGGCGCTCGGTCTTCAGCGCATCCAGGTCCCACTCGATTTTGCGCACGCCCCACAGATAGGGATGCAGCGCATGGGCGGTCTGCTGCAATCGGGCTTCGTGATACTGGTCCTGCTGCTGGAAGTGCTGCGGCCGCAGGAACAAGCCCTCACCCCAAAGAACTTTGGACGGAATACTCATGCTGTCTCCAATCTTATTGACAACGGACAGAGGCCAACGGCTTGCCGGCCTCGCTGGAAGCTGCCGCACCGTCGCCCACGCTCATCGCACAGGCATGCAGGCCGACAGTGATGCCGGATTTTTCCGCGTCGCCGGCGGCGAAAGCCAGCCGCCAGCGTTGTTCGGCGGGTGAACGGAACAGCGCAACCACGCCGATGAAGTAGGCCTCGCGCGTGACCTTCTCGACGATCTCATAACGCTGGCCGGGGATCAGCATCACCTCCTTGACCTCCAGCAGATCGTTGCCGAGCAATTCGCGTTCTCCTTGAGCGCTGAGGAAACCGTTGAGCGGCATCTGCTGAAACGCTGCCGTTTGCCGCAATTTATAGATCCGCGCCGCCAGCGCCAACGGCTGGGAACCCGCGCCGGCATTGAGGTTCTGGCTCGCATGCAAACGGATCGCGACGCTGCGCGGCGGCTTTTGCGCATCCGGCAGCTCGGGCGGTTTGCGGATGCCGGCCATCTCCATCGCCGCGCTGGCGATGGACCCTGCGGCGCAGCCCTGCAACGCCAGCAACCCTGCGATCACGATAGTTTTCTGGGCATTCATATTTTCTCCAAGCGGTTCAGCCATTAGAGCGAAAGGCGCGCCGCTGAAAGTTGAGGCTGCGCAAGCTAAGCCAAGAAGAAACAGTCATTGAGTAAGCGCAATGGTGGACACAAGCATTCGGGAATAATGGGACCCTTCATGACCGCATACGCAAGAGGAGAACTTGATGATCACTCCAAGAACGTGGTTGCCCTGCATGGCGAGCTTGTTGTTGCTGTCGGCTTGTGCGACGGACGGCGACTCGGTCCGCAGCGACAAGCTGCAAGCGTCGACGCTGGAGCATGCGCTGGCCGAAGCGGATACCGCCCTGGCGTCCGGCCAGAGCGACAAGGCCCAAAGTATCCTGAAGGGCGCGGCGACCAGCTACCCGGCCGACAAGACGCCCTGGCTGCATATGGCGCAGATCAAATTCGACCGCGCCAGCTATGGCGAAGCGATCATGAATGCGCTGGAGGCCTTGCAGCGCGATCCCAACGACAAACTCGGTAACAGCATCGTCGCCGTCAGCGGCCTGCGCCTGTCGACCAAGGCGCTGGCGGACCTGAGCCAGCAGAACAATCTCAGCGGATCGTTGCGCTCCGAAGCGCAGGACCTGGCCAAGCTGCTGCGTAGCAGCCTTGGGGAGGACGTGTTGGTGCCCACTTCGAACAACTCACGCAAGGCAGTTCCTGCGGCAGCTTTCGGCAAGAAGACTGCCGTCGCGCCGGCGGCGCCGCAGCCCAAGGCGAGCAACCAATCCAACAGTAGCGACCCTTTCGGCGGCTTGAAGTAAGTCCGTCGCCCGCGTTTTCCTTTTCGATGGAGTGTGTATGGCTAACGGAGACAGTGTACAAAAGCGCCTGACCAAGGTGCGTCCGCCACGGGTGCAGATGACATATGACGTGGAGATCGGCGATGCGATGGAAAACAAGGAGCTGCCATTTGTGGTCGGCGTGGTCGGTGATTTCGGCGGCAATTCGGACGTGGAAAAAAAGCGCCTGAAGGACCGAAAATTCGTCAGCATCGATAGCGGGAATTTCGACGAAGTGCTGAGCGGCGTTGAACCTGTGGCGCGCTTCCAGGTACCCAATCAGCTCAGTGGCGACGACACCAGCTTCAACGTGGAGCTGCGCTTCAAGGCGATGTCGGATTTTCGTCCGGAGTCAGTGGTGCAGCAGGTCGAGCCGCTCAACAAGCTGCTGGAAGCGCGCAGCAAGCTGGCCGACCTTCGCAACAAACTGGCCGGCAACGACAAGCTGGAAGACATCCTGAGCGACGTCCTGACCAACACCGACAAGCTGGCTAGCTTGAAATCCGCCAAGGGAGGCTGACATGTCCGCACAAATGAACCCGATGCAGGAGGCCGCGCCGGCGGCGGAAGGCGCCAGCCTGCTGGACCAGATCGTCGAGCAGAGCAAAGTGGCCAAGTCCAATGTGGAGCATGCGCGCGCCAAGGACATCATCTCGGAACTGGTTAGCCAGGTACTGGATGGAACGGTGGTCGTGTCTAATAATCTGTCGGCCACGCTGGATGCGCGCGTGGCGGAACTGGACCGCCTGATTTCCAGCCAGCTGAGCGCCATCATGCACGCACCGGCTTTCCAGAAGCTGGAGCAAAGCTGGACCGGCCTGCATTACCTGGTCAAGAACTCCGCCACTGGCCAGGGCCTGAAGATCCGCATGCTCAACGCCACCAAGCGCGAGCTGGTGAAGGACTTCCAGTCGGCGCTGGAGTTCGACCAGAGTTCGATGTTCAAGAAGGTCTACGAAGAAGAATTCGGCACCTTCGGCGGTGCGCCCTATGCGGCGCTGCTGGGGGACTTCGAGATCTCGCGCCAGCCCGAGGACATGTATTTCATCGAGCAGATGTCGCACGTCGCCGCCGCCTCGCATGCGCCCTTCATCGCCTCGGCCGCGCCGGAGCTGTTTGGCCTGGAGAGTTACGGCGACCTGGCCAAGCCGCGCGATCTGTCCAAGGTGTTCGACACCGTGGAATACGCCAAGTGGAAGGCCTTCCGCGAATCGGAAGACTCGCGCTATGTCGGCCTGGCGTTGCCGCGCTTCCTGGGCCGCCTGCCATTCAACCCGGTCGACGGTACCACGGTCGAGGGCTTCAACTTCGTCGAGGAGGTGGACGGCACCGACCATCAGAAGTACTTGTGGTGTAACGCCGCCTACGCCTTTGGCGCGAAGCTGACCAAGGCCTTCGACGATTTCGGCTGGTGCGCGGCGATCCGCGGCGTCGAAGGCGGCGGCCTGGTGGACGACCTGCCCACCCACACCTTCAAAACCGACGAGGGTGAAGTCGCGCTCAAATGCCCGACCGAAGTCGCCATCACGGACCGCCGTGAAAAGGAACTGAGCGACCTCGGTTTCATCTCGCTGGTCCACTGCAAGAACACGGCCTATGCAGCCTTCTTCGGCGCGCAGTCGGCGCAGAAGGCCAAGAAGTACAACTCCGAAGCGGCCAACGCCAATGCCGTGCTGTCGTCCCAGCTGCAATACATCTTCGCCGTCTCGCGCATCGCGCACTACATGAAGGCCATGATGCGCGACAAGATCGGCAGCTTCGCCGCAGCCTCCAACGTCGAGGACTTCCTCAACCGCTGGCTGATGAAATACGTCCTGCTGGACGATAACGCCAGCCAGGAGCAGAAGGCCCAGTTCCCGCTGCGCGAAGCGTCGGTGCAGGTGCACGAGGTGGCGGGGCGGCCGGGCGTGTACCGCGCCGTGTCCTTCCTGCGGCCGCATTTCCAGCTGGACGAACTGTCCGTTTCCCTCCGTCTGGTCGCGGAGCTGCCGCAGTCGACCAACAACTGATGTTCACTATAACCTGAGACAGGAGCATGCAATGGCAATCGACGTCTATCTGTACATTGATGGTATCAAGGGCGAATCCAACGACGACCGGCACAAGGACTGGATCGAATGCAAATCGGTCAGCTTCGGCGTGGAGCAGCCGAAATCGGCTACCGCTTCCACCGGCGGCGGCCACACGGCGGAGCGCTGCGAGCATCGCGACATCGTGCTGTCCAAGCTGGCCGACTTGTCCTCGCCGATCTTGCTGCAAACCTGCTCGGCGGGCCGCACCATCCCCAAGGCCAAGTTCGAGTTCATGCGCGCCGACGCCCAGGGCGAACGCGTGAAGTACTTCGAGATCGAAATCGAAAATGTGCTGATCGGCGCCGTCTCGCCGTCCGTTGAGGAAGGCGACATCCTGACCGAAGACGTGGCGCTGAAATTCTCGAAGGTCAAGTGGAAATACACGCAACAGAAAATTAGCGGTGGCGCCGGCGGCAATACCTCCGGCGGCTGGGACCTGGCCAGCAACCGCATCGTCTGAACCTTGTTCCCCTGCGCCCGCAGCGGATCGTGCGGATCCGTCGTGGTGCGCGTTTTATGGCCAGGCCGGCCTGGCCTGGCCTTTTTTTGAAAGCATGCGATGAATGGCTTTACTCCCGGCCTGTTCGACCGTTTGCTGGACCCTCAGGGCGGCCATGCCCGCAACGGCGCGGGCCTGTCGCTGGAGCAGTGGAAGGACGCCGTGGCGCGCGACCTCGAGGACCTGCTCAACACCCGCTGCGCGCTATCGGAAGAGCTGCTGAATGCCTATCCCGAGTGCGCCGGCTCCATCGTCAACTACGGGCTGATCGACTTTGCCGGCATGTGCCTGAGCAGCAGCGAGGACCGGGCCCGCATCTGCGCCTGCCTCAAGGCCGCCATCGAACGACATGAATCCCGGCTGCGCAATGTGCAGGCGCGCCTGGAGCGCGAGATCGGCTCGATCAACCGCGTCAGCTTCGCCATCAGCGCAACGCTGGCTGGATTGCCGATGCGCGAGGCGGTCAATTTCGACGCCGTCCTGCAACCCTCATCGCTGCACTATTCAATCAATCGCAGCACCCGCGGAGCGTGAGCATGAATCTCAACCTGAAAACCCTGATCGGCAAGCTCAATGACACCACCCGCCTGGCCGCCACGCGCGCCGCCAGCATCTGCGTGGCGCTGGGCCAGTATGAAGTGGAGGTCGAACATCTGTTCCTGGCCTTGCTGGAGCAGGAGCGCTGCGATGTGGCGCTGATCGCCCGCCAATGCTGCGTCAGCACCGAGGCGCTGGAGGCGGACCTGCACCATGAAGTCAGCCAGTTCAAGACTGGCAGCACCCGCACTCCGGTGTTCTCGCGGCAGTTGCCGCTGCTGCTGGAGCACGCGTGGCTGATCGCATCGCTGGCCACGCCACAGCCGGATCGCATCCGCAGCGCGCACCTGCTGGTGGCGCTGCTGACGGAGCCGGAGTTGTCGCAGCTGGCGCAGCGCGCCTCGCCGCTGTTCGGAGAGATTCCCATCGATGAGGTCAAGCACAAGCTGGAGAAATATACCCATGGCTCGCAGGAAGAAACGGCCGCAGCCGACGCAACCACCGCCACCACGCTTGCCGACCTGGCGCCGCAGGGCAGCCCGCGCACGCCGGCGCTCGATCAGTACACTACCAGCCTGACGCAGTTGGCGCGCAGCGGCAAGCTCGATCCCGTCATCGGCCGCGAAGCTGAGATCCGCCAGGCCATCGATATCCTGATGCGCCGCCGCCAGAACAATCCCATCCTGACTGGCGAGGCCGGCGTCGGCAAGACCGCCGTGGTGGAAGGGCTGGCGCTGCGCATCGCCGCCAGCGACGTGCCGGACGTGCTGAAGGGCGTGGAGATCCGCACGCTGGATATGGGCCTGTTGCAGGCAGGGGCCAGCGTCAAGGGCGAGTTTGAAAATCGCCTGAAGAACGTCATCGACGAGGTCAAGCAAAGTCCGCACGCCATCATCCTGTTCATCGACGAAGCCCACACGATGATAGGCGCGGGCGGCCAGGCGGGCCAGAACGATGCGGCCAACTTGCTCAAGCCGGCTTTGGCGCGGGGCGAGTTGCGCACCATCGCCGCGACCACCTGGAGCGAATACAAGAAGTACTTCGAGAAGGATGCCGCGCTGGCGCGGCGCTTCCAGGTGGTCAAGGTCGATGAGCCAAGCGAGGAAATCGCCAGCGCCATGCTGCGCGCCATGACGCCGCTGATGGAACGGCACTTCGGCATCCGCATCCGCGACGAGGCCGTGACCGAAGCGGTGCGGCTGTCGCACCGCTACATCAGCGGCCGCCAGTTGCCAGACAAGGCGGTCAGCGTGCTCGATACCGCCTGCGCGCGTGTCGCGCTGGCGCAGAGCGGAACGCCGGCGCTGCTGGAGAACGCCGCCAGGAGCATGGAACGCCTGTGCGTTGAAATCGCCGCCTTGAAACGCGAGGACGATGGTCACGCGCACGCGCAGCGCCTGCGCCAGTTGGACGAAGCGTATGCGAAGCTCAAGGTGGAACACGCACAGCACAACGAGCGCTGGCAACGCGAGCAATCGATCGTCGCCGCCATCGCGCGTGAACGTGCCGCCACCAACGGCGCGGCGCAGACCCATGCTCTACGCGCGGAGCTGGCGGCGCTGCAAGGCGAAGCGCCGATGGTGCCGGTGGACGTGGACGCCGCCACCGTCGCCGCCATCGTCTCCGGCTGGACCGGCATACCGCTGGGGAAAATGGTCAAGGACGAGATCCGCACCGTGCTCAAACTCCAGGATGCGCTACAGACGCGCATCCTCGGCCAGGACCACGCCATCGCCGCAGTGGCCCAGCGCGTGCGCACCGCGCGCGCCAACCTGGACGACCCCAACAAACCCAAGGGCGTATTCCTGTTCGTCGGCCCATCCGGCGTTGGCAAGACCGAAACCGCGCTGGCGCTGGCGGACCTTTTGTACGGCGGCGAACGCAAGCTCCTCACCATCAACATGAGCGAATACCAGGAGGCGCACAGCGTCTCCGGCCTGAAAGGCTCGCCGCCCGGTTACGTCGGCTATGGGCAGGGCGGCGTGCTGACCGAAGCGGTGCGCCGCAATCCCTACAGCGTGGTGCTGCTGGACGAAATCGAAAAGGCCCACCCGGACGTGACCGAGCTGTTTTTCCAGGTCTTCGACAAGGGCGTGATGGACGATGCGGAGGGGCGCGAAATCGACTTCCGCAACACCATCATCATCGCCACCTCCAACGCCGGCTCGGCCGCCATCATGCAGGCTTGCCTGAACCAGGAAACGTCGCCGACCGAGGCCGCGCTTGAAGCGCTGCTACGGCCACACTTGGTCAAACATTTCAAGCCGGCCTTCCTGGGCCGCCTGAAAGTGGTGCCGTACTACCCGATACCGGACGCGGTGCTGGTGCAGATCATCGCGCTCAAGCTGGATCGCATCGGCCAGCGCATCCGCGATCACCACCACGCGGAATTCAGCTACGACCAGGCGCTGATCGAAGCGGTGCTGGCACGCTGCACCGAAGTCGATTCCGGCGCCCGCAACGTCGACCATATCCTCAACGGCAGCCTGCTGCCGGAGATCGCCGAGGCAGTGCTGCAGCGGATGTCGGAAGGCGCCGCCATCGGCAAGATCAAGGTCGGCGCCAACAAGCAGGGCCAGTTCAAATACACTATCAAATAGTCCGGAGGCGAACCATGTTCAGCATCGTTCAACTGCTACAGCCCATCAGCGCAGCGCAACCCTGCGGCGAGGACGTCGCCTTCAGCGCGGAGGTGGACCAGATCGCGCAGGCGCGCGTGCACGACGACCCCACGCTGGACCAGGGCGAATGGATCTCCGCCTTGAGGGAAGCCGATTGGCCGCTGGTCGCCAGCCGCAGCGCCGGCATGATCGCCAGCCGCAGCAAGGACATGCGGCTGGCGGTGTGGCTGGCCGAGGCCTTCGCCAAGACGCGCGGCCTGCGTGGCCTGGGCGACGGCTACGCGGTGTTGAGCGGATTGTGCGAGCACTATTGGGACGGCATGTACCCGGGCGCCGACGACGGCGACTACGAACAGCGCATCGGCAACCTGTTCTGGCTTCTGGCCCGCACGCCGCCGCTGGTCAAGGAGATGCCGCTGACGGAAGGCGCGGCGCTGCTGCCTGACGCCGAATACTGCCTCGCCATGCTCACGGGCCTGGAAGGCATCGTCGACCAGCGTCTGGGCGCGGAGGGGCCGGGCTTCAGCGCCGCCAAGGACTGTCTGCTGGCCGTGATCCGAAGTGTGGCTCCGGTGGGGAGCGTGCCGATATTGGCGGCCGCCGGTGACGCCCCGGCCGGCCAGGTGGCCGTGGTTGCCAGCGGGACGCCGCAGGACCGTCGCCAGGCGCTGGCGCAGCTGCGGGTGGTCGCCGATTTCTTCCGCCGCACCGAGCCGCACAGCCCCGTCGCCTACCTGGCCGACAAAGCTGCCAGCTGGGGCGACATGCCGCTGCACGTCTGGCTGCGGGCAGTGATCAAGGACCCTGCCGCCATCTCCAGAGTCGAAGAGTTGTTGGGCGCGCAAACCGCCAGCGAGTGAGTAATATCCTTGAAGAAATATTTCCTTTGAGGCTATAGTTTTCCCTTAAATGGTGCTAGCATGGATTTAAAGGCCCATCCATCTCCATTTTGAGGACTGCTATGAACAACCTGAAAATTGGCACTCGCCTCGGTTTCGGCTTTTCACTCATCCTGTTGATGCTGACGGCAATGACCATCATCGGCATCCTCCGGTTGAGCAGCGCCAGTGCGCTGACCGACCACATGATCAACGAGAAGATCCGCGACGAGCGGCTCATCGCCGAGTGGGGCAAGATCATCGAAGTGAACGCCGCCCGCACCACCGGCGCCTGGATGGTCGCCGATCCCGCCGACCAGAAGAAACTGGAAGGCATGATGGCAGAGTCCTCCGGTCGCGCGACCAAGATCCAGGACCAGATCGGCGCCAGCATCGAGGACGAGGAGCTCAAGCCCTTGTTCAAGAAGGTGCTTGATACCCGCAAGACCTACACCGAGATCCGCAAGGCCGTCTTCGCCGCCAAAAATGCCGGCGATCTGGAAAAGGGCAAGAGCCTGTACGAAGGCGACATGGCGCAAAGCCGTATCCTCTACCTCGACGCGCTGAAAAAATTCGCCGACAAGCAGGCGGAATTGCTGGACCAGGCGGCAGTCGAAATCCAGCAGCAGTACACCAGCGGCCGCACCTTGCTGGTGTTGCTGGGATTGGCAGCGATTATCATGGGCGTATTCGCCGCATGGTGGATCACGCGCACCATCACCAATCCGATCAACGAAGCTGTGAAAGTGGCGGAGACCGTGTCATCGGGTGACCTGACCAGCGACATCCAGGTCAGCAGCAACGATGAAACCGGCCAGTTGATGAGCGCCCTCAAAACCATGAACACGAACCTGGTCAACATCGTCGGCCAGGTGCGCAACGGTACCGACTTGATGGCCAACGCTTCCACCGAGATCGCCGCCGGCAACCACGACCTGTCGTCGCGCACCGAGCAGCAGGCCAGCTCCTTGCAGGAAACCGCCTCCTCGATGGAGGAGCTGACATCGACCGTGCGCTTCAACGCCGAGAACGCGCGCGAGGCTAACAAGCTGGCCGTCACCGCGTCGGAGATCGCCAGCCGTGGCGGCGCCGTGGTGGGTGAAGTGGTCAGCACCATGGGCTCGATCAACGACTCGTCGCGCAAGATCGTCGACATCATTTCGGTCATCGACAGCATCGCCTTCCAGACCAATATCCTGGCCTTGAACGCAGCCGTGGAAGCGGCGCGCGCCGGCGAACAGGGACGCGGCTTCGCGGTGGTGGCCTCGGAGGTGCGCAACCTGGCGCAACGCTCGGCCGCAGCGGCCAAGGACATCAAGGGCTTGATCGACGACTCGGTGCAAAAAGTGGCGCAGGGTTCGGACCTGGTCGACAAGGCCGGCCAAACCATGAGCGAGATCGTCGTCAGCATCAGCCGTGTCACGCAGATCATGACACAGATCAGCCACGCCAGCGAAGAGCAGAGCATCGGCATCGCGCAGGTCAACGACGCGATCACGCAGATGGATCAGGTCACGCAGCAGAACGCGGCGCTGGTGGAGGAAGCCGCGGCGGCGGCCGAATCGATGCAGGAGCAATCGGCCAAGCTGGCCGACGTGGTCAGCGTGTTCAAGCTCGATGCGTCGCAAATGGCGACGCAGGCCCGTGCTTTGCCGCCTGCGCGGCCGCGTGTGGCGGTGCCTGCACGCCGTCCGGCGCCGGCGGCAGCAGCTCCCGCCAAGAAAGCGCTGGCGACCGCGCCCAAACGCGCGGCGGTGGCTTCCAGTGAATCCGACTGGGAAGAGTTCTAAGCACCTTCGGCGCCTTCGGTACAATGGTGGCCTATGACGACCAGTACCGACGGCGCCGCCGCACCATCCATTCCACGTTCCACCCGCGCGCTGTGCGCTACCTGCCTGCGTCCGCAGCAGACCTGCATTTGCCGCTGGGTAGCCGCGCTGCCGAACCAGGTGGAGGTGCTGATCCTTCAACACCCAATGGAAGTGAACAACGCCAAGGGCAGCGCGCGCCTGCTGCATCTGAGCCTGGCCGCCAGCCGCCTGGAAGTGGGCGAAGCCTTCGCGCCTGAGCGCTTGCAGACGCTGATGTCGCCCGCGCGCCGCAGCGTGCTGCTGTATCCCGACACGGCGGCCGACAAGTCGCTCGGCCTGGCCGCAGCGCAGCCGTTCGATGTGGACTGGTTGCGCGAGCCGCAGCTTCTGCGCCTGGTAGTGCTGGACGGGACTTGGCGCAAAAGCCGCAAGATGCTGTATCTGAATCCTGCGCTGCAAGCCTTGCCGCGCCTGCCGCTGCGCGATACGCCGCCGTCGCACTACCTGATCCGCAAGGCGCACCTGCCGGACCAGCTGTCCACGCTGGAGGCCACGGTCTACGCGCTGGCCCAATTGGAAAACGATATAAACAAATTCAATCCATTGATCGACGCCTTTGATGGCTTCGTGGCGCAGCAGGCTGGCTACGTTGCGCGACCGCCGTCAGGCGATCAGCTTTAAGCCCGGGGGCAGGGCCTCGCCCAGCATGCGTTTTTCGTCGGCCTGATCGAGCTGCACCACCTCGCGCACCATCGCGCTCCAGTTGGCCGGTGCGCCAACGGCGGCAAGGCGCCGCAGGATTTCCGTCCGCAGCGTTTCGCCGATATCGCGGGTACGGTCGCCCGTCATGCGAGCCAGATGGGCTGCGGCGAAACCGGCCGGCTCCACCTTCTTCCAGTCCAGCGACAGGATCGCGGCCAGCCATTGCTCGACGACGGCCGTCTCCACCACATCGTGCGCACTGCCGTGGAAGGGCTGGCGCGCGCCGACCCGGCTCAAGCCCCACAGGAAGCGCGCCTGTGCTGCTTCGGCCTTGCCGGTTTCGGCTGCGGCGCTGCGGGTTTTGTTGGCGGCTGCTTTGACGGCGGCCTTGGTGGCCGCTTCCAGCTGCCCCAACATCCACGCGCCGATTTCGGCCTTGTAGTTGCCGGGGATGCGTTCCAGTGATGCGCCCAGGCGCAGCATGTCTTCTTCGCTGCCGTTGACCAGCGTGTGCGGGCGGCGTCCGCGTTCCTGTGCGTCGGCCTGCACGTTGAAGGCGAAATCGTCCAGCACGCGCAGTTGCGCTTCCACACTCAGGCCGCCGGCCACGCGGCGCCACAGCGTCCACCATTCGGCGCAGACCTGGCTGTCCTTGTGGTGCTGGATGCCGGTGTCGAACATGGCCCACAGCTGCTCGATGCGCCATTCGTCCAGCGTGTAGCCAAAGCCGGGGCGCAGGCAATAACCGCTCAGGTTCAGCCACGCGCGTTCATGCTCGGACGAGCGGCGGCGGCCTTTGGTGCGCTGCATCAGCGCGTCGAACAGGCGGCGCAGCAACGGCGTGGCCCAGCTCTCGCGGTTGCCCAGCAGGTGTTCGAGCTGCGCGCGCAGCTGCTTGACTTCCTTGATCTCGACTTGCTGCGCGCGGCTGCCGAAGATGCGGTCTATCTTGTCGATGGCGGCATCGAAGCCGGCCGGCATTGGCGCTTCCTGCGGTGCTGCGGTATCGGCTTCGCCATCATCAACGGCGGACTCGCCGCGCAGCTGGAACTCCAGCAGCCAGCGCTGTGCGCCTTCGATGGCGACGCAATGTACGTCGAGTGTGCCGACTTCGCTCAGCGTGGCGGCCAGCTGTACCGGGATCTCCTTGCGTGCGTCGGCGCTGCTGCTGTCGCGCAGCACGGTGGCGATCGGTGGTAGCTGGATGTATTCGTCAGCTTGCAGCTCGACCAGCTCACCGGCTTGCGGCGGCGCGGCTTCGGAGATCGACGAGGCCAGATGGAAGCGCACCGGCCGGCCAAGGCGCAGCGCGAAAGTGCGGTCGACCAGCAGGATCTCGCGGTTCTCCACACTGCCGCGCGGCAGGATGCAGATCGCGCGGCGTGGCTTGTCCTGGCGCGCTTCGTCATCGAGCAGCAGGAAGTAGCTGCGCGGCGAGCCGCCACCGATCACCGGCGCTTGCCCGGCCTGACCCAGCGCGTAGGCGACACCGCCGCGCGCCACTGCCACATCCGGATTGTCGTTGTGCAGAACTTGCAGCGGCTGCCCGCGCCAGTTGGTCAGCGTGGCCTCAAGACGGCTGGCCAGCGCGTCGGCGCGGAACACACCGCCGTTGAGCAGCAGCGTGTCCGGCATAGGGATGGCGGCGCGGTCGTCGGCCGCCATGCCCAGCGCCTCGCGCGCGGCCGCCGCGTGCTGGCGCAGGAAGCTGGCGAGATGGCGCGTGATTGCCGCGTCGCTGGCGTAGGGCAGGCCGAATTCGACGATGGCGCCACGGCCGCGCCGCGCGGGTTCCTGCTGTTCGTTGAGGGGGAAGAATCCGTCCACTACCATCGCTGCGACTTCCTCGCGGGTCAGGTCGGCGGAGCGCGAACCGCCGATCAGGCGCGAGCCGGAACCGAGCAGGGTAACGGTGGTGCGCTCCGGCGCATCGGCCGCCAGCAGCAGCTCCTTTGCTGCCCTGCAGCGTTCCGCCAGTTGCGACAGGCTGCTGGCGGACAGGCGCGTCGCCGCACCGCCGGTATTCGACGCCATGCGCGTCTCGACCAGATGCGCCAGCGCCAGGTCCATGTTGTCGCCGCCGAGTATCAGGTGGTTGCCCACGCCGATGCGGCTGATCTGCGGCTGGCCTTCGATCATTTCGACTTTGATCAGACTGAAGTCGGTGGTGCCGCCGCCGACGTCGCACACCAGTACCAGGCGGGTGTCCGCCAGGTCGGTGGACAACGTCGCGCGCTGGCGGAACAGCCAGTCGTAAAACGCCGCCTGCGGCTCCTCCAGCAAGCGCAGGCTGGGCAGGCCGGCCAGGCGCGCCGCCTCCAGCGTCAACGCGCGCGCGCCTTCGTCAAAGGACGCAGGTATCGTCAGCACCAGCTGTTGATGTTCCAACGGATGCGCAGGGAAGCGCGCGTCCCACGCCGCCCGCACATGCGCCAGGTACGAGGCGCTGGCTGCCACCGGCGACACCTTGGCCACATCGGCCTCCGCGCCCCACGGCAGTATCGGCGCCATGCGGTCCACCTGGGGATGGGACAGCCAGCTCTTGGCGCTGGAGACCAGTCGCCCCGGCACCTGCGCGCCCAGCTTGCGCGCCAGGCGGCCTACCACGACCTGCGACAGGCCCGCGACATCCGCCGAAGGCCAGGGCAGTTGCAGGTCGCCGTCCGCCAGCTCGCCCTGCGCCGGGTGATAGCGCAGCGAAGGCAGCAGCGCACCGGCGCCGACTTCGCCAGGCGCCACCAGCTGCTCGATCTCGAACAGCCGGATCTGCGCGCTGTCCGGCTCCGAATAAGCCAGCACCGTATTGGTGGTGCCGAGATCGATGCTGACGACGTATTGACTCATGCTCAGGCTTGGGCACCCGCGCGGACGTCGAACTCCACCTTCCAGCGCTGGCCGTCGTTGGCCACCGCTTGCAGTTCCAAGGTGCCCGACTCGGTCGCCATCGCATGCAGGCGCACCTGCACCACGTCGCTGGTCTGGCGGCCTTCCGGCGACAGCGTCGCCTGAATCTCGTTCAACTCGATCAGCTCATCGGCACTCCAGAAGTCCAGCAGGTCGCCGATCTGGTCCTGGCGTCGCACCGACGAACCGAAGAAGCGGAACTGCACCGGCTCACCGACCACCAGGCCGAATTCCTGGTTCGGCAGTTCGATCTCGCTGCCTTCCTCCATGCCGAACGGCGCCACGCACAGCGCCTGGATCGGCGGCTCCATGCCGGGGATGGCAGGCATCGACGATTCGATCGCCACGTAGTAGGCACGCGCCGTGCCGCCGCGAATGCGCACGCCGCTGCCGCGACGCACATAGCTGTAGTAGGCCGCGCCGCGCGCCACCGCCAGGTCCAGGTCCGCGCCGCCCAGCATGCGCGCAGGCTCGGAGCCTTCCAGGTACAGCCAGTCGTTGATGGCGCCCATGATGCGTTGCGACAGCAGGTCCGACTTGAACACGCCGCCGTTGAACAGTACCGCCGTCGGATGCAGGAAGGTCGCGTCGGCGCTTTGTTTGCCGACGTAGCCTTCCAGTTCGCTGGTCGCGCCCAACTGGCGCGCCAGGAAGGCGGCCAGGTGGCGCGTGATGCCCGCGTCCTGCGCATACGGCAGGCCAAGCTGCGTCAGGCCTGCGCGCGTGCGCACCGCCGGACGGGCCGACGCTTCCACCTGCGGGAAGAAGCCGTCGAGGATGAAGGTGGTCACTTCGTCGCGCGTCAGTTCGGTGCGGATCGAACCGCCGATCAGTTTCGAGCCACGGCTCGGCACCACGATAGGCCAGGTATCGACGCTGGCGTCGGCCAGCAGTTTTTCCTTGGCGCTGCGGCAGCCATAGGTCAGCGCGCGCATTTGCCAGGCGTCGAGCTGGGTGCCGTTGGCGGCCAGCTTGCGCGCCACCAGATGCGCCAGCGCCAGGTCCATATTGTCGCCACCGAGCAGAATGTGGTCGCCTACCGCGATGCGGTGCGGTTCCAGCACGCCGTCGCGTTCCAGTACTGCGATCAGCGAAAAGTCGCTGGTGCCGCCGCCCACGTCCACTACCAGAATGATGTCGCCCGGCTTGACTTCCTTGCGCCAGCGGCCTTCGCTGCCCTGGATCCAGCTGTACAGGGCCGCTTGCGGCTCTTCCAGCAAAGTCAGGTTGGTGTAGCCGGCGGCGCGTGCCGCGTCGGCCGTCAGTTCGCGCGCGCCGGGGTCGAACGATGCGGGGATCGTTACCGTCACTGCCTGTTCGCCGAACGGCGCGTCAGGGTAGGCCTGCTCCCATGCCTGGCGCAGGTGCGTCAGGTAGCGGGTCGAAGCTTCCAGCGGCGAGACGCGCGACACTTCTTCCGGCGCGTCGTTCGGCAGCAGCGCGGAGCGGCGGTCGACGCCCGGATGGCTCAACCAGCTCTTGGCGCTGGAGACCAGGCGGATAGGCGTGGTGGCGCCACGGCTGCGCGCCATCTCGCCGGCGACGGCGGTTTGTTCTTCCGGCGACTGCGGCCATGGCAGGCTCAATTCGCCCGGCGCCAGTTCGTCCGCGTGCGGCAGGTAAAGGAAGGACGGCAGCAGCGGCAGTTCTTCCACCGTGCCCGGTGCGGTCAGCTGCGGAATGGCCAGCACGCCGTGCTGGGTTTTCTCGCCGTCGCTGGCGCCCAGGTCCACATAGGACAGCGCGCTGTGCGTGGTGCCAAGGTCGATGCCGATGGCGTAGCGTGGGTCGCTCATAATTCCACCTCCGCCGGCGCCAGGATGGCGGCATCGTGTGCTTCGGCCAGTTTCGGCAGGCGCACGTTGGAGGCGCGCCAGCCGCGATGGCTCAAGGCGCCACGGAACGGCGCGCTGCCAACCACGTTGCCGGTCAGGCGCACGGCCCTGGCGTCGAAGCCTTCTTCCAGCACCACGCGGCTGCCTTCGGCCTCGCTGCGCACCGCTTCGATGGTGAAGTGCTCGCGCAGCACTTTGCTGCAGCCTTCATGCACCACGCGTGCGGCGGCGCCGATGTCGGCGTCGGAATAGGCGCTCAGGTTTTCCTGGGTGAAGTCGATCAGGCGCGCTTCGCGCTGGAACAGGCTCAGAAGCTGCAAGGCGGCATCCGGCGTGGCCACGCGCAGCGGCGTCGGCGCAGGCGCGGGAGCCGGTGCGGGCGCGGGCGCAGCCACTGGCGCGGCGGCTGGCTGCGGCGCATCGTCGATGCGCGTCAGGCGGGCGGCGTAATCGGCGTCGGACAGGGCGCGGAAAAACGCGCCGATCGCGATGGAAATCCGGCTAAAAAAAGACGGCAATGGTTGTGTCGAATTGTTCATTTTATTTGCTCGTATCGGGTGAGCCGGGACGCCGCATCGGCGGCATCCTGGCGAGGTGTGGGTTGGGGGGCGCGCGTGGCGCGGGGAAATTCCGTCCCCCGGAAGCCCTGCATGATACCAGCTTGATCACTTGGTTCCCAAGAAGGCAAGCATGCACCTTTGATATTTCGCTTGATATCGTCATTTTAAGCGCCTAGAATACTGTATATGTATACAGTAGTTTGGTGCCACGATGTCCCACGATGAAAACAATCAAGAGCATGTGATGCTGCCGCCGCCGTCGCTGAAGGCGCAAAAAGGCCGTGGCGCGGTATCGAACCTGCAAGGCCGGTTCGAGGTCCATGCGCGCGAGGCGTATGATGACGGCTGGGACCGTGAAGAGGAGGAAGCCGCGCCCTGGAAGACGCAAGTCACGGACGAGCTCTGCAAATCCATCCTCAGCCGCAACGCCTCGCCGGACTTGCCGTTCAGCGTGTCGCTCAATCCCTACCGGGGCTGCGAACATGGATGCATTTATTGCTTCGCGCGGCCCACGCACAGCTATCTCGGCCTGTCGCCCGGCATGGACTTCGAGAGCAAGATCTTCGCCAAAATCAACGCGCCGGAAGTGCTGCGGCGCGAGTTGGCCAAGGCCAGCTACGAGCCGTCGTC
The DNA here is from genome assembly GCF_003416895.1 of Duganella sp. BJB476. Lineage (GTDB taxonomy): Bacteria > Pseudomonadota > Gammaproteobacteria > Burkholderiales > Burkholderiaceae_D > Rugamonas. The sequence goes on from NZ_QVIO01000001.1 coordinate 180,948, forward strand.
GATCGCGCTCGGCGTCAACACGGACGCCTACCAGCCCTGCGAGCGCGAACGCAAGCTCACCCGCCGCGTGCTGGAGGTGCTGCAGGAATGCCAGCACCCGGTTGGCCTGATCACCAAGTCCTCGCTGATCGAGCGCGATATCGACATCCTGTCGGCGATGGCGGCAAGGCAGCAGGCCGGCGTCGCCATCACGCTGACCACGCTGGACCCGGCCATCGCGCGCACGCTGGAGCCGCGCGCCGCCGCACCCGCCCGCCGCCTGCGCACGATCCGCACGCTGACCGAGGCCGGCATCCCGGTCGCGGTCAGCGTCGCGCCCATCATCCCCTTCGTCACCGAGCCCGATCTGGAGCGCATTTTGGAAGCGGTGAAGGAAGCCGGCGCCGTCAGCGCCCACTACACGGTGTTGCGCCTGCCGTGGGAGGTGGCGCCGCTGTTCCACCAGTGGCTGCAAGCGCACTTCCCGGAGCGGGCTCAGCGCGTGATGAACCGTGTGCGTGAAATGCGCGGTGGCAAAGACTACGACAGCAACTTCGGCGCCCGCATGAAAGGCGAGGGCGTGTGGGCCGAGCTGATACGCCAGCGCTTCAAGATCGCCACCGAACGTCTCGGCCTGACCGGGCGCGGCAGCCGCTTTCACAATATGGACGCGTCGCAGTTTACGCGCCCGCTGGTGGTGCCGCCGCTGGGCGCGCGCGCCAAGGCGGCGGCCGACGCCGGGCAGCTGGATTTATTTTGAGGAGGCCATCGCACCAGTGTAGACGGAGAGTTCAACATCTTCCGCGAACGGCAGCGACATGAAGCCAGATGCAGGCGAACGCACCAGCGCCACATAGTCCGGATTCATGTCGGCGTTGTCCGCGATGATGAGCGCGCCCGCCCGCAAGCGGCTTCGCACCAGGCCGAGGATCTCGGGGTAGAGCGCCTTGGCGCCGTCGAGCAGCAGCAGGTCGATCTGTTCCGGCAGATCGCTGGCGAGCGTTTCCAGCGCATCGCCGGCGCGGATGTCCACCAGGTCGAGCAGGCCGCCTTGCTCCAGGTGGTCGCGCGCCCGCGCCACCTTGGTCGGTTCGAACTCGCTGGTGATCAGATGCCCGCCGCCGTTGTCGCGCAGCGCGGCGGCCAGGTACAAGGTCGAGATACCGAACGACGTGCCGAACTCGACGATATTGCGGGCACGGCAGCCGCGCGCAAGCATGTACAGCAACTCGCCGGTCTGGCGCGATACCGGCAGCGGCACATCCTTCAGCCGATGGTAGAGGTTGAGGTATTCGGTTTTGCTGCGCATCAGGCGATCGCGCTCGTCCTTGGACAATTCGGCGACGGCAGGAATCGCGGCGATCTGCAAGGCATCGGCTTCGTCAAACAGGCGGTCGAGCAGGGAAGCTACAGGGTTGTTGGTCAGGGTTGTCATGGTGATTCCTTTCGAATGAAGAATGGATATAATATGAAGAATCCTTCATGTTTCATATTCGCATTCGGAAACTCTCCTATGGCAGACCCCGCAAAAGCCCCAATCTCCTCGCGCAGGAAGCCTAAACAGGCGCGTTCGGCGGACCTGGTTTCGGCCATTCTTGAAGCGGCTATTCAGGTTTTGGCGAAGGAGGGCGTGCGCCGCTTCACCACCACGCGGGTGGCCGAGCGTGCCGGCGTGAGCGTGGGATCGGTGTACCAGTACTTTCCGAACAAGGCGTCGATCCTGTTCAGGCTGCAGGCCGACGAGTGGCGGGAAACCACCGACATGCTGATCAACATCCTGCAAGACAAGCAGAAGCCGCCGCTGGAACGGCTGCGCATCCTGGTCCACGCCTTCCTGCGCTCGGAGTGCGACGAGGCCGAGATCCGCACCGCACTCAACGATGCCGCCCCGTTCTACCGCGACACGCCCGAAGCGCATGAGACGCGCTCGACGGCCGACCGCATCATCGAGGTCTTCATGCGCGAAGTCCTGCCAACAGCGACGGACAGCGTGCGCACATTGGCCGGCGATCTGGTCATGACGACCTTCAGCTCGGTCGGCAAACAGTTCTCGGAAACGCCGCGCACGAAGGAAGAGATCCACACCTACTCGGAAGCGCTGGCCGACATGCTGTGCGCCTACCTGGCCAACCTCAGCTAGCTTTTCAGCGCGGCCAGATGGCGTTCGATCTCAAACACATGCTGGTCATGGCGGCCCAGTTCGCGCAGCGCGTTGGCCAGATGATTGAGGTAGTCGCTATTCGGCCCGCTGGGTCCGGCGGAGCGGGCGATATGCTGTGCGATCTCCTGCTCGGAGGCGGCGCCGAGGAAGGCCGTGTTGTCCGGTGTGGCGATGTAGACCAGTCCTTCGACGCTGTCGCCGTCCTCGAACGCGATGGCGATCGCCAGTCGCAGGTAACCGTTCTTCTCGCGATGGTCCAGGTGCGCGAACACTTCCGGCGTCACCAGGTAGGCCATGCCGTGGCACACCGCACCGGGCTCTTCGATGATGGTCACGACCCGGCCCGGCGCGTCCGGCGTGCCGCGATGGTCGTGCGAGCCTTGCCAGAAGCGCCGCGTCCAATTGGCGATGCTGGCTGGACGCCGTTCGAGGTAAGGGAAGTCGGCCTTGTAAATCAGTGAGCCGTAGCCGAACAGCCAAACGCTGTGGTGGCCGTCGAACTGGTCCATCTTCTGATTGATGGCGATGGTATCTGCTGTCATGCGTCAATTATAAAACGTTCAGCCCTGCGGCACATTCCACTGATGCGCCGCTGCAAACTCTTGCAGGAAGGCGACGAAGCTCTCGGCAGCAGGGGACAGCGCCCGTGCGTTGCGGGTATAGACGAAGAATCGCCGCGTCAGCGCCGGCGATTCCAGCGGCCGCATCTGCAAGCCATACAGCTGCACCATCTTTTCCGCATACGGCAGGCACACCGTGATGCCCAGCCGCGCATGCACCATGGCCAGCGCGGTGGTCATGAAGGTCACCTCGTTGTACGGGCTCAGCGACTGCTCGCGGAACGATGCGTGCATGTCGCGCAACAGCCGCTCGGTGAACTGTCCCTGCAAGGAAATCAGCGGAAACTCGTTCACATCGGCCCAGGTGATGCGCTTGCGCTGCTCCAGCGGATGGCCGGGCGGATACACCACCACAAACGGCATCTCAAACAGCGGCTGCGCCTCGATCTCTGCGGTAGTGTCGCGGTCCGGGCCGATGCCGAAGTCGGCCTCGCCACTGAACACCCGCGCCGACACCATCTCGACCGGACTGTCGGCCAGCCACACCTGCACGTCCGGATAGCGCGCCTTGTAGGCCGCGATCACCTCCGGTATCAGCGTGCAGGACAGCATCTGCGGCGCCGCCACCCGCACCGAACCCTGCTTGAGCGCCTTGCGGCTGGCGATGTCGGCCATGGCGCGGTCCAGGTCTTGCAGCATCTTCTCGAACAGCGGCGTGAGCTCGCGGCCGATCTCCGACAACTGCGCCTTGCGCGTGGTACGCTCAACGACGCGCACCCCCAGCATCTGTTCCAGCTCCTTGATCTGGCCGCTGAGCGCGGATTGGGTCACATTGAGGTGCTCGGCGGCCAGCGTAAAGCTGCCGGTTTTGGCGAGCGCCACCAGGGCGCGCATCTGGCGCAAACTAGGATTCATCGGAAAATCTGATAAGTGAGCTGGAAAATATCGTTTGTATGATATCTGAAATTCGCATTTAATGCGGAATGACTGAGTTGGAGACAAACATGAAAATCAAGCAAATACACCACGTGGCCTACCGCTGCATCGACGCCAAGCAGACCGTCGAGTGGTACGTCAAACACCTGAACATGAACTTCGTGCTGGCCATCGCCGAAGACGAAGTGCCGTCCACCAAGGCGCCGGACCCGTACATGCACGTGTTCCTGGACGCCGGCCACGGCAACGTGCTGGCCTTCTTCGAGCTGCCGACCCAGGCGCCGATGGACCGCGACCACAACACCCCGGCCTGGGTGCAGCACCTGGCGATGGAAGTCGAGACCATGGACGAGCTACTGGCCGCCAAGGAGCGCCTGGTCGCCGGCGGCATCAGCGTGATCGGACCGATCAACCACACCATCTTCAAATCGATCTACTTCTTCGACCCGAACGGCCATCGCCTCGAACTGGCGGTCAACACCGGCACGCCGGAGATGATGCAGAAGCTCGACGCCGTCAAATGGGAGATGCTGGAAGAGTGGTCGCAGACCCGCAAGGCGCCCAAGCACGCCGCCTGGATGCACGCACCGGAGGTGAAGGCATGAAGCTCGCAACCCTGAAAGACGGCAGCCGCGATGGCCGCCTGGTGGTGGTCAGCCGCGACCTGTCGCGCTACCAGCACGTACCGAAAATCTCCGCCACGCTGCAGCACGCGCTGGACCACTGGGAGCTGGTGTCGCCGCGCCTGGAGCAGGTCTACGCCTCGCTGAATGCCGGCGACGCCATCGACACCCATCCGTTCGACCAGCAGTATTGCCACTCGCCGCTGCCGCGAGCCTACCAATGGGCCGACGGCTCGGCCTACATCAACCACGTTGAGCTGGTGCGCAAGGCGCGCAACGCCGAAGTGCCGGCCTCCTTCTACACCGACCCGCTGATGTACCAGGGCGGCTCGGACAGTTTCATCGGCCCGCGCGATCCGATCTTCGCGCTGTCGGAAGAATGGGGCATCGACCTGGAAGCCGAAGTGGCCGTCATCACCGGCGATGTGCGCATGGGCGCCAGCGTCGGCGACTGCGCAAAAGCGATCCGCCTGGTCATGCTGGTCAACGACGTCTCGCTGCGCAACCTGATCCCGAACGAACTGGCCAAGGGCTTCGGCTTCTTCCAGTCCAAGGCCGCCAGCGCCTTCTCTCCTGTGGCAGTCACGCCGGACGAACTGGGCGCGCATTGGGCCGACACCAAGCTGCACCTGCCGCTGCTGGTCGATCTGAACCAGCAGCCTTTCGGCAAGCCGAACGCCGGCGAAGACATGACCTTCAACTTCGCGCAACTGGTGGCGCACGCCGCCACCACGCGTGAGCTGGCGGCCGGCACCATCATCGGTTCCGGCACGGTGTCGAACAAGCAGGGCAGCCTGCACGGATCAAGCATCGCCAACGGCGGTGTGGGCTACTGCTGCCTGGCCGAGGTGCGCATGTACGAGACCATCGAAAGCGGCAAGCCGCAAACCGGCTTCCTTAAATTCGGCGACAGCGTGCGCATCGAGATGAAGGACGAGCAGGGCGCCAGCATCTTTGGCGCCATCAAGCAAACCGTCACGCACTACCAAGAGCGCAGCTAAAGCGCCGGCGAGGCAGGAGGAGACAACGATGGAACAAGCAGTAGATATCCCCGCACTCATCGATAAGAGCAAGATCAGCGCCTTCCAGATCGGCGTCTATGTGCTGTGCGGCCTGTGCATCCTGATGGACGGCTTCGATGTGCAGGCGATGGGTTACGTGGCGCCGGCCATCATCCAGGAATGGCATGTCAGCAAAGCCAGCCTGGGGCCGGTGTTCGGCGCGGGCCTGTTCGGCATGCTGGCCGGCTCGCTGGTGTTCAGCGTGATGGCCGACAAAATCGGCCGTCGTCCGGTGCTGATCGTCGCGACCTTGTTCTTCTCGGTCTGCATGCTGCTCACGCCTTCGTGCACGACGCTGGAGCAGCTGCAGTGGCTGCGCTTCGTCACCGGCATCGGCCTGGGCGCCATCATGCCCAACGTGATGGCGCTGGCCGGCGAGTACAGTCCTGCGCGCCGCCGCGTCACGCTGATGATGCTGGTCTCCTGCGGTTTCACCGTGGGTGCCGTGGTCGGTGGCCTGGCTTCGGCCGCGCTGATCCCTTCGTTCGGCTGGCAGTCGGTGTTCTATGTCGGTGGCGTGATGCCGCTGGCGATCGGCGTGCTGATGATCTTCATGCTGCCGGAGTCGATGCAGTACGTGGTCCTGAGCGGCAAGCGTGTCGAGCGCGTGGTGCAGTGGTTGCGCCGCATCGACCCATCGTCCACCGTGCATGCGGGCAGCCGCTATCTGGTGCATGAGAAGGCCGGCAAGCGCGGCTCGGTGACGGAGCTGTTCCGCGACGGCCGCGCGCGCACCACCGTGCTGCTTTGGCTGGTCAACTTCCTCAACCTGCTCAACCTGTACTTCTTGTCGAACTGGCTGCCGACCATCCTCAAGGGCGCCGGCCTGTCGACCAGCATGGCGGTATTGGCCGGCACCATCCTGCCGATCGGCGGCACCATCGGCACGCTGATGATGGGCCAACTGATCGACCGCTCCAGCTTCCGCCGCGTGCTGATACCTGGCTTCCTGGTGGCCGCCGTGGCGATCGTACTGATCGGCCGTCCGGAAGCGTCGCTGGCCTTCCTGTGCCTGGCGATCCTGGTGGCGGGCTTCTGCATCGTTGGTGGACAGCCCGCCGTCAATGCGCTGGCGGCCAACTATTATCCGACCACGCTGCGTTCCACCGGCATCGGCTGGAGCCTGGGCGTAGGCCGGGTCGGCTCCATCATCGGCCCGGTGCTGGGCGGTGAGCTGATACGCATGAACTGGCCGAACAGCACCATCTTCATTATCGCCGCCGTGCCGGCGCTGCTGTCCGCCGCCATGCTGTGGATGATGGAGCGTCCGCAGGCAGCCCCAATTCTTGAACGAGACTTTGCATGAAGCTTTATACCTACTTCCGCAGCACCGCAGCCTACCGCGTGCGCATTGCGCTGAACCTGAAAGGCCTGGCCTACGACGCCGTGCCGGTCCACCTGCTGCGCGACGGCGGCGAACAGCTCGCCGAGTCCTACCGCGCGCTCAATCCATCGGCGCTGCTGCCGACGCTGGACGATGAGGGTAGCGTGATCGGCCAGTCGTTGGCCATCATCGAATACCTGGAGGAGACGCGCCCGCAAGTGCCGCTGCTGCCCACCACCGCGGCCGATCGCGCCCGCGTGCGCGCGCTGGCGCTGACGGTGGCCGCCGACACTCACCCGCTGGGCAACCTGCGCGTGCTGAAGTACCTGAAGAACCAGTTGAAGGTGACCGAAGAAGCCAAGCTGGAATGGCAGCAGCACTGGCTGCGCACCGGCATGGCGACGCTGGAGCGCATGCTGGCCGACGATGCGCGCACCGGCCGTTACTGCCACGGCGACACGCCAACGCTGGCCGACTGCTGCCTGGTGCCGCAGGTATTCGGGGCCCAGCGCTTCGGAGTGGACATGGCGCCGTATCCGACCATCATGCGCATCTTCGAGGCCTGCTCCGAACTGCCGGCCTTCCAGCAGGCGCACCCGTCGCAGCAGCCGGACGCGGAATAAGCGCCGTCAGGCGCTGACCACCCGGTCGCGCCCTTCGTGCTTGGCCTGGTAGAGCGCCTTGTCGGCGCGCGAGATCAGCGACGAGGCGCTGTCCGGCGCCCCTTCCGGCGCCGACGCCGCCACGCCGATGCTGACGGTGAGCGCGATCAGTTCACCGTTGTCGCCCTCGATGCGCAGGTCGGCGACATCGCTGCGCAGACGCTCGGCGGCGCCGCTGGCGACGCCGATATCGGTCTCCGGCATCAGCAGCACAAACTCCTCGCCGCCGAAGCGCGACGCCATGTCGATATTGCGCATGCCGCCCGCCAGCGCCTTGGCCACCGCCACGATGGCGCGGTCGCCGGCCTCGTGGCCATAGACATCGTTGACGTTCTTGAAGTGGTCGATATCAACCATCAGCAGCGACAGCGGATGCTTGAAGCGGCGGCTGCGTTCCAGTTCCTTGTTGATCTGCTCCGTCATGCGGCGACGGTTGCCGATGCCGGTCAGCGGATCGGTGGTGGCCAGCTGTTCCAGCTTGGTGTTGGCGATCATCAGCTCCAGCGTGCGTTGCATCACCCTCGCTTCCAGCTGGTTGCGCTCATCGTGCAGCGCGGACAGCGTCTGGCGGCGCCCGCGCAGCGCGACGATCAGCGCCGAAATCAATATCCCTTCCAGCACGATCAGCGTGGCGCCGGCCAGTATCTGCCACAGGTATTCCTCGAACACGCTGCGCGGCCGGTTGGTCCATTGCGCCGTCGGCGGAATGTTCTGCAAGTGGAAGCGCTGCACGGCGCCATAGTCGAACAGGTAGCCCGGAATGCCGGCGACATCGGGCGTCCGCTGCATCAGGATGGCGGCGATGGCGCGGCCGATGCGCTCGGCGCTGACCACGTAGCCGCCAACCACGCCGGGCACCACGATGGCCTCCCAGTTGGTGAACACCGGCACCTGCGTGGTGGCCGCCAGCCTGCGCGCGATGTCCACCGGCCGTTGCCGCGCGCCGGTGCTGTCGTGGTAGGTGGGCAGCAGGAAGATGGCGCTGCCGGGCCGCAGCAGCGCGGCCTGGCGGAAGATCTCGTCGTAGCTGAGTTGATCCCAGTATTCGAAGCGCATCTGCTTGTCGTAGCTGGCGGCCGCCTTGCGCACGCCGACCACCGACTCCTGCATGCGCTCCGTGCTGTCGCCGATCACCACGATGTGCCGCACTTGCGGCGCCACCTGCGGGATGATGCCGATGGCGCGTTCGAAGCTGGCCTGCACCTGGTAAGCGGTGCCGTCGGACGGCGTCCAGTCCAGGCGGCCGTGGTTCATGTAGTGGCGCGGCACGCCCCGGAACAAGTCGGGACGCTCGCTGAGGAAGCGCGCCGCCACGTAGTTCTCGGTGATGATGGCGTCGAACTGGATGTGGGCGTACTTGGTGCGCAGGTACTGCTCCATACCGGCCTGCGCCTGCTCATCGCCCACGCGCACGGCGTCGAAGCGTTCTTCGAAAATACCCAGCGCGGAAGTCAGGTTTTTATCGGCCAGTTCAGCCGACAGGCCTTTGTGGATCAGGCGCTGCCAGGCCGACGCGGAATCGGATCCCAACGAATATAGCACCAGCACCTTGCGCTCGCTGGCGGCCCATGCGGGCGCCGCCAGCATCGACATCAGCAGGGCGCAGCAAAGCAGTAGCCGGCGCCAGAGTTGGCGTGGCCCGGTTCCGTGCGCGGCAGGTGTGCGGTCCTTGTGCGGCATGGTCGGCTGTGATTCCGAAGGCAAAGAAGGCGTATGCGGCGAAATTTGCATTCAGGCAAGTCTAGCATGCTTTCTTTCACTATTGTTGCTGCAGCGGTGCGGTGTGGGGTGCCATTGGTCATGCGGCGCGCAAGGCGTCGACGATTTTCATGCGGGCTGCGCGCAGCGCCGGCAGGAAGCCGCCGACCATGCCCATCGCCAGCGAAAACATGAGCGTTTTGACCACGATCGCCGGCGTCAGGCGGAAGCCGAAGGCCAGCTCGGAGAAGGACTGGAAATTGGTGGTTGAGAAGGACAGGAACTGCATCAGCGAGGCGCAGGCCAGGCCCAGCGCGCCGCCCAGCACCGCCAGCAGCATCGACTCGGCCAGGAAGGCGGCCAGGATGCTGCGGCGCTGGAAGCCCAGCGCGCGCAAGGTGCCGATTTCGCCGACGCGGTTGGCCACCGAGGCGTACATGGTGATGGTGGCGCCTATCATCGCGCCGATCGAGAAGATGATCGACAGGATCAGCCCCAGCACGCTGATGAAAGTGGACAGCGCCTTCGATTGGTCGGAGTAGAAGGTCTGTTCGCGCTTGGCGTCCAGCGTCAGGCGCGGGTCGGCTTCGATGTCTTTCTTGAAGCCGTCGAACAGCGAGGTGTCGGCCAGCCGCAGCACCATGGCCGAGTAGGCGTTGCGGCGGAAGGCCGGCATCAGCTGGTCGGCGTCGCCCCAGATCTCGGAATCGAAGCCGCTGTTGCCGGCGTCGAACAGGCCGACCACGGTCCATTCGCGCTGGCCGAAGCGCAGCGTCTCGCCGATGCCGGCTCCCTCAAAGCGGCGCGCGATGCTGGCGCCGGCGATGATCTCGGAAGCGCCGGGGCGGAACATGCGGCCGGCCGTCAGCTTGACCTGCGGCCGCAGCATCAGCCCGCGCTGCGAGATGCCACGGATGATGACGTTGGACGGCTTGGCCGAGCCGCGCTTGTTGAGCGAGATGAGCACCACCGTTTCCTTCGACAGCAAGGGCTGGCCGTCGGCGCCGAGCGCGATGGCCGGATGGCTGGAGGCCACGCTGGCCTGGGTGCGGTCCACGCCGCTCTGCACTTCGGTGTCGGCCGAGCGGCGGATCAGGATCACGTTGTCGTATTCGCCGGTGGTGACCATGGTGTTACGCAGGCCCTCGTCCAGCATCAACACCGTGGCGAACACGAACACCACCAGCGCCAGGCCGGCGCCGGTCAGCGTGGTGGTCAGGCGGCGCGCCCACAGGTTGCGGGCCACGTAGGAGAGTGGGATCTTCAACCTATGCTCCTCAAGCCGTCGACGATGTTGATGCGCACCGCCCGTATCGTCGGCGCGATGGCGGCGACGGCGCCGATGGCCAGCGCCGCCAGCAGCTGCAGCACCACCGTCAGCTGCGACACTTCAAATACAGGGAACATGGTGCCCATCACCTTGCCGAGGAAGGCCGCGAACGGGAACAGGATGACGATGCCGATCGCCGCGCCGAACGCCGACAGCAGCAGCGATTCGCCCAGGATCATCAGCGTCAGGAAGCCGGGGCCGAAGCCGAGCGCCTTCAGCGTGGCGTACTCGCCCAGCCGCTCACGCGCGCTCATGGCCATGGTGTTGGCCATCACCGCCGCGATAATGATGATGACCACGAACGACACCACGCGGATCGCCACCACGATCGCTTCGGACATCGACACGAAGCCCAGCTGGAATGCCTTCTCGGTCTCGGTCAGTGTTTCTGCCAGCGAGTTGGCGAACTCCTTGTCGACAGCGGAGGAAATGGCGGCGGCGTTTTCCGGCTGGTCGATCTGCACCACGTACACGCCGATCTGGTTGGAGCGGCGCGGCGCCACCTTCTTCATCGTCTCGTTGACGTAGTCCCAGTGGAAGAACAGGGTGGCGGTGTTGGTGGTGCTTTGCTTGCCGTCGTAGATGCCGCGCACCACCAGCTCCCAGTTGCCGGGGTAGATGGTGCCCTTGAGCGGAATGATGTCGCCGACCTTGAAGCCGTATTGGTCGGCCAGCTTGCGGCCGACAATGCAGCCCTTGCGGTCCTTGAGGAAGGCGGCGCGGTCGTCCGGCGGCAGCAGGTAGTCGGGATAGATGTTCAGGTAACTCTCGCCGGAGATGGCGAACTGCGCGAAGAAGTTTTTCGGATCCTTGTAAGTGCCCTGGAACCAGTTGGCGAAGCCGACGCCGGACACGCCGGTCACCGCGCGGATGCGTGCCTGGTAGGACAGCGGCAGCGGGAACACCAGCGAGGTCTTGTTGCGCGTGACCAGCGTGGTGTTGGACGCGCCCTCGGCGCCGGCGTACCAGGCGTCGACCACCGTTTGCAGCAGCCCGAAGGAAAAGATAGCCACCACCAGGCCGAGTATGGTCAGCGAGGTGCGCAGCTTGTGGCGCATGGAGTTCTTGAAGATCAGCCGCAGCGTGTACATGGTCTAGGCCGTAACGACCGGTTCGCCGGCGATCAATTCGCCTTTTTCGAGATGGATCATGGTGCGCGCCTGCGCCGCCGCGTTGGCGTCGTGCGTGACCATGATGATGGTCTTGCCCAGCTGCTGGTTCAGTTGCTGGAGCAGGGCCAGGATCTCGGTGGCGGAATTGCGATCCAGGTCGCCGGTCGGTTCGTCGGCCACGATGATCGTCGGGTCGGTGACGATGGCGCGGGCGATCGCCACGCGCTGCTGCTGGCCGCCGGACAGTTCGTTCGGCGTATGGTCCATGCGGTCGGCCAGGTTGACCATCTCCAAGGTCAGCTCGACGCGCTCGCGCCGTTCGCGGCGCGACAGGGGCGTGAGCAGCAGCGGTAGTTCGACGTTCTCGAACGCCGACAGCACCGGCATCAGGTTGTAGAACTGGAAGATGAAGCCGACGTTGGTGGCGCGCCAGCGCGCCAGGTCGGTCTCGCCCATGCCGGCGATGTCGAGGCCGGCTATGCGCAGCACGCCGCGGTCCGGCTTGTCGATGCCGGCGATGAGATTGAGCAGCGTGCTTTTGCCGGAGCCGGAAGGGCCCATCAGCGCCGTGAAATCGCCGGGCGGTATCGCCAGGCTGATATCGCGCAGAACCTCCACCACCTGGTCGCCGCGGCGGTAGGACTTGACCAGGTGTTCTATCAGTACCAGTGGTTCGCTCATTATTTTTTCGCCAGGCTGACCGGGGCGCCGTCGTGCAGTTTGGCGTCCGGCGTCATCACCACTTTGTCGCCGGGCTTGACGCCTTTTACTTCGACCAGTTCGCCGATCTTGCGGCCCTGCGTGACGGCGACCTGTTTGACCTTGTCGCCTTCGATCACGAACACCACCGCTTTGCCGTCGCGCGTGACGATGGTGGCCGGTTGCACCGCGGTGACGGCCTGCTTGTCCTCCGGCGGCACGGCTTTCGACAGGAAGGCCACCTTGGCGCTCATGTCCGGCAACACGCGCGGATCGCGGTCGACAAAGCGCACCTTGACCAGCAAGGTCGCCTTGCTGCGGTCCATGGTCGGCACCATGCGCGAGACGGTGCCGGCCAGGTGCAGTTCGGGGAAGGCGTCGAGCAGGATTTCGGTAGGCTGGTCGACGCGGATCTTGCTGAGGTTTGATTCGGAGACGTCGGCCTCTACCTCCAGCGTATCCATGTCGGCGATGGTGACCACCGCGCCCTTGCTGTCGGCGGCGGAGGAGAAGGGCGTGATGTTGTCGCCGACGTTGGCGTTCTTGGTCAGGATCACGCCGTCGAAGGGCGCGCGTATCACCGTCTGGTCCAGCGCCACCTGGGCTGTCTGTGCGTTGGCCTTGGCGGCGGCGATGCCGGCGTTGTAGCCCGAGATATTGGCCTTGGCCTTGGTCAGCCGCGCCTGCGCGGTGTCGTAGGCGGAGGCGGTGATGAACTTCTGGCTCAGCAGCTCGGCGGTGCGCTTGAAGTTGGCCTGCGCGTCCAGCAGTTCGGCCTGGCCCTGTTCCAGGTTGGCCTGCGCCACCTTGACGTTGGCCTGCGCCTGACCCAGCGAGGCGCTGACGTCGCGGTTTTCCAGGCGCGCGATGACTTCGTCTTTCTTGACCTTGCTGCCTTCAAGCACGCCCAGCCACTCCAGCCGGCCGGTGGCCTTGGACGACAGCGCCGCCTTGCGCTGCGCCACCACATAGCCGGTGGCGTTGAGCAGCGTGTAGCTCTGCGCGGGATAGGTCTGCGCCACGGTTACGGTGTCCACGCTGGTCTTGCCGCCGAGCTGGCCCATGGCGACCTTGCCGCCGATGCCGACGACGATGATCACCACCGCGATCTTGATCCAGCGGCGGCGCCTGGACCGCAGCCCCTGAACCTGCACGGTCGCGCCGCGTTCAATTTTCAGCCGGGAAATGTCGGGAGTCGCCACGAAAGCCTCACAAGTTCAAATTGCATGAATGTTGACAAGATGGTTAGCAAATAGTGCTAGAAAATCCCGATCGCTGCAAGCTGAATTGCGGTAGCACGCTGGCCACAAATGAGTCCGCCGCTTGGCGATTGGGCAAAAGCGCGGTTCGGCGATACAATCTCGCCTTTCCCCAAAAGCTTACTCTCATGACGATCCCGACTTCGATCCTGGATGCGCTGGCGCGCGCGGATGCTTCCTGGCGTCCATTGCTGGTGCAAGGACTGGAGGCCATGATGGCCGCCACGCCCGATTACCTGCCGCAACTGGCCAACGACCAGTACCTGCCGACCGAGCAACGCCTGTTCGCCGCCTTCGCGCTGCCGCTGGATAAGGTGCGCTATGTATTAGTCGGTGAAGGCCCGTATCCGCGCGAAGCGAGCGCCACCGGCGTCTGCTTCATGGACGGCGCCGTCGGCAGCCTGTGGTCGGACGAGCAGGGTGGCGGCCTGTCCAAGCCTGTCAACAAAGCCACCTCGCTGCGCAACTTCATGAAGATGCTGCTGGTGGCCGACGGCCAACTGTCGCTGGACAACACCGCCGGCGAAGCGATGGCTGCCGTCTCAGCCCGTGCCCGCAGCGGCGCCGGCAGCCACATCCAAACCCTGGCCGACATGCAGCAGAAATTGACCCAACAGGGGTTTTTGCTGCTGAACGCCTCGCTGGTGTTCCGCAGCCACGTCGCCCCGGCCAAGGACGCCAAGGCCTGGCTGCCGTTCTTCGAGACCGTGATGGCCGGCTTGGCCGCGCAGGCACCGAAGACGCCGACCATGGTTTTATGGGGAAAGATCGCTGAATTGCTGAGCAAGTTGCCGGTAATGAAAGATTTTCCGCAAATCGGCGCGGAACATCCCTACAACCTGAGCTTCATCGGCAACCGGGACATGCACCTGCTGTTCCAGCCGATGCAGTTGTTGAAAGGGTAAGTACCCTGACAGGCCATAGGGCCTCCCGGCAAACTTTGCTAAAGTTTGGTATACTTGACTAAATCGATCAACTAATCAGCCTTTGTGATTAGCGACAAGGTCGATATTTTAACCCAGTTGAACCGAGGTAGTGATGCGTCTGACCACCAAAGGCCGTTTTGCTGTGACTGCGATGATCGATCTGGCTTTGCGCCAAGGCAAAGGCCCGGTCACGCTCTCCGGCATCAGCCAGCGGCAAGCGATTTCGCTGTCCTACCTGGAACAGTTGTTCGGCAAGCTGCGCCGCCACGAGATCGTCGAATCGATCCGCGGCCCGGGCGGCGGTTACAGTCTGGCGCGCCGCGCCGACAAGGTTACTGTGGCCGACATCATCATCGCCGTCGATGAGCCGCTCGATGCGACCCAGTGCGGCGGCAAGGAAAATTGCCACGGCGCGGACGCCGCTAGCGGCGCGCGCTGCATGACCCACGAACTGTGGGCCACGCTGAACGAAAAAATGGTGGATTACCTGGATTCCGTGTCGTTGCAGGATCTGGTCGATCAACAGAAGCAAAAGAATGCTGAACAAAACGTGGTCGTGATGCACCGTAACCACGCCGCGCTTGGTTAAGAGAACTAAATAACGGAGTAACCCAGATGAACGCCCCTGAAAAAAACATCGCGCCAGTGAAGTTCCAGACCGCCCCGCATTTCCCGATCTACATGGACTACTCGGCCACCACGCCGATCGATCCACGCGTCGCCGACATGATGATTCCTTACCTGCGCGAGCAGTTCGGCAATCCGGCATCGCGCAGCCACATGTACGGCTGGACTGCGGAAAAAGCAGTGGAAGAGGCGCGCGGCCACGTCGCCGCCCTGGTCAACGCCGACCCGCGCGAAATCATCTGGACCTCCGGCGCCACCGAATCGAACAACCTGGCGATCAAGGGCGCCGCCCAGTTCTACAAGACCAAGGGCAAGCACATCATCACCGTCAAGACCGAGCACAAGGCAGTGCTGGACACGGTGCGCGAACTGGAACGCCAGGGCTTTGAGGCGACTTACCTGGAACCGCAGGACAACGGCCTGATCACCATTGAGCAGCTGACCGCCGCGATCCGCCCGGACACCATCCTGATCTCCGTCATGCTGGTCAATAACGAAATCGGCGTGATCCAGCCGATCGACGAAATCGGCGCGCTGTGCCGCTCGAAAGGCATCATCTTCCACTGCGACGCCGCGCAAGCGACCGGCAAGCTGGTGATCGACCTGCAAAAAACCAAGGTCGACCTGATGACCTTCACCGCGCACAAAACCTACGGCCCTAAAGGCGTGGGCGCGCTGTACGTCTGCCGCAAACCGCGCGTGCGCATCGAAGCGCAAATGCACGGCGGCGGCCACGAGCGCGGCCTGCGCTCCGGCACCCTGCCTACCCACCAGATCGTCGGCATGGGCGAAGCCTTCCGCCTGGCCAAAGTGGAAATGGACAGCGAGATCACCCGCATCAAGGGCCTGCGCGACCGCCTGGCCAAGGGCCTGCAAGAGATCGAAGAAACCTACATCAACGGCGACATGGAACACCGTGTGCCGCACAACCTGAACGTCAGCTTCAACTACGTCGAAGGCGAGTCGCTGATCATGGCCGTGAAAGACCTGGCCGTGTCGTCCGGTTCGGCCTGCACCTCGGCCTCGCTGGAGCCATCGTATGTGCTGCGCGCACTGGGTCGCAGCGACGAGCTGGCGCACAGCTCGATCCGTTTCACCATCGGCCGCTTCACCACCGAAGAGGACATCGACTTCGCCATCAACCTGATGAAGTCCAAGGTACACAAACTGCGTGAGCTGTCGCCACTGTGGGACATGTTCAAAGAAGGCATCGACATCAGCTCGATCCAATGGGCAGCCCACTAATTTTTAAGATACAGGAGCATCAAAATGGCTTACTCGGAAAAAGTGTTGGACCACTATGAAAATCCACGCAACGTTGGCGCGTTCGAAAAGGGCGATGACAGCGTTGGCACCGGCATGGTCGGCGCGCCGGCTTGCGGCGACGTGATGAAGCTGCAAATCAAGGTCGGCGCCGATGGCCTGATCGAAGATGCGAAGTTCAAGACCTATGGCTGCGGTTCGGCTATCGCTTCCAGCTCGCTGGTGACCGAATGGGTCAAGGGCAAGACGCTGGATCAGGCGCTGGCCATCAAGAACACCCAGATCGCTGAAGAGCTGGCGCTGCCGCCAGTGAAAATCCACTGCTCGATCCTGGCGGAAGACGCCATCAAGGCAGCGGTACTGGACTACCAGACCAAGCACCCAGTCGCGGCCTAAGTCTGTTTTACACCGGCGGCGCATGTCGCCGCCGGTACGGAGAATCAAATGGCAATCACCCTGACCGAAAAAGCAGCCAAGCATATCAACCGCTACATCGAACGCCGTGGTAAAGGCGTCGGTTTGCGTTTTGGCGTGCGCACCACCGGCTGCTCGGGCCTGGCCTACAAGCTGGAATATGTGGACGAAATCGCCGACGAGGACAGCGTCTTCGAATCGCACGGCGTCAAGGTATTCGTCGATCCGAAAAGCCTGCCGTACATCGACGGCACCGAGCTCGATTTCGCGCGCGAAGGCTTGAACGAAGGCTTTAAGTTCCATAACCCGAACGAGAAAGACGCTTGCGGTTGCGGCGAAAGCTTCCGCATCTGATAAGCCATGCAAAATCACTTTGAGCTGTTCAATCTGCCGCAGCAGTTTGCCGTAGACGCGGGGGCGCTGGACAGCGCCTACCGCGACGTGCAGGGCCGCGTCCATCCCGACAAGTTCGTCAATGCCACCGACGCCGAAAAGCGCGTCGCCATGCAGTGGGCCACCCGCGCCAACGAAGCCTATCAGACCCTGAAAAATCCGCAGAAGCGCGCGCAGTACCTGTGCGAGCTTAATGGCGTCGATTTGCAGACCGAGTCGAATACGGCGATGCCGATGGCCTTCCTGATGCAGCAGATGGAGTGGCGCGAAGAACTGGGCGATGCCCGCGCCGCCAAGGACAGCGAAGCGCTGGAAGCGCTGGACAAGCAGCTGCGCAATGAACGCAAGGCGCGCCTGGCGGAAATCGAAACGCAGATCGACGGCGGCGATTTTCACGCGGCGGCGCAAGGCGTGCGCGCGTTGATGTTCCTTGAAAAATTCGGCGAAGAAGTCCGCTTCGCCTTCGAAGCAATCGAAGCCTGAGCGCCGCGCCTCGCGCGCGCCTTCAGCAGACAAGATAAGAATACAGGTCCATCCATGGCACTTCTGCAAATCTCCGAACCAGGCATGTCCACCGCACCACACCAGCATCGGCTGGCGGTCGGTATCGACCTGGGCACCACCAATTCGCTGGTCGCCACTGTGCGCAACAGCATTCCAGAAGTGCTGAACGATGAGGATGGCCGCCCGTTGCTGCCGTCCGTGGTGCGCTACCTGCCGAACGGCCATGCCAACATCGGCTACAAGGCGCAGGCCGCGCAGACCACCGATCCGAAGAACACCATCGTTTCCGTCAAGCGCTTCATGGGCCGCGGCCTGGCCGATATCGCCTACGCGGAAAACATGCCCTACGATTTCCAGGACACCCCTGGCATGGTGCAGCTGAAGACGATCGCCGGCGTCAAGAGCCCGGTCGAGATCTCGGCGCAGATCCTGGCCACGCTGCGCCAGCGCGCGGAAGATTCGCTGGGCGACGACCTGGTGGGCGCGGTCATCACCGTGCCGGCTTATTTCGACGACGCGCAGCGCCAGGCCACCAAGGATGCGGCGCAACTGGCCGGCATCAACGTGCTGCGCCTGCTGAGCGAGCCTACCGCCGCCGCCATTGCCTATGGCCTGGATAACGGTTCGGAAGGCCTGTACGCAGTTTACGACCTGGGTGGCGGCACTTTCGATATCTCCATCCTCAAATTGAGCAAGGGTGTGTTTGAAGTACTGTCCACCGGCGGCGACTCCGCGCTGGGCGGCGACGACTTCGATCACCGCCTGTTCTGCTACATCCATCAGCAGGAAAAACTGGCGCCGCTGTCGGACGAAGACACCGCCGTGCTGATGGTCAAGGCGCGCGAAGCGAAAGAGCAGCTGTCGACCAAAAACGATGTGACCGTCGATGCCATCCTCGGCTCCGGCGAAGAAGTGCATCTGAAGATCACCGCCGAGACCTTCCAGGAGATCACCAAGCACCTGATCGACAAGACCATGAAGGCCATCAAGAAGGCGCTGCGCGACGCGAATGTCGATGCGGACGACGTTGATGGCGTGGTCATGGTCGGCGGCGCGACGCGCATGCCGCACGTGCAGCGCGCGGTCAGCGAATACTTCCACACCATCCCGCACGCGAACATCGACCCGGACAAGGTTGTGGCGCTGGGCGCGGCGGTGCAGGCCAATCTGCTGGCCGGCAATCGCGCGCCGGGCGACGACTGGCTGCTGCTGGACGTGATCCCGCTGTCGCTGGGCATCGAGACCATGGGTGGTTTGGTCGAGAAGATCATCCCGCGTAACTCGACCATCCCTTGCGCCCGCGCGCAGGAGTTCACCACCTTCAAGGATGGCCAGACCGCGCTGGCGGTGCACGTGCTGCAAGGTGAGCGTGAGCTGGTGTCCGACTGCCGTTCGCTGGCACGCTTCGAGCTGCGCGGCATTCCGCCGATGGTGGCTGGCGCCGCGCGCATCCGCATCACCTACCAGGTGGATGCGGACGGCTTGCTGTCGGTGTCCGCGCGCGAGCTGCGGTCCGGCGTGGAAGCGTCGATCATCGTCAAGCCGGCCTATGGCCTGGGCGACGACGACGTCGCGCGCATGCTGCAGGATTCGTACAAATCGGCCGATACCGACATGGTCGCCCGCGCACTGCGCGAAGAGCAGGTCGAGGCCGAGCGCATCATGCTGGCCACGCAATCGGCGCTGGACGAAGATGCATCCCTGCTGAGCGATGAAGAGCGCGCAGCGGTCGACGTATTGATGAACAAGGTGCGCGACGTGGTCGCCCAGTCGCAGACCGGCGCCGTCGATCATGCGGCGGTGAAGTCCGCCGTCGAAGCGCTGGCCAACGGCACCGAAGAATTCGCATCGCGCCGCATGGATCGCAGCGTGCGCAGCGCACTGGCCGGCAAGACGCTGGACCAGGTCGTTTAAACAAACCTAGAGGTATCAAGTGCCACAAATCGTATTCCTGCCCCACGCAAAACTGTGCCCGGACGGCGCCGTCGTCGAAGCCGAAGTCGGCAAGACCCTGTGCGACGTCATGCTCGAAAATGACATCCATATCGAGCACGCCTGCGAGAAGTCCTGCGCCTGCACCACCTGCCACGTGCTGGTGCGCGAAGGCTTCAACTCGCTGAGCGAAGCCAGCGAAACCGAAGAAGACCTGCTGGACAAGGCCTGGGGCCTGGAAGCGGTGTCGCGCCTGTCGTGCCAGGCCGTGGTGGCGAACGAAGACCTGGTCGTCGAGATCCCCAAGTACACCATCAATCACGCAAGCGAAGGCGGGCACTGATATGAAATGGACTGACATCACCGCGATTGCGGAAGCGCTCTACGATAAGCACCCGGACATCGATCCGCTGACTATCCGCTTCACTGATCTGCACAACTGGATCGTCGACCTCGAAGAGTTCGACGACGACCACTCGCGCGGCGGTGAAAAGGTCCTGGAAGCGGTTCAGCAGGCGTGGATCGATGAAGCCAAGTAAGCCAGCGGTGAAAGCCGCCCCGGCGAAAATCGGCGCCACCGTCACCGGCGCGGACAACATGCCGGAAATCCGCGAAGGCCAGACCGTCGCGCTGCTGCAAGAGCTGCACATCCTGACCCGCGACGGCAAGATGAACCAGGACAGCCGCCGCAAGCTGAAGCAGGTCTACCACCTGTACCAGTTCATCGAGCCGCTGCTGAAGGAAGTGCTGGCAGAGAAGGAAAGCGTTTCGCTGGTCGATCATGGCGCCGGCAAGTCCTACCTCGGTTTCATCATCTACGACCTGTTCTTCAAGGCCCTGGGCGACAACTCGCACATCTACGGCATCGAAACCCGCGAAGAGCTGGTGGCGCGTTCGCAGGAACTGGCCAAGCAGTTCAAGTTCCCCGGCATGTCCTTCCTGCCGCTGTCGGTGGCCGAGTCCACCGAATCGAAGCTGCTGCCCGACCAGATCGACGTCGTCACCGCGCTCCACGCCTGCAACACGGCGACCGATGACGCCATCCACTTCGCGCTGAAGAAGAAGGCCAAGTACATGGTGCTGGTGCCGTGCTGCCAGGCGGAAGTCGCCTCGGTGCTGAAGAAGAACAAGGGCAAGTCGCTGGCCAAGTCCGCGCTGACCGAGATCTGGCGCCATCCGATCCACACGCGCGAATTCGGCAGCCAGATCACCAACGTGCTGCGCTGCCTGCAACTGGAGGCGCACGGCTACCACGTCAACGTGACCGAGTTGGTAGGCTGGGAGCACTCGATGAAGAATGAGCTGATCATCGCCACGTACAAGAACCTGCCGCGCCAGCGACCATCGGAGCGTTTGCAGGAAGTGCTGGAGACATTGGGGCTGGAGGAGATGGGCAACCGTTTTTTCACCGAGCAGCTAGCAAAACAGTAAGAAGTCGTTTCAAAAAGATCGCAGCGTCGTTGCGGCGTCTCGCCGTGCTAGCGCACTGTCTTCGCCGCCGCGCCTGGCTGCGCTCATTTTGAAACAACTTCTAAATCAACAAGGGTGATGGAACGATGAGTGAGCTGAACGAAAAATGGTTGGACCTCCGCAGCGACACCGTCACCCGCCCCAGCGCGGCGATGCGCGCCGCGATGAACGCAGCGGACGTCGGCGACGACGTCTACGGCGATGATCCGACCGTCAACCACCTGCAGGAATACACGGCCGACTTGTTCGGCTACGAGGATGCGCTGTTCGCGCCGTCCGGCACACAGAGCAATCTGCTGGCACTGCTGGCCCACTGCGGCCGCGGCGACGAATACCTGGTCGGGCAGGAAGCCCATACCTACCGCTACGAAGGCGGCGGCGCTGCGGTGCTGGGCAGTATCCAGCCGCAGCCCATCATCAACCAGCCTGACGGCAGCATCGCGCTGGCCGATATCGCAGCCTACATCAAGCCGGACGATTTCCATTTCGCGCGCACCAAGCTGCTGGCGTTGGAGAACACTATCGGCGGCCGCGTGCTGGGCCTCGACTACCTGAAGCAGGCGACCACGCTGGCGCACGAACGCGGCCTGGCCACGCACCTCGACGGCGCGCGTGTCTGCAACGCCGCCGTCAAACTGGGCGTAAGCCCGCGCGCTGCAGTGGCGGGCTTCGATTCCGTTTCGGTGTGCCTGTCCAAAGGCCTGGGCGCGCCGATCGGTTCCGTCCTGTGCGGCAGCAAGCCATTGATCGCAGAGGCCAAGCGCTGGCGCAAGATGCTGGGCGGCGGCATGCGGCAGGCCGGCATGATCGCGGCGGGCGGCATGTACGCCTTGCAGCACAATTTCGAGCGGCTGTCGGAAGACCATGACAACGCCACTTACTTTGCGAGCGAACTGGCTAAGCTGAAAGGCCTCAAGGTCAGCACGCCGCAAACCAATATTTTCTACGTCGATATCCCGGCCGATACCTGCCGTGCCTTGAACGATGTGCTGCAACTGACCCGCATACGCGTATCGATGTCGCCGCACCTGCGCATCGTCACGCACATGGATGCATCGCGCGAGGACATCGACCGCGCCATTACCGTTTTTGGAGACTTTTTCGGATGACCGATACCACCACTGATAACAGCATCCGCCTGGCCAAGCGCCTGTCGGAAATGCGCCCTTGCTCGCGCCGCGAAGCCGAACTCTATATCGAGGGCGGTTTCGTCAGCGTCGATGGCGTTGTGGTGGAGGAGGCGGGCGCCCGCGTGACGATGGAACAGCAGATCGAGGTCGCGCCGGACGCCACGCTGCTGGAGATCTTGCCGGTCACGATCCTGCTGCACAAACCGGTGGGCGCCAACGGCGGCATCGGCAAGGACGGCTCGCCGGCGGTGCATCTGCTGAATCCTGCCTCGCTGACGCGCTCAACGCCGGGCCAGCGCTTCCTCAAGCGCCACCTGGTCAACCTGACCTTGACCAATCCGCTGGAGACGCATGCCAGCGGCCTGCTGGTGTTCACGCAGGACTTTCGCGTCAGCCGCAAGCTGGTCGACGAAGCGGCCAAGATCGAGCACGAGATCATCGCCGAGGTGACCGGCACCATCATGGAAAACGGCCTGGCGCTGTTGAACCACGGCCTGCCGTTCAACGGCAAGCCGCTGCCGCCGATGAAGGTCAGCTGGCAGAACGAGAACCGTCTGCGCTTCGCGCCGAAGAATCCCAAGCCGGGCCAGATCGAACATATGTGCAAGCTGGTCGGCTTGACCGTGGTGTCGCTGAAGCGTATCCGCATTGGACGCATCGCGATGGCTAGCCTGCCGGTAGGCGAGTGGCGCTACCTGCAGGATCACGAGCGTTTCTGATTACTTCGCGGTGGTCTGCGACAAAATGAAGGCGTAGGTATCGGCCGATTCCGCGTCTTGTTGCGCGCGGGTCGAGCCCATGCCGTGGCCGGCGTCGAAGTCCACCCGCAGTATCACCGGCTTGCCGCTGGCCGTCGCCGATTGCAGGCGCGCCGCCATCTTCGCCGGATGGAATGGCGCCACGCGCGGATCGGTCACGCCGGTGGTCAGCATGATGGCCGGGTACCTGGCGCCATCCACCACCTGCTGATAGCTGTCGATGCTCTTCAGCGCCTTGAAGCCGGCAGGATCGGCAATCGCACCCCACTCAGGCTCTTCGCCGTAGCCGTTCTGCTCCGCCACGTAGCGCAGCGGATTGTGCCAACCCACTCCCGATACCACCGCCGCAAACAGGTCCGGCCGCTCTTCCAGCGCGCGGCCCATGGTGATGCCGCCGGCCGAACGGCCGCCGATCGCCAGATGCTCCGGCGAGGTGTAGCCCTTGGCGTTCATGTCCTCGCACACGGCGATCAGGTCGCGCCAGGTGTTAGGCTTGTTTTCCAGCTGGCCGGCGCGGTGCCACTGGCGACCGAACTCGCCGCCGCCGCGCACATTGGCGTAGCCGATGATGGCGCCCTGGTCGGCCAGTGCCAGCGTGCGGCCCGCGAACGCCGGCGTGTACGCGGCCGAGCCGTAGCTGCCGTAGGCGGAGATGAAGGCCGGATTTTTACCGTCCATCTTCAGGCCTTTTTTGTAGATCAGGCTATACGGGATCTGCGTGCCATCCTTGGCGGTGGCGTAGCGACGCTCGGTGGTGTAGGCGCTGGTGTCGATGGCCGGTTTCGGCGTGATGCCGGTGTCGGTCATTTTGCCGTCGGCGGCCGCGTTCCAGATGCCGGCAGGTTCCAGCCAGCCGGTCAGCACGGCCAGCACGCCCGGTGCGTTGGGATCGGCTTCGATCTCGCGCAGCGTGCCTTCGAAGGGCAGAGCGATGGTGGTCAGCTTGCCGTCGTTGCCCAGGCGTTGCAGCGTGCTTGGGCCGCCGTCCATCGCCCGCAGGTACAGGCCGTCCTTGGCGCGCGCCATGCCTTGCAGGACCAGCTTCGACTCGGCCACTATCTCACTTGCCTTGGCCAGCGATGGTGCCTTGGCTGAGGTTTTCAGCAGGCGTCCGCGTGGATGGTCCTTGGTCGACAGCAGGTACAGGTCGTCGCCGTCCATGTCGACGTCGGTGACTTCATCGGCGAAGTCGGCCACCTGCTGCCATTTGGCCTTGCCCTTGATGACATCGCGCAGCGGTGCGGCGTAGATGCGCTTCTCGGGACGCACGTCGGCCAGTATCAGCAGCGCGGTGGCCGAGTGCAGCGAGGTGCCGATGTACGGCCCCTGGATTTTTTCATAAGCGATTGCAGGATCGAGGCCGCGCTTCATCAGCAACGGGTCCTTGGCTGGATCGCCGCCCAGCTTGTGGAAGCGGGCCACCGAATCGAGGTAGCGTTCCGGCGTGTTGTTCTTGCCGGTCAGCTGGTTGTAGAAGAAGCCGGAGCTGTCGTCCAGCCAGCTGGGATTGGCGCCCTGCGTGTCGGCGATGCGTTCCTTGAGAATGGCGCCGGTGCGCACGTCCATGATCTGCAACACAGAGTCTTCGCTGCCGTCCTTGGACAGGCCGTAGACCAGCTTGCTGCCGTCCGGCGAGGCTTGCCACCAGTCCAGCGAGATGTGGCTGGTCTTGGTGTCGAGCTTGGTCGGATCGACCAGTACGCGGTCCTTGCCTCCTTCGCGCACGAACAGTTTGAAGTTGTTGGCGCCGGCCGGACGCTGCTGGTAGAACAGGCGCGCGCCGGCCTTCTGCACGCGGGCCGGCGTGGCCACGTCGCCGGACAGTTGCTGGATGCGGGCCAGCAGCACGTCGCGTTTGGGCAGCGCGTCGAGCACACCGCGGGCGTGGGCGTTCTGTTGCTTGAGGTAGGGCAGCCACTCGGGGTCTTTGTCGTTTTCCATCCAGCGGTAGCGGTCGACCACGGCTTCGCCGAAGTAGGTGTCGCTGACTGGTTCAACCCGCGCCACCGGCGCGGCGGGAATGTCGGCCGCGAAGGCGGCGGAGACTGACAGGGCGAGGACCGCCCCGTACATCGTGCAAACAACTTTGCTCATTTGTACCCCCTGTGGCGAAAGGCTTATTCTGCCACAGAAGATTGCAAGAATTACACCGCCGGCACGGTCTTCTTTTTCTTTTCCAGCGGCGGCAGCTGGACCAGGCGGGTGCCGGTCAGTTTGTCGTGCAGGAATTGGCGGTCCTGGTCGAGGAAGGCCGTCAGCGACCACAGCAGGATGCCGGCGCCGACCGCGCCCAGCGCCTGCCATTTGTGCAGGTCCAGCACCAGCGACACCAGCAGCGCCGGCAGCACCCACATCCAGCTCAGCAGGTAGCGCACGGCGGCCGCTTGCAGCGACAGGTGATTGTGGCCGGGACGCACGACTTTCAGGCGCCAGGTTTTCATCGCCAGCGTCTGGCCGTCGCGGCTCCACTGGTGGATGAAGTAGGCGCCCAGCACCAGGAAGGCCAGCGCCTGGCGCATGTGCTCCAAGGTAGGCGTGTGGTTGCCGTGGACGGCGACTTCAAAGATCAGGAAGGGCAGGAACAGCACCGCGAAACCCAACAGGGTTTCGTAGACCATCGAAATCAGACGGCGCTTGACGGTGGGGATGGTGACAGCCGGATTATTTGACATTGCTGGTGGCGGGTGGAGCAGGCGGCACGGGCGCCGAAGCGGCTGGCGCGATCACCGGCGCTACGTTCGATGCGTTGGGGATCGCAGCGCCGGTGGCGGGATCGATGGCAGGCGCGGCGGCAGGCGCGCCGCCTGCGGTGGCCGTCGTTGCAGCCGGCGCCGTGGAAGGGCCGGCGCCGGTGGTCGGCACAGCCGGCTTGATCGGCGCCACGGTTTTCATCTTGCTCTGGGCTGGCGTCGGCAGGTTGGCGACTTGCTTCTTCGTCGCCGCCTTGGCCGCCAGTTCCTTTTTCTGTTCTTCAGGCAGCTGCTGGTACGACTCCCACTGCGTGGATTTCTGCGACGGATCGAGCTTCTGCGCGCGGGTGAAGTTCTGGCGTACCTGGCGGCGTTCTTCCGGCGTCATCTTGACCCATTCGCGCATGCGTTCCTGCACGCGGGCCTGCTCGTCCGGCTTCATCGACGCATAGCGCTTGCCGATGCCCAGCCATTTTTGCTTGCGGATCGGCTCCATCTGGTCCCATTCGGGCGCCAGCGGCTCCAGCGCCTGCTGTTGCTCAGGCGTCAAATCCTTCCACATGGTTTTTTCCGGCGACTTGGCCGACGCGTGCTTGCCCGCCGCTACGCCCGGCTGCGCGCCGGAAGCGGAAGAACTCGGCGCGGCAGGCTGGGCCGGCGTTTCAGAACGGCCGCAGCCGACCAACGCCGCGCTCGCCGCTGCTATCGTCAACACCACTACCGTTCCAGCGCCCCATTTTGCGCGACCGCTCAATCCCATGCTGGTTACTCGCTTTGGGTCAGGTAGGCGTTAAAACCGTGGTCCAGATAGGCGGACAACGGCAATTCGTCCGACAGCACGGCGGCGTCGAGCTCGGCCAAGTCGGCCACGCGCTGTTCCTGCTCGTACTGGTAGATGCCGACCAGGCCGCCGACCAACACCAGCAGCGGCAGCGCCACGCCCATGCGGGTCATCCAGGTGAACGAGAAGAAGCCGGTGCCGGCGCCAGCCAGTGCATTCTTGCTGACGCGCACCTTCAGCGGCGCTTCCACGTGGGCTTTCTTGCGGGCGAGCGCCTGCTTGCGCGCTTGCGCCAGGCGGTCGGTGGTCGATGCGGGCAGATCGTCCAGGTGCTCATTGAGCGCGTGGCGCACCTTGTAAGCGAAATTCAGATCGTCGGTGTTCATAATGTTATTCCCTTGGCTTTTAGCGATTCGGCGAGCGTATGTGTTGCGCGTGAGCAATGTGTCTTCACGCTCCCCTCGGAACATCCCATCGCTTCGGCTGTTTCGGCCACGTCCATGTCCTGCCAATAACGCATAAGGAAGGCTTCCCGTTGACGCGCCGGAAGCTTTTGTACTTCGGCATCGATCAACGCCAGCATCTGCTGGCGCTCGATCTTGTCCGCGCTGGACTCGGCGGCCTCGGAACCCTCTTCGGCGGCATACGATTCGAGCATGTCGAAATCGTCATGGTCGTCGCCGGACGGGCCCATGCCCGAGAACAGGCTGACCCAGGTGTTGCGGACCTTTTCCCTGCGGAAATAATCGAGGATGGTGGTTTGCAGGATGCGCTGGAACAGCATCGGCAGCTCGGCGGCCGGCTTGTCGCCGTATTTTTCGGCGAGCTTGATCATCGCGTCCTGCACGATGTCCAATGCGGACTCGTCCTTGCGCACTGCATAGACGGCTTGTTTAAAGGCACGCCGCTCGACGTTTTCGAGAAAGTCGGATAATTCTTTGTCTGTGGCCATGCGTCGGGTGTGGATACTGCCGGGAAAGCCGGCGCTGGGCCGCTAGGGGGCGGCTCGTGAACTGAGCGCATGCTAGCAAAAATTAGCCATTTCTGCATGGTTTTTGCGGCTTCGACGATGCAAAATGTACCGAAGCAGGGATTTTTTCGATATTTCCCTTGCCCAAACGGGGCCGCCGGGTGTACCGTATGGGACGCTTTGAACACCCCGAAGCTCTATGGTCTGGTCGCAGTTGGCACACAACGCCGCAATCGACGAGACGCGCTTTCATATGTCAGCAGTTTGCTCTAACCCGTGCCACAAGCGCGAGAGGTACGCAGAACCGCTACAGACAGATCCAGCCAAACGAGAGTTTGCAGCTAGCACTGCTTTGCACGTCACTACGGTTGACGGAAGAGGCAGGTGTGACTGCAGAAAAAAAGGGAAGCAGGGCAATGCTGTAGAGGTGGGCCTACTTCGTTAGGAAAGAGCATCCGATCAATCTCCTATGGACCTTGAAAGGAATGTTTCATGAATACCGAAGCAACCGCATCACAAGGAGCGAACACGCTCACAGGCGCTGAAATACTGGTGCGCTGCCTGGCCGAGGAAGGCGTAGAACACGTCTTTGGCTATCCGGGCGGAGCCGTACTGTATATCTACGACGCCATCTTCAAGCAAGACAAATTCCAACACGTCCTCGTGCGTCACGAACAGGCCGCAGTGCATGCCGCCGATGCGTACTCGCGCAGCTCGAACAAGGTTGGTGTCGCGCTGGTCACGTCCGGTCCGGGCGTCACCAATGCCGTGACAGGTCTTTCCACCGCTTACATGGATTCCATCCCCATGGTCGTGATCTCGGGCCAGGTGCCTAGTCACGCCATCGGCCAGGATGCCTTCCAGGAATGCGACACGGTCGGCATCACCCGTCCCGTGGTCAAGCACAATTTCCTCGTCAAAGACGTCAAGGATTTGGCGGAAACCGTCAAGAAAGCCTTCTTCATCGCCCGCACCGGCCGTCCAGGCCCCGTGCTGGTCGACATCCCGAAGGATATTTCGATGCACAAGACGACGTACTCGTACCCGAAAGAGGTCGAGATGCGTTCGTACAAACCGGTCGACAAGGGCCACTCCGGCCAGATCCGCAAGGCAGTCCAGCTGCTGCTGCAAGCCGAACGTCCGATGATCTACACCGGCGGCGGCGTGATCCTGGCCAATGCCTCGCCCGAGCTGAACAAGCTGGTCGACAAGCTGGGCTTCCCGGTCACCAACACGCTGATGGGCCTGGGCGCCTACAAAGCGTCGAGCGAGAACTTTGTCGGCATGCCCGGCATGCACGGCACCTATGAAGCGAACATGGCGATGCAGCACTGCGACGTCCTGATCGCCATCGGCGCCCGCTTCGACGACCGCGTGATCGGCAACCCGAAACACTTCGCCTCCAACCCGCGCAAGATCATCCACGTGGACATCGATCCATCGTCGATCTCCAAGCGCGTTAAGGTCGACATCCCTATCGTCGGCAACGTCAAGGACGTGCTGATCGAATTCCTGGCCCAGCTCGACGCTGCGGACGCCAAGCCGAACGCGCCTGCCGTCAAGGACTGGTGGAAGCAGATCAACGAATGGCGCGGCAAGGACTGCCTGAAGTTCGCCTCGTCGGACCTGGTGATCAAGCCGCAGGCCGTGGTGCAGAAGCTGTGGGAAGTGACCAAGGGCGACGCCTTCATCACCTCCGACGTCGGCCAGCACCAGATGTGGGCCGCGCAGTACTACCCGTTCGACAAGCCTAAGCGCTGGGTCAACTCGGGCGGCCTGGGCACGATGGGCGTGGGCCTGCCGTACGCCATGGGCGTGCAGATGGCCAACCCGGACGCCACCGTCGCCTGCATCACCGGCGAAGGCTCGATCCAGATGTGCATCCAGGAACTCGCGACCTGCAAGCAATACCATCTGACGCCGAAGATCATCATGTTGAACAACCGCTTCCTGGGCATGGTGCGCCAGTGGCAGCAGATCGATTACGGTTCGCGCTATTCCGAGTCCTACATGGATTCGCTGCCGAACTTCGAGAAGCTGGCGGAAGCCTACGGCCACGTCGGCATGCGCATCGAGAAACCGGGCGACGTCGACGGCGCGATGCGCGACGCCTTCGGCATGAAAGACAAGCTGGTCTTCATGAACTTCATTACCGATCAATCGGAAAACGTCTGGCCGATGGTGAAAGCGGGCAAAGGGCTCTCTGAAATGCTGTTGGGTTCGGAGGACTTATAAGATGCGACACATTATCTCTGTCTTGCTGGAAAACGAAGCCGGCGCGCTGTCGCGCGTGGTGGGCCTGTTCTCTGCCCGCGGCTACAACATTGAAACGCTGACCGTGGCGCCGACCGAAGACGCGACCCTGTCGCGGATGACCATCGTCACCACCGGCTCGGACGACATCATCGAACAGATCACCAAGCACCTGAATCGCCTGATCGAGGTGGTGAAGGTGGTCGACCTGACCGAAGGCCAGCACATCGAACGCGAACTGATGTTGATCAAGGTGCGCGCGGTGGGCAAGGAGCGTGAAGAGATGAAGCGCACGGCGGACATCTTCCGCGGCCGCATCATCGACGTCACCGAGAAGACCTACACGATCGAACTGACCGGCGCCAAGAGCAAGCTCGACGCGTTCATCGATTCGATCGACCGCGCCTCCATCCTGGAGACGGTACGTACCGGCGGTTCCGGCATCGGACGCGGCGAACGCATCCTCAAAGTTTAAACAAATTCAAAAATACTACTAAGGAAATACCATGAAAGTTTTCTACGACAAAGACGCTGACATCTCCCTGATCAAGGGCAAAAACGTTGCCATCATCGGCTACGGTTCGCAGGGCCACGCCCACGCGCAAAACCTGAGCGATTCCGGCGTCAATGTGACCGTCGGCCTGCGCAAGGGTGGTGCTTCGTGGAACAAGGTTGAGAAAGCCGGCCTGAAAGTGGCGGAAGTGAACGACGCGGTCAAGGCCGCCGACGTCATCATGATCTTGCTGCCGGACGAGAACATCGCCCAGGTCTACAACGAAAACATCGCTCCGCACGCCAAGCAAGGCGCGGTACTGGCCTTCGCCCACGGCTTCAACGTGCACTACGGCCAAGTCGTGCCACGCGCCGACCTGGACGTGATCATGGTCGCACCGAAGGCCCCGGGCCACACCGTGCGCGCCACCTATACCCAGGGTGGCGGCGTACCGCACCTGATCGCCGTGTACCAGGACAAGTCCGGCATCGCCCGTGACATCGCCCTGTCGTATGCATCGGCCAACGGCGGCGGCCGTGCCGGCATCATCGAAACCAACTTCCGCGAAGAGACCGAAACCGACCTGTTCGGCGAACAGGCTGTCCTGTGCGGTGGCGCGGTCGAGCTGATCAAGGCCGGCTTCGAAACCCTGACCGAAGCTGGCTATGCTCCGGAAATGGCTTACTTCGAATGCCTGCACGAACTGAAGCTGATCGTCGACCTGATCTATGAAGGCGGCATCGCCAACATGAACTACTCGATCTCGAACAACGCCGAATACGGCGAGTACGTGACCGGTCCTAAGGTTGTGACCTCGGCCACCAAGGACGCGATGCGTCAGTGCCTGAAAGACATCCAGACCGGCGAGTACGCCAAGTCCTTCATCCTGGAAAACAAGGCAGGCGCTCCGACCCTGATCTCGCGTCGTCGCCTGACGGCCGAGCATCCGATCGAAGAAGTCGGCGCAAAACTGCGCGCCATGATGCCTTGGATCGCCAAGAACAAGATGGTCGACCAGTCGAAGAACTAAGCTTTATCTTCGATGCAAAAAAACCGGCGCGAGCCGGTTTTTTTTTGGCTTTCGTACCTGGGCATAAAGACTGTATCTTCGTCACGGGTGCGGCCGGCGTATTTGCGGCCGGATTAATTTGTAGGTGAATAAAGCATTTCGCCCTTGCTGAAGCCCTGCGACGATATCAGCAGTTTCTTGATGGCTGGGCTGCTCAAAATATAGTACCCCTCGCCGCAACTGGCGTTCTCGCCGGGTACCGACGGGAACTCGACGATAATCTCGTGGTTGCTTAAAATCGAGACGGCATCCCACTCGAATTGCCGGTTGCGCCGGCAGTTTCCGAGATCATCGATATTTAATGCGGGCGTCTCCCTGAAGCTGCGTTCGATACTTTGCTCCAGCATTTGAGTCAGCTGGCCTTTTGCACCTCGTTTGAAGAGAGATTCCGCCTGTACCTGTTGTCCACTGAGATAGTCAAAAATCGGATGGGTTAATCCATGCGAGGGGTGTGCTGCACCTGACATCTCGGTGTAATGGGTGAAGGTGATGTGTCGTGCAAATCGCCGGGACGGCATTAATACTGATTGAGTCAGCGCGGCTTCGCGCGCCGCTTTCTCTTGCGACAGCAGTGCGATCACAGCAGAGTCCTTGCTGGCCGTGGCTTTTGGCGACCAGATGTCGTCGTACGAAAACAGCTGTTGCAGCGAAATAGTGCGCGCCCATGCATTCAATTTTTCAAGGCGAACTTTGTCGAGGCTTTTAAAGACCGGGTAGTTCCATGTAATGCTGTATCCGCCCGCGTAGGAGTCTTCCAATGGTTCACCGGCCCATGGCGGCACTTCACCGCCGCCTGTCAGGCGCACTGTCGGTTGTCCTCCTACCGATTCAGCATGGGTGAACGGAGCGCACAGCGCGAACCCGCCAGCTATCAGCGCGATGGAAATCCGCTTCATGATAAATGGTCTTTCATGTTGCCGGCCGCAGCAGGCGCGCGCGGGCTGAGAATCACCGCGCCGATAGCACCCATTGCAATCAACGATGCCGCGATGATCTCCGCCTGCGTGGCATGCAGGCCGGCGACATTAAGCACCGGGTTGACCCGGATCTGCTCGATCAGCAAGCGCTCCACGCCGGCCAGCATCAAATACACAGAGAACAGCCAGCCGATGCGGAACGCGTGCTTGCGCAGCGCCCACAACACGGCGAAGCACAGCAGCGCCATCGCGGTTTCATAGATCGGCGTCGGATACACGCCGGGCAGGGCGATCAGCTCGCCGTAGATGTTGTTGTCGTAGGTTTGCGCCCACAGCCAGGTCGGCAGCCAGTCCGGCTTGAGCGCCATATTGGCTGCGATACCCCAGTCGCCGTCGCCCGACACCTGGCAGCCGATGCGGCCGATGGCGTAGCCGATCATCATCGCCGGCGCCGCTGCGTCCAGCAGCGGACGCACCGGCAAACGCCAGCGCCGCACGCACACCATGCCGGCCAGCGTGCCCACGATCAGCCCGCCGAAAATGCTCAGGCCCGAGCGCGTGAAGATCATGCTCATCGGATCGGCCGCAAACTGGGTGGTGTGCTCCAGGATGTGGAACAGGCGCGCGCCGAATATGCCGGCCGCCAGCACCACCATCGTCAGGTCGCTGACCACGTCCTGCGGCGGCGTCTCGCGGCCGCGCACGCGCGCCGGCCCGATCTGGCCCGCATCGTACAGACGCTTGAGCTCGGCCCGCAGCAGCGCTCCCGCCGCCAGCGCGCCCAGGGCCACGAACAGTCCGAAGGTCGCCAACGGCAGCGGCAGTTCATAGCCTGTCCAGGCCTGGATCACATCACTCAAATACGGATACGACATGTCAGCTTTCAAAAAGGAGTCCGGCGGAACTTTAGCACATGGGAGTTTGTTACAAACACTCACTATGTCTTACATATCTTGTAGGTAATTTCAGGTAAAGTTCTCCTTGTTGTAATTTTAACTTTGGAGCCCGCAATGACCGTCATGAAAACAATCGCCGCAGCCGCTGCCGCCTCCTTCGCGCTCGCCGCACACGCCGCCCCGCTTGAATCGCTGCCGACCTCCGGCACGCTGGTCGTGGTGCCGGCCTTCGGCGAAGTCAAGCACGCCAATGATCAAGCGGTCGCCACCTTGGCGATCGAAGAGCAGGACAAGGACAAGGCCGCCGCCGCTTCGCGCGTCAACCTGAAAATGAAACAGGGCCTGGACATCGTCAAGAAGGAAGACCCGAGCGCCAGCCTGAAAACCCAGGGCTACTACACCTATCCGGTCTATCCCGAGGAACGTCCAACGATCAATGGCCAGTCGTCCAAGCCGCGCGTGCCGACCGCCTGGCGCGTGGGCCAGTATCTGCAAGTGACCACCACCAACCTGGAGAGGCTGCCGAAAACCGTGGCCGCGGCCCAGAAGATCCTGACCCTGAACGGCCTGCAATTCGGCCTGACGCCGGAAACCACGCGCCAGCTGGACGACCAGCGCATCGCCGCCACCTACAAAAACCTGAACGAGCGCATCAACTCGATCGCCAGCGCGATGGGCCGCAAGGTCGGCGACGCCGTGCTTGACACCGTCGACTTCGAAGGCTCGGGCAACTACGCCCAGGAACGCATGGGCGGCGCACCGGCGCCGATGATGATGCGCTCGGCCAAGATGTCGGACGCCGCCGATGTGGCCGAGCCAAGTTTCGAGCCGGGCGAAACCACGCTGCAAATGAACCTGGTGGGCAAGGTTCGCTTCAAGTAATC
The DNA here is from genome assembly GCF_003416895.1 of Duganella sp. BJB476. Lineage (GTDB taxonomy): Bacteria > Pseudomonadota > Gammaproteobacteria > Burkholderiales > Burkholderiaceae_D > Rugamonas. Next base: position 214,722 of record NZ_QVIO01000001.1, read on the forward strand.
CCCGGTGCGCGGCGGCGCATGTTGATGTACAGTTACGATTGCCTTTCTATTAATCCCGGAGATCGTAATGACTGCATTGAAACACCTGGCCGCCGCCGTTATCGCCGCCTTCGCGCTGTCCGCGCAGGCCGCGCCGCTGGAATCCCTGCCGACCAACGGCGCCCTGATCGTGGTGCCGGCTTTCGGCGAAGTCCGCCACGTCAACGACCAGGCCATCGTCATGCTGACCGTCGAGGAAGTCGACAAGGACAAGGCCGCCGCCGCCTCTCGCGTCAACCAAAAGATGAAGCAGGGCCTGGAGATCGTCAAGCAGGAAGATCCGCAGGCCAGCCTGAAAACCCAGGGCTACTACACCTATCCGGTTTATCCGGAAGAGCCGGCCCCTGTGCCTGGCCAGCCGCGCAAGCCGCGCGTGCCGACCGCCTGGCGCGTGGGCCAGTCCCTGCAGGTGACCACCGTCAACCTGGCGGGCCTGCCGAAGACCGTCGCCGCCGCGCAGCGCATCATGGCGCTGAGTAATCTGCAGTTCGGCCTGACGCCGGAAACCACCCGCAAGCTCGACGACCAGCGCATCGCCGCCACCTACACCAACCTGAATGAGCGCATCAACTCGATCGCGCATGCGATGGGCCGCAAGCTCAGCGACGCGGTGCTGGACACGGTCGATTTCGAAGGCTCGGGCAATTTTGTCGACCGCGTCAGCATCACCGGTTCGCGCGTGATGGCGGCGCCGGCGGCGGCCTACGCCACTTCCGAGGCGGTGGTGGAGCCGAGCTTTGAAGCGGGCGAAACCACGCTGCAGATGCGGCTGGTGGGCAAAGTGCGCTTCAAGTAAGCAAACATGGGCAGAATAGGGGATGCTGAGCCATCCCCTTTTTTATGGTCGGCTCCTCTATAATGACGAGGCAACATGACCAGCTAATCAGAAACGGAACCCCATGGCCAAATTCCCCCGTCGCCGAGCCAAGAATGGCGCAGCCCAAGGCAAAACGCCGCAGATGTCGCGCTTTAGCCGCTTTGCGCGCCGCGCCAGGGGTGAGGACCTCGACCGGCCGCGCCACCGCGGGATCTATCTGCTGCCGAACGCTTTCACCACCGCCGCGCTGTTCTGCGGCTTCTACGCCATCGTCATGGCGATGAACCAGAAATTCGAACACTCCGCCTGGGCCATCTTCATCGCCATGGTGCTCGACGGCCTGGACGGCCGTGTCGCCCGCCTGACCAATACCCAGAGCGAATTCGGCGCCCAGTACGACTCGCTGTCGGACATGGTGTCCTTCGGCGCCGCGCCGGCGCTGGTGATCTACGAATGGTCGCTGCGCGGGCTGGGCAAGCTGGGCTGGATCGCCGCCTTCGTCTACTGCGCCGGCGCCGCGCTGCGCCTGGCCCGCTTCAACACCAATATCGAAGTGGTCGACAAGCGCTTCTTCCAGGGACTGCCTTCGCCGTCGGCCGCCGCGCTGGTGGCCGGCTTCATCCTGCTGATGGTGGACCAGGAAGTGCCGGGGCTCCAACTGAGCTGGGTCTCGTGGAGCATCGCCGTGTTCGCCGGCCTGACCATGGTGACCAACGTGCCGTTCTACAGTTTCAAGGACGTGAACTTCCGCAAGTCGGTGCCGTTCATCGCGGTGTTCCTGATCGCGCTGGTGTTCGCGCTGGTGTCGATCGACCCGCCGAAAGTGCTGTTCCCGATCTTCATCGCCTACGGCCTGTCGGGCTATGTGGTGTCGGCGTGGCGGCTGGCCAAGGGCAAGAAGGTCAGCCTGATCCAGACCGACGAACACACCGACGACCCCAGCGAGCGTCGTTAAACAAGAGGGCGGCAGGCCCTGAGAATTCAAGCAACGAAGCATCAGCCACGGAGCTATCATGAGCAACTCATCCAACCGCCTCATCATCTTTGACACCACCCTGCGCGACGGCGAGCAATCGCCTGGCGCGTCGATGACCAAGGACGAAAAAGTCCGCATCGCCAAGCAGCTGGAGCGCTTGCGCGTCGACGTCATCGAGGCCGGCTTCGCGGCCGCCTCGCAAGGCGATTTCGAGTCCATCAAGGCGATCGCCTCGGTGGTGCGCGAATCGACCATCTGCTCGCTGTCGCGCGCCAACGACCGCGACATCGCGCGCGCCGCCGAAGCGCTGGCGCCGGCCGAACGCAAACGCATCCACACTTTCATCGCCACCTCCAAGCTGCACATGGAGATGAAGCTGCGCATGCTGCCCGACCAGGTGCTGCTGCAGGCGCGCAATGCGGTGCGCTTCGCCCGCCAGTTCACCGACGATATCGAATTCAGCCCGGAAGATGGCAGCCGCTCGGACGAGGACTTCCTGTGCCGCGTGCTGGAAGGCGTGATCGAAGAGGGCGCGACCACCATCAACTTCCCGGACACGGTGGGCTACGCGGTGCCGGAGATCTTCGGCGAAACCATCCGCCGCCTGCGCGAACGCATCCCCAATTCCGACAAGGCCATCTGGTCGGTGCACTGCCATAACGACCTGGGCCTGGCCGTGGCCAATTCGCTGGCCGGCGTGATGATAGGCGGCGCGCGCCAGATCGAATGCACCATCAACGGCCTGGGCGAACGCGCCGGCAACACCGCGCTGGAAGAGGTGGTGATGGCGCTGCGCACCCGCAAGGCCTACTACAACCTGGAGGTCGGCATCGACACCACGCAGATCGTCGCCGCCTCCAAGATGGTGTCGCAGATCACCGGCTTCGCCGTGCAGCCCAACAAGGCGGTGGTGGGCGCCAACGCGTTCGCGCACGCCTCCGGCATCCACCAGGACGGCATGCTGAAATCGCGCGAGACCTACGAGATCATGCGCGCCGAAGATGTGGGCTGGGCCGCCACCAAGATCGTGCTGGGCAAGCTGTCGGGCCGCAACGCCTTCAAGCAGCGCTTGCAGGAACTGGGCATCGACCTGGATTCGGAAGCGGAGGTCAACGCCGCCTTCGTCCGCTTCAAGGAGCTGGCCGACCGCAAGTCCGAGATCTTCGACGAGGACATCCTGGCGCTGGTGTCGGACGAAGAGCAATCGCATGAGAGCGAGTACTACCGCTTCCTCTCGCTGTCGCAGCAGTCGAACACCGGCCAGACGCCGAGCGCGAAAGTGGTGTTCACGATCGACGGCGAGGAGCATGCGTCCGAAGGCAAGGGCGATGGTCCGGTCGACGCCACCGTCAACGCCATCGAATCCGAAGTGGGCAGCGGCGCCGAGCTGGTGCTGTTCTCGGTCAACGCGATCAGCACCGGCACCCAGTCGCAGGGCGAGGTGACGATGCGCTTGTCGAAGGAAGGCCGCATCGTCAATGGCGTCGGCGCCGATCCGGACATCATCGTCGCTTCGGCCAAGGCTTATCTGTCGGCGCTGAACAAGCTGCACTCGAAGATCGAGCGCGTCAATCCGCAGCCCTGATGCAGAGTACGCCCTATACATATTGCATGAGGCTTGTCGCCTTGCTTGGGCTGCTGCTTGCCTGCATGACGGCAAGCGCCCAGGCTGACACCGAGCTGAGGGGATTGGAGCCATTACGGCTGGCGATCGATCAGCGCCTGCTGCTGGCGCCAGCCGTGGCGCGCGCCAAATGGAATGTGCAGGCACCGATTGAAGACTCGGGGCGCGAAGCGCAGGTCATCCAGACGGCGGTGAAGGAGGGGAGTGGACTTGGCCTTTCCAGTGCATGGGTCGAGACGGTGTTTCGCGCGCAGATCGAAGCATCGAAAACCGTGCAGCGGGAATTGTTCGTGCAATGGCGCGCGCAACAGGCCGGCAAGTTTGACGACGCTCCCGATCTCGCCAAGACCATACGCCCCGAACTGGACCGGCTCACCACCCAGCTGCTGCGGTCCATGGCCGACAATCAGGCGTTGCTGAACGACGAGGCGCGAAAAGACGATGTCACTCGCTTCATGGGATCGCTTGAGGCAAGGGCACTGAGTCCACATGCTGTTATGCAAGCGCTCGCGCCATTCTCCACGCTTGCCCCGGCTGAGCCCGTCCCGCAAGTGGCGGTGGCGGGCACCAAAGATCCCGACTGGAAGCCGTACCGGAAAATGCTGGACGGTTTAAACGCGTTCGATCAATACCACGCGCTGGCGCCCAAGGCCGAGCTGAAATTCATCTTGCGCCCGCAGCAGCCCAACCTGACGCTGGCCGATCTCAAGCTGCGCATCGTGGGCGACAGCACCAACATCGAACTCCCGATCGCGGCCGACTCCACCTTCTCGGTGCCGCGCGACGAGTCGGCCGCCAAGGACGATGCCGACTTGCGGCTCAATAGCAAGAAGGGCTTGTTCCGCTGGCGCCCGGACATTCACACTGCCGGCCTTCCCGCAGGGACGCGCCGGCTGGGCGATCTGCGCCTGGAGTGCGAAGTGCGCTGGGCGGTCGACAAATTTGACGCCTCGTTTATCAAGCTGGCCTACATTGTTCCGCTGGGCGGGGTTTGCCACTCTTCCAGAAGCCGGGTTTTCTTCACGACCGCCACGCCGATCGCCGGCGCCACGCTGGTATCAGGCACCCGTCGCGAAAAATTGCCGGCAGAGCGACTTAATGCAACGGACCGCACCCGCTACGCACCGCCGCTGCATGACCAAAGCTGGCCGGATGACACGCTGGTGGAATTTGATTTCTGATGGAAAGTTCTCAAAGGAGTACTAATTGAATAGCGACAGATTTACGGGATATTGCATCCTTGCGGCGGCAGCGGTGATCGGTGCGGCTCTGGTCTATCACGCTCAATGTGGACGGTATCAATTTCGTACATCGACTCCGCCTGGTATCGTTTGGGTCCTTGATACATTCACAGGCGAGGTGAAAGGAACAAACAGCTGGAAAACGGGTTCCCCGTAACAAGCCAGCAGCCGGCATTCAATCATCGCGCGCATGCTTCGTTCCACGCCGAAGCATGCGCCGATTCAAACAGCTATCTTGTCTACTCGATGACAGGAGGCTGGAATGATCAAACTGATGGAAACGCCCATGCTGGCGCTGCAAGTACGCCGCGCCGCCGAGGACCTGGGCGATGTAATCTACGTGCACGGCTCGACGTTCGGCGCCGATCTCTCCGTGTTCTATTCTTTCGACGACCGCAGTTGGGCCGACGCGTTGAACGCCGCCGGTTTCAATGTATGGGGCTTCGACTTTGTCGGCTATGGCGCGTCAGAGCGATACGCGCAACACGACAACATTCCCGTTGGAGATTTGCGCAGCGTGCAGGAGCAACTGCACCGCGTGGTCTGCGCCGTTCGCGAGCACAATGGCGGCCGGCCTGTCATGCTGCTGGCGCATTCATGGGGCGGCTCGGTGGCCTTGCGCTATGCCGGTGCGCATCCGCAGGCACTGGCCGCGCTGGTGCTGTTCGCGCCTATCGTGATGCGCGGCGCCGCCTCTTCGGCGAGCGGCTATGTGCCGGCCGCCGCCGGTACCACGTCACACTTTCCGTTGACGGCATGGGCGCAGTACCGCCGCTTCGTTGAAGACGTCCCGCGCGGCCATCCACAGCTGCTGGATGAAGCCCACTTCCAGCACTGGAGCGCCGCCTTCCTGGCGACCGATCCCGGTGCAGCTGGCCGCACGCCGCCAGCGGTGTTGACGCCCACGGGGCCACAGGCCGATGTCCGCGCCTTGTGGTCCGGCGAGGCGCTCTACGATGCCTCGCGCGTCACTGCGCCTACGCTGCTGGTGCGCGGCGAATGGGACAGCGTGTGTTCCGAAGCCGACGCCGTCAATCTGCTAGCCGACTTGGGTGGTAGCATCAAGCGCTGCGAGACCTTCCCGCGCGCGACGCACCTGATGCACCTGGAGTCGTCACGCGGGCTGCTTTACAATGTTGTCAACGCCTTTTTGCATAGGAGCGCCACATGATCGCCGTGATATTCGAAGTCATCCCCAGCACCGAAGGCTACGCCGAATACCTCGACCGCGCGGCCCAGCTGGCGCCGTTGCTGGAAAAGATGGACGGTTTCATTTCCATCGAACGCTTCGAAAGCCTGAAGTCCCCCGGCAAGCTGCTGTCGCTGTCCTTCTGGCGCGACGAGCAGGCGGTGCGCGCCTGGCGCGAGCAGGAACAGCACCGCGAGGCGCAAAGCGCAGGCCGTGCCGGCGTGTTCGACAACTATCGTTTGCGTGTGGCCAGCGTCATCCGCGATTACGGCTTGATGGAACGCGACGAAGCGCCGCCATATCACCCACCGGTGGCCGCGCGATGAGCACGCCGCAACCACGCTTCGCCCGCGTCGCCGCCGCGATTGGCGACCCGACCCGTGCGCTGATGCTGTCGCGATTGCTCGATGGCCGCTTCTACACCGCCACCGATCTGGCGCAGCATGCCGGCGTGTCCGCGCCGACCGCGTCACAACATCTGAAACTACTGGTGGAAGAGCGCCTTGCGAGCGTGCGCGCGCAAGGGCGGCACCGCTACTACATGCTGGCTGACGGCAATGTCGCTCACGCACTGGAAGCGCTGCTGCGCGTGGCCGACGGCGCGCTGCCCGAGAGCACGCGCTGGCAGGCGCCGGCCATGCGCGGCCTGCGTCATGCGCGTAGCTGCTACGGCCACCTGGCCGGCGTGCTCGGCGTGGACCTGTGCCGCTGCTTCGTCGATAACGGCTGGGTGAAACCAGGGGAGGGCGATGGCCACGACTATCCGCTCACGCCTGCGGGCGAAGCGCAGATGCGGCAGCTAGGCATCCAACTGACGGAAGGCGCACCGGCCCAGCGCCAGTTGTATGGCTGCGTCGACTGGTCAGAACGGCGCGACCACTTCGCTGGACCGCTGGCCGTCGCGCTGCTCGATAACTTCGTCGAGCGCGGCTGGCTGCGTCGCAGCGACGACACGCGTGCGCTGCAAGTCTCGGCCAGCGGCAAGACCGAACTGGCCGCCTGGCTTAGGGGCTGATCCTACTCATCCTCTTCAATACGCATCGACAGCGCGGCCGCGATGAACATCGAGATGCCGCCGAGTACCAGCATCATCACGGCGCTGCCGTTGAACACATGCGTCAGGAAATAACCCAGGCAGACGCCGGACACCACCTGCGGAATCACGATCGACATGTTGAACATGCCCATATACATGCCCATCTTCTTTGCTGGAATCTTCCCCGCGAGGATGGCATACGGCATCGACAAGGTGCTGGCCCACGCCAGCCCGACGCCGGCAAACGACAGCAGCAACATCATCGGCGACGTGATGAAGTAGATCGAGATGAAGCTGAGCCCGCCCACGACCAGCGCCAGCGCGTGCGCAGTCTTGCGGCTGGTGCGCGCGGCGATCAGCGGCAGCACGAAGGCGAAGGCGATCGAGGCCGCGTTGTAGACCGCGCCGCATACGCCCCACCAGTTGGCGCCTTCGTTGTACAGCGCGGAGCTGGTGTCGGTGGCGTGGTAGATGTGCTGCGTCAGCGTGGCCGTGCCGTAGGTCCACATCGAGAACCAGGTGAACCAGGTGAAGAACTGCACCAGCGACAATTGCACCATGATCTTCGGCATGTTGAGGTAGTCGTTGACGAAGCCGCGCAGGCCGGTAGGCGCGTGCGCCTCCGGTTCCGCCTCGGGATGGAATTGGTTCAGCTGCTCCGGCGAATATTCGCGGGTGCGCAGTACGGTCCACAACACGGCCGCCAGGTAGATCGCGCCGCCGATGTAGAAGGCATAGACCACCGAGTCCGGCGTCTTGCCGGCGGCGGCGGTGTTGGCCACGTCGAACCAGTGCGTCAGCACCCACGGCAGCGCCGAGGCGCCCACCGCACCCACGCCGATGAAGAAGGTTTGCACCGCATAGCCGGTGGTCAGCTGTTCTTTCGGCAGCAGGTCGCCGACGAAGGCGCGGAACGGCTCCATCGAAATATTGATCGCGACGTCGAGCACCAGCAGCATGGCGGCGGCGGTCCACAGCACGGTGGCGTTCGGCAAGCCCAACATGGCCAGCGTGGCCAGCACGGCGCCAATGAAGAAGTAGGGGCGGCGACGGCCCCAGCGGCCCCAGGTGCGGTCGCTCAGGTAGCCGATGATGGGTTGCACCAGCAGGCCGGCCAGCGGCGCGGCGGTCATCAGGAAGCCGATCTTGTCGAGCTCGGCGCCCATGGTCTGGAAGATGCGGGGGACGTTGCTTTGCTGGAGGGCGAAGCCGGCCTGGATGCCGAGAAAACCAAAGCTCATGTTCCAGATGGCCCAGAACGACAGCTTCGGCTTTTGCGCCGGCGCGGCGGCGGCGCCGGTTTCGGCTAGTTTCACATTTGCATGCATGAGGATCTCCGTTTTTGTTGGCGTATTATCTACTTGAAAAAGTAGTTTGGCTACAAAATGCGGAGATCCTGCACGATACTCAGTAATTCCTTTGTATCTTCGCTACATTTTAACGGCGACGCGATTCCCGTTCCGGGTCCGGGCCGTTGACCATGGCCTGGACGATGCCGTCGCGGTCGAATTCCACATGCATCACGGAATCCCACACGTTTTGTTCCTTGTAGCGATAAACCCACACGTCGCCGTCGACGCTGGCGTAGTGCACCTGCTGGGCCGGCTTGCCGAAGGTGCTGAGGATGGTTTGCTTGCTATCCTTGCGCGGTTTGACGGTGGCAAACTTCTCGCTGCTGAGCACCTGTTCGAAGGAAATCAGCTTGCCGTCCGGGCCGATGCGCGCCATATGGGTGTACTGGCCGAACGGGCCGCCGGCATATTCGAGCATGATGTCCGGGCCGTTGGCATAGGTGCCGGTGGGCTGGCCCAGCTTGGCCTTGACGGCGTCGACCGGTTCGCCGGCCGCCAGCGGAGGGGAGTTGAGGCTGGCGCAAGCGCTCAGCATGGCAGGCAAGATTGCCATAAATATCAGTTTTTTCATCACAAACCCCTCTGTAGGACCGGAAAGATAGAACAATTGTAGCCAACACAGGATACATGTGGGAGTTTTTCCGCTATACTTCCGGGTCTGGTCTTTGGATCAGTTTTTTTTGAAGTTCACGATGTGCAGGGTTACGACTCCGCGCACCGCATGTTAAAGGTAAATATCATGACCGTAGAAAACATCAACAAAGCCGCCATTATCGCGGACAACGCCCGTGGTCAAAAAGACACCGGCTCCCCAGAAGTTCAAGTTGCGCTGCTGACCGCACGCATCAACGAATTGAACGGCCACTTCAAGGCACACAGCAAGGATCACCACTCGCGTCGTGGTCTGATTATGATGGTTAACCGTCGTAAGAGCCTGCTGTCCTACCTGAAGGGCAAAGATGCTACCCGTTATCGCGATCTGATCGCTAAACTGGGTCTGCGTAAGTAATTTTTGCGTCATCCGGCTTAATCGAAATGCCTGCGCCAGTTTGCTGACGCGGGCATTTTGTCATTTTTGCCGGGAAAAACTTGCCAAGCAGAATAGCGTCTTGGCAGTGCGACATGGAATTCCTGGGTTTTAGCAGTTGCAGTAAAGACGGCAGCACTGCCGTCTGTGGTGAGGTGAACGACAGCCCCTGAAAATCTGTCGGCAAATAGAAAGGGATTACCCATGTTTAATAAAGTTACGAAAACCTTCCAGTACGGTCAACACACCGTGACGCTGGAAACCGGCGAAATCGCTCGCCAGGCCTCCGGTGCAGTTCTGGTATCGATCGAAGATACCGTGGTGCTGGCTACTGTCGTCGCACGCAAAGACGCCAAGCCAGGCCAGGACTTCTTCCCGCTGACCGTCGACTACGTTGAAAAAACCTATGCTGCCGGTAAAATCCCGGGCGGTTTCTTCAAGCGTGAAGGTCGTCCTTCGGAAAAAGAAACACTGACATCCCGCCTGATCGACCGTCCTATCCGTCCTCTGTTCCCAGAAGGCTACCTGAACGAAGTGCAAGTGATCATTCACGTGCTGTCGGTCAACCCGGAAATCGATCCAGACATCGCCGCCATGATCGGCGCATCGGCCGCCCTGTGCGTGTCGGGCGTACCGTTCAACGGCCCGGTCGGCGCAGCACGCGTCGGCTACGCCAACGGCCAGTACATCCTGAACCCTACCGTTGAACAACTGAAGACCTCGCAGATGGATCTGGTTGTCGCCGGTACCGAAACCGCCGTGCTGATGGTGGAATCGGAAGCCAAGCAACTGTCCGAAGAAATCATGCTCGGCGCGGTCGTATTCGGCCACACCGAAATGAAAGCAGTCATCGACGCGATCCACGAGCTGGTACGCGACGGCGGCAAGCCGGAAGTTGAATGGGTCCCACCAGCGAAGAACGAAGCGCTGATCGGCCGCGTTTCGCATTTCGCTGCAAGCAAAATCAACGCCGCTTACCAGACCAAAGACAAGCAAGAGCGCACCGCCAAGCTGAAGGCCGCCACCAGCGAAGTGCTGGCCGACCTGTCCGCTGAAGCCGCTGCCGCTGGCGCCGCGCCAGTCGACGCAGCCGAAGTGAACAACATCCTGTTCGACATCGAAGCCAAGATCGTCCGTACCCAGATCCTGGACGGCGAGCCACGTATCGACGGCCGCGACACCCGCACCGTTCGTCCGATCTCGATCCGTACCTCGGTGCTGCCACGCACCCACGGTTCGGCGCTGTTCACCCGCGGTGAAACGCAGGCGCTGGTGGTTGCCACCCTGGGCACCGCACGCGACAGCCAGAAGATCGATGCGCTGATGGGCGAGTTCACCGACTCGTTCATGCTGCATTACAACATGCCACCGTTCGCCACCGGCGAAACCGGCCGCGTAGGTACGCCTAAGCGCCGCGAAATCGGCCACGGCCGCCTGGCCAAGCGCGCGCTGATCGCCGCACTGCCGGCACCGGAAGAGTTCAGCTACTCCGTGCGCCTGGTGTCGGAAATCACCGAATCGAACGGTTCGTCGTCGATGGCTTCGGTCTGCGGCGGCTGCCTGGCACTGATGGACGCTGGCGTTCCAATGAAAGAGCACGTCGCCGGTATCGCGATGGGCCTGATCAAGGAAGGCGGCAAGTTCGCGGTTCTGTCGGACATCCTGGGCGATGAAGATCACCTGGGCGACATGGACTTCAAAGTAGCCGGTACCCGCAACGGTATCACCGCGCTGCAGATGGACATCAAGATCATGGGCATCACCAAGGAAATCATGCAAGTGGCGCTGGCGCAAGCCAAAGAAGGCCGCGAGCACATCCTGGGCGAAATGCAAAAAGCCATGCCGACCGTGAAGACCGAACTGTCGGACTTCGCACCGCGCCTGATCACCATCAAGATCAACCCAGAGAAGATCCGTGACGTCATCGGCAAGGGCGGCGCAGTCATCCGCGCGCTGACCGAAGAGACCGGCACCCAGATCGACATCAGCGACGAAGGCGTGGTCACCATCGCTTCCGTCGACGCTGCTGCCGGCCAGGAAGCCAAGCGCCGCATCGAAGAACTGACCGCTTCGGTCGAAGTGGGCAAGACCTACGACGGCGTGGTTCTGAAGCTGCTGGACTTCGGCGCGATCGTTCAAGTCATGCCAGGTAAAGATGGTCTGCTGCACATCTCGCAAATCGCCAACGAGCGCGTCAACGCCGTTGCCGACTACCTGAAAGAAGGCCAGGCAGTGCGCGTCAAGGTTCTGGAAACCGACGACCGCGGCCGCCTGAAACTGTCGATGAAAGCCGCTGCTGAAGAAGCCGCTGCTGCCGCTGCACAGTAATCTCAGACTAGTCTGAGCGAAAACCGCCCTGTGGCGATGCGATGGCCTTGGCCATTGCATGCGCGCAGGGCGGTTTTTTTTATTTGGCCTGGCGTTTGCTGCGCCGGGACCAAGCCAGCATTCCAAGTCCGGTCAGCATCATGGCGTAGGTTGCCGGTTCAGGCACTTGGGGCGTGGGGATGGATTGCAGTATGTCCGGCGACAGGATCATCTCAGTGCAGCTGCGGCCTTGATTTTTGCAGGCACGGGTCAGAATCTGGCCGCGGTCATTGATGTCCAGCGCTGCTTCGACCGACCAGCCCTGCGCCGGGTCGATGAAAGTGTTCAAGTCGATGACCTGGCCGTTGACATACATGAAGCCATAGCTACGGGAGCGATCCCACATGCGGCCGACAATTTGCCCGTAGTTGTTCAACGCGCTCGATTTCGATTGGAAACCATTGGGTGTCTCGATCAGCGTGGAAGTACCGTTGGCATGCACATACGCGTACGAGTTATGCGACCAACCGAAGTCGGCGTTGCCAATAATCAGTCCCGCATCGTTGATGTCGATTGCCTGGTCGGAGTTGGCGCCCGCTATCCCGCCGAGATCCACCATCTTTCCACCGGACGTTACGAAACCATGCTGCGTGCGGTCCGAAAGCGATGCCCACCCGACCACCTCGCCTTTGTTGTTGATCCCATTCGCCTCGCTTTCGAAACCGCCAAGGGTGCCGAGATCGGTTATGGTGCTTCCATCGGTACGGAAGGCGTGCATGCTCCAAATGGATTCGCCATCGTGACTCGAGATGCGGTGGGTAGTGCTGGCGACGCCCGCGCCTTGACCAACGTTGTTGAGCGCAGTGACCGAAGCGAAGCTGTTATAACTTTGGTTGAAAGAGGGCAACAGGACAGAACTGCCCTTGCTGCTTAAGATCGCGTAGCCAGAATTATGATCGCCTATCGTGCCGCCCACCACGCCCTTGTCGTTAATGACATTGGATTGATAATAAGTCGCGCCCCAGTCTGTTGCCGGCGGGGCGCTGAATTGTCCACCAATATAGGCCGAATAGCCGCCAGCCAAATCGCCGAAATTGTTTATGGATTGCCAACCCATGTATGCACCGCCTGGCGCGACGGATGCCGTATAACCAGTCGAGGCATTAGCCAGCATGGACGCGGAAACGGCCGTTAAGGCAAGTACCGAACGGAAAAACTGTAGATTGCACATAGATACCCTTTAGGAGTTAAAAGAAATATTGTCCTAAATGATATCATTTTTGTAATCATTAGTTAAATTAAAATTAACTTCCGAGAGGGGGCGACGCTGCACGCGGGCAAGTCCCGCCCCCGGCGCGGGCCGGCTACTTGCCGTCGTAAGTAACGCGGTACACACGGCCGCCGTAGTCGTCCGACACGATCATCGAACCATCCGGCAGCGTAGCCACGTCCACCGGCCGGCCCACCACTTCCTCGCCGCGCAGGAAGCCGTCGATGAAGGCTGTGTCGGTGACAACCTTGCTGTTGTACAGCGTAATGAGGCGCACGCTGTAGCCGCTCTTGGTCGTGCGGTTCCACGAACCATGCTCGGCGATGTAGACGTTGTTGCGATACGCCTCGGGGAACTGCTTGCCGGTGTAGAAGGTCAAGCCCAGCGGCGCCACGTGCGGCCCCAGCTTGGCGACCGGCGGCTCGAACTCCTCGCAGCTACGACCCTTGGCAAAGTCCGGGTCCGGCACCACGCCGCCGTGGCAGTAGGGGAAGCCGAAATGAATGCCGGCCTTGGGTGCCACGTTCAGTTCGCACGACGGCGTGTTGTCGCCCATCTCGTCGCGGCCGTTATCGGTGAACCACAGCACCTTGGTGGTCGGATGGAAGGCGAAGCCCACCGTGTTGCGCACGCCGCGCGCATATTCTTCCAGCTGGCTGCCGTCCGCATTCATGCGATAGATCTTCGCGCTCTTGGTGTCCTCGACATCGCACACATTGCACGGCGCGCCGACCGGGATGTACAGCTTGCCGTCCGGCCCGGCCTTGATGACCTTCTCGCCATGCCACTTGTCGTTCGGCAGGCTGACCTTGACCACTTCGTAGGACGGCTTCTGCGCGTAGCGCTTGTCGATATTGTCGAAGCGGATCACGCGGCTGATCTCGCCCACGTACAGCGCGCCGTTGAGCAGCGTCACGCCGATCGGGTGCTCCAGGCCTTCGGCGATGGTGACCACGTCGGCCGTCTGCTTGTCGGCGCGCGGCACCAGCGCATACACCTTGCCGGCCTTGCGCGAGCCGACGTAGACGATGCCGCTGTCCGACACCACCATGCTGCGCGCGGCGCTGACCTGGTTGGCGTAGACGCTGATGTGGAAGCCCTTCGGCAGCTTGAAGCCGCTCAGGTCGGGCACGTATTGCTGCGCCCTGGCCTCGGGCGTCAGCGCAACGGCGGGCTTGGCGGCGTTGGCAGCGATCAGGTCGGCCAGCAGCGCGATTTGCGTTGCGTTCAGGGCAGGGGACCAGGCCGGCATGTCCTTCTCCGGCACGCCCTTGCTGATGATCTTGATGAGGTTGGCCTTGGTGGGCGCACCGTGCAGCCAGGCGTGATCGCCCAGCGACGGGCCGACGGCGCCTTCCATCTTGGCGCCGTGGCAGGCGGCGCAGTTGGCCTGGTAGAGCTTTTCGGCGGCGCCGAGTTTCGGTTCGGCCGCATGGCTGACAAAGGAGGCTGCGGTCAGGCAGGCCAGGAGGGCGGCGCGGAGTGCGGGATGTTTCATGGACGATTCCTTCGAGTGGCGACACGGTATTGTGCCAGTGTCTACCAGCTATTACCATGTTGCCGATACCGCAAGCCCCATGCATGCAGGGTGTCCGGATGTACAATATTCCTTCTTTACCAACTCTCTCGCCCGCCATTCCATGATCAAACCCTTGCTGGCCGCCGTGCTCTGCGGCCTTGCCGCCTTTGCCTCCGCAAACACACCTGACGACAACTGGAACAAGCCGGTCGAACCATTCCAGATTTACGGCAACAGCTACTACGTCGGCGTAAGCAGCCTCAGTTCGGTGCTGGTGACTTCGCCGCAGGGCCATATCCTGCTGGACGGCGCCTATCCCGATTCGCCGCAACGCATCGCCGCCAGCATCCGCAAGCTGGGTTTCCGCATACAGGACGTTAAGCTGATACTGAGTTCGCACGGTCACATGGACCACGCCGGCGGCATCGCCGAACTTCAGCGCATGAGCGGCGCGACGGTGGTGGCCAGCCCCCTGACGGCTGCGGACCTGAAGCGCGGCGGCATGGCCAAGGACGATCCCCAGTTCGTCGGCAGCACGCCATTTTCCAAGGTGGCCAAGCTGCGCACGGTGCGCGATGGCGAAGCCGTCAAAGTCGGGCCGCTGACGGTGACCGCGATGTACACGCCCGGCCACACGGCGGGCGGCACCAGCTGGACGTGGAGCTCCTGCGAACAAGACCGCTGCGCCAGCATCGTGTTCGCCGACAGCATCAACCCGGTTTCCAGCGACGGCTACAAGTTCAGCGCCCATCCGGAAGTGGTGAAGCAATATGAGCAGAGCTTTGCGGCGCTGGGGCAGGCCTCGTGCGACATCATCATCGCCGTGCATCCAGAATTCTCCGGCACCTGGGACAAGCTTCAGAGCGGCAAACCGCATCCCTTGCTGGACGGGGGCGAGGGTTGCAAAGCCTACGCCAGGCAATCGCGCGACAATCTGAATCTGCGTTTGGCGAAGGAGGCAGGCAAATGATCGTGGACTTCGATGTGGCCTTCGACGGCCATGTGCTGAAGGGCGACCAGTACGTCGGCGATGGCTACAATCGCGTGCTGTATTTGCATGGCGCCGGCGCCAGCAGCCGGCGCGGCCACCATCTGCTGCGCAGCGCCTTGCAGCGGCGCGGCATCGGCAGCACCAGCTTCGATTGCATCGGCCATGGCGACACCGGCGGCACGCTGGCGCAATCGTCGGTGGCCAGCCGCACGCGCCAGGCGCAGACGGTGGCCGCTGCGCGCGGCCTGCCGGAGCCGATGGCGGTGTTCGGCGCCAGCATGGGCGCCTACAATGCGGTTCGCATGACGCAAAGCCATCGTGTCGATGCGCTGGTGCTGATCGTCCCCGGCGTCTACACGCCGTCGGCGTACGAGGTGCCGTTCGGGCCGGACTTCTCGGCCGTGATACGGCGTGAGCGCAGCTGGATCGACAGCGACGCCTGGGACATCCTGTCGCGCTTCGAAGGCCGCCTGCTGGTGATCGCCGCCGAGAACGACGCCACGATCCCGCTGGAGATCCCTGAGCGCCTGGTGGCCGCCGCGACACGCGCGCAATCGAGCCGGCTGCACGTGGTGCAGGGGGCAGAGCATAATCGCCTCTGGTCGCTGCTGGAGGAAACTCCGGCCAGCTTCGACGCTGCCGTTGATATGGTGGCCGATACGGTGAATGGCGGAAGGCAGTAGGAGTCGAACTTACAGGGGAGCGTCTGACGCCCCCCACCGGGTTTGAAGCCCGGCCCCATCACCGGATGAGTATGCCTTCCCTGGTACTACTCGCCACTGTACGACCAGGCCGCGTTGGGTCGTATCAAGTGGATGTTGCCCACGCGCCGAGTATAGCCGACGCGATCGAAGAACTCCAATATCTGTATGGCTCGCTTGCGACCCAGCCCGGTCGCGTCGCGAAACGCCGACGCCTGCACCTCCGGCAGCGACGCCACCAGTGCCGCCAGTTCGGCCAGCCGCTTTGGATGATAGAACAGATCCGGCACCAGTTGGCTGATCTCTCCCGTCTTGGAGAGCTTGAGCAGCAAGCGCCGCACCTCCGCTTCCTGCACGCCGTGGTCGCGCGACAGGTCGCGCACCCAGGGCGGATCGTATGCGCCGTCCAGCAGGGAGGCCAGCAAGGGCCTGGCCTGCGCCTGTTCCCGTTCGCTTAGTTCGACGCTGTGGCCGGGCAGGTGCAGGCTGCGGCCACGCTGCTTCAACTGGCCTGCGGCGATCAAGGTTTCGATCAACCGGCTCCACAAACGGTCCTCCATTTCCGGCGCGACGATGCGCTTGAGGTGCCACAGTTCGGGGCCGGCATCGTCCGGCGCGCGCGCGTGGAATTCGGCCAGGCCGTCCAGGATACGCGCGTCCAGCGTTTGCACTTCATCGGCGGCCAACAGCAGATGGTCGCCGCCTTGCAGCGCGACCTTGATGGTATCCGTCGGCAGGGTGATTTGATCGGCGGGCATCTGTGACAGGCGCACCAACGCTGACATGCGCAGGCCCAACGGACTTCGAGCGAGCAGCGAGGCGACGTCGCCGCTGGCGACGAAATCGGATAGCGCCTGCAACCACGCCAGCCGCGTGGCGCTGCGCCGCTTGCGCGCCGGGCCGAAGGGATCGAGCACCGTACCGCCGCCGATGGTGGCGGTGGCCTGCGCGTTGCGGATCACGAAGCGGTCGCCGGGGACTGCATGCACCGGCGCGTCCAGCACCAGTTGCACGCGGCCGGTCTGGCCCGGCGTCAGCACGTCGCTGTCCAGCATCACCACGTTCGCGGTATGGTGCGCCGCGCCCAGGTGCACGTGCAGCGGCGACCAGGGCTTCAGCGTCTGGCCGCAGTCCGGCGTAAGCGTCAGTTCTGCGTCGATGCGCTCGGAACAGCTGGCGAGCGCCGGAGCGACGACCCAGCTGCCGCGCTGTATCTCTTCCTTCGACACACCGCTTAAATTCAACGCCAGCCGCTGCCCTGCGCGGCCGCTGTCGGCGCTGCGGTTCTGCGCGTGGATGCTGCGCACGCGCGCCTGCTGTCCGCCCGGCGCCAGTTGCAGCACGTCGCCGACGCGGACGCTGCCCGCCAGCGCCGTGCCGGTGACGATGGTGCCCTGGCCGGACAAGGTGAACACGCGGTCCACACCAAGCCGGAACAGGCGCCGTTCGTCGCTGGCCGGCAGCGCCGCCGCCATCAGCGCCAGATGTCGCAGCAAAGCCTGCACGCCGGCGTCTGCGGCCGCGCTGGCATTGGTGCGGAAGATCGGCGCGTCGGCAAAGTCGGTCGCCGCCAGCAGCGTCTCGATGTCCCGCTCCACCTGCTCCACGCGCGACGCATCGACACGGTCTATCTTGGTCAGGGCCACGGCGCCGCGCCGCACGCCCAGCAGGCGCAGGATGGCGAGGTGTTCCAGCGTCTGCGGCATGATGCCGTCGTCGGCGGCGATCACCAGCAGCGCGGCGTCGATACCGGTGACGCCTGCCGCCATGGTGCGGATGAATTTTTCGTGGCCCGGCACGTCGATCACGCCGAGGATCTCTCCGTTCTCAAGCGGTGCGTAGGCGTAACCGAGTTCGATCGATATGCCGCGCGCTTTTTCTTCCTTCAACCGGTCGGTGTCGACGCCGGTGAGCGCGCGCGTCAGCGTGGTCTTGCCGTGGTCGATGTGGCCTGCCGTGCCGACGATCATACGGTCAGCAGCGCCAGTTGGTCGGTGAAGCGCTGGCGCTGGTGGTCGTCCAGGCAGCGCAGGTCCAGCCACAAGGCGTCCTGCGCAACGCGGCCGATGACCGGCAGCGGCAATGCGCGCAGGCGCTGTTCCAGCACGCCCAGCGCGTTGCTGATGCGTCCCGCTGCGGCGGCGCGTATCACCAGGCCGTGACTGGGCAGCCGGTCGACGGGCAGGGCGCCGCTGCCGATCTGGCTCATCATCGGCTCGCTGCAGACTTCATAGCCTGCGCCCAGCGCCGCCTGCAATGGCGGCAGCAGCGCCTGCGCCAGCTCGCGCATGGCGGCGGCGGGGCGGGTCAGCAGCTTGAGTGTGGTCAGGCGTTCAGGCAGCAGGTCCGGCGCTCGGTACAGCGCGAGCACCGGCTCCAGCGCCGCCAGCGTCAGTTTGCCGACGCGCAGTGCGCGCTTGAGCGGATTTTTCTTGATCTGCGCGATCAGGTCGGCGCGGCCAACGATGATGCCGCACTGCGGACCGCCCAACAGCTTGTCGCCGCTGAAGGTGACCAGGTCCGCGCCACCGGCGATGGTTTCGCGCACCGTGGTTTCGTGGGGCAGGCCGTATTGTTCCAGGTCGACCAGCGTCCCGCTGCCCAGGTCCACCGCCAGCGGGATGTTGTGCTTCTTCGCCAGCGGCGCCAGCTCCGGCAGCTCGACGCTCTTGGTGAAGCCGGTGATGGCGTAGTTACTGCAATGGACCTTCATCAGCAGCGCGGTCTGCGCTTCGGCCGCTTCGGCGTAGTCTTTCAGATGCGTGCGGTTGGTGCTGCCCACTTCGCGCAGCACGGCGCCGGCGCGGATCATGATGTCCGGGATGCGGAAGGCGCCGCCGATTTCCACCAGTTCGCCGCGCGAGACGATGACCTCCTTGCCTTGCGCGATCGTGTTCAGCATCAGCAGCACGGCGGCCGCATTGTTGTTGACGATGGTGGCCGCTTCGGCGCCGGTCAGTTCCAGCAGCAGCTCTTCGACCAGGTTGTCGCGGTCGCCGCGCTTGCCGGTGTCGATGTCCCACTCCAGGTTCATCGGCCAGCGCAGCGCTTCGGCGACGGCCTGCACCGCGCTGTCGGGCAGCAGGGCGCGGCCAAGGTTGGTGTGCAGGACGGTGCCGGTCAGATTGAAGACCGGCCGCAGCGGCGAACGGTTGGTGTCGCGCAGGCGTTCGGCCAGCATCGCCAGCAAGGCGGGGATGCCGGTGTCGCCGGCGACTGGCATGCCGTCGCGGCGGCTGGCCAGCATCATGCTGCGCAGTTCGGCCAGAAGCATGCGGGCGGCTTCCAGCGTCTGCACGCGGCCGTATTCGGCGATCAGCGGCGCACACGCGGCGTCCGACAGGATCAGGTGGACGGCGGGCAGGTGGATGGAGCCCGCTGCGGTTGCCGCGCCCATGTCTGCGGTGTCGCCGCTCATTCGGCGTTGAACCACAACAGGGGATTGCCGCTCGCGCGGGCGTAGCCGGCTTCGCCCACCAGCAGGTCCAGCGCCAGGCTGGCCAGGTCGTCGGCCAGCGGTTCGACGTTGTAGTCGTGCTCCTGGTTGAAGATCTTGCGATAGGTACGGCAGTCGTCGCAGGTTTCGGCGCGTGCCACCTTGCTTGGGTCATTGGCCTTGTTGACGATCTCCGGTGTGGCGTCGGCGGCGTCGGCCGGCTCGATGCTCTGGTAGGCGATGCGCGCCGTATGCTCGCAGCACGAGCACTTGACCCGCACCATGTGCCACTCGCTGGCGCAGCAGCTGCACTGCAGGTAGCGATAACCCTGCGATTGTCCGCCGATGCGGATCACGCTGGCCACAGGATGCGCGCCGCACACGGGGCATAGCGTATTGGTCACCAGCGGTTGCACGCGCTGCGCGTCCAGCTGGCCGGCGCGCATGCTCCACATGACCTGCAACGCCGCCGCCACGAACGGCGCGTGTAGCGGATTCACGCCGTCGGTCAGCTCCGACAGCACGGCGTCGGCGCAGCCTTCCAGCTCCGCGCTGTCGAGCGAGCGCAGTTCGGCCAGCACCGTGGCAATCTGCGGCTGGCCTTCCGCCAGCGTATCGAGTTGATCGAGCAGGGCGTCGAACACCGAGCGCCACGACGGCGGCCGCGCGCCGCTGACGGGCAGCGGCGGCATATTGTGTTCGAGCGAGACGTCGATGTCGGCGGCGTCGGGCAGGGCGAAGGCCTCTGCCGGAAGGGCGAGCGCCACGGCGGCCTGCGCGTCGACCAGCGCCGCCATCAGCAGCAGGTAGCCGCGCAGCGTTTCGCCGACGGGGATACCTTTGATTTCATTTTTGGCAAGTTGGCGCAGGCGGGCGGCGCGCGTGGAGAACAGGCTGCGCGGCTGCGGCAGCAGCAGGCGCGGTATGGCGTTGTGATCGAGCGCTTCGATCTCGCCGGGGGCAAGCAGACGTTGTACCAAGATGTCTCCCAGATTGCCGGCGGCGACGGAGCCGCCGGCCCGGAGACTATTCTAATCCTAAATTGCTGAGCTAATCACGCGATTTTCGGGCGACCTCCTCGAACCAGCGCGGGTGATGTTTGCGCGCCCACCCGTAAGTCACGGTGCCGCGCACCATGGCGCCGATCGAACCCTTCACCCACACGCCCGCGTAGATGTGGACGACGATGGAGCAGATGATCACAAACGCACAGAAGGCGTGCAGCAGCGCGGCGAAGCGCACGATCTCGATCGGGAAGTAGAACGCGAAGTAGGCCCGCCAGATCACCACGCCCGACAGCAGCAGCCCGCACATGCAGAAGATCAGCACATAGAACAGCAGCTTCTGTCCCGCGTTGTAGCGGCCCACCTTGGGCAGCTTGTCTTCGCGGTTGTTGACGACGTCGCCGATTTGATCCAGCCACTGCCTGTCGCCCGGCTCGAACTTATTGTGATGCCAGAAACGCATCACCAGCAGCGCGAACGACACGAACATCACCAGCCCGATAAACGGATGCAGGATGCGCGTCCATTGGCCGCCGCCCAGGAACACCGCCATCCACGCCGTCGCCGGATGGAACATGGCCAGCCCGGACACCGCCAGCAGGATGAAGCAGATGGCCGTTACCCAGTGGTTGCTGCGCTCATTGGGCGTATAGCGTTCGATCAGCGGATTGCCGTCCTTGTCGCGATTTGGCGTGCTCATTTTTCGCTCTCCCGGATGCGGTTGGCCTCATGCAGTGCCTCGGCTTCCTCCTCCTTGCTGACCTCATTCGGACCGACGCGCGAATAGTGGAACCAGCCTGCCAGCGCGGTGACGGCGATGCCGGCCAGCGCCAGGGGCTTGGTCAAGCCTTTCCACAGTCCGACCATCGGGCTGATGCTCGGATTCGCTTTCAGGCCGTGGTACAGGCCCGGTTGGTCCGCGTGGTGCAGCACATACATCACATGCGTGCCGCCGACGCCTGCCGGGTCGTACAAGCCCGCGTTGGCGTAGCCGCGCGACTTCAGGTCCTCGATACGCTCCTCCGCATGCTCTTTCATGTCCTCCTTGGTGCCGAAGACGATGGCGCCGGTAGGGCAGGTCTTGACGCAGGCCGGTTCCTGGCCCACCGCCACGCGGTCCGAACAGAGCGTGCACTTGTAGGCGCGGTCGTCCTTCTTGGAGATACGCGGCACGTCGAACGGACAGCCGGCCACGCAGTAGCCGCAGCCGATGCAGTTCTCCTGATGGAAGTCGACGATGCCGTTGGTGTACTGGACGATGGCGCCCGGCGCGGGACAGGCCTTCAGGCAGCCCGGGTCCTCGCAGTGCATGCAGCCGTCTTTGCGTATCAGCCATTCCAGGTTGCCGTCGTTGGTCTCGTGTTCCGAGAAGCGCATCACGGTCCATGATTGCGGCGACAGGTCGATCGGGTTGTCGTACACGCCGGTGGTCTCGCCGATGTCGTCGCGCAGGTCGTTCCATTCCATGCAGGCGGTCTGGCAGGCCTTGCAGCCTATGCACTTCGACACGTCGATCAACTTGGCGACGGTGCCGGTGACAGGCGTGCGCGCCACCGGTTCCTGCACCGTCGTCGCCGACATGCGCTTGATATCAAGGGATTGTAGTGCCATGGTCATTCTCCTCGGGCCGTCATGCTTTTTCCACTTTCACCAGGAAGGACTTGAATTCCGGTGTCTGTGAATTGCCGTCACCAACCGTCGGCGTGAGGGTGTTGATCAGGTAGCCCGGTTTGGTGACTCCCTTGAACCCGAAGTGGATCGGCAGTCCGACCTGGTGGGTCTTCTTGCCGTCGATGATGAGCGCCTTGATACGCTTGGTCACCACGGCTTTCGCCACGATGTGCCCGCGCTTGGAGCTGACCTTGACGCGGTCGCCGTGCTCCACGCCTAGTTCCTTGCCGAGCTCCTCGCCGATCTCGACGAATTGCTCCGGCTGGATAATGGCGTTCAGGCGCGCGTGCTTGGTCCAGTAGTGGAAATGCTCCGTCAGGCGGTAGCTGGTGGCCACGTGCGGGAACTCCGCCACCTTGCCCAGCTTGGCCCTGTCGTTCGGGAACATGCGGGCGGCGGGATTGCTGGTGGCGCGCGCATTGGTCGGATGCAGCGGGTTGTGGCCGATCGGCGACTCGAACGGCTCGTAGTGCTCGGGGAAGGGACCCTCGGCCATGGCGTCGCGCGAGAAGAAGCGCGCCACGCCTTCGGCCAGCATGATGAAGGGACCCATGCCGTTTTCGGGCGGCTCGTCCGCCTTGAAGTCGGGAATGTCGGCGCCGGCCCAGTTGCTGCCGTTCCAGCTCACCAGCTTACGCGTGGGATCCCACGGTTTGCCTTTCGGATCGCACGAGGCGCGGTTGTACAGGATGCGGCGGTTGGCCGGCCAGGCCCAGGCCCAGTTCAGCGTCTGGCCGATGCCGCTCGGGTCGGAGTTGTCGCGCCGTCCCATCTGGTTGCCGGCGGCGGTCCAGCAGCCGGCGAAGATCCAGCAGCCGCAAGCCGTGCTGCCGTCGTCGCGCAATTGCGCGAAGCCTGCCACCTGCTCGTTCTTCTTCAGGATGACTTTCGTCGGGTCCTTCGGATCGGTGAGTTCCTTCAACGCCTTGCCGTTGTACTCCATCGCCAGTTCTTCCGGCGTTGGGCTGTACGGCTTGGCGTAGGGCCAGGTCAGGTTGACGATCGGGTCGGGGAATTTGCCGCCGTCGGCCTGGTACGCCTTTTTGATGCGCAGGAAGATGCCGGACATGATCTCCAGGTCGCTCCTGGTCTGTCCCGGGCCGTCGGCCCCTTGCCAGTGCCATTGCAGCACGCGCGAGGAGCTCACCAGCGAGCCGCGTTCCTCGGCGAAGCAGGTGGTCGGCAGACGGAAAACCTCGGTCTGGATCTTGCTCGGATCGACCTGGTGGAACTCGCCGAAGGGGCGCCAGAACTCCGCCGTTTCCACGGCGAGGGGATCCATCACCACCAGGAACTTCAGCTTGGACAAGGCTTCCGTGATTTTCTGCTTGTCCGGCGCCGAGGCCAGGATGTTGAAGCCCTGGCAGATGTAGCCGTTCATTTTCCCTTGATGCATAAGCTCGAAGGCCTGCATCATGTCGTAGGGCTTGTCCAGCTTGGGCAGATAGTCGAAGGCGTAGTTGTTCTCCTCCGTCGCCGCGTCGCCCCACCAGCACTTCATGAAGCTGACCAGGAACTTCCTGGCGTTGCTGTAGTAGCTGAGCTGATTCGGACGCAAAGGCTTCAGCGCGCGCTTGGCGGCGTAGGCTTCGAAGTCCTGCTCCGCTTCGCCGGGCAGCGTCAGGTAGCCGGGCAGCATATTGGTCAGCAGCCCCAGGTCCGTCAGGCCCTGGATGTTGGAGTGGCCGCGCAGCGCGTTCATGCCGCCGCCGGCGATGCCGATGTTCCCCAGCAGGAGCTGCACCATGGCGCCG
Source organism: Duganella sp. BJB476 (assembly GCF_003416895.1). Lineage (GTDB taxonomy): Bacteria > Pseudomonadota > Gammaproteobacteria > Burkholderiales > Burkholderiaceae_D > Rugamonas. Next base: position 238,676 of record NZ_QVIO01000001.1, read on the forward strand.
GTGCGCAGCGTTTCCGCGCCGGTGGAGTGCTGCGTCCAGCCCAGCGCATACAGGATGGTGGCGGCGCGGCCCGGAACGGCGGTCGATGCCAGCATCTCGGCGACTTTGAGGAATTTTTCCGGCGGCACGCCGCAGGCTTTTTCCACCATCGCCGGCGTGTAGCGCGCGTAGTGCTTCTTCATCAGCTGGTACACGCAGCGCGGATGCTCGAGCGTGGCGTCGATCTTGGCAAAGCCGTCGTCGCCCATCTCGTAGTTCCAGCTGCTCTTGTCCGTGTACTTGCCGACCTTTTCGTCGTAGCCCGAATACAGGCCGTCGTTAAAGGCGAAGTCCTCGCGCACGATGAAGGGCATGTCCGTGTAGTTGCGGACGTATTCGTGCTGTATCTTGTCGTTCGTGAGCAGGTAGTTGATGATCCCGCCGAGGAAGACGATGTCCGCGCCGGTACGGGTAGGGACGTAGTAGTCCGCCACCGAAGCGGTACGGGTAAAGCGCGGATCGACCACGATCAACTTGGCGCCGCGATGCGCCTTCGCTTCCGTGACCCATTTAAAGCCGCAAGGGTGTGCTTCTGCTGCGTTACCGCCCATGACCAGGATGACATCAGCGTTCTTGATGTCTACCCAGTGATTCGTCATCGCACCACGTCCAAATGTCGAGGCAAGACCTGCCACCGTCGGACCGTGTCATACACGCGCTTGATTGTCGAATGCCAGCATGCCCAGACTGCGCATGGTTTTATGGGTTAAGTAGCCTACCTCGTTGGTGCTCGCCGACGCGCACAGCATGCCGGTGGTGGTCCAGCGGTTGACGGTCTTGCCGTCCGCCGTCTTGTCGATGAAATTGGCGTCGCGATCGGCCTTCATCAACTTGGCGATGCGGGTCAGCGCGTCATCCCAGGACATCTTGCTCCATTCGGTCGCACCGGGCGCGCGGTACTCGGGCACCATCAGGCGATTTTCGGAGTGGATGAAATCGATGAGGCTCGCGCCTTTGGGACACAGCGTGCCGCGGTTGACCGGATGGTCGGCGTCACCCTCGATGTGGATGATGCTGGCCTTGGCGTTCTTGGCGCCGTCGCCCAGACCGTACATGAGAATCCCGCAGCCTACGGAGCAGTAGGGGCAGGTGTTACGGGTTTCGGTGCTGCGCGCCAGCTTGTACTGCCGGACTTCGGCCAGGGCCGATGCCGGCGCAAAGCCTAGGAGCGCGATGCTCGAACCCGCGATGGTCGCGCCAGTCACCCGAAGGAACTGACGCCTGGTCATCTGGTTCATGGGGTAAGCCTCTCATATTATGAAAAGACCTACCAAGTCTATCACTATAAAAAAGGGAGCCTCGTAACGAATTGAATCGGATGTTGTGTTTTCGGCAGCCGAAGGCCTTCAGTGCTGGTTTAAAAGGCAAGCTTGCACCGGCATTACTTCGGCATATGGCAGGCGCGCAGGCCGGCATAGTCGTAGTAGTGGCTTGCAGGGGCAATCTTCGCCTGCTCGCAGCCACGCTTGAAGTCCATCTCCTTCTCGTTGTACAGCATGCGGACCAGCGTGCGGCCCTGGTCATTGGTGTAGACATCCCACTGGATGTTGGCCGCCATCGGCGCGACGATATCTCCGCGCCAGTTGCTGTTGCTGTAACTGTAGGTCGTCGCGCGCGGCAGCTGCTCGGACATGCCGGGCAGGCCAAGGATGGCCGCCATCGGGATGATGATCTCGGCGTGGGCGAAGCGCAGCTTGGCGGCGTGCGACAGATCGCCCTTGGCGACTGCATCCACCTCGTTGAAAAAATCGTCGAGCAGTGTTTGTGCCATGCGGTAGTTGACGCTGCCGTTTTCGCTGATGCCGGGCCCCTTGCTGTAGAAGGCGAGGGCGTCTTCTGTGGCCGCGAACACTGCCGCCTGCTGCGCTGGCATGTAGCTGGAGAAGTCGGCTTTCAGTTCGGCCTTCATGTCGGCGGCGGCCGCGTACAGGTCGTAGAGTGCTTGAGCTGCGTCGATTGCGGATTTGATCTCGGTGTCGCCGTCGCCGGTCAGCTTGTTGGTGAACTGCTTGTCGGCGCTGGTGTAGCTATGGGTGCCGGTGTTGGCAGCGCTGTAGCGGCCCTGATCCAGTCCTTCGATAAAGGATGGCGTGAACAGGCGCCCCAGTACCGCCTTGGCGGCCGCCGCAACCTGCGGCTGCACCAGCAGGGCGGCTTCGCGCGCGCGTAGTTCGTCGCTCCTGGCCCAGGCCTGGTATTCCTGGCTGGCCTGATAAGTGGTGCGCAGTGGATCGCTATCGTCGGCCACCAGATCCTGCTTCGCGCTCAGTTTGTGGAAGTAGAGCAGGAAGCGGTCGGTGCCTGCCGGGCGGCTGTCGTGATTCGTTTCGCCGCGCGGCGCCAACGATGGCGGACGCACGATCAGCGCTTGCAGATTGGGTTGCTGCGCCACCAGCGATCCGGCGAAATAATCGCCGCTGTCGACGGCACGGTCCTTGCCGGAGGTGACGAGCAGGATCTGGCGCGGCCGTGTGTCTGCGGCGGCGTTGCGGAACAGCTGCGGCAGGCGGCGATACATGCGCTCTGCGAGCTGCTTGTGCTCCGTCACCCCCTGCATGGTCTCGTTGCCGTAGCCTGGCCTGGTGATGCCGGCCACGCCATAGCCCAATAGGGCGTTGGCCTTCATCATTTGCTGCAGGTCTTCGCCGAGGTGAATGCCCAGCGGCGTCAAGGCTTTCTCCTTGCTGGCCAGCTGCCACAGGTTGTAGAGCGCCAAGTCGGTCTTCATGCTGCTCAAGCCGCGCGACCCATGCCGCGCCAGCAGCTGGGTGTAGACCGCGCGGTAGCCTTGCGGCGGGGCTTCGTAGCTGGCGCTGGCCTGCTGCGGTTGATACGGCGTCTTGGTTTGATAGTACTGATCGCCGGCAGCGTTCAACATCAACAGGGACAGCGCGGCGCCTGCCGCAATACGTGGTGGTTTCATATCTTAGAAGTCTACGCGAACGTTCACGCTGGCGGTACGCGGCGAGCCGACGTTCAGGTAGTTCTCCTGATAGTAGGTCCAGTATTTGCGGTTGGCGATGTTCGAGATGTTGGCGCGCACGCTGACCATCTTGCCGAAGTAACGGTGACGGTAGTTGAAGCCCGCATCGAACAAGGTGTAGGCCGGCAGCGTGTTGACGTTGGCAGCATCCATCGGCAGCTCGCCCAGGTACTGGGTGCCGGCATGCAGCGCCAGGCCTGGCAGCACTTCGCGCCAGGTCGCCTGCACCGAAACCTGGCGGCGCGGGGCGCCGACCGCACGCTTGCCGCTGTAGCCGGCGGCGGCGTTTTCCAGCGTCGCATCCAGCAGCATCAGGCCACCTTCGATCGACAGGTTTTTAGCCGCCTGCACCACGGTGTTGAATTCCACGCCCTGGTATTTGGATTCGCCGTCTGCCACGAAGACATTGCCGGCATTGGTGTACTGCGCGCCGCGCTTGATGTGGAACAGCGCCGCGCTGGCGTTCCAGTAGCTGCGTTCCGTCTTGATGCCGACTTCGGCCTGCTTGCTCTTCAGCGGGGCGAAGGTCTGGTTGGCGTTGACGGTGGACGTCGGCGCGCTGGAAGCCTGCTCCATCGCCTCGACATAGCTGCCGTAGACGGTGGTGTCGGCGGCCGGCTTGTACATCAGCGCCACGGTCGGCGTGGTGCGCTGCGCCGGGTAGTTGGCGATGACCGCGCCCTTGGTGGAATAGGCGTTGTCGTTGTAGCGGGTGTAGCGGGCGCCGGCCAGCACCGACCAGTTGTCGGTCAGCTTGACGGTGTCGCTGGCGAAGGCTGCGTCCTGGCGGGTCGCTTCGTCGCGGTAGGTGCCGCCGCTCCAGTTGATGCTGTCGACGTTGATGATGGTCGGCGCATACAGGTTGCCGGTGCCCATATAGTTTTTCGGTGTCACCACGGAGGAGGTCGACGACAGGTTCTGCGAGGTCACGCCGGCGACGATTTCATGCGCCAGGCCGAAGGCGTTGACCTTGCCTTCGAAGCTGGCCTGCGCCTGGTCAAAGTGGTAGCCGTGCAGCTCGGAGGTGACGCGGTCCTTGTAGTCGCCCTTGTTGCTGGTGATGTAGTACTGGTCCTTTTTATACACGCGGGTCGAGTTCGACGTGCGGTAGGAAAGGTTCGCCATCCATTCTGGGCTCAGGCGGTATTCCATGCCGACGGTGGACAGCGCGAATTCGACGTCGCTGCCGGCGCCGATGCTGTTCAATTTACTGTCGCCGGCGATCGGCTTCGGCACCACGTACAACGGCGAGATCACCACATCGGTGCCGCCTACGCTTTTGCGGCGCTGGTAGATCGCATCGTAGGTGATCGCCACGTCGTTGGTGACGCGCCATTCCAGGTTGATGCCCGCAGCGTTACGCTTGATGGAGCCACTTTCTTCCTGCACGCCGCCGTCTTCATGCAGCAAATTCAGACGGTAGCCGAAGCCGCCTTCATCGCCCAGGAGGCCGCCGGTGTCGATATGCTCCTTGATCGCGCCGCCTTCCTGGTAGCCCAGCGCAGCGCTGAAGCTCCTGTCGGTGGTGGGACGCTTGCTGACGTAGTTGACGATGCCGCCCGGCGAACCGAAGCCGTACATAAAGCCGGTCAGGCCTTTCAGTACTTCCACGCTCTCGAACATTTCCAACGGCATTTCGGTGCCGCGGTTGACGTTGGCGAGGCCGTTGATCTTGTAGCCGTTCAGGTCATCGAGGCGCAGGCCACGCATCTGGATGGTGGCCGGGTGGGTGCTGATCGGTGGGCTGATGGCGGTGACCGAGGCGTCGTACTTCAGTACTTCGGAGATGCTGGTGGCCAGGCGGTCTTCGATTTCGTCGCTGCTGACGGCCTTGGTGGAGAAGGGGGTATCGAGTTCCGACTTGCGTCCCAGTGCGCCGCCACTGACGCTGTCGTCCAGTTTTTTCTTTTCCACCGTCGCCTTGATGACGACCTTGGACAGCGCGCCTTCGCCGTCTTCTGTGGCGAAGGCCGCGCCGTGCAGCACGCACAGGCCGGCGGCCGCGAGGGCCAGGTGCAAACGGGATTTAACGAAAGGGGTAGGGTGCATGAGAACCTAAAGAAGAGGGGCGATATAAAGCCCGCAATCTTATCGATCTTGTATGGCAACCGTATGACGGTCCCCATGCTGTTGGCTGTGACTTCTTAGGGCAGCAGCGCCTCGATCTGCGCCAGCGAAGGCGGCGACGCACCCGCAGCCAGGCATGCGGCGGCGCCGGCCGCCACGGCAAACTGCAAATGCTGCAAAGGCTGATTTTGCGGACGATGCATCATGCTCCATGCCAGCGCTGCGATGCTGGCGTCGCCCGCGCCGACGGTGTCGACCACGGTGATTGGCGGCGCAGGCAGGTGCCACGCCTGGTCGCCGACGTGCAGCGATGCACCGGCTCCGCCCTTGGTGTACAGCCAGGTGGCAGTGGGATTCCAGCTGCGCAGCGTAGCGAAGGCGCCGTCGATATCGGTGGTGCGGAACAGGCCTTCCAGGTCTTCTTCGGATACCTTGATGACGTCCGCCAGTTCCGTCATGCGGCGCAGCGTGGCGTCGTAATGCTCATCCATCAGCAAGCGGTAGTTCGGGTCGTAGCTGATGCGCACGCCGTCCCGCTTGAGCTGTCCGGCCAGCGCCACCAGCTTGTCCGCCAGCGGTTGGCGCGCCAGGCTGATGCCGCCGAAGTGCGCCCATTTGCAGTGCGCACGCCAGCCGTCCGGCAGCGCCGCCGCATCGAACTGCAAGTCGGCGCTGTCGTCGCCGACGAAGAAGTAAGCCGGCGGATCGGTGCGGTGCACGATCGCCAGCAATGGCGATTTGTCGCAACGCTGGAGGAAGCGCAGGTCCAGCCGCGCGGCCTCGCTGGCTTGCCACAGCGCGTCGCCGAAGACGTCGCGGCTGATGGCGCCGGCGAAGGCGGTCGGCACGTCCAGCCTGGCCATGGTGCGCGCCACGTTCCAGGTTGAGCCGCCCACCTGGCTATGCCACTGCTGCTGTTGTGAGTCCTGCACGATCATGTCGGTCAGCGCTTCGCCCGCCGCCACGAATACCGGAAAGGCCGTCATGCTTAGTCCTTCAATACGTTGAGCACTTCGTAGCAGGCGCCCATGGTGTGATAGTCCACCTTGCCGGCGGGGCTCTTCTCGTCGGTCAGCTTGCTGTTGTCCGCGCCGAGGATGCGATACCACGCGCCGTGCCGGTGGTCGACGAAATGCTCCCAGCTGTAAGCCCAGATCTTGTCGTACCAGGTCCAGTAGCGCGCTTCGCCGGTGCGCGCCGCCAGCAGCGCTGCGGTGGCCAGGCTTTCGGCCTGCACCCAGAAGTATTTGAGATCGTCGCAGATGCTGCCGTCCGGCGCGAAGCCGTAGTAGATGCCGCCGTGTTCATGGTCCCATGCCTTGGCCAGCGCCGCGTCGAACAGTTCGACGGCGCGTGGCAGCAGCCAGTTGCTGCCGCCTTCCAGCTGCGCGCCATGGCGCTCCAGCAGCAGCAACAGCTTGGCCCACTCGGTCAGGTGGCCCGGCTGGTAGCCCCACGGGCGGAAGATGTTGCTCTTGTCGTGGCGGTTGTATTCGGTGTCGACCGACCAGTCGGCGTGGTAGTGCTCCCAGATCAGGTTATCGGCCAGCGCGGCCTGGCGTTGCGTGATGTTGCGAGCCAGCGTTTCGGCGCGCAGCAGGTAGGCGCGTTCGCCGGTCGCCTCGAAGGCGGCGATCAGTGCTTCGCAGGCGTGCATATTGGCGTTCTGGCCGCGATAGGGCGCCAGGAAAGTCCAGTCGGAGCTGGCTTCGTCGGCGTACAGGCCGTGCGCGGATTGCCAGAAGCGGCGCTCCATCAGCGCATAGGTCTCGGCGATCCATTCGCGGGCCTGGGTTTCGCCGGCCATCAGCGCATGGCTGTAGGCCAGCAGCACGAAGGCCAGGCCGTAGCAGTGGTTGGTGCCGTCGGTGACGAGGCCCGCGCCGTTGTTCCAGTCCAGCTGCCACGCGTAGCCGCCGGTGTCGGCGTTGCGGTGAGCCTTGCGCAGGAAGTCCAGGCCGTGGCGCAGGCGCTGCTGGTCGCCCGCTTCGCCGAACTGGCGCCATGCCATCGCATGCGTGAAGATGAAGCGCGTGCTGCTGACCAGGTGGCGGGTGCGCGCGTCGTAGACCGTTCCATCATCCTTGTAAAAGTGATAGAAGCCGCCGCTGGGGTCCACGCAGCGGTCGTCGTAGAAGTGCTTGGTGTGGCGTATGTGGTTCAGCAGCGTTGCGCGGGATTGAAAATCTGGTACCATCGTCAGGTCCGTTTGTGGGTTAAAAAGCAGGCCGCCTTGTAAGGCAAAGCACTGTATGTTTTTCAGGCGCGCAGCAGCCCCCGCATACGGTTCCTGCGAACCGTACGCCCTGCGACAAAGCCTGGTCTGTAAAGATTATTTCTGTATGCGCCACCCGTCGAACACGGTGCTGGCACGGACGATCAATTCCACCGGCGCGATCTTTTCCACTGCCTCTTCCTGCTGCCCGCTGAGCAGCAGTTCCACGCCCAGCGCGCCCAGCGCTTTCTTATCGATGCGCAGCGTCGTCAGCGGACGATGTCCCAGCACGGCGGTCGCGATGTCGTCGAAGCCGACGATGGCGATGTCGTGCGGTACCTTCAAGCCCTTGGCCAGGCAGCAGCGCATCGCCACCAGCGCGGCGCTGTCGTTGTAGCAGAACACCGCATCCGGCGGATGGGGCAGCGACAGCAGCTTCTCCATCGCTTCCCAGGCGCCGGTTTCCAGGTCTACGCCGTCCGGCAATCCTGCTTCCAGGCGCGGATCGGCCAGTATGCCTTCTTCAAACAGCGCCTGCCGGTAGCCACGCGCGCGCTCGCGGATGCTGTAGTGCGACAGCGGGCCGGAGATGAAGCCTACGCGGGTGCGGCCGGTGTCGATCAGGTGCTTGGTGGCCAGGTAGCCACCCATCATATTGTCCGGGTTGACGGAGCTGTAGCCGCGCAGCTGCATATCGATCAGCACCAGCTGCTTGCCGGTCGAGCGCAGGGCGCTCAAGGTCTCCGGTTCGAAGAAGCCGGCGCAGACGATGCCGTCCGGCGCATGCATGCGTATCTGGTCGATCAAACCATCCGCCGGGCCGACCGCCATGAACGACAGCACGATGCCCTGCTTGCGGCAAGCTTCCTCTGCGCCGTGCAGCACCGGCGAGTAGAACGGGCTGCTCGACGCGGTGTTGTGCTGGCGGTGCAGCAGGAAGGTCAGCCGCCGCAGGCGTTTCGGCCGCAGCTTGCAAAAATCGTAGCCCAGTTCCCGCGCCGCTTCCAGCACCATCTGGCGGGTGGCTTCGGTCAGTCCCGGTTCATTCTTCAGCGCCCGCGAGATGGTCCCGGCGGACACCCCGGCGACACGGGCGATATCCCGTATCGTCACTCCGGCGACATTCGTGGCATTGCCCATCTACCCTCCAAGTATCTTTATGAAACTGCTCGCGGCGCGGCCGTCGGCAGGATTCTGTATGAGCGCAGTCTTGCATAAGCGTCCATACGCGGTCAAACAACTAGATGGTTTTCCCGAAAAGTTTAGCGCAATTTACTAAACATGCCAGTTTTAGCCTTTCGCTGCGCCGCAATGGTGGCGTCGCGCCTATATCGGCGTGTTTAGTGAAGGTGGCTAAACTGCGGCCGAAATGCGCTTGCTGTTTGACCACCGGATGGCGCCCATGCAGAATCTTTTTCATTAATATAAAAACCATCCATACAGGAGACAGATTTATGGAACACGTTGCATCGGCAGCTATGCGCCCTCACGGTCAAGCGGACCAGGAAGGAACCAGCAACACCGTCCCGCTGGTCATCATCACACTGCTGTTCTTCATGTGGGGGCTGCTAACGTCGCTAAACGACGTGCTGATTCCGCATCTGAAATCGATTTATACCCTTAATTATGTGCAGGCGATGCTGGTGCAGTTCTGCTTCTTCGGCGCCTACTTCATCGTCTCGCTGCCGGCCGGGATGCTGATCAAGCGTATCGGCTACCAGCGCGGCGCGGTCAGCGGCCTGGTACTGGCGGCCGGCGGTTGCGCGCTGTTCTATCCGGCGTCGATGAACGGCTACGCGCTGTTTCTGCTGGCCTTCTTCGTGCTCGCCAGCGGCATCACGATCCTGCAGGTGGCGGCCAATCCGTATGTGACGGTGCTGGGCGCGCCGGCCACCGCATCGAGCCGCCTGACGCTGACCCAGGCCTTCAATTCGCTGGGCACCACTATCGCACCCACGCTGGGCGGCATCCTGATCTTGTCTGAAGGCGCGCCCGTGGTGGCCAACCTGGTCAAGACCAAGGCCGAGGAAGCGGCCGCCGTGCAAGGTCCATATCTGGCGCTGGCTGCGGCGCTGCTGGCACTGGCCATCCTGTTCGCGCTGGTGCGCCTGCCGAAGATGACCCACGCGGAAGAGGAGGCCGGCGTTATCTCCGCCGTCGAGAAATCCGTGCTGGCGCATCGCCACCTGGTGCTGGGCGCGATCGGCATCTTCCTGTATGTGGGCGGAGAAGTCAGCATCGGCAGCTTCCTGATTAACTTCCTCGGCGAGTCGAATGTCGCCAGCCTGCCGGCCGGCGCCGCCGCGCACTACGTCAGCTACTACTGGGGCGGCGCCATGATCGGCCGCTTCATCGGCTTCGGCGTGATGCGCTATGTCAGCCCGGGCAAGGCGCTGGCCTTCAACTCGGCGGCGTCCATCGCGCTGATCCTGGCCGCCATCTTCGGCAGCGGCGCGGTCGCCATGTGGAGCATCATCGCGGTCGGCCTGTTCAACTCCATCATGTTCCCGACCATCTTCAGCATGGCGCTGCACAAGCTGGGCAAGCAGACCGGCCAAGGCTCAGGCATTCTGTGCATGGCCATCGTCGGCGGCGCGGTCGTGCCTTTCGCTCAGGGCTTGCTGGCTGACTCCATTGGCCTGCAATGGTCGTTTTTCGTGCCGGCTGCCTGCTACACCTTTATCCTTTACTTCGGCGTGAAGTATGCCAGCATGTACTCGACGAAATAGATCATGAAACGACTATTTAAATTCTGCGTCGCCGCGCTGATGGTGAGCGCCTGCGGCATGGTAGGCGCGGCCGGCAAGGCCGATTTCGTCAGCGTCAAGAAGACGCACTTTAACCGCAAGGGGCAGGCCTACTATATCGTCGGCGCCAACTTCTGGTACGGCGGCTACCTCGGCGTGGCCAGCGGCGTGGGCGAGCGTTCCCGCCTGCTGAAGGAGTTGGACAATATGCATGCGCTGGGCATCAATAACCTGCGCGTGCTGGCCGTGTCGGAAAAGACGGATATGAAGAGCGCAGTCAGTCCCGCGACGACGGCGGCGCCGGGCCAGTATGACGAGGAGTTGCTGGTCGGCCTGGACTTCCTGATGGCGGAAGTCGCCAAGCGCGATATGACGGCGGTGCTTTACCTGAACAACTTCTGGCAATGGTCCGGCGGCATGACGCAGTACCTGAACTGGTTCGAAGGCACGCCGGCGCTGGACCCGAACGTCACCAAGGACTTCGACGGCTTCCTGACGAGCACCGCCGCCTTCTATCGCAGCGCTGCCGCGCAGGCCGAGTACCGCAACGTGATCGCCAGTATCGTCAAGCGCGTCAACACGGTCACCGGCAAGCCATACTCCGAGGACGCCAGCATCATGGCGTGGCAGCTGGCGAACGAGCCGCGTCCGGGCACCAGCCAGGTCACGCCGAAGGAAAGGGCGGTCTACGTCAAATGGATAGACGAGACGGCAGGCTACATTCATAGCCTGGACAAGAACCACATGGTCAGCAGCGGCAGCGAAGGCGTGGTCGGCTCGGCGCAGGACGCGCAGCTCTACCTGGACGCGCACCGCACCAGCAATATCGACTACCTGACCTATCACCTGTGGCCCAAGAACTGGGGCTGGTTCGATTCGAAGAACCCCACCGGCAGCTGGGACGGCGCCATTGCCAAGAGCCGCGACTACCTGAACACGCACATCGAACTGGCGAAGAAGTTGAACAAGCCTATCGTGCTGGAAGAGTTCGGGCTGGACCGCGACGGTCCATCGTTCAGCATCAAGGCCACCACCAAGATCCGCGACCGCTACTACCGCGAAGTCTTCGACGTCATCTACCAGCGCGCTAGCAAAGGCGATCCGATCGCGGGCTTCAATTTCTGGGCATGGGGTGGCGCAGGCCGCGCTGCCAACGCGGATTACTGGTGGAAGCCGGGGAACGACTTCGTCGGCGACCCGCCGCAAGAAGAGCAGGGCCTGTACTCGGTATTCGATTCCGACGTCGGCTCGCTGCTGTTAATTAAGGAATACGCTGACCGCCTGCACGGCATCTGCCGCATTCCAACAACAAGCTCACAGGCTTTTTGTAAAGTTATGTAAGCATTTCTTACGAAGCCTTGCAGGGCGGGGGCGTTGTCCCCGCCATATCCCCTTCGCGTTCCCATCGGCAGTAAGGAAATGTAATGCAATAGTCCCGCGCTGAAAATTTATATCAATGAATTCAACGGCTTAGCTGGTTGGTTCTGTAAGGCAATCCACTCGCCTGTCACAGAAAAGCCGATGCTAGAATAAATTCATCGTTGTAAATAAAGCCATGCAAAGGGACTCATACATGCAAGTACGCCGGATTGTTCGCCACGCTCTGTTGATCGCCATGTTCTCCGCCCAGGCCTCCCAGGCCGGCACCCTGGTGATCGAAAGCTGGCGCGTCGACGATAAGACGCTGTGGGAAAAAGTACTGCTGCCGGCCTTCGAAAAGAGCAATCCCGGCATCGAAGTCAAATTCGCGCCGACCGCACCCACCGAGTACGACTCCAGCCTGGCCGCGCGCCTGGCTGGCGGCACCGCCGGCGACCTGATAGCCTGCCGTCCGTTCGATGTCTCGCTGTCGCTGTACAAGAAGGGTCATCTGGAGAAGCTGGACGGCAAGCCGGGCATGCAGAACTTCGCGCCCACGTCGACGGTGGCCTGGCAGACCGACGACGGCAAGGACACCTTCTGCATGCCGGTGGCCTCGGTGATCCACGGCTTCTTATACAACAAGAAGATCTTCAAGAAGCTGAACCTGCAACCGCCGAAGACCGTCGATGAATTCTTCGCCGTGCTGGAGGCGCTGAAGAAGGGCGGCGTCGCGCCGCTGGCGCTGGGCACGGCCGACCAGTGGGAATCGAGCCAAATGGTTTATACCAATATCGGCCCGAACTTCTGGCATGGCGAGGAAGGCCGCAAGGCGCTGATCTCCGGCAAAGCCAAATTGACCGACGCACCGTTCGTCGAGGCGCTGCAGTTCGAGCAGAAGATGGGCACTTATCTCAGCAAGGGCGCCAGCGCCCAAACCTACGGCGACAGCCAGAACCAGTTCGCGCTGGGCCGCGCCGCGATCTATCCAACCGGCTCCTGGGACATCTCGTACTTCGGCCAGACGCCGGGCCTGGAGCTGGGCGCGTTTGCGCCGCCGGTGCGCAAGGCCGGCGATCCATGCTTCATCTCCGACCACATGGACATCGGCATCGGCGTCAACAAAAAATCCCGCAACAAGGAAGACGCCTACAAATTCCTGGCCTGGGTGGGCTCGCAGGAATTCGCGGACATCTACACCAATCGCGTGACCGGATTCTTCTCACTGTCCAATCACCTGATCGCGGTGCGCGATCCGGTGGCCAAGCAGATGGCGGAATGGCGCGGCAGTTGCGCGTCGACGATACGCTTCAACGCCCAGGTGCTCAATCGCGGGCAGCCCAGCATGGAAAGCGAATTGTGGAACGTGAACGCGCAGGTATTGAACGGCAAGCTGGCGCCCAAGGATGCCGCGACCAAGCTGCAAAACGGTTTTGCGAAGTGGTACAAGCCACAGCAAAAGTAGTATCACACCAATCCCTCCCCCTGATTGTGTGATTCCTTTGGCCGGCGCCGGGCGCGGCGCCGGCTCTTTTTTGCCCGAATTCTGGAGGCTTACTTGAAACACGTGGTTAATACGGTGCGGCCCTGGCAGTTGCTGATGTTCCTGGCGCCGGCGGTGATCGTCTACTCCCTGTTTAGCGCGCTGCCGCTGGTGCAGACGCTGGCGCAGGGCTTCTTCAGCGCCGACGACAACGGCACGACGGTTTTCGTCGGCCTGGAAAACTTCCGCACCATCCTGCTCGATCCGGATTGGTCGGCGGGGTTCTGGAATGCGATGGCCAACAACGCCAAATTCTTCTGCATCCACATGCTGTTGCAGAACCCTGTCGGCCTGCTGCTGGCGACGCTGTTTAGTTTGAAAGGGCTGCGCGGCGCCCGTACCTACCGCACGCTGATCTTTTTGCCGACGCTGCTGTCGGTGGTGATCATCGGCTTTATCTGGCAGCTGATCCTGTCGCCGCTGTGGGGCGTGGGCGAGAAGCTGATGGGCTTTGCCGGCCTGGCTGACTGGTTCGCGCCGTGGATGGGGCAGGAGGAAACCGCACTGGCGACGCTGTCGATGATCTCGGTGTGGCAGTACATCGGCATGCCGATGATGCTGATCTACGCCGCGCTGCTGGCGGTGCCCGAGGAAATCGTCGAGGCGGCCCACGTGGAAGGCGCCAGCGCGCTGCGCATCTTCTGGCAGATCAAGCTGCCGCTGATCTACCCGACACTAGGCCTGGTGACGATACTGACCTTTGTCGCCAACTTCAACGCCTTCGATCTGATCTACTCGATCAAGGGCGCGCTGGCCGGGCCGAATTATTCGACCGATATCCTGGGCACGCTGTTCTACCGCACCTTCTTTGGCTATCAGGCGCAGGTCGGCAACGCCTACCTGGGTTCCGCCGTCGCCACGCTGATGTTCCTGGTGATCCTGGCCGGCGTGGGTGTCTATTTTGTCGGTGTCCAGCGCAGGCTGACCCGCTTTGCACTGTGAGGGCCGCGCCATGACCGCTATCGCCATGAATCCACCCGTACCGCTGGCCAGCCGCTTCGACCTGGGCCGCCTGATGGTGCACGCGACGCTGATCGCCTACACCGTGCTGGCGCTGTTCCCGATCGCGCTGATCCTGATTAACTCGGTCAAGAGCCGCGCCGCCATCTTCGACGATCCGCTGGCGCTGCCGACGATGGAGTCGCTGACCTTCATCGGCTTCCAGAAGGTCCTGGCCAGCACCAACTTCCTGCTTTACTTCGGCAACAGCCTGTATGTGACGCTGGTGGCGCTGCTGTGCATCGTGCTGTTCGGCGCCATGGCGGCGTGGGCGCTGTCGGAATACAGCTTCATGGGCAACCGTGTGCTGACGCTGTTCCTCGCCCTCGGCATCATGATCCCGATCCGCCTCGGCACGGTGTCGATACTGGAGTTGATGGTCAAGCTGGATCTGGTCAACACGCTGGCCGCGCTGATCCTGGTGTACACGGCGCAGGGCCTGCCGCTGGCGATCATGATCCTGTCCGAATTCATGCGCCAGGTGCCGTCGGAGTTGAAGGACGCGGCCCGCTGCGACGGCGTCGGCGAAGTCCGCATCTTCTTCCAGGTGGTGCTGCCGCTGATACGGCCGGCGATTGCGACGGTGGCGGTGTTCACCATGATCCCGGCCTGGAACGATTTGTGGTTTCCGCTGATCATGGCGCCGTCCGACCGCACCAAGACCGTCACGCTGGGCGTGCAGCAGTTCATCGGCCAATACGTGACCGACTGGAATTCCGTGCTGGCGGCGCTGTCGCTGGCGGTGATTCCGATGCTGATCTTGTACGCGATCTTTTCGCGTCAATTGATCCGCGGCCTGACGGCCGGTGCGGTCAAGTAACCCAACAACAGAAAGAGGAATGTAATGGCAAGTGTCAGCCTCAAACAGCTGCGTAAATCCTACGATGGCAAGACCGATGTCCTGGCCGGCATCGACCTGGATATCGCGCACGGCGAGTTCGTAGTGCTGGTCGGCCCCTCCGGCTGCGGCAAATCGACGCTGCTGCGGATGTTGTGCGGCCTAGAGAGCATCACCGGCGGCAGCATGTCGATCGGCGACGAGGTGGTCAACCACCTGCCGCCGGCCGAACGCGGCATCGCCATGGTGTTCCAGAGCTATGCGCTGTATCCGCACATGACGGTGTTCCAGAACATGGCCTTCGGCCTGAAGGTGGCCGGGGAGGGCAAGGCGGCGATCAAGGAACGCATCACCCGCGCCGCCGCCACGCTGAAGATCGAACATCTGCTGGAACGCCTGCCGCGCGAGCTGTCCGGCGGCCAGCGGCAGCGGGTGGCCATCGGCCGCGCCATCGTGCGCGAACCGCGCCTGTTCCTGTTCGACGAGCCGCTGTCCAACCTGGACGCCGCGCTGCGCGTGCAGACCCGCCTGGAGATCGCCAAGCTGCATCGCCAGCTGGACGCCACCATTGTCTACGTTACGCACGATCAGGTCGAGGCGATGACCTTGGGCGACAAAATCGTCGTCATGCATGAAGGGCAGATCCAGCAGGCCGGCACGCCGCTGGACCTGTATCAGCAGCCGCGCAACCTGTTCGTCGCCGGCTTTATCGGCTCGCCGAAGATGAACCTGATGGCCGGCACCGTGGCCGAAGCCAGCACCGGCGGCGTGCTGGTGCTGCTGCCCAGCGGCGAAGCAGTGCGCGCCGCCGTCGACGGCAGCGGCCTGCGCACCGGCATGAAGGTCACGCTCGGCCTGCGCGCCGAGCATATCAACGAATCGCGCGCCGGTTCGGAAGTTTTCAAAGGCGAGGTCAGTGTGGTCGAACACCTGGGCGAAGCCAATTACATCTACGTCAGTCGTGAAGGTGCAGAAGACGTGGTGATACGCGGAGACGGCGAACGTCACGTCGAGATCGGACAGTCCATCGTCTTCTCGGCCGACAGCACCGCCTTCCACGTGTTTGACGAAGGGGGACAGGCGCTACGCCGCCTGCGTCCGGGGAATATGGTGTCGGCCGCGCGCAGCATGATGCGCAGCGTCTGATATCAATGCGGTTCACATTTTTCAAACAAGGAGAATTGAATGACTAAGCCGGTACTTAAGAAAAAACTACTACCTCACTTGATCGCACTGGCGCTGAGCGGGGGCTTTGCGCACCAGGTCTATGCAGCCGATCCAGTTGTGGCCGAAGCGGCTCAAACCAGCGAGGCTGCACCCGTTGGCGACACCGCAACCGTCGAAGTGCGCGGCATCCGCGAACGCCTGAAGCGCAACCTGGCTGAGAAACGCGATTCCGGCAACGTCATCGACACCGTCACCGCCGAGGAAGTCGGCAAATTCCCGGACAAGAACGTGGCCGACTCGCTGCAACGCGTGCCGGGCATCTCCGTCGACCGCACCTGGGGTGAGGGCCGCGACATCTTCGTGCGCGGCACCGACAAGAACCTGAACCTGACCCAGTTGAACGGCCAGGCCGTCGCTTCCGGCTACTGGTGGAAGAACGATTCGCAAAGCCGCGGCTTCAACTACGACATCCTGGCTTCCGAACTGGTGGCGAGCATCGACGTGTATAAGAGTCCGTCGGCCGATCTGGACGAAGGCAGCATCGGCGGCCTGGTGATCGTCAAGACCCGCAAGCCCCTGCAACTGAAGCCTCTGGTGGCGCAGGTGTCGGTCGAGGAGACCTACAGCAAGCTGCCGAAGAAAACCGATCCGCAGATCTCCGGTTTGCTGAGCTGGACCAATGAGCAGAAAACCTTCGGCGCGCTGGTCGCCGTCAGCCGCCAGCAGCGCACCATGCGTCGCGACGGCCTGGAAAACTTCACCGACTCGACCAAGTACAACATCGTCGACCAGAACGGCGTCGTCACGCCGGGCGCTTATGCGTCGTGGGGCGGCGGCTCGGCGATCTTCCGTCAGGACCGCAAACGCACCACCGGCGACATCACCCTGCAAGCCCGCCCGAACGCCAACACCGACATCTCGCTGAACTACATGAACTCGGATATGAGCATGGACAACAGCAACCAGAACTACCTGTGGGAAGCGGGCGGCCTGGCGGATGCGAAGGGCAATATCGCCGTCACCAATCCGAAGTTCATCACCACCTCCGACGGCACCAAGGCGCTGGTCGGCGGCACCGTCGGCCCGACGGGTGGCGTATCGTTCGAGCCTATCTTCCGCCAGTCCTACATCAAGTCGGAAGTGCTGGACCTGGAAGGCACCTACGATGCCGACAACTGGAAATTCCACGGCCAGGCCGGCACCACCAAGGGCTCGGGCGGCAGCGACCATGACCGCAACTTCTGGTTCGTCGGGAATACCCGCACCACCTTCAACATCGCGCCGGACACGTATGAGGTCAAGTACCAGGACATCAATCCGCTCGACCCGAGCAAGCTGACGCTGCAAAGCTCGCGCGACTGGATCCGCCGCATGGAGACCAAGGAAAACTATGCGCAGGGTGATTTGACGCTGGACGTGAACAATGGCTTCTTCAAATCGATCAAGGTCGGCGCCAAGTTCCGCGACACCACGGTGCAGAACCACCGTACGATTGGCACCGACGGTCCTGGCAATCCAGGCTGGCAGTCGTTCTCGCTGGCCGACCTGTCGACCGGCGCTTCGCCTCTGCTGAGCCAGAAGGCCGCCAATCCGGGCTCGCTGACGCAGTACGCATGGGTGGATGATGGCCTGGCCTACTCCAAGGGCTTCCCTATGTACGACAAGGGCATGGTCTATGCGGAAGCGAAGGGCGAGTACTACAAGATCAAGGAAAAGATCTATGCGACCTATGCGCGCGCGGACTTCGCCACTGGCCAATGGCGTGGCGACTTCGGCGCCCGTATCGTCAAGACCGACCAGAACTCGGAGGCGTACCAGGACCTGACCGGCACCGGAAACTACACGCTGGCCAACGTCAGCCGCAGCTACACCGACGTGCTGCCCAACCTGAACGCGGTCTACACCGTCAGCAAGGAACTGCTGGTGCGCGGTGCCGTGGCGCGTGTGATGGCGCGTAACACCTACAGCGATTTGAGCGCCAGTACGGAAGTCAGCGGCACCACCAACGCCGCGACCTCCGGCAATCCGCTGCTCAAGCCTTACCACGCCAACCAGGCGGAACTCGGCGCCGAGTGGTACTACGCCGATGCGTCGCTGCTGTCGGCTACCGTGTTCGCTAAAAAGCTGGATACCTTCATCTACACGCAGACGGCGACGGAGAACGTTGGTGGCGTGATGCGTCCGGTCACCCGTCCGTACAACGCCAACAACGGCGAAACGGTCAACGGCCTGGAACTGCAATGGCAGCAAGCGTTCAGCAGCGGCTTCGGCGCCATCGTCAACTACACCTATACCGACGCCAAGACCGGCGCCAACGCGGCTGGCGTGAAGCTGAACGTGGTGGGCAACTCGCGCAACCAGGCCAATATCACCGGCTTCTTCGAGAAGAACGGTTACAGCGCGCGGCTGTCGTACAACTACCGCTCCAAGGCTTACGGTGCGCTGGATGAAGGTGGCCAGGACGTGACCAGCGCCTACGGCCAGTGGGATGCGTCGGCCAGCTGGGATATCACACCGAAGATCAGCCTGTACCTGACGGCGGTGAACATCACCAATGAAGTCATCCGTACCAATACGACCGACGGCTTGCCGGTGGGCGTGTATGAAAACGGCGCGCGTTACAGCGTTGGCTTGAAAGCCAAGTTCTAAAAAGCTGAACGCAGTACCTTGCTGGTGGCGAGATAAATAACGTTTGATCGGGAGAGTAATGATGTCGCATCATAGTTTCAAGAGAAAATTTATGAGTCTCGCCATCGGCAGCATTTGCGCCGGTGTGGCTTATGCGCAGCAGGAGGCTGACAATTCAGCCATCGCCACCAAGGACCAGGTGGCGGAGGTCAAGGTGACGGCGACGCGCCATTCCACCTCGCTGCTCAAGACGCCGGTGGCGGTAACGGCGGTGACGCAGGAAGCGCTGAGCCGCGACGGCATCACCGACGTGCGCGGATTGAGCGGCCAGATCCCCAATCTGCAACTGGGCACCTCCAACGACGGCAGCGGCGGCGTGCAGATCGCGATCCGAGGCGTGAGCAGCTCCGACTTCACGGAGATCGGCAACCCGGCCGTGGGCCTGCACGTGGCGGGCTTGTACCAGCCGCGTCCCCAGGCCGCGCTGGCGCTGATGTTCGACCTTGATCAGGTCGAGGTGCTGCGTGGTCCACAGGGCACGCTGTTCGGCCGTAACTCTACCGGCGGCAGCATCAACATCATTCCGGCCAAGCCGGAATTCGGCAGCAGCTACGGCACGGCCGAAGCAGATTTAAGCAATTACCGTGGACGCCAGATCTCGGCGGTGCAGAACATCCCGGTCAACGACAACTTCGCGATGCGCGTCACGGCGATGAAGATAAAGCGTGACGGCTACATCAACCAGCAGCAGGACTTCTACGCCGCGAACTTCCCGGCGCTGGGCATCGTGCCGGCCCGCGATTCGGCCGGCAACGTCATCCCCGACGTCGACCAGCGTTTCAACCAGAAGGTCGGCGCCGACAAGTTCTACACCAACAAAGACGAATACGCGGCGCGCCTGCAGGCGCGCTGGAAGATCCGTCCTGATCTCGACTGGCGCCTGACCTACGAGAAGTACCAGAACAACGGCGCCGGCGACCTGCCGATCAAGGATTGCGAACAGGCGGCTGGCACGCCGTACGCCTGCACCGGCGGCCAGTGGGACGTGAAGGTCAACGTGCCCGGCGTGATGGACATGACCATCGACACCGTGCGCAGCGGCCTGGTATGGGATCTGAGCCCATCCACCACCATCGAGTACAACGCCTCTTGGTCCAGCCAGAAACGGCGCGAGATCCAGGATAGCGACAGCGGCTACCAGCCTATCGAGAGCGAGCTGGCGACGCGTCCCGGTACGTCGCCGTTCAACGACTACGCGACCTACACCACGGCGTCCAAGTACGTCTCCACCGTCCACGAGCTGCAACTGCGCGGCAAGTACGATCGCCTGCGCTACGTTGCTGGCCTGTTCTGGATGCACGAGAAGAACATGATCGACTACGCGCAGGACTACCTGGGCGCGTCATGGGGCACTTACGGCTTCCCGGCCGAGTCCTACTTCTACCACCAGGCCGACCGCCAATCCGATTCCAAGGCCATCTTCGCGCAGACAGACTGGGAGTTCGCGCCGACCTGGAACCTGACCGTGGGCGGCCGCATGACCCGCGACACCCGCAAGGACGTCGGCGGGCAGTACTGGGACACGGCGTTCTCGGACGATCCGGCGATCTACTTCAAGGGACTTCACAATCCCGGTACGCCCGGTACGCCGGGCTTCGTGCCGTTCAACAGCTCCGACCTGAAGCCGGGCATGGGCGGCTACTACGGCGCGGGCGGTTTCGATTCGTCGATCCATCCGGTGATCAGCGACGATTCGGCCTCGTGGAAGAAGTTCACCTGGCGCCTTGGCCTGAGCCGCCAGCTGACGCCGCGCGACATGGTCTACACCTCGCTGTCGACCGGCTACAAGGCTGGGGGCTTCAGCGACAAGGAAGATATCTGCCGCACCGGCTTGAACGGCAATTGCGCCGGCATGACGCCGGGACCGCACTACACCAACATGCCGTGGAATCCGGAGACGCTGACCAACTTCGAACTGGGTTACAAGGGCCGCCTGCTGAACAACAAGCTGAGTTTCTCGGCCACCGCGTTCTACAGCCGCTACAAGGACATGCAGCTGACCGGTGGCGTCACCGTCGGCAAGATCATTCCAAAGATTCCGTGCACCGCCACCAATCCGTATTGCGACAGCGTGGTTATTTACGGCACGCAGAATGCGGCGCAGGCGAATATCTCCGGCCTGGAAATCGAGGGCGAGTACAAGCCGTGGCCTGGTTCGCACATTGGCTATTCGTACTCGCACCTGAAGGCGGTCATCAAGTCTTATCCGACCTACAGCGAGGACAGCTCGATCAGCTGCAACATCCGCGACAAGTACGGCGCGCCGCCGTGCGTGGCGTACGAAGGCACCGACCCTCTGTTCGCCGGCAAGTTCCCGCTGAATATCGCGGGCAACCGCCTGCCGTATGCGCCGGCCAATACGCTGAACCTGAGCGCGTCGCAGGACTTCGAACTGGGCGACTACACGCTGACGCCATGGATTTCCGCGCGCTGGCAGGACAAGATGTACTTCTCGCTGCGGAATCTGGATAATCCCCACATCTCCGACGCGCAGAAGGCCTACACCACGTTCGACGCCACGATCAAGCTGGTTTCGCCGGGCGGCAAATGGCACGTGGAGGCGTATGTTAAAAACTGGGGCCAGACGCTGGCGAAGAACTACGCAAGCGTGGTCGATCCCGGCTATGTGACGGCGTCCTTTAACGACCCGCGCATCTACGGCATCCGCTTCGGCGCCACCTGGTAAAAGAAAAGGAATCGAATGCGTAAGCAGATCAAGTACAGTGGCATCGCGCTGGCCTCGTGGCTGATGGTGGCAATGGCGGGTGGGGCGGCCGTGCAGGCCGCGCCGGAGGCGAAGACGGCGGCCGGGCAGGGCGCATTGGCCGGATACGTCAACGGCGCGCAGATCCGCCTGCGCTGGGAGCTGGTGCGCACTGTATTCACTCCCGAGGCGCCGGGCGGCGGCACGCAGGCGCGCCTAATCCTGACCAATCTTGGCCAGCAGCCCTTGCCCGCGCAGGGCTGGACGCTGTACTTCAACGTCATGGACGGCGTTGCGACCGGACCGCTGGAAGGCAATCTGCTGCTGGAACAGGTTTCGGGTAATCTATACCGCATTCGTCCCGCCCCCGGCTTTGCGGGCGTGCCGGCGGGGCAGACGCTGAATATCGCTTACTACCATCCCGACCTGGTCATCAAGCTGGCCAAGGCGCCGGCCGGGCCTTACCTGGTCTACGACGCCGCGCCGGACGTCGGTCAGGCCATCGCCGACTACCAGCTGCTGCCGGTCACGCGTCCCGAGCAGCTGGACAAGGGAACCAGCGGCGCCAAGCCGGTCGTCACCGCGCAGGACATCTATCGCCGCAACGTCAACGCGGACTGGGTGCCGGCCGCCTCGCTGCCGCCGGTATTCCCGACGCCGCAGCGTCTGCAAGCGGGTGGCGGCAAGCTGCAACTGGCTGCGCTGCCGAAGATCGTCGCTCCCGCCGCGTTGAAGACGGAGGCCGCGTTTGCGCGTTCGCTGTTCCCGGCTAGCTTGCCAGCGGCTGGCGTCGGCGCGCCGACTCTGCGCTTGAGCGTGGGCGCCGTAGCCGGCTCCACCTCGCCGGAAGCTTACACATTGACGATCAAGGACGGCATCGACATCGTCGGCAACAGCGCGGCCGGCGTCGCCTATGGCCTGCAATCGCTGCGCGACATGTTGCCGCTGCCAGGCGCCACCAGCATCGAGCTGCCGGAAGTGACGATCACCGATGCGCCGCGCTTCGAGTATCGCGGCTTCCAGCTGGACGTAGGCCGCAACTTCCACACCAAGCAGACGGTCTTCAAGCTGCTGGACCTGATGGCGCGCTACAAGCTCAATAAATTCCACTTCCACCTGACCGAGGACGAAGGCTGGCGGCTGGAGATCGCCGGCTTGCCTGAGCTGACCAGCATCGGCGCGGTGCGCGGCCACAGCGCCAAGCCCGGCGTACGGATGCAACCGGCTTACGGCTCCGGCCCCGATCCGCTTGACGCCAGCGGCAGCGGCTACTACACCCGCGCCGAGTACATCGAGATCCTGCGTTACGCGGCCGCGCGTCACATCGAAGTGATCCCCGAAATCGAAATGCCGGGCCACGCCCGCGCCGCCGTCAAGTCGATGGAAGCCCGCTACCATCGCATGAAAGCCGAAGGGAAGGGCGACGCCGCCAAATACCTGCTCAACGATTTGAACGACAAGTCCGTCTACAAGTCGGCGCAGCTGTACACCGATCACGTGATCAATCCCGGCCTGGAGTCCAGCTTCACCTTCATCGACCACGTGATAACGCAGGTTGTGGCGATGTACAAGGAAGCAGGCGTGCCGCTGCATACCATTCACGTCGGCGGCGACGAACTGCCGGGCGGCGCCTGGGAGCAGTCGCCCGCCAGCCGCGCGGTCATGCAGAAGAAAAAACTGG
Source organism: Duganella sp. BJB476 (assembly GCF_003416895.1). GTDB lineage: Bacteria > Pseudomonadota > Gammaproteobacteria > Burkholderiales > Burkholderiaceae_D > Rugamonas. The sequence goes on from NZ_QVIO01000001.1 coordinate 261,706, forward strand.
AGAGCACCGCCGAACTGTGGGACTACTTCTACGACCGGGTCGACGCCATCCTGCGCAAGCACGGCCTGTACGCCTCCGGCTGGGAAGAGATGGCGGCCCGTGGCACCAAGCTGCGCGGCGAGCACAAACTGATACCGAATCCGCATTTCACACAGCGCGGCTTCAGCGCCTACGTCTGGAACAACACCGAAGGCGCCGAGGACTTCGCCTACCGTCTCGCCAACGCCGGCTACGACATCGTACTGGCGCCGGTGACCAAGATGTACATGGACATGGCCTACAACGCCAATCCCGAGGAGCCGGGCGTGAACTGGGGCGATTACGTGGAGCTGGATACGGTCTACGACTTCATCCCGCTGGACTACCTGAAGAACGCCAATCCGCCGCTGGTCGGCAAGGATTCGCTGACCGATTACGGCAAGCGCCGCATACGCGGGCTGGAAGCCACGCTGTTCACCGAAACCGTACGCACGCCGGAACGCATCGACTACCTCGTTATGCCACGCCTGCTGGCGATGGCCGAACGTTCATGGGCCCCCGATCCCGATTGGGCGACCGAGCCCGATGCCGCCAAAGCCGCCGCACTGCACCGCGCCGCATGGTCCGGCTTCGTCAACACGCTGAGCCAGCGCGTGCTGCCGCGCCTCGACCTGGAACACGCCAACGTCGACTACCGCATCGCGCCACCGGGCTTGATGCTGGACGGCGGCCGGGTGCTGGTCAACCATGCCTTGCCGGGTATCGCCATGCGCTACACCAGCGACGGCAGCGAGCCGAATACCAGTAGCAAACCAGTGAACGGGCCGATATCCGACAAGGGCCAGATCAAAGTGGCAGCGTTCGACCGCAACGGCAGGATGGGCGCGGTGTCGCACATCGACAACCATTGAACGAGGAGTGCGCACGCGAAGCATACCAATTGATCCCGGCGGCGATCTTCTCCGTTATAATCATGGCACTGTTTTGTTCGGGATAACGAGTGATTGCGTCGATAGAAAAAGTAGCCTTGCCGAGGTTAGCCTGGTTGCGCTTTCGTTCGACCGCCCGTCGCACACCGCCTGGCCGGGCGTGGACCTTCGGCCTGCTGGCCGCCGCCTGCGTTTTCAATTGCGGCGGGCTGTCCATGGCTTATGCCTCGCAACAGCCGCAGCCCACCGCAGCGGGCGCCGGCGCGCCGGCCACTTCCCTCAATACACTACAGGTACTGCATTGGTGGACTTCCAGCAGCGAGCGCAAGGCGGCCAATGTGCTGGCCACGCGCATGGCCGACGAAGGCCTCGAATGGAAGGATGCCGCCATACCAGGCGGCGCGGGCCTGGGCGCCGGCAAGGTGCTGAAGAGCCGCGTGCTGGCCGGCGATGCGCCGGAAGTCACGCAGATCATCGGTGTCTCCGTCGCCGAATGGGCGGAACTGGGCCTGCTGCTGGAAATCGACAACGTCGCCAGCGCCGGCAACTGGAACGGCTTCCTGTTCCCCACCATCCAAACCCTGATCCAGCATCGCAAACATGTGGTGGCAGCGCCGCTCGGCATCCATCGCGTCAATACGCTGTACTACAACCGCGCGCTGTTCGCCCAGCTGAAAGTGTCGCCGCCGCAGACGTGGGAGGAATTCCAGAACGTCGCGCTCAAGTTCAAGGCCGCCGGCATCATGCCGCTGGCGCAGAGCAGCGAATCCTGGCAGGTGGCCGCGCTGTTCGAAAACCTGGTGCTGGCCGAAAGCGGCCCTGAGTTCTACCGCGAGCTGTTCGTGCGCCGCAATCCGGTCGCCGCCGCCGACCGTCGCACCGCCGAAGCGCTGGAACGGCTGCGCGTCGTCAAGAGTTGGATCAGCGGCCAGCTTGATGAGCGCCCGTGGCCGGAAGTTGTGCGCCAGTTCGCGCGTCGCGAAGCCGCGATGATGATCATGGGCGACTGGGCCAAGCCGGAGCTGGCCGAACGCGGCATGACGCTGGATGAGGACTACGCCTGCGGCACCGCGCCTGGCACCGCCAAGTACCACCTGTACAGCGTCGACACGCTGACCATGTTCGCCGGCGACTATCGCCACATGGCATCGCAGGAAAAGATGGCGCGCCTGCTGGTGTCGCCGACGGTGCAGGCGGAATTCAACGCGCTGAAGGGCGCGGTGCCGGTGCGGCGTGACGCCGACCCGTCCAAAATGGACAGCTGCGCGCGTGCCTCCTGGACCACCTTCGCCCAGGGTGCCGCTGTGCAGGCGCCTAGCCTGGTGCACCGCATGGCCACGGACGAAGCCAGCCGCGACGCCATCATCGCCGAAATCCACCGATATTTTCTAGACGACAGGGCCACGCCCGCCGAGGCGCAACGTCGCCTGGGCGCGTTGTTCCGACTGTTTAACCTCAGAAGCCAAGGAGCACCCGGTGCGCAAGATACTGATCGTAGACGATGACCAAAAGACCCGCGTCCTGCTCAAGACCTACCTGGAGAAAAACCAGTACGAGGTAATCCTGTCGCACAACGGCGAGAGCTTTCTGGCCGAGCTGCACACCCATTCCGAGCAGCTGTCGCTGGTGATTCTGGACGTGATGCTGCCCGATACCGACGGCTTCGCGCTGTGCAAGCAGGTGCGCCAGCGCTCGAATGTCCCCATCATCATGCTGACGGCCAGCTCCGACGAGACCGACCGCATCGTTGGCCTGGAGCTGGGTGCGGACGACTACATCGCCAAGCCATACAGCCCGCGCGAGCTGCTGGCCCGCATCAAGGCCATCCTGCGCCGTACCGCGCTGGAGACGCCGTCGGCGCGCTACTACCGCTTCGTCGGTTTCACGCTGGACCTGATGGAGCGCAAGGTGCTCGATAGCGCCGGCGCCGTCGTCGCGCTGACAGGACTGGACTTCCAGCTGCTGAAGTACTTTGTCGAGCATCCGGGCGTGATCCTGGACCGCAGCGTGTTGTGCGAGGAAACCCGCGGCCGCGACGCCGGCCCGCTGGACCGCTCGCTCGACGTGCAGATCAGCCGCTTGCGCCTGCGCCTCAACGACGACGGCAAGCAGCCGGCCTTGATCAAGACCGTGCGTGGCGCCGGCTACGTGTTCTCGGCCGATGTCAGCGTCTCGCATGCGTAGGCTGGAACGGCTGCGCAGGATCTGGCCGCAGTCGCTGCTGGGTCGATTGATGCTGGTGATGGCTGCCGGCCTGCTGGTGACGCAGCTGGCCGCCAGCGTGATCTGGGCCAGCCAGCTGCGCGCCAAGGCGCAGGTGGAGGCGCAGTCGGCGTCGCAGTACATGGCGCACGGCGCTTCCGGTGCGATCCGCTTCTTCCGCAGCCTGCCGGCGAATTACCGTTTGCTACTGATCCAGCAGCTGCGCGAGATGGGCGGCACGCGCTTCTTCGTCAACCTCAATCACGCTTATGTGCCGGTCCAGCAGATCGCCGAACATCCGCTGGCCAGCAGCGTGCTGGCGACGGTGGGCGCCACGTTGAAAAGCGACTTGCCGCATTCGCCCAGCTTCCGCCTGGCCTTCGCCTGGCCGGACCAGTTGGTGGTGTCGGAAGACGGCGTCCGTTTGAGCGACCTGCCGGACGCCTGGGTCCAGCACATCCTGCTGATCCAGCCGGACCCCGCGCCGATACTGGTGATCCAGACCGAGATCGAGCCGGGCAACTGGCTGTACATGGCGGCGCTGATGCCCAACCCGTACTTCTTGAGCAGTAACGATCCGCTGGCGTGGGACCGCCTGGCGCTGCAAGGCCTGTCGCTGGCCGTGGTGCTGCTGCTTTGCCTGCTGGTGGTGCGCTGGATCACGCGGCCTCTGGCCGCCTTGTCCGATGCCGCCGCCGCTTTCGGCCAGGGCCAGGACGACCGCGCGCCGCCGCTGCCGGAGACGGGCAGCCGTGAGTTCATCAACACCGCGCGCGCCTTCAGCGCCATGCGCGAACGCATCCAGCGCTACATCGAGGACCGTGAGAGGCTGTTCATTTCGATCTCGCACGACCTGCGCACGCCGATCACGCGGCTCAAGCTGCGTTCCGAACTGTTGGACGATGAAGCGCTGCGCAACGAGTTCGAAGAAGACCTTGATGAACTGGACATGATGGTCAAAGGCGCGCTGCAATGCGTGAAGGACAGCGACATCCACGAGAACCCGGCCGAGGTCAAGCTCGACGCGTTGCTGGGACGCCTGGTGCGCAGCGCGCGGCTGGCTGGGCACGAGGTGGGTTATCGCGACAGCGGCATCACCGTGCGCGCCAAGCCGTTGGCCTTGAAGCGCGCCATTGGCAACCTGCTGGACAACGCCTTGTACTACGGCGACCGCGCCGAGATCAGCGTCAGCTCCGAGCCGGGCGCGGTGGCGATTGCCGTGCGCGATCACGGACCGGGCGTGCCGGAGGATGCCTTCGCCAGCCTGTTCGATCCCTACGTGCGGCTGGCCCACGGCCGTGAGCAGAACGACGCCGGCATGGGACTGGGGCTGGGCATCGCCCGCAGCGTGATCGAAGCCCACGGCGGCCAGCTGCTGCTGGAAAACCATCCCGAGGGCGGCTTGAACGCCACCATCCGCTTGCCTGCCTCCGCTTGAGCGCCAAAGCAACAGCCGCGCAATACATTTTGTAAGGCTCTGTGAAGTTTTGTTGCAGCGGCGGACGCGCCGCCGCACAGGGCGCGTCGGCACGCGTAAGGAACTGTAAGCAATGTCGGTAATTAGTTAATGAAATCAATGCCTTATCGCCATTCGCCGGACGCTGGCGATGATGCTAACGTTTGCAACAACCCAACACACACTGAAAGTCGACCATCAATGAAGACACAGCATCAACGCTCGCAAGCCATCGATGTGCTGCGCGGCCTGACGGTCGCGCTGATGATCATGGTGAACATGCCGGGCACGCCGGCCACCACCTATGCACCTTTCCTGCACGCCGAATGGCACGGCCTGACGTTGACCGACCTGGTGTTCCCGACCTTTATGTTCGTGGTCGGCACGGCGCTCAGCTTCACGCTGGAGAAGTACGAGGGCATGGGCGAGGCGGCGGTGCTGAAGAAGATCTTCACCCGCACCGCGCTGATCTTCCTGTGTGGCTTCCTGATGTACTGGTATCCCTTCTTCAGCACCGAGAGCGGTTCGCTGGCGATGCTGCCGCTGTCCGGCACCCGCATCTTCGGCGTGCTGCAACGGATCGCGCTGGGCTACTGCGCCGGCTCGCTGATCCTGCATTACTGGAAGGAGAAGGGCGCCATCGTGTTCGCGGTGCTGGCCTTGCTGGGCTACTGGGCCGTCATGTACTGGTTAGGCGACTACACGCTGGCCGGTAACGCGCAGCGCAAGCTGGATCTGCTGGTGCTGGGCGAAGCGCATATGTACCACGGCGAGGGCATCGCCTTCGATCCGGAAGGGATATTGAGCACGCTGCCGTCCATCGTCAACGTGCTGGCCGGTTACTTCGCAGGGCGCCTGGTGCGCCGCCTGGGCGCCGGCTACGAAACCATCGCCAAGCTGACCATGTCCGCCGCTGTACTGGCGGTACTGGCGCTGTGCTGGAGCAGTGTATTCCCGCTCAATAAAAAGCTGTGGACCAGTTCCTACACGCTGATGACCATCGCCATCGACCTGTTCACGCTGTCGCTGCTGCTGTACGTGATCGACATGTTGGGCAAGCGTGGCTGGACTTACTTCTTCGAAGTCTTCGGCCGCAACACGCTGTTCATCTACCTGTTCAGCGAAGTGGTGGCGTCCACCTTCTTCCTGTTCAAGATCGGCGACCTGAATATTTTCGACTGGATTTACCTGAACCTGTTCCAGCCGTGGGCCGGCGCCCGCAATGGAACGCTGCTGTGGGCTGTGGTGTACATGCTGGGCTGCTGGTTGGTTGGCTACGTGCTGGATCGGAAAAAAATCTACATCAAACTCTGACTGGAGAACTACGTAATGAAAAAATTATTGATATCGGTTTGCATCGCGGCGGCGCTGGCCGGGTGCGGCGGCTCGGAACCAGCCGCGCAGCAATCGCCACGCGCCATGGCGCGCATGGGCAACCTGGCGGCTGCGCGTGCCGCGACGTCGGCGGAGACGCCGGCCGATGCCGGCAGCGAGCGCGTAGTGCAGGGCGGCGCGCCAGCGAGCAAGGCGCTGGCCAACGGCAAGATGGTGCTGGCCTACTATTCGGGCTACACCAACAACTACAGTTCGCTGACCAAGTACTACGCCAACGTCAACGCGGTGGCCATCGATTTCTGGAGCATCACCAGCGCCGGCGCCGTGGTCGGCAACGGCGATCCGACGCCGACCAGCGCCATCGCCTTCCTCAAGTCCAAGGGCATCGCCATCTACGGCTGCATCTCCAACGTTTCGGATACCTCGCCCGATGGCTGGGATCCGGCGGTGTCGCACGCGGTCACCGGCGCCAGGCGCGCGGCCTCGGTGGCCAACCTGGTCAGCTTCGCCAAGACCAACGGCTTCGCCGGCATCAACATCGATTTCGAAGCGGTGGACCAGGCCGACCGCAAGAACCTGAGCGACTTCGCCGCCGCGCTGGCGACGGCCCTGCATGCGCAGGGCATGAAGCTGATCATGACGGTGCCTGCCTTCTCCTTCACCGACGAAAACGACATTCACAACCTGGCCTTCGACCTGCAAGCGCTGGGCCAGGCGGCCGACTACGTCCAGGTGATGACCTATGACGAAACCATCCCGTCGTGGGCGTCGGGGCCGGTGGCCGGTTCCGACTGGATGGAGAACGCGCTCGACTACGCCACCAGCAAGGCGCCGGCGGCCAAGGTGTTGAACGGCATCCCGGCCTACGGCTATGACTGGATCTCGGAAGGTGACGGCAGCCAGCTGTACTGGCGCAACGTGCCTGCGCTGCTGACCAAGTACGGCGTCACGCCCAAGTACGACAACAACGTCAACGCCATCAGCTTCAACTACACCGCCGGCGGCAAAAAGCACACGGTGTGGAACGAGAACGCCAAGAGCGTGACCCTGAAGACCTCCCTGGTCAGCGCCTACGGCCTGGCCGGCACCTCGATCTACGCCTTCGGCATGGAAGACGCCAGCTTCTGGGCCGCCGTCAACGCCGGCTTGAACCAGTAATCCCCCTCGCGCAGCGGCGTCCGCCGCTGCGCATCTCTGCCTTATTCCCGGTTTTCTGTCGCCCAGTCCCCCATTTGTGCAGTTCGTCGCAATCCGCATGATCGTTTAGCAAGTGATGGCTATAGTGATCACATACCGAAACGCATTCAAGGAGAGCAAAATGAACATCGCCAAAAACATGGAAGCCATCTTCGTCGTCGCCGCCGTACTGCTGGGCGCCTCTGCCTACGCCAGCGCCGCCGCCCAGGCAACCGTCGCCCTGCAACCGGCGATCCAGGTCGCCGCCGCTAAGGCTCCGATGCAAGTTGTAGTAATCAAGGCCAAGCGCCTGACCGCAGTGGAAAAAGCCAGCCTGTCGTAATTTGACAATTGGTCGTACTGCAAAGATTGCTAGAAAGCTTAGTGCACTGCTACATTAGCCGTTCGCAGCACCTAAGAACAACACCAGAGGAACCCCACAATGAACAAGCTTTTCCAATTTGGCCTGCTGTTAGCCGCTTTCTGTGCGCTGTTTGGCCGCGCCCAAGCTGCCGACGAGGCTACCGAGAAGCGCGTGATCCCGCTCGACGCCCGTGTGGTGCGCGTCAAGCTCGATGGCGTACTCGACCTCAAGCTGCGCCAGGGCGCCACGCCTTCGTTGACGTTGTATGCGGACAAGCGCACCATGGAAAAGGTGACGGCGTCGGCCACCGGCGACACATTGCACCTGGAGACCGAGGGCCGCGGCTTGAAGATCGGCCGCTCCTCCACCCGCGCCGAGCTGGTGCTGCCGATGTTGCGGGAAGTGGTGTCGGAGGGTGTGGGCTCGACCGAGATCAGCGGCTTCAGCGGCGATGAACTGGAATTGACGATGGATGGCGCCGGCACGATGAAAGTGGTCTGTGACTACAAGGTCCTGAAGGCCAACCTGGGCGGCGTCGGCAGCATGCATCTGTGGGTCAGCGAAAACGAGAGCGTGGAACTGGATTTGCGCGGCGCCGGCTACATCACCCTCGGCGGCCACAGCAAGCTGTTGAAGGCGACCTTGGGCGGATTGGGCGGGTTGAATGCGCAGCAGTTCCAGGCCGACTCGGTCAACGTCGAGCTCAGCGGCCTGGGCAACGCCACCGTCAACGCCAAGACCAATGCGACATTGAACTTGAGCGGCCTTGGATCGGTCACTGTCTATGGCAAGCCCCTGAACCGCAACGTGAGCGTTGACGGCCTGGGCAAGGTAAGTTGGAAGTAAAACATACACACCTACGCGACATGAAAAAATTCATACTAGCGATCGGTCTCGCACTAGGCCTGCAACAGGCTGCGATGGCCGGATTCGCCGAAGGCGCTACCGCCTACAACAACAAGAACTACGCGGCGGCCTTGAAAGAGATCTCGCCGCTGGCCAAGGCCGGCAACCCGGACGCCCAGCACCTGCTGGGCTTGATGTATTACATGGGTCGCGGCGTCACACAGGATTACAAGCAGGCGCTGGAGTGGCATCGCAAGGCCGCGCTGCAAGGCAAGGCCGACGCGCAGTATGTGGTCGGCGCCATGTACTACACCGGCAACGCGGTGATCCAGGACCACAAGCAGGCGGTCACCTGGTTCCGCAAGGCGGCCGAGCAGGGTCATCCGGACGCGCAGCAGGCGCTGGGGCTGATGTACCGCTATCACATGGCCGGCATGCCGCAGGATAACGTGATCGCCTACATGCTGTGGAACCTGGCGGCGGCCAATGGCTCGATGAACGCGGCCGAGCAGCGTTCGGCCGTGGTCAAGAGCATGACGCCGGAGCAGATCGAGGAAGGGCAGGCGCTGTCGGCATCGTGGAAACCGAATACGCCGCTGCCCAAGCAATCGCGCACCGGCGGCGGCTAATCGGCGGCTGTCGTACAATCGCCCTTTCATCATGAGAGGGCGAGCCATGCGCGCGATTGAAATCACCCATCCCGGCCCTGCCGACGTCCTGAAACTGTGCGAGCGGCCGATGCCGGTCGTCAAAGGAGGCGAGGTGCTGATCAAGGTCCACGCGGCCGGCGTCAACCGTCCCGACGTGTTCCAGCGCATGGGCAACTATGCGCCGCCTGCCGGCGCTTCCGACCTGCCGGGCCTGGAAGTGGCCGGCGAGATCGTCGACGGCGATCTCGACTACACCACCTTCGATATCGGCGACAAAGTCTGCGCACTGGTGCAGGGCGGCGGCTATGCCGAATACGTGGTGGCGCCGCTGGAGCAGGTGTTGCCCATCCCCAAGGGCTGGAGCATGCTGGAAGCGGCCACCATTCCCGAAAACTATTTCACCGTCTGGAGCAATGTATTCGACCGCGCCCATCTGGGCGCCGGCGAGACCTTGCTGGTGCAGGGCGGCAGCTCGGGCATCGGCGTGACGGCGATCCAGCTGGCCAGCGCGCTGGGCCACCGCGTGTTCGCCACCGCCGGCAGCGACGACAAGGTGGCCGCCTGCATGCAGTTGGGCGCCGAGCGCGGCATCAACTACAAGACCGAGGATTTCGCCGTCATCGTCAAATCGCTGACCAATGACCGCGGCGCCGACGTCATCCTCGACATGGTGGGCGGCGACTACCTGCCGCGCGAAATCTCCTGCCTGGCCGACGACGGCCGCATCGCGCTGATCGCCACGCTGGGCGGCGGCAAGGCCACGGTGGACCTGGGGCAGGTGCTGCGCCGCCGGCTGACCATCACCGGCTCGACGCTGCGGCCGCGCTCGGCCGCCTTCAAGGGCGCGATCGCCAAGCAGCTGCTGGACAAGGTATGGCCGCTGATGGCGGCCAAAAAGCTCAAGCCGGTGATCTACGAAGTGTTCCCGTTGGAGCAGGCCGCCGCCGCGCATGCGCTGATGGAGACCAGCAATCATGTCGGTAAGATCATGTTGCAGGTGATTTAAACGAAAAATCGTAGCATTTTCACCATTCGCGGGCTCGGCCGGAGCCCGCTGGTTTGACCGGGCTACCAGCCTAGCTTAAAATAGCGGGTTATTGAATTTTAGGCTACTATGCGTCGCAAACTCGTCATCGGCAACTGGAAAATGAACGGCAACCACGCCGGCAATACGGCTCTGTTGTCCGGGATATTGGCCGGCCTGAACGACTTTGGCGCCGATTGCGCCGTGTGCGTGCCGGCCCCCTACCTGGCTCAGTGCCAGGCTGAACTGCAAGACAGCCCGCTCGCCTGGGGCGGTCAGGATGTATCGGTCCACGCCAGCGGCGCCTACACGGGTGAAGTCTCGGCCGGCATGCTGGTCGATTTCGGTTCCCGTTATGTGTTGTGCGGCCACTCCGAGCGCCGCGCCTACCACAAGGAAAGCAGCGAACTGGTGGCGCAGAAGACCGTCGCGGCGCTGGCTGCCGGCCTGACGCCGGTGGTGTGCGTGGGCGAAACGCTGGAGCAGCGCGAAGCAGGGGAGACCGAAGCGGTCATCTGCGGACAGTTGCAGGCGGTGCTGGATGCGATCGGCGCCGACGACCTGGCAAAGATTGTTGTGGCTTACGAGCCGGTCTGGGCGATCGGCACCGGCAAGACCGCGACGCCGCAAATCGCCCAGGATGCGCATGCCTTCCTGCGCGCGCGCATGGCGCAAAAGAATGCGCCGGTCGCGGCCGGTGTGCAGATCCTGTACGGCGGCAGCATGAAGCCGGACAATGCAAAAGAATTGATGGCCCAGCCGGACATCGACGGCGGCCTGATAGGCGGCGCCGCATTAAAGGCGGTGGATTTCCTCGGGATTATCCAAGCCGTGTAGTGCATAAAATCAGCTGTAGAAACAAAACGATACAAATCTCTTATTTTTGAATGGAATAACATGAACTCCTTGTTCAATCTGGTTATCGTAGTGCAGGTCATTTCCGCAATTAGCATTATTGGCCTGGTATTGCTGCAGCATGGTAAAGGCGCCGATATGGGCGCGGCCTTCGGTTCGGGCGCTTCGGGCAGCCTGTTCGGCGCGACCGGTTCGTCGAACTTCATGTCCAAGTCGACCGGCGTTGCCGCCGCGATCTTCTTCAGCGCCACGCTGGCCCTGTCCTACATCTCGACCCAGCACGGCAGCGGCGCTGTCAGCGGTGGTGTGATGGACAAGGCCCTGCCAGCGGCGCCAGCTCCGGCACCAGCGACCGGCGCGGCAGCGATCCCTACCGCACCAGCGGCAGCGCCTGCAGCAGCACCAGCCGCTCCGGCAGCGACGGGTCCTGCAGCATCGATCCCAAAGTAATATAATAATGAACTAGTTGTGAAGTTCAGCAGGTCCCTTAGCAACTTTTTAAGTTGTTTGCTCATTGTTTTGGCAGTACATTAGCGTTGCAAGCTAGAAAAACAATTCAGAGTGAAAAGAAGCAAAGATTTATCGTTTTTCTTCTTGTTTTGGCGCAATACGGATTAACAACCGCGTGAAAACACAGTAGAATAGCGGCCTTACGCCGACGTGGTGAAATTGGTAGACACGCTATCTTGAGGGGGTAGTGGCGCAAGCTGTACGAGTTCGAGTCTCGTCGTCGGCACCAGAAATATAAGGCCAGCAAGGGAGCACCGAAGTGTACCTGAGCTGGCTTTTTTACGAGGATGTGTCGTTCGATCCTGGTCTAAGCAGTTTTACGATTGGGACGAACGTTAAGAGCACCGCAGAGCACCGCAGTGTGTCCTTTTAACCGACCGTTCAATATAAGCTCATCAATCGTGAACCTCGAAAATTATCTCCCCGTCCTGTTGTTCATCCTCGTCGGTCTCGGCGTAGGCATCGCTCCCCAAGTTCTGGGCCACATCCTTGGGCCTAACAAGCCAGATGCGGCCAAGCTCTCCCCGTATGAATGCGGCTTCGAAGCGTTCGAAGACGCGCGCATGAAATTCGACGTGCGTTACTACCTCGTCGCAATCCTCTTTATTTTGTTCGATCTGGAAACGGCATTCTTCTTCCCGTGGGGCGTATCCATGCGCGAACTGGGCTGGAACGGATTCCTGGTGATGATGAGCTTCATCGCTGAATTCGTCGTCGGTTTTTGGTATATCTGGAAGAAAGGTGCCCTTGATTGGGAATAAGCCATGGCTATTGAAGGCGTATTAAACGAAGGTTTCATCACCACCTCGGCCGACAAGCTGATCAACTGGGCGCGCACGGGTTCGATGTTCCCGATGACGTTCGGTCTGGCATGCTGTGCGGTTGAAATGATGCACGTGGGCGCAGCCCGTTACGACATGGACCGCTTTGGCGTCGTGTTCCGTCCATCGCCACGTCAGTCCGACGTGATGATCGTGGCCGGCACGCTGTGCAACAAGATGGCTCCCGCGCTGCGCAAGGTCTACGACCAGATGCCGGAACCGCGCTGGGTCATCTCGATGGGCTCTTGCGCCAACGGCGGCGGCTACTATCACTACTCCTACTCCGTGGTGCGCGGTTGCGACCGCATCGTGCCTGTGGACGTCTATGTGCCGGGCTGTCCGCCGACGGCTGAGGCTCTGCTGTACGGCATCATGCAGCTGCAAAACAAGATCAAGCGCACCAACACGATCGCACGCTAACGGGGTCGCTTCAGAATATGACTACACATTTAGAACAACTGCAAACCGCCCTCGGCACTGCCTTGGGCGATCGCGTTTCCACTACCGTGGCGTTGGGCGAAATCACGCTGGTCGTGAAAGCCGCCGACTACTACGGCGTGATGCAAACGCTGCGCGACGACAAGTCGCTGGGCTTCGATCAGATGATCGACCTGGCCGGTGTCGACTACCTGAACTACGGTGAAGGCGCCTGGGACGGCCTGCGATTCGCAGTGGTCGTCCATCTGCTGTCGGTGAAGCACAACTGGCGCGTGCGCGTGCGCGCATTCTGCGCCGACGACGAGATGCCGCTGCTGCCGTCGCTGATTCCGCTGTGGCGCGCCGTCAACTGGTACGAGCGCGAAGCGTTCGACATGTTCGGCATCCTGTTCGAAGGTCACAACGACCTGCGCCGCATCCTGACCGACTACGGTTTCATCGGCCATCCGTTCCGCAAGGACTTCCCGGTGTCGGGCTATGTCGAAATGCGTTACGACCCCGAGCAGAAGCGCGTGATCTACCAGCCGGTCACCATCGAGCCGCGTGAAAACGTGCCTCGCGTGATCCGCGAAGAAAACTACGGGAAGTAAGAACATGGCAGAAATTAAGAACTACACCCTGAACTTCGGTCCGCAACACCCGGCCGCGCACGGCGTGCTGCGCCTGGTGCTGGAGCTGGACGGCGAAGTCATCCAGCGTGCCGATCCGCACATCGGCCTGCTGCACCGCGGCACCGAGAAGCTGGCGGAGCAGAAGACCTACCTGCAGTCCGTGCCATACATGGACCGCCTCGACTACGTCTCGATGATGTGCAACGAGCACGCCTACGTGATGGCCATCGAGAAGCTGCTGGGCCTGGAAGTGCCGCTGCGCGCGCAATACATCCGCGTGATGTTCGACGAGATCACCCGCATCCTGAACCACCTGATGTGGCTGGGCGCGCACGCGCTGGACGTCGGCGCCATGGGGCCGTTCCTGTACTGCTTCCGCGACCGCGAAGACCTGTTCGACTGCTACGAAGCGGTGTCGGGCGCGCGCATGCACGCGGCCTACTACCGTCCGGGTGGCGTCTATCGCGACCTGCCGGACGCGATGCCGCAGCACAAGCCGTCGATCATCCGCTCGGCCAAGGCCGTCGCCGGCCTGAACGAACATCGCCAGGGTTCGCTGCTGGACTTCATCGAAGCGTTCACCGGCCGTTTCCCGACCTACGTCGACGAATACGAAACCCTGCTGACCGACAACCGTATCTGGAAACAGCGTACCGTCGGCATCGGCGTGGTGGCGCCGGAAGATGCGCTGGCCATGGGCTTCACCGGCGCCATGCTGCGCGGTTCGGGCATCGAATGGGATCTGCGCAAGCACCAGCCGTACGAAGTGTACGACCTGATGGACTTCGACGTGCCGATCGGCACCAACGGCGACTGCTACGACCGCTACCTGGTGCGCGTGGAAGAACTGCGCCAGTCGAACAAGATCATCAAGCAGTGCGTGGAATGGCTGCGCAACAATCCGGGTCCGGTCATGACCGACAACCGCAAGGTGGCGCCTCCGGGCCGCGTCGACATGAAGACCAATATGGAATCGCTGATTCACCACTTCAAGCTGTTCACCGAGGGCTTCCACGTGCCGCCGGGCGAAGCGTACAGCGCGGTGGAGCATCCGAAGGGCGAGTTCGGCATCTATCTGATTTCCGATGGCGCCAACAAGCCATACCGCATGAAGCTGCGCGCTCCCGATTACGCGCACTTGCAATCGCTGGATGAAATGGCGCGCGGCCACATGATTGCCGACGCCGTGACCATCATCGGTACGCAAGATATCGTGTTCGGCAGTATCGACCGCTAAGGAAAAAGTATGTTGTTATCAGAGCAGTGCTACAAAAAAATCGACCGCGAGTTGGCCAAGTATCCGGCCGAACAGCGTCAGTCGGCCGTGATGGCCTCGCTGGCCCACGCCCAGGTTGAACTGGGCTGGATCTCGTCGGACGTGATGGCCGAGTTGGCCGACTACATCCGCATGCCGGCCATCGCCGTGCAGGAAGTCGCGACTTTCTACAATATGTACAACCTGAAGCCGGTCGGCAAGCACAAGATTTCCGTGTGCACCAACCTGCCATGCGCCTTGTCGGGCGGCGTGCGCGCGGCCAACCACCTGAAAGAAAAGCTGGGCATCGACTTCCGTGGCACCACGGACGACGGCGCTTTCACGCTGGTGGAAGGCGAGTGCATGGGCGCCTGCGGCGACGCACCGGTGATGCTGGTGAACGATCAGCGCATGTGCAGCTTCATGTCCAATGACAAGATCGACACCCTGGTGGAGGAATTGAAGAAATGACGTCACTCCACAATCGTCACATCGACCCAGTCATTCTCGCCGGCCTCGACGGCAAGAACTGGCACCTGGAAGATTACGTCAAACGCGGCGGCTACAGCGCCCTGCGCAAGATCCTCGAAGAAAAGATCACCCCGGAACAAATCATCGCCGACCTGAAAGCGTCGTCGTTGCGCGGCCGTGGCGGCGCGGGCTTCCCTACCGGCCTGAAGTGGAGCTTCATGCCGCGTCAGTTCCCGGGCCAGAAGTACCTGGTATGCAACTCAGATGAGGGCGAGCCGGGCACTTTCAAGGACCGCGACATCATGCGCTACAACCCGCATGCGCTGATCGAGGGCATGGCCATTGGCGCCTACGCCATGGGGATTACGGTAGGCTACAACTACATCCACGGCGAGATCTTCGAGGTCTACACCCAGTTTGAAGATGCACTGGAAGAGGCGCGCGCCGCCGGCTTCCTGGGCGACAAGATCATGGGCAGCGAGTTCAGCTTCCAGCTGCACGCGCACCATGGCTATGGCGCCTACATCTGCGGCGAAGAAACCGCGCTGCTGGAATCGCTGGAAGGCAAAAAAGGCCAACCGCGCTTCAAGCCGCCTTTCCCTGCGTCGTTCGGCCTGTACGGCAAGCCGACCACCATCAACAACACCGAGACCTTCGCGGCTGTTCCGTTCATCCTGAACATGGGTCCTGAAAAGTACCTGGGCATGGGACGTCCGAACAACGGCGGTTCGAAGATCTTCTCGATCTCGGGCGACGTTGAACTGCCGGGCAACTACGAGGTGCCACTGGGTACCCCGTTCGCCAAACTGCTGGAATTGGCAGGCGGCATGCGCGGCGGCAAAAAGATCAAGGCTGTGATCCCTGGCGGTTCGTCCGCTCCGGTGATCCGCGGCGAACTGATGATGAACACCGACCTGGACTACGACTCGATCGCCAAAGCTGGCTCGATGCTCGGTTCGGGCGCCGTCATCGTCATGGATGAAACGCGTTGCATGGTCAAGGCAATGGAGCGTCTGGCTTACTTCTACTTTGAAGAGTCGTGCGGCCAATGCACCCCATGCCGTGAAGGTACGGGTTGGATGTACCGCATGATTCACCGCATCGAAAACGGCCAGGGACGTCCTTCGGATCTGGACGTGCTGAACTCGATCTGCGACAACATCCAGGGCCGCACCATTTGCGCGCTGGGCGATGCCGCGGCGATGCCGATGCGCGCGTTCATCAAGCAATTCCGCGAAGAATTTGAATATCACGTCGAGCACAAGCATTGCTTAGTGCCCGCTTACATCTAAGCTGCGTCAGGTAACGATCACCATGGTTGAAATCGAAATAGACGGCAAAAAAGTCGAAGTCCCTGCTGGTAGCATGGTGATGGACGCCGCCAACAAATTGGGAACCTACATTCCGCACTTCTGCTATCACAAGAAATTGTCGATCGCTGCGAACTGCCGTATGTGCCTCGTCGAAGTGGAAAAGGCGCCTAAGCCTTTGCCAGCATGCGCAACGCCGGTCTCGGCAGGCATGATTGTGCGCTCCGCTTCGGACAAGGCCGTACAGGCACAGAAGTCCGTGATGGAATTCCTGTTGATTAACCACCCGCTGGACTGCCCGATCTGCGATCAGGGCGGCGAGTGCCAGTTGCAAGACTTGGCAGTCGGCTACGGCAAGGGCGAATCGCGCTACGAAGAAGACAAGCGCGTCGTCGTGCCGAAAGATGCCGGCCCGCTGGTCTCCATGCAGGAGATGGCGCGCTGCATCCAGTGCACCCGTTGCGTACGCTTTGGCCAGGAAGTGGCCGGCGTGATGGAACTGGGCATGATCGGCCGCGGCGAACACTCGGAAATCACCGCGTTCGTCGGCCAGACCGTCAACTCTGAAATGTCCGGCAACATGATCGACCTGTGCCCGGTAGGCGCACTGACGTCGAAGCCGTTCCGCTACAGCGCCCGTTCGTGGGAACTGTCGCGCCGCAAATCGGTATCGCCGCACGACGGCCTGGGCGCCAACCTGATCGTTCAGGTTAAAGCCGGCAAGGTCAAGCGCGTACTGCCGCTGGAAAACGACGCCGTCAACGAGTGCTGGATTTCCGACAAGGACCGCTTCTCGTACGAAGGCCTGGAAGCCGCCGACCGCCTGACCCAGCCTATGCTGAAGCAGGGCGGCGAGTGGAAAGAAGTCGATTGGCAGACCGCGCTGGAATATGTCGCACACGGCCTGAAGAACATCAAGCACGAACACGGCGCCAACGCGCTGGCCGCACTGGCCACGCCGCACTCGACGCTGGAAGAACTGCACCTGCTGCAAAAGCTGACCCGCGCCATGGGCTCGGACAGCGTCGATACGCGCCTGCGTCACAGCGACTTCTCGCTGAGCGATGTGACCCCTTGGTTGGGCATGTCGATCACCGAGTTCGGTCAGCTGAACCGCGCCTTCGTCATCGGCTCGTTCCTGCGCAAGGATCACCCGCTGCTGGCTACCCGCCTGCGCACGGCAGTGAAGGGCGGCGCCAAGCTGTCCATCCTGCACGCAAGCGACGACGACCAGCTGATGAACATCGCTAACAAGATGATCGTGGCTCCGTCGGAGTGGTTGTCGGCGCTGTCGCAAGTTGTCGTGGCCGTGGCTAAAGCCAAAGAAGTTGCGGCTCCTGCCGGCTTCGAAGGCGTACAAGCTTCCGACGTCGCCAACGCGATCGCCGCTTCGCTGATCTCCGGCGAGAACAAGGCCGTCTTCCTGGGTAACGCGGCAACGCAGCAC
Source organism: Duganella sp. BJB476 (assembly GCF_003416895.1). GTDB lineage: Bacteria > Pseudomonadota > Gammaproteobacteria > Burkholderiales > Burkholderiaceae_D > Rugamonas. The sequence goes on from NZ_QVIO01000001.1 coordinate 279,385, forward strand.
CCACAGGCCGCCGCGCTGCACGCCGCCGCACAATGGATCGCCGAACAAACCGGCGCCAAGCTGGGTTACCTGACCGAAGCCGCCAACACCGTTGGCGCTTACCTGGTCAACGCCAACGGCGCCAAGGCTCCAGCGTTCTCCGAGCAGAAGCAAGCCTACGTGCTGCTGAACGCCGAGCCTGAGCTGGACGCACACAACCCGCAAGCCGCCGCCGCCGCACTGAAACACGCGGAGATGGTCGTCGTCATGTCGGCCTACAAGCACGGCATGGATTACGCCGACGTGCTGCTGCCGGTATCGCCATTCAGCGAAACCTCGGGCACCTTCGTCAACTGCGAAGGCCGCGCGCAAAGCTTCAACGGCACCGTCAAGCCGCTGCTGGAAACCCGCCCTGCGTGGAAAGTCCTGCGCGTGCTGGGTAACATCCTCGGCCTGTCCGGTTTCGACTACGACACGTCCGAAGCGATTCGCGACGAAGTGCTGGGCGCCGGCGTGACCGACCTGTCGGCCAAGCTGAACAACGTAACGAAACAAGCACTGGTCGCCGCTTCCGCTGCTTCCACCGGTACGGAACGTATTGCGGACGTGCCTATCTACTTCGCCGACGCCGTAGTGCGCCGCGCCGAGTCGCTGCAGAAGATGGCCGATGCGGCTGCGCCTAAAGCGCACCTGTCGACCGCTCTGGCGCAGCAGCTGGGTGTCGCCGCCGGCGACAAGGTCAAGGTCACGCAAGGTTCCGGCAGCGCGATCCTGGTCGCCGCTGTTGATGCCAAACTGCCTGCCAACGCAGTCCGCGTCGCCGCCGCTCACGCGTCGACCGCTGCACTGGGCGGCATGTTCGGTTCCATCACCGTTGAAAAAGCAGGGGAGGGTAAATAATGGCTCTGCCTGAATTCGTCACAACACTTAACGCCATGGGCGCCAACAGCGTGCTGGCTCCGGCCTGGCCGCTGATCTGGGCGCTGATCCGCGTCATCGTCGTGCTGCTGCCACTGATGGGCCTGGTTGCCTATCTGACGCTGTGGGAACGTAAGTTCATCGGCTGGATCCAGATCCGCGTCGGTCCTAACCGCGTTGGTCCGATGGGCCTGCTGCAGCCGATCGCCGATGCGCTCAAGCTGCTGTTCAAAGAGATCATCACCCCGGCCAAGGCCAACCGCGGCCTGTTCGTGATCGGTCCTATCATGACCATCATGCCGGCGCTGGCCGCATGGGCGGTGGTGCCGTTCGGCGCCGAAGCCGTACTGGCCAACGTCAACGCCGGCCTGCTGCTGCTGATGGCGATCACCTCGATGGAAGTCTACGGCATCATCATCGCCGGCTGGGCTTCGAACTCGAAGTACTCGTTCATGGGCGCAATGCGCGCCTCGGCACAGATGATCTCCTACGAAATCCCGATGGGCTTCGTACTGGTGGTCGTGCTGATGGTGTCCGGTTCGCTGAACTTCGGCGACATCGTCGCCGGCCAGCAGAAGGGCATGTTCGCCGAGCACGGCCTGAACATCCTGTCGTGGAACTGGCTGCCGCTGCTGCCGCTGTTCGTGGTCTACCTGACCTCGGGCCTGGCGGAGTGCAACCGTCACCCGTTCGACGTGGTCGAGGGCGAGTCCGAGATCGTTGCCGGCCACATGGTCGAGTACTCGGGCATGGCCTACGCCATGTTCATGCTGGCCGAATACGCCAACATGATTTTGATCGCGACCCTGGGTTCGATCATGTTCCTGGGCGGCTGGTCCGCACCGTTTGCCTTCCTCGAATTCTGGGGCGGTTTCGGCGGCTTCTTCTGGTTGTTCGCCAAGGCGTTCTTCCTGGTGTCCGTCTTCATCTGGGTGCGCGGTACTTTCCCACGCTACCGTTATGACCAGATCATGCGTCTGGGCTGGAAAGTGTTTATCCCTCTGACGCTGGTGTACCTGGTGTTCGTGGCCGGCTGGATGCAGACATCCTGGAATATCTGGAAGTAAGGACTGGAAAAAATGGAACGTTTAAAAGACTTTATCGGCAGCTTCATGCTGACCGAATTGATCAAAGGGATGGCGCTGACGGGCAAGTATATGTTCTCGCGCAAGATCACCGTGCAGTACCCGGAAGAGAAGACGCCTATGTCGCCACGCTTCCGCGGCCTGCACGCACTGCGCCGCTATCCGAATGGTGAAGAGCGCTGCATCGCCTGCAAACTGTGCGAAGCAGTGTGCCCGGCGATGGCGATCACCATCGAATCCGAGCAGCGCGACGATGGTTCGCGCCGCACCACGCGTTACGACATCGATCTGACCAAGTGCATCTTCTGCGGTTTCTGCGAAGAGTCGTGCCCGGTTGATTCGATCGTTGAAACGCACGTGCTGGAATACCACGGCGAGAAACGCGGCGATCTGTACTACACGAAAGAGATGCTGCTGGCCGTTGGCGATCGTTACGAAAACGAGATCGCCGCAGCCCGCGCAGCGGACGCTCCTTACCGCTGATATAAAAGCCGGCCTTCGGGCCGGCATCAGCGTGTCGATCAATAATGTACGTCTCTTGGGTTAGTTATGGAATTTAAAACTGCTTTGTTCTACGCCTTCTCAGCCATCATGATATTGGCTGCGACGCGCGTTATCACGGCCCGCAATCCGGTCCACGCCGCACTGTTCCTGGTGCTGGCGTTCTTCTCGGCTGCCGGCATCTGGATGCTGCTGGAGGCTGAGTTCCTCGCCATCGTGCTGGTTCTGGTCTACGTAGGCGCCGTCATGGTGCTGTTCCTGTTCGTGGTCATGATGCTCGACATCGATACGGACAAGATGCGCGAAGGCTTCTGGGGCTACTTGCCGCTGGCGTCCTTCGTCGGCGTCATCATCGTGCTGGAAATGGCCGCTGTGCTGTGGCGCTCCTTCCTGTCGTTCGATCAGCAGGCGGTCAACGCCGGCAATATCGGCGGCACCAAGGAACTGGGTATCCAGATCTACACCAAATACATCTACGGCTTTGAGATCGCCGGCGTCATCCTGCTGGTTGCGATCATCGCCGCCGTGGCGCTGACCCTGCGCAAGCGCAAGGACACCAAACATTTCGACCCGGCTGACGCAGTGCGCGTCAAGCGTAACGACCGCCTGAAGATCGTCAAGATCGCACCGGTCACCACGCGCGGCCAAGATGCGGCAGGGTCGGCAGAAGTTAAGGAGGCACCATGACTTTATCGCTCGCTCACTACCTCGTTCTCGGCGCGATACTGTTCGCGATCTCGATCGTTGGTATTTTCCTGAACCGCAAGAACATCATCGTTCTGCTGATGGCCATCGAATTGATGCTGCTGGCAGTGAACATGAACTTCATCGCGTTCTCGCACTACCTGGGCGATGCGGCCGGGCAGATCTTTGTGTTCTTCATCTTGACCGTGGCGGCTGCTGAATCGGCAATCGGCCTCGCGATCCTGGTGGTGATGTTCCGTAACCTGGACACCATCAACGTTGAAGACCTGGATAGCCTGAAGGGTTGATCCCGTGGCTAAAGTTCAAACCTCGAAAAATAACGATTAAGGTTCATCATGGCGGTTACTCTTAACCCTAATCTCCTGCTAGCCGTACCCTTGGCGCCGCTGGCCGGCGCCGCGATTGCGGGCTTGTTAGGAACTAAATTCTTCGGCAATGTCGTAGGTCGCAAGACCTCGCACACTGCGACCATCCTGGGCGTGCTGGTTGCCTTCATCCTGTCGGCGCTGACGCTGAACGATGTGGTCAACGGCGCCTACTACAACGGCACCGTCTACAACTGGATGACCGTGGCCGGCCTGAAGCTGGAAGTCGGCTTCCAGATCGACGCGCTGTCGGCGATGATGATGTGCGTGGTGACCTTCGTGTCGCTGATGGTGCACATCTACACCATCGGCTACATGGCGGAAGACGAAGGCTACAATCGCTTCTTCGCCTACATCTCGCTGTTCACGTTCTCGATGCTGATGCTGGTCATGGCGAACAACTTCCTGCAGCTGTTCTTCGGTTGGGAAGCGGTGGGCCTGGTTTCCTACCTGCTGATCGGTTTCTGGTACACCCGCCCAACGGCGATCGTGGCCAACATGAAGGCTTTCCTGGTCAACCGCGTCGGCGACTTCGGTTTCATCCTGGGTATCGGCCTGCTGCTGGCCTACGCCGGTTCGATGGACTATCAGGAAGTGTTCCACAAGAAGGAACAGCTGATGGCGATGACCCTGCCGGGCACCGACTGGGCGCTGCTGACCGTAGCCTGTATCTGCCTGTTCATCGGCGCGATGGGCAAGTCGGCGCAGTTCCCGCTGCACGTCTGGCTGCCTGACTCGATGGAAGGCCCAACCCCGATCTCGGCACTGATCCACGCCGCGACCATGGTTACCGCCGGTATCTTCATGGTGACTCGCATGTCGCCGCTGTTCGAACTGTCGGACACCGCACTGTCGTTCATCCTGGTCATCGGTTCGATCACCGCGCTGTTCATGGGCTTCCTGGGCATCATCCAGAACGACATCAAGCGCGTAGTCGCTTACTCGACCCTGTCGCAGCTGGGCTACATGACCGTGGCACTGGGTTCGTCCGCTTACTCGGTGGCTGTGTTCCACCTGATGACCCACGCATTCTTCAAAGCGCTGCTGTTCCTGGGCGCCGGTTCGGTCATCATCGGCATGCACCACGACCAGGACATCCGCAACATGGGCGGCCTGCGCAAGTACATGCCTATCACCTGGATCACTTCCTTGCTGGGTTCCCTGGCGCTGATCGGCACGCCGTTCTTCTCGGGCTTCTACTCGAAGGATTCGATCATCGAAGCCGTCGCTGCGACCCATATCTGGGGCGCAGGCTTCGCTAACTTCGCCGTGCTGGCTGGCGTGTTCGTGACCGCGTTCTACTCGTTCCGTATGTACTTCCTGGTGTTCCACGGGGAAGAGCGTTTCGGCAAGGCTCATGCACATGACGACCATCATCATGCTCCGGCTGCAGCTGCCCACGACGACGGCCACGGTCACGACGACCATGGCCACGATGAAGAGGAAGATCACGGTCACCACGGCCTGGCACCAGGTCAGAAGCCGCATGAATCGCCATTCGTGGTCTGGTTCCCGCTTGCGATGCTGGCCATCCCTTCGGTCATCATCGGCTACCTGACCATCGGTCCTATGCTGTTCGGCGACTTCTTCAAAGGCGTGATCGCCTTCGGTGAAAACCATCCTGCGATGGAAGAGCTGACGCACGAATTCCACGGCCCGATGGCAATGGCGATGCACTCGCTGACCTCGCTGCCGCTGTGGCTGGCCATCTCCGGTGTCGCATCGGCGTACTACTGCTACATGATCAATCCACGCGTACCGGCCTGGTTCTACGCCAAGTTCAAGTTCCTGCACACGCTGCTGGAGAACAAGTACTACATGGACAAGTTCAACGAGGTCGTATTCGCCGGCGGCGCGCGCATGCTGGGCAATGGCCTGTGGAACATCGGCGACAAGACCCTGATCGACGGCTTGCTGGTCAACGGCAGCGCCAAAGTAGTGGCTTGGTTCTCGTCGCTGACCCGCCTGGCGCAGACTGGTTACATCTACCACTATGCGTTCGTCATGATCCTCGGCATTCTGGGGTTCCTGGTCTACTTCCTGCCGTTTTGGCACGCTTAATTAGCTGATACGCAAAGAGATAACGATAACCATGATGCAGTCAATTACATCCTATCCTCCGTTCCTGAGCCTGGCGATCTGGCTCCCGATCCTGTTCGGCCTGATCGTGCTGGCCCTGGGCCGTGACTCCAATGCCGGCCTGGTCCGCGTTGGTACGCTGATCGCTTCCATCATCAGCTTCATCGCCACGCTGCCGCTGATCGTCCACTTCAACAACGCGGCCCACGGCATGCAGTTCGTCGAGAAGTCGCCGTGGATCGAGCGCTTCAACATCTACTACTCGCTGGGCATCGACGGCCTGTCGCTGTGGTTCGTGCCGCTGACCGCCTTCATCACCGTGATCGTCGTGATCTCGGCCTGGCAGGTGATCCAGAAGCGCGTCGCTCAGTACATGGGCGCCTTCCTGATCCTGTCCGGCCTGATGATCGGCGTGTTCTGCGCCATGGACGGCCTGCTGTTCTACTTCTTCTTCGAAGCCACGCTGATCCCGATGTACATCATCATCGGTATCTGGGGCGGCGATAACCGCGTGTATGCGTCGTTCAAGTTCTTCCTGTACACCTTCTTCGGTTCGCTGCTGACGCTGGTCGCCATCATCTACCTGTACAAGGTATCGGGCGGCAGCTTCGACATCCTGATGTGGCACAAGATCGCCCTGACGATGAAAGAGCAGATCTTCATCTTCATCGCCTTCTTCATGGCCTTCGCCGTCAAAGTTCCGATGTTCCCGGTCCACACCTGGCTGCCTGACGTCCACGTGGAAGCGCCTACCGGCGGTTCCGCCGTGCTGGCCGCGATCATGCTGAAGCTGGGCGCTTATGGCTTCCTGCGTTTCTCGCTGCCTATCGTGCCGGATGCATCGCACTACATGGCGCCGTTCGTCATCACCCTGTCGCTGATCGCCGTGATCTACATCGGCCTGGTCGCGCTGGTACAGAAAGACATGAAAAAACTGGTCGCCTATTCGTCGATCGCGCACATGGGCTTCGTCACCCTGGGCTTCTTCATCTTCAATAACATCGGTGTGCAGGGCGCCATCGCACAAATGATCTCGCACGGCTTCATCTCCGGCGCGATGTTCCTGTGTATCGGCGTACTGTACGACCAGGCGCACTCGCGCCAGATCGCCGACTACGGTGGTGTCGTCAACAAGATGCCGAAGTTCGCCGCGCTGTTCATCTTCTTCTCGATGGCCAACTGCGGTCTGCCAGCGACTTCCGGCTTCGTCGGCGAGTTCATGGTGATCCTGGGCGCCACCCAGTACAACTTCTGGATCGGCCTGCTGGCCGCGACCGCGCTGATCCTGGGCGCAGCCTACTCGCTGTGGATGGCCAAGCGCGTCATCTTCGGCAAGGTCGCCAACCACCATGTGGCTGAACTGGTCGACGTCAACGGCCGCGAATTCCTGATGCTGGGCATTCTGGCTGTCGCCGTGCTGTTCATGGGCCTGTACCCAGCGCCATTCACCGACACGATGCAAACCTCGGTTGCAGACCTGCTGGCTCACGTTGCACACAGCAAGCTGCCTTACTGAAAACGGAAACACATAAATGACTACTCCACTTCCACAAGCAGTTATCGACATGGTGCCGCTGTACGCAGAGATCACCCTGCTGGTCGGCGCCTGCGCGATCCTGTTGATCGATATGTTCCTGTCGCAGGGTAAGCGCTCGGTGACCTACGTGCTGTCGCTGCTGACGCTGCTGATCTGCGGCGCCCTGAGCTACCACGACTACGCGGCCGGCACCACGGTCTACACCTTCAACGGCATGTTCGTGTCCGACCCGATGTCGAACCTGCTCAAGCTGTTCACCTACCTGGCCGTCGGCCTGACCCTGGTCTACTCGCGTCAATACGCGGACGACCGCGGCATGTTGAGCGGTAACCTGGGCGGCGAGTTCTACGTGCTGGCGCTGTTCGCCACGCTGGGCCAGATGGTCATGATCTCCGGCTCCAACTTCCTGTCCGTGTACCTGGGCGTGGAACTGATGTCGCTGTCGCTGTACGCGCTGGTGGCGATCCGCCGCGACAACCACAAAGCCACCGAAGCCGCGATGAAGTACTTCATCCTGGGCGCGCTGGCCTCCGGTTTCCTGTTGTATGGCATCTCGATGCTGTACGGCGCGACCGGCACGCTGGACATCGCCAAAGTGGCAACCGCTGTCGCAGCCGGCACCATCAAGCCGACCATCCTGGTCTTCGGCCTGGTGTTCCTGGTCGCCGGCCTGGCGTTCAAGCTGGGCGCAGTACCGTTCCACATGTGGGTACCGGACGTGTATGAAGGTTCGCCAACCGCAGTGACCCTGCTGCTGGGCGGCGCACCGAAGATCGCCACCTTCGCCATCTGCATCCGCCTGCTGGTGGAAGGCCTGCTGCCGATGGCAGTCGATTGGCAGCAGATGTTGATGGTGCTGGCGGTAATGTCGCTGGCCATCGGTAACCTGACCGCGATCGCACAGACCAACTTGAAGCGCATGCTGGCTTACTCCACCATCGCGCAAATGGGCTTCGTGCTGCTTGGCCTGCTCGCTGGCGTTGCCGGCACCACCGACCGTACCGGCGCCGCCGCTGCCTACAGCGCCGCGATGTACTACACCATCACCTACGTGCTGACCACCATCGGCAGCTTCGGCGTGTTGATGCTGTTGTCGCGCGCCGGCTTCGAAGCGGAAAACCTGGCCGACTTCAAAGGCCTGAGCAAGCGTAACGGCTGGTTCGCGGCTGTGATGTCGATCCTGCTGTTCTCGCTGGCCGGCGTGCCACCGATGATGGGCTTTGCCGCCAAGTTCTCGGTGCTGACCGCAGTGCTGGGCACCGGCCAGATCTGGCTGACCGTGCTGGCGGTGATGTTCTCGCTGATCGGCGCGTTCTACTACCTGCGCGTGGTCAAGATGATGTGGTTCGATGAGCCGACCGACAATGCACCGATCGTGGTCAAGGGCGACATGAGCTTCGCCCTGAGCCTGAACGGCATCGCCATCATCGCACTGGGCCTGCTGCCAGGCCCGCTGCTGGCGGCCTGCCTGAAAGCCATCACCCTGACGCTGAACACCTGATGGATGTTTCCGTCGCCAGCTGGTTGGTGATCGCCGCTGCACTGGTGGCCGCCAACCTGCCGTTTTTCAACGACAAAGTATTCGCACTGGTGGCCACCAAGTGGCCCCGCAAGCCGCTGTTCGTGCGGCTGGCGGAAATGGCGGTGCTGTACTTTGTCGTTGGCGCCATCGGCTTCGCCCTCGAAGCGCAGATCGGCAACCGCTTCCCGCAGACTTGGGAGTTTTATGCCATCTCCGCCTGCATCTTCATCGTCCTGGGCTTCCCTGGATTCATCGTCCGCTACCTGCGCAAGCGCCACGGCTGATACACTATCGTTCTTCAACGACGTGGAACAGGCATGGACGAGCATCTGACAGAAACCCGTATCGACGGTGAATTGGTCTACAACGGCCACTTCCTCAAAGTCCAACGCGACACTATCTCACTCCCCGACGGCAAGCACACCGCGCGCGAATTCGTGCTGCACCCCGGCGCGGTGGTGATCCTGCCGTTGCTGGACGACGGCAGGGTGCTGATGGAACGCCAGTACCGCTATCCGCTGCATCAGGTGTTCATCGAATTCCCGGCCGGGAAAATCGATCACAATGAAGACCCGCTGGTCGCCGCCCACCGCGAACTGGAAGAGGAAACCGGCTACACCGCCACCGAGTGGCAGTTCGTCACCACTATCCACAACGCCATCGCCTATTCGGACGAGCACCTGGACCTGTACCTGGCGCGCGGCCTGAAGGCCGGCCCGCAGAAGCTGGACGACGGCGAGTTCCTCGAAACCTTCACCGCCACCATCGACGAACTGCTGCAATGGGTGCGCGAAGGGAAAGTCACCGACGTCAAAACCATCATCGGCATCTTCTGGCTGGACAAGCTGCGCGCGGGCGACTGGAAGCTATGAAGCTCGTCATCCTCGTCGGTCTGGGCCTGCTGGCCAGCGGCACGGCATACGCCGCCGCGCAGCGCACGCCGTTCCAGATCCGTTGCGAGGATACGATCGCGAAGACGGTGTCGGTGCTGTCGGCCAAACAGAACGGCTACACCATCAACAACCAGCTGCCTTACCGCGCGTTGACCGCGAAGTCCGGCAACATGGACAACAAGATGGTGACGCTGGGGCTGACCGTGACCAAGGGCCAGTATTCGGTCGACCTGGGCGGGCCGGTGTTGCAGGATCCGGTCAGCGGCTACGAATGCATCGCGCCGCGCGTGGACCTGAAGCTGAATTATTCGCCGGTGCTGATTTATGTCGGTAACGAGTTCGCGCCGGGCACCTGCGCGTACCAGGCGATCCTCGAACACGAACAGCGGCATCTGCAGGCCTACATGGAAAACCTGGCGCGTGTGGAGCAGGTGGTGCGCGAGGCCTTGAACAAACGCTTCGAAGCCAAGCCGCTGTACGCGCCGTCGGGCACGGCGATGTCGGCGCTGGAGCATGAGATCAACGGCACCTGGTTCCCCTTCATCCGCGATGAATTCGACAAGGGCAGGGCCAAACAGGCGGAGATCGATACGCCGGAAGAATACGCCCGCATGGGCAAGGTCTGCGACGGCGAGATCGCCGCCATCCTGCTGCGTCGCCATAAATAATTGAAGAATATGACTGCATCCAAACATACCCCGCGCTACTTTGCGCTGCTGCCCGCCGCCGGCGTCGGCGCGCGCATGGCGGCGGACGGACCCAAACAATACCTGACGGTAGGCGGCAAGCCGATGTTGCGCCATGCGGTCGACGCCTTCCGCGCCAGCGACCTGGTGGCGCATACCTACGTGGTGGTCAGCGCGGCCGACGGCCAGATCGACGGCGTGCTGCCGGCCGACCTGGACGGCGTGACGGTGCTGCGCTGCGGCGGCGCCACCCGCATGGACACGGTGCTCAACGCCCTGCGTGAGCTGCAGGGCGTGGTCGCCGGCGGCGACATGATCATGGTGCACGACGCCGCGCGTCCCGGCCTGACGCCGGCCCTGATCGCCAAGCTGATAGACGGCGTGGGCGACGACGCCGCAGGCGGCCTGCTGGCGCTGCCGGTGGTGGACACGGTCAAGCGCGCGACGGGCGTGGTGCCGGTGGCCGCGACGACGGTGTCGCGCAACGGCCTGTGGCTGGCGCAGACGCCGCAGATGTTCAGCTACGAGCTGCTGCTGCGCGCCTTGGGCAGCGCGCCGGACGCCAACGCCATCACCGACGACGCCAGCGCCGTCGAGATGCTGGGCCTGTCGCCGCGGCTGATTGAAGGCCATCCACGTAATTTGAAAGTCACGCTGCCGGCCGACATCCGCATCGCGGAAATGTATCTGGCCGCCGGCGAATAACACAGGATAGAAAAATGACCAAACTCCCATTCCGCATCGGCCAGGGCTATGATTGCCACGCACTGGTGGAAGGCCGCAAGCTGATTATCGGCGGCGTCGACATCCCGCATCATGTGGGCCTGCTGGGACACTCGGACGCCGACGTGCTGCTGCACGCGATCACCGATTCGATACTGGGCGCAGCGGCGCTGGGCGACATCGGCAAGCACTTCCCGGATACCGATCCGCAGTTCAAGGGCGCCGATTCGCGCACCCTGCTGAAGGAAGCCGCGCGGCGCGTGGTGGCCACCGGCTACAGCATCGGCAACATCGACGCCACCATCATCGCGCAGCGGCCGAAGATGGCGCCGCATATCGCCAGCATGTGCGCCAACATCGCGGAGGATTTGGGCGTGGCGGTCGGCCAGGTCAACATCAAGGCCAAGACCAACGAGAAGCTGGGTTACCTGGGCAGGGAAGAGGGGATCGCGGCCGAATCCATCGCCTTGCTGATATCTTCGTAAAATAAGGTCGTCGCGTTGTCCCTTACGCCGATGGCCATGTCTAGGGAAACCGACGGATAGTCTGCTAAAAAGTCATCCAGCGGTTTTCCCGCCAGCAGATAGTCGAACATCCGCTTGATTGGCACCTGTGTTCCTTTGAATACTGGTATGCCGCCCAGAACATCAGGCTCCATCTGTACCAGCGGCGTGATGGACTTCATATAGGCCAGCCATTCCGGGTCGAATGGATCTGTTGGCGATTTTCGGGGCGGAATAATCCTGCCCCTGAACTTATGCACGGGCTCGGTGAAGTATCTTGGATCGTATTCCGGTCCATCTTCGTCAATCACGATCTCGTCGTCATAGTCTGGCATTACATTTAGCCAGCTATCCGGGTCTTCTAAATATTTCGTTTGCTTCACGTTTCGTTGCTTTTCTAAATGAGATGATTCGTATTTCATCATTTTCCTCCGCGTAAGTGACGACAGCAGCATAAGTTTGGAAGTAGCTATATGCGTTATATCGACGTTCGCTGTATCGAAAGCGAACGTCCTCAACAGTGCTATACGCGCCCTCAATCACAGGCGGAGCATCGGCGAAATCCAGGCCATGCTTGCGCAGGTTGCTTAGGCGCTTGGTTTCGTCCCACGTGTACGTAGTCATTTCAGTTTAGTGGCTTAAAGATATCCTTCAAGCGCCACCAAATAAAAATACCAGTTCGCCAGGACATCGTTTCGATATCCTGTGCCTGGCATTCTCAACCGTCCTTCGATTAGATCAATAGTGCGCCGCCGTCGACGACGTGAACCTGGCCGGTGGCGTAGCCGCTGCTCATCAGGAACAGGTAGGCGGCGGCGACGTCTTCTGCTGAGCCTACGCGCCCGACCAGCAGCGCCTCACCGACGTCGGCAAACAACTGCTCGCGCTGCGCTTGCGGCATGTCCGCCCACAGATTCGTCGCGATCACCCCCGGCGATACTGCATTGACCCGCAGTGGCGCCAACTCCACCGCCAGCGCCCGCGTCAGCGCCTCCACCGCGCCGCACACGCTGGACATCAGCGACCATCCGCTCTGTGGACGCGCCGCCGCGATGCCGGTCGTGAAGGTGATCGAGCCACCAGCCCGGATATGGCGCGCGCCGTACTTGGCCGCCGCCAGCGCACCCCAGTAGCGCAAGTCAAACACCGAGCGCGCTGCCGCCAGGTCGAAGCCGGTCAAGGCGCCGATCGTGAGCGCGTCGCCCGCCGTATAAACCAGATGATCGAATTCGCCGGTGGTGGCGAAGAAGCGCTCGATGGCCCGTTCATCGTGCAGATCCAGCGCGCAACCCTGCGCCTTGCCGCCGAGGTATTCCAGCGCTTTCTCGACGCGCGAGATCTGGCTCGACACCACCAGCACCTCCGCCTGCTCGCGCAGGGCCTCGCGCGCCACCGCCAGCCCGATGCCCGAAGAAGCGCCGAGCACTATCACGCGTTGCCCAAGCAGGCGGCCGCCCGTGCCTGATTTAATTTCGTTCGTTGCATTCATCATGTTCTCCTTGAATAAGACGGAAAGTCCGCATGCAAGAATTCTGATGCAAAAACACTGATACTCCGATAGCATGGAACTCATATCATTCATGACAAATCGGCATACATCATGGCGTTCGACGAAAGGGTAGTAAATGGCATGCGCGTGCTGGCGGCGATCGTCGATGCCGGCAGTTTCGTGCGCGCGGGCGAGGCGTTGGAGATGTCGCAGTCCGGCGTCAGCCGCGCCATCGCCAAGCTGGAGGCGCGGCTCAACATCCGGCTGTTCGACCGCACCACGCGTAAGGTAACGTTGACGGACGAAGGCCGTCGCTTCTATGCGCAAATCGGGCCGCTGCTGGCAGGGCTGGAGGAGGCGGTGGCCTCGGCGGGAGAGGGGGCGGTCGTGGTGCGTGGGCGGCTGCGCGTCAACATCGAGCCGCTGCTGGCGCGGCTGCTGCTGGGCCCCAAACTGGGCGCCTTCCTGAAACGGCATCCGGAACTGGACCTGGACCTGGTGGCGCGCGACCAGTTGGGCGACATGGTGGGCGATGGCTTCGACCTGGCGATACGTTTCGGCGATCCGCAATCGTCATCGCTGATCGCCCGCAAGCTGATGGACACGCGCGTGCTGACCGTCGCCACACCGGCCTACCTGCGTCGCCACGGCGTGCCGAAGAAGCCGTCCGACCTGGAAGGCGAGGACCACACCTGCATCCACTTCCGCAATCCGGCGACGGGCCGGCCCTACGACTGGGAGTTCCATCGCGGCGGCAAAACCACGGTGGTCAACCCGCGCGGACAACTGACGCTGAACGACGCCGGCACCATGGAAAGCGTACTGCTGGCTGGCTACGGCCTGGCGCAGGTGATCGACCTGGCGGTGGAGCCGCTGCTGCGTTCAGGCGCGCTGACGCCGGTGTTGACGGCATGGCCTGACGAACGCTTCCCGATGTATGCCTACTACCCGTCGCGCTACCATCCGCCGGCGAAAACGCTGGCCTTCCTGGAGTTCGTTACTTCGCTGGTGGGATAGCCAGCATCGATAAACGATCTGCTACCATGGCGCTTTTGACGGCGAAGGATGGACGATGGCGCGTGATATCTACGCTTATCGGCAGGTGGCGGTGCATTCGGTGGAGCGCGCGGGCAGGGTGGAGATCCATCCGGTGCCGGGACAGGCCTTCTCGCCGGAGCTGCATGTGCAGTGTTCGCGCCGCATGAGCGACGAGTACCCGCTCGGCACCTGCTTCCTGCTCGATGCCAAGCTGACCGACCGCCTGGGCGGCACACCATATCTGTATGCCTGGCATGGCGATGAAATCACAGTGCTGTCAGCCAGGGAGACCAAGGCCTTCCTGGCTGAATTCAAACGCGGCCGGATCTGATCAGTGTACGGCGTGCAGCTTGGCCAGCGGCTTGCCGTCGTCCCGTGCCCACGCCGCGATGACGGCGGCCATCGCCAACGCAAACACGCCGCCAACCACCATCGCGCTCGACACGCCCAGATGGTCGACCGACACGCCGCCCACCAGCGCGCCGCTGGCCAGCGAGATCTGTGCGGTGGCGACGAATACTGCGCCGCCGCTTTCCATCGCATCCGGCGCGGCCTTGAACATCCAGGTCTGCACCGAGATCGGCATCATGCCGAAGGCCAGGCCCCAGATCACGATCAACACCGTTGCGCCGGCAGCCGTGGCGCCGAACAGCGGCATCGCCGCGGCGGACAGGCCCATGATCACACCGGTGGCGATCAGTGAATTCTTCACGCTTCGGGCCACCGCCCAGCCGCCGATCAGATTACCCACGAAACCCGCCGCGCCATAAATCAGCAGCAGCACGCTGATGGTCTTGGCGCTCAAGCCGGCGACCTGGCTCAGGAACGGCGTCACATAGGTGTAGGCGGCGAACTGGCCGATGAAGATCAGCAGCGTCGCCAGCATGCCCAGCCGCGCCTTCTGCACGCGCAGCAGCGCCGGCAGCTGGCCGAAGGTCAGGGCGGAGGTGGTCGGCAGCCGTGGCAGCAGCCACATTTGCGCCGCCAGCACCAGCAGCGACACCGCACTGGCTGTGAAGAAGGCCATGCGCCAGCCCACCATCTCACCGATCATCGCGCCGGCCGGTACGCCGGCCACGGTGCCCAGCGAGATGCCGGCAAAGATGATCGAGGTGGCGCGCGCGGCCGATGCCTCCGGCACCAGCCGGTTGCCCAGCGCTCCGCCGATGGCCCAGAAGCCGCCGACGCCTATGCCCAGCAGCGCGCGTCCGGCCAGCACCAGTGGATAGCTGTGCGACAGCGCGACGATCAGGTTGGAGGCGATCAGTGTGGCGGTCAGGCCCCAGATGACGTAGCGGCGGTCGGTCTTGCCGACGCCGATGGTGACCAGGATGGCGGCAAACGCGGCCACCAGGCCGGGGACGGTGACCATCATGCCGGCGATGCCTTCGGTCACGCCCAATTCGGCGGCGATGGACGGCAACAGGCCGACCGGCAGGAACTCCGTGGTCACCAGCGCGAACGAGCCGACGGCGACCGACAGCACGGCCAGCCAGGCGGCGCGGGTGGGTGTGGTAATGGGCGAGGGCGCGTCGTCGGGGAGGACGGCCTGGGCGTTGGTGTGGTTTTGCATATGAGTTATTCCCTATGAGCTGTAAAAATACTTGAGTTTTTTACTGATCGGTTCATAATGAAGTCCGCAAAGAACTTTGTCAATCAATTTTTAACCGATCGGTATGAAAGATATTTCTGCAACAGCTCGCAAGTCCGGCCGCCCGCGCACTTTTGACGCGGAGACGGCGCTGGACAAGGCCATGAAAGTGTTCTGGGAGAAGGGGTACGAAGGCAGCTCGCTGCCGGAGCTGACCGAGGCGATGGGCATGAACCGTCCCAGCCTGTACGCCGTGTTCGGCAACAAGGAAAACCTGTTCCGCTTGGCGCTGGAGCGCTACGGCGCTTCCCACGATCCGCTGTTCAATGCGGCGCTGGCGCAGCCGACCGCGCGCGCCGTGGTCGAGCATTTTTTGCGCGGCAATGCCGACGCCCAGACCGAATCCGAGAACCCGCATGGTTGCCTGGTGATCAACGGCGCGCTCGCTTGCAGCGACGATGCGTTGCCAATACGCGACTCTTTGATCGAACGCCGCGCCGCCAGCGAGGCCAAATTGCGCGCGCGCCTGGAGCGCGCCAAGGCCGACGGCGACCTGCCGGCCGACAGTTGCTCGGGCCAGATGGCGCGCTATGTGATGACGGTCTCCAATGGCATGGCAGTGCAGGCGGCGGCCGGCGCCACCCGCAAACAGCTACAGGAAGTGGTGGACCAGGTACTGCGCGGATGGCCTTCTTGAGGTTATGAAAATATTGCTTAAAAAATACATCTGATATTAAAATGAAATTTTAGTTGTGTCTTTGAAATTAGTCGGTAGAATAGCGTTATTGAGTCGCCGTTCCCCTCCTTTTTGAAAGTCATAACATGAAAATGTCCAAACTGATCCTGGCAGCAGCCATTGCCGCAGCAAGCGTTTCGGGCGCCGCATCGGCCGCCAACCTGATCCAGAACGGCGACTTTGAAATCGCCAGCGGCGTCAATCTGAACAACTACACCGTGGTGGGCGCAGGCGATGGCGCGATCGCCTACTGGACCGTCGGCGGTAACTCGGTCGACATCATCAACAACAGCTACAACGCGATTTCGGGCAACAGCATCGACATGCTGGGTTCGCCGGGTCCTGGCGTACTGTCGCAATCGTTCAACGCAGTTGTCGGCGCCACTTACACGCTGTCGTTCGACCTGACCCACAATCCAAACTCGCACGGCGCCGGCATGGATGTGTTCGTTGGTGGCAACCACTACGCGTTCGACGGCAGCACCCCGGTCACCAATTACACCTTCAACTTCACCGCCACCAGCGGTTCGCAAGCGCTGGTGTTCAGTAGTGTCGGTGGCGACGGCTGGTCGGGCGCCGTGCTGGACAATGTGTCCGTCACCGCCGCCGTACCTGAGCCGGAAACCTACGCCATGATGCTGGCCGGCCTGGGCCTGGTAGGCGTCATCGCCCGCCGCCGCAAAGCAGCCAAGTAACAGACAGCACGTAAAAAAGCCCGCCGGCACTGAGCGCATTCTTAAGCGCGTTCAGGCCGGCGGGCTTTTTTTATCCGGGGTCAGGTCTGACATTCGGACACGAGCTCTGCCGTAGCGCCTAGTACGGCAGAGCTCGTGTCCGAATGTCAGACCTGACCCCGGGGGTTATTCGTCGCCGTCGTCGTCGTCGGTTTCCGGCGTGCCGTCCTTGACCGCGCGGACGCGGGCGGCGTCGGCGCCGGTTTTGAGCTTGGCGGCATCGGCCATGAACTGGTCGACGCTGCGGTCGGGACTGTGCCGCACTTCCGGCGGCAGCAGCACCGACATGTACAGCTCATCCGAGGCGCGTCCCGTGCTTTGCAGATTGGTC
Source organism: Duganella sp. BJB476 (assembly GCF_003416895.1). Classification (GTDB taxonomy): domain Bacteria; phylum Pseudomonadota; class Gammaproteobacteria; order Burkholderiales; family Burkholderiaceae_D; genus Rugamonas. The sequence goes on from NZ_QVIO01000001.1 coordinate 296,800, forward strand.
ATCAACATCAGGCCGGCGCCGCCCACCAGCATCACCCAGCAGCTGATCGCAAAGCGACGCGGATGGTGGGGCTTGATGGTGATCAGGTGGAAGAACAGCATGCCACAGGCGATCGCCAGCGTGACCAGGTTGCCGTAGCGGGTGAACGCTTCGGCCGACCACGCATACGCCAGCGCCGCGCCGCCGACCCGCCACACACCCAGCACGGCCAGGCCGCTGCCGAGGATGAACAAGTGCCGGCCCAGCCGCGCGTGGCTGCCGAACAGGCGGTTGGCCAGCGCCCACACGCCGCTCCACAGCAGGCCTGCGGCCAGGCTGCTTGCCAGCACCAGCAGGTAGCGTATCAACGCGAACGGTTCGACGTCGGACAGCCAGGTTTCCAAGCAGGTGCAGATGGCGATCAGCGCCAGGCCGATGGTGGCCGGCGCCGCGCCTTCCCAGCCGTGCATGGTGGTGTCCGCCACTTCGGCGGCGACCGGAAAGTCGGCCGCGCGCACCCGCAGCCGCGTGTGGCCCAGGCGCACCATGGTGTCGCCCTCCAGCACCACGCTGGTCTGGCGCTTGCCTTGCAGGTAGGTGCCGTTCTTGCTGCCCAGGTCGCGCAGCACCAGCTCGCCTTCCTCGTTGGCGTCGACCACGGCGTGGGCGGCGGCGCTGTGGGCGTCGTCGAGGATGACGTCGTTATCGTAGCTGCGGCCCAGGCGGATCGGCAGTGCGGCTACTTTGTGACGGTGCAGCACGTCGCCGTTGCGAGCCAGGATTTCGATGAAGTAGGGGGCTTTCATTGCTTGCCTCCCTTGGCTGGAGCGGCCGCCACGACAGGCTTCTTGACCACCGGCGCCAGGCCCAGCGATTCGATGAACACGCGCGACAGGCGCAAGCCGTTTTCATACGAGACGCCGCGCGCATCGAGCCGGCTTTGCAGGCTCATCAAACCCTGGTCGGTGCTGGCGGTCAGCAGCGCGAAATCGTACAGGCCGGCGAACTTGCGGTAGGCGCGCACGCACAGCACGGCGCGCAGCGGCAGGTCCTTGTTCTTGACGAAGTCCTCGGTGCACTGCGGGCCGGTCAGGCGGGTGTCCTTGCTGGTGCCGAAGTGCTCGTTCTTGAACGAAGAGCTGGCCAGTTGCGCGAAGCGCAGCTTGTCCAGGCCGGTGCTGCGCAGGTACTGGTGGCGTATGCTCAGCTGGCCTGTCTGCAGCGAGCCGCTGACGAAGATCGCCGACTCCATCGCGCAGCTGGCGTCATCCACCGTGAACGGCTTGTCGGCCTTGACATTGGAGCGGCCCCAGCAGCGCATCTGCTCGGACTCGCGCACCGGCACCTGATACGGGCCCATCGGTTTCAGGGTCAGCGGGCTGGCCAGCAGCTGGTCGACCATGGCGCGCTGATGGTTCAGCAACTGGGCGGCGACCACGGCGGTGAAGTCGGTCGGCGTTTTCTTTTGCTGCTCCACGCGCTTGAGCAAGTCCTGCGCAAAGCGGGCCGGCACCAGGAAGCTGACCAGTTCGCCATCGAGGCGCTTGGAGACGTTGACGCCGGCCACCGCACCGTCCACCGTCACGCTGGGGCCGCCGCTCATGCCGGAGTTGATCGGGCCGGTGAACATCAGCTGGTCGTAGAAGCTGCGCGCGATCACGCCGTTGTAGGCGCCTTCGGAAATGGCGAAGCCCAGGTCGAGCGGATTGCCCAGCGAGTACAGGTACTGGCCCTGCGTCAGCTTGGCCAGCTGTTCGGGGATCTTGAAGAAGCCGGTACCGTTGCGGCTCACGCGCAGCACGGCCAGGTCGTGCAGCACGTCTACCGCCAGCAGTTCGACGTTGCCGCGCTGGCCGCTGGTGTCCACCCATTCGCCGACGTAGGTGTCGGGATCGAGCGCGAACTGCGAGACCACGTGGTAGTTGGTGACCACCAGGTTGCTGGTGCCGATCAAAAATCCCGAGCCGACCGACGATTGCGTGCGGCCGCTCTTGAGCAGCGAGCGCACTTGCAGGATGTCGTTTTTGGCGGAACCGTAGAGATGCTGGGCCGCGGTGGAGGGTGGCGGCAGCGGGGCGGCGTCGGCGTTGTCGGCGTCGGGCGCCGAGGCCTTGGCGGAAGACTGCGCGGCGGCCAGTTGCGGCAGCTTGGCCGGCGCATTCGCGGCCGGTGCCGCCAGCGCGGCGGCGTAGACCCAGCTCAGGGCGATGACAATAGCAAGCTTGTTAAATTTCATGCAGTCCTTAAAATCAAGCTTTAAAAACTCACCTTACAGCGCGCCATCCTCCACCGGCGCCGGCGTCAGCGGCGTCATCATGTGGCCCAGCTTGGCTGCCTTGGTGTTCAGGTAGTGCTGGTTGAAGGCGTTGCGGTTGACCAGCAGCGGAACGCGCTCGGCCACCTCGATGCCCAGTTTGGTCATGGCATCGATCTTACGCGGATTATTGGTCATCAGGCGTAAGCTTTTGACACCGAACTGCGCCAGCATCGGTTGCACCAGGCCATAGGTGCGCTGGTCCGGCTTGAAGCCCAGCTGCTCGTTGGCCTGCACCGTGTCGGCGCCGGCTTCCTGCAGGCGGTAGGCGCGGATCTTGTTAATCAGGCCGATGCCGCGGCCTTCCTGGCGCAGATACAGCAGCACGCCGCGGCCTTCGGCGGCGATCTTCTTCAGCGCGCCTTCCAGCTGGGCGCCGCAGTCGCAGCGCTGCGAGAACAGCACGTCGCCGGTCAGGCACTCGGAATGCACGCGCGCCAGCACCGGCTCGCCGTTGCCGATGTCGCCCAGCACCATCGCCAGGTGTTCCTTGCCGGTTGCCTTTTCGACAAAGGCGTGCAGCGTGAACTGGGCCCAAGGGGTCGGCAGGGCGCAGGAGGTCATGTAATCCAGTTCGTCTGTTGCCGGGGTTGCTGCGCTCTGCGACATAGCTATGCTCTTCAATTAATTGATATTCAAGGTAAAAAAGGCGCGCCGGGCTGTTCGAACAGACCCGGCGCGCCCTTCATGATACCAAAACTGGCGGAAAGTTTTTTTAGGCCGGCCTCTAGCTTAAGCGGGCAGGTCGAACACCAGTACTTCGGCCGCTTTGGCGTCCTGCAGTGTCACCTGCGTTTCGCCGGTGATTTTCAGCGCATCGCCGCCTTTGAGCGCGGTGCCGTTGACCGTCACCTCGCCACGGATCACGTGGACATAGGACTGGCGCCCTTGGGCCAGCTCATGCTTCAGGCTGTCGCCGGCCGTCATGATGGTGGCGTAGATCGCCGCATCCTGGTGGATCAGCACCGAGCCTTCGCGGCCGTCGTTGGAGGCGATCAGGCGCAGCTGGCCCAGCTTGCTCTCCGGCGTGAAGTGCTTTTCCTCGTAGCTCGGCGGAATGCCGGTCTGGTTGGGCTGGATCCAGATTTGCAGGAAATGCACCTGTTCGTTCGGCGAATGGTTAAACTCGCTGTGACGCACGCCGTTGCCTGCGCTCATGCGCTGGACGTCGCCGTAATGCAGCACCGAACCGGTGCCCATGCTGTCCTTGTGTTCCAGCGCGCCGCTGAGCACGTAGGAAATGATTTCCATGTCGCGGTGGCCGTGGGTGCCGAAACCCTGGCCGCCGAGCACCTGGTCTTCGTTGATGACCAGCAGCGGGCCGAAACCGGTGTGCTTCGGATCGTGATAGCTGCCGAACGAGAAGGTGTGGCGCGATTGCAGCCAGCCGTGGTTGGCGACGCCGCGTTCTTCACTTTTACGAATTTGCAACATGGTAGGGCTCCGTTTCTTGTAAGTTAATGTGCGATAATTTTGAAAGCTGTTTTCTTATCGCTGCATCCATGAATCACAGTATAAGCGGGTGCTACGGAATAAAAAAACGGAAAATTTACCGCTTTACTATCGAAAAAATCGAATGCTCAGACTCAGCCTCGAAGCCCTGCAAATCGTCGACGCCATCGACCGCCGTGGATCGTTCTCCGCCGCCGGCAAGGAGCTGCACCGCGTGCCCTCGACCATTTCCTACACCGTCGGCAAGCTGGAGGACGACCTCGGCGTGCAGGTGTTCGAGCGCAACGGCCCGCGCGTGGTGCTGACGGCGGCCGGCGTCGAGCTGCTGAAGGAGGGGCGTTACCTGCTGAAAGCCGCGCAAGACCTGGAGCACCGCGTGCGCCGGGTGGCCTCCGGCTGGGAGACCGAGCTGGCGGTCGGCATGGATTCGATGTTCTCGGCCTGCATGTTCCACGACGATATCAAGGCCTTCTACCAGGTCGCCCAGCAGACCCGGCTGCGCATCGTGCAGGAAGCCCTGTCCGGCGCCTGGGAAGCGCTGCTGGACCGCCGCGCAGACCTGCTGGTGGGCGTGGCGGGCGACGGCCCGGCCGGTGGCGGCTACGTCTCCCTGCCGATCGGCAAGATCGGTTTCGTGTTCGCAGTGGCGCCGTCGCATCCGCTGGCGGCGGTGGAAGGCCGGCTGGACCGCGTGCAATTGCAGCAACACCGCGCCGTCAGCGTGGCCGATTCGGCACGCCAGATGGCGCCGCGCACCGTCGGCCTGTTGCTGGGCCAGGACACGCTGACCGTGCCCGACATGGCCACCAAGTTCCAGTATCAGCTGGCCGGCATGGGGTTCGGCTTCCTGCCGGAGCCGTGCGCGCGCGCCGCCATCGCCGCCGGCCTGCTGGTGGAGAAGCAGGTGGAGGAGCCCAAACCGGCCGAAACCTTCTACCTGGCCTGGCGCAGCGGCGAGCACGGCGCCGCGCTGCAGTGGTGGCTGGACCGCATGAAACAGCCGGGACTGTTCGAGCGCCTGGTCGGACATTTGCCGCACCGCTTGATATTGCCCGTCTCGGCAGCATAATGTTGGCCGACGCCAATAATTTCGGAGTACCATAGCGGGATCACCGACCGCTTTCGCTGGACACGCTCAATGACTGCTACGACTGCCATGCCGCCTGTGTTTTTGCATCCTTTGGCCGACCGCAACGGCGTGCCATCGGCGTTGCTGCTCGATGCCAGTGGCTTGCAGGTCGATATGGTGCCCGCCAGCGTGTTGCAGGAGCTGGCTTCCGGCAGCATGAGCTGCTACTACCGCCTCCGCCTTGGCGTTGGCCAGGCCGACGCCAAGGCGGAGGCCGTCCATCAATTGCTGAACGAGGCCGGCTGGAAGGCGCTGCCCGCCAATAAAGTCCACCACTGCGACAGCGTGCTCGGCGCCGACCTGCCCACCGGTGTGTCGTGGATCGAGGGCGACTGGTTCCTGGCGCCGCCGCCCAAGCCGGTCGGCAGCCAGGCCGCCTCGCGCGCGCTGGCGCTGAAGCTGGTGCAACTGGTCTCGGCCGACGCCGACACCCACGAAATCGAAGCGCTGCTGCGCCAGGACCCGACGCTGTCCTATCACCTGCTGCGGCTGGTGAACTCGCTGGGCATGGGCACCGGCCGCCGCGTCACCAGCTTTTCGCAAGCCATTTTGATCCTGGGCCGCTCGCAGCTGCGCCGCTGGCTCAACCTGATGCTGTTCTCGTCGCGCGAGGCCGACCAGCGCTCGGCCATGCTGCTGGCGCGCGTGTCGGTGCGGGCGCGGGCGATGGAGCTGCTGTCCAAGGCCGCCGGCTATGACAAGCCGCACCAGGAGCAGGCCTTCATGGCCGGCATGTTCTCGCTGCTGGGCGTGTTGTTCGGCATGCCGCTGGCCGAGGTGCTGAAACCGCTGACCATCAGCGAAGCCGTGCAACTGGCGCTGCTGTCGCGCGAAGGCGAGCTGGGCCAGCTGCTCAGCGTGGTCGAAGCCGCCGAACACGACGATGTCGCGGCGCTGACGCAAGGCTTGCAGGCGCTACAGATCGACAACGCCGGCTTCAATCAGATCCTGGCCGACGCCTACTTGTGGATGCAGGGCGTATCGGCGGGCAAGGCGGGTACTCCCCATGCATGACGCGATCGAGCGTTGCCTCGCGCTGAGCCGGCAGGCGCGCAGCGAATCGGGCGAGGCGCTGGCGGCGACGCTGGCCCAGCTCGATGCCGCGCTGGCCGAAGCCGGCGTCGGCGCGTCCGCCAAGGCGGCGGCCCCGGCGGATGCGGAACTGGAACTGGACCTGGCCGGCTACCTGACCGGCTGGAACGCCGGCGCCCAGCAGATGTTCGGCTACACCGCCGCGGAAGCCATGGGCCAGCACGTGCTGTTCCTGTACGCCGAGGGCGATGACGACGGCAACATCGCCGAGCTGTTCTTCGAGACCGACGGCAACCCGGCCGGCGGCGCACACACCGAGGTGCGCCGGCGCAAGAAGAATGGCGAGCTGATCTGGGTGAACCTGCACATCCTGCTGCGCCACGATGACGGCGGCGATCCGGTCGGCATGCTGATCAAGCTCACCAAGGTCAACGAAGCCTTGTCGGAGGAGGACAAGCTCAACCTGCACGCCCGCATCATCGAGGACAGCGACCAGGGCGTGCTGATCACCGACGCCCACGAGCGCATCGTCTCGATCAATTCCTCGTTCACCCGCATCACCGGCTACACGCCGGAAGAATCGATCGGCAAGACGCCCGACCTGTTGCGCTCCGGCGTGCACGACGCCGAGTTCCGCGCCAAGGTGCGCTCGGCCATGCAGGGCCAGGGCCCGTGGCGCGGCGAGATCATCGGCAAGCGCAAGAACGGCGAGCTGTTCCCGCAATCGGTGACCATCAGCGTGGTGCGCGACGAGCAGGGCAAGATCAGCCACACCTTCTCGCTGTTCTCCGACATCAGCGTGCACAAGGACGCCGAGGCGCGCATGCAGCGCATGGCCAACTACGACACGCTGACCGGCCTGCCCAACCTGTGCCTGCTGAACCAGCTGGTCGGCCAGGCGCTGACCGAGACCAAGCGCTCGCAGGAACACGGCGCGCTGCTGGTGATCGAGATCACCCGCATCGGCGCCATCAGCGACACGCTGGGCCACGATATCGGCAACGGCCTGCTGTGCGAAATCGGCCGCCTGTTCCGGCTGTCGCTGCGCGAGGCCGACGTGCTGGCGCGGCTGGACGGCCACAAGTTCGCGGTCGCGCTGCTGCACATCGAAAAGCGTGAACACGCGGCCATCGTCGCGCAAAAGCTGCTGGCCGCGCTGGTCGCGCCCATCGTCATTGGCGGCCATAGCCTGCAGGTCGGCGCCCACATCGGCATCACCGTCTACACCGAGGACGGCACCGAAGTCTCGACCCTGATCCGCTATGCCGACGTGGCGATGAGCAAGGCCGCGCAGAATATCGAATCGGCCTTCCTGTTCTACAGCGAGGAGATGAACCAGCGCGCCAAGGAGCACCTGCGCATCGAGAGCGAGCTGCGCCAGGCGCTCAGCAACAACGAGCTGATGCTGTACTACCAGCCCAAGGTGAGCTTGCGCAGCGGCCGCATCGTCGGCGCCGAGGCGCTGCTGCGCTGGCGCCATCCGGTGCGCGGGCTGGTGTCGCCGGGCGTGTTCATCCCGGTGGCGGAAGAGACCGGCCTGATCCTCGACCTCGGCACCTGGGTGCTGGAAGAAGCCTGCCGCCAGGTGCGCGAGTGGAAGGACGCCAACCTGATCATGCCGCCGATCGCCGTCAACCTGTCTGCGCGGCAGTTCGACAACCAGCTGCCCAAGCGCATCGCGGCGGTGCTGGAGCGGCACGGCGTGCAGCCCGACCAGATCAACCTGGAAATCACCGAGAGCCTGCTGGTGCGCGGCACCGACAATGTGATCGCCATCATGAACGAGCTGGTGGCGATGGGCATGGCGCTGGCGTTGGACGACTTCGGCACCGGCTATTCCAGCCTGGCCTACCTGAAGAAATTCCCGATCAGCACCCTGAAGATCGACCGCTCCTTCGTCATCGGCCTGCCGTACGAAGAAAACGATTGCGCCATCGCGCGCGCCATCGTCACCATGGCGCAGCAACTGCGCCAGGAGATCGTGGCCGAAGGGGTGGAGACGGCCGAGCAGATGAGCTTCCTGCGCGAGCTGGGCTGCGACCAGCTGCAAGGCTATCTGTTCAGCCAGCCGATCCCGGCGGCCGACTTCGCCGGCATGCTGCGCGAAGGCAAACGCCTGGCTTTCGGCGGCCGCTGAAGTGCGCCCTGATTGGCCTCCTGAAAAATCCCGCGATTGGCATCCCGCCGGCGGGCCGTCCCCGTGCACAATAAAACCATGATAGATCTCTACTACGCCGCCACCCCCAACGGCTTAAAAATGACCATGTATCTGGAAGAGGCCGGTCTCGACTACCGGCTGATCCGCGTGAACATCGGCAAGGGGGAACAGTTTGCGCCGGAGTACCTGCGCATTTCGCCGAACAACAAGATCCCGGCGCTGGTGGATCACGCGCCGGCCGACGGCGGTCCGCCGCTGAGCATGTTCGAGTCCGGCGCCATGCTGCAATACCTGGCCGACAAGAGCGGCTTCGGCCTGCCGCGCGATCCGCGCGCGCGGCTGGAGGCGCTGCAATGGCTGACCTGGCAGGTGGCCGGGCTGGGGCCGATGGCGGGGCAGATCGGCCACTTCAACATCTACGCGCCGGAGACCGTGCCTTACGCCATCGACCGCTACACGCGCGAGACCAGCCGCCTGTACGGCGTGCTGGACAAGCAGCTGCGAGGCCGCGACTTCATCGCCGGCGAATTCTCGATCGCCGACATCGCCTGCTATCCGTGGATCGTGCCGCACGAGGGACACGGGCAGACGCTGGCCGATTTTCCCGACCTGCAACGCTGGTTCGAAGCGATGCGCGCGCGGCCGGCCACCGTCAAGGCCTACGTCGGCGTGGAGAATGTCTACGCCCGCAAGGAGCGCAGCATGTCGGCCGAAGAGCGCGCCATTTTGTTCGGGCAGGGCACAAAAGCTTAGTAATTTCTGATTGTTGTAATTTGAGCACCGCCCGGGCGGTTGCAGATGCTACGCTGGTCGACGCCGAAAACCGGCGACAACTCGATCAGGAGGTGCATGTGCAACGCATGAAACTGACTTTGTTCTGCATCGCCGCCCTGGTGGCGGCCGCCAGCCAGGCCGCACCGGCGGCCATGCAGTCCGCCACCAAGCTCACCTTTGGCGACGCGAAAACCTTGTTCGTGGCGGACTGGAAGGGCGCGCGCATCTACGCTCTGCCGGTGGCCGCGCCGGCCAAGGCCGCCGGTAAGCCGTTCAACCTGATGGATGTGCAGGCCCCCATCGCCAGGCTGCTCGGCGTGGCGCCGGCGGCCTTGCGCTTCGAAGACCTGGCGGTGCAGCCCGACAGCGAGATCGCCTACGTCGCGCTGACGGTGCGCGGCGCCAAGGGCAAGACCTCGCCCGCCATCGTGCGCATCGACGCCGCCGGCAAGCTGAGTCGCATCGACCTGGGCAAGGTAGCCAGCTCGGCCGCGATCACCGATGCGCCGGCGGCCGACCTGGCCTTCTGGCGCGACCTGCCGGCGCAGACGCTGACCGTCACCGACATGCGCTTCCACCAAAACAAGCTGTACGTGGCCGGCCTGTCGAACCGCAGCTTCGCTTCGACCTTGCGGGTGTACGACTATCCGTTCAGCGGCAAGGCCCAGGCCACCACCATCGAGATGTACCACCCGGTGCATAACGAGGTCGAGACGCGGGCGCCGATCCGCAGCATGGCGGTGATGACCATCGCCGGCGAACCGACGCTGGTGGCCGCCTACACCTGCACGCCGCTGGTGACGATAGCGCTCAAGGACCTGAAGGACGGCGCCCACATCGTTGCCAAGACGGTGGGCGAGATGGGTTGGGGCAGCGCGCCGAACGGACTGGTCACGTTCAAACAGGGCGAGGCGGAATTCGCGCTGCTGGTCAACTCCAGCCGCTCGGCCGATTTGCTGAGCGCCGCCGACCTCAGCGCCGGCGCGGCGGCGCCCGGGCTGACCACGCCTATCGACTGGCCGTCCAAGCCCTACCTGGGCGTCAAGGCCACGATGACGCCGTTGTCGGCGGTGCTGCGCATCGATAACCTCAATCCGCAATTGCTGCTGGCGCTGCGGCGCGACGATGCCGGCGGCAATATGCAGCTGGTGTCGATTCCCAAGGGCGCCTATCTGCGGCTGAGCGACTTCGTCAACGAATATGATTTCCCCGACTACAAATATCCGGAAGGGGACAAGTTCCGCGAATTCCACAAATATGCACGCGGGCTGGAGGGCTATCCTGAATTGGCGCGTTAGCTGCGGGCAGCTGGCGCTGCTGGCCTTGAGTCCCTTGCTGGCGCTGGCCGGCCCGAGGGTGACGCCGTCGGGGCCGGAAGTGCCGGAAAATCTGCTGCGCATCGAACTGCATCTCGACACGCCCTTGGCCGCGCCGCTGGACCTGCGCCATGTGACCTTGTCCGATGGCGACGGCACACCCATCGCCGGCGCCTTTCTCGACCTGCCGCTGGCCGATGCGGACGGCCTGGGCGTGGCGCTGCTGCTGCATCCAGGGCGCATCAAGACCGGCGTCGGACCGAATCTTGCGCTGGGACCGGCGCTGCGGCCGGGGCAGACGGTGGTGTTGCGGATAGACGACCCCCAACTGGGCCGGGTGGTGGAAAAACGCTGGCGCGTGGGACCGCCTTTGCGCCAACGCATCGACCCGCAAGGCTGGACGGTGCATGCTGTCAAACGGGGCAGCCGGCAGCCGCTGCGGGTGGACTTTCCTGATGCCGTCGATGGCGATGCGGCACCGCTGTTGGCGCTGCAAGGACCGGATGGCCGGCGCCTGGCGGGCGCCGTGCAGTTGCTGGCGGGCGAGCGCGAGTGGCGCTTCACGCCGGCGCTCGCTTGGCGGCCCGGCACTCATCTGCTGCGCGTGCATCCGAGGCTGGAAGACCCGCAGGGCAACCGCCTGTGTTCGGCGTTCGAGCAAGCCGGACAAAGCGCTCAGCCGTGCGACGACGAAGGACGACGCGAGTTTATAATCGATTAACATCATTTGGTCACGCCGCGACCGCGGCACTTTTGGGAGACAGCTATGCAAAAACGTACTTTCCTGGTTCGTACCACGGTGGCGCTGGCGTTTGCTGGCCTGGGCCTCGGCATCAGCGGTTGCACCACCACCACCTCGGCTGGCAAGGCAGATTCGGCCTCCGTGCGCACCGAGATCGAGCAGGGTTCCTACTCGACGCTGGAGCGCCTGTATTCGGAAGTGAAGGGTTCGCGCGAGCTGGTGCGTAAATCGGCCGGCGTGCTGGTGTTCCCGCGCGTGCTGGCGGCGGGCCTGGTGGTGGGCGGCGAATACGGCAAGGGCGTGCTGCGCACCGGCGGCCAGTCGGTCGACTACTACAGCGTGGCATCGGTGTCGGTCGGCTTCCAGGCTGGCGCGCAGTCGAAGGCCGTGGTGCTGCTGTTCATGACCAGGGAAGCGCTGGATAAATTCCGCGCCAGCAAAGGCTGGACGGCCGGCGTCGATGGCTCGGTGGCCTTGCTGAAAGTGGGCGCCAACGGCGAGATCGATACCAACACCGCCAACAATCCGGTGCAGGCGCTGGTGCTGACCAACGCCGGCCTGATGGCCAACCTCAACCTCGAAGGCACCAAGATCTCCAAGCTGGAGCTCTGATCCTTCACGCCGGCGCGGAAAAGGCTATGCCGCCGCGCCGGTTGCGGCTACTCTTACGCTCATCAATCATTCATGAGGAATACCGATGAGCCGTAACATCCTGGACGAAGCCCACATCCACCCAGCCGTGCGCGAGCGCGTCGGCGGCTATCACCGCGACCTGGTGGCCGAAGTGCAGGCCGCCGTGGCCGCCAATGCCGTGGTGGTGGTCGGCATGGGCTTGAATCCTTTCCCGCGCAAGGCCCGCAAAATCCTCGACGGCCTGGGCACTCCCTACCAGTACCTGAGCTATGGCAGCTACCTGTCCGAATGGCGACCGCGTACGGCGCTGAAGATGTGGACCGGCTGGCCGAGCTTCCCGATGATCTTCGTGAAAGGCACGCTGATCGGCGGCGCCGACGATCTGCAAAAGCTGGTCGAGCAGGGCGAATTCGCGCGCATGGTGGCCTGATGCAAACGCTGGCGTTGCGTCTCGATCCCGGCGACGATCTGCGCGCGGCGGTGGTGGCGGCGCTGGTCGCCAGCGGCCATCAGGCGGGCTTCGTGTTGCAGGGCATCGGCAGCCTGAACGTGGCGCAGTTGCGCTACGCCGGCGTGCCGCAGCCGGACGAACTGCGCGGCGACCTGGAGATCCTGACCCTGGCCGGATCGATTTCGGCCGACGGCGCGCATCTGCATATGTCGGTGTCGGATGCGCAGGGGCGGGTGCTGGGCGGCCATGTGTGCGCGGGCTGCACCGTGCGCACCACGGCGGAACTGCTGCTGGCGCTGCTGCCCGGCCAACGCTTCACGCGCGAGCTCGATCCGCGCACCGGCTATCCGGAATTGAAGATAGGCTAGTCGGGATCGGCTTCGGAGAGCTTGTCGGTCAGTTCCTTGAGCGGCGCCGGCGCGGCGTCCAGGTGGTAGCGGATGCAGTGCGCCTGCTGGCCCTGGTCCACCTTGAGGTCGTACAGAAAATCCGACGAGCAGGGCGCCGGCTTGAGCAGCTGGTCCGGCAGCGCGAAAAAATCGCTGGCCGTCAGCAAGTGTTCCAGCTCATGCGCCTGATGCGGCGGCAGCAGCGACAGGTCGACGGTGCGCGTTTGCGCGCCGGCCGGGCCGGTAAATCCTCCGGTGCATCGCAACGATAATCGTGTCATATCACTCTCCTAAACGACGCCGACTCCTGTCCACGCCGCCTGCACCGCATGCTGCTCGGCTGAATCGGCGCCATACAGCAGCACGGCCGCCTGCGCGGTGGCCTTGGCCATGTCGGCAAAGGTGGCATTCGATGTCAACAGGCCGAGCGCCTTGTACCAGACCGGTCCGGCCTTGTCCCACGAGTTGCCCTTGAGCGCCATGGCCGCCGCGTGAAAAGCATGGTTGGGTATGCCCGAATTGAAGTGCACATCGCCGCCTTCCACATATCCTGCCATGGTTTTCGGTTGATCGTCGCCCGACCAGGTTAATTCCTTGTTGCCGGGATCTGCCATCGAGCGCAGCGCCTTGCCGACGCCGGGCGCAAGGATGCCGGCGCCGATCAGCCAGTCGGCCTGGTCGACGCTCTGCTTGAGCTTCCATTGTTTGACGATACTGCCGAACACGTCCGAGATCGATTCGTTCAGCGCGCCGCTCTGGTTTTCGTAGACCAGGCCGCCGGGCACGGCATGTTGGGTCACGCCGTGGGTCAGTTCGTGCGCGATGACGTCGAGCGCGCCGGTGAAGCCGAGGAACAGCTTGCCGTCGCCGTCGCCGTAGACCATTTGCTGGCCGTTCCAGAAGGCGTTGTTGAACTTGCTCAGGTAGTGGACGGTGGAATCGATGCGCAAGCCCTTGTTGTCGATGGAGTTGCGCTTGAGGACTTCGCGATAGAAATCGTAGGTGGCGCCGGCGCCGTCGTAGGCCTGGTTGACGGAGGCATCGGCCACCGCCAGGCCGCCTTCGCTGCGCGCCAGCTTGCCGGGCAGGGTGGATTTGTGGTGGGCGTCGAAGATCGTACGGCGTTTCTCGCCGACCGAGGCGATGCCGGCCACGACCGGCGTGATCGAGCGCTGGCCCCGCAGGTAGGCCGAGGTTTCGCACTGGTCCAGCAGCAGGCTACGGTCCGCCGGCGAGGCGGCGGCATCTGCCAGTTTGCGCAGCATATTGGACGGGATGATGAAGCAAGTGCAGCTGTGCGGCTCGGTCGCCATGACGTTCTCCTTCGGAGTTGCAATAGTGCCTTCTTTATACACTTGTTTGCAGGGGCGGGACGGTACGATTGCCCGTGCAAAATGAGGCGCGCCCGTCTTCTTGTTGTGGAAATGATATTCTTGGGGCAGTATGGGTATGTGGGCAAATAAATGAAAACCGACGTATGCACAGGGGGAATTTTAGATGATACGGCCCGAACGGCTAACTGCTCAATTGGATGGGGATTTCGTGGTCTTCCTGATTGGCATGCGCATCAATAAGCTATGGAAAATTCACAAGTGGTTTCCGGTGATGAGTGCGATGCCTCGGATGTTGCGCGAACTCGCGAGCACGTCCGACTCGGGTCTGCTCTCCTACGAAATGTGGTTCGGTCGCACGATCATCCTGGTTCAATACTGGCGCTCGGCTGAGCAGTTGCTTTCCTACGCGACGAACAAAGACGCTGAACATCTTCCGGCATGGAAGAAATTTAACCAATCCGTGGGAACCTCCGGCGATGTCGGTATCTGGCACGAGACATATAAAATCTCGCCAGGTTCATCCGAGAATGTTTATGTCAACATGCCGCCTTTCGGACTGGGTAAAGCCGGGACCTTATATCCCGCATCCGGCAAGAGGTTCAGCGCCAGAGACCGCTTTCGAGGCGAGGAGCAGACTTAGCCGTGGTGAATGAAATCAAAACAGCGGGCGCATTGAACGTAGCGACCTGGTTCAAATCGCCCAGATCCAGCATCATCTCGTTTGTGTTGGTTCTATTGATCGGAAACACTCCGGTACAGGCCGAGACCTGGCAACCGTCGTCGGGACAGGTGCAGGTGCCGATCTGGCCTGGCGCGGTACCTGATGCGATATCCGCTCCGAAGGCGGAGTCTGTTGCTCCCGGCGCCGGACACGGAGGATGGATCCAGGCTCGCGATGTCAACCAACCGACCATGACGGTGTACGCGCCCAAGGGCCAGAGCACCGGGGCGGCGGTGGTGGTATTTCCCGGCGGCGGATTCAAGGTGCTGGCCATGGATTTGGAGGGCACGGAAATCTGCGACTGGCTGACATCGCGCGGCATCACCTGCGTGCTGCTCAAGTACCGCGTCCCCAACGGTAACCATTACTGGGACGAGAAATGCCATTGCCACGTGACGCCCAAGGTTCCGCGCGCGCTGCAGGACGCGCAGAGGACGATCAAGCTGGTTCGGTCCAGGGCTGAGGAGCTGCACATCAATCCCGGCAAAATCGGCGTGATCGGCTTCTCGGCAGGCGGCTATCTGGTGGCGCAGACCAGCAACATTTTGGCGCCGATTTACAAGCCGGTCGATGAGATTGACAAGGTCAGCAGCCATCCCGACTTTGCCATTGCGCTGTATCCGGGCCACCTGTGCCGCGCCGGCGGCAAGTTCGATTCCGGCATCCGCGTCACCGGGCAGGCGCCGCCGACGTTCCTGTTGCAAGCCTGGGATGATCCCGTCGATCCGATCTGCAACAGCACGCTCTATGCGCAGAAGCTAGACCAGGCGGGCGTATCGACTGAGGTCCATCTGTTCGCCAAGGGCGGGCACGCCTTCGGCCTCAGGGATAAAGACCATCCGGTGTCGTCGTGGCCGTCGCTGGTGGAAAACTGGCTCAAGGATATCGGCATCCTGTAAGGGCAGCTCAGCGCGACCGGGCCTGGCGCAGCGGATCGAGCAGGCTGCGCAGGTCGTTGTGGTCGAGCTCGTACATCAGCGCGATCAGGCCGCCCAGTTCGCCGGAGGGAAAGCCCTCGCGCGCGAACCAGCCCAGGTAGTGGCCGGGCAGGTCGGCGATGACGCGGCCTTTGTATTTACCGTAGGGCATTTCACGCGTCAGCAGCAGGGCAAGTTTTTCAGAATTCATGCTATTTTAACTATCTTAACTCTGACCGAAGAGGACTGTCATGTCATTCAAAGCCGTTTTGTTGGTGTGCGCCCTGGCCGCGCCGATGGTGGCGCAAGCCGATCCACAGCCTATCCCGGCCGCCAAGCGCGCCTACATCGGCGACTGGAAGGGCAAGGACATGGAGCTTAACATCGAAGCCGGCGGCAAGCTGCATTACAAGCGCAACCAGCCGGGCAAGAACCTCGATCTCAATGTCGATATCCTGGAGTTCAATGGCGATAACTTCGACGTTGGCGTCGGCATCCTCCGCAGCACCTTCGTCGTCACCCAGCCGCCACATCTGCAAGACAAAAAGATGAAGATGACCGTCGACGGCGTGGAACTGACCAAGGTGGAATGATTATTGTTGCCTGAGGATCAAAAATCTTTGCTATTTTCGAGTCTTTTTCTCATCAAAGAAAGTCCCGATACTGCATGACATCAACTTTTCAGGAGTGAATGTCATGCCTATTGCCTTGCTGGCGCTGACCATCAGCGCTTTTGCCATCGGGACCACCGAATTTGTCATCGTCGGCCTGTTGCCGACCATCGCCGCCGATCTGGGCGTGAACCTGCCGTCGGCCGGCCTGCTGGTCAGCCTGTATGCGCTGGGCGTGGCCGTCGGCGCGCCGGTGCTGACCGCGCTGACCGGCAAGGTGCCGCGCAAGGCGTTGCTGGTGTCGCTGATGGTGTTGTTCACCCTCGGCAATCTGCTGGCGTGGAAAGCGCCCGGCTACGAATCGCTGGTGATCGCCCGCATCCTGACCGGCCTGGCGCATGGCGTGTTCTTCTCGATCGGCTCGACCATCGCCACCTCGCTGGTGCCGAAGGAAAAGGCCGCCAGTGCGATCGCCATCATGTTCACCGGCCTGACCGTGGCGCTGGTGACCGGCGTGCCGCTGGGCACCTTCATCGGCCAGCACTTCGGCTGGCGCGAGACTTTCCTGGCCGTGTCCGCGCTGGGCGTGCTGGCCTTCGTCGGCAGCCTGCTGTTCGTGCCGTCGACCATCAAGCACAGCAAGCCGGCCTCGCTGCTGCAACAGGTGAAGGTACTGGGTGAGCCGCGCCTGCTGCTGGTGTATGCGATCACCGCGCTGGGCTATGGCGGTTCCTTCACCGCCTTCACCTACCTCGCGCCGATCCTGCAGGACGTCACCGGTTTCAGCGCCAATACCGTGGGCCTGGTGATGCTGGTGTACGGCGTCTCCGTCGCTGTGGGCAATATCTGGGGCGGCAAGCTGGCCGATAAGCGCGGCCCGATCGGCGCGCTGAAGATCATCTTCCTCGGCCTGGCCGCCGTGCTGTTCGTGCTGAGCGTTGCCGCGCCGTACAAATGGCTGGTGCTGGCGACCGTGCTGGCGTGGGGCGCCGTGGCCTTCGGTAATGTCGCTGGCTTGCAAGTGTATGTGGTGCAGCAGGCCGAGCACTTCACGCCGCGCGCCGTCGACGTGGCTTCCGGCTTGAACATCGCCGCCTTCAACGTCGGCATCGCCGGCGGCGCCTGGGGCGGAGGCCTGATCGTCGATCACTTCGGCCTGGTGCATACCGGATGGGTCGGCGGCCTGGTGGTGCTGGGCGCGTTGGGACTGACCGTGCTGAGCGGCCGCCTGGACCGCCTGAATCCGCGTCCCGCCAGCGTCGGCGGCGAGAAATCGCTGCATGCGGTAGCCCACTAAAAAAGGGGACCGGCCGCGCAGCCAGCGCAGCCGGTGTATATTGGCGGCGAATTGAATCATTGGATCGCCCCTCATGTCTGCTGTTTCCCTGTTCTGTCTGGTCTTCGCCTATTTCGCCTTGCTGCTGGCCGTGGCCTGGCGCACCTCCCGCAACGCCACCAACGACAGCTTCTTCATCGGTAACAAGCGCAGCAACTGGATGCTGGTCGCGTTCGGCATGGTCGGCACCACGCTGAGCGGGGTCACCTTCATCAGCGTGCCCGGCGCCGTCGGCCGCGACGGCTTCGGCTACCTGCAAGTGATACTCGGCTATGTGCTCGGCTACATCGCCGTCGCTTACATTCTGCTGCCGCTGTACTACCGCCTCAAGCTGACCTCGATCTACAGCTATCTCGACCAGCGGCTGGGTCATCGCTCCTACCAGAGCGGCGCAGCGTTCTTCATCCTGTCGCGCACCCTGAGCGCGTCGGCGCGGCTGTACCTGGTGGTCAACATCCTGCAGGCGACCATCCTCGACAGCCTGGGTGTACCGTTCTGGCTGACCACGCTGGTGATCCTGACCATGATCCTGCTGTACACCTACGAAGGCGGCGTCAGGACCATCGTCTGGACCGACACGCTGCAAACCGCCGGCATGCTGCTGGGCCTGGTGATCTGCGCCGGCTGGCTGCTGGGCCAACTGGACCTGAGCCTGCCCGCCAGCCTGGCGGCGATGGAAGCGCGCGGGCTGACCCACGTTGTCACCACCTCGGTCGACAGCCCCGCGTATTTCTGGAAGCAGTTGCTGGCCGGCTTCTTCATCGTGCTGGCGATGACCGGCATGGACCAAGAGATCATGCAGAAAAACATCTCCGTCCAGACGCTGCGCGATTCGCAAAAGAACATGCTGCTGCTGACCGTGATCCTGACCGGCGTGCTGCTGCTGTTCATGTTCCTCGGCGGCCTGCTGAGCCTGTACGCGCCCACGGTGGGCCTGGCGGCGACCGGCGACAAGCTGTTCCCGGCCGTGGTGATGCAGCACATGCCGGCCGCCGTGCAGCTGATCTTCTTCATCGGCCTGGTCTCCGCGCTGTTCCCCAGCGCGGACGGCGCCATGACCGCGCTGACCTCGAGCTTCTGCATCGACATCCTCGGCATGCAGCGCCGCGCCGACCTGCCGGAAGCGGCCAAGGTGGGCCTGCGCCACCGCATCCACCTGGGCTTCGGCGCGCTGTTCCTGCTGCTGGTGCTGCTGTTCAAATGGCTGGACAACGCCAGCATGATCGGCCTTGTACTGAAGCTGACCGGCTATACCTATGGCCCATTGCTAGGCCTGTTCGCCTTCGGCATCCTGACCCGCCGCAGCGTGCGCGACCGCTGGGTACCGCTGGTGGCGCTGGCCGGGCCGACCCTGTGCTATGTTATTGATTACAATCAACAATTGCTGTTTGGCAGCTATCGTCTGGGCCTGGAGCTGCTTATCATGAACGGATTGCTGGTGTTCACCGGGTTGCTGCTGATATCCAAACCGAGACAGTAACGATGGCATGCAGTATCATTCTTGCAAATTACGCAATCACTTGGAGTACAAATGAGCAGATCCCCGTTTTCCTACATTCGTAGCGGCTTCGCCTTTTGCTGGCGCGCGCTGGACACCGGCCGCCGCGCGGTGCTGAACCTGTTGTTCCTGCTGGTGCTGATTATTCTGCTGTACGCCATCTTCGGCGGCGGCGCCAAGCCGCTGTCGCCCAAGACCACGCTGGTGCTGAACCTGAAGGGCCAGCTGGTCGAACAGTCCAACACCAACGCGCGCGACGCGTTGCTGACCAGCGTGCGCGGCGGCGAGACCCACAAGATGATGCAGCTGCGCGACGTGCTGTCCGTGCTGGAGACGGCCGCCAAGGATCCCGAGATCACCGGCGCCGTGCTGTTGACCGACGAGATGGAAGGCGGCGGCCAGGCCATGCTGCGCGAAGTGGCGGCCGGCATCGAGCGCTTCAAGGCCTCCGGCAAGCCGGTGGTGGCTTGGGGCTCCAGCTACGACCAACGCCAGTACCTGCTGGCCGCGCACGCCAGCGAGGTGTATCTGCACCCGATGGGCATGGTGCTGCTGGAAGGCTTCGGCCGCTATCGCAACTACTACCGTGATGCGCTCGACAAACTGGGCGTGACGGTCAATCTGCTGCGCGTCGGCACCTACAAGAGCTTCGGCGAACCGTACATCGCCAACGGCCCGTCGCCGGCGGCGGTCGAGGCGGAGTCCTACCTGAACAACGCGCTGTGGGCTTCCTACACCGGCGACATCGAGAAGGCGCGCAAGCTGCCGGACGGCCAGGTCATGAAGACCATCAACGACCTGCCTGCACAAGTGGCCGCAGTCAATGGCGACCTGGCCAAGCTGACGCTGTCGGCCAAGCTGGTCGACGGCCTGAAAACCAAGGACGAAGTGCGCGACATGATGATCAAGCGCGGCGCGCGCGACACCGAAGGCAAGAGCTTCCGCCAGATCAGCTTTGACGACTACCTGGCCCGCGTGCACACCAAGTTCACCGGCGACGCCATCGGCGTGATCGTGGCGCAGGGCGAGATCAGCGACGGCACCGCCGGTCCGGGCGCCATCGGCGGCGACTCCACCTCCAAGCTGATACGCGCCGCGCGCGAGGACGACCATATCAAGGCCGTGGTGCTGCGCGTCGATTCGCCTGGCGGCAGCGCCTTCGCTTCGGAACTGATCCGCCGCGAGCTGGAACTGACCCGCGCCGCCGGCAAGCCGGTGGTGGTCTCGATGGGTAACGTCGCCGCATCCGGCGGCTACTGGATCTCGATGTCGTCGGACGAAGTGATCGCCGACCCGAACACCATCACCGGCTCGATCGGCGTGTTCGCCATCCTGCCGACCGCCGACAAGGTGATCGACAAGCTGGGCATCCACACCGCCGGCCAGCCGACCACCTGGCTGGGCGACGCCGGCAATCCACTGCGTCCGCTGGACCCGCGCTTCGGCCAGGTGATCCAGGGCAGCATCAACCACATCTACGCCGAGTTCACCGGCCGCGCCGCCAAGGCCCGCAAGACCACGCCGGAGAAAATCGACGCCGTGGCGCAGGGCCGCGTATGGACCGGCGCGCAAGCCAAGGAGCGTGGCCTGGTCGACACGCTGGGCAGCTACAACGACGCGCTCAAATCGGCCGCCAAGCGCGCCAAGCTGACCGACTACCGCGTGGTGTATATCGAACGCGAAGCCAGCAAGTTTGATCGCATCATCGAAATGGTCGGTGGTTCGGCTGCGCAGGCGGTGGCGCAGGCCATCGGCGCGCAGGTCAAGCTGGGCGTGACCGCCAGCACCGGCCTGCCGCCTAATGCGGCGGCCGGCATCGTCAACGACCTGGGTTGGCTGTCGGAGATCACGGCGGCGCACAAGCCGTTCACCGCGATCACCCACTGCCTGTGCGAATCGCCTTGATATGAGCGGCGAGATCGCCATCCGCGCCGCAATGCGCGGCGACGAGGAGGCCTTGTCCGCAGTGGGCAAGGCCAGCTTCCTCGAAGCGTTTGCCGGCATCCTCGATGGCGGCGACATCATCGCCCACTGCGAGCGTCAGCACGCAACGTCCGTCTACCGCGACTGGCTGGCCGACGACACCATGCGCATCTGGCTGGCGGAAGCCACGCCGGGCAGGGCGCCGATAGGCTATCTGGTGCTGGCGCCGGCCAAGCTGCCGGTGGCCGATCCGCGCGCGGACGACCTGGAAATCAAACGCATCTACCTGCTGCACCGTTTTCACGGACAGCGTGTCGGCAAGCGCTTGATGGATGCGGCGGTGGCGGAGGCGCGCGCACGCGGCGCGGGCCGCGTGCTGCTGGGCGTCTATGCCGGTAACCACGATGCGCTGGCGTTCTACCAGCGCTGCGGCTTTGAACGTATCGGCCAACGCACCTTCCGCGTCGGCGATACCGATTACGACGACATCATGCTGGCGTTGTCGCTAACGGCAGCGTAATTTCGAAACTGCTGCGGCCATCGGGCATCAGCACGCAACGGGCCTCGCCGTCGTGACGGCGGGCGATCTGGCGCACCAGCGCCAGGCCGAGGCCCGCACCGCTGTTGTCGCGCGTGCCGCGCCGGCGATAGAACGGTTCAAACACCCGCTCGAATTCCGCTTCCGGTATCCCCGGACCACTATCCCAAACCGCCAGCGTGGCCAGCCCCTCGTCGCAGGCGATGGTGACTTGCGCCGGCGGCACGCCGTGGCGGTGCGCGTTCTCCAGCAGGTTGCGCAGCAGCCGGCGCAGCAAGCGCGGGTCGCCCTGCATCACGGCGGAGGCGCCGTTGAGCACCGCGTCGTCGTAGCGCGCGCATTCCTCGGCGGCCAGCGCCAACAGATCCAGTTCTTCCAGTTCCGCGTTGTCGCAGACGGCGCCGAGGCGGCTGGCCAGCAGGATCTCGTCCAGCAGGTCGTTCAACTCGGCGATGTCCTGTTCCAATCCGGCGCGGCGCTTGGGATCGACGCCGTCCTTGATCAGCTCCAGCGCCAGGCGGATGCGCGCCAGCGGCGTGCGCAGCTCGTGCGAGGCGTTGGCCAGCAGCGTCTTGTGCGCGCCGACCAGTTGTTCGATCTGGTCGGCGGCGCGGTTGAAGCTTTGCGCCAGCCGCGCGATTTCGTCCTTGCCTTCGACCGGCACGCGCGCCGTCAGGTCGCCGGCGCCCAGCGATTCCACGCCTTGCTGCAAGCGCTCCAGCCGCTTGGTCAGCCGTCGCACCAGCGGGAAGGCGGCGATGCCTATGCCCAGCGCCAGCAGCAGCAAGGCGTTGTGCAGCATGGCCTTGGGCCGCGTGAAGCCCAGCGGTTCGCTGGATAGCAAGCGGCGGCCGTCCGGCAGGTGCACATAGGATTCGGGCGGCGGTCCGCCCATGCTGTGCTGTTTCCAATGATGCGAGGAGATGGGCATGCCGACCACCGCCAATTGCTCCCAGTTGCGGGTGTAGAGCGTCATGTGCGCATCCAGGCCGGCGGCCATGCGCTCCAGCGCGGCCTGCTGTTCGGCCGGCGGCGCACTGGCCGGCGCCAGCGAATTCTGGATCACCATTGCCAGCGTGGCGTTGGAGCGTTCCAGCGGCCCGCCGCTGCGGTTCCATACCAGCACCACCGCCAGCGCGAACAGCAGCAGGCTGAAAAGCAGGGCCACGTAAAAGCGGAAGTAGAGGCGCGGCAGGCCCCAGCTGAAGCGCGAGGCGGCCATCAGTCCTGCACCTTGGCGAACAGGTAGCCGGCGCCGCGCACGGTGATGATGCGGCGCGGTTTCTTGGGATCGTCCTCGACGGCGGCGCGGATGCGCGACATGTGGACGTCGATCGAGCGGTCGAAGGCCTCCAGCGGTTCGCCCTTGAGCAGCTCCATCAGGCTGTCGCGCGACAGCACGCGGCCGGCGTGGCGGGCCAGCACCAGCAGCAGGTCGAACTGGTAGGAGGTCAGCTCGCAGGATGCGCCGTCCAGCCGCGCGGCGTGCGCGGCGGGGTCGATCTCCAGCCGGCCGAAGCGCAGGAACTCGGCGTCGCGCTGGGCCGCGCCGTCGGGCTGGTGGCGATGCTCGACGCGGCGGCGCAGGATGGCGCGCAAGCGGGCCAGCAGCTCACGCGGTTCGAAGGGTTTGGGCAGGTAATCGTCGGCGCCGATTTCCAGGCCGATGATGCGGTCGATGGCGTCGCCGCGCGCGGTCAGCATCAGCACCGGAACGTCGGACACGGCGCGCAGCTGGCGGCAGACATCGAGGCCGTCCATATCGGGCAGCATCAGGTCCAGGATCACGGCGTCGACGTCGCCGGCCGTGATGTGCTCCAGCGCCGCGCGGCCGTTGGGCGCGTGCGTGACGCGAAAAGCCGCCTGGCTCAGATACTCGGTGAGCATCTCGGCCAGGCGGGGGTCGTCTTCGACCAGCAGGATATGGTCAGGCATGGGGTTCATGGTTGAGGTTCACGCGGACCATTCTACGGACAGGCGACCCGCTTCACAAGACGGCTTAGCCGTGATGGCCGCCGCGTTCGTGCATCTTGCCCAGATGGTCGGCCAGTTTCTGGCGCTGGGCAGGCGTAAGGGTATCACCTACGTCAGCCAGCAGCTGCACGATGCGCTTCGATGCCTGGTCGGCCAGCGCCAGGCCCGAGGCGCGGGTGGTTTCCAGCGCCGAGCGGTCGATGGTGGCGGCGGACATCTGCTGGATCAGCTGCGCATGGAGCTGGTGTACCTGCTCGTGCAGAGGCTTGATATCGGCCATGGCGGCCTTGAGCAGCGGTTCGATCTTGGCCTTCTGCGCATCGGTGGCGTCGACTTCGACGTACAGGTGCTTGAGCATGTGATCCATATGGGCGCTGCTGTCGATGGCGGCGTGCGACCCGCCCATGCCCATGTGGCGTTCGACAGCGAAGGCGCCGACGCCCACGACCAGCGTGGAACCCAGCAGGAATGCGGCGACGGTTTGGCGGTTAAAGATACTCATGTTTTATCCTCGTTTGGTGAATGTGGGAGACAACGAGGCCAGTGTGCGCCGCCCGCGTGAAGCGGCGATGTCGCGCCGGTAAAGATATGTAAAGCTACTTTAACGCCAGGTGCGCAAAGTCCTTGATTTGTATCGAGTTTGTAACCTCCGGTGAGCCATGACTGACAGCGGCGGGGTGCCTGTGCTAGAGTCCACGCATTGATCGCCATGGTGTATTTGCCATGGACACGCACGCATAAAAAAAGGACCAAGATGGAATCGCAAGCCAAGCCGAGTTTGAATGCCACCCCACCGCAGCGCAGCCGCCGTTCCAAAGTCATCGGCAGCGTCATCGCCGTTGCCGCCATGGCGGGGCTGGGCGGCCTGGCGTGGTACCTGACGCACCAGGCGCCAAGCACCGGCGCGCCCGGTGCGCAAGGCGCGGGCGGTCCTCCCGGTCCCGGCGGCCCTGGTGGTCCCGGCGGCGCGGGCGGTCGACGCGGCGGCGCGGCCACCACGGTAGGCGTGGCGACTGCGGACAAAGCTGACATTCCGGTCACGCTGGAGGCGCTGGGCACGGTGACCGCCGCGGCCACCACCACAGTACGTCCGCAAGTGTCGGGCATTCTGCAGCAGGTGCTGTTCAAGGAAGGCCAGATGGTCAAGGCCGGGCAGGTGCTGGCGCAGATCGATCCGCGCCAGTTCGAAATGGCGCTGTTGCAGTCTTCCGGCAACCGCCAGCGCGACGAGGCACAGCTGGAAAACGCCAAGCTGACACTGAACCGCTATCGCACGCTGCTGGGCCAGGACTCGATCGCCCGCCAGGACGTCGATACGCAGGCGGCGCTGGTCAAGCAGCTGGAAGGCACGGTCATGACCGACCGCGCGCAGGAAGGCACGGCCAGGCTGAATCTGGGCTACACCAAAGTGATCGCGCCGATCACCGGCCGCGTGGGCTTGCGCGTGGTCGATATCGGTAACCTGGTCAGCTCCGGCGACGCCAACGGCCTTGCCGTGATTACCCAGCTGTCGCCTATCGATGTTGAATTCTCGATCCCGCAGGACAGCGTGCCGATGGTGATGCAGCAGGTGAACGGCGGCGCACAGCTGCCGGCCATCGCGCTCGATCGCACCCGCACCAATGCGCTGGACAACGGCAAATTCGCGGCCATGGACAACCAGGTCGACGTGCAGACCGGCACCGTGAAGGCCAAGGCGCGCTTCGCCAACGCCAAATCGGCGCTGTTCCCGAGCCAGTTCGTCAACGTGCGGCTGGAGCTGCGCACCATCAAGGATGCGGTGATGGTGCCGGTGACGGCGGTGCGCCACGGCGCGACCGGCGATTTCGTCTACGTGCTCAAGGAAGACAAGACCGTCACCGTCCGCCCGGTCACGCGCGGCCAGGCCACGGTCGATAAAGTGCAGATTGCCAGCGGCCTGCAAGTGGGCGAGCAGGTCATCACCGAGGGCGGCGACCGCCTGAAGGAAGGCGCCAAGGTTACGCTGCCGGGCGCCGGCGGCGGCAAGGGTAAGCACGACGGCGCCGCCGGCGGTGCGGGCGGCTGGAAGGGCAAGCGCGATGGCGCGCCGGCCGACGCTGCGGCGTCGGCGCCGGCCGCTTCGGCCGCCGATGCCGCCTCCGCTCCTGCGGACGGTGAGCGTCGTCATCATCGCAAAGAACAGGGCGCGGCACAACAATGAGTCCATCAGCACCATTCATCCAGCGGCCGGTAGCGACATCGCTGCTGATGCTGGCGATCGTCCTCGCGGGCATCGTCGGCTTCAAGTTCCTGCCGCTGTCCGCGCTGCCGCAGGTTGACTTCCCCACCATCCAGGTGCAAACGCTGTACCCCGGCGGCAGCCCCGAAGTGATGGGCCAGACCGTGACCGCGCCGCTGGAGCGCCAGTTCGGCCAGATGGCCGGCTTGCAGCGCATGAGTTCCACCAGCGCCGCCGGCGTTTCCATCATCACCCTGCAGTTTGGCCTGGGCCAGACGCTGGACGTGGCCGAGCAGGAAGTGCAGGCCGCGATCAACGCCGGCGCCTCGCTGCTGCCGACCGACCTGCCGGCGCCGCCGGTGTACGCCAAGGTCAACCCGGCCGACGCGCCGGTGCTGACGCTGGCCATCACTTCGGACACGATGCCGCTGACCGAAGTGCAGAACGTGGTCAACACCCGCCTGGCGCTGAAGATCAGCCAGGTCTCCGGCGTCGGCCTGGTCACGCTCAGCGGCGGCCAGCGTCCCGCCGTGCGCATCCAGGCAGACACCAACGCGCTGGCGTCCTACGGCCTCGGGCTGGACACGCTGCGCACCGCGATCACCGCCGCCAACGCCAACGGCGCCAAGGGCAGCTTCGACGGTCCTACCCGCGCCTACAGCATCAACGCCAACGACCAGCTGGTGACCGCCAAGGATTACAAGGACCTGATCCTGGCCTACAAGAACGGCGCCCCGGTGCGCCTGGCCGATGTCGCCACCGTCAAGGACAGCGCCGAAAACGTCGAACTGGGCGCATGGTCCGGCAACAAGAAGGCCATCATCCTCAACGTGCAGCGCCAACCGGGCGCCAACGTCATCGCCACCGTCGATGCGATCAAGGCCCGCCTGCCGGAGCTGCAAGCCGGCCTGCCCGGCGCGATGAAGGTCGAGGTGCTGAGCGACCGCACCACCGGCATCCGCGCCTCGGTCGAACACGTGGAGATGGAGCTGCTGCTGGCCGTGGTGCTGGTGGTGCTGGTGATCTTCGCCTTCCTGCATAGCCTGCGCGCCACCGTGATCGCCAGCCTGTCGGTGCCGATTTCGCTGATCGGCACCTGCGGCGTGATGTATTTGCTCGGCTATAGCCTGAACAACCTGTCGCTGATGGCGCTGACCATCGCCACCGGCTTCGTGGTCGACGATGCGATCGTCATGATCGAGAACATCGCCCGCTACATCGAAGAGGGCGAAACGCCGATGGCTGCCGCGCTCAAGGGCGCCAAGCAGATCGGCTTCACCATCATCTCGCTGACGGTGTCGCTGATCGCCGTGCTGATCCCGCTGCTGTTCATGGGCGACGTGGTGGGGCGCCTGTTCCGCGAATTCGCGATCTCGCTGGCGATTACCATCCTGATCTCCGCCGTGGTGTCGCTGACGCTGGTGCCGATGATGTCGGCGCGCTGGCTCAAGAGCCACGCCGAGGAAAAGCCGAGCCGCTTCGCCCGCCGCTTCCAGCAGTTCTTCGACTGGGTGATCAACCACTACGACCGTTCGCTGACCTGGGTGCTGAACCACGCCGGCCTGACGCTGCTGGTCGCATTGGGCACGATGGCGCTGACGGTGTTGCTGTACGTGGTGATCCCGAAAGGCCTGTTCCCGACCCAGGACACCGGCCAGCTGCAAGCGCGCCTGGAGACCGGCAAGGCCGTCTCCTACGCCAAGATGGCGGACCTGCAGCAGCAGGCCGCGCGCCTGATCCTGGAAGATCCCGACGTCGGCACGCTCAGCTCCGTGGTCGGCGTGGACGCCGCCAACAACACCATGCTCCACACCGGCAGCATGCTGATCAACCTGAAGCACCAGCGCAGCGGCAGCCAGCAGGAGACCATGGACCGCCTGCGCCAGCGCGTGTCGCAGATCCCCGGCCTGACCTTGTACCTGCAACCGACCCAGGACTTGACCATCGACGCCGAATCCGGCCCGACCCAGTTCCGCGTGTCGATCGAAGGCGCGGACAACGCCACCGTCAACCAGTGGGCCACCAAGCTGGCGGAGCAGATGCGCACCAAGCACGAGCTGCGCAACGTGGTGTCGGACGTCGGCGCCAGCGCCAACGCGGCCTACGTCAGCGTGGACCGCGACAGCGCCTCGCGCATGTCGATCACCGCCGCCTCCATCGACGACGCCTTGTACAGCGCCTTCGGCCAGCGCATCGTATCGACCATCTTCACCGAGACCAACCAGTACCGCGTGATCCTGGAAGCGCGCCGCGACGACATCACCACCCCGGCCGACCTGGGCAACCTGCAGATCCGCACCGGCTCCGGCAAGGCCACGCCGCTGTCGGCGGTGGCCACCATCAGCGAGCGCGCCGCGCCGCTGCAGGTGACGCACGTGGCGCAGTACCCGGCCACCACGCTGGGCTTCGACACGGCGCCCGGCGTTTCGCTGGGCACGGCAGTGGACTCCATCAAGCAGGCCGCCGCCGAGATCAAGTTCCCGGCCTCGGTCACGCTGACCTTCCTCGGCGCGTCCGGCGCCTACCAGGCTTCGCTGTCGAATCAACTGTGGCTGATCCTGGCCGCCGTGATCTGCGTTTACATCGTGCTGGGCGTGCTGTATGAAAGCTATATCCATCCGCTGACGATTTTGTCGACGCTGCCGTCGGCCGGCGTCGGCGCCTTGCTGGCGCTGCTGGTCAGCGGACAGGACCTGGGCGTGATCGGCATCATCGGCATCATCCTGCTGATCGGTATCGTCAAGAAGAACGCCATCATGATGATCGACTTCGCCATCGAGGCGGAGCGGGAAGAGGGCAAACCGCCGCGCGAAGCGATCCACCAGGCGGCACTGCTGCGCTTCCGTCCGATCCTGATGACGACGCTGGCCGCGCTGTTTGCCGCCGTGCCGCTGATGCTGGGCTGGGGCGAGGGCGCCGAACTGCGCCGCCCCCTGGGCTTGGCCATCTTCGGCGGCTTGATCGTCAGCCAGATGCTGACGCTATTCACCACGCCGGTGATCTACCTGGGCTTCGACAGCCTGGCGCGCCGCTTCGGCCGCAAGGCCGCCAACCCGCCGGCGCAGATTGAAGGTGGTGTGCTGTGAATCTGTCGTCACCCTTCGTCAAGCGTCCGATCGCCACCGTCCTGCTGACGTGCGGCCTGGCGCTGGCCGGCATCGGCGCGTTCTTCGTGCTGCCGGTGGCGCCGCTGCCGCAGGTGGATTTCCCGGTCATCTCGGTCAACGCCAACCTGCCGGGCGCCAGCCCTGCGACCATGGCCACCAGCGTCTCCACGCCGCTGGAGCGCCACCTGGGCGTGATCGCCGGCGTCAACGAGATGACGTCGCAATCGAACACCGGCTCCTCCAGCGTGACCTTGCAGTTCGACTTGAACCGCAACGTCGACTCGGTCGCGCGCGAGGTGCAGGCGGCGATCAACGCCAGCCGCGTCGACCTGCCGGCCACGCTGCGCAGCAATCCGACCTACCGCAAGGCCAATACCTCCGGCATCCCGGTGATGATCCTGGCGCTGACGTCGGACACCCGCACGCCTGGCCAGATCTTCGACGCCGTCTCCAACACCGTGCTGCAACGCCTGTCGCAAGTGACCGGCGTGGGCGACGTGGAACTGGGCGGCAGCTCGCTGCCGGCGGTGCGGGTCGAACTGAATCCGTATGCGCTGAACCGCTACGGCCTGTCGGCGGAAGACGTGCGCGCGGCCATCCAGGCCACCAACGCCAACCGCCCGCGCGGCGCCTTGCAGGGCAATGGCCGCCGCTTGCAGATCTATTCCGTCTCGGCCAACGCCAGCGGCGGACGCTCCGCCGCCGACTACCGCAACCTGGTGGTCGGCTGGCGCAACGACACCGCGATCCGCTTGCAGGACGTGGCGCAGGTGATCGATGGCGTCGAGGACAACAACAACCTTGGCCTGTTCAACGGCAAGCCGGCGATCATCGTCATCCTGCGTTCGCAGGCCGGCGCCAACGTCATCGAAACCGTCAACAGCGTGCGCGCGCAGCTGCCGCAGTTGCAGGCGCAGTTGCCGTCGGACGTCAAGATCGACGTCGCCAGCGACAGCACCAATTCGATCCGCTCGTCGCTGCACGAGATCGAGATCACACTGATCATTTCCATCCTGCTGGTGGTGCTGGTGGTCAGCGCCTTCCTGCGCAGCGTGCGCGCCACCATCGTGCCGGCGGTGGCGACCATCGTCTCGCTGCTGGGCACCTTCGGCGCCATGTATCTGCTGGGCTTCAGCCTGAACAACCTGTCGCTGATGGCGCTGACGGTGGCCACCGGCTTCGTCGTCGACGACGCCATCGTGGTGCTGGAAAATACCACCCGCCATATCGAGGCCGGCATGGACCGCTTCGAGGCGGCGCTGCTGGGTGCGCGCGAGGTGGGTTTCACCGTGCTGTCGATCAGCCTCTCGCTGATCGCCGTGTTCATTCCGCTGCTGTTCATGGGCGGCCAGTTCGGCGCGCTGTTCAAGGAGTTCGCCGTCACGCTGTCGGCGGCGGTGATGATTTCGCTGGTGATCTCGCTGACCACCACGCCGATGATGTGCGCGTGGCTGCTCAAGCCCGGCCATGTCCACGCCAAGCCGCCGGGCCGCATCGCCCGTTTCTTCGAGCGCGGTTTCGACTTTATCCTCAAGGGCTACGAGCATAGCCTGGACTGGGCGCTGTCGAGCGTCTGGCTGGTGATGTTGAGCCTTGTGTTCGTGATCGGCCTGAACTTCTACCTGTTCGCGGCGATACCGAAGGGCGGCTTCCCGCAGCAGGACACGGGCCAGATCAACGGTGGCATCCGCGCTGACCAGAGCATCTCGTTCCAGGCCATGCAGGGCAAGCTGAAACAGCTGGTCAACATCATCAAGGACGATCCCGATGTCGCCACGGTGGTCGGCTTTACCGGCGGCCGCCGCGCCGGCGGTGGCTTCATGTTCATCAACCTGAAGCCGGCCAACCAGCGCTCCGTGGCAGGGCAGGCGGTGATCGCGCGCCTGCGTCCCAAGCTGGCCAGGGTGACGGGTGTGAGCCTGTTCCTGAGCCCCGTGCAGGATCTGCGGGCCGGCGGACGCCAGGCCAATTCGAACTACCAGTACACGCTCAAGAGCGACAACCAGGCCGATTTGAAGAAGTGGGCCAGCCGTCTGGCCGATGCGATGAAGGGCCAGAAAGCGCTGACCGACGTCGATACCGACCAGGCGGACAACGGTGTCGAGACCTTCGTCACCATCGACAAGAGCAGCGCCTCGCGCCTCGGCCTGTCGGCGCGCGATGTGGACAACGCCTTGTACAACAGCTTCGGCCAGCGGCAGGTTGCCACCATCTATGATGAGCTGAACCAGTATCACGTCATCATGGAAGTGCCGCGCGAGTATGCCAAGAGCCCGGAGGCGCTGAACGATGTGTATGTGCCGTCGAAAGGCCTGCCGGCGCCGAGCGCCAGCAATCCTAACGGCGCGCCGGTGGCGGTGTCGGTGGCTGCTACCGGCGGCACGGGCAGCACCTCCAGCGCGAGCAGCACCGCCAGCACCGCCAGCGCCACCCCGGCCAACGTGGCCGCGCCGGCGGTCAAGGATGCGTCGTCCGGCTCCGCGTTGAGCACCAAGGCCACCACCATGGTGCCGCTTTCGGCGCTGGCCAGCTTCGCCGAAAGCTCGGCGCCGACCTCGATCAACCACCAGGACGGCGAACTGGCGACCACCATCGCCTTCAACCTGCAACCGGGTACCAGCCTGTCCGATGCGGCGGAGCAGATCAAGGCGGCCGAAGCGGAAATCGGCATGCCGAACAATGTGCGCGGCAGCTTCCAGGGCTCGGCCAAGGCCGCGCAGGACAGCAACAAATCGCTGCCGCTGCTGATCCTGGCCGCCATCGTGGTGATCTACATCGTGCTGGGCATCCTGTACGAAAGCCTGGTGCATCCGGTCACCGTGCTGACCACGCTGCCGTCGGCGGGCGTGGGCGCGGTGCTGGCGCTGCTGATCTTCAAGATGGAGTTCTCGACCATTTCGCTGATCGGCATCTTCCTGCTGATCGGTATCGTCAAGAAGAACGCCATCCTGATCATCGACTTCGCGCTGGAGGCGGAACGTTCGCGCGGCCTGACGCCGTTGCAGGCGGTGCGCGAGGCGTGCCTGCTGCGCTTCCGTCCGATCCTGATGACGACCCTGGCCGCCGCGCTGGGCGCGCTGCCGCTGGCGATCGGCTTCGGCGAAGGCTCCGAGCTGCGCCAGCCGCTGGGCGTGGCCATCATCGGCGGTCTGATCGCCAGCCAAGTATTGACGTTGCTGACCACGCCGGTGGTCTACATCCTGATGGACAAGCTGCGTCGCCGCGGCACGTCCGAACAACATTTAAGCCGCATCCACAGCGAAGCGCCAAGCACACCATGAACAACTACGCACCATCCTTCCGTTACTCCCTGATCGCAATGGCGGTGCTGCTGGCCAGCGGCTGCGCGGTCGGCCCGGCCTACCAGCTGCCGTCCACGCCGCAGCCGTCGGCCTACAAGGAAACCGCCAGCGAGGCCGAGAAGGTCGCCGCCGGCTGGACCGCCGCCGCGCCGGCCGACACGCTGGAACGCGGCCCGTGGTGGCAGCTGTTCGGCGATCCGTTGCTGAACCAGATGGCCGACAGCGTCGAGGTCTCGAACCAGAACGTCGCCGCCGCCGTCGCCAACTACGCGCAGGCGCGCGCGCTGGTCGAGCAGCAGCGCGCCTCTCTGTTCCCGTCGGCGACGCTGAACGGCAGCGCCAACCGCTCCGGCGGCGGTGGCAACACTCCGACCGGCAACCAGTACCGTGCCAACATCGGCGGCAGCTGGGAACCGGACGTCTGGGGCAAGCTGCGCGCCGGCACCAACAACGCCAAGGCCAGCATGCAGGCCAACGCCGCCGAACTGGCCGCCGCGCGCCTGTCGGCGCAGGGCGAGCTGGCCACCAACTACTTCTCGTTGCGCCAGACCGACGCCCAAAAGGCGCTGCTGGACGCCACCACCGAAGGCTATGCGCGCGTACTGCAAATCACGCAGAACCGCTTCGACGCCGGCATCGCCGCCAAGTCCGACCTGCTGCAGGCGCAAACCCAGCTGGCCAACGCCCGCATCGACCAGGTCACGCTGGGCCGCCAGCGCGCCACGCTGGAGCATGCGATCGCGGTCCTGCTGGGCAAGGCCGCCAGCGATTTCACGCTGCCGCCGGCGCCGTGGAATGTGGTGGTGCCCGATGTGCCGACCGGCGTGCCATCGACGCTGCTGCAGCGTCGCCCCGACATCGCCGCCGCCGAGCGCCGCGTGGCCGCCGCCAATGAGCAGATCGGCGTGGCCCGCAGCGCCTACTTCCCGAGCTTGAACCTGACTGGCTCCTTTGGTTACGGTTCCAGCTCCACCGGCGGCTTGTTCAACGCCTCCAACAACTTGTGGTCGCTGGGACTGTCGGCCGCGCAGACGCTGTTCGACGCCGGCGCCACCAAGGCCCGCGTCAGCGGCGCCGAGGCCGCGCGCGACGCCGCCATCGCCCAGTACCGCCAGACGGTGCTGAGCGCCTTTGCCGACGTCGAGAACCAACTGGCCGCGACGCGCGCGCTGGCCCAGCAGCAGGACCTGCGCAAGATCGCCTCCGAGGCGGCCGACCAGGTCGAGGCGCAGATGCTCAACCGCTACCGTGCCGGCCAGGTTGGTTACAGCGACGTGGTAACCGCGCAGAACACGGCGTTGGCGGCGCGCCGCGCGCTGGTGCAATCGCAGGCCGACCGCCAGACCACGGCGGTGGCGCTGATCCAGTCGCTGGGCGGCGGCTGGCATGCGGCAAGCGAGTAGGGCGGTGTAGCGCGGGCGACACAGTTTGGCGTTTGGGTGCGGTGTTTGTATAATCATCTGGCAAGATGTCAACAATTACCACTTTTCCCGAAACGCCTGACCGCCAGTGCAGGGTTGTTCCGGCGGTCGCCTAGCCACAATGACGAAACAAACCGCTCATGCAGCCGCTGTCGCCGCCATCGATACCCCGACGGCGAAGTCCGCCCACGGCCTGGTGCCGGTGGTGGGCATCGGCGCGTCCGCGGGCGGCCTCGATCCGATCTGCGAATTCCTGGTCAGCGTGCCGCCGGCCAGCGGCTTCGCCTATGTTGTCGTGCAGCACCTCGATCCGACCCACAAGGCCATGCTGCCGGAGCTGCTGCAGCGGGTCACGCGCATGCGGGTGCACGAGATCGAGGACGGCATGCCGGTCGAAGCCGACCATGTGTATGTGATCCCGCCCGGCCATGACCTCGGATTCGACGGCGCCGATTTCGCCGTGCTGCCCGCTTCCGGTGCGCGCGGCCACCACTTCCCGATCGACAGCTTCTTCCACGCGCTGGCCGCGCGCAGCCGCGAGCATGCGGTGGCCGTGATATTTTCCGGCATGGGCGCCGACGGTACACGGGGCATGGCCGCGGTGCGCGAGGCCGGCGGCCTGACGCTGGCGCAGCAGCCGGCGTCGGCGCGCTTCGATCCCATGCCGCTCAGCGCCATCGCCGCCGATCTGGTCGACATCGTGGCGCTGCCGGGCGAGATGGCGGCGCTGGTGATCAGCTGGTGGAGCAGCCACGAATCCAGCTTGCCGGCCCAGGCGATCGCCCAGCGCGACGCGCTGCGCCAGCTGTTCCAGCTGCTGCTCAAGCAGACCGGCGCCAATTTTTCCGACTACAAGCTGAGCACTGTGCTGCGCCGCATCGAGCGCCGCATGAAGGTGCGCCAGTGCCAGACGCTGGCCGATTATGTCGTCTTCCTGCGCGCCAATCCGGCCGAGGTCGAGCTGCTGTTCAAGGAACTGCTGATCGGTGTGACCAACTTCTTCCGCGACCCCAAGGTGTGGGACTATCTGATGGCGACCGCGCTGCCGCAGCTGCTGGAGGCGCACCCCGACGGCGCCGCCTTCAAGGCCTGGGTGCCGGCCTGCTCGACCGGCGAAGAGGCATATTCGCTGGCGATCGCCTTCAACGAGGTGCTGGAGCGGCTGCGGCCGGCGGCGCGCTACACGCTGCAAATCTTCGCCACCGATCTTGATGACGACGCCATCGAGCGCGCACGCCTGGGCGTGTTCGGCGACGGCGTCGAGGCGGAAATGCCGCCGGAACTGCTGCAACGCTACTTCATGCCGGCCGAGAAGGGCGGCTACCGCGTCCGCAAAGATGTGCGCAACACCATCATCTTCGCACGCCAGAACATCATTTCCGATCCGCCGTTCACCAAGCTCGATATACTGTGTTGTCGCAACCTGCTGATTTATTTCACGGCCAAATTGCAGGAGCAGCTGATCCCGCTGTTCCACTATGCGCTGAAGCCGGAGGGACTGCTGATGCTGGGCAGCGCCGACACGCCCGGCAATTTTCACGAGCTGTTCGCGCCGGCAACCAGCGCGGGGCGCATTTACCGGCGCCTGGATGCGTCCATCCACCGCGTCGCCAATTATTTTCCGACCCGCGTCAACACCGCGTCGATTTCCACCGCCAGCGAACCTCAGCCATCATCCATGAACGGTAACCTCCAAACCCAGGTCGAACAGCAGCTGCTCAAGAAGCACACGCCGGCCGCCGTGCTGCTCAACGCCCATGGCGACATCCTGTACATCCACGGCCGCACCGGCGCCTACCTGGAGCCGGCCGCCGGCAAGGCCAACTGGAAC
This sequence comes from Duganella sp. BJB476, assembly GCF_003416895.1. GTDB lineage: Bacteria > Pseudomonadota > Gammaproteobacteria > Burkholderiales > Burkholderiaceae_D > Rugamonas. The sequence goes on from NZ_QVIO01000001.1 coordinate 331,882, forward strand.
ATTCATGCGATGGCGCGCGAGGGCCTGCGGCACGAGCTGGCCGACCTGCTCAAGCGCGCGAGCCAGGGCGAAGGCCAGATCACCGTGCGCGGCCTGATCCAGCGCGACGACGCCGGCAAGCCCTTGCAGGCGCTGGAACTGACGGCCGAGCCCATGCCTGGCGAAGGCCCGCTGGCCGGCACCGTCCTGCTGACGCTGGCCGGCGCGCCGCTGCCGCCGGAAAAGCGCCGCATCCGCACCAGCAATCCGCAGTTGCTGGAACTGGAGCAGCAGCTGGCGCAGGCGCGGCTGGAGATCCAGGCGGTGTGCGCCGAGATGCAGACCTCGCGCGAGGAGCTCAAGTCGGCCAACGAGGAGCTCCAGTCCACCAACGAGGAACTGCAATCGGCCAACGAGGAACTGACCACCTCCAAGGAAGAGATGCAATCGCTGAACGAGGAGCTGTACACCGTCAACGCCGAGCTGCAATCGAAGGTCGACGACCTGTCGGTGGTGAACGGCGACATGAAGAATCTGCTCAACAGCACCGACGTCGCCACCATCTTCCTCGACGGCGAGCTGCGCATCCGCCGCTTCACGGACCAGAGCAAGCAGATCTACAAGCTGATACCGGGCGACGTGCACCGGCCGCTGAGCGACATCGTCAACGATTTGCAGTATCCCGAGCTGGAGGACGACGCGCGCGAAGTGCTGCGCACGCTGATATTCCGCGAACGCCAGATCCCCACCAATAGCGGCGGCTGGTACACGGTGCGCATCATGCCTTACCGGACCGTGGACAATGTGATCGATGGTGTTGTCGTCACCTTCATCAACATCACCGAGTCGAAGCTGCTGGAGGCTCAGCTGCGTTCGATGCAGAAAGGATAGGATTAGCATGAAAAAGCGCCAGCGCCCCGAACTCGATCCCGTCCAGCTGCGTGAGATCGCCGAACAGACGGTGGCGGCGCTGCCGAAAGTGAAGCCGCCGGCGGACGGCGCCGGCAGCGATGAACTCAAGCGCTGGCATGAACTCCAGGTCAGCCAGATCGAGCTGGATATGCAGAACCTGGCGCTGGCCGAGTTGCAGATTGAGCGCGACCTGGCCGAGGAGGGCCGCGACAGCTACGCCGCGCTGTACGACCAGGCGCCGGCCGGCTACCTGTCGCTCGATGCCGACGGCCGCATCACGCGCGCCAACCAGGCCGCCGCCGTGCTGCTGGCGCGCCCGATGTCCGAGCTGGCGGGCCGGCGCTTCGAGCAGTTCGTGGCGCCGCAGTCGCAGGCGCTGTTGCGCGGCTTCCTGCTCGACCTGCTCGACAGCGGCGGGCGCGGAGTGCTGGAAGCGCCGCTGTTCGATTCCTACACCCGCAGCGCCATGCGCGGACTGCGCCAGGTCCGCATCGAAGCCAATATGGATGCGGCGGGGCGCTCCTGCCGCATGATCCTGACCGACATCGGCACCGAAGATGTGCGCGAGGATGCGCGGCGGCGCGCCTTCCAGGTACTCGACAGCATCAACGAGGCGGTGCTGGTGTGCGACGCCGAACAGAACATCGTCTTCGTCAATCCCGCCTTCACCACGCTGACCGGCTACGCGGTGGAGGAGGCGCTGGGTCGCAATCCGCGCTTCCTGGGCCGGCCCGGCGCCCATCCGGTCGGCTATCACGCGGAGGCGCTGCGCTGCCTGCGCAGCTACGGCAAATGGCAGGGTGAGGTGTACAACCGGCGGCGCGACGGCACGCCGTATGTGGCCTCGATGTCGCTGACGGTGGTGCGCGACGACGACGGTTCGATCAGTCATTTCATCGGCGTGTTCTCCGACGTCACGGCGCGCCAGCAGGCCGAGGCGGCGTTGCTGAAGCTGTCGCGCGAGCTCGATGCGCGGGTGGCGGCGCGCACCGCCGAACTGACCGAGGCCAATCGCCAGCTGATGCTGGAAGTGGTGGAGCGCAAACGCACCGAGGCGGCGCTGCACGAATCGCGCGAGCAGCTGCGCAAACTGGCCGAGCACATGGAGACGGTCAAGGAAAGCGAACGTACCCGCATCGCCCGCGACATCCACGACGAGCTGGGACAAAACCTGATGGCGCTGCGTATCGATATCTCCATGCTCAGCGCCCGCACCAGCGAGCGCCACGCGCGCCTGCACCAGCGGGTCGACGCGGTGCTGGAGAACGTCGATACCACCATCAGCAGCGTGCGCGGGATCATGAACGAGCTGCGGCCGGCGGTGCTGGACCTGGGCTTGCAGGCGGCGCTGGAGTGGCAGGCGGGTGAGTTCCGCAAGCGCAGCGGCCTGGCCTGCGCGCTGACGCTGCCGGAGGATGCGGTGTTTGCCGCCATCGCGCCGGAGATGGAGATAGTGCTGTTCCGCAGTTTGCAGGAGGCGCTGAGCAATGTGCGGCGCCATGCGGGCGCCAGCCGGGTCGAGGTGCTGCTGGCGCGGCGCGCCGGCCGGCTGGTGTTCAGCGTCAGCGACAACGGCGTCGGCATCGCGCCGCATAACCGCGACAAGAGCGAGTCGTTCGGCTTGATGGGCATGGCGCAGCGCGTGGAATCGTTGGGTGGACGGCTCGATATCGGCCAGTACGCGCCGGGGCGCGGCTGCACGCTGACGATGGACTTCGCGCTGCCCGCGTGAAAGGCCATCGGCATGATCAAATCTGAGCGACGTCAGATTAGTCCAACAGAACCGGCCGTAGTCCCTGCGCGGCGCAGTGGCGCAGATAATCCTGTCTCCGGTCCTGCACGGTAATCCGGCGCAGTACGGAGCCATCCGGCGCCAGGTACTCCACCGCGCCGGTGACCACCACAAAGACCACCAATGGTGTGTCGCCTATGGCCTGCCACCAGTCGACATTTCCCTCTGGCTCGTACACATAGGCGTGCGGGCCGAGCTGTTCGCCCGTTCCCAGTTGCCGGTACCCTTCCAGATTGAAGGCGTGCACATGGCCGGTATGCCGGTGCAGCCCCAACTTTACGCCAGGCGCCAGCCGCATCAGTTCCACCCAGCCCGTGTCGCCCGGCAGGAATTGCAGCGGTTGCGACCATTTTCCTTCCCCTTCAACGATCCACTCGGGGCCCAGCGTTGTGCTTTGTTCGGTTTTCATGTTCCAGCCTTTCAGAAAAATAATGGGACGTCAGAAGGTATAGATCAGGCCGCCGTTGACGGTGTGTTGCGTCGCACCGGGGGCCGGCAAGTCTTGCCAGTAGGCCGCCACCGGGAACGCGGCCTCGCGGCTGTTGCGCACCACGGCGGCCGTGGCCCACAGCGTGAGCGCCGGGGCGAAGCTGTGTTCCCAGCCACCGCTCAACAGCAGGCCGCGAGAGTCGGTCACATTGGTGCGCGCGCCGTAGATGCCGAGGCGCAGCAGATCGCGGGCGCCGACCTTGCGGTTGACCCCGGCCCACACATGCTGCATCGACGTGTCGCTGCCGGCCGCGGCATCGGGCGCGCGCACGATGTTGTAGGCGGCAAACCAGGAGTTGGCGCCTTGCTCATAGCGGGCTCCCACGATCAATTCGCGCGAGGCATCAAACAGGTCTGACAGATGTCCCTGGCTGTCGCGCGTTTCATCGTAAATCGCGCGGAAATCCAGGCCGCCCCGTTGGTAGCTGAGCACGCCCGCAGTGCTGCGGCAGGCGCGCTCGCCCACGGTGGTCTGCAAGCCGATGGCTAGGCCGCCAAGCTCTGCGCTGCGATAGCCGACGGTATGGCTCCACGCGTTCCAGCTATGGCCTTTGGTCAGCGTGGCGGAGCCGGACCAGTTCAGGCCCATCGGATCGATATACCAGACGTCGTTGCTGTAAGCCATGGAGCGGCCGGCTTCCAGCTTGCCCCAGGTTTTGCTCTCCACGCCGAGCGTGGCATAGCGGCTGAACAGCATGCCGTCGCTGCCGACGGTGCCGGTGGCGGTGTTGAAGCCGCTCTCCAGCCGGGTGAGCAGTTGCAGGTCGGGCGTCAAGGCTTCGGCCACTTGCATGCCGATCAGGCTGGTGCCCCATTCGCTGTTCGAGGCGCGCACCACGTGCTCGTTGTTGGCGCCGATGTGGTCGATGTAGGACAGCCCGGCGGTCACCGTGCCGTACAGGACGGGGCCATCCGCGGCGTGGCCGGGCATCGTCGCTATCAGCAGCGCGGCGCTGGCAATGAGGCGGAGCAGGCGTGATGGCATGATGTTGGTGAATGAAGTGAAGAGGTGTACAGTGTCGCAAGCTTGGGCAATGGCCAACAGAGCCAGTCCGGGCAAACTTCAGGGTGCCGGTTGGGACGCTTCCGTACCGGTTTTTTTCAGCCATTACAGGTCCCGATGGAGCCAGTTCTTCCGATTACCCTTGCGCTGCCGGAGCGTGGCTCCCGGCAAATCCTGCGTTCCATGCACCAGCAGATGCGGACCGCCATCGTCGATGGCCGGCTGTCGGCCGGTTTGCGATTGCCTGGCTCGCGCACGCTGGCGGAGCAATGCGGCGTGTCGCGCAATTGCGCCATGGCGGTGTACGACTTGCTGCTGAGCGAAGGACTGGTCGCGGCGCGAGCCGGCGGTGGGACTTTCGTGTCCGATATCTACCTGGCCGATCCGCCCCGCGCGGCGGCAGACCGGACTTCCTTGCTGCTGCCGCGCTGGCGCCACGCACCAACCGTGCTGCGGCCGTCGGCGGCCGCGCAGTTCGATTATGATTTTGTGGTGGGCCTGCCCGACACCACCCAGTTCCCGTTCGATACCTGGCGGCGCCTGGACGCGCGCTCCTTGCGCCAGCTGGAGCGCGCGCCGGCCGAATATGCAGCGCCGGAAGGACGGGCTGCGCTGCGGGCCGCCATCGCCAAGCATGTGTCGTTTGCCCGCGCCGTGGCCTGCAGTGGTACCGACGTGCTGGTGACGTCCGGCGCGCAGCAGGCCTTCGATCTGCTGGCGCGCATCTTCATCGAGCCGGGCGTGACCAGGGTGGCGATCGAGGATCCGGGCTATCCGCCGTTGCGCTGGGCGCTGGAAAGCTCCGGCGCCGTGCTGGTGCCGGTGCCGGTCGACGCCGAAGGCATGGTGGTGGATCGCATTCCGGCCGACGCGCGGCTGATTTGCGTGACGCCGTCCCACCAGTTCCCGATGGGACCGGCCATGTCGCTGCAGCGCCGCATGGCCTTGCTGGCGTTCGCGCGCGAACATGGCAGCCTGATCATCGAAGACGATTACGATGGTGAGTTCAGCCATTCGTCGCAGCCGCTGGATGCGTTGAAAAGCCTGGACCGCGCCGACTCGGTGTTTTATGTTGGCACCTTCTCCAAGAGCCTGTTTCCAGGTCTGAGGCTGGGCTATGTCATCGCGCCGGCATGGGCACGCGCCGCCCTGGTTGGCGCGAAGCAGCGCAGCGACTGGCACGGCGCGGTAGCGGCGCAGGACACGCTGGCGGCCTTCATCGACGATGGCGACCTCGCGCGCCATATCCGCAAAATGCGCCAGGTCTACAGCCAGCGCAAGCAGATTCTGGTGCAGGCCTTGCAGCGCCATCTGCCGGGCAAGTTGTCGGTGATCCCGTCCGAAGGAGGGCTGCATATCGCTGCGCTGCTAGGCGATGAAGACCAGGCCATGCAGGTCGTCGCGGCCGCGGCGGAGGCGGGCATCCGCGTCGAGCCGCTCAGCCAGTATGCGCTGGCCGCCGCGCCGCCGAACGGGCTGGTGTTTGGACTGGGCCTGATACCCACGCACCTGATCGATCAAGCCGTGCTGCGCCTGACCCTGAGCCCTCCATCCGGCCAATAACGGACAACCTTGCATCGCCTCCCATGGAACTCAAGCACTATGCATATCACAATACTCACCTTTGAAGGTTTCAACGAACTCGATTCATTTATTGCGCTCGGCATCCTCAATCGCGTTAAGAGGCCGGACTGGCGCGTCTCCATTACTTGCCCAACGACGCGTGTCAAATCAATGAATGGCGTTGTTCTTGAAGCCCAGGCGCCACTATCTGAGGCAGCTGGCGCCGACGTTGTACTTGTTGGCAGCGGGATACAGACGAGGGAGATAGTGGCGGATTCACGATTGATGGCACAACTGAAACTAGACCCTCAACGGCAGTTACTTGGCGCTCAGTGTTCAGGCGCTTTAATTCTGGCTAAGCTTGGATTGCTTGATGCGATTCCCGCGTGTACAGACTTAACCACTAAGCCGTGGGTACAAGAGGCTGGCGTGAAGGTTCTCAATCAACCTTTCTTCGCACAAGATAATATTGCTACAGCGGGTGGGTGTTTGGGAGCTCAGTACTTGGCCTGTTGGGTTATTGCGCGCTTGGAAGGCATTGAAGCGGCGAAGGCTGCGATGCACTACGTCGCGCCGGTAGGGGAAAAAGATGAGTATGTTGAAAGGATGTTACGCAATATCACCCCCTACTTAAACGGTATTAGTGGTGTCAGCTGACGATGGACTTTGAGCGGATCAAGTGAAGAATTGCATGCCCTTGTAGGGTCTCTCTTTGCATTCGGCTAGCCGGGAACTCAGGGAGCCTACGTGAGCTTCCAATTGATGGCCATCAGGGTCCAGGAAATAGAACGAGTCGCCCTCGCTTTGGTTCTGCTGCCATTCAGTCACTCCGTTATTCCTGAGCTTTTGCCTGAATTCCTGGAAGTCCGCTTGCTGGATCGAAAATGCGTAGTGGGTGTAAGTTGAGGAGCCTTTGGCGCCGTTCGTCTTGTCTAATGACAGGCATAGCCATAGTTCTCCCAGCGTGAGGTAGGCGCCAGTGTCCCAAGTGGCGGCAGGCCGAAAATTCAGAAGGCGTGAGTAAAAATCGAAGCTACTCGACAGGTCTGTAACGGACAGAGTCAGATGATTAAAACCGGTAAGCACTAAAGACCTCATGCGGGCTTGAAAGATGCTATCTTATCAAATTGGCAGCTCTGATTACTGTGGAGAGAGAACAATGGTGGTGGCGAAATCGTGTGCGGAATGTGGCAATCATGAGCATTTCTCGAGGGAAGTCGCTCCTGGGGAGCTACTCCCGGTGGGTGGTCTCCATGGCGCTAAATACCGAGTCGTTGTCTGCGGAGCTTGTGGATTTACTCGATGGTTCGTCGCGGAGCGATTTCTGCCGCTTGTGAAAGAAAAATTTGAAGCATTAGAGTGAATTGAGCTCGAAGCCCAACTGGCCTCGTCCCGATGCCGATTGGCGATATTTTATTACCTTGTTTTGATGGGCCCAACAGGAATGACACTGCAATTTTTAACTCACTCTATCCCTGACATAATCTTCACGTTGTATTTGCTGGTGTACTTTCCTGCCGATAGCATTTGGCGCGGTTTATCCAAGACGCCACCCAAGCCAAAACTCCCCAATTTGCAGAGCTACTGGCGGCAGGGGCGTTTTGTTCTGGTACTCCTCGCTGCGTTTATGCTGGTTAAGTGGTCGGGAAATCACTCGGCCAGTCAGCTTGGCTTGGATATCCCGCTATCGCCCGGTGGGACTTGGGGGCTGGTGATCGTTACCGTTTTCATGGCGGTTATGCATGTTCTGGGCAAGCGGGCGGAATCCAAAATGACTCCGGAAGATCGCCTCAAGCAAGAGGACAAACTACGAGAGTTGCAGATTTCAATGCCACAGACGCGCATTGAAATCGCGGCGTACTTCGTGACCATGGTCGGCATGACCGCGACTTGGGAGCTGTTATTCCGGGGCTATTTGCTGCTTGTGCTCACGCCGCTCACTGGATTGCCGCTCGCAGTCGCACTGGCTGCTATTTCTTATGGAGCCGGACACGGTTTTAAGAACTTCAAGCAATTCTTTACCTCTATCGTTGTAGCGTTTGCGTTCACAATTGGATATGCGCTAACAGGTAGTTTGTGGTGGCTGATGGTGCTGCACGCAGCTGTGCCGATAACGATGTTCTATACCGCGCGTAAGTTGGGGCCCTCCGAACAAAAGCATTTTCAGCTTTCCCCATAAGGAATATACTGCCGCCAGAACTCAAACTGGGGTGTATATCTTGTTAAAATATCTAGTACTTCCGGTGGCCCTGATGGGCGCCGCTGCGGCCCAGGCCGACGAAGGTCAATGGCAGCCATACCAGCTGCCGCAGCTGAAATCCGAATTGAAGCGCATCGGCATCACCATCCCTGCCGAGAAATTGTCCGATCTGTCCAAGCATCCGATGAGCGCCATCGTTTCGCTGGGCGGCTGCTCGGCATCGTTCGTGTCGGACGCCGGCCTGGTCGTGACCAATCACCATTGCGCATATAGCGCGATCCAGCGCAACGCCACTCCTGAGCACAATTACATCGTCGACGGCTACCTGGCCAAGACCCGCGCCGAAGAGCTGCCGGGCGGCCCGAACACGCTGGTCTACGTGACCGACAAGGTCGAAAACGTCACCGATCGCGTACTCAAAGGCGTGAGCGACACCATGAGCGGCAAGCAGCGCCACGACGCCGTGGAAAAATCGATCAAGGCGCTGATCGCCGAATGCGAGAGCGACAAGTTCTACCGCTGCTCGGTGCCTGCCTTCCACCGCGGCCTGGAGTACTACCGCATCCGCCAGATGATGATACGCGACGTGCGCCTGGTGTACGCGCCGGCCGACATGATCGGTAACTTCGGCGGCGACATCGACAACTACGAATGGCCACGCCAGGGCGGCGACTACTCCTTCCTGCGCGCCTACGTGGGCAAGGACGGCCGCCCGGCCGATCCGTCGCCGGACAACGTGCCTTACCACTCCAAGGACTTCCTGGTGGTCTCCGCCGCCGGCCTGAAAAACGGCGACCCGGTGCTGCTGGCCGGTTATCCGGGCCGCACCAGCCGCTACAAGCTGCCGTCGGAAATCCGCGCAGCGCGCGACTCGGCCTATCCGGCCAAGGTGGCCGAGATCCAGGCCGACCTGGACGTGATCGCCGCCGCCACCAAGGGCAATGCCGCCGCCGCCGTGCGTTACGCCAGCGTCGACAAGAGCATGAACAACGTGATGAAGAAAACCCAGGGCCTGCTGGACGGCTTTGAGCGCAAGGACATCGCCGCCATCAAGGACGTGCAGGACGCGGAGTTCCGCGCCTGGTACGCCAAACAGCCGGGCGTATCGAAAACCCTGCTGGCCGAACTGGATGCGGTGATCGCCGCCGACCTGGCGCTGAGCGACGAGGAATTCGGCTACAGCGTCGCCACCACCGGCGATCTGCTGAAGAGCGGGACCACCCTGTACCGCCTGGCGCGCGAAGCCGCCAAGCCGGACGCGGAACGCGAAACCGGCTACCAGGAGCGCGACCTGACCTTCATCAAGGCCCGCCTGAACCGCCTGGAGCAGTCGTATGTGGGCAGCGTCGACCAGGCGCGCTTTGTGGCCGCCTTGCAGCGCTACGCCAAGCTGCCGAAGTCCATGCACGTCCTCGGCATGGATGGTTTGCTGCCGGCCGTCGAGACGGTGCCGGCCCTGTACCTCAAGTCGTCGCTGGGCGATACCGCCAAGCGCCTGGCGTGGGTGGGCAAGGACGCCGCCGCGCTGGCCGCGTCGGACGACGCGTTCCTGCAACTGGCCGTCAAGCTGGACGGCGTGACGCAGTCGCTGATCGAACGCCGCAAGGAACTGGACGGCAACCTGGAACGCGTGATCCCGCAATACATGCAGGCCGTGATCGCATGGAAGAAGTCGCAGGGCAAGCCGGTCTACCCGGATGCGAATTCGACGCTGCGCGTGACCTACGGCACGGTGTCGCCTTACTCGCCTAAGGACGGCATCACCAAGGGCCCGTTCACCACGATCGAAGGCATCGTCGAGAAGAACACCGGCAAGGATCCGTTCAACGCACCGCAAAAGCTGCTCGATGCGATCAAGGCCAAGCGCTATGGCCAGTTCATGGATCCGATCCTGGGCACGGTGCCGGTCGACTTCCTGACCAGTGCCGACACCACCGGCGGCAATTCCGGCTCGGCGGTGATGAACAAGAACGGCGAGTTGATCGGCCTGAATTTCGATTCGACCTACGAGTCCATCACCAAGGACTGGTACTTCGACACCGCCATCACCCGCGCCATCCACATGGATATCCGCTATATGCTGTGGGTGATGGCCGAAGTGGACCACGCTGATAACGTGCTCAAAGAGCTGACCATCAAGTATCCGGCCAAGAAAAAATAATGAACGAGCTATCGGTTCTCCTGGGGTACCTGAACATGCCGTGGCACCTGGCAGGCGTGGCCACGTCCCCGCTGGAACTGGTGTCCTTCATTTTGTCGGTGGTCACGGTGTGGCTCAACATCCGCCAGAGCCATTGGGGCTGGCTGTTCGCCATCATCTCGTCGGCCACCTACGGGCTGGTGTTCTTCGGTTCGCGGCTGTATGGCGACATGGGCTTGCAGCTGGTGTTCATCGCCGTGTCGTTCTTCGGCTGGTACCAGTGGCTGCATGGCGATGATAGCCACGATAGGCTGCCCGTCTCCACGCTGGACACGCGCGGCCGCTGGTGGGCCGCAGGCGGCTGGCTGGCTGGCTTCGCGCTGCTGGCCTGGTTCCTCAAGTCCTATACCGATACCGATGTGCCCAACTCCGACGGTTTCCTGACCGCCGGCAGCCTGGTCGGGCAGCTGCTGCTGTCGCGTAAGAAGGTCGAGAACTGGCATGTGTGGATCATCGTCGACGTGCTGTACGTAGCGCTGTACCTGCACAAGCACCTGGTGCTGACGGCGGTGCTGTACGCGGTATTCGTCGGCATGGCGGTGATCGGCCTGCGCGCCTGGAGCCACGACCATACGGGCGGCCGCAACGGCCGCATGGCGCTGGAATGAGCGCGCACGCGCCGCTGCGGGTGGCCATACTGGGCACCACGTCGTCCGGCAAGTCGACGCTGGCGGCGGCGCTGGCCGAGCACTATCAAACGCTGTGGGTGCCCGAGTACCTGCGCGAGTTCGTCGACACCGAGGCCAGGATACCGGTGGCGGCGGACCAGTTCCACATCGCCGAGACGCAGCGCGACCGCGAGGATGCGGCCGTGCCGCGCGCCAACAAGTATCTTTTTTGCGACACCGCGCCGCTGATGACGGTGGTCTATGGCCGCCATTATTTCGGCGGCATCGACGAGCAATTGGCCACGCTGGCGGCACAGCACCAGCAGGACTATGCCTGCACGCTGGTGACGGCGCCGGACATCCCCTGGGTGGCCGACGGCTTGCAGCGTGAATCCGAGGAAGTGAGCGTCATCATCAACCGCATGCTGCTGGACGAGCTGGCCACGCGTGGGATACCCTATCTGCTGGTGTCGGGCGATCCCGACGAGCGACTATCCCAAGTGAAGCGGCATCTACCATGAAGCAACGGCTGGCGGCGATATTGATGTGTGTGTCCCCGCTGGCGTTGGCCGATACCGGCTACTACCTGGTCTCCACCTACGACGTGGAAGGCCAGGCATCCCTCGATTACAAATACTGGAACGCCCACTACAAGGGCTTTACCGTGGCGGCGCCGGAAATCGGCATCGGCTACGGCGTCACGTCGCGCTGGTACACCGAGGTGTACGCCAAGTGGACCAAATTCAACGGCGGCGCCAGTCACTGGGTGGAAACGGCCTGGCAGAACGACTACCTGCTGACGCAAGGCCAGTATCCCTTCGACCTGGCGCTGCACACCAAAGTGGAAAAGGCGCGCGACAACGCCGAGGGCTACGCGTTTGAATGGGGCCCGGTGCTGCAAACGGAAATCGGCCGCACGCAGTTCAACGCCAACCTGTTTTTCCAGCGCGACTATCGCGTGGCGCCGGGCGGCGGCGAGCATCCGATGGAGCTGACTTACCAGCTGCAAGTCAAACATAACTGGAAGCCGTGGCTGCAGCCTGGCGTGCAGGCGTTCGGCGAAGTGGGGAAGTGGAACGACTGGCTGCCATACCGGCAGCAGTCGCACCGCGCCGGACCGGCGGTGTTCGGACACCGCGATATCGGCCGGCAGGAGATCAAGTACGAATTCGCTTACCTGATCGGCAGGAATTCGGCACGCGCAGCGAAGAGTTTTTCGATGCGCGTGCAGCTGGTCTTTTAAAGGTCGAACTGGGCCGACACGCGGAAGGTGCGTGAGGCGCCCGGCATCAGGTAACCACCCAGTTCCGGCGTGACGTCGCGCCAGTAGAACTTGTCGAAGGCGTTGTCGATGCTGGCGCGCAGCGTGGTCTGGACGCCGCCGATACGGGTGGCGTAGGCGCCGCCCAGGTTCATCACATGGTAGCTCGGCACGAACACCTGGTTCGCGTTGTCGAACGCCTTCTTGCCCGAATAGATCCAGTTGGCGCTGACCGACAGACCTGCCACTTGCGGCACCGCGTAGTCGGCGTAGACGGTCGACTTGAAGGCCGGGACGTCGGCGACGCGCTTGCCGTCCAGATCCGCCGAGCCGGTGTCGCGCTGCTGCGAGTTCAGCGCCATGGCCGATACGCCCACCGTCAGTTCACGCGAGGCGCGGCCGTTCAAAGCCATTTCCAGGCCGCGGTGTTGCGCCTGGCCGTTGCGCACGAAGTAGCTTTGAGCGTCGGTGTATTCGAGGCCCTTGCGGATTTCGAACAGGGCCACGCTCGCGCTCAGGTCGGGATGGATGTCAGCCTTGACGCCCACTTCGACCTGCTTCGATTTGCCCGGCGCCAGCGCGCGGCCAAAGTTATTCGTGCCGATCGGTGCAACGCCGCCATGCTCCAGACCCTGCGCATACGAGGTGTAGACCGAAACGTTGGGACGCAGGCTGTACACCAGCGCCACATTCGGCAGCCAGAAGCCGATGTCGGTGTGGGCGTCCGGCTGCAGAACGCCATTTTCGTCCGGGCCGACATATTCGACGCGCTTGACCTGCACATAGCGCGCGCCGGCGTGCAGCTTGAGTTGCTCGTTGATGCTCAGGATGTCCTGCGCGAACAAGGCACGCTCGTTGTCGCGGCGGCGTTCGGAGACCGGACCGCTGCTGCCGCCGGACGGCGCCACCATGATCGGGTGGTAGATGTTGCTGAACGCGAGGCCGTCGGCGCCGGCCTGGGTGTACAGGTAGTTACCCCATTTCTCGCTGTTCTTGAACAGCGATGCGCCGCCGGTGAATTCATGCTTGAACGAGCCGGTGCTGAACTTGCCCTGCATCAGCGCCTGCACCGTCAGCGGCGATTTCTTTTCGCCCAGGCTGATGTAGTCGTAGACGTCGTAGTCGCCGTTGCCGCAGAAGCCGCCGTAGTACAGGCCTTGCGCACCGCAGCCGTAAGGGAAAGCGGTGTAGTCGTCGCGCTTGAATTGGTGCTGGTTGGCGCTGACGGTGGTGCTCCAGTCGGGCGTGAACTTGTATTCGAAGCGGGCGCCGATGTTGCTGCTGGTGGTCTCGACCGGACGGCTCCACGGCTGGTTGTTGAGCATGGTGTCGGCCGGGATGTTCGGCAGCGTCTGGTTGTTCAGCAGCTGGAAGCCGGGCGCGGTCACTTGCGATTTCTTCTGGTAGTCGGCGTCCACTTGCAGCAGCGCCTGCGGCGAGATCTTCCAGTCGAAGGCGGCCGAGACGAACTTGCGGTTGCCGTCGGCGCCCTTGATGTAGGAGCGCAGGCGTTCGGCGGCGGCGTTGAAGCGGTAGCCGAAGCGCTGGTCTTCAAAGCGGCCGCCCAGGTCGACGGCGCCGTACAGCGTGCCGCGTTCGCGTTCTTCCAGCACCACCGTGCGCAGCGGCGTATCGGTCGGACGCTTGGTGACGTAGTTGACGATGCCGCCCGGCGTCGACACGCCAGATTGCAGGCCGGACAGGCCTTTCAGCACTTCCAGGCGTTCCTTGTTTTCCAGCGGGATCTGGGTGTCGGCCGAGATCGCCATGCCGTCCTTGCGGTAGCTGGAGGCGTTGTCCAGCTTGAAGCCGCGGATCGAGAACTGCTCCGAATAGCCGACCGCGTTGTAGGAGTCGCCGATGCTGGCGTCGTAGCGGGCGGCGTCGGTGGTGGAACGGATTTGCAGGTCCAGCATCTGCTGCGCGGTCAGCACGCTGACCGAGGCCGGGGTTTCCAGCAGCGGTGCGTTGGAGAAGCCGGCCACGCTGGCGCGGCTGGCCTGCGCCTTGGCGCCGGTGATCACCACTTCGGGCATGGCTTGCTCGGCGGCGGAGGTTTCAGCGGCGGCAACGCCGGGAAATGCATGGAGTACCGCCAGGGCGATGGCGGAAACTGCGAATCTTGGTGTGTTCATGTGCTCTCTCTTTTGTTCTTGGCTGGGAGCCGCGAGGAGAGCCATCAAAGGAGGGGAGAACTACTTTGCGCTTTCCTTCGCTGGCATTATCCAGATCAGGTACGAAGGGTATCTCTCACCCGGCAGCAAAGCTCCAGGACCCCTAGCGAGGCGCTAGTGTAGCACATGCGGTGCCGTGCGCCGCGATCCGCGCCGCGCCGCTACACTTGCGGTTTGCGCCACAAGGCGCCAACGAAGCAGACACAGCTATTAACGGAGGCGCCATCATGTCCATACATTTTGGCGACACTCTGCTGCATCGTGCAAGTGAAAGGGCAGGAATGAGGCAGTCGTATCAAGAGGGAAGCTGGTTTGCCATACCGTTGCTGGATGGCGGCTATGGCTGGGGCCTGGTGGCGCGTTTGTCGCCGGGCAGCAAGATCATGCTGGCGTATCTGTTCGGTCCCAAGCTGCCGCGCTTGCCGTCGCTGGAGGAGCTCAATACGCTGCAACCGCAGGACGCCGTCAAGGTGCTGCGGGTGGGCGACATGGCGCTGGCCAGTGGCCATTGGCGCGTGCTGGGCGATATCGCCGACTGGAATCCGGCGATGTGGCCGATGCCGCAGTTCCTGCGCCGCGCCGATGCGCTCAAGCGGGCCTGGCGCGTGACGTATTCGGATGCGGATCCGAGCCGCTCGGAGCGCGAAGAGTCCGTGCCTTACGATACGCAGGGCCTGGAGACGGACTCGCTGTACGGCTACGGCTCGACCGAGCTGCTGCTGACCAGGCTGCTGGAACCGCAGGACCACCCGATCAACCGCAGCAGCGGTAGCGGTAGTAACAGCAGCGTCAGTCGCAGCTGACGTTCCAGGCCGCGTACTCGCCGCGGTGCTTGCGTACGGCGACGCGGGCGATCGTGTCGCGGTCGCTTTCAAATACCAGACTGAACATGACGGGCGCGCCGGCCGCAGGCGGCGCCGGCGCGATCGCGCGCAGCGTGAACGGCAGGGCGCGCTGGCGGATGCATTGCGAGTTGCCGGCGAATAGCAGGCGTGCACGGCTCAGCAGTTCGGGATACTGGCGCAGCAGCGCCACCACGTCTTCCGGCGGCAGCGTCTGCTCCATCAACACGGTATGCGGGGCGGCGGTGCAGATGGTTTTGGGCTGGGCCAGCCATACATGCCAGCTCGGCGGCTGGGCCGACTCGGTCCAGCGCCCATCCCTGGGCGCCTTGGCGTCGTAGACAAAACTCGAACGGATTTGCCGGCACAGGTCGACCGCCGAATGGCGCGGCGCCGAATCGACGCGGGCGATGACCTGCCACGGTTTGCCGCGCTGGCGCTGGATGTCGAACTCGGGCGCAAACAGCGGCGGCACCGGGCGCGCGCCTTTGGATTCGGCCAGTATCTTCTGGCGGAAGTAGTCGTCGAAGGAACTGCGTTCCTCGTCGCTGGGCGCGCGCTGTTCGATGGGCGGCGGCCCGGACGGTTTGGCCTGCTTGCCGGCCACGGCCGGTCCGGCCGCAGCCAGCAGCACTGCAAAATACATTGCCCGCATCAAGCCGCCTTCATCACGATCTGGATCAGCAGGCCGCCGCCGTCGCGATTGCGCACGTGCAGCTCGGCGCCGTGGCGCTGCATCACGCGGTCGACGATGGCCAGGCCTAGCCCGGCGCCGTTGGCCTGGCCGCGCGCGGTGTCGAGCCGGGTGAAGGGCTTGAGCAGCTGCTCGATCTGGTCGGCCGGCACGCCGTTGCCGTGGTCCTGCACCTCGACGATCACGCGGCGCGAGGTGTGCATGCCTTTGGTGCTGCACTTGATGTCGATCTCGGTGACCTCGCTGCCGGGCGTCTTGCCGTAGCGGCGGGCGTTCTCGATCAGGTTGTTGATGACGCGCTTGATGTCGGTGGCGTTGCCCATCACGTGGGCGTTGGCGACGATGTCGGTGGTGATGCGCACATCCGGCAGGCGGCCGGCTTCATGCGCGGTGTCTTGCAGCAGCTCGCTGAGGTCGACGTTGATGAAGCTCGATACCTCGGTCGGCTTGGCGTAGTCGAGGAACTGGCCGATGATGTCGTCCATCTGGCCGATGTCGGACTGGATGCCTTCGCGCGCCTCGTTCGACAGGTTGGCCATCTCCACTTCCAGTTGCATGCGCGCCAGCGGCGTGCGCAGGTCGTGCGAGATGCCGGCCAGGATCACAGCGCGGTCCGATTCCACCTGCTGCAACTGCACCACCATCTGGTTGAAGCTGCGGTTGGCTTCCATGATTTCCATCGCGCCTTTTTCCGGCAGCGGGTCCGGGCGCTTGCCCTGTGCGAAGGCGCGCGTGGCTTGCGTCAGGCGGCGCAGCGGCAGGTTGATCAGGCTGGAGATGAAGGCCGCGCCCAGCAGCGACACCACCGACACCACGCTGGCCCAGCCCAGCCACTGGATGCCGGTCAGGCCGCGGATGCGTTCGCGCTCCAGCATCAGCCAGTAGGCGTCGTCGTCGATCTTGAAGCTGACCCAGAAACCGGCCACGCCGTTGACGCGCGCCGAGAAGCGGGTGTCCTCGCCCAGCTTGGCCTTGACCAGTTTCTGGATGTCGGGCATCAGCGCGTTGTCGGGCGGCGGATCGACCTTGTCGTCGTCCTCCAGCGTGAACACGCGGATGCCTTCGTTGGACACCAGGTCGAACAGCAGCTCGCGCCGCAGTTCGGGCGCGGAGTGGGTGAGGGCGGCGTGGGTGATGGTGACCACCGAGATCACCTGCGAGGAGATCTGCTGCACCTGCGGCTCGTGCTGGACGGCGCTGATCATGCCGACCCAGGCCGTCATGCTGGTGGTGGTCAGCGCGCCCAGCAGGAAGAAGGTGCGCCAGAACAGGCCGCTTTTCAGGCTGGCGGCCCTGAACGTAAAAGGAAACTTCGATTTCATGCGCACGCCCGCGCCTTAGCGCGGCTGCCCCTCCGGAATGAACACATAGCCCAGGCCCCAGACGGTCTGGATGTACAGCGGGCTCGACGGATCGGGTTCGATCAGTTTGCGCAGGCGCGAGATCTGCACGTCCAGGCTGCGGTCGAACACTTCGTATTCGCGGCCGCGCGCCAGTTCCATCAGCTTTTCGCGCGACAGCGGCTGGCGCGCATGGCGGGCGAATACTTTTAGTACCGAAAATTCGCCGGTGGTCAGCGGCACGGTCTCGCCGGCCTTCTTCAGCGTGCGGGTGCCCAGGTCCAGCACGAACTGGCCGAACTCGAACGACTGCGGGGTTTCCGACGGCGCGCCGGGGATTTCGTCCGGGCCGCGGCGGCGCAGCACGGCGCCGATGCGGGCCACCAGCTCGCGCGGGTTGAACGGCTTCGGCAGGTAGTCGTCGGCGCCCATTTCCAGGCCGACGATGCGGTCCACGTCTTCGCCCTTGGCGGTCAGCATGATGATCGGCGTCTGGTCGCCGGCGCCGCGCAGGCGGCGGCAGATCGACAGGCCGTCTTCGCCCGGCAGCATCAGGTCCAGCACCAGCAGATCGTAGCGCTCGCGCAGCCACAGCTTGTTCATGGCCGTCGCGCTCTCGGCGGTGAAGACGTTGAAGCCTTGCTCGGTCAGGTAGCGGCGCAGCAGGTCGCGCAGCCGTACGTCGTCGTCCACTACCATGATCTTGGCCTGATGGCCATGCTGGTTGGCGGAGGTGTTGCCGGATTCAGTCGTTGTGCTAGTCATTTGGCTGCCAGATTTGTCATATTCATGTTGCTATGGTAACGTCATATTCGCATTGCGAAAACGTCTGTGACAACCCATTACAAAGTGTTACAAACTTTACCCAATTCGTCTTACCCCCTCAGGTAAAGCATCATACACTCTGGGCATAGATTCAGCTTTTTAGGAACGTCATGGGCATCGATCACAAAAAAAACTACGCGGCAGCAAGCGCAAATTTTTGCGTGCGATCCCTCTTGGGCGTTCTGTTGCTGAGCGGCGCCGCGATGGCGCACGACAGTTCCTCGGAGCGCGACGCGCCGCGCCGCGAAGAGCCCCGCACCCTGCCTGCGCGCGATGTGCAGCCGGCGCGTCAGGCCGAGCCACGCCAGATCGATCCGCGCAGCTATGAGGCCCGCGCCGAAGAGCAGCGCCGCGCCATGCAGGAAGCCGGCCGCAATGCCGAAATGAATCGCCGTGCCGGCCGCCTGACGCCGGACGAGCGCCGCGACCTGCGCCGCCAGATCAACGAAGCCGGCCAGGATATCTACGCCAACCCGCCCCGCCATTGATCGACCGCTGCTTTTATTATTGAACTAACATTGATCTGTGACAATAATTTCACAGTTGTGTCGTTCGCACCACGAAAATCGCTTTCTTTTCCTTACTCCAAGTGTAATATTAGTTAATTACACGCAATGCCCTTCGGCCGCGTGCCGTTCGGAGGAAGATGGTGGTTCAAGAGGTTGCCCCTGCCGCGCAAGGCCAGGAGTCTCATGCTCCGGGGAGCGGCTTGCCTGTCGGCTTGCTGAAGCGCCCGGACGGCATCTATATCGACATGACGCTGTCGCCGCTGACGCTGACCGCCGCCATCAATGAAGTCTTCCATTCCCACTGTTATTTCGTCGGCCTGAATTATCCCTTGCTGGTCAAGGCGCTGTACGGTGTCGGCCCCGATACCGGCGTGCCGGGCCAGGCGCGGCTGGCGGCCGAGTTGCGCGTGATGGAGCCGGAGCGCATCGCGCTGTACAAGAATCCGAAGATGGGGCGCGGCTACGCCGAATACTATTTCGAGACGCTGTATCTGGACGCGATGACGCTGCCCGACGGCACCGAGATCCCGGAACGGCCGACGCGGCTGGACGTCGACGAGTTCGTGGCCGAGATGTGGAACAAGGGTATCCTGTTCGGCATCGAGGTGGCGGCCGTGGCGGCGGCCATCGCTTCCACCAAGGCCGACCGCATCACCGTGGCCACCGAGCTGGAGCCGGAGCCGGGCCAGGACGCGACGGTGGTCGAAGTGTCGTCCGACCTGCACCGCAGCGACGCGCCCAAGACCAAGGCCGACGGCCGCATTGACCTGGGCAGCTTCCAGAACCGCTTCCCGCAGATCAAGGCCAATGTGCGGCTGCTGAAAAAGCTGCCCGCCGTGCCGGGGCAGCCGGGCTTCGACCTGGCCGGCCGCATGACGCCGGCCGGCGCGCCCAAGGACCTGACGCTGCGCTTCTTCGCCGGCGACGGCACCGACGCCGTGATGGTGGACAACGACGAGTACCTGGTGTCGACCCGCGAAGGCTTCCTGAACGTCGATTCCAAGTCCAACCGCATTTCCATCACCGATAAAATCGTCAGCACCGACGGCGTCAGCGGCCGCACCACCGGCAACCTGGAACTGGCCGGCGCCTACGAGGAATTCGGCGACGTGCAGGAGCAGCGCGACGTCACCGGCGGCGACATCACGGTGCACGGCAACGTCTACGGCAATATCCATTCGCGCGGCGGCACCGTGGTGCTGGACAAGAACCTGGTCAGCGGCAGCATCGCCAACGTGGCCGGCAACATCACCGTCACCGGGGTCGCTTCCGGCTCGGTGATCTCCACCCGCAGCGGCACGGTGCATATCGGCCGGGCCGAGAACTGCGTCATCTCCGGCACCATCGTGACCTTGGGCGAGGCTTCCAACTGCGAGATCATCGCCGAAGAAATCCGCATCGAAGTGGCCGAGGGCTGCGCGGTGGCCGGCCGCAACGTCGAAATCGAAAACGCCGGGCCGCGCCGCCGCACCGAGATGGTCATCTATGTGCTGGTGAAGGATGTCAGCCAGTTCGACCAGGAGATCGCCGACCTGGAACTGCGGGTGGCGGGCTTCGAGGCGGCCAACCTGGCGGCGCGGGAGGAGGCCGAGCGCATCGCGGCGGTGCCGGACGTGCGGCGCTACCTGGCGCTGGCCGAAAAGCTGCGGGTGCAGGAGCTGCAACTGACCGCCGAGCAGGGCCAGTTCCTGCGCAAGATCGCCGGCGCGGTGGCCACCGAGTTGCAGGCCATCGCCAAGCTGCGCACCGACCTGCAGGCAGGCCAGACGCAGCAAAAGCTGTTGCAGGACAAGCTGGCCCGCGTGCTCGAACAGAAGGCGGAAGCGGCCGGTGTGGCGCGCTGCGGCCTGCACCTGGTCAACGGCGACACCCTGGTGCGCACCATGCCGTTCCAGTCCGACGTCACGGCGCTGATCCAGCTGCCCGCCAAGGATATCAAGCAGCGCCTGCGCGGCACGCCGGGCGGCGGCGAGGTGCTGTTCAGCGACAGCGCCGGCTCGCTGGACTGGCACCTCAGCGCGCGGCAGCGGCCTGTGGCTGGCTAGCCCCAGTGCGCGCACAATGCCTGCGGTTCATGCTAATCTAGATTCAACATTACAAAGTGAAGAAGCGTTGCCTGGCCGGGCGGCGTTTCGACGTACATTTTCCTGGGGATTACTGTGTCAGATGACGCGACGGCGCTGGATTTAAACGCGGAGAGCGAGCTGCCCGCAGCGATCGTCAAGCGCGCGGACGGCGTCTTTTTCGCCGCCGACGCCTCGGCCGTTTCCTGTTTGTCGGCGGTCAGCCAGGTGTTCCTCGGCAGCGCCTATTTCGCCAAGCTCGATTACGCGATCTTCATCAAGCTGCTCTACAACTGCGGCCCGGACCTGCCGGCCAATGTGACCAGCAAGCCGCTGATACGCTTTGCCGACACCATCGAACCGTTCCACCCGCCGCGCCGGGCCTTGTACAAGTCCGTCAAGATCATCAACGGCGAGGCCGAATACTACTTCGAGCCGGTGTTCTTCGAGGTGCCCGACATGCCGCCGCAACCGGCGCGCCTGAATTTCGACGAATTCGTTTCCGACATGTGGGTCAAGGGCATACGCTTCGGCATCGACGCGCCGGCCGTGCGCGACGTGATCACCAGCGGGCGGCTGGCGCGCATCATCGTCGCCCGCCGGCTCAACGCCACGGCGGGACGCGACGCCACCATCGTGGAGGTCTCGCAGGAAATCCATCGCAGTAATGCGCCGCGCGAAAAGTCGGACGGCAAGGTGGATTTGCAGGCTTTCCAGAACCGCTTCCCGCAGGTCAAACCCAACGTCAAGCTGCTGCGCAAGGTGCCGCGCACGGCGGGCGTGCGTGGCTACGAACTGTCGGGCATCGTGCTGGAGCCGCCGGTCCCGCGCGACATTGAGTTGAGCAGCGTGGCCGGCGAGGGCACGGTGATCGAGAACCTGCGCGACGGCGAGTTCCTGGTGTCGGCGGTGGAGGGCTTCCTCAGTGTGGACCCGGGCAGCAAGCGCCTGTCGATCGGCCCCAAGATCATCAGCCGCGAAGGCGTCAGCGCGCGCACCACCGGCAATTTGCAGCTGACCGGCGAGTACGAGGAATTCGGCGACGTGCAGGAGCAGCGCTCGGTCGAAGGCGGCAACATCACCATCCACGGCGACGTGTTCGGCATCATCACCTCGCGCGGCGGCGACATTGTCTTGAGCCGCAACCTGATGGGCGGCACCATCACCAACGCCGACGGCGGCATACGAGTGCAGGGCGTGGCCTCCGGCTCGGTGCTGCAGACCAAGCGCGGCGAGGTGACGCTGGCGCGCGCGGAGAGCTGCATCATCTCCGGCACGCGGGTGGTGATCGGCGAGGCAAGCAACTGCGAAATCATGGCCGAGGAAGTGGTGATCAAGGTGGCCGAGGGCTGCGCCATCGCCGCGCGCAAGATCGAGATCGCCAACGCCGGGCCGCGCAAGCAGAACGAGATGCTGCTCTACACGCTGGTGCCGGACACCTCCAAGTTCGACAAGAAGATCGCCGAGTTGCAGCCCAGGGTGCAGCACGCCGCGCACGAGGCCAATATGCGCAAGGTGGAGATCGACGTCATCACCGGCCAGACCGAGGTGCGCAACTACCTGACGCTGGCCACCCGCGTGCGCAAGCGCGAGGTGATGCTGACGCCGGAGCAGGAGCCGCTGTTCCACCGGATGGCGGCGGCGGTGGGGCCGTCGTTGAAGGCGGTGGCGAAGATTTCGCTGGCGATGAAGGCGGCGCAGGTGCAGCAGGAGCAGGCGCAGGAAGAGGTCAACCAGGTGCAGCGGCAGAAGACCGCCGTGATGCGCGGCTCGCGCTGCATGGTCGAGACCCTGACCGGCGACGTGCTGCTGCGGACCATGACTTTCGTGCCGGACGGGCCGCCGGCGCATGACCGGCCGGCCAAGGAGGTCAAGGCCAAGGTGCGCACCACGGCGGCCGGCATGACCACCATCTACTCCGGCAGCGCCGGGCCGATCGCCTGGGCGCCGGAGACGGATTAAATTACAAGCTGATTTTGCCGCGCAGTTGTTTGCGTTCGCCGTCCTTGGTCTTGCCGTCCAGGCGCTTGCGCTGCGAGCTGCGGGTGGGCCTGGTCGGACGGCGCACGGTGGGCAGCACGGCCACGCTGTCGACCAGTTCTTGCAGGCGGCGCAAGGCTTCCTCCTTATTGGCCTCCTGGCTGCGCGACTGCTGCGCTTTCAGCACCACCACGCCGTCCTTGGTGATGCGCTGGTCGCGCATGGCCAGCAGGCGCTCCTTGATATGCTCTGGCAGCGAGGAGCTGACGATGTCGAAGCGCAGGTGCACCGCGCTCGAAACCTTGTTGACGTTCTGCCCGCCCGGCCCCTGGGCGCGGATGGCGTTGAACTCCACTTCGTTCACATCGATCACGGCGCAAACTCCACCGGCTGCGCCACCGACCACGACTCGCCTTCGGTGTCGTGCGGGCGGCGGCTGACGATATCGCGGAACAGCGGGTGCCGCAGGGCTTCCTCGGTGCGCAGCACCGGCGAGACGCAGCAGTCGGCGGCGGCGAAGGCTTCGGTCCACTGCGCCAGCGTGCGGGTGGCGAACAGCGCATCCAGTTCGGCCTTGAGCGCCATCGCATCCTCGCCGCCGACCTGCTGGCCGAGCTGCCAGTGGCGCGGCTTCAGGTCCGGCCGTTGCAGCACGTCGCAGCAACCCTGCCAGAACTTGAGCTCCAGCGCGCCGACCGCCATGTAGCGGCCATCCGCCGTGCGGTAGACGTTGTAGCAGGGGACACCGCCGGTCAGCAGGTCGCGGCCCGGCACGGCGGGGGCACCGTTGTTGACCGCCACCAGCGGCATGATGTTATGCGCCATCACGGCGGCCGTCATCGAGACGTCGACGAAGCGGCCTGCGCCACCCATCTTGACCGCCACCAGCGCCGCCAGGATGCCCTGCAGCGCCGATTGCGCGCCGCCCAGCAGGTCGCCCACCTGCAGGTTGGGCAGCGCGGGCACGCCGTCGGCGCCGGCGTTCTGGTCCAGCATGCCGGCGTAGCCGATGTAGTTGATGTCGTGTCCGGCCAGCTGCGCAAAGGGGCCGTGCTGGCCGTAGCCGGAGATCGCGCACATCACCAGCTTGGGATTGCGTTGGCGGAGCGTCTGCCAGCCCAGGCCCAGCTTGTCCATTACGCCGGGGCGGAAGCTTTCGACCAGCACGTCGGCCGTCTCCACCATCGCCAGCAGTTGTTCGCGGTGCGCGGCATCCTTCAGGTCCAGCCGCATCATCCGCTTGCCGCGGTTGACGGCGACGAAGAACTGCGACACCTCGTTGCGCACGGGGCCCATGACGCGCGCGTAGTCGCCGGGACCGGGATCTTCGATCTTGATCACTTCCGCGCCCATGTCCGCCAGGTGCATGGTGGCGACGGGGCCGGGCAGTAATCGCGTCAGGTCCAGTACGCGGATGCCGCTGAGGGGGAGCTGTGTATTCATGAAGGCATTGTAGCAAACCAGCCACTCCGAGCCCGGTGAATGTTGACGCCGCTCAACGACCACCGGGGAGGGCAAAGGTAGGATGGCACATGCCTGTTACCGCACGTCCCGGACGAAAGGATCATCATGCCTTCATTGACAACGCAAGCCACCAGCGCAGACACCACCGCCGCGCCGGGCCAATATCTGGTGTTCCGGCTGGGTGGACTGGACTACGCGCTGGACTTCAGCAAGGTGCAGGAGCTGCGGCCCTTGAAGGCGCTGGAGCGGTTTTCATCGGAGGGGGAGATCGTGGCCGGGGTGGCGGTGTCGCGCGGCGTGATCATGCCGATCGTCGACATGCGCATCGCCTTCGGGCCGCGGCCGCCGGAGCACGATCCGCTGACGGATGTGATCATCCTCAAGCTGTCGAGCTGCGTGATGGGGATGGTGGTGGATGGGGTGACGGATATCGTCCAGCTGACGCTGGGGCAGATCCAGCCGATTCCCGGCGCCAGTGCGGTGGAGTACCTGGTCGGTATCGGCGAAGCGGACGGGCGCCGGCTGATCGTGGTCGACATCGATAAGCTGATGTCGATCCAAAAAGTTCAGATGGGCGCCCGCCAGGCGGCATAGTGGCTTAGGCCAGCGCTTCCAGCTGTTCCTGCAGTTCCAGCCATTCAGCTTCGAGCTGGCCGAGGTCCTTGGTGAAGAAGGTCTGATCGGCCAGCAGCTGTTTAAGCTTGGCCTTGTTGGCGGCGTCGTAGATCGACGACTCGCCCAGGGCTGCATCCACATCGGCTTTCTGCGCGCTGCGCTTGGCGATCTGGTCGTCCAGGCGCTTGATCTTCTGCTCCAGCGGCTTGCGCAGCGCGGCCAGGCGCTGGCGGTCTTCGGCCTGCTGGCGCTTCTGGTCCTTGCTGACCGCGGCCGGCGCGGCGGCTGTCGGCGGCGCGACCGGCGAGGTCACCGGGAAGTCGGTCTTGTTGGCCTTGCCCGCAGCCGGCAGCACATCGGTGCCTTTACCCAGCTTGGTCTTGAACAGCCAATCCTTGTAGTCGTCCAGATCGCCGTCGAACGGCTGCAGCTTGCCGTCGGCGACGATGATGAATTCGTCGGTGGTGGCGCGCAGCAGGTGGCGATCGTGGGAGACGACCACCAGCGTGCCTTCGAACTGCGCCAGCGCTTCGGTCAGCGCCTCGCGGGTTTCCAGATCCAGGTGATTGGTCGGTTCATCGAGCAGCAGCAGGTTGGGGCGCTGCCAGACGATCAGGGCCAATGCCAGGCGGGCCTTCTCGCCGCCGGAGAACGGCGCGATCGAGCTGGTGACCATGGTGCCCGGGAAGTTGAAGCCGCCCAGGAAGTTGCGCAGCTCCTGTTCGCGCACGGTCGGCGCGATCTTGGCCAGGTGCCACAGCGGCGATTCGTCGTGGCGCAGCATCTCCACCTGGTGCTGGGCGAAGTAGCCGATGTTGAGGCCCTTGCCCATGGTGGCGTCGCCGGTCAGCGGCGACAGTTCGCCGGCGATGGTCTTGATCAGCGTCGATTTACCGGCGCCGTTCACACCCAGCAGGCCGATACGCTGGCCGATCTGCAGCGAGAACTTGATCTTGTTGACGATGGTCTTGTGGGTGATCTCGCCGGTTTCCTCGTTCTCGATCTTGTAGCCGGCGTCGACGTCTTCCATCACCAGCAGCGGATTCGGGGCGCTGAGCGGCTCGCGGAATTCGAACGAGAATTCGGCGGCAGCGCGCAGCGGCGCCAGTTCTTCCATCTTGGCCAGCGCCTTCATGCGGCTCTGCGCCTGGCGGGCCTTGGAGGCCTGCGCCTTGAAGCGGTTGACGAACGATTCCAGGTGGGCGCGCTTGCGTTGCTGCTTTTCCAGCGCGCCGGCGGCCAGGATCATCTGCGCCGCGCGCTGACGTTCGAAGGACGAGTAGTTGCCCGAGTAGCGTTTCAGCTTGCGCTCGTCGATGTGCACCACCACGTTCACCACTTCGTCGAGGAAGTCGCGATCGTGGGAGATGATCAGCAGGGTGCCGGCGTAGCGTTTGAGCCAGTCTTCCAGCCAGATGATCGCGTCCAGATCCAGGTGATTGGTCGGTTCATCGAGCAGCAGCAGGTCGGAAGGGCACATCAGCGCTTGCGCCAGATTCAGGCGCATACGCCAGCCGCCGGAGAAGCTGGCCACCGGTTGCTGCATCTGGTCGATCGAGAAGCCAAGGCCCAGCAGCAGCTGTTCGCCGCGCGACTGCACGGTGTAGGCGTCGGCGTCGGCCAGCGCGCTGTAGATCTCGCCGATGGCGATGCCGTTGTCGGACGATTCAGGCTCCGCTTCCAGGCGCGCCAGTTCGGCTTCCAGCTTGCGCAGGGTGACGTCGCCGTCGATGGCGTAGTCGAGCGCCGCGCGGTCCAGCGGCGGGGTTTCCTGCGCTACGTAAGCGACGCGCCATTTGGCAGGGAAATCGATCTCGCCCTGGTCCGGGTGCAGCTCGCCGCGCATCATCGCGAACAGGCTGGATTTTCCGGCGCCATTGGCGCCGATCAGGCCAATCTTGTCGCCAGGGTTGAGGGTGACATCGACCTGTTCCAGCAGCGGCTTAATACCGCGCATCAGGCTTACTTGAATAAAGCGAATCATTGGTTCTTGTTCTTCTTAAAGTTTAAGCTGGTCTGCGGTCAGCAGGAATACCATGTCGTCGCCGTTGCTGGTGGTGAGCCAGGTCAGGCCCAGTTCACCGAAGGCCGCTTCGGCGAACTCGCGCTCGTTGCCGATTTCGACGATCAGGATGCCGTCGTCGGTCAGGCGCTCGGCGGCGCCGGCGACGATCTTGCGCACCAGGTCCATGCCGTCCTTGCCGCCGTCCAGCGCCAGTTCAGGCTCGGCGCGGTACTCCATCGGCAGCTTGCTCATCGACGACGAGTTGACGTACGGCGGGTTGGTGATGATCAGGTCATACTTCTTGTCCGGCACATTGGCGTACAGGTCGGACTGGATCAGCGTCAGGCGGTCTTCCAGTTTGTAGGTGGCGACGTTTTTCTTCGCCACTTCCAGCGCGTCGGCCGAGATGTCGACCGCGTCCACGTGCGCATCCGGGAAGGCGTCGGCCAGCATGATCGCCAGGCAGCCGGAGCCCGTGCACAGTTCCAGCACGTTGGCCACGTTTTCAGGCTCGTTGACCCACGGCGAGAAGTACTGCGGGATCAGTTCCGCGATGAAGGAGCGCGGCACGATGGTGCGCTCGTCCACGTAGAAGCTGTAGGTGCCCAACCACGCTTCGTTGGTGATGTAGGCGGCCGGCACGCGCTCATTGGTGCGGCGGTCAATGACGGCCATGACGGACGCGATTTCCTCCGGCAGCAGCTTGGCGTCCAGGAACGGGTCCAGATGGTCCAGCGGCAGCTTGAGCGTGTGCAGGATCAGGTAGGCCGCTTCGTCGAAGGCTTCGACGCTGCCGTGGCCGAAGAACAGCTTGGCGGTGTTGAAGCGGGTGACGGCGTAGCGCAACAGGTCGCGCGGCGTGGTGAAAGGAGTCGTGTTCATGGCTATCTCGGTAAAACAGTAATCGGTTTGCGCACGCCGCGCCGTCTGTCTGCTGGCTATCAGGCCAGCAGGTTTTCCAGTGTACGGCGATAGATATTCTTCAGCGGATCGACAAAACGCAGCTCGATATGCTCGTCGATCTTGTGGATACTTGCGTTGGGAGGCCCGAATTCTATCACCTGAGGGCAGATCTGAGCGATAAAGCGTCCATCCGAGGTGCCGCCGGTGGTCGACAATTCGGTGGTGACACCGGTTTCCGACTTGATCGCGGCCGACAGCGCATCGCTCAGCGTACCGCGCGGCGTCAGGAAGGGCAGGCCGCTCAGCGCCCATTTCAGGTCGTAGTGCAGGTTATGCTTGTCCAGGATGGCGTGCACGCGGCGTTTCAGCTCTTCGTGGGTGCTGGCGGTCGAGAAGCGGAAGTTGAAGTCGATGACCATCTCGCCGGGGATGACGTTGTTGGCGCCCGTGCCGCCGTTAATGTTGGACATCTGCCAGGAGGTCGGCAGATAGTACTCGTTGCCTTCGTCCCAACGTTCCGCCACCAGCTCGGCCAGCGCCGGCGCGGCCAGGTGGATCGGGTTCTTGGCCAGCTGCGGGTAGGCGATGTGACCCTGCACGCCCTTGATCGTCAGCTTGCCGGACAGCGAACCACGACGGCCGTTCTTGATCATGTCGCCCAGGGTTTCGTCGGAGGTCGGCTCGCCGACGATGCAGTAGTCCAGCGTTTCGCCGCGTTCCTTCAGCATATTGCAGACGATGACGGTGCCGTCGATGGCCGGGCCTTCCTCGTCGCTGGTGATCAGGAAGGCGATCGAGCCTTTATGGTCGGCGTGGGCGGCGACGAACTCCTCGCAGGCCACCACGAAGGCGGCGATCGAGGTTTTCATGTCGGCCGCGCCGCGGCCATACAGCTTGCCGTCGCGGTGGGTCGGGTTGAAGGGCTCAGAGCGCCATTGCTCGACCGGGCCGGTCGGCACCACGTCGGTATGGCCGGCGAACACCAGCACCGGCGAGGTCGTGCCGCGGCGCGCCCACAGATTGGTCACGCCGTTCGATTCGATCACTTCGCAGGCGAAGCCCAGCGGCGACAGCAAATCGATCAGGTGCTGCTGGCAGCCTTTATCGTCCGGGGTAACAGAGGAGAGGGCGATCAGCTTTTCGGTCAGCGCCAGGGTCTTGGATGGGGTCATTTTTATTTGTCGAAGATTTGTTTGTACTGGGCGTCGGAGAAGGAAACGGCGTAGGTGCCGTCCTTGTCCAGCACCGGGCGCTTGATCACGGACGGGTTTTCCAGCATCAGGGCGATGGCGCTTTCGTCGTCGACGATGGAGGCTTTGCGCTCGTCGGACAGGGCGCGCCAGGTCGTGCCTTTTTTATTGACCAGCACATCCCGGGACAGATGTTTGAGCCAGCCGGCGACGATTTCGCGGCTCAGGCCCTGCTTTTTAACGTCGTGGAAGACAAAATCCTGCTGCTGGTCGGCCAGCCAGACGCGGGCTTTTTTGACGGTATCGCAATTCGGGATGCCGTAGAGGGTCGTTTTCATGGGCTTAGGTGCGGAGACTAGTGTTTTGAGCGGAGGGCGACAGAATACCATGGCTGGCCCGCAGGGTGGCAACGCCGCCACGACGCCCCAGCTTTCGCCCCACATCCTCCTGCTTTGCGCTTACAATCCCATTGAAGATCATTCTTTGTGGAAATACCAATATTGGGGTCCTGCGGCGCCGCCGTGCCCCTTGTCGCCCACGCTGCCGACTGCACCCATGACCGAGTCTGAAGCCTCTTTATCTCCTCCCGCCGATTCGCTGGTACGGCGCCTGACCCGCATGAATTTGCTGCTGCTCAGCGTGACCATGCTGCTGACCTTTGCACTGCTGGCGACGGCCACCTGGTACGTCGCGCGTGGCCGCCAGGTGCACGCGGCGCAGCTGAGCGCACGGCTGCTGGCCAACAGCGTCTCGCCGATGATGGTGTTCGACGACCGTCCCGCCGCGCAGGCCGAACTCGAAGCGTTTTCCCGCCGCAGCGACCTGCTGCTGGTACAAGTGCAAACGCCGGCCGGCGCGGTGTTCGCGCAGTGGCAGGCCGGCGCCGCTGCGCCGACGCCCCGCATTGCGCCGCCGCTGGCCATGGAGCAACTGGGCGATGCGGCGTCGGTAACGATGCAGGAACTGGAAGTATGGGCGCCGATCCGCCTGAAGAACGAAGTGGTCGGCGTGCTGGTGCTGCGCGAAAGCCTGGCCGGCCTGCGGATGGCGGTGCTGACGCTCAGCGCGGCGTCGGCGGCGTTGATCGCGGTGGCGATCCTGGTTGCCTGGCGCGGGCTGCTGCTGGTGCAGCGCCGCGCGTTGGCGCCGCTGGTGGAGCTATCCCGGCTGGCCGAACATATCGCCAAGGAGCGCGATTACGGCAAGCGCGCAACGGTCTACCGGCGCGACGAAGTGGGCCGGCTGACCGAGCATTTCAACGACATGCTGAAACGGATCGAGGTATGGCAGGCGGACCTGAATCTCCAGCTGGAGCAGGAACAAGAGGCCGGCCAGCAGTTCCAGCAGCTGGCCCACAGGGACAGCCTGACCGGCCTGCCCAACCGCCTGTTCTTCCAGGGCGAATTGCAGCGCTACCTGGCGTTGAGTGTGGAACACGGCGAGTTGATGGCGCTGATGTTCATCGACCTGGATAACTTCAAGACCGTCAACGATCGGCATGGTCACGACGCCGGCGATGAAGTGCTGTGCGAAGTGTCGCGCCGCATGGCCAACGTGGTGCGTTCGCGCGATGTGCTGTGCCGCCTGGGCGGCGACGAATTCGCGTTGATCCTGCCGACGCTGCCGGACCAGGCGGCGGCCGAGCAGCTGGCGCAGCGCCTGATCGACGCGGTGCGCGTGACGATGACGATACGCGGCCAGGTCATGCCGGTCGGCGCCACCGTGGGCCTGGCGTTTGCGCCGCTGGACGCCAGCGAGGCCACCGCCTTGCTCAACGCCTCGGACGAAGCCATGTATGAAGCCAAGCGGGCCGGCAAGAACACCTTCAGGAGAGTGCGGCATGCGGGTACGTAAGGCGAGCATGCTGCTGGCTGCCGCTTGTTGGGCTCCGGTGGTGATGGCGCAGCAGCAGGCGCCGGCCAGCCTGGAAGAGCTGCTGCGGCAAACCCCGACCGACGTCACGCGCGAGGTCGAGGAATCCACCTCGTCGCGCTTTGCGCAGAGCGCATCGCAGGCGCCGTCCGTCACTTACGTGGTCACGGACGCCGACATCGCCCGCCACGGCATGCGCAATATGGCGGACATCCTGCGCAGCATGCCCGGCCTGTACGTGACCGGCGATGGCAACTTTACCTATGTCGGCGCGCGCGGACTGGGACGGCCGGGCGACTTCAATGCGCGCCTGCTGTTCCTGATCGACGGCATGCGCATCAACGAGAACATCTACGACGCCGGCCTGCTCGGCTCCGAGTTCTTTGTCGACGTCGACCTGATCGACCGGGTTGAATACGCGCCGGGGCCGGGCTCCGCGCTGTATGGCAACAACGCCTTCTTCGGTGTAGTCAACATCATCACCAAGGGCGCTGACAAGCTGCATGGCCTGCAAGTGCGGGCCAATGTGGATTCCGACCGCAAGCGCGAGGTGCGCGCCAGCGTCGGCCACCGTTCGGAGCAGGGCTGGGAAGCGTGGCTGGCGCTGAGCGCCTTCAAGCAGGACGACATCTCCGCACCGTTCGAGCTGCTGCCGGAGGACGATGCGCATTACAAGGAGCGCAACTGGGAGCGCGGTCAGCGCTTGCTGGGCATGGCCCGCTACGGCGGCTGGACGCTGCGCGCGGGCCTCAGCCATCGTGAACACGGGGTGCCCAGCTTTGTCGACCTGGGACCGGAGCTGCCGCTCCGCGTACTCCAGGACCGCAACATCTTCAACAACAGTTTTGTCTCGGCTGAATACCAGCGCGACCTGGGCAACGACTGGAGCCTGTATGGCGCGTTGTCGTCCAAGCGCAGTGACTATCTGAGCACGTTCCCGTTTGTGCGACAGGATTTGTCGACGCTCGAATTCGACAACCGCTCGCTGGGCCGCTGGTACAACCTGGATCTGCGCGTCAGCACCCAGCGCTGGCGCGATCACGAATTAATGGCGGGCTTCGAGTATCAGAACGACCGCACGCAGTCGATCGTCGCCGGCCCGGTCGGCGGCGAGCCCGATGCCGCCTTCTACAGCGAGAACCGGCGGCGCGGCCTGTTCGTACAGGACTCATGGCGGCTGAACGATACCCATCGCGTGACGCTGGGCCTGCGCCGCGACAGCACCAGGGTGGGCGGCATCAACACCAATCCGCGCTTCGCATGGATCTGGAGCGGCGTGCCCGATGCCTCGCTCAAGCTGATGTACGGCAGCGCCTACCGAGAGGCCAACCTGTTCGAATTC
Organism: Duganella sp. BJB476; assembly: GCF_003416895.1. Classification (GTDB taxonomy): domain Bacteria; phylum Pseudomonadota; class Gammaproteobacteria; order Burkholderiales; family Burkholderiaceae_D; genus Rugamonas. Next base: position 363,707 of record NZ_QVIO01000001.1, read on the forward strand.
CAGGTCAACACTCCGCTGCAAGCGCCGCTGCCGTCGCCCGAGCGGATACGCACGGTGGAGCTGGCGTGGGACCACGCGTTGAATCACAATTTCCAGTATCGGGCATCGGTGTATGCCTCGCGGCTGCGTGACCTGATCAGCATCAACCGGGAAACCGAGGTGTTCGAGAACAGCGGCACCATACGCAATGTCGGCGCGGAGCTGGGGCTGGAGCGGCGCTGGACCGGCGGCCAGCAGCTGCAGGCGGCCGTGTCGCTGCAAAAGACCACCGACGCGGCGGGGCGGCGACTGGACAATTCTCCGCGTGCGATGGTCAAGCTGCTGTACAGTCAACCGCTGCAAGGCGAGCAGCTGCGGCTGTCGTGGCAGATGCTGAGCGAAAGCCGCCGCGCCATCGGGCCGCTGGAACTGCCGGGCTATGCGCTGCTTAACAGCACACTGCTGTGGCGCGCGGGTGCTGGCACCGATCTCGCGCTCTCGCTGTACAACATCGGCAATGTCCGTTACTACGACTCGCCGTCCGGCGTGGGCGTGCCGCTGAAGCAGGAAGGGCGCGTGCTGCGCTTTTCGCTGACCAGGCAGTTCGGCTCATGAGGCGCTGGCGCCAGGCCTGGATGCTGCTGCCGATGCTGGCCGCGCTGGCGGCGCCCGCGCGCGCGGGACAGGATCAGCTGCAACTGAAGGCCGCGTTCATCTACCGCTTCGCCCAGCTGACCCAATGGCCGCCACCGCCGCAGCGCGAGTTCACCTACTGCGTGGCGGGCGACGCGCCCTTGCAGGACGCGCTGCGCACGCTGATGCAGGCCACGCCGAGCGGCGTGACCGTGCATACCTTGCAGCTGAACGAGCCGCAGCGCGTGCCGCAATGCCAGTTGCTGGTGCTGGGCGCGGGCGTGCGCGGCGATCTGCGGCGCTGGCAGGAGGTGCTGGCGGATGATCCGGTACTGGTGGTGGGCGACAGCGCGGAGTCGTTCCGCAGCGGCGCCATCATCGGGCTGGTGATCGAACCGAACGGCCTGGCCTTCCGCATCAATCAAACGGAAGCCAGGCGGCGCGGCCTCGCGCTCAGCTACCAGATGCTGAAGCTGGCGCGCGAGGTGAAGTAGGGCGCTTCAGGTGTTGAGCGTGAACTCGGTGAACGATGCCTCGTCCGGCGACGACTTGGCTTCCGGCTCGGCCTGGGCGTTCTTGCTGTCCGGGCCATTATTCAATAGCCACAGCAGGTTGGTGGCGGAATCGGCGTTGGCCAGCGCCTCGTCCTGGCTGATCAAGCCGTCCTGCACCAGCTTGAGCAAGGCCAGTTCGAACGACTGCGAACCGGGAGACATGCTCTTTTCCATCGCTTCCTTGATCTGGCCGATTTCGCCTTTTTCGATCAGGTCCGATATGTAGCGGGTGTTGACCATCACTTCCACCGCCGCCGTGCGCGTGCCGCCGTTGATCGAGCGGACCAGCCGCTGCGAGACGATGGCCTTCACCGTCGACGACAGGTCCTGCAGCAGCGCGGCGCGGTTCTCGATCGGGTAGAAACTGATAATACGGTTTAGCGCGTTATAGCTGTTGTTGGCGTGCAGGGTCGCCAGCACCAGGTGGCCCGACTGCGCGTAGGCCAGGGCGGCGGCCATGGTTTCCTTGTCGCGGATCTCGCCGATCAGGATGCAGTCCGGCGCCTGGCGCATGGAGTTGCGCAGCGCGGTGTAGAAATCCTTGGCGTCGCTGCCGATCTCGCGCTGGTTGACGATGGACTTCTTGTTCTTGAACAGATACTCGATCGGGTCTTCCAGCGTCAGGATATGGCCGGAGCGCAGTTCGTTGCGGTGGTCCAGCATCGAGGCGATGGTGGTGGACTTGCCGGAGCCGGTCGAGCCGACCAGCAGCAGCAGGCCGCGCTTTTCCATGATCAGGTCCGCCAGCACCGGCGGCAGCTGAAGATCGGCCAGCAGCGGGATGGTGGCCGGCACGAAGCGGAATACTGCGGAGATGGTGCCGCGCTGCTTGAACGCGGAGAGGCGGAAGCGGCCCATGTTCGGCACCGATACGCCCATGTTCAGTTCATTGGTCGCGGCCAGTTCTTCCATCTGCGCCGGCGTGGCGATTTCCGCCAGCAGCGAATGGATGTTGTCCGGTTCGAGCTTTTGCTGATTGATGGGGATCAGGTTGCCGTTGATCTTGATGTGTACCGGCGAGTTCACTGCAAAGAACATGTCCGACGCGTTCTTTTCCTTCATCAGCTGGAACAGGCGTTCCATGGCCATGGCACTCTCCTCAGTATCAAAAAAAACGGGGACTGCAATCAGTCCCCGGTTCTTGTTGCCTGCTTAGATACCGCGCAGCAGTTCGTTGATGCCGGTCTTGGCGCGGGTTTTTGCATCCACGCGCTTGACGATGACCGCGCAGTACAGCGAGTATTTGCCGTCTTCCGAAGGCAGGTTGCCCGAGACGACCACCGAACCCGCAGGCACGCGGCCGTAGGTCACTTCGCCGGTGGCGCGGTCGTAGATCTTGGTCGACTGGCCGATGTACACGCCCATCGAGATCACCGAGTTCTCTTCGACGATCACGCCTTCGACGATTTCCGAACGGGCGCCGATGAAGCAGTTGTCTTCGATGATGGTCGGATTGGCTTGCATAGGTTCCAGCACGCCGCCGATGCCGACGCCGCCGGACAGGTGGACGTTCTTGCCGATCTGCGCGCACGAACCGACGGTGGCCCAGGTGTCGACCATCGCGCCTTCATCGACGTAGGCGCCGATGTTGACGTAGGAAGGCATCAGCACCACGTTCTTGGCGATGAAGGAACCGCGGCGCGCCACGGCTGGCGGCACAACGCGGAAGCCGCCCTTGATGAAGTCTTCGGCGGTGTAGTTGGCGAACTTGGTCGGAACCTTGTCGTAGAACTGCATGGTGCCGTCGGACGGCATCTGCACGTTGTTCTCCAGGCGGAAGGACAGCAGCACGGCTTTCTTGACCCACTGGTTCACAACCCAGTCGCCGGTGGTTTTTTCGGCCACGCGGATGGTGCCGGCGTCCAGCCCTGCGATCACGTGCGAAACCGCGTCGCGCAGTTCGGCGGTGCCGTTGCCCGGGTTGATGTTGGCGCGGTCTTCCCAGGCCTGGTCGATGATGTTCTGAAGTTGTTGGCTCATGATTTACTCAATTATTTGTTAAGGGACTTGCAGAATTGGACGATGCGCTGCGCAGCTTCCAGGCCTTCTTCCGTTTCGGCGACCAGCGCCATGCGGATGCGGTTGCGGCCCGGATTGGCGCCGTGGGCGTCGCGCGCCAGGTAGCTGCCCGGCAGTACCGTGACATTATATTCGGCATACAGGCGCTGGGCGAATTCGGTGTCCGACAAGCCGGTCTGGCTGACGTCCGCCCACAGGTAGAAGCCGGCGTCCGGCAGTTCCACTTGCAGCACTTCCTGCAGCAACGGGGTGATGGCGGCGAATTTGGCGCGGTATTTTTCGCGGTTCTGTTCGACGTGGGTTTCGTCGTTCCAGGCCGCGATCGAAGCAGCTTGCACGGAAGGGCTCATGGCTCCGCCGTGATAGGTGCGGTACAACAGGAATTTTTTCAGGACGTCGGCGTCGCCGGCCACGAAGCCCGAGCGCATGCCCGGCACGTTGGAGCGCTTCGACAGGCTGCTGAACACCACCAGGCGCGCGTAAGGCTTGTCGATCGTGGACAGGCCCAGCGTGTGGGCCGCTTCCAGCGCGCCCAGTGGCGCCTTGTCGCCGTGGTAGATCTCGGAGTAGCACTCGTCGGCGGCGATGATGAAGTTGTAGCGCTCGGACAGGGCGAACAAGTTCTCCCAGTCGGTCAGCGTCAGCACGGCGCCGGTCGGATTGCCGGGGGAGCACAGGAACAACAGCGATACGCGCTCCCAGACCGAGGTCGGGATGCTGTCGTAGTCGCAGCCGAAGTTGCGGGCCGGGTCGGAATTGATGAAGTACGGCTCGGCGCCGGCCAGGTAGGCCGCGCCTTCGTAGATCTGGTAGAACGGGTTCGGGCTGACCACCAGCGATTTGGCGGCCGGGTCGATCACGGTCTGCGCCAGCGCGAACAGCGCCTCGCGCGAGCCGTTCACCGGCAGCACCTGGGTGGCTGGATTGAGCTTGGGGATGCCATAGCGGCGTTCCAGCCAGCCGGCGATGGCGCCGCGCAGCGCGTCCGAGCCGATGGTGGTAGGGTAGCTGGCCAGGCCGTCCACATTGTCGATCAGCGCCTGCTGGATGAACTGCGGCGTAGGATGTTTGGGCTCGCCCATTCCCAGGCTGATGGCCTTGTGCTGTGGGCTGGCGGTCACCTGCGCGAACAGCTGGCGCAGTTTTTCGAACGGATAGGGTTGCAGCTTGTCGAGATGTGGATTCACTTGGCGGACCGGGTGCGGAACGTTGAAAAAAGAGCAGCGTAGACAACCATTATAGCGCCTCTGCGCAGGCCTCGTCATACGACGGTGAGTAGGCCGGCTATAGTAGGCCGGCTATCAATGCCAAATAATAAACATGTGAGATACTTCGGCCCACGGTTCACAAAGAGGTCAGGCATGGAACAGGATGAAACGACGATGGAAGTGGACGTCAGCCGGCAGGTGATGGCGCTGCGGCTGGCGACCGGGCTGGCGCAGGGCGCGTTGCTGTATTGGCTGTACCAGGCCGACCGGGGCGGCTGGTGGCCGGCCGGTACGCCGTATGTGATGACGCCACTGCTGATGGCCTGCGCGCTGCTGCCGGCGATGCTGATATCGGCCATGGGCCATATGGCGCCGAAAAAGGTGGCGCAATGGATGACCGCCGCCGCTGGCGTGGTGCTGGTCATGGCGCTACATGCCGTCAGCCGCGACGCCGGCGGGTTGCGGGGCGCCGGCGAGCTTGGGAAGGGCGCGTTCACGTCGATGTCGGGGCCTGTGATGGTTTTCGGCGCGGTCTTCATGTACATCGCGCACTCGCTGGTGATGGCGGGGGCGACGGACAAGCGCCGCATCGCCAGCTACGACACGTATTTTGAGCTGGCCTGGAAGCTGGCGGTGCAGCTGATGTTCTCGGCCTTCTTTGTCGGGGCACTGTGGTTGGTGCTGCTGATGGGCAGTGGCCTGTTCTCGATGGTGAAGCTGGACTTCCTCAAGCATATGATGGAAGAGTCGTGGTTTGTGGTGCCGGTGATCTGCTTCGCCTGGTCGTGCGCGATGCACATCACGGACGTGCGGCCGGCCATCGTGCGGGGCATTCGCAGCCTGCTGCTGGTGCTGCTGTCGTGGATACTGCCGGTGGCGGCGCTGATCATCAGCGGCTTCCTGTGCGCCTTGCCATTCACCGGGCTGGATGTGCTGTGGGCGACGCGGCACGCGACGTCGCTGCTGCTGGCGGCGGACGCGGTGCTGATCGTGCTGATAAACGCCGCCTTCCAGAACGGCCACGCCAAGGCGGCGCTGGCGGTGCGCGTGAGCGCGCGCGTGGCTTCGCTGCTGATACTGCCGCTGACGGCCATCGCGATTTATGCGCTGGGCTTGCGGGTGTACGACTACGGCTGGACCTCGGACCGCGTGATCGCCGCTGCCTGCCTGGTGGTCGCCAGTTGCTACGCGTTGGGTTATGCGTGGGCGGCGCATCGTTACGAGACCTGGCTGTGCCCCATCGCCAATGTCAACGTGGCGGCGGCCTTCGTGGTGCTGGTGGTGCTGCTTGCCTTGTTCACGCCGATCGCCGATCCGGCGCGCCTGTCGGTGAACAACCAGGTGGCGCGGCTGGAGAAGGGCCGTACCAAGGCGGCGAATTTCGATTTTCACTACCTGCGTTTCGAGGGGCAGCGCTACGGGCAGGAGGCTTTGACGCGCCTGTCGCAGCAAACCACCGGCCCTGATGCTGCGTTGATACGCGACCTGGCCGCCAAGGCCTTGAAGGAGACGAACCGTTGGCAGCCGGGATCGCAGTTGGCGGTGGTATCGATCACCGACAACGTCAAGGTGTGGCCGTCGACCACCAAGCTGCCGGCCAGCTTTGTGGCCCAGAAGTGGAGCCCGATCGAAGACGAGACTGTACTGCCATGCCTGTTGAGCCGCGGCAGCAGCTGCGATGCCTTGGTGCTCGATGTCGACGGCGACGGCAAGCCGGAAGTCCTGCTGTTCAACGCCGGCCGCTACTCGGCGGCGCCGCTCTACACCGAGCGCGCCGACGGCAAGTGGGTGGTGGCCGGCCATCTCGATGCGAGCGGCAGCGAATGCGCTCCGCTGATCGAGAAGCTGAAGGCGGGCCAGTACGCGCTAGTCGCGCCGCGCATGAAGGCGCTGGAAGTGGCGGGGCAACTACTGCAGTTTCAATCGGAGTTCGGCGCGGACGACTGCAAATTGATCAAGGCCGCGAAATAAGCAAGGTTCAGATCGGCCACGCCGGCAATTGCGTTATCGGAAGCATTCACGTCATGACGCGGCCACCTGCAACATCCAGTGTGATGCCGGTGATCCATGACGCAGACGTTGACAGTAAAAACAGCGCCGCCGATGCTATGTCGTCAGGGCGGCCAAGCCGGCCGAGCGGAAATGCCGCCAACATGCGCTGTTGCTGTTCAGGCGGCATGCGCTGAGCTGTGCGCTCGGTCAGAACAGCGGATGGCGAAATGCAGTTCACACGGATGCCGTGCTGACCAACCTCGTTGGCGGCGTGGCGTGTCAGCATGATGACGCCGGCCTTGGCTGCTCCATACCCGGCTGGTGCTCCCGAAGCGACCCGTCCGCCCGCCGACGCCATGGTGACGATGCTGCCGCTACCGCGCGCGATCATCGCGGGCAGGAAAGACTTGAGCGTGAAGAAGGTTGAAGTCAGATTGTTGTCGATGCTCGAGCGCCAATCTTCTTCTGTGATGTCGGCTAGTGGAGCGGGACGCCCGCTGCCACCGCCTGCAAACGCCAGCAGCAACTCGGGCGCGCCCAGGTCGGCCTCGATGGCGACACGCATGCGTTCGACAGCATCCAGGTCGGAACAGTCGGCTACTGCCGCGCAAGCCTCTCCGCCAAATGAACGGATCGCGGCCACCGTATCCTCGACGGCATCACGGGCACGCCCATTGACGGCGACTTTTACGCCACAGCGGGCCAGTGCCAGGCAGGTGGCAGCGCCGATTCCGCGCGAGCCGCCGGTGACGAGTGCCACCTTGCCGTGCAGGTCAGGGTAATTCGGAACAACGGTGTTGGGTTCAGTCATGTCGGGTCTCCAGTGAGTGCTTGACGCCAGATTACAAACTGACTAGGCTAAAATCAAATCACATGTTATTGGTCTATCCATAAAAAAATAGATGTCTTACTTACTTCATCTGCGCAGCTTTCTCAGCGTCTACCGGCACAATTCCATCTCGCGCGCGGCGGTTTCCCTGCAACTGACGCAACCTGCTGTATCCCGACACATCAAGATATTGGAAGCGCGCCTGCAGACTCAATTGTTCACCCGTCTGCCGCGCGGCTTGGCGCCGACGCCTGCCGCCATCGAACTGGAGAGGCAGTCCGGGCCGCATTTGGACGCGCTGGAGGCCATCATCGGCAGCGGCGCAAGTCAGCGCGAGGCCCTTGCCGGTATCATTCATGTCGGCGCGACCAGCGGATTTTCCGGGTTGTTGCTGTCCGCCTTGAGTGCCATGCCGCGTTATGGGATTCGACTTGACCTGCGTGCGATGCCGCCGCCGGCCTTGGTGAAAGCGCTCGCCGACCGCGAACTCGATCTGGTGGTGACACTGGCGCGCATACCGCACAAAGCGATTGACTATGCACTGCTGTATGAGGGGCGGCTGCAATTGGTATGCGCACCGGCTTTTCGCGATCGCATACCCAAGTCGGCCGCGCCGAAAGGTTTGCCGCTGATCGATTTGCAAGGGCCGGTGCCACCACTGACGAGTTTTTGGCGCGAGGTTTTCGGCTGCGACGCGGAGCAACCATCGGCCATGGTGCCGGACTATCAAATGGCGCTGGAAGCCGCGGCGGCGGGCGGCGGACTGGCCGTCTTGCCGGAATGCCTATGTCGGCCGCTGCTCAATGCCGGCCATCTGATCGCACTGCCGTTGCCGAAGCGCGCACCGATGTTCTCGCTCTATCTTGCACGCGGCAAGGGTGGCGGCGCAGTTGAACGAGTTGACCTATGCCGTCAGCAGTTGATTGAGGCCGCGCGCACGTGGTGAGGGACGGATTTAATGGCGATTGTGGCCGTTTTGGCCCTAATCCCACGGTATCTTATTGTCATCGAGATACTATTCCGCTTTGAGGCGAGATGGTGCTGACATGCCGGGAGCCCGCCGTGCTATTGTAGAAACAGGTTACAGGTTTTATCTCCACACTTCGCGAAGTCCCATCATCCAGCCCACCGCATTGGTGGGTTGCCTCGACCTCCCGCCGCCTAGCTGTCGCTCATAACGCGCTGCATTCCGTGACTCCGCCGCTGATCGCGACGGGCAGCGGATGCACGTGCCAATTCAATGTGACATCCGGGAGAATATCTTGAACGTGGACCGCTCGCTGTACGATGGACAACTGCTATTGAAGGCGGGCGCGCTGCAGGACGCCATTTTCAACAGCGCCAATTTCTCCAGTATCGCCACCGATGCCCAAGGCGTGATCCAGATTTTCAATGTCGGCGCCGAGCGTATGCTGGGCTATAAGGCAATCGACGTGATGGACAAGATCACGCCCGCCGATATTTCCGATCCTCGCGAACTGATCGTGCGCGCGAACGCCCTCAGCCTGGAATTGGGCACCTCGATCACGCCGGGTTTCGAGGCGCTGGTGTTCAAGGCGTCGCGCGGCATCGAGGACATCTATGAGCTGACCTATATCCGCCAGGACGGCAGCCGTTTCCCGGCGATGGTATCGGTCACCGCGCTGCGCGACGACCGGGAAACCATCATCGGCTATCTGCTGATCGGCACCGACAATACCGCGCGCAAGCGCGCCGAGGAGGCATTGCAGAAAGCCGGTGCGCTGCAGAACGCCATCTTCAACAGCGCCAACTTCTCCAGCATAGCCACGGACGCCCATGGCGTGATCCAGATCTTCAATGTCGGCGCCGAGCGCATGCTGGGCTACAAGGCCTCTGACGTATTGAACAAGATCACGCCTGCCGATATTTCCGATCCGCTGGAGGTGATCGCACGCGCCCATACGCTGAGCATCGAACTGGGCACGTCGATCACGCCGGGCTTCGAGGCGCTGGTGTTCAAGGCTTCGCGCGGCATTGAGGACATCTATGAGCTGACCTACATCCGCCAGGACGGCAGCCGCTTCCCGGCGATGGTGTCGGTGACGGCGCTGCGCGACGACCGCGAGCAAATCATCGGTTACCTGCTGATTGGTACCGACAACACCGTTCGCAAGCAGGTCGAGGCCGAACAGGCGGTGCTCGATCAGCGCTTGCGCGATCAGCAGTTCTACACCCGCTCGCTGATTGAGTCGAATATCGACGCGCTGATGGCGACCGACCCGCGCGGCATCATCACCGACGTCAACCAGCAGATGGAGTCGCTGACCGGCTGCACCCGTGATGAACTGATCGGCGCGCCGTTCAAGAACTACTTCACCGACCCGGACCGGGCGCAAGCGGGCATCTCACGCGTACTGCGTGAAGGCAAGCTCACCAACTATGAACTGACCGCGCTGTCGCGCGAAGGCGCCGAGACCGTGGTGTCGTTCAACGCCTCGACCTTTCATGACCGCGACCGCAAGCTGCAGGGGGTGTTCGCGGCGGCGCGCGACGTCACCGACCGCAAGCAATTCGAACACAAGCTGCAGGAAAACAATGTCGAACTAGAAAGCGCCAAGGCGGCGGCGGAAATCGCCAACCTGGCCAAATCTGAATTCCTGTCGAGCATGAGCCATGAGTTGCGCACACCGCTCAATGCGGTACTGGGCTTCGCGCAACTGATGGCGTCGGATATACCGCCACCGACCACCGCGCAAAAAACTTCGATCGATCAGATCCTGCAGGCCGGCTGGTATCTGCTGCGTCTGATTAACGAAATACTCGATTTGGCGATGATCGAATCGGGCAAGGTCAGCCTTTCCCAGGAGACGATGTCCTTAACCGAGGTGCTGCTCGATTGCAATGCCATGATGGCGCCTCAGGCTGAGCAACGTGGCATCGCCGTGAATTTCCCGAGTTTCGAGCATCCGTTCTACGTGCACGCGGACCGGACCCGGGTCAAGCAGGTCATCGTGAACCTGATGTCGAACGCCATCAAATACAATCGCCCCGGCGGCGCCGTGACCGTGAACTGCGAACATGAACCCGACGGCCGCGTGCGCGTCAGCGTGATGGATACCGGCGTGGGCCTGCAGCCTGACAAACTGGCGCATCTGTTCCAACCGTTTAACCGGCTGGGACAGGAAACCAGCGCCGAGGAAGGCACCGGGATCGGACTGGTGGTGACCAAGAAACTGATCGAGCTGATGGGCGGCACCATCGGTGTCGACAGCACCGTCGGCGTGGGGAGTGAATTCTGGTTCGACTTGTTGGCGTCGGATGCGCCTGGACTGGAAACTGAAATGCCGGGCCTGGCGCCGGTCCGAGCCGACGACCAGATCGTCCGGACGGATATCGATCATCGCCGCACGCTACTGTACGTCGAGGATAATCCGGCCAATCTGGCGCTGGTGGGGCAGTTGATCGCGCGCCGGGACGATCTGCAGTTGATGACCGCGGTGACGGCGCATCTCGGCATTTTGCAGGCCAAGAAACATCAACCCGATTTGATTCTGATGGATATTAACCTGCCGGGAATGAGCGGCTACGGCGCGCTGAAAATATTGCGCGATGATCCGGCTACTGCGCATATTCCAGTGATTGCCTTGTCGGCGAATGCCATGCCGCGCGACATAGAAAAAGGCATTGAGGCCGGGTTCTTCAATTATCTGACCAAGCCCATCATGGTGCGCGAGTTCATGGATGCGTTGGATGTAGCGCTCCAGCATTTCGCTGAGGTCAACGGGGCTGCAGAGGTCAAACCTGTTACTTCGGAGTAGCCTGCAAAGGGCAGGCCGCCATGCTCTCGCCTAGTCGCCGCGCCAGTTCGCCGCGCAGGGCGTGCAGGCCTTCGATGCGCTGGTCGATGTCTTCGAGCTTGCGCTCCAGTGCCGCGCGCAGCTGGGGCGCGGACGATTCCGGTGCGGCCAGCAGCGGCAGGTCGGCTTCGATTTCGGCCAGCGTGAAGCCCAAGGCCTGCGCCAGCCGGATGTAGCGCAGCCAGTCCACCGCTTCCGGCGGATAGTCGCGATAGCCGTTGGCGCTGCGGCGCGCGCGCAGCAGGCCGCGCTTCTCGTAAAAGCGCAGGGTGTCGCGGCTTAGCCCCGTGGCGCCGGCGATTTCTCCGATTTGCATGGCCAAGCTCCAAATATCGTTTGACCTTGGAGTGTACTCCAGGCTTTAGCATGGCTCCACCATATTCCAGGAGACGTCATGCTCGCACCATCCACCTTCCGCAAAATTGTCCTCGGCAGCGCCATCTACGATCTGATCGTGACGGCGCCTTTCGCCACGCCATGGAGCTTCGCCTTCGCCCGTGCGCAGCTGGACGGCATCAACCAGGGGCTGGGCGGCGCTGCGCTGCCGGCATTCGAGCCGTTCCACGTGCTGTTCGCCTGCCTGCTCGGCAGTGTGGTGCTGGTGTGGTCGCTGCTGCGCATCAGCGATCCGCAGCAGCGCTTCGGCCGTTTCGATGGCATGGCGCGGCTGCTGTTTTCGATCTGGATGATCTGGACGCTGATCATCACCGGCGCACCGCTGCTTTGGCTGTTTATCGTGCCGGAGATGGCCTTCTGCGTGGCGCAGTGGCTGCCGGTGCATAGGCGATGAGCTGTTATTGATGGTTTGTGGGCGGGCGGCGCAGCGCGGCGATCAGCGTATCGAGCAGCAGCACGGCCAGCATGGATGCGCCGAGCAGCTGGAAGCAGCAGCCCAGCACCACGGCGATCAGCACGACGCCACGCGCCAGCTGGTCGCCGTTGCGGCGTTCGGGCGCGGCCAGCCTGCCGGTGGGGCGGCGCTTCCACCAGATGACGATGCCGCTGACGCACAGGGCGATCAGCGCCAGGCAGCCGGCCAGCATGAGCAGCAGGTTGGGCGTGCCATACTCTCCGCCCTGATGCACGCTGACGCCCCATTCGGTGATGCGGCCTATCGCGCCGATGCGATCCGGGCCGATATCCATCAGCACCTTGCGGCTGTATTGGTCGATGTGAATCACCCGCTGATCCTCCGTTTGGCCGGTGATGCGGATCGCGCTGTAGACGCCACGGGGATCGCGCGGCAGCGCAAGCCGGTAGCCGCGATCGATGCCGATCGACGCCAACTGCGCGACGACGGCGTCCGGGCTGGCCGTGCCGGGGTGGCTCAACAAAGCGTAGCCGTTGGCGTTGGCCTCGTGCAGCGTGGCCTTGTGATGCGCATGCGGATCGTCCGATGCGGGAACGGCGAGCTGCTGCTGGGTCCACGGGAGTGCGCCCAAGGCGCCTGCCGGCAGCGTGGATTTGGGCACCCCTCGCCACATGCCATTCGGGACGCCAAGATCATGCGCGGTCAGCCATGCATTGACGTTCGCGCCCCAAAACACCGACCATGGCATGCCAGTCAGTGCAAGGAACAGAATGACGGCGCCGCCGAAGGCGCCGGTGACGGCGTGCAGATCACGCCACCAAGTTCGACCCTCGGCTCCCGGCCGTATCGACACCACGCCCACGCGACGGCCGCGCGGCCACCACAGGTAGGCGCCGGTGGATATCAGGACGATGATCCAGCCGGCCACGATTTCAATCACCACCTTGCCACCTTCACCGGCGATGGCCAGCGAATGTATGCGCTTCACGATGGTCATGATCCGCTGGTCTTCGGCGATGGCGCCGGCAACCGTTGCAGTGGCGGGATTGATAAACACTTGAAGCGTGCTGCCGTCGGGACGGATCACGTCTACTTGCGCGTTATGCCGGTCGTCCGCCGGCAGGTTGAGCGCCTTGGGCCGCCCTGGGTAGGACTGCAGCGCGGCAGCGATAAGCCGGGACGGCGGCTGCACGGCGGCGACGCTGTCGGCTTGCGCGCGCAGCATCTGCCCGGCGTAGACAAGGTCGTCGATCTGGCGGTGGAACAGGTACATGGCGCCAGTCACCGCCAGCGAAAAAATAAATGGTACGCAAACCAGGCCGGCAAAAAAATGCCAGCGCCAGATGCGTCGATACAGGCCGGCACGCGGGACCGCGGCCGTAGCAGAATACGATGAGCTCATTGCTATCCTCGTCAAACAGATTGATCTGGCGCACAAACGCGCGCCGGTGATACGGGATCAGGCGAGGAAAGGCGGTGCGCGCGCGTGGGCCGCAGACCATGCGTGCAGCGGCTGCGGGGCGGCGTAAAAGAGGGCAGGGTAGATAGCGCGGCCGCCATCCGCAAGCAGCACGGTAGCCGGTGCTGTGGGGATGGCGTCGGAGCCGCCATGGATGGCGCAGAACGCGCAATGCTCCATGCCGTGTTTGGCGGACGCGGGGGCTTTGTTGTTGTCGCCAGCGGCGAGCTTGACCAGTTTGTAGCCGTTCACCGTGCAGACTTCCACGGCGTCGGCGCCGGCATTGGCCAGTGCGTGCGAAATCGAAGGCGCGAGTGCGCTGAACAGGATTGCCAGCAAGGCTATCCAGATGTGCAGCGTTTGTCGTTTTGCCATTTCGATCATGTTGTCATTATATCCGATGCCGTTTGTTTGCCGCTGCCGGAATGCTCTCCGCGAGGAAGTCGATGAAGGCGCGCACGCGGGCCGGCTGCTGCTGCCGGCTCGGATAGTAGACGTACAGGTCAGCCGAGGGCAGGGTGTAATCGGCCAGCACCACTTGCAGGCGGCCGCTGTCGAGATACTTGGCGGCGTCCCACTCGGAGCGCAGCAGGATGCCGTGGCCGTCCAGCGCCCAACCCAGCACCACGTCGCCGTCGTTGCTGGACAGGCTGCCGTGCACCTTCACCGTTTCGGACTTGCGGCCTTTCACCAGCTTCCAGGTGCTGGGGGTGTCGTTGTTCTGGCGGTGCAGGATGCAGCGGTGCTGCGCCAGATCCTGCGGCAGGCGCGGCGCGCCATGGCGCTTCAGGTAGGCCGGCGAGGCGCACAGGAAGCGCTGGTTGGACAGGATCCTGCGCGCGCCCAGCCGCGTATCGGGCAGCTCGCCGAAGCGGATGCCCAGGTCGTAGGCGTCTTCCACCAGGTTGATGGCGCGGTCGGTCAGTTGCAGCTGCACTTCCACATCGGGATAACGGCGCGAGAAGGCGGAGACCAGCGGCGCGATGGTGGTGCGGCCGAAGCCCAGCGTGGCGTTCACGCGCAGCAGGCCCTTGGGCGCGGCGCGGCTGCTCGACACGGATTCCTCCATGTCGCGGATATCGCCGAGGATGCGCACCGCCTGCGACAGATAGGTTTCGCCCTCGCTGGTCAGGCTGGCGCGACGCGTGGTGCTGTTCAGCAGGCGTACGCCAAGGCGCTGCTCCATCAGCATCAGGCGCTTGGTGACGGCGGGCGGCGTAATGCCCAACTCGCGCGCGGTGGCGGACAGGCTGCCCAGCTTAGCCAGCAGCACGAAGAAGGACAGTTCGGAGACGATGTCATTATTCACTTGAAGTGTATAAAGGAGTAAATGTCAGTGAATTATACGACTGGTTTTCAAGAGTAAGCTTGCTTCCATTCTTAGCCCACTGGAGACAACACAATGAAAATCGTCGAGATCCGCGAAAAGACCATCCCGATCAGCTCCCCGATCCGCAACGCCTACATCGATTTCAGCAAGATGACTTTGAGCCTGGTGGCGGTGATCACCGACGTGATCCGCGACGGCAAGCCGGTGGTGGGCTATGGCTTCAATTCGAACGGCCGCTATGGCCAAGGCATGTTGATGCGCGAACGCTTCATCCCGCGCATCCTGGAAGCCGATCCGGTCTCGCTGATGAACGAAGCCGGCACCAACCTCGATCCGCACAAGGTGTGGGACTGCATGTACACCAACGAGAAGCCGGGCGGCCACGGCGAGCGCTCGGTAGCCATCGGCACCATCGACATGGCGATCTGGGACGCGGTGGCCAAGATCGAAGGCAAGCCGCTGTTCCAGCTGCTGGCGGACCGCTACGGCAACGGCACGCCGGACAAGAAGATCTTCGTCTACGCGGCGGGCGGCTACTACTACCCGGGCCAGAGCCACGACGCGCTGAAGGACGAGATGCGCAGCTATATCGATCGCGGCTACACGGTGGTGAAGAAGAAGATCGGCGGCGCCTCGCTGGACGAAGACCTGCGCCGCATCGATTCCATCCTCAGCGTGCTGGGCGACGGCCAGAAGCTGGCGGTGGACGCCAACGGCCGTTTCGACCTCGATACCGCCATCGCCTACGCCAAGGCCTTGTCGCAGTACGATCTGTTCTGGTACGAGGAGGCGGGCGATCCGCTGGACTTCGAACTGCAAGCCACGCTGCGCAATTACTACGACAAGCCGATGGCCACCGGCGAGAACCTGTTCTCGATGCAGGATGCTCGCAACCTGATACGCTACGGCGGCATGCGCGCGGACCGCGACTGGTTGCAGTTCGATTGCGCGCTGAGTTACGGCCTGGTCGAGTACCTGCGCACGCTGGACATGCTGCACGAGCATGGCTGGTCGCGCAAGCGCTGCATCCCGCACGGCGGCCACCAGATGTCGCTGAACATCGCGGCGGGGCTGGGCTTGGGCGGCAACGAGTCCTACCCGGACCTGTTCCAGCCGTTCGGTGGCTTCCCGGATGGCGTCAGCGTCGACAACGGCTACATCACGATGCCGGACCTGAGCGGCATCGGCTTCGAGGGCAAGGCCAACCTGTACGCGGAGATGAAGGCGCTCAGCGCCTGATCGTCAGGCGGCCTTCAACAGCGCCTGCGGCTTGCTCCAGACCTGCTGCGCCACGCGCATCATGTTGCGGCCCATGACAAGCTCGGTCTCGCTGTCGCTCATGCCGACCTTGCGCAGCGCGGCGGCCAGCTGGCGCCAGACTTCCGGCGGCGTGAAGGTCGGTGGACGGCTGGCGCTGTAGCCGGCGGAGGCGGGCCACCAGTAGCCTGGGTCGAAGTCGCCGGGCGGCGTGTCGTCCAGGCCGGGCTGCTGAAAGCAGATGTCAAGGCCGATCCCGACGTGCGATACGCCCACCAGGTCCGCGACGTAAGCCGCGTGGCGCGCGACGTCGTCGGCGCCAGGATGCTCTTTCCCCAAAAACCACGACAGGCCGGACACGCACACCACGCCGCCGGTGACGGCGCAGGCGCGGATCTGTTCATCGGTGACGTTGCGGCCGTGCTGCACCAGCGCGTACGGATTGGCATGGCTGAAGATCACCGGCTGTGACGACGCGGCCATGATATCGAGGCTGCACAGGCGGCCCGTATGCGAACAGTCCATCAGAATGCCGGCGTCGTTGACGGCGCCCACCATGCTGTAGCCGAGTTGCGTCAGGCCGCGCGGCAGGTCGTGGCAGCCGTCGGCGACGTTGTTGTTGCGGTTGTAGGCGAAGTGGATCTGGCGCACGCCCAGTTGGGCATACAGGGCGATCATCTCCGGCTGGTCCAGCAGCGGCATCGCGCCTTCCAGGTCGAAGCTGATGGCGATGCGGCCGTCGGCGGCGGCCTGGATCACGTCGTCCACGCTGGAGATGAGGACGTAGCGGTCCGGGTCGGAGGCGATGGTGGCGCGGTAGCCGGCGATCACGGACATCACTTGTGAGATCGGGTTCATGTCGCCCCCGACGTTGAGCGAGACGTAGTTCACCCCGGCGGCGTGCAGCTTCTGGACGGGCGTGAAGTCGGCTTGCGGATGCTGCGGCAGGCAAGCGTGGGCGTCCCAGTTGATCATGGTTGTAGGCTTTGTCAAAAATGCTATATTCCCACGAATGCGTGTCCAGGGCAAATCGGAGCGGCCGGGGTGTGGCGCGCATGCTTTATACTGGCGTGATTCACACTATTAAGGCCAACATGTCTTTTTCTTCGCTGGGCCTTGCTCCCTCACTGATTAACGCCGTTACCGAAATCGGTTACCAGGAGCCGACCGCCATCCAGAGCGCCGCCATTCCCGCCATTCTGCGCGGGGAGGACGTGCTGGGCGCGGCGCAGACCGGGTCCGGCAAGACCGCCGCCTTCGCACTGCCGCTGCTGCAATCGCTGCTGGACAACCGCAACGGCCCGCGCCAGCTGCATGGCCTGATCCTGGTGCCGACGCGCGAGCTGGCGGCGCAGGTGGGCGAGTCGATCCGCAAGCTGGTGGCGCATTTGCCGATGCAGGTCAAGGTGTCGATCGTGTTCGGCGGCGTGTCGATCAATCCGCAGATGATGGCGCTGCGCGGCGGCGCCGATATCGTCATCGCCACGCCGGGACGGCTGCTGGACCTGATCGACCACAATGCGCTGAAGATCTCGCGCACGGCGATGCTGGTGCTGGACGAGGCGGACCGCCTGCTGGACCTGGGCTTCAGCGAAGAACTGAACCGCATTCTGGAACTGCTGCCCAAGCAGCGCCAGAACCTGTTCTTCTCGGCGACCTTCCCGCCGGCGGTGCAGGCGCTGGCCGACGGCATGCTGCACCAGCCGACGCGCATCGAGGTGTTGTCCGAGCCGCTGAGCAAACCGGATATCCAGCAGCGCGCGATCATGGTCGACGTGCCGCGCCGTACCATGCTGCTCAAGCATCTGATCCAGGAGCACAAGTGGAGCAGGGTGCTGGTGTTCGTCGCGACCAAATACGCGGCCGAGCATGTGGCCGATAAGCTGAACCGCAACGGCATCCGCGCCGGCGCTTTCCATGGTGAGTTCAGCCAGGGGGCGCGCACCGAGGTGCTGGGCGATTTCAAGGCCAGCCGCTTGCAGGTGCTGGTGGCGACCGATGTGGCGGCGCGCGGTATCGATATCGCCCGTCTGCCGGCGGTGGTCAATTACGACTTGCCACGTTCGGCGGTGGATTACACGCACCGCATCGGCCGCACCGGCCGCGCGGGTGAGAGCGGCGTGGCGATCAGCTTCGTCAGCGCGGAGACGGAGCAGCATTTCCGCCTGATCGAAAAGCGCCAGGAGATTCTGCTGCCGCGCGAAGAGATCGCCGGTTTTGAGGCGGTGGAGACGCTGCCGCCAGTTGCCGCCGATTCGGTGACGGATACCGTCAACGGCGGCATCAAGGGCAAACGCAAGAGCAAGAAAGACAAGCTGCGCGAAGCCGCCGCGGCGGCCGGCGAGTAAGTCCTCGCGCCGTCAATCCAATACGGCGGAGCGGTACAACTTGCGGTACTCGGACGGCGAGGTCCGTAACGCCGTCCGGAAATGCTGGCGCAGCGACAGCGCGGAACCGAATCCGGCCTGCTGCGCCACCATCTCGATCGATACTTCGCTGCTCTCCAGCAGATGCTGGGCGTGGGCCAGCCGCTGGTTGAGCAGCCATTGCTTGACCGAGGTGCCGGTGGCTTGGCGGAAGTGGCGGGTGAAATTCCGGCGGCTCATCAAGGCGCGTTCGGCCAGCGCGTCGATGCTGTGGTTTTGCGTCAAATCCTCGCCTACCCATGCCAGCACTTGAGCGAAGCGGTCGTCGCTGCCGCTGACGGGCAGCGGACGCTCGATGAACTGCGCCTGCCCGCCTTGCCGGTGCGGCGCGACCACCATTTGGCGCGCCACGCGATTGGCGATCTCCGCGCCGCACAGCTGCCGCAGCAAGTGCAGGCAGCAATCAAGGCCTGCCGCCACGCCGGCCGACGTGACCACTTTCCCTTCATCGACATATAGGACTTCACGGTCGACCCGGACCTTGGGATAGCGCTCGGCCATGGTGTCGGCGTTGGCCCAGTGCGTGGTGGCTGAGAAGCCGTCCAGCAGGCCCGCTTCCGCCAGCGGGAACGCGCCTATGCACAAGCCCACTACCTGCGCGCCGCGCTGGTGGGCCTTGCGCAAGGCTTGCAGCAGGCTGGCGGGCGCCGGGCGGCAGTCGGAGTGCCATGATGGCAGGATGACGATGTCCGCGCGGGCCAGGGCGGCAAGGCTGTGGGGCGCGACGATTTCGAAGCCGGCGGTGGTGGTCAGCGGCGCCCCCGCGTCTTCCGCGCACACCTTGACGTCGAAGGTCGCGCTCTCGCAGTCGGCGCGCTGGGCGCCGAATACCTGGCACGGCACCGACAGGTGAAACGGGTTGATGCCGTCGAAGGCGATGACGGCGATGCGGAATTTCTGGATGGGCGAGGTGCGTGCGGACATGGCCTGATTATATCGCATGGTGGCCTTCGGGCCACTTTTGAATAACAGCACGGCGACGGACAATGTCACTCACCGGGCGCTTCCGCCTTATCCTACAGGAGAAAATCATGACCGCAACCCCACGCCGTGCCTTGATCGTTATCGACGTACAAAACGAATACTTCACTGGCAAGATGAAGATTGAATATCCGCCGGTTGAGACCTCGCTGCCGAATATCGGCCGCGCCATGGACGCCGCGCGCGAAGCGGGCATACCGGTGGTGGTGGTGCAGCATGACGCGCCGGAAGCTTCGCCGATCTTCGGCCTTGGGTCGGATGGCTGGAAGCTGCATCCCGTGGTGGCAGAGCGCGCGCACGACCATTTCATCAACAAGAAAATGGCGAGCGTGTTCACCGGGACGGACCTGGCCGAATGGCTGAAAGAAAAGGCCATCGATACGCTGACCATCGTCGGCTACATGACGCACAACTGCAATGCGTCTACCATCTACGAGGCGATGCATCGCGGCTTGCAAGTGGAGGTGCTGGAGGATGCCACCGGCGCGCTGCCGTACGAGAACGCGGCCGGCAAGGTCAGTGCGGAAGAGATCCACCGCGTGTTCAACACGGTGTTCCATTCCAACTTTGGTGCGGTGGTGAGTACTGAAACGTGGCAGGCCGCCGTGCGCGACGGCAGCAAGCTGGAACGCGACAATATCTATCTGTCGAACCAGCGTACCCGCCAGTGAACTAGCCGCCAGTGCGCTTGGCTTGGTGGCCCTGTTTTTTCAGGGCTTCCATCACCAGGTCGCAGTGGTCGCCCTGGATTTCGATGACGCCGTCCTTGACGGTGCCGCCGGAACCACAGGCGCTGCGCAGCTGCTTGCCCAGCAGGGCGAGGGCGATGGCGTCCAGCGCCAGGCCTTTCACCAGCGTGACGGTCTTGCCGCCGCGGCCCTTCGATTCGCGCGATACGCGCACGACGCCGTCGCCGGCGGGCTTGGATTTGGCTGCGGCCTTGCAGCGGCAATCGGTGACCGGCTGCCCGCAATCGGGGCACATGCGGCCGGTCTCAGTGGAGTAGACGAGTCGGGTGTTCATAGACCGGGATTCTAGCAGAAGCCGGGCTACAAAAAACGGGCATTCCGCATCGATGCGGGAACGATGAGCTTATGCATGGGGGTGACGAACAGCATGTAGACGCGGCCCAGCAGATTGTGGATGTGGACCACGGTGCTGACGGCGACCTTGTCCTGCAGCTTGCAGACGGAGACTTCGACGTGCAGGTGCTTGTCGCTGTCGCCGAGGATGACTTCCTGCTCGCTGAGGTAGCGGATCGAGAAGATGCCGACGCGGTCGCCGACGCGGTAGTCGCTGGCCGGCTTGGCGGCGTTGACGTCGCCAAGGCCTCCCAGGTTCTTCAGGCCGACCAGGCCAACCACGCGATTACGCAGCGCCATCAAGGTGTTGATCCAACCAGGCGTACCGGCCACCACCTGCAAATACAGTGCGAGCGCGGATTGCGTGGTGGGCTGGATCGCCGTTTCGTAGCAATCGTAGTAGTAAGCGTCGTCCAGATGGCGGGATATTTCGCTTTGCGGCGGGACGTCGATGGTGGATATCGTGGCGGTCATAGCGGCTTTTCTGTGATGAGGTTGATGCGGCGCTGGATGCGTTGGGCTTCTGCGGTGTCGCCTGCCTGGCTGGCGCGCATGGCCTGGACGCCCAGCCATGCCAGCAGCGGACGGCGCCAGCCTTGGGCGGAGGCGGTGTTCACGGCGTCGCTGAGGACTTTCGGCGTGGCTTTGCCGGCGCGGAGCAGCACGCCGCTGGCCACCAGTTTGGACAGCGGATCGGCGATGGCTTGCGCGGCGCTGGCGGCGGCTGCGTCGCCGGATGCCGAGGCGACCGGCTGGTGCTGCGCCGGCAGCAGCGCGGCGTCGGCAGCGGTGGCGCGGCCTGACAGGTAGGCGGCGTAGGCGCGGTCGGCCGGGCTGGCGTCCTGCGACAGCTTGTCGTAGCCGGCGCAGTCTTCGAACACCAGCGAGGCGACGCGGGCGGCGCAGCGTATCAATTCGGCGCGTATCATCAGGTCGACCTTGCCGGTGCTGGCCAGCGCTTCGCGGGCGCGCTGGTACTCGGCCGCTTCCACGCGGGCGTTGCCGGACATGTAGGCGGCGGTCGAACGTTCGATGGAGCTCTGCGCGTTCATCTGCCAGTCCGGCACCGGCGGGTTGTTGCCGCAGGCGGCCAGCAGGGCGGCTGCGAGCAGTGTCGCGATCAGTGGGGCGTTGGTCTTCATGGGAGTTTGATTTCCGTATCGCGTTTGAACGGCCATTTGCGGTTGATCTCATTGACCAGCTGCTCGACCCGGCGCAAGCTGCTTTCCACCTCGCCGCGCAGCGTGCCCAGATCGGCGGTGGCTTCCTTGGCGTTGGCGCCGACGGCCTGCGCTTCGATCAGCACCGCGTCCATTTTCTTCAGGCTGTTGCGGGCGTTCGCCAGCAGGCCGTTGAGCTGCACGATGGTCGCTTGCGCATCCGTCATCACGCCCTGCTTGCCGAAGACTTGGGTGTCGGCGTGGCCGATCAGGCTATCGGCCTTGGTGGCCAGCGCGTTTACGGTGATCAGCAGCTTGTTGGCGCGCTCCGCCAGCTGTTGCGCGTTCTTGTCGTCGCCGGCGATCAGGCCCATGGCGCCGTTGGGGCCATTCAGCTTGCCGGTCACGCCCTGGACGTTGGCCAGGGTTGCCGCCAGTGCGGAGTTTTCCGCCGTCAGCGCGTTGAGGTTTTCCAGCAGATCCTTGGCGGCGGCCAGCAGGCGCGGAATCTCTGCACCGGCGTCGCCGACCAGCAGCGCGCGGGCGGCGCCGTCTTCCAGCGGCGGATCGGTTGGAATGCCGCTGAAAGCGCGCAGCTTGGCGCCGCCCACCAGGCCGCGTTCCAGCGTGAAGATGCTGGAGCTGCGCAGCCAGTGCGCGTCGTCGCGCGGCACGTCGACGATCACGCGCGCCTTGCCGTCCTTGCCCAGTTCTATGCGCCGCACGCGGCCGATCGGGAAGCCGGCGAAGGTGACGTCCATGCCGACGGTGACGCCTTCCGAGTCGTCCGCCTGCAGCACCAGCGTCTGCGTCGATTCGAAGGCGCCGCGCGCGTACATCAGGTACAGCGCCGATCCGGCCACCAGCACCACCATCAGCACCAGCAGCAGGGCCGCCTTGAATTCCGCGTTGCGCACCGGCGCCGCTTCGTTTGTTGGTTCGCTCATTATTCCATTCCGCTCAGTAGTAGTTGCCCATCAACGAGGCGATTTCGATCAGCAGCATCACGGCGAACAGCCGCACCATGTCGTACAGGCCGTGCGTGACCTTGGCGCGATAGCTGGCGCCGAAGTAGAAGGAGGAGGCCATCGGTATCAGGCCGACCGCAAAGCTGAAGAAGACGATCTTCAGCGCCAGGATCAGCGCCACCGCCGGATTGAAGACCTGGCCGACCACGCGCGTGTAGCCGGGCAGCGCCCAGGGCGTGAAGCCGTACATCGACAGGTAGGCGAGGATCAGCGTCATCACGCAGCTGACTGCGGCCAGCATCCAGACGGCGAACACGCCCGCCGCCACGCGCGGGAAGAATTCCTGGTGCAGCTCTTCGTCGCTGGTGTTGACGGCGTTGTTGCGGCTTTGCGAGAACTCCAGCCCTGCGGGCAAGGTGGTGCGCAGCGCGACGAAGGCGGCGGCGGTCAAAGGGATCAGCTCCAGCACCAGCACCCGCACCACCATCTCCAGCGCGAAGCGCGACAGGCCGTAGCTTTGCGAGGTGACCACCACGATGCGGATCAGCACCAGGCTGACCAGCGCCGACAGCACGCCATACCAGGCCAGGTTGGGCGCGGTGTCGCGCACGATGTGGCGTGCCAGCAGGTTGCGGTTGGCGCCGCCGTAGCTGGCGGGGGTGAACGCCAGCGACAGCATCAGCACCGCGAATTGCAGCAGCCGCCACCAGCTGTTCAGCCAGGTGACGGTTGCGTGGATCGGGCGCTTTAGCGCCGACGGGATAGCTGCTTCTATGCTCATATTGACATCTTAGCACCGCGACAGTATCGGCGTACGTCCGCCACTAGCGCCTACTCTTCGGCGAAGGTGGCGATGATGGCGTCGGCGGCGGCGCGCACGCGGGCGCTGCGACTCAGGTCGCTGTGCATCACCAGCCAGACATCGTAGTGGTCGACGCGATCGGGCCAGACGCGTGTGAGCCGGGGATCGCCGTCGGCCATGTGGCAGGGCAGTTCGGCCACGCCCATGCCGCGTCGCGCGGCGTCCAGCATCACCATGCCGCTGTTGACTTCTATCGCCACGCGCGCATGGTCTATCGGTTCCATGCACAGCTTTTCCATGTGGCGCGGCGCTACCGCCCCCTGGTAAATGATGATGTCGTGCCCCTGCATGCCGTTGCCCTGGACCGGCATGCCGCGTTCGGCCAGGTAGGCCGGCGTGGCGTACAGGCCCATGCTGCGCCGGGTCAGGTGGCGCGAGATCAGGTCGGGACTGGTGGGCTTGAGCGTGCGCACCGCCAGGTCGGCCTCGCGCCGGGTCAGGTTGCTGATCTCGGTGCTGGTGCTCAGGACTACGCGTATTTCCGGATGCAGGATGTGCAGCCGCTGCATGGCGCCCAGCACCGAGTGGCTGGCGATGGTGTCCGAGGTGGCGACGCGCACGATGCCGGACAGGCGGTTGTCGATGCCCTGCATCTCGCGCTGGAACTGCAAGGCCGCGTGCTCCATCAATTCGGCGGCGGTGACGGCCAGTTCGCCGGCGGGCGTGGCCAGGTAGCCGGACGGCGTGCGCAGGAACAGGCGCGCGCCCAGCGACTTTTCCAGCGCGTTGAGGCGCCGGCCGACGGTGGCCTGATCGATGTCGAGGGCGGCGGCGGCCGAGCGCAGCGTGCCTTTGCGGTAGATGGCGAGGAAAATCCTGGCGTTGTCCCAATCCATGCGGGTATCCGGTGGTGATGCATTTTTGCATCGATGTGCCGATATTATGCGTATTTACTGCATCATGCAAGGCGGCTAACATCGATGCACTCTCACTGAAGGAAGCATCATGACTACCCCAAGCACCGTGGCGCCGGCGATCCCGTCGCGCCAGATTCCCGCCTTGCTGGTGTTGATGACACTGGCCATAGGCTTCGTGATGGCGATGATCGATGTCACCGCCGTCAATACCGCTTTATCCGATATCTCGCTCAGCCTGGGCGTGCCGCTCACAGGCCTGGTGTGGGTGGTGGATGGCTACACGCTGACCTTCGCGGCGCTGCTGATGGCCGGTGGCGCGCTGGCCGACCGCTACGGCCCGAAGAACGTATACCAGGGCGGCTTGAGCGTCTTCATTCTCGGCTCGGTGCTGTGCGCCGTGGCCCCCAGTGGCAACGCGCTGATCGCCGCGCGGCTGCTGCAAGGCGCGGGCGCCGCGCTGTTCATGCCGAGTTCACTCAGCTTATTGACGCACGCTTACGAGGACCAGGCCACCCGCGCGCGCATGCTGGGCACGTGGTCGGCGATCGTCGGCTGCTCGTCGGCGGCCGGTCCGCTGGTGGGCGGGCTGCTGGTGCATACCTTCGGCTGGCGCAGCGTGTTCTGGGTGAACGTTCCTATCGGCCTGCTTGGCATCGTGCTGACGCAGATGGTGGCTCCGGCCACGCCGCGCCTTGAACGCGCGCTGTCGATGTTGAGTCATCTGCTGGGCGTGGTCGCGCTGGCGGGGCTGAGCTTTGTGCTGATCGAAGGTCCGTCGCTGGGCTGGGGCTCGACGCCGGTGCTGGGCGCCCTGGTGGCGACGGCGTTCGCGGCATTCCTGTTGGTGCGGCGCGAACGCACCGGCGCGCATCCCTTGCTGCCACGGGCGCTGTTCGATACGCCGGCTTTTGCGGCGGCCAACGGTGTCGGCTTCCTGATTAATTTTGCGGTGTTCGGCCAGCTGTTCCTGCTTAGCCTTTACATCCAGCAGTCCGGCGCGGATGCGCTGCACACCGGCTTGAAACTGATACCGATGATGGCTGCTTTCGCTGCAGGTAACCTGACTTCGGGGCGTATCACCGCGCGAGTCGGCACGCGGCCGCCGATGATGTACGGTTTGATGGTGGGTTTGGGCATGGCGTTCCTGATGCTGGTCGGCCTGACGCCGCAAACGCCTTACTGGCTGCTGGTGCTGGCTGCCGTGGCAATGAACTTCGCGATCGGCGTCGCGATACCTGGCATGACGGCGACGGTGATGCTGGTGGCCGGCAAGGCGCACTCCAACAGCGCCGCCGCCGCGTTGAACGCCAATCGTCAGATCGGCGCCCTGGTCGGCGTGGCGATGATGGGCACCGTGATGCACATGGTGCCAGAGTGGGCGTGGCGCTTGCCGTTGGCCTTCTGCCTGATTACGGCGGCATACGCAGGCGCGCTAGCGCTGGTGTACCGCTACGTCAAGCTGGGCAAGCCGGCTTAAACGCCGTGCGTGGTGCGCCATTCGATCATCTCGGCGATGGTCAGGATGGGCATGCCGTGCAGTTCGGCGAATTGCTCGATGTCGGCGCCGCGCATCATGGTGCCGTCCGGGTTCATCAACTCGCACAGCACGGCGGCCGGATTGAGGCCGGCCATGGTCGCCAGGTCCACCGAGCCTTCGGTGTGGCCTTTGCGGGCCAGCACGCCGCCGGGCGTAGCGCGCAGCGGGAACACGTGGCCGGGATGGACCAGGTCACGCGGCTGCGCGTTCGCCGCGATGGCGGTGCGGATGGTGGTGACGCGGTCCGCCGCCGAGACGCCGGTGGTCACGCCTTCGCGTGCTTCGATCGATACCGTGAACGGCGTGCCGTAACGGCTGCCGTTATCGGCGGCCATCATCGGCAGTTCGAGCGTGCGCACCTTGTCGGCGCTCAGGCAAAGACAGACGATACCGCTGCATTCGCGGATCATCATGGCCATCGATTGCACGGTGATTTTTTCGGCGGCGACGATCAGGTCCGCTTCGTTCTCGCGGTCGAAATCGTCGAGCAGGATCACTGGCACGCCGGCGCGCATGGCTTCCAGCGCCGCTGCTATGCGGCCTTCCAGATCGTCCGAAACCAGGGAGTAGGGGGATACTGCGGATTGTTGGTCTAACATGTGGAACGCTCCTCGCAAATAGGCGAAAAACGCGACAGGGCAAGCGAATACGCGCGGCCCGCCACACCGATCGCTCGGGCAGGAGGCCGCGTCACCGCACATCTTCTTTCATCCGGACTATACCGTCGGCTTTGGAATCACACCAAATCTGCTGACCCTTCCGAAGAAGGCGCTCGCGGGCTTGGCCATTGCTGGCTTTACCGCCGGTGGGGAATCGCACCCCGCCCCGAAGACGTCGTTAAATCCTGCCGGCTGGCAGGCGAGGAATGATTCTAGCCCAAATTAAGAATTTCAGTGTAAGGTAGCTTTTTTCCTTCTTATTTTTGCAACGGGTATGAAGCTGATGACAATGCGTAGCGCCTCCGCCGCCGTTCTTCTGGCGTGTTCCTTCATGGCGCAAGCCGCCGATCAGCCGCCGTTGAAGTTAAGCGATCCGATACCGGTCGGCCCGCAGGTCAAGGTGGGCCAGCTGGCCAACGGCCTGACTTACTACGTGCAGAAGAACACCCGTCCAGAAAAGAAGCTGGAGCTGCGGCTGGTGGTGAAGGCCGGCTCGATCCTGGAAGACGACGACCAGCAAGGCCTGGCGCACTTCACCGAGCATATGGCCTTTAACGGCTCGACGAATTTCAAGCGCAACGAGCTGGTGTCCTATCTGCAGTCGATAGGCGTGAAGTTCGGCGCCGACCTGAATGCCTACACCACCTTTAACGAAACCGTCTACATCCTGCCGATACCGACCGACAAGCCGGAGGTGGTGAAGCAGGGCTTCCAGGTGCTGGAAGACTGGGCGCACGGCCTGTCGTTCAACGATGCCGATATCGACAGCGAACGCGGTATCGTGCTGGAGGAGCTGCGGCTCGGCAAAGGCGTGGACGACCGCATGAACAAGGTGCTGCTGCCGAAAATATTGAACGGCTCGCGCTATGCGCAGCGCATGCCGATCGGTAAAGAGGACATCCTCAAGAGCTTCAAGTACGACGCCGTCAAGCGCTTTTACCGCGACTGGTATCGCCCGGACCTGATGGCGGTGGTGGTGGTCGGCGATATCGAAGCAGCCGATGCCGAAAAGCTGATAGCCCAGCATTTCGGCGGCCTGAAAAATCCGCAGAACGAGCGTCCGCGCGAGTACGCCAGGATCCCTGAGCGCGCGGAGTCCGAGGGCGTGGTGTTCACGGACAAGGAGATCGGCGCGAACTCGGTCTACATCCGCTACCCGATCCAGGAATGGCCGGCCGGTACCACCATCGCCGACTATCGCCAGAAGCTGATCGAGAATATGTACAGCTTTATCCTCAGCCAGCGCATGCACGAGCTGACGCAGCAAGCCAATCCGCCGTTCCTGCAAGGTGGCAGCGGCATGAGCTCCGTGATGCGCGGCTACCGCTCGTTCGGCGCCGGCGCGGTGCTGGGAAAGGGCGGCGCCACGCCGGCCATCAACGCGCTGGTGCAGGAAGACCAGCGCGCGCGCCAGTACGGTTTTACCGCGTCCGAAGTGGAGCGCGCCAAGAAGGGCATATTGCGCAACTACGAACGCATGTACAACGAGCGGGATAAATCCGATTCGGCCGGCTATGCGGCGGAGTACATCCGCAACTTCCTCGAGAAAGAAACCATACCCGGCATCGCGATGGAGTACCGCTACGCCAATGAGCTGATACCGGGCATCGCGCTGTCCGAGGTGAACGCCGCCGTGCGGGCAGCGATCCCGGATAGCCAGAACAAGCTGGTGATCTACACGGGTACCGAGGCGACGGGCGTGCCGGCCCCCAAAGCCGACGAGCTGCTGGCCACCGCCAGCGCGGCCGAGAAGATCAGCGTCAAGGCGCAGGAGGAGAAGATCTATTCCAGCCAGCTGATGGCGGCGCCGCCCAAGGCCGGCAGCATCGTCAGCGAGAACGTCAACGTCAAGCTGGGGCTGACGGAGCTCACGCTGAGCAACGGCGTCAAGGTGGTGCTGAAGCCTACCGACTTCAATAACGACCAGGTGATACTGGCCGGCTTGCGTTATGGCGGCTGGTCGCTGTTCGGCGACCAGGATTTGTTTAATGCGCGCTATGCCAGCAACATCGTGCACCAGATGGGCGTGCGCGACTACACGCCGAGCGATCTGGTGAAGGTGTTGGCCGGGAAGACTGCGGGCGCCAATGCCAGCGTCAGTTCGATCAACGAGACGGTCAGCGGCGGCTCCGGCAGCGGCGACGTCGAGACCATGCTGCAGCTGGTGTACCTGAACATGACGCAGCCGCGCAAGGATGCGGCGATCTACAGCGCCTACGTGGAC
This sequence comes from Duganella sp. BJB476, assembly GCF_003416895.1. Classification (GTDB taxonomy): domain Bacteria; phylum Pseudomonadota; class Gammaproteobacteria; order Burkholderiales; family Burkholderiaceae_D; genus Rugamonas. Next base: position 392,352 of record NZ_QVIO01000001.1, read on the forward strand.
CGTCAGCGCGAACTGGCGAAGAACAATATGGCGCGGCCGGAGTCGATCTTCAGCGACACCATCACGGCGACGCTGTACAACAATAACCCGCGCGTGCAACGGGCGCCGAAGCCGGCCGACTTCGACCAGCTGGGCATGGACCGCGTGGTCGACATTTACAACAGCCGCCTGGCCAGCGCCAAGGACTTTACCTTCTTCATGGCGGGTAGCTTCGATGTCGCGAAGATCAAGCCGCTGATCGCCACCTATCTGGCCAGCCTGCCGGTGGGCGAGATTCCGGTGGCGTTCAAGGACGAAGGCGTGCGTCCGGTGCGTGGCGTCGTCAAGAAGGAAGTGCATGCGGGTTCTGAGCCCAAGAGCACGATCTCGCTGTCGTTCACCGGCGAGGCGTCGTTCTCGGCGCAGGAGCGCATGCGCCTGCAGGCACTGATCGAGGTGCTGAACATCAAGCTGATCGAGGTGCTACGCGAGAAGATGGGTGCGATGTACAGCGGCGGCGTGCGCGGCAACATGGAACGCATCCCGTACCAGAACTATTCGATCACGGCCAACCTGCCGTGCGCGCCGGAGAATGTGGACAAGGTGCTGGCAGCGACCTTCGCGGAGATCGACAAGATCAAGGAGAACGGCGCGGAAGACGCGGACCTGGCCAAGGTAAAGGCGTCCTGGATCGAGAACTACCGCAAGGGCTTGCGTGAGAACGGCTACTGGATGGCGGTGTTGATGAACGCCTTCTTCAACAAGACCGATCCGGCCGATGTGCTGACCTACGAATCGCGCGTGGGCGCGCTGACGGCGGCCGAGCTGAAAGACGCCGCCAGGCGCTATTTCGACACCAACAATTATGTGCAGGTGGTGCTGTATCCGGAGAAGTAATCGGGCCGCCTGTTACACTGGCGGCTTGTATCCATCACGAAGTAGAGAACTATCATGGCAAAGAAAAAAGAAGAGCTGGACCCGGAAACCCTGGAACTGATCCACTGGTGTATCGAAGTGGAGGGCTTCCTGGTAAAGGGCGGCGCCACGCAGGAACAGGCGCAGGAGCATATCGAAGAGCAGGTCGAGTGGTTCACGGATCTGTTCTACGATGGCTTGACGCCCGAGCAGGCGGCGAAGGAAGCGCTGGCCTGATCACGCACGCATTCATACAGACATTCGAGGTGTGGATTCTTGATTAAATCAATATCCTTATTTTTTTGCGGCGTGTTTTTTTCGACTGCGGCTTTTGCGCTTTCGCCCGCGCTACCAAAACACGGAAAGTATGGATTAATTAATACCAATGGGGATGTGGTCGCAGAACCCATATATGACTGGATCGGCCCGTTTGCCTCGAATGGGCTTGCTCCGGTGAGGATGAATGGGCGTGCTGGCTACGTCAATTCTCGCGGAGAAGAGGCCATCCCGTTGAAGTTTGACGACGTCGAAGGGTTTTCGGAGTCCGGGCTGGCTGGAGTAGTGGTTTCTGGAAAGAAGGGCTATATAAATGCCTCCGGCAGCTATGTCATCTCGCCGCAAGATGCCTGGGCCGGGATTCACGATGAGGTTTTTAATCAAACCCGGTTTGCCAGCAATGGCCTGGCGGCTGCGCAAGAGGTTGGCCAACGTTTGCCGAAATGGGGCTACATCGACTTACACGGCGATTGGGTCATCAAGCCCCAGTTCCTGCGTGCCAGCGCTTTCGATGCCAATGGCTTTGCCCGCGTTTCAAGGGGCGAGCATATCGAATTGATCGATCAAACTGGGCGGAAGGTGTTCAACACTGACTTTGCCGGGCTTGGCACATTTGCTGCAAATGGCCTCGCACCCGCGCGCCTCGACAACCAGTGGGGATACATTGATCGGACCGGGCGGTTCGTTATCTCCCCGCAGTTTTCGCTAGCCTGGGGATTCGGCGCTGACTCGCCTGATGGACTCACCAAGGTTTGCGGGGATGAAGATTGTGGTTACATCGACGCCAGTGGTAAGTTCCAATGGAAGTACGCTAAAAACGAACTGACTATCCATGGTTACGCAAACGGCTTTGTTCAGGTTCAAGATACTCGAAATGCTCACTGGGGCTTCGTCAATTTGCAGGGCGAAGTTTCCGTCAAGGCGGAATTTGAATCGGCAGGCCTGTTTTCGTCTCAAGGACTTGCCGCGGTGAGAAAGGAAGGGCTGTGCGGATACATCAATTCGCACGGCGAATTCGTCATCCCGCCTGCTTTTGCCCAGGCCGGAGAATTTTCCAGCCAGGGACTTGCCGTTGCCCAGAAAGCTGGGAAATGGGGATACATCGATATCAAAGGACGAACGGCCATCGCGTTTAAATTCGATGGCGCCGAAGCATTCAATATTTGGGGACTTGCCGTTGTGGAGGTCTTTTGATCATGCCTTATCTCCTTACCACATGATCACGCGCTGCTCCGGCGGCAGATACATCGGATCGCCCGGCTTGATGTCGAAGGCCTGATAGAAGCCTGGCTGGTTCATCACGGTGCCCTTGGCGCGGAATTCTCCAGGCGAGTGCGGATCGCTCTTGATCTGGGCGATCGCCGCTTCCGGGCGCAGCTTGGCGCGCCATTTCATCGCAAAGCCGATATACAGGCGCTGCTCGCCGGTCAGGCCGTCCAGTACTGGCGACGGCTTGCCTTGCAGCGAACGCTGATATGCCTGGTACGTGATCGACAGGCCTGAATTGTCGCCGATGTTTTCACCCAGGGTCAGCTCGCCGTTGATGAAGTAGCCCGGCACCGGGCTGTACGAACCATATTGTTTGACCAGGCCCGCGGCACGCGCCTTGAAGGCGGTGCGGTCTTCCGCAGTCCACCAGTTGCGCAGGCGACCCTTGGCGTCGTACTGGCTGCCGGAGTCGTCGAAGGCGTGGCTGATCTCATGGCCGAAGGTGATGCCGAGCAGGCCGTAGTTGACCGCGTCTTCGGCTTTCACGTTGAAGAACGGTGGTTGCAGGATCGCGGCCGGGATCGTGATGGCGTTCAGCGACGGGCTGTAGCTGGCGTTGACGGTTTGCGGCGTCATCGACCATTCGTCGCGGTCGACGGTCTTGCCCAGCTTCTCGAGGTTGCGCTGGCGGCTCCACGCGCGCGACGCGCGCACGTTGGCGATCAGGTCGTTCTTCTGGGTTTTCATGGCGCTATAGTCGCGCCATTTGTCCGGGTAGGCGATGTTCGGCTTCAAGGCCGCCAGCTTGAGCTGGGCTTCCTTCTTGGTCTCCGGTCCCATCCAATCCAGCTTCTCGATGCCGTCCTTGAACGAGGCCACGAAGTTGTTAAACATGGCCATCACGCGCGGTTTGGTTTCGGCCGTCAGATATTTTTCCACATACAGCTTGCCGACCGCGTCGCCCAGGGCGCCGTCGGTAAAGCGCAAGGCCAGCTGCCACTGCGGTTCGCTTTGCGGTACGCCGCGCAGCACCGTGCCTTCGAAGGCGAAGCGCTCCTTGACGGCGGCGTCATTCAGATAGGACGCGTAGCTTTCGATGATGCGCCAGTTGAAATAGCTCTTCCACGCGTCCAGCGGCACATTGGCCACGGTCTCGGAGAAACCGCCGAAGAAGCTCGGTTGGCGCACCACGGCCGACGATTCTTTCGGCGCCAGGCCGGCGGCAGTGAAGTAAGCCTTCCAGTCAAAGGCCGGCGCCAGCGTGGCGAATTTGTCGAACTCGACGCGGTTGTAGGACTTGACCGGATCGCGCATCTGCACGCGGGTCCATTGGGCGGAGGCCAGGCGGGTCTCGATGTCGAGGACCTGGGCGGCGTGGGCGACGGCGTCCTTGTCGCCGCTCATGGTCAGCATGGTCTCGATGTGCTGCTGGTATTTGGCGCGCACGGCCTTGAGCTTGGCGTCGTCGTCCTTGAGGTAGTAGTCGCGGTCCGGCAGGCCCAGGCCGGACTGGCTGATGCTGATGGTGTAGTGCTCGGGATCCTGCGCGTCGGCTGCGATGTAGGCCGAGAACGGCGTCTGGATGCCGTTGCCTTGCAGGTAGGCGAACAGCGCCGGCAAGTCCTTCTTGTCCTTGATGGCCGCCACGTGCGCGAGGTCGGTCTTCAATGGCTTGAAACCGGCCGCATTGCGCGCCTTGTCGTTCATGTAGCTGGTGTACAGGTCGGCGATCTTGTGGGCGTCGCTGCCTGGCTTGCCGGGGTTCTTGAGCGTGGCGTCGATCACGGCGCGCAGCTGGCCTTGCGCGGTCTCGCGCAATTCGATGTAGGTGCCCCAGGTCGATTTGTCGGCCGGGATCTCGGTGTTGCGGGTCCAGACGCCGTTGACGTAACCGTAGAAGTCATCCTGCGGACGTACCGCCGGGTCCAGGGTTTTCAGGTCGATGCCGGATACCGGCGCGGCGGTCTTTTCGGCTTGCTGGGCGTACAGCGACGGGGTGGAGCAGACGAGTAAGGCGCAGCAAGCGGCGCTGATAAGCGAACGATTCACGAGGAGTCCTTTAATTTTATTAGGGTGCACGCTGGAGTGGAGGTTTTGGTCTAGCATGCGACGGAAGATTATACCCGTCGAAATAGTGATGCATTGCAGCAATTGACCGCAGTCTTTGTAAACTTAAACAGGATTAATAATGCAAAATTCCGATCTCGATTCGATACGCGAAGTGCTCAGCGCACGCGAGCCGATCTTTCATCGCCGCGAACTCGGCACCAGTCGCGACGACTTACTTCAAATGACGGTGGACGATTTTTGGGAAATAGGCGCCAGCGGCGAGGCCTATGATCGCGACTTCGTGATTGCACACCTGCTGGAGCGCTACAAGACGCCGGAACCCGACGACTGGGCGTGTTCGGACTTCGCCATTCGCCAGATCGCCCAGGACCTCTACCAGCTCAACTACGTTCTACAGCAGCCGAACCGGCGAACACGCAGAACGACGCTCTGGCGGACAAGTAATGAAGGGTGGAAGATCGTCTTCCACCAAGGTACGATTATTGGATGATCTTATTCGGGGTCGTGACAGACGACGCACAGTTTGTTCCCCTCCGGGTCGCGGAAGTAGGCGCCGTAGTAGTTGGCATGGTAGTGCGGCCGCAACGCCGGCGGACCTTCGCACAGGCCGCCATGGGCCAGCGCGGAGGCGTGGGCGCGGTCCACCGCGGCGCGCGTCGGCGCCATCAGGGCCACCATCTGGCCGTTGCCGCAGGCTGCCGCTTGGCCGTCATACGGTTTGCCGATGATGAACAAGGGCCGCGCGCCTTCGGCCGGCTGCCATGCAGCCCACGGCTTGGCGGCGTCGCTGAAGCGCAGGCGCGTGCCCAGCTCCGTCATCACCGCGTTGTAGAAGGCGAACGACGGTTCGAACTCGTTAATCCCCACGTAGATATGCGATAGCATCGGTTTCCTCGATTGAGTGAGTATATCGTCAACATTTCGGGGTATAGTGTACGCGGAGACTTAATCAAATGGGGGAACACCATGGAACTGACGTCCGTCGCGCCGCCGCAGCTGCGCAGCCTTGCCGATTTGCCCGGGCCGAAAGGCCGGCCGCTGCTGGGGAATGTCCGCGATATCAATCGCAAGCCTTTGCACCAGGCGCTGGAGGATTGGAGCCGCGAGTTCGGCACCATGTACAAGTTCCGCATCATGCGCAAGGAGATCATCGCCACCTCGGACCGTGAACTGATCGCCAGCCTGCTGCGCGACCGGCCCGACGCGATGCGCCGCTCCAGCCGCACGGCCGACATGCTGAACGAAGTCGGCACGCGCGGCCTGTTCACGGCGGAGGGCGAGGATTGGCGCCGCCAGCGCAAGCTGGTGATGCGGGCGCTGACGCCGGAAGTGATCCATAACTTCTTCCCCACGCTGACGGCGTTGACCGAACGCCTGCGCCTGCGCTGGGAAGCCGCCATCGCCGCCGGCAAGCCGGTCGACGTGCTGCGCGACCTGAAGGCCTACACGCTGGACGTGACCATCGGCTTGTCGATGGGGCAGGACATCAACACGCTGGAGCTGGAGGAGCATCCACTGCAGCGCGATATCGAATTCCTGTTCAAACTGGTGGCCAAGCGTTTGACGTCGCCGTTTGCCTACTGGCGCATCGCTATGCTGAAGCGCGCCGACGACCACGAGGCCATCGCCGCCGCCGCGCGCATCCAGCGCGCCATCTTCGGCTTCATCGCCGAGGCCCGCAAGCGCATCGAGGCCAATCCGGCCTTGCGGCAGAAGCCATCGAATATGCTGGAGGCGCTGATCGTCGCCCGCGACGAGCCGGACTCCGGCCTGACCGACGAGGCGGTGGTCGGCAATGCGATCACCATGGTGTTCGCCGGCGAGGACACGACGTCGAACACGACGGCATGGCTGATCGATTTCCTGTCCACCCATCCGCAGGCCGCGCACAGCATGGCGGCGGAGACGGAACAGGTCCTCGGCGCCAAGGCCGTGCTGGACGACTATCACCTGCTGGACCGCCTGAAATACATCGACGCCGCCACCCGCGAGGCGATGCGCCTGAAACCGGTGGCGCCCATCATGGCGGCACAGCCGAACGACGACGCGGTGGTGGGCGATCTGCTGGTGCCGGCCGGTACGGTGATCTTCCTGCTGCTGCGGCAGGCGTCCGAGCGCGATTGCGACCTGGCGCAGCCGGAAAGCTTCCAGCCGGAGCGCTGGCTGGAGGGCGCCAACGGCAGCGGCGACGATCCCGCGCGCAAGCTGTTCCCCTTTGGCGGCGGGCCGCGCTTCTGCCCCGGCCGTTATCTGGCGATGGCCGAGATCAAGATGGCGATGTCCATGCTGGTCAAGAATTTTGCGATCGAGCGCGTGCCGGGCACGGCGCCGGTCGAGGAGCGCTTCACCTTCACGATGACGCCGAGCGCATTGCCGGTGCGACTGACCAAAAAAACATGCTAGTCTAGACGCGCATCTTAAAAAAAGGGAGAAATCATGCTGAAGAAGATCGCCATGGGTGTCGTCATTCTGGTGTTGGTCGTGCTGGGCCTGGCCGCGATGCAGCCGGACAGTTTCCGCGTGCAGCGCACCATCGCCATCAAGGCGCCGCCGGAGAAGATCCTGCCGCTGATCAGCGATTTCCACAACTGGACCTCGTGGTCTCCCTGGGAAAAGCTGGACCCGGCCATGAAGCGCACCTACAGCGGCGCACCGAGGGACCAGGGCGCCATCTATGCATGGGAAGGCGACGACAAGGTTGGCGCCGGACGCATGGAGATCACCGGCCAGGCGCCCGCCAAGGTGGACATCAAGCTCGATTTCCTGAAGCCGTTCGAATCGCACTGCCAGACCGAGTTCGCGCTGGAGACCAAGGGTGAGCTGACCACCGTGAGCTGGACCATGTCCGGCCCGAGCGACTTCATGACCAAGTTGATGGGCCTTGCGGTGAGCATGGACACCATGATCGGCAAGGACTTCGAAACCGGCCTGGCGAATATGAAGGCGGTGGCTGAAAAATAGCGTGAGCGGAGGCGGGCCATGAACAAGCGTCTGAGGCGGGCGGTGGCGATGCTGGCGATTCCGGCTGTCCTGATGGCGCCGGCCGGCGCCGCGCCCGTGCTGCGCCAGAGCCACCCGGTGATCGGCACCTGGCGGATCACCATGCCGGATGGCTCCTGCAGCGAGACCTATCGCATCCGCGCCGACGGCACCACGCTGGTGTTCAGCAACGAGGAGGTGGCCGAGTCCACCTTCGCCATCAGCGACCAGCCGGACAAGCAGGGCTTCTACAAGGAAGTCGACACCATCGTCAAGGATAACGGCAAGCGCGATTGCCTCGGCGATGTGACCGAGGTTGGGCGCGCCGTCACCAGCTATCTGCTGTTCCACCCCAGCGGCGACATGTTCCTGATGTGCGTGGAGCGGCGCACGGACAAGTGTATCGGCCCGTTCGTGCGGGTCAAGGGCAACGCCATTTAATCCGCATTTCAGCTTCGATACGCGCCGGGATTGACGCCCGCCCATTCCTTGAAGGCGTGGTTGAAGGCGCTCTGCTCCTGGTAGCCCAGCAGGAAGGCGATATCCACCAGGCCCAGTTCCGGCTGACGCAGATAGTCCTTGGCCAGCGCGAAGCGGGCCTGGTCCAGGATCTGCTGGAAGGTCGCGCCGGCCTCGCTCAACTTGCGTTGCAGCGTGCGCGGCGACAGTTTCAATTCTTCGGCGATGGACGCCAGCCGCACTTGGCCGTGCGCGAGGTTGCGGACGATGGCGGCGTGCACCTGCTGGGCGATCGAGTTGTCGGTCTGCGCGCGCTGGCGCAGCAGCTGCTCGGCGTGCTGTTGCAGCACCGGGTAGAGGCTGACGTCGGCGTTCGGCACCGGGAAGGCCAGCAGGGCGGCGTCGAAGCTGGCGACGTTGGCCGGCGCGCCGAAGCTGGGCATGGCGCCCAGCACGCGCACATATTCGTCGCGGGCTTCGGCGGCGCCGCCGTCGTGCATCAGCGCCAGTTGCGCGGCCGGCAGCGTGATCCCGGCCAGCCAGTTGCCGAACACGCGGATGCCGGCGAACACGCTGTCGGCCAGGTGGCGCTGGGCCGGGCCGTAGTTGCTATGCCAGGTGTAGTGGGCCACGCCGTCCGCCACCGTCAGTGTGGAGCGGCCCAGGTCATGCGCCAGCTGCTCGTAGCGCATGGTCTGCTCGAAGGCCTGGCCGAAGTCGCGGCAGCTGAGCAGGATCAGTCCATACACGCTGTAGGTGCCCAGCTTGACCCGTTCGCCCACGTGCAGGCCGAAATGCGGATCGGCCGCCAGCTCGGCGCCGATGTCGAGCAGGCGCACGTAATCGTCGGCGTGCAGCGTATCGGGCAGCGGTTGCAGGGCGCCCGCCGTCATGCCGGCGGCGCGTTCCAGCGCCGCAGCCGTGACGCCGCGCGCCGCCGCCGCTTCGAGCAGGGGCTGCAGGTAGGAGCCGGCCACGCGGCGCGACAGGTCAGCGGGCATGCTTGGCATGATCGAACAAGGCGAGTGTCATAAAAGCGCAATACCAGGTTGGTTCGTTATCTTATTCTGTTGTCATTCAAACTCGGTGCGCGCCAGTATAGCAAGCGCTCCGCTACGCAGACAGGAAAACAATGAGACGCTGGAACGGTTGGGGTGACGATACGATAGAGTTTGCGCTGAACGAGGATGCGCTGGGCTTTCTGGCCCAGCGCGTCGGTGCCGGCAGGCCGGTGGCGGATGCGGCGTTCGAGCAGGCCTGTGCGCGGATCGCGCCATCGCGGCTGCCGCCGCATGCGTTGATCGATGGGTTGATCGATACATCGGCCGAGGTCCGCTTGCGCAATGCACTGGGCCAGAGCCTGCCGGACTGGCTGCGCCTGCGCTATGGCGTGATCGAGACGGCGCCGGACGGCGTGGCCTATCCGGAGAGCGCGGAGCAGGTGCGGGCGCTGATCGACTATGCGCAGCAGTTCGGCGTGGCGCTGATACCGCAGGGTGGCGGCACCAGCGTGGCCGGGCATCTGACGGCGCCGGCCGGCGCTCGGCCGGTGCTGGCGGTGAACCTGACGCGCTTGCGGCAGATGTATTACCTGGACACGGAATCGCAGCTGGCGACCTTCGGCGCCGGCGTGTTCGGGCCGGACCTGGAGGCGCAATTGCGCGCACGAGGTTATACGCTGGGCCACTTCCCGCAGTCGTTCGAATATTCGACGCTGGGCGGCTGGGTGGTGACGCGGTCTTCCGGCCAGCAGTCGCTGCGCTACGGGCGCATCGAGCAGATGTTCAAGGGCGGAAAGGTGGAGACGCCGGCCGGCACGCTGGATATTCCGACCTTCCCGGCATCGGCGGCGGGCACGGATCTGCGCGAGATGGTGCTGGGTTCCGAGGGGCGGCTGGGCATCCTGACCGAGGCCACGGTGCGCGTGACGCCGCTGCCGGAGTACGAGGCCTTCCATGCGGTGTTCTTCCCGAGCTGGGCGGCGGCGGAGACGGCTGTGCGGCAGGTGGTGCAGGCGGGGTTGTCGCTGTCGATGCTGCGCTTGTCGAATCCATTGGAGACGACCACCATGCTGGCGCTGGCCGGCCACAAGAAATTGATCGCCGCGCTGGAACGCTACCTGTCGTGGCGCGGCTGCAAGGATGGCAAGTGCATGCTGATGATAGGCGTCAGCGGCCGCAAGACCGCGGCCAAGGCGGCGCTGAAGGATGCGCTGGCGCTGACGGCGACGCACGGCGGTGTGCACATCGGCCGCAAGATGGGCGACAAGTGGAAGCAGAACCGTTTCCGTAACGTCTACCTGCGCAACGCGGCCTGGCAGCACGGCTATGCGATCGATACGGTGGAGACGGCGGTGGACTGGCCGCGCGTCGGCACGATGATGCAAGCGCTGGAAGCTGCCGCCACCGGAGCGCTGGCGCAGCATGGCGAGAAGGTGCACGCCTATACGCACTTGTCGCATCTGTACGCGCAGGGCGCGAGCGTTTATTCGACCTTTGTGTACCGGCTTGCCGGCGACTATGAACAGGATCTGGCGCGCTGGCGCACGCTCAAGCACGCGGTGAGCATGGCGATCGTCGAAAACGGCGGCACCATCAGCCACCAGCATGGCGTGGGCAGCGACCACGCGCCTTACCTGGTGGCGGAGAAGGGCGAGTTGGGCTTGTCGGCGATGCGGGCGATGTTCGCGCACTTCGATCCGCAGCAGATCATGAATCCCGGGAAGCTGCTGCCATGACGGCGCTGTGGCGCAGCGGCGGGCGTACCGGCTTGACGGAGGTACTGGGGCGCGAATGGGATTTGATCGTGATCGGCGGCGGCATCACCGGCGCGGGGATTTTGCTGGAGGCTTCGCGGCGCGGCTTGAAGGCGCTGCTGGTGGAGCAGCGGGATTTTGCCTGGGGCACGTCGAGCCGCTCGTCCAAGCTGGTGCACGGCGGCTTGCGGTATTTGAAGGAAGGCCAGTTTGCGCTGACGCGCGAGTCGGTGCAGGAGCGGGAGCATTTGCTGCAGCAAGCGGCGGGGCTGGTGGAGCCGCAGAGTTTTGCGTTCGGCGAGTTTGAAGGTCGCAAGCCGGGCAAGCGCATGTTTCTGCTTGGGCTGGCGATCTATGACCGCATGGCTGGGCAGAAGGCGCGCCATTATTTCGGCCGGGACGAGTTCGAGGCGCTGGCGCCGAACGTGTCCACCAAGGGGCTGAAGGGCGGCATGGTCTACACCGACGCCAAGACGGACGATGCGCGGCTGGTGATGCGCGTGCTGCAGGAGGCGCAGCAGCATGGCGGCGTCGCCGTCAATTACATGGCGGTGGAATCGCTGCTGCGGGCGGACGGCGGCGTGCGCGGCGTACGTGTGCGCGATGGACTGGGCGGCGCGCAGCATGATGTGCGCGCACGGCTGGTCATCAGCGCGACCGGCGCGTGGGCCGACGGCTTGCGCTTGCAGGGCGATGCGGCGGCGCGCGGCGCCAAGCCGCGCTTGCGGCCTTTGCGCGGCAGCCATCTGGTGCTGCCGGCCTGGCGCTTGCCGCTGGCGCAGGCGATCAGTTTGATGCATCCGCAGGACGGCCGGCCGGTGTTCGCCTTTCCGTGGGAAGGCGTGACGCTCGTAGGCACGACGGATGTCGATCACAAGGGCGACCTGTCGCGCGAGGCGGCGATCACGCGCGCCGAAGTCGATTACCTGATGGCGGCCTTGCACGACCAGTTCCCGCATTTGGGCTTGCAGGAGAGCGACGTGATTGCCAGCTATGCGGGCGTGCGCCCGGTGATCGACAGCGGCAAGGCCGATCCGTCGAAGGAAGGGCGCGATCATGCGCTGTGGCTGGAGGATGGGCTGCTGACGGTCACCGGCGGCAAGCTGACCACGTTCCGCGTGATCGCGCTGGATGCGCTCAAGCTGGCGGCCACCTTGCTGCCGGACTGGCGCGACAAGCTGGAGCCGCAACCTGTCTTCGGCGTTGCCCCGACGACGGGAAGCAGCGCGGCGATGGCGCGCGCCTTGCCCTACCAACGCCACCTGCCGGCGGGCCAGGCGCATCGCCTGCACGGACGCTACGGCGCGCTGGCGCGGGAGCTGATCGAGGCGGCACAGCCGGGCGAACTGTCGCTGATCGCCGGCACGGAGACCATCTGGGCGCAACTGCGCTGGGCGGCCCGTTGCGAGTCGGTGCAGAAGCTGGAGGACCTGCTGCTGCGCCGCAGCCGCATCGGCATCCAGCTGCGCGGCGGCGGCGTCGAGATCCTCGGCCGCATACGCGCCATCTGCCAGCCGGAATTGGGCTGGAGCGACGAGCGCTGGGATGTCGAGCAGGCTGCCTATCTGGCATTATGGAATACCCACTACAGTTTGCCCGCATAGAGAGCGACATGGCCGATCAATACCTTCTTTCCATCGACAACGGCACGCAGAGTGTGCGCGCGCTGCTGTTCGATTTGAACGGCAACCTGGCCGCCAAGGCGCAGGTGCATTTGCAGGCTTACTTCTCCGATCATCCCGGCTGGGCGGAGCATGACGCCGACGGCTACTGGACGGCGGTCGGCCAGGCGTGCCGGCAGCTGTGGGCTTCGACCGATATCCCGCGTTCCGCCGTCAAGGGCGTGGCGGTGACGACGCAGCGCGGCACGGTGGTCAACCTGGACCGCGACGGCAAGGTGCTGCGGCCGGCGATCACTTGGCTGGACCAGCGCCGCGTGGGCAAGCAGAAGCCGCTGAGTTTTTTGTGGCGCACCGCGTTCAAGCTGGCGCGCGTTGCCGGCACCATCGAATACTTCCGGCGCGAAGCGGAGATCAACTGGATCGCCGAGCACCAGCCGGAGATATGGGCCCGGACCGACAAATACCTGCTGCTGTCGGGATTCCTCAATTTCCGCTTGTGCGGGCGGCATGTCGACTCCGTCGGTTCGCAGGTGGCGTACCTGCCGTTCGACTACAAGCGCCACAAGTGGGCCGGGGCGCGCGACTGGAAATGGGAAGCGCTGGCCATCAAGCCGGAGATGCTGCCGGAGCTGGTGGCGCCGGGCACGGTGATCGGCGCGATCACCGCCGCCGCCGCCGAGGCGACCGGCATCCCGCAAGGCACGCCGCTGGTGGCGGCCGCCGCCGACAAAGCCTGCGAGGTGATCGGCGCCGGCGCGCTGGAGCCGCACATCGCTTGCCTGAGCTACGGCACCACGGCGACCATCAACACCACGACAAAAAAATATGTCGAGGTTACGCCGTTGATACCGCCTTATCCGGCGGCCGTTCCGGGCGCCTACAGCACGGAGGTGCAGATCTTCCGCGGCTACTGGATGGTGAACTGGTTCAAGGAGCAGTTCGGGCACTTCGAGCAGATGGCCGGCTTGGAGCAGGGCAGGTCGCCGGAGGCGATGTTCGATTTGCTGGTGAACGAAGTGCCACCCGGTTCGATGGGGCTGATGCTGCAACCGTACTGGAGCCCCGGCATCAAGACGCCCGGCCCGGAGGCCAAGGGGGCGATGATCGGTTTCGGCGACGTCCACACGCGCGCCCATATGTACCGGGCGATACTCGAAGGCCTGGCCTACGCGCTGCGCGAAGGGAAGGAACGGATCGAGAAACGCAGCGGCGTGCCGGTGACGGAGTTGCGCGTGGCCGGCGGCGGTTCGCAGAGCGACGCGGCGATGCAGCTGACGGCCGATATCTTCGGCCTGCCGGCGGCGCGCGCGCATGTGTACGAGACGTCGGGACTGGGCGCGGCCATTGCGGTGGCGGCGGGACTGGGGCTGCACAAGGACTTCGACAGCGCCACGCACGCGATGACGCGGCCGGGCCGGGTGTTCCAGCCGATCGAGGCGAACCGGCAGATCTACGACAAGCTGTACCGGCGCGTGTATCTGAACATGTACAAGCAACTGCAGCCGATGTACCAGGAGATCGCCGACATCACTGGTTATCCCGAACAGCTCTGAAATCGGTTTGTGGCATAATATATTTTCGATAATATTATGTTTGCCATATCGGGCGCGTCGCGATGTTGAGCAGTTCTATGGTGCGCGCACAAGATGACGCCATGCCGGCGTTACGCAGTTCTGCCCAGGCCGTCATGGCGCGGCTTCGGGCCGACAATGCCAATTGACTCAACTTTAGGGAGTAACGAAATGCTAGTGCATATTTTTCGAGGACCAGGTCGGGTGTTTGGCGTTACCGAGGACGAGAATGGGGCGAATCTGCCGGCAAAGTTTGCGCCGTGGGTTCTCTTTAAACCGCTGGAGTTGAACCGGGATGTTGCGACCCCAGGTCTTGATGTGAACGAGTGTCTCGATGACATCGCGCAGTATGGACTCCACCTCACCGATGCACATGTCCGCATCACAGACTCTGTATTTTAGCAGCGCTGCCGATATTCCGTAGGGCTCATACCTTCGATTCGCCGGAATGCGGCGGCGAAGGCGGATGGGGTCTGGTAGCCGACGGCCAGGGCGACCTGGGTCAACGGGATCGAAGGATCGAGCATCAGTGAGCGGGCGCGCGCCATGCGCTGGGTCACCAGCCACTGGTGCGGCGTCAGGCCGGTGCTGCGGCGGAAGGCGGCGCAGAAGTAGAAGCGGGACAAGCCGACCAGCTGCGCGAGATCATCCAGCCGGACCTCTTCATCGAGCCGCTCCTGCAGATATTCCGTCACGCGGCGGACCTGCCAGTTCGCCAGGCCGCCTTTGGCGCCCGGACCTTCGCGCCGGCAGGTGGTCGAGTGGCCGCGCACCAGTTGCATGCACAGCAGATCGATCGCCTGCTCGATAAACAGGCCGTTGCCGGTGTCGTCGCGGCAGGCTTCGGAGGACAGGATCTCCAGCAAGGCGCTGGCGGTGGGGTCGGGCAGCGCCACCCGGTCCAGCAGCTGCACGGCGGGACCGCGATGGCCGGTCGCCTCGGCGCAGGCTTGCAGGCGCGCGTCCGAAAAATAAACATGTGAGACCTCGATGGCGCCCGCGATCATCCATGCGGCCTCGTGACCGCTGGGGATCAGCGTGATCGACTTCTGCCGCGTGACGCATTGCTGGTAGCGGCCGCCGTCGCGCCATTCGATTCTTCGCGGTGCGCCGTAGTAGGTCATGACCACATGGTCCGCCATCGGCTCGACATGGGATGTGAAGCCACTGTGCGCCCATCGTTCCGTGATGCAGGCGCCGCTGCCGCAGACGTCGGCACGCAGGCGCGGGGCGACATCGAGCACGCGATTCATCTCTTGCATGGCGCTGCGGTCCAGCATGGCCTGATATCTCCAATTGCAATGACCGCGTAAGGATATCATTGTTTTACGCCGATCCAGCGCAGGCGTGATGCGGCACACGGCTCCAGAAGCAGCAGCTCCGCCTGCGTATTCAGCGCGGCCTCGGTGGCGCACAGGGCCGGATGCAGGGCGGCCAGCGCCTGCATGTCCTGGACGATGCCGATCCAGGCGACGCAAGCCGCGTCGACAGCCTGCAGCAGGCCTGCCTCCACCACACCGGCGCCTCGGTAGCGGCCCACCAGTTCGTCCACCTGCCCGAAGCGGGCGCCGTGGAACAGGTGAACCAGCACCACGCCGCGCTTGCCGGGCGGTGCGTGCGGTGCGACGCTGGGCTCCAGCAGAGGAAGTGCGTGCATGCTGTCCGGCGCCTGCAACAGCATCGTGCGCTCGGTTTCCGGCGCCCTTGCCTGCGCGATGCGGGCGTTCGTCATGGTCGGATAGGCGCGCAGTGAAAGATGGTTGCCGTGCCGGCCGGCCTCCCGGAAGCAGCCAAGGACTGCGCCGTTGTGGCAGGGCTGCAACCGTGGCGGACCACGGCGCAGCATGACCACGCCGCCGGAGATAAACCGGTTTTTTTGTTCCATGCTGTGCTCCTGAAAGTGGGGCGAAGATTGGGTTGCATGGAATTTTCACGCTTCCCAGGCTGGCCCGCTGTTCAGGAGTTGCTGGAACTATTCCGAAATTGTCGCGTCAGCGCTTTATAAGCTGCCCCTCAATTCCAGCCCGATCATGCGCGGCGGGGTGATGCTGGCGAATGGCATGCCGAGCGGCTTGGTCTGGCCATCGAGGTTGTAGACGTAGCGTTTGTCGAACAGGTTGTTGACCAGCAGCGCCACGCCGAACTTGCCGCTGGCGTTGTCCCAGGCCAGGCGCAGGTCCGCCTTGCTGACCGCTGTACCGGTGCGGAAGGCAGGGGCGTTCATGCATTGCAGGGCGCGGGTGTCGTCGTTGCAGCGCGATTTGCCGTGGTAGCTGCCTTGCAGCGTCGCGTTGATCCTGCCGCCGGGCGCATCCCAGCTGCCGTTCACGCCGGCCATGCCGCTGAAGACCGGCGTACCCACCGGCTGGCCGGACAGGTTCAGCGTGGCGCCGTCGCTGCCGGTGGTTTGATAGCGATGATAGGTCTGGTCGATCAGTTCAAGTCCGGCGAACAGCGTGACGCCGGGGGCTACGCGGATGCGGCCGTCGAGGTCCAGCCCTTTGGCCTGCTGGTCGCTGCTGACGATGTTGTAGGTCGAGATGGCGCCGGTGCCGCCTAGCTTGATGTCTTGCAGGTTCTTGAAGCGGTAGGCGAACAGGGAGCCGTTCAGCGTGGCCCGGATGCTGGGGAGGTAGAGCTTGAAACCCAGCTCCAGGTTGGTCATCTTCTCGGGCGCGAAGCTTGGGTCGCGCGCCTTGGCATCGGCCGACGCCGGATTCGGCGGCGTGAAGACGTTGTAGCCGCCGGCCTGGTAGCCCTGCGACAGCGATGCGAACAACAGCAGATCGCCGGTCAGCTTATGGTCCAGCACCACGCGCGGGCTCCAGTCGCTCCAGCTGTGGGAGGCGTTGACCGGTGTGGCGGCCAGTTGTCCCGCCGCGCCGAACACCACGTTGGCCGGCAGCGATGACGCGTCCAGCCCCGCGGCCGGGCCGTAGGTGTTGAGCAGGGCGTCGAGCTCCGGCGACTGGCGCGCGGGTACGTACCACTGCATCGTCTTGCGGTCGCGGCTCCAGCGCACGCCGGTGGTCAGGTTGGTGGCCGGCGTTACGTGCCAGATGATGTCCTCGTAGACCGAGACTGCGCGGCTGTGTAGCCTGGAGTAGGTGTGCTCGCCCCATGAGAAATTCGACGAGCCATCGACACCGGGCACGCCGGCTTGCGCCAGGCCGGCGAACAGCGTGGCGAAGTCTGCGGCGCCACCCTGCATTTGGCTGATGGTGTCCAGCGTCGCCGTGTTGACGATGGCGGAAGAGGTCTGGCGCTCACGATTGTCGTAGAAGCTGACGCCGGCGATCCAGTCCAGCGTATCGGTCTTGCCGGACAGTTTGAACTCCTGCTGCCAGTTGTAGGCGTTCTTGTGATCGTCGGTGGACAGCCGGAAGTCGGCCCGGCTGGTGCCGTCGTTGTCGGTCAGGTTGGACGAGGAGAAGGTGCGGAAGGCGGTGGTCGAGCGCAGCGTCACGCCGCCCAGCGGCAGCTCGGCGCGCAGGGTGACGCCGTCGAACACGCGCCGCTCGCGGCCATCGGTGTCGTTCTCCAGCGGCGCCTTGCGCGGATCGACGAAGTTGGCGATGTAGGCAGCATCATAGACGCCGGTGTAGCCGCTCTGCGGCAGCGCGGGGTCCTTGACCACGCCGAACGCCGGCCAGCCGTGCTGGCGCAGTTGCTCGTGTTCCCACGAGAGGTTGATCGTGGCGTCCTTGATCTTCTGCTTCAGCGAAAGGCGGGTGGCCCACGAGTTGTCGCCGCCGGTACGGGTGCCGGTGGTGGTGTTGCGCACCCAGCCATCGCTGGCGGCGCGCACCACCACCAGGCGCGCCGCCGTGTCCTTCCCCAGCGGGAGATTGAGCATCGCGTCCATGTTGACGCGGTTGTAGTTGCCGACCTTGACGTGGCCGGCCACGTCGAGATTGTCGTCCGGCTCATTGGTGACGACGGATATCGCGCCGGCGGCGCTGTTGCGGCCAAACAGGGTCCCTTGCGGCCCCTTCAGCACTTCGACCCGCTGGATGTCGATGAAGTTCATCAGCGCGCCGCCGGTCTTGCCGGTGTAGACGCCGTCCACGTAGATGCCGACCGGCGTGTCGGTGCCGATGCCGAAATCGCCCGGCTGCACGCCGCGTATGCCGAACACCGGCTGCGTTGCCTGGGTGGCGTCCACCTGGAGGCCTGGCAGGTAGCCGTTCAGGTCACCGAGGTTTTTGGCGCCAAGGTTCTGGATGTCCCTGGCCGTTACGACCTCCATCGAGATCGGCACGTCCTGCGCCGACTGCGAGCGCGATTGCGCCGTGACGACCACTTTCTGTATGTCGTCGTTCGCGGCCTGCGCTGCGAACGGTGCGAGTGCGGCGCCGCCCGCAAAGGCAATGGCGATGCTGTGCGCGAGGGTGCGCATGCGGCTCGATGATGGTTGTGTTGCTGGTGTCTTCACGATATCTCCCGGGTTGATGATGGTTTTATTTTGCTGCCGTGTGAACCGAATGTAGACGCGCGCCGGACGGGGAGGGGGGCTGGATCGGACAGCCGGGGATGCCGGTGAGGCCAAGGCGGCCCCGGTGTTGCTGGGCCGCCCGTGGGGCCGCCTTGGCCGGAATTGCTCCCTGCCTGTCCTTTTGGCCCCCGTGCGTGGCCGCCTTTATTTGCACAATGAATCCTGTAATTTCATAAAACGGGAGAGTGAACATGGCGGACCAACAGACGGATAAAATTATCGATTGCGGCAACGCGGTGTGCGTGGTGGGGGCGGGGCCGGGCGGCCTGTCGGCGGCGCGGGCATTGAAGGGCATGAAGCTGGCGTACGAGCAGTTCGAACGCCATTCGGATGTGGGCGGGATCTGGGACATGAACAATCCCGGCAGCCCGATCTACGAATCGGCCCACTTCATTTCGTCGCGCGATTTGTCGGGCTTTATCGGCTTCCCGATGCCGAAGTCCTTTCCCGACTATCCCACCAACCAGCAGATACTGAGTTATGTGCGCAGCTACGCCGACGCCTTCGGCCTGCGCGGTGCGATCCGTTTCAATACGGCGGTGCAGAACGTGTACAAGGAAGACAGCGGTAAATGGCTGGTGACGCTGGGCGACGGCAGCCGCCGGCGCTATCACGCCGTCATCTGCGCCACCGGCTGCAACTGGGACCCCAATATGCCGGAGCTGAAGGGCCAGTTCAACGGCGAGATACGCCATTCCGTCACCTACAAGAGCAGCGACGAATTCGCCGGCAAGCGCGTGATGATCGTCGGTGCCGGCAACTCCGGCGCGGACATCGGCTGCGACGCGGCGGCGCGCGCCGACCAGGCCTTTATCAGCCTGCGGCGCGGCTATCACTTCATTCCAAAGCACCTGTTTGGCCTGCCGGCCGACCAGGTGGGCGAGAGCGGTCCGCAGCTGCCGATGTGGATCGCGCGACCCGTCATGGGCCTGCTGCTGAAGATGTTCACCGGCGACCTGACCCGCTTCGGCCTGCCCAAGCCGGACCATCGCCTGTTCGAGAGCCATCCGCTGCTCAACTCCCAGCTGCTGCACAATCTCCAGCACGGCAATATCGCCGTCAAGCCGGACATCGCCTACTACGACCGCGACGACGTGGTCTTCAAGGACGGCAGCCGCGAGCAGCTGGACCTGGTGATCTACGCCACCGGCTACAAGTGGAGCTGCAAATACGCGGCCGAATATTTCGAGTGGCGCGGCGGCAGGCCGCAGCTCTACCTGTCGATGTTCAGCCGCGATCACCGCAACCTGTTCGGCATCGGCTATGTCGAAACCAATTCCAGTGCCTACAAGCTGTTCGACACCGAAGCCTTCATGATCGCCGCCTATCTGCGCGACCAGCTGGACAACCCCGGCGGCGCCAGCCGCTTCGACGCGCTGATCGCCGAGGACGACCCGGACCTGTCGGGCGGCCTGAAATTCGTCAAGTCGCAGCGGCACGAGGTGTATCTGGAGGCGCATGCGCTCAAGTCCTATCTGAAGCGGCTGCGCAAGAAGATGGGCTGGCCGGAACTGAGCGAAACCTATTACGACCATTTGCGCACCAAGGCGGCGCGGCGATCGCCGGCGCTGCGCGCGGCAGCTTGAGAGGAATACTGTGGACAAGACAGTGCAGTACTACCAGCAACAGGCGACACAGCTGGATTTTGAGACCCGCGCGCTAATCGGCGGCCGCTTCGTCAACGCGGTCTCGGCCGAGGAGTTCGACTCCATCAATCCCGCCACCGGACGCAGGCTGGCCGGCATCGCGCGCTGCGGCGCCTTCGAGGTGGACGACGCGGTCGGCGCGGCGCGCCTGGCCTTCGAGCGCGGACACTGGTCGGGCGCCTCGCCCAAGCACCGCAAGAAGGTGCTGCTGCGGTTGGCCGAGCTGGTCGAGGCCAACCTGGAAACGCTGGCGCTGATGGAGAGCCTGGATTCCGGCAAGCCGATACGCGACGCGCTGGGGGCCGACCTGCCGGACATGATCGAGAGCCTGCGCTGGCACGCCGAGGCGGCCGACAAGCTGTACGACCAGATGGCGCCGACCGCACCCGATGTGGTGGCGATGATCGTGCGTGAGCCGATCGGGGTGGTGGGTGCGGTCCTGCCGTGGAATTTTCCGCTCTACCTGGCCGGCTGGAAGATCGGCCCGGCGCTCGCCAGCGGCAATTCGATGGTGATCAAGCCCGCCGAGCAGACCTCGCTGACGGCGCTGATGCTGGGCCGCCTGGCGCTGGAGGCGGGCCTGCCGGAGGGCGTGCTGAATATCGTGCCGGGCTACGGCGAGACGGTGGGGCAGGCGATGGGCCGGCACCGCGACATCGACTGCATCAGCTTTACCGGTTCGGGCGAGGTGGGGCGGCTGTTCCTCAAATACTCGGCCGAATCGAACCTGAAGCGGGTGGTGCTCGAATGCGGCGGCAAGAGCCCGGCGCTGGTGCTGGCCGACGCCGCCGACCTGCCGCGCGTGGCGCAGCAGGTGGCCACCGGGGCGCTGTTCTGCCAGGGCGAAAACTGCAGCGCCGGTTCGCGCCTGATCGTGCACCGCTCGCGCAAGGACGAGCTGCTGGAGCTGGTCAAAGGCGCGTTCGACGAGTGGCGGGTCGGCGATCCACTCGACCCCGCCACGCGGGTCGGTGCGCTGATCGAGCCTGCTCACATGCAGCGCGTGCTGGCCTACATCGACGGCGGCAAGGCGCAGGGCGCGCATCTGGTGCACGGCGGCGCGCAGGTGCGACGCGACTCCGGCGGCAGCTTTGTCGAGCCGACCATCTTCGACCACGTGCAGCCGGGGATGAACATCGCCCGCGAGGAGATCTTCGGGCCGGTGCTGTCGGTGCTGGGCTTCGACACGCTGGCCGAGGGCGTGGCGATGGCCAACGACACCAACTACGGCCTGGCGTCCTCGGTCTACACCAGCAACCTGGACGCGGCGCATGGCGTGGCACGGGCGATACGGGCCGGCACCGTGTCGGTCAACTGCTTCTCCGAGGGCGACACCGGCGTGCCGTTCGGCGGCTACAAGGAGTCCGGTTTCGGCGGGCGCGAAAAATCGCTGATGGCGCACGACCAGTACACCGAGACCAAGACCATCTGGATGCAGCTGGGCGCGGCCGGCGGCATCAACACCTGAGAGGAATGCACATGGCTACAACATCGAAGGGCGGCCGGATCGCCCTCATCACCGGCGGCGCCGGCGGCATCGGCCGCGAGATCTGCCGCGGCTTCATCGAGCGCGGCATCATCTGCGTGCTGGCCGACCATAACCAGGAGGCGCTGGACCGCGCGACGGCCGAGCTGGGGCCGGCGGCGGTGGGCGTGGCGGTCGACCTGTCCGATTTCAGCAAGCTGCCCGCCTTGCTGGCCTTCGTGCAGGCGCGCTACGGGCGGCTCGACATCCTGGTCAACAACGCCGCCATCACCGGCACCGGGCACTTCGAGGAGCGCCCGGTCGATAACATCCTGGCGGAGCTGAACATCAACCTGCTGTCGCCGATCGTGCTGACCCGATTGGCCTTCGCCGCCTTGCAGCGCAGCGGCGACGGTCGCGTGATCAACACCGTGTCGCTGGGCGGCATCTTCCCGCTGCCGGAAACCGGGGTCTATTCGGCCACCAAGTTCGGCCTGCGCGGCGCCATGCTGTGCCTGGGCATGGACCGCGAGCGGCACGGCGTGCATGTCGGCAGCGTGCTGCCCTCCGCCACGGAGACGCCGATGCTGATGCGCGAGGCGGTCGAAGGCGGCAACACCCTGCAGTTCATGGATCCGCCGCAGCAGCCGGCAGACGTGGCGCGCCAGGTGATGCTGATGCTGGACAGCCCCTGCCTGGAGCGCTATCCGCGCTGGAGCGAGTCCTGGTCGGTGCGGCTGGCGATGCTGGCGCCGAATTTTCTGCCGCGCTTGATACCGCTGTTCCGCAAAAAGGGAGTGCGCGGCCACGCGCGCTACCTGGAGTCGCTGCGCAAGCGCGGGCTGGCGGTTGCCCACGAGGGGAAGTGGGAGTTGTCCTGACGATGGACTAGGCCCAGGCGTTCAGGCGCGGCGCGGCGGCGCCTTGCCGCACCTGGTTCGGCAGCATGCCGGACCAGCGCTTGAACGCGCGGCGGAAGTTGCGCGCATCGGTGAAGCCGGTGGCCATGGCGATTTCCACCAGCGGCATGTCGCTGCGCTTGAGCAGGTCGAGCGCGCATTCGTAGCGGACCTGGTCGACCAGGCGCTGATAGGACGTGTTCAGGTCCGACAGACGGCGGCGCAGCGTGCGCTCGCTGAGATTGAGCGCTTCGCCGATCGCGGCCAGGCCGGGTACTTCGTCGACCGAGGCACGCAGCAGGTTCATGATCGATTCCACCAGATCGTTGCGCGGCTGGTCGACGGCCAGCAGTTGGTCGATCTGCGCCTGCAGGGTGGCCTGCATGTAGCGGTCGTAGGTGGGCAGCGGGCAGTGGAACCAGGCCATGTCGCAGATCAGCCGGTTCAACGGCGCGTTGAACACCACCGGGCAGCGGAAGTATTCGTTGTAGGCGCTGGCATAGGCGGGACGCGGGTAGCGCAGCTCCAGCCGCGCCGGGCGGAAGTGCGAGCCGACCAGCGCGCGCGATACTTCGACGCTGCTGACGAAAATCTCCTCGATGAAAAACGGCTCCATCTCGGGATCGTGAAAACGGGTCGTCACCTCGGCGACGAAGTGATGCTCGTCGAGGACGCCGAGTTCATTGACGGTGAAGGCGCCGGCCGCGCGCTGGTGCCGGATCAGGTAGTGGAACGCCTCGCCCAGCGTGGCGCAGGTGAGCATGCCCAGGCCCGGCAGGCCGAAACAGACCACGGTCTGGCGCGCGCCGGTGGCGATGCCGATGGCCGGGTCGCCCCAGCGCTGCATGGCGCGCTTGACCAGTTGGCTGGTCTGGCGATAGGAGACGCGGAAGCCGGCGTCACACAGATTCTCGGGCGTGAAGCCCAGTCCCTTGCACAGGCGTTCGGGCGAGTGGCCGCGGCCGGCCAGCAGTTGCAGCACCTGGCGGATCACATGGGGCGCTACGTCGGCATCGGCATCGGGGTGGTGGGATTTCGCCGTCACGGGTGCTCCTTTTGAAGATGTAGCCAGCATAGTATGGATTTGTGCGCATGGGGCGTCCGGCGCGGAAATGGCCGTTTGAGTGTCTGTTTCTGGCCGTTTTGGACCTCTGCCGGCGCGGCGCCGCCGTATGCTTGGTGTCGGCGCGCAGAGTCGCCGCATACCTCGGAGAACAGATGATCATCACGCCAGCGCAGCCCGCGCGCCAATCCCGCCCCACCTTGATCCTGGCCTGCTGCTGGGCGCTGGGCATAGGCGGCACCACCATGATGCCGCTGCTGGTGACCAACGCGATGGCGCGCCTGCGGCTGGACGAGGGCCAGGCCACCATGCTGGCCGGGGCGGAGATGTTGGGCATGCTGGCCGGCTGCATCGTACTGCCGGCGCTGGCCCGGCGCTGGCCGTCCCGGCTCACCGCCGGCGCGCTGGTGCTGCTGGTGTGGAGCCAGGTGCTGTCGGCGCTGATCGTGTCGGCGCCGGCGTTCGCGGCGGCGCGCTTCGCGGCCGGCTTCTGCGAGGCGCAGATGATCGTCATGGTCGGCATTTGCCTGGCCTGCCACCGCGACGCGGAACGCCTGTGGGGCGTGGTGCTGCTGCTTTCCGGGCTGGCCGTGGCGGGGGTGTTCACGCTGCTGTCGCTGCTGCCCGGCGTGGCGAACGGCAGCGGCATCTGGTACGGCCTGGCGCTGCTGGCGGCGGTGCTGGGAGTGGGGGCGGTGCGCGTGCCGGTGCTGATGCCGCCGCAGCAGCCGGAAGTGTATGTGGGCCGGCGGCGCGGCCGGGCCGAGGTGTGGCTGGCGTGGGGCGTGTTCGTCGGCGTGTACAGCGTGCAGGCGGGCGTGTGGGCGGTGTCGGCCTTGCAGGGCGAACGTATCGGCCTGTCCTTGCCGGCCACGGGGACGTTGTTGTCGCTGTCTTCGCTGCTGGGCTTCTTCGGCGCGGTGGTGCCGGCGATACCGGCGCTGGCGGCGCGGCGCGGACTGACGGTGATGGCGGCGCTGGCGGTGATGTCGGCGTCGGTGGCCGGCTTCTTCACCGCGCACGGCGCGGCGGCCTTCTTCATCGCCCAGCTGGCGCTGAACGCCGCCTTCTATACCGTGATGGCGATACTGAACAGTTTTATTTCGGCGCGCGATCGCGACGGCTCGCTGCTGTCGCAATCGGTGGTGGTGACGTTTGCCGCGGTGGCGCTGGGTACGGTCGGCGCCGGGGCGCTGTTCCAGGGCATGGGTGCTTGGGGCGTGATCCTGTTTTCGCTGCTGGCGCTGGCCGGCAGCGTGCCGCTCGGGCTCAAGGCCCTGCGCGCACGCCCTGCACCATTGCCGTTCTAGCCGTAGGGAGTGTAGGCGAAGCCCTGGCCGATCACCGGCAGCAGCGCCGCCTGGTTTTCCGCGCTTTCGCTGAAGTTGTACAGCACTTCGGCGCGCTCCACGCCCTTGTGCAAACCGTTTGTCCAGAAATCGAAGCCGCCCTGCTCGGGGGCGCGGTGCAGGATGTTGGTGTACAGATTGGTGACGAAATCGTGGTCGCTGACGCCGTCGCCATATTGCTTCTTGAATTCATCGCTGATCAGGAAATTTTGCGCGACCTCCTTGAGGGTGATCCCCTTGTCCAGCGCGTTGATCCAGAAGCCGACGCCGCCCAGGTCCGGCGTGCGGTTGAACGCCGCCTGGTACAGCCGGTAGGCCTGGCCGCCGTGGCCGTCGATATCGAGCGCCAGCGCATGGTTCGGGAACAGCAGCCGTTCGACCCCGGTCAGGGTGTCGCCGCCGGTGGCGCCATGCTGGCTGACGGTGGCCTGGCCTTTTTGCAGCGAGATGTCCAGCGCGCCCTTGCTGTCGTCGTAGAACGCGGTATCGATGCCGGCGCCGCCGTCGATCTTCTTGCCGCTGGCGTTGCCGGTGAGGAGGTCGTTGCCGCTGCCGCCGACGGTGGCGGCGGACGCGGTGGTGAAGGTGTAGGCGGTGTGGCCGGCGTAGCGGTTGCCGGCCAGATCCAGTACGCTGCCCAGCGGCAGCGCCAGGGTATAGGTCACGCCGGGGCGCAGGTTGACGTGCGGGTCGAGCTGCAGCGCGTTGCCGCTGGCGCTGAACAGCGCCGCGCCGTCGGCCGCCTTGACGGCCACGCCGTGGTCGTCGGTCAGCGCCAGGCCGGCGCCGGCCGCAATCGCTTCGTTGAAGGTCAGCGTGAGTTTGGGGTGGAGCGCGACGCCGGTGGCGCCGCTGACGATGGATGCGGCGCTCAGCAGCGGGGCGGTGATGTCGCCCGATCCGAACGTGGCCTTGATTTCATAAGCGGCAGGCACCGGCTTGTTGGCCGGGGTGCTCAGCGTCAGGTAGTAG
Source organism: Duganella sp. BJB476 (assembly GCF_003416895.1). GTDB lineage: Bacteria > Pseudomonadota > Gammaproteobacteria > Burkholderiales > Burkholderiaceae_D > Rugamonas. Next base: position 418,076 of record NZ_QVIO01000001.1, read on the forward strand.
TCGCCGGCAGAGCCCGCTGCGTAGCGTGTGATCGTATGGCCGGCATCGACGCTCTGGCTGATCGCTTTGATTGGGTCCAGGGCTGTGCCTGCGAACACGCTCAATGTTACCGCGCCGTCGGATGCGCCCAGGTCCACGGTGAGCACGCCGCTCTCGGTGACGTGCACCTTGAACGTATCGGTGTCGAAGAGGCTGCTATGGATCTGGCTCTTCACCAACTGGCCGAGGTCCAGTGCGCTGGCATATTCCCGCTGACCGCTGATGTCGTCGCCGGCAATCCCCAGTAATGCTTTCAGCGTATAGCTGGCCGGCGCGGGCGCGGCGCCTGCATTGACGACCTTGACGTAGTAGTCGCCGTAGGCCCCGGACAGAAAGCCCAGGCGGAGTTCCTGCGGGACGCTGACGTCGGCATACGAGCGCAGCGCCTTGCCGGCGCTGTCGACGATTTGCAGTGTCGGGCCATTGGTCTGTTGGCCGGCGGCGCCGCTCAGTTGTGGCGAGCTCAAATAGATCGAGAACGACTCGTCCGCATGCAGCGTGATTTTGAATACGTCGGAGGCGCCGGCCGATGCCAGCGTGCCTTGCACCTGTTGGCCGTAGGTGAGCGCGCCGGCATGGGCGTTATCGTTGCCAGGGACGGGGTCGGCGACTGCCTTGGTCAAGTGCAGCTGGTAGGTGCTGCCCTTGGCTTCGCTGGCGGATGCCACTTCGACATAGTAGGTGCCGCTGGTGGTAGGCGTGTACTGTGGCAGCCTGGTATGCGGCGGCGGACCGGCGAAGTTCATGGCGAAGCCGTTGGCGAGCTCGGTGCCGGATGCATTCTTCAGGCTCAGCTGGACGCTGCTGTCGGCTTCGAGGTCGACCACATAGGCGGTGCCGGCTTCCAGCGTGACCGCGATCCAGTCGCGGTCGCCGCCGCCCTGGCCCAGCATGCCCTTGATGGCGCCGCCCACCGCCAGCACGCCGGTGGTGCTGGTGTTGGCGCTGTAGTCGTCGTCGGCGTCCAGGCTGGTCTTGATCGTGTAGCTGCGATTGGCCGGCGTGTCGGTGTTGGCAGAAAACGCGGCGCTTGCCGCCAGGTAGTAGGTGCCGCTGGTGGTGGGCGTCATGCCGAACGAGATGGTGCTGCCGCTGCCTTTGTGGACGACGGTGCCATCTGCTGCATACAGCGCCACCTGCACACCGGACGAGGTATCGGACGGCGCTGTGAACGCATAATTGAGACCGGCGGTCAGCTCCAGCTTGACCATGTCGACATCGCGCGCCATTTGCAGCTTGCCGCTCATGGTGGCGCCGACGGCCAGCTTGGTGGCGGCGTCCCTGGTGTCGGCGTAGTCGTCCTCTGCGGCCGTGGCGCTGAGGGTGTAGCTGCGCGAGCCGGTCTGCGGCGTCGCGTTGTTGGCGTCGCCGACGTCCAGCGTGTAGGTGCCGGTGGTCTTCGCCTTCATCGCAAACGAGAAGATCTTGGCCGTGCTGCTGATGGCGCCGTAGTCAAAGGCGTTGTTGCCGGCAGGGTCGCGCAGCAGCAGGTTGGCCGAGTGGCCGCTGGCGACGGCGCCGGTATTCTGGATGGTCACCGAGTAGATCGTGCCGGCCACCATGTCCAACGTGAACCGGTCGACGTCGCCGTCGTATTGCAGCGCGCCTTTGGCCGGAGCGTCCACCGTCAGGTGACCCGGCTGGCTGTCGTTGCCGCTGTAGTCGTCGACCAGCGTGGTCGCGGTGGCGGTGTAGGCGCCGGAGCCGTGCGCCGTCACGGCGACGTAGAAGTCGGCATCGGTGGCCGATTCGATCACGCCGGCGTTGGTAGGCAGCAGCTTGCCCTTGGCGTCGTAGGCTTGCACGGAGCCGTAGCTTCGGTTGTCGTCGCCGTCGGCCCTGATCTGGTAGTGCTGGCCGGCTTCGGCGTGGAATTTGAACCAGTCGACATCGTCGGCGCGCTCGAACACGCCGCGGCCCGGGGCGCCGATGCTGATGACGCCGGTGGTTGCGGTGCTGGCCGGCAGATCGTCGGCGGCCGGATAGCTGGCCGACACGGTGTAGCTGCCGCTGAGGTAGCCGGTGAGGCTGGCTTCCAGGTAGTAGATCCCGCTGACCGTCGGCGTGAACTGCGTGAGCGGGGGCAGGTAATAGCGGGCGGAGCTCAAGCTCGCTTGCGCCTCGCCGGCGCTGTTGAACAGGTGCAGGGACGAATACGAATAGTCCGCCAAGGTACCGGCCCCATCGGCCTTGCCGGTGAGCGTGAATAAATAGGTGGTGCCGGCCTGGAGCGAGATCTTGAACCAGTCGCGGTCGTTTGTCACATAGCCGCCGCTTGGGGCCTCGAAATTCCCGGTGGCGGAGCCGCCGGCGGTCAAGAGTCCTGTGGTGCTGGTGTCGGAGCTGAAGTCGTCGGTCATGCTGGGGCGGCGGAATGGGCGGACCGGCATTGTAACAATATTTCCAACCGGAAAAACTATCCGATTGTCACCCGCCGCCCGGCTAGCGCATCACCAGCGCCTTGACCGCTTCCATCGCGGCGCTGCCGGTCTGGGTGGCCTGCACCTGGTTGCGGCCGCCTTCCTTGGCCACGTACATGGCGCGGTCGGCTGCGACGAACAGCGATTCGGTGTTGTCCAACTGGTGCGGGGTGATGGTGGCCACGCCGATGCTCACCGTCAGCCAGGCCGAGGTGGTCGAGCGCGGATGCGGGATCTGCAGCGATTCGACATGGGCGCGGATCGATTCGGCCAGCAGGTAGGCCGAGTCGCCGTCGGTTTCGGCGAACAGCAGCACGAACTCCTCGCCGCCGTAGCGCGCCGCGAGGTCGGTCGGGCGCAGCGCGTGCGAGGCGATCGCCTGCGCCACCTGCTGCAGGCAGGCGTCGCCGGCCGGGTGGCCCAGGGTGTCGTTGTACAGCTTGAAGTGGTCGACGTCCAGCACCACCAGCGACAAGGGCTGGGCGCTGCGCATGGCGCGCTGCCATTCCTTCTCGAGGAAGCTGTCGAAGTGGCGGCGGTTGGCGATCTTGGTCAGCGGGTCGACCATGGCGGCCCGTTGCAGCGCGTCTTCCGACTGCTTGTGGTGGGTGATGTCGTGCAGCAGGCCGATGAACAGCGGCTGGCGCAAATACATCGGCGTCAGGGTCAGGTCCATGCACACCGAGCTGCCGTTGCGGTGGCGGATGATCACTTCGCGCGTGCCGTGGCTGTGCGCCGTCTCGGGCGCGGCGGCGTAGCGGTCGAAGTAGTCCAGGTATTCCTGCGCCACCAGGGGATTGAGCAGGTCGGCGATGGCGCGCCCGGCCAGTTCGTTTTCCTGGTAGCCCAGGTATTTGTCGCAGGCCGGGTTGGTGAACTGGATGCGGCCGTCCGCCTCGATGATCAACAGGCCCTCGGCCATGTTGTTGACGATGGTGCGCAGGCGCTCGGCCTGTTCTTCCTGGGTCTCGCTCTTGCTGCGGATGTGCAGCTGGGTGCGCACGCGGGCGCACACTTCGGCCATGCGCAGCGGCTTGCTGATGTAGTCGACCGCGCCGATGTCGAAGCCGGCCACCACGTCCTCGGTCTCGGTGCGGGCGCTCATGAAGATCACCGGGATGCGCTGGGTGGCGGCGTGGCTTTTCAGCTGGCGGCAGGTCTCGAAGCCGTCCATGCCGGGCATCATGACGTCGAGCAGGATCAGGTCGGGATGGACCCGGCGGGCGATCTTCAGCGCCCGCTCGCCGGAGGTGGCGACGAAGGTCTGATAGCCTTGCTGGACCATCAGCTTGCGCAGTGCGCTCAGGTTCTCCGGCGCGTCGTCCACTATGAGTATCGCGGCATCGCGCCGCGTGGCAAGGATGGGATGGGGAACTGGGGTGAACAAAGGCTGGCCTGATCTGAAAGTGACTATCCGTTCAAATCATAACGCTTCAGCTCGGCTGCGGGTGAAAAAAAATCCGCAGTTTTTTGAGGATTTCTTCGGAAGTGACTGGGATGCCACATCAACCGGGGACTGGCTTGCCTATTGTTGATGGGATGTTACTGCTTTGGTGGGGTTTTGTTACTTTTGGTGATAATGCTGTGGGCGGCGAGCGCCGCCCACGACAGGTACGACGACTTAGATCTTGGCGGCGATCAGCTTGCCCAGGATCTCGATGCCGGTGCGGATGCGGTCCGGCGCCACGGTGACGAAGGACAGGCGCAGCGTGTTGGTTTCCGGCTCGTTGGCGTAGAACGGCGAACCCGGCACGAAGGCGACTTTCTGGGCGATGGCTTCGTCCAGCAGCTTCATGGCGTCGATGTGCTTAGGCAGCGTGACCCAGATGAACATGCCGCCTTCCGGCTTGGTCCACTCGACGCCGGCCGGGAAGTGCTGGGCCATGGCGTCCAGCATGACCTGGCACTGGTCGCCGTACAGGGTGCGGATTTTCGGGATGTGGCGGCCCAGGAAGCCGTCCTTGATCACTTCGTGCACCACCATCTGGGTCAGCTGCGAGGTGTGCAGGTCGGCGGCCTGCTTGGCCAGCTCCAGGCGGCGCACCAGCGGCAGCGGGGCGACCACGTAGCCCAGGCGGATGCCGGGGGTCAGCACCTTGGAGAAGGAGCCCATGTAGATGACGCCGTCCGGGTTCATCGCCACCATCTTCGGCAGCGGGTCGCCCTTGTAGCTCAGGGCGCCGTACGGATCGTCCTCGATCAGCGGCAGGCCGAGGCGGGCGCAGGTTTCCACCAGCTCCAGGCGGCGCTCGACGGACAGGGTGCGGCCGGTCGGGTTCTGGAAGTTCGGCAGCGCGTACAGCAGGCGTGCGCCCTGGGCGACGGCATCCAGCGACGACGGCACCAGGCCGTGTTCGTCGGTTTCCACCGATTTGAATTCAGGACGGTAGACCGAGAACGCCTGCAGCGCGCCCAGGTAGGACGGCGTCTCGACCAGCACGCGGCTGCCTTCGTCGATCAGCACTTTGCCCAGCAGGTCCAGCGCTTGCTGGGAGCCGGAGGTCATCAGCACCTGTTCCGGCACGATCTTGGCGCCGTTGGTCGACAGCGAATCGGCGATCCACTGGCGCAGCGGCAGGTAGCCGTCGGTCGGGCCGTATTGCAGGGCGACCTTGCCGTTTTCGCTCAGCACCTTGTCGAAGGCGGCCTTCATTTCGTCGATCGGGAAGGTCAGCGGCGACGGCAGGCCGCCGGCGAAGGAGATGATCTCCGGCTGCTGGGTGATCTTCAGGATCTCGCGGATGAAGGACGATTGCAGCTGGTCGGCGCGTTCGGAGAAGCGCCACTGGATCGGATTAGGGTTTTCGATTTTCATACATGTCTCACTAGAGGATGCCGGCGCTGCCGGCTATTCAACAAGCTCGCTTGTGGCGTGCTCTTATAAAAGGAACGACTCCGGATAAGGAGCCGCCCGCTTACGCGACTTCCGCGATCAGTTCGATTTCGACGCAGGCGCCAAGCGGGATTTGTGCGACACCAAAGGCCGAGCGGGCGTGCTTGCCGGCTTCGCCGAAGACTTCGCCCAGCAGCTCGGAGGCGCCGTTGGTGACCAGGTGCTGTTCGGTGTAGTCGGCCGTGGAGTTCACCAGGCTCATGACCTTGACGATGCGCTTGACGCGGGTCAGGTCGCCGCCGACGGCCGCTTGCAGCGTGCCCATCAGGTCGACGGCGATGGCGCGCGCGGCGGCCTTGCCTTCGGCGGTGTCGATATTCTTGCCCAGCTGGCCGACCCACACGCTGCCGTCGGCGCGCTTGGCGATATGACCCGACAGGAACACCAGGTTGCCGGTTTGGGCGTACATGACGTAGGCGGCGGCCGGGGTGGCGGGTGCGGCCAGGGTGATATCGAGCGCTTTCAGTTTTTCGTAGACAGACATGTGTTATCCAAAGTGTAAGTGGTGGAATGCGTTGAGCTAAGACCGACATTGTACGTCAGCGGCAGGGCGTGCCCACAAACGCGGCAAAATCAAGATAGTCTACGGTTTTAGCCGCGTTTTACCTGCATTTTGCGGCCGGCACCCACCACGGCGATGACGGCGATTGCAAAAACGATAGTGGGCCATTCCAGCGCTTCGCCCAAAACCACCGCCGCGCCGAGCAACGACAGGAAGGGCTGGACCAGCTGCACCTGGCCGACCCGCGCCACGCCGCCCAGCGCCATGCCGCGGTACCAGAAGAAGAATCCGATGAACATCGAGAATACCGAGACGTAGGCGAAGCCGGTCCAGGCGGCGGCGCTGGCGGCGGCCAGCTGCGGGCCTTCCTGCCAGCACAGCCAGCCCACCAGCGGCAGCAGCACGGGCGCCGACAGCACCAGCGCCCAGCAGATGGTGTGCTGGCCGCCCAGGGTTTGCGACAGGCGGCCGCCGGCGGCGTAGCCCATGGCGGCCAGCAGCACGGCCAGGAAGATCGCCAGGTCGGCCAGGTGCAGGCTGCCGCCGCTCTGGCCCAGCGCAAAGCCGACCACCAGCGCCGAGCCCACGCTGGCCATGATCCAGAAGCCGGCCGACGGCTTTTCGCCGGCCAGCAGGGCGCCGAAGACGGCGGTGGCCAGCGGCAGGATGCCGACCAGCACGGCGCCGTGGGCGGCCGGCAGGCTGCGCATGGCGATGGAGGTCAGCCACGGGAAGCCGATGATGCAGCCGATCGCCACCATCGCCAGCGGCAGCAGGGCGGAGCGCGGCGGCAGCGGCGCGCGTTTCCAGGCCAGCCAGCCGCCGGCCAGTACGGCGGCCACCAGCGCGCGGCCTAGGGCGACGAAGGTGGGGGACAGGCCGGCGCCGTGGCTGGCCAGCGCGCCGCCGACCGCCAGCCGGGTGAACGGCAATGTCAGGCTGAAGATGGCGACCGCGACCAGGCCAAGCAGCATGCCGGTGGTTTCGTCGCTCAGCCCCGGGCGGGTGGCGATGGCGGCGGCGATGGGCGGCGGGGCGCTGTGGGTCATGCGGGTCTCCGGTGGCGTTATGGTTGCTATGGTTGTATGCTACGTGACAAAACCAGTACAGTGCCAGTACACTTGCGCACATAATTTCTCATACTGTGACGGTAAAATGACCAATACACGCTCGCGCACTTCACTTTTGGGCGCCGCCGCGTCGGCTGCGGCGGAGGCGGTGGCCGATGCGCTGGCGGCGGCCGAGGCCCGCGCGGCAGCCAGGCAGGCCCCCGGCCGGACTGTGGCCGCGGCCGCGCCGGGACCGGCGGTGGCTTCGGTGATACCGACTCCGGCGCCGGCCGCGACGAGCGCGCGGGCGGGACGCGGGGCCGGCAAGGGCGCGGAGAAGGCGCAATCCGGGATGGTGCTGGGCTTGCTGTCGCGCGAGTCGGGCGAGACGCTGATCGACCAGATCGTGCGCTCGGTGACGGCGCGCATCGACGACCGCCTGCTACGCGGCGGCGCGCGCATGCCGTCGATCCGCGCGTTCGCGGCGGCGCATGCGGTGTCGGCGTTCACGGTGGTGGCGTCGTACGACAAGCTGGTGGCTGCGGGCTACCTGGAGTCGCGCCGGGGCGCGGGCTTCTTCGTGCGCGAGCCGGCGGCGATGGAACTGAACCTGGCGCAGCGGCGTCCGGGCTCGCGGCGCCGCTCGGCGGAGGGCGAGCGCGAACATCCCGGCGCCAAGCCGATCGACGTTGTCTGGCTGGTGCGGAATATGTTCCGCCAGATGCCGTACGGGCAGATGCCCGGCACCGGCGTGCTGCCGCCCGACTGGCTGGACGGCGCGGCCATCGCCAACGCGCTGCGTTCGGTCAGCCGGCAGAATAGCAACCTGCTGGTCAGCTACGGCGTGCCGCAAGGTTTCCTGCCGCTGCGCCAGCAACTACAGCTGAAGTTCGCCGAGCTGGAGATCGCCGCCGCGCCGGAACAGATCCTTACCACGGCCGGCGTGACGCAGGCGCTGGACCTGGTGGCGCGCGAGTTCACGCGGCCGGGCGACACCATCTTCGTCGACGACCCGGCCTGGTTCCTGATGTTCGGCTCCTTCGCGGCGCTGGGCGCCAAGGTGGTCGGCATCCCGCGCCTGGCCGACGGCCCGGACATCGCGCAACTGGCGGAGCTGGCGGCGCTGCACAAGCCCAAGCTGTACATCATCAACTCGGTGCTGCACAACCCCAGTTCGACCTCGCTGTCGGCGGCCAAGGCCTTCCAGGTGCTGCGGCTGGCCGAGGAGCACGATTTCATCATCGTCGAGGACGACATCTATTGCGACCTGCATCCGGGCAGCGCGGTGCAGCCGGCCACGCGGCTGGCGGCGCTGGACCAGCTGCAAAGGGTGGTCTACCTGGGCGGCTTTTCGAAGACCATGGCGGCCAATCTGCGGGTCGGCTTCATCGCGGCGTCGCCGGAACGGGCCGAGCGCCTGGCCGACCGCAAGATGCTGACCATGCTGACCACCAGCGATATCGGCGAGCGGGTGGTGTACAAGGTGCTGTCGGAGGGCTTGTTCCGCAAGCACTCGGACCGGGTGCGCGCGCGGCTGGACGCGATCCGCGCCAAGACCATCCGCCAGATGGAGCGGGTGGGGCTGAAGGTGGACGTGGCGTCGCCGGCCGGGATGTTCGTGTGGGCCGACGCCGGCTGCGACACCAATGTGCTGACCGAAAAGGCGATGGCGCACAACCTGCTGCTGGCGCCGGGCAGCCTGTTCTCGCCCAAGCAGCTGCCGTCGACCCGCATGCGGCTCAACGTGGCGGCGATGCAGGAGCCGGCGGTGTGGCGTTTCTTTGAGCGAGAGCTCGGCAAATGATGGGCCGCTCTTGAAAACTCTCCTATAATCCCCACTTTCGTCAAACCCTTGCATCAACCACAAGACTATTGAGGCTCTTAAAATGGCAGACAACGACAAGCAAACCCTGGGCTTCCAGGCCGAAGTGAAACAGCTGTTGCAGCTGATGATCCACTCCCTGTACTCGAACAAAGAGATTTTCCTGCGCGAGCTGATTTCGAATGCGTCCGACGCGTCCGACAAGCTGCGCTTCGAAGCGATCAACAACGACGCCCTGTACGGCAACGACCATGAACTGAAGATCAAGGTCTCGTTCGACAAGGCCGCGCGCACCATCACCATTTCCGACAACGGCATCGGCATGAGCCGGGACGAGGCGATCTCGCACCTGGGCACCATCGCCAAGTCGGGCACCAAGGAATTCTTCGGCAAGCTGTCGGGCGACCAGCAGCAGGACGCGGCCCTGATCGGCCAGTTCGGCGTGGGCTTCTATTCGGGCTTCATCGTCGCCGACAAGATCACCGTTGAAACCCGCCGCGCCGGCGCGGACGCCGCCGATGGCGTGCGCTGGGAATCGGCCGGCGAGGGCGACTACTCGATCGAACAGATCGAGAAGACCGGCCGCGGCACCGACATCATCCTGCACCTGCGCGAAGGCGAAGACGAGCTGCTGTCGTCGTGGAAGATCAAGTCCATCATCCGCAAGTACTCCGACCATATCTCGCTGCCTATCGTGATGGCGAAGGAAGAGTGGGACGAGGAGAAGAAGGAAACCGTCGTCAAGGACGAGCTGGAAACCATCAACCAGGCCAGCGCGCTGTGGGCCCGCAACAAGTCGGACATTACGCCGGAGCAGTACGAGGAATTCTACAAGCACGTGTCGCACGATTTCCAGGCGCCGCTGACGCATACCCACAACCGCGTCGAAGGCCGCAGCGAGTACACGCAGCTGCTGTACATTCCGGCCAAGGCGCCGTTCGACCTGTGGGACCGCAACAAGCGCGGCGGCATCAAGCTGTACGTCAAGCGCGTGTTCATCATGGACGACGCCGAGCAGCTGATGCCGGCCTACCTGCGCATGGTCAAGGGCGTGATCGATTCGGCCGACCTGCCGCTGAACGTGTCGCGCGAGATCCTGCAGGAGTCGCGCGATGTGAAGGTGATCCGCGACGGCTCGACCAAGCGCGTGATCGGCATGCTGGAAGAACTGGCGAACGCCGATGAGCAGGAGAAGAAGGACAAGTACGTCACCTTCTGGAAGGAATTCGGCCAGGTGCTGAAAGAGGGCATCGGCGAGGACGCGACCAACAAGGACCGTCTGGCCAAGCTGCTGCGCTTCGCCTCGACCGCCAACGACAACGACGAGCAGAGCGTCTCGCTGGAGCAGTACGTGGCGCGCCAGAAGGAAGGCCAGGACAAGATCTACTACGTCACGGCCGATAACTACGTCGCCGCGAAGAACTCGCCGCACCTGGAGATCTTCCGCAAGAAGGGCGTGGAAGTGCTGCTGCTGACCGACCGCGTGGACGAGTGGATGTTGTCCTTCCTGACCGAGTTCGAAGGCAAGGAGCTGGTGTCGGTGGCCAAGGGCGGCCTGGATCTGGGCGCGCTGGAAGACGAAGCCGAGAAGAAGGAACACGAAGAGACCGAGACCTCGTACAAGGATTTGGTCGGCAAGATGAAGGAAGCCTTGGCGGACAAGGCCAAGGACGTGCGCGTGACGTTCCGCCTGACCGATTCGCCGGCCTGCCTGGTGGCGGACGAGCATGAGCTGTCGGGCAACCTGCTGCGCATGCTGAAGGCCGCCGGCCAGAGTGCACCGGAGTCCAAGCCTATTCTGGAAATCAACCCGAACCACCCGCTGGTGACGCGCCTGAAGTACGAAGAAGCGGGCAGCTCCTTCAGCGACTGGGCCAACATCCTGTTCGACCAGGCTTTGCTGGCCGAGGGCGGTTCGCTGAGCGATCCGGCCACCTTCGTCAAGCGCCTGAATGAAATGCTGTTGAGCGGCGCGAGCAAGTAAAGTAAGTTGGTAGGACCCGTCCCGGGAGTTGTGCTATTTTTAGGTTTCACTGGCACAATTCCCGGGATACACATGAACAAGATCGTGTTGGCGCTGACGGGCGCCTTTGTTTTATCCGCGCAGGCCGTCCTGGCCCAGAATACGCTGCCGGCATCGACGCCGGGCGTCGCGGCCACACCCCTGTATCCCGCATTGCCGAGTGAGACGCCCGATGAGTTCAAGGCGCCGGTCGACGGGCTCGACTACGTCAAGCGCAGCGTGATGGTGCCTATGCGCGATGGCGTCAAGCTCAATACCGTGATCATCGTGCCGCGCAAGGCGCGCAACGCGCCCATCCTGCTGACGCGTACGCCCTACAGCGCGGCCGAGCTGACCAGCCATAACGAGAGTTCGCAGATGGAGTCCATCTTGCAGGGCTATGACAATGCGGCCGACGTCATCGCCGAGGGCGGCTATATCCGCGTGGTGCAGGATGTGCGCGGCAAGTACGGTTCCGAGGGCGACTATGTGATGAACCGGCCGCTGAGCGGCAGTGCGCTCAATCCGACGCCGGTCGATCATTCCACCGATACCTGGGACACCATCGAGTGGCTGGTCCAGAATATTCCCGAGACCAATGGCAAGGTCGGCATCATCGGCATTTCCTACGACGGCTTCCTGCCGTTGATGGCGCTGGTCAATCCGCATCCGGCGCTGAAGGTGTCGGTGCCGATGAATCCGATGGTGGACGGCTGGCGCGGCGACGACTGGTTCCACAATGGCGCGTTCCGGCAGATCAACCTGTCGTATGTGCTGGAGCAGGTGGTCACGCGGCGCAACGAGGCCAAGTGGTACAACAGTCATTTCGATGATTACGACACCTTTATCCGCGCCGGGTCGGTGGGCGAGCTGGCGCGCCAGCGTGGGGTGGAGCAGAGCGGTTTCTGGCGCAAGATCGTCGCGCATCCGGCCTATGACGCGTTCTGGAGCGCGCAGGCGATGGACCAGATCCTGGCCCGTCAGCCGGTGACGGTGCCGACCTTGCTGGTGCACAGCCTGTGGGATGCCGAGGATATCTATGGCGCCATCGCGGTGTACAAGGCGATCAAGCCGCACGACAGGGACAACAAGGTGTTCCTGGTGCTGGGGCCGTGGAATCATGGCGGCGGCATCGGCGACGGCAGCCGGCTGGGCGCGCTGCGCTTCAACAGCGATACGGCGCTGCACTTCCGGCAGGAGATTCTGCGGCCATTCCTGGACCGCTACCTGAAGGACGATGCGCCGGCGACTCCTATCGCGCCGGTGTCGGCGTTCGAGACCGGGACCAACAAATGGCGCTCGCTCAATAGCTGGCCTAGCGGCTGCGTCAGCGGCTGCGCGATCGCGCCGGCCACGCTGAAGCTGGCGGCCAACGCCCGGCTGAGCTTGACCAACGAGGCGTCGCGGCCGGCTTCGGCGCCGGCGCAGCGCAGTGCGTTCGACGAGTATGTGTCCGATCCGGGCAAGCCGGTGCCGTTTCGCGCGCGGCCGATTGCGCCGTATGGCTATGACGAGGCCAAGGGGCAGACCTGGCCGCGCTGGCTGGTCGACGACCAGCGCGAGGCGTCCGGCCGCACCGATGTGCTGAGCTACACGACCGACGTGTTGACGGCGCCGGTGAAGATCAGCGGCGAGCCGGTGGCGCATCTGCTGGCCTCGACCAGCGGTAGCGACGCGGACTGGGTCGTCAAGCTGATCGACGTCTACCCGGACCAGGTGGCGGCGCAGCCGGAGATGGGTGGCTACCAGCTGATGGTGTCGGCCGATATTTTCCGCGGCCGCTACCGCGAGAGCCTGGAGACGGCCAGGCCGATCGCCGCCAACACGGCCTTGCCTTACACCTTCGCCCTGCCGACCGCCAACCATGTGTTCCTGCCGGGGCACCGCATCATGGTGCAGGTGCAGTCCAGCTGGTTCCCGCTGTACGACCGCAACCCGCAGACCTTTGTGCCGAATATCTTCTACGCCCAGCCGTCCGACTACAAGAAGGCGACCCAGCGCGTCTACCACGACAGCTATATCGAGCTGCCGCTGGTTGGCGCGACGCGCTAGTTACGCTTTGCGGCGGCGCCGCGCCATCAGCAGCACGGCCGGCACGCCCAGGCCCAGCATGCCGAACATGGCCGGCTCGGGCACCGGCGGGGTCGGGCCTGTCAGGAAGCCGCGAATTTCTCCGCCCGGGTAGCGGCTGGTGTGGATGTTGAGGTAGGCCTCGCCGCTGGCCAGGCCGGCGGCGAAGGCCGATTCGGCGCCGGCCGTGGTGCCGCCGTGGCTGCTGATGAAGGCCGGGTTCCAGCTGGCCGCCAGCGAGGTGTCGAAGGTGTTGGCGTAGGCGCCGCTGGTCACGCCCAGCGGGAAGCCGCCGAAGGTCGGCGTTTCCGTGGCGATGCCGGCGGTGCCGGCGCCCGGCATGGCGGTGCAGCAGTGGATGTGCGAGGCGGTGGTGGGGCCGAGCAGGCCGCCGAAGGCGACGTCCACTTCCAGGATGTGGGTAGTGGCGTCGAACTTGACGAACGCCGCGCCCGTGCCGGTTGAGCTGTTGGATGGTGATTCCTTCGGGCCGGTGAGGATGGCCGTATAGTCGGCGGCACCGGCCGTCATGACGGTGAGCAGCAGGCCTGTGGCCGCCGCGCAGTTGCGGATACGCTGGTTCATTTTTCTTCCCTCCTTGGTGCGTGATGCAAGGTTAGAGGGGCGGACCAGCGCCAGAGTTCCGTCAGCGTTGCAGCCTGGCGCAGAAATTCAGCAGCATTTGTTCGCCTTCGGGCCAGGGGCCGTAGCCGGCGTCGCCGTTGATGTGGCCGGCGTCGCCGATCTCGATGTAGTCGCTGCCCCAGGCCTGTGCGAACTGGCGCGCGCGTTGCGGGCTGACGTACTGGTCGTCGCTGCTGGCGATCACCAGGCTGGGGAAGGGCAGGCGCTCCAGCAGCATGGGCTGGAAGCCGGTGGTGCAATCGGGGTAGCTGGGGGCGTCGGTGTCGCTGGGGGCGACCAGGAAGGCGCCGGCGATTTTCAGCGGCGAGCCGGAGGCGGCCCAGCGGCCCACCAGCGAGCAGCTCAGGCTGCGCGCGGCCAGCACCGGCGGGCGTTTGCATTGCGCGATGGCGGCTTCGAGGTCGGCCACCCAGTCGTCGCGGTTGGGCGTTTCCCAGTCGCGGTGCGGCACGCGAATCCAGTCCGGGTGCTTGCCTTCCCACTGCGTTTGCCAGTGGGCTGGGCCGGAGTTCCACAGGCCGGCCAGGGTCAGTACTTCGTAGTCCATGCTTGATCCTTGCTGAATAAGATGGGGTTTATCTTACTTCAGCGCGGCGGGAATATTTTGTTGGCGACGGCAGTTTGCGCAAGCGCGGACAAATGCCCGGAATCAATGGTGAGCAGGACGCGGGGCGAGGCCTGCACGATCCTTCTACGAAGCCTCCTGATTCCGCTTTCTGAAACGTGCTGAAATCTGCCGTATTCCACTGCGACGGTGGCGGCAGATTTTACAGTTTGGTCCCGATAATTTCAGCACGTTTCAGAAGCCGCTTTCAGGCCCTTTGCCAGAAGGAGCGTGCGGAGACACCCATGGTGTGTATTCTCGCGGCAATCTCAGAGCGCGGTGCGCAGGGCGAACAGTTCGGGGAACAGCACCACGTCCAGCATCTTGCGCAGGTAGCTGACGCCGGCCGTGCCGCCGGTGCCGGTCTTGAAGCCGATGATGCGCTCGACCGTGGTGACGTGGCGGAAGCGCCAGAAGCGGAACGCGGTTTCCAGGTCGACCAGCTTCTCTGCCAGTTCATACAGCGCCCAGTAGCGGGACGGGTCGCGGTAGACCTCCAGCCATGCGTTCTTGACGGACTCGTCGGCGGCGGTCGGCAGGGTCCAGTCGGCGTTGAGGCGCTCGGCGGAAACCGGCAGGCCGTTGCGGGCCAGCAGCTTGATCGCTTCGTCGTACACCGACGGTTCGCGCAGCGCCTTGTCCAGCACGGCAAAGGCGTCCGGCGCGGTGGTGTGGACGTTGAGCAGGGCGGCGTTCTTGTTGCCGAGGATGAATTCGATCTCGCGGTACTGGTAGGACTGGAAGCCCGACGACGCGCCCAGGTAAGGGCGGATGGCCGTGTATTCCGGCGGCGTCATCGTGGCGAGCACATCCCATGCGTGCACCAGCTGGTCCATGATGCGGGCCACGCGGGCCAGCATCTTGAAGGCCGGCGCCAGGTCGTCCGATTGCAGGTGGGCGCGCACCGCGTGCATTTCGTGCAGCATCAGCTTCATCCACAGTTCGCTGGTCTGGTGCTGGACAATGAACAGCATCTCGTTGTGGTTGGGCGACAGCGGGTGCTGGGCGGTGAGGATCTGGTCCAGGCCCAGATAGTCGCCGTAGCTCATCTTGTTGCTGAAGTCCATTTGCGCGCCGTGCCATTGCGTATCTGAGCCGGCGCCGGCGGCGGGCGCGGCGGCGTGCATCGGGCAGCCGCTGGCGGTGTCTTTGGAATCGCTCATATCGTTTATCTCGTTATTAAGTCACTGCGTCGCGCTTGGCGTCGACGTTGTAGTCCTTGCGGCCCAGGATGTCGCGCAGGATTTCCACCGCGTCCCAGACATCGGCATAGCTGGTGTACAGCGGCGTGAAGCCGAAGCGCATGATGGCCGGTTCGCGATAGTCGCCGATGACGCCGCGCGCGATCAGCGCCGACATCACCGCATAGCCGTGCGGGTGGGTGAAGCTGACCTGGCTGCCGCGGCGCGCATGTTCGCGCGGCGTGACCAGGCCCAGCGGATGGTCGGCGCAGCGTTGCTCGACCAGTTCGATGAACAGGTCGGTCAGGGCCAGCGACTTGGCGCGGATGGCGGCCATGCTGGTCTGGCCGAACACGTCCAGGCCGCATTCAACCATCGCCAGCGACACCACCGGCTGGGTGCCGCACAGCGCGCGGCCGATGCCGTCGGTGGGGGCGAAGTCGGGCGCCATGGCGAACGGCGCGGCGTGGCCCCACCAGCCCGACAGCGGCTGGCGGAAGCGCGCCTGGTGTTTGCGCGGCACCCAGATGAAGGCCGGCGAGCCGGGGCCGCCGTTCAGGTATTTATAAGTGCAACCCACGGCCAGGTCGGCGCCGTCGGCGTTGAGGTCGACCGGCACCGCGCCGGCCGAGTGCGCCAGATCCCAGACGATCAAAGCGCCAGCGGCGTGGGCCAGGGCGCTGGTGGCGCGCATGTCGTGCTGGTAGCCGGTGCGGTAGTTGACGTGGGTGAGCATGACGACGGCGGTGTCGGCGCCGATGGCGGCCGGCAGTTCTTCGACGCTGTCGACCAGCTTGACGGTGTAGCCGCGTTCCAGCCAGCCGCTCAGGCCCTGGGCCATATAGATGTCGGTGGGGAAGTTGGAGCGTTCGGTGACGATCACGCGGCGCCCGGCCGTGGCCGGGGCCGGGTCGCTGGCCTGCATGTGCAACGCGGCGGCCAGCGCCTTGAACAGGTTGACCGAGGTGGTGTCGGTGACCACCACTTCGTCGTCGGCGCCGCCGATCAGCGGGGCCAGGCGGTTGCCGAGGCGCTTGGGCAGGTCGAACCAGCCGGCGCTGTTCCAGCTGCGGATCAAATCATGGCCCCATTCCTGGGCGATCACCTGCTGGGCGCGGGCCAGCGCGGCCTTGGGGCGGGCGCCTAAAGAGTTGCCATCCAGATAAATCACATTGGGGGGCAGGTCGAACTGGTCGCGCAGGGCGGCGAGCGGATCTTGTGCGTCGCGGCCCAGGCAGTCGTTGCGAGTTGTCATTATGTAACTTTCTTGCAAGGTGGTGGAATGCTTTAGGCTTCAATAAGTTGCCAGTGTAACCCGAAAAACCGGGGCCTGACCCCAAACCGGGTCAGGCGCCAGGCTGGCTGCGTGCCCGCAAACCCGCATGAATACTGGCTTTGCGACTTTTTTTAAATTATTTTCGATTTTTTTCAAAAAAACCCTAAAGTTCCCGAAAACGCTGCCGTTACCAGTCTCATGATGAGCGGAAAAGCGCCATCAGGTAGCAAGAAAGAATCGAAAATAATTCAAATTATTTTCACCGGAACCCTAAAGTTCCTCGAATTGCTGCCGTAACCGGGTTAGATGTAGCAAAAAAGAGTCGCTGAACTGCACTATTTTTCGTTTCATGACAGGACTTTTTTGAAGATCTTGGACCTTAAAAAGCCTACGCCGCAAGGGCGTGGATGAGTGATCTGTGTGTGTTTGTCAGACAAACACCGACGGGTCGCGTTCGCTATTTCCTGACGGAAAATACGGAGAACCTCCTCTACTCGTATTTTTGTTGCTCCCGCAGAATGTATCTCACTGGAAACGCAAATGTGTTCCGCAGTGCAGATAACGGACTAGGAGATGGAAATGACCGCTAACGATATGATGGCTGAAATTCGCGACGCCAACCTGAGCTACCTGATGTTGGCCCAGCAGATGATCCGCGCCGACAAAGTCACCGCGATCTTCCGCCTTGGCATCGCCGCCGACATCGCCGAGCTGATCGAAGGCATGAGCAACGCGCAGATCCTGAAGCTTGCAGGCGGCAACATGATGCTGGCCCGCTTCCGCTTCGATGACAGCGCCATCCTGTCGATGCTGACCAACTACAATAAAGACCGCGTCCTGGCCCAGTCGCACGCCGCCATCCTGATGGCCGGCCAGGCCGTCGAAGAAATCGCCTGATCACCCAGCCGGAGCCGATCATGTCCAAGAAAAGCGTAGTGACGGAAGCCCAGGAAATCCAGCTGGCCATCGAACTGATCCAGCTGGGCGCGCGCCTGCAGCTGCTGGAATCGGAAGTGTCGCTGTCGCGCGAACGCCTGCTCAAGCTGTACAAGGAGCTGAAGGGCGTGTCGCCGCCTAAGGGCATGCTGCCGTTCTCCACCGACTGGTTCCTGACCTGGCAGCCGAACATCCATTCCTCGCTGTTCATCAATATTCATCATTTCCTGACCGAGCACGCCGGCGCCACCGGCATCGAGGCGGTCATGAAAGCCTACAAGCTGTATCTGGAGCAAATGCCGCCGGAAGCGGGCGAGGAGCCGCTGCTGTCGCTGACGCGCGCCTGGACCCTGGTGCGTTTCTTCAGCGGCAAGATGCTGGAGCTGGCCCCGTGTGGGCGGTGCCAGGGCAAGTTCGTGGTCAACTGCATGGACCTGAACGGCAGCTATGTCTGCGGCCTGTGCCACATGCCTTCGCGCGCCGGCAAGACCAAGAAGGCCCGCGACGCCGACGCCCTGGCCGCGTGAGCCCACCCGCTCCCGACTCCTACCTGAAGCGCATCGCCCGCGCGCCCGCCGTGCGGGCGCTGCTGATCCAATGCGGCGCCGCGCCGCTGACGCTGGCCATCATTTATCTGATGGCCAGTTTTCGTTTGCCGGTCGATTACTGGAGCGTGGCCGTGGTGCAGGGCCTGCTGGCGGCCGGCCTGACCTGGAAGCTGGGCCTGGCCGTGTGGTGGCGCGCGATCCAGCTGCTGTTCCCGGTCGCGCTGCTGGCCGCGCAGGCGCTGCACTTGCCATCCTGGCTGTTCCTGGCCGTGTTCCTGCTGTTGCTGGGATGGTATTGGTCGACTTTTCGTACGCAAGTGCCGTACTACCCGTCCAGCCCGGCGGTGTGGGATGCGGTACGTCAAATTCTGCCGCCGCCGGCGGCGAGCGATGGCCGGCCGTTGCGCGTGATCGACATCGGCAGCGGCCTGGGCGGGCTGGTGCTGTACCTGGCGCGCCAGCGGCCGGACGCCGAATGCAGCGGCATCGAGCTGGCGCCGCTGCCCTGGCTGGTTAGCCGGCTGCGCGCCGCCGCCAGCGGCAGCCGCGCCCGCTTTACCTTGGGCGACTACGAGCGGCTCGACTTCGGCCGCTACGACCTGGTGTTCGCCTACCTGTCGCCGGCCGCGATGGCCGGCCTGTGGCGCAAGGCCGCGGCCGAAATGCGCCCCGGCGCCATGCTGGCCAGCTACGAATTCGCTATCGACGCCCGTGCTCCCGACCGGACCATCCGCGCCACAGAGGCTGAGGATGCACTCTACATATGGTACTTTTAAGCATCATTTCGCGTTAATCACTTGCCCGCTCCCCCCTAGTCACGCTATTGTAGTTCTACATGTAAATTTATTGAAATCGGGCGATTGTTAGGTTGATGCCGGCCGATTTCATACCGGGGAGTCAGGGCACTTGTTAGTCATAATCGGATATGTAGTGGTCTGCGTCGGCGTGTTCGGCGGCTTCGCCATGAACGGCGGGCATCTGGCCGCGCTGCTGCAGCCGCTGGAGCTGGTGATGATCGGCGGCGGCGCGCTGGGCGCCTTCCTGGTCGGCAACAACGCCAAGGCGATCAAGGCCACGCTGGCCGCGATCCCGACCCTGTTCAAGGGCTCGCGCTACACCAAGGACCTGTACATGGAGCTGATGTCGCTGCTGTTCGACGTGCTCTCCAAGGTGCGCAAGGAAGGCTTGATGTCGATCGAAGGCGACATCGACAGCCCGGAGCAGAGCCCGCTGTTCAGCAAGTATCCCAGCGTGCTGCAGGACCATCACATCGTCGAATTCATGACCGATTACCTGCGCCTGATGGTGTCGGGCAATATGGATGCGTTCCAGATCGAGAACCTGATGGACAACGAGATCGAGACCCACCACCACGAGCACGCGGTGCCGGCGCACGCGCTGGCCAAGCTGGGCGACGGCATGCCGGCCTTCGGCATCGTGGCGGCGGTGATGGGCGTGGTGCATACGATGGAATCGGTGGGCTTGCCGCCGGCCGAGCTGGGCATCCTGATCGCGCACGCGCTGGTCGGCACCTTCCTCGGCATCCTGCTGGCCTACGGCTTCGTCGGTCCGCTGGCCAGCCTGCTGGAACAAAAGCTGGACGAATCGACCAAGATGTACCAGTGCGTCAAGGTCACCCTGCTGGCCAGCCTGAACGGCTACGCGCCGGCGCTGGCGGTGGAGTTCGGCCGCAAGGTCTTGTACTCGACCGAGCGCCCCAGCTTTGCCGAGCTGGAAGACCACATCAAGAAATCGAAGGCCAAGTGAGCGCGCGCATGACAGGCGGCGGCGCAGCAACCATAAGGAATCGCCATGGCTGAAGAGGGCTTGCGGCCGATTATCGTCAAGCGCATCAAGAAGGGCGGCGGCGGCCACCATGGCGGCGCCTGGAAGATCGCGTACGCCGACTTCGTGACGGCGATGATGGCCTTCTTCCTGCTGATGTGGCTGCTCGGCTCGACCACCAAGGGCGACCTCAACGGCATCTCCGAATACTTCAAGACCCCGCTCAAGGTGGCGCTGCAGGGCGGCTCGGGCAGCGGCGACAGCTCGTCGGTGATCCCCGGCGGCGGCAAGGACTTGACGCGGCGCGACGGCCAGGTCAAGGCCAGCGACGATCCGGTGATCAAGAAAACCTTTAACCTGACCGCCGCCAAGGCCGCGCTGGAAGCCGAGGAAAACCAGCGCCTGAAGGCGCTCAAGGAAAAGATCGAAGCCAAGATCGAGGCCAACCCGCTGCTGAAGAAATACAAGGAGCAGCTGCTGCTCGACATCACCAGCGAAGGCTTGCGGATCCAGATCGTCGACGAGCAGAACCGCCCGATGTTCGCGCTGGCCAAGGCCGAGCTGCAACCGTACACGCGCGAGATCCTGCACGAGATCGGCTTCGTGCTGAACGAGGTGCCCAACCGCATCGGCCTGTCCGGCCACACCGACTCGACGCCCTACCTGAGCGACGCCGGCTACAGCAACTGGGAATTGTCGGCCGACCGCGCCAACGCCTCGCGGCGCGAGCTGATCGCCGGCGGCATGGCCGACAACAAGGTGCTGCGGGTGGTGGGGCTGGCCTCGGCCGCCCACCTGGACAAGGCCGACCCGTTCAACCCGATCAACCGCCGCATCAGCATCATCGTGATGAACAAGCGCACCGAGGAAAACGTGATGCGCGACGGCGCCCGCCAGATGGACGTGGGCGCGGAAGAAGCGGCGGCTGCCGCGGCGGCGGCGCAGGCGCCGGCGCCGGCCGGACCGCCGGTGCGCAAATAAGCAGGTGTACGAAGTAGTGGAATAAGTAGGTGAAAGACATGCGCAGAACAACGAGACTGTTATGACGAGAAAAAAAATCCTGGGCTCACATGTAAAACGCCTGCTGTCGGGCGTGTCTGACCACGGACGCAAGCATTTGACCGAAGTGGAGACCGATCTGATCCAGACCGGCCTGCTGCTGGAGGAAGCGATCGAAAAGCTGTCCTTCAACTTCATGGCCATCCATCAGGCGGTCGAGGCCGAGCAAGCCACCATCCAGCTGCTGCTCGAGGGCGGCACCGCCACGCCCGAGCAGCGCAGCCAGCTCGAAGCGCTGCAGGGCCAGGTGGGCGGCTATGTCAACGCCGCCATCACCAGCCTGCAATTCCAGGACATGACCAGCCAGCTGCTCGACCGCACCCTGAAGCGGGTCACCGGCCTGCGCGAATTCCTCGGCACCCTGGGCGCGCACGGCGCCGAGATGCTGCCCGAGAGCGACAACGAGGAAATCGTCGCGCTGCTGGGCAAGGTCAGCATGGCGCTGGCGATCCAGAGCCTGGAGCTGCGCAGCGTGCTGCGCAAGGCCGTCAGCCAACAACACCTGGAGAGCGGCGACATCGAATTATTCTGAACGCCGCAACCTGCCGATTGATACAAACGGGGCCCGTGTCCCGCATTTAATGAGTGAGAACCAAGATGGCCAAGACAATACTTGCAGTTGATGATTCCAGTTCCCTGCGCCAGATGGTGGCCTTCAGCTTGAAGGCGGCCGGCTACCTGGTGGTGGAAGCGGTGGACGGCCAGGACGGGCTGGAAAAAGCCAAGCTGCAAAGCGTCGACCTGGTGCTGACCGACCAGAACATGCCGCGCATGGACGGCTTGCAGCTGATCAAGCTGCTGCGCGAACTGCCGACCTACCAGAAGACCCCTATCCTGATGCTGACCACCGAATCGTCCGACGAGATGAAAGCCAAGGGCCGCGCCGCCGGCGCCAACGGCTGGCTGGTCAAGCCTTTCGATCCCCAGCGGCTCATCGAGGTAGTGAAGAAGGTCATCGGCTGATAAGGCGCATGCAATGATGCTGAGCGAAACTTACGGAGTATCCCCATGACCATCGATATAAGCCAGTTCTTCCAGGTCTTTTTCGATGAGGCCGAGGAGCTGCTGGCTGAAATGGAGCGCCTGCTGCTGGCGGTCGACGTCGCGCAGCCGGACGCCGAAGACCTGAACGCGATCTTCCGCACCGCCCATTCCGTCAAGGGCGGCGCCTCCACGTTCGGCGTGACCGACATGACCGAGGTGACCCACATCCTCGAGACCCTGCTCGACCGCGTCCGCAAGGGCGAGATGGCGCTGACCTCGGAGCACGTGGACGCCTTCCTGGCGGCCAAGGACATCCTCAAGATGCAGCTCGACGGCCACCGCCACGGCAGCACGGTCGACCAGGACGCGGTCGGCGACGTGCGCATGATGCTGCAGTCGCTGGCGCAGGACGTGCCGCTGGCGGCCATGGCCGCCGTGGCGCCGTCGTTCCACGCGGCCGAGGCCAAGACGGTCGACCACAGCGGCGGGCGCCGCTACCGGCTGGAACTGCCGGCCATGGTGCACCGCGAAGTGACCGCGCTGGGCGCCGAGCTGGGCCTGATGGGCCATGTGGCTATCACGCCGCTCGACCGCGACCGCAACGCCATGGTGGTCACCACCCACGAGAGCCTGGACGACATCATCGCCATCTGCTCCTTCGTGCTGAACCCGGACGACATGGTGGTGACCGAGCTGCCGGCGCTGGACGCCAAACAGGCCAAGCTGGAAAACGCCGAGCGCTCCAAGGTCGAGAAGGACCTGGGCTACGGCTTCTTCGACGAGGCCGAGCTGCACCCGGCCGCCGCCGGCGGGGCGGAAGGCTACGGTTTCTTCCAGCCGCTCGACGAGATCCGCGCGGCCGCCCAGGCCGGCAGCGAGGATGCGCAGGGCTATGGCTTCTTCCAGCCGGTCGAGCAGATCCGCGCCGCCGCCGGCATCGTCATCGAGGCGCCGGCCGCGCAGCAGCAGGCCGCCGACGAGGAAAAGAAAGCCGCCAAGAAAGAAGAGAAGGGCGGCGCCGGCCCCGGCGCCGAATCGTCGTCGATCCGCGTGTCGATCGAAAAAGTCGACCAGCTGATCAACCTGGTGGGCGAGCTGGTCATCACGCAAGCGATGATCGAGCAGCGCGTCGACACGTTGGACCCGATGGTGCACGAGCGCCTATTAAATAGCGTGAGCCAGCTGACCCGCAACACCCGCGACCTGCAGGAAGCGGTGATGTCGATCCGCATGATGCCGATGGACTTCGTGTTCTCGCGCTTCCCGCGCATGGTGCGCGACCTCGCGGCCAAGCTGGGCAAGAAGGTCGACTTCATCACCAACGGCGCCGCGACCGAACTGGACAAGGGCCTGATCGAGCGCATCGTCGACCCGCTGACCCACCTGGTGCGCAACTCGATCGACCACGGCATCGAGATGCCCGAGGTGCGCCGCGCCGGCGGCAAGAGCGACGCCGGCCGCCTGTTCCTGTCGGCCTCCCACCAGGGCGGCAACATCATCATCGAAGTGTCGGACGACGGCGGCGGCCTGAACCGGGAACGCATCCTGGCCAAGGCCGAGCAGAGCGGCCTGCCGCTGCACGAGAACATGAGCGACGCCGAAGTATGGCAGCTGATCTTCGCGCCCGGCTTCTCGACCGCCGAGCAGGTGACCGACGTCTCCGGCCGCGGGGTCGGCATGGACGTGGTCAAGCGCAACATCACCGCGATGGGCGGGGTGGTCGACATCCGCTCGGCCAAGGGCTTCGGCACCACCATCTCGATCTCGCTGCCGCTGACGCTGGCGATCCTGGACGGCATGTCGATCCGGGTCGGCGAGGAGGTCTACATCCTGCCGCTGGGCTTTGTCATCGAATCGCTGCAGCCGGCGCCGGAAGACGTCAAGGAAATCTCCGGCAAGGGCCGGGTGATCAAGGTGCGCGGCGAATACCTGCCGCTGGTGCCGCTGTACCAGATGTTCGGCATCGCGCCGCGCTTCACCGACCCCTGCCAGGGCATCGTGGTCATCATCGAGACCGACGGCCGCAAGGCCGGCCTGTTCATCGACGACCTGGTCGGCCAGCAGCAGGTGGTGGTCAAGAACCTGGAATCGAATTACCGCAAGGTGGCCGGCATCTCCGGCGCCACCATCCTGGGCGATGGCGGCGTGTCGCTGATTCTCGATGTCGCCGCCCTGATACGCTCATCCCGTCAGCTTGCTGACGAACAGATTTTTAGCTAATCCCACCAAGGAAACCATCATGGCAGACGTACTAACCACCGGAGCGAACGAGATCGCCGGCCACGAATACCTAGCGTTCACGCTGGGGTCGGAGGAATATGGCATCGACATCCTCAAGGTGCAGGAAATCCGCGGTTACGAAACGGTGACCCGGATCGCCAATGCCCCCGCCTTCATCAAGGGCGTGATCAACCTGCGCGGCATCATCATTCCGGTGGTCGACATGCGCATCAAGTTCAATCTTGGCGAGCCGGTGTACGACCAGTTCACCGTGGTCATCATCCTCAACATCGGCGGCCGCATCGTCGGCATGGTGGTCGACTCGGTCTCGGACGTGACCACGCTCACGCCCGAGCAGGTCAAGCCGGCGCCGGAGATGGGCACCGCCTTCAGCTCCGACTACATGATTGGACTGGGCACCATTGATGAGCGTATGCTGATCCTGGTGAACATCGACAAGCTGATGTCGAGCGCCGAGATGGGCTTGATGGAGCAGATCGCGGCCTGAACCTCGCCGCGGCAGCGCAGCACGGCAGCGCCCAACAGAGTGCGCGCCACTACCTACACGATAACGGGGTCCGCAGGCAGTTCCCGGCGGACGACAGAACAGACAGCATAGGGGAGAAAACAACATGAATTTACGTGATTTCAAAATTGGCGCACGACTGCGCATCGGCTTCGGCAGCATCCTGGCGATCCTGGTGGCGATGGTCCTGATGACCAACTACCTGAACTACAGCAACAAGAGCAAGCTGACCCAGGGGCTCGAGCTGTCGACCGGCAAGAACCTGCAGGCCGGCACCATGAAGAGCTCGATGCTCGAGACCGGCATCGCCATGCGCAACATCGGCCTGCAATCGGACGTCAGCCTGATGCAGAAGGAAGAGCAGAAGGTCAAGGACCAGCGCGCCCGCTACGACAAGGCGCTGGCCGACCTGAAGGCGCTCGGCCTGAACGACGCCGAGAAGAAGGTGCTGGCCGACATCGCCGCGCTGGACGCCGACGTCGACAAGGCTTTCAAGGAAGCCATCGGCCAGGTGCTGGCGTTTAACAGCGAAGGCGCGGCCA
Organism: Duganella sp. BJB476; assembly: GCF_003416895.1. Taxonomy (GTDB): domain Bacteria; phylum Pseudomonadota; class Gammaproteobacteria; order Burkholderiales; family Burkholderiaceae_D; genus Rugamonas. Next base: position 443,179 of record NZ_QVIO01000001.1, read on the forward strand.
AGGTGATTTCCGGCCGCATCGACCCGCTCAACCAGCAGACCCTGACCCTGATCAACAAGCTGGTCGACATGCAGCAGGCCAACGCCAAGGATGTGATGGCCGGCTCGGTCACCGCCGACCGCAGCCTGATGATGGTGCTGTTCGTGCTGGGCGCGGTGGCCGTGGCCATCGGCGTGGTGTGCGCCGCCGTCATCACCCGCTCGATCACCGTGCCGCTGTCGGGCGCGGTCGAGGTGGCGCAGAAAGTGGCGGCCGGCGAGCTGACCTCGCAAGTCTACGTCGAAGGCAAGGACGAGACCAGCGAACTGCTGCAGGCGCTCAAGGACATGAACGACAGCCTGGCCAAGACCGTGGGCGACGTCCGCACCGGCACCGAGCTGATCTCGACCGCCTCGCAGGAAATCGCCTCCGGCAACGCCGACCTGTCGGCGCGCACCGAGTCGCAGGCCAGCTCGCTGGAGGAGACCGCCTCGTCGATGGAGGAACTGACCTCCACCGTCAAGCAGAATGCCGACAACGCCCGCCAGGCCAACCAGCTGGCCGTGACCGCCTCGTCGGTGGCGGAAAAGGGCGGCACCGTGGTGTCGCAAGTGGTCGAGACCATGGGCTCGATCAAGGCCAGCTCCAGCAAGATCGTCGACATCATCGGCGTCATCGACGGCATCGCCTTCCAGACCAACATCCTGGCGCTGAACGCCGCCGTCGAGGCGGCCCGTGCGGGCGAGCAGGGCCGCGGTTTCGCGGTGGTCGCTTCCGAGGTGCGCAACCTGGCGCAGCGCTCGGCCGGCGCCGCCAAGGAAATCAAGGAACTGATCGGCGACTCGGTCAACAAGGTCGACGCCGGCAGCAAGCTGGTCGACGAGGCCGGCCAGACCATGGACCTGATCGTCACCTCGATCCGCCAGGTGGCCGACATCATGGGCGAGATCACCGCCGCCACCCAGGAACAGAGCAACGGCATCGAGGAAGTCAACCAGGCTATCACCCAGATGGACGAGATGACCCAGCAGAACGCCGCGCTGGTGGAAGAGGCGGCCGCGGCCGCCGAGAGCATGCAGGAACAGGCCGAGATGCTGGCGCAGGCCGTCAGCATCTTCAAGCTGAACCAGGACGACGCCCGTCGTCCGGCCGCCCGCAAGGCCGCGCCTGCGGCCCGTCCGGCGCCGGCGGTGAGCACCCGTCCGGCGCCAGCAGCGCGTCCGGCGGTGGCCGCCGCCAAGCCGGCCGCGCCCAAGAAGCTGGCCAGCGCCGCGCCGTCCGCCGGCGAGGAGTGGGAAGAGTTTTAAGTAGTCCGCAGCAAGGCGGCGCCTGCGGCGCCGTCGCAGGCATTGTTAGTTTTACATGAAGGAATACAGAACATGCCGCAAACCAAAGACACCGTCAAAGAGTTTGATTTCAACGCCAAGGACTTCGAACGCGTCCGCGGCCTGATCTACAAACGGGCCGGCATCTCGCTGGCCGACAGCAAGCAAGAGATGGTGTACAGCCGCCTGGCGCGGCGTTTGCGCGCCACCGGCATCGACTCGTTCGGCAAGTACCTGGACGACCTCGAAGCCGGCCGCCTGGGCGAGGAATGGGAGTCGTTCACCAACGCGCTGACCACCAACCTGACCTCGTTCTTCCGCGAGGCGCACCACTTTCCGCTGCTGGCCGAGCACATCAAGCACAAGCGCGAACCGATCACCATCTGGTGCTCGGCCAGTTCGACCGGCGAGGAACCGTACTCGATCGCCATGACCGTGTGCGAGGCGTTCAACACGCTCACGCCCAACTGCCACATCATCGCCACCGACATCGACACCAATGTGCTGGCCACGGCCGCCAACGGCGTCTACACCATGGACCGGCTGGACAAGATGTCGCCCGAGCGTTCGCGCCGCTTTTTCCTGAAAGGCAAGGGCGACCGCGAGGGCATGGCCCGCGTGCGGCCCGAGCTGCGCAATATGATCACCTTCAAGCCGCTCAACCTGCTGGCCGATGGCTGGCCGCTGAGCGGCCAGTTCGACGTGATCTTTTGCCGCAACGTCATGATTTACTTCGACAAAGCCACGCAGCGTAAAATCCTGTCCCGCTTTGTCCCATTGATGAAACCGGACGCCTTGCTGTTTGCGGGCCATTCGGAGAATTTCCTCTACGTGTCGGAGTCGCTCAAACTACGCGGCAAGACGGTGTATGAGCTGGACGAACAACACCGTGGCGCTGCCCTCAAAGCATCGCAACGCACATGAGAGTAAAACATGGACCTCGAACAATTTGCCACGAACGTATATTTCGATAGAACGTTCGACTGCGAAGCCGCCAAGATCCTGCCGGGCGAGTATTACTTCACCAACAAGGACATGTTGATCGTCACCGTGCTCGGCTCGTGCGTGTCGGCCTGCATCCGCGACCGCGTCACCGGCCTGGGCGGCATGAACCACTTCATGCTGCCCGACGGCGGCAGCGACACCAACAGCCCGGTGTCGGCCTCGGCCCGCTACGGCACCTACGCGATGGAAATCCTGATCAACGATTTGCTCAAGGCCGGCGCCAAGCGCGAGAACATGGAGGCCAAGGTGTTCGGCGGCGGCGCGGTGTTGAAAGGTTTCACCGCCATCAACGTCGGCGAACGCAACGCCGCCTTCGTGCTGAACTTCCTCAAGGTCGAGAAAATCCGCGTGGTGGCCGAAGACTTGAACGACATCCACCCGCGCAAGGTGTATTTCTTCCCGCGCAGCGGCAAGGTGCTGGTCAAGAAGCTGATGCAGACCCACAACGACACGCTGGCCAAGCGCGAGATCGAATACGCCAGCCGCCTGAAGAAGGCGCCGGTGGGCGGCGAGATCGACCTGTTTTGAACTATTGTTAAGAATGTAGTCAGGGCCTTTTGCCCGGAAAGTAGCATTTTATGAAGATCAAAGTCCTGATCGTCGACGACTCCGCGCTGATCCGCAGCGTGATGAGCGAGATCATCAACAGCCAGCCCGACATGGAAGTGGTGGGCGTGGCCCCCGATCCGCTGGTCGCGCGCGAGCTGATCAAGCAAACCAACCCCGACGTGCTGACCTTGGACGTCGAGATGCCGAAGATGGACGGCCTCGACTTCCTGGAAAAGCTGATGCGCCTGCGGCCGATGCCGGTGGTGATGGTGTCCTCGCTGACCGAGCGCGGCTCCGAGATCACCATGCGCGCGCTGGAACTGGGCGCGGTCGACTTCGTCACCAAGCCGAAGATCTCGATCCAGGCCGGCATGCGCGAGTACACCGAGCTGATCACCGACAAGATCCGCGCCGCCTCCAAGGCGCGGGTGCGGGCCCGCACCCTGCCGCAGCCGGGCGCCGACGGCCAGCAGGGCCAGACCCAGCTGCCGCAGCTGCGCAATCCGCTGACCTCGTCGGAAAAACTGATCATCATCGGCGCCTCCACCGGCGGCACCGAGGCGATCCGCGAATTCCTGATGCAGATGCCGTCCGACTGTCCCGGCATCCTGATCACCCAGCATATGCCGGAAGGCTTTACCCGTTCGTTCGCCAAGCGCCTCGATTCGCTGTGCAAGATCTCGGTGCAGGAAGCGGCCGGCAACGAGCGGGTGCTGCCCGGCCACGCCTACATCGCGCCCGGCCACTCGCACCTGTACCTGACCCGCAGCGGCGCCAACTACATGACCAAGATCGACCAGGCCGAGCCGGTCAACCGCCACCGGCCCTCGGTCGACGTGCTGTTCCGTTCGGCCGCCCAGTGCGCCGGCAAGAACGCGGTCGGCGTGATCCTGACCGGCATGGGCAAGGATGGCGCGGCCGGCATGCTGGAGATGAAGGGGGCGGGGGCGTATAATTTCGCCCAGGACGAGGCCAGCTGCGTGGTGTTCGGCATGCCGCGCGAGGCGATCGCCATCGGCGCCGCCCATGAAGTGGGGGCCTTGCAAGCCTTGCCCGGCATGGTGCTGGGCTACCTGGCGGCCCACGGCATGCGCGCATTACGGGTTTAAATCGTCAAGTGTGACGTTTTACTGCTACTTTGTTCGCCTTAAAGCAACGAAAATGCTATCCTACAACTTGCTGGCACGTAGAACTTATTAACAACCACCGCGTAGAGAAACAACGGAGTAATTCATGGCTGATCCAAAGATGAAATTTTTAGTCGTTGACGATTTTTCGACGATGCGCCGCATTGTCCGGAATCTGTTAAAAGAACTGGGTTATGCCAATGTCGACGAGGCCGAAGACGGCGTGATGGCGCTGGCCAAGCTGCGCGCCGAATCGTTCGACTTCGTCGTGTCCGACTGGAACATGCCGAACATGGACGGTCTGACCATGTTGCAGAACATTCGCGCCGATCCCGCGCTGGCCAAGCTGCCGGTGCTGATGGTGACCGCCGAAGCCAAGAAGGAAAACATCATCGCGGCGGCCCAGGCCGGCGCCAACGGCTACGTGGTCAAGCCGTTCACCGCTGCCACGCTGGATGAAAAGCTGAACAAGATCTTCGAGAAGCTCGGAGCTTGATGATGGTTGAGCAACAAAGCGGCGCCATCGCGGCTGCGGTGGAGCCGAATGAAGAGTTTTTGTCGCGCATCGGTCACATGACGCGCGCCTTGCATGAAAGCCTGCGCGGCCTGGGCCTGGATAAATTGATCGAGAAAGCGGCGTCGGACATCCCGGACGCCCGCGACCGGCTGGACTACGTGGCGCGCCTCAGCGAAGACGCGGCGCAGAAAGTGTTGAACGCCACCGACGCCGCCAGTCCCCTGCAGGACCAGATCGGCGGCGACGCAAAGCAATTGAGCGCCTCGTGGAACGGCCTGCTGGCGGCCGGCGCCTCGGACGAACAGTGGCGCGCGCTGGCGCAGCAGACCGTCGCCGCGCTGGACGGCGCATCGGCCGGGACTTCGCAGACCAAGGCGCACCTGATGGACATCATGATGGCGCAGGACTTCCAGGACCTGACCGGACAGGTGATCAAGAAGGTCACTTCGATCGCGCAAAACCTCGAAAAGCAGCTGGTGCAGATGCTGATCGACTTTGCGCCCGAACAGATGAAGAAGGAAATCGACAACGGCTTGCTGAACGGACCGCAAATCGATCCGACCCGCGAGAACGTGGTGGCTGACCAGGAGCAGGTGGACGACTTGCTGGATAGTCTGGGCTTCTGATCTGTACCGGCCCGTTCGCCGCGGGCCTACTCCGATACGAGCATCATGCATCAAACCAATTTCCTCGTCCGTGAGCCGCTGCTCGATCCCAAGCAGCGCGTGGTTGGGTATGAACTCTGCTGGCAGCGGCAGGGTGACGCGCCGTCCACCCCGGCCGCGCTGGAAGCGCTGGTGGCCTTTGTCGCCGGCCAGATGGTCGACGGCGACGACAACTGGCTGCTGCGCGACAAGACCCTGTTCCTCGAAGCGGTGCCGGCCATGCTGTCGACCGACGCGCTGCACCAGTTGCCGCCGGAACGCACCGTCCTTTCGATCAAGACCTCCGAACTGGCCCAGCCCGACACGCTGACCGCCGTGCAAGCCTTGCGCGCCGGCGGCGTCGGCGTGCTGCTGCGCGAAGCCGACCTGACCCGCATCGGCGCCCGCCTGCCGACCATCGCCTCGTATGTGGAAGTGCGCTTTTCCGGCGCCGACGTCGGCAGCCAGGCGCGCGCCTACGCGGCGCTGAAGCAGTCGACGGTGGCGATGGTGGCGCGCCCGGTCAGCAACTGGGCCGATTTCGACGCCTGCGCCGCGCTCGGCCTGAACGCCTTCGTCGGCAAGCTGCACCTGACGCCGCGCCCCAGCAGCGACAGCAAGGGCATGAACCCGGCCCAGACCATCATCATGCAGCTGATGCAGATGGTGCGGCAGAACGCCGACCTGCCGCAGCTGGAAGCGGTGCTCAAGCGCGACGCCACGCTGTCGTACAAGCTGCTGCGCTTCATCAACTCGGCCGGCTTCGGCGCCGGGCGCGAGATCCAGTCGCTCAAGCAGGCGCTGACCCTGCTGGGCTACACGCCGCTGTACCGCTGGCTGACCTTGCTGCTGGCCACGGCCAGCACCTCGGGCTATTCGCCGGTGCTGCTGGAGACGGCGGTGGTGCGCGGCCGCCTGGCCGAGCTGCTGGCGCTGGGCGCGCTGGGCAAGAGCGAGGCGGAAAACGTCTTCGTGGCGGGCATGTTCTCGCTGCTGGACCGGCTGCTGGGCATCGCCATGGAAGAGGTGTTGGCCAACATCCAGCTGTCCGACGACGTGGTCGCCGCGTTGCTGACGCGCAGCGGCAAGTACGGGCCCTACCTGGCGCTGGCGGAGGCCTGCGAACTCAATTCCGACCTGGTGGCCTCGCTGGCCGCCTCCCTCAAGCTGAGCCCGGAAGACGTCAACAAAGCCCATCTGTCGGCGCTGGCCTGGGCGCAAAACGTCGCCGCCTGACCAGTCTCAAGCGGCGCCCGTGCGGGCGTTGACAGCGCGGGATGGCGGGCGGATTATCGGCGTATGAACTCGAATTCCGACAAGGAGTATATCGACGCCAGGGTGGATGGCATCCGGGCCGTGCTCGACGAGCGCACCGAGGCGATTCGCGACTCGATGGAAGCGATGCGCGTGGCGGTGGAGGCCAAGATAGACAGCGCTTTTGAGCGCGCGGTGTCGCAGTTCGTCAAATGGATGGTTGGTACGCTGCTTGCCGGAATTACGATAGTCATCTCGGTCATGACCTTTGTGCTGAACAACGCGATCCCCAAGGCGCAGCCGGCCGCACCGGTGGCGCCGGCCGTCATCATTCAGGTCACGCCGCAGGGCGTCAGCGTATTGCCGGTGACGCCTGCGGCCCCGTCGCCCAAACCTTAAATTTCCAGATTGTCGATCAAGCGGGTGGAGCCCAGCTTGGCGGCCGCCAGCACCACCAGCGGCGTGCCTTGCGCCAGGTCGCCGGCGCTAGGCGGTTGCAGGTCGATGCGGCGGCGGATCGAGATGTAGTCCGGCTGCCAGCCGCGCTGGGCCAGGTCGTCCATCGCCTTGTGCTCCAGCTGGAACACGTCCAGATGGCCGGCTCGCACTTCGGCGGCGACCGAGTTCAGGCTCTGGTACAGGGCCGGCGCCTCGGCGCGCTCGGCCGGCGACAGGTACATATTGCGCGACGACAGCGCCAGGCCGTCGTCGGCGCGGTAGGTCTCGGCGGCGATGATCTCGGTCGGCAGCGCGAACTGGCGGCTCATGTTACGCACGATCATCAGCTGCTGGTAATCCTTCTTGCCGAACACCGCCACGCGCGGCTGCACGCAGGAAAACAGCTTGAGCACCACGGTGGTGACGCCGGTGAAGAAGCCGGGGCGGAACTCGCCCTCCAGCGTGTTGCCCAGGTCGTCGGGCGGACGCACGCGGAATTCCTGCGGCTCCGGATACAGGTCCTTCTCGGTCGGCGCGAACAGCACGTACACGCCTTCCTTCTCCAGCTTTTCGACGTCGGCCTGGAAGGTGCGCGGGTATTTGTCGAAGTCCTCGTTCGGGCCGAACTGCAGGCGGTTGACGAAGATCGACGCCACCACCGGGTCGCCGTGCTTGCGCGCCAGGCGCATCAGCGACAGGTGGCCTTCGTGCAGGTTGCCCATGGTCGGGACGAAAGCGGTGCGCAGTTGGCCGCTGAGTTGGTCGCGCAGTTCTTCTATGGAGGTGACGATTTTCATGACGTGGTCGCTCTGGGCGTAATGGGAATGGGGTGGGGGCTCAGGCAGGCGAGTACGCCAGCCGCACGTAGATCGGCGCGAACGGCTCGGCCTGGGTAATCTCGATCAGCGTTTCCTTGGCCAGCTCCAGCAGCGCGACGAAGTTCACCACCACCACCGGCACGCCGCCGGCGATGTCGAACAGGTCGGCGAACTCGACGAAGCGGCTCGATTGCAGGCGCCGCAGGATGCCGGTCATGTGCTCGCGCACCGACAGTTCCTCGCGGCTGATCTTGTGGTGCTGGGTCAGCTTGGCGCGCTTCATCACGTCCAGCCAGGCTTGCTGCAGGTCGATGGCCTCGACCTCCGGCCAGGCCGGCACCAGGCTTTGCTCGATGAAGATCTGGGTGCGGACGAAATCGCGGTCCAGCTGGGGGATCGTGTTCAGGTCGTAGGCGGCCAGCTTGATTTGCTCGTATTCCAGCAGGCGGCGCACCAGCTCGGCGCGCGGGTCGTCGCTCTCGATGTCGAGTTCGGACTGGCGCTGCGGCAGCAGCATGCGCGACTTGATCTCGATCAGCATGGCCGCCATCAGCAGGTACTCGGCGGCCAGCTCCAGGTTGGACAGGCGGATCTGGTCGACATATTTCAGGTATTGCAGCGTCAGCTGCGCCATCGGGATGTCGAGGATGTTGAAGTTTTGCTTGCGGATCAGGTAGAGCAGCAAGTCCAGCGGGCCTTCGAAGGCGTCGAGGAAGATTTCCAGCGCGTCGGGCGGGATGTACAGGTCGTTGGGCAGCTTGAGCAGCGGCTCGCCGTACAGGCGGGCGAGGGCGGCGACTTCGGTGGTCACGGCGACCGCCTCTGCGGCGGCTTCGGTGGCGCCAACGCCGGCCACATCGGCCGCGTCGCTCAAGGCCTCTGGCGACGGCTGCGCCGACGGCAGTGCCGTCGCCTCGGCGATGCCGTGCTCGGCCACAGTCGGCTGGGTTTCAGCCGTGTCGTCTGGCAACATCCTTGCCGCCCCGGTGCTTAGACTTTGTTCTGATAAACGTAGGCTTGTTGCTTGATGGCCGATTTCAGCTGGCGCTCCTGCTCATCCAGCGACACCGGCGGACGATCCCACAGCAGGGCGCGGCCTTGTTGCTGGCCAGCTTCCATGCCCGGATTCTTTTCCTTCAGCGCCTTGATGAACAGGGTGTGCTCGGATTCGTACATCGAATGTTGTTTGGAGAGTTTCATATTTTCTAAGTGGGTGGATCAGCAAGGCGTATTTTACCGCGCCGCGGCGGCCGGCGGTAATTCTATCGTTGGCCGCGGCGCTTGCCCGGGCTACAAGGTGTGCAAAAAGTGGTCGATGATGCTTTGCTTGATGCGTGGCGCCAACTCCTGGCTGAAACCATGGCCGGTCGGGTAGGTGTCGTGCGTCAGCGCGTGCGGGAAGTGTCGCTCCTTCAAATAGGCCACGATGTCGTTGGACATCTGGAATGACGGCCATACCTGGTCGTTTTGCGCCGAAATCAGCAGGATCGGGCCGTTGATCTTCTCCACCGCGATGCGTGCCTGCCGCACGGCTTGCTGCTGGTCCAGCGCCGCCAGGAACCGGCCGACCTGGGGCAAGGTCTCGTCCTGCGTGGGACTCATGGCCGGGATATCCTTGCCCTGCCAGGTCCAGGCCGACTTTGGCAGGGTACGGCCGAACCATGCCACCGAGCTGGGCGTGGTCGCCACCACCGACTTGATGCGCTTGTCCAGGGACGCCACCAGCAGGGCCGCTTCGGCGCCGCGCGAGCCGCCGACGAAGCCGATGCGCGTGGCGTCCACTTCGGGCTGCGTCTGCAGGAAGTCCAGGGCGCTGATGAAATATTCCAGCGGGATCTGGTCCAGCGTGGCCGGCAGCCCCGACTCCTTGAAATAAGCCAAGCCCAGCACGGCGATGCCCTGCGGGGCCATCATCTGGCCGTTGGCGTCGCCGGTGCCCAGCCCGCCCTCCGAACCGCCGATCGCCACGACGACCGGGACTTTGGCGAGTGTCTTGGGCAGGTAGAGATGGGCCACCAAGTGATGGTAGGCGACCTGTCTCACTTCATATTCGTAGTTTGCGGCGCGCGCCGTCCCGAAAAAAGATACATACAGTATCAAAATACCCATCACTATGCGTTGCATCGCGTTCCCCGGTATGATTGCTTGCCTTGGCAAATCGGCAAGGCGCCATGCTAGCAGTGCGTTGGCGTGGCGGCAACTCATTCCTCAACAACTATCCACCATCGATGACCCAGCGCCTGACGCCCCGCACCGTATTCCTGTTGACCCTGCCGCCGCTGCTATGGGCCGGCAATTCCATCGTCGGCCGGCTGGTGCACGACCAGTTGCCGCCGGTGCTGCTCAATTTCCTGCGCTGGGCGCTGGCGGGCGCCATCCTGCTGCCGCTGGCCGGGCCGGTGTTCGGGCGCGCGGCGGGCATGTGGCGCTACTGGAAGCAGTATGCGCTGCTGGGCCTGCTCGGCATCGGCCTGTACAACACCCTGCAGTACATGGCGCTGCAAACCTCGACCCCGATCAACGTCACGCTGGTGGCCTCCGGCATGCCGGTGTGGATGATGCTGACCGGCTGGCTGTTCTTCGGCGTGCCGGTCGGCCGGCGCCAGGTGGCCGGCGCCGTGCTGTCGATCGCCGGCGTGCTGCTGGTGCTGGCGCGCGGCGAATGGGCGCATCTGCTGGCGCTGCGGCTGGTGGCGGGCGACCTGTTCATGATACTGGCGACCATCGCCTGGTCGCTGTACAGCTGGCTGCTGACGCGCGCCCGTGAACCGGCCGCATTGCGCGCCGACTGGGCCGGCTTCCTGCTGGCGCAGGTGGCGTTCGGCGTGCTGTGGTCGGGCGGCTTCGCGCTGGGCGAGCAGGCGCTGGGCGCGATGCCGGTGCAATGGAGCTGGACCCTGGCGGCCGCGCTGGCCTATGTGGCGATCGGGCCCGGCGTGATCGCGTTCCGCTGCTGGGGCGCGGGTGTGCAGGCGGCGGGGCCTTCGGTTGGCGCCTTCTTCGTCAACCTGACGCCCTTGTTCACCGCCGTGCTGTCGGCCGCCTTCCTGGGCGAGGCCCCGCATGGCTACCACGTGGCGGCGTTTGCGCTGATCGTCGGCGGCATCGTGGTGTCGGCGCGGCGCTAGCGCAAGAAATGTTGACGGAGCGTAACAAGTAGCAGAGCCGGCCGCCGTACACTGCAGCTTCGCCATTACTCAGCGGAGCGACAGTATGCGACCCAGTTCATTCAATCCAAGCGGCATCCTGGCAGCGGCGGCCCTGATCGCCGCCGCGCTGCCGTGGCAAGCGGCGCAAGCCGTCGATGCCAGCGTGCGGGATGCGCTCGCGCCCGGCTTGCTGGGCCTCTATCCCAGCGAACGTTTCAGGCTGGCCACCGGCCGCTGCCAGGACTGCGCGGCGCCCGAACAGGCGCTGTGGTACTTCAGCGACGATATGATCGCCGTGGCCAAGGCCGATGGCGCCGGCTATGCGCCCCGGCTGCGGGCCCAGGAAGACGTCAAGACCTGGCTGGCAGCGGGCGGCGGACGGGCGCGCGACCAAGCGCCGCCGCTGGTGTGGATAGGTTCACCCCATGTGGCCGAGGGGCGGCTGGAGCCGGATGCAAGGCTGACACGGCCCGGCGCCGCCGCGCCCTTGAACGTTGAGTTCACACCCCGGTTGTCGTCCAACCGCTCGTATGCAGATCGCAGCAGCCTGGCGTTCTTTGCCGGCGGCGAGGTCAAGGCCCGCGGCGCGCTGACCGAGGAGCGCTTTGTGATGCGCACGCTGTGGCCCAAGCGTTACGCGCTCGGCGCGGCGGCGCCCAGCCAGCCGCTGGCCATTGGCGAGACCGTCGAAAGCCTGGTCCGCGCCCAGCACGGCGGCGCCACTGCGCCATACGCCAGCCGGACCCTGTGGCGCCGCGACGGCGGCCGCGAGCCCTTGCCGCTGGCGGGCAAGCCGGTGCTGGCCTTCATGCTCAACGGCGCGCAAGGCGACGACGATGAATCCTATGGCGGCCACTTTGCCGTCGCCACCGGCCGCTTCGGCGCCGCCGGCGAATGGGATAACTGGCTGGTGAACAATTTCTACAGCCTGGCATCGATCAGCGAAAAAGGCATCGTCGCCTCGATTCTGCCGATGGACGCCTACATGGGCGACCTCAACAGCGGCCAGGCCTGGTACCGCCCGTCCTACATGCTGGTGGCGGTGCTGAAGGACCAGCGCGCGCCGGCCTTGTACCAGGAGGCGATAGCCCGGGTGTTCAACCACTTCTACCGGCAGGATTTTCACTACCGCCACGCCAGCACCAACTGCGCCGGCATCAACGTCGAAACCCTGCGCACGCTGGGCTGGAACATTCCGCGCCTGGGCGGCGAAAGCCCGCTGAAGGCGGCGGTGGCCCTGCCGTACATGGCGTTGAAAGAGGTCAGCCTGGCCAGCGGCCAGAGCGCCTACGACTACTTGAAGACCGAGCGCACCGAGTTGCTGCCCTTCGTCGCCTTCAACACCATCGCCGACGACCTGCTCAAACGCCTGGCGGCGCCGGGCAGGGCGGCCGGCGGCACACTGGAGGCGCAACTGAGCGAGGACCTGGAAGCGCTGCTGTTCGTGCGCATACCGCAATTCCCGTCGTCGCGCGCCTTTGGCCACGATCCGGTGTTGTCGCTGCGCGAATACCAGCAGCGCGCCCCGGCCAACCGCGCGGACTGGAAGATCGTGCCGGTGGCCCCGCGTGTGCTGCCGGCGGCGTTCACGGATGGCGCCGCACCCAGTGAGCGCAAGCCGCCGTCGGTGATCGCGACCTGGCTCTGGTTCGGCTTTGCGGCGGTGGCGGCGATGGCGCTGCTGACACGCTGCCGCCGCTGGCTGGCTAGTCGCCGGCCGCCAGCTTCAGCGCGTCGATGAACACGCGCACCTTTTGCGGCAGGTGCGGCGTGGCCGGGAACACGGCGTGGATGTCGCCCTCCGGCAGCGACCAGTCCGGCAGCAGCCGCACCAGCCGGCCTGCCGCCAGATCCTCCCGCACCGAAAACCAGGTCGCGCGCAGTACGCCGTCGCCGGCCAGCGCGGCGGCGCGGCAGGCGGTGGCGGTGTTGGTCGAGAACACGATGTTGCGCATCCGGACTTCGCTGTGCTGGCCGGCGCCGTCCTCCAGCGTGAAGGTGTTCGGCTGCCGCAGCACCGTCAGCGCGATGTAGGGCAGCGGCGCCAGCGCCTGTGGATGGTCCGGCATACCATGCCGAGCCACGAAGTCCGGGCTGGCCACCAGCAGGCGCACCATGCGGCCGATGCGCGCCGCCATGTAGCCCGAATCGGCCAGCTTGCCCAGCCGCACCGTCACGTCGATCCCTTCGGCGATCAGGTCGATCAGGCTGTCGCCACACACCAGTTCCACCTTCAGCGCCGGAAAGCGCCGCCGCAACTGCGACAGCACCGGCGCCACCACCATCGTGCCGTAGTCGATCGGCGCGGCCACCCGCAGCGTGCCCTGCGGCACCGCGCGGCCGCTGCGGGCGTGCTCGATGGCCAACTCGGCCTGCTGCAACAGTTGCCGGCTGGCGTCGTAGAAATCGCGGCCGGCCTCGGTCAGCGACAGTTTGCGGGTCGAGCGCAGCAGCAGGCCGACGCCGACCTCGGCCTCCAGCAACTGCATGTGCTTGCTGACCATGGACTTGGCCAGGCCCAGGCGTTCGGCGGCGGCCGTCAGCGAGCCTGCGTCCACCACGGCGACGAAGGTAATCAGGCGGTTCAGGTTGACGGTGCTTAAATCGGCCATGGCGTGTTCGGAGAGTGATTGTTCACCTAGGGTGAACTTAGTGTCCGGTTTTGTCCAGCTTATCAGCACGATTGCAGCTGAATATACTGGCCAGACTATCCATCCTTGCAGGAGATTGATCATGAAACTATACGGCTCCCCCCTTTCCGGCCACACCCACCGTGCGCGCTTGTTCCTCAGCCTGCTGAACTTGCCGTACGAATTCGTCCAGCTCGACATGCGGGCCGGTGAGAACCGCACGCCCGAACATCTGGCGCGCAGCCCCTTCGGCGAAATACCGGTACTGGAAGACGGCGACCTGACCTTGCCCGATTCGACCGCGATCCTGGTCTACCTGGCCTTGAAATACGACGACAGCGGCCGCTGGTTGCCGCGCGAACCGGTGGCGGCGGCCACGGTGCAGCGCTGGCTGTCCAACGCCTCGGGCAAGATCGCCTACGGCCCGTGCGTGGCGCGGCTGGTGGTGGCGTTCGGCATGCCGTTCGATCACGAGCGCGCCAAGAGCATCGCGGTGCGACTGTTCGACGCGATGGAGGTCGAACTGGCCGGCCGCCGCTTTGCGCTGGGCGATCAGCCCAGCATCGCCGACGTCGCCGCCTTCAGCTACATCGAGCATGCGCCGGAAGGCGGCGTGTCGCTCAAGCCGTATCCGAACATTCGCGCCTGGCTGGCCAACGTCCGCGCCTTGCCCGGCTTTGTGGCGATGCCCGCCACGGCGTGTGGCCTGGCGCCAGAAACCATCTGAACGGAGACCATCATGAGCGCCACACCATTCCATGCGGGCGAACTGGCGATCCAGCAGCGGATGGGCGTGCGCGAGCAGATGGCCGGCGCCGGCGCGGCCGGTGTGCGCGACTACATGCCGGACCAGCATCGCCAGTTCTTCGGTGAGCTGCCGCTGTTCTTCATCGGCGCGCTGGATGGCGCGGGGCAGCCGTGGGCCACCATGCTGGTCAACGATGCGGGTTTCGTTTCGACGCCGGACGCGCGTACGCTGCACATCGCCGGCGGCATGCTGGCCGGCGATCCACTGCAAGGCCAACTGCGCGAGGGCGCCCACATCGGCGGGCTGGGACTGGTGCCGACCACGCGGCGGCGCAACCGCGTCAATGGCGTGATCGCGGCGGTCGATGAAGGCGGCATGCGGGTGGCGGTGACGCAGAGCTTCGGCAACTGCCCGCAGTACATCCAGGACCGGGTGCAGACGCCGGTGCCGGCCGTGCCGGTGCCGCAGGTGCTGCGGGCCGCCGTGTTGAGCGCGCAGGACCGCGAGCTGATCGCGCGCGCCGACACCTTCTTCATCGCCAGCGCCAACCTGGAGACCGAGGCTGGACGGGGCGTCGATGTCTCGCATCGCGGCGGACGGCCCGGCTTCGTACGGGTGGACGGCGAGCGCACGCTGACGTCGCCTGAATTCGTCGGTAACTTCTTCTTCAACACGATGGGCAATCTGCTCGGCTATCCGCGCGCGGGCTTGCTGTTCATCGACTTCGAACGCGGCGACATGCTGCATGTGGCGGTGGAGGCGGAGATCATCTGGGAAGGTGCGCAACTGAGGGCCTTTGCCGGCGCGGAGCAGCTACTGCGCTTCCACGTGCGCGAAGTGGTGCGCAATGTGGGTGCGCTGCCGTTCCGCTGGAGCGCGCCCAAGCCGGCCGTGCAAGTGGCGCGCACCGGCGTCTGGGAAGAGGCGGACCGCGTGCTGCAAGCGGCCGCGCTGACCAGCGCGTGGCGTCCGTACACCGTCACCGAGGTGGTGCGGGAGAGCGCCACGGTGCAATCGTTCCATCTGGAGCCGGCCGACGGCATGGGCGTGGCCTCGCATGTGCCGGGCCAGTTCATCTCGCTGCGCGCGCCGGTGGACGGCGTGCAGCGCATCCGCAGCTATACCTTGTCCGATGCGCCGAACGGCCGCAGCTACCGCATCAGCGTCAAACGCGACGGCGCCGTATCCGGCTGGCTGCACGAGCATCTGGCGCCGGGCGCGCGCATCGAGCTGCTGGGGCCTGGCGGCGACTTCACGTTCGAACAGGGCACGCGGCGGCCGGCGGTGCTGCTGTCCGCCGGCATCGGCATCACGCCGATGATCGCCATGCTGAACGGTTTGCTGGTGAACGGCAGCCGTACGCGGCACCGCCATCCCATCCACTTTTTCCACGGCGCCCGCAACCGCGATGAGCACGCGTTTGCCGAACGCCTGCAAACGCTGGCTGCGGGTCATCGCAACCTCAACGTCCACATACGCTATAGCGGCGGCGAGGCCGAGGCCAGCGACATCGCCAACTGGCAGGCCAGCGCCGGCCGCATCGACCTGGATTGGTTGAAGTCGCAGCTGCCGTTCGACGATTACGATTTCTACCTGTGCGGTCCGGCCGCGTTCATGCAGCAGATGTACGACGGTCTGCGCAGCCTGAACATCGCCGATGCGCGCATACGCTTCGAGGCCTTCGGTCCGGCCAGCGTGCGGCGCGACACACCAGCGGCCAGCAGCGTGACCAACAGCGCGGCCAAGCCTGCCGAGCGGCCGGCCAGACCGGTAGCGGTGCAGTTTTCGCAGTCGGGCATGTCGGCGTTATGGGACGGCAGCGCAGGCAGCTTGCTGGAGCTGGCCGAAGCTAAAGGCGTGCCGGTTGAATCGAGCTGCCGTTCGGGCCAGTGCGGCTCATGCGCGGCCGGCCTGCTCTCCGGTACTGTCGAATACACGCGCACCTGCGGCGCCGAGGTCGCGGCGGGGCAGGTGCTGATGTGCTCAGCGATCCCCGCCGCCGGCAGTACGGCCATCACGCTGGCGCTGTGACGACGGGCCGTGCTTCAATCAGAGGCAGGCGCCGATCACGTAATAGCCGGCCGCCGTCTGCGCCAGCACGGTGGTGAAGAACAGATTGTCCAGCCCCATGTTCTGATTGGAACCGTTGGCCAGCGCGTAGCCGCCGCTGTCGTGCGCGCGGCCCGCGTGCACATGGGCGTAGTTGCTGGCGTTGACGGCGGTACAGCTCCACGCCGATGCGGTGGTGATGTTGATCGCCGTCGATAGCGCGCTCTCGCCCGAAGCCCCGACCGCAGACACCGCGAAGCTGTAGCCGGTGCTGGCCGCCAGCCCACTGGCGGTGTAGCTGGTGGCGCTCAGCGGCGACGCGGTCAACTTGGCGCCGTTGCGATACACGTTGTAGCCGGTGGCGCCGTTGACGGCGTTCCAGCTCAGCGCCACGGCGCTGGCGGTCGGCGTGCCCGCGCTCAAGCCGGTCGGCGGCGGCAGCACCGGCGCGCTGCCGACCAGGAATTGCGCCAACGGGCAGCCGGTCGAGACCTGGCCCAGCGTGTCGGTGGCGCTGACGCTGCCGGTGTAGTAGCCGCTGGCGACGTTGTAGCTCTTGCTGAAGCTGGCGCCGCTGCCAGCCGCCGCATCGTTGATCGCGGTCGGACCGTTCAGCTGCACCGCGTAGCTGGCCACGCTGCCGCTGGCCGTGGCCGCGCCGCTGATGGTGACGCCGCTGCTGCTGACCACCGTGGTGCCGCAGGAAGTCATCACCGGCCCCGGCGTCGCCGAAGCGCGCAGATTATTCTTGAACCAGAAATCCATGACGAAGGCCGGGTAGTTGACCCGGGTGCTGTCGACATAATTGGTGTTCTGGCCGCCGCTGCCGGCCGGCCACGCGTGGCCCATGCCGCTCACCGTGATCTCGTGCGTGCGCAGCTTGCCGTTGCTGTCGGTGTAGGGCACGTTGCTGCCGCCGCCCGGCACCGCGACCGCAGCGCCCTTGGTGTAGCTGCCGCCATAGGCCAGGCGGATGCCGGCCGTGTCGATCGGGCCGTAGCCCTGCGCCACCGTGAAGTCTGAAGTGCCCCAGACGGCGCCGGCGATCTGCGTGGCGAAGGCGCCGGCGTTGGCGCCCGCCATCGCCTTGCACTGGTTGCCGGCCGTGGTGGCGGTATAACCGGAGGGTACGGCGCCGATCTGCAAGGTGGTGGTGCCCGGCGGCGGCCCGGCGTTGATGCCGACGCCGGCGAAGATGTCCGGCGCCAGGCAGCCCAGCACCATGGTCTCGCCGCCGCCGGACGACAAGCCCGTCACATATACCTGCCTGGGATCGATGGCGTACTGCGGATCGTTGACGAAGCGGCCCACCAGGTCGAGCAGGATGGCGTCGTGACCGGCGGCGCTGCGGTTGTGGGTGGTGTTTGCGTAGTCCCAGCAGTGGTTGTTGTAGACATTGCCGGTGGCGTTGGGCGCGAGGATTACGGCGCCGTATTGATCGGCCATCGCCTTCCAGTTGAAGCCACCGTCGCCGCCGCTGTCGATCACGTCGCCGCCGGCCGTTTGCAGGCAGCCGTGCAGCACCAGCACAAGCGCGCGCTGGCCGCCCAGCGTGGGCTGCGAAGCGGGCCAGTAGAAGTAACCGGTGAGATTGCCGCCGTTGACGCTGTCGGTGGCCCAGGTCTGCTGCGCGCTCCACGTGCCGGGACCGGCCGTCACCGCTTGCGCCAGGCAGGCCGCCGCCAGCAGGATCGTACAGACGAATGCGTGCGACACCAATCGCTTGATGTTGATTGCCATGATAGTCTCCGTTGTTGTTGGTGGGTGCGCCGGCAGCAGGAAAATAGTAGATCAAATCAGCACGCGCACGCGCACCCCAGTATTTTTACTGTTGTGCAATCAGCAGGGCAGGGACTCAGCCCAGCGACTTGATGTAGCGGGGATCGATCTGCGCGCAGTAGCCGGCGCAAGCCTGGCGGGCGGCGTTGGCGGCGGCGTGCACCAGCATCTCGGCATTGGAGTGGAAGCACATCGAGACGATGATGGCCGGCGGCTCCGGCTGCACCGGCAGTTCGATGAACTCGCCGTTCTTGAGCGCGTCCACCACGAACAGGCTGGGGATGGCGGCCACGCCGTAGCCGTCCTTCACCAGCTGGACGATGGCCGCCACCGACGGCGAGCAGGTGATGCGGGTCTGCTCCAGCGGCACCATCGCCAGGTTGGCCATCTTGCTGACGATTTCCTCGATCATGCGCTGCGGCGCCGTGCCGCGCCCGAAGGTCAGGATGGGCAGTGCCAGCAGGCGCTGGTTCAGGCCTTCCTTGCGCGTGTCGATCAGGCCTTTGCGGGCGATCCAGTGCAGGGGATACACGGCCAGCGCCTCGGAGACGATGTCACTGCTTTCCACGCCCTCGACCTGGATCACCAGATCGAGCTCGCGCGCGCGCAGGCGCCGCTCCAGCACATTGCTCATGTCGACCGTCAGGTCCACCTCCAGCTCCGGGTACATGGTGTTCAACTCGCGGATGTACTGCGCCAGCCAGCTGTGCACCACCGATTCGATCACGCCCACCCTCAGGCGGCCGCGGATCGCGCTGTCCTTCTGGGCCGCCGCCATCAGCCGGCGCGTGGCGTCGACCACCGCCTTGGCATGGGCCAGCAGGTATTCGGCGTTGGCGGTGAGGCGGAAGTCCTTGCTGGCGCGGTCGATCAATTCCGTTTGCAGCTCCTCTTCCAGCGTCTTGATGCGCAGCGAGATGGCGGCCGGCGTGGCGTGCAGCGCCCGGGCGGTGGCGCGGAAGCTGCGTAATTGGGCGAGGGTGACGAAGGTCTCCAGGAAGCGGGTGTTCATGGCAAACAAGAATACCTTAACCCGACGCACCAAGATAGCGCGGAGTGGTAAGAAAAACTATACAACAACAGCAAAAATAACTAGATGGCGTGTAGGGTTATTCAAGTTTATTCTTAACTCATGCAAGTTATTCATGATTTGATGAACGAGACCAGCGCCATGACCCCACTCGAATTACGTCACAAAGTACGCAGCGGCGAATTCCGCCTGCCGACCGCCGGCTATTGCGGCGCCTACGCCCAGGCCAACCTGGTGATCCTGCCGCAGGCGCATGCCGACGAGTTCCTGCGCTTCTGCCAGCGCAACCCGCGCGCCTGCCCGCTACTGGCGGTGGGCGAGCCTGGCCAGTGGAACCTGCCGCGCCTGGGCGCCGACATGGACCTGCGCAGCGACATCCCCGGCTACAACATCTATCGCGGCGGCCAGCTGGCGTCGCAGACCCACTCGCTGCACGACGTCTGGCGCGACGACCTGGTGGTGTTCGCGATCGGCTGCTCTTTCTCGTTCGAGCAGATGCTGATCGAGGCCGGCATCAAGCTGCGCCACATCGAGCAGCGCCGCAACGTCGCCATGTACCGCACCAATATCCGCAACCAGAGCGCCGGCCCGTTCGGCGGCGAGATGGTGGTGTCGATGCGTCCGATGAAGGCCGCCGACGCCATCCGCGCGATCCAGATCACCAGCCGCTACCCGGCGGTGCACGGCGCGCCGGTGCACCTGGGCGATCCGTCGCTGATCGGCATCGCCGACATCGCGCGGCCCGAATACGGCGATCCGGTCGAGATCATGCCGGACGAAATACCGGTCTTCTGGGCATGCGGCGTCACGCCGCAGGAAGCCATCCGCCACGCGCGCCTGCCGCTGGCGATCACCCACCAGCCGGGCTACATGCTGGTGACCGACATACTCAATGCATCGTTAGCCGCGTTCTGATTTAAAACCAAAGTAGCGCCCGCGACGGACCCGCACAGCGCGTCCGCAGGGGAGTGCTACGCCTGACAAAAGGGGACCACCATGAACACCAGAGCACTATCAACCACCCGGCAGGAGGGATTCTTCTCCTGGTTCCACGCATTGACCGGCAAGGAGCGCCGCACCTTCTGGAGCTGCAAGATCGGCTACGCGCTCGACGCGATGGACACGCAATTCCTCAGCTTCGTGATCCCGACGCTGATCGCCACCTGGGGCCTGTCCAAGGGCGACGCCGGCTTGATCGGCACCGTCACCTTGCTGACCTCCGCCGCCGGCGGCTGGATCGCCGGCATCCTGTCGGACCGCATCGGCCGCGTCAAGACGCTGCAATTGACCATCCTGTGGTTCGCCTTCTTCACGGTGCTGTGCGGGCTGGCGCAGAACTTCACCCAGCTGCTGGTGGCCCGTGGCCTGATGGGTTTCGGCATGGGCGGCGAGTGGACCGCCGGCGCCATCCTGATCGGCGAGGTGATACGCGCCAAGGACCGCGGCAAGGCGGTCGGCATGGTGCAGGCGGGATGGGCGATCGGCTGGGGCGTGTCGGCGCTGCTGTATGCGCTGATGTTCTCGCTGCTGCCGCCTGAGTGGGCATGGCGCTCGCTGTTCCTGCTGGGGATATTGCCGGCGCTGTTCGTGATCTTCATCCGCCGCTTTGTCGACGAGCCGGAAGTGTTCGTGGCGCAGCAGAAGGCGGTAGCGCCGGAGGACCGCGCCTCGTTCGCCCAGATCTTCGCACCCAAGATGCTGAGCACCACCTTGCGTGCCGTGCTGCTGACCACCGGCGCCCAAGGCGGCTACTACGCCATCACCACCTGGCTGCCGACCTTCCTCAAGACCGAACGTCACCTGACGGTGCTGGGCACCGGCGGCTACCTGGCGATGGTGATCGTCGGCTCGTATGTGGGCTACATCGTCAGCGCCTTCCTGACCGACTACCTGGGCCGCAAGAAGAACTTCATCCTGTTCGCCACCGGCTCGCTGTGCATCGCCCTGGCCTACACCCGCTTGCCGGTGACGGACAGTGTGATGCTGTTCCTCGGCTTCCCGCTGGGCTTCTGCGTATCCGGCGTGTTCAGCGGCATGGGCGCTTTCCTGACCGAGTTGTTCCCGACTTCGATACGCGGCTCGGGCCAGGGCTTCAGCTACAACATGGGCCGCGCCATCGGCTCGCTGTTCCCGCTGATGATAGGCCTGAGCAGCCAGTCGATGGCGCTGGGCGAGGCGATCGGCGTGTTCGCCGGCACCGCCTACGGCGTGATGATCCTGGCCGCGCTGACGCTGCCCGAAACCGCTGGCAAACAACTTGAATCCTGATTGAGACTGTAGAGGCAACATCATGAAAAACGACATCCCCGCTCAACAACTTCGCTGGCAGTTCTGGGTCGATCGCGGCGGCACCTTCACCGACATCGTCGCGCGCCGTCCGGACGGCAAGCTGGTCACGCACAAGCTGCTGTCCGAATACCCGGAGCGCTACGACGACGCCGTCACGCAAGGCATGCGCGACCTGCTCGGGCTGAAGACGGGCGATCCGCTGCCTGCCGATCAGATCGAAGTGATCAAAATGGGCACCACCGTCGCCACCAACGCGCTGCTGGAGCGCAAGGGCGCGCGCACCGCGCTGGCCATCACGCGCGGCTTCGCCGACCAGCTACGCATCGGCTACCAGGACCGGCCGGACATCTTCGCCATGCACATCGAGCTGCCGGACCTGATCTACGAGAAAGTGATCGAGATCGACGAACGCATCGGCGCGCGTGGCGAGGTGCTGCAAGCGCCGGACGAGGAGTGCCTGCGCGGCCAGCTGGTGGCTTTGCGCGCCATGGGCATCGACGCCATCGCCATCGTGTTGATGCACGCCTATCGTTACCCTCAGCACGAGCAGCGGCTGCGGGCGCTGGCCGAGGAGACGGGCTTCACGCAGATCTCGGTCAGCCACCAGGTCAGCCCCTTGATGAAAATCGTCGGCCGTGGCGACACGACCGTGGTGGACGCCTACCTGTCGCCGGTGCTGCGCGACTACGTGTCGCGGGTGTCGGCCGATACGGGCGATGTGCGCATCATGTTCATGCAGTCCAACGGCGGCCTGACCGACGCCGGCCGCTTCCAGGGCAAGGACGCGATCCTGTCCGGTCCCGCCGGCGGCATCGTCGGCGCGGTCAAGAGCTGCGAGGCGATCGGCCTGAAACAGGTGATCGGTTTCGACATGGGCGGCACCTCGACCGACGTCGCCCACTACGACGGCGCCTACGAGCGCGTGTTCGAGACCGTGGTGGCCGGCGTGCGGGTGCGCGCGCCGATGATGCACATCCATACCGTGGCGGCGGGCGGCGGCTCGATCTGCAGCTTCGAGAACGGTCGCTTCAAGGTCGGCCCGGAATCGGCCGGCGCCAATCCGGGCCCGGCCAGCTACCGCAAGGGCGGCCCGCTGACCGTCACCGACTGCAACGTGATGCTGGGCCGTATCCAGCCGGAGCACTTCCCGCGCGTGTTCGGCCCAAATGGCGACCAGCCGCTGGACCGCGACGTCGTGGTGCGCGCCTTCGGCGAACTGTCCGAGAAGATCGCCCGTGAAACCGGCACCCGGCTGTCGCCGTCCGCCGTGGCCGACGGCTTCCTGGCGGTGGCGGTCGATAACATGGCGCAGGCGATCAAGTCGATCTCGGTGGAGCGCGGCTATGACGTCAGCCGCTACGCCATGTGCTGCTTCGGCGGCGCCGGCGGCCAGCATGCCTGCCGCGTGGCCGATGTGCTGGGTATGACCAAGATCGTCATCCACCCGTTCGCCGGCGTGCTGTCGGCCTTCGGCATGGGCCTGGCCGACATCCGCGCCATGCGCGAAGGCGCGGTCGAGCAGCCGCTCAGCGACGCCACGCTGGCCGAACTGGGACCGCAGCTAGTGGCGCTGGCGCGCGACGCCGCCACCGAACTGCTGGAGCAGCAGGTGGCGCAGGAAGACATCCGCGTCGAACTGTGCGCGCGGCTGAAGTATCAGGACAGCGATTCCGCCTTCGTCATCCCGTTGGCCAGCATGGCAGAGATGAGCGAGGCCTTTGCGGCGCTGTATCGCGGCCGTTTCGGCTTCGTCATGGAAGGCCAGCCGCTGGTGATCGAATCGGTATCGGCCGAAGCGATTGGCGCGGGCGACGGCGCCGACTTCGTCATCGAAGTGCCGGCCGGTGGTGGTTCTGATTCGCCGGGCCGCGTCTACAGCTACGTCGACGGCCAGACCGTGCCAATCGCGCTGCACGTGCGCGCCGAGCTGCCGGTGGGCAGCCGCGTCGTCGGTCCGGCGCTGATCCGCGAGGAGATCGCCACCACCGTGGTGGACGCCGGCTGGAGCGCGCGCGTGCTGCCCGACCACTCGCTGATGCTGGAGCGCAGCGTGGCCGCCGGCAGCGCGCACAAGATGACCACCGCCGTGCACCCGATCCACCTGGAGATCTTCAACAACCTGTTCATGGCGATCGCCAAGCAGATGGGCACCACGCTGGAGAACACCGCCTACTCGGTCAACATGAAGGAGCGACTGGACTTCTCCTGCGCCATCTTCGACCGCGAGGGCAACCTGATCGCCAACGCGCCGCACATCCCGGTGCATCTGGGCTCGATGAGCGACAGCGTGCTGTGCGTGATTCGCCAGCATGCGACTTCGATGTCGCCCGGCGACGCCTATGTGCTCAACGTGCCTTACAACGGCGGCACCCACCTGCCGGACATCACCATCGTCTGCCCGGTGTACGGCGACGGCGACGCGCCGATGTTCTACGTCGCCGCGCGCGGCCACCACGGCGACGTCGGCGGCATCACGCCCGGCTCCATGCCACCGAACAGCACCAGCATCCTGGAAGAGGGCGTCCTGCTCGATAACATCAAGATCGTCGACAAAGGCGTGTTCCTGGAGCCGCTGGTGCGCGAGCTGTTTGGCGCCGGCCCCTGGCCGAGCCGTAACATCGACCAGAACATCGCCGACCTGATCGCCCAGCTGGGCGCCTGCGAGACCGGCGCCAACGAACTGCTGAAGGCCACCACCTGCTACGGCGAAGACGTGGTGCTGGCCTACATGCAGCACGTGCAGGACAACGCCGAAGCGGCGGTGCGCAAGGCCATCGGCGGCCTGCGCGACGCCAGCTTCGCCTACGAGATGGACGATGGCGCGATGCTGAAAGTGAAGCTGACCATCGACCACGCCAGCCGCAGCGCCACGGTGGATTTCACCGGCACCAGCGAGCAGCGGCCGACCAACTTCAACGCACCGCTGTCGGTCTGCAAGGCCGCCGTGCTGTACGTGTTCCGCACGCTGATCGACAGCGACATTCCGATGAACGAGGGTGTGCTCAAGCCGCTCAAGCTGATCATCCCGGAAGGCTCGATGCTCAACCCGCGCTATCCGGCGGCGGTGGTGGCCGGTAACGTCGAAGTGTCGCAGTACGTCACCGACGCGCTGTACGGCGCGCTGGGCGTGATGTCGGCCTCGCAGGGCACGATGAACAACTTCACCTTCGGGAACGCGGAGCACCAGTACTACGAAACCATCGCCGGCGGTTCCGGTGCGGGGCCGGGCTTCGACGGCACGGCCGCCGTGCAGACCCACATGACCAACTCGCGCATGACCGATCCGGAGGTGCTGGAGTGGCGCTTCCCGGTGCTGGTGGAAACCCACGCCATCCGTCGCGGCAGTGGCGGCGAAGGCGCGCAGCGGGGCGGCGACGGTGCACTGCGCCGCATCCGCTTCCTGGAGGCGATGACGGCCAACATCCTGGCCGGCCACCGTCGCATCGCGCCGTTCGGGCTGGAAGGCGCGATGCCCGGAGCGCTGGGCCGCAACTGGGTCGAACGCGGCGATGGCACGGTAGAGGAATTCGGCGCCACGCACACCGCCGAGATGCAGGCCGGCGACGTGTTCGCCATCGAGACGCCGGGTGGCGGCGGTTTCGGTACCAAGTAAGCAAACCAACTGGAGATAAAAATGAAAAAAACGATGTTTGCGCTCACGCTGGGCGCATTGACGGGGACAGTGGCAGCACAATCGAACGTGACGGTGTACGGCATCGTCGACATGGCGGTGGTACGTGAGAGCGGTGGCGTTGGCGCCGCCGCGTCCAGCACCAAGCTGACCAGCGGCGTTGAATCGGGCTCGCGCCTGGGCTTCAAGGGCACCGAGGATCTGGGCGACGGCCTGTCCGCCATCTTCCTGCTGGAGAACGGCTTCCAGGCCGATACCGGCGCGATGGGGCAGGGCGGCTTGCTGTTCGGCCGCCAGGCCTACGTCGGCTTGCAGAGCAAGACGGCCGGCACGCTGACCCTGGGCCGCCAGTACACGCCGCAGTACCTGGCGGTGGCTGCGGTCGATCCCTTCGGCTCCGGCACGGCGGGCGACACCAAGAACCTGATGGCCTCCACCGGCAATAGCGCCAGCCGCATGGACAATGCGGTCAAGTACGCGTCGCCGGTGGTCAACGGCTTCAATGCGGAACTGGTCTACGGCGTCGGCGAGGTGGCAGGCGACAGCACGGCGCAGCGCCAGCTCGGCGGCGCGATCGCCTACACCAGCGGCCCGCTGGTGGTACGCCTCGCGCATCACAACCGCAACAACGACACCGCCACGCTGAAGAACACCAGCAGCGCCAAGAACTCCGTGCTGACGGCGCTGTACGACTTCGGCGTGGCGAAGGCGCACTTTGCCTACGGCGTCGACAAAGGCCTGAACAGCGCCTTGCCGCGCAACCTGAACAACCCGTTCGGCTACGCGGTGGCGCCGACACCGTCCATCGACAGCAGCGTGGTGCTGCTGGGCGTGACGGTGCCGCAGGGGATGGGCACGTGGCTGGCCTCCTACATCCGCAAGAACGACAAGACCAGCTTCAACCAGGACGCGCAGCAGCTGGCGGCCGGCTATCGCTACTACCTGTCCAAACGGACGGATTTATACGGGGTGTATGCTTACATCCGCAATAAGAACGGCGCCGGCTACACAGTCGGCAGCGCGATCGAAGGCGGCACCGGCAATCGCGGCCTCAATCTCGGCATTCGTCACATTTTCTAAGGAGCGGTCATGAAAAAACTATTCACGGTTATGTTTGCTGGGCTGATGATGCTGACGGCGCTGGGGACGAGCGCGGCGGAGAAGGGGACGGCCGATGAAGCGGTGGCGATGGTCAAGAAAGCCGCCGAGTTCCTGAAGAAGAACGGCAAGGAAAAGGCCTTCGCCGAGTTCAATAATCCCAAGGGGCAGTTCATTCAGAAGGATCTGTACATCTTCGCCTTCGGCGCCAATGGCGATGGCGTCGAGCTGGCCAACGGCGCCAACATCAAGCTGGTCGGCAAGAACGTGCTGGAGATGAAGGATGCAGATGGCAAGTTCCTGATCAAGGACATCCTGGCGCTGGGCATGGGCAAGGAAGGCAAGGGGTGGGTCGATTACAAATGGCCCAATCCCAGCACCGGCACGGTCGACGGCAAGCGCACCTATGTCGAGCGCGTGGACGACGTCGTAATCGGTTGTGGTATTTACAAGTAGGAATAGCTGGCGGGAGTGGGTTGTTTCCACTCCTATATTTCAAAATGTAAAAAATAGGTTGCAATGGGGCAATTCCCAAACTATGATGAAGTTATAAGAGACCCAGATAACGTCTACATTATAGGTGGTGAAATGCTACTCACTGAGCACACTGCCGTCACGATCCGTAGAGGACCGCCACGGCCCCAAGACGCGATAGGCCAGATCCCCGCCGCCGCGAATTCGTATGACATGACGACCGAGGACGATATCGGCGATGCATTGACTTCCCTGGCCGCGAGCGGCGATGCGATCTCGATGTACGTGAGCGGTGTCCGAGAGCCGGTGCTTGGACGCATACTTTCAGTCGATCCCGAGAACCCGCATTTCGTGATGGAATTGAACGAAGGCTCAGTTCTCCCGCCTGGAAAAGTCACCTTTGTCACCGTCCTGAGTAATGCGAAGATTCAATTTCGCCTGACTAATCAGGATTGGAAATCGCTGCCCGACCAGCCGCATCTGATCCCGATGATATTCCCGGAAACCTGTGCGGTGCTGAACCGGCGCGCGTTCGAGCGCGTGGAAACGCCGCTGGGCGTCACCTTCACGGCCTCGTTCGAGGTGAACAGCAAGATGTATGAGCTGCCCATCTACGATTTCGCGCAGGGTGGCATGGGCCTGCGCTGCACCAAGAGCGCGACCAAGGGTTTGCTCAAGGGCCGCAAGCTGGTGGAGGTGCGGCTGGAACTGGAATCGGAATCGGAGTCGGAATCCGTCGTCGTCGCGGAAATGGAAATCCGGGTCACGCGCTCGGTCCGTTCATTCCTGCTGGGCGAACAGCTGCATGTCGGCTGCATGTTCACCCAGGTGTCGCCGGAAGCGGAAAACGATATCAAGACCCTGCTCAAGCACATCAACCACGCCACGACGTAGCGGCTTAGTACTTGAGCGAACGCCGCATCACCAGCGGCGGCGGTTCCAACGGATTGGCGTGGGAGTATTCAAGCTCTTCAGCCAGTTCGAATTCGAAGGCGGTGTAGAAGTCGATCAGCTTGGGCTGGTCGCTGCGCACGGCCAGCCGCACTTCCTCCACGCCGCTCGCCAGGCCGTGATGGATCACCGCCTCCAGCAGATGTTGCGACAGATTGCCGCCCCGATGCTGCGGCAGCACGCCCATGCGGCAGATCTCCCACACGTCAGGCTCCGCATCGAGCGGCAGCCAGCGCACCGAACCCACCGGCTGTTCATCGACCAGCAAAACAAAACCGCCGCCATCGCGCAGGTGTTCTGCAACGAGGACGGCGGTTTCGCGGTGGCCGCTGGAAGTGACGCTGACCTTGCCGGCCCACGCGGCGCGCGTGAGGTCGGCAATCAGCTTGGCATCGTCATTCCGTGCTTCCCGAACCACGATGTTCATCGGCCGGCCCTTAGCGGATGCGCATGCCTGGCTCAGCGCCCGGCCATGGGTTGAGGATGTAGATGCCTGGATTGGCTTTCTCGTCCTTGGCCGAACCGGCCAGCACCATGCCTTCGGATACTCCGAACTTCATCTTGCGCGGCGCCAGGTTGGCTACCATCACGGTCAGCTTGCCGACCAGTTCTTCTGGCTGATACATGGACTTGATGCCGGAGAAGACATTGCGCAGGCGGCCTTCGCCCACATCCAAGGTCAGGCGCAGCAGCTTGTCCGAACCGTCGACGTGCTCGCAGTTGACGATCTTGGCCACGCGCAGGTCGATCTTGACGAAGTCGTCGATGCTGATCTGCGGCGCCAGTTCTTCCACGCCTTCCGGCATCGGCAGCGCCGGTGCGGCTGGTACTGCGGCGGCCTGCTTGGCCGGCTTGGCGGCGACCGCTGGAGCGGCCGCAGCGGCAGCTTGCTGCGCCGGCGCATCGAACAGGTCTTCAATCATTTTCGCATCGACGCGCGTCATCAGGTGCGCGTAGGCGCCGATGGTACGGCCCAGCATCGCGCTCGACACTACGCCGCTGGCGACGTCGGTATCGGCCCACAGCAGCTGCTCGTCGTTGAGGAACTTGGAGACATTGGCGGCCACACCCGGCAGCACCGGCGACAGCAAGATGGTCAGCTGGCGGAACAGGATCAGCGCGGTGGTGCAGACGTCGTGCAACTCGGCCAGCTTGGCGTCGTCCTTGGCCAGGATCCACGGCTTGTTCTCGTCGACGTACTGGTTGGTGATGTCGGCGATCTCCATGATCTCGCGCAGCGCCTTGCCGAACTCGCGCGCCTCGAAATTGGCGGCGATGCTGGCCTGGCGCTCGACGCCGTCAGCGGTGATCAGCGCGCGCTTGATCCAGCCCTGCGCGCCTTCGGACAGCGACGAGGCCAGCTTGCCGTCGAACTTCTTGGCGATGAAGCCGGCGCAGCGCGAAGCGATGTTGACGTACTTGCCGATCAAGTCGCTGTTGACGCGGGCCACGAAGTCGTCGCCGGTGAAGTCCAGGTCTTCCACCTTGGAGTTCAGCTTGAAGGCGATGTAGTAGCGCAGCCATTCCGGGTTCATGCCCAGGTTCAGGTAGCGCAGCGGCGAGATGCCGGTGCCGCGCGACTTGGACATTTTTTCGTTGTTGACGGTCAGGTGGCCGTGCACGTTGACCTTGAGCTTGTCGATCACCGGATGACCGGCGAAGTTCAGCATGGCAGGCCAGAACAGCAGGTGGAAGGAGACGATGTCCTTGCCGATGAAGTGGATCTGTTCGGTGCCCGGGTCTTGCAGCAGGGCGTCGTAGTCGATGCCCTTTTTCTCGCAGTAGTTTTTCAGGCTGGCCAGGTAGCCGACCGGCGCGTCCAGCCACACGTAGAAGAACTTGCCCGGCGCGTCAGGAATCGGGATGCCGAAGTAAGGCGCGTCGCGCGAGATATCCCAGTCGGCCAGCTTTTCGCCGGCTTCGCCCAGCCATTCGCTGACCTTGTTGACCATTTCCGGCTGCAGGCGGCCAGGCGTGTTCAGCCAGTCCTTGAGGAACTGGTAGCAGCGCGGGTCGGACAGCTTGAAGAAGTACTGCTCAGAGTCCTTCAAGATCGGCGTGGCGTTGGTGAACACCGAGAACGGGTTGATCAGCTCGGTCGGCTGGTAGGCCGCGCCGCACACTTCGCAGTTGTCGCCGTACTGGTCCTTGGCGTGGCAGGTCGGGCACTCGCCCTTGATGTTGCGGTCCGCCAGGAACATGCCTTTGACCGGGTCGTAGAAGCGCGGCACGATCTTGGTCTGGATCAGGCCGTTGTCGCGCAGCTTGCGGTAGATGCCCTGCGACAGTTCGACGTTTTCCGGCGAATCGGTCGAATACCAGTTGTCAAAGGCGATATGGAAACCGTCCAGGTATTGGGCGCGGCCGGCGGCGATCTTGGCCACGAATTCCTGCGGCGTGATGCCTTCCTTTTCGGCGGCGATCATGATCGGCGTGCCGTGGGTGTCGTCGGCGCCGACAAAGTGCACCACGCGCTGGGCGTCGCCGTCGCGCTGCATTCGCTGGAACCGGACCCAGATGTCGGCCTGGATGTACTCCATCATGTGGCCAATATGGAAAGCGGCGTTAGCGTAGGGCAGGGCAGTGGTGACGAACAGCTTGCGGGTCATGGTTGATGCACTTTGTGGGTGGAAAAAGAACATTTTAACAGTGGAAGCCGCAACTGCACACGTCTGAGGGGTTTTCTGTCGCTATGCGCTAGAATGAGAGCACATTTTACGGAGAGAGTTACATGAGCATCACAGTAGAAGACGTCAAAGCCGCGCTGTCCCAAATCGTTGACCCAAATACAACGAAAGACTATGTGTCCGGCAAGGCCGTGAAGAATTTGAAGGTCGAGGGCGGCGATATCTCCCTCGATATCGAACTGGGCTACCCGGCCAAGAGCCAGTTCGACGCCATCCGCGCCAGCGTCATCGCCGCCCTGCGCGTGCTGCCGGGCGCCGGCAATGTCAGCGTCAACGTGCACAGCAAGGTGATCTCGCACACCGTGCAGCGCGGCCTCAAGCTGATGCCCAACGTGAAGAACATCATCGCCGTGGCTTCCGGCAAGGGCGGCGTCGGCAAATCGACCACCGCCGTCAACCTGGCGCTGGCACTGGCCGCCGAGGGCGCCTCGGTCGGCCTGCTGGACGCCGACATCTACGGCCCGTCGCAGCCGATGATGCTGGGCGTGTCCGGCCGTCCGGAAACCAAGGACGGCAAGACCATGGAGCCGCTGGAAAACTACGGCGTGCAAGTGTCGTCGATCGGCTTCCTGATCGATCCGGACGAGCCGATGGTGTGGCGTGGCCCGATGGTCACGCAGGCGCTACAGCAGCTGCTGGAACAGACCAACTGGCGCGACCTCGACTACCTGATCGTCGACATGCCGCCCGGCACCGGCGATATCCAGCTGACCCTGTCGCAGAAGGTGCCGGTCACCGGCGCCGTCATCGTCACCACGCCACAGGACATCGCGCTGCTGGACGCGCGCAAGGGCCTGAAGATGTTCGAGAAGGTCGGCATTCCTATCCTCGGCATCGTCGAGAACATGAGCACCCACATCTGCTCCAACTGCGGCCATGCGGAAGAAATCTTCGGCGCGGGCGGCGGCGCCAAGATGTGCAAGGATTTCAACGTCGAGTTCCTCGGCGCCTTGCCGCTGACCCTGTCCATCCGCGAGCAGGCCGATTCCGGCAAACCGACCGTGGTGGCCGAACCGGACGGCCAGGTGGCCGCCATCTACAAGGACATCGCCCGCAAGATTGCAGTACAGGTCGCTGAAAAGGCCAAGGATATGACCAGCAAGTTCCCTAGCATCGTCATCAAGAACGACTAACCGGAGATTACCCATGATGAAAAAAATTATCACCGCAGCAGCCTTCCTGGCCTTGAGCGCCAGCGCCTTTGCCCAGCAATCGGTGGCCTTCGTCGAGCCCTTCGATGGCTCCACCGTTACCAGCCCGTTCAGGGTCAAGTTCGCCGTCACCGGCATGGATGTCAAGCCGGCCGGCGACATGACGGCCAACACCGGCCACCACCACCTGCTGATCAACGCCGCGCCGGTCAAGGCGGGCGAAGTGGTCCCGGCCGACGACCAGCACATCCACTTCGGCAAGGGGCAGACCGAGACCGAAGTCAAGCTGGCGCCCGGCACCTACGTCTTGTCGCTGCAGTTCGCCAACGGCTTGCACCAGTCCTATGGTCCGGGCATGAGCACGTCCATCAAGGTCACCGTCAAGTAATCGATGGAAAAGCGAATGGCGCTGCCGCGCCTTCGCTGATCTAAGCCGCAAGGCCTTGTTTTTACACCGGTTTTTCGCCTCCATCCAGCTGCCGGATAGCGAATAGCCGGGGCCGGGCGGACTCCGTAATCTGTGGCTTTCATCCACCAGATAAACGGAGTCCACCATGCGTTTAAACCACCTGAGTTTCCCCTCCAACGACGTCGCCGCGAGCGTCGCCTTCTTCGAGCGCCAGCTGGGCTGCCGGGTCGAACTGGCCGGCCCGATCAGCATCCTCAAGCGCGACGGCTTCGACATCGTCATCGAAGACTGCGGCGACCGTACCGCCGTCTGGCCGCACAACTTCCACCTGGGCTTCGAGCTGCCGAGCGCCGACGAGGTGCGCGCCTTGCACGCCCGATTCAAGGAGGAGGGCGTCACTATGAAAACCGAAGTGTTCTATCACGAACGCGGCTCGCGCTTCTTCTGCGAAGCGCCGGGCGGGCTGCTGTTTGAGATCAACACCCGCGCCGATGCGGAAGAGCGCTATCGCCGCACCTTCGCCGACGCGGTAAAATAGCTTCTTTTACATATAAGCACTCCTACATCGATGACTACCGCACCAGCCAAGCCAGTCCGCACCCGTTTCGCACCGAGCCCGACCGGCTACCTTCACCTGGGCGGCGCCCGCACGGCGCTGTATTCCTGGGCCTACGCCCGTCACTTCGGCGGCACCTTCGTGCTGCGCATCGAAGACACCGACCTCGAGCGTTCGACCCCGGAAGCGGTGCAAGCCATCATCGAGGGCATGGAGTGGCTGGGCCTGAGCCACGACGAAGGCCCGTTCTACCAGATGCAGCGCATGGACCGCTACCGCGAAGTCGTGGCGCAGATGCTGGAAGCGGGCACCGCCTACCACTGCTACTCGTCGCCGGAAGAAGTCGAAGCGATGCGTGAGCGCATGCGCGAAGCCGGCGAAAAGCCGCGCTACGACGGTACCTGGCGTCCTGAGTCGGGTAAGACCCTGCCGGCCATCCCGGCCGACCGCAAGCCGGTGGTGCGCTTCAAGAACCCGCTGGACGGCGAAGTGACGTGGGACGATTTCGTCAAAGGCACCATCACCATCGGCAACAAGGAACTGGACGATCTGGTCATCGCCCGTCCGGATGGCACGCCGACCTATAACTTCTGCGTGGCGGTCGACGACTGGGACATGGAAATCAGCCACGTGCTGCGCGGCGACGACCACGTCAACAACACGCCACGCCAGATCAACATCCTGCGCGCCATCGGCGCGCCGCTGCCGCTGTATGGCCACCTGCCGATGATACTGGGCGCCGACGGCCAGAAGATGTCCAAGCGTAAGGACGCCGTCAACGTCATGGATTATCCGGCGCAAGGCTATCTGCCGGAAGCGATCCTGAACTACCTGGCGCGCCTGGGCTGGAGCCACGGCGACGACGAAGTGTTCTCGATGGAGCAGGTGTGCGGCTGGTTCGACGGCACCCACCTGTCCAACTCGGCGGCGCAGTTCAACATCGAAAAGCTGAACTGGCTCAACAACCACTATATCAAGCAGGCCGACAACGAACGCCTGGCCGCGCTGGCCCAGCCGCGCATGCTGGCCGCCGGCGCCGTGTTCGAAGGCGCGCCTGCATTGCCGGCCGTGCTGGCGCTGATGAAGGAGCGCGTCAACACTGTCAACGAACTGGCCGACGCCGCCATGCTGTTCTACCGTGCGCCGCAGCCGGACGCCGCGCTGATGGCCCAGCACCTGACCGACGCCGTCAAGCCGGCGCTGGCGCAGTTTGCCGAGCGTTGCGCCACGGTGGAGTGGACCAAGGAAGCGCTGGCTGCGATGATCAAGGAAGTATTGGCCGCCAACACGCTGAAGATGCCGCAGATGGCCATGCCGCTGCGTTTGATCGTCACCGGCCAGCTGCAAACCCCGGCCATCGATGCGGTGTTGCAGATCTTCGGCCGCGAGGCAATTGTGGCGCGCCTGGCGAAATTTCTCTGATTCTGACTTGAATCCTGAGCAAAGTTGCAAAAGGGTATTTGCATAGCGCAGCTTCTTTGCTATACTCTTGTTTCTGCAGCAAACGGGGGTATAGCTCAGCTGGGAGAGCGCTTGCATGGCATGCAAGAGGTCAGCGGTTCGATCCCGCTTACCTCCACCACGTTGCAGAATTGGTTGTTCGCAGTCCCCATCGTCTAGAGGCCTAGGACATCACCCTTTCACGGTGAGTACGGGGGTTCGAATCCCCCTGGGGACGCCAAAGTTGTAGATGTTGTAGTTGACGTTGTTTGTACTGATTTGTTTGATGTTTGGCTTTACGCTGGATAGATACAAGTAGTGAAAACAAAAGTCGCGCAAGCGGCTTTTATTATTTCTGCGCCCGGGGGGTATAGCTCAGCTGGGAGAGCGCTTGCATGGCATGCAAGAGGTCAGCGGTTCGATCCCGCTTACCTCCACCACTGCGCGGAAGTGATGACGAAGGTAGTAACTGTAGTTCCGAGGTCCCCATCGTCTAGAGGCCTAGGACATCACCCTTTCACGGTGAGTACAGGGGTTCGAATCCCCTTGGGGACGCCAGCTTTGCCAGGCTGATGAGAGTAGTAAAAGTAGTACCTGCAGCACCGTAGTACGACAGAAGACTTTCTGCGCCCGGGGGGGTATAGCTCAGCTGGGAGAGCGCTTGCATGGCATGCAAGAGGTCAGCGGTTCGATCCCGCTTACCTCCACCATTAGCGCAGGAAGCACCGACATGTCCCCATCGTCTAGAGGCCTAGGACATCACCCTTTCACGGTGAGTACGGGGGTTCGAATCCCCCTGGGGACGCCAGCATTGCAAAAGCCGCCTTGAGCGGCTTTTTTGTTTTTGCGCCTGTTGCGGCCGTGTTGCAAGCTCGACTATGTTTCGACTTTTTCCTGTGAAAACAAGGGTTTGCTATTGCCAAGCGCGATAGAGACTGCTATGATTCGCGCCTTGGAAAAGTCCCCATCGTCTAGAGGCCTAGGACATCACCCTTTCACGGTGAGTACGGGGGTTCGAATCCCCCTGGGGACGCCACAGGATTTTTCCAAAACGTAGCACCGGCCAGTACGGACAGATTTCTGTCCCCATCGTCTAGAGGCCTAGGACATCACCCTTTCACGGTGAGTACAGGGGTTCGAATCCCCTTGGGGACGCCATTCAAGCAGTAAGCATGCAAAAAGCCGCCTTGTGCGGCTTTTTGCATTTCCGGAGCTACCACATGATGGGGTTGTACGGCTGCGGCAGCGGGAAGCGACCCAGCTGCGGCCATTGCGTGCTGTAGGCGGCCAGCTGCGCCGCCCGCGCCACGTCCAGCCCCAGCGGATCGTAGACCGCGCCACCGCCCATCAAGCCGCTCATTGCGCCGCCCAACTGCGGCGCCGCCATCATCGGCGACATCACGCCGGCCTGCTGCGGCGCCACCTGCACCGGCTGCTGGCTGACCTGCGTCTGCAAGCCCACCGCCACCAGCACATCCGGCATGCCGAAACCGGTGCGGCTCTGGTCGGCCAGGCTGACCCGGTGCGCACTGGCGCGAATGATCTGGAACAGCCGCTCGACCCGCTCGGCCCCGCGCGCCTTGTACTGCGGCGACTGGAAGTCCGGATGGTGCGCCAAGGTCAGCGCCGCCAGCCCGGTCACATGCGGCGTCGCCATCGAGGTGCCGTCCCAGGCCGCGAAATTATTCGGCGGCACGCAAGAGGTGATCGCCACCCCTGGCGCGCACACCGCCACCTGCGGTCCGAAGCAGCTGAACTTGGCCGTGAAATAACCGTAGGCGTCGACATTCTGGTCCAGCGTCTGCGCGTGATAGCTGTCGGCCGGGAATTCGTCGAGCTTGCCCACCGCCGCCACCGCCAGCACGTTGGGTGACGAGGCCGGGTATTGCACCGCGCCGCCTGAATTGCCGGCCGCGACGATGCAAGCGATGCCGGCCCGCTTGGCGCGCACGATCTGCTGCTCCAGCGCTTCCGACACCTCGGCGCCGCCCAGGCTCAGGTTGACCACGTCGATCTGCTTGTCGATGCAGTATTCCAGCGCATCGATCAACTGGCTGATCTGACCGCCGGGGAACAGCTTGCAGGCATGTACCTCCGCGTCCGGCGCAAAGCCGCGTATGCCGGAGGCGATGTCGGCCGCCGCGATCACGCCGGCGCAGTGCGAGCCGTGGCCCAGCGTGTCCTGGTCCCAGCCGTCGGGATTGGTCTTCTTGTTCAGGACGTCGAAGCCGGCCTTGATGTCTTTCAGGTTGGCGTGGGTGGTGGCCGCGCCGGAATCGATGATGGCGATCTTGATGCCCTGGCCGCGATAATTGCCGGGCAGCTGATCCAGGCGCATCGCCTTCTGGCCCCAGCCGTAGGCGCGCTGGCGCGGGAAGCCGGCCAGCGACGGCCAGTCCGACAAGGCGCGTAACGACACGACATTGGCCTCGTCGGTGCTGATGTCGGGGTCGCGCTGGTAGAAGCTCCAGTAGTCGGACTTGGGCTTGACGTACAGGCCGCGCACCGATTCCGGCGTCTCGCCGAACAACGACAGCGTGACTTGTCCGTTGGCGTCGGTCACGCCGCTGGCCGGCAGCATGCTGCCGAACAGCGACACTTCCGCTTCCGCCTGCGGCGCGCCGTCCTTGCCGATTACGCTGACGACGGCGTTGAGTACCGGGCCACCGCCAGCCGACATCACGCCGGTCACCATCGCCGGCTGGCGCAGCGCCGGATCCATCAGGTTCAGGTGCTGGTCGTTTTCCACCAGCAGCCGGCCCTGGCCTTGCTGGTGCAGCACGGCGGCTTTCTGTTCCGTCATGCGTGCCACCAGCACGCCTTGCGAGCCGCCCATGCCATCGGCCAGCGCGCCGAGCACGGATTTCGGGCCGACCGTGTCGACCACCTCGATGTCATTGCTGCTGCGCAGAGCCTGTTCCAGCGCCGAGAATTGCAGTGGCTGGAAACTCAGCGCCTGCAAGCCGTCGGGCTGACGCGGCGCGATCACATACTGCTTCCTGCGCGCGCCGACTGCGCGGCCGCCGCCGCTGGCCGTGCGTTTGCCGGGCTCGCCGGCGGCATCGGCCGCCGCGTCGCCGGCAGCTGCCATCGGACTGGCGCCGGAGCCGCTGGAACCGCGCGACGAGCGGCCGGGGTTTTCTGTGGAGCTGGTAGTTTCGCCGCCGCCGGAAAGCGTGGTATCCGGGGACGACGAGACGCCATCGTTGGAGGGTTTGGGCATGGACTTTCCTTTCAAATCGGATCGGCCTGCTCGCGGTCGAATAGCGACAGCGGCTGGTCCGGTTCTATCGTCAATTGGTGGGAGGGCGTGCCGGTGCTGCGGAAATGCAGCTCCAGCACGCGGGCTTTGTCGGGACTGATTTCGACGACCACCGTATGCGGCTGGTCGTGCGGGCCGATGACGTCGACCACATTGATCTCGGGGTCGACGTCGGCCAGCGCCAGGAAATCGGCCAGCGGCGCGTCGTCGGTGGCATGGATCAGATACCTGGCCTTCTTGGCTTGCGCGCCTTGGGTTTCAAACATGAGGGTCTCCTTGAAAAGTGCAGCGCCCTCCGCGGCCGCCGCCGTCGGAGGGCAGGGGACGGCAGGGCCGTCCGGTCAGCGCCTCAGCGCCCGGTCAATGCAGGGTTTGGCCGCCATACAAACCGTTGCCGGCGTTGGCCAGTTGCGCCTGCTGCGTCAGCTGGGCCAGTTGTGCCTGTTGTTGCGCATAAGCCGCCGTCACCGGATCGACGCCGAACGGCAGCATGCCGCCCAGCTGCCCGGCGATGCCGCCGATGGTGTTGCCCAGTCCCGAATTGCCGAACGCGCCGCCGATGGCGCCGCCCAGCGGCTGCGCCACGCTCTTGATGAGGTTGCCGAACCAGCCCTGAGGCGCCAGCCCTTGCAGCTGTTGCAGCTGCGCGTCCTGGGCTTGCTGCGCATAGGCTTGCGTCACCGGATCGACGGCGAACGGCAGCATGTTGGCGATGTTGGGCACCGAGTAGCCGATGCCGGGGCTGCCGATGGCGGTCCGGCCGAAGATGGGTGGGCTGATGATGCCGGTGTTGCCGCGCTGGCGCAGCAGGTCGCTGAAGTAGCCCTGCGGCGCCAGGCCTTGCGCTTGCAGCTGCGCCGCCTGCTGTGCATAGGCTTGCGTCACCGGATCGGCCGAGAAGGGCAGCATGCCGCCCAGCTGGCCGGCGATGCCGCCGATGGTGTTGCCCAGTCCGGAATTGCCGAAGGCGCCGCCTATCATGCCGCCCAGCGGCTGCGCCACGCTCTTGATGATATTGCCGAACCAACCTTGCGGCGCCAAGCCTTGTGCTTGCAGCTGTTGTAGTTGTTGGAGCTGGGCTGCCTGCTGGGCGTAAGCTTGCTGCACCGGATCGGCCGCGAACGGCAGCATGCCGCCCAACTGGCCGGCGATGCCGCCGATGGTGTTGCCCAGGCCGGCGTTACCGAAAGCGCCGCCGATGGCGCCGCCCAGTGGTTGTGCCACGCTCTTGATGATGTTGCCAAACCAGCCCTGTGGTGCGAGCTGGGCCTGTTGCAGCTGTTGTAGTTGTTGCAGTTGCTGTTGTTGTGCTTGTTGTGCGTAGGCGGCGGTCACAGGGTCGACGCCCAGTGGCAGGAAGGAGCCGCCGATGCCGCCGGCCGCCTGGCCGATCTGGCTGCCGAGATGGGAATTGCCAAACAGCCCGCCGATGCCGCGGCCGATCAGGCCACCCAGCGGTGCGCCCAGCAAGCTGCCGAAGAAACCTTGCGGCGCCAGGCCGCCCAGTTGTTGTGGTGCTAGTTGTTGTCCATAGTATTGTTGATACTCGTTCATGACATCTCCTTGTTGTGGTTGCTATTAGCCAGCGCTGTCCACGTGCCGCATGGACCTGCGCTGGAAGGGATTGGACTGGGCCTGTGGGCGGAAGTTTTGGTATTCTTGGTGGCCCTCGCACGTTAATCAGGTATCATCCAGCCTCACGTTTTTCCGACTCATCATGAATAAATTTCGCCGCCTCGATCTGTTCTGCCGCGTCGTCGATAACTACGGCGACATCGGCATCTGCTGGCGCCTGGCGCGCCAGCTGCGGCGCGAGCACGACATCGCCGTCACGCTGTGGGTCGACGACCTGGCCAGCTTCCGTCGCATCTGTCCCGAGGTCGACACCGCCGCCGACAGCCAGCAGCTCGATGGCGTGCGGGTGCGCCACTGGCGCGACCAGGACGGCGCCTTCACGCCGGGCGACGTGGCCGACATCGTCATTGAATTCTTCGCGGTCGACATCCCGCCCGGCTACATCGAGGCGATGGCGCAGTGCGAGCCGCGCCCGGTGTGGTTCAACCTGGAAGGCCTGACTGCCGAGGAGTGGGTCGAAGGTTGCCATCGCCTGACGTCGCCGCATCCGCGCCTGCCGCTGACCAAGCATTTCTTCTTCCCCGGCTTCACCGACAAAACCGGCGGCCTGCTGCGCGAGGTGGAGTTGGAACAGCAGCGCGTTCAGTTCCAGTCCTCGCCGGCGGCGATGGCGCAGCTCCTGGCGCGCTTCGGCGTTACGCCGGGCGAGCTGGCGGCCACCAAGGTCTCGCTGTTCTGCTACCCGCACGCGCCGGTCTCGGCGTTGCTGGATGTCTGGCGCCAGGGCGACCAGGCCGTCACCTGCCTGGTGCCGGAAGGTGTGGCGGCCGAGTCGGTGCAAGCCTTCCTCGGCGCCGAAGCCAGGGCCGGCGCCAGCGCCACCGATGGCGCGCTGACGCTGCGCGTGCTGCCTTTCGTGCCGCAGCCGGACTACGACAAGCTGCTGTGGGCTTGCGACCTGAACTTCGTGCGCGGCGAGGATTCCTTCGTGCGCGCGCAGTGGGCCGGCAAGCCTTTTGTCTGGCACATCTACCCGCAGGACGAAGACCTGCACCACAAAAAACTGCGCGCCTTCCTGCAACGCTACGCCGTCGAACTCGACGCGCTGGCCGAATTTTCGCTGCGCTGGAACGGCGCGCCGACGGCGGGCGAGGGCAGCGGCTGGCCGACGCTGTGGCAAGCGTTCGCGCGCCAGATGCCGGCGATGCAGGCGCGCGCCGGCGAGTGGCAGGCGCAAATGCTGGCCCACGGCGACCTGGCCGCCAATCTGATGGCGTTCGCCGCCACGCTGAGATAGGCGGTGCGGGAAAAACAAGGTATAATGCCGGGTTAATCTCTAGCGCATTTTTACCCGATCAACCGTGAGCTTTGGGCGTTCAGCCTGGCGACAGATGATTTTTACGCAACCTACTTTTTACGTACACTCTCTATGAAACCTGCAAAAGAAATTCGTGTTGGCAACATCATCATGGTTGACAGCAAGCCTATGATCGTTCTGCGCTCCGACGTCAACGGTTCGAGCCGCACGGGCTTCACGTACAAATGGAAGATGAAGAATCTTCTGACCAACACCCCGATGGAAAACGTGTTCCGCGGCGACGACAAGTTCGACGTAGTCGTTCTGGACAAGAAGCCAGTGACCTACTCGTACTTCGCCGATCCGCTGTACGTGTTCATGGACACCGACTACGAGCAATACGAAATCGAAGAAGAAAACCTGGGCGAAGCGCTGAACTACCTGAAAGACGGTATGGAATGCGAAGCCGTGTTCTACGACGGCAAAGCGATCTCGGTTGAACTGCCAACCACCATCGCACGCCAGGTCGTGTACTCGGAGCCTGCGGTTAAAGGCAACACTTCGGGCAACGTCCTGAAAGAAGCCAAGATCGAAAACGCCATCGAAGCCCATCGCCACACCGTGCAAGTGCCGCTGTTCGTGAGCCAGGACGACGTCATCGAAATCGACACCCGTACCAACGAATACAAGCGTATCGTTCGTAACTAATCGGTTTTTATGCCAAAAAAGCACGCTCGCATCATGCCAGCGTGCTTTTTTTATTGGAAGTTAGTAATTATTTGCTGATTTGTAATAATTTCTGTGGTGTAGGTGGCAACACGCTGATATATTTATGCGATGCAATAAATAGTGCGCATTGGTGATCAGTTAAAACCACTCACGAGGATGGCATGGATCGCAGGGAATTTGTTCGTATCGGCGTGGCCGCAGGGGCCATGGCGGGCAGCAACCGGGTGCTGGCGGCGCAGGCCGGTGCGGCGTCCAAGCTCGGCCCCGGTGGCATCCTCGATGCCGGCGTCTGGGAACAACAGCAGATGATGGAGGCCGGCAAACTGACCTCGCACTCGCTGACCTCGCAATACCTGGCCCGCATCAAGACCATCGACAAAGCCGGCCCCCGCCTCAACGCCATCATCGAAATCAATCCCGAAGCGCTGAAGATCGCGCTGGACATGGACCGTGAGCGCAACCTCAAGCGCGTGCGCGGCCCGCTGCACGGCATCCCCGTCCTCCTCAAAGACAACATCGCCACCGGCGACCGCATGAGCACCACCGCCGGCTCGCTGGCGCTGAACGGCATCCGCGCCGCGCGCGACGCCCACGTC
This sequence comes from Duganella sp. BJB476, assembly GCF_003416895.1. Classification (GTDB taxonomy): domain Bacteria; phylum Pseudomonadota; class Gammaproteobacteria; order Burkholderiales; family Burkholderiaceae_D; genus Rugamonas. Next base: position 484,365 of record NZ_QVIO01000001.1, read on the forward strand.
GCCGCCCAGTTGCGCGCGGCCGGCGCCGTCATCATCGGCAAGACCAACCTGAGCGAATGGGCCAATATGCGCTCGACGCATTCGGTCAGCGGCTGGAGCGGGCGCGGTGGACTGACCTTGAATCCATATTCGCTGGACCGCAATTGCAGCGGCTCCAGCTCCGGCTCGGGCGCGGCGATTGCCGCCGGCCTGGCCACGCTGGCGGTCGGCACCGAGACCGACGGCTCGATCGTTTCGCCGGCATCGATCTGCGGCCTGGTCGGCATCAAGCCGACGCTGGGACTGGTGAGCCGCAGCGGCATCATCCCGATCGCCCACTCGCAGGACACGGCCGGCCCGATGGCGCGCAGCGTCGCCGACGCCGCCCTGATGCTGGCCGCGATGACCGGCGTCGATGCGATGGATCCGGTCACGCAGGAGGGCGCTGGCAAGGCAGGCGATTACCGCGCCGCGCTGGAGAAGGGCGGCTTGAAGGGCAAGCGCATCGGCGTGGCCCGCAACTTCTTCGGCACCAACGACGAGCTGGACGCGGTGATCGAAAAAGCGCTGCTGGACCTGAAGGCGCAGGGCGCGATCCTGGTCGACACCGAAGTCCCCAACGTCAGCAAATACGGCGACAGCGAGACCGAAGTGCTGCTGTACGAATTCAAGGCCGACCTGGCGGCCTACCTGAAGGACTACGCACCGCACGCGCCGGTGTCCAACATGGCCGACGTCATCGCCTTCAACCAGAAAAACCACCAGCATGAGCTGCCGTACTTCGGCCAGGAATACCTGGAGCGATCGCAGGCCAAGGGCGATCTCGACACCCCGGCCTACCGCGACGCGCTGGCCAACAACCAGCGCTACTCGCGCGCCGAAGGCATCGACCAGGTAATGCGCGAGCACCAGCTCGACGCCCTGGTGGCGCCGACCGGCGGCCCGGCATGGCTGACCGACTTCATCAACGGCGACCACTTCGGCGGCAGCTTCTCGTCGCCGGCGGCGGTGGCAGGCTACCCGCACATCACGGTGCCGGCCGGGTATGTACACGGCCTGCCGGTAGGCTTGTCCTTCGTCGGCGCCGCCTACAGCGAAGCTTCGCTGATCCGCATGGCCTACTCCTACGAACAGGCTACGCTGCACCGCCGCGCCCCGCAATTCCCCGCCAGCGTCTCCCTCGCCGTCCGCTAAAGTGAGGGTCAAGTCTGACATTCGGACACGAGCACAGCTGTAGTAAAATTGACAAGCTTGAGCCCGTGTCCGAATGTCAGACTTGACCCCATTTTTAAGGATGAGCTGAATGACTAAACCTTTGTTCCGTCTTGAACTGCTGGCGCTGGCCGCCGCTGCCGTTTCCCCTGTATTGGCGGCTTCCGTCGTGAAGAGCGATGGCGGCCGTGCGTTTGCCAAGCCGCAGCAGCTGATCGATGTCGGCGGCCGCAAGATGAATCTGCATTGCAGCGGCGAGGGCGCCACCACCGTGCTGTTCGACTCGCCGTCCGGCGACGCCGGTTGGGCTTGGTTCAAGGTGCAGCCGGAAGTAGCCAAGCACACGCGCGCTTGCGTGTTTGACCGCGCCGGCTTCGGCTTCAGCGATCCTGCCACTCGCCCGAACACCTCCGAGAACGTGGCCGAGGATCTGCACAAGCTGCTGGCAAGCGCCGACGTCAAGCCGCCGTATATCCTGGTTGGCAATTCGCTGGGCGGCGCCAACGTGCAGGTCTACACCTATCGCTATCCGGACGAGGTCAAGGGCCTGGTGCTGGTCGAAGCGCAGCACGAAGACGAAACCAGCCGCCTCGATAAAGTCACCGATGGGAAGATCAAGCAGATCTACGGCATGGTCGAGCAGCAGAACCAGTACTGCCTGGCCGCTGCCAGCAAAGGCAAGGGCATCGCCGCCGGCAGCGAGCAGCAGAAGAACTGCATCGGCGATCCGTCGACTTTCTTCGGCCCTGCGCTTGGCCCGGTGGTGCTGGCGAAGGAGCGCAAGCCGGTCTACTGGCGCACCACGGTGGCGGAATGGAATGCGATGAAGGATAGCGATGAGCAGTTGCGCGCCTTGCGCCGCCCGCTCGGCGACCTGCCGCTGGTGGTGCTGACGCGCGGCGTGAGCCCGTATGCGGTGCCGAACCAGCCGCAAAGCGCGCTGAATAAAGCGATGGAAGACGAGAACGTCGCGATCCAGAAGCAGATGGCCGCGCTGTCCACGCGCGGCACGCAGCGTATCGTGGCCGGCGCCGGCCACGGGATTCAGGCCGACAAGCCTGAAGCCGTGACCGAGGCCGTATTGGAAGTACTCAAGCAGGTCAAATAGTCACGCCCAGTTCGCGCAGGATCTGTTCCTTCATCTCCTGGAATTCAGGGCGGGACAGCTTGCGCGGATGCGGATGCGGGACGTCGAACGATGCCTGTATCCGCGTCGGACGCGGCGACAGCACCAGGATGCGGTCCGCCATGAACAGCGCTTCCTCCACATCGTGCGTAATCAGGATCACCGTGTGGCGCTCCTCGGAAAGGATGCGCAGCAGTTCGGTGCGCATCTTCAGGTTCATCAACGCGTCCAGCGCGGAGAAGGGCTCGTCCATGTACAGGATCTCCGGCTTGACCACGAAGGCCCGCGCCAGCTCCACCCGTTTCAGCATGCCGCCCGACAGCTCGTGCGGATAGCTGTTCTCGAAACCCTTCAAGCCCACCATCTCCGCATAGTGATCGGCCAGCGCCGACTTGTCGCCATGGCCATTGCCGGTCAGACCGAACATCAGGTTCTGCTGCACCGTCAGCCACGGGAACACCGAGCCATGCTGCGAGATCGCGATGCCCTTGGGACTAGGCCCGCGCCGCACCATGCCGTCGATGCGCACCTCGCCCTCGCTGGGCTGCTCGAAGCCGGCGATGATCTTCATCAGCGTCGATTTGCCGCAGCCGGACGGGCCGACGATGGCGACGAATTCGCCGTCCTTCACATCCAGGCTGACACCGCCGACCACCGGCAGCTCCTTGAAGTTTTTCTTGATATCGTTGACGACGATTTTAGCGTCCATAGCGCCACCTTACCGATTTGAGGCCTTCGAGTTTGCGCATCACCGCGTCCAGTATCAGGCCGATGATGCCGATGATGATCATGCCGGCGATGACCAGGTCATAGCGGTTGCCGGCGTTGCGCGAGTCCATGATCAGGTAGCCCAGGCCGGAGCGCAGCGCGATCATCTCGGCCGCCACCACCACCAGCCACGCCACGCCCAGCGCGATGCGCATGCCGACGATAATCTCCGGCAGCACCGCCGGTATGATCACCTGCCGGAACAGGGTGGCCTTCGACACGCCGAAGTTCTCCGCCGCCCGCAGGTAGCGCCGCTCGATGGTGTGCACGCCGGACGCGGTCTGCACGATCATCGGGAACACTGCGGCGATAAAGATCAGGAAGATCGGCGACAGGTTGCCCACGCCGAACCACAGGATCGCCAGCGGTATCCACGCAATCGGCGAGATCGGCCGCAGGATCTGGAAGATGGGATTGAGCGTGATGTAGGCGCCGTCCACGCGGCCCATCCACAGGCCCATCGGGATGGCGACCAGCGCCGCCAGCCCGAAGCCGGTACCGACCCGGAACAGCGAGGCGCCGATATGCTCCCACAGCGTGCCGTCTTCGGCCAGCTCCAGCGTGCCGGTCACCACTTGCAGCGGCGTCGGGAAGATCACGCTCTCGGTCTGCACCACGACGATCCACCACAAGGCGATCAACGCGGCCAGCACCGCCAGCGGCGGCAGGATTTTCTTGAGTTTTTCCATAACGTCCAATTAAGTTGAGAACATACGCAGGGCGCGCCATTTCAGGCGCGGCCAGCCGGCGGGCGGCATGGCGTCGACCACCACCCGCATTTGCCCGCTGGCGTGCGCGGTGCAGGCGAAGTCGTTGACGGAGACGGTTTCAAACGGCAGCCGGAAGCTCTGGCCCGGCATGATCAGCACCGGCCCGAAAATCTGCGGCACGCTGTCCTTGTTGCGCAGCAGGAGCACGTCGTTCGCGCCCTGCGTCAGATGAATTTCGGCAGGCAGGATCTCCACCTTGTCGCCGGCCATGCGGCGCGCCCAGGTGCCGTTGGGGATTTCAAACAGCTCGTCGCGCGAGGGCAGGGTGAGCGGCGCCAGCGCGGCCCATGCGCACAGGGCTACGACGGCGGTAGCGGCAAGACCCAGCGCGATGGCGGCCGGTTTGCGTAGACGCTGCGTACTCAATTCTTCAACAGCAGCGTGGCGTCGTGCACGACGTCGGCGGCGGTGCGTCCGAACGGCAGTAACGCGCGCAAGCTTCCCTTGCGATCGACGAAGTACAGGTACGAGGAATGGCCGACGATGTAATCGGTCTTGCTACCATCGATCATTTTTTTGGTGGCGGTGATGCCATAGTCCTGGCGTACGCGCGCCATCTGCTGCGGCGTGCCGGTGGCGCCGATAAAGGTCGGATCGAAAGCGCGCAGGTAATTCCGCATGCGCTCGGGCGTATCGCGCTCGGGATCGACGGTGACGTAGATGACCTGCAGCTGGCTGGCCTGTGCGCCCATCTGCCGGCGCGCCTCCGCCAGCATCCCCAGCGACACCGGACATACATCCACGCACGAGGTGTAGCCGAATTCCAGCAGCACCAGCTTGCCGCGGTACTGGCTCAGTTTCAGTTCCTTGCCGTCCGAGCCGCGCACCGTGAAGTCGGGCGCCATGCGTGGCGGATCGAACACACCGGCCTTTAGACCGAGAGTATCGGCCGCTTGCGCGCCGAACGCGATCGACATCGCCAGTAACGCAACTTTCAGCTTGCTCATATATTGATGGCGACCGGCTTGATGGCCTTGACGAAGCTCTCGTCCACATACGACTCGTAGGCGATGGGGTGTTTGATGGTGCCTGCTTCGATCGACAGCTGCATCAATTCGTCGAACTCGGCGCGTATCATGCGCAGGTCGCCGTAGGTCACGCGGTCGGTCGGGTTCTGCATCACGAAGCGCAGGATGTTCGGATCCTGGTTGAAGTACTTGCGGCCGGCGGCGATGGTGATCGCCTTCTCGCGACTGACGGGCGTGGAGTCGAGCCAGCTGCCGGCGGCCTGCACATAGTTGACCAGCTCCTGCACCAGTGGGCGGTTTTCCTTGATCAGTTCTTCGCGCACCGTCAGCACGCAGCAGATGTAGTTGCGCCACTCGTCGCGTGTCATCGCCAGCGGACGGGCGTAGCCGGCGCGCTGCGCGGCGGCGCCGAAAGGCTCGCCGGTGCAGTAGCCGTCCACCGCCTTGGCGTACAGCGCGGCCGGCATGTCCGGCGGCGCCATCTCGACGATCTCGATGTCCTTGGGTGTCATCTTCTCGCGCGCCAGCATTTTGCGCAGGAACAGGAAGTCCACCGCGAAGCGGCTTGGTATGGCGATACGCTTGCCGCGCAGGTCGGAGAATTTTTTATAGGCCGAATCGGTGCGCACCATGATGACGGCGCCCGAACGGTGGCCCAGCGAGACGATCTTGACCGGGATGCGCTTGTCGGCCAGGTCCATCACCAGCGGCGCCAGCATGTAGGCGGCCTGGATGCGGCCCGTCATCAGCGACTCCTTGACCTCGGGCCAGCCATTGTATTTGCTGTACTCGAAGCCGCGCGGCAGCGCGCCCGGCTTGCCCGCGTCGGCGGCTTTCGCCATGCAGGCTACCGGCAGCGTCAGATTGCAGGTGACGGGAAGGCCGCCGACCTGGATGGGGGCATCGGCAGCGCGCGCGCTGGACGGCAAAATCAGCGGCAGCGCAGGCGCGGCGGCGGACAACAGGCCGCCCAGCAAGCGGCGGCGCAGCGGTGAATCGGGGGAGGGATCGTCTCTGGTATCCATGGCGCCTGGCCGCATAGTATTTTGCTGTAATTGTACTACAGCCCCTTGCGGACCAGCACCGGATCGGCGCGATACACATCCGGCGCGATACGCTTCAGGTTCTCGACCTTCGGCAGGTCGTTGAAGGCGATGTACGGATGGCTGGGGTGCAGCGTCAGGAAGTTCTGGTGATAGGTCTCGGCTGGGTAGAACGCCTTGTCCATTTCGATCCTGGTCGCCAGCGGTTTCCTGAACACGTGCGAGGCATCCAGCTGAGCGATGTATTTTTCCGCCACGCTGCGCTGCACCGGCGTTTGCGGGAAGATCGCCGAACGGTATTGCGTGCCGCTGTCCGGGCCCTGGCGATTGAGCTCCGTCGGATTGTGCGCCACCGAGAAGAAGATCTGCAGCAGCTTGCCGTAGCTGACCTGCGCCGGATCGTAGGTGATCTTCACGCTCTCCGCGTGGCCGGTGTCGCCGCCGCTGACGGCGTCGTAGTTGGCGCTGCGGCTGTCGCCGCCGGCATAGCCTGAGACGGCGTTGCTGACACCCTTCACGTGCTGGAACACGCCTTGCACGCCCCAGAAGCAGCCGCCGGCAAAGATCGCAGTGGCAGCGTGTTCGGCGCCAGCCGGTTCGTCGACCGCCGGTGGCGCGATCACCACCGCGACTTCCGCCGATTCCGCCGGCTGCTGCCACAACGCCACGCCGAAGATGGCCGCGCCGACCAGCGCGGCTGGGCCGCCCCAATTTTTCAGGATACTGTTCATGATGTGCTCTCCGTTTCAACCAAAGGTAAAGGCGTAGGCTTGCACGCCGGGATCGAGGAATTCAATGCTGAAGGTGCGGTCGGCGATGCTGCCGGACTGCCGCACCAGCTGATACAGACGCTGGCCGGTGATGGTGCCGCTGCCATCGACGCCGACGTCGGTGCCGTGGTTTGCGCCGGGTGCTGCGCCGTCTATCGTCACGCGGAAGCGCACCGGTTTGCCATCCTTGCCGGGACCGAGCACCAGGTGCAGGTCGCGCGCATGGAAGCGGTAGACGATACGGCCCGTGCCCTGGTTCAGTGTGACCTGGTCAGGCTGCGACAGCCAGTTGCCGGCCAGGCCCCATTGATTCAGCGCCGGCTGCGATGGAGCGGTGTAGCTGCGCGGCTGGTCCGCTGCCTGTCCCTCCGGCGAGGCGAAGTTTCGTGCGCGCTCGTAGCCCAGGTAGGTCTCCGGCGAAGCCACCTGGCCCATGTCGGCGGCCTGCTGCACGCCCTTGGCGTCTTCCGCGCTGACCACCGTGTTGGCGACGTCCTTGCGACCCGCTTCTTCCAGCAGCTGCTGGATCACCTGCTCGGACTGGGCGTATTCGCCTTCGCCGAAATGGTGATGACGGATCTGGCCCTTGGCGTCGATGAAGTAGTGCGCCGGCCAGTACTGGTTGCCGAACGCGCGCCAGATGGCGTAATCGTTATCGACGGCGACAGGGTAGGTGATGCCGAGGTCCTTGATCGCCTTGCGGACGTTGCCGATATCACGCTCGAAGGCGAATTCCGGAGCGTGCACGCCGATCACCACCAGGCCCTGGTCGCGATACTTTTCCGCCCAGGCTTTCACGTAGGGCATGGTGCGCAGGCAGTTGATGCAGGAGTAGGTCCAGAAGTCGACCAGCACCACTTTGCCTTTCAGCTGGGCTGCGGTCAGCGGCGCGGAGTTCAGCCAGTCGACTGCGCCAGTCAGCGGCGGCAGCTTGCCTTCCACCGGCAGCGTGTCGTCAGCCGGCCCCGCGCCGTGCATGGCTGGGCCCTTGCCGGTCATCGCCGTGCGCGACATCATCGCGCCACCAGCCATCATGGCGCTCGAGCCGTGCATGGCGTCGCCCTGCGGATCGTGCGGCGACAGCTTATCGATCAGCTTTTGCTCCAGCCCAGCCGTCGCCACGGTTGAAACCCGCGTCAACAGCCCGGTATCGAGCCCGCTGGCGATGGCTGCCACGCCGCCGAGCATGGCCACGCCCAAGCCGCGCCGTATCCATTCCCCCGCGCCCAATGAACGCTTCATCGCGCTGAAGACCTTACCGCCGATGAGCAGCGCCAACGCCAACGAAGTCGCCGCGCCCGCCGCATAGGCCAACAGCAGCAGCGTCGTCCCGGCACTGGCGCCGTTCAGCGCCGCGCCGGTCAGCACCAGGCCGAGCACCGGACCGGCGCAGGGCGCCCACAGCAGACCAGTCGCAATCCCGAGCAGGAACGACGCCCGCGCTCCTGACCAGACGCCGTCGCCCGTCGCAGCATCCGACGCCTGCGCCTTGCTGGACAGCTTGTCGCCCAGCGCCACCAGCGGCTTGGTCAAGCGATCCGCCAGATGCGGCAGCATCAAGGTCAGGCCAAAGAAGGCCATCAGCGCCATCGCCAGCCAGCGGCCATACTGGTTGGCCTGCACCACCCAGCCGCCGCCGACGGCAGCCAGCGTCGCCACCAGCGCAAAGGTCAGCGCCATCCCTGCCAGCATCGGCAGGCCACTGCGCACAAACGGCTGCCCCGTGCGCGCAAACACAAACGGCAGCACCGGCAAAATGCATGGGCTAACTATGGTCAGCGCGCCGCCCAGATAAGAAAGAAGTATCAACAGCATGATGTTCAACCTCCGTTAAGCCGCGCCGGGCGTGAAAGTCAGCGCCAGACCGTCGATGCAGTAACGCAGGCCGGTCGGTTCCGGGCCGTCGTCGAACACATCGCCCAGATGCCCGCCGCAGCGGCGGCACTGCACCTCCGCGCCACGGAAACCCAGCGACGTCGTGCGGCTGGTGTAGACGCCGCGTTCCAGCGGCTTCCAGAAACTGGGCCAGCCAGTGCCGCTATCGAACTTGGTCGCGGACGAGAACAAAGGATTCTGGCAGCCGGCGCAGAAGAATTTACCGGCGCGATGCTCCTTGTAGAGCGGGCTGCTGAACGGCCGCTCCGTGCCGCCGCGCCGCAAGATCTCATACTGCGCGGGCGAAAGCAGTGCGTGCCATTCGGCGTCCGTGTGGGTCACTTCCCAGGCCGGAGCCGGGGCGGCATGGACGGCGCGCCATTTTAAAGCTGCGGCGCCTGCCATCAGGGCGGCGCCGCTAGTCAGGAGAAATTTGCGTCTGGAAGTCATATGAACTCCATAAAGTGGAATGTCGATGCAGCCATTGTGGCCGGGAAGGGCTGGCGAAATCCTCACGTAAACTTCAATTAAATGTGATACTTTCCAACGCAGGAATCCCGCACAATGGCGGCATCCAGACTTTTACCCGGCCCGACTGACTATGGATTTACCAAAACGCGTCCTGATCGTTGAGGATGATATGCCCATTGCCGACCTGCTGCGCCTGCATTTGCAGGATGAAGGCTATCAGGTCACCCACTGCGCCGACGGCAACCAGGGCCTGGCCCAGCTGCGCACCGGCGGCTGGGATGCGCTGATCCTCGACCTGATGCTGCCCGGCGTGGACGGACTGGAGATCTGCCGTCAGGCGCGGGCGATGGCGACCTACACGCCCATCATCATCACCAGCGCCCGTTCCAGCGAAGTGCACCGCATCCTCGGCCTGGAGCTGGGCGCGGACGATTACCTGGTCAAGCCGTTCTCGGTGCTGGAGCTGGTGGCTCGCGTCAAGGCGCTGCTGCGCCGCGCCGACGCCATGGCCCGCAACCAGCGCAATGAATCCGGCGCGCTGGAACTGAACGGCGTGCGCCTCGATCCGCTGACCCGGCAAGCCCAGGTCGAAGGCCGCCCGCTGGACCTGACGCCGCGCGAATTTGACCTGCTGTACTTCTTCGTCAAGCATCCGGAAAAAGTGTTCTCGCGGCTGGACCTGCTCAACCAGGTGTGGGGCTACCAGCACGACGGCTACGAACACACGGTCAACACCCACATCAACCGCCTGCGCGCCAAGATCGAAGCCGATCCCGCCGACCCTGCCCGCATCCTGACCGTGTGGGGCAAGGGCTACCGCTTTGCCAACGGCGGGCCTGCGGAATGAACCTGAGCTTATCGCAGCGGCTGTCGCTGGTGTTCTCGGTGCTGCTGCTGGCTTGCTGCGGCGCGTCCGCATGGTTGCAGATCCGCGCCAACATCATGCATGAGAAGGAAGTGGTGCAGGGCCTGTCGCGCGGGCTGGCGCGCAGCATCGCGCTCGACGCGCAGCTGATGCATGCGAACAGCGATCCCGTTCCTGCGCCCGGTGCGCCGGCCAGTGAGGGCCTCGGCCCCGAAACGGTGCGCCGCTTGTTCGGTCAGCTGATGGTGGTCAATCCCAACGTCGAAGTCTACCTGCTGGACATGGACGGCCGCATCGTCGGCCACGCCGCGCCGGCCGGTCACTTGAAGCGCGACCATGTGAACCTTGAACCGATCCGCCGCCTGCTGGACAACCAGCCCTTGCCGATCCAGGGCGACGACCCGCGCAGCGACAGCGGCCGCAAGGTGTTCAGCGCGGCCGTGCTGCGCATGGACGAGCGCAAGGTCGGCTACATCTACGTCATCCTGCAAAGCGAGGAGCACGACCGGCTTGCCGCCCGCGCCACCGCCAGCTCGGTGCTGCGCACGACCTTGTGGTCGATGGCGATCGTGGCTTTGCTAGGGCTGCTGGCCGGCCTGGTTGCCTTCCGCCTGATCACGCGGCCGTTGCATCGCCTGACCGCGACCATGCGCCAGCTCGACACCAAGGCCGAGCAGCTGGTGCTGCCGCCGCCCAACGCCGGTGGGCGGCGCGACGAGATCGCGATCCTGGAGCGCACCTACGGCGAGATGGCCGAGCGCATCAACGAGCAATGGCAGACCATGCGCCAGCTGGATCATGAGCGCCGCGAAGTGGTGGCGAACATCTCCCACGACCTGCGCACGCCGCTTGGCTCGCTGCACGGCTACCTGGAGACTTTGTCGCTGAAGGACGAGACGCTGGATGCGGCGGGCCGCCAGCACTACCTCGGCATCGCGCTGGCGCAGAGCCGCAAGGTGGGGCGTCTGGCGCAGGCCTTGTTCGAGCTGGCGCGCCTGGAACATGGCGCGGTGGCTCCGGAGATCGAAGCCTTCTCGCTGAGTGACCTGATACAGGACGTGTTCCAGAAATTCGAACTGCGCGCCGAGGAAAAACAGCTGCACCTGAACGCCTTGCTGCCGCATCCGGCGCCGATGGTGCGCGCGGACCTGGGCATGATCGAGCGCGTGCTGACCAATCTGTTCGACAACGCGATCCGCCATACGCCGGCCGGCGGCACGGTGGAGATAACAGTGGAGCCGGGTGGACAAGGTCAGGTTCGCATCACCGTCAGCGATACGGGGCCTGGCATCCCGGCGGATATGGAGGAAGTGCTGTTCCGCCGCCCGTTCGCGCTGCGCGGCGAACACAGGGAAGGGGGCTTGGGCCTGTTGATCGTCAGCCGCATCCTGCAACTGCACGACAGCACCATCGAATTGGTCCGCATGCCGCAGCGCGGCGCCGTATTCCGTTTTGCGTTGGCGACGGCTTAAGCCAACTGCAAAGGCGCACGCCAGCCGTTCAGATAATGCTGCGGTGTCTTGCCGAGGATACGGCGGAACATCGCGCTGAACGCGCTCGGACTGGCATAGCCCAGCGCAGCCGCGATCTCGCCCACGCTGTCGCCGCGCGCCAGCCGGCCGAACGCTTCGGCCAGATGCACCTGCTGCACCCATTGGCGGTAGTGCAGTCCGGTCTCTTTTGGGAACAGGCGTATCAAGGTACGCGCACTGGCGCCGGCTTCGGCGGCCCAGTCCTCGATGGTGCGCGGGCTGCCCGGATCGTCCATGATGGCTTCGCACACTGCCAGCAGGCGCCGGTCGCGCGGCCAGGGGATGGCGATCGGCACCGTCTCCGCCGCCGCCAGTTCGGACAGGATCAGCATCGCCAGATGTTCGCCGCGTCCGGGCAGTGGATATTCGATCGGCTCATCCAGCAGCGACAGTATCAGCTCGCGCAGCAGCGGGCTGACTTCGATCACGCGGCAGCTGTCGCCGAAAGCCTGCGCCGCCCCGGCTTCGATGTAGATGGTCCGCATCGTCACGCGGCTTAGCGAGGTCCATTGATGCACCACGCCCGGTGGGATGAACAGCGCGCGGCGCGGCGGCAGTATCCACACGCCGAAGGCGGTCTTCACCTTCATCAGCCCTTCTGTGGCATACAGCAGCTGCGCGCGTTCGTGACTGTGCGGCGCCACCGATACACCGTGCACCTCGTCGCGCGCCATCGCCGTGACGACGCGTGGCACGCGCTGGTAATCGCGATGATCGCTGCTGCGTTTGAGAGCCTTCATTTGTCACTTATTCGACGAAAAATGGAATATATCGTGTTTTTAGCCATATTACACTGGCAGGCATGAATACCTCCACACTTGCTCCCGCCAGTCGCGCCCACGGCGACACCGTTATCTCCATCCTCGGCGCCGTCGCGCTGGTCCATTTGCTGAACGACCTGACGCAGGCGATGCTGCCGTCGATCTATCCGATGCTGAAGGCGCAGTTCGGCCTGACGTTCGCGCAGGTCGGCCTGATCACGCTGACCTTCCAGTGCACCGCCTCGCTGCTGCAACCGTGGATAGGTCTGTACACCGACCGCCGCCCGCTGCCTTTCCTGCTGCCGCTGGGGATGGTCTCCACGCTGATCGGCGTGTTGATGATGTCCGGCGCCGGCAGCTTCCCGGCCTTGCTGGTGGCTGCGGCGCTGATCGGCGTCGGTTCCTCGACCTTCCACCCGGAGGCTTCGCGCGTGGCGCGCATCGCCTCGGGTGGGCGGTTCGGTTTTGCGCAGTCGCTGTTCCAGGTCGGCGGCAATGTCGGTTCGGCGCTCGGGCCGTTGCTGGCTGCAGCGATCATCATCGGCCGTGGGCAGGGCAATATCGCCTGGTTTGCGTTGCTCGTGATGGTGGCGATTGTGGTGCTGGTACGCGTCGGCCGCTGGCATAGCGCGCACCTGGCCGGACTGCCGCGCAAAACCGCATCGCATGCCGTATCGCCTTTATCCAAGGGCCGCGTTTATGGCGCGCTGACGGTGCTGGCGCTGCTGGTCTTCTCCAAGTACATCTACATGTCGAGCTTGAGCAGCTACTACACCTTCTACCTGATCGATAAATTCGGCTTGTCGGTATCGTCGGCGCAGTTGTATCTGTTCCTGTTTTTGGCGGCGGTGGCGGCGGGCACTTTCATGGGTGGGCCGATCGGCGACCGCATCGGCCGCAAGCGCGTGATCTGGATCTCGATCCTCGGCGCGGCGCCGTTCACGCTGATGCTGCCTTACGTCGGCCTGGCCTGGACGGCCGTGCTGTCGGTGGTGATCGGCTTCGTGATCTCGTCGGCGTTTTCCGCCATCGTGGTGTTCGCGCAGGAGCTCATGCCGGGCAAGGTCGGCATGATTGCGGGGATATTCTTTGGATTGATGTTTGGCGTGAGCGGCATCGGCGCCGCCGCCATGGGGCATATCGCCGACGTAGCCGGCATCGCCTATGTGTACAAACTGTGTTCGTTCCTGCCGCTGCTGGGCATCCTGACGGTGCTGCTGCCGCATATCGAGCAGCCGCACCGTTAGCCAACGTCATTCCCGCTTTCGCGGGAATGACGCCTTAGGACTCGATGAAGCGCATCTTGAAGTTGCGGCCTTTGATGGCGCCGAAGTCGCCACCCAGCGGGTTGTTCCGGCTGAGGCGCTCGAAGGCATCGTAGGCCACGCGGCGGTCGATCGCCACGTAGGTCTGGAACTCGAACACGTTGATCTTGCCGACTTGTTCTTTCGAGAGGCCAGCGTCGCCGGTCAGTGCGCCCAGCAGGTCGCCCGGACGCAGCTTGTCCTTCTTGCCGCCCGAGATCACCAGCGTCATCATCGGCGCTGGATCATTGCCATATTCATTGTCGTCCAGGCTTTTCAGGTCGAACCATTCGACCGGCGCCTTCTGGTATTCCTCAATCAGCTTGACCCACTTCTTCTCGTTCGGCGCGCACAGCGACAAGGCCAGGCCTTGTTCGGCGCCGCGGCCGGTGCGGCCGATACGGTGGATGTGCACCTCGGTGTCCTTCGACACGTCGACGTTGATCACCGCTTCCAGGTTCGGGATGTCCAGGCCGCGCGCGGCGACGTCGGTGGCCACCAGCACTGAGCAGCTGCGGTTGGAGAACAGCACCAGGATTTCGTCGCGTTCCTTCTGTTCCAGTTCGCCGTACAGCGCCATGGCGGAGAAGCCTTTCGATTGCAGCTCTTCCACCAGCTCACGGCACTGCACCTTGGTGTTGCAGAAGGCGATGGCCGATACCGGCTTGTAGTGGCCCAGCAGGCGCGCCACGGCGGAGTTGCGCTCGTCGAAGCCGATCTCGAAGAACAGCTGTTCGATCTGGCTGTTGTCGTGCTGCGCTTCGACCGTCACTTCGACCGGATCGGCCAGGAAGGAGTCGGTGGCGCGGCGGATGTCGTCCGGGTAGGTGGCCGAGAACAGCAAGGTCTGGCGACGTTTCGGGCAGGCGCTGACGATGCCGGCGATTTCGTCGTAGAAGCCCATGTCGGTCATGCGGTCCGCTTCGTCCAGCACCAGCGTTTCCACCTTCGACAGGTCCAGCGTGGCGCGGCCCAGGTGATCGCGCACGCGGCCCGGCGTGCCGACCACGATGTGGGCGCCATGCTCCAGCGAGGCGATCTGCGGACGCATTGGCGAACCGCCGGTCAGCACCAGCACCTTGACGTTGCCGGTGGCGCGCGCCAGACGGCGCAGCTCATTAGCCACCTGGTCGGCCAGTTCGCGGGTAGGGCACAGCACCAGCGCCTGCACGGCGAACCAGGCCGGATTGAGCTTGGCCAGGATGCCGATGCCGAAGGCTGCGGTCTTGCCGCTGCCGGTCTTGGCCTGGGCGATCAGGTCGCGGCCTTCCAGCACCGACGGCAGGCTTTGCGCCTGGATCGTCGTCATCTCCTTGTAGCCGAGCGAATCGAGATTGTCCAGGAGGGCGGTGGTCAGCGGCAGGCTGGAAAACGCGGTGGAGGCGGTGGATGTCATGGTGTCAGACCTGTTCAAAAAGGACGTGGTCACAGTCTAACAGGCTCGCTGACGCTGTGATAATCGGGTTGTTATTAGTTTGGCGCCCACACCGGCAAGCCGGTGAGGTCCAGGTTTTCGTCGCGCACCCAGACCGGCAATCCGGAGGTGTCGGTCGGTTCGAGCAGTTCCAGTTGCACTTGCTTGAGTGCCGCGCGCTTGCCGCGTGGCGGCGGCGGACGCTTTGCTTCCGGTTCGAGCGGCGCGGCCGGGCTGAAGCCGGGCAGGTCGAACGTAGCGTTATCTTTTTTATCTCTCATCTGAAAAAAACAAAAGCCCGGCTGTAGCAGTCGGGCTCAGTGTAAGTTAAGGGCGAAGTGTAACACAAAGCCCAAACTCAACGGAAGCTCAGCGCTCCCGTCAGGTCGCCCGGCGGCAGCGCGTTGCGGGCGGCGAAGGCGTCGTTGCGCAGCTTCAGGCCTTCCAGCAGCGGCAGGCCGTGCAGGCGGGTGATGAAGCGCATGATCGAGGTGGTGTCGTAGAAGCTGTGATCGACCTGGCCTTTCTTCGCATACGGCGAGACCACGATGGCCGGAATGCGCGAGCCCGGGCCCCAGCGGTCGCCCTTGGGCGGCGCGACGTGATCCCACCAGCCGCCGTTTTCGTCGAAGGTGATCACGACGACCATGTCCTTCCATTGCGGGGACTTCTTCAGGTGCTCGATCACGTTGGCGATGTGGGCGTCGCCCGATTCGATGTCCGAGTAGCCGGCGTGCAGGTTCAGGTTACCTTGCGGCTTGTAGAAGGTCACCGCAGGCAGCTTGCCGGCGATGGCGTCGGCGATGAATTTGTTCGAGATCGGGCTGTCGCCCAGGCCTCCGTCGCGCAGGTGTTCCGCGCGCGCGGCGGTGCCGGGCGCGAACTGCTTGAAGTAGTTGAACGGCTGGTGGTGGTACTGGAAGTTGGGCTTCTCGCCGCCGCCGCGCGCATCGAGCGCCGCCTGCCACGCGCCGCCGTACCACGCCCAGCTGACCTTCTTGGCCGACAGCAGGTCGCCGATGGTGTCGTAGGTTTGCGGCGGCAGGGTGCCGGCATCCTTCGGATCGGCCAGCAGCGGATCGCCGTCGTAGGCCGGGCGGATGTAGCTCGGCTGGTAGGGCGGGGCCATGGTGTTGACCGCGTAGCCGTCCGGCGTGATGGCGCCGTTGTTTGTGTAGATGGGATGACCATCCATCGCCGAGACGGGGCTGTCCTTGGTCACGGACAGGCGCATGCCGGTCGGGCCGTCGTCGAGCACCGCGATCTTCTTCTTGGCGGCGGTGTCCTTGGCGTTGAAGTATTCGGGCGTGCGGCCGGAGATCAGGAACTGGTGGTTCAGGTAGGAGCCGCCGAAGGCCGCCATGAAGAAGTTATCGCACAGCGTGTACTGTTCGGCGATCTTCCACAGGCCGAGGTTTTTGCTGGTCTCGCCGTAGTAGCCCATGACCATGCCGCCGGTGTTGCCCCAGGCCGCGAAGCCGTCGTTCTTGCCGCCGTTGATCTGCATCTGGTTCTGGTAGAACAGGTGCCACAGGTCGCGCGTGATGACGGCTTCCGGCAGCGGCTTGCCTTCGGTGTCGACCAGTTTGAACGGGCCGTTCGGCAGGTTCTTGACGTCGTCTTCCTTCAGCAGGTATTTTTTGCCGCCGATGTCCTGGGTGTTGGGCACCATGCCGCCCCAGATTTTCGGCAGCGTGGGCAGTACGGAGCCGTCGAAGTCGCGCTGCTGGCACGCGGCTGCGGTGGCTGCCGACAACGGCGCGGCGGTGCCGGGGAAGTTGGCGAACAGGTTGTTGAAGCTGCGGTTTTCCAGGTAGATCACGACCACGTTCTTGATATGGGCTTGCAGCTTGGCGTCCAGCGAACCTTTGACGGCGGCCGGCTTGGCGGTGGCGGCTTCGCTCAGGGCGGGCAGGGAAGCGGCCATGCCGGTAGCGGCGGCGGCCTGGAAGATGCGGCGGCGCGATGGACTGGCGGGAGCGTCCTGCTCCTGTTGGGCTGAAACCTGAACTTGATCCTTCACACGCGTCTCCCTGAGTAACCAAAAAGAGCGATTGTGACAGTTTTATGACAGGTTGGGTATATCGGAGACAGGGCTGCGCGCCAAGGGAATCGGTGCTGTAAACAGAAAAAGCCGTTGATTCCTGAAAGAAATCAACGGCTTATCGAATCTGGTTGCGGGGACAGGATTTGAACCTGTGACCTTCGGGTTATGAGCCCGACGAGCTGCCAGACTGCTCCACCCCGCGTCTGAGGCCCGAATTATACATAGGCCTTTTGCATTCCGCAAGGGGCAAAATAAGAGCCACTTATATTTCGTAAGATTTTTTAAGTGGCGCTTATGTTTATCGCATCATTACGGGGACTTATCGATGTCTGCATGGGTTCCGCAGTCCCTCAGATATGCACAGCCGCCTTCAAAGGTGAAGCTCGCCTTGTAAGCGTCGTTGCTGGTGAGGTGAACCGTGTAGACGTTGACTTTTTTCGTCGGGTCTAGCACCGAGGTAACTTGCTTGTTGGTCAGCATGTGCAGGTGCAGCTTAGCTGGTGGGGCATCGATGTCCATCAGAACCATTTCCCCGAGGGCACGCCTGGCCTCCTTTTTGATGTCCGGTTTAAGCCGCTGAAAACTGCTTTTAAACCGAGGGAGGTCACAGTTGAGCGTTCGGATAAGTCTTTCCGAACTCATCTCTCGGACTCAATCCGATCCAATACCTGATTTACTTCCTCTGCCGTGCTTGCTGCATACCCGGGTTTGCGGGGCGAGAACGGTATGTCGTGCTCGCCAAGTTCCCACTGCAGATCGGTGGCGGAGGCATAGGCGGCTCTCGCAGCTTCCCTGGGGAGGGGTAAGACAGCTCGTTTGTAGATTTCTTGAATAACTTGCTTGGCTAGTGCCAGAGCATCGTCGATTTTAAAATCGAGGTCGAGAGCGTCTTCGGCTTCACCGGAGTGGATGCGCGAAAGTGTGGCGTCAAAATACTCCTGCATTTGATTCAACCGCCTCGACAACTCCGAGAAATTATCGGATTTTGTCTCCTGAAGTTGCTCCAGGAGGCTGCGTATCGCTTGAAGGATTTCAACTGTTTGCATGAGTGGCCCCGCTTTCCAGGGGAAGTCTGCTCTGGATGTTAAACAGAGTCAAACGCCACTCAATACAAATCTGATTTAGCGCAAGGTGTTTTTACGCGGCGGCCAGGCGCCACAGCGAGGTGACTTCAGCGGCGCGGGCGGCGTGCAGCGGATCGGTGGCATCGGCGGCGCGCGGGTGGGTAGGGCGCACGTCGTGGCGGTCGATGACTTTCAGGCCGGCGGCGGCGATCCATTCCATCAGATCGTCGCGTGGACGCAGGCCCAGGTGCTCGGCCAGGTCCGACAGGATCAGCCAGCCCTCGCCACCCGGCGTCAGATGGGCCGACAGGCCGGCCAGGAAGCCGCGCAGCATGCGGCTGTCCGGATCGTAGACCGCATATTCGATCGGCGAGCTCGGACGCGCCGGCACCCACGGCGGATTACACACCACCAGCGGCGCCCGGCCTTCAGGGAACAGGTCCGCTTCCAGCAGCTCAACCTGGCCGTCCAGATCCAGCCGCGCCAGGTTTTCGCGCGCGCAGCTCAGCGCCCGCTGATCCTGGTCGGTGGCGATCACGCGCGCCACGCCGCGCTTGGCCAGCACCGCCGACAGCACGCCGGTACCCGCGCCGATGTCGTAAGCCAGCTTGACGCCGGCCGGCAGCGGCGTATTCGCCACCAGTTCCACATACTCTCCGCGCACCGGCGAGAACACGCCGTAGTGCGGGTGGATGCGCGCGTCCAGCGCCGGGATCTCGACGCCGGTGCGGCGCCATTCGTGCGCGCCGATCACGCCCAGCAGCTCACGCAGCGAGGCGACGAACGGTTCCTCGAAGCGGCCGTAGGCCTCGTTGCAGGCCAACTGCACGTCCGGTGCGCGGCGCAGCGGGATGGCGTAGGCGGCGTCGAAAGGAATCAGCAGCATGGCCAGCGTGCGCGCGCGTTGCGATTGCGCCTGGCGATGCAGGTGGAAGGCTTCGGTCGGCGTGGCAGGCACTTTGGCCGGCTTGGCTTTCTTGGCCGGCTTGGCCTTGTGGTCGGCGCGGCGCGCCAGCGCTTGCAGCAGCTGGCGGGCGTTCTGGAAGCCGCCGCGCCACAGCAGCGCCGTGCCTTCGCAGGCCAGGCGGTAGGCCACGTCGGCGTTGGTGCGGTCGTCGGCGATGACGACGCGCTTCGGCGGCGGCATGCCGGCTTCGGAGCGCCAGCGCGCGGCGCACTGCACGCCGTTCTCCTCCCAGTGGATCTGTTGCGGCGTAGGGGAGGCGGTGGTGTGTGCGGACATGTCGGGGCAATCGGTAGGTGTAATAAGCGGAAGCACAAAAAACGCCGGGGATGGTGTTCATCCCTGCCGGCGTTTTGGTGTTGAGGCGCTTATTATACTTGGCGCTTAGCTGGTGGCGTTTTTGACGCTCGGTGCGGCGTCGTTGGCGGCGGTGGTCGAGATCGGATCGTCGGCCGGCGCGGGCTGTGCACTGACGCCTGCCGGTCCCGCCTTGATCGGGGCCGGTGCGGCCTGCGTGTCGGTGGCGTCGGCTGCCGGTTTGACCTTGTCGGCGGCGGTAGGCGCGCTGTAGGTGTTGGTGTCTTTGCTGTTGACCAGGCTGAGAAGACGCAGCGACAGATTGCGCAGCGTATTGCGGTCGATGCCGTTGCTGGTCTGGCTCGGCGAGCTGTCGCCGGTCGACAGCGCCGAGTGCAGGTCGCGGCCGATCAGTTGGAACAGGTCGGCCAAGGTGCCCGGGAAGTCGATGTTCGGCACCTGCACCGACGGCAGGTTGTCGGTGCTGGCGCCGTTGCTTGCCGCCGGCTTGCTGGTGGACGTGCCGGAAGGCTGGCTGCCGCTGCCGGTCGTGGCGCCGGTGCTGGCGGGGCTACTCGGATTATTGGAGCTCTGGCTGGCGGCGCCGCTCAGCTCAGCGTTGTACTGCACTTCCACTTCGAAATCGAACTTGCGGCCATCGGCGGTGGTGATCGTGCCTTTGCCGACGAAGTGCGAGCTGTCGGTCAGGTCGAAAGCGGCGGCGTCGCTGGTGCCCTTCGGCCCCGAACTATGCTGCACGCCTATGCCGAAACTGGACGAGGTGTCCAGGCTGGCCGAGTCGAAACTGATGGTCGCCCCCTTGCCTGCGTCGCCGAACAGCGAGGTGGCGAAGCTGTTGACGAAATCCTGTGCGAAATCGACCGTCGCATTGCCGACCGAGGCCACATGCTGCGCCAGCGCGTCGTTGGACGTCGACGCCGGCGCGGAATTGGCTGCTTTCACTGGTGTGGCGGCGGTCGTGCCGGTCGTCTTGCCGTCATTGCGCGTGTTGGCGCCATAGAGGGGCGCTGGCAAAGCGCGGGGGCCGAGAGCAGGTAGGATAGACATGGCAGGTTCCAGCGGATTTCGTTTGATAGTACTTCTATAACGGTCCCGCTGGCGATTTCTTGAGACCTGCGCAAAGATTAATGATGGTGGGTCCAGCCTTCCGGTGCCGCCAGGTAGGAAGCGACGGCGTCTTTCTGGCCGATGGCGTGGTGTTTGACTTCGCCGCAGGCGCAAATGCCCAGGTAAGGCTGGATGTGCGAGCAGGCCGACACCTTTTGCAGGCGGACTTGCACGGCTTTGGCGCATTTGGCGCATTTGAAGGTCAGGGTGCGTGGTGCTTTTAACATGGTTGCTCTTTGTTGGACTGGCAAAGGCGGGATTCTATCACTCACGCATAGATATCCAGCTTGGGCGGCACCAGCGGCGGCGTTTCATAGGTGCGCTGGACTTTGGCGGCGGTGCCCGCCGCTGAACCTTGTCGATTGAGCTGTGCCGCCGCCTGTTCCACCTGCTGCGTCGCAAGTTCGGCGCGGGCTTGCAGTTCCAGCTGCGCCGCCTGGGCCGCCACCGCGCGGTCGGCGCCGGAGGGATCGGCCGGCGCCAGCGCCGCCGCCTGTATCGTGCGGGCGCGTTCGATGGTCTCCTCCGGCGTGCGGCCGGGCGAGGTATCGATTTGTACCTCGCCGCCGATGGCGTAATCGACCCCGTTCGGTCCGCGCTGATAAGTGTAGGTGGCGCCGGAAGTGGCCAGGCCGCCGGCGGTGGCCAGGTGCGCCTGCTCGTGCTGGCGTACTTCGGTGTCGCGGGTCTTCAGCTGGGCGACCAGGGCCAGCGCCTCCGGCGTCAGGTTGGTGACGGAGTCGCTGCCGGAAAAATTGGTGTTCGGGGATGAGCTGGTCGAGGCTGAAGCCGGACCCGCAGGCGTGACCGACGACGTCACCTGCACCGGCGGCGTCGCGCGCGTCGGCGGCTGGCTGGCGGAACTCGGTGATATGGCGCCTATGCTCATGGTGGTGCGCATTGCCTCCTGCTCGTTTGAATGATAGCAAATCTGTAGCAAATGGTTGCAAATTAGCGGCGGCTTGCTGGTCAACTGGCGGGGCGCGCCCGCGTTGAAGGTCTACTGGGGATCATCTTCCACCAAAGAGGCAAGACCATGGACCAAAAGAAGCAACCGAGCAAAGAATCTGTGCGGCAGTGGTTGCAGACGCAAATCGCAGAACGGCGCCCGCCGCCGGACGCCCAGCAAATCCGCCGCGAGCTGGGGTGGGAGATGCTCAAGCTGGAGCGAAAGGAGCGCCGCGAACGCTAGGATGTTCTAGTCGCTGACGGTGGCGATCAGCGTGTGCAGCAGCTGGTTGACCTTCGCGCCCATCGCATCCGAGCCGTAGTCGCCGGCGGTGATGACCACTGTCAGGTCCAGCTCCGGCACGATGAAGATGCGTTGGCCGCCGTTGCCGAAGGCGGCGCTCCACGGCGTGCGGTGGCCATGCCAGGCTGCCGTGCCGTCCCACCACTGGTAGCCGTAATGCAGCTCGTCCGGCTGGTTGCCCGGACTCCTGAAACCGACGCTCAGGCGCGGCTTCAGCGATTCAGCCACCCATTCCTCGGCCACGATCTGGCGGCCGTTCCAGCGGCCGTGGTTCAGCATCAGCCGTCCCAGCTTGGCCATGTCGCGCGGCCGCAGGCGCAGTCCCGCAAACGGCGCCGGCCGGCCGCGCAAGTCGGTCACCCATTCCCACTGCAGGATGCCCAGCGGTTCGAACAAGTCCTTGCGGGCCACCTCGATCCACGGCTGGCCGCTGACGCGGCTGACGATGTCGGCCAGGATGGTGGTGCCGCCGCCGTTGTAATTCCATACGGTGCCAGGCGGCGCGACGATGGGCCGCTCCAGCACGTAGCGCAGTTGGTCGGTTTTCCAGAACAGCCGCAGCTCGTTGTTGGGCTGCGCGCCTTCGTCCCACTTCCAGCCGCCGCTCATGGTCAGCAGGTGTTCGAGATTGACGGCGTTCAGCAGCGGCGACCGCAAGTCCTGGTATTCGGGGTAGTAGTCCAGCACCGGCGTGGTGAGCGCGCCGATTTTGCCGCGCTGCTTCTCGATGCCGACCAGCAGGCTGATGACGCTCTTGCCGATCGAGCGCACGTCGTGCAGCGTGTCCGGCCCGAATTCGACCGTTGGCGCGAACGGCGGCCACACGCCCAGCCCGCGCCGGATCGAGTGGTCCTTACCGGTGCGGTACATCTCCGCCACCAGCTTGCCGTGGCGTTCAATGACGATGCCGTGGATGTTGTCCTTGCCCCCGGCCAGCGCGGTCAGCGTGACGCACAGCGCGTTGGCGTTGAAGCCCGATGTTTCAGGCGCCGCCAGTTCCCAGCCGTCGCCTTGCGCGAATGGCGCGGCGCAGGGCGCGGCATGCGCCAGCGGCAGTACGGTCGACAAGCAAAAACACAGACGAAGCAGCAATTTCATGAGCCGGCCTGAATTAACAATAAAACACCATTCTACTGCACTGTGACCGCGCTTTTGCCGCCTGCCGAAGGTTGTACCAATATTTTTACCGCGATCCGCTCCGTCATTTCCTGCACATGCGAGATGACGCCGACCTTGCGACCCATCGCTTGCAGGCCGTCCAGCGCATCCATCGCCACGCGCAGGGTTTCTGCATCCAGGCTGCCGAAGCCTTCGTCGATGAACAGCGATTCGACGCGCACGCGGTTGGACGACAGCGAGGCCAGTCCCAGCGCCAGCGCCAGCGACACCAGGAACGATTCGCCGCCGGACAGCGAATGCACCGAGCGCATCTCGCCGCCCATGTCCTGGTCGCGCACCAGCAGGGCCAGCGACGGGCTGGCCGGGTTGTCGATGCGTTCCAGCTGGTAGCGGCGCGCCAGGTGGTTCAGGTGGGCGTTGGCGTAACCCAGCAGGACATCCAGCGTGAATTGCTGGGCGTAGTTGCGGAACTTCTTGCCGTCGGCCGAGCCTATCAGGTCGTTCATGCGCGCCCAGCGCTGTTCGATCGCTTCCTGCTGCGCGATCTCGGCCAGCATGGCTTGCGATTGCTGGCGCTTGGCGTCGTCCTGCGCCAGCGCCAGTTGCAGGGCGGTGGTGTGGTCATGGGCTGTCTTGCGTTCGATCGCCAGTTCGTTCAGTGCGGCGGCCAGCAGTGCGATCGGCGTTTGTTCATCTGCCGACGCGCGCTCCTGCGGTGCGGATAACTGGTGTTGCTGGCGTTGGCGCTGGCGTTCATTGAGCACGGTGGCGGTGTGGTCGGCCGCGCGGTCGATGGCTTGCAAGGCGGCGCGTTCGGCGTCGACTTCCTCGGCGGAGTGAGCCAGCAGCGCGTGCAGGTGCTCCAGGTCGCGCAGGCCGGCGTCGGGCTGGCGCTGCTGGAATGCGGCGATCCAGTCGGACAGCCTGGCCGCCGCCGATGCCGATGCGCCGTGCAGTGCCGCCAGCCGTTGCGCGGCCTGGGCCAGCGCCTCGTCCGCGCGGGCGCGGGCTTGGGCCGCTTGCTGTGCGGCGGTTTGCAGGCCGGCCAGCCGTTCCCTGGCGGCGTCGATGGCGGCGTTGAGCGCCGCTTCGACATCACGCACTTCCTTGCCACCCCACAGCGCCATGCGTTGCTGCTGCATGTCCTTGAGCGCGGTGTCGGCGCTGCTGTAGATTACGCGGGCATTGACGGCGTCCAGGCCGGCCTTGGTCTGTGCTTCGGCGAGCGCCTTCACCTCCACGTCGACGGTGGAGATGGCGGCGGCGCGTTCGTCATAGGCGGCGCGCTGCGCCAGCCATTGTCGGCTCTCGGCGTGGCGGGCTTCGTAGAATCGGGCGGGACCGGCCTTCCAGTCGTCTTTCCACTCGTCGCTCGGAATGTCGCCGCCGCTGAAGGCCGGGTCCAGGTCGGCGAGCAGGGCGCCCAGCGTCAAGGCCACTTCGATGCGCTGGTCGTCCAGCGCCTTGTGTTCCGTATTCGATTGCGCCAGCGCGGTTTGGGCGTGCGAGGCGACGCTCTGCAAACGCGTGTGCTCGGCCGCCGCCAGGTCGTAGGCCGATTGTGCCTGGTCGCGCGCGATGCGGGCCGCACGCAGGGCGTGCTCCTGCCGTTCGATGGCTTGCAGCGCGTCGCGCACCAGCTCCAACTGCGCGACGAACCAGCCGGTGCGCTCAGGCTCGGGCGGCAGCGAGGCCGCAAGCTGCGACGCGGCTTCGCCGTGGTCCGCAGCGTGCAGGTAGCTGTGCCACGCGGCGGCGACGCGCTCCAGCGCTTGCGCCACGGCGCGACCTTCGCTGGACAGCGCGTTCAGCTGCTCAAGGCTGGCCTGTTCGGTGGCGCGTTGTGCCGCCTGCTGGTTGACATTGGCTTCCATCTGCTGGCGGCAGCGGGTGACTTCCGCCTGGAACTCGGTCAGCATGTCGTGCAGGCCGTCGTTGTCGTGGCGATACGGATGCTCATTCGATCCGCATACCGGGCAAGGCGTATCGTCTTCCAGCGCGGCGCGCAGCGATTCCACGTTCCTGGCGCAGGCGGCTTCCGCCAGTTTCAGCGAACGTTCCGCCTGCGAGAACGCGGCCAATATGCCGACGCCTTCCTGCTGCGCCGCCTTCAGCTGGATCTCGGCCGCTTCCACGGCCTGCCGCAGCTGCCCGGACTGGGCCTGGATATGCGCATGCCGCGATTGCCGCGCATCGAGTTCGATCCAGATCTTTTCCGCCGACGCCAACTGATCGCGGCGTAGCTCCCAATCGTGGCGCGATGTCTGCAATTGCTCGGCCGGGAAGGCCGTCAGTGCACGCGCCGCTTCCTGCCGTTGCGCTTCCAATGTTTGCAGGGCGACGTTGGAGGCGGCCAGCTTGCCGCTGGCATCAGCTTCGTCCTCGCGATGAGCCTTGGCGTTGCGTTGCACGCGGGCCAGCGCGCCGCTCAGCTTCTCGGCTTGCGCGGCGGCTTGGCCGGCCTGCACGAACAGCACGTCCCAGCGCTCCCACGACTGCGCCATCGTCTGCCATTGCTTGTGCTGCGCCAGCCAGGCGACGCCTGCTTCATGCTGCGCGCCCAGGCGCTGGCGTTCGTCCTGCCGTTCCTGCAGCGCAGCCCTCGCGACGGCGTCCGCCTGATCGGCCTTTTCGCATGCTGCGGCGGCCTGGCGGTAAGCGGGCAGCATGGCTTCGATGCGGGCATCGAGCGCCTTGGCCTGGTCCAGTTGCGGCGCGGCGGCGCGTTGAGCGGCTTCCGATTCCTGTACTTGCGATGCTGCCTGGGCTTGCGCGCTCGTGGCGCGCTCCAGTGCCTGCGCCGCGAGCGCGGCATCCTGCGTACTGGCGGCGATGGCCGCTTGCGTGGCAGCGATGTCGGCGGCGATGCGCTCGATTTCGGCGGCCAGCGGACGCGCCGCTTGCACGGCGGCGATGCGCGCCAACGCGGTGCGGCGCGGCGCCGATGCTTCCACTTCGGCGACGGCGGCCTGGCAGGCCTTCTGCGCCGACTGTTCGTCCTCGGCCAGTTTCTCGGCCTGTTTGTGCCAGCGTAGTTCCTGTTCCAGTTCCGCTTTGCGTTGTTCCAGCACTTGCAGCTCGGCGGCGGCGGTCGCGCTGTGCGCTTCCAGTTCGCCGCGTTGTTCTGCACTCAAGGGCTTCTGGTCGGCCAGGCGGGCGCTCAGTCTTTGCAGCGCCGCCTGTTCCAGCTTGGCGCGCTCGAAGGCGCGCATCGAGATCTCGCTGTAGACGGTGCTGCCGGTCAGCGTCTCCAGCAGCTCGCCGCGTTCATTGTCCTCGGACTTGAGGAAAGCGGAGAACTCGTTCTGCGCCAGCAGCACGGCGCGCGTGAACTGCTCAAACGACAAACCGATGCGCTTCTCGATTTCCACCTTGACTTCGGTCTTGGTGCCGCCGATGGCTTGCAGCGACGGCAGCAGATGCAGCGTCATGGCGGTCGGCTGCAACGCGCCTTCGGCCTTGGTGCGCGAGCGGCGCACGCTCCAGCGGGCGCGGTACGAGGCGCCGTCGTTGCCGACGAAGTCCACTTCCGCGTAACCCTCGGCCGTGCCGCGACGCAGCAGCGTGCGCGTGTCCTGCGTGG
Organism: Duganella sp. BJB476; assembly: GCF_003416895.1. GTDB lineage: Bacteria > Pseudomonadota > Gammaproteobacteria > Burkholderiales > Burkholderiaceae_D > Rugamonas. The sequence continues at coordinate 510,677 of NZ_QVIO01000001.1, forward strand.
AGACGGTCTCCGCGCCGACGTCGGTCAGGTAGCTGCGGCCGGCGACTTTCAACAGGCGCGGCGTGGCGTCGTACAGCGCCAGGCATAGCGCGTCGAGCAGGGTGCTTTTGCCGGCGCCGGTCGGGCCGCTGATGGCGAACAGGCCAGTCGACGCCAACGGCTCCTGCTCGAAGTCTACGCCGAATTCGCCCGCCAGCGACGCCAGGTTCTTACCGCCGATTTTCAGGATTCTCATGGCTGCCCCGGCGTCAGCATCAGTTCCGCGAAGGCGCTCAACTGGTCGGTCGGCGCATCGTTGTCGAACCTTTGCCGGTACAGCTGGCGGAAGATATCGTCCGGCTTGAGCTGCTCCAGCTGGTCCAGCGTCATCACCTCGTCATCGATCGAGGTGCTGCGCGCCGCGCTGGAAGTCTCGATCTTGGCCAGCCGCACCGGCTTGCCGTCCAGCGCCGCCTCGATGCGCGCGCGCAGGCCCGGCTCCGGCGCGTCCAGCCGCACCCGCACCTCCAGGAAGGGCTGCTGCTCCGGCTCCGCATCCAGCGTCGCCAGCGCCGCCAGTTCCTCCAGCACCTGCGCCAGCGGTGCCGGCTTGGCAGGAACGCGCAGCAACTGGACCGCGCGCGGCACCATCAGCGGCGCGATCTCGCGCACCTCGCCGCCGTCGATATCGATGCGCAGGATCTGGTGCTGATAGCCCACCTCCGCAAACGACAGCGGAATCGGACTGCCGCAGTAACGGATATGCTGCTGCTTGCCGACGCTTTGCGCCAGGTGCAAATGCCCCAGCGCGGCGTAGACGATGGCCGGGTCGAAGATCCCCGCCGGCAGCATTTCGGTGCCGCCGATGACGATGCGGCGTTCCGAATCGTTGGACATCTGGCCGTCGACCATGTGGCAATGGCCCATGGCCAGTATCGCCTGGCCAGGCTGGCGTTTGGACAGCGCCAGTTCCAGCGCCTGTTTGTAGAGCAGGGCGATGCCGGCCAAATACGGATCGGCGCCTTCCTCGGTCGCCACGCGCGGCACGTCGCCGGGACGCAGGAAGGGCACGGCCAGGCACCAGGCTTCGACCGCGCCGCCACGGCCGGTCAGCGGCAGCACCAGCTGTTCCAGGTCGATCTCGCCGTCCGCCTTGCGCTGCACGCTGCCGACCACCCGCGTGCCGTGTGCTTCCAGCAGCGGCCCTGGCGCCTCCAGCCGTCCCGGTGAATCGTGGTTGCCGGCGATGACCACCAGGTTCAGATGCGGCACGCGCTCCCTGGCCTGCTGCAAAAAACGATACAGCTGCTTCTGCGACGCCGCCGACGGATTGGCGTTGTCGAAGATGTCGCCGGCGATCAGCAGCGCGTCGGCCTGTTCGGCGGCGACGGTGTCGAGCAGCCAGTCCAGGAAGTGCTGGTGCTCGTAGGTACGCTCGAAATTATGCAGGGATTGGCCGAGATGCCAGTCGGAGGTGTGCAGCAGACGCATGAAGATGTGTAATCAAAACAGCCGGGAAGCGCACAATATAGCGCAAGATGGCGCCGGATGAGTTGATAAAAGTGGATCGGCCTCCGGCTAGGCCGCGTTGCTGGCCGTCGTCGGCAGGGCCGGGCCGGCGCGGAAGGTGTTGCGGCCACCCTGTTTGGCCTCGTACAGCAGCACGTCGGCGCGGTTCAGCAGTTCGGCCGGGGTGACATCCTCGCCGCGGTAGTAGGCCAGGCCGATGCTGGCGGAGATCGACACCACCGTGCCATCCAGGTCGAACGGCGCCTGCATCGCGGCGACGATCTTGGCCGCCAGCGCATCGGCGGCGTCGACCCGGGCGATGCGCTCCATGATGATGGTGAACTCGTCGCCGCCCAGGCGGGCGACGGTGTCGCTGGCGCGCACGGCGTGCGTGAGCCGTCCCGAAAAAGCCCTCAGCAGCGCATCGCCGACGCTATGGCCGAAGGTGTCGTTGACCGGCTTGAAGCGGTCGATATCCATGTACATCACCGCCATCAGGCTGTGGTTCTCGCGGCAGTCTGCCATGGTGTCCTGGAGCTTTTGCAGGAAGCCGGCGCGGTTGGTCAGCCCGGTCAGCGCATCGACCTGCGACAGCTTGAGCAGGCGCTGCTTCTCGCGCTTTTGCGCCGTGATGTCCTGCCGCATGACGTGGAAGCCGATCACGGTGACGCCGTCTTCGTCCATCTGCGGGATGTAGACCACCTCGAAGGTGCGGCCGACGGCGGTGTCGGGATCTTCCTCTTCGAAGGTCAGGGTCTGGCCGGCCAGCGCGCGCTTGATGTAGGGCGCCAGGAATTGATAGCGCTCTCCGCCCATGGTCGCCTCGATGGTCTTGCCCAGCACCGTCACGCCGGTGCGGTTGAATTCCCGTTCGTAGGCGACGTTGTGGAAGCGGTAGATCTCCTCCGAATCGACATACGCCACCATCGCCGGCAGCGTGTCGGCGATGGTGCGCAGCCGCGATTCGCTTTCGCGCAGCGCCATCACCGATTTGCGCACGTGGGTGATATCGTCCACCGTGCCGACGTAGCCGTAGATTTGGCCGTCCACCACCATCGCCGCGACCTTGAACGAGATCCAGATCATCATGCCGTCGGGGTGCACGCAGCGCACCGTGTCCTGGTAGGGCGCGCGGGTTTTTGCCATGTGGCCCAGGGCCGCCTTGAGCACCGGGCGGTCGTTGGGGTGGACGGCGCGCATCCACTGATCGCCCAGCGCCTCTTCTCGCGTCAGACCGGTGATGAATTCGAAGGTGCGGTTGACGTAGGTGCAGTGGCCGGCGGGATCGGCCCGTATCAATCCGAGCGGCGAGGCGTCGTTGACGGCCGCCAGTTCCGCCTGGTTCTTGCGCATCGCCAGTTCGCTTTCCTTGCGCGGCGTGATGTCGCGCGTGGTCACGGCCACGCCGTCGTGGATGGCGACGATCTGATGGTGCAGCCACAGATGGTCCGCGCCCGGCAGGAAGTCGACTTCGAATTCCTCCTCGAGCGGCCGGCCGCTGGACAGCACTGTCTTGTACTTTTCGATGAAGCCCTTGGTGTGCAGCGCAGGCAGCACCTCGATCAGGCGCTTGCCCTTGACTTCTTCGGCGGTGGAGCCCAGCAGCGCCGCGCCGCGTTCATTCAGGTCGGCGATGGTGAAGTCGACCACCTCCTTGCCCGGACCGCGCATGTGGCAGGCCTTTAACAGGTAGACCGCGTCCATGCTGGCGTCGGCCGCGGCCCGCAGCATGGTCTGCGCTTCGGTGACCATGCGCGCGCTGCGCCGCAGGCGGTGCGCCTGTTGCATCAGCAGGCCGACAAACAGCAGCACCAGCACGGAGGCGACTGCCACCGCCCGGTAATAGATGTCGCGCCGGTGCTCGAAGGTTGCCATCGCCGAGGTGACCGGGTTGCCGACCACCGCCAGCATCAGGTAGCGCGGCATTTCGGTGTAACCGTAGATGCGTTCGACGGCGTCGAACGGATGCGCCAGCAGCAGCTCGTCCGACTGCTGTCCGCCGCCTTGCGCCGCCGTGAAGTCGATCGAGTCGCTGATGATCAGCTGTTCGTCGACGCGGGCGGTGGACATGCCGTTTTCGCGGCTGATCAACAGCACCGCGCCGCCGGGATCGACGTTCAGGCGGTCGTAGTCCTCGACGAAGGCGGCCGGATCAATCATCACCATGATGATGCCGGCGAACTCGCCCTGGCGGTCGTTCAGCCGGCGCGAAATCAGGATCTGCCATTTCTTGGTGCGCGGTTCGACCACCGGGGTCGACACCAGCGGCGTATCGGCCGGATTGTTGGCGTGATGGAGCAACAGCGGCTGCTCGCGCAGGTCCGGCGCGAAGTAGCCGTTGCGGCTGTCTATCAGCTTGCCGTCGGCGCTGATCAACGCCAGCGGCAGGTCCAGCTTGGACGGCAGCAGCGAATCGAGCAGGCCGTTCCTGCGGGTGAATTCGGCCAGCCGCAGCGTGCCGCCGGTTTCCTCGTATTTGAGCTTGAACAGCTGCGTCGCGTGGTCGATCTGGCGCAGCAGGTGGTTGGTGTGTTCGGCCAGCGTGCGCGCCAGCGACTGGCTATGCAGCACCGCCTCGTAATGGGCGTTCTGCTTCTCCTGGCCGATCTGGTACGCCGCGGCCGCCCACATGGCCGCCAGCAGCGCCAGTGCAAACACCGGCAGCAGTATCGCGCGATACAGGCGGCTTAAGTAATTCACAAACGGGCGAGTGGCAAAAGGGTTCATCGAAAATCTACGTTCACCGCGAAAAGGAAGCTGCTTGCCATGTGTGGATATTCTGCACGGAAATGTCACGTTTGTGGTTGGCGAGTCAAAAAAAACCGCTTTCCGATCACAGGCAATGTTGATTTCTTTATTAGAATAGCGTTCATGAACGAATTGATTATCAGCCTGGCCGCGGCAAGGGCGCTGCACCTGGCGGCGCAGGGATTGCTGCAGCCGCGCCGCCGCAAGGCGCGCCAGGCCGATGTGGTGGACGCGATCCGGCAAATGGGCGTGCTGCAGATCGACACCATCCACGTGGTGGCGCGCAGCCCCTACCTGGTGCTGTGGAGCCGCCTGGGCGACTATCCGCAACCGTGGCTGGAGCAGGCGCTGGCGGCCGGCCAGCTGTTCGAGTACTGGGCGCACGAGGCCTGCTTCGTGCCGATCGAGGATTACGGCCTGTATCGCCACCGCATGCTGGACCCGGCCGCGATGGGCTGGAAGTATTCCGAGACCTGGATGGTCGAACGCCGCGCCGATGTCGACGCCGTGCTGGCCCACATCCGCGCCAACGGCCCGACCCGCTCCTCGGACTTCGAGCGCACCGACGGCCAGAGCGGCGGCTGGTGGAGCTGGAAGCCGGAAAAGCGTTCGCTGGAAGTGCTGTTCACGTCCGGCGCGCTGATGATCGCCGCGCGCGAGAACTTCCAGCGCATCTACGACCTGGCCGAGCGCGTGCTGCCCGGCTGGGACGACAGCCGCATGCCGCACATGGACGACACCCGCCGCGCGCTGGTGCTGAAGGCGGTCAAGGCGATGGGCTGCGCCCGCGCCGGCTGGATCAGCGACTACTTCCGCACCAAGCCGCCGCGCCTCGATCCGGCGGAGCTGGTCGAGCAGGGCCTGCTGCTGCGCGCCTGGGTCGATGACTGGGACGATCCGATCTATGTCCACCCTGACCACGCCGAACTGTTGGCCGCTGCCGCCGCAGGCACGCTGGCGCCGACGCTGACCACCATCCTGTCGCCGTTCGACCCGGTGGTGTGGGACCGCCGCCGCGCGCTGGAACTGTTCGGCTTCGACTACCGGCTGGAGTGCTACACTCCGGCGGAGAAGCGCCGCTACGGCTACTTCACGCTGCCCATCCTGCGGCGCGGCGCGTTGGTCGGCCGGGTGGACGCCAAGGCGCACCGGCGCGGCGGCGTCTTCGAATTGAAATCGCTGGCGCTAGAGCCGGGCGTGCGCGTCAGCGACCGTTTCGTGCGCGACGTCGCTAGCGCCTTGCAGCGCCTGGCCAACTGGCACGAGTGCCCCGATGTACAGATCACCCAGGCCACGCCGGAGAGTTTTGCGCCGCTGCTGCGCGCCGCGCTGGCCACCAACACCAAGGAAATGGAAGCTGCATGATGGGAGTTCAATGAGTTTGCCCGCCGCCCCCGCCAGCCTGCTGAGCCCCGACGGCCAGCCGCTATTCGGCCGCTACGCCGGCCAGGTTGGCCATATCGACTGGAGCCAGCTGGCCGCGCCGTTTGCGCGCAGCCGTTTCTGGCGCCGCTTTCACCACAAGCGCTGGCATTACGTGGCGCTGTGCACCGAGCAGATATTCTGCGCGGTGGCCATCGTCGACCTGGGCTGGACCAGCACCGCCTTCGCCTACGCCTTCGACCGCAGCGACGGCGACATGCTGGCCAACTTCGGCCAGGACGGCCTGCCCGGCCTGTCGGCGCGGCTGGCCGACCATGCCGGCGCGTCGAGCAGCTTCAAGACGCGCAAGAGCAGCATCGCCATCGACAGTCGCGACGACGGCAGCTACGCGCTGACGCTGCGCTGCGACTACCTGGAGATCGACGCCGAATTCGGTCCCGGCGCCTCGCCGCTGCTGCTGGCCACCGGGCCGGTGGCGCAAGGCTCGGTGCACGCGACGCAGAAGTCGTCCGGCCTGCCGCTGAGCGGTGAGGTGCGCACCTTCCGCGAGGACTACAACCTGGCCGGCGGCGTCGCCAGCTTCGATTACTCCAACGGCCTGCTGGCGCGGAACACCGCCTGGCGCTGGGCCTCGGCGCACAATCTGGAGATGGGCTTCAATCTGCAGTCGGGCTACTTCGGCGGCAACGAGAACGCGCTGTGGCTGGACGGCCAGGTGCACGCGCTGGCGCCCGTGCACTTCATCTACGACAGCAGCGATCCGCTGTCGCAGTGGCACATCTTCACCGAGGACGATTTGCTGGAGCTGTACTTCACGCCGGAAGGCGCGCGCCGCGACAACAAGAACCTGGTGGTGGCGGCCAGCCGCTATCTGCAGCCGATCGGCACCTTCACCGGTTGGGTGCGCAGCGCGCCCGACCAACCGAAACGCATGGTCACGCAGATGATGGGCGTGACCGAGGATCATGCATCACGTTGGTAAAAAGGTAGGGCCGCCATGAGCATCAGGAATCTCGACCAATTGTTCCAACCGCGCTCGGTGGCCGTGATCGGCGCATCGGACAACCCGCAGCGCATCGGCACGCGCGTGCTGGCCAACCTGGCGGAAGCCGGTTTTGGCCGCGACGGCGGCGCCATCTGGCCGCTCAATCCCAAGCACCAGCTGCTGCACGACATGCCGTGCTACGCCAGGGTGTCGGCCTTGCCGGCGGCGCCGGACCTGGCCATCCTGTGCTCGCCGCCGTCGACGATACCTGGGCTGATCGCGGAACTGGGCGCGCGCGGCACCCGCGCCGCCATCGTCATGACGGCGGGGCTGGCCGACATCAAGGCCGGCAGCCGCAGCTTGCAGCAGGCGATGCTGGAGGCGGCCAAGCCGCACCTGCTGCGCATCCTGGGACCGGGCAGCGTCGGCCTGCAATCGCCGGCGCTGGGGCTCAACGCCAGCTTCACCCATCTCGCCGCCGATCCCGGCAAGCTGGCCTTCGTGTCGCAATCGGGCGCGCTGGGCGCGGCGGTGCTGGACTGGGCCAGCCTGCGCGGCATCGGCTTCTCGCGCTTTGTCGCGATGGGCGAGGGCGCCGACGTCGATTTCGGCGACCTGCTGGACTACCTGGCCGGCGATCCCGGGACCGAGGCCATCCTGCTGTGCATCGAGGATGTCCGTTGCGCGCGCAAGTTCATGTCGGCCGGACGGCTGGCGGCGCGCGGCAAGCCTGTGATCGTGCTGAAAGTGGGGCGTGACGCCGCCCCCGGCGCCGACCTGGTGTTCGACGCCGCGATCCGCCGCGCCGGCATGCTGCGCGTGCATTCCACCGAAGACCTGTTCGACGCCGTCGAGACGCTGGCGCGCCAGCGGCCGCAGCGCGGCGAACGGCTGGCGGTGCTGACCAACGGCGTCGGCCTGGGCCTGATCGCGGCCGACGCGCTGGAATGCGGCGGCGCCCAACTGGCGCCGCTGTCGGCCGAGACCTTGCGCCTGCTGAAGCGCGCCGACGCGCCGCTGACCAATCCCGTCGACCTGCTGGCCGACGTGCCGGTCGAGCGCTACACCAGCGCGGTGGAAGCGCTGCTACGCGAAACCCAGGCCGACGCGCTGCTGTTCCTGCACGCGCCCACCGCCATGGTGCCCAGCAGCCTGATTGCGGCGGCGGTGGCGCCGATGATGCGCAACGCCTCCAAGAACGTGCTGTCCTGCTGGCTGGGCGGCCGTTCGGTGGCGGCCGCGCGCCAGGTGTTCGCCGACGCCGGCCTGCCCACCTACGACACGCCGGAAAAGGCGATCCATGGCTTCCTGCAAATCGCCCAGTACCGGCGCAACCAGGACCTGCTGATGGAAGTGCCGGCGCGCCTGCCGGCCACCGCGGCGCCGGAACGCGCGGCGGCGCAGGCGCTGGTGATCGCCGCTTTGGCCGCCGGCCGCGGCGATTTGTCCGACAAGGATGCGCGCGAGCTGCTGTCGGCCTACGGCATCGCCCTGGCGACGCCGCAGCAGGCCGCGCTGACCGGCCCGACGCTGGCGGCGGCTTGCATCCAGATCGCCACCGATCCGGTGTTCGGCCCGGTGGTGTTCTTCGGCCAGGGCGGCATCGCGGCGGAGGTGGCGGCCGACCGCGCCGCCGGCCTGCCGCCGCTGAACATGGTGCTGGCGCGCGACATGGTCGGCCGCACCCGCGTGGCGCGCCTGCTGGCGCAAGGCCAGACCGCCGCCGACGCCGACGCGCTGTGCCGCACGCTGGTGCAGGTAGCCGACATGGTGGCCGACCTGCCGCAGCTGGCGGAACTCGATCTCAATCCGCTGCTGGCGATCGGCGGCGGCGTGGTGGCGCTGGCCGCGCGCGTGCGGCTGGCGCCGGCGCGCAGCGACAACACGCTGGCGATCCGCCCCTATCCGCTGGAACTGGAGCAGGAGCTGGACTGGGGCGGCGGCCGCATCCTGCTGCGGCCGATCCGGCCGGAGGACGCGCCGCAGCACCAGGTGTTCTTCGCCGCGCTGGATCCGGACGACGTGCGGCTGCGCTTTTTCACCGCCATGCGCGAACTGCCGCCGTCGCAGCTGGCGCGGCTGACCCAGATCGACTACGACCGCGCGATGGCCTTCATCGCCACCCGCAACGGCCAGGGTGGCGAACCGGAAACGCTGGGTGTGGTGCGCGCCGTGGCCGATGCGGACAATCAGTCCGCTGAATTTGCCATCATCGTGCGTTCCGACTTGAAGGGGCAGGGGCTGGGCTACATTCTGTTCCAGAAACTGGTCGATTATTTCCGCAGCCGCGGCACGGCGGAAATCGTCGGCGACGCCTTGTCGGAAAATCTCGGCGTGCAAAAGCTGGTGCGCCATTTCGGCGGCGTGGTTTTGCCGCACCCGGAGGCGGGAATGGTGCGGCTTCAATTGTCTTTACGATAGCATTCGTGGCCGGGTTGTTATATATTGATATGCATAACGCTACGGCCTGTATTTGTTCTAGCTCAAAGCGTGTTTGTCGGCTTTATTTACACTTTTACTTCCGGTCTTGCCGCTCATCCGGGCGCGCGCAACTTCAGTTTTGGGAGTCAGAATGTTAACTGCCACATATACTCTGGTAGCACTGTCGGTGGAACACGCAAGTGTCCGCCTCAGTTTGTTATCGTTCCAAAAGTATGTGCGCTCCACGCTGATGCATCAGAACAGCATCACCCTGTCGCAGCTGGAATATGCCTGCGAGAACTTGAACAGCCTGTACCAGGCCTGCCACTGGCGTAAAACCGAGATGTACCTGATCCCCGCGCTGCGCGAGGCGACCGAGCGCGCCGACCAGCTGCTGGACGAGCTCAACCGTCTGAACCAGTCGGCGCTGTTGTCGATCCGCATGCTGCAAGACAAGCTCGGCTCGGTGGCCGAGGTGCGCGACGAGCAGGTCAACCTGATTTGCGACAGCATCGAAACCTTTTGCGCCTCGCTGCTGAAGCGGCTGGAAAAGGAAGAGCAGGAGCTGTTCGCCATCGCCCGCAACGCCATCGCCGGCGAAACGTGGTTTTCCATCGCGAATCAATTGATGATGCACGACAAGCATCTGGAAGAAATGAAACGCGCGGGCCTGACCGCGGTCGAGGCGGTCGAAGCCGCCAAGCCCAAGGCAGTGGCCGCGCGCAACCTGGCCGGCGCGGTCCGCGTGGTGGACGATGGCCAGATCAGCATCCCCGGTTTGCAGGTGTTGCCGATAGTAAGTATCGAGGAAAGCGCGGCGCAAACGGCGCCCGCCACCCTTGCCCGATCGACCCGGCAACTGCCGGCGATGAAATAACCGCCCAAATAGCATACGCATCGAGCAAATTCCCCTCGCTTTGCTATGATGGTGGTTTTAGCCATCTCATAGCGCATCCATGTTCGATTTCATCTTCAAGCGAACTACCGACCAGGCGGCCGATCAGCAGGCCGCCATGGCCACTCCCGAGCAGGGCGCCGCCGCTGCCGCATCGGCCAGCCGCCGCGAGGAGCAGGCGCAGCGCGCCGCCGCGCTGGCGGGCGACGAGGCCGCCGCCGTCGAGCTGATCCTGCACAGCGAGTTTGCCGGCGTGCGCCTGGCGGCCGCCGAGCATGTGCAGTCCCAGGCCCATCTCGAACAGGTGTTGCAGGCGATGCGCAATACCGACCGCCGCGTCGCCAAGCTGATGCAGGGACGGCTGGATGCGATCCGCTACCAGCTGGCCGAGCAGAACAAAGCCCAAGCCTGCCTGGACCAGGCCCAGCGCTTGTTGCAGGACGAGAAGCTGACGCCCAACCAGGTGGCCGACCTGGATCGCCAATGGCAGGTCACCGCCGCCGTGCCGGCGCTGGCCGAGCCGTTCGCCACCGCGCGCGCCGCGCTGGCTGCGCGGTTGGAAGCCCAAGTCAATTTGCAGCGGACCATCATCGATGCGATGGCTGCGTTGCGCCAGCTGCCGTCCGCCGGCTTGCCGCCGGAAGAGGCGCAGCAGGCGCTGGAGCGTCACGCCGCCGCCCAAGCCGAATACCAGCAAGCCCCGGAACATAACGCCTTGCCCAAGCATTTGCTGAGCGATTTCGCGCAAGCGCTGGAGCAGAGCCGTGCCGCGCTGACGGCCGCCAGCCAGCGTCCCGCCGCCGTGCCGGAAGCCGCGCCTGCGGCCGAATCACCGGCCGCCGCGCCATCCGCCGCCGTTGCGCCTGCATCTGCGCCCGCCGCGCGCGAGCCGAAGAAGCCGGCCGCGCCCAAGGAAACCGATAAAAAATTCCTCGAAACGCTGGATGCGATGGAAGCCGCGCTGGAGCAGGGCTTGCTGCACGCCGCCGCCGATCACGACAAGTGGCTCAAGGAACACAAGACCCGCCTGACGTCGGCCCAGACCGACCGCCTGAACCACGTCCGCGCCGAGCTGAAGCGCTTGGGCGACTGGGCCCGCTGGGGCGGCAACGTCTCGCGCGAGGAATTGGTCAAGGCAGTGGAAGAGCTGCCCGCGCTGGGCCTGGCGATGAGCGAGCTGGCCAAGAAAGTCGGCAGCATGCGCGAGCGCTGGAAGTCGCTGGACGCGGTCTCCGGCCACGCGCCCAAGAGTTTGTGGGAGCGCTTCGACAGCGCCTGCACCGCCGCCTATGCGCCGGCCGCCGCCCACTTCAAGCAACTGGCCGACGAGCGCCACGCCAACGCCGCCAAGGCCCAGGCCTTGATCGACGAAACCCGCAATATGGCCGCCACGGCGGCCAGCGAGGGCGCGGACCTGAAGAACGTGGCCGCCGCCGGCCAGCGTCTGCGCCAGATGTGGGGCCGCCTGGGCACCATCGACCGCAAGGAAAAACGCAAGCTCGACCAGGCCTTCGACAAGGCGCTGGGGCAGATGCTGGCGCCGCTGTCCGAGCAGCGCAAGATCGAAAGCGCCAAGCGCGAACAGCTGATCGCCGAAGCCGAGCAGATGCAGGCCAGCGACCGTCACACCCTGGACAATCTGCGCCGCCTGCAGGAGCGCTGGCAGGAGCAGGCCAAGGCGCTGCCGCTGGAACGCAAGATCGAACAGGCCTTGTGGCAACGCTTCCGCGCCGCCTGCGACGCGATTTTTGCCAAGCGCAAGGAGTCCGCGCACGCCGCCGACCACGAACGCAAGGCCCACCTGCACGCGCGCGAAGCGCTGTGCAATGAACTGGAAACGGCCACCTTCAGCGGCGACGACAAGGCGCAACTGGCGGCCATCGCCAAGCTGCTGCGCGACACGGCCGCGGCCTGGCATGCGGCCGGCGGCGTGCCGCGCGCGTCCGAAGCGCGCATCACGCAGCGTTATCAGGCGGCGATGGCGACGGTGCAGGGCCAGGCCGACGCGATCAAGCGCCGCGCCGGCGCCGCCCAGGCCAACGCGCTGCGCGACAAGCTGCGCCTGTGCCAGGCGCTGGAGAGCGCGATCGGCACGCCGGCCGACGGCGCGGCGATCGACGGTGCGGACTGGCAGTCGCGCTGGTCGGCGCTGCCGCCGCTGGCCGCCGAGTACGAGCGTGCCTTGCACGGCCGTTTCAACGCGGCGTTGGGCGCATTGGATGGCAAGCGCAGCGCCTACGCCGAGCAACTGGAGCGCAACCGCGCCAAGCTACTCGATGAAGTGCTGCGGCTGGAGATCGTGGCCGGCGTCGACAGCGGCGCCGAGTTCGCGCGCGAGCGCCTGAAGATGCAGGTCGAGGTGCTGCAATCGTCGCTGAAGTCCGGCCAGAAGCCGCAGAGCGCCGGCACCGCCTACCTGCAACTGTGCGCGATGCCGGCCCTGGCCGACGACCGCACCGCCAGCCGCATCGAGCAATTGTTCCGCCGCATCGGCGCTGCGGAGCGTGCATGAGCGCGGGCGATAGCTTCCAGGTCCGCATCCAGACCGAAGACTTCGACCTGAGCACCGAGCTGGCGCAGCTGCGCGCGGCCAACCCCAAGGTCGGCGCCATCGTGAACTTTGTCGGCACGGTGCGCGACCTGAACGAGGGCGCCAGCGTGGCCGAGATGGAACTGGAGCATTACGCCGGCATGACCGAGCAATCCATTCTCGCCATCATCGAGCAGGCCCGCCAGCGCTGGCCGGTGTTCGGCGCGCTGGTGATCCACCGGGTCGGTCCGCTCAAGCCGCTGGAGCAGATCGTGCTGGTGGCTGTGACCTCGGCGCACCGTGGCGAGGCCTTCGCCGCCTGCGAATACATCATCGATTTCCTGAAGACCGAGGCCCCGTTCTGGAAAAAAGAGCAAACTCCGGCCGGTTCGCGCTGGGTGGACGCCCGCGTCAGCGACGATGTCGCGCTGAAAAAGTGGAGCACTGAGCCCTAATTGATGTAGCGCATGGATTTGTGATTTAAATAGGTGTCTCCTTGAAAACGGATCGCATACCCCTATGTATGCGATAAGTTAAATTTATCGGAGCAATTCCATGCGGCATGACAAACTCACCACCAAACTCCAGGAAGCCTTGTCGGACTCGCAGAGCCTGGCCGTGGGCAATGACAATCAATACATCGAGCCGGTCCACCTGCTGACCGCGCTGCTGAACCAGGACGACGGCAGCGCGCGCTCACTGTTGCAGCGCGCCGGCGTCAATGTCGGCGGCTTGACCAAGGCATTGGGCTCGGCGCTGGAGCGGCTGCCCAAGGTGTCCGGCACCGGCGGCGACGTGCAGGCCGGCCGCGAGCTGGTCTCCGTGCTGAACCTGGCGGACCGGGAGGCGCAGAAGCGCGTCGACCAGTTCATCTCCAGCGAGATGGTGCTGCTGGCGCTGACCGAGGATAAATCCGACGCCGGCAAGTTGGCGCGCGAAAACGGCCTGACCCGCAAATCGCTGGAAGCGGCCATCGACACCGTGCGCGGCGGCGCCAAGGTCGACAACGCCGAAGCCGAAGGCCAGCGCGAAGCCCTGAAAAAATACACGCTGGACCTGACCGAGCGCGCCCGCGCCGGCAAGCTCGATCCCGTGATCGGCCGCGACGACGAGATCCGCCGCGCGATCCAGGTGCTGCAACGCCGCACCAAGAACAATCCCGTGCTGATCGGCGAACCCGGCGTCGGCAAGACCGCCATCGTCGAAGGCCTGGCGCAGCGCATCGTCAACAACGAGGTGCCCGATTCGCTCAAGGGCAAGCGCGTGCTGTCGCTGGACATGGCGGCGCTGGTGGCTGGCGCCAAGTATCGCGGCGAGTTCGAGGAACGCCTGAAGTCGGTGCTGAAGGAGCTGGCCATGGACGAGGGCCAGACCATCGTCTTCATCGACGAGATGCACACGATGGTTGGCGCCGGCAAGGCCGATGGCGCCATGGACGCGGGCAATATGCTCAAGCCGGCATTGGCGCGCGGCGAACTGCACTGCGTCGGCGCCACCACGCTGGACGAATACCGCAAGTACATCGAGAAGGACGCCGCGCTGGAGCGCCGCTTCCAGAAGATCCTGGTCGACGAGCCGTCGGTCGAGGCCACCATCGCCATCCTGCGCGGCCTGCAGGACAAGTATGAGCTGCACCACAAGGTCGCCATCTCGGACGCCGCCATCATCGCCGCGGCCGAGCTGTCGCACCGCTACATCACGGACCGCTTCCTGCCCGACAAGGCGATCGACCTGATCGACGAAGCCGCGTCCAAGATCAAGATCGAGATCGATTCCAAGCCGGAGGTGATGGACAAGCTGGAACGCCGCCTGATCCAGCTGAAGATCGAGAAGGAAGCCGTCAAGAAGGAAAAGGACGATGCCTCGCGCCGCCGCCAGGACCTGATCGACGAAGAGATCGTCAAGCTGGGACGGGAACTGAACGACTACGAGGAAATCCTCAAGGCCGAGAAGGCGGTGGTGCAGGGCAGTACCCACATCAAGGAAGAGATCGAACGCATCAAGCTGCAGATGGAGCAGGCCACGCGCGAGAGCAACTGGCAGCGCGTGTCGGAACTGCAGTACGGGCGCCTGCCCGAGCTGGAAGCCCTGCTCAAGCAGGCCGAGAGCGCCAACCTCAAGGCTGGCGAGGCCGCCAAACCCAAGCTGCTGCGCACCGAAGTCGGCGCCGAGGAAATCGCCGAGGTGGTGTCGCGCGCAACCGGCATCCCGGTCTCGCGCATGATGCAGGGCGAGCGCGACAAGCTGCTGCACATCGAAGAGAAGCTACATGAGCGCGTGGTCGGCCAGGACGAGGCGATCGCCGCCGTGTCCGACGCCATCCGCCGTTCGCGCGCCGGCCTGTCCGATCCGAACCGTCCGTATGGCTCCTTCATGTTCCTGGGGCCGACCGGCGTCGGCAAGACCGAGCTGTCCAAGGCGCTGGCCGGCTTCCTGTTCGACACCGAGGAATCGATGATACGCATCGACATGAGCGAATTCATGGAGAAGCATTCGGTGGCCCGCCTGATCGGCGCGCCGCCCGGCTACGTGGGCTACGACGAGGGCGGCTACCTCACCGAGGCCGTGCGCCGCAAGCCGTACAGCGTGATCCTGCTGGACGAGGTGGAGAAGGCGCATCCGGACGTGTTCAACGTGCTGCTGCAGGCGCTGGACGACGGCCGCATGACGGACGGCCAGGGCCGTACGGTGGACTTCAAGAACACGGTCATCATCATGACTTCCAACCTGGGCTCGCACAAGATCCAGGCGATGGAGGACTCCGATCCAGGCGTGGTCAAGCTGGCGGTGATGGCCGAGGTGCGCTCGCACTTCCGTCCCGAGTTCATCAACCGTATCGATGAAATCGTCGTGTTCCACGGCCTCGACGAGAAGAACATCGGCGCCATCGCCAAGATCCAGCTGGCGATCCTGGAACAGCGCCTGGCCAAGATGGAGATGACGCTGACCATCACCGAAGCGGCGCTGCAAAAGATTGCCGAGGCGGGCTACGATCCGGTGTATGGCGCGCGGCCGTTGAAGCGGGCGATCCAGCAGCAGATCGAAAATCCGCTGTCCAAGCTGATCCTGCAAGGCCGCTTCGGCCCCAAGGACACCATCCACATCGACGCCGCGAACGGCGAGCTGGACTTCAGCTAATCAGCTAAGCGCCGTGGTGGACGATGCGATTGCGGCCGTCGCGTTTGGCGCGGTACAGCGCATCGTCCGCCCGTTTCAACACTTCTTCGCTTGAGGTGTCGCCGGGCAGCATTTCGCTCAAGCCGCCGCTGATGGTGGCGCCGCTGCCCAGCGTGCCCAGCTCCCGCAACTGTTCGGCGATGCGCAGCCGCAGCCGCTCGGCGATCGGCACCGCCTGCGTCCAGCTGGTGTGCGGCATCAAAATCACGAACTCATCGCCGCCCAGCCTGGCCGGAAAATCGGTGCTGCGCAGCTCGCGCCGACAGACTTCGGCCGTAGTCTGGATCGCCTTGTCGCCGCTCAGGTGGCCGTACTTGTCGTTGATGTCCTTGAAGCGGTCGATATCGAAGATCAGCACCGAGGCGGGCGTCTTGTAGCGGGCGTGCAGTTCGTGGGTGTCGCCGAGGGCCTGCATCAGCTTGCGGCGGTTGGCCAGGCCGGTCAGCGAGTCGGTCTCGCTCTGCATGCGCAGCAGCGCTTCCAGCTTTTTGCTGGCGGTGATATTGCTGGCCACCCACAGCACGGCGTCCTCGCCCAGCACCTGGTATTCCAGCGCCTGCACCCGGCCTTCAAACCAGATGGTGTCTTCCGGGCCGTCGCTGTCCAGGCCTTTCACATCCTTGCGATCCAGCCGGTATTCGACCACGTGCAAGCCGCGTTTGGCCAGCGCGACGGCGATCTGCGCCAGGAACCAGGCGGCTTTCTCGGCGTTCAGCACATCGGGTATGCGCTTGCCGACCAGGGTGCTGCCGTCGTGATAGTAGCGGGCGTCGGTGCCGCCGAACAGGGCGGCGTAGATGCCGTTGCGCGTCAGGATAAATGCCGGGTCCGGCAGCGCGGCAAGCAGCGCTGCGATCTGTTCGCTCGAGAAGAGTGACACGTCGGTCATGCGATACCGCTTTTCCAGTTGTTGAGTTTCCACTAATGTACCGTACTTTCGTCCAAGACAACATTAACGGTGCATTTTTCGAAAACTTGACCGTTTATCTATTTTTCAGCGAAAAAAGCTGTCGGCGTGCTGCCGAAGGTCTTCTTGAACATGGCGGAAAAGGCCGATTGGCTGGCATAACCCAGCTGCGCCGCCACCTGCGACAGCGGCACGCCGCGCGCGATCAGCGGCGCCGCGTGCGCCAGCCGCGCCTGCTGGCGCCACTGGCTGAAGCTCATGCCCAGCTCGCGTTCGAACAGGCGGGTCAGCGTGCGTTCGGAGGCGCCGACCTGGCCGGCCCAGCCTTCCAGCGTGTGCTCGGCGCCGGGATCGGCGATCAGCGCGTCGCACAGGGCTTTCAGGCGCTTGTCGTCGGGCAGCGGCACGCGCAGCGCGCGGCCGGCGCAGCGCGGCAGTTCATCGAGGATCATCTCGCCCAGCAGCTGCTCGCGGCCGGATTGCTCATTCTGGTCGTGCTGCTCCAGCGCGGCCATCAGCTCGCGCAGCAGGCTGGACACTTCCACCACCTTGCAGGCGTCGGGGAAGGGCGAGCGGCTGGCGTGCACGCACAACGGCCGCAGCCGGGTCGGCTCCAGCACGGTGACGGCGTGCACGACGTCCGGCGCGATCCAGATGGCGCGCTGCGGCGGCACGATCCAGCTGCTGTTATTGGCCGTCACCCGCATCACGCCCTGCATCGCGTAGGTGAACTGGCCCCACGGATGGTGGTGCGGTAGCAGCGCGGCGTCGGCCGGCAGATCGCGACCGGACATGGTCAGCGGTCGGGCCTCGGTAGGGAAGTCGCAATGCCAGTTGAATTGCGTGTGCGTGACGACCGGTATCGGCATGGCGGATTCTCGACAAATGTTGACCTGCTATCTTAAATCGGTCTGGCGACAAATGCTTACACTATCCTTTCTTTTTTTGAAACGGGGAGGCGGCATGAAGGACACATCGTTGCTGCGGCAGGACGCCAGGGTCATCGGCCTGGTCGGGCTGGCGCATGGCACTTCGCATTTTTACCATGTGATCCTGGCGGCGCTGATTCCGTGGCTGAAGCCGGAATTCCATCTCTCCTATGCCGAGCTGGGCTTGCTGATGACGGTGTTTTTCACCGTCTCCGGCGTGGGGCAGGCGATGGCCGGCTTCGTGGTCGACCGCTACAGCGCGCGCACGGTGCTGTTCAGCGGCATCGCGCTGCTGGGCTTGTCGGCGCTGATGCTGTCCAGCGCGCACAGCTACGCGCAGCTGATGCTGGGGGCCTTCCTGGCCGGCTGCGGCAACAGCGTATTCCATCCGGCCGACTACACGCTGCTGAACCAGCGGGTGTCCAAGGCGCGGCTGGCGCACGGCTTTTCGGTGCACGGCATCAGCGGCAATATCGGCTGGGCGGTTTCGCCGTTGTTCCTGACGTTCGTGGCCGCCCGCACGGACTGGCGCACCGCGCTGCTGAGTGCGGCCTTGCTGCCGTTGGCGGTGCTGGCGCTGCTGGTCTGGAACCGTCACGCGCTGCGGCCGGAACCGGTCGCGGCGCCGGTGGCTGCGGCTGGCGTTCAGGCCAGTGCGTTCAGCTTCCTGCGGCTGAAGGTAGTGTGGATGTGCTTTGCCTTCTTCCTGATCTCGGCTGTGGCGCTGGCCGGCATCCAGAGCTTCGCGGCCACCAGCCTGGTGAGCTTGTACGGCATGTCGCTGGCGTGGGCCACCACGGCCTACACCGCCTACATGCTGGCCTCGGCGGTGGGCATGCTGTACGGCGGCTTCCTCGGCGCCGGCAGCCGCCATCACGACCGCATCATCATGCTGGCTTTCGGCACGGCGGCGCTGCTGGCGCTGGTATTGGCCGCCGCCGTGGTGCCGGCCTGGCTGGCGGTGGTCTTGATGGGGCTGATCGGCCTGGTGACCGGCATCTCGGGACCGTCGCGCGACCTGCTGATACGCGGCGCGGCGCCGGCCAACGCCACCGGCCGCGTGTTCGGCGTCGTGTATTCCGGCCTGGACAGCGGGCTGGCGCTGGGGCCGCTGCTGTTCGGCGCGCTGATGGACGCCAACCATCCGTCCGGCGTATTCATTGGCATCGGCGTGTTCCAGGCGCTGGTGATATTGACCGCGATCGGGGTCGGCAGCAAGACCCGCGTGGTGGGCTTGCCTAAAACAGCATAGAATCCTTGCTATCTTAACCAACACGCACGGGACCATCATGAGCTTTGCCACCACCGATTTATGCGACGACAACGCCAACCTGCTGGAGGACGGCCGCCTGGCCGTGCTGCCGCCGGTGTTCCTGCACTTTGGCAAGCAGCAGCGTTTTTCCGGCCGCGTGACCACGCTCAAGGTGCATGAGGACAACGCGCTGGTGCGGTCGGTGCTGGAAACCCCGGGCGGCGGCAATGTGCTGGTGATCGACGGCGGCGGCAGCCTGCGCCGCGCGCTGGTGGGCGGCCAGCTGGGCCTGCTGGCCCAGGACAACGGTTGGGCCGGCATCATCGTCGATGGCTGCATTCGCGACACCGACGAGATCAATTCCTGCGAAATCGGCGTGCGCGCATTGGCCACCCATCCGCAAAAGAGCAGCAAGAAGGGCGTCGGCGAGCGCAACGTGCGGGTGTACATCCAGGGCGTGCCGGTGCAGCCCGGCGACTGGATCTATGCCGACGCTGACGGCATCCTGGTGGCGCAGCAAATGCTTGCCTGAAACCGGAAATATTTTCATCAAGGAAATATTTGTGGTATTTTCGCAATAGAATATTGACAACAGTAAGTTTTCATGTGAAAGTTACAATGCGTCAATTCCAGGCGCAGAATTGTCAGGAGTCCTCCATGAATAAACTTATATTAGCTGTGTTGTGTGCTCTTGCCGGGCTAACCGCCCAAGCCGCCCCGGTGACGTCATTGCCCGGCGGTACGGTTTTGGTGATGCCTGCGCTTAATTACTTTGGTCCCGGTCCGCAGACGCTGGCGCCGGGTGTGGATTGGAGTAGCGCCAATTCCAATGCGGTCTTCGGCTACAACGGCGGCTATGGCTTTAACGATAACGGCTTCTGGAGCGGCCTGACAATGGCCGGCACCAATGACGGCGGCAGCTCCATGACGCTGGCGTTCAGCCAGGCGGTCAGGGGAGTCGGCGCCTTCTTCAACTACGTGCCGGTGCCCTTCGGTCCGGCAGTTATCTCGGCCTATGACGCGCACTCCAACCTGATCGAGTCGACCAGCTTGACCTTTACGACAAATGGTGGCCTGAACCAGGGGGAATTCCACGGTTTTCTGGAAAGCACGCCGTCGATCAGCTACGTCACCATGACCGGCGCTTACATCGGCGCCACCGATTTCACCGTGGTGGCTGTTCCTGAACCGGAAACCTACGGCATGTTGCTGGCCGGCCTGGGCCTGCTGGGTGTTGCCGCGCGCCGCCGTAAAGCCTGATCCCTGCACAGCATTTCATTGACACCCCGTAAGCCACGCGGCTTGCGGGGTGTTTTTCATCTGGCGAGGCATTCATTTCACATCGCGGAAATGCATGACTGACGGATATCTTTTTCTCTTCCATTTCAAGAAATGTCATTCCGTATCATGGAAAATTATATCTAACAGTATGATTTTTAATGAAAAATATTTAGTTATATGTCTTATATAAGACTATTGGTGCGTTGCGCAAAGAGGTCTACTATTTGATTAACGGATTTCGTTTTTAAATAGGAGAGCACCATGGCAACCCGTGAACAGCAAATCGCAGCCCTGCAGCAGGACTGGGACAGCAACCCTCGCTGGAAGGGCGTCACCCGCACTTACACCGCCGAAGATGTGGTGCGCTTGCGCGGTTCCTTGCAGATCGAGCACACCCTGGCCAAGCGCGGTGCGGAAAAACTGTGGAACTTGGTCAACAACGAGCCTTACGTCAACGCCCTCGGCGCGCTGACCGGCAACCAGGCCATGCAGCAAGTCAAGGCCGGCCTGAAGGCGATTTACCTGTCAGGCTGGCAAGTTGCCGGCGACGCCAACCTGGCCGGCGAAATGTACCCCGACCAGTCGCTGTATCCGGCCAACTCGGTGCCGATGGTGGTCAAGCGCATCAACAATACCTTCCAGCGCGCCGACCAGATCCAATGGTCGGAAGGCAAGGACGACATCGATTTCTTCGCGCCCATCGTGGCCGACGCCGAAGCCGGCTTCGGCGGCGTCTTGAACGCCTATGAGCTGATGAAATCCATGATCGAAGCCGGCGCCGCCGGCGTGCACTTCGAAGACCAGCTGGCGTCGGTCAAGAAATGCGGCCACATGGGCGGCAAGGTGTTGGTGCCGTCGCGCGAAGCCATCGAGAAACTGACCGCGGCCCGGCTGGCGGCCGACGTCATGGGCGCCTCGACCCTGGTGATCGCCCGCACCGACGCCGAGGCGGCCGACCTGCTGACCTCGGACGTGGACGACAACGACAAACCCTTCTGCACCGGTGAACGCACGGTGGAAGGCTTCTACAAGGTCAAGCCGGGCATGGAGCAGGCGATCTCGCGCGCGCTGGCCTATGCGCCGTACGCCGACCTGGTCTGGTGCGAGACCGGCAAGCCCGACCTGGCCTTCGCCAAGCAGTTCGCCCAGGCCGTGCATGCCCGCTACCCCGGCAAGATGCTGGCCTACAATTGCTCGCCCTCGTTCAACTGGAAGAAAAACCTGGACGACGCCACCATCGCCAGGTTCCAGCGGGAACTGGGCGCCATGGGCTACAAGTTCCAGTTCATCACGCTGGCCGGTTTCCATGCGCTGAACTACGGCATGTTCAACCTGGCGCACGGCTACGCGCGGCGCCAGATGTCGGCCTTCGTGGAGTTGCAGGAAGCGGAGTTCGCCGCGGCCGAGAAGGGCTTCACGGCCGTCAAGCACCAGCGCGAAGTCGGCACCGGCTACTTCGATGCGGTGACCCAGTGCATCCAGAACGGCCAGTCGTCGACCACCGCGCTGCACGGTTCGACCGAGGACGAGCAATTTTTCGACAAGAAGGTTGCCTGAGTCGGGCGGCGCGGCGCAGGCTGGCAGCAGCTTGCTTGCGCCGCGGTTTTTTCAGGGCTTGCCGGCCAGGTGCTGATCCAGATGCTGTTTCAGGCGGCCCTGGAAGTCGTCGATGTCGTTGATGGTGCCCAGGTCGTCGTCAACCTCCAGCATGTGGGTGGTGTGGCCGGGCGCGAACGACACGCTGGCTTCCACGCCGTTCTGTTTGTCTGTCAGCGAGTGACCTTGGACCGCGCCCAGGATGTTGTTCTGGTCGTCCGTAATGATCGTCATTTTCATATCATGCCTCCGCCTTGCAGGTTGTGGAAGGCGCCGCCTATGCCCTTGTTGTGGATCTGGACGAAGTAGGTGGCGTTGCCATTGTTTTCCTTGCGCTTGCTTTGCTGGTCCGCCATGTGGACCGCGCCCAGGTTGGGCGCCTTGACGTCGGCCGAGGCGAACTGCGTGCCATGGTCGCTGGGATAGCTGTAGCTCCAGAACGCCGTTTGTCCCGGCGCCAGGAAGGTCAGCGGACCTACGTTATTGAATGCCATAATCTCCTCCATGAAAGTACGCCGCGCCTGCGGATGCAGCACGGCTGTTCCATCTTAGTCACCATGCTGGTGCACGCTTTGATGCAAACGATATGGGCGCTTTTTTGGCGGGCGGCGCTTTCTAGTGGATAATGCCGGATTGTTCCGCACCATCTAATTTAGGAAGTACCAAGCTTATGTTGAGTTACCGCCACGGTTTTCACGCGGGTAATCACGCCGATGTGTTGAAGCATTTCGTGACCATCCAGTTGATGCAGTATCTGAATCAGAAAGATACCGCCTACAGCTATATCGACACCCACTCCGGCGCCGGCGTCTATGCGCTTGACGGCACCTTCGCCTCCAAGAATGCCGAGTACGACACCGGCATCGGCCCGCTGTGGGAGCGCACCGACATGCCGGCCGCGCTCAAGGAATACGTCGACCTGGTGCGCGCCATGAACCCGAGCGGCAAGATGCGCTACTACCCTGGTTCGCCCTACATCGCCGACCAGGTCGCGCGCGAGCAAGACCGCCTGCGCCTGTTCGAACTGCACCCGGCCGATTCCAAGCTGCTGGCCGATAACTTCCGCAAGCTCGACGAGCACGCCGCGCAGCAGGGCATCCGTCCGACCACGCGCGGCAAGCGCGTGCTGGTCACCCGCGGCGACGGCTTCCAGGCGCTGAAGGCGCTGCTGCCGCCGCCGTCGCGCCGCGCGCTGGTGCTGATCGATCCGCCGTATGAAGACAAGCAGGACTACAAAAAGGTCAAGGACACGCTGGCCGAAGCGCTGGTGCGCTTCCCGACCGGCACCTATGCGGTCTGGTATCCACTGCTGCATCGCATGGAGTCGCGCCAGTTCGCCGACAAGCTCAAGCAGCTGCAGTGCAGCGACTGGCTCAACGTCGTGCTGACCACCAACACGCCGATGCCGGACGGCTTCGGTTTGCACAGCAGCGGCATGTTCATCCTGAACCCGCCGTACACGCTGGAGCCGATGCTGAAGGAAGTCATGCCCTACCTGGTCAAGGTGCTGGGCAAGGATTCCGGCGCCCGATTCACGCTGGAGAGCGGCAAACCGACGGGTGTACGCAACAATGCTGTGCGGCGGCCGGTTACGCGCTAGAAAAATGTTGTCAGGACGGTATAGGCAGGTATAGTCTGGTACTTAGCGGATTGCCGCTTGAGACGGCAAACCGAATAAAAGCAGATTGCAGATTGGGAGTTTCCCATGATGATCGCGCCGTCCACCATGCCGTCCAAGCTCGCCGATAATTTCTTTCTTGCGCGCCAGCCCATCCTCAACCGGGGACAGCGGCTGGTGGCATACGAGCTACTCTTTCGCGACGCCCGTGTCCGCAACGAAGCCCACATCACCGACGACGCCGAGGCCACCGCCACCGTGATCGCCCATGCTTCCGAGCTGGGCATGGAGCATGTGGTGGGCGACCAGATGGCCTTCGTCAACGTCGACGCCATCGGCCTGATGAGCGACTTCATCCGTTTTCTGCCGAACGACAAGGTCATCCTGGAAATCCTGGAGACCGTCAAAGCCACGCCGGAAATCCTCGACCGCATCCGCGAGCTGAAGCAGGCCGGCTTCAAGTTTGCGCTGGATGACGTGATCGGCCAGTCCGAGGACGTGCAAAAATTCCAGCCGCTGTGCGACGTCATCAAGGTCGACATCAAGGAGATGCAGCCCGGCACCTTGACGGCGCTGACGCGCGTGCTGAAAAATCCCAATCAGAAACTGCTGGCCGAGAAGGTCGAGACGATGGAGGAGTTCCAGCAGTGCATGGAGCTGGGCTTTGAATATTTTCAGGGCTATTATTTCGCGCGTCCCGTCATCCTCAGCGGCAAGAAGATTTCGCCGTCGCAGCGCAGCGTGCTGCACTTGCTGGACTTGCTCAATACTGACGCCAGCAGTCATGAGATCGAACGCAGCGTCAAGCACGACGCGCTGATCACCCTGAATCTGCTGAGGCTGGTGAACACGCCGGCGGTCGGCGCGCGTTACCGCATCAACTCGGTCGGCCATGCGCTGATGGTGTTGGGACGGCGCCAGCTCAAGCGCTGGCTGCAGATCCTGCTGTATGTGAAGAACGGCGGTGCGCAGGAATTCACTTCGCCCTTGCTGCAACTGGCCACCACGCGCGGCAAGACGCTGGAGCTGATGGTCGAGCATTTGCGGCCGGGGCAGCGCGTCAGCGCCGATATCGGCTTCACGGTGGGGGTGATGTCGCTGATGGACACGCTGTTCTCGATCCACATGCGCGACGTGCTGGAAAGCGTCAACGTGCTGGACGAGGTGCGCGCCGCGCTGTTGCACCGCAGCGGCGACTACGGCAGCATGCTCAGCCTGATCGAGCACATCGAGCGCAACCGCGACGGCCAGCTGCTGGCGCAGCTGCTGCATCAGCTGGAGCTGACCCCGGCCGAGCTGTACGCGATCCAGCTGGCCGCGATCGAGTGGGTCACCGACTACACCCGCGGCGTCTGAGTTACTGCCCCAGCAGCAGGAACACGGTCGGCTTCTTGTGGAAGTCCGGCGCCTTCGCGCTTTTCCATTGCGACGCGGTCATGGTGCGGATGGTTTCCGATGGCAGGCTCAGGTCGGTCGCCACGCACACCAGCGTGCCTGGCGCGCAGGCCGCGATCAGTGCCTCCAGCATGGCGGCGTTGCGGTAAGGTGTCTCAATGAACAGCTGCGTTTGCTTTTCCTTGCGCGAGCGCAGCTCCAACTCCTTGATGCGGGTGGCGCGCTGCGCCGCATCGGTCGGCAGGTAGCCATTGAAGGCGAAGCTCTGGCCGTTCAGCCCGCTCGCCATGACGGCCAGCAGCAGCGACGACGGCCCCACCAGCGGCCGCACCGGAATGTTGTGCTGATGCGCCAGCCGCACCAGGTCGGCGCCGGGATCGGCCACCGCCGGCACCCCGGCTTCCGACACCAGTCCGCCATCTCGTCCGGCCAGCAGTGGCGCCAGCAGGCCCGCCAGCGCGGCCGCCGGGGTGTTGACGTTCAGTTCGGAGATCGTGATTTCCTGCAGCGGCTTGGCCAGTGGATGCTGGGCGTTGACCAGCTTGAGGAAGGCGCGCGCCGTCTTGGCGTTCTCGGCGACGAAATAGTCGAGCTGCGAGGTGATCTGCTGCACCTGTTCGGGCAGTACGGAGGCGAGCGCTTCAGTCTCGCCCAGGGTGTTCGGTATTAAAAAGAGGGTGCCGGGCATAAAAACAGTCAAAGATTAAAAAAGGAAACGCCGATCTTGCGCAGCATGCCTGTCAGCGCGATCAAAGGCAAGCCGGTGAGGGCGGTCGGGTCGCTGCTGTCGATGCGCTCCAGGATGGCGATGCCGAGCGCCTCGTTCTTGGCGCTGCCGGCGCAGTCGTAGGGCTGCTCGATGCGCAGGTAGGCGTCCAGCTCGGCATCGGGCAGGTCGCGGAATTTTACGACGGTCTGGATGTCTTCTAATTGGAAGCTCTGGTCGCGGCCATCCCATACGCACAGCGCGGTGTGGAAGATCACTTCGCGGCCGCGCATGGTCTGCAGCTGTGCCAGCGCGTTGGCGTGGTTGCCCGGCTTGCCGATCTGCTGGTCGTCCAGCGTGGCGACCTGGTCGGAGCCGATGACGACGCGGCCCGGCATTTTGGCGGCCACGGCGGCGGCTTTTTCGCGCGCCAGGCGCAGCGCGGTGGCGCTGGGCGTCTCGCCGGGCAGGGGGCTTTCGTCGATGTCCGGCACCGCCACGTCGAACGGCAGTTGCAACCGTGATAAGAGTTCCTTGCGGTAGGCGGAGCTGGAGGCGAGTACGAGTAAACTTGATGTCATGTGGGGAATGTTATATGCTCTGTCGCCGGACGTGCCAGCGGCACAAAAAGAACGAAAAATACGCTAAGGCTTTGACTTGACGATGAAAACCCTGTTATTATCGCAGGTTTTCCGGGGAAATTTCTGTAATGAATGCTATTGTGATCGACGCCTTTGATTTTTGTCGGAGCAACGGCAGCCAGCACGGCACGACGCCTGTTGCCGAAATGACCCGTTTGACCAAGGATTGCGCCGATACGTCGGGCACGATCACCTGGAAAGCAGTAGGGGGCACCAGCAAGATGGGCTTCCCGCAGATGACGCTGTCGGTTACCGGCACCGTGCAACTGGTCTGCCAGCGCTGCCTGACGCCTTACGCGCACACCATCGATGCCCAAACGGTGCTGATGCTGGGCAAGGACGATGAGCAGGCTGACGAGATCGAAGAAATGATCAATGACGAGACGATCGATGTGATCGTCGGCAGCCGCAGCATGGAGCTGATGGACTTGGTGGAAGACGAAGCGTTGCTGGCCCTGCCGCACACGCCGAAACATGATGCCTGCCCCGAGACCGCTCTGCTGGACAAGGCAAAAAGCGAAAAGTTGTCGCCGTTCGACGCCCTCAAGGGCCTCAAATCCGAATAAGTAGTGTTGTAAAGAACGTGTCAAACGCGTGTAGTAAATCGAGTATGGCAAGTCAGCAGTGAAATGTAGTAAATCTCAGTTTAACTATGCCGGTTAAGTTTTGCCGGCAGGATACTCGATTCGCATGTATTTGCTGGTCGAATGTGTTAAAATTTTAGAACTTATGTATTAGGAGTCATTAACATGGCAGTTCAACAGAACAAGAAGTCCCCTTCGAAGCGCGGTATGCACCGTTCGCACGATTTCCTGGTTGCTCCACAACTGGGTATCGAGCCAACCACCGGTGAAACCCACCTGCGTCACCACATCAGCCCTAACGGCTTCTACCGTGGTCGTAAAGTCCTGAAAACCAAAAACGACGAGTAATCGACGCTTTTGCTGGACCTGGAAATAGGCGGTGCTACGTGGATAACTCGCGAAGCATCGCTTTTTCTTTATCATCGGCTGCAATCCTCTTTTGCACACCGTCATTTTGAAACGCGTAGACCTGGAACCGGTTGGTCCGCAGCTTGCCGCAGCTTGCCTCGTAAAGGCTGGAGCGTGGTACTGAATCAAAACAAATGACAATCAAAATTTCTATCGACTGCATGGGCGGAGATCACGGCCCCTCGGTCACTATCCCCGCAGCTATTTCCTTCGTCAAACGCGAGCCTGAGGCTGAACTGATTTTGGTCGGTTTGGAAGACGTTATCCGCGCGGAACTCAAGAAGCATCATGCCGACGCGCATCCGCGCCTGAGCGTAGTGCATGCCTCCGAGCAAGTCACCATGGACGATCCGCTCGAAGTGGCCCTGCGCCGCAAGAAGGATTCGTCGATGCGCGTCGCCATCGAGCAGGTCAAGGACGGCAAGGCCCAGGCCTGCGTCTCGGCCGGCAATACCGGCGCGCTGATGGCGGTGTCGCGCTACGTGCTCAAGACCATGACCGGCGTCGACCGTCCTGCCATCTGCGGCATCATGCCGAACCAGAAGAATGGCCCGACCTATATGCTGGACCTGGGCGCCAACGTCGATTGCGAACCGCATCACCTGCACCAGTTCGCCATCATGGGCTCGGTGTTGGTCTCGGCCATGGAAAAAATCGAGCGCCCGACCATCGGCCTGCTGAACGTCGGCACCGAGGACATCAAGGGTAACGAAGTGGTCAAGGCCACCAGCAAGCTGCTGCAGGCCGACCACGAGCGCGGCGCGCTCAACTTCTACGGCAACGTCGAGGGCAACGACATCTTCAAGGGTACTGCCGACATCGTGGTGTGCGACGGCTTCGTCGGCAATGTCACGCTGAAGGCGGTGGAGGGTGTGGCGCGCTTCTTCGGCGATACGCTGCGCACCGAATTCAAGCGCAACCTGTTGACCATGCTGGGCGCCTTGCTCGGTGGTGGCGCGCTGAAGGCGGTCAAAGACCGCTTCCAGCCATCGCGTCATAATGGAGCCAGTTTGCTGGGGCTGCGCGGCCTGGTGTTCAAGAGCCACGGCGGCGCCGACGCCTATTCATTTGAGTGGGCGATCCGACGAGCGTATGATGCTGCAGAAAATGATGTGTTGGGACATATCTCGGAAATGATCGCCGAGCTCATGCCGCGCAACACCGAAACTCCGGAAGTACCTGGCTCAACTATTTAGTGGACGGTAGACGGCATGACTTTGTACAGCAAAATTATAGGCACCGGCAGCTATCTGCCGGAAAAGCGGGTGAGCAACCAGGATCTGGCTGATCAACTCGCCGCCAAAGGCATCGAGACTTCGGACGAATGGATCGTCAGCCGCAGCGGTATTTCGGCGCGCCACTTCGCCGAGCCTGAGCAGAAATCGTCGGACCTGGCGGTCAACGCCGCCAAGAAGGCGCTGGAGATGGCCGGCCTGGAGCCGAACGACATCGACCTCATCGTGCTGGCCAGCTCGACGCCGGACTTCTTCGGCAGCTTCCCCAGCACCGCCTGCATCGTGCAGAAAAAACTGGGCATCACCAACAACGGCGCGGCGGTTGACGTGCAAGCCGTGTGCAGCGGCTTCGTCTATGCCGTCTCCACGGCCGACGCTTTCATCCGCGCCGGCGTGCACAAGAACGTGCTGGTGATCGGCGCCGAAGTGTTTTCGCGCATCCTCAATTTCGACGACCGCACCACCTGCGTGCTGTTCGGCGACGGCGCCGGCGCCATCGTGCTGAGCGCATCGGAAGAGCCGGGCATCCTGGCCACCAAGCTGCACGCGGACGGCCGTCATTCGGACATTCTCAGTGTACCGGGTTCGGTCGATGGCGGCGCGGTTGCCGGCAGCGCCTTCCTGTACATGGACGGTCCCGCGGTATTCAAGCTGGCCGTGTCGGTACTGGAAAAAGTCGCGCACGAAGCGCTGGACAAGGCCAATATGACCGCCGACCAGGTCGACTGGCTGATTCCACACCAGGCCAATATCCGCATCATGAACAGCACCGCCAAGAAGCTGGGCCTGCCTGCCGAGAAGATGGTGGTTACCGTCGACCAGCACGGCAATACCTCGGCCGCTTCGATCCCGCTGGCGCTGGACGTCGCCGTGCGCGACGGCCGCATCAAGAAAGGCCAGCACATCATGATGGAAGGTGTGGGCGGAGGCTTTACGTGGGGCGCGGTTTTGGCCAAGTTTTAACGGCCTGAATTAGAATTAGAGTTCTAACGGACTCGTCGGTAGCAAGCCTGTCACGATGGCATGCTAGCGTAGCGTTCAATAAAAATGAGATGGATGAAGTATGACTAAATTTGCTTTTGTATTTCCAGGCCAGGGTTCGCAAGCGATCGCGATGATGGACGGCTTCGCCGGCAACCCGGTGGTGGCTCAGACCATCGCCGAAGCGTCCGACGCTCTGCAATTCGACCTGGGCAAGCTGATGGCCGAAGGTCCGAAGGAAGAGATGGACCTGACCACCAACACCCAGCCTATCATGCTGACTGCGGCGGTCGCCGTCTACCGCGCGTGGATCGCCGCCGGCGGTCCGCTGCCGTCCATCGTTGCCGGTCACAGCCTGGGTGAATACTCGGCGCTGGTGGCTGCCGGCGTGATCTCGTTCAAGGATGCCGTGCCGCTGGTGCGCTTCCGCGCGCAGGCGATGCAGGAAGCCGTGCCGGTCGGCATGGGTACCATGGCCGTCGTGCTGGGCCTGTCGGATGACGACGTCCGCGCCGCCTGTGCCGAAGCCGCCGCCGCCGTGCCTGGCGCCGTGGTCGAAGCCGTCAACTTCAACGCGCCGCTGCAAGTGGTGATCGCCGGCGATACCATCGCCGTCGAGCGCGCCTGCGAGATCGCCAAGGCCAAGGGCGCCAAGCGCGCCATGAAGCTGCCGGTGTCGGCGCCGTTCCACTCGTCGCTGCTGAAGCCGGCGTCGGACCGCCTGCGCGACTACATGGCCGAGCTGACTTTCTCGGCGCCGCAGATCGCGCTGATCAACAACGTCGACGTCGCCGTGCTGAGCGATCCAGCCAGCATCAAGGATGCGCTGGTGCGCCAGGCCGCTGCGCCGGTGCGTTGGGTCGAGACCATGCAGAAGGTCGCCGCCGAAGGCATCACGCAAGTGGTTGAGTGCGGTCCGGGCAAGGTGCTGATGGGCTTGACCAAGCGCATCGACGCCACCCTGGTTGGCGACGCCATCACCGATCAAGCTTCGCTGGAACGCGTGTTGACCCTGCTCAAATAAGCTAACGGGTCTTCAGGCACACTCCCTAAACGTTTAAGGATACAAATGAATTTAGCAAATCAAGTTGCCCTGGTAACGGGCGCATCGCGCGGCATCGGCAAGGCCATTGCCCAGGAACTGGCCCGTCAAGGCGCCCGCGTGATCGGCACCGCCACCACCGAAGCCGGTGCTGAAGCGATCTCTGCCTACCTGGCCGAGTTCGGCGCGGAAGCTGGCAAGGGCATGGTCCTCAACGTCACCGACGCCGAGCGCTGCGCCGCCGTCATCGACGAAATCAGCAAGACCTACGGCGCCGTCGGCATCCTGGTCAACAACGCCGGCATCACGCAGGACCAGCTGGCCATGCGCATGAAGGACGAGGAGTGGGACAGCGTCATCGCCACCAACCTGAGCTCGGTCGGTCGCCTGTCGCGCGCCGTGCTGCGCGGCATGATGAAGGCCAAGACCGGGCGTATCATCAACATCACTTCGGTGGTGGCGTCCTCCGGCAATCCGGGCCAGATGAACTACGCCGCCGCCAAGGCCGGTGTGGAGGGCATGGGCCGCGCGCTGGCGCGTGAAATCGGCAGCCGCAACATCACCGTCAACAGCGTGGCGCCGGGCTTTATCGACACCGACATGACCAAGGGCCTGGGCGAAGAGCAGCACGCCGCCTTGCTGACGCAGATTCCGCTGGCGCGCCTGGGCAAGCCTGAGGATATCGCCGCCGCCGTGGCCTTCCTGGCGTCGCCGCAAGCGGCGTATATTACCGGTACCACCCTGCACGTGAACGGCGGGATGTACATGAACTGATGTGTTCCGGTGGCGTAAAATCCACCGGTTCTCGTCTTTTAGCAGTGATTTCGGATTAGTTGTAGGCAAATACGCAGCAGCTACCGAAATTAGTTTTTCAGTGCGCAAACCTGATAAAATGCGCGCTTTCCGTAACAAACAAAATGGAGCCATAACATGTCGGATATCGAACAACGCGTTAAGAAAATCGTCGCTGAGCAACTGGGCGTCGCCGAAGCAGACATCAAGATCGAATCCTCGTTCGTCGACGACCTCGGCGCTGACTCCCTGGACACCGTGGAACTGGTGATGGCCCTGGAAGACGAATTCGAAATGGAAATCCCTGACGAACAAGCAGAAAAGATCACCACCGTGCAGCAAGCGATCGACTACGCTACCGCCCACGTCAAGGCGTAATTTCTGCCCGATCGACTTTAGGAGAATCGCTTGAGAGGTTCTAAAAACCGTCGTGTTGTCATCACCGGCCTGGGCGCCGTGACCCCGGTCGGCAACACTGTTGCCGAATCGTGGGCCGCGATCACCGAGGGTAAATCCGGGATTGCCAACATCACCAAGTTTGATGCGCAAGCTTTCACCACCAAGTTCGCCGGTGAAGTCAAAGGCTTCAATATCGAGGATTACATCCCCGCTAAGGAAGCGCGCCACATGGATACCTTTATCCATTACGGCATGGCGGCCGGCATGCAGTCGGTGCAAGACTCCGGCATCGTCGTCACCGAAGAGAACGCTGATCGCATCGGCGTCATCATCGGTTCCGGTATCGGCGGCCTGCCGCTGATCGAAGAAACCAAGGAAGAGTACGACAAGCGCGGTCCGCGCCGTATCTCGCCGTTCTTCGTGCCTGCCTCGATCATCAACATGATCTCGGGCAACCTGTCGATCAAGTACGGCATGCGTGGTCCTAACCTGTCGATCGTCACGGCCTGCACCACCGGCCTGCACTGCATCGGCGCGGCTGCCCGCATGATTGAGTACGGCGACGCCGACGTCATGGTGGCCGGCGGTGCGGAATCGACCGTGTCGCCACTGGGTCTGGGCGGTTTCGCCTCGGCCCGCGCGTTGTCGACCCGCAACGACGATCCAGCGACCGCGTCCCGCCCTTGGGACATGGACCGCGACGGTTTCGTGCTGGGCGAAGGCGCAGGCGTGATGGTGCTCGAAGAGTACGAGCACGCCAAGGCCCGCGGCGCCAAGATCTACGCTGAACTGCTGGGGTTCGGGATGAGCGCTGACGCTTATCACATGACCTCGCCATTGGAAGATGGCAGCGGCGGCAGCAAGTCCGTGATTGCAGCGCTGGCCAACGCCGGCATCAATCCGGACCAGGTGCAATACCTGAACGCACACGGCACGTCGACCCCGCAAGGCGACGTGGCGGAAGTGCAGGGCATCAAGCGCACCTTCGGCGCGCACGCCAAGAACATGGTGATCAATTCGACCAAGTCGATGACCGGTCACCTGTTGGGCGGCGCCGGCGGCCTGGAAGCAGTGTTTACGGTACTGGCGGTACACCATCAGGTGTCGCCTCCGACCATCAACATCTTCAACCAGGACCCTGCTTGCGACCTGGACTTCTGCGCTAACGTGGCCCGTCCGATGAAGATCGAGTATGCAGTCAAGAACTCGTTCGGCTTCGGCGGCACCAACGGTAGCCTGGTGTTCGGCAAGATCTAAAGTCCGTAAAAAGTTCGACCTCGCGTTGAACTAATCCCCGCGATCCCTGTCAAAACAGGGTGAGCGTGGATTCGGCGCCGGCATTCGCCGGCGCCAGAATTGCCCGGCCTTCGCGGCCGGCGCTTCCGAATGTAATTCCCTATTTTGTTGAACCGTTGTTGAACGCATGCTGCCGTCATGTCGATTGCGGTTTCCGTCATCATTCGCCCCTCGTCCGGCTTGCGGCTGCTGCATGCCGGCGCGTGTTGCTGCGCGATCGTGTCGGCCGCCGCCTGTCCTGGCTGGTGCGCGCCATTGTGTTGCGTGCTGGCCGGGCTATTTGGCCTGTGGCGTGGGCGTCCGTATCATTTTGCACGTCAGCTTGATATTTCCGCTGTCGGCCAGCTGCGGCTGACGGTATACCGGGAGACGGGGATGGCGCTGCACCTGCTGGAAGGCTCGACCATATGGCCGGGCTTGCTGATGTTAAGGCTGGGCGACGGCGACAGCGACGTGCAGCTGGTGACGGTGTTGCCCGACAGCGTGACGCCCGTAGATTGGCGCGCCTTGTCGCTGGCTTGCCGGGCCATCGCCGCACGGGCTGAAATAAAAACGCGAACACTGTGAACTTCTTGCAGCGGGCTAACTCTATAGCATATGGCTATATTATTCGGCCACGCTGCATGCCACCGAGGAATGCAGGAGTGACGACAGAACGTGAGTGTGACCAGGTGCTGGTGGACCGGGTACGGGATGGTGACAAGCAGGCGTTTGATCTGCTGGTGGCGAAGTACCAACGCCGGCTGATGCGCCTGCTGTCGCGCATCGTCCATGATCCGGCCGAAGCCGAGGATGTGGTGCAGGAGACATTTATCAAGGCCTATCGCGCGCTGCGGCATTTCCGCGGCGACTCGGCCTTTTATACGTGGCTGTACCGCATCGGCATCAACACCGCCAAGAATTTTCTGGCGACGCAGGGGCGCCGTACGCCCACGTCGACCGAAGCCGACGCCGAACAAGCCGAAGCCTTTAACGATGGCGAGCATTTGCGCGACATCAATACGCCGGAATCCATGCTGGCAAGCAAGCAGATCGCCCAGACCGTCAACGCGGCGATGGATGCCTTGCCCGTGGATTTACGCACCGCGATCGCCTTGCGCGAGATCGAGGGACTGAGCTATGAGGAAATTTCCGACATCATGGCCTGTCCGATCGGCACGGTGCGCAGTCGCATTTTTCGCGCTCGCGAAGTCATTGCCGAAAAATTGAGGCCTTTGCTGGATTTGCCGGTTGACAAGCGCTGGTAAGCGGCGAATGATGGCAATTGTTATTGGCGTCTGGCAATGCGCCTGCGGCTGGCGTAGCGGACTTGTTTTGACATGGCGGGAAACGCGATGGATACCCAGAAAAGACTGCACGAAAACATCTCGGCGCTGGCTGACGGCGAGTTGGCGGACAGCGAGCGTGAACTGGCCCTGGCGGCGCTGGACACGGCGGAAGGGCAGGCCGCCTGGCGCGCCTACCATCTGACCGGTGATGTGCTGCGCGACCAGGCCCAAGGCGTGCTGAGCGACGGCTTCAGCGCCTCGCTGGCGGCCCGCCTGGCAGCCGAGCCTGCCTATGTCCCCGAAGCCGCGCCGGCGGACCGTGCGGCCGATCCCGTCGCGCCCGATCCGGCCGAGTCCCCGGCCGACGTCATCTTGCCTTGAAACGCATACGCTTATAACATCTTCGAGCGCACCATCGGGCGACTTTTCGCTTACCATACGCTAGCCTTAGCCTCGCGCAACTTGCCCGAGGGGTACGTGCGTTCCAGAACTTTATAGAGACCGATACTTTCCATGAAAAATAATTTCTCTGCTGGTAGTAAAACTCTTGGTGCGCTGCTGGTCAGCGCAAGCGTATGGATGTCTCCGGCCGTGCTCGGCCTGGCGACCGCAACGGCCGCCGCGCCGGTCACCGGCGCCGTCATCGGCCTGCCGGACTTTGCCGACCTGGTCGACCGCGTCGGTCCGGCTGTGGTCAACATCCGCACCACCGAACGCCTCAAGCTGGGCAGCCGCGGCAACGCCGACGGCCAGCCGGGCGAAGAGGAAATGCAGGAATTCCTGCGCCGCTTCTTTGGCGGCGCCTTGCCGCAGCCGGGCAATCCCGGCGGCAAGAGCACGCCGCGCGGCCGCCGCCAGGCGCCATCCGATGAGCCGGTGCAGCGCGGCGTCGGTTCCGGTTTCATCCTGTCGGCCGACGGCTATGTGATGACCAACGCCCATGTGGTCGATGGCGCCGATGAGGTGTTCGTCACGCTGACCGACAAGCGTGAGTTCAAGGCCAAGGTGCTGGGCGCCGATGCCCGCACCGACGTTGCCGTGCTGAAGATCGAGGGCGACAAGCTGCCCTTCCTGATCATGGGCGATTCGGACAAGATCCGCGTCGGCGAATGGGTGATCGCGATTGGTTCGCCGTTCAACCTGGAAAACACCGTCACCGCCGGCATCATCTCGGCCAAGCAGCGCGACACCGGCGACTATCTGGCGCTGATCCAGAGCGATGTCGCGGTTAATCCGGGCAACTCGGGCGGCCCGCTGATCAATATGCGTGGCGAGGTGATCGGCATCAATTCGCAGATCGCCACGCTGTCGGGCGGCTACAACGGCATTTCCTTCGCCGTGCCGATCGACGAGGCGATCCGCGTTTCTGAGCAATTGAAGAAGAGTGGCAAAGTCACGCGCGGCCGCATCGGCGTGCAGATCGGCGAAGTCAGCAAGGAAGTGGCGGAATCGCTGGGCCTGAAGAACGCGCAGGGCGCCGAAGTGTCGCTGGTGGAGCCGGGCGGTCCTGCCGACAAGGCCGGCGTCAAGGCGGGCGACATCATCCTCAAATTCAACGGCGTGCCGGTGACTCGTTCGTCCGACCTGCCGCGCCTGGTGGGCGGCACGGCGCTGGCCAGCAAGGCCACCGTGACAGTGTGGCGCAAGGGCCAGCAGCTGGACCTGGCGGTGACCGTGGCTGAGCTGGAGGCGGACAAGACCGCCAAGGCCGGCAAAGGCAAGGGTGGCAAGGTTGAACCGGAAGTGGTGGTCAAGGCCAACGCGCTGGGCTTGAAGGTCAGCGACCTGTCGGCCGAGCAGAAGAAGGACCTGGGTGTCGACGGCGGCGTGGTGGTGGACTCGGCCGAAGGCGTGGCGGGCCGCGCCGGCGTGCTGGAGGGCGACGTGCTGCTGCAATTGAATAACGTCGAAATCAAGGACGCCAAGCAGTTCAACGCGGCCGTAGCCAAGCTCGACGCGAAGAAGGCTTCGGTGCTGCTGGTGCGCCGTGGCGATGTGACGCAGTTCGTTTCCATGCGTCCTAGCGCCAAGTAAGGAGTTCGCCCCGCCCGTTTCGGCGCGGCGGGGCGCCAGTCATGCATTTCACCCTCTATTCCCGCAGCTACTGCCACCTCTGCCAGGACATGCTGGACGCCCTGATGCGCCTGCAAACGCCGGAACGCCCGATCACCGTCGACGTGATCGACGTCGATGCTGACGACGCCCTGGTGGCCCGTTTCGACGAACTGGTGCCGGTGCTGTACGCCGACCTGTCCCAGCCCGAGCTGTGCCACTACTTCCTGGACGAAGCAAAAGTGCGCGAACTGCTTAATAAATAAGCATTTCCACGACATTTTTTGCCCCCGGACCTTAAGCAATATGCATTTCACACAGCATAAGTCGGCCTTTCCCCTCTGAAATCCGGTAAAATGCGGGGGTAGAAAAGCTTCCGTTTTGCTTTTAGTGGCTGTCATCAAGGCGCTCGCCAGGGCATTACCGCCCCGCTCGGAGCGCTTTTTTCGTATTGCGCGCAGTTTCTGCGCCCCGTCGTTTCAAACCCGTTTTTGAATATTTGTTAATGAACAACATACGCAATTTTTCCATCATCGCCCACATCGACCACGGTAAATCCACCCTGGCGGACCGCATCATTCAATTGTGCGGTGGCTTGTCCGAACGCGAGATGGAGTCGCAAGTGCTCGATTCGATGGATCTGGAGCGCGAACGCGGCATTACGATCAAAGCCCAGACCGCAGCCCTGCAATACAAGGCCCGCGACGGCATCGTCTACAACCTGAACCTGATCGACACCCCGGGCCACGTCGACTTCTCCTACGAAGTGTCGCGCTCGCTGTCCGCCTGCGAAGGCGCGCTGCTGGTGGTCGACGCCTCGCAAGGCGTGGAAGCCCAGACCGTGGCCAACTGCTACACCGCGCTCGACCTGGGCGTGGAAGTGGTGCCGGTCCTGAACAAGATCGACTTGCCGAACGCAGATCCACCGACCGCGATCGC
The DNA here is from genome assembly GCF_003416895.1 of Duganella sp. BJB476. Classification (GTDB taxonomy): domain Bacteria; phylum Pseudomonadota; class Gammaproteobacteria; order Burkholderiales; family Burkholderiaceae_D; genus Rugamonas. Next base: position 547,625 of record NZ_QVIO01000001.1, read on the forward strand.
CGAGATCGAAGACGTGATCGGCATCGAAGCCGGCGACGCCGTCCACTGCTCGGCCAAGACCGGCCTGGGCGTGGAGGACGTGCTGGAATCGATCATCGCCAAAGTCCCGCCGCCGAAGGGCGATCCGGACGCGCCGCTGCAGGCGCTGATCGTCGACTCCTGGTACGACCCCTACGTCGGCGTGGTGATGCTGGTGCGCGTGATCAACGGCACCCTCAAGCCGAAAGACAAGATCAAGCTGATGGCCACCGACTCGCTGCAGCTGGTGGAAGACGTCGGCATCTTCGCGCCGCGCTCGGTTTCGCTGCCGCAGCTGTCGGCCGGCCAAGTGGGCTTCATCATCGCCGGCATCAAGGAACTGAAGGCCGCCAAGGTGGGCGATACCGTCACCCTGGCCAACCGTCCTGCCGCCGCGCCGCTGCCAGGCTTCAAGGAAGTGCAGCCGCAAGTGTTCGCCGGCCTGTTCCCGGTCGAGGCCAACCAGTACGACGCGCTGCGCGACTCGCTGGAAAAGTTGAAACTGAACGACGCCGCGCTGATGTACGAGCCGGAAGTATCGCAGGCGCTGGGCTTCGGCTTCCGCTGCGGCTTCCTCGGCCTGCTGCACATGGAGATCGTCCAGGAACGCCTGGAACGCGAATTCGACATGGACCTGATCACCACGGCCCCGACCGTGGTGTACGAAGTGGTCATGCGCGACGACAGCATCATCAAGGTCGACAATCCGTCGAAGATGCCGGAACCGACCAAGATCAACGAAATCCGCGAGCCTATCGTCACGGTCAACCTGTACATGCCGCAAGAGTACGTCGGCTCGGTGATCACGCTGTGCATCGGCAAGCGCGGCGTGCAGATGGACATGGCCTACCACGGCCGCCAGGTCAAGCTGGTCTACGAAATGCCGATGGGCGAGATCGTACTGGACTTCTTCGACAAGCTGAAATCGACCTCGCGCGGCTACGCCTCGATGGACTACGAGTTCAAGGAATACCGCGCCTCCGATGTGGTCAAGGTCGACATGCTGATCAACGGCGAGAAGGTCGATGCGCTGGCCATCATCGTGCACCGTTCCAACTCCGCCTATCGCGGCCGCCAGGTGGCAGCCAAGATGCGCGAACTGATCCCGCGCCAGATGTTCGACGTGGCGATCCAGGCGGCCATCGGCGTCAACGTGATCTCGCGCGAGAACGTCAAGGCCTTGCGTAAGAACGTGCTGGCGAAGTGCTACGGCGGCGACATCAGCCGTAAGAAGAAGCTGTTGGAGAAGCAAAAAGCAGGTAAAAAACGCATGAAGCAAGTGGGCTCGGTAGAGATTCCACAAGAAGCGTTCCTGGCAATCTTACAAGTGGACGACAAATGAACCTGCAAGTGATCTTAGGTAACTTTGCTTTAATCCTGTTCGTACTGATGGTGATCACCGGTGTGATCTGGTTCCTGGATGTGTTCTACCTGGCCAAGCAGCGCCGTGCCGCCGCCGACCGCGCGCTGGCCGACTACGACGCCCGCAACGCCAAGCTGACCGCCGACGGCATCAAGCTCGACAACCAGGGCAACCGCGCCGCGATCGAGGCCAACCTGCTGCGCCAGCCGACCTGGATCGAATACTCGGGCAGTTTTTTCCCGGTGATCGCGCTGGTGTTCTTCCTGCGTTCGTTCCTGTACGAGCCGTTCAAGATCCCGTCGTCGTCGATGGTGCCGACCCTGCTGGTGGGCGATCTGATCCTGGTGAACAAGTTCACCTACGGCATCCGCCTGCCGGTGCTGAACCAGAAGATCGTGCAGATCAACAACCCGCAGCGCGGCGACGTGATGGTGTTCAAATATCCGCTGGATATGAGCCAGGATTACATCAAGCGCGTCATTGGCGTGCCGGGTGATAAAATCACATATGAAAACAAGCGCTTAACGGTGAACGGCGTGGAAGTGAAGTACACGCCGCTGGACGACTACCTCGACGACGAGCACCTGGCCTACAACAAGCAGTTCCAGGAAGACCTGACCGGCGTCAGCCACCGCATCCTCAACAACGAGGCTGCGCCTACGCTGAGCCTGGACGGCGTCAAGAAGTTCCCGTACAGCGAAAACTGCACCTACAAGTATGAAGGCTTCACCTGCGTAGTTCCGCAGGGCAATTACTTCATGATGGGCGACAACCGCGACAACAGTGCGGACAGCCGCTACTGGGGCTTTGTGCCGGACAAGAACATTGTCGGTAAAGCATTCTTCGTATGGATGAACCTGGGTAACCTGCGCCGTATCGGCAGCATCCACTAAACATCGACGCTCAGCGGGCCATGGCGAAAGGGACTAAGATGCAATCAAGCTTGAAGCAGCAGAAGGGCGTTTCCCTGGTCGGACTGATCATCGTGCTGGCCGCGCTGGGCTTTGTCGGCGTGCTGGCGCTGAAGATCGTGCCGACCTACACCGAATACCGGGCGATCCAGAACGCCATCGTCACGGCCAAGGCCACCGGCGGTTCCGTGCTAGAGATGCAGAAGTCGTTCGACGCCAACGCGACCACCGGCTACATCAGCTCGATCACCAGTCACGATCTGCTGATCGCCAAGGAAAACGGCGAGTTCGAAATCAGCTTCGCCTACGAAAAGAAAATCCCGCTGGTCGGACCGGCCAGCCTGCTGTTGGAATACCAGGGCACCACCGCCAAGAACGGCATGCCGCCCCCGGCCAAGACCGATCAATAAGTCAGTAAAGAATCGTACAGAACAATGAATCTTCAGTTATTGCAAACCCGTTTAGGCTATACGTTCCAGGATGCTGGCCTGTTGCAGCAAGCCTTGACGCACCGTAGCCACAGCAGTTTGCATAATGAACGACTGGAATTCCTGGGCGATTCGATCCTGAACTGCGTGGTGGCGTCCATCCTGTACGAGCGCTTCGTGGCGATCGACGAGGGCGACCTGTCGCGCCTGCGCGCCAACCTGGTCAAGCAGCAGTCGCTGTACGAGATCGCGCAAAAGCTGGAGCTGTCGCAGTTCCTGCGGCTGGGCGAAGGGGAGTTGAAGTCGGGCGGTTTCCGCCGTCCCTCGATCCTGGCCGACACGCTGGAAGCGCTGCTGGGCGCCATCTTCCTCGACGGCGGCTTCAACCCCGCGCGCGACGTGATCCGGGCCTTCTACATTCCCATCCTGGAATCGGTGGACCCGCAAACCCTGGGCAAGGACGCCAAGACCCTGCTGCAGGAATTCCTGCAAAGTAAGAAGATTTCGCTTCCGCTGTACAATGTGGTTGCCACCCATGGCGCCGCGCACAGCCAGGAATTCGAAATCGAGTGCCTGGTGCCCAAACTGGGCATCCAGGTCTACGGACGCGGCGGCAGCCGCCGCGCCGGCGAACAGGCCGCCGCCAAACTGGCGCTGGAAGTGGCCGAACAAGCGTTGGTGAAGACGCCGGCCGCCGGCCGCAAGTCCAAACCGCGCGCTGCCCAGCTCAAGCTGGCCGGCATCGCCACCGTGCAGACGACCGAGGCCGGTAACGAACCGTCGCCACCGCCTGCCAAAGCAGCAAACAAGTAAAAAGAGAAACTGAAATGAATACCGAAACGACCTCCGCCAACTTCCGTTGTGGCTATATCGCCATCGTGGGCCGCCCGAACGTGGGCAAATCGACCCTGATGAATACGCTGATTGGCGCCAAGGTCAGCATCACCTCGCGCAAGGCGCAAACCACGCGCCACCGCATCACCGGCATTCAGACCCATGACGACGCGCAGTTCATCTACGTCGACACGCCGGGCTTCCAGACCCGCCATTCGAACGCGCTGAACAAGACGCTCAACAAGACCGTCACCAACACCCTGATCTCGTCCGACCTGATCCTGTACGTGATCGAAGCGGGCACCTTCGGCCCGGCCGACCAGCAAGTGATGGACCTGCTGCCGACCGAAGTGCCGGTGATCCTGGTGATCAACAAGTCCGACCGCGTCAAGGACAAGGCGGTGCTGCTGCCGTTCGCCCAGCAGGTCGCGGCCAAGTTCAACTTCGCCGCCATCGTGCCGGTGTCGGCCAAGCTGCGCTTCCAGCTGGACGGCCTGGAAAAAGAGATCAAGCGTTTCCTGCCGGAGAACCAGCCTATCTTCGGACCGGACGACATCACCGACCGCAGCGAGAAATTCCTGGCGTCGGAAATCGTCCGCGAAAAACTGTTCCGCTTCGTCGGCGACGAGCTGCCTTACACCAGCACCGTGCTGATCGAGCAGTTCGAGCAGGAGGGCGACCTGCGCCGCGTGTTCGCCGCCATCCTGGTCGAGCGCGATACGCACAAGTCCATGATCATCGGTAACAAGGGCGCGCGCCTGAAGGAAGTCTCCACCCAGGCCCGCCTGGACATGGAAAAACTGTTCGGCGGTCCCGTGTACCTGGAAATCTGGGTCAAGGTCAAATCCGGCTGGGCCGACAACGAAGCGGGTCTGCGCGCCTACGGCTACGAATAAAGAAGAGGGGCGATGTCCACCATCACGCTAGACGCCGACATTGCAGCGGCACCGCAGCAGGCCGAGCCTGAGGCGGAGCGTGAAGTGGTGCCCGCCCCGGCGCCGGCCGCTGCACCGCCGGCCGCACCAGCCAAACGCCCGCGCGCGCCGTCGCGCGAGCGCACCTTCGGCACCAAGGTTACAGGCCAGCCGGCCTTCGTCCTGCACAGCTATCCCTACAAAGAAACCAGCCTCATCATCGACCTGTTCACGCGCGACTTCGGCCGCGTGGCCTTGATCGCCAAGGGCGCCAAGCGGCCGCACTCGCAACTGCGCGGCGTGCTGCAAACCTTCCAGCCGCTGTCCTCCAGCTGGGTCGGCAAATCCGAACTGCGCACGCTGACCGAGGCCGAATGGGTGGGCGGCATGCTGCCGCTGGAAAAGACCGCGCTGCTGTGCGGCTTCTACCTGAACGAGCTGCTGGTCAAGCTGCTGGCGCGCGACGACGCGCACCCGCGCCTGTTCGACCACTACGTCGCTACCTTGAACCAGCTGGCGCACAACGAACCCGCGCCCATCGTCTTGAGAAAATTCGAACGGGCCCTACTTAAAGAGACAGGCGTCTCCGCCGACCTGACCCGCTGCACCGAAACCCGCCGCGCCGTGCAGGTCGACGTGGTCTACGTGGTGGACCCGGAACGCGGCCCGCGCCCCGAGCGCGCCGCCGACCCGTGGCCGCGCGTGGCCGGCAAGACCCTGCTCGACATGGAACGCGAGGACTACCAGGACGCCGCCACCCAGGCGCAGAGCAAGCAGCTGATGCGCTTCCTGCTGGCGCACCACCTGGGCGGCGCGCCGCTGAACACGCGCCAGATCCTGATCGACTTGATGCAGTTATAACTAGATAAACGGTATAAACTAATGAGCTTCCTGCAACCATCCGGCACCATTATCGACCTCGGCGTGAACATCGACCACGTCGCCACTCTGCGCAATGCACGCGGCACCACTTATCCGGACCCGATCCGCGCCGCGCTGCTGGCCGAGCAGGCCGGCGCCGACTGCATCACGCTGCACCTGCGCGAAGACCGCCGTCACATCAAGGACGCCGACGTGATCGCGCTGGCGCCCCAGCTGCTGACCCGCATGAACCTAGAGGCTGCCGTCACGCAGGAGATGATCGACTTCGCCTGCCGCATCAAGCCGTCCGATGTCTGCCTGGTGCCCGAGAAGCGTACCGAAGTCACCACCGAAGGCGGCCTCGATGTCGTCACCCACTTCAAGGCCGTGCAGGCCGCCGTCAAGCAGTTGCAGGCCGAAGGCATCCGCGTCAGCCTGTTCATCGACGCCGACGAAGCGCAGATGAACGCCACCGCCGAAATCGGCGCGCCGGTGATCGAGCTGCACACCGGCCGCTATGCCGACACCGAAGGCGCCGAGCAGGCCGCCGAACTGGAACGCATCCACCGCGGCGTGCTGTATGGCGTGTCGAAAGGCCTGAAGGTTAATGCCGGCCACGGCCTGCACTACACCAATGTGCAAGCCATCGCCGCCATTCCGGAAATCGCCGAGCTCAATATCGGCCACGCCATCGTCGCCCATTCGGTGTTCGTCGGCTGGGAAAACGCCGTGCGCGAGATGAAGGCCATCATGGTCTCGACCCGCCTGGGACGGGCCAAGTGATCTACGGCATAGGTACCGACATCTGCAAGATCCCGCGCATCGAGGCGGCGCTGGCGCGCCATGGCGACCGTTTCGCCGCCAAGATCCTCGGTCCGCAGGAGATGGAGAAGTACCTGGCGCGCAAGGCCAAGAACGCGGCGCGCGGCATCCGCTTCGTCGCCACGCGCTTCGCCGCCAAGGAGGCCTTCTCCAAGGCCATCGGCCTGGGCATGCGCATGCCGATGACCTGGCCGGCCGCGCAGATGCTCAACGCGCCCAGCGGCAAGCCGATGATCGTCTGCAGCGGCGTGCTGAAGGAATTCATGGAAAAGAATAAGCTGTCGGTACAGGTGACGGTCAGCGATGAAGAAGAATACGCCGTCGCCTTCGTTATCGTCGAACAAGCCAACTGAGAGCAGCAATGACCGAAGTAGAAACAAGCGCGCCCGACCCGCGCGAACAAGTGCTGGCCACCGTGGCCAAGCTGCCCAACCTGCCGGGCGTGTACCGCTATTTCGACGCCGACGACAAGGTGCTCTACGTCGGCAAGGCGCGCGACCTGAAGAAGCGCGTCTCCAGCTACTTCCAGAAAAACCTCAGCAGCCCGCGCATCGCCATGATGGTCGAGCGCATCGCGCGGCTGGAGACCACCGTCACCCACAGCGAAGCCGAAGCGCTGATCCTTGAGAATAACCTGATCAAGGCCCTGAGCCCGCGCTTCAACATCCTGTTCCGCGACGATAAATCCTATCCCTACCTGAAGATCACCGGCGGCGACGCGCCGCGCATGGTCTACTACCGCGGCGCGGTGGACAAGAAGAACCAGTATTTCGGCCCGTTCCCCAGCTCGTGGGCGGTCAAGGAATCGATGCAGATCCTGCAGAAGGTATTCCTGATCCGCACCTGCGAAGACAGCGTGTATTCCAACCGCACCCGCCCATGCCTGCTGCACCAGATCGGCCGCTGCAGTGGACCGTGCGTGGACCTGATCAGCAAGGACGACTACAAGGCCGACGTCGAAAACGCCGCGCGCTTCCTGCGCGGCCGCCAGAGCGAAGTGATGGCCGACCTGGAAAAGAAAATGCACGCCTACGCCGGCGAGCTCAAATTCGAGCTGGCCGCCGGGGTGCGCAACCAGATCCAGTCGCTGTCGCGCGTGCTGCACCAGCAAAGCATGGAAACCACCGGCGACGCCGACGTCGACATCATCGCCGTGCTGGTGCAGGGCGGGCGCGCCTGCGTCAACCTGGCGATGGTGCGCGGCGGCCGCCATCTGGGTGATCGCGCCTACTTCCCGAATCACATCGGCGACGCCGCCGCGATCGCGGAGGAACCGATCGAGCTTGAGGTGCTGGCCGCCTTCCTGGTCCAGCACTACACCGAGAAGTTCATCCCCGGCACGCTGATCCTGAACATCGAATTCGACCACCCGGCGCTGATGCAGGCCTTGCAGGAGCAGTGCGGTCACCGCATCCACCTGATCTTCCAGCCGCAGGACCAGCGCCGCAAATGGCTGGAGCTGGCGCAGAAGGGCGCCGAGATCTCGCTGGCGCGGCTGTTGTCGGAGCAGGGTTCGCAGCAGTCGCGCACGCGCGCGCTGGTCGAGGCGTTGCAGCTGGAGCCGGAAGACATCGATGCGCTGCGCGTGGAATGCTTCGACATCTCGCACACGCAGGGCGAGGCCACGCAGGCCTCGTGCGTGGTGTTCCATCACCACCAGATGCAGAACGGCGAATACCGCCGCTACAACATCAACGACATCACCCCCGGCGACGATTACGCGGCGATGCGCCAGGTGCTGTTCCGCCGCTACGAAAAGGTGGCCAACGGCGACGGCGTCATGCCGGACGTGGTGCTGATCGACGGCGGCAAGGGTCAGATCGAAATGGCGCGCCAGGTGTTCGCCGAGCTGGGGCTGGACATCAGCCTGATCGTCGGCGTCGCCAAGGGGGAAGGGCGGCGCGTCGGCCTGGAGACGTTGATGTTCGTCGATGGCCGGGCTTCGCAGGAGCTGGGCAAGGAATCGGCGGCGCTGATGCTGGTGGCGCAGATCCGCGACGAGGCGCACCGCTTTGCCATCACCGGCATGCGCGCCAAGCGCGCCAAGACGCGCCAGACCTCGCGCCTGGAGGAGATCGAGGGCATCGGCGCCAAGCGCCGCCAGCGCCTGTTGGCGCGCTTTGGCGGCCTGCGCGGCGTGGTCGACGCCAGCATCGAGGATCTGAAGCAGGTGGAAGGCATCTCCAGCGCACTGGCCGAAGAAATCTACCGCCAGCTCCATTAAGGCGTGCACAACAACAGTGCGCTGGTTTAATGTGCGGCGGCAAGGTAGACTAGCGGCGCATTAACAATTTTCATAGCCGCACTTAATTCCGAGCTTATGCCCTTCAATATACCGATACTGTTGACCTGGTTGCGCGTTGCGCTGATTCCGCTGGTGGTAGGCGTCTACTATCTGCCTACTACCGTCCTGCCCGTGGCGGATCAGAATCTGGCGGCCACGCTGGTGTTCATCGTCGCCGCCGTCACCGACTGGTTCGACGGTTTCCTGGCGCGCCGCTGGAACCAGACCTCGGCCTTCGGCGCCTTCCTCGACCCGGTCGCGGACAAGCTGATGGTGGCGGGGGCCTTGCTGGTGCTGGTGCAGCTGGACCGCGCCAACGCAGTGCTGTCGTTCATCATCATCGGCCGCGAGATCGCCATCTCGGCGCTGCGCGAATGGATGGCGCAGATCGGCGCCTCCAAATCGGTGGCGGTCAGCTCGCTGGGCAAGATCAAGACCACCGCGCAGATGATGGCCATCCCGCTGCTGCTGTTCCATGACGTGCTGTGGGGCGCCATCGACACCCAGTTCTGGGGCTCGCGCCTGCTGGAAGTGGCGGCCGTGCTGACGGTGTGGTCGATGTTCTACTACCTGCGCCTGGCCTGGCCGCTGATCAAGGAAAAAGCGGGTACGCTGAACTAGTGACAAAATGCTATGATCTGCTGAGGCTCACCCCACCAGATCAGGAGCATACGCCATGGCGCTTTGGAGATTCCTGGCCGCTTGTGCGGCAACCGTAATCTGCCTGGCAGCGCAGGCGCAGCAACAACCCTTCGTCTGCCGCACGCAGGAAGCTGGCCTGGGCCAGCCCAGCGTCGACAACCAGGACGGCATCGGCCACCCCGTGGTCGATGAAAGCAGCGGCGCCATCGTCGGCTACAGCCGCAATTGCGGCATCGCCACGCGCATCCAATACTTCTACCTTGCCGGCAGCCGCTTCAAGCCCTTCGATCCCGCCACCGGCTACGCCTCGCCGCCTTCAGACCTCACCACCATCAAGCTCAAAGGGGCGGACGTGCCGTTCGTGGTGCGGGTGGAGGTCGGCACCATCAACCGCTTCGTCTACACCATCGCCATGCTGGCCCCTGCCGAGGCATGGAACCACAAGCTGGTGTACTGGCTGGGCGGCGGTGTCGGCATCGGCCATCATCAAGGCTTGCCGCTGTGGTTCAAGCCCGGAGGCTTGAGCGGCAACGAGCGGCAGTTGATGGTGCCCATGCTGGAGCGGGGCTACGCCATCGTCAGCTCGAGTGGCAACGAGGCCGGCGTCCATTACAACATGCGCCTGGCCGGGCAGACCGCCATGCTGACCAAGGCCCACTTTGTCGAAGCCTATGGCGCGCCGCTGTTCACCATCGGCCTGGGTGGGTCGGGCGGGGCGGTGCAGCAGTACCTGTTCGCGCAAAACCATCCCGGCCTGCTCGATGGCGGCATTCCGCTGCAATCCTATCCCGACATGATCACGCAGACCATCCCGATCTCGGATTGCCCGCTACTGAGCCAGTACTTCAAGGACGAAGTGGCGCTCGATCCCGCGTCGCAGTGGGCCAGGTGGACCGATCAAATCGCTATCGAGGGTATGAACGCCAGCGACAGCGCCAAACACGCCTGGACCGGCGGCGCCGGCTCGACCGAGTGCATCAACGGCTGGAAGATGGCGATCGTGACGGTGCTGAACCCGCGCTACAAGGACGACCGCTACGACCTTGCCGCCACCTTCTACCGCTATCCTGCCGGCGCGTTCGACAAGGTCAAATGGACGCACTGGAACGATCTGGAGGACATCTACGGCACCGATGCGCAAGGCTACGCGCCGATCTCCATCGACAACGAGGGCGTGCAATACGGCCTGCAGGCGCTGAGGGCCGGGCAGATCGGCATCGACGAATTCCTGCGCCTCAACGCCTGCGTGGGCGGCTGGAAGGAGCAGGCCGACTTCGTGGACTGGCAGGGCAAGGACGATCCCTACGACACCCGCAACATGCTGCGCAGCGCCACCTGCCGCGATCCGGACGGCACGCCCGCAGCGCGCCGCAGCGGCAGCGTCGACGCCATGCGCAAGGCTTACGCGTCCGGCCAGGTGTTCACCGGCCAGCGCCTGGGCATTCCGATGATAGACCTGCGGCCCTATCTTGAGCCGGAACTGAACATGCACAATGCCCGGCAGGCCTTCTCGGTACGGGCGCGCCTGCGAGCGGCCAACCCTCGCGATGCGCAGAACCAGGTGATCTGGTTCACCCGCACGGATGCCGACATGCCGGTCCGGGTGCTGGAGGCCTTGTCGGTCATGGATAAGCGCCTGAGCGGCGGGCCGCCGCCCGCGGAGTTCACCGACCGCTGCATCGATACCGGTGGCGCCGTGATCGCATCCGGACCGGCGGCTTGGGACGGCATCCTGGACCGCAAGCCGCCGGGCGCCTGTTCCAAGGCCTTCCCGCTGTTTTCCAGCCCGCGCATGGTGGCGGGGGAGTCCATCAAGGGCGACGTCTTCAAGTGCGCGCTGAAGCCTGTGGCGCAGGCGCTGAAGGACGGCAGCTATCCCGCCGGCCTGGCCTGGACGGCGCAGCAACAGACCTGGCTGCAGCGGATTTTCCCGCATGGCGTCTGCGATTACAGCCAGCCGGACCAGGGCCGGCCGCCGGTTTTGGAGCGGAACCGATAAGATTGGCATCAAGGCCATTGACAGGCGTCATGGATCCTCTATAATGCTGGCCTGTTGTTGATGACAGCGATGCGGGAGTAGCTCAGTTGGTAGAGCGCAACCTTGCCAAGGTTGAGGTCGAGAGTTCGAGACTCTTCTCCCGCTCCAAGTTATCAAGAACTAAGTAGCACTGGCAATATTGATCGCTAGCTGCTATGATGTTGGACTCCAAATGCGGGAGTAGCTCAGTTGGTAGAGCGCAACCTTGCCAAGGTTGAGGTCGAGAGTTCGAGACTCTTCTCCCGCTCCAGTTTCTTTGAAGCTGGTTGGCGCAGTAAAAATCAGTAACTCCAATGCGGGAGTAGCTCAGTTGGTAGAGCGCAACCTTGCCAAGGTTGAGGTCGAGAGTTCGAGACTCTTCTCCCGCTCCAGAATTCCGGATCGCAGCGCGTAACCCCGCTGTGCGTCTTAGTAAATAGTTTCCTCTGGCGAGGTAGCAAAGCGGTTATGCAGCGGCCTGCAAAGCCGTCTAGGTCGGTTCGACTCCGATCCTCGCCTCCAGACAATTTGAACTCCAAGCGGGAGTAGCTCAGTTGGTAGAGCGCAACCTTGCCAAGGTTGAGGTCGAGAGTTCGAGACTCTTCTCCCGCTCCAGTATGTAGAAGGGCAGCCGATGTGGCTGCCCTTTTTGCGTTTGTGCGCCGCTTTGTAGATTTGCATTCAATGCCATAAGATGAATGCATCGTATGCATTTTCGTGAGGTGACGCCATGGCCATGCTAACAGTACGTAATCTTCCAGGCGATGTACACCGCGTATTGCGGGTACGTGCCGCTCAACACGGGCGCAGCACCGAGGCCGAAGTGCGCGAGATCCTGGCTGCGGCGGTCAAACCCGAGTCACGCGTTCTGATGGGAGACGCGCTCGCGGCATTGGGGCGAAAAATCGGTTTGACGAACGAGGATGTCGAGATCCTTCAGCAGTCGAGGGACAAGGCGGCCAAACCGATGGGTTTTGAATGATCCTGCTCGACACCAATGTCGTTTCCGAAGCGATGAAGGCAAAGCCCAATGCGACCGTGCTGGCGTGGTTGAATCGGCAAACGGCCGAAACGCTGTATCTTTTCAGCGTGATTTTGGCTGAGTTGATGTTCGGCATAGAGGTACTGCCGGCTGGCAAGCGGAAGAAGGTCCTGGCGCAGACCTTTGATGATTTGATGGGATTATTCAAGGGCAGGGTGCTTCCGTTCGACGCGGACGCGGCGCGACACTATGCCAGGCTGGCCGTGGCGGCCAGGCGTGTTGGGCGAGGGTTTCCAACGCCAGATGGATACATTGCCGCCATAGCGGCATCGCGCACTTTCATCGTTGCATCGCGCGACACCGGGCCTTATGAGGCCGCAAGCATCGCAGTCATTAATCCTTGGCAGACATAACGGATCTGTTGACTGCTTTTTTTTTGCATTGCGCTACCATTTCGGAGGCCCGAAAATCGACTCGGCTATGCGGGGTGTCCCTATGTCGCTCGTCAAGCAGTCGTAAGGATTGCACGATCTAATCTTGTTATTGCCTGATTCGACGATACTGCGAAAATTCTGAAAAACACGCCGGGTGGAATGCTACGCTGTACTTTGGATAGCGACATTTCTGGGAGTGCGTATGAAGCAGGGAGCAGGGGCGGCGTTGGCGACTGCTGCCGATCTGGCGCAATTGGTCGGGGGGATTGCCCAAAGCGATGGGGATTACGTCACCCAGATCCCGGCGCTGACGGTTTACCGGCGTAGCGCGGCCACGGACCCGATGCCATGCATCTACGGCCTTGGTTTGGGGCTGGCAGTACAAGGTGGCAAGCGGGTGACGCTGGGCGATGAGATTTTTGACTACGGGCCGGGGCAGTCACTTGTGACCTCGGTCGATTTGCCTGTGACCTCCTACGTCACGCGCGCGAGTCATGCCGAACCCTATCTGGGTATTCGTCTTGAATTGGACGGGCGCGCTATTAGCCAAGTGGCCGCCGAGATGGATTTTTCCTCGCCGCTCAAGACAACGACTTCACGCGCCATCTCCGTCGTGACGCTGGATGACAGTGTGCAGGACGCGTTGATCCGGCTCATCCGGCTGTTGGATGAGCCACATATCATCCCCTTCGTTGGCCCCTTGATTCAGCAGGAAATTATTGTCCGATTGCTCCGCGGGGAGCATGGCCCCATGTTGCGCCACCTGGTCACCATGGGCTCGCCAAGCCAGCAGATTGCCAAGGTGATTACCTGGTTGAAGCAGCACTTCGCGGGGGACTTTCCGATCGATGACCTGGCCGCTCAAGCCCACATGAGTCCATCGACCTTCCGACAGCACTTCCGCGTGGTGGCCGGCATGAGTCCCTTGCAGTATCTGAAGCAGCTGCGTTTGCAGGACGCACGTCAATTGATGTTGAATGAAAATATCGACGCCGGCAGCGCTGCGCTGCGCGTGGGCTATGAGAGCGCTTCTCAGTTCAGCCGCGAATACACCCGCTTGTTTGGCGCCCCGCCGCTGCGGGATATCAGGCGCTTGCAGGAGGCCTCTGAATCCATGGCGGAGCGGCGGGAGCATTAGGTAGGGGCTGTCAAGTCATCAGATCAGGCAATTTATTCCTCGGATCGGGTTACCGTGTTTTGTGCCATCAGATTCACAATGCTCTGCATGGATGTGGCTTAGCTGCCGCGTGAATATGATGCCGTTGCCGGAAGGGCGGCGGAGGCTAACAAGGGAATCAGGAATGAAACATGTATTACTCATCAATGCGCACCAATTTTACGAAGGGATTTCTTCGGGCGGGCTGAATCGAACCATGCTTGACACCATTGAAGAAGAACTGAGGCAAATGGGATATGAGGCCCGTCATACTGCCATTGAGCAGGGCTACGACATCCATGCGGAAGTGGAAAAGCATTTGTGGGCGGACTTAATTATTTTGCAGTCGCCGGTGTACTGGTTCGGTATGCCGTGGATCTACAAAAAATACGTGGACGAAGTGTTCACGGCCGGGATGATGCAGGGACAGTTCATCACCGGCGACGGCCGCACCCGCGACGACCCAAGCCAGCAATACGGCTCCGGCGGCCTGCTGCACGGGAAGAAATACATGCTGTCACTGACTTGGAATGCGCCCACGGAAGCCTTCGGCGACCCGGGGCAGGCTTTATTTGAGGGCAAGACGGTTGACGACGTATTCGTCGCCAATACCGCCAACTATAAGTTCTGCGGCATGGAAATCCTGCCCGCATTTTCCAGCCACGATGTCATGAAGCAGGCCGACGTCGAAGGCGATCTGGCGCGACTTCGCCGACACCTGGCGGCCATTGCCAGTACAGCCCAATAACGCCATCCACGGAGCATTCATATGCAACAAGCTATCATTCGCGTCGCCGCCGCCGCCACGCTGGCGCTGGCCGTCTTGAGTAACGCGCAAGCACAAGCTGCCACCGTCCCGCCGGCAGCGCAGCCCCACGGCTACATGGTCGTCACTTATGACATCAAGGACCAGGCGGCGTTCCAAAAATACATGGATGCCGCAGGCTCGCTTGCCGGGAAATACAACGGTAAGGTCATCGTTTTTAACATGAAGACCCAGGCGGTGGAGGGTAAATCCAGGTTCATCATTGGCATTGCCGAGTTTCCAAGCCTTGCTGAAGCGGAGCGTTTTTACTACTCGCCCGAATATACCGAAGCGCGAAAATTCCGCGCCGCTGCCACGGGTGGGACCAGCACCGTGATCCTGACTGAAGGCCTTCCCCAGCAGTAAGCCGCTGCAGTCGCACCCATGTCACTTGCCTTGGTAGATACAGGATTGCTGGGACTGCTGCTGCAAATTGGTGCTGATCCACACTCTGTGTAAGCGAGTATTCGATGGATCGCCCCACCGCCCAAGCACCGCGATGGTGGTGACCCCTCACGGTTTGTGGGTAACGGATGCATTTCTTCGTTCAATTGTTCGCCTTGCGACAATTGAGCGAGTGTCTGAGAGAGGGGCGTGATGCTGCATCAATCTCACGACGCGAGGAACTCCAAGCGGGAGTAGCTCAGTTGGTAGAGCGCAACCTTGCCAAGGTTGAGGGCCAAGGTCGGGGTCGAGAGTTCGAGACTCTTCTCCCGCTCCAGTATGTAGAAGGGCAGCCGATGTGGCTGCCCTTTTTGCGTTTGCGCGCCGCCTTGCAGATGCGCAGTCCATGCCATCAGGTGAATGCATCGCATGGGGGACGCGGGCGCACGGCTGGTCAGCGGTCGTCGCCGTCGCGTCCGGTCGATGCCGGCACGGTCGGTGTTACCGACGTGACCGCGCCGGCCAGGACCCAGGCGCGCTGGCTGGGGGCAAAGCGCGGTGCGAGCAAGCCGTCGTTGATTTCGCGTGTCACGGCGAAGCGGCGAAAAGCGGTCGCAGGCAGGAACAGGCGGCTGTTGTCGGCGTATCCGTCGCTGGCTGTGTCGACATCACCTTCTGCAGCGGAGATCACGCCGTCGCCATTGGCGTCGATCCGTCGCACTTCGGCCGCATAGGCGTCAAACAGCCTGCGCGGAAACGGTATACCCGGTTCAAACGAAGCGATGCGGACATAGGTGTCCAGGAAAATTTCGCGGGCCAGTCCGCTGGGAATGAAGCGCTGACGGTTTTCCCTCTGGGCGGCTGCCTCCGCGTCGAATTTGTCAGGGTCGCGCGGGCCGGAGCCGCCAAGTATGGCGGCCGTGTTCGGATTGTCTCCGTAGTTAATCGGACTGTTCTTCACGCCGGATGGCCCGGAACCGGGTATCAGCGACGACAGCGCCCCCACGTTGCCGGCCTCGAAGGTGCCGGGTATGTCTCCGGTAAACGGTAATTCGTACAACGGATGTATCCAGTTCGTCGTGTAATTGAACTCCCAATAGCCGTGGCAATCAGTCTGCTGCATGCAATTGAGCGCGCCCATGCTGAGTTGTATGGGGACGATATTGGTCTGGCGATCGGGAAAATGATCGGTGGAACCAGGCAGATGCGGCGCCCGTCCATCCATCGTAAAGATCTGTCCCGGCACGTTCTGGTGCGTGCCCATGGCCAGGATGGCGGCGGCGTCGGCCGCTGTCATGCGGCCAAATTGCGCATGCCCGTCCGTCCGCGGCGCCGCGACTTCGGGGACCTGCAAGTCGTGGATCATCCACCCCTCGTACCAGCCGCTCTCGTTGTTGATCACGAACAGATTCGACAGGTCGGTAAACACGTCGATGAAGGCCCGCACATCATTGGGATCGGTGGGCAGTCCGGGTTTGGGTTCCACCACCAGCCGCACCGCGCCGATGGTGGGCAGGCCGCAGTTGCCGCCGGTCGCGGTCAACATCGCCTGGTCGTTAATCCCCGGGAAGCGCGCGGTAAAGGGATTGGGTTCGAAGCCTTCGGTCGCCAACAGATAGTATTGGAATAGCTGGCTCGGCTTGTCCGCCTCGGCAAAGGCTTGAATCGGCAGGTAGCTATGCGGCCGCTCCGCCAACCTTTCCAGCCGGTCCTGTAGTTGATCGGGCAATCGCCGGATATCGCCGCGATGGCGTACGGCCTCGCGATCGAAGGCCGCATGTGGATTGGGGTGGCAGGGCGGCGGCGGTTGTTCGGCATGCGCGGCGCCGGCGACCAAGGCGGCAATGCAGGTGACGGCAAGATGGGCCAGTGCGCCTTTGTGCGCGTGCTGGCCGTCGTCGATTCGTATCGTGGATTTCATGTTTCCTCCCGTAGCGTTGGCCCGCACCGCACGGTTGGGATGTGTATCTATGGCGAGGCAAGATGACATCGAGTTGCGACATCGGGCATGAAAGGCAAGCAGGCGCTTGCCGTGTGAGCTACATTGTGGCTTGCCGTGGTCGACCGGCCTTGAAGTCACTCAATCGCACCATGGGTGTTCGATTGAACCTTTTTGAGCTGTATCGCCAGAGTTGGAATGTTCGAATCCCGCCCCATTGATTTGTGACCGGGGCGGGATTTTCATTGGAGTGAGGGCGGAATCAGCTTCCGTGCTCGACGAACTGTGCGGGGCGCCATTTCAGCAAGCGGTTCTCCACCGCGGTCAGCAGATATTCCGCCGCCAGCGCCACCACGGCCAGCACGATCATCGCGGCAAACACGCCGGCCGCATTGAAGGTGCCCTGCGCCGTGGCGATCAGCAGGCCGATGCCGTGCCGCGCGCCCAGGAATTCGCCGACCACCGCACCCACCAGGGCAAAGCCAAAGCTGACATGCAGGCTGGCCAGGATCCAGCTCAGCGCCGACGGGAATACCACGGTGAAGGTCACCTGGCGCTTGCTGGCGCCCAGGATGTAGGCGTTGGCGATCAGGTTGCGGTCGGCTTCCCGCACGCCCTGGAAGGCGTTGGCGAATACGACGAAGAACACCATCACCACCGCCAGCGCCACCTTGGAGCCCATGCCCAGGCCGAACATAATGATAAAAATCGAGCCCAGCACCACACGCGGGATGGCATTGGCCACCTTGATGTAAATGCTCAGCACATCGGACATCAGCTTGTTGCGTCCCAGCGCGATGCCGAACACAATGCCCAGCACGCTGCCGATCAGGAAGCCCAGCACCGTTTCCTCCATCGTCACCAGCAGTTCTTTCCATAGCGGTCCTTGCGCCGTGCCCTCGCTCAGCCAGGTGAGCAGTTGCCCGTAGATGGCCGAAGGCTGGGAAAAGAAGAACGGGTCCAGCCATTGCCGCGTCACCGCGAATTCCCAGGCGCCCAGCGTCACCGCCGCCAGCGCCACGCGCAGGAACAGCACCAGGCGCCGGTGGTTGATGGCGCGCGCCACTGCGGCCCGCTCTTCGCTGCCGTCGCCCGGCAGGCCGGCACGGTTTGCCGTTGTGTTTGCATGCATAAATATTCTCCGTACGGTTTAAACCTGGACTTCGTCCTTGAGGTCCGACCAGATCTGTTTCGACAGGTCGATGAATTGCTGCGTATAGCGTGCTTCTGCCACGTCGCGCGGCCGCGCCAGGGGAATCTCGTAGGTACTCTTGACGCTGCCAGGTCCCTTGCTCAGCACCACCACCCGGTCGGCCAGCGCGATCGCTTCCTCGATGTCGTGGGTGACGAAGACCACCGACGCCTTGTGCTCCGACCACAGGCCCAGCAGCTCGTCCTGCATCAAAGCGCGGGTCTGCACGTCGAGCGCGGAAAACGGCTCGTCCATCAGCAGGATCTTGGGCTCGTTGATGAAGGTCTGGGCCAGCGCCACACGCTTGCGCATGCCGCCCGACAGCTGGTGCGGGAAGTGATGCTCGAAGCCGGACAAGCCGACGCGCCGCACCCAGTCGGCCGCCTTGTCCTTCGCGGCCGATTTGTCCATGCCGCGGTAGATCGGGCCGACGGCGATATTGTCGATCACGTTCTTCCACGGGAAGACGGCGTCCGCCTGGAACACGAAGCCGATATTCGGATCGATGCCGGCCACCGGCTGGCCGAATACCTTGACCGATCCCGACGACGGCGGATTGAGGCCGGTGATCATGCCCAGCGTGGTCGATTTGCCGCAACCGGTCGGCCCGACGATGGCGCAGAACTCGCCTGCCTCGACGGTCAGGCTGAACTCCCGCAGCGCCAGTGTGACCTTGCCCTGCGGGCTGACGAACTTCCTGCTGACGTTGTTCAACTCTATGGCGGGTGTCTTCATTATTTCGCAGCTTTCACGAATTCAGTGGTGTAGGTATTGGCCAGGTTGACCGACTTGCCCTGGACCGATTTGTCGAAGGCGTTCAGCACGCCGAGCACGGTGGCCGGGCCGTTGGCCGGCATCACGCCGTCGTCGGTAAACATCGCCTTGCTGCTTTCCAGCGCCTCGATATACATCTTCTTGTCGGACGCGTAGTAGTCGGCCGGCATCTTGTCGGCGATTTCCTTGGCGCTGTGGGTGCGGATGTAGCGCAAGGTTTTGACGAAGGCGTTGGCCAGCTTCTGTACCTGCGGCTTGTGGGCGTTGACCCAGGCCGACTCCATATACAGGCAGGCGGCAGGGTAGGTCCCGCCCAACACCTTTTCCGTTTCTTTCGGGGAGCGGAGATCCACCAGGATGCTGGCCGCGCCGGTGCTCACCAGTCGCGAGATGGTCGGTTCGGTGGTCATGCCGGCATCGATCTTCCCCTGGCCCATGGCGGCGATGAAGGTCGAACCCGCGCCGACCGGCAAGGTAGTGAACTCGGTACTCTTGACGCCAGACTTGGAGGCCAGGTACAAGGTCAGGAAGTTGGTGGACGAACCGAGTCCGGTCACACCCAGCGTCCGCCCCTTGAAGTCGGCCGGTGACTTGACGCTGGCGGAGGCTGCCTTGGACACCAGGATGACTTCGCCCGGCGCGTGGCTGAACTGCACCACCGATTGCACCAGCTTGCCGCGTGCCTGCAGGTCGATGGTGTGGTCGTAAAAGCCGATCACGCCCTGCGCTGCGCCCGACAGCATTTCAGTTTCCGCGTTGACGCCGGCCGGTTCGCTGAGCAGTTCAACGTCCAGTCCGGTCTCCTTCAAATAGCCCAGCTGTTCCGCCAGCTTGGCCGGCAGGTAAATTTGTTTCTCTATCCCGCCGACCATGATGGTAATTTTGTCCGACGCCTGGGATGCCCCGGCGGCGGCCAGCAAGAGCGCGGCCGCGACGGCGCTGAGAGGGAATTTCATGGTGGTCTCCGTTATATGTATTTTAATTATCTGGTCTGCGACTGCGGGCCCGCCCGGAAGGGCGAGCCTGCATCATATGCCATCGTTGTTGGCTGGCCGTCAGAAGCGGAAGCGCATGCCCGTGGCCATGCCGAACTGCGACTTGTGACCGTTGGCCTGGGCCGCCAGATAGCTGCCGTCGGTGTTCAGCTGGTCGGCAGCCAGATACAGTTCGGTGCGGTTGTCGAAGTGGTAGAACATCGAACCGTACAGCGTCTTGCGCTTGCCGCTGGCGGTGGCCTTGGCATTGCTGGCGTTGGCGTAGGCGTTCAGCACATTGCCGCCGCCGTTGACGGCGGCGTTGTCGGCATCCATGACCTGATAACCGACCTCGTAGTCGAACACGCCCTTCGGCGCGATCTTGGCCGACACCGTATAGGCGTTGTCCTTGCGGTTGCCGATGGCGGTTGGCTGGTCCGCCGTGTAGTGGAAGTAACCGGCGTTCAGGCGCACGATGCCCAGCTTGTAGTTGCCGCCGATGGAATAGCTGGTGTTGGTCAGGCCGGCCACGCTGGCGGTGTTGTAGAAGGCGGACAGGTTGGCCGCGCCGCCGTTGTAAGCCACGCCCAGCGACTTGGTCGAACCCGTGTTGAAATCGCCGGGGATGCCGCCGAACTGATAGCCGACGCCCACCATGATCTTGCCAAATTCTTTTTTCCAGACTACGCCCTTGTCGTAACGGGTGCCGGTGGCGCTGCCCGAATAGAAGATCAGCTGCTTGAAGTTGTTGTTGTTGGTGTAGCCGCCTTCGTTCATGGTGACCGCGCTGGAGCCGTAGGGATCGCCGTAGATCTTGGAGAATTCGCGTGCCAGCGTGTTTTGGCGGCCAAAGGTCAGCTTACCCAGCGATTTGCTTTCCAGTCCCATCCAGGCATCGCGGTTGAACAGCGTGCCCGGCGTATCCATATTCCCGGTCGGCAGCTCATACTCGCTTTCGAGGCGGAAGATCGCTTTCAGGTCGTCGCCGGTCTTGAGCGCATGGGCGCCTTCCAGGCCCCAGCGGTTGCCGCTGAACCAGGCCACCGACATGTCGGTCAGCGATGCGCCGCTGCTGTCGGCATTGGTGTGGCGGCTCACGCTCAAGTCGATCAGGCCGTACAGGCGGACGAAATCGTTGCTGGTACCCAGCACCAGGCCGCCGCTGAGCGGCTTGTCGGTATCGAAGCCGGGCTGGGCCGAGGCTGCGGCAGGCTTCTTATTCGCCTCCGCGCTGGCCTGCTGGGCCTGCTGGATGTCGGCCAGCGCCTTGCGCGCCTGGTCGGCTGCCTTTTGCGCGTCGGCGGCGGCCTGCTGGGCTTGAGCCAGCGCCTGTTGTAATTGTTCGGCGCTGCTTTGGGCATGCGCGGCGCCGCCAAGGGTGGCGAGTACGGCGAGAGCGGTAAGCTTGGTCTTCATTGAGTCTGTCTCCTGTTTTTTAGAGTAATATGGCAAGCGTTTTTTCGTTGCCGGTGCGACACACTCAAGATACGAGAGCGAACCCTTCAATTTGCCTTCAATCAACCCCGCCGCACCAAAATACGACACTGGTGAGGCTGCTGCACTGCGACATGGAATGCTATGAAATTATTGCTGGTGGAAGATAACCGTGAACTGTCGTCCTGGCTGAAGCGCCTGCTGAACCAGTCGGGCTACGCCGTGGAACAGGCCTACAGCGGCGAAGAGGCGAGCACGCTGCTGCTGACGCAGCAGTACGATGCGATCCTGCTGGATCTGACCCTGCCCGGCATCCAGGGCCAGGTGGTGTTGAAGGGATTGCGCCGCAAGGATGATCCGACGCCGGTGCTGATCATCAGCGCGCAGGATTCATTGCCTGATATCGTAGAGCACCTCAATCTCGGCGCCGACGACTACCTGGCCAAGCCCTTCGACATCACGGAACTGGAGGCGCGGTTGCGTTCCTTGCTGCGGCGCGCCAGCGGCAGGATCAACCCGGTGCTGCATTGCGGCGCGATCCGCTATGAAAGCAATTCCAAACGCTTCTTCATCAACGAGCAGGAGTTGAATCCGACGCCGCGCGAACACGCGATCCTGGAAATGCTGATACGTCAGCAGGGCTCCACCGTCTCGAAAAAAAACCTGTGCGACAGCCTGTGCACGCTGGACGACAGCGTGTCCCCCAAGGCGCTGGAGATTTACATCCTGCGGCTGCGTAAGAAACTCGAATGCTCCGGTGCGCAGATCATTACCTTGCGCGGACTGGGCTACATGCTGACTCATGATACGGCCGCTTAACAGCCTGAAATGGCGGCTGGGGCTGTGGGTATTCCTGCCCACCGTCATCATCTCGTGCATCGACCTGATCGTCACCTATCACAGCACCGACCAGATAGCGACGCTGGTGCAACAGCAATTGCTGAAAGGCTCGGCGCGCATCATCGCGGAACAACTGATCTCGGTCGATGGCGGTTACGAGATCAGCATTCCCCCGGCCGCGTTGGAACTGTTCGCCAGCAAATATCAGGACATGGTGTTTTATTCGGTGCGCAGCAAGCACGGCCAGTTGATCGCCGGCGACGCGAAACTGCTCGCCTATCCGGGCCCGCTCGCCATCGAGCAAGAGCGGTTTTTCATCACCACCATGCGCGGCGAGCCGGCCCGCACCATCGCCTACGCGCAGGCTTTGCCGAACATGCCGGCCGGCGAGTTTGCCATCACCCAGGTCGCCCAGACCTTGCGCGGCCACGAAGCCTTCCGCCACGACCTGTTCGTGTTGACCATACGCGAGCACCTGCTGATCCTGGCCATCGTGATACTCGGGCTGGTGATCACCTTGCGCTGGACCCTCAAGCCGCTGGCCCGCTTCGGGAAAAAATTGCAGCAGCGTAGTCCGGGGTCGCTGGAAACGCTCGACGCCAGCGGCGAGGCGGTCGAGCTGCAACCGCTGGCCGATGCGATCAACGATTATGTCGGGCGGCTCGATCATGCGCTCTCGTCCTACGAGCGCTTCGTGGCCAACACAGCGCATCAATTGCGGACGTCGTTCGCCATCATTTCGTCGCAGCTCAATTTTGCCCAGCGCAGCCCGGGCGTGCACGGGGAGCAGAAGGAAGTCTTGACGGCGATCCAGAAGTCGGTACAACAGGGCACGCGCGTCATCAATCAACTGCTGGTGCTGGCGGCGCTGGAACGCAAGCGCCAACATGGGGAGCGCGCGCCGAGCACCCAATTTTCGGTGCCGTTGCTGGAGGCGATCGATTTGCTGGCGCCGCTCGCGCAGCAACGGCATATCGACCTCGGCATCGACCGCATCGACGAGACCATCATGGTGGCGGCGCCAGCCCACCTGCTGCGCGAACTGGTGTCCAACCTGGTCGACAACGCGATCCAGCATACGCCCGTGCGCAGCACGGTGACAATTACCCTGTTGCGGCGTGACGGCGAGGGCTGGCTCAGCGTGGTCGACAACGGAGCGGGCATCCCCGCGGCCGAGTGCGACAAGGTATTCGAGCGCTTTTACCGGCTCGACGAAGCGCGCCCGAATAGCTCAGGCCTTGGCTTGGCCATCGTGAAGGAAATATGCGACGCGCTGGGCGCGCGTATCGCCTTGTCGGCCCCTTCGGACGGCCAGGGCTTGCAGGTTGATGTCCTGTTTTCCCTGGCATCGGTGTGAACGGTATCGACAGCGTCCGCGGCATCGGACTATTTTTCGCCCGGCGCTACCACCAGCACCTTCAAGGCTCCGTCAATTAACGCGGGCAGATACACATGCTGGGTCGCGGGATCGAATGCCATCGTCTTCGCGCCAACCGAGGTTGGTACATTGGCCAGTACGCGATAACCATCGGGCGATAGCTGCTGAGCCACGGTCAGCGTGGCGCTGTCGCCGTTGGAGACGTAGATGCGACCCGTCGCGGCGTCGTAAGCGGCGGCGTCAGGATGGGCGCCGATGGCAAAGTCGGCCACGCGTTTCCCATCGCGCGCGTCGATCACCATCGCCACCTTGTTTTTGCAGACGCTGAACAAGCGCGCGTGGGCAATATCGAGCGCCAGTCCGGTCGGTTCCTCGCAGCCGGCCAGCGGCCAGTGCGCGATGACCTTGCCGGCCGCGATGTCGATCACCTCGATCGCGTTTTTGTCCTCGATGTTGAAGTAGATGCGACCGGCGCCATCGCTCACGGCAAACTCCGGACGGCCGCCGACCTTGATGGTGGAGACGATGCGCATGCCAGGCACGTCGAATACCGTGACGTTGGCGCTGCCGCCGTTGAAGGTGTACAACTGATGGGCTTGCGGAACGTAGAGGATCGCGTCGGGATTCTTCCCGCTGACCTTGACTTGCTGCTTGACGGCCAGGCTGTCGAGCGCAAACACGGTGACGCTGTCCGAGCGTCCATTGCTGGTGAAGCCCAGGTTCAGTTCCGGTGCGAAGTCGACGCCGTGCACGCCTTCGGTGCCGGTGATGGCGCCCGCTACTTTATGCGTACCCAGTTCGATCACCTGAACCTGGTTGCCATGTGTGACGTACAGCCGCTGGTGGCTGGCGTCGATGCTGGCATAGTCCCATTTGCCGTCGCCGCTCAAGGCGATGCGTTCACGAACGGCATACTCCGGTGTGGCCGCCGTCCCGTATGGCGTGGCGAAAGAGCCCAGCAGCAGGGCAAGCAGGGCGGCAAAGCGTGTGGTGTGTTTCATGTCATGGTCCAAAATAGAGGGGAAGATCAATAAGTGAGGTTGACGCCGGCCTGATAGGTGGCGCCGTAGTATTCCCGCTGGATGGTGCGCTGCGAGGTGCCTTCCGCAAACTTGAGCGGCGTGTCGCTGAGGTTCTTCGCATTCAGATACAGCGACACGTGCTTGTTGAGCGCGTATGAACCGCCGAAGTCGTACGAGGTGCGACGCTCGGAATACACGTCGAGCGCCGCGCTGCCGCCGATGGCCCACAGATTGCGCGACAGGGCGTACATCCCCAGGCGCAGGTTCCAGGGGCCGGCCTCGTAGAAGACCGCGGCATTGACGGTGTTGCGCGAAGTCGATGGCAAGGTCGAGGTTTCGCCGGGCCGGATCTCGAAGTGCGAGTCGACAAAGGTATAGTTGGCGCTGGCCCCCAGGCCGCCCAGCCAGCCCGGCAAGGTGGTGAAGCGCTGCTCGTAGTTCAGCTCCAAACCGCGCGCCACCGACTTGCCGACATTGGCAAACGAATAGACGTGGGCGACGCCGACAAACCCGGCAAACAGACCATGGTTGGGGAAGGTCTGGCTGGTCTGGCTGGCCGCGATGTAATTGCTGATTTCCTTGTCGAAGATGCCGATGGAGGCGATGCCGGCGTTGGGCAAATAACGCTCGAACGACAGGTCGAAGGAATTGGCCGTGGTCGGCTTCAGGTCGGGATTGCCGCGGGTGACGGTGTTGGCGCCGGGATCGATATTGAGCGCAGCCGACACCTGGCTGAAGCCGGGCCTGGCGATGGTGGACGAGAAGGCCGCGCGCAATAGCGTCGATGCGTCCAGCTCATAGCGCGCCTGCACGCTGGGGAACCAGTTGACGTAGTTGCGGTCCCGGTTGTCCGGCTGGATCAGGGTATTGCCGTCGGCGTCGGTGCCCTTGGCGTTGGCCGCGTAGTTGGCACGCGTCGCCTCCACCCGCAGGCCTCCGGTGACGCCCAGCGGGCCGGAGCGCATCTGGTATTGGCCGTAGCCCGCGTAGACGTCTTCCTTGTCCTGTAAATACTGAAGCGCGGCGTTTTGGGCGTCGGAGCCGGACACGAACTGCTTGCTGCCATACAGGTTTTGCAGCAGCCCCGGCGTCAGCTGCGGACCGTTCTGATAGAGGCCGTCATAGAACGCGATGCCGGGACCTGCCGAGGCGGCGGTCAGCGGCAATGCCGGAAGATTGGCGTAAGAATAGGGCTGGCCGTTCACCACGCGCTTGCGCAGCCGGGCGCTGGCGCCTGCTTTGAAGCTTTCCTCCT
Organism: Duganella sp. BJB476; assembly: GCF_003416895.1. Lineage (GTDB taxonomy): Bacteria > Pseudomonadota > Gammaproteobacteria > Burkholderiales > Burkholderiaceae_D > Rugamonas. The sequence goes on from NZ_QVIO01000001.1 coordinate 573,288, forward strand.
CGTAGCCGCCAACGCGGGTATCCCATCTGAGATTGGCGGCCACCGACCATTCATGGTCCGAGATGTCCGTGGTGCTGTTCTGGAATTTGACCAGCGCGTAATTGGCCGGATTCAGATAGTCCGCGCCGTTCACGGTGAACGCCGGCACGTTGCCCGGCCCGCTGTTGGCGTAGCTGACGGTGGCCGCGCCGGATGGCGTGTAGTTGAAATCGGAATTGTAGTCGTGCATCTTGTTGTAGGAACCGCGCGTATAGCCCAGGCGATAGTCCAGCACCGCGTGTTCCAGCTGGTTTTTGCCGCCGGCCACGAAGATCTTGTTGTTAATGGTTTCCTGTTCATCGCGCAAGGTCTTGTCGAAGCCATTGGCGCCCATGCCGTCGATAAAGCCGCTGGCGGTGGCGACCGGCGCGCCGTCCGGCGTCACGGTCAGCCGCTGGCGCTGAACCGATTCGGTGTAGCCGGCGTCGAAGCCGCGGATGTAATAGCTGTTGCGCGCATCCGGCTGGTAGCCCAGGTCGATGCCGACGCCGTGGCGGCGGCGGTGATACTGGTACCAGCGCTGGTCCCAGCCGGCGTAGGTCAACGGGGCATGCACGCCGTCGTCGAGGAAGGCCGGTTCGACGTCGTCGATGCCGCGTTTGTCCTCGTAATAAGCCGCCGTGACGACGATCGAGAAAGGATGGTCCGAATAGACCGCTGCGCCGCCTTTGCCGGCGTCGCCGGCGCCGAAGCGGGTGCCGGCGGTGAGCGACAGGTCGGCGATGTTGGTGCCGCGCAGCGATTCGCGGCCGGTGCCGATGCGCGCTTCAAGGAAGGGCTTGCCGTTGCGCGGCGCGGTCTTCGGCGTGATTTCAATCGTGCCGCCCAGCGCTTCGGCATCCTGTTCCGGAAGATTGGATTTGGTCACCGTAATGGCGCCGACCAGGCCGGTGGGAATCGCGTCCAGCGCCACCGCGCGGCCGCCGCCGAACGGCGTGGCGTTGTTCGACGGCGGCAGCCGCAGGCCGCCGAAGGTCGTGCTGTTGAGATCGGCGTCGAGGCCGCGAATATTGACGAAGCGTCCCTCGCCGGTATCGGTCTCCAGCGAGATGCCGGGTATGCGCCGCACCGACTCGGCGATGTTCACATCCGGCAGCTTGCGCATCTCCGCCGCCGTCATCAGGTTGATCAGGTTGGGCGCCTGCTCCTGCGCCTGCCGGGCATTGGAGTTGGTCGCGCGCTGGGCATCCACCACGATCACCTGGATGGCGTCGCCGGACGGCGCCGGATCAGCCGGATCGGCCGCGTAGGCCGGCGCCAGGAACAGCTGGCTGATGAGAGCGGGAAGGATGGCGTGCTGGAACGGTCTGGTTTGCATACATGCTTTCATTGAGATGAAGTAGGTCTGAGAGGCTTCAGTTGATGCGGCTTTGCTGATCCGACGGCGCTACGGGCAGGACTATGCGCACCGTCAGGCCTCTGCCGTCGGGCTGGCTGGAACTCAGCGCGATCGTGCCCGCCATGCGCTGGACGATGTTGTGGACGATCGCCAGCCCCAGGCCCGAACCGGACTCGATGACCGCCGCGCCGCGATAGAACGCAGACAACACCTGCTCGCGTTCGTGCTCCGGCACGCCGGGCCCGTTGTCGCTGACGCGGATGTTCAGCGACGCGTCGAGGCAGGCGATATCGATGTCCACCTGGCCGCCCGGCTGGGTGTAGCGGATGGCGTTGTCTATCAGGTTGCACAGCACGGCGTGCAAGTCCATGGCGTTGGACTGCACGCGGCAAGCCATGTCCACGTTGGCGGTCAGAACGATCTGTTTTTTGTCGGCCAGCGGCAGCAGGTCTTCCAGCACGTTCTGGCATGCTGCGCCGACCGCGACGCTGTCCCGGTTCAAGGCATCGCGGCCTTGCAGGCGGGCCAGCAACAGCAACTGAGCGACCAGATGGCGCGCCCGCAAAATGCCGCGTTGCAGGGACTGCAATCTGGGCTGGGCCTGCTCGCTCAGATTCAGGCTGGCCAGCAGTTCCGTTTGTAGCGAAATGGCGGTCAGCGGCGTCCGCAATTCATGGGCGGCGTCGGCGACAAAGCGCCGCTGTTGCGCCATCGTCTGTTCTACGCGATGCAGCAAGCGGTTGATGGCGGCGGTGAATGGCAGGACTTCGCTGGGCACGTCGCGGTCGTCGAGCGCCGTCAATTGATCGTCGCCGCGCCGGTCCAGCTCGTTGGCCAGGCGCATGATGGGCGCCAGCATATGCCGTATCAGCGCGATCATCGCCAGCACCAGCACGGGAATCAGCACGGCGATGGGGACGATGGTGGTCTTGCCGGCGTTGTGCGCCACTTCATCGCGGACGGCGGTGCTCTGGCTGACCGCCACGCGATCGCCGCCGGGCAGGGTGCGGATGAACAGGCGCAGTTGCCGGCCTTGCACATCCAGGGTTTGCAGGCCGTCCGCAAGGTCGGCCGCCAGCGGGAGCGGGACGGCGCCGCCTTCCACTTCGCCCCAGGCGCCGTTGTGCAGCAGCTGGACCATGATGCGGGCGCCGACGTCCACCACGTTGTTGTCGAGGTCTTGCAGGCCGTAGGGTGTGGCCATATGGCGCCGCTTCGCCAGCGCCGACATCTGCCGCAACTGGTCGTCCTGCAGCTCGTTGACTTCATGGAAGGCCGTGCGGTAGGACACACTGCCGGCGATGCCGGCGGCGACCAGCATCACGCCGGCCAGGCACAACGCCAGCCTGACCTGCAGCGACCGCAGATGCCTCATTTGGCTACCGCCCAACCCATGCCGCGCACGTTGCGGATGGTTGATTGGCCGAACTTGCGGCGGATGGAGTAGATCAGGAATTCCAGCGCATTGCTCGACACGTCGTCGTCGCCCTGATACACCTCGCGTTCCAGCGCCTCGCGCGAGCGGATGGCTCCCGGCCGGGCGAGCAGCGCTTGCATCAGCGATGCTTCGCGCTGGGACAACGGCGCCTCGAACTCTCCCACGCACATGCAAAGGGAGTCGAGGTTGAGGCGGATCGCGTCGGTGCCGATGTGGCGTTCGTTTTGCTTGCGGTAGCGGCGCTGCACGCTGCGCATGCGCGCCAGCAATTCCGGCATGTCGAAAGGCTTCAGGATATAGTCGTCGGCGCCCAGGTCCAGTCCGCGTACGCGGTCGCCGAGGGCGTCACGGGCGCTGACTATCACCACCGGCAACAGCGGCGCATTCTGCTGCAAGGTTTGCATGACCGTCATGCCGTCGCAGCCCGGCAAGCCGAGATCGAGCAACACCATATCGTAGTTGGTGAAAAGTGCTTCCAGCGCCTTCTTGCCGTCGCGGATCCAGTCAACCACGCAATGTGCCTGCCTGAGCGCCAACTGCATCGCCTCGCCCACCATGTCGTCATCTTCCACCAGTAGTACGCGCATGCTGGGCCATCCTTTAACTCGCTGGCGCGGGACGATCCGGCGCCTTGAACAAGCGGCAAGTATGGCAAGCAAATATGTAGGCTTGATTACAGCAAACTTAGCTGAAAGACAGGGGGCGCGCAGGATTCGCGTTCGGGAGAGGTTTAACGCGCACTTAATTATCGCGCCAGTACGCTGCATGCATTGTTGACTCTGTCTGGACTCCGCTTATGTTACCGGCACTAAAAACTTCACTGCTGCGGCCCTGCCTGCTGCTGGCTGGCGCACTGGTGACTGCCTGCTCAAGCTACCAGCCGTTGACGCTACAAGAAGGCAAACCGGCCAGGTTGGTGGTCGATACGCGTAGCTTGCCGTTTCCGCCGATGGCGGCGCACCGCTTTGATCCCGACGATGGCCTCGATATCGTCGAAGTGGCCATGCTGGCCGTGGTCAACAATCCTGATTTGCGGCTGGTGCGCGATGACGCGGCGATCGCGCACGCGCAATCGTTCTCTGTAGGCTTGCTGCCCGATCCGCAGTTTTCCCTCAGCAGCGACCTGTCCAACAGCGGCGGGACGGGAGCCACCAAGGCCTTCAGCGCCGGCCTGAACTATGACATCACCAGCCTGTTGACGCATGGCGCGCTCCATCGCGCCGCCGACAACGATGCCGCCAAAACCGATCTCACATTGCTGTGGCAGGAATGGCAGGTAGCCTCGCAGGCGCAACTGCTGTTCGTCAAGCTTGTGCAGGGCCGCAAACAGATGGCCGTCTTGAACGATACGCGCCAGGTGTTCGCCGACCGTTATGCGCGCACTCGCCAGGCGCTCGACAGCGGCTTGGTGAACAGCGATGCCGTCGCCCCCAATCTGACGGCGCTACAGGACGTGGACCGCCAGTTGTTTGAGCTGAGTAAGTTGCAAAACCAGGCCGCGCACGAACTGAACGCCTTGCTGGGATTGGCGGCCGATACCGTCCTGGTGCTCCAGCCGGACAGCGATGCTGGCGCCGTGGATGCGACGCTGGTGCAGTCGGCGCTGGCCGATATGCCCCAGCGGCGCCCCGACCTGCGCGCGCTGCAGGCTGCGTATCAGGCGCAAGACCAGCGCTATCGCGGCGCGCTGTTGGCACAGTTTCCCGCATTGAGCCTCGGCTTCACGCGCGCGCGCGACTCCAGCAACGTCTATTCGAGCGGTATCGGCATCAGCATGTCGCTGCCATTCCTGAATCGCAATCGCGGCAACATCGCGATCGAGCAAGCCACCCGTCAAAAGGCTTACGACGAATACCAGGTGCGGGTGCAGGCCGCGCGCAGCGATGTCCAGCGCATCCTGACTGAACAGGCGCTCAACCTGGCGCAGGCCGCCAGGCTGGACGCCGACGTGCAGCAGCTGGCCCATGTGCTGGCGCGCAGCGACCAGGCCTTCCGCGCCGGCGATGCCGATGTGCTGGCTTATGCCCTGGCGCGCTCGGCGCTGCTGGCCAAGCAGCTGGAACGCATCGCCTTGCAACAAGCGCTGCTGGAACAGCGGATCGGCTTGCGCACCGTGCTCGGCATCGATATCACCAACCTTGAAAGTGCTCAACCATGACCCGAAAGAATTTGATCGCCGCTGCGCTGCTGCTGGCTTTGGCCGCTGGCGGCGCCTGGTGGTATGCGCACCCTGGCGCCGCCAGCGCGGCGGCCGGCGGCGACGAGGCCGGTGGCGCCAGCGTACTGGTGCAAACCGTCAAGATCAGCATGCAGCCCATGCCCTTGACCATGAACGTGTTCGGCGACATCGCCGCCGGCAAGGTCGAGTCGGAGAGCCTGCCCCAGGCCGGACAAGTAACGCGGATGGCTGTCGTTCCCGGCCAGGCTGTGCACCGTGGCGACTTGCTCGCCGTGCTGTCTAGCGATCCGAATGCCTTGGCGGCCTATGAACAGGCGAGCAGTGCGCTGGAGTTCGCCCGGCATGAGCTGAAGCGTCAGCAGGATTTGCTGGCCTTGCAGCTGGCGACGCAATCCCAGGTGGATGGCGCCGGCAAGGCGGTAGCCGACGCGAAGGCCGTGCTGGCGGCACAGACGCGCCTGAACGGCGCCCACGGTTCGGTCGACCTGACGTCGCAGGCTGACGGCGTGGTCGTCGCCATCCCTGTCGCGCAGGGCGACCGCGTGGCGGCCGGCGCCACCATTGTGCAGGTCGGGCGCACCGATGCGTTGAAGGTGCTGCTTGCGGTTGAGCCCGCGCAGGTCGCCGAGCTGAAACCCGGCATGAAGCTCACCCTCGTGCCACTTCAGGAGGGTGCGCCGGCGGTGACGAGCAGCATTGCCTCGATACAGAACATGGTCGATCCGAAGACCCAGATGGCCGGCGCGATCGCCTTGCTGCCGGCCGCGGCGCAGGCGCGCATGCCGGTCGGCACCCATCTGCAGGGCTTGATTGAACTGGGCAGCCGTCCGGCATGGCCGGCGCCGCGCCAGGCGGTGCTGGTCGACGACCAGGGCGCTTACCTGTTCCAGGTGGCGAACGGCCGGGCGCGTCGCGTGGCGGTGCGCAAGCTGGTCGAGACCGAGCGGACCATCGGCGTCGAAGGCGCGCTCGATGCGGCGTTGCCGGTGGTGGTGCTGGGGAATTACGAACTGAAAGACGGCGACGTGGTACGCGGGAGCACGCCATGAGTGTCGCGGCATGGGCCCAGTCGCACCGTCGTTCCATCCTGTTCCTGCTGCTGATGCTGGCCATGGCGGGCATGGTGGCGGCCTTCCATCTGCCGGTGTCGCTGTTCCCGACCATCTCGTTCCCGCGTGCCGTGGTGTCGCTCGATGCGGGCGACCAGCCGGCGGAACAGATGGAAATGCTGGTGACGCGGCCGGTGGAGGAGGCGGTACGGCGCGTGCCGGGCGTGCGCAACCTGCGTTCGACCACCAGCCGCGGCTCGGCGGAAGTGTCGATCAATTTCGATTGGGGGCGCGACATGGCCGGCGCCACGCTGGAAGTCAACGCCGCCATCGCCCAGATTCTGGGCCAGCTGCCGGCGGGCACGCAGATGACGACGCGGCGCATGGATCCGACCGTGTTTCCAATCATCGCCTATAGCCTGGTGTCCAGCACGCTGTCGCCGGTGCAGTTGCGCGACCTGGCTGAATATCAGCTGCGGCCCTTGCTGTCCAGCGTCAACGGCGTGTCCAGCGTGCAGACCATGGGCGGAGCGCTGGAGGAATACCGCGTGACGGTCGATCCGGTCCGCCTGCGCGCGCACGACCTGACTTTGGACGAGGTGGCGCGCACGCTGGCGGCGAGCAATGTCCTGTCGGCGGTCGGCCGGCTTGAGGATCACTACAAGCTGTACCTCGTCATGTCCGATAGCCGCCTGCAAAGCCTGGCGCAGATACGCCAGACCGTGCTGCGCAACGCCGCCGGCGCCATGGTGAGGCTGGCCGACGTCGGCACGGTGGAGCAGGCGGTGGCGCCGGAGTGGACGCGGGTGACCGCCGACGGCCGCGACGCCGTGCTGTTTTCGGTGTACCAGCAGCCCGGCAGCAGCAGCGTGCAGATCGCCGCCGACGTCAAGGCCAAGCTGGCGGAGTACCGGCACAATATCCCGGCCGGCGTGCATCTCGCCCGCTGGTATGACCAGAGCGAACTGGTGACGGAATCGGCGACCAGCGTGCGCGATGCGGTGCTGATCGGCATCGGCCTGTCCGCGCTGGTGCTGCTGCTCTTCCTGCGCAACGTCAAGGTGACGCTGATCGCGGTGGTGGTGGTGCCGGCGGTGCTGGCCAGCACGGTGCTGCTGCTGTCGGTGCTGGGCATGAGCTTCAACATCATGACGCTGGGCGGCATGGCGGCGGCGGTGGGGCTGATTATCGACGATGCCATCGTCATGATCGAGCATATCGTGCGCCGGTTGCAAGGCGGGCAGGGCGCCATGCACGAACGGGTGATTTCGGCGGCGATCGAATTTACCCGTCCGCTGGCGGGCTCCAGCGCTTCGACGCTGGTGATCTTTGCACCGCTGGCCTTCCTCAGCGGCGTGACCGGCGCCTTCTTCAAGGCGCTGTCCCTGACCATGGCGGCGGCCCTGTTCATTTCCTTCCTGCTCACATGGCTGGCGGTTCCGTTGTTGGCCGAGCGCTTCCTCAAGGCGAGCGATGCCGAACCGCATCCAGAATCGCGCCTGCTGCAATGGGTGCACCGGCATTACCGCAGAATGTTGCAGGCGCTGTTCCTCCGTCCGCTGCTGGTGCTGCCGGCGGTGGCGCTGCTGGTGATTGCCGGCGTGCTGGCGTTCCGGGCGGTCGGCTCGGGCTTCATGCCGGCGATGGACGAGGGCGGCTTTGTACTGGATTACCGCAGCCCGCCCGGCACGGCGCTGTCTGAAACCGACCGCCTGCTGCGCCAGGTCGAGCAGATCGTGCGCAACACGCCAGACGTGGAAAGCTACTCGCGTCGCACCGGCACGGGCCTGGGCGGCGGCCTGAACGAAGCGAACAGCGGCGATTTCTTCATCCGGCTGAAAGCGGCCAATCGCCGGCCGGTCGAAGCGGTGATGGACGATATCCGCGGCCGTGTCGAGCGCGATGTGCCCGGCCTGACGATCGAAATGGCGCAGCTGATGGAAGACCTGATCGGCGACCTGACGGCGGTGCCGCAGCCGGTTGAAATCAAGATTTTCGCCGACACGTCCGAGCAACTCAATCTCGCGGCGCAGCAAGTCGCCGCGCGCATCGCGAAAATCGATGGCGTGGTCGATGTCCGCAACGGCATCAATCCGGCCGGCGACGCGCTGTTGATACACATCGACCCGGCCAAGGCGGCACAGGAGGGCACCGATGTCGATGCGATCAGCAAGTCGGTCGACGCCATGTTGAATGGTGTGCTCACGACCCGCGTCGCCACCGGTTCGAAAATGGTGGGCCTGCGCCTGTGGATACCCAAGACCTTGCGAAGCACGGACACGGCGCTGCTGCAGCTGCAGATACGGGCGCCGGACGGCCACCTGTTCCCCTTGCAAAGGGTGGCGACGATGAAGGCGGTCACCGGCCAGCCGCAGATCGCCCGCGAGAACCTCAAGCGCATGGTGGCCGTGACCGGGCGTATCAGCGGGCGCGACCTGGGCTCGGTGATCGCCGACGTCAAGCAGGCGATGGCGCAGCCGGGCGCGCTGCCGGCCGGCGCGTATTTCACGCTGGGCGGACTCTACGAGCAGCAACAGATCGCATTCCAGGGCTTGCTGATGGTGTTCGCAGCGGCAGCCGCGCTGGTGTTCCTGCTACTGCTGTTTATGTACGAAAGCTTCCGCATCGCACTGTCGATACTGGTGACGGCGCTGCTGGCGGTGTCGGCGGTGTTCGCAGGTCTGTGGATCAGCCGCACGGAACTGAACATCTCGGCAATGATGGGCATGACCATGATCATCGGCATGGCGACCGAGGTGGCGATCTTTTACTACTCGGAGCAGCAGGAACTGATGCGCAGCATGCCGATGGAGCAGGCGCTGGTTGAAGCCGGCATCAACCGCATGCGCCCGATTGTGATGACCACGCTGGCGGCGATCCTGACCTTGCTGCCGCTGGCTTTCGCGCTCGGCAAGGGTTCGGAAATGCAGCAACCGCTGGCGATCGCCATCATCTCCGGCTTGGTGGTGCAGCTTCCCCTGGTACTGCTGCTGATGCCGGTGTTGGCCTATGTGACGCGCAGTCGGGATAAGGTCTAGGGGCGCAAGGGATGGCATGTCATAATTAAATTCTCCGACATCGAAGAGGAAACGCAAATGAACATTGATCGCATTTTCGAGACCACAAGATTCGTCAGCTGCGCAAATGCGCAAGCAGGCACACGAGACCATAACCGAGGTATTTTTCTATTTCCAGGACGTAATTGGCGCAGTGTTCTGTTGATGGCGCTTGCCACCGCTCTTTCTTTGGTGGGAAGCTTGTATGCGCAGGGAGCCTTGGCCCAAGTGCCAGGCCTCGCAGCTGCCACAAAGGGCAAAACAGCGTGCGAAGTTGTCCATCAAGCCGACGCCCAGGCAGCCCTTGGTGAAGCGGTGAAACCAGGAGAAGCGATGAATAGCCCATCTGGAGCGTTTTCGACTTGTGTGTACACCGGGATAGACTTGCCTTCCAATGTAGGCATCACTATCTACCGCTCAAACCAGGGTGCCGAGTTGCAATATCGCATGATATTGAAAGACATTCAACGCGACAAAAGTGCAGAGGCCTTAAAGGGATTGGGTGATGAGGCGCACGTCTGGTTCGAAGGTGATAATGGCACCATCGCCGTCAAAAATGGCAGCAGCGTTATCCTCATGATTGGCATTCAGCATGGCGTCTACCGTCCGGACCAATGGGAAAGATTAAAGCGAGTGTCGCGGGAATCGTTGCGCACCCTTGCCGAGGCCGCACTTCCGCGCACGAATCAATCGAAATGATATCGCCACGAGTCTGCTATACACCCGCGAGCTGTTCAAAATACGTACACTGACGGGATAGCCGCATGAGGTCGCCACATTTAGTGCACAATGATGCCGTCCCTGCTCATTCCCGTGATTCATGACCTCTCCGCATCCAGACTCCGAAGCCGTCGCCGACGCCGATCCCCTCGTTTATCGCACCCTGCTGGAATCCACCCGGGCCATCCCCTGGCGGGCGTGGACCACGAAGCCGACTACCGCGCCCTGACGCGCGATGGCGACTATGTCTGGATCCGCGATGTGGTGCACGTGGTGCGGCGCGCGGACGGCAGCGTCGATGCGCTGGTGGGCTTCATGTTCGACATCACCGAGCGCAAGCAGGCCGAAGACGCGCGCTTCGGCGGCGAGGAATTTGTGTTGCTGCTGCCGGCCACCGACGCGGACGCCGCCCGCAATGTGGCCGAGCGCTGCCGCAAACTGTTGCAGCACAAGGAAATCCCGCACGCCCGCTCCGGCGTCGGCCGCGCGGTCACCGTCAGCATGGGTGTCGGCACCATCGTGCCCGGCGCCCAAGACGACCGCAACGTCTTCCTGGACCGGGTCGACCGGCGCCTCTACCAGGCCAAGTCCGCCGGGCGCGACCGCATCTGCGATACCGAAACCTAATGCATTCCCGATTTTCCATTTCAAACGAAAGTACAAGATGAAACAACTGCTGTCCACCTGTGTTATCGGCCTCACCCTGACCTTGGCCCTGGCCGGCTGCGAGCGCGCCAAGGCGCCGCAAACCGCCGCGGCCGACGCCACCCCTTTGCAAAAGATCGACACGGTGGTCGGCACCGGCAAGGAAGCATTGGCCGGCGTGACCGCCATCGTCAACTACACCGGCTGGCTGTACCTGCAGGGTGCGCCGGCGCAGCACGGCGCGCAGTTCGATTCCTCGATCGGCCGCGAGCCGTTCAGCTTCCCGCTGGGCGCCGGCCGCGTCATCCCGGGCTGGGATGAGGGCGTCAAGGGCATGAAGGTCGGCGGCAAGCGCACGCTGATCGTGCCGGCCGCCATGGGTTACGGCGAAAACGGCGCCGGCCCGATCCCGCCGAACGCCACCCTGATCTTCGACGTCGAATTGCTGGACGTGCGCTGAGTTATTCCGCGCCGGATATGAAGAAGGGCAGCTCACAGATGTGGCTGCCCTTTTTTTGCATTCACGCGTAGCGATCCCGCATCCCTCAGGCGAAATACGGTGTCCAGTTTCGCTCTGCGCGCATCAGCGCTTCCAGGTAATAGTAATCGCCCCACAGGGTCGCCTCATCCACTCCCGCCTCCGCCAGCCGGTGATACACGCCGTGCCGCAGCAAGCCGTCGCAGGCGGGCCGGGCGCCGGCGCAGTGGGTGATGAGGGCATCGAGCAGGCGCTGGCCTTGCTGCGCGTAGTGCTGCTGGCGCGGACTGCCGGGTTCCAGTTGCGCCACAATCTCCTGCAGGCCGCAGACGGCGATGGCGACGGCCGAGCTGTCGCGCGGCTCGCCGCTGTCGTGCGCCAGGCTGAGGTCCCACAGCGCGATGCCATCAGCAGGTAAATGCGCGAGGAAGTAATCGGCCGTCTTGATTGCCGTGTGCAGCAATTTCAGTTCCGGCAGTTGGCGATGGTTGAGGGCAAAGCCGTAGATGGCCCAGGCTTGGCCGCGGGCCCAGCACGATTGGTCCGACAGCCCCTGGTGGGTCGAGATGCGCAGCGCCGAACCGTCGACCGGATCGAGGTGCACGGTATGGTAGGTGGCGCCGTCAGGCCGGACCAGATGCTGGCGCATGCGCTCCAGGTGGCTGGCGGCGGCGTGGCGGAACTCGGCGCGGTCGGTGGCCCGCGCCGCCCAGTGCAGCAGCGGCAGGTTCATGGCGCCGTCGATGATCACGCGGCCGCGCTGCTGCGGATCGTCCGGCGTGCCCCACGATTGGATGACGCCGGCGCCAGGCAGGAAGCGCTGCAGCAGCAACTCGGCGGCCTCGATGGCACACTTGCGGGCGCCGGGCACGGCGGCCAGCACATCGGCCGGAATGCAGCTCAGCTGGTACAGGAAGCCGATGTCGTGGTTGCCCAGATCGTCACGATGCGCCAGGCGCCGCATGAAGCTGGCCGTTTGCACGGTGGCGGCCTGTTTGTAGCGTTCCGCGCGGGTGGCGGCGTACGCCAGCCACAGCTGGCCGGTCCAGAAGCCGGTGGTCCAGCCCACATTGGCACCGGCGGCCAGGCCGTCGAGTTGGCGCGGCTGGTAGTGCTGGCCCTCCGTGGTGTCGCCCGGGAAGGACGACGCGAAGTCGGGCAGCAGGGCGTCGATCTGGCGCAGCGCCTGTGTCAGTGCGGAGGCCTGGCCGGCGGTGGATGTGGTCATGCGGGGACGGAAATGTAAGTCATGAGGTTAACGTTATCATAAACTACTAGCCAATTCAAGCATTTAGCCATCCGGTACGCCCTCCGGCCCCTGCCAGGATGAAAATTTCTGGGTCGGCCCGGATTTTTATGTGGTATCGTTAACCTATTCGATGCCGGCACACCTGCCGGACCCATTTGTTCCTTTAACCTTGGATGGATCGCTTATGTCGCGCAGCTTACTTGCTCCCTTCCCCCTGGCTAGCTTGTGCGCCAGCCTTTGCCTGCTGGGCGTAGCCGGCACGGCGCTGCCGCCCGCCGCGGCCGCGAGCGTCGCCGTGCAGCCGGCCGTGCCGGCCCCGCAGGCGGTGCTGGCGATGATGGAGCGGGTGGCCGACTGGCAACTGGCCCATCCCACCACCTATCCCGCCGACGACTGGACCGAAGGCGTGGGCGACGCCGGCTTCATGGCGCTGAGCGGGATCTCGGGCCAGCGCAAATACCGCGACGCCATGCAGGCCCGGGGCGAGCAGGCCGGCTGGAAGCTGGGGCCGAGCCGTTATCATGCCGATGACCAGGTGGTCGGCCAGACCTATGCCGAGCTGTATCTGCAAGTGCGCGATCCGCGCATGCTGGCGCCGATGCGCAGCCAGTTCGACGCGGTGTTGGCGGAGCCGCGCGAAGGCACGCTCGACTTCCTGGTGCCGGGCGTGCTGCACCGCTGGTCGTGGTGCGATGCCTTGTTCATGGGGCCGCCGACCTGGGCGCGCCTGAGCGCCGCCACCGGCGATCCGCGCTACCTGGAATTTGCGATCAGCCACTGGTGGAAAACCTCGGACTACCTGTACGACCAGAGCGAGCACCTGTATTTCCGCGACAGCCGCTACTTCCAGCAGCGCGAAGCCAATGGCAAGAAAGTGTTCTGGGGACGCGGCAACGGCTGGGTCATGGGCGGGCTGGCGCGCATGCTGCAGTACATCCCCGACAACCATCCGGAGCGGCCGCGCTTTGTGGCGCAATTCCGCGACATGGCCGAACGCATCGCCGGCCTGCAGCAGGCCGACGGCCTGTGGCGCGCTAGCCTGCTGGACCCGGGTAGCTACCCGAACCGCGAAACCAGCGGCACCGCGCTGTACACCTATGCGCTGGCCTGGGGCGTGAACCAGGGCTTGCTGCCGCGCGCCGTGTACGGCCCGGTGGCGCAGCGCGCCTGGCAGGCGCTGAGCTCGCACGTCGAGGCCGACGGCCGCCTGGTGCATGTGCAGCCGATCGGCCAGGACCCCAAGCATTTTGATCCGGCCTCGACCGATGTGTTCGCGGTCGGCGGCTTCCTGCTGGCCGGTGGCGAAATCTACCGCATGGGCCTGGAGCAGGGCGGCGTGCGGCAGGTCGCGGTCGCCAACCCCGGCCCTTTGCGTCGGCAGGAGGAGAGCCTGGAAGTGCCGGGCGCGGGCGCCGACATGGCGCTGGTCGACAGCCTGACGGCGCGGGTGCTGCCGGTGCAGGCCACCGAGCGCGGCCTGTTGTTCCAGGCCGACCTGGCGCCGGGTGAAACGCGCCGCTACCTGCTGTTGCCGCGCAGCCGGCTGGCGGCCCAACCGCCGGTCGATGCGCGCGCCCACGCCCGCTTCGTGCCGGAGCGGATGGACGACTTCGCCTGGGAAAGCGACCGCACCGCGCACCGCGTGTACGGCCCGGCCATCATGACCGACCCGCGTGAAATGCTGGTCAGCAGCGGCGTCGATGTCTGGTCCAAGTCGGCGCACCGGCTGGTGCTGGACGAGTGGTACCGGCGCGGCGACTACCATCTCGATCGCGGCGAAGGCCTGGACTTTTACCACGTGGGCCAGACCCGCGGCTGTGGCGGGCTCGGCATCTACGACGGCCAGCGCCTGCACGTTTCGCGCAACTACAGCAGCTGGAAAGTGCTGGCGGACGGCCCGCTGCGGGCGGTGTTCGAATTGCGCTATCCGGCCTGGGACGCGGCTGGCCGCCAGGTCGAGGAAACCCGGCGCGTGTCGATCGATGCCGGCAGCAATTTCAGCCGCATCGAAAGCCGCTTTGCCAGCCCGGGCGCGGCGCCGTTGATGGTGGGCGTCGGCATGGTCCGGCGCGACGGCGCCGGCCAGTATCGCGAAGACCGGCGTGGCTGGATGAGCTATTGGGAGCCGCAGCACGGCGCCGACGGCAACGCCGCCTGCGCCATCGTACTGCCGGGCGCCACCGGCTTCGTCGCGCAGCAAGGGCAATATCTGGCGCTGGCGGCGGCCACGCCGGGCCAGCCGCTGGTCTATTACCTGGGCGCCGGCTGGAGCAAGAGCGGCGATTTCCCGGACGCGGCGGCGTGGGAGGCCTACGTCGCCAACCGCGCGGCGCGGCTGGCGGCGCCGTTGGCCGTCAGCGTCTCGCCATAAGCCCGGCGCCATGCGTAAGCGACCGCAACGCTGGATGACAGCGGTGGCGCTGGCCGCCAGCCTGGTGACGGCCAGCGCCACCGCAGGCGAGCCCTACGGCGACCTGCTGGCGCGCTGGCAAGCGCGCCTGAACGGCGGGCCGGCGCTGGTGCGCGACGACGCGCTGGTGGCGCCGCTGCTGCAGGCCCAGGCGCGCCAGGCCCAGGCGTGGCTGGCCAGCATGCGCGTCCCGCAGGCGGCGCTGCCGCTGTGGGATGACGCCGCCCGGTTTGCGCATCCGCAGGGCTTGCTGGCGTCGGCCTGCGTCACCACCAACGCGGCGCGGCTGGCGCAGATGGCGCTGGCCTGGGGCACGCCCGGCACGCCGTCCTATCACGATGCGGCGTTGGGCGCGGCCGCCGTGGCCGGGCTCGACTGGCTGGTGCGCCAGCACTACAGTGCCGGCCGCGCGCCGCTGGGTAATTGGTGGGACTGGCAAATCGGCGCCCCGCTGCATCTGCTGAATGCGCTGGTCATGCTGGACCGGCGCGTGCCGCCCGAACTGGCGCAGCGCACGCTGGCCGCGGTGGCCTGGTTTGTCCCCGATCCGAACTGGCGCACGCTGCCTGACGGCCGTCCCGGCCCGGTGCAGGAAACCGGCGCCAACCGGCTCGACAAGGCCTTGCTGGCCATCCTGCACGGCATGCTGGCGCGCGACGGCGCCCGCATCGGCGCCGGCCGCGACGCCATCGGCGCCGCGCTGCGGGCCGTCGATCACGGCGACGGCTTTTACCGCGACGGTTCCTTTGTCCAGCATGGCGACATCGCCTACACCGGCAGCTACGGCGCGGTGGCGCTGGCCGACCTGGCGCGGCTGCTGTATCTGCTGGACGGCTCGGCCTGGCCCTTGTCCGATGCGGGCGCCGGCCAGGCGCTGCGCTGGGCCCGCAGCGCCTTCGCGCCGTGGCTGATCGATGGCGCCATGCCGGACGCGCTGCGCGGCCGCAAGCTGTCGGCCAGCGAGCTGAGCGACCACCTGGTCGGACGCGGCGTGATCGCCAGCCTGGCCAGCCTGGCGCAGCAGGCCGGGCCGGCAGACGCGGCCGCGCTGCGCGCCGCCCTCAAGGGCTGGATGGTGCGCGACCACAGCTTTGGCCCGTCGTATCTGGGCGCGCCGGGCGGTCCGGGCGTGGCCGGCCTGGCGCCGTATGAGCTGGGGCTGCTGCAGGCGATAGGCGCGGACTCCGGCATACCGCCCGCGCCGGAAGCGCCGGGCGCGCTAGTGTATCCCGCCATGGACCGGGCGCTGCTGCGGGGCGCCGGCTTTGCCGCGGTGTTGAGCATGAGTTCGCCCCGCATCAGCGCCTTCGAATTCGGCAATGGCGAAAACCTGCAAGGCTGGTGGAGCGGCATGGGCGTGCTGGCGCTGTACGACGCCGACCAGTCCCAGTACGGCCACGGCTACTGGGCCATGGTCGATCAGCGCCGGCTGCCCGGCACCACCACCGATCACAGCGGCAGCGGCCGGCCGCAGGAGTGGCACCCGTATCGCAACGATCAGGCCTGGGTCGGCGGCGCGGCGCTGGGGCGGGATGCCGCGCTGGGCATGGCGTTCAGCCTGCGCGGCGTGACCGGCTCCGACCTGGAAGGCAAGAAGTCGTGGTTCCTGCTGGGGCAGCGCATCGTGGCGCTGGGCGCCGGTATCCGCGCCAGCGCCGCCGGGGTCGAGACCATCGTGGCGAACCGCCGGCTGGGCGACGCCGCCGGCGCCGTGCTGTTGGTCGACGGCGTGGCATTGCCCACCGGCGGCGCCGACGGCGCACGCTGGGCCCATCTGGCCGATCCGGCCGCAGGCAGCGCGCTGGGCATGCTGTTTCCGCAAGGGGCCGCGCTGCGCAGCGAGCGGGGCGAGCGCCGCGGCAGCTGGCGCGACCTGAATGAGCAGCAAAGCGCGGCCGTGCTGGCGGCGCCGTTCCAGAGCCTGGCCATCGCCCATGGCGCGGCGCCGCGCGCCGCGCGTTATGCCTACGTGCTGCTGCCCGGCGCCAGCGCGCAACAGACGGCGGCGGAAGCGGCCGCGCCGGCGCTGCGCATTGAAGCCAATGACGAGGTGGTGGCAGCCGTGGCCGATCCGGCGCGCGGCGTGTATGCCGCCAACTTGTGGCGCGCCGGCAGCGCACCGCGCGCCGGGCGGCCCTATCTGCAGGCCAGCGGCAGCGTCGCGGTGGTGCTGCGCCAGGCCGGCGGCCAGCTGGAGTTGGCGCTGGCCGATCCGGCGCGGGCCGGCGGGGTGCTGGAATTGCAGCTGGCCCAGCCGGTAGCCGCGCTGCTGGAGGCCAGCCCCGGCGTCAGCGTGCTGGCGCTGGCGCCTACGCTGCGCCTGCGCATCGCGCTGGACGGAACGGCCGGTGCCACGCTGGGCGCGCGCTTCCGTCTGCCGGACGCGCCTTGACAGCGGCCGGGGCGGCCTGCAACATGGCGCCGCCTGTGGTTTTTTTGTGCGGGCGCTGGAAAAGGCTTGCTGGCGGACTAGGTGGCTGGTATCGTTAACACAAATGATCGCTTTGAAGGCGGTCAATCACTCGGATGAGGCGGTATGAAGCAGAAATCGGTAACCCTGGTGCAAGTGGCGGCAAAGGCTGGCGTGTCCGTGATGACGGCCTCGCGCGCCATTTCCGGCGAAGGCTATGTGTCCGACGACACCCGCGCCAAGGTGCAGGCCGCCGTCGCCGAACTGGGCTATGCCACCAATACGCTGGCGCGCATGATGAAGGGCGGGCGCACCAATGTGATCGGGGTGGTGGTCAACGACCTGGCCTCGGTGGTGGTCAACGCCTTTGTCTCGGCGCTGACCGAGGAGGTGCGCAAGTACCAGATGGACATGTTCATCTACAACTCGATCGACGATCTCGACCAGCAGGCCGGACGCCGCCACCGCGATTTGCTGCATGGCTTGTGGGATGGCCTGATCTACGTGCTGCCGCGCATGAGCGACGATTACCTGGCCACGCTGGAAGCGAGCCCCAGCCCTATCGTGCTGGTCAATTTCTGCCGCCGCGAGACCAGCTTGCCGGTGGTGTTGGGCGACAATTACAACGGTGCGCGCGATGCCGTGGCCAGCCTGGTCGGTCTGGGCCACCAGCGCATCGCCTTTATCCGTGGCACCCATTTCAGCGGACAAAGCGCCGAACGCGAGCGCGGCTATCGCCAGGCCATGCACGACGCCGGGTTGGCGATCGACGAACGCTGGGTGATGAAGGGCACGTTCAGCGAGCTGTCCGGCCTGGAGGCGGGACGGGCGCTGCTGGCGCTGGACCAACGGCCGACGGCGATTTTCGCGGCCAACGATGAAATGGCGATCGGCTGCATGAATGCGCTGCGCGCCGCCGACGTCGCGGTGCCGGGCGAGATCTCGCTGGTCGGCTTCGACGATGTGCAGGCGGCCAGCCTGGTGCAGCCGCGCCTGACCACGCTGCGCCATCCGATCGCGCAGATGGCGCAGGCGGCGGTGCAGGAATTGATGCGCCGCATCCAGCAGCAGCCGGGGCTGCGCCAGCGCATCGAGTTCCCGAGCGAGCTGGTGATACGCGAATCGGCCGGCGCGGCCCCTCAGGTGGCTGCGGCGCGCGTCTCCCGATCCCGCAAGACAGCGGGGTCTTGAATGGACATGCCCGGCGCGGGCCGGGCATGTCCATTTTTTTTCGGCAGCGTGTGATAACGTTCACATAGCCGGTGGCACAGAATTTGAGCGGGGCGCCAGGCGTTTCATTCAATGGGGAAATCCGAAAGTCAGAAAAATCGGAAGCAGTTCTTATATTATTCAAACGAGGAGATATGATGAGAGCAGACCAACAAGACAACGGCGCGCCATTGGCGCTGCGTCCACTGAGCTACGCGGTGGCACTGGCGGTGCTGGGCATGGCGGGCAACGCCTTGGCGCAGCAGGCCCCCGCCCAGGGCAGCGAGCTGCAACTGGACCGGGTGGTGGTGACCGCCAATAAGCGGGCCCAGAACCTGCAGGACGTGCCGGCCGCGATCACGGTGCTGAGCGACGCCACGCTGCAGCGCGAAAACGTCAAGGGCATCGACGACCTGCCCAACCTGTCGCCGGCGGTGACGGTCAGCTACAGCAGCCATCCGGGCAACTACAGCATCAATATGCGCGGCATCGGCACCTTCTCGTTCGGCATCGGGGTCGAGTCGGACGTGGCCGTCATCGTCGACGATATCCCGCTGGCGATCCAGGCCAATGCCTTCAAGGACTTGACCGACGTGTTCCGGATCGAGGTGCTGAAAGGCCCGCAAAGCACGCTGTACGGCAAGAGCGCGATCGCCGGCGCGCTCAACATCACCACCGCGCCGACCCGCGGCCCGATGCAGTTCAAGACCAGCGGCTACTACAGCAGCGACAAGGAGTCGCGCCTGTCGGCCACCGTCACCGGCTCGGTCAGCGACACCCTCAGCATGCGCCTGGCCGCCAGCAAGACCAACTTCGACGGCCTGGTCAACAACCTGCACGACGGCAGCCATCTGAACGGCAACGCCGGCCAGTCGCTGATCGGCAAATTCGACTGGGCCCCGGTCGAGGGCCTCGACGTCGTGATCAGCCCGCGCTACAACGACACCAAGAATACCTGCTGCGTGATGCCGTTCACCTCGGTCAGCCCGGGCGGCTACTACAAGAAAAATCCGCTGCTGCCGATCGCCACGGTGCTGCCGGGGGTGAACTTCTCGTCGACCAATGTGGACGTCGTCAACGACTTCCCGAACGGCGGCAACTCGCACGACGCCGGCCTGGGCGTCAAGGTGAACTACACCTTCCAGGAAGGTTCGGCGCTGGCCGACTACACGCTCAGCTCGATCACCTCGTACGCCAACTACAGCATGTTCGACTCGCAGGACGGCGACGGCACGGCCACCGACGTGGTGCAGTATGAAACCCCGGCCGGCTTCCACGGCGGCCTGCAGCAGTACGGCAAGTTCGGCACCCAGGCGCGCAGCCAGGAACTGCGCCTGACCTCGCCGGACAAGGGCGCGTTCCGCTACGTCGCCGGCCTGTGGTATGGCGACAACCAGTTGCAGCGCGCGCTGACCCGCGGCCCGATCACCACCTACGTCACAGCCTGGGAAGCGACCGCCTTCAACACCAGCTACGCCGCGTTCGGCCAGTCGTCGTGGAGCATGACGGACAAGACCAGCCTGCTGACCGGCGTGCGCTTCAACCGCGAGAAGATCGGCTATACCTACACCCGCTACACGCCGCCGCCGGCAGCCCGGGTGCAGACCGAATACTACCAACGCGACGACACCGAGAACAAGGTCACGGGCCGCATCGGCCTGGAGCACCAGCTCACCCCGGACCACATGATCTACGGCCTGGTCTCGACCGGCCACAAGGGCGCCGCCTACGACCTGACCAGCAGCTTCGGCGCCGCCAACGCCGCGCTGCCGCCGGTGCCTGGCGAGAACGCCAAGAACTACGAGCTGGGCGCCAAGCTGAGCCTTCTGAACAACCGGGCGCTGGTCAACCTCGCGCTGTTCCGCACCGATTTCACCGGCTTCCAGCAGTCGGCCGGCGAGGTCGACGCCGACGGCATCTTCCGCACCACCTTGCACAGCATTGGCGCGCTGCGCACCCAGGGCCTGGAAGTCGATGCGATGATGAAGGTCAGCCGCGAGCTGTCGCTGAATGCCGCCATCGGCCTGGTCGACGCCAAGATCCGCGACTTCCCGAACGGTCCCTGCTACACGGTGCTGAACGCCGACCACAGCGCGGCGGTGCCGAACGCGGCCTGCTCGGTGGACCCGCGCTTCAACAACACCAAGGTGCAGAACCTGTCGGGCAAGGTCTTGCCGAACGCGCCGAAGATCAAGCTCAACCTTGGCGCGCAGTACGAGCTGAAATTGGCCGACCAAAGCTTCGACGGTTTCCTCAACGGCAGCTATCACTGGCAGAGCGAAACGCAGTTCGGCCTGAACCAGGATCCCGGCACCATCCAGGGCGCGTATGGCATCGCCAACCTCGGCCTGGGCATCAAGGACAAGGGCGGCCGTTATACACTGAGCCTGTTCGTCAACAATCTGTTGGACCAGCGCTATGCGGCCAACCTGGCCAACACCCTGGCCAATCCGACGTATAGCACGGCGAGCACCATCGTCAACACCACCTCGTGGACTCCGCCGCGCGACTACACCCGTTACTTCGGTGTGCGCCTGGACCTGGCGTTCAAGTAAGCTGTAGCACTAGGAAGGGCGGCCGGCGGGCCGCCTTTCTTTTGTCGGGCCATCAAGGCGCCCGGTGACTGGAGACTGATATGAATGAACGACGCCGCGCGTTGCGCTCGCTTGCCGGCCTGGGCCTGGCCACGCCGCTGTCCGCGCTGGCCGCGCCCCTGGCCGCCGCGCCGGACCAGGGACGCGCCGAACTGGCCGCCCTGCAGCAGAAAATCAACGGCCACGCGCAATTGCCGCCGACCTTCAATCCGCTGGCCGGCAATCCGCTGCGCACGCGCGCCGATGTGGTGCGCGGCATCAAGGACCTGTATCTGCCGCTGACGCCGTATTACTCGCAGGGCGGGGCGCGGGTCCGGCTGGATCCGTCGGCCACCATCTTCGACCAGGCGGCGGTGGACCTGGAGGGCTTTGCCCGGCCGCTGTGGGGCCTGGCGCCGCTGGCGGCCGGCGGCGGCGCCGACTTCGTCGACTGGGACCTGCTGCGCCGCGGGCTGGCCAACGGCACCGACCCGGAACACCCGGAATACTGGGAAGCCTGCGCCGACCGCGACCAGCGCATGGTGGAACTGGCCGCCGTCGGCTTTGCGCTGCGCCTGATTCCGCACCTGTTGTGGCAGCCGCAATCGGCGCGCGCCAAGAAAAACATCGCCGCCTATCTGCAGAACGCCTATGGCCGCAGCTTCATCAGCAACAACTGGATGTTCTTCCGCCTGATGATAGGCCTGGGCCTGCGCGCGGTCGGCGAGCCGGTCGATGTGGCGCTGATGGCGCAGTACGAGCAAGCCCTCGGCGCCTTCTACCTGGGCCAGGGCTGGTATCAGGACGGCGCCTTTCCGCGCGCAGACCACTATGTGGCGTTCGCCTTCAATTTCTACGGCGCCCTGTACAGCCGGCTGGGCGCAGGCCTGCCCGGCGCCCAGCGTTGCGGGCAGCGCGCGGCGGAACTGGCGCCGCACTTTGCGCACTGGTTCGCCGACGACGGCGCCGTGATACCGTTCGGCCGCAGCCTGACCTACCGCTTCGCCTGCGCCGCCTACTGGTCGGCGCAGGCCTTGACCGAGACCCCGGCAATGGGGTGGGGGGAGCTCAAGGGCATGATCCTGCGCCACCTGCGCTGGTGGTCGCGGCAGCCGATCGCCCATCGCGACGGCGTGCTGTCGCTGGGCTTTGCCTACCCCAACCAGCAAGCCACCGAGACCTACAGTTCGGCCGGCTCGCCGTACTGGGCCTTCAAGGTGTTTGCCTTCATGGCGCTGCCCGAGCAGCATCCGTTCTGGACCACGCCGGAGCAGGCGCTGCCGGCCGAGCGCGGCCCCGCCACGCTGCCGCAGCCGGGCATGCTGCTGTTCCATCCGGCCGGCGACGCCATCGCCCTGTGCAGCGGCCAGGAGGAAATCAAATCCTGGCTGCGCATGGGCGCCGAGAAGTATGCGAAATTCGCCTACTCGGCGCACTACGGCTTCAACGTGGAAACGGTGGCCAACCAGTACGAGTCGGCCAGCTTCGACAACATGCTGGGCTTCAGCCGCGACGGCGTGCATTTCCGCGTGCGCGAAGGCAACCAGGTGGCGATGATCGCCGACCAGCTGTTGTATGCGCGCTGGTCGCCCGACGAGGACATCACGGTCGAGACCTGGCTGTTGCCGGCTTCGCCGTGGCATATCCGGCTGCACCGCATCCGCAGCGCCGTCTCCTGCCACGTCACCGAGGGCGGCTTCGCCATCGAGCGCCGCCCGCATGGCCAGGCGCAGCAGGGCGAGGGCAGCGCCTGCCTGGTCACGGACCAGGACCTGTCCGGCATCCGCGACCTCGGTTCCAGCGTGGCGCGCAGCGGGCGGGTGCTGGAGGCCGTCCCCAATTCCAACCTGATCAATCCGCGCAGCAGCGTGCCGCAATTGCGCGCCACGCTGGCGCCGGGCGTCACCCTGCTGTTGACGGCGGTGCTGGCGCAGCGCGATCCGCCGGCCGGCCGGCTGGCATGGGAGCGGCCGCCGGCCGCGCCCGCCATCGAGGCGCTGGAGCGCATCATCCGCGACAGCGGCGTGGCGGTCGGCACGATGCGCCGTTGAGCGCGGCGCAGCGGCGTGGCGTGGCCGACACAGCTGCGCCGCTTGCGCGCCATTCCCGCCCCTGGCGGCCTGATCGGCCTTGGGATTCCGGCACACACTGCCGTATAGTAATGGCAGTGTGTGCCGGAGATGACAGGTGATCAAGCAACTGATGGAGGCGGCCCGCCATATGCGCGGCGGGTGGATAAGCTTGTGCGCGCTGCTCTTGCTGGGGGATTTGGGCTGGTCGCTGAAAGAGCGCGCGGTGCAGGAATTGTTCAAGGCGCAGCTGATGCTGTTCAGCCAGAACGCGATCCTGTTGAATGTGCTGCTGGGCGCCTTGCCGGCGCTGGCGGCGCTGACCATCAGCCCGGCCATTGGCGCCTGGAGCGACCGCAGCGCGACGCGCTGGGGGCGGCGCATTCCCTTCCTGCTGCCGACCAGCCTGTTGACCGCGTGCGCCATGCTGGGCCTGGCGTACAGCGAGGCGGCGGGCCGCGCGCTGGCCGGCAGCGCCGAGCCCACGCGCTGGATCGTGGTGGCCATGGTGGTGTGCTGGAGCGTGTTCGATGTCGCCACCTGCGTCGGCAACACGCTGTTCCTGGCGCTGATCAACGACACCGTGCCGCGCCACATCCTGGGGCGTTTTTGCGCATTGTTCCGCATCGTCAGCCTGGCCACCGGCGCCGCCTTTTTCGCCTGTTTTTTCGATAACAGCCTGACTTCCTGGTTCCGGCCCTTGCTGATCGGCCTGGCCGCGGCCTATCTGGCGGCGATGCTGGCGGTGTGCCTGGGCGTGCGCGAACCGGCGCCGGGCGCCCGGGCGCCGGCCGCGGCGGCGGGGCCGGCCGGCGAGCTGGCGCTGCTGTTCGCGGCGGTGGCGCTGGCCGCGATCGCGGTGCTGCCGCTGAATATCAACAGCTACAATGCGCGCGCCCAGTTCGGGGTGGATGCGGCCAGCTTCGGCCGCGCCATCGCGCTGACCTATGGCATTTCGATCGTGCTGGCCTGGCCGCTGGGCTGGCTGGCCGACCGTTTCCATCCCTTGCGGGTGGGCGGCGCCGTGCTGGCGCTGTATGCGCTGGCGATGCTGGGGGCCTGGGCCGGCGTGGCCGGGCGCAGCTCGTTCCTGGTGGCGCTGGTGCTGCACGGGGTGTTGGCCGGCGCCTTCCTGACCGGCACGGCGGCGCTGCTGCCGGCGATGCTGCCGCAGGCGCGCTTTTCGCAACTGGCGGCGCTGTCGGCGGCGGTGACGGCGCTGCTGGCGGTGGTGTCGACGGTGGCCATGGGCGCGGCGCTGGACGGCGCCGGCCATGACTACCGGCTGCTGTTCCTGGTCGAGGCCGGCGTGGCCGGGCTGGGCGTGCTGCTGTGGTGGCGGCTGTTGCGGCGCCATGCGGCCGCGCGGCTGGCGCGCGGCCGGGCCTGGGTTCAGTCGTAGAACGGGCCGGTGCTGACAAACGGGCCGCCCTGGTACTGGCTGGCGCGGTCGTCGGCGGCCGGATAGGCGGCGCTGTCGGGGAACAGGTGGGCATGGACGCGCGAACTGTGGCGCGGCCGGTAGCCCAGGTGCGCGGCCTTGCTGTTGTTCCACCACAGCGCGTCGTTGTCCGACATGCCGTAGGCGATGGTGTGGCCGACGCGCGGCGCGAACAGCGAGCAGCGGATCAGCTCGATCAAATCCTCGTAGTGCAGATAGGTCACCATCATGCGCCGCGTGGCCGGCTGCGGGAACGCCGAGCCGATGCGCAGGCACACGGTTTCGAGGCCGAAGCGGTCGTAGTAAAAACGCGCCAGCTGCTCGCCAAAACATTTGCTGACGCCGTACAAGCCGTCGGGCCGGGTCGGGCTGTCCGCGTCCAGCTGGGTGGTGGTCGGATGGAAGCCGATCGCGTGGTTGGAGCTGGCGAACACCACGCGCCGCACGCCGGCCGCGTGGGCCGCCTCGTACAGGTGGTGCACGCCGACGATGTTGGCCTGCAGGATGGCGTTCCAGCCGGCCTCCACCGAAATGCCGCCGAAGTGCAGCACGGCGTCGACGCCGTCCAGCAGCCGCAGCATGGCGCCGCGGTCGGCCAGGTCGGCATGGACGATTTCCTCGCCGGGACCGGCCTGGCCCAGGCCGTCCAGGTCGGACAGCCGCACCACCTCGGCCCACTGGCCCAGATGCGGTCGCAATACGCGGCCGAGGCCGCCGGCGGCGCCGGTCAGCAACAGGCGCTGGAAGGGTTTGGGGTGGTCGCTCATGGTGTGCTGGTCTCCGGGATGGTTGGTGTTGGGGCGCGCGCCGGGCGCGCGGTGAAATGGCGGCCGATTTCTTCCAGCGTCTTGCCGCGGGTTTCGGGTAACAGCAGGCTGGCGGCCAGAAAATAGACGACGCTGCAGGCGGCCCAAGCAAAGAACATGCTGGCGCTGCCGTAGCGGCCCACCGTCGGCAGGAACACGGCGGCGATCAGGGTCGAGACGCATTGGTTCAGCAGCAGCGCCACGCTCATGCCGTTGGAGCGGATGCGGGTCGGCATCAGTTCCGACAGCGCCAGCCAGACGCACACGCCGGGGCCGATGGCGAAGCTGGCGATAAAGCCCAGCAGGCAGGCCAGCAATTGCCAACCGTGGCGCGCCGGCGGCGGTGCGCCCAGCCGGGCCCGTTCGATCAGCAGTGGCGCGCCCAGCGCCCCGTCCAGCGCCGGCAGCGGATTCAGATGCAGGCGGCGCAGGGCCGCCCCCAGCGCGCCGTCGCCGTCGACGCTGGTGGGCGCGGCGATGTCCAGCGGCTGGCCGTCGCGCACCGTCTTGACCAGCGTGAGCGGACCGTAGCGGTAGGCGATGTCGAGCTGGTAGCGACCGTGCTGCGCCAGCGCGCCCAATTGCTGCGCGCTGGCCCGCAAGCCGTTGGCGCGCACCAGCGCGGCCAGCGGCGCCCGCACGTCCTGTTGTTGCGCCTCGCCGCTGCGCAGCAGCAGGCCGGCCGCCAGCAGCGACAGCACGATGCCGCCGCTGCCCAGCATCAGCAGGAATTTGCGGCCCTTGCGGTCGACCAGCACCACCGCCACCACCGTCACCAGGGCGTTGACCAGCTTCAAGGCCAGGTCGCCCTGGTTGGCGCGGCTGCCGCTCAGGCCGGCCTGGTCGAGCAGCGTGACCGCGTAGGCCAGGATGGAATTGATGCCGGTGGCCTGGTTGCACACCAGGATCAGGCAGGCCAGCAAAAAGGGCAGCAGGTAGCGCCGCTGCAGCAGGCTGCCGCCGTCGCCGGCGTCGGTTGCGGCTTGCTCGGTGCGCATGGCAGCCAGCTCGGCGGCGGCGGCGGCCGGGGCGCGGGTGCGTTGCAGCGCCCGCAGCGCCGCGGCCGGCCGGGCGCGCTGCAGCAGCCAGCGCGGCGATTCGGCCAGGGCCAGCACGCCCAGCGTGTAGGCCACGCCGGGGGCCAGGCTGAACCAGAAAATCCGGCGCCAGGCCGCGTCCTGCACCGCGCCCAGGCTGGCCGGGACCAGCCGCGCGGCGGTCTCGACCTGGCTGGCCACCAGCAGGCCGATCACCGCCGCCAGCACCAGGCCGATGGTCAGCATCAGCTGGAACAGCGCGGTGCCGCGCCCGCGCACCGCGGCCGGCAGGCTCTCGGCCAGGTAGAGCGGCACGATCACGCCGATCAGGCCGCCACTGACGCCTTGCAGCACGCGCCCCAGCAGCAGCGGCAGATAGCCCTGGGCCAGCGCGATCACCGGGATGCTGGCGCTGAACAGCAGGCCGGCCAGCAGCATGCCGCGGCGGCGGCCGCAGGCGTCGGCCAGCGCGCCGGCGCCCAGCGAGGACAGCACGCTGCCGCCCAGCACGGCGGCCACCACCCAGCCCAGCTGCTGCGGGGTCAGCTGCCACAGCGTGGCGGCGCTCGCTTCCAGATAGGGCAGGGCGCCGGCGATGATGCCGACGTCGATGCCGTACAGCAGGCCGCCGAGGCCGGCGACCAGCAGCAGGAAGCGGGTCTGGGCTTGCGGGCTGTCCGCCAGGCGCGGCCGCGTCATGGTGTGAGCAGCGCTCAGCATGGCTGCGGCGCCGCGTTGCGGTGGCAGGCGCGCGCGTAGCGGGCCAGCACCTGGCCCACCTTGTGGCGCACCAGCGCGTCCGGGGTGGCGCGCAGCGCGCCGCTGCGCACCGCGGCCAGTTGTTCCGGCAGGTATTGGCTCAGCAGCGGCAAGGGCAGCGGCTGCGCCGCCAGGTTGGCGTGCAGCCGCGCCAGCGCGGCCTGCACCGGCGGCTCGTTCCAGTAGTAGCGGCTGCGGTCGCTGAGCGCGAACCCGCGCAGCAGGCGCAGCTGCGCCGGCCCGCCGGTGTAGTGCTTGTGCCAGTGGCGCGGCTGCTCCTGCATGCAGCGGTCCAGCACTTCCTCCAGATGCGAGCGCTGCTCGACGGGCACCAGCACCGCTTCGATCGCGGCCAGCGCGAAACTCGCTTCGCGCAGCGCATGGGTGGCGGCCGGGCCGACCTTGAGGATGGCGAAGTGGTCGCGCACCAGCGCATGCAGCGCCGCCTCCGACTGGTAGTCGGTGGAATGGGCCTCGTACACCAGCGGCTGGCCATGCAGCATGGCGGCCAGGCCGCTGGCCGCGGCCGGATCATAGTCCTGCACCTGGCTGTGGTCGAAATCCACGCCCGGCTGCACCACCAGCGCGATCACGCGCTGCCAGGCGTCGCCCAGCCCGCGTTCGGCAAACGCCAGCCGGTGCGCCGCCAGCGTGGCGGCCGCCGCTTCCGCGCGGGTGACCTGGACGCCGTTGCCGAGCGCGGCCTCGCCGCCGGGCAGCGGCACCTCGGTGCCGACCACATACACCGGCGGCGCCCGGCAGGCGGCCGCGGCCGCCTGCTCGGCCACGGCCGCCAGTTCGGCGGCGCGCGCCGCCACCAGCGCGTCGGGCAGGGGCAGCGGATCGCCGGCGCAGGCCATGCTGCAATCGAGGTGGAGCTTGCTGAAGCCGGCCTGCGCATAGGCGCTGATCAGGACCCGGGCGTGCCGCATCGCCAGCTCCGGCGGCAGGTGCTGCCAGCTGTTCGGGCCGAGGTGGTCGCCGCCCAGCAGCAGGCGCTCGGGCGGGAAGCCGGCCTGCTGCGCCAGCGCGTGCACGTAGGCGACGAAGTCGGCCGGCCGCATGCCGGTGTAGCCGCCGAACTGGTCGACCTGGTTGGAGGTGGCTTCGATCAGCAGCGGGCTGTCATGTTCGAGCGCGACGGCCATGGCGGCCAGCAGCACCTCGGCATTGGTGCAGCACACGCTGGCCAGGCCGACGTGCTGGCCGGCCTGGCGCGATTGGATGAGTTGGGACAGGATGGTCATGCGTGCTCCGTAACAAGGTGGGTGCCGGCCTGGCGGGCCAGCAGGGCGGCGCCGCGGGCGCCGCCGGCGTCGCCGAACATCGGCGGCAGAATCGGCGGCGGCCGCAGGCCGCTCAGCAGGTGGGGCGCGATCGCGGCAGGCAGTTCGCGGTACAGGTGCGGCAGGCGCGACAGGCCGCCGCCCAGCACGATCACATGCGGATCGTAGGCCAGCACCAGGGTGGCGATGGCCGCGCCCAGCAGTTCCAGGTGCAGCGCATACACCGCCTGCGCCGCGGCGTCGCCGGCCGCGCGGCGCTCGGCCAGTTGCGCCGCGCTGGCGCCGGCCTGGCCGGACAGGTGCTGGTGCAGCGCGCTCACGCCACGGCCGGACAGGTAGCGTTCCAGGCAGGCGCTGGCGCCGCAGCCGCAGGGCCACGGCGGCAAGCCATGGCGCGCCAGCAGCGCCGGCGCCAGCGGCCAGTGGCCCCACTCGCCGAGCACGCCCTGGCGGCCGGCCAGCAGCAGGCCGTCGGCGCAATAGCCGGCGCCGGCGCCGGTGCCGAGGATCAGGCCCAGCATGCTGGGCTGGCCGGCGGCCGCGCCGCCGTGCGCTTCGGACAGGGCGAAGCACTGGCAGTCATTGCCCATGACCACGCCGCGCCGCAGTTGCGCGCGCAGCGCCGGCAGCAGCTGGCGGCCGCACAGCGCCGGCACATTGGTGCTCAGGTGGGCGCCGCTGGCGGCGTCGATGATGCCGGGGATGCCCAGGCCCAGCGGCGCGCACGTGCCGAGCTCGGCGTCGGCGGCCAGCACCAGCCCGGCCAGCGCCGCCAGCAAGGTGTCGAAGTCCTGGTGCGGGGTGGCGATGCGGCGCCGGTACACCACCTGCAGCGCGGCGTCGCAGGCCACCAGTTCGATCTTGGTGCCGCCCAGGTCGATGCCGTAGAACAGCTCAGGGGGCCGCATAGGGATACACCGTCACGCCCTGCACCACGCGGTTGACGCTGCCGTCCGGGAAGGGGTTGTCCGGCGTCAGCCCGAGGCGCATCGACTGGTGCAGCGCCAGCACCTGGGCAAACAGCACGTAGACCGGGGCCCGCCAGCAATCGTCCAGCCAGGCCGCCTCCAGGTCGATGCAGTCGACCGCGCCGGCCAGGCCGTCGCGCCGCAATTCGTCCAGCAAGTCCTGCTGGTAGCGGCGCGCCTGCGGTTCGCTGCTGGAGAACAGGAACACCAGCGTGTCGGCGGTCAGCATGGCCTTGGGGCCGTGGCGGAAGCCGAGCGGCGAATTGGCCACCGCCAGGATGCGGCCGGCGCTCAGCTCCAGCACTTTCAGCGACGCCTCGCGCGCCAGCGCTTCCAGCGGGCCGCTGCCGAGGTAGACGATGCGGTCGGCGCTGCGCTGGCCCAGCGCCCGCCAGTTCTCGGCCTGCTGCGCCAGCCAGTGCGCCGCCAGCGCGGCCAGCTGGCCGATGCGCTCGGCGGCCTGCGCCGGCGCGGGGCGGCCCAGCAGGGCCAGCGCCGCCAGCAGCATGGTGCTGAAGCTGGAGGTCATGGCGAAGCCGCGGTCGCAGCTGGCCGGCGGCAGCAGCCAGGTCATGCTGTCGGCCTGGCCGGCGTTGGCGCGCGCCAGCTGGCCGTCGGCGCTGCAGGTGATGTTGAGGAACTGCGCGCCCGGCACTTGGGCCCGCACCAGCTCGACCACGCCCTGGCTTTCCGGGCTGTTGCCGCTGCGCGCGAACGATACCACCAGCAGCGGCCGCCCGGCGCACAGGAATAGCGCCGGATGGGACAGCAGGGTGGTGCTGTGGATGGCGCGCACCTGGGCCGGCCAGGCCGCTTCCAGGCTGTCGGCCAGGATTTCGCCGATATAGGCCGAGGTGCCGGCGCCGGTCAGGATCACCTGGCCGCGCGGGTCGGCCAGCGTGGCCTCCAGCGTGGCGCGCCAGGCCGGCGGCAGCGCCAGCAACTGCTCGGCCAGCTGGCGCCAGACCGCCGGTTGCTGGGCGATTTCCTGCGCGGTGTGCAGGCCGCCGCAGGCGTCCCAGCGGGCGGTTTCCAGGGTGTGCAAATGAGTCATGGATGAGCTTCCTGTGTTAACGTTATCTTTTTTGGGCGATGAAAAATGGTGACGGGGCCGGCGCGGCCCCGTGGTCTTGCTGCCTTATCAGGAAGTGGTGATGGAGAAGATGCGCAGTGCCGGCTGGTTGGGCAAGGTAATGGAGATCACATTTTTTCCGCTAGGGAGCGGGAACTTGGCGTGCGAAAGGAAGTGGTTGCCGCTCGCTTGCGCCTTGGTTTGGGTGTTGCTGTAGCTCGTGATGCTGGCGCTGCTGTCGCCGAACGCGCCGGGGTTGACGGTTTGCCAGTCGGGGAAGCCGAGCGTGACGTTGGCGCTGCTGCCGTCGCTGTAGTTCAGCGTCAGCGTGCCGGAGAGGTCGCCGCCGTTCGAGGCGCCGAGGAAGCCGAGGTAGCTGCGGCCGACGGCGGAATACGCGATGGTCTGGCCGCGCGCCACGATGCTGTCGAGCTGGCCGGCGCCGCCGCCGACCCAGTTGGTGAAGGTCTGGCCGTTGATCGTGACGCTGCCGCCGGCCACCACGCCGGCCGCGGCGAGCGCGTCGGCGGAATAGCTGCCGCAGCTGCTGTCGAAGCAGGCGGCGGTGGAGGCGTCGTCGTCGCTGATCGAGGTGGCGTTGCGGGCCTGGCGCCAGGCGCTGTAGGCGTTCGAGCTCGGATGCAGGCGGTACAGCACGGCGCTGGTCGCCGGCACGCTGGCCGAGATGGCGCCGCCGCTGGTGGTGACGGCCTTGGACCACAGGTCGGTGAGGCTGAACTGGGTCGCCGAGCTGCCCACGGCCAAGCCGGTGGTGGCGATGGTCTGGGCGCTGCTGGACTTGTTCAACAGCAGCACGGCATAGTCGCCGTTGGCCAGCGGCTTGGCGAACACCGAGGTGTTGGCGTCGTTGACGATGCGCTTGCCCTGCGCGCCGATCTGGTCCTGGCTGATGGCGATGACGTCGGCGTTGCCGGCGTCACTGACCAATTGCGGGGTGAGCCCGGTGGTGACGCCGACCTTGATGTTGAGCGGCGCGGCCAGCACGGCCCAGATGCTGAACTCGGACTGGCCCTGGGCCGTGGTCAACGAACCCTTGCCCATGGCCAGCTGGTCGAGGTCGTTGAAGTGGCCGGCGCGGGCGTAGGCCGCGGCGCCGACCGCCTGGTCCACCGTGGTCAGCATCGCGGCCCAGGTGCTGCCGCCATTGTCGCCGCCGATGCGCCACTGTTGGGCGTACAAGGCCAGGCCGTTCAAGACCTTTTGGAACGCGGCGGTGCCGGTGGCGTTGTTGTTCCAGTTGAAGTAGGCGGCCGGCGACGGCGTCAGCACCATGTGGCTGCCGTACGCGCTGTTGGCGGCATCGACCGCCTGCGCGGTTTGACGATAGGCGTCGACCGCGATGGTGGCGTCGTTGTCGGTGGTGAGCGGCCAGCCGTTGGAGCTGTTGTTGATGTTGTAGCAGTAGTCGCTCTTGATATAGTCGACGCCCATGCTGGCGTAGTAGTTGGCGTCGCCGGTGAAGTAAGTGGGCCCGCTGGCGGCGTTCATCGCGGCGCCGCCATCGCAGGTCTTGCTGCCGCCGTCGGTGTAGATGCCGAACTTCAGTCCCTTGGAATGGACATAGTTGATGGTCGCCTGTATGCCCTGCGGGTACTTGCTCGGCGAGGCGATCTGGTGGCCGCTGGCGTCGCGGCCGCCGGCGCAGTTGGGCACCGCGGTCTTGGCCGTGTCCCAGTCGGTGCAATCGGTGCGGACCATCCAGTCGTCGTCGACCGCGACGATGTTCCAGCCCTTGGCCGCCAGTCCGGTGCTGGCCAGGCCATCGGCGACCTGGCGCACCAGGGTGTCGTTGGTCTCGCGCCACGAACCGGGGCGCACCACCATGCTCGGCACGCCCTGCAGGGTGTGGTCGGCGATATTGCCCGGCAGCGAAACGGCGTGCGCCGGCGTCGCGGCCGCCAGCGTGGCGAAACCGGACAGGGCGAGCTTCACGGCCAAACCGATGCTGTTCGGCTGGATGGCGTTGACTACTTGAGACATTTGGTTCGTGCGCATATTGATCCTCGGTGAAAAACTTGTTGGGTTTCAAATTTCCTGGATGATGAACCGGACAGGTGTTAACGTTACCTGTTAACGTTAGCATATCAGCGTGAAAGCAAGCTGGTCAAGCTCGGTAATGGGGTTTAGCGCTGAAGCGTTGTTTCGGCGCGCGGGGCGCTGTCATCAAATGGTAAGCATTTGTCTCGCAAGGCGTCGTCGGCAGTCGACGCCATCCCTCAAGATGGTGGGATGGGAGGAGCACGATGAAGACTATGGACGCCTTGTTGGAACAACCGCTGGCGCGCGCCGCCATTCTCGGCGAGCGCGGCGCCGGCCTGTCGCGCCGGCCGGGGCAGATCCTGTCGGCGGTGATCGTCCTGTGCGTGGTGCTCAACAGCGGCCAGACCTGGCTCGACTTCCGCGAAAACGAGCAAGTCACGGCGGCCCGGCTGGATGCCGGCGTCCGGCTGCTGGACAGCACCATCACCGAGCGCTTCGCCGTCATGCGCAACGTGCTGGGCCAGATGGACGCCATCGTCGATACCGTCGACGACGGCGGCGCGCTGTCGGCGGACGGCCTGCGGCAACTGAAAAGCGTGGGCCTGGGACTGTCCACGCTGATGCCCGGCAGCGAGTTGGCGATCATCGCGCCGGACGGCGCCATCCTGGGCGAGACCGGTTTCCCGGTGTACAACGTGATACCCGACCTGCGTGCCATGCTGGCGCGGCCGCAGCGGCCCTCCGGCTCGATGCTGTTGCCGGGCCGCCGGGGGCAGGTGCTGGCGGTGCTGAAGCCCCATTGGAACCGGCATGGCGCCGTCACCGCCACGGTGTTCTTGATGGCGCCCCACACCATCATGCGGGACTGGGCCAGCCGGCTGGCGATGCTGCCGCATACCGAGGCGATGACGCTCGACGCCGGCGGCACGCTGCTGAGCGAATATCCGGGCAAGGGCGTGGTCGCGCCCAACCAGCGCCTGCCGGTCAACGGCCAGCCGGTGGCGGGCTACGAATCGGTGGCCTACATCGAGTCGCCGCGCGATGGCCTGACCCGCATGGTGGCGTTGCGCCGGATCGCGCCGCCCTGGTCGAGCGGCGCCGACTACTGGGTGGTGCAATACGGCCACGCCACTGGCGACTACCGCCAGGGCTGGCTGCGCAGTACCGTGCTGAACCTGATCATCAGCGTCGCGCTGCTGGTGTTGCTCGCTTACTACCTGGCGGCCGAACGCCGCAACCGCATCGCGGCGGCGCGTGCCGCGCAGGCGCTGCGCCTGGTGCGCAAGGTGCTCGATACCATGCCGGCCCCGATGGCGCTGATCGACCGCGCCGACGGCAGCATCAGCATCGGCAACGCCAGCTTGCTGGAGCGCTTCGGCGCGGTGGCCAGCCAAGGCGATCCCGTCGTGCGCCTGTTTATGCAGGCGGCCGACTGGGGGGCGCTGACCGGCGCCGGCACGGTCGATGCCGTGCCGATGCTGGGCCGGTACGGCATGTTCCTGGCGCTGGCGCATTGCCAGGCGTTGACGGTGGAAGAATACGGCGTGCAACGTTATTGGCTGCTGTCGCTGATGGACGTCACCGATCAGTAAAACCGCCTGGCGAAGCTGCAGGACCAGGCCATGCGCGATCCGCTCACCGGACTGGTCAATCGGCGCGGCTTTGACGAGCAGGCGGTGCTGATGGCCGCCAATGCGACCCTGCACAACCGGCCGCTGGCGTTGCTGGCGCTGGACCTGGATCATTTCAAGCGCGTCAACGACACGTACGGGCATCTGGCCGGCGACCGCGTGCTGGCGGCGGTGGCCGACGCGGAGCGCAACACGCTGCGCGACAGCGACCTGCCGGCGCGGCTGGGCGGCGAGGAATTCGCGGTGCTGCTGCCCGACGTGCCGGCCGAGGCGGCGTGGCAGGCCGCCGAGCGGATCCGCAAGGCGATCGGCGCCATGGCGGTGCAGCTCGACGATGGACAGGCGCTGACCCAGACCGTCAGCATCGGCATCGCCATGTTCAACCATGGCGATGCCGACCTGCAAGCCACGCAAGGCCGTGCCGACGCCGCGCTGTACCGCGCCAAGGCGTCGGGCCGCAACTGCTGCGCGGCCGACGACGCCGGCTAGCGGATCGCAAGTTGTTGCCGTTGAAGCGGACAGTTGCTTTGTCGCGCAGGAGCTGCCGGGGGTGTTATTCTTGACGGAACTTGTGGTGATCGGAGAGGGGCATTGAGCGCACACAATTACCTGTTGCACAGGCTCGCCACGCTGATGTGGATGCTGGTGCTGGCGTGCTTGCCGGCCCCGGCGACGGCCGCGCCGGCCGGCCATGGCATCGCCGTGTTGCTGCCGTATGGGCCGGGGGCGTCCGGCGTCGACCTGATCGCGGCCGACATGCGCACCCACCTGATGGCGCAGGGCTACAATCCCGCCGACATCTTTCTGGAATACCTGGATCTGGAGCGCAATGCCGATCCGCTGTACCGGCAAAACCTGCGGCGTCTGCTGCTCGATAAATTTGCGCAGCGGCGCATCGAGGTCGTCATCACGGTGCTGCAGCCGGCGCTCGACTACCTGTTGCGCGATGCGCCCGACCTGCTGCCCGAGGCCACCGTGATCACGGTGCTGAGCGCGCTCAAGCCCGGCCTGTCGCCCGGCGCGCACCGCATGTTCGAGATGAATGGCGCGGTCAATTACCGGGCCACGCTGGAGCAGGCGATGGCGCTGTTTCCGGCGACGCGGCATGTGGAAGTGGTGGTGGGCGCCAGCGAGACCGAAGCGCGCGAGCTGGCCGATGTGCGCGCCGCCTTGCAGCCGTGGGCGGACCGGGTCTCGGTCGCCGACACCCGCGCCTTGTCGCTCGAGGAAGTGGCGGCGCGCCTGGCCGGGCTGCCCGCCGATTCCATCGTGCTGGGCGTGGCGATGCGGCGCGACCGCACCGGCCGCAATTTCAACCGGCTCGACGCCTTGCGCCAGGTGGCGCCGGCCAGCCGGGCGCCGTTCTTCGTGTTCTACGACCTGGGCGTGGGCGAGCGCAACTTCTTGGGCGGTCATGTGTTCAGCATTCGCGGTGAAGCGCGGCGGGTGGCGCGGCTGGCCTACGAGCTGGCCAGCGGTATCAGGGCGGCGCCGCCCGGCGTGACGCCGTGGCAGCCGCAGCGGGTGTCGCTGTACGACTGGCCGCAGCTGCAGCGCCTGGGCGCCGACCCGGCGCGCCTGCCGCCGGAGACCCAGTTTGTCAACCGTCCGGTGCCCATCTGGGAGCAATACCGCAGCGAGGTGGCCGCCGCCGCGCTGGTCATCCTGGCGCTGCTGGCCATGTTGTGCGCGATGCTGTGGCAAATCCGCCGCAAGTCGCTGGCCGAGCAGGCGCTGCTGGCCAACCAGGAGCGCTATCGCGCGCTGGTCAATGGCGCGCCCGAGGCGATCGTGGTGGTTGACAGCATGCACGGCCGTATCGTCGACCACAACCGCAAGGCCGAGCAATTGTTCGGGCGCAGCGCCGCCGAGTTGCGCGCGGCGGAAGTTGCCGAGCTGTACGCGGCCACGGCGGCGGAACAGGCGGCCGTGCGTGAGAGCGTGCGCGCGCATATCACGCGCGCGCTGGCCGGCGAGCAACTGGTGTTCGAACGCACGGTGCGCAGCAGCGACGGCCGTGAGATTCCCTGCGAAGTGTGGCTGAGCAGCCTGGCCTCGGGCGGCCGCACGCTGCTGCGGGTCAGCTACATCGACATCACGCTGCGCAAGCGGGCCGAAGCGGAACTGGGCCGCCACCAGCATCAGCTGGAACAGCTGGTGGACGAGCGCACGGCGGCCTTGTCGATCGCGCTCGGGCAAGCCCAGGAAGCGAGCCGGGCCAAGAGCAATTTCGTCTCCAACGTCAGCCATGAACTGCGCACGCCGATGAACGCCATCATCGGCATGAGCACCCTGGCGCTGGATCTGCAACTCGACGCCAAGGCGCGCAACTACATCGAAAAAGTCCAGCGGGCGGCCGAAAACCTGCTGGGCATCATCAACAACATCCTGGATTTTTCGCGCGTCGAAGCCGGCAAGCTGACGCTGGAAGTGATCCCGTTCCGGCTCGACGAGGTGCTCGACAACCTGGCCACGATGATAGTCCAGCCGGCCGCCAGCAAGGGCGTCGAGTTGTTGTTCCGCGTCGCGCCCGAAGTGCCGGCGGCGCTGCTGGGCGATCCGCTGCGGCTGGGGCAGATCCTGACCAACCTGGGCAACAACGCCGTCAAGTTCACCGAGCGCGGCCGTATCGTGGTCGAGGTGGCGCAGCTGGCGCGCGACGCCGCCGGCAGCGAACTGCATTTCACCGTCGCCGACACCGGCATCGGCATGCCGCCGGAACACTGCGCGCGCCTGTTCCAGGCTTTCAGCCAGGCCGACGATACGATCACCCGCAAATATGGCGGCTCGGGCCTGGGCCTGGCCATCAGCAAGGAGCTGGCCCTGTTGCTGGGCGGGCGCATCTGGGTCGAGTCGACGCTGGGGCAGGGCTCGGTCTTCCACCTGGTGTGCCGCTTCGGCGTGCCGGCCGTGGCGCCGGCCAAGACCGTGCCCAGCGACCTGCGCGCGCAGGCGGTGGCCAGGCTGGCCGGCGCCCACCTGCTGCTGGTCGACGACAACGAGATGAACCAGGAACTGGCCCAGGACCTGCTCAGCAAGGCCGGCATCACCTTCGAGGTGGCCGGCGACGGCAGCGAGGCGCTCGACCTGCTGGCGCGCAGCGGTCCCTTCGACGGCGTGCTGATGGACTGCCAGATGCCGGTCATGGACGGCTACACGGCGACCCGCGCGATCCGCAGCCAGCCGCAATGGCAAACGCTGCCGGTGCTGGCGATGACCGCCAACGCCATGTCGGACGACCGCGCCAGGGCGCTGGAGGCCGGCATGAACGACCACATCGCCAAGCCGCTGAACGTGCAGCAGATGTTCGCCACCATGGCGCAGTGGATCACGCCGGCGCGGCCGGCGGCGGCGCCCGCGCCGGCCGCGCCGGCCGCCGCCGCCGATGCGGCACAGTTTGCCGTGCTGCCCGGGATCGATGCGCGCGCCGGGCTGGCCACCATGGGTGGCAGCGCGGCCATGTACCGCAAGATGCTGCGCCGCTTCCGCAGCGAGCAGGCCGGGTTCGCGCAGGCGTTCGGTGCGGCGCGCGCGGCCGGCGACAGCGTGACGGCACGCCGCATCGCCCACACGCTGCGCGGCGCGGCCGGCATGATAGGCGCGTTGCAGGCCCAGGCCGCCGCGGCCGCGCTGGAACAGGCCTGCCGCGACGGCGCGCCGGACAGCCAGGCCGATGCGTTGCAGGCGCGCGTGGCGGCCGAGCTGGATGTGGTGCTGGCCGGGCTGCTGCCGCTCGACCTCGAGCCGGAGGCGGCGGCGCCGCTGGCGCCGTTGGACGAGGCTGCGCTGCGGGCCGGGCTGGCCGGCCTCAAGAATCTGCTGGACGACAACGACGGCGCCGCGCTGGCGCTGGCCGTGCGCCTGGCGCGCGAAGCGCACGGCACGCCGGCCGAGGCGCCGCTGCGCGTCGTGGCCGCGGCGGTCGAGGACTACGATTTCGAGCTGGCCTTGCGCGCGCTGCACGGCATGGCGCCGGCGCTGTCATGAAATGTCAACGGTTTGTCGCGCATTCCGATAGCCGGCGCGGCCTTGCCGCTTTAGTATCTCGCGGCATTAAAAAGATTCTTTAAAGAAATTTTATGGAGTGTGCGGCAATATGTTGTTGCCCCTGACAGCACGCAAAGGCGTTTATGGCATTGGCTACTCTAAAGAAGCTTTCGATCCGGCAGAACTTCATGCTGCTGGCCGGTTCCGTCGCCGTGCTCATGAGCATGACGCTGTTCGCCTATAACGTCTCCGACCGCAGCAACGCCGGCCTGGACGCCGCCAACCAGTACCGCTACCAATCCTTCCTGCTGGCCACCGAATTGCGCCAGAGCTCGGACGACCTGACGCGCCTGGCCCGTACCTACGTCGAAACCGGCGAGCCGCAGTTCGAGCAGCAATACCGGGCCGTGATCGCTATCCGCGACGGCAAGCTGCCGCGCCCGCAGCACTATGAACGCGTGTATTGGGACTTCGTGTCCGCCGGTAGCCGGCCGCCCGATCCGGACGGCGCCGCCGCGTCGCTCGAACAGCTGATGCGCGATGCCCATTTCAGCGCCGCCGAGATGGCCAAGCTGAGCGAGGCCAAGGACAAATCCGACCAGCTGGTCAGGACCGAGCTGATCGCGATGAATGCCGCCAAAGGCAAGTTCGACGACGGCCACGGCGGCTTTGGCGTGCTGCGCCTGCCCGATCCGCATCTGGCGCGCGACCTGCTGCACAACCGCGCCTACCATCTGCAGAAGGCCGACGTGCTGCGGCCGATCGACGACTTCCTGGCGCTGCTGGACCAGCGCACCGCCGCCGCCGTGGCCGAGGCCCACCAGCATGCGGCGCGCATCAACCAGCTGGTCTATTTGCTGGGCGCCGTCACGCTGGCGGTGCTGGCGCTGATGCTGCTGTGGGTCTACCGTGCGATCCGCGAGCCGCTGGCCCAGGCCGTCGAGATCGCGCGCCGCATCGCCGCCGGCGACATGGGCGGGCAGATCGCGGTCGGCACCGGCGGCGAGACCGGCCAGCTGCTGCAGGCGCTGGCGCGCATGAAGGAGGCGCTGTTGCAGCACATGGCCGCCAACCGCATGCAGCTGGACCGCCTGGTCGATATGACGCAGGCGATCCCGGTGGCGGTGTTCCAGCTGCGCGTGCTGGAGAACAACGAGGTCCGGTTCAAGTTCATCGGCGCCCCGGTGCGCGAGCTGATCGGCGTCGAGGCCGACGAGCTGATGGCGGACGCCACGGCCTGCTGGCGCCACGTCGCGCCCGAGGTGGCGGCCGGGCTGCGCGGCACGCTGGACTGGCAGCAACTGGGGCAGGGCGGCGGCGTGATCGACACCGTGGTGCCGGTGCAATGGGACGGCCAGCAGCGCTGGGTGCGCTGGCAGGCGCGCGCGCACACGGCGCCCGGCAAGCGCGGGGTGTGGAGCGGCTTCTTCGAGGACGTCAGCGCCGCGCGCGAAACCGAGCAGGCGCTGCGCCAGGCGATGGAGGCGGCCGAGGCGGCCTCGCAGGTCAAGTCCAACTTCCTGGCCAATATGAGCCACGAAATCCGCACGCCGATGAACGCCATCCTCGGCATGTCGCACCTGGCGCTGCAGTCGGAACTGTCGCCGCGCCAGCGCGACTACGTGGTCAAGATCCAGCGCGCCGGCCAGCATCTGCTGGGCATCATCAACGACATCCTCGACTATTCGAAGATCGAGGCCGGGCAGATGGCCGTCGAGCATATCGACTTCAGCCTGGACAGCGTGCTCGACAACGTGGTCGGCCTGGTCAGCGAGCAAGCCCAGAAACGCGGCCTGCAGCTGTTCCTCGACGTCGCGCCCGGCCTGCCGCATGAACTGAGCGGCGATCCGCTGCGGCTGGGCCAGATCCTGATCAACTTCGCCAGCAACGCCGTCAAGTTCACCCACGAGGGCAGCGTGACGCTGGCGGTGGAGCAGCTCGAGCGCGACGGCGAGCGGGCCTTGCTGCGCTTTGCCGTCAGCGACACCGGCATCGGCCTGAGCACGGAACAGCACGCCCAGCTGTTCCAGTCCTTCAGCCAGGCCGACACCTCGATCTCGCGCAAATACGGCGGCACCGGCCTGGGCCTGGCGATCTCGCGCAAGCTGGCGGCGCTGATGGGCGGCGAGGTCGGCGTCGACAGCGTGCCGGGCCAGGGCAGCACCTTCTGGTTCACCGCCTGGGTCGGCGCCCGGCGCAACCCGACGCAGCTGCGCCACGTCGGCCTGCAGGGACTGACCGTGCTGCTGGTCGACGACGAAGCGAGCGCGCGCCAACTGGTCGGCGAGCAATTGCGCGCCATGGGACTGGAAGTGGGCTACGCCGCCGGCGGCGCCGAGGCGCTGCAGGTGCTGGCGCAGGCCGACGCCGGCGGCCGGCCGTATCAATTTGCCTTGCTGGACTGGCAGATGCCGGGACTGGACGGGGTGCAGACCGCCAAGGCGATCCAGGCGCTGCCGCTGGCGCTGCCGCCGCGGCTGGCCATCCTCAGCGCCCACGCGCGGCGCGAACTGCGCCAGCAGGCCGCGATGCTGGGCATCGAACAGGTACTGAGCAAGCCGGTCAACGCCTCGCTGCTGTTCGACACCATGATGCACCTGGCCAACCTGGAGCTGGAGATGGTGCCGGCCGAGCCGCCGCCGCCGCCGGTGCTGGTCAACCTGTCGAGCATCCGGGGGGCGCGCGTGCTGCTGGTCGAGGACAACGAGGTCAACCAGCAGGTGGCCAGCGAAATGCTGGCCGGCGCCGGCCTGCAGGTCGACATCGCCAACCACGGCGCCGAATGCCTGACCATGCTGGACCAGGGGCGTTACGACCTGGTGCTGATGGACATGCAGATGCCGGTGATGAACGGCCTGCAGGCGACCGAGACCATCCGCGCCGGCGGCCGCCATCCCGACTTGCCCATCGTCGCCATGACCGCCAACGTGCTGGCGGAAGACCGCGAGCGTTGCCAGCAGGCCGGCATGAACGACTTCATTTCCAAGCCGATCGAACCGGAGGCCTTGTGGGCGATGCTGTTGCGCTGGATCGCGCCGCGCGCCGCCGGCGGCGAGTTGGCCGCGCCATTGCGCCAGGCCGTAGCGACATCGGCTGGCATGCCGGCCATCGACGGGCTCGACACGGCGGCCGGCCTGCGGCGCGTGCTGGGCAAGCAGGCCGCCTACAGCAAGATGTTGCAGACCTTCGTGCGCGACCAGGGCGACCTGGCGGCCCGCCTGGCCGAGCGGCTGGCGCTGAGCGACCGGACCGGCGCGGCGGCCTTGCTGCACACCTTGCGCGGCGTGGCCGGCAATATCGGCGCGGTCCGGGTGCAGACCCTGGCGCAGCAGATGGAGCAGGCGCTGGCACATGAGACCGCGGCCGAACTGTTGCCGCGCCAGCAGGCGCTGGGATCGGCGCTGGAGCGGGTGCTGGCCGGAATTGCCGCGGCGCTGCCGGCAGTTGCGGCGGCGCCGCCGTTGCCGGCGCTCGCCGCGCCGGACCGGCAACTGCTGGCCAGCGTCTGTCCGCGCCTGCTGGCGCTGTTGGCCGATAACGATTCGCAGGCAGAAAATCTGGCGCAGGAGCACGCGGCGCTGCTGCGCGCCGCCTTCGGCGTGGCCGCCGCCACCGGCATGGAAGCGGCGCTGGAACAGTTCGATTTCGAGCAGGCGCATGCCCTGTTGGCCCAGGCCTGGCAGTCCAGCCAGGCCGGCGCCGTCAGCGCGGCGCCGGTCTGAGGGGCGCGACGATGAACTTCGACCGCATGCCGATCGGCCTACGCCTGGGACTTGGTTTCGGCACGGTGCTGGCGTTGCTGCTGCTGATGGCGGTGCTGAATGTCACCCGGATGGCGGCCATCCAGCTAGACCTGGAGCGGCTGGTGCTGGCCGAAAACGTCAAGGTCGAAGAAACCAACGGCATGCTCGACAACGCCCGCAACATGGCGCTGGACGCGCGCGACCTGATCTTCATGACCGAGGAGCAGCAGATGATCCCGGTCATGCGGCACTACGAGGCCGAGAAAACCAGGTACCAGCAGCATATGGCGCGCCTGGACGCGCTGGTCACGACCAGCCGGGGCAGGGCGATCCTCGCCAGCATCGTGGCCGCGCGCGACGTCGCCATTCCCGTGATGGACCAGGCGGCCGCGCTGGGGCGCATCAACCACGCCACGGAAGGCACGCGGACGTTGCTGGAAGTGTCGCGGCCGGCCCAGCTGCGCTGGATCGGCGTC
Source organism: Duganella sp. BJB476 (assembly GCF_003416895.1). Lineage (GTDB taxonomy): Bacteria > Pseudomonadota > Gammaproteobacteria > Burkholderiales > Burkholderiaceae_D > Rugamonas. Next base: position 615,358 of record NZ_QVIO01000001.1, read on the forward strand.
ATGGAAGAGCTGCTGCGCTTCCAGAAGCAGCATTCGGAACAGTCGGCGCAGGACTCGCGCCGCGCCTACGAAAGCGCGCGCCTGGTGTCGGTGCTGCTGGCCGGCGCCGCGTTGCTGGGCGGCGCCGCCATCGCCTGGCTGGTCACGCGCAGCATCACCCGTCCGCTGCATGCGGCGATCGCGGTGGCGCAGCAGATCGCCGACGGCGACCTGGGCGGCCAGATCGCGCTCGCCACCGGCGGCGAGACCGGCCGGCTGCTGGCGGCGCTGGCGCGCATGAAAGTGGCGCTGCTGCAGCACATGGCGGCCAACCGGCAGCAGCTGGACCGCATGATGGCCATGTCGGACGCGATCCCGGTCGCGATCTTCCAGTTCCAGGTCGACTGCGACAACCAGGCCCACTTCCAGTTCATCGGCAAGCCGGTGCGCCAGCTGATCGGCGTCGACGCCGACGAGCTGATGGCGGACGCCACCGCCTGCTGGCGCCACGTCGAGCCGCAGATGGCCGCGCAGCTGCGCGCCGCGCACAATTGGCACGCGCTGCGCGCCGGCGCCGGCCAGGTCGACAGCGTGCTGCCGGTGCAGTGGGACGGCCGCCAGCGCTGGGTGCACTGGCAGGCGCGCGCGCATGCCGGCGCCGGCGGCGCGGCCGATATCTGGAGCGGCTACTTCCAGGATGTCACCGACGAGCGCGAGAACGAGCAGGCGCTGCGCCAGGCCAAGGAGACGGCCGAGGCGGCCTCGCAGGTCAAGTCCAGCTTCCTGGCCAATATGAGCCACGAAATCCGCACGCCGATGAACGCCATCCTCGGCATGTCGCACCTGGCGCTGCAGTCGGAACTGTCGCCGCGCCAGCGGGACTACATGGTCAAGATCCAGCGCGCCGGCCAGCACCTGCTGGGCATCATCAACGACATCCTCGACTATTCGAAGATCGAGGCCGGGCAGATGGCCGTCGAGCACATCGACTTCAGCCTGGACAGCGTACTCGACAACGTGGTCGGGCTGGTCAGCGAACCGGCCCAGAAACGCGGCCTGCAGCTGTTCCTGGAAGTGGCCCCCGACGTCCCGCATGAACTGAGCGGCGATCCGCTGCGGCTGGGCCAGATCCTGATCAACTTCGCCAGCAACGCCGTCAAGTTCACCCACGAGGGCACGGTGATGCTGCAGGTGCAGCTGGTCGAGCGCGACGGCGCGCAAGCCTTGCTGCGCTTCGCCGTCGGCGACACCGGTATCGGCCTGAGCGCCGAGCAGCGCGGCCAGCTGTTCCAGTCGTTCAGCCAGGCCGACACCTCGATCTCGCGCAAATACGGCGGCACCGGCCTGGGCCTGGCGATCTCGCGCAAGCTGGCCGCGCTGATGGGCGGCGAGGTCGGCGTCGACAGCGTGCTGGGCGAAGGCAGCACCTTCTGGTTCACCGCCTGGGTCGGCACCAAGCGCGCCCACCGGCGCCTGCGCCACGCCGGCCTGCAGGGGCTGGCGGTGCTGCTGGTCGACGACGCGGCCGGCGACCGCCAGCTGGTCGGCGAGCAGCTGCGCGCCATGGGGCTGGAAGTGGGCTACGCCGCCGGCGGCGCCGAGGCGCTGCAGGCGCTGGCGCAGGCCGACGCCGCCGGCCATCCGTATCAATTCGCGCTGCTGGACTGGCAGATGCCGGGGCTGGACGGTGTGCAGACGGCCAAGGCGATCCAGGCGCTGCCGTTGACGCTGGCGCCGCGGCTGGCCATCCTCAGCGCGCATGCGCGGCGCGAGCTGCGCCAGCAGGCCGCCATGCTGGGCATCGAGCAGGTGCTGAACAAGCCGGTCAACGCCTCGCTGCTGTTCGATACGATGATGCAGCTGGCCAACCTGGAGCTGGAGGAACTGCCGCCGGACGCACCGTCGCCGGTGGGGCTGGCCAGCCTGCCCGCCATCCAGGGCGCGCGCGTGCTGCTGGTCGAGGACAACGAGGTCAACCAGCAGGTGGCCAGCGAAATGCTGGCCGGCGCCGGCCTGCAGGTCGACATCGCCAACCACGGCGCCGAATGCCTGTCCATGCTGGCGCAGGGGCAATACGAGCTGGTGCTGATGGACATGCAGATGCCGGTGATGAACGGCCTGCAGGCGACCGAGGCGATCCGCGCCGGCGGCCGCCATCCCGACCTGCCGATCGTGGCCATGACCGCCAACGTGCTGGCCGAGGACCGCGAGCGTTGCCGCCAGGCCGGCATGAACGACTTCGTCTCCAAGCCGATCGAACCGGAAGCGCTGTGGGCGCTGCTGCTGCGCTGGATCGCGCCGCGCCAGGCCGGCGGCGCGCCGCCGTTGCCGCCGCCGGCGGCGCCGTCCGGCGAGGCGGCGCCGGTCATCGCCGGCCTCGACACTGCGGCCGGCCTGCGCCGCGTGCTGGGCAAGCAGGCCGCCTACAGCAAGATGCTGCAGACCTTTGTGCGCGACCAGGGCGGCATGGCGGCGCGCCTGGCCGAGCGGCTGGAACTGAGCGACCGGGCCGGCGCGGCGGCCTTGCTGCACACCTTGCGCGGCGTGGCCGGCAATATCGGCGCGGTCCGGGTGCAGACGCTGGCGCAGCAACTGGAACAGGCGCTGGGGCGCGAAACGGCGGCCGAACTGCAGGCTCGCCAGGTCGCGCTGGTGCTGGAACTGGAGCGGGTGCTGGCCGCCGTCACTGCGGCACTGCCGGCGGCAACGGTCGCGCCGCTGGCGGCGCTCACCGCGCCGGACCAGCAACTGCTGGCCGGCGTGTGTGCCCGCCTGCAGGCGCTGTTGGCCGACAATGATTCGCAGGCCGAAAACCTGTTGCAGGAGCATATGATTTTGTTGCGCGCCGCTTTCGGCGACGCCGCCGATGCCATCGAGCGTGCGCTCGACCAGTTTGATTTCGAACACGCGCATGCCCTGCTGGCGGACGCCCGGCAAGCGGGCAGGGCCAACCTACAAGGGAGTACAGCATGAGTCTGGGAGCGATCCGTTTTCTGGTGGTCGACGATATGGAGGTGATGCGCAAGCTCACCGTCGACCAGTTGCGCGCGCTGGGCGCGCTGCATATCGAACAGGCCAACGACGGCCAGGCCGCGCTGAAGATGTTGCAGCGCCAGCCATTCGACCTGGTGCTGGCCGACTGGAACATGCCGGTAATGACCGGCATCGAGCTGCTCAGGACAGTGCGCGCTGACGCCGAGCTCAGTACCATGCCCATCATCATGGTAACGGCCGAGTCCGAGCGCGGCCGGGTGCAGGAGGCCATCGCCAGCGGCGTGTCCGAACTGCTGGTCAAGCCCTACACCACCACCCGCCTGGGCGACAAGGTGCTCAAGGTGCTGCAGCGTAGCGAGCGGCGCAAGGCGGCCGAGCTGGAGGCGGCCGAGGCGGCCCGGCGCGCGGCCGCCGACGGCGCCCTGGCCGAGGCGGAACAAGCGGCGGCCGCTGCCGCCGCCGCGGCCGCGCCAGTGGCGCCGCCGGAAGAGCAGGACGAGCGCCTGACCATCCTGGCGGTCGACGACACGCCCGACAACCTGCGCCTGATCTCGCGCGTGTTCGAGGACAAGTACCGGGTGCGGCTGGCCCACAACGGCGAGAAGGCGCTGGCCATCTGCACCTCGATCGCGCCGCCCGACCTGCTGCTGCTGGACGTGATGATGCCGGGCATGGACGGCTTCGAGCTGGCGCGCCAGCTGCGCGCCCATCCCAACTGCGAGCACCTGCCGATCATCTTCGTGACGGCGATGGACGATGTGATGGCGCAGCGGCGCGGCCTGAGCCTGGGCGCGGTCGACTACATCACCAAGCCCATCGACCCGGACCTGCTGCAGCTGCGGGTGCACAACTTCGCCCGCCTGATCATGCGCCAGAAGGAACGCCAGGACGAGTACGACGACATGCTGGCCCAGGCCCGCCTGCGCGAGGACATCGACCGCATGCTGCGGCATGACCTGCTCGGCCCGCTGGGCGGGGTGGCCGGCCTGGCGCAGCAGCTGGCGGCGGCGCCGGCGCTGCTGCCCGAGCACGCCGAGCTGGCGCAACTGATCGCCGCCACCACCAGGGATGCGCTGGACAGCATCGCATTGTCGGCCGAGCTGTTCAAGATCGAGACCGGCCGCTACACCCGGCGCAGTACCGCCGTGGCGCTGACGCCGCTGTTGCAGCGGGTCGTGGCGCTGGCGCTGGCCAGTTTCGCCAGCAAGGAGCTGGTCATCACTTGCGACGTCAGCACCGCCGCCGGCGCCCACACGACCGGCGATCCGCTGCTCTACAACGCCGTGTTTCACAACCTGCTGAAGAACGCCTGCGAGGCGGCGCCTCCATCCTCGGCGGTGCGGCTGCAAGTGTTGGGCGAGCAGCCGCTCACCGTCGAGCTGGAGAACCAGGGCGTGGTGCCGCCGGCCTTGCGCAGCCGCCTGTTCACCAAGAACGCCACCAGCAAGCGCGGTGGGTCCGGCCTCGGCACCTATTCGGCCAGGCTGCTGCTGGAAGCCCAGGGCGGCAGCGTCGCACTGCATACGGACGATGCGGCCGACCGCACCGTCGTCACCGTCACCTTGCCGGCGCTGGTCTAGCTTCGCCTGGCAACTATTTCTGAAGAAAGCACTATATGGCAGAGAAACAATTGATACTGGCCGTGGACGACGAGGCCGGCAACCTGCAACTGCTGCACCAGATCCTCGGCGACGACTACCGGCTGCTGCTGGCCAAGGACGGCGAACGGGCGCTGGCGCTGGCGCGTGACAAGCGGCCGGCGCTGATCCTGCTCGATGTGGTGATGCCCGGCCTGGGCGGCTACGAAATCTGCGAACGGCTCAAGGCCGATCCGGCCACGGCCGCGATTCCGGTCGTCTTCGTCACCAGCATGGGCGACACCGACGACGAGCTGCGTGGCTTCCGCTGCGGCGCGGTCGACTACATCAGCAAGCCGGTCAGTCCGCCCATCGTGCAGGCGCGGGTGCGCACCCATCTGTCGCTGGTGCGGGCCGAGGAGCTGCTGACCAGCCGGCTGGAGTTCATGCAGCGGCTGGGCCGCGCCGCCGAATACAAGGACAACGAAACCGGCACCCATGTGCTCCGCATGAGCCACTACGCGCGCCTGCTGGCGCTGGCGGCCGGGCTGGGCGAGGAAGTGGCCGACGAGCTGCTGCACGCGGCGCCGCTGCACGACGTCGGCAAGATCGGCATTCCCGACCACATCCTGCTCAAGCCCGGCAAGCTCGATGCGGACGAATGGAAAATCATGCAGACCCACGCGGCGATCGGCGCCGACATCATCGGCGAGCATCCGTCCGGCATGTTGCGGCTGGCGCACCGCGTGGCGCTGGAGCATCACGAGAAATACGACGGCAGCGGTTACCCGAACGGCCTGGTCGGCGAGCAGATCGACATCACCGCTCGCATCGTGGCGATCGCCGACGTGTTCGATGCGTTGACCTCGTCGCGGCCCTACAAGCAGGCCTGGCCGCTGGAGCAGGTGATCGCCTACTTGCTGGAACAGCGCGGCAAGCATTTCGATCCGCACCTGGTCGAGCTGTTCATGGACCTGCTGCCGGAAGTGGACCTGATACGGCGTCGCTGGCAGGACACACACTAGCCATCTCCGCGCGCCGATGTGTCACGGCGGCAAAAATGCCTGATAATGGGGCAACCGCCTGCGGCGAGGCGGTTGCCGACAAGGGGAGGACGCATGGCGCAAGTGCTGAAGGTACTGGTGGTCGATGATGTCGAAACGATGCGCAAGGTCACGGCGGGCCAGCTGGCCGCGCTGGGCTGCGGCGCGCCGGACCTGGCCGGCGACGGCGCCGAAGCCTGGCGCATGCTGGAACGCAATCGCTACGACCTGGTGATCTCCGACTGGAATATGCCGGCCATGACCGGCATCGCCCTGTTGCAGCTAATGCGGTCCAGCCCGCGCCATGCGCACACGCCGTTCATCATGATCACCGCCGAGGCCGAGCGCAGCCGGATCGAGGCCGCCATCGCCAGCGGCGTCAGCGACCTGCTGGTCAAGCCCTACACGGCCGGCCGCCTGGCCACCAGCATCCAGCGCGCCATGGCGCACCAGGTCGCGCCGCCGGCGCCGGAGCACGCCGTCACGCCGGTCACGGCCGCGCCCATCGCCGAGACGGTCGGCCAGCCGCAAGGCGCCGTCCACCTGCCGCCGACGGCGCCGCCGCCACCGACCATGTTGCTGGTTGACGACACCGCCGACAACCTGCACGTGCTGGCCAACGTCTTCAAGGGCCAGTACCGCATCAAGGCCGCGCACAACGGCGAGAAGGCGCTGGCGCTGTGCTGCTCCGACACGCCGCCCGACCTGGTGCTGCTGGACGTGATGATGCCGGGCATGGACGGCTTCGAAGTGGCGCGCCGCATGCGCGAGCATCCGAACTCCGAGAGCGTGCCCATCATCTTCGTCACCGCGCTGACCGACGACAGCTCCCGCCTGCAAGGCATGGAGCTGGGCGCGGTGGACTTCGTCACCAAGCCGATCGACCCGACCCAGCTCAAGCTGCGGGTCGACAACTTCATGCGCTACGTTGAACTGCGCCGCCAGTTGCAGGCCGACTACGACAACATGCTGGCGATGGCCCGCCTGCGCGACGACGTCGAGGCGATGACGCGCCACGACCTGAAGGGCCCGCTGGCCGGCGCCATCGGCATCGTGCAGGCGCTGGCCGACGCCGGCGACCTCGACCGGCGCCAGGCCGAGCAGCTGCGACTGGCCGAGCAGGCCATGCTGCAAGTGATCGACATGGTCAACCTGTCGACCGAACAGTACAAGATCGAGACCGGCAAATACGTGCTGCACGCGGCGCCGCTGGCGATCAGCGACATGCTGCGGCGGGTGGTCGAGACGGCGCGCGCCTTCTATGCCGGCAAGCAGCTGGTGATCGCGGTCGATACCGATTTCGACGTCGGCACCGATCCGCCATCCGGCCTGGGCGATGCCATGCTGACGTACTCGCTGCTCAACAACCTGATCAAGAACGCCTGCGAAGCCTCGCCCGAGCGCGGCCGGGTCAGCGCCACCTTGTACGCCGGCTCGCCGCTGCGCATCGAGATCGTCAACAAGGGCGTGATACCGCAGGAGATCAGGCCGCGGTTCTTCGACAAGTTCGTCACCGGCGGCAAGGCCGGCGGCACCGGCCTGGGCACGTATTCGGCCCGGCTGCTGGCGCGTGCCCAGCATGGCGAGGTGGCGTTTGCCGTCAACGACGAGGCCCACACCACCACGCTGATCATCACGCTGCCGGCCGGTCCGTCGGCCACGGCGCCTTAGTTGGCGGCCGCGCCTCAGGGCTGCGCGGCCAGGGCGTCCAACGCCAGCAGCGCCGCGTCGAAGTCGAAGCGCTCCACTTCCAGGCTGGCGCGGCGCAGCTGGCGCGCCAGCGGCTGGCCTTGCACCAGCTCTTCCAGTTCGCCCAGCAGGTCGAGGGCGGCGGTGTCGCTGTCGGCCAGCAATGCGCGCAGCCGGGCCAGCATGTCCAGGGCCTGCGGCGACAGCGGGCCTGCCTCTACGGCATCGGCGGCGCCGGCAACGGTAGCCGAAGCCGGATCGAGCGCCGCCAGGCCGGCCAGCACCGGCGCCAGTTCCAGCTCCACCTGCGCCAGCCGCTGGGCGATCTCGTCCGCGCCGGCGCCGGCCTTGCAAGCCAGTTCCAGCGTGGCCGCCGCCGCCGCCGTGGCCTTGGCGCCGATATTGCCGGCCGTGCCGCGCAGCGTGTGCGCCACACGTGCCGGTGCGTCGGCGTCGCTGCCGCTGGTGGCTGCCTCGAAACTGGCGCGGAACTGCGCCTGGCCATTGCGGAAGCGGCCCAGCAACCTGCGGTAAAGTTCGGGACGCCCCATGCTGGTGGCCAGCCCGGCCGCCTGGTCGATGCCCGGCAAGTCCGGCAGGGCTGCCGCCGCACCCACGCGGCCGCCCGCGCCGGCGGCCGGCAGACTGGCCGCGGCCGGTTGCGCCGGGCGGATCCACTTGGCCATGGTGGCGAACATCAGCGCCACATTCAACGGCTTGGAGATATGGTCGTTCATGCCGGACGCCAGCGCCTGTTCGCGGTCGCCGTCCATGGCGTTGGCCGTCATCGCGATCACCGGCAGCTGCGCCCAGCGCGGCTGCTGGCGCAGCAGGCGGGTGGCGCTGTAGCCGTCCATGACCGGCATCTGGCAATCCATCAGCACGCCGTCGAAGGCGGCGCCGGTGGCCAGCAGGTCGAGCGCCTGCTGGCCGTCGTCGACGATGGTCAGCACGATGCCGGCGCTTTCAAGCAGTTCGCGCGCCAGCTCCTGGTTCAGGTCGTTGTCCTCGGCCAGCAGGATGCGGGCGCCGGCCAGGCTGGCCTGGTCGGCGGCGCTGCGGTCCTGGCGTTCGGCCAGGCGGGTTTCGGCCACCACGCCCTTGCCCAGCGCCTCGCCGATCGCCTCCAGCAGCGTCGACGGCGTGACCGGCTTGGTCAGCACCGCCGGCAGCATCACCTGCCGCCGCATGGCCGCCTCGTGGGCCTCGTCGCGGCCGAAGGCGGTCACCATGATCACCGATGGAATATGGGTCACGGCGCCGTTCTGCATGCGGTGCAGGGTTTCCACGCCATCCATCACCGGCATGCGCCAGTCCAGCAGCACCAGGTCGTAGGGCAGGGCGACGCGCTCGGCCTCGACCATCGCGCGCAGCGCGGCGTTGCCGTTCTCGGCCACGTCCACCTCCAGCCCGAAGCTGCGCGCCATGGTGGACAGGATTTCGCGCGCGCTGGCGTTGTCGTCCACCACCAGCACCCGCAGGCCGAGCAGCTCGTCGGCGTGGAACATGCGGCGCGGCGCGAAGTCGGTCTGGCGTCCGAACCAGGCGTGGAAGTGGAAGGTCGAGCCCTGGCCGGCGGCGCTCTCGACCCAGATGCGGCCGGTCATCAGCTCCACCAGCTTTTTCGAGATCGCCAGCCCCAGCCCGGTGCCGCCGTACTTGCGGGTGATCGAGCTGTCGGCCTGGCTGAACGACTGGAACAGGCCTGCGCACTGTTCCGGCGTCATGCCGATGCCGCTGTCGCGCACCCAGAAGTGCAGCTCGACCCGGCCGTCCGCCTCGCCGATCAGCTCGGCGCCGACGACGATCTCGCCGCTGTCGGTGAACTTGGCGGCGTTGTTGCCGAGGTTGATCAATACCTGGCCCAGCCGCAGCGGGTCGCCCAGCAGCGCGGTGGGCAGGTCGGACGCCGTCGCGAACAGCAGCTCCAGTCCCTTGTCCTCGGCCTTCAGGCCTATCATGCTGGCGAAATTCTCCAGCACGTCCTCCAGCCGGAACGGTACCTGCTCGATGCTCATCTTGCCGGCCTCGATCTTGGAGAAGTCGAGGATGTCGTTGATGATGCCCAGCAGGTTCTCGGACGAGCGGTGCACCTTCTCGATGTAGTTGCGCTGCTTCTTGTCGAGCTCGGTCTTCAGCGCCAGGTGGCTCATGCCGATGATGGCGTTCATCGGGGTGCGGATCTCGTGGCTCATATTGGCCAGGAAGTCGCTCTTGGCGCGGGTCGCGTCCTCGGCCACTTCCTTGGCGCGCACCACCTCGGCCTCGGCGCGTTTGCGGTCGCTGATGTCGCGCACCGAGGCGCAGACGCAGACGCCGCGCCCTTCGATCGCCGGCAGCCGCGACAGGCCGATCTCGATCGAGAATTCGCTGCCGTCCTTGCGCAGGCCGTGCAAGTCGGCGCCGACGGTGCCCATCTGACGCGCGCTGCCGTGGGCGATGAAGCCGTTGCGCTCGCCGACATGGCGGCCGCGCATGGCCTGCGGCACCAGCGTTTCGATCGGCTGGCCGGCCAGCTCGCCGGCTTCGTAGCCGAACAGCTTGTCGAGCTGCGGATTGGTGATCAGGATGTGGCCGTCGACGTCGACCACCAGCATGCCGTCCGGCGCCGCCTCGAGGATGCCGCGATACCAGGCTTCGGTGGCCTTCAGCGCCACCTGCTGCTGCGCCAGTTCGGCCGACTGCTGTTCGGTGCGCGCCAGCAGCGCACGCACCGCCTGGTTGCGGATCTTGATTTCCATCGTCATCGCCAGCTTGGGCAGCAGCTCGTCCAGCAGCGCGCTCTCGGTGGCGGCGGGGGCGTCGAAGCTGGCCAGCTCCAGCACGCCCATCAGGCGGTTGCCATGCAGCAGCGGCAGCACCAACAGGTGGCGCGCCTGGGCCTGGCCCAGCTGCGATTGGATGGTGGCGTAGTGTTCCGGCAGCTCGCTCATGCGGCGCGGCTGGCGGTCCAGCGCGCATTGGCCCAGCAGCCCGCTGCCCAGCGGCAGCAACGGCGCCGGCGGATGATCGGCGTCGGCCGCATAACTGCCGCACAGGCGCAGCTGCTGGCCCGATTCGTCCAGCGTGTACAGCACACCGCGCCCGACCTTCAGCAACGGCGCCACCAGCGCCAGGAACTGCTGCGCTAGCCCGTCCAGCGAGGTCGCTTGTTGCAGCTCGGCCTGGATCGCCGCCTCCTGCGACTTGATCCAGCGCCGCGCATCCAGCTGCCTCGCCTCGATCTGCAGCAGGGCGATGGCGCGCGCCAGGTCGCCGGTTTCGTTGTGGTAGTCGGTGTGCGGGATGATGGTGTCGAGCTGCCCGGCGGCCAGGCTGTCGACCGCCTGGCGCAGCCGGTTGACGGGGCGGCGGATCGACATGCTGATGCCGCCGGCGCACAGCAGCGCCAGGGTCAGGCCGCCCAGCAGCAGCGCATAGGTCAGCAGGTTGCTGCTGGCGGAGTACTGGCGGATGTTGTAGATGGTGCTGCGGACATTGGAGTCCTTGACGGCGGCGATCTCGGCCAGCAACTGGTCGGCGCCGCGCAGCGATTGCTGGAAGCGCTCGCTGTCGAGGATGGCCTTGGCCTCGCCGGGGTGCTTTTGCCGGACCAGGTCGAGCGCCTCGTCGCTGGTGCGTTCGGTGCGTGTCAGCAAATTATCGATGTTGCCCATGCGCCGCTGGTTTTCGACCCGCAGCAGCGTGCTGCGCGCTTCGTCGACCGCGAAGTGCAGATGCTCGCGGGCCTCTTCCAGCCGCTGCAGCGCCTCGTCTTCGGCGACCGGGTCGGGCGCGCCGACGATCTGGTGCAGCGCCAGCTCGAAATGGGCCAGCTGGATGCGCGCCTCCTTGACCTGCACGATGCCGATCATGCCCTCGCCGAGCAGGCGCTGCATGTCGCGGCTCAGCTTGTCCTGGGCCAGCAGGCTTTGCAGCCCCAGCGCCAGCGCCAGCAGCAGCACCGCGCAAAAGCCGGCGATCAGTTTCTGGCGCAGGCGCAGTCGTTCGAGATATTGAAGCGGCGATCTCATCGGAGCCCGTTCACGCGGCCGGCGCGCTGTGCGCGACCGCGGCGGCTTTCTTGGCCATGTCCTGGTCGCTGTCGGCGAAGCGGGCGGCGATCTGCTGGAACACCGGCAGGCAGGCCTGGAAGGCGTCGCAGATGTCCGGATCGAAATGCGCGCCGCGGCCGTCGAGGATGATCTGCACCGCCTGCTCGTGCGGCATGCCTTCCTTGTAGACGCGGCGGCTGATCAGCGCGTCGTACACGTCGGCCACCGCCATCAGCCGCGCCGAGATCGGGATGGCGTCGCCGGCCAGGCCTTCCGGGTAGCCGCTGCCGTCCCACTTCTCCTGGTGGCCGTAGGCGATCTCCTTGGCCAGCCGCAGGAAATCGACGTCCATGCCCAGCTGCTGTTCGGCGTGGGCGATGGCGTCGCGGCCCAGCGTGGTGTGGGTCTTCATGATCTCGAATTCCTCCGGCGTGAAGCGGCCCGGCTTGAGCAGGATGCGGTCCGGAATGCCGATCTTGCCGATGTCGTGCAGCGGCGCCGACTTGAACAGCAGCTTGATGGTGTCGTCGTCGAGGAACTGGCGGAAGCGCGGATGCTCGCGCAAGTGTTCGGCCAGCACCCGCACGTAATGCTGGGTGCGGCGGATGTGGTTGCCGGTTTCGTTGTCGCGCGTTTCGGCCAGCGAGGCCATGGCGTGGATGGTGACGTCCTGGATCGCACTCAGCTCGCGCATGCGGCGCTGCACTTCCTGCTCCAGGTAGTCGTTCTTGTCGCGCAGGAAATCGGCCGCGTCCTTGACCTTGAGCTGGGTGCGCACCCGGGCCAGCACCACGGGCGGGCTGATCGGCTTGGTGATGTAGTCGGCCGCGCCCAGCTCCAGGCCGCGCGTCTCGTCGTCGGTGGACGCCATCGCGGTCAGGAAGATGATGGGGATGGCGCGCGTGCGCGGCTCGGCCTGCAAGGCTTGCGCCACCTGGTGGCCGTTCATGCCGGGCATCATGATGTCGAGCAGGATCAGGTCGGGCGGCGGGCTGTCGTTGGCGATCTTCAGTGCCTTTTCGCCATTGTTGGCGGCCTTGACGGTGTAGCTATCCTTCAGCAAGTTGGCCATCAGCAGCAGGTTGTCCGGGGTGTCGTCCACCACCAGGATGACGGGCTTGACGGGATGGTCGGGGATGAGTTCCATGCTGAACGCTCCGGTAAGGTGGCGGGCTGCTGCATACACAGACTATAGCTGTCTCTCATGCAAGTGTAAACAGAGTGCAATACCGGCGTGGCCTGGGCTTCGCCGCCGGCGACAAAGCCTGGACATTTGACGACAGCGCGCCTGCCACGATTGACGCGCCACGCCGTCGCCGCCACCATGGCCGATCGATCATGCAATCTAGTGAGGAGTGAATATGACCCAAGACGTAGTTGTGTTAAGCGCCGCCCGTTCCGCCATCGGCGCCTTCGGCGGCAGCCTGGCCGACCTGGAGCCGGCCGAGCTGGCCGCGCAGGTGATGCAGGCCGCCATCGCCCGCGCCGGCGTCGACGCCGCCGCCATCGGCAACGCCGTGGTCGGCACCTGCATCCCGACCGACTCGCGCTACGCCTACGTGGCGCGGGTGGCGTCGGTGAACGCCGGCCTGTCCAAGGAGTCGGTGGCGATGCAGGTCAACCGCCTGTGCGCGTCCGGCCTGCAGGGCATCGTCACGGCCGCGCAGGGCATCCAGCTGGGCGACTTCGAATACGGCCTGGGCGGCGGCGTCGAGGTGATGTCGCGCGGCAGCTACATGATGCCGGCCTTGCGCAGCGGCGCCCGCATGGGCGACGCCAAGGCCATCGACATGATGGTGGCGGTGCTGACCGATCCGTTCGGCGTCGGCCACATGGGCATCACGGCCGAGAACCTGGCCGCGAAGTGGGGCATCACCCGCGAAGAGCAGGACGCGTTCGCGCTGGAGTCGCAGCGCCGCGCCGGCGTCGCCATTGCCGACGGCCGCTTCGTCAGCCAGATCGTGCCGATCGTGCGCAAGACCCGCAAGGGCGAGCTGGTGTTCGACACGGATGAGCATCCGAAGGCCGACACCACGCTGGAGGCGCTGGCTAAAATGCGCCCGGCCTTCAAGCCGGACGGCACCGTCACCGCCGGCAACGCGTCCGGCATCAACGACGGCGCCGCCTTCCTGGTGCTGGCCAACGCGCAGACGGCGGCGCGCGAAGGGCGGCGTCCGCTGGCGCGCCTGGTCAGCTACGCGCTGGCCGGCGTGCCGAACGAGATCATGGGCGAGGGGCCGATCCCGGCCACCAAACTGGCGCTGGCCAAGGCCGGCCTGCGGCTGGACCAGATCGACGTGATCGAAGCGAACGAAGCGTTCGCGGCGCAGGCGATCGCGGTCAACCGCGCGCTGGAACTGGACCCGGCCAAGACCAATCCCAACGGCGGTGCCATCGCGCTGGGCCATCCGGTGGGCTGCTCCGGCGCTTTCATCGCCACCAAGGCCATCCACGAACTGCACCGTAGCGGCGGCCGTTATGCCTTGGTCACCATGTGCATCGGCGGCGGCCAGGGCATCGCCGTGATCTTCGAACGCTGCTGAAAACCACATGTCGTGAAATGCGAAGTGCCCGTCACGAAATGAATGCGCGACGGGCCGCAGCGAATCCTATGATGGGTCATCGTCGACGCTGACCGGACACCATAAGTCCGGCTGTGTACGACGACCCACACCATCAGGAGACAGCTCGATGCATATCACCACCACTGGCGCGCCGTCCGGCGTGGCCACGGCCGTTTTGCGCCATGCCCCTACCGTCCAAGGTCCTCGACTGGTCCGCCATGCGCTGGCCGCCGCGTTGTGCGCGATCGGCTGCGCGCAAGCGGCCGAGATCGCCACCGGCAACCCGGACCTGGCGGTCCGCTTCGACAACACCATCAAGTACAACTACGGCCAGCGCATCAGCGCGCAGAACCAGTCGCTGTTGAAGTCGGCCAACTTCGACGACGGCGACCGCAACTTCAACCAGGGCACGGTCTCGAACCGGGTCGACCTGTTGAGCGAGTTGGATATCGTGTTCCAGCAGCGCATGGGGATGCGCATGTCGGCCGCGGCGTGGTACGACGCCGCCTACAACAGCCTGGACAACGCCAACGTCGCCACCTCCAACCACCAGCAGGATGGCAAGCCGGCGCTCGGCCTGTCCGACTACACCAGGCGCTACCACCGCGCTTCGGGCGAGGTGCTGGACGCCTTCGTGTTCGGCAATTTCGAGGTGGCCGACATGCCGGTCAACGTCAAGCTGGGCCAGCACACGCTGTACTGGGGCGAGAGCCTGCTGACGCCTATCCACGGCGTCAGCTACGGCCAGTCGCCGATCGATCTGTTGAAGGGCTATTCGGTGCCGGGCAGCGAGGCCAAGGAACTGTTCCTGCCGCGCCAGGCCGTGTCGGCGCAATTCTCGCCGACGGCCGAACTGGGCTTCGCGGCGCAATACTTCTTCAACTGGAAGCCGGCGCGCCTGCCGGAATCGGGTTCCTTCCTGGGTTTCTTCGACTACGCCTTCCAGGGCGGCGAATCGTTCATCCTCGGCCCGCTGGGCGCGCCGGCCGCGCGCCGCGCCGACAGCCGCGCGCCGCAGTCCGGCGACTTCGGCATCGCCACCCGCTGGAGCCCGGCATGGCTGGACGGCACCGCCGGCCTGTACCTGCGCCGCACCTCCGACTTGCTGCCGCAGGCCAACGTGCGCCTGGTCGGCTTGCCGACCGCGCTGTTCGGCGCCTCGGGCGCCGCGCTGTGCAAGGGCTTCATTCCGGGCGCGGCGGTGGCGGGCAACAACTGCCTGTTCTACCCGGGCCAGCTGACCGGCAACCAGTACCAGCTCGAATACGGCAGCGGCATCGACGTGCTGGGCCTGTCGCTGTCAAAGAGCGTGGCCGGCGTGGCGATGGGCGCCGACCTGTCCTACCGCCGCAACATGCCGATCTACTCGACGCCGGCGCTGCTGATGCCGGTCGGGACCAACCCGGCCATCATCAATGCGCTGAACGCCAAGGTGGCGCCGCAGCTGGTGGTCACCGCCGCCGACCTGCCGCAGCAGGGCGAAGTGAGCGGCGCGCGCGGCAACACCATCCACGGCGTGCTGAACTTCCTCGGCACCACCGCCAGGACGCCGATCGCCGACGCTTCCACCTGGGCGGTGGAAGGGGTCTGGAACCGCCTCGACAAGATCACCCAGGGCGCCCAGTTCTCGCGCAGCCGCGACAACTACAACGGCGTGGACAAGGTCACGCGCGACTTCTTCTCGCTGGCCGCGACCTACACCTCGACCTGGTTCCAGGTGTTCCCGGGCGTGGACGTGTCGATGCCGCTCAGCTATTCGGTCGGCCTGAAGGGCAATTCCGCCGTGCAGGCGGGCGGTAACAAGGGCGCCGGCAACTATGCGGTCGGCGTGTCGTTCGATGTGCGCCAGAAGTACCGCTTCGACCTGAAGTACGTCGACTTCTTCGGTCCGCTGGTGACCGACCCGACCACGGGCGCCGTCACTTCCTACGGCGGCGTGACCTCGCTGCTCAAAGACCGTGGCTTCCTGGCCGCGACTTTCAAGACCACCTTCTGACAGGGTAGACACCATGAACTTCAAACACACCATCATGCTGGCGGCGCTGCTGGCGGCCAGCGGCGCGCAAGCCGCCGTTACGCCTGAAGAAGCGAAACAGCTGGGCGGCGCCCTGACTGCGGTCGGCGCTGAAAAGGCCGGCAACAAGGACGGCACCATCCCCGAATACACAGGCGGGCTGGCATCGCCGCCGGCGGCTTACGTCAAGGGCAGCGGCGTGCGTCCCGACCCGTTCGCGGGCGAGAAGCCGCGCCTGGTCATCACCGGCAAGAACCTGGCCGGCATGGAGGACAAGCTGACCGCCGGCACGCGCGAACTGTTGAAGCGCTATCCGGCCTTCCGCGTCGACGTCTACCCGACCCACCGCACCGTGGCGCTGCCGAAGACGCAGCTGGACAACACCGCCAAAAACGCGCTCAACGCCAAGACCACCGACGGCGGCGTCGGCGTCGAGAACACGCTGTCCGGCGTGCCGTTCCCGATCCCGAAGACCGGCAACGAAGTGATGTGGAACCACCTGCTGCGCTACCAGGGCCACGCCTTCACCACCAAGTACGAATCGTGGAACGTCGATTCGTCCGGCACGCCTAGCCTGGCCACCGCCGGCGAGATCTTCGAGGAGTTCCCGCTGGCCGATCCCAAGCAGACCGAGGTCGCCAGGCAGAACGACGTCTTCTTCCGCACCAAGCTGACCTACCTGGCGCCGGCCCGCCGCGCCGGCGAAGGCCTGATGGCGTTCGACGCCGTCAACCCGGCGCTACAGCCGCGCAAGGTGTGGCAATACCTGCCGGGCCAGCGCCGCGTCAAGCTGGCGCCGGACGTCGCCTACGACACGCCCAACCCCGGCGCAGCCGGTGCCGCCACCTACGACGACGCCTGGATCTTCAACGGCGCGCTGGATCGCTACGACTTCAAGCTGGTTGGCAAGAAAGAGATGATCGTCCCTTACGGCGAGTATGCGCTGTTCGGCGCCAAGGTGGTCACCGACGTGGTCAAGGCCAATCACCTGAACCCGGACTTCGTGCGCTGGGAACTGCACCGCGTGTGGGTGGTGGAGGCGACGCTGAAGCAGGGCAAGCGCCACATCTACAGCAAGCGCACCTTCTACATCGACGAGGACAGCTGGGTGGCGCTGGCCTCGGACCAGTACGATGCGCGCGGCCAGCTGTACCGCTCCTCGTTCGATCACCTGATCTATTCGTACGACGTGCAAGCCACCTACACCGGCAATCATGTGATCTACGACTTCGTCAGCGGCGCCTACAACCTGACCGGCATGTCCGGCCCGTACGGCGGCCTGAAATACATCGACCCGCTGAAGCCGATCCAATGGTCGCCTGAAGCGCTGGCCGGCGCCGGCGTGCGCTAGATCTTTTTATCCGTAGTTCCGTTTGCTGCCGGGGGTGCTTGGGCACCGGCTAGTCCCGGCAGATTTTTTTGCGAGTACGTCATGAACCGAATTTTCCGTTTGCTGGGCGCGGCCCTGCTGGCCGCCGCCACTGGCGCCACCGCGGCCGCTACCGCAGGCTTTGTCGATCCGTTCGACCTGCCGGCCCAGCCCAGCGCACTGGCGCAGCGGGCACTGATCAACGGCGTGGCGCAGGCCGGCCGCCGTCTGGTGGCGGTGGGCCAGCGTGGCCACATCCTGTATTCCGACGACCAGGGCGCCAGCTGGCGCCAGGCGGCGGTGCCGATGTCGGGCGACTTGGTGGCGCTGACCTTCAGCGGCGCGCGTGAAGGCTGGGCCGTCGGCCACGACGCCGCCGTGCTGCACACCGACGACGGCGGCGCCAGCTGGCAGCGCCAGTTCGACGGCCGCCGCGACACGCAGGCCGGCGACAAGGCCTTGCTCGACATCTGGTTCGACGGCGCCGGCCACGGGATAGCGGTGGGCGCCTTCGGGCTGGCGCTGCGCAGCGACGACGGCGGCCGCAACTGGCGCCACTGCGAGGACCTGCTGGACAACCCGCAGGCGCTGCACTTGAACGCGATCCGCGCCATCAACGGCGCGCTGTACATCGTCGGCGAACAAGGGCTGGTGCTGCGCCGCGCCGCCGGCGCCGAGCGCTTCGAAGCGCTGGCCACGCCGTACAAGGGCAGCTTCTTCGGCATCACCGGCAACGCCAATGCGCTGGTGCTGTTCGGCCTGCGCGGCACCGCGCTGCGCAGCACCGACGCCGGCCGCAGCTGGCAAGCCGCCGCCACCGGCACCCAGGTCGGCCTGACCGCCGGCGTGCAATTGCAGGACCACACGCTGCTGCTGGTGAGCCAGTCCGGCCAGCTGCTGCGCAGCCGCGACGACGGCGCCAGTTTCGCGCCGCTGGCCGGCGTCAAGCCCGGTTCGGCCGCCGCGGCGCTGCCGCTGGACGGCCAGCGCCTGCTGATCGGCGGCGTGCGCGGCCTGCGCGTGCAGCCGCTCGAACTTCACTAGAAAGACGACTATGGACATGAGATGCAATGGACCGGAGCAGATGCCGGTCGTCCAGGAGCTGGCGCACTTCGATCGCCGCTCGGGCAACTGGCTGGAACGGCTGGTCTTCAACAACCGCATGGCGATGGTGGTGCTGTGCGCGGTGGCGACCGTGGTGCTGGGCTGGCTGGCCGGCACGCGACTGAGCCTGAACGCCAGTTTTGAAAAGATGCTGCCGCAAGGGCAGCCCTACATCCAGAATTATTTGCAGCACAAACCGGCCCTGCGCGGGCTGGGCAACGCGCTGCGGGTGGTGGTGGAAAATCCGCAGGGCGACATTTTCGACCCGCGCTACCTGGAATCGCTCAAGCAGGTCAACGACGCGCTGTTTTTGACGCCTGGCGTCGACCGCGCCTGGATGAAATCGATGTGGACGCCGTCGGTGCGCTGGACCGAGGTGACGGAGGAAGGCTTCCAGGGCGGCCCGGTGATGCCGGACGGGTATGACGGTTCGGCGCGCAGCGTCGAGCAGTTGAAGATCAATATCGCGCGCTCCGGCATCGTCGGCAGCCTGGTGGGCAACAACTACAAGTCCACCATGATCTTCGTGCCGCTGCTGGACAAGGACCCGGCCACCGGCGCGGCGATCGACTACCGCCAGTTGGCGCGCGCCATCGACCAGACGGTGCAGGCGCAGCAGAAGGGCGCCTATCCGGTGAAGATCCACGTGATCGGCTTCGCGGAGCTGATCGCCGAACTGCTGGCCGGCATGCAGCAGGTGCTGATGTACTTCGGCGCCGCCGCCGCCATCGCCACGCTGGTGATCTACGCCTACACCCGCTGCCTGCGTTCGACCACGCTGGTGGTGGCCTGCTCGCTGGTGGCGGTGCTGTGGCAACTGGGCCTGGTGGCGGCGCTGGGCTTCGCGCTCGATCCGTTCTCGATCCTGGTGCCGTTCCTGGTGTTCGCCATCGGCGTCTCGCATGGCGCGCAGAAGATGAACGGCATCATGCAGGACGTCGGCCGCGGCACGCACCGGCTGGTGGCGGCGCGCTACACCTTCCGCCGCCTGTTCCTGGCCGGCCTGACCGCGCTGCTGGCCGACGCGGTGGGCTTCGCGGTGCTGATGAGCATCGACATCCCCGTCATCCGCGACCTGGCGATGACCGCCAGCATCGGCGTGGCGGTGCTGATCTTCACCAACCTGCTGTTGCTGCCGGTGCTGCTGTCGTATGTGGGCGTGTCGCCGGCTGCGGCGGCGCGCACCATGCGTAGCGAGTCTGGGCCGCAGCGCGGCATGGCGCGTTTGTGGCAGGGACTGGAACGCTTCGCCACGCCACGCTGGGCCGGCGTGACGGTGGCGGTGGCGCTGCTGCTGGCGGCCGGCGGTTACGCCGTCAGCCTGCAACTGAAGATCGGCGACCTCGATCCGGGCGCGCCGGAGCTGCGCGCCGACTCGCGCTACAACCGCGACAACGCCTACATCACGGCCAACTACTCGCTCTCGTCCGACCAGTTCGCGGTGATGGTGGAGACGCCCAAGGAAGGTTGCCTCAAATACGAAACGCTGGTGGAGGCCGACCGCCTGGCCTGGACCCTGCAGCAGATTCCCGGCGTGCAGACCACGGTCTCGCTGGCCGACGCGGTGCGCCAGATCACGGCCGGCACTTCGGAGGGCAGTCCCAAGTGGCTGACGCTGTCGCGCAACCAGGACGTGCTCAATTACGGCGCCCAGCAAGCCTCGGTCAACAACCCTGAACTGTTCGACCGCGCCTGCTCGTTGATGCCGGTGATCGCCTACTTGTCCGACCACAAGGCGGAGACGCTGGAACGCGTGACCGCAGCGGCGGAAGCCTTCGCTGAAGCCCACAGCACGCCGGAGCGCAAGTTCTTGCTGGCCGCCGGCAGTGCCGGCATCGAGGCCGCCACCAACATCGTGGTCAAGGAAGCCAACCACAAGATGCTGCTGTACGTGTACGCCGCCGTGATCGTGCTTTGCTGGGTCACCTTCCGCAGCTGGCGCGCGGTGCTGGTGGCGGTGCTGCCGCTGGTGCTGACCTCCATCCTGTGCGAAGCGCTGATGGTCATGCTGGGCATGGGCGTCAAGGTCGCGACCTTGCCGGTGATCGCGCTGGGCGTGGGCATCGGCGTCGACTACGCGCTGTACCTGGTGTCGGTGCAGCTGGCGCGCCAGCGCGCCGGCGACAGCCTGGCCGAGGCCTATCGCCATGCACTGCAATTCACCGGCAAGGTGGTGGCGCTGGTCGGCGTGACGCTGGCCGCAGGCGTGGTGTGCTGGGCCTGGTCGCCGATCAAGTTCCAGGCCGATATGGGCATCCTGCTGACCTTCATGTTCACGCTGAACATGGTGGGCGCGCTGGTGCTGGTGCCAGCCCTGTCGCACTTCCTGCTGAGGAAAGTGAAATGACGATGGTTGCCGTGCCGCCGCCGGCCGTGGCGGCGCTGATACAGGCGCTGCGCGCCAGCGGCGCTTCCTACAACGCCATCGCCGCGGCCCTGAACCAGAGCGGCGTGCGCGGCCGCCAGGGCGGGCGCTGGTTCCCGGCCACCGTGCGCAATGCGCTGCGGCGGGTCGCAGCCGGCCATGAAGCCCCGGATCAATCAATTGAAATCAAGGAGTCGCAATGCAAGGTCTGATGCAGCATCAATCGCTGCTGGTGTCGTCGTTGATTGAACACGCCTGCCACAGCCACCCGGAACGCGAAATCATCTCGCGCACCTCCGAAGGTCCGGTCCAACGCAGTACCTACGCCTCGGTCGCGCGGCGCGCGCGCCAGCTGGCCAACGCGCTGCTGCGCATGGGCGTCAAGCCGGGCGACCGCGTCGCCACGCTGGCCTGGAACGGTTACCGCCACATGGAGCTGTACTACGCGGTGGCCGGCATCGGCGCCGTGCTGCACACGATTAATCCGCGCCTGTTCCCGGAGCAGATCGAATACATCGTCAACCACGCCGACGACCAGCTGCTGTTCTTCGATATCGGCTTCGCCGGCCTGGTGTCCGATCTGATGCCGAAGATGAAAAGCCTGCGCAAGGTCTATGCACTGACCGACCGCGCGCACATGCCGGCCATGCCGGACGTGGGCAGCTACGAAGAACTGATCGCCCGCGAAAGCGAGCAATTCGTCTGGCCGCAGCTGGATGAGCACAGCGCGGCGGCGCTCTGCTACACCTCGGGCACCACCGGCCATCCCAAAGGCGTGCTGTATTCGCATCGCTCGACGGTGCTGCATGCGATGTCCGTATGCGGCGCCGACGGCCTGGCGATTTCTGGCGCCGACACCGCGCTGGTGGTGGTGCCGATGTTCCATGTGAACGCCTGGGGCATGCCGTATGCGGGCGCGCTGTCCGGCGCACGGCTGGTGTTTCCGGGGCCGCAGCTGGACGGCGCCAGCGTCTACCAGCTGATGCGCGATGAGCGCGTGACGGTGGCGCTGGGCGTGCCGACGGTGTGGCTGATGCTGTTCCGGCACGTCGAGCAGCACAACCTCTTTCCGTTGCACGAGCTTTGCCTGGAGCGGGTGGTGATCGGCGGCGCGGCGGCGCCGCTGTCGATGATCGAGACATTCGAATCGCGCTTCGGCAGCGAAGTGCTGCACGCCTGGGGCATGACCGAGCTGTCGCCGTTGGGCACCGTGTGCCGTCCGATGCGCAAGCATGCCGGCTTGCCGCAGGAAGCGTATCGCCGCATGCAGATGAAGCAGGGCAGGCCGGTGTTCGGCGTAACGCTGAAGATCGTCGACGAGGACGGCAGGGCGCTGCCGCATGACGGCAAGGCCGCCGGCCGCCTGCTGGTGCGCGGCCCGTGGGTGGCCAGCGCCTATTTCGGCGGCGAGCCTGGCGAGCTGCTGGACCCGGACGGCTACTTCGACACCGGCGACGTCGCCACTATCGACACCGACGGCTACATGCTGATCACCGACCGCGCCAAGGACGTGATCAAGTCCGGCGGCGAGTGGATCTCCTCGATCGACCTGGAAAACGCGGCGATGGGCCATCCGGACGTGGCCGAGGCGGCGGTGATCGGCATCGCCCACCCGACCTGGCAGGAACGCCCGCTGTTGATCGTGGTGCGCAAGCCGGGCCGCGAGGTAAGCGGCGCGGAGCTGCAAGCCTTCCTGGCGGCCAGGGTGGCGCGCTGGTGGTGTCCGGACGAAGTGGTGTTCGTTGACAGCCTGCCGCACACCGCCACCGGCAAGCTGCAAAAGATGGTGCTGCGCCAGCAGTTCCGCGACTACCGACTGAGCCAGCCGGCGCCGCAGCGCAGCGCCGCACCGACGCTGCTGATCGTCCCCGGCCTGCGCGACCATGTGCCGCAGCACTGGCAAACCTTGCTGGCCGAGGCCACGCCAGGCGCCCGCATCGTGCCGCCGCTGGAAGTCGACGGCCTCAATTGCGCGGCGCGGATAGCGGCGCTGGACCAGGCCATCGCCGCCATCGACGGCCCGGTGATCCTGGTGGCGCACAGCGCCGGGGTGCTGATGGTGGCCCACTGGGCCGCCCAACACCAGCGTCCTATCGCCGGCGCCTTGCTGGTCACGCCGCCGGATCTGGAGGCTGATTGGCCGGAGCCGTATCCACGGCCTGCCGCGCTGGTGGCCAACGGCTGGGCGCCGCTGCCGCGCCACCGCCTGCCTTTCCCGGCGCTGGTGGCGGCCAGCAGCAACGATTACCTGGCCAGCCACCAGGCGGTGCGCGCGATGGCCGAAGACTGGGGCGCCGAACTGGTGGAGCTGGGCGCGGTCGGCCACCTGAATCCGGCCGCCGGCTACGGTCCGTGGCCGCGCGCGCAGGAATTGCTGGAACGTTTGCAAGCCAGTGTCGTGAAATGAAAAGACGCTGTCGCCCACTGCACGGTTTCCGCCGAATCGGCGGGACTATACTCATAAAAACAGAACGAGGAGATCAATGATGGCAAAGGCAGTCCGTTTCAATAGTTCCGGCGGCCCGGAAGTGCTGTACCTGGCGGAGGTCGAAGTGGCCGATCCGGGTCCGGGCGAAGTGCGCATCCGCCACGTGGCGGTCGGCATCAACTACGCCGACACCTACTTCCGCAATGGCACCTATGCGATCCCGCTGCCGAACGGCATCGGCGTCGAGGCGGCCGGCGTGGTGGTGGCGCTGGGCGAGGGCGTCACCCACCTGGCGCTGGGCGACCGCGTCACCTACACCGGCTTTATCAACACCCTGGGCGCCTACAGCACCGAACGCGTAATCTCCGCCGCGCCGCTGATCAAGCTGCCCGAGACCATCTCCTTTGAAGCGGCGGCCGCCGCCACCATGCGCGGCCTGACCTCGGCCTACCTGATGCGCCGCATCCGCGATTTCAAGCCGGGCGACACGGTCCTGCTGCACGCTGCGGCCGGCGGCGTGGGCCTGATCGTGTCGCAATGGGCCAAGCTGCTGGGTGTTAATGTGATCGGCACCGTGTCCACGGCGGCCAAGGCGGAACTGGCGCTGGCCCACGGCTGCACCCATGTGATCAACTACAGCACCGAGAACGTGGCCGAGCGCGTGCGCGCGCTGACCGGCGGCGTCGGCGTCGACGTGGTGTTCGACAGCGTCGGCAAGGACACCTTCACGGCGTCGCTCGATTCGCTGCGCAAGCGTGGGCTGCTGGTGTGCGTCGGCACCGCCTCCGGCCCGGTGCCGGCGTTCGACCCGGTGCTGTTGGCGATGAAAGGCTCGCTGTTCGTCACCCGCCCGGCGCTGGCCGACTACATCGCTGATCCTGCGGAGAAGGCGGCGCTGGCCGCCGAGCTGTTCGACCATGTCGGCAATGGCCGCATCAAGATCGAGATCAACCAGCACTACGCGCTGGAAGACGCGGTCCAGGCGCACCGCGACCTGGAAGCCCGCAAGACCACCGGTTCGTCGATTTTCGTGATCTGAGGAGAACGCGATGCGAGTAGAACAACTGACTTGCGCCATCGGCGCCGAGCTGCGCGAGGTGAACCTGGCCGACGCGCTCCACGACGACGGCCTGTTCGACGACATCCGCGAACTGCTGCTGCGCCACCGCGTGCTGTTCCTGCGCGGCCAGGACTTCAGCCGCGCCGAGCACGTGGCCTTCGCACGCCGCTTCGGCGAGCTGGAAGATCATCCGGTGGCCGGCAGCGATCCCGATCATCCTGGCCTGGTGCGCATCTACAAGAACCCCGACCAGCCCGGCGACCGTTACGAAAACGCCTGGCATGCCGACGCCACCTGGCGCAACGCACCGCAGTTCGGCGCCGTGCTGCGCTGCATCGAGTGCCCGCCGGTCGGCGGCGACACCATGTGGGCCAACATGGCGCTGGCCTACGAGCGGCTGCCGGACGACATCAAGACCCGCATCGAAGGCCTGCGCGCGCGTCACAGCATCGAGGCCAGCTTCGGCGCCGCGATGCCGATCGAGAAGCGCCACGCATTGAAGGCGCAGTTCCCGGACGCCGAGCATCCGGTGGTGCGCATCCATCCGGAGACGGGCGAGAAGATCTTGTTCGTCAACGCCTTCACCACCCACATCAGCAACTACCACACGCCCGATCGCGTGCGCTATGGCCAGGACGCCAACCCCGGCGCCAGCCAGCTGTTGAGTTATCTGATCAGCCAGGCCTACATCCCCGAGTACCAGGTGCGCTGGCGCTGGCAGCCGGACAGCGTGGCGATCTGGGACAACCGTTCGACCCAGCACTACGCCGTCATGGACTATCCGCCGTGCCATCGCAAGATGGAACGGGCCGGCATCGTCGGCGACGTCCCGTACTAAATTCGACTACTAAAAAACACAGGAGCACAGCATGCAATTTCTCGACGATTCCCTGCACCCGGAGAACCAGGACAAGGTAGTCATCACCACCGCGCCGTACGGCCCGGAGTGGGCGCCGGAAGACTTCCCCGAAGATATCCCGGTGACGATGGAAGAACAGATCCAGAAGGCGGTCGACTGCTACAACGCCGGCGCCACCGTGCTGCACCTGCATGTGCGCGAACTCGATGGCAAGGGCAGCAAGCGCCTGTCCAAGTTCAATGAGCTGATCGCCGGCGTGCGCGCCCGCGTGCCGGACATGATCATCCAGGTCGGCGGCTCGATCTCGTTCGCGCCGGAAGACGACGGCCAGGCCGCCAAATGGCTGTCCGACGACACCCGCCACATGCTGGCCGACCTCGATCCGAAACCGGACCAGGTGACCGTGGCGATCAACACCACCCAGATGAACATCATGGAGCTGCTGTATCCGGAATACCTGGAAGGCACCTCGCTGGCGTCGCCGATGATGCACGCGGCCTATAGCGAAATGACGGTGCCGGCCGGCCCGGCCTGGGTGGCCGAGCACTTGAAGCGTCTGCAGGCTTCCGGCATCCAGCCGCACTTTCAGCTGACCGGCATGCACGCGCTGGAAACGCTGGACCGCCTGGTGCGCAAGGGCGTCTACACCGGCCCGCTGAACCTGACGTGGATCGGCATCGGCGGCGGCTTCGACGGCCCCAATCCGTTCAACTTCATGGACTTCATCCGCCGCGCGCCGGACGGCGCCTGCATCACGGCCGAGTCGCTGCTGAAGAACGTCCTGCCGTTCAACATGATGGCGATGGCGATGGGCATGCACCCGCGCTGCGGCACCGAGGATACCTTGATCGGCCAGTTGGGCCAGCGCATGACCTCCGTGCAGCAGATCGAGCAGTGCGTGCGGGTGGCGCGTGAACTGGGGCGCGAGATCGCCAGCGGCAAGGAAGCGCGCGCGATCTACCGCATCGGCGTGCAGTACAAGGATGCCGAGGAAACCCTGCGCATGAACGGCATGGCGCCGAACCGCAAGCGCGGCCAGAAAAACGTACCGCTGCGGACCTGACGCCATGGCTTACCATTCAACCGCCGACAGCGGCGACGACGATCCGGCCGTGCCACGGCCCTACGCGTGGCTGGTGTTCGCGCTCAGCTTCGGGCTGCTGATCTCGGACTACATGTCGCGGCAGGTGCTCAACGCCGTGTTTCCGCTGCTGAAAAGCGAGTGGCTGCTGAGCGACTCCCGTCTCGGCCTGCTGTCGGGCATCGTCGCGCTGATGGTGGGCTTGCTGACCTTCCCGCTGTCGCTGCTGGCGGACCGCTGGGGCAGGGTGCGCTGCCTGGTGCTGATGGCCGTGCTGTGGAGCCTGGCCACGCTGGGTTGCGGCCTGGCGCAGAACTACGAGCAGATGTTTGCGGCACGCTTCCTGGTCGGCGTCGGCGAGGCTGCGTATGGCAGCGTCGGCCTGGCGGTGGTGCTGTCGGTGTTCCCCAAGCATTTGCGGGCCACGCTGACCGGCGCCTTCATGGCCGGCGGCATGTTCGGCTCGGTGCTGGGCATGGGCCTGGGCGGCGGCATCGCCGCGCACCTGGGCTGGCGCTGGGCCTTCGCTGGCATGGCGCTGTTCGGCCTGGCGCTGGCGCTGCTGTATCCGCTGCTGGTGCGCGAGTCGCGCATCGCCCCCGGCCGCAGCGCGAACGATGGCCGGCAGCGCGCGCCGTTGCGCAGCCTGTTCAACAGCGCCTCGATCCGCGCCGTGTATGTCGGCAGCGGCCTGCAGCTGCTGGTGGGCGGCGCCTTCATCGTCTGGATGCCCAGTTATATGAACCGCTACTACGGCCTGGCTGCGGACCGTGCCGGCCTCGGTGCGGCGCTGGTGGTGCTGGCCAGCGGCGCCGGCATGATCCTGTGCGGTATGCTGAGCGACCGCATGTGCCGCCATGCGCCCGAACGCAAGATCTCGCTGGCGATCGCCTACTGCGTGCTCAGCGGCCTGCTGCTGTCGCTGGCCTTTGCGCTGGCGCCGGGCGTGCCGCAGATGGTGCTAATCTGCGCCGGCATGTTCCTGGCGGCCGGCACCACCGGTCCGGTCGGGGCGATGGTCGCCAACCTGACTCACCGTTCGGTGCACGGCACCGCCTTCGCCACGCTGACCCTGGCCAACAACCTGCTGGGCCTGGCGCCTGGTCCGCTGCTGACCGGCGTGCTGGCCGACCGCTACGGCCTGGCGACGGCCTGCCGGCTGGTGCCCTTGGTGAGCGTGGTGGCGGCGCTGGTGTTCGTCTATGCGCGCCGCCACTACCTGCTCGACGTGCGCAACGCCGCCAGCCTGCAACTGAAGGTGGCCGCATGAAAACCATCTTGAATCTCCACGTCGGCTTCGACTTCATTTGCCCGTGGTGCCTGATCGGCAAGCGCCATCTGCAGGATGCGCTGGCGCAGCTGCGCGCCGAACGGCCGGAGGTGGAAGTGCAGCTGCACTGGCTGGGCGTGCAGCTGCTGCCGACCGTGCCGCCACAGGGCTGGCCGTTCGAGGCCTTCTATCGTCAGCGCCTGGGCGGCGAGGCGGCGATGCGCCAGCGCCAGGCCATGGTGCAGCGCGCCGCCGACGCCGCCGGCGCCCGCATCGACTACGGCGCCATCGGCGTCATGCCGAATACGGCCGACGCCCACCGGCTGCTGGCCTGGGCCGGCCTGCACGCCGGCGCGGCCCAGCGCGACGATTTGCTGGAGCGCCTGCTGCGCGCCTATTTCGAGGAGGGCGACGACATCGGCAATCCGGTGGTGCTGCTGGCGCACGGCGAGGCGGCCGGCTTAGCCCGCGCCGCCATGCAGGCCGAATTGCGCGGCGCCGGGACGCCGTACCGCTCCGCCGACGTGCGCGCCGGCATGAGTGGCGTGCCGTTCTTCTCCATCAATGGCCGGTTGACGTTGACCGGCGCCCAGCCGCCGGCGGCGCTGCTGGCCGCCATGCGCGACGCGCTGGCCGACGCCGACTCGCCAGCCTGATGACTTCCCGCATCGAAATCGATCCCGCCCGGCTGCCGGCGGCGGGCGGACACGCCTGGCTGCGGCTGGAAGGCTGGTGCATCGCCCTGTTCCACGCCGACGGCCGCTACTACGCGCTGGACGACAGCTGCCCGCACCAGGGCGCCTCGCTGGCCGGCGGCAAGGTGGTCGACGGCAAGGTGCAGTGCCCGGCGCACGGCCTGCGCTTCGACCTCGCCACCGGCTGCCTGCAGAACGTACCGACGGTGAAAGTCGTCACCTATCCCATCCACATTGAAGAGGGCAGGGTTTATCTGAGCCTGCCCGGCCCGGAGGCCACATCATGAATACCGCAGTCCTGAGCAGTACCCATCAACGCCTGCGCGAGCTGGCGCCGGGCTTCGTCGTCAGCGCGATGGTGGCGGCCGCCGCCAGTTTCCTGTCCGAGCACTACGGCGCGCCGGTGATGCTGTTTGCCCTGCTGCTGGGCATGGCGCTCAATTTCCTGTCAGCCGAGGGCCAGTGCAAGCCCGGCATCGAATACACGGCGCGCACCGTGCTGCGGCTGGGCGTGGCGCTGCTGGGCCTGCGCCTGACGCTGGCGCAGATGGCGGCGCTGGGCTGGCGGCCGGTGGTGATGGTGGTGTTGATCGTCACCGTCACCATCCTGCTGTCCATCGTGGTGGCCAAGGCGCTGGGCTTCAACCGGCTGTTCGGCCTGCTGACCGGCGGCGCCACGGCGATCTGCGGCGCCTCGGCCGCGCTGGCGCTGGCCGCCGCGCTGCCGGCCCATCCGCAGAAGGAGAAGGCCACGCTGTTCACGGTGATCGGCGTGTCGGCGCTGTCGACGGTGGCGATGATCGCCTACCCGATGATATGCCGCTGGTTCGAGCTGTCGCCGCAGCAGGCCGGCGTGTTCCTGGGCGGGACCATCCACGACGTGGCGCAGGTGGTCGGCGCCGGCTACAGCATGTCGCGCGAGACCGGCGACGCCGCCACCGTGGTCAAGCTGATGCGGGTGGCGATGCTGCTGCCGGTGATCCTGTGCGCCACGCTGGTCACGCGCGCGCAGAGCGCCAGTGCAGGCGAGGGCGGCAAGCGTCCGCCGCTGCTGCCTGGCTTCGCGGTCGGCTTCCTGATACTGGCCTGCATCAACAGCACCGGCTGGGTGCCGGCGGCCGTGCAGCAACTGGGCAACGACGCATCGCGCTGGGCGCTGACCATCGCGATCAGTGCGCTGGGCATGAAAACCCAGCTGAAGGAATTGGCGGCGGTCGGCATCAAGCCGATCGCGCTGATGGTAGGAGAGACGGTGTTCCTGGCTGCATTGGTGATGTTGCTGATGCACTGGGGCCTGTAAACCAAAACGATAGGGATCACGATGAAAAAAACGATATTGGCCTGCGCTGTGTTGGCCGCGTGCGGCTCCGCCGGCGCCGACGAGGGCAGCTTGAACATCAGCGGCTTCGGCTCGCTGGGCGTCGCCAAGAGCAACACGAACGAAGCGCAGTTTGTCCGCTACAACCAGGCCGAAGGCATCGGCGACCACGCCCGCATCGGCCTGGACACCAATCTTGGCCTGCAGGCCAGCTATGGCTTCAACGAGCGCCTGTCCGGCACGGTGCAGGTGCTGACCCGCAAGAACACCAGCCCGACCTTCACCACCGACCTGACCTGGGCCTTCCTCAAGTACAAGGCCACCGATGAGCTGAACGTGCGCGTCGGCCGCGTCGCGCTGCCGGTGTTCATGATCTCGGATTACCAGAACGTCGGCTACGCCAACACCATGATGCGGCCGCCGGTGGAGATGTACGCGCAGGCGCCGATCGAGTCGGCCGACGGCATCGACTTCAACTACCAGCGCGCGCTGGGCGACACCACGCTGAACGCGCAGGGCGTGCTGGGTGTGAGCCGGGGCAAGCTGTTCCTGGTCAGCACCGGCACGGTGGCGACCTACCGCGCGCCGGTGCGCGGCCTGAGCGTGTCGGCCGAACACGGCCCGCTGACGCTGCGCGCGTCCTGGCTGGGCGCGTCCATGAGCAGCAACGACATCACGCCGGTTAATGCGCTGGCCGGCACGCTGCGCAGCGTCGGCTTCGGCCAGCTGGGCGACGACCTCGCGGTCAGCGGCAAGAAGATGACCTTCGCCGCCGTCGGCGCCACGCTGGACTGGAACAAGCTGCTGCTGCAGGCGGAATACGGCCAGCGCCGCGCCAAGGACAAGGTCTACATCCCCAGCACCAATTCCTGGTACGCCATGGCCGGCTATCGCATTGGCAAGGTGCTGCCTTACTACACCCACGCGGCGGCCAAGGGCGCTGGCACCTCGATCACGCTGCCGGCGGGCTTCCCGGCCAGCGGCGCCTTGTCCAGCGCGGTGCGCGGCGCGCTGACCGCGTCGGAGCAAAGTTCCGACACGCTGGGCGTGCGCTGGGACTTCGCCAAGTCCGTCGACCTCAAGGTGCAAGTGGACCGGGTCCATCCGCACCAGCGCAACGGCATGCTGATCTACGCACCGGCCACCGGCTTGCAGCGCAGCGTGACCGTGGCCGCCGCCTCGCTCGATTTTGTCTTCTAAGGAACTCTCCATGCATAAGCTGACTCTCGCCGCCATATTGTGCGCAGCCGCGCTGACGGCGCAGGCGGAAACCGTCGTCATCGTCAACAAGGCCAACCCGGCCACCCGCATGTTCTCGGAGCAGGCGGCCCAGTTCTTCCTCGGCAAATCGAATATGTTCACGCCGGTCGACCAGCCGGAAAACTCGGCCATCCGCGCCGACTTCTATCACAAGGTGGCGGACAAGGATCCGGCGCAGATAAAGGCGATCTGGTCCAAGCTGGTGTTTACCGGCAAGGCCACGGCGCCGAGGGAATTCGGTTCGAACGCGGAGATCAAGAAGGCTGTCGCGGCCGATCCGAAAGCCATCGGCTACATCGACAAGGCGGCGCTGGACGACAGCGTCAAGATGATCCTGAGCCTGCCGTAGAGGCTTAGCCGGGCGCCGTGTAGGGCTTGCCGTTGGCGGCCCGCCACGCGGCCGGCGTGGCGCCGAACTGGGCGGTGAACCAGCGCGTGAAGCTGCTGGCCATGGAATAGCCCAGCAGGTCGCCGATGCGCGCCAGCGAGTAGCTGGGGTTGTTCATATAGCGCTGCACCAGGTCGCGCCGCACCTCGTTGATCAAATCGCTGAAGTTGGCGCCGTCATCCTCCAGCCGGCGCTGCAGCGTCCGCACATTCATGCCCAGCGCCGCCGAGATCTGCTCGATCGTCGCGCGGCCCATCGGCAGCAGCAGGTAGATCGCCTTGCGCACTTCAAACACCAGCGACGCTTCACCCACGGCCGGCAGCGAGTCGACAAAGCGCTGCGCATAGCGCGCCATGGCGGGATCGGCGCGCGGATTGGGGGCGTCGAAGGCGGCAGCGGGGCAGGCGATGCCGTTGAACTCGGCGCCGAACTGCACCGGGCAGCCGAACACGCGGCGGTGGATGCGCGCATCGTCCGGCGCATCGTGGCTGAAATTGACGCTGACCGGGCGCCACGCGGCGCCCAGCACGCTGGCGCACAGGCGCGCCATCACGCCCAGCGCCAGCTCGGTGGCCTGGCGGCAGGGCAGCGGCGTATCGGTCACCACTTCCTCGCGGATGATCACCAGTTCGCCCACCTCTTCGATGTAGATCGCCAGTGCGCGGTTCAGCAGGTGGCGGTATTGCACCGTCACCTTCAGCGCGTCGCGCAGCGTGGCCTGGTGGGTCAGCAGCAGGGCCACCGCGCCCAGGTCGGAAAACTGGCGCGACTCGGCCATGCGCAGGCCGAAGGTGGCGCAGCCGCTGCGGGCGGCGGCGTTTTCCAGCAATTGCACGGCGGCGTGCACGGGGATGGAAAAGTCCGGGTCCTGCAGCATCTTCTTGTTCAGTCCCACCTCGGCCAGTTCGGACTGCGGATTGAGCCCCAAATGCAGGGCGACTTCCAGGAAGTTGGTGAGTACGGCTGCGCGGACCAGTGTGGACATTAAGGGGCGTTTCCTTTGGTATGCCGGCACAGGGAGACCGGCCCGGAAATTGTAACGGTGATCGCTTGCTATTGGCAACCGGCAGGGAGCCGGTGTGGTAAAAACGGACACGTATTCAGGGGCCTACGGAGCTCCATGAAGT
This sequence comes from Duganella sp. BJB476, assembly GCF_003416895.1. Classification (GTDB taxonomy): domain Bacteria; phylum Pseudomonadota; class Gammaproteobacteria; order Burkholderiales; family Burkholderiaceae_D; genus Rugamonas. The sequence continues at coordinate 647,576 of NZ_QVIO01000001.1, forward strand.
TGGAGTCCAATGTGGCGCGTTCATGAGGCAACCACTCGGTTACGGCCGCCTTCTTTGCCGCGATACAGTGCCTGATCGGCTCGGGCGAGCGCTGACTGCCAGGTTTCGCCCCGATTAATCTGGGCCACCCCAAACGTCATTGTCACAGGCACGCGCCGATTACTTGCTGGGACGGCTGCGGCTGGCGGCCGCCGCCGGCGATTTGAGCGAAGAGACCCTGCGCGCGCTGGGTCCCTGGTTTGCATCCTGATAGACCGCATGCGCTACTACTGGAGAACGACATGTTGCAGAAAATCTATGACGAGGGTTCGAATCCGGAACAGGGCGCGCAACCCCAGCGCCGGCGCGAGGACACAGAACGCGCATATACGGCGCCGTTCCGCGCCGCCATCGATTTCTTCCGGCTGGACGCGGAGCGCCGCCGGCCCGCGCCGGCCGAGAACGCCGTCATGGCAGAGCCGCGTATTTTTGGCACCAACCAATCAGGCAACTGATTTTTTTAGGAAGTTGTATATGCAATCCCTACCTCCCACTGCCGATGCCGAATCAGCGGTAAGTGACATGCTTCATAACGTCAGCAAGCTGGGGCGGCTGGCGTGCGAAGTGCTGAACAACAGCGGTGAGCTGCTGGAACGTGTGCTGACATACACCCGTGAGGGAATTGAGGAAAGTTGCAAGGTCAGTGCATCGCTCAGTATGTTCTTGCGACGATTGGAGGAGGGGGGCGGGCAGCTATCCGGTAATTCAGTGTCGGTTGACGAACTGATGGCCGCCACTGCGACGGCACGCCAACTCAAGCTTCGAACGTTCGAAACGCTGGTGCGGGTTCGCTGGCTGGTCGGTGTCGAGAGCATTTCCGAGCGTTATTACTGGAGAGGCGTAAACTCCGATACTACAATGATTCAGCAGCACGCAAGCCTTGCCGGACTGACGAGGAGCGCTGCTTTGGCGGGTGGTCATCGGACCAGCGCCGAGGCAGAGATCCGAGCCATCGAGCATGGTATCGTTGCCATGTCCCAGGTGGCCCGCCGTCACCGCTCAGTAGCTGATCGCGCCTTGCTGACGATGGAGAGCCTGCAAGCGCAGGCCGCTCAGTTTGTACGCCTGATGGAACAAGCACAACTATCGTAATTTGCAGGGATATCCCTTCTTTGATTTTTTTTGCTCTTTGCCCGGACTGTCGAGGTAACGAGGAGGGCGCTTGCCAGGAAGATCCAGGCGCCTACAGAGTCCAATCTTCCACGCGTAGCCCTGGCACGCGTTCAAATTCGCGTCGATTATTGGTGACGACGATTAGCCCGCGCGAACGGGCATGGCCGGCGATCATCTGGTCATAGGGGCCAACTGGCGTGCCAGCCCGGGCCAACTCTGCGCGGATCTGTCCGGCGTGCGCGGCGGCATGGCTGTCGAAGTCCAATACCTCCAGGCGGGCCGCGAAGCCTTCCACTTCCGCCAAGTTTCGCGTCGGGTTGGCCGACTTCTCCACGCCGTAGAAAAGCTCCATCAAGGTAACCGTGCTGATGCACATCAAACCATGCTGCCGTATGAACATCTCCCGAACCGGGGCCGGCTTGTTCTTAATGGTGAAAATGCAGATATTGGTGTCAAGCATGAACTTGAGCATTTAAAAAGATTCCCTTTCTTGTTCGGCAGGCTGCTCGCGCTTCATCATGAAGTCAGCGGAGACGCCAGGGCCATCAAACCAGCTTTCCCAAGATTCACCGGCAGGCGTAATGATCCTGGTTCGGCCCAGCACGACGACATCAACCCGCTTCACATCATCAGGAAACGCCACCGCTTTGGGTAAGCGGATGGCTTGGCTGCGATTGCTTTGGAAAACGGCACCTTGTTCCATCACTTTTCTCCATGGGATATACAAGAAATATATCCCATTGTAGTGCGCACTCGGGATATGTCAATCGCATATCCCGCGCTATCCCTGGGGCATGCACCCGGGCGTGAGCTCGCCAATGATTTGCCAGGGTGTTGTTGGTCTTTCGTCACAAATTGCCGCAGAACACCTTGCTGGCGGTATTCGGGACTAAAATCGGCGGATATGCATAAAACTACTGCCGCCACGATAGCCCGTTTTGCCGATTTGCTCATGGACGCCGTTTGCATGGTCGATGCGGAGGGCCGTTTCGTGTTTGTCAGCGCCGCCTGCGAGCGCATCTTCGGCTACGCGCCGCAGGAAATGATCGGCATGCAGATGATCAACCTGGTCGCGCCGGCCGACCGCGAGCGCACGCTGGCGGCGGCGCGCGCCATCATGGATGGCCAGCCTACCTCCCGCTTTGAAAACCGCTACGTCCGCAAGGACGGCAAGATCGTCCATATCATGTGGTCGGCGCGCTGGTCCGAGACCGACCAGCTGCGCGTAGCGGTGGCCAGGGATATCACCGCCACCAAGCAGGCGGAAACGATGCAGGCGGCGCTGTATGCGATCTCGGAAGCGGCGCATGCCAGCGACGATCTGCCGGCCTTGTTCCGGCAGATCCACCAGATTATCGGCGCCATGCTGCCAGCGCCCGGCTTCGCGGTCGCGCTGCGGAGCGACAGGGGCGAGTGCGTGGAGTTCTCCTATCACGTCGACGCCCATGGCCGGGCCGAGCCGCCGCCGCTGGCGTGCTGGCTGGGGGAGCAAGTGCTGCGCAGTGGACAGCCGGTGCTGCTGACGCCCGCCACTGCGGCCGCGCTGCCGCCGGCGTTGCAGGCGGCCGGCATGCTGCCGGATTGCTGGCTGGGCGTGCCGCTGACGACCAGCCAGGGCCGCATCGGCGTGCTGATGCTGCAAAGCGGCGATGGGCCGGAACAGTCCGGCTACGCCGACCAGGACCAGGAATTGCTGATGTTTGTCTCCAACCAGGTGGCCACGGCGATACAGCGCAAGCAACTGCATTCCAGGCTGCGCTTCATGGCCCAGCACGATGAGCTGACCCAGCTGCCCAACCGCCGGCTGTTCCTCGACCGCTTGCAGATGGCGGTGGCGCGCGCCCAGCGCCACCAGGGACGGCTGGCCTTGCTGTTCATCGACCTGAACAAGTTCAAGCAAGTCAACGACGAACACGGCCACGCCTGCGGCGACCTGCTGTTGCGCGAAGTGGCGCACCGGCTGAAGCACTGCGTGCGCGAATCGGACACCGTGGCGCGGCTGGGCGGGGATGAATTCGTCATCATCGTGGAAGAAGTGCTGGTGGCCGACGATACCCTGCAGATCGTCGACAAGATCCACCAGGTGCTGGGGGCGCCCATGCTGCTGGCCACCGGCCTGGGGCTGGCGATCACCGCCAGCGTCGGCGTCGCGCACTATCCCGACCATGGCGCCGACATCGCGCAGTTGATGCGCTATGCCGACCAGGCCATGTACGCCGCCAAGCAGACCGAAGAACACTCCGGCTAGCCTCGGCAACTCGATCCAGACAGCGCTTGTCATGCATGGCTCCTTCGGGAGCCATGTGCGTTTTGGCCCCGGTTGTGCCGATTTCGTTCGTTTCCAGTGCTGAGACTGCCAAGACGTCATCAGCCGAGCCACGTAAGCTCTGTTGCGATTCGATAGCCTGTTGAAGCACGCCATCGAAGCAAACCGGCAGTTTCATTGCAACGATCCTCCACGCTCGATGGGGACGTCATCACTAGGAGACGAGTAATATGTTTCAGGAAAAAATATGTGTGCGCTGGGTGAAGTTGGCGCTGGCCTTGTTGTCGGCCCACGGCGTGGCGTACGCGCAGCTGGAGGAGGCGCCCAATCCGGACGCCAAGATGGAGCGGGTGGAAATCACCGGCAGTAACATCAAGCGCATCGCGCAAGAGGGCGTCTCGCCGATGACCCTGATCACCAAGGAAGACATCAAGCGCTCGGGCGCGACCTCGGTGCTCGACGTGTTGCGCAACCTGCCGTCGGTCGGCGGCAACGGCCGAGATTTCGGCGGCGGCAACGACTTCCGCAACGGCGCCACCACGGCCAGCCTGCGTGGCATGCCGACCCTGATCCTGTTGAACGGCAACCGCCTGCCGGTGTCCGGCTCGGACGACTCCAACGGCTTCACCTCGGTGGACTTGAACATGCTGCCGCTGGCGGCGATCGAGCGCATCGAGGTGCTCAAGGACGGCGCCTCGGCGATCTACGGCACCGATGCGGTGGGCGGCGTGATCAACTTCATCATGCGCCAGAACTACCAGGGCGTGGACCTGAGCACCAGCTACGGCACCACCACGCTGGGCGGCGGCGATGTGCGCAAGCTGTCGGTGGCCGGCGGCTACGGCGACCGCGCCACGCAGAAATTCAACCTGACCTACGCGGCGATGTACGAGGACACCAAGCGCATCAAGGGCACCGACCGCGACTGGGCCAACCACATCGACTTCGGCGCCAGCGGTGGCCTGCAGTACGCCAACGTCTACGGCGCCCACGGCACCGACGCCGGCACGCTGTCGATCGGCGGCAACCGCTTCGCCGACCCGGGATGCCTGCCCGGTTCCAAGCTGCCGTATCCGAGCGGCGCCGAATGGTTCCCTTCGCCGACCCGCAACGGCTGCCTGTCGGCGACGGCGGAATTCACCGACCTGGTCAAGCCGTCGCGCCGCGCCGGCGCGACCGCCGCGCTGAACTGGGACATTGCCCCGGACCTGACCTTGTTCGCCAACGCCTTCTTCACCAACTTCGACAAGCGCATCGTCGGCCAGTCGTCGTGGCTGCAGAACCGCGACCGCAACAACCTGGTCATTCCGGCCTCGAATCCCTTCAACACTTACGGCAAGCCGGTGACGGTGCGGCGCGATTTTCCGGTCTACGAGGGAGGCATCAAGACCAACGTCGACAACATCTGGCTGCTGACCGGGCTCAAGGGCGAGCTGGCCGGCTGGGACTGGTCGGCGACCTTATCGCACGGCGAGGAGCGCGGCCGCACCGACACCCTGGGCGCCTACAAGCTGGAGGCGTTGAACCAGGCGGTCGACGACGGGCGCTTCAATCCGTTCGGCGTCAACAGCAATTCGGACGCCTTGATCAGGGAGTTGTCGGGCGAAATGTATGTGAAGACCCGCAGCAAAACCGATTCCATCAAGGTGCAGGCCGGGACCGAATTCGGCGAGCTGCCGGGCGGGAAGATCGGCGTCTCGGTGGGTTCCGAGCTGCGCAAGAATTCGCTGTCGTACACGCCGTCGCAGGATTGGCAGCAAGGCTTGCTGGGCCAGTACGCGGTGTTGCCGCCGATCTCGGGTTCGGAAAAATTGTCGGCCGTGTATGGAGAGCTGAGTCTGCCGCTGCTGAAGACGCTGGAGGCCCAGGCCGCCGTGCGTTACGATAAATACGAGCTGGCCGGCGCCACCACCAATCCCAAGTTAGGCCTGAAGTGGAAGCCGAGCAAGGAGATCATGCTGCGCGCGAACTACAGCACCGGCATGGTGGCGCCATCGCTGCCGCAGCGCTTCAGCCAGGGCCGCGACGCCTTCTATCAGACCAAGGATCCGCACCGCTGCGTCGAGGGCGATGTGTATTTCGATTCCTTCTGCACCCGCCAGGTCAAGGCCTCCAACGTCGGCACCAAGGGTTTGCAGCCGGAGAAGTCGAACCAGTACAACATCGGCTTCGTCATCGAGCCATTCAAGGACCTGAACATCGGCCTGACCTATTACGACATCAAGTGGAAAAACAAGATCGACATCCTCGATACCACGACGGTGCTCGATAACGAAGACGGCGCCTACAAGTCGAGCGTGATGCGCAAAGCAATCACCGCCGACGACATCGCGGCCTACGCGGCGCTGTCGGCGGCCGACCGGGCGCGGCTGGGTCCTTTGCGCGGCGAGCTGTCCAGCATCAACACTGGCTGGATCAACCGCTTCCAGTCGCACACTTCCGGCATCGACCTGGACGCGTCCTACACCTTCCGCACCGAAAAGCTGGGCCGCATCAAGGTGTTTGGCGATGCCAACTACACGATCCGCTACGACACGGTGCTGTTGGCCGACAACGTCTACATCAACTGCCCGAACAACACCTCGTGCGATGCCGGCGAGTACGGCAACCCGCGCGTGCTGGCCAACGTCGGCGTGAACTGGGACCTGGGACCGTGGAGCGGCACCGGCATCGTCAAGTACGTGGCCGGCACCAAGGTCGATCGTTCACCGTCGGCGGTGCAGAACCAATGGTATGACTTCTATGCCAAGGGACGGCGGATACCCGCCATCGCCACGATGGATGCGTCGCTGGCTTATTCGGGCATCAAGAACACGGTGATCCGCGTCGGCGCCAACAATGTGTTCAACCGCGATCCAGCCTTCGACCCAGGCTCCTCGCTGGGCTACAACGATAGCTGGGGCGATCCGCGCGGTCGCTACGTTTATGTCAGCCTGGACTACAGCTTCAAATAAGCGTTGCTGACGATCCGGCCGCCTTCTTCCGGGAAGCGGTCGGATTTTTTATGCGTATAATTCGTATACTTTATTCGCATGGTTGTTGGAGCATGAGCCTTGTAGTCCGAACACTCTCCGAACAAATTTTCACGCTGGTGCGCGAGCGCATCATCGCCGGCCTGATTCCGCCGGACGCTCCCATCCGCCAGGATGCGCTGGCCGCCGAACTGGGCGTGAGCAAAATCCCCCTGCGGGAAGCCTTGGCGCGCCTTGAGCAGGAAAGCCTGCTGGTATCCCATCCCAATCGCGGCTACTTCGTGCGGCCCTTGAGCGCGGAAGAGGCTGAAGAGGTCTACGCGCTGCGCCTGAAACTGGAGCCCGATTCCGTCGGCGAGGCGAGCAGGCTGGCCACACCAGAGGACAAGGCCGCGGCCAAGCGCGCGCTGGATGCGCTCGATGAGGCGATGATCTCGAACAAGGACATGGTGGGCGGCCTCAACCGTGATTTCCACATGTCGCTGGTGCGGCCGCTGGGCCGTCCGCTGACCATCCAGATGATCGAACGCCTCAATATTATTTCCGAACGATATGTGCGCAAGCACCTGGAGCCCGCCGGCCGCGAGGACCGGGCGCACAAGGAGCACCTGGCGATGCTTAAGCTGTGGTCGCAGGGCAAGGGCAATGTGGTCGCGGCGATGATGCACGACCACATCGCCTCGACACTGGAAGACCTGCGGCGGGAATTCAATCAGGAGTAGCAGTCGTTCCTGGCTTTGCCTGAGTTGTCCAGCGATACGCGCGGGCTGTCCATGCGGGCCGCGTGCATATAGAACACGTCGGCGGCGATATGATGGTTGCCGCCGTAGACTTCCGCCAGGATGGCGTACAGCTCCGGATCGTGGGCCCGCAAGTGCTCGTCGTTGACCACGGTTAGCGTGTCCGTGATGTAGGCCATGTTGGAATTGAACCAGAACTGCGTACCCTCGGCCCAATACTCCTCCAGGGTATTCGCCATGTAGGCGCCTTGCCACAGGCGCTTTTCCCTGGCGTGGGCATAGGAGGTTTGAAGGCGCGCAATCAGTTGCGGATCGATGGTGCGCAGCGCGCCCATGATGTTGTGCGAGAACTCGTGCACCAGGATGTTCTCTCCGTAGTAGCGCGTCTTCGGCACGCCCATGATGTTCTCGGCGGCGCCCGTGGTGTACAAGCCGCCCATGCCGCGCGAACGCGCGTCCCAATACTGGCGGTCCGTCATTTGGCCTATCGTCTTGGCATAGTCGCGCACTTCGCATTTCGTCAGCCTGGGGTCGTCAATCGCGGGCTTTTTCCAGTCGCGCTGTTCCGGCATGTCGGTGGTATTTTCCGTGATCGCCATGACACCGACGCGGGCGCCCTGGTGCGCCAGTTCGTCGCGGACGTCGGGGCGGTACGACAGCATGGCGATCACGATGTCGCGCGCCGCCAGTATCGCCGCGTCGGGCACCTGGCTGGATCCGGTGATGGGGATGCCCTGGGCGTCGGCATATTTGGCGTAGAAGGGATCGAAGCCGAAACTCGACGGCGGCGTTCGGATCAGGTCTGTGTGCGCGCAGGCCGCGAGGCCGGCCGCGATGGCCAGGGCGGCCAGCGCCTTGGTTGGATTGAATCGGTAGGTTTTCATCATTTGAATTTGTAGGTCAGTCGAACATAGTAGGCGCGGCCGATCGGATCGGACAAACGCGGATCGTAGCCGGTCTGCGGATTGGCGTTCTGGTTGGAGAACGGTGGATCGGTGTTCAGCAGATTCTTGATCCCTGCGGTCACGGTCGTGTTTTTGAAGCCAGTATAAGCTCCCGACAGCGTCCATATGGAATTGGCGGAAACATCGCGCTGGTATTGCGCCGCCACCGCATTCTGGTCGACGTAGCCGGACGTATAGCGTTGCGACAGCGTCGTGCTCCAGGCGCCGTTCATCCAGCGCAGGGCGAGATTGTGTTTCCAGCGCGTCGCGCCGTTGTACACGCCGATGCTTTCGAACGGATCGGCGTCCGGCGTCACCTGCCACACATTGCTGGTGACGTAGGTGCCGTTGAACCAGGTATCGAACCAGCCTATCGGCGTTTGCGGGAAGCGGTACTGAAGCGTCAGGTCGACGCCGCTGCTCTTGCGGATGCCCAGGTTGGCCAGCGAGGACAGGTTGACGTAGTCGAGCGCCGTGCCGCCGGCGTTGTAGTGGAAACGGTCGCGGTATTTTTCCGGATCGGCGAACAGTTCCGCCTCGGTCAGCGCCGCGCCGATGCCGTCGACGACCTTGATGTGCCAATAGTCGAGAGAAGCGGTCAGGTCCTTCACCGGCTCGAACACCACGCCGAAGGAATACGAGCGCGACTTCTCGGGATGCAGCTCGGGATTGCCGCCGCTCTTGCCCGGCTGGATGGAGTGGCACGCCGTCAGCGGATTGACGCCGGTTTTGGCCACTCCGCCTGGGCATAGTTGCGGATCGTCGTAGGCGCCCACGGTGTAGGTGTCGAATACCGGCGAGTGCATCTCGTACAAGGTCGGCGCGCGGAAACCGGTGTTGGCCGAAGCGCGGAACATCACTTGTTTCAGCGGCTGGAAACGGATGCCGACCTTGGGATTGAAGGTGCTGCCGGCGTCGCTATACCGGTCCGAACGGGCGGCGAGTTGCAGTTCCAGCGTCTTGTGGAGCGGGGCGACCAGTTCCGCGTACACGGCCGAGAGCGAGCGCGAGGCATCCTGGTCCTTCACGCCAAACAGGGCGGTGGCGCGATAGATCGCGGCCTGGTCGACGATCGCATGGTTGACGGTATAGGTGGAATTCTCCGTGCGATGTTCGGCGCCGAGCGCCAGCGCCAGGGCGCCGCCGGGCAGTGTCATCAGGTCGCGCGTTGCGCGCACATCGACGCTGGCGTTCTTCGCCTTGGCGTTTAAGGCATTGCCGATCAACAGTGCGTTTTGCAGGTAGGCCGCGCCTTGGGCGTCCTGCGCGCCGAACGGGTTGAGCGTGCCGGCGGTGATGCCCGGCTGGATCATGGCGTCCTCCACATAGCCGCTGGTGAAATCCTGGGTGACCCGCGTTTGCGCGTAGCTGGCGCCGCCCGCCAGTTCCCATCCGTAAGCGGAGCCTTCCACGCTGAGCACCACGCGGTCGGATACGCCGAGGTTCTTCGAGGTCCGTTGTCCGGTTTCCAGCGGACGCCAGTTGATCGTCAGGTCTTCGCCGGTGAGGCCGCTCACGGCGGGCGTGCCGCCCGCCGCGCCCGGATACCACTTGTTATCCGCGCTCATTTTCAGCCCGGTCAGCGGCGGTGGTGCGATGCGGCTGATGTTCTCGCTCTCCGAGTGCAGGTAGTCGAGCGTGGCCAGGCCGTAGGCGCCGAAACGCAACGCGCCCTTGACATAGGCCGTGGTCTGCTTGGTATCGGGAATATCGTCGACCAGGCGCGCATAATCCTGGCGGCAGGTGCCCATGTCGGTGACGCCATTGCCGGCTTGCGGCACGGTATTCGGCGCAAAGCAGCCGCTGGCGTAGCGCGGGTTGCCGGTGATGCCCTTGGCGGAAAAGAAGTTGGCCGGGAAGGTGGTGCCGCTGGTCTTGTTGATGCCGTATGCCGGCTGGATGCCGGTGGCCGAGTACGGCCGGTCGATCGAGCGCACCCGGCCCTGGTCGTGGTAGTCGAGCACGCCGAAGACGTTGTAGCCGTCCTTTTGCAGATCGCCGAATCCGGCGGTGACGTTGCCGCGCTTTTCGTGGCCGCCGGTCTGCTGCGGAATGACGGCTTCGGCAGTGGCGGACACGCCGGTGAACGAGCGCTTGGTGATGAAGTTGATCACGCCGGCCACCGCATCGGTGCCGTAGATGTGGGAGGCGCCGTCGCGCAGGATCTCTACCCGGTCCAGCGCCGCGAACGGGATGGCGTTCAGGTCGACGCTGCTGCCGTCGAAGGGATGGTTGGCCAGGCGCCGGCCGTTGAGCAGCACCAGCGTGCGGTCGTCGCCGAGGCCGCGAAGATTGGCCGACGACTTGCCGCCGCCGTCGAAGCCGATGCTGGTGCTGCCGACGGTGGTCTGCTGGTTGGCGGAGACCGAGGACAGCACTTCCTCGATGGTGGTCATGCCCTTGCTGACGAATTCATCGGCCTTCATGATCGTGACCGGCAGCGCGGATTCGCCGGCGATGCGCTTGATGGACGAACCGGTCACGGTTACGCGCTGGACTTCCGCTGCTTGTTCCTGTTCCTTGTTCTGGTCCTGGGCGAGCGCGGGCTGGGTGGCTGTCATGGCCGCGCCGCCCAATGCGAGCAGTATGGCGCGGTGGATGCGAGTCATTTGAAACATATCGTGGTGTCTCCCTTTTTATTGACGACTTATAAAAGCTGGCAACTTCAATCTTGAAATTTTCAAGACGAAGCTGCGCGTCAAATCCTGCGGAAGTAGCACAAAAACGCTTCAATCTGCGATGCTGCAGGCCTCGCTAGGCACGTCGCGCGCCAGCTGGCGGAAGGCTGCCGGCGCCACGCCGTAGCGGCGCGCAAAGGCGCGGGAGAAATGGCTGGCATTGGAGAAGCCAAGGTCGAGCGCAATGTCGATGATGCGGGCGTCGCCGGCCATCAGGATCTCTCGCGCGCGCTCGATGCGCAGCTTCATCAGGTACTGGTGCGGCGGCATGCCGACCGATTTGTGGAATTCACGCGAGAAGTGGGATTCGCTCATCGCGCAGGCCTCGGCCATGTCCACCACGGCGATTTCCTCCGCCAGCCGCGCGGCCATGTACGCCAGGATTTTCTGCAGGCGCGATCCCGCCAGGCTGCTGGTGGCGCAGGCGGAGGGCAGCTGCGCGTGCTGCTGCAGCAGATAAGCCACCAGGGCCGATGTCAGATGGTCGCGGAATTGCGGCGCCCAGGCGCCGGCCAGCGTGTCGGCGTCGAGCAGCTTCAGGGTCAGGTCCATGACCACGCGATCCGGCGCGATCCAGTTGCTGGACAGTGTGGACAGGCTCTGGCCGCAGGTCGCAGCCATGGCCTGCACGGTCGCCGTCGGGACGAAGATGTTGACGATGTCGCAACCGCTTAAACGGCGCCAACGGCCCTTGGCGCCCGGCATGCATACACGAAAACGGTTGGCGCCGATCACGCCGCTCCAGACGGGGGCGCCGTCGTTCCAGATTTCCGATTGATGCGGCTCCAGCTGAATGGCGATGCGGTAGCTGTCGGGATGCGGCACGATGGAGCGGATCGCGCTGTCGGCGCCGTCGGCGGTCCAGCGCACGATCACCGCGCCCGACAGCGGCAGCGGCCCGATGCAGGCCCGCAGCGGCTCGGTCGCCCCGCTGCGCCGAAAGCATTCCTTGAGCGTGTCGGAGTTGTCCCATCCGAAGGCCTGCGTGAGCTGATTGAGCTGATTCATGATTTGCCACAATCCAGAAATCGTATACCGTATATTACCTAGGGATTGTGATTTCAACAAGGCGGTGTTGCGGAATATCGTTCCGTCGATTCGTCATTTTCGTAATTGCCCGGCCTGCGTGCCGGGGGCACAATCGCCCGCAAACAATTCAGAAAGTGATGGAGATACATGAAATTGCGGAGAAAAATTAGCCTGATATCGGCAGCCGTGGCGCTTTGCTGCGGTAGCGTCGGCGCGCAAACCGGCGAGCCTGCTGCGCCCACAAGCACGCCGTGGATGAACGCGCAGCTGGGCGCGGAGGAGCGGGCACGCCTGGCGGTCGCGGCGATGACGTTCGACGAGAAGCTCAAGCTGGTCTACGGCTACCTGGGCGCCGACATGGAATATAAAAAGACCACGCGGCCGGCGCCGGCGCACAAGCAGTCGGCCGGCTTTATCTACGGCGTGCCGCGCCTGGGCATCCCCCACCTGTGGGAAACCGACGCCGGCCTGGGCGTGGCCAGCCAGGCCGGGCCGGACGCGCGCCAGGGCACGGCGCTGCCGTCCGGCTTGAATACGGCGGCCACCTGGGACCTGCAGACCGCCTATGCGGGTGGCGCCATGATCGGCGCCGAAGCGCGCGCCTACGGCTTCAATGTGCTGCTGGCCGGCGGTGTCAACCTGATGCGCGAACCGCGCAACGGCCGCAACTTCGAGTATGCAGGCGAGGATCCCCTGTTGGCTGGCAAGATCGTCGGCGCGCAAATCAAGGGCGTCCAGTCGAATCGCGTGGTGTCCACGCTCAAGCACTTTGCCTTGAATGACCAGGAAACCGGCCGCACCACGCTCAACGTCAGGATCGACGACCGTTCGGCGCGCATGTCGGACCTGCTGGCCTTGCAGATTGCGAACGAAGAGGGCAATCCCGGCGCGGTCATGTGTTCCTACAACCGCGTCAACGGCGTCTATGGCTGCGAGAGCAACTACCTGCTGAACGAGGTGCTGAAGAAGGACTGGGGCTTCAAGGGCTGGGTGATGTCGGACTGGGGCGCGACGCACAGCACGGTGCCGGCCGCCAATGCCGGGCTGGACCAGCAGTCCGGCATGCCGTTCGACGTGGCCGATTATTTCGGCCCGCCGCTGAAGGAGGCCGTGCTGAACGGCTGGGTGCCGCAGGCGCGCCTGGACGACATGGTGCGCCGCATCCTGTATGCGATGTTCGCGCACGGCGTGGTGGACCACCCGGTGGCGCCTGCCCCTGAGGCGATCGACTTCAATGCGCACGCGGCGGTGTCGCGCAAGGACGCGCAGGAGGGCATGGTGCTGCTGAAGAACAGCAACGGCGCCTTGCCGCTGAACCGCGCCGCCAAGCGCATCGCGGTGATCGGCGGCTATGCCGACCGCGGCGTGCTGGCCGGCGGCGGTTCGTCGCTGGTTTATCCGGTTGGCGGCAATGCCGCGCCGGAGCTGCTGCCCAAGACCTGGCCCGGCCCGGTCATGGTCTATCCGTCGTCGCCGTTGAAAGCCATCCAGGCGCGCATGCCGTCGGCCACGGTGGTGTACAGCGACGGCAGCGACCGCGATGCGGCGGCCAAGCTGGCGCGCGACAGCGACGTGGTGCTGGTGTTCGCGACCCAGTGGACGGGCGAGGGCTTCGACATACCCAACCTGTCGCTGCCCGACAAGCAGGACGAGCTGATCGCAACCGTGGCCGAGGCCAACGCCAACACCGTGGTGGTGCTGGAAACCGGCGGTCCGGTGACCATGCCGTGGCTGACTAAGGTGTCGGCCGTGCTGGAGGCGTGGTATCCCGGCACCAGCGGCGGCGAGGCGATTGCCGGCGTGCTGTTCGGCGAGGTCAATCCTTCAGGCCATTTGCCGGCCACCTTCCCGGCATCGGAATCGCAATTGCCTCGCCCGGCGTTGGATGGCTTCCCTGAAGTGGCGGACCGTCGCTTCGACGTCAGCTACAGCGAAGGTGCCGCCGTTGGCTACAAGTGGTTCGACCTGAAGGGGCTGACGCCGCTGTTCCCGTTCGGCCATGGCCTGTCCTATACCGAGTTCGCCTTCTCGGACCTGGCCGCCAGCGTCAAGGGCGGCGTCGTGCGCGCTTCGTTCACGGTGAAAAATACCGGCAAGGTCGTGGGCAAGCAGGTGGCCCAGCTCTACGTGTCGCCGCTGAGCGCGCGCTGGGAAGCGCCGAAACGCCTGGCCGGTTTCCAGAAGGTCGAGGTGCAGCCGGGTGCCGGCGTGCAGGCTTCGGTGACCGTCGATCCGCGCTTGCTGGCGGTGTATGACTCGGCATCGAAGACCTGGAAGGTGGCCAGGGGCGACTACAAGCTGACCCTGGCGGCCAGCGCCGCCGACAGTAAGGCCGTCAGCACCGTGGTCCACCTGGATGCCGCCGTCTACGATGTGAACGGCAAGCCTTCCCGCTAAACGCCGGAGGACAAAAAAAGGGCGGGCGCTGTATTTGCAGCGCCCGCCCTTTTTATTTCACTGCCGTTTTACCACCAGAGGCTGTAGATCGCCGTCAGTGCGATGCCGATCACCGCCGAACCCAGCGCAAAGGCGCCGTCGACGCGGAACAGCGAGGTGTCGATGTGCATGTGCTTGACGTTGTCGCGCTTGACGTCGGCCATCTTGCTGATCACGACCATGCCGGCTACCACCACCCAGAACACGATGAACATGCGGTCGAGGAAGGGGATCTCGGCCAGGCCGCCGGCGGTGACCTTGGCAAAGCCGATCGGCACCAGGAACGACAGGTCCATCATCGTCGGCAGGAACTTCAGCACGATCGAGCCGACCAGGCCGCCCAAGGTGGCGAACATGGCGGCGCCGGCCGTGGTTTTCTTCCAGAAGAAGCCCAGCAGGAACATGGCCAGGATGCCGGGCGAGACAAAGCCGGTGTATTCCTGGATGTACTGGAAGCCGCCTTTCTTGTCGATGCCCAGCATCGGCGCGATCAGCACGGCCAGCACCATCGCCACCACCACGCTGACGCGGCCGATCCACACCATGCGCTGCTCGCTGGCCTGCTTGTTGAAGGCCTTTTTGTAGATGTCGAGCGTGAAGATGGTGGCGATGCTGTTGGCCTTGCCGGCCAGCGAAGCCACCACTGCCGCCGTCAGCGCGGCGAAGGCGATGCCCTTCAGGCCGGATGGCAACAGGTTGAGCAGGATAGGGTAGGCGCGGTCGGGATTGACTTCGCCGCCGACCTTCATGGCGTCGCCCAGCGCGCCGGATTTGTCCAGCGCATAGGCGGCGATGCCAGGCAACACAACGATGACCGGCATCAGCAGCTTCAGGAAGGCCGCGAACAGCAGGCCTTTGCGCGCGGTCGGCAGGTCGGCGCCCAGCGCGCGCTGGGTGATGTACTGGTTGCAGCCCCAATAGTTCAGGTTGACGATCCACATGCCGCCCAGCAGCACCGACAGGCCGGGCAAGTCCATGTAGTTCGGATTGTCGCGCGCGAGCACCATGTCGAAGTGGTCGCGGCTATGGGCGTACAGCTCTGACAGGCCGGACATCGCGCCTTGCTTGTGCGCCAGCGCGGCCACCATGTCGAGCGCCAGCCAGGTGGTGACCAGGCCGCCGACCACCAGGCAGGTCACCTGCACCACGTCGGTGTAGCCGATCACCTTCATGCCGCCCAGCGTGATCACCGCCGCGAACACCGCCAGGAACAGCATGCACGGCAGCAGGGCGATGCCCGACAGGCTGCTGATGGCCAGCGCACCCAGGTACAGGATCGAAGTCAGGTTGACCACCACGTACAGGCCCAGCCAGAAAAGCGCCATCGTGGTCGCCACCGCCTTGCCGTAGCGCTGTTCGAGGAACTGCGGCATGGTGTAGATGCGGTTCTTCAGGTAGACCGGCATGAAGAACACGGCCACGATCACCAGCGTGGCGGCCGCCATCAGCTCATACACGGCGATGGCCATGCCGATGCGGTAGCCGGAACCGCTCATGCCGATGAACTGCTCAGCCGAGATATTGGAAGCGATCAGCGAGGCGCCGATGGCCCACCAGGTCAGCGACCCCTCGGCCAGGAAATAGTCGTGTGAAGCCGAACCGGAACCGGCCTGCTTGCGCCGGTAGACCCAGATGCCATAGCCGGCGACCAGAACGAAATAAAACAGAAAGACGGTGACGTCTATGGTGGAAAAAGTGCTCATGCAGCGCTCGAAATGAAAGGTTTGTCTCCGGATGGACGGCCTGGTTGCGGCCGTTCCCTTTTTTTAAATCTACCAAGTGAAAATCTTAGGCGATTTGGGCCGGAAGACGCCAATACGACTTTTGCAATCAGCTATATCGTTTGGGTAAGGCTTCACTTCAATAATTGTTAATTCGACACTACATTCATCCGGACCGCGCGTCCCCCGAGCAAGGGCAGCAGGCTGATCAGCGCAAGCACGGCCAGCGCGACGCCTACCCACAACGGCGAGCGCAAGCCGTAGCCGGCGGCGATCCCCAGTCCGCCTATCCACGACCCGGCGCCCAGGCCGATGTTGATGACCGAGGTGTGGATGGTGTTGACCAGAGGCCCGGGATGCGCGGTCCGCATCACCCGCGCGATAATGGCAGGATTCATGGACATGCCGACCAGCCCGGTCACCACCAGCAAGGCGATGCTGATCGTCTGGTCGTGCGCAAACACGGCGAACAGCGCCAAGCTGATGCTCAGGATCAGCATGCCCCCGACCATGATCGGTATCGTGTACTGGTCCGCAAACCGCCCCACCACGCCGTTGCCGACCACGTTGGCGACGCCGTAGACGCCCAGCAGCCACGGAATCGAGGAGGGCGGGAAGCCGCTCACCTCGGTCAGGATGGGCGCGAAGTAGCTGAAGGCGGCGAAGATCGCACCGATGATGAGGCCGCTGCTGGCATAGGCCGCCCACAGATGGGGATTCCTGAACTCCTTCAGTTCGCTGCCCAGGCTGGCTGCCTGGGATGGCCTGGAGCGCGGCATCAGCAACGTGACCAGCACCATGCACAGCACCGTCAGCAGCACCACCAGCCAGAAGCTGGCGCGCCATCCCAGATGCTGGTCGATCAGCGTGGCCATCGGCACGCCGACCACCGAAGCCAACATGAGACCGCCGATCACGACGGCGGCGGCGCGCCCGCGCGCGTGGACGCCGACCAGGTCGGCACAGATCGCCAGCGATACGCCAAAGCAGGCCGAGGCGGCCACGCCGGTGGCCAGCCGCGCGATCGCCATGACGTCATAGCTGGTGGCCGAGGCGGCGATCGATTGGGCGATCA
Organism: Duganella sp. BJB476; assembly: GCF_003416895.1. Taxonomy (GTDB): domain Bacteria; phylum Pseudomonadota; class Gammaproteobacteria; order Burkholderiales; family Burkholderiaceae_D; genus Rugamonas. Next base: position 664,589 of record NZ_QVIO01000001.1, read on the forward strand.
CGTACAGGCTCAGCAGCCCAAGCAAGCCGTCCTTCTTGGTGATGCGCAGCTTGAGCATGCCGACGGTGATCAGCGGCCCGCCAACCACCATGCCGATGGCGTAGAGCGAGATCAGGTAGCCGATCCGTGTCACCGGCTCGCCCAGGGCCAGCGCCAGCGACGGCATCATGCCCGCCACCATGAATTCGGACGTGGTCAACGAGAAGATCGTCAAGCCGAGTATATAGACAAGCAGGGGCATACAGGTTTCCTTCGAAAGTAAAAGCTAGGACTGGGCGGGAATGAAAATGCTGTCCGCAATGTCGGCCGCCGAGAAGTTCGGAAAATCGCGCACCGACAGATGCTGCGGGTCGTTGCCGGTGACCATGCGCAGCAGCTGGTTGCCGCCGGCCTGCAGGTAGAACACCGAGCGCGCCTTGCCCGGCCGCTCGATGACCCAGGCATCGGCCGGCTGGCCCAGCACGGCGTGGCGGCCGTTATGCAGCGCCTCGCCGTCGCGCAGGATGGCCTGCGGCAGGAACAGTTCACGGAACGGCGCCACCTCGTCCGGCAGCGCCGTTTCGCGCAGTTGCTCGCCATGCCTGGCATACGCCACTTTTTGCTTGCGGCTGCGCTCGCGCCCGGCGTCGCCGATTTCGGACATCCACAGACGGTGCCCGGTCTCCCGCTCCGACCAGGGGTTGAACAGGCCGTCGATGCGGCAGATATTGCGGTCGTAGTCGAACCAGCAATAGCCGGAGGTGACCTCGTCCTCTTCCCGCATCGGCGACCAGTAGGAGATGTAGGCGCTGCTCCATTGCAGCGGCAACAGCGGCGGCGTGGCGTAGTTCGGCATGGCGGCTCCTTATCGACCCAGCGCGTAGCCGAGCGTGGCCATCAGCGCGTCCTGCAACGGCGGCAAGTCCTTGCGGCGGTTATCGAAGCTGATGGTCAGTTCGGCGTTGCTCAGTCCGATGCGGTCGCTGACGGTTTCGAACCAGCGGCGGCTGCTGTCGGCGTGGTCCTTGAACAGCCGCACCAGCGGCACGGCGCGGGCGTTGAAGTTGGCCAGCGCGGCGGCGGTGTCGGCCTCGGCGCCCAGGGTTTTCGCCAGCAGCAGGGCGACCGTCACCGCCATCGTGGTGCCATGGCCGATCGAGAAGTGGCCCGACTGCAGCGCATCGCCGATCAGCACGAACTTGCCGTGGCTGGCCTGTTCGCGGCTGAGCGTCATGAAGTTGCGCCAGCCCTGGCCCGGTTGGCTGATCAGGTCGTGGTCGCCCAGTTCGGCCTGGAAGGTCTGGGCCAGATAGGCGGCGACCTCGCTGTCGCTGCGGTTCTCCAGCCCGGCGCGGGCAAAGCTCTGTTCGCTGCACTCGACGATAAAGGTGCTCATCGTGTCCGAGTATTTATAGGCGTGGCCCATGAAGATGCCATGCTCGTTGCTGCGGAAGACCAGGTTCATCTGGTCGAACAGCTGGGTGGTGCCGTACCAGATGTATTTGTTGCGGCCGAAATCGACCTGCGCCGCCAGCGCCTGCGGCAACTCCAGCGACTTGTGGTTGACGCCGTTGGACACCACCACCAGGTCGTACTCGGCCTCCAGCGCTTCCTTGCTGGCCAGCGGCGTTTCGTACTGGATAGTGATGCCGGCGGCCACGCACTTGGCGCGCAGCGCCTGCACCAGCGCCTGGCGTCCGACGCCGCACAGCGTGATGCCGGTGCTCATCAGGTTGGGCTGGTCGTGGTGCACCAGCTTGAACTCTTCCAGGTACTGCGGATTGAGCAGTTCGGGCTGCTCCAGGTAGGACAGCGGATTGGCCGGATGGCGCGGCGGCCGTCCCGGCAGCACCACACCCCAGCCCAGCACTTCTTCCTGGGTGTTCTTTTCCGCAATGCGGATGTCCCAGCCGGGCTGGGCTTGCTTCATCTGACTGGCAAAGATCAGTCCTGCCGGTCCGGCGCCGATAACGAGAATCTTCATTAATTTACCCTTCCAAGTTTGTACCAAACGTTTTGCTTCTTCTGGATTTGTTGCAACTCATCGTAGGGAACCGATGTGAAGTACAGTTTCTCCGCCATGTCGGGCGGATAAACACGGGGGAATTTCTTGTGCATGTAGCGGGTGTACCGGGTCTGCAGGAAGAAAATCAGATTCGGATTGCTCAGCGCTTCGTAGTTGGCGATCGCCATATCCTGCATGGCGTCGGCCTGCACCTTGCGCTGGCGGGTGAACTCGGCCAGCACCTGGTTCATCGCATCGGGCTGGCGGTCGAGCAGGGTGGCGAAGACGTACACATCCTCCAGCGCCATGTTCATGCCCTGGCCGAGGAAGGGCGCGGTGGCGTGCGCCGAGTCGCCGATCAGCAGGACGTTGCCCTTGTAGTGGAAGGTGTTGGAGCGAACATTGATGAGGTCGTTGCTGGGCAGGGCGATGAACTGGTCCAGCAATTCCTGGCGGCTGGCCGGCGGCAGGGTGCCGAAGTAGCGGCTGAAGAAGTCCGCCATGGCTTCGCGGTTGAGCGTGGCCAGGCTGGGCGTGCCGGTGTAGGGCAGGCAGATGGCGAAGCTGATGCTGCCGTCCGGGATGGTGGCGGCGCGGCCGGCGAACAGGCCCTTGGAATCCATGCCGAAGAAGTACAGCAAGTCCTTGCGGAAGCCCAGTCCGGCGGCGTTTGGCAGCACGAGGGTCTTGTAGCCGTGGCGGAAGAAGGTCTGCTTGAACTCGAAGCGCCGCATGCCGCTTTGCATGGCCCGCCGCACCGCCGAGTGGGCGCCGTCGGCGCCGATGATCAGGTCGCCTTGCAGATGCTGCAGCGCGCCGTTGCTATCCTGGATCAGCACGGATTTCCGGTCGAGATCGACGTCCAGGCATTTATGCTCGAAGTAGTATTTGACCTCGTGCTTGACGGCGTGCCGGTTCAGCAGGCGCTGGAAGGCGGTGCGGTCCAGCGACAGCGGGAACAGGCCTTCGAGCGGGGTCAGCTCGCGCACCTTGAAGTCGCCGCGCACGGAGAACGCCATGCCGACCACGGGCTCGCCGCACTGGTCCAGCTCCTGCTTGCTGACGCCGGCCCCCAGCACGGCCTTGATGCCGCGCACGGTCATGCTGACGCCGATCGCGCGGGAGCCGATCGGATCGGCGCTGGCCGCATTGGGTCCGAGTGGATCGCTGCGCTTTTCGATGACGTGGACGTCGTGCCCCCGTCGCGCCATATAGATGGCGGCCAGGCTGCCCGCCAGGCCGCCGCCGACGATGATGATCTTGTACATTTCAGGCCTCTCTAGACATCTTTCCCCGAGATAAATCGGTTAATTGCTGATTAAAAAACTCCAACATTTCGATCTGCGCCAGGCCGACCACGCCGGCCTCCAGGCAGCGGCCGTACTGGGCCAGCGCCAGGCATTGCTGCGCCAGCTGTTCGCAGCCCAGGCTGTAGTCGGCGCTGATGGCGGCGCCCGGCGGCTCCGGCACCGGCGGCCCGGCGTTGCGGCCGGGCAGGCCGGACGGCATGTTCATCAGCGCCGCCGACAGGGGCCGCAACAAGCCGGTCATGATGTCGATGGCGGCGTTCATCAGGCGCGAACGGCGCAGGCTGCCCAGTGGCTGTTGCGCGAAATGGTGGGCCATCAGTCCGAAGGTCAGCGCATAGCAGCCCTGGTACAGCTGCATCAGCGCACGGGCTTTTGGATCGGTCACCACGGTGCAGTCGGCGCGCGCCGCCAGCACCGGGTTTTTCAGCGATGGCACGGCCGGTTCGAACGGTTTCTCGCGGGACGAGAAGCGGCCGCCCAGCGCGCGCAGCCGGTGGAAATGCGAGACGTCGAAATGCGGCGAATCGACGGCCACGCCTTCCCCCTGCTCGGTGACGAAGTCGATCGCGAACAGCGCGCTGGCGCGGTCGCCCACTTCCAGCTGGTAGCCGGGATAGGCGCGGTTGGTCAGCTCCTTCAGGAACAGGTGGTGCTCGCCGCCGCGCTTGCCGCCGTTGGCTTCAAACAGCTCGGGCAGCTCGGCCAGGGCCTGGCGGATGGCGCGATAGAAGGTGGCGATGGACTTGCCCGGCGTGGGCAGATAGTCCGGCCATTCGAAGCGCACGAACCTGGCCAGCACGTGCTCGGAAAACGGTTCGAATGCGAACTCCGTGTCCAGGCCGAAGCGTTGCCGCGCCTGCTCTCCCAGCAGCGGGACGCCGGCGTAGAACGGCTCGCCCAACGCCATCAGCACGTTGTTGATCAACAGGTAGTGGATCATCTCTTCGTGGGCGATCTCCAGCAGCGCGCCGCGTGCGCCGCTGTTGCGGCGCCGGTCGGCGTCGCCGCAGGCCAGCTCCAGCTCTTCCGCGTGCCAGAGACCGGCTTCCACCAGCTGCTGGCCTTGCTCGTAGTTGGGGATGCTGTAGGCGGCGTACAGGTACTGCAACATCAGCGATAGTTCCAGGTCGATCGCCTTCTTCAGTTCGTCGATCAACGCCGGCTTGCTGCTGATGAGCTGCGGCGCCGCTTCCTGTGGCGCGGCGGTCTTGGCGGCGGCTTCGACCTGGGTCAGGTACTTCAGGAACAGCTTGGATTTCGGCAGCGACAGTTCGCGGGTGCTCGGCATGTAGTAGCTTTTGTCGCGGTTCTGCGGATCGCACATCTGCCACATCAGGCGCGAATAGGTCTCGCACTTGCAATGGTCCGCCAGGCTGAACACCTTGTCCGCCATGAAGGGATAGACCAGCTCGTAATAGCTCATCACATGGCGGTAGAGGAAGGCGTAGTCGACCTGTTCGGCCGGCACCTCGTCCAGATGCCAGTCGTCGGGCAGCACGCGGGCGCCGAGGTGCTGGGCTTGCCGCCCCTCGCCTAGCACGATGCGGGTGGCGCCCGATGCGCGGCCGGTGACTGTCAGGTCGGCGTAGCCCGCTCCACGTGCCGAGGGTTGCAGTTCCAGCGCCAGCAGTTCACCGTGTACGGTCAGCGCCGGATGCGTCTTCAGCTCGCCGCGGTAACGGCTTTGCACGGTGATGGTCTGAGGGTAGTCCTGGCGCCGTTGCCGGTTGGGCGCTTCCAGATACAGCTGGTTGCTGTCGGACTGGTGCACCCAATCGGCTTCGTCCCACTGCGCCTGCGCGTTGCCCAGGCTGAGCGAGCCGGTGGCCGCGCCGCCGCGCAGCAGCGGCAAGTCCACTACGCCGTGATGGCGCCAGTGGTCCAGGTACAGCTGCTCGGGAATGCGGGCCAGCAGAGTGCCATCGGCGCCATGCAGCAGCAGGTCGCCCAGCGCCGCCTTGCCGCCCAGCGCATGCGTCGGATGCTGCTCGGACACGGGGCCAGCCGCTCGGGTGGTGAACGGAATCGCGGTCGGCATATTGAGCGAGACCCGTTCCCCATCGACCTTCACCAGCACTGGCCCCAGGCTGGCCTGGCGCGGCAGCAGCAGGCGGCCGGCCGGATAGGTGGCCAGCTCGTCCCGGCGCCACAGGCCGATACTGCCGGCCAGGTCGTAGAACACCGGCGAGTCCGGCTTCTGCGGCGTCGACATATTGAACAGGGCATACTGGATCGTCAGCCCCAGCACATCGTCGCCGGCCAGCGCCTGTTGCAGGGCGCGCATGCTGTCTGGCAGCGGCGTATCGGGATTGAACAGGAAATGCGGATCCTGCTTCGCCACCGAAAACTGGAACAGCCGCGAGCGGCCGAACTCTTCGTCCAGGAAATGCCCGCTGCGCTCGGTGATATGGCCGCTGCCCAGCCAGCGCACCGAATGCGCCTGCGCGATGTCGGCGCTGAACAGGGCCGGCGTGTTGGGCGTGGCCTGCTTGCCGCTCAGCGTGAACTGGCCGGCGTAGATCAGCGTGGTGTCCGGCTGCGCGGGATTGTTGTCGACCCACCTGGCGCGATTGAATGTGGTGCGCAGATAGTCGTTGTAATGGCCCCATAAGGCCAGCCTGGCGCCGACCAGCGCGTCGTCGGTATCGACCTCCCCATGCCGCAACTGGACGCCGGTGATCCTGGCGTTTTCCCAGGAAAAGTGATTGTTGCCGCAGGCATTGTAGCCTGCCGCCTGGCTGAAGACGCCTTCCGGATCCGGCTTGCCCTCAGCGTTGAAGCGTGGCGCGAGCTGCTTCAGGTGCTGGTGGAAGTCGGACGGCGGGCGCTCCAGGTCGAAAGGTTCACCCGCCATCGATATCGTGTTGGTGGCGATATCGATGTGGCCGTGCGTATTGCGATTGGCGGTCGGCACATTGGCGCGGGCGAAACCCCGAAAATGAAAGCGCGGAAAATCCAGCAGACTCATACGTCCTCAGCGGTGGAGGTGGCGAAGGCCTGGGCGTCGTTTGCTGCGTCGGGTAGTTGGCCCAGCCTGTCGAGCAGCAGCTGGCTGGCGTGGCGTGCGCTGATCAGGCTGCCCTCCATCCAGCCGCAATGCGAGGTGTAGGCGTCCGAGCAGGCGATGATGCCGTCCTGGTGCAGCAGGGCGGCCGGATGTTCGGCGTCGGTGTCCATGCAAAACTCGACGCCGTGCGGCCAATGCTTGTAGAAATGCCCCTTGATCGGCGGCAGCGGCTGGCCGTTGAGCGGCAGCACTTCTTCCAGGTGGCGGCGGACATGTTCCAGATAAACGTCCTCGCCTTGCGTCAGGCAGTCCCGCCAATAACTCGCGCTTTGGCTGTCGGTGTAGAACAGCAGGTATTTGTCGCCCTTGAAGTAGATTTTCCGCAGCGGGTTCTCGGCCATCAGCACTTTGTCGGTCAGTCCCAGCGCCTGCCACCAGGCGTCGTCGAAGGTCAGGAAGCCTTTGAACAAGGGCAGGGAATCGTACTGGAACGGACTCCAGCCGGAGCGCAGGTCCAGATTCAGGCCCGCCATGGCGGTGGGCGGGACGGCCATGATCAGGTGGCGCGTCCGGTGTTCCCGCCGTTCGCCCATGTGGTTGAAGGCGAGCACGTGGTCGGCGCCGGACTTTTCAACCGACAGCAGGCGGTGGCCCAGCTCGAACTTCACCCCGCCGGCCTGGGCCGCGCCTTGCAGCTGGCTTAGCAGCTCGCCGTAGCCGTCGGTGGCATACAGCCATTCGTTGGCGGCGTTTTCGGTGATGCTTTGCGTCTCGGGATGCTTTTTGATGATGTCGTAGGCCATGGCCGGCGAGACGATGGGCAGCAGCAGGGCGTCGTAGCCGGTGGCCTTGATGATGCGGGTGGCCTCGGCGGCGCCCAGGTAGTGGCTGACGAACTGCAGGAACGAGTCCTGCGGATGCTCTTTCAGCATCGGCTTCAGGCTCAGCAGTGTGGCCTGCAGTTGCTCCTGCACGCGATCGTGGAATACCGCCTCGGTGAACGGATAGACCGCATGCGGCAGTTCGCTGCCCTGCATCAGCTGCTGGAAGTTCGGATGCAGCTGCGGCGAGTAGCGGGCGGCGCCGAGTTCGGCGATTTCCTCCCCGTTGATTTTGCGCGACTGGATGCGGCCACCCACTGCGGCATTCAGATCGAACACCCGGATGCGCAGATGCTTGCTGATGGCGGCGCCGATCAAACGGGTGGCGCAAGTCAATCCTCCGATGCCTGCGCCGATGATGCAAATGTCAGAATAATTGGTCATCCAGAATTCCCTTTTGGTGAATCCCGAGCCACTAACCCAAATGTCCCCCCGCGTGCTGGTATGGCGGGAGGTGCAGCGTGCCGCCCCTTGTGGGGGCATTACTGGCGTGGTTCAAGAGTGATGTCGATTTGACGAAGTCACTTGCATGTCCCTAGTTGCTTATTATTAAATATTGCGCAAACAATATCTTGGGCGAACGTCACGCGGCTTGACAAATATCAAGCTGAGTTCGTCTGACGGAAAATGGCGGGAAGTCGGCGCGGAGCGCCTCGGTTGTTGCGGAAACACCAGCGCATGATGGTCATCGGCAACGCCGACTGTACAAGCGCGCTTCAACCTGAGAACATGTTTTACTAGAGCAATTATTCGGGCGGTGAGCGGCATATGGCAACGATGAACCAACGGCGATTGGCGCCGCTACACCTCCCCATGCTGTGCGGTTTGCTCGCGCTCAGTCCGTGCGCCGATGCGCAAGACCTGACCGTGCTGCCGCTGGAACAGCTGATGTCGCTGGAGGTGTACAGCGCGTCGAAGTTCGTCCAGCGCGCCAGCGAGGCGCCGTCCAGCGTCACCGTGATCACCGCCGCCGATATCCGCGCCTATGGCTGGCGCACCCTGGGCGATGTGCTGCGCAGCGTGCGCGGCGTCTATGCCAGCAACGACCGCAACTACACCTATGTCGGCGCGCGCGGCTTCCTGCGTCCGGGCGACTACAACACCCGCTTCCTGTTGCAGATCGATGGCAACCGCATCAACGACGTGGTGTTCGATTCGGGGCCGATGGGCGGCGAATTCCCGCTCGACCTGGAACTGGTCGAGCGCATCGAGTACGTGCCCGGACCCGGTTCGTCGGTGTACGGCGCCAATGCCTTCTTCGGCGTGATCAACGTCATCACGCGCCGTCCGCGCGACATGGAGGGCAGCGCGCTGGCCCTGTCCGGCGGCCAGGACGGCGCCCGCCGCGCCCTGGGCAGCCAGGCCTGGACCGACAGCTTCGGCACCGACTGGCTGCTGGCCGCCAGCCGCTACAAGACCGATGGCCGCGACCTGTTCTATGCCGCCTACGCGCAGGAGGGCGTCAGCGACGGCGTGGCGCGCGGCCTCGATTACGACAGCGGCCACCGCCTGTTCGCCAAGGCCATCCACGGCGACTTTACCGCGACCCTGATCCATGCGGAACGCGACAAGGGCGTGCCCACCGCCTCGTACAGCCAGCGCTTCAACGATCCGCGTTCGCACACGGTCGACACGCAAAACTATGCCGATCTGACCTACCGCACCATGCTGTCGCCGCAGCTGGAGCTGAATGCGCGCGCCTACTGGGCCGAATATGGATCGCTGGGCTACTACGTGGGCGATGACGCCAACGGCGTCCTTAATCGCGACGTCTTCGCCAGCCGCTGGTGCGGCGCGGAGCTGACGCTGCTGGCCAATATCGGCGACCACAAGCTGCTGGCCGGCCTGTCCTACGAGGACGACTATCGCCAGCGGATGCTCAACTTCGACGTCGATCCGTACGCGCTATACCTGAACGAAAACCACGACGGCAACCGCTACGGCCTGTACCTGCAGGACCAGGTCGCGCTGACGCCGGCGCTGCTGCTGAACGCCGGCCTGCGCTACGACCGCCACGTCGCCACCGGCGGCGTATTCAGTCCGCGCCTGGCGCTGGTGCAGCAGTGGAACGAGGCGACCACGCTCAAGGCCATGTTCGGCAATGCCTACCGCGCGCCCAACAACTACGAGCTGTATTACAGCGCGCCCGGCGACGGCGGCCAACTGGCCAATCCCACTCTGGGCCGCGAGCGCATCAGCAGCGCCGAGCTGGCGCTGGTGCGCCAATTGCCCGGCAATCGCCGCGTGACGGTATCGGCGTTCCGCAACGTGGTGTCGGCGCTGATCACGCAGGTCGATCATGGCGGCTTGCCGATCTTTGTGAACGCCGGCCGCGCCGTGGCGCGCGGCGTCGAATTCGAGTACGAGCAAAACTGGAGCAACGCGACGCGCCTGAAGGCCAGCTACAGCTGGCAGCGCACGCGCCAGGACGGCGCCGACGGCGAGGGCGGCAACGTCAACACGCCCAGCCAGCTGGTCAAGCTGAACCTGACCTTGCCGCTGCAAGGCGCCTGGCGCGCCGGCGCCGAGGCCCAGTACGTGGGCCGGCGCGCCATGATCCAGGGCGGCAGCACCGGCGCCGCGCTGGTGGCCAACCTGAACCTGTATTCGCATCGCCTGACGCGCCACGCCGACCTGGCGCTGACCGCCTACAACCTGTTCAACCGCCGCTATGCCGATCCCGCCTCGGTGGAGCATCTGCAAGACGCGATCGAGCAGGACGGCCGGCGGCTGCAACTGAAACTGACCATGGAATATTGAGATGCCGATGGTGCGCGCCATAGCCGTGTGGTTCTCCACCTTGCCGCTGGCCCTGCTGCTGGGCGGGTGGAGCGGCGCCGCGCGCGCGGAAAGCGCGGTGCCCGAGTACCAGCTCAAGGCGGCTTTCGTGTTCAACTTCGCGGTGTTCGCCGAATGGCCGTCCGAGGCGCTGCCGGCGGCCAGTCCGCTGGTGCTGTGCACGTACAGCGGCAACGCGCTGCTGGCGGCGCTGCAGGAACTGCGCGACAAAAGCGTCCATGGCCATCGGCTCGAAGTGCGCGTGCTGGCCGCCGGCGCGGCGCCGCGCAACTGTCACCTGCTGGTGCTGGACCGCCAGGACCGCGACGCCTGGCCGCAGCTGCGGCAGGACCTGGCCGCGGCCGGCGCCAGCGTGCTGACCGTCGCCGACGACCGCCAGATCGCCCGCGCCGGCGTGATGCTGGCGCTGTTCATGGACGACAAGCGGGTGGTCTTCGACGCCGACCTCGGCGCCTTGCGCGCCGCCCGCATGGTGCTGAGCTCCAAGCTGCTGCGCCTGGCCAGGAGCGTGCAATGATGCGCGCGCCGCAGGAGGCTGAAGTGAAGGCGGAAACGGGTGCGCTCGGCAGCACGGTTGCGCGCAGCAATCTGCTGGTGGCCGGCGCCGCGCTCAGCGTGGCCGCCTTGCTGCTGGTGGTGTTCCAGTACTTTGTGCTGCGCGACGCGCTGCTCGACGATGTGCAAGTGCAGGCGCGCATCGTCGGCAGCAACAGCAGCGCGGCGCTGTTGTTCGAAGACCAGCGCGCCGCCGCCGAAACGCTGGCCGGGCTGGCGCTGTCGCCGGTGGTGGAGAGCGCCGCCATCCTCGATCCGCGCAGCGTGCCGCTGGCCAGCTACCGGCGTGCCGGCGGCGCCCCGCCCACCGTCGACGAGGCCTTGCGGGCCGGGCGCCAGGTGTTTTCCGCCGGCGCGCTCGAAGTGCTGGAGCCGGTCGCCGCCAACGGCGCCGTGATCGGCAGCGTGGTCTTGCGCGCGACCCTGGCGCCGCTGTATCGCCGCCTGGCCGCGTTTGCCGCCTACATGCTGCTGGTGGCGCTGGCGTCGATGGCGCTGGCCTGGCTGCTGGTGTCGCGCATGCGCGCCACCGTGCGCGCGGCCGAACAGCGCCTGAACTACCTGGCCCTGGTCGATCCGGTGACGGCGCTGCCGAACCGGAATGCCTTCAACGAAAAGCTCGACGCCTGCCTGGGCCGGGCCGACCGCCAGTCCGGCGCGGTGGGCTTGCTGCTGCTCGACCTGGACAACTTCAAGGTGGTCAACGACACGCTGGGCCACACCTGCGGCGACCTGCTGCTGCAGCTGGTGGCCGAGCGCCTGCAGGCGACCTTGCGCGCGCAGGACGTCATCTGCCGCATCGGCGGCGACGAATTCGTCGTCATCGTCGAGGCGAAGGACGCGGCCGCCGTCACGGCCGGCGTGGCCGACAAGATCCTCGGCGCGCTGGCGGCGCCATTCCCGATCGAAGGCCAGCAGCTGTACGTCAGCGCCAGCATCGGCGTGGCCACCTATCCGGCGCACGGCGACAACGCCGAGTCGCTGATGCGCGGCGCCGACATGGCGATGTACCACGCCAAGAACCTGGGCAAGAACACCAGCCAGGTGTTCCACCAGGAGATGACGCTGCGCGCGCACAAGCGCCTGACGATGGAGGCCAGGCTGCGGCGCGCGCTGGACAACGATGAACTGGCGCTGCACTACCAGCCGCAGATCGACACGCGCAGCGGCCGCATGATCGGCTTCGAGGTGCTGGCGCGCTGGACCTGTCCGGAACTGGGGCCGGTCAGCCCGGCCGAGTTCATTCCGGTGGCCGAGGACAGCGGCGTGATCGTGCCGCTGGGGCGCTGGGTATTGCAGACCGCCTGCCGCCAGGCCGCGCAGTGGCAGCGCGAGGGCCTGCTGGAGGGCATCGCCCACGTGGCGGTCAACCTGTCGGCGCACCAGACCCGCGACAAGGATTTGATGGACGAGATCTTGGCGCTGTTGGAAGAGACCGGCCTGCCGGCGCACCTGCTGGAGCTGGAGCTGACGGAAAGCGCGATGATGGAAAACGTCGAGGCCAACCTGGCGTTGATGCAGCGCATCCAGGCCGCCGGCATCCATCTGTCGATCGACGATTTCGGCACCGGCTATTCGTCGATGGCTTACCTGAAGCGCTTCCCGATCGACCAGCTCAAGATCGACCGCAGCTTCGTCAGCGACGTGCCGGGCGACGGCGCGGCGATCGCGATCGCCATCATCGCGCTGGCGCACAGCCTGGGCCTGTCGGTGGTGGCGGAGGGCGTGGAGAACGCACAGCAGGTCGAGTTCCTGCGCCAGGCCAACTGCGACGTCATGCAGGGTTATTATTTCTCGCGACCGGTGCCGGCGCCCGAGCTGGAGCAGATGTTGCGGCGGGCCCGGTCGGCGGAACCGATGCCGCCGGGTGCAGCACAAAGCGTCCCGGTTCCGTCCCTTGGTAGCGGACGATGAACTTGTCGATGGCGCCGCTCCTGGCCATCTCCTGCAAGGCTTTGGCCAATAGCGCGGCCTGGTCCTGAAACGGCGATTTCTTCGAGATGAACAGATGGTTGTCGAGCTTGCGGAACAGGATGACGGACGAGTCGACCTGCTGTTCGCCGCCGGTCTTCCTCAGCTGGTATAGCAACACCATCATATTCCCGGCGATGACGTTGGCGCGCTGTTGCGCGAACATCCTGGCCATCTGCTCGTAGGTGTTGACCTGGTGCTTGCGCCAGCGCCGGTCGCCGTCCAGCGCGGTGTCGGCCATGTGCAGGATGGTGCCGGCACGCAGCAGGTCGTCGACATTTTCCAGATGCGTGCCGGCCCGGCCGAACGCCACCAGCCTGGCCTCGTCGGTGACGCCGGCGTCCACCGCGACCAGCTCGACCTGGGGCGAGGCAAAGAAGATGGCGCCGTCCAGGTTGCCCACTTTGAGTTCGGCCAGCAAGCGGGCCTTGGGCTCGATACGAATGTCGATCGGGATGCCGCTGCGCGCCGCCAGTTCCGCCAGGATGTCGACATGCAGGCCGGCGGCGGCGCCGTGCGCATCGCGGTAGGCCAGCGGCGCGGAGTCGATCACGCCGACCGTCATGGCCGGCCGCTGCGCCAGCGCGGCCGGTCCCGCGAGGGCGCAGGCCAGCGCCACCCACAGCGCGCAGCGCGTAGCCGATCGACGGCGCATAAACAGCAGGCGCTTATTTGTAGATGCCGGAGCCGATGATCACGTCGTCGACCTTTTCGACATACGACGCCTTCGGTTGCATGGTCTTGGTCACCGGGTTGACCCACTTGAGATCGACCCATCCGCTGCCTTTGCTCATGGCCAGGTCGATCTGTTCCTTGACGAACTTCTTGCCGTCCTCGTCCTTAATGTCCATCAGGTTTTTCCCCACCATGCGCTTGTTGGCGCCATGGGCCAGGATGTCGCCTTTCTTGCTGTAGACGAAGATGTACAGGTCGCGGTCGACGAATTCGCCCTTGGGGTCGTCATAGGCGGCAAAGGCTTTTTCCTTGCCGTTGGCGCGGAAATAGGCCGCCGCCTTTTTCACCAGCGCGACCGCCTGCTCGGCAGTTCCCCGGTTCTCCTCGGCCAGGGCGCCGCCGCCCAAGGACCACAGCAACAGACCACTCGCCAGCACACTGATGACCTTTTTCATTGCGACTTCCTCCAGGAAGAAACTCGGGACAGGGCGTTTCAGTGTAGACCCATTGCAATTCAATGACAATCTCGGCGACGCCGGTGTTGCATTCACTCTTTGCGGATGTGCTCGGCCAGGAAGTCGATCAGCAGCCGTATGCCGGGCAGCAGGCCGCGGCGCGATGGAAACACCGCGTGGATGATGCCGCCCTTGGGCGCCCAGCCCGGCAACACGTCGAGCAGCCGCCCTTGCTTGAGGTCGGCTTCGACCACCATCTCCGGCAGTTGCACGATGCCGGTGCCGCGCAGCGCCGCTTGCCGCAAGGCCGTCATGTCGTCGGTGATGTAGCGCGGGCGATGCCTGACCTGCGCTTCCGCGTCGCCGGGGCCGAGCAGCTGCCAGGCATGTTCGCGCACCGGTCCCCAATCCAGGCTGGGCAGGTCGGCCAGCGCGGCCGGATCGGCCGGGCGGGCGTGGGCCGCCAGCAGGGCGGGGCTGGCGACCAGGCGCTGCGGACTGCCGGACAGCACGCGCATGACCAGGTCGACGTTTTCCAGCGGCGGAAAGCGCACCCGCAAGGCCAGGTCCAGGCCTTCGCCCAGCACGTCGACGCGGCGGTTGGTGGCGTCCAGGTGGACCTGCACCTTGGGATACTCGGCCATGAAGCGCGCCACCAGGTCGCCGATGCGGTAGTCGAGCAGGGCGGTGGGGCAGCTCATGCGGATCACGCCCTGCGGCTCGGCGTGGACCCGCTGCATGACTTCGCGCGCCGCTTCCGCCTCCACCAGCACGCCCTGGCAGCGTTCGTAAAACTCCTGGCCCATGGCGGTGACCGAGAAGTGGCGCGTGGTCCGCTGCAGCAGGCGGACGTTGTGGGCAGCTTCCAGCGCCGCGATGCGGCGGCTGAGCTTGGACTTCGGCATGTTCAGCGCGCGGCCGGCCTGGGTAAAGCCTCCGTGTTCGACCACTTTCACGAAGTAGAAAATGTCATTCAAATCCATCATCGTTCCAAATTAAGAACACTGATGGCATTTTATGTCACTTTTTCAGATATTGTTGCGGACCTATCATATGCCTCTCAACTTTTAGATACCAGGAGTTCATATGACCAGCGAAACCATCCGCGATCCAGCCGGCGACCATCTGCTCACGCCGCAGAACAGCGCCTTTGTCGTCATCGACTACCAGCCGGTGCAGGTGAACTCGATAGCCTCGATGGACCGCCAGCTGCTGATCAACAACATCGTCGGCGCCTCGAAGGCCGCCGTCGCCTACGGTTTGCCGATCATCCATTCGACCGTCAACGTCCAGACCGGCCTGAACAAGCCGCCCATACCGCAGCTGCGCAAAGTGCTGGACGGCTATCCGACCATCGACCGCACCACCATCAATTCCTGGGAAGACGTCGAGTTCCGCCAGGCGGTGGCAGCCACCGGCCGCAAGAAGCTGATCATGACCGCGCTGTGGACCGAAGCCTGCCTGACCTTCCCGGCGCTCGACGCGCTGGCGGCCGGCTATGAAGTGTACGTGGTGGCCGACGCGGTTGGCGGCACCTCGCTGGCGGCGCACGAGATGGCCTTGCGCCGCATCGAGCAGGCCGGCGGCAAACTGATCAGCACGGTGCAGCTGTTCTGCGAATTGCAGCGCGACTGGAAGCGCAGCGACACCGTGCCGGCCTTCATCGACCTGTTCGTCTCCACCGGCGGCACGGCCGGCATCCAGTTCTCCTACGACCGCGCGGAGTAAGCGCAAGGCCGCGCGGACCACGCCCGCCTAAGGACGGTTGAGCGGTGCGCGCGCTTGCCGGCGCGCGCTCTCGATGTAGCTGACCGTCTGCTCCGTGTCATGCGGCGGCTTGAGGAACCGGCGCAGTCCGTCGTAGGTGGGCGCGACCAGTTCCGCCCTGGCGTCGCGGTCGAAGAAATAGGTCAGTCCGGCCGCGCCGGCCAGGATGCCGGTGGTGGCATCGCCCAGCAGGGTGGACGGCGCGGCCGGATCGGCCTGGGCCGAAAAAGTCTGGTCGGCCTCGGCGATCTGGCGCAGCGCGCCGCTCTCCGCCAGGAAGGCCAGGAAGCGGTTGCGGGCGCGGGTGTTCAGGCCCCGGGCAGGCAGGACCAGCACATCGAGCGGCGCTTCCTCATACGCGGGCAGGCTGGGCGTGTAGCTCGGGAAGGCGAAGAACCCCATGTCGGCCGCTATCGCCGCCGGAAACTTGGCGGCGACAAAGCTTGCCGCCAACACCATGCCGACATGGTCGCGGTACAGATACGGCGGGACGCGGTCGGTTTCCTGGTCCATTGTGGCCTCCAGGAAGTAGCCCTTGCGCAGCAAGTCGCCCCAGGTATCGAACACCTGGCGCACCCGGGCGTCGCCGAAGCTGGCGTCGCCGCGCAGCAGCTTGCGGTGGAAGTCGATGCCGTTGATGCGCAGGTTCAGATAGTCGAACCAGGCGGCGGCCGGCCAGCCGCTCCTGGCGCCCACCGCCAGCGGCGTCACGCCCGCCGCCTGCAGGCGTTCGCAGGCTTGCAGGAACTCGCTCCAGCTGGCCGGCGGCCGCAAGCCCAGGCGCTCGAACAGCGACTTGCGGTACAAGAAGCCCCAGACATAGTAGTACAACGGAAAACCATAGACCTCGCCGTCGATGCGCGTGCCTTCGATGGCGGCGGGGGCGAACTTCTTTTTCTTCAGCAGTGCGACCAGCTCGCCGTCGACCGGGGACAGCAGCTTGCTCCGGGCGGCATCGTGCAGGCGTTCGCCCGCGTACCAGAAGGCCAGGTCGGCGCGGCTGGTGCTCAGGCGCGCATTGAAGTCGCGCTTGTATTGCTCCTGCGGGTAGCCGTGGTGTTCGACCTGGATGTCCGGATTGGCGGCGGCAAACTGGTTGATGATGCCCAGCCACGCATTGCGCTGGGGACTGTTGGACACCACGTAGTCGATCACCAGATGTTCGGCGGCGGCACCGGCGGCGGACAGCCCCAGGCCGGCGCATAACAGGCCGCCCGCCAGCCAGCGCTGGATCCTGAAGGCGGAGGTTGTCGGGGTCTTATGCATCATGCAAGTTTGTGCGGGAATGCCCGGCATGTCAATCCGGGGCTTGCCGCAACGACGGGCGGAAGCGGCCTCTGCTCCAATTTCGTTCTGTCGCTTGGTGATTTTCATAACGACCTGGTCGCTGGCGATCATTCCACTGTACGGGACCGTACAGAAGTCCGGCGCCGCCAGGCGCATGATGCTCCCACTTACTCAAAGGAGAACGTCATGCCTGACGATCGTATGCAAACCCAGCGCGTGCTGGTGGTGGATGACAATCACACCGCCGCCGGCACCGTCGCCGCCCTGTTGGAAGCTTGCGGTTATTCCACGGCCATCGCCTACGGCGCGGAGGACGCGCTGACGCTGGCGGACCAGTTCAGGCCGGACGTCATTTTCCTCGATATCGACATGCCCAATATGGACCGCTTCCGCACCGCCGCCGCCTTGCGCAGCCAGCAGACGGGCGACCGCGCGCGCATCTTCTCGGTCGGCTTCGACGCCCACCTGGCCAAGCCGGCATCGTTCGAAGCGCTGCTGAGCGTCATGTTGTAGACACGCCCTCGTCAACGCCGCGAAATAACGTAGGACCAATAGTGCGCGCTGTGCATGATTTGCTTCTGTTAAGATAAACCTATGCAAATCGATCCACGGCCACACTCCACAGCGGACCAGTCGATGCCAGCGATGGCCGAGGGGCGGCTGCGCGTCAACGGCGACGCCGTCGATCCGCAAACCTTCTTCGACCATTGCCCCTATTTTATCTTCACGGTGGGGATGGACGGCAGGGTGCTGGCGTTGAACCTGTACTGCCGCCAGCATCTGGGCACTTACAAGCTGGGCGAGCCGGTGGCGCGCCTGTACACCGACTGGGCGGCGCTGGTGTTGCAGGATGCGGCGCTGGCGGCCGCGCAGGAGAACGGCTACTGGCACGGCGAACTTGAACTGCTGGGAGCCGATGGCAGCTTCCATCCGGTGACCCAGTCGATCGAATTGCAGCCTGCAACGGAGCATAGGCCGGCCCGCTTCCTGTGCATGGCGTACGAGCTCAGCGACTACGACGTCTACGAATCGCTGCTGCGCTTCAAGCGCCTGTTCGAGCAGCACCCGCAGCCGATGTGGATCTACGACTTGCAAACGCTGCGCTTCCTGATGGTCAACGCCGCCGCCGTGGCGCACTACGGCTACGCGGAAGCGCAGTTCCTGCAGATGACGATCAAGGACATCCGCCCGCCCGAGCAGATCGCCGCGCTGGAACGCAACCTGGCCAGCGCGCCGGTCAAGGGCGCCGAGCTGGCCGGCGACTGGACCCATGTCAAGGCCGACGGCAGCCGCATCCAGGTGCAGATTTCCTCCCATTCGCTGGTGATCGCCGGCCGCCAGGCGCGCTTCGTGGTGGCGCACGACGTCACCGAGCAATTGCGCATGGAGGCCGCGCTGTACGCCTCGCGCGAGCTCAAGCAGCTGGTCATCGACCACATCCCCCACCAGATCTTCTGGAAGGACCTGGACGGCAAATACTGCGGCTGCAACACCGTGTTCGCCGCCGCCGCCGGGCTGCGGGTGGTGGAGGAGGTGGCCGGCAAGACCGACGACGATTTCCCCTGGCGCCACAATGCCGAGACCATCCGCGCCGACGACCGCACCATCGTCGCCACCGGCAAGGCCCGCTTCAACGACGAAGACCAGCTGATGCGGGAGGACGGCCGGCTGCACTGGTACCTGATCAACAAGCTGCCGTTCCACGACCAGCGCGGCAACATCATCGGCGTGCTGGGCACGATCGAGGACATCACCGACCGCAAGCAGGCCGAGCAGACCTTGCAGCTGCGCGGGCGCGCGCTGGAGGCCAGCGACAACGCGGTGGTGATCACCGCCCACGGCCCCGGCGGCGACCTGGTCGACTACATCAATCCCGCCTTCACGCGGCTGTTCGGCTATGCCGAGGCCGAGGCCGCGGGACGCCGGCTGGACCTGTTGCTGGAGCAGGAAAACGCCGACCGCGACGCCTTGCGCGAGGCCCTGAGCGGCGTGCATGAACTGACCATGATGCTGCGCATCGTGCACCGCAACGGCCACCTGTTGTGGGTGCGGCTGCATGTGGCGCCGGTGCCGGTGCCCGGCGGCCCGCCCAGCCACCATGTGTGCGTGTTGACCGACATGACGGAGTCGATCAACTACCAGAACCAGCTGGAGCACCAGGCCAACCACGATCCGCTGACCGGCTTGCCGAACCGGGCGTTGTTCGGCGACCGCATGGCGCAGGCCATCAGCTATGCCGAACGCTATGGCCATCACCTGTGGGTGGTGTTCATTGACCTGGACAACTTCAAGCTGGTCAACGACAGCCTGGGCCACCAGGCCGGCGACGAGCTGCTGTGCACGGTCGGCATCCGCCTGCGCACCTGCCTGGCCGACAGCGACACCGTGGCCCGCCTGGGCGGCGACGAATTCCTGCTGCTGCTGTCGGACACGCCGGAGTCGCCGGCCGCGGCCGTGCTGCAGCAGGTGCAGGAGACGGTGGCCGAGACGATCGCCATCGCCGGCCAGGTGCTGACCGTCACCTGCAGCATCGGCGTCAGCGTCTACCCGCTCGACGGCGGCGAGCCGCACCAGTTGCTCAAGCACGCCGACATCGCCATGTACCGCGCCAAGGAGGGCGGCCGCAACCAACTGCAGTTCTACGAGGCGGCCATGCACAGCCGCATCACCGAGCGCGCCATGATAGAGGCCGAGCTGCGCCATGCGCTCGAACGCGACCAGCTGAGTCTGCACTACCAGCCCAAGGTCGACCTGCGCAGCGGCGCCGTGGTCGGCATGGAGGCCTTGCTGCGCTGGCGCCATCCGACCATGGGCATGGTGTCGCCGGCGCGCTTCATCGGCGTGGCCGAGGAAACCGGCCTGATCGTGGCGATCGGGCGCTGGGTGATGCGCACCGCCTGTTTCCAGAACCAGCAATGGCAGCAGGCCGGGCTGACGCCGCTGCGGGTGGCGGTCAATGTCTCGGCGCGCCAGTTCCGCGACCCGGGACTGAGCCGGGAAGTGCAGGCGGCGCTGTCCGACAGCGGCCTCGACGCCCACTACCTGGAACTGGAACTGACCGAGAGCCTGGTGATGCACAACGTCGACGGCGCGGTGGCGGTGGTGCGCGGCCTCAAGCAGATGGGCATCGCGCTGTCGATCGACGATTTCGGCACCGGCTACTCCAGCCTGGCCTACCTGAAGCTGTTCCCGGTCGACTACCTGAAGATCGACCAGTCCTTCGTGCGCGAGATGCTGGCCGAACCCAAGGTGGCCGCCATCGTGCGCTCGGTGATCGCGCTGGGCCAGAGCCTGGGCTTCAAGGTCATCGCCGAGGGCGTGGAGACCGAAGCCCAGCTGGCCTATCTGCGGCGCTACCAGTGCGACGAGATGCAGGGCTATTTGTTCAGCAAGCCCTTGCCGGCGCAGGACTTCGGCGCGCTGCTGGGTGAAGAGCGCGCGCTGGCCCTGCCGGCCGAGGAAACGCCGGGCGAACAGCAGACACTGTTGTTGCTGGACGACGAGCCCAGCATCCGTTCCGCGCTGACGCGCCTGCTGCGTCCCGACGGCTACCGCATCCTGCGCGCCAACACCGCCGAGGAAGCTTTCGATCTGCTGGCCAGCCACCAGGTACAGGTGGTGATCAGCGACCAGCGCATGCCCGGCATGAACGGCACCGAGTTCCTCAGCCGCGTGAAGGACATGTATCCCGAGACGATACGCATCATCCTGTCCGGCTACACCGAGCTGGAGGCCGTGCTGAACGCCATCAACCGCGGCGAGATCTACCGCTTCTACACCAAGCCCTGGGACGACCTGACGCTGCGCGAAAATATCCGCGACGCGTTCCGCTACCAGAAGATGATGTTCGGCCGGCCGCAACAGCCGGAAGCCAAGCTGGTCGATAGATAGAATTGGTGAGATTTCCGCCCGGTAAAGTAGGCATAATTGCTAAAGCCAACAATGGTATCAGGAGGCGACATGTCCGAGTTTGTCCCGCGTTCACGCATCATGGTCGTGGACGATCAGGCTGCCCATCTCAAGGCGCTGTGCGACATCCTGGGGCAACACGAGTTCGACGCGGTCGGCTTTGCCACCGGTGAACTGGCGCTGGCCCATCTGCGCGACAACCACTTCGACCTGCTGCTGACCGACATGATCATGCCCGGCATGAACGGGCTGAGCCTGATCGAAGCGGCGCGGGCGCTGGACTCCACCATCGCCTGCATCATCATGACCGGCGAGGGCACCGTCGATACCGCCGTCAAGGCGATGAAGATCGGCGCCTTCGACTACATCATCAAACCCTTCAAGGCCGCGACCCTGCTGCCGGTGCTGGCGCGCGCGCTTGATTCGCGCCAGCTGCGCACGCAGAACCTCAAGCTGGAGGCGGCCCTGCGCGACCGCATTGACGAGCTCGGCCGCGTGAACCTGTTCCTGGAGACGGCGCGCAAGGAGGCCGAGCGCACCAATAGCGAGAAGTCGGCCTTCCTGTCGAATATGAGCCACGAGCTGCGCACGCCGCTGAACAGCATCCTCGGCTTCGCGCAGATCCTGGCCAGCGACAAATTCCCCAAGGGCGAGGGCGAGCGCCAGCGCTTCTGCCAGAACATCGTCTCGTCCGGCAGGCACTTGCTGCAGCTGGTGAACGAGATGCTGGACCTGTCCAAGATCGAGGCCGGCAAGGTGTCGATGATGCTGGGCGCGGTGCTGCTGGACGAGGTGCTGCGCGAAGTGCAGGCCATCGTCGCGCCGCTGGCCGAGAAGCGCCTGATCGCGCTGATGATGCCGGCCGATTGCAAGCTGGAGCTGTGCGTCGACCGCATGCGGCTCAAGCAGATCCTGGTGAACCTGCTGTCGAATGCGATCAAGTACAACCATGTGCACGGCAGCGTCACGGTCTATTGCAGCGTGTCGCGCGCCGGCTACGGCTGCATCGCCGTCAGCGACAGCGGCATCGGCCTCAATCCCGAACAGATGGAAGAGATCTTCCTGCCGTTCGGCCGCGCCGGCCGCGACGAGAGCAATGAGGAAGGCACCGGCCTGGGGTTGACCATCACCAAGCGCCTGGTCGAAGCCATGCGCGGCAGCATCAGCGTGGAAAGCAAGCCCGGCGAGGGCAGCACCTTCCGCATCGAGCTACCGCTGCAAAGCGGCGTGGCTGCCATGCCGGGCGCGCGCGTCCCCACCCAGCACGCCAGCTGACACAGCAGTCCATGCCTGGAGCCCGTATGAAGCGTTTTCCCCTCACAGCCTGGTTGCTGGCCGCCGTGCTGGTACTGCTGGCCGGCGTCGGCATGTGGCTGGTGCTGCGGCCGGCCGTCGATCCGCTGCCGGCGCCGACCGCGCTGGTGATCGCCACCAACACCGAATATGTGGGCGCCTGTCCGGTGATGGCGGCCCAGGCCCAGGGCTATTTCAAAGGCCGGCAACTGGCGGTCACGCTGCAGCCCTACACCAACGGCCGCCAGGCGCTGGAGGCGGTGACCTCGAACAAGGCCGACATGGCGACCGTGGCCGACATCCCCATCATGTTCTTTGCGATGGACGCCACGCCGATCCAGGTGATCAGCACCATCTTCCGCACCGGCCGCGACCACGGCCTGGTGGCGCGGCGCGACCGTGGTATCGCCCGGCCCGCCGACCTGAAGGGCAAGCGCATCGGCGTGACACTGAGCACTTCCGGCCATTTCACGCTGGAGGTGTTCCTCAATCGCCAGCGCCTCGACACCCACGACGTGACGCTGGTGAACTACCCGCCCGACGGCCTGCAGCAGGCCATCACCGACGGCAAGGTGGACGCCGTCGCCGGCTGGGATCCCTTCCTGGGCGTGGCCGAGGAAAGCCTGGGCGCCAACGCCATCCGCTTCACCGGGGCCGACGTCTACGAGAGTATCTACAACATGGTGGCGCTGTCGCGCTACATCAAGCAGAATCCGCACACCGTGGTGCGGCTGTTGCAGGCGCTGGAGCAGGGCGAGCGCTTTTGCCGCGAACATCCGGCCGCCGGCGTGGCCTTCTTTCCCAAGCTCTCGGCCAGCGGCGCCAGCGCCATGCTGGCCGCGTGGCCGGCCCACCATTTCGGCCTGGAGCTCGACCAGAGCCTGCTGCTGGTGCTGGAGGACCAGTCGCGCTGGGCCATCAAGGGCGGGTTGACCACCGCGCGCGAGGTGCCCAACTTCCTCGACTACATCTACCTCGACGGACTCAAGACCGTGAGCCCGACCGAAGTGACGATCATCTACTAGGGGCCACCGCGTGAAAATCTCCACCCGCCTCAAGCTGGCGCAAATCATCTGCATCGTCCTGCTGGCGATCATGGCGCTGGTGTTCGCCCGCACCACGCAGCAGATGCGGCACGAGATCGCCAAGGCGGAAATCACCGGCGACGTGCTGCGCGGCGCCGCCGCGCTGCGCTATCTGTCGCTGGAGTATGTGCAGCTCCACCAGGCCCGCACCAAGGCGCAATGGCTGCAACGGCACCAGTCGCTGCAAACGATGATCGCCGACGACGGCAACTTCGACGACGAGGATGAACGGGGACTGCTGCGCGACGTGCGCGAACGCCAGCAGTCGCTGCTGGGTTTGTTCAACGAGTTGCAGGGGCTGCAGGCGGAGTTCACCCGCACGCCGGAGCGGCGCACCATCCTGCTGGAGCTGGAGGCCAGGCTGTCGGGCCTGATGATGAACCGGGCGCAGGCGATGATGTCCGACGCGGAAGACCTGGCCCGCATCAGCCGCGGCAAGATGTTGTCGGCCCAGTCCGACCTGGTGACGGTCGGCGCGGTGCTGGGCGCGCTGGTGCTGCTGGTGGTGATCGGCGCGATGGGCCTGACCATCCGCAGCGTCAGCAAGCCGCTGGCGCGCCTGCACCAGGCCACCAAGGTGATCGGCGCCGGCAGCCTGGACGTGGTGCTGGACGCGCGCGCCGACGACGAGATCGGCAACTTGGCCAGGTCCTTCGACGGCATGGTGGAGCGGCTGCGCCAGACCACCGTCTCGCGCGATGAACTGATCCACGCCAACGTGGCGCTGCAAACCGAGGTGGCGGAACGGCAGGCGGCCGAGCGCAAGGTGGTGGCCCAGCTGGCGCGCATGAGCTTGCTTCACCAGATCACCCGCTCGATCGGCGAGCGGCAGGACTTGCCCAGCATCTTCCAGGTGGTGGTGCGTTGCCTGGAAGACCAGCTGCCCATCGATTTCGGCGCCATCTGCCTGTACCAGGGCAACGAGCTGGTGGTCAGCTGCGTCGGCATGCAGAGCTACCAGCTGTCCGAGGCGATGGCGATGGGCGAGGCGGCCCGCATCGAGATCGACGAGAACGGCCTGTCGCGCTGCGTGCGCGGCCAGCTGGTGTACGAGCCCGACATCCGCGACGTCGAGTTTCCCTTCCCCAGGCGGCTGGCCAAGGTGGGCATGAGTTCGCTGGTGCTGGCGCCGCTGCTGGCCGAAAGCACCGTGTTCGGCGTGCTGATCGTGGCGCGCGCCGAGGCCGACGCCTTCTCCAGCACCGACTGCGAATTCCTGCGCCAGCTCAGCGAGCACGTGGCGCTGGCCGCCAACCAGGCCAGGCTGTACGGCGCGCTGCAACAGGCTTACGACGACCTGCACCAGAGCCAGGTGCAGGTGACCAAGCAGGAGCGCCTGCGCGCGCTGGGGCAAATGGCCAGCGGCATCGCGCACGACATCAACAACGCCATCTCGCCGATCGGCCTGTACGCCGAGTCGCTGCTGGAGACCGAGCGCGGCCTGAGCGAGAACGGCCGCGCCTGCTTGCAGGTGATCGAGCGCGCCATCGACGACGTCGCCTCGACGGTGGCGCGCATGCGCGAGTTCTACCGCCAGCGCGAACCGCAGCTGACCCACAGCACCGTCAACGTCAACCTGATGATGCAGCACGTGGTCGACCTGACCCGCGCGCGCTGGTCGGACATGCCGCAACAGCGCGGCATCGTGATCGAGATGCGGCAGGAGCTGGGCGTCGAGCTGCCGGCCATCCTCGGCGTCGAGGGCGAAATCCGCGAAGCCTTGACCAACCTGATCTTCAATGCCGTCGACGCCATGCCGGAGGGCGGCGCCGTGACCCTGCGCACCCGCCATGTCGAGCAGTTGGATGACGGCTCCGGCCCGTATGTGCTGGTGGAGGTGGCCGACAGTGGCACCGGCATGGACGAGGCGACGCAGCGGCGCTGCCTGGAACCGTTCTTCACCACCAAGGGCGAACGCGGCACCGGCCTCGGCCTGGCCACCGTGTACGGCATGATAGAGCGGCACTCGGCCAGCATCGCCATCGAGTCCAAACTGAACCACGGCACCGCGGTCAGGATGTATTTCCCGGTGGCGCCGACGTCGGCGGCCGGTTCCGCGCCGCTGCAGGCGCTGGGGCCGGGACCGGGCCTGCGCATCCTGATCGTCGACGACGACCCCACCGTGCTGGCGTCGCTGGAGAATATCCTGAGCCTGGACGGCCACCATGTCACCAAGGCCGACGGCGGCCAGGCTGGCATTGACCTGTTCTGCGCGGCCGAGCAGGCGGGTAACGCGTTTGCGGTGGTGATCACCGACCTTGGCATGCCGTATGTCGACGGCCGCAAGGTGGCCGAGACGGTCAAGCGCGTGGCCCCGGCCACGCCGGTGGTGCTGCTGACCGGCTGGGGCCAGCGCCTGATCCCGGACAGCGGCGAGGCGCCGGTCAATGTCGACCAGGTGCTGAGCAAGCCGCCCAAGATGCGCGAGCTGCGGCTGGCGCTGGCCAAGTGCGCGGAGCAACTGGCCCAGGCTTGATCGGCCGGTGCTTAATCGGCCGGCGCAAACGCGGCCGGATCCAACTGTTCAAGCGTGACGAGCTGGCCGCTGCCGGGCAGCGACGGCTGTCCCAGCAGGCGCGCGCGCAGCCGTTCCAGATAGTCGGCGCGGCTGCGGCGCAGCGCGTAGTCGCGGAAGTTGCTGCGCTCCAGGTCGCGCCAGGCCAGTTCGCGGCCCACCTTGGAGCTGCGCTGGGCCTGTTCGAGCAGCGCCGGCTGCATCGGCGCGTCGCCGGCGGCCAGGCGGGTGTAGCCGTAGCGGTCCATGTAGTCGCCGGTCAGCGTTTCGATCAGGTTGATCTCGTCCAGCGTCAGCTGCTGCTTGAACTTGTCGATGTTGGCGGCGATCGGCGGATAGCAGTTGGACGACCATAGCGCCGACATCTGCGATAGCTGGAGCGCCTCGCGCGAGGCGGCGCCGTCCAGCATCTGCGGCTGGAAGGCGATGCCCAGGAAGCCGCACACGGTCTCCAGCGTGGCCTGCTGCTGCGACAGGAAGTCTTCGTAGCGGATGGTCAGCACGCGTTCGGGCCATTGCTGCATCACGCGGTCGGCCGCCTGGTGCGCGGCCAGCCAGGCCTGGGCGTTGAGGCGGGTGTCGAAATCGTGGATGATGGCGCGGTTCATCGACGCCACCTGGGCGCGCGGATCGCGCGCCACGTTGACGAACAGCATGTCTGGATACAGCGTCATCAGCTCCTGCGCGTAGTGCACGCTGTCCAGCGACTTGTCCATCACCACGCCGGCACCTTGCTGCTCGGCCGAGCGCAGCAGCAGTTCCCACACCACGCGGTGCACGCTGCGCGGCTGGCTGCGCAGCGTTTCGAAGATCTCCACCGGATCGAACACCACCTCCGGCCACTTAACCATGCTCACCGCCTGCAGGCCCACCACGTCGACCACCAGGTTGAAGTAGGCGCGGTCGTCGCGCAGGTCGCCGTACAGCGGCAGCAGCGGCACCAGGTCGACGATGTGCAGCGGGTAGGGCGAATAGAACTGCGGCGACATGTTCAGCCGCAGCCGCAGCGCGTGGCTGCCGCAGCGGCGCAGCGGTATCATCATCACGGGACGCGGACGCCGGACGCCGCCATTGTTGGACATATCGTTCATGTTGATTTTTCCTCGGTAATCAGGCCGGCGAGGCCGGCGGGCGACGCGGTGTAATAGCGGCGGAAGCTGTCCATGAAACGGCCCAGTTCCGCCGCCGGCAGGCGGTTGATGCCGGCGGCGGCCTTGCGTCCGCCACCGGTGTCGAATTGCTGGCAAAAGCCGTTGGCGCTGTGCGTCAACGGTGTTCCCGAACGTACGCTGACCAGGTAGGAGCCGTCGTCGCGTTCGTTGAGCACGGCGAACGAGGCGCCGTGGTGCTGGGCCGCCAGCCGGTTGGCCAGCACGCCGCTGACGCGCCGCGCCCAGGCGCTGGCGGGCAGGATGTAGACCGCGCCGGCGCCCAGTTCGGCGTGCGGCCGCAGGCCTTGCAGGTGCGCGCAATCGTCGCGGTAGCCGGCGCACAGGGCGCGGTAGATCTCGCTGCCGGCGATGAAATCGAAAGGGTGCTCGTGGCCGGCCAGCGCGCGGTACAGCGCGGCCGGGGCGATGTGCAGGTCCTGCTCGCATTCGCCGTAGGCGTTGTAGTTGAACACCTGGCCCAACTGCGCCAGCGCCTCGACGGCGGCGGCGTCCAGGCCGATGCGGCGGGCCAGCCGGCAGGCCGCTTCGGCCAGGTTGTCGCCGAAGGCCGCCGCCACCGCCCAAGGCCGGTGGCGGCCTTGCAGGTGGCGGTCCACCAGGATGCTGGTGCAGACGTCGGGCGCGCCGTCGCAATGCAGGCGCAGGCGGGGATGGGCGAAGGCGCAGTCGGCCGAGTGGTGGTCGAAGTACGCTACCTCGGCGCCGCCGTCGAGCAGGCGCTGCAGGGCCGCGGTGTTGCTGTCGAGCGCGATGTCGAGCACCAGCACCTGGCCGGTACAGCCGTCCGGCACGCGCCGCAGCAGGTCGATCTCGCGCTTGACGCCGGTGATCAGCCCGGCCTGCAGCGGCGTGTGCAGGCGCATCTGGTGCAGCGCGAAGATGCCGTCGGCGTCGCCGTTGAAGACATCGTAGTTGTGCGCGGCGTCCATGACGGCATCAGATGAAGCGGCGCGACAGTTGTTGATACAGCCGCTCGCAGCAGGCGTCCAGCGGCAGGGCGCCGGTGTCCAGCTTGAGCGCCGGCGCCAGCGGTTCCTCGTACGGCGCCGAGATGCCGGTGAACTCCGGTATCAGCCCGGCCCGGGCTTTCTGGTACAGGCCCTTGGGGTCGCGCGCCTCGCACACGGCGACCGAGGTGCAGATATGGGTTTCGATGAAGTTGTTGGCGCCGATGATCTGGCGCGCCATCTCGCGGTCCTGGCGCAGCGGCGAGATGAAGGCGCAGATCACGAACAGGCCGGCGTCGTTCATGATCCTGGCCACTTCGGCGCTGCGGCGGATGTTTTCCTGGCGGTCGGCGGGCGAGAAGCCGAGGTCGCGGTTCAGGTGGTGGCGCAGGTTGTCGCCGTCCAGCACGTAGGCCATGTGGCCGGCGCCGACCAGCCGGCCTTCCAGCGCGGACGCCAGGGTCGACTTGCCAGCGCCGCTGAGGCCGGTGAGCCAGATGGTGGCCGCCCGTTGCCCGGCCTGGCGGCTGCGCACGTCGGCGCTGACCTGGCTGCCGTGCCAGAATATATTGGGCGCGCCCGGCATGCCCACGTCGTCGATTTTATCCAGCTTGCCCATCACTCATCCTCCGAATCAGAACTGTTCCCATTCCTGCGTATCGACCTTGGCCGCGCCGCGTGCGCGCACCGCCGTGGTCAGGGCGGGGGCGCGCGGCGACTTGGCCGGCACCGCCACGGCCACGGCCGCTACCCGCTGCAGCGCCGGCCGCGCCGCGACCGACTTGGCCTCGGTGCGGAACACGCTGACCAGGTCGTTGAGGCTGTTGACCTGGTCCTGCATGGCGTGCGCGGCGGCGGCGGCTTCCTCCACCAGCGCGGCGTTTTGCTGGGTCACGTCGTCCATCTGCGTGACCGCCGTGTTGATCTGCTCGATGCCCGACGATTGCTCCTGGCTGGCCAGCATGATCTCGGACATGATGTCGGTCACCCGTTTGACGCTGGACACCACGTCGTGCATGGTCGATCCGGCCTGTTCGACCAGGCGGTTGCCGGCCTGGACCTTGTCGACCGAATCGCCGATCAAGTCCTTGATTTCCTTGGCCGCTGCGGCCGAGCGCTGGGCCAGGTTGCGCACCTCGGTGGCGACGACCGCGAAGCCGCGCCCCTGTTCGCCGGCGCGCGCCGCTTCCACGGCGGCGTTCAGCGCCAGGATGTTGGTCTGGAAGGCGATGCCGTCGATGACGGCGATGATGTCGACGATCTTGCGCGCGGAGACATCGATGGCGGCCATGGTGTCGACCACCTGCGCCACCACCGCGCCACCCTTGGCGGCGACGTCGGAGGCCGATTCGGCCAGGCCGTTGGCCTGGCGCGCGTGGTCGGTGTTCAGGCGCACGGTGCTGGTCAGCTCCTCCATCGAGGAGGCGGTTTCCTCCAGCGTGCTGGCCTGCTGCTCGGTGCGCGAGGACAGGTCCAGGTTGCCGGAGGCGATCTGGCCGGCGGCGGCGGCGATGGTCTCGGTGCTGGCGTGCACCTGGTTGACGATGCGGGCCAGGCTGTCGCGCATGGAGCGCATCGCGAACAGCAGGCTGTGCTGGTCGCCCGCCTTGGGATCGATGCGCACCGTCAGGTTGCCGGCGGCGATCTGGCCGGCGATCTCGGCCGCTTCGCCCGGCTCGCAGCCCAGCTCGCGGGTGACGCCGCGGGTGATCAGCCAGGCCGCCGCCACGCTGGTCAGCAGGGCCAGCGAACCGATGATCAGCATCACCGTGCGGGCCTGGGCGTAGGCCACTTCGGCCGCGTCGGCCGCTTCGACGTTTTGTTTTTCCTCGAGGGCGATCAGCTTGCGCAGCAGTTCCCACCAGCGCTTCTGCACCGGCCGGAATTCATAGCGCAGCACTTTATAGGCGTCGTCCTGTTTTTGCTCCAGCGCCAGCGAGGCGGCGCGCTGGATGAACGGTACTGCCAGATCCGCCTGCTTGCGGATTTGTTCCAGCAACTCTTTTTCATCAGGGGAGGTGCCGGCCAGCGTCGAGAACATTTGCCCCAACTGGTCCTGGGCGGCGGCATATTTCTTCTGCTGTTCGTCGATACGGTTGACCTCGATCTGGATTTCCTTGTCTTCCTTCAACAGGATCAGGTTGCGCGTGGCAAGCGCGCGCTCTGTAACTGTCAGGTCCATCACCTGGGCCAGTTTGGTCTCGATATTGTTGACCTTGCTGATTTCGTCCAGCCGCCCCTGGATCTGCCGCATGCTGGTCAGGGCCAGCGCGATGATTACCAACAGAAACACAGCGCCCAGGCCAAAACCCAGTCCCAGCCGGCTCGCCACTGTCCAATTCTGAAATTTCATATTGCCTCCTTAAGGCCTTATTTGCATTCCAAATATCCAAATGAGAATTTGGCAGAACGTTTGCACGATCTTAGAGGGCTGACGGGGCGCGTAAACTCTCACATAATCACTTTCAGCACTGGTGCAACAAAGAAATATGTGGTGCTTGGGCCTGCTGAAACTTTTAGTTGTTAAAGTTATGCTCTGGAGCAACTTAAGTGGATGTTCTTTTTATATTTATTGAGGGCAAAGGCCCGATACGCAGAATCCGCCTCTGGGCATCGGCCGCCAACAGGGCTAAAATGCAGGTTGGGGCCGTTGCCAGATTACGACAATCCATCTTGCAATCTGGAACGGAGGAATTCAATCGGCGGGTATCGCCCGCATGACATGGAATGAACATGGCAACACAGAAAACTAAAATCATCTACACGCTGACCGATGAAGCGCCTATGCTGGCGACCTATTCGCTGCTGCCTATTATCAAGAAGTTCGCTGCATCGGCTGGCGTGGACGTGACCTCCAGCGATATTTCGGTGGCGGCACGGGTGCTGGCCGAATTCCCCGAATTCCTGAGCGACGCGCAGAAGGTCCCGAACACCCTGGCCGAACTGGGCGCACTGACCCAGCTCGCCGACACCAACATCATCAAGCTGCCCAACATCAGCGCTTCGGTCGGTCAGCTGACCACCTGCATCCGCGAGCTGCAAGCGCGCGGCTACAAGCTGCCGGATTATCCGGAAGATGCCAAGACCGACGCCGACAAGGCGCTCAAAGCCCGCTACGGCAAGTGCATCGGCAGCTCGGTCAACCCGGTGCTGCGCGAAGGTAACTCCGACCGCCGCGCGCCCAAGGCCGTCAAAGAGTTCGCCCGCAAGCACCCGCATTCGATGGGCGAGTGGAGCCAGGCTTCGCGCACCCACGTCTCGCACATGCACCACGGCGACTTCTACCACGGCGAAAAATCGCTGACCCTGAGCCAGGCCCGTGATGTCAAGATGGAACTGATCACCGCTTCCGGCAAGACCGTCGTGCTGAAACCGAAGGTCTCGCTGCAGGCCGGCGAAATCATCGACAGCATGTTCATGAGCAAAAAGGCCTTGCTGGAGTTCTACGAGAAGGAAATCGACGACGCCTTCAAGACCGGCGTGATGTTCTCGCTGCACGTCAAGGCCACCATGATGAAGGTGTCGCACCCGATCGTGTTCGGCCACTGCGTCCGCATCTTCTACAAGGACGCGTTCGCCAAGCACGCGGCGCTGTTCGATGAACTGGGCGTCAACGTCAACAACGGCATGGCCAACCTGTACGAGAAGATCGAAAAGCTGCCGACCTCGCAGAAGGAAGAGATCCTCAAGGACCTGCACGCCTGCCACGCCAACCGTCCGGAACTGGCGATGGTCGACTCGGCCAAGGGCATCACCAACTTCCACTCGCCGAACGACATCATCGTCGACGCGTCGATGCCAGCCATGATCCGCATCGGCGGCAAGATGTGGGGCGCCGATGGCCGTCCGAAGGACGTCAAGGCCGTGATGCCGGAATCGACCTTCGCCCGCATCTACCAGGAAATGATCGGCTTCTGCAAATGGCATGGCAACTTCGATCCGAAGACCATGGGCACCGTGCCTAACGTCGGCCTGATGGCCCAGCAAGCCGAGGAATACGGCTCGCACGACAAGACTTTCGAAGTCTCGGAAGCCGGCGTCGCCAACATCACCGACCTGGCCACCGGCGAAGTGCTGCTGACCCAGAACGTTGAAGAAGGCGATATCTGGCGCATGTGCCAGGTCAAGGACGCGCCGATCCGCGACTGGGTCAAACTGGCCGTCACCCGCGCCCGCAATTCCGGTATGCCTGCCGTGTTCTGGCTGGACAGCTATCGTCCGCACGAGAACGAAGTGATCAAGAAGGTGCAAACCTACCTGAAGGACCACGACACCAAGGGCTTGGAAATCCAGATCATGTCGCAGACCCGCGCCATGCGCTATACGCTGGAGCGCGCCTTCCGCGGCCTGGACACCATCTCGGTGACCGGCAACATCCTGCGCGACTACCTGACCGACCTGTTCCCGATCCTGGAACTGGGCACCAGCGCCAAGATGCTGTCCATCGTTCCGCTGATGGCGGGCGGCGGCATGTACGAAACCGGCGCCGGCGGCTCGGCGCCGAAACACGTCAAGCAGTTGGTGGAAGAAAACCACCTGCGCTGGGATTCGCTGGGCGAGTTCCTGGCGCTGGCGGTATCGCTGGAAGACCTGGGCATCAAGTCCGGCAACGCCAAGGCCAAGCTGTTGGCCAAGACGCTGGACGAAGCCACCGGCAAGCTGCTGGACAATAACAAGTCGCCATCGACCCGTACCGGCGAGCTGGACAACCGTGGCAGCCACTTCTACCTGTCGCTGTACTGGGCGCAGGCGCTGGCGGCCCAGACCGACGACGCTGAACTGCAAGCCTATTTCGCGCCACTGGCGAAATCGCTGGCGGCCAACGAAGCCAAGATCGTCGAAGAGCTGAACTCGGTGCAGGGCAAGCCGATGGACATCGGCGGCTACTACTACCCGGACCCGGCCAAGACCGAAGCGGTCATGCGTCCAAGCGCCACCTTCAACGCGGCGATTGCAGCGATCTGAATCTAGCGTAACGCCGTAAAGCAGAAGGGCAGCCGATTAAAAGGCTGCCCTTTTTTTATGTCGGCGTATCCCTTGCATCCACATAGGCCCAGGCGACGGCGCCCGAGGCCAGCGCGACGCTTTGGCGGCGGTACGCCGCCACTTCGTAGCGGTCCGAGTCCCGCAGTTCATCGGCAGTCACCGCCAGCACCGAGCCGGCAACCTTGTCGTCCGGCGAGCCGGTGTGGGAAACGATGGGATGATGCGTCTTGCCGCTGGTTTCGACCACGGCCGGATCGTCAATCGCCACCGCCGACAGGCGATAGCCCGGCAGGCTGTCCTGATGGCCGGACAGCAGGCGGCCAAACGTCGCCATCTGCACTTCCGGCTGTTGCAGCGTGCCGTAGGAGAACAGCATTTCGGTTGCATCGGTAGGGCGTGATTCCATCTGCGTTTCCTTGTGGGGTCAGGGCGTTGCCTTGCGGGTGGCCCACACAATCGGCAGGCCGAACAAAAACATGTGGGAAGCCAGGTCCAGTACCGTCGACAGCGGCTGGAATGTGACAGGGTGGGGGAAGGCGGACAGCGGCAGCACCACCAGCCGCATCGCCAGGAACACCAGGATGCCGAACAGGATGGCAGACAGCAGTGGCTTGGCCAGCAGGGCAGGCGCCTGCCGTGCCGCCACCAGGAACAGCGCCATCCATACGAAGCTGAGGGCGAAGTGACTCAGCAATCCAAGCGCCGCCGTCAATGCGCCGCCGTTGAAGGCCGCGCTGCCCAGCAGACCGCTGGCGACGATTTGCAGCAGGCGCTCAGGCGTCAGGCCGTTGTAGACGGCAAAGGAAATCGCGAACGTGATGTCGAGCGCGCCGGCAATGGCGCCACCGACCAGTACAGCAAATGGAATTGACCAGCGCTTCATGCCTCAGCCTCCTGTGGATTTGCGGAGTCTTATTTTAAAAGCAAATCTTCAGGAGGTCGAGCGGATTAAATCGACCGGCCGTCGTAGTGAGTGACGGGGATGGCGTCCAGGTCTATCCCTTCGATGCAACGGATATTGATGGCGGCCATGGCGTCGCCGTTGGGCGCCGTGCCTTCGCTGTAGGGCGAGATGCCGCAGGTCGGGCAGAAGCGGTGCTTGATCAGGTGCTTGTTGAACAGGTAGGTGCTGGCCGCGTCTTCCGGCGTCAGCAGGCGCATGTCCTGGCGCGGTATGAACCACATCAGCACGCCCTTACGCTGGCATATCGAGCAGTTGCAGGACATCGCCGATGTGATCTCGCCTTCGGCCTCAAGTTTCACATTGCCGCAATGGCAGCTTCCCTGGTATTTCATAGCGAACCTCCTGAAAAGTAACGATCAAGACTGCTGAAGAACAGAGCCCAGCCCCGTTCATGGTTGATGCGGGCCTGCTCGTCGAAGAAGCGGTCGTGCACGAAGCTCAGTTCCGTACCTTCCGCCACCGGCGTTAAAACGATGCTGACGCGCGACTGCCGTTCCGGCGTGCTGTGCCAGGCCCAGGTGAATACCAGCCGCGTATAAGGCGCCACTTCCTGATAAACGCCGGTCAATTGATTCAAGCCGCCGTCGGGGCCGGCGAAGGCGAGGTGATATTGACCGCCTACGCGCAGGTCGAGCTCGGCCTTGGTCAGCGAGGCCGCACCGGGGCCGAACCACTGGCTCAGCGCTTGCGGGTCGGTCCACGCGCGCCAGACTTTTTCGGGACCGACGGGGTAGATGCGTCGGAGACTGACTTGGGCGGGCTGTTCGGTTGTTGGCATGATGCGATTTCCTCCTGGTGATAGAGATAGCGTCCCAGCGAATCGAGCTGGTCGGTCCAGAAACGCTGGTAGTGGGCAATCCACATGGCGGCATCCTGCATGGGCGCGGCATGCAGTTCGCAGCGCACCACGCGTCCTTCCTTCGAGCGGGCGATCAGGCCGGCCGTTTCCAGCACGGCCAGGTGTTTCATGAAGCCGGGCAGCGACATCTCATACTGCTGCGCCAGCTCTGTGACCGTACAACTGCCGCCGCCCAATTGCGCCAGCACGCCGCGCCGCGTGGCATCGGACAGTGCCGCGAAGATCAGGTCCAGCTGGGGATCTTTATAGTTAACCATAAGGTATAGTATTGGCGAGGTTTCAGAACTTGTCAAGCGTGTATTTGTGACAAAATAGGCATTTTTCAGAAAGGTGTCTGATGAGCGATGTTCTGGATGAGAGCGTAGGTGATACGAAAAATCTGCGGCAAGTGAAAGCGCTTTATCGGGCGTTGAAATCGAAAGACCTGCAGTCGATACGGGAGATCTTGGTCGATGAGCCGGTGTGGGATGTTGCGCCTGGTTTTCCAGAGGGCGCAGTCTATCGCGGCATGGCCGAAGTGTTTGGCGGGTTTTATCCAAAACTGCTTGCTCACGTTCATGCGTTTGGGGCTTTTCCGGAGAGGTTTGTTGATGGTGGAGACACGGTCGTGGCGCTAGGCGACTATCGCGTCACTAAAACCGAGGGCAGCCCGCCGGTGCAGGTGCGCTTCTCGCATGTTTGGGACGTGGATGACCACGGCCGCGTAAAAGGCGTCTGGCAGGTTGCGGACTCTGCGCAGTTCTTTGCTTCTTAAACCGGTGGCGGCCTAACGCGCACTGCGACGCCATTCGCCAGCTCGTCTGGCACACGCACCATAGACCCTTCACCGCCGAAGTCGGATGGATTTCGGGTGATAACAAGGCGCCCTTGGGATTCTGCAGTCGCGCGGATGATGCATATCGGCTTTTTGCATCTTGCACGCCACCTCCATCCAGGTGATGGAACTGATGACGGCGTCCTTGTAATTCGTTAGCTCGACAACCGCTTCACGGATGCCTACGAAGTTATCAATTAAGATACTGGTGTCGAATAGAACTATCGCCATTCAGCACGCACCTCGCGCTGGTACTCTGCGCCATCTTGCGGCTTGGTTGGATCATCTTTCCAGATGCCGTGCATGCTCATCACCGCAGCCAAGCGCTTCGCGCGCTCCGCTTGCTCTGCGGCGACGTCGTTGGCTATGACGGCCTCAGCTTGAACGGGCGTAGCAACGCCTATGCCAGTCCGCTTGGCGAGTCGCCCCAGATGCCTCTGATTGTCCTGCGCCATGACGCACCTCACGCCAGTTATCTTTGCAAGTAGTGTATAACATTTGGGAAGGAACAGCGCCGGGTTAGGGGGCGTCTTCTTGTGATACGTCGAGCAAAGCTTGACCATCACCATCCATTTACGCCAGACTCCCGCTCACTCGACAACAACGCGAAGGGCGGAAATGAAGCATATCGTTATGTTCAATAAGTTCCACGGAAGTCTGTGCCTGGCGGCCGCGCTGCTGGGCGCCGGTCTGAGCGGCCCGCTGCACGCCGCGCCGGCCGTTTCGGCCGCCGCGCCGCTGGTGATCGGAGAGAGCTTTAACATCGAATCGAAAGTGCTGGCCGAAACGCGCCACATCAATGTCTATATGTCGCGCGGCTACAGCTTGCCGGCCGATGCGCCGCTGCCTGTGCTCTACATGCCGGACGGCGGCTTGCGCGAAGACTTCCTGCACATCGCCGGCCTGCTGCAAGTGTCGGTCGATAACGGCACCATGCGCCCGTTCATGCTGGTCGGCATAGAAAACACCCAGCGCCGCCGCGACATGACCGGCCCGACCGACAACGCCGAAGACAAGAAGATCGCCCCGGTGGTCGGCGGCTCGGCCCAGTTCCGCCGCTTCATCCGTGAAGAGTTGATGCCCGAAGTGAAGCAGCGCTACCGCACCACCGGCGAAACGGCTGTGATCGGCGAATCGCTGGCCGGCCTGTTCGTGGTCGAAACCTTCCTGCGCGATCCGCAGCTATTCGATCACTATGTGGCGGCCGATCCCAGCCTGTGGTGGAACGACAGCAAGCTGTTGGCCGAAGCACCGGCCCTGCTGGCCAAGCGCGCAGCAAAACCGCAGACCTTGTATTTCGCCAGCAGCTCCAACGCCGGCATCGTTCAGGGCGCCGGGCAATTGTCGGCGCTGCTGACGGCCCGCGCTCCGGACGGCCTGCGCTGGTATTACCAAAGCATGCCGGCCGAAACCCATGCGACGATCTACCAGCCGGCTGCGCTGCAGGCGTTCCGCATGATGCTCAAGCCTAACTGACGCCGGATCAATCAGGACTGGCGCCGACCGCGAGTTGCAACTGCACCGTGGCCGTCGCCAGGTCCGCCGACGCTTGCAGCCAGGCGAGGTAGACCTCGTCCGCCGAGCGCTGCGCCGACAGCAGTTCCAGCAACGACGCAGCGCCTTTTTTATACGACAGGCGCATGCCTTCCACCACCTTGTCCGACTGCACCAGCACCGATTCCCGGTAACGCTGCTCGTTAAGCTGCGCCGCGCGGAACTGCGCATGCACGCGCCGCACGTCGGTCTGCGCCTTGAGCTCGGCCGAGCGCAGCGCCAGTGTCGCTTGTGTGACCGCTGATTGCGCCTGCAACACCTCGCCACGCTGCGTGCGCGACAGCGGAATCGGCACCGAGACCGTCAAGCCCAAGCTCAGCGAACGCTGCGCCGGCGAGTTGGTCACATTGCCGCCCGCATCGGTCAGCGCATGCACCGACGGGGTGTTCTTCAGGCCGACGTTCACCACCGGATCGACCCAGCGGTTGGCCTGTGCCAGATCGGCCGAGGCCCGTGCCGCGTCCAGCGCCGCGTGGGCGATGCGGATGTCGTCGCGACCATCCTGCGCCTGGCGCACCAGCTGGTCCACATCCTCCAGCCCGTTGGCGGCCGGCGCATCGCAAGCCAGTTCGGCGTTGCCGAACACTTCGCTGTAGCGCCGCCCCAGCGGGATCGACAGCGACTCGGCCGCCGTCTGCACCTGCGCGCGCGCCGTCACCACGTCGGCCTCGTAGCGGTCGTGCTCGACCTGCGATTGCGACAGTTCCAGCCCGCCGATGTCGCCGACCTTGCGCCGCACGGCGTTGGCGTTGACGATATCGCTCAATGAACGCAGCGTCGCTTCCTGCCGCACCAGTGCATTGCGGGCGCGGCAGGTTTCGGCGTAGGCCGTCGCCGCATCGGCGTACAGCTGGCGGCGGCCGCCTTCCAGCGTCGCCTCACCGAGCTTGACACCAGCCTGCGCGGCGCGGATGCGCTGGCCGCGCTTGCCTGCCGTCTCGATCGTCAGCGCCAAACTCATGGTGGTGGCGGTGGCGGCGTTCGGCTTGTTGGCCTTGGACAGTTCCTTGGAATCGATGCCCGCCGTCAGCACTGGATCGGGCCGCACGCCGGCGATCGATACGCCGGCCTGGGCGCTGCTGACGTTCTCGCGTTGCATCTGCAAGTCCAGGCTGTACTTGGCCACAGCGGCGGCATAGTCGTGGAACGTGACCTGGCCATAGGCGGGCAGGGCGGCGCACAAGGCCAGCGACAGCAGCGTGTGCAAAGGTTTCAGTTTAAATGTCATGGGTTGCTCCCGCCTGCGCCGGACCATCGTCGGCCGGCTTGGGTTTGTTCTCGAAATAGCGTTCGACCAGGTAGTACAGCGCCGGCAGCCACACTAGGGTCAGGCCGGTGGCCGTGATCAGGCCGCCGACCACCACGGTCGCCAGCGGACGCTGCACATCGCTGCCCAGGCCATGCGCCAGCGCCGCCGGCAGCAGGCCCAGCGCGGCCACGCTGGCCGTCATCAGCACCGGACGGAAGCGGCTGTAAGCGCCTTTCAGCACGGCGTCCTTCAGCGACAGGCCGCCTTCGGCGCGCAGCTGGTTCAGGTTGGAGACCATCAAAATCCCGTCCATCACCGCCACGCCGAACAGCGCGATGAAGCCGACCGCGCTCGACACATTGAGCGTCATGCCGCGCAGGTGCAGGGCGACCAGGCCGCCGAGCGCGCCCAGCGGCACCGCCGCCAGGATCATGGCCGGCTGGCGCAGGTTCTTGAACTGCGCGAACAGCAGCACGAACATCAGCGCCACCACCATCGGCATGATCAGCGCCAGACGCGCCTGCGCCCGCTGCTGGTTCTCGAACTGTCCGCCCCAGGCCAGCTGTATGCGGCTGTGGTCGTACTGCACCTTGTTCTCGATCTGCGTCTTGGCGTCGTCGAGGAAGGAGGCCAGGTCGCGGCCGCGCAGGTCCAGCCGCACGGTCAGGTGGCGCTTGCCCATTTCGCGGGTGATGGTGCTCTCGCCATCGTCCAGCCGTATCGTCGCCACCTGGGCCAGCGGAATGCGCGCCCCCGTGGCCGAGGTCAGCAGCAGGTCGCCGATGGTGTCGGGATTGCTGCGCGAAGCGTCGGTGAAGCGCACGCCGATGTCGTACTGGCGGTCGTCGATGAACACTTGCGACACCGGCTTGCCGCCGATGCCGGTGCCGATCAGGTCGGCGACGTCGGCGGCGTTGATGCCGTAGCGCGCGGCGGCGGCCCGGTCCACTTCGATGCGCACCTGCGGCAGCGGCGGTTCCTGGTCGATGATGACGCTTTCCGCGCCGGGCACGGCCGTCAGCGTGCGCTCGACGTCGGCGGCGATGCGGCGTGTCTCCTTGAAGTCGTTGCCGTAGATTTTGACCACCAGGTCGCTGTGGGCGCCGGCCAGCTTGTCGAGCACGCCGTCGATCATCGGCTGGGTGAAGCCGACCCGCGTGCCGGGCAGCTTGGCGAAGCGCTGCCCCATCTTCTCGATCAGTTCCTGCTTGCTCAGGCCGGACTTCCATGTGTCGTAGGGATGCAAGGTCACGCTGACCTCGATGTGCGACGGCGTCCACGGATCGGTGCCTTCATCGTTGCGGCCCAGCTGGGTGACGATGGTGGCCACTTCCGGGAATTCCAACGCGGCGCTGCGCAGGCCGTCCGACATCTCGGCCGCCTTGTCGAGCGAGATCCCCGGCGGCAGCGTCACCTGCAGCCAGATCGAACCTTCGTCCAGATAGGGCAGGAAGTCGCGGCCGATGGTCCCGCCGAGCACGCAGACGGCGGCGAAGGCCAGCGCGAATGCGCCGATGGTCAGGCGCGACTTGCCCACGATCCTGGCCAGCAGCGGCTCGTACAGCTGCTTGGCCTTGACCAGCACTGGATTGTTGAACACCTTGCGCGGCTTGCGGTACGCCTGGTAGGCCAGTCCCGGTATCAGGGTCAGCGACACCACCAGCGCGCCCAGCAGCGCAAAGCCGATCGCGAACGCCATCGGCGAGAACAGCTTGTACTCGATGCGCTGGAAGGTGAACAGCGGCAGGTAGGCGGTGATGATGACGATCATGCCGAAGAAGATGGGCTTGGTCACTTGCAGCGTGGCCTTCATCACGTCCTTGCCGCGCAGCGCTGCACCGTGGTTTTCCTCGTACTTGCGCAGGATGTTTTCCATCACCACGATGGCGCCGTCGACCACGATGCCGAAGTCGATCGCACCCAGCGACAGCAGGTTGGCCGGAATGTGGAAGTGATGCATGAAGATGAAAGCCGTCAGCAGCGCCATCGGGATGGTCACCGCGACGATGGCCGCCGCGCGCGGGCTGCCCAGGAACAGCAGCAGCACCAGCGTCACCAGCAGCATGCCTTCGACCAGCGTCTTGCCGATGGTGTGCAGGGTGGCGTCGACCAGGCCGGTGCGGTCCAGATACGGGACGATCTTGACGTCCTTCGGCAACACATGGTCGTTCAGCTCTTGTACAGCCTCATGCACGCCCTTCAGCACCTGCGACGGATTCTCGCCCTTCAACAGCAGCACGATGCCTTCGATGGTGTCGGGATTGTTGTCCTTGCCGAGGATGCCGTGCCGTTCCTTGCTGCCCAGGCGTACTTCGCCCAGGTCCTTGACCAGTACCGGCACGCCGTTCTTTTGCGCGACCACCACGTCGCCCAGGTCATCCAGGTTGCGGATCAGGCCGACACCGCGCACCACGAAGCCCTGCTGGCCGCGCGTGAGGATGCTGCCGCCGGCGCTGGCGTTGTTGGCGTTGATGGCGTCGGTGATCTGCTTGAGCGACAGGTTGTACTTGCTCAGCTTGGCCGGATCGAATTCCAGCAGAAACTGCGTGGTCAGCCCGCCGAAATTGCCGACGTCGGCGATGCCCGCCACCTGCTTCAGGCGCGGGATCACTTTCCAGAATTGCAGCTCGGACAGCTCGCGCAGCGAGCGGGTTTTCGATTCCAGCGTGTAGCGGTAGATCTCGCCGATCGGCGAGGTCAGCGCGTCGAGCCCCGGCTGCGCGCCATAGGGCAGGGCCACGCCGCTGATGCGCTCCTGCAAGCGCTGGCGCGACCAGTAGTCTTCCACGCCGTCGCGGAACACCACCGTGATCAGCGACAGGCCGAAGGTGCTCTTCGAGCGCATCACATGCATGCCGGGCGTGCCCATGATCTCGCGTTCGAGCGGAATAGTGATCTGCGATTCGACTTCCTCGGCGGCCAGGCCGGGCACTTGCGTGACCACCTGCGAGCTGGTGTCGGCGATATCGGGATAGGCTTCCAGTGGCAGCTGGTTCCAGCAGAACACGCCGTACAGCGCGACCATCAGGAACACCAGCCACGCGATGCCGCGCCGCTGGAAGCAAATGGCAACCAGGCGATCAATCATTGAGCAGCACTCCTTCCTTGGCGACGATGCGCATGCCGGCTTTGAGGCCGGAGACGATTTCCACCTGGTCGCCGCTGTGGACGCCGGTGGCGACGGTGCGCGCCTCGAAGGTCCAGGCGGCGGTTTCCACGTAGACCTGGGTCTGGGTGCCGCTCTGCACCAGCGCCGAGGCCGGCACGACCACGCCCTGGTGCGGCGCGCCGCTGAAGGTCACCTGCGCGAACATGCCCGGCTTCAGTCGGCCGTTCTTGTTGTCGACCGCCACGCGGACCTTGACGGTGCGGGTATCCGGGTCCAGCACCTCGCCGACGTAGCCGACCTTGCCGGCGATGTGCTCGCCGGGATAGGCGTTCAGCGCGATGTCGGCGCTCTGGCCGGCAAACACGGCGGCCAGGTCTTTTTCCTGCACGCTGGCGGTCAGCCACACGGTCGACAGGTCGGCCACCACCATCACCGGGGCGTTGGTGTCGTTCCAGAAGCCGCCCTGGCCGCCGTTCAGCTCGATCACATGGCCGGACAATGGCGAACGCAGCGTGTACAGGCGGCCATTGCCGCCGGCCAGGCTGCCGCCCAGCTGGGTCAGGCGCGACTTGCTGCGCTCGCTTTCGCTGAGCGCCTGCGCGTAATCGCTCTCGGCCTGCTCCAGGTCCTTGTGCGCCGAAATGTCGGCCGCGCGCAGTTCCTTCTGGCGCTCCAGGTTGCGGCGCGCCAGCGTCAGGCCGGCCTGCGCCTTGCCGGCGTCGCTGTAGGCCAGCGCCACATCGGCCGAATCCATGGTGAACAGGGCGTCGCCGGCCTTGACCGTGTCGCCCAGATGCTTGAGCAGGTGATCGATGCGGCCGGCCACCGGCGGCACCACGCGCACCAGGCGGGCCGGATCGGCCTCCACCACGGCGGGCACCGGAATGCTGCGCGCCACGCTGCGTTCCTCGACACCGGCCACTTGCAGCGATTTGCGCAGCGGCGAGGCGGCCGGCACGGCGATGGATGCGCCCTTGCGCACCACGGCGGCGGGAGGGGCGGTGTCGGTCTCGGGAGCGTGGCCGCAGCCGCTGAGGGCGGCGCAGAGCAAAGGGAATAGCAGCAAGGTATTGTCGATTTTCGTCATGACGTTTCCTGAAGGCGAAAGGAATCCATGGCGCCAGAGTGCACCGGTGTAGTCCATGGTTGAGAGGAATGGCCGCAGTGTACCGAGAAGCGCGCCGGACGATCCTGAATCTTCCTTCAGGAAACAACTCTTGCCGGGGAGAGGGCGGTAAAATGCGGGCATGAACAAGATATTGCTGATCGAGGACGACCAGAAGGCGGCCCGCCTGCTCAAGCGCGGCTTGCAGGAGGAAGACTTCGCCGTCGACGCCGTGCACAGCGCGGAAGACGGCGAACCGGCCGCGCTGGCCGGCGATTACGACCTGATCGTGCTGGACTGGATGCTGCCGGCCAAGGACGGCATCACTCTGTGCGCCGACCTGCGCGCGCGCGGCCTGCTGACGCCCATCCTGATGCTGACCGCGCGCGACGGCCTGGGCGACCGCGTCGCCGGCCTCAACACCGGCGCCGACGATTACCTGACCAAGCCCTTCGCCTTCGACGAGCTGCTGGCCCGCATCCGCGCGCTGCTGCGCCGCTCGACGCTGGTGCGGCCGGCGCTGCTGACGGTGGCCGACCTGGTGCTGGATCCGCAAAGCCACGCCGTCAAGCGGGCAGGGCAGGCGCTGGACCTGACGCCCAAGGAATATGCGATCGTCGAACTGCTGATGCGCCAGGCCGGCCACGTGGTCAGTCGGCAGCAGCTGGCCGAGCGCATCTGGACCGCCGACCTGATCGCGCTCGACAACCTGATGGACTCGCACATGCGCAACCTGCGCCGCAAGATCGATCCGGAAGGCATGCCGCGCCTGATCCACACGGTGCGTGGCCAGGGCTTCCGGCTGGCGGAGGTGGCCGGCGATGATGCTTAATTTCCGCCGCCGCCTGGCGCTGGTGCAGACCGCCGT
Organism: Duganella sp. BJB476; assembly: GCF_003416895.1. Taxonomy (GTDB): domain Bacteria; phylum Pseudomonadota; class Gammaproteobacteria; order Burkholderiales; family Burkholderiaceae_D; genus Rugamonas. Next base: position 707,709 of record NZ_QVIO01000001.1, read on the forward strand.
CATCGTCTCGGTGCTGTCGGTGGCGGCCATCGCCGGCTACCTGAGCCTGTCGGACGCGGTCAACGAACAGCTGGACGGCGCCTTGCTGGCGCTGGCCGAAACCGAGTCGGCGATGTTGCGCGCCGCGCCGGACCAGCAGCCCAAGGTGCACGACGCCGAACAAGGCGCCACGCCGCCGTCGTTGGCGCGGCTCGACCGCTGGGTGCAGATCGTCGACGCCCAGGGCCGGGTGCTGGCGCGCAGCAGCAACCTGGGCGCGGCCAGCCTGCCGGCGCCGCCCGCGCTGCTGGCGCGCATGGCCGCCGGCGACACCATGTTCCAGACGCTGGACCATTTTGCCGAGGAGCCGGTGCGCATCGTCTCGCTGCCGGTGCAGACCAAGCCGTTCCGCTACACCGTGCAGGTGGCCGGCTCGCTGGACGACGTGCGGCACGTGGTGGCGTCGGCCAGCCGCATGTTCCTCGGCATGGCGCTGGTGCTGCTGGTGGCGCTGACTGTGGCCAGCGCCTCGATCACGCGCTGGGTGTTCCGCTCCATCGACGACATCGTGCGCCAGGCGCAGCGCATCGGCGACGCCAACCTGGACCAGCGCCTGCCCCATCCCGGCACCCGCGACGAGATCGGCCGTCTGGTCGACACCCTCAACGACATGCTGGACCGCATCGATAAAAGCTTCCAGATCCAGCGCCGCTTTACTTCGGACGCGTCGCACGAGTTGCGCTCGCCGCTGTCGCGGCTGCGGGCCGAGATCGAGATCACCTTGCGCCGTCCGCGCGACACCACCGAGTACGTCGACACGCTGCGCTCCTGCATGGAGGAGGTGGAGCGCCTAACCTTGCTGGTGGAAGAGCTGCTGGCGCTGGCCCGCTACGATGCAGGCCAGGACCGCGATGCCTCGGCCGCCACCGCGCTGAACGAGATCGCCGCCGGCGCCATCGAGCGCGCGCGGGCCATGGCTCAGCAGCGCAACGTCAGCCTGTCGCTGCAGGCGGGGGCGGCGCCGGTGCGTGCCGCCATCGGCGAAGGCGCGGCCACGCTGATCGTGGTCAACCTGCTGGAAAACGCCGTCAAGTTCACGCCGTCCGGCGGCGCGGTCAGCGTCAGCATCACCCAGGACGGCGACTGCGCCTGCCTGCGCATCGCCGACAGCGGCCCCGGCATCAGCGTCGACGACCTGCCGCATCTGTTCGACCGTTTCTACCGCGGCGCCTCGGCCCGGTCGGGCGATGTGGCCGGGGTCGGCCTCGGGCTGGCGCTGACGCAAACCATCGTCCACGGCCACGGCGGCCGCATCGAGGCATCCAACCTACCCGCCGGCGGTGCCGCCTTCACCGTGCATCTGCCGCGCGTCACGCCGCCCTGATCCTCGCAGGGAAGAGTTTTTCAAGTTTAGTAGGCTTCATCGGTTCTCCTGGCACGGTCACGTCGTTGTCACAATAGGCCGCTACAGTGTGGCTGCTTTTGAAATGTGACAAATACAAAAAATCGATGTAACATTCACGCCCTTCCCTGGAGAACCGATGAAAACTGCACTGATCGCTGCAAGCCTCGCCACGACCATTTTCGCCAGCAACCCCGCCCTCGCATGGGAGCAGGAAACCCACCGCCAGATCGTGCTGGACGCGGTGAGCTACATGAAGAACAACCCGTCCACCACCAACTACACCAAGTTGCTGGCGGGCGTGACGCGCGCCGGCTTCACCATGGACCAGTTCGCCGCCGCGCTGGGCCAGGGCGCCTACGACGTCGACGATTTCGCCGACACCTACATCTGCGGCGCCACCACCGGCGACTGCCAGCTGGCGCCGGTTTGGGGCGCGGGCGCCAGCATCGTCAAGTACACCTCGTACTGGCACTTCCAGAACCACACCGCCGGCGCGGACGTGCACGGCAATCCCTTCGGCGGCTACAACTACGCCAAGCTGGGCATGGCCGGCGACATCGACAACATGGCCGCCGGCTGGCTCTACGGCGACTACCTGGACGACGGCGCCGGCGGCCTGAAAGGCTGGTTCGGCGACAGCAGCAAGTACAACAGCTACGGCGTCACCGAGGCGCACTACCGTTTCGGCGGCGTCTCCAGCGCGTCGCAGTATGCCGACTTCGAGACCATGCCGTTCCAGCCGATCGACAACCTCGGCCAGTACTGGTGGCAGCAGTTCCTGGCGCAGCCGACCGCGCAAAGCCTGGGCTTCACGCTGCACACCACCGACCTGCTGCAGCCGCACCACACCTGGGCCACCTCGGCGCACAACCACTCGTCGTGGGAACAGTGGGTGCGCGACAACTACGCGACCCAGCACCTGAACGACCCGGCGCTGGTGCGCGCGGCGCTGGCCGACTTCACGCCGCTGGCGCCGGGCGCCGTCGACATCCGTCCGCTGCTGACGCAAGGCGGCAGCTACTCGTACGCCAACGGCGGCATCGTGCTGTCGTCGACCGACCAGGGTGACCGCACCCGCGTGGCGCAGATGATGATCCCGCATTCGATCGCGATGGTGGTGGTGGTGCTCAACCGCGCCGCCGAACGCCTGGCCAATTGATGCGGAAACCGATGCCGTTATTGCTGCCGCTATCGCTGCCGCAATCGATGCAGCGCTCGCTTGCCCTGGCGCTGCTGGCGGGCGCGCTGGCGCTGCCGGCGGCTGCCACGGTCAGCTACCGGCTCAACGATCCGGCGCAGGCCGCGCGCATCGACGGCGCGCCGGTGACGGCCTTCAGCGTCGATGCGCTGTGGCGGCTGGCGCGCGTCAAGGATGCGCAAACGGCGCGCAGCACGGTGCTGGAGGAAGTCGTGCTGAACCGGCTGCTGGCCGGCGCCGCCCGCACGCGCTTCGACGAGGCGCAGCTGTATGCCGGCCAGCGGGTCGGCTTCGCGCGCGAGGTGGCGCTGGACGACCAGCTGGTCGCGACCTTGCGCAGCCTGTACGGCAAGGAGATGCAGCAGGCCTTGCAGCAGCTGCCGGGAAGCTCGCTCGACGGCCTGATCGTCGAACAAACCAAGCCCCCGGCGGCGGCGCTGGACGCGGTGTTCGGCAAGCCCGAGCAGCTCAAGCTGGAGTTCACGCTCAATGCCGAGCAGCTGGCGCGGGCGCGCGGCATCGTGCTGCTGCGCTATACGCTGCCGTCCGGCGCGGGTGCGGTCACACTGTACGACGTCTACCGGCGCCAGAACGTGCAGGGCAGGGTGGCGCTGTACAACCGCCAGGCGGACTTCCTGCAGCAGCAGGCCAAGCAGGATCTGGCCGGGCGCTTTGTGCTCGACTGGAGCCGGCGCCAGGTCGGCGAAGCGGCCGTCGCCGACCTGCGCCATGCGCTGGCCGAACGTGGCGAGGTGCAGGCGCTGCGCCAGCAGCACGGCATCGGCGACGATATCGAGAACACCAGCGCCTTGCTGCAGCGGCTGGCTGCCGAAGTGACGCCGGCGCAGGTCGCGGCATATTATGCGCGGCATCGCAGCGAGTTCACGCGCGTCGAGCGCGTCAAGGCGCGCCACATCCGCGTGGCTGATGAACAGACGGCGCAAACGGTCTACAAGGCGCTGGCCGGCGGTGCGGATTTTGCCGCCACGGCGCGACGCTACACGACCGCCGGCGACGGCGGCGCGCCCGGCTGGATACGCCATGAAGGCAAGCCGGACTGGCTGGCGCAATTGGCGCTGGCCCAGCCGGAAGGCCAGCTTTCGCGGCCCATCCGCACGCCCGCCGGTCCGCGCGACGAGGCGGCGTGGGAAATCGTTCTGGTCGAGCAGCGCGTGATCGGCTACCAGGCGCCCGACTCGGAAGCGGTGCGCTATGCTGCCAGCAATGCGCTGGCACGCACGACGGCGCAGGCGCAACTGGTTTCGCTGCGCAAGCAATTGCTGCGCGGCGCGCAGATCGACATCAACCGCAGCCTGCTGGATCAGCCGCTGCAAACATTGGACGACGCCAAATGAAACCTGCCCTGATCGCCGGCGCCGCTTGCCTGCTGGTGGCCGGCTGCTGGCTGGCCTGGCGCGGCGACGCCGCCAACCTGCCGCTCCGTGCCGACGCGGGGCAGGGCCCGGCGCAAGCCGGCGATGGCGCGGCGCGCGGCGCTCAATGGCCGCCGGCGACGCCGGAGCCGGCCGCGCGCGAATTGAAGTTCGTGCCGCTGACACCGGTCGACAGCAGCGGCTCGGCCTGGATGAGCATGGCGGCGGCACGCGAGAACGGCGATCCGCGCACGCCGCCCATCGAGCGCGACGCCGAGCCGCGCAGCGCGCCCACGCCGGCCCAGCTGGCCGATCCGCAAGCCTATCAACAATACGAGGAAGCCCAGCACACGCGGCTGCTGGGCGCCTATGTCGCGGCGGCGGCGACCGAGCTGCCGCGCTTGCAGGCCGACCTGGAACGCGGCCGCCAGGCAGGCATTCCGGCCGAGCAGCTGGTCAAGGTCGAGGAAAAAATCGCCCGCATCCAGCGCCAGTCGGCCGACATCGTGAAGGAACATCCTCAAATGCAAGCTAATGTCATACGCCGGTAATTTCTGACTGGCAAGATTGCTGCCTGAAGTCACTGATGTGGTCTACCCTTACTGCCTCTGATCGGAGGCAGTCTTTTTTTGGAAGGATGTTTTATGCAGACCGCAGAAGTCGTGTTTTCGCGCCAGCCAGGTGGGGTGAGCATGGCGTTGAGCGTCGGCGGCAGCGTCATCGCCGAAAGCGCCAGCCAGGAAACCATCGCGCGCGAGCTTCAGATCCGGTTGGTGCGCTTTCTGACGATAGACGGCGTGTTCACGACGGAATTGCCGACCACCGAAAAGACGCTGGCGCAGGCGTCGGCCGTGGCGTTTGCCGAGCCGATGGCGGCGCTCAAGCTGATCGCCGCCTGTTCGGCGGTGGGCGAAACGGTGGGCTTTCTTTTCCCGGAACGCCGGCGCCGTCCGCGCGAACCGCTGGCCGACGGCGCAGCGGACAAGCAGGACAAGCCACAACGGGATTGACGCCGCCCGCGGCGCTTAATTGTAGACGCCGCAACCGATCACCAGGTCGCCGACTTTTTCAACGAAGGTGGACTTGGGCTCGATCGCCTTGCTGCTTGGATTGGGCCATTTGTAATGGACCCAGCCACTGCCGGCGCCGTTGGCGACCGCCAGCATGTCCTTGAACAGGTATTTGTCATCCGGGTCCTTCATCTCCAGCACCTGTTTGTTGATGATCTTGGGCAGTGCCCCGTGCGCCACCATCTTGCCTTGCAGGTCGATCACGAAGATGTACAAGTCGCGGTCGATGAAGCTGCCTTTCGGATTGCTGAACTCGGCCAGCGCGGCGTCGCGGTCATGGCTCTTCATGTAGGCGACCGCCTTCTTGACCATGGCTTGGGCCTGCTCCGGCGTGCTCTTGTCCGGCGCTGCGCTCGCTCCTATGGAAATGATGGCCGCAAGGAAGAAAGTGGCGATGCGCTTGGCAAAATGGATCATGTCGGTCTCCTGGTTGTGGGCATGGCGCGAGCGGCGAGGGCGGCTCCATGCATGAGGTCAGTTTCGCCCTGGGGCCTACCTTAGCATTCCGGCCGAGGCACCGCAATCGGATTGCTGCCGGACGCGTGTGGCATACTTGGCCGCTATGAAGCCCGATGCCATCCGTCGTTTCCTGTCCACGCTCGTCATGCTGTGCCTGCACGGGGCGGCGTCCGCAGCGTCTTGCGTGGAGCCGCCTGCCGATCCCCTGAACACCTACGACGCGCAACACACTTACGCCAAGCTGGTGCGCGACTATCCCGCCATCCGCATCGCCAGCGCGGCGTTGCCGGTGGACGTGAACCGCATTGCCGACCTGACCTATGCGCAATATGGCGAGCGCTGCCTGAAGCTGGATCTGTACCTGCCGCTGGCCGCGCGCGCCGACGGCGGCATGCCGGTGGTGGTGCTGGTGCACGGCGGCGGCTGGCGTGCCGGCTTCCGCTCCGAGTTCGCGCCGATGGCGGTGCGGCTGGCCCAGCATGGCTACGCGGCGGTGGCGATCAGCTATCGGCTGTCGGGCGAGGCGGCTTATCCGGCGGCGATCGACGACACGCAGGCCGCCGTGCGCTGGGTGCGCGACCATGCCGGCCTGTATCACCTGAATCCGCAACGCATCGCGCTGGCGGGCGGTTCGGCCGGCGGCCAGATCGCCAGCCTGGCCGGCGTCACCGGCCGTCTCGACAGCGCGGTGCAGGCCATCGTCAACATCGACGGCCTGTCGGACTTCACCGCCGAAGCGGCGCTGAAGTACGAGGACGACCCGGCCAAGCAGCCGTCTGCGGCCGGCGCCTGGTTCGGCGGCCGCTATGCCGAGAAGAGCGCGCTGTGGGCCGAAGCGTCGCCGATCCGCTACGTGCGGGCGGGCATGCCGCCCATCTTGTTCATCGCCAGCGCCCAGCCGCGCTTTTCGGTCGGCCGCGAGGCGATGGCGGCGGCGATGGCACAGGCCGGCGTGGCCAGCAGCACGCTGGTGTTGCCGGATACGCCCCATTCGTTCTGGCTGTTCGATCCCTGGCTGCAAACGATTGCCGATGCCACGGTGGCGTTCCTGACTCAACAGATGCCGCAGCGCTAGCGCCGGAATTTCTGACACTGCCCGCGTGATCGTCGCAGTCGGGTCAGTGAAATCAATGGCTTAGTTCATGGCCTACAAATTGCGTGAACCCGCTCTTGCTTGATCAATTCAATCCTGAGAGGAATTCACCATGTCCAGATTACTTCTTATCCTGTTCTGTTGTGCGGTCGCGTGTGGCTCGTCGGTGCAGACGGCGCGCGCCGACGCGATCTACGTGTACGACAATGGCGTGCCGCTGCTGCCGGGCCAGTCTATCAGCCGGCTTGGAGGAAAGTGGGCCTTCGTCCGCATCGTCCCCTTGGATCTGTTTTATCAGTTCTACATATCGCCGCCTCCGCCTCCGCCGAATCCGCCGAAGACTTACCGCATCAGAACCGGCGGCCGTATCATCGACATCGGCGATGGCAGGCAGGGCAAGGCGAAACAGCAGGGGAAGGATGTCATCCTCAGCTATTCGGACGGCCGTGAAGGGGTGATCAGGGATGCGACGGTCAGTTTGCCGGGCGAGCCCGACCCCGCGCCGCCGCCGCCGGAGAAGGGTGTGATGTCCGGTCCGGTGGACGAGATCGCCCCGGCGGTGGCGCTGGCCGATATCCGGCTGCTGCTGGCGCAGCCGGACCTGGCCGACATTTTCGGCACAGCGATCGACCTGTCCTACTTCAAATATGATTTCTTCGGAACGGTGCCGATGCAGATTTTTCGCGGCCAGGTGACCTACACCACCGACTCCGGGCTCAGCGACACCATCCTTGTCGTGCCCGAGCCGGGCACGCTGGCGCTGGCCGGCGCCGGCGTGCTGGCCTGGCTGGCGCAGCGCCGGCGTCGGCGCTGATCGCGTGGCCCGGAAAAGGGTAGTCCGGCCTCTCCATTTAGCCAGTGGCGCCGCCACGGCGCCCGGCCTAAGATGGTCGCAGCCGCGCTGAACGCAGCGGGCGCCGTATTCAACCCATCAAAATGGAAGCCACCATGACCAACCCCAAACTTGAAGTACTGACGCCGACCAACTGCCAGCTGATCTTCATCGACCAGCAACCGCAAATGGCCTTCGGCGTGCAATCGATGGACCGCCAGGCGCTGAAGAACAACACCGTGGCGCTGGCCAAGGCCGCCAAAGTGTTCAACATCCCGACCACCATCACCACCGTCGAGACCGAAGCGTTCTCCGGCCACACCTATCCCGAGCTGCTGGACGTATTCCCCGGCAAGCCGATCCTGGAGCGCTCGTCGATGAACTCCTGGGACGACCAGAAAGTGCGCGACGCGCTCAAGGCCAATGGCAAGAAGAAGGTGATCGTTTCCGGCCTGTGGACCGAGGTGTGCAACAACAGCTTCGCCCTGTGCGCGATGGCCGGGGGCGACTACGAAATCTACATGGTGGCCGATGCCTCCGGCGGCACCTCGAAGGAAGCCCACGACTACGCGATGCAGCGCATGATCCAGGCCGGCGTGGTGCCGGTGACCTGGCAGCAAGTACTGCTGGAATGGCAGCGCGACTGGGCCCGCCGCGAAACCTACGACGCCGTGATGGCCATCGTGCGCGAACACTCTGGCGCCTACGGCATGGGCGTCGACTACGCCTACACCATGGTGCACAAGGCGCCGCAGCGCACCACCACCAGCCACGAGATGCTGGCCGCCGTACCGGCGAAATAAGTCCCGGTGGCCCAGGCTGCTATACAATCGCAGTCTGGTGCTCACCGTGCACTGACCGCCCCGGAGGCTGCTATGTCTACCACCCATACTTTTCGTCCCGACTACGTCGGCGCCGAAGTCGTCGAAGCTGGCATTGAAGTTGCCGACCGTAAAGGTCCGGACAGCGCGGCCGCCTATCTCAGCCAGCGCGGCGTGGCGGACACGGTGATCCAGCGCGTGGTTGCCGAGCCGGAACATCGCCGCAATCCCGGTCGTTTGCGCAGCCGCGACGAGCGCCTGCTGGAAGAAGCGTCGCGTTTCAAATTCAAGGTTTGAAGGGGCAGGCAGCCATAGGCGGAACCGCTCCGCCGTAGGACAGGGACCACATGGCCCTATGTTCCCAGCCTACATATGGCCCTTACGTGCTCCTATAATCGACCGCACATGGCGCGGATATAGTGGTGTTCATCAGGTCGCAATGATCGACAACCACCCAAGAGGCTCGCCATGTACCATGCTACTCATCCTTCCGTATCGCATCATGCAGTGCGCAACACGCAGGCAGAAGCATCCGCACCGGTCGTCAGCCTGACCGGCGCCCAGCAGAACGATCTGCTGCGCGCATTGTCCCGCGAAGAACTGATCAGTTTGTTCGAGCACCTGGAACTGGTGCCGCTGGACGCAGGCAAACACCTGTTCGACTTCGGCGACAAGATGGAATACGCCTACTTCCCCACCAACGCCATCGTCTCGCTGCAATTCGTGACCGAAGACGGCGGCGCCTCCGAGATCGGCGTGGTCGGCCGCGACGGCGTGGTCGGCGTGTCGATGTATGAAAGCGAACGCGCCAATTGCTCGGCCGTGGTGCAAAGCGCCGGCTACGGCTACCGCATCCGCGCCTCGGTGCTGCGCTCGGCCTTCTTCGACGGCGGCGCACTGGCCCAGCAACTGATGCGCCACACCAGCGCCTTGTTTGCGCAGCTGGCGCAAACGGTGGCCGGCGCGCGCCACGGCAGCATCGAGCAGCGCCTGTGCCGCTGGCTGTTGGAACGGCTGGACCGCTCGTTGTCGAATGAATTGAAAGTCACCCAGGAAACCATCGCCAACCTGCTGGGCGTACGGCGCGAAAGCATCACCTGCTGCGCCGGCAAGCTGCAAGAAAAAGGCATGATCGAATGCCGCCGCGGTACCGTTATCGTCCTCGACCGCAGCGCCATGGAACGCCATGCCGGCGGCTGCTACGTCCCCGTCTAATGCCTGTACCTGGGCGCATGCTGGAGCTGGTCCAGCTTGCGTTGCACCAGCCTGTACCAGGCGCTCGCCCATCTGGTCGCCCTGATCGATTCCTCCACCGTTGCCGCCGACATGCAGCGCTGCACCGCTCTCATCTGGCGGTGCAGGGCATAGGCGGCGGGGGGCGGCTTGGGGCGTAGGGGCGAGATATCCATGCCTGCATTCTGGCCCCGTCCCCGTGCCGCCGCTGTGCGTTGGCACACGCAGCAGCCACCCCGGCCCAACGGCCGCCACATAAACTAGCGCGATTATCTTCGTGTTCAAAGCGCTTGCCGCTCGCTATACTTCGCCCCTGAGAGACATGATTTAAGGGAACAGATGGGTAAGCAAGTGAAAGCCGAAGTGAAAGGTTACTGCGCCTTGGCGCTGTGGTCGGTGGGCGCGCTGGCCGCCGCGCAGGCGGCCGAGATGGAAGTGGGCACGGGGAAGATCGAGCGCGTCGAGGTCACCGCCACACGCTCGGCCGGCGCGGTCGATGTGCAGCAGGTGCCTGCGGCGATCACGGTGCTGAAGCCGGACAGCCTGACGCGCTACGGCCAAGGCAATCTCAACGATATCGCCAACCTGGTGCCGGCCATGTCGGTGCAGCAGCAGGCGCCCGGCGTCAACAACATTACCATGCGCGGACTGGTGGTGCGCGGCATCGTGCCGTCCGAGGTGCAGGACTCGTCGCTGGTGGCGGTGTACATCGACGACATGCCGGTGACGCTGAAATCGTCCAATCCCGACCTGAAGGTGCTGGACCTGGAGCGCGTCGAAGTGCTGCAAGGGCCGCAGGGCACGCTGTTCGGCGCCGGCGCGATGGCGGGCGCGGTGCGCCAGATCACGCAAAAGCCGGACCTGGGCGATCTGTTCGGCACGGTGGAGGCGGTCGGTTCGAACACCTCCGGCTTCGGCGGCGCCAATCGCAACCTGCGCGGCATGGTCAATGTGCCGCTGAAGGCCGACGTGCTGGGCCTGCGGTTGACGGCCTACACCGGCAACGATTCCGGCTACATCCGCAACCAGGTCAACGGTAACACCACCAACGACGTCTCCACCAACCAGGGCCGCGCCGCCTTGCGCCTGCGCGCCTCGCCGGACCTGGTGATCGACGCCAGCGTCACCGCCTCCAACATCAAGGGCGGCGTCAACGACGCCTATGCGGGACTGGCGCCGTTCACCACCATCGCCTTGCTGCCGCAGACCAGCAACGACAAGCTGCAACTGTATAACCTGGGCGTCAGCTATGACCTGGGTGGCGCACAGCTGGTGTCGTCGACATCCTACCTGCACCGCGACACCCTGTACGTGACTTCGGCCCAGTATCCGGCCACCGCCTTCATCTTCGGCGGGAAGAATCCGCTGATGCAGGCCGCCTACACGATCGGCAACGCGGTCAAGGATTTCGCGCAGGAGTTCCGCCTCAACTCCAAGGGCTCCGGCCCGCTGAAGTGGACCGCCGGCGCCTTCTTCGAAACCGGCAAGCGCAATACGCGCCAGGATGAACCGACCACCGGCTTCGACGAACGCTACGCCGCCACCCACAACTTCCCCGGCTATAACTCGCAGGCCAACGACCTGGCCTTCAATCCGAACGACTTCTTCTCCGGCACGCAGAACACCAGGTCGCGCCAGCTGGCCTTGTTCGCCGAAGGCACCTACACTGTCTGGGACAAGCTGGACCTGACGGCCGGCCTGCGCCTGTTCAAGGGCACGCAGGACTTCGACCTGCGCTTCACCGGCCTGTTCGGCAACCTGGTCGGCGCGACGCCGTCGGCGCCGGTCGGCCAGCCGGAGCTGAGCAACAGCAGCGCCACCTCGCAGGGCGCCAATCCGCGCTTCGCCGCCGCCTACCATGTCGATGCGGACCATACGCTGTATGCCTCGGTGGGCAAGGGCTTCCGCTACGGCGGCAACAACCAGCCGGTGCCTTTCAACTTCTGCGGCGTGAATGCGCCGGCCACCTTCGCGCCGGACAGCCTGTGGAACTACGAAGTCGGCTCGAAGAACACGCTGCTGGACCAGCGCATGACCTTCAACGCCAGCGCCTATGTGATCGAGTGGAAGAACGTGCAGGTGTTTAACAAGCTGCCATGCACCTACTACTTCACGCAGAACGCCGGCAAGATCCGCAGCGAAGGCCTGGAACTGGAAACCGCCTTCAGGCTGACGCGCCACGCGTCGCTGGGACTGAGCGCCGCCTACAACCACGCCTACGCCACCCGCACCGTGGTGACCGGCATCGCCGCGCAGAACATCCCGGAAGGCAGCCGCGCGCCGTACGCGCCGCGCCTGTCCGCCACGGCGACCGCCAGCTACACCGTGCCGGTGCGCGGCAACGACGAAGTGGGCATCGCCGCCAGCTACGCCTATCACAGCGACGCCTACACCAACTTCGCGGCGGCGCAGGGCAGCTATGCGCAGATACCGTCGTCGAACACGGTCAACGCCACCGTCACCTACAAGACGGGCGCGTACGAGTTCGGCCTGTTCGGCACCAACCTGACCAATGGAGCAAAGATCAGCGACGTCACGCCGAACACCATCGCCATCCAGCCGGGAGATACTTTGTTCATGGTGCGTCCGCGCACGCTGGGCTTGCGCGTCAAGGCGCGCTTCTGATCGTCCGCGATGGATTCCCCCAGCCTGAAACAGCAGCGCTCCGAGTACGTGGACGCTTTTCAGCGCGCCGAAGTGGTGGCCGAGCGCGGGCGCCTGCTGTGGCTGGGGGAGTGGCCTACCTGGCTGCTGATCGTCGTGATCTACGGCGGCTGGTTCCTGACGCTGACCTACTGGCGCCAGATCGGCGACGTGCCGGCCACCTTGCTGATGATCTGGTGGTGCGCCTGGTATATGTCGCTCCAGCATGAACTGATCCACGGCCATCCCACGCCGTGGGCCTGGGTCAACCGCCTGTTCGGCTATGCGCCGCTGGCGATCTGGTATCCATATCGCCTGTACCGCGACAGCCATCTGCGCCACCACATCGACTTCCACCTGACGATGCCGGCGCTCGACACCGAGAGCTATTACGTGTCGCCCGCCGTGTGGGCAGGCCTGAGCAAGCCGGTGCAACTGCTGTACTGGTTCAACAAGACTTTCTGGGGACGGCTGCTGGTGGGGCCGGCGATCGCCGTCGCCGCCGCGTGGAGCGAGGCGCTGCGCCAGCCCCTGCGCGGCGAGTGGCGCAACGTGCCGATGTGGCTGATCCACTTCGCCATGCTGGGCGGGCTGCTGTGGTGGGTGCATGCGGCGTTCGGCATGTCGCCGCTGTACTACGTGCTGGCGATCTCGTATCCGGCGCAGTCGCTGACGATGATACGGTCCTACTACGAGCATCGCCCGGCGGCGGAGCACAAGCAGCGCATCGTGCTCAATGAGGCGGGCTTCGTGTTCCGGGTGCTATTCCTGAACAATAACCTGCATCTGGTGCACCATGACCTGCCATCCTTGCCGTGGTATCTGCTGCCGCGCGTGTACCGCGCGCGGCGGGCGGCTTACAATACGCGCAGCGGCGGCTTCCATCTGCACGGCTACGGAGAGCTGATGCGCCGCTTCGGCTTCACGCCGGTCGATGCACCGGTCCACCCGAACATGCCCGACACATGAACTGGAAATTCGCCCTGCCGATGTACAACGTCTCGCCGCGCATCCAGCACGGATACGAGGCGCTGCTGCTGGCGCTGGCCGACGAAACGGGCGTGCGGGCCGAATTGGCGCGGCCGGCGGACCTGCCGGCGTTCTGGCGCCAACCGGACGTGCTGCTGACCCAGACCTGTGGATATCCCTACTTGACACAGTTGCGCGACCATGTGACCCTGCTGGCCACCCCGTGCTTCGACTTTCCCGGCTGCGAGGGCAGCGACTATTCCAGCTTCATCGTCGCGCGCGAGGGCGGCGGCATCCGCAGCCTGGCCGATGCGCGCGGGCGCGTCGCGGCGGTCAACGATGCGCAATCGAACAGCGGCATGAACGTGCTGCGGCACGCCGTGGCGCGCTGGTCGCTGGATGGACGCTACTTCGAATCGGTGAAGTGGTCCGGCAGCCACGCGGCCAGCTTGCGCATGGTGCGCGAAGGCGCGGCCGCGGTTGCGTCCATCGATTGCGTGACCTTCGGCTATTTGATGCAGGAAGACCCCGCGAGTCTGCGGGGTTTGACCATTTTGCAGCATTCGGCGCCGTCGCCGGGATTGCCGTGGGTTGCAAGCCGCAAGGCGCCTGCGGAGTTGACGGCGCGCTTGCGTGCCGCCTTGCTGGAACCCGCGCCGGCATTGCGCGCGCTCTGCGACAGCCTGCGTATCCGGGGCTTCGAGCAGCGCAGCGACGCCGATTACGGTCGCATCCTGCAAATCGAGGCCGAGGCGCAAGCCGCCGGGTATCCAGACCTGGCTTAACGGGGTAGCGAATTGCATGCGTTGCGTTTTAGTAGCAATGCGGCGTAAATTCTCGCTTTGTTATTTTGCGGTAATACCGTTCCGCTATACTGGCCTATGGCCGCACAGACGGCTGGCTTTTTCCTCACTCCTCCACTTCTATGGACAGTCACCATGACTATTACAAAGCGCTTGATCTTGACTTTGTCATTGGCGTTACTCGCGCTGATTTTCGTCGGCATTACCGGCCTTACCCAACTGTCCCGAGCGCAGCAGCGCCTCGATATGGTGCAAACCCGTTTAATCCCCAGCATCGCCGGCCTGAACATGGCCAAAGGCTTTCTTGCTGATAGCCGCCTGGCCGGCTACCGCCTGTCGGTGTTCTCCAACCTGGCCGACAAGACTGCCCTGGACAAAGCCTACAACGAGGCCCACGCCAAGTTCGACGAAGTCATCGCGACCTATGAAAAGGAACGCATCTTCGACGACACCGACCGCAAGATGCTGGAAGCGGACAAGGCCAACATGGCGGCCTACCGCCAGGCGCTGATACCGTTCCTGGCCGGCGCCCACGCCGGCGACATGGACGCGGTGCGCGCCACGCTGCTGGCCGGCACGCCGCTGGCGCTGTCCGCCGGCGCCGTCAAGAAAGGCTTCGACGACCATATCGCCTACAACAATAAGCTGATCAGCGACGTGCGCGAGGAGAGCGACGCCGCCTATAAATTCGCCTTCCGCCTGATGGTGAGCGTGGTGATCCTGGGCCTGCTGGTGACCGGCGCGCTGGCGTGGCAGCTGTACGTCATCATCAAAGGCAGCCTGGCGTCGATCCGCGATACGCTGGAAGACGTGAGCCAGTCGCTGGACCTGACGCACCAGATCAAGGTGGAGCGCATGGATGAAATCGGCCACACCGCCGTGGCGTTCAACAAGCTGCTGGAGCAGATCGCCGGCGTGATCGACGCCGTGCGCGCATCGACCATCGCCGTCGGCACAGCGTCGCAGGAAATCGCCAGCGGCACCGGCGACCTGTCGCAGCGCACCTCGTCGCAGGCGGCGGCGCTGGAGCAGACCGCGGCGAGCATGGAGCAGCTGACGTCCACCGTCGGCCAGAACGCCGACAACGCCCGCCAGGCCAACCAGCTGGCGCGTTCGGCGTCGGACGTGGCGGCGCAGGGCGGCACGGTGGTGGAGCAGGTGGTGGTGACGATGGGATCGATCAACGAATCGTCGCGCAAGATCGTCGACATTATTTCGGTCATCGACGGCATCGCCTTCCAGACCAACATCCTGGCGCTGAACGCGGCGGTGGAAGCGGCGCGGGCGGGTGAGCAGGGCCGTGGCTTCGCGGTGGTGGCGACCGAGGTGCGCAACCTGGCGCAGCGCTCGGCCGCTGCGGCCAAGGAGATCAAGGCGCTGATCGACGACTCGGTGGAGAAGGTCGGTTCCGGCACCAGGCTGGTGGAGCAGGCCGGCACGACGATGCATGAAGTCGTCGCCAGCATCAAGCAGGTGACCGACATCGTCGGCGAGATCAGCGCGGCTACGCAGGAGCAGAACGACGGCATCGCCCAGGTGCACCAGGCGGTGACGCAGATGGATCAGACCACGCAGCAGAATTCGGCGCTGGTGGAAGAAACCGCCGCCGCCGCGCAGACCCTGCGCGACCAGGCGGACAAGCTGGAGCAAGTCGTCAGCGCGTTCAAGATCAACGCTTCGGCTGCGGCGTATGCGCCGCCGAAGCGCCCGGTGCGCGCCGCTGCGCCGGTAGTGGCGACGCTGCCCAAGGCACCGCGTCCTCCCAAGGCCGCCGCCCAGCCTGCGGCCGCGCCGAAGAAGCTGAAGGTCAGCGCGGCTGCCAGCAAGGACGAGTGGGAAGAGTTCTGACCGGCGGTGTTTAGCGAGTTGTGCTAACATTTGCAGACCATGAAACTGTCACAACCGACGCGCTTGATCGCGGCCATCATTATGCTGTTCAGCTTGCTGTTTGCGCAGCTGGCTGTTTCGGCTTATGCCTGCCCGGTGCTGGATAAGCCGCAGACGGTGGAGGCGGTCAGCATGGCGAGCATGCCCGGCTGCACCGACATGAACATGGACAAGAGCAGTCCTGCTTTGTGCGGCGCGCACTGCGACACGGGACATCAGTCGCCGGACACTTCCGGCGCGCCAGTTGTCCAGTCGTTCGTGCCCTGCAGCCTGGAAGTTGTGCTTCCCCGCATCGAACTCTCCTTTCAGTCCCTCGCTTCCTCGCTCGAATCCGTACCGCTGACACGCGCCACGGCACCGCCCTTGGCCATCCGCCACTGCTGTTTCCGCATTTAATCCTCCAGACCGCCTAGTTCGTCACTGCTACGCCGCATCCGGCGCGCGCGGTGTTGTCCATCGCATTCTGGAGATATCATGTCACCCCCGCTTTCCGTGCCTTTCACTGCGCGAGTTGCCCGTCTTCGGATCGCCCCGAAGGCCGCGCTCGCGCTCTCACTCATCGCCGCTGCCTATGGCGCACTGGCGGCGCCGCAGCCGCAGCCGCTGACACTCGGCGAAGCCCAGCAGCGGGCCGTCGCCCGCTCGCGCCAACTGGGCGCTCAAGACCAGGCCGTCAACGCCGCCAATGAGATGGCGGTCGCCGCCGGCCAACTGCCCGATCCGGTTCTGAAGGTGGGCATCGACAATTTGCCTGTCAGCGGTCCCGATCGCCTTAGCCTGGGCAACGACTTCATGACCATGCGCCGAATCGGGCTGTCGCAGGAGCTGACGCGCGCCGACAAGCTGCACTGGCGGTCTGCGCGGTATCAGATCGAAGGCGATAAGGCGCTGGCGCAAAAGCAGGTGGCGCTGGCCGCCATCCAGCGCGACACCGCCATCGCCTGGATGGAGGTTTTCTATACCGAAGAAATGGCCGGCGCAGTGTCGGCACAGGCGGCCGTGTCGCGCCAGGAAATCGAAGCCGCCGAAGCAGCCTACCGTGGTGGGCGCGGCAGCTCGGCCGATATCCTCGCAGCCCGGTCCGCATTGCTCGCGCTCGATGACCGGACCAGCGAGATCCGGCGCCGACAGCGCGCCGCCCATACCATGCTGGCCCGGTGGACAGGTGACGATACCCCGGTGGCGGGCGCGCCGGATATCGAGCATATTCGCCTGGACCCCGCCTCACTCGACGCCGATCTCGCGCACCACCCGGAGATTGCGGTCCTGAACAAACAAGAGGATATCGCGCAAGCCGACGCCAACCTGGCACGGGCGAACCGGCACACCGACTGGAGCGTCGAAGTCGCGTTCCAGCAGCGTGGCTCCGCCTACTCGAACATGGTCTCGGTCGGCATTTCGGTGCCGCTGCAGTGGGACCGGAAGAACCGGCAGGACCGTGAACTGGCGGCCAAGCTCGCCCTGGTCGAGCAAACGAAGGCTGAACGCGATGAGATGCTGCGCGAACATGTCGCCGGGACCCGCACCATGCTCATCGCGTGGCAGAGCGGCCTGGAGCGAATTGCCCGCTACACGCGCGAGTCGTTGCCGCTGGCTGCCGAGCGCAGCCAGGCGGTGCTGGTCGCCTATCGCGGTGGGAAAGCGAGCTTGGCCGAGGTGCTGGCCGCGCGGCGCGGCGAGGTGGATGTTCGCCTTCAGTCGCTGGAGCTTGGGCTGGAGACATCACGCCTGTGGGCACAACTGAACTTTCTCTTTCCCGAGGGCGGAGCCGCCCAGCACTCTGTCACCGACCGCAACCAGGAATCCAAATGAAGAGCAAGAATATTCTCGCGGCGATCGCCGCCATTGCCATCGCGGCCGGCGGATACAGCGCTTATCGGTTTGGCGTGCACCAAGGTATGCTGGCCAAGCCGGAACACGCCGACGCAGCCACGGACGCCGGCGGCACCGGCAAGACGCCGCTTTACTGGCACGATCCGATGGTGCCCGGCCAGAAGTTCGACCAACCCGGCAAGTCACCGTTCATGGACATGCAGCTCGTGCCGGTCTACGCTGGCGCCGACGGCGATGACGGCGCCGTCTCCGTCAGTCCGCGCGTCCAGCAGAATCTGGGCGTGCGGACGGCCATCGTCGCTGCCGGCAGCTTGCCCTCCGGGATCGTGGCCGTCGGCAGCGTCGCGTACAACGAGCGCGACGTGGCGCTGGTTCAAGCCCGCAGCAACGGGTTTATCGAGCGCCTGTATGTCCGCGCCGCGCTCGATCCCGTCAAGCAGGGACAGCCGCTGGCTGAGCTGTATGTGCCCGACTGGATTGCGGCGCAGGAAGAATACCTGGCGGCCCGCCGCATGCAAGGCGGCGATACCGCATCGCTGGTCGACGGCGCCCGCCAGCGCATGCGTTTGGCCGGCATGACCGATGGGCAGATCCGGCTGGTCGAATCAAGCGGCAAAGTTCATCCGCGCATCACCATCTCCGCGCCAGTCAGTGGCGTGGTCGCGGAGCTGGGCGCCCGCGAAGGCATGACCGTGACATCGGGAGCGCAGCTGTTCCGCATCAATGGCCTTGCCACGGTCTGGGTGAACGCGGACCTGCCGGAGAACGTGGCGGCCAAAGTGCGGCCCGGCGATGCCGTCGAGGCGCGCTCGCCTGCGCTGCCGGGAAGCGTCTTCAAAGGCAAGGTTGGTGCGGTGTTGCCGGAGGTGAGCGCCGCCACGCGCACGCTCAAGGCACGGATTGAACTGGCGAACACTGGCGGACAACTGGTCCCCGGCATGTTCGCCACGGTCACCTTCGCCTCCACTCGCGCCACCGACGTGCTGCTGGTGCCGTCGGAGGCGGTCATCCAGACCGGCACGCGTAGCGTTGTCATCCTGGCGCAGGACGGCGGAAAGTTCCAGCCGGTCGATGTCGAACTGGGTGGTGAAGGCAATGGCCAGACCGAGATCCGCAAGGGCCTGACCGCCGGGCAGAAGATTGTCCTGTCGGGCCAGTTCCTGCTCGATTCAGAGGCCAGTCTGAAGGGAACGACGACCCGCATGGGCGAAGCGGGAGCGAAGCAATGATCGCGAAACTGATACGCTGGTCGATCACCAACCGCTTCCTGGTCCTGCTGGCGACTGTGTTCATCGCCGGCTGGGGAGTATGGTCGCTGGCGCGCACGCCGCTCGACGCCATCCCGGACTTGTCCGACGTGCAGGTGATCATCCGCACCACCTATCCGGGCCAGGCGCCGCAGATCGTCGAGAACCAGGTGACCTATCCGCTGACCACCACCATGCTGTCGGTGCCTGGTGCGAAGACGGTGCGCGGCTACTCCTTCTTCGGCGACTCCTTCGTGTATATCCTGTTCGAAGACGGCACCGATCCTTACTGGGCCAGGTCGCGCGTGCTGGAATACTTGAACCAGGTGCAAGCGCGCCTGCCGGCGCAGGCGAAGACCGCGCTTGGCCCGGACGCGACCGGCGTGGGCTGGATCTACGAATACGCGCTGGTCGACCGCAGCGGCAAGCTCGACCTCTCGCAGCTGCGCGCCTTCCAGGACTGGTTCCTGAAGTTCGAGCTGAAGGCGGTGCCCAACGTTTCCGAAGTGGCCAGCGTGGGCGGCATGGTACGCCAATACCAGATCGTGCTCGATCCCGATAAGCTGCGCTCCTACGCCATCCCGCATGGCAAGGTGATCGAGGCCGTGCAGCGCGCCAATCAGGAAAGCGGCGGCTCTGTGATGGAGTTGGGCGAGGCCGAGTACATGGTGCGCGCCTCCGGCTATTTGCAGTCGCTCGACGACTTCCGGAAGATTCCGCTGATGACGACGGATGCCGGGGTATCGGTGCGCCTGGGGGACGTGGCCCGCGTGGAGCTGGGACCGGAGATGCGGCGCGGGATCGCCGACCTCGACGGCCAAGGCGAAGTCGCCGGTGGCGTGATTGTCATGCGCTCCGGGAAGAACGCGCTGGAAACCATCGAAGCCGTCAAGGCCAAATTCGCGAAACTAAAATCGAGCCTGCCCGCTGGCGTAGAAATCGTTCCGGTGTACGACCGTTCCAACCTGATCAAACGCGCGGTCAACAATCTGGAGCACAAGCTGATCGAGGAATTCATCGTCGTCGCGGTGGTCTGCGCGATCTTCCTGTTCCATATTCGCTCGGCGCTGGTGGCGATCGTCTCGCTGCCACTGGGGATATTGATCGCTTACATCGTCATGTCCTACCAGGGCGTGAACGCCAACATCATGTCCCTGGGCGGCATCGCGATCGCCATCGGCGCCATGGTTGACGCGGCGGTCGTGATGATCGAGAACGCCCACAAGCATATCGAGGCGTGGAATCACGCCCACCCAGGCCAGAAGCTGGCCGGCGACGCTCAGTGGGCGGTGATCGGCGATGCGGCGGCCGAAGTCGGCCCGGCGCTGTTCTTCTCGCTGCTGATCATCGTGCTGTCCTTCATTCCGGTGTTCACGCTGGAGGCGCAGGAGGGACGATTGTTCGCACCGCTGGCTTTCACGAAAACCTATGCGATGGCGGCGGCGGCCGGCCTGGCGGTGACGCTGATCCCGGTGTTGATGGGCTACCTGATCCGTGGACGCATCCCGGATGAACAGCAAAACCCGCTGAACCGATGGTTGATCGCACTCTACCGGCCTTTGCTGGAAATCGTGTTGCGCCGCCCGAAGGCCACCCTGGTTGCGGCGGGCGTGATCGCGCTGATGACGATCTGGCCGATGTCGCGTCTGGGCGGTGAGTTCATGCCGCCGTTGGACGAGGGCGACCTGTTGTACATGCCGTCGGCGCTGCCCGGCATCGGCGTCGGCAAGGTCGCACAGCTGCTACAGCAGACCGACCGCCTGATCAAGACCGTGCCGGAAGTGCAAACCGTGTTCGGCAAGGCCGGCCGGGCCGAGTCAGCCACCGATCCGGCGCCGCTGGAGATGTTCGAGACGACCATCCAGTTCAAGCCGCGTGAGCAGTGGCGGCCAGGCATGACCACCGACAAGCTGGTCGAAGAACTTGACCGCATCGTCAAAGTACCGGGGCTGTCCAACATCTGGGTACCGCCGATCCGCAATCGCATCGACATGCTGGCCACGGGCATCAAGAGCCCGGTCGGCGTCAAGGTGGCCGGCGCGAGCCTGCAGGAGATCGACCGCATCACCGGGGAGATAGCGCGGGTCGTCAAGCGCGTGCCCGGCGTGTCGTCGGCGCTCGCCGAGCGGCTCAACGGCGGGCGCTACGTCGATATCCATATCGACCGCGACGCGGCGGCGCGCTATGGCCTGAACATCGCCGACGTGCAAAGCATCGTGTCGAGCGCCATCGGTGGCGACAACGTCGGCGAGACGGTTGAGGGCCTGCAGCGCTTTCCGATCAATGTGCGTTATCCGCGCGAGGTGCGCGACTCGGTCGAGAAGTTACGCCAGCTGCCGGTGCTGACCGGGCGCGGCGCGCAGATACGGCTCGGTGACGTGGCTACGATCCGTATCAATGATGGCCCGCCGATGCTCAAGAGCGAGAACGCACGCCTGTCGGGTTGGGTGTACGTCGACATCCGGGGCCGGGATCTTAGCTCTGCCGTGCATGAGATGCAGCAGCTTGTCGCCAGGGAGGTGATACTTCCGGCCGGCTACTCGGTGTCCTGGTCGGGGCAATTCGAATACCTGGAGCGCGCGACCGCAAAGCTCAAGGTCGTCGTGCCCATGACTTTGCTCATTATCTTCGTGCTGCTATATCTGACCTTCAAGCGCATCGACGAGGCGGCGCTGATCATGGCGACGTTGCCGTTCGCTCTGGCGGGAGGTATCTGGCTGCTGTGGGCACTGGGGCACAATCTGTCGGTCGCGAGCGGCGTCGGCTTCATTGCGCTGGCGGGCGTGTCGGCCGAGTTTGGTGTGATCATGCTGCTGTATCTGAAGCACGCGTGGGAAGCCCGGCTGGCGCAAGGCACTCCAGGCGAGGCCGACCTGCTTGACGCCGTACGCGAGGGCGCCGTTCTACGTGTCAGGCCGAAGGCGATGACGGTCGCCGTGATCATCGCCGGCCTGGTTCCGGTCATGATCGGAACCGGCACAGGCTCCGAGGTGATGCAGCGTATCGCCGCGCCGATGGTGGGCGGCATGATCACCGCGCCGCTCCTGTCGATGTTCGTGGTGCCGGCCGTGTATCTGCTGATACGGCGCAGGGCTATCCGCGCTGCATAAGGCACGCTGGCTAGAAGTTCTTGACCAGCGTCGCCCGCAGCGAGCGCGATTCGATGGGGTGGAAGTGGATGTCGTTGACCGCCGCCGCTTCGCCCTTCAGTTGCGACGGGTAGTAGTAGTCGATCGCGGAGTCGCGGCGGTTGGTCAGGTTGAAGGCTTCCAGTTCCAGCGTCAGGCCCTTGCGGAGCTTCCATCCGAAGCGGGCGTTCAACGTCAGGCTGGCCTTGGAGCGCACGCTGTTGTCTTCGATGAGTGGACGCGGTCCGAAATAGCGTAGCTTCAGCGCGCCCGAATACGGGCCGCCGTCGTCCACGGTCAGCGCCAGCTGGCCGGTGCCTTCGATGGCGCCGGGGATGTAGTCGTCTTCCGGCGCGCCTTCCAGCTTTTCATCGCGCGAACGGGCGCGCGCGTAGGCCAGGTCCAGGTCGACCGACAGCCATTTCAGCGGCTTGTAGTAGTTCGACAGCTCCACGCCGTAGCGGCGGCTCGGCCGTCCCGCCTCGGTGGTGCCGGCGTCGCCCACGAAGCTCAACTCCGAATCGAAATCCAGCCGGTACACCGACAGCGACGACTGCAGGCCGGGCAGCCAGCTGCTGCGCGCGCCCAGTTCCATGCCGCGCGAACGCACCAGCGGCGACACCTTGTCGACCGCCTCGCCGGTCTTGGGATCGATGCGGATGGTGGCGCCGCGCGCGTCGTTGCTGTGGAAGCCGTTGCCGATGTTGGCGTACAGTTCCGCCGTCTGCCACGGGCCGTAGATCAGGCTCAGGCTCGGACTCACCAGATGGTCGCCGGCCTTGCCGGAGTTGGCCGCCAGGTCGCTGCGGACGTCGAAGCGGTAGCTGTCGAAGCGCGCGCCCGTCACAGTGCGGAAGGCGCTGTTCCAGCGCATGCTGTTCTCGACGTACAGGCCGGCGCTGGATTCGACGATGTGATCCTGCCGCACCACAGCCAGCGGCTGGCGCGCCTGCGTGGTCAGCAGGCCGTTGAAGATATTATCGTTTTGCAGCTGGATGCCGATGGTGGTGGCGCTGTCGCCGCCGGCCAGGTGCTGGTGCCAGCTGTGGCTCGCATTGAGGCCGCTGGTGACGCGCTTGTCCGGCTGCGCGAACTGGTCGCCGTGCACCGGATCGTCCATGAAGTAGGTGAAGTTGGAATACAGGTCCAGCTGGTTGGCGATGATGTAGGCGTTGACCCGGGAGGCGCTGTCCTCGCTGGTGCGGCGCCAGCCGCCGGACAGGCTGTATCGATGCGACTTGCCGCCGTCGGTGGGATCGATGGCGTCGTAGCGGCCCATCTGGCCGTCATGCACGGCGCGCAGCGGTATCTGGTCGGTCGAGTTCCAGTCGGCGCGGTAGGCCATCAGGCTGACGTTGTAGCCGTTGTTGGCATAGCCTTCGCTGTAGCGCAGCACCGCGTTTAGTTTCTGGTAGTCGTCGGGATGCGTGTAGGGGCCGTCGTTGTGCAGCGCTTCAATCGCGTACAGCAGGCTGCCTTGGCCGGCTTCCAGCGAATCGGCCAGCAGCGCGCGGGCGTAGCCGTTCTGGCCGGCCGACACGCTGGCCACGCCTTGCAGCAAACGGTTGGCATACACCACCGATGCTGTGCCGGCCGAGGCGAAATCGCCTTCGCCGGCGGAGTAGGGACCCTTTTTGTAATCGAGCCGCACCGCCAGTTCCGGTATCAGGAAATTCAAATCGGTCCAGCCTTGGCCATGCGCGTGGCTGCGCTGGTTGACGGGCATGTCGTCGACGGTGGTGCGCAGGTCGGTGCCATGATCGAGATTGAAGCCGCGCAGGTAGAACTGGTTGGCCTTGCCTTCGCCGCTGTGCTGGCTGACGATCAGGCCGGGCGCCGCTTCAAGGATTTCGCCGGGGCGGTAGACGGTGCGCGCGGCCAGTTCCTGCTGCGAGATGCTGCCGGCGCTGGCGGCATCGACCACGCCCAGCTGGTTGCTGCGCGAGCCTTCGACCAGCACCCGTTGCAGAATCTGGTCGTCGGCCTGCGCCGAGCCGAATGCCAGCAACAGCAGATATTTAACGGGTGGTTTGATCGATGCTGCCTTGATCGAAGATGAGAGTCTGGACAGGGCCATCGGCTTGCAGGTTGACTGTGTTTTTTTGCGATGGCAGGAAGTCTATCAGCAAGGCGTTGTGGATGCGAGTGGCCCGCGCCAGTTTTTTGCCTTCGATCTCCTGGAAGATGACGACGCTGTCGGCGTCCGCCTTTACGCCCACCCAGTGCAGCGGCAGGCGCTGGCGGTCCGGGTCTTCCAGGTAGAACTGCCGCTCGACGTAGCGGCGCAGCGGTGCTTCGCTGTCCGCCTGGCCAAGGTCGAAATTGCGGCCGTAGAGATTCGTCAGCAGCAGCGCCACGTCGTGCGCCGTGTAGGTGTGCACGATCTCGGTGTTGCCGGTGCGGTCGTTGTAGCTGATGTCGGCTATGCCCATGTGAAAATTATGGGCGTTCGCCGCCGTGCCGGCAAACGCCAGCACGGCAGCTACGGTCAGGCGTAAAGCGCGCAGCATCATTCGGCCGACGAGTCCTTGGACGATTTGTCGCCCTTGCCCTTGAGCGGCGTATTGAAGTCGCGCATCAGGTTGTTGCGGTCACGCTCGGTCTTGAACAGCTCCATGCGCGACTGCGTCACCTTGCGCGGCCAGCTGTTGTTGCTGGTGTCGATGTCGGCGGTTTCCCAGAACGGATCTTGGGTCAGGCCCACCATCGGCTCGTCGGTGACGATCAACTTGGTGATCTTCTTCGGCGAGTAGCGCCATACCTCGGCCGGAATGCGCTCGATGTACTTCTTGCCGCTCTTGAGTTCCACCTCCAGGATCAGCGGCATCACCAGGCCGCCGAGATTAGAGAAGTCCACCAGGTACAGGTGCTTGCCCTGGTCCAGCAGCTTCCTCTCCCACGGCTCCAGCTTCTCGATCGCTTCGTTGTAGGTGTTGCGGTCCTTGTTGGTGACGGTGAACTCGTCATGCTCGTTGTAGAAGTCCTTCAGCTCAGGATGGTCGCTCAGGCGCTTGGGCAGCGGCTTGTTGCGCTGCTCGGAGATCGACACCGGCTCCGCTTCCTTCTGCGCTTTTTTCCAGGCCTTTTCCTTTTCCGGATCCTTGGTGCTCACGCCGTATTCGCTGATGCCGTCGATGCTGATGTCCACCGCGTCGGTGGTGTAGAACCAGCCGCGCCAGAACCAGTCAAGGTCGGTGCCGGAAGCGTCTTCCATGGTGCGGAAGAAGTCGGCCGGGGTAGGGCGCTTGAACTTCCAGCGGCGCGCGTATTCCTTGAAGGCGTAGTCGAACAGGTCGCGGCCCAGGATGGTCTCGCGCAGGATGTTCAAGCCGGTGGCCGGCTTGGCATAGGCGTTGTTCCCGAACTGGAGCAGCGACTCCGAGTTGGTCATGATCGGCACCTGGTTCTGGCTGCGCATGTAGTCGACGATGTTGCGCGGCTCGCCGCGGCGCGACGGGTAGTTGTCTTCCCATGCCTGCTCGGCCAGGTATTGCACGAAGGTGTTCAGGCCTTCATCCATCCAGGTCCACTGGCGTTCGTCCGAGTTGATGATCATCGGGTAGTAGTTGTGGCCTACCTCGTGGATGATCACGCCGATCAGGCCATACTTGGTCTGCTGCGACCAGGTGAGGGCGCCGGTCTTCTTGTCCTTGGCCGGACGCGGGCCGTTGAAGGAGATCATCGGATACTCCATGCCGCCGACCGGGCCGTTGACCGAGATCGCGGTTGGGTATGGATAGTCGAAGCTGTACTTGTTGTACTGGTCGATGGTGTGGATGATGGCCTGGGTGCTGTACTTGCCCCACAGCGGATTGCCTTCCTTCGGATAGTAGGACATCGCCATCACGTTGGTGGAATCCTTCTTGAAGCCCTGCGCGTCCCAGATGAATTTGCGGCTGGAGGCCCAGGCGAAGTCGCGCACGTTGGCGGCCTTGAAGTGCCAGGTCTTGGAGGCCTTGCTGACGGATTTCTCTGCCTTCTCGGCTTCTTCCTGCGTGACGATGACCACCGGCGCGGTCGCGGTCTTCGCCTTGGCCAGGCGGTCGCGCTGCGCTGCGGACAGCACGTCGTTGGGGTTTTGCAGTTCGCCGGTGGAGGCCACCACGTGGTCGGCCGGCACGGTCAGCTGCACGTCGTAGTCGCCGAATTCCAGCGTGAATTCGCCGGAGCCCAGGAACTGCTTGTGCTGCCAGCCCATCACATCGTAGTAGGCCGCCATGCGCGGATACCATTGGGCGATCTCGAACAGGTCGTTCTTGTCGTCTTCGAAGTGCTCGTAGCCGGAACGGCCGCCCAGCACCTGCTGTTCGTTGATGTTATAGGACCAGTCGATATTGAAGGCGAAGCTCTGGCCCGGCTTCAATGGCGTCGGCAGGTCGATGCGCATCATGGTGCGGTTGATGGTGTACTTCAGCGGCTGGCCGCCGGCGGCCACGGACTTGATGTTGTAGCCGCCGTCGAATTCGCGGCCGGCCAGGATGCCGCGCATGCCTTCGAACTTGTAGCCGTCTTCCGGCGTGCGCGACTTGGCCCATGCTTCGCGCGAAGGCTGCGTCAGCATCATGCGGGCGTCGGAATCTTTTTTGTAGATGTTCTGGTCGAGCTGCACCCACAGGTAGCTCAGCGTATCGGGCGAGTTGTTGTGGTAGTTGATTTGCTCGCTGCCGGTGATGGCGCGCCTGGCTTCATCGAGAGAGGCGCGGATCGTGTAGTCCGCGCGCTGCTGCCAGTAGGCGGCGCCGGGCGCGCCGGAGGCGGTGCGGTAGGAGTTGGCGGTGGGGAGAATTTCGTCGAGTTGGCGGAACTTGTCGTCGAATGGCTCCGCTGCAAATGCGGATGCCGTCAAGCAAAGGGCGATGAAGCCGATACTCTTGCGCATAGTTTGTATTCCTGATGATTTCCCGAATAAAGGAGGCTAGTGTATAGCAACTTTTCAAAGAATTACCATGCGATACAATAAAATACAAACTAAGTGGCAGTTTTCATTTTTGCTTATTTGATTTCACGGTGCTGGTCCTGGAAAGCGTGGTGGGCGTCGTCGGTGGCGCTCATCGCGGCCGACGGCAGGTCCAGCCGCATCAGACGGGAGCCCTTGCCGCTGCTGGCTCGCGGCCATTCCGGCAGGCCCGCGCCGTTGGGATTTCCGGTCTTGATGAAGTTGGCGAAGTAGGCCTGCATCTGCGTCGCCAGCGCGTAGTCGCCAGCGGTCCATGCATACACTTTATTTGACGCCAGGTTACCAAGCGCGTATTCGATTTCGACCGAATGGCCGGCGCCCGTCTGGCCCGGACGCGGGTGCGAATAGTAGTAGCGATAGACCGGCTGGCCACTGGTGCGCGCGTGCGTGTCGATCCATTTCCAGGTGCCGTGGGAGATGAACAGGTCGCCGGCGAGATCGGTCGCGGCCTGCATTACGTCGCCGCTGTAGGCTTGCTGCGCGGCCGGGGCGCGCTCGCGGTACATCGTCTGCAGCATCTTGCTGAAGTTTTCCGGCGTCGGTTCGGCGTCGCCCAGCACCTGCTTGTAGTAGCCTTCCTGCGAGTTCCATCCTGCCAACAGCGGCACCTTGGCCTGCTGGCCGGCGGCGTAGAGGTCGACCGGACTGCGTGGCAGTACATAGCCGTCCTGGATGGCGGCGAGCCATGGCGCGTCCGGCCGCTTCAGTGTGTCCAGCAGCTGCTGGGCGGGCATGGCGCGCAGCGCGGCCAGTTTTGGGGCGCCGATTTTTTCGGCGAAGTCGGCGCCGTTCTTTTCTGCGAGCGCCAGCGGCAGCGGGGCGTTCAGGCCAAGCAGCGAACCGCTCTCGCCGATGGCGCCTGCGATCAAGCCCTTGGCCAACGGCGACATCATCTGCGCGCTGACCGACCACGATCCGGCCGATTCGCCGGCGATGGTGACCCGCGCGGGATCGCCGCCGAAGGCCGCGATATTCTTCGCCACCCATTGCAGCGCCGCCGCCTGGTCCATCAGGCCGTAGTTGCCGGAGGCCTTATGCGGCGATTCGGCCGTCAGTTCGGGGTGGGCCAGGAAGCCGAAGATATTGAGCCGGTAGTTGACGGTCAGCGTGACGATGCCTTTGGCGGCCATGCTGGCGCCGTCGTAGCGCGGCTCGGAACCGTCGCCCGCCGCGAAGCCGCCGCCGTAGAAGTAGACCAGCACCGGTAGCTTGTCCTTGGCCGACTTGGCGGGCGTCCAGACGTTCAGGTACAAGCAGTCTTCGCTGACGCCGTCGGAGCGGAACACCATGTCGCCGAACAGCGGCAGCTGCATGGCGCGCGGGCCGAAGTGGTCGGCCTTGCGCACGCCGCGCCACTTCTGCGCCGGTTGCGGCGCCTTCCAGCGCAGGTCGCCGACCGGCGGCGCCGCGAACGGTATCCCTTTATACGATTTGACGCCGGAAGCCTCCAAGGTACCCTCGACCACGCCGGTGGCGGTGGTGGCGCGCGGCGCGGCCGCGAAGGAGGGAACGGAGATCGCACTGAAAGCAGCCAGCAGCAAACCGAATTTATTCATGTCGTCATCGTGGAAGTTAAATGTCGACGCCTACTATAGCTGGAAGCACTTCCAGCTGCGATAACTTATTTGCGATTTGCCATACCAATCTGTTTGCGCATGATGGTCTATGGATGAATGTTTGATGCATACTGGTGGGAAGAAAAATCCATACATTTAAACAAGATGTCGCAGTCAAAATCCATAC
Organism: Duganella sp. BJB476; assembly: GCF_003416895.1. Lineage (GTDB taxonomy): Bacteria > Pseudomonadota > Gammaproteobacteria > Burkholderiales > Burkholderiaceae_D > Rugamonas. Next base: position 736,382 of record NZ_QVIO01000001.1, read on the forward strand.
AAGATGAAAGCCAGGCGATCGCCTGGATAGGCCAGTTCGCCCAGCACGCCGGGCCGCGCTACCTGCAGATCGCCGATTTCGTCGAGCGGGCGCTGGCCGACGGCCGCCTGAAGCCCGGCGACCGCCTGCCGCCGCAACGCCGCCTGGCGCAGTTGCTCAACGTCGACCTGACCACGGTCACGCGCGCCTACGACGAGGCCAGGCGCCGCAATCTGCTGGAGGGGCGGGGCGCGCGCGGCACCTACGCGGCCGCGCCCAAGGTGGAGCTGGCGCAGTTGCTGGACCTGAGCATGAACATTCCGCCGCCGCCGGCCGGCGTCGACTTCGACGACCTGCTCAAGCAGGGACTGGCGCAGGTGCTGCTGCGCACCGACAGCGGCCTGCTGATGAACTACCACCTGGGCGGCGGCAGCCAGGCCGACCGCGCGGCCGGCGCCGCATGGCTTGCGCCCATGCTGGGCCGGGTGGACGAGGGGCAGGTGGTGGTGTGTCCCGGCGCGCAGTCCGCGCTGGCGGCGCTGATCCTGACCTTGAGCCGTCCGGGTGACACCATCCTGGCCGAACCGGCCGTGTATCCCGGCCTGCGCACGGCGGCCGCGCAGCTCGGGCGGCGCGTGGTGGCGGTCGAGGTGGATGCGGCGGGCATGCTGCCGGACGCGCTGGAAAAAGCCTGCGGCAAGCAGCGCGTGGCGCTGCTCTACCTGAACCCTACGCTGCAAAACCCGACCATGCACACCATGCCGGCCGCGCGCCGGCGCGAGATCGCGCGGGTGGCGGCGCGCTGCGGCGTGCAGATCATCGAGGACGATCCCTACTGGTTGCTGGCCGATGCGCCACCGCCACCGCTGGCGCATTACGCGCCGCGCCAGGTCAACTATATTTCGACGCTGTCCAAGTGCCTGGCGCCGGGCTTGCGCACGGCCTTCGTGCTGCTGTCCGATCCGCAGCGGCGCGAGGCCTTCATGGCGGCGCTGCGTTCCTTCGTGCTGATGTCCACGCCGTTGACGACGGCGCTGACCACGCAATGGATACATGACGGCTCGGCGCAGCGGCTGCTGGCGGGAGTGAAGGAGGAGGCGCGCAAGCGCCAGGTGATGGCGCACCAGCTGTTGGCCGGCAGGGTAGAGGCGCAGGCGGGCGCGGATGGCATCCATGTCTGGCTGCCGCTGCCCGCTTACTGGACCGCGCACGAACTGGCGCAGGCGGCGCAGGCCGAAGGCCTGGCCGTCACTTCATCGGAAGCGTTCTACGCGGGCCCGCGCCCGCCGAACGTGATCCGCATTTCACTGGGCTCGATCCGCGACAGCCATCGCCTGGCGGCCGCCTTGCGCAAACTGTCGCAGCTGCTGGCGCGCAAGCCGTCGTCGCGGCATCAAGCCCTGGTCTGAAGCGGAATCAGCCGCGACGTGCGCGGCGGCGTGCCAGGCCGATCAGGCCCAAGCCACCGAGCAGCATGGCGTAAGTTTCCGGTTCCGGTACCGCGGCGATGGTGCCGTTGACGGCGAACGGCAGTTCCACCGACAGGCCGCTGCCGGGTTCTTTCAAGGTGGCGAAGGCGCCGCCGCCAAGCGATTGCGCTGCGTTGCCTGCGCGGGCGTCGGACGTAGGCGGCTGCCATGGGCCGGGAGTTGCGCTGCCCGCCAGGCCCCAGGTCAGCCAGTAGTGGCCCGAAGCCAGCGTGACGTCGGTGATGTCGGCATTGACCGTGTAGATGGCGCGCTGCTTGTCGGTGAGCGTGTCTTCGGTGACGCGATAGCCGGCCAGGCCGCCGTTGGTGACGCCGGTGGTGCCGGAGGCAACCACGGTGCCCGAATTGACGTCGCTGCCCGAGACGATGCTCCAGGTGGCCGAAGTGAAGCTGAAGCCGTTGGCGCCGGTCTGGTAGCCGAAGAAACTCAGGCCCGTGACATTCCAGTTCTTGCCCGCCGTGACATTGAAATCATCGGCGACAGAATTGCCCACACCGCTTTGCACGCCGTAGCCATAGGTAGAGGCGTGCGGCGCGACGATGGATTTTCCGGTGGCATCCACCACCGGACCGTTGTTATACAACGCGCCAGCGTTGGTAACGCCGGCGACCAAAGCGAGTACTGCGAACGCGACTTTTTTCATCATTTCCCCATCTCTGTTGTAGGAAATGTAAAGTAGCATCATCTGACATTGTTGCCAATTAATTATTTCAAATATGAAAATTATATTTGATTAACGTAGCGTCTCGGTCAGCACGCGGCCTTCGGCGCCGGCCGGCGGACGCACGTGCAGCAGGTTGGCCAGGGTCGGCGCGATGTCGACCACTTCCGCGTACTGGCCGTAAGCGCCCGGCTTGATCCAGCGTTTGCCCATGATCATCAGCGGCACGTTGGTGTCGTAGGCATACGGCGAGCCGTGCGAGGTGCCGCTGGTGCCGGTGCCGAAGTACCAGTAAGGCTTGGTGACCACCATCAGGTCGCCCGACGCTTCGCGGTTCCAGGCGCGGCGCATCAGCGTGGCGATGCGGGTGGTGTTGGCGGCGCCGCTTTCGAGCTGGGTGCGGGTGTAGGCTTCGACGATGCCGTTCTGGGCCAGCAGGTAGCGGGCGGCGGCGGTTTCCACTTCCTCGCGTTTCAGGCCGCTCTTGTCGATCTGCGCGTAGTCCAGGTGGATGTTGGGCAGCGACCAGGCGCTCAGCAGCTTGGCGCCGCCGAATTTTTCCGACAGGTGCTTGTCCAGCGCGTTCATCAGCTTGTCGCCGTCGATGCGCTGGGCGTCGATGTGCTGGGTCTGCGAGAACTCGGGGGTGTTCGGGAAGCCGTGGTCGGCGGTCAGCACCACCAGCACGTTGTCCATGCCGACGCGCTTGTCGAGGTAGTTGAAGAACTCGCCCAGCATGCGGTCCAGACGCTGCAGGTGGTCGTGCGACAGCTTGCTTTCCGGGCCGAAGGCGTGGTTGACGTAGTCGTGTGCCGACAGGCTCACGCCCAGCAGGTCCGGCACGCCGGCCGGATTGCGGCCGAGGTTTTCGCCTTCCACCGCGGCACGCGCGAAGTCCAGCGTCAGCTGGTCGAGGAAGGGGCCGGTCTTCAGGCTGTTGTAGTAGCCGGCGTCGATCTCGCCGCTTTCGCTGTAGTAGGCGTAGGGCAGGCGGATGTGGGTGCCCGGCTTGACCTGGTTCAGCTCTTCGCTGGCGTCGCCGGCGTAGGCCGATTCCGGCAGCAGTGCCGTCCACGACTTGCCGTAGTAGCGGTCCTGCGGCTTGCCGGCCTGGTATTGCTGGACCCAGGCCGGATGCGCTTTCATGTAGAAGGTGCTGCTGGCGAAGTTGCCGCTCTTGTCCATGTACATGTAAGCGGTGCCGGTTTTACCTGCCAGCAGGATCGCGCCGCGATCCTTGCCGGAGACGGTGACCACCTTGCTGCGGCTGCCGGTGGCGTAGCGCAGCTGGTCGCCCAGCGTATCGACTTTCAGGCGGGTCGGCGCGGTGCCGTCGCTCGGCTTGGTCTCTTCGCCGATGTAGGTGTAGTTGGTGTCTTCGGTGCAGTACACCGATTTTTTCGTGATCGGGTCGATCCAGTTATTGCCGATGATGCCGTGCACATACGGGTAGGCGCCGGTCAGCACGGCGCTGTGGCCGATCGCGGTGACGGTGATGCCGTGCGCCTGGTGCGCGTTGCTGAACGACGCGCCCTGGTCCAGCAAGCGGCGTAAGCCACCATCCTGGCCGAACTGGTCGCGATAGCGCTGCACCTGCTCGTTCGGCAGGCCGTCCACCACCAGCACCACCACCAGTTTCGGCTGGTTCGAGGCGGCGGTGGCGGCGGGAGCGGCGGCATGCGCGGCGTTCAGCGCAAGGCAGGAGGTCGCGATTACGAGTGCGGGCAGGGACAGTTTCTTTGTCATGTGGAGTCGTCGTCAGGTTGGGAAGGATCGTCGGCGCACAGCCTACCATGCGCCCGCGATATCGTACTCCATCCTTGTGACGGCTCGATGACAGCTATGGGTCAAAGCTGCATGTGCATGAAGGTGGTCGGGCCGAGCGTGCCGTCGGGCAGGGCGGCGTAGTCGGGCACCACGCCGGTCACGGCGAAGCCCAGCTTTTCGTACATGCCCTGCGCCGGAAAACCGGTGCAGGTGTCGAGCACCAACAGCTTACAACCCAGCGCGCGTGCCCGCTCCAGCGCGTGTTGCATCAGCGCCTGGGCGATGCCTTGCCGGCGCGCGCCGGAATGGACCAGCATCTTGGAAATCTCCGCCCGGTGGCGGCCGTTGGGCAGGCCGCACAACACCAGTTGCACGGTTCCGCACAGCGCGCCGTGGTCGTCGTGCGCGACGAACAGCAGTCGTTCGCCGCTGTCGACCTGCGGCGCCAGCGCCAGCCAGAACGCCTGCGTTTCCTCCAGCGGGCAAGGCAGCAGGAAACCGACGCTGGCGCCGTGCAGCACGCAATCGCGCAGCACCTGCGCCAGGTCGGCCGCGTGCCGGCGCAGGCCGGCGGCATCGAGTTGATTTATGGTGGGCATAGGGCGATCAGGTAGCGGGCCGGCGACGGCCCGGGACAGAAAAAGCGCGTTGCGCCGAACAGGTGGAAGCGCAGGCAATCGCCCGCTTGCAGGTGATGGGTGGCGCCGTCGAGCGTGTAGTCCAGCGCGCCTTCGAGCAGCCACAGGTGTTGTTCCATGCCGGGCACCGAGGCGCTGTCGTAGTCGATGCGGGCGTCGGGCGGCAGCCAGCCCTCCACCAGTTCGACGCCGTAGCCGCGCGCCGGCGGCGACACCATGCGCCGCCTGAAGCCGCTGGCGGGATCCTGCCACAGCACCTGGTCGGCGGCGCGCAGCAACTCGCCCGGCTGCGATTCGGCCTCGGCGATCAAGCGCGACATCGGCAAGCCGAACACGGCGCACAGCTTGCCCAGCAGGGCGGTGGTCGGGCTGTTCTCGCCGCGTTCCAGGCGCGACAGCGTGGCCCGGCTGATGCCGCTGGCGGCGGCCAGCTCGTCCAGCGACAGTCCGCGCTCCACGCGCAGGGCGGCCAGGCGCAGGGCCAGGCGGGATTCGATCTCGTTTCTCATAATTGGGAATATATCTCTATTATGAGATTGTGGCAAGGCCGATCCGCTGATTTATCGACGACTCCTCTGCGCTGCGTCAATCGCGCGGCCATGGCGGCCAGTATCTTTTGACGGTAATCCCAATCGAAAGGAGCTTACGATGGCCACGACATCCAACCCCCATATCATTCCCGGCAGCGGCCAGTTGGCGCTGCAGGGCGCTGTCGCGCTGGGTCCGGTTGCGGACGAGCAGACCATAGAAATCACCGTGCGGCTGCGCGCCGCGCCCGACCGCGCGCCGCTGGACCTGCAGGCCGCCACCGCCGACACCCAGCCGGTCGGGCGCCAGTACCTGAGCCGCGCGCAGTTCGCCCAGGCCCACGGCGCCAGCGACGCCGACATCGCCAAGGTCGAGGCCTTCGCGGCCCAGCGCGGCATGGTGGTGATCAGCAGTAACGCGGCCCAGCGGCGCGTGGTGTTGGCCGGCACTGCCGCGCAGATGAGCGGCGCCTTCGGCGTCCAGCTGGAAGAGTATGAATATCCGGACGGCAGCTATCGCGGCCGGACTGGCGAACTGAGCGTGCCCGATGCGCTGGCCGGCGTGGTCGAGGGCGTGTTCGGGCTGGACGACAGGCCGGTAGCCACGCCCAAGTTCCAGCGCCTGCAGGCGGACGGCTTCGCCTCGGCGGCGGCGGCCAACATCGCGTTCTCGCCGCCGCAGCTGGCGCAGCTGTACAACTTTCCGCAGGGGCTGGACGGCAGCGGCCAATGCATCGGCATCATCGAGCTGGGCGGCGGCAGCCGGCCGCGCGACCTGAAGGTTTATTTCGGCGAGCTGGGCTTGCCGGTGCCGCGCGTCAAGTCGATCAGCATCGACCACGCCAAGAACCGTCCCACCACCGCCAACAGCGCCGACGGCGAGGTGATGCTCGACATCGAGGTGGCGGGCGCGGTGGCGCCGGGCGCGCTGATCGCGGTCTACTACGCGCCCAACACGGAACGCGGTTTTCTCGATGCCATCACTGCCGCCGTGCACGACGCCGTCAACCAGCCGTCGGTGATCTCGATCAGCTGGGGCGCGCCGGAATCGGCCTGGACCGGCCAGGCCATGACCGCATTCGAACAAGCCTTCGCCGACGCCGCCGCGATGGGCGTGACGATCTTGTGCGCGGCCGGCGACAACGGCTCCACCGACGGCGTCAGCGACGGCGCCCAGCACGTGGACTTCCCGGCGTCGGCGCCGCACGCGCTGGCCTGCGGCGGCACCCGCGTGATGTTGCAGGACGGCGGGCCCGCCGTCGAAACCGTGTGGAACAGCGGCCCCAATAGCGCCACCGGCGGCGGCTACAGCAGCTTCTTCGGCCGCCCCGATTACCAGCAGGGCGTGGCCAACGGCCATGCCGCGCGCGGCGTGCCGGACGTGGCCGGCGACGCCGATCCGGCCAGCGGCTACAAGGTGCGGGTCGACGGCCAGAACCTGGTGTTCGGCGGCACCAGCGCGGTGGCGCCCTTGTGGGCCGGCCTGCTGGCGCTGATCAACCAGCGGCTCGGCCGTCCGGTCGGCTTCCTGCATCCCTTGCTGTACGGCTCCTTGCAGGGCAGGGGCGTGACCCGGGACGTTGCGAGCGGCAACAATGGCGCGCAACAGGCGGTGCCGGGATGGGACGCCTGCACGGGTTGGGGCTGTCCCGATGGAGAAAAACTATTGCAGGCTTTGAGTGATTGATTTTGCAAATTGGAACAATTCTTTGATGCAAGTTTCACATGGGAAAAAGACACTTTTTCGCTCTACAGGCCGCTAAAAATGGTGATTGTTGCCAAAACCTTGATAGAATGACGGGGTAGAAGTTATTTTTGCTCGACAGTTCCAGGTGTCGTCAAACAGGAGTCGATTATGATCATGGTGAACAATATTGGTGGTGCTTCCCTTCCTGCGGCCGTGGTCGCGGAGAAGACGCTTGAGCCGAAGAAAAACGCCACCCCTGTAGCCGAAACCAATGCGGACTTGAGCGCATCGGTAGCCGCCTATCTGTCCCTGCCTGGCTTCAATTCGCCGGTGCAGAACGACGCCATCCTGACCGCCAACGCGGCCGACAAGGCCAGCGCCGTGGTCAAGGCGGTGGCGGAATCGGACGACGATGGCATGAAGCTGGCGTTGAAGCAATTCGACGAGGGCTTGAAGCGCCTGGTACAGCGTCCTGAAACCCAGTTCTTCCAGGCCAAGTTCGGCCTCGACGGCAGCGCCGACGACAGCAACAAGCTGGTGTCGCCCGATCCCTTGCCGGGCGTCGATGAAAATGGCGTGCTGGGCAGCGGCAAGGTCGACATGGCCGCCGACACCAACAAGGACGGCAAGATCAGTCCGGAAGAGCTGCGCCGCTACCAGATGCCGATCACCTACCGCAGCAGCGAGCGCGCGGCGGATTCCGTGGTCAACGGCCCGTCGGCCTTTTCGCTGACCGAAGCCAACCGCGCCTACGGCGTGGTGGCCACCGCAGAAGCCGCCTGATCTACCCCACACAGCTTGCCCGAAAACGGGCTTCGCCTTCACGGCGGAGCCCGTTTTTTTTCGTCCAGCAAGTTTCGTGGCGCGAATGTCATACAAAAAACACACTCAGCACGTAAAAAATGCGAATATGTCAGGCAAAAGTGCAGTTCAGTTAACCTTTTGGTCTGGCATGACCCTTCAGCGGGAGTTTTTTGTGAGAAAACAGAACTTCAGGCAGTTCCACCGGCAAGCCCTGCATGCCGGCGTGGCGGCGCTGGTCGCGGCGGGATTGGGCGGCTGCGCCCTCGGCCCCGAATTCAAGACCCCGGCCGCACCGGCCACGGCTGGCGAGCGCTACACCCCGACGCCGCTGGCGGCCCAGACGGCGGCATCGGCCGGCGTCGGCGGCGCCGCCCAGCAGTTCGCGCTGGGGCAGGATATTCCGGCGCAGTGGTGGACGGTGTTCCGCTCGCCCGCGCTGGACCAGCTGATACGCGGCGCACTGGAGCAGAACCCGAATATGGCGGCGGCCGAAGCGGCGCTGCGCCAGGCGCAGGAAAGCTACAACGCCCAGTCCGGCAGCCTGGTGTATCCGACGGTGAACGGCCAGCTGGGCGTGGCGCGCCAGAAGGTGTCCGAGTCCGGCGGCGGCAACGGCGGCGTCTTCAACCTGTACAACGCCTCGGTCAACGTCGCCTACACGCCGGACGTGTTCGGCGCCACCCGGCGCACGCTGGAAGGCGCGCGCGCCCAGGTCGACTACCAGCGCTTCCAGGTCGAGGCGACCTACCTGGCGCTGAGCGCCAATGTGGTGACCACCGCCATCCGCGAAGCGTCGCTGCGCGCGCAGCTGAAGGCCACGCAGGAAGTGCTGGCCGCGCTGAACCAGCAGCTGGGCGTGATCGAGAAACAATTCCAGTTCGGCGCCGTGCCGCGCAACACCTTGCTCAGCCAGCGCAACCAGGCGGCGCAGATCGCCGCCACCTTGCCGCCGCTGGAAAAGGCGCTGGCGCAAAGCCGCCATCAGCTGTCCGTGCTGGCCGGCAAACTGCCGAGCGAGGCGGGCATGCCCGAGTTCGAACTGGCCTCGCTGACCTTGCCGGAATCGCTGCCGGTGTCGCTGCCGTCGGCGCTGGTGCGCCAGCGGCCCGACATCCGCGCCAGCGAAGAACAGCTGCACGCGGCCAGCGCGGCGATCGGCGTGGCGACGGCGGCCCAGTATCCGCAATTCACGCTGAGCGGCAGCTACGGCTCGTCGGCGCAGACCTTCAGCAAGCTGTTCGACGCCGAGACCACCGCCTGGAACCTGGCCGCCGGCCTGACCGCGCCCATCTTCAACGGCGGCGCCCTGAGCGCCAAGCGGCGCGCGGCGGAAGCGGCCTACGACGTGGCGGCGGCGCAGTACCGCGCCACCGTGCTGACGGCGTTCCAGAACGTCGCCGACAGCCTGCGCGCGCTCGATTCCGACGCCGCCGCGCTCAAGGCCCAGGCCGAGGCCGAATCGCTGGCGGCCGAATCGCTGGCGCTGTCCACTCAGCAGTACAAGCTGGGCGGCATCAGCTACCTGGTGCTGCTGGACGCGCAGCGCAGCTACCAGCAGGCCCACGTGGCGCTGGTGCAGGCGCAGGCGGCCCGCTACGCCGACACGGCGGCGCTGTTCCAGGCGCTGGGCGGCGGCTGGTGGAACCGCGGCGGCGGCGTGCCGGCGGCCACCGCGGTGTCGGCGGCCGCGCCCTACGGCAGCGCCAAGTAAGCACATATCAAACAACACTAAAAAGCAGGAGAACGATTCATGACCAAGCGTATGTTCATCATGATAGGCGGCGTCCTTTTACTGATCGTCGTGCTGGCGTTCGGCAAGTATTTGCAGATTAAGAAACTCATCGCCAGTTCGCCCAAGCCGACCGCGCAGGTCGTCACCGCGATCAAGGCCAGCATCTCCGAGTGGCAGCCGCAGCTGACGTCGGTCGGCACGCTGGTGCCGGTGCGCGGCGTCGACGTCACCACCGAGATCGCCGGCCTGGTGCGCCAGGTGCACTTCAAGTCGGGCGACGAGGTCAAGGCCGGCCAGGTGCTGTTCGAGCTGAACGCCGATTCCGACATCGCGCAACTGCGCGCGCTGCAAGCGGCGGCCGACCTGTCGGCCTCGGTGCTCAAGCGCGACAAGCTGCAATTCGCCGCCCAGGCCATCAGCCAGGCCCAGCTCGACAACGACGACGCCGACCTGAAGAGCCGCAAGGCGCTGGTGGCGCAGCAGCAGGCGCTGGTCGACAAGAAGACCATCCGCGCGCCGTTCGCCGGCAAGCTGGGCATCACCGCCGTCAATCCCGGCCAGTACCTGAACCCCGGCGACAAGCTGGTGACCTTGCAAACCATCGATACTGTTTATATCGATTTCTTCGTGCCGCAGAAACAGCTGGCCGGCCTGTCCATCGGCCAGAAGCTCAGCCTGACCAGCGATGCCTATCCGGGCGTGGGCTTCCCCGGCAAGGTCACCTCGATCAGCCCGAAAGTCGACGCCGCCACCCGCAACGTGCAGGTCGAGGCCACGGTGCCGAACGCCAAGCGCCAGCTGCTGCCGGGCATGTTCGCCAACGTCAGCCTGGACCAGGGCGACCAGAAGAAATACCTGACCCTGCCGCAGACCTCGATCACCTACAACCCCTACGGTTCGACCGTGTTCGTGCTGGCGCCGCCGCCGGCCGACGCCAAGGATGCGCTCAAGGATGACAAGGGCAACGCCCACCTGGTGGCGCAGCAGGTGTTCGTCACCACCGGCCCCACGCGCGGCGACCAGGTCGCCATCCTGACCGGCGTCAAGGAAGGCCAGACCGTCGTCACCAGCGGCCAGCTCAAGCTGAAGAACGGCACGCCGGCCGTGATCGACAACAAGGTGCAGCCGGCCAACAACCCGAATCCGACGCCGCAGGAACACTAAGGGAATCCGCGCCATGAATTTCACCGACATCTTCATCAAGCGGCCGGTCCTGGCCAGCGTCGTCAGCCTGCTGATCGTGGTGCTGGGCCTGCGTTCGCTGTTCAGCCTGCCGATCAACCAGTATCCGAAGACGCAAAACGCGGTGGTCACCATCTCCACCACCTACTACGGCGCCGACGCCTCCACCGTGGCCGGCTTCATCACCCAGCCGCTGGAAGGGGCCATCGCCCAGGCGCAGGGGATCGACTACCTGTCCTCGTCGTCCAACAGCGGCGTGTCGGTGATCACCGCCACCCTGCGGCTGAACTACGATTCCAACCGCGCGCTGACCGAGATCACCACCCAGGTCAACTCGGTGCGCAACCAGCTGCCGCAGCAGGCGCAGCAGCCGGTGCTGACGGTGCAGACCGGCCAGACCACCGACGCCATGTACATGGGCTTCTACAGCGACACGCTGCCGACCAACAACGTCACCGACTTCCTGGCGCGCGTGGTCAAGCCGAAACTGGATTCGATCCAGGGCGTGCAGACCGCCGAGCTGCTGGGCGCGCGCCAGTTCGCGCTGCGCGCCTGGCTGGACGCCAACAAGATGGCGGCGCACGGCGTCACCGCGACCGACGTCAGCGCCGCGCTGGCGCAGAACAACTACCTGACCGGCCTGGGCGCCACCAAGGGCCAGATGGTGACCGTGCCGCTGACCGCCGGCACCGACCTGCACACGGTGGACGAGTTCAAGGCGCTGGCCATCAAGCAGGCCGGCGGCGCCATCGTCCACCTGGAGGACATCGCCACCGTCACCCTGGGTTCGGAAAACTATGACTTCAACGTCGCCTTCAGCGGCGTGCGCTCGGTGTTCATCGGCATCAAGGTGGCGCCGGAGGCCAACATCCTGGACGTGGCCAAGCGCGTAAGGGTGGCCTTCCCGCCGATCAAGGAACAGCTGCCGAACGGCCTGACCGGCGAGATCGTCTACGACTCGACCGAGTTCATCAACACCTCGATCGACGAAGTGGTCAAGACCCTGGTCGAGGCGCTGGTCATCGTCACCATCGTCATCTACCTGTTCCTGGGCAGCTTCCGCGCGGTGATCGTGCCGGTGATCGCGATGCCGCTGTCGCTGATCGGCACCTTCTTCGTGATGCTGATGCTGGGCTACTCGATCAACCTGCTGACCCTGCTGGCCATCGTGCTGGCGATCGGCCTGGTGGTGGACGACGCCATCATCGTGGTGGAGAACGTCGACCGCCACATGAAGGAGGGCATCAAGCCGTTCGACGCCGCCATCATGGCCGCGCGCGAGCTGGGCAGCCCGATCCTGGCGATGACGGTGGTGCTGATCGCGGTGTACGTGCCGATCGGCTTCCAGGGCGGCCTGACTGGCGCGCTGTTCACCGAGTTCGCCTTCACCCTGGCCGGCGCGGTGGCGGTGTCGGGCATCGTCGCGCTGACCTTGTCGCCGATGATGTGCGGCCACTTCTTCGACCCCAAGCAGGATGAAGGGCGTTTCGTCAAGGCCATCGACAAGGTGTTCGAGAAGGTCCACGGCGGCTACCTGCGCCTGCTGCACAGCCTGCTCAACACCTGGCCGGTGCTGATCGTCATGGGCCTGATCCTGAGTCTGCTGCTGGGCCTGATGTTCAAGATGTCGCAGTCGGAACTGGCGCCGGAAGAGGACCAGGGCATCGTGCTGTCGCAGGTGGTCGGCGCGCCGACCGCCACCTCGGACCAGATGCAGGCCTACGCCAAGCAGATCTTCGACATCTCGCACGCGCTGCCCGAGTACGAGCAGATGTTCCAGATCACCGGCGTGCCGACCACCAATTCCGGCATCGGCGGCGTGCTGTTCAAGTCGTGGGACAAGCGTTCGCGCTCGGCGCACGAGATCCAGCAGGACTTGCAGGAAAAATGGAGCCATGTGGCCGGTGGCCGCGTGGCGGCGTTCCAGTTCCCGGCGCTGCCGGGCAGCTCCGGCTTGCCGGTGCAGTTCGTCATCACCACCACCGAGCCGTTCGAGAACCTGAACACGGTGGCGCAAGCGGTGCTGGACAAGGCGCGCAAGGACAACAAGTTCTACTTCGCCGACGTCGACCTGAAGATCGATTCGCCGCAGGCGCGCGTCGAGGTGGACCGCGACAAGCTGGCCACCTTGGGCCTGACGCAGCAGGACTTCGGCAACGCCATGGGCGCGGCGCTGGGCGGCGGCTACGTCAACTACTTCTCGATCTCCGGCCGTTCCTACAAGGTGATCCCGCAGGTGCAGCAGGTCGACCGCCTGAATCCGGCCGACGTGCTGGACTTCTACATCAAGACCCCGAGCGGCGCCATGATCCCGGCCAGCACCGTGGCCAGCATCAAGTACAGCGTGCAGCCGGAATCGGTGACCCGCTTCCAGCAGCTGAACTCGGCGACCATCTCCGGCGTCACCGGCGCCTCGCAGGGCGAGATCCTGGAATACCTGCGCAACACCGTCAAGGAAGTGGCACCGTCGGGCTACACGGTCGATTACTCGGGCGGCTCGCGCCAGTACATGAGCGAATCGGGCGGCTTCGTGGTGACGATGGCGTTCGCCGTCATCATCGTGTTCCTGGCGCTGGCGGCGCAGTTCGAGAGCTTCCGCGACCCGATCGTGATCCTGTTCTCGGTGCCGATGGCGCTGTTCGGCGCGATGACCTTCATCTTCCTGGGCTACGCCTCGATCAACATCTACACCCAGGTCGGCCTGGTGACGCTGATGGGGCTCATTTCCAAGCACGGTATTTTGATCGTGGAAGTGGCCAACCACCTGCGCGCGGCCGGCAAGAGCAAGCGTGAAGCGATCGAGGAAGCGGCGGCCACCCGTCTGCGTCCCATCCTGATGACGACGGCGGCGATGGTGTTCGGCGTGGTGCCGCTGGTGGTGGCCTCGGGCGCCGGCGCGGCCGGTCGCCATGCGATGGGCCTGGTGATCTTCACCGGCCTGTCGATCGGCACGCTGTTCACGCTGTTCGTGGTGCCGGCCATGTATATGTTCCTGTCCGGCCAACATAAAGCCGAACCGCAGGCCGCCGCGCATGGCGGCGCGACGCCGGCCCACACCGCCGGACAACCGACCTGAAGCCGGACGCGATGTCCGCCGTGGACAAGGGGACGGTGCGGCGCCTGGGCTGGCTGAACGGCCAGCGCAAGCGCAGCATGGAAGAAGTCATTCTGATGATGCTGTGCGCGCTGGGCGTGCCCAGCATCCTGCCGTTCGCGATTTACCGCCTGACGCAGCAGCAATGGATGTCGGCCACGGTCGACATGGCGCTGGTGCTGGCCATGCTGGCGGTGATCGTGCATGTGTGGCGCACCGGCCGCCACCGCGTCGCCAGCTTCTGCGTCACGCTGTTCTATTCGGCCGGCATGCTGGCGACGGTGTACCTGCGCGGCGTGTCGCTGATCTACTGGGTGTATCCGACCATGATCGCCTGTTACTTCGTGCTGCGGCCCGGCGTGGCGGTGGCGATCAACAGCGTCTCGCTGGCGGCGCTGGTGGTGATCCTGCTGTCGCAGCTGGCGGTGCTGAACCTGCTGACCATCGTCGTCACCATCGGCCTGGTCAACCTGTTCGCGTACATCTTCGCCCACCGCACGGGCGCGCAGAACAAGGCGCTGCACACCGAGGTGGAGCTGGACTTCCTGACCGGCGTCGGCAACCGCCGCTCGCTGGACCGCAAGCTGGCCGACCACGCCGACGAGCGCCGTCCGCACCTGCCGTCCTGCCTGCTGTTGCTGGACCTGGACCACTTCAAGCAGGTCAACGACCTGTACGGCCATGCGGCCGGCGACCAGGCGCTGATACGGCTGTGCGAGGTGATGCGCCTGCATACGCGCTCGAGCGACCGCATCTTCCGCTACGGCGGCGAGGAGTTCGCCGTCATCGCCAACGGCGCGGCGCTGGACGCGGCCAGCCGCCTGGCCGAAAACCTGCGGGCCGCCGTGGCCGACGCCAGCCTGATCGACGGCCATCCGCTGACGATCTCGATCGGCGTGGCCTTCATGGACAAGCGCCGCACGCCGGCCGACTGGCTCATGCAGGCCGACAAAATGCTGTACGCGGCCAAGCAGGGCGGCCGCAACGCCGTCCGTGTGGCGCCGTCAGACGATGCCCAGGGCGCGTAGCAACGGCAACCTGAGGTCGCGGAACTCGATGGCTTGACTGGACAACTCGGCGAGATTTTCTTCGTCGCCGACCAGCGCGACGTCCAGCTTGCGGATGGTTTGCTGCGACGCCTTGAGCACCTGCCACGCGTAGTGGGCCCACTCCGACGGCTGTTGCTTGCCCTCGGCGATGGCGCTGATAAACAGCTGTTGAAAGCGGCCGACGGTAACGCCGCCGCCCGTCACCGGGCTGGCCAGCGCGGACACCTCGCCACCGCCGCGCGCCTGTCGCAGCAAGCGCTGGTTGAGGCGATCGGTTTGCGGCCGGCGCAGGTTGGCGATGGACGGTTCCTGGGCGATGGCCAGCGCGCCTTTGTGCGCCAGCAGCAGACAGGCTTCGTGCAGCTGCGTGAGCACGATTCCGCGGGAGCTCAGGGCCTGCTCGATGTCGCCGATGGTGCGGACGGCGTGGTCGCTCAGCAGGTCGATAATGGGCTTGTAGATGACGTCGGTCAGCGCGCGTTCGCCCAGCAAAGTCTTGACGGTGAGCTGGATCGCTCCGGCATGCTCGCACAAGACGACGCGCAGGGCGCGCAGTTGTTCGGCATACTCGATCGCTTGCAGGCCGCGCTTGCCCTTGACCCAGTAATCCCGGCGGAACTGTTGGTTGGTCATGAAATCGACTATGCTTTGGCGGAACACCGCGTCGGGAATCTCGCCGAGCAGCGCTTGCTGCTCCGGCGTCAGGTTCAACCCGGGCAGCAGTTCGGTGTAGGCGGCCGAACAGGCGAAGTCGAGTTTTGCCGGCGATAGTAAGCCGGCCATGTCGGCAAAGGACATCGGCAGCCAGTCGCGGTTGAAATATTCGTGGGCCAGGTAGTGGCGGTCCTGGCTCTCCAGTTTTTTCAAGCGCTCCGCAATCTGCGGATTGGCCAGCCCGAACGCGGGATTGGTGGCCATCAGCTTGTTGGTAAACGCGAGGGCGCCATCGACCTTGGCCAACACGCCTGCGCCTGGCGGCGCCATGATGGCGGCGTGCTGGGTCATCAGGTCGCGCACCGGTATCATGGCTGCGAAGCCTGGCTGTGTGTTATAGCTGATGTACAGCACGCCGCCGACCTTCAGCTTGCGTTGAACGAAGTCGACGATGATGGCGCGGTTCTCGTCCGAGATCCAGCTCCAGATGCCGTGCACGGCGATGAAGTCGAAGTCCGGCAAATCGGTGCGGCTGCAGAATTCGGCGAACGACTGGTCGAATAGTTGCGGGCCGTCCGCGATGTTGGCGGCCAGCTCCTGCGCATAGCCTGCCTGCGACGGATTGAAATCGGTGCCGTACCACTTGGTGGTGGAGGCCGCGCCGTGGATATTGACGCTGAGGCCCTGGCCGAAGCCGAGCTCGCAGGCCGTCGCGATCTCAGGCAGGACCAGTCCCGCTTTCAACAACGCGAGTTTGGCCCGCAACGGATTGACCAGGTCATAGTAGCCGTAGGTATAGCCGATGTCGGCAACGTAGCCGCTGGTCCAGTCCGTCATAGTTTGGCTTTCTCAATAAATAGGGTCTCTTGATTTTAATGCGTTTTTGCTATGATGAGTGTATTGAAACCGTATCATGCAAGAAAATGGAGATTTGATGAGGGAAATTCTAGCCGCAGGCTGGCTGGCGCTGGCGCCCTTGGCCGTATCGGCCATGCCGGAAGCGCCGCCGGCGCCTGTCCGGACGCCGCCGCCCGAACCGCTGGCGCGCGACCTGAGCCTGCCGCCCGCGTTGTCCGACGAGATGATACGCAAGGCGGTGCGCGCCACCATCGTTGAGGATCCGCACCCGGTCGACACGGCGAACCGCGCGGCCGGCGCCTTCGGCACCACGGCGCCGACCATGCATGACACGATGACGGCCGCCTTCGAGCAGGCCAAGGTGCCCGATTGCCTGCACGGCGATGCGCTCAAACTGCAGCCGGCGATGATCGGCCCGATCGGCGTGGTGGGGCCTTACTCGCTGCCGTGGGTGATCGCGGCGGCGATACGGGGTAAATGCAACTGAGGTGTCAGAACGGTTTCACGCCGATCAGCATCAGGTGCAGCCAGTGGGCGAACAGCACCGCCACGCCGAAGCCGGCCACCACCGTGACGGCCGTCGCCATGCCCTTGCCGGGCGGGTAGACGGTGCCGGCGGCGGCATCGCGCCGGCGGGCTGCGCGGAACAGCAGCACCGACCACACCAGGAAGCTGCCGAACAGGATGATGTCATGCAGCGTGCCGTTGGCCAGCAGGTGGGCCAGCGCCCAGACCTTGACGGCCAGCGTCATCGGATGATGCAGGCGCGCCTTGATGCCGTTGCCCGGCACATAGGCCGCCACCAGCAGGATGAAGGACAGCACCATCAGCGGCGCGGCGATGTGCGCCATGAAGCGCGGGGGCGACCACACCACCACCGGCTGCTGGCGCGCCAGGCCGTAGCCCCAGATGATCAGCGCGAAGCCGGCCAGCGACACCAGCGAATACAGTCCCTTCCAGCCGTTCTCGCCCAGGCGCGCGCGCATGGCGCCGCGCCAGTCGTCGGCGAAGATGCGGACCGAATGCAGCCCGAGGAAAATCAGCAAGCCCAATATCAGTAGCGCCATCATCACATCCCTGGAGTTGGTTGAACTGCGCAGACGATACACCGGCTGGCGGCGGCACGCAACGTCAGCGTAGCCGGCCCGCGAGGTGAATCATGTCGTCGCCGCCGGCCAGCCGCAGCGCGCGCCAACCGTCGGCGTCGGCCTCCGACGCCAGCTGCACCGACAGCGCCTGGCCGGGCAGCGTGACCGGGCGCAGGAAGCGCACGTCGAGCTCGCGGAAGCTGCCCGGCGCCAGCGTTTCGTAGCTGCGCGCCAGGCTGCCGAAACCGTGCAGCACCTTGGCGCCGAAGATGGAGCGGCGCGCCAGCGGCCCGCACCAGTGGATCGGGTTGAAGTCGCCGGTGAGCAGCGAGAAGCGCAGGCCGTCGCTGGCGTCGGCGCGCCAGGTGCCGGCGGTCAGCCAGGCGGGATCGGGCGGCCGGGCCGGCGCGCTGCGGGCGGCGCGCGCGCCCGGCAGGCGCACGCGCATGTGCAGCCGCGTCTCCACCAGGCGCGCCTGCTGCGCGGTGCCGGTGACGACCGCCACGATGATCCTGGCCCAGCCGTCCGCATGCGCGACCTGTTCGACCGCGGCGCTCAGCGTCAGCGGCGTGTCGCGCGGCAGCGGGCCATGCACCGCCATCGCAACGCCCTGGTTGATGATGCCGGTGAGCCGGTAGGGCAGCTGCATCAGCAACTCACTCACCAGCGGCAAGCTCCATTGCGACACCATGTGCGGCGGCAGTTGGCCGTCATAGCGTCCCGCCGCGCCGCACCAGCGGATGTAGTGTTCGACCAGTTGCGCCGGCGGCGCGGCGATGCGGCGCTGGAGCGGTGCGGTGCTGTGCGTTTGCAGCGACGGTGCATCCGGCGGCGTATCCAGCGGCGCATCCGGGGTGCGCGGCGCCTGGGGCGCCAGCAGGGTGCGGCCTGCGGCTTGCAGCAGCAGCCTGGCGGTGGCCCTGAGCATCGCGCCCTGGTGGCGCAGCAGGCCGTAGGGAATGGCGTCGGCCGCCGTCATTCCAACGCCCTGATCACGGCGCTGAGCAAGGCCTGCGGCTGATAGTTCAGGCGATCCGGCGTCAGGCCCAGCCGCACCAGCACCAGCTGCTTCGACGGCACGATGGCGATGGTCTGGCCGTCATGGCCCTCCAGCCAGTAGGTATCGGCGGGAAGCTTGAACGAAGGGTCCGGGTCCTGTCCTTCCGGCGTGGCGCCGGACGGTCCCCAGCGCCATACCTGGCCCTGTCCATACTGGCCGCCGGAGGCCGGCGCCACCTGCTGCATCGTGGTCACGAAGCCTTCCGGCAGCAGGCGCTTGCCTTGCCAGACACCGTCTTGCAGCAGGAACTGGCCGAAGCGCGCCCAGTCCTGTGTGGTTGCATACATATAGCTGGAGCCGACCAGATTGCCGCGCGCGTCCGCCTCCATCACGGCGCTGCTCATGCCCAGCGGCTCGAACAGGCGCGCATGCGGCAGCGACAGCACGGCCGCCGATGTCGGCGCAGTGTTGGCGCCGGCCGCCGCGCGCTGCCAGATCCGCGACAGCAGCAGCGTGGTGCCGCTGGAGTAGTTGAAGGTGCTGCCGGCTTGCTGCACCAACGGCTGGGCGGCGGCGTAGGCCGCCATGTCCGGCTCCAGGTACAGCATGCGCGTGACGTCCGACACGTCGCCATAGCCTTCGTTGAATTGCAGGCCGCTGCTCATCGCCATCAGCTGCGCCAGCGTGATGGCCGCGCGCGGATCGCCGCTCGGCCAGAAGCCGCTTTGCTGCGGCGCCAGTTTGCCGTCGGCGATCAGGATGCCGACCAGCGCCGCGCTGACGGTCTTGGTCATCGACCAGCCCAGCAGCGGAGTGCCGGCGTGGAAGCCGGCGCCGTAGCGCTGCGCCACCAGGCGGCCATGGTGGATCACGGCCATGCCGCGCATTTCGGGACCGGCCAGCGCATCCTGCGCCAGCAAGGCCTGCACCGCCGGCACGGTCTCCGGCTGCGAGCCGGTCGGCCACGCCACATTGGCGGATGGCGCCCAGATCTTCAATGGCGAGAACCGGTACTGCGCGGCCTGAGTGACGTCGTTGTCCGGCACCACGGCGCAACCGGTGCCGGGCCGGTACACGGCCAAGCCCTTGCCGACAAAGCCCAGCAGGTCGGCACGCACCAGCTTTTGTTCCTGGTCGACGCGCACCTGCAGCAGCTTGAGGAGGGGATGGCCGGGCGCCTGCACGTCGTCGGCCAGCACGGCCTGCGCATCGCGGCCGGCGATGAACACATTCGAGCACACCATCTTGGCGCCATAGCTGGCGCCCACCCGCAGCAGCTCGGGCGGATGCAGCGCCAGCGTCAGCACGGCGCCGCCCACCAGCAGCAGGGCTGCGGCGGCGGTGAGCTTGAGTATCCTCGCCATCTACAGGCTGGCCCGGAATTCCACCGCGATCATGCGCGGCGGCATGAGGTAGGCGTAAGGCGCGCCGTATTGCTCCGTTTGTCCGCCCAGGCTGGTGATGTAGCGCTGGTCGAACACATTGTTGACCAGCAGCGCCACGCCATAGCGCGAACTCGGGCTGTCCCAGCCCAGGCGCAGGTCGAACTTGCTGGTGGCCTTGCCCGTCTCAAGCTGCGCGGTGCTCAGGCACTGGAGCTTGGCGGTATCGCTGTTGCAGCGCAGCGCGCTCGAATGCGTGCCCTGGAAATTCAGGCTGCTGCGGCCACCCAGCGTTTCCCAGTTGGCGTTCACGCCCGCCATCGCCGTCAGGCGCGGCGTGCCGACCGGCTGGCCGCCCAGGTCCAGCGTGACGTTGCCGGCGGCGTCGAGGCGCTGGTAGCGGGTGTAGGTCTGGTCGATATATTCCATGCCGCCGAACACCGTCACGCGCGGCGTGATGCGCATGCGGCCATCCAGGTCCAGGCCGTGCGCCTTCTGGTCGCTGGACACCACGTTATAGGTCGGCACCGTGCCCACGCTGTACAGCTGGATGTCCTGCAGGTTCTTGAACTTGTAGGCGAACAGCGAAGCGTTGACGGTGGCGCGCAGCTCGGGGAAGGCCAGCTTCACGCCGGCTTCGAAGTTGGTCATCTTCTCGGGCGCGAAGCTGGGGTCCTTGCCGGTGTTGGTCGGCGAGGCCGGATTCGGCGGCGTGAAGATGTTGAAGCCGCCGGCCTGGTAGCCGCGCGCGATGGAGGTGAACAGCAGCGTATCCTTGTTCAGCTTATGGTCCAGCACCAGGCGCGGGCTCCAGTCGGTCCAGTCCTTCTCGCGCGTGACGGGCGACGACGCCAGCTGCGCCGCCGTGCTGAAGATGACGTTGGACGGGAAGGCCGAAGCATCCAGTCCCGCCAGCGGGCCAAAGCTGTTGAGGAAGTTGTCCAGTTGCGGCGACACGCGGCCCGGCACGTACCAGGTCATCTGCTTGTTATCCCGCGTGTAGCGCAGGCCGGCGGTGACGTTGGTGGATGGCGTCACATGCCAGATGGTGTCGCCGTAGATCGAGACCGATTTGGTCTTGACGTCGCTGTAGTGCGTTTCGTCCCAGCTGAACACCGTGTTCGGGCCGATGCCCGGCAAACCCGCCGCACCGAGGCCGCCGAACAGCATGGCGAAATTCGGCTGGCCGCCGGCGAACTGGCTCAGCGTGTCCAGCGTGCCGGTGGTGACGAAGGCGCCGGCGTTCTGGTGCTCGTTGTTGTGGTAGAAGCTCAGGCCCGCGATCCAGTCCAGCTGATCGGTTTTGCCGGACAGCTTGAACTCCTGCTGGAAGCTGTGGGCGCGCTTGGCGTCCAGCGTGGTCAGGTACAGGTCGGGGCGGGCGCCGCCGTCGTTGTCGGTGATGTTGTGGGTGTTGAAGCGGCGGTAGGCGGTGGTGGAGCTGAAGTTCATGCCGGCCAGCGGCGTTTCGAAGCGCAGCGTGGCGCCGTCGAACATCCGTCCCTCGGTGCCCTGGTCGTCGTTCTGCAGCGGCGCCTTGAAGGGATCGACGAAGTTGGCGGTGTAGGCCGCGTCATAGACGCCGGTGTAGCCGCCCAGCGGCAGCCGTGGATCCTTGATGACGCCGAAAGCCGGGCGGCCATACTGCTCCATGTTCTCGTGCTCCCATGCGAACACCAGCTTGGCGGCGTCGAAGTCCTTGCGCAGCGTCAGGCGGGTGGCCCAGTCCTTGTCGCCGCCGGATTTTTTTCCGGTGGCGGTGTTGTCGACCCAGCCCTCGCTGCCCGAGCGTACCGCCACCAGGCGCGCGGCGAAGCTGTCGCTGATCGGGAGGTTCATCATGACGTCGGCATTGGCGCGGCCGTATTTGCCCAGCTTCATATGGCCGGCGGCGTCGAGCTCCTTGCCCGGTTCATTGGTGGTGATGGCGATGGCGCCGGCCGCGCTGTTACGGCCGAACAGCGTGCCCTGCGGACCCTTGACCACTTCGATGCGCTGGACGTCGATGAAGTTCATCAGCGCGCCGCCGGTCTTGCCGGTGTAGACGCCGTCGACATAGATGCCCACCGGCGAATCTGTGGCGATGCCGAAGTCGCCCGTCTGCACGCCGCGTATGCCGAAGCCGGGCTGGGTCGGTTCGTTCGCATCCACCACCAGGCCGGGAACGTAGCCGTTCAAATCGCCCAGGTCCTTGGCGCCGATGGCGTCGAGGTCTTTGGCGGTCAGTACCTGGATGGTCATCGGCACGTCCTGCACGAACTGCTTGCGGGACTGGGCGGTGACCACTACCGACTGGATTTCGTCGGCCGCCCACGCGGGCGGCACGAAGAAGGCTGCGGCCAGGCTGGCGGAAATTACGGTGCGGGCAGGGATGCTCATGTCGTCCTCCATTGGAAAGTTTTTATATTCTTGTCCAGCCAAACTACAGCAATCACCATGACGACCGGGATCGTCACCTTTAAAACCATCGGCGCTACGTAACCGAACCACTGCGGCAGCAGCGCGAACGCCAGCCCCAATCCCAACGCGCGCGCCTGTTCCGCGCGCTGCGCCCACCGGCGGCCTTCCAGCAGCGCCCCCAGCGACAGGGTACTGGCGACGACCACGCCCGCATACAGCAGCAACTGCGGCTGCGCCAGCGTAGGCGCGATCGCGATCAGGTGCGATACGCAGGGCACGAGCAAGGCGAATTGCAGCATGGCGTACAGGGCGGCGGCCGGCGGCGTGGCGGGGCGATAGTGCGTGAACAGGGTGGCGTCAAAGTGGCCGAGCGGCTCGCCGGTCCAGCCGCCGGGTGGCCCGAACCACACATGCAGCTTGCCGCGCCAGCCGCGAACGCTGCGCGACGCGCGCCACAAATCGGCATAGTAATGCAGGTTGGCCCAGGCGGGATTGAGGCTGCGCAGCGGCGTGCGCACACCGTAGATAATGCGTTCGTCCGCGCGCTCGTCGGCGTAGGTGCCGAACATGCGGTCGAACAGGATCAGGATGCCGCCGTAGTTGCGATCGATGCAGTAGTCGTTCTGGCCGTGGTGCACCCGGTGGTTGGATGGGGTGACGAACACCCGGTCCAGCCATCCGAGGCGGCCGACCATTTCGGTGTGCACCCAGTACTGGTACAGCAGGTCGATCAGCCCGACGCCGACCAATACCAGCGGCGGCACGCCGGCCAGCGCCATCGGCAGGTAGAACAGCCAGCCCAGCACCCAGCCGCTGGAGGTCTGGCGCAGCGCGGTGGAGAGGTTGTAGAACTCGGACGAGTGGTGCACCACGTGCGCGGCCCACATCACGCCGACCTCGTGGCCCAGGCGATGCGTCCAGTAGTAGCAGAAATCGTAGGCCAGCAGTGCGCCCAGCCACACCCACACGCTGTTGGCCGGCAGCGAGGCGAAACGCCAGTGATCGTAGACGGCGGTGTAAATGCCCAGCATCGCCAGCTTGACGAACAGGCCGACCACCTGGCTCACCATGCCGAGGTGCAGGCTGGTGAGGGCGTCGGCGGTATCGTATGCGGCCGCTCCACGGCGATGCGCTATCCATGCTTCGAGCAGGATGGTCAGCATGAAAACGGGAATGGCGAAGACGATAGGATTCACTTCGGGCCGGGATCGTTTAGGTCCAAACGATTATGCCTATATCCATGCAAGATACACAAGAATTAACGGCAATGTTGAGGCTTGTGAAACACAAACAGGTCAGATTTACATTGATAGTTAATCCAGTTGCAGCCGGGGCTTGCCGGCCATGAGCGCGACCGCGCCGGCGACGACGCCGAGCAGGTGCGCCTGCCATGCGACCACCACGTCGGCCGGCAGGTCGGACCAGCCAAGCTGTTGGCCAAGACCGGCGCCGGCGGCTTCGGCGCAGATCTTGGCCAGCAGCGTAGCGGCCATCAGCAGCAAGGCGGCGCGCGTGGAGCGCGCGGCGCGTGGCCACAATGCGCCGCCGGCCATCACCACCAGCATCGCGGCGATGCCGGATGCGCCGCGGTAGTACAGGCAGTGCGGCGCGAGCAACAGCATGCCCAGCGAGATGAACGGCGCGCCCAGGCCCAGTGCGGCCAGCAGGCGACGCATGCCGGCGGCCGGCGATGCGCTCAGGTGCACTACGATCACGGCGGCCGCCAGCACCACGGCGAAGTCGATCAGCGCGTGCCGCATGGAGTAGTGGACCAGGTGCCCGGTCCATAGCCGCCATAGCTGGCCGGCCAGCAGGGCATGGCGGTCGAATTCCAGCAGCTCAGGCACGGCGTCCCAGTCGCCACGCCAGGCCCGCCAGCAGCGCCACCAGCGCCAGGCCTAGCCAGTCCATCGCGCCGCCGCCCTTGTAGCCTTCCTTGTTTTCCACCTGGTAGTTGGCGTCGTGCTTGATGCGTTCGCGGAAGTTGTCCAGCTCCGCTTGCAGGTTGGGCACCAGCTGGTCGACGGCGGCGTTGTAGCCCTCGGCCTGCGCGGCGCGCGATTTTTCGCTGAAGCCGGCCCAGCTGGCGCTGCCTTTGACCTGGCTGGTGCCCGGCGCGCGGAACAGCAGCTTGTGGCTGCGAACGTCGAACACCGAGGCATCCAGCATGGTCTGCACGTCGTACTGGTCGCCGTGGACGACGTAGGCGCCGATGATGGTCCAATACAGCATCGACAGCGCGTTGGAATCGTTGAACTGCACCTGGTCGTAGGAGAGCAGGGCCACTACTTCAACGTCGAACATGCGCCCCACTTGCTCAAGATTGGTGAAGCCGCCCCTGGCGCGCATGTACTGGGTTGGGATGATTTCGATCTTGCCGATGTAGGGAGGCCTGGAGAAGGAATCGCGCACGCGCTCCAGCAGTTTCATGCGCGTGGCCTCCGACGTTCCGTTGCCCCAGCCTGCGCCGGGCACGAAGGCGATGCCGACCTTTACCGGCGGCCGCAAGCGCGTGACCGTGGGTGTCATGGCCGGCGGTTCCTTGGCGTCGGGGTAGAGGTAATCGACGATGCTGCCGGTCTGTTTGATACTGCGGCTGTAGCTCATGGAAGCGCAGCTGGACAGCAAAGCCGCCACCAGCGCAATGGCAAGGATATTCAGGATACGCATGTGGATTCTCCGGTGGTTGCGGATTATGCGTTCCTGAATCCCGTGTGTGAAAGCACTGCGGCCCGAGTACTAGCGGATGCTACAGGCGGTATCGTCGCAGTGCACTTCCGGCTGCGCGGTCGTTTCGGCGAGCAGGCGGCCGATCAGCGCACCGACCTGCATGTCGTCGGCGCGGCCGAAGTGGTTCAGCCGCAAGCACCCCTGGCGATCGATCAGCAGCAGCGTCGGCGTCCCGCGCAGCTGGTACTGTTCCATCGTCAGCGGAATGGCGCCGCGCGGCGCCGTCTGGTCTATCGCCACCGGAAACTGGATGCGGTATTCGTGCACAAAGGCTTCCAGCGCCTTCGCCGTCATGACGTCGTGATGCTCGAACACGGAATGCAGTCCGATCACGGCGACGTCCTGTTCGTCGAAAGTGCTGCGTATCGTTTTGGCCTGCGGGATGCCGTGTGAAACGCAGCCGGGACACAGCATCTGGAAGGCGTAGACGGCGGCGACCTTGCCGCGCAGCTGCCTTAACGACAGCGGCTGCGTGGTGTTGAGCCAGGCCGTAACCTGGAGTTCGGGGGCGATAGCGTGCATGGCTGCTCCTTATTTGGCGCGCAGTTTCACCGCAGGGAAGTCGACCGGAACCTTGAAGGCGACGTTGACGTAGTTGGTGAACAGGTTCAGCGCCACATGGGCCATGATCTCGACGATGGCTTCATCGTTGAAGCCGACGACGCGCAGCGCTTCCACATCCTCATTGTCGATCTGCGCGCGATTGCTGACGACGGCGATGGCGAAACGCAGTGCGGCGGCGGTCTTCGGCTCGCTGGACTGGCCGGCTTGTGCTGCGCTCATCTCTTCGCTGCTGGCGCCGGCCTTGCGGCCCAGGGCCGTGTGAGCGGCCAGGCAGTAGTCGCAGGCATTGCGGTCGGCGATGGCGACGGCGATCTGCTCGCCGAGTTTTGCGTCGATCACGCCGCCGCCAAGGGCGCCGAACGAGCCCCACATGCTCTTCAACGCGGCGGTCGAATTGGCGACGGCCTTGAACATATTCGGCGTGGCGCCGAACGCGCCGTGGATTTGCGCCAGCAGCTGTTGGCGTTCGCCGGTGGTGTCGGCAGGAGTGACGAGGGGGATGCGGTTCATGGTATTTCCTTTCAAGGTTAAAAAAGTACTGCGGTTAAAAACAAGTAGGACTCCTAACTATTGTGGTCAAAAAAAATCTCAGGCAAACACCTTCCAGTTACGGCGGCGCGTGGCGGGATCGGCCGGCACCTGCTCGGGGCAGTCCATGCGCAGCAGCGACACCGACAGCGGCGCGTTCACCAGCCCGCAGTGGTGTGGCGCCGGCTTGCCGGGATGGCGGTTGGCTTCAAAATACTGGCACGACAGGCAGGCCCGCATCTCGGGGAAGCGTTCGGTCTTTTGCAGTTGCGCGATCAGCTTGAACAGGCCGGTCAGCAATTCGGTCTGCTGGGCGGCGGGCAGGGAAGCGGCTGCATCTTCGGCAAAGCTCAATGCGCTGCCGATGCGGGCCGCCGTGGCGATGCCTTCATCTGTCAGGAACAGCGCGGTGGCGCGGCCGTCGTCCTCCGCCCTGGCCTTGTACAGCAAACCCTTGGACACCAGCGCCGACACCGAATCGCTGGCGCTGGCCGCGCTGATCGACAGCTGCGACGCCAGCCAGGACAGGCGCACACCCTGCTTGCGGCCTTGCAGCAGCTGAAGGATCTCGGCCTGCGCCGGATTCAGATTTTCGGACGTGGCGAACTCCCACATACCGGAGCGCATCACACTGGCGATGCGTCCGATAGAGGTGATGATACGCGCGGAGACATCCGGCGTATCCTGCCACGGCTTGTTTGGTTTGGTGTCCATGCTGTGCATTATACACAGGGATTCCAATTTAACAAGGACTCCTAACTAAAATCAGAATCCGACCGAAATTCCAGCGTAAAGCGTGCGGCGAGCACCGTATTGCGGCGCGCCCACGCCTACGCCGGAACCGTCGCGCAGCAGATAGGATTTGTCGAAGGCGTTGACCAGCGCCAGGCGGCCTTCGACGTTGCCGATCGCTGTATTCTTCCAGTTGTGCGTCAGGGACAGGTTGACTGTGGTGTAGTGCGGCAGCGTGCCGGAGTTGGGCGCGGCGCCGTCGGGCGTCATGCGCAAGCCGCTGCCGTACAGGAAATCGCCATTCAGCTGCGTCGCGCCCCAGTGGTAGTGGGCGCCGCCCGATACCGTGTAGGTCTGGTCGTGGTCGACGTAGATGTAGTGGTTGGCGATGTAGGCCAGTTCGTCCGGGCCGAACAGCGACTGGCCGGAGACGATGTTCTGGCCCTTGGCCTGCTGCGTGGTCAGGTTGAGGAAGCCGCCCCAGTTGGCGCGATTGTACACGGCCGACAGCTCCAGGCCCTTGGCGTAGCCGCGGTCATAGTTAAACGGCGACAGTATCAGCGCCTGGCCGAACTGGCCCTCGTCCAGCATGTTGCGGATTTTTTTGTAGTAGGCGTCGGCCGTCACGGTCAGCTGTTCGTTGACCTGGTGGCTCAAGCCGATGTCGTAGTAGTTGGTGCGCTCGGCCTTGACGTTGTCCGACACCGCCACCTGCGGCGCGTTGGTGGTGCCGGCGTATTTGTCGATGCTCGATTGCGCGGCCAGTTCCTGTGGCGGTGGCGTGAAGTAGCGCGAGTAGCCGGCGTGCAGCGCCGTGCCCTTGGCCAGCTGGTAGGCCAGGTTGACGCGCGGGCTCCATTGCTGCTCGTCGACGAATGCCGATACCTTGTCGAAGCGCAGGCCGTAGTTCAGCGTCAGCGGGGCGGCGATATGCCATTCGTCCTGCAGGTAGAAGCTGGACAGCTTGCCGGTCTTGCTGCTGTTGTCGATGATGGTGCGCGGATCGGTGCTGGCTTGCGCGCCGCTGTCGTCGGTGTCGAACACGGCGACCGCGTTATCGCTGTGGGTGGTCTGGCGCGAGTAGGCCAGGCCGGCGCGCACGGTGTGGCTGTCGTTCAGTTTGTAGCTGGCGTCGAACTGGGCGCCGCTGGCGGAGTTGGAGCGTAGCGTGTTGGAGGCGACGCCGTTGTAGATCAAATCGCCCAGCGCATCCGGCGTGTAGTGCAGTTCCGAATACTGGTGGAAGGCCGATACCTGGTAATTCAGGTCACCCATGCTCTTTTGCAGCGACAGCACCAGGAAGCGGTTCACCTCGCGCTGGCGCTCGTCCAGCTGCGACGACGGCAGCTTGCTGGTGCCTGCTGTGGCATCGCTTTGCCCGGTGAGCGAGAAGCCCGGTGCCTGGCCAGGATTGTTCGGTATCTGGAAGCGGCCGTTGTAGGTGCCGAACATCAGGCCCAATCTGGTTTGCTCGTCCAGGAACCAGGAGAGGGCGCCGAAGGACTTGCTTTGTTTGGTGCGGTCGTGCAGCGCACTGCGGGTCGGCAGCGGATTCTCGATGCCCAGCGCGTTCGACAGGTAGCTGCCGGACAGGTAGTAGTTAAAGGCACCCTGGGTGCCGAAGAATTCCGCGCTCGGTTCGACGTAGTCGTTGCCGCCGACTAGCACGCCGACGCGGCCGCCCGATTTGACGGTGCCTTCCTTGGTCTGGATGTCGACGATGCCCGACGTGCGCAGGCCGAATTGTGCCGGCAGCGCGCCGGTGATGAAGTCGGTCTGCTGGACGAAGCGGGTGTCGATCGACTGGCCGAAGCCGGTGATGCTCTCTGGTAGCTGCACGCCGTTGACGCGGTACTGCACGTTGGCGTGGTCGTCGCGCACGTGGATGGAGCCGGAGCCTTTCGAATCTTGGCTCACGCCCGGAAGGCGCAGCAGCACTTCGTTGAATGGCGTGTTGTCGCCGCGGCCCAGCTGCTCGATCATGTGGCGGTCGATGGAATAGACGGTGGTGCCGACGTTCGGCGACAGGTCGATGCGCGCGCTCTTCAGATGGGCGGCGGTCACTTCCACTTGCTGCATCGGGCTGCCGTCGGCGCTGGCCGGCGGGGCGGCAGGGCTGGCGGCATCGTCGGCGGCGCTGGCGTGGTGGGCGCAGAAAGCGGCGGCCAGCAGCAGTGGGAGGGTGCGGAGTTGTGGCGTGCGTTGCATGGTAAGTCCTTGAATGTTCAGGCGTGGCTAGCCTCCGGCCTGCGCGATCGTGTCGGGCAGGCGCGCGGCTACGCGCACGGGGCGCAAAAATGCGGCCGTGTTAGGTCTAACGAAAAATCGTTACGAAAAATCGCGACGAAAAAAGCGAATCAGAGGGAGATAGCGGCAACGCCGGGCGGCGCGTGCGAGGGCGGGGTGAGGAAGTCGATCCGGCGGGCCCGGACGGAACGCTGCGGGACGAGGGCGGGCAGGCTGACCAGCATCGCCACCGGCACCACCGCCAATGCCGGCGGCGGAACACCGGCCGGCATGTGCGCAATTACGCAAGCTGCGCAATCGTTTTGAGTGTCGGTGTAGGCATGCTTGTGCGAGCTCGCCCCGATCAGTTGCAGCGACAGGAACACCAGCACGAACAGCATCAGGACGCGCTGGGTGCGCGTCTGACGATGTGATGTGCCTACGGAGAGTGTATGTGCGTGCATGCCCTGATTTTACAGGGCTTCTGCGAAGTTCGCCAATGACTATCTCGTAATGAAGTCAATGCTGGCCGATGGCGCCTTCGCCCACCAGGCCGCGCCGGGTGGCCAGCACCACGGCGTGGGTGCGGGCGGTGGCGCCCAGTTTGTCGAACAGGCCCTTGACGTGGGTCTTGACGGTGCCGACGCCGATGCCCAGTTCGCGCGCGATCGACTTGTTGCACTGGCCTTGCGCCAGCAGTTGCAGCACGTCCGTTTCGCGGCTGGTCAGGCCGACGCGGGTGAAGCTGTCGGCCACGCAGCGGCTCAGGTCCGCGCTCAGGTAGCGCAGGCCACGGCTCAGCGCACGCACCGCCGCCGGCAACTGGTCGGCGGCGCAGCTTTGCAGCAGGTAGCCGTGCACGCCGGCCATCATCGCGGTGCGCACCTCCCATTCGCGGTCCATCTGCGTGACGATCAGCACGCGCGCAGGCGCCTCGCCGTGCTGCGGCGTGTTGGCCTGTTGGCGCATGTGTTCCAGCGCGCCCTTGTGGTCGAGGATGATGACGTCCGCCTGAACGGGATGCGGCTGTGCCGCGTCAGGCGTGACTTGCATATCGCTCTCGGCGCCGAGCAGCGCGGCCAGGCCGGCGTTGACGATGGCGTCGCTGTGCGCGATCAGTACGCGCACCTTGATGTCCTGGTTGGCGAGGTTGCCGCCAATTGCGGTGTGTGGCCAGTTCCTGGTATCCAGTCGCATCTCAATTCTCCCCGAATAGTGACATTGAATTCGTTTGCTGTCCTGCGGCAGAAGGATAAACTGGATGAACATTTTTGCCACGCCCCGATACGGGGTAAGGGCACTACCCAGAAAGGGTGATGGCTGAATGAAATGCCCCCTGACGATTTCCGGGGAAACCGTCAGGGGGCAGGTGCTGGTGTTACTGAGTCGACGGTGTGGTCGTGGTTACTGTTGGCCAGTAGCGCGGGAACTCCGTGCGGATCAGGTCAGTGACTCTTTTCAGGTCGGCGTTGTTGCCGTTCCAGGTGGTGTACATAAAGCCGTCCACGCCTTTCACGCCGTCGGCTTGCTCGGCCGTTTGCAGATTAGTCAGCCAGGTACGGGTGGATGCCAGCGAGGAGTCGTCGTAGTACAGGGCGATCATCTGTCGGAAGTCCTTGTCCGAGAAGAATTTCAACGACTGGCGCTGCGAGAAGGTGCTCCAGTTCATGACCGTCGTGTTTGGTTTCAGACCTTTCCAGGCATCGGTCAGGTCGCCATTGACGGCGAAGTACTTCGGCAAGGCGTTGAGGTTCGGGTCGAACATGTCGTTCCAGATGTACATGTTCACGTTGGGATTGGTTTGCAGTACGGTGTCCTGCATCTTGGTCGTCGTGCGGGCCAGGTAAGCGCCGGCCGTGGCGTCGGTGCAGGACGGATCCCAGTTCATCACGCGCCACTCGTCGTAATAGATGAAGAAGCTCGACGACGCAAACAGGTTGTTGATGCCGTCGAAGACCGCTTTCTGATCGTCGAAGAAGGTTTGCGAGCAGGACGATGCCGGCGTGCCGTAGCGCGCGCTGAAGTTGTCGCCCGATTGGTACGACGATACCAGCAGCTTGTCGCCATTGTGTATCCGTCCAGTCGACAGGATGGAGAGTTTCTCGGGCAGCACTTTGTAGTCGCGCCCTTCGGTATAGGGGATCAAACCGTCGTCCGACGTGACCGTCACAGTCACCTTCGGCGACAGCTGCTCGCGGCGGACGGTGTGCGGCAGGCCGACTTCGCGGATATCGATGTCGTCGATCCAGGCGGCGCCGTCGGTTTCCATGGTATTGCCCCATGTGCCCATATACAGGCGGAAGCCGTCATAGTTGAGGGTATTGATATCGAAGTCGTAGCGCGTCCAATCCTGGTCAGCCGTAAACGTATTGGGGTTGTCGTTCCAGTTGCCGTTGCTCTGCGTGCCCCAGCCCATGCCGGCGTTGCTGGAGAAGTTACGATAGATGGCATTCACGCCGCTCGGATCGTAGACCATGACAGTGAATTTGTTTTTGTAGTTCTGGGTCTTCATCCAGAACGAAACGCGGTAAGAGGTGTGCGGCTTGAGATTGCCGAACTGGCGCCACAGCCTGGCGGTGCCCAAATTGTTACCATTCACGCCGGCCGTCGAAATAAATTTAACCGAGTTCGTTTCGCCGCTGGCCGAAGGGTGGCCGACGGTGGTATCGAGCTTCATTCGGGTGACGGGCTCCGCCAGCTGCCAGGCGCCGAGGCCGTTTATGAAGGAGCCGTCCTTGACGAGCGATGTGCCGTCGGCCTGCGCCACGGCGCCATTGACAGTGAACGACATGCGGTCGACCGGGATCGCCTCGACCAGTTCGGGATGGCGGTACTTGGGGATTTCCGGATTGCCGGAGACCGGTATCAGTTCAATGCCAAGATCCCTGGCCTTCTGTGCCAGGGCTGTAAAGTTATCGACAAAGTAGCGGTGGGCATTAT
The DNA here is from genome assembly GCF_003416895.1 of Duganella sp. BJB476. GTDB lineage: Bacteria > Pseudomonadota > Gammaproteobacteria > Burkholderiales > Burkholderiaceae_D > Rugamonas. The sequence goes on from NZ_QVIO01000001.1 coordinate 768,094, forward strand.
CCGGTGTGCCGAGCAGCGTCAGATAGCTGCTGCTTAATGCGATGCCGTTGTAACCGTTGTCTTTGGCCGTGGTGATCAGATTGTTTAGTGTGACGTAATAAGGATCTTGTTCGTACAGGCCGGCGCCCATGTTGGACGAGTAATAGATCCAGCGTTTTTTGAAGCAGGTATTGGTCGATACGCAGGATGCCTCAGGCTCGAAAGGGGCTGCGGTGCTCATTACCTCGCCGGCGGGACTGGTGGCTTGCGCTCCTTGGCAGGCAAACATCAGGCCCAGGCTCAGTGCCAATGGGGGCAACACGGGGATGCGCATAGTATTCCTTGTTAAAAATCAATGGTTGTCTATTATGCTATTAGAGTTCAGGAAATGATTCATTTTTTACAATTTACACCTCAAAAGTAAGAGCAAATGGGGATCATTCCCGGTGATGGCAAACAGAGATCTGCCCTCTAGACTGTCGGCATGCTGACTCACTCCCTTTTCGAGGAATTCCCCATGTCCAAAATGTATATCGTGTCCCTGGCCGTCGGCCTGCTGGTTGGATTAATCTATGGCTTCCTGAACGTGCGCTCGCCAGCGCCGCCGGTGATTGCGCTGGTCGGCCTGCTGGGCATCCTGCTGGGCGAGCAGCTGCCGCCGCTGCTGCGCCAGTTGTGGCAGCCGGAGGCCAGGCAGGTGTCGTGGATCGAGGAGCACGTCAAGCCGCATTGCTTCGGCCAACTGCCGTCCGCGCAAAAGAATGACGAAACCAAAGGGAAAGCATGATGAGCCAAGACCTGAACCCGCAGCCTGACCTGATCCTGCATCGCGGCCTGTTCACCACGCTCGATCGCAGCAATCCGCACGCCGAGGCGGTGGCCATCAAGGACGGCCGCTTCACCCACGTCGGCCGCGCCAACGAGATCCTGGCGCTGGCTGGTCCACGCACCAGGGTGGTCGATCTGCAAGGCAAGCGCGCGCTGCCCGGCCTGATCGACAACCATTGCCACATCATCCGCGGCGGCTTGAATTTCAACCTCGAGCTGCGCTGGGACGGCGTACGCAGCCTGGCCGACGCGATGGGCATGCTGAAGGCGCAAGTGGCGATCACGCCAGCGCCGCAATGGGTGCGTGTGGTGGGCGGCTTCACCGAACATCAATTCGCCGAGAAGCGCCTGCCGACCATCGAGGAACTGAACGCGGTGGCGCCGGATACGCCGGTGTTCATCCTGCACCTGTACGACCGCGCGCTGCTCAACGGCGCCGCCTTGCGCGCCGTCGGCTACACCAAAGACACGCCCGAACCGCACGGCGGCCAGATGCTGCGCGACGGCGCCGGCAATCCCACCGGCCTGCTGCTGGCCAAGCCGAATGCGGCCATCCTGTACCAGACGCTGTCGAAAGGACCCAAGCTGCCGCTGGAATACCAGGTCAACTCGACCCGCCACTTCATGCGCGAACTGAATCGCCTCGGCGTGACCGGCGCCATCGACGCCGGCGGCGGCTTCCAGAATTATCCCGAGGATTACCAGGTGATCCAGCAGCTGTCGGACGCCAAGCAGCTGACGATACGCCTGGCCTACAACCTGTTCACGCAAAAGCCCGCACAGGAAAAGGAAGACTTCCTGAACTGGACGCAGAGCGTCAAGTACCAGCAGGGCGACGACTACTTCCGCCACAACGGCGCCGGCGAAATGCTGACCTTCTCGGCGGCCGACTTCGAAGACTTCCGCCAGCCGCGCCCGGACCTGCCGGACACGATGGAGGACGACCTGGAAGGCGTGGTGCGCGTGCTGGCGCAGAACCGCTGGCCATGGCGCATGCACGCCACCTACGACGAAACCATCAGCCGCGCGCTGGACGTGTTCGAGCGCGTCAACCAGGACATTCCGCTGACGGGATTGAACTGGTTCTTCGACCACGCCGAAACCATCTCCGACCAGTCGATCGACCGCATCGCCGCGCTGGGCGGCGGCGTCGCCGTGCAGCACCGCATGGCCTATCAGGGCGAGTACTTCGTCGAACGTTATGGCCACGGCGCGGCCGAGGCCACGCCACCGGTCAAGAAAATCCTGGCGGCCGGCGTGAAGGTCTCGGCCGGCACCGACGCCACGCGCGTGGCCTCGTACAACCCGTGGGTGTCGCTGGCATGGCTCATCACAGGCAAGACCGTGGGCGGCATGCAGATGTACCCGCGCGCCAATTGCCTGGACCGCGAAACGGCATTGCGCATGTGGACCGAGAACACCACCTGGTTCTCCAATGAAGTGGGCAAGAAGGGCCGCATCGAAGCCGGCCAGCTGGCTGACCTGATCGTGCCGGACAAGGACTTCTACGCCTGCGCCGAAAGCGAGATCGCCGACATGACGTCGTGCCTGACCATCGTTGGCGGGAAGATCGTCTACGCGGCCGGCGAATTCGCCAGCTACGACGAACCGCCGCCGCCGGCCATGCCGGATTGGTCGCCGGTGCGGCGCTTCGGCGGCTATGCCGGCTGGGGCGAACAGATCGGCAACAACCGCGCGGCCCTGAAGGAACTGGAGCAGCGCAAGCGCGAGCAGCAGCAACTGCGCCAGCAGCAGGCCGCCTGCGGTTGCGCCAACCAGTGCAACGTCCACGGCCACCAGCACGCCAGCGCGTGGGCCAGCAAGCTGCCGACGTCGGACCTGAAGAGCTTCTGGGGCGCGCTGGGTTGCGCCTGCTGGGCGGTGTGATGGCGGCGCTACTCCAACCTTTGCGCGCACCGTGGGTGCGCTGGATCTTCCTGCTGCTGATCTGCGCCGCCTATCTGCAGGGCGGCATCAACAAGCTGCTGGACTTCCCGTCGGCCATCGGCGAGATGCAGCACTTCGGCCTGTCGCCGGCCGGCCCGATGGCCGCGCTGGTGATCGCCGGCGAGCTGGGCGCCTCGCTGATGATTTTGTCCGGCTTCTATCGCTGGCTGGGCGCAGGCTACCTGGCCGCGTTCACGTTGATGGCTACCTTTGTCGCCAACCGCTACTGGGAAATCACCGGGCCGGAGCGCTTCATGGCGGCCAACGGTTTCTATGAGCACCTGGGCCTGGCCGGCGCCTTTTTGCTGGTGGCGTGGCACGATATTCAGAAGGAGACCTGATGGAGCGCGGCGAGACTAAACAAAGCGTGGCGCTGGGCTTCCTGGCCGGCTATGTCGACACGCTGGGCTTTATCGGCCTGTTCGGACTGTTCACTGCCCATGTCACCGGCAACTTCGTGCTGATCGGCCGGGCGATGGTGCATCCGTCGCAGGATATCTTGCTCAAGCTGCTGGTGTTCCCGGTGTTTGTGCTGTTCGTGGCGCTGGCGCGCTTGCTGATACTGCATTGGGAGCGCTCCGGCAGCCGCCAGCTGCGCAACAGCTTTTTGCTCCAGGCCCTGCTGATGGCGGGCAGTGTGGGCTGCGCCTTGGCGGGCGCGCCCATCGACGCGCCCAATGCGCCGCTGACTTTGTTGACCGGCATGCTGTGCGCCGGCGCGATGGCGGTGCAAAACGCCTACGGCAAGCTGTTGTTGGGGAAGGTGGCCGCCACCACCGTCATGACCGGCAATGTGACCCAACTGGTGATCGACCTGGTGGACACGCTGCGCGGCGACGCCGATGCGCACGGGCGCCTGAAGAAGCTGGCCTGGCCGGTGCTGGCGTTTGCCGCGGGCTGCATCAGCGGCGCTCTGGCGTTCATGCAGGCCGGCTTCAACGGCCTGATACTTCCATGCGTGCTGCTGCTTTGGCTGGCCGGCGCGGCCAGCGACTAGATCGACATGATGCCGCGCTTGAGGGCGATCGTCACCGCATGGGTGCGATCGTTCGCGGCCAGCTTGGACAGCACGTTCTTCATGTGCGCCTTCACCGTCTCTTCCGAGATCGACAGCCGTTCGGCGATGCGCCGGTTGGAATGGCCGTTGGCAGCATGGCTCAGTACTTCCGTTTCGCGTGCGCTTAACGGACCCTGGCCCATATGCTGGGCCAGTTCCATCGCGATCTCCGGCGGGATGCGGCGCTGCCCCTGGTGCACGCCGCGTATCGTATCGAGCAGCTCTTTGCGTAAGGTACTCTTCAACAAAAAGCCCGCGGCGCCAGCCTGCACGGCGCGCAGGATCTGCACGTCGCCCTTGTAGGTGGTCAGCATGACGACGCGCGCGCCGGGATGCGCGTGCCGTATCGCTTGCAGCGCGGTGACGCCGCACATCTCCGGCATGAGGATGTCCATGATGGTGACGTCGGGCCGCAGAGCTCCGTGCTGCTCGACGGCCTCGCGGCCGTTGCTGGCTTCACCGACCACGCACATGTCGTCCTGGCTGGCGATGGCTTCGCCCAAGCCCGTGCGCAGCAAGGGATGGTCGTCCACCACCAGCACGCTGATGGGGCGAGGAGTGTCACGCATTTCCATGGCGGCCAGCTTAACGCAGTTGGGTGTAATTCGCCGGCACCCACTGGTAGGCTTTGCCGCTGCTGCGCAAGTGGCCCAGGCCGGGGAAGGGCAGGTGGGCTGCGCCGATCAGCGCACCTTCCTTGGCGGCCTCCGTGAAGGCTTGCTTGCGGGCTTGGGCGGCGGTCTTCGGATCGGTGTCGAAGCCGATGGTCACTTCCGGATGGTCGAACTGCACGGCGCCGGCGTGGATCAGGTCACCCACGATCAACAGTTTCTTGCCTTTGCTCTCAACCATGTAGCTGATGTGGCCCGGCGTGTGGCCGTAGCTGGCCACGGCGCGGATGCCCTGCGTGATGTCGCTGGCGCCATTGAACGGTTGCAGGTGCTGGTTGGCGACGTAAGGCGCCAGCGACGTCATCGCGCCCTGGAAGAACCCCTTGCTGTCGGCCGGCGCCTTGTCCATATTGGCCTGACTGAGCCAGAAGTCGGTGTCGTGCTTGTCGGCGCGGATGGCGGCGTTGGGGAAGGCCGCCTGGCCGTTGGCCACGAGGCCGCCCACGTGGTCCGGGTGCATATGGGTGATCAGCACTTCGTCAACCTGTTCCGGCTGGTAGCCCGAGGCTTTCAGGTTGGCCAGCAGCTTGCCCAGCGTCGGGCCGAACAGGTTGCCGGCGCCGGTGTCGATCAGCACCAGCTTGGCGCCGGTGTTGACCAGGTAGCCGGTGACCGAAGTCTCCACCGGGTTGGTCAGGAAGGAGCGGGCCAGTTCCTGGTCGGTCTTGGCGGCCGGCTGCTGCAGCAATTTGTTCATCGGCAGGTCGACAGTGCCGTCGCTGATCGCGGTCACTTCAAAATCGCCCAGCATGATGCGGAAGAAGCCGGGCGCATTGGTGCCGGCCAGCGGCGCGGCGGCCATTGCAGGGGTATTGATGGCGAAAGCCAGGGCGGCGGCCAGAGGGCTGAGTTTGCGTAAGAGTTGCATAAAGTTCCTCATTAGTGAATTTACTAAACACAGTATGCAGCTTTGCAAAAAATGGCACAATATCCAATAATGCAAATTGTATTTGCGTGAATTGCAAAGAAAGGGAAAGCGATGATCGATTGTCTGAAGTGCCTGTTGGCGGTGGTGGAGCACGGCAGTTTGTCGCGCGCGGCGGGGGAGCTGAAGATGGCGGTGTCCTCGGTGTCGCGCAAGCTGGATGCGCTGGAGGTCGAAGTGGGTTCGCGCCTGCTGTTGCGCAGTTCCCGGCAAATGCTGTTGACCGACGCCGGTGAGCGCTTCCTGCCCCGTGCGCGCAACATCCTGGCCGAACTGGCCGAAGGCAAGGCCGCCGTGCAGGAGTTGGACAGCGAACCGCGCGGCCTGCTGACGGTGACCGCGCCGGCCGCCTTCGGGCGCCTGCATGTGGCGCCGGCCATCGCCGAGTTCCTGCGGCACTGTCCGCTGCTGGAGGTGGAGCTGCACGTCAGCGACGATATCGTCGACCTGTCGGCGCGCCGCGTCGATGTGGCGGTGCGCGCGGGCGTGCTGCCCGACAGCGACCTGGTGGCGACGCGGCTGGCGATCCAGAACCGCGTGGTCAGCGCCAGTCCGGACTATCTGGCACGTCATGGCTGGCCGCAAACGCCGATGGACCTGCTCAACCACCAATGCCTGACCGTGACCGGGCGCTCGGCGCCGCGCGGCTGGTGGCGCTTCGATGGGGTGAACCAGAACCAGCCGCTGGCCGTCAAGGGCAAGCTGCGCTGCGACGATACCGATTCCTTGCTGCACGCGGCCATCGGTGGCGCCGGGCTGGTGCATCTGGCGAACTGGCTGGTGAGCGACGCCATCGTCGCCGGCCAGCTGGTGCCGGTGTTTCCGATGGCGCCGGTGCGGCGTGGCGCGGCGTCGGACCGGCGCGATCCGCACGAGTCAGCGGTTCATGCGGTGCACATGCCGGGGCGTTCCAACCAGGCCAAGGCGCAGCTGCTGATACGTCATTTGAAGGAGTATTTCGGCGATCCGCCGTATTGGGATCTTGCGATGGAAGCTGCCGGGGCGGGCGAGCGCCGCGCCCCGTGAGGTGAAATATCGGCGGAGATTAATCCCAGTCGCCGCCGCCACCGCCGCCGCTATCGCCGCCGCCACCGCTGCTGCCGGAATCGTCCCAGCCGCCGCTGACGCCGAAGTCATTGCCGCCCATGTCGTCGCGGCGCAGCAGTTCGTCGCGTGAAGGATCGTCATAGACGATGTCGTTGCGCGGCTGGCTGCTGTTGCCCGAATCGTGGTTGCCGCCGGTGAACTGGCGCGCCAGCGCTTCGCCCGCGACGATACCTGCGCCTACCGCCGCGCCGGTCGCCAGGCCGCCCATGATGCGCGAGCCCATGCCGCTACCTTGTTGCGGCTGGCCGTAGCCTGGCTGCGGATAACCCTGCTGCGGATAAGCGCCTGGCGCATAGCCGGGCGCCGGAGCGCCGCCGGGATTGAAGCCGGCCGGGTTGTTGTAGCTGTCGGCTGGCGGGTTACGGCGCGACATGAAGCGCGACGCCAGCCAGATAAAGCCTATCAGGCCGCCGCCCAGGATCAGGATGGTGCCCCAGGGGATGCCGCTGCTCTGCGGTGCGCCATAGTTACCGTTGCTGTAGCCGGCGTTGCTGCGGGCCGGCTGCTGCTGCGAATAGTTGGCCTTGGGTTTCTGGCCCTCGGCCAGCAGCGTGCGCAGCTTGGCCAGCGCGTTTGGATTCACCTTGGGCAGGCCCGGCGCCAGCCGTTCGGCCGTGGCCAGCTCGCCCTGCGCGGCGGCGAACTTGCCTTGCTTGGCCAGCAGTTCGGCCTCCACGAAGTGCGCCGTGCCGCTGTTCGGGTGGGCTTTCAGGACCTGGTCCATCAGGTCCTGGGCGTCGCTGTACTTGCCTGCTTCCGCGGCGACATAAACATCGTGTAGCGTGGGTTCGGCCGCAAACGCCGGCATCGCCAGCGCCAAAGCGCCCGCCAGCAGGGTCATACGTGCGAAAGATTTTGCCGTCATGTCAGATCTCCTTGTAGGGACAGGCTGAATATAGTGGCAGTTTACGCCATTTTCAAGTCCCGCGCGGTACGCTGGCTAACCGATGGCGTTGGAACACCCACTGCGGCCATCACCGTGTCGGCGATGATGTCGGCCGTGGCGGCTGATAAAGTCCAGCCCAGGTGGCCGTGGCCGGTGTTGTAGAACACGGTGGGCGCCTTGCCACGACCCACGCGCGGCATCAGGTTCGGCATCATCGGACGCAGGCCGGCCCATGGCGTGACATCGCGCGTGCTGATGCCGGGGAAGCATTGTTGCACCCAGTTGTGCAGCGGCGCGATGCGGTCGGCGCGGATATCGCGGTTGTAGCCGTTGAACTCCGCCGTGCCGGCCACGCGCAGGCGGTCCGCGCCCAGGCGGCTGGCGACCAGCTTGGTGGCGTCGTCCACCAGGCTGACGTTGGGGGCGGCGGCCCGGCTGGCGGCGTCGTGCAGGTGCACGGTGATCGAGTAACCCTTGACCGGATAGACATTGACGCGGTCGCCCAGCATGGCCGCCAGCGCGCGGCTGGCGGTGCCGGCGCAGACCACCACGGCGTCGTAGCGTTGGGTGTCGTCGGCGCCGTCGTGGGTGGTGGTGATGAAGGTGCCGTTGGCGTCGGCGCGGACGTTGGTCACCTGCTGCTCGAAGCGCAGTTCCACGCCCAGTCGCTGCGCCGCTTGCGCCAGGCCGGCGGTGAATTTGTGGATGTCGCCGGAACTGTCGCTTTCGGTATAGTGGCCGCCGTAGAACTGGCCGGTCAGCGTCGGTTCAAGGGCGCGCATTTCCTCAGGCGTGACCGCGCGGCGCGGCAGGCCGCCTTGCGCCAGCAGTCTGGATACTTCGGCGGCGTGGTCGAAATCGGCGCGGTCGCGATGAATGTGCAGGATGCCTGCGCGCTTGTGGTTGAAGTCTATGCCTTCTTGCGCGGCCCAGCTGAACAGATGCTCGCGCGCGGCCACTGCCAGCCTGGTAGTGGCGATGGTGTTGTCGCGGTAGTGGGGCAGGGCGGCGATGAACTCGGCGAACCAGGAGAGCTTATGCCAGCTGGGTTTCGGGCTGACCAGCAGCGGCGCATCGTTCTTCAGCATCCACTTCAGGCCTTTGACGATGGTGCTGCGGTGGTTCCAGGCTTCGGCGTTGGAGGCGGACAGCTGGCCGCCGTTGGCGAACGAGGTTTCCATCGCGGCGTAGCGATGGCGCTCCAGCAGCGTGACGGTGTAGCCTCTCCTGGCGAGCGCGTAAGCAGTGGTGACGCCGGTGACTCCGCCGCCGATGATGGCTATGGTTTTCATCCAAATAGTTTACCATCTAAGGTGGCGCCAGCCCTGGAAGCGGACTAGACTAGCAAAAAACAGGGAGAAAACCATGGCGCGTATCCGTTTGCTGCTGGTTGTGCTGGGCGTCGGCCTGATCAACGCTTGCGGTGGGGGCGGCGGCGGTTCCGGCGGCAATACCCAACCCTTTGTCCCTGTGCCTTCGAATACCGCCAGCGGGACGGTCATGTTCAAGGGAACGCCGCTGGCCGGCGCCACCGTGACAGTCTACGAGACCAATAGCAACCGCGTCTTCGCCACCCTGACCACCGACGCCAATGGCAATTACAGCGTTGGCGGCCTGGGGACTTCCTGCACCATGTCCTGCACCATCAACTACCAGTTCTTTGCATCGAAAGCCGGATACGCGTTTAATCCGTTCATGGCAACGAATGTGTCGGGCGACCGTTCCGCCTATCTGTGGGACCCATCGCCCAAGAATTGGTACGTCAACACTGGCGCTGCCGTTACGCGGGCCGGCTACAACGGCGCGTTTTCGAATCCGAATGGCGGATCCGGCATTATGTTCAACGTCGTCAATTTGAATTCGGGAGTTAACAACTCCATCACCGGCGCCAACTTCAATGCCTACGACGGCAGCAATCCATTGGTGAGTATCGTCTCGACTGGGCTATCGAAACGCTACACCGACAACCAGGACGGCACCGTCACAGACAATTTAACCGGCTTGGTCTGGCTGAGGAATGCCGGTTGCCTCAGTCCGGCACTGTGGGCGAACGCGCTGTCCGAGGCCAACCAGCTGGCGAGCGGCACGTGCGGATTGACGGATGGATCCAAGGCCGGTGATTGGCGCTTGCCCAACCTGGTGGAACTTGAAAGCCTGGTCGACGTCTCCGCCAGCAATCCGGCGCTCACTGCCGGCAACCCGTTCACTGCCGTATCGACCGGAATCTACTGGACGTCGACCAGCTACTACGGCGGCCAGGTGGGATCGCCGAACGCATGGGCGATCCGCATGCAGGATGGACGCTACATTAACGACACTGCCAGTTCGAATCTCAACATCAAGGCGACATCGACGAATGCGGTGTGGGCGGTCAAAGGCACGAGTTCCGGGGCGGGCAGGCTGCAGGCGACGGGCTTCTATGTTTTCTATGCCAGCGGCGATGACGGCTCGCTGGAGAAGGGCGTGCCGCTACCCGCGCCCCGCATGCGCGACAACGGCAACGGCACGGTCACCGACACGGCCACCGGCCTGGTCTGGCTGAAGAAAGCCGATTGCATCCAACAGAACTGGGCGGCGGCTCTCGGCGCCATCAGCACGCTCGCCAGCGGGCAGTGCGGCCTGACCGATGGTTCCGTCGCTGGCGCCTGGAGAATGCCGACCCGGAAAGAAATGCTGAGCCTGGCCGATCGTGCGCAAGGCAATATGGCGGACTATTTTGACGAGTCGTTCAACAGTTCCGCAGCGGGCATCGCCTCGCAGCCCGCTAGCTTTTCCAACTTTGCGCAGTTTCAGTACTATTGGACTTCCAGCGCCAATGCGGCCAGTTCCGGCGATGCGTGGAGCGTCTTCAGCTGCGACTTTGGCGTCTATAACATCCCCATGGCAAACACCGGGTATGCGCTGGCAGTTCGTTAGTCGTCCAACCCTTTGCCCTTGAGGATATGCGGGATACATTTCTCCACTCTGGACTCGCGGGTCTTGGCTTGCTTGGCTGAGGAGAAGTGGAGCAGGTAGCCGCGTTGCCGGCCGGGCGTCAGGGCGGCGAAGGCTTCCTGCAGTTCGGGCGATTCTTCCAGCCTGTTCAGAAATTCTTCCGGCATGGCGAATTCGGCGGTCTTCTTGAATTCCACTTGCGCGCCGGACCGCTCCACTTTGATGGCGTCGCGGATGTAGGCCGTCAAGGTCGACGCCATCTTGGCGATTTCTTCGGCGCTGGTGAAGCGGATCTGGCGCCCCGCCTGCACGTTCTCGGTCTGTTGGATCAGGATGCCTTTGGGATCTTGCATCAAAGCGCCTTTGAAAAACAGCAGCGCGCAGTATTCCTTGAAGCCGTGGATCAGCACGATGTTCTGGTCGTCGAGCGTGTAGCAGGGATGGCCCCATTTGAATTCCTCGGCCAGGTCGCAGTCGAGGGCGATGGCGCGCAGCTTGATGTATGCGTCCTGCCATTGGCCTGGCTTGCCGACAAAGGCATCAACCTTGGAATTCAATGTCTTCTCTGTCATGGTGCACCTCGATGGAATCAACAGTGGCAAAAAAATAATTATACCCGGCTCCCCGCCCACGGCCGAGCAAATCGCCGGCAACCCTGGACTGGCTGAAGAGCTGGAGCGCCCCATGATGCTGCTGATCGCGGCGCAGCGATAATTAATCAGTTTGTAGTGTTCAAGCCTTCAATTTGCGTGAAAATCCGACGCAGGCCTAACTCGGTCACATCAACTACACTTTTCCGGAATTTACGTTTTGCAAGTGTTCGCGATCGGTGTTTCTGCTGGACTTCCTCAATTGGTTTTTCATTGCTTTCAGGCCGCATACTAAAGAATCCGTTGTCAGTTTTGCAGGATCCAATGCTAGTCCAAAAGGTATCGTAGTCAAAAAAGGCGCCTTTCTCGTCGTTCGTCTTTTCCCGGGACAGTTGTTTCTCATTCGATACACCAACAACCAATTGGATGCTAAGTAATCTTGCGATCGCTTCGGTTGCATTAACTAGAAGTCGTGCAGGGGTAGTGTCATAAAGGCTCTTGGTAGCAGCCCTAACCGCGGAAAATTGACCGTTTACTCCTTGAACTCGTCCGATAAATATCACATCGCTTGTTTGCTGAGTGTGAAAGTTCCGCTCTGCAATGTAGTTGGGAACAATCGTCATGCAAAGAACATAAATTGGTACGCCATCCGCTTCAAATAGTAGTGCGAGGTCGCCCTCATGGTCGTGCATGACAGATTCTCTGCGCAGATCCCTCGGATACGTCATTCGTATTCCAAAATGACATTCATCTTTCTGCAACTCCCAAATCAGCGGTGCCTTTTCGAAAAGGCACGAAAAAAAATCCACACCTACATACTTTGAAATTACTTGATAGTGATAACGCATGATTTTTAGCGCGTCAGCGATCGGTAACGCGAAAAAAAGATAGTTATTGCGCAAATACTTGTACTTCAATCTCGGGTGTAGTGTGGCAAGGGAGGATATATTGGGATGCGACAATGTCCTAAGCCAAGAAAAATGTCCACGCAGATGTTGTATAAGCGGAATAAAACGGTTGATTAAGAGAAATATTACTCTGTTGAATGCATCACATACAGAATTCTTAGGTAAACCAATCTGTTTCATGGTAGCGGCAATCCAGTTTAAGCGCGATATGTAACGCACTGTATCAACTTAGATGCCGAATATGTATTACGAGTCAGTAAGGTGGTTGGTTCATCGCCCTGGGTATTTGGCGTAGGTTGCTGTTTAGCTCATCCGTAATTGCCGACTGGAGGGCTACATTGGCGGATGACATCGCCAGGAAAACGATGCAGGCCGGGTGTCCAGCGACCGCAGCATCGGACTTGCGGCCTTTGATCGCTCGCCGACATAAGCCGTCGTCGGCGGCCCTGCATGGAGCTCAGAGTGCGGCCGTTGCCGCGGGAACATGAATGCCGACCAAGTGGCCGACCAGAGCGTTAATATCCGGGAATCGGTTGATGGCTGAAACATAATGGCAACTAACGATCCCCCCTCCGTCTAATTGCGCGCTGCAGGGCTTTGCTTATAACGTCAGGTTGCTCAAATACCATTTTGGGGGAGAGAGCATTGATGGAGGATTTAATAAATAATTCGGATTCATGGAAAACAAATTCGTATTCATTATCAATGGTAATCATGTGATAACTCTGGCCAAGAAAGATCAACTTTTTTCTTTTCGCGCTGATATTTTCCATTAACCAGTCGGCGTTGCGTGGACTAACTGTCTCATCCTCTGTTGCATGAATGATCAAGGTCGGACAGGTCACAAGATCAACGCTTTTTCGTACATGAACAATCAATTCATCCGCTTGATTCACATGATCAAAGCCAATGTATGCTCCACCCGCCTCCGAGGTTTCGCTGGACAGGATGGCTTTTTTGATTCTAGCTCTCATCTCAGGATTTTTAACCCCGAAAGGCTCTCGCTCGCGGTACTTATAATTTTTAGCCCAGGAAAAATGGCGAGCGATCGACAGGAAGGAACGGTACCAAGGAATCGCCCAGCCGTCATACGCAATCGCGGTCGACAGCAGCACCAAGGCTGCTATGCCATCTTCTTCTGCCGCCACGGCCAACGCCAAAGTCGCTCCCATAGAAACCCCGACAATAGAGACGGTCTGGTAGATTTCCGACAGGCGACGATACTCACGGCGCATTTCATCGACCCACTCGCGCCACTGACTACATGGTTGGCCATAGCAAAACCCTGTTATATTTGGCTCGTACGTCGCGAGTCCATTGTTGGTCAGATATTTGCCTAAACGGGCCACTTCAAGGGAGCTGCTGGCTAGCCCATGAAGCAATATAACTACATGGCCGGCGCGACGATTATTGGTTTCAATTGGAGTGAATGACATGTCTTACCTGAACAAAAATTCTAAAAAATGGACCACGGGAACACCCGTTTTTCGGCTTGGTATGGGCTTGCTATTGACCTTGGCCGCCCTTGCCATCAGAAAAATTCTTCATCCCTTTATCGAGCCGCATGTGCCATTTCTCTTTTTTGTTATTGCCAGCATCACCACGGAATTTTTTTTTGGCATTACCGCAGCATTTGTGAGCATGATCATCGGGATGTCATTGGGGTTATATTTTTTTATGGCGCCTTACGGCACCTTATCGATACCGACAGGCGATGATTTCATCGCCATGGCTAGCAACCTCATCATAGCAATAATCACCATACTTTTGCTTGAGTATCTTCGACGCTCGCACTACTCAACAAAATTGATGCTCAGCGTAGTTAACTCGCAACGTCGATCCTTATTGGAAGTCTACAACCAACTGCTGTTTCAGCAACGAAAAAGTCATGCTTTTGTCAAGGAGGTCACATCCTCCTTTGCTGCGATGGACCAGATTCTTTTGCTAATGCCCTTTGGGCATCTGCCGTATCGGATGCCGGCATGGCATCGCATTACTGGTGGAGACGATGGGGAAGATAAGAATTTGGAATGGCATACAATGATCCACCCTGATGAGGATGCGATGATGCAACGTGAGTTATCGCAGGCGGAACATTTACCGGTTGGTAGCAAGAAAACACTTCGCTTTCGTGTTAAAACCGCACTGAATGATTATCAGTGGGTAGATGGCATATTGTGGACTATTCACTACCGACAACACTGGCGAATGACTGTACTAGTCGCAAATAATGTTGGGTAAATGGATTGCCCGGGAGCGTGTGTAACAGTTCTGAGCTCCCGCAACTCAGGCCTTCTTCGCGCCGCTGATATAGCGGTCCACCACCGTCGGCAGCACCGTCAACGGCACGCCGCAGCTTTGCACCAGCGCGTCGTTGAAGCCGGCCAGGTCGAACTTGCCGCCCAACGCGGCCTTGGCGCGTTCGCGCTGGCGCAGGATTTCGTTGTGGCCCATCTTGTAGCCGCAGGCCTGGCCCGGCGACGCGCAATAGCGGTCGATCTCGCTGGTCATCGCCTGCACGCCACGCCCGGTGTTCTCGACCAGGAAGCGGATCGCCTGCTGACGCGTCCACTTCATCGTGTGGATGCCGGTATCGACTACCAGGCGGCAGGCGCGGAACTGCTGCGCTTGCAGATAGCCGATCTGGCTGAACGGATCGTTGGCGTACAGGCCGAACTCGTCGACCAACTGTTCGGCATACAGCGCCCAGCCCTCGTCAAAGGCGTTAAAGGCCATCAGCGAGGCAATCAGCGGCAGCTCGTCGTGGTGCTCGGCCAGGTAGGCGCCCTGGAAGGCGTGGCCCGGCAAGCCTTCGTGCGCGGTCAGCGTGGCCAGCTCGGACTTGGGCCACAGCGTGGTCGACTTCAGGTTGATGTAGTAGATCGCCGGACGCGCGCCGTCCAGCGAGGCGAAGTTCATATACCCCAGTCCGGCGCCGGCTTCGATATCGACCGGCACGCGCTTGATTTGCAGCGGCACCTTCAAGTCCATGTGCGAGATCTTCGGCATCAGCGCACGCACGGCGTTGACGCGCTCGTTGCAATAGGCGATCAGCTGTTCGCGGCCCTGGTCGTTGTCGGCGTAGAAGCGCTTAGGGTCCTTGGCCAGCGCCTGCAGGCGCGCGCCCACCGTGCCCTGCGTGATGCCCTGCGCCTTGAGGATGGCGTGGATGCGCGCTTGCAGCTGCTTGTTCTGTTCCAGCCCGATCGCGTGGATCTCTTTGGCGCTATGGCTGGTCGAGGTGCCCAGCTTGAGCGCCCATTCGTAGTACGCGGCGCCGTCCGGCAGGCGGTGCACGCCGGCGACGCTGGTCGCCTTGGCGGTGGCCTTGGCGAAGGCGGCGATCTGCCGGTCCAGCGCCGGATAAACCGCACCTTCCACCAGCTTGGCGGCGCGCGCGTTCCAGTCGCCGGCGATGCCCAGCTTGCCGGTGCGCTCGCTGATCGAGGTGACCAGTTTTTGCGCGGCGACGGCGGTCTTGCGGTATTCCTTCAACTGGCCCAGCGCGGTGCGGGCGATGAAGTCCGGCGGCATGATGCCTTGCCCGGCCTGGTCGACGATGCGGGCGGTTTCCTGGTCCAGCATGCGCGCCATGCCGGCCACGCGTTCGAGGTAGGCCTCGGCATCGGCGGCGTTGGCGATCTGGTGCTGCGAATCGAGGAACTCGGGTATGCGGGTCAGCGCACCGTCCTGCTGCGTGACGGGGAAGGGCGCGGTGCCGCCGAAGAAACCGCTGGCGGCGCCGCCGAAGGAAAAGCGCAAACCGGCCACGCCTTCGGTGGCGGCATAGCGCACGGTGTCGTAACGGATTTGCGCGTCGGCGCCGAGGGCGTTGCGGTCCAGCGCGGACAGGCGGCCCAGCATCGACTTGACCTGCGCGGCCCAGGCGGCGTCGCCGACCGGGGACAAGTCTTCCAGTTGCGCCTTCAGGCCGGCGCGTTCGCCTTTATCGACACCCAGCGAGGTGGCGTTGGTCGGCGCCAGCCGCAGAATCTCGTCGGCGAAGTTTTCCAGCAGCGTGGAGAACTGCGCGTCGGCCGGTGCTGCTTGTGCCAGTGCGAAGCCGGGCAGCGCGCTGACGGCGGTGGCGGACAAGGCGGACAGCAGCAGGTCGCGGCGGGAGAAATTCTGAGGCTGATTGTTCATGACTTCCTTTGTGTTCGGACTAAGAATTCGTGCGTGGCCGACCTTAGCCTGATGGCGGGAAGTGTGTCAATCAATTTTGCCGGGAGCGAAGCGCAAGTGATAGCGTTCCACCAAGCTGCGCAGAGTGTCGAGTTCCTGGCGCGGCAGGGCCAGCGCCACGTGCATATCGGGGCGGATCAGGTAGGCGGCGTCGCGCAGCAAGCCGGCTTCCGCCGCGGCGTCGCTCCATGGATAGACATGCAGCGGCAGCGACACTTCGTGCGCGGCGGCGCTCAGCAAGGCCGATGGCTGGCCGTAGACGTGCAGCTGCCAATCCAGCGTCTGCAGCGCGCTGAAGTTGTCCTCGCCATCCGGCTGCGGCACCCAGGGCAGGCGGTCGCCGCCGATCACGTCGCCGGCGCGGCCGCCGCTCAAATGGCTGTCGGGATAGTGGATCTGCACTTGCGACAGAGTCTTGAACAGCGCGCGGCGCGCGGCCGCAAAGCCGGCCAGCACCGGGAATACATGCGGCACCAGCCATCCGCGCAGCAGCTGGCCGCCGGCGCCCTGCGAGACGATCATCTGGAACGCGCGGTCGGTGGTGGCCACCAGCTTGCGCGCGAACACGATGCGCTCGGCCTGGTAGGTGTCGAGCAGGGTGGGATCGGCGCGGCCTTGCAGCACCTGGGCCAGTTTCCACGACAGGTTGACGGCGTCGCCGATGCCGGTGTTCATGCCCTGGCCGCCGGCGGGGCTGTGGATGTGGGCCGCGTCGCCAGCCAGGAAACAGCGGCCGGAGCGGAACTGCGACGCCACCCGGTGATGCACGCGGTAGGTGGAAAACCAGTTGACCTGTTCCACCTGTATGCCCAACAGCGGCTCCAGCACCGGGCGGACGTCTTCAAAGCCCGGCTCGGACACCGCTTCCACCTGCGGCGGCATGATGCCGATCAGACGCTGCATGCCGCGCGAGCGCACCGGCAGCATCAGCGCAAAGGTGTTGGCGCCGATGTGGCCGACCAGGTCGCGATTCTCCGGGCCGGAGGTCTTGACGTCGGCCACGTAGTACAAATGTTCGTAGGTGCCGCCGCTGAAATCGAACTTCAGCGATTCGCGCACGCGGCTGCGGGCGCCGTCGCAGCCGCACAGGTAGGCGCTGCTGCTGGCGATGCGGTCGCCGTTGCGCTCCAACACGGCGCGTACGCCCCATTCGTCCTGCGTGAACGACTCCAGCTCGGTGTTCCATTCGACTTCCACGCCCATGGCCCTGAGCTGCTCGACCAGGAAGCGCTCATGGTCGTCCTGCGGGAAGGCCAGCACAAAGGGATAGGGACTGAGGCCGGCGCCGATGTCCATGAGCGGCAGTTCGGCGACATCTTCGCCGCCCTCGCGCAGGTGGATGGCTTCGATCTTGATGCCGAGGTTGACGACGACATCGGCAAAGCCCAGTTGGCGGTAGAACTCCAGCGTGCGCGCATGCACGGCCATGGCGCGCGAAGCCTGTCCGGGACCGCTGTTTTTGTCGATGATGCGCACGGCCACGCCATGCCGCGCCAGGCGGATAGCGAGCACCAGGCCGGTGGGGCCGGCGCCGACGATGAGGACTTGAGGGGCCATGCAAAGAGTCTACATCCGGCGTCGAATGGGGTGCGTTCAATTGAATACGAGCTTAAGAATCGGCTGGTAAGATGCAAAACATTGTTTAACTTACACCCGCGCACCATGACTGTTTTCGCCTCCCGCCGTGCCCTGATGCTGGCGCTTGTCGCCGCCCCCTTCGCCAATGCCGCCGATTTGCTGGACTCCGCCCCGGCCTCCGCGCCGACTTCGGCGGCGGCGCTGCTGGCCAAGCTGGAGGGTGAATCGGGCGGCCGCCTGGGCGTGGCCGCGCTGAACACGGGCGACGGCCGCCGGCTGCTGCATCGCGCCGACGAACGCTTCCCGTTTTGCAGCACCTTCAAGACGATGCTGTCCGCCGCCGTGCTGACCAGGGAGCCGGCGCTGCTGAAGAAGCGCGTGCGCTACACGAAAAAAGACCTGGTGACCTACTCGCCGGTCACCGAAAAACATGTCGGCAAAGGCATGACGGTGGCGGCGCTGTGCGAGGCCACCCTCCAGACCAGCGACAACGCGGCGGCCAACCTGCTGATGCAGCAGATCGGCGGACCGGCCGCAGTGACGGCGTTTGCGCGCTCGATAGGCGACATGGAATTCCGGCTGGACCGCATCGAAACAGAGCTCAACACCGCGCTGCCCGGCGATCCGCGAGACACCACCACGCCTGCCTCTATGGCGGAGTCGCTGCACAAGCTGCTGCTGGGCGACGGCCTGGGCGCGCCGCAGCGCAAGCAGCTGAAGGATTGGATGCTGGGGAATACCACCGGCGACACCCGCATCCGCGCCGGCGTGCCGTCCGGCAGCCTGGTGGCCGACAAAACCGGTACCGGAGACTATGGCAGCACCAACGATATCGGCGTCATTTGGCAGCCGGGCAAGGCGCCGATCGTGCTGGTGATCTACCTCACCCAGCCCGGCAAGGATGACAAGGCACGCAGCGAGATCCTCGCCGAGGCGACCAGGATAGTCGTCGAAGCCTTCCGAGTCGGTTAAACTACGGCCTTACACATTAAGGCCAGATCATGACGAACAAGAAACAAGCAGCGCCCGCGCCCACGGGCCGGGTAGCGAATCCCTTCCTGAACGCCGAGTTTTACTCGCGCATGCGGGACTACACGGAGCGCGATGCGGCGTTTTCCAAGGAAACCAAGGCGATAGGCGAGAGCGGCGCCGGCAAGCAGAGCACCGATGTGCGCCATGCGCCGTCGCTGGCGCTGCTGCGCGCCGTGGTGAAAAAGGGCCTGACGCTGGAAGAAATGTTGAACCGCATCGTGAAGGGTGTGGAATCGGGCCTGTGGGAACCCTGGCTGACCGCCTTCGGCATCGAACTGCGTGGCGTGAACTACGCCAAGACCGGCGAGCGTAATGCCCGCCTGGCGATCGACATGAGCATGAGCTCCAAGGCGCATACGATCTTCTCCGCCGCCGGCGTCGGCAACTGGCGCAGCCTGGTGGCCGAAGACTGCGCCCAGGTCCAGATCGACAAGCCTACCGAGAAAACCCCGGCCAAGGTAACCGCCATCTTCTTCCTCGACGCCGCCGCCTAGTTCCACTCCAGATGCACCACGCTGTAGCCGCGCTGCTTGAGTAGTTTGAGCAGCGCCGGCAGCGCTTGCGCGGTCGGCACGTTCACGTCGTGCATGAGGATGATGCCGCCGCCGGTGTCGTCCAGGCTCTTGACGAGGCGCTGCACCAGGATGTCGGTGGTGTCTTCCGGCAGCCAGTCGTTGATGCCGAGGTCTATCGACATCACGGTGATGCCGGCCTCCTTGAGCGCCGCCAGCATGGTGGGTGTCTCCTCCAGATAGGGGAAACGATAGGCCGGCGTGGCCTTGCCGAATACCGCCTGGTAGGCTGCCTGCACTTGACGAAGGTCGGCCAGCTGCTCCTGCGCGCTCATCATGGTCAGATTCGCGTGCGTCTGGCTGTGCACTCCGGTCGTATGGCCTTCCTCCACAACGCGCCGCGCCAGTTCAGGCGATTTCTCCAGATTGCTGCCGACCATGAAGAAGGTGGCTTGCGCGCATTGGTCCGCCAGTGCCTTGAGCACCAGCGGCGTGGTTGCCGGCACCGGGCCGTCGTCGAAGGTCAGTACCACTTCGCCTTTTTTCAGCGGCAGCGGCGCGTGCTGCAAGGCGCCGTACAGCGCGGCCTCGCGTTTCAGCGTGATGGTGCGGGCGGTGCCCAGTTGGTCGGGGCCGCAGCCGGTGGCGCCGGCTATTCCAGCCAGCGACAGCAGCAAGCCTGTCATCGCGATTTTCATTTGATCGAGTCCCAAGATAGGCAAGCCAGTGAGGCCAGCAGATTATTTGGGAGCAGGGCCGATCGCGTGGGTATCGCCAGCGCCGCAATCTCCTCCGACCATTCGGCAAGTTGAATGCCATGGCATTTGAGCGTGGCCTCGTGCCTGGTCCAGGCGCGGACGAATGCGAGAGTTTGTTCGGTGGCGGGCGTCGCGGCCAGCGTGGCGCAGACTTCCGGGCCGAGATAGTCGCGCGCCACCGCCTGCCAGTCGAAGATTTCCTCCACCCGCATCAAATCGACGCCGACCGCGCCATGCAGGTTGATGGCGGCCAGCGAATATCCGTCTTCGTGAGTGAACGAGCAGCCGATGGCGCTCTCGTCGCCGGCCAGCGTGATGCGTGGCGCCTGGCCGGGCGTGCTGTCGATGAGGATGTCGACGGCATCGACGCCCAGCACCGCGGCCAGCGCGGCGCGTGCCGCCGAGCGGATTTGTTCGCGCGCGCGTGGCCGCTCCACGCTGGTGGTCACGCCTATCACGAACAGGCCGTCCTGTGGCGCCGGCACCGGGCCGGGCCAAGGGGAGACGATCAACGCGGTCATCGCGCCGGCGCCGCCGGGCAGCCTGCCCAGTAGCCGTTGGCGGGAATCTGCTCGCCCTTCATCACCAGCGTCAACGCGCCGAGACGGGCGTTGTCGCCGACCACGGCGCTGTACAGCACCGAGCTGCGCGGACCCATGTAGACGCCCTTGCCGATGGTGACGCGGTCGATCTTCATCACGCGGTCTTCGAACAAATGGGTCTGCGGGCAGGTCAGCGCATTGAGCTCGCTATGGTCGCCGATGTGGACGCAATCGAATTCCGTGATGTCGGTGGTGTCAAGGTAGACGCCCTTGCCGATGTGGGAACCCAGCATATTGAACGCCAGCGGCAGCCACGGTGTGCCGCGCAGGTAGCGCATGAAGTTCGGCACGGCGATGCCCTCGTAAAGATTGGTCACGCCTTCGGACAGCCAGACAAACGGCGTCCACATCGGCTCCGACTGTTTGCGATAGCGGCCGATCAGCAGCCATTTCAACAGCACCACGAAGAAGTAATTGCCGATGCCGTAGCCCAGGCCCGCCAGGGTCAGGTCCCACGTCACTTCGGACCAGCGTCCCGCGCCGGCGGCCGGCATCACCGCCAGCACCAGCGTGTAGCCCACCGCGATCACCAGCGCATGCGGCGCGACGATGCGGAATGCCTCGATCAGGCCGCGGCCCAGGCGGCGCATGGGCGACGGATGGAAGGTCAGGTTTTCAGGATAGCCGCTGGTCTGCTCGCGCGCGGGCAGGTTGATCGGCGGGGAGCCGAGCCAGGTATCGCCGCTCTTCATCTGTTCGTTGTCCGGCGCGCGCGAGTGCACGCCGATCAGCACACTCTCCGGCAGGATGGTGCCGTCCGGGATGTAGGCGCCGTTGCCGACGAAGCTGCGGTTTGAAATCACGGTCGGCTTCATGATCATCCAGCCGCCGTCGATTTCCTCGTCGCCCAGCATCACCGCATCGGCGATGAAGGTTTCGTCGCCCAGGGTCAGCATGTCCGGTACCACGCCCAGCGCGGTGGAGATCTCGGCATCCTTGCCGACCTTGGCGCCCAGCAGGCGATACCAGTACGGCGCGAACACCGTGGCGTAAATGCCGTGCAGGACGTTGAGGCTCGATTCCTGGATCTGGCTCACCAGCCATTTGGCGCAGTAGGTGTTGCTGTGGATGGCCGAGCGGCCCGGCTGCAGGCGTGGCAGCACGCTCCAGCGGATGCCGGCCGACAGCAATGCCGTCAGCACGATCAGCACCGTACTGGCGGGGAAGGCCAGCAGGAAGTAGCGCAGCAGCTGGATGCGCAGGTCGTCGCCCTGGATCCACGGCAGCCAGCCTTGTTCGTCGAACCAGTCGATCAGCACGAAGCTCGGGAACACCGGCATGAAGAACAGCGTGACGATCAGCAGGATGCCGAAGATGAAGAACAGGCCTTCGCCCATGCGGCGCGCGGCGCTGACCTGGGGGCGCGGCGGCAGGCGGGCGGTGTCGAATGCGCCGGTATCGCGCGCCGGCGAGCCGGCCCAGACGCGGCCAGCCGGGACGCGCATGCCGTCGCTCAGCGCCGACTGGCCTTCCAGGTGGCCCAGCGCTTCGATATGCGTATTCCCTTCCAGGACGGCGAAGGAACTGACGCAGGCGTCGTCTTCCAGCGTGATCTGGCCCAGCAGCAGGCGGCCGCGCTGCACGCGGGCGTTCTCGAAATTGACGGCGTTGCCGATGCTGACGTTGTCGCCGATGCTGAGCAAATCGGGCGAGCGCAGGGTCATCGAGCCGATGATGACATCCTTGCCCACCTTGGCGCCCAGCGCGCGCAGCCACCAGGCGCTGAGCGAGGAGCCGCTCAGCAGGTAGGCCGGCGCCGCTTCCACCAGCCGGTCGGCCAGCCACCAGCGGTAGTAGGTGACGCCCCACAGCGGATAGTCGCCAGCCTTCAGACGGCCGGCGATCAGCCATTTGCCGGCGATGGCGATGGCGAATTCGCCGATGGTCGCCAGCAGGAACACGCCGACCGAGGCGGCGATGGCGATCGCCACCGAGTCGCCCGGATCGCCGGTGAAGAAGTGGTAGGTGAAGAACGGCGCCAGCCACTGCGCCATGCGCAGCGCCACCAGTGCCGGCATCGCGGCCACTTGCGCCAGGCCGCAGGTCCAGCGCTTGAGCGTGGAGGGCGGCGTCCAGTCGGCTTCCACTTCGGCCGCGATGGGCGCGTCGGCCAGCACCTGCGCGATCTTGCCGACCTGGCGTTGCTGGTAGATGTCGCGCACGGTGATGTGGGCGAAGCGCGGATCGGCGCGCAGGGCCGAGGCCAGGCGCGCGGCGAAGAACGAGTGGCCACCGAGGTCGGTGAAGAAGTCGGCCTGGCGCAGCACCGGCTGGCCGGGGAACAGCGCGGCCAGCGCGGCGAACAGCGCTACTTCGGCCGGGGTTTCGGGCAGGTCGGAATCTTCGTTGCCGCCGGCCGGCGGTGCGCTCAGCGGCATGGCCTTGAGCGCCTTGCGGTCGATTTTGCCCGAGGTCAGGCGCGGCATGGCTTCCTGCATTTCGTAGCGGCCGGGGACCATGTACGGCGGCAGCTTGGCGGCCAGGCTGGCGCGCAGGGCTTTGGTGTCGAGCGTAGCGCCGGCTTCCGGCACGATGTAGGCCACCAGTTGGTCGATGCCGTCGTCCTTGCGCAGCAGGACGGCGACGGTGCCTACGCCTTCCTGTTGCGCCAGCACGGCTTCGATCTCGCCCAGCTCCACGCGGAAGCCGCGGATCTTCACCTGGTCGTCGGCGCGGCCCAGGCACAGTACTTCGCCGTCGGCGTCGATGCGGGCCAGGTCGCCGGTGCGGTACAGGCGGGCGTCGTGCTGGCCGCTGGACCACGGATTGGCCAGGAATTTTTCTTCGGTCAGGTCCGGGCGGCCCAGGTAGCCGGCCGCCAGGCCGGGACCGGTGATGCACAGCTCACCGATCTCGCCGCGCGGCAGCAGGCGCAAGGCCGGCATGGCGTTGGTGTCGATCACCAGCAGGCCGTAGTTGGGCAGCGGCGTGCCGATGGTGACCGGATGGCCCGGCTGCAGGCGCGCCAGGCTGGCCGAGACCGTGGCCTCGGTCGGGCCGTAGGTGTTGAACATCTGCCGGCCGGCGCGCGACCAGCGCTCCACCAGCGATTCCGGGCACATCTCGCCGCCCAGGTTGATCAGGCGCAGGCTGGGCACTTCCTGATTGAACAGCGCCAGCAGGGTGGGCACGGCGTGCAGCACCGTGACCTGGTTCTCGTCCAGCATGCGCGGCAGCGTTTCCGGGTCGCCGCTGATTTCCTTGGGGCCTATCCACAGCGTGGCGCCGGCCAGGTAGGCGATCCAGATCTCTTCGAACGACATGTCGAAGGCCACCGAGAAGCCTTGATACACCTTGTCCTGCGCCGTGACGCCGAGCACCGCGTTCTCGCTGCGCAGGAAGTGGCAGATGCTGCGCTGGGTGATCAGGATGCCTTTCGGCTTGCCGGTCGAGCCGGAAGTGTAGATGACGTAGGCCGGCACGTCGGGCGACACGGCGCCGCGGCGCGACAGCGTGCTGCCGGCGGCGGGGGCGGCCAGCAGCGCTTCGGCAGTCCAGACGGGGCGGCTGAAAGTGTCGAGCGCGGCCAGGCGAGGCGCCAGGGCGGCGCAGGTCAGCACGCCGGCGCCGTCGGCGTCGTCCAGGCAGACTTGCAGGCGGTCGACGGGGGTGTCCTCGTCGACCGGCAGCCAGGCGGCGCCGGCCTTGGCGATGCCGGCCTGCAGCACCAGCAGCTCGATCCCGCGCGGCAGCCACAGGCCGACGATCTGGCCCGGCTGCACGCCGGCATCGATCAGGCGCGCGGCCACCAGGTCGGCCTGGGCGTTCAATTCGCGATAGCTGAGGCGGCGGTCGCCGAAGATCAGGGCGGTCTGGTCGGGAGTGCGGGCGGCGCTTGCTTCCAGCAGGTCCGCCAGGATTTCCTCGCGCAGCAAGTCGCTTTGCGGTTTCCCGTAAAGGATGTCTGGATGCGATTGTGGAATGTGCGGCGTTACTGGGTCGTTCATGTTGAAACTTTATTCTGTGTCGGCGGGTGTCATTGTACGGTACGGCTGTGCGTTCCAATAGAGGAAGAATGCAAGTTCCGCTTACAGCCTTTACAATAAGAAATATGGGATCTTCCCCTGTGTCACGAAGGAGCCGCATGTCACCGACCCGTCCGTTTATCGCCCCCATGCAATTTGACGATCCGATTGCCGCTTATGAACAGGTGTTGGCCATCTACGAGGCCAACGTCGCCCACTTGCGCGACGCCATGAAACGCTTTGTCGCCGGCGAGGACGTCGGCGAGCACGTGCGCGGGTGCTACCCCTTTGTGCGGGTCCATACCGACACCGTGGCCCGCGCCGATTCGACGCTGGCGTTCGGCTTTGTGGCCGGCCCCGGCACCTACGAAACCACGCTGACCCGGCCGGACCTGTTCGCCCGCTACTACCAGCAACAGTTCAAGCTGCTGCTGAAGAATCACGGCAGCCATCACCTGCGTATCGAGGTGGGCACCAGTTCGCAGCCGATTCCGATCCACTTTTCGTTTGCCGAGCACGAGCACATCGAAGGCAATATGAGCGCGGAACGGCGCCTGCTGATGCGCGATGTATTTGACCTGCCCAACCTTGCCGCGATGGACGACGGCATCGCCAACGGCACCCACGAGCCGCCGCCGGGCGAGGCGCAGCCGCTGTCGCTGTTCACGGCGCCGCGCGTGGACTATTCGCTGCAACGGCTGCGCCATTACACCGGCACCTCGTGCGAGCACTTCCAGAAGTTTGTGTTGTTCACCAACTACCAGTTCTATATCGACGAATTCGTCAAGCTGGGCCACGAGCTGATGGGCCAGGCCGCCGGCGCGCCGGGCGACGACTACATCGCCTTCATCGAGCCTGGCAATATGGTCACGCGCCGCGTCGGCCAGGCGGTCCAGGCCAGCGACGCCCACGGCGCGCCGCTGCCGCGCCTGCCGCAGATGCCTGGTTACCACCTGATCCGCGCCGACGGCACCGGCATTTCGATGGTCAATATCGGGGTCGGTCCGGCCAATGCCAAGACCATCACCGACCATATCGCCGTGCTGCGCCCGCATGCCTGGCTGATGCTGGGCCATTGCGCCGGCCTGCGCAACACCCAGCAACTGGGCGATTACGTGCTGGCGCACGGCTATGTTCGCGAAGACCATGTGCTCGACGAGGACTTGCCGCTGTGGGTGCCGATCCCGCCGCTGGCCGAGGTGCAGGTGGCGATCGAGGCCGCCGTGGCCGAGGTGACGCAGCTGACCGGCCACGACCTGAAGCGCGTGATGCGCACCGGCACCGTCGCCAGCACCGACAACCGCAACTGGGAACTGCTGCCGCAACGCACGCCGGAGCGCCGTTTCAGCCAGAGCAGGGCGATCGCGCTGGACATGGAAAGCGCCACCATCGCCGCCAACGGTTTCCGTTTCCGCGTGCCGTACGGGACTTTGTTGTGCGTGAGCGACAAGCCCATGCATGGTGAGATCAAGTTACCGGGCATGGCTAACCAGTTTTACCGCGAGCGTGTCGACCAGCATTTGCGCATCGGCATCCGGGCGCTGGAACTGCTGCGCGCCTTGGGCGTGGACAAGCTTCATAGCCGCAAGTTACGCAGTTTCACGGAAGTCGCTTTCCAGTAAATCTATGCAAAAAATGCATGAAAGCCCGCCGAATGCGGGCTTTTTTTTCACTTTCTCTACCTGTGGCGATACTTTTTTCGGTATCGAAAACCGGAAAAAATTGATTGGTTTGTTTTTTAGCCAGACCCTAAGATGATTTCGAGGTTGCTGCACAAAACTATAAAACAGATAACACAGGAGACGTATGAACATCATATCAACCGGGACTTCCCAGTCCCAGGCGACGCATCGCCTCGTCCTGAAAACCGGCGTCGCGGTGCTGGCCGCGGCCGGCCTGCTCAGCAGCGCCTCGGTGTGGGCGCAGGCGGCCGCCGAGAAGACGGAACCGAAGGACACCGCGCCCGACACCGCGACCGTGGTCGTCACGGGCGTCAAGGCATCGCTGATCAAGAGCCTGGCGATCAAGCGCACCAGCGACCAGGTCGTGGAATCGGTCGTTGCCGAAGACATCGGCAAGCTGCCCGATAACAATGTCGTCGAAGCGCTGCAGCGCGTTACGGGGGTACAGGTCACCAACCGCGCCGGCGGCGAAGTCGGCACCTTGTCCATTCGTGGCCTGCCCGACGTCCAAACCACCTGGAATGGCCGCAATATTTTCACAGCGTCCGGCACGCAGGTCGCGCTGCAGGACATTCCCTCGACCCTGGTTCGCCAGATTGACGTCTACAAGACGCGCGACGCCAGCCAGCTGGACACCGGAATTGCCGGCCAGGTTGACGTCAAGTCGCTTCGGCCATTCGATTTCAAGGGACCGAAAGTGTCGCTTTCGGCGCGCGAAACCTATCTCGATCCTGCGAAAAAGGCGAACCCGCAGCTTAGCGCCATGTTAAGCAACCGCTGGGAAACCGGCATCGGCGAAGTCGGCGCCCTGGTCAATCTGTCGGCCAGCGAGACGAAGTACCGCAATGAAAGTGTGACGCCTGGCGCCATGGTGCCGTTTGCCAGCCCCAATGCCGCCGAAGTTCCGCCAGGTTACACGCCTTTGCAGCGCATCTTCGACAACAATATCTGGACGCCTGGTACCCATACCGGCTTGCCGATGGCAGCGGGTTCAACGCTGGATTTCAACGGCAAAGCCTATCCTTATTACCTGGCGCGTGACGCCGTTTTCCAGAGCGACGTTCAGGGGAAGCGAGAGCGTCCCGCCGCCAATCTCGCCTTGCAGTGGAAACCGAACAGTGATTCGGTCTACACCTTCGAATCGATGTACAACGGTTATCGTGACAAGTCCTTCAATCAGTTGCTGTTCAGCTTTGTCGACTGGTGGGGCGATCTCGGCAGCAACCCTGCGGGGACGATGACGACGTACCCGGGAACCAACGTTATCAAGAGCCGTAAAGTCAATAACGTCTATGGCTTCAACAGCGGCGACTACACCACGTCGGCAACCGATTCCTACGTTTATGCCCTGAATGGCAAGTGGAACGTTGGCGACCGCCTGAAGCTGGAAGGCGATGTGTCGTACCAGACCAGCACCTATCACTCGGAATTCACCGCCACCCGGATTGATCGCGTTGCACCTTCCATCAACGTCGACTTCAATGCCGGCGGCGGCAACACGGCCTTCCATTTCAACAACGATGCCGACCTGACCGACGCGACCAAGTGGAATGTTGCGCAGTTCTACGATAACGCCAACCGCAATACGGGCAGCGCCGCGACGGCCAATCTGTCGGGCGTCTACGATACCAGCTGGGGGCCGCTGGAGACGATCCACTTCGGCGCGCGCTTCGACGACCGCAAGGCGTCGGAGGCTAACCGGACCCAATCGGGCACCTTGAACCGCAACCTCGCCTCGCTGGGTTCGGAGTATTCCTCCACCAACTCGAACTTCGGGACGGCCATTTCGGACGTTCCGCGCTCGTGGGTGGAGCCGAATGCCTACTACATCCGCGACCATATCGACGACTGGCGTAAGCTGTTTAGCTCGACTGATCCGAACTTCCTGACAACGGACAAGCTGAGCCTGCAGAAGACGTTCGGGGTCGAAGAAAAGACGAGCAACCTGTTCCTGATGGGGAATACCCAAAACGAGCTGTTCGGCCATCGCCTGCGCGGCAATTTCGGCGTGCGCTACGTCAAGGTCGATACCGACATGACCTTCTATAAGGTGGATGCCACCACCAAGGCGGTCACGCCGTCCAGTGCCAGCAAGTCGACCAGCAAGGTCTTGCCCAGCATGACGCTGATTTACGACCCATCCAAGGACGTAGTGCTGCGCTTTAACTATGGTGAAACCCTGCGCCGCCCGAACTTCGGTGATCTGAATCCTGTCTTGCAACTCGGTGACGACGTTTCGAAAGTGGGTTACGGCTCGGGCAGCGGCGGCAATCCGGACCTGAAACCGACGCGCTCCAAGAACCTGGATCTGACGGCTGAGTGGTATTTCCAGAAGGACAGCGCACTCTACGGCACTGCGTTCAAGCGCAAGATCGACGGCCTGGTCGTGGGCTTGCGTCGCAAGGTACACGTCGATCCGGCGAACGACCCGTTCCGCAACTCGACCTCGGGCGGCGACCATACGAACGGCTATGACTACGTCATCAACTCGCCGGTCAACGCCTCCAACGGCACGATCAGTGGCGCCGAGCTTGGCTTGATCTACTTCCCGAAGGGGCTGCCGAGCCTGCTGGACGGCCTGGGATTCCAGGGCAGCTATACGCGACTGACCTCGTCGCAGAACGTGCCTGATGCCAATGATGCCGGCGTCATCGTCTCTCAGCTCGAGACACCGTTCTTCGGCGTGTCCAACAGCTCCTACAACGCCACCCTGGCTTACGAAAAGGGCCCGATCAGCACGCGCTTGTCCTATGTCTGGCGCTCCGGCTTCCTGGCCAGCAACGAAGCCGCCTTGTTTGCAAATCCGATTGGCATCTGGCGTCATCCGGAAAAGAGTGTCGACATGCAAATCTCCTACAAAATCAACGACAATATGTCGGTCGATATCAGTGGAGTCAACCTGACGAACGAAATGCAGCAGCAGTACTACCACTTCGGTGATGCGGGTAACGCGCAACTGACCAATTTCGGTACACTCCAGATCGGACGTTCGGTCTCGGTTGGCTTGCGCTGGAAGATGTGATCTGTGTTGAGGAGCTGACGCTGACGGGGATCCCATTTGCTGCCGGCTTGCCGGCGCCAGATGGGGTTCCCGCTAGCGGGAATGACAACCTGGTGGAGTATTCGATGTCGAATCAAAAATTATCGTTGCTGGAAAAAGTGGGTTTTGGCGCCGGCGACATGGCGCTGAATGTGGTGATTTCGTCGATGATGTTGATCATCACCTTCTTCTACACCGATATCTACGGCCTGAAGACGGTCGACCTGGCGATGATGTTCGGCGTGGTGAAGTTCGTCGGCGCGATGGCCGACCTGACGATGGGGCAGATCACCGACCGCGTCACCAGCCGCTGGGGGCGTTACCGTCCGTGGCTGCTGCTGTTGGCCGTGCCGTATGGGCTCAGCGTGTTCTTCGTCTTCACCACGCCCGATTGGGGCTATAGCGCCAAGCTGGTTTGGGCCTACTCGACCTACATCATCATGACCATCATGACGGCGGGCGTGGGCATTCCCTACATCTCGCTGCCCAGCGCCTTGTCCAAGGATCCGCAGGAGACCTTGTCCGCCAACGGCTACCGCCTGTTCTTCGCCAAGATCGGCGCCTTCATGGTGACGGTGATCGTGCCGCTGCTGTCGGAGCGCTGGGGCGGCGGCAACGCTGCGGCCGGCTACCAGTTCGCCATGGCCGTGATGGCAGGCATGGGCGTGCTGCTGTTCCTGTTCTGCTTCTTTACCACCCAGGAGCGCGTGCGGCACGTGGTGCAGCGCCAGTCGCTGTGGGCGCAGGTGAAGGTGCTGGTCAAGAACGACCAGTGGCTGATCCTGTGCGGCGTCTGCGTGACCGGCACCATCGGCTATGTGGTGCGTGGCTCGGTGGCCATCTACTACGCAAAATACTACCTCGGCGCGGACGGTCCGACCATCTCGGCCTTCCTGTCCACCGGCGTGGTGGCCGCCATTGTGTCGATGATCGCTTCCACGTGGATCACCAAGGTCTATTGCAAGGTCAATCTGTTCCGCTGGACGCAGATCGGCGTGGGCCTGATCAGCGGCGCGATGTATTTTTTCGTCGGGCCGGGCGACACCGTGCTGGCGTTTGTGCTGTACTTCCTGCTGTCGTTCGTGGTGGACTTGCATGCGCCGGTGTTCTGGTCGGCCATCGCCGAGACCATCGACTACGGCATGGTCAAGACGGGCAAGCGTGTATCGGGCTTCGCTTTCGGCGGCATTTCGGTCTGCCAGAAGGCGGGCATGGGCATCGCCGGCGTCCTGGTCGGCAAGCTGCTGACGCATTTCGCCTATGTGCCCAACGTCGAGCAGACCGCCTACGCGCTGCACGGCATCGTGCTGATGATGACGTTGATTCCAGGTTTCTTCCACACCGTGATGGGACTGTTGATGTTCAAGTATCGTATCAACGACAAGTACTACACGGAGGTCAAGGCGGAAATGGGAGTCAAGGGCTATGTGGCAGTCTAATTTTTTGGAAATCGAAGCAATGGAAGATGTACTCACTCCGCTGATCGAGCAGCGCGCCGATCCTTTTATCATTCGTCACAGCGACGGCTATTACTACTTTACCGCTTCGGTGCCGCAGTACGACCGCATCGAGCTGCGCCGCGCGAAGACCATCGCCGGCCTGGCGGATGCGGACAAGGTCGATGTCTGGCACAAGCCGGACACCGGTCCGTATAGCGAACTGGTTTGGGCGCCGGAGCTGCACTTCAACGACGGCGCATGGTACGTCTACTTTGCCGCCGCACCTAGCCGCGAGATCAAACACAAGCTGTTCCAGCACCGCATGTACGCGATCCGCAACGCCAATCCGAATCCCTTGGAAGGCGAGTGGGAGTTCATGGGCCAGGTCGATACCGGCATCGACACCTTCTGCCTGGATGCCACCACCTTCAGTCACAGGGGGCAGCTGTATTACCTGTGGGCGCAGAAGGACGTCGCCATCGAGGGCAATTCCAACCTGTACATCGCGCCGATGAAGACGCCGTGGCAGCTGGGCGGCCCACCGGTCATGCTGAGCAAGCCCGAATTCGACTGGGAGGTCCGCGGCTTCTGGGTCAACGAAGGCCCGTCGGTGCTGAAGAAGAACGGCAAGATCTTCATCAGCTATTCGGCCAGCGCCACCGATGAGAACTACGCCATGGGCCTGTTGTGGGCGGACGAAAACGCCGACCTGCTGGACCCTGCATCATGGACCAAACTGCCGCAGCCAGTGCTGCAAACCTGCTACGAGCATGGCGTGTACGGACCGGGACATAACAGCTTCACCATCGGCGATGATGGCGAGACCGTCATGTTGGTTTATCATGCACGCACCTATACCGAGATTATCGGCGATCCGCTGTGGAACCCGGACCGGCACACCTACGTCAAACCGCTGAAGTGGGACGGGCAGGGCATGCCGGTATTCGGAAAACCGTCTATCACCTGAGCGAGACTGCACCAATCATTGCGGCGGCCGAGAGGGTTTATTCCTCTCGGCCGCCTTGCCATTAGAAAGCCACACCATGTCCCAACCTACGATCACCACATCCGCCTTCGGCCCCGAAGCCACCCTGTACACCCTGACCAACGCCAACGGCATGATCGTCAAGATCAGCGACCTTGGCGGCGTGATCACCGAAATCCACACGCCGGACCGCGACGGCCAGCTGGCCGACGTCTGCCTCGGCTTCGACGATGCCGCCGCCTACCTGGGCGAATCGCACTACCTCGGTGCGCTGATCGGCCGTTATGGCAACCGCATCGCCAACGGCCGTTTCACGCTGGACGGCGAAACCTATGAGCTGAACGTGAATAACGGTGTAAACCATTTACACGGAGGCCTGGACGGCTTCCACCGCCGCATGTGGGAAGCCGAAACCTTCGCCACGCCCAAATCGGCGGGCCTCATCCTGAGCTACCTGAGCCCCGACGGCGAACAAGGCTACCCGGGCAACCTGGAAGTCACCGCCATCTACGAACTGCGGAACAATAACGAATTGCGTATCGCTTTCCACGCAATCAGCGATAAAGCGACGCCGGTCAACCTGACCAACCACGCTTATTTCAACCTGGCCGGCAAGGGCGACATCCTGTCCCACGAGCTGACCATCGCCGCCGACGCCTACACGCCGGTCGACAGCGGCCTGATACCCACCGGCGAACTGCCTGCGGTGGCAGGCACGCCGTTCGACTTCCGCACGCCGCACGCGATCGGCGCGCGCATCAACGAAGACGACGAGCAGCTGCGCCACGGCGCCGGCTACGACCACAACTTCGTGCTGAATAAATCCGCGCCTGGCGCGCTGGAACTGGCGGTCCGCGTGCGCGATCCGTCCTCCGGCCGCGTGCTGGAAGTGCTGACCCAGGAGCCGGGCGTGCAGTTCTATAGCGGGAACTTCCTGCATGACGGCATGGGTGGAAAAGGGCGTATCTACAGCCATCGCAGCGGCTTTTGCCTCGAACCGCAGCACTATCCGGACTCGCCGAACCGTCCCGAATTCCCGTCGACGATACTGCGTCCGGGCGAGGAGTACACCACCGTCATGAGCTACCGCTTCTCCGTCGAGGACTGATACCGATTCGGGTATCAAAGTCGAATAATAATTTATTGGAAAGATATCTCACTACAACTTAGTATGGCTTATCGATGCGGGGGCATGACAAGCACGCCCCCGTACAAGAACATACTGAGGAGATATGCATGTCCGATAACGACAAAAAGGTGAAGCTGCGCTCCGCCGAGTGGTTTGGTACCCAAGACAAAAACGGTTTCATGTATCGCAGCTGGATGAAGAATCAGGGCATTCCTGATCATGAATTCCAGGGCAAACCTATCATCGGCATCTGCAACACGTGGTCGGAGCTGACCCCTTGCAATGCCCACTTCCGCAAACTGGCGGAGCACGTCAAGCGTGGCATTCTCGAAGCAGGCGGCTTCCCGGTTGAATTCCCGGTGTTCTCCAACGGCGAATCGAACCTGCGTCCAACCGCCATGTTGACCCGTAACCTGGCCAGCATGGACGTCGAAGAATCTATCCGCGGCAATCCGATGGACGGCGTGGTACTGCTGGTCGGCTGCGACAAAACCACGCCGGCGCTGTTGATGGGCGCCGCCTCGGTCGACATTCCCACTATCGTCGTCAGCGGCGGCCCTATGCTGAACGGTAAGCTGAACGGCAAGAACATCGGCTCCGGCACCGCCGTATGGCAGCTGCACGAGCAGGTCAAGGCCGGTGAAATCACCATGCACGAATTCATGTCGGCGGAATCGGGCCACTCCCGTTCCGCAGGCACCTGCAACACCATGGGCACCGCGTCCACGATGGCCTGCATGGCCGAAGCGCTGGGCACCACGCTGCCGCACAACGCCGCCATTCCCGCCGTCGATTCGCGCCGCTACATCCTGGCGCATATGTCGGGCATCCGCGCCGTCGAGATGGTCAAGGAAGGCCTGACGCTGTCGAAGATCCTCAAGCGCGAGAACTTCGAGAACGCGATCCGCGTCAACGCCGCCATCGGTGGTTCGACCAACGCCGTGATTCACCTTAAAGCCATCGCCGGCCGCATCGGCGTCGACCTGGAGCTGGAAGACTGGACCCGCGTCGGTCGCGGCACGCCAACCATCGTCGACCTGCTGCCGTCGGGCCGCTTCCTGATGGAAGAGTTCTACTACGCCGGCGGCCTTCCAGGCGCGATTCGCCGCATGGGCGATGGCGGCCTGGTACCGCATCCGGATGCGCTGACCGTCAACGGAAAATCGCTGTGGGAAAACTGCAAGGAAGCGCCGATCTACGACGACGAAGTGATACGTCCACTGGAGAAGCCGCTGCTGAAGGATGGCGGCATCTGCATCCTGCGCGGCAACCTGGCGCCGCGTGGCGCCGTGCTGAAACCATCTGCCGCCACGCCGGAACTGATGCAGCATCGCGGCCGCGCCGTGGTGTTCGAGGACTTCGAGCATTACAAGAGCCGCATCGTCGACCCGGAACTGGAAGTTGATGCCAACTCGGTGCTGGTGATGAAGAACTGCGGCCCGAAAGGTTATCCGGGCATGGCCGAAGTAGGGAATATGGGCCTGCCACCGAAACTGCTGGCGGCTGGTGTCAAGGACATGGTCCGTATCTCGGATGCGCGCATGAGCGGCACAGCCTACGGCACCGTGGTGCTGCACGTGGCGCCGGAAGCGATGGCCGGCGGCCCGCTGGGCATCGTCAAGGACGGCGACTGGATCACGCTCGATTGCGCAGGCGGCCTGCTGAACCTGGAGATATCGGAAGCGGAGATGGCGGAGCGCCAGGCCGTGCGCGTCGCCGGCTCGGCGCCGGGTCCCAAGACCGGCTACCAGAAACTGTACATCGATCACGTGCTGCAAGCCGACGAAGGCTGCGATTTCGACTTCCTGGTCGGGAATCGCGGATCGGCCGTGCCGCGCCACTCGCACTAATCAAATTCGGAGACACCATGCTACTCGTACAATTCAAGAACGAACAAGGCGCGCGCCAGGTCGGCGTGCTGGAACAGAACTCCATCCGCGTCATCGAAGGCTACGACAGGACCTACGCACTGGCGCTGGCCGCGATACGCCAGTCGATCGGCCTGGCCGACCTGGTGGTGAAGTCCGCCGGATCCACGTTGCTGGCGTTCGACGCCGTCGCAGCGTCGGGCCGCCTGCTGCCGCCGCTGGACCACAGCGACGACGCCCATTGCTACGTCACCGGCACCGGCCTGACTCACCTGGGCAGCGCCGATACCCGTGACGCCATGCACAAGAAAATCGGCGGCGACGTCGAATCCCTGAGCGACTCCATGAAGATGTTCCGCATGGGCGTTGAAGGCGGCAAGCCTGCAGAGGGCGAAGCCGGCGTGCAGCCGGAATGGTTCTACAAGGGCGACGGTTCCATCGTCGCCGCCAGCGGCCAGGCCCTGAGCATGCCGGACTTCGCTCTGGATGGCGGCGAAGAGCCTGAAGTGGCGGGCCTGTACGTGATCGGCGACGACGGTCAGCCGTACCGCGTCGGCTACGCCATCGGCAACGAATTCTCGGACCACGTGACCGAGCGCCAGAACTACCTGTACCTGGCGCACTCCAAGCTGCGCGCCTGTGGCCTGGGCCCGGCGCTGCTGGTCGGCGAAGCGCCTGCGCATATCGAAGGCACCTCGCGTATCTATGACGTCGAAGGCAAGGTCCGCTGGCAGAAGGCTTTCTTCAGCGGCGAGCAGAATATGTCGCACACTATCGGCAACCTGGAACACCACCACTTCAAGTACCCGCTGTTCAAGCGTCCGGGCGATGTGCATATCCACTTCTTCGGTACGGCGACGCTGAGCGTGGCCGACAACATCGTCGTCAAACCCGGCGAGACGTTTGAAATCGAAGCACCGCAATTCGGCCCGGTCCTGCGCAACAAGCTGACCGTGTACAAAACCGAAGTCGCGAAAGTGAAAGCATTATGATCATTACCGG
This sequence comes from Duganella sp. BJB476, assembly GCF_003416895.1. Taxonomy (GTDB): domain Bacteria; phylum Pseudomonadota; class Gammaproteobacteria; order Burkholderiales; family Burkholderiaceae_D; genus Rugamonas. The sequence continues at coordinate 803,703 of NZ_QVIO01000001.1, forward strand.
TGAAGCACTGATAGGCGGCGTGGCCGTCAAAGGCACTGGCGCTGCCATCCGCGGCTACAACCCATCGCTGCAAGCGCCGATGGAGCCTGAATTCCATGCTGTCGATTTCGCGCAGATCGACCAGGCCTGCCGCCTGGCCGACGCCGCGTTCGACACCTTCCGCTCGCTGAGCGACGAGAAACGCGCGGTCTTCCTCGAAACCATCGGGGAACAGATCATGGCGCTGGGCGATGTGCTGGTGGAGCGCGTGATGGCCGAAAGCGGCCTGCCGCGCCCGCGCATTGAGGGTGAGCGTGGCCGCACCGTCGGCCAGTTGAAACTGTTTGCCAACCTGCTGCGCGAAGGCTCGTGGAACGATGTCCGCATCGACAAGGCGCTGCCGGAACGGGCGCCGCCGCGTCCCGACCTGCGGATGCGCATGATCGGTCTCGGTCCGGTAGCGGTCTTCGCGGCCAGTAACTTCCCGTTGGCTTTTTCTGTGGCTGGTGGCGATACCGCGTCGGCACTGGCGGCCGGCTGCCCGGTGGTGCTGAAGGCGCACTCCGCGCATCCCGGCACGTCCGAGCTGGTGGGCCGCGCAGTGGTCAAGGCGGTGGAGCTTTGTGGCCTGCCTGCCGGCGTGTTCTCGCTGCTGACCGGCAGTGGCAACGGCATCGGCCAGGAGTTGGTGCGTCATCCTGCGATCAAGGCGGTCGGCTTCACCGGCTCGCGCAGCGGTGGCCTGGCGTTGATGGCTGTTGCGGCCGCGCGTCCGGTGCCGATTCCCGTGTATGCGGAAATGAGTTCGATTAATCCGGTGTTCCTGATGCCGCGTGCATTGGCTGCGCGCGCCGAGGAAATCGCCGCCGGTTTCGCCGGTTCGCTGGTGCTGGGCGTGGGACAGATGTGCACCAATCCGGGATTGGTGATCGGCGTCGGCGGCCCTGACCTGGACCGCTTTGCCAACGCCGCCGCGCAGGCGCTGGCCGGTGGCGCCGCATGCGCGATGCTGTCGCCTGGGATCGCCGGCAGCTTCCAGCGCGGGATCACGCAACTGGCGGAGCATGCGGACGTGAAGACGCTGGCGCTGGCGCCGCAATCGGAAGGCAAGGGCGCCCCGGCGCTGTTCGTCGCCAGTGGCGCGGCCTTCCTGTCGCAGCATGCGTTGTCGGAGGAAGTATTCGGCCCGGCTTCGTTGCTGGTCGCCTGCAAGGACATCGCGGAGCTGCATCAAGTCGCCGAAAGCCTGGAAGGCCAGCTGACCGCCACCCTGCAACTGGACGATGGTGACCTGGATCTGGCACATGCGCTGCTGCCGGTACTGGAGCGCAAAGCCGGTCGCATCCTGGCCAACGGTTTCCCGACCGGCGTGGAAGTGTGCAGTGCGATGGTGCACGGCGGTCCGTTCCCGTCGACCTCCGATGGCCGCAGCACGTCCGTAGGTACGGGCGCCATCGTGCGCTTCCTGCGTCCGGTGTCGTACCAGAACCTGTCGCAGGCCTTGCTGCCGGAGGTATTGCGCGACAACGGCGCCGCAACCTGGCGTCGCCGCGAGGGCGAACTGACGCGCGGCTGAAAAAAATAATAACGGAGACTGTATGACCCAATTGGCCAAATTTGGCAGCTTGCGCGGCAAGCGTGTATTTATTACGGGTGGCGGCACAGGGATAGGCGAGGCGATGGTGATTTCCTTCGCCGAGCAGGGCGCGCAGGTGGCATTCGTCGACATCGCCCGCGACGCCAGCCTTGCCTTGATACGCAGGGTGAAGGAGGCTGGTTATCCTGAACCCCTGTTCCGCCAGTGCGATATCACCGATATCCCGGCGCTGCAAAGCACCATGTCCGAGATGGCGGCCAACGTTGGCGATTTCGACATCCTCGTCAACAACGCCGCCAACGACCAGCGCCACGAGACGGCCGAGGTGACGGTGGATTACTGGAACGAACGCATCGCCATCAATCAGCGTCCGATGTTCTTCACCTGCCAGGCGGTCCTGGAAGGCATGAAGAAGAAGGGCTCCGGCTCGATCATCAACGTCGGATCGATCTCGTGGCACGTCAAGAACGCGGGCTATGCGGTGTATGCCACGTCCAAAGCGGCGGTGCATGGCTTGACGCGCGGGCTGGCGCGCGAGTTCGGCGCGCATGGCATCCGCGTCAATACCGTCACGCCGGGTTGGGTGATGACGCAGCGCCAGATCGACCTGTGGCTGGACGACGCGGGCGAGCAGGATATCAAGCGTAACCAGTGCATGCCGACCAAGCTGCTGCCGCAGCACGTGGCATCGATGGTGCTGTTCCTCGCCGCCGAAGACGGTGCGATGTGCACCGCCCAGGAGTTCATCGTCGACGCCGGCTGGGTATAAAAACAACGGGGGTCAAGTCTGACATTCGGACACGAGCTTTGCCGTAGGGCTGATTACGGTAGAGGCCGTGTCCGAATGTCAGACTTGACCCCCTCCATAAGTTTTGCCCCGGAGACAGCCGTCCTATGAGGCGGTGGGGATACATAACCATAAAAAAGGCAAGAACATGGCAAAGACATGTTTCTCCGCGCTGGCGCTCGCCGCCAGTGCAATGACGGCGGCCGCAGCGCAGCCTGCGCTGACCAGTCCCGATCATCACATCAGCGTCAAAGTGCAAGCCACTGCTGGCGGTGGCTTGGCGTATTCGATTTCCCGCGACGGCAAGCCGGTGCTGTTGGCTTCCGGGCTAGGCCTGCAACTGCAAGGTGCCGATCTGGCTAGCACACTGACAATTGCGGCCACCTCCAAGGCCCGCGCCGTCAGCGACCAGTATCAGATGGCTGTCGGTAAAAAGAGCAGCATCAGCTATCGCGCCAACGAGCAAACCTACACCGTGCGCAACGCGCAGCAACAGGCGATGGACATCGTGTTCCGTGTGTCGAACGATGGCGTGGCCTTCCGCTACGTCGTTGCCGAGCCATCGCTGCCGCACAAAAAGCTGATTCAGGAGCGCACCACCTTCGCTTTGCCGCCTACGGCCAAGGCATGGCTGCAACCGATCGCCGTGGCGCAAACCGGCTGGAGTAGAACCAATCCTTCCTACGAAGAGCACTATCAGATGGACATCCTGGTCGGCACCGCATCGCCATCGCCGGCGGGCTGGGTGTTCCCAGCGCTGTTCAAGAGCGGCGATAACTGGGTGGCGATCTCCGAGGCCGGCATGGACGGCAGCTTCCAGGCCTCGCGCCTGGCGCCGGAATCCGCAGGAGGAAAATACAGCATCGGCAATCCGATGGCCGCCGAAATCTATCCGGGCGGCGGCCTGCTGGCCGAAGTAGACGGCACGCTGACTTCGCCCTGGCGCCTGCTGGCACTGGGCTCCCTGAAGACGGTGACCAATTCCACGCTCGGCACCGACCTGGCCGCGCCGGCCATCGCCTTCGACAAGCAGCTGGTCAAGCCAGGCCACGCTTCGTGGAGCTGGGCGTTGATGAAGGACGACGCAACGGTCTACGACGTGCAGAAGAAGTTCATCGACTACGCCGCCGATATGCATTGGGACTACACCCTGATCGACGCCGACTGGGACCGCAAGATCGGCTACGACAAGATCAAGGAACTGGTCGACTACGCGGCGACGAAACAGGTCGGTATTCTGCTGTGGTACAACTCTTCCGGCCCATGGAACTCAACCGAATACTCCCCTAAAAGCCAGTTGCTGACCCATGAACAGCGCGTGGCCGAGTTCAAGCGCCTGCATGACATGGGCGTCAAAGGCGTGAAGATCGACTTCTTCAACGGCGACGCGCAATCCATGATCGCCTACTACATCAATATCCTTCGCGACGCTGCCGATGCCGGCCTGCTGGTCAACTTCCACGGCGCCACGCTGCCGCGCGGCTGGACCCGCACCTGGCCGAACCTGATGACGATGGAAGCCGTACGCGGCATGGAGTTCACCACCTTCGAGCAGGTCGACGAGGACAAGATGCCGACCCACGCGGCCATGCTGCCGTTCGCCCGCAACCTGTTCGATCCGATGGACTTCACGCCGATGGTGTTCGGCGATATCCCCAAGATCAAGCGCAGCTCCAGCAACGGTTTCGAGCTTGCCACATCGGTGCTCTACATCTCCGGCATTCAGCACTTCGCCGAGATCCCGGAAGGTATGGCCACCGTGCCGGCCTATGTCAAATCCTTCTTGCAGGAGCTGCCGCGCAGCTGGGATGACAGCCGCCTTGTAGACGGCTATCCAGGCCAGTACGCAGTCATCGCGCGCCGCTCCGGCGACACCTGGTACATCGCCGGCATCAACGCCACCAATGCGGACAAGGCGTTGACGCTGGACTTGTCCTTCGTCGGCGCCAAGCAGGGCGTGGTCATCGGCGACGGTGGCGCCGAACGCAGTTTCAGCCAGCGCAGCATCGCTGCCGGCAAAAAAGTAGCTGTAACGATCAAGCCGCACGGCGGCTTTGTCATAAAACTATAAACAGGAGATCACAATGAACACTATCAAAAACGGAGTACTCGCCTTCTGCCTGCTGGCTTCCGGCGGCGCATTCGCCGCCGATGCCATCGGCCTTACCATCGACGCCGGCAAACCGGGCGCCGTGATCAACAAGGACATCTACGGCCAGTTCGCCGAGCATCTGGGTACCGGCATCTATGAAGGCATGTGGGTCGGTCCCAAATCGAAGATCCCGAACACCAAGGGCTGGCGCAACGACGTGGTCGGCGCACTGAAGGCCATGCACGTGCCGCTGGTACGCTGGCCGGGCGGCTGCTTCGCCGATGAATATCACTGGAAGGATGGCCTGGGCCCGCGCGAGAAGCGTCCGGTCAAGGTCAACACCAACTGGGGCGGCGTGGCGGAATCCAACGCCGTCGGCACGCACGAATTCTTCGACCTGGTCGACCTGCTGGGCGCCGATGCCTACGTCAACGGCAATCTCGGCACCGGTAGCGCGCAGGAGATGTCGGAGTGGGTCGAGTACATGACTTCCGACAGCCAGTCCACGCTGGCCAATCTGCGCCGCAAGAACGGCCATGAGAAGCCGTTCAAGGTCGCCTATTTCGCGATCGGTAACGAGGCCTGGGGCTGCGGCGGCAATATGACGCCAGAACACTACGCGGACCTGTACAAGAACGTCGAGACCTTCCTGCGCGCGCCGCAGCAATACCGTCCGAAGATGATCGCCAGCGGCGGCAACGACAACGACCTGACCTGGTCCGAAGTACTGAGCAAGCAGCTGAAGCGCCAAACCGACGGCATCAGCTTCCACTACTACACCATCCCGACCGGAAAATGGGACGTGAAGGGCGCCGCCACCGGCTTCCCGGAGCGGGAGTGGATGTCCACGCTGACCAATACGCTGCGCATGGAAGACCACATCCGCAAGAACTCCGCCGCGATGGACAAGAACGACCCGGAGAAAAAACTGGGCCTGTTCGTCGACGAGTGGGGTACCTGGTACGACGTGGAGAAGGGCACCAACGCCGGCTTCTTGTTTCAGCAGAACACCCTGCGCGATGCGGTTGTTGCAGCGCTTAACTTCAACATCTTCCATGCCCATGCAGACCGCGTGCGCATGACCAATATCGCGCAGATGGTCAACGTGCTGCAATCGATGATCATCACCGACAAGGACAAGATGGTGTTGACGCCGACCTATCACGCCTTCGAGATGTACGTGCCGTTCCAGGGCGCCACCTCGCTGCCGTTGACGTTGTCGAACAATCCGCAATATGCGCTGGATGGCGCTAGCGTCCCTGAGATCAGCGCATCGGCCGCGCGTGGCACCGATGGCAAGCTGTATCTGGCGCTGGTCAATACCAATCCGGGCCAGGCTGCGGATGTGGCGATCAATGTGCCGGGGCAGACGATCAAATCGGTCAAAGGGCGCGTGCTGACCGCCGCTGCGATGGATGCGCATAACACCTTCCAGGCGCCGCAGGCGATCAAGCCAGTGCCGTACAGCGCTACCGCAGTTGACGGCAAGCTGACGGTGAAGATCCCGGCCAAGGCCGTTGTCGTTGTCGCGGTGGAGTGAGGGCATGAGTGAACACGACATCTCGGTTTCGCGCCGCAAGGCCATTGCCGGCGGCGTAGCACTGCTGCTGGCAGGTTGCGGCGGTGGCGGTGGAAGCGCCAATCCGGTCACGCCGGTGCCTACTCCGACGCCAGCGCCGACTCCGACTCCCGCTCCAACGCCAACTCCGACTCCAGCGCCGTCGCCGACCACCATTACGTTTGGCGATGCATCGGTACACGACCCGGCAGTAATCAAGGTAGACGGCACGTATTACGTATTCGGTTCGCACCTGGCCGCCGCCAAATCGACGGACCTGATGAACTGGACCAAGATCGCGGATGGCGTCAACGCTGCCAATCCGTTGTTCAACAACGTCGTCACCGCGCTGGCAGACACCTTCACCTGGGCGCAGGTGACGGACCTGTGGGCGCCGGACGTGGTCAAGCTCGGCGACGGCAAGTTCTACTTCTACTACAACGCCTGCAAGGGTGATTCGCCGCGTTCGGCGCTGGGCGTGGCCGTGGCGGACAAGATCGAAGGCCCATACGTCAACAAGCAGATCATGCTGAAGTCCGGCATGTGGGGCCTGATCAGCGAGGACGGCGTCAACATCTACGATGCGCTGACAATGCCGAACGTGGTCGACCCAAACACCTTCTTCGACAAGGACGGCAAGCTGTGGATGATCTACGGCTCCTACTCCGGCGGCATCTTCATCCTGGCGATGGATCCTGCCACCGGTTTGCAGAAGCCTGGCCAGGGCTACGGCAAGCACCTGATGGGCGGGAACCACAGCCGCATCGAGGGTGCGTATGTGATGTACAGCCCGCAGTCGAAGTACTACTACCTGTTCACGTCCTTCGGCGGGCTGGATGCGAACGGCGCCTACAATATGCGCGTGGCGCGCTCGCTGAACCCGGACGGTCCGTACGTGGACGCCAAGGGCAACGATATGGCCAACGTCAAAGCCAATCCCGCGCTGCCCCTGTTCGACGATGCCAGCATCGCACCGTTCGGCCAGAAGATTATGGGGAACTACCAGTTCGCGCTGGCGGACGGCGAGACCGGCACGCCGCTGGGCTATGTATCGCCGGGTCACAACTCCGCTTACTACGAGGCTGCGACCGGCCAGTACTTCCTGGTGTTCCACACGCGTTTCCCCGGCACCGGCGAGTTCCACCAGATCCGCGTGCACGAGATGTTCATCAACGAAGACGGCTGGATCGTCGTGTCGCCGTTCCGCTACGCCCCGCTCAGCAAGAACTCGACGGTGCTGTCGGCCGAGGTGACCGCTGCCGATACCGCCGGCACGTACAAGATGATCAATCACGGCAAGGACATCACGGCGGCGATCAAGGCTTCGCAGAATATCAAGCTGGCGGCCGACGGCACGGTTTCCGGCGCCGCCACCGGCACTTGGAAGCATAATGGCGCCAACAAGATCACGATTTCGCTGGGCGCTACCGGCACCTTCAACGGCGTGCTGTCGCGCCAATGGAATACTAATGCCAGCGCTTTCGTGGTGACGTGGACCGCGCAGTCGGTGGATGGCGTGTCGATCTGGGGCGCGCGCACAGGGAGTTAGGATGAAGTCAGCGATATTTGCATTGGGCCTGTTGGCGCTGTCGGTTTGCTCAGCCAAGGAAGTCAGCGTCCACGATCCGGTGATGGCGAAGGAGGGCGATACCTGGTATGTGTTCAGTACTGGGCCGGGTATCACCTTCTACAGCTCCAGGAACATGAAGGACTGGACGCCGGAAGGCCGCATTTTCAAGGACCAGCCGGTGTGGGCCAAGCGTGCCGCGCCGACTTTCGACGGCCATATCTGGGCGCCGGATGTGCACTTCCATAACGGACAATACTATTTGTACTATTCTGTTTCGGGCTTCGGCAAGAACACGTCGGGTATCGGCGTTACGGTCAACAAGACGCTCAATCCCCGCTCGCCGGACTACCGTTGGGAAGACAAGGGCATGGTGCTGCAATCCGTGCCGCTGCGCGACGACTGGAACGCCATCGACCCGAACATCGTCGAAGACGGCAAGGGCGGGGCGTGGATGGCTTTCGGTTCCTTCTGGAGTGGCCTGAAGCTGGTGAGGCTGAATGCGGATTGGACCGGCCTGGCGGAGCCGCAGGAATGGCATGCAATAGCCAGCCGTTCGCGCGGGCCATCGGTGGCGGAGAAGTCGGCGGGGCCGGATGAGATCGAGGCGCCGTTTATCTTCAAGAAGGGCGACTACTACTATCTGTTCGCGTCATTCGGGCTTTGCTGCCGCAAGGGTGACAGCACGTACTACGTTGTTGTCGGCCGGTCCAGGGAGGTCGCCGGTCCTTACGTGGACAAGAACGGCGTCGATATGATGAAGGGCGGCGGCTCCACCGTCATCGCCGGCGACAAGGACTGGAAAGGTCTGGGCCACAACAGCGCCTACACCATCGACGGCAAGGACTACATGGTGCTGCACGCCTACGAGACGGCGGACAACTACCTGCAAAAGCTGAAGATCATGGAAATGAAGTGGGACGCCAGCGGCTGGCCGGTGGTGGATGCGGCGGACCTGAACCGATACCGCAGCAACCAGCTGCCGACGCCATGATGGTGTTGCTGCGCGGGGTGGCGGCGCTGGTCGCCGCCGCGATGCTGTGTGCATCGGCTGCGGCAACTCCGCTGCAGCTATTCCCGCTGGCCGACGTCCGTCTTGGCGACAGCCCCTTCCTGGAAGCCCAGCGGACGGACCTGCATTACCTGCTTGAGATGGAACCGGACCGTCTGCTCGCGCCGTTCCTGCGCGAAGCCGGCCTGCCGCTGAAGCAGCCCAGCTACGGCAACTGGGAATCGTCCGGCCTGGATGGCCACCTCGGCGGCCACTATCTTTCCGCGCTGGCGCTGATGTACGCGTCCACCGGCGACGACGAAGTTCTCCGTCGCCTGAATTACTTCGTGGCGGAGCTCAAGCGCTGCCAGGAGCGCAATGGCAACGGCTACATCGGTGGCATCCCTGACGGCAGCGCAGCCTGGCAAGCCATCGCCAAGGGCGAACTCCATGCCGACAATTTCTCCGTCAACGGCAAGTGGGTCCCGTGGTACAACCTGCACAAGGTGTATGCGGGCCTGCGCGACGCCTACACCTACGCTGGCAATGCGGATGCCCGCGCGATGTTGATCGCCATGTCCGACTGGGCGCTGGAATTGACCTCGCACCTGAGCGAAGAGCAGATGCAGTCCATGCTGCGCAGTGAACACGGCGGCATGAATGAAGTGCTGGCCGACGTCGCCCAGATGACGGGACAGAAAAAATACATGGACCTGGCGATCCGCTTCTCCCATCAGGCCATCCTGCGGCCGCTGGAAGAGGGCAAGGACCAGCTCACCGGCCTGCATGCGAATACGCAGATCCCCAAGGTGATAGGCTTCAAGCGCATCGGCGACATCACGGGCCGCCGCGACTGGCAGCAGGCCGCGCAATTCTTCTGGCAGACCGTGCACGATCACCGCACCGTCGCCATCGGCGGCAACAGCGTCAAGGAGCACTTCCACGACGATAAGGATTTCTCTTCGATGATCGATGAAGTCGAAGGCCCGGAGACCTGCAACACCTACAATATGCTCAAGCTCACCGAGCTGCTGTTCCTCGGCGACGCCAAGGGCAGCTACAGCGACTACTACGAGCGCGCGCTGTACAACCATATCCTGTCCTCGCAGCGGCCGGATAGCGGCGGCTTCGTCTACTTCACGCCGATGCGCCCCAATCACTATCGCGTCTATTCGCAGGTAGACAAGGCCATGTGGTGCTGCGTAGGCTCCGGCATCGAGAGTCACGCCAAGTACGGAGAATTCATCTACGCACATCGCGGCGACCAGCTGTACGTGAACCTCTTCATCCCTTCGACGCTGAACTGGCGCGAGCAGGGCGTGACCATCACGCAGGCCAATCGCTTCCCGGACGAAGACCGTAGCACGATTATGGTCAAGGGCGCGGTCAAGGGCAGCAAGGCGTTCACGATGAAGATCCGCTATCCCGAATGGGTGGCGCATGGCGCCTTGCGCATCACGGTCAATGGCAAGCCGGTGGCGGCCAACGCTGGAGCGGACCGTTACGTCAACCTGCGCCGTGTATGGCGGGACGGCGACAAGGTCGAGATCCTGCTGCCGATGAAAACCCATCTGGAGCAGATGCCGGACAAGTCCAACTACTACGCGGTGCTGCACGGCCCCATTGTGCTGGCGGCGAAAACCAACCCCTTCGCTGGCGAGAAGCTGAACTTCTTCGCCGACGACTCGCGTATGGGGCACGTGGCGCAAGGCCAGGTATGTCCGCTGGAATCCGCGCCCATGCTGGTCAGCGACACCAAAGCCTTCATGGACCGCTTCAAGCCGGTGCCCGGCAAGCCGCTGACGTTCACGGCGCCGGGTCTGGTGCAGGGCAAGAATGTCGGCAGCGTGACCTTCATCCCGTTCTTCCGCCTGCACGACTCACGCTACGTGGTCTATTGGCCGTATTCGACGCCGGCCAACCTGGCCTTCATGCAGTCCAAGGCCGCGCAGGACGAGGCGGCGCGCCTGGCGCTGGACGCTCAGACCATCGACCAGGTGGCGCCGGGCGAGCAGCAGCCGGAATCCGATCACTTCTTCAAAGGCGAGGGCGCGGACGCGGGCATCAACAAAGGCCTGCACTGGCGGCACGCGAGCGGCTGGTTCAGCTACGACCTGACCGACAAGAAGGGCGAAGCGAAGACACTCAGGCTGACTTATTCGACGCTGGATGCCGGCCGCCGCTTCGATATCTTTGTCAACGGCCAGCTGTTGGCGGAGGTGGCCCTGGACGCCAAGGCGCCGCAGGAGATCTACACCAGGGACTACGCCATCCCGCCCGCAATGGCGGTTGGCGGAAAACTGGTGATCAAATTCGTCGCCCGCAAAGGTTCGATGGCGGGCGGTTTGTATGGTTTGCGCTTGTTGCGTTGATATCAAAATTGGTATCGAACTGCCAGAAAATGTCATTGGATAGATATTCTCGTTTCTCATAGTATGTGATCCAGAAAATACATAAAAATCCATCTGGAGACTTCGCTATGACGTGCAATCGCAGAACCGTGCTGGCCGCCGCATTCCTCGCCGCCTTTACCTTCAACACCCCGGTCTTCGCGGCCAAGCCGCTGGTGATCGGGTTCTCGCAGGTCGGTGCCGAGAGCGAGTGGCGCACCGCGAACACTGTGTCGATCAAGGACGCGGCCAAGAAGGACGGCATCACCCTCAAGTTCGCCGACGCCCAGCAGAAGCAGGAAAACCAGGTCAAGGCGATCCGTTCCTTCATCGCCCAGCGCGTGGACCTGATCGCGTTTTCGCCGGTGGTGGAATCGGGATGGGACACCGTGCTGCGCGAGGCCAAGGCCGCCAAGATCCCCGTCATCCTGACCGACCGCGCTGTCAACGTCAGCGATCCTTCGCTGTACGCCACCTTCATCGGTTCGGATTTCGTCGAAGAAGGTCGCCGCGCCGGCCGCTGGCTGCTGGAGCGCGCGAAGAAAACGCCCGATACCATTATCAATATCGTTGAGCTGCAAGGCACCGTCGGTTCGGCGCCGGCGCTGGACCGCAAGAAGGGCTTCGAGGAAGTCATCGCCGGCAATCCGAAGCTGAAGGTGATCCGCTCGCAGACCGGCGACTTCACCCGCGCCAAGGGTAAGGAAGTGATGGAAGCTTTCCTCAAGGCCGAGGGCAAGAAGATCAATGTGCTGTATGCGCATAACGATGACATGGCGATCGGCGCCATCCAGGCCATCGAGGAAGCGGGCCTGAAACCGGGCAAGGACATCGTCGTGATTTCCATCGACGGCGTCAAAGGCGCCTTCGAGGCGATGATCGCCGGGAAGCTGAACGTGACTGTGGAATGCAGCCCGCTGCTGGGCCCACAACTGATGCAGCTGGCGCGTGATGTCGTCGCCAACAAGCCGGTGCCCAAGCGCGTCGTCACTCAAGAAGGTGTGTTCCCGGCCGAAGTCGCGGCCAAGGAATTCCCGAACCGTAAGTACTGATCCGATGAGTATCCAAACTTCCGCGCCCGTTCCGGTGCTGGAGCTGCGCGGCATCAGCAAGGTATTCCCCGGTGTGCAGGCCTTGAGCGGCGTGGCGTTGAACCTGTATCCGGGCGAGGTGCATACGCTGATGGGCCAGAACGGCGCCGGAAAATCGACGTTGATCAAGGTGCTGACCGGCGTGTATGCACCGGACCAGGGCCAGATTCTGCTGGAGGGGCGGGCGATACAGCCTGCATCTACGCTGGAGGCGCAGAACCTGGGCATCAGCACCGTTTATCAGGAAGTGAATCTTTGCCCGAATTTGTCGGTGGCGGAGAATATCTTCATCGGCCGCTATCCGCGCAAGCGCGGTGGCATCGACTGGGCTGGCATGCAGCGGCAGGCGGTGGAGCTGCTGGAACGGATGCAGATACGGATCGATGTATCGCTGCCGCTGGCGCGCTATCCGCTGGCGATCCAGCAGATGGTGGCGATCTCACGCGCCTTGCTGGTGTCTGCCAAGGTGCTGATACTCGATGAGCCGACTTCCAGTCTCGATGAGAAGGAAGTGGAGCTGTTGTTTAGCGTATTGCGTGGCCTGCGCGAGCAGGGCATGGCGATATTGTTTGTGACGCACTTCCTCGATCAGACCTACGCGATTTCGGATCGCATCACCGTCATGCGCAACGGCGAACGGGAAGGCGAGTACGCTTGCAGCGAGTTGTCGCGGTTTGATTTGGTCAACAAGATGGTCGGCGCGCCTGCTGCGGGTATTGAGGTTGGCGAGAGCGACGGTGCCAGCGCACCCGCTGCCGCTGCCACTGTCCCCCTTGCCGCTGCGCCGTCGAAGTTGACGACCTTCCTGCGCGCGGTCGGCTTGGGCCGCAAGGGGGCACTGTCGCCGATGGATATCGAACTGCGGCAGGGCGAGCTGCTTGGTCTGGCTGGCCTGCTAGGTTCCGGCCGCACCGAGGCGGCGCGCTTGCTATTCGGGGCGGACAAGGCGGACAGCGGCAGCATCGTCATCGACGGCAAGGAGTGCAGCTTCGCTTCGCCGCGTGACGCTATCGCCGCCGGAATCGGTTTCTGTTCCGAAGACCGCAAGCATGAAGGCGCGGTGCTTGAGCTGTCCGTGCGGGAGAACCTGATCCTGGCACTGCAGGCCCGCACCGGCATCCTACGTGCGATTCCGCTCAAGCGTCAGCAGCAGCTGGCGGAGGAGTACGTCAAGGCGCTTGGCATCAAGACGGCGAGTATCGAAACGCCTATCGGCACTCTCTCCGGCGGCAATCAGCAGAAGGTGCTGTTGGCGCGCTGGCTGGCCACCGAGCCGAAGATGCTGATCCTGGACGAACCAACGCGCGGCATCGACGTGCGCGCCAAGCAGGAGATCATGGACTATGTGACGGCCCTGTGCCGCAAGGGCATGGCGATCCTGTTCATTTCGTCCGAGCTGCCGGAAGTGCTGCGCGTGAGCGACCGTATCGTCGTCATGCGTGACCGCAAAGCCGGTGGCGAGTACCCGCGCGGTGCGTTGGACGAGAGCTCGGTGCTGCAAGTGATCGCTGCAGGAGACGTCCATGAGTAGCCCGTTGAGCGAAATCGCCATGCCACGCCCCGCCGCATCCAGCCCCACCTCACCATCGACTGCATCCATGCTTGTGCGCCATCCCTTATTCCGTCCGCTGGCCGCGCTGGTCTTGCTGCTGCTTGTAGACCTGTTGCTGGTTCCCGGCTTCTTCCACCTGGAGATCAAGGACGGTCACCTGTACGGTAGCCTGATCGACATCGCCAACCGCGCCGCGCCGCTGGTGCTGGCGGCGCTCGGCATGACGCTGGTGATTGCCACGCGCGGCATCGACATTTCGGTCGGCGCGGTGGTCGCCATTAGCGGCACCGTCGCCGCGATGCTTATCGGCGGCACGATGGTGATGCAGAACGGCGTGCCCGAATACGTCGCCAACACGCCGATGGTCTGGGCCTTGTGCGTAGCCATGGGCGCGGCGCTGTTGTGCGGTGCGTGGAACGGCCTGCTGGTGGCGGGCCTCGGGCTGCAACCCATCGTCGCCACGCTGATCCTGATGGTGGCTGGGCGGGGCCTGGCGCAGCTGTTCACGGACGGACAAATCGTCACCGTCTATTACAAGCCGTTTTTCTTCCTCGGCAGCGGTTACCTTTTCGGTCTGCCGTTCTCGCTCTACATCGTCGGCGCGGTATTCCTGGTCACCGCGCTGTTGATGCGCAAGACGGCACTGGGCCTGTTCATCCAGGCGGTCGGCATCAATCCGGTCGCGGCGCGGCTGGCGGGTTTGAAGACGGCGGTTCTGATCTTCTTCGTCTACGTGTTTTGCAGCGCCTGCGCCGGCCTGGCTGGCCTGATGATCAGCGCGAACATCAAGAGCGCGGACGCCAACAACGCCGGCCTGTTGCTGGAGCTGGACGCAATCCTGGCCGTCACGCTGGGCGGCACCTCGCTGGCCGGAGGTAAATTCAGCCTGGCCGGCAGCGTGATCGGCGCGCTGATCATCCAGACGCTGACCTACACCATCTACTCCCTCGGCCTGCCGCCGGAAATCAACATGGTCGTCAAGTCGGTAGTGGTATTCCTGGTTTGCCTGTCGCAGTCGGCGGAATTCAAGAACATGTGGCGCGCGTTCCGCGCCCGGACTAAAGGTGGCGCAGCATGAGCACCATGATACTTCGCGGGCGCGCCTGGATGGCGTCGCCGTATTTCACGTCGCTGGTCACGGTGATGCTGCTGATCGTCCTGCTGGCGGCGGGCGGCGTGGCCTATCCCGGCTTCCTGTCCTTGCAGGTGCTGTTCAACCTCCTGATCGACAACGCATTCCTGCTGGTGATCGCGGTCGGCATGAGCTTCGTCATTCTCTCCGGCGGCATCGACCTGTCGGTGGGCTCGGTGCTGGCGCTGACGACGATGATCTCCGCCTGGCTGCTGCAAAGCTGGCACCTGCCGCCGCTGCTGGTGATCGTCATTGCGTTGACGCTGGGCGCGGGCTTCGGCGCGGCGATGGGCGCGATGATCCATTACTTCAAGCTGCAGCCGTTCATCGTCACGCTGGCCGGCATGTTCCTGGCGCGCGGCCTGTGCTACCTGATCAGCATTAACTCGATCACCATCGATGATCCGCTATACGTCGCCATGTCGCAGACGCAGTTGCCGATACTGGGCGGCTTCATCTCGCCCGGAGCGCTGATCGCGATACTGACCCTGGCCGCGGCGATCTACGTCGCGCACTGCACGCCGTTCGGCCGCGCCATCTATGCCGTCGGCGGCAACGAGCAATCGGCGCTGATGATGGGCTTGAGGGTAGGACGCACCAAGGTGCTGATCTACGCCTTCAGCGGCTTCTGCGCCGCGCTGGCCGGCGTGCTGTTCTCGTTCTACATGCTGTCCGGTTATGGCCTGCACGCGCAGGGCACGGAGCTGGACGCCATCGCTGCGGTGGTCATCGGCGGCACGCTGCTCAGCGGCGGATATGGCTACGTGGCCGGCTCGCTGTCGGGCGTGCTGGTGCTGGGCACCATACAGACGCTGATCGCCTTCGATGGCACCCTCAGCTCGTGGTGGACCAAGATCGTGATCGGCGGCCTGCTGTTCGTATTCTGCGTGGTGCAGCGCTTGATGGCGCTGGGTGCAAAACATAAAAAATAACCGGAGAGACCTTTGAAAATCAAGCTGATTAAATTCGCAGCCGTTGCCATGGCTGGCCTGGCGCTGAGCGCCGCGCAGGCGGCCAACCCGCTGTTCCCCAAGCTGTTCACGGCCGATCCATCGGCGTATGTGGAAAACGGCACCGTCTATCTCTACGTCGGCCACGACGAAGCCACGCCGAAAAGCCCGGACTACGTGCTGAACGAATGGCGCGTCTACACCAGCTGCGACATGAAGAATTGGACCGACCGCGGCTCGCCGGTGCAGGCCTCCACCTTCAAATGGGCCAAGGGCCACGCCTGGGCAGCCGACATCACCAAGCGCGATGGCAAGTACTACTTCTATTCGACCGTCGACCACGCGACCATTCCCGGCCACGCCATCGGCGTCGCCGTCTCCGACAGCCCGACCGGCCCCTTCGTCGATGCACGCGGCTCGGCGCTGGTCAGCAACGACATGACGCTGCAAACCCCGATCGCCTGGGATGACATCGACCCCGCCATTTTCCAGGACGACGACGGCCAGGCCTATCTCTACTGGGGCAACACAGTGCTGAAGTACGCCAAGCTAAAGCCGAACATGATCGAATTCGACGGCCCGATCCAAACCGTCGGCATGGACATGTTCACCGAGGCGTCCTACCTGCACAAGCATAACGGCACATACTATTTATCCTATTCCCGCAACTTCCCGGAAGAGACGGCGTACATGACCGGCCCGAGCGCGACCGGCCCGTGGCAGTATCGCGGCGTGATCATGTCGAAGAACGCCAAGGTCAAGACCATCCATCAGGCCATCATCGATTTCAACGGCAAGTCCTACATCTTCTATCACAACGCCAAGCTGCCGGGTGGTGGCGAGTACCGCCGCTCGGTCGCGTTGGAGGAGTTCCAGTACAACGCCGACGGCACCATCCCGTTCATCAAGCAGACCAGGGAAGGCCCAACCGCCAATCCTTCCGCCGCATGCAAGTGATACCGCAACAGTCGGTATGCCATCAACATCAATACCGATTGTGATATCATTTTTCCATGGAAACTAACCCGAACTGGTTCTTGCGCGCGCGCCTCAAAACGCGCCAGCTGCTGCTGCTGATCGCGCTTGACGAACAACGCAATATCCACCGCGCCTCCGAAGAGCTGCACATGACGCAGCCCGCCGCTTCCAAGCAGTTGAAGGACTTGGAGGAGATGCTGGGCGTGCAGCTGTTCGACCGTCTGCCGCGCGGCATGGAGCCGACCATCTACGGCGAAACGATGATACGCCACGCCCGCATGGCGCTGACCAGTCTCTCGCTGGCGCACGAGGACATCGTCGCCATCAAGGCCGGCCTGTCCGGGCAGGTGGACATCGGCACCATCATGACGCCGGGGATCGCGCTGCTGCCGCAGGCGATCACGCGCACCAAGCTGCAGGCGCCCAAGCTACGCATCGGCGTGGAGATGGAGCAGTCCAACATCCTGCTGGAGCAGCTGCAGCGCGGCCGGCTGGACTTCATGATCGGCCGCATCCCCGAGCGCCAGAGCGCGGAGGGTTTGAGCTACGAGGAACTGGGCGACGAGCCGGCGTGCGCGGTGGTGCGTCCCGGCCATCCGTTGCTGAAGGCGCGCAACCTGTCGCTGCGCGATATCGCCAGCCAGCCGTGGATCCTGCCGCCGCAGGGCAGCATCCTGCGTGCGCGCTGCGAATTGATGTTCCGCCGCGCCGGCCTCGAAGTGCCGGTCAACGTGGTCGATACCACCGCCGTGCTGCTGATTAAACCGCTGTTGCAGCAGACGGACGCACTCAACGTCATGCCGATCGCCGTCGCCAAGTACTACGAATCGCAGAATGTGCTCAACATCCTGCCGATCGAACTGCCGTGCCGCATGGACGCCTACGGCATCATCACGGTCGATGGCCACATCATGTCGCCTGGCGCCAGCCTGCTGCTGAAGGCCGTGCGTGAAGTGGCGAAAGAGATGTTCTAAGCCTTGTGCGGCGCCGGCTGCTCGAAGCTGGCGAAGGCGTCCAGCAGCACTTTGGCGCGGAACGGCTTGAGGATCACCCGGCTGACGTGGCGCTCGCGCAGGTCGCTCAGCAGCTCGGCGGTGGCGTGTTCCGCCATCACCGCGATGGGGATGCCGCAGTCGCTGGAGTAGATGCCGTTGCGCATCCGGTCCAGCAAGGCCAGGTTGTAGGTGCAGCCTGGCAGCGAACCGCAGTCGATCGAGATCACCGCACCGTGGAACCTGTGCTCGCGCAGCAGGCGTTCTGCCGCCTCCATGGTGGCCGCTTCATGGATGGTTCCCAACCCCAGTGAGCGAGCCGTCAACGCGACGGTCCGGCGCAACAGCGTCTGCTCCTCCACCAGCAGCATGTTCAGGTTCCTGATTTCACTCATGCTGCGTCTCCTGACGTTGGCTGAGTTCTTCCAGCAGCAAGTCGCGCAGCGTCGCCAGGATCGCCAGTTCGGTCGCGTCCAGCGTGCGCGGCTTGTGGTCGATCATGCACAAGGTGCCGAGGGTGAAGCCGGACGGCATGGTCAGCGGCGCACCTACATAGAAGACCGCATGCGGCTCGCCGGTGACGATGGGATTGTCGGCAAAGCGCGGATCGGCGCGGGCGTCGGGGATGACGAAGATATCGGGTTGCAGGATCGCGTGGCCGCAGAAGGAAGTGTGGCGCGGGCCTTCGCACGCGTCCATGCCCACGCGGGCCTTGAACCATTGGCGGTTCTCGTCGCTCAGCGACAGCAGCGCGATCGGCATGTCGAATTCCTGGGCGGCGAACTGCACCACCTTGTCGAAGCGCTCTTCCGGCGGCGTGTCCAAAATCAGCAGCTCGCGCAGCGCCGCCAGGCGCTCGGCATCGTTGTCGGGGATCGGGGCGGTTTGCATGGACATCGGGCGCCTGAAGTCGGGGTGTTATGACTCTAACACCGCTGCGCCAGTTGCGGCATTTAATGTTGACTGAGTCAACAATCTGTTGCAAAATCGGCTTATGTTCTAGCCGGAGGTCGTATGTCTGTTCCTATTTTCGATGACCGTGTCGCGGCGGTCCGTTCCTTCAACCGCTTCTTCACGCGCCAGATTGGCGTGCTGCGCGAAGGCCTGCTGCACAGCGAATACACGCTGACCGAGACGCGCGTGTTGTACGAGCTGGCCCAGCACGGCGACCAGCCGGCGGCGGTGCTGGGCCGCGACCTTGGCCTGGACCGCGGATACCTGAGCCGCATCCTGGCCAAGTTCGAGAGCGCGGGGCTGGTCTCCAAGGTGCCATCCGCCACCGACGGCCGCTCCAAGCTGCTGCACCTGACGGCGCAGGGCCGCGCCGTCTACGAGCCGCTGGAGCGCCGCTCCCGCGACGAAATCGGGGACCTGCTGGACCGTTTCGGCGAGGCTGACCAACTACGCATGCTCGATGCGATGCACACCATCCAGCAGCTGCTGGACGCTGGCAGCGGCCTCAAATACGCCCAGCCTTTCGTGCTGCGGACCTTCCGTCCAGGCGACATGGAGTGGATCACCCGCCGCCACGGCGCGCTGTACACGGCGGAGCAGGGTTGGGACGACACCTTCGAAACGCTGGTCGGCGAGATCTGCGCCGACTTCGCGCAACACTTCGATCCGGCGCAGGAGCAGTGCTGGATCGCCGAGATGGCGGGCCAGCCGGTCGGCTCGATAGCGCTGGCGCGCAGCGGCGAGGAGGGTGTGGGCAAGCTGCGACTGCTGCTGGTGGAAGAGCCGGCGCGCGGCTACGGCCTCGGCTCGCGGCTGGTGGACGAATGCCACCGCTACGCGCGCGCCGCCGGCTACCGCACCATGCGCCTGTGGACCACGGACCAGCAAAAGGAAGCCCGCCAGATCTACCGCAGCAAGGGTTATGTGCTGGTGGCCGAGGAGCCGGTACACGCCTTCGGCCAAGACATGGTCAACGAAACCTGGGAGCTGGCGCTCTGATGACATCAACCAGCTGATTGCCTGAGCGGCCGATTCTCTGGCACTATCCCCAACATGGCAATTTAATCAATCGTGGGGATTCTATGCAAAAGAACAGGCTGGCGGTGTGGTCCAAGCGTGTCGTAATCGGGTTGGTAGGGTTGATCGTGCTTGCCATCGCGGCGGCCTGGTTGTTTTTACGTGGCAGCCTGGCGCAGTTGGAGGGCACGGTGCAGGCGGCGGGACTGGAGACCGGCGCCAGCGTGGCGCGCGATGAACACGGCGTGCCGGTCATCAGCGGCGGCAGCCGGCTGGACGTGGCCTACGCCACCGGTTTCGTCCACGCGCAGGAGCGCTACTTCCAGATGGATTTGCTGCGCCGTGTATCGGCCGGCGAATTGTCCGAACTGTTCGGCGCGCGCGCACTGCCGTTGGATAAATCCCATCGCCTGCACCGCTTCCGCGCCCGCGCCGAACTGGCGCTGGCGGCCATGCCGACCGCCGACCGCGCGCTGCTGGACCGCTATGTGGCCGGCGTCAACGCGGGCCTCGATAAGCTGAGCGCCAAGCCATTCGAGTACTCGCTGATCGGCATGCCGCCGCGCGCCTGGTCCGCAGCCGATTCGCTGCTGGTGATCTGGGCCATGTACTTTGACCTGCAAGGCAGCCAGGAACCGCGCGAACTGGCACGCGGCTGGTTCCGCGACCATGCGACCGAAGAACAGCGCGCCTTCCTGGCGCCAGAATCGACGCAATGGGATGCGCCGCTCGACGCCCAAACCATCGCGGCGGCGGACATCGCGATCCCGGCCGCGCCGCCCGCATGGTGGGGCAAGCCGAAAGAGAGCGGAGAAAAGTCGCACACCGATCCCAAGGTGGCGGGGGCGGAATTCCTCAACACCGTGGGCAGCAACAACTGGGCCGTGGCCGGCGCCCGCAGCGACACCGGCGGCGCCATCGTGTCGGACGATATGCACCTCGGTATCCAGCTGCCGGCGATCTGGTACCGCGCGGCCTTGCAGTTCCCCGACGGGAAAGGCGGCCAGCGCCGCGTGGTCGGCGTGACGCTGCCGGGAGCGCCGGTGGTGGTGGTTGGTAGTAACGGCCATGTGGCCTGGGGTTTCACCAACAGCTATGGCGATTATCTCGACCTGATCGCACTCGACACCGACCCGGCCAAGCCTGGCCAGGTACGCACCCAGGCCGGCTGGGAGACCCCGGTGCTGCATGAGGAAACGATATTAATCAAAGGCGAACCGGCCACCAAACTGGCCGTGCGCGAAACCAGCCTCGGTCCGATCCGCGAGGCCATGGGCCGCAGCTACGCCATCCACTGGGTCGCGCACACGGCGGCCGCCGTCAACGTCAACGCCAAGAACCTGGAACTCGCCGACACGCTGGATCAGGCGCTGGCGATCGCGCCGACGATGGGCATCCCGGCGCAGAATTTTGTCGGCGGCGATGACAAGGGCAATATCGGCTGGACCATCGCCGGTGCGCTGCCGCGCCGCGCGCCGGCCGGCGTGGCCGCCACTTATCCGCTGTCGGTGGACGACCAGGCCGGCGTCTGGACCGGCTGGCTCAAGCCGGAGGAATATCCGAAGGTAGTCAACCCGGCAAGCGGCCAGCTGGCCACCGCCAACAGCCGCCAACTGGCCAACGCCGGCGCGGAACTGCTGGGCGACGGCGGTTTCGATCTCGGCGCGCGCACCCACCAGGTACGTGACGACCTGACCGCGCTGGGTCCCAAGACCGATGTGAAAAAAGTCTACGCCATCACGCTGGACGACCGCGCCATCTTCATGAGCGCCTGGCGTGATCGCGCCATCGCGGCGCTGGACAGCAAGGCCGTCGAAGGCCATCCACAACGCGCCGAAGCGCTGAAGCTGCTGAAGGACAGCTGGACCGGCAAGGCCAGTGTGGACTCGGTAGGCTACCGCATCACGCGCGCCTACATGTACGCGCTGTACGACATCCTGTTCGAGACCGCCAACGGGGAAATGAAGAAGATCGACCCCAAATCCAGCATGGCGGCGGTGACGTCGCGCTGGCCGGTGGTAGTGGCGCGCGTGCTGGACCAGCAGCCGGCCGGCTGGCTGCCGCCGCAGTACGCCAGCTGGCAGGCCTTGCAGCTGGAGGCGCTGGATACTGTGATCGCCGACCTGACCAAGGACGGCAAGCCGCTGGCCAGCGCCACCTGGGGCCAACGCAATACGGCGGCCAGCGCGCATCCGTTCGCGGCGTTGGTGCCGGTGCTGGGCAAATACCTGAAAGTGGCGCCGGACATGCTGTCGGGCGACCAGCACATGCCGCGCGTGGCTGGGCCGGCCTTCGGCCAGTCGGAGCGGCTGACGGTGTCGCCGGGCCATGAGGAGCAGGGCATCTTCAACATGCCGGGTGGGCAGAGCGGCCATCCCTTGTCGCCGTACTTCCTGGATGGCCGCAGCGATTGGCTCAGTGGGAGGGACTCGCCGCTGCTGCCGGGACCTGCGGCGCATACGCTGACGTTTGTGAAGTAGCGCGACCGAGTCCGAACAGTGGGCGCAGCACGGCGATGCGGCGCACCACCTCGAACACGCCGAAGCTGATGGTGAAGGTCAGCACGACCAGCACCACGCCTTCGATGCCGGGCGCCAGCTTCACGGGTTTGAGCCAGTGCGCCATGCTGACGATCAGCGTCTGGTGCACGATGTAGACCGGGAACACGGCTTCGGTCAGGTAGCGGCGCTTGGCGCTGTCGAAGGCCAGGTGGCGATGGCCGAAGCCGCAGATCGCCATGATGGGCGCCCATTGACCGAGGCAGACGATCATGCGCAGCAGCGGCTTCAGTTGCGCAATGATGGGCAGGTTGGCCACCGGCTCCGGCATCGCGTTCAGGACCACCACCACCACCCAGCTGAACAGCCACAGACCCAGGCTGGTCCAGCGCAGCTTGTCCACATTGGCCCAGAAGCCCTTTTGCAGCGCCAGCATCACGCCCATCGCGAACAGGAAGAAGTAGTGGGCGTGGTTGTACCAGTCGTTGACCAGCGCGTGGGTTTCGGGGAAGTACTCGACCAGCGCATAGCGGGCGACGAACAGCACCAGCACCGGCAACGCGATGATCTTCCAGCCGGTCAGCTGGCGGCCCAGCGTGGCGGACCACGAACGCAGGCGTTCGGCGCCGGCCAGCGCTGCCACTCCACCGATCACCATTGTGTAGGCCCACAGGTAGACCACGAACCACAGATGGTTCCAGGTCGGCAGGTCGAGGCAGCCGCCGTCCTTGCAGAAGCCGTGGTAGCCGCTGACGTACAGGCGCATGAAGTCGGCGTAGCTGCCGGCGTAGTTGAGCTTTTCGATCACTTCAAAATATGGCTGCGGCGGCACGATCACCAGCATGCCGAACACCAGCGGCACCAGCAGGCGCCAGCTGCGCTGCTTGAGCAGGGCGCCGACGCGGATTTTCTGCAGCATGAAGGCGGTGGCGACGCCGGAGATCATGAACAGCAGGCCAAGCCGCCATGGCGAGGACAACATCATCAGCGGTTCGATGGCGTCGCTGGCGTAAGGGCTTTTGACATGCCAGCCCCAAGTTACGTAGTACATGCCGGTGTGGTAGAAGATCAGGACGAAGAACGCGAAGATGCGTATCCAGTCGAGGAAGTACAGGCGGTTGTTCTCGGTGGTGTTCATAGGCTGGCTCCAGGTTGAATGAAGCCAGTCTAGCGAGGCCGCTCGGCCGTCGTCCAGCGCGCTGGGGCGAACCGGGATGCGGCCGGGGCGAACCGGTTTGTCGGCTTGATTATTGCCCGCCGTAGGCCTTTTTCAGTGCCGCGAGGTCGATCTTTTTCATGCCCATCAGGGCCGCCATGACGCGCCCGGCCTTCTCGGTATCGGCGTCCATCAGCATGGTCGGCAAGGCCGTCGGCACGATTTGCCACGACAGGCCGAACTTGTCGGCCAGCCAGCCGCATTGCCTGGCCTCCGGTGCGCCGCCCTCGGACAGCTGGTTCCAGAAATGGTCGATTTCTTCCTGGCTTTCGCAGTTGACCACGAACGATACCGCCGGCGTGAACTGGAAGGCCGGGCCGCCGTTCAGCAGGGTGAAGTCTTGGCCGTCCAGCTTCAGGGTGACGATCATCACGCTGCCGGGCGACTGGCCGTGCTGCTCCTGGCCGGCCTCGGTGTAGCGGACGATATTGCAGATTTTGGAATTGCGGAAGATGTTGACGTAGAACTCGGCCGCTTCCTCGGCTTGCCCCGAGAACCACAGGAAGGGGGTGATCTTCTGGATGCTGTGCATGGTTGTCTCCTGGTCTGGTGAGAGACTGACAGGTTAACAGGACGGCGGCCGCTCCGGCGCACGGATAGGTGCTTGCAGGCGCTCCATCACTTCGGCCCGGTACTGGCGCGAGCAGGGCACGCGCACGCCGCTGCGCAGCACCAGTTCGCCGTCGCCCTTGTCGAGGTGCTGCACGCTGGCGATCCAGTCCAGCTGCACGGCGGCGCGCCGGTGGCAGCGCTGGAAGCGCGGGCCGAGCTTGTCGACCAGGCCGGCCAGGGTCTGCCGCATCAGCGGCTGGCCGTCGGCGGTGTGCAGCACGACGTAGTTGTCGGCCGTTTCTATCCACTGAATGTGTTCGACGCGGACGATGCGGGTGCCGCCTCGTTCCGGGATCAGCAACTGGCTGATGTCGGGCAGTGGATGCGATTTGATAGGGGTTGGTTCTTCGTTAAGCGTTGGCGGCATGGGCTGGACGGTCAGGGCGGCGCGTTGCTGGGCGAGGCGTTCGCGCACGCGCTGGAGGGCGCGTTGCAGGCGCTGCTGGTCGTAGGGTTTGAGCAGGTAGTCGATGGCGTTGGCGTCGAAGGCGCGGATCGCGTATTCGTCGTAGGCGGTGACGAACACCACCAGCGGCGCCGGCGCCGGCAGCGAGGCGGCGACTTCCAGGCCGGTGATCTCGGGCATCTGGATGTCGAGCAGCAGCAGGTCGGGCGCGAAGCCGGGCAGGCGTTCCAGCGCCTCGACGCCATCGCGGGCTTCGTCGATGGCGCTGATGTCCGGCTCCAGCTCCAGCAGGCGGCGCATCTTGTCGCGCGCCGGGCGCTCGTCGTCGACGATCAGGACACGCATGGCAATCGCATTTCTGCCCGCACGCCGGCGGGCGACAGCTGGATCAGATCGAAGGAGGCGCCGGCGCCGTACAAGGCCGCCAGCCGTTCGCGCAGGTTGCGCACGCCGATGCCGCCGTTTGGTCGCGCGTCGCGAGCCGCGTTGGCGGCCGGCAGCATGCCGCCGTCGTCTTCCAATCGCAGCAGCATAACGTCCTGGTCGCGGCTGGCCGAGATGGTGATGCCGGTGGCCTGGCGGCGCCGTTCGACGGTGTGCTTGAAGATGTTCTCCAGCAGCGGCTGCATGCTCATCACCGGTACCTGGCAGCCCAGCAGCGCATCGTCGATGCGCCAGTCGATGTGCACGCGGTCGGAAAACCGTTCACTCATCAGCGCCGCGTAGCCGCGCAGCAGACGCAGCTCCATCTCCAGTGTGACCTGGTGCTGCTCGCTGACGTCGAGCGTGGCGCGCAGCACGTCGGCCAGCTGGATCAGCATCGCATCGGCGCGCGCCACGTCGCTGTGCATCAGCGAGGAGATGGTGTTGAGGGCGTTGAACAGGAAGTGCGGCTGCATCTGCTGGGTAAGCCTCAGCAGCTGGGCTTCGCGCAGCGAGGCGTTGACCCGCTCGACCCGCAGCTTCTCGTTCTGCATCGCGTGGTAGGACAGCACGCCGAACATGATGGTGGCGAAGATGCTGAAGAACACCGTCATCTTCACATCTTCGTACATAAAGGTTTGCGGCCACGGCATGTGCTCGTAGGTTTCGCCGGCCAGCGCGTACACGCCGGCGCGGATGCCGAAGGCGATCGGCACGAACAGCACCCAGTAGATCGGCAGCCACACCAGCTGGCGCGCGAACCAGCGCAGCGGCTGCGCCAGCAGATGGTCGTACCTGCGCGTGAAATGGCGCTGGGCCAGCAACAGCAAGGTGCCGGTCAGCGCGGACGAGCTCTCCCACAGGATCGGCTTCCACACACCGTGCTCATGGTCGCGCAGATATTCCTGAACGGCGGTGACGTTCATCAGCAGCCAGAATAGGATCCAGGCGGCGGCGATGGTGATTTGTGTGCGCTTTGGTAGCATGGCCCTGATGATTACCGATTCTTATCAATACGTCAATGAGATGGGAGACTAGCGGTAGCGCGCTTCCACCAGGTCGATCTCGCGCACCAGTTTGCGCGAAATCTCGTCGGAGATATGGTCGTGCCGCGCCAGCTCGTAGACGGTGTGCCGCTCCGCCTCCAGCGCCGCCAGCCGCAGTTCCTTCTCGGCGTGGTCGGTCTTGCGCCAGGCGGCGTCGTTGTCGGGGTCGACTTCGCGCAGCTTGTGCTGGTAGAAGGCGATGATGCGCGCCGCCGCTTGCGGGTACACCTCGGGGTCGACGCAGGACTCGGCCTCCATCAAGGCGATCTGCGCCTGCTCGACGGCGGTGATGGCGGCGTTGGCGGCCGCGCGCCGCGCCAGGTCTTCCTCCTGCTGTTCCTCCGGCGACGCCGGGAAGGTCATGCCGGCCAACAGGCGCGGCAGGCCCAGGCTGGCCGTCAGCAGCGAGATCAGGATCACCGAGCAGGCCAGGAAAATGGTCAGCGCGCGCGCCGGGAAGGGTGTGCCGTCGGGCATGGCCAGCGGCAGCGTCAGCACGCCCGCCAGCGTGATGGCGCCGCGCGCGCCGGCCAGCGTGGTCGCCAGCAGCAGGCGCGGATTAATCTTGATGCGCGGCTGGTTGCGCATCTTCTGCTTGTAGATGGTCAGCCGCAGCGAAGCCCACACCCACAGCATCCGCAGCACCAGCAGGCCGACATTGATGGCCACCGCGTACACCGCCAGCCACCACGGATTCAAATGGCCGCTCTCCTCGATGGTGGCGCTGGCGCCGCGGAAGATGTCCGGCAGCTGTTCGCCCAGCAGCACGAACATGATGCCGTTCAGCGCGAACTGCACCGTGTCCCACACGGCTGAGCGCTGGATGCGTGTATTGGCCAGCGTGTGGCCGCCGAGCTCCGCGTAGCTCATGGTGATGCCGGCCGCCACCGCCGCCAGGATGCCGGAAGCGTGCAGGCGTTCCGCCACCAGGTAGGCGCCGAACGGCAGCAGCAGGCTGACCAGGATGGGCGAGCCGGTCGGTTCGCCGTAGCGGCAGCTCAGCCAGTATTGCGCGCGCGTCACCAGCATGGTCACCGCGACGCCGGCGCCGATGCCGGCCACCACCAGCCAGATGAAGGTGAGGGTGGCGGTGCTGACCGAAAACGCGCCGGTCAGCGCGGCGGCCACGGCGAAGCGGAAGCACACCAGGCCGGACGCATCGTTCAGCAGCGATTCGCCCTCCAGGATGTGCATCAGGCGCTTGGGGATGGGCGTGGTGGCGGCGATGGCGCTGACGGCGATCGGATCGGTCGGCGAAATGATGGCGGCCAGCGCGAAGGCGACCGGCAGCGGCATGGCGGGAATCAGCCAGTGGATCAGGAAGCCGGCGCCGATGACGGTGAAGATCACCAGCCCCAGCGCCAGCTCCAGGATGGTGCCCTTGTCGCGCAGCAGACCGCTCTTGGGGATGCGCCAGCCGTCCAGGAACAGCAGCGGCGGCAGGAACACCAGGAAGAACAGGTCCGGCTCCAGGTCGACGCCACGGGTGGACTTGGCGGCGATCAGCGCGCCGAGCGCGATCTGCACCAGCGGTAGTGGCACCGCGCGCGGCAGGAAGCGGGTGAGATAGGCGCTGGCCACCACCGCCAGTAGCATCACCAGCACGACTTCAATCGAATCCATCCCATTCCTTCATCATTGCGAAATGTTAGCCAGCTTACACCATCGATGGTTTTGTAAAAAGTTGAAGCTGAGCACTAGTAATGTCGAGATCTTTCTGTCATAATTTCGTCTTCTGCGGGAGTAGCTCAGTTGGTAGAGCGCAACCTTGCCAAGGTTGAGGTCGAGAGTTCGAGACTCTTCTCCCGCTCCAGAATTCAGTAGCACATTAAAAGGAAGCCTGCGGGCTTCCTTTTTTTATGTCCGTGGGTCTGGCAAACGTTGTATCTCGTGCTGTAAAACAATATCTCTACTCTCAAAGTGTGACGGGGGCAGTGGCAGCCGCTATACTTGCTACGAAGCTACCACCGACGGAGACGAAATCTATGAAATCAGTTCAGCAGGAAGTTGATGAGCGCAGTAACCTGACCAACTCCAATAAATTCGAACTGCTACTGTTCCGCCTTGGCGCCGACGCCAACGGCGAACATTCCGAGTTGTTCGGTATTAACGTCTTCAAAATCCGCGAAATCGTCGCGATGCCGGAAGTGACCGCAGTGGCCGGATCCCCGCCACATATGCTGGGCGTCGTCAATCTGCGCGGACAAATCATCACGGTGCTGGATTTGCCAGGCATCGTCGGTGTGACCCCAAAAACCGGTCTGAATATCATGTTGGTGACGGAATTTGCCCGCACCACCCAGGCGTTTGCCGTGGAATCGGTGGATGAAATCGTGCGCCTGGACTGGAGCCAGGTGCTGACCGCCGAAGGCACCGCCGGCGGCAAGGTCACCAGTATCGCCCGCGTCGACGGCGACGTGCAGAACACCCGTCTGGCGCAGGTGCTGGACGTGGAAACCATCTTGCGCGAGCTGGTGCCGTCCGAAGGCAAGGACGTCGACCCTGAAACCATCGGCCCGAAAGTCATCCTCAAGCCGGGCGCGGTGATCCTGGCGGCGGACGATTCCGTGGTCGCCCGCAACCTGATCGAAAAGGGCCTGGAAGCGATGGGGGTGCACTTCATCATGACCAAGTCCGGCAAGGAAGCCTGGGATCGCCTGCAGCATATTTCCGACGGCGCCAAGGCCGAAGGCGTGCCGATCACCGACCGCGTGGCCATGATCCTGACCGACCTGGAAATGCCGGAGATGGACGGCTTCACGCTGACCCGCCTGGTGAAGCAGGATGCGCGCTTCGCCAAGATTCCTGTCGTGATCCATTCCTCGTTGACGGGCAAGACCAACGAAGACCACGTCAAGGGCGTGGGCGCGGACGCCTACGTGGCCAAGTTCTCGGCCGAGGAGCTGGCGGGCACCATCCGCACCGTGCTGGCCAAGGCTGCCGCGTAAGCACGCCGAGCCGAACAAGGGTACTATCGAAGGGCCGTGACGGCGACGTCACGGCCCTTTTTTTGTTTTTCATTTCTCGAAAGGATATACCGTGGCGGCTAAGAAAATACTGTTTCTGACGGGCGACTTTGCGGAGGATTACGAAACCATGGTGCCGTTCCAGGCGCTGCAAATGGTGGGGCATACGGTGCACGCGGTGTGCCCCGACAAGCGGGCGGGCGACACCATCAAGACCGCGATTCATGACTTCGAGGGCGACCAGACCTACACGGAAAAACCGGGCCACCTGTTCGCGCTTAACGCCAACTTCGCGGAAGTCGATGTCGCCCAATATGACGGGCTGATGATCGCCGGCGGCCGCGCACCGGAATACCTGCGGCTCAATCCGCGCGTGATCGAGATCGTGCAGCAGTTCGCCGCCGCGAACAAGCCGATCGCCGCCGTTTGCCACGGCGCGCAACTGCTGGCGGCGGCCGATGTCATTCGCGGAAAGACCATTTCGGCCTATCCGGCCTGCTCGCCGGAAGTCAAGCTGGCCGGCGCCAATTATGCCGACATTCCTGTGGACCAGGCTGTCACCGACGGCAACTTCGTCACCGCACCGGCCTGGCCCGCGCACCCGGCGTGGCTGGGCCAGTTCCTGCAGCGTCTGGGCACGGAAATCAAGCTTTAACTACAGTGCCGCCAGGCAGCGCGCGTGGAAGCGGATGTGGTCTTCCATGAAGCTGGCGATGAAGTAGTAGCCGTGATCGTAACGCGCATGCCGCCGCAGTTCCAGCGGCTGCGCGGCGGTGCGGCAGGCCGCTTCGAATACCTCGGGATACAGCTGCTCCTTGAGGAACTTGTCGCCCAAACCCTGGTCGATCAGGATGCCGGCCGGGAAGGGCGTGTGCAAGCGCGCCATCAGCAGGCTGGCGTCGTACTGTTCCCATGCGCCAGGATTGTCGCCGAGGTAGCCGCTGAAGGCCTTCTTACCCCACGGGCACATCGACGGCGCCGCGATCGGCGCGAAGGCGGAGACGGAATGGAACAGGTCCGGCCGCTTCAACGCTATTGTCAGCGCGCCGTGGCCGCCCATCGAGTGGCCGAAGATGCCGATGCGTTCGGCGTCCACCGGCAGTTCCTTTACCACCAGTTCGCGCAGTTCGTGGATGTAGCTGTACATGCGGTAGTGCGTGGCCCACGGTTCCTGCGTCGCGTCGAGATAGAAGCCGGCGCCGACGCCGAAATCCCAGTTGTCCGTTTCGCCATCGACGCCGGCGCCGCGCGGGCTGGTGTCCGGCGCGATCAGGATCAGGCCCGCCTCGGCGGCGGCGCGTTGGGCGCCGGCCTTGATCATGAAAGTCTCTTCGTTGCAGGTCAGCCCGGCCAGGTAGAACAGCGCCGGCACGCGGCCTTCGGCGGCCTTGACTGGAATGAAAACGGAAAAGCGCATCGGCAGGCCGATTTCGCGCGATGCGTGTTGGTAGAAGCGCTGTACGCCGCCAAAACAGGCGTGTTCGCTGATTAGTTCAAGCATGTTGCTCCCTTATGTTTCTTAGCGCACAGTCAAAACGCCAGTAATTGTACAGAATTGTACAAGTATCTTTTAAAAGGAGAAGTACATGCCGGATATTCAGGTCTTCATGGCCGAACTAGGCTGGCCCTTGGCAATTGCACTGGCTTGGCTGTCAGGAGAATTCATACACCGCTGGACCCGTTTGCCGCGCATCAGCGTGTACGGCCTGGTCGGTTTTTTAATGGCGCAGGCCTTCCCGACTGCACTGAGCAGCGGCGCATCGAGCACTGTGACCCTGTTGGCCAACCTGGCCTTCGGACTGATACTGTTTGAATTTGGTTATCGCATCAATCTGCACTGGCTGCGGATTAATCCCTGGATCGCGGTCAGCGGGCTGGCCGAATCGGCCGCCACTTTCGGCGTGGTCTATCTGATTTCCCACCTGACCGGCATGCCGTCGCTGACCTCGCTATTGCTGGCGTCGCTGGCCATGTCCACTTCGCCGGCCGGTGTGCTGCGCGTGATTAACGAGGCAGACAGTTCGGGTCAGGTGACCGAGCGCGTGTTGCACCTGGTGGCCATCAACTGCGTGCTGGCGGTGTTCGTGTTCAAGGTGGTGGTGGGCTTCTGGGTGTTCCAGACCTCGGGTAGCCTGACGCAAGCCGTGTCGCACAGCCTGATCGAACTGCTGATGTCGGCCGTGATGGGCGCGGTGCTGGGCTTTATCGTGCCGGCCGTGCTGCGCCGCCTGGGCGCGATCGCGCAGGACGGCACCGTCGCCTTCGCGATGGGCGTGGTGCTGCTGGTGGCGCTGGCGCATGCCTTCGACGTCTCGCCGGTGCTGGCGACGCTGACTTTCGGCCTGGCCGCGCGCCACAGCCGAGTCGCCTTCAGCCGCACCGAGCGCAACTTCGGCGGCATCGGCGAACTGCTGACGGTGCTGCTGTTCGTGTTTGCCGTCTCCACGCTGGAGTGGGACCGTGTGGTCGCCGGCGCCGGCCTGGGTGTGGTGCTGGTGCTGGCGCGCTTCCTGGTCAAGGCGGCCGCCGTGGCGGCGTTCGCGCACGTCGGCGGCATCTCGTGGCGCAAGGGCGTGCTGACCGGGATCGCGTTGTCGCCGATGTCGGTGTTCGTCACGCTGCTGCTGGAGCAGACCCGCTACATGGGCATCGTGCTGGTCGACGAACTGGCCGCGCTGGCGGCGATGACGCTGCTGCTGGAAGTGGTAGGCCCCATCATCACGCAACGGGCGCTGATCTGGGCTAACGAAACCCCGGCTAAAGAGGAGCATTAACATGCCATTGGAACCCTTCAAATCATCGCAGCCGCTCACCATGGGCGTGGAGCTGGAGCTGCAACTGGTGAGCCTGTCGGACTTCGATCTGACCGCGTCCAGCCCGGACTTGCTGCACCTGTTGAGCCGCAAGCCGTTTCCCGGCAACGTCACGCCGGAAATCACCGAGAGCATGATCGAGATTAACAGCGACGTGCACACGCATCACAACGAGCTGGTGTCGCAATTGCAGGTGATCCGCGATACGCTGGTGCAAGCCGGCGAGCAGCTCAACATCGGCATCTGCGGCGGCGGCACGCATCCGTTCCAGAAATGGTCGGAGCGCAGGATTTTCTCCAAGCCGCGTTTCAAGGAAGTGTCGGAACTGTACGGCTATCTGGCTAAACAGTTTACGATTTTCGGCCAGCACGTGCACATCGGCTGCGCCTCGGGCGACGACGCGCTGTTCCTGCTGCATTCGCTGAGTCGCTACGTGCCGCACTTCATCGCGTTGTCGTCGTCGTCGCCTTATGTGCAGGGCAACGACACGCTGTTCAATTCGGCGCGGCTGAACTCCGTGTTCGCCTTCCCGATGAGCGGGCGGGCGCCGTTCACGCAAAGCTGGTCGACCTTCGAGCACGAGTACTTCGCC
Source organism: Duganella sp. BJB476 (assembly GCF_003416895.1). GTDB lineage: Bacteria > Pseudomonadota > Gammaproteobacteria > Burkholderiales > Burkholderiaceae_D > Rugamonas. The sequence goes on from NZ_QVIO01000001.1 coordinate 835,902, forward strand.
AAGATGGAGCATACCGGCGTTATCAAGAGCATGAAGGACTTCTACTGGGATATCCGGCCGAAGCCGGAGTTCGGCACCATCGAGCTGCGCGTGTGCGACACGCCGCTGACGGTGGAGCGGGCGGCGGCGCTGGCCGTGTATCTGCAGGCGCTGTGCCGCTACCTGCTGGAGCGCCGCGAGGAGGCGCCGGTGGAGGACGACTACCTGGTCTATAACTACAACCGCTTTCAGGCTTGCCGCTTCGGCCTGGACGGCACGCTGGTGCATCCGAAGACGTATGAAAGCCTGTCGCTGCGCGAAGACATCCTGACCACGCTGCGCAAGATGGAGCCGCACGGCGCCGCGCTGGGTGGCACGGCGGGCCTGCAGCATCTGGTGCAGGTCACGCACGAGGGCAGCGACGCCCACTACCTGCGCCAGCAATTCGACCGCAGCGGCAGCGCCGAAGGCATGGTCGACGCGGCGATCCAGCGCTTCCGGGGCGAGTGATTATTTGGCGGCGATCGCCTTGTTCAGGCGGTTGATGACGTCGTCCGGCACGCTCTTGCTGCACATGATGTGGCGTTCCGGACCGTGCGGCATGTCCTTGAAGTGCAACAGGCGCAGGTTGCCGGTCTCGGATGCGGGATGGTGGGCCATGACGTATCTGCCTTCGTCCTCGGAGATGAACATCATGTCCACCACGCCCTTGCTGATCGATTGCACCATCTTGCCGGCGGAGGCCGTGGAAATGGCCAGTGTGGCCTTGCGCGGCGCCAGCAGCTTGTCCAGTTCCGTGCCGTAGGAGTAGTTGTCTTTCACGATGATGCGGGTTTCAGGCCGTTGCAGCAGCTGGTGCAGCGACGTATCGCCGCGCGCGGCCAGGGCGGCGTTGGCCAGCACCATCCAATCCTTGTCGCGGTAGATCGGCTTGGTGAATTTGGCGAAGCCTTCCCGCTCCGCTGTCCAGAACCAGCCGACCGCGCAGTTCAGCGCGCTGGCGTCGTGGATCATCAGCAGTTGACGGTTGGTCGGCAGGTTTTGCCAGTTGACGGGTATGCCAGCCGCCTTGAAGGCGTTGACGGTGGGCGTGCCGGTCAGGCCGCTGGGCATCCCGCCAGGCATCGCCACCATGTAGGGCGGGCGTTCGCTGTAGGCGACGTTGATCGTATCTTCGGCGGCGCAGGGCAGTATCAGACAGCTGACAGCGATCATGGTGGCGCTACGCAGACACGTCATGGGAGGCCTCGTTGGGAGTATCCCGTGAGTTTACACCCGGCAAGCAGCCTCGGCCAACATTTTCCTAGAACCGCGTCTCGCGCGCCACGCGCAGGAAGTTGTCGAGGATGGCGGTGCAGTCCAGCAGTTCGACGCCGCCGGCCTGGTGGAACTCCGGATGCCATTGCAGGCCCATGACGAAGGGCGCCTTGCGGTAGCGGATCGCCTCGATCATATTGTCCGGCACTGACAGCGCTTCCACCACCATGTCGCGGCCCAGCGTCTTGACGGCCTGGTGGTGGATGGAGTTGACCAGGCCGGCGTTCTTGCCCTTGAACAGCTTGGCCAGCGAGGAGCCGGCCGGGAAGCTGACTTCGTGGCGGTTGCGGTCGTAGTCGTCGTTGACGTGGGCCAGCGAGTCGGGCACGTCGGAGGCGATGTCCTGGTACAGCGTGCCGCCGAAAGCCACGTTGATCAGCTGGCAGCCGCGGCAAATGCCCAGCACCGGCTTGCCCGCTTCGACGAATTCGTGCAGCAGTTCTAGCTCGTACATATCGCGCGCGCGGTCGCCGCTCCATTCGGGACGGGTCGGCGTTTCCGAGTAGCTTTGCGGCGAGACATCGGCGCCGCCTTGCAGCACCAGGCCGTCCAGGTGCTTGGCATAGTCGCGCAGGCGGATGTTGGATGGGTGGAGCAGGCCGTCGGTGTTGACGGTTGGGATCATGAACACCAGCACATCGCGCGACATCACCCACTGCGCGATGGACTCTTCGAGATATTGCAGGTTCTTGCTGCGCAGGCCGGTGGCGCCGGGTTCCGGGTGGAAGATGCGGGCCGAGACGCCGATGTGCAGCGGCCGCTGGATGATGTGGCGCGTGACGGCGGCGGCCACGCGGCGGTAGCGCGCCATCAGCACGCGGCCCCACAGGCTGAAGACGGTGTCGCCGGGATCCAGATAGCTCGGCGTGCCGATCTCCTGGCGCGTTGCTCGCCGGTCGCGGTCGCTGCTGCGCCGGTGGGGCGCTGGCTGTGCCTGATCCTTGTCGTCCGGTCCCGCGCTCATGCTGTCCTCTGGCCTTGTCTACAGGACTGCAGTGTGCCACATGCCAGCGCCATCAGTCGCCCGCTACAACCCCGGATTGAGTTCGCGCACCAGTGCGTCGGCGAAGGCGGTCACCAGCGGCTCGGCCTCGCGCCGGCTGGCCAGGCCGACCTTGGTGATCAGGCCGCCGTGCGACAGCGGGATGAAACGCACGCCGGCCGGCGCCATCAGCTGCATGCATTCGGGCACGATGGCGATGCCGAGGTCGGCTTCGATCAGGCTCAGTTGCGAGGACTTGCGCGACAGCACCCGCGCCGGCGTCGGGAAGAAGCCCTGGTCCAGGCACAGATTGGCCACCAGGTAGCTCAGGCCGCCCCGGTCCTTGTGCGGGATGGAGATGAACGGTTCCTTGCTCAGGCTGGCCAGTTCGATGTTGTCCAGCCTGGCCAGCGGCGAGTGCTGCGACACCGCCACCACCAGCCGCTCCGTGGTCAGCTCACGCACCTGGATGTGCGGATACTTGCGCAGGGTCGGCATGCGGATCAGGCCGATATCGGCGCGGCCTTCCTCGATGTCCATGGTCTGGTCCTCCGACGGCGCCATCGAGATTTCCAGGGTCGCGCCGGGGAACTCCGCCAGCAGCCGGCTCATCGCGGCGGTCATTGCCGGCGTCAGGATCACCGAGCTGGAATGCTGCAAACGGATCAGGCCTTGCGCGCCCAGGCCCACCTGGCGTGCCTGCACGACTGTGTGGTCGATGTCCTCGAGGATGCGCTTGCTGCGTTCGAAGAACAGGCTGCCGGCCGGCGTCAACAGGATGTGGCGCGAGTCGCGCGTGAGCAGCTGGGTTTGCAGCTCGTCTTCCAGCTCCTTGATCTGCCGGCTCAGCGCCGATTGCGCGACGTACAGTTTTTCCGCCGCCCGTGAGTAGCTGCCGGCCTCCACAATCTCTACAAAATATTTAAACTGTTTAAGGGAAATCACCAGTATGCCGTTTCGAGATAGTTGGACGCCGTATTTGATATTGGATTGATAAGCGTGGCGCCGTTAAAGTGAAGCGTCTCTTCACCATCTAACGGGAACCGCCATGTTGGAACTCATCGGAATAATCGGCGTGATCGTAAGTATTGCAGTAAAACTAATATTCGTCCAGATCGGGGGCGGGAGCAGCGTCGACGATAAAGAGGACTGATGCCCCTATAATCGGGCATGCTAAAAAAATACCTGACCTTCGCCGGCAAGCTGTGCGCCTCCTTATTGATGCTGTGCCTGTCGCTGTGGGGCGGCGGCGCGCTGTGGTTCCAGGCCGTGCCTGTCATGGCGGTGGTTTGGGGTGTCGCCAGCGTGGCGACGCTGGTGTGGTGGTGGCGCCGCCGCAGCGCGCGCGTGTTGCTGCCTTGGGCGCTTGCTGTGGTGCTGATGATGGGATGGTGGAGCACCATCCAACCCAGTGGCGACCGCGTGTGGGCGGACGACGTGGCGCGCACGGTCACGGGCCGTGTGCAGGGCAGCATGGTCACGCTGGACCAGGTGCGCAATTTCGATTGGCGCAGCGATGCCGATTACACGCAGCGTTGGGAACAGCGTTCATATGATCTGAAGCAGTTGCAGTCGGTCGATGTGGCCCTGTCGTATTGGATGGGGCCGGCCATCGCGCATACGTTGGTGTCGTTCGGTTTTGCCGACGGCCGCTACCTGACGTTTTCAATCGAGATTCGCAAGGAGCGCGGTGAGAGCTTCGACGCCATCGCCGGTTTCTTCAAACATTTTGAGACCGTGCTGATCGCAGCCGACGAGCGCGACATCCTGCGCGTGCGCACCAACGCGCGCGGCGAGGACATGTATCTGTATCGCCTGAAGATGCCGCCGGAAGTGATGCGTTCGCTGTTCCTGTCGTATCTGGACGAGGGCGCGCTGCTCAAGCGCGAGCCGCGCTTCTACAACACGCTGACCGCCAACTGCACCACCATCATCTTCGAAATGGCGCGCCGCATCGATCCTGGCCTGCCGTTGGACTGGCGGCTGCTGGCGTCGGGCTACCTGGACCGCTACCTGTACGACATCGGCGCGCTGGCTGGGCAGGGTAGTTTCGACGCGCTGCGGCAGCAAGCCCACATCACCGCCAAGGCCCGGGCGGCCGACAAGGCGACAGATTTTTCCGATCGCATCAGATTGCATTTATAATAACTGTTCTCAGTCTACTTGAATGGATCCAGCCATGCATCGGAATCGTGCGCGCCTGCTGTTGGTACTCTGCGGACTTGTATCGGGTAATGCCTGCTTCGCCCAAAGCGAACCGCTGATCCCCTTTGCCAAGGGCGACACCTGGACTTATCGCCAGACCGTAGCTTTGCCTGGACAGGACGAGCAAACCTACAATCCGCGCTTTGGCATCCTGTTCGCAAACAAGGACGGCCGCCTGGTGTACGGCCGCTCGGCGAGTACCCCTGGCGCCACCTGGACGCCGGCCGGCGCCATCCCTGGAAACTCATGCATACGCGACTTCGCGGAGGACGATGCGCTTGGGCTGACTGACAGCTGCGGTGCGCAATTGGAGCCGGGGAAAACCTGGGAGTCGAACCAGTCCGATTCGCTGGCGGAGGTCAAGACCGGATTCAAGGTCGTGGGCATCGAGGACGTGGTGGTGCCGGCTGGGAGCTACAAGGCGATCAGGATAGAGTCGAAAAAGGTCATCACAACGGTAGCCTATGCGGGCGTTGCTGCGCCGCGCGGTGGCTACGTCAAGCATATCAGCACGACATACTGGTTCTCCCCGCAGGCAAAAGGCTTCGTGAAAACCGTCATGGAATCGCGACTGCCGGACGGTAGCTTGTTCCTCAAACTGACGAACGAACTAATACCGACGAAGGTTGAGTCTCAGCGCGCAAAGTAAACCGGCATTGACTCCCGCGAGGGGCGTTGGCACATTAGAGGAATAGATCGATGAGAACATTTCTTTTTTCTATCTTGGCAGGCATTGGAATTGTGTTGTGCCTGGCAGGCTATTTTCATTTGAAAAATCCGCGGCTTGCACCGGTTAATAAGCTCACGCAAGACATCTCCGTGACGGAGCAGATTAAACAGGAGGCCATAGGCCAGTTCAAGGAGCGTGGCTTTGCTACGATAATCGATTTGCGCCCGGACGGAGAGGCGGTCGATCAGCCGACATCGACGGCAATGTCGGTCGCGGCCAAGGCGGATAACATAAAGTTTTACTACGTGCCCGTGCCGCACGGCGAGATTCCGCAACAGTCCGTTGCACAGCTTGCAGACGCGTTGAGAAACGCTCCGAAGCCCATTCTGATGTACTGCAGAAGTGGGAAGCGAGCGGTAAGAACCTGGAGCCTGGTCGAGGCGTCAAGAGCAGGTGGGATGGACGTCAATTCCATCATGGCTGCCGTTAAGCAGGGCGGTCAGTCGGCGGACGACCTCGAGCAAGACATCATTCGGCGGATTTCTGAGCGTACATCGATATCGGGTGAAAAACGATGAATGAAACTGCACAAGCTCCTGCGTCGCCGATTGGCAATATCCTTTTAAAGTGCGTCCTCGTCATCGCTGGGGTGGGGATTGGAGGAATTATTGGCCTGATCATTGCGTTGTTCACGGGGTTAATCGAATTCGTGTGCTAGGCCCGGGGCAGGATAACTGAAAAGGCCGTTCCTTCAGCCATACTGGACGTTACCGCTATCGTGCCATCGTGGGCTGCGGCTGTTTCTCGCGCGATGAAAAGACCGAGCCCCAGGCTGGTCGTCGGCCTGGCGTCGTCTTCGACATCCGCTTCCAGTTGGACTAAGGGTTGGAAGATGGTTTTAAGGGATTCTTCCGGGATTACCGGTCCAAAGTTGCTTACCTTGATAGCGATGGCGTCTTCCAGCCCGTCTGCCCGCAAGGTAATGTCCTGACCTTTGGCGCTGTACTGAGCCGCATTGATCAAAAGGTTGGTCACCAATTGCTGCAGGCGGACGCTGTCAAACGATCCCGTCAGGTTGCCGTTGGGCAGAAATACGATAGTGCTGTTTGGGTACATTGCGCTCGCATCGGCGACCGCCGCTTTACATACCTCCTGCACGTCTACTGTCGCACGCGCAATCGGCATTCCCGCCCCCATCTGGAAACGCGTAAATCCCAACAGATCAGTGACCATCGCGCCCATCAGCATTGCGCTACGCTTTGTCTTCAGGCCGAGCGTGGCGACTTGTTCTTGTGGCACGGGCGCCCGGGTAAGCAGGTCTCCAACCAGGGAAATGGTGGCGAGCGGGGCGCGCAGATCGTGTCCTAATACCGCCAGGAACAGATCCCTCATTCGATCCGCTCTGGCCGAGAAGGTCACAATCGATTCCGCCAGCGCCTGGTCGATCGCCTCGTTAAAACGGACCATCTCATATATCGTCGTTTCCGACATCTGCTGAACGCGAGGCAACCAGAGACGCAACACGGTCGCCCTGAGGGCACGGAATTCCGCACTGAGCTGGAGCAGTGAAAAATTGCTGGCTTGGCGAAGTCGTCCGTGAATGGCCGCTGCGCTTTCCTTTTCGCCGGTATCGACCTCATCGCCCTGAGACTTTTCATACTGCTGTCGCTGGCTCTGGCGCGTCTCGATATCGATAGCGATGGCGCAAAGGATGGCTTCAGCATGGTCAATTAAGGCCAAGTCCGACATCTCCCCGTCAGCAGGGGCGGCTTTTTTCGCGAAAGCCGTCCATTCTGCGAGAATCTCCGTCATTTCGGAGCGTATAAAGGTGGAGAGATTCATACTGCGGCATTCCTTCAAAGAGAAAATTGACCCAGCAATGTCGCTGCGCTGAAAAAATCAACGCGGTCAACGTGCAAAGTATAGGTCATGGAGGTGCTGGAGTTCGACCTCGGATGCAGATTGGGACAGGGCAACGCGCCCGCTTTGCATCAGGTAGACATGATCGGCGACTCCCACCGCGCGTTCGGTGTTCTGTTCAACCAGGATGATGGTGCGGCCGCCGGCCTTGAGGCGCTCCAGTATCTCGAACAATTCATTGACGACCAGCGGCGCCAGGCCCAGTGAGGGCTCGTCGATAATCAACAGGCGTGGATCGGACATCAGCCCGCGCGCCATCGCCAGCATTTGCGCTTCGCCGCCGGACAGCGATCCGGCCAGTTGCGCGCGGCGTTCGCGCAGGCGGGGGAACATTTCGTAGGCTTCTTCCAGCCGCTGCTTCACATGCGCGCGGTGCGATTTGTGGAAGGCGCCCATGATCAGGTTTTCTTCCACACCCATGTCGCGGAAGACCATGCGGCCTTCGGGAATCATGGCGATGCCGTGGTCCGCCATCTCCCAGGTCGGCGTGCCGTTCAGGCGATTGCCGTCCAGGCGGATTTCGCCGGCGCTCAGCGGCGCCAGTCCCATGATCGCGCGCAGCAGCGTGGTCTTGCCGGCGCCGTTCGGGCCGATGATGGTGGTGAGCTTGCCCGCTTCCGCCTTCAGCGATACATCCCACAGCACGTTGATCGCGCCATAGCCGGCACGGATCTGGTCCACTTCAAGCATGCGCCGCTCCCGTGTAGCTGCGGATGACTTCAGGATCGTTGAACACCGCTTCCGGCGTGCCGTCCGCGATCAGCTGGCCGAAGTTGAGCACCACCACCCGCTGGCACAGCGAGTTGATGGTCTCGATATCGTGCTCGATGATGATGATACCGACGCCGAAGCGCGCGTGCATCTCCTTCAGCATGCCCATGAAGCGCCGCTTGCCGCTGGTTTCCAAGCCTGCCAGCACCTCGTCCAGCAACAGCAGCTTGGGCGTGGTGGCCAGCGCTTTCGCCACTTCCAGCGCTTTGAGTTCGGTCAGCGCCAGTTCGGTGGCGGCGTCGCGGTGCGCCTTGTCGGCCAGGCTGGTGAACTCCAGAATCTCGGCGATCTTGTCCTCGTCGACCTTGCCGGTGCCGAAGCGCTGCGCCACGATCAGGTTCTCGCGCACCGTCAGTTCGTGCATGGGCTGCGGTATCTGGAAGGTGCGGCCTATGCCCAGCCGCGCGCGCCGGTAGATGGGCGTGCGCATCACGTCGTGGCGGTCGAAGCGGATGGTGCCGCCGGTCGGTCGCACCAGGCCGGAGATTGCGTTGAACAGCGTGGTTTTGCCGGCGCCGTTGGGGCCGACCAGGCCGACCACGTCGTGCGTGCCGACTGTCAGGTTGACCGCGTTGACCGCCGTCAGGCCGCCGAAACGGACCGAGAGATTGCTCAACTCAAGCATGGTTTTTCCTTCGCAGCAGGGCAAGCAGGCCGGTGGGGCTGAAGATGATCATCGCCACCAGCAGTCCGCCCAACACCAGCTGATGCCCGGTGGGGATCAGCGACTTGAACACCAGTTGGTCCAGCAGGTACACCACCAGCGCGCCGACCACCGGCCCAGTGATGGTGCGGTAGCCGCCGAAGATGGCAGCGACGATGGGCACCGTCACCCACACGCTGTTGAAGGCGTAGTCCGGTTCGAGGAAGTTGATGTAGTGGGCGTTGAACGCGCCGGCCACGCCGGCCATAAAGGCGGACACCATCAGCATCAGCCCTTTGAGCAGTGTGCTGTTGACGCCGACCACGCGGGTGGCGTCCTCGCTGTCGTGCATGGCGCGCAGGGCGATGCCGTAGTAGCTGGCGCGGATGGCGCGGTAGGCCAGCGCGAACAGCAGCACGATGGTCAGTATCACCAGGTAGGCGCCGGTTTTGCCGCTCAAGTCGTAGCCGAAGATGGTTGGCAGCACCGGGATGTTGGCGATGCCGCCGGAGCCGCCGGTCAGTGAGCTCCATTCGGTGGCGAGGATGCGAAAGATATGGGCGTATGCCAGGATGGCCAGCGCGAAGTAGGGGCCGCGCAGGCGCAGCACCGGCAGCATCGCCACGGAGGCCAGCAGCGCGCCGACGCCGCCCAGTGCGATCCCCGCCAGTACCGGCACGCCCAGCTTGACGGTGACGATGGCCGATACGTATGCGCCCACGCCGAAGAAGGCGCTATGGCCGAAGCTGACCATGCCGCCCATGTTCCCCAGCAGCGCCCACGACAGGGCGACGCAGCCGATCACCATGGCGGCGACGATCAGGCTCATGACGTAGTTGTCGGAACCGAGCAGCATGGGCACGGCGACATAGGCGGCGATCATGGCGATGGCCGACCACAGACGGCCAGCAGTTGCGCCGGCGGCGAGGCGCGTCATCCGCGCCTCCGGGCCGCGCCCATCAGGCCATTCGGCATCACCAGCAGCACCAGCAGGAACAGCGTCATGCCGGCCAGCTCCTGCAAGGCGGAACTGGCCAGCGTGACGGTCAGCGCTTCCGCCACGCCCAGCAGCACTGCGCCCAGCAGCACGCCGGGAATCGAACCTATCCCCGCCAGCACAGTGATGATGAAGGCCTTGACCGTCAACGCGCCGCCATACGCCGGTTGGATCACGCCGTAGCTGTACAAGGCCACGCCGGCAAACCCGGCCAGCATGCCGGCCACGATGAACGACACCAGCTCCGTACGTCCGGGCGCGATGCCCATCAATTTGGCGGCGTCGCGGTTGCTGGAGACGGCCCGCAGCGCGCGCCCATACCAGCTGCGCGACAGCCACCACCACAAGCCGCCCATCAGCACCAGGCTGACCACGAAGAAGATCAACTCGCTGCGCATGCTGTACAACGGCCCGACCACAAAGGCCTCCTGCAACCAGCTGGAACTGGTCGAGCGCACGTCGGCCTTCCAGATCAGCAGGATCAGATTGGTCAGGATCACGCCGATGCCGAAGGTGAGTATCAGCGAGTTGATCTCGCGGTCCTTCTTGATGCGGCTGACGATCCAGTACACGCCGGCCGACGTCGCGCCTACTACCACGACCGCGATCGGCATCGCCCACGCCGGATTCAGCCCCAGCCCCGACTCCACCGAATAGGCGATGTAGGCCGCCAGCAGCACCAGCTCACCGTGGGCCAGGTTAATCACCCGCATGGTGCCGAACACCAGCGCCAGTCCCAGCGCGATCAATGCGTAGGAGCCGCCTTGCAGCAGGCCGGAATACAGCGCCTGGAGTATCAGTTCCGTCACGGCGGCTTACCAGGGCAGGCCTGGATACACCATCTTGCCGGTCGCCGTCTCCTTGGGCCAGACGATGACGATGTTCTTGCCCTGGTGCTGGCCCATGCGGTGCACGAAGTTGGGGTTGTCGCCGTTGGCGCCGAATTGCACGCGGCCGATCAGCGTTTCGCGGTCGGTCTTGCGCAGCTCTTCGGCCACGCCGCCTTTCTTCACCGTGCCTTTGTCGGCGGCGCGGGCGATGGCTTCGAACAGCAGCGATGCCTGCACGTAGCCGAACTGACCCAGGTAATCCGGCTCCTTCTTGTACAGCGCCTTGTAGGCGTCGGCGAAGGCTTTGCCGTCCGCCGTGTCGAAAACGGCGGGGAAGGGCAGCAGCGCGGTGCCGTACACATTGGGCATCAGGTCTGGGAACTCGGCGGCCATCTTGGGCGTGGCCAGCGACCACACACCTATCATAGCCTTGACCGGCGGCTTGAGCACGCGCGCGGCGCGCAGAATGCCGACGTAGTCGTTCTCGTAGCCGACCATCAGTATCGCCTCCGATTTGTCCTGGAGCTTGATCTTGTTGATGATGGGTTTAAAGTCGGTGATGGCCGGATCGAAGGAATGCGTGGTGACCTTGACGCCTTTGGCCGTCAGCGCCTTCTGTACCGAGGCGGTCAGGTCGGACGTGGCCTCCTTGGTCGAGAACACGATGGACACGGATTTCGCGCCCATGTCGGCCAGCAGTCCCTGCACGGCTTTTTCGTAGCCGGCGGTGTTATTGATGCGGAAGAAGTTCTTGCGGCCGCTATTGACCAGGCTATCGTCCACGCCGCCCGAGGTCATGTAGACCAGCCCCAGTTTGTTGGCAGCGTCCGATGCGGGCGAGATGTTGTTGGAGCCGTAACCGCCGGTGATCGCCACCGCGCCCTGGCTGGCCAGCTTTTCCACCGCCGCCACGGCCTTGGCGGGCGCCGATTCGTCGTCGATGGTGATGATCTTGATTTTGTGTTTGCCGTTGGTCTTGTTGAAGACTTCGGCGGCCACCATCACGCCTTCCTGCATGCCCGAGCCGACGCGGGCCAATGTGCCGGTCAACGGCAGCTCCGCGCCGACCACGAACTCCTCGGCGCGCGCGCCGCCTGCCAGTGCCATCGCGATCAGTGCCGCGATTGTAGTGTTTTTCATGCTGTCTCCCTTTGTGGTTATTTTTGTGCCAGTTGCCGCAGCTGTCCTTTCAATATCTTTCCGGTTGCCGCTGCGGGCAGGGCTTGCATTGCGATGATCTCTGACGGGCATTTGTACGGCGACAGCAGGCCCGCCAGGTACTGCTGCAGTTCTTCGGGCGTGATGCGATGGCGTGGATCGATTTCGACGAAGGCGACGACTTCCTCATTGCCGTCGGCGGCGTTGCGGCCGACCACGGCCGATTGCGTCACCGCCGGGTGGGCGTTGAGCACCGTCTCCACTTCCAGCGGATAGACGTTGAAGCCGGAGCGGATGATCAGCTCCTTGGTGCGGCCGACGATGAACAGTGCGCCGTCCGCATCCTGCCGCGCGACGTCGCCGGTATTTAGCCAGCCGCCGTCGCGCATGGCCGCCGCTGTCAGTTCCGGCTCGCGATAGTAGCCGGCCATGATATTGGGACCGCGCACCCACAGTTCGCCATCCACGCCGGGCGCCACGTCATCTCCGCCCGCGTCCACCAGGCGCACTTCGACGCCGGGGATGACCTGACCAACCGAGGCGTCGTTGCGCGGCCGGTCGAGGCGCGTCTGGCTGACGGTGGGCGAGGTCTCGGTCAGGCCGTAGCCGTTGTGCAGCGGCAGGCCAAACAGCTGCTGCACCTGCGCCTTCAGGCTGGGCGCCAGCGGCGAACCGCCGGCGTAGATGAAGCGCAGCTGCGACTTGATTTGTTCGCCACCGCCCAAGGTCTCCAGCAGGCGCGCATACATGGCGGGCACGCCCTGCAGGATGGTCAGACCGTCGTCGCGGATCGCCTTCAGCACGGCGTCCGGCGTGAAGCGCGGGCACAAGTACAGGCAGGCGCCCGCGCACAGGGTGCCTAGCATGACCGAGGCCAGGCCATAGACGTGGGTGATGGGCAGCACGCCGTAGGCGCGGTCGGTGGGCGTAAGGCCGCGCAGGGTGCTGGAGACGGCGGCGATGAACAGCAGGTTGCGGTGCGTGAGCATCACGCCCTTGGGCTGGCCGGTGGTGCCGGTGGTATAGATCAGCGCCGCCACCTGCCGCGCCGAGTCGGCGTGCACCGGCTCCAGCGTGCAGTCGGGATTGAGCGCGCCGATCATCCAGGCGCCGAATGGCGAGGGCGTTGGCACGGCCGCATGACGCTGGCCATGCGCGGCGGATTCGGGCGAAGAGGGGAGCGGCGCGGAGGCTGAGCCATCGCCCGGCGTGGCCAGGTAGATCACGCGCCGCGCGCCGCAGTGGCTGAGGATCTGGTCCACCTCGCGCGCGGAGAGCCTGCCGTTGACGTTGACGATCCACGCATCCACCTCGGCGGCGGCGAAGATCAGCGCCACCTGTGCCGCGCAGTTTTCGCCGACCACCATCAGGCGGTCGCCGGGCCGCACTTGCAGCGCGCGCAGCAGGGCGGCGGTTTCATCGACGGCCGCCGCCAGTTCGGCGTAGGTCCAGTGGCGCGCGCCGTCGTGCAGCGCCGACGCCTGCGGCGCGCGCTCGGCCCAGCGGCGCGGGATGCCGCTGAGGCGTTCGGGCAGTGTCGCCAGTATGCGGGCGGTGTCGAGGGCCTCCATCAGGCCTCGGCCGCCTTGATCATGTTGCGGGCGATGACCAGTTGCTGGATCTGCGACGTGCCCTCGTAGATGCGGAACAGGCGTACATCCCGGTAGAAGCGCTCCGCCGCGTACTCCGACATGTAGCCGGCGCCGCCGTGGATCTGCACCGCGCGGTCGGCCACGCGGCCGCACATTTCGGAGGCGAACAGCTTGCAGCACGAGGCTTCGGTGGTGATGTCCTCGCGGTTGTCGCGGCGGCGCGCGGCGTCCAGCACCATGCAGCGGGCGGCGTAGATCTCGGCCTTGCTGTCGGCCAGCATGGCCTGGATCAGCTGGAACTCGGCGATGGGTTGGCCGAACTGCTGGCGCTCCATCGCATAGCGCAGCGCGTCGTCCAGCATACGCTCGGCCACGCCGACGCAGATCGCCGAGATGTGCAGGCGGCCTTTGTCCAGCACCTTCATCGCGGTCTTGAAGCCCTGGCCCTCCTTGCCGCCGATGATGCTGGTGGCGGGCACGCGGCAGTTCTCGAAGATCACGTCGCAGGTGTGGGCGCCTTGCTGTCCCATCTTCTTGTCGTTCTTGCCGAGCGAGATGCCGGGCGTGTCGCGTTCGACGATGAAGGCCGATACGCCGCTCGGCCCCTTGCGGGTGCTGTCGGTGCGCGCCATTACGGTGAACACGCCGGCCTCCGGCGCGTTGGAGATGTAGCGCTTGGTGCCGTTGATGATGTAGTGGTCGCCGTCGCGCACTGCAGAGGTGGCGAGCGAGCCGGCGTCTGAACCATATCCCGGCTCGGTCAGCGCGAAGGAGCCGACCACTTCGCCGGAGGCCATGCGCGGCAGCCAGGTGTTCTTTTGTTCTTCGGTGCCGTCGATCAGAATGCCCTGCGAACCGATGCCGTTGTTGGTGCCGAACAGCGAGCGGAAGGCGGGCGAGGTGCGGGCGATTTCAAACGCGGCCAGCACTTCCTCTTCCATCGTCAGACCCAGGCCGCCGTATTGTTCGGGGATGGACAGGCCGAACAAGCCCAGTTCGCGCATCTGCGCCACCAGCGCGGGAGGGATTTCGTCGGTGTCGGCCACTTGCTGCTCGTGCGGCACCAGTTGTTCGCGCACAAAGCGGCGGATGCTATCCAGCAGAATGTTCAGCGTTTCCTGGTCTCTTATCATGGGTCTCCCTCTTCGGCAGACTTCAATGTGCCGATTCGGCCAGACCCTGTCAAGCTTTGGTATTGATTAGCGTGCCGATATTCTGGTCGGCGGCCTGGATCACCTTGGCCGACAGATCGAATTGCGCCTTGTAGACCAGCGAGTTGGTGGTTTCGGTGGCGAGGTTGGTGGCGCTGGGCGCGTCGGCCGCTTGCAGCTGCTGCGCCTGGAAGGAGATCGACACGCCGCTGCCGGCCGGCGCGTTTTCCTTGAACACGGCCTGCGTCGGCTGGAAGCCCTGGGTGCCGATGTTGGCGATCGCGTGCGCGCTGTTGCCCAACGCCCGTTCGGAGGCGTTGAGACCGGTGATTCCTGAGCTGAGTGCGGCGATGGCCATGATATTTCCCTTCGGCAAGTGTCGAAAGTGTACACCTGTGTGCGGGGAAATGCACGCATTTGATTAAAAATTCAGCAGACTTGACCTTGCCGGGCAACTGGGTGAGTATGATCGTCGAGATATCCTGGTGGAACAGATGCCATGCCTGCGCTATGCCGAATGCTGTTGGCCTGCCTGATACTGCTTGCGGCGGCTGCGGCGGCCGAGCCTATCCTGGTGCGCTACCCGCGCGCCGAGGGCATCGACGACGAGCGCGGCGAGTATGGACTGGCGCTACTGCGGCTGGCGCTGGCCAAGTCCGGCGGCCAGTACCGGGTCGAGCTGTCGCCGCTCAATATGCAGCAGAACCGCGCGCTGGTGGAGCTGCGGTCGGGCTCGGGCCGGATCGACATCGTCGGCACCATGACCTCGGCCGAGCGCGAGCGATTGTTGCTGCCGATACGGATACCGATGACGCGTGGCCTGATCGGCTGGCGCATCGGCTTGCTGCGCGCCGACCACAAGGAATTACTGCGCGACGTGCGCACCGTGGACGACCTGAAGCGTTTCAGCACCGCCCAGGGCCACGACTGGCCGGATTTGCAGATCCTGCGGCATAGCGGTCTTAGCGTGTATCCGATCGCCATCTACAGCGGCTTGTTCGGCATGCTGAAGGCGAACCGCATCGACTGGGCGCCGCGCTCCGCCAACGAGATCTGGGCCGAGGCGCAGCGCTACCCCGAGCTGGCGATCGATACCCATATCGTGCTGCACTATCCCACCGCCGATTATTTTTTCGTCAACCGCAACAACCTGGCACTGGCCGAGGCGGTACGCACCGGACTGGAGGCGGCGCTGGCAGACGGCAGCTTCGAACGGCTGTTCTACCTGTACTACGGTCGGCTGCTGCGCCAGGCCGGATTCGAGCATCGTCTGGTGATCGAGCTTCCCAATCCGCTGCTGACGTCGCAAACCCCGCTGGCCCGCAAGGAACTGTGGTTCACATTAGACGAATTGAAACGCTATCCATAAGACAAGTCACTAGCTTTATGCTACGCTCCCGCCCTTAGTTGTATTGGGGAAACATGTACTCAAGTTACATGAAATAAAAGGGGCTTTCATATGGCAATTTTTGATTTTTTGGAAAAGGAACGGACGGTAGCGGGGTCCGGTTTCAATCGTTGGCTGGTGCCGCCTGCGGCGCTGGCGATCCACCTGTGCATCGGCATGGCCTACGGTTTTTCCGTGTTCTGGTTGCCGCTGTCGCGCGCGCTCGGCATCAAGGAAGCGCTGGCCTGTCCGGCCGACATGGACTTGATGGCCAAGATCCTGTCGTCCACCTGCGACTGGCAGATATCGATGCTGGGCTGGATGTACACCATGTTCTTCGTCTTCCTCGGCCTGGCCGCCTGGCTGTTCGGCGGCTGGCTGGAACACGCCGGTCCGCGCAAGGCCGGCGTGGTGTCGGCGCTGTGCTGGTGCGGCGGGTTGGTGATCTCGGCGCTGGGCGTGTACCAGCACCAGATCTGGTTGATGTGGCTGGGCTCCGGCGTGATCGGCGGCATCGGCCTGGGCCTGGGCTACATCTCGCCGGTGTCGACGCTGATCAAATGGTTCCCGGATCGCCGCGGCATGGCGACCGGCATGGCCATCATGGGCTT
Organism: Duganella sp. BJB476; assembly: GCF_003416895.1. Taxonomy (GTDB): domain Bacteria; phylum Pseudomonadota; class Gammaproteobacteria; order Burkholderiales; family Burkholderiaceae_D; genus Rugamonas. Next base: position 852,115 of record NZ_QVIO01000001.1, read on the forward strand.
CGGCGGTGGCGCGATGATCGGTGCGCCGCTGGCCGACAAGCTGATGAAGTTCTTCGCCACGCCCGATTCGGTCGGCGTGTGGCAGACCTTCCTGGTGATGGCGGCGATCTACTTCGTCTTCATGATGGCCGGCGCGCTGTCGTACCGCGTGCCGCCGACCGGCTGGAAACCGGCCGGCTGGACGCCGCCCGTCAACGCCGCCGCCAACACCATGATCACCAGCCGCCATGTCCACGCCAGCAAGGTGTGGGGCATACCGCAATTCTGGCTGGTGTGGCTGGTGCTGTGCCTGAACGTGACGGCCGGTATCGGCATCCTCGGCATGGCCTCGCCGCTGCTGCAGGAGATCTTCGCCGGCCAGCTGCTGGGCGTGAACGTCGCGTTCAACGACCTGACGCTGGCGCAGAAGGGCCAGATCGCCGCGATCGCTGCCGGCTTCACCGGCTTGCTGTCGTTGTTTAACATCGGCGGCCGTTTCGTCTGGGCCTCGTGCTCGGACTTCCTGGGCCGCAAAGCCACCTACGGCATCTTCTTCGTGCTGGGCATCGCGCTGTATGGCCTGATCCCGTCGATGGCGTACGGCGCGCAGCTGGCGCTGTTCGTCGGCTTCTTCTGCATCATCCTGTCGATGTACGGCGGCGGTTTCGCCACCGTGCCGGCCTACCTGGCCGATTTGTTTGGCACCCAGATGGTAGGCGCGATCCATGGCCGCTTGCTGACCGCATGGTCGATGGCCGGCGTGTTCGGTCCTCTGCTGGTGACCTACATCCGCGAGTACCAGATCGCGCACGGCGTGCCGAAGGCGCAGGCTTACGACATCACCATGTACGTGCTGGCGGGCCTGCTGGTGATTGGCCTGCTGTGCAACCTGATGGTGCGCCCGGTGGCCGACAAGCACTTCATGAGCGAAGCCGAACTGGCCGCCGAGAAGAAGCTGGCGCACGAGCGCGACGTCGCCGCATCGAGCGGCACGGCGGTCGCGTCGAACGGCGTGACCAGCCCGGCGGCGGTGGCCTTCGGCTGGCTGGCGGTCGGCATTCCGCTGGCGATCGGCGTGTGGCTGACGGTGCAAAAAGCCGCCGTGTTATTTAAATAACACAGTAGAATAAGGCACCCGCAAGCGGGGCCGGTCCGGCATGGTGCTGGACCGGCCCCGCTTTCATTTCCAGGAGCGCTTAGTACATGCTTGAATTACGTAACGTCGTCAAATCTTATGCGAAGAACGTGCGGGCAGTCGACGACGTCAGTTTGAATCTTCCGGCCGGCGTGGTCGGCCTGATCGGCCATAACGGCGCGGGCAAGACCTCGCTGATGCAAATGATCGCCACGCTGACCAAACCGACCAGCGGCGAGATCCTGTTCGACGGCGCGGACATCGTGAAGAAGCCCGATGCGATACGTAGCCGCTTGGGCTTCCTGCCGCAGGACTTCGGCGTGTATCCGAACCTGACGGCGCTGGAATTCCTGCAATACTTCGCGGCGCTGAAGGGCGTGCGCGATCCGGCCCGTCTGCGGTTGCTGCTGGAGATGGTCAACCTGCACGAGCATGCGCACCGCCAGGCGGCAGGATTCTCGGGCGGCATGCGGCGCCGGCTCGGCATCGCGCAGGCGCTGCTCAACGATCCCGATGTGCTGATCGTCGACGAACCGACCGCCGGCCTCGATCCCGAAGAACGGCTGCGTTTCCGCCATCTGCTGTCGGAGATCGGCTTCCGCAAGCTGGTGATCGTGTCGACCCACATCGTGTCCGACATCGAGAACATGGCCGGCCACCTGGCCATCATGAACAAGGGGAAGCTGGTGGCCTTCGATACGCCGGACAGTTTCGTGCACGGAGCGCGCAGCCAGGTATGGTCGGTCACGGTGGAGGCGCAGCACTATGAGGCCCTGCGCGCCGAGGTGCAGGTGCTGCAGGCGCAGCGCAATGAGCACGGCATCAACCTGCGCATCGCCCACCCGTCGTCGCCGTGCGCCGGCGCGGTGCCGGCCGAGCCGACGCTGGAAGAGGCGCTGATGACGCGCCGCTACGCGCTGCAGGAACAAGCGGCATGAACGCGCTGGCATTGAAGTTATTGGTGCTGACCGAAGTGCGCCTGCGCATGCGCCGCACCGGTACGCTGGTGGCGGTGCTGGCGCTGATCGCGCTGACCTGGCTGATGGTGGCCGATCCCGCCACCGGAGTGGCGCTGATCGTGATGGGAAAAACCCGCGTGGCCTACACCAGCAGCTGCCTGGCGATGGGCAGCGCGGGACTGGGCGGTCTGTTCCTCGGACTGGCCGGCTTCTACCTGGTGCGCGGACGCATGAGCGAGGATGTGCGCAGCGGCGCCGGCGCGGTGCTGGCCGCCACGCCGGTGAGCAACGCCGTGTTCCTGTTCGGCCGCTGGCTGGGCAGCGTGGCTTACCTGTGCGGACTGCTGGGCATCTTCATGCTGACCATGGTGGTGCTGCACCTCTTGCGCGGCGAAGGTCCGGTGCAACTGCTGGTCTACGCGCAGACGTTTGCACTGATGCTGCTGCCGCTGGTGTTCTTCACCGCCGCGATGGCGCTGCTGTGCGATGCGTGGGCGCCGCTGATGGGCAAGCGCGGCGACGTGCTGTATTTCGTACTCTATGTGACGCAGATGTCGACGCCCATCGCCATCATGGTCGCTGGTGGCGGCGCCTGGAAAACGGTGCTGCTGGTCGATTTCTCCGGCCTGGGCACGGTGGTGATGGCGCTGCAATCGGTGCTGCACGGCACCAATTTCGTGCTCGGCGGCGGCGCGTTCGACGCGGCGCTGGCGCCGGTGTTCATGCCGACCTGGTTGTGGTCGGAGCAGACGGTGCTGACGCGCCTGGCCTGCGGGCTGATCGCCATGCTGCCGCTGTTGCCGGCCTTGGGGCTGTTTCATCGCTTCACCCCGGACCGCGTCACGGTGCGCGCGGCCGGCACAGGCGATTGGTCGCCGCTGGCGCTGGCGAACCGCTGGTTGCGTCCGTTGACGCGGCTGGTGCGGCCGCTGTTTGCGCTGGCCGTGCGCGTGCCGGGAGGGCCGGGCGTGACCGGCCAGGCGCTGGCCGTGCTGGCGCTGACGCTGATGTCCAACCCGGCGGCCATCGCGGCGGCGCTGGCGCTGCTGGTGGCCGCCTGCGTGGCGCCCGGCGCTGCGCTCGGCACGGTCACCGTCGCCGCCGTCGCCGTCTGGGGCATCCTGGTCAGCGATATCAGCGTGCGCGACCAGCAGCACGACGTGGCCGCGATGAGCGGCGCCACGCCGGGCGGCAGCACGCGGCGCTATGCCGCGCAACTGCTGGCGACCTGCCTGCTGGCGCTGTTGTTCACGGCGCCGCTGCTGTTGCGCCTGGCCGTGACGGCGCCATTGCGCGCGGCCGCGCTGGCGACCGGCATGCTGGCGCTGGCCGGCGCAGCCAATCTGTTCGGCCGCCTCAGCCGCACCGCGCGGGTGTTCCTCGCGCTGTTCCTGTTCGGGTTGTACGTGGCGATCCAGGCCCCCAAGGTGGCGGCGCTCGACGTGGTCGGCTTCAATGGCGCGGCCACCACGCAGACTGTTGGTATGCAATTGTTGCTCGGGATGTTGCTGGCCGCCGGCGGTCTCTGGCATGAGCGCTGGCGGAGCGCGCGGAACTGAAGAAGAGATGGCCTAGGATTAATCCGGTTTGCAGAGTTCCTCCGATAGCGGCAACGCACGTTTGATCTAGATCAGACGTCGCGGGACTGTCTAACGTAGCCTTGGCATTCGCGCTGCGATGCGGCGTCGAAACCGGTTCGACAACCCCCAGGCCATCTTTTACTTTCTTTTCGAGGCATCTATGTACCCATTTTCTCAAATTGTCACCCCAGCAGCCAAAACCCATATGGAAGCCCAGTTGTCGTTCTTTAACGACATGTCGAAGTCCTTGTTCCGTACTGTTCAGCAGTACAGCGACCTGAACATTCAATTGGCTCAAACCTTGCTGGAAGAAGGCACATCGGCTGGCCAGCACATCATCACCACCCACCGTCCGACGGAGGCGATAGCCGCCGCCGCCGCCCATGCCCAACCCACCGCCGAGAAGCTGCGCGCTTACCAGCAGCATCTGTCTCGCATTGCCGCCGACACTCAGGTCGACCTGTCCAAAGTGGCGGAAGAGCACGTGCAGGAAACCAGCCGCACCGCCAAGGCCCTGGCCGATGAAGTGGCCCGCGTCACGTCGGAAGAAACGGAAAAAACCCTGCGCAGCCACCAGGATGCGGTGGAACGCTTCTCCGATCCGTTCATCAGCCATAGCGATGGCGCACGCCAATCGCGCGGCAATGAAATGCGCAGCAGCTCCACCATGCAAAGCGCAGGCCAGAACGGCACCGAAAGCCGCGAAAGCCGCGAAGGCAGCATGCAGGGTGGGCAACAAGCTTCGCAGTCCCAGACTGCCGCTCAAGCTGCTCAATCCACCAAGCAGACCGGCGCCCGCAAGGAAACCTGAGACCGACGACTGAGCTGACAGGCTCCAGTCTTCGCCGCGCCCGCGATCTGGCATCGCGCAGCGCGGCAATTTTTTTGTCCTTGCTTTATCATGGGCGGCTTGAAGCAGCCTGGAGATAAAGATGACGAATACCGCCGCCGCGCAGCCTGAATCGCTGCATATCGTTTGCCCCCATTGCGACGCAGTGAACCGCGTGCCTTCCGCCAAGCTGGCGCTGCAGCCGGTGTGCGGCAAATGCCAGAAGGCGCTGTTCACCGGACAGCCGCTGGAGTTGTCGTCCGCGCGCTTTCTCAAGCACATCGAGCGCAGCGACATTCCAGTGCTGGTGGATTTTTGGGCGCCGTGGTGCGGGCCGTGCAGGACCATGGCGCCGTTCTACGCGCAGGCCGCGCAGCGGTTGGAACCGCAGTTCCGCGTGGTGAAGCTCAATACGGAGGAGGCGCGGGAACTGGCGGCGCGTTATGCGATCCGCAGTATTCCGACGCTGGCGCTGTTCAAGGGCGGGCGCGAGGTGATGCGGCAGCCGGGCGCGATGGATGCGTCCAATATCGTCGCCTGGGCGACGCAGAATAATCGCGGTTAAGTGGTATCGCCGCCGGCTATTCGGCGGCGCGCGCCAGCCATTTTCGGATGCCGTCCAAGGTGCGGAAGTCGGCCACGGAGCGGGTGTTGATGTACGGGTGGCGGTTTTGCAGTATGCGCGATAGCGCGGCGCCGGGGCCGAGTTCCAATGCGTAGGTGATGCCGGCTTCGGCGGCGGCGTCCATGCAGGCGGCCCAGTGTATCGTTTCCGCCAACTGACGCGAGAGCTGGTCCACGGCCGGCGTTTTGCTGTTGACTGCCATCGCGCCGATGCCGGCCAGTACCGGTGCGCTCATCGGCTGGAATGCTGTTCGTTGCAGGGCTGCTGCGAAGGGCGCAACCGCGGCCTGCATGTAGCGCGTGTGCGAGGCCACTTCCACCGGCAGGCGCGTGCTGCGGCCACCGGCTGCGTGCACCGCCCGCTCAAGCGCTTCGGCGCTGACGGCAGGGCCGCCGGCGATGCAGGCGTCGTCACCGTTCTCTATGCTCATGTGAAAAGCGTGTTCGGCCAGCAGGGCCGAGGTACGGGATAGCGCCAGGCCGGAAATCGACATCAGCGTTTGACCGGGCAGGGCACGGGCGCAGTCGTCCATCAGCTGCGCGCGTTCTGCTGCCAGCTGCACCGCCGTCTGCGGCGGGAGGGCGCCGGCGACGCCGTAGGCGGACAGCTCGCCGATGCTGTAGCCGGCCACCAGCGCTGGCTTTGGCGTGAACTCGCGTATCGCTTCCCACATAGACAGCGTGGCCGCGACGATCAATGGCTGGGCGTTGCGGTTTGCGTAGATGTCCGCGTTGTCGGCCAGCGCCAGGCCGGCCAGCAGTGCGCTGGCGGCTGCGTCGCCGGACGGACTGCTGCGGGGCAGGTCGAACATCGCGGCATGCTGGCCGCCTTGGCCGGGGCAGAGCAGCAGCAGGCGGGACAGTGTGCCGTAGGACGTCGTCATTGTTCGTCTTGCTCCATCGCGGCGATGGCGTGTACCAGGCAGCTGGCCGCCAGCAAGTCCGCCGCGCCGCCTGGCGAGAGGCGCTGCTGCACGAATGCCTGATGGCTGGCCAGAGCCTGCGCGCACCAGTCGGCGTTGGCCGTGCCGCCAAGATCGATGAAGTGCTGGGCGTGCGTGCGCACCGTTTGCGCGCCTTGAGGGCCGGCGCGGTGGTAGACGTTGCTGTCGCTGATGCGCGCCATCAGCGTGAACAAGGTGTCGATGCGTGCATGCGTCATGCTTGCGCCGCGCGCGCGTGAGGCCAGCAGCGCCGGCACGCCGATTTCAAACACAGATGGCAGCCCGAGTGCGCCTTCCTCCCGCGCGCCGCTGACCGCATATCGCGCCGCGACGCGCAGGCCGTTGCTGAGGTCCGACGGCGCTGCGACCGCAGCGGCATGCATGGCCAGCTCCTCGCCCCAGCGTATCAGCATGGCGGCGCGCAGCGCGGCCGGCGTCATAGGCGTGCCTTGCGCGCGCGCGCGGCCGGCGGTGGCGCACAGCAGGCCGAGGCTGAAGATCGCGCCTCGATGCGTATTGATCCCGCGCGTCGCCTTCAGCATCGCTGCTTCGGCTTCGATGCCCAGCTGTTTCAGCCGCGCGAACGGCGCGTCGTTCAATCCTGCCAGGCAGATTTTCTTGAAGTAGTGGCGCAGCGAGAACAGGCTGCGCATGAAGGTTTGCGCATCCATATCTTCATGACTGCCGGGATCCACCAGCGACACCAGTCCCGGCTTGGGATACAGGCAAAGCTCCGCGTGCAGGCTGCGAGCCGCCAGCCGCGCCACGTCGCCCGCAAAGCTGTGCTGCGCCGTGCGGCTTAGCCTCGGCTTCATCATCGCTTGCATCCGCAGGCGCGCAGGGGCGAGGGCGGTGCGCATCAATGAGGCTCCAAGGTCGCCAGCAGGGACGCGGTGTCGGCCAACCGCACCGCGTGCAGCTCCTTGACGATCACCCGGGCCGGATTTTCCATCGCCATGCGCCACTCCTTCCACGATATCGCCTGGCCGCCGGGGAATACGATCTCGCCATCAAGCGGCACATGCGCCGCATGGCGCGACAGCAGCGCCACGCCGTCATGCAGCTCCTCGCGGCTGCGAGGGTGGAACAGAATGTCGATATCCGAGGCGGGCGTCAGGTACAGCAAGCCAGTCAGCGCCTGCATCGCCATCGAACCGTAGATGCGCAGGTGCAGATGCTCCGTCTCGCGCTCCAGCGTCGCCAGCGCCTCGCGCCACGGCCCGGCGCAGCGCAGCGCCGACCGCAGTTCCACCGCCGGCGATGTCCTGCTGATCTCCAGCGTCTGCGCGCGCAAGGAAATGCGCACCTTCTCGCCGGTGTCTTCGTCCGGCGGCAGCGGCAGGCCGAGGCAAACTTCGTCCGGCTGCGCGCCGATATCGAAGCGTCGCACTACGGCCGGCCAATCCTGCCCTTGCCAGAGTGTGAGCGCGGCCTTGTGCTGCGGCTGCGCAGCGCGCAGTACCGCCTGCCAGCCCGGTTCCGTAAGCCAGGCCAGCATATGCCGCTCCAGACCGCGCGCGGCGGGCTCTGGTTGCATCATCTGCTCCGATTCAGGCAACGTGTACATGACCATCAGTCATCACGGCATCGATCACCGGTTGCGTCCAGCGGCGTCCACCGCGCTGGAGTGCCAATGCGCTGCGCTGGTCACCGGTGGTCGGCTCCGCGAGCGCGGCGCGCAGATGCGCCGCCAGGTCGCCTTCCCAGATCGCTTCCAGCCCGCCCATGCGCAGATAGTTCTCCGGCCCCGGCGCGAACACTGGATTGCTCTGCGCAAGCTCGGTCAGGCGTTCTTCCGGCACTTTGGTGATGCGCGCCATCGCCGGCAAACCCATGACGCGGATAGTCGCATCGGGCAGGGCATAGCAGGCGTCGGCCATCAAGCCGCTGGTGATGAAACCGCCCGACAGCGCCTGGTCGTACACCAGGCCGATAATCTTGTGCCCCTTGCGGCGCGCCAGGTCCACGCATTTCCCGAGATGCGCCATGTAGCTGTTGATGCCCAACATCTCGTCGCGATGGCGCAGGCGCTGGCCCTGCGTATCGACCAGCATCAGTATCGGCATGCCGGGAAATTCACGCACCGTGCGCAGGATGGCCTTGGCCTGCGCCAGTGCGATCTCCACGCCGATTGGCGTGTGGCCGGTGGTGCCGATCACCGCCACCGCTTGCCCGTCCACCTGCGCGCTGCCGCACAGGAAGTCGTTCTGCTCGACGATGGCATGCCCTTGCGGGAACAGCGTGTCCGCCAGTTTTTTCCAGTTCACCTTAGGCTCCCATGCGGCGCTTGTCGGCCGCCGCGATAAAACTGTCTACATCCAGCATCGGAATATTGGCCGCATCCGGGATCTGCATCGCAGCCCAGATATCGACCGGATCGGTGAGGGCGCCGAAGCGGGCGATGCGCTCGTCCAGCATCTGCTGCTCGGCTTCCAGCGCTTCCAGCGTCAACTCCACTTGCGTGCCGGCCAGCGCGGCCAACGCGTCGCGCGCGGCTGCGCGGAAGGCGGCGATATCGTCGGCCACGATGCGTTGGCAATCGCCCATCAGATAGCGGTGCTTGCCGCCGCTGGTGCGCCACACCAGCGCGCGGTCGCGCGAATCGAATTCCTCGACGCCGCTGGCGGTCTCGATCACTTCCGGACCGGACATCGCCAGCCGGCCTTCCTCCGACATCACCACCACATTGGCGCAGCGCGAGACGATGCCCATGCCGCCAAAGGCGCCGTTCGAACCGCCCACCAGCACGACCACGGGGATGCCGGCGGCGCGCGTATCGAGCAATGCGCGCATCACTTCCGATACCGCGATCAGGCCGGCGTTGGCTTCGTGCAGGCGCACGCCGCCCGATTCCACCAGCAGCAGCACCGCCGTGACCTGGTCGCGCACCGCGCGCCGCAGCAGGCCGACCAGTTTGGCGCCGTGCACCTCGCCGACCGCACCGCCCATGAATCCACCTTCCTGCGCGGCCGTGTAGACGGTCACGCCGCCCAGCTTCGCGCGGCCTACCGCGACACCGTCGTCAAACGCCACCGGCGCGTTCAACTGGCCCAGGTGGGGGCTGACGATGCGCTCCGACGGCGGCAGGAATTCCTCAAAGCTGCCCGGGTCGAACAGCTGCTGCAACCGTTCTCGCGCGTTAGCTTCCTGATAGCTGGATGCTCGGCTCATCAGGATACTCCCAGCATGGTCTGCACTGCTTGGTCCATGCGCAGGCTGACGACGGCGGGTGTGGCGCCCATGTCGTTGATCGAGATGCGGGTGTCGGCCAGCAGCCAGCGCTGGTGGAAGTCGCGCATCACCGCCCCCCAGATCGGCCCGAAGCCGACGGCGGCGGTGGTGATCTCAATGGTGCAGGCGCCGGCCAGGTCGGCCGGTTCGATCAGCACTTCCAGGTTGCCGGAGCCGACCACGCCCACCACGTGCGGCGTCGCTTTCAAGCGCTGTGTGCCTTGTTCAAATCGGTAGTTCAGTGTTTCCATTGTCAGGCTCCTTACCAGTTGCGGAAACGCTTGGGCGGCTGGTACAAGCCACCCGATGCGCGCACCAGGTCTTTCATATTGCGGGCGGCCAGCAGGTCGCGCGTGGCCATGCGCTTGTCGATGCCGAGATCTTCCGCGCGTTGGATGATACCGCGATCGCGCAGGTTTTCCACCATCCGCTTGTCCCGCGCCAGGCCGACCGGCGTGTAGCCCGCCACGCCGCGTATCGCCTGCTCGCGTTCCTCGTCGGTGCGGCACATCAGCAGGTTGGCGATGCCTTCCTCGGTCAGGACGTGGCTGACGTCGTCGCCATAGATCATCACTGGCGGGATCGCCATCTTGGCTTGCGCCATCAGCTCCCATGCGTCGAGCTTCTCGACGAAGGCTGGCTGCATATGTTCACGGAAGGTCTCCACCATCTGCACCACCAGTTTCTGGCCGCGCGGGATGGTGTTGCGGCCTTCGCGCGCCTGCTGGCCCGCCTTCAGCCATGCCGGGCTGGCGTGGCGCCGTCCGCGCGCGTCGGCGCCCATGTTGGAGGCGCCGCCGAAGCCGGAAATGCGGCCGGCGGTGGCGGTCGACGAATTTCCCTGCAAGTCGATCTGCAGCGTCGAGCCGATGAACATGTCGCAGGCGTAGTGGCCGGCGGCCTGGCACAGGGCGCGATTGCTGCGCATGGTGCCGTCCGGGCCGACGGCGAAGACGTCCGGCCGCGCATGGATGTAGTCCTCCATGCCCAGCTCCGAGCCGAAGGAGTGCACCGACTGCACGAAGCCGGCTTCGATCGCCGGGATCAGCGCCGGATGCGGATTGAGCGCCCAATGCTTGCCGATCTTGCCGCGCAAGCCCAACGACTCGGCGTAGGTCGGCAGCAGCAGCTCGATGGCGGCGGTGTCGAAGCCGATGCCGTGGTTCAGGCGCTGCACGCCATACTCGGCGTAGATGCCTTTGATCGCCATCATCGCCATCAGCACCTGGATCTCGGAGATCTGTGCCGGATCGCGCGTGAACAGCGGCTCGATGTAATAGGGGCGCGGCGACTGCACGACGAAATCGACCCAGTCGCCCGGTATGTCCACGCGCGGCACGGTGTCGACGATGCGGTTGACCTGCACGATGACGATGCCTTGCTTGAACGCCGTCGCTTCGACGATGGCCGGCGTGTCCTCGGTGTTCGGGCCGGTGTACAGGTTGCCGTGGCGGTCCGCCGCTTCTGCCGCGACCAGGCAGACACGCGGCGGCAGGTCGATGAAGTAGCGGCTGAACAGCTCCAGATAGGTGTGGATCGCTCCGATATTGAGCTTGCCGGCGGAAGCCAGCCGCGCCACGCGCACCGCCTGCGGGCCGGAGAACGAGAAGTCCAGCTTCGAGGCGACGCCGCGCTCGAACACGTCCAGATGCTCCGGCAGCGCCAGCACCGATTGCAGCATGTGCAGGTTGTTGATGCGCTCCGGGTTCAGGTTGGCCAGCGCGTGGCCGAGGAAGTCGGCCTGCTTCTGGTTGTTCCCTTCGAGGCAGACGCGGTCGCCGCACTCCAGCACCGTGTGCAGCAGGTCGGCGATGCGGGCGGACGGCAGGGTTTTGCCGTCCAGTTCATTGCCCAATGCGGTGCGCGTCCGCTGCAGGCGCGCATCGCGGTTGTCCCGAAGGGTATTCCAGTTCATTTACTTTGCTCCCATGATCATGTCCGGCAGGCCGGTGGAAATAGACGGGAAGACGCACAACAGCAGCACCGCCACGAACATCAGGATCAGGAACGGGAACACGCCCCACACCACATCCTTGAGCGGGATGTCGGGCGCGATGTTCTTGATGACGAAGATGTTCAGGCCCACCGGCGGGTGGATCAGGCCCATCTCCATCACCACCGTCATGACGATGCCGAACCAGATCAGGTCAAAGCCGGCGGCTTTCAGCGGCGGCAGGATGATGGGCGCGGTCATCAGGATAATCGATACCGGCGGCAGGAAGAAGCCGAACACGATCACCATCAGCAGGATCACCGCCAGCAGCAGCCATTTCGACAGGTGCAGGCTGACCACCCACGCGGCGGCGGACTGGCTGATGTGCAAGTAGCTCATCACGTAAGAATAGAACAGCGACATACCGATGATCAGCAACAGCATCGTCGATTCCTTGATCGATGAGCTGAGGATGGGCGACAGATCCTTCGGACGCCACACGCCGTAGATCACGGCCAGCAGCACCAGCGCCAGCAGCGCGCCCAGGCCCGCCGTTTCGGACGGCGTGGCGAAACCGCCGTACAGCGCGACCATCACGCCGATCAGCAGGATGATGAAGGGCAGTACGCGCGGCAGCATTTCCACCTTTTGCGCCAGCGTGAAGTGCTCGTCTTCCAGGTAGGCCGACTTGGCGCCGCCTTGTTCATAGATGACCAGCGCGGCCTTGTATTCCTTGTGCGCGCGGTAGACGGCGTAGCCGGCAAACAGCAGCACCAGCAGCACGCCGGGGCCGATCCCGGCCAGGAACAGACGGCCCAGCGACTGCTCGGCGGCGACCGCGTACAGGATCATGGTGATCGACGGCGGCAGCAAAATGCCCAGCGTGCCGCCGGCGGCGATGATGCCGGCCGCGAAACCGGGCGAGTAGCCGCGACGGCGCATCTCGGGAATACCTGCCGAACCGATGGCCGAGCAGGTGGCGGGCGACGAACCGGCCATCGCCGCGAACAGCGCGCAGGCGAAGACGTTGGCGATACCCAGGCCGCCTGGGATCTTGTGCATCCATGTGTGTATCGCTGAATACAGGTCCTTGCCGGCCGGGGATTTGCCGATGGCCGCGCCCTTCAGGATGAACAGGGGGATGGACAGCAGCGTGATCGACGCCATTTCCTCGTACACGTTCTGGGTGATCGTGTCGAGCGAGGAGGCCGGCATGCAGAAGTACATGAAGCCTGTGGCCACCACGCCCAACGCGAAGGCGATCGGCATGCCGGAGAACATCACCACCAGGGTAACGGCGCCGTACAAGGCGCCAAGAGTCAGGTCGCTCATGCCGCGCGCTCCGTTTTGTTACTAGGTTTGTCAGTGAGGCGCGCCAGCGTTTGCAGCACGATTTGCAGCGTGAGGATGCTCATCCCGGCGGCCATCATGGCGTAGGGTATCCACAGCGGCGGCGCGAAGGTGGAGGAGGTGGTCTGGCCATCGACCCAGGCTTCGTGGAACAGGGTCCACGATTTCCACGAGAAGAAGGCGCAGAACAGCGCCGACACCAGGTCCACCATGAACAGCCGCGCCGCATTCACGCGCGGCGGCAGCAGCGATGCCAGCGCCTCGATGCCGATATGGCCGCGATGCGATTGCACGTAGGCGGTGCAGAAGAAGGTCACGCCGACCAGCATGAACACCGACGCTTCATCCTGCCAGTCGGTAGGTGCATGGAAGAAGTAGCGCGACACCACCGAGTAGGTGAGCACGAACGCCGTCAGCACCAGCGCCACCATGGACACCATCATCAGCGCGTGATTGAGTTTGCCCAGCAGTGCGGTCGCCATCGCGACGATGGCGTTGTCCGGCGGCGCCGCGGCGCGCGGCGGCTCCAGCTCTATGCCGTGGCTCATAGCGTTTTCTCTGCCAGTTTCAGCAGCTTGGCGCAGTTTTCATTGCGTTCGCCGTAGTCCTTCCATGCGGTGGTGCGGGCGATGGCCTGCCATTTTTTCAGCGCGGCCGGATTCAGGTCCACCACCTTGGCCTTGGCTTTGGCGTAGACGTCGGCCACTGCCTGGTCGTCGGCCTTGGCGGAACTCAGCGCAAAGGTCTCCATCTCGGCGCCGACGGCCATGATGGTGGCCTGCTGTTCTTTCGTCAGGCGGTCGAAGATGGCCTTGGACATCATCAGCGGCTCGAACATGAACCAGTAGGCGCCCGCGCGGCCGGTGGTCAGCGCCTTCGACACTTCCTCCAGGCGGAACGAGATCAGCGAGGTCGAAGAGGTCAGCGCCGCTTCCATCGCGCCGGTCTGCATGGCGGCGTAGATTTCGTTGGACGGCAGCGACACCACGGCGGCGCCAGCGGCCTTGAGGATCAGGTCCATCTCGCGCGAGCCGCCGCGTATCTTCATGCCCTTGGCATCGTCCGGATCGATCACCGGTTTGGTGCGCGAGGCCACGCCGCCGGCCTGCCAGATCCAGCTAATCAGCACGATGCCCTTTTCGTTCAGGATGCGGCTCAATTCCTTGCCCACTTCGGCGTTCTTCCAGCCGTAGGCCTGCTCGTAGGAGGTCACCAGGCCGGGCATCAGGCCGATGTTCACTTCCGGGACTTCGCCGCCCGCATACGACAGCGGCACCAGCGACATGTCCAGCGCGCCCTTGCGCATGGCCGAGAACTGGGCGTTGGTCTTCATCAGCGAGGAACCCGGATAGATCTCGAATTTGAGGCTGCCCTTGCTGCGCTTTTCCACCTCGGCCGCGAACATGCGGGTCAGGCGGTCGCGGAAGTCGCCCTCGGTGACCGTCCCTCCGGGGAATTGGTGCGAAATCTTGAGGGTGGTGTTCTGCGCCCATGCCGGTTGCAGCAACAGCGGGCTGGCGGCCAGGGCGGCCAGTACGGACCTGCGGGTGATTACGCTCATGATTCCTCCAAGGTGGGTCAAATATGCAACGTTCTTTTTTGTGTATACAAGAATATCTCGTTGGAATACATTGTCAAGCTAAATTCACTGCTTATAATGAAGCTTGTTATACACGAGCTGTAAACCACAAGGCCGCAAAAACACCATGACTACCCATTCCGCCACGCTGCGCGAACAAATAGAAGAGATGATCGCCGTCGGCGAGCTCAAGCCGGGGCAGCACCTGGACGAGACCGAGCTGGCCACGCGCTTTGGCGTCTCGCGCACGCCGGTGCGGGAAACGCTGATCCAGCTGGCGTCGATGGGACTGGTGGTGATACGCCCACGGCGCGGCGCCATCGTCGCGGAGCTGGGGCCGCAGCAGCTGGTGGAGATGTTCGAGGTGATGTCGGAACTGGAGGCGACCTGCGGCCGCCTGGCGGCGCGGCGCATGACGCCCGAGGAGCAGCAGGCCCTGTTGGCGGCGCACCAGGCCTGCCAGGATGCGCGCGATGCGCAGGAGCCGGACGTCTACTACTACAAGAACGAGTTATTCCACGAGGCGATCTACGCCGGCAGCCATAACCAGTTCCTGATCGAGCAGACGCGCAATCTGTATCGGCGCCTGCGGCCTTATCGCCGCTTGCAGCTGCGGGTGCGTGATCGGCTGGCCACGTCCTACCACGAGCATGACGGCGTGGTGCAGGCCATCGTCGATGGCGACGGCGACCTGGCGGCGCGCCTGCTGCGCGAGCATGTGATGATACAGGGGCAGCGGTTTTCGGATTTGATGGCGTCGCTGCCGCGGCTGCGGCAGGACGCGGCTTAGCGTTTCAGGCTGCGGCGCCGCGCACGATGCGCACCGGCTTGGCCGCGTTGGGCGCGGCCTGCGGCAGCATGTCTTGCAGGGTTTGTTTATCCAGCACGGCCAGGAAGGCCTTGGTGGCGTCGTTCAGCGTGTGCTTCAGCGCGCAGTTGGGCGTCAGCGGGCAGGTGTCGGTTGCGCGGTCGAAGCATTCGGCCATGAAGAAGTCGGTCTCCGTCATCCGCACCAGCGCGCCGATGTTGATGTCCTTCGGTTCTTTTGCCAGGCGCAGGCCGCCGTTGCGGCCCCGTACCGTCTCCACCAATCCCGACTGCCCCAGCTGATAGACCACCTTCATCAGGTGGTTCTTCGAGATCGAGTGCATGTCGGCGATATCCTGGATCGTGACCAGCCGGTCCCGGTGGGCGCTCAGGTACAGCAAGGTCCGCAGGGAATAATCGGTGAAGGAGGTGAGGCGCATGGCTGGCTCGGGATCGTGACAATACAATCCACTATTCTACATGCTGATTAAGCTTTACTCCATTTGCACGAGAATGTCGCGGACGCGCAGCAGCGCGATGTCGATATCCAGCGTCTCGATGCCGCCGTAGCCGAGGAACAGCCCGGCCTTGGGCGGCGTCGACGTGTAGAAGTTCGACAGCGGATAGAGGCCGACGTCGGCGCGCCGCGCCAGCCGCAGCAGCAGGTCCAGGTCGAGCGTTTTTTTGCAGAGCGCCGCCAGGTGGAAGCCGGCGCTGGCCGGCACCAGCTCGAACCAGGGCGACAGCACATCGGCAAACAGCGTTTGCAGGCGCTCGCGCCGCGTCGCGTAGATGGCGCCGCAGCGGCGGATGTGGCGCGACAGGTAGCCGTCGGCGATGAACTTGGCCAGCGCGTGCTGGCTGGCGGTGGCGGTATGCCAGTCGTTGAGGTGCTTGACGGTGAGGGCGGCGTTCAGTATCGCCTCCGGCAGCACCGCGTAGCCCAGCCGCAGTTCCGGCAGCATCACCTTGGAGAAGCTGCCGACGAAGGCCACCACGCCGTGACGGTCCATGCTTTGCAGCGAATCGGTGGGGCGGCCGTCGTAGCGGAACTCGCTGTCGTAGTCGTCTTCGATGATGATCGCGCCGATCTCCAGCGCGCGCGCCAGCAGCGCCTCGCGGCGCGCCACGCTCATCTGCATCCCCAGCGGGAACTGGTGGGCTGGCGTGGTGTAGATCAGCCGCGTGCCTTGCGGGATCTGGTCGACCAGCATGCCTTCCCGGTCGACGCCGATGCCGACCACCTTCGCGCCCTGGCTGGTGAACAGCATGCGCGCCGCCGGATAGCCCGGTTCCTCGACGGCGACCACGCAGCCCGGTTCCAGCAGCACGCGGCCGAGCAGGTCCAGCGCTTGCTGTGCGCCGTTGGTGACGACCACGTTGTTGGCGGTGCAGACCACGCCGCGCGCAAAGGCCGCATGGTGGGCGATGGCGGCGCGCAGTTCGGCGATGCCTTCCGGCTGACGGTACATGCCGCTGCCCTTGATGTCCTGGCGCAGGCCGTGCAGCATGCAGCGGCGCCACTCGTCGATCGGGAACAGCGAGGGCGTGACGCAGCCGCCGACGAACTCATAGCGGGAGCGGCCTTCCGGGAAGGGGATGCGCAGCGGTGTGTGCATGGCGTCCCACTTGGCGACGATGGCGGCGCTGGCCAGGTTGTTGGCGAGCTGGCGGCGCGGCTTGGCCTCGGCCGGCGCGCTGACGAAGCTGCCCTTGCCGACCTGGCCCAGCACCAGCCGCTCCTGCGTCAGGCGGGTGTAGACATCGGAGACGGTCTTGCGGGACAGGCCGAGCTGCTCGGCCAGCAGACGGGAAGGCGGCAGCTGCTGGCCGTCGGCCAGCCGTCCGCTGCGGATCGCGTCGCTCAGCTGGCGGTACAGCTGCCCGCCCAGGTCCTTCTTGCCTTCGATGACGATGTGCAGTTCCATGGTTAGTGCGTGACGGGTTTTCCGGTTTGCGCCAACAGCCAGGCGATCACGCTGACGACCAGGCTGGCGAGCACGCCCCACGCCAGTTTCAGCGCGCTGTCGAACAGCAGCGGCGCCACCAGGCCGGACACCAGCGCAAACAGTAGCATCTGGATGAACGACTGCATCGACGACGCCAGCCCGCTGTTGTTCGGGAAGTACTCCAGCGCGATCAGCGACAGGGGCGTCATCGCCAGCGCCAGGCCGAAGGAGTAGATAAACAGCGGCGCCACGGCGTAAGGCACGGCCGCGACAAAGGCGCTGTTGTAGGCGACGTTGATGATGCCGGCGGCGATCATGATGGCGAAGCCTATCCACACCTGCGCGTTGCGCGAGAACTTGTTGGCGAACTTACCCGACAGCGCCGAGCCGACCACCATGCCGCTGATCAGCGGCACGAACATCCAGGCGAACGCCGTCTCCGGCAGGTGCAGGATGTTCATCACGAAGTAGGCGGCCGAGCCGATATACAGCGCCACGCCCGCAAAGCTCATGCCGACCGCGATCGACAGCAGCAGGAACTGGTGGTGGCACAGCACCTTCCAGTAATTGCCGGCGATGACGCCAAGATGGAAGGGGTGGCGGTCCTTGAGGGGCAGGCTTTCCGGCAGCGCGCTTTGCACGGCGATGAACATCAGGACGCCGAAGGCGCTGAGGAACCAGAAGATAGAGCGCCAGCCGAAACTCACCTGCAACCAGCCGCCCAGCACCGGCGCGATGGCGGGCGCCAGGCCGAATACCATCATGATATGAGCCAGGATCTTCTGCGCGGCGGCGCCGGAGAAGCGGTCCTGCACGATGGCGCGGCCGACCACCGAGCCGGCGCCGGCTGCCAGGCCCTGCACGATGCGGCAGGCCAGCAGCACGCCGATGGACGGCGCCATCGCGCCGATGATGGAGGCGGCGATGTAGGCCACCAGCGATACCAGGATCACCGGGCGGCGGCCGAAGGAATCGGACAGCGTGCCGTAGAACAGCATCATGAAGGCAAAGCAGAACAGGAACATGCTCAACGTCTGCTGGATCAGCATCGGACTGGCGTCGAAGGTCTGGGCGATCGCCGGGAACGACGGCAGGTAGGTGTCGATGGCCAGCGGCCCGACCATGGAAAGGCCGGCCAGCAGCAGTGTCAGCAAAATATTCATTTAAGGCGTATTGTTCAGTGGACCGAGCATTTTACGCGATATGCAGTCATCGCATATCCAAGGCGAAAATCATTCCTTCGCTTTAGGTATGCGGCTGATTATGCTGCCAGCATGGGTAATGTTGCCCGCGTTTTTATAATTCGAGACATTATGACTATCGATACCTATGATGGAACCGGCGTCAAGCCGTCGCACTGGAACCTGGATCACGTGATCGAGCAGCTGCGTGTGTCGCGCGAGGCCACGCACAACATCCGCCATCACGGCAAGGTGCGGGAGTTGCCGTCGCGCGAGGCGCTGACGATCATCGTCAACGGCCTGTCCGCGGTGCTGTTCCCCACGCATTACGGGCGGCCCAACCTGACCGACGAGAGCATCGACTACTTCGTCGGCGACACGCTCAACACCACCCTGAACCGCCTGACGGAACAGGTCCGGCGCGGCCTGCAGTTCTCGCTGGAGGACGCCACGCCCGATGAAGAGGCGCTGACCCGCCAGGCCCACGCCATCACGCGCGAATTCGCGGCCGGCCTGCCGGGCATACGCGGACTGCTGGTGTCCGACGTGCAGGCGGCGTTTTCCGGCGATCCGGCGGCGACGTCGGTGGCCGAGATCATGCTGTGCTATCCGGGCACGATCGCCATCCTGTACTACCGGCTGGCGCATAGCCTGCATCGACTGGGTTCGCCGTTCCTGGCGCGGCTAATTTCGGACATCGGCCATTCGCTGACCGGGATCGACATCCATCCCGGTGCGCAGATCGGCGGCAGCTTCTTCATCGACCACGGCACCGGCGTGGTGATCGGCGAGACGGCGATCCTCGGCCAGCGCGTGCGCCTGTACCAGCATGTGACCCTGGGCGCCAAGCGCTTCCCTGCGGACGAGAAGGGCACCCTGATCAAGGGCGTGCCGCGCCATCCGGTGGTCGAGGACGACGTGGTGATCTACGCCGGCGCCACTATCCTGGGCCGCATCACCATCGGCGCGGGTTCCACCATCGGCGGTAATGTATGGCTCACCCAAAGCGTTCCGGCGGGGAGCAATGTGTCGCAAGCGCAGATGCGCAACGATTAGGGTATGCTTTTGGCTTGAATTTGCATGGAGTTTTGAATGACTGATCAATTGAAGTATGTACCGCCGAAAGTCTGGGTAGCTGAAGCGCCTTCGGGCGGCACCTTTGCGAGCATCAACCGCCCGGTCGCGGGGGCCACCCATGAGAAGGAACTGCCGGTCGGGCAGCATCCCTTGCAGCTCTATTCATTGGGCACGCCGAACGGCGTAAAGGTGACCATCCTGCTGGAGGAGTTGCTGGCTCTTGGGCATTCCGGCGCTGAATATGACGCCTGGCTCATACGCATCAACGAAGGTGAGCAGTTCTCCAGCGGCTTCGTCGACATCAATCCCAACTCGAAGATACCCGCGCTGGTGGACCGAAGCGGCGCCCAGCCCTTGCGCGTGTTCGAATCCGGCTCGATCCTGGTGTACCTGGCTGAGAAGTTCGGCGCCTTCTTGCCGAAGGAATTGGCGGCACGCACCGAGACGCTGAACTGGCTATTCTGGCAGATGGGTTCCGCGCCATTCCTGGGCGGAGGCTTCGGCCATTTCTACGCCTACGCGCCGGAAAAGCTGGAGTACCCGATCAACCGCTATGCGATGGAGGTCAAGCGCCAGCTCGACGTGCTCGATCGCCAACTGGCCGATCACCGCTACGTCGCGGGCGATGACTACACCATCGCCGACATGGCGATCTGGCCGTGGTACGGCGTTCTGGTACTCGGTAAAATTTACGGCGCCGGCGAATTCCTGTCGGTGCACGAGTACAAAAACGTCAAGCGCTGGGCCGACGACATCGCCGCGCGTCCGGCAGTGATCCGTGGCCGCAAGGTCAACCGGACCTTCGGCGAACCGGAAGAGCAGGTGCCTGAGCGGCACACTGCTTCCGATCTGGACTAAGTATCACTTGCCCGGCTTGCCCGCGCCGCTAGCTTCCAGCGCCAGCTGGTCTTCGGTCTTCGAGTAGTCGGGGAAGTACTTGTTGGTCACGGCCAGGAACTCGCGCGAACGGTAGGCCGCCGCGAGATCCTTGGCGAACTGCTTGTCCTTGTCGGCCGCGCGGATTGCCACCAGGTTGATATAGTTGGACGAGATCTTCTCGGTCAGCAGTGCCTCTTTCAGCTTCATGCCCGACGCCAGCGCGTAGTTCCCGTTGACGAAGGAGTAGTCGGTGTCCTGCAAGGAGCGCGGCAGCTGCGCCGCGTCCAGCGAGATCAGCTTGAGTTTCTTGACGTTGACGGCGATATCCTTCTCCGACGCCTTCACCGGGTCGAACTTGTCGCGCAGCTTGATCCAGCCCAGTTGATCCAGCAGCACCAGCGCGCGCGCCTGGTTGGTTGGATCGTTAGGCATGGCGACGGTGCCGCCTTCCTTCACTTCGGCCAGCGTCTTGTGCTTCTTGCTGTAGATGGCGATCGGCGCAGTCGGGATCTTCACCAGGTCGGCCAGCGGCAGTTTGTTCTTGGCAGCGAATTCATTCAGGTAGACGATGTGCTGGAACACGTTGGCGTCCAGCGAGCCTTCAGCCAGCGCGAAGTTGGGCTGGATGTAGTCGTTGAATTCCACCAGCTTGATCTTGTAACCCTGCTTTTCCAGGATAGGCTTGATGCCCAGCTTGATCTGGTCCGCATACGGGCCGGCGCTGGTGCCGATCACGATTTCTTTCGGGTCCTTGGCGTAGCTTGGCGCGGCGATGCCGAGGGCGATGGTCAGTGCTGCGAGCAGCAGGTTGCGGCGAGGTGCGTTCATGTTGGTTTCCTTAATTAGCGTTTGTCGAGGCGTTTGGCGATGCGGTTGCCGGTGAACTGGATCAGCTGCACCATGGCGATCAGGATGGCGACGGTGGCGACCATGATGTCGGTCTCGAAGCGGTAGTAGCCGTAGCGGATGGCGAGGTCGCCAATGCCGCCGCCGCCCACCACGCCGGCCACGGCGGAATAAGACAGGAAGCTGATCGACAGCACGGTCAGCGCCAGCACCAGGCCGGAACGGGCCTCCACCAGCAGCACCTTCAATACGATCTGCATTTCCGAGGCGCCCATCGCGTGGGCCGCTTCGATCACGCCGCGCGGCACTTCACGCAGGTTCTGTTCGACCATGCGGGCGAAGTAGGGCACGGCGGCGAAGGACAGCGGCACAGCGGCGGCCAGCGGCCCGATCGAGGTGCCGGCGATGATGCGCGTGAACGGCACCAGCGCCACCAGCAAAATGATGAAGGGGAAGGATCGCACCGTGTTCACCAGCCAGCCCAGTACCAGTGAGGCCGGGCGGTTTTGCAGCGACTGTCCGTCGGCCACCAGGAACAGCAGGATGCCGAGCGGGCCGCCGATCAGCACTGCGGCGGTCAGGCCGATGCCGAGCATGGTCAGCGTCTGCCCGAGGGCGGTCCACATCTCCGGCAGCATGGCGATGATGGCGTCGAGCGAGGCGAGATATTCAGACATAGGCTGCCTCCGTGTTGGCGTTGTTGATGTTGGCGAGCGCGTTGGCGGCGCCGTGCTGCGCCAGCTCTCTGCCCAGCGCGGTCTTGCGCGGCTCGGCCACGCTGGCGGCGTCGTCCAGCGCGAATTGTTCGGCGATCGCGCCGTCTTCGATGACGGCCACGCGGTTGCAGATCTCGCCCAGCACCGACAGCTCATGGCTGACGATCACGATGGTCACGTTCAGGCGGCGGTTGATGTCGAGCAGCGTGGCGAGCAGCGCGCGCGTGGTCTCGGCATCGAGCGCGGAAGTAGGTTCGTCGCACAGCAGCACGGCCGGGCCGCTGGCCAGTGCGCGGGCGATGGCGACGCGCTGCTTCTGGCCGCCCGACAGCTGCGCCGGATAGCTGGCCGTCTTGCCGCTCAACTCCACCAGCTCCAGGCAATCGTTGACGCGGGCGGTGATCTGCGCCGGCGTCATGCCGCCGTGGATGCGCAGCGGGAAGGCGACGTTGTCGAACACCGTGGCGTTTTGCAGCAGGTTGAATTGTTGGAAAATCATGCCGATATTGCGGCGGGCGTCGCGCAGGTCGCGCTTGGACAGCGCGGTCAATTCGCGGCCGTCGACGAATACGCGGCCGCTGTCGGGCTGCTCCAGCAGGTTAAACAGGCGCAGCAAGGTCGATTTGCCGGCGCCGCTTTTGCCGATCAGGCCGAAGATGTCGCCTTTGTTCACTTCCAGGGTAACGTCGCGTACTGCGTGGAACGCGCCGCCGTCCGGCAGCGCAAAGGTTTTACTCGCATGATCGATGCGAATCAGTGGTGTAGTCATCAGAAATAGGGGTTGGTGCCGGCTGTAAGGTTCCGGTACGCGAAGTATCGCATCCGCTGCTCATGCGGCAAACGAAGTTTTTCCCCTTTCTATATTCCAAAAAATTATAAAGAGGAAAATGCATATCAAAACGTAAAACTATTCGTTTTGATTTGATTGCTGCGGAATTAATCTGGTTGTCATGAACAACACGGGGAGCAGCAATGAGCGTACTTTTGATCGGCGGCAGTCCCGCACTCCCTTCAAGCACCGGCCGTTTGCTGGAGCACCTGGGCCAGAAGCTGGCCATCTACGGCCTTCGGCACGGCACTCTGCAAGTGCGCGACCTGCCGGCGCGGGCGCTGCTGCATGCCGATACCTCGGACCTGGCGATCAAGCGCGCGCTGGCCGCGGTGGCCAACGCCGACGCCATCGTCATCGCCACGCCGGTGTACAAGGCCTCGTTCACCGGCATTCTCAAAGCTTTTCTCGACCTGCTGCCACAGGATGGCCTGGCGGGCAAACTGGTGCTGCCATTGGCCACCGGCGGCAGCCAGTCGCACATGCTGGCGCTGGACTATGCGCTGCGGCCGGTGCTGCATGCGCTTGAAGCGCGCCATGTGCTGGCCAGTATCTACGCCACTTCGCAGCAGCTGGCCTGGAGCGACGACGGCGGCTTGACGCTGGACCCGGCCGTGGCCTGGCGCGTGGACGCCGGCGTGGAGGATCTGGCGACCGGCCTGCAAGCACTGGCCGGCCGCACCGAAGAAGTGTACGTGGCGCCGCTGCAGCCGGTACGCCTGGCACGTTGATCACTAAAAAAGGAAAACCATGAGCATCGAACAAAAACGCGCGGCACGCCGTCACACACTGGGCCTGCTGTTTGCGGCGGGCGTCTTCGCAGCCGGTGCACCATCGGCCGCCAACGCACAGGCCAAGCAGGAAGTCCGCATCGGCTACCAGAAATATGGCACGCTGACTTTGCTGAAAGGACGCGGCACGCTGGAGCAGCGCCTCGCCGCCAAAAACGTCACCGTCAAATGGACCGAGTTCCCGGCTGGCCCGGTGCTGCTGGAGGGGCTGAATGTCGGCAGCATCGATTTCGGCACCGTCGGCGAAGCGCCGCCCATCTTTGCGCAGGCTGCGGGCGCCAACCTGGTTTATATCGGCAATGAACCGCCGTCGCCCTCCAGCGAGGCGATCGTGGTGCCCAAGGATTCGAAGATCCGCAGCCTGGCGGACCTGAAGGGCAAGAAGGTGGTGCTGAATAAAGGCTCCAATGTGCACTACCTGCTGGTCAAGGCGCTGGAGAAGGCCGGCCTGGCATACAAGGACATCGAAGCGATCTACCTGCCGCCGGCCGATGCGCGCGCGGCGTTCGAACGTGGCAGCGTGGACGCTTGGGTGATCTGGGATCCGTTCCTGGCCGCCGCCGAGAAGCAGCTGGGCGCGCGCGTGCTGGCCGACGGCAAAGGCCTGGTCGCCAATCACCAGTTCTACCTGGCCTCGCGCAGCTATGCGGAGAAGAACCCGGAGATCGTCCGCATCGTGCTCGATGAAATCGCCAAAGTGGACGCGTGGGGTGAGAAGAACCAGAAGGAAGTCGCCGTTATCCTGGCCGCGCAGACCGGTTTGGCCGTGGACGTGGTGGCGCTGGCCGCCACGCGCTATGCCTACGGCGTCAAGCCGATCAACGCCGCCGTGATCGAACAGCAGCAAAAAGTGGCGGACGCCTTCTCCAACCTGAAGCTGATCCCGAAAGCCATCGTGGTCAAGGAAGCACTCTAAGGAAGCCATCATGTCCCTGAATATTTTCTGGTTCATCCCTACGCACGGCGACAGCCGCTATCTCGGCACCTCCAAGGGCGCGCGCCCGGTCGATGCCGATTACCTGAAGCAGTGCGCAGTCGCCGCCGACACGCTGGGCTACGACGGCGTGCTGCTGCCGACCGGCCGCTCCTGCGAGGACGCCTGGGTGGTCGCCTCGTCGCTGATCGGCGCGACGCAGAAGCTCAAGTTCCTGGTGGCGATCCGTCCGGGCCTGACCACGCCGGGACTGGCGGTGCGCATGGCCGCGACGTTCGACCGTTTGTCCAACGGCCGCCTGCTGATCAACGTCGTCACCGGCGGCGACCAGGGCGAGCTGGAAGCGGACGGCCTGTTCGCCGACCACGCCAAGCGCTACGAGATATCGGATGAATTCATCCGCGTGTGGCGCGCCTCGTTGTCGGGCGAGGGCGGTGAGGCTGGCTATGATTTCGAGGGCAAGCATATCAAGGTCAGGGGCGCGAAGACGTTGTATCCGGCGGTGCAGAAGCCATATCCGCCGCTGTACTTCGGCGGCTCGTCGGAACCGGCGCATGCGCTGGCGGCCGAGCAGATGGACGTCTACCTGACCTGGGGCGAACCGCCGGCCGCCGTGGCCGAGAAGATCGCCGACATCCGCGCCCGCGCCGCCGCGCATGGCCGCGCCGTGAAGTTCGGCATACGTCTTCACGTGATCGTCCGCGAGACCAATGAGGCGGCGTGGCGCGCGGCCGATGAGTTGATCAGCCATCTGGACGACGACATCATCGCCAAGGCGCAGGCGGCGTTCGGCAAGATGGATTCGGTGGGCCAGCAGCGCATGGCCGCGCTGCACGGCGGCCGCCGCGACCAGCTGGAAGTGTCGCCCAACCTGTGGGCGGGCGTGGGCCTGGTGCGGGGCGGCGCCGGCACCGCATTGGTGGGCGATCCGCAGACGGTGGTGGCGCGCATCCAGGAGTACGCGGACCTGGGCATCGAGACCTTCATCTTCTCCGGCTATCCGCACCTGGAGGAATCGTACCGCTTCGCCGAGCTGGTGTTCCCGCTGCTGGGCAAGGGCAGGGCTGCCGGCGAGCAGTCGCTGAGCGGTCCGTTCGGCGAAGTGATGGCGAGTGACATCCTGCCGAAGAAGGCGGCCTGACATGAGCACCACCGTCGCCCGCCCCAACACCTTCGCGCCGTGGATATTGCCGGTGTTGCTGATCGCCGGCTGGCAGGTCGCGTCGCAACTGGGCTGGCTGTCCAGCCGCATCCTGCCGGAGCCGTGGGCGGTGGCCAAGGCCTTCTGGACCTTGGCCGTCTCCGGCGAATTGTGGCTGCACCTGCGCACCAGCCTGTGGCGCGCGGCCAGCGGCTTTGCGATCGGCGCGGGAGCGGGCCTGCTGCTTGGCCTGCTGACCGGCAGCGTGCGCCGCGCCGAGACGCTGCTCGACACCACGCTGCAAATGGTGCGCAACATCCCGGCGCTGGCGCTGATCCCGCTGGTGATCCTGTGGTTCGGCATCGATGAAACGGCCAAGCTGTTCCTGCTGGCGGTGGGTGTGTTCTTCCCCCTGTATCTGAACACCTTCCACGGCATCCGCTCCGCCGACCAGGGATTGATCGAGATGGCGCGCAGCTACGGCCTGTCCGGCTGGCCGCTGTACCGCGACGTGATCCTGCCGGCCGCGCTGCCGTCGATACTGGTGGGCGTGCGCTTTTCGCTAGGCCTGGTGTGGGTGCTGCTGATCGTCGCCGAAACCATCTCGGCGCAGGCGGGCATCGGCTACATGACCATGAACGCCCGCGAGTTCCTGCAAACCGACGTGGTCCTGGTGGGCATCCTGCTGTACGCCTTGCTGGGCAAACTGGCCGACCTGCTGTCGCGCGGGATGGAGAAGCACTTCCTGCGCTGGAATCCCGCTTACCGTTAGTGAAGGAAACCGTATGTATATCTCGACCGCTCTATTTGACATCAACCATACCGTCGGCCGCCAGCCCGCCATGCCCACGCCCGCGCGGCGGCAAGGCGTATCCCTGGCGCTGGACGGCGTGAGTAAATCGTTCGGCGCGCGGCCGGTGCTGAGCGACGTGCGGCTGGAGCTGCGCGCCGGCGAGTTCGTCGCCGTGGTCGGGCGCAGCGGCTGCGGCAAAAGTACGCTGCTGCGCGCCATCGCGGGCCTGGACAACGCCGATGCCGGCAGCATCGCCGTCGGCAGCGGCAGCATCGCCGCCAGCATCCGCATCATGTTCCAGGAGGCGCGCCTGCTGCCGTGGAAATCGGTGCTGGAGAATGTGGCGATCGGTATGCCGCACTCGCTGAACGCGGCGGCGGCCACGCTGGCAACGGTGGGCCTGGCCGACCGCGCCGACGATTGGCCGGCTGAATTGTCGGGCGGCCAGCGGCAGCGGGTGGCGCTGGCGCGCGCCTTGCTGCACGAGCCGCAGTTGCTGCTGCTGGACGAGCCGCTGGGCGCACTCGATGCGCTGACCCGCATCGAAATGCAGCAGCTGATCGAAGCGCTGTGGCAGACGCGCGGCTTCACCGCCGTGCTGGTCACGCACGACGTGCAGGAGGCGCTGGCCCTGGCCGACCGCGTGGTGCTGATCGAGGAAGGCCGCATCACGCTGGACCTGAAAGTGGACTTGCCGCGTCCACGTGCGCGCGGCAGCGTGGCGTTCGCGGCGCTGGAGCAGCGGCTGCTGGGCCATATCCTGCATCATCCGGCGGTGGTCGCCGCCGCAGCCTGATATGCTGTTTAGCGGTTATGATCGATTTTATCGATAGTAAGGCGGTAAATTTTTCGTTTTACAACGCAAGGTGTGGCGAGCATAATCGGTTCGTCTTTATCTCTTGTTCCCATATCCTGGAGTCTTACTAATGAAAAAAATCTTCGCCCTGCTGGTTGCCGCTGGTATCTCGCTGTCCGCCTTCGCCGCTCCGGAAAACTTCACCTCCGACGCGAATCACACCTTTGCCCGTTTCGAATACAGCCACTTCGGCTACTCGCTGCAGCAAAGCCGCTTCAACAACACGACCGCCAAGATCGTGCTGGACCGCGCCGCCAAGACCGGTTCGGTTGAAGCCGTGATCGATACCAAATCGGTGGACACCGGTTCCAAGCTGTTCGACGGCCACATCCAGGGCGAAGACTTCCTGGACACCGCCAAGTTCCCGACCATCACCTACAAGTCGACCAAGTTCAACTTCAAGGGCGACGTGCCGTCGACCATCGAAGGCAACCTGACGATCAAAGGCGTCACCAAGCCGGTAACGCTGACCGTGACCCACTTCCAGTGCATGGATCACCCGATGATGAAGAAGCTGGCTTGCGGCGCCAACGCCACCGCCACCATCAAGCGTTCGGAATTCAACGCCGGCAAATACGCACCTAACGTCGGCGACGACGTGACCCTGACGTTCTCGGTCGAATCGATCAAGGACTGATAGCAGCGAACCTGGCGGCGTCAGACCAGCTGGAACCATCCCAGAAAGGCGCCGCCGGCCAATATCCACAGCAAGTGGATGCGGGTACGCCAGATCACCAGGCCGGCCGCCACCGACAAGGTCCACAAAGGCCAGTCGGTGGCCCAGCTGTGATGCGCGCTGCCGAGTATGATCCCCACCGACACCATCAGCCCGACCACCACTGGCGCCATGCCTTGCTTGAAGGCGCGCACGCCCAGCAGTTCGCGGTTCTGGTGGCCCCAACGCGCCGCCAGATAAGTCAGCGTGGTGCTCGGTATCATGATGCCCACCATCGTCACCAGCACGCCGGCCATCGCCGCCGTGTAGCTGCCCGCGTTCAGGCCGACGTTCCAGCCCATCAACGCCACGAACAACACGTTCGGTCCCGGCGCCGCCTGGGCAATGGCGATCGAATCGTTGAACTGCGATTGCGTCAGCCAGTGGTGTTCCTCGACCAGGAAGCGGTGCATCTCGGAGGTGGTGGAAATCGCGCCGCCGATCGACATCAGCGACAACAGCATGTAATGGGCGAACAGGCTGATCCAGTCGCCAAGGCTCAACACCAGATGCAGCGGAGCGTCGTTCATGGCTGATGCCCCTTGAGCTTGCGGTGGGTGAGCGTGACGCCGATGCTGCCCAGGATCAGCAGTGTGTAAGCCAGCGGCAGGTGCAGCAGCACCACGAACACCACGCACAGCAGAGCGATGGCGGCGGTTAGCCACATCGGCAGCGGATGCTTGCCGAGCGCGGACGCGAGCTTGAGGCCGGTGGCGGCGATCATCCCGGCGGACACCGCCGCCATGCCGCGCAGCGCGCCGGCCACACCGGGATGGTGCGCGTAGTGGGAATGCAGCACCGCCAGCACCAGCACCACCAGCAGCGGCACGGTCAGCATGCCGGCCAGCGCGACCAGTCCGCCGCGCAAGCCAAAGTAGCGGTTGCCGATCATCAGCGCCAGGTTGACCACGTTGGGGCCGGGCATGATCTGGGCCACCGCCCATTCCTCGATAAACTCTTCCTGGGTCAGCCAGCGCTTGCGCTCGACCAACTCACGTTGCACAACGGCCAGTACGCCGCCAAAACCCTGGAGCGCCAAAATGGTGAAAGAGGTGAATAGATCAAGTAGCGAGGCGGGACGGAGGCGGGGCGGATCGATAGGCATGCACCATTATCGCGCCGGTATTGCCGCATGTCTATGAACTCAGGAGCATGCCGTGTTTTAAATTCGGAATTGATAGGAAGCTGACATTGACTTTGTTCTAGGGTCGCTCATACTCCTCTAGCATGCTGCAAATCAAAGTCAAACCCTTCAATTCTTGTTAAGGATCATGATGAACGTTTCGCTACTACAGCAGCGCAGTGATGAGCAATGCAGTGCCGCGGTGAATCGTGGCATTCAGGTGCAGTCCAGCTTCAATACCGTTTGTGCGATCGAATACATGAAATCCCACAACGTCGATCCGCAAGTGATCGAACGGGTGCTATTACACCCCGAACAGCGTCGAAAATCCCCTCATTGAGATGGCCGCTTAGAGCGGTATCGCGTTTACTTATGCACAAACCATGTTGACAAGAATTATTTTCAAAATATTTTCTTGCTACAATACGCGACACGCTAAGTATTTGATTTGTAAGGGGTTTAATTTTGCCTTTTGGATGGGCAGTTTGTTGAAAACCGCATAGGTAAAGCCTCCCTGCGGTGTCAATGGGGTGATATCCACATAGATATCCACAGCCTCTGTGGATATCCTGAAAAGAGCTATAACAATCCGCGACTTAGGTGTTGCAGCGGGCGTTACAGCGGCCTTTTGAGTGCTTGCAGGACGCTGGCGACGACGATATAGCGCGGCGGGCTGTCGGCGGTGGCCGTCACGGTGGCGCGCAGTCGCACTTCCTGGCCGTCGCGGCGCCAGGCGCTGACCACGTCGGTCCAGGCTTCGCCTTCCTTCAGCGCTTGCAGGGCGTCGGCCAGTTGATCCGGCGGATAGGGCGGGGCGTGCAGCAGGCGCGGATCGGCGCCTTGCAGTTCCTCGCGGCTGTACTGGAAGACCGCGCAGAATTTGTCATTGACCGTGACGATCTTGCCGCGCGCATCCAGCGTCATCATGGCCGCGTGCTGGTCCACTGCGGCCAGCACTGTCCTGGCCTGGTCCAGTTCCCGTTGCAGCGCCTGTATCTGCCGGTGCGCCTGCTCCAGCCCGGAATAGGCGCGCAGCGACGAGATCACCGTGGTGAATAGTTTGCGCGTGGTGAGGTCGGTCTTGCACCAGAAATCGTTGATGTCGTAGTCGAGGATGATGCTGTGTTCCAGCGCCTGTCCCGGCTGGCCGGTGCGCAGCACGATGCGCACCAGGTTGTTGTGCAGGGTCTCGCGGATGTGGCGCGCCACGTTCAGGCCGGCGTCGCTGGTTTCCATGATGACGTCCAGCAGCACCAGCGCGATGTCGGGCGTGGTGCGCAGCGTTGTCAGGGCTTCTTCGCCGCTATAGGCGTGCAGAAAGCTCAGCCGCCGTCCCTGGAAGCAGACATTGCTCAATGAGAATTTGGTGACCACATGGACATCGACATCGTCGTCCACGATCAGCACCCGCCAAGGCGCGGGCGCCGGTGCGGCGCCGGGCTTGCCTGGCTGCGGCTGGCTGGCCGGCGGCGCTTCGTCCTCTATCATCCAATCGGTGTCGTCGTCGTTCTGGTTCATGCATCAATCCCACGATAAGTCGAAGAAGGGAATTGCGGACCTTCAGAGTGACACTATTCCTTGCCAGCACTTTTGTCAAAGGATTCCCCGGCAGGCGTGCGTTGGCGTGTCTCCCGGCCTACTTATGCACAAAAAAATATTTTTCAAGCGAGCCGGAAAACGTTTGAGGCTTGAATTTTACACGATGTAAGTCATTGATTTGATTGGGGAATAAATCTGCCTGTGGATTAGGCATTTTGTTGAATCCCGCGCCGTTAAAGGCGTTCTCGGCTGTCAAGAGGGGGTTATTCACAACCTTATCCACAGTTGATGTGGATATCTGTGAAAAGCGCTTTAAATACGGCTGCTTAGGCGCTTTTCCTCAGGAATTGGATAGGCGTGGGTCAGGCGGCGATCCCGGCCAGCACCTTGCGCACGGCGCCGTGCGCCATGACGATCTCGGTGCCGTCGTGCAGCAGGGCGTTGTACTTGGCGCGGAACTCGGCGTCGCCGTTCTCGGACGGGCCGATCAGCGCTTCGATGGCCTTGCGGTAGGCGCCGGCTTCGGCGACGGTGACCGGTTCCGGCTCATCGAGCCGCTCATCCATTTGCGCCATCAGGCCCGACAGCTTTTGCAGCCAGGCGAAATGCGGATGATTGGTCACCAGCTGCAAAAGCTCCAGCGGACTGCCTACCGCGCCAAAATACTGTGTCTCCACATGAATCAGCTGCTTGTGCAAGTCGCGCAAGGCGCGCGCCAGCGCCGTCAGCTTGGCGTTGTTGGCCAGTTCGTTTTCGGGTGTCGTCATGAAATCTCCAGATAAAGTTACGCAGCAGTATAGCGGCGTTGCCGAGTGCGCGGCATCGCCCGTAAGCCCTAGGCGCTGAGGGCTTTCAGCCGATCCAGCTCCGCCAGGAAGCGCTCGCTGGCGATGGCCGGCGGCCACGGTTCCCACGCGGTGCCGCCGTAGATGGCTTGCAGCGGATCCTCGCTCAAGGGCGGCACGGTGATCTTCAGCGTGTGCAGCACTTCCTTCGCCGACCATCCCACCACATGCACCGCTTCGCTGGCCGCGGCCAGCCGGTCTGCCAGCTTGTGGGCGGCGTGTTCCTTCGGCGTCCAGTGCTGCAAGCCGTAGCGCAGGAACACCGCGCGTTCCAGCCGCACCGTTAGCGCCTTGAAGCCTTCGCCCAGAAACGGCTTCAGCGGCGAGACGCAATCGAATCCCAGCAAGCCTTCCTCCGCATCGTGCAGCAGTTCGCGCAGCGCGGCCAGCGGCGGCAACGCCAGCCCGACCGCTGTGCTGGCGGCCGCGCGCAAATGCATCACCGTCAGCGAATGCTGCGCCACCGACAACGGCAGCGGCCACGCCGAATGCCCACCCCAGCGATAGGTGCGCGCCAGGCCCAGCGCCAGGTCGCTGTCTTCCCAGTCGAACGGCGTCGGATCGAGCAGGTCCAGCCGGCGCTCCGACGGCATGCGAACCCAGGCGCGGGTTTCATGATGATCGCGACCCATGCGGTCTTCCTTATCTGTGGCTCAGGCTACATCCTACACCCAAGGCTGAGAATTATTTTTCGGCAATGAACAGTGATTTTGCAATACACTGGAACGCTGTTCAACCCTCGACGAATGAGCTATGGCGACCAGACCTTCATATATCTACCAGGGCGGCTCGGTGATGATGCACTCGCCGCTGCAATTGAAAAACTCCGAGATGTACGGCTTCTTCGTCAAGGGCGACCTGGCCAAGCTCCAGGCCACGCTGGACGACACGCTGAACCAGGTGGCCGGCCAGCGCATGCGCTTCAACGCCATTTCGCCGTACGTGCTGCTGACGTTCACGCGCGTCAACCACGCCGATTCGGCCGCCCCGGTCGACCATGCCAAGGGCTGGATCACCGAGATCGACATCGTCACCTGGATCATGGTCGGCGCCATGGACGACGAGGGCAAACTGGCCCACATCTACTACTACCCGGCGCACATCTTCGTCGACGACGCGATGGCGCTGATTAACGGCCGCGAACTGTTCGGCTATCCCAAGTATCTGTGCGAGTACGAGATCCCGGTGGCCGGCACCGAACCGCTGCGCTGCTCGGTCGCGGCCAAAGGCTTCCAGCCGTTTGCGCCGGAAACCAAAATCGCCATGCACCCGCTGCTGGAGGTGAGCGCGACCCGCAAGACCGGCATCGAAAAGCCCATCACCAGTGTGCTCGATCTGATCGAGCAGGCGATAGAACTGTTCCTGTCCATCCCCGACTTCTTCAATCTGGACCTGGCGGGTTGGGACGACATCATTTCGCTGCTGCGCAATCCGCGCATCGACCAGATCTTCCTCAAGCAGTTCCCGGACAGCGCCGGCCTGAAAGCCGTGTACCAGGCCATCCTGGCGGCGCCGGCCACCATCGACAAGATCCACGGCGGCAAACTGCTGGGCTACGAATACGAGTGCGTGCTGCACGCCTTCGACAGCTTCCCGCTCAACGAGACACTGGGCCTGCAACTGGGCGCGCAGGCCGCCATCCTGCCGTACAACCTGAACTTCGATTTCACCGCGCAGCCGGGCGAGGAGTTGATCGACAATTCCTCGATCGCGCCGCAGAAGATCGCCATCCTCGGCGGCGGCGTCGGCTCGATGACGGCGGCCTACTACCTGAGCGACCTGCCGGGCTGGCAGAACAACTACGACATCACCGTCTACCAGCAAGGCTGGCGCCTGGGCGGCAAGGGCGCCAGCGGACGCAATGCGCAGTACGGCCAGCGCATCGAAGAACACGGCCTGCACATCTGGTTCGGCTTCTACTCCAACGCGTTCAAGATGATCAAGGCCGCCTACACCAGCCTCGATCGCCCGGCCGGCGCGCCGCTGGCAACCTGGCGCGACGCCTTCAAGCAGCACGATTACGTGGCGTTGTCGGAGCAGGTCGGCGACCAGTGGCACAACTGGTCCATCGTGTTCCCGACGCTGCCGGGCGAACCGGGCGAGGGCAACGAGCAGATCACGCTGTGGCAGCTGGCGGTGGCGATGATGGGCTGGATCGACAAATGGATCAAGAGCCTGGACAAGCTGACCCGCGAACTGGAACTGCCGCCGCACGAACACCACACCGGCATACTTCCGGACTGGCTGTATCACCTGGCCGAAGGCGTGACGTCGTCGGCGCATGAACTGCTGGAGGATATGTCGCTGCTGGGCGGCGCCTTGTATGGCATGGCGGTCAACCTGTCGGCCGACGCCGCGCAGCACACGGAGGGCGAGCACCGGGCGCTGGCCGGCGCGCTGGTGGGCGTGCGCCAGCGGCTGCACTCGCGCTACCGCAGCCTGGTCGACCGCGCGGACGGCGACGCCAGCGACGACATCCGCCGACTGTTCATCTGCCTGGACCTGGGCGTGACGGTGATGAAGGGCGTGTTCGAGGATGGTGTGATCCGCAACGGCTTCGACGTCGTCAACGATGTCGATTTCCGGCAATGGCTGAAAAATCATGGTGGCGACCAGGAGCTCTGTGTGGATTCGGCGCCGGTACGCGGTTTCTACGACCTGGTGTTCGCCTACGAGGGCGGCGATTTCGGCAAGCCGAATATCGAAGCGGGCACGCTGCTGCGGGCGATGGCGCGTATCGGCCTGGCCTACAAGGGCGGCATCATGTTCAAGATGCAGGCGGGCATGGGCGATACGGTGTTCACGCCGCTGTACCAGGCCTTGCTGGCGCGCGGTGTCAAGTTCAAGTTCTTCCACAAGGTCGAGGAGCTGGTGCCGGACGGCCGCCAGATCGGCAGCATCCGCATGACGCAGCAGGTGGCGCTGAAGGGCGCGGACTACGATCCGCTGGTGGATGTGAAGGACCTGGCCTGCTGGCCCAGCACCCCGAACTACGGCCAGATCGATGCGGCGCAAGCGGCGCTGCTCCAGGCGCACGACGTCAACCTGGAATCCTACTGGAGTGACTGGCCCAAGCTGTATCACCAGCAGTTCGACAAGGAGCTGCCGGTGCTGAAGCTCAAGCGCGGCGTCGATTTCGACCAGGTGGTGTTCGGCATCTCGGTCGGATCGCTCAAGCCTTTGTGCCCGCAGCTGCTGGCGCAAAGCCCGGCGCTCAACACCACCTATGAGCAGGTGCAGACGGTGGCCACGCAAGCCTACCAGGTCTGGCTGGACAAGGACCTGAAGCAGATGGGCTGGGACTACCAGCCCGATGGCCAGCAGCCGGTGCTGAGCGGCTTCAGCGAACCTTACGACACCTGGGCGCCAATGGACCAGCTGCTATGCCGCGAGGCCTGGCCGGCGCCGCTGGACCCGCGCAATGTGTCCTACTTCTGCAGCGCGCTGCCGGTGGCGAGCTATCCGCCGGTGAGCGACAGCGGCTTCCCTGCGCGCATGGCGGCGCGGGCGAAGGAGGGCGCGGTCGAGCAGTTGAGCAAGAAGATCGCCTCGCTGTGGTCGGCGGCCGGACCGGCTGGCGCCTTCCCGTGGCAATGGCTGGTGGACGGCAGCGAGGCGACCGGTGTGGCGCGCTTTGACAGCCAGTACTGGCGCGCCAACGTCGATCCGTCCGAGCGTTACGTGATGTCGGTGGTGAACAGCACCAAGTACCGCCTGCAGACCGACCAATCGGGCTTCTCCAACCTGTACCTGACGGGCGACTGGATCAAGACCGGCTTGAACGCCGGCTGCGTCGAAGCGGCGGTGATGGCCGGCATGCAGACGTCGCGCGCGATGAGCGGCCACCCGGCCGTGATCGAGGGCGAGACCGACTTCTGACGCAGAGCTTAACGGCGACGGGCCAGCGTCAGGCCGTCGCCCAGCGGCAGCAGCGACAGGTCGATGCGTTCGTCGTGGTGCAGCTTGATGTTCAACGCTTGCAGCGCGGCGGTGTCGTCGCTGTCGGCGCGTTCGGCGACGCGGCCGCTCCACAGCGTATTGTCGATCACGATCAGGCCTCCGGGCCGCACCAGCTGCAAACAGCGCTCGTAGTAGCCGTCGTAATTGACCTTGTCCGCATCGATGAAGGCGAAGTCGTAGCGGCCTGCCTCGCCGGCCGCCAGGCGCGCATCGAGCGTGGCCAGCGCGGGGCCCAGCTGCAAATCGATTTTATCGGCGATGCCGGCCTGCGCCCAAAACGGCTTGCCGATGCGGGTGTACTCGTCGCTGATGTCGCAGGCCAGAATGCGGCCGTCGGCCGGCAGCGCCAGCGCCACCGACAGCGCGCTGTAGCCGGTGAACACGCCAATCTCGATGGTGTTGCGGGCGCCGGTCAGCTTGACCAGCATCGCCATGAACTGACCCTGCTCGGGTGAGATCTGCATGGTGGCGCGTTCGTGGCCGCGGGTGGCGTCGCGCAGGGCGGCCTGCGCCGGATGCTCGCGCAGCGAATGCGCCAGCACATAATCGTAGAGTGGGTCGGTGAGGTTGAGCGTGCGGTTGGACATGCGGCGTCTCCTTGGTTGGATGCCGCCAGTGTAGCAGTGTCACCGCTGCTTGCGCGCGCAGGTCAGGTGGTCGATTCCTGCTGTGACATGGTGACGTCGTTGCTGGCTGCGCGGCGCAGATCGTTGCAGGCCTGGTCCAGCGCGGCGGCCACGCCCGGCAGGCGACGGGTGACTTCCGCCAGGTCGCCGGCGGCCGCCGCCTCTTCCATCTCGTGGCACAGCGTGTGCAGGTGGGTCGAGCTCAGATAGCCGGCGCTGCCCTTGAGCGCGTGGATCGCCGCCGCAGCGGCGTGGGCGTTGGCGGCCGTCACGGCGGCACGCGCGTTCTCCAGCCGGCGCGGCGCTTCGTCGAGGAAGGCCTGGGTGATGCGCTGCATGTGCGAGTGCGACAGCCCGGCCAGCGGCATGATCTGCACCGTGGCCGGATCGACGCGCTTCTCGATCGCCGGCTCCACGCCGAACTGCTCGTCCAGCGACTGCACGCGGTTGGCGGCCAGGCGCGCGGCATCGGTGGGCCGCAGCGGACGGCCGCGGCTCAGGTGCTGGGCGATGGTCTTCTCGATCTGGTCGTACAGCAGGCGCTCGTCGACCGGCTTGCTGAGGAAGCCGTCCATGCCCACCGCCAGGTAGCGCGCGCGGTCATGGTCGCTGGCGTTGGCGGTCAGCGCGATGATCGGGATGCCGGGATCGAGCACGCGGTAGTCCTCGCTGCCGCCGCTGCGGATCAGGCGCGCGG
Organism: Duganella sp. BJB476; assembly: GCF_003416895.1. Taxonomy (GTDB): domain Bacteria; phylum Pseudomonadota; class Gammaproteobacteria; order Burkholderiales; family Burkholderiaceae_D; genus Rugamonas. Next base: position 888,562 of record NZ_QVIO01000001.1, read on the forward strand.
CCTGTTCGCCGTCCATCATCGGCATGCGGCCGTCCATCAGCACCAGGTCGTAGGCGGCGGTGCTGAGTGCATGCAGCGCCTGCAGGCCGTTTTCCACCACGCGGATGTCGTGGCCCATATTCTCCAGCAGCGTGCTGACGATGATCTGGTTGGTGCGCACGTCTTCGGCGCACAGCACGCGCAGGCGGTAGGCGTGGTGCTCCTTGCGTGGCAGGCTGGAAGGATCGACGGCCGGCGCCGCGCCCAGCGCCAGCGGCAGCGTGAAGCTGAACGTGGAGCCGACACCGACCCGGCTTTCAGCGGCGATCGAACCGCCCATCAGTTCAACCAGCTCCTTGCAGATCGCCAGGCCCAGGCCGGTGCCGCCGTAGCGGCGCGTGGTCGAGTGGTCGGCCTGCTCGAATTTCTGGAACAGGCGTGGCAGCGTCTCGGCCGGGATGCCGGGGCCGGTGTCGGCGATGTCGAAGCTGACGCTGGTGCGGCCGTCGATGGTCAACATGGCCTGGGCGTCCAGCCGCACTTCGCCGCGGTCGGTGAACTTGATGGCGTTGCCCAGCAGGTTGAGCAGGATCTGGCGCAGACGGGTCGGATCGCCGCGCACGTAGCGCGGCAGGTCCAGCGCCAGGTCGCAGCGCAGCAGCAGGCTCTTGGCGTCGGCCTGGCCTTGCAGGATGCCGATGGCGTCGTCGACCAGCGCGACCAGGTCGAAGTCCACCGTTTCGATCGACAGGCGGCCGGCGTCGATCTTGGAGAAATCGAGAATGTCGTTGAGGATGGCCAGCAGCGATTCACTATTCTGCAAACCGATGCGCAGGTATTCCTCGGTCCGGCCGCGCACCGACTGGTCGCGCATGGCGAACTTGATCATGCCGATCACGCCGGCCAGCGGCGTGCGGATGTCGTGGCTCATCGCCGACAGGAAGTCGATGCGGTGGCGGCTGACCACTTCCGCGTGTTCCTTGGCTTCGGTCAGCTGCGCGGTGCGCTCCTGTACGCGCTGCTCCAGCGTGTTGCGCAGCAGGCGGATCTGGTCGGCCAGCGCGAACGCCAGCAGCACGCCGTCCAGCGTGCCGCCCAGCAGCGTGAACAGCTGGGCGTTGGTGATCATGGCCGGGATCAGGCCGAGGTTGGCCGGCAGGATGAACAGCCCCGGCACCATCAGCGCGACGAAGCCAAGCACGAAGAAGCGCGCCGGATAATAGCCGCGCCGCCACACCACGATGCCGCTGGTGAGCGCCATCGTCATCCAGATCGTGATGACGATGGTGGCGATGGTGTGTGCGTAACTCAGGTAGAAGAAGCAGCTCGGCAGCGTCACCAGCGGCAGCACGATGTTGATGCGGCTGAGCCGGTGCAGCAGCGGCGAATGCTCTTTCAGCCGCAGGAAGTTTGTGTAGAACATGGTGCTCAGCACTGGCAACAGGAAGAAGGGCACGTAGTGCCATTGCAGGTTGTGCCAGCCGAACAGGTCGGCCGTCATGTGGAAAGTCATGCCCCAGGCGATGGCGTAGCACAGCACGTACAGCGAGTAGTACAGCGAGGAGTTGTCGCGGGTGATCGAGTAGATGAAGAAGTTGAACACCGTCAGCGCCAGTAGCGCGCCGATGGAGCCGATGATGAGCACGTTCTCGCGCGCCACCAGCTGCTGATAGGCGGTGCGCGGCAGCACCGACATCACTGGCGTGCGGGCGTAGTAGGGGCTGGCGAAGCGTATCAGCACCTGGTAGCGCTGGCCGGGTTGCAGGTCGACGTCTTTGCCGTAGTGCAGCAGGTAGGAATGCGGCTGGCGGTAACCGGTCAGCATCTGGCGCGCGCTGCCGTCGGGGCCGAACACCTGGATGTCGACCATGTCGATCAGCGTGTCGTTGGGATCGATGACCCAGGCCGGCTGGTGGCTGTCGTTGCGCAGCTCGGCGTAGAGCCAGTAGCCGCCGCCCAGCAGATTGACCTTGGAGGCCGGATTCAGCCCGGCCAGCAGCTTGGGCAGGCCGGCGGCATCGACCGGGAAGGGCTGGCCTTCGTCCAGGTATAGCTTGCCTGTTGTCATCAAATCGATACTTGCGGTATTGACGCTGATCGCAGCCGGCGGACGTTCCGCAGCGGTGGCTACGGTCGGGGTCAACGCGAGTTGCCACCATGCCAGCATCGCCAGCAGCACGAGCAACACGCCTCGTGTTAGACCGTCAGACATCTTGCAAGCTGTACTCATTAGTGTTCCGAAGGCTGCGGGTCTCGATAAGTTGGGTTTTTTCCATTTTAAACGAGAACTTATTGTTTTATTCAAAAATTGACCTATGGCATGGACCGATGCTTGGCGCCCGCCGGCCGGGACAGGTAAGATGGCGCCTTTGCACCACAGGAACGCGACCGTGCTTATCTCTCCAGAACAATTCATCGGCTTTCTCAGCGCCGCCTTGCTGATTACGATTTCGCCGGGCCCGGACAATTTGATGGTGCTCAGCGTGGGCATGTCGCGCGGGCGGCGCCAGGGCATGGTATTCGGCCTGGGCTGCGCGCTGGGTTGCCTGAGCCACACGCTGCTGGCGACCCTGGGCGTGAGTGCCTTGATCAAGGCTTCGCCGATGGCATTCGGTGCGCTCAAGTTGCTGGGTGGCGGGTATCTGATCTGGCTGGGTATCGGCGCGCTGCGTAGTCGTGGCGGTGCCCGAGTCGAGGGCGGCGGGGTGCCGGACGAAAGCCTGGCCAAGCTGTTTGGCAAGGGCTTGTTCGCCAATGCCGTCAATCCCAAGGTGGTGCTGTTCTTCCTGTCCTTCCTGCCGCAGTTCGTGGTGGCGGAGCGGGGCGATGTCAGCTGGCAGACCGCTCAGCTGGGCTTGTTGTTCACGGCGCAGGGCGTGGTTTTGTTTGGTTTGCTGGGTTATTTCTCCGGCGCGGTGGGCGCCTGGATCAACCGCCATCCGGGCGCGGGCATGTGGATGGACCGCGTGGCGGGCACGATTTTCGTCGGCTTGGGGCTGAAATTGATAATTTCTCGATAAAAGAGCAAAAAAAGTCTGTTCGCAGCGCCGATGTCATCATGGCGTAATGTTGCACTGCAATACTGGCTTTGCTCTTTCAAGTCTCTCCCGATTTGAAAACTTTTGGCCCGCGCCTCTTTGTGCTGCGGGCTTTTTTTTGTCCTTGGCTGGCACATTTTATCTGTCGGCCAGTACTGCATGGATTGCACCTGAATCCAAGCTGCCGGTGCCGTTGGTGTCCCGCTGATGGATCAATCGCCGCCGCACCCGCCGCCACCGCAGCCGTCTCCGCCGCCGCCATCGCCATCGCCGCCGCAGCCCGAATCTGAGCTGGAATGGCCATCCGCCCCGCCGTCAGATTCGCCGCCGCAACCGGCTGCTGATCCGCCCAGGTCGGCGCCACAGTAGAGGATTGCGCCGCCGTCGCCCTGCCGCGTGACGCCGCTACAATCGGCGACATAGGTAAAGCCGTTTGGCACGTTCAATTTGTTATCCAACGCAAACAGCAAAGGTAGCCGGGTAGGCCGATGTGGATTGATGTTTTCCTCGTGACAGGCGTAGACCCAGCAACGGCGTATGCCGGCGTTACCTTTCTGGCCTTTGCTCAACACTGCGGCGGGTGTGTGGTGCAGGAAGCGGCCAAAGCTATGACGACAAAATTGCTGGTAATTTTTGGTGTGGAGTATGAACTCGTGCCATAGATCGTCGGCGACCTGGGACGGCATGGATACGAATTTCCGGTCGCTTTTCAGGTGGGCCAGAAAGAATTGCCGCAGCCCCTGTGCCACAAGCTGGCAATCCTTCAGGTCCAGGTGCGGATGGTGTTCGCGCAATTTTTCGAACAAGCCGACTGGGAGGATGTAGGTTCGGATGTAAGATTCGCGGCGCGACCGAACTTGGCGTTGCCAAAAAAATGCGCAGAGTCCAGCAGTCAAAACGCATATTGTGATCACTATCTGGATCATGGGGGCCTTCAAAAAAGTAGTGTGCCTGTTTGAGCTAACATTTTATAGGTTGATTCCGCAGCAAGTGGAATCTCCGATCAGGCCGAAATACCCAGATTTAGCATCGCATCAATTTCAGCGTTTATCGTTGAATTCGCTCAGAGTTATGTGGGGTGGCGAAATCACTTTGTTTTAGATAAAAAAAAGCGCATGGCCGTTGCCGGCGCATGCGCTCTTCATTGCCGCGGCACAGCGGCCTCGCCGGGATCAGCTCGTTTTCTTGCGGCGGACTGCGTAGCCCAGCAAGCCCAAGCCGCCCAGCAACATGCCGTAGGTTGCCGGTTCAGGCACGGCTTCCAGTGGTGTCACGTTCAGGCTGCCACCGTAGGCGCCTCCGCTGGAGCCGTCAACGCTGCCGGTGATTTCCAGATAGTACTGCCCCTGGCTCAGGTTGTTTGCATGGAACCTGAAGTAGTTCGGCAGCAGTTGCGAGGCATTGAGGGACGACAAAATCACGACATTGTTGTTGATGTCGAGAGTGTAGTTCACCAGTTTTACCGTTGCCAGCGTCAGCGATTGAGTCGAAGTGAAGTCCGACGAGACTGAGCCTCCCGCTTCGAACGACGAGCCGACGCCGAATCCAATGAAGTCGTCGAAGGTGCCGTGCTGGTCGGTGTTGATGAAATTATTGCCAAAACTTATAGTGAAGCCGCCGAACGCGTCGCTGATCTGTTGACTGAATGGCGAACCGATGACGTTTGCGCCAATGGCGGAAGGCGCCATCAGTCCGGAGCAGGCAAGCAACGCGGAAAATATAACTGCCTTGTTAAAGACTTTCATACTTGTTCCAGTCATAAGTGAGGGCCGCAGGGAGGTGCATCTTGTTATCGATATTTCATCAAAAAGAATAGCACAATAAATCCTGCCGGAATTGTCTATTTGACTGTATTTTTCCTATCTGGCCACCAGCGTAAAGCGCAGTTCAAGCTGGTCCTGGACCGCCAACGCGCCCGCCATCACCGAAAACGGCGTGATGCCGAAATCACTTTGTTTCAGGTTGACGCTGCCGGTGACGGTCATGACGCCGGCCGTCTCGCGGATCGCCGCCGGAATCGCCATGATGCGCGTGACGCCGTGCAGCATGATCGCTACTTGCAGCGGCTGGCCTGCCGCGCCTCGCTCGGCATGTACTGTGACCAGCGGATAGCGCTCCGCATCCAGCACCCTGGTCAGCATATTGTTGCGGGTGCCGTCGATGGCGTCGGCGGAGGGCTGTTTTTCCAGGCCGGCGGCGATGCGCAGCTCGGCTTCGTCGACCGTCAACTGGTCGAGACGAAACTGGAAATCGGCACGGTTCTGCGTTGGCGATACGGTGCCGGTGACGTGGCGACTGGCGACCAGGTGATCGTGGCCGAGCCGCGCCAGCAGGCCGCCGCGTCGCACCGTGATGGCGATCAGCGATTGCGCGCTGTCAATGGACAGCGTAGCGGTAGCCGACGGCGGATATACGATGGGGGCAGCCGGAGCTACAGGGGCAGGCGCAGCGGCCGGCGGCGGGTTGCCGGGCAGTTGCGTGCATGCCGCCATGCTCACGCACAGCATGCTGATTTTTAGATAATTATGTAATTTTGTCATTCCGCACCGTGGTCATTTGGCCGTCATATTGCCCGATTATGATGCGTCTCGCTGGTCCCAGCGTGCTCCAGTTGGTCTCGTGCCCAAGCCGGTGCGGGAATTCACAAAGCATGACTCAGCAGGCTGGCCGGTGGCCTGAAACACCGGCACCATCACCGCGATTCGGCCTCGATTCAGCTTCATTCCCGCCTCGACTCCCACCTTAATCAATCCCTAAGCCTATGCCGGCCGATAGCTGGCAAAGTAACACCTGTAGCGCGAGGTTTAAGCCCCGCGCCCGGCTGCCGGACTCCATCAAGCCCGGCACAAATTCCGCCCAGGCGGCACCATCGCCGCCGGGCAAACAGACATCCCCACGCTTTCGAGCGTTTTCGTAACCAGCATCATCTCACGATGACGCTGGTTTTTTTTTGCCTGTCAGCCGTGCTTCGCCAACCAGCTGTCGATTTCCGGCAGGCGGGTGGTGCGCAGCTTCACGCGGTACTGGATCGAGGCGATGGCGGTCTTGGTGTCGCCCTGTGCTTCGGCCGGCAGGTACTGCTTGGCGTAGGCGCGCAGCTTGTCTATCATCGCCAGGTCGGCCGAACGTCCGCCCAGCCCCGGGAAGTAGCGGCTGCGCGAACTGCCATCGACCTTCTTCTCCAGCTGTGCGTAGTGGTTGATGGCGAAATCGTAAGCCATGTCCGGATGATGACCCGCCACGTGGTTCAGGATCGACGCGCCTTCGGTGGCGCCGCCTTCATCGGTCAGCGCCAGTTCCAGCGCGCGCTGCGCCAGCGCCTTGTCCTTGACGGTGCCCAGCAGGTCATACAGCTCGCTCTTGATCATGGACGATTTCTCTTCCTTGGCTGCGGCATGCAGCTGGTCCCAGGTCGCGGCATCGGCGTTGATGGCGATCACGCCCAGGATAGGGCGGCGCAGCGCGGCAGGCATCGCATCCTTGTCGGTGGCCGAGGCGGCATAACGGCGGCGGGCTTCCGCCACCACGCCTTCGTCGCCGACCACGCCCAGCACGTGGATTAGCATCTCGCGCAGATTGGCGACAGGCGCTGCTTCATCCGCGGCCTTGGTCCAGCCTATGCGCGCCAGCACCGGCGCCAGGCGCTTGCGCGCGTAGCGGTCCAGCGCCGCCTGCTGTTCTGGCTTGCCTTCATAGCTATCGTGCAGCGCGACCAGCGAATCGGCGATCTGGTCCCACACTTGTGGCGCGGCGTCCACTGGCGCCTTGCTGGCCAGGTCCAGGAAGCTGGAGGCCGGCATCAAGCCCGCCATGCCCAGCGACCAGCTGTCCGACAGCAGGCCCATTTGATCGATGGTCGCCAGGCCGGCGAAGCTCTCGGTCAGCGCGGCAAACGCCTTCGGCGCGTACAGCGTGCGGTAGTAGCCGCTCTGACCGGCGTTGACCAGCACCGTGCCGCAGCCCGGCAGCGTCATGCCGGCCTTGCCGTTGACGATGGCGCGCACAGGAGCGCCGCCCAGCGTCTGGGCGATCACCGGCACGCGCCAGCTCAGCGGCTTCTTGTCGGTTTGGTCTTTGCTGAACTCACCCTGCGTCAGCGCGACGGTGGTCTGGCCGTTTTTGCAGACGGCATCGGCCACGCGTATCATCGGCACGCCCGGCTTGAGCGTGAAGTCGTGCGCGATCGCGGTCACCGGCTTGTGCGCGGCCTTTTCCACTTCGCGCCACAGGTCGTCGGACACCGTGTTGCCGTAAGCATGTTTGGCCATGTAGCTGCGCACGCCGGCGCGCCAGGCGTCGTCGCCCACGTAGTTCTCCAGCATGCGGATGACCGACTCGCCTTTTTGATAGGTGATGCTGTCGAAGGCCTGGCTGGCCTGTTCCACGGTGCTGATGTGCTGCACCACCGGGTGCGTGGTGGCCAGCGCGTCGCGGCTCATGGCCTGTTCGCGGGTGCCGATGGCGCGTAGTTCCCATTTCCATTCAGGATGCAGGCGGGTGGTGGTGCGCGATTCCATCCACGAGGCGAAGCCTTCGTTCAACCACAGGTCGTCCCACCAGGCCATCGTCACCAGGTCGCCGAACCACTGGTGCGCCATTTCGTGCGCGGCCACCAGGAACGAGGTTTCCTTGTCCGACTGCGTGGCCACGCGCGGATCGAGCAGGATCGCGGATTCGAAGGTGAAGATCGCGCCCCAGTTTTCCATCGCGCTGAAGAACTGGCTGCGACCCGGCGCGGCGATGTTGTCCAGCTTGGGCAGCGGGTATTTCACGCCGAAGTAGTCGTTGTATTCCTTCAGCACGGCGACCGACGAATCGAGCGCGAACTGGGCCTGGCCTATCGATCCCTTTTGCGTGACGACGCCCAATTCGGTGCCGCCTTCAACCGCGGTCGCGCGTTCGAATTCGCCCAGGCCGAAGAACAGCAGGTAGGTCGACATCTTCGGCGAAGTGGCGAAGCGCACCAGGTCGCGGCCGTCGGCCAGCTTGCTGGTGGAGACCACCGGCATGTTCGATACGGCCAGCTGGCCGGCCGGCACGGTCGCTTCCAGTGCGAAGGTGGCTTTGTAGAAGGGCTCGTCCCACGACGGGATCACGCGGCGTGCTTCGGAGTTCTCAAACTGGGTGTACAGGGCGCGCTTCTTGTCGCCGCCGTTCTGGTAGTCCAGCGAGAACATGCCGGTCGCCTGGGTGCCGATCACGCCGGTGTAGTCGAGTTTGAGCTGGTAGCTGCCCACGGCCAGCGGCTGGGCGAACTCGAAGGTGGCGGTCTGCTTGTCGTTGTCGACGCTGATCTTGCTGGCGGCCAGCGCCGGCTTGCCGGGACCGGCGCTGATCGCGGCGGCGCTGAATTTCAGGTCGGCGGCGTTGAGGGTGATGCTATTGCTGGCTTGTTTGATGTCGAGCGCGATGGTGACGCTGGCGCTGAAGCTGCTGTTGGCGGCGTCCGGCGTCAGCGAGACCGCGTAGTGAGTCGGCACGGCGTTGCGGGGAAGCTGCGTGGTTACCTTGGCGGCCTTGGCGGCCGGCGCGGCGGCCACGGTCAGTGGAGCGAGGCCGGAAGTAAGGCCGAGCAGCGCCATCACGGCGAGCGAAATCAGACTACGTTGCATGCAAAATCCTTCAGTTGGGTGAGCCGACAGGCGTACGATATAAACCGTTATTGGCTTCGTGGGCCAACGAGCAATCTAAGGCTAACTGGTTACAATGTCAATCTACCCACCACGTGAAGAGGAATTGGATATGAAGTTCTATACGTCGCCGCGCACGCCCAATCCGCGCCGGGTTGCCATGTTCATGGCTGAGAAGGGCCTGACCGATATCGAGCAGGTGTCGATCGACCTGGTCGGCGGCGCGCACCGCAGTGCCGAGTACCTGGAAAAGAATCCCTTCGGCCGGGTGCCGGCGCTGGAGCTGGACGATGGCCGCATCCTGTGCGAAACCCGCGCCATCTGCACCTGGCTGGAAGGCTATGCGCCGGAACCCAACCTGATGGGGGACGGCTTCGATGAGCGCGCCTTTATCGAGATGACCGACCGCCGCGTTGAGCTGCACCTGTTCATGGGTATCGCCAACTGCGTGCGCCATACGCATCCTGGCCTGGCGATACTGGAGCAGCCGCAGTTTGCCGACTTCGGCGCGTCGCAAGGCGAGAAGATGCGCGAGACGGCGCGTTGGCTGGATGGCGTGCTGGCCAAGCAGCCATTTGTGGCCGGGCAGCGCTTCACCATTGCCGACATCACGGCGTTCTGTGCGCTGGAGTTCGGGCGCGGCCTGATGAAGTTCCGGCCGGGCGCGGAAGGCATGGAGCATTTGCAGGCCTGGCGCGACCGCATTGCGGAGCGCCCCAGCGCCTCGGTGGTGTATTAAGCCTCGACGGCTAAGCCACCCGCTTGTACCACGGTTGTTGCGGGAACACCGGCTTGTAATGGACGGCCAGCGGGTCGTCCAGTTCCAGCGGGCGGTCCAGCACCAGCAGGCCGGATTGCGCCAGGCTGTCGTCGAACAGCCGCAGCACGCGCTGGCGCAGCGCCGGGCCGAAGTCGGGCAGGGCGCGCCGCCCGAATATCATCTGGAATTCATTGAACGACGCATCCGTCACCAGGTTGTACTGCGCCCAGGTGATGCGGCTGCGCAGTTGCGGCAGCAGCGCCGCGTGCAGCCCGTCGCCGCTGACTTCGAAATAATCGAGCAGCTTGCCCGTGCCGCCGCTGCGCACGTAATTCGCTTGCAGCTCGCCCAAGCGCGCCATCGGCAGGCTTGCCGCCTGCGCCTCCGCCAGCAGCGCGTCGCTGGAGACAGTGGCGTAGATTTCGGTGCGCGCGCCCAGTTGTTCCTGTTCCAGCAGGATGGCCAGCGTCCACGCCTGCTGGGCGCCGGCGCAATCGGCCAGCCATACGCGCGGTAGCGCGGCGCCGTGCAGGCATACGCCCAGCGACATGCGCAGCAGCGATACCTCCGACGCATCATCAAACATCAACGCCGGTTCCACCGACAGTTCACGCAACAGGGCGTTCCAGGCATGCGGGTCGTGCAGCACGCGCGCCTGAAGTTCGGAGATCGTCGCCAGCGACAGCTGCTTCATCGCCGCCTGCACGCGGCGCGTGACGACGTCGCGCTGGTAACCGCGATAGTCGTAGCCGTAGACCTGGAACGCGGCCTCCAGCAGCAGCTCCAGTTCCAGCTCCTCGACCGTGGACGGTGAATGGCGGCGAGGGCCATCCGCATGGCCGGCGACCGGCGCGGCGACCGGCTCGGGCGGCGTCTTCGTGCCGATGGTGCTAGCCGTGCTGGACGTCCCGCCCGGGTCGGCGGGCCTTAACGCTGCCCGTAACGAAGCCAATAACGAGTTCATCACCGCCATCAGTGCAGCCACACCCGCATCAGCGACAGCAGTTGTGCCACGTCCACCGGCTTGGTGATGTAATCCGACGCACCGGCCGCGATACATTTATCGCGGTCGCCCTTCATCGCCTTCGCCGTCAGCGTAATGATCGGCAGCGATTTGAATTTGGGGATGCGGCGGATGGCGCGCATGGTGTCGTAGCCGTCCATCTCTGGCATCATGATGTCCATCAGGACGATCTCGATGGCTGGATCCTTTTCCAGCACCTCGATGCCGTCGCGGCCATTTTCGGCGAACGACACCTGCATCTGCTGGCGCTCCAGCAGCGACGACAGCGCGAAGATGTTGCGCAAGTCATCGTCGACGATCAGCACCTTGCGGCCGGCCAGGCCGCCGTCGGCCGCATGGATCTCTTCCAGCATGCGGCGCTGCGCTTCCGGCAGGCTGGCCTGCGAGCGGTGCAGGAACAGCGCGGTTTCGTCCAGCAGGCGTTCCGGCGAGCGGGCGTCCTTGATGACGATGGTCTTGGCGTAGCGCTTCAGCTTAGCCACTTCCTTGCGGTTTAACTCCTTGGCGGTGTTGATCACGATCGGCAGGTCGCGCAGCGATTCGTCCTTGCCGATGATGTCGAGCAGGTCGAAGCCGCTGATGTCGGGCAGCGTCAGGTCCAGCACCATGCAGTCGAAGCGCGCTTCGCGCAAGGCATCCAGCGCCGCCTGGCCGGTATCGACGGCGACGATGTGCAGGTCGGCGTCGCCGATCAGGGCGACGATGGCGTCGCGCTGCATCTGCTCATCGTCCACCACCAGCAGGCTGCGCTTACCGCCCAGCAGGAACTTCTGGATACGGGTGAACTCTTCCTGCAGGGCGGCCTTGCTGACCGGCTTGTTCAGGTAGGAGATCGCGCCCAGGCGCAGCGCCCGTTCGCGCTCGCGCAGGCTGGACATCACATGCACCGGAATGTGGCGGGTGCTCGGATCGCGCTTCAGGCGGTCCAGCACCGTGAAGCCGTCGATGTCCGGCAGGTCGAGGTCGAGCAGGATGGCGGACGGCAGGTAGTCGCGCGCCAGGCTCAATGCCGAATCGCCCTGCAGCGTAACGATGCCCTTGAAGTTCTTCTCGCGCGCGAAGTCCAGCACAATCTTGGAGAAGCGCTCGTCATCCTCGATGATCAGCACCGACGGATCGCCCGGAGCCACCAGGCCGCGGTCATCGCTGCTGCCGTATTGTTCCATATCGGCGTCGATGTCGGTGATGGCGCTCAGGCTGTCGTGCTCCGGTTGCGACAGCTCGCTGTAGTGCGGCGCCGTGTAGACCACTTGCGGGGCCGGCGTCGGCAGGCGCACCTGTGGCTGGCGGCCCATGTCGTAGTTGATGAAGCCCGCGCGGTTGTAAGGCAGGAACAGCGTGAAGGTGGAGCCGTTGCCGACCGCCGATTCGACGCGGATCTCGCCGCCCAGCAGGCGCGCCAGCTCGCGCGAGATCGACAGGCCCAGGCCCGTGCCGCCGTATTTGCGGGCTGTGGAGCCATCGGCCTGCTGGAACGCTTCGAAGATCAGCTGCAGCTTGTCGGCGGCGATGCCGACGCCGGTGTCGCAGACGGCGAAGGCCAGCACCGCGTCGGCATGCAGCAGGTTGGGGTGGTCGCTGGAGAAGCCGCTGTTCACCAGGCTGATACTGAGCGAGACCTGGCCGTGCGTGGTGAACTTGAACGCGTTCGACAGCAGGTTTTTCAGCACCTGCTGCAGGCGCGTGGTGTCGGTCATCATCGCGGTCGGCAGGTTGTCCTTCAGCTCCACCGAGAAGCCCAGGTGCTTGGCTTCGGCCATGTGGCGGAAGGTGCGGTCGACGTAGTTGCGCAGGTTCTGGAAGCGGTACTCGGAGACGTCCAGCGTCACGGTACCGGATTCGATCTTCGACAGATCCAGGATGTCATTGATCAGCGTGAGCAAGTCGGAGCCGGAGCCGTGGATGGTTTTGGCGAATTCCACCTGCTTGCCGGACAGGTTGCCGTCCGGGTTGTCGCCCAGTTGCTGCGCCAGGATCAGCAGCGAATTCAGAGGCGTACGCAGCTCGTGCGACATATTCGCCAGGAACTCGGATTTGTACTTGGAGGACAGCGCCAGCTGGGTGGCTTTCTCTTCCAGCGCCAGTTTCGCTTGCTCCACCTCGCGGTTCTTGCGTTCCACCTCGATGTTCTGCTCGGACAGCAGGCGGGCCTTTTCGGCCAGTTCCTGGTTGGTCTGTTGCAGTTCCTGCGCCAGCGATTGCGACTGCGTCAGCAGCGATTCTGTACGGCTGTTCGCCTCGATGGTGTTCAGCACCACGCCGATCGATTCCATCAGCTGGTCAAGGAAGGACAAGTGGGTTTCGGTGAAGCGGTCCAGCGAGGCGATCTCGATCACCGCCTTGACCTGCTGCTCGAACAGAATCGGCAGCACGACGATGTTGGTCGGCGGCGCCGCGCCCAGGCCGGACGAGACGACGATGTAATCGCGCGGCACGTCGGTCAGCCAGATGCGCACCTTCTCCACCGCGCACTGGCCCACCAGGCCTTCGCCCGGCAGGAAGGAGGTCGGCAGCTTGCGGCTGGAACGGTAGCCGTAGCTGGCGATCATGCGCAGGCGGGCGTCCGATTCCTGCGAGTCCATCATGTAGAACACGCCGTGATGTGCCGACACCAGCGGCGCCAGCTCGGACAGAATCAGCTTGGTCACGGCCTGCAAGTCGCGCTGGCCTTGCAGCAGTCGGGTGAAGCGCGCAAGGTTGGTCTTCAGCCAATCCTGCTGCGCGTTCTTCAGCGTGGTGTCCTTCAGGTTGCGGATCATCTCGTTGATGTTGTCCTTCAGGTAGGACACCTCGCCGCGCGCCTCCACCTGAATGGAACGGGACAAGTCGCCCCGCGTCACGGCGGTCGCCACCTCGGCGATCGCTCGCACCTGGTTGGTCAGGTTGGCCGCCAGCTGGTTGACGTTCTCGGTCAAGTCTTTCCATGTACCGGCCACGCCGGACACGTTGGCCTGGCCGCCCAGCTTACCCTCGGTACCCACCTCGCGCGCCACCCGCGTCACCTCGGATGCGAAGGAGGACAGTTGGTCCACCATCACGTTGATGGTGTCTTTCAGTTCCAGGATCTCGCCCTTCACGTCCACGGTGATCTTCTTCGACAAGTCGCCGCGCGCCACGGCGGTGGTCACCGCCGCGATGTTACGCACCTGGCCCGTCAAGTTCGACGCCATGAAGTTCACGTTATCGGTCAAGTCCTTCCATGTGCCGCCGACGCCCGGCACATATGCCTGGCCGCCCAGCTTACCCTCGGTACCCACCTCGCGCGCCACCCGCGTCACTTCCGACGCGAAGGAGGACAATTGGTCCACCATCACGTTAATGGTGTTTTTCAGTTCGAGAATCTCGCCCTTGACGTCCACCGTGATCTTTTTCGACAGATCGCCGTTGGCCACGGCGGTGGTCACGTCGGCGATGTTACGCACCTGGCCGGTCAGGTTACCCGCCATCGAGTTCACGCCGTCGGTCAAGTCCTTCCATGTGCCGGCCACGCCGGGCACGTTGGCCTGGCCGCCAAGCTTACCCTCGGTACCCACCTCGCGCGCGACCCGCGTCACCTCGGAGGCGAAGGAGTTCAGTTGATCCACCATCACGTTGATGGTGTTTTTCAGTTCGAGAATCTCGCCCTTCACGTCGACCGTGATCTTCTTCGACAAGTCGCCGTTCGCCACGGCGGTGGTCACGTCGGCGATGTTACGCACCTGGCCCGTCAAGTTACCCGCCATCGAGTTCACCGAGTCGGTCAAGTCCTTCCATGTGCCGGCCACGCCTTTCACCTGCGCCTGGCCGCCCAGCTTACCCTCGGTACCCACTTCCCGCGCCACCCGCGTTACCTCGGATGCGAAGGAGGACAGCTGGTCCACCATCACGTTGATGGTGTTTTTCAGTTCGAGAATCTCGCCCTTCACGTCCACGGTGATCTTCTTGGACAAGTCGCCGTTCGCCACCGCCGTCGTCACCGCCGCGATGTTACGCACCTGGCCCGTCAAGTTGGACGCCATGAAGTTCACGTTATCGGTCAAGTCCTTCCATGTGCCGCCGACGCCCGGCACATATGCCTGGCCGCCCAACTTACCCTCGGTACCCACTTCGCGCGCCACCCGCGTTACTTCCGACGCGAAGGAGCGCAGCTGGTCCACCATCACGTTGATGGTGTCCTTCAGTTGCAGGATCTCGCCGCGCACGTCCACCGTGATTTTCTTGGACAAGTCGCCGTTCGCCACCGCGGTGGTCACCTCGGCGATGTTACGCACCTGGGAGGTCAGGTTACCCGCCATCGAGTTCACCGAGTCGGTCAAGTCCTTCCACGTGCCGGCCACGCCTTTCACCTGCGCCTGGCCGCCCAGCTTACCCTCGGTACCCACCTCCCGCGCCACGCGCGTTACTTCGGAGGAGAACGACGACAGCTGTTCCACCATCGTGTTGGCGGTGGTTGCCGCCCGCAGGTACTGGCCTTTCAGCGGCACGCCGTCCACTTCCAGCGCCATGGTCTGCGACAGGTCGCCCTTCGCCACGGCGCCGATCACGCGCGCCATCTCGGTGGTCGGGCGTACCAGATCGTCGATCAGCGCGTTGACCGCGCTGACGATGGTGGCCCAGCCGCCGGACATATTAGGCACCTGCGCGCGCTGCGTCAGCCGGCCTTCGCGGCCCACCACGCGGCTCACGTCCGTCACCACCTGCACCATTTTTTCCTTGGTCTCGATGATCTCGTTCAGCGTGTCGGCGATCTTGCCTGCCATGCCGGTCCAGTCGGACGGCATGCGCGCCGTGAAATCGCCTTTTTTCAGCGCCATCAGGGTCGACAGCAGTCGCTTGGCGTCGATCTGCTCGCCCATGTCGGTCATATCATTCATCGGCTTAGTCCTCGTCGTTTAGGAGGGAATGGGATTTGGTGGTGGACGCTTGTGGTTTGGCGCCCGTGTGTTCGATCAGTTCCGCGGCGGTCAGCGGCGGGAAATACAATTCGCCCTGGCAGCTCTCGCAGCCCAGCGTGCGCAGCACGTCCAGATGTTCTTCCTGGTCGACGCCCATTGCCACCACCCGCATGGCCAGCGCGCGCGCCAGGTGGATGACGGCGGCGACGATGTCGGTGCCGCCTTCGTCGTTGCCGATGGCCTGGATGAAGCTGCGGTCTATCTTCAAGGCGTTGAGCTGCCAGCGCTTGCAGGCCGCCAGCGACGAGCGCGCGCTGCCGAAATCGTCCAGCGCGGCGCGCACGCCGCCGGCCTGCAATTGCAGCAGCAACTGGGTCAGCGGCTCGGTCGGGCCTTGCAGCAGCTTTTCGTTCAGTTCCACGCCGATGCTGCCCGGCGCCAGATGCTGCTTGCGCATCGCCGGCAGCAGCGTTTGCAGCAGGTCGGTATTGAGCTGCGGCGTGGCCAGGTTGATCCAGATGCACAGCGGCGCGCTGCCGCGTGGACGGGAGCCGGCCGCCGCGACCTTCTGCCACAAGGCCGCTTGCGCGCAGGCCTGTCCGATCACCCAGACGTCGACACGGTCCAGCAGTCCGCGGTCCTGCACGTGCGGCAGGAACTGCGCCGCTTCCAGCTCGCCCTTGCCGGGATGGCGCCAGTACAGCTGGGCCTCGGCGCCGATGGTGCGGCCGCTGGCGATGTCGATCTGCGGTTGGTAGCGCAGTTCCAGCTCGCCGGCGGCCAGTCCTTTGCGCAGTTCCAGCGCCCATTGACCACGTTCGCGCTCGCGCACGTTGAGCTCTTCGTGGAAGAATTGCACCGGGCCGGCGTCGTTTTGCTTGGCGTGGTACATGGCGGTGTCGGCATTTTTCATCAACGCCTGCGCGTTGTTGCCGTCCTGCGGATAGATGGCGATGCCGATGCTGGCCGCCGTCTTCAATCGATGGCCGGCGATGTCGAAGGGCAGGGCGCAGGCCAGTTCGATCTTGCGCGCCACGCGCGCGGCGTTGGCCGCCGCCGCGCGGCCTTCGATCAGCACTACGAACTCGTCGCCGCCCAGCCGCGCCACCACATCGGCCACGCGCACCGCCGCCGTCAGCCGCGCCGAGACCTGGCGCAGCAGCTCGTCGCCCGCTTCATGGCCGTAGCTGTCGTTGATATGCTTGAATTTATCGAGGTCGAGGAACAGCAGCGCGAAGCCGGTGCCGCTGCGGTCCGAGGTGGCCACCGCATGTTCCAGTTGCTGGATCAGCGCGCGGCGGTTGACCAGGTTGGTCAGCGCATCGCGGGTGGAGAGCTCGTGGGCGCGCAACTCGGCCTGCTTGCGGTCCTTGATTTCCTGTTCCAGCTCGGCGTTGATGCGCTCCAGGTCTTGCAGGCGCTGCACCCGCAGGTCCTGGTTCAGGCGCGCCAGCTGCTCGCTCTTTTTGCGCAGCTGGATATTCTTCTTCGTCATCTCGACGAACACCGCCACCTTGGCCTGCAGGATCTGCGGTATCACCGGCGTGAACAGGTAATCGGCCGCGCCTTTTTGATAGGCCTTGAGGCGGTTGATCTCGTCCGCGTAGTGCGCGGTGATGAAGATGATGGGCACGCCCGCCGAGCGCGGGTGGGAGTGGATGGCTTCGGCCGTTTCGAAGCCGTCCATGCCGGGCATGCTGACGTCGAGCAGGATCACGGCGAATTCGTGCAGCAGCACCTGGCGCAAGGCTTCCTTGCCGGAGCCAGCCGTCAACAGATCGTACACATGCTGGTCGGCGGCCTCGGACAGCAGGCTTTCCAGCGCATACAGGCTCGCCGGATCGTCATTTACGAGGAGGACTTTAGGAATAGGCACGGCTAGCTGAACGGTTGAGGTATCGGGCGGTCGCACTGTGTCTGGAAGGTAAAAGATACTCTTGTATGTCCGGGAGTCAAGCAAAATTGCGCTTAACCATACGATGGTTAAAACAGCATTTTATCAATATGACAATCGCCATGCAGAAATTTTTTACCAGCAAAAATATTATCGTAATTCAATACTTTGCTGCGCACGATTGCGGCCCTGCTGGGTGACCCAGATTGGCGCGCTCCACAGCATTTTGCCGTCGTCCTGTGTCACTCTGGCGTAATA
Source organism: Duganella sp. BJB476 (assembly GCF_003416895.1). Taxonomy (GTDB): domain Bacteria; phylum Pseudomonadota; class Gammaproteobacteria; order Burkholderiales; family Burkholderiaceae_D; genus Rugamonas. Next base: position 906,019 of record NZ_QVIO01000001.1, read on the forward strand.
AAAATGGTCGCCGGCGGCCGGTTTGACGATGCTGCGGGCTGTGTTGGCGAGCACGGCGACCATACCGTTCCGTCCTGGTACCCCTTGGAAGATGGTGACGGCGGCGGCGCCGTGCCCGCTGGAGTTGGCGTAGTCCGCTTGCAGCGTCAGCTTGCCGCGATTGACGAAGCGCTCGCCCATCAGGTGGCCGTTGGCGGTCAAAACCAACCGCGCATTTTTATCCATCGTGGCGAATACGCGACGGTTGCGCAGCGCGGCCAGCAGGCCGGGGCCGTCCAGCGGCGTGTCGGGCGGCATCAGCACCCCGGTGCGGTTGCTGTAGGACGCGCCCCAGTTGGCGCAATGGTTGTCCTGGTCGCTGCTGAAGGCGACATGGTAGCCGGCCTCAAGCAGCTTGTTGCAGGCTGTTTCGTAGTTGCTCAGATGGGTTTCCGTTTCGTCGCTGCGGGCGGAGAAGGCGCTGCTGTTCATCACTTCGCACAACACCATGGCCTGGTCGCCGTCGGCGTTCCAGGCCAGCGGCTTGCCCAGGATGACGAACTGGTCGCCCTGCGGATGGTTGAACTGGCCTATCCAGCCGCGTTCGCGCATCAATTTGTACAAAAAGGCGTAGTCGCCTTTGGGACTTTCCGTATCGGCGATCAGCTCGTCGAGGGCGTTGCGTTCCCAGCCCAGCAGTTCCTCGCTGTTGAGTATGTTGAGGTGGCCGCCGTGGTTGATGACGCCCCATTCCTGGCCGTAGATGGCTAAAAAGCCCGGATGGGCCTGGTTCCACGCGGCGGCCGCTTGCAGGCCGCTCTGGTACAGCGCCTTGGCCGCAGTTGGATCGGCGGCGTTGTTGGTGCCGTCCGAACCGTCGTACATATGGTTGTGCTCGGAGGTCATCAGGAAATCCAGGCCGTGCTGTTGGGCATAGGCATAGGCGTCCGTGGGGCCGAGTGCGGCGCTTTGCGGCGCCTGCGCACCGGTGCAATGGTCGAGCGCGCCGCCGCCGTCGCTGTGGTTGGTCTGGCTGTGCAGGTTGCCGAGGTAGACGGCGTAGGGGAAGGTGTCCACCGCTTTCGGCGCCAGCAGGGATGCCATCGGCGCCGGGCTTTTGCCCACCATCACGTTCCAGGTTTGCTCGACAGTGGGACTCGCACCCGCGCTGGCGCGCAAGCGCAGGCGGTAGATGCCGTGGCGCAGCGTGGACGGCGCGCGCCAGCGCAGCGTCACGTCGTGGTCGGGCTCGGCCATGAGATGCGCGCCGCGCCAGCCGCGCAAGGTGCGGCCATCCGGCGCCAGCAGGGCCAGGCGCCAGCGCAGCGTGTCGCCCGGCTGCGGGTCCGGCACGGAAAAGTGCAGCGCCAAAGTGCGCGCGCCGTGGGCGTCGGCGTGGAAGGGCGCTTCCAGCCATGCATCGAATTCGTGATGGTCAACAGTCGTCGCACGACTGGCCGCTGATATACAAACGATGCTTGAGAAAAATACCGCTATCATGGATGGCGCGCGCATGATGAGTCTCCCGCAATGCCGGCAAATTGCCGACCTCATCTTTTAGAGCGCGCCTTACTGCATATGGTTCCCTTGAATTTTGCATTAAAAATTGGTGAATTCTCTCCAATTGTTTCACTGGTTCCTAAGCGGCATTAATAGTATGCTGCTGTGATGCAAAATTTTCCGCAAATTTATAGACCTAAAGTGATGGCGAATGCTCAAATCGGGTAACGCGACGGAAGCTGTCCGCAGTCCCCGCCTGTTGTTCTGGCTGGCTGGCGGCGCGTTGGCGCTGGCCGTCGGCGCGGCGTTGTACGGTACCGCTGCCAAGACCGTCGACGACGATGCCAACCAGCGCTTCGAGAACCTGGCGCGCAGCACGCAGTACGGTATTTCGGCCCGCATCAAATCGTATTCCGATCTGACGCACGGCCTGGTGGCGCTGTTCCAGACCAGCGATGATCTGACACGCCTGCAATTTCATGAATACGTCACCAGCCTTGAGATTCCACGCCACTTCCCGGCCATCGAGGCGGTGACCTGGGCGCCGCTGGTCACCGACGCGCAGCGCGACGCCTTCGTCGCCCGTGTGCGCGCGGACCGTAGCATGTCGCCGCAGGGCTATCCGAACTTCGACATCAAGCCGCCGGGCCGGCGGCCGCACTACGCCGTGCTGACCTATCTGGAGCCGGCGTCGATGATGGGCGAGAAGATGGGTGTCGACGTGGTCGCCAATCCGGCGGTCGACAAACTGGTGGCGGCCTCGCGCGACAGCGGCCAGGTCAGCGCTTCCGGCCAACCGATTCTGATCCAGCAACCGTCGCCGCACATCGGCCTGGGCATCCGCTTGCCGGTCTATCGCCGCAATATGCCGGTGGCCGATGTGGCGGGGCGGCGTGCCGCCTATCTGGGTTCGGTCGGCATCGGCTTCAGCGTGTCCAAGCTGGTACAGGGCGCCATCGACGAGATGACGGTGCGCCAGGTGCACCTGATGGTGTATGCGGACGGCAGCAAGGAAGTCGAGCAGCGCCGCCTGGTGATCGAAAAGACCGACCGCCTGCTGTTCAGCGATAACGGCTCGATGAAGGTTGCGCCCATTCCGGCGTCGGAGCGCGGCGAATATTTCGAGTCGGTGCTGCCGATCGATTTCAACGGCAGCCTGTGGAAGGCGCAGTTCCAGGTCAGGAAATCCGAGCTGCTGACGCGATTCGACCTGTATTTTCCCTGGGTCGCCGGCTTGACGGGATTCGCCGGCACCATGCTGCTGTACAGTTACTTCTTCGTGCTGTACTCCTCGCGCCGGCGCGCGTTGAAGCAGGGCGTGCTGCTCGACACAGTGCTCAACAACGTGGACGCCCACGTCTACATGAAGGACCAGAAGCGCCGCTACATCTACGTCAACGCCAAGATGGCCGATTCGATGGGATTGCCGGTGGAGCAGATCGTCGGCAAGCTCGATCGCGAACTGATGCCGGCCGCCGTCGCCGACGCCGCGTGGGCGCAGGAGCGGCCGGTGTTCGCCGATAACGTCAAGCGCTCTGGCGAGACCAGGTACGTGGGTCGCGACGGTGTGGTGCAGCACCTGTGGACCGTCAAGGTGCCGGTGGAGATAGACCGCGCCGTCACGGCCGTCATCGGCCTGTCGACCGACGTCACCGAGCTGCATCAGCTGAAGGAGGAAGCCGACACCGCCAACCAAGCCAAGAGCGATTTCCTGTCCAATATGAGCCACGAGATCCGCACGCCGATGAACAGTATCATCGGTATGGCCCACCTGGCGCTGAAATCGGTCACGCATCCGAAGCAGCGCGACTATCTGCAAAAGATCTACCATTCGGGCCAGCACCTGCTGGGCATCATCAACGACATCCTGGACTTCTCCAAGATCGAAGCGGGCAAGATGGACCTGGAGGTGCTGGACTTCTCGCTCGATTCGCTGCTGTCCAATATGTCCAGTCAACTGGGCGAGAGCGCGGCGGCCAAGGGCCTGGAGCTGGTGTACGAGATCTGGCCGGGACTGTCGCAGCAGCTGCGCGGCGATCCGCTGCGGCTGGAGCAGGTGCTGCTGAACTTCACCAGCAACGCCATCAAGTTCTCGGAAAACGGCAAGGTGTATGTGCGCGCGCGGCCGCTGGAGGAGCGCGACGGCCATATCCTGGTGCGCTTCGAAGTGGAGGACCACGGCATTGGCATGTCGCCGGACCAGCTGGAGCAGCTGTTCCAGTCCTTCCACCAGGCCGATACCTCGACCACGCGCCGCTACGGCGGCACCGGCCTGGGGCTGGTCATCAGCAAGCAGCTGGCGGAGTTGATGGGCGGCGGCGTCGGCGTCGACAGCCATCCCGGCGCTGGCAGCACCTTCTGGTTCACGGCGCGGTTGGCCAAGGGCGTCAGCATGCTGCAGCCGAGCGACGAATCGGTGCAGCCGGATGTGCTGGACAGCATACGCGGCGCTTCCATCCTGCTGGTCGAGGACAATATCTTCAGCCAGCAGGTGGGCCAGGAGCTGCTGGAGGACGCCGGCGCCACCGTCTGCGTGGCCAACAACGGCAAGGAAGCGATCGACCTGCTGCTCAAGGAGCGCTTCGATTGCGTGCTGATGGACGTGCAGATGCCGGTGATGGACGGTTACGAGACCACGCGCTTGATCCGCGCCCATCCGAAATTGTCGGCCACGCTGATCATCGCGATGACCGCCAACGCCGGCCGCGACGACCAGGAGCGCTGCCTGGGGGCGGGCATGGACGAATTTGTCACCAAGCCGATCGCGCCCAACCTGCTGTTCAATATGCTGTCCAAGTGGATGAGCCAACGGGCGCGCACGGCCAGCTTCGCGCGGCCGCTGGCGCCGCCGCCGCCGTCGTACTTCACCATGGCCGATGGCGCGTCCGCGCCGCTGCAAGGGCCGGTGCGTGGGATGGCGCCGGGCGTGGAGCAGCCTGCGGCGCGGGTTGAAGCGGCTGCGCCGCCGGTGCCGGCGAACGCCGTGGCGCCGCCACCGGCGCCGGAAGAGGCGGAGCTGCTCGATGTCGCCGCGCTGGCCCAGACTTTCGGCGGCAAGGCCGACAAGATGCGCAAGTACGCGCTGCTGTTCCTGGACTCGGCCCGCGAGGGCCTGCGCGAAGTCGATGCGGCGCTGGCGCAGGAAGACCTGGCGCACCTGTCCGAGCTGGGACATCGCATCAAATCGTCGGCCCGCGCGGTGGGCGCGATGCGCTTCGGGAACCTGTGCCTGGCGCTGGAAAACGTGCGCCACGACGCCGATTGCGCCAACGCCAGGCAACTGGTGCAAAAACTGCATGCCATGCTGGCGCTGCTGAACGAGCGCATGGAGCAGGAACTGCTGGCCTACGACCCCGGCTAGAGCGATAATACGGGCTCTATTCCCACGAAGAGCCCTATGCATTCGAGCATCACCCCCGGCCTGCTGATTTTGCACGGTAATCAAATGGAGCAGCTGCGCGCGGCGGTGTTCCAATGGCTGCGCAATCATCCGCTGGAGGCGCTCGAATCGGAAACCATCCTGGTGCAGTCGAACGGCGTGGCCGAATGGCTGAAGATCGCGCTGGCCGAGGAAATGCGGGTTTGCGCTGCCACCCGCGTGGCGCTGCCGGCGCGCTTTTTGTGGGAAACCTATCGTGGCATGTTGGGGCGCGAACGCGTGCCGGTGCGCTCCGCCTTCGACAAAGGGCCGCTGACCTGGCGCCTGATGCGCCTGTTGCCCACCTTGCTGGCCGATCCCGTCTTCACGCCGCTGCGCCACTTCCTGGCCGACGGCGAGGCCGAACGCCGGCTGCAACTGGCCGAACGCCTGGCCGACTTGTTCGATCAATACCAGGTCTATCGCGCCGGTTGGCTGGACGACTGGGCCCAGGGCCGCGACCAATTGCGCAACGCCCGCAACGAGGCGCATCCGCTGCCGGAAGACCAGCGCTGGCAAGGCCAGTTGTGGCGCGCGGTGATCGCCGACGTCGAGCCGCATGAGCGGGAGCTGGGCCGCGCCACCGTCCACACGGAATTCGTGCGCGCCAGCGCCGCCGGCGAGGAACCGCTGGGCCGCCTGCCGCGCCGCATCGTGATCTTCGGCGTCTCGGCGCTGCCGTATCAAAGCTTGCAGGCACTGGCTTCGCTGTCGCGCTACACGCAGGTGCTGCTGGCGGTACCCAATCCATGCCAGTTCTATTGGGGCGATATCATCGAAGGCCGCGAGCTGCTGCGCGCCGCGCACCGCCGCCAGCAGCTGCGCAACGGCCAGGACCTGGGCGCGATTCCGCTGGAAGAGCTGCATGCGCACAGCCATCCGCTGCTGGCCAGCTGGGGGCGTCAGGGCCGTGACTTCATCCGCATGCTGGACGAATTCGACGAAGCCTCGGCCGCCGCAGCCGCTGAAAACGACGAGGTTGCGCCGCTGCGCATCGATTTGTTCAGCGACGGCGAGGGCGATACTCTGCTGTCGCAGGTGCAGGCCGCCATCCGCGATCTGCTGCCGCTGTCCGAACATCCGCAGATCCCGCCGCCGGACGACGACCGTTCCATCGAATTCCATGTCACCCACAGCGTGCAGCGCGAGGTGGAGGTGCTGCACGACCAGCTGCTGGCCATGTTCGCCGATGGCGGCGGCCTGCGTCCGCGCGACGTGGTGGTGATGGTGCCCGATATCGACACCTTCACCGCCGCCATCCACGCGGTGTTCGCGCAGCACCGTCGCAGCGATCCGCGCTACATCCCGTTTGCAATCGGCGACGTCAACGACCGCAGCGTCAATCCGCTGCTGGTGGCGCTGGAATGGCTGCTGCGATTGCCGCAGCAGCGCTGCCGCCAGAGCGAGGTGCGCGACCTGCTGGACGTGCCAGCGCTGGCCTCACGTTTCGGTCTGAAAGAAGACGACCTGCCGACACTGGGCCTGTGGATTGAAGGCGCCGGCGTGCGCTGGGGGCTGGATACCGAACATCGCGCCGGCCTGGGTCTTGGTGCTGCGGGTGAGCAGAACTCCTGGCTGTTCGGCGTGCGCCGCATGCTGCTTGGCTACGCCAGCGGCGAAGATGCGGCCTTCGCCGGCATCGAGGCGTATGGCGAAGTAGGCGGCCTGGATGCGGCGCTGGCCGGATCGCTGGCGCAGCTGGTCGAAGCGCTGCTGCATTGGCGCGCCGTGCTGGCGCAATCGCACTCGCCGGCCGAGTGGGGCGTGCAGGCGCGCGCGTTGCTGGCGGCGTTCTTCAAAGCCGGTGAGGAGGGCGACCGCCTGACGCTGGCGCATCTGGATGATGCGCTGAACAACTGGCTGGAGACCTGCGAAGGCGCGCAGTACGATGAAGCCGTGCCGCTGGCTGTGCTGCGCGAAGCGTGGCTGGGCCTACTGGACGAGCCCACGCTGAACCACCAATTCGTCTCCGGCGGCGTGACCTTCTGCACGCTGATGCCGATGCGCGCGGTGCCGTTCCGCGTGGTCTGCCTGCTGGGCATGAACGACGGCGACTTCCCGCGCCGCGCCCCCAAGGCCGATTTCGACCTGCTGGCGCAGCCGGGCATGGCCCGTCCGGGCGACCGCTCGCGCCGCGACGATGACCGCTACCTGATGCTGGAAGCGCTGCTGGCCGCGCGCGACAAGCTGTACATCAGCTGGGTCGGACGCAATGTGCGCGACAACAGCGAGCAGCCGCCGTCTGTGCTGGTGTCGCAGTTGCGCGATTACCTGGTCAACGGCTGGCAGTTGGACCCTCACGCGCGCACCACGGAGCACGCCTTGCAGCCCTTCAGCCGCCGCTATTTCGAGGATGGCGGCCTGCTGACCTACGCGCGCGAGTGGCGCGAAGCGCACGGCGAGGAGACCGGCGATGCCGCCGCCACCGAGCTGCCGCCGTTTGACATCGACGACAAATTCCGCCTCAAGCTGATAAGCCTGAACAATTTCATGCGCCAGCCGGTGCGGTTCTTCTTCCGCCAGCGCCTGGGCGTGATGTTCGGCGACGCCGCGCTGGTGGGCGAGGACGAGGAACCGTTCTCGCTGAACGCGCTGGAACGCTATCTGCTCGAAGACACCATGCTCGATGACGGCGCCGAGGCGGAAGAGCTTTATCAGGTCTACGACAAGATGACCGAGCGCGCCGAGCGCCTGGCGCGCGAAGGCGTGCTGCCGATAGGCTTGATCGGCCAGCAGTACCAGCACCAGCTGGTGCAGGCGCTGGTGCCGGTGCGCTGCGCTTGGCTGACGCTGCGAGAACGCTATCCGCAGTCGGCGTCCAAGGTGGCGCTGAGCCTCCAGCTGGCCGGCGTGCAGATCGACGACTGGATCGACCAGCTGCGCAGCAACGGCAGCGACGCTGTATGGCTGGCGCAGATGTCGTCCAAGGTCACGGACAAGCAGGGCAAGCCGCGCGGCGATAAATTGATCGCCATGTGGCTGCGCCAGCTGGCGGTGGCGGCAGCCGGCATGCCGGTCGCAGGCTTCCTGGTGGCGCGCGACGCCATCGTCACCATGAAGCCGCTGGCGCAGGCCGACGCGCTGGAAGCCTTGCGGGAGCTGGTCTGCCTGTGGCGCGACGGCATGAACCGCCCCTTGCCCACCGCCTGCAAGACGGCGTTGGCCCTGGCGCAGGAAGGCGATCCGCGCGGCGTGTACGACGGCGGCTTCGAGATCTCCGGCGAGAACGACGACCTGTGCCTGGCCCGCCTGTGGCCGGATTTTGCGGCGCTCAGCGCCGAGCCGGATTTTGCCGACGTCTCGCAAGCGCTCTACGGGCCGCTGGCGGATTGGCTGGAACATTCCATCACGATAGACGTCATTGATGACCAAAGCGGCAAGGACGCAGCATGAGCAGTATGAGCACAACCGCCGCCAATGCACTTGACCCCCTGAGCTTCCCGCTGCACGGCTCGCGCCTGATCGAGGCCAGCGCCGGCACTGGCAAGACCTGGACCATCGCCGCGTTGTACGTGCGGCTGGTGCTGGGTCACGGCGGCGACAACGCCTATCGCCGGCCCTTGCTGCCGGCCGATATCCTGGTGATGACCTTTACCCGCGCCGCCACGCGCGAGCTGTCGAACCGCGTGCGCGAACGGCTGGTGGAGGCGGCGGCTTACTTCCGCGGCTATTCGGCGATGGGCCTGGGTGCGGGCAGCGGCGTGGTGCGCGACGACTATCTGGACGCCATCCTCGAATCCTACCCAAGCCACAGCGAGCAGCAGCAAGCCGCGCACCGCCTGATGCTGGCGGCGGAGACGATGGACGAGGCGGCGATCTTCACCATCGACGCCTGGTGCCAGCGCATGCTGCGCGAGCACGCCTTCGACAGCGGCAGCCTGTTCGACGAGGAACTGGTCAGCGACGAGCAGGCCTTGTTCGAAGACGCCGCGCACGACTACTGGCGGCAGCAGGTCTATCCGCTCAACGCCGTATCGCTGGATGCGCTGCTGTCCTGCTGGGGCGATGTGGGCGCGTTGAAGAAGTCGATACGGGAGCTGGTCAAACGCGCCGACATCATCGGAGACCGCAGCGTGCCTGGCGCCACCGCCGGATCGCTGGCCGAGCTGATCGCCGCCGTCCAGCGCGAGCAGCAGGTGCAGCTGGCGGCCCTGAAGGCCGGTTGGATGGATCGCGCCAACCGCATGGAACAATGGATCGCCACGGAGCGGGTGCTGTCGCCCAAATGCTTCAACGGCAACAAGATGCGGGCCGATTCGCTGGTGGCGTGGTTCAACGGCCTGCGCGCCTGGGCGCAAGATCCCGCCATGGTCATGCCCGACATCTCGGACACCGCCTGGAAGCGCCTGACGCCGCACGGTCTTGAAGACGCTTTTTCAAAAGGCTACAGCGCCACGATCCCCGACGACTTCGACGCCATCGAGCCGTTGAAGAAGGCGCTGGAAGAGATCGAACCGCTGTCGCACGCGCTGTACCGCCATGCGGCGGGCGCCGTCGCCGGCCGCATGGCCGAGCTGAAAAAACGCAGCCGCCAGTTCGGCTTCGCCGACATGCTGGACCGCCTGAACGCGGCGCTGCAAGGCGAGAACGCCGCCGCGCTGCGCAAGCGCATCACCGACCAGTACCCGGTGGCGATGGTCGATGAATTCCAGGATACGGCGCCCAACCAGTACCAGATCTTCAACCTGCTGTACCGCGTGGCGGACAACGATGCCGAGACGGGCCTGTTCCTGATCGGCGATCCGAAGCAGTCGATCTACGGCTTCCGTGGCGCCGACATCCACAGCTATCTGTCCGCGCGCATGGCCACCACCGGCCGCCACTACCAGCTGGGCACCAACTACCGCTCGACCAAGCCGGTGGTGGAAGCCGTCAACCACCTGTTCATGTACGCCGAAGGCCAGCCTGAGGAAGGCGGCTTCGGACGCGGCGCCTTCCGCTTCCGCGATCCCGGCACGCGCGTGAATCCGCTGCCGTTCGAAGCGGTCGGCGCCAAGGGACGCGGCGAACGCATGGTCAACGCGGCGGGCGATGTGCCGGCGCTGGTCATCGCATGCAGCGCCACACAGGATCTGAAAGCCGACAGTTACCGCGAATTCTTCGCCTGGCACTGCGCCGAGCATATCGTCGCGCAGCTCAACGACGAACGCGCGGGCTTCGCAGGCCCGAAAGGCTTCGTACGCCTGCAACCGGCAGACATTGCCGTGCTGGTGCGCGACCGCAAGGAGGCGGCTGCCATACGCCGCGCGCTGCAACGGCGCCAGGTCGCCAGCGTGTATTTGTCGGACAAGGACTCCGTCACCGATAGCGAGGAAGCCGCCGACGTGCTGCGCTGGCTGTCGGCCGTCGCCAGTCCGCTGGATGGCGGCCTGGCGCGCGCCGCTTTCGCCACCCGCACCACCGGCCTGCCGCTGGCGGAACTGGCGCTGCTGTCGTCGGACGAACTGGCGTGGGAAGCGCGCGTAGAACAATTGAAAGCGCTGCACATCGTATGGCAGCGGCAGGGCGTGCTGGCGATGCTGCGCCGCTTCATCCACGAGCTGAAACTGCCGGCGGCCTTGCTCCAGCAGCCGGGCGGCGAGCGGCGCCTGACCAATTTGCTGCACCTTGCTGAGCTGCTGCAATCGGCCAGCCGACAGCTGGATGGCGAGCAGGCGCTGATACGCTGGCTCGCCGAGCAGATCGAAGGCGGCGAGGGCGCCGGCGACGAACGCGTGCTGCGCCTGGAAAGCGATGCGGAGCTGGTGAAGGTCGTCACCGTCCACAAATCGAAAGGCCTGGAGTATCCGCTGGTGTACCTGCCGTTCGCCGTCACGGCGCGCAAGGTGGAGCGGCGCAACCGCAGCTTCTTCGAATTCAGCGACGAGGATGGCGTGCGCCAGATCGACATGGCGTTGACCGACACCGCGATGGAACTGGTCGAACGCGCGCGCCTGCAGGAGGACTTGCGCCTGCTGTACGTGGCGCTGACGCGTGCGCGCCACTTCCTGTGGCTGGGCGTGACGGCGCTGGCCGCGCGCAAGGCGGGCGACAACACGCTGCACGAATCGGCGCTGGGCTATCTGCTGACCGGCGGCGAAGCGCTGCCGTCGGACCTGATGATGGAGCGCTGGGGCCACGCCTGCAAAGGCTGCGACGGCATCAGCATCGAGACGCTGGAGATGGCGATGCAGCAGTTCACGCGACTGAGCCGCATCGAACAGCGCCCGCCGTTGCTGGAGCCGCAGCTTTACACCGGCCGCTTCGAGCGCGACTGGTCGGTGGGCAGTTTCAGTTCGCTGGCGCGGCGCACCGGCCCGACCGGCACCATAGGCAGCGGCGGATCGCCCCTGCCTGTGCCGCGCGACGGCTTGCAGGAGAACCTGCTGGAAGGCGCCGGCATGCCGTCGATCGCGCTGTCGAACCGCGTGGAAGACGCGCCGTGGCATCGCTTCCCGCGTGGCTCGGTGCCCGGTAACTTCCTGCACGAGCAGCTGGAGTGGATGGGGCAGGAGGGCTTTGCCGTCGTCGATCACGAGCACTTCGAATCGCGGCTGACGCGCCGGGTGGAGCGCGCCGGCTGGGGCAATCGCCTGGAGGACACGCTGGCGTGGCTGCGCGAGATCGCCGGCACCACCTTGCCGTATCTGGACGCGCCGCTGAGCGCCATCGCCTCGCCGTTGCCCGAGATGGAGTTCTGGTTCCCCAGCGAGCGCCTGAGCACCGGTGCGCTGGACAGCTTGTGCGCGACGCATCTGCTGGGCGGCGTGGCGCGGCCGGCGCTGCCGGAGCGTCAGCTGCATGGCATGCTGAAAGGCTTCGCCGACCTGGTATTCGAGCACGAAGGCCGGTTCTGGGTGCTGGACTACAAATCGAACGCGCTGGGCGCGGGCGACGCCGCCTATCACCAGCCGGCGCTGGTGGCGGCGATGGCCGAGCATCGCTACGACATCCAGGGCGCTATTTATATGCTGGCGCTGCACCGGCTGCTGCAAAGCCGCCTGGGCGACCAGTACGATCCGGCCGAGCACCTGGGCGGCGCAATTTTCCTGTTCCTGCGTGGCATTGCGAACCAGCAAACGCGCGGTTGTTACCTGATAGAACCCGATCCTGAGCTGCTGGCCGGGCTGGACCGGCTGCTGGATGAGTCCGGCGTAGCGCAAGCAGAGGCACCGCATGAGTATTGAAACGTCCGCCGCCCTGTTCGAACAGGTCGACGCTTTGACCGAAAACGGCCAACTGCGCCGCCTGAGCGGGGCGTTTGCGCGCTTTGTTGCTTCGGTTGGCGCCAGTTCGCCGCAATTGATGGCGGTTTGCGTGCTGTTGTCGGAACTTGAAGGGCGTGGCCACAGCTGTTTGATGCTCGACGAACTGGAAGGTGATCTCTCCGGTCAGCTCGGCTGGACCAGCGACGAATGGCGGGCGCTGCGCGACGCGGCCGGCGCCTGGCCGAAAAACGCCGCCGCCTGGCGAGCACTGCTGGCGGGCTGCGACCAGGTATTGCCGGTGGGCGATCTGGATTTCCAGCAGCCGCTGGTGCTGGACGGCGAACGCCTCTACCTGCGCCGCTATTGGCGCGACGAAACATTGGTCGCCGAAGCCGTGCGCGGCCGCGCGCTGGGCGGGCTGATCGCCCTCGACGCCGAAACCAGCACCGCCGATGTGCGTCACTGGCTGGACATTTTGTTCCCGCACGCTCCCCGTGGCGGTGCAACTGACTGGCAAAAAATTGCCTGCGCGGTGGCCATGCGCGGCAAGCTGGGCATCATCACCGGCGGTCCCGGCACCGGGAAAACTTACACCGTGGCGCGATTGCTGGCTTTGCTGTTCGCCACGGCCGAGCGCCAGTCCGGCTTGCGCGTGGCGCTGGCCGCGCCAACCGGCAAGGCGGCGGCCCGACTCAAGCAGTCGATCGATTCCGCGCTGGACGATCTGGCGGAAAAAGTCGGCTCGGCGCTGCCGTTGCGCGAGTTGGCGGCCCGCATGGGCGCCGCGCGCACCTTGCACAGCCTGCTCGGCGCCCGGCCGGATACCCGGGCCTTCCAGCACAATGCCGGCAATCAGCTGGAGGTCGATGTGCTGATTGTTGATGAAGCATCAATGATCCATCTGGAAATGATGTCCGCGCTGCTGGCTGCCTTGCCAAAAACGGCGACCTTGATCTTGCTTGGTGACAAGGATCAGCTGGCATCGGTGGAGGCAGGCGCGGTCCTGGGCGACCTGTGCCATAACGCCGAAGCGGGCGGATATGAGTCGGAAACCTTGTCATACGTGCAAGCGAGTACTGGTCAGCAGATCCCGGATGGCTTCGCCGGCGACGGCGGACCCATTGCTCAGCAGACAGTAATGCTGCGTGAAAGTCGACGATTCGGCGGTCCGATCGGCGCGTTGGCGCTGGCCGTGAATGCCGGAAATGCTGCTGCATCGCTACAAGTTTTGCGTGACAGCACTGACGGAAAGGTGGCCTGGATCGATCCGGCGCAGTCTTCCGACCTGTTGCAATTGGCGTTGGCGGGCCGCACCGGCGCCGCCGGCGGCTACCAGGCTTACTTGAAAATGGTCAAAAACGGAGCCCCGGAAGGCGAGGAGGTCGTACATCTTGCATGGGTGAAATCCGTGCTAACGAGCTTTGAAACCTTCCGGATTCTGTGCGCGGTGCGCGAAGGCGAGTGGGGTGTTGCTGGGTTGAATGATGTCATCGAACAAAGATTGCAGTCGGCTGGATTGCTGCGGAGAAGCGGCGAATGGTATGTCGGCCGGCCGGTCATGGTCACGCGGAATGATTATGGCACCGGTGTTTTCAACGGCGATATCGGCCTGACTTTGCCCGATCCGGCGCGTCCCGGCGCGCTGCGCGTCTACTTCTCGGAAGGTGATAATGTGCGCAGTGTTCTTGCCACACGGCTACGCAATGTCGAGACGGCGTTCGCCATGACGGTGCATAAATCACAAGGTTCCGAATTCCAGCATACGGTGCTGGTGTTGCCCAAAGACAGCGGCGGCATGCTGGTACGCGAGCTGATTTACACCGGCATCACGCGCGCCCGCGACTACTTCACGTTACTCACGCCGAACGGCCAGGTGCTGCTCGACGCCATCGCCCAGCGCACCCAGCGCGCCAGCGGCCTGCGCACGCTGCTCGGCAACTAGTCCCTGAGTACGATGCCTGTTCAAGGCATCGTCATAGCTAAACCATGCTAAAAATTGGCATATAAACACCAGAAACTGGCTTGTGAAGGGCAAAAAAAACCGGACCCTCGGGTCCGGTTGTCGCTTCGGCAGGCTGAAAAGATCAGGCTGCGCGGCGGTGGCGCTTGGCCGTTTTGGCGGCTTTCTTGTGGCGGCTGACCGAAGCCTTCATAACTTTTGGTTCCCCATCCGGGCCGGCAACGAAGCGGCGGATGTTGAAGGCATCCATCAAACGGGCCGAGTTGGCCTTGGCGTTGAGCAACACCAGGGTGGCGTTCTTGCCGGCCGACTTGAAGCGCATGATCAGGCAGCGGCCGGCTTCTTCGGTGTAGCCTGTCTTCGACAGGCCGACGTCCCAACCCTTGGCGCCGACCAGTCGGTTGGTGTTGTGGTACTCCACCTGGCGCCCCTTGATATTGATCACGTCCTTGGTGTCGGTGGTGATGCGACGGATGTCAGGATAGGCCGAGGCAGCGGTTGCCATCTTGACCAGGTCGGTCGCGGTCGAGCGGTTATTCGGCGACAGGCCGGTCGGTTCTTCGATCACGGTCTGGGTCAGGCCCAGTGCCTTGATCTTGGCGTTGACCGCCAATTTGAACGCGGCGGGGCCGCCTGGATAGGTGCGAGCCAGCGATGCGGCGGCGCGGTTGTCTGACGACATCAGTGCAAGTTGCAGCGCATCGCGACGGGCCAGCTCGGCGCCAACCGGCACCCGCGAGGTGCTGTGCTTGAGCATGTCCACGTCGGTTTTATCGATGCTGATGGGGGCATCCATGTCCGGCTTGGAGTCGAGCACCACCATCGCAGTCATCAGCTTGGTCAGCGAGGCGATCGGTACTTGAACGTTGGAATTTTTTTCGAGCAGCACTTTGCCGGTGCCGTCTTCGACGACCAGCACCGACTGCGAGCCGAGTGGTACCGCGAGCGCAGCCGCGGTAAACGAACTCAGCAATACAGCGACAATTTTCTTGAGCATGTTAGGTATTCTAGGGAGTGAGGAGTGTATCGGGCGTCACTAGTTGACGCGGCGCAAAACTAGTCTAGCTATGCGGCAATATTTCCTGAGGATAGAAGATAACATTAAAGTGGTTTCTCGTCTATTGAATGTAACTCCACGATTCCTTTTATTTTGTGTCGCCAACTCTGCTTAAGGCGTATCTAAGCAAAAAAGCCCTGAGACGGGATGGCTCAGGGCTTTCTTGGTCGCTGACGGCCGCGGCGGCGGCCGGGCGGAAGGGTTTAGTTGCTGCTGATCTTGGCGATCGAGACTTCGGTGGATTTCACGAGGGCAATGACTTCGCTGCCGACTTTCAAATCCAGGTCATGAATCGAGCGCGAGGTGATCACCGAGGTGACGATGCCGTGCTGGGTTTCCACATCGACTTCCGACACGACCGGCCCAAAGATGATTTCCTTGATCTTGCCGCGGAACTGGTTACGTACGTTAATTTCAGAAATGGCCATCGTGCTTCCTTTGTCTGGTTGGTTACTACGCTTCCAGATTACGGGCAGTCAGGCCGTTTGCAAACGAATCTGTCCGTATATCCTTATTTGGTCTGGTAGATCTTGTCGAATTCGCCGCCGTCGTCAAAATGCTTCTTCTGCGCCGATTTCCAGCCGCCGAAGACGTCATCCACCGTGAACAGCGTGATTTGACGGAAGTTTGCGTTGTACTTCTTGAACGCCGCTTCGGAACGCGGGCGGAAATAGTGCTTGGCGATGATGTCCTGCGCCTGCTCGGTGTACAGGAAGTTCAGGTAACCGGTGGCCTGCTTGCGGATGCCGCGACGGTCAACCACCTTGTCGACCACCGCCACCGGCGATTCGGCCAGCACGGATATCGCCGGATACACCACCTCGAAGTTGTTGCCGAACTCGGCGCGCACCAGGTTCACTTCGTTCTCGAAGGTCACCAGCACGTCGCCGATTTCACGCTGGGTGAAGGTGGTGGTGGCGCCGCGGCCGCCGCCGTCCAGCACCGGCACGTTCTTGAAGATTTTAGCCACCAGGTCGCGCGCCTGCGCTTCGGAGCCGCCTTTTTTCAGCACCGAGCCCCAGGCCGCCAGGTAGGTGTAGCGGCCGTTGCCCGAGGTTTTAGGATTCGGCACGATGACTTTGACGCCGGGCTTGGCCAGGTCGCCCCAGTCCTTGATCTGCTGCGGGTTGCCCTTGCGGACCAAAAACACCATGGTCGAATAGAAAGGCGCCGCGTTATGCGGGAACTTCTTGGCCCAATCCTGCACCACCAGGCCCTTGTCGGCCAGCATGTCGATGTCGTTCGCCTGGTTCATGGTGACGACCGCCGCTTCCATGCCATCGGCCACCGAACGGGCCTGTTTGGACGAGCCGCCGTGCGATTGGTTGACGTTGATGGTTTCGCCTGTGTTCTTCTTCCAGTCGGCCACGAAGACGGGATTGATGTCCTTGAACAGCTCGCGCGCGACGTCGTAGGACGCATTCAGCAGCACGGTTTCAGCCGCATTCGCCTGCAATGGCAGGCCCAGCATGACGGCGGAGGCGGCCAGGAAGGAGGAGATCAGCGCGCGGCGAGCAGGATTTTTGGTGGTCATAATGAGCTTTCGTAATAACAGGCGCCCATGGTGTAAAATTTCGCCCGGAAAAGATACGAATTTTTCGTAATATGCTTAGAAGGATGTTAGTCACGAGGTTTTCAGTAAAAACCGCATAACGATTTTTGAAAACATTCGTGGGCAAAAACAGGGCCAACAACTAGGCTGTGAGAGTCAATCGGGCGTGCCCGCAACGGCTTTTGCTGCTTGGTGTATAGTGGGTTTCAGGCACTGAAGAAGGCGCGCGGTGACACGGCGTAGCGCTTCATTTTTGCTATCGGGAATATTTGTGAGCGTACATGAGTCTTGAAATTCGGAGTCTTGAAATTCGTATTGCTGCTTCGACAGATGCGGATGCGGCATGCACGGTGTTGCGCCGCTCGATCACGGAATGCTGCGATTTGGATCATAAAAACGATCCCGCCATCCTGGACGCCTGGCTAGGCAACAAAACTCCGCAGATGGTGGCGAACTGGTTCAGTTCGCCGACGAATTTTTCGCTGGTAGCGTTGAGCGAAGGCGTCGTCGTCGGCGTCGCGCTGCTGACCGGCGCCGGCAAGCTGGCCTTGTGCTATCTGCTGCCGGAGGCGCGCCGCCAGGGTGTCGGCAAGGCGCTGCTGGCGCGCATGGAGGAGCAGGCGTGCAGCTGGGGCGTGAAGGCGCTGCAATTGCACAGCACGGCCACCGGCCAGGATTTCTTTGCCAACCGTGGTTATGTGGATGCCGGCAAGGTGCGTTCGCCGTATGGTGTCGAAACGGTGTTCTTCTGGAAGCAGCTGGACGCCGGCGCCGAGGCGTCGGACGGTAGCAAGCGCAAGCGCTTCTGCAACTGCAATCCCCTGTAAGTCAACTCAGCAGCAAATCTCCAACTCCCACTCCTGGCGCCGCACCGGCGCCGCTCCCACCTCCAGACCGTTGACAAACAGCTTCAGCTCGCCCGGCGCGAAGCGGGTCCACGCTTCGTTCGAGGTCAGCGGCTGGGTCGCGATCACGGCGATGCGGTCGTCCAGATGGTTGTGCTTGCTGAAGTCGATGCTGAGGTCGCAATCGATCAGCTGCGCCACCGAGAACGGGTATTCGCGCACCACCACATGCAGGTCGGTGCTGCAATGGGCGAACAGCAGCTCGCCGTTGGACAGGATGAAATTGAAAGTGCCGTAGTCGGCGATTTCGCCAGCCAGCGTTTCCAGCGCGTTGAACAGCACATGGCGCGGCGGCCGCGTTTCAAAGCGCAGCGCCAGGCCGGACAGCAGGTGGCAGAAGGCACGCTCGCTGTCGGTGTCGCCGTGCGGCGAGTACAGGCTGGGATTCGGGTCGAACAGTTTCAGGTCGCCGTTGTGCGCGAACGACCAGGTCTGGCCCCACAGCTGGCGCGTGAACGGATGGCTGTTCTCCAGCGAGATGCGGCCCTGCGTGGCTTTGCGGATATGGGCGACGACGTTCCTGGCCTTGATCGGATTATTGCGGATCTGCGCCGCCAGCGGCGAGTGGGTCGAGGCCAGCGCATCGGTGTAGAGCTGGCAGCCGCTGGCCGTATGCAAGGCGATGCCCCAGCCGTCGCGGTGCTCGCTGCCGCGCAGGGCGAAGCCGGCGAAGGAAAAGTCGACGGTGGCGGGTTTGCTGCTGCTCATGGCGAGTAATTGGCACATGGTGTTCTGGCGAGAGTGATGATGACCCACGATAGCGGCCGCGCACGCCGGGCGGAACGAATGTTTTGGCATATCCATAGCTGAAAGCATTCGTTCTGCTTTGCCGCGCGCGGGCCTACGCTGTCGGTATTGTCCGCATCAGTCGAGGAGTTCCATGTCATTTCCCATCCTGCAAAAATACCTGGCGCGTTTATCCGACGCGACCGGCGCCGCTTCCAGCATCTGGCTCGATCACGAGGGCAAGGCGCAGGGACGGTTTTTCAATTGCACCATGAGCAGCGCCTTCCAGCCGATCCGGCAGCTGGAGTCGGGCCAGGTGCAGGCATATGAAGGCCTGGCGCGCAGCGTGTCAGCGCAGGACCAGGGCCTGTCGCTGTGGAAGCTGCTCGACCACGCGGCCAGCGACGATGAGTCGATCGAGCTCGATCGTTTGTGCCGCATGCTGCACGCGATTAATTTCTTCCGCCAGGCGGGCGAGGGCGGGCAGGACTTGTACCTGAACGTGCATGATCGTTTGCTGAGCGCGGTCAGCAGCAATCACGGCCACGCTTTCCGCCGCATCCTCGACGCGCTGGAACTGCCGCTGGACCGGGTGGTGCTGCAATTGCCGGCGGCCTCGCCGCAGCAAGGTTGGTTGTTGAACTATGTGTCCGACAACTACCGCCGCAACGGTTTCCGCTTCGCCGTCAACGTGCCGAGCGCGCGCGAGGCCTTGCACGTATTGGATCGCTTGCGGCCCGATGTGTTCAAGCTCGATGCGCGCGAGCTGCATGACAGCGAGACGCTGCTGGCCTTGCTGAAGCGCAGCGCGGCGGCCGGCGTGGCGGTGGTGTTCAAGCGCCTGGAGTCGACGCAGGCCTTGGCGGTGCTGCGCCAATTAGGCGAGGCAGCGAATATTCCATTGCTGGCGCAAGGCTATCTGCTGGATGAGCCGCGTTCCGATTTGCTTGTGACCGAGCGGGAGGCCGCCGCCGCATGAGCTTGTATTCATGAGCCAGTTAAGCTGCATGATGTGGTATTCATGAGCCATTTTAAATTTATATGTCGCGATGTCGATGATAGACAGAATGAATTTGTTTTTTCTCCGGTGGCTGCTTAAATGGAATTTCCTAACCGGGGAAAGAACATCATGAAAACACTATGCTTAGCTATTGTATTGGGCGGGCTGGCCCTGTCGTCGGCATTGCAAGCACAACCGTCCGAGGATACCGTCAGCGTGCCGGTCTCAGCACGTCAACTCCGCATCGAATTGCCCGATGCTTACTCCAAGATGTGGCCGGAGGATTATCGCGACCTGGTGGCCAAATATTCGCTGTCGAATGGGCAAACGCTTTCTATCGTCGCCCGCGGCACGAATATGTACGCGTTTGTGGATCAAGGTCCGGCGCACAAGATCGTCGCCACCGGCCGCAATAATTATGTGGCATTGGACCGGCAGCTGAAAATGGAAATCGATCTGCAGGGCAGCAACGGCGCGAGCGGTTCGGTGACGATGGTGGTGCCGTCGCAGAGCTTGTCTGACGGCCGAGTCGTACCCGAACAAGTAGTGCTGTTGGCGTTCCGCTAGCATCGGAGTTAGCATCCGGCAGCGCCCGGTTTTTTGAAGGAATCGGGCCTGTTTCCTTTTTCATTTCCCCCTGCATACGCTATAGTGTCCCCATTGGTTTTCACGGGTAGGCTATGGCAACGCGCAGAAATTTTTTACAGCAGGGTTTGGGCTTGGCGGGAGCGAGTTTTTTATCGGTGCCGCTGATAGGATGCGCCTCCCGCAGCACCGTTCAACACAGCACGGCCGCGGCGCCGAAACCGGCACCGCATCCGGCCGCGTCCGCTAGCGCAGGCAGCGCCGTGGCCCAGGCCAAGCCGGCCGCCAGCATGCCGCGCGCCACGGCGCCCTCCGGCTTCGGCGAGCTGGAGCCACCACCGGACATCTTCGACGCGCAAGCGCTGGACCTGGAGTTCTGGCTCAAGCCGCGCACCATCGACGTGGTGCGCCCGGCGTCGGGCGAGCGCGCCAAGCTGCTGTACTGGAAGGACGGCGAGATCATCGAATCGGCCTACCAGGACTTGTGCCACCTGCTGCGCGACGTCAACGGCAAGGAGACCGCGCTCATCGATCCCAAGCTGTTTGAAACGCTGTGGGGCACGCAAGCTTTCGTGGCGCGCTACGGCATCGACACGCCGCTGGAAATCCTGTCCGGCTACCGTACCCCGGCCTCCAACCAGAAGCTGCGCGAAGCGGGCGTGCCGGCCGCGCGCCAGTCGCTGCACATCGAAGGGCGCGCCGCCGACATCCGCCTGGCCAACCTGAACTCCGAAGTGTTGGGCGGCCTCGTCAAGAGCTTCCGCCAGGGCGGCGTCGGCTTCTACTACCGTGCCGGTCCGCGCGGCGGCTGGATCCATGCGGATACCGGCCTCAAGCGCACTTGGAAGGGCTGAGTTTCATTCGTAAAAATACGAGTGATAAACCGTCGGCTTCAGTTCGGCCTTGCGGTCGCGGTCTATGCTTTGCGGATCGACCGGACGCTCCCAAAATATGCGCCATCCCAGCTGCTGGTCGCGCCGCACTTCCGGGTGCTGGCGCAGGTAGTCGTTTAAGAACCGGGTGAACTCGGACTCGTATTCAAGGCGTCCGGGACCGTAGGGATATTTGTATTTCATGGGGTATTTCCTCCCATCGATTAAACTGGCGCTTAGTAAGCAACTTCGCAAGTAAAACAGGACGACTATGCAAGACGATGACAAGCCAGCGCCACCGCGCTTCCGTCCGGTGCCGTGGAGCGGGCTGGAAACCCCGGCCGATGTGGAACTGTGGATAGCCGAGCACGATCTCAGCCTGCAGGAACATATCGCCAAGAATGAAACCGGCTATGGCGTCTGCTTCACGCTGGCCGAGGGCGGCGAGATCTATATGCAGACCACGCAGGACGGCGCCCTGATCCTCGATGTTACGCCCGATGCGGAATGGGTGGCGCCCTTGATCATGGCCGCCGCGCGCGTGGACGAAGCGCCGCCGGGCCGGCTGTGGGTACTGCCGGACGATAAACTGATACAGTTGATGATAGGACTGAGCGGCCTGATCGCCAGTTCCATCCTGGTCGTGGGCCATGATTTCGGCCTGCGTCGCCGCATGGGCGCGTGGTAGCGCCCGCCACTTTTACAAGGAACTCCATGCATAAACGTGATTTCACTTTCAGGCTGGTGCAAGGCGCGTTGTTGGCGTTGACCCTGGCGGCGGCGGCTGCCATGCCGGCCTCGGC
Source organism: Duganella sp. BJB476 (assembly GCF_003416895.1). Taxonomy (GTDB): domain Bacteria; phylum Pseudomonadota; class Gammaproteobacteria; order Burkholderiales; family Burkholderiaceae_D; genus Rugamonas. The sequence continues at coordinate 927,563 of NZ_QVIO01000001.1, forward strand.
GGCCGACCTGCTGGCCACGGTCAAGGCGCGCGGCGCGCTCAAGGTGGCGTTGGAGGGCACGTATCCGCCGTTCAACTACAAAGACCAGAAGAGCGGCGAATTGGCCGGCTACGACGTCGACGTGGCGCGCCTGCTGGCCGCCAAGCTGGGCGTGAAAGTGGAATTCGTCAGCAGCGAGTGGGCCAGCATCCTGGCCGGGCTGTCGGCCAATAAATACGATGTGATCATTTCGCAGGTCGGCATCAATCCCAAGCGCGAGCAGGCGTTCGACTTTTCGGCCCCGTATACCTACTCGATGCCGCAGCTGATCGTGCGCAAGAACGAGCCGGCAAGCTACAAGACGCTGGCCGATTTGAAAGGCAAGAAGCTGGGCGTGGGGCAGGGCAGCGTCTACGAGCAGCAGGCCAAGGCGGTGCCGGGCATCGAGGTGCGCAGCTACGCGGCGGCGCCGGACACCATGTCCGACCTGGCCAGCGGCCGTATCGACGCGGCGCTCAACGACAGCCTGATGTCGGCCTACCTGTTGAAAATTTCCAAGCTGCCGATCAAGGCCGGCGCGCAGGTGGGCGCGGTCGAACGCATGGGCATACCCTTCCAGAAGGGTAACCCGGAGTTCAAGCAAGCATTGAACAAGGCGCTGGCCGACGCGGCCGCCGATGGCAGCCTGAAAGCCATCTCGCTGAAGTGGTTCGGCACCGACGTCAGCAAGGCGCCCTGAGCATGGACTGGCAGGGGCTGCTGGAGTTGCTGCGGGAGGCCGCGCCGGTCATGTTGCGCGGCGCCGGCTATACGGTGATCTTCGCCATGGCGTCGATGCTGGGCGGGCTGCTGATCGGCTTCCCGGTGGCGGTGGCGCGCATCCTGCCGTACCGCGTGCTGCGCTGGCCGGCCAGCGTGTACGTCAGCCTGATGCGCGGCACCCCGCTGCTGGTGCAGATGTTCGTCATCTACTACGGCCTGCCCAGCATCGGCATCGAATTCACGCCGGTGACGGCCGGCATTCTCGCGCTGAGCCTGAACGCCGGCGCCTTCCTGTCCGAAAGCCTGCGCGGCGCCATCGGCGCGGTCAGCAAGGGGCAGTGGGCGGCCAGCTACAGCCTGGGACTGGGCTACTGGCCGACGCTGTACCACGTGGTGCTGCCGCAGGCGCTGCGCATCGCGGTGCCGGCCATGAGCAATACGCTGATCAGCCTGATCAAGGATACCTCGCTGGTCTCGGTCATCACCATGACCGAACTGATGTTGTCGACCAAGGAGGTGATCGCCACCACCTTCCGGCCGCTGCCGCTGTACCTGGCCGCCGCCGTCATCTATTGGGCCCTGAGCCTGCTGTTCGAAGCGCTGCAACGGCGCGCAGAACAACGCTTGAACCGCGCGCATCGCTGAGGCGTCGCCGTTCGCTCGACAGTGCGCGGCTTAGATGCTAGTCTGAACACCTACGCAAAGGGGTGGTATGAAGCCTACGCACAATACCGAATTGCATGCCGGCAGGCAGCCGATCTCCGCGGCCCGCATCGACGGGCTCACCAGCATGGCTATCATGGACGAAGGCGCGGTGATGGAACCGTTCGCCGAATTGCCCACGGCCGACGAGCTCAGCGCCGAGCAAGCCTATTTCAACGATGTCTACCTGTTGGCGCCGGTCGGCTATTTCGTGCTCGGCTTCGACACCACCATTTTGCAGATGAATGTGGTGGCGGCCGACCTGCTGGGCCTGCCGCGCAACAACCCGGCCAAGGTGCCGCTGCGGCAGTTTATCGCGCCCCGTTTCCATGACGATTTCGACCGCTTCGTGCGGCTGGCGCTGAACAGCCAGCATCCCGAGCAATGCTCGCTGCAGATGACGCGGGCCCGCAACCAGCAGGGCTTCCCGGTCACGCTGCGCGCCAGCGCCGACAGCAGCGGCCAGGCGATCCGCGTGGTGCTGGAGCTGGCCGAGGGCAAGCTGGCGGCGCTGGAACGCAGCGAGGAGCGCTTCCGCCGCATCGTCCACAGCGCCGAGGAGGGCATCTGGGAAATCGACGCCGCCGCCCGCACCAGCTTTGTCAATCCGAAGATGGCGCACATGCTGGGCTACGGCATCGAGGAGATGCTGGACCAGCCGCTGGTGGCTTTCATGGACGACGAAGGCCGCGCCCTGCTGGAGCGCAATATCGCGCGGCGCCAGCAGGGCCTGGCCGAGCGCCACGAATTCAAGTTCCTGCGCAAGGACGGCAGCGAGCTGTGGGCCACGCTGGCCACCAACCCCATCTTCGACGCCGAGGGCACCTACCTGGGCGCGCTGGCGCTGGTGACCGACATCACCGACAGCCGCGCGACCACCGAGCGCATCTGGCACCAGGCCAATTTCGACGACCTGACGGAGCTGCCCAACCGCCATATGTTCCAGGACCGGCTGGGCCAGGAGGTCAAGAAGGCGCAGCGCGAAGGCCTGCAGCTGGCGCTGCTGTTCATCGACCTGGACGGCTTCAAGCAAGTCAACGACAGCCTCGGCCACGCGCATGGCGACACCTTGCTGGTGGAGGCGGCGCGCCGCATCGGCGCCTGCGTGCGCAGCTCGGACACGGTGGCGCGGCTGGGCGGCGACGAGTTCACCGTGATCCTGTCCGGCATCGAGCAGGCCTCCGGCATCGAGCGCATCACGCAGACCATGCTGGCGCTGCTGAACCGGCCGTTCGCGCTGGGCACGGCCAACCCGTCGATCTCGGCCAGCATCGGCATCGCGCTGTATCCGTCGGACGCGGTGGCGCCGGAGGACTTGCTGCGCCACGCCGACCAGGCCATGTACGCGGCCAAGGAAGCCGGCCGCAACCGCTACAGCTACTTCACGGCCGACCTGCAACTGGCGGCGCAGGCGCGCCAGCAGATCACGCTGGACCTGCGCTCGGCGCTGGCGCAGCGGCAGTTCGAGCTGCACTTCCAGCCCATCGTCAACCTGCAGACCGGCACCATCGAACGGGCCGAGGCGCTGCTGCGCTGGCGCCATCCGCAGCGCGGCCTGCTGGCGCCGGCCGAGTTCCTGCCGCACGCCGAGTCGGGCGGGCTGATGATGGAGATCGGCGACTGGGTGTTCCGCCAGGCGGCCCTGCAGGCGCGCCGCTGGCAGGACGAGCTGGGGCCGGGCTTCCAGGTCAGCATCAACCAGTCGGCGGCGCAGTTCCGCGGCGACACCGCCCTGTACGTCGGCTGGCTGAACTACGCGGCCGAGCTGCAACTGGCGCCGCGCAGCATCGTCATCGAGATCACCGAGGGCGTGCTGATGGACGGCATGGCCAAGGTCGCCGACCGCCTGCGCGAGTTGCGCGAGATGGGCTTGCAGGTGGCGCTGGACAACTTCGGCACCGGCTATTCCTCGCTGTCGCACCTGAAGCACTTCGGCATCGACCTGCTCAAGCTGGACCACAGCTTCATCCAGCACCTGGCGGTCGACAGCGGCGACCTGGCGATGTGCGAGGCGCTGATCGTCATGGCGCACAAGCTGGGACTGCGGGTGGTGGCGGAGGGCGTGGAGACGGCGGCCCAGAGCGCCTTGCTGGCGCTGGCCGGCTGCGACTATGCGCAGGGCTTTGTGTATGCGGGAGCGTTGCCGGCCGAGCAGTTGACCGAGCTGGCCAGGCGCGGGCTGCCGCGGCTGGCGATGGAATGAGCCGGGGTGTGCCCGCCTAGCGCAGGCTCAGCAGCGAAATCACGCGTTCGCGGCTGATGCCCGCCAGCGCCGAAGTGATCGACAGCAGCGACTGGTAGCCGGGCTGCTTGGCGGTCGAGACGAAATTCTGCGCCACCTGGTCCATGCCGTCGGTGGTGTCGCTGGGCGTGGCGCTCTGCACCCGCGCGCTGACCTGGTTGAGCGCGGTGTGCACCGAGGCGATCGCCTGTTCCACCTGCGCCAGCGCCTGCACCACTTGCTGCAGCGTCGAGCGGATCGAGTCCATGTCCGAGGTTTGCCAGCTGTCGGGATCGACGGCCGGCGCTTCGGCCTCGGCCTTCACGCGGTTCAGCTGGCCGGTCGGGAAGCGGATGCCGCCGCCCTGCACGGCGATGGTGTCGCGGATATTGGCCCACGACGATTCGGCGGTGGTGAATTCCAGCTGGCCTTCCTCGTTGAGGTCGGCGCGCACGCCGCTCGGCGCCAGCGCGTCGTCGAAGCGCTGGGCGATTTCCTCGTCGCTCAGGCCGGGTTCGAGCACCACCGAGCGCAGGTTCTGGCCGCCGCCCAGCGAGATCGCCAGCACTTCGCGGCCGCCGGTGCGCAGGTTGCCGATGGTCATGCCGCGCACCGTGAAGCGGGTGGTGCTGGTCTTGTTGCTGAATTTGAGGCGGGCGTCCAGCGTGCCGCCGGAGGCCGCGCTGCGGTTGCGCCAGCTGTTGCTGAACTGGCGCACGCGCGCGTCCAGGGTGCCGTCGGCGCGCTGGCGGTTGGCCAGGCGGGCGCTGAGGTCGGCCTTCAGGTTGCGCAGCTGGGCCGCGCTCTGTTCCAGGAAGTCGAGCGCCTGCTGGGCGCCGGAGATGTCGCCTTGCAGCGGCTGGTCCCAATTGTTCAGGCCGCGGCGCAGCGGCGCCGCCGAAGTCGGCGTCGGCGTGACCGGGGTGGCCGTGGCTGCGTTCTCGCCATGCAGCCCCAGTGAGGTGCCGTCCACCGCGCTGGCATTGCTGGCGTTGCCAGGAACAATGACGGTGGGGTTGGAATTGGGCGAGATTTGCATACGATGCTCAGTCTGGAGTTACAGGATGTTGAACAGCGACAGGTTGCTGATCTTGGAATAGGCCTTGTACGACGATTGCAAGGCCAGATTATAGCCGTTCAACTGGGTCGCGGCGTCGCCGTAGTCCAACTGTCCCAGGTCCAGCATCGCCGACTTGTTCGACAGGCTGACGTTGGCGTGGTTGCCGTCCAGCGTGTCGAGGATGTTCTGGGCGCCGCCCAGGTCGGCGATCTTGCCGGCCACCAGGTCCAGCGCGCTGCTGGCGCCGTCCATATTGGCGCCCAGCGCGGCGGTCAGCGAGGGCGAGCCCACCACCAGCGTCGGCGAGGCCAGTTCGGAAATCGTCGTGTCCATCTGGTTGAGCAAGTCGTCCACGCCCTTGACGTCGACATTGGCGGTCTGCGTGATGCCGTTGCCGACCACGGTTTTCTGCTGGTTCTGGTTGCCGGTGAAGCTGTAGCGCGAGCCCATCGGGGCGGTCGCATCGAAGGTGATGGCCGGGGTGTCGGTCTTGGTGCCGGAGAAGATGTAGCGGCCTTCCTGGTCTTTTTCGTTGGCGCTGTAGAAGATACTGTCGCGCAGCGCGCTCATCGGGTTGACCATGGCCTTCAGGTCGGTGGGGGTGTTGCTGCCATCCGAGGCCCAGACCAGCAGGTCGTGGCTCTGGGTGATGTCGTTGACCATACTCTGCAGGTAGGTTTCGTTGGTCGTCAGGCGGATCTTGATGGCCGCGATGTTGTCGCGGTACTGGCCAACGATGGCTTCCTCGCGCGTCAGGCGCGACAGCCGCACATTGGTGACCGGATCGTCGGACGGCAGCTGGATCTTGTTGCCGGACGCCATTTGGGCGGTGATCTGGGCCAGATGGCTCTGGTTGTCTTGCAGGCCGCGGTTCATGGTGGCCTGGAACTGGCTGGTGGCGATGCGCATGCAGGCTCTCCTTAACCGAACATCTTGATGGTGGCGTCAAACAGCGTGTTGGCGACCGCAATCACCTTCATGTTGGCCTGGTACATATTCTGGAACTCGACCAGGTTGATCGCTTCCTCGTCGGTGTTGACCGCGCTGGTCGATTTCCAGTCGTCCTCGGACTGCTGGCGCACCGTGGTGGCGGTGGTCATCTGCGCCTGGTTCTGCGCGCTGTCGATGCCCAGCTTGCCCACCAGCTGGGTGTCGGCGTCGCCCAGCAGCACGTTGCCCAGCGTGGTCAGGGTGATCGGCTGGCCCTTGATGGCCACCAGTTGTTGCAGGTTGCCGCTGTCGCCCGGCGTGCCGTCGCTGGAGAAGGCCAGGTCGCCGGATGTGAAACCGGCGGTCACTTGCAACAGGCCGGTGGCGCTGGTCGGATTGAACACCAGCAGCGGGGTGCCGGGAACGCCGGGGCTGGTCAAGCCGGCCGCCAGCTGATTGTTGACCTTGGTCGACATCTGCTCGGCGATCTCGGAGATCGATTTTTGCAGCGGCTTCAGGGTGTTTTCCTGGTAGTCCGCCAAGCCGCCCAGCTGGCCGCCGACCTTGGTGTCGTCCAGCTTGAAGGTGGTGTTGGCGAAGGTCAGGTTCAGCTGCTGCACGCCGCTGGTGGTGTCGAAGCCCAACTTGGCCGACAGGTTGCTGACCACCAGTGGCTGGCCGCTCTTGAGCGACACGCTGGCGGTGCCGTCCGGATTGTTGATCACTTCCACCGCCACTTGCGAGGCGACGCTGTCGATCAGCTGTTCGCGCTGGTCGATCAGCGGCGAGGTGTTGGCGCCGTTGGCGCCGGTGGAGATGATTTGCTGGTTCAGCGCGGCGATGCTGACGAGCGACTGGTTCAGGCCCGGCAGGATGGCGGAGCGCTGTTGCTGCACCGAGATCAGCTGGTTGGCGGTGACGTTGTAAATGCTGTTGAACTGCTGCGACATGGAGTCGGCGGCGGTGATCACCTGCTGGCGCAGCGGGGTCGAGGTCGGATCGACGCCGGCCGCATTGAGCGCCTTGAAGAAATTGTCGATGCCGTAGCTGAGGCTGGATTTGTCATCACTCATGACTTTTTCCATTTGCGTCAGGTAAGGCTGGACCTGGGTATGCTGGCCCAGGTCGGACGCCGCGCGCCACATCTGCTGGGATTTATACGAGTCGCTGAAACGCAGCAGCGAGCCCACTTGCACGCCGTTGCCGGGGCTGTTGGCCGAGCCGTCGCTCGCCAGCGCCTGCAGCAGCACGCCCTGGCGGGTGTAGCCCTTGGTTTGCGAATTGGCGATGTTCTGGCTGACCGTGTTCAGGGCAGCCTGGGCGGCCAGGGCGCCGGACAGTGCGTTGTAAGAGATGCTCATATTGCAAGGGTCTTTCCTGGTGAAGGCCGGAGGACCAGTTGCTTGCAGTGTTTACACGAGGTCCACTGGTCCGTTAACTGTAAAGGGCGACCGTTTACTGCGCCGGATTAAGCACTGCGGGAATATTTTGCGGTTCGGCAACACTGGACGCCGCCGCTGCCTGGCGCGACAGGCTGGCCTGCATCGCCACCGGGGCGCTGGCCGGCGGCAGCAGCTGGCGCAGGATGGCGTCGGCCACGCCGAAGGCGCGCTGGCCGGCCAGCTGGTCGGCCACCAGGTTGTCGGCCATGTCCAGCATGTCCTCGTTGATCTTGTCCTTGAACACGCTGTCCTCGGAGGCCAGCTCGCGGGTGCCGGCGCGCATGTGGTGCAGCATGTGGCCGATGAAGAAACTCTCGAACTTGACCGCCGCCTCGGTGGCCTTGGCGCGGTACTTGGGGTCGACGCCGTCGTCGACGGCCGGGGCGGCCGCCACCGGCGTCTCGCTGAGCTGGTCGGCCACGCCAATGCGCATGGTGCTGCCGTCGAATTTGCTGGGGTCGAAGTTCATGGGATTCCTTAGATGACGACCAGTTCGCCTTCGATGGCGCCGGCCTGGTCCAGCGCCTGCAGGATCGCCATGATGTCGTCCGGCGAGGCGCCCAGGCTGTTGATGACGTCGATGATCGACTGCAGCTTGGCGCCGGCCGGCCATTTGAACATCTGGCCCGAGCCCTGGTCGACGCTGACCTGCGATTGCGGCGTGGCCACGGTGTTGCCCTGGGCCAGGGCGTTCGGCTGGCTGACCTTGGTCGATTCGGAAATCACCACCTTCAGCGAGCCGTGGGTGACGGCGGCGGCGCGCACGCGCAAGCCGTCGGCGATCACCACGGTGCCGGTGCGGGAATTGAACACCACCTTGGGCGCATCGTCGCCGACGTCGATCGCCAGCGCCTCCAGCTTGGCCATGAAGGCCACGCGCTGGGTTGGGTTGGCCGGGGCCACCACGTCGATGCTGGTGGCGTCGGTGGTGGTGGCGATGTCGCCGAAGCGCTTGTTGATGGTGTCGACGATATTGATCGCGGTCTGGAAGTGCGGGTGGCGCAGGGACAGGCGCACGCTCGGCTTGGTGGCGAAGTCGCTGGCGATCTCGCGCTCGATCGCGGCGCCGCTCGGGATGCGGCCGGAGGTCGGGGTGTTGACCGTGACCGAGGAGCCGCTCTTGCCGGAAGCGCTGAAGCCGCCGACCACCACGTTGCCCTGGGCCAGCGCATACACTTCATTATCGGCCGCGCGCAAAGGCGTCAGCAGCAGGGCGCCGCCGCGCAGGCTCTTGGCGTCGCCCATCGAGGACACCACCACGTCGATGTTCTGGCCCTTGCGGTAGCCGGGCGGGAACACCGCCGACACCATCACGGTGGCGACGTTCTTCGACTTGGCGTCGGTGCCGTCCGGCACCTTGACGCCGAACTGCTTGAGCATATTGATCACCGACTGGCTGGCGAACTTGACCTGGGTCGAGTCGCCGCTGCCGTTCAGGCCGACCACCAGGCCGTAGCCGACCAGCGGATTGTCGCGCATGCCTTCGACGGCGACCAGGTTGCGCAGCACTTGCGCGGCCTGTACCGGGCCAGCGCCGCCCAGGGCGACGCAGAGGGCCAGCGGCAGGGCCAGAAGGCGGGAGAGCGTGCGGAAATTCATGGGTTCACCCTATTTAAAACGTCGGCCGTTCAGAACGGCATCAGCGGGCCATTGAAGAAGCGCGACAGCCAGCCGGCCGATTGCGTGTCGGCCAGGGTGCCTTGCGCCGAGTAGGCGATGCGGGCGTTGGCGATGCGCAGCGACGACACCTGGTTGTCGGCGTCGATGTCGGCCGCGCGCAGGTAGCCACGCAGGCGGACGAATTCTTCGCCCTGGTTCAGGGTCAGGGTTTTTTCGCCGGACACGCGCAGCAGGCCGTTCGGCAGCACTTCCTGCACGATCACGGTGATGGCGCCGGTCAGGGCGTTCTGCTGGGTGCTGGTGGCGTCGCCGGCGAAGGTGTTGGAGGCGCCCAGGCCGACCGCGGCCTTGCCGAAGGTCTTGCCCAGCAGGTTGGGGGCGACGATGTTGTCGGCCGAATTCTTGGAGTAGCTGGTGCCGGCCTTCTTGCTGGCCTGGGTGGTTTCCTGCAGGTTGACGGTGACCACGTCGCCGACGCGGAAGGCGCGGCTGTCCGAGGTCAGCGACAGGCCCAGGTCGGGACTGTAGACGCCGCCGGAGGTGCCTTTCGGGCCGACCACGCGCGACACGGTGGGCGGCTCGTCGGACGGACCGGGCCGCACCGGCGGCGGCTGCAAGGCGGCGCAGCCGGCCAGCAGCGTGGCCACGAGGGCCAACGCCGAACGGACAGGCAGCGTCGAGCTCATCAGCGTGCTGCCTGCGACAGGTATTGCAGCATATTGTCGGCGGCCGACAGCACCTTGGTGTTCATCTCGTAGGTGCGCTGGGCGGCGATCATGTCGACCATCTCCTCGACCACCTGCACGTTCGAGCCTTCCAGCGTGCCTTGCTTGAGCTTGCCCCACTGGGCGTCGCCCGGCTTGCCGTCGGTCGGCGTGCCGCTGGACGGGGTTTCCGCGAACAGGTTCTCGCCCAGGGCCAGCAGGCCGGTCGGGTTGATGAAGCTGGTCAGGGTCAGCTGGCCCAGCTGGCTGGCGGTGGTGTTGCCGGCCAGCGTGGCCGAGACGATGCCGTCTTCGGCGATGGTCAGCGAGGTGGCGTTGGCCGGGATGGTGATCTGCGGGATCAGCGGCAGGCCGTGGGCGTTGACCAGGATGCCGTTGGCGTCGACCTGCAACTGGCCGGCGCGGGTGTAGGCGGTTTCGCCGTTCGGCTGGCGCACCGACAGGAAGCCGTTGCCCATCACCGCCACGTCGAGCTGGTTGCCGGTGGTTTGCAGCGAACCCTGGCTGAACACCTTCTGGGTGCCCACCATGTGCACGCCGTTGCCGAGCTGTACGCCGGACGGCGCCAGGGTGTTGTTGTCGGCGCGCTGGGTGCCTGGCTGCTGCTCGATCGAATAGAACAGGTCCTCGAACACCACGCGGTCGCGCTTGAAGCCGACCGTGTTGGCATTGGCCAGGTTGTTGGCGATGGCTTGCAGTTTTTCGTCCTGCGCCTGTACGCCGGTTTTGCTGATCCACATTGCTGGATTCATGATTTCTCCCTGTTGTGTAACGTGGACCGGCTTAGCCGCCGATCAGGCGGTTACCGGTTTCGGCCATCGAATCGCTGGCCTTGAACAACTTCATCTGGATTTCAAAGGTGCGGTTCAAGCTCATGGTGGCGACCATCTCCTCCACCGCCGAGACATTGCTGCCCTCCAGGTGGCCGGGCTTGACCACCACGGTGGCGTCGGTCGCCAGCGGCTGGCCGCTGCGCGCCACCAGCAGGCCGGCCTCGTTCTTGGTCAGTTCCGACGCCTCGGCCTTGACCAGCTTGAGCTTGTCGATGGTCTGCATGGTGGTGGTGCCGGGGCTCTGGATCGACACCGTGCCGTCGGCGCCGACCGCGATCTTGCTGTACTCGGGCAGCGAGATCGGGCCGCCTTCGCCCAGCACCACGTTGCCGTTGATTTTCAGCGTGCCGGTTTCATCGAGCGTCATGGCGCCGGCGCGGGTGTAGGCCTCGCCGGTCGGGCCCTGCACCGCGAAGAAGCCGTTGCCGTCGATCGCCACGTCCAGCTCGCGGCCGGTGGCCTTGAGCGTGCCCTGGCGGGTCGATACCGCGTTGGCCTGCAGCTGCGACATGTGGCGGTCGTCGTAGCCGTAGCCGTTGACGGTCTGCGCCGACGACAGCTCCATATTGGCGCGGAAGCCGCCGGTTTCGATGTTCGCCAGATTGTTGGCGTGTACCTGCTGGCCGCGCAGGGCCCGTTCGGCCCCGCTCATGGCGGTGTAGATCAGCGCATCCATGGGTCAGCTTGTCCTTACAGCGCTTGCATCAGCGATTGCATCATCTGGCTCTCGGTCTGGATGACCTTGGAGTTCGCCTGGTAGTTGCGTTGCGAGGTCATCAGGCCGACCAGTTCCGAGGTGATGTCCACGTTCGACTGTTCCAGCGAGCTGGTGTTGAGCGAACCGGTCATGCCGACGCCGGCGTAGTTGATCAGCGGCGTGCCCGAACCCTGCGACTGCACCCAGCTGGTGTCGCTGACCTGGGTCAGCGCGCCTTCGTCGGGGAAGGTGGCCAGGGTCAGCTTGCCGACCGGCTGTTTCTGGCCGTTGCTGTACTTGGCGATCACCGAGCCGTCCTTGGCCAGGTCGACGCCGGCGAAGGTGCCGGAAGCGTAGCCGTTGGCGCTGTTGGTCGAGGTGGTGGCCTCGCCGGCGAAATAGGTGGTGCCGGTGTAGTTGACGGCCATGGTGGTGACGGTGGTCGCCGGATTGGTCAGCGTGGCGCCGCTGGTAAAGCCGGCCGCCGCGTAGTCGAAGGAGGCCAGGTCCAGCGAGAAAGTGCCGCGGACCGTCGGGTCGGCCGGGTCGGGCGCGGTCATCTGGCCGGTGCTGGGCGAGAACGTCAGCGAGGTGGCGCCGGCCGGGACGCCGTCGATGACGTAGTTGACCGCGACCTGGCCGGGGGCGGTGGTGCCGAAATACTGGGTCAGCGTGTGCTGGCCACCCAGCGTGTCATAGATGACCGAGGCCTTGGACATGCTGAACGTGGACGGGTCGGGCGGCGTGGTCGGCGTGACGACGGTGGCGTCGAAGGCGGTGACCGGCCAGTCGGCCGACAGGTTGCCGACGTAGCTGACCTTGTCGCTCATCACGGCTGGAATCTGGCCGGTGGGGATCGTGATGTCGCCCTGGGCGCCCGGCTGGGTGCTCGGCGGCGTGATGGTCGCGCCCTGCACCTTGCGGCCGGAGGCGTCGGTCAGGAAGCCGTCCTTGGAGGTGTTGAAGATGCCGACCCGGGTGTAGTTGATGGTGTTGCTGCTGTCCTTGACCATGAAGAAGCCGGCGCCGTTGATCGAGGCGTCCATGGTGTTGCCGGTGTTGAGGATGCCGCCCGACAGGCCGATGTTCTGGGTGGTCGAACCGATATGGACGCCGGTCATCTGGTTGCCCGCCACCAGCGACGAGAAGTTGGCGCGCGACGATTTGTAGCCGTAGGTGCCGGCGTTGGCGATGTTGTGGCTGGTGACGTCCAGCGCTTCATTAATGGCCTGGATGCCAGACAATGCGATATCGAAACTCATGATGGAGTCCTTCCTTAGAGGCTAGATTGAGTGGCAGAAGCGGTGGATTTACCGTTGAAAGCAGTGATGGCGGTCGGCGCGACTTCGCCGATGTTGCCGACATTCAGGACGACGCTGCCGCTGGCGGCCAGCCGTACGCTGTTCAGGCGGCCTTGCAGGTCGACCGGCGGGTTTTCCTTGGTGCTGGTCTCGACCGTCATGGTGTAGGTGCCGGCGGGCAGGCCCAGCGCGGTCGGGTCGACGGCGAACGGCACCGTGCCGGCGGCGGTCGTGCCGAGGTTGACGTAGTGCTTGCCGCCGTCGGCGCCGGTCAGCACCACGCGGGTGGTGGTGCTGGTCGCGGCCAGCGTCATCTGGCCGCTGACTTTGGTGGCGCCGTCGGTGGTCAGGGTGCTGGTCTCGGCCATGACGTCGGAGCCGACCTGGGCGCCCAGGGCCAGCACCTGCATGCTTTGCAGCACGCTGGCGTTGGCGCTGGTCAGGCTCGACAGGTTCTGCAGCGATTCGGTCTGCGACAGCTGGGTCAGCTGCTGGACGAACTGGGCCGGATCGGTCGGCGACAGCGGATCCTGGTTCTTGATCTGCGCCACCAGCAGCTTGGTGAACATGTCCGAGGTCGCGCTGGCGCTGTTGCCGGTGATGTTGCCGCTGGTGCCGGCGGCCGCGCCGCTGCTGCTACCGTTGTTGAGGAGACTGACTGTCATGGCTTAACCTTCACCGAGTTTGAGGAGGGATTGCTGCATCGTGCGGATGCGGCCCAGTACTTCGACATTGGTCTCGAAGGCGCGCGAGGCCGACATCATGTCGGTCATCTCGGCCACCTGGTTGACGTTGGGGTAGAACACCATGCCGTCGGCGTTGGCCATCGGATGGCCCGGTTCATAGACCTTGCGCAGCGGCTCGCTCGATTCGACCACGTCCAGCACCTGCACCTTGCCGCCGGCGTTGCCCATGTCGCCGATGCTGTCGCCCATGACGGCGGCAAACACTGGCTTGCGCGCGCGGTAGGTGTCGGCTTCGGTGCCGGCCACGGAATCGGCGTTGGCCAGGTTGCTGGCGATGGTATTGAGGCGCACCGACTGGGCGGCCATCGCCGAGCCGGCGATCTCTGAAATATTCTTGAACGACATGGCAACGCTCCTTATTGGCCGTTGATTGCTTTGGCCAAGCCCTTGAGGCTCATGTTGACGAAGGTCAGGCTGGTCTGGAAGTCCGAGGCGTTCTGCGAGAACGCCGCCTGCTCGACGCCGATCTCGACGGTGTTGCCGTCGCGGGTAGGGTGGAAGGGCACGCGGTACATCATGGCGCTGTCCTCGTCGCCGCCGATGTCGCCGGTCGCTTCGGCCTGGGTGTTGGCCAGCGTGGCGGCGAAGTCCATGTCGCGCGCCTGGAAGCCGGGCGTGTTTTCATTGGCGATATTGGAGGCCAGGATGCGGGTGCGCTCGGCCCGCAGGTGCAGCGCGTCGGCATGCAGGCCCACCGCATCTTTGAAATTAATCGCCATGTTCTTCCCCTGTGTAGGCATTGCTGTAAAACGATGTTGCATGAGTGAAAACCGCCGGCGCCGGGGTAGAATGGCGCCCGGGTGCGGCATGCACCCGAGACGTTCCGGCTCCCGGCATCATAGTAGAGGTATTGCCCATGTTCAACAAAAGTATTGTAACCGCTTTGAGTGCAATGTTGCTGTTTTGCACTCCATTTTCTGCGGCTTTTTCCGCGCCCGGTCCGACCGCCGCCGAGCAGGTGCCGCTGGCGGTGGAGGCGGCCGCGCGCGCCCATGTGCAGCGCTGGGCCGACAGCAGCGGCCTGGTGGAACCGAAATTCGAACTGACCGTGGTGCGCGGCAGCCGGCCGCTGGCCGCATGCAGGCAGGCTGTGACGGTCGAAGCGCTCGATACGCGGCTGCCCAGCCGCATGCGTTTCGCCGCCGTCTGCGCCGGCGCCGAAGGCTGGCGATATGAGTTCGTGGTGCGCGCGCAGGTCTCGGCGCGCATTGCCGTGATGGCAAGCGATGTGCCGTCAGGGAAAGTATTGACCGACGACGACGTGTTGCTGGAGCGCCACGACATCTCCGGCCTTGCCGACAGCGTGTCCGATCCGCAGGAGCTGGTGGGCATGAGCGGCCGGCGCGCGCTGCGCAGCGGCGAGGTGTTGCGCATGGGCTTGCTGACCGCGCCGACCCTGGTCAAGCGCAACGACGCCGTGCGCATCGTGGCCAAGCGCGAGCAGATCGAGGTCAGCATGGCGGGCGAGGCGCTCGACAGCGGCGCGCGCGGCACGCTGGTGCGGGTGCGCAACGCCAACGGGACCGTGATCCGTGCCAGGGTGACGGGCGCGGCGACGGTGGAACCTGTCGATATGCCCGTGTCCACTAATTCCCCGACGGAGTGATGGTGCTGCCGCCGCGTTGCAACTGCGCGGCCAGTTTGCTGAGTTTGTCAGCGTAGTTGGGATCGGTGGCATAGCCGCCTTGCGCCAGCCCCTGGGCGAAGGCGCGGGCGTCGCTGCCGGTGTTGAGCGCGGCCTGGTAGCGCGGATTGCTGGTGAGCATGTCCGCGTAGTCGCGGAAGGCGCTGGCGGTGTCCGGATAGCTGCGGAAGCGTTCCACCTTCCTCAACATGGCGCCGTGTTCGAATTCGGTGGTGCTGGCGGCCGCCACCGCGCCTTGCCAGCTGCCGCCGGCCTTCAGGCCGAACAGGTTGTTGCTGTCGGCGCCGCCCTGGCGCAGCGGATTGCGGCCCCAGCCCGATTCCAGCGCCGCGTGCGCGGCCACCACGTCGGGCGAGACGCCCAGCTTGCCGGCGGTCTCCTCGGCCCAGGGTTTGATCGAGGCCAGGAATTGTTGCTGAATGTCGGCGTCGGCGCCGCCGGCGATCGCGCCGGCGCCCTGGTGGCGCAGCGCCATCGCCTGCAGGTTCATGGCCGGCGTGCCGGCGGTGCTGGCGGCGGAAGAGGGCGTGGCGCTGAAGCCGCCGCCCTGCGCGATGAAGGCGCTGACGTCGTGCTGGACTTGCTGGAAGGTGGAGGCGAACGCCCCGGACGACACAGCACCGCCCAGCGCCGCGGTGGGGCGGCTGGCGGTCATGTTCGAAACGGTGGCAGCAGTGGGTGCGGTCGATTGCATCCGGTCAAGCTGGTGCATAAATCTGCTCCTCGCCATGCAGCACGCGCTGCATGATGCTGTACTGTTCTACCAGCAAGTCGCTATTGCGCTTGCCCAGACGCTTGCATTCGATCACCATCTGTTCCAAGGTTGCCCAGTCTGCTTCCATTCTCTCCCGTGCCGCATTTTTCAGCAAGGCAAATGCCTGTAACATGGTCGATGTTGGCCCCAATAAACGTTGTACCAGCGCCACGCGCTGCAAGCGGCGCTCCTGCATGACGTCGACCAGGGCGGAAATCGCCTCGGCCACGGCGGCCAGCTGCGGGCCCTGGTGGCGCACGGCGGCGTCGAATTGCTGTTCCAGCAGGCCGCGCAACTCGGGGTAGGCCAGCAGATCGTCGGCGATGCCGGCCAGCAGCAGGCGCATGGCGTCCTGCCGGGTGGCGGGCGCGGCGCCGGCGGGGTTGACTGTGCTCACTTCTCGCTCCCGTGGAAGCGCTGCACCAGGCCGGCCAGCTTGGCGGCGTCGAACGGCAGCTCGCCCTTGGCCAGCGCGTCGCGCAGCATGTCGACTTTTTCCTGGTCGATTTCCGGCATCTCGCGCATCGCCTGCAAGGCCGGCTGCATCACCGCCGATTGCAGCGGCGCCTGCGGCGCCGGCGCCATGACGGCTTCGGCCGCTTCCGCCGGCGCGGCTTCCGCCACCCGCTGGACAGCGACGCCGTCGGGACTTCCTGTCGAGATTCTCATACGTGTGCCTCTGCTTGGCTTGGTTTCCATACTTTGTGCGTCTTATTTCTTGTGGCGCGGGTCGCGCACCGGGCTGTCGCCGCCGAGCTTGGCGCGCAGTTTTTCCAGCAGGGTGGCGTCCGGCAAGGCGGTGTCGACATCCTCGGTCAGGGCGTTGCTGCCTTCCGGCATGCCGAACATGGTGGCGATCGACTTGGCCTGGGCCGTGGTCAAAATCAGCAACTCGATGCGGCGGTTGACGCCGGCGTCGGCGCGCTTGGTGTCGAGCGGCGCGCGGTCGGCCATGCCGACCACCTGCAGCACCGATTCCGGGTTCATGGTGCCGGCCAGCAGCTGCGAGCGGGCCGACATGGCGCGGTTGGCCGACAGCGTCCAGTTGGAGAAGGCGGCGTAGCTGCGGTCGGCGTATTGCAGCGAATCGGTGTGGCCGACGATCAGCATCTGGTTTTCCATCTGCCGGAACAGCGGCCCCATCTTGCGCAGCAGGGCGCGGAACTTGTCGGTCGGCACGGCCGAGCCGCGCACGAACATGCCCTGGCGGTCGGTGTCGTGCAGCATCACGCGCAAGCCGTAGGGGGTGATCACCGATTCCAGGTTGGCGGTCAGGCCGGCCTCGGCGCTCATCTTGGTCAGGGCCTTGGACAGCGCCGCCAGGTCGCTCGGGCTGTCGTACTTGACCTTGGCCTCCTCGACCACCGGCTGCGAGTCGCCGGTGACCTTGGTGTGGGCCTCGCCCTTGGCCTTGGCGTCGCCCGGCTCCTCGGTGCTGCCGGTGTGCGGCATCGGGAAACGGTCGATCAGGCTGCCGCGCGGGCCGCCCACCTGCTCGGGCATGACGCCCTTGCCCTGGTCGGTCTTGGCGCCGTCGGCCTCGGTCAGGATCTGTTCCAGCGATTCGAAGTTACGCGCCGCCATCAGCCACAGCACCAGGAACAAGCACATCAGCGCCAGGCAGAAGTCGGCGAACGCCACCTTCCAGGCGCCGCCGTGGTCCTCGTGCTTGTGCTTGCCACCGCCGCGCTTGACGATGGTTTGCTCATGGCCCTTGTCATGCGACTTTAGCACCGCGGCCTCCTCTGCGCGAGCTGTCTTCGGCCGGGGCGCTGTCGCGTCCCTCGAGGTCGTTGATCCAGCGTTCCAGCTGGGCGAAGCTCGGCTTGATGTTGAGCGGCACCAGGCGGCGGCCGGCGTCGATCGCCAGCAGCGGCGGCTTGCCGGCCACGTGGGTCACCAGCACCACTTTGACGCATTCCTTGTTCGACGCCTCCTGGTTGACCAGCTGCTTCATCATGTTGGAAATCGGGTCCAGGATGCCGTAGCAGAAGAAGATGCCGATGAAGGTGCCGACCATGGCGGCGCCGACGTGCTCGGCGATCTCGCCCGAGGTCGCGCCTTCGCTGACGGTGTTCATGGTGATCACGATGCCCAGCACCGCGGCCAGAATCCCGAAGCCCGGCATCGCCTCGCCGATCTTGGCCAGCGACTTGGCCGGCTGGTTCAGTTCTTCGTGGATGGCTTCCAGTTCCTGCTCCAGCACGCCTTCGAGCTCGTGCGAGTTGATCTTGCCCATCGCCATCAGACGGAAGTTGTCGACGATGAAGGCCAGCAGCTTGGGTTCCTCCAGCACGCGCGGGTAGCGCTGGAACAGCGGGCTGTCCTTGGGCGCTTCGACGTGGGCGTCCAGCGCCTTCAGGCCGCCGGCCGCCAGTTGCAGCAGTTCATACATCAGCAGCAGCAACTGACGTTGGAATTCGGAGTCGTATTTTTTGCGGAATACGATCTTCTTGATTTGCGTCACGGTCTCCTTGAGCACGTGCGATGGGTTGCCGATCACCAGCGCGCCGAGACCGGCGCCGGCAATGACGATCAGCTCGATCGGTTGCCAGATCTGATGGAAGGCGCCGCCCATCATGAAGAAGCCACCGAAGACGCTGCCTAAAACTATGATGATGCCGACTATTTGCTGCATGATGATTCGCCTTTCCGCGTCATTTTTCTAATCTTGCCTTGCGCCCGCTCTGGATCAGGCGTTTTGCAATACTGCCTTCATCTTGCCCAGCGCCGCCTTGTTGAGCTGGCAGACGCGGGCGTCGGTCAGGTCCAGCACGGCGGCGATTTCCTTGTAGCTGAGTTCGAATTCGTAATACATCTGCACCACCCGCTGCTCGCGCTCGTCGAGCCCGCGCAGCGCCTGTTCCAGGCTGCGCCGCACCACCAGCTGGTCTTCCGGACTGGGGGCGCTGTCGTTGCTGACGCTCTCTTGCAGGACTTCGTCGAAGCTGGCGATCAGCTCGGCGTTCTCGTCCATCTGGTAAGCCTGGTAGGCTTCCGAGGTCAGGTTCAGGGCGCTCATGATTTCCTGTTCGCTGGGCTCGTGTCCCAGGCTGCGGGTCAGGGCGCGCACGCCGTCGCGCAGCTTGTGGCTCTGCTGGCGCACCGCGCGCGGGCGCCAGTCCTGGCGCCGCAATTCGTCGAGGATGGCGCCGCGCACCCGCAGGCTGGCGTAGCTGCCGAAGGCGCCGTCGGGCTCGCCGTAGCGGCGCAGCGCCTCGAGCAGACCCATCAGGCCGATCTGCTCCATGTCGTCGCGGTCGATGGCGCCGGCGATCTGCGAATTGAGCTGGCGCACGATGCGCTTGACCAGGGGCGCGTACGACAGCAGGTGTTTTTGCTCGTCGGCCACGCTGTGCGCCACCGGCGTGCCGCCGGGTTCGCCATAACTTTCGGCATAAGCGTCCGCATATTGCTCTATATAGGCCATGCCCGCTCCACTG
The DNA here is from genome assembly GCF_003416895.1 of Duganella sp. BJB476. Taxonomy (GTDB): domain Bacteria; phylum Pseudomonadota; class Gammaproteobacteria; order Burkholderiales; family Burkholderiaceae_D; genus Rugamonas. Next base: position 946,423 of record NZ_QVIO01000001.1, read on the forward strand.
GTCGCACCACTCGTCTTCATGCTTGCTGCAGCCTACTCAATGATCAGCTTGCCAATCATGACTTCGGAAAATGGCTTTTCACGGCCCTCATGCTCGTACGTGGCCTCGAAAGCCTTGTTCAGTTCGCCCGCGAACTGATCGATGGTCATCACTTGCGCGGTGGCCATCGGCAGGTTGGACAGCGTGCGCACCGCCACGCTGCGCAGCATCGGCAATTGCTCCTTGGCTTCCTTCTCTTTCTTCTCGGTGGTGGTGATCACCAGGTCGGCCGACATGTAGTGGGTCAGCGCGTCGCCGGGCTGGCGCTTGAGCATGATGACCACCTTGTCCACCGTCAGGTACTTCGGCGCCGATTTATCGTCCTTGACTTCCTTCTTGGGCGCGGCCTTGGCCGGCTTGCCCTCGGCCACCGGCTCATCCTTGCCCTTCGACATAAACCAGACTGCGCCGCCGGCCACTGCTGCGCCAACCACGGCCACCAGCACCAGCGCTATGATCATTTTCATGTTCTTCATCTACTGATTACTCCCGCTCGGACGTCATGGCAAAGGTGGTGGTGTCGTCGTCCGACAGGGCGCGGCCCGGCGTGCGGCCTTCTTCCTGCTCGCGCTGCTGGCCGTTGCGTCCGCCGCTGTCGGCCTGGGCCTGGGCGCGCGACGACGACACCGTCACCGAGACGTCGGCGTACTGGCGGGTCGACAAGTCCTGGCGCACGCTGTCGCCGATGGTGTTGAGCTGGCGCAGCACTTCGCTGTGGTTGGCGCTCAGGTTCACTTGCAGCGAACCGGCGCTGTGGCGGATCGAGATCTCGATGCTGCCCATGTTGGGCGGTTCCAGGCGGATCACGGCGTGGTCGCTATTGCGTTGCAGCTGCACTTGCAGGCGGTCGCCCAGCGCGTCGCGCAACGGCTGCTGCCACTGGTCCGGCGCACCGGCCAGCTTGACCACGGCGGCGGCCGGCGTGGCGGCCGGGGTGTTCTGGCTGAAGCCGACGCTGTTGCCGACCGGCGCCGGGGCTGGCGCGCTGCTGCGGGGCAGGCCGTCGTCCTTGGCGGTGGCGGCCAGGGCGCTGGTGGCGCTGCCGAGGTCCGGGGTGTCGGCAGTGGCGGCGTCGGCGCTGCGCGGCGTCACGCGCGGCAGGGCCGGCGTGAAGACGGCGCCGGCCGCAGTGGGCAAGGGGGCTGCAACCTGGGCCAGCGTCGCGTTGGCGGCGGTGGCAGGCGCGGCGGCGGCCGTCGGGGCTGGCGCATCCGACAGGCTTTGCTGGACCTGCGCACCGAGCGCGGCGTTGTTGGCCATGGCGTAGATGTTTTGCGGCGTGGCGACCGGGACCGCGCTGACCGGCGTCGCGCTGACCGGGGCCGCGGCCGCTGCATCCGGCAGCGGCTGCTGTACCCGGGCGCCTTGCGCGGCGCTGTTGGCCATGGCGTAGATGGTTTGCGACGTGCCGGCCGGCGCCGGCGCCGGGGCGGTGACGGCGACGCTGGCGGCCGACAGGTTCAGACGGGTGACGGCGCTGTTGAGCGTCGAGGTGGCGCCGACGGCGTCGGCGCGCACCGGGGCGGCGCCATCGGCGCTGGCGGCCGGCGCGGCCTGCTGCGCGGCGTTGACCTGCAGCGCGTTGAACATGGCCGGCACCAGGGTGGCGGCATTGGCGTTGGCGGCGGTGACGGCTGCGGCGGCGGGATCGGCAGCGGCGTCGGCGGCACCGTCGGCGCCGCTGTCGGTGGCGGACGATTGCGGGTCGAGCACCAGCGGGTCGGTCAGTTGCAGCAACTGGGCGAACAGCGGCGCGCCGGACTGGGCTTCATCGGTGGCCGGCTCGGCCTGGTCGCGGCCCGGATGGCTGACCGGGTCGTTCTGGCTGGCCGGCGTGGCGCTGCGCGGCGTCGCATTCTGCCTGGGCTGATTGCTGGCCAGCGGATTTTTGCTGCTGCCGGCCTGCGGAGCGGACTTGGGCGGCACCCGGCTGCCGTTGTTGGCGGCGTTATGACTCTGCGCAGGCGTCGGCATGCTGTCGAGGCCGCCATGATTGGAGGCGACCGGAGCGGTCAGTTCGGCTTTGGCGGCTTTGGCCGAGGCGGTGGCGCTGGAGAGTGTCATGGTCATGCTTGGATTCCGGTTTCTAACTGTTCGCTGTCTAGCGCATAGGCCAGCCAGCCTTCTTTGTTGGCCTGCATTTCATGCAGCCGCCGCTCGAGGTCCTCGGTGGCGGCGTTGCATGCGCGCACTGCTTCTTCATGTATCTCACGCAGGGCCGACAGCGCGGCCCGTTCGCCGCTGCTCCACTGGCCCTGGGCCGCCATCTGCGGCAAGGCGGTGGCCATCAGGGTGTTCATCGCCGCCAGCATCTTCCAGTCCTGGGCGGCGACGGCGGCACTCATCTTTTGCGCCATTTGCAGCAGCGTGCGTTGCCTATCCATTTTTGGCCTGTACACCCAGCCAGCCCTTTTTGATGGTGGTCAGCAACGTCGTCACTTCGTCGATGATGGTCGGGTCCAGGCTGACGCCGGCGGTGTAGAGGCGGCCGGCGCAGTAGTCGTACAGGCGGCCGAGGTTTTCCACCACTTCGCCGCCGTTGTCGAAGTCCAGCGAGCTGGCCAGGCCGTTGATGATGTCGGTGCACTTGTTCAGGCTGTTGGCCTTGAGCTCGTAGCGCTTGCCGACGATGTGGCCGCGCGCGCGCGCCAGCTCTTCGAGCAAGCCGTCGGTCAGCACCAGCACCAGTTCGATCGGCGACGCCCGCGTGACCTGGGCGTCCAGATTGGTGGAGTGATAACTGCTGTAGGCTTCGTGGTTCAACATGGTGTTCACCGTACTGGTTGTGATTCGTTAACTTAATTGCTGCTGTTGGGCGAGAACATCGCCGTGAACATATTCGAGGTGCTGGTCATCGACGACTGCAGCTGCTGGAGCGCGCTGAACTGCGCCAGATAGCGCTTGTAGGCGTTGTCGAACTGGCTTTGCAGCGCGACCTGGCGCTTGGAGATGTCATCCTGCACCTTGGTGACGGCGGTCTTGCGGCTGCCGATCAGGCCGGTGGCGGAATTGGTCCAGGTGTTGACGATCTTGTTCATCGAGCCCAGCACGCCGCTGTCGACGCCCAGGCCGGCGCGGCCGAACAGCGTGTCGATCTTGCCGGGGTCGGCGGCGATGGTCTTCTGCAGGCGGGTGCTGTCCAGCGTCAGCGTGCCGTCGCGCGAGGCGGTGATGCCAAAGCTGATCAGCGACTTGCCGCCGGTGACGGTGCGCAGCATGTTGCCCAGCGTGGCGCGCAGCGAGGCCACGCCGGAATCGTTGTACAGCGCGGCGTCGGCCGCCTGCGGCGTGCTGTCGGTGGTCGAGGTGGCGGTATGGTTGCCCGGCGCGGTCAGCGTATTGAACACGCCCAGCAGCTTGTTGTAGGCGTCGATAAAGGTCTGCACGTTGGCGGCGGTGGTGCTGCTGTCGGGGCCCACGGTGAGCTGCACCGGCGTGGCGCCGGCCAGCTGCGCCTGCTTGACGGTGAACTTGACGTTGTCGATGGTGCTGAAAGTGTTGGACGCCTGGGTGAGCTTGGTGCCGGTGCCCTGGTCGCCCATCCAGACGATGGCGTCCTTGGCGGCCGCCTCGACCTTTTGCGTCGACAGGTCCGACTGCAGGCCGGCGTCGCCCAGGCCGCTCACGTCCAGCGAGGCCACCGCATTGGCGGCGCCGGTCTGGGTGGCGCTCAGCACCAGCTTGGGCTGGCCGTTGATCGTCAGGGTCGAGGCGGTGACGCGGGAATTATTGGTGGCGGCGACGTTGATCGCGGCGGCGATTTCCTTGGCCGACAGTTTGCCGTCCATATTGCTGTCGGCGTTGGCCAGGTCGACCTGGAAGTTGGAACCGTCGGCCAGCATCACCTTCAGCGAGCCGGCGCTGGTGGCGGCGCTGTCGTTGACGTTGTAGGACACCTGGCCGGCGGTGGCCAGTTGCTCGACATAGAACGAGTAAGTGCCGGCCACGGCGTTGGTGCTGGCGGTGCCGGTGGCGATCGTGGTGTTGCTGCTGGTGGCGGCGGCCGCGCTGACGCTGCTGGTGGAGGTGGTCAGCGCCTGCAGCGTCGACTGGAAGGCGCTGAGCGCGTTGCCGAGCGAGCCCAGGGCCGAGGCGGTGGCGGTGGCCTTGGTGGTTTGGCTGTCCAGGTTGGCCTTGGTCGGCGCCACATAGGCATTGGCCAGATTGGTGGCGGTGGTTTGCGGGTCGTAGGTAGGACTGCTGATGACTGCCATGATCGTTGCTCCTGGAAAGGATGATTGAGTGTACCCTGATATAAGGCGACCTTAATCGTTTCCCTATGAAAATATTCTTAACTATTTTTTCGGCTTGCGCCGTGGCGCGCGTTTATTTCTGGCCGCGCATCCATAGCTGAGTTGCCAATTCATCATGTTGCTTGCGTTCCTGCACGTTTTGCTGGGCCAGCACCACCTTCTGCTGCTTGACCAGCACCTTGCCCAGCACCTCGCGCTTGGCCCAGGCCGCGTTGAGTTGCTGCTGCGACAGCGCCATGTCGGCCTCGTGCATGTGGAGGTCGAGCCGGTGGCTGTCGGCCATCTGCATCACGGCCTGCTTGTAGTCGCCGCAGTTGCCGGCCAGCGCGGGATGCAGATTGCCGCTGGGGCCGCTGTTGGTGTAGAGCCCGGTCAGGCGCTCCAGGTTTTTTTGATAACGTTCACGCAAACTTTCCTTTTCCGCCAGCTCGGTCTGCAGGCGCTCCACCTCGGTGTTGCGCAGGGCCACGAGCGTGGTCAGGTTACGGATGTTGTGGTGGCTCATGTCATCAGCTTTTCAAGTTGGTTGATGCACGGCGCGAAGGGCGCCTCTTCCTTGGTACCCTGGCACAGGAAATCCTCGACCCGGGGGTGCAGCTGCACCGCCTTGTCGGTGACCGGATCGGCGCCCGGCACATAGGCGCCCAGCGGGATCAGGTCGCGCACGCGGTCGTGGCGCGCCATGCTGGCCTTGAGCGCGCGCGCCGCCATCAGGTGTTCGTGGGTGATGACCTGGCTCATGCAGCGGCTGATCGAGGAGGCGATGTCGATCGCCGGATAGTGGCCGCGGTCGGCCAGCTCGCGGGTCATGACGATGTGGCCGTCGAGCACGGCGCGGGCGGTGTCGACCACCGGATCCTGCTGGTCGTCGCCCTCGGCCAGCACGGTGTAGATCGCGCTCATGCTGCCGGTCTGGTTTTCGCCGTTGCCGGCCGACTCGATCAGCTGCGGCAGCGCCGAGAACACCGACGGCGGATAGCCCTTGGTGGCCGGCGGCTCGCCCAGCGCCAGCGCCACTTCGCGCAGCGCCATCGCATAGCGGGTCAGTGAATCGACCAGCAGCAGCACGTTCTTGCCCTGGTCGCGGTAGTGGGCGGCGATCGAGTGGCACAGTTCGGTGGCCATGATGCGCATCAGCGGGCTCTCGTCGGCCGGCGCGATCACCAGCACCGCCTTCGACAGGCCTTCCTTGCCGAGCGACATGTCGACGAATTCGCGCACCTCGCGCGAGCGCTCGCCGATCAGGCCGACCACCACCACGTCGGCCACGGTCTGCCGGGTCATCAGGCCCAGCAGCACGGACTTGCCGACGCCGGAGCCGGCCATCAGGCCGACCCGCTGGCCCTTGCCCAGGGTCAGCATGGCGTTGATGGCGCGCACGCCGACGTCGAGCGCCTCGGTGACCGGTTTTTTCTTCAATGGATGGATGCGCGGCGGCAGCGGTTCGAGCGGGAAGTCGCCGCCCAGCTTGCCGAGGCCGTCGATCGGCTCGCCCAGGCCGTTGACCATGCGGCCCAGCCAGCCGGAGCCGATCTGCAGGCTGACTTTTTCGGGGGAAGGCAGCACGCGGGCGCCGGTGGTCAGGCCGATGGCCTTCTTGAACGGCATCAGGAACGACAGTTTGTCGCGGAAACCGACCACCTGCGCGTCCAGCCATTCGCCGTTGACTGTCTCAATCTGGCAACGCTGGCCGGTGTGCAGGGGACATCCCACCGCCTCAAGCAGCAAACCGGACGCCCCCACCAGGCGACCGGTCGGGGTCGCCATGGGCACGGAACCCAGTTCGAGATTGCGTAAGGCGTCAGCGATCACTCTTCGATCTCCGGTTCATCGCCGCCGTCGGCAGCTTGAAGTTGATTATCGACCTGTTCCATGACAGCCGCAAGACGTTGATGACATCCGGCATCAACTTCATTGTCGCCGGCCTTGATGCGGCACTCGCCCACTTCCAGGCGGGCGTCCGGGATCAGGTTCCAACGCTTGGAACGTTTCGGGTCCAGCTCGGCGATGCGCTTGAGTTCTTCCGGGTTCAGGAAGACGTCGATTTCCTCGCGGGTGGGCGGCATCGACGCCAGCGTTTCCTCGACCAGGGCCATCAGCTGCACCGGCTGCAAGGCCAGTTCGGCGCGGATCACCTGGCGCGCCACCTTGGCCACCAGGTCGACCACTTCCTTGCGCTGGGCGGCGCGGTAGTCGGAGCGTAATTTTTTAAGGCTCTTCAGCATGGCGTCGACCGGGCGCGCCATCTGGTCGTAGGCCACCAGGGTTTCGTGGCGGCCTTCTTCGCGGCCCTGTTCCTGGCCCGAGCTGCGGCCGGCCTCGAAGCCGTCTTCCTGGCCGCGCGCCAGGCCGATCTCGTAGCCGTCGCGCTGGCCCTGTTCAAAGCCCTCGCTGACCGAGGCGGCCCACTGGGCGCCGCCGTCGCCGCTCTGGCTATGGCTCTGGGCCACGGCGCGCTGGTGCGCCATGTTGGTGAACTGCGCCAGCGGTGGAAAGCGGTAAGCGCGGAACTGCTTCATTCGACCACCTGTTCAGCGAACAGCTGGATCTCGATCTCGCCGACGTCGGCCAGCGCCTTGACGGTGGCCATGATTTCCTGGCGGGTTTGCTCGATGCGCGACAGCGGCATCGGGCCGGCGCGCCGCATCATGTCCTCGAAGGCCTGGGCCTGGCGTTTCGGCATGGTCTTGAGGATGGCGTCGCGGATCGACACTTCGGCGCCCTTGAGCGCGATCGCCCATTGCTCCAGCGGCACTTCCTCGATGATGCGGGTGATCGCCACCTCGGACTGGTTGCCGAGGATGAAGAAGTCGTACATCGACAGCTCGATCTTGGACACCACGTCCGGGTCGTGCGCGCGCAGCAGCTCGACCATCTGCGCGCGGTTGCTCGGCAGGCGGTTGAGGATCTCGGCGGCCTGGCGTATGCCTTCCACGCTGGTGCTTTGCGAATCGAAGGAGGACAGGCAGCGCACCACCAGCTCGTCGAGCTCGACCAGCAGGTCGCGGTCGATCTCTTCCAGGCGGGCCAGGTTCAGCAGCACCAGGTCGCGGCCGTCGGCCGGCAGCGCGTCGATGATCTGGCCGGCCAGCGCGGCCGGCAGGAAGGCCAGGAACACCGCCTGCATCTGCACGTGTTCGTTGGAGATGTATTCGGCCAGCCACTTCGGCGAGGCCCATTGCAGGCGCGCCATCTTGGGCCGCAGTTCGTCGCCGTAGATGTTGTTGAGCACCGTGTTGGCGAGGTCGCCGCCCAGCGCCAGGTCCAGCGAGCGCTTCAGGTAGCTGCGCGAGGCGCCGTGCACGCCGGACTGCTGGCGGTAGTCGTCGAAGAAGGTCTGCATCGCGGTCTTGACGGACTCGACCTTGATGCCGCTCATGCGCGACATCACCTGGGTCACTTCCAGCAATTCCTCGCGCGACAGGCAGCGCAGCACGGCCGCGGCCGGCTCCTCGCCTATGCTCAGCAGCACAATGGCGGCTTGCTCCACCGGCGACAGCTGGGCGTTGCGGACGGCGTTGCCGTAGTCTTCTTCGTCGGGGTTATTGAGTTCGGCCATTTTTCTGCATCCATTGTTTGACGACTTCGGCGACACGTTCCGGTTCTTTGGCGGCCAGTACTTTCAGGTGGTCGACCATGACGTCGACCGCCGAGCCTGGCGGCGGCAGATCGTAGTTTTCCAGCAGCGGCACCACCGGCATGCCCGGCTGGGCGGCGGCGCCCGGCAGGGCCGGGGCGGCGCCCGGCGTGCCCGGCGCGTGGGCGCCGGCGATGGCCGGCGTGCCGGCAGCGGCGGCTGCTGCCTCCTTGGCTTCCTTGGCCGCCACCACGGCGGCCTGTTCGGCGGCGCGGCGTTCGGCGGCGATGCGCGCCAGTTCCTGCGGCGCCGGCGTGAAGCGCACGGTGGCCAGGCGCATCAGCGGACGCAGCAACAGGAAGTAGCCGAGGATGATGCCGACCGCGTACATCACGTAGGAGCTGATGTCGACCACGTTGTCGCGTTCCTGCCACCACGGCGGCGTCGCCGCTTTCGGCGGGAAGTTCATGACCGACACCACCAGCTGGTCGCCGCGCTCGGCGTTGATGCCCAGGCCGTTGCGCAGGATCTTGTCGATGTTGGCGATTTCGTTGGCGCTCCAGCCGGTCTTGGGCGTCGGCGAGGCGGCTTGCGCCAGCACCACGGCCACGCTCAGCTTCTCAAGGCGGCCACGGCTGCGCTTGGTCTGGGTGATGCTGCGGTCGTAGGCGTACTGGCGGGTGGTGGCGTTCTTGCGCGCGGTGCCGTCGGCCGGATTGTTGGGATCGTTGGCGGCGGCCGGCTTGGCGGCGTCGGCCGGATTGGCGTTGGCCGGCGGCGGCCGGTTGGACAGCGTGCCCGGCACGCCTTGCGCCACGCGGTTGCGGTCCAGCTCTTCGCGCATGGCTTCGCTGGTGACCTTCGGATCGGCGCCGTATTTCTCTATCGTTTCCTCGACCTTGTCGTTGTCGACCACGGCCATCACGCTCATGCGGAAGTTGTCGTCGCCGATGACCGGGCCCAGCAGGTTGCGGACGTTGGCCTTGACCTCGTCCTGGTAGCGCTTGCCGTTCTCGTTGCTGGCGCTGCCGGCGTCGAAGCCGTCGACCAGGTCGATGTGGGAGGACAGCAGGTTGCCGGTCTGGTCGACCAGGCTGACGCGCTGCGGGCTGAGGCTGGCGACGCTGCCCGACACCATGTTCACCACGGCGGCGATCGCTTCCGGCGCCAGCGTGTGGCCGGGCTTGAGCGCCACCACCACCGAGGCCGACGATTTCTCGCCGTCCGACGACACGAAGGAGGTCGACTTGGCGATCGACAGGTGCACGCGCGCGTGGGCGATCGCGTCCAGCGTCATGATCGATTGCGCCAGCTCGCCTTCCAGGCCGCGGCGGAAGCGCACGTCCTGCACGAATTGCGACACGCCCAGCGGGTCGTTCTTGTCCATCAGCTCCAGGCCGGCCGGCAGCTGGGCGGTCACGCCCTTGGCGGCCAGCAGCATGCGCACCTTGCCCAGCATCGAGTTGGGCACCAGCACCTGGCCGCTTTCCGGATGCAGGCGGTACGGAATGTGGTCGGCGTCGAGCACCGTCATCATGTCGGCGGCGGCGACTTTTTCGCGCGCGCCGAACACCGGTTTATAGCCGGACTGGTCGCTCCACAGGTACATCAGCACCATGGCCGTCACGCCGATCGCCAGCAGCAGCAGCGGATACAGGTTCTTCAGCAGGTTGGGCGGCATGGACAGCGCGACCGGGCTGGCGCGCCAGCGCTCGAAGGCGGACTTGATGGAATTGATCACGTTGTTGGCTTTCGCGTTGAACTGGGCACGCTGTTACAGCGGCAATTTGATGAGCTCGTCCACGGCGCCCATCACTTTGTTGCGCACTTGCATCAACATCGAGAAGGACAGGCTGGCTTCCTGGCTGGACAGCATGGCGCCGACCAGGTCGTCGCTCTTGCCGGAATCGACGTCGGACATCTGCTGCGCCGCGTTGGCGTCGGCGTCGTTGACTTTGTGGACCGCGTCCTTCATCGACTGGGCGAAGGAGAAGGCCGGCTGAGCATCACCGGCGCCGGCGGCAAATTGCGCGGCGGGCGCCACGCTCTGGCTGGCCAGGTTTTGCGCCGCATTGGTGAGCGACGCGAGGTCGGCCTGTATCAGGTTAGAGATTCCGTTACTCATCTTGCTATCTCCCGTTTATGCAACGTTTGTCCCATATGTCTACCATATCCAGATTGCCAGAAAGCAGCAAGCCCTGCGTTGTTTATCTGTAAGGCACTGTGTTCAATCAAGCGACACCTCGCGGCAGTTGTCACAACGATGTCACACTCTTGTAAGAAAGGCAGCGTATGCATGGCGTTCAAAGCCAGGCCCGCGCTGTCGCGGCGGCGTCAGTGATGGGGGGAGGGGGATAGGGGCGCTGATGCCATTCCCGGTCGCCGGGAACTGTTCTCTTGCGGCAAATATCGTTATAAATCATTCACTAAGCGCCATGTATTCAAGGGTGTTGCAGAGCAGCGTCAGACAACGTGAAGCGGGTTAAGCTTACTGGCTAGCAATATTCTTGTAAAGACTTATTTGCCGCGAGGAATCACCTGGTCAAATATTGTTGGATGGCAATAATGTGAATTTTGATGTATGCTGTGCTAACGACAACGCATGACTTTAAGTTACGATAGGTAATATTCCCCAAATAGTGCGCTGGAAGTAACCAGTTTTTAGCTGGATAGTGCGATGATGGAGGAGTAGCTAAGAATTTCCGACATGGCGAAAACATGACAACGACAAAACAGACCGCGCCACCTCAAGTTCTGGATCCATGCCTGCTGGGGCGGCCGGTGCACCTGCTGCATATCTTTGCGGCCCAGTTGCGCGACGATCTGGCGCAGTCGATGCGACTGAATATGAACCGCCGCTACTGGGGCGGCTTCCAGGTCGAGGACGTCACGTTCGAACGTCTCGAAGACAAGGAAACCCGCGGCCGCTGGCTCAGCTTTGCCGCGCCGGCCGGGCAGATCGCCTTCTCGCTGGAGCGCAAGGTATTGCTCAGTGTGTTGAACTTCCGCTACGGCAGCGGCAAGGCCGACGCCGCCGCGCTGGACGAGAACACGGTGAAGGTCACCGCCACCGAAGAACGCCTCGCCGTGGTTCTGGGGCAACAGTTGGCCGGCACCCTGGCCGGCCGCATCGAACTCAATCTGCCGGTGCTCGACAAGCCGGCCCCGGCCGAAGGCGAGCAGGAGGCGGCCGACAGCGAATTCAAGCCGGCCCCCGGCTCCCACCCGCCCAAGGGCAGCTGGATCATCACCGTCACCGTGGCCGACATCCGCAGCGGCGCCACCGGCCAGTACTGGTTCGCGCTCGACAAGACGCTGATGGCCAATGTGCTGCGCGGCCTGTTGCGTGACCGCGACGCCGGCAAGAAGGCCCAGACCGCCGCGCCGCTGGTGCAGCGCCTGCAGGTCGGCCTGGTCGGCCGCCTGGCCAGCAAGGAAGTGCCGCTGGGCAGCCTGTACGACCTGCAGGTCGGCGACGTGATCCCGATCAGCCTGAACAGAGCGGATGTGCTGCTGGAAGACTCCCGTCTGTTCACGGCCGCCGTCACCGAACACAAAGGCAAACTCTGTTTAACCTCTTTTGAAGACGCCGAATAACATGATGAACATGAACGTAGCCAACCCTAGCGACGCCCTGCTGGAAGACCTGTCCGAAGAAATGATCATCGACCAGGTCGGCACCGAGCTGACCGACGTGCCGGCCGTGCCGACCCGCCGCGACCTGCCGGCCATGATGCGCAAGATCCCCGTGACCCTGACGCTGGAAGTGGGCTCGGCCCGCATCTCGCTGCAGGAGCTGATGGCGATCGGCCCGGACAGCGTGGTCGAGCTCGACGTGCTGGCCGGCGAACCGCTGGTGATCAAGGTCAACGGCACCGCCATCGGCCGCGCCGAAGTGGTGGTGGCGGGCGAGAACTACGGCCTCAAAGTGATCGACCTGGACGGCCTGAATCTCGACATGATGACTCCATGACCTGGAGCACTAACCCGCAGTGGCGCCGGCGACTGCTGCCTGCGGCCGCGGGCTTGACGTTGCTGGGCCTGCTGGCCTGCGTCCCGGCCCACGCGGTCGACCTGCTGGCCAACGTGGTGCCCGGCGCCAAAACCGAACTGACGGTCAAGACCCAGATCCTGATCGTCATGACCTTGCTGGGCTTGCTCCCGGTGATGGTCATGATGATGACCAGCTTCACCCGCTTCGTGATCGTGCTGTCGCTGCTGCGCCAGGCGCTGGGCCTGCAGCAGGGCCTGCCCAACCGCATCATCACCGGGGTGGCGCTGATTTTAACGCTGCTGGTGATGCGCCCGATCGGCGACCAGATCTGGACCGAAGCCTTCGTGCCCTACGACCAGGACAAGATCGGCCTGGAGGTGGCGCTGCAGATCGCCGAGAAGCCGGTGTCGCGCTTCATGCTGGCGCAGACCAGCAAGGCGGCGCTGCAGCAGATCGCCCACCTGGCCGGCGAGGACAAGATCACCGAACCGTCGCAGCACGCCTTCACCGTCAAGCTGGCGGCGTTCGTGCTGTCGGAGCTGAAGACCGCATTCCAGATCGGCTGCATGCTGTTCATTCCCTTCCTGGTGATCGACCTGGTGGTGTCGTCGGTGCTGATGGCGATGGGTATGATGATGCTGTCGCCGCTGGTGATTTCATTGCCGTTCAAGCTGCTGCTGTTTGTGCTGGTGGACGGCTGGACCCTGACCGTCAATACGCTCGTCACGAGCGTGCAGGCTTACTAAGGAGCGAACTGATGCTGACTCCCGAAGTTGCCGTCGACCTGGTGGTCGAATCGCTGCACATCGTCATGCTGCTGGTGGTGATCCTGGTTGTGCCCGGCCTGATCACCGGCCTGGTGGTGGCGCTGGTGCAGGCCGCCACGCAGATCAATGAACAGACCTTGAGCTTCCTGCCGAGGCTGCTGGTGACCCTGCTGGCGATCATCCTGATGGGGCGCTGGATGGCCGGCTACCTGATGGACTTCTGCGTCTCGATCTTCACCCGCGCGGCCACGCTGGTCGGCTAGCTGCCCCGTCATGGAACCGATCCTGAGCCAGTTGCTGCCGATGCTCACCGCGCTGTGGTGGCCGTTCTGCCGCATCCTGGCGATGTTCATCGGCGCCCCGGTGCTGGGCGAGGCGGTCACGCCGGTCACGGTGCGCATCCTGATCGCGCTGGTGCTGGCCATCCTGATGCTGCCGCTGACCACCGCCGCCGGCGCCTATGCGATCGAGCCGTTTTCCATGCACGGCGTGGTGGCCACCATCGAGCAGGCGCTGATCGGCTTCGTGCTGGGCCTGGCCTTCCACTTCGCCATGTCGGTGATCGGCGTGCTGGGCTACCTGGTGTCGTCGCAGATGGGCTTTTCGATGGCGGTGATGAACGACCCGATGAACGGCCAGTCGTCGGACGTTGTGTCGGCGCTGCTGTCGGTGCTGTCGATCATCGTCTTCTTCGCCATCGACGGCCACCTGGTGATCGCCAACGTCATCGGCCAGAGCTTCAAGGCCTGGCCGCTGGGCCACGGCTACAACCCGCTGCTGCTGAACGCGATCGCCTACAACGTCGCCTGGATTTTTTCCGCCGCCATGCTGCTGGCCATTCCCATCGTGTTTTCCACGCTGGTGGTGCAGCTGGGCTTCGGCCTGCTGAACCGGGTGGCGCCGGCGCTGAACCTGTTCGCGCTGGGTTTTTCCGTGATCACCATTTTCGGCCTGATGATGCTGGCGCAGGTGGTGCGCTTCATCCCCGAGCATTATGTGCGCATGACCAATATGGTGCTGGAGCTGATACGCCAGCAGATGCAGGTGGCGGTCCATGGCTGATCAGGACAGCGCCGATAAAACAGAAAAGGCTTCACAGCAGAAGCTCAAGAAGTCGCGCCAGGAAGGGCAGGTGGTGCGTTCGCGCGACCTGTCGACGGCGATCGGCATCCTGGTCAGCCTGAAGCTGTTCGTCTACCTGCTGCCCGACTACCTGGGCGAATTCCTCGAGATCTTCCACCAGAGCTTTGCGCCGTTCAGTGCCTCGGGCGCGATCGAGAACGCCATGTCGACCGTGTTCAGCTCGGCGATGTGGTTGCTGATCAAGATGGTGCTGCCGCTGTTCGTGGTGCCGTTCTTCATCGTGCTGGGAGCGATGGTGCCGGGCGGCTGGGTGGTCAGCACCAAGCACTGGGAACCCAAGATGGATCGCCTGAGTCCGGCGGCCAACCTGGGGCGGCTGTTCAGCGCCAAGCACGCCACCGAATTCCTGATCTCGCTGGGCAAGGCGGGCGTGCTGATCGCGGTGCTGGTGCATGTGGCGCGCTCGACGGTGCAGAGCTACACCCAGCTGCAGCACATGCCGATGGGCCAGGCCATGATGATGGGCTCGAATTTGATGCTGGATGGCTTGATGTCGCTGGTCGCAGTGTTTATCATCTTCGCCTTGGTCGATGTGCCGGCGCAGGCGTATTTCTTTGCCAAGAACCAGCGCATGTCCAAGCAGGACCAGAAGGAGGAGCACAAGTCGAGCGAGGGCCGGCCGGAAGTGAAGAGCCGCATCCGCCAGCTGCAGCGGGCGATGGCGCGGCGCAGCGCGCGCAAGACGGTGCCGACCGCCGACGTGGTGATCGTCAACCCGGAGCATTACGCGGTGGCGCTCAAGTATGACCAGAACCGTGCCGAAGCACCGTATGTGATCGCCAAGGGCATCGATGAGATGGCCTTGTACATCCGCCAGCTGGCGGTCGAGTTCAAGATCGAGGTGATGCCGCTGGCGCCGCTGGCGCGCGCCATCTACAACACCAGCCAGGTCAACCAGCAGATCCCGGTCCAGCTGTACCAGGCGGTGTCGCAGGTGTTGAACTACATATTGCAGTTGAAGGCATTCCGTACCGGACGGCGCACCGCCGAGCCGGTGTATCCAAAAGAAGTCGATGTCCCCACATCCATGAGCGAGGCTAGTAAGTCATGAATTTTTTGAACAGGCTGGTCGCAGAAGCGCGTCGCCACAAGTTCGCCACGCCGGCATTCCTGCTGGTGATTTTGGCGATGATCATCCTGCCATTGCCGCCTATCCTGCTGGACGTGATGTTCACGTTCAACATCGTGCTGGCGCTGATCGTGATCCTGGTGTCGGTGTCGGCCCGCCGCCCGCTGGACTTCTCGGTGTTCCCGACGGTGATCCTGGCCACCACCATGATGCGCCTGACCTTGAACGTGGCGTCGACCCGCGTGGTGCTGCTGCACGGCCATGAAGGCACGGCTGCGGCCGGCCAGGTGATCGAGGCCTTCGGCAAGGTCGTCATCGGCGGTAACTATGTGGTCGGTATCGTGGTGTTCGTGATCCTGATGATCATCAACTTCATGGTGGTGACCAAGGGTGCGGAACGGATTTCCGAAGTGTCGGCGCGCTTCACCTTGGACGCCTTGCCGGGCAAGCAGATGGCGATCGACGCCGACCTCAACGCCGGCCTGATCAACCAGGAAAAAGCCCAGGCGCGGCGCCAGGATGTCGCCGCCGAGGCCGACTTCTACGGCGCCATGGATGGCGCTTCCAAGTTCGTGCGCGGCGACGCCGTCGCCAGTATCCTGATCCTGATCATCAACATGGTCGGCGGCGTGGCGATCGGCGCGCTGATGCAGGACATGTCCTTCGGCGACGCCTTCCGCCAGTACGCGCTGCTGACCATCGGTGACGGCCTGGTGGCGCAGATCCCGGCGCTGCTGCTGTCGGCCGCGGCGGCGATCCTGGTGACCCGTATCTCCGACTCCGGCGACTTCGAACAGCAAGTCGGCGGCCAGGTGCTGGCCTCGCCGCAGGTGATGCTGAGCGCCTCGGGCATGATGCTGATCCTGGCCATGGTGCCGGGCATGCCGTGGCAGATGTTCGGTCCGTTCGCGCTGGTGCTGGCCTATGTCGGCTACCGGCTGCTGCAAAGGGTCAAGGCGCCCGACACCAGCAACCTCGACGCCATCGAGGCGGCGCTGCGCGACGACCGCAACCCCGAGCTCGACTGGCACAGCCTGCCGGCCGTGCAGCAGTTGCAGGTGGCGCTGGGCTACAAGCTGGTCAGCCTGATCGACAAGGCCCACGGCGAACCGCTGACCAAGCGCGTCAAGGGCGTGCGCCAGAGCCTGTCCGAAGCGATGGGCCTGCTGCTGCCGCCGATCATCGTGCGCGACGACCTGGGCCTGAAGCCTTCGCAGTATTCGGTGATGTTGTCGGGCAGCGTGGTGGCCCAGGCCGAGGTGTTCGCCGACCGCCTGATGGCGATCCCGTCGCCGAATATCTACGGCCAGATCGACGGCATCCCCGGCATCGAGCCGGCCTACGGCATGCCGGTGACCTGGATCGAGACCAGCGAGAAGGCCAACGCGCTGGGGCTGGGCTACCAGGTGGTGGAGGCGCCGAGCGCGATCGCCACCCATTTGTCCAAGCTGATCCGCGAATACCTGCCGGAGCTGTTCCGCCACGAGGACGTGCCGGCGCTGATGGACCGGCTGGCGGCGCTGTCGCCCAAGCTGGCCGGCTCGCTGGACAAGGCGCTGACCCACACGCAGATGCTGCGCGTGTTCCGCGTGCTGCTGGCGGAAAACGTCTCGCTCAGGGATATCGTGCCGATCGCCACCACCCTGGTCGACAGTTCCGAGACCACCAAGGATCCCATCCTGCTGGCGGCCGAGGTGCGCTGCGCGCTGCGGCGCCAGATCGTCACCGGCCTGTTCGGGCAGAAGACCGAGATGCAGGCCTTCAACCTGGGCGGCGACCTGGAGAACATGCTGCTGGGCTCGCTGAACCAGGCGCGCCAGAGCGGCAAGATCGTGCTGGACAACTATCCCATCGATCCGCACCTGCTGGCGCAGCTGCAGGTCAACATGCCGGTGGCGCGCGAGCAGATGAAGCAGCAGGCCACGCCGCCGCTGCTGCTGGTGCTGCCGCAGATCCGTCCGCTGCTGGCGCGCTATGCGCGGCTGTTCGCGCCCGGCCTGCATGTGCTGTCGTACAACGAGATCCCGGAAAACCGCGAGGTCAGCATCATCGGCACGGTAGGCTGATCCCCGCCGGCGCCGGCCAGACAGCCCGCCCGGCGCCAGCGCCCGGCGGGTTTTTTATTTCCGGGGATTCAGGCCGACTCGGAGAACAGGTCGTCCGGCGGCAGCGGCTGCGACAGCAGCACGGCCAGCTCCGCCATGGCCTTGAAGATGGCCTGGCTCAGCGCCGCCGTGTGGGCGCGGGTAGGGTAGTTGTGTTCGCCGCCGGCCGGCGGCAGTTCGCGCCGCAGGCGGCAGCGCAAGATCGTCAGGCCGCAGCGGCTGACGGTGGCCGCCAGCTGTGGCAGCATTTCGCGCATGTGCTGCATGGCCGAGGTCTGCGCCGCGCCCACTTCCAGCGCCACGCCGTTGCCGGTGGCCGGCTCCATCTGGATCACCACCCGGCCCACGCCCGGCAGCATCAGCTCCAGCCGCAGCGCCACCCGCGAACGGCGGCGGCGGTTGTGGCGTTCCTGTTCCTCGTCGTCCTTGACGATCACCTTCAGCACCAGGCGCTCGGCGCCCCACGCATACACGGCGAAGCGCCACGGCTCCATCTCGGTCACCAGCGGCAGGCCGGGGCGGCCGTCGCGCATGGCGGCCGGCGTGTGGTCGGCCATGAACAGGCTGGACGGCACATGCTGGCCGTTGGCCTGCTCCAGCCAGGCGGCGCGCTGCTCGGCATAGGTGCGCACCATGACTTGCCAGGAGGCGGCCATCATTTGCGTGTCGGGCGGCTGCCAGACCAGCTGGCGCGACAGGAAGACTTGATTGGGGCGCATCGCCGCCGGATCGGCGGCGTTCGGCACTTCGGCCAGCGCGGCGGCCAGCGCTTCGACGCCCGATTGCGGCAGCGGCAGGCCGTCCTGGCCATCGAGCAGCACGCCGACGGCGCCGGGCCCGCTGGGCGCCAGCGGGCCGACCGGATAATCCGCATCCAACGGCATTGAGTCCGGCGCGCGCGCAACCGGGCCTGGCGTGGTGGTCTGCCGGTCCGGAATGCCCAGCGGGCGCGAAGTTGGTCCGATGCGGTCTAAAGCCATCAAGCTCGCTCTCGAAAAAATCCGATGAAAAAAAAGCCAACCGAGACTCCGGTTGGCTCCTTGTATTCCTGACCCGCGAGCAGATCAGGAAGGCGCTACGATTACTGCAGCAAGGACATAACCAGGGACGACGTGCTGTTCGACTGCTTCAGCATGGCGGTACCAGCTTGCAGCAGCATCTGGCTGGAGGTCATGTTCGACGACTCAGCTGCGAAGTCGGTATCCATGATACGGCCCTTTGCAGCTTTGGTGTTGGTCGAAATGTTCGACAAGTTGTTGTACACGTGGTCCAGACGGTTAGCGGCTGCACCCAGCGACGAACGGATGCCGCCGACTGCGTCGATGGCGGTGCTGATGGTGTCGATGGCGTTGTTCGCTGCGGTCTGGCCGGCGGCGTTGCTGGCCGATGCGGTACCGTCGGTGCCGTCGGAGATCTCGGTGCCGACTGCCGCGCCGCCTGCTGCGTAGCGTGCGGAAACGTTGGTCAGGGCGGTGCCGGTCAGGGCGGTCATGGCGGTCGACAGGTCGATCGACATGGTTTCAGCCTTGGTGGCGCCGATCTGGAAGGTCATTGCCGAAGCGATCGTGCCGCCGTCCATCAGCTTGGCGCCGCCGAAGGTGGTGTTTTTCATGACGTTGTTCAGTTCGCTACCCAGCGCGTCGAACTCGGACTGCAGTGCAGCCTGGTCTTTTGCGGTCGACGAGGCATCGGCTGCCTGGGTGGCCAGATCTTTCATGCGGGTCAGCATGGTGGTGACTTCGTCAAACGCGCCTTCGGCGGTTTGCAGCATCGAGATCGAGTTCTGGGTGTTACGCATAGCCATGGCCATGCCGCTGGTCTGGGCGGTCAGACGGGTTGCGATTTGCAGGCCTGCAGCATCGTCCATGGCCGAATTGACACGGAAGCCGGTGCTCAGGCGGGTCTGCGAAGTCGACAGCGCCATCTGGGTGCGGGAGATCGAGTTCTGTGCGGAAAGGGCCGCAGCGTTAGTGTGAAGGCTCAGCATGAAATAACTCCTGGTAGGTGGATTCAGTTCGGAGCAACGGATCCTTTGTGCTCTCCCAAGTACAAGACGACCATATCTGGAAGGACGTTAAATGCTTTGTGGAAATTTATAAAATATTTTTGTAACCGAGGCCGTTTTCCCATCATTTTGGCCTGCTGTACAGCCTGTGCATCGCACGATTATGGTCCGCTTTTGCCCGGACGGCGCAATAAATTGTTCCCAGAATAAAAAAACAGCGCGCCACCGAGGACGCGCTGCTGTGCTTTCGTTGCTTTTTTGTCTTACATGTTCGGATAGTTCGGGCCGCCGCCGCCTTCCGGGGTGATCCAGACGATATTCTGGGTCGGATCCTTGATATCGCAGGTTTTGCAATGCACGCAGTTTTGCGCATTGATCTGCAGGCGGTCGGCGCCTTCGTCGGTCTTGATGAACTCGTACACGCCGGCAGGGCAGTAGCGCGCTTCCGGACCGGCGTACTGGGCCAGGTTGACGTCCACCGGCACGCTCGGGTTCTTCAAGGTCAGGTGGATGGGCTGGTCTTCGGCGTGGTTGGTGTTGGAAATAAACACCGACGACAGGCGGTCGAAGGTCAGCTTGCCGTCCGGCTTGGGATAGCTGATCGGCGTGAACTGCGCGGCCGGTTTCAGGCATTCGTGGTCGGCGTGGCTGTGGTGCAGGGTCCACGGCGCCTTGCCGCGGAACACCAGCTGGTCGATGCCGGTCATCAGCGAGCCCAGGTACAGGCCCTTGTTCAGCCATGGCTTGACGTTGCGCGCCACGTGCAGCTCTTCGTGCAGCCAGGACTTTTCAAAGGCGACCGGGTAGGAGGCCAGTTCGTCGTGCTGGCGGCTGGCGCCCAGCGCTTCGAACACGGACTCGGCGGCCAGCATGCCGGACTTGATGGCGGCGTGGCTGCCCTTGATGCGGCTCATGTTGAGGAAGCCGGCGTCGCAGCCGATCAGCGCGCCGCCCGGGAAGACCAGCTTCGGCAAGGATTGCAGGCCGCCGGCGGTGATCGCGCGGGCGCCGTAGGAGATGCGCTTGCCGCCTTCGAAGAAGGTCTTGATGGCCGGATGGGTCTTGTAGCGCTGGAATTCCTCGTACGGCGACAGATAAGGATTCTCGTAGTTCAGGCCGACCACGTAGCCGACCATGACCTGGTTGTTTTCCAGGTGGTACAGGAAGGAGCCGCCGTAGGTCTTGCTGTCCAGCGGCCAGCCGGTGGTGTGGACCACCAGGCCGGGCTGGTGCTTGGCCGGGTCGATTTCCCACAGTTCCTTGATGCCGATGCCGTAGGATTGCGGGTCCTTGCCCTTGTTCAGGTCGTACTTGGACATCAGCTGCTTGCCCAGGTGGCCGCGCGCGCCTTCGGCGAACAGGGTGTACTTGCCGTGCAGTTCCATGCCTAGCTGGAAGTCCGAGCCGGCTTCGCCGTCGCGCTTGACGCCCATATTGCCGGTGGCCACGCCCTTGACCGAGCCGTCGTCGTTGTACAGGATTTCGGCGGCAGGGAAGCCGGGGAAGATTTCCACGCCCAGCGCCTCGGCCTGCTGGCCCAGCCAGCGCACCACGTTGCCCAGCGAGATCACGTAGTTGCCGTGGTTTTCAAAGCAGGCCGGCAGCAGGAAGTTGGGGGTCTTGATGGCCTTGGTTTCGGTCAGGAACAGCACGCGGTCTTCGGTGACTTCGGTGTTCAGCGGTGCGCCTTTTTCCTTCCAGTCAGGGATCAGTTCGGTCAGGGCCTTGGGGTCCATCACGGCGCCGGACAGGATATGGGCGCCCAGCTCGCCGCCTTTTTCCAGCACGACGACCGACACTTCCTGGCCTTTTTCGGCGGCCAGCTGCTTGATCTTGATCGCCGCCGACAAGCCCGCAGGGCCGCCGCCGACGATCACGACGTCATACTCCATCGCGTCGCGTGGGCCGTACTGTTCAACTAGATTTTGTGGCTGTGTCATGGTCTGTTCTTATAGTGGTCAAATAGGTGGAGGGAAATTTAAGCACGAGTGTGCTTCTTTTTCGCCCGGAATGCAATGTGGGCGCCATTTTGAGGGACATTATTAGACACTGCAATCTAATACTGGCGATTTGTGTAATCATAACGATACGACAGCCACGCTGTCGGCAATTCATCACTTATACCAAACACTAGGAGTAGCTCGTGGGCATAGAAGTCAACTTTGAGGGAAAAATTGCGCTGATCACCGGCGCCTCCAGCGGTCTCGGAGCCCGGTTTGCCAAAGTGCTGGCCCAGGCCGGCGCCCAGGTGGTGCTGGCCTCGCGCCGCACCGAGCGCCTGAAGGAGTTGCGCGCCGAAATCGAGGCGGACGGCGGCGCCGCCCATGTGGTCAGCCTGGACGTGACCGACTTCGCCAGCATCAAGTCGGCCATCGCCCATGCCGAGACCGAGGCCGGGCCGATCGACATCCTGGTCAACAACTCGGGCGTGTCGACCACCCAGCGGCTGGTCGACGTCACGCCGGAAGATTATGCCTTTGTCATGGACACCAATCTGCGCGGCGCCTTCTTCGTGGCCCAGCAGACCGCCAAGCGCATGATCGCGCGCGCCAAGGGCGACCCGACCAAGAAGCACCGCATCATCAATATCGCTTCGGTGGCGGGCTTGCGGGTGATGCCGCAGATCGGCGTGTATTGCATGAGCAAGGCCGGCGTGGTGCAGATGACCAAGGCCATGGCGGTGGAGTGGGGCAAGTACGGCATCAACACCAACGCCATCTGCCCGGGCTACATCTCGACCGAGATCAACGAGGAATACTTCGCCAGCGAGCAGGGCCAGAAGCTGATCGACATGCTGCCGCGCAAGCGCCCGGGCAAGCCGGAAGACCTGGACGGCCTGCTGTTGCTGCTGGCCGGTGAAGATTCCAACTTCATCAACGGCGCCATCATCTCCGCCGACGACGGCATGACCGCGATGTAGCAGCGCTGCTTATAGTTGGAGGCCGACCAGCTTGTGCACCAGTTCCGATGAGGTGGCGGCCGAGAATTTGCGCATCAGCTTGGCGCGGTGCATTTCCACCGTGCGCGGGCTGAGGTCGATCTGGCGGGCGATGGTCTTGCTGGTCTTGCCTTCGACCAGCAGCGCGGCGATCTCCCGTTCGCGCGGGGTCAGCTCGGCTGTCACCGGGCGTTTTTCGCTGACGTCCTCAAAGGTCCAGATGCCCGGCCCCAGCGGTTCGGACGCCTTCATCGAATGGCCGGTGACATGACACCAGAACAGTTCGCCGTCGGCGCGGCGCATGATGCGCTCGTCCGAATAGCGGCCCTTGGCGTTCATGATGGGGATGATGCGGTCGCCGGTGCGCAGGAACTCATCCATCGTCGGGTACAGCACCACGAAGGACAAGCCTTGCAGCTCGCTGCGCGCGTAGCCGAACATCGAGGCCAGCGCCTCGTTGCAGGACTGGATGACGCGGTTCTCCGAAATGCACATGCCGACCGGCGCGTGCAGGAAAATGGATTCGTAATCGATGACCGGAGCATTGTTCATGTGTGGGGGCGGCAGGTAGTTCTACGGTATTGTGCTTTTGATTTGCGTATTCTATGCTGAGACGCCTCGTCGCTAGTGCATTTAATAATGTTAGCAACGGATTCAGCAACACACTATAAAGGGACACCCATGAATAAAATCTATCCTGACGCCGCCGCAGCGCTGGCGGGCGTCGTACAAGACGGGCAAACCATTGCGGTTGGCGGCTTTGGCCTGTGCGGCATCCCCGAGGCGCTGATCGGCGCGCTGCGCGATTCCGGCGTCACCGGCCTGACCGCGATCTCCAACAACGCCGGCGTCGACGGCTTCGGCCTCGGCCAGCTGCTGGAAACCCGCCAGATCAAGAAGATGATCGCCTCCTACGTGGGCGAAAACAAGGAGTTCGCGCGCCAGTACCTGGCCGGCGAACTGGAACTGGAATTCACGCCGCAAGGCACCTTGGCCGAGAAGCTGCGCGCCGGCGGCGCCGGTATTCCGGCCTTCTTCACCAAGACCGGCGTCGGCACCATCGTCGCCGACGGCAAGGAAATCCGCGAATTCGACGGCGAGCAGTACGTGATGGAACGCAGCCTGGTGGCCGACGTCTCGCTGGTCAAGGCCTGGAAGGCCGACAAGGCCGGCAACCTGGTGTTCCGCAAGACCGCCCGCAACTTCAACCCGAACGCCGCGATGGCCGGCAAGATCACCATCGTCGAAGTCGAGCAGCTGGTGGAAATCGGCGAGATCGACCCGGACGCCGTGCACCTGCCGAGCATCTTCGTACACCGCATCGTGGTCAACGCCACGCCGGAAAAACGCATCGAGCAGCGCACCGTGCGCGCAAACTAAGAATATCGGAGATTACTATGGCATGGACTCGTGACGAAATGGCCGCGCGCGCGGCGAAGGAATTGCAGGACGGTTACTACGTCAACCTCGGCATCGGCTTGCCGACCCTGGTGGCGAACTACGTGCCGGCAGGCATGGAAGTATTCCTGCAATCGGAAAACGGCTTGCTGGGCATCGGCCCGTTCCCGACCGAAGATGAAATCGACGCCGACCTGATCAACGCCGGCAAGCAGACCGTGACGGCACTGCCGGGCGCTGCCTACTTCAGCTCGGCCGACTCGTTTGGCATGATCCGCGGCGGCAAGATCAACCTGGCGATCCTGGGCGCGATGCAGGTATCGGAGCAGGGCGACCTGGCCAATTGGATGATCCCGGGCAAAATGGTCAAGGGCATGGGCGGCGCGATGGACCTGGTGGCCGGCGTCAAGAAAGTGGTGGTGCTGATGGAGCACGTGGCCACCGCCAAGGACGGCTCGACCTCGCACAAGCTGTTGAAGAAATGCGACCTGCCGCTGACCGGCGTCGGCGTGGTCGACCTGGTCATCACCGATCTGGGCGTGATGGAAGTCACTGACAAGGGCTTGAAGCTGACCGAACTGGCGCCCGGCGTCACCAAGGAGCAGATCCAGGCCGCCACCGGCGTGCAGCTCGACACCTCGGCCGTGTAAAGCTGGGCTAGCAAGCAAAAAGGCACGCCGCGGCGTGCCTTTTTTTATGCAGCCGGCCCGGCGCTTTCATTCGCGGCGGCGGGCGATGGTTTTCCAGATCGCGTCCATATGCCGCTTGTAGGCGGCGTTGGCCGGTTGTAGCAGGGCGGCGTCGTATTGCCGCTTGCCTTGCAGCGCAGGCGCGTGGTCATGAAACTCCAGCTCGCCACGTATCGCCAGCTTGGTGGCGCCTTCGCGCAAGATCACCTTGACGGTGGAATAGTCGACGCCGCCGCTGCAAAACAGTTTATACGGTATGGTGACTTCGCTGCGGCCGTCGTGGTTCAGGTCGGTGATGCTGATGTCGGAGAGGAAAAATTCGGCGTTGTGGTCCAGGACGGGGCAATCGACATTGTCGCGCACGGTCCACTCGACTCGCCAGCGTCCATCCCTGTTGCCGTAATAGGTGGCGGCCAGTTCGAGATAGTCTTCGTCGCTGTCGGAATTTTGCATTTGCGAGGGGCTGGCCTTGCGGCTCAGCACCAGCAGGTGTTCGCCGTCGCGGTCGTCGACGCGCCTGGCGTCGACCAGCTTGCCGGCATAGCCGATGTGGCGCGCGGCCAGGTAGATGGCGTCGACCCTGGGCGCGGGTTCGGCGGCGCCGCCGATGCCGCTCGCCAGGCACAGCAGCGTGGCGGCCTTGATGCGGAAGGATGTGGTTGTCATGCCCGGAATATATATGAAAAACGCCCCGTAGGCCGTCATGCAGCGTGCGGGGCGTGGCCGGGGCAGGGCTGATCAGTGCGCGTGGCGGGTCAGCGGTTGCAGGTCCGGGTCGACCACGGTCGAGCCTGGATTGTTGAGCTCCTTGTGCAGCGTGTCGTGGTTCAGCTCTTTTTCCCAGTGCGAT
Source organism: Duganella sp. BJB476 (assembly GCF_003416895.1). Taxonomy (GTDB): domain Bacteria; phylum Pseudomonadota; class Gammaproteobacteria; order Burkholderiales; family Burkholderiaceae_D; genus Rugamonas. The sequence goes on from NZ_QVIO01000001.1 coordinate 971,250, forward strand.
ACCACCACCGAGGCGACGCCGTTGCCGACGAAGTTGGTCAGCGCGCGGCATTCGCTCATGAAGCGGTCGATGCCCAGAATCAGCGCCATGCCGGCCACCGGGATGGTCGGCACCACGGCCAGCGTCGCCGCCAGGGTGATGAAACCGGCGCCGGTGATGCCGGACGCGCCCTTGGAGGTCAGCATCGCCACGCCGAGGATGGTCAGCTCCTGCGTCAAGGTCAGGTCGGTGTTGGTGGCCTGCGCCACGAACAGCGCGGCCATGGTCATGTAGATGTTGGTGCCGTCCAGGTTGAACGAGTAGCCGGTCGGGACCACCAGGCCCACCACGGATTTGGAGCAGCCCAGGCGTTCCAGCTTGGTCATCAGCGAAGGCAGCGCGCTTTCCGACGAGCTGGTACCCAGCACGATCAGCAGTTCTTCCTTGATGTAGGCGATGAACTTGAAGATCGAGAAGCCGGTCAGGCGCGCCACGGTGCCCAGCACCACCACCACGAACAGGCCGCAGGTCAGGTAGAAGCAGCCCATCAGCGTCGCCAGCGGTTTCAGCGAGGCGATGCCGTATTTGCCGATGGTGAAAGCCATCGCGCCGAACGCGCCCAGCGGTGCGGCTTTCATGACGATGCCGACCATGCCGAAGATGGCCGCCGACAGGTCGTCGATCAGTTTGGTGACCGGCTTGCCGCGCTCACCCAGCAGCGACAGCGCGAAACCGAACAGGATGGCGACCAGCAGCACTTGTAGGATGTCGCCCTTGGCGAAAGCGTCCACCACGGTGTTCGGGATGATGTTCATCACGAAGTCGATGGTCGACTGGTGCTTGGCTTTTTCCGTGAACTCGGCGATGGACTTGGTGTCGAGCGTGGCCGGGTCGGCGTTGAAGCCGGCGCCCGGGCGGATGATGTTGGCCACGAACAGGCCGATCACCAACGCGAAGGTGGAGATCACCTCGAAATACAACAGCGCCTTGCCGCCGACGCGACCGATCTTCTTGATGTCCTGCATGCCGGCGATGCCGGAGACCACGGTGCAGAAAATCACCGGTGCGATGATCATCTTGATCAGCTTGATGAAGCCGTCGCCGAGCGGTTTCATGCTGACCGCATCGCCTGGGTAGAAGATGCCTAACAGGATGCCGCAGGCGATGGCGAACAACACCTGCACGTATAGAATTTTGTAGAACGGCTTTTTCACGGGGTCTCCTCGCGTTTCGGGTGAGGAGATCATCATCCGTCAAAATATGAGACATCACCATTGTGGTTAACCGCATTCACAACAGTGATATCCCTTATGCAAGGGAAGTTGCTACAAACCGGGCGCAGCGAGGCATGCCGCCGAAGGCAGTGCGCCTGCACGGCGAGGGCCACACCGCAGGCGTGGCGAAATAACGAAGCTGCGCCCGGTTTTTAGCGACTTCCTTACTGGGCCACCCAGCCGCCGTCCATATTCCAGGCCACGCCGCGGACTTGCTTGGCCGCGTCGCTGCACAGGAACACCGCCAGCGCGCCCAGCTCCTCCGGCGTGACGAACTCGCCGGACGGCTGCTTGTCCGCCAGCAGCGCTTTCTTGGCGTCCTCGTTGCTGATGCCGTCCTTGGCGGCGCGGGCGTCGACCTGCTTTTGCACCAGCGGCGTCAGCACGAAGCCGGGGCAGATCGCGTTGACGGTCACGCCGGTGGTGGCGGTCTCCAGCGCGCTGGCCTTGGTCAGCCCGAGCAGGCCGTGCTTGGCGGCGACATAGGCCGACTTGCCGGCCGAAGCCACCAGCCCGTGGGTGGAAGCCAGGTTGATGATGCGGCCCCAGTTGTTGGCGCGCATGCGCGGCAGCACTAGGCGCGAGGTGTGGAAGGCCGAGGTCAGGTTGATGGCGATGATGGCGTCCCATTTCTCGACCGGGAAGTCTTCGACATTGGCCACATGCTGGATGCCGGCGTTGTTGACCAGGACATCGATGCCGCCAAACTTGTCGCCGGCGAAGCCGATCATGTTCTCGATCTCGACGGGCTTGGACATGTCGGCATTGTGGTAAGCCACCTGCACGCCGAATTCCTTGGCCAGGTCGGTTTGCAGCTGGGCGATTTCCGCGGCGTCGCCGAAGCCGTTCAACAGCACGTTGGCGCCTTCCGCCGCCAAGGTGCGGGCAATGCCCAGGCCGATGCCGGAGGTGGAACCGGTCACCAGCGCCGTTTTACCGCTCAAAGTCTTGTTTGCCATAGTGTCCTCTGGAGGGTTGGAGATTAAAGTGGTGCTGCGCTACACTTCGGTAGGATTTTAAGCGTAACGCCCGGTAAAATGGTATTTCTAAACAGCATTGCACAAATCACTATAAAAACCACCAAGGAAGTCGCATGTTCGAAGCAAAAATAAAGTCTGTTCAATGTCTGTCTCTGGCTGGTTTGCACCGCATGTCGTACAAGGAATGGGGAGACGAGAGCAACCCTAATGTGCTGCTGTGCGTGCACGGCGTGACCCGCGTCGGCGACGACTTCGACAACATGGCGCGCGCGCTGGCCAACGACTATCGCGTGATCTGCCCGGACATCGTCGGCCGTGGCCGCTCAGGCTGGCTGAAGAATCCGCAGCTGTACCGCGTTCCGCAATATGTTAGCGACATTGTCACCTTGCTGGCGCGCGTGCTGCCGGACGGTGAAGAGCAGACGGTCGACTGGTTCGGCACCTCGATGGGCGGCCTGATCGGCCTGGGCCTGGCCTCGCTGCCGGACAACCCGATCCGCAAGCTGATCCTCAACGACATCGGCCCGGTGCTGGCGCCGATGGCCTTGCAGCGCATCGGCGACTACATCGGCCAGGACCTGCGTTTCGACACCTTCGCCGAAGCGTCCAAGTTTATCCGCGACGTCTCGCTGACCTTCGGCCAGCACACCGAGGAGGAATGGCATAAACTGGCGAGCGACGTACTGCGCCAGGATAAAGACGGCAAGTGGGTACGCCATTACGATATGGGACTGGCCTTGCCGTTCCGCTCCGCCACGCCGGAATCGGCCGCGGCCGATGAAGCGCTGCTGTGGTCCGCCTACGATGCGATCCGCTGCCCGACCTTGCTGGTGCGCGGCGCCGAGTCGGACCTGCTGTCGGCCGAGACGGCGGCGCTGATGACCCAGCGCGGCCCCAAGGCCACGCTGGTGGAAATCCCGGACGTTGGCCACGCGCCGACCTTTTTCCACGACGACCAGATCGCGATAGTAAAGCAATTCCTGTTGGGCTAAATTAAAGTAGAGTAAAGAAGACGAGTATGGAAATCAAACGACTGCATGTAGGCAAACGCTTGTCCGAAGTGGCGATCCACAACGGCACCGTGTATCTGGCGGGCCAGATCGCCGACGACAAGACGCTGGACATTCAGGGCCAGACCCGCGAAGTGCTGGGTCATATCGACCGTCTACTGGCCGAGGCCGGCAGCGACAAAACCTGCATCCTCAGCACCACCATCTACATCGCCGACCTGGCGGACTTCGCCGGCATGAACGAAGCGTGGGACGCCTGGGTGCCGAGCGGCCACACGCCGCCGCGCGCCACCGTGGAAGCCAAGCTGGCCGATCCGGCATGGCGGGTAGAAATCATCGTCGTCGCGGCGCAGCGCTAGGGGCATCATGGTTTCCATCACCGCGCTCACGAGCGCAACGTCGGAGCAGTTGGTCCAGGGCCTGACGCCCGACGACAGCGCCCGCATGCTGTCGGCGCTGGACTTCGCCGGCGACGCCTATGGCGACAAGCTGTGCGCCAGCGGCCAGCCGGCGATTGACTTCGCGGTCGGCGTGGCCGGCACGCTGGCCTTCATGCGCACCGACGTCGAGACCCGCATCGCCGGCCTGATGTTCGAGCTGACCTTGCTCGACACCGCGCAGGCGCCCATCATCGAACCGCGTTTCGGCCAGGAGGTCAGCGACCTGGTGGCCGGCGTGCGCCAGCTGATACGGCTGCGCGAACTGACACAGACCCAGGGCCAGGGCCAGCCGGGCGCCGTCGCGCGCGGCCGCAACGCCGCGCAGATGGCGGTGGCGCAGGTTGAAACGCTGCGCAAGATGCTGCTGGCGATGGCCTCCGACATGCGGGTGGTGCTGGTGCGCCTGGCGTCCTGCGTGACGACCTTGCGCTACTTCGCCGACATCAAGCTGTTCAACGACATGACCTGCGCCTACGGCCGCGAAACGCTGGACCTGTATGCGCCGCTGGCCAACCGGCTGGGGATCTGGCAGCTGAAGTGGGAGCTGGAAGACCTGTCGTTCCGCTTCATCGAGCCGGAAGCGTACAAGCGCATCGCCAAGATGCTGGAAGAGAAGCGCATGATGCGCGAAGGCTTCGTCACCTCGGCGATCGAGCGGCTGCAATCGGAAATGGCGGCGGCCGGCATCCAGGCCGAAGTGTTCGGCCGTCCCAAGCACATCTACTCCATCTGGAGCAAGATGAAGGGCAAGGAGCTGGACTTCACCGACCTGTACGATGTGCGCGCCTTCCGCGTGATCGTGGCCGACGTCAAGACCTGCTACACGGTGCTCGGCGTGGTGCATAACATCTGGACGCCGATCCCGAAGGAATTCGACGACTACATCTCGCGGCCGAAATCGAACGGCTACCAGTCGCTGCACACGGTGGTGACGGCTGAAGACGGCCGGCCGCTGGAGGTGCAGATCCGAACGCAGGAGATGCACAGCTTCGCCGAGTACGGCGTGGCGGCGCACTGGCGCTACAAGGAAGAGGGCGGCTCCAACTTCGCCGGCCAGAAGTACGATGAAAAGATCGCCTGGCTGCGCCAGCTGCTGGCCTGGAAGACCGACGTCGCCGACGCGGTGGTTGGGCAGGAAGAGCAGCAGCGCGAGTGGGTGGAGAAGCTCAAGTCCGCCGCGCTGGACGACCGCATCTTCGTGCTGACGCCGCAGGCGCGCGTGCTGGAACTGCCGGTCGGCGCCACGCCGGTCGACTTTGCGTACCACCTGCATAGCGATGTCGGTCACCGCTGCCGTGGCGCGCGCGTGGACGGCGTCATGGTGCCGCTGAACACGCCGCTGAAGAACGGCCAGACCTGCGAGATCATCACCGCCAAGGGCGCGCCGGGGACGGCGGGCCCTTCGCGCGACTGGCTCAGCGACGAATACACGGTGGCCACGCGCACGCGCTCCAAGATCCGCGCCTGGTTCCACGCCATCGACATGCAGGAAACGCTGTCGCACGGCCGCGCGATGGTGGAGAAATCCCTGCAGCGCGAAGGCAAGACGGCGGTCAACCTGGAAGCGCTGGCCAACAAGCTGGGCTTCGCCAAGGTGGACGATCTGTTCCTGTCGGTGGGCAAGGATGAGTTCAGCCTGCGCCACGTCGAGCAGGCGCTGCACGACACCGGCGAGCCGGCCGAGCCGGAAGACGCGGTGGTGCTGGGCAAGAGCAAGGCATCCAGCGTGGACCAGGGCGCCAAGTCGGGCGTGCTGGTGGTGGGTACGGACGGCTTGATGACGCAGCTGGCCAAGTGCTGCAAGCCGGCGCCGCCGGACGGCATCGTCGGCTTCGTCACGCGCGGCAAAGGGGTATCGATCCACCGCACCACGTGCAAGAACTTCGCCGAGATGCGCGCCAAGGCGCCGGAGCGGGTGATTGTCACCGAGTGGGGGCGGGCGGTCTCGGACACGGTGTACCCGGTCGATATCTTCATCCTGGCGGGCGACCGCCAGGGCCTGCTGCGCGACATTTCCGAGATCTTCTCGCGCGAGAAGATCAACGTCATCGGCGTCAACACGCAAAGCGCCAAAGGCTTCGCGCGCATGACCTTCACGGCGGAGATCGGCGCCACCGCGCAGCTGCAGAAAGCGCTGAACGCCATCGCCGAAGTGACCGGCGTGCAGGAAGCCCGCCGCGCTTAGCCGATAATGGTTGCCACGCGTGCTGCAATGGCCTGAGCCAGCAGATGCACGTGGTAACCGTCGACGAAGCCGTGGTGGGCCAGTACCGACATGTTCACCATGAGTTTGCCATCGTCGCGCGGATCGCTGAAGCGGCCCCACGCCACCGATGGAATGTCGTAGCTCTTATGATGGTAGATCGGATGCTCGATCGCCACCAGCTTCAGCCACGGCATGCAGGTGATGTGGATGTTGCGTTTCTTTTCCATCGGGCTCAAGGCCTCGGTGGTGTTGACCAGCACGTCGCTGGCTTCGGCGAACTGCTTCGCCTCCACGCTGCGCGCCACGAACTCCTGCAGATCCGACGAGCGCGTGAAGCGCGCGAAATTCACGTTCTTATCCTGATTGAGCACCGTGTACGAGGCCATGAAGTCGTCGATCTTGATGACTTCGCCTTCGTAGATGCGGTACATGAAGTTGTCGATCTCCTTGAGCGAATTCAGCACGCAGTACAGGAAGACGTGGAACGGCGGCAGCTGCTGCGCCATGCAGAACGGCCGAAAGTCCGGCACCTCCAATTCAAAGCTCAGATTGACCAGCGGATTTTCAAATGAAGCAAAGGCGTTGTAGCGGTCGCGGCGTTTTTCAAAATTTTGCATGTAGTTGGATCTGGTTGAATTATTGGATGCCGCTGCAGTCGTCGCGCAGCCAGCGTGCGCTGATGGTGGCCATAGGCGCATCTATCGAGTACGCCTTTTCGCCATAGTAAGTGAATGTGCTTGTTGAGATGTGTGCAGGATCGCCGTCCTTGCATGTCATGACCACGACGGTGACGCCGTCGCCTTGTTGCGTGACCGTGCGCTGGCAGTTTGCTTTCTGCTCCAGCTGCGCGGCGGCTAGGCGCGCGGCTTCCTTGGCTGTCATGCATTGCTGCGCACTCATCACGCCATCGGGCTTGCTCAGGCGAAGATCGACGCCGGCCGTCGCCATTTCTTTTTCAATTGCCGCACGCCTTTCCTCCGGCATGGCCGCAAGCTTGGCCTTGGTCTGGCGATTGCTTTCATCCAGCATCCGCACGACGTCGCTATTTGCTCCGGCATATACAGGTTTTGGCGTCACCCATTGTTCCCACACGCCGGGGCGCGGAGCCTGCTGGGCGTATGCGGGATGGGCGATCAGCAGTGCGGCGCACAGCATGCATTTGTTGGTGAACATGGTGCGTTCCTTACGGGGGATTGGTGTCGACTTCCGCTTGCAGCGTGATGTGGTCGATGCCATGCTTTTCCAGCAACATGGCCTTGATGGCTTGCAGGATGGCGGGCCAGTGGGCCAGGTCGGTGATTTCCACGTGGCCGATCAGTGCCGGATGGCCTGGCGACATATCCCATACATGCAGGTCGTGCACCGAGCAGACGCCGTCAATTTTTTCCAGGTCGGCGCCGACTTTCAGATAGTCGATCTGCTCCGGCACGCCGCCCATCAAGCAGTGATAGGACTCGCGCAACACGTCGATGGTGGACTTCAAAATCAGCAGCGCGACAAAGATCGACAGCAGCGGATCGATCTGCATCCAGCCGGTGTAGTAGATGACGGCGCCGGCGATGAGCGCGGCCACCGAGCCCAACAGGTCGCCGATCACATTGACCAGCGCGGCGCGCGTATTCATATTGCTGTCGCCGCGCGACAGCATATAAGCCAGCACGAGATTGATCAGCAGGCCGATGCCGGCGACGATGAACACGGTGCCGCCTTGCACCTGCTCCGGCTTGGAGAAGCGCTGCGCCGCCTCAAACACGATCCAGCCGACCAATAGCAACAGCACCAGGCTGTTGACGAAAGCCGCCAGCGCCTCGGCGCGGCCGAAGCCGAACGAGTGGCGCGCCGACGGCGGCCGCTTGGCGATCAGTTGCGCCAGCAGCGCCAGGCCCAGCGCGGCGGCGTCCGTGACCATGTGGCCGGCGTCGGAAATCAGCGCCAGCGAGTTGGACATGAAGCCGGTAATGACCTCGACCACGGCAAATCCCAGCGTCAGCACCAGCGACCACGCCAGCACCGACTGGCTGCGTTGCACATTAAAGTGGGCATGTTCGGCATCGCCGTCACGGTGTTCGTGCAGGTGGGCGGAAGGAGAGGGAGGCAGCTCTACGCTAGTGTTGGCGCGGGTTTCGGCTTGCATGGGCTTCTTGTTGTGGTGGGAACTGCCATAGTTTAAAGGATGTCGATGACTCGCGTATTGCGGCCTCATAGTGCATTTTGTAAATGTTTCCGATTTATGCCCTTGTTTTTCTCCGAATCGCTCTCTATAATGCTGGTCTTCGGGCGGTTAGTTCAGCTGGTTAGAATACTTGGTCGACATCCAAGGGGTCGCAGATTCGAATTCTGCACCGCCCACCAGATTACGTAGCACAGTAGTAAAAACGCAGTAAAATAGCAGTATTGAGTAGTACCCCCGGGCGGTTAGTTCAGCTGGTTAGAATACTTGGTCGACATCCAAGGGGTCGCAGATTCGAATTCTGCACCGCCCACCAGAACATGTAAGAGCGAGAAAGGCAATCCGGTTATGACACCGCGAACTACTACCAAGCTTTGGGAGTGACGCTAGTCGATCGGGATTCTTTTGCTAAAAAAAAGAGAAAACGCGGCTAGCCCGCGTTTTTTTTCGTCCGCGTTTTTATTATCATTCTTTTGTACCACTACCTGGCGCCCGCGCCGAAATGGAGATCGTTATGCTTTCAGTTCGCCTTCCTGATGGTTCTGCCCGTGAATTCGACGGCCCAGTCACCGTTGCACAAGTGGCGACCAGCATCGCTACCAGCCTGGGCAAGGCCGCGCTGGCCGGCAAGGTTGATGGCAAAGTGGTGGACACCTCTTTCCTGATCGAGAAAAATTCCGATCTGGCCATCATCACCGATAAAGACCCTGAAGGTCTGGATGTGATCCGTCACTCGACCGCCCACTTGCTGGCCTACGCCGTCAAGGAGCTGTTCCCTGATGCGCAAGTGACCATCGGCCCGGTCATCGAAAACGGTTTCTACTACGACTTCTCGTACAAGCGTCCGTTCACGCCTGACGACCTGGTCGCCATCGAAAAGAAAATGGCCGAGCTGGCCAAGAAGGATGAGCCGGTCACCCGCAAGGTGCTGCCGCGCGACGAAGCCGTCGCCTACTTCAAGTCCATCGGCGAAGCCTACAAGGCCGAGATCATCTCGTCGATTCCTGCCGACCAGGATGTGTCGCTGTACACCGAAGGCAGCTTCACCGACCTGTGTCGCGGCCCGCACGTGCCGTCGACCGGCAAGCTGAAAGTATTCAAGCTGATGAAGCTGGCCGGCGCCTACTGGCGCGGCGACAGCAAGAACGAAATGCTGCAGCGTGTCTACGGCACCGCCTGGGTCAAGAAGGAAGATCAAGAACAATACCTGTTCCAGCTGGAAGAGGCGGAAAAGCGCGACCACCGCAAGCTGGGCAAGCAGCTGGACTTCTTCCACTTCCAGGACGAAGCGCCGGGCCTGGTGTTCTGGCATCCGAAGGGCTGGACCATCTGGCAGCAGGTTGAGCAATATATGCGCAACAAGTACCAGGTCAACGGCTACCAGGAAGTCAAGGCGCCGCAGATCCTGGACTCCAGCCTGTGGGGCAAGACCGGCCACTGGGACAACTACCGCGAAAACATGTTCGTGACGGAGTCGGAAAACCGCTCCTACGCGCTGAAGCCGATGAACTGCCCGGGCCACGTGCAGATCTTCAATAGCAATATGCGTTCGTACCGCGACCTGCCGCTGCGCTACGGCGAGTTCGGCCAGTGCCACCGCAACGAGCCATCGGGCGCGCTGCACGGCATCATGCGCGTGCGCGGCTTCACCCAGGATGACGGCCACATCTTCTGCACCGAAGAGCAGATCGAGCCGGAAGTGGTGGCTTTCCACACGCAAGCGATGGAAGTCTACAAGGACTTCGACTTCAACAACATCGAAGTCAAGCTGGCGCTGCGTCCGGACAACCGCATCGGCACCGATGAAGTGTGGGACGAGGCCGAGGACGCGCTGCGTTCGGGCCTGCGCGCCTGCGGCGTGACCTGGACCGAATTGCCGGGCGAGGGTGCGTTCTACGGTCCGAAGATCGAGTACCACCTGAAGGATTCGCTGGGTCGCCCATGGCAGGTCGGCACGATGCAGGTCGACTTCTTCATGCCTGAGCGCCTGGGCGCCGAATACGTCGCGGCCGACAACAGCCGTCAGGTGCCGGTCATGCTGCACCGTGCGATCGTCGGTTCGATGGAGCGCTTCATCGGCATCCTGATCGAGAACTACGCGGGCGCCTTGCCGGCATGGTTGGCGCCGGTGCAGGTATCGGTGTTGAACATCTCCGATGCGCAGGCCGAATATGTGGCGCAAGTGGCTGAAAAGCTGCGCCGGAGCGGGTTCCGCGTGCAGACCGATTTGCGCAACGAGAAAATAACCTATAAAATACGCGAACATTCCGTCCAAAAACTGCCCTACATCCTTGTAGTTGGCGATAAAGAGCGGGATGCCAATACCGTGGCTGTGCGGGCACGGGGCAATGTCGATTTGGGCGTCATGTCCATCGATGCCCTGATCGAGCGACTTCAGCAAGACGTCGCCAACAAAGCCTGATCGCACAGTTCTTCATTAGATTTTAAAAGGAATCACCATAGCTACTGACAAGTCGCATCGCATCAATGGCGAAATCACTGCCCCTGAAATGCGTTTAAGTGGGGTCGATAACGAGCCTCTCGGTATCGTGACTTTGGCCGAAGCCTTCCGCCTGGCGGAAGAAGCAAACGTCGACCTGGTCGAGATCGCGCCTACCGCGGTCCCGCCGGTCTGCCGTTTGATGGACTACGGCAAATTCAAGTATTCGGAGCAGAAGAAGGCTCACGAAGCGAAATTGAAGCAGAAAATCATCGCCGTGAAGGAAGTCAAATTCCGTCCGGGCACCGATGACGGCGACTACAATATCAAGCTGCGTAACCTCATCAAGTTCCTCGATGAAGGCGATAAAACCAAGATCACGCTGCGTTTCCGCGGTCGTGAGATGGCGCACCAGGATATTGGCTTCCGTATGCTGGAACGCCTGAAGGCCGATCTGGAGCCGTACGGCCAGGTCGAGCAGTTCCCGAAGATGGAAGGCCGCCAGATGATCATGGTCCTTTCGCCTAAGAAAAAGAAGTAATCTTGCTTTAAGAGCAAATGCAGGGGGCGCTGAGGCGCCCCTTGTAATTTGTGGTGCAGAATTGCAGCAACTGGTCTATAATTGCCCGCTGTTGTAATGTAGTGGACTCGCATCTGCTGCAAAAACAAGTGAAAGCAGGCATCTAAGTGTGACGTAGTGTCGCCACCTGCAATCCTGTTTGATATGGAGCTACCCAGAAGGGTAGATTGCTATGCCAAAAATGAAAACCAAAAGCTCCGCGAAAAAACGTTTTCGCGTGCGTCCAGGTGGTACTGTTAAGAGTGGTCACGCTTTCAAGCGCCACATTCTGACCAAGAAGACCACCAAATCGAAGCGCCAACTGCGCGGTATCACGAACGTTGATGCGTCTGACGTGAAGTCCGTCATGCGCATGATGCCAACCGCTTAATCTCACAACTAAGGAGTTACTATGCCTAGAGTAAAACGTGGGGTTACAGCTCGTGCCCGTCATAAAAAAGTATTAAACATGGCCAAGGGTTACCGCGGTCGTCGCAGCAAGGTATACCGTATTGCCAAGCAAGCAGTTATGCGCGCTGGCCAGTACGCTTACCGCGACCGTCGTAACAAGAAGCGCGTCTTCCGCCGTCTGTGGATCGCTCGTATCAACGCCGCTTCCCGTGAGCATGGCGTGACGTACAGCGTCTTCATGAATGGTCTGAAGAAAGCTTCGATCGAACTGGACCGTAAAGTCCTGGCCGATATGGCAGTGATGGACAAGCCAGCATTCGCTGCGATTGTCAACGCTGTGAAAGCAAAAATCGCTGCTTAATACGCATTGATTTGGACGCGCGATCCCGGCAACGGGTCCGCGACTGAGAACGGGGCAAAGGTTGAAACCTGTGCCCCGTTTTTGATTGAGGATAAGAAAAACGCATGGACTCCCTGGAACAACTCGTCGCCTCAGCAGTGCAGGATTTCATGGCCGCGCAAGATGACGCCGCCGCACTGGAAAATGCCAAAGCCAAATATCTGGGCAAGACCGGCCAGATCACCGAATTGATGAAGGGTCTGGGCAAGCTCGACCCTGAAGCACGCAAGGCGCAAGGCGCCCTGATCAATGCTGCCAAAGGGCAGATTGAAGCGGCGCTGACGGCCCGGCGCGATGCGCTGGCCGACGCCCAGATGCAAACCCGTTTGAACGCCGAGGCCATCGATGTCTCGCTGCCTGGCCGCGGTCGCGCCGGCGGCGGCATCCACCCGGTGATGCGGACCTGGGAGCGGGTGGAAGAGATCTTCCGCTCGATCGGTTTCGACGTGGCCGACGGTCCCGAGATCGAAAATGACTGGACCAACTTCACGGCGCTCAACAGCCCGGAAAACCATCCTGCCCGTTCGATGCAGGACACTTTCTACATCGAAGGCAACGACAGCGAAGGCAAGCCGCTGCTGCTGCGCACGCACACCAGCCCGATGCAGGTGCGCTATGCCCGCAGCCACACGCCGCCGATCAAGGTGATCGCGCCTGGCCGCACCTACCGCGTCGACAGCGACGCCACCCACTCGCCGATGTTCCACCAGGTCGAAGGCCTGTGGATCGCCGAGAACATCAGCTTCGCCGACCTCAAGGGCGTGTACCTGAATTTCGTCAAGGCCTTCTTCGAGACCGACGATCTGCAAGTGCGCTTCCGTCCGTCGTACTTCCCGTTCACCGAGCCGTCGGCCGAGATCGATATCGCCTTCGGTTCCGGTCCGTTGAAGGGCCGCTGGCTGGAGATTTCCGGTTCGGGCCAGGTGCATCCGTCGGTGGTGCGCAACTTCGGCCTCGACCCGGAAAAGTACATCGGCTTCGCGTTCGGCTCCGGCCTGGAACGCCTGACGATGCTGCGCTACGGCGTCAGCGACCTGCGCCTGTTCTACGAAGGCGACCTGCGCTTCCTGAAGCAGTTCAACTAACAATAACGAAACGGTCGAGCGCCACGCAGGTGCGCGCTCCCGTCGGACTATCTTTGAAGGCTTGATTATGCAATTCTCCGAAAACTGGCTCCGTACCATGGTCGATCCGAAGATGACTTCGGACGAACTGGCCCATCTGCTGACGATGTCCGGCCTGGAAGTGGAAGAAGTCGAAGCCGTGGCGCCGCCGTTCTCCAACGTGGTCGTCGGCCACGTGCGCGACATGGCCAAGCATCCGAACGCGGACCGCCTGAACGTCTGCCAGGTCGATGTCGGCACCGGCACCTTGCTCAACATCGTCTGCGGCGCGCCCAACGTGCGTCCGGGCCTGAAGGTTGTGTGCGCGATGGCCGGCGCGATTTTGCCGCCGGGCGCCGACGGCAAGCCGTTTGAAATCAAGGTTGGCCAGTTGCGCGGCGTCGAGTCGCAAGGCATGCTGTGCTCGGCCAAGGAACTGAAATTGTCGGAAGAGGGCAGCGGCCTGTTGGAACTGCCGGACGACGCTCCGGTCGGCCAGAACTTCCGCGACTACTACGCGCTCAACGACCTCAAGTTCACCATCAAGCTGACCCCGAACAAGGCGGACTGCCTGTCGGTGCTGGGTGTGGCGCGCGAAGTGTCGGCGTTGACCGGCGTCGCGCTGCATGTGCCGTCGTTCCGCCCGGTCGCTGTCAACAGCGCCGAAGTGCTGCCGGTGAAAATCTCGGCGCCGGACCTGTGCGGCCGCTTCTCCGGCCGCGTGATCCGCAACCTGAACGCCAAGGCCGCCACGCCGGACTGGATGAAGCAGCGCCTTGAGCGCAGCGGCCAGCGCTCGGTGTCGGCGCTGGTGGACATCTCCAACTACGTGATGCTGGAACTGGGCCGTCCTACCCACGTGTTCGACCTGGCCAAGATCCACGGCGGCCTGAACGTGCGTTGGGGTAAAGCCGGCGAAACGCTCAAGCTCCTGAACGGCAACACCGTCAGCGTCGACGAATGGGTAGGCGTGATCTCGGACGACAAGGAAATCGAATCGCTGGCCGGCATCATGGGCGGCGACGCCACGGCCGTCTCGCTGGAGACCGAGGCTATCTACCTGGAAGCCGCGTTCTGGTGGCCGAACGCCATCCAGGGCCGCGCCCGCAAGTACAACTTCTCGACCGACGCGGCGCACCGCTTCGAGCGCGGCGTCGATTACGCCACGACCGTCGAGCACATCGAACGCATCACCTCGCTGCTGATCGAAATCTGCGGCACGCCGACCACGCAAATCGGTCCGGTCGACGACCAGATCGTCAACGTGCCGAAGCGCGCGCCGGTGCAGATGCGCACAGCCCGCGCACAGAAAGTGATCGGCGTGGCGCTGGACGATCAGACCATCGCGGACATCTTCACCCGCCTGGCGCTGCCGTTCACGCTGGCCGATGGCGTGTTCTCTGTGACCTCGCCGTCGTACCGCTTCGACATCGAGATCGAGGAAGACCTGATCGAGGAAGTCGCGCGCGTCTACGGTTTCGAGAACATTCCGACCGTGGCGCCGGTGGCCGCCAACACCATGATCATCGCGCCGGAAAACACCCGCTCGCTGTTCGCCGTGCGCCACCAACTGGCCGACCTGGGCTTCCAGGAAGTGGTCAACATGAGTTTTGTGGACGCGGCCTGGGAGCAGGATTTCGGCGGCAACGCCAACCCGATCAAGCTGCAGAACCCGATCGCCAGCCAGATGAACGTGATGCGCTCGACGCTGATCGGCAGCCTGGTGGCCAATGTGCGCTACAACCTGAACCGCAAGACCAGCCGCGTGCGCCTGTTCGAGATCGGCGCCATCTACCTGCGCGACGACAGCATTCCAGATGGTCCGCTGACCGTGGCCGGCTATCACCAGCCTAAGCGCGTGGCCGCCATGGCCTACGGCAACGTGGCTGACGAGCAGTGGGGCCAGGACAACCGCCAGATCGATTTCTTCGACCTGAAGGCCGACCTGGAGCACCTGTTCGCGCCGCTGTCGCTGCGCTTCGTCAAGGCAGAGCACCCGGCGCTGCATCCGGGCCGCTCGGCGCACGTGCTGCTGGATGGCAAGGTCATCGGCTTCATCGGCGAACTGCACCCGCGCTGGCTGCAAAAGTATGAGCTGCCGCATGCGCCAGTCGTGTTCGAGGTGGACGCAGTTGCTTTGCAGCAACAATCTGTGCCAGAATACGCGGAAATCTCCAAGTTCCCAGGCGCCACGCGGGATCTGGCGGTGGTCGTCAAGCAAGACGTTCCGGCGCAGGATTTGCTGGACGCATTTAATGCTGCCGTGCAAATGAGTCCGCAGGGCAAGATCGTGCAAGCCATTGTTTTGTTTGATGAATATCGTGGCAAAGGACTGGAGGCGGACGAAAAATCGCTTGCTTTCCGCTTTAGCTTGCAAGATACTCAAAATACGCTGCAAGACGATGTGGTGGAAGCTGTAATGGCCGCCGTCGGCGACGCCGCCAAGCAAAAACACGGCGCCCGTCTGCGCACCTGAGCTGACAGCCAAGATTGTTGTAAAATCATTATTTGTTGACCATTTGGGAGTCCGGCCTTTGCCGGACTCATTCGTTCTTAGATAAGGCAGGGCAGGAAAATTAATAATAACGACGTAGATTCCGCCGTACTCCAATCCGCATTGGCTGCCGATTTGCATCGGGCCATGCAGGTGGCCAAGGTACGCCAGGATGCAGAAAAAGATTTGCCTACGCTGACCAAGGCGGAGCTGGCCGAGCTGTTGTTCGAGCAGGTCGGCCTGAACAAGCGCGAGGCCAAGGATATGGTGGAAACCTTCTTTGACGAGATCCGCAACGCGCTCGAGCGCGGCGAGGCCGTCAAGTTGTCCGGTTTCGGCAATTTCCAGCTGCGCGACAAGCCGCAGCGTCCGGGCCGCAACCCGAAGACCGGCGAAGAAATCCCGATCACGGCGCGCCGCGTGGTGACTTTCCATGCCAGCCAAAAACTCAAGGGCATGGTCGAAGAGACTAATCCGATGGCGCGCGCCGCCTGAGTGGGACTGAGCCGTGATGAATGACCGCCTCGCCAAATCCGAACTGGTTGTGCTGCCGCCGATCCCGGCCAAGCGCTATTTCACGATCGGTGAAGTGAGCGAGCTGTGCGGCGTCAAGCCGCACGTGCTGCGCTACTGGGAGCAGGAATTCACGCAGCTCAAGCCGGTCAAACGGCGCGGCAACCGCCGCTACTACCAGCATCACGAAGTGCTGTTGATACGCCGCATCCGTGAGCTGTTGTACGAGCAGGGCTTCACCATCAGCGGCGCCCGCAATAAGCTCGACAGTCGTGCGTATGATGCCGCTGCGGCGGAGTATGATGGCGGCGTGGCTGTCAACGGCGCGCCGGCGGCGCACGTTCCTGCTCCGCTGGACCGGGAAATGATACGCGGCGAATTGCTGGCAATATTGACATTGCTCAAGCAATCCTAGCTGGTACTGCTGCCGCGTCGTGCGGCTAGCGGCATGATTGCTGCTATAATTTCAACATTATTCACATCAGCTACGCTGATAGACGGTGGCGTGAAGTCCGGTGGGGCCTATGGCGCAACAGCCGGACAATACGAGGGGAAACAATGATACGCGTTGCCATTTGTGACGACCATCAGATAGTCAGAGCAGGTTTCAAACAGATTTTTTCGTCGTCGGAAGATTTCGACGTGGTGGCCGAAGCGGGTACCGGGCGCGAAGCGTTGGAAATCGCGCGGCGCGAGATTTGCGACGTGCTGTTGCTGGACATCGCCATGCCCGACCAGAGCGGCATCGATACCTTGCGCACCATCCGCCAGGGCCAGCCGGATCTGCCGGTGCTGATCCTGTCCGGCTATCCGGCCCAGCAGTACGCGCTGAACCTGTTCAAGATGGGCGCCAACGGTTACCTGAACAAGGAATGCGAGGCCGACGAGCTGATCTCGGCGGTGCGCACCGTGTACCAGGGCCGGCGTTATGTCAGCTCGACCGTCGGCGAACTGCTGGCGCAAAGCTTTGACCGCGATCCGAACACCGCCTTGCACACCGAATTGTCGGACCGCGAGTTCCAGGTGTTCCTGCGCCTGGCGCGCGGCGCCACCGTGTCGGATATCGGCGTGGCGCTGTCGCTGAGCATCAAGACCGTCAGCACCTACCGCACCCGCATCATGGAAAAAATGGGCATGCAGTCGAATTCCGACCTGACCTACTACGCGATGAAGAACAACCTTCTGGATTGATCGCACGGGGCGCGCACCATTGCGTGCTCCAAAAGCATCCCTTTCCTCATCGGTCTATAATTCGGCTAGTGTGGCGTATGTCCGCCCGGGATTAAACCTTGTGAAGGAAACTCATCAGGATGTATTTCACTGTCGAAACAGCGCCGCATCACCGCCTGCCGCTGTACAAGACCGTCTTGTGCGTGACCTGTGCGCTGCTGCTGATCGTCAACGGATTCAGCCTGTTCCACAATTTGCAAGCCTTGCGCGGCGCCCAGGTCCAGTTGGGCCAGACCGCGCGCGTGGCGGACCGCCTGCAATACCTGAACGTGCTGGTGCTCGATGCCGAAAGCAGCATGCGCGGCTATTTCCTGTCCGGCCGCGACGCCTATCTTGGCCCCACCAAGACCGCGCTGGCCGAAACCGAGATCGAATTCAAGGAACTGGACAAGCTGCTGGCCGATAGCCCGTCGCAGCTGAAGAACCTGGCGCAACTGCACACGCTGGTGCGCCGCCGCCTCTCCATCATGAGCCAGGCCATCGACGTCTACCGCGAGGGCGGGCTGGAGGAGATCGTCAAGATCGCCAAGCTCAGCGACGGCCGCGCCAGCATGGACGAGATCCGCCTGCAAGTGGTGATCATGGAGCAGGAGCAGAACGAAACCCTGGTCTCGCGCAGCACCATGTTCTACCAGGAGTACCAGAAGGCGGTGCTGCTGGGCATGGGCATCAACGCGCTGGCCATCATGGTGCTGGTCATGTTCTACCAATTGGTGCGGCGCAGTTTCGCCAACCGCGCCCAGGTCGAGCACGCGCTGCAAAGCGCCAATGAAAACCTGGAATCGCAGGTCGAGCAGCGTACCGAGCAGTTGTCGGTGTTATCGCGTCACCTGATCAGCATCAGTGAGGAAGAAAAAGTACGGCTGTCGCGCGAACTGCACGACGAGCTGGGCGCCAACCTGACCTCGATCAGCATGGATATCTCCGCCGTCACCCAGCAATTGCAGAAGACCGATCCCGAACTGGCGGCGCAGCTCAAGCGCGCCCGCGCCACGCTGGTGGAAACGGTGGAAATGAAGCGCCGCATCGTCGAGAACCTGCGCCCCAGCCTGCTCGACAACCTGGGCCTGTGCGCCGCCATCGAAAGCTATTGCAACGAATTCAGCCGGCTGGCCAAGGTGCGCTGCGATTGCGACGTCGACGCCGATATCGAAGGCGCGGCCCGTCAATCGGGCGACCTGTCGATCGCCTTGTTCCGCATCGTGCAGGAGTCGCTGACCAATATCCGCAAGTATGCCAAGGCCAACCGCGTCACCGTCACCATGAGTCTCACCCCGGGTGGCCTGACGCTGCGCATTATCGATGACGGTATCGGCATTGCCTCCAATACCATCGTCAAGCCGATGTCGCATGGTTTGCTGGGGATGCGCGAACGCGCCTTGCTGCTGGGCGGCACGCTGACGATACGCCGCGGCCGTAATGATGCCGGTACCTGTATTGAAGTTTCTATTCCCTTGCGCAATCGCGTACCGGTCGAAGAGCGCCGCGCCGAACCTGGCGCGGCGACGCTGCCGCCGGCCATCAGCGAAGTGCTTAGCTCCGTGCTACATCCACCAGCAGACGGTCGTATTCCGTCTTCGCCACCTTGTAGCACTCACCCGCATACGCCTCCAAGCCTGACCGATCAAGCACAGTGATGTTGCCGCGGCGGTAGGTGATCAGGCCGTCGTCCTGCAATTTACCGGCGGCGGCGGTGATGCTTTCGCGGCGCACGCCCAGCATGATGGAAATCATTTCCTGCGTGACCTTCAACTCGTTCGATGGCGAGCGGTCCAGGCGGTCCAGCAGCCAGCGGCACAGCTTTTGTTCGATCGAGCTGTGGCGGCCGCCGACGGCGTTCTGCGCCATCTGCGCGAACAGCGCGGTGTTGTAGCGCATCAGCAGCGCGGGCAGGGCGCCGCCCTGGTTGAAGGCGTCGCGCAGGTGCTGGGCTTTCATGCGGTAGCCGTAGCCGGCCGCCTGCACCACGGCGCTGCACATGGCGCGCTCGCCTTCGAACAGCGAAACGCCGACCACGCCTTCGTGTCCTACCACGGCGATCTCGGTGGTGGCGCCGTCTTCCATCACATACAGCAGCGATACGATGGCGGTGGTCGGGAAGTGCACGTACTCCATCGCGCCGCCGAATTCAAACAATTCTTTGCCGAAGGGCAGGGTCACCAGTTCCAGGTGTTCAAACAGCGATTCCAGCACGTCGCGTGGGAGTGCGGCCAGCAATTCGTTCTGCAGGGTGCCGCTGTAGCTGACAACAGGCCGGGACGCAACCTTGAATTCTTTCGACTTCACCGCCATGCGTGGCGCTGTGGTTTTGTCGGTTGCGTTAAGTTGGGTGTTGTTCATTTTGTTCCTCACAATCTGGCTATACAAGAGCACCGAAGGCTTGCTTCAGTGTTGCCATAACTTTAGGGGCTTTGTTAGATTGCGAACATAAGAGGAGGGGACGCACAAATGTAGGCTTGCAACATGGCACTTTGTAGGTCTGGTCCTACACGAGCTCTATTTTTCTCTGGAGGGCGCGTGCATAATGCACAAATTGAATTCGAACGGCGCACAGAACATGCATGTACTTGTGGTGGAAGATGACGCCGTCCTGGCCGATGGCCTGAGCCGGGTCTTGAGCGGCCACGGCATGGCGGTCGAGGTGGTCGGCAACGGCACCCAGGCCGACGCGCTGCTGCAGCGCGCCGAGCACACCGAGGTGGTGGTGCTCGATATCGGCCTGCCCGGCATCGACGGTTTCGAGGTGGTGCGGCGCCTGCGCGCGCGCGGCAGCCAGGTGCCGGTGCTGCTGCTGACGGCGCGCGACGCCATCGAGGACCGGGTGCGCGGCCTGGAGCTGGGCGCCGACGATTACCTGGTCAAGCCCTTCGCCACCGCCGAGCTGGTGGCGCGGCTGCGCGCGCTGGCGCGCCGCAACACGCCCAAGCCGACCGTGCTGGCGCTGGGGGACCTGGTGCTGGACATGTCGGCCAAGCGCGCCCGCGTGCGCGACAAGACCATCGAGCTGTCGGTGCGCGAATGGGCGGTGCTGGAATACCTGTTGCAGCACGGCGCGCGCGTGGTGTCCAAGCAGCAGATCATCGACGCCATCCTGCCGTGGGGCGACGACCTGACCCTGAACGCGGTGGAAGTCTACATCTCGCGCCTGCGGCTGAAGATCGCCGACGCCGGCGTCTCGATCCGCACCATCCGCGGCTTCGGCTACATGCTGGAGCAGACGCCGGCCGCGCATGAATAGCATCCGGCTGCGGCTGCTGAAGTGGCTGATAGTCCCTATCCTGCTGATCAACCTGGCCGGCGGCGCGCTCACCTACATGCTGGCCTGGCTGCCGGCCCAGCTGGCGTTCGACCAGGGCCTGTCCGGCGCCGCCGCCGCGCTGGGCGCGCGCCTGAGCGCGGACGGCGGCCAGCTGCGCATCGACCTGCCGCGCCAGGCCGAGCAAGTGCTGCGCAGCGACGATACCGACGCCGTCTATTTCGTGGTGCGCGACGCGGCCGGCCGCACCATCGCCGGCGACGCCGATTTTCCGCCGTTGCCGCGCGCGGCGGCCGACGGCGCCGCGTCCGTCAATAAGCCGGCGGTGGCCTTCGACAGCGGCCTGCGCGACGAAGCCGTGCGCGGCGTGGCCTTGCGCCTGAGCTTGCCGGCGGCCTCGGGTGCGCCGCTGCAGGCGTACATCGGCGTCGCCAAGACGCTGCGCAAGCGCACCCAGGTCCGCCAGGCCGTGGTGCGCGCGCTGGTGCTGCTGGAGTCGCTGTTCGCGCTGACCTGCGTCGGCCTGATCTGGTTCTCGGTCGGCAACGGCCTGCTGCCCTTGAACCGCCTGCGCGCCGGCCTGAACGCGCGCGACGGCGACGACCTCGAACCGATCGCGGCGGCGCAGGTGCCCTACGAACTGGAGCCGGTGGTGTCGGCCTTCAACGGCCTGCTGGACAAGGTCAGCGAAGGCGCCCGCGCGCGGCAGGAATTCCTGGCCAATGTCGCGCACCAGCTGCGCACGCCGCTGGCCGGCCTGAAGACCCAGCTCGAATGGCTGGGGGCGCGCCATGCCGAGCCCGAAACCGTGCACTCGCTCAAGCTGATGCTGTCGGCCACCGAGCGCATGATACGCAAGACCAACCAGCTGCTGGCGCTGGCCCGCGCCGAACCCGGCCACTTTGAAAAAACCCGGCTGGAGCCGGTGGCGCTGGACGCGCTGGTGGAAGTGGCGATCCAGTCCTTCGTCGACCAGGCCACGCTCAAGGCGATCGACCTCGGCTTCGATCTGCAGCCGGTCACCATCGTCGGCGACCGCTTCCTGCTGCGCGACCTGATCGACAACCTGATCGACAACGCCATCCGCTACACGCCGCCGCGCGGCACGGTGACGGTGGCTTGCCGGCCGGACGGCGAGGGCGGCTGGCTGAGCGTCGAGGACAACGGCCCCGGCATCCCGCTGGCCAGGCGCGAGCAGGTGTTCAGCCGCTACGTGCGGCTGGACGACAAGACCACCGGCAGCGGCCTGGGCCTGGCCATCGTGCGCGACATCGTCACCGTCCACGGCGCCAGCCTCACCATCGCCGAGGGCGCAGGCGGCCGGGGCGCGCTGTTTTCCGTGCACTTTCGCTAGTTAAATCCACATTTTCGCCGCTGTCAGGAATTTGTCAGCATTTCCTCAGGGAAATGCAAGCTTGGCCCGCTACACTCCAGTCATCAGAAAACCAACCGGGAGTGGGCCATGCAGCGTGTCCAAAAAGGCTTTACCTTGATCGAGATCATGATCTCCGTGGCCATCGTCGGCATCTTGATGGCGGTGGCGATCCCGGCCTACAGCGACTACGTGATCCGCGGCCGCCTCAGCGAAGCGTTCACCGCGCTGGGCGGAGCGCAGCCGGCGGCCGAGCAGTTCTGGTCGAATAACCGCACCTATTTCGGCTTCGGCACCGCCAGCAGCTTCCCGCCCAACACCGCCAACTTCACCTACGGGCTGGGCGGGGCCACCGCCTCCAGCTACACGATTACGGCCACCGGCGTCGGCAAGATGGCCGGCTTCGTCTACACCATCGACCAGAGCGGCACCCGCACCACCACCGGCAGTCCGCCCGGCTGGGGCGTCAGCGGCTCGTGCTGGGTGGACCACAAGGGTGGCGCATGTTCCAACTAACGCCGCCGGCCCGGCGCCGCCAGCGTGGCCTCACGCTGCTGGAGCTGCTGCTGACGCTGACCATCTTCGGTTTCATGCTGGCGATCGGCATCCCGAACGCCAGCAAATGGCTGCTCAGCAACCGCGCCCGCAGCGCCAGCGAATTCTATGCCGACGGCTTCAGCCTGGCGCGCCGCCAGGCCGTGATGCACAACAGCTTCAGCCGGATCTCGCTGACCCCCAACGTCAACAGCGGGCAGATGGACTGGCAGGTCGACATCTGCTTCGTCTCGCCGGCCACCCAGTGCGGCGCGGCCGAAGCCGGCTGGTCCACGGTCGCGGCGCCGGCCGCCAACGATCCCGAAGGCGCGGCCGGCTACAAATCCGTGTACCGCGCGGCCGACGCGCTGCCGAACTCGGAAGCGCTGCTGCCGACCACCCAGCCGGAAGGCAGCTCGCAGGTCTACTACACGCCGATCGGCTGGGTCGACACCCGCTTCGCCCAGCGCCTGACCAGTTTGCGCCTCGACCCGGCCACCCAATACGCCGGCGACGTGCCGGTGGTGGCGCTGGTGATCACGCTGGCCGGCATGGCCAGCAAGTGCGATCCGCGCCTTCCCGTCACCGACACCAGGGCTTGTCCGCCATGAAACCCGCCATCCCCACCAATCTGTACCGCCGGTCCACGCGCCGCCAGGGCGGCATCGCGCTGCTGGAGGCGTTGCTGGCCATCGTCATCCTCGGCATCGGCCTGCTCGGCACCATCGGCTTGCAGGCGCGCGCCTACTCGGCGCTGTCGGACGCCAGCCTGCGCGCCGAAGCCACGCTGGCCGGCGAAAAACTGCTGGGCACGATGAACGCCGACAGCAACAACCTGCTGAACTACGGCGCCATCGAGGGCGGGGCGGCCACCGCCGCCACCCAGCCCTGGGTGGACGAGACCAAGGCCGCGATCCCCGGCGCCATCATCGGCGTGGTGGTGGTGCCGCAGCAGCTGCGCATCCAGGTGGCCATCTCCATCAAGTGGAAGCGCAAGGCCGGCGATACCCTCAACCAGCATCTGGTCACCTCCTACATTGCGCTCTGATATGAACATCCAACCCTTACGCCGCGGCGGCGGCTTTTCGCTGGTGGAGCTGATGGTCAGCGTGGTGATCGGCCTGCTGGCGCTGCTGTTCGCCACCCGCCTGATCGTCAGCGGCGAACAGAACAAGGACGCCGCCGTCGGCGGTTCGGACAGCATGCAGAACGGCATGCTGGCGCTGTTCTCGCTCAGCAGCGACGCCACCGAAGCGGGCTGGGGCCTGAACGATCCGATGGTGGCCGGCTGCGACACCGTGTTCTCCGACGCCAACGGCTACGCGCTGCCGACCGCGCAGCGCGGCGGCGCCAACTTCACGCCGCTGGCGGCGGCGGTGATCCAGTCCAACGGCGCCAATCCGGACGTGATCTCCTTCAACAGCGGCACCTCGCAGGCGGGCGCCGGTTCGGTCAAGCTGTTCGCCGACTACACGGTCGGCAACACCATCACGGTCGACAGCAAGAACCCCTACGCCTTCAGCAACGGCGACGTGCTGGTGATCGCGCCGCTGACGCCCGGCAGCGGCAAGTGCACCTTGTTCCAGCTGTCCGGCTTTGGCGTCGCGCCCAACAGCACCATCCTGGTGGCCAGCGGCGGCGCCTACCGCTTCAATCCGCTGGCCGGCCTGGCCACGCCCTACAAGCAGAACCTGGCCTACATCTACAACCTCGGCTCGCCCACGCAGCTGCATTTCCACACCTGGAGCGTGGCCAACGGCGTGCTGCTGCTGCGCGCCACCGAACTGGCGGGCGCCGAACTGGCCGGCGTCTCGGTGACCGACAACGTGGTCAGCATCAAGGCCCAGTATGGCTTTGACGCGCGTCCGCCCGGCCCCAATCCCTACGACCCCAACCCCGGCGCCGACGGCATGCAGATCACCACCTGGAGCAGCACCATGATCGACGCCGACAGCGACGGCATCGTCGGCAGCCCCGGCGACTTCCAGCGCGTGGCCGCGGTGCGCATCGCCGTGGTGGCGCGCAGCAAGAACACCGAGAAACCGAATTCGTCCGGGGTGTGCAGCGCCACCACCGTGCGGCCCACCGTGTTTGCCAGCACCGCGCCGGCCGGCGTGGCGGCGGTGCCGGTGCAGGTCAACGTGGCGGTGGCCGGCGACAGCGTGTCGTGGCAGTGCTATCGCTACCGCGTGTTCGAGACCATCGTGCCGATTCGTAACGCCCAATGGAGGCCATGATGCGCCTGCCCACCCGACAACGCGGCATCGCGCTGCCCATCATGCTGATCATGCTGACGGTCATGCTGGTGAGCAGCATCTACCTGCTCAAGTCCAGCACCTCGACCACGCTGACCACCTCCAACCTGGCCTACGACGCGTCGCTGAGCAAGGCGGCCGACCTGGGCGTGCACACGGCGTTCGCCTTCCTGCGCTCGATGACCAACGCCTCGCTGCTGGAGGTCAACCAGCCGGCCAACGGCTATGTCGCCACCCTGACGCCGACCTGGACCGCCAGCACCCCGGCCTTCTGGACGGGCTCGGTCACCTTGCCGGCCGACCCTTCCGGCAACCAGGTCGAGTATGTGATCCACCGGCTGTGCGACTTTGCCGGCGCCTTCAACGCGCCCGGCAACCGCTGCCTGCTGACCTCGGCGCGGCCGAATTCCAAGACCCCGCAGCCCTACGGCCAGAGCGGCCGCTCCGACAGCCCGAACTACCTGGACCAGCCGCAGCTGCATTACGTGGTGACGGCGCGCATCGTCGGCGTCCGCGGCGGCAATGTGATCACGCAAGCGGTCGTCATGAAAGGGCCGTGAGGCCGTCGTCTTTTTGAATGGAACCATCATGAACAAGCTTACTTCCACGCTGGCCGGCCTGGCCCTTGCTGCGACGCTGTGCGTGTCGGCCCTGGCCGGGACGACCCAGATCGCCCAGGTCCCGCTGCTCAACATCACCGGCACCGGCACCGTCAAGCCCAATCTGATGCTGCTGTTCGATAACTCCGGCTCGATGGACCAGACCTACACGCCGGACTACGTCAACGACAACCTGTGCCGCAGCGCCGCCACTTTGCAGGCCGGCATCACCGCCTGCGCGGTCGGCCATCCGCCGTTCATGAGTCCGGACTTCAACAAGCAGTACTACAATCCGGCGATCCGCTACCTGGTGCCGATCAAGTCCGACGGCAGCTACTATCCGGAGCAGAACGCCGCCAACACCACCAACTGGACCTCGGTCAGCGGCGACGGCTTCGGCGCCCACAAGGCCGACATGGCCGGCAACACCGTGTCGACCAACATCAACCTGGTGACCGGCTTCCCGGACCTGAAGTGGTGCTCGGGCAGCACCTGCCAGTTCAACACCGCCAGCTACACCTACCCGGACGCCACCTACCAGACCGCCACCGCGATCACCACCGGCCCGTACTACTACACCATCGGCGTCGGCCAGTTCTGCACCGACGACAGCATGAAGACCTGCGTCTCGACCGCCGTCGGCGCCACCGCGCCGCCCGGCTATCCGGTGCCGGCCAAGGTGCGCTGGTGCAGCGACAAGCTGCTGACCCAGTGCCAGGGCAAGCGCGTGGGCAGCTTCATCTACCCCGGCTATTCCAAGCCGGCCGGCGCCACCGCGTCCTACGGCACCATCGCCATCGGCGCCTCGGCCACGGCCAGCTCGCTCGGCATCACCAGCGTGGTGGTCAACGGCAGCACCACCGTCACCAACGCCACCGTCACCGCCGCCACCGGCACCAACAGCCTGATCAAGCAGCAGGGGCTGGCCAGCGCGCTGGCCGCCAACATCATCGCCACCTCGGTCGGCAAGGGCGCCGCTTCCACCAGCCTGTACTACGCCTGCGTCAAGACCCCGACCGGCCAGCCCACGGTGCCCGCTTGCAGCGTGTTCGGCATTACGCTCAGCTCCGACAACCTGGTGGCGGTGGTGCCGGTCAGCTGCACCAGCAGCGTCGCCGTCGCCAACTGCGTCACCGTCGCGGACAGTTCACGCGCCGGCTGGGGCATCGCCGTGAACGCGCCGACCGTGGCGGTGACGGCCTATGCGCCGGCCAGGGCGGTGGTCAGCTTCAACGGCACCGGCTCCACCACCTCGTCGTCGCAGACCGCCATCCTGAAAAACCTCAGCTATGCCGGCACCGTGCTGGTCGGCGGCACCTCCAGCAGCAGCCCGACTTACCTGAGCCTGGGCAAGGGCCAGACGCCGACCCAGATCGCCGCCGCGCTGGTCGCCAAGATCGGCACCTCCAACACCATCAAGGCCTACCTGGGCAACAGCAGCAACTGCCCGAGCGGCTACACGGTCACCAGCGTCTGCCTGGTGAACACCGCGTCGACCGACAACACCGCCACCATCAGCACCTTCACCATGGACAACCAGGGCTCGGTCAGCTGGACCACCACCGGCTCCAGCGGCTATGTGGCGGCCGTCAATGACACCATCCCGACCACCACCACGGCGCTGACGGCCGGCTCCGGCGCGCCCAATCCCTTCGTGCGGGTCAACATCGTCAGCGGCCAGGCCTATCCGAAAGCCAGCGACCGCACCGATTGCGCCGGCACCACTTGCACCTATGCCGAAGAGATGAACAACTTCGCCAACTGGTATGTGTACTACAAGAGCCGGCTGCAAATGATGAAGACCTCGATCGGCATCGCGTTCGCCGCCATCACCGCCAACTACAAGGTCGGCTACGTCAAGCTGTCGAGCGCCGGCGCCAGCGCCGCCATCGACCTGAAACCGGCCGACTTCACCGGCAGCGCCCGCGCCAGCTGGTACACCACGCTGTACAACACCACCACCTCGGGCTCGACGCCGATCCGCACCGCGATGGACAACGTCGGCCGCATGTTCGCCAACCTGACGCCGTACAACTACGCGGCCGGGCAGGAAGTGGTGCAGTACCCGTGCCAGCAGAACTTCATGATACTGACCACCGACGGCTACTGGAACGGCACCTCGACCGCCAACGTGGTCAACAACGACAACGTCGAGAACGCCTCGCGCTTCTGCACCCAGGCGCGCGGCTGCGTCGACGCGCGGGCGCAGACGCAGCCGTCGATTTCCGACGTGGCGCTGCACTGGTACAACGGCGGCTCCAGCACCACCACGGTGTCGCTGCGGCCGGCGCTGGAGCCGGACATGAGCAAGCCCGGCTCGGTGCCGGCGGGCGGCGGCGAGAACACCCACCTGCACATGAACACCTACACGCTGGGCCTGGGCGTGGACGGCGTGATGACCTATGAGCCGAACTACGACACCGCGCCCAAGACCGGCGGCGACTTCTACAACCTGATCACGGCGGCCACCAGCGGCTGCCCATGGAACGGCGGCGGCGCCTACGTCTGGCCGGACCCGGACGTCACCAACACCGCCAGCACGGTGCAGGAGCGGGTCGACGACCTGTGGCACGCCGCCATCAACGGCCACGGCAAGTATTTCAGCGCCCAGGACCCGAAGGACGTGGTGGGCGGCCTGAGCGAAGCGCTGTCGAACATGCAGGTGCACGTGGGCGCGGCCGCCGCGGCCGCCACGTCGACGCCGAACATCACGCTGACCGACAACGACATCTTCTCCGACACCTTCACCACCGTGAAATGGTACGGCGAACTGTCGGACCGCAAGATCGACAGCACCGACGGCAGCGTGCTCGCGGCCAGCACCTGGACCACCAGCGACACGCTGGGCAAGAAGGTCGGCAACAGCAGCGACACCCGCACCATCTACATGTACAACACCGGCGGCGCGCTCGCCAGCGCGCCGGATCCCTTCCTGTTTGCCAACATGAAGGGGCCGGCCGCCAGCTGGTTCGCCAACAGGTGCACCTCGCTGGCGCAATGCGTGCTGCTGTCGGCCTCGGACAAGGCGCTGGTCAACGACGGCAACAACCTGGTCAACTACCTGCGCGGCCAGCAGCAGTACGCCGACGACAACCTGTTCCGCGCCTACACGCTGACGCTCAACACCCCGGCCGGCGCCGCCGGGCCCATCCCGATCGTGCTGGGCGACATCGCCTCGTCCAAGCCGGCCTTCGTGCGCGACCCGCGCAACGATTACCCGGATCCGGACTACGCCACCTTCAAGGACACCTACGGCAATCCGAGCAGCGCCAAGTACCGCAGCGGCACCGTGTTCACCGCCGCCAACGACGGCATGCTGCACGCCTTCGACTCCGCCACCGGCGGCGAGTTGTGGGCCTACGTGCCGCGCATCACGATGAAGAAGCTGTACGCGCTGGCCGGCACCACCTACGGCACCAACCACCAGTTCACCACCGACGGCTCGCCGGAAGTGGCGGACGTCAAGGCCTCGGTGGGCTGGCGCACCGTGCTGGTGGCCGGCCTGAACGGCGGCGGCCGCGGCTACTACGCGCTGGACATCACCGACACCAGCCATCCCAAGCAGCTGTGGGAATTCTGCGCCGACGCCACCGTCTGCCCGCTCAGCGACGGCGACCTCGGCCTGACCTTCGGCAATCCGCAGTTCGGCACGCTGGCCAACGGCCGCTGGGCGGTGTTCCTGACCTCCGGCTACAACAACGTGCCCGGCACCGACGGCGTCGGCACCGGCACCGGCAAGGGCTTCCTGTACGTGCTGGACGCCTACACCGGCGAGCTGATCAGCAAGATCAGCAACAACGCGGGCGACACCACCACGCCGTCCGGCCTGGCCAAGATTTCCGCCATCAGCGACGATCCGGGCGCCGACCCGCGCATCCAGTACATCTACGGTGGCGACAACCAGGGGCAGATGTGGCGCTTCGACCTGAGCGCGTCCTCGGGCGCGATCACGGTCACCATGCTGGGCAACGCCGGCACCAGCAAGCCGATCACCACCCGTCCGGACGTGACCATGTGCGCGGTGCAGGTGACTACCAGCGTCGGCGGCGTGCCCGTCACCACCACCAGCGGCAAGCGGGTGGTGTTGTTCGGCACCGGCCGCCTGCTGGACGTGCCCGACACTTCCGACACCTCGGTGCAGAGCCTGTACCTGCTGAAGGACAGCGCCACGCCGATCGCCGACATCCGCGGCTCGACCATGGTGAAGCAGACCCTGAGCCTGCTCGGCTCCAGCAGCAACACCAACACTTACCAGGTCACCAGCAATCCGGTCGACCTGACGCAGAAGGATGGCTGGTATTTCGACTGGTCGGTCAACGCCGGCGAGCGCATGAACCTCGATCCGCAGATCGTCAGCGGGGTGGCCAACGTGGTGACCAATATGCCGTCCTCGTCGTCGGCCTGCTCGGTGGGCGGTTCCAGCAATCTGTACCAGGTCAACGTCTGCAACGGCCAGGCGATCGGCGGCCACCCGGTCGGGGCGACCCTGTCGAACACCTCGGCGGCGGTCGGTTTCATCATCATCCGCCTGCCGAACGGCCAGCTGAAGATGATCACCACCCTGGCCGACGGCACCAACAAGACCTCGCCGCTGTCCGAGCAGATCTCGGCCGACGCCCACCGCACGGGCTGGCGCCGGGTGAAAGGGGAGTAAAGGTGGGGTAAAAGCGGGGCCAGCCCGGGGTAACCCGGGCAAACAGTTCACACGGCGGGGCCAACTATCGGTAAAATCGAGGGTTTTGCAGCCCCGCCTCAGATCGCGAACAAATGGTCAACGATATCGAAAATGTAACACCCGAGAATAACGACGACGCCGGCTCCACGGCCAACGCCAGGACCCCGGCCCTGATCGCACGTGAAGTCCAGCGCCGCCGCACCTTCGGCATCATTTCCCACCCGGATGCCGGTAAGACCACGCTGACGGAAAAACTGCTGCTGTTCTCGGGCGCGATCCAGATGGCCGGCACGGTCAAGGCGCGCAAGAGCGGCCGCCACGCCACCTCCGACTGGATGGAAATCGAGAAGCAGCGCGGCATTTCCGTCGCTTCGTCGGTGATGCAGTTCGAGTTCCGCGACCACGTGGTCAACCTGCTCGACACCCCCGGCCACCAGGACTTCTCGGAAGACACCTACCGCGTGCTGACGGCGGTCGACTCGGCGCTGATGGTGATCGACGCCGCCAAGGGCGTGGAAGCGCAGACCATCAAGCTGCTCGACGTCTGCCGCATGCGCAACACGCCGATCGTCACCTTCATGAACAAGATGGACCGCGAAACCCGCGATCCGCTGGAACTGCTCGACGAGCTGGAATCGGTGCTGAAGATCCAGTGCGCGCCGGTGACCTGGCCTATCGGCATGGGCAAGAACTTCCGCGGCGTGTACCACCTGCTGAACGACACCATCATGCTGTTCAAGGCCGGCGAGGAAAAAGCCGACGGCGCCTTCGAGATCATCAAGGGCATCGACAATCCGCGCCTGCAGGAGATGTTCCCGCTGGAGATGGACCAGTTGAAGATGGAAGTGGAGCTGGTGCACGGCGCCTCGCATCCGTTCGACCTGGAGCAGTTCCTGGCCGGCGTGCAGACGCCGGTGTTCTTCGGTTCCGCGATCAACAACTTCGGCGTGCGCGAGATCCTGTCGGCGCTGGTCGACTGGGCTCCGGCCCCGCGCGAGCGCGACGCCACCGTGCGTTCGGTCGATCCGAAGGAAGAGCCGTTCACCGGTTTCGTGTTCAAGATCCAGGCCAATATGGACCCGGCCCACCGCGACCGCATCGCCTTCCTGCGCGTGTGCTCCGGCCGTTTCGAGCGCGGCATGAAGGTCAAGCACCTGCGCCTGGGTCGCGAGATCAAGGTATCGTCGGTGGTGACGTTCATGGCGTCCTCGCGCGAGCAGGTGGAAGAGGCGTACGCCGGCGACATCATCGGCCTGCCCAACCACGGCAATATGCAGATCGGCGATTCCTTCTCCGAAGGCGAGCTGCTGACCTTCACCGGCATTCCGTACTTCGCGCCGGACTTCTTCCGCTCGGTGCGCATCCGTAACCCGCTGAAAATCAAGCAGCTGCACAAGGGCTTGCAGCAGCTGGGCGAGGAGGGCGCGGTGCAGGTCTTCAAGCCGGTGCAGGGCGGCGAGCTGGTACTGGGCGCGGTCGGCGTGCTGCAGTTCGAAGTGGTCGCCAGCCGTTTGATGAACGAGTACGGCGTCGACGCCGTGTTCGAAGGCACCAGCATCAGCAGCGCGCGCTGGGTTTCCAGCGACGACAAGAAAGCGCTGTCGGACTTCGAGGACGCATTGGGCCACAACGTCGCCTACGACGCCGCCGGCAACCTGGCCTACCTGGCCACCTCCGGCGTCAACCTGCGCCTGACCCAGGAACGCTGGCCCAAGCTGCAATTCCACGCCACCCGCGAGCACTCGGCCAAGCTGGTGTAAGCACGCTATAAGCCGCCGGTGCGTCCTGCACCGGCGTTTTTTTCCTTCCGATTTAGTTTGACACGGGGCGTTTTTCGGCATAATGTATTAGTCAACTAATACACCGATACAAAACGATGACCTCCCACACCGCCTCCCTCTACTCGATTGCGACCGGTTCGTCCGAGCCGATCTATCGCCAGCTGATCGAGCAGACCCGCCGCCTGCTGGCCGCCCGCGTGCTGGCGCCGGGCGACGTGCTGCCGTCGGTGCGCGAGGTGGCGCTGGCGCTGGCCGTCAATCCGATGACCGTGTCCAAGGCCTACAACATGATGGAGACCGAAGGCCTGCTGTCGCGCAGCCGCGGCATCGGCATGCTGGTGGCCGAGCGCAGGGCGCACAGCGCCCGTGAACGCGAGGCCCTGCTGCGGCCCACGCTGGAACGGGCCGCCGAAGAGGCGCGCCAGCTGGAACTCGATCCCGACGCCGTACTTGCACTGTTCAATAAAATCCTCAAGGAAGAACTATGAAACCATCGATCGTCAATGTCGCCAACCTGCATAAATCGTTCGGCGGCCAGCAGGTGTTGCAGGGCGTGAGCTGGGACATCGCGCCCGGCAAGGTGGTCGGCCTGCTGGGCCGCAACGGCGCCGGCAAATCGACGCTGCTCGAATGCCTGCTCGGCCTGCGCGAAGCCGATGCCGGCGCCAGCACGCTGTTCGGCCAGCCCGCCACGCAGCTGGGCGACGAGGCGCGTGCCTGGATCGGCTACGTGCCGCAGAAGTCGGAGCTGTTCGAGTGGCTGACGCCGGTGCAGATGCTGGACTACTTCAAGGCCCTGTACCCGCACTGGAACGCCGGCAAGGTGGCCGGCCTGCTGGAGCGCTGGGGCTTCGCCGGCGAGGCGCGCCACAAGCAGATCGGCCGTTTGTCGGGCGGCGAGAAGCAGCGCCTGTCCATCATCCGCGCGCTGGCGCACGACCCACGGCTGCTGGTGCTGGACGAACCGGTGGCCAGCCTCGATCCGGTCGGCCGCCGCGACTTCCTGCACGAGCTGGTGGACGGCGTGATCGAGCGCGATACGACGGTGATCTTCTCCACCCACATCCTGTCGGACCTGGAGCGGGTGGCGCTGGATGTGGCCTTCCTCCAGGGCGGCAAGATCACCCTGCAGGCGCCGCTGGACGAGCTGCTGGAAAGCGCGCACCGCATCACCGGCACGGCGGCGGCGCTGGCGCGCCTGCACTTCCGCGACGAGATCCGCCGCCAGCAGGACCGCAGCGGCGGCGTCAGCATCCTGGCGCGCCTGAACGGGCAGGAGGCCGCCGACCTGCGGGCCGGCCCCGACCTGCGGGTGGAAACCCTGAGCCTGGAAGACCTGTTCGTCGAGGTGACCAAATGAACGGCGCCTATACGCAACTGCTGTTGCAGGTGGTGCGCGACCGCTGCGCCACCCGCATGATGGTGCGCATCAGCGCATTGCTGCTGGCGGGAGCTTTGGTGGTTGCGCTGGTGGTCAGCAGCCTGCAGGCGCACCTGGAGCTGATGTGGCAGGCGCCGCTCGGCATGCTGACGATGCTGATCGTGATGTGGTGCGGCGCCTACCTGAAAAGCGCCGTGCAGCAAAATCACCCGGCCTACGCCTGCCTGGTGCCGCAGCTGCGCCGCCGCCTGATCGTGCTGACCGTGGTGTTGTTCGCGGCATGCGCACTGGCGGTGGCGGCCATGGCGGCGGCGGTGTTCGGGCATTTCGGTTATGCGCTGGTCGGCGCCGGAGCGTTTTTCTGCTACATCCTGTACGCCCAGCGCTACACGGTGCTGGCGTTCCTGCCCACGCTGATCATCTTCGGCTCGCTGTCGCTGAAGGCCTGGCTGGCCGCGCTGTGGCAAAACCTGGCCGCGCTGGGCGAACCGGCGCTGGCGGGCATGGGACTGATCGCCGTGGCCGCGCTGGGTGGCGCCGGCATACAGCTGGTATTCCCACGCGGCGGCGACCGTCACTGGGCCTGGCATGCGCGCCACGCCGCGCTGATACGGCGGATGCAGGGCGGGGTGCTGAAACCCGAGGATGCCGGCGCCTGCAACCGTTTCAGCATGCTGCTGCGCTTCGGCTACCGTGCCACCTTGCGCCGCGACAGCCAGCGCGGCGCCACGCAGGCGCGCATGCTGATGCACACCATGGGCCCGACCGCGTATGAGGGCGGCTACCTCGCCTATCTGCTGCTGGTGACGGTGGTGGCCGCAGGCGTGGTGCTGTACGCCGGCGCCGACATGCCGGCGGTGCGGGAGATGATGCACACCCTGGTCATGCAGATTTGCCTGCTGGTGGCGGTGGTGTTGTACGCGGCCGATCTGCTCAAGAGCGCAAGCCGCCATGGCGCGGAGCAGGCGCTGTTTTTCCTGGCGCCGCGCGCGCCCGTTGCGGCGCAGGTCAACCGCATGCTGGGCGCCGCTTTGCTGGCGCGGTTCCTGCGCGTGTGGCTGCTGGCTTGCGCCGTCGCCTTCGTGGTCGACATGCTGTTGATCGGTGCGCCGAGGATCTACGGCTCCACCTTTTTGCTGGCGGCGCTGCTGCTGCCGTTTTCTTGCGTACTGCTGCGGGATTACGCGGTCATACCCGCATCGCACCGCCAGATGACGACGGTGGCCTGGACGTTTGTAGCGATGCTGGCCTACCTGGCCGCGCTGGCGGCCGAGAACAAGCTGCCAGAGCTGCCCTTGTTCTGGATCGGCGGCGCCATCATGCTGGTGACCTTGCTGGTGCTGCGCTGGCGGTGGCAACGCCTGGTGGCGCTGCCGGCGGTGCTGCCCGCCGGCCGCTTGCTGACCTGAATGACCTGAAGCCGGGCCCTTAGTTGGACTGAAACACCAACCCCAGCGTGACCACCGGCTCGCCGCCGCCGCGCGCCAGGCGCCGGCCCCAGGTGGCGTCGATCTACAAGCGGTCCGGGATCAGCGCGCGGGCGATGCCGAACTGGTAGCGCGAGCCGCTGTGCTGGCGGCCGAATACTTCGGCCGTCAAGGTGTGGCGTTGGTCCAGCCTGAACTGGGCGCCGCTGCCCCAGGTGGCGTGGTGCCGGCGGCTGGTCTCCCCATGCACGACGCCTGCGTTGAAATGCAGTAGCACGGCGTCGTCGCGCAGCGATATGCTGAGCGGGATGTTGAGCGACAAGTCGCCGTCGCCACCGCTACCGGCGCGGAACTGGTCGGCCAGCACCAGGCCCAGGCCCCAGCCGTTGCTCTCCAGCGGTTTGAACACGGTCTTGGCCTGCAGCCGGAAGTGATGCGTGGTCTGGCTGCGCGGGCCGGAGGTATCGTCGGCCCAGGCGCCGCCGATCGCCAGCTCCCAATCGCCACCGACGTTGCAGGCGGGTGTGGCCCAGTATTCGGACAAGTGCTCGGCGCGCAACGCGTAGGTCTCCAGCTGGCATTGTCCGGGAGCGGCGATGGCGGCGTCGTCGACCGTCATCGGACGGCCAGCATGGGCGGCGGGGCAGGCCAGCAGGCCGGCCAGCACGCAAGCGGCTGCGCGGGCCGGGAGTAGCGCAAAGGTCATCGGTGCTCAGTTTTCAACGAGGGCGTAGATGGCCACTCTAACGCCCGCAGATGAAATCGTGATGACACTATTTGGCCGGCGTGGCCAGCGGCTTGCCTTTCTCGACCACATACACGCCGACCAGCTTGAGCGGGCCCTTGCCGACGTTGATGGCGTCATGCACGGTGCCGGCCGGGATCACGAAGGCTTCGCCGGCCTTGACCCGGCGCGGGTCCTCGCCGTCGATGCGCAATTCGCCTTCGCCTTCCATCACGTAGCTGATTTCGTCGCCGGGATGCGAGTGGCGGCCGGCGGTGGCGCCGGCGTCCAGTTCGACCCTGGCGACGACCGCCTCGCGGCCCGGCACGGAAACGTCGGCTTTCTGGATCACGGTGCGGCGGATGGCGGAGGCTTGAGTTTGAGCCTGGACCGCGCCGGCGCCGATGGCAAGCAGCAGGGCGGCGACGGCGGGCAGGGTGTGGCGGGCGAACGAGACAGGGGGCATGGCGCATCCTTTCTGGTAAGTGGCGGCGCCGGGAGGGCGCCGGCCGATTGTACGCCCTTGCGCTGCGCTAGCGGTGGCGTCCCAGCCACAGCGCGTCGGCCACGGAGCCGATCCAGCAGACGAAGCAGACCAGCGCCGCGCCGTTGGTGGCCGGGTTGTCGATGCCGGAGCTGTGCACGCGCTCGAGGATCAGCAGCGGATCGAGCGGCAGCTTGCCGCTATTGAGTTCGGTGATCAGCGTATCGACCAGCGCCAGCGTGGCGCGCAGCAGGTAGCCGGCCGCCAGCAGCGTCGGCACGATGAACAGCAGGCCGCGTATGCCGCGCCGCAGGGCCAGGTGGCCCAGGCCGGGAAACAGCAATGCCGAGATGAGTGCGGCCTTGATCGATGCTTTCATGAACGTCCTGTGGTTGGCCTTGACTAAGCGCAAGATTGCGCTGTTGCATGCGGCGTAGATTACAACATCTTACCTGCCGGAGTGAATCATGCGCGCTTTATTCGGTATCGCCCTGTTGTTGTGCCCTGTGTGCGTGCACGCCGCCCCCAATGAGAAAGATGCGGTAGCGCTGGCCGAGAAGGGCGCGCAATTCGTGCGCGCGCACGGCAAGGCCGAGATGATCGCCCGCATCAACCGCAAGGACCCGGAATTCAACCAGGGCGCCTTGTACCTGGCCATGCGCGACCTGGAAGGGATCACCATCGCCCACCCGACCACGGCGCTGATCGGCAAGAACCTGCTGGACGTGCCGGACGCCGACGGCAAGCCGTTCCGCCAGGAGATGCTGGCGCTGGCCAAGGGCAAGGGCTTCGGCTGGGTCGACTACAAGTTCCGCAATCCGCAAACGGGCAAGGTGGAGGCCAAGAGCACCTACGTGCTGCGGGTCGAGGACGTATCGCTGGAAGCCGGCATCTACAAGCACTAAGCCGTGGACATGCTCAGCAAACTGCGGATAGGGCCCAAGCTGCTGCTGGCGCCGGGAGTGGTGCTGATCCTGCTGATCGCGCTGTCGGCCGGCGCCTTCGTCGGCCTGGTGCGGCAAAACCACCGCCTGGACGACATGGTGCAGCAGCGCGCCGTGCGGCTGAAGGCGGCGGCCGACCTGGTGGCGGGCGCCAACCGCGCGCATACCGAGATCTACCAGCTGCTCACCTGGATCAATGCCAGCTTCTCGCCGGCGCGCATCGATGCGCTGGTGCGCGACATCCACGCCCGCCACGCCACGCTGGACCGCCAGTTCGCGCAGCTGGAGATGGCGACCCAGGGCGATCCGGCCGAGCGCCGCTTCGTCGCCCAATCGCAGGCGGCGCATACGCTGTACGTGAAGGCGATCGGCGACGTCATCGAGTTGAGCATGGCCGATCAATCGATGGCGACCAACGCCATGTCCAAGGCCGAGCGGGCGTTCGACGTGGTGGCGCGGCGGCTGGAGGAGTTGTCGCGGCTGGAGCAGGCGCTCAGCGCGCGCGCCTACAACGACGCCGAGGCCGAGTTCAGGACGCTGTCGACCGTGATGCCGGCGGTGGTGGTGCTGTCGATCACGCTGTCGTTGCTGGTGACGATGGCGGTGCGGCGCGCGCTGCTGAAGGAGGTCAGCGAGATCGGCGCGGCCGCCATCGATCTGGCCGAGGGCAACCTGACGGTGAAGAACCGGGTCTACGGCAAGGACGAAATCGCCGAGACGTCGCGCGCGCTGGACACCAGCATCCGCAACCTGAACACCACGTTGAAGACCATCCTGGCGTCGGCGCAGTCGATCGACACGGCCTCGCGCGAGATCGCGCAGGGCAATGTCGACCTGACCCAGCGCACCGAAGCGCAGGCCAGCACGCTGGAGGAGGCCAGCAGCTCGATGCAGGAGCTGAGCGCCACCGTCACCCAGACCGCCAACAACGCGCAGCTGGCCAACCAGCTGGCGCGCTGCGCCACCAACTTCGCGGTGCGCGGCGGCAGCGTGGTGCAGCGGCTGGTGGTGACGATGGCGGCGATACGCGGCAGCTCGCGCAAGGTGGTGGAAATCGTCGGCGTGATCGATGGCATCGCCTTCCAGACCAATCTGCTGGCCTTGAACGCGGCGGTGGAGGCGGCGCGCGCGGGCGAGCACGGCGAGGGCTTCGCGCTGGTGGCGGGCGAGGTGCGCACGCTGGCGCAGCGTTCGGCCACGGCGGCGCAGGAGATCAAGGCCTTGATCGCCGAGTCGGTGGCGGAGATCGAAGGCGGCAGCCGTTCGGTGGAGGAAGCCGGCAGCAGCATGGCGGAGATCGTGGCGTCGGTGCAGCAGGTGGGCGATATCATCGACCAGGTCAGCACCGCCAGCGCGGTGCAAGCGCAGGGTTTGCAGGGAATGCATCAGGCCATCGTCGAGATGGATCAGGTGACGCAGCAGAAGCTGGCGCTGGTAGAACAAGCCGCCAGCGCGGCATCGGGTTTGCAGCGGCAGGCGGTCAATCTATCGAAGGCGGTGGCGATGTTCAAACTGGATGAAGGCATGGAGCCGCCACCCAAACTCCCGGACGGCTCCCCTCGTGTTGTGCGCCTGCGACTGGCGTCGGTGCGTAATTGAGTCGCCGCTGGACGTTTGTCGCGCTGCTCGTGACGGTCACCTTGCTGGCCAGTTACTGGCTCGGTGAGCACAATACCGAACTGGTTTCCATCGATGGCTTGCTCGCCGGACTGCCGGCGGCGGCCGTGCTGCCGTTTATGTTGTGGAGCTGGCGGAAGTGGGGCGCATTGCTAGCGCCGTTCGCGATCTTGTTCGTTTCTATCGCGGTTTGGTTGGGAGGGGCCATCGAAGGGATATATGCCCAAAATGAGTGTGTCGGGCACGGAGAGGAGGCACGGGTGGCGCTAGCAAAACATCATGCTTCGCACGGACGATATCCTGCCAGCTTATCGGAGCTCGACGAGAGCCTGCCTTGTAAGGTCATTCTCCCACCTGGCGTCTTGCACTACGAGCTCACGTCGACCGGTTACCACATGTGGTTCGGCGATAAATTAGTGAGCCACGATGCGACGGAAGGCCAACCTTTTATAGCGCACAAATAAGGTTCTTCAAGGATTTTCGGGAATTTTTTTCGCCGCGCGGCGCGCGGTTCGTCCAGAGTTGGACTTGTGCTGAGTGCCATCCCCGTGCAAACGCGCTATCGCCGCTTTCCGCGCCGACCGGCAGACATCGGCCTGCAGCCATTCGTCACTGCCGGGAAGGCGCAGCCAGATGGCTTTCCAGGCATTGCGGTTGCCGCTGCCGTACAGATTCGCAAAGCAGGACGGCGATACCACGTGCTCGCCGTATTTGATTTCCGCTCCCTTCACTGTGGCGAAATACTGCTGGTGGTCGAAGCTCGCGCGCAGCCGTGTCCCCTCTGGAAGAAAAACCTCTTTCCATTGGTATCCCGCCTCGGACGCCGCAGCGGGCTGCTGCGGGGCTGGCGGTGCGGGATTGATGTAGTTGCGAATTGCCTCGATAACGAAGGGCTCAAGGTGAAGAGAATCCGACCAGAAATGGCCGGTGAATTCGCCTAACTCGACCAGCACATCGTCGGGTACACGAATCGGGAATTGGAGGCTATACCTAGGCATAGTGGGGGCTCCCTAAAATCAGTTTTTACTAAGCGCTGCTAACCACTACTGACCTGTACTACAGCGCGCTAACACTTACTAAAAATGCTGGGCTGAATGCTAAATGTCGCTATATTTTCGGCCTGTATTCGTTAGAGGTGGTTAGTGGGTTTTAGTTCCAAAAATAGCGTGGAGTCGCACGAAATATCGGTAGTTAGCGCTGGGTAGTAGTGGTTATCGTGTTTTAGTAAAAGCCGAAAAAACAGGACCCGCCCTGTGCATGCCAACGGCGCCGGCAAAAAAATAGGGTCATCCCGGTAATCCGCGATGACCCAAAAATAAGCCGTTGCTCGATAGTCTCTTCAGAATAGTTATGCTTCCTGACGGTTGCCAGGCTGTGCCCTGGACCAGCGGTCGCCGGATTGGCGCAGGTATTTCTTGAAGACGTAGCCCCAAGGCATGGCGATCGGGATGATGATCACGACCAGGCATTGCACGAAGACTTCCATCGTGTCTGCATCTATCGTACCGGAGCGCCACGCCGGCACGACGACTACCAGCGTCCAGATGGTCTTCCACATCAGTTCCCACAGCAGCACCGGCAGCATCTGCAGCGGATAGCGCACGCCCAACGCACACAACGCACCGAACGCCGCCATCATGCAATTGACCACGCCTCCCATCAGGCTCCACGGTTTGTCATGGTGAAGCACACTAGGCCAGATCACCAGACCCAGTCCCACAGCGATAATCAGATACACGGCTCGCAGCATATACAGACGTACTAATGAAACTTCGTTCATTTTGTGGCTCCTGGTGGTGGTAGGGGATTACTCGACTTCCTTCAAGATCTTCTCAATCGCCGTGACGCGCGATTTCAGTTCCGACAAGGTGGCGTCCATGGATGCCAACGAGGCAGCAGCTTCGGTGTGCGCCGCCACGGCTTTCTCGGCGATCACGCGATAAGCCTCTTCGTGAGCAAACCGCAGTTTGGCCTGCTGGATCGCCGAAAAGTGGCGCATCGCCGCAACCACCACGATCGCCAGCAACGGCAGGCCGATCGTCAAAAGATATACATGTTCGTCCATAATTGTCTCGATTATTCAGGGTTGGTGGACAGCGACTTGGCCGCTTCGGCGATCGCCGCCGGAGTCAGTTCGAAGTCGAAGTTGGTTACGTCAAAATAGTTCAGCGCTTTGCCGTCCGCCGACAGTTCCATCACGCTGGCGACCAGACCAGCATCCTCCAGCTTCTGCAAGTGCAGGTGCAGCAAGGGACGGCTGATGCCCAGCTCACGCGCCAGCTGGCTCACATAATTGCGTCCGCCGGACTTCAGCATGGCAATGATGCGCAGGCGGTGCGGGTTGGACAGCGCCGCAAGCATGCTCAGCAATTGATCTCCGCTAGGAGTTGGCGTTTTCGATTTCATGTGTAAAGAATATCTGACACGTATAAGGATGTCAATGACATATTTGGTGTTTTATGTTCTTGGAGCACGAAATGGCGGTGCGATGAGATTGACGTACAATTACCTTATGCTTGAAGCAGGAGGGAGCAATGAGCGCCAAAATGCGTAAGTTGAGGAAGTCGGGCAGCAGTCAGTCCGCTGAGGATGGCATTGTGGTCTCCCAGCGTGAGTTCTCAAGCGTCGCTATTTTTCAGCGATACACTGAAAAGGTCTTGGCATTTCAGCAGGAAGTCGACAAAGTGGC
Source organism: Duganella sp. BJB476 (assembly GCF_003416895.1). GTDB lineage: Bacteria > Pseudomonadota > Gammaproteobacteria > Burkholderiales > Burkholderiaceae_D > Rugamonas. The sequence goes on from NZ_QVIO01000001.1 coordinate 1,012,197, forward strand.
TCCATTTCGGTTGGAGGTGGATGCGACCACAAAACTTACAGACGAAATGAAGCGGCAGGTCTTCATTAAGCTGCGAGACGAAAATTATATGGCAAGTCTTCGTCTCGAAGGCTTTAGTGTGGACTCCGATGATGCGCCCGTAACGCTTGAAGCACTACGGAGCAAGTATGTCCGATAAGTACGGTGAGGGCCAGGATCGATATTGCTATCCCGGCTCTGTGCCGAAATTGTGCTGTAGGACGATAGCAACCAGAAAATAAATTTCATGACATCGATGCTCTACCTGGCCGCATTGCTTGCCGTCGCCCTTGGCCTGGCGCACTCCATTCTCGGCGAGCGCCACATCTTGATCCGTCTGTTCCGGCGCGATAATCTGCCTCAGGTGCTGGGCAGTACCAGTTTCACCATCGGCACGCTGCGCTTTGTGTGGCATGAAACCACAGTCGCGTTGTGGGGCTTCGCCGCGCTGCTGGTCCAATTGGCGCAAGGCCGCCTGACCGCGACGACGGCCGCGCAGACGCTGGGCTGGACCCTGATCGCCGCCGGCCTGCTGCCACTGGTGTTCACGCGTGGCCGGCACCTGTCCTGGCTGGCGCTGTTCATCATCGGCGGCATCGCACTGGCGCGCGCCGCGCAGGCATAAAAAAACGCAGGCCGAACCGGGTGGTTCGCCTGCGTTCTTCAGACTGCGCGGCGAACCGCGCATCCCGTCACTTACTCGTAGTCGCTCATCGGCGCGCAGCCGCAGAACAGGTTGCGGTCGCCGTAGACGTTGTCGGCGCGGCCGACCGGCGGCCAGTACTTCTGCTTGCGCAGCGACGGCACAGGGTAGGCCGCCACTTCGCGGCTGTACTTGCGTTCCCACTTGTCGGCGGTCAGCACCTCGGCGGTGTGCGGCGCGAACTTGAGCGGGTTGTCCAGCTTGTCGAACTCGCCGCTTTCAACCTTGGCGATCTCGCCGCGGATGGCGATCATCGCATCGATGAAGCGGTCCATCTCGACCTTCGATTCGCTCTCGGTCGGCTCGATCATCAGCGTGCCCGGCACAGGGAAGCTCATGGTCGGCGCGTGGAAGCCGAAGTCCATCAGGCGCTTGGCCACGTCTTCGTTGCTGATGCCGGTGGCATCCTGCAGCGGACGCAGGTCGATGATGCACTCGTGCGCCACCAGGCCGTCGTGGCCCGAGTACAGCACAGGGAAGTGCGGCGACAGGCGGCGCGCGATGTAGTTGGCGTTCAGGATCGCGGTCTCGGTCGCGGCGGTCAGGCCTTCCGCGCCCATCATCGCGATGTACATCCACGAAATCGGCAGGATGCTGGCCGAACCGTACGGCGCGGCGCTGACCGAACCGATGCCGGCGTTGTCGCGGATGTAGCCGTTCGAACGCTGGTTAGGCAGGAACTTCGCCAGGTGCGCGCCGACGCCGATAGGACCGACGCCAGGACCGCCACCACCGTGAGGAATGCAGAAGGTCTTGTGCAGGTTCAGGTGCGAGACGTCGCCGCCGAACGAGCCAGGAGCCGCCACGCCGACCAGCGCGTTCATGTTGGCGCCGTCGATGTAGACCTGGCCGCCGTGGCCATGGACGATTTCGCACAGTTCCTGGATGCCTTCTTCGAACACGCCGTGGGTCGATGGGTAGGTCACCATCACGCAGGCCAGGTTCTTCGAGTGCTGTTCAGCTTTCGCCTTCAGATCTGCCAGGTCGACGTTGCCGCTGGCGTCGCAAGCGGTGACCACCACCTGCATGCCGACCATGTTGGCCGATGCCGGGTTGGTACCGTGCGCCGACGATGGAATCAGGCAGATGTTGCGATGGCCTTCGCCACGCGACTGGTGGTAGGCCTGGATCACCAGCAGACCGGCGTACTCGCCCTGCGAACCGGCGTTAGGCTGCAGCGAGACGGCGGCGTAGCCGGTCAGCGCGCACAGCATCTCTTCCAGCTGCGAGATCATTTCGCGGTAGCCGACGGTTTGCGCGTCCGGCGCGAACGGGTGGATGTTGGAGAACTCTGGCCAGGTGACCGGGATCATCTCGGACGTCGCGTTCAGCTTCATGGTGCACGAACCCAGCGGGATCATGGTGCGGTCCAGCGCCAGGTCCTTGTCCGCCAGGCTACGCAGGTAGCGCAGCATTTCGGTTTCGGAGTGGTAGCGGTTGAAGACCGGGTGGCTCAGGTAGTCGCTGGTACGCGACAGCGCTGCCGGGAAGGCCTCAGCCACCGCAGCTTCGACGCCATCGAAGTCCGGGCCGTGGGCCGGGCCGCCGACCGGGTGCGCGAACACGGTCCACAGCAGCGCGATGTCTTCACGGCTGGTGGTCTCGTCCAGCGATACGCCGACGTGGGTGGCGTCGATCACGCGCAGGTTGACGCCGTGCGAGTGGGCCGATGCATGCAGCTGCTCGGCGTTCTTGACTGCGACGGTCAGGGTGTCGAAGAAGGTCTCGTTGGTGACGGTGTAGCCCAGCGATTTCAGGTTAGCGGCCAGCACGCCGGTGTAGCGGTGCACGCGCTGGGCGATCTGCAGCAGGCCTTTCGGACCGTGGTAGACGGCGTACATCGAAGCCATCACCGCCAGCAGCACCTGCGCGGTGCAGATGTTCGACGTGGCTTTTTCGCGGCGGATGTGCTGCTCGCGGGTTTGCAGCGCCAGACGGTAAGCCTTGTTGCCCTGGGCGTCGATGGTGACGCCGACCAGGCGGCCGGACATGCTGCGTTTGAATTCGTCGCGGGTCGACAGGTAGCCTGCGTGCGGGCCGCCGAAGCCCAGCGGTACGCCGAAGCGCTGGCTGTTACCAACCACCACGTCCGCGCCCCATTCGCCCGGAGGCGTCAGCATGGTCAGCGCCAGCAGGTCGGCGGCGACAACCACCATCGCGCCCTTAGCCTTGACGGCTTCAACGCCGGCCTTGTAGTCGCGCACCACGCCGTTCACGCCCGGATATTGCAGCAGCACGCCGAAGCAGTCGCCCACGGCGGACAGTTCGGCCGGGTGGAAGGTCTTGACTTCGATGCCCAGCGGCTTGGCGCGGGTCTCGACCACTTCGCGGGTCTGCGGCAGCACGTCGTCGGCCACGTAGAACACCATCGATTTCGATTTGCCGACGCGCTGGATCAGCGTCATCGCTTCAGCGGCGGCCGTGCCTTCGTCCAGCATCGAGGCGTTGGCGATGCCCATGCCGGTCAGGTCGGTGATGGTTTGCTGGAAGTTCAGGATCGCTTCCAGGCGGCCTTGCGAAATCTCTGGCTGGTACGGGGTGTAGGCGGTGTACCAGGCCGGGTTTTCGAAGATGTTACGCAACACCACGCCAGGCGTGACGGTGTTGTAGTAGCCCTGGCCGATCAGCGACTTGAGCACCTTGTTTTTCGAGGCGATCTTTTTCAGCTTGGACAGCGCTTCCTGTTCCGGCATCGGCTGCGAGTACGCGCCCAGCGGCAGTGCGCCTTTGTTGCGGATGTTGGATGGGACCAGTGCGTCGATCAGGGCTGCGCGCGAGGCGTAGCCGAGTACCGACAGCATGGCTTCCTGTTCTGCGGCGTCAGGGCCGATGTGGCGAGCGATGAAGGCGTCGCGGGCTTCGAGTTGGGTCAGGCTGGAGCGGGTCATGATATGGGCGAGGGCAGTATGAGGGATGGTGCGATACGTCGTTCCCGCGTGCGCGGGAACGACGGGGGCGAATTACGCTTCGGTGGTCTTGCCGTAGGCGGCGGCGTCCAGCAGGCCGTTGATCGCGGCGGCGTCGGCCGGCTTGATCTTGAACAGCCAGTTGGCGTAGGCGTCGGCGTTGATCGACTCAGGCGTGTTGACCACGTCGTCGTTGACGGCCACGACTTCACCGGCGATCGGCGCGTAGATGTCGCTGGCCGCTTTGACCGATTCCACCACTGCTGCGTCGTCGCCGGCGCCGTAGGTCGTGCCGACTTTTGGCAGTTCGACGAAGACGATATCGCCCAGCGCATCCTGTGCGAACTCGGTGATGCCGACGGTGACGGTGCCGTCAGCTTCAGCGCGTACCCATTCGTGGGATTCGGTGTACTTCAGGTCGGCAGGAATGTTCATGTAAGGCTCCAGAAGGGTGATAGGGTGATATGAATATAAACAGCGATTAAACAGCCAGGATTTTACCGTTGCGCACGAACGGCAGCTTGACCACCGACGCGGCCAGTTTCTTGTCGCGGATCTCGACGTGCACGGTGTCGCCGACGGCCACGCCGTTCGGCACGCGCGCCAGCGCGATCGCCTGCTGCATCGACGGGCTGAAGGTGCCGCTGGTGATCTCGCCGGTGGCGTCGGTGCCCGCTACGACCACCTTCTGGTGGGCGCGCAGCACGCCGCCTTTTTCGCGCAGGATCAGGCCGACGAACTGGGCGTTCTGGCCCATGGCCTGCAGCGCCGCTTTGCCGATGAAGTCGCGCTCGGACACCAGGTCGATGGTCCAGGCCAGGCCTGCGTCCAGCGGGTTGACGGTTTCGTCCATGTCCTGGCCGTACAGGTTCATGCCGGCTTCCAGGCGCAGCGTGTCGCGCGCACCCAGGCCGGCCGGCTTGACGCCCGCGGCGACCAGCGCGTTCCACAGGTTCTCGGCCTGCTCGGCGGCGACGCCGATTTCAAAGCCGTCTTCGCCGGTGTAGCCGGTGCGGGCGATCATCGCCTCGCCGAAGGCCGCGCTCTGGGCGAAGGCGACGTTGAACGGTTTCATCTCGGCCGTGCCTTCTTTCGATTCCGGAATGACTTGCCATACCTTGGCGCGGGCGTTCGGGCCTTGCACGGCGATCAAGGCCATCGCATTGGCGCCATCGCGGCGCTGGGTGATGGTCAGGCCGGCGTTGGTGGCGGTGTTGTGCTGCTGCATCCAGGCCACGTCTTTTTCAGCGGTGCCGGCGTTGACCACCAGGCGGAACCAGCTCTCGTTGATGAAGTAGACGATCAGGTCGTCGATCACGAAGCCCTGTGGGTTCAGCATGCAGGAGTAGAGCGCCTTGCCCGATACCTGCAGCTTGTCGACGTTGTTGGCCAGCAGGCCGCGCAGGAAACCGCGCACATTGTCGCCCTTGATGTCGACCACGCACATGTGGGCGACGTCGAACATGCCGACGTCGGTGCGCACGGCGTTGTGTTCTTCGATCTGGGAGCCGTAGTTGACCGGCATGTCCCAGCCGCCGAAATCGACCATCTTGGCGCCGGCTGCGCGGTGGGCATTATTGAGTGGGGTGGCTTTAAGCGTCATAATTCCTCGGTCCAAATCGAATAGGGGTTAACAGAACATACAAGGAAACGCTCAACAAAAGCTGATTCCACAATGATCGCAGACCCCTCTGTCCTTGGTACCTGAGAGATTACGGGAGGAGGCTGGCTCCTGGTTCCCGTGCGCCCCTTCGGTGGGCCGCCAGCTTGCGCTGCGGCCGCTCTCCAGAGTTGGTCCAGTTGGCATCCCGTCGAATATTGCCATCCGACGGCCGCGCTGGTCCCTTGATCGGTCCTTTTGCCTGAGAGTTTTTGGGTAGTGCCCCTTCGGCGGCAAAGCTGGTTTGCCCTCTCCCGATCAAGACTCGGGAATATATGTCAGAAGTACCTTGTTGTCAATCTGCAGCCCATTTCAGGCGGGCGCCACCGCCGCACGAATGAAATGCAATAATAAGACTCGAAAAACAACTATTTGCTAGAATAAATCACACTTATTCGAGAGCCCAGCCATGAGCCAAGATTCCACCACTTACGAGGGCCACGCGTGGTTCACCCTGTCCGGCGATGTCAACAGCGACATGGTTCGCCGCGTCTTTGACGCGGTCGCCGACATGACCGAGGACCGCATCACCACCGCCCACATCCTGATCCAGTCCAACGGCGGCTACGTCAGCGACGGCATTTGCCTGTACAACTACCTGAGCAAGCTGCCGGTCAAGATCATCACCTACAACGCCGGCGCGGTGGCATCGATCGCGGTGATCCTGTTCCTGGCCGGCGCCGAGCGCTACGCCAGCGACACGGCACGCTTCATGGTGCACAAGTCGCACGCCAGCGCGCCGCACGGCGCCCGGCCGGATGCGCTGCGCATCATCGTCGAAGGCTTGCAGGCCGACGACGCCCGCACCGAGCAGATCCTGCGCGACCATGTGGAATTCAGCGACGACCACTGGCGCACGCACGAGTACTCGGACCTGCACCTGACGGCGGCCGAAGGCTTGAAAGTGGGGATGGTCAATGCGGTGAAGGATTTCGTGCCGCCGCGCGGACAACGGGTGACGAACATTTGACAAGGTTGCGGCGCCCGGCGACGGCGCCGCAAGGACCGCGCTGGCCTACTTAGCGGTCTTTATTGCCGGATCGCTTGTTGGTGTCGTTTTTGTGGCTTTGACGGCCGGCTTCCACGTGCTGCTCATGGGTGCCACCCTGGGTGCCGCCGCTGCTGCCACGCGAGCCGCCCGACGAACCCTGGCCGCCCGACTGCTTGCTGCTGCCCTGATCCGAGCCTTGCTTGCTACTGCCACCTTTTTGATTCGTGCTCATGTCGATTCCTTTACGAAAGTGAAAGAACGTGCTTGCCAGAACCGCGCTGGCGCTTGCATTCCGGCGCGTTTTTGGTATCGCAATGATGCGGGCTCGATCCGGTGATCGCTATCGGAATTTCTCTTGGTGGCGTGTAGGAGTACGCCTTGCCCGCCCTTTAAAATTCCTCCCATTCCACTTCCTTGCTGCTGTGGCCGCTCTGCGGCGGACGAGCGGCGGGCGCGGCTGCTTTGGCTTTGCTGCGCGCCGCCGCTGCTGGCGCCGGAACCCGCTCGGGCCGAGGCGACGGGCGCCGTCCAACGACGCCGGCAGTCTCGGCATGCGTCATCCTGCTTGCCGGCGCGACCAGCTCGGCGGCGAGGGCAGGGGCCGGCCCCGGCTCGCCCTGGGCGGAAAACACGCCGATCGCCTCGTTCAGCTTGCCGGTCTCGGCCTGCATCGCTGCCGTTGCCGAGGCCGCCTGCTCGACCAGGGCTGCGTTCTGCTGGGTGGCCTGGTCCATCTCCGCCACCGCCTGGTTGACCTGCTCCAGCCCGGCGGTCTGCTCGGCGCTGGCGTCGGCGATTTCGCCGATCAGTCCGGTCACGCGCTTGACGCTGCCGACCACCTCGTCCATCGTGTTGCGCGCCTGGTCGGCCAATTGCGTGCCGCGCGCCACCTTGTCGACCGAATCGGCGATCAGTTCCTTGATCTCCCTGGCGGCCGCCGCGCTGCGCTGCGCCAGGTTGCGCACCTCCGACGCAACCACCGCGAAGCCGCGCCCCTGTTCGCCGGCGCGGGCCGCCTCCACCGCGGCATTCAGCGCCAGAATATTGGTCTGGAAGGCGATGCCATCGATGACGCCGATAATTTCGGCAATCTTGCGCGAGCTGTCGTTGATGGACGCCATCGTGCCCACCACCTGCTCGACGTCGGCGCCGCCGCGCAGCGCCACGGCGGACGCCGACAGCGCCAGTTGATTGGCCTGCATCGCATGCTCGGCATTTTGCTTGACGGTGGCCGTCAGCTGCTCCATCGACGACGCGGTTTCCTCCAGCGACGCGGCCTGTTGTTCGGTGCGGGTCGACAGGTTCAGATTGCCCTCGGCGATCTCGCGCGCGGCGCCGTCGATGGCGCGCGCGCCGTGCTGCACCTGGCCGATGATGCCCAGCAGGCTGTCGTTCATATGCTGCATCGCTTGCAGCAGCTTGCCGGTCTCGTTGTTGGCGGTATCGCCGATGTGTGTGCTGAGGTCGCCGCCGGCGATGCGTTGGGCCGCCTGCATCGCCCGCTGCAAGGGCGCCGAGATCGAACGGGCCAGCCACAGCGCCAGCAAGGCTCCGCCGAACACCGCCATGCCCAGCGTGCTCAAGGTGATCAGGCGGGCGCCGTCGTACAGTTCGTCGGCCGCGCGCGCCGCCTGCTGGCTGCCGGCCATTTGCGCCGCCAGCAGCTTGTCGAGCTGGCCGTTGACGGCATCCAGCGTTTGCTGCGAGCGGCCCTTGAGCAGGGCGGCTGCCTCGTCCTTCTTGCCCCCGGCGGCGAGGGCGATCATGCGCTCGTGCTCGGTGGCGTAATCGCCGACCAGGCGCAGCAGTTCCGCGCCTTGCGGCTGTTGTGGCGTTCCCGCCAGCAGGCGCGCCAGCTGGCCGGCATGGTCGCGCACGGCGGCGTGGGCCACGGCCAGCTTGCGGTCGGCATCGGCGATGCTGTCCTTGTCGCCGATCACCACATGTTCCAGCTTGCGCTCCTCCAGCAAATCGTTGCGCAGCGACAGCACTGCTATAGTCTGTGGCAGCCATTTGTCGGACAATTCCGAGGATGCGTCGTCGATATGTCCCATGCGGGCCAAGGCGCTCAGGCCCAGCAGGGTAGTCAGGCCCAGCAGGGCGGCGAAGGCGGCCAGCAGCTTGCTGGAGATTTCCAGGTTATGCAGGAATTTCATGGCGGGGACTCGCTGGCGACGGAAGGAAATTGTTATGTTAGGGAAACTTCAATCTTGTCCTTTGCGCCCCGTCAACACTGGGTTTCATGCCATAAAAGTTGTGGAAAAACAGAAAAATACGCGAAATATTGCACAGTCTTTCCTTTCCGGTATTGCCTTGTGGAAAGAATGTGTAAGAATGGCGTAACCGGACTCCCCTATCAAAAGCAGGTCACATCATGGTTGTAACTTCCACAACACCCGCATTGCCGAAAAAGACGGTCTCGCCGCGGCATGCCTTGTTGGAGGAGTTGATCGGCATCGCCACCAAGCATGCCAGTGACCAGTACCTGGACCTGGCCAACCGCCTGGCCGGCGCATTGATCGACGCCACCGGCGGCGACCCGCGCACCATGCAACAGCGCATCCGCGCCGGCAACCAGCTTCGCAACCGTAACTTCGCCTTCCTGCATCTGGCTTCGAGCACCTTGGAGAAGGCGCTGCGGCGCGAGCTCGCCGAGTTGTCGCCGACGGTCAAGGGCAAGCTGCGCGAAGCCGAGCAGCCGCTGTCGCTGGTGCCGTTCGAGGAAATGGACAACAAGGTCGCGCTCAGCGGCGTCAGCAAGCCGTTCGAGAGCCTGTATTCCGACCAGCTGCAAACGCTGAACGTGCGCCTGGCCTTCCTGCTGGATCGCGATATTTTGCGCGTCAGCCAGAATCCGTTCCGGCCCGACGTGTTCCTGGTCGCCTTGCAGCAGGCCTGGACCGAATTCGATACCGAGGTCGAGGCCGCGCCGTTGTTGCAGCCGCTGATCAAGCCGGGCATGTTCATTGAGCTGGGTCCGATGCTGGATGCCTTGAACTTGGCGTTGCAGAGCAAGGGCGTGTTGCCCGGTTCGGTGGACGGCCACAAGGGACGCAAGGCGGACAAACCCAAGGCTGCGGCGCCATCGCGCGTGCGCGGCAATCAGGCGGCGTTGGCTCAGCAGTTGCGGCAGTTCTTCGCCTCCAGCGATGTGGAGGGTTCCGCTGCGGGCGCCATCGTCGACAACATCGCCGACGGCTTGATGCATGGTGTGGACCTGAGCATTCCCGATCTGCCGATGTCGGCCTTGAACTCGGGCGCAGCCTGGGTGCCGAATGCTGCCGCGCAGGGTAGCGCTGGCGCCGTTGTGCCGGGAGTCGCAGGCGCTGCCGGCGGCGTTGGCGGTATTGGATCAGGTGCTGCCATTGCTGGCGCCCATGGCGCCCATGGCGGCATGGCGGTAGCGCACGGCGTTCAGGGCGGCGTGGTGATGGCTCCCGGTTTTGTCGCCGGCGTGGCTGGCGCGCCAGCCGTCGCAGCGGGCGGATTCGCTCCCGCCGGCGGCGTCTGGGTGCAAGGCGCCGCGCAAGGCGTGCTGCCTGGCGCACTGAGCAACGAGGACGCGCAGCGCCTGTCGCAGATCGGCGCCAAGCAGCCGCTGCTGGCGTATCTGGCGCAGCTGCAAAAGGCCGTGCCATACGAATCCATCGGCACGCTGGGCGCGGTGGCCGGTTTTGCCCCGGGACCAGCCCCGTCCGGCCAGGCTGCCGTTGATGCCGCACCGGCGGCGGCAGGCGGCAACGTCTTCTACCTGCCGAACATCAAAGCCAGCATGCCGCAGGGCAGCCTGTCGCGTACCGACGAAAGCACCATCGACTTGCTGTCGGCGATCTTCGACACCGTCTTCCAGGACCAGAACATCTCGCAGGAAATCCGCGACCTGATACGCTTCCTGCAAATCCCGGTGCTGAAAGCCGCGTTGGTCGACAAGAATTTCTTCTTCCAGGAAGCCCATCCGGCGCGCCGCCTGATCGACCTGCTGTCGCGCATGGGCTGGGAGCAGCGCAAGGGGCCGGAAGATCCGCTGTTCCAGGCGATGCAGCGCAGCGTGGATCGCGTCGGCCGCGATTACGATCATGAACTGTCGGTGTTCACCGAGGCGGTCAACGAGCTGGAGGCGTCGATCCAGGCCGAGGAGCGCGCCGCCGCCACCGCCATCGCCGAGCCCATCGCCGCCGCGCTGAAGCAGGAGCGCATGGCCGAGTCGACCAAGCTGGCCAAGAACGCCGTAGCCCTGCGCATCGGCACTGGCGAAGTGATCGCCGTGGTGGAAGCCTTCCTCGAACAGCGCTGGGTGTCGGTGCTGACCATCGCCTACAGCATCGAGGACGACAAGCCGGGCGCCGTCAATAACGCCACCAAGACCATGGACGACCTGATCTGGAGTGTGCGACCCAAGCTCAACGCCGATGAGCGCAAGCAGCTGATCGCCAAGCTGCCGGTGCTGCTGACCACGCTGAACAAATGGCTGGACATCATCAAGTGGCAGGACGCCGATCGACTGCAATTCTTTGCCGAACTGGCCGAGTGCCACGCCTCCATCGTGCGCGCGCCGCTGGAAATGTCGGCGGAGCGTCAGCTGGAAATTTCGATGCAGGTGGCGCAGCAGGCGGCCGAGCGGCGTCTGGAACTGCAAGCCAAAGCCGACGCGGCCGCCAAGGCGGAAGCCGAAGCGCGCGCCCAACAGCAGCCTGATCCCGAAGAGGAAGACGCCGCCATCGAAGTCGACAGCCTGACGCGCGGCATGTGGCTGGAGTTCGAGCAGGAAGACGGCGGCAGCCGCAAGGTCAAGCTGGCGTGGATCAGTCCTTTGCGTACGCTGTACATCTTCTCGACGGCAGCGCGGCAGGAAGCGTTCTCGATGTCCGGCGAGCAGTTGGCCAAGCGCTTCCTTGAACAGACCGTGCAAGTGGTGCGCAGCGAAGGCGTGGTCGCCGTCGCGCTATCGCAAGCGCTGGCCCGCAGCGCCGACAACGACGCCTCCATCGATCCGCCAGCCTCGGCGTTCGGTTAAGTTCTCTTGCCGCGCCTGCGCCAAGCGAAGTCCTGCAACCCCGCAAGGGCAGGCGGGACGACAACTAGTTTCATTTCAGATTTTTGCGGACTTGAGTCAGAGCTTCGGCGATCGGAATGGATTGCTCGATGCCGCTCTCTATGTCGGCGATGCGGTGTTCGATCTCAATTGTCCAGGCCTTGTCGAGCTCGGCGTCTTCGTCCAGGCTAGCCAGTAGCAGATGCACAAACTCCATACGCTCGTCTGGGTCGAGTTTAAGTGCTTCGGCTACCAAAGTTTTGAGGGCGGCATTCATGGTATGAATTGTACCGCCCTTTGCTGCCGGTTTACTTCGAGTTCGTCAACGTCAGCAGGGCGCCGCCCATGCCGACGAAGATCACGCCGGTGGTGCGCTTGGCCAGGCGGGTGCGGGCGATGCTCTGCTTGACGCTGCGCTTCAACCACGAGGCGCAGGCCACGTAGAAGAAGTGCGACAACAAGGTGCAGCTGGTGAAGGTCGATGTCAGCAGCAGGAAGCGCACCGGGTCCACGTGATCCGGCGGCATGAACTGCGGGAACACGGCGGTGAAAAACAAAATCGCTTTCGGATTGCTCACCGCCACCAGCAGGCCGGCGCGGAAGGTGCTCAGGCGGCTGGCCTCGGCCGCGTCCGGCGCGGCGACCTCCGTGGCGGTGGTCGCCGTCGCTTCAGTCACCAGGCTGGCGTGGCGCCAGGCCTTGATGCCCAGGTAAATCAGGTAGGCCGCGCCGGCCACCTTCAGCGCGCCGAACGCCAGCGCCGAAGTCTTCAGCAGCAAGCCCAGGCCAGCCACCGCCGTCGTCGCCACGATGAACACGCCCAGCGCATTGCCTGCCGAACTGTAGAGCGCGCGCCGCGCGCCCATGGTGGTCGCGGTCGAAATCGCCATCAGCACGCCCGGTCCGGGGCTGAACGCCGCCGCCAGGGAAACCGATAAGAACAACAGCCAGGTCGATACAGTCATTGCCAAACTCCAAAAGTAAGTGTCAGGGGAGGCCGTTGCAGCCGTGGGTGCGGAAGCCGTCGCGCTCGCTCAAGCGGGCAAACCAGGCGTCGACGGCTGCCAGTGTGGGGCGCGCCATCGGCATCGAACGCCAGCGGTTGGCCGACAGTCCGAGGACGATGTCGGCCAGGGTCATCATTTCGCCGCAGACGAACGGCCCGGCGGCGGCCAACTGCGCGTCCAGCATGCCCATCAAGCGGTTCCATTCCGCCATGCTGGCCACCAGCGCCGCCGCATCGCCATGCGCCGGACTCTTCCGTATCATCGCCATGAAGGCATAACGCCAGGCGTTGTTCAGTTCGGTGGCCTGCCAGTCCATCCATTTTTCCACCTGGGCGCGCGCCATCGGCTCGGCTGGCAGCAGATCGCTGCGGCCATGCTTGCTCGCCAGATAGCGGCAGATGGTGTTCGATTCCCACAGGCTCTGGCCGTCGTCGACGATGACCGGCACCATGCCGTTCGGATTCATGCGCAGGAACTCAGGCGTGGAGGTCGGCTGGAAGCCGCTGCCGTATTCCTCCAGGCGATAATCGAGACCGATTTCCGCACACGTCCACAAGACCTTGCGGACATTGATGGAGGAGGGTTTGCCGAGTATGGTGAGCATGGCAACAGTATGCCACGCCCCGCCAGAGGGCGTCGGCCACCACCCGATTTTGCCCCAGGTCTATTGTTGCACAGCAATTTTCGATAGAATGCGCCCGCATGTGTTTTAATGATGCGGTGCAAAAAACAACGATAGGGCGCTTTTGATGATGATGTGGTGGCACGGTTTGAGTGTGACGGGGAGTCTGGCGGTAACCGGGCCAATAGGAATCGCGATCGCCGTCTGGCTGCTGGCGGGCAAGTCCTGGCGTCTGACGGCGGCCTGGTGCGTGCTGTTCGGCATTGGCATGGCGCTGGTCGTGGCCACCAAGATGGCCTTCGTCGGTTGGGGGCTGGGCGTGGAATCGGTGGAATTCGCCGGCTTCAGCGGCCATGCGATGCGCGCCGCCGCCGTGTTCCCGGTTGCCTTCTTCCTGGCGTTCCGCTCGTCAACGTCGCAGTGGCGCGTGCTGGGCACCTTGTTTGGGGTACTGCTGGCCGTGCTCATCGCCATTTCCCGCGTCTATGTGCAGGCCCACTCGGTGTCCGAGTCGGTGACCGGCTGCCTGCTTGGCCTGGCCGTGGCGGCGGTGTTCATCTGGTACGCCAGCACCGAGCACCACATGGCGCTGAGCCGGCTGCTGGTGGTGCTGTGCATCCCCATCGTGCTGATCGCGCCGCGCGTGGAGCCGGTGCCGGCCGAAATGTGGATCACCCATGCCGCGCTCTGGCTGTCCGGCCACGACAAACCTTATACCCGCGACATTTGGCGAGAACCCAAATCCCCGTTACGATAGGCGAACACCCGGTCCATGACGCGTTTTCGGCCAGATTTGATGCGCAAAATGGTATTATTGTGACCTTTTCCAGCCCACACACCAGATAACAACGTGCGTCTATCTTCCATCAAATTGTCGGGATTTAAGTCTTTCGTTGATCCCACCAATTTCCAGGTGCCGGGTCAGTTGGTTGGCGTGGTGGGTCCCAACGGTTGCGGCAAGTCGAACATCATCGACGCCGTGCGCTGGGTGTTGGGCGAGTCCAAGGCTTCCGAGCTGCGCGGCGAGTCCATGCAGGACGTCATCTTCAACGGTTCGACCCACCGCAAGCCGGCCGGGCGCGCCTCGGTCGAATTGGTGTTCGACAACAACGACGGCAAGGCTTCCGGCCAGTGGGGCCAGTACGCCGAGATCGCCGTCAAGCGCACGCTGACGCGCGACGGCACCTCGACCTACTACATCAACGGCCAGCCGGTGCGCCGGCGCGACATCCAGGACATCTTCCTCGGCACCGGCCTTGGCCCGCGCGCCTACGCCATCATCGGCCAGGGCATGATCAGCCGCATCATCGAATCGCGCCCGGAAGAACTGCGCGTGTTCCTGGAAGAAGCGGCCGGCGTCTCCAAGTACAAGGAACGCCGCCGCGAAACCGAAAACCGCCTGCACGACACCCGCGAGAACCTGCTACGGGTGGACGACATCCTGCGCGAGCTGAACTCCAACCTGGAAAAGCTGGAAGGCCAGGCCGCCGTCGCCACCAAGTTCCACCAGCTGCAATCGGACCAGGAAGAAAAGCAAAAGCTGCTGTGGCTGCTGCGCAAGATCGAGGCCGAGAACGAGCAGAAGAAATACTTCCGCGAAATGGAGCAGGCGCAGAACGACCTGGAAGAACAGACCGCCAAGCTGCGCAACGTCGAACTGTCGCTGGAGCAGATGCGCCAGGGCCACTTCGCCGCCGGCGACCGCCTGCACACGGCGCAGGGCAGCCTGTACCAGACCAACGCCGAAATCGGCAGCCTGGAAGCGCAGATCAAGTTCGTCATCGAATCGCGCAGCCGTCTGCAGGCGCAGCTGGCCGCGCTGACCGCGCAGCGCGACCAATGGCAGCACCAGGCCACCGAATATGGCGGCCAGATCGAGGAAGGCGAGTTCACACTGGAAGAACTGTCGGCCAAGGTCGAGCAGTCGCAGATGATGGCCGAGCAAAAGGCCGAGTCGTTGCCGATGCTGGAGCAGGTGTGGCGCGAGGCGCAGACCAAGAGCACCGAATCGCGCGCCCGCATCATGCAGGCGCAGCAGCAGCTGGAACTGGAATCGGCGCACCAGCGCAACGCCAACAACATCCTCAACGGCCTGGCCGTGCGGCGCGAACGCCTGCAGCAGGAAAAGAGCGGCCTCAATCTGCCGGACAGCGCACACCTGAATAACTTGCGCATGCAGCTGGAAGAAAAGCAGCAGGCCTTGGAAGAACAAGGCTTCCTGCTGGATGAGGCGCTGGAACAGCAGCCCAAGCTGGACGAGGAACGCCAGGCCGCGCAGCAACAGGTCAACACCGAAACCGCCGCCAACGCCCAGCTGGAAGCGCGCCTGAACGCGCTGCGCCAGTTGCAGGAGCGCGTGCAGACGCAGGGCAAGGTCACGCCGTGGCTGCAAAAGCACGAGCTGGACACGCTGCCGCGCCTGTGGCAAAAACTGAACATCGAATCCGGCTGGGAGACCGCGCTGGAATCCGTGCTGCGCGAGCGCACCTCGGCCTTGCAGATGTCGAACATCGAATGGGCCAAGGCCTTCTTCAGCGATGCGCCACCGGCCAAGCTGGCGTTGTTCGCGCCGTCGCACGCGGTGCCGCCGGCGCCGGTGGAAGTAGCTGGCCTGAAGCCGTTCCTGAATCTGCTCAAACTGAATGACCCGGGCCTGCGCGGCCTGCTGCAGGACTGGCTGCACAACGTCTACATCGCCGAGGACACGGCCGAAGCCTTTGCCGACCGTGCCAAGCTGCCGGCCGGCGCCTGCTTCGTCACGCGCCAGGGTCACGCCGTCACGCAGGGCAGCGTGCGTTTCTACGCCGCCGACTCGGAGCAGGACGGCATGCTGGGCCGCCAGCAGGAAATCGACAACATCACCAAGCAGCTGCGCGCGCAGCAGATGCTGGCCGACGAAGCGCGCGCCCGGTCGGTGCGCGCCGATGCCGCCGTCTCCGAACTGACGCGCCGCCTGACCGAGTACCGCGCCAAGCTGCAAAGCCTGCAGCAGTCGGTGCACACCTTGCAGCTGGACGTGGTCAAGCTGTCGGAGATCGAAGCGCGCTTCAACCAGCGCAGCAACCAGATCGAAACCGACCTGGCCGAAATCGCCGCACAGGAAGAAGAACAAACTCAGGTCAAGATGGAGTCCGAGGAAAAGTTCGAGCAGCTCGATATGGAGCTCGGCAACCTGCAGGGCGACCACGAGGAAGGCCAGACCCTGTTCCTCGAAAAAGAACAGCGCCTGTCCGACGCCCGCGAAGCCTTGCGCGACCTGGAACGCGCCGCGCAGGAAGCGCAGTTCGCCGAGAAGTCCCAGCGCAGCAAGATCGAAGAATTCCGCCGCTCGATCGCCACCGCGACCGCGCAGGTGGCGCAGGTCACGCAAAGCCTGGAAGCGGGACAGGCAGAACTGGCCAGCCTCGAATCCGGCCAGGCCAACGAGGGCTTGCAGGAACTGCTGGACCGCCGCACCGGCCAGGAAAAAGCGCTGTCCGACGCCCGCCACGAACTCGATCAGATCACGCAGCAGCTGCGCATGTTCGAGGAAGGCCGCATGTCGACCGAACGCGCCCTGCAGCCGCAGCGCGACAAGATCATGGAAATGCAGCTGAAGGAACAGGCCGCGCGCCTGAACCAGGAGCAGTTCGCCGCGCAGCTGGCCGAAGTGCAGGCCGACGAAGCGGCGCTGGCCGAGAAGCTGCATCCCGATATGAAGGCCTCGTACCTGCAAGGCGAAGTGACGCGCCTGACCAATGCCATCTCGATGCTGGGCGCGGTCAACCTGGCGGCGCTGGACGAGCTGGCGACGGCCTCCGAACGCAAGAACTTCCTCGACGCGCAGAACGCCGACTTGAATGAGGCGATCAACACGCTGGAAGACGCGATCGCGCGCATCGACAAAGAGACCCGCGATCTGCTGCAGGACACCTTCGACCGCGTCAACGGCCACTTCTCCGAACTGTTCCCGATCCTGTTCGGCGGCGGCCAGGCGAAGCTGATCATGACCGGCGATGAAATTCTCGACTCCGGCGTGCAGGTCATGGCCCAGCCGCCGGGGAAAAAGAACGCCACCATCCACCTGCTGTCTGGCGGTGAAAAAGCGCTGACTGCAACGGCGCTGGTGTTCTCGATGTTCCGACTTAACCCGGCGCCGTTCTGCCTGCTCGACGAGGTCGATGCACCGCTGGACGACGCCAATACCGAACGATTCTGCCGGATGGTCAAACGCATGTCTGACCACACCCAATTCCTCTTCATCTCGCACAACAAGATTGCGATGGAGATGGCCAATCAACTGATCGGTGTGACGATGCAAGAGCAGGGCGTATCGCGCATCGTGGCGGTGGATATGGAATCCGCCGCAAACTTCGCTTCCGAGGCACAAGCAGCATGACAGACCTACAAATGAGTTTGATCGGAATCGCCGGCGTATTCGTCGCCGGCGTTTTCACGTACAACAAAATCCAGGAATACAAGGCCAAGAAGAGTGTCGAACGCGCTTTCTCGACCGATCATGACGATGTGCTGATGCGCACCGGCGATGCTCCGCCATCGTCCACTGCACGCCATGAGCCAAGCTTCTCGCTCGACAGCGCCGCTCCCGGCGTGGCTGGCGGCGAAGCTTCGGCCGCAGCGGCCGCGTTGGGCGCGGTGGCTGCTGAATTCGAAAGCGATCCTGCCGACCCCACGGCGGCGACGGCTGCGCCGCGCGTCAACGCCGTGACGCCGGCGGCCGAACAGGCCACCGCGCTGGTGGACCCGCTGATCGATTGCCTGCTACCGCTGGCGCTGGAAGGCGCGGCGCGCGGCGACAAGCTGCTGCCGGTGCTGCAAACGCTGCGCATGGTCGGTAACAAGCCGGTGCACTACATCGGCCTGGCCGTCAGCGGCGATTGGGAACCCATCGTCCACGGCGGCGTCTACACCAAGCTGCAAGGCGGCGTGCAGCTGGCCAGCCGCAGCACCGCGCTGAACGAACTGGAATACTCGGAACTGGTCACGCGCCTGCGCGCGATGGCCGACGAAATCGGCGCCGAGCCGGAAATCCCGGACATGATCGAAGTGATGGCCGAAGCGCGCAATCTGCACCGCTTCGTCGCCGGCCACGACGCGCAGCTGGGCGTCAACCTGCAAACCAACGGCGCGCCGTGGGCCATCTCCACGCTGCTGGGCGCACTGGAAAAGCAGGGCTTCGACGTGCGTCCCGACGGCCGCTACGTGATGCCGGATGGTGAGGGTGGCCATCTGTTCTCGCTGTCGACCAACGTCACGCTGGCCGAGGAAACCACGCCGCGCCTGACGCTGCTGCTGGACGTGCCATGCGTGGCGCCTTCCCGCGACGGCTTCGGTGCGATGGTCGCTTGCGCCAAATCGCTGGTGGGCCGCCTGGATGCGACCATCGTCGACGACTACAACCAGCCATTGTCGGATGCCGCGTTGGCGGAGATCGCCGGCCAGGTACAGGATTTCTACGCCGAGATGAACGACGCCGATATTCCGGCCGGTTCCACCCGCGCGTTGCGTTTGTTTAGCTAGGAAGTAGCATGACCGAAGTGGATTTCAAGGCGCGTATCGAGTCGTTGAGCGCTGAACTCAACAAGCACCTGCACGCCTATCACGTAGAAGACGCGCCCACCATCCCGGACGCGGAGTACGACAAGCTGTTCATCGAGCTGCAAAAGCTGGAAGAAGCAAACCCGCAATTCGCGCTGCCCGATTCGCCCACCAAGCGCGTGGGCGCGGCGCCGCTGCCGCAGTTCGACCAGGTGACCCATACGGTGCCGATGCTGTCGCTGAATAACGGCTTCACCGACGAGGATATCGAGAACTTCGACCGCCGCGTGCGCGAGGGCCTGGATGCGGCGGCCGCCGTCGAATACGCGGCCGAAGTCAAATACGACGGCCTGGCCATCAACCTGCGCTACGTGGATGGCCTGCTGGTGCAAGCCGCCACGCGCGGCGACGGCTATACCGGCGAAGACGTCACGACCAATATCCGCACCATCCGCTCGATCCCGCTGCGCCTGAACACCCCGAACCCGCCAGCCATCCTCGATGTGCGCGGCGAGGTATTGATGTTCAAGAGCGATTTCGAAGCGATGAATGCGCGCCAGCGCGAAGCTGGCATGAAGGAATTCGTCAATCCGCGCAATGCGGCGGCGGGCAGCCTGCGCCAGCTAGATTCGCGCATCACCGCATCGCGCAAGCTGAGCTTCTTCGCCTATGGCGTCGGCGCTCTGGAAGGCGCCGAGATGCCGTTGTCGCATTCCGCGCTGCTGGACTGGTATCGTAGCATGGGCCTGCCGGTGGCGAAAGAGGCCGCCGTGGTGCGCGGCTACGACGGCCTGATGGCCTACTACAAACAGATCGGCGATGCGCGTCCGACCATGCCATACGAAATCGACGGCGTGGTCTACAAAGCCAACCTGCTGCAGGACCAGCGCACGCTGGGCTTCGTCTCGCGCGCGCCGCGTTTCGCGCTGGCGCACAAGTTCCCCGCTGAAGAAGCGCTGACCACCGTATTGGCGATTGAAGTGCAGGTAGGCCGCACCGGCGCCATCACGCCGGTGGCGCGGCTGGCGTCCGTGTTCGTCGGCGGCGTCAACGTCACCAACGCCACGCTGCATAACGAAGATGAAGTGCGCCGCAAGGACGTGCGCATAGGCGACACGGTGATCGTGCGCCGCGCCGGCGACGTCATCCCCGAGGTGCTGTCCGTGGTGCTGGAACGCCGCCCGTCGCCGGAGCCGGAAGCCTATGTGCTGCCGAAGACATGCCCTGTCTGCGGCTCACACGTGGTGCGTGAAGAAGGCGAGGCGATCGCCCGCTGCTCCGGCGGTTTGTTCTGCTCGGCCCAGCGCAAGGAAGCGATCCGCCACTTCGCCGGCCGCCGGATGATGGACATCGAAGGCCTGGGCGACCGCTACATCGACAACCTCGTCGAACACGGCCAGGTGCAGCGCGTGGCCGACCTGTACGCGCTGAAGTTGGAAGACCTGCTGGAAATGAAGCGCCTGGCCGACGAGCGCGAAGGCACGACGCCGGAGACTGTCGCGCAAGGGAAAATCGCCACCAAGTGGGCGGACAATCTGCTGGAAGCCATCGCCGCCAGCAAGAACCCGCCGCTGGAACGCATGTTGTTCGCGCTCGGCATTCGCCACGTCGGCGAATCAACCGCCAAGACGCTGGCCGAATGGCTGGGCCGTTTCGACCTGGTGCGCCGCGTGCCGGCCGCGCTGCTGCGCGTGCTGCCCGATATCGGCGGCATCGTCGCCGATTCGATCGCCGACTTCTTCGCCGAGCCGAAGAACCAGGAAGCCATCGACGCCTTGCTGGCCGCCGGCGTCGCGCCGACCGGCGAGCATCCGCCGAGCGCCAAGCTGCGCGAGAAGCTCGACACCGTCAAGCTGATGGCCGCGCTGGGCATACCGAAACTGACGGAACCACGCAGCAAGCAGCTGGTCGAACAGGAGGTGACGCTGGAAGTGCTGGCGCACCTGCCGGTGTTCACAGTGTTCGGCCTGCCGGCCGGCGTGGCCGAAGCGCTGGAAGCGTGGATGGCGGAGCCGGGGCATCGCGAACAGCTGCTGGCATTGCACCAGCTGCGCGACGACCTGCTGGCGCAACTGCCGGAGCAGGCAGCCGAAGGTCCGCTGACCGGCAAGACCTTTGTATTGACGGGCACTCTGCCCAACCTGAGTCGCGATCAGGCCGCCGCCATGATCGAAGCGCAGGGCGGCAAGGTATCCGGTTCGGTATCCAAGAAGACGCATTATCTGGTTGCAGGGGCCGATGCCGGCAGCAAGCTGGCCAAGGCCCAGGAACTTGAAGTCACCATACTGGACGAGGCAGGCCTGCTGGCGCTGCTGGAAGCCAGATAAAACAAAGCAGATGATCATGTCCAAAATCAGAAAAGCCGTATTCCCTGTGGCCGGCCTTGGCAGCCGGTTCCTTCCCGCGACCAAGGCGCAGCCGAAGGAAATGCTGCCCATCGTCGACAAGCCGCTGATCCAGTACGCCGTGGAAGAGGCGGTCGCCGCCGGCATCACGGAAATGGTGTTCATCACCGGCCGTAACAAGCGCGCCATCGAAGACCACTTCGACAAGGCCTACGAACTGGAAGCGGAACTGGAAGCGGCCGACAAGAAGTCCTTGCTGGAACTGGTGCAGAACGTTATTCCGAAGCACGTCAACTGCATCTACATCCGCCAGTCCGAGCCGCTGGGCCTGGGCCATGCGGTGCTGTGCGCGCGTCCTGTGATCGGCGACGAGCCGTTCGCCGTGCTGCTGGCGGACGACTTCATGGACACCGCCGACGGCATCAAGCCGGTGCTGGCACAGATGACCGAGCTGCATGCCTATGAGCGCTGCAGCATCCTGGCGGTGCAGGAAGTGGCGCGCGAAGCCACGCGACAGTACGGCATCGTCAGCGCCTCGGCCTACCAGCCGAAGCTGGAAGTGGTGCACGGCATCGTCGAGAAGCCGTCGCCGGATGTGGCGCCGTCCACGCTGGCGGTGGTGGGCCGCTACGTGCTGTCGGGCCGGATTTTCCAGTACCTGGAAAACCTCGGCACCGGCACCGGCGGCGAAATTCAGCTGACCGACGGCATCGCCGCGCTGCTGAAGGATGAACGCGTGCTGGCCTACCGCTACGACGGCCAGCGCTACGATTGCGGCTCCAAGCTGGGCTACCTGAAGGCGATGACGGCGATGGGCCTCAAGCACCCGGAAACCGGCGCCGAGTACTGCCAGTTCCTGCGCGATATGCAGTGCGAAATCAACGGGGGCAGCAAATGATGGTGCGCGAAATCCTGAAGATGGGTGATCCGCGCCTGCTGCGCGTGGCCGAGCCGGTGACCGAGTTCGATACACCGGCCATGCGCGAGCTGATCGCCGATATGTTCGACACCATGCACGCCGCCAACGGCGCGGGCCTGGCGGCGCCGCAGATCGGCGTCAACCTGCAGCTGGTGATCTTCGGCTTCAAACAGAACGCGCGCTATCCCGATGCGCCGCAAGTGCCGGAAACGGTATTAATCAATCCCACCCTCACGCCGCTGTCGGACGAGATGGAAGAGGGCTTCGAAGGCTGCCTGTCGGTGCCTGGCCTGCGCGGCAGCGTGCCGCGCTTCACCAGCCTGCGCTACGAAGGCGTGGACCAGTTCCGGCAGCCCATCCTGCGCGACGTCGACGGCTTCCACGCGCGCGTGGTGCAGCATGAAGTGGACCACCTGCTCGGCGTGTTGTACCCGATGCGCATCACCGACTTCTCCCGGTTCGGCTTCACCGAGGTGATGTTCCCCGACCTCGATCCCAACGACGACGATTGAGGCAGGCGATGAGTGAAGGTCCGGTGCGCAAGCCTGCGCAAAAGGTCATCCGTCCACGGGTCGGCAATGAGCGCGGCGTGTTCCGGATGGGGACGTCGCAGATCAAGCGGGTAGGCCTGGGGCGCTGGTACTGGGGCGACATCTACCACTGGATGCTGACCCTGAGCTGGCCGCGCTTCTTCCTGCTGGTTGGCGGCTTGTACATGGTCACCAACGTGGGGTTCGCGCTGGCGTTCTTCCTGGTGCCAGGCTCGGTGTCCAACGCGCGGCCCGGCTCCTTCCTCGACACCTTCTTCTTCTCGATCGAAACGCTGGCCACCGTCGGTTATGGCTATATGAACCCCGGTTCGACCTATGGCCACGTGGTCGCCTCGACCGAGATCCTGCTCGGCATGGTGGAGGTGGCGACGGTGACGGGCCTGTTGTTCGCGCGCTTCTCGCGTCCGACCTCGCGCATCATGTTTTCCGACGTCGCCGTGATCACGCCATTCAACGGCGTGCCGACGCTGATGCTGAGGACCGGTAACGAACGCGGCAACCTGATACTGGAAGCCTCGGTGCGCGCCACGCTGATCCGCCGCGAGATGACGCTGGAAGGGCAGATCTTCACGCGCTTCTATGATCTGCAGCTGGAACGCGAGCGGTCCGGCGTGTTCGCGCTGACATGGACCATCCTGCACAAGATCGACGAATCCAGTCCGTTCTGGGGCAAGTCGCAGGAAGATCTGCAGAAGGAGGGCGCCACGCTGTCGGTGGCCGTCTCCGGCACCGACGACACGCTCAACGATTTCGTCCACGCGCGCCAGACCTACGCGGCGGAGCACATCTTCTTCAACCACCACTTTGCCGACATCATGTCGGACAAGCAGGACGGCAATGTGCGGATACTGGACTACAGCAAATTCCACGACATCTACCCGGATGGCACGACCGGAGGCAGCATGCCTGGCGCGGCGCTGGCGCATCCCGGCTAAGTATGGCGGGCGCTATTCGGCGCCCAGCAGGTCGCGCGCATTCAGCAGCGCGTAGACGATATCGGGGTTTTTGTTGAAGCAGCGGCGCACGGCGGCCGGCACGTTTTCGCGGGTTTTGCGGCACAGGCCCGGCTGCTCCACCAGGCGTATCTGCAGGCCCATCACGGTGCGCACGCCGTTCGCGCTGGGCGTGATGGTCAGGCGGATGCCCAGCTGCTCCTGCATGCGCTGCTCGATGTGGCCCAGCTCCTCGAAGCTGGCGATGTTCTCGATACGCTCGATCAGCGCCTTCTCCTGCTCACGCGTCAGGCGCAGGATGCGGATATCCGTGGCGTCGGGCGCACCATCCCATTGTTCCAGCAGCTCGTCGCGGCCGCACTCGCAGGCGCCGGGCGGGCATTCTTTTCGAATCGGGAAGGGCAGTGCTTCAGGCATGGTGAAACGACTCGACGGCATAGTCAAAGTTAAATTCTACTCCGAACCCCACATTGTGCGGCGCCTGATTATTAGCAGGCATATAATATTATCTTTTAATTCAAGCATACGCTCCATGAAGAACAAGTACCCGACCCTGTCCTTACTGGCGGCGCTGTGGATGGCGTTGCCCGCCGCAGCAGGCCCTGAAACACTGGAGCGCTGCCCGCCGGCAGCCAAGCCGTGGTTGCCCGCCGGCGCCAGTCAGAACGTGTGTTCGCAGTTTTCGTCCAACGCCGGCGTCGGCGCGACCAACTACGGTGGCTCGTACAAAATGGCGGCGTTCAGCAAGGACGGCAAGCTGGCGGGACTTCGCAATCCCGACCTGGGCCGCGAAGATCCTGCGCCGAAGGACACCTACGACCCGGCGGCGTGGGAGCAGTCCGGCAGCACCGGGCCGGTTGGCGAATTATGGTGGGGCCGACGCGACAATATGCATTTGTTTGTCGGCCAGGAGTCGAAGGTACGGCTGACTGTGGAAGCCAGCCACGGGCCGATGCCGGGACCGGCGGAGCGACAGGCGCGCATGCTGGCGATCGTGGCCCAGGCCCAGGCTATGGCGGCCAACAAACCGATTCCGCAATCGGCCTACGACAATCTGCTGTTCATACACCGCAGCATGGAGTACCGCCAGATCGACGGCACCGATGCGACCTTCCGCGGCGGCCTTGGCGGCGACGGCTTTATCCCGCCCGGTAAAATATCGGACGCCAAACTGAAACTCGACAATCTGCCGGCCTACAAGGGCGTGCTCAGTTTCGAGATGAAGGTGGACGGGGTTGCGCGTCGCTTCAGTTTTCCGGTGATGCTGGACCAGCCCACCGATCATCTGATCGCCGCCGCCGTCAACGGCGACAGCTACGTCAAATGCGAGAAACGGCCGAACCGCGGGAAGAATGAATCGTTGTCGTGCCCACTGAACAAGGAGAACTTCCCGGAGCGCTACGACGCCGAGGGAGCGTTTTTCGGCGACCACGCTACGCTGGCGGCGGTGAAAATCTACATGACGGTCAACTCGCCGGCGCGCAATCGTCACGAGGACATCGCCACCGCCGTGATCATCCTGCGCGCCGAGGCTTCACCGCCGGTTGCCGCCGGCCGCTGAGTGTTGCAGGCGATGTTGTGCGCTAGCGCACGCTTTAGTCCATGCGTTTGAGGCGCTGGCCGACGATGCTCCACTTGCAGGCTTCGCCGTCGACGGTGCCGGTCAGTACCCAGCCGGTGCCGAGCTTTTCGACGCCGATTTCGCACTCCAGTTCCTTCGCCAGTTTTTCGGCCCAGCCGCGCGCTGCGCCCTGGCCTTTGAACAGTTCATTGCCTTCGTAGATAACGGTGGCGTCGAAAACCGAGGCGGCAAAAATGGTCATGATGGTCTTCCAAAAAAAGTAAGCCGTTATTGTGCCACTAAATCGGGGCGATTGCGGAGGAGGTGCTTTTATGCCAACATCTCCGCCACTTGCGTAACCGAAAAGGATGCAATGATACTCAAACCACTCGCCATGCTGGTGCTGGCAGCCCTGTTCACGCCGCTGGCGCTGGCGGCCGATGCGACAACGCCGCCGCTGGATGCTGGCACCCCGGCGATCTACCAATACATGCGCGCCCAACGCAGCGAAGCGCAGAGATTGAGCGAGCCCGCGTCGGCGACGCCGGATGACCTGAAGCGCGCGGTGCCGAAGTATCAGAAGCTGCTGGACTATCTGGCGACACCTCAGGTCTCCGAGCACGCCAACGGCTATAAACCTTTGTATGCGGAGAATATCAACCTGCTGCTGCCGCTGGCCGGCGTGTACGCGCGACTGGGCATGAAAGAACAGGCATTGGCGGCGCTGGAACGCGTACAGGGCATGCTGTGGATGCCGGCTTTTTCAGCCATGCTGGCCGGCCCCGAGTTCAACAGCCTGCGCGATGAACCGCGCTTCAAGGCGGTGCAGCAGACGATGGCCTTGCCGGACCGTCTGTACAAAGTACCCGCCATCGCCACGCCGTACAAGGCGGTGCTGACGGTGGAGGAGAAGGTCGCCGGCCTGTCGCTGTTCTGGGCCGAGGCACGTGAGAGTTTCGTCCACTTCGATCACGTGCCCGGCCTGGCGTGGGACCAGGTCTACATGGACTATCTGACCAAGGTGATCGCGGCGCCGACCACGCGCGACTACTATCGGATCATGATGCAGCTGGCGCCCTTGCTGCAGGACGGCCACACCAACATCTATCCGCCGGAAGAGCTAAGCGACGAGTTGTATGCGCGTCCGCCGCTGCGCACCGTGCTGGTGGAGGACAAGGTGCTGGTCGAGCGAGTCGGCAATCCCGCATTGCAGGCGCGCCTGCACGTCGGCGACGAGATTGTCGCCGTCGACGACGAGCCGGTGCTGGAATATGGCCACCGGCGGATCGAGCCGTTCGTCAGCGCATCCACGCCACAGGACCGGGCGATGCGCACCTATTCCTATCAACTGCTGATGGGCGACGCTGGCAAACCGCTGACATTGCGCGTGCGCGGCGCGGACGGTACGGAGCGCGATGAGGTGGTGGAGCGCTCCGGCAGCTATCAGGCGCCGCAGCAGTTTGTCTTCAAGACGCTGCCGGGCGATATCGCCTATATCTCCATCGACCATTTCGAGAACGACGAAAGCGTCAGGGCGTTCGAGAAGGCGGTCCCGGACATCCTGAAGGCCAAAGGGTTGGTGATCGACGTACGGCGCAACGGCGGCGGCTCCAGCGGATTCGGCTTGCGGATACTGTCCTGGTTGAGCCGGCAGCCGATTGGCAGCGCCGCTTCCTACCGCCGCGATGGCAACGCCGTGATGCGCGCGCAAGTCAGCCCCGCCATCTTCTGGACGCCGACGGACTTCGCCGGTGACACCTACAAGGCACAGCACAAGGAGGTCTTCAACGGTCCGGTGGCTGTGCTGACCAGCGCGCAGACCTTCTCCGCCGCGGAAGATTTTGCTGTCGCCTTCAGGCTGATGAAGCGCGGGATCATCGTCGGCGAGGCCACCGGTGGCAGCACCGGCCAGCCCCTGTTCATCCAACTGCCGGGCGGCGGCTCGGCGCGCATCTGCGTCAAGCGCGACGTCTACCCGGACGGCAGCGCCTTTGTCGGCAAGGGCGTCATGCCTGATGTCGAAGTACGCCGCACCGTAACGTCGCTGCGCGCAGGCGCCGACCCGGTGCTCGACCGCGCCGTCGCCGAACTGCGCAAGTAATACTCCCTCCCGCGCCGCCCTACAGGCGGCGCATCCTCCTGTCCCTCCCATACCACTACGTCATTCGACGTATTCCTCACGGCTTGTCTGCTGGCTAATCTTGCAGCATCCAAAACCGAAAAGGGGAACATGATGGGTTTGAAACGGGGAATGCTGCTGGCCGCAGCAGCTGCAGTAGTAGGCAATGCGCAGGCCGGCGCCACGGTCAACTTTGGCGAAGACAAGTCGGTCAGCGTCGGCTTCGGCATGCGCGAGAGCTACACCAGCGCCAAGGACGGGGCGCCCAATGGCACCGACCGCTCCAGCGACTTCAACCTGGATTCGGCGCGCTTGTTCCTGGGCGCGTCGCTCAACAAGAACATCAAGGGCATGCTGAACACCGAATGGGACGGCGACAAGATCCGCATCCTGGACGCGGCCGGCCAGTTCGCCATTTCACCCGAGTTGAACATCTGGGCCGGCCGTCTGCTATCGCCTAGCGACCGCGCCAACATGGCCGGGCCGTACTACTCGCTGGGCGGCGGCTACTGGGCCGGCGTGGCTTCGCGCTACGGCTACAACGGCGGCATCTTCCGTGGCCGCGATGATGGCGTGGTGGTCTGGGGCGATGTCGCCGAAGGCAAGCTGGGTTACTCGTTCGGCGTGTTCGAAGGCCATACTTTTGGCATCGGCTCGATGACGCAATCGCAGGCCAAGGCGGCGGGCGTCAAGGCCGACGACTCGCTGATGTACGCGGGCCGCTTGCAGTACGACTTCTGGGATGCGGAACCGGGCTACTACGGCACCGGCAATTACCTCGGCGGCGCCGACATCCTGTCCATCGGCGTGGCGGGACGCTACCAGAAGGACGGCATTCTCACCATCGCCAAGAGCGGCAAGTACAGCTCCTACAACGTCGACTTCCTGATGGAGAAACGGGTCAAGGGCTCCGGCGCCTTCGCGCTGGAAGCTGCCTGGTACGACTACAACACGGACGACATCATCAAGTCCGAACAGGGCAAGGCCTATTCGGCCGGCGCTTCCTGGATCTTCGAAGAGAAGGCCGGCTGGGGCAAGTTCCAACCCTTCGTGCGCTGGCAGAAGTTCGCCGCCGATACCGACATCGACACCAAACAGTATGACGCAGGCGTGAACTACATCATCGACGGCTACAACGCGCAGGTTAGCGCCGTGTACTCGAAGACCAAGGTCACCAAGGCCGCCGATACGGACAAGTTCTCGGTCACCTTGCAGCTGCAATTCTAATTCCACCACACGGAGCTATCTCATGCAAAATCGTCGCAACTTCATCGCATCCCTGAGCCGTATCGCCGCCGCCACCGCCATGCTGGCCGCCGGCGCGCAAGCTTACGCCGCCGACACCATCAAGGTCGGCATCCTGCATTCGCTGTCGGGCACGATGGCGATTTCCGAAACGTCGCTGAAAGATGTGGCGTTGATGACCATCGACGAAATCAACGCCAAGGGCGGCGTGTTGGGCAAGAAGCTGGAGGCGGTGGTGGTCGATCCGGCCTCCAACTGGCCGCTGTTCGCCGAGAAGGCGCGCGGGCTGATCGCGCAGGACAAGGTGTCCGTGGTGTTCGGCTGCTGGACGTCGGTGTCGCGCAAGTCGGTGCTGCCGGTGTTCAAAGAGCTGAATAGCCTGCTGTTCTACCCGGTGCAGTACGAGGGTGAGGAGCTGGAGAAGAATGTCTTCTACACCGGCGCCGCACCCAACCAGCAGGCGATACCTGCGGTGGAATACCTGATGAGCAAGGAGGGCGGTGGCGCCAAGCGCTTCGTGCTGCTGGGGACCGACTACGTTTATCCACGCACCACCAACAAGATCCTGCGCGCCTACCTGAAGAGCAAGGGCGTGAAGGATAGCGATATCGACGAGGTGTACACCCCGTTCGGGCACTCGGACTACCAGACCATCGTCGCCAACATCAAGAAGTTCTCGGCGGGCGGCAAGACGGCGGTGATCTCCACCATCAACGGCGATTCCAATGTGCCGTTCTACAAAGAGCTGGGCAACGCGGGCTTGAAGGCGACCGATGTGCCGGTGGTGGCGTTCTCGGTGGGCGAGGAGGAGCTGCGCGGCGTGGATACCAAGCCGCTGCTGGGCCACCTGGCGGCGTGGAACTACTTCGAGTCGGTGAAGAATCCGGTGAATACGGAGTTCATCAAGAAGTGGAAGGCTTATGCCATCGCCAAGAAGCTGCCGAACGCGAATACCGTCGTGACCAACGATCCGATGGAAGCGACCTACGTGGGCATCCATATGTGGGCGCAGGCGGTGGAGAAGGCCAAGTCGACCGACACCGACAAGGTGATCGCGGCGATGGCGGGGCAGAGCTTCAAGGCGCCGTCGGGCTTTACGTTGACGATGGATCCGACCAATCACCATTTGCATAAGCCGGTGTTCATTGGCGAGATCCGGCCGGACGGCCAGTTCAGTGTGGTGTGGAAGACGCCAGGTCCGGTGCGCGCGAATCCGTGGAGCCCGTACATTCCCGGTAACGAGGGTAAGCAGAAGCTGTAAGCCGTGCCGTGGGGCTCCGGTCGGTGCGACGGAGCCCGCAGCAAACCAGTACCACTGAGGACACCACCTTGAAAAAACTCCTGCTCCTGGCCTGCCTGCTGCTGTCCTGCGCGGCGCATGCCGCCATCGACAGCACACTGCTGGCGCCCCTGGCCGGCGGCGATCCCGACGCCCGCGTCGATGCCATCGTCAAGATCGGCGCGCTGGCCAACGACGACGCCATCCGCCTGCTGACGGCGCTCAAAGGCGACGCCCTGTACGCCACGCCGGACGGCAGCATCTACATCGTCACCGACGACAAAGCCTACAACCCGGCCACCGGCGCAACCGGCCCACTGCCCGAAGGGCTGGATGGTGTGATGGTCAACAACCGCCTGCGCGGCGCCGTCGACGACGCGCTGTCCGCCCTCAAACTATTCGCCCCAGACCGCGCGCAGCGGCTGGCAGCAGCCACCGAACTGCAAAAAAGCGTCACGCTGGCGCAGGCCCCGCTGATCGAGAAGGCCCTGGCGAACGAGCAGGACGCCGAGATCCGCCCCATGCTGCAACTGGTCGCCGCCACCGCCAACCTGCAATCGCCGGAAGCCGCCAAGCGCAAGGTCGCCGTCGAAGCGCTGGCCGACAGCAGCAACGCCAACCTGCGCCCGCTGCTGCAAGCGATGCAGAGCGATAAGGAACCCGACCAGTCGGTGCGCGTGGCCGCCGCCCACACCTTGCAGGCGCTGGACAGTCGCCTGGCCCGCACCGAATTTATCGGCAACGTCTTCTACGGCATCTCGCTGGCCAGCGTGCTGCTGCTGACGGCGCTGGGCCTGGCCATCACCTTCGGCCTGATGGGCATCATCAACATGGCCCACGGCGAACTGCTGATGATAGGCGCCTACACCACCTACCTGTGCCAACTCGGCTTCCGCAACTACTTCCCCTCGGCGGTGGACTGCTACCTGATCGCCGCGCTGCCGGCCGCCTTCCTGGTGACGGCCGCCGTCGGCATCGCGCTGGAGCGCACGGTGATCCGCTGGCTCTACGGCCGTCCGCTGGAAACGCTGCTGGCCACGTGGGGCATCAGCCTGATACTAATGCAGGCGGTACGCACCATCTTCGGCGCGCAGAACGTCGAGGTGGCGAATCCGTCGTGGATGTCGGGCGGCGTGACGGTGCTTGGCTCGCTGGTGCTGGCCTATAACCGCATCGTCATCATCGTGTTCGCGCTGTTCGTGGTGGCGGGCGTCTGGCTGATACTGAACAAGACCCGGCTCGGCTTGTTCGTCCGCGCCGTGATGCAGAACCGCCGCATGGCCGGCTGCGTCGGCGTCTACACCGCCAAGATCGACATGATGACCTTCGGCCTCGGCTCCGGCATCGCGGGACTGGGCGGCGTGGCCCTGTCGCAGCTGGGTAACGTGGGGCCGGACCTGGGCCAGAGCTACATCGTCGATTCCTTCATGGTGGTGGTGCTGGGCGGCGTCGGCCAGCTGGCAGGCACCATCATCGCCGCGCTGGGACTGGGCGAAGCGAACAAATTCCTGGAGCCGGTGGCGGGCGCGGTGCTGGCCAAGATCGCCATCCTGGTCTTCATCATCATGTTTATCCAGAAGCGGCCGCAGGGCCTGTTCGCCATGAAAGGCAGGAGCGCAGAATGAATCATCCCTCTCTCTTTTCGCGCCAGGCGTGGAGCGGCATCGCCGCCTGCTGCGTGGTGCTGGCCGCGCTGCCCTTGCTGAACCTGGCCTTTGCGGACGGCCATCCGCTGCATGTACCCAGCTACATGGTCAGCCTGGTCGGCAAATTCATGTGCTACGCTCTGGCCGCGCTGGCGCTCGACATGGTGTGGGGCTATGCCGGCATCCTGTCGCTGGGCCACGGCGTGTTCTTCGCGCTGGGCGCCTATGCGCACGGCATGTACCTGATGCGCGCCATCGGCAGGGAGGGCGTGTACCAGAGCGACCTGCCGGACTTCATGGTCTTCCTCGACTGGAAAACCTATCCGTGGTTCTGGTCCGCCACCGACAGCTTCTGGTACTGTGTAGCGCTGGTGGTGCTGGTGCCGGGCGTGCTGGCGTTCGTATTCGGTTTCTTCGCTTTCCGTTCGCGCATCAAGGGCGTGTACTTTTCGATCATCACGCAAGCCATGACCTACGCCTTCATGCTGCTGTTCTTCCGCAATAACACCGGCTTTGGCGGTAACAACGGCTTCACGGACTTCAAGCGGATACTGGGCTACTCGATCAGCGCGCCCGCCACTAAGGCGACGCTGTACCTGGTCACGCTGGCGATGCTGGCCGGCTCGCTGCTGCTGTGCCGCTGGATCGTCAAGTCCAAGCTGGGACGCGTGCTGCAAGCGGTGCGCGATTCGGAATCGCGGCTGATGTTCATCGGCTATAACCCGCTGTGGTTCAAACTGTTCGTGTGGACCTTGTCGGCGGTGTTGTGCGGGATAGCGGGCGCGCTGTATGTGCCGCAGGTCGGCATCATCAACCCGTCCGAGATGTCGCCGGCGAACTCGATCGAGATGGTGATCTGGGCAGCGGTGGGCGGCCGCGGCACGCTGCTGGGGCCTATCATCGGCGCGTTCTCCGTCAACGGCTTGAAAAGCTGGTTCACCGGCGCCTTCCCGAATCTGTGGCTGTTCGCGCTGGGACTGATCTTCATCCTGGTGACGCGCTACCTGCCGCAGGGCATAGCGGGACTGGCGGCGCGCTGGCGCAAGGAGCAGGCATGAGCGCCAACGAACATGTGAACATCTCGTCGGGCCGCGTGGCGGAGCCGGGACTGGACACCACGCACGGCGCCATCCTGTACCTGGAAGAGATCACGGTGTCGTTCGACGGCTTCCGCGCGCTGAATAAACTGAGCCTGGATATTTCGGTCGGCGAGCTGCGGTGCATCATCGGCCCTAACGGCGCGGGCAAGACCACGATGATGGACGTCATCACCGGCAAGACGCGGCCAACCTCCGGCACTGCCTTCTTCGGTCAGACCATGGACCTGAGCCACATGACGGAATACCAGATCGCCCATGCCGGCATAGGCCGCAAGTTCCAGCGGCCGACCATCTTCGAGCAGCACACCGTGTTTGAAAATCTCGAACTGGCGATGAAGACCGACAAGCGCGTGCGGCCCACCTTGTTCGCGCGGCTGTCGTCCGAACAGCGCGGCAAGATCGACGAGATCCTCAAGCTGATACGGTTGAACGGCAGCGAGCAGCGCCTGGCAGGGCTGCTGTCGCACGGGCAGAAGCAGTGGCTGGAGATCGGCATGCTGCTGATGCAGGAGCCGCAGCTGATCCTGCTGGATGAACCGGTGGCCGGCATGTCCGACGCCGAAACGGCGCGCACGGCGGAGCTGCTCAACGAATTGCGCGGCAAGCATTCGATCATGGTGGTGGAGCACGACATGGCGTTCGTGACGGAGATCGCGCAGCAGGGCGTGGTGACGGTGCTGCACGAAGGCTCGGTGCTGGCACAGGGCACGATGTCGCAAGTGCAGTCCGACGAGCGGGTGATTGAAGTTTATCTGGGGCGCTGACGAATATGCTGCAAGTCGAAAAAATCAACCAGTACTACGGTTCCTCGCACACGCTGCGCGGCGTATCGCTGGAGCTGGAACGGGGCAAGTGCATGGCGCTGTTGGGCCGCAACGGCGTCGGCAAGACCACGCTGCTCAAATGCCTGATGGGCGTGCTGCCGGTATCGGCCGGCGCGGTGCGGCTGGAAGGGCGCGACATCACGCGCATGGCGCCGCACCAGCGCGCGCGGGCCGGCATCGCCTACGTGCCGCAGGGCCGGGAGATCTTTGCGCGGTTGACGGTGGAGGAGAACCTGCTGATGGGCCTCGCCACGCACAGCGGCAAGAAGGCGTCCACCATCAAGGGCGAGGTGTATGAGCTGTTCCCGGTGCTGAAGGACATGCTGCACCGGCGCGGCGGCGACCTGTCCGGCGGCCAGCAGCAACAGCTGGCGATTGCGCGCGCGCTGCTGGCCGAGCCCAAACTGATCATCCTCGATGAGCCGACCGAGGGCATCCAGCCGTCCATCATCAAGGACATCGGCAACGTGATCCGGCTGCTGCGCCAGCGCGGCGACATGGCGATCCTGCTGTGCGAGCAGTACTTCGACTTCGCCCACGAACTGGCCGACCAGTTCATCGTGCTGTCGCGCGGCGAGGTGGTGGCCTGCGGCGCGCAGGCGGCGATGAACGACCCGGACGTCAAGCGCCACCTGGCTGTCTAGGTTGGCGTAGGGCGCACCGCGTGACAAAGCGCGCATTTTTTTAGTTGAGTTCCATGCTACATTGTCTTTCTTGCCACTTTGTAGCCATCATGAGACCGCAATTTTCGCTTTATGTCGTTCTGCTGGCGCCGCTCGTCCTGGTTGGCTTGTACTGGTCGTCGAGCCGTCCTGGAGGTGAACCCGAGGCGGCCAGGCAGCAGGCAGCGAGCCGCGCCGCCCTCGCAGAGACCAGTCGCGCCAAGCCGCCAACCCAGTTACCCAAACCCGACCCGCGTTACACGCTGGCGCAGCAGGTCGACCAACTGGCCAGCACCGGCAAGCCGTCCGATGCCTACGATGCGTACTGGCTGGTGCAAAACTGTATCAACTTCCAACGCACCGGCGATCTGGTGGTGGAGGACGGCGACGCCATGCGGAAGGCGACCGACGCCGAAAAGTCCGCGGAAAAACTGCGGTGCGCAGACCTGACCGAGCGGATGAAGACTACGCGATTGGAGCACCTGACCGTGGCGACCAAGGCCGGCGTTTTCGGCGCGAACCTGAGCTTCCTGCACACCGGCCCGTTCGGCGATCCGTCGGCGTTGGAATCCCGGCCCGACGATCCGCTGGTACAGGCATGGAAGCTGGAGGCGCTGGGGTATCTGGAGGTGCAGGCGCAACTGGGCGACATGCCCAGCATGATTTCGCTGCTGGGTGAGTACAACGAGGACAGCGACCTGTTGAAGCAGCATCAGGTAGCGGCGCTGCGCTACGCGACCGCCGTGCACGACGATTATGAAATGGCATTTGGCGGATCTTCAAGCACTGCTCCCAATCCGCTGACGGATGAATTTATGCAGAAGATGTCGCAGGGGCTGTCGCCGGATCAGGTTAAACAGGCCACCAGCGAAGGCAAGCAGTTGCTGGCGCGCTCCATGGAGTTACACAAGCGGCATTGAGCATTCCCGCATAATTTGGCCGCACCGCCGATTGCTGATAAAGTAACGGTCCTTTTTTATTTGTCAGGTTTGCCGTGGAGTTGCGTTTGCTTTTTTATATCCTCGATCTGATCGGCGTGGCCGTATTTGCCGCCAGCGGCACGCTGGCGGCGATGGCTTCCCATCTGGATCTGCTGGGGATCATGGTGCTGGCCGCGATGACCGCCATCGGCGGCGGCACGGTGCGCGACCTGCTGCTGAACCGCCATCCAGTGTTCTGGATCGAGGATCCCAAGCCGCTGCTGGTGATCGTCGCTTCGGCCGTCTTCACCATCGTCTGGGTGCAGGTGCTGCCGGTGCCGACCGACGCCTTGCTGATCGCCGACGCGCTGGGGTTGGCGCTGTTCGCCATGTCCGGCGCCAAGGTGGCGGAGGCGCAGGGCTGCCGCGCGCTGATCGTCATCCTGATGGGCACATTGACCGGCGTCGGCGGAGGCCTGGTGCGCGACATCCTCGCCGCCAAGGTGCCGCTGATACTGCGCCAGGATATCTACGCCACCGCCGCCATCGCCGGCATCCTGCTGTACATCCTGCTGAAGAAGGCCGGCATGCCACCGCGCTGGGCGTTCGGCGTCGGCCTGGTTTCTATCGTGGTGGTGCGCCTGCTGGCGATTCAACTGGGCTTGCGGCTTCCGTCGTTCTGAGTCGCAGCTTGCCCATCGCGACCGCTGCGGCGGAGGTGCGGGTTTCCACGCCCAGTTTGATGAACACGTGCTCCAGGTGCTTGTTCACCGTGCGCGGGCTGGTGCCGAGGATGTCGCCGATGTCGCGGTTGGTCTTGCCCTTGATGACCCAGTTCAGCACCTCCGATTCGCGCTGCGTCAGCTTGAAGGACGCCATCAGCTTCTCGATCTCCGCACTGTCCGATTCTTCGCGCAGCACGATCATCCACTGTTCGTTTTCGCTGAACTCCGCCGCCGAGAAGATCAGGCGGCGGCTGGCCCGTTGCAGTGTCAGCGGCGGATGCGACTGGCCCTGGCTGTGCGCCAGTTGCGTCGCATCCAGCCACGCCGTCAATTCCGTGTCGACCGCATAGCCCTGCATCAGCGTGCGCGCCAGCGGCGTTTGCCAGACGATCTTGCCGTCGCGCGGCGTCATCGCAATGACCGCGTTGCCGAAGGCGTCCAGCGCGCTGCGGGCCTGGTCCACCAGCCGCGCCGTCTGCATGTGGGAGGTGATGCGCGCCAGCACCTCGCTGGTACGCAGCGGCTTGGTGACGTAGTCGTTGCCGCCGGCGGCGAAGGCCGCGACCACATGCTCCGCCTCCGTCAGCCCGGTCATGAACACCACCGGGATGTGGCGCGTGGCCAGGCTGGCCTTCAGGTGGCGGCAGGTTTCGAAGCCATCCATGCCGGGCATGACGGCGTCCAGCAGGATGATGTCCGGCTGCGCCTCGGCGGCGCGCTGCAAGGCCGTGGCGCCGTTGTTCGCCACCAGCACGGTGTAGCCCGATTCGTCCAATGCATCGTGCAGCACGGCCAGGTTTTCCGGCACGTCGTCCACCACCAGGACGACGTCGCCGCGCGCGGGATCAATGTTGAAGTTCATCGTTCTGGTTCTTTCGGAGGAAGTCGGCCATCGCGTCCAGCTGGAAGCGGGCGGCGAAATTGCGCATGGTTTGCGTGAAGTGCAGGTAGCGCGCATCGAGCGCGCTGATTTCATCGAGCTTGTTCTGGATGCCGCGCACGTAGCCGATGCGGATCAGCTCATTCAGCGCCGCCAGCTGCGCGGCGGGCGGCAGCACCAGCTGCGCCAGTTCCGGCGCGGCCGCAGCCACCTCGATGCTGATAGCCGGCTGCGTGATCCATTCCAGCGCCAGGCGCTGGCCTATCCAGTCCAGCAGCTCGGCCACGTTGACCGGCTTGACGATGAAGTCCGCCGCCGTGATGCCGGCGGCGTTTTCCATACCCTTGTCGAAGGCGTTGGCGGAGACGATGGCGATCGGCACCTGCGACAGCTGGCGGCGGCGCAGGATGTAGCTTGCCTCCCAGCCGTCCATGGCCGGCATGGCCAGGTCCATCAGGATCAGGTCCGGTTTGAAGGAGGCGTGCAGGTCCAGGCATTCGAGGCCGGATTCGGCCAGCGCCACGTCGAAGCCCAGCGGCGTCAGGATATTCAGCAGCATCTCGCGGTCGACCCGCTCGTTGTCGACCACCAGGATGCGGCGCCGCGTGCCGCGATAGCCGGTGCGCTGCGCAGCCGGTTGTTCCAGTTCCTTCAGCTCCCTGGCCGAGGCGTGCACGCTGGGCAGGAACAGGCGGATGTGGAATACGCTGCCTTGCTGCGGCGTGCTGCGGATATTCAGTTCGCCGCCCATCAGCTGCGTCAGCATCTTGGAGATCGGCAGGCCGAGGCCCGTGCCGCTGGCGTTGGCGTGCGCGCTGGCGCTGCCGCGCGAGAATGGCTCGAAGATGTGGTCGATCTCTTCCTGCAGGATGCCGGGGCCGCTGTCCTCGATTTCGAACGAGGCCATCTCGCGCGCGTACTGCAGCCGCAGCACGATGCCGCCGGTGCTGGTGAACTTGACCGCGTTGCCGAGGATGTTGATGAGGATCTGCCCCAGCCGCTTGCGGTCGGCGCGCACGATGCGCGGCAGCGCGCCGGTCAGCTCGTAGCGGAAGGCCAGTCCCTTGTTGGCCGCCTGCAGTTCGAACATGCGCACGATCTGGCCGATGAAGTCGGGGAAGTTCAACTCCTTCATGTCGAAGTTGAATTTTCCGCCTTCGATGCGGGCGATGTCCAGCGTGCCTTCGATCAGCGACAGCAGATGCTCGCCGCTGCTGCGGATCACGCGGATGGCTTGCTGGCGGTGCTCCGGGATCGACGGATCGTTGTCCAGCAGCTGCGCGTAGCCGAGGATGGAATTCAACGGCGTCCTGATCTCGTGGCTGATGCCGGCGATGTAGCGGCTCTTGGCCTGGTTGGCCAGGTCGGCGGTCTTCTTGGCTTGCTGCAGCTGGGCGTCGGTCTGGCCGTGCAGTTCGATCTCGCGCGTTAGCAGGCCGGTCTGGCGGTTCGATTCTTCCTGCGCCACGCGGCGGCTTTCGCTGGTCAGCACCAGCCACCAGGCGACGATGCCGCTGGTGAGCAGCAGCGCTGCAAAAATCTTGAAGAACACCAGTTGCAGCTGCGGCAGCAGCGCGGCATCGCCGGCCGCCAGCACCGATTGCTCGTGGTAGTAGATCAGTCCCAGCAGCGCGCCCAGGAACAGCACCGTGACGATCATCAGCAGCAGGTAGTGTCCCAGTCCGCTGCTCAGGTAGCGCCACAGCGATTTGGGCAGCAGCGCCTGCATCGCCGCCTGCCATTGCGACGACACTTTCGCGTGCGGCTTGCAGACGTCGTTGCAGCGCGCGTCTAGGCAGCAGCACAGCGAGCAGATCGAACCCTGATAGGCCGGGCAGTGCGCCATGTCCTCGGACTCGTATTCCTTTTCGCAGATCACGCAGGTCTTGCTGTGCACCTGCGCCGGCTTGCGGGCGATGTAGTACTTGCCCTTGGTGGCGATGGCGATCAGCGGCGACGCCACGAATGCCGTCAGCAGCGCGATGAAGGCGGAGAAGGCCTGCGCCTGGTGGCCGAACAATCCCATGAAGGCCGCTACCGACAGCGCGGACGCCAGCAGCATGGCGCCGACGCCGACCGGATTGATGTCGTACAAATAGGCGCGGCGGAACTCGATGCCTTTCGGGCTCAGGCCCAGCGGCTTGTTGACCACCAGGTCCGCCACTACCGCCGTGATCCACGAGATGGCGATGTTGGAGTACAGGCCAAGCACCTGGTCCAGCGCCTGGAACACGTCCAGCTCCATCAGCAGCACGGCGATCAGCGCGTTGAACACGGCCCACACCACGCGCCCCGGATGGCTGTGCGTGAGCCGCGCGAAGAAGTTGGACCAGGCCAGCGAGCCCGCATAGGCATTGGTCATGTTGATCTTGACCTGCGAGATCACCACCACCAGCGCCGTCGCCAGCAGCGCCACCGACGGATTCGCGAACACCTGGCCGAAGCCGGCCAGGTACATCTGCGTCGGGTTGACCGCCTGCGCCAGCGGCACCGCGCTGCTGATCGCCAGGAAGGCCAGCAGCGCGCCGCCCAGCATCTTGGCGATGCCGAGCAGGATCCAGCCCGGCCCCGCGATCAGCACGCCCAGATGCCAGCGGAAGCGGTTGGCGGCGGTCTTCTGCGGCATGAAGCGCAGGAAGTCGACCTGCTCGCCGATCTGCGTGATCAGCGCCACGCCGACCGCCGTGGCGGCGCCGAACATCAGCACGTTGAAGTGGCCGTTCTCGCCGGAGCGGCCGGCGTACTGCAGCAGCTGCATCGGCAGCTCGGGTTTCTTTTGCAGGATGGCGATGAAGGGCAGGGCCATCAGCACCAGCCACACGGGCTGCGTCAGCATCTGGATGCGGCTGATCAGCGTGACGCCATGCGTCACCAGCGGGATCACGACCAGCGCGCTGACCATGTAGCCCAGATAGAGCGGCAGGTGGAAGTACAGCTCCAGCGCATAGGCCATGATGGCCGCTTCCAGCGCGAACAGGATGAAGGTGAACGAGGCGTAGACGAAGGACGATATCGTCGAGCCGATGTAGCCGAAGCCGGCGCCGCGCGTCAGCAGGTCCATGTCGACGCCGTACTTGGCGGCGTAGTAGCTGATCGGCAGGCCGGTCATGAAGATGATCAGGCCGACCGCCATGATGGCCCACAGCGCGTTGATGAAGCCGTAGTTGACGGTGATGGTGCCGCCGATCGCCTCCAGCACCAGAAACGAGATCGCGCCGAAGGCCGTGTTCGAAACGCGGAACACCGACCATTTGCGGAACGCGCGCGGCGTGTAGCGCAGCGCATAGTCCTCGATGGTTTCGTTGGCCACCCAGGTGTTGTAGTCGCGACGGATCTTGACGATGCGTTGCGCCGGTTCGGTCTCTGTAGTTGTTGTCATGCCGGGCCCATAAAAAAAGCAGCTATCTAAGCTGCTTTTTTAAGCAAGTTGCATGCCCGGCAAGGTTGTCGCGAGAGGTTTAACGCTGTTTGCTGAGGTTGAGCTTGTCCAGCAGGCGCGCCAGTTCTTCCTGCATCGACGGCGACAGGTTGACGAACTGGCAGCCGATCTGTACCTGCTCGCCCAGCAGGAAGGAGCGGAAGGTGCGCGACAGGCGAATGTCGAGGTCGGCGATCATCACCGAATCCGGGCCCAGCTCCAGCCGCACGCGTTGCAGCTTGCGGCCGACGTACAGGCCGACGCAGTCGCGTGGCGGCGCCCGCATGCCGACGCCGCCGGCGGAGAAGTCGTACAGCTGCAACTCGTAAGGTTTTCCGTTCAGGACAAACGAGGCCATGTAGTAAATGCCCAGCGGCGTTTCCAACCGGGTCGAGGCGCGGCGGTTCAGCACCTGGCACTTGGTCGGGAAATCCAGCGGGATCATGGTCGGCTCGCCGGGCGTGCAAGCCCAGTCAGGCGAACTGAGCTTGAACTGCACCTTGGCCGCGCGCAGCCAGGCGACGAACACGGCGTCGCCGGGCGGCAGGAACTCGCCCTCGTTCAGTTCCAGCACAAAGGTCGGGTTTTCCGGATCGACCGATTTGATGCGCGCCATCACCACGTTGGTGGTGCTGGCCGGATAAATGGAGATCGGATCGCCATTGTCGGCGAGCAGGGTGAGAGAATCGCCGATGTCATGTTCATCGGTCATCTCGTGCGGCTTGGAACCCGCCGGAATTGGTTCCACAGCATCTTTTAGGCTGGGAGGACCGCGGCGAAATTCATTCGGTATGGGATCGTTCACGACGGCATATCTCTTTGGTAATGACTCTACGATGCGAGGTCGATCTACACAGTTTACAGTTTATTCGCACTCTTGGCTTGCTAAATGGCAAGAATATTTAGAGATTGTGTCAGAACTGCTCTTCCGGCCGCAGATAGCGCCATTGGCCCACCGGCAGGTCGCCCAGTTTGACTTTGCCGATGCGGACACGTTTCAAACCGACAACCTTGAGGCCGACCATGTCGCACATGCGGCGGATCTGGCGCTTTTTGCCTTCGCGCAGCGTGATGCTGAGCTGGTCCTCGTTCTGCCAGCGCACCTTGGCCGGCAGCAGCGGCTTGCCGTCCATCCACAGGCCGTGGCAGAGCTTTTTCAGGTCGCTGTCCGGCAGTTTGCCGGGCTTGGTGTACTCGACGCGCACCAGGTATTCCTTGTCGACGTCGGTGGTTTCGCCGATCAGGTGCTTGGCCACGCGGCCGTCCTGGGTCAGCACCAGCAGGCCGACCGAGTCGATGTCCAGGCGGCCGGCCGGCACCAGCGAGCGCAGTTGGGTAGGGTGGAAGATTTCCGGCGATGGATCGTCCGGCCAGCGGTTTTCCGGCTTGATCAGCACCACGGCCGGCTGGTAGCCGTCTTCGGCCTGGCCGCTGACGTAGCCCATCGGTTTGTTGATCAGCACGGTGACGCGCTTGGATTGCTCGGCGGCGGCCTGGCGCTCGACGGTGACGCGCTGGCTCGGGTAGATCTTGGTGCCGAGTTCGGAGACGACCTGGCCGTCTACCCGTACCCAGCCGCGCGCTATCCACTCGTCGGCCTCACGGCGCGAGCACAGGCCCAGTTCGGACATGCGTTTGGACAGGCGTAATAATTCTTCGGACATGATGCGTTTTCTATAAAGGTGAGGTGCTGCTTAAAACTGAGTTTATACCTTGATCGCGTCCAGCAGGTCGGTTTCAAGCTGGATCTGGCTGCGGGCGTTGTTCAGTGTGGCGCCGTCGATCAGGAATACGTCCTCGACGCGCTCACCCAAAGTCATCACCTTGGCGGTGTGCAGGTTGATCTTGTACTTGGTGAGCACGTTGGCGATCGAGTACAGCAGGCCGGTGCGGTCGTTGGCGGCCACCGACAGCAGGTAGTACTGGCCGCGCTCGTCCGGGCGCAGGTCCACCGTCGGCTGGATCGGGAAGGTGCGCGACAGGCGCGACAGCCGGCCCTTGCCCGGCGCCGGCAGCGGCTCCGGGTTGGTCAGCAGCGCGCACAGCTCGTGCTCGATCAGGCTGATGATGTCGCGGTAGCTCTTGGCGAAGCTTTGCTCGGTGACCAGGAAGGTGTCGAGCGCGTAGCCGTGGCGGGTGGTGTGAATCTTGGCGTCCAGGATGCTGAAGTTCTTGCGGTCGAAGTAGCTGCAGATGCGCGCAAACAGGTCCGGCTGGTCCTTGATGTAGACGGCGATCTGCAAGCCTTCGCCGATCGGCGCCAGGCGACACTTGACCACCGGCTTGTCGCTGGTGAAGCGGTCGTACAGCGCGCGCGTCTGCCAGGCGATGTCGGAGGCGTCGTGGCGCAGGAAGTAGGCGACGTCGAGCTGCTTCCAGAACGCTTCGTGCGCGTCCGGCGGCAGGCCGTACAGGCGCAAGGTGGCCAGCGCTTCCTGCTGGCGATTCTTCAGCTCGTGGTCGGCGCTGTGCGGCTCGCCGCCCAGCACGCGCAGCGTGATGCGGTACAGGTCTTCCAGCAGCTTGGCTTTCCAGGCGTTCCATACTTTCGGGCTGGTGCCGCGGATGTCGGCCACCGTCAGCAGGTACAGCGCCGTCAAATGGCGCTCGTCCTTGGCCACCTTGGCGAAGGCGGCGATGACGTCCGGATCCGACAGGTCCTGCTTCTGCGCGACTTGCGACATGGTCAGGTGGTTTTCGACCAGGAACACCACCAGCTCGGTGTCGTCGGCGCTGACGCCGTGTTCGAGGCAGAACTGCTCGGCGTCGACCGTGCCCAGCTTGGAATGGTCGCCGCCGCGGCCCTTGGCGATGTCGTGGAACAGCGCGCCCAGGTACAGCAGCCATGGCTGCGGGAAGTTGGCCATCAGCTGGCTGCAGAACGGATATTCGTGCGCGTGTTCGGCCATCGTGAAGCGGCGCATATTGCGCACCACCATCAGGATGTGCTGGTCCACCGTGTAGACGTGGAACAGGTCGTGCTGCATCTGGCCGACGATCTTGCGGAAGTTGGGCAGGTAGCGGCCCAGGATCGATAGGTCGTTCATGCGGCGCAGCGCGTGGATGATGCCGACCGGCGCCTGCATGATGCGCAGGAACAGCGCGCGGTTGACGGGATCGGCGCGGAAGGCGGCGTCGATCTTGAAGCGCTCGTGCCACAGCGCGCGCATGGTGCGCGAGGTCATGCCTTGCAGCGAAGGGCGCTCGGTCATCAGCACGAAGATCTCCAGCATCGCCGACGGCGTGGTGGCGAAGGTGTCGTCCTCGCTGATGTCGATCAGGCCGTTGACGTCGTTGAAGCGCTCGTTGATGCGCACGGCGATGCCCGATTTCGGGAACAGCCGTTCCTCGATGTTTTGCAGCAGGATGGTGTTGAGCTGCGTGACGGTCTTGGCGGCCCAGTAGTAGCGCTGCATCAGGTATTCGCTGGCGCGGCGCATGTTGACGCCGCTGCCGGTGGCGGTCAGGCCCAGCGATTCGGCGATGGCGGTCTGGACGTCGAACACCAGGCGGTCCTCGCGCCGTCCGGCGTGCAGGTGCAGGCGCACGCGGATGTCCTTGAAGGCGCGTTCCTTTTCCATCAGCTGCTTGGCTTCGGTCTGCGTGATCAGGCCGCTGGTGGCCAGGGTGCGCCAGGAGTTGGCCAGGCCGGCGGCCTTGACCATCCACAGGATCACCTGCAGGTCGCGCAGGCCGCCAGGGCTTTCCTTGCAGTTCGGCTCCAGGCTGAAGGCGGTGTCTTCGTACTTGGCGTGGCGCT
The DNA here is from genome assembly GCF_003416895.1 of Duganella sp. BJB476. Classification (GTDB taxonomy): domain Bacteria; phylum Pseudomonadota; class Gammaproteobacteria; order Burkholderiales; family Burkholderiaceae_D; genus Rugamonas. Next base: position 1,055,581 of record NZ_QVIO01000001.1, read on the forward strand.
GGCGCATCTCCAGCACCTTGGCGTGGTAGAAGGCGCGCGGGTCCATCGCCGCCTGGTAGCGCTGTTGCAGCCGCTCGAACAGGACTTCGTCGCCGCAGATGATGCGCGCTTCCAGCAGGCTGGTTTGCACCGTGATGTCGGCCGCCGATTCGCTCAGGCACTCGTCCACCGTGCGGATGCTGTGGCCGATCTCCAGACCGAGGTCCCACAGCAGCTGCACCAGTTCTTCCAGCTTGGCGGTGGTGGCGCCGTCCGGCGCTTTTTCCAGCAGGATCAAGAGGTCGACGTCGGAATAGGGGAACAGCTCGCCGCGGCCGTAGCCGCCGACGCCGACCAGCGCGGTGTTGGCCGGCAGCCGGGCTTCATGCCAGGCCGTGGTCAGCACCGCGTCGACGCTCTGGCGCAGGCTGCGCAGCAGCTTTTCGGGCATGCCGTCGGCCTGGAAGCCGGCGATGACGACCTGGCGGTCGGCCTTCAGCTGGCGCTTCAGTTGTTCGCGCAGTTCCTTCTTCATCGCCGCCGTCGTCATGCGGGGCTTAAGCGGCTACGGCGCTGGCATTGGTGATGAAGGCCGGCGGCGGCGGGCTGCCGGCCGACAGCGTCAGCACTTCGTAGCCGGTCTCGGTGACCAGGATGGTGTGTTCCCACTGGGCGGACAGGCTGCGGTCCTTGGTTTTGATGGTCCAGCCGTCGCCCATTTCGCGGATCTCGCGCTTGCCGGCGTTGATCATCGGCTCGATGGTGAAGATCATGCCGGCCTGCAGTTCGTCCAGCGTGCCGGGACGGCCGTAGTGCAGCACTTGCGGCTCTTCGTGGAAGATCTTGCCGATGCCGTGGCCGCAGAATTCGCGCACCACGCTGTAGCCGGCTTTTTCCGCATGCTGCTGGATCACGTGGCCGATGTCGCCCAGGTGCGCGCCGGCCTTGACCTTGGCGATGCCCAGCCACATGCATTCGTAGGTGATGTCGGACAGGCGCTTGGCCAGGATCGACGGTTCGCCGATGAAGAACATGCGGCTGTTGTCGCCGTGGTAGCCATCCTTGATGACGGTGATGTCGAGGTTGACCACGTCGCCGTTCTTGAGCACCTTGTCGCCCGGGATGCCGTGGCAGATGACGTCGTTGACCGAGGTGCAGATGGCTTTAGGGTAGGGCGTGTAGCCCGGCGGGCAGTAGTTCAGCGGCGCCGGAATGGTGCCCTGCACGTTGACCATGTACTCGTGGCAGAGGCGATCCAGTTCGCCCGTGGTCACGCCCGGCTTGACGAAGGGCGTGATGTAGTCCAGCACCTCGGAACCCAGGCGGCCCGCCACGCGCATGCCGGCGATATCTTCGGCGGATTTAATGGAAATAGACATAATGGATCGCAATCAGCAAAGTAAACGGTAAAAACGCAGGCGGCGAGCGGATGGGATCAGCTCGCGGCGTGCAAATATGTCGAAATTATAAACGACGCGGGGCGGCCCCGCTCGGGAATGCAAGGATAGTGCCCGCTGTGGCGCGTGGGCGCCACGCTCGGGACGGCGTGGCGGGCGTTTTAGCCTTGGCGGGAGCTGGCGTGCCGGCGGCGCGCCACCACGCCGAGCAGGCCCAGGCCGGCCAGCAGCATGGCCCAGGTATCGGCTTCGGGCACCGGGGTGGGCACAAAGGCGCCGTCGCCGTTATCGGGGAAGGGGCCGGGAAGCGGGAATACGCCGCCGTCAGCCAGCGGGTCGGGCGTGCCGTCGTCACTGAGGTCGAACACTTCCAGGCCTCCCGGTTGCCGGTTGGGTTTGGTCGCGTTGCTGGCGACCCGGCGTTGTTGAGCGTCGCGCTTGGCCAATTCCTCCTCGCTCAACTCTTCAGGCTCCTGGGGATCGGCGTCTGCCAGGCCGAGGTCCTTGTCGCCCAGCTTGTCGCCCAGTTTGGCGGCGACGGGCGGTACGGCGGCCGGCGCCTTGGCGACGGCAGGCACGCGGTTGATGCGGCTGACGTTGCCGCAAATTTTGGGCACCAGGATGCAGTGCTGGTCGACGCAGTAGACCGTGCCCGGTTCCTGGCGCTGCGCGCTCCATTTGCTGCGGGTGACGGTGGCGCACACCGAGGCGGCGCCGAAGTGCATGTCGCGGATGGCCGGGTCGTACTGGTTCTTGCCGCTGATGCCGTCGCGGGTGATGGTGACCTTGTCGTCGGACTGGCCTTCTTCCATGCGGCGCTTGAGCGTGCTGCGCACGGCGGCCGGGATGTCGGTGTAGCGGTCGATGGCTGCGGCGGTCTGGCCGGTGTAAGGATTAACGCCAGGGCGATCCCAGGAGCAACTTGGCTGAACAGTGGAAACTGCGGCTAGCGTCACGGCAAAGAGGATGGACATGGAGGGGAGGCCTTCGGGGTGGAAAACGTATGATTAGTTAATAATAATTAACAATATGGAATTAAAGTTTTCGCCATGATATTACAAAATAGTTACTTATGCTCAAAATAGTTGCTTTTTTATTTGTAACAAGTCATGACGGTGCGGAAAAAGCGGTGCCGTGCGACATTGTGGTGCGGCGCACCAGGGTGGGGCGGGGTCGGCGCGCAGGCGTACAGTGCTTGCCTAAGTGGCTGTTTTCAGGGTAGAATCTCGGGTTGCTTGAATTCGGTTTTGAGCAATGTTGCAAAAATCCCGTGGAAATCCACATTAATAAACGCGAATCCGGTCGACAAGGGTGCCTATATGGTGACTGATCGGATTCCAGACCCAACCCTGGAGTTTAATATGTCCGTAACTATGCGCGAAATGCTGGAAGCCGGTGTCCACTTCGGTCACCAAACCCGTTTCTGGAACCCAAAGATGGCTCCTTTCATCTTCGGTCACCGCAACAAGATCCATATCATCAACTTGGAAAAGACGATGGGTATGTATCAAGAAGCGATGAAGCACGTGAAACAGGTCGCTTCGAACCGTGGCACCATCCTGATGGTCGGCACCAAGCGTCAAGCTCGCGAAATCATTGCTGCTGAAGCAGCACGCGCAGGCGTTCCTTTCGTCGACCAGCGTTGGTTGGGCGGCATGCTGACCAACTTCAAAACCATCAAGACCTCGATCAAGCGCCTGAAAGACATGGAAGCTACGATCGAAGACGGTTCGGTTGAGAAGCTGTCGAAAAAAGAAGCGCTGATGTTCCAACGCGAAATGATCAAGCTGCAAAAATCGATCGGCGGCATCAAGGACATGGGCGGCGTTCCTGACGCAATCTTCGTCGTTGACGTTGGCTACCATAAAGGCGCCATCACCGAAGCCGCAAAACTGGGCATCCCAGTTATCGGCGTGGTCGATACCAACCACTCGCCAGAAGGCGTTCAGTTCGTCATTCCAGGTAACGATGACTCGTCGAAAGCCATCACTCTGTACGCCCGCGGCGTGGCAGATGCCATCCTGGAAGGCCGTGCTGCTGCCGGTAACGAAGTAGTTGAAATGGTTAAAGCCGCAGCTGGCGACGAATTCGTCGAAGTTAACGAACAGGCTTAATCGTTCGTAACAAGCTGTAAGGAAAAAGGGGTGGCCAACAGCTCCCCCTTTTTTTTAACGTAAGTGGTTAGAGCAGCGCTCACCACCCCACCCGAACACCGAATACAGGAGAATCACATGGCAGCTATTACTGCAGCAATGGTAGGCGAACTGCGCGCGAAGACTGACGCGCCTATGATGGAATGCAAAAAAGCACTGACCGAAGCCGAAGGCGACATGGGTCGTGCGGAAGAGATCCTGCGCGTCAAACTGGGCGGCAAGGCATCGAAAGCATCGGCACGCATCACCGCTGAAGGCGTTGTAGCAACCTTCATCGCCGGCGGCGTAGGCGCGCTGGTTGAAGTCAACTCCGAAACCGACTTCGTCGCGAAAAACGACGACTTCCTGGCCCTGGCAAACAACGCCGCGCGCCTGGTTGTCGAGCACAACCCAGCTGACGTTGCCGCTCTGCTGGCACTGCCGCTGGACGGCAAGACCCTGGACGAAGTGCGCGCAGCACTGATCGGTAAAATCGGCGAAAACATGTCGATCCGCCGCTTCCAGCGTTTCGAAACCACCGGCAAGCTGGCATCGTACCTGCACGGCGCGCGTATTGGCGTGATCGTCGACTTCGACGGCGCCGACGAGCAAGTTGGTAAAGACGTGGCCATGCACATCGCTGCAATGAAGCCGGTGTCGCTGTCGTCCGAGCAGGTTCCAGCGGAACTGATCGAAAAAGAGCGTTCGGTTGCAAAACTGAAAGCTGAAGAAGATGCAGCCAAAGCTGTTGCCGAAGGCAAGCCAGCGCAATCGCCGGAAATCCTGGCCAAGCGCCTGGAAGGTTCGGTACAGAAGTACCTGAAAGAAGTATCGCTGCTGAACCAGGCTTTCGTGAAAAACGACAAGCAATCGATCGAGCAGATGCTGAAAGAAAAATCGACCACCGTTAAAGCCTTTGCCATGTACGTGGTAGGCGAGGGCATCGAGAAGAAGGTTGACGACTTCGCCGCAGAAGTAGCCGCACAGATGGCTGCTTCCCAAGGAGCGTAATACCAAAGAAAACGGGCCGAGAGGCCCGTTTTTTTAGCCCGACCAAAGTTTTACCCGCAGCAGAGCAAGTCATTCAGTCGTTCCCGGCGCCGACCAAGGTATCATAGGCGCCGGCAGCCTTACCCGAATCAACCCAACTTAGGAGCCTCGTCTCATGTCAAAACCAGCCTACAAGCGCGTCCTCCTTAAATTGTCCGGCGAAGCCCTGATGGGCGATGATCCTTACGGCATCAACCGCGGCACGATCGAACGGATGGTCGCCGACGTGGCAGAGGTCGCGAAACTGGGCGTGGAACTGGCGATCGTCATCGGCGGCGGCAACATCTTCCGTGGCGTCGCCCCCGGCGCGCAAGGCATGGACCGCGCCACCGCCGACTACATGGGCATGCTGGCCACCGTCATGAACGCGCTGGCCCTGGCCGACGCGATGCGCCATGTCGGCATCACCGCCCGCGTGATGTCGGCGATCGGCATCGAACAGGTGGTCGAGCCGTATGTGCGCCCGAAAGCCCTGCAGTATCTGGAAGAAGGCAAGGTCGTGGTGTTTGCGGCCGGCACCGGCAACCCGTTCTTCACCACCGACACCGCAGCGGCGCTGCGCGGTTCGGAGATGAGCGCGGAGATCGTGCTCAAGGCCACCAAGGTCGACGGTGTCTACACCGCCGATCCGAAGAAGGATGCTAACGCCACGCTGTACAGCTCCATCACTTTCGACGAAGCCATCGCCAAGCATTTGCAGGTCATGGACGCCACCGCCTTCGCGCTGTGCCGCGACCAGAAACTGCCGATCAAAGTGTTCTCCATCACCAAGCCGGGCGCGCTGATGCGCGTCATCATGGGCGAGGATGAAGGTACACTGGTTCACGTTTAAACAATATTTCGATTACAGGAGAGCAGCAATGTCCGTAGCTGACGTTAAAAAAAGTGCGCAAGAGCGCATGATCAAATCGCTGGAAACCTTGCGCGCCGATCTGGCCAAGGTTCGTACCGGCCGCGCCCACACCGGCATCTTGGACCACGTGCAGGTTGAGTACTACGGTTCGCCGACCGCGCTGACCCAGGTCGCCAACGTGACCCTGATCGACGCCCGCACCATCGGTGTGCAGCCGTTCGAGAAGAAGATGGCCGCCACCATCGAGAAAGCCATCCGCGACGCCGACCTGGGCCTGAACCCATCGGCGCAGGGTGACATGATCCGCGTGCCAACCCCGCCGCTGACCGAGGAACGCCGCAAGGAAATGGTCAAGCTGGTCAAGAGCGAAGCGGAAGACGCGAAAATCGCCGTCCGCAACATCCGTCGCGATGCCAACGAAGGCATGAAGAAGCTGGTCAAGGACAAGGCGATCTCGGAAGACGACGAGCGCCGCGGCACCGACGAGGTGCAGAAGCTGACCGACAAGTTCATCGTCGACATCGACAAGATGGTCGCAGAGAAAGAAAAAGAAGTTCTGACGGTTTAACCATCAGGGGCGCCAGCATGGTTGCCCCAACCCGGGGTCAGGTCCCCCATTAGAGCATGAGCCCGGCCTGAGTAGCCGGGCTCATGCTCTAATGGGGGACCTGACCCCGGGTGTTCGCTATGCTGGCGTCTTGTCTTTTTGCGTCACACCTGCAATACTTTATACTTTGGCACCAAAGTTTTCATGAAATATACGAGTTCGACTACTGAGGTTCCAGACGCACCGTCCGTGCCGCGCCATGTCGCGATCATCATGGATGGCAATGGCCGCTGGGCCACCAAGCGCTACCTGCCGCGCGTGGCCGGCCACGTCAAGGGCGTGGACGCCGTGCGCACCTCGGTCGAGGCCTGCGCCCGCCGTGGCGTCGAGTACCTGACCCTGTTCGCCTTCAGCTCCGAAAACTGGCGCCGCCCGGAAGAGGAAGTGTCCCTGCTGATGCGCCTGTTCGTGACGGCGCTCGAACGCGAAGTCTCCAAGCTGCACGCCAATAACATCCGCCTGCGCGTGGTGGGCGAGCTCGGCCGCGCCGACGAAAAGCTGCGCGGCATGATCGCCGCCGCCGAGCGCAAGACCGCCGGCAACACCCGCATGACCTTGACGGTCTGCTTCAACTACGGCGGCCGCTGGGACATCATGCAGGCGGTCGGCCAGATGGTGCAAGCCCATCCCGGCGCCACCAACTTCACCGAAGAGCAGCTGGCGCCGCACCTGGCGATGGCCTACGCGCCCGAGCCCGACCTGTTCATCCGCACCGGCGGCGAGCAGCGCATCTCCAATTTCCTGTTGTGGCAGCTCGCCTACACCGAACTGTTCTTCACCGATACCTACTGGCCCGATTTCTCGATCGAGAGCCTCGACGAGGCGATTGCCTCCTACCAGCATCGGGAGCGGCGCTTCGGCCGCACCGGCGCGCAACTGGCAGAAAAGAAAAGCTGATGCTGAAAACTAGGATTATTACCGCTGTGGTCTTGCTGGCGGTGTTGCTGCCGGTCCTGTTCTTCAACTATTTCCCAGCGTTTGCCGTCGTCGTCACGCTGTTCCTGGGCGCAGCGATGTGGGAGGGCGCCCGCCTGTTCGGCCTGTCCGCCATGCGCGCGCGCGTGGTCGGCGTGGCCGGCGCGGTGCTGTTCGTGTTCCTGCTGCAGCACTCCGGCAAGCCGGGCGCGCTCAGCGCGCTGTACGGCGCGGCCTGCCTGCTGTGGCTGATCCGCTATGCGCCGTCGCTGGGCCTGGGCCTGCCGCCGCTGGCCGGCGCGGCCAACTGGTCGCTGGCGATCACCTTCAGCTTCGCCATCTTCGCCTGCTTCTTTGCCATCGTCAGCCTGTACCAGCACTCGGCGCTGTATTTGCTGTCGGTGATGGTGCTGGTGTGGATCGCCGACATCGGCGCCTACTTCTCCGGCAAGGCCTTCGGCAAGCGCAAGCTGGCGCCGTCCATCTCGCCGGGCAAATCCTGGGAAGGCGCGATCGGCGGCGGCATCGCCGTGCTGGCCATCGCCTCCGTCAGCGTGCTGCTGGCCGCCGGCCAGCCGTGGCTGCAGGACACCTTCGCCTTCCAATTGCAGGCGCGCTTCGGCTGGGCACTGGCCCTGCTGGTGCTGCTGCTGATCGTCGCCGCGTCGGTGATCGGCGACCTGTTCGAATCCCAACTCAAGCGCCGCGCCGCCTTCAAGGACAGCAGCAACCTGCTGCCGGGCCACGGCGGCGTGCTTGATCGTATCGACGCCTTGATCCCGGTCCTGCCGCTGGCCGCGCTGATCGGCTCCTGGTTCTGAAAGAATAACTATGCAACGCATCACCATCCTTGGCGCCACCGGTTCGATCGGCGTGTCCACGCTGGACGTGCTCGCCCGTCATCCCGAGCGCTATTCCGTCTACGCCCTGTCGGCCCATAGCCGCGTCGATGAACTGGCGGCCCAGTGCATCCAGTTCCGTCCCGCGCGTGCGGTGGTCGGCACGGCGGCCGGCGCCAGCGCGTTGACCGCGCTGCTGCGCGCCGCCGGCGTCAACACCGAAGTGGAATATGGCGAGGCGGCCCTGTGCAGCATCGCCAGCGCGCCGGAAGTCGACAGCGTGATGGCCGCCATCGTCGGCGCCGCCGGCCTGGCGCCGACGCTGGCCGCGGCCCGCGCCGGCAAGAAGGTCCTGCTGGCCAACAAGGAAGCGCTGGTGATGTCCGGCCAGCTGTTCATCGACGCCGCCCACGCGGCGGGCGCGGTGCTGCTGCCGATCGACAGCGAACACAATGCGATCTTCCAGGGCATGCCGCAGTTCGGCGGCCGCGTGCCGGCGGTGCGCGACGCCAAGGCCGGCATCGCCAAGATCCTGCTGACCGCTTCCGGCGGCCCGTTCCTGACGCGCGACGTCGCCACCTTGGACGCGGTGACGCCGGAGCAGGCCTGCAAGCACCCCAACTGGTCGATGGGCCGCAAGATCTCGGTCGATTCCGCGACCATGATGAACAAGGGCCTGGAAGTGATCGAGGCGCACTGGTTGTTCGGCGCGCCGGCCGAGCAGATCGAGGTGGTCATCCATCCGCAGTCGGTGATCCATTCGATGGTGTCGTATGTCGACGGTTCGGTGCTGGCGCAGCTGGGCAACCCGGACATGCGCACGCCGATCGCGCACGCGCTGGCCTACCCGGAGCGTATCGAATCGGGCGTGGCACAGCTGGACCTGACGCAGATCGCCACGCTGCAATTCGAACGTCCCGACTTCAACCGCTTCCCATGCCTGGCGCTGGCCTTCGAGGCGCTCAAGGCCGGCGGCACCGCGCCGGCGCTGCTGAACGCGGCCAACGAGATCGCCGTGCAAGCCTTCCTCGACCTGCGGATCGGCTTCCGCCAGATCGACCGCGTGAGCGCGCATGTGATGGAGGCGCTGCCGCACGGCGCCGCCGACAGCATCGCCGCCGTGATGGCGCAGGATGCGCTGGCGCGCGCCGCCGCTGAAACCTATATCGCCGGACTGGCAAAATGAACTTCCTGCAAACCGTGCTGGCATTTGTCGTCTGCCTCGGCTCCCTGGTCATCTTCCACGAACTGGGGCACTACCTGGTGGCGCGCTGGTGCGGGGTCAAGGTGCTGCGCTTCTCGGTTGGCATGGGCAAGGTGGTATGGTCGCGCCGTTTCGGGCCGGACCAGACCGAGTGGGCGGTGTCGGCGCTGCCGCTGGGCGGCTACGTCAAGATGCTCGACTCCCGCGAGGGCGACCTGGGCGACCTGCCGCCGGAAGACCTGAAGCGCGAATTCACCCGCCAGAATGTGTGGAAGCGCATCGCCATCGTGGCCGCCGGCCCGCTGGCCAATTTCCTGATCGCGATCGTGCTGTTCGCCGGCTTGTACATGCACGGCGTGGAAGAACCGACCAGCAAGATCAGCGTACGTGCCACGGAGGCGGCAACCGCGGCTTCCGCGCCCACCGTCGCATGGCGCGCGGGCCTGCGCAGCGGCGACATGGTCACCGCCGTCAACGAGCAGCCGGTGGCCGTGTGGTCCGAGCTGCGCTGGAACCTGATCCAGGCCGCCATCGATAAAAAAGAAGCCCGCATCGCCGTCGAGCGCGTGGGGCAGGGCCGCTTCACTTTCGTGCTGCCGGCCGACGCGCTGGCAACGCTGGACCTGGAAGGCGACGTGCCGGGCAAGCTCGGTGTGGGCGTAGGCCGTCCGGCGCCGGTGGTGCAGGAAGTGATCGCCGGCGGTCCCGCCGCGCGCGCCGGCCTGCTCAAGGGCGACCTGCTGCTGTCGGTGGACGGCACGCCGGTGGGCGACGGCATCGCCTTCATCGACATCATCCGCGCCTCGGTCGGCAAGACGGTGCAGGTGGCGGTGCGCCGCGCCGGCCAGCAGCTGGTGCTGCCCATGGCGCCGCAGGCCGAGCAGGCAAAAACCGGTAAGGGAACTGTAACAGTCGGTAAGATCAGCGCTTACGTCGAGCTGCAGCCGGATATGATCACCGTGCCATCATCCCCGATTGCGGCCGTCGGCAAGGCGGTGGCGCGGGTATGGGATACCTGCACCATGACGGTCAAAATGATCGGCAAGATGATCACCGGCGAGGTCTCGCTGAAGAACGTCACCGGCCCGATCACCATCGCCGATTATGCCGGGCAGACCGCGCGAATGGGCGCGGCCAGCTATTTGAGCTTCATCGCCTTCATCAGCATCAGTTTGGGGGTAATGAATTTGCTACCAATTCCCGTTCTAGATGGGGGGCATTTGCTGTATTATTCGCTGGAAGTTTTAACTGGGCGTTCTGTGCCGGAGCGTTTTGGTGAGATTGCGCAGCGCCTGGGCATGGGCTTGTTACTGACGTTGATGCTGCTGGCGGTGTTTAACGACGTCGCGCGGCTGCTGTAACAGGCTCGCTTTGTATATAAAAGTAGTTCGTTGATTTAGCCATTGAATAACCCCAATGAAATTATATTCTGACCGTATTACTTCATCTTCCTTTCGCCGCAGCCTGATCGGCGCCGCTGTCCTGGCGCTGTGCGCCGGCAGTGCCATGGCCATCGAGCCCTTCGTCATCAAAGACATCCGCGTCGAAGGGATCCAGCGTACGGAAGCCGGTACGGTCTTCAGCTACCTGCCGGTGCGGGTCGGCGAGACCTTCAACGACGACAAATCGATCACCGCCATCAAGGCGCTGTATGCCACCGGCTTCTTCAAGGACGTCAAGCTGGAAGCCGACGGCGGCGTGCTGGTGGTGCTGGTCGAGGAACGCCCGGCCATCTCCAAGGTGGAGTTCACCGGCACCAAGGAATTTGAAAAAGACACGCTGGTCAAGGCGCTGAAGGATATCGGTGTCGGCGAGACCAAGATTTTCGACAAGGCGTCGGTCGACCGCGCCGAGCAGGAACTGAAGCGCCAGTATCTGTCGCACGGCCTGTATGGCGTCAAGATCGTCACCACCGTCACCCCGATCGAGCGTAACCGCGTCAACATCACCTTCGCGGTGGACGAGGGCGACATCGCCAAGATCAAGCAGATCAACATCGTCGGCAACAAGGTGTTCTCGGACAAAGAGCTGAAAGACCAGCTGGCCCTGAACACCGGCGGCTGGTTCAGCTGGTACACCAAGGCCGACCAGTACTCCAAGACCAAGCTGACCGGCGATATCGAGTCGCTCAAGTCCTACTATCTGAATCGCGGCTACATCGAGATGCAGATCGAATCGACCCAGGTGTCGATCACGCCGGACAAGAAGGACATCTACATCACCATCAACATCACCGAAGGCGAGAAGTACACGGTCTCCGGCATCAAGTTCGAAGGCGAGACCTTCGGCCGCGAAGAGGAACTGCGCTCGCTGGTGCTGCTGCGCCCGGGCGAAACCTATTCCGGCGAGCGCCTGACCGCCACCAACAAGCTGATCTCCGATCGCCTGGGGACCTTCGGCTACGCCTTCGCCAACGTCAACGCCAATCCGGAGATCGACCAGAAAAAGCGCGAAGTCGCCTTCACCTTCTTCATCGATCCGGGCAAGCGCGCCTACGTGCGCCACATGAACATCGCCGGCAACACCACCACCCGCGACGAAGTGATACGCCGCGAGTTCCGCCAGTTCGAATCGTCGTGGTACGACGCCAACAAGATCAAGCTCTCGCGCGACCGCGTCGACCGCCTTGGCTACTTCAAGGACGTGACCATCGACACGCCGGAAGCCCAGGGCACGTCCGACCAGGTGGACGTCAACCTGACCGTGGTCGAAAAGCCGACCGGTAACTTCCAGATCGGCGGCGCGTTCTCGCAGTCCGAGAAGTTCACCTTCCAGGCGGCGATCCAGCAGGCCAACTTCGCCGGTTCGGGCACCACCGTCGGCATCGAGTTCAATACGTCGAAATACAGCCGCACGCTGTCGTTCTCGCAGACCGACCCGTACTACACCGACGAAGGCGTATCGCGTTCGTACGAAGTCTACCTGCGCACGCAGCAGCCGCCGGCACTCAACATCGGCAGCTACACCATACGCCAGACCGGTGGCCGCATCAGCTACGGCGTGCCGTTCTCGGAAGTCGACACGGTGTTCTTCGGTATCGGCCTGGAACGCTCGAAGATCAGCACCGACGCCACCTCGCCGGTGCGCTTCAAGGAATACGTGACCACCATTACCGGCGCCCCGGACGGCATCGGTACCGCCTCGACCAACGCCGTGCCGCTGACGGCGGCGTGGGCGCGCGACAGCCGCGACTCGGCGCTGACGCCGACCGTGGGCCGCTACCAGCGCGCCAACCTGGAACTGGACCTGATCGGCCAGCAGAAGTACTACCGCGCGGTCTACGAGCAGCAGTGGTACAAGCCGCTGTTCTCCAAGGTGACGCTGGCGTTGAAGGGCGAGATCGATTATGGTCATGGCCTGGGCAACAGCAGCTATCCGGTGTTCAAGAACTTCTATGGCGGCGGCATCGGTTCGGTGCGCGGCTACCTGAGCTCCTCGCTGGGCGCGGTCGACCAGGTGTACGGCGATGCGCTGGGCGGCGCCTCGCGCCTGATCGGCACCGCCGAACTGCAGCTGCCGTTCCCAGGTTCGGGCCAGGACCGCAGCCTGCGCTGGTTCGGTTTCCTCGATACCGGACAGGTCTACCAGGAAGGCGCGAAGATGCGCGCTTCCGAGCTGCGCTACTCGTCGGGCCTGGGCATCAGCTGGATTTCGCCGGTCGGTCCGCTCAAGTTGAGTTATGCTAAGCCTTTGAACGCCAAGCCGGGCGACCGCCTGGAACGCTTCCAGTTCCAGATGGGTACCGGCTTCTAAGGCGGCGGGTTGATGGCATTGAGTATTGATATTTACTTCGGAGAAACAAGTTGAAGACTGCGTCCGCTACCCTGACCAAATCTCTCGCCGTGCTTGCACTGGGCTGGTGTGCATTGGCGCCGGTGCAGGCCCAGACCTCGGCCTCGCGCATCGCGTGGCTGAGCCCTGAGCGCATCTACAACGAATCCAAGCTGGCCAAGCTGGCCGGCGAGAAGCTGCAAGAGGAATTCAAGAGCCGCGAGAAGGCCATGCAGGATATGGCCGGACGCCTGAAGGCGGCGTCGGAAAAGCTGGAAAAGGATGTGCCGACGCTGGCCGAGGCCGACCGCGTCAAGCGCCAGCGCGACGTGTTCGAGCTGGATAAGGAATACCAGCGCCGCCAGCGCGAGTTCCGCGAAGACCTGAACCAGCGCACCAACGAGGAACGCCAGGCGATCTCGGAAAAAGCCACCAAGATCATCAAGCAGATGGCGGCGGTGGAAGGTTTCGACATCGTCCTGCAGGATGCGGTCTGGGCCAGCCCGCGCATCGACATCACCGACAAAGTGCTGGCCGCGCTGGATAAAGACAAGTAAAACACATCAAGATTGGATCACCCGATGGGCACTCGACTAGGGGAATTGGTCGAACGCCTCGGCGGGCAGTTGGTGGGGGATGCGAACCTGGAAGTGACCGGGATCGCGCCACTGACGGACGCCGGCGTTTCGCACATCAGCTTTCTCAGCAATAGCAAACTGCGCGCGCAAGCGCTGCAAAGCCAGGCGGCGGCACTGATCGTGTCGGCCGCCGATGACGCTTTTATCGCCGCCGGCTATGCCGGCGCGCGCATCGTCACCAATAATCCGTACGTGTATTTCGCCCGCGCGGCGCAGTATTTCGAATCGCTGACGGCCATCGTGCCGGCGCCGGGCGTGCACGCCAGCGCCGTGGTGGCGGCCGACGCGGTGGTCGCCGCCAGCGCCCACGTGGGCGCGCGCGTGGTGATCGAGAGCGGCGCCGTGATCGGCGAGCGCGCGGTGATCGACGCCGGCTGCTACATCGGCCGCGACGCCGTCATCGGCGAGGAGTCGCATTTGTTCGCCAACGTGACCTTCCAGTCGCGCTGCGTGATCGGCAAGCGCGGCATCATCCATTCGGGCGCCGTCATCGGCACCGACGGTTTCGGTTTCGCCAACGAGGGCGGGGTCTACATCAAGATTCCGCAAACCGGGCGGGTGGTGATCGGCGACGATGTGGACATCGGCGCCAACACCACCATCGACCGTGGCGCACTGGCCGACACGATTCTGGAAGACGGCGTCAAGCTGGACAACCAGATCCAGATCGGCCACAACTGCCATATCGGCGCGCACACGGCGATGGCCGGCTGCGTCGGCGTGGCCGGCAGCGCGAAGATCGGCAAGTACTGCACCTTCGGCGGCGCCGCGATGGTGCTGGGCCACCTGACCATCGCCGACAAGGTGCATGTGGGCTCGGGCAGCATGGTGTCGCGTTCCATCCTGGAGCCGGGGCAGTACACCGGCTTCTATCCGCTGGCAAAAAACAGCGAGTGGGAAAAATCCGCCGCCATCGTCCGCAATCTGTCGACGATGCGGGATAAAATCCGCGCGCTGGAAAAAACAATTAAAACATTGACGAATCAAGACGAGAAATAATCATGACCACTACCACGACCCCTGTTACCTCCGAATCCACCTGCGTGAAGAAATGCATGGATATCCATCAGATCAAGCAATACCTGCCGCACCGCTACCCGATGCTGCTGGTGGACCGCGTGCTGGACTGGGAGTCGGGCAAGACCATCACGGCGATCAAGAACGTCACCGCCAATGAGGAATTCTTCAACGGCCACTTCCCGCACAAGCCGGTCATGCCGGGCGTGCTGATGATCGAAGCGATGGCGCAGACCGCGGCCATCCTGTCGTTCCTGACCATGGACATCAAGCCGGACGAGAATTCGGTGGTGTACTTCGTCGGCATCGACGCCGCGCGCTTCAAGCGTCCGGTGGAGCCGGGCGACCAGCTGGTGATGAACGTCGAGATCCTGCGCGTCGCGCGCGGCATCTGGAAATACAAGGCGGTCGGCACGGTCGACGGCCAGACCGCGGTCGAGGCGGAACTGATGTGCACCATCCGCAGCGCCACCGACGCCAGCCAGCCAGCAGGGAAGTAATCATGGCCAAGATTCACGCCACCGCCATCATCGACTCGAAGGCGCAGCTCGACGAATCCGTCGAGGTGGGGCCGTATTCGGTGATCGGCCCGAACGTGGTGATCGGCGCGCGCACCGTGGTCGGTCCGCACGTGGTCATCGAGGGCAACACGACCATCGGCAGCGACAACAAGTTCTTCCAGTTCTCGTCGATCGGCGCCGCGCCGCAGGACAAGAAGTGGAACGGCGAGCCGACCCGCCTGACCATCGGCGACCGCAACACCATCCGCGAGTTCTGCACCTTCAACACCGGTACGGTGCAGGACAAGGGCGTGACCTCGCTGGGCAACGACAACTGGATCTCGGCCTACGTCCACCTGGCGCACGACTGCCAGGTCGGCAGCAACACCATCTTCTCGAACAACGCGCAGATCGCCGGACACGTCGAAATCGGCGACTGGGTGATCATGAGCGGCTTCGCCAATGTGCACCAGTTCTGCAAGATCGGCGCGCATGCCTTCGTCGGCATGAGCACCTCGCTGACCCAGGACGTGCCGCCGTTCGTGCTGTTGAACGGTAACCCGGCGCAGGCCCACGGCGTCAACATCGAAGGCCTGAAGCGGCGCGGCTTTACGCGCGAGCAGATCAACGGCATCCGCACCGCGTACAAGTTGATCTACCGCTCCGGCCTGACGCTGGAAGAGGCCAAGGTCGCATTGCAGGCCGAAGAGGATGCGATGCCGGCAGCGGCCGAGCAAATCCGCTCGATGCGCGAATTCCTCAACGTCGCCAGCCGTGGCATCGTCCGCTGACTTGACGGCGCCGGCTGCGTCGCCGCTGTCGGTGGCGCTGGTGGCTGGCGAGCCGTCGGGCGACCTGCTGGCGGCGCGGCTGTTGTCCGGCCTGCGCCCGCACTTGCCGGAAGCGCGCTTCCACGGCATCGGCGGCGAACACATGATCGCGCAGGGCTTCGAATCGCACTGGCCGATGGACAAGCTGACCGTGCGCGGCCTGCTGGCCGTGATTCCGCGCTACCGTGAAATCAAGGGCATCCAGAACCAGTTGCGTGACCAGCTGCTGGCCGAGCGGCCGGCGGCCTTCATCGGCGCCGACTATCCGGGCTTTAACCTCGGGCTGGAAGAGCAGCTCAAGGCGGCCGGGATTCCGACCATCCACTACATCGGGCCGCAGATCTGGGCCTGGCGCGGTGGACGCATCAAGAAAATCATCAAGGCGGTATCGCACATGCTGGTGGTGTTTCCTTTTGAAGAGGAGATCTACCGCCAGGCCGGCGTGCCGGTCACGTATGTCGGCCATCCGCTGGCGGAGCTGATCCCGCTGGCGCCGGACGTGGCGGGCGCGCGGCGCGCGCTGGGCATCCCGGAGGACGCCAACGTGGTGACCATCATGCCGGGCAGCCGCATGTCCGAGCTCAAATACAACACGGCGGCCTTTATCGGCGCGGCGCGGCTGCTCAAGCAGCGCGACCGTACACTGCGTTTCGTGACGCCGATGGCGGGCGAACGGCAGCGCCAGTACTTCCTCGAACTGGTGGCGCAGGCCGGCCTGCAGGACGTCGAAGTGCAGCTGCTGGACGGACAATCGCACACCGCGATCGCCGCGGCAGACGCGGTGCTGGTGGCCTCGGGCACGGCCTCGCTGGAAGTGACGCTGTTCAAGAAGCCGATGGTGATAGCCTATCGCATGATGGAGCTGGAATGGCAGATCCTGCGCCACTTCGGCTACCAGCCGTGGATAGGTTTGCCCAACATCCTGGCGCGCGAGTTCCTGGTGCCGGAGCTGCTGCAAAACGCCGCCAATCCCGAAGCGCTGGCGGAAGCCATGTGGAAGCAGCTGAGCGACGCGCCGCATCGCCTGCGGCTGAGCGAACGCTTCACCGACATGCATCACAGCCTGCTGCGCAACAGCGCGGTGGAGAGCGCGGCCGCCGTGCTAAAAGTAATCAAAGCCTAAGAGTCTCAACGTGAAAAACCCAACCCCCGGCCTGTTCGACTTCCTGCCCGACTCGCCCGATGAAATCATATGCGGCGTCGACGAGGCGGGCCGCGGCCCGCTGGCCGGCCCGGTGTACGCGGCGGCCGTGATCCTGGACGTGTCGCGTCCGATCGAAGGCCTGCGCGATTCGAAGAAGCTGACCGAGGCCAAGCGCGATCTGCTGGCGCCGCTGATCAAGGCCAACGCGCTGGCGTGGGCGATCGCCGAGGCGTCGGAAGAGGAAATCGACAAGCTCAATATTCTGCAGGCGTCGATGCTGGCGATGCGGCGCGCGGTGGAGGCACTGAGCACCGTGCCGACGCTGGCCCTGATCGACGGCAACCGCTGCCCGGTGATGAAGATCCAGAGCATCGCGATCGTCGGCGGCGACGACAAGGTCGATGCGATTTCGGCCGCCTCGATCCTGGCCAAAACCGCGCGCGACGCCGCGCTGGTGACGTTGCACGCCCAATATCCGCAGTACTGCTTCGATCAGCACAAGGGCTACGGCACCGCGCTGCATCTTGAGCGCTTGCGTGAGCACGGGGCGTCGCCGGTGCATCGGCGTTCGTTCGCGCCGGTGCGCAAAGTACTTGAAGAATTTTCGCTGCGCGCAGGAGGATCCGCATGAAGACCATCACCTCGCGCGATAACGCGCAGTACAAGGAGCTGGTCAAGCTGGCCGGCAGTTCGCAGGCGCGCCGCAAGTCCGGCCGCACCTTGCTGGACGGTGTGCACCTGTGCCAGGCCTATTTGCAGCTGCGCGGCCTGCCGGAGCAGTGCGTGGTCAGCGAATCGGCGCTGCACAACCCGGAAGTGATGGAGATCGTCGGCCGGCTGGAGGCGCAGCATGCGCATGTGCTGGGATTGCCCGATGCGATGTACAACGCCGTCAGCCAGGTCGAACACGGCGTCGGCGTGATGTTCCTGATCGAGACGCCGGAGCGCGCCGTGACCGAGCCGCTGGCCGTGTCGGCGGTGCTGCTCGATAACGTGCAGGACCCCGGCAACGTCGGTTCCATCCTGCGCAGCGCGGCGGCGGCCGGCATCACCCAGGTGTACTGCAGCGCCGGTTCGGCGTTCTGCTGGTCGCCCAAGGTGCTGCGCGCGGCCATGGGGGCGCACTTTGTGCTCGATATCTTTGAAAACGTCGACCTGGCGCAGTTGGTGTCCGCCTCCAAGGTGGCATCGCTGGCGACCAGCGGTTACGCCACCCAGCGCCTGTACGATGTCGACCTGCGCCAGCCGGTGGCGTGGCTGTTCGGCCACGAAGGGCAGGGCGTGGCGGACGACCTGCTGTCGATGGCGACGCATCAGGTGGTGATACCGCACCTGGGCCAGGTGGAGTCGCTGAACGTGGCCGCATGCGCGGCAGTATGCTTTTTCGAGCAAGTCAGGCAGAATCAGTCATAACTGACTTATTGGAGCCATTGATGGATATCGCGCAGTTGCACTTTCTGGTGGCCGAGGGAGATCAGGTACAGCGCCATGCGCTGGCCGATATCCTGGTGCACCTGGGCGTGGGCCGGATCACGCAGGCGCCCGACGGCCATACTGCAATGCGTCATTTCAGCGCCGGCATCACGCCGCAGGTGGATATCGCCATCATCGACCTGGCGCTGCCGGGCATGGACGCGCTGGAGCTGATACGCCGCCTGTCCGAAGCCAAATCGCGCATGGGCGTGGTGGTGGTGGGCGCGCAGTCAAACGCGGTGCTGTTCTCGGTGGAGACCATGGCGGCGGCCTACGGCATCAATATGCTGGGCGCGATCGGCAAGCCGGTGATCGGCAGCCGGTTGGAGACGCTCATTACCAATTATCTGCAGCCGGAAGAGCCGCGCGCGGTTGGCGCGTATGCCAATATTCCGCCGATCTCGTTCGCCGAGGTGGGGCAGGGCTTGCAGATGCGCGAGTTCGATCCCTTCTTCCAGCCCAAGATCGAGCTGGAGACCGGCCAGGTCAAGGGCCTGGAGATGTTCGCGCGCTGGCGCCATCCGCTGTATGGCGTGCTGGGACCGGCGTCGTTCATGCAGGTGCTGGAGGATAACCGGCGCATCGACTTCCTCGACTGGAGCATGATCGAGAAGTCGGTGGCGGCCTGCCGCACCCTGCACGACCAGGGGATACCGATTTCGTTTTCCATCAATGTTGACCAGGGCACGCTGGCGCATCCGCAGTTCATGGAGCAGATTTCGGCTTGCCTGGAACGGCATCGCATCATGCCCGATTACATTACTTTCGAGATGACTGAATCGGCAGTATTGACTACTGATCCACATTTCCTCGAACGGCTGTTGCGCTTGCGCATGAAGGGTTTTGGCCTGGCGATTGACGACTACGGCACTGGCCGGAGTAATCTGCAATTGCTGGCGCGTATTCCATTCTCCGAATTAAAAATAGACCGTAGTTTTGTCGATGGCGCTTCCAAGAAACAGGCCATAGGCACGGTGCTGCGTTCCTGTTTGGGATTAGCGCGCAGCCTCGACCGGCGCTCGGTGGCGGTCGGCGTCGAGACCAAGCAGGATTGGGACTTCCTGCAAGGCCTGGGCTGCACCTATGCGCAGGGTTACTACATCGCCAAGCCGATGCCGGTCGAGGAATTCCCCGCTTGGCTGGCCGACTGGCAGCACTTCTTCTGAACGAAAGCGATAGGTCTGCGGCGCCTCATTTGAGCTACACTGTTGTCTCAAAGGAGATGATCATGTCAGATTCCAAGAAACCCGCGTCAGCCGCAGTTATTGACACCAATAAGCTCTATCGGGTTGACCCCCAAACCCGCATTGCCGCGATCCGAAAGGGTATTCCAGCCTCGATGGTCGGCGAGCTTTCGTCTATGATGGGGATGAGTAAGGAACTGCTGCTCGGCAGTCTTGGCCTGTCACGCGCAACCATCAGCCGGAAGGAAAAGGACGAGACGGCGTTGTCGAAAGACGAATCCGAACGCGTCCTGGGTGTGGCGTCCTTGATCGGCAAAGTGCAGGCGATGGTGGAGGAGTCCGGCGACCCGACCGGTTTTGACGCTCCACGTTGGGTTGCGGACTGGTTAGCCAAGCCACTGCCTGCGCTTGGTGGCGCAACGCCGGCCAGCTACATGGACACTTTCGAAGGGCAAAAGCTGGTGGCTGAATTGCTATCCATGAGCCAGAGCGGAGCCTATGCATGACAATGTCCTTGTGGCGTATAGCCGTCGAGGCGCCAAGCTATAAGGCCAACGATCTTACCGGCGCCGGCGCCAAGATTTCGGGGGGACGTTGGAATAGCATCGGCACGCCTCTCATCTACAGCGCTAGCAACATTGCCTTGGCGACCATTGAAACGGTCTTGCATATACGTAATGGCGGCCTGCCATTCAATCGTTTTTTGGTGCGAATCGACGTTCCCGACGGCGTCTGGGATACCCGTCTCGTGCTCGACCCGTTGCCTGGCGGATGGGATGCGGTTCCGTCCGGTATGACAAGCCGGATGACAGGTGACGCCTGGGTGGCATCGAGCAGTTCGGCGCTATTGCTTGTGCCGTCGGTAAGCGTGCCCGATGAATATAATGTGCTGATTAATCCGCTGCATCCGGATGTCACCTCCATAACGGCGACAACCATTAAACGCTGGATCTACGACCCTCGTTTTTTCTCCTGATGCTTTGAGCCGGATATCGGTGGGCGCCTACATGCTCCTTGTAGCAAACCTCCTGTTTTCTCCCCTATTTTTTTCGGCTTTCCCATATTTAAACCGATGAATTCGGAAATAGTTTAATGTTTGAAAAAATCGAAGAAAATTGAAGAGAAAATCGGGGTTTTGCTACAAGGAGCGGGGCAGCGCACCCCATGTGCATATTCCCAAGGAAATTACTATTTCGAATAATTCGCCAAACTCAAGAAACAGGCGTTGGCCTGCGTGAACTTGGCTGGCAATAAGAGCAGGTGGTAACTCTCCCTGCGGGGTCAACTGAAATAGAGTTTCCCAGATGGAGAGCAGAGTTGGGTCCCGTCGTGCAAATTTTTAGCCCGTTTGCGCTAATATTTGGCATGATTAAAGGGCTAGTATTGAACTGAGTCATCTCCAGCCACAATGGGGAGGTATGAATCCAGGTGTTAGTTCATTTCGATAAATTGATATTGTCTCAGCGCGAAAGCACTATTTTTTGATTGGCTTAGAAGAGTGTGCAGCAGCGATAAATTTAGAACTAGGCTTACCGCCAAGTACCGGCTTATTTTGAAAAATCTACAGAAAGAAAGTGTGGACGGTGAATTTCTGGTGAGATCCATGGAATATGTTGCCGGTTGCTGCGGGAGTAAATGAAAAATCGTTATTCGTTACGCTTGGCGTGAAAAAATCTCCCGCCTATGTTGTAATTAAAAATTGGCGGGAGGAGTTCATGGCTCGGTTTATTCTCTGGAGTGATTTAGCCGAATAATGTTTTTCTCAGTATTTTGCTGGTGCTGGAATAGCGTCGTTGCTGAGTTCCCGATAACTGCTGCGCACACCGGCCAATAGCTCGGCCAGCGCTGGTTGGTCGCGCCAGCGGCCCTCGGCCATAACGCCTAATGGCGTGCGTAGGGTTGATAATCCATCCAGCGGATTATGCTCGGTCAGCACCAGGTCGGCGCGATAGCTGGCGACCACCTGGCCGAACGGCACCCCGCCTTTGGTGCGGGCAATGAACGTGCCCGGCGCGCTGGTGGCTGTCGCCAGCGCTTGGTAGCGGCTCAGATGCGAGCTTTCCAGTTCGGCAAGATTGTCGTGCAGGGAATAGCCCGGCGCCACGCCGGGTATGGTCGGCGCGTCGGTGCCGGACAGCAATTCGACGCCGCCGTCGGCCATGGCCTTGGTCAGCTTGCGCAGGAAGGCCAGCTTGGCCTCCAGCCGTGCCGACTTGCCGCCGTAGCCGCTGCGACGCCATGCCTGCACATCGGCCGGCGCCACGTAGGCCGTCTGCGGCGCGGCCAGGATGGCCTGCAGCACCTCGGGATGACCGAGCTGGCTGGCGATCGCATGGTAGGTCACTAGATCGGCGATCACCGCCGCGCCATGGCGCTTGGCCAGCGCCACCGCCTCGGGAATGCGCGCCTCATCGGGTGGCGCATCGGTTTCCTGCCCGCCGGGCGGCGTGAAATAGGTGTAGAAGAATTCCTCCAGATGGGCGACCAGCACCTGGCCCTGTGCAAGCTGGCGCTCCAGGCGCACCGCCGTCACCCCATGGCCCACCAGCGGCAATCCCTGGGCGCGACCCGCTTCTGCCAGCGCGCTGAACACGTCCGGCGCCAGCCCCACATACACCTTGATGAAATCATAACCATTGGCGGCGGCCAGGTCGACCACCGCGCGCGCCTGCGCCGGCGTCTTCACCTGCAAACCGTTGTAGTCCGGCGTGCCGTCCACCATCAGGCTGGCGTAGACATGGGGGCCGGGCAGCGTGCCGCGCGCCACGGCCGGCACGATGCTGTCGACCAGGTTGGCGCGCGCGCCGCCCATATTGAGCAGCGTGGTGACGCCGTTGGCCAGGTACAGCGCCAGGTCGTTGCGGGTTTCGGAATGGGAGTGCATGTCGGCCAGGCCGGGCGACAGCCATGCCGTAGCGTGGCCATCGACGACGCGGTAGCCGGCCGGCGCCGGCAAAGCCGCGCCAACCGCCTCGATGCGGCCGTCCTTGACCAGCACCGTCTGGTCGCGCAACACGCGCTCGCTGTCCATCGGCACCACGTTGACATGCAAGAAGGCGGTCGATTGCGCCCACGCCGCGACCGGAGCCAAGGCGGCGAACAGCAGCGCAATCAAGCGCATCTCAGTACTCGCGCCGGTTGGGCTTGATCTCTTGCAGAATGGTGGTGGAGATTTCCTCGATCGACTTGGTGGTCGACGACAGCCAGCGTATGCCTTCGCGCTTCATCATCATTTCCGCCTCGTTGACCTCGTAGCGGCAGTTTTCCAGCGCCGCGTACTTGCTGCCGGCGCGCCGTTCGTTGCGGATCTCGGACAAGCGCTCGGGCGTGATGGTCAGGCCGAAGATCTTGGACTTGAACTCGTACAGCGACGACGGCAGCCTGCCGCGCTCGAAATCGTCCGGGATCAGCGGATAGTTGGCCGCCTTGATTCCGTACTGCATCGCCAGGTACAAACTGGTCGGCGTCTTGCCCGAGCGCGACACGCCCACCAGGATCACGTCCGCCGACGACAGGTTCTTGTGCGACTGGCCGTCATCGTGCGCCAGCGAGAAATTGATCGCCTCGATGCGGTTCTTGTACTCCTCGCTGTCGACGATGTTGTGCGAGCGGCCGATGGTGTGGGTCGACTTGGCGCCCAGCTCTTGTTCCAATGGCGCAACAAAAGTTTGGAACATGTCCATGTACATGCCCTTGCACAGGCGGATCACGTCCGACAGCTCGGTTTTGACCAGGGTCGAAAAGATAATCGGGCGTTGACCGTCGGTTTCAAACGCTTCATTGATTTTTCGTACCGCGTCGTGCGCCTTGTCCAGCGTATCGATGAAGGGTAGCCGGATCTGGCGGAAACGCAGCTCGAACTGGGTCAATACCGAGTGACCAAAGGTCTCAGCCGTGATGCCGGTGCCGTCGGAAACGAAGAAGACCGTGCGGGCTACCGTGGGCAGGGGAGGTCGTTGTTCTTGTGTCATGTAGAGTAAGCCTGTCATTATTGTGAATCGTCAATTTGGGCCGCAGGCTGTAGAATGGGCGCCATAGGTAAGATTGTGCTGCACGACGACCAGAATAACAAGAAACAAAGTCTGCGCCTCGCTGGAAGATTTCTATCATCAAAAGGGTGTCATTATGTCCAACGCAGCATTGAAGGAGCAGAGCAACGGAGCGGTATATGTCGCATCGTTCGAACATTTGCGCATGACGGATGTTGAATCCGTCGGCGGCAAAAACGCCTCATTAGGCGAAATGATCAGCCAACTGGCTGGCGCCGGCGTCCGGGTTCCGGGCGGCTTCGCTACCACGGCCCAGGCTTTCCGTGACTTCCTGTCGCACAGCGTCGCCGGCGGCAAGCCGCTGGCCGAACGCATCGCCGACCGCCTGGCCGACTTGAATATCGACGACGTGCGCGCCCTGGCGCAAGCCGGCGCCGAGATCCGTCAATGGATCGTCGAAACCCCGTTCCAGCCACGCCTGCAACAGGAAATCGAGACCTTCTACAACCAGCTGGTCGCCGATTCGGCCACCGAGATGTCGTTCGCCGTGCGTTCCTCGGCCACCGCCGAAGACTTGCCG
The DNA here is from genome assembly GCF_003416895.1 of Duganella sp. BJB476. GTDB lineage: Bacteria > Pseudomonadota > Gammaproteobacteria > Burkholderiales > Burkholderiaceae_D > Rugamonas. The sequence continues at coordinate 1,079,683 of NZ_QVIO01000001.1, forward strand.
GACGCTTCGTTCGCCGGCCAGCAGGAGACCTTCCTCAACGTGGTCGGCATCGAAAACGTGCTCGACGCGATGAAGCATGTCTTCGCCTCGCTGTACAACGACCGCGCCATCTCCTACCGCGTCCACAAAGGCTTCACCCACGCCGAAGTGGCCTTGTCGGCCGGCGTGCAGCGCATGGTCCGTTCCGACCTGGGCGCGGCCGGCGTGATGTTCACCATCGACACCGAGTCCGGCTTCAAGGACGTGGTCTTCGTCACCTCCAGCTACGGCCTGGGTGAGACGGTGGTGCAGGGCGCGGTCAACCCGGACGAATTCTACGTCCACAAACCGATGCTGGAAAAAGGCAAATCGCCCGTCATCCGCCGCAACATCGGCTCCAAGCTGCTGAAGATGGAGTTCACCAACGAAGCCAAGGCTGGCCGTTCGGTCAAGACCGTGGACGTGCCGGTCGAACTGCGCAACCGCTACTCGCTGAACGACACCGAAGTGGTGGAACTGGCCAAGTACGCCGTCATCATCGAGAACCACTACGGCCGTCCAATGGACATCGAGTGGGGCAAGGATGGCCGCGACGGCAAACTGTACATCCTGCAAGCGCGTCCTGAAACCGTCAAGTCGCAGCAGAAGGCGACCGACGTGCAGCAGCGCTTCAAGCTGAAGTCGAGCGGCACGGTGCTGGCCTCCGGCCGCGCCATCGGCCAGAAGATCGGCGCCGGTCCGGTACGCGTGATCCACGATCCGGCCGACATGGAACGCGTGCAGCCTGGCGACGTGCTGGTCGCCGACATGACCGACCCGAACTGGGAACCGGTCATGAAGCGCGCTTCGGCCATCGTCACCAACCGCGGTGGCCGTACCTGCCACGCGGCGATCATCGCCCGTGAACTGGGCGTGCCGGCGGTTGTCGGCTGCGGCGACGCCACCGATATCCTCAAGGACGGCACCTTCGTCACCGTGTCCTGCGCCGAAGGCGACGAGGGCAAGATCTACGACGGCCTGCTGGAAACCGAAATCTCGGAAGTGTCGCGCGGCGAGCTGCCCAAGCTGCCGACCAAGATCATGCTCAACGTCGGCAATCCGCAGCTGGCTTTCGACTTCCAGTCGGTGCCGAACGGCGGCGTTGGTCTGGCGCGTCTTGAGTTCATCATCAACAACAACATCGGCGTGCATCCAAAAGCGATTCTGGAATACCCGAACATTGACGCCGACCTGAAAAAAGCGGTGGAGTCGGTCGCGCGCGGCCACGCCTCGCCGAAAGCCTTCTACGTCGACAAGCTGGCCGAGGGTATCGCCACCATCGCCGCCGCCTTCTGGCCGAAACCGGTGATCGTGCGCCTGTCGGACTTCAAGTCCAACGAGTACAAGAAGCTGATCGGCGGTTCGCGCTACGAGCCGGACGAAGAAAATCCGATGCTGGGCTTCCGCGGCGCGGCGCGCTACCTGGCGGCCGACTTTGCCGGCGCATTCGAAATGGAATGCCAGGCCATGAAGCGTGTGCGTAACGACATGGGCTTGACCAACGTCGAGATCATGGTGCCGTTCGTGCGTACCCTGGGCCAGGCCGAGAAAGTCGTCAACCTGCTGGCCAAGAACGGCCTGGTGCGCGGCGAAAACGACCTGCGCCTGATCATGATGTGCGAAGTTCCTTCGAACGCCATCCTGGCCGACCAGTTCCTCGAGCACTTCGACGGCTTCTCCATCGGTTCCAACGACCTGACCCAGCTGACCCTGGGCCTGGACCGCGATTCCGGCATGGCGCTGCTGGCGGCCGACTTCGACGAGCGCGATCCTGCGGTCAAGGCGCTGCTGTCGATGGCGATCAAGGCTTGCCGCGCGCAGGGCAAGTACATCGGCATCTGCGGCCAGGGTCCTTCCGACCATCCGGACTTCGCGGTCTGGCTGATGGAGCAGGGCATCGAGTCGATGTCGCTGAACCCGGACTCGGTGATCGACACCTGGCAGAAGCTGGCAGCCCTGCAAAAGTAATAAAGAGTTGACGCAGGCGTAAATTGGTTTAGACTGGGGTTATCGAATTTAGTAGCAAATAACACTATCAATACCAACGCACCTTGCAGCAAAAACCCTCGCAGCCCGCACCGGGAAGCGGGGGTTTTTGCATTTTTAAACCTGAGAGGAGTGCATCATGGCTGACTGGAGCTTTTGGTTGGTCGCCGCCGGCGCCACCGTGATACTGGAACTGTTCAGCGGCACGTTCTATCTGCTGATGATCGCCATCGGCCTGGTGTCCGGCGCGCTGGCCGCGCTGCTGGGCTTCGGCATGGCGCTGCAGACGCTGCTGGCCGCCTTGGTGGGCATAGCCGCCACCGCGCTGCTGCGGCGCAGTCGTTTCGGCAAGCTGGTCAATCGTACCAAGGCCGAGCACGACCCCAACGTCAACATGGACATCGGCCAGACCGTGCACGTGCCTGCCTGGCAGGACGGCGCGGCGCGCGTCATGTATCGCGGCGCGCTGTGGGATGTGGAACTGGCGCCCGGCATGACGCCGGCGCCTGGCCAATTTACGATACGCGAAGTACGCGGCAGCCGCCTGATCGTGGCGGCTTAAGATTTACCCACCGGAGAGTTTTATGGATATCAGTTTCGGCAACGTCACCTTCATCATCTTCATCCTGGCCTTGGTGTTCGTCTTCAAGACCATCAACGTCGTCCCGCAGCAGCATGCGTGGGTGGTCGAGCGGCTCGGCAAGTACCACGCCACGCTGGGCCCCGGCCTGAACATCGTGATTCCCTTCGTCGACCGCATCGCCTACAAGCACATCCTGAAGGAGATCCCGCTCGACGTGCCGCCGCAGGTCTGCATCACGCGCGACAACACGCAGCTGCAGGTGGACGGCATCCTGTACTTCCAGATCACCGACGCCATGCGCGCCTCGTACGGCTCGTCCAACTACATCACCGCCATCACGCAGCTGGCGCAGACCACGCTGCGCTCGGTGATCGGCCGCATGGAACTGGATAAGACGTTTGAAGAGCGCGACCATATCAACACCGCCATCGTCAACGCCATCGATGAATCGGCCGCCAACTGGGGCGTGAAGGTGCTGCGCTACGAGATCAAGGATTTGACGCCGCCGAAAGAGATCCTGCACGCGATGCAGGCGCAGATCACCGCCGAGCGCGAAAAGCGCGCGCTGATCTCGGCCTCGGAAGGCCGCAAGCAGGAACAGATCAACATCGCCAACGGCGAACGCGAAGCGCAGATCGCCCGCTCGGAAGGCGACAAGCTGGCCGCCATCAACCGCGCCCAGGGCCAGGCCGCCGCCATCGTCGCGCTGGCCGAGGCGAATGCGTCGGCGCTGCGCCAGGTCGGTGCGGCGATCCGCGAACCGGGTGGCGAGGACGCCGTCAACCTGAAGGTGGCCGAACAGTACGTGGGCGCCTTCTCGCAGCTGGCCAAGACCAACAACTCCATCATCATTCCGGCCAACCTGGGCGAGATGAGCGGCTTGATCGCCACCGCCATGCAGGTGGTCAAATCGCAGAAGGATGCGCCGCTGGTCAAGCCGGCCAAGGCCTAAGGAGGAGTAACGATGGCTACATGGGCGGTAGACGCATTCGGCAACGATTATGCGCAGGACTGGGCGGAAGACCTGGGCCAGATCAGCAACCTGGAGGCGGTGGAAAATACGCTGGACATGGCGCTGGAAAACGCCGGCGAGACGCTGGACGCGCCGTTCGCGGCCGAGGCGCTGGTGGCGATTGAAGTGCTGGCGCGCCTGCAAGGCAAGGGCGGCGAGCGCAGCGAAGACAGCGCGGCGGTCGACGAGTGGGTGGATGCGCGCAAGGCCAAGGCCCGCGTGCGCACCGACCTGGCCGAGAAGGCCGGCCGCGCCATCGAGCGCATCCTGTCCGAGCAATCCGAGCTGCGCGAGCTGTGGGCCGACAGCGAGCATTACGCCGACTGGCGTGCGGCGGTGGAAGAACTGCGCGGCCGCATCGCCGCCTGAACGCCTACAACATGTCGATACGGCCGTAGAGTCCGTGCGTCTCGCCGCCCGGCCCGGCGGCGAAGAACAAGGTGTTGGCTGGCTGGTTGTTGACGCCCGGCCCGAAGGCGATGCCCCACAAACCGTCGATGACGATGGCGCTGCCGTCGGCCTTGGACAACGTGCCGCTCATGGCGCCGCTGGCCGGGTCGTAGGCGTTGATCTTGCCGTCGCCGAAATTGCCCACCAATAGCTTGCCGCTGAAACTGCCGAAGTTGGACGGCGCCATCGCCATGCCCCACGGCGCATTCAGCGCGCCGCCCATGACCAGCTGCTTGATCAGGTTGCCGGCGGTGTCGAACACGTCGATCGCCCCCAGTCCGGCGCCGGCCACTTCGTCGTCGCCGCCGCTCTCGCGCTGGGCGAAGGCGATGTAGATGCGGTCGCCGACGGCCTGGATGCCGAACGGCGCGTAGTTGGCCGGCAGCGCAGCGTCGCGGAAGGCGCCGCTCAGCGTCACCTTGTTGAAGCCGGCGTCGAACACGTCGACGCGGTTGTTGTGGAAATCGGCCGCGTACAGGTAATTGGCGTTGTTCCAGGTGGCAATGGCCAGGCCTTTGTAGACCGCCTGCGCGCCGGCGCCGTCGAACACGGTGAGGGCGTTGTTGCGGTCCACCGTCGGCGACCAGGCGGCGATCTTGCCGCTCTCGGTGGCGAAGATGAAGGGGCTGGCGCGGAAATCGCCGCTGCCGTTGTAGACGATGCCGGTCGGCGCCGGCGGCGTGGCCACCACCAGCGTTTGCGGCACGCCGCTGCCGTCGTACAGCGTGGAGGTGGAACTGCCGTTGTTGGCGACCCAGACAAAGCCGCTCGGATTGAAGGCGATGCCCCAGGCGTTGACCAGTTTGGCGTCGGTCTGGGCGGCGCTGCCGGCAATGTCGCCGACCAGGTTGCCGACTTTGAATTGGCTGGCGACGACAGGCGGCATGACGACCGGCGGCGACGCCATCGGCGCGTCGTAGCCACCGCCGCCACATGCGGACAGAGTCAGGGACAGGGCGGTCAAGGCGGTGCAGGTGCAAGTGCGGGTGTGCATGGCGACTCCTTTCGGGATCAGGGTTGGTGTCCCGTGGATTCCCGCCCGCCGCCGCGCGGTTCCCGCGCCGCGCGAATAAATTCTCAGAAAGCGTAGGTGGCGCCAAGCACCCAGGCGCGCGGCGAGCGCGCCGGGTAGTTGTTGTAGCGTAGTCCGTCGTCCTGGGTTTGTTCACGCGCCAGTTGCACGGTCCAGTTGCCGATGGGGACACTGGCGCCCAGCCGCAGGTCGTAGCGCGAACTGGCCGGTATGCCGGGCCAGTCCATGCTGCGTTGGGTGCGCAGCAGGCCGGCGTGGGCGATCAGGTTGACGCTGGGGTGGACCGGATAAAACAGATTGACCTCGCCGTACATGGCGCGCGCCATGCGGCCCAGGTAGCGCGGCGCGTAGTACAGCCGCGTGCTGACGCGCTCGCCCGACGCGCCCACATAGCATTCGTTGAAATCATTGTTGTGCAGCTGGGTGTAGCTCGAGCGGCTGCAGCCGGCTTCCACGCTCCAGCCCGAGCGCAGCCGCAGCGCGTAGCCGCCGTAGGCTTGCAGCTTGGCGCCGTGCACATCGCCGATCGAAAAGCCGCTGCCGAACAGGCCGGCGTACCAGCCGCTGGCGTGGTCCAGGTTGAGCGTGAATTGCGGCGACGGCCAGTCGTCGCCCAGCGACTGGCCACGATAACGGTAGTCCGATTGCAGCGCGACGCTGCCGCTGACATCGGTCTGAGCCAGGGCCGGCCGCCAGGGCAGCAGTGGCAGTATCGCAAGGAGAGCGAACGTGGCGCGCAGCGTCACGGGCCGACGCCACGTTGCGTGAGACCGGCGGCGGTGCAGGAACAGCTGCAATGACGGAGCAGGCGGGAGATGGTGGCGCATGCATCGATATTAACAGTGTTCAGCGTTTCGCCGGGTTGCAGCAGGCGCCGCAACTGTGCCGGCGTGGCGTTCGGTTGCAGCTGCTCCATCAGCGCCAGCATGCCGCTGACGTGGGCCGCCGCGTATGAGCTGCCGCTGACAAAGGACCAGCGCCCGCCGGGCGCCGTGGTCGGTACGTCGTTGCCGGGCGCCAGCAGCGGCGGGTCGCCGGTGGCAGTGGGCGGCGCCGCCTGTTTTCCGGCCTCGGCCTGCGAGGCCACCGCCAGCACGCCGCGATGGCTGGCCGGGAAGGCCGGTCCGCTGGCCCTGGCGTCGACCGCGCCGACCACGCCGATGCCGCGTTCCATGGCCACGTCCAGCAGCCGGTCCAGCAGCCGGTCCGGCGGTCCGGCCAGGCTGAGGTTGATGATCTGGGCGCCGTTCAGGATGGCGTAGTTGAGCGCCTTGCTGAGCGTGAAGCTGTTGCAGCGGGTGGCCAGGTCGGCCTGCTGCCAGCAGGCGCGCAGGCCCATCAGCCGTGCCTGCGGCGCCACGCCGAGGATGCCGCCGTGGCCGGCGCGCGCGGCGATGATGCCGGCCACGGCGGTGCCGTGGTTCTCGGGCGGTGTGGCGCCGTTGTCGACGAAGTTGGCGTTGACCGCCAACTGGCCCAGCAGGTCGGGATGGCTGCCGTCGATGCCGCTGTCGACCACGGCCACGCGGATGTCGCGGCCGGTGGTCTGGCGGTGCAGCTCGGCCACATGCCAGTAGCGCGCCGCCGGCTGGACCGGGTACAGCGCGTCGGTGGCGGGCGGCGGCAGTGGAGCATCGGCGGCGCTGCGGGACGGAATGGTGGCCATGCCCTCGAAACTCGCGACCGGCTGCGCCCACTCCACTTGCGGGTCGCGCGCCAGGCTGGCGATGATGCGTTCGGCATTGTCCTGGTCCGGGTAGCGCATCACGTAGCAGTCCAGGCCAAGTACCGGCATGGGCCAGTCGTCCACCAGCGTCAGGCCGTGCTGGCGGGCCAGTTCTTCGGCGCGGCGGCGGCGCGCGGCGCGGCTGCTGTCGTCGATGTAGCGGCCGCCGTAGCTAGCGTCCGGACGGAAATGCGTGGCGGGCAGGCGCAGCATCACCAGCAACTGGTGTTCGCCGGGAGCGTGGCTGGCAGGGGCCAGCACGGGGCGCAGCGTTTCATCGCCGGCCGGCGGCGCCGCTTGCGCCATGTCGGCGGCGGAGGCGGCAAGCGGATTCCCGGCCAGTCCTGCCAGGCAGGCCACCATCACGCCGACCCGGAGCCAGTAGGTGTTCAAGGCGCGCCACTCCCGTCCAGTGCCTCGGCCAGCTTGACGGCCGGATCGGCGCGCAAGCTTAGCAGGGCGTGTTCGCGGCCGGCGGCCGGCACGTTGAGCAGGTAGGCGTCGGTCACGGTCGGGCCGTCGACCACGCGGGCGCCCTGGGCTTGCAGGATGCGGCGCAGCTCGCGTTCGGTGGTGTCGGGCTGGAAGATCACCACAAGGTTGCCGCCGCTGCTGACGGCCGAGCCGAGCACGTGGTAGGGCGCCGGTTCGCTGTCGGGGCGCAGCAGCAGCGCGCCCAGGCCGATGATCGCCACCCATTGCGCGGCCACGGTCCAGCGCAGCCACGAAGGCTGGTTGGCCGCCGCCGCGCGCCACCACGATACGCGGCCGGCGTTGACGGCCGGCGACGGCAGGGATGCCGGCGCGGTGTGCTCGGTGTGTTCCTGCGGGCCGAGTGCGGGCATCAGCCGCGCCAGGGCGCGTTCCATGTCCACGCCTTCCGGCACCGCATCGGAGGTGACCGCTTCGGAGGCGGCCGCTTCGGCGCGCAGTTCGCGTTCCCATTCGAGATCGCGGCGGCATTCCGCGCAGGACTGCAAATGCTCCTGCACCCGCTGCGTTTCCTCCGGCGCCAGCTGCCCGCTCGCATGCCAGGGCAGCAGTTCCTGCACCGCCTGGTGGGCCGGGATATCCATTCTGAAGATGCGCCCGTTCATTGGCTGCTCTCTCTTTCGTTCCACAACAAATCCTTCAATCTGTGCCGCGCATGAAACATGCGGGTCTTTACCGTGTTCAGCGGACACTCCACCACGTCGGCGATATCGTTGTAGGCCATGTCGTGGTAGTAGGTTAGCACCATCACGGCGCGCTGGGCAGGTGGCAGCTGGTCCAGCGCCTCGGCCACGGTTTGCTGCAATTGCTGGCGCTTCATGGTCTGCTCCGGCTGGTTGCCGCTGTCGTCCTCGTACAGCGACGCATCCGACTCCACGGGTTCGTCGCTGGCCTTCAAGCCCTTCAAGGTCTTGCGGTAGGCGATCGCAAAGACCCAGGTGGACACCTTGCAGCTGCCGTCGAAGCTGGCGGCCTTTTGCCAGACCACCAACATGGTATCGTTGACCACTTCCTCGATCAGCGCCGCGTTGCGCGCCATGCGCCCGATGAAGCGCGACAGGCGCGGAAAATACGCCCGATACAGCGCTTCGAAGGCGACACGGTCCCCGGCCGCTATCCTGGCCAGCAGGCGCACCTCTTCCGATTCCGGGTTTGGGCCGCCCATCCGGCCCCGTTCCTGTTGCATCCGCCATCCTCCATTTTCCCGTTAATACCTTGCCGAGCGAAAACGGTTCTACAAGTTGGGAAATTTAATGGTCCCATGCTACCACCACGATTCTCGGCTAACATGGCGCACATGAACCTGAACGTACAAGTTGACCATCTGTCCGGTTTCCTGCAGCGGCACCGGCGCGTGCTGGTGCTGACCGGCGCCGGCCTGAGCACCGCCTCCGGCATCCCCGATTATCGCGACAAGGACGGCGTCCGGCGCGGCCGCAACCCCATCCAGGGGCCGGATTTCCGCAAGTCGGAAGCGGTGCGGCGCCGCTACTGGGCGCGCAGCATGGCCGGCTGGCCGACCCTGGCCCAGGCCGCGCCCAATGCCGGTCACCAGGCGCTGGCCCAGCTGGAAGCGGCCGGCCGCATCGATGCGCTGATCACCCAGAACGTCGACGGCCTGCACCAGCGCGCCGGCACCAGCAAGTTGATTGAGCTGCACGGGAATATCCACGGCGTGATCTGCCTGGACTGCCGCGCGCTACACCGCCGCGCCGACATCCAGGCCTGGCTGGTCGAGGCCAATCCGGCGCTGGCTGCCAGCGCGGCGGCCGGCGTGGACAGCGTGGTGCCCGAAGCCCGTCCCGACGGCGACGCCGAAGTCGAACTGGACGCGCTGCAGGATTTCCACATGCCGTCCTGCGATGCCTGCGGCGGCACCTTGCAGCCGGACGTGATCTTCTTCGGCGATAACATCCCGGCGCCGCGCACGGCGGCCGCGCTAGCCATGATGGAGCAGGCCGACGCCTTGCTGGTGGTGGGTTCGTCGCTGATGGTGTTTTCCGGCTACCGCTTCTGCAAGCTGGCGGCGGCGACGGGCAAGCCGATCGCCGCCATCAACCTGGGCAAGACCCGGGCGGACGACCTGATCGGCCTGAAAGTGGAGGCGACGGCCAGCGAGGTGCTGCCGCGCCTGTTGTAGCTCAGTGGAAGCTTAGTTCCGCTGCAACATCGAGCGGACGATGGCTTCCTTGGCCAGCACATAATCCTGGCCGGCCAGCACGAAGTTGGTGTTCGGCTGGATCACCTTGATGTTGATGAACACCATGTCGGAGGTCTCCGCATACGAACCGACCACGATCGCCTGCGCATTGTGGGCGGTGGCCACTTCGCCGATCTCGCGGGTGAGCATCAGCTCGCCCTGGTTGCGCTTCAGGTAGACGCTGTTGCGCAGCTTCATCTCCAGCATGCTCAGGCCACCTTGCGCCAGGCGCGTCGACAGCTGCTCGGACACCAGTCGGCCCAAGGTGGTGGTCTGCTCCAGCGCATCGATGTTGACGATGGTGGCCATGATCAGCGGCTTGTCGGCCATCAGCTTGCCGTTCAGCTGGTGCATCAGCGAATCGGCGGCCTTGTAGTTGGCGTCGATGAACTGGTTCGAGGAAATGGTCGAATAGTTGCCTTCGTCCTTGACGGGCGTGGAGGAGCAGGCGCCCAGCAGCAGCGGCAGCGCCAGCACGGAGGCGCGGGCCAGGGTCAAAACGTGGGTCGGCATTACATGTCTCCGCGGACTTTGAACAGTCGGGTCAATTTGGGTTCTTCCGGCTCGGGATCGACGATGCCATACAGAATACGGTCGCTATCGGCCACGTAGTAGGCCGAGGTGCTGCGCGCCACGTAGCGGAACTGGTCGGAGACCGAGACGGTGACGATGATTTCAGTCCTGGGCGTCGCGCCGGGAGCGAACTGGGCGTTGAACCAGTCGTAGGAATCCCAGGCGCCGGCGCCTGCCGCCACGCCCGCCAGCAGCGGCGCTTCGATCTCGCTCAGCACCCAGACGCCGGTGGCCAGCGCGGCGCGCTCGCCGTGGTAGCGGTATTGCGGACGGTTGGCGGTGAAGGTCACGGCCTGCACGTCCATGTCGATCTTCAGCGAACCGGCCGGGCTGCGCGTCACGATGTAGCCGTCGTTGACCAGCGAGGTGGTCAGCTGGGTGGTCAGCGCACGCTGGAACGGGGTCGGTTCGCGCGGTTCGTTCAGGAACACCGGGCGCGGCGGGCTCTTCTTGAGCTCGGCCACGATGCTTTTCTCGATATTGTCGGAAATGACGCCCCAGTGGTAGGCCGCCTGCAGCTTGGCCTGCTTGGTGGTGGGGAAGTTGCTCGCCACCGGGGTCGGCGTGTAGCGCGACGCACAGCCTGCTAACAAGATACCGGCTGCCAGAGCCATTGCAGTTTTCAGCGCCATCATTGCCTCGTCGTCAAAAGTCCGAATGTGAAATCATTCTTCTGCCAGTTTAGCATGGGTGTTTCTAATTAGAAACTCGTCGGGCAATAAAAAACCCGGTGCGGGACCGGGTTTTGTACAGGGCGCGCAACAGTGTCGCGGGCTTTTTTAACGGCGATTGGTCTTCATGGCGGCCGCCACCTCGCGCTTGCCGTCGCGGTCTTTCTCTGTGGCACGTTTGTCATGCATTTTCTTACCCTTGGCCAGGCCGATTTCACATTTGACGCGGCCGCCCTTGTAATGCAGGTTCAACGGCACCAGCGTGTAGCCGGCGCGCTCGACCTTGCCGATCAGCTTGTCCATCTCGGCGCGGTGCAGCAACAGCTTGCGGGTGCGGATGGCTTCCGGGTGGATGTGGGTGGAGGCGGTCGGCAGGGCGCTGATGTGGGCGCCGAACAGGAACAGCTCGTCGCCCTTGATGGTGACGTAGGCTTCCTTGATCTGCACGCGGGCGTCACGGATGGCCTTGACCTCCCAGCCTTCAAGGACGATACCGGCTTCGTAGCGGTCTTCGATGAAGTAGTCAAAAAAGGCTTTTTTGTTATCGGCTATGGTCATGGGATGGTATCGGTTAAACTACTGCTTCGCGCACAGAAACGCGAATAATTCAACATCATAGCAAATGGTTAGCCAATGGCAGTAGTGCACAAATCAGTTTTCCTCGGATATAGCGCGCAACAGATGTTCGATCTGGTCGCCGCGATCGAGGACTATCCCAAATTTCTGCCGTGGTGCGGTGGCGTGGAAATTCGCGAACGCAATGGAAATACGGTGACGGCCAGCGTCGGCATCAACTATCACGGGGTCAAGCAGAGCTTCACCACCTCCAACGAAAACACGCCGTCGACCGAGATCAAGATGAAGCTGGTGGACGGTCCTTTCAAGTGCCTGGACGGCGTGTGGACCTTCAAGGCGCTGCGCGAGGATGCCTGCAAGATCGAGCTGGACCTGCACTACGAGTTCTCCAGCGCCTTGCTGGCGCAGCTGGTGGGGCCGGTGTTCGGCATGATCGCCAACAGCATGGTCGATTCCTTCTGCAAGCGGGCGGAAACGGTTTATGGCGGCTGACACCTACAACGTCGAAGTCTGCTACGTCAGCGACGCGGTGCAGTTCCTGCGCCCGCTGCGGGTACCGGTGGGCACCACCATCGAGCAGGCCATCGCCCTCAGCGGCGTGCTGCAGGAAGCGCCCGAGGTCGACCTGGCCACGATGCAGGTCGGTATCTACGCCAAGAAGAAGACGCTGGACACCGTGCTGCGCGAACATGACCGCGTCGAAATCTACCGTCCGCTGATCGCCGATCCTAAGAACGCCCGCCGGCGCCGGAAATCACAGGCCTGAGCCCCGTTAATATCGCATGCGCCGCCTTGACGCGGGCGGGGATGGGATAGTTTTTGTTCGCCAGCATGACGATGCCGATCTTCTGCTGCGGCACGAAGGCCACGTAGGCGCCGAACCCGCCGGTGGAGCCGGTCTTGTCGAACAGCGTGCTGGCCGAAGGCGTGCGTGGCGGCGTCAATTGAACCGCCGGATTCGGGTCGTAGATCACGTTGCTGGAATTGCCCGCTTGTAGGGCGTCCAGCGTGACGGGGTAGGGATACTGTTCCCAGCCCAGTCCCTGCACCATGCTGCCGATGTCGAAGTGGCCGGCATGCGTGGCTTCCACCGCGCGGCGCAGCGGTTCAGCCAACTGGCTGGCATCGATGTTCGCCTGCACGAAGCGCATCATATCGGCCGACGTGGTCTTGACGCCGTAAGCCTCCGCATCGAACATGCCGGGATTCACCCGCACCGCCTTGTTCTCCTTGTTGTATCCCCATGCGTAATGGGCCATCGCGCCAGCCGGCACGTGTATGTAGCTGTGCTTCAGCCCCAGTTGCGGGAACAGCTGGGTCTCCATTGCGTCGGCAAAGTCGCGCTTCAGCGCCAACGCCGTGATGTGTCCGAACAGGCCGATACTGGGATTGGAATACTGGCGCTGCGCGCCCGGCTTCGCTTCCGGCTTCCATTGCTGGAAATAACTGAGCATCTGCTGCTGGCTCTCCACCTCGTCGGGGAATTGCAGCGGCAGCCCGCCGGCGGTGTAGGTGCCCAGGTTGAGCAGGCTGGCCTTGTCGACCGGGCTGCCCTGTAACTGCGGCATGTACTTGCCGGGATGGTCGTCCAGCGACAGTTTGCCGAGCACCTGCGCGTAGGTGGCCAGCGTGGCCGTGTAGGTCTTGCTGATGGAGCCCAGCTCGAACAGCGTTGCTTCGCTGACCGGCGTTTTCTTTTCGCGCGAGGCGAGGCCGTAGTTGAGGAAGTAGGTCTTGCCGTCGACCGTCACGGCAACCGCCATGCCGGGCACCTTGTGCTCCGCCATGATGGGGCGTATGGCGGCATCGACGATGGCGCGTATCTTCGCGCTGTCGTCGGCGGCCGAACTGGTGAGGGAAAGGAGACACAGGGAGGCGAGGGCGATGGCGTAGCGATGCAAAGTAGCGATTCCTTTTTATGGTGCGGCGTCGTGCGTTAAAAAATTACGCACTTTCGCCTGCTTGAAAAACTCAGTATGCCAGACCTCCGATTGTTTTTGCAGTGGCGTACCGAAGCTCAGCATGCGGTCATCGGCGACTTGCGCATGCGGCAGCAGCACGCCGTCGTAGGGGACGACCACGTCGTTATCGGTCTCCAGCAACATGCGGCTGAGCAGGGCGCCGGTACGTTCCAGCGCCGAGGTGCCGAAATCGAAATCGGCGCGCGCGTAATAGGTGCTGGCGCTGGTCAGCAAACTGGCGCCTTCGTTCAATTGCGCGATCAGCGCCGAACCGCTTGCCAGCGCCTGCACGCTGGGCCGGTCGAAGCCCAGCGACACTACCATCCGCGCCAGTCCGATCACCAGGTCCAGCGCCATGCCGCCGCTGAATGAGGCCAGCATCGCCGCCGCGTTGAGGAAGTTTTCGACGTCGTCCGGCGACGCCAGCGGCGATCCCTGGTTGGCCGCCGCCACAAAGTAGACCTTGCCCACGCTGGCGATACGGCCCACGCGCTGCTGGCCGACGGCGGCCAACACGGCGTCCTGCGCATGCGGCGCGGACGACAACAATGAGCGCACCACCAGGCCGCCACGGCTGTGGCAGACGATGTCGACCTCCCAGCCGGCATCGGCCGGCAGATGCGACAGCAAGTCCAGCGCATTCTGCTGCGGCGTCTTGGCGATGGTCCAGTGATCGTAGCCGAACACCTGGTCGTCGTATTGCGCCAGCAGCCGCTGCATGGTGTCGTCGGCGGCCAGGTCGCTGAAGGCGCCTTCGATGGAACTGAATATTCCGTGCACGAACAGCAGCACCTTGCGGCCGCGCGAGGCCGCCAGTTCGGCCGCCGTCGCCGGCTGGCGCCAGCCGTGGCGCAGGCTGAGCAAGCCCTCGGGCTTGTTGTGGGTTTCGATGGTCTCGATCATCTGCTGCGTCATGTGCTCCTTCACCCGCAAGGCCGCTTGCTTGATCCAGTCCATGCGGCCGGCGGCAGCGTGGGCCGCCAGCAACTGCGCGCCACGCAGCGGAAACACGAACTGGATGCAGCCGCTGTCCTTGTGGCGCACGATGTTCAGGTTGGTGTCGGCAATCTGGGCGGCCGGCAAGGCTGGCGCCGCGGCCAGCGACAAAGGCGGCACGACGATCTCGGGCGCGGCGTCGGCCAGCGCGCGTTGTAGTTCCTCATGCTTTGAGAATTGCATGCTTATCTCCCGGTGGTTCTGGCGTCAGTGTACGACGCGGCGGCCGATCGCCGCGCCGGATTGCGCAAGCGCGGCAACCTGAGCTACACTCATCGACACCGCACAACCTGGATCCATGATGAAGCGCTGCCGGATGATTCTGACTGCCAGCTTGTGCTTCGGCCTGGCCTTTGCCCACGCGCGCGAAGACTGCCCGGCGGTCACGCGTGTGGGAATCAGTGACCTGGGCTACACCTCGTTCCGCGAAGACGGGCATATACGCGGCATTTCGGTCGACGTCGTCAAGGAAATGGCGCGCCGCACCGGTTGCCAGTTCGAATTCTTCTGGTACCCGCGCCAGCGCCTGTTCGTCGAGCTGGAGGCGGGCCGCATCGACATGACTCTGGCCGCGCTGCGCACGCCGGAGCGCGACGCCTACGCCAGCTTCCTGCCGTATGCCTACCTGCAGTACGACCTGATCCTGGCGGAGCCGGCCGGCCAGCACTATGCGAGCCTGGGCGATTTTGTCGCGCGCGGCACTGGCAGGCTTAACGTCACGCGCGGCATGGCGTATGATGCCGCCGTCGAAACCCAGCTGGCGCTGCTGGCCTCGGCGGGCCGGCTGGAGGTGGTCAGCGATTTCGAGACCGTGTTCGGCAAGCTGGAGATGGGCCGCGCCGACGGCACCCTGGCCACGCCGCCGATCTACGCCCGGCACCTGAAGTCGCGCAACTTCAAAGCCCGGCTGTCGGTGATTCCATTGCCGGAGGCGACGGCGCAATTTACCGGCGTCTATCTGTCGAAGAAGACCCTTGGCGCCGACGTGCGCGGGCGCTATGCCGCCGCCGTCAAAGCCATGGTGGCCGAGCAGGTGGTGCCGGTCCTGTATGCCCGGTATTTCGACGACGCCACCGTCAAACGCATATTCCGTCAGGGCCCGGCACCGTTGCTGGCCGCCCTGGCGACCGGCAACTAAGCGCTCGCGCCAGGCCTCAGGCGCTTTCGCGCGCCATCAGCGTGAAGCCGAGGTCGATCTGGCGGCTGGCCGGCTCTTCGCCCTTGATGACGGCGCGCAGCAGCCTGGCCGCCTCGTAGCCGATGCGGTAGCGCGGCGTGGCGACCGTGGTCAGCGAGGGATTCATCCAGGCCGAGGCCGGCAAATCATTGAAGCCGCAAATGGCCAGCTGCGACGGCACTGCGATGCCGCGCCGCTGCGATTGGTAGACGGCGCCATGCGCCAGGTCGTCGTTGCAGCAGAAGATGGCGTCGCAGTCCGGCGCCTGGGCCAGCATGCGTCCCAGCAGTTCGGCGCCCAGCGCGATGGTGGACGGCTCGCCCACCATCACCTCCAGCTTGCTGTCGGCCAGGCCCGCTTCGCGCATGGCCTGGCGGTAGCCTTCGGCGCGGCGCAAGGTGCGCTCGTCCAGCTGGGCGCCGATGAAGCCGATGCGCTTGTGGCCTTTCTCAATCAGGTAATGTGTCATCGCGTGGCCGGCCTGCACCTGCGAGAAGCCCACCGTCAGCTGGGTGGTGTCGGTGGACATGTCCATCATCGACACCACCGGCACGCGCGAGTTGGTCAGGATCTGCTGCACCCGCGGGCTGTGGCTCAGGCCGGAGAGCAGCATGCCGTCGGGATTCGACTGTAAATAGGTGCCGATCAGCTTTTCCTCTTCCTTGTCGGAATAGCGGGTATTGCCGATCAGGATCTGGTAGTCGTCGGCGTCCAGCGCATCCTGGATGCCGGCCAGCACTTCGGTGAACACCGCGTTCGACAGCGACGGCACCAGCACCGCGATCACCTTCGATTGCGACGAGGCCAGCGCGCGGGCGGCGCGGTTGGGCACGTAGCCCAGCTCGGCGACGGCCTGCTCGACCCGGTCGCGCAGCGCCTGCGACACCATGTCCGGCTGGGTGATGGCGCGCGAGGCGGTCATGGTCGCCACGCCGGCGCGTTCGGCCACCATGGCCAAAGTGATGCGGCCGCTGGCGCGGCTCTTGTTCGCTGCTGTCTTGATCATAGGAGGTAGCCGGTGGCGCTTGTTGATAGCGATATCATACGGCAGCTTGCCTTCGCCCCGACAGGGGCTATTTGCAGCCAGCCAACACTTTTTGGTTCTTTTTCGCCATTTCGGCGCGTTCGGCGTCGTCCATGATGCCGCGTTCGCCGTTGCTGTCGTAATTGGTCATGCGCACGCCGTCGGCCAGCGCTTGCTGGTTCTTGCGGGCGGCGTCGCAGTTGGCGGCGATGTCGGCCTTTTGCCTGGCCTCGTCGGCGGCCTTTTTGTCCGCAGCGGCGGCATCGGCTTTGCGCTTGTTGAAGTCGGCGTTCCGCTCGGCCAGCGTCGGCGGCCGCTTGACGGGACTTTCCGGCGCCGCGTCGGCCGCCGGGGCTTCGGCCTCGGCATTGGGGTTGAACGGCGCCTTGCCGGGGGCCTTCAGGATGCGCTGCTCCGGCACCGAGGGCGGCGGCGGGCGGTCCGACAACTGTTTGACACCCTTGTCGTCGAGCCAGATGTACTGGGCCATCGCCAGCGAGGAAACGGCCAGCAGCAGGGCGCCGGCCAGGCAATGCAAAGTACGGTCAGTCATGGTAATGCTCCTGTAAAGCAAGCACTGATTTCGCCATGATTTACGGCAACTGTCAACTGTAAAGAAAAAAGCCCGCCGTCCGAGGTGGACGACGGGCTGTCGGAGCTGGCTGCCGGACCGGCCAGCCAGGCGCCGGGTTTGCTTACCAGCCTACATCACGCAGCAGCGGGAAGGACAGGTCGTTCGGCGGCGTGACCTCGTGGGTCAGGTCGTTGTTGATTGCCGGTTCCATCAGCAGGTTGGGGAAGGCGCTGACGTCGTAGTGCGATACCGACGAACCACCCTGGTACGGGTTAGGTGCGAACATCAGCAAACGTCCGGCCGCATCGGCGCCTGCGCGCAAGGCCAGGTTCACGCCCAGGTTGGCAAACACGTTGGAGTGCAGGCGGGTGCGCTTGGCCAGGGCCACTTTCAGCGCAATGCCGTCTTCCTGCGAGATGCGTACCGCTGGAATGGTGACGCTAGGATCGGCGCCGCCCAAGCCTGGCGGTGGCGAACCCGGAGCGTTGTCGGCGACGATCACGCCGATCGCGCCGGCATCCTGCACTGCCTTGGCTTTGACGGTGAAGGCGCAAGTGCCGCGGTCCACCAGTGCGATCTTGCCGTTGACGGCGGCGGCGTTGAGTGGCGACAGCGCGCCGCAAGCCAGGCCGAGGTTAGGCGCGGTATCGACGACTGGCATGATCTCGCCGGTCATGCCAGGGCTGCTGAGGGTCGGGCCGAAGCTGGCGGTGCCAACCTGAAGGGCGCCGGCGATGCTGGCAGGGCTCAGCAGCGTCAGCGCTGGCGCGCCTTGCTGCAGCACGGTGCTGACATAGCTGTTGGCGATCGGACCGTTCCAGACCAGCTTGCCGGATTTCAGCGACGAGGCGACGCGCTCGGCGTCCGTCATGTCTTTCCACAGCTTGTTGGTGGTGGTGTCCTTCAGGTAGAAGTCCCAGATACTCGGGGTGTTGTCCAGCTGCGCGCCGGTCGAACCGCTGGTGTAGGTCTGGAAGCCCAGGCCGTGGCCGAATTCATGGGTCAGCACGGTCACCAGGTCGACGGCGCTGCCGTGGTTGGCGTCCAGGCCCAGGTAGAACGGCGAACCGGCCAGGCAATTGGCCTTGCCCAGGTTGATGTTGAAGCGGGCGCGGATGTCGGCGGTCGTGGCGTCAGGATCGGCGCCGGTCAGCTTGCCGGTCTGGGCCTTGCCGAACCAGGCGCCGGCTTGTGGTGCGCCGGCGAAGTCGCGGAACACCTCGGTGGCACCGGCACTGCCGAGCACTGCCGAAGAGGAGGTGCAGGTCAGCGCTTCCCAGGTGGCCAGCACGCGGATCGGGGTGGTGCTGGTCAGCGTGGCGCCCCATTTGTTGGCGGCGGCCTGGAAGGCGTTCAGGCGCTGCACGCCCAGCGTGGTGCCGGCGTTGCCGCCGACGGGAGCGACCACGGTAGGGTCATTGAAGCCGACGTTGGCCGGATCGCCGTTGACGATCACGATGGTCGCGGCAGCAAAGCTGGAGGAGGCGAACAGGCAGGCGGCCGCAGCGGCCAGGGCGTTCAGGGTAAAGCGCTTCATTGTTGTTCTCCTTTCACGGCAGGCAGGCTAGGGCCGTGCGCCAGGTGGTGGGCGACATCTTCGCCGGGGACGCAGGATTCGACCAGATTGCCATCGGCATCTTTATGGATGACGGCAAAGCTGGCGGTGGAGTCGTCCAGCTTGCGGCCGACGCCGCCTTGAGCGGTGCTCAGCGGCGCAATGCGGCCGCCCAGCGCTACGCGGCGGCTGACCTGGGCGCTAGCGCTGGCGGTCGGCACGGCGGCGGCGGCCAGTTCGGCGGCTTGCTCGGCCGATGGGCCGACCAGCTGGCCGGTGGCTGCATCTTTATAGGCGACCAGGCCGGCGCCTGCCGGTGCGGCGGTCGCGCTCAGCTCAGGCGCGACGACGACGCGCGAATTCGGGAAGCTCATCAGGCCATTGGCGCCGGTTTGCGGCTCGGCCGCTTGCGCCACCAGGGTGCTGGCCGACAGGCCGGCCAGTGCCAGCAGGCGCAGTTGTTTCTTGCGGCTGACTGCCACCACGCCCAGGCCCAGCAACAGCATCAGTGCGGTGGTCGGTTCCGGCACGGCGCTGATGTTGACCGAGTCGATGCCGATGGTATCGCCATTGATCGCGGTATTGTCCACGACATAGCGGAACGCGTAGCGTCCGGTGGTGGAGCCCGACAGGCCAGACAGGGTCAGCGAATTGTTGCTCCAGCCGTTGTCGGTGGAGGCGCTGTAGGTTTGCAATAGGTGGAAGTCGCCGGTCGACGTGGCAGTGCTGCCGACATTGCTGCTGGCGCCAGCGGTGCTGTAGTAAACCTCGACGGTATCGATTGCACCTACCTCAGCGAGCAGGCGCAACGAAAAGTTCAGCTTCTCGCCATTTGCCATGGCCACTTCCGGGGTGATCAGCCAGTTGCTGATGGAGCCGCTGAAGTTGGTATTGCCGTTGTTTGCCGAGATGTAGGAATCGCTTGGGCCTTGGGCGGCGTGGAAGGCGAAGTCCTGGCCCTGGTACCAGCTGGTGGCGCCAACGGGATTGCTATTATTGGTCATCACCCAGCCGCTGGAGGCGAGCGTGCCGATGTCATTGAATCCTTCGGATAACAAAGGACTGGCGAAAGCGGAGCTGGTGGCGGCGGCGGCCGCGAGTCCGATCAGGTATTTATTAAAGTTCATGATGCCCCAATGGTATTGTTTGCTTGCATACAATTCTCTACGGCAAGCGAGCGCGTTGAACATGTCAGATAGCAACGGTTGTGTGCATCTGGCCCAAATGACTACGTTTAATAAAGTACAGCAATTTTTCTTGGCTATCTATATATATTATTTATAAGATATCCACGACTGGCCGGCTGAAAACGCTTCCAAGCCTCATGCTAGCTAGCACAGCAGTAGTTTTCCACGCGGGCAGAAATTGTCGGAAAATAGAGGCTTTTTTACAACATATCCTGGAGGGTAGATTGAAAGGAAAATAAATTCCATCGGCGCCGCGGGACGTCTCCCGGCAGCGCGAAGAAGTTTCAGACAGGCCACTGCTTTTTCTGTATAATCTGCTTTTGCGCCTATAGGAAATGCTATGCGTCTACTCCAAAAAGCACTCACGTTTGATGACGTGCTTCTCGTCCCCGCGTACTCGAATGTTCTGCCTGCCGATACGTCCCTCAAAACTCGTCTGACCCGTAATATCAGCCTGAACATCCCGTTGCTGTCCGCAGCGATGGATACGGTCACCGAAGCCCGCCTGGCGATCGCCATGGCACAAGAGGGCGGCATAGGTATCATCCACAAGAACCTGAATCCCAAGGATCAGGCTCGCGAAGTGGCGCGCGTCAAGCGTTTCGAGGCAGGCGTGCTGCGTGATCCGATCACGATCCCGCCGACCATGAAGATCCGCGACGTCATCAAGCTGACCGAGCAATATGGCATTTCCGGCTTCCCTGTCGTCGAAGGCAAGGAAGTGGTCGGCATCATCACCAACCGCGACCTGCGTTTCGAGCAGGAACTGGACGCCGAAGCCCGCGCCAAGATGACCCCGCGTGAAAAGCTGGTGTTCGTCAAAGAGGGCGCGGAAGGCGCCGACCGCGACGAAGCCAAGCGCCTGATGAACAAGCACCGCCTCGAGCGCGTGCTGGTCGTCAACGACGCCTTCGAACTGCGCGGCCTGATCACCGTCAAGGACATCCAGAAATCCACCGAGCACCCGCTGGCGTCGAAAGACTCGCAGGGCAAGCTGCTGGTCGGCGCCGCGGTCGGCGTGGGCGCCAAGGATGAAGAACGGATCGAACTGCTGGTCGCCGCCGGCGTCGACGTGCTGGTGGTCGACACCGCCCACGGCCACTCGCAAGGCATCCTCGACCGCGTGAAATGGATCAAGACCAAGTTCCCGCATGTGGACGTCATCGGTGGCAACATCGCCACCGCCGCCGCCGCCAAGGCGCTGGTCGAGTACGGCGCCGACGCGGTCAAGGTCGGCATCGGCCCAGGCTCGATCTGCACCACCCGCATCGTGGCCGGCGTCGGCGTGCCGCAGATCACCGCGATCTCCAACGTCGCCGAGGCGCTGGAAGGCACCGGCGTGCCGTGCATCGCCGACGGCGGCATCCGCTTCTCGGGCGACATCTCCAAGGCCCTGGCGGCCGGCGCGTCGACCGTGATGATGGGCTCCATGTTTGCCGGCACCGAAGAGGCACCAGGCGAAGTGATCCTGTATCAGGGCCGTTCGTACAAATCGTATCGCGGCATGGGCTCGCTGGGCGCCATGTCCGACGGTTCGGCCGACCGCTATTTCCAGGACGCCACCATGAAGGCCGACAAGTTCGTGCCTGAAGGTATCGAAGGCCGCGTCGCCTACAAGGGTAGCGTGCTGGCGATCATCTTCCAGCTGGTCGGCGGCGTGCGTCAATCGATGGGTTACTGCGGTTGCGCCACCATCGACGAACTGCGTAACAAAGCCGAGTTCGTCGAGATCACCTCGGCCGGCATGCGCGAATCGCATGTGCACGACGTGCAAATCACCAAGGAAGCGCCGAACTACCGTTCCGGCGACTAAACAGTCCTTGCAACGCCGGCTTAGCTAAGCCGGCGTTTTTCTATTCTTTACCTCTCCAGTACATTACTCATGCACTCAAAAATCCTCATTCTCGATTTCGGCTCCCAAGTCACCCAGCTGATCGCGCGCCGCGTGCGCGACTCCGGCGTGTTCTCGGAAGTGTACCCGTATGACGTCAGCGACGAGTTCGTGCGCAACTACGGCGCCGCCGGCGTGATCCTGTCGGGCAGCCACAGCTCGACCCTGGAAGGCGACGCCCCGCGCGCGCCGGACGCCGTGTTCGAACTGGGCGTGCCGGTGCTGGGGATCTGCTACGGCATGCAAACCATGGCGGCCCAGCTGGGCGGCAAGGTCGAGAACGGCCTGGTGCGCGAATTCGGCTACGCCGAGGTGCGCGCCCGCAGCCACACCAAGTTGCTCGACGGCATCAACGACTTCGTCACCGACGAAGGCCACGGCATGCTGAAAGTGTGGATGAGCCACGGCGACAAGGTGCTGGACATGCCGCCAGGCTTCGTCCTGATGGGCAACACCCCGAGCTGCCCGATCGCGGCCATGGCCAACGAAGAAAAGCGTTTCTACGGCGTGCAATGGCACCCGGAAGTGACCCACACGGTGCAGGGCAAGGCCATGCTGGGCCGCTTCGTGCACGAGATCTGCGGCTGTAAATCGGACTGGAACATGCCGGACTACATCTCGGAAGCGGTCGAGAAAATCCGCGCCCAGGTCGGCACCGATGAAGTGATCCTGGGCCTGTCCGGCGGCGTCGATTCGTCGGTGGCCGCCGCGCTGATCCACCGCGCCATCGGCGACCAGCTGACCTGCGTGTTCGTCGACCACGGCCTGCTGCGCCTGGACGAAGGCAAGATGGTGATGGATATGTTCGCCAAGAACCTGGGCGTCAAAGTCATCCGCGTCGATGCCGAAGACCAGTTCATGGGCCACCTGGCCGGCGTCGCAGATCCTGAGCAGAAGCGCAAGATCATCGGCCGTGAATTCGTCGAAGTGTTCCAGGTCGAGTCGGGCAAGCTGGTCAACGCCAAGTGGCTGGCGCAAGGCACCATCTACCCGGACGTGATCGAGTCGGCTGGCAAGGGCAAGAAAGGCCAGACCATCAAGAGCCACCACAACGTCGGCGGCCTGCCGGAGACGATGAAGCTGAAGCTGCTCGAGCCGCTGCGCGAACTGTTCAAGGACGAAGTGCGCAAGCTGGGCGTGGCGCTGGGCCTGCCGCATGACATGGTCTACCGTCACCCGTTCCCTGGCCCGGGCCTGGGCGTGCGCATCCTGGGCGAAGTGAAGAAGGACTTCGCCGACCTGCTGCGCCGCGCCGACGCCATCTTCATCGAAGAGCTGCGCAACACTCCGTACGAGCCGGTGGTGGTGCCAGGTTTCGACCAGGACAGCGTGCCGACCAATTGGTACGAGGCGACGTCGCAAGCGTTTGCCGTGTTCCTGCCGGTGAAATCGGTGGGCGTGATGGGCGACGGCCGCACCTACGAATACGTAGTGGCCTTGCGCGCCGTGCAGACGCAGGACTTCATGACCGCGCACTGGGCGCACCTGCCGCACGCGCTGCTGGGCAAGGTGTCGAACCGCATCATTAACGAAGTGCGTGGCATTAACCGCGTGGTGTACGACATCAGCGGCAAGCCGCCTGCGACCATCGAATGGGAGTGATTTCCTAGCCGGCAGCCGCTGGCGCTGCCTGGCAAACGGATGAGAAAAAGCCCCTGATTTTCAGGGGCTTTTTCTTTTTTCGATTATTTGGGCGCGCGCGTATTGCGGCGGAGCGCCCCGACCAGCATGCCCAAGCCCAGCAAGAACATCGACGCCATGCCCGGTTCCGGTACCGGGCTGGTAATCTCCCGCGCGATGAAGGACAGGTTATCCGCGTAGCCATCGTTGTCGTTCGAAGCGAGACGCTCCATCGACAGCCAGAACGACAGCTTGCTGGTGCCAGCAGGCATGATTCCCACGGACTCCCGGTAGTACAGGCCTGTCTGGTTGCCGCGATCTTGCGGGGTGACGGGACCGATCTCGGCGTTTCCTATCGTATTGTTCGCCGCATCGAGAAACTGCACATAGAACAGTGCGTTGTCGCCCTGGGCGGCCCAGCCGCCGAGCCATCCGCTCAGGGAATAGGAACTGTTCCGGGCCGTCGGCACGCCGAAGTCCAGGGTCTGAGAGCCCACAGCATACTGCCCGAGGCCGGCGAACATCTTGGTTCCGCGATCGACCGGGCCAGGCTGGGTGGGAAGCACCCAGTTGCTGCCATAGTCCACCGACTGAACCATGTTGTAACCCGTGTAGCCGCTCCAGCCGCTCACGCCTGCTTCGGCATCGCCGTTGACTATGAGGTTCTGGCCGTAGATGACGTCAGCCTTGCCACTACACGCCACGGCGAACAAGGCCGCGGCAACGAAAAATCTGCACTTCATGAAAAGCTCCTTATAAAAGTCAAATGACGCGGTACTGGTCAAGTTGCGCTGCCCCGCGCATCGCAGGGTCACTGATGGACGGCAAGCCGTTTTCCAGATGGCCGGCGAAGCGGCGCAACCAGCCCGGCAAGCCAGCCACACGCAGGCTGTAGTCGTACCAGTTGGAACTCGATGCCAGGGGAAGCCGGACGGCGCTCCTCGAGCGTGCGACGACGCGCACTTCCAACGGCTTGCTCGCGTAATACTTGTTGGCGGTGAGTAGGAAGGTGCATGGCTGTGCGCCATTGTTGACCAGGTCAATGAGCAACTCGCCGGCGCTGCGTTCGGCGCGCAGGCTGATTTCCGGCCATGCAGCGTTGCCATCACCGCGCACGTCTCCAACGATGTGGCGATGAAAGCCGTTCGGTCCCAGTACCCAGAGATCGTAGGCAGATGCAGTGTTCCAGCGGCCTGTGAGCTGTTTGCCAGGTTCGACCGTATAGCGGCGCGGGACCTGGTCCAACGCCAGGCGGTCGTACACATGAAACACCGCCCCGGCTTCGCCCAGGTTGTCGAATCTGAGCTCCACCTGGCCGCCTCCGACCGGCACCTGTGCCTGCACCTGGAGTTCGTAGGGCAGAGCGCGTGCCGGACGCACGCCGGCAGCCTGGACGGGTGCCGTCAGGGTGGTCGGCGTTGCGGGTACCTTGGTGTTTGGCAGGCTCAACGCCATCGAACGCCGCGCGGCCGTTTCCGGCAGCAGTTGCGTGAAGCCGTTGTCGTTCGGGTTGGCGAAGTCGAAACAGGACAACAGGTTGCCGCTCACCGCACGGCGCCACGGGCTGATCAGCGGCTCGCGCACACCGAAACGCGCCTCGATGAAACGCACCACCGATGTGTGGTCGAAGACCTGCGAATTCACCCAGCCGCCCTTGGTCCACGGCGAGATGACATACATCGGAACGCGCGGCCCGAGACCGTAGGGGCGATGGTGCGTACGTGCATCGGCGCCATTGAGCACGTGATGGTACTCGCCGGTCGTGTCGACGGTCGACGCACCGGCGAGCTGCGACTGCGCCGGATTGCTGCCGTAACTCGTGTACGCAGGGACCGCCGGCGGTGGCATGTGGTCGAAGAAGCCGTCATTCTCGTCGAAGTTGATGATCAGGACCGTCTTGCTCCAGCTCTCAGGATTGGCGGTCAGGGCGTCCAGCACGCGCGCGATGTAGTCGGCGCCCGACGCAGGACTGGAGGGACCCGGGTGTTCGGAGCCTTCGGCGGTCGCGACGACCCAGCTGACCTGCGGCAGGCGGTTGGCAAGCACGTCGGCCTTGAGCAGGTCGATGTCACGCGTCGTGGTGCCGCGATCGCGCAGGGATTGCGAATAGCCCGGCCGGCGATACCACGCGTTGCGGAACGAGCGGAATCCCGCCAGCGAGTTATCGGTGAAGTTGTCCGCCATGTTCTGGTAAACCTGCCAGCTGATACCCGCCGCTTCGAGTCGCTCCGGATAGGTGGTCCACAAGTAGTCGGTGGACATGTCCGGATTGAAGTCGTCGCGGCTGTTGTCAGTCGAAGGGCCGCCTGCAGCCGCCAGGGGATCGTTGTGACCGCTGAACAGAAACAGCCGGTTGGTGTTGGTACCGGTCTGGGTTGCGCAGTGATAGTGGTCGCAGATGGTAAAGGCACGCGCGAGCGCGAACTGGAAGGGAATGTCGGCGTCAGCGTAATAGCCCATCGCGCGGTTCTGCTTGACCGTGCACCAGTCATTCATACGTCCGTGGTCCCACGCCAGCTGGGCGTCGAGCCAGGCATGTGGCGTCCCGGCCACGCGCATGACTGGAAAGTCCTGCACCGTGTTGAGCCGGAACGGCGCGATGGCGCTGCCCTGGGGCCAGTTGGGCCGGCCAGGCACCGGCGCCCCGCCGACAGAGCGCTGCACGAAGACCGATTTGCGATTGAAGAGATTTTGCCGGTCCATCACCGGAATCGGAAAGGGATCACCGAATCCCCTTACCCCTTCCAAGGTGCCAAAGTAATGGTCGAAACTGCGGTTCTCCTGCGTCAGCACGACGATATGCTCAACATCCTGCAGGCTACGAGTGCGCTGGTTGGCGGGGAGGGCCAGCGCCTTCTGGATGGACGGTGGAAACGTCGCAAGCACGGCACTGGCGCCGGCCGACTTGCCCATTTTGCGGAGGAAGTCACGTCGGCTCATACATGCACCTGCGTGCCTGCGAGCGCGAATTTGAAGATATGCATTTGATTGATCCAGGTCGATTGTCAGGGAAACATGAAAACTGTAGTCATGCAGGCAACAACTTACGTAACAATGATGAAATGTTGATGACATGGCATGCAATTGATAGCACTTCACCTAGTCGGTGACTTGCAATGCTTAAATAATGTGCGATAATTTCCGTATGGATATAAAATGGCGGCGCCAAGGCAGATGATGAAAGATCAATATTTAACAAAATTCAACGCATCTGCGGTTGCGCTGCCGGCGCTCGCGCTGTGTACGGCTGCCCTGTTGAGCGCATGCGGCGCGGGCGGCACGGACAACTCCGCTGAACCGCGTCTGGTGCAGGGCGCAGCTCCGCTCGCAACCGGCTCGACCACGCTGATACTGGATCCCGGCACGCTGCCGGCGGAAGATGCCGGCCGCATGGCGCTGCCGTCGTTCCACATGGCGCCGGTCGAACTGGAGGCGCCGGACGACCATGCCGACAGCGCCACCGCGCCGGTGCACGCGCAGGCTGTCCCGACTGAATTCCAGCACCTTTCGACTCGCCGCCTGACCATGCAGGCGATGCACGGCCGTCACCTGGAAGCCATGCGCAGCCTGAGCCCGGAAGCGGCCGCGGCGCCGGCAGCCTCAGGCGGCGTGGTGGCGACCTACACTCCGGCCCAGATCCGCGCCGCCTATGGCTTGCCGGCGCTGCCGGCGGCCGGCAGCGCATTGACGGCGGCCCAGGCGGCCCAGTTGGGCGCCGGCCAGACCATCTACATTCTCGACGCCCAGCATGACCCGAACGTGGCCGCCGAACTGGCCGCGTTCAACACCAAATTCGGCCTGCCGGCCTGCACCACCAAGACCATCGCTCCCACGGCCAGCCTGCCGTTGGCCGCCGCCTCCACCAGCGGCTGCGAACTGGCCGTGGTGTACAGCACCGCCGGCGGCGCCATGACCGCGACCCAGCCCGCGTACGACTCCGGCTGGGCCAGCGAAATCACCCTCGACGTGCAATGGGCGCACGCCACCGCGCCACTGGCGCGCATCGTGCTGATCGAAACCGCCGATCCAAGCTACAACAATCTGCTGGGCGGCGCCAGGCTGGCCAACGCGATGGGGCCGGGTATCGTTTCGATGAGTTTTGGCGGCGCTGAAAGCAGCGGTGCCGTCTCCTCCGACAGCGTATTCGCCGCCACCGGCATGACCTATCTGGCCGCCACCGGCGACTCCGGCGCCGGCGTGTCGTGGCCGGCGGTAGCGCCGCATGTGCTGGCGGTCGGTGGCACCACGCTCAGCTACAGTGGCAGCGGACTGCGTTCCGAAGTGGCCTGGTCAGGCACCGGCGGCGGCGTCAGCCTGTACACGGCCGCGCCGAGCTACCAGACCAGCGCCGTGCCGGGCATGGGCACGCCCGTGCGCCGCACGGTGGCCGATGTCGCCTTCAATGCCGATCCGTCGTCCGGCCAGTACGTGGCGATGATCGCGCCCGGCAGCAGCACGGTGCGCTGGGGCAGCGTGGGCGGCACCAGCCTGTCGACGCCGCAGTGGGCCGGCCTGATCGCGGTGGCCAACGCCACCCGCGCGCTGAACGGCAAGGCGGCAATGGGCGCGCCGCACGCGGCCCTGTACGGCGGTATCGCCAGCGTGCCGGGTACCTATGCATCCGCTTTTGCCGATATCACCGCCGGCAGCGACGGCAGCTGCGCTGCTTGCACCGCCAAGACCGGCTACGATCAGTTGACCGGCCTGGGCACGCCGAACGTGTCCAGCCTGTTGTCGACGCTGTCGGGCCTGACCATCGCCGCAGCGCCGCAGGTGGGCTCGGCCAGCATCCAGGGTACGGTCGGGACCGCGCTGACGTTCACGGTTTCCACCGTTGCCGCCAATCCGGTCAGCTACACACTGACCGGGGCGCCGTCCGGCATGAGCATCAGCAGCGCCGGCGTGGTCAGCTGGGCAGCGCCGGTGGCCGGCACCTACACCATCACTGTGACCGCCAAGGACAGCAAGACCGGCCTCAGCGGACAAGGCGTGTACACCGTCGTCATCGCGCCGTTGTCGGCGCCGGTGCTGACTTCGGGCACCATCGGCGGCAAGGTGGGCGTGGCGTTGTCGTTCTCGGCGGCGGCCAGCAGTGCCAATCCGGTCACCTACACGCTGAGCGGCGCGCCGTCCGGCATGGTGATCAGCACTGCGGGCCTGGTCAGCTGGGCCAAGCCGGTGGCTGGTATCTACACCGTCACCGTCACCGCCAAGGACAGCAAGACTGGCTTGAGCGGCCAGGCCAGGTACACGGTGCAAATCACCAACGGTGGCCCGGTGATCACGGCCGCGGCCATGACGGGCGTGGCGGGCAAGCCGATGACGGGCTTGATCAGCATCGTGGACAATGGCGCCAGTTCGGTGTCGATCACGATCTCCGGGGTACCGCTGGGCATGATGTTCCAGTCCAGCGGACTGAGCATCATGCCGTACTGGAGCGCGCCGGTGGCTGGCAGCTATCAATTGAAGGTGGTGGTAACCGATAATGCCGGAGGCAGCGCCCAGCTGACGATCCCGATGACGGTGACGGCGCGCTGATTGAAATTAGAGACGACAAAAAATCCGCTGCTCCGAAAGGACTAGCGGGTTTTTTGTTGGCCGAAAGCGGGCAGGGCGTGCCGACAGAATGCGGTATTTTGCAATCTAAACCACGTGCACTGCAATTGCCTGGAAGCCGGCTGGGACTCATGATCTGACCAAAAACATGAGGAGAAACAGTCGTGGAATCAGAGTCAATTGATCAGTTGAAGGCCACGTACGTGTACTGGCGCATCGCCTGCGCCGTGCTGGTTGGGTAAAAGACGGTAAACTCGACCGTTGAGACCTTTCTGCTCACAGATCGTGCGAGCCACAAGTGGCTACTGGTCCACGGCGTCCCCCTCATGGGAGTGTGGCTTGATACCATTTTCTGCTACCATTATGCTATGCTTTGTTCATCGAATTGGGGGCGTGTGTCGAAGAGCGCGAAGGTTCGCGCGTTTTGGTGCGCTTGTTCGGCGACCGGCGAGTGTTTCACCGGCCACATCCGGATCCGGTGACGGATAAGGGAGCGCTGGCATCCATCCGAAAATGGTTCGAGGATAACGGAGTTAAGCCATGAGTATGCAAAATACAATGACCATTGGCGGCTACCAGGCCGTGATTACTTTCGATCCCGAAATCCAAATGTTCCGGGGCGAATTTCTTGGGCTGAATGGTGGGGCAGATTTCTACGCCAAGGATGTCAAAGGACTGCAAAGGGAGGGCGGGATTTCGCTGAAGATTTTTCTCGAAGCTTGCGCTGAAGACGGCGCCGAGCCGCGCAAACAATTTTCCGGCAAGTTCTCTCTGCGGGTCGATCCTTCCATACACGAGGCGGCGGCCATCGCTGCTGCCGCCCACGGAAAGAGTCTGAATCAATGGGCTGAAGACGTGTTACGTCAGGCGGCTCTGGCCTGAGCTGCGCGCACTTGGTATTTTGCGTGAGTAGCGCATTGCTAAAAAAATGAAAAAAACCTGGTCAGGGTTTTTTTGTGTCCCACCTTTAGAAGGCCATCGGAATGTTGAATGACTTGCTTGAAGAAATGCTGTTCTGTGAATTCATGCTCGTGTGCGAGTCCCATGACTGCCGCGCGTTCTTTGAATTCGAAGAGGTCGCCAATGATCCCATGGACGAGTGGGCCAAGCGGGCGGCGGTTGCGGCGAGGGCGTGCGGTTGGACGATAGGCCGCACGGGACTCGTGAAATGCGCAAAATGTGCCGCGCGCGTTGATTGACCTGCTAACCTAGATGCCTTAGACCGCATCTGAAAGGTTGAGCATGTCCGAAAACATTCCTACGCTGTACGAATGGCTGGGCGGTATCGATGCCCTGCGTCGTCTGACCTCGCGCTTCTACGAGCATGTCAAGCGCGATACCTTGCTGGCCCCGGTGTTTGCCCATATGGGTGACGATCATCCAGCGCACGTGGCCGCCTTTCTTGCCGAGGTGCTGGGCGGGCCCACCACCTACTCCGAGCAGCATGGCGGGCACCCACATATGATTCAGCAGCATCTCAACCGGCATCTGGCCCAGGAGCAGCGGCGCCGCTGGGTCGCGCTGCTGCTGGAAACAGCCGATGAGCTGGGCATGCCCGACGACCCGGAATTCCGCTCGGCGCTGGTTGGCTATCTCGAGTGGGGTTCGCGTCTGGCCGTCATCAACTCGCAACCGGGGGCGCAAGCCGATCACGATGGGCCCATGCCCAAGTGGGGCTGGGGCGAAGTCAAGGGGCCATATCGTGGATAAAGCGATGCGCGCAATGGCGGTGCTCACGCTGCTCACCGGGCTGCTGGCATGTGGCACGGCATCGGCGACGGGTGTAGTGATCGAGGCGCCGAACGTGGTCGCGATCTCGCCCCAGCTCGTCACATCGGGCCAGCCTAGCGCCAAGGCACTGGCAGGCCTGGCCGCGCAGGGGTTTGGCGCAGTCATCTACCTGGCGCCGCCGACCGTGTCGGACGCCATTGCAGGCGAAGCGGAGATCGTTCGCCGGCAGGGCCTTGAGTTCATCAATATTCCTATCGGCTTCGGAAATCCCACTGAGGCCGATTTCCAGTCGTTCGTGGCGGCCATGCGGCGACTGGGTGATCGCAAAGTCCTGGTCCATTGCCAGGTCAATATGCGCGCCTCCAGCATGACCTTCCTGTATCGCGCCATCGTCCTTCACGAGAAACCCGAGCTCGCGTATGAATCGGTCGCGCGGGTGTGGTCGCCGGAAGGGCCTTGGAAGAGCTTGATGGTGTCCCAGCTACGAAAAGCGGGCATTCAGTTTGAACCGTATTGAAGAGGAATTATTTCGGGTCCTTCAAAAATTGAACCAGCTTGGGCACCACCTCCGCAGTGGCTTCTTCCATCAGCCAGTGTCCGCTGTTCTTGATCACCACGCCTTCGACCTTGGTGTCGACCAGGCGGGCCTGCTGTATCAGGAATTCGCCCGATGCCTTCTCGCCGCCGAGTACCAGCATCGGCATGGTCAGCGGCGTTTTCATGTACTGGGCGAAGTCCTCCGCATCCTGGCTGAAGGCGCGGAAGACTTCGAAACCCGCACGCATATGGCCTGGCTGGGCGTATTCGGCGGTGTAGAATTTACGATCCGCTTCGCTCAGCGATTTCGTTTTATCGGCGGCGAAGTCGTTCCAGAAATGTTCGAAGTAAGTGCGTTCGCGTCCTTTCACCAGCGCCAGCGGCGTCTCGCCATAGAAGTGGAAATGCCACAAGTCGCGCAGCAGCCAGACATCCTTCCAATTGCCCACCCCTGGCAGGAACGCATCCATCAGGACGATCTTGTTGACCTCTTGCGGGTACTGGGCGGCATAGGCGTAGGCGACCATGAGGCCGATGTCATGGCCCACAACCTTGGCCGACTTGATGCCAAGGCTGACCGCCAGCGCGTGGACGTCCTGCGCCATCACCGATTTGGTGTAGGGGCCCTGCGGCAGGCCGGACTGCCCGAAGCCGCGCAAATCCGGGGCGATGACCAGGTGGTCTTTCGACAGCTGGGCGATCAGCGGCAGCCACATGTGGCTGGACTCCGTATAGCCATGCAGCAGAATCACGGGATCGCCCTTGCCCGCGGAGAGGTAGTGGATCCGCACGCCATTTACTTCGGCAAAATTACTCTTCGGGGCTTGCGCGTGCGCTGGTCCGATGAAGGCGTACAACATCAGTAAGCCCGTGCAAAGCAACCTGGTGACAGTTCGTAACATGATGATCTCCCGTGGTTAAACCAACAGGATATCCAAGTGACTGGCGCGGACATACACACTATCGGGTGGTTTATTTCTATACAATGTTAACGGTAGTAAAAAATTCCAGGATTTACATCCATTGCCGGTTGCTTTCCATGAAAAGTCCATTGATGAGTTACGGCAGGGTGTTTTCCTTGCTGGTAATTCTTTCCTGCTGCGTTAGCTCCCGGGCCGACAGCACTTCGGCCGCGCCGATCAATCTGCACCACGCCAGCTGGACCGTGCGCGATGGCGCCCCGGCCATGATCTTGTCCATCACCCAGACCAAAGACGGCTGGCTGTGGCTGGGCGGTCCGACCGGCCTGTATCGTTTTGACGGCATGCAGTTCGAACAGTTCTTGCCGTCCAATGCGCCTTTGTTGACCAGGAATGTCAGCGTGGTCAATGCGTTTGCAGATGGCTCCCTGTGGATAGGCTATCGCACCGGCGGCGCCGCGCGGCTGCAGCATGGAAGCATCCGCAACTACAGCGAGCGGGACGGCTTGCCTGGTCGTTCGGTCTGGGGTGTGGAGCAGGACGGCGACGGCCGCGTCTGGGCGGCGACATCGCAGGGAATGTATTACCTTGAAAACGAACGCTGGCAAGCGCCCGCCAGTTCGTGGAAAGTACCCGGCGGACAGTACAAGACGCTGATGCGCGACCGCCAGGGTGTGCTTTGGGCGCAAGGCGATACCGGCGTCTATTTC
Source organism: Duganella sp. BJB476 (assembly GCF_003416895.1). Taxonomy (GTDB): domain Bacteria; phylum Pseudomonadota; class Gammaproteobacteria; order Burkholderiales; family Burkholderiaceae_D; genus Rugamonas. The sequence continues at coordinate 1,112,442 of NZ_QVIO01000001.1, forward strand.
CTCCGGCCGGGCAGTCAACAGTTCGCCAGGGCGCCGGTCGACAGCGGCACCGGCGTGCTGTTTAATCTTCCCGATGGCAGCGTGGTGAGCTGGGACGCCGGACATGGCCGTTTCAATCGGCTGGCCGGGCCGGCCCCGGGCGGCTATCCGCGGCAGTGGGAGCACCTGGGCGATCCTGCCAGCTTGCTGTTCGACCACCGCGGCGATCTTTGGATAGGCCTTCAAGGAGGGCTTGAATACCGGACCGCGAACGGCGTATCCCGCCGGACCGCGCCGCCGCAAGGCTTGAGCGGCCCTGCTGTCGGCGCCATGTTCGAGGACAGGGAAGGGAATATCTGGGCCGCTACATCCTCCGGCATAGATCGTTTCCGCAGCCGGCGCCTGGAAAGAATCGAGGTCCCTGAGTCGGCCATCGGCGCCGCGATCATGGCCGACGACAGCGGCGGCGCCTGGATCGGCGGCTTCCATGTTTCCGTCGGCAATGCCGGCCAAGCCGGGATCACGCCACTGTGGCCCGCCAGGCAGGAGGGCTGGGCGGATATGCTGACCGGCTTTACCCGAACCAGCGACGGCGCGCTGTGGGGCTCGTCCTACGGCGCGCTGCGCCGCATCCGGGGCAAGGACAGTCGGAGAATTGAACTACCTGCAGCCATCGGCAACAGGGTCGTCAAAAGCGTGCTGGCGGAGCAGAACGGCGACCTGCTGGCGGCGGTACAAGAGCTGGGCCTGTATCGGCGGAGGTCCAACGGCGAGTGGGAAAAAACCGGAAGCGAAGGCGACGTCAGTGTGATGGCCCGCTCGGATGCGTTGGGGCTGTGGCTGGGCTACTTTCCCGGCAGTGTGGCGCACGCCGAGGGCGCCGGCTGGCGCAGCTATGGGCCGGCCGAGGGCCTCACGCTGGGCCTGGTGATGGCGCTGCATCCGCACGGCCGGCATCTGTGGGCAGGCGGGGACAACGGACTCGCGCTGTTTGAAGCCGGCCGCTTCAAACAGGTCAACGGCTTGCATGGCGAGACCTTCGACGGCATCTCCGGCATCGTCGAAATGGACAACGGCGATTTGTGGCTGAATGCCTCGGCAGGGCTGTTCCGCATCGCCAGCGAGGAGATCGCCCAATTCAAACGCGCCCCGGATTACCAGGTGCGGTACGAACGCCTGGATCAGCTTGACGGCCTGGAGGGGACGGCGCCGCGCGTTACGCCGTCGCCGTCGTTGGTGCTGTCGTCCGACTCCCTCCTGTGGATAGTCCGCTCGACCGGCGTGTTTCGACTAGACCCCAGGGAGCAATTGCCGCATTCGCCGGCACAGCCCGCCATCATCAAGACTATCGGACCGCCGGGAGAAGGCAAGGCGGTGCAGGAGCATGCGCAATTTGCGCCCGGCGTCTCGGCATTGCAGATCGATTACACCGTTCCCTCGCTGGCGATGCCGGAGCGGGTGCGGTTTCGTTATCGGCTGGAGGGAGTGGATGCGGATTGGCAGGACGTGGGAGCCCGCCGCAACGCGTACTACAGCAATCTCGCGCCTGGCGATTATCACTTTCGCGTTGCCGCCTCCGATTACAACGGACTATGGACCGGTCAACACACCGTGGCCCACTTTACGGTCGCCCCATCCATGACGGAAACCTGGTGGTTCAAAGCCCTGTGCGGGGTGTTGCTGCTGTCGACGGCCTATCTGGCCTATCGCTGGCACATCAACCGGATGTCCAGGCAAATGGCGCATCGCCTGCAGGAGCGGGTCAGCGAGCGCGAGCGCATTGCGCGAGAGCTGCACGACACCCTGCTGCAATCGGTACAGAGCCTGATCCTGCATATCCACGCCGCCGTCATGAAACTGCCGCCCAAGGACGCGATGCGCATGCAACTGGAACATGCGCTACAGCAGGCTGACGACGTGGTCGATGAAGGCCGCGGCCGCATCCGCGAATTGCGGGGGGAAGACGACGACAAACTCAGCTTCCCGGACGCGCTGCTGGCCGCCGCGACCCGCTTGCAGCTTTGCGAAGCAAACGTCATCCAGCTCAAGATGTGCGGCGCGCTGCGTCAGTTGGACAGCGCGATTTACCAGGAAGCCATGGCAATCGCCATCGAGGCGATCGCCAACGCCTGCAGTCACGCCAGGGCGCAGCGGATCGAGGTGGAACTGCAATACGGCATGCGGGAATTCCGTTGTATCGTGCGTGATGACGGCGTCGGCATTCCCGCGGAAATCCTCAGCGACGGCGGGCGCCAGAATCACTGGGGCATGCGCGGCATGGCTGAGCGTGCGGCAAGGATCAACGCCAAACTCTTGCTGCGCAGTAGCGCCGAGACCGGCACCGAGTGGCAGCTGACGCTGCCGGCAACCTTGGCTTATACCCAATAGGGTGATGTCAACATGACCATCCGGTGATACGCTTGTCCAAGTTGATAAAGGGAGCGCTGTTATGGAAAGCAGGGGAGGCGAAATGATCAGCGTGATGATCGCAGACGATCATCCCTTGTTGCGCAGCGGGATAGCTGCCGTGCTGTCGGCCGATCCGGCATTCTCGGTGGTGGCGGAGGCCGGGGATGGCGACGGCGCCATCGAGCAATACCAGCGCTTCCGCCCCGACATCACGCTGATGGATGTACAAATGCCGGGACGGAACGGCATCGAAGCGACCAAGGCCATCCGCAGTCTGAATCCCCAGGCGCGCATCATCATCCTGACCACCTACGCCGGCGATGAACGCGTGGCGCGGGGGCTGAAAGCCGGGGCCAGCGGCTATCTCCTGAAAAACCTGGCGCGCACTGAATTAAGCAGCTATATCCTTGCCGTGCATGCAGGACAGTGGCAGCTGCCGCGCCAAGTCGTCAGCAGCCTGGCCAACAACTTCCGGCAGGATACGCTGAGCAAGCGCGAGCTGGAAGTACTGCGCCACGTCGCGGACGGCAATTCCAACCGGTGTGTAGGAGACCGGTTGGGCTTGAGCGAAGACACCATCAAGGCGCACATGAAAACCATCCTGCAAAAGCTCGACGCGCGCGATCGCACCCATGCCGTGATGATCGCCCTGCACCGTGGGTATTGGGAAAATTAGATTTCACTTCGCAAGCAACCAAGGAGTATCGACATGGAATTGCAACTCGGTGGCAAGATCGCCTTAGTCAGTGGCAGCACGGCCGGCATCGGCTACGCCATCGCGCACTTGCTCGCGCAGGAAGGCGCAAGCGTTATCGTCAACGGCAGGACGCAGGCCGGCGTGGATGAGGCGGTGGACCGCATCCGTTCGGAGACCGGCGGCATGGTCCAGGGCTATGCGGGCGACCTCAGTCAGGCCGATGCCGCGCAGGAGGTGGTTCGGCGTCATGCGGGCATCAGCATACTGGTCAACAACCTCGGCATCTTTGAACCCAAGGCCTTTGAAGACATACCCGACGAGGATTGGCGGCGATTCTTCGACGTCAATGTCCTGAGCGGCGTCCGCCTGGCGCGCCTGGTGCTGCCGGAGATGAAGCGCGCGAACTGGGGACGCATCATCTTTATCTCCAGCGAAAGCGCGGTGCAGATCCCCACCGAGATGATCCACTACGGCATGACCAAGACGGCGCAACTGGCGGTGTCGCGCGGACTGGCGGAGTCGGTTGCCGGCACCGGCATCACGGTCAACAGTGTGCTGCCCGGCCCGACGAAATCGCGTGGCGTTGGCGACTTCGTCGAAGGCATGGCGCGCTCGGCCGACAAGAGCTTCGAGCAGGTCGAAGCGGAGTTCTTCGACCATGTGCGGCCTACGTCGTTGATCAAACGCTTCGGCACGCCGCAAGAGGTGGCCTCGCTCGTCGCCTACGTGGCAAGTCCGCTCGCGTCGGCGACCACCGGCGCGGCCTTGCGTGTCGATGGCGGCGTGATCAAGAGCGCCTTCTGAAAAACAACGGCGAGGGCTTCGATTTCGATGTGGGCTACCGGCGTGTACAGGGTCGATACCTCCACGATGGTATCGACTCAGTAGGGCGGCGAGAACCATTTGCGGCACAGCTTGACGACGTTGGCGACATCATCTACGCATCGGGCCAGGCCGCCGTCGGCCATTTCGATCCGCAGGCCCGGCAGGCGTTCGGGAATGTGGAAAAGGTATTGCTGGAAATGGGTCGACGATGAACCTTGTCATCAAGGTGGCGCTTTTCCTGGCCTCGATGGACGACGCGCCCAAGATGCTGGCGCTGCGCCGACTATGGTTTGCGCCGCCTTACCCGGCTGAATCGATGGCCGAAGTGAGCGCGCTCCACGTGCCCGGCGCGAAGATCGTCGTCGACGTCATCGCCGCCTGGGCGGGGCCCCAGGCTACCTATTGAACGTCCCTGGGCGCCACGAGCTGTGGATGCAGCGGTGCGGGGCCGGACATCTGTTCCGACCACGACGTACCGCCTGTCGCTGCAGGCTTAAGGCCTTGACGGCGCCGGGATCAGTTCCCACACAACGGTATCGGCAGCCGAGCCGGCCGTCACGCTGACGCGGTTGGCACCGGGCGCCAGCTGTCCCGGCCAGGTGGCGACGTGGCCGATGACGGGCCGCTCACCCCAATCGACGCCGTTGACCGCCAGCCTGGCCGTCGCCTGGTTGCTGTACACCTTGATTTCGACATCGGCCGCCGTGCGCTGCGTATGGCGGCGCGACGTGATGTACACCATGGGGCGGGTGGCGCCGTCGGTCCAGTTGGCCTGGTACCAGAAATACGCATCTTTTTTCACCGTGCGGTCGAAGCTGACCAGTCCCTTGTCGTTGAAGCCGGGTTGGTCGCCTTCGTTGCGTCCGGCGGAAGGAAAGTCGAAGCCGACCCAGACGAATTTCCCCCACAGCCAAGGCCGCTCTTCCAGCTGGCGCCATGCGGCTTCGTGGTACAGGGCCTGGTATTGTTCGGGATGCCAGCGGCCGCCCGCCAGCGGGCGTTGCGGCGGGTCCTGCTGCTGTTGCGGGCTGCCTCCCGCGCCATACTCGCTGACCGCAAGCGGAGTGGTCGGGCGGCGCATGCGGTTGCCGTCCAGGAAGGGGCCGAGATCGGCGAACTCCCCGTCGTACCAGCCGTAGTACACATTCGAGCCGACGGCATCGGTATGGGACGCCTGTGGCCCATCGACCGGGACACAGCAATTGGCGTACACCGTGGGCCGGGCGGGATCTTCGCGCTGCGCGATGCGCTGCATCAGCGCCAGTACCCGTGCGCTGGCCGCGTCCACCTTGTAAATCTCGTTCCCCAGTCCCCACACCGTGACGGCGGCGTGGTTGCGGTTCTGGCGGATCAATTCGCGCAATTGCTGCACGCTGTTGGCCAGGAATTCGGCGCCGCCATCGACTTCCGCATTGAGCGGCATTTCCGTCCACACCAGCCAGCCGAGCCGGTCAGCCAGGTCGAGCGCATGTTGCGGATGCTGGTAGTGCGCGTGGCGCAAACCGGTGACGCCCAGGTCCGACAGGATGCGGTAGTCCGCATCGATGTCGGCATCGGTAACGGCCGGGCCCTTGCCCGGCAAGTAAGTCTGGTGCACGTTGACGCCATGTACCGCATAGGGGGCGCCATTGAGTAGCAGGCCGCGCACCGGATCAAGCCGGATGTCGCGCATTCCGGCCTGGAATGCCGACTGGTCGAGCAGGCGCTGACCGGAACTCAGTTCCGCCACGCTGGTGTACAGGTAGGGATCGCGCGCGCCTTGCCACAGGCGGGGCGACGCCAGTTCGCGGCGCAGGACAACCGCCGTCACGCTGTGCGGCGGCAGGCTGACGGCCTTGCGCGCGGTGGCGACGACGCGGCGCCCGGCATCGCGCAGGCGCACAGTGACGATGGTGCGCACGGTCCGGCTGCCAGTGTTGGCCACGCGGGCGGTCCATTGCAGCGATGCGTTTGCCGATGAGACGCCGGAGGCGTTGAAATAGACTCCGGGGCCGCCGTAGTCCAGCATGTCGAAGTGCACGGCGCCGGTCGTGACCAGCCGGACTTGCCGGTACAGGCCGCCGGCCATGGTGTAGTCGCCGCCCAGCGGCGGCACGTTGCGGTTGATGCTGTTGTCGACTCGTACTTCAAGCGTATTGCGTCCCGTTTTCAGCCAGCGCGTGACGTCGAAGCGGAAGCGGGCGAAGCCGCCGGCATGGCGGCCCGCATGCCGGCCATTGATCCAGACATCCGTCACCAGCATGGCGCCGTCGAATTCGAGGTAGTGGCGCCGGCCGGGCTGCTGGCGCGGCAAAGTCAGGCTCCGGCGGTACCATGCGGCGCCCCGGTAGTAGCTGGGACTGGCGCCGTCGTCGGCATTGAAGCTGTGGGGCAGGGACACGGTTTGCCAGGCTGGATGGTCCGCCTTGCGGAACTGCCAGTCGCCGTCCAGCGGCAGGGTAAGGCGCGCTTGCGCCAGGGTGGCCGCAGGCGCGAGCAGCAGCGGTGGCAAGATCCACTTCCAGATCGATAACAATTTGCGCATGGGACATTGTGCGGAATCGCCATGCGCGCGGCAATTATGAAATTGCTCAGACCCGTAATGAAATCTATTACTAATCGCGTACCCAGCCGCGTTGGATCAAGGGCCGGAACACGCTGCGATACAGCCGTTCGGCCGGCGGATAGAACAGCTCAGGCAGCGCACCGAAGCGGCGAGCCGTCAGCGCACCGACGGCGCCGATCAGCAACGCGCCCGCCATGTCGGCCGGATAGTGGACGCCGATGTAGATGCGCGCCCAGGCGATCGGCACGCCGAGCAAGGCCAGCAGGGTGCCGCTACGGCGGGTCGCAGGATGCAGGCACAGGCTCAGCGCCACGGACCACAGCAATGTCAGGTGATCGCTGGGGAAGGATGCGTCAGCTGCATGGTCGACCCATGCATGGGCGATGCCGGCCATGAAGGGCCGCGGGTGCGGCCATAGCATGCCGGCCCCTTGTGCCAGGGCGAGCGCGATGGCGGCGGCCACGCAGGATTCCAGCGCGGCCTTGCGCCAGTCGGAGCGGCCGCGCAGCCAACCGGCCACCAGCAGCAGCGGCACGGCCAGGATGGCCCACTCGGCCAGTGCGATGGCCAGGGTCAATATCTGTGGCGCTGGCGCCGGCGGCGCGGCCAGCATAAGGAATAGTTCGGTGTTCAATGTATTCATGAGAGCCTGAAGGGTTAGCGCGGGACTTGCATCGCGTCTCATGATACGGAACCGAGAATGAATATCTGATTAAAATTGATGGCCCTGCATGCGCGCTCAAAGGTGGGCGCGTATCGCCCGTGCCAGCTGTGCGAACGCCGGCGCGATATGGGCCGATTCCACGCAGGCATAGCCCAGCACCAGCCCGGACTGGCTGCGCGCCTGCTGATGGTAGTAGCCCGACAATGGCCGCACCGCGATGCCCATCTCCTGCGCCGTTTGTGCCACCGCGCGGTCGTCGCAGGCCGGCGGCAGGTACAGGGTCAGGTGCAGGCCGGCATCGGCGCCGGCCGCGTGCACCTGTTCCGGTGCGAACTCGGCGGCGATGGCCCGCTGCAATATCTCCAGCCTGCTGCCATACAGCAGGCGCATGCGGCGGATATGGGCGTTGAAATGGCCACGCTCGATGAACGCCGCCATGGTCGCCTGTAGCGGTGCATGGCCGGACCGGTACACCTCTTCCATGCCGGTCACGAAGGCCGGCGCCAGCGCTTCCGGCAGCACCAGGTAGCCCAGCCGCAGGCCGGGAAACATGGTCTTGCTGAAGGTGCCCATGTACAGCACCCGATCCCCGCGGTCCATGCCTTGCAGCGAAGCGAGCGGCCGGCCGCCGTAGCGGAATTCGCTGTCGTAGTCGTCCTCGATGATCCAGCAGCCGTGACGTTGCGCATACTCCAGCAGCATGCGGCGGCGCGACAGGCTCATCACCGTCCCCAGCGGATACTGGTGCGACGGCGTCACGAAGATGAAGCGCGGCGGCCGCGCCAGCTGGCCCGGCTTCGGGCAGATGCCTTCCTGGTCCAGGCCCACCGGCCGGATCTCCACACCCGCCGCCGCCAGCATATTGCGCGCGCCCCAGTAGCAGGGATCCTCCACCCACGCCGCGTCGCCCGGATCGCTGAGCAGGCGCATGCACATGTCGATCGACTGGTGGATGCCGCCGGTGATGACGATCTGCTCCGGCGTGCAGTCCACCGAACGCGATACCTTCAGGTAGTTGGCTAGCGCCTCGCGCAAGGGGTGGTAGCCGCCGCCATGGCCGTAGGTGAGGCTGGCGACCGGCGGATTGCGCCAGATGCGCGATTGCAGCGCGTTCCAGGTCTTGTGCGGGAACTGTGTCACGTCCGGCACGCCGGGCACGAAAGCTCCCCATTGCTGCTGGGCGGCGCCGGCGTGGGCCACCAGCTTGCGGCCGCGTTGCGACAGGGCGCTGTGCGCATTGGCCGCCGCCGGCTTGCGGCGCGTGCTGGCCGGCGGCGCGCCGTCGAGCATCGGCACGGTGTCGGTCACGTAGGTGCCGCCGCTGCCGCGCGTTTCCAGATAGCCTTCGGCCAGCAGCTGCTCGTAGCCATACAGGACGGTGTTGCGCGAAAGGCCCAGCTGGAGCGCCAGATCGCGGCTGGACGGCAGGCGCGTGTCGGCCGGCAGCACGCGGTCGAGGATGAGCTGGCGCAACAGCTGGTAGATCCGCTGGTTGCGGGGCTGGCCGGGAGCTTTGTCGAGATGGAGCAGCAGGTAGTCGGAGACGGTGAAGGTGCGCATGGCCCAGTATAGCGTGGGCAGAATCTTGGTACCATCTAAAAATCGAAATTGGCACTATCAACTGGTGCCAAGGCGGGCGACCATGGAGGCCTCTTAACTCGTCATGGCAGGAAGCAGCATGGATACCAATCGCGATTGGCAGCAGCGCAAGAACCAGAGCACCCCGCGCGGCGTGGGCGTGATGTGCGATTTCTACGCGGAGCGCGCGTTGAATGCGGAGCTGTGGGATATCGAAGGGCGCCGCTTTATCGACTTCGGCGCCGGCATCGCGGTGCTCAACACAGGCCATAGCCACCCGCGCATACTGGCCGCCGTCAGCGAGCAGTTGCAGCGCTTCAGCCACACCGCCTACCAGATCGTGCCTTACGCCTCCTATGTCGCGTTGGCCGAGAAGATCAACCAGATCACGCCCGGTAACCATGCCAAGAAAACGGCTTTCTTCAGCACCGGCGCCGAGGCGGTCGAAAATGCGATCAAGATCGCCCGTTCCGCCACCGGCCGCGCGGGTGTGATTGCCTTCAGCGGCGGCTTCCACGGCCGCACCATGATGGGCATGGCGCTGACCGGCAAGGTCGAACCCTATAAAACCGGCTTCGGTCCATTTCCGGCCGAGGTGTTCCATGCGCCGTTCCCCAACGCGCTGCATGGCGTCACGGTGGAGCAGTCGCTGGCCGCGCTCAACACGCTGTTCAAGGCAGATATCGAACCGAAGCGGGTGGCCGCCATCATCATCGAGCCAGTGCAGGGCGAGGGCGGTTTCTATGTCGCGCCGCCGGAATTCATGCGGGCCTTGCGCGCGCTGTGCGATACCCACGGCATCCTGCTGATCGCCGACGAGATCCAGACCGGCTTCGCCCGCACCGGCAAGATGTTCGCGATGGACCACTACGACGTGCTGCCGGACCTGATGACGATGGCCAAAAGCCTGGCCGGGGGACTGCCGCTGTCGGCGGTGTGCGGCCGCGCCGAGATCATGGACGCGCCGGGGCCGGGCGGCTTGGGCGGCACCTACGGCGGCAATCCGCTGGCGGTGGCGGCGGCGCACGCGGTGCTGGAGGTGATCGAGGAGGAACGGCTGTGCGAACGCGCGGTGACGGTGGCGCAGCGCCTGCGCGACCGGTTGGAGGTGGCGCGCGCCGATGTGCCGGAGATCGCCGAGGTACGCGGCATCGGCGCGATGCTGGCGGTGGAGTTCCGCGACCCGCAAACCGGCGCGCCGAATCCCGCCTTCACCAAGAAGGTCCAGGCGCACGCGATGAGCAATGGCTTGCTGCTGCTAACCTGTGGCGGCTACGGCCAGGTGATACGTTTCCTGTGCCCGTTGACGATAGGCGACGCGGTGCTGGACGAAGCGCTCGACATCCTCGACGCAGCCCTGCGTGCATAAGGAGAAACGAATGAAACTGACATTAAAAGATCCAACCCTGCTGCGCCAGCAGGCCTACATCAACGGCGAGTGGAGCGATGCCGATGGCGGCGCCACGCTGGCCGTGGCCAATCCCGCCACCGGCGAGCAGCTCGGCGCCGTGCCGCTGATGGGCGCAGCCGAGACGCGCCGCGCCATCGCCGCCGCCAACGCCGCCTGGCCCGCATGGCGCAAGAAGAGCGCCAAGGAGCGCGCCGTCACCCTGCGCAAGTGGAATGACCTGATCCTGGCAAACGCCGAAGACCTGGCGCAGCTGATGACGGCGGAGCAGGGCAAGCCTCTGGCCGAGTCGCGCGGCGAAGTGGCTTACGGCGCTTCCTTCATCGAATGGTTCGGCGAGGAAGCCAAGCGTGTGGCCGGCGAGACCCTGGCATCGCCATGGACGGACCGCCGCCTGCTGGTGACCAGGGAGCCGATCGGTGTCTGCGCCGCAATCACGCCGTGGAACTTCCCGATTGCAATGATCACCCGCAAGGTCGGTCCGGCGCTGGCCGCCGGCTGCACCATGGTGCTCAAGCCGGCGGAAGCCACGCCATTTTCAGCGCTGGCGCTGGCACTGCTGGCCGAACGTGCAGGCGTGCCGGCCGGCGTATTCAGCGTGGTGACCGGCAAGCCGAAGGACATCGGCGCCGAGATGACGTCCAACCCCACCGTGCGCAAGCTGACCTTCACCGGCTCGACGGCGGTGGGCCGTCTGCTGATGGAGCAGAGCGCCAAGACCATCAAGAAGCTGTCGCTGGAACTGGGCGGCAACGCGCCGTTCATCGTGTTCGACGATGCCGACCTCGATGCGGCGGTGGAGGGCGCGCTGGCGTCCAAGTACCGCAATGCCGGCCAGACCTGCGTCTGCGCCAACCGCATCTACGTGCAGGACGGCGTGTACGAGCAGTTCGCCGAAAAGCTGGTGGCCGCCGTGGCCAAGCTCAAAGTCGGCAACGGCGCGGATGATGGCATCACCCAAGGTCCGCTGATCGACGAGAAGGCGGTGCAGAAGGTCGAGCAGCATGTGGCCGACGCGCTGGCCAAGGGCGGCCGTCTGCTGGCCGGCGGCCGGCGGCACGCGCTGGGCCACAGCTTCTTCCAGCCGACCGTGATCGCCGACGTCACCAGCGACATGATCGTCGCCACCGAGGAAACCTTCGGCCCGTTGGCGCCGCTGTTCCGCTTCAAGTCCGACGAGGAAGTGATCGCGCTCGCCAACGACACCGAGTTCGGCCTGGCCAGCTACTTCTACTCGCGCGACATCGGCCGCATCTGGCGCGTGGCGGAAGGGCTGGAGAGCGGCATGGTAGGCGTCAACACCGGCCTGATCTCCAACGAAATCGCGCCATTCGGCGGCGTCAAGCAATCGGGCCTGGGGCGCGAGGGATCGCACCACGGCATCGACGACTATCTGGTGATGAAATACGTCTGCCTGGGCGGACTCTAACGAGCGTGCGCATCCAGCAGGCATTGCTGGAATGCGAGCGCAACGCGGGACGGCCGGGGCGAGCCGCGCAGTATCGCGACGAAATCGCACTCGTAGCGGAATAGCGCCGGATGCACGGCGCGCATCTTGCCGTCCGCAACAAAGCCCCGCGCATAATGGTCCGGCAAGAAGCCCAGGTACTTGCCGGACAAAATCAAGGTGGCGATCGATTCCTGGTCGAAGCCTGTGGCCTTGCGCGGCAGCCGTACCTGCTGGCTGATCTCCATATTGGGCGAGTGATAGCCCAGTCCTGCGAATTGGTAACCGCGTATGCCGTGCCAATCCAAGCCCGCGTCAGCGCGCGCAAACAGCGGGTGATCCGCTCCGCAGTGCAGCAGCATCGTCTCGCCAAACAGCGTGTCGTAGCTCAGGCTTTCCGAACTGCGGTGCGCCGGAATAATCCCGACCTGGAACTGGCCGTCGATGACGCCGCGTTCAATCATGTTGATCGTCGCCACGTGAAAGTTCAACGCCACATCCGGCGCCAGCTCGGCGAACAAGGCGATCGCCTCGCTGATCTTGCAGGCCGGATTGCTGGCCGTCTTGTCGAATACCGCCACATGCAGCTGGCCGCCCATGCGGCGATGGATGTCGTCCACGCTGGCGCGAAAGATGTCGGCGGAGGCCAGCAGGCGCTGGGTTTCCTCGTAAATGCGTTCGCCCTCTGCGGTCAGCGCAAAGCCGGCCCGGCCACGGCTGCACAGGCGCAGTTTCAGCCGTTCTTCCAGATCCTTCACATGCCGGCTGACCGTGGAGATGCCGATGTTGAGCTCCAGCCCGGCCGCAGCCATGCCGCCGCAATCGGCCACGCTTTTAAACACCTGCAGCAAGCGAAAATCCATGTCGCTCAACTGTCCCAGTACGGCCTTGGTCTTTGGTTGCATAAAACGCTAACTAAGCATTGATAGGTTGATAAATATGGAAGTGAAATCTTACCCTAGAATCGACGCCATCAACGCTTTTTTAACAGGAGACGAACATGAAGCAAGGCGACACCCGCACCGACGCCGCTTGGCTGGAGGCCCACTGGATGCCGTTCTCCGGCAACCGCAATTTCAAGGCCGATCCGCGCATCATCGTCGGCGCGCAGGGCAGCTACTACACCGACGCCGACGGCCGCCGTATTTTCGACGGCCTGTCGGGCCTGTGGTGCAGCGGCCTCGGTCACGGCCACCCGAAGATCACCGAAGCCGTCAGCCGGCAGATGGCAACGTTGGACTACGCGCCGGCCTTCCAGTTCGGCCATCCGCAGTCGTTCGCGCTGGCCAACCGGCTGAAGGAGCTGACGCCGGATGGACTCGATTACGTCTTCTTCACCGGCTCCGGCTCGGAAGCGGCGGACACCTCGCTGAAGATGGCGCGTGCCTACTGGCGCGCCAAGGGGCAGGCCAGCAAGACTGTGCTGATCGGCCGCGAGAAGGGCTACCACGGCGTTAATTTCGGCGGCATTTCCGTCGGCGGCATCGCCGGCAACCGCAAGATGTTCGGCCAGGGCATCCAGGCCGACCACCTGCCGCACACCCAGCTGAAGCAGAACGCCTTCTCGCGCGGCATGCCCGAGCATGGCATCGAACTGGCGGACGAGTTGCTCGACCTGATCGCGCTGCATGACGCATCGAATATCGCCGCAGTCATCGTCGAGCCGTTCTCCGGATCTGCCGGCGTGGTGATCCCGCCGAAAGGCTATCTGCAGCGCCTGCGCCAGATCTGCGACGCACACAACATCCTGCTGATTTTCGACGAAGTCATTACCGGCTTCGGCCGCGTTGGCGCCTACACCGCCGCGCAGGCCTTCGGCGTCACGCCGGACATCATGAACCTTGCCAAGCAAGTGACCAACGGCGCCCAGCCGCTCGGCGCCGTGCTGGCCTCGAAGGAAATCTACGACACCTTCATGGCTAACGGCGGTCCGGAATACATGGTCGAGTTCGCGCACGGCTATACCTACTCGGCGCACCCGGTCGCCTGCGCGGCGGGCCTGACGGCGCTGGATGTGCTGGTCAGCGAGCAGATGATCGAGCGGGTGCAGGGCCTGGCGCCGCATTTCGAAGACGCCGTGCACGGCCTCAAGGGCAGCAAGCACGTCACCGACATCCGCAACATCGGCCTGGCCGCCGGCCTGACCATCGCGGCACTGCCGGGCGAACCGGCGCGCCGACCGTACGAGATCGCCATGAAGTGCTGGCGCAAAGGCTTTTACGTACGCTACGGCGGCGACACCATCCAGCTGGCGCCGCCGTTCATTTCCACCCCGGCCGAGATCGATAGCCTGGTCTCCGCACTGGGCGAAGCCATCCATGAAACCGCTTGACGCAAACTAAACAGGAACATCGCATATGGAATCGAACAACCTCATCGGCCACTTGATCGACGGCCAGGACGTCTACGGCACCGGCCGTTCGCAATACGTCTACAACCCGGCCACCGGCGCGGCGGAAAAGCGCGTGCTGCTGGCCGACCGTCAAACAGTCGAAGCCGCCATCGCCTCGGCCCAGGCCGCGTTTCCGGCCTGGCGCAACACGCCGCCGCTGAAGCGCGCGCGTGTCATGAGCAACTTGAAGCAGCTGCTGGAACAACACGCCGACGAGATCTGCCAGCTCATCACGGCCGAGCATGGCAAAGTGCTCAGCGACGCCATGGGCGAGCTGCAGCGCGGCATCGAGAACATCGAATACGCCAGCTACGCGCCGGAGCTTCTGAAGGGCGAGCACAGCAAGAATGCCGGCCCGTCCATCGATTCGTGGAGCGAGATGCAGCCGCTGGGCGTGGTGGCCGGCATCACGCCGTTCAACTTCCCGGCGATGGTGCCTTTGTGGATGTGGCCGCTGGCCATCGCCTGCGGCAACACCTTCGTGCTCAAGCCGTCGGAGCGCGATCCTTCGTCCACCTTGCTGATCGCCCGCCTGGCGCAGGAGGCGGGCTTGCCGCCGGGCGTGCTCAACGTCGTCAACGGCGACAAGGAAGCGGTCGATACGCTGTTGCTCGATACGCGCGTACAGGCGGTCAGCTTCGTCGGCTCGACCCCGATAGCCCAGTACATTTACGCCACCGGCACCGCGCAGGGCAAACGCATCCAGGCGCTGGGCGGCGCCAAGAATCATGCCGTCGTCATGCCGGACGCCGACATCCCGCAAGCGGTGAGCGCATTGATGGGCGCGGCCTACGGTTCCTGCGGCGAGCGCTGCATGGCGATCCCGCTGCTGGTGGCGGTAGGCGACGCGACGGCCGACGCCCTGATCGCCGGCCTGCGCACCGAGATCGGCAAGATGCGTGTCGGCCCCGGCAACGATGCGCGCAGCGACATGGGGCCGCTGGTCACGCGCCAGCACTACGACAAGGTGCGTGGCTATGTGGCGAACGGCGTGGCCGAAGGCGCGACGCTGCTGGTCGACGGCCGCGAGATCGAACTGCCGAAGGGCTACGAGGACGGCTACTACCTCGGCCCGTGCTTGTTCGACCACGTCACGCCGAACATGCGCATCTACCAGGAGGAGATCTTCGGTCCAGTGCTGGGCGTGGTGCGGGTGGCCTCGCTGCAGGCGGCGATGGACCTGATCGACGCGCACGAGTACGGCAACGGCACCTGCATCTTCACCCGCGACGGAGAAGCGGCGCGCTACTTCAGTGATGGCATCCAGGTCGGCATGGTGGGCGTGAACGTGCCGCTGCCGGTGCCGGTGGCCTATCACTCCTTCGGCGGCTGGAAGCGTTCGCTGTTTGGCGACTTGGGCGCGTATGGCCCGGACGGCGTGCGCTTCTACACCCGGCGCAAGACGATCACCCAGCGCTGGCCTTCCGCCGGGTTGCGCGAAGCCGCGGTGTTCAGCTTCCCGTCGAACCAGTAAGGAGTCGAACTCGCGCCTGAGCGGCAGGTCTAATTGATCTCGACAATTAACTCTGGAGACATCATGAAGAACCCTGCTGGCAAGCTTGTCCTCCTGGCGTTCATGGGGGCCGTGGCGGCGCACGAGGCGGGCGCCGTTGCGCTTTACTGGACCAAGACTCCCGTCAAGAGCGGCTCCGTTAAAACATGCCTGGGATTCGCGTCCGACGCCATGCGGGGCACTGGCATGCAGGGCATACGGGTATCGAGCATGGAGGTAGCCGGTTCGCGTGGCAATGCCTACGTTGCCATCACCTGCGTCAACACGGCGCCACGTGCAACGGCGGTCGTCATGGTAGCGGGTAACGAATTGGGAGAAACGCGTCAGCTCAGCGAAGAGCTGCAGAAGAAAATCGCCGGCATCACCCTGATCGACGACTCGCAATAACCGTCCGGTCGGGATACCGTTCAAGCTAGCCCCGCCGCTCCTGCTGGAGTGAGTGGGGCGCTCGCGTTCGCGTGTTCGCATGGCAGCCGCAGCTGTCGTAAAAAAGCGAATAAAAGATCAGTTATTTCAAAAGTATTTGCGGACTTGATCCTCTTTTCAGGTACTATTTTTCAAAAGCCGACTAATTGTTCGGTTTATGGCGCAAACAATAAAGGAGCACTACCAATGGCAAAGAAGGCAATCATCTCCATCCTGGGCGGCGGCGGCATGATGGGGCAGGGCATCATCCGTGACCTGCTGTCCGACCGCAGCATTGTCGAGATCGGCGAAGTAAGGGTATTCGACAGCGACCGCAGCCGCATGACGGCCCTGCGCGACGAACTGGGCGATGCCCGCCTGACCCTGCACGACCTGGATGTGGCCGATCCGACGGCCTTGGCGCGCGCGCTGGCCGGTTCCGACATTTGCGTCAACTCCGTGCCGACGCTGGCCGGACACCAGATGGCGATCTTCGAAGCCGCGCTCGGGGCCCGCGTCGACTACGTGGACCTGGGCGGCCTGGGCACCTACACCGTCAAGCAGCTGCAATGGCAGCAGCGTTTCCGTGACGCCGGCGTGGTGGCGGTGCTGGGCGTGGGCGCCGACCCTGGCATGTCGAACGTGATCTGCCGCGCCGTGGCCGACGAGCTGGACGAGATCGACAGCATCAACCTGTACTGGGCCGCGACCCTGACCGGCGATGAGAATCCGGTGCTGGTGCCGCCGTACAGTGTGTCGACCGTGCTGGCCGAGTATGCCCATCCATGTCTGCAGTTCCTCGATGGCCGCCATGTCGAATGCGCGCCGCAGACCGGCACCGAAACCATCGACCTGCCGGCGCCGTGGGGCCGTTGCGAGTTCATGTACTCAATCCACTCCGAGCAGCTGACCGTGCCGCTGGCCGACGGCATCCGCGAAAAAGGCATCAAGGAATTCACCTGGAAGCTGCACCTGCCGCATCGCGAGCATGAGGCGTGGGTAGGGCTGGTCAAGGCCGGCTTCGGCGACTTCGACCGCACGGTGGACATCAACGGCGTAGCGGTGCGTCCGCTTGACGTGCTCAACGCCGTCATCCAGCGCAACATCGCGGAGAACCAGGAACGCATCCCGCGGCAGAAAAGCCACGAGATCCACTTCGCCATCGGCCGTGGCCGCGTTGGCGGCAAGGCCGCGACGGCACGCTGCCAGGTCATCGTCCGTCCCAACGCCATGTACGAAGGCTATGTGGATGCGGCCACTTCGATGAACGCTTCGATCGCGGTGCAACTGATGCTGAGTGAGCCGCGCCGTCCTGGCGTGTATGCGCCGGAAGCGTACTTCAACGCTGTCAGCTATTTCCGCGAAGCCGAGAAGCGCGAGTTCGACATCACCATGACGCGCGACATCGGCTGAGCGGACGGAGAGCAACCATGCGCAACCTGCTTTATATCGACGGCGCCCTGGTCGAACCGGCCCGCGGCGGATTCCTGGAGGTGATCGATCCGGCCACCGGCGATTGCTTCGCGCTGGCCGCCGCCGCGACCGAGGCCGATGTTGATGCCGCCGTGGCCGCCGCCCGTCGCGCCTTCGACCACGGTCCTTGGCCGCGCATGCCGGCCGCCCAGCGCGCCGCCGTGCTGCGGCTGGTGGCCGGCGCCATCCGCACTGACCTGGAGGAACTGGCGACGCTGGAAATGCGCGACAACGGCAAGCCACTGAAGGAAGCACGCGGCGACATCGCCGACGCCGCCTACTGCTTCGACTACTACGCCGGCATGGCCGAACAGGTCGAGGCCGAAGGCGAAGCAGCCCACGATGTTGGCGACGACCGCTTCCATTGCAAGGTACGCAAGGAGCCGCTGGGCGTGGTGGGCGCGATCACACCGTGGAACTTCCCGCTGCTGATGGCGGCGTGGAAGGTGGCGCCGGCGCTGGCGGCCGGTTGCTGCGTGGTGCTCAAGCCGTCCGAGCTGTGTCCGCTGACGTGCGGCGCGCTGGCGCACTACCTGCACGAGGCGGGATTGCCGGCGGGAGCATTCAACCTGTTGACGGGGACAGGGCCGGATGCCGGCGTCCCGTTGAGCATGCATGCAGGTGTCGACAAGCTGGCCTTCACCGGCTCGCAGGCGACCGGCACGCGGGTGATGCAGGCGGCGGCGCCAGGCATCCGCAACGTCAGCCTGGAGCTGGGCGGCAAATCTCCCTTCGTCGTTTTTGCCGACTGCGATCTGGACAAGGCAGTCGAGTGGATACAGTTCGGCGTGTTCTGGAACCAGGGGCAGATTTGTTCCGCCACCTCGCGCCTGCTGGTGGAGCGGCCGATCTACGAGGCTTTGCTGGCGCGGCTGGTCGCGGCGGCAAAACGCATCCTGATCGGTCCCGGCGATCTCGATGGCGTGCAGATGGGGCCCATCGTGTCGGATGCGCAGCGGCGCCGGGTACTGGAAGGTATCGAACGCGGCCGGGCAGAAGGCGCCCGCCTGGTCAGCGGCGGTTGCAGTCCGCCGCAACTGGTGCGCGGCTATTTCGTGCAACCGACGATCTTCGCCGACGTCCCGCTCGACAGCTGGATCTGGCGCGAAGAAGTGTTCGGGCCGGTGTTGTGCGTGCGGCCGTTCGATACCGAAGCCGAAGCGATTGCCGTCGCCAACGACAGTCGCTTCGGCCTGGCCGGGGCGGTGATGTCGGCCGACCTGGAACGGTGCGAGCGGGTGGCTAAAGCACTGCGCGCAGGCGTGGTGTGGATCAACTGCTCGCAGCCGACCTTTACCCAATTGCCGTGGGGTGGCTACAAGGCCTCCGGCATCGGCCGCGAGCTGGGACGGCACGGCTACGAGGCCTATCTGGAGGTGAAGCAGATCACCCGCTTCGACGCCAACGCGGACTGGAACTGGTACCAGCCGGCGGCAGTGATAAGCAAATAGTCCAATTTACAACGCTGTACAAAAAACGTGTAGAAAACTGAATATTTATTCGGTTATAGTCTGCACATAAAAATAATCCAATCGGAGACAAGAAGATGGCTAAGCAAACACCTTACGGCGTCATGCGCCGCTTGATACTCGGCGGCTTGTGGCTGGCCGGCACCAGCGGCGCGGCAATGGCCGCCGACGCGACCCAGCTCGGCACCACGCTGACCCCGCTGGGCGCGGAGATGGCAGGCAGCAAGGACGGCCGCATCCCGGCCTGGAAAAACGAAGTCCAGTCCACCGACGGCTGGGCCTGGGGCAAGCCGCGCAAGGAATTCTGGAAATACAAGAGCGACGCATCGCAGTACACCATCAACGCCGCCAACATGGCCCAGCACGCCGACGTGCTGACGCCGGGCCAGATGGCGCTGCTGAAACAGAATCCCGGTTTCCAGATGGACGTCTACCCGACCCGCCGCAGCTGCGGCGCGCCGGACTTTGTCGCCGACAACACCCGCAAGAACGTCGCCACCGCCAAGATGGGCGCCGACGGCTGGAGCCTGAAGGCCGCCGTCGTGCCAGGCATTCCATTCCCGCTGCCGACCACCGGCGCGCAGGCAATGATGAACATGAAGATGCGCTATCGCGGCGTTGGTGTCGAATACCAGAACGGCTACACCATGGTATCGCCACGACGCGGCAGCGAAGACTGGATCATGGCCGGCTACGAACAGAACTACTTTTTCCCGGCAGGGAAGAAGGGCTCGTTCAACCTGAGCGACATCGGCAACATCGAGTACTACACCTACTTCACCTACAAGTCGCCGGCCGCGCTGGCTGGCCAGGCGCTGGCCGCCAACGTCTTGCTCGACAATCCGAGCAGCGAAACCTTTTACTATTTCCCCGGCCAACGCCGCGTGCGTCGCTTGCCGGCCTATGCCTACGATGCACCGCAGATCGGTTTCGAGAACCAGTACTTGCTCGACGAGACCGCCATGTTCACCGGCACGCTGGATCGCTTCGACTGGAAGATCGTCGGCAAGAAGGAAGTGCTGGTTCCTTACAACGCTTTCGGCGCGTATGACTTCAAAGCCAAGATTGCGGACGTGGTCGGCCGCAATGCGCTGGCCGCCAGCGCCCGCCGCTACGAGCTGCACCGCGTGTGGGTGGTTGAGGCGACCGTGAAGCAGGGCGCGCGCCACGTGTCACCCAAGCGCACCTACTACCTCGATGAAGACAGCTGGAATGCGGTGTTGGCCGAAGACTATGACGTCCAGGGCGCGTTGTGGAAGGTCCGTGAAGGCTACCTGGTACCGGTCTATGAGACGGGGACTTGCGATGTGCTGGCCTTCAGCCAGTACAACCTGCCGGAAGGCCGCTACGTGTTCGACTTTACCACCGTCGGTGCCGGCGTCGACGTCAAGTGGCTGACGGAAAGTCGCGGCGAACGCACCAAAGCGTCCTTCTACACCTCAGAAAACTTGCGCGCCATCAGCGACCGCTGATCCGTCCACCACATTCCGGAGTTTTTTATGAACAAGCCATTTATCATGGCCTGCGCGATCGGCACGTCCGTCGCCAGCCTGGGCGCGCGCGCCGAAACCTTTAGCAACGAGTATGTCAAGGGCAGTTTCGATTCCACCATCAGCATCGGCACCGGCATCCGCACCCGTGGCCCGAGTCCGACCCTGGTCAGCGCCGGCAATACCGGCGGGCCGGAAGGCCAACTGTCGCCAACCAGCGGCCTCGGCGACCAGGGCGACCTGAACTACGGCAAGGGCGATGCCTTCACCACCTACCTGAAGGGCTCGCACGAGCTGCTGCTCAGCTTCCCTGAGGGCATTACGGCGATGGGCCGGGTCAGCTGGCTGCGCGATTTCACGGCCACCCACACCACCGGCTGGACCAGCGTCGGCACGCCGCCGGGCCTGGACGGCAACCTGTCCGACGATGCCCGCAAGGATCTGCGCTTCAAGGCCCGCGTGCTGGACCTGTGGGTCAGCAAGCGTTTCGACATCGATGGCCACATGCTGCGCATCCGCGCCGGCAACCAGGTGATCAGCTGGGGCGAGAGCCTGTTCATCCCCGGCGGCATCAACGTCACCAACGCGGTCGACCTGATGCGCCTGTCGCAGCCGGGCACGCAGCTCAAGGAAGCCATCCTGCCGGCGCCCATCGTCAGCGCGGCCGCTGGCCTGGGCAACGGCTTCAACGCCGAAGCCTATGTGCAGCTGGGCTGGAACGCCAACTACATGCCACCGACCGGCAGCTTCTGGTCGAACTACAACGGCATCGGCGCAGGTCACGACGACTACTTCCTGCAAGAGACCAAGGCCAGGAACGGCGGCCAGTGGGGCCTGTCGCTGCGCTACCAGCCACCCGGAACGCAGCTGAACCTGGGCGCCTACGCCATCAACTACCACGACAAGTCGCCGTCGTTCACCTTCAACAATCCGAACGGGGCGATGGGCTGGGTGTACGGCGAGGACCGCAAGCTGTACGGCGTGTCAGCCAACTTCCCGGTCGGCGACTGGGCGGTCGGCGCCGAGTTTTCCTACCGTCCGAAAGACGCCGTGACGATCAACGCGGCCACCACCGGCTGCGCCTCGCAGGGCGGCAAGTGCTGGGTCGATACCAGCCGCATGCAGGCGGCCGTCACCGGCATGTTCAGCCTGACGCCGGACACCGCGCCGATGCTGCTGGGCCTGCTGCATGCCGATACCGGCAACCTGATGGCCGAAGCCGTGGCGATCCGCTTCCCGGACATGCAAAGCCGGTACGGCGACGACCTGGTGTCGGCCGGCGGCTGGGGCTGGGGCCAGGAATATTCGGCGGCTGGCATGCCGAAGGCGGTCGGCACGCGCAACTCGTCGGGCGTGAACTTCGACTTCAGCTGGGTGTATGACGGCACGCTGATCCCCGGCTGGCAGGTGGTGCCGGAGGTCTACTACTTCCGCGCGCTCAGCGGCCGCACGCCCAACGGCGCGGCGACGTTCATGAAGGGGGCGCAGTCGGTCAACTTCACGGTCAGCTTCATCCAGAACCCGGCCAACTGGCAGGCCGCCATCAACTACGGCCGCTTCATGGGCGGCAGCTCGGTGTTCGACCAGCCTTACCGCGACCGCAGTTTCGTCGGCCTGACCCTTTCGCGCAACTTCTGACCGGAACGTAACAATGACATCTTCCCCCGCCCGTTTATTGGCGCGCTTTGAAACGTTCTGCTTCACGCGGCGCAACTGGCTGATGCTTGCGCTGCTGGGACTGACCGTGCTCATGGGCTGCCTGGGTTGGCGTCTGCGGATGGAGGCCGGCTTCGAGAAACAGATGCCGACCAACCATCCGTATGTCGAGACCTTCCATACCTACCGCGACGATGTGATGGGCGCCAACCGCCTCAACATCGTGGTGCGGGCGCGCACCGGCACCATCTGGAGCGCCGCCGGCCTCAAGCGGCTGTACGAGGTCACGCAGGCCGTCACCTTCCTGCCGAACGTGGAGCGGCTGGGCGTGCAGTCGCTGTGGACGCCCAACACCTTCGTCAACGAAATCACCGAGGAAGGCTTCCGCGCCGATCCGCTGATCGACGGCAGCATCACCCCCGACCGGCTGGACGCGGCCGCCATCGCCGGCATCCAGGCGGCGGCGGTGCAGGGCGGCTTCGTCGGCACGCTGGTGTCGCGCGGCCAGGACAGCGCCATGATCAGCGCCGAACTGCTGGAGTCCGACAAGGACGGCCACAAGCTGGACTACGTCGCCTACAACGCCATCCTGGAACAGTTGCGCCAGCGTTTCGAGGACCAGAACTTCAGCATCGAGATCATCGGCTTCGCCAAGCAGGTGGGCGAGATCGCCGATTCGGCCAAGTCGGTGCTGCGCTTCTTCGGGCTGGCCTTGCTGCTGACGGCTGGTGCGGTGTACTGGTATTGCCGTTCGGTGCGGTTCACGCTGCTGCCCATTATTTGCTCGCTCAGTTCGCTGGTGTGGCAGTTCGGCGCACTGCATCTGCTGGGTTTCGGGCTGGATCCGCTGGCGGTGCTGGTGCCGTTCCTGGTGTTCGCCATCGGCGTCTCGCACGGCGTGCAGCAGATCAACTACATCGTGCGTGAAGTCTCGCTCGGCAAGAGCTGCATGGACGCTTGCCGCGCCAGCTTCTCCGGCTTGCTGATACCGGGCACGCTGGCGCTGGCCACGGCCTTCGTCTCCTTCGTCACGCTGCTGATGATCCCGATCCCGATGGTGCGCGAACTGGCGATCGCCGCTTCGCTGGGCGTGGGTTTCAAGATCATCACCAACCTGGTGATGCTGCCGGTGGCGGCTTCGTACTGCCGCATCGACCAATCCTATGCCGATGCGGCGATGGTGCTGCGCGAAAAGCGGGCCGGCTGGCTGCGCGTGCTGGCCCGCGTGGCCCGGCCGCGCAACGCGGCGATCTGCCTGGCCGTGGTGGGCGCCATCTTCAGCCTGGCGGTGTGGCAAAGCCAGGGACGGGTGGTCGGCACGGTGGAGCCGGGCGCGCCGGAACTGCGGCCGGATGCCCGCTTCAACCGTGACGCCGTCTCCATCGCCAGCAACTATGACACCGGCCTCGACTGGCTGACCGTGATCTTTGAAACGAAGGCCATCGCCAATGCCGGCGGCTCGTCGGCGCCGGCGGACGGGCAGGGCGTCGGCTTCTGCGGCAATTCCAACATCGGCCTGTTCCAGGATCGCTTTACCTGGGCCATGCAGCCGGTGCCGGGCGTGCTGTCGATCGCCTCGTTCTCGGACCAAATGAAACAGTACAACCGTGGCTACAACGAAGGCAATCCGAAGATGGAGGCGATCCCGCTGGACTCCGCCAACTTCGCGGCGCTGGCGACCGAAATCGCCCGCACCCGCGGCACCATGCGCAAGGATTGCAGCATGACGGCGGTGCACCTATACCTGACCGACCACAAGGCCGTCACCATCAATCGGGTGATCGCCGCCGTCGAGGCGTTTGCCGCCAGCCAGTCGGCGCCCGGCATCGCCATCCGCCTCGCTAGCGGCAACGCCGGCGTGCTGGCTGCGGTCAACCAGACGCTGGAGCGCAGCGAGCTGCCGATGATGCTGTGGGTGTATGCCGCCATCGTGCTGCTGGTGCTGGTCACTTACCGCGACCTGCGGGCGGTGCTGGCCTGCTGCCTGCCGCTGACGGTGGGCACCTTCATCGGCTACTGGTTCATGAAGGAGCTCAACATCGGCCTGACGGTGGCGACGCTGCCGGTGATGGTGTTGGCGGTCGGCATCGGCGTCGACTATGCGTTCTACATCTACAACCGCTTGCAGATGCACCTGGCGAATGGACTGCCCATCGTCAAGGCGGTCGAGCAGGCCATCCTGGAAGTGGGCACGGCAACCATCTTCACCGCCGTCACGCTGGCGGTAGGTGTGGCGACCTGGTCCTTCTCGGCCCTGAAATTCCAGGCCGACATGGGCAAGCTGTTAGCCTTCATGTTCATGGTGAACATGATCATGGCCATGACCGCGCTGCCGGCCTTTGCCGTGTGGCTGGAACGTTTATTTCCACGCAAGACTCCGGCCCGCGCGCCGGGTCTGCTCCAGCATTGAACCGACGGAGACGCCATGAACCGTAATTTGAAACACATATGGGCCGGACTGCTGGGCGCCGCCGCGCTGCTGCCGCTCGCCTGCGGCGCCGATTCGTCGGCGTGGCCGGTGGGACTGCATGCGGCCGCCAGCGTGGCCCATGCCGCCCAGGCCAGCATGCTGGCCACCGCCTGGGCCGGTTCGCGCATTGTCGCGGTCGGCGCGCACGGCGTGGTGCTGCTGTCGGACGACCAGGGCAAGCAATGGCGCCAGGCAGGCAAGGTGCCGCTGGATGTCACGCTGACGTCGGTATCCTTTGCCAACGGCCAGGAAGGCTGGGCGGTCGGCCATGCCGGCGTGGTGCTGCACACCAGCAACGGCGGCGAGGAGTGGTCGGTGCAGCGCAGCCAGCCGGAGCAGGACCGTCCGCTGTTCGCCGTGCATTTCTTCGATGCGCAGCACGGCGTGGCGGTCGGCCTGTGGTCGCTGGTGTTGACCACCACCGATGGCGGCCGCCACTGGACCACTCGCGAACTTGAAGCGCCACCCGGCGCCCGCCGCGCCGACCTGAACCTGCTGGGCCTGTTTGCCGGCCAGGGCGGGGCGCTGTACGCCGCCGCCGAAAAAGGCTATGTGCTGCATTCGGCCGACCAGGGCCTGAGCTGGAACTACCTGCCCACCGGCTACAAGGGCTCGTTCTGGACCGGCACCGCGTTGCGGGACGGCGGCCTGCTGGTCGGCGGCCTGCGCGGCGCGCTGTACCGCAGCGGCGACGCCGGCCAGAGCTGGACCCGCGTCGTCACCGGCAGCACCGCCTCGATCACCAGCGTGGTGCGCACTGGCGGCGGCCACGACGTTCTCGCAGTTGGCCAGGATGGCTTGGTCCTGCGCAGCGCCGACGACGGCGCCAGCGTGCAGTCCAGCTACCGCACCGACCGCCTGCCGCTGTCGGCCGCCTTGCCGCTGGCCGGCAATACCCCACCCATGATGTCCGCCCGTGGCCCGGCCCCGGCGGACCACAAATAGATCGACCTTACAAGGACACACGAACATGCACAAATCCGATGAACTCTGCTACCTGCCCGCTACCGAGGCCTTGCAGCTGTTCCGCTCGCGCGACCTGTCGCCGGTGGAACTGCTGGATGCCTGCCTGGCCCGCGCCGACCAGCTTGAACCGGTGTTGAACACCTTCAGCGCCCAGCGCCGCGAAGAAGCCAAGGCCGCCGCGCGCGACGCCGAGCTGGCCTACGGCGGCCGTGGCGCCATGCCGCGTGCGCTGGAAGGCATCCCGGTGTCGCTGAAGAACGAGCACACGCTGGTCGGCTGGGTTACCACCAAAGGCTCCTGGCTGCAAGGGAACACGCCGGACACGGTCAACGCCCCGGTCAGCCAGCGCCTGCTCGACGCCGGCGCCGTGATCCATGCCCAGACCAATGTGCCGGAGTTCTACATGGCCGGCTTCACCCGCTCGGTACGCCACGGCGTGACGCGCAATCCGTGGAATCCCGAGATGACGCCCGGCGGCTCCAGCGGCGGCAGCGGCGCCGCGCTGGCGGCAGGCCTGACGGCGCTGGCGTCCGGCTCGGACATCGGTGGCTCGATCCGCATCCCGGCCAGCTACTGCGGCGTGGTCGGCCTCAAGCCCAGCTACGGCCGCGTGCCGGTCACGCCGATCGGCTACGCGCTGCATCCGATGAATCACATCGGCCCGATGGCGCGCACCGTGGCCGATTGCGCGCTGATGTTCAACATCATGAACGGTCCGCACGTGCGCGACCCGGCCACCATCAGCCCCAAGCTGGAAGTGCCGCTGGACTTCCTGCCGGTGAAAGGCTTGCGCATCGCGCTGTCCTACGACCTGGACTTCTGCCAGGTCCATGCCGATGTCCGCAAGTCGATGGACCAGGTGGTGCAGGCGCTGCGCGCGCAGGGCGCCATCGTCGAGCAGGTGACGCTGGGCTGGGACAGCAGCGCTGCCGATGCGCTGGAGCACCGGCTGGGCTACGAGACCGGCCGCGCGTTCGCCGTCCGCATCCTGGAGCAGGAGCTGGAGACCAGCGACTACATCCGCCACTTCGCCGCCGCCGGCCTGTGCATGACGGGCGAGCAGTACCTGGCGGCCGACGTCACCACCGGCCGCATGTACGACTCGCTGGCCGAGGTGATGACCCGCTACGACGCCCTGATCTGCCCGACCATGGGCGCCATCGGCGCCGTGGCCGAAGGCGAGCGGGACAGCATGGCGGTGTTGCGCAACGACGCGCTGACCTTCCCCTTCAACCTGCTGAGCCGACACCCGGTGCTGAGCGTGCCGTCGGGCATCGCCAGCAACGGCATCCCCACCGGCGTGCAGGTGGTCGGCCGCACCTTCGACGAGACCACCGTGTTCCGCATCGGCGCGGCGGTGGAGGCGGGCGTGTGGCAAGGCAAGCGTCCCGATCCGGCCATGACGGCCCGCCACCCACTTGGAGCATCCTGACATGTCCGACGCCTCCCCGAACGGCAAGCTGAAGCGCGCGCTCAGCTACAGCGACCTGGTGTTCTACGGCCTGGCCTACACCGCACCGGTGGCGCCGCTGACCATGGCCGGCTTCGTCTGGACCGTGTCCGGCGGCCTGCCGATGCTGGCCTACGTGCTGGGTGCGCTGTGCGTGTACTTCACCGCCAGCAGCTATGCGGTGATGACCTCGGCCATGCCCAGCGCCGGCTCGGTGTACGGCTTCGCCAGCCAGACCATGGGCCGCTTCGCCGGCTTCATCGCCGGCTGGATGATACTGCTGGACTACCTGCTGGTGCCGGCCTTCACCTACGCCCTGTGCGCGGTGAGCCTGGAAGAGCTGCTGCCGCACGGCGACCGCGCCACCTGGATCGTGGCGACGGTGGCGGCGACGTTTGCGGTGAACTGGTTCGGCATCAGCGTCACTTCGCGCGTCAGCTTCCTGTCGGTGGTGCTGCAGCTGCTGGCGGTGCTGGTCATCGTAGGGATGTGCCTGTTCGCGCTGTTCGGCGGCCACGGCAGCGGCGCGCTGACGCTGGCGCCGCTGATCGACGCCGGCAAGTTCCACGGCGCCAGCGTGCTGGCCGCCACCTCGATCTGCGTGATGTCCTACCTGGGTTTCGACGCCGTCTCGACCTTGGCCGAGGAAGTTAAGGACGGCAACACCCGCGTGGTCGGCGAGGCCATCATGACCAACCTGGCCATCACCAGCGGCATCTTCGTGCTGACCTCGTGGGTGGTGGGCAATCTGCTGGTGGGCTTCCCGGTGCAGGATCCGGCCACGGCGATCTACGAATTGCTGACCGCCATCGCCGGCCACAAGGCGTCGCTGGCACTAGCGTGGTTCCTGATCCTGGTGGTCGGCGTGCCGAACGTGCTGCCAATGCAGGTGGGCGTGGCGCGCGTGCTGTTCGCCATGGGCCGCGACCGCAGCTTGCCGTCGGTGCTGGCCAAGGTGCATCACCGGCATGGCAATCCCTACGTCGCCATGATCGTCTCGACCACCATCTCGCTGGGCATCGCCCTGCTGATGCGCAACAACATCAGCGACCTGGCGATCTTCATCAGCGTTGGCGCGCTGGTCGGCTTCCTGTTCGTGCACCTGTCGGTGCTGGCGCATTTCGGCCGGCATGGCGGACGGCGCTGGTGGGCGCATGTGATCGTGCCGCTGTGCGGGCTGTCCGCCGTGCTGACTATCCTCATCAACCTGAACGCCACGGCGCTGACCGTGGGCGGCTGCTGGTTCGTGGCCGGTTTGGGTTACTGGCTGTTCTCGCGACGCAGCCAGGGCGTTCCCCGCGACGTATTCCAGCAGACCAACTCATAACCATTAGAAAGAGACAACATGGCACATTCTCCTTTGAAGCGTATCCTGGCCTCCGTCATGGAGGTGGCACGCCTGCGCAAGCGGCACGGCTTGTCGAGTGAAGCGGCGCTGGCGTTGCTGCGCGAACGGCGCGCGCTGCTCAAGCTGTCGGCCGTCGGCTCTGCCGCCATGCTGGCCAGCGGCCCGCTGATGGCGGCCAGCCGCCGCCTCCGTGATCGCAGCGATGTGCGCGTGGTGATCGTCGGCGCCGGCCTTGGTGGCCTGGCCTGTGCCTACGACCTGAAGAAGGCCGGCATCTGCGCCACTGTGTATGAAGCGTCGGATCGGTTGGGCGGACGTTGTTCGTCCAACACCACCAGCTTCCCCGGCCAGGTGGCGGAAAACGGCGGTGAGCTGATCGATACTGGTCATCATGAACTGCGCCTGTTGGCCGCCGAACTGGGCCTGACGCTGGACGACTTGAACGCCTATGATGAGGCGCAGGGCGGCGAACTCACCTTCTGGATCGACGGCTCGCGCTATACCTGGGACGAGCAAGTGGTCGATTTCGACGCCGTCGCCCCGCAGTTCGACGCCGACAACCTGGCGGCGCCCTGGCCGCAGACCTACGACAGCCACACTGCGCGCGGCGCCGAGCTGGACAATATGTCGGTCACCGATTACATCAGCACCTACGTTCCGGGCGGCCTCGAGTCGCGCCAGGGCAAGCTGTTGAAGCTGCTGATGGATGCCTCGTCCGGCATCGCCGCCACGGAGACCAGCGCGCTGGACCTGGTGGGCTTCTTCGCTCCCAATGCGTCGGACGAGCGCTTCCACATCCGCGGCGGCAACGACCAGCTGGTCAGCCGCATGGCGGCCACGCTGGACAGCGGCCAGATCATCAAGAACCATGCGCTGACCCGCATCGTCAAGAACGCCAACGACAGCTACACCCTGAGCTTCAAGAACGGCGCCAACACGGTCCAGGTACAGGCCGACCACTTGGTGCTGGCCTTGCCGTTCTCCATCCTGCAAAGCGCCGTGGACTACAGCGGCGCCGGTTTCGATGCGCGCAAGGTCGACACCATCCGTAACTTCCGCATGGGCATGCACTCGAAGTTCCAGATGCAGTTCGAACGCCGCATCTGGCGCGAGCAGGGCTACACGGGCTTGAGCGACAACGACACCGGCTACCAGATCAGCTGGGAAGTCACCCGCGCCCAGCCCGGCACGGCCGGCATCCTGACCTGCTTCTCGGGCGACGCGGTGGCGCTGGCGATGAACGACAAACCGGTCAACCGCAAGGCGGTCGACATGCTGGACGGCCTGAACCTGACCTTCCCCGGCATCAAGCCTTTGTGGAACAGCCGCGTGGTGCTGAACTACTGGCCCGGCTATCAATGGACCAAGGGCGCCTACAGCGCGCATCCGAAGGGCAGCTACACCACGCTGTACGGCTACGCCGGCGTGCGGCAGGGGAATTGCCATTTCGCCGGCGAGCACGCATCGGTGCTGCACTCGGGCTTCCTCAACGGTGCGGTGGAAACCGGCCAGCGCTGCGCCAAGGTCATCGCCCGTGCCGTGCAGGGACACTAAACTCTATCAATTGGAACCAAGATGCATGTGAATTTTTCCTGTTTCACCCCGCTGCGCGCGCAGGTCTACCTGGACGGCGGCTATGTCGAGCCGCTGACCGGGCAGGCCAAGCAGGCCGTCAACCCGGCCACGCTGGCGTCCGTGGGGCGCTACCCGGTGTGCGCGGAAGCCGATGTCGAGCGGGCGGTGGCTTCGGCCAACCGCGCGCAAAAGCTGTGGAAGCAGACCGACACCGCCAGCCGCGCCGCGCTGCTGCACGCCATCGCCCACGCGCTGGAAAACGCACCCATCCGCAGCGAGGTCGCCAAGCTGATCTGTCGCGAGATGGGCAAGCCTTACCCGGATGCGTATGGCGAACTGTCGATCTGCGCCTCGGTGTTCCGCTACTACGCCGAGATGGCGCGCGACGACGGCGGCAAGGTGGCCGGCACCAACCAGGCCGGCTCGTTCCAGCACATGCGCTACGAGCCCTACGGCGTCAGCGTGCACATCCTGCCGTTCAACTATCCGATCCTGCTGTTGTGCTGGACGGTGGCAGCATCGCTGGCCGCCGGCAACGCCTGCATCATCAAGCCGGCCGAGGCGACCGCGCTGTGCACGCTGCGCTTCATGGAGTACTTCGCCGCCTTGCCGGCCGGCCTGGTGGCCTGCCTGCCCGGCGACGCCCACACGGCGCAATTGCTGATTCAGTCGCCCGGCACGCACGCGGTGGCCTTCACCGGCAGCGTGGCGGCGGCGCGCGCCGTCGGCGTGGCTTGCGCCGAGCGCATGAAGCCCTGCGTGCTGGAAGCGGGCGGCAGCGATCCGATGATCATCTCGCGCCACGCGCCGCTGGAAGTGGCGGCGGCCGGTTGCGTCAACTCGGCCTTCCTGCTGAGCGGGCAGGTGTGCACCTCGTCCGAACGCTTTTTCGTGGTCGACCAGATCCACGACGAGTTTGTCGCCGAGTTCGCACGCCGCACGGTGCAACTGCGCGTCGGCGACGGCATGGGCATGGCGGAGATCGGCCCGCTGGTCAGCCAGGCCGCGCGCGACAAGGTGGTGCGGCTGGTGCGGCAGGCGGTGGAGCAGGGCGCCCAGATCGTCTGCGGCGGCCGAATTCCGCCGGATTGCCCACCCGGCTGGTTCTACGAGCCGACCATCCTCACCGGCGTGACGCCGCAGATGGCCATCATGCGCGAAGAATGCTTCGGCCCGGTGGCGGCGATTTGCCGCGTGGCAGATTTCGACGAGGCGATGCGGCTGGCCAACGATTCCGAATTCGGCCTGGGCGCCTCGGTGTTCACCACGGACCTGGCCGAGGCCATGGAAGCGGCCAACCGGCTGGAATCGGGCATGGTCTGGATCAACAACCCGCTGATCGACAACGATGCGCTGCCTTTCAGCGGCAGCAAGATGTCCGGCCTGGGCTGCGAGCTGGGCCGGCAGGGACTGGACGCCTTCCGCCGCAGCAAGATGGTCATCCTCGATCACCAGCCGCGCATCCACGACTGGTGGCTGCCTCGCCCGGACGCGGCGTTTTATCCGGCCCAAGCGGCCGCAACCGAAGAATAACGACTGGACATTTCATGCAACACGCAAACTACCTGCCCGCCACCGAACTGCTGGCGCAATTCCGCACCGGAACGCTGGACCCGGCCGACTACCTGGAAACGCTGATCGAAGCGGCCCATCGCCAACAAGCCACGGTGAACTGCGCCGCCAGCCTGCACCTGGACGCCGCGCGCGCGATGGCGCTGGAGGCGCGCCGCCGCTATGCTGAAGGCACGGCCCGTGCGCTGGAAGGCGTGCCGGTGATCATCAAGGAAGAGACCAGCGTCAAGGGCTGGCCGCGTCCATTGGCCTCGCTGGTCTACCGCGACAAGGTCGCCACCGAGAACCACCCCATCGTCGACAAGCTGCTGGAGGCGGGCGCGATTCCGTACTTCCAGGCCACCAATCCCGAATTCTGCGTGCTGGGCCATACCTGGAGCAAGCTGTACGGCGTGACCGGCAATCCGTGGGCGACCGCGTATTCCTGCGGCGGTTCCAGCGGCGGCTCCGGCGCGGCGCTGGCGGCCGGCGTGGCGCCGCTGGCCACCGGCAGCGACATGGCCGGCTCGATCCGCCTGCCTGCCTCGCTGTGCGGCGTGTACGGCTACAAGCCGCCGTTCGGCCGCCTGGCCTGCGCGCCCGGCGACGAATACATGGCGCAGGCGGTGGAAGGACCGATGACGCGCACCTTCGACGACCTGGTGCTGATGCAAAACGTGCTGGGCGGCCCGCATCCGAACTCCTACACCACGCTGCCGTTCACGCCGCTGCCGACCGAATACGGCGACCTGCACGGCATGCGCATCGCCTACAGCCCGGCGTTCGGCCATCCGGCACTGGCGGACGACATCCGCAGCAACATGATGACGGCACTGGACGGCCTGCGCGAGCGCGGCGCCGTGATCGAGGAGGTGGCGCTGCAATGGGACCTGGAGGAGGTCAACCGCGTCTTGCTGGAAGGCTTGCGCGCGTTGTTCGTGGACGAATTCATGCGCGAGATCCCGCACGCCGAGCTGCACAAGCTGAACAGCTACACCGCCGACCTGCACGAAAAGGCCGGCGGTCCGCGCACCTCGGTCATGCCGAGCGCCGCGCTGGGCCAGCGTCTGCAGCGCGAGATGCAGGACAAGGTCTGGGGCAAGGGCTACACGGCCTTCATCTGCGCCTCGATGCTGACCACCGACCTGGCCGCCGATCAGGACCCAGTGGCCGAGCCGCTGCTCGACATCAACGGCCACCAGATCGACGCCTACTTGGGCTGGTGCCTGACGCCGCCGTTCAACCTGCTCAACCGTTATCCGGTGATGGCGGTGCCGACCGGGCTGTCCGAGCTCGGCGTGCCGACCGGCATGCAGATCGTCGCCAACGCCTACGACGACGAGACGGTGTTCCGTATCGGCGCCAACCACGCGCGGGCCGGCACGTCGCAGCTGTTCATTGAACGCTTTCCCACCATGGGCCCGGCAGCTTGAACTGCTGTGGCATAATCGGCGCTCTGCGCCGCTCTTCGAATAGTCATTGAAACGTATGCAAAAAAAAGAATCCCTCGCCCAGGTAGCGCCGGCCAGCGCCAAGGCCGCCGTGAAGCCGGCCGCCAAGCCGGCCGCCAAGCCGGCTGCCAAGCGGCGCGTTCCGCAGCAGGAGCGCGGCATCAAGACGATCGAGGTCATCCTCAAGGCGGCCGGGCAGGAAATCGCGCGCGGCGGCCTCGGCAAGCTCACCACGAAGCGCATCGCCGAGGCGGCGGGCCTGTCGGTGGGCGGCCTGTACGAATACTTCCCCAACAAGGAGGCGGTGGTGCACGCGCTGGCCAGCCAGTGGCTGGAACAGGTCAAGGACGCGGTGGCCGCTATCCATCCATCCAAGACCGGCTGCACCGATCTGATCCGTTACCTTGGCATGGTCTATGCGGCCGTCAAGCCCTTGTACCAGCAGGTGCCGGGAGTGAGTGAACTGATCACGCTGCTGTCGTCGGTGCCGGCGCTGAAGGCGCTGGAACATGAGATCGACCTGCAGGTGAAAGCCTTGCTGACCGACGCCATCCAGTTCCTGGTGCCGTATGTCAACAAGGACCACTGCGGCGTCATGGCGCGCACCATGACCATCCTGGACCACCATCTGTTGATCGAATCGATCATGCGCGATCCGGCACATGCCGAGCTGTTCGAGAGCCACCGCCTGATCTGCCATCACGCGCTGGCCAGCCACATGATGCTGTTGAACGAACAGGGGCGCCTGGCCAAGCCGCGTCCTGAAGCGCCGCCCGACGTCACCTAAGCCGGTTCTCCCGGCTCCAACTCCCGTCCCATCCGTCCACCGGCGTTCGCGCCGGTGGCGTGCGCCTGCGCGTCCGCAGGACCAACCGCATCGTGAGCACCACATGAACCAGACTTTTTCCAAAGACTCGCTGGCAGGCCAGCCCTATGCCCGCTTCCTCGTCACCGATATCGACGGCGTCAGCCGTGGCAAGCACCTGTCCGGCGAGAAGATCGCCAGCATGCTGGACGGCGGCGGCACCATCGCCAGCGCCGTGTTCGGCTGGGATATCCAGGACCAGTTGTACGAGCAGGTCAGCTTCACCGGCTTCCACACCGGCTTTCCCGACATCGGCCTGGTGCTGGACCCAGCCACCGCGCGCCAGCTGCCGTGGGACGACAACTGCTGGCTGATCCTCGGCGAGCACACCCGCGCCGACGGCACGCCGTTGCCGATCTGCCCGCGCCAGGTGCTGAAGCGGGTGCTGGCCAAGGCCGACGCGCTCGGCTACTCCGCCCAGGTCGGCGCCGAGTTCGAATGGTTTGTGCTGGACGAGACCGAAGTGTCGGTGCGCGCCAAGGGTTACCGCGATCTGCAGACCGCTACCCATGGCATGACCAACTACTCGCCGTTCCGCCTCGGCGCGCGGCAAGCCTTCGTGCGCGAACTGTTCACCAGCCTGAACGCCATCGACGTGCCGCTGGAAGCCCTGCACACCGAGGCCGGCCCCGGCAATTTCGAAGCGGCGATCCGCTACGGCGACGCGCTCAAGACGGCCGACCGCGCGGTGTTGTTCAAGGAGTCGGTGCGCGAGATCGGCCGCCGCCACGGCCTGCTGAACACCTTCATGGCCAAATACTCGACCGACTATGCCGGCTGCGGCCAGCACCTGCACCAGAGCCTGTGGCGGGACGGCCGCAACTGCTTCCACGACGAGCGCGGCGAGCACGGCATGAGCGACACCATGCGCCATTTCATCGCCGGCCAGTTGCATTGCCTGCCGCATCTGCTGCCGATGCTGGCGCCGTTCATCAACAGCTACAAGCGCCTGGTGGACCATCACCTGGCGCCGGTCAAGCCGACCTGGGCGGTCGATAACCGCAACGCGGCGTTGCGCGTGATCCCCGGCGGCAGCCACAGCATGCGGCTGGAAACCCGCACGGCGGGCGCGGACGCCAATCCCTACCTGGCGATCGCCGCCGCGCTGGCTTCCGGCCTGTACGGCATCGAGCACAAGCTGGCGCTGGAATCGCCGCCGGTGGCCGGCGCCAACCGTGGCGCCGAGCAGGTCGAACGCCTGCCGCGCACGCTGGCCGAGGCCACCGCCGCGATGGAACGTTCTCCGCTGGCGTGCGAACTGATGGGTGAGGAATTCGTCCGCCATTTCGTCCAGACCCGGCAGTGGGAAGTGGCCCAGTTCAACCAGAGCGTCACGGACTGGGAGCTGCAACGCTACCTGGAGCTGGTATGAGCACCGAACGCATCCATTCGTACTACAACGCCACCGTCAACAGCACGACGCGCTATCCCAAGCTGGAGGGTGAGCTGCGGGTCGATGTCGCCGTCATCGGCGGCGGCTTCACCGGCCTGGCCACGGCGCTGGAGCTGGCGGAGCAGGGCAAGCGGGTGGCGCTGGTCGAGGCCCACCGCATCGGCTGGGGCCAGTCCGGCCGCAACGGCGGGCAGGTCACGGGCAGCCTGTCGGGCGACGGCGCCATCCTGCGGCAGTTGACGCGCCAGGCCGGGACCGAGGTGGCCGAGGAATTCATCTGGAATCTGCGCTGGCGCGGGCAGGACATCATCCGCCAGCGCATCGCCAGGTACGGCATTGAATGCGACCTCAAATACGGCCACCTGCATGCCGCCTACAAGCCGGGCGACATGCATGCCATGTGCGTGGCTTACGAAGAGCTGGTCCGGCGCGACATGGGCGACATGGTGGAACTGGTCGAGGCGCGCGACATGGGCCGC
Organism: Duganella sp. BJB476; assembly: GCF_003416895.1. Lineage (GTDB taxonomy): Bacteria > Pseudomonadota > Gammaproteobacteria > Burkholderiales > Burkholderiaceae_D > Rugamonas. The sequence continues at coordinate 1,147,940 of NZ_QVIO01000001.1, forward strand.
TTCCTCGCCACGCCCTTGTACCACGGCGGCATCTACAACCAGCGCAATCTGCACCTGCATCCGCTCAACCTGTGCCTGGGCGAGGCGCGCGCGCTGGCCAGCCTGGGCGGTTTGATCTTCGAACAGTCGCCGGTGCTGGAGATTATCCACGGCGCCACTCCGGCGCTGCGGCTGGAGGGCGGGCGCATCGTCGCCGACCAGATCCTGCTGGCCGGCGATGTGAGCCACAAGCTGGAGCGGCGCAAGCTGAGTGGGATGATTTTTCCGGCGGCCGGCGGCATCGTCGCCACCGCACCGCTGGGGGAGCTGGCGCGGCAGATCAATCCGCAGGACGTGGCGGTGTACGACAGCCGCTTCGTGCTGGACTACTATCGCACCACGGCCGACGGCCGGCTGCTGTTTGGCGGTGGCGCCAACTACTCGGGCAAGGCCTCGCGCGACATCGCGGCCGAACTACGGCCGTGCATAGAACGCACCTTCCCGCAGCTGCGCGGCGTGCAGATCGACTACCAATGGAGCTGCGACATGGGCATCGTGATCAACCGGATTCCGCAGTTGGGGAAGTTGGCGCACAATGTCTGGTACGCTCAGGGCTACTCGGGGCACGGCCTGGCCACCTCGCATATTGTGGGTGAGGTGATGGCCAAGGCCATCGCCGGGACGATGGACCAGTTCGACGTATTCCAGCGCTTCAGCCACGTACGGGCGCCGGTCGGCGACTGGCTGGGGCGGCACATGTTGGCTCTGGGAATGTGGTATTTTGTAATGCTGGAGCGGCTGCGTTAGGCCATCGCCAATAGGGGAAATCACGTAGCCGGGGAGTGATCGGCCTAAGGCGTAGAACTGATATAGTGCCTTGCCGCCAATGCAGCGGCGATTTACTACTTTCGGAGACACAATGAAAAATACTATCCTATCCGCGTTGCTGGCCGCCACTGCGCTGACCTCCTTGCCGGCGCTGGCCGCCGACGCGTCCGCCGCCGCTGTGGCGATGGTGGACAAGGGCGCCAGCTATTTGCAGAAGAATGGCAAGGACGCCCTGATCAAGGAAGTCAACAACAAGAATCCCGAGTTCATCAACGACAGCACCTACCTGACCGTGCGGGCGATGGACGGCACCCAGCTGGCCCACCCGACCAACCCCAAGCTGGTCGGCAAGAACATGGTGGTGCTGCCTGATGCCGATGGTAAGTTGTTCCGCAAGGAGATCATCGATACGGCCAAGGCCAAAGGCAAGGGCTGGGTGGATTACCGCTACAACAATCCGGCCACCGGCGAGATCGAGAAGAAGTCGACCTACTTCGTCAAGCAGGGCGACATCATCCTGGAAGCCGGTATCTACAAAGGCAAGTAGTCAGACCCACAGCATCAGCGTGTTGGCGACCGCCAGCATGGCCGGCACGCAGCGGGCGATCGCCTCCTTGCGGCTGCCGTGACTGGCCGGCATCGAGGTCGACAGTGCGCCCACCATGTCGCCGACGCGATTCTTGACCGGCACCGAGATGCCGCGCAGCCCCATTTCATACTGGTTTTCGGTCGAGCCGAAACCGTCTTCCCGTATGGCGACGATCTCGCCGAACAGTTGGCCCTTGTCGGTCACCGTCAGGTGGGTGTAGGCGATCGGCGTGATGCGGTCCAGATAGGCGCGCAAGGCGTCGTCGCTAAGTGAGGACAACAGCACCCGGCCCGCGGTCGAGGTGTAGGCCGGCAGCCGCATGCCGGGATCGAAGCCCGCCAGCAGGATGCGCGGTGCGTTGACGCGGCTGACATAGACCACGTCGTCGCCGTCGAGCACCGAATAATTGGTCGATTCCTGCAACTGGTTGGTCAGCCTTTGCAGATAGGGCACCACCGCGCGCGGCAAGCGCGCCGAATCCACATACGCATGGCCGATACTGAGCACGCTTGGGCGCAGCCAGAAGGTGCGGCCGTCGGTGGCCGCCATGCCGACATGCACCAGCGTCAGCAGATAGCGCCGCGCGGCCGTGCGGCTCAGCCCCACTTTTTCCCCCAGCTCCGTTGGCGTCAGCCGCACCGATTCGTGGTCGAAGGCGCGTATCACCTCCAGCCCCTTGATCAGGCCCTCGATCTGGTCGCGCTTGTCGACCACCACATCCTGCAACGCGCTCTTCTTCATTGTCGCCCCTTGTTTTGCGCGATTATCGCGCACTTTGCGCGATCAGCGCAATATTGGCCATTTTACGGACTGTTTTTTGCCGTCCTGCTTTTCTACACTGGCCTCATTCAACCAAGCGAGGAACACCATGACGGCACAGGAACACAACCCGGAACCGCACAATCCGCTGGGCATAGACGGCATCGAGTTCGTCGAATATGCGAGCGCGCAACCGCTGGCGTTCGGCGCGCTGCTGGAGCAGTTCGGCTTCGTGGCCACCGCCCGCCACCGCTCGCGCGAGGTGACGCTGTACCGTCAGGGCGGCATGAACGTGATCGTCAACGCCGATCCGCGCGCCTTGCCGCAATCGGGCACCGATCCGCAATCGACCGTGATCAGCGCCATCGCGCTGCGGGTGCGCGACGCCGACGCCGCCTACCGCCACGCGATCGACATGGGCGCCTGGGCGATCCAGACCCGCGCCGGCGTGATGGAACTGAACATCCCCGGCGTGCACGGCGCCGGCGATTCGATCCTGTATTTCGTCGACCGCTTCCGCGACTTCTCGATCTACGACGTCGACTTCAAGCCGATACCCAACGCCCCGGTGAACCCGCCAGCGCTGGCGGGCATGCATTTCTTCGGCGTGGTGCAGGCCATCGACGCCGGCCGGGCGCCGGAGTGGATCGACTTCTACCAGCAGCTGATGGACTTCCGGGTGCTGCCCGAAGGCCGCTACTTCGGCGTGGTGCCGAAAGGGACGCTGCTGGAAAGCCCGTGCCACAGCTTCTACCTGCAACTGGTCGAACCGCCCGAAGGCGCGGCCGGCCTGCAGTGGGGCGAGCAGCTGATACGGGTCGGCTTCGGCGCGCCCGACGTGCTGGCGGCGGTGCGCGCGCTGCAGCAAAGGGGCATCGTATTCATCGACCGCGCACCGGCGCAGTCCAACGAACGCGGCGCATTGACACAACTGTACAAGGGTGGCGTCAGCTTCGAGCTGGTCGTCAGCCACCTGGAGAAAAACCATGATTGAGATTTCCGGCACTACCCGCATTTTCCCCGTGATCGGCTGGCCGGTCGAACAGGTCAAGGCGCCGGCGCTGTTCAATGCCTACTTCCAACGCCACGGCATCGACGCGCGCGTGGTGCCACTGAAGGTGCCGCCCGAATCCTACACCGCCGCCGTGCGGCTGCTGATGTCCTTCCCCAACGTGGGCGGCATCTTCGTCTCGATTCCGCACAAGCCGATGAGCGTGGACGCGGTGGATGTGCCCACCCCGCGCGCGCGGCTGGCCGGCGCCTGCAACGCCATCTACAAGGACGGGCAGGGCCGGATACTGGGTGACCTGATCGACGGCGAAGGCTTCATCCGCGCCTTCGACCGCACCTGCGGCGCCGCGCCGCTGGACTGGCCGGCCTCGCGCGCGCTGGTGGTGGGCAGCGGCGGCGTCGGTTGCGCGGTGGCCTATGCGCTGGCCGAACGCGGCATCGGCGAGGTGGCCATCTACGATACCCGGGCCGACCAGGCGCAGGCCTTGCAGCAGCGCCTGCGGCTGGCGTTCCCCGGCACGCGGATCGAGATCGCGCCGCCGCTTGCCGCCGGCTTCGACCTGGTGGTCAATTCGACTCCGCTCGGCATGCACCCCGACGATGCGTTGCCGATCGACCTGCGCGGCGTGTCGCCGCACTGCATCGTTGCCGATTGCGGCATGAAGATCGAGATGAGCCGCCTGCTGCGCCAGGCGCAGGAACTGGGCTGCCGCATCCAGAAGGGCAAGGAGATGCTGATCGAGCAGGCGCCCCTGTACCTGGAGCTGTTCGGCTGGCCGGGCGTGTCGTCGGACGCCTTCCGCACCCTGGAGGCCTTGTGAATCTCTCCAACTTCGGCATGGACAGCATCACCCTGGCCGGCCCGCTGGAAGCGAAGCTGCGCGCCTCGCGCGCGGCCGGCTTCAGCCAGATCATGCTGTGGGCGCGCGACCTGGCCGGCCACCCCGGCGGCCTCGATGAAGCGGTGCGGCTGGTGCGCGCCAGTGGCGTGCGCGTGACCGGCATCCAGGTGATGCGCGACTACGAGGGCCTGGACGGCGCGCTGCACGAGTACAAGCTCGATATCGCCCGGCAGATGCTGCGGGTGTGCCAGGCGGTCGGCGCGCCGCTGCTGATGGTCTGCTCCAGCACCTCCAGCCACGCCAGCGGCGACATGCGGCTGATCGCGCGCCACTTGGCCAAGCTGGCCACGCTGGCGGTGCCGCTGGGCGTGCGGGTGGGCTACGAGGCGCTGTCCTGGGGGCGTCACATCAACCAGTACGAGCAATCGTGGGAGGCGGTGGAGCTGGCCGACCACGCTAACCTGGGCGTGGTGATCGATTCCTTCCACATGCTGGCCAACAGGGCCAGCCTGGACGGGCTGGAGGATATCCCCAGCCACAAGATCGCGATGGTGCAGCTGTCCGACTTCATGTGGCGGGACATCCGCAGCGCCGAGGAGCGGCTGGAGACGGCGCGCCATCTGCGCGTGTTTCCGGGCGAGGGCGCGCACTCGGACGAACTGACCGACCTGCTGCGCCGGCTGGACCGAGGCGGCTACCGCGGCGACTACAGCTTCGAAGTGTTCAACGACGACTACCTGCAACTGGCGCCGGAGATAGTCGGCCAGCGCGCCCATCGCGCGGCCAAGTGGGTCACGGACCAGGTGCTGCGGCGCAGTCTCGAAGTGCGGCATCCGACCGCATCCCACCCGACGATGGCCTGAAACGGAGACCCGACCATGCAGCACGCAAGCCAGACCGTGATGGTATTGAACGGTCCCAATCTGAATTTGCTCGGCCAGCGCGAGCCTGCAGTGTATGGCGCCGCCACGCTGGCCGACGTCGAACGCCTGTGCGCCGCCGCCTGCGAACGGCACGGCTACACGCTCGATTTTCGCCAATCCAATCATGAGGGTGTGCTGATCGACGCCATCCATGCCGCCGGCGCCGCGCAGGCACAGGGCACGCTGGCCGGCGTAGTGTTCAACGCCGGCGCCTACACGCACACCTCGGCGGCGCTGCACGACGCCATCAAGGGCGCGGCGGTGCGGGTGATCGAACTGCACATCTCCAACGTCCATGCGCGCGAGCCGTTCCGCCATCACTCGTGGTTGTCGCCGGTGGCGCACGGTGTGATGGCCGGCTTCGGCGTGCAGGGCTACGCGCTGGCGATCGCCGCACTGGCGCAGGTTTAAAAAAAGAAGCCCCTCGCTTCGCAGCAGTACCGAGGGAATCCGCAGCAACCATACGATGTGAATAAAACGGAGACATAATGAAGAAGAAAGCAATCGCGCTGGCCTGCATGGCGGCATGGCAGGCTGCCGCCCAGGCGCAGTCCAACGTCGCCATCTACGGCAATTTCGACGAATACGTGGGCTATATCCGCAGCAGCAGCGGCGCCCATATCACGGGCCTGAACGACGGCGCCGTGCTGCGCAGCCGGCTGGGCTTTCGCGGCACGGAGGACATCGGCGGCGGCTACAAAGTGAAGTTCACGCTGGAGCAGGGCATCAACGCCGATACCGGCACCGGCGCCGATACCACCCGCCTGTTCGACCGCCAGGCCTGGGTCGGCATCGAAGCGCCGAGCGGCGAATACCGCATCGGCCGTCAGAACACGGAGATCTTCCTGATCGGCGGCGCCATCGACTATACCGAGCGCACCACGTTTGGCTCGCTGTTTAACACCTTCGGCATCCCTTCGCGCTACGACAACGATTTGTCCTATCGCTCGCCGCGACTGGCCGGAGCACAGCTGGTGCTGCATTACGCGCTGCCGGAGAATGGCGGCGCCACGCGCGGCAACAGCCCGATTTACCAATTAGCGCTCGACTATCGCAACGGCCCTTATCGCGTCGGCTACGCTGGGCTGCAAGCCAGCCCGAACACCGTCACTGCCACCGTGCGGGACAAGGTGGTGTATCACAACGTCTACGCCGACTATCAATACGGCGGCGGCACCATCTACCTGGCGGCGGCGCGCAGCAACAACTCCACCTCCAGCGCCAACGGCTTGAACGCCGGGGTGATACTCAACAACGTCAGCAACCCGAACAACTTCTTCGCCGGCACCGACCGCAACGCGGCCCGCTACTACAACTTCTACCAGGTGTCGGCCGACTATCGCGTCAGCAGCCAGCTGCGGGTGGGCGCGCTGTATGGCGTCATCAGGGACACCTCCGGCGGCGAGGCCGGTGCGCGCGGAGCCAACGCGGGCGCCTACTACGAGCTATCCAAACGCACCACGCTGTACGGCTTCGCCAGCGTGATGCAGAACCAGGCCAACGCAGGCTTCCGCTTCAGCGGTTCGGCTGGACCCTCGGCCAACCTGGCAGGCGCCGACATCAACGGCAAACATTTGACCGGCCTGCAGGCCGGCATCCTGCACAAGTTTTAACCCAACTACAATAGCTAACTGGAGGACGACATGACAGCAGCAGCAACGAGAGACAAGATTGACAAGACGGCAGCACCGGCGCCGGCCCGCTCGCCGCGCAAGGCGGCCTTTGCCAGCTGGATCGGCAGCGCGGTCGAGTACTACGACTTCTTCATCTACGGCACGGCGGCGGCGCTGGTGTTCGGCAAAATCTTCTTCCCCGCCTTCGACCCGGCGGCAGCCACCGTGGCGGCCTTCGCCACGTTCGGCGTCGGCTACGTCACGCGGCCGATAGGCGCGGTGCTGCTGGGGCACGTGGGCGACCGCTACGGCCGCAAGCGGGTGCTGACCTTCACCTTGCTGCTGATGGGGATTTCCACCTTCCTGGTCGGCCTGCTGCCGACCTACGGCCAGGTTGGCATTGCCGCGCCCATCATGCTGGTGGCGCTGCGCATGCTGCAGGGGATATCGGCCGCCGGCGAGCAGGCCGGCGCCAATTCCATGACGCTGGAGCATGCGCCGGCGCACCGGCGAGCGTTCTTCACCAGCTTCACGCTGAGCGGCACGCAGGCGGGGCTGATCCTGGCGACGCTGGTGTTCTTGCCGCTGTCGGCGCTGCCGGAGGAGCAGCTGCTGTCGTGGGGCTGGCGCATTCCCTTCTTCCTGAGCGCGATCGTGGTGGCGGTGGGCATGTGGGTGCGCCGCACCTTGCCTGAGACGCCGGCCTTCGCCGAGGAGTCCGGCCACCAGCCAAGCCGCATGCCGGTGGCGCTGCTGTTCCGAGACCACAAGGCCAATCTGTTGCGGGTGATCTTCGCCGCGCTGGTGTCGGTGGTGAGCACGATCTTCAGCGTGTTCACGCTGTCCTACGCCGTCAACACCATGCACATCCCGCGTACCACCATGCTGACGGTGCTGGTGCTGGCCAACGTGGTGGCGCTGGGCGCGATTCCGCTGTTCGCCGCGCTGTCGGACCGCGTCGGCCGCAAGCCGGTGTTCATCTTCGGCGCGCTGGGATCGGCGGCGTTGATCTGGCCTTATATGTGGAGCATCAGCACTGTCAACCTGCCGCTGGTGTTCACCTTCGGCCTGCTGTTGTCGGGCGTGGTGTACAGCGCTGCCAACGGCGTCTGGCCTTCGTTGTATGGAGAGATGTTCAGCACCCGCGTGCGCCTGTCCGGCATGGCGATCGGCACCCAGATCGGCTTCGCGCTGGGCGGCTTTGCGCCGACCATCAGCGCTGCGATTTTGCAGCCGGGGGCAGGGGGCTGGATACCGGTGGCGGCCTTCGTGACGGTCACCAGCCTGGTCTCGGCGATCTCCGTGGCGACTGCCCGCGAGACCTACCGGTTGCCGATGCACGAACTGGGCAAGATCGTGCGCGTTTAACCGGTAGGTGGCGCCTGCGCTCAGGCGCTCAGTATTGCGGCGCTGGCTCCTGCATACAATGTCTCGACCAGCGCCGCGCGCCGTTCCAGCACCAGGCGCTGGTTGATCGATCCCTTGTCGGTCTGCTCGCCGGCCGTTACCGACGGCGCTTCCTCCAGCAGTAGCAAGCGTTCGACGCGGGACGCCGAGCCGGTTGCCACGGCGTTCAGTTGCGCCAGCAGTTGTTGAAAGTGGCCGCGCACCGGAGCGCTGGACAGGATGGCGGCTGCTTCGGCGTCGGCGCCCAGTCCGGACAACAACTGACACTGATCCAGACGCGGGAACACCAGCAAGCCTATGCTGTCGCGATCGATGCCGGCCACCACCACATCCTGGATGTAGGGCGCACCGGCGCTGATGACACGCGCCCGCAATGGCCCGACGCTGACGAAGGTGCCGCTGCTAAGCTTGAAGTCCTCGGCGATGCGGCCGTCGAACATCAAGCCCAGTTCCGGCCGCGCCGGATCGACGAAGCGCACCGCGTCGCCGCTGCGGTAGTAGCCTTCCTCATCGAAGGCGTCGGCGGTGGCTTGCGGCGCGCGCCAGTAGCCCGGCATGACGTGCGGGCCGCGGAAGCGCGCCTCGTACTTGCCTTCCACCTGCACCAGCTTGACCTCGCACGCGGGCGCAGGCAGGCCCACATAGCCGGCCATCATCACCGGGCCGGTGGTGAAGGTGCAGGAGGGCGCCGTCTCCGTCATGCCCAGGCCGGCCATGATGCGGATCCGCTGGCCGCAGCGGTTTTCGCTGACACGTTCCAGCGCATCCCACGCGGCCTGCGACAGGCCGGCGCCGGCGAAGAAGAACAGCTCCATCTGCGAGAAGAAGTGGCGGCACAGTTCCGGGTCGTCGTCCAGTGCGGCAGTCAGCAGTTCCCAGCCCTTGGGCACATTGAAGAACACCGTCGGCGCGATCTCCTTCAGGTTGCGCACCGTGACGGCGAAGTCGCGCGCGGTCGGCTTGCCGTCGTCGATGTAGTAGCTGCCGCCGTTGTACAGCGCGATGCCGACGTTATGGCTGCCGCCGAAGGTGTGGCTCCAGGGCAGCCAGTCCAGCAGCACCGGCGGCTTGTCGCCAAAGGCCGGAAAGCTTTGCAGCAGCATCTGCTGGTTGGCGCACAACATGCGCTGGGTGGTGACCACCGCCTTGGGCAGCTTGGTCGATCCCGACGTGAACAGGAATTTGGCGATGGTGTGCGGGCCGATGGCGGCGTTGGCCGCGTCCACCGTGCGCGGCACGGTCGCCAGCAATTGCGCCAACGGCGTGCTGGCCCGGCCTGCATCGCCGTGGTCGACCACGATCTCCACGTCGTCCGGCACCGCCGCCGCCAGCGCCGCCGCACAGGCGCCGCCGTCGCTGGCGTAGATCATGCCGGGCGTCAGATGGCGCACGAAGTGGGTCAGCTTGGCGTGGTCGGTGGCGGAGCCGGAAGCGGCCGGCGAGACCGGGCAATAGGGTATGCCGGCGTACAGCGCGCCCAGCGCCAGTTGCAGGTGCTGCAGATCGTTACCGGACAAGATCATCAGCGGACGTTCTGCCGACAGGCCCCGGTCCAGCAAGGCCTGGCCGACAGCGCGCGCCTGCTCCAGCATCTGCCGGTAGCTGAGGTGTCGCCAGGCGCCGTCGCCGCCGCGCCGTGCGGCCAGCGTGCGGTCGGGATGGCGCTCGGCGCCATGCACCAGGCAATCGGTGATGCGGTCGGGGTAGGCGCCCAGCGCTTCCTCCGATGCCAGGCGCCAGGCGCCTTGGGCGTCGGAATCGATGCGCACCGGAGCGCCGCCGACGCGCACCGGGCGATAGCGCGACAGGTCCAGCGTCGCGGCGGTGGTGGTGGGCTGCGTCATTGCGTGCTCCCTCATCACACAGGGTAGTGGCGATGGCCGCTCTGGATGGTGATCCAGCGCAGGTCGGTGAATTCGGCGATGCCGGCCTTGCCGCCGAAGCGCCCGTAGCCGCTGGCCTTGACGCCGCCGAACGGCATCTGCGCTTCATCGGCCACGGTGGAGCTGTTGATGTGGCAGATGCCCGATTCGATGCGGTGCGCCAGTGCCAGCGCGCGCGAGATGTCGCGGCTGAAGACGGCGGCGGAGAGGCCGTATTCGCTGGCGTTGGCCTCGGCCAGCGCCGCCTCGTCGCCGTCGACGCGGATGATGCCGACGATCGGGCCGAACGACTCTTCCTGGTACACCGTCATGGTCGGCGTGATGTGGTCGATGATGGCCGGTTGCAGCAGGTTGCCGTCGCTGTCGGCGCTGCCGCAGACGATCTGCGCGCCCTTGGCCTGCGCGTCGGCGATCATGGCGGCCACGCGGCTGGCTGCGGAGGCATCGACCATGCCGCCCAACACGGCGCCTTCCTGGCCCGGCTTACCCGCGCGCAGAGCGGCGGTCTTGATGCGCAGTTTTTCCACGAAGGCGTCGGCCACCTTGTGGTCGACGATGATGCGGTCGGTGGACATGCAGATTTGGCCCTGGTTGAAGAAGGAGCCGAAGGCAGCCGCCTGCACCGCTTCATCGAGGTCGGCATCGTCCAGCACCAGCAGCGGATTCTTGCCGCCCAATTCCAGTACCACCGGCTTCAGATGCTGCGCGGCCTGCTGGGCGATGATGCGTCCCACCTTGGTCGAGCCGGTGAAGTTGATGCGCTTGACGGCCGGATGGGCGATCAGGCGCGCCACCACGGCGGCGGCGTCCTGCGGCGCGTTGCTGATGACGTTGACCACGCCGGGAGGGAAGCCGGCGTCCTCGAACACCTTGCCGATCAGGCGGTGCACGGCGGGGCATACCTCGGACGACTTGAGCACCACCGTGTTACCGCAAGCCAGAGGCGTAGCGATGGCGCGCGTGCCCAGGATCACCGGCGCGTTCCACGGCGCGATGCCCAGCACCACGCCGCAAGCCTGGCGCACACCCATCGCCATCAGGCCCGGCACGTCGGAGGGTATCACCTCGCCGGCGATCTGGGTGGTCAGCGATGCCGCTTCGCGCAGCATGGAGGACGCCAGCATCACGTTGAAGCCGTACCAGCCGGCCACGCCGCCCGCTTCGGCCACGCCTGCCGCAATGAACTCGGGGGCGCGCGCCTGCAGGCAGTCGGCCGCCTTGAGCAGCAGGCGGCGACGCTCGCCCGGCGCGGTGGCGGACCAGCCGGGGAAGGCCGCATGGGCGGCGGCGACGGCGGCGTCGGCATCGTCCAGCGTGGCGGCGGCAGCCACCGAGGCGGTGTCGCCGGTGGCCGGGTTGAGGCGCTGGTAAGTGGCGCCGGTGGATGAGGCCTGGTCCAGGCCTCCGATCAGCAAACGGGCTTCAAGCATGGCGTATCTCCTGTGTTGTTGGCGTGGTGTGCGTCTTATGCGCGCTTGTAGGTTTGCAGGCCTGGTTTGATGGTCTTATCGTCCAGGAACTGCTTGAGGCCCTGGGCGCGGCCTTTTTCCGGGTCGCGGTAGTTGGACTGGTCGACTTTGGCGTAGAGGTAGTCCTCATTCTGCTCCCAGGTCAGTTCGCGGCAGCGCTTGAAGCCGTTCTTGGCGATGCGCAGCACGGTCGGCGATTTCGCCAGCAGCTTCTCCGCCAGTTCGATGGTGGCCTCGCGCAGCTGCGCCAGCGGCACGCTCTTGTTCACCAGGCCCATGGCGGCTGCTTCCTGGCCGGTGAAGGTGTCGCCGGTCATGATGTAGTGTAGCGCCTGACGGTGGCCCATGGTGTCGGCGACCGCTTTGCTGACCAGGTTACCTGGCGGGATGCCCCAGTTGATCTCCGACAGGCCGTACACGGCTTCGTCGGCGGAGATGGCCAGGTCGCAGGCGACCAGCGGCGAGAAGGCGCCGCCGAAGCACCAGCCGTTGACCATGGCGATGGTCGGCTTGCTGTACATGCGCAGCAGCTTCCATTGCCACTGCGAGCAGTCGCGGCGCAGCTTCTCCTGGAAGATCTCCGGCTTGCCGTCGTTTTCGCGGAAGTACTCCTTCAGGTCCATGCCGGCGGTCCAGCTGTCGCCGGCGCCGGTCAGCACCAGCACTTCGGCTTCGGCATCCTGCTCCAGGGTTTCCAGCACGTCGATCATTTCGCGGTTCAGCGTCGGGCTCATGGCGTTGCGCTTTTCCGGGCGGTTCAGGGTCACCCAGGCGATGCCGCCGGTGATGTCGACTTTTACGGTGCTCCAGCGGTTGTTGTATTGGCTCATCTCGGTCTCACTTTATGTTAGGTTGATATCAGGTTGCCTGATAAGTGACTTATAATATATGCTGCTTGGGCAGTAATGCAAGCGCTTTTCGAACGCTTTCTTTTGAATTCTGGATCACGATGAAAAAACCTCCTTCCGCCGCGCACGACAAACCCACCGGCATCGCCTACCTGATCGGCCGCATCGACCATGTGCTGAGCCGGCGCCTGCGCGACAGCCTCGGTTTGCTGGGCATGACGGCTGCCCAGTACACGGCGCTGTCGGTGCTCGACACCCAGCAGCAGCTGTCGAACGCGCAGCTGGCCGAGCGTTCGATGATCTCGCCGCAATCGGCCAACGAGATGGTCAAGGCGATGGAGGCGCGTGGCTGGGTGGTGCGCCAGGCCGACGCCAATCATGGCCGCATCATTCATCTGCGCCTCAGCGACGAAGGCAGCGCTTTGCTGCGCCAGGGCGATGCCGCGGTGGCGGAACTGGAGCGCGCCATGCTGGCCGAACTGGACGCCGACCAGCGCGGCGAACTGCATGCGCAATTGCGCGTGCTGCTGCGGTCACTGAGCGCCATCGTCTTGTAACTGCCGCCAGCGCGGGTTTTCCAGCAGCAGGGCGATGCCCTGGCCGCCGCCGACGCAGGCCGCCGCCACGCCATAGCGCTGGCGCCGCAGGTCGAGCGCGCGCGCCAGCGTGATGGTCAGGCGCACGCCAGTCGCGGCCAGCGGATGGCCCAGCGCGATCGCGCCGCCGTGGATGTTGAGGCGGTCGCGGTCCAGCTTCAGTTCGCGCTCGACCGCGATGATCTGCGCGCCTTGCGCTTCATTGATTTCAAACAGGCCGATTTGCTGCGTGCTCAATCCGCAGCGGTCGAGCAGCAGGTGGATCGCCGGCGCGGGGCCGATGCCCATGACTTCGGGCGGCACGCCGACCACCGCCGCCGCCACGATGCGCGCCTGCGGCCGATGCCCGCCGTGCATGGCATAGGCGCCGGAAGCGACGATGGCAGCCGCCGCGCCATCGGCCAGCGCGCAGCTGTTGCCGCCGGTCTGCACGCCGTGCGGATACAGCGGGCGAAGCGTGGCTAGCACCGACGGCGGCGAGATGCGCGGATGGGTGTCCTGGGTCAGCTCTGTCACCGGGCCGTTCAGGCGGATGCGGCGGTCGGCATAACCATCCAGCGTGAAGACCTCGTTGGCGATGGCGACAATCTCGCCTGCGTGGAAGCCGGCCGCTCTGGCGTCGAGCGCGCGGGCATGCGACATCGCGGCGAATTTGTCCACCTCAGCGCGCGTGATGCCGTAGCGGCGCGCCAGGTTCTCGGCGGTCTGCGGCATCGTGATGGCGGGCGCGGGATCGGTCAGCGCTTCCCACAGAAAGTCTTCGAAGCCGACCGGTGCACCCAGCTTGAAGCCGCTGCGGTGATTGAAGGCGGCGATCGGATTGCGCGTCATCGATTCGGTGCCCACGACCAGCGCGGCTTCGGCGTAGCCTAGCGCGATCTGGTCGCCGGCCTGACGGAACAACTCGAAGCCGGTGCCGCAGATACGCTGCACGTTCAATGCCGGCACCGTCAACGGCACCCCGGCGTACAGGCCTATATGGCGCGGCAGCATGTACTGGTAGCAGTCGCCCGGCGCCATGCTGCCGCTGATGACGGAACCGATGTCGGCGGCCGGCACGCCGCTGCGCTTGAGGACCGCACGCGCGGCCTTGATGCCGAGATCCGTGGGCGAGACCTGGCTGAAGGCGCCGCAGTAGTCGGCCAACGGCGTGCGCAGGCCGTCGATCAGCCACAGGTCGTCGTAGCTCTGGAAGAATCCTTGGTTGGTTTTTTTGTTCATGGCCAGTAGCTGGGGCGCAGCTGCCCGGTCGGACCGGCGTAGCCGTGGGCGAGGGCGAAGGCCTCCAGCGCGTGGGGCGCTTCGTAGCGGCCGAAGATCGACCACAGGAACATGCGGCCGAACAGTTCGCAGCGTTCGCGCGGATCGCTGTGCAGCGCCGGGTCGCCGGCTAACGCGGCCTTGAGCGAGGCCAGGCTGTTCTCGTGGACCACCATGCGGGTGCCGCCGTCGGCGCTGGTGTCGAACACCATCAGGCGCGCGGCGTCGGCGTCGCCGCTCCAGCGTCGCCATTCAGGCAGCGTGTCTTGCGGGCCGGTGGCTGGTTCGCCGTGGCGGGCGAAGTGGGTCCAGTAGCCAGCCATGGCGTCGGAGACTTCCTTGCGGCCGGGCAGGTTGGCGGCGGTAAAGGATCGGAACGGATCGAACTCGCCATCGAGGTCGCGCAGGACGAAGGCGACATCCAGCACGTGCGCGGCGCCCAGCAGCACGCGCGGCGCGATCAAGGGCACGGCTGGTTGCTCGTCCCAGTCGAAGCGGTAGGTCCATACGTCGCGGTGGCCCGAGGCCACCATCGCGCTGGCCGGTTGCAGCGCGCCGACTGCCTGCCAGAGGGCGGACATATAGGCCGCGTGGCGCTGGTAGCGGGCGCGGTTGCGCATCAGCGGGATGCGGCCGAACAGCATGTGCACGTAATCGGGATTGTTGGACATGAACAGCTTGTACTCGTCGCGGTTGGTGCCGATGATGACCGGCACCGCGTTGTAGCGGCTACGGTCGGCGAACACCTCTGCCAGCGGCATCGCGGGCAGCACGTGGCCGTCCTGGAGCACGCACGGCGCGTCGTAGAAGCTGAGCGCTCCCGGCGTGATCGGCGCCAGCAAGGCGGCGGCAGGCAGGGCGCGCACGTAGGCGGCGATGTCGGCGGCTGGCATGGATGCGATCAAGGCCTTGGCGGCGGCGCGGTCGGCGGCGCGGCCGTCGCGCTGCAACCACTGGCACAGCAGCTCGCGTGAGCTGAGGGCGTGGCCGGGCTGGATGTCGTCCGCGTAGTTGCGGGCCTGTGCGGGCGTGTAGCTGACAGTTAGCGGCGATTGCAGGATGGCGCGATGGAACAGGCCCTTGGCCAATGGGCTGGCCAGCAGGGTGTAGGCATTCAATCCGCCGGCCGATTCGCCGAACACCGTGACGTTATCGGGATCGCCGCCGAAAGCCGCGATGTGCTGACGGACCCATTGCAGCGCCGCGACCAGGTCCAGCGTGCCGAAGTTGCCGGAGCGGTCGGCGGGGCTGTCGCCGTCCTGCGCCAGCTCGTCGAGACTGAACCAGCCGAGGATGCCGAGGCGGTAGTTGGCTGACACCACGATCATGCGGTCCTGGCCGGCCAGGTTGCGCAGCGTGGTGTAGGTGGCTGCGGTGCCGGCTGTGTTGGCGCCACCGTGGATCCAGAACATCACCGGCAGCGCGGCTTGCCGCGCTTCTTCGGCCGTCAGCTGCGGCGCGAACACGTTCAGCGTCAGGCAGTCTTCAGAACCGGCCAGCTGGCCCCACTGGTCGGGCGACAGTTCCAGAGTTGCGCCGGCCAGTTGCAGCGCGGGTTGGCCGCAGGCCAGCGCTTCGCGCACGCCCGACCAGGGTTGTGGTGGACGCGGCGCCTTCCAGCGCAACGGGCCGACCGGAGGCTGAGCATATGGGATTCCCAGCCAGGCGTGGGTATTGTGGCGATCGGCGCGGCCCACCACGTGGCCCAGCGCGGTGGGGCGCAGCGAATCGGCGGCATGGAGCAGGATGTCAGGCATGATTGAATTCCTCTTGTAGTTTGAAGGTATGTACCAGCCGCGCCAGTTCCACCGCCTGTTGGCGCATACCGGCAGTGGCGCCGGTGGCTTGTTCGACCAGTTCCGCGTTCTGTTGCGTCACTAGCTCCATTGCCTGCAACGCGGCGCCGGCCTGCTCGATGCCCGCCTGCTGCTGGACGCTGGCGGCGGCGATGCGGTCGATGATGACGCTGACCTGCTGCACGCTGTCGACCACCTCGTTCATGGTGGCGCCGGCGCGCGCCACCAGGCGGTTGCCTGCTTCGACCTGGCTCACCGAATGGCCGATCAGGGTGCGGATTTCGCGCGCGGCGGTGGCTGAGCGTTGCGCCAGGTTGCGCACCTCGCCGGCGACGACCGCGAAACCGCGCCCCTGTTCGCCGGCGCGGGCCGCTTCGACCGCCGCGTTCAATGCCAGGATATTGGTCTGGAACGCGATGCCGTCGATGACACCGATGATTTCGCCGATGCGGTGGGCCGAGCCGGTGATGGAGTCCATCGTCAGGATCACTTCCTCAGCCACCTTGCCGCCGTCGCGGGCCACCGCGCTGGCGTTGGCGGCCAGCTCGGTGGCCTGGCGCGCGTGGCCGGCGTTGTCGCGCACGGCCACCGCCAACTGCGCCACACAACCGGCGGTGGCGCGCAGCGATTGGCGCTGGCTGTCGCTGCGCCTCGTCAGGTACTGGTGGCCACCGGCGACTTCGCTGGCCGCGCCGGCGATGTGGTCGGCGCCGCGCCGCACCTGGCCGACCATCGATGCCAGGCCGGTGCGCATGGTGTGCATAGCGAACAGCAGGCTGGAAGCGTCGCCGTCGCGCAGGCTGACGCTCCCCGCCAGATCGCCGGCGGCGGTATGGCCGGCGATCTTGACCGCGTAGGCCGGCTCGCCGCCCAGCTGTTCGAGGATGCCGCGCGTCAGGCGCCAGCACAGCAGGCCGCCCAGCAGCAGGGCCGTCATACCCAGCGCCAGCATCCAGGCGCGCGCGCCGGCATCGGATGTTCGTCCCTCTGCGGCGGCCAACTCGCTTTGGCGGGTCTCCAGCAGGACCAACCGCTCCAGCGCCGCCATCCAACGGTTTTGGACCGGCAGCAGACGTTCGACCAGCACGGTGTAGATCTGGTCCGACTCGCTGCGCATGGCCAGATCCATCGCCTGCATGATCGGCGGCTGGGCCGCCGCATTCTGCTGGGCGATCTGCGCCAGCAGCGCGGTTTCCTCGGCCGTCGCGGCATCGGCCAGCAATTCGCGCAGGCGCTTTTCGGCAGCGGCGTAGCGTTTGGCCTGGTCCTGCATCCGTTCCGCTTCCGGCTGGAGGTAGGACAGGGAGCCGATCAGCGCCATGTTACGCAGCGCGATCATGCGTTCGTACACGGTGTCGCGCATCTGGGTGGCGAGTCGTGTCTTGACGTTACCGACCAGCGTGATCTGGTCGGTGCGCTGCTGCATCTGGTTCATATGTCCCAGGCCGAGCGCCACGACGGCGACCAGCAGCGCCAGGATCAAGCCGAAACCGAGGCGCAGGCGGGTGCCGATGCTCATGTCGGAAGTAGCCATGGCGTCAGTGGATTCCGGCCACGGCGCGTTCCTGCTCCTGCGCCGCCGCGTCCATGCGCGCGGGCTTGGGCGGCATCAGGAAGTAGGCCAGCGCCGGCACCAGCACCAGCGCGCCCACCATATTCCACAAGAACATGAAGGCCAGCAGGATGCCCATGTCGGCCTGGAATTTGATCGGCGAGAACAGCCACGTGGCGACCGCCACTGCCAGCGTCACTCCGGTCAGGATCACCACGCGGCCGGTGAAACGCAGCGCATGCAGGTAGGCGTCGGACAGGCTGGCGCCGGCGCGCATGCGGGTCAGCATCACGCTCAGCACATACAGCGCATAGTCCACGCCGATGCCGACGCCAAGCGCAATCACCGGCAGCGTGGCGACCTTGACGCCCATGCCCAGCACCACCATCAGCACTTCGCACAGGATGGAGGTGAGCACCAGCGGCAGGATGGCCACCAGCACCGCGCGCCAGTTGCGGAAGGTGGCGTAGCACAGCAGGATCACCGCGCCGTAGACCCAAAACAGCATATCGTGCATGGCCTGCTTGACGACGATGTTGGTGGCGGCTTCGATGCCGGCGCTGCCGGCGGCCAGCTGGAATTGCACCTCCGGCGTATTGTGGGCGGCGGCGAAGGCTTCGACCGCGTCGACCACGCGGGTCAGCGTGGCGGCCTTGTGGTCCTTCAGGTAGACGTACAGCGACAGCAGCGAGCAGCTCTGGTTGAACAGTTCGCGCGGGGCGCGGGTCTGCACCGCGCCGAGCGCGCCGGCATTGGGGATCAGGTCATACCATTTGAAGTTGCCCTCGTTGTAGCCGGTGGTCGCCAGCTTGCTCAAGGCCGCCATCGAGTTGGTCGAATCGACGCCGGGCAGCTGCTCCAGCTGCCATGCCAGCTGGTCCACACTGGCCAGGGTGGCGTACTGGGTGCACTGGTCGGGCGCGGTCTTGATCATCACCACCAGGATGTCGGAGCTGGCCGCGTAGTTGGCGACCATGAAGCCGTTGTCGCGGTTGTAGCGCGAATCGGCGCGCAATTCCGGCGCGCCGGGATCGAGGTCGCCCACCTTCAGGTTAAGGCTGTACAGGTAGCCTAGTCCGCCCAGCAGCAGGCTGGCAGCCACCGTGACGGCGGCCCAGCGGCGCTGGGTGAATCGGTCGAGGAAGGTCCACAGCCAGGGCTGGGCCGCACCGTCGGCGCTGTCGGCCTGCAGGCTGCGCGCGGCGGCCTTTGCGCTGACGCCGGTGTAGGACAGCAGCACCGGCAGTAGCACCAGGTTGGTGAAGATCAGCACCGCCACGCCGATGCTGGCGATGATGGCCAGGTCCTGGATCACCTTGATCTGGATGCTGACCAGCACCGCGAAACCGACCGCGTCGCACAACAGCGCGGTGAGGCCGGCGGCGAACAGACGGCGGAAGGTGTAGCGCGCCGCCACCACGCGGTGCGTTCCGCGGCCCACGTCCTGCATGATGCCGTTCATCTTTTGGGCGCCGTGGCTCATGCCGATGGCGAACACCAGGAAAGGCACCAGCACGGAATACGGATCGAGTTCGTAATGCAGCGCTGCCAGCAGGCCGCATTGCCACAGCACCGCCACCAGCGAGCACATGACCACCAGCGTGGTGCTGCGCCAGCAGCGCGTGTACCAGAACAGCACCGCGCCGGCGATGGCGATCGCCAGCAGGAAGAACATCAGCACCTTTTGCAGGCCTTCGATCAGGTCGCCGACGATCTTGGCGAAACCGGTGATGTGGATACGCACGCCTTCCTTCTGGTACTTGGCGCGGATCTGCTCCAGCCGCGCCGATAGCGCGCCGTAGTCGAGCGCCTGGCCGGTCTGCGGATTCTGCTCCAGCAGCGGCACGTAGACGATGCTGGACTTGAAGTCGGCCGCAACCAGTTGGCCGATTTCGCCGGAGCGGGCGACGTTGGCGCGAAATTGCGCCAGGCTGTCGGCCGAGCCGTCGTAACCGTCCGGGATGACGGTGCCGCCGTCCAGGCCTTCCTCGGTGACGGCGGCCCAGCGCGTGCTGGGTGTCCACAGCGATTTCATGAAGGGCCGGTCCACGCCCGGCAGCAGGAACACTTCATCGTTCAGGCGCTGCAGGGTGTCGAGGTAGGCGCGGTCGTAGATGGTGCCGTCGTTCGCTTCGACGGCGATGCGCACCGAATTGCCCAGTCCATTCAGGTCGGCCTTGTTGGCCAGGTAGTTGACCACGTAGGGATGGGCGCTGGGGATCATCTTCTCGAAGCTGGCATTGAGCTTGATGTGCGTGGCCTGATAGCCAAGCACGATGGTCGCCAGCAGGCAAAGCAGGATGACCAGCGGCCGGTAGTTGAACAGCGCGCGCTCTCCCAGGTTGCCGGAGCTGGTGTCGAAGTCCTGTAGCCGCCGTACTACCGGCTGTTGGTCCAAATCTTGATCTGTGTGCATGATGTTCGAGCCATATTCGTATGAAGTGGGAAGGGCGTTAGCGTGGCGCTGCTACCCGGCGCAGGCCGCGCAGCCCGGCCACCACCAGCGCGCCGTCGCCGGCTTGCGCCACGGCGGCCAGCGGCAAGGCAGGCGGCAGGGCGGCGCCGGTCTGCGCGGCGAAGCTGCGGCCCTGGTCTCGGCTGAGCAGCACGTCGCCGCCCTGGCTGACCAGCACCAGGGTGCCGTCGGCCAGTTCGGCGCCGCCGGCCAGCGACGCCTGGACGCCGGTTTCGACCTTGCTCCAGCTGGCGCCCTGGTCGCCGGACCAATAGGCGTTGCCACGCAAACCGTAGGCGAGCAGCGCGCCGCCGCGCGCCGCCAGCAGGCCGAAGAAGCTGCCCTTGTACGGCGTGGGAAGGGCGATGAAGCTGGCCCCCTGGTCGGTGGAGCGCAGCAGCAAGCCCTGTTCGCCGGCCAGATAAAGAGCACCGCCGGCGCCGCGCATGCCGTACAGGTGCAGGCCCTTGGGATTGGCCACGTGCTGCTGCCACGGTTGCCAGGTGGCGCCGCCGTCGTCGGTCTTGAACAGCAGGTTGTAGGCGCCCAGCACGTAGCCGCTGCGGGCGCTGGCGAAGTGCAGGTCGAGGAAGGGCTTGTCCGGCCCGTCCTCCACCAGATGCGTGGCGTCGGCGAGGGCGCGCGCCTGATCCGGGCCGGCGACGTTGGCCGCCGCCTTGAGCGCGAGCGCGGCGGCCTGGATGCCGTCCAGCTGCTTGCTCCAGGTGGCGCCGCCGTCGGCGCTGTGCAGCACCACGCCCTGATGGCCGACCGCCCATCCTTGCCTGGCGTCGATGAACTGCACGGCCGTCAGGCTGACCCCGACCGGCACGCTGGCCTGGCGCCAGGTGACACCGGCATCATCCGAGTACAGGATGGAGCCACGCTCGCCGGCTGCCACCAGCCGCTGGCCGGCGGCGGCGATGGCCAGCATGGCCGCGTTCAAGGTCTTGGGCGTGACTAGCGCCGGCTGCGTCAACACCGCCGGGCCGGAGGCGCCTGCGCCATCCGCCCGCGCCACTGGCGCCAGAGCGCAGCACGCCGCCAGCGCGACCAGGAGATTCAATCTGTTCATCGAGCGCCCCTTCACTTAGCGTGAGCCCTGGTTGGCCAGTTCCTCGGGGCCGAAATAGCTGGCCGGCAGGCGCGGGATGGTCTTGTATTGGCTCGCGAGGTCGTTGGACGCCTCGTTCAACAGGTAAGCGCCGGTCTGCACGTTATAGGTGCCCCACATGACGTTGCCCACCACGGCGGGGACGTCCGGCGCCAGCAGCGTCAGCGTGTAGTTGCCGCGCCAGATCTGGCCTTGCGCGTCGTAGCCGTCGACCAGGATGATCTGCCAGGTGTCTTCGTCCAGGTAGTAGCGGCGCTTGGTGACCACGTGGCGCTTGCCGGGGATCAGGCTCGCCTCCACTTCCCATACGCGGTGCAGCTCCCAGCGCACCAGGTCTGGATTGAGGAACTGCGGCCCAACCAGGTCGCTGATCTTGGCCGCTGCGGCGCGGTTGTTGTTGTAGGGGATGTACATCTCCTTCTTGCCGACCAGCTTGAGCTCATGGTGGTCGATAGGGCCGAACAGCATGAACGCTTCGTCGAACAGGCCGATGCCGGAAGTGACCGAGTCCGGCGTATCGTAGGATACCGACGGTGCGCGCCGCACGCGGCGCTGGCCCACCAGGTACTGCCAGATGGCGCGCGGCTGCGCCTCGCTGATGCCGTCGTGGACCAGGATGCCTTCGCCGGCCTTGGACGCCGGCGCGCGCGTGATCAGGCGGCCGAACTGATAAATGCCGTCGAATTTTTCCAGGCTGCCGTCCTTGAGGTAGTAAGGCCGCATGATGGTCTGCTCGGCCTCGGTGGCGGTGGCGCGCTTGCCGTCCGGCGTGACGATGGTGGTCCGCAGGGGGAACACGGTGGTCTCGCCGGTCCAGGCCAGGCGGTGGTTCATGATGGCTTCATAGCCGGTTTTAGGAATCGGGAACGGGATGCCGCCGAACGCGCCTTCCACGCCAAAGCCGCCGTCGATGGACTTGGCGCGAGTGGCGTTCTTGAGGGTGTTTTCATACACCCAGGCCGGCGCGCCGCCGGTGCGGTGGGTCGGGTAGACGTCGATGCGGTAGGACGGATATTTTTTCAGCAGCGCCACGGTGGCGGCGGACAGCTTGGCCGCATATTGGTCGACGTTCTTGCCGGTGATGGCTAGCGTCGGCTTCTCGGCGGCGAAGGGATCGGCGCGGAAGTCGCCTGCCTTGAAACCTGCCGGCACCTTGGCGTAGACGCCGTCCCAGGCCGGAATGGTGCCGTCCTTGTTGCCGGCTTTTTCGGCGCCCAGCGGCGTCAGAGTGGAGTGCAGCTTGGCTGCTTCGTCGGCGGTGACGGCGGCGCCGGCATGCGGCAGGGCGAAAGCCAGGGCCAGCGCGGCGGCGGCGAAATTCAGGGTCGTCTTCATTATAGTTTTGTCCTTAGAATGCGCGTTTGATGTTGAAGGAGATGTAATCGCGGTCGGCCAGCGACTGGGCGTAGCTCAGGATGGGCGTGTTGGTGGCCGGATTATTTTTCAGGAAGGTGCCTGCCGCGCCGAGGAAGCGCACGTAGCTGATGCCGAACTTCCAGTCCTGGTGGTAGGTGGCGTTGACGCCGATATTGAAGTCGCCGCCATGCGAGCTGCCGCCGTTGAAGTTAAACACGGCGCGCGAACGGCCGTCGATGTTGTAGCCGACGCCGATCGGGATCGAGAGGTCGAGGCCATCGATCACCTGGTAGTAGGCCGGCTCGAAGATCATGCGCGCCGAGGTGGCGTCCCGCGTGGTGTTGGGATCGAGTGAGCCTTGCCAGGTGACGCTGGTGGCGCGGTTCCACGCCAGTTCGCCCAGCAGCGACGCGCCCTGGAAGAATGGATTGGTCGGCATCACGTAGATCGCCGACAGGTTGACGTGCGCCGTATTGCCGACCGCGTAGGCGGGATTGCCGCTGTTGTCGGCAAAGACGCCGGTGCCGGCGCGCGACAGGAAGTTGGGCGTCGGGTCGCTGACCAGCGGCGAGTTGCGGCGCACCGAGACTTCGGCCGCCACGTTCGCGCCCAGCAGCACGGTGCTGGCGCTGGCGCCGAAGGTGCGGATGCCCTCCGCGTACACGGCCTGCACGGTGGATGGCGCGCCGGGCGGGAATCCAGGCTTGAAGCCCAGGTAGAAGTAGGGTGTCTTGTCGTGATAGCGCGCCGCGTAGAAGCCGTATTCGACGTCCGAACCCGCCGGCGAGAACTTGACCTGCAGGCCGCCCTGGCCGGAGTTCTTCGCCTTCAAGTCCGGCACGGTGTAGAAGGCCGGCGCGCCGCTGTTGGTCGGCGCGACCAGGAATGCGCTGCTGCCGGCGCCGGCGGCGTCGTAGGAGCTAAGGTAGCTGCCGACGCCCGGTATCTGGGTGGGGCGCCATTCGAACTGGTAGTAGCCGCCGATCGACACGTTGGGCAGCACCTGCAGCTGGCCCGAGACCTGGTTGACCGGCCGCAGGATCT
Source organism: Duganella sp. BJB476 (assembly GCF_003416895.1). Classification (GTDB taxonomy): domain Bacteria; phylum Pseudomonadota; class Gammaproteobacteria; order Burkholderiales; family Burkholderiaceae_D; genus Rugamonas. The sequence goes on from NZ_QVIO01000001.1 coordinate 1,171,264, forward strand.
CCTTGAACTGCGCGCCCGGAACGCTGAGCAGCTTGACCAGGTCGACCGGCCCTTGCGCGTTGGCGATGCCGTTGGCGCCGAAGAACAGGCTTTCGCCATATTGCAGCGTGTGGCGGCCGACGCGCACGGTGCCCGGCAGCTCGCCCAACGCGCCTTTGGCGAAGACGAAGGCGTCCAGCAGTTCGGCGTTGCGGCCGTGTAGCAGGCGGGTGCCGTCGGTGAATTCGTTGCCGGCCTTGCCGGTCAGCGTGGCGGCGTTGCTGGCGTAGGAGCCGTTGTCGTTGCTGCGGTTGTACGAGGCGTCGTACCAGGCGGCTGCGCTGACGCGCATGCCCAGGTTGCGGGTGCCGGCGTCGAACTCGGACAGCCAGTCGATACGGCTGGAGACGATGCCCTTGCGGCGGAAGTTCTGGTTGCCGTCGTCGAGGTTATAGCCGGTGAAGTCGCCGGCGCCGGACGATGGATAACCGCTCGCCAGCAGACGTGCGTCGGCGTCCTTGAGGCGGTAGGCACTGCTGTATTTGAAGGTGTTGTTCCAGCTGATCTTGAGGTCGGGATTGTCGGTCTCGAATTCGAAGGCGTGGGCGGCCGGCAGGGCGGCTGCCACGGCTAATGCCAGCAGGGTTGGACTCAGGCGTTTGTTCGCTTGCATGGTTTGTCTCCTCGTTATAGTTGTGTGGCCGCTGACGCGCGGCCGGGCGGATGGCGTGCATCAGATAAAGGTCGAAGCCAGTCCTCCATCCACGGGCAGGTTGATGCCGCTGATCCAGCGCGATTCGTCGCTGCACAGGAAGCTGATGGCGGCGGCGACTTCATCGGCATAGGCCGGGCGCTTCATGCGGTGGGCGTCGCGCTGCACGCGCTCCTCGCCCAGCATGGAGATGAAGTCGCCCAGGATGGGTGTGAAAACGGGGCCGGGCGCCACGCTGTTCATGCGCACCGAGTGCTGCATGAACCATTTCTGCGATTGGACGTAGGTCCAGACGATCAGCGCTTCCTTGAAGTACTGGTAGCAGGTGTCGGCCGGTACGGGATGCGCGTCCAGCCAGGCCTGGCCTTCGGTGTAGCCGCGAACGGCGGCCAACTGCTTGTGCAGGTCCAGCCGCTCCGCCCATTCCGCGCCCAGGATGGAGGTGACGTTGACGATGGAGCCGCCGGCCGGCATGCGTGGCAGCACGGCTTCGGTCAGGTGGCGCAGGCCGAGGTAGTTGACCCGTGCCAGCAGCGCCGGATCGGCGGTGCCGGGCACGCCGGCGATGTTGCACAACGCGTGCACGCGTTGCGGCAGCTGGGCGACTGCGGCGTCGATGCTGGCGGTCTGGCCCAGGTCGACGGCGACAAAACCGTCCAGCGTCAGGCCAGGCTCGGTGCGGTCCATGCCGATCACGGTGGCGCCTTCGAAGCGCGCCAGGCGCGCCACTTCGGCGCCGATGCCGGATGCGGCGCCGGTGACGACGATGGTCTTGTTACGTAACTTCATGTGGTCTCCTTGTTGGTGGTGTCGTTAGAAGGGATAGCGCGGCGCTTTGGTCTTCACCGTCAGCCACTGCCATTGGGTGAACTCGTCCCAGTCGGAACTGCCGCCGTGGCGGCCGCCGTTGCCCGAGGTACCGCCGCCGCCGAACGGCGCGTGCGCTTCGGCCAGCACGGTCTGGTCGTTGATGTGGGCGTGGCCGGCCGGCACGCGGTCGACGATGAACATGGCGCGCGCTAGCGTCGGCGTGATCACGCCCACGGCCAGGCAGCCGCTGGTGGCGGAGGCCAGTGCGATGGCTTCCTGGTCGGTGTCGAACACGGTGACCGAGGCCACAGGGCCGAACAGCTCTTCCTCGAAGCAGCGCATGCCGGGGCGCACCCCGGTCAGCACGGTGGGCTGGTAGTACTGGTTTTCGTAGGTGCCGCCGGCCAGCAGGGTGGCGCCGGCGGCCACGCTGTCCTGCACGATGGCGTGCACGCGCTGTACCTGGCGCGCGTTGATCAGCGGTCCAAGCGCCACCTTGCCGCTCATAGGATCGCCGACCGGCAGTTGGCCGGTCTTTGCGACCAGGCGCTCGATGACGGCGTCGGCGATGCCGCGCTGGAGCAGGATGCGGCCGGAGGCCATGCAGATCTGCCCCTGGTGCAGGTAGGCGCCCCAGGCCACGGCGGCAGCGGCGATGTCGGGATCGGCGTCGTCGAGGATGATCAGCGAGTTTTTGCCGCCCAGTTCCAGCGACATTTTCTTCAGGTTGCGGCCGGCCAGTTCGCCGATGCTGCGGCCCACCGCGGTGGAGCCGGTGAAGGCGATCATGGCGATGTCGGGGTGGCTGCACATCGCCTGTCCCGCTTCGGCGCCGCCGGGCAGCACATGCAGTACGCCTTTGGGCAGGCCGGCTACTTCCAGGATGCGGGCGATCAGCACGCCGCCGCTGATCGGCGTTTGCAGGTCAGGCTTGTGGACCACGGCGTTACCGGTGGCCAGCGCCGGCGCGATCGAGCGGATCGACAGGATCAGCGGGAAGTTGAACGGCGAGATCACGCCGACCACGCCGTGGGGCACGCGTCGCGCGATACTCATCTCGCCGCTGGTGGAGGCCAGCAGCTGGCCCTTGGGCTGGGTGAGCATCGCGGCCGCTTCGCGCAGGTGGGCACTGGCTTCGCGCAGTTCCAGGTCGGCCTTGGGGCGGATCGCGCCGGTCTCGCGCACGATCCATGTCGCCAGTTCGTCATGGTGCTCGACGATGATGACGGCGGCGCGGCGGAAGATGGCGGCACGCTCCTTGTAGTCGCTGGCGGCCCACGCGGCCTGCGCGGCGCGGGCCTGGGTGGCGGAGCGCGCCACGTCGTCGGCATCGGCAAGGCCGACGCGGCCCAGCTGTTCGCCCGTCGCGGGCTCGGTGAAGATGTGGACGCCGCCGTGGGCTGCGATCCAGTCGCCGTTGAAGATGTAGCCCTGCCAGATCGATGGGTGCAAAAGCGCATTCGTGTTGGTCATGCTGTCTCCTGTGTATGAGGGGTGGGTGGGGAAGTCAGCCTGTTAGCACGCTAGTTGCATGAAGGTCTGCTTGCCGCTCTTGCCTTAGCTATTACAAGTTGTGTGCCAGCTCGTTGTGCAGCGTGGTTATTGCGACGCACCATGTGGCGCCTACGCTGGGTGTTGACGTGGCGTTGGAGGCGTTGTCGTAGCGCAGCGCAGCAAAAAAGAAGCCGTGCTGGCGATTGATGAAATGATCAAATGGGAGAACTGCCGATGTATGATTTGATAAAAGATGATGAAAGTAGAGACATGAGCAAACCCCCTCGCGTATCGCTGGCTGAGATGTCGCGCGTCAGCGGCAAGATGCTGCCGCAGGGCGACAGCCAGCACCTGAAGGCCGGCGCCGCGCCCACGCTGGACGACCTGACGCAAAGCCTGCACTTCTCGCCCGGCGATGGCCGCATCTGGCTCAACGGCCAGCGCATGCAGCTGCTGCATATCACCTCGCTCGGCGCGCTGCGGCGCGAGCTGCTGGAGAGCATAGGCCCGGAACGCACGCGCGGCCTGTTGACGCGGGTCGGCTATTCGGCCGGCGCCCGCGATGCGCAACTGCTGCGGGAGCGCTGGCCCGACGCCGAACCGGGCTCGCTGTTCGCAGCGGGACCGCGCATGCATTCGCTGGAGGGCGCGGTCAAGGTGGAGCCGCTGCACTTCGAATTCGACTTCGAACGCGGCACCTATCATGGCGAATTCCTGTGGCACCACTCCAGCGAGGCCGAGGTGCACACTGCGGATTTCGGCATCGGCACGGAGCCGGCCTGCTGGATGCAGACCGGTTACGCCATCGGCTACACCAGCGCGATGATCGGACGGCTGACCATCTACCGCGAGGTTGAATGCACGTCGATGGGGCACAAGCACTGCCGCCTGGTCGGCAAGCCGGCCGACGAATGGGACAATGTGGAAGAGGACCTGCGCTTCCTGAACGCGGAATCGTTCGTCAGCACTACCGCATACGGTGGACCGGGGCAGCACCAGCAGACGGCGGTGCTTCCGGGTGACGACGGACGCCCATACGGCGACAAGGAGATGGTGGGCGTGTCGTCGGCCTTCAACGCGGCCTGCCATATGCTCAAGCGCGTGGCGCCGACCGCCGCCACGGTGCTGTTCACCGGCGAGTCGGGCGTGGGCAAGGAGCTGTTCGCCTACATGCTGCACCAGATCGGCGCCCGCAAGGAGCAGCCTTTCGTGGCCGTCAACTGCGCGGCGATTCCCGAGACGCTGATCGAGTCCGAACTGTTCGGCGTGGAGCGCGGCGCGTTCACTGGCGCCAGCCAGTCGCGGCCCGGCCGCTTCGAGCGCGCTTCCGGCGGCACGCTGTTCCTCGACGAGATAGGCACGCTTAGCCTGGTGGCGCAGGGCAAGCTGCTGCGCGCGCTACAGGAAGGCGAGATCGAGCGGGTAGGGGGCGTGCGCAGCGTGAAGGTGGATGTGCGGCTGGTGGCGGCCACCAATGTCGATCTGCGCGAGGAGATCCGGCAGGGCCGCTTCCGCGAAGACCTGTTCTTCCGGCTGAATGTATTCCCGATCCGCCTGCCGCCGCTGCGCGACCGGCGCGACGACATCCCGCTGTTGATGGGTTACTTCATGCGACACTACGGCCAAAAACACCAGCGCCGCGTGACCGGCTTCACGGCGCGCGCGGTCGATGCGCTGCTCAACTACGACTTCCCGGGGAATATCCGCGAGCTGCAAAACCTGGTGGAGCGCGGCGTGATCTACGCCGACGAGGATGGCCCGATCGATTTGCCGCACCTGTTCACCAGCGGTGAGGAATCGCGGACCTCCTATTTTTCGCTGGCCCAGACCGGACGCCTGACCAGCCATGAAGCGGCAGCACCGCCGCCGACGCTGGCCGGCGCGCTGCTCGACGTGCTACCCGAGATGCTGCGGCAGGCGTCCGAACAGGAGCAGGACTGGTCGCTGGACAATCTGGAAAGCACGCTGATACTGGCGGCGGTGAAGCGGGCCGACGGCAACCTGTCGGCGGCGGCGCGCACGCTGGGCCTGACGCGGCCGCAGCTATCCTACCGGATGAAGAAGCTCCAGCAGGGTTGAATCTAATGAACTGCGTCGCTCACTCGAGGTAGATCTTCTGCAGCAGCTTGACGAGCTGCGCGCGCTCGGCATCGGTCAGCGCGGCCGTCGCATCCACTTCCAATTCGCTGGCGGTCTTTTCCGCCTTGGTGCACATGCTCAGGCCAGCGGCCGTCAGTGCCAGCGTCTGCGAGCGCCGGTCCAGCGGGCTGCGCTGGCGCAGCAGCAGCCCGCGCTCCTGCAGCCTGTCGAGCAGGATGGCAAGGTTGGGCGGCGACACGTTCACCGCATCCGACAGCCGTTTCTGGTTGATGTTGGGATTCGCCTTCAACAGGCTCAATACACTGAAATCCACCGGCCGCAGCTCGTACTTCGCCATCCGCTTTTCAAACAACGGCAGGATGTTGATGTAGGCACGGCGGCAGTTATAGCCCACCAGGCCCAGTAGCGTGCTCTGGTCCAGCGGCTGCTCTGCCGCCTCCTGGACGGCGTCGGTTAATGTTGGCTTCTTTTTTTTGGGCTGCGTGGTCATGGTCCGATTCTAGCAAAGAAGCGCCGCCCCGGCCATCCCGATGCTTGCAATGTCTCGAAAATGCGTATAGTCTATAATCATTATAAAACATAACTAATTATCTCAAAACCATCCATCGAGGAGACACGATGAAACGCAGCGCACTTATCGCCGTACTTTCCACCGCACTTTCCACCGTATTGGCCGAAGGCCAGGCTTCGGCCCAGGAACCCATCCGCATCGGCGTGATTGCCGCGCTCACCGGGCCGTTCGCCAACACAGGCAAGCCGTTCGAGGACGGCATCAAGGCCTATATGCTGCAATATGGCGATCAGGTGGCCGGCCGGAAGATCGAGATCATCTACCGCGACGATGGCGGCACCAATGTCGACCAGTCCAAACGGGCGGCCCAGGAGCTGATCACGCGTGAAAAGGTCAGCTTCCTGATCGGCTTCTCGCTGACGCCCAGCGCGATGGCGGTGGCGCCGATCGCCACCCAGGCCAAGATGCCGATGATCGTGATGAACGCAGTCACCAACGGCATCACCGCCAAGTCGCCATACATGCTGCGGACCAGCATGACGATGCACCAGATGACCGGACCGTTCGGCGCCTGGACCGCGAAGAACAAGATCGGCAAGGTCTACACCCTGGTCAGCGACTACAGCACCGGCCTGGATGCGGAGGCCCGCTTCACCAAGGAGTTCACTGCCGGCGGCGGCAAGGTGGTTGGCTCGGCGCGGGCGCCGCTGGCCAATCCCGATTATTCGCCCTTCATCCAGCGCATCAAGGATGAGAAGCCGGATGCGCTGTTCTTCTTCGCACCCGGCGTGGAAGACGGCATCGGCCTGTTGAAAGCCTTCAGCGACAAAGGGCTCGACAAGGCGGGCATCAAGTTTCTCGGCGTGGGTGACATGACCAGCGAAACGCCAACGCTGGAGGCGCTGGGCGACCGCGCACTGGGCGCGGTAACGGTGCTGAACTACGCGCCCACGCTGGACAACGACGCCAACAAGGCTTTCCTGAAATCCTATGCGCAGGCCAATCCAGGCCGGCCGCCAGCCACCTTCGTCACCGTCGCGGCATACGACACCATGGGCATGATCTACGAGACCGTCCGCAAACTGGGTGGCGCCGTCACCGGCGACAAGGCGATGCAGGTGCTGGCCGGGATGAGGCGCGACAGTCCGCGTGGACCGATCAGCATTGACCCGGCCACGCGCGACATCGTGCAGAACATGTACATCCGTGAAGTGAAGAAGGTCAACGGCAAGCTGGTGAACGAACCGATCGCCGTACTGCGCGACGTCAGCCCCAACTAAGGAGATTTGTGATGATGATCGAACGACGTGTCTTGAACGGCACGCCGCTGGCGGCGCTTTGCCTGTCTGCGGTGGCCTTGAGTGGTTGCGGAGGAGATGGCGGCACGGTGCCAAGCGCCACGGCGGCGCTGCCGCAGTTGGCAGCGGCCAGTGGCGCCAAGCTTTCCACCTGCACGGATTTGGCCAGCAAGATCGCCTATCCCAATACGACGATCGCCAGCGCGGCATCGGTGGCTGCGGGTGTGCTGACTGTTGCCGGCAAGCCGGTGCCGGCGCATTGCCTGGTGAAGGGATCGATGTACCAGCGTGTTGGCCCGGTCGACGGGCAAAACTACGCGATAAGCTTCGAGATGCGGCTGCCGGTTGACTGGAACGGACGCTTCTTCTTCCAGGCCAACGGCGGCCTTGACGGCGCGGTGGTTACGGCCACCGGCGACGTTGGCGGCGGCGGGCAGTTGGACAATGCGTTGAACCAGGGCTTTGCGGTGATCAGTTCCGACGCGGGCCACGGCGCGGCGACGCCGCTGTTCGGCCTCGATCCGCAGGCGCGGCTGGACTACGGCTACCAGGCCTCGGGCAAGCTGGCGCCGATGGCCAAGAGCGTGATCCAGACCGCCTACGGCAAGGGGCCGGACCGTTCCTATTTCGGCGGTTGCTCCAACGGCGGTCGACACACGATGGTGGCGGCGTCCCGCTACGGCGAACAGTTCGACGGTTACCTGGTCGGCGATCCCGGCTTCCGGTTGCCACTGGCGGCGATCGCCAATATCGCCGGCGGCCAGTCCTACGCGGCGCTGGCAACCACGCCGGGCGACCTGTCGACCGGCTTTACGCCCGCCGAACGCGCGCTGGTGTCGAACACGGTGCTGGATAAATGCGATGCGCTGGACGGCGTCAAGGATGGCCTGGTGCAGGACACCGGCGCTTGCCAGGCCGCCTTCAGCCTGGAGCGGGACGTGCCGTCCTGCGGCGCGCAAGGCCGCGACGGCACCTGTCTCAGCACCGCGCAGAAAGCGGCGATCGGACAGCTGTTCACGGGCGCGCTCACCAGCACCAAGAGCAAGTTCTATTCAAGCTTCCCGTACGATGCGGGCCTGGGCACGGGCAACTGGGCGTTCTGGAAGTTCTTCAGCCCACTGCAGCTGGATTCCGGCGCAGTGGCGATGATCTGGAAAGTGCCGCCGGTGAATCCGGCGACCTTCAACGGCGCCAGCTTCGCGCTGACGTCCAGCATCGATACCTTGCTGACGCAGGTCGCCGCGACTGATGGCTCCTACACGGAAAGCGCAATGTCCTTCATGCTGCCACCGCACTTGACCGACTACAGCACCGTGAAGAACCGTGGCGCCAAGATGATGCTATACCACGGCACTAGCGATCCGATCTTCTCCAGTGACGACACCACGGCGTGGTACGACAATCTGCGAGCCGCGAACGGCGGCGACGCTTCCAACTTTGCCCGCTTCTTCCGCGTGCCCGGCATGAACCATTGTTCCGGCGGACCGGCGACCGACCAATTCGACATGCTGACGCCCCTGGTCAACTGGGTCGAGAAGGGGCAGGCGCCGGAACGGGTGCTGGCCAGCGCGCGCGGCGCGGGCAACGCCGGCGGCGTCAATGCCGACGTGCCGGCGTCATGGTCGACGACCCGCACCCGGCCGCTGTGTCCTTATCCGCAGGTGGCGAAGTACAACGGCAGCGGCAGTATCGAGGATGCGGCCAACTTCAGCTGCAAATAGGGGAGCAAAAGACCCGGGCAGGCGGCTTACTTGCCTGGGTCTTTTTGGTTAGTGAACTGGTCGAATTCGACGTTATAGAATTCGCTGCCGACCTTTTCGACCTTGCGCACGTAGACCGTCTGCACGATATCGCGGGTTTGCGGATCGATGCTGATCGGTCCGCGCGGGCTGTTGAGCTGCATGTTCTTCAGGATGGCCATGGCCTGATCGCCGTCGATCTTGCCGTTCAACTTGCGCGTCACTTCGTAGATCGCGGCCATGCCGTCATAGGCCGCCACGGCCATGAAGTTCGGACGACCCGCGCCCGGATTGGCCGTCGCAAAACTCTTCAGGAAAGCCGCGTTCTCCGGCGACTTGTGCGCGGCCGAATAGTGGAATGTGGTGATCACGCCCAGCGTGGCGTCGCCCATCGCCGGCAGCACGTGGTCGTCGGTCAGGTCGCCGGTGGCGATCACCTTGATGCCCGCCGCGGCCAGCCCGCGCTCGCGGTAGCCCTTCATGAAGGCGATGCCTTGCTCGCCGGCCGGAACGAAGATGAACACCGCATCCGGCTTGGCGTCCTTGATGCGCTGGATGTAGGGGGCGAATTCCGGATTGCGCAGCGGGACGCGGATCGCTTCCGTCACCGTGCCGCCGCCTTTGACCAGCTCATTCTTGAAGGCCGTTTCGGCGTCGATGCCGGGGCCGTAATCCGCCACCAGCGTCACCACCTTCTTGATGTTGTTCTTGGCCGCCCACGTCGCCATCGGCGCGGAGATTTGCGGCAGCGTCATCGAGAAACGTGCGATGTAGTTGGACTTGGTGGTGATGATGGAAGTGGCGGCGTTCATGACGATCATCGGCTTCTTCGCCTGCTCGGCGATAGGCGCGACGGCCAGCGCTTCCGGCGTCAGGCCGAAGCCCGCGAGGAAGTCGACTTTGTCGCGCACCACCAGTTCCTGCGCCAGGCGCTTTGCGATTTCGGGCGAAGGGCCGGTGGTGTCCTTGTAGATGATTTCGATCTTCTTGCCCGCCACCGTGGCGCCGTTCAGCGCCATCCACGCCTTGATGCCGCCCTCCATCTGCTTGCCGTAGTCGGCGAAGGGGCCGGAGAAGGCGGCGATCACGCCGACCTTGATGGTGTCCTGGGCCTGCGCCAGCGGCATCGCCGACCATGCGGCGGTGGCGAGTGTCGCGATTGCTACAAATTTTTTCATCGTCATGCTGGTCTCCGGTGCTGTTCTGTTTTCTCTATGAGGAATGGCTAGTCGCGGCAATTGGCGACGGTGGCAGGTTTCAATTCTGCCACGCGGCGTTGGTTGACAGCGCATCGCTTCATGCATAGTATCTCAATCTATGTGCGATTAACAACCTATTGTTCGATAATCGCACATCTTAAAAACGACGTATTCAAAACAACAGGAGACTGGAATGAAGAACGCAATCCGATGCGCTGCGGCGCTGCTGGCTGGGGTCAGCGCATCCGGCGCCATGGCGCAAAGCAGTGTCACGGTGTACGGCCTTGTAGACACAGGCCTGGTTTATACGACCAACGCCAATGCGGCCGGCGCCAGCATCACCAAGATGCCTTCGTTGACGGGTTCATTCCCGTCGCGCCTGGGCTTCCGCGGCAGCGAGGACCTGGGCGACGGCTTGCAGGCGGTGTTCACGCTGGAGATGGGCTTGTCGATGGATACCGGCACCATGGGCCAGGGCAATCGCCTGTTCGGCCGCCAGGCCTCGGTGGGTTTGAAGGGCGCGTTCGGCACGGTGACGCTGGGCCGCCAGATCAACATGACCTATATCGCCTCGTTGAAGGGCGACGTGCTGGGGCCTAACCTGTTCGCGATCGGCAGCATCGATCCTTATCTGCCGAACGCGCGCAGCGACAACGCCATCGGCTACCTGGGCAACTTCAACAACTTCGTGGTCGGCGCCACCTACAGCACCGGGCGCGATGCGTCGGCTGCGGGCGGTCCTGCCGCCACCGGCTGCCCTGGCGAAGTGGCGGGCAATTCCAAGGCCTGCCGCCAGATCACCGGCATGGTGGGCTACGAGACTCCGGAATATGGCCTGAACACTTCCTACGACATCATGTACGGGAACGTCGGCGCGGCCGGTGGCTTGACCAGCAGCGATAACAGCGACAAGCGCATCACCGTCAACGGCTATGCCAAGGTGGGGGCGGCCAAGATCGGCGGCGGCCTGGTCGACCGCACCACGCGCGCGGTCACCGGCGTGACCGAATCGGATCTGTACTTCCTGGGTGTGAGCTATCCGGTCACGCCGCTGTCCACGCTGGATGTGCAGGTGGCGCGCCGCGACACCAAGAACAGCAGCTCGGACGTCAAGATGGTGGTGGCCCGCTTGACCTACTACCTGTCGAAGCGCACCGCCGTGTATGGAGCGCTGGGTCGCATGCAGAACTCCGGCGCATCGGCAGTGGCGCTGGACGCCGGCGGCACCGTCGGCGCGGGCCTGACGCAGAACGGCGTCATGGCCGGCCTGCGCCACAGCTTCTAAGGCAGCAGTATCGAGAGTTCCTGGGCCCCGCGCAGCAGCACGGGCAGGAACTCTTTTTCCAACTGCTTGACGCTGACGCGCGAGGCTTGCGCACCGACGTTCAACGCCGCCAGCACAGTGCCGGATGCGCCGCGTACCGGCACCGCGATGGAGCGCAATCCCAGTTCCAGTTCTTCGTCGTTGATGGCGTAGCCGGCCTGGCGCACGCCGGCCAGGATCTCGCGCAGGCGCTTCTGGTTGACCACCGTGTTTTCGGTCATCGGCCGCAACGCGGTGCGGGCCAGGTACTGGTCCAGCTCCGCCGGCGGCAAATGCGCCAGCATCACCCGACCCAGCGAGGTGCAATAGGCGGGCAGGCGGCTGCCGGTGTTCAGCGCCACCGACATCACGCGCGAGGTGGCGGCACGCGCCACGTAGAGCACTTCGTCGTCGTCCAGCACCGCCAGCGAGCTCGATTCGTTCAGCGCGCGGCTGATGTTGTTCAGGTAGGGCTGGGCCGATACTGTCAGCGGCGTCGACGACAGGTAGGAATAGCCCAGCGTCAGCACCTTGGGACGCAGCGAAAAATTGTTCAACTCCGCATCCACATACCCCAGCTCGCGCAGCGTATGCAGGCAGCGCCGCACGGCGGCGCGCGGAATGCCGGTCTTCTGGCTGATGTTGGCGATGGTCTGCGGCTTGCGCGAATCGCTGAAGGCGCGCACCACGGCCAGGCCGCGCGCCAGCGAGGTCATGAAACTGGGATCGGTCAGGGCGTCGATCTGTTCGGAGATGCTTGGTTCGTGCTCCGGCTCAGCCTCGGCGACGCTGGTTTTGGGTTTGGTGGTCTTGGACATGGCGTGATTTTAATGCAGTAGGCAGGTTCGATAGGTGTTTTTTTGTTGACCGCGGCGCGATTACGTTGCTACACTGAGTGTGCGGTAATCAATCATTAGTTCGATTATCGCACACTGAACTTAAAAGGCAGGCATATGATCGACAAAACATTTGCATCACTGGAGCGCGCCGTGGCTGACATCCACGACGGCGCGACGGTCATGATCGGCGGCTTCGGCAACGCCGGCATGCCGTCCGCGCTGATCGACGCGCTGATCGCGCAGGGCGCGCGCGACCTCACCATCGTCAATAACAACGCCGGTAACGGCGAAACGGGACTGGCCGCGCTGCTCAAGGCCAAGCGGGTGCGCAAGATCATCTGCTCCTTCCCGCGCCAGGCCGACTCCCATCATTTCGACGCGCTGTACCGCGCCGGCGAGATCGAGCTGGAACTGACCCCGCAAGGCAATCTGGCGGAACGCATCCGCGCCGCCGGCGCCGGCATCGGCGGGTTTTTCTCGCCGACCGGCTACGGCACGCTGCTGGCCGAGGGCAAGGAGACGCGCCTGATCGACGGCCGCCACTATGTGCTGGAATCGCCGATTCACGCCGACTTCGCGCTGATCAAGGCGTTGCGCGGCGACCGCTGGGGCAACCTGGTGTACCGCAAGACGGCGCGCAACTTCGGTCCCATCATGGCGATGGCGGCCAAGACCACCATCGCGCAGGTGCAGCAGGTGGTGGCATTGGGCGAGCTCGATCCCGAATCGATCATCACTCCCGGCATCTTTGTGCAGCGCGTAGTGAAGGAGGCTGTATGACGAACAAATATACCCGTGATCAGATGGCGGCCCGTGTGGCGCAGGACATTCCCGAAGGCGCTTACGTCAACCTGGGCATCGGCCTGCCGACGAAGGTGGCGGACCACCTGCCGGCCGAACGCGAAGTGTTCCTGCACAGCGAGAACGGCCTGCTGGGCATGGGCCCGGCGCCGGCGCCCGGCGAGGAAGACGAAGACCTGATCAACGCCGGCAAGCAGCCGGTGACGCTGCTGACGGGCGGTGCCTACTTCCATCACGGCGATTCCTTCGCCATGATGCGCGGCGGCCACCTGGACGTGTGCGTGCTGGGCGCCTTCCAGGTGGCGGCCAACGGCGACCTGGCCAACTGGCACACCGGCGCGCCGGATGCGATACCGGCCGTCGGCGGCGCCATGGACCTGGCGATCGGCGCCAAGCAGGTGTTCGTCATGATGGAGCACCAGACCAAGACCGGTGAGAGCAAGATCGTCAGCCAGTGCAGCTATCCGCTGACGGGCGTGGCCTGCGTCAACCGCATCTACACCGACTTGGCCGTGCTGGACGTGACGCCGGCCGGGCTGGCGGTGTGCGAGATGGCGCCTGGATTGACTTTTGAAGAGCTGCAAGCCGCTACCGGCGCGCCTTTGCTGTCATTGAAATAAGAGGGGACGAGATGAACGAAGCATATATCTGCGATGCGGTGCGCACTCCGATCGGCCGTTACGGCGGCGCGCTGAAGGACGTGCGCGCCGACGACCTGGGCGCCGTACCGCTGCGGGAACTGATGCGCCGCAATCCCGACGTGCAGTGGGACCAGGTGGATGATGTGATCTACGGCTGCGCCAACCAGGCCGGCGAAGACAATCGCAACGTGGCGCGCATGTCGGCGCTGCTGGCGGGGCTGCCGCAGGAGGTGCCGGGTTCCACCATCAACCGCCTGTGTGGCTCCGGCATGGACGCCATCGGCACGGTGGCGCGCGCGATCCAGGCGGGCGACGCTTGCCTGATGATCGCCGGCGGCGTGGAATCGATGACGCGCGCGCCTTTCGTCATGGGCAAGCCCGATGCGGCGTTCTCGCGCAACGCGTCGCTGCAGGACACTACGATGGGCTGGCGCTTCATCAACAAGGCGTTGAAGGAAGCCTACGGCGTGGAGACCATGCCGGAGACGGCGGAAAACGTCGCCCAGGATTATGGCGTCAGCCGCGCCGACCAGGATGCGTTTGCGCTGGCAAGCCAGAACAAGACCGCCATCGCCATCGCTGAAGGCATCTTCGCGCGCGAGATTGTGCCGGTATCGCTGCCTCAGAAAAAAGGCGATCCGCTGCTGTTCGCGCAGGATGAACATCCGCGCGCCACCACCATCGAGGCGCTGGCCAAGCTGAAAGGCGTTGTACGTCCCGAGGGCAGCGTCACCGCAGGTAATGCTTCCGGCATCAACGACGGCGCCTGCGCGTTGCTGATCGCCAGCGGCGACGCGGTCAAGCGACATGGACTGAAGCCGCTGGCGCGCATCGTCGGCATGGCGACGGCTGGTGTGGCACCGCGCGTGATGGGCATAGGCCCGGTGCCTGCGGTGCAAAAGCTGCTGCGCCAGACCGGCCTGACGCTGGAGCAGATGGACGTCATCGAACTGAATGAAGCCTTCGCCGCGCAGGGACTGGCCGTGTTGCGCCAGCTCGGCCTGCGGGACGACGATGGGCGCATCAATCCCAACGGCGGCGCCATCGCGCTGGGCCATCCGCTGGGCATGAGCGGCGCGCGCCTGGTGACCACCGCGACTTACCAACTGCACCGCAGCGGCGGCCGCTATGCGCTGTGCACCATGTGCATCGGCGTAGGGCAGGGCATTGCGATGATTATCGAAAGAGTGTGATTCAATGTAGTTTGTAGAGTAGTAGTGGAGACAAAAAATGTATAAAACAATTCAAACGAGGAGGCGGATATGCTAGCCAATTTCGCCGGTGTGCTGTTCGACGGCATCGCCTACGGCAGCCTGCTGTTCCTCATCAGCGTCGGCCTGTCGGTCACGATGGGCATGATGAACTTCATTAACCTGGCCCACGGCGCCTTTGCCATGCTGGGCGGCTATGTCAGTGTGACGGTGTTGTCCCGGCTGGGCGTACCGTTCCTGGCCTCGCTGCCGCTGGCCTTTTTGGCTTCCGCTGCGGCCGGGCTGGTGTTGGAGCGGGTGCTGTACCGCCGCCTGTACCGGGCCAGCCATCTGGACCAGGTGCTGTTCTCGATCGGCCTGACCTTCATGTCGGTGGCCGGTGCGACCTGGCTGTTCGGCCCATCGCAGCAGCCGGTCACGCTGCCGGACTGGCTGCGCGGGCAGGTCTCGCTGCTCGGCCTTGAGGTTGGCGCGTATCGCCTGTTCCTGATCGGCGTGGTGGTGCTGGTAACGCTGGCGTTGGGACTGCTGATCGAACGCACCCGTTTCGGCGCGCAGATCCGCGCATCGGTGGACAATCAAACCGCGTCCGCCGGCTTGGGCATCAATGTCGGCCTGGTGTTCAGCCTGACCTTCGCGCTGGGCTCCGGCCTGGCCGGGCTGGGTGGAGGCCTGGGTATCGATGTTCTGGGACTGGATCCGACTTTCCCGATCAAGTACATGGTCTACTTCCTGCTGGTGGTCGCCGTGGGCGGCGCCGGCACCATCAAGGGGCCGCTGCTGGCGGCGCTGATACTGGGCGTGTTCGACGTGGCAGGCAAATACTATGTGCCGCAGATTGGCGCCTTCGTCATCTATGGCTTGATGGTGGTGTTGTTGATCCTGTTCCCGGCAGGCCTGATCAGGAGGAAAGCATGAACGCCTTCGCCGATGCTGAAGTCAAACCGGCGCCCGTCGCCGTCAACAAGGTGCAGAGCATGAGCCTACTCCGTTTGCCCGACGACCGCTGGTCGCCGCTGGAAATCGCTTTCTGGCTGCTGCCGGTGGCCGCGTATTTCGCCTTCCCCGGTTACTTGGTGCTGATCAGCCAGATCATGATAGTCGGCCTGTTCGCGCTGTCACTGGATTTGATGCTGGGCTATGCCGGCATCGTTTCGCTGGGCCATGCAGCCTTTTTCGGCCTGGGCGCCTACACGGCCGGGCTGCTGTCGGTGCACGGCTGGAGCGAGCCGTTTAGCGGTTTGCTGGCCGGCGCCGTGGTGGCAGGCCTGTTCGGCTTCGTCATGTCCTTCCTGGTGGTGCGCGGCCAGGACCTGACGCGCTTGATGGTCACGCTGGGCATAGGCCTGATGTTGTTCGAGGCGGCCAACAAGGCCTCCTTCCTCACCGGCGGCGTGGATGGCTTGTCCGGCATGATGGTCGGTAAATTGTTTGGCGCTTTCGAATTCGATTTGAACGGCAATGTGGCTTACTGCTACAGCTTCGCCGTACTGTTCCTCGTGTTCGTGGTGCTGCGCCGGGTGGTGAAGTCGCCGTTCGGTTTGAGCCTGGTCGGCATCCGCGAGGGCGCGCGCCGCATGCCGGCACTGGGCGTGGACGTCAACCGTCGCCTGGTGGCCGTGTTCACGCTGGCCGCAACGGTGGCCGGCCTGGCCGGCGCGCTGCTGGCGCAGACCACGCAGTTCGTCGGGCTTGATTCGCTGGGCTTTCCGCGTTCGGCTGAGCTGTTGATCATGCTGGTGCTGGGTGGGACGGGCCGCCTGTACGGCGCGCTGGTCGGCGCCGCCGTGTTCATGCTGGCGCAGGACTACATCGCCGGCCTCAATCCGGCCTACTGGCAGTTCTATATCGGCCTGCTGCTGATGGTGATCGTGCTGTTCGCGCGCGGCGGCATCCTGGGCGGGCTGGAAAAGATGGCGTCACGTTTCAAACGGAAGGAGCAGGCATGAGCCAGGACATCACACTGCGCACCGAAGGCCTGACCAAGCGCTGGGGTCCGTTCGTCGCCAACAGCGATGTGAGCCTGACCTTCGAACCAGGTGCGCGCCACGCGCTGATCGGCCCCAATGGCGCTGGCAAGACCACCTTCATCAACCTGCTGACGGGTGGCTTCATGCCCAGCAGCGGCAAGGTCTACCTGGGCGGCGAGGACATCACGCACCTGCCGCAGCATCAGCGGGTACGGCGCGGCATGACGCGCACCTTCCAGCTCAACACCCTGTTCGCCGGCATGACGGTGCTGGAATCGGTGGCGCTGGCGATCTGCGAGCGGCGCGGCCTGCAATCGGTCTGGTACAAGACCGTGGCCAAGCACGCCGACGTGATCGACGAGGCGATGGCCCTGCTGGCCACGCTCAAGCTGACCGACCAGGCCAACAGCGTCACGCGCAGCATGGCTTACGGTAAGCAGCGGCTGGTGGAAATAGCATTGGCGCTGGCTACCAAGCCGCGCATCCTGCTGCTGGACGAACCGGCGGCCGGCATCCCGCAAGCGGAGAGCAAGGAACTGTTCGAAGTGCTGGCGCAGCTGCCGCGCGATGTGACGGTGCTGTTCATCGAACACGATATGGGATTGGTGTTCCGCTTCGCCGACCGCATCACGGTGCTGGTCGGCGGCAAAGTGCTGACCGAGGGCACGCCGGCGGAGATCGCAGCCGACCAGCGCGTCAAGGAAGTTTATCTGGGGGAGGCCGAACATGGCTGAATTACTGGCGCTCGATAAAGTCACCGCCGGTTATGGCGAGTCTATCGTGTTGGAAGATGTGTCGTTCACGCTGAACGAGGGTGACAGCCTGGCGCTGTTGGGCCGCAACGGCGTCGGCAAAACCAGCCTGCTGGTGACGCTGATGGGATTGACGCGGCTGCACGGCGGCGGCATCCGCTGGGCCGGCAGCGACATCGCGCGCATGCCCACGCACCGGCGCTCGCGCGCGGGCCTGGGCTGGGTGCCGCAGGAACGGCATATGTTCCCATCGCTGACGGTGGAAGAGCATCTGACGGTGGTGGCGCGGCCCGGCCGCTGGAACCTGCAAAAGATCTACGAGATCTTCCCGCGCCTGGCCGAACGCCGCGCCAACATGGGCAACCAGTTGTCCGGCGGCGAGCAGCAGATGGTGGCGATCGCCCGCGCGCTGATGACCAACCCGCGCATCCTGCTGCTGGATGAGCCGATGGAGGGCCTGGCGCCCATCATCGTGCAGGAGCTGGTGCGGGTGATACGGCGGCTGGTGCAGGAGGAGGGGATGTCGGTGATCGTGGTGGAGCAGCATGCGCGGCTGGCGTTGTCGCTGACCCAGCGGGCGATTGTGCTGGATCGTGGCCGCATCGTCCACGACTCGGACAGCGCCAGCCTGCTGGCCGACGGCGACAAGCTGGATCGCCTGGTCGCCGTGGCCTGAGACGGCGGCTGTTGAATTTTAGCTTGCGTCGCGCGCAACGTGCGCGCCGCTGCTCAGCGGCGCGCGGCTTTGTGCGTTGTTTTCCTGTACCAGCTTGGTCAGCAGTTCCATGAATTTCAGCTGTTCCGGGCCGCTGAGCGGCGCCAGAAGACGGCGTCGCAGACGCTGCGAACCGGGGACCAGATCGGCCAGCAGCTGTTCGCCGGCCGCAGTGATGGTCAGGGCGCGCTGGCGGCGGTTGGTTGGAATCACGGTGCGGTTGAGTAGTCCCTTTTCCTCCAGCCGCGCGCAGACGGTGGCGCCGGTGGACGTGTCGATGCCGCTGATGGCCGACAGCGACACCTGGTCGATGCCTGCGTGGCTTTCCAGGTTGCGCAGCATCGCATACTGGACCGGCGTCAGTTCTTCGCCCATTTCGTCGTAAAAAATCGACACCGAGATTTGCTGCGCACGGCGCAGCAAGTGACCCGGGTGTTCGTACAGGTTGGTCAGCTGACTCTCTGTTTGTGGCATGGCGTGCTCTCTGCTTGCGCGGTGTGGCACGGAACAAAAAAAGAATTCGTCCCGGCGGTTTACTTCATCGGTTTACGGTCTATACTTTACAACATTCAGTGCACTGAATATAAACTGAAAATCGAACAAGGAGACAAGATGTACCCAAAAAATACCTGGTACGTGGCCTGCACGCCGGATGAAATCGATGGCAAGCCGCTGGGTCGCCAGATCTGCGGCGAGAAGATCGTGTTTTATCGCGGGGCGGAGGGTAAGGTGGCGGCGGTGGAGGATTTCTGTCCGCACCGCGGTGCACCGCTGTCGCTGGGCTTTGTCCGCGACGGCCAGCTTGTGTGCGGCTATCACGGCCTGGAGATGGGCTGCGACGGCAAGGTGGTCAGCATGCCGGGCCAGCGCGTGCGCGGCTTCCCCTGCATCCGCAGCTATCCGGTGGAGGAGCGCTACGGCTTTATCTGGGTCTGGACCGGCGAACGCGAACTGGCCGATCCGGCGCTGATCCATCACCTGGAGTGGGCGGACAATCCTGAGTGGGCTTACGGCGGCGGGCTGTATCACATCAACTGCGAATACCGCCTGATGATCGACAACTTGATGGACTTGACCCACGAGACATATGTGCATGCGTCGAGCATCGGCCAGAAAGAGATCGACGAAGCGCCGGTCAGCACCCGGGTCGAGGGCGAAGAGGTGATCACCAGCCGCTACATGGAGAACATCATGGCGCCGCCGTTCTGGCGCGCGGCCTTGCGTGGTAATGGCCTGGCCGACGACGTGCCGGTGGACCGCTGGCAGATCTGCCGCTTCACGGCGCCCAGCCATGTGATGATCGAAGTCGGCGTGGCGCATGCGGGCAAGGGCGGCTACGACGCGGCGCCGGAGCACAAGGCGTCCAGCATCGTGGTCGACTTCATCACGCCGGAAAGCGAAACCTCCCACTGGTACTTCTGGGGCATGGCGCGCAATTTCAAGCCGGATGATGAGGAATTGACCGCCACCATACGCACCGGCCAGGGCAAGATCTTCGGCGAGGACCGGGAGATGCTGGAACTACAGCAGGCCAACATCCTGCGTCATCCCGAACGCAAGCTGCTGATGTTGAATATCGACGCCGGTGGTGTGCAGTCGCGCCGCGTGCTGGATCAGTGGCTGGAAAAGGAGCAGGACGCATGAGTACCGAACTGCTGCAAGTGCGGGTGGAACGCCGGCATGTGGAGGCCGAGGATATCTGCACCTATGAACTGGTCAGTGCCGACGGTGCGCCGCTGCCACCCTTCACGGCGGGCGCGCATATCGACGTCCACGTCGGAGCTGGTCTGGTGCGGCAGTATTCGCTCTGCAACCCGCCGCAGGAACGGCACCGCTACGTGATCGGCGTGCTGCGCGACCCGTCGTCGCGCGGCGGTTCCAAGGCTATGCACGAGGAAGTGCGGGCCGGCGCCACCCTGAACATCAGCGCGCCGAAAAACCACTTTCCATTGGTTGACGCCGAACGTAGCCTGCTGCTGGCGGGCGGCATCGGTGTCACGCCCATCCTGGCGATGGCGGAAGCATTGTCGGCGCGCGGCGCGGCGTTTGAGATGCACTACTGCGCGCGCTCGCCCGAACGCACCGCGTTCCGCCAACGCATCGCCGCCGCGCCGTTCGCGCCGCAGGTGCACTTCCATTACGACAGCGGCGACGCTGCGCAGAAGCTGGACCTGCCCGCGCTGCTGGCGCAACTGGACGGCAAGACGCACATCTCTTTTTGCGGCCCGGCCGGATTCATCGACCATGTCAAGGCCTCGGCCAAGGCGCATCACTGGCCGCAGGACCAGCTGCACCTCGAATACTTCGGCGCCGCAGCCGTGCCGTCCGCCGGCGGCGACCAGCCGTTCGAGGTGAAACTGGCCTCCAGCGGCAAGGTGTATGCCATCCCCGCCGACAGCACCGTGCTGCGCGTGCTGACCGATGCCGGCGTGTTCATTCCCGCTTCGTGCGAGCAGGGCGTGTGCGGCACCTGCCTGACGCGCGTGCTGGACGGCGTGCCGGACCACCGCGACTTGTACCTGGACGAATCGGAACAAGCCGCCAACGACCAGTTCACCCCTTGTTGTTCACGTTCCAAAACCGGCACGCTGCTGCTGGACCTATAAAAAAGGAGACACAATGCCAGGTCATATCAATCACCAACGCCGCCAACTGCTGCTGGGCGCCGCCGCCTTGTCGGCCGGAGTTTTGCCCGCTGTCGCCAACGCGGCTGGCGAACCGCTGAAAGTCGGGCTGATCGTGCCGATGTCCGGCCCGTTCGCTTCCACCGGCCGCCAGATCGAGGCGGCGGTCAAGCTGTACATGCGGCAGAACGGCGCCGGCGTCGCCGGCCGTCAGGTCGAGATCCTTCTCAAGGACGACGGCGGCCTGTCGCCGGATGTGACCAAGCGGCTGGCGCAGGAGCTGGTGTCGCGCGAAAAGGTGCAGGTGCTGGCCGGTTTCGGCCTGACGCCGCTGGCCTTCGCCGCCGCGCCGGTCGCCACCCAGGCCAAGGTGCCGATGATCGTGATGGCGGCCGCCGCGTCGGCGGTGCCGCAACGCTCTCCGTACATCGTGCGTACCGGCTTCACGCTGGCGCAGGTGACGGCGCCGATGGCGCAATGGGCGGTCAAAAACAAGATTAAAAACGCGGTGACCCTGGTCAGCGACTATGGACCGGGGCTGGACGCGGAGAAGGTATTCGTCAAGGGCCTGCTTGAAGGCGGCGGCAAAGTGCTCGACAGCCTGCGTGCGCCGCTGCGCAACCCGGACTATGCGCCGTTTCTGGCGCGGGTGCGGGACTTGAAACCGGATGCGCTGTTTGTGTTCGTGCCATCGGGCGAGGGCGCTGCGGTGCTGAAGCAGTTCACCGAGCGCGGCCTGGCCGCCTCCGGCATACGGCTGATCTGCACTGGTGATGTGCTGGACGACGACCTGATGGCCAGCATCGGTCCTGCCGCGGCAGGTGTGGTCAGCAGCCATCACTATTCGGCGGCCCATCCGTCGGCCGAGAACAAGGCGTATGTCGAAGCCTTCGGCAAGGCCAACCCGGGCATGCGGCCCAATTTCCATTCGGTCGGCGCCTACGACGGCATGCATCTGCTGTACCAGGCACTCAAGCAAACCAACGGCGACAGCGACGGCGACAAGCTGCTGGCGGCGATGAAGGGCATGGCATGGACCAGCGTGCGCGGCCCGGTCAGCATCGATGCCGCCAGCCGCGACATCGTGCAGACCGTGTACATCCGCAAGGCCGAAGCCAGCGCCGGTTCCTTCTACAACATCGAGTTCGACCAGGCCGACAAGGTCCGCGATCCGGGCGTGTAGCGGCGGACCTACAAGCCGGCGATGAAGCCGGCGACGGCCGACGCGAACAGCGCCGGCTGTTCGACCGCGCCCAGGTGCGATGCGTTGGGTAGTACGACCAATGCAGCGCCCTGGATGGCTTGTTGTACGGTCTCCGACATGCTGACCGGTGTGCCCTGGTCCAGCTCACCGGCGATGACCAGCGTCGGCACGGCGATGGCGCCCAGCCGTTCCGTGGTGTCGACTGTGCCGACCGCGTTGCAGCAGCCGATGTAGCCGGTGCTATCTGTACTGAGCAGGCGTCGGCGGAAGCGCGCGACCGTGGCTGCGTGCTCGGCGCGGAAGGCGTCGTGGAAGTAGCGTCCCATCACCGCGTCGGCGATTGCCGCGATGCCTTGCTCGCGCACGGTGACGATGCGCTGCTGCCAGGCTTCCCGCGCCGTTTCGGGATAGCGGGAGGTGGTGTTGCCCAGCACCAGGGCGCGTACCAGCGACGGATGGCGCAGCGCCAGCTCCTGGCCGACCATGCCCCCCATCGACAGTCCCACCCATACCACCGGCCCGGTATCGAGCTCGCGCAGCAGCGCCGCCACGTCGTCGGCCAGGTCGGCCATGCTGTACAAGCCTTGCGGTGCGGCGGAACCGCCGTGACCGCGATGGTCGTAGGCGATCACGCGGCAGTCCGCCGCCAGCTGGTTGGCCAGACTGTCCCACATCGTCAGGTCGCAGCCCAGGGCGTGGCTCAGCACCACCGTATGGCGCGGAGCCTTGCCGTTGCGTGGCTCGCGCACCGTGTAGTGCAGCGCGGGCTGGCCGGTGCTGCGGCCTTCGCGGCCGACGCCGGGATGGCTGGCGGCGGCCGGCGCCGACGGCTCCAGCGTGTAGCCGATTTGTGGTCCCACCTCGCGCAGGATTGCCATCGCATGGGCGAAAGCGGTGTTGGCGGCGGGGACGCCGGCGTAGATCGCAGACTGCATCAGCACTTCCTTCAATTCGTCCGGCGACAGGCGGTGTGCCGCATCGCCCAGCAGCGCGGCGCGCACATGCAGCTCGTATTCTTCCCAGCGGCCCAGCGCGATGGTGGTGGCGAGTACCATCGCGCGCCGCGTCTTCTGTTCCAGGCCAGGACGGCCCCAGATATCGTTCCACGCAAAGCGCGTGATCATGTTCTGGAACTCGGCGTTGAAGCTGTTGGCGTTGGCCAGGGATTTATCCACCCAGGCGTCGCCGAGGATGGCGCGGCGGTTGTGCAG
The DNA here is from genome assembly GCF_003416895.1 of Duganella sp. BJB476. GTDB lineage: Bacteria > Pseudomonadota > Gammaproteobacteria > Burkholderiales > Burkholderiaceae_D > Rugamonas. The sequence goes on from NZ_QVIO01000001.1 coordinate 1,194,377, forward strand.
TCCACGTTCGAAGTCGTGGTCGATGGGATCGAAGCTCATGCTGGTGTCCTGTGATGGAATGGAATGGAGTTCAGTGCGGCGATATCCTGGCGCAGGCTTTGCAGCTGCTGCTGTGCCAGACGCTGTGCCGGACCGGCGGCGGTGGCCGGATCGAACAGCGACGCCAGCGCGGCCGGGTCGACATGTTTGCGTAGCTGCTCGTCGGCCTGCACCGCATCGGCCAGCACTTCGGCCAGATTGCGTCCGACAGCCAACGCCTCGGCGCTCATTTGTTCCAGCAGGCTGTGGGCCGCCGGGCGGCCGATGGCGCCTGCCAGCCAGGCCGATGCAGCCTCGGCGAACACCAGTCCCTGCAAGGCATCGATATTGCGCAACATGCGCGCGGGATCGACATGCAGGCCGGCGAAGGCGTCGTTCAGCGCCTGCAATGCGCCGTGCGCGCTGAGGAACAGGCCTGGCCACTCCGCGAGTTCTGCCTGCCAGTTACCCAGGCCGCGCTCATGCTGTTGTCCCATGCTGGCCAGCAGCGCTGCGGCGTGCTGCGGCGTGCGCGTGGCGGCGGCCAGTGCGATCATCGCAGAAACCGGATTGCGCTTGTGCGGCATGGCGGAAGAACCGCCACGGCCATTGCCGGACGGTTCGGCCAGTTCGGCGATTTCGCCTTGCGCCATCAGGCTGATGTCGGTGGCGATCTTGCCCATGCTGCCGGTCAGTACCGCCACTTCCAATCCCAATCGTACCCATTCGTCGCGCTGCGTGTGCCAGGCCGCATCCGCCAGTTTCAGGCCCAGATCGGCGGCCACCAGCGCTGCCACGGCCGCGCCTTGCTCGCCCATCACGGCCAGCGTGCCGACCGCGCCGCCCAGCTGCAGTTGCAACGCGCGCGCGGCGCACTCGCGCAGGCGCGCGCGGGCCCGCACCAGCGGCGCCAGCCAGCCAGCGATCTTGAAACCGAAGCTGCTCACCTGCGCCGGCTGCATCAGCGTGCGCGCCAGCACCGGCGTCGCGGCATGCTGGTCCGCCAATTGCAGCAGGCGTCCGGTCAGGTCGTGCAGGCCGTCGTCGAGCAGTTGCAGGGCGTCGCGCGTGGCCAGCACCATGGCGGTGTCGATCACGTCCTGGCTGGTGCTGCCCCAATGGACGCGGGCGGCCGCCTCGGCGTCGTACAACGCCACGGTGCGCGTCAGTTCACGCACCAGCGGAATGGCCAGGCTGCCGGCGCGCCGGCCGGCGCTGACGATGGCCGGGATGTCGTACAGCTGCGCGTTACAGACGCCGGCGATGGCGCGCGCCGATTCCGGCGGCAGCATGCCTTGCCTGGCCTGGGCCTCGGCCAAGGCCTGTTCGAAGCGCAGCATGGCCTGCACGATCGCGGCGTCGTCGAAGACGGCGATCATGTCCGGCGTGGTGAGAAAGCTGTCGAAGATGGATACGCTCAAGAGAACTCCGCTGGCAGGTCAGACATAGTCGAAGAATACGGTCTCTTTTTCGGACTGCATCCAGATGTCCCAATGATAGACCCCCGGCGCGGTCTTGCGGGCGACCAGCGTAGGCCAGCGCGCGGCTGGCACCTGCCGCAATATCGCCGATTCGGCCAGTCCGCTATCGTCGTCCAGGAACACAGCGGTGAACTGGTGCTTGACCAGACCGCGCGCGAACACGGTGATGAAGGTGGCCGGCGCGCCGCTGACCGGCGCCGCGCATTGCGACAGGCGCAGGCTGAATTCTCCCTGTTCGCCGCTGGGCACACGGCGGAAGCCAGGCAGCGCCTGTGCCGCTTCCGCGCCGGCCGCTTCCGGTTGCCAGGCTTCGATCTGGGCGTCGTTGATCGGCGTGCCGTCGCCGTCGTAGATGGTGCCGCTGATGGTGATGGTGGGGGCCGTGGTTTCCAGCTGGCCGGCGGCGCTGGCGTCGGCCGCCCACTGCCAGGCTGCGTGAGAGAACGGTCCGATGGTCTGTGAGGTGGTGATGTGGCTCATGCCGTTAGCTCCTTAAATGCCCATGGGCGTGGCGTTGCGGCCGCGCAGCACGATGTCGAATTCATAGCCCAGCATCTTGTCGCTGTCGGTATGTTCCAGGCTGTAGCGTGAGATCAGGCGCTGGCGCGCGGCCAGGTCCTGGATGCTCTGGAAGATCGGATCGTAGTCGAACAGCGGATCGCTGGGGAAGTACATCTGCGTGACCAGGCGCTGCGCATACACGTTGCCGAACAAGGAGAAGTGAATGTGCGCCGGGCGCCAGGCCTTGTCGTGATTACCCCACGGGTAGGGGCCGGGTTTGATGGTGACGAAGCGGTAGCGGCCATCGTCGTCGGTCATCATCTTGCCGATGCCGTAGAAATTCGGATCGAGCGGCGCGTCGTGCTGGTCTTTCTTGTGCCAATAGCGGCCGGCCGAATTGCACTGCCAGACTTCCAGCAGCGAATTGCGTACCGGCTTGCCATCCTCGTCGACCACGCGGCCGGTGACGACGATCTTTTCGCCCAGCGGCGCTGCGTGTCCGTGCGCCGTCAGGTCCATATCGTTCGGCAGCAGGATGCGCGGCGACGCGATCACATTATCCTGCACCGGCTGGTCGGCGCGGATGCGCAGCAGCGGCTGGGTGGGGCCGCGCTTCAGCGTGGATTTGTAGGGCGGGTAGATCAGTTCCGGGTAGACGCCGGACGGAATGGCATCGAAGTTCAAGGCTGGCCTCCTGATGGTTGTTGTGTTGTGTGGAGACCATGGTAGGCAAGGCGGCGTGGCGTCACAATACGCGAAAGTTGGGTAACATCCGCTATGCGCACATTTTGTGCGATACTCGCACAAATCACTCAATTTCTGCCTTATGACCGCTGAAGACGACGTCCCAGCCCAGCGCGACCTGGTGGCTGGCCTGGAAAAAGGCCTGCTGGTGATCGCCGCTTTCGACCAGGAGCGCAGCCGCCTGAGCATCGCCGAAGTGGCCGAACGCACCGGCCTGACGCGGGCGGCGGCGCGCCGCTACCTGATCACGCTCACGCACCTGGGCTATATGCGGCATGAGAACAAGCTGTTCGCGCTGACGCCCATGGTGCTGCGGCTCGGCCAGTCGTACCTGCATTCGGCGCGCTTGCCGCGCATCGTGCAGCCCTTGTTATACCGGCTGGCCTATGCGCTGGGCGAGGCGGCATCGGTCGGCGTGCTCGATCACGATCAGCTGGTGTGCGTGGCCGCGGTCAGCGCCGGGCAGCTGGTGTCGGTCACGCTGCAGCCGGGTACCCGCGTGCCGGCCTACTGCACCGCCAACGGCCGCATATTGCTGGCGCACCAGCCGCAGCCGCAGATCGACGACTTCCTGGAACGCGCGCAGCCGGAACGGATCACCGAGCACACCATCGTCGGCAAGGAGCGCCTGGCGTTGGAGATCGCCCGCGCCCGCGCGCAAGGCTATGCACTGGTGGACCAGGAACTGGAACTGGGCTTGCGCACCATCGCCGTGCCGTTGAAGAATTTTCGCGGCGAGGTGGTGGCGGCGATGAACATCAGCGTCCACGCCGGCCGCATGCCGCGCGAGCAGATGGTGGAGCGCTGCCTGCCGGCGCTGATCAAAATACAGGTCGAATTGAACGCATTGTTGTAAAGCGATGCGCGAGCCGGTTGCGGTGTCATTGCAAATGAGCAATACTACTTCAATCAGATGCATCGATCGACCTGAGTTATACCGACATGATATTGAACCCATGGAATTCCCGCACGCTGGGCTGGACTCTGCTCCGCCTGTTGGCGGCTTGCGTACTGTGCCTGGGGGCGGCGCGCGCGCAGCAATTGCCACTGCGTTACTTCACCCAGCAGGATGGCCTGGGCAATCTGACCGTCACCGCGCTGGCGCAGGACCGGACCGGCTATCTGTGGCTTGGTACGGAGAATGGCCTGTTCCGCTACAACGGCGACAAGTTCGAGCGCTACGCGAAAGCCGAAGGACTGCGGCAGACCGAAGTCACGGCGCTGCTGGCGCGGGGCGACCAGTTGTGGGTGGGGACCTCGGAGGGCTTGTACCGGCGTGACGGCGCGCGGCTGGTCGCGCAGCAGTACCAGGGCAAGCACTTGTCGATCTGGCCGGGCCAGGTGTTGGCCGACGCGGCCGGCGGCGAGCTGCTGTTCGTCAGCGCTTCGCATCTGTACCGGCTGACGGAAGTGCACGGGCGAACCGTCATCGCGCCGTATTTTTCCGACCAGCAGATTGAACGCCAGCCGTTGCTGGCGCGGATAGCTAGCGTCAGCGTGGACGCCGGTGGCCTTTGGCTGGGCTGCGGCACGGGGCTGTGCCGTAGTACCGCGGCCGGCATCACGGTCTGGGACAGCGCGGCCGGCGTGCCCGAGGATAACTGGAGCCGCATCTTGCATGCCGCCGACGGCACCGTCTGGAGTCGAGGCGAACACGCTCTGGTTGCGCTGGCGCCCGGGGCCTCCCGGTTTGCCGACCGGGCGCCACCGGGCGGCGTGATGCGCAAAACCAATCCGGTGGCGGCCCTCATCAGCGATGCCGCTCATGCCGTGCTCACTTCCACCGACGCCGGGGTGGCGCGCTGGCGCGACGGCCGCTGGGAATTGCTCGACCAGCGCCACGGCTTGCGCGTCGGCGGCGGTGTCGGCGACATGCTTGCCGACCGCGACGGCGGCATGTGGCTCGGCACGCGCGGCCATGGCCTGATCCAGTGGCGCGGCTACGGCCAATGGGAAAACTGGACCAGCGCGCAAGGCCTGCAAAATGACGTGATCCTTTCGTTCGCGCGAGACGGCCTGGGGCGTCTGCACGTGGGCACCCGCTCGGGGCCGGCAATCATGGCGCGGATGGCTGACCAGAGCGTGTTGCGGCCGGTCGCCGGCAGCGTCGACCACCAGTGGGCCGATCAGGCGCTGGACCGCAGCGGCCATGTCTGGGCCGGCACCTATTCCGGCCTGCTGTTCCGGCATGACGCGGCCAGCGGCGCCGAGGTCCAGGTCGCGGCCTTGCCGGCCATCTTGCGCCTGCTGGCGGACCGCGATGGCGCGCTGTGGATCGGCACCGGCGACGGCATCTACCTGCTGGAGCATCCCGAACGGGGCGGCCAGCCCCGGTTGGCGCCCGGCTGGGCTGCCTTGGGCAATCTGAGTGAGGAATCCTTCCGTGGCGGCTGCCAGAGCGCCAGCGGCGAACTGTGGTTCGTCAGTGAGCATGTATTGTTGCGTTATTTCCGGCAGCGGTGGGACCGCTACAAGCTGGTGGATGCGGACGGCACCAATGATTTCGGCGCGGTGGCCTGCGCGCCCGATGGTTCGCTGTGGATAGGCAGCCTCAGGACCGGCCTGTGGCAAGGGCGGGTCGGCGACCACGGGCTGGAGCTGCGGCCCGCAGGCCCCCCGCGCTGGCCGGACTTGTCGATCATCGCGCTGCGAGTGGACCGGCGCGGTTGGCTGTGGATCGCCAGCGACACCGGCGTCGTGGTGCGCACCGGCGAGCAGTGGCGGCGGCTCGACCAGAACGACGGCCTGGCATGGAACGACCTGAACGGACGCGGATTTTTCGAGGACGCGGACGGCTCCATGTGGATCGCCACCAGCAACGGGGCGTCGCACATCCTGTACCCGGAGCGCCTGTTCGCGCAGCCGGCTTTGGCGCCCGTGCTCGAAAGCGTGGTCCGCGACGGCCAGCGCATCGCCTTGCGGGAGGGCGCGTCCTTGCCGTGGAGCGAGGGAGCGCTGAATTTCAGTCTGGCCAGCCTGACGTACCAGAGTCGCAGCGGACTGCGTTTCCGCTACCGGCTGGAAGGACTGGAGCAGGCGTGGTCGCAGTCGACCACGCCCGATATCCGCTATGCGTCGCTGGCGCCCGGCCGCTACCGCTTGCAGTACGGGGTCACCGACGTCGAGACTGGAGCCGAGCCGCCGTTGCGGGAGATCGGCTTCACGATTACGCCGGCATGGTGGCAGACCGGGACGTTCTACGCGCTGTGCGGCGTCGCCATGTTGGCCACGGCGGTCGCTGTCCACCGCTATCGCGTGCGGGCGCTGACCCACAGGAATGCCCGTATGGAGAAACTGGTACGGGAGCTGGTGCGCGAGCGTACGCTGGAGTTGGAACAGTCGCAGGATGCGCTGCGGTTGCAGGCCACGCAGGACGGCCTGACCAAGGCATGGAACCGCGCCGCGATGATGGAATACCTGGAGCAGGAAGTGCTGCGCGGCGGCCAGCTGCGGCGGCCTTTCCTGGTGGTTCTGCTGGACCTGGACCACTTTAAACGGATCAACGACACCTACGGCCACCTGGCCGGCGACAGCGTGCTGCGCGAAGTGGTGGTGCGTCTCAGCGGCGCCGTGCGCTCCAGCGACCTGGTGGGCCGCTACGGCGGCGAGGAGTTCCTGCTGTTGTTGCCGGAGCTGGACCAGGCACGCGGCATGGCGCAGCTTGAGCGCCTGCGGCGTGTGATCGAAGCGGCGCCGGTGGCGATAGACGGCGGGCAGGCCATCGACGTCACGGCCAGCTTCGGCGTGAAGGAATTCGATCCGGCCAAGCCGCTGGCGCCGCTGGAGCTGATCGGCCTGGCTGACGCGGCCTTGTACCGCGCCAAGGCGCAGGGCCGCAACCGCGTCGTCTTCGATGCCGCCGAGCCCTGAGTCAGCCGCCGCGGAACGCTTTCGGCGTCAGGCCCATGCGCTTCTTGAACAGGCGGCTGAAGTAGGCCGGGTCCTGGAACCCCAGTTCGTAGGCGATGCTGGCGATGCTGGCCGGAAGATAGGTCAGCTTGCGGCAGGCTTCCAGCATCAGCCGGTCCTGGGTGATGTCGAACGCCGATTTGCCGGATAGCTTGAGGCACAGGCGATTGAGCCGCGTCGGCGTGGCACGCAGCGCTTCGGCATACTGGCCGACCTGCCATTGCTCCTTGTAGCGCCGTTCCACTTCGGCGCGAAAGCGGCTGAACAGCTCGAAATCGCTGCGGCCCGACTGGTCGGCCAGGCGGCGTTCCGCATGCAGGCGTACCAATAGCAGCAAGGCGCTGCGCGCCAGCCACTCCAACATCAGCGTATGGCCGTACTGCGGCCAGGCCGCTTCCGTCAGCAGGTTTTGCAGCAGCGATTCCAGGCGTGCATGCAATTCCAGCTGGCCGGCCAGGTCGATCGCCAAAGGTTCCACAAACAGCGAGGAATACAGGTCGCCGTGGCCCGCATACATCACGTTCTGATCCACCGTCAGCACATAGCCGTGCGCCTCGGCCGAGAAGTCGAAGCCATGCACCACCGATGGATGGAGGGTGATGACGGTCGGCGCACTGCATTCCCAGACGGCGCCGTCGACGCTGGCGCGGACCTTTCCACCGTAGAGGAAAAGTACCTGAAACAGTCCTGCATGTGTGTGATTCTCGATGTGCCAGTGGTGCACCCGGCTGCGGGTCTCTATCAGCTCGATGTGCACGAATTCGGCGTTTTCTCCCCGTGCCTGCTCGCCATACAGGCCAAACTGCGGAACGTCGGGTAATGCTGGTCGGTCGGTGCGGGGCATGGAGGGGCGTGCCGTCTAAAAGAATGGAGTGTCGAAATAGTACAAGTTTTAGGAAGTTTCATCCATTTTTTTTGCAACGGCCCGGCGCTACGATGACTGCACATTAACACCATAACGGAGACATCATGCGTACCCAGGTAGCCATCATCGGCGCCGGCCCAGCGGGCCTGCTGCTATCCCATCTGCTGCATTTGAACGGCATCGAATCGATCGTGCTGGAATCGCGCAGCCAGGCCGAGATCGAGGCGACCATCCGCGCCGGCGTGCTGGAACAAGGCACCATGGACATTCTCAGCAACGCCGGCGTCGGCGCCCGCATGCAAGCCGAGGGCGCACTGCACCACGGCATAGAGCTGGCGTTCGGCGGCCAGCGCCACCGGATCGACCTCACCGAATTGACGGGCAAGGCAATCACCGTCTACCCGCAGCATGAAGTGATCAAGGACCTGGTGGCGGCGCGGCTGGCGGCGCAAGGGCAGCTGCTGTTCGAGGTCAGCGGCGTCGAGCTGCATGGCGTCGACACCGCGGCGCCGTCGGTCGGCTTCATTCATCGCGGCGAAGCGGGGCGCATCGAGGCCGATTTCGTCATCGGTTGCGACGGCTATCATGGTGTGACGCGGCCGGCGATGCCGGGGGAGGGACGGCAGGACTTCAAGCGCGACTACGGCTTCGGATGGTTTGGCGTGCTGGTGGAGTCGGCGCCGTCGTCGGAAGAGCTGATTTATGCCCGCCATGAGCGCGGCTTCGCGCTGGTCAGCACGCGCACGCCGACCGTGCAGCGCCTGTACTTCCAGTGCGATCCGGCGGACCATGTCGACAACTGGTCGGACGACCGTATCTGGGCCGAGCTGCACGCCCGCCTGGAGAACAACGACGGCTGGCGCGTCAACGAGGGCCGCATCTTCCAGAAAAATATCATCGGCATGCGCAGCTTCGTATCGACGCCGATGCAGTCGGGCCGCCTGTTCCTGGCCGGCGACGCGGCGCACATCGTTCCGCCCACCGGCGCCAAGGGCATGAACCTGGCCGTGTCGGACGTGGCGCTGTTGGCGCAGGGCCTGGAGCAGTTCTACCGCCAGGGCAGCGACGAGCGGCTGCAAGGCTACACGACGGCGGCCTTGAAGCGCGTCTGGCGCGCCGAATACTTCTCGTGGTGGATGACCAGCCTGCTGCACACCTTTGCCGACGCCACGCCGTTCCAGCGCGAGGTGCAGCGCGCCGAACTGGAATGCGTGGTCAGCTCGCGGGCCATGGCGACGGCGCTGGCGGAGAGCTACGTCGGCGCATTCTGAGGGGCCACGCCATTCGTGCGAAAATGCCGGAGTTAATAGTCGCTTAATAAACGCTGCAATACACTGCGACTCTCACTCACTTCGGCATAATGCTATGAAAACAACGATATCGAGCGCGCTGCTGTCATTTGGCCTGCTGTTGGCTGCAACCCTGCCGGCCGCCCAGGCGGCCGAATACGGCGTACGACAGACCTGGACGCTGGACCAGGCAGGCCGTTGGGACTATCTTGACGTCGATCCGGTGCGCCATCGCCTGTTCATGACGCGCGGCGACCGGGTGCAGGTGCTCGATCTGCCGTCGGGCAAAGTGGCCGGCCAGATCGGCGGCCTGCAGGGCGCGCACGGTGTCGCGTTCGCGCAGAAACTCAACCTGGGCTTTGCCAGCAGCGGCGGCGGCAACAGCATCGTCGTCTTCGACCTGGCGACGCTGCAAACCCGCCAGGAAGTGAAGGGTTCGGGCGCCAATCCCGACGCCATCCTGTTCGACGAGGGCAGCGGCAAGCTTTACGCTTTCAATGGGAAAACCAACAATATCTCGGTGTTCGACGCCGCCACGATGGCGTTGAAGGCGACCATCGCCGTCGGCGGCAAGCCGGAATTCGCGGTCACCGACGGCAAGCGCATCTACGTCAACATCGAGGACAAGAGCGAGATCGCAGTGATCGACATCGCCGGCGATCGCCAGGTCGCGCGCTGGGCCTTGACCGGTTGCGAGGAACCGACCGGGCTGGCGCTTGACGCCGCGCACCAGCGCCTGTTCTCGGCCTGCCAGAACGGCATGCTGGCCATCACCGACGCCAGCAACGGCAAGGCCGTGGCGCACGCCGCCATCGGTCAGCATTCCGACGCGGTGGTGTTCGACGCCGCCAGCGCCACGGTGTTCTCCTCCAATGGCGATGGCACGCTGAGCGTCATTCACCAGGACGACGCCGACCACTATGCCACGGCGGTGACGCTGCACACCGAGAAGGGCGCGCGCACCATGGCCATGGACCATGAAAACGGCAGCCTGTATCTGCCGACCGTGGTGGACAAGCACTTCACGGTCATCGTGGCCACTCCCTGAGTAGACGGATCATGCGCCTGCTACTGGTAGAAGACGATCCCATGATCGGCGAGAGCATGCTCGAAGCCTTGCGCGGCGAGCGGTATGCGGTCGACTGGGTGCGCGACGGCGTGGCGGCCGAGCTGTCGATGCGCCAGGATATCTACGATTTGCTGGTGCTGGACCTGGGACTGCCGCAGCGGCAGGGCATGGACGTGCTGCGGCGCCTGCGCGCGCAGGGTAGCCAGACGCCGGTGCTGATCGTCACCGCGCGTGATGCCACGGCGTCGCGCGTGGAAGGTCTGGATGCCGGCGCCGACGACTACCTGGTCAAGCCCTTCGATCTGGACGAACTGCTGGCCCGCATCCGCGCCGTGTTGCGCCGGCGCGGCGGCCACCTGCATTCGCTGGTCACGCACGGTGCGCTGAGCGTCAACCTGGCCGCGCATGAAGCCACTTTCAACGGCGTGGCGCTGCACCTGTCCTCTCGCGAGTTCGCCTTGCTGCGTGCCTTGCTGGATGTGCCGGGCAGCGTGGTTTCCAAAGCCCAGCTGGAGGAAAAGATCTACGGCTGGGGCGAGGAGATCGAGAGCAATACCATCGACGTCTACATCCACCATCTGCGCAAGAAGCTGGGCAGCGATTTTATCAAGAACGTGCGCGGCGTCGGTTACAAGCTGGCCAGCATCGCATGAAGTCGATCCGTGCGCGCTTGCTGGCGGGGCTGATGTTTGGCACGCTCTGTTTCACGCTGGTCGCCGGCCTGATGGTCTACCAACGCGCCGATCACGAGGCTGACGAGCAGTCCGACCTACGCTTGCGCCAGGTGGCATGGGCCTTGCCGCCGCATCTGGGCGATGGCGTGCAGCTGCCGGAAGACGATGACCAGGACGACGCTGTGCTGGTCCAGGTATGGGACCGCGCCGGCAAGTCGGCCTATGTGTCGGAGCCGTCGCAGGCGTTGCCCCGGCAATCGTCGGCGGGCTACTTCACGATGACCTACCGGGGAGAGCGCTGGCGCGTGTACAGCGAATCGCGGGCGGACTATCACATGCAGATCGCGCAACCGATCGCGGTACGCGAGCGCATTGCAGCCAAAATGGCGCTGCGCATCGTGCCGCCGTTGCTGCTGCTGTTGCCGGCGTTGGCGGCGCTGATCTGGATCGTGGTGGGCATGGCGCTACGGCCTTTGGCGCAGGTGGCGCAAGCCGTACATGGACGCTCGCCGGGCGTGCTGCAGCCGCTGGAGACGAGCGGCATGCCACCCGAACTGATGCCCATCGTGGTCGCGTTGAACGGCTTGCTGGAAAAGATCGACAGCGCGATGGCGGCGCAGCGCAGCTTCATCGCCGACGCCGCACATGAACTGCGCTCGCCGCTCACCGCGCTCAAATTGCAGCTGCAACTGGCCGAGCGGGCCGGCAGCGATGAACAGCGCAACGTGGCCTTTCATCGCTTGCATGAACGGCTGGACCGTTCCACCCATCTGGTTCATCAGCTGTTGACATTGGCCCGTCACGAACAGCATCAGGCGCTGCCAACGCCGGTGCCGACCGATGTCCTGGCGCTGGCGCGGCAGGTGGTCGCCGATCATAGCATCCTCGCCGAGAATCGCGGGATCGATTTGGGCGTGGCGGGCAGCGGCGAACCGTTGTGGGTGCCGGTCCATCCCGAAGGTCTGTCGGTCATGCTCAGCAATTTGGTCGACAATGCGGTGCGCTATACGCAGCCGGGCGGCCAGGTGGATGTCACGGCCGGCATGGAGCAGGGGCGGGCATGTTTGCGGGTGGCCGACAACGGTCCCGGCGTGCCGGAGGCCGAGCGCGGGCGCCTGTTCGACCGCTTCTATCGCCCGGATGGCAATGCCGTCTGGGGCTGCGGCCTGGGGCTGTCCATCGTCAGGAACGTCGTCGACGGGCATGGTGCCGAGATAGAATTGTCCAGCAATGGCGGGGTAGGTTTGGTGGTAAGTGTTTATTTGCCAGTGGCTTAAGAATTTAATAAGGACAGCTAAATGCCTTCGATACGACAACTGCACCGCTACCTCGGGGTCTTCTTCACGCCGGCCATAGTGTTCTTCGCTTTTTCGGGCGCACTGCAAACCTTTGATCTGCATAAGGGCGCGCATCGCGGCGATCCGCCGACCTATCCGTGGATAGCTGCGATGGCGTCGCTGCATCAGGATCAGGAGCTGTACCAAGCGCCGGCACCGAAGCCGCAGGCCAGCAAGCCGGCGAATCCCAAGCCGGAACCGGCGGCCGCAGAACCGGAAGAGCATTCCAGCATGCCGCTGAAATTGTTTGTGGTGGCCTTGGCGATAGGCTTATGCGCGTCTTCGCTGGCGGGGCTGTACATCGCTTTCAGTAATCCGCGGGTCCGCCTTCCGGTTGGCCTGGCGCTGGCCGCCGGCATGCTGTTGCCGGCTATTTTGCTGTTGGTTTGACGAGGCAGGGTGCCTTGGCCAGCAGCTCGGCCAGGCGCAGGAACTCGGCGGGGCTTACCTTGCGAGCTGTTTTCGCCTGCGTTGCTTCGACCACGCGCTGATGGCTGATCACCATGTGCTGCTGCGGGATGACCAGGATGTATTGGCCGTAGTAGCCCCACGCCATGTAGGCGCCCTCCAGCGGTGATCCCGCCGGCAGCGCCGGTATCCACCATAGAAGTCCGTAGTCCAGCCGGCGCCGCGCGGTGGAGGGCGGATGCATGTCGGCCGCCGGCGTTACCGGCGTGGTGATGCGACTGACCCAGTCGGCAGGCAGCAGTTGCCGGCCGTTCCAGCTTCCCTGTTGCAGCATCAGCTGGCCGAGGCGGGCCATGTCGCGGGTCGACAGGTGGAAGTGGTAGGCCAGGTGGCGCGAACGGGCTGGATCGCCGTTGCGGTGCTGCTGCGACAGCCGGAAATCCTCCATTTGCAGCGGCTTCGCCAACTGGTTTTCGAAGCTTTGGTAGATGTCACGCTGCGTCAGTTGCTCAAACACGGTACCGGCGGCGTTGAAGTCCCAGTTGTTGTACAAGAAGTAGGCACCCGGCGTTTGCGATCCACGCGGAGGAGCTGCCTCGGCATCGTCGCCGGGATTGGATGCCGCATGATAGACGCCGGAACGCGCCGCCAGCAGGTCGCCTACCGTGGCGGTGCGTTCCAGCGGTAGCAGGCCGCCGACATCGTCGATGTCCAGCGACGCCAGGCTGCGGTTCAGCGAGATCGTGCCGTCGGCGACGTAGGGGCCGTACATCATGGCCAGCACGCTTTTGCGTATCGAATAAACCTGGTTGGCCTGGTCCAGCGGTCCGTAGCTGGCCAGGATCCGGCCGTCGCGTACAGCCATCATCGAGGTGCTGGGCAGCGTCTTCAAATAGTCCTGTGCCTCGGCGAGGCCGGCGCGGCATGCCGCGCTTGGCTCGGGCATGTCGGCCCAGTGTGCACCTGGCGTGGCGCTGGAAGCCGGCGCGCACAGGGCCGATAACAACAAGGTGAGTCCGGCGGTCGACGACGGCGATTTCATCGGCACACTTAAGGCAGCAGCAGCGAGTGCTGGCTGGCAGTATGGAAGTCGCGCCAGACCCGGTTGATGGCGCTGTCTTCGTGGGCGGCGTACAGGCCGCAATAGGGATACAGTTCATCGACCGCCGCGCGGGAGACAGCCACCAGCGCCAGTGAGCTGGCCTGCACCGCCTCCATATCGTCCGCTGTGAGCGGCGTGCCGTTTTCCACCAGCGCCCAGCTGCGATCCAGCACGTCGTAGAAGCGCGCACGGGCGTCGGCCTGGGCCTGCTCCTTGTCGCGAAGGAGGCCGACGACTTCGGGGACCTCCAGTAGCGGCAGGTTCTTGAGGGCGTGCCGGCGGCGGCTCATGCAGGGCCGCGCCAACTGCATGAAATGGCTCGCCATCCCCGCGACGTTGGCCGCCAGCGTAACGAAGGCCAGCGAATAAAACGGGAAGCGATACAGCGGACCATCGGCCGTGGCGGTAGCGGGACTGATGGTGAAACCGTGCTCCTTGCTCACCCACGCGCCGTCGATGCGGTAGCTGTGCGAGGCGCTGGCGCGCATGCCGATGGCGCCCCAGGACGGCACAATCTGCACCTGTTCCGCCGGCACCAGGAAAGCGCGGATGCGCGGCGCACCTTGTTCATCCAGCAGCGGTTGACCGTTGGCCCGCAGGACCGCGTTCAAGGTGAAATGCGTGGCGATCGGCGCACCGCTGGCGTAATCCCAGCGGCCGGTGATGCGGTAGCCGTCGCCATCTGCTTCGGCGTAGCCGGTCGGCGCGCCGCTGCCGCCCAGGCAAACCCGCTTGCTGCCGATGATGTCGCGCGCCAGCGCCGGCGGCAGGAAGCCGGCGAACCATCCCGCGCCCGCGCACAGCGTGAGCACCCAGCCCATGCTGCCGTCGACGGCGGCAACCGCTTCCTCCAGGCGCACCACTTGCGGCAAAGGCAGTTCGGCGCCGCCGCTGGCGCGCGGCGCCAGCATCCTGAGCCAGCCGCGCCGGTGCAGCAAGGCTTGCTGGATCGGGTGCAGGAAACGGGCGGTATCGGCCATGGCCGCATAGCGTTCAATACGACGGGCATCGCGCGCGAGGAGGGGTGAAACGGCGGGCAGGGGCATGCGTGATCTTTGGACAGTAGCAATGCCCGGTATTTTCGCACTATTGAGCCCGTTTCAGAAACTCCCATGCCATTTCGGTATGTTTGCGGCGATAAAAATGATTGGTGAAGCTGGTATCGTTCGTCGTAGCATGGTGGTGCACAAGCACCCACTTATGAAAGACACATGATGTCAGCAATTAAACTTGCGATCGTAGGCGTCGGCAAGATCGTCCACGACCAGCACCTGCCCGCCATCGCGGCCAACGCCGATTTCCAGCTGGTGGCGTCGGCCAGCCGGCACAACACCGTCGACGGCCTGCCCGGTTTCAAGTCCATCGAGGAGATGCTGGCGGCCGTGCCGGAGATCGACGCCGTCTCGCTGTGCATGCCGCCCCAATACCGCTACCATGCCGCCCGCGTGGCGCTGGCCGCCGGCAAGCATGTATTCCTTGAAAAGCCGCCGGGTGCGACCCTGTCCGAAGTGGCCGACCTGGAGGCGCTGGCCGCCGCCAAGGGCTTGACCCTGTTCACCAGCTGGCATTCGCGTTACGCGCCAGCGGTGCAGCCGGCCAAGGCCTATCTGGCCGCCCATGCGCCAACCGGCATGCAAGTGACCTGGAAGGAAGACGTGCGCCAGTGGCATCCAAACCAGGAATGGATCTGGCAGGCCGGCGGCCTGGGCGTGTTCGATCCGGGCATCAATGCGCTGTCCATCGTCACCGAGATCCTGCCGTCGCTGATCTTCCTGACCCGCGCCACCTTGGAATTCCCCGAAAACCGCGATGCGCCCATCGCCGCCGAGCTGCATTTCCAGGATGGCGCGGGCGTGCCGGTGCACGCCGTGTTCGACTGGCGCCAGACCGGCAAGCAAAGCTGGGACATCGTGGTCCGGACGGCGGACGGCGAGCTGAAACTGAGCGACGGCGGCGCGCGTCTGTGGGTGCATGGCGTCGAACAGCCGCTGGCCAAGGAAGCCGAGTACCCGTCGCTGTACCGCCGCTTCGCGGGCCTGGTCAGGGAAGGCCGCTCGGACGTCGACGTGGCGCCGCTGCGCCATGTGGCCGACGCCTTCATGCTCGGCCAACGCAAAGTGGTCGACGCCTTCCACGACTGACGCCGCTCAGGCCATCTGCCCGATGGTCTTGCGAAAGCGCCGCAGCGACAGCGCGAACAGCACCGCGCCGATCGCCACCAGTGCCAGCATCTGCGGCCAGATCACGCTGAAGCCGGCGCCCCGGTACAGGATGGCCTGGGCGGCCGCCACGAAGTGGGTGGTCGGCGCGGCCAGCATGATGTCCTGCACCAGCACCGGCATGCTCTCGCGCGGCGTCGAACCGCCCGACAGCAACTGCAGCGGCACCAGCACCAGCACCAGCACCAGCAACATGCCAAATTGCGGCATGCTGCGCGCCAGCGTGGCGAGGAAGATTCCCATCGACGTGGTTGCGAACAGGTGCAGCGCAGTCACCAGCACGAACAGCGCGATCGAACCGGTGATCGGCACGTGCAGCGCGCCCTGCACGATGAACACCAGCGACGCCAGGGCCGCCAGCACCACCACCGTCCCCATCGACCACACCTTGGCCAGCATGATTTCCATCGGCGTCACCGGCATCACCAGCAGGTGCTCGATGGTGCCGTGTTCGCGCTCCCGTATCAGCGCGGCGCCGGTCAGGATGATGGACAGCATGGTGACGTTGTTGATGATCTCCATCAGCGATCCAAACCACGACTGCTCCAGGTTGGGATTGAAGCGCATGCGCAGGTCCAGCGCGACCGGCGGCGCGGCGGTTTCCTGCTGGCGGCGCAGGAAATCACCCACCTCGGCGCCGACGATCTGCTGGATGTAGCCGTTGCCGGTGAAGGCCTGGCTCATGCGCGTGGCGTCGATGTTGAGCTGTATCGTCGGCGCCCGGCCGGCCAGCG
This sequence comes from Duganella sp. BJB476, assembly GCF_003416895.1. Taxonomy (GTDB): domain Bacteria; phylum Pseudomonadota; class Gammaproteobacteria; order Burkholderiales; family Burkholderiaceae_D; genus Rugamonas. Next base: position 1,210,727 of record NZ_QVIO01000001.1, read on the forward strand.
TGTCGCGCTGGTAGTCCGGCGGGATGGCCAGCACGAAGGTGTAGTTGCCGCTGTCGAGACCAGCATCGGCCTGGGCGGCGCTCACCAGCGACGGCGTGCGGAAGTGCGGCGGATAGAAGCCTGCCGCAATCCGCGCCGACAAGGGCGAACCATCCAGGTCGACGATGGCGATGGCGGCGTTGTTCAGGCTCTCCGGCATCGCCGTGGCGGCCACGTAGATCGACAGCGAGAAGGTGTAGACGATTAGCACCAGCATGGCCGGATCGCGCAGCAGGCTCCATAGCTCCTTGATGCCGAGCCGGTAGATGTGCGCCGCGCGCGTGTGCAGAGGTATACGCATGTCTATCGCTCCTGCTTGTCGAGCAGCAGCGCCGACAAGGTGAGGATCACCGGCACCGCCAGCAGCAGCGGCCACAATGAGCCGCCCAGCTCACCCAGCCCCAGCGCCTTGTTGAACACGCCCCGGCTGATGGTCAGGAAATGGGTGGCCGGGTAGATACGGCCGATCAGCGCGCCGATGCCACTCAGGCCGGACACCGGATTGAGCAGCCCGGCGAACTGCACGCAGGGGATGATGGTGCCTATCATGGTCACGAACAGCGCGGCGATCTGGCTGCGGGTGAAGGTCGAGACCAGCAGGCCAAGGCCGGTGGCGCAGATCACGTACACCAGCGCGGCCAGGGTCAGCGCCAGCAGACTGCCTTTGACCGGCACGCCGAACACGGTGGCCGCCAGCACGGTCAGCAGCGCGAAGTTGAGCATGCCCAGCGCGACGTAGGGCACCTGCTTGCCGAGTAAGAATTCCAGCCGCGTCACCGGCGTTACGTACAGGTTGAGGATGGAGCCCAGTTCCTTCTCGCGCACCACCGACAAGGCGCTGAGCATGGCGGGGATCATCATCAGCAGCATCGGGATCACGGCCGGGATCATGGCCGGCAGGCTTTTGACGTCGGGGTTGTAGCGGTAGCGCGTTTCCAGCGTGCCGGAACCGGCCAGCTTCATGCCCAGCCGGTGCTGCGCCATGTCGGCCAGCCAGCCCATGTGCATGGCCTGCACGTAGCCGCGCGTGGTCTCGGCGCGCATCGGCATGGCGCCGTCGACCCAGGCGCCCACGGTCACCGGGGCGCCGCGTTGCAGGTCGCGGCCGAAGCCGGGCGGGATCTCGATCGCCAGCGCCAGTTCGCCGCTGCGCATGCGGCGGTCCAGGTCGTCGTAGTCGGCCAGCGGCGCGCGCTCGATGAAGTAGCGCGAGCCGGACAGGTTGAGCGCATAGTTCTGACTCAGGCCGCTCTGGTCGCGGTCGAGCACGGCGTAGGACAGGTGCTCGACGTCCATGTTGATGCCGTAGCCGATGATGAACATCAGGATCGCCGTGCCCAGCAGCGCGAGCGTGGCGCGCACCGGGTCGCGTCGCAGTTCCAACGTTTCACGCAGCGTGTAGCTGTAGGCCCGTTGCAGGCTGCGGCGCCAGCCGGCGCGCGGCGCGGCTGCCACTGCGGGCGCCGCCGGCGCTGCGGCCGGCGGCGCGACGTTGCCTGCGGCTTCTTCCAGGTAGGAGATGAAGGCCTGCTCCAGCGTGGCGACGCCGCGCATGGCCGGCAGCTCCGCCGGCGCGGCGCTCACCAACACGCGGCCGGCGTGCATCAGCGAGATGCGGTCGCAGCGCTCGGCCTCGTTCATGAAGTGGGTCGAGATGAAGATGGTGATCTGGTCGTAGCGGGCCAGGTCTATCATCAGGCGCCAGAACAGGTCGCGCGCGACCGGATCGACGCCGGAGGTCGGCTCGTCGAGGATCAGCAGCTCCGGCTTGTGCACCATGGCCACCGCCAGCGACAGGCGCTGGCGCACGCCCAGCGGCAGCTGTTCGGGCAGCGTATCGAGCGCGCCGGCCAGGCCGAAGCGCTGCGCCATGTCGGCCACGCGGCCCGCTATCTCGGCCTCCGGCACGCTGAACATGCGCGCGTGCAGCACCAGGTTTTGTTGCACCGTCAGTTCGCCGTACAGCGAGAACGCCTGCGACATGTAGCCCACGCGGCGCCGGGTCGCCATGTCGTTGGCGTTGACCGCGCTGCCGAACAGCAGGGCGCTCCCCTCGGTGGCCGGCAGCAGGCCGGTCAGCATTTTCATCGTGGTTGACTTGCCGCAGCCGTTGGAGCCGAGGAAGCCGAAGATCTCGCCGCGGCGGATGCGGAAGTCCACATGGTCGACCGCGGTGAAGTCGCCGAACACCATCGTCAAGCCCTGCGCCTCGATGGCGATGCTGTCGTTGCCCTCGGACCCCTGGAACGGCGGCACCGTCACCGCCTGATGGTCGCCGCGCTTCTCGGCCGGTAGCAGCGCGATGAAGGCTTGCTCCAGCGTCGTCGTGGCGGTGCGCGTGCGCAGTTCCTGCGGCGTGCCGGTGGCCAGCACCTGGCCGTCGTCCATCGCCACCAGCCAGTCGAAGCGGTCGGCTTCCTCCATGTAGGCGGTGGCCACCACCACGCTCATGGTGGGGCGCTGGCGCCGGATGTGGGAGATCAGATCCCAGAACTGCGCGCGCGACAGCGGATCGACGCCGGTGGTCGGCTCGTCGAGGATCAGCAGGTCGGGGTCGTGGATCAGCGCGCAGCACAGGCCCAGCTTCTGCTTCATGCCGCCGGACAGCTTGCCGGCCTGCCGTTGCAGGAACGGCGCCAGGCCGGTGCTTGCGGTCAGCTCGTCGATGCGGCGACGGCGGCTGGCGGCGTCGTGGCCGAACAGGCGGCCGAAGAATTGCAGGTTTTCCTCCACCGACAGGGTTGGGTACAGGTTGCGGCCCAGCCCCTGCGGCATGTAGGCGATGCGCGGGCAGACGGCGTCGCGGTGGCGCTTGCTGCGCATGTCGCCGCCCAGCACCGTCACGCTGCCTTGCTGCACCGCTCGGGCGCCGGCCACCAGCGACAGCAGGCTGGATTTGCCGACGCCGTCCGGCCCGATCAGGCCTATCATGCAGCCGGCCGCCAGGTCGAGGTCGACGGCGCGCAGCGCGCGGGTGTCGCCGTATTGCAGTGCCACGCCCCGCAGACCGGCAACGCCGGCCGCCGCGGTATCGCTCATTGGGGCACCTTGATATCCAGGTTGGCGGGCCACGGCGTTTTGGCGTCCAGCTGCACCCAAGCCACGCCGGGCAGGCCGGTCTTGACCAGCTTCATGTGCTTTTGCAGCAGCGCCGGATCGATCTGGGCCTTGACGCGGAACATCAGCTTCTGGCGTTCGCTGGCCGTTTCCACGGTCTTGGGCGTGAACTGCGCGGTGCTGGCGACGAAGGACACGCGCGCCGGCAGCACGTACTGCGGCGCGGCGTCGAGCACCACGCGCACCGGCGCGCCCAGGGCCAGCTTGCCGGCCGCCTGTTCCGGCACGAAGAAGGTCATGTAGACGTCGGCCAGGTCGACCAGGTTGAGCACCTTGCCGCCGCTGCCCAGCACTTCGCCCGGCTGGGCGATGCGGTACTGCACCCGGCCGGCGCGCGGCGCCGTCAGCGCGCTGTCGGCCAGGTCGACGTCGATGCGGTCGACCGTCGCCTGTACCGCCGTGACCGAGGCGCGGGCGCCGCTGGCCTGGGTGCGCGCGGCCTCGATGCCGCTGTGGGCCGCTTCGGCCTGCGCCTTGGCGGCGCGGATCACGGCGCTGACGGAGCGCACGCGGCTGCGGTCGTCGTCGAGTTCCTGTTCCGACGAGGCGCCTTCCAGCACCAGGGTTTCGGAGCGCTTGAGGCGGCGCTGGGCCGCATCGAGTTCGCTTTCGCGCTGCACCACCAGCGCTTGCGCGGCCTGGCAGTCGCCCTCGCGCACGGCGATCATGGCGTCGGCGCTGGCGACCGCGGTTTGGGCCTGCGCCTGGCGCGCCACCGCTTCGTCGCGCTGGGCTTGCAGCGAGGTCGCCTGCATGTGGGCCAGCACCTGGCCGGCGGCCACGAAGTCGCCTTCGTTGACGGCGATGTCTTGCAAGCGTCCCGGCAGCTTGGCGGCGACGTCGATTTCGGTCGCTTCGATGCGGCCGTTGCCGCTGGTGAATTCAGGGCCGGGGCCGGCGGGATGCGTGCGCTGCCAGGCGTAGGCCGCGCCGACCAGCAGGGCCAGGGCGACGCCGGCGGCGCCGAGTTTGCGTGTCAGGTCAGGAGTCATGTGCGGGGTGGGGGCAGGTAGATGAAAGCGGCCAGCGGCGGCGCGGCGACGACCGGGTCGCCGCCGAGCGCGCTGTACAGGGCGATGCCGGCGCCCAGCAGGGCGCGGCGCAGCTGGATCAATTGTTGTTCGGCGCTGAGCAGGTCGCGCTGGGCGTCGAGCACGTCGAGGAAGGCGGCGGCGCCGCTGTCGTAGCGCAGCTGCGACAGGCGGGCGCGTTCGCGCTGCACCTGCAGGGCGCGTTCGGCGATGGCCAGTTGCTGGCTCAGCCAGGCCTGGGCCGACAGCGCGTCGGCGACGTCGCGGAAGGCGTCCTGGATGGTTTTCTCGTAGTTGGCGATGGCGCTGTCGCGGCGTGCTTCGGTCAGGCTCAGGTTTTGGCGCCGGCGGTCGCCGTCGAACAGCGGCAGCGTGATGCTGGGGGCGAAGGTCCACGAGCGGCTGCCGCCGGCGAACAGGCCGCCCAGCTCGGCGCTGGCGGTGCCCAGCGCGGCGGTCAGGCTGAGCTGCGGGAAAAAGGCTGCGCGCGCTGCGCCGATGCTGGCGTTGGCGGACTGCAGCTGGTGCTCGGCGGCGACGATGTCGGCGCGCCGCTCCAGCAGCGCGGACGGCAGGCCGGGGACCAGCGCGGGGAGCGTATCGACCAGGTCGCCGGCTTCGGCATCCAGCGGCGCCAGCGCGGTGGCGCTGCCGACCAGCAGTTGCAGCGCGTGGCGCTTGCGGTCGCGTTCCTGCTGCAGCTGGCTGGTGAGCGCCTGCGCTTGCAGCAGCAGGGTTTCGACTTGCGTCAGGTTCAGGCGTGAGGTGGAACCCACCGCCACCCGGCGCGAGTAGATGCGGTAGCTCTCCTGCCGGGTGGCCAGCGTGCGGCGCGCCAGCGCGATGCGCTGGTCGATTTCGCGCACGTCGAAATAGCCCTCGGCGACATGGGTGATCAAGGCCATGGTGATGGCGCGGCGGGCGGCGTCGCTGGCCAGGTAGTCTTGCAGGGCGGCGTCGCGCAGGCTGGTCAGGCGGCCCCACAGGTCGATCTCCCAGGCGCTCACGCCGAGGCCGGCCTGGTACTGGCTGGCGATCATTTCACGGCGGGTCAGGCTGAGGTCGGCCGGCACTTGCTGGCGCTGCCCGCTTGCCTGGGCCGCCAGCAGCGGCAGGCGGGCGGCGCGTTCGATGCCGTAAGCCGCGCGCGCCTGTTCAACCCGCAGGGCGGCGATGCGCAGGTCGCGGTTCTGCGCCAGCGCTTCGAGGATCAGCGCTTGCAGCACCGGCGTGGAAAAATAGCCGCGCCATTCGGGCAGCGCGGCGGCGGCCGTGGCGGGCACGCCATAATCAGTGGCCACCGGCAGCGGCGGCCGGCCATACTGCGGCGCCATCGAGCGGCAGCCTGGCAGCAGCATTGCGGCGGCCAGCGCGGCCACGGTCGCGGCGGTGCGCGGCCTGGCGAACGGCGCAGGCTGGAACATAGTGAGACTCCTTGAACGGTGCAGGTTGATGCCGACAGTCAAGCGGCGATCGCAGTGTACGGCGACAGTCAAGCACGTGTAATTGATGTAGATCAAAAATTAACAAATGGACGGCGGCGGGCGGGGGCCGCCGTCCCAGGGGCGCAGCTTACGGCCGTTGCTGGCGGTAGCGATGGGCCAGCATCAACGCCAGCGCCGCCGAGGCGGTGCGGGCGGCGGCATCGTCGGCGCGGCTGGTCAGGGCGATCGGCACGGTCGCGCCCAGCACCACGCCGCAGACGGCGGCGCCGGCCAGGTACTCCAGCTGCTTGGCCAGCAGGTTGCCGGCCTCCAGGTCGGGCGCGATCAGGATGTCGGCGTGCCCGGCTACTTGCGAGACGATGCCCTTGGCGCGCGCGGCCATCGGCGAGATGGCGTTGTCGAAGGCGAGCGGGCCGTCCAGCAGGGCGCCGCTGATCTGGCCGCGTTCGGCCATCTTGCACAGGGCCGCCGCGTCCAGCGTGGACGGGATTTTCGGCGTCACCGTCTCCACCGCCGACAGGATGGCCACCCTGGGCTCGGCCGTGCCCAGCGCATGCGCCAGTTCGATGGCGTTCTGCACGATGTCGACCTTGTCCGCCAGCGTGGGCTGGATGTTGAGCGCGCCGTCCGAGATCAGCAGCACCTTGTCGTACAGCGGCACTTCGATCCGGAATACATGCGACAAGCGGCGCGCGGTGCGTAGCCCCGGTATTGCCAGCACGGCGGAGATCAGCTCGTCGGTGTGCAGGCTGCCTTTCATCAGCATCTCCACTTCGCCGGCGCCGGCCATGGCGGCGGCGCGCGCGGCGGCCGCATGGCTGTGCGGCACGTCGGCCAGTTCGATGCCGGCTAGCGACAGTCCGGCGCTTGCTGCCAACGTCCGCAGGCGCGCCAGCGGGCCGACCAGCACCGGCACGATCAGGCCGTGCCTGGCGGCGTCGAGGGCGCCGCGCAGGGAGGCTTCGTCGCAGGGATGGACCACGGCGCAGCGCACCGCTGTCAGCGGCGCCGCGGCGTCCATCAGGCTGGCATAATTGGCGTGCACCTGGGACAGGTTCAGTGCAGGCACATGGATGCGCGGACGGCGCACCTTTTCGCTCGGCGCGATGACCGTGGCGACGCCGGTCAGCACCACGGCGCCGGTCTGGTTCTTGATCTCGCAATCGAGCAGCACGTGTTTCTTGACCGGCTCCATGGCGGTCACGGTGGCGGTGATGCGCAATTCGTCGCCGATGCGCACCGGCTTGAGGAACTGCAGCGTCTGCGCCAGATAGATCGTGCCGGGGCCGGGCAGGCAGGTGCCCAGCAGGCGCGAGATCAGCGCCGCGCCCCACATGCCGTGCGCGATCACGCCGTGGAACAGGGTGTGGCCGGCGTATTCCGGATCGACGTGGGCCGGGTTGACGTCGCCGGAGACGGCGGCAAAGGCGGCGATATCGTCCTTGCTCAGCGTGCGGCTCAGGCGCGCGCATTGGCCTACTTGCAATTCGTCGTAAGTGATGTTTTCAATAATGTCGTCGGATTCGTTCATGGCAATGGCTTTGGTGGGCAATGCAGGGCAGTCTAGAGAGCGCGCTCCCCGAAGTATTTGATCCAGATCAAATACTTCGGGGACGCCCCCCAACCATAATCGGTGCATCGTCAAATCAGGAGGGCATGTGAAGACTGCACAGTTGAAAGTTGTTCCGGGCGCGGCTGCGCCGTCGCCGGAATCCGAAGCACCCGGCAATACGCTCGACCTGTACCTGCGGAGCCAGGTGGCGCGGCTGACCGGCGGCGTGTCGCCGATCGCGATGTCGCTGGCGTTCCAGGACTGGTGGCAGCACCTGGCAGTGTCGCCGGGCAAGCGCAGCGAGCTGGCGGCGCAATGCCTGGGAGCATGGGCCGGGATGGCCAATCCGGCTGCAGCTGACGATAGCCGCTTCGATAACGTCGCCTGGCGTCAGTGGCCGTTTTCGCAATACGTGAACAGCTTTAAGCAAGCCGAGCAGTTTTGGCGCCAGGCCACCACCGGCGTGCGCGGCGTGGCGCCGCACCATGCCGAGGTGGTGGCCTTCACCGCGCGCCAGCTGCTGGACATGTACTCGCCGTCGAATTATCTGTGGAGCAATCCGGAGGTGTTGCGGGCCGCGGCCGCCAGCGGCGGGCGCAGCCTGATCGACGGCGCGCTCAACTGGCGCCGCGACCTGTGCCGGCGCCTGGCGCCGCCGGACATGGCGGTGCCGGAACCGACCGGCCCCAGTTATGTGCCGGGGCAGGATGTGGCGGTCACGCCGGGCCAGGTGATCTTCAGCAACGAGCTGATCGAACTGATCCAGTACTCGCCGCAAACCGAAAATGTCTACCGCGAGCCGGTGCTGATCGTGCCGTCGTGGATCATGAAGTACTACATCCTCGACCTGTCGCCGCACAATTCGCTGGTGCGCTATCTGGTGCAGCAGGGACATACGGTGTTGATGCTGTCCTGGCGCAATCCCGACCAGCATGACCGCAACATGGGCATGGACGATTACCTGCAACACGGCGTGTTTGCCGCGCTGGAGCAGGCCGACCAGCTGGGCGAGGGCGCGCCGGTGCATGCGGTGGGCTATTGCCTGGGCGGCACGCTGCTGGCGATCGCCGCCGCCGCCATCGACTCGGGCGAGCACGGCCAGCACGGCAAGCTGGCCTCTGTTTCACTGCTGGCGGCGCAGACCGATTTCAGCGAGCCGGGCGAGCTGGGCCTGTTCATCGACGACAGCGAGCTCGCTTTCCTGGACGCGTTGATGTGGGACCAGGGCTATCTGGACGGCGACCAGATGGCCGCGTCCTTCCAGCTCTTGCATGCGCGTGACCTGGTGTGGTCGCGCATGATGCGCGAGTACCTGATGGGCGAGCGCAGCGCGCCGAACGACCTGATGTCCTGGAACGCCGACAGCACGCGCTTGCCGTTCCGCATGCACAGCGAGTACCTGCACGGCCTGTTCCTGCGCAACGACCTGGCCGAAGGGCGCTATACGGCGCAGGGCAAGCCGATCGCGCTGTCCGACATCCGCACGCCGATGTTCGTCGTCGGGACCGAGCGCGACCACGTGTCGCCATGGCGGTCGGTGTACAAGATCCACCTGCTGAGCGGTGCGCCCATCGATTTCGTGCTGGCGTCCGGCGGCCACAACGCGGGCATCGTCTCCGAACCCGGCCATGCCAACCGCAGCTACCGCAGCCATCCCGCCAGTACCCGGGCGCAGGCGGCCGGCTACAGCAGTCCGGACGAGTGGTTGAACAGCGCCGAGCGCACCGAAGGTTCATGGTGGCCGCATTGGCAGCAATGGCTGGTGCGCCATGCAAGCCGGGAACGTGCGGCGCCACCGGCGATGGGCCTGGGCCGGTTGTTGGGTCCGGCGCCAGGCAACTTCGTGTTGCAGCATTGAGGCAGGGCTGGTCTCAGTGCGAGATCAGCACCGGCAGCGTCATCTCGCGCAGGATGCTGCGGGTGGCGCCGCCGAGCAGGGTTTCATGCAGGCGGTGGTGGCCGTAGCCGCCCATCACCAGCAGGTCGCAGCCGCGTTCGGCCGCGGCGCACAGCAGGGCCGAGCCGATTTCCACCGTGGTGAACTCGCGCATGACGTCCACCTGCACGCCGTGGCGGGACAGGAATAGCGCCATGTCTGCGCCCGGTTCGGCGCCGTGGCGGGCCGGGTCGCGGTCCGCATTGAGCACTAGCAGCGTGATGCGTTCGGCCAGGCGCAGCAAGGGCAAGGCATCGCTGAAGGCGCGTGCCGCCTGCACGCTGCCGTCCCAGGTCAGCAGCGGATGGCGGATGACTTCCGGCGCGCTGGCGGCCGTGGCCGAGGTCGGCGCCAGCAGCAGCGGGCGGCCGCCTTGCAGCAGCAGTTCCGGCGGCAAGGGGCGGCTGATGCCGAACTGGATGTCGCCCGGATCGGTCTGGCTCAGCACCAGCAGGTCGGCATAGCGGGCATGCAGCAGCAGGCCGCTTTCCGCATCGTCCTCGTACAGGCTGCTGGAGCACAGCATGACACCCGCAGCGGCCACGTCGCGCTCGAAGTTGGCCAGTGCGGCGGCGGCTTGGTGGCGCAGCTGGTCCAGCACATGCGGCGGCAATGGCCACGCGCCGAGGCTGTCGTTCCATTCCGCGTAGCGCGACATACCGGTCAGCGCGACCCCGGTCAGGTGGGCGCCGGTGGCCAGGGCGACCTTGGCCGCCAGTGCGTAGCGGCCCGCCGCGTGCGGCGACTGGTCGCAGTGTACGACGATGGTTTTATAGCTCATGGCCGGGCCTCAGTGCGACATCAGCACAGGCAGCGTCATCGATGCCAGCAGCGTGCGGGTGACGCCGCCCAGCACGGTTTCGCGCCAGCGCATGTGGCCGTAGGCGCCCATCACCAGCAGGTCGGCGCCGAGATCGGCCGACAGCGATAGCAGTGCTTCGCCCACGCTTGCGCCTTCTGGCTTGGGCTGCTGCGACACTTCAACCTTGACGCCGTGGCGGGCCAGGAACAGCGCGATATCGGCGCCCGGCTCGGCGCCGTGCACGCCGTACTGGTGTTCCGCGTCGAATACCGCCAGTGTCACGCGGGCGCTGCGGCGCAGCAGGGGCAGCGCGTCGGTGACGGCGCGGGTGGCGGAACGGCTGCCGTCCCAGGCGACCAGCGCGTGGCGGTCCATATGCGGGTAGGTGCCGGCATACGGCACCACCAGCACCGGCCGGCCACCGTTCAGCGCCAGGTGGGCGGCCAGGCCGGGGCCCATCAGCAGGCCTTCTTCGCCCGGTTCGCACTGGCTGAGCACCACCAGGTCGGCATAACGGGCCTGGAGCACCAGGCCATCCTGGGGATCGTCGTCGCTGATGCGGCGCTCGTAGCGCACGTCGGCCGCGCGGGCCTGGGTTTCGAACTTTGCCAACGCCTGTTCGGCGTTGCTGACCAGTTCATCAGGCTGCTCTTGCGGCACCATGCCGGAATACATCATGGCGCTGGTGCGGAGGAGCTCCCCGGCGATCCCGGTGGCGGCCGCGCCGATCAGGTGCGCGTCCTGCTGGCGGGCCAGGCGGGCCGCCAAGGCGATGCGCTCCGGGGCGTGGTCCGAGTTGTCGACGTGGACGAGTATGCTTTTGTAGGACATGACGTTCTCCTGATCAGATGAAAAACTCAGGCTAACAAACGGTATCCGCAAAATATATGATCTGAATCAAATATCCGGCAATACCTCAAATAGCGCTGTGTGCCCGAAGCCGAGCTCGTAGTCGAGGACGGAAATAATGGACGGTACGATGCGCATGAACACCGCGCCCGGCCAGGTGGGGCCGTTGGCCGGCATCAGTTGGCGCAACTGGGGGAAGCGGAACAGCATCAGGTCGGCCGCGTGCGCCGTCTCCTCGGCGCCGGCGACGATGGCGGCATGGCCGGCCAGCGACAGGCCACGGATGTGGCGCCAGTCCGAGTACGGCGGCGTGATGGTGGCGGACACCTTGTCGTTCTGGCGGATGTTGTGCGCCTTCTGGCTGTCGAGGCCGATGCCTGCATACAGCGTCAGCCCGTCGTTGACGAAGCTGATGACGGTGGCTTGCGGAAAACCGTCCGGGCGCACCGTGGCCAGCGTCATGTCATGCGTGGCGGCGAGCAGGTTGAGGATGAATTGGCGGTGGGTGCGGTCCAGTGCTTGCATGGGCTTTTCCAGTGTCGTGAATGATGGATCAGGACGGCTTTGCCACCATGCCTGCGCCATGGTCGTCGCCACCTTGGCGGTGACTCCGGTGCGGGAGTAGTACACGATCAGAACTGATTGCATGGCGGCTCCCTGGCGAGGCTAGACTTTAGACTCCCTGGCCGCACCACAGTTCCGCCGCCAGCCGCCTTAGCCTGCGTTCAGGCCGCCGCCCAGTGCCTTGTACAGCGCCACGGCGTTGCCGAACTCGTTACGTCGCAGTTCCAGTAGGGTTTGCTGACTGGCGTACAGCAGCCGCTGCGCGTCCAGCAATTCCAGGCGGCTGTCCTGGCCGGCGTCGTAGCGCAGCCGGGACAGAGCCAGGCGCCGCTCGGCGCTGCCGACCACCCGCGCCTGCGCTTCGATCTGGCGGCCGTAGGTGGCGCGGCCGGCCAGTCCATCCGCCACTTCGCGGAAGGCGGTTTGCACGGATTTTTCGTACTCCACCACGGCGGCGGATTTGCGCAGTTCGGCCAGGCGCAGTTCCGAGCGCAGCTTGCCGTGGTTGAACAGCGGCTGCGTGATCTGCGGCGCGAACGACCAGGTCCGCTGGCCGCTGGCGAACATGCCCGACAGCGACGGGCTGGCGTAGCCGAGGCTGGCCGTCAGCGAGATCTGCGGAAAGAACGCGGCCTTCGCCGCGCCGATGTCGGCGTTGGCGGCCACCAGTGCCTGTTCGGCCTGGCGGATATCGGGGCGGCGCGTCAGCAGTTCGGACGGCAGGCCGGCCGGCAGCTGCACCAGCACCGGCTGCCGGTCCAGCGCGATGCTGCCCGGCAGGCCGCCTGGCGCGTGCACGCCGGTCAGCAGATCCAACGCGTTGCCGGCCAGCGCTACGGCGCGCAGGCGTGCTTCGCGGTCCGCCTGCGCGGTGGCGACCTGGCCTTCCGCTTCGGCGACGTCGAGACCGCTGCGCTGGCGGGCGGCTTTCAGCTGCTGGGCCAGTTCCAGCGACCGTTGCCAGTCGGCCAGCGTGCGCTCGGTCAGTTGCAGCTGTTCTTCGGCCAGGCGTTGGGCGAAATAGGTGTCCGCGACTGCACCCACCAGCGCGATCTGCACGGCGCGCCGGCTCTCGTCGCTGGCGACATAGCGCGCGAATGCCGCCTCGGACAGCGCGGCGACGCGGCCGAACAAGTCGAGCTCGAACGCGCTGATGCCGAGCCCGGTCGACTTCTGGCTATCGACCGACGCGGCGACCGGGCCGTTGGCCGCGCTGCGCTGCTTCACCAGGCCGGCGTTGGCTGCCACTGTTGGCAGGCGGGCGCTGTCCTGGATGTCGAACTGCGCGCGCACGGACTGCACGTTGAGCAGGGCCAGCCGCAGGTCGCGATTGTTTTTCAGCGCCAGGTCGATCAAGGCTTGCAGACGTGGATCGCCGAACATCGATTGCCAGCCAAGGTCGGCGCCGCTGGCTCCGACGCCGGCGCCGGCACCAAAGCTGTTCGGTACCGGCGCTACAGACTTTTCTAAAACCGGCGTTAGCGAACAGGCGCCCAGCAGCAATGCCAGCGTCAACGCCGCCGGGATATGGATTTTTCTCATTCTGTTTCCTTCACTGCGTATCGTGCAACGAGACCCAGTACAGACACATAAAACACCGGCACGAAGAAGATCGCCAATATGGTCGCGGTGACCATGCCGCCGAACACGCCGGTACCGATCGCGTGCTGGGTCTCCGAGCTGGCGCCGCCGGCCAGCATCAGCGGCAGCACGCCCAGCGCGAAGGCCAGCGAGGTCATCAGGATAGGGCGCAAGCGCAGTCGCGCCGCTTCGATGGCCGACTCCAGCAGGCCTTTGCCGTCCTGGTGCATCTGCTTGGCGAACTCGATGATCAGGATGGCGTTCTTGGCGGACAGGCCGATCACCGTGATCATGCCGACCTTGAAGAACACGTCATTTGGCAAGCCGCGTATCAGCACGGCGGCCACGCAGCCGAGCAGGCCCAGCGGCACCACCAGCATCACCGACAACGGTATCGACCAGCTCTCGTACAGCGCCGCCAGCACCAGGAACACCACCAGCATCGACAGCGCCATCAGCATCGGCGCCTGCGCGGCGGACTGCTTCTCTTGCAGCGAGATGCCGGTCCACTTGACCGCGAAACCGGGCGGCAGCTGCTTGGCCAGACGCTCCATCTCCGCCATCGCCTCGCCGCTGGACGTGCCGGGCGCGGCGCTGCCGCCGATGCGCGCCGACGGATAGCCCTGGTAGCGCACCATTTGCAGCGGTGTGTCGCGCCACTGCGGCGTGACCACTTCGCTCAGGCGCACCATGCCGCCGGCCGCGTTGCGCACGTGCAGGCGCAGCACGTCGTCCAGCTGCATGCGGGCGCCGGCGTCGGCCTGGATGATTACCTGCTGCATGCGGCCGTGGTTGGGGAAGTCGTTCACATACTGCGATCCCATCGCGGCCGACAGCGTCTCGCTGATGCTGGTGAAGGCCACGCCCAACGCTTCCGCTTTCTGGCGGTCGATATCGAGCTGGATGCTGGTGCCATTCGGCAGGCCTTCGGGATAGGTGCCCGCGACCAGCTTGCTGTGCGAGGCCAGTTCCAGCAACTTGTTCTGCGCGGCCTTCAGCGCCGCGTCGCCCTGGTTGGCGCGGTCTTGCAGGCGCAGCGAGAAGCCCGACGAGTTGCCGAGATCGTCGATGGCCGGCGGCATCACGCTCATCACCATGCCCTCGTTGGTCTGCGACATGGCCGCCTGGGCCAGTTCCACCTCGTGCTGCACGGTGGCGCCGTCACGCTGGTCCCAGTCCTTCAGCATGGTGAAGGCGATGGCCGCGTTCGGGCCGCTGCCGGTGAAGCTCCAACCGAGTATCGACTGGTTGTTGCTGATGCCGTTGCGCGTCACCAGGTGATCCTCGAATTTCTTGACGATGTCGAGCGTGCGTTCGGTGCTGGCGTCGGACGGTAGCTGGATCGAGGTGATGAAATAGCCCTGGTCTTCCTCCGGCAGGAAGGATGCCGGCAGCAGACGGAAGCCGAAGGCCAGCAGGCCGACCAGTACGGCGAACACCAGCATCACGCGGCCCGAGCGCTTGACGATGCGGGCCACACCGCTTTCGTAGCGGGCGTTCATGCGGTCGAACTTGCGGTTGAACCAGCCGAAGAAACCGGTCTTCTCGTGATGCAGCGGATCGACCGGCTTGAGCAGGGTGGCGCACAAGGCCGGCGTCAGCGTCAGCGCCAGGAAGGCGGAGAACAGGATGGAGACCGCCATCGACAGCGTGAACTGGCGATAGATGGCGCCCACCGAGCCGCTGGCCAGCGCCATCGGGATGAACACCGCCGTCAGCACCAGCGTGATGCCGATGACCGCGCCGGTGATCTCGCGCATCGCCTTCGAGGTGGCGGCCTTGGGCGACAAGCCTTCGGTGGCCATCAGGCGTTCGACGTTTTCGACCACCACGATGGCATCGTCGACGATGATACCGATGGCCAGCACCATGCCGAACATGGTCAGCACGTTGACCGAGAACCCCAGCAACAGCATGATGGCAAAGGTGCCCAGCAGCGCGATCGGCGCGACGATGGCGGGAATCAGCGTGTAGCGTATCTTTTGCAGGAACAGGTACATGACCAGGAACACCAGCACCATCGCTTCCAGCAGCGTATGCACTACTTTTTCGATGGAGATCTTGACGAACGGCGCGGTATCGAAAGGCACCGAGTAGGTGATGCCAGCCGGCAGGGTCTTGCTCAGTTCATGCATGCGCTCGCGCACGGCCTGCGCCGTCTTGACCGCGTTGGCACCGGGCGACAGTTGCACGGCGGCGCCGGTGGCGGCGCGGCCGTTCTCGCGCGTGGCGCTGGCGTAGTTCTGCGCGCCCAGTTCGACGCGGGCGACGTCGCCCATGACGACCTTGGAACCGTCCAGGTTGGCGCGCAGCACGATGGCGGCGAATTGTTCCGGCGTTTGCAGCTGGCCTTGCACCGTCAGCGGTATCGATACGCGCTGGCCGGGCAGGGTGGGCGTGTCGCCGATGCGGCCCGGCGCGATCTGGGCGTTCTGCTGGGCCACGGCCGTGCTCAGGTCGCCCATGGTCAGCTTGTAGGAGACCAGTTTGCCCGGATCGACCCAGATGCGCATGGCCTTCTCGGCGCCGAACAGCTGCACGCGGCCGACGCCGGGAATGCGGCGCAGCTCTTCGACCACGTTGCGCGCCATGTAGTCGCTCAGGTCGATCTCGTCGTACTTGCCATTGTTGGCGCTCAGGCCGACGATCATCAGGAAGCCGGAACCGGCCGATTCGACCGACAGGCCGTTCTGGCGCACCGCCTGCGGCAGGCGCGGCTCGACCGATTTGAGACGGTTTTGCACGTCCACCTGTGCCAGCTCCGGATTGGTGCCTGGCTTGAAGGTGGCGGTGATCTGCGCCGAGCCCGAGGTATCGGCCGACGATTCGAAGTACAGCAGGTTCTTGACGCTGGAGAGCTCGCGTTCGATCAGGCTGACCACCGCGTCGTTCATGGTCTGCGGCGTGGCGCCGGGATAGCTGGCGCTGATGCTGACGCTGGGCGGCGCCACCGACGGATAGCGCTCAACCGGCAATTGCGGTATGGCGATCAGTCCGAACAGGACGATGAAGATGGCGATCACCCAGCCAAAAATAGGGCGGTCGATGAAGAATTGAGGCATGACTTAATCCTTGCAGTATCAGCGCTGCGCTGGTGCGCCGGCCATGGCGGCGACCGTTTCGCGGCGCCATGGCGTGATGTCCAGTTTGGTGTCGGGCTGGATGCGGTCCAGGCCTTCGACCGCGATTTTCTCGCCGGCCTTCAGCCCCTGGGTGATGAGATAGTTGTGGCCGACCATGCCGCCCAGCTTGACCTCGCGCAGCACGGCCTTGTTGCCAGCATCCACCACCCACACGCGGGTGGAGCCGGCGTGCAGCACGGCTTGCTGCGGCACCAGGATGCCGTCGGCGTCGGCCATGCGCGCGATGCGGGCGCGCACGAACATGCCTGGCAGCAGCTGGCGGTCGCGGTTGTCGACCAGGATGCGCAACACCATGTCGCCGGTGCCGGTATCGACGTTGATGCCGGAGAACAGGATGCGTGCGTCGAGGCCGTAGTTGTTGCCGCTGCCGTCCAGGATGTAAGCCTTGGGCGGATGGGCCGAGTCGCCGCGCAGCGTGCGCAGCATGGAGGCCGGCTGGCGTACATCCACGTACACCTGGTCTATCTGTTGGATGCGGGCCATCGGCGTGGCGTCGGTTTGAGCCACAAGTGCGCCTTCGGTCACCAGCTCCTCGCCGATCCGGCCGGAGATCGGCGCGGTGACGGTCGCGTAACCCAGGTCGAGGCGGCGGCGCGCCAGCGTGGCCTTGGCCTGGCCAACTTCGGCCTGGGCCTGGTCGCGCTGGGACACGGCATCGTCATAGGTTTGCTGGCTGATGGCGTCGGCCTGCACCAGCGGGCGGATGCGCTCGGCCTGGATTTTGGCGCGCACCAACGCCGCTTCGGCGCGTTGCAGCGCGGCGGCGGCCGTGTCGGCGTCGGCCTGGAAGGGTGCGGTGTGGATCTGGAACAGCGGCGTGCCAGCCTTCACTTCGGCGCCTTGCTCGAACAGGCGGCGCTGGATGATGCCGCCCACCTGCGGCCGGATCTCCGCCGTGCGGAAGGCTGTGACGCGGCCGGGCAGGTCCTCGGCCAGTTCCACCGGGCCGGCGGCGACGGTTAGCGTGGAGACTTTCGGCGATGGCGGCAGCTCGTCGGGCGGCGCCTGGTGGCAGGCGGCCAGGGTCAACAGGGTCAGCCCGGACAGCAGGGCCTTGAGTGAAATCTTCGTGATGTGCATAGCTAGTCGTCCAAAGTGTTTTCCCGCCATGAGGGAATGCAGGACTAGCAACTTTAAACACCTAACGTGGCCTATCTATTGAGGAAATATGGAGATATGATGGAGATCGTTACTTATTTTCAATTCATTCATGTCTAGTTCTCCCGGAACCCCGCTGGTGCTGATCGCCGAGGACGAATCCGAAATTGCCCAAATCCTGCAAGCCTACCTGGCGCGCGACGGCCTGCGCACCGCGCACGCGGCCGACGGCCGCATCGCGCTCGACCTGCACCTTTCGCTGAAGCCGGACCTGGTGCTGCTGGACGTGCAGATGCCGCGCGTGGACGGCTGGAAGGTACTGTCCGAACTGCGCCAGCGCGGCGACACACCGGTCATCATGCTGACCGCGCACGACCAGGACATCGACAAGCTGATGGGCCTGCGCATCGGCGCCGACGACTATGTGGTCAAGCCTTTCAATCCGGCCGAGGTGGCCGCGCGCGTGGGCGCCGTGCTGCGCCGGGCCGCCGCGCGCAACGCCGGGCCGACCGCCGGCGTGCTGCGTTGTGGACCGCTGGAGATCGACCTTGAAACCTATCAGGCCAGTGCGGAAGTGAACGGCCAACGCACGCCGCTTAACCTGACGCTGACCGAGTTCCGCCTGCTGACCCACATGGCGCGCGCGCCCAAGCGGGTGTTCACACGGGCTGAGTTGCTGGTTGCCTGTCTGCCGGAGGGGAACGCGCTGGAACGCACGGTGGACAGCCACGTCAGCAAGCTGCGCAAGAAGCTGGAAGACAGTGGCCTGAGCGGCGTGTTGACCAGCTTGCGCGGCGTCGGCTACCGGCTGGAGGATGCGGAATGATGCGCGGCCCCGGCCTGAACCGGCAAATCACGCTGGCGATGCTGGCCGTGTCGCTGGGGATGACGCTGGTGGTCCTGCTGGGTTCCTACGTGTTCTACGCGCTGGTGATCGAGTACCGGCCGGATCTGCTCTCCGGCCCGACCGACATGATCCCCACCAGCACTGAGTGGATCTGGATGGCGTCCGTCACGATGCTCGCGCTGGTGTTCGCGATCTGGGCGTCGGCGCGTTTGGCCAGGCGCATCCTGGCTCCCTTGAATTCGGTGGCAGACAGCGTGCGCCGCGTGGCGCATGGCGACCTGGCCGCGCGCGCGGTGGCGGGCGACCGTTCGCTGGGCGAGACCGCCTTGCTGGTCGACGACTTCAACGCGATGGCGGAACGCTTGCAGCGCATGGAGCGCGAGATGGTCACCTGGAACGCCGCTATCGCTCACGAATTGCGCACGCCGGTGACGATATTGCGCGGCCGCTTGCAAGGCCTGGCCGAAGGCGTGTTCCAGCCTGATGAAAAACAGTTCCGCGGCTTGCTGCATCAGGTGGAAGGCCTGTCGCGCCTGATCGACGACTTGCGCATGTTGAGCATGTTCGACAGCGGCCACCTGAAGCTGGAGCTGGCTGACTGCGATCTGGCCGGCGCCATCCGCGATGTTGCGCATCTGCTGGCGCCGCAGATGGAGGCGGCAGGCTACAAGCTGTCGCTGGACCTGGCGGAAGGGCGCATCTGCTGCGACGCCGCGCGCATGCGGCAGATCCTGCTGGCCTTGCTGGACAACGCCGGGCGCTATGCGGACCCCGGCGTTATCCGCATCCGCACGCGGGGGTTGGGCGCTCAGTATCTGTTGCAGGTGGAAGATGCAGGTCCCGGCATCGATGAAGAGTTGGAAGGCAAGCTGTTCCTGGCCTTCCACCGGGGCGAGCATGCGCGCGCTGGCGCGGTTGGCGGCAGCGGCTTGGGTCTGGCGGTGGTGCGTGCGATTGCCGAGGCACACGGCGGCGTGGCCTCGTACCGGCGCGGCGATGCGGGCGGTGCGATGTTCGAAATCGCGTGGCCGATGCCGATACCGGGCCCCGCGCTTAGTTGACGCTCTTCAGGTGGCTTGGCCCTGGAAAGCCTTGTTGGCGATCTTCCAGCCTTGCTCGGTCTTGAGCAGCACGAAGTAGTCGACGAAAGTCATCGCGCCATGCTCCAGTGTGATGCGGGCGCAGGCGGCGTTGCCGTGCACTTCGATCCAGTCGGTGGTGCGGCGGCGCTGCGCCTCGTCGGCAGCCGGCGTGCCCTTGAAACGCTCGCAATACACATCCAGCGGCCACGACGTGAACACGCCTTCGCGCATCGATTCGATGTGAGCGGTCGGCAGGAAGGCCTTGCGCATGAAGTCGGCGTTATCCTGGGCATGGCCCTGGAAATAGTTTTGTATCGGTTCCAGCACCGCCAGTTGTTCGGCGTTGAAGCGCGGTTCGGACGTTTGAGCGTTATCCATAGGAGTCTCCTTATTGAAAGCGCATCCTACGTGACGCCGGCACGGCTGTGACTGGGCCGCGCCGATAGCATCTATACTCAGGCGGCCATATCGCCGCCGGCGGCGCGCGCGCGACGGCGGGCGACCACGCCCAGCAGGCCCATGCCGGCGGCCAGCATGCCATAGGTGGCCGGCTCCGGCACGGCGCTGACCTTGATGTTGGCGTCCGGCGCGAAGTCGGCCAGGCGGCCCAGGCCGGCGACACGGCTATCGATCGACCATACGGTCCAGGTGTAGTCCTTGAACGCCAGGCCTTTCGATGGCAGCAGCGAGGCCGATACGGTGGAGAAGATTTCGTTGCCGACGATGTGGGTGCTCAGGGCGTTGGCGCCGATGCTGCCGGTGCCGTCGGAGCGCAGCGTCACAACCGAGTTGAAGGTCACGCCCGGCAAGCCGACCGAGGCGAACGGCGCATTGGACGAGCCGCCCACGTCCAGCCCGAACACATAGGCCGCGCCTGCCACACCGGCGATCGGTCCGGCGGTGGTGGTGCGGAACACGAATTCATTGGTGGCGGCGTTGTAGCCGACATCGGCCGACAGCACATCGAACGCGGGGGTGTGGCTGCCAGTGTAGACCGCGAGGAAGTCGCCTGCCGGGTCGGTGACGGCGTGGGCGTTGGCAGCGGCGGCGATGCCGGCGACGGTGATGGCCTTCAGTAGCAGTGTTTTCATGTTGGTTGTCCGTATCGGGTTGTGGGAGGCGAGCCTGAACCCGCAAACCGTGTATTCCAGACAACTGATAAAAGGTTTCAAAACAAATAAAATATTTTCGGGGACGTTGGCTCAGTCTTGTCGGCTGCGGTAGCTTTGCGGGGCCAGGTCTTCCTTCGGCGCCAGCGCTTGCAGGCGTTTGTACAGCACCCGCGTTTCCAGCAGATTCCATACGCGCAACATCGCTTCCAGCGTGTCGAAGGGCTTGGTCAGGAAGTCCTTGGCGCCCAGGGCCAGCGAGCGGCGTTTGGCCTCGGCCGTGGCGTCGGCGGTGATCACCAGCACCGGGCGGAAGTCGTAGGGATCGCCGCGTCGCTTGAGCCGTTCCAGCACCGCGTAACCATCCAGGTCGGGCATCATCAGGTCCAGCACGATCAGGTCGGGATCGAAGGCGGTGTACAGCTCGAGCGCGGTCTTGGCGTCGGTGGTGCCGACTACGTGGGTCAGGCCCTCGCCGATGAACAGGTCTTCCAGCAGCCGCAGGTTGGCGGGCTGGTCGTCGATGATCAGGATGCGGGAGGCCAGGACTTCGTTTTCCATCATCGGGTTTGCTCCATCAGGTCCAACAGGGCGAAGAATGCGGGCACGTTGAGTGGCTTGGCCAGGTGGCGCTCCGGCGCGTCCTCGTGCGGGGCGGCGCCCAGCAGCACGAGCGTGCTGCCTGAGGCACTTAGTTCGGCGCTGGCCTGGCCGCTGGCGACCAGCAGCAGGTCGGGCTGCCATTGTGCCGTCAGCGCTGCGCCCTCGGCGGTATCGGCCAGGGTCGCTATGCGCCAGTGCGGCCGCCGCAGCATCAGCGTGGCGATCAGGGTGCGGGTGGCGGCGTCGTCGTCGATGCAGACCATGCTGTGGGTGGCCGCGACGGCCGGCGCGACCTGCGCTTGGCTTGGCGCTGGGCCGTTTGCGTTGCCGGAGGCGGGCGCGGTGGCGGCGGGCAGCGTCAACGTGAAGCGCGTGCCGGGGCCGGGCTGGTGGCGGATATCGCCGTGCATCGCTTGCATCAGGCTCTTCGACACGGCCAGGCCCAGGCCGGCGCCTTCGGTCCTGCCGCGCTCGATGCCGAGGCGGTCGAAGGGCGTGAACAGGCGCTCTTCCATCGCGGCGGGAATGCCTGGGCCGTTGTCGTCGATGTGGATGGTGATGTTGCCGTCTGCCGATGCGCAGACGATGCCGACCTCGCCGCCGGCGGCGCCATACTTGATGCCGTTGGAAACCACGTTGAGCAGCACTTGCAGCAGGCGCTGGCGGTCCGCCATCACGGCCAGCGTGCCGATGTCGTCATGGTGCAGCCGTACCGAACGCTGCTGCGCCAGCGGCCGCAGCAGCGTGATCGCTTCGTTCAGCAGCGGCGCCAGCGCCACCGGTGTGCAATCGAGCGTCAGCTTGCCCGCTTCGATGCGGCCGATGTCCAGCACTTCGTCGATCAGCGACAGCAGATGCTGGCCGGCCTGGCGGATCTGCACCGCGTGTTCATGGTCGCGTTGGTCGCTCAGTCCGCTTTCCAGCAGCTGGGCGTAGCCGAGGATGGCGTTCAGCGGCGTGCGCAATTCGTGGCTGGTGCGCGCCAGGAATTCGGTCTTGGCCTGGCTGGCCGCCTGCGCCGCCGTGGCGCGGCCGGCCAGCAGCACGCTGGCCTGGTGCAGCCGGTCGGACAGCTGGCCTAGCTCGTCGGTGGTGGCCAGCGTCGGCTTGAGCGGCAGATCGCTGTTAAGCCGTTCGGCGTTCTCGGCCGCCAGGCGCACCCGGCGCACCAGGCCGAAGGTGAAGGTCAGCATCGCCAGCGCACCGGTCAGGCCGGCGGCGATGACGGCGATGGTCATCCACAGGTTGCGGTTGGACGCCTGCTGCAAGGCCAGCGTGCGCTGTGCGACCAGCTCGGTTTCGTGCAGGTTCATGGCGCCGATTTCCGCACGCAGTTGGTCGAGTACCTGTTTGCTGGCCAGCAGATGCTGTTGCAGTACGACGCTGCTGGCGTTGCGCTGGCCGCGCAGCACGTCCAGGCTGTCCAGCTTGTTTTGCAGCAGCGGCCGTACCTTCTCCAAGCGGCGGCGCTGTTCGGGATCGCTTACGGTTTCCTGCAGGCGGGCCATGGTGGCAGGCAGTTGAAGGCTGGCGACGCGGTAGGGCGTGAGGAAGTCGTCGCGCCCCGTCAGCAGGTAGCCGCGCACGCCGGTGGCCGCTTCGGCGATCTGCGTGTGCAGGCGCTGGATGTCGGCCTGGACTTGCATGGTCCGCAGCATGTCGGCGGTGGCGGCGGCGGTGCTGCGTTCCAGCGTGTAGCTGGTCGCGGCCGAACCCAGCAGCAGCGCCAGCGAAGCCGCGATGATGACGCCGCCTTTGACCCCCAGCGACCAGTGGCGAGGATGAAGCAGGCGGTTCATGCCCCGAGTCCGAAATCGGCAGCGCGCACGGCTGCCTGGGTGCGGTCGTGCAGGTCCAGCTTGTGCAGGATGCGTTCGACGTGGACCTTGACAGTGCCGGCCGCGATGCCCAGGTGCTCGCCCATGGCGGCGTTGGTCCAGCCGCTGGGCAGCAGCGCGAACACTTCCAGCTCGCGCGGGGTCAGCAGCTTGAGCGCGGCCGCCGCTTCCGGTGCAGCCACACGTGGCGCGCCCTGGCGAGGCGTGGACTGGGCGGCCGCCAGCAGCGTCGCCACCGCTTGCAGCGTGAGCAGGTCGTCGGGGCTGGGCGGCGGCGTGTGTTGCGGCCCGAGCAGGGCGAGGATGCCGCGATTTTTGCTGTCCAGGCATAGGGGCACGAGCACTTCGAGCCCGGTCTTTTGTTCGCGGCCTATCCGCAGGGCGCTGATCACGTCTTGCCGCACCACCGGCGTCTGCGGGCCGGGCTGCAGTGTGGCCTGCAAGGCGGCCGCGTGGCCTAGGCGGGCACCTACCGGCAGCGTCTGGCCCTGGCTGGCGCAGACTTGCAGGCCGTCGTCCTGGGTGGTCATCAGCAGGCCGTCGTCCAGCGACAGGAAGGCCAGCGTCTTGGCCAGGATGGTGGCGAGCGCGCCGGGACGCGCTCCATCGCTGCCCAATACGCCGGCGGCGTCGGTCAGCAGGCGCCAGCGGGCGACGCTGCTTTCGATCTGGCGGTAGCGGCTGCGGGCGGCGCGGGCAGTGGGGAGGGCGGTGTCGTTGGGCATGGGCGGCATAGGGCGGTTTCTGGGAATTATATGCCACCCGGCATATGCGAATACCCCCGAGCGGCAGATTTTTTGTGCCGAGGTGCACGCGATACTGCTTGCATCGGCGGCCAATACCGCGCTCGCCGACTCAACCACTGGAGCTGATTATGAAACGAATTCTCGTCACCCTGGCCCTGGCGGCCAGCAGCCTGGCGCATGCCGACGCGACGCTTCCGCCGAAGGTCTACCTGGAAGTGGCGGCCGCGCCGGCCGATGCCCGCGAAGCGGAGATCGCCGGCCTGTTCGACCGCTGGAACGCTGCGCTGGCCACCGGCGATGCCGAGCAGGTGACGCGCCTGTACGCTCCGGACGGCGTGCTGGAGCCGACCGTGTCGAACGAGGTGCGGTCGACGCCGGCGGGGATCAAGGATTACTTCGTCAAGTTCCTGAAGATGAAGCCGGCCGGCACTATCAATTATCGCCAGATCCGCCTGCTCGGCGCGGACGCGGCACTCGATACCGGCGTCTACACCTTCAAGCTGACCAAGGATGGCAAGCCGCAGCAGGTGCATGCGCGCTACACCTATGTGTACAAGAAGGTGGATGGCGCGTGGAAGATCCTGAACCACCATTCGTCGGCGATGCCTGAGGCTGTCACCCAGTAAGCGGCGCGGTGGCGTCTCAGTCGCAGGCGTCGCCGGTGGCGACGACGCGCCACTGTCCTTTGCCGTAGCGCAGCGTGCGACCGTTGATGCAGGCTTCGTTGGGCCAGTACTGGAGGGCGATTTCGTTGTCGGACAGGGTCAGTTCGGCGTCCCTGGCCTCGCCGGCGCCGAGCAGGGATTCGAGCAAGGAGGCGTCAACGGTGACGGTCGAGACTTGCTCTTCGCCGCCGGTGTCGTAGACCTTGGCGGTGATTTTCTTCGCTACGTGGGCGCGCAGGTAGGCGACGTTGCCGGATGTTTTGGCTCCGCATAGCAGCAGCTCGGTCAGGGTCCATGCCTCGGCCGGCGCGGGCGACTTGAGCAGTTGCTTGCGTAGCGCGGCCTTGTTGTTCGCCGTGCAGGAGGTTGGCTTGTCGTCCTTGTCGGGCAGCGTCTGCAGCAAAAAGTGCTGGTTGCTGACGCTGAGCAGGTGACGTTTCTCGTCCGGCCCGTTCAGCCACTTGAAGCTGATGCCGCGCGCGGGGCCTTCGAACTTGATCGACTTCTTCAGGTCGTAGGGGAATTCGGTGTCCAGCACGAGGGAGGTGAGGCAGCTTTGCAGCAGGAAGGAATCCACGTAGTTCTGCTTGCCGTTCTTGTTGAGCATCAGCACCGCATGGTCTTCCAGGCCGGCGCCACAGTGGGCGGTGGAGCGGGGAATTGTGGACGGGGTGCTGATCAGCATTAGCGCCAGCACACTGTCGGGCGTGATGTTTTCCGAGTAAACGGTTTCGATCGTTTCCGCCTTGTCCAGCCAGGCGGCCGCCTTTGCTTCCGTCGGGGGCGCGATGGCCGTGTGCGCGCCAAGGGCTGTCTGCAATGCTGCTGCCAGTATCAATCGTTTCATCGTTTGGTCCGATTTTCTGGTTTGACGGCGGCCTCTTTCTTCAACACCCACTCGACCGTCAAATCCTTGCCGTCGGCGTAGAATTTTTGGCCGACCGGCTTGAACAGGTAGAACGGGCCGTCGGGGTAGGCGGGGTCGTCGGTGGTCAGTTTGTACCAGCTGGCCTTGATGCCGGCAGGCGATTCGCTGACGGCTGCTTCGATCAGGTAGACGTCGCCTCCACGGGCGGCCACGAAGCCGTCGACCATGGTTGTTTCGCCGTGGGAGACGTTGAACCAGGTGTCTTGCTGGTCATCTCGCGACTTGACGATGGGGACATGGATCCAGTCGCCACCGGGCTTGGCTTCAAAATAGAAGGTCATGCTGCGCTTGTAGCGCAACACGTCGCTGACCGTGCCGGCCACCATGACCAGTTTGCCTTTCAAGGCCGGCCACTGGTGCAAACCTTGCTGGCTGGAGGCGACGTCGGCTTGGGCGGATGGGGGCAACGCGAGCGCGAGAGCCAGCGTGCAATAGGCGAGGATGGTTTTCATTGTTGTTGAGGTGGTTGCGTCAGGTAGGTTGGTGATGTCAAGGGCGTGCCGCCTTGGCGAGCAGGGCAGTCAAGCGCGCCTTGCGCTGCGCGGTAAGCTGCGAGCGCTGGAGGCTTTGGCCCATGTTTTTCAATTGCTGCGGAGTCGCTTTGGCGGCCAAAATCGCCAGCGCATTCTCCGATGTATTCTCGCTGTCGCGTAGCTGACGTTGTTGGCTGGCGATCTTTGCCCGTTTCTGGTTCGCGTCCAATGCCGCCATGTATTCCGTGCGCAAGCGCAGGTCTTGAATCGCCGATGGCGACACGCCGGCCGGCAATCCTGTCTCCGCTGGTGGAGAGACGTTCAGTTCGACTGCCATGCTGGCGTCCGATGCGGGCAGCAACTCCTTATCCAGGGCGGCAAAAGCCGCGAGCAACAGCTCGAATTGATCTGCGCTGCCGGCCTGGCTTGATGTCCGCGCGTTGTCCTTGTGGGAGAACGAAAAGTTCGTTCGCGCCGCGTTGGCTGGGTCGTTACTGAACTGTACGAAGTCCAAGGTTCGATCTCTGGTCACGGCGATGATGCACGCGTCATGAGCCACGCCGGCGCAAACTCCATTGTCGCACCCGGACGCCTCGTCCGCCTCGTCGCATTTATCCAGACGCCATTGCAACCATGCGCGCTGGGTGGTCCTGAGCGCCGCCGCATCTGCGCTGTTTAGTTTTTTGACGAGGCTCCTATATTGCGCATTGAGCTTGCTGTCTTCCGCCATATAACTGGAAAAATTTCCACATCGGGTCAGCGGCGTCTTGTCCAAGGCGCAGGACTGGTCTTGCGAGCGATTTGT
This sequence comes from Duganella sp. BJB476, assembly GCF_003416895.1. Classification (GTDB taxonomy): domain Bacteria; phylum Pseudomonadota; class Gammaproteobacteria; order Burkholderiales; family Burkholderiaceae_D; genus Rugamonas. Next base: position 1,236,980 of record NZ_QVIO01000001.1, read on the forward strand.
CAGTATGCAGTTCTCTTTGCAGTCGCCGGCAAATGCCTGGCTGGTACACAGGAGCCAGGCGACCATCATCGGTTTCAGTAATCGCCCTGCCGGCAACGGTATAAATAGTTTATTCAGTTTTTCTGGGGGCGTTGATTGCGATAAGCCTTGGTCTAGAAATATCGAAAATTGATGGAAGCTTCGCGGATACCCGTCTTTAATGTCGGAAACGGTTGGACTCGCTTCAAACCGCAATTTTATCGCTGGTCCGCTCCCTTTTGTTTTGTATGAGAAGACGTTTACGACGGCCAATGGTCTGGTTTGTCGATGCTCCGTGCTAGCCTTTTCGAGAACAAAGCCGTCAAATAAGTTTTTTGAAAATTTCATATCAAAGAAACCCATTGGAAAATTTCTGGGATGAATAGACAATCCTCCAACGTTCCAAGGGGAGGACGAGTCATTGCGGCCAAAACCGATCGAGATAGAGCGAAACTTAAAATTTTCTACTTCGTATGAGAGACTAGCTCTGATCGGTTTCTGCGGATCCTTAGGCCAAAAATAACTACCGTTTCCAAATACTGCATCATTTTCTTCCAAGACTCTCTTTTTTCGATGACATCTAACATGGACTTTAATAAATGGCGGATGTATTCCTGCTGTTCTTTTGTAATTGGCACTATCTCAGGAATCTCGTTTAGCTCGACATTGTCATAATTCTTTACGTCGGGCATCGCGAAGCACGTGGAACTTGCCACAAATAAGACAAGCGACATGAAATTGAATAAGAGGGTTTTCATGGTTGCATAGTCCGTTTTTCCTTCAAGGCTTAATTCGTGCTGGAATAATTATCAGCGGCAATACGCCTCCTTCGCACATTTCATCCTCTTTCCCCTGTCCTTTTAGCGCGCTGAGGTTGGTGCAAAGCAGGCCATTCTGGGTGGTTTTGCCTACTATAGGGATGCAACGCCAGCATGCTTTGATGCAGGCGTTAAATCCAAATCGGATGGCAGCATGACGGAATTTTCCGGACTGGGGCAGTTCATCGGGGTGCGGCAAAGATGCAGGGATTCCGTCCGACGTCAATTGTCAGCCAACACCCAACGCACTTCTAGGCCTTGATGCAGCGGCAGCTTCTCACCTTTTTGCAGCGTGACACTGGCACTTAGGTCAGTCTCGACTAACCATTTTCCTGCGACTTGTGTGACGGCGCCGCTCTCTGCCCAAATGGTTTCTTTCGGTACCCAGATCAATGGGGCAGGGGGGAGAACTGCGTCCGGTTTGTTGAACCGATAGTGCGCCTCTTCTTCTGGAACCGTACCGTCGGTATAGCGGTCGTCTCGCCACAGCAAACGCCATGTGGTGTCCAGATCAATATTGTCGGACGCCGTCTCCACCATGATCCTTGGTGCTTTCGACCCACCGTGCAAGTAGTTCATGGCACCGACAAGCTTGAAGGGCGGTTGAGGTTTAGGAGCGCGAGTAATCAAACTCAAGAGCGAGGGTTTGGGGACGTCCACCGGTTCCCAAATCCCGGAGCACGGTGTGTAATCGTTCGTACGCACGAAGGTGTTATCAATCGGATCGGGGACCTGCATTAGTTTCTGTGGAAAAGGCATTGTTTTCAACTCCGCCTGAAGCCAGGCGCCGTACAACGTGAGACCTGGTTCGCCAAGATAACGAGGCTCAAGAATATGCATGGCGCACTCTCCCCACGCTTGGCCTAACGAGATTAGTGCCTCGCAAAATTCGGCCCAGAGCGGGGTATTTTCTTTGATGCCATTCTCACCTAACTCAATACGTTCAAGCATCTGCGTCCAATGAGAAAGCATGCGTCGAGCCATTGCAAATTCACCATTTGCATCAAATTTAAATACCCGTTTATCGCCCTTTTCCAGTCGACTGACACCTTCTTCACAATGCGCCAAGCACTTTAAAATGAGAGCATATTCTGACTGAGGAAGCGAGGTCTCCTGCCCCCAGCCGTGCTCGTCGGCTTCGCGTAGGCTATTTTCTGTGGCCGTTGCCCAGGCTCTATAGAATTCAAAAAGGCGGCGCCATGCCGTAACCGAACTGACTCTCCGCAGCCAGTAAAAAATCTGCTGCCGTTCAAAATCGGACGGCAACATGGCAGCACTGTCGGGTATGGATTGGTTCATGGGTGGACGACTACCTGTTCGTTATGTTTAGTTGCTTGTTCTCGGCTGCCGACACGCGCGGTTTGCGTGGTCGTGGTACCTGGGGCGTGAATGTAGCCCCAAATACCGTTCGTGTCGGTCCAACTGGTGCTATGAAAAGTAAATTCAAGTCCTGCGTTGCTATCGATGATCTTGCTTTGTTTGACGCCATTGGCGAAATCGTGACCGACTCGCTTCAAAATTTCTTGGAACCCATCCTCTAGCAAAAAGAACGCCTGAGTTGCGCCACCGGGAAGATACTGGCCTGGAATCTGTGTACCAAACTGTTCCGAGACCGTACCGACGACCGCTTTCGGTCCTTTGTTCCCCACGACCCGAGCTGATACGTAAAAGCCATCGCCGTTGAAACTGTCGAGCACTGCCGCCATCTCTCGCCATTCCTTGGCACTCTTGGGTGGAGGGCCCACGCCCCACCATGCACCACCCGCCCACGCCTCGCCTACGTCCACGCCATGGGTTGTTCGCGGGGGGCCGAAGAATCGGAAAATTTGTTCGCCGTCTTTTAACTCGCGATTTATCATTTTTCCGGAAAAGGCTGCCACGCTGTTGTACTGCCCGGTTTCACGGTCGGCACGTAACAGGTTGGGATATCCGGGTTCCGGTTTGTAATATTTCGAGACCTTAGCAGGGGCCAAACTGGAAGCTGGATTCTGGTTAAATCCGCCCCGTGAGCTCCGTGCGGGCAGCACACCGTCTTCAACTAGCCTCCGCTCTTCTGCGCGTGTCGCCACCTTTTGGCCGGTGGCCACCTCATGCAGCGCCAGGCGACTAGTCGTCTCGCCACCCGAACGAATGTAAGCCTGAATCTCACGCAATTTCTGATCAAATTCTTTCACCGCGATCGGTATCATTTCCTTACCCTTGTCCCGTACCCTGACAAGGCCGCCGCGCAGCTGCTGGATGCGGTTGGCCAGACTGGGGGAAATGCCGGCAATCATGCTACGGGTTTTAAGCAGGATACCGTCTAGCGTCCCCATCAGGTGCGTGAACTTTTCGACCAAAGGAGCCATGTGGTCGCTGATGCGCAGCGCGAGCAACCACTTCTCGGCGTTTTTAACGCCGATCCGGTTAAGGAACTCAATGATTTCCTTGGCGCCTTCGACCATGTGCGCCATTCTGGCTGCCGCTGCCATATGGGCTGCTTCCTCTGCAACCTTTACGATGATGCGTCCCACGCCTTTAACGACGCCGCCGAACACTGGTATCAGTGCAAACAGCAGCACAACGAGCAATACCCAGTGCCATGTTGAGTTGCGTTTTTCCTCATCATCGGCCAGGCCGAAGACAACTGCGATCAGATCGCGCACGGCTGTCGCATCGCCGACCAGCGGGATCATGCCGATGACCGCGTCCACAATAATTTGGGTGATGCTTGCCTTTTCGTTGAAAGCCCCTTGTACCGTTCCCCAAGTCCAACTCCCAACATCGGCACAGACAGATTTGAAATAACTTACTGTCCAGCCGGCTGGAGGATTCTGCGTGTCGCTCATTATGCTTGCTCCTTATCAGGCGGCGTTGCCGGCATCGTCTGATTTTAAATATTTGTCGATCAGGCTGTCGATCTTCGCTCCGGAAGGGGCTGCATCGTAATTGGGCATCGGCGTTTTGTCCACTCGCTGGAACGCACCTGGCATCGGACCAAAACTAACCTGGGCCATCCCCGTCTTGATGTTAGTAATTACTGCGCGGCCTTGTGTATCGAGCTTGCCGGTGCGTTCGGAGCCGTCGGCCAGTTTGACAAAGTAATCGGCACCGGCTAACGGTTGATCGTCGTGGTAGCGATGGTCCAAATACAATGTATCTGGCGGTAGCGCGCCTTCCGGTAACATCGGCAGTGCAGCCGGTGCGCTGGCGCCGCCTTCAAACACATGCTTCCCACCCTTGACAGTGAAGTTGCCAGGGCAGGCGAACGTGATGTCGCCGCCTTCCAGCGTGATCGAGGACTGGCCGGCTTGCAGCACGATTTTCTGGCTGGCCTTGATCTCGATGCTGTCGTTGACCGAGATGACGGTGATCGACTTGTCGGCCAAAATCTCCAGCTGGTCGGTGTGCGCTTGCAGCGACACCGGTCCGTTGCCGGCGATGGCCTGGATGCCGCCGGTGTGCGAGAAGTAGCTCACCGCGTTGGCCGCCACCGACGATACCGTGTACCCGGCCGTCATGTGCAGGTCGCCCTGCGACACCCAGTGCAGCTGCTGGCCCGCGAACAGCACGGTAGATGCCGGCGTGGCCCAGTTGATGCTGGACGGGGCGTCCATCAGCACCAGTGGGGCGCCGAATTTTTCCACCGGCCTGGCCGCGTCGAGATCGCGCGCGCCGTCCTTGGCCTTGGCGGCCTGCTGGCCGTTGACCGCGCCGGCATGCTTTCCTTTGTCTTTGGGATCGAGCTGCGTGATGAAATCCTTGTGCGCTTCCACCGCCGGCTTGCTGGACAAGGCCTGCTGCTGGGTGGCCGCTTCGCTCAGTTTATCCGCCAGTTCCTTCGACGATTTCAACGAACCGAGCGCCTCGTCCGCATCCATCTGCGTCGACGTGACGCCGCTGCCTTGCGCGGCGCGCGCGCTGGTGGTCAGCAGCACGCCCTCGGCGCCGCGCACCGTGGCCCAGGCGTCGGTGCGCAGTTCAAAGCCGCTGCCGCGATACGGGCCGCGCTGGGCGGAGGAGGGATCCTGCTGAATCAAATAGCCCAGGTTCAGCTGCGTCGCGGCACTGCTGGTCGCAAGCCTCGTGCGCACCTGTCCAGGCGTGTCGTCCAGCTGCCATTGGTTGTAGCCGCCGCCGTCGAAGTTGTGGCTGTGGATGCCGGACAGCGTGCCCGCATGATTGGCGCCCGAATCCACTCCCGCCGAAAACGGCGGCAAGTCGGAGCCAGTGTACAACTGCGCCACCACCATCGGCCGGTCCATATCGCCTTCGATGAAGTCGACCAGCACCTCGGTGCCGATGCGCGGCGTGAATTGCGAGCCCCAGTTCGGGCCGGCCAGCGCCTCCGCCACGCGCACCCAGGTGCCGGAGCTTTCGTCGCCGGGCGCGTTGCCCTTGCTGTCGGTGTTGTGGCCCATGCCGCCGGCGTTGGCGCCTTGGCCGCGCTGCCAGCTGAATTGGATTTTGATCTGGTGATTGCGGTCCGTCGTGGCGATCGCGCTGGCCAGGCCGACGACTACCGCCGTCTGCGGACCCAGCGCCGTGCTGGCGTGTGGCGCAGCGGTGGCGCGCGGCACCACGGCCACGCTGTCGCGCACGCAGCCGAAGCTGTTGCGGTAGGTGCCGTTCTCGATGCCGCCGCCGATCAGCGAGGCGGCCGTCTTGATCTGCGACTGGATGTTGTTGCGCGCTTCGTGGCGCACCCACAGCACCATGAAGCGGTTGTCGCCGTCGGCATAGCGTTCATGTTGCGTGAGTTGGAAGCCGTGGCCCGCAGCCAGGCGGCGTACCGCGCCTTTGCCTTCGAAGACCTTGTTCTCCAGTTCCAGCGCTTGCAGCATCAACTGGCTGTGCGGATCGGTGGCGACGCCGTTGTCGGCGCCGCTGGCAATGCGCTCTCCGCTGCCGTCGTACACGGCCAGCACCGGCAGTTCGCCCGCATCGAGGCTGGACGCCTGCTCGGCCGACGGCGCCAGCAACTGCGCCGGGTCCCAGCTGCTGATGCTGATGGCGTTGGCCTGCACCTGGCGCCGCGCGGAGAAGTGGTCGATGGCGTCGTCGGTGTCGGTGGCGCGCACGCCGTGGAAGCGGATTTCGGCGTCGCCCGGCGTATCCGGTGCGCGCGCCTTGCTGTCGAAGATCACCAGCTTGTGCTTGGCCTGGCCGTCCTTGCTCTCATCGTCTGCCTGGTCGTGCTCGAAGCGCCAGCTCAGGCCTTCGGAGGCCAGCAAGCGCTTGAAGAATTCGAGGTCGCTTTCGCGGTACTGCGTGCAGATCGCGCGCGGCTCCAGCGTTTGCGTGACGTCGAACTCAAAGCGCAGCTGCGGATAGTCGGCCAGCAGTTCGGTGACGATGTCCTGGGCGTTCTTGTCCTGGAAAATATAGCTGTCGCGGCGCAGCCGCAGCAGCGACAGCGCCGGCTCCAGCTGCAAGCGATAGCGCGCCACGCCGCCGTCCGCGCCCAGCCACGCGGCTTCGGTGCAGATGCCGTGCCACGCGCGTTTGCTTCCATCCGGCTGCAGCAGCGTGACGGTCAGCTCTTCGCCGATAAAGATGGTCAGATCCAGGTCGGTCGAAACGCTCAACGCGTCCACTTCGAACGCATACAGTTCGTTGACGCCTTCGCGGCCGCTGAAATGTTCGGCCATCAGCGATTCAGGCAGTCCCGAATCCTGGGCGCTGGCCAGCGTGAGCAGGCGCGCGTGTTGGCTCAGGCCCGTGCCGAACAGGCCGAGCGCCGAGGGAATTTGTGACAGCAGATCCATCAGGGCAGGGTGATCGTCAGGTTGGCGGCGCGCGGGGCCATTTTGACCACGTCGTTATACGCGTTCATGCGGTTGGCGGCATTGTGGTCCAGCGAAGTGCGCAGGCCGATGTAGCCGAGCACGCAGATCAAGCCAAACACGGAGCACAGCACCCACACCGGCAGGTCGCTGCGCAGCTTGTGCTTGATCTGGTCCGGGCGTTCGGCGTGCGGCGCGAAGCCGCCGCGCTTGCCCTTCATGTGGGCGATTTCGTCGCCCAGGCGCGAGGTCAGGTAGTTCAGCTTTTCCGAACCTTCGAGGATGTACTTGCCCTGGAAGCCCAGCAGCAAACACATATGGAACACTTCCAGCGCCTGCATGTGCGCGCTGCCGCGTGCGCGCAGGTTCTCCAGGCGGTTGTAGAAGTTCTCACCGGCCAGCTGGTCGCCGAACAGCACCAGTTGCAGCGGGCGGCGTTCCCACGCGTCGCGGATGGTGAAGCTGGAGCGCAGGATGATCTCGTCGACCGCCGCGCAGAAGGCGTATTTGGCGTTGTCGATATCGTCCGGCGAGGCGTTGTGCTTTTTCGCGCCGCGGCCGAAGTCGTCCAGGAAGGCCGTCATCTTGCGGGCGAATTCGCCGTCGTCCGCAGGGCCGTTGCCGTTCTTGAGCATGAACAGCGCGTAGAAGCCGTCGTACATCAGGTCGAGCAGGGTTTGCGGAGCGCTGGCGGCGCTAGGCGGGGCGCCGGCGCCCATCAGGGAAGGTGCGGTAACTGCGTTCATGTTTGATCCTCAGTTCAGGAAGTAACGGCCACCAGGTCCAGCTTCAGGTCGTGCATGCCGCCGGGGACGTAAATGGAAATCGATTGGGCTTGCAGCATGCGCTCGTACATCTGGCCCTTGGCCTCGAGCGCGAAGTAGCAGGCGTCCGGACGTACCGGCACGGCGGCCGGCACCTGCGGCGCATGCGTCAGGCGCACGCCCGGCATGGCCGACAACACGAATTTTTCGACGTCGTCCGGCGCGCCGATCTTGAAGCGCAGCGGCACGATGTCCACCAGTTCGCTGGCCGGCAGGTCGGCCGAGACGGCGATGTAGAAGGTGGTCTTGTCGTCGATCTTCTGCGAATCCAGCATGCCGTGGTGGTACGAAGGCTTGACTTCCTTGAGCGCGATGGCGAAGTACTTCGACGAGATCACGGTGTCGAGCAGCTCGCGGATGATCTGGTGCAGCTGGGCGAAGCCTGGACCGGGATCGGTGTGCTGGTAAGGCGGCAGGTCGGCCAGGGTCCAGCTTTTCGAGAAGGTCATGAGCGCGCCGGCCAGCGACAGCAGCTGTTCGTACAGCCGTTCCGGATGCAGCGTTGGATGATGGAAGTAGTGCGACAGCGAGGCAAACGCCGAACTGGCCGTATGCAGTAGCCAGAAAGAAGACATGTCGCCGGAGCGGAATTCGATCACATGTTTGCTTGGTTCGCGGTGGTGGCCATACAGCGCGCTGACCTTCGCCTGCAGCGCGTCGATCAGGCGGCGCAGCTGCAGGAACAGCAGCGGCGAGCTGCGGATCGACAGGCTGGGCGCGACAAACGCGGCATCCAGTTCGAAGCCGCCGGTGGCCGCGCGGCGCAGGCGCAACAGCGGGAAGTGCGTGTACGAATCGCGCGGCTCGAACTCCGACACCAGGCGCACGGTTTTTTTCAGGTAGCTCAGTTGCGCCGATGCGGCTTGCGTGTACAGGTCCGGCGTGTCGCGGTTCGATTGCAGGAAGCGCACCGCGTTGCCGCCATTGGCGGCGTCGCCGAAATTGCCGCCGAAGGGCTTGAACGAGGGCAGGGCGGCGTAGAAGGTCACGCTCTGCTGCGATTGCAGCATCTGGCTCAGGTCCACGGCATCCGGCAGTTCGTCTTCGCCGGGAGCGCTGTACAGCTCACCGTCCTGGAAGCGCAGCGACAACTCCAGCACGCGCAAGCTGTTGTTGGCCAGGGCGTCGCGATCGATCTGCAACTGGTTCACGCCCCAGGCGTAGGGGTGCAAGGCCAGCATGCTCTGATGCAAGCGCTGCTCGTGATACTGGTCCTGTTGCTGGAAGTGCTGTGGGCGCAGGAATAAGCCTTCGCCCCATAGAATTTTGCTGCTCATGCGTGCGTCCTTGAGAGTGTGGCGCATTGATGCCATTTGTTAAGTAGCAGAACAATAACATTTCTTGTCCAATTACCGCGCCCGCTTGGTTTCTATCGTGCGCAGCTTAAAAAATAGGCAGCGCGGACCTCTGCGGAACTAAAAAGTTCCCCTTCGCAACCAAAAATTCAATTGAACGCGGTCAATAATAAATTTCTGATAACGTGGCGCCTGTTGGAGAAATTAGTGATTAAGCATTCTTTTTTGATATTTAGTTTGAGGACAGCATGAATACCGTTATTTCCCTCGGCCGCATCGGTCGTTTCATTGGCGCCGCTGTCTGCGCCGCATCGCTCAGCGCTTGTATGACCGCCCCGGTCGTCCAGAAACCCGCCCTGCCGAGCATGGAAGATATGTTGGCCAAAGCCAGCCAAGCCAGCGGCTCGGGACAAAAAGAGCAAGCAGTTACCTTATGGAAAGAGGCGGCCGTAGCCTACCCGGCCGACAAGACGCCGTGGACCAATATCGCCCAGACCCGTTATGAAGCCGGTCAATACGGCGAAGCCATCACCAGCGCACAGGAAGTGCTGGTGCGCGATCCGAACGACCGCCTGGCCAACAGCATCATCGCCATCAGCGGTTTGCGTTTGTCGACGCGCGCGCTGTCGGACCTGAGCCGCCAGAACAATTTGTCCGGATCGCTGCGCACCGAGTCGCAAGACCTGGCCAAGCTGCTGCGCGAAAGCCTGGGCGAGACCGTGCTGGTGCCGCCGCAGCCTGCGCAAGCCGCCAATCCGGTTCGCAACAACAGCAGCACCGCCGCCAAAGGCAAAAAAGGCAAGGCCAAGGCCGATGATGATTCAAGCGCCAATCCGTTCGGCGCCCTGAAGTAAATTTAACCCAACGATAGGGGAATCCCATGTCAAAAAATACCAGCGTCCAGAAGAAACTACAAAAAATTCGTCCGCCACGGGTCCAGATGACCTATGACGTTGAAATCGGCGACGCCATCGAAAACAAGGAACTGCCTTTCGTGATGGGCGTGGTCGGTGATTTCGGCGGCAATTCGGAAGTCGAGCAAAAGCGCCTGAAGGACCGCAGCTTCGTCGGCATCGACCGCGATAACTTCGACGAGGTGCTGAAAGCCGTCGAACCGCGCGCCGCCTATCGCGTATCGAATGAGCTGAGCGACGAAGCCGGCCAGTTCGCGGTCGACCTGAAATTCAAGTCGATGGACGACTTCCGTCCCGAAGCCGTGGTGCAGCAGGTGGAACCGCTGCGCAAGCTGCTCGAAGCGCGCACCAAGCTGGCCGACCTGCGCAACAAGCTGGCCGGTAACGACAAGCTGGAAGACATCCTCAACGACGTCTTGAACAGCACCGAGAAATTGGCCGAACTGGGCCAGCAAACCACGAAAGCCTGATCATGTCCGCTCAACTGACTCCAGGCGGCGCGCCCGCCGCCGCCACTGAAATGGCTTTGCTCGACCAGATCGTCGAGCAAAGCAAGGTCGCCAAGTCCAGCGCCGAACACGCGCGCGCCAAGGATTTGATCTCCGAACTGGTGAACCAGGTCATGGACGGCACCGTGGTGGTTTCCGATAATCTGGCCGCCACCATCGACGCCCGCGTCGCGGAACTGGACCGCATGATTTCGGCGCAACTGTCGGCCGTGATGCACGCGCCGGAATTCCAGAAGCTGGAAAGCAGCTGGACCGGCTTGAACTACCTGGTGCGCAACACCGCCACCGGCCAGAACCTGAAGATCAAGATGCTCAACGCGACCAAGAAAGAATTGGTCAAGGACTTCCAGTCCGCGCTGGAGTTCGACCAGAGCACGATGTTCAAGAAGGTCTACGAAGAAGAGTTCGGCACCTTCGGCGGTGCGCCGTTCGGCGCGCTGCTGGGCGATTACGAGATCACCCGCCAGCCGGAAGACATGTACTTCATCGAACAGATGTCGCACGTGGCCGCCGCCGCGCACGCGCCGTTCATTTCGGCCGCGTCGCCGGAACTGTTTGGCCTGGAGAGCTACAGCGACCTGGGTAAGCCGCGCGACCTGTCCAAGGTGTTCGACACCGTCGAATACGCGAAGTGGAAGTCGTTCCGCGAATCGGAAGACTCGCGCTACGTCGGCCTGACGCTGCCGCGCTTCCTGGGCCGCCTGCCGTTCAATCCGGCCGATGGCGCCACCACCGAAGGCTTCAACTTCGTCGAAGATGTCGACGGCACCGATCACCAGAAATACCTGTGGTGTAACGCCGCCTATGCGTTCGGCACCAAGCTGACCGCGGCCTTCGAGGACTACGGCTGGTGCGCGGCGATCCGCGGCGTTGAAGGCGGCGGCCTGGTGGAAGACCTGCCGACCCACACCTTCAAGACCGACGAAGGCGAAGTGGCGCTCAAGTGCCCGACCGAAATCGCCATCACCGACCGCCGCGAAAAAGAACTGAGCGACCTCGGTTTCATCTCGCTGGTCCACTGCAAGAATACCGACTACGCCGCCTTCTTCGGCGCGCAATCGGCGCAGAAAGCCCGCAAGTACAACAGCGAGGCCGCCAACGCCAACGCCGTGCTGTCGGCGCAGCTGCAATACATCTTCGCCGTCTCGCGCATCGCCCACTACATGAAGGCGATGATGCGCGACAAAATCGGCAGCTTCGCCGCCGCCTCGAACGTGGAAGACTTCCTGAACCGCTGGCTGACCCAGTACGTGCTGCTGGACGATAACGCCAGCCAGGAACAGAAAGCCCAGTTCCCGCTGCGCGAAGCGTCGGTACAAGTATCCGAAGTGCCGGGCCGTCCGGGCGTGTACCGCGCCGTGTCGTTCCTGCGTCCGCACTTCCAGCTCGACGAGCTGTCCGTTTCACTCCGTTTGGTCGCGGAGCTCCCTGCATCGACCAAGAACTAAGCAACCGTAGTACTTACTTTAACAACCGAAAGGAATAACAATGGCAATCGACGTCTATCTGCAAATCGATGGTATCAAAGGCGAATCCGCCGATGCTACCCACAAGGACTGGATCGAGGTATCGACCGTTCAATGGGAAGTGCTGCAGCCTAAGTCGGCTACCGCATCGACCGGTGGCGGCCACACCGCCGAGCGCACCGAGCACAAAGACATCGTGGTCTCGAAGCTGGCCGACCTGGCTACTCCTCTGCTGCTGCAAACCTGCTCGTCGGGTAAAACCATTCCTAAAGCGAAGCTGGAATTCCTGCGCGCCGACGGCAATGGCGAGCGTATCAAGTACTTCGAAATCGAACTGGAAAATGTCCTGATCAGCAGCGTTGCACCAACCGTCAAGCAGGGCAACATCCTGACTGAAGACGTGGCGATCAAGTATTCGAAAGTGAAGTGGAAGTACACCCAACAGAAAGTTGGCGGCGGTTCGGGCGGTAACACCTCGGGTGGCTGGGATCTGTCGGCTAACAAGACCGCGTAATCGACTGACTGTTTGATGGGATACCGATGAAGGGTTTTACGCCGGGACTGTTTGACCGGCTGATGGATATGCCAGTCAACGGCGCCTCCAGCGGCACGGTATCGCGCTTGTCGATCGAGGACTTGAAGGACTCGGTCGCGCGCGATCTGGAAGCGCTCCTCAATACGCGCACCGTGATCCCGGAAGAGCTGCTGAAGCGGTATCCCGAATGCGGACGCTCGATCGTGACATACGGCTTGAATGACTTTGCCGGCTTGTCGCTGTCGAGCACCGACGATCGCGCTTTTATTTGCCGATGTCTTGAAAAAGCCATCGCGCGCCACGAGCCGCGCCTGCGCAATGTGCAGGCTTCGCTCGAACTGCGCGCTGACTCCATCAACCGCCTCAACTTCGCCATCACGGCGTTGCTGGTGGTGAGTTCGGCCCATGAACCGGTCAATTTTGATGCTGTGTTGCAGCCGTCCAGCCTGCACTACACCATAAGCAAGGCGCGCCGCGTGGCGCAATCGGGAGCCTGAGTTGGACCAATTATTACCGTATTACGAAAGGGAGCTGGGATTCCTGCGCCGCTATTCGCGCGAATTCTCTGAACGCTACCCAAAAATCGCCGGCCGGCTGTTGATCGGCGGCGAGGTGTGCGAAGACCCGCACATCGAACGCATGATCGAATCGTTCGCGCTGCTCAATTCGCGCATCGCCAAACGGCTCGACGACGACTACCCGGAATTTACCGAAGCACTGTTCGAGGTGCTGTATCCGCATTACCTGCGGCCGTTCCCATCGTGCTCGATCGCGCGCATGGACTTCAGCGGCGCCGCGGCGCAGCTGACCACCGCCAGCGAAATCCCGCGTGGCACGCAGCTGACCACGCGCCCGGTGCGCGGCGCCGTGTGCACTTTCCGCACCGCGTATCCGGTGACGGTCGCGCCGCTGGCGCTGACGCATGCGGCCTTCGCCGCCATCATCGATGCGCCGGAAGCGACGCGCACGCCGTCCAATGCCACCTCCAGCATCAGCCTGACTATTTCCAGCACCTCGGCCCAGGTCGCGGTGCCGCAGCTTGGGCTGTCCAAGCTGCGCGTGTTCATCGACGGCGAGCCGTCCTTCTGCGCCGCGCTGCGCGACGCGCTGTTCATGCGCGGCGTGTGCGCCTATGCGGAAGCGGACGGCAACGGCCGCTGGATCCCGCTGCATAAAATCCCGGTGACTCCGGCAGGCTTCGACGAGGAAGAATCGCTGATCGATTTTTCGGCCCGCTCGCACGCGGCCTATCGCCTGCTGACCGAATATTTCTGTTTCCCGGAGAAGTTCAACTTCTTCGACATCGACCTGCACGCGCTGGCCGGCTTGCTGCCGGTTGGCTGCAAGTCGGTCACGCTGCACCTGGCCTTGTCGGGCATGCGTACCGATTCGAACACCGCGCGCATGCTCGGCACGCTGAACATCAACAACGTGCTGCTGGGCTGCACGCCGGTGGTCAACCTGTTCCGCCAGCGCGGCGAGCCGATACGCCTGACGCATACCACCGCCAGCTATCCGGTGCTGGCCGACGCCCGCCGCGCGTTCGCGTACGAGGTGCAGTCCATCGATTCCGTGAAGCTGGTGCGGCAAACGCCGCAGGGCGAATCGGTGCTGGAGTTCCGCCCGTTCTACTCGCTGCGCCACGGCCAGACGCCGGAAAAGAATGGCCACTACTGGGTCATGCGGCGCGACGACATCATCGCCGAGAAAAGCCCTGGCTACGAAACGCAGATTTCCATCGTCGACATCGATTTCGATCCGGCCGAGGTGGAAACCGACACCCTGAGCCTGGAACTGAGCTGCACCAATCGCGATTTACCGGCCTCGCTGAGCTACGGCCAGCGCGGCGGCGATCTGTTCCTGGAAGGCGGTTCCAGCGTGCGCGCTATCAGCTTCCTGCGCAAGCCGACGTCCTCGCATCGCTTCGAGCGTGGCCGCGGCGCGCACTGGCGCCTGATTTCGCACCTGTCGCTGAACCATCTGTCGCTGACCGAGGGCGGCCTCGATGCCTTCCGCGAGATGCTGACGCTGTACGACCTGCCGCGCTCACCATCGTCGCAGCGACAGATCGGCGGCATCCTGGCGGTCTCGCACAAGGCGGCCAACACCTGGCTGCCGGGGAATCCGTTCGCCTGCCTGGTGCGCGGCATCGAGGTGCGCCTGACCATCGACGAGGAAGCCTTCGTTGGTAGCGGCATCCACGCTTTCGCCCACATCATCGAGCGCTTCCTCGGCCTGTACGTGCATGCCAACAGCTTCACCCAACTGGTGATCGTATCGAATAAAACTGGAGAGGAGCTGTTGCGATGCACGCCACGAAGCGGCGATTTGAGCCTGCTGTAATCGAGCGGCTGTTCGCGCAGCCGTACCGGTTCGAGTATTTCCAGGCTGTGCGCATGCTGGAGCTGTGGCTCAAGCGCCATGGCGCACCGGGTGAGGGCGCGGTCGCCAACTACCTGCGCTTCCAGAATTCGACCTCGTTGAACTTCCCGGCCAGCCAGCTGGAAGCGATGCAGCCGGAGCCCCGTGAAGTGCCGACCGACGCCCGCGCGCTGGCGGAGGCGCTGCAATCGACGCAGCTGAAGTACATCCGCATCACGCCGGCCTTCATGGGCTTCCTTGGCAGCAGCGGCACGCTGCCTGCGCATTACACGGAACGCATCGCGGCGCACGCGCTGTACGAAAAGGACGACGGCCCGCGCGCCTTCCTGGATACCTTCTCCAACCGCGCGCTGGCCTTGTTCTACGAGGCCTGGCGCAAGTACCGACTGGAGCTGAAGTACCAGATCGATGGCAAGGACACCTTCCTGCCGCTGCTGCTGTCGCTGGCCGGCATGGGCAACGAGTCGTTGCGCAAACGTTTGTCCGATGACGGCGACGGCGTGCTCGATGAATCGATTGGCTACTTCGCCACCGCCATGCGCCAGCGTCCCGCGTCGGCGGTGCAGATTGCGAAAGTGCTGTCGGAGTATTTTAACCAGAAGATCAAGGCCGAACAGTTCATCGGCTGCTGGTACGACGTGCCGCAAGAGCAGCAGACGATGCTTGGCCTGGGCAACGCCATGCTGGGCGCGGGCGCAATGGCTGGCTCGCGCGTGTGGCAGCGCGATCTGCGACTACGGTTGGTGATAGGCCCGCTGGACCTGGAAGGCTACGAATCCTTCCTGCCCGGCGGTAAAGCGGCGAAGTCGCTGGAAAGCATGTTGACCATGTTTACCGGCCTCTCGCTGGAGTACGAGGTGCAGCTGGTGCTGCGCGCGGCCGATGTGCAGGGCGCGCGGCTGGAAGATGAACGCGTCGGCGGACGACTGGGGTGGGACAGTTTCCTTGTCACCGACGTCCAGACGCAAGACCGCGCCGATGTGCGCTATGAGATTCATACAGTATAAATAATAAGGAACCATCATGAGCATCAACCTGAAAACACTGATCGGAAAACTGAACGACACCAGCCGCACGGCAGCCACCCGCGCTGCCAGCCTGTGTGTCTCGCTGGGGCAGTACGAGGTGGACATCGAACACCTGTTCCTGGCGCTGCTGGAGCAGCCCAAGAGCGATTTCGTCGTCATCGCGCGGCAGAGCGGCATCAGCGTCAGCATGTTGGAGGCCGATTTGCAGGCCGAGATCGCGCGCCTGAAGACGGGTAATTCCCGCACGCCGGTGTTCTCGGAGCGTTTGCCCAAGCTGTTTGAACATGCGTGGCTGATCGCGTCGCTGGACCTGCAAGCGGGCCAGCAGGCCAAGATCCGTAGCGGCCATCTGTTGCAAGCGTTGCTGACGGAGCCTGAGTTGGCGCAGCTGGCGTATCGCGGCTCCAAGCTGTTCGCCAAATTCGAAGTGGACCAGATCAAGCATAACCTGGACAAGCTGACCGCCGGCTCGGATGAAGCGGTGGCCGCATCACGGGGCGGTGAGCACGAAGAGTTGGACGGCGATCCGGTAGGTGACCTGTCGGCCAAGGCGGCGACCAAGACGCCGGCGCTCGACCAGTTCACCACCAACTTGACGCAGCGCGCGCGCGACGGCAAGGTCGACCCGGTGATCGGCCGCGACATGGAAATCCGCCAGGCCATCGACATCCTGATGCGCCGCCGCCAGAACAATCCGATCCTGACCGGCGAGGCCGGCGTCGGCAAGACCGCCGTGGTGGAGGGGCTGGCGCTGCGCATCGCGCTGAACGACGTGCCCGACGTGCTGAAAGGCGTGGAGATCCACACGCTGGATATGGGCCTGCTGCAAGCCGGCGCCAGCGTCAAGGGCGAGTTCGAAAACCGCCTGAAGAACGTCATCGACGAAGTGAAGAAAAGCCCGCACGCGATCATACTGTTCATCGATGAAGCGCATACGATGATCGGCGCCGGCGGCCAGGCTGGCCAGAACGACGCGGCCAACTTGCTGAAGCCAGCGCTGGCGCGGGGCGAACTGCGCACCATCGCTGCCACCACCTGGGGCGAATACAAGAAGTATTTTGAAAAGGATGCCGCGCTGGCGCGCCGCTTCCAGGTCGTCAAGGTCGAAGAGCCGAGCGAGGAACTGGCTTGCGCCATGTTGCGTGGCATGGCGCCGCTGATGGAAAAACACTTCGGCGTGCGCGTGTACGACGAGGCGATCACCGAGGCGGTGCGCCTGTCGCATCGCTACATCATGGGCCGCCAGCTGCCGGACAAGGCGATCAGCGTGCTCGATACCGCTTGCGCCAAAGTCGCGTTGGGCCAGAACGCCACGCCGGCGTTGATCGAGAACCTGGCGCGCAAGCTGGAACGCATCGCTGCTGAATCGGTATCGCTGCAACGCGAGCAAAACACCGGCGGTAGCGCGCACGTCGCCCGCCTGGCGGAGTTGGGAGCGGGCCGCGTGGCCGCCGCCGCGCAGCATGCAGAGTTGTCCGCACGCTGGGAGAAGGAGAAGGCGCTGACGGAACAGATCAAGGCCGGGCGCGTCGCGTTGGAGGGAGGCGGCGAGGGCGGTGCAGGCCAGGGCAAGGATTTGCAGGCGCTGCAAACGGAACTGAAGTCGCTGCAAGGCGAAACCCCGATGGTGCCGGTACAGGTGGATGGTCACGTGGTGGCGGAGATTGTCGCCGGCTGGACTGGCATCCCGCTGGGCAAAATGGTCAAGGACGAGATCAAGACGGTGCTGAACCTGAAGCCGATGCTGGAACAGCGCGTGCTGGGCCAGCCGCACGCGATCGAAGCGGTGGCGCAGCGCGTGCGCACTTCGCGCGCCAACCTGGACGATCCGAACAAGCCCAAGGGCGTGTTCTTGTTTGTCGGCCCATCCGGCATCGGCAAGACCGAAACCGCGCTGGCGCTGGCCGATGTGCTGTACGGCGGCGAACGCAAACTCATCACCATCAACATGAGCGAATACCAGGAGGCGCACAGCGTCTCCGGCCTGAAAGGTTCGCCGCCGGGCTATGTGGGCTATGGCGAAGGCGGCGTATTGACTGAGGCCGTGCGCCGCAATCCGTACAGCGTGGTGCTGCTGGATGAAGTGGAAAAGGCGCACCCGGACGTGATGGAGCTGTTCTTCCAGGTGTTCGACAAGGGCGTGATGGACGATGCGGAAGGCCGCGAGATCGACTTCAAGAACACCATCATCATCCTGACGTCGAACGTGGCGTCGGCCGCGATGATGCAGGCTTGCCTGAACAAGACCGGTGACGAGCTGCCCGATCCAGCGGCACTGGAAGAGCTGATTCGTCCGCACCTGATGAAGCAGTTCAAGCCTGCCTTCCTGGGCCGCCTGAAGGTGATTCCGTACTATCCGATTCCCGACGACGTGCTGGTGGAGATCATCAAGCTCAAACTGGCCAAGATCCAGCAGCGTATCAGCGCCAATCACAAGGCGGAGTTCAGCTACGACGAGGCATTGGTCGAAGCGGTGCTGGCGCGTTGCACGGAAGTCGATTCCGGCGCCCGCAATGTCGACAATATCCTGAATGGCACGCTGCTGCCTGAGGTGGCCGAATCCGTGCTGACCAAGATGGCCGAAGGCGCTGCGATCAGCAAGATCAAGGTCAGCGCCAACAAACAGGGCCAGTTCAAGTACACCGTCAAATAGTGCGTCGTTCCCGCTTTCGCGGGAACGACGTGGGCTCAGCTTAGTTGGGTGGGCGGACGCCCAACATCTCTTCGATGTGGGAGAGCGAGCCTTCGTCCTTGATGACGGAGCGCAGCCAGGTGTGCAGGTCCTGTTCGCCGGCGGTGGCTGCTTTCTCGGCGAAGTAGGAGACCGGGCTGTGTGGCTCGGTATCTCGGAAAAACTTCGCTACCGCCCGTAACTGCGCGATCGCGTGCGTGCGATTGCGAATCGGGCCGGACGAACCTTCCCTTTGCTGTGGCGTCGCTGCGCCGTTGTCGGCATGCGATGGCTGCTCGTCGGCGTCGTCGGCTTGCGCTTCGGCGCCGTTGGATTTGGCCGCCGCCGGCATCACGTGCAGCATCGATTGCACGGCGTCGCGCGCGGCCGAGAAGCCGGGGCTGTCCTGCCCCAGCTTTGCATCCGCCGCTTTTTCCAGTTGCAGCAAGGCGTCCATACAGTACTGCGCATCCGCGACGAACTTGGCGCAGAACTGCACGGAGTTGGAGCGCTTGGCAGCTTCCATGTCCGCTAGCTTGGGCGCGCCGGATTGATCGTCGCTGCCAGTGGCGCGCTTGCGGGCGTACTCGAAGTCGATGGTGGAGTAGGCCGTGTTGCGGCCTTCCGTCAGCGGCAGCTCGCGGATCAGCGTGCGTGTGCGTGCCAAAATCCAGCTTAAGTTGCCGATGCGCTGGTCGTTGTCGCCGCCGTCCGCTTCCGGGTACAAGCCCATGTCCCAATACTGTTCGCACAGGCCCGCCAGCAGGCGATAGCCTTCCGCCAGGCCGCGCAGGTGATGCTGCTTGGCGGCGGCTTCGGTCAGCCATACGGCCAGACGCAGGTCCTTGCTCTTTTCCGTCAACAGCGCCGCGCAGCGCTTGACGACGAATTCCCAATCCGCTTCCTTCAACTCCGTCACCCATTCGCCTTGATCGAGCGATGGGTCGTCGTACTTGCGCGCCTGGCCGATGGCGTCCAGGTCGGACGAGAAGGACAGGTCCTCGCCCGATGGGCTGCTGTCGCTGATGGGGATTAATAACTGCTCTGCTGAAAACATGATGTCCTCTGTTCGATTATTGGGCCATGCGGAACTCGATGCGGCGGTTGCGCGCGCGTCCGTCCGCACTGTCGTTGCTGGCGATAGGCCGGTCGGGACCCTGGCCGCTGGCGGTCAGCAGGTCACCATTCAGGCCGTGGCCTGCGAAGTAGGTTTTAACGGTCTCCGCGCGCGCCTGGCTCAGGCCCAGGTTGGTGGCGCGCAGGCCTGCGCTGTCGGTATGGCCGATGATCTCAACCTTGCGGCCTTTGAGCTTGAGCAGCGCCGCCAGCATCTCATCGAGTATGGCTTTGCCGGCCGGCGTCAGTGTCGCCTTGCCGCTTTCGAATTCGACGGTGCGGTTGGCCAGCGTGGTATCCAGGATGCTTTGGTCCGCCGCCGATACGCGCAGGCCGTTGTTGACGGTGTAGGTCGGATTGAGGCTGGTCGCGACGGTGCTGGCGATGCGCTGGCGCACCGACTCGTTGGCTACTTCGCCGCGCAGGCTGACGTTGCTGCCGTCGATTTTCAGCTGGCCGCGGCTGATCTGCTTCAGGTCCGTGGTGATCAGCTTTTGTACGTAGCCGTTCCAGTTTGCCGGCATGGCGACCGGGCCGATGGCGATCTGGTCGACCACCTTGTCGGCGCCGTAGACTTCGCGCAGCTTGGCCAGTACGGCGGCCTTGCTGCCTTCATCCGGCACGGTGCCGCTGGCCAGTACCTGGCCCGGTTCCGGCGCGGCGGGCGCCAGGCCCGGGGTCTGGGCGCTGGCGCCGGCGGCGCCGAACGCGCACAGGGCGGCCAGCAGGGCGTTGGCGATGGTTTGGTTAGTGCGCATGGTCAGGTTCCGATAAACGCCGCGCCGACGGAATCCAGCGCGGACTTGAGTGACAGGTTGGCTTGCGCCAGGTAGGTGGACAGCTTCTTGATGCCGTAGTCGGAGTCGATCTGCTCTTCCACCCAATCCAGTTGTTCGAAGTCGATGTGGTGCTCCAGCGCCGTTTGCGGATCCATGATCGCGCGCAGCGTCTGCGCCGAGGCGCCGCTGAAGCCCAGCACCAGCGATGGCCGCTGCTCGATGCGGGTGACGAACAGCGCCAGTTCGAAATCGGCGCGCGCCAGGAATGGCGTAATCAGGTGCATCCAGAAGGCGGCGACCAGGTTGCGGTACATCGGATCGGTCGGCAACGGCAGCAGCAGGCTTTTCTCCAGGCGGCTGGAGCTGGTTGCCATGACTGGTTGCAGCAGCATGCCCAATGCCAGCAGGATCTGCCTCACCGAGCCCTGGAAGCCGGTCTGCGCGAGCATGGCGTCGAGCGCACCCACGGTTTGCAGTTCGAGGAAGTCTTCGAAGGCGGCATCGTAGGCGGCCGGACGCAGATCGAGTTCGATCATGTGGTTGGCGGCGCTTTGCAGCGGCAGCGTGGGGTCGCCCGCTTCGCGCACGCCGTTGGTCAGCGTTTCAAGGCGGTTCCACAGGCGGGTCAGCACCAGCGGGGAGTTCTCGACGAAGGCGGTCGGCTCGGCCACTTCCATCGCGCCCATCATCAGGAAGGGGTAGCGGCGGCTGGACTGGTCGCTGCTGGCGACGATGTGGCCGGCGATGGCATGCCGGCGACGCGGTCCGACAAAGGCGAAGTGCAACGGCGGGACGGCGTCGTAGTTCAGCTTCCAGCGGGCGTCTGTGCTCAGCAGGTCCATCGCTTGCGACAGCCAGTCGTCCAGCACCTTGATCAGTGCCGGGCTGTCGCTGCCTTTGACGAAATCGCCCCGGCTTGGAATCTTGCCGAAGTAGCCGACGCTGATCGGCGTGGCGCCGCGGCTCATTGAACGGCTCCCGAGGTGGCGGCGGCGGTGCGCGACGGCGCTGCTAGCGGCTTGGGCGCGGGCGTTCCCTCCGGCGCGACTGGTGCAGCCGGGGCGGCTGGTGCTGCAGCTGGCGCCGGGAGCGGACCGGCGGCGATGATCGATTCCGGCAGGCGCAGGCGCTTGAAGCCTTGCGCCGCCTGCACCGGTTGCGGCGCCGGGGCTTGCGTGGTGGTGACGATCTTCAGGTTGGCGGTGACAACTACACCGGCATTGTCCCAGCTCAGTTCAAACACACCGTTGTCCTTGCGCTTGCGTTTGGCGGCGTCGATCATTTTCTTCAGGCCGAAGTGGCCTGGTTCGCTCAACAGGCTGACAGAGCGGCCTTCCGGCGTGATCGCAGTGATCTTCGAACCAGGCACACCTTGCGGATTCGGCCAAGCCATGTGCACCCATGGCTGCGGCTGGCCGCGCCAGCGCAGCGATTGACCGTCAATCTCGATGGTGAATTCGGTCGCGCCGACCGCGCCCAGCGCCTGCAAGTCGAACATGGTCTGCGCCTCGCCGCCGCTAGATGCAGCGGTGTTGGCGACGCCGGCCGCCGACAGCGGCGCGATCCAGTTAGGGAAGGCCGCCACCACTGGCGGCGCCAGGTTGACGCCCATGTCGGCCCAGGTCTTGGCGCTCAGCGAGTCGCCGCGACGCACCACCAACGGTCCGATGGTGGTGTTGAAGAACTTGGCGATGGCGCCATCCGGTCCGAAGATCTCGCCGATTTCGGCGTTGGTGGCTTCCGCGCGCGATTCGGTCGCGAACGGATACTTCAGGGCCAGGTTCTTGCTGAACGGTTGCAGCACTTGTGCGGCCCATACCTTGTTGATTT
Source organism: Duganella sp. BJB476 (assembly GCF_003416895.1). Lineage (GTDB taxonomy): Bacteria > Pseudomonadota > Gammaproteobacteria > Burkholderiales > Burkholderiaceae_D > Rugamonas. The sequence continues at coordinate 1,258,930 of NZ_QVIO01000001.1, forward strand.
CGGTCTCGGTCGGTTTGACGATGACGGCGAAGGTTTGCATCAGCGGACGTACCAGCAGTGGACGGATCGCCAGTTTCTGCGCATCGGTCATCCCGGTCAGCATTTGTTCGTCGACGTATTTGAGCGCGTCGGCCAGTTCGGAACCGGTGCCGTCCAGCGTCTGCTGCATCAGCTGCTTGGCGCCCGGGCCTGGATCGCCCTGGTTCTTGATCTGGTTGAAGCGGGTGCGCAGCTTGGACATTTGCTCCATGTAGCCGCGCATCAGCGATGCGTCCTTGTCCTTGGTGACCACCAGGCGGGCGACGCCGGAGAACTCGCGGCCGACAGGCCCCAGCGGCAGCGCGGCGTTCTGCACGTTGCCGGAGCTGCTGACGTTGATGTTGAGCTGCGACGGTTTCTGGCGCAGGATGGTCTCGCGGAACCAGCCGGACACGCCGCGTTGCGCGCGTTGCAGGCCGGCGTCCAGCAGCGACGGGTTGTCCCACGAGGTCTGTTCGTAGACCGTCGTTACCAGCTTGTTGATCGGCGAGGTTTGCGGATCGCCCAGGCGGTTCATGGCTGCGGCGGCGTTGTCGAAGCCTTCCAGGTCGCGGATGGTAACGCCTTGAATGAACTTCTCCCATTCCTTGGCGTAGTCGTTCTTGTACAGTTCCACCAGCGATTTCTGGATCTGTTCCGGACTGCCTTCCAGCGTCAGGTCGTCCTTGGAGGAGGTCTTCAGCACCCAGTCGGCGCTTTGCATTTCGCGATTGGCCGCGTCGCGGAAGGCTTCCTGCACAAAGCCTTCCCACGCCTGGCGCGTGAAGCTGCCGGGAATGGCGTAGCTGCCCAGTACCAGTTCCTTGTCCTGGTCGCCGACGATGCGGGCCACGGTCATCGATGGGAAACGGGTTGCGGCGCGGGCCTTGACGTCGGCGTAGACGCGCTCGCGGGCCGGCATGCCGCGCACCACGCGGCGCAGGTTGTCGCGGGTCTGGTCGACCAGCGCCAGTTTGCCGTCGATCTGTGGCCACGAGGTGTCGTTGACCTGCGCCAGGTAGAAGGAGATCATGCGCTCGGCGCTGCGTATCATCTGCTCGCGCGGCATGGCGCCGCGGTTCCCGTCCAGCCAGACGCGCCAGAAGCGGGTCAGCTGGTCGTTCAGGTGGCCGGCTTCGGCGCGCGATTTATCGCTCAGCATCAGGTAGGTTTTCAGCGCGTTGTAGGCGTCTTCCGCGTTGGCCGGCGAAGCGTCCTTGAACTGGGTGGCGCCGTTGTTGACCGGGGCTGCGGAGGCGGAGGCGTCGACTGCCGCGCCGCCGGCTGCGGCGGTGGCCGCCGCCGTCACCGGCTTGGCCATCGGTTGCAGCTGCGCGGCGCCGCTGTTGACTTCCGCAAGGAAGGCTTCCAGCGATTGACCTACTGGTTTCAGCATCACTTCACGCACGCCGGAGAAGTATTCTTCGCGCAGTTTGCGGTCCAGCAGGTCGCCTTGGTACAGGCCCAGGCCCAGCGACAGCGGGCGGTGTTCACGGTAGCCGTCCAGCTGCTCGATCCGGTCTTGCAGGATCTCCAGCGCCTGGAAGCGCGATTGCAAGTCCATGCGGTTCTGCTGCACCTTGATGGCCTGGTCCAGGTCCGCCTGGACGTTGGCGACCAGCTGACGGTTGTTCATGTACGACCAGCTCCAGCCGGCCAGCGCCAGGCCGACGAAGGCGGTGGCGGCGAAGAAGGCTGCGTAGCGCATGCGCGTCTTGGCCGGGCTGGCGTATTGGGCGACCAGGTCCTTGTCCGCGAAGATCACTTTACGGAACAGGTTAAGCAGGAAGTAGCCTTGCTGTTGATGGGATTCTTCATGTTCCTGCGGTTGCAGTTTCAGGTCGAAACGCTGTGCCACGCGGTGCGAGGACGCGGACACGGATTCGCCTTCCTGCAAGGCGCTGGTGAAGTAGAAGCCACGGAACACGGGCTTGAACTGGAACGGATTTTCTTCAAACAGCGTGGCGATGAAGGCGCGCAGCGACGGTTTGATCGAGCTGAATTCCAGCGGGAAGGTGAACACGCCGGACGGCATGCGCTCACGCCATTGCAACGCCATATTGGCCTGGCTCAGGTCTTTCAGGCCGTCGTACAGCTCATCGAAACGGGCGTCGAACTGGTCGAGTATCTGTTCGCTGGTGGTCGACTGGCTGTAGGGCAGGGTGGCGCCCCAGATTTTATCGCGCTCGCCGCGTTCGGCGTCCTGGAAGAATTCGTTGAAGCCGGTGATCAGGTCGGCCTTGGTGAAGACCACGTACACCGGTGCATACACTTCGAGGCGTTCGGTCAGTTCCTGCACGCGCTGGCGCAGGTTCTTGGCCAGGTTGATGGCGAACTCCGGACGGTTGCGCGTCAACTCGGCGATGCTGACGGCGATGATGACGCCGTTGATCGGCGCCTTCTTGCGGTATTTTTTCAGCAGGTCGAGGAAGCCGAACCACTCGCCGCGGTCTTCATCGACGACCGAGTAGCGGCCCGCCGTGTCGAGCAGGATGCCGTCGGTGGTGAAGAACCAGTCGCAGTTACGGGTGCCGCCCACGCCTTGCACGATCTTGGTGTCGGCGAACGGGAACTGCAGGCCGGAGCTGGCGATGGCCGTGCTCTTGCCGGCGGCCGGATTGCCGATCACCATATACCACGGCAGTTCGTACAGCGCGGCGTTGCCTGAGAACTGGCCGATCTTCGAGCCCTTGATGGTGGAGATGGCGTCCAGCAGGCGTTTGCGGATCACGTCCGTTTCCTGGCGCTGGGTCGGATCGGGCTTGGCGGGCGTCTTGTTGACCTGCTGTTCCAGCATGTCGCCCAGCTGCGCGGCGGCGCGTTGGCGGCGCTGACGGCGCCATAGCCAGACGATGGCGCCGAACAGCAGCGCGATCGCCAGCACGGTCCAGGCGACGCTGGCCGGCCACTCGAAGATGGCGGCGGCGATCAGCAAACAGGCGGCGAAGGCCACCCAGCCGATCACGATCAGGCTGTTGCGGGTCGTCAGGAATTGCCAGGTTTTTTGCATCATGATTGGGGCTCTAGAAAAATTCGTCAAAATCAAACAGGTACGGCAACGGCGGGGCCGATCACGGCGACATCGCGCCGGAACGGGTCAAGATTACTGATGCACAGGATGGCGGCGTTGCGGCTCTCGGCTTCCTGCCGCGCCAGGGCCAGCGCGGTCAACCAGGTGACGCCGCCGCAGCTGCCGCAGCTGGCGCCGACGCTGAGCACATCGACGCCGGGATCGAGCTGCGGCGTCGATGCCGATACCACGCCCATCAACTCCATGACGCGGCTGGTGCGGTGGTCGGTGTCGGCGGCGATCAGGGCGATGGAGGATGCTTCGCGGCCGGCGCCGTGCAGCGCCTTGGTGCTGAGTTCTTGCAGCAGGTCGGCGCTGGAGCGCTTGGATGCGTCGGCGGAGTGAGGCAGCTGGCCGCTGCTCATGGCCAGCAATTGCGGCAGCTCGGCGCCGAACGCCAGCAGCTTGGCCTGGGCGGCGTCGGCCAGCAGCAGGCCGGCCGCGCCTTCGCCGGGAATGCGGCCTTGCGGATGATTGGTGCTGAATAGCGCGCTGGCGTTGTCCATGTGTTCGACGCTGTCGGCGCCGATGTGGGAGCCGCAGGCCACGACCAGGGCCAGCGCCGGCGGCTCGTTCGACAGCAGCCGTGCCAGCACGGTGCCAGCCTCGGTATCGGCCGCGCCGCGTTCGGGGGCAGTGGTGATGCGGTCGTCCGGCCATCCAGCCTGGATCGCCAGGTGGCGGAACCACTGCACGGTGGCCTGGCGCTGTTCGGGCTTCCATTCGGGCGGCCACACAGGATGGAGTTGCAGCATTGGCAGCGGCGATGGTTGGCGTTGCGCGATGTGGCCGGCGTGGGCTTCCAGCAGCGTGTGGCCGGCAAGATGGCCGGACAACTCGTTCACCACTTCGCTGCCAGCGCTCAGTGCGCGCCATTGTTCGTCGCTGAAGTGCGGGGCCAGTGCGTTGGTGGTCAGCCAGTCCGACATTTCCGCGCGCAGCGCTTCGGCATCGAGATCGGCGATGCGGGCACTCATGATCGGATAGCCATAGGCGTCGATGAGTTCCGGATCCAGCGCGGGGCGCGGGTTGTCGTCGGTCAGCGCGGCGCTCAATTCAGCGGGCGACATGCCGTGCGGTGCACGCACGGCGGCAGCCACCAGCGACAGCGACGGGCCGCATGCCGGTTCGGCCGGCGTTGCGTCCTGCGCGGCGGCATCGCCGGTTGCGGCGCCAGTGGCTGCGGGCGCGCTGACGGCGCGATAGATTTTTCGGCCCAGCCAGAACACGGCCAGCAACGCCAGCGGCAGTACCAGCAGGTACAGCACCAGATCGGCGCCGGCCGGCACGCGGTTGTTCGCCTGCCAGTACCAGACGGCGCCTATCCAGCTGGCGCCGAACGCCAGGACCGCTATCATCAAATTTTTAAGCCATGCCGCCATTTTTAACCGTGCCTTATCGTTTCATCACACCGGGCATACGTAGTTCCGTGTGCCCGAAGTCCATCATCTTCCAACGTCCGCCCCAGGTCAGGCCCAGCGACTCGGCTACTTCGCCGTAGAGCTGATAGCCGCGCATGGCCCACGGATCTTTTTCCGAGATCACCAGCTTGCCGTCGCGCAGAAACGCGCAGTCGGCGGCCAGGCCGTATTGGTGCCAGCTCTGGAACGCCGCCGCGTTGGTGACATTCGGTCCCATCGCGGCCAGCTTGTTCTGGCGTTCCGGGCTGCGGTAGCCCTCCAGGATCGCCATGTCGTAGCCGTGCTTCTCCTTCATGATCTTGAAGGCCATCAGCAGCCGCTGTGCGTAGGCGGCGTCCATCAAGGCCCAGTCGCGGCTCGCGGAGACCAGCATCGGCCGCTCCAGCGCCACTTCGGCCGAGGCAAACACCAGCGGCGGCAGCGCCTGCGGCGGCACCAGTTGCTCGCCTTGCAGCAGATCGGCGACCTGGGTGTTGACTTCCCTGGTCGAGGTTTCGAAGCCGCTCAACGTGCTTTTGGAGCTCATCATCAGCGCCAGCAGCGGCGGCAAACAGATCAGCGCCGCGCCACCGAGGCACAACACATAGTGCTGGCGCAGGAAGGCGCCGACTTCGCCGGCCGAGGCGCGTCCGGTGCGGCCGAGCGCGCTGGCATCCTGCTGGCGGCGCTGGGCGACCTGGCTCATGCGCTGCTGCAGCCGCTGGCCGGCGCCGGCCAGCGCGTTGAGCACGAATTCGCGTCCGGCCGGGAACAGGACCATCCAGCTGATCAAGCAGGCAAGTACGAAATAGAGTGCGATTGCCAGTATCAGCACGACAGTTCCTCTCCAGCATAAAGTTGCATCAATAGTGTCCTTAAAGCATTGCTTTGAGTATATCTTACAGTTATGACAATCCAGCGCACGATTGAAATCGCCCTATGAAACGACGGAAATCCGGGGTGCGCACGGTTGACTTTGTAATATGCGTCGCGTTTTCCTTGAATCGCGTAAAGTAATGCGAAATTAACAAGGAGTACATTTTGCAACGTCAAGACGATCGCCCTTCAAAGGGGGGCAGGCCCAGTCTTCTTTCCTCGGAACAGCAAGCGGAGGCGGAGCGCCAGCGCATTCTGAGCACGTTGGACAATAAACCGGCTGCGCCGGCGAGCGCCGTTGCGCGCAGCCCGGGCAAGCGTCCTGGTGGTTTGATGATTTGGGGCACGGTGGGTGTCGGCGTGCTGGCGGCGGTGGGCGGTGCGCTGGCCTGGATGAGCAATACGCCGGACGAGGACAGCGTGCCGGTCGCCGTGGTCGCAGCGCCGGTCAAACCTGTGGCCGTTGCGGCTGCGTCGGCCGAGTCCGAAGTGTCGACCGCGGCGATATTGGAGGAGACGCCTGTCGTCGCTCCGGTGTCCGAGAAGCTGCCGTCGCTGAAGGAAATGCTGACCGCCCCGGCCAAGCCCAAGGCCGCTCCCGACGAACTGATGCAGGCATTGGAACGGCCGCAGCCGAAGGCGCCGCAACTGGCCAAGGCCGAGCGCAAGCCCGAACACAAGGCCGAACGTAAGGCCGAACACAAGCCGGAGCACAAATCCGACAACGTCAAGCTGGCCCAGAAAACCGCGCCGGCCAAGGACAAGGACAAGCCGGCGGCCAAGCAGCCGGACAACGATGTCACGCTGATCACCGCGCTGATGGCGCATTTGCAGACCCGTCCGCCGGTCAAGAAGACCAGCACGCCTGCCGACCAGCTCAAGACCTGCAAGCAGTACAACGCCGCCGGCGAAGAGCAGTGCCGCGCGCGCCTGTGCGCAGCCGACGCCAAGAAAGAGCCGGAATGCAAGGCTGCTCCCGGCGCCAAGACCGCATCGAACTCATGAGTATCGCCTTACTGGAACAAATCACCACGGCCTTAGCGCAGTTCTCCAGCGCCACGCGGCTGTACGCGCTGAAGCTGGATAACGACGACGCGGACCTGGGCGCCGGCGGTTTGCTGGTGGAAGCTTTTTCCGCCGACGACGTGGTGCAGGGCACGGGCGCGCGCGACATCATCGTGCTGTCGACTAACGCGCACGTCGAACTGGCGCCGTTGCTGGGCAAGCCGGCCAGCCTCGAAGTGAGCCTGGTGGACGGCAGCCGCACCACCTTCAGCGGCGACATCACGCAGGCAGCCATGCTGGGCAGCGAAGGCGGCCTGGCGCGCTTCCGCTTGCGCTTGACGCCGTGGTTGTGGCGCCTGAGCCAGGTGCGCAATAGTCGCGTTTGGCAGGACAAGACGGTGATCGAGATCGTTGAATCGGTCTTTGAGATCTATCAGCCGCTGGCGCAATGGCGCTGGAGTGAAGAGGTCGACAGTTTCCTGGCCGATGTGCCGGCGCGTAGCTATTGCTGCCAGTATCGTGAGTCGGATTACGACTTCGTGCTGCGCCTGTTGACCGAGGAGGGCCTGGTTTGGCGCTTCGAGGAAAGCGAGGACGGCCTGTGCCTGGTGTTGTTCGCCGACAGCAGCCAGCTCAGCGCGGTGCCCGAGGACGCCAGCAGCGAGGCCGGCGGCGGTATCCGCTTCCACGGCGTGCGCGCCGGCGAGCAGCAAGACACCATCCAGGCCTTGCAGGCGCGGCGCAGCGTGTCGGCCACGCTGACCACTTTGCTCAGCTACGATTACAAGGCCAAGAAAGCCGTCAGCGCCAGTGCGCCGGCCATGCAGCAGTACGAGAAATTGCCGGCGCTGGAGAGCTTCGACGCTCCCGGCCAATACGCTTATGCAGACGGCGGACTGGCGCAGCATTACGCCGAATTGCAAATGCAGGGGCGGGAAGCGCGCAGCCAGTTGTGGCGCGGCCGATCGACGGTGCGCACTATGGCGGCCGGGCGGCGCGTGAATGTCACGCAGGGGCCGCTGGCTTCGGCCGAGGGCGCTGCAGTGCCGGCCTACACCGTGTTGCGTGTGACTAGCGTCGGTGTTAACAACCTACCGTCACCGGCCCAGCATGGCTTGGCTGAGCTGTTTGGCCCGATTCCGGAATTGCTGGAAGAATTGGCGCCGCAGCGCGATGCCGACTTTGCGCTGGTGATCGACCAGGCGCGGAAGACAGGCTATGCCAACAGTTTTGAAGCGATCGCGGCAGACGTGATCTGGCGTCCGCAACTGCCGGACAGCGATGGCCGCAATCATCCAAAGCCAACCGCGTCGGGCGCGCAAAGCGCGATCGTCGTTGGCTTTGATGGATTGGACCAGCCTGCCGGCGCTGACGAGCTGCATTGCGACGCGCTGGGCCGCGTGCGCATCCGCTATCACTGGCAGGACAGCGGCGACGCCACCTGCTGGGTGCGCGTCGCGCAGCGTTCGGCCGGCGGCGGCATGGGCAGCCAGTTCCTGCCGCGCGTGGGGCAGGAAGTGCTGGTGCAGTTTATCGAGAACGATATCGACCGTCCCATCATCCTCGGCGCCTTGTACAACGGCCAGGGCGAGGGCGGCGTGGTGCCGACTCCGGCGGGACAGGCGGCTGGCGACAGCCAGGCAGCGCTGTTCAATCCGGCCAGCGATCATGCGCCTTCCGCGCAGGGCAATCTGGCGGCGGGCAATAGTCCCTTGTGGCACGGCGCTTCCGCCGATACTGCCGGCCACGGCAACGCGGCGGCGCAGTGGGGCGTGCGCAGCAAGGAGTTTGGCGCGTCCGGCTACAACCAGCTACTGTTCGATGATACCGACGCGCAGGGGCGCGTGCAGCTGCGCTCGACGCATGCGGCCAGCGAATTGACGTTGGGCCATTTGATCCACAGTGCCGACAACTATCGCGGCAGTCTGCGCGGGCAGGGCGCCGAGCTGCGCACCGATGCGTACGGTGCGGTGCGCGCGGCCGGCGGATTGCTGGTGTCGAGCTATGCGATCAGTCACAGCGCCAGCGAGCGCGATCCGATGGGCGATAACTCGGCCGGCATCGCGCTGCTGAAGCAGGCGGTGCAGCTGGGCCAGACGTTCAGCGACGCGGCCAAGACGCATGAAACGGTGGCGCTGGCCACGCACATCGGCGCGAGCAAAGCAGATGAGAGCGCGCTGAACGACAAGTCGGCGCCGTTGAAGGCGATGTTGGCTGCGGTGTCGGGCATGGTGGGCAATGCCAGCCTGAGTGCAGCCAAGGCTGATGCCGAGGAAAAGAAAACGGCACCCGGTGATGATCAATTGCCGCATGCCAGTTCGCCGATCATCGCCGTCAGTGGCAAGGGCGGCCTGAGCGTGACCGCAGGGCAGGCAATGCAGCTGTCCAATGGCGAAACAATCGCCTTGATGAGCGGCGCCGACACACAGTTCGTCAGTGGCGGTCAGTTGCGTGTGCAAACCCAACAGGCCATCGGTGTGCTGGGTGGCGCGGTCAAAGCGGGCGAGAACAATATTGGTGTGCAAATGATCGCCGCCAAGGATGCCGTCGATATCCAGGCACAAGCGGATGTGCTGAAGGTGCAGGCGCGGGATGAGGTCAATCTGGTCAGCGCCAATGCCTTTGTCGATTGGGCCGCCGCCAAGAGCATCACGCTGTCGACGGCGGGTGGCGCCAATATCACCATCGATGGTGGCAATATCACGGTGCAGTGCCCCGGCAAAATCACCATCCATGCGGGCACGAAGAGTTTTGCGGGGCCGGAAGCTTTGAACTACCCGTTGCCGAAGTTACCGAAATCCGATTCCAAGCCGCAGCCGTTGAAATTCGACTTGATGCTGACAGCGTTGCCCGGCCCTGACGCAACGCCGCTCAGTCAATATGACTGGCAGATTGTCCGAACCGGCGGTACGGCGCGAGACCGCGTGATCGTCGAAGGCCGCTCGGATGACGCTGGCAAACTGGCAATGACAGCGATGCAAGAGCTGCGCCTGTCGGTGGCGGTAGCGCGGTGGCCGAACGACCTGCTGTTGTTAGCGCCCGGCATGCAACGGCTGTTGAACGTATATGAGGAGCGCGACGACTGGTCGGAAAGCCAGAAGAACCTGCATGCGCTGGCCGCGCTGGACTTCTCCGACGAGCCCGGCATACACGTAGCGACCCAGGAAAGCCAGAAGGAGCGCACGCGCGCTGGCGAATCGACGGGCGAATCTAACGCCTACAATTTCTTTAAAAAGATCAAATAGACCTGTCATGAGCAACGCTTTTACACCAATCAAATTGAAAGGCGATGGCGATCGACAAATCGTCCGTGGTCAAGCGGCGGGGCACGCAGACGCACATCGTCAGGACCATAAAGAACTTGCGCCTTTTGCTCCGCTGAGACAAAACAACAGCGTGGAATGCTTCACTACAGGGAAGGATTTTTTCGAGGCACTCAGCAAAAAAATGAAGGCGGCCAAGAAATGTATCTTTATCGCCGGTTGGCAGGTGAACTGGGATGTGGAGCTAGTTCCGGGAGAACGTCTTATTGATATCCTTCACGATTGTATAAAAAGTTCTCCCGAGTTCCGCGTCTATGTGATGCCCTGGCTATCACCCAAGGTCGGCGTGAATACCGGTGACTTGGATACTATGCTGGCCATTTTTCAGCTCAACGCGGGTCTTAAGAATATGCAGGCGATGTGTTGCCCTGCAGGTGCGCAAAGCGATTACGTCGGTACTGAAGGGGCCGCATTTAGTCACCATCAGAAGATGATCGTGATTGATAATAAAACCGCCTACATTGGTGGCATGGATTTGGCATATGGGCGTTATGACGATAACAGTTTTTCGCTCGATCCAGGAAAGCGGAGTTTCAATGAGCGTTACAACCCCGGCGTACCAGGAAACAAGTCAATCGATCATAGAGATGGGCGTGCCCTTTCAATGTTGGATTTGTTAACTACCACGTTAACAGCAGGGACTTGGAATGCGGGCGGCAATACGGAGCCGGGTGCCGTCTCTGAGTTTATCGAGAAGGTTTGGCTTCCAACAAAGAAGCTTACTCTTGACGCAGTCTCTTTGGTCAATCAATTTTCTCGAAATCAGATGGATGCCGAGGTGGCGGCGTTGAAGGCAACGGCGAAAGGCACCAAACAAGCCGCTGTGGCCAGCGCCGATGCTGCTGTCGCCGCTGGTAAGGCACTGAGTCGCCAGTGTGCGGCCATGCAAATTCCAGATATTTACGGTGGGATCAAGTCTTTAAATATCAGTGCGGAGCCGACTTCATCGATCCCGGGGAAATTGCGGAAAGTTGAAGCCGATGCCCGAGAGGGCTGGAACTCAGGGGTAGATGAGTTGACAAAGTTCCTGTCGCCAGCAAGCTATTTACGCGTGGATCCGAAACCGCAGTCAATATTGCCGGCCACGCTGGAGCTATCTGAACGCGTAGATCGGTTTGCCTACAATACATTCATTAATGGAGCTGCTGCCGTAGGAAGCGTTGCTCAATACGCCGCCAACGCCGAGCGAGATGTGTGTATCGGAATCGGTCCTGTAGTTGAAAGTGGAGCAAATCATGCCAAGACAGCCGGGCGCCAAGCGCAAGCGGCTGTCGGGGTGGGGATGAATATCCTGCAACAAGCGATCATTCAAGGAATCAATGAGGTACGTACTTTACTGAACGAACAGGTTTTGGCAATTATAGCTTTGGGCGACCACGGTTTGGATGTGGCACTACAAAACTTGAGCCAGCAAAATGTGCAAGCGCTGTTGGATCGATTCATGCGCCTGGCTAAGGTCATTTACACTTCACAGTTAGCTATAAGTTGGGCACATGCCACGGCCCATCCGTTCCTTTTACAAAAAGGGACTAAGGCTGCAGCTAGCAAGGTCTTGGGCTCTGGGCAGCCCCGTGAGCCTTGGCAGGACGTCCACGTACAAATTGAAGGCCCCTCCGTTGACGACGTCGCTATGAACTTTATCGGGCGATGGAATGCTTGTCAGAATAGTTATCTTTCTGATAAAACAATGACTGACATGCTTCCAAAACATCTTACTGACAAAGATAGCTATGCGAACCTTATCGGCACGGTGGCGAGGAAATCAATGTTCATTGATGGGGACTTTGTGCCGCCACCTCGGCCTAGTGGTGCTGCTGAGAAGCGGTCTGGGGTTGCGGTCCGCGTACTGCGTAGCGCTCCCCTTAAACTATGCAAGCAAGAGGCATTGTCACGTAGGGATAAAACTTCACCTGTTAAAGAACAGCATGAAATTCAGGATCAGATGATAACCCTGATCAACGCAGCAACAGATTTTATTTATATTGAAAACCAGTTTTATCAAACAGAGTTCGGCCTACCTTCTATCGATGTGTTCACCAGAGCGGCGGAGCAGTTGGTGTCCGCTCCCATGCGGTACATGATAGGTCAACGAGCAAACCGCCTCACTGCTGAAGTGAGTAGTGCTGGCTTTGAACCAGGAAAGAAACTGCTTCCTTCGAATGGCATAGGAAAGGCTTTGGCAGATAGGATTGCTCAAGCTATAAGACATGATCAACCTTTTCACGTATATTTGGTGTTGCCAGTGCATCCGGAGGGGAGATTGAACGACATTACTGTAGTTGGGCAAATTCACTGGACGATGCAAAGCTTGGTCTTTGCAGACCATAGTCTGGTCAATAGCATAAAACGTGCAATCGCTGCAAAAAAAATATGCAAAAAACCTCTCAACAAAGATGCTTGGGATGCTTCGCTAAAAATTGCAGGTAAAGTAGTTAATAATAAAGCGCCATATCAAAATATCCCCGATATGGCTTGGGGGGAATATCTTACCCTGTTGAATCTCCGAAATTGTGAAGTTGTATCTGGCAAGGTGCGTACTGAACAAATATATATTCATAGTAAATTATTGATTGTTGATGATCGCCATGTGATTGTCGGCAGTGCCAATATTAATGATCGTAGTCAGAGTGGAAAACGAGATAGCGAAATTGCGGTCATGTTATTGGACAATTCTCAAGAAAAGAAAACTATAGGTAAAAATGTCACTCATGTGAATACGCTTGCACGAAAATTACGAGTTGATATTTGGAAAAAACACTTTGCTCTAAGTGCAGAAAAAACTGGAATCGTAGAGCCAGCGAAGTCGATGGAAGCGCTCATCGAGCGACCTGCAGCAGAAGAAACCATTAAAGAAATTCAGAGTCTAGCCAAGTATAATGCGCAAGCCTACTCGGAGGCGTTCCCCCATATTCCTTGGAGTATCGATGAGCCGCCGAAAGGAGCATCTATATGGCCTGTGTGTCCACCTGGAATTTCGGCTGAAAAAGCGGGCCGGCTGAGTGTAAAAATGCCATTTCACGACGATTTTTGGTTGCCTGAAAATAAAAATTCGGCCCGTCCTGCACAAATAAAAGGATTTTTTACAAAACTGCCTACTTATTGGACTTTAGGTGAAAATAACCATCCGGGCCAGATGAGCGTTATGGCTTTAACGATGTTAGAAGATGACAACCATTCTTCGGATGTGGCTTAAATTAATTTTAATGGAATATGTTGCTGGGTGAAGAAATGAAGACTGAAAAATATGCACGCTGCGTTGCGAAAATATCATTACTATTAACCGGTGCCATTTTTAATTTTCAGACTTGTGAAGCTACAGATATTCACGACTATAAAAAAAATGTGGATAATTCAACTATTTGCATTGATAGATTTTTGATCGACCTTCCAGCGCCGGCTGATATGGCTGCCACTAATGAAAGAAATCAAGACGTTTACGGTTTTCCAGGTATTGATGATGTTGGATCAAATGGTGCAAAAATCGAAAATTTTAAAATTTCAGAAACAATCCCTACCTCTAAAAATAAACTAAAAACCGTATATTTTGAGGCTAAGACAAAATTAGTAGAGAAGACCACATATTCGGCAGGGCTTGAAAGCCGAAAGCAAGATATTCTACATTGGGAAAATTCAAAAAAAAGTGCCCCAACTGATCAACTTGAGTCTATTGATAGAATGGTGGCGAAATCCAAGAAGGAATTTGAAGAATTGAAATATGAGGCGGCAGTATCGGGTGAATCAAAGTCAATGACATCGGACGCTTTTGCGCTTCGTCGTGGGGATGAATTCAGATTTGGATATTTAAGTAAGGAAGATCAAAGAATAAGAACGGTTGAAGGTACTCTGAAACTTAAAAACCCGTTAACTCCGGAAGCAGCCGCACAGCAGTACGTGCAATTCAGAAAAGTATACCGAGAGAGAGCGGTCTCAGATATCCCTAAAACGCCCGGATTTTGTACACCATTCGGATTCTTTAGTGAAGTAAAAAAAATAGAGAACTCCGAGTCTGATATATTATTTAGAAGCGCAAAATATCCTAATCTCTTGTTTACGTTAAAAATAAACGTTGCTACAAGAAGAGATCAGGCGGATATTCAAAAAATGCCAAATATGAATGCTGAAAATGCTCAGTTGCACTTGCTTGGTGTGAAAAAAGTCTACGGCCCTATAGCAGAAAATATTGCTGGAATGCCAGGGAGATCAGTTGGTCATGAGTTTGGCGACAATTGCTCCGCCGGCAGTTGCCGCCCAGCAGATCAAGCGTACGAATTCGAAGCTGAAACTTTCGGCGATGCTAATAGTTTAGATAAGCCGCATATTATTTTACATATGATTGCAATAACATCTGATGATTATCGTCTCAAGCTACCAGCCCAGCCCAATGAACCGTCCTACAACAAGCCTGTTCGTCCCGGCCTTCACGGAAAAACACCACCACCCATTGTGGAGGGGCGGGCAGTTTTCGAACAGGTTTTGCGCTCTATTCGCTTAAGGCCAATTGCAATTTCTTCTAATTGATATCAACTGGGTTTTGAAGGGGCTACGACAAGGTCGCAGTGTTTGCGAGGGGGGGCGGGTCAAACTGAGCGGGTCAATTCGGCAAGCAAACGAACACTAAAGGAACTACCGAGGTGTCACGATGACAAAAAGCCAGTATGAAAATACTGCTGAAGACTGCAAAACTCCACCCTTGCTGCATAAGGCGGCTTCGCTGCGGCACGCTGTGGATCCATCCATGAAGACGTATTGAATGTCGACCATGAGTTCCGGATTTATTTATTTGTGGTTAACTACCATCGCATTTTTTCTTGCTGGATGCAGAAGCGATAATGCGAGTATAGAATTATGCGGAATTAACTATACGAAAAGGCACGTCGAGGACTTTTCGGTGAATGGTTACAGCGGCGCTAGCATTTATGCCAATGGAGGTGGTGGCAGTTTTGTGTGTTGCGTATCGCTACCTCGTCAATGGAGTAAAGATCTGACGGTCACAGTGAGGTGGAATTATGATGAAAAGAATGCTAGTCCATCTAAAGAACAGGTCGTTGTAGTCCCAAAATATTCAGAAGAGGATATTGGCTTTCTAGCTGTACATTTTTACCCTGATGACACCGTAAGAGTTCTGGTCACTACAAAAACAAATCTATATCCTGGCTATCCTTTCCCTCGCCCTGGAAATTAATTTGATGTGTCGCCGTGCTGTCGCGGTAGCTGCAACGAAGGAGCCGTGCAAAGCGCACACCAAGCGATTTCTCAGGCCCTGCCGCATCAGCAGCACATGCCCGCGTTGTACGGTGACATTGCTGGATTGGTAGCTGTGGCCGGGCGTGCCGTAACCGAGATCGATACAGACGAAGCGATGGCCGCACAGATCCTCAATGGCCATATGCAGTATCGTGGTCCCTACTGATAGATGGTCGAGCGCGCTATCGTGGAAGATGTTGAACAGGTGCAGCGTGTCGCTCGATCGCA
Source organism: Duganella sp. BJB476 (assembly GCF_003416895.1). Taxonomy (GTDB): domain Bacteria; phylum Pseudomonadota; class Gammaproteobacteria; order Burkholderiales; family Burkholderiaceae_D; genus Rugamonas. The sequence goes on from NZ_QVIO01000001.1 coordinate 1,274,094, forward strand.
AACCGAGTATCAGCGCGCAGGGTTGGCCGCCGCAATCGATCTGGTAGCACAGCAGCATGCCGTGTTGCGCCAGTCCCTGCATTTCCTCCTCCGTCCATAGTTGCGCGCGATGCTCAGGCGTGATCAACCTGGCCAACGCCTCCAGCATGGATGCCAATTGCTCCGGCCGTTCAATGCGATGCAATTCCAGTTGCCCGCCGCCGTGGTCGCGCAACTGCCGTTGCTGCCGCTTGAGGTTGTAGCGCCGCTTGGAACCGAACTGCGCCATGAAGGCTTCGAAGCTGGCTGGCAAGGGAATCTGATGGCAGTCGCGCCAGTTGTTCAGCAAGTGCTTGCGATAGCCACGTGCGTTGCCGGCGTCGTCGCTGATGCTGCGCCACAGCTTGCTGTCCGACGGCAACGACGTCAACGAGATCGCGTGACACTTTGGGAATTTCTCCAGCAGGAATTCAAACAGCAAATCCAGCAGGCCCGGCCGCTCGGGCATCAATGGCGCGCTACCGAGCAGGGCCACGCTGAATGCCGGCAACGAACCGAAGCGCAAGCGGCCAGCGCTAAATTCAAAACTGTGATGCCGTAGCACCAACGGCACCACGCCGACCACGGTCCGGCTGGCGCGCTCGAGCACCGTGAACAGCCGCGGCGGTGCGTGCCGTTTTGCCGTGCTGCGCAGATAGTGGAAGAACTCCGGACTCTGATACACGCGATCGTGACTTTCGCTCTCGGCCAGCAGCTCGCGCCAGCGCTGCAGCAGGGCGCTGTCGCCGATGCGGTCGCTAGCGTCTTCAATGAGGTAGATATCGTTGGACATAGTCGCAAGACGATCCCACATCCCGCGCCGAAGCTCCTTGATGCAAGTCGAAACGATGCGATCAGCGGCGCCGGCGCCACACTGTGTCCATCAAGGGCTTGACACTGAAGCCGTGCACCAGTATCGACAGCATGATGACAAACAGCGCGATGCGCGTCAGTTGCGCCGCCAGTTCCGGCGCCAGGCCCGCTTCGATGGCGAACATCAGGTAGTAGATCGAGCCGATGCCGCGTACGCCGAACCAGCCGGTCATTGCGCGCATGCGCAGGCTGGTGTCGCTGCCGATCAAACCAGCGAACACACTCAGCGGACGGGCGATAACGAACAGGAACAAGGCCATCCACAAGGCGTCCCACTGCATGCTTTTCAACGAGATCATGCCGCCTAGCAGCAGCACCAAGGTCAGCTCCGACAAGCGCTCCAGATGCTCCTTGAATACCAGCGATCCGGCGCTGACGATCAGCGGCGCTTCGTGGGTTTCGCTGGTCATGGCCGCTTCAGATTTGGCCGTATCCGGCTCCATCAGGCCGTGGCGATCCTTGGGCGCACCGGCCAGCACCAATTCGGTTTGCCGCAAGGCCACGGCGGCGAAGAACACCGCCAGGAAGCCCGATGCCTTGCACAGCGTTGCCACGCCGTACACCACGGCGATCATGCCCAGCCCAACCAGGTCATCCATGATTTCGTGCTTGGGATCGCAGCCGCGCAAGCTCCAGCTCAGCCGCGCCACCAGCGCGCCGGCAGCCACGCCGATCAGCACCGCGCCTGCCGTCGCCCACAGCACATCGGTCAGTAGCCAGCGCAGATGGTGCTCCCCTGTATCGACTACGCCCAGCATGCCAAGACCCAGGATGACGAAAGGAAAGGCGCTGCCATCGTTCATACCTGCCTCGCAGGTCAGCGTGAAGCGCAGCTGGTCCTTGTCACCAGCGTGACGAACCTGGACGTCGGTAGCCAGCACCGGATCGGTGGGCGCGAGGATGCCGCCGAGCAGGACGGCGGCGCCGGCCGGCAGGTGCAGCACGTAATAGCCGAACAGCGCCACCAGTGCCACCGTCAGCGACATCGACAACCAGGCCAGCCGCAACGGCGCGTCCCAGCGCTGGCGCTTGAACGGCACCGGCATCTTGATCCCGGCGGAGAACAGCGAGATCAGCAGCGCGACCTCGGTCAGCACTTCCAGCAAGGCCGATTGCAGCTTGGGATCGAAGCCGAAGATGTTGAGGGCGGTCGGCCCGAGCAGGATGCCGGCGCCCAGGTAGACGATGGCCGACGTAAAGGGCGACTTCGCGATCGTGCTGGCCGCCAGCCCGCGCGCCAGCATCAGGCAGCCGACGAGCAGGAACCATTGAATGGTGTTCACACACTTTCCTTCGCAGTGACGAGTCAAAGGCTAGGCGAGTTTGTGGTTGCGGTCTGTGGGGTAGAGCACCCTGCGCGTATCGGCAGGGTCGGGAAGGGCGCTGGCGAGGCAGCTGGCCTCGCCGGGCAAACAGCGGATTTATTTCAGCAGAGAATGCTTGCGGGCATAGCCGAAGTAGATGGCCAGGCCTATCACCAGCCAGATCACGAAGGCGACCCAGGTAAACCAGCTCAGGTAGGTCATCAGCATGACGCAGAAGATCACGGCCAGCGCCGGAATCACCGGCACGCCAGGGCAGCGGAACGCGCGCTTGAGGTCGGGACGCGTCTTGCGCAGGATGACCACGGCGATCGAGACCAGGCTGAAGGCGGCCAGCGTGCCGATGTTGATCAGCTCGGTCAGCACGTTCAGCGGCACCACGGCGGCGATCAGGCCGAACACGATGCCGACCAGCCAGGTGGCGAAGAACGGCGTATGGAAGCGCGGATGCACGGTCGACAGGCGTTTCGGCAGCAGGCCGTCGCGCGACATGGCGAAGATGATGCGGGTCTGGCCGTAGGCCATCACCAGGATCACGGTGGTCATGCCGAGAATGGCGCCCAGATTGACGAAGCCGGCGAACCATTTTTCACCAGCCACTTCCAACGCCAGCGACACCGGATGGTCGATGCCCAGGAACTGCTTGTACGGCACGATGCCGGTCATGATGGCCGAAACGATCACATACAGCACAGTGCAGACGGCCAGCGAGCCGATAATGCCGATCGGCAGGTCGCGCGATGGACGCTTGACTTCCTCGGCGGCCGAGGTCACCGCATCGAAACCGATGAAGGCGAAAAACACCAGCGCCGCGGCGCTCAGCATGCCGTTGTAGCCGAACGGTAAAAACGGTTTCCAGTTGGCCGGCTCGACGTGGCGCGCGCCGACGACGATGAACAGTATCACCACGCCGATCTTGATGGCGACCATGATGTTGTTCAGGCGGGCCGATTCACGCACGCCCCAGCTCAGCATGGCGGTCAGGATCAGCATGATGCACAGCGCCGGCAGGTTGATCAGCGTATGCACGCCGGGCAGCGCGCCGGGCGCGGCCGTGAGCTCGACCGGCAGGTTGATGCCGAAGCCGGCGATCAGCGACTGGAAGTAGCCGGACCAGCCGACCGACACGGCCGAGGTGGCCAGGCCGTATTCCAGCAGCAAGTCCCAGCCTATCATCCAGGCGGCTAGTTCGCCCAGGGTGGCGTAGGTGTAGGTGTAGATGGAGCCGGCCACCGGCACGGTGGAGGCGAATTCGGCGTAGCAGAGGGCGGCGAAGCCGCAGGCGATCGCAGCGACCACGAAGGACAGGGTCAGCGCCGGGCCGGCCGTCACCGCGCCGGTGCCGGTCAGTACGAAAATACCGGTGCCGACAATGGCGCCGATGCCCATGAGAATCAGGTCGAAGGGACCGAGTACTTTCGCCAGGCCGCCGGGTTTGCGGCTGTTGGCGATCATATCGTCCAGGTTCTTAGTGCGAAAAAGGCTCAAAATGGCTCCAGTTTTATTTTGGTTATCTCCGTACCCGAGTGTGTGCCTTGTGGGCGCTCGGGCGACGGCAAATAATACAGTAAGTTTCTGGCTATGCCGAGAGAGTTATGTTGTTAATAACGATGAGATATATAGCAGGAAACGATCCTCCAGCTTGCCCAGGTCCAGGCCGGTGATCTCGCCGATGCGGCGCAGCCGGTAATCCAGCGTATTGCGGTGCACGTGCAGGGCTTCGGCGGTGGCGGCCGGGTGACCGTCGTGTTCAAACCACACATTGAGCGTGCGTTGTAGTAACTCCTTGTTTTTATCCTGCGCCTTCAGGCGGGCGATGGGCAGGCGCAGCTGGGCGGCCTCCCAGCCTGAACCGAGGCCCGACAACAGCACCGGCAGGGTTTGCTCGTAATAGCTGAAGCGGGAGCGGCGCGGATGACGGGCGCGGCCGATACGGGCGGCGGTCTGCGCGCTCTGGTAGGAGATCGCCACCCCGGCCATGCCGGACTCGGCGATGCCCATCGTCAGCGTGTGCGGCTGCTGGCATTCCTCGTGCAGGATGGCGGCCAGCGCTTGCAGCTGGCGCTGTGGCCAGTGGGCGTCGTGGGAGGGCGGAGCGTCGTAGAAGTCCAGCAGCACCAACTGGTGCGCGCCGGCGGAGGCTGTCAGTGCCGACGGTTGCCGGGCCAGCATGCGCAGTTGCAGGCGCTGGAGCTCGCTGAGCGCCTGGTCGGTGCCCATCGCCTTGTCGTCCAGCTCCAGCAGGAACACCAGATGGCTGCGCTCGAAATTGACGCCCAGCCGCCGCGCCCAAGCGGCCAGGTCGGCCTCGCGCGTCGCGTCATGGCGGATCAGGTTGAGCACGAAGGCTTCGCGGTAGCGCGAATCGCGCTGCAACTCGCCGGCCAGGTGGGCTTGTTCGAGGATCATCTCCGCCGTCAGCCGCACCAGCTCGCCGAACTGGCGCACCTGGTCCGGCACGCCGCTCAGGCCGACCGCGCCGCAGACCTGGCCGTTGACTGTCAGCGGCAGGTTGATGCCGGGCTGGGCGCCGTGCATATTGCGCGCGCTGGCGCTGTCGATCTCCACCGTCAGCCGCTTGGCCAGGGCCAGCATGGCGCCGGCATGCAGCTCGCCGATGCGCGCCGGATTGCCGCTGGCCAGGATGGTGCCGTTGGCATCCATCACGTTGACGTTGTAGGGGATGATTTTCATGGTCCGGCTGACGATGTCCTGGGCCAGCTCGGTGCTGAGTATGTACATGGGCGATTCTCCTCGTCGTCCATTGTGCCAAATAACAAGGAATTCACATAAATTCTGCACTGGCAAAAGCATTTATTGTGCAAATGCCCAACAAATGCCAGAACTGCGTCGGAATTATGGTGCATTTGGCCGATGTTTTTTCGGAGTCGATTCCAGATAATCGTCTGCACAGACTACCTATAAAAACCAAGGAGACAAGCATGAACACCACCACCACCGCCACGCCGTGGCCGGCGGCGTCCGTCCTGGACGGCGCGTACAAGAAGGCCAGCTGGCATCTGATACCGTTTATCTTCATCTGCTACTTCTTCAACTATCTGGATCGGGTCAACGTCGGCTTCGCCAAGCTGGAGATGCTGGACGCCCTCCATCTGAGCAATACAGTGTACGGATTGGGCGCGGGTATTTTCTTCATCGGCTACGTGTTGAGTGGCGTGCCGAGCAACCTGATCCTCCACAAGATCGGCGCCCGCCGCTGGATCGCCACGATGATGGTGGCCTGGGGCGCCTTGTCGGCCTGCATGCTGTTCGTGCACAACCCGACCTCGTTCTACGTGCTGCGTTTCTTCACCGGCGTGGCCGAGGCCGGCTTCTTCCCCGGCATGGTGCTGTATTTCACCCACTGGTTCCCGGCGCAGAAGCGCGGCCAGGTGATGGCGCTGTTCATGTCGGCGATACCGATTTCCGGCCTGGTCGGCGGTCCGCTGTCGGGCTGGATGTTGCAACACTTTTCGGCCGGGCAGGGCGGCATGGCGGGCTGGCAGTGGCTGTTCCTGCTGCAAGGCTTGCCGACCGTGATCCTGGGCGTGGCCGTGTACTTCTACCTGAACGACGGCATCACCCAGGCCAAGTGGCTGACTGCCGACGAAAAAGGCGCGATGCAAGCCGCGCTGGCCGGCGACGAACAACAGCGCCAGGCCAGCAGCGATGTCGGCCAGACCTTCTCGGCCGTGCTGCGCAATGGCAGCGTGTGGATGCTGGGCGTGATCTACTTCTGCATCCAGATGGGCGTGTATGCGATCAACTTCTGGCTGCCGTCCATCATCAAGTCGCTGGGCTACCAGAGCTCGTCCACGGTTGGCTGGCTGAGCGCGATTCCCTACCTGTGCGCCGCCTTGTTCATGGTGTGGGCCGGCCGCTCGGCCGACCAGCGCCGCGAACGCCGCTGGCACGTATCGCTGCCGATGGTGATGGGCCTCACCGGCCTGATGCTGGCGGCTAACTTCTCCAGCAACGCGCTGGTCGTGATGGTCGGCCTGAGCATGGCCACCATGGGTGCGCTGGCGGCGCTGGCGATGTTCTGGTCGCTGCCGGCAGCCTTCCTGGGCAGCGCGGCGGCGGCCGGCGGCCTGGCGCTGATCAATTCGCTCGGCCAGATCGCCGGCTTTGTCAGCCCCTTCCTGGTCGGCTGGATCAAGGACGCCACCCAGAGCACCGATACGGCGCTGTATATTTTGTCCAGCGTGCTGCTGCTTGGTGCGATACTGGTGCTGCGCATCCCCGCCAAACTGGTCAACCGTTGATAGAGTTCTTCGATGAAAATAGTCATTGCGCCCGATTCGTTTAAAGAGAGCCTGACCGCCATGGCGGTCGCCAACGAAATCGAGGCCGGCTTCCGCGAGTTCTTCCCCGACGCGGAATACGTCAAGCTGCCGGTGGCCGACGGCGGCGAAGGCACGGTGCAGGCGATGATCGACGCCAGCGGCGGCCGCCGCGTGGAGCTGCAAGTGTCCGGCCCGCTGGGCGAGCCGGTGGCCGCGTTCTACGGCCTGATGGGCGACGGCGCGACGGCGGTGATCGAAATGGCTGCCGCCAGCGGCCTGGAGCTGGTGCCCACGGCGCAACGCGATCCGCTGCGCACCAGCAGCTACGGCACCGGCCAGCTGATCCGCGACGCGCTCGACGCCGGCGCCCGCCGCTTCGTGCTGGGCGTGGGCGGCAGCGCCACCAACGACGGCGGCGCGGGCATGGTGCAGGCATTGGGCGGACGCCTGCTGGACGCGGCCGGCCGCGACTTGCTGCCTGGCGGCGGCGCGCTGGACGGCTTACAGCACATCGACCTGTCCGGCCTGGACGCCCGCATCAAGGACTGCGTGTTCGACATCGCCTGCGATGTCAGCAATCCGCTGGTGGGGCCGCAGGGCGCTTCCCATATCTTCGGCCCGCAAAAAGGCGCCACCCCGGCGATGGTCGAACAGCTGGACGCCAACTTGCGCCACTACGCCGACGTCATTGCCCGTGAGCTGGGCCAGCAGGTGGCTGACGTGCCGGGCGCCGGCGGCGGCGGCGGCATCGGCGCGGCGATGCTGGTATTTTTGGGCGGCAGCTTGCGCCCCGGTAGCGAGATCGTCACGGCCGCCGTGGGCCTGGACGCGGCCGTGGCCGACGCCGACCTGGTCATCACCGGCGAAGGCCGCATCGACAGCCAGTCCATCCACGGCAAGACGCCGATCGGCGTGGCGCGCGTGGCGCAGCGGCACGGCAAGCCGGTGATCGCGATCGCCGGCTGCCTGGCGCCTGGCGCCGCCGTGGTGCATCAGCATGGCATCCATGCGGTGTTCGGCGCGGTCAGCCGGCCGTGCACGGTCGAGCAAGCGCTGGCCGAGGCTGCGCAGAACGTGCGCAGCGCGGCCCGCAATATCGCGGCGGTGCTCAGCCTGGGCGCCAGACTGTAGAACAGGCGCCGCTAGCGGCTGCCTATCTGTGCTAGAGTCGTTCTCGTCCAAGTCATCGACGTCGAGAATGAAGCCAGTAGTCCGCCCCCTGCCATCGATCCGAGCGCAAATCTACACACTGGTGTGGGCCTGCGCCTTGCCGGCCGTGGTCGGGGTGGGGTTATTGGCGAATCATTTCTATCAGCGGGAACGGGCCCAGATCCAGCAAGGAGCGCTGGTCACGGCGCGCGCATTGATCCAGGCGGTCGACCGCGACCTCAATACCGGCATCACCATGGCCAAGGCGCTGGCCAATGCGCCCAGCCTTGACGATGGAGACCTGGCGGCGTTCTACACCCTGGCCAGCAAGGCCCTGCGCCCCGAATTCCCCGGCTTTAATTTCGTACTGAGCGACCGCGATTCGGTCCAGCTGCTGAACACCGTGCGTCCTTTCGGTCCAACGCTAGCCGATCCCGCCAGCCTGGAACGGATCCGCAAAGTGTTCGACACCGGCCAGACGGTGATCTCCGACGTCTTCATCGGCGGCGCCTTGAAGCGCCCGCTGGTCGCGGTGCATGTGCCGGTGATCAGGGACGGTAAAGTGATCTACTGCCTGTCGGTGGCTTTCGTGCCGGAGCGCCTGGGCATGGTGCTGCGCGAGCAAAACCTGCCTGGCGACCGCGTGGCCGGCATCTTCGATTCGACCGGCGTGATAGTGGCCCGGTCGAAGGATGCGGAACGCTATGTGGGCAAGCCGGGATCAGCCTCATTGCGGGCCAGGATGGCCAGCGGTGGCGAGGCGGTGTTTGAGTCGGTGACGCTGGACGGCACGCCGGTGTATTCGATGTACAGCCATTCGAAGATGTCCGGCTGGGCGGTTGCGATCGGCGTGCCGCGCAGTACGATGCTGTCGGAAATGCTGTCTTCGATCCGGTGGATCATCATGGTGGTGGCCGGCCTGCTCGGCATAGGCCTGGGCGCCGCCTGGTATTTCGGCCGCCGCATCAATCATTCGGTCAGCGCGCTGTCCCGCGCCGCCAGCGCCCTGGGCAAGGATGGCGACTTGCGACTGGAAGGCGTGAAGCCGGTGTTCCGCGAAGTCGACGATGCGATGCGCACCATGCAGGCGGTGGAGTCGGAGCTCCAGCAGTATCGCCACCGCCTGGAGAGCGCGATCGAAGAGCGCACCTTGCAGCTGCAATCGGCGCAGCGTGAAGCGATCAACAAGGAGCTGCGCACCCGCACCGTGATGGACAATATCGGCGACGGCATCATCACCATCAATGCCGACGGCGTCATCGAAGCCTTCAACCACGCTGCCTGCAGCATCTTCGGCTACACGCCGGAAGAGGCGATAGGCGCCAACATCATGCGCATGATGCCGGACAGCCTGCGCGGCGCCCACCATGCGGGCATGGCGCGCTACCTCGCCGGCGGCATGCCCACGGTGGTGGGCAAGAACAACGTCGAGCTGCAAGGGTTGCGCAAGGATGGCGCCACTTTCGTACTGGAGCTGTCGATACGCGCGCTGCTGATCGACGGCCAGCATCTGTTCGTCGGCATCGTGCGCGACGTCACGGAGCGCAAACGGGCGGAGAGGGAGCTGCGGCTGGCGATGGAACAGGTGCAGATCGCCAGCGCCGCCAAGGATGTCTTCGTGGCGAACATGAGCCATGAGCTGCGCACGCCGATGAATGCGGTGCTGGGCATGGCGCACCTGCTCAATACCACCGGGCTGTCGCCGGAGCAGGGCCGCTATCTGGAAATGATACGGGCTTCGGGACAAACCTTGCTCGGCATATTGAACGACATCCTCGACTTCTCCAAGATGGAAGCCGGGAAGATCGAAGTGCATCCGGTGCGCTTCCTGCTGGAAGACGTGCTGCATTCGCTGGCCAGCATCATGAGCGTCACCGTCGGCGAGAAGAACCTGGAGCTATGCCTGGGCGTGGAGCCTGACGTGCCGCGTACATTGGTCGGCGATGCGCTGCGCCTGCAGCAGATCCTGGTCAACCTGGCCGGCAACGCCATCAAGTTCACCGAGCAGGGTGAAGTCTCGGTGCTGGTGGAGCGCGCGGGCGGTCAGGGCGCATCGCTGCTGCTGCGTTTTACCGTGCGCGATACCGGCATCGGCATGAACGATGAACAACTGGCGCGGCTGTTCTCTCCGTTCACGCAGGCCGACCTGTCCACCACCCGCCGCTACGGCGGCACCGGACTGGGGCTGACCATTTCCAAGGGGCTGATCGAACTGCTGGGCGGCGCCATCGAAGTGCGCAGCGCGGCCGGCGCGGGCAGCGCGTTCACTTTCACGCTGCCGATGAAACAGGCCGACGAGGCCGAGGCGCCCAGGACTGGCCGGCGCCGCCATCTGCTGGTGGTGGACGACAATTCGACCAGCCGCGACTTCCTCGGCAAGACCATCCAGGCCTGGAACTGGAGCTGCGACGTGGTTGCCTCGGGGCCGGAAGCGCTGGCGCTGATACGCTCCGGCCGCGTCTACGATGCGGCGCTGGTCGACTGGGAGATGCCGGGCATGGATGGGCCGGCCGTCATGCGTGCGGTGCAGGAGGAATCCGGCATGCCGGTGATCTGCATGGTCAACGCCTACGGCCGCAGCAAGCTGGTACAGGACATGGCCGGCGTCAGCGCGCCAGTGTTCCTGACCAAGCCGGTGACGGCGTCCAGCCTGTACGACGCGGTGCAGACCGCGCTGGCGCATCGCCAGGAGGATGTCGCCGATGTTCCGGCAGTGGCAGGCGCCAGGGCGCTGGCCGGCGTGCGGGTGCTGCTGGTGGAGGATAATCCCATCAACCAGCAGGTGGCGAAAGGCATATTGGAACTGGCCGGCGCCACGGTCACGCTGGCGGAGCACGGCGAGAAGGCGCTTCAGCTGTTGCGCGGGGATCTGCGCTGCGACCTGGTGTTGATGGATGTGCAGATGCCGGTCATGGACGGCTTTACCGCCACCCGCGCGATCCGCGATGAGCTGGGCTTGACGCTGCCGGTGATCGCGATGACGGCCGGCGTGATGGAGTCCGAGCGCGAACAATGCATCGCCGCCGGCATGGACGATTTCATCGGCAAGCCGGTGGATGTGGAGCAGATGTTCGCCACCATCGCGAAGCACCTGCGTCCCAGCGGCGGCTAGAAGAAGGTATTGACCGCGCCGAGCACCTTGTAGTCGTCGTCCACGGTCAGCAGCAGCGGCCATTTGTCGAACGTGGTGCAGGGGTGCGAGATGCCGCAGCCTATCAGGTCGCCCACCGCCAGTTCGCTGCTGATCGCATGCTCCGCCGGCAGCCGCAGGTAGGCGTGCTGGTCGTTCATCTTCTCGATGCGGCACTCCTCCGGCAGCGCCGTTGGCGCGTGGGCGCCGGGACGGTGCGACACCAGCGCGCGCGGCAGCTCCATGTCATACGAAGCGTCGCGCTTGCCCATGCCGAGGATGGCCAGCGTCGGTTCGGGCCGCGACAGCACCATGCTCCAGACCTCCAGCGCCGGCCGCAAGCCCTGTCCTGGCGCCAGGCCTTCGCGCGCGTTCAGCTGCTCGATCAGGCCGTGATAGAAGCCGTGGTCATTGGTCAGGTAGCAGCCGCTGCGCAGCACCGGCAGCACAGGACGGGATAAATTCTTCACCTGCGCGAAACCGCTGGCGACAAAATCGAAATAGGCCGAACCGCCCGCCGACAGCAGGATCTCGTCGCGCTTGAACAGCTGCTCGGCGTCGGCCTGGCGCAGCAGGTCGGACAACTGGGTGACAAAGTCGCGAACCGCCTCGTGATCCTTGTCGCGGTCCGGGCCGACCAGCAGGCCTTCGTAGCCTTCGATGCCGGCCAGTTCCAGTCCCGGCGCGGCGGCTACTTCGCGCGCCAGCGCCAGGGCTTCGTCCATGCTGCGACAGCCTGCCCGTTTGCCGGCCAGGCCCAGTTCCACCAGCAGCGGCAGGCGCCGCGCCATGTGTTGCTGTTGCGCCGCTTGCGACAGGCGCGCCACGCCGGCGCTGGAATCGACCAGTGCGTAGAACTCGAACGAAGGATCGTTTTGCATCAGCGTCAGTACGGCTTTGACGTCGGCCGGCGCCACCAGCTGGTTCGCCAGCAGCACGCGGCGCACGCCGTAGCGGTAGGCGATCTGCACCTGGGCCACCGTCGCCAGCGTCATGCCCCAGGCGCTGTTGGCCAGCTGGGCATCGAACAATTGGGGACTCATGGTGGTTTTGCCATGCGGCGCCAACTGCACGCCGTATTGCTCGCAGAAGCCGCGCATCCATTGCAGGTTGTGCTCCAGCGCGGACGCCTTCAACAGCGCGACCGGGAAGCTGGTGTCGGCGCGCAGCACGTTCCACTGGCGGGCGCCGATGTCGCCCTGGCGCAGCGGCCGCGTGATCGGCAGGCCTTTGACGCCGGGGTGGAGCAGTTGATCTTCCAATTTCATCATTGCGGCGGTGCGGTTCAAGTATGGCTCCTGCGGTCGAAAGCGTGCAACGTCGCGCCCAGCGCCTGAAGGCGGTCGCGGCGCAGCATGCCGTAGTTATAGAATCCGAAATGACGGATGCCGAGTTCCCACAAGCCTTGCAGCGCTTGCGGCAGTTGCGCGCCGTCGGCCAGGTCTGGCGGGCCGGGACGCAGGATGGCGCGGATGCGGTCCGGGGTGCCGATGCGGCGGATGCAGTCCCACGCGTCGCTGGCAACGGCGGCGGCATCGGCCTCGTAGAACGGTATCTCCAGCCAGTCCGCCGCGCCGGACAGCGCGCGCAGGTCGGCGCCTTCCAGCCAGCTCTGGGCGGTAGGGCGCTGCACCGTCGCCACCACGGACAACTCCACCTGTGGCGGCATGGCGGCGCGGATGGCGCCGACCAGTTGCGTGACGCGCCGTTGCCGCAGGCGGTTCACGGCGGCCAGGTCGTCGTCCTCCAGCAGGTCGGCGGCCAGCCATGCTGCGGCCTGGGTCGGCGTGGCGTCGACCGGGGAGTCGAGGTAGTTGTCGATGTCGCGGCGGATGCGCTGGCGCAGGCCGTCCATGTCGATGTCGGCGGCTTTGCCGGCGGCCATGCAGGCGTCGCAGAAGCACAGGCCGAGCATGGAGTCGAGCCAGAGGTTGCTGCGGACCTGGGCAAATTCGTGGTGGTAGCCGTGGGCGTAGGGCAGCCAACCCGGCGTTTCGATCACCACGCTGGCGACGCCGCGCGCGGCCACGTCGCCGCTCAGCGCGACGGCGTAGTCGAACACCGGTTGCTGCATCGGGCAAAGGCTGTACAGGTAGCCGTCGCCGTAAGCGTTACGCGCAGTGTACTGGGGGTGTGCGGCGCCAAGACGGCTGTTGTGCAGCAGTACAGTCCAGGCGTGTACCGCGACGCCGCCGTTGGCGACCAGCTGGGGCAGCACCGCGCGCATAGCCGGGTTGGAATGGGCTTGCGGTGTGAGTTCGCCGTAGCGCGCCAGGTCGGGTTCGAAATAGACTACGCCGTCCTCGGGGAAGATGACGCGCGGCCCGCTGGCCGCATGCGGACGCAGGAATTTGCCGGCATGGTAGCTGACGGCGAGTGTCGCGCCGTTCATGCCCAGGCTGCGCGCCTGGTCTACAAAGCGGTCCACATCCGCGACATCCCACGGATAACAATACAGCGAGGTATGGTTGGGTGAATTCATGCGCGCCATTCTAGCCTATGCTTCGCCGCTCGGTGCTATATTGGACACACCAAATCGCCGACAGGAGTATGCATGCTCACACGCCGCAGTTTCTTTCACGTTGCCGCCGGATCGCTCATCTCGTCGCCTGTGATGGCCGAGCTGCTGCCCATCGCCGAGGCGCTGCCTCATAACGAAACCTACTGGGCCAAGGTGGCCGCGCAGTACGAACCGGCGCCGGACTTCATCAATCTGGAACAGGGCTACTTCGGCATGATGGCGCGTCCGGTAGCGGAAGACTACAAGCGCAACATCGACTACCTGAACGCGCACAGCTCGCGCTTCCTGCGCCAGCAATTCGACGGCCCGGGCATCGAGGCGATAAGGGCGCAGATCGCGGCGGCCGTCGGCGCCGATGTGTCGGAGATCGCCATTACGCGCGGCGCCACGGAATCCCTGCAAAACCTGATCGTCAACTACAAGCAGGTCAAGGCCGGCGATACAATCATGTATGCCGACCTGGATTACGACGCGACCCAATACGCGATGAACGAGCTGGCCCTGCGGCGCGGCGCCGATGTCGCCGTGGTGCGCATCCCCGAGCCGCCCAGCCGCCAGGCCATCCTGGACGCGTACGCACAAGCGATGCAGCGCCATCCGCGTACGCGTTTGCTGCTGCTGACCCACATCAGCCACCGCACCGGCCTGACTTTGCCGGTGGCGGAACTGGTGCAGATGGCGCGCCGGCGCGGCATCGACGTCATCGCCGACGCCGCCCAGTCATGGGGCCAGACCGACTTCATGGTGGCCGACCTGAAGGCGGACTTCATTGGCTTCAATCTGCACAAGTGGCTGGGGGCGCCGCTGGGTGTGGGATTTATGTACATCCGCAAGGCGCGGCTGGCGGATATCGGCGTGCATATGTCGGACCAGGATTACGCGGCAACAGACATCCGCTCGCGCGTCCATTCGGGCACCGTCAACACGGCCAACATCATGACGGTGCCGGCGGCGTTCCGCTCCCACGAGCAGATCGGCGTGGCCAACAAGTCCGCCCGGCTCAAGTACCTGCGCAGCTATTGGGTGGAGCGCGTGCGGGACGTAAAGGGTTTGCAGATACTGACGCCGGACGATCCCACCATGTACGGCGCCAGCACTTCGTTCCGCTTCGCCGGCAAGAGCAGCAAGGAAGACAACCAGCGCCTGGCCAAACGGCTGATGGACGAACATGGAATTTTCACGGTATCGCGCAATGGCCCGCTGGGTGGCAGCTGCGTGCGCGTGACGCCGGCGCTGTTCACCCAGCCGCGCCAGCTGGACCGGCTGGTGCAAGCCATCGCGACGCTCGCGCAGGCGTAGTCCCGTGCGAGCGTTGGTTGGCCGGTAGCGTCAGGCGGTGACGGCCTTCTTCTGGCGCACCAGATAGCCCGCGCCCAGCGCCGCCAGCCACACCGGAATCAGGTAGACCGACAACTGCAGGTCCGGCGTCATGTACATCACCACCAGGATCGCCGCCAGGAAGGCCAGGCACAAATAATTGGTCAGCGGGTAGCCCAGGCTGCGGAACGCCGTGGTCTTGCCCTCGGCCTTTTTCTGGGCGCGGAAGCGCAGGTGGATCCAGCTGATCATGGCCCAGTTGATGATCAGCGCCGAGACGACAAGCCCCATTAAGAAACCGAAGGCTTTGCCGGGCATGAAGTAGTTGACGACCACGCAGACGCCGGTCGCCAGCGCCGAGACGCCCAGCGCAGCCAGCGGCACGCCGCGCTGGTTCACCTTCAACAGCAGCTGGGGCGCGTTGCCTTGCTTGGCCAGGCCGTACAGCATGCGGGTGTTGGAGTAGACGCCGCTGTTATACACCGACAGCGCCGCCGTCAGCACCACGGCGTTCAGCGCATGCGCCACCAGGTTGCTGTTCAACGCATGGAAGATGAGCACGAACGGGCTGCCGCCGGTGACCACTTTCTGCCATGGGTACAGCGACAGCAGGATGCCCAGCGCGCCGATGTAGAAAATCAGGATGCGGTAGATGGCCTGGTTGGTGGCCTTGGGGATGGTGCGCGACGGGTCGTCCGCCTCGGCGGCGGTGATGCCGATCAGTTCCAGGCCGCCGAAGGAGAACATGATGACGGCCATCGCCATCACCAACCCACCCAGGCCGTTGGGGAAGAAGCCGCCGTGCTGCCACAGGTTGGCCACCGTGGCTTCCGGGCCGGCGTCGCCGGAGATCAGCAGCCAGGCACCGAACACGATCATGCCGACAATGGCGACCACCTTGATGATGGCGAACCAGAATTCCATCTCGCCGAAGGCTTTGACGTTGGACAGGCTGATGGCGTTGATGATGACGAAGAAGGCCAGCGCGGACATCCAGGTCGGTATCGCCGGCCACCAGTACTGCACGTAGATGCCGACCGCCGACAGTTCGGCCATGCTGACCAACACATACAAGACCCAGTAGTTCCAGCCCGACATGAAGCCGGCCAGGTGGCCGCAGTATTTGTCGGCGAAGTAGCTGAACGAACCGGCGACCGGTTCGTCCACCACCATTTCGCCCAGCTGGCGCATGATGAAGAAGGCGATCAGCCCGGCCACGCCGTAGCCGAGCAGCACGGAAGGCCCGGCCATCTGGATGGTCTGCGCGATGCCGAGGAACAGGCCAGTGCCGATGGCGCCACCCAGCGCAATCAGCTGGATGTGCCGGCTCTTCAGGCCGCGTTTGAGTTCATTCTTCCCATCTGCCATCTGATCCCCTGAGTGGTAAGCAAAGACGACGATTCTAAAGCAAAAGCAGCTCAGTGGAAGAGAAAATCGCGCTCATCGGCGCGGTGCGTAAGCCATGCATTCCACCTCGACTTCGCCGCCCAAAGCCAGGGCATTGGCGCCGAATGCGCTGCGTGCCGGCAGGCGTTCGGGCTTGAAGTAGGTGATGTAGACCTTGTTGAAGTCGTCCCACTTGGTCATGTCGGCGATCATGATGGTGCACTTGACCACGTCGTTCATGCCGAGGTTGTAGCCTTTGAGGATGGTGGCGATATTGTCCATGGCCTGGCGCGCCTGCGCGTCGAAGCCTTTGACCAGGCCATTGGGGCCGGTGCCCAGCTGGCCGGAGACGAACACATAATCCCCGGCGCGCACCGCCAGCGAGAACGGCCGCCCCGGCTCATTGCCCTTGTTGTAGAAGTCGATGGCGGAGGCGGCGCCGGAGGTGAACAAGGCCAGGATGCAGGTCAATTTTTTCAGATGTGTACGTGTCATGGGCTCAATCTTCAGTGGAACAGGTAGTGTTCTGCACGACTTGCTGCGTCACTTGTTGCAGCAGGTCTTTCAGTTGCGTCACGATGGAGAGGGCGGCCATCACCTCGCTGGCTGGCTCCGTCTGTGGCAGTTGCTCCAGATCTTCGCACAGATCGGCCATGCGGAAAGCGCCGACGCTGCGCGCCGCCGACTTGATGCGGTGGCCCAGTTCGCGCACCCTCTGCACGTCGCCACGCTCCAGCGCAGCCTCTATGTCGCGGATACCCTCCTGCGAACTGAGCAGGAATTTAAAGGCGAATTTACGCACCTTGCCCAGGTCGTCGCCGAGCAGCGCGGCCAGCACCGATAAATCGATCACGGCCGAGTCGCCACCGAATGGGGACTCGGAGGCCGGCTGCGGCCGCCGCGGCTCTGCCGGCGGCACGCGCGCAGGCAGCCAATTGGCGACGGTCTGGTACATCAGGGCCGGCTGGACGGGCTTCGAAATGAAATCGTTCATGCCGGCGTCGATGCAGCGCATCCGTGCTTCGGTGGTGGCGGTGGCCGTCATCGCCAGCACCGGGATATGGGTCAGTTGCGGGTCGGTGCGGATGTGGCGGGTCGCTTCCAGCCCATCCATGAGCGGCATTTGCAAGTCCATCAAAACGCAGTCGAAATCGGACTTGCGCAGCAGCTCCAGCGCGTCGGCGCCATTGCTGGCGAGGCTGACGGTGACGCCGGCTTCTTCCAGCATTTCCTGCGCAATTTGCTGGTTGAAGATGTTGTCCTCGACCAGCAGGATGCGGGCCGCCTTCAATGCCGCCATCATGGCCGACGTGCGGGCGCTGGCCAGCAGCTCGCCGGCGGCGTCGCCGATCTGGTTGATGAGCGCAGGCACGGTCTGGTAGGACACGCCGAGCTGGGCCGTGAACCAGAACGTGCTGCCAACCCCGGGCTTGCTGAGGACGCCGACATCGCCGCCCATCAACTGGGCCAGCTCCTTGCAGATCGCCAGGCCGAGGCCGGTGCCGCCGTATTCCCGCGTGGTCGACGTGTCGGCCTGCTGGAAGGAGATAAATAATTTCGCCATTTCCGCGCTGGACAGGCCGATGCCCTGGTCGCTCACTTCGAAACGCACCAGGCAATCGTTGGCGTCGCCGACCATCTTGCGCACGCGGATCTCTATCCGGCCTTGCTCGCTGAATTTGATGGCGTTGTTGGCGTAGTTAATCAGCACCTGTCCCAGTCGCAGCGGATCGCCCACCAGCACCGGCGGCAGGGTCGGGTCCAGGTCGAATACCAGTTCCAGGTTGCGGGTAGCCGCCTTCGGCGCCACCACCGTGGTCAGCGTTTGGACCACCTGATCTAGTGAAAAGTCGATGTGCTGGATATCCAGCTTGCCGGCCTCGATCTTGGAAATGTCGAGAATGTCGTCGATGATGCCCAGCAGGTGCTCGCCGGCGAAGCGGATTTTTTCCAGGTAGTCGCGCTGGCGCGGGTCCAGTTCCGTCTTCAAAGCCAAATGGGCCATGCCGATGACGCAGCTCAACGGCGTGCGGATTTCGTGGCTCATATTGGACAGGAACTGCCCCTTGGCCACGCTCGCGGCCTCGGCCTGCTGCTTGGCCTGCTGCAGTTCCTTGTTTTTGGCCTCGAGCTGTTCCTCGTAGTGTTTTTCAGAGGTCACATCGTGATAGATAGTGACGAAGCCACTGATCGCACCGTCGATGCCATAGATGGGGCGGCCTATGATATTCAGGACGACGCCGTCCACCCTGGCGCGAGTGAAATTGTGAGGCTGGAACTTCAAGCAGAGCTCCACCCGGGTGGCCACCTGCGCGTCGATATCGCCTGGCCCATAGTCCCCGCGCAAGGCGATGTAACGGAACACTTCGGCCATGGTGACGCCGGGATGCATCACCTCAACCGGAAACCCCTGCAATTGACAGAAGGCAGGGTTCCAGAACCTGATGGTCAAGTCGCAGTCAACAATGGTGACGCCAACCGGCATGTATTCCAGTGCCGCTGCCAGCCTGGGGAAATTCAACCTGATGAACTCTTCACTTTGAATAGTCGATTCCATAGGCCGATCATCCATGAGCAGGACCAAGAGAAAACTCTAACCCATCTGACAACGGTTGTCAGGTCATTTCTGAGTTACTGGAATTAATTTTCCTTGTAACTTACAGTCGAGTGAAAATAGGATTCCATAATCTCTGCAAATGTAAGTATGCTTACGGTCTTTCGGATGTGGGAGAGCTGGATGACAAGCAGTAGATCAGGAAGCAAGGCACGATCGTCCTCGGCGGATGTGGCGTTTGCCCAGTCGCCGTTGGGCCATGTGCTGTCCGGCGTCCTGGCCGAGGGATCGGCGTCGAACCGTAGCATTGCCGATTTCGTGCTGCGCAACCCGATGCGGGTGACCGCGCTGAAGATAGACGAGATGGCCGAAGGCTGCCAGGTGTCCACCGCGACCATCAGCCGCTTTGCGCGCGATATCGGCTTCGCCAACTACGGCGCGATGCGCAGCGCCGTCGCCGAGACGCTGCACTCCGAGATGCAGCCGGTGGACAAGCTGCGCCACACCATCGAGAACCGCGAAGGCTCCGTGTGGCCGGGAGACCAGAGCATGGAGTATGCGCTGGCTAATATCAGCGCGACCCGCAATGCCCAGTCCCAGGCGGAGATGGAGCAGGTGGTGGAGAAGTTGAGCCGAGCGCGCACCGTGTATGTGCTGGGTTTCGGGCTGTCGTCCTATCTGGCGGGTTTGCTGTCGCTGCATTTGCAGCCGTTTTGCCCGCACGTGGTGGAAGTGGCGGGGCAGGGCGGCACCGAAGTGGCGGCGGGCCACCTGGCGACGGTCGGTCCGAACGATTTGCTGGTGGTGATATCCTTCCCGCGCTATGCTCTGGATGTGATACGGCTGGCGAAATTTGCACGCGACCATGGCGCCTGCGTGATCTCGATCACCGACGCTCCGGCTTCGCCGCTGGTCGAGGTGTCCGAGCATGTGCTGTACGCGAATAGCGGGCATGCCGTGCTCCCGAGCAGCGCGACGGCGGCGGTGGCGGTGATCGAAGCGCTGGCGGTGTCGCTGATGGTATCGAACAAGGACAATGTGGAAAAAGCCGCGCGGCTGACGGAGGCAATATCCGCCTACCTGTACGGCCCGGGAACGAAGAAGCGCAAAGCCGCGAAGGGAAGCAAGGTATGAAGCGTTTGCTTGGGTTGTTGTTGGCTAGCCTGTTCTGGTGTGCGCAGGTTGGCGCGGCGGAGGTTGCGCCGCAAGGCTCGCTGGTCATCGTCGGCGGTGCGCTGCGGGCGGATAACGCCGTGGTCTGGCAGCGCGTGGTGCAGCTGGCGGGTGGCGCGGGGGCGCGTATCGCGGTCCTGCCGAGCGCCGCGGCCAATCCTGAGCGTTCCGGCGCCAACCTGGCCAAGTATCTGAATCGTTATGGTGCGTCCGCGTTTGTGGTGCCGGTGTCGGTCAACCTGAAGGACCGCGACTATCGGCGCGACGCCGAGGACGAAGCACTGGCCGGGGAGATCCGCGCGGCCGGCGGCGTCTACTTCACTGGCGGCGACCAGGCGCTGATCACGCAGGCGCTGGTCCGCCCGGATGGCAGCCGCACCGCGGTGCTGGACGCGATCTGGGATGTGTACCGGCGCGGCGGCGTCATCGCCGGCAGCAGCGCCGGCGCGGCCATCATGAGCAGCACCATGTACTACAACGCCAAGACCGTGTTCGGCACGCTCGCGCAGGGCGTCAACGATGGCCGCGAGCTGGCGCCGGGACTGGGTTTCGTCGGCAGCGATGTCTTTGTCGACCAGCACCTGCTGGCGCGCGGCCGCTTTGCCCGCATGCTGCCGGCCATGCTGAAGAAGGGATACAAGCTTGGCCTGGGCATCGACGAGAACACCGCGATGGTGATCAATTCGGCGCGAGAGGTCGAGGTGCTGGGCTATCAGGGCGCGCTGCTGCTCGACCTGTCGCAGGCGGCCACCGATGGCGGCAAGGACTTCAATATCTCGAATGTGCGCATCAGCTATCTGGATCGCGGCGACCGCTATAACCTGCGGACAGGCCAATTCACGCCGTCGGCCGACAAGGTGGACGGCAAGGTCGATCCGCAAAAACCGGCCATGACGGAACCGGTGTATTCCGCCGATATCCTCGGCCACAACGCCGTGCTGGTGATGATGGAAAAGCTGATCGACAATTCGCAGACCGAGGCGATCGGCATCGCCACCGCCGCGCCGGGCCAGCCGCGCCAGGATCTGGGCTTCGAGTTCAAGTTCAGCCGCCTGGCGGACAGCGTCGGCTATGCGTCCGCAAGCTCGGAGGCCTATTCGATCCTGAACCTGCGGTTGGATGTGCGGCCGCTGCAAATAACGCGCCCCTGGTACAAATAGGGCGTTTGTTTAGCGAATACACTAAACAAGTGGCTTGTATGGAGCCATGCGGTTGACCGGTGCGGCGTCCAGCGCTATAAAGTTGGATCGTCCCTACCTCTGGAAGCCGAATGCACGCCACTAAACTGATACCTGCCGGCGCACTCGCGCTGGCGCTGGCCCTTCCTGCCTTTGCCGCGGAGCCCTCCAGTCCTGCCGCTGCCGTCGATGTATTCATCGGCACCGGCGGCGACGGCCATACCTTCCCCGGCGCGGCGCGGCCGTTCGGCATGATCCAGCTGAGTCCCGACACGCAGGTGCGGCCGTTCCGCCAAAGCTATCCCTGGGCCGCCGGCTACCGCTATGAGGACGACAGCATACTGGGCTTCTCGCATACCCACTTCTCCGGCACCGGCCACTCCGACCTGGGTGACCTGCTGATGATGCCATACAGCGGCGAGACCAAGCTGGAACCGGGATACCCGGAGCGTCCCTTCAGCGGCTACCGCTCGCGCTTCAAGCACCAGGATGAACACGCGGAGCCGGGCTACTACGCCGTCAAGCTGATGGACAACGAGGTCGATGTCGAACTGACCGCCAGCGAGCGCGTTGGCCTGCACCGCTACCGTTACGCCAAGGGTGCGGAAGCCAAGGTGATACTGGATCTGCGCAGCAGCATCTACGATTACAAGGCCAAGAACCTGTGGTCGCGCCTGCGCGTGCGCGACAACACGCTCATCACCGGCATGCGCGAAACGCGCGGCTGGGCTGCGGGCCGCCAGCTGTACTTCGCCATCGCGTTCTCGCATCCGCTGACGTCGCGCGCCTTGCGCAATATGGAGGCGGACGTCGAGTACAAGGGCTTCGCCGGTCCGGGCAGCGGTCCTGGCGACAAGGCCATGGTCGAGGGCAAGGCGCTGGTCGGTGCGCTGGACTTCGGCGTGCCGGCCGACGGCCAGCTGGAAGTGAAGGTGGCCATTTCCGCCGTCAGCGAGGAGGGCGCGATCGCCAATCTGGGTGAGATGCCGGGCTGGGACTTCGACGCCGAACGCGCCAAGGCTTCCGCTGCGTGGAACGAGGCGCTGGGCGCGGTGGCGATTGAAGCCACGCCCGACATGCGCAAGATGGTCTATACGGCGCTGTATCACAGCATGCTGGCCCCAAGCCTGTTCATGGACCGCGATGGCCGCTACCGCGGGCCGGACAACGAAGTGCACCAGGCGCAGGGCTTCCGCTTCCACTCCACCTTCTCGCTGTGGGACACCTATCGCGCGCTGCATCCTTTGCTGACGCTGATCCAGCCGGAGCAGCGCAATGTGGACTTCGTGCGTTCGCTGATCGAATCGCAGAAGGCCAGCCCATACGGTATCCTGCCGGTGTGGCAGTTCCACGGGCTTGAAACCTGGTGCATGATCGGCTATCACGCCGTGCCGGTGATCGCCGACGCGTACATGAAGGGCTTGAAGGGCTTCGACGCCGAAGAGGCCTTGAAAGCGATGACCAGCAGCGCCGAATACGGCCCCTACGGCGGCCTTCAGCACTACATGAAGCTGGGCTACGTACCGATCGACCTGGAACCGGAGGCGGCGTCGAAGACGGTGGAATACGCCTTCGACGACTGGACCATCGCCCGCATGGCGGAGAAGATGGGCAAGAAGGATATCGCCGCGCGCTACTACAAGCGGGCGCAGAACTATCGTAACTCTTTCGACACCAAGACCGGCTTCCTGCGCGCGAAGAAGTCCGACGGTACCTTCCGCGAGCCGTTCGATCCGGTGCTGTCCAACTTCGGCAGCGACTACACGGAAGGCAGCGCGTGGCAGTATTCCTGGTATATGCCGCACGATAACGCTGGCCTGATCAAGATGCTGGGCGGCGACGCCGGCTTGCAGAACAAGATAGACATGATGTTCGACGCCAAGGTGGACGAGAAGGTGTACGCCCACATGGAGGATATCTCCGGCCTGATCGGCCACTACGCGCATGGCAACGAGCCTTCGCACCATGTGGCCTACCTGTACAACTACGCCGGCGCGCCGTGGAAGACGCAGAAGCGGTTGACGCAGGTGGTGGCGTCGCAGTACAACACGACGCCGGCCGGCCTGTCGGGCAATGACGACCTGGGGCAGATGTCGGCCTGGCTGGCCTTTACGGCGCTGGGTTTCTATCCGGTGGCGCCAGGCAGCAACGAGTACGTGATCGGCCGTCCGTTCCTGGACAAGGCGGTGATGAACCTGCCGAACGGGAAGGTCTTCACCGTCCGCAGCGTGGGCCTGAGCGCGGAGAACGTGTACGTCGCCGGCGTTACGCTGAACGGCAAGCCGCTGGCGCAAAGCTTCCTGCGCCATGACCAGATCACTGCCGGCGGCGAGCTGGTATTCACCATGTCCAGCAAGCCGAATGTGGATTGGGGCAAGGGCGGCGCAGCTCGTCCCTACACGCAGACACCTTATTGAGTGGTTTTAGCCCGGCAAGTGCACATTGCACTTGCCGCTTTTTTTAATCTGAATTGATAGCGCTATCATATCAGCGTTCACATAACGCCACACATGCTGCGTCGCAGCATGGAATATTCTTTACAACGCCTCATGAATCGCTAAACTACACAACATGTTAGCGCTAACAACGAAGAGGCGAGTATGAACAGTAGTGCAGTGAGTCGGTGGGTTGTCATGGGTGTCAGCGGCTGTGGGAAGAGCGAAATCGGCTCGCGCCTGGCCGCCGAACTTGGCCTGCCATTCCTTGAGGGGGATAGTTTTCACCCAGCGGAAAACGTCGCCAAGATGTCGGCCGGCATACCACTCAATGACGACGACCGCGCCGGCTGGCTGTTGACGCTACAAGGCAAAATCCGTGAAGCGGCACAGCGGGGCGAGGGGCTGGTGTTGTCCTGTTCGTCGCTCAAGCGCCGCTACCGCGACTTGCTGCGCCAGGCGGACCCGGACCTGCGCTTTGCCCACCTGAGCGGCGAACGCGCCGTCATCGAAGGCCGCATGCAAGCGCGCACTGGCCATTACATGCCGCCCAGTCTGCTCGACAGCCAGTTGCGCGACCTTGAACCATTGCAGGCCGATGAAGCCGGCCTGCGTCTGGACCTGACCTTGCCGCCACAGCAGCTGGTCAGTCTTATTTTGCAGCACCCATAGCCGCAGCAATAGCGGGCAATCCATAACTCATCTGGAGATACCATGAAAACAACAATGACCACAAAGATTCCCAAACGACGCTGGGGCATAGGCGCGCTGCTGGGCGTCGGCGTACTGATCAACTACATCGACCGTATCGGCCTGTCCGTGGCCGCGCCGCAGATCAAGGAACTGTTCAACCTGACGCCGGTCGAACTGGGCCTGCTGTTCAGCGCCTTCGCCTGGTCCTACTCGCTGCTGCAAATTCCGGTCGGCATGGTGATGGACCGCTTCGGCCCGACCCGTGTCGGCCGCTGGGGCGCTTTCCTGTGGGGCCTGGCAGCGACCATTACCGCGTTTTCCAGCGGCTTTGCCGGCATCTTCGCCGCCCGTATCCTGCTGGGCATTGCCGAGGCGCCAGCGTTCCCGGTCAGCGCCAAGGCTACCGGCTACTGGTTCCCGCGCCATGAACGCGGCATGGCTACGGCGATCTTCGACGCTGCCGCCAAGTTCTCCAACGTGATCGGCGTGCCGCTGCTGGCGCTGACCATCGTTACCTTCGGCTGGCGTTGGGGTTTCGGCCTGACCGCTGTGCTCAGCTTCAGCTACTTCATTGCGTTCTATGTGCTGTACCGCGATCCCAGCGCCGATCCCAAGTTGAGCAAGGAAGAGCTGCGCTACATCCAGGAAGGCGGCGCTTCGCCGGAAGGCCCGTCCGAAGCCGGCGCGCTGAACATGCTGGGCTATCTGCTGACCAAATCCAAGATCTGGGGCCTGACCATCGGCTTCGCGGCATATGGCTACTCGTTCTACCTGTTCCTGACCTGGTTGCCTGGCTACCTGGTGCAGACCATGCACATGAGTATTCTGAAGTCGGCAGGTTTCGCCGCCATCCCATGGCTGGTGGCGACGGTGGCTGACTTGTTCGTCGGCGGTTGGCTGATCGATCACCTGATCTCGCGCGGCAAGGACGAATCGCTGGTGCGCAAAGGCGTGCTGGTATGCGGCATGGTGCTGGGCCTGGCTGTGTTTGGCGCCACGCAGACCACCGACCCGGTCTGGGCCATCTTCTGGATCTCGATCGCGCTGGGTGGCCTGGCTTCGGCAGCGCCTGTGGGCTGGTCCTTGCCTTCGCTGATCGCACCCAAGGGCGGTGCCGGCACCATCGGCGGCATCATGAACTTCGCCAACAACCTGATGGGCGCGGCGGCACCTATCGTCACCGGCATGATCGTCGGCGCGACCAACTCCTTCACCAATGCGTTCATGGTTGCCGGCGTCATTTTGTTGATTGGTATCGTCTCGTTTGTATTCGTACTCGGCAAGATCGAAGCGATTCCCGATCCCGTACGCGCTTAAATCCCTGGAGATAAAAATGAAAAAAAGCATATATGCGCTGGGTGCGCTCGTCCTTACCACTTGCAACGGCGCCGCTTTCGCGCAAAGTAACGTGACTTTCTACGGTGTGATGGACATGGGTATTTCCCAGGACCGCGGCGGCATCGCCGGCACCTCGACCCGCGCCACCAGCGGCATGGCGACCCAAAGCCGTTGGGGCTTCCGTGGCAGCGAGGACCTGGGCGGCGGCGCGACGGCCTTCTTTGTGATTGAGGGCGGCATTCACGCCGACAACGGCAGCTCCACCCAGAACAACACGCTGTTCGGACGCACCAGTATCGTCGGCCTGGGCAGCAAGTTTGGCGCCGTCTCTATCGGTTTGCAGGATACGCCTCTGTTCACCACGCTCAATACGATCGTCGATCCGCTGCGTAACGGCGTCGCGCGCTCTAACAATCTGATGGCGTCGACGGGTTTCCGCGCCGGTAACTCGGTGTTGTACCGTACGCCGACCATCAACGGTTTCAGCGCCGACGCCATGTATGTGGCAGGCGAAGTGGCGGGCGATCAGAGCGCCAGCCGGGCACTGGGCGGCTCATTCGGCTACAGCAACGGACCGTTGAATGTGCGCCTGGCCTACCACAACAAGAACAACGACACGGCGACGCTGAAAAATACCGGCACGGCCCGCAATACGCTGCTGGGGGCAAACTACGATTTCGGCCCGGCCAAGGCCTGGTTCGGCTATGGCATCGACCAGGGGCTGAACAGCGCGCCGCTCAATAGTTCGATTATCAATTTCGAGGGGCCTGCGCCGGTCGCGTCGACGGATAGTACGGATCTTCTGCTTGGCGTGTCGGCGCCGTTTGGTTTCAGCACCGTTGTTGCGACCTACATCCGCAAGAATGACCGCACGATACGGAACCAGGATGCGCAGCAGTATGCGTTGGCCTATATGTACGCGTTCTCCCGCCGCACCGACATCTACACGTCGTACGCGGTGATACGCAACCATAACGGCGGCGGTTACACGGAGGGTAACAGCGAGGAACCGGGCATCGGCAATCGTCAGCTCACCGTCGGCTTGCGTCACCGCTTCTAAGCGTTACAGCAAGTCGATGCCGAATCGACGCACCAGCAGCGCAAACAGTCCGAAGCAGACGATCGTGATGGCGATGCACGCCAGCAGGGTCGGCCAGAAGCCGATCCGTGGCAGCAGCGCCGGAAACGCCAGGAACATCGGCAGCGTGGGCACCACGTACCAGAAGGTGTACCACGCGTGATTGGCGATCTTCTGCTCGGGCTGTTTTTCAACGTACAGCCAGATCAGCGCAAGCAGCGTGACCAGCGGCAGCGCCGCGACCAGGCCGCCGATGCGGTCGCTGCGCTTGGCGAACTCGGAGACGCCGACGACGACCAGGGAGGTTAATAGGTATTTGATGATCAGCCAGGCCATGCGGCTTCCTGTAAACGGGGATTAAAATCGATAACAATGGGCTTGCTGGCTGTCGCTACGCAGCGATGGCATCACCAGCAGAGTGGATGTCTCCTGCTGGCATTCTATCAAAGCTCTTCTGGATGCTTCGATGCCTGTTTCGATGAAGTCTTTTTTCGCGGCGCCCGCAATCGCCAGGGATAACGGCGTATTGCGGGAGTACGAGGTCGCGGTGGTTGGTGCCGCTTCAAGGCCGGCTTGTTGCAGGCCTTTGGCAAAGGTTAGCCGGACCAGCAGTCCGCCGGGGGAATTCAGCGCGACCCGGCTGGGTGTTTTTCCTTCCGAATCCGCGGCATGCGTCGTGACGCAGACAAGGCAAGCGAGAAGCAGTGCCAGCTTATTCATTGCCGTCCGTGGCGACGAAGGTCAGCCGGTTGCCGGATGGGTCTGTGATCGACATCTCGCGACTGCCCCAAGGCATGTCCCCGATGCCGGGGCGGGCGTATTTGAATTGTTTGGCGATCAGCTCGGCGTGGAACTCGTCCAGTCCGACAGTGGCGATGCGGATCGCGCCGCCAGGATTGCAATCGCCGAAATGCTCGGTCAGGTGCAGGATGCAGTCGCCCTTGGATACCTGCATGTACAACGGAGAGACCGGCTCAAAGCGGTGCTCCCAGTCGACTTTGAAGCCGAGGAAGTCGACATAGAATTCGCGCGTTTGCGCTTCATTGCAGCTCCGCAGGACGGGCGTGACGTGGCTCAGGTTCATGGTTACAGGTGTTGGTCGATCAGGACCGGATTGCCGTCCGGGTCGGTGAGGATGATGCTGGCGGGGCCGGTGGTGCTCTCATCGGCCTCGGTGACGAGTCCGACGCCCTGCGCCTTCAGCTGGCGCTGGATCTCGCGCACGTCGGTGAAGCCGTCCAGCGCTTGGGCGTTCTGGTCCCAGCCCGGATTGAAGGTCAGCATATTCTTTTCGAACATGCCCTGGAACAGGCCGATGATATGGTCGCCGTACTTCAGGATCAGCCAGTTCTGCGCGGCATTGCCGCCGAATTGCTTGAAGCCCAGTTTTTCGTAAAAAGCCCGCGAGGCGGCCAGGTCCTTGACCGCCAGGCTGATGGAAAATGCGCCGAGTTGCATGTCGATCTCCTCACATGGACAATCAAGCAACTCTAGCACACAGGGGCCACTCAGTACACTTCCGGCACAATGATTTCGAGTGGAACCGGGCGGCGCACATAGTCGTCGTGGTATTCGCGTTCCGGCAGCTGGATCGCCGGATGCTCGACTTCCACGTACGGCATCTGTTGCAGCAGATGATGGATGCAGTTCAGGCGCGCCTTCTTCTTGTCCACGCCTTGCACCACCCACCACGGCGCTTCCGGGATGTGGGTGCGCTCCAGCATGATCTCCTTGGCCTTGGTGTATTCCTCCCAGCGGCGACGCGATTCCAGGTCCATCGGGCTCAGTTTCCACTGCTTGAGCGGATCGTGGATGCGGCCCAGGAAGCGCGCGTTCTGCTCCTCGTCCGAAATCGAGAACCAGTACTTGATCAACTGGATGCCCGAGCGCGCCAGCATGCGCTCGAACTCCGGCACGGTCTGGAAGAACTCTTCGTATTGATCGTCGGTGCAGAAGCCCATCACGCGTTCGACGCCGGCGCGGTTATACCAGCTGCGGTCGAACAGCACAATCTCACCGGCGGCCGGCAGGTGCGAGGCGTAGCGCTGGAAGTACCACTGCGTGCGTTCGCGGTTGTTCGGCGCTGGCAGCGCGGCCACCCGGCACACGCGCGGATTCAGGCGCTGCACGATGCGCTTGATAACGCCGCCTTTGCCGGCGGCGTCGCGGCCTTCAAACAGGATCACGACCTTGTGGCCGGTGTGGACCACCCAGTCCTGCAGTTTGACCAGCTCCGCTTGCAGGCGGAACAGCTCGCGGAAGTACTGGCGACGGGCTTCCTTGGCTTCTTCGCTACGTTCGCTCACCATCACTTCGCGGGTGACGGGATCGATCTCGCGGTCTTCCAGTTCCATCTCCAGCTCTTCGTCATAGCTGTCGGTCAGCTCGCGCT
The DNA here is from genome assembly GCF_003416895.1 of Duganella sp. BJB476. Lineage (GTDB taxonomy): Bacteria > Pseudomonadota > Gammaproteobacteria > Burkholderiales > Burkholderiaceae_D > Rugamonas. The sequence continues at coordinate 1,302,937 of NZ_QVIO01000001.1, forward strand.
GGACGCGTTCCATCAAATCGGTTTCATTCAGTCGCATGGTAAATCCTTGGCTCAGAAAATGTGGGAGAACAGCCAGAACAGCGAGCCCGATAACAGGATCGCGACCGGCAGCGTCAGCACCCAGGCCATGGCCAGGTTGCGGACGGTGGACCATTGCAGGCCGGAGCGGTTGGCCGCCATGGTGCCGGCCACGCCGGACGACAGCACGTGCGTGGTCGATACCGGCATGCCGTACATGTCGGCCGCGCCGATGGTCAGCATCGCCACCAGTTCGGCGGAGGCGCCCTGCGCATAGGTCAGGTGGGATTTGCCGATCTTCTCGCCGACGGTGACGACGATGCGCTTCCAGCCCACCATTGTGCCCAGTCCGAGCGCAATCGCCACCGCCACCTTGACCCACAGCGGAATGAACTTGGTGGCGTCGTCGAGCTGCTTCTTGAAGGCCTTCAGATTGGCGGCGGTGTCGGGATCGAAGGGCAGGGCCTTGGTCTTGTCCAACACGTGCATGGTTTCCGCCGCCAGGTACATGTCGTTGCGGACGTTACCCACGGTTTCCGCCGGCACCTTGGCCAGCGAACCATGCTGCTTGACCGCTTGGCCGATGTCGCCGATCAGCGCGGCCAGCGCCGGCGCCACCGTTGGCGTCAACTCCTTGGTGCGGATGTAAGTCGACAGCACTGGACGCGGTTCGGCGACCGCCGGTGCGGTAGGTGGAATGTATTTTTGCAGCGACTGTTGTGTGACCTGGGCGACGGCGACGAACTGCGTCACCTGATCGACCGGCAGCGCGCGGTTCAGCGCATAAGCCATCGGCACGGTGCCGACCAGAATCAGCATGATCAGGCCCATGCCTTTCTGGCCGTCGTTGGAGCCGTGGGCGAAGGAGACGCCGGTGCAGGTGAGTATCAGCAGGCCGCGGATGTACCAGGGCGGCGGCGTATTGCCGACCGGTGCTTCATACAGTTCGCGGCTCTTGACGAAAGCGCGCAGCGCCAGCAGCAGCAAGGCGGCGCAGCCGAAGCCGACCATCGGCGACAACAGCAGCGAGTAGCCGACCTTGGACGCTTGCGCCCAATCGACGCCGCTGGTGCCGTCGCGGCCATGCATCATCGCGTTGGCGATGCCGACGCCGAGGATGGAGCCGATCATCGTATGCGACGACGATGCCGGCAGGCCGAGCGCCCAGGTGCCCAGGTTCCAGATGATGGCGGCGATGAGCAGCGCGAACACCATGGCGAAGCCGGAGCTGGAGCCCACTTGCAGTATCAGCTCGACTGGCAGCAGGGAGATGATGCCGAAGGCGACCGCGCCGCTGGAAGTCAGCACGCCGAGGAAGTTGAAGCAGCCGGACCAGACCACGGCGGCGTTGGCCGGCATGGAGTTGGTGTAGATGACGGTAGCGACGGCGTTGGCGGTGTCGTGGAAGCCGTTGACGAACTCGAAGCCGAGGGCGATCAGCAAGGCCAGGCCGAGCAGCATGTAGGGCAGCCAGCTGGTGGCGACCGGACCGGCTTCGGTGACGTCGGAGCGCAGGCTGTAGGCGCTGAACAGCAGGCCTGCCACCAGCAGCACGACGAAGATGAGGGCGGTGATGGGAGTGTTTCGACTATCTGCGGGACTGATGCGCGCGGGTTGGGCTACCGTATTCATGCCATTCAGCTCCAGTATCAAAGTGGTAACTGAATGTACTTGTCGAATATGACGGAGGTATGACGACATCTACGGAAACATTGTTATAAGTGACAATGCGTGACTATTTTTATTGGGCGGCGCGGTATAGTTCTTCATTTGATGAGGTGACTTTGAAACTCCTTCGATTCCTATCTTGCCTTGCGGCGGTTAGCCTTGCTTTCCCTGTGCTCGCGCGTGCGCAGAGCCTCCCGCCTGAGGCAGAGGCGGTGAAAAAATATTTGCTCAACAGCGACTATCCAGAAGTGTTTTCGGAGACGAAATATCGCGTCAAAGTGGAGAATCTTATTGTTGCCGACCTTGATGGCGATGGAATTCCGGAAGTCATCGTGCACATGAAACCTCACTTCCGCCAATCCCCCACAATCATCATTTTTAAGGTCAGCAAGGATTTGCAGGTCCAGCGGGTGATGGAAGGTTTAGCGCCTGGTCCACTGCAACCGCGCAGTGACAAGTATCTCGATAGCCATAGCCTGGGTGAGGGCGTAGATTTCCAGGTTAGTACAAAATCTGGAGACAGCGCGGACACTGGTCTGGTGCAAGGGCTTGTGAAATCCCAGAAGGGCGGGCTGGTTCTGTATAAACAGTTTAGCCACTTGGACGGACGCCGCGGACTCCCCAGCTATATCGACATGCGCGACGCGGATCTGCCTCCCAATACTAAAACCTGCGCCGAATTTGAATTTGCGGATGTCGAGCAAGTCGAAGTGACGCCACGTTATTCTAGTGACGGTCGCAATGTCATAGCCGCGCGCATCGGTAAGCAAATTTACGCGATTCGTATTGAGCACTTCCTTCCGAACGGCTTGCTGGAAAAATCCGTCACAGTACATGCTTTATAAGCAAGTATCGTCAATGGAATCCGTAGATCTATTTTTCATGAAAATAACCTCAACAAAAATTCTAGCAAAATTAACTCTTATTGGTATTTTCTCTTTAATGTATTTTTGCGTAGAAGCTCGCGAGGAAGAGGTGGAGGCTGAAATCGGCAAGAAAGTAGCGATGCAAGTTGTCGAGCTTGTTGAAAAAAATGGCCTGGCACCAAAGAAGCAATCGGATTTTTTGTATGCAAAAAATCAATTACTTTCTAATTTCGAAGACTCGTCCAAATTTGTATCGAAAGAAAAAATTTACTCGGACATCCAGAGTCTGCTCGATACGACAGACTCTGACGGGCATTCCAGGATTCTAAGCTCCATTCAATTAAATTCCCGTTTTATTGCCACGCCTACTGCATCACTGTCTGATGGTAAGTTTTACAAAATAATCAAAACGGAACAAGGCGATGTCTTGAGTTTCACTCTTCCTCAAACCAGAGATTACCGTTTGGAAGCGCAGAGGAAATATATTTCTAACGTTATGGCTGAACTGAAAAAAGGCATTGCTGAATGGCGGCCATGTGCAATTGTTTTGGATTTTACCGAGCAAAAAGGCGGCAGTGCTGCAGCCCCATTGCTAGTTTTAGAGCCGTTTCTTTCAGAGAACAATAGCGCAAAATTTGTTAAAAATAGGGGAGAGCGACTTGCCCTGGTTGATTTGCCTACTCTTCGTAAGCAATACACATATGTTGCTGCTGAATTTCCAAATGAGCTGAAGAGATTTGCCGACGGTCCTATCGCAGTTGTTTCAGGAGCCCGCACGGCTAGCGCCGGAGAGATGCTCGAAATGGCGATGTTGGGCGAGGAGCGACGTGCAAAAAGCTTTGGATGGAAGACCGCGGGGTATACAACAGCCAATAAGAACTATTCTCTAATTGATGGTGGAACGTTAGTTTTAAGTGAAACGCGCTACGCACTTGGAGACCGGCCGCCCATAATTGGCGGCATCCAGCCTTTAGAGACTGCATCATCTACGGATAGCTTGGAAATGGTGCTGGAGCGTGCCGCCTCATGGGCTGCCCATCATTCGGCACTTTGCACACAAAATTTCGCTGCCGATAAACCGAAGCAATGATGACTTAAGCGAATTAAATGATCTAGCGAGCAGGTGCCAGCGGCGCTTCTGTCAATCCGTTGTCGGTGGCTTCCTGCGGTGCCTCTCCCGGCGTTGCGCGGGTAGCCAGTTCCAGTTCCTCGAAGGCGTCGTAGGTCAGCGTCATCAGGCGTTCCGGGTCGGGCACCAGGTCGGTGTCGACGAACAGGGCCAGCTGGATCTGGCCAGCGTACGAGATGAAGGCCAGGCCCACGCCCAGCTTGCCCGCCTGCGGTACCCAGCAGATCAGGTCCGTCATGCGCGAGCCGGCCAGGTAGCGGCGGCTGCCGGGGCCTTCTATATTGGTCAGCACCACGGAGCCCTTGGACGTGAACAGGTTCAGCGCGAAGTGCTGCAAGGCGGTCGGCAGGCAGCCGGCGATCGACAGGAAGGCCATCGTGGCGCGTGGCTGATGCGAGCGCTTGATGGCTGTCATGCGTTCGCTGGACTGCCGCAGGCGCGCGCATGGATCGTCCATATTGGTCGGCAGGTCCACCGCCACCAGGCCGAACTCGTTCCCCAGCTGGAACGCGTTGGCCTTTTCCCGCAGGTTGAAGGTGACGGCGGCGCGCAGTGCGCGGCCGTCCGGGCGCTGTCCGCGTTCGCCGAGGTAGTTGCGCAGCGCGCCGGAGACGGCCGCCACCCACACATCGTTCAAGGTCACGCCCATGCGCTTGGACATGGCGCGCACGCGGTCCATTTCCAGCGGCGGCAGCCATACCAGCTGCTTGGTGCCGGTCATCGACGCCTTGAACTGGCTGGGCGCGTCCGGCCACAGCACTGACAGACGCGCCACGTGGAAGGCGATCTTCAGCCACGATACGCCGCGCACCACCGCTGAGCACACGGCGTTTTGCGCCACCGTGGCGCGGTGCGGGTGGCCGACCGGCGAGGGCGTGCGGCCATGTACGCCGTTGTCGTCGGTCAGGTGATTGAGCACGTGCACCAGCCCCAGGCCATCGGTGATGCAGTGGTGGACGCGGAACACGATGGCGTGCCCGCCGTTGACCCGGTCCAGCACCGTCATATGCCACATCGGCCGGTCGCGCTCCAGCGGCAGGTGGGCGATGCGGGTCATGTGGCCTTGCAGCTCTTCGCGGCTGACTTCCTGCGACATCTGTTCCAGCTTGATGTGCTGGGCGATGTTGAACTGATCGTCCTCCACCCAGTGCGGACGGCCGCGCCGCTGCACCACCTTCTGTGTGAAGCGCGGGTAGTTCGGCAGGCGCAGGCCGATGGTCGAAATCAGCCGCTCCATGTCGACCGCGCCCTCGAACAGCAGGATGCTGTTGATGACCATCAGGTTCTTGTCGGTGTCCATGCGATGCCATGCATAGTCGCGACGTGTCATTGCCGCCGGTGCTGCGGTTGGTTTGCTCATGTGATGCTGTCTCCTGGTACGGCGCCGGATCTTTGCCGGCATCCGTTTATATTTTTACTGGTCGTGCTTCAGTTTCCTGCTCTGGAACCGGCGCCGCTGCTGCCGCCGCCTCCAGCGATTTGGGTGAGCGCGGCCGCAGTGCGTAGCGGTTCAAGCCCGTCATGTGGATGCGGCACAGGTAGTCCGGCCAATCGATGACGGTCGGGTCGACCATGTAGCGCGCCCGGTCTTCGCTGCCGAAGCGCTGCGCCAGCGCCAGCAGCGATTTGTTATGGAATACGTAGCGCGGCGCGGTGTAGAACGAGAACGTCAGCGCCAGCAGCTGCGTGGTACGCAGTGCTTCGAGCTTGGGCGATTCGCCCGCGCCCAGCAGGCGGCGCACGCCGCTCCAGGCGGTCGCGCCCAGGCTCATGGCCCGCAGCATCAACAGGAAGACCGGACGGCTGACGACGCGGAAGCCGTGTTTCGGCTCGTTGTAGAACAGCCGCTCGTAGTTGCGCCAGTTGCGCTGCGATTCGGTCTGGAACAATTCGATCACGCGGCCGACCGAGATCGGGTTGGCGGAGCCGGTGCAAGCCTGGTAGATGCGCGTCGCGCCTGGATCGGCCAGCGCCTCGGCCGCGGCCAGGATGATGCTGTTGGCGACCAGGTCGGCCGGCACGATGTCGACGATCTCGTTCGGCTTGGCCGGGAAGAAGTTGGTCTTGCCGCGCGCGTAGGCCAGGATGATGGCGTCGGCCACCTTCACGCCTTCCAGCCAGCCGGGCACCGGTTCCTGCAGGGTGCTTTCGATGATGGACGGACGCACGATGGTCAGCGTCTTGCCACGCATGGCCTGCATCGCCATCTGCTCGCCCATCCACTTGGTGAAGGTGTAGGTGTCGTTCCAGCCGTGGTAGTTGGCCTCGGCGATGCCCAGTTCCGTCAGGCGGCGCGTCAGCTGCTCGGTGTCGGTGGTTTCGGCCTTGATGGCGGCGACGCGGTGTTGCAGGTGTTTGAGTAAACCGTATAAATCATAATGGCCGTCGGCGTGGCGCGGAATGGCGGCGCGCGCCGGGCTGACGTTCTGCTCCAGCATGGCGCCGCGGTTGTAGCCATTGACGTAGCAGGTGGACACCTGCACCAGCGGTGCGTTGTTGGCGCGCGCCAGTTCGGCCACGTTCTGGACGCTGAGAGCGTTGATGGACAGCGCCACGTCCAGGGCTTCGCGGAAGTTGACGCTGGCGGCGGCGTTGATCACCAGGTCGATGCGGCGGCCCAGCGCGTTGAACTCGGCCAACGACAGGCCGAAGCACGGCTCGGTCACCTCGCCGGTCACGCACTCGATGCGCTCGGCGAAGAACTCGGCCAGGAAGCCCGGGCGTTCGGCGCGCAGGCGGTCGAAGACGGAGGAGGTGGCGATATCGCGCTCGAAGCGGGTGCGGGCGTCGCCGTTCTTTTTGCCGTGGCCGCCGCGTATCACCAGCACGATGCGGCCGATGTCCGGCACGCTGCGGATGAGCTTTTCCAGCACTACCTTGGCGAGAAAACCGGTACTGCCGGTAATCAGTACGCGCTTACCCGACAGTGCTGCGTGTACGTTCAATGCTGGTTTCATAGGGGGCTTCTCAGAAACGGTGTCATTACTGCAATGAGCCGATCTTAGAGCGAAACCGGGGAGTGACTGGCGATTTTGCAGTGGCTTTGGAAGCCAAACGCATGGCTGCGCGAGTCATGAGGTGTGAGTACGAGGGAAACGGATATGGCCCCATTTGCAACATTGAGGCATTTGCGCAACGCTCCCGTCGCCGCACGGCTGGCGGCGATGAACGGGAGGCGGGGTTTAGTGTTGAGCTTCGGGATACAGGCCGTGCACGCGGCCGAACAGGCGTGTCAGGCCGAGCAGGGCGTCGATGTGCGGGGTGGCCAGTTGCAGGCGCTGGCCGATCTCGCGCACGGCGGCCACCAGCGCGTCCAGCTCCAGCATGCGGCCGGCTTCGGCGTCTTGCAGCATGGAGCTTTTGAAGGCGCCCAGTTTGCGTGTGACCAGGTGGCGTTGCTCGGGCGTTTCGGTGATGCGGCAGGCTATGCGCTCACCGATGATGGCTGCCTCGCGCATGGCGGCGCGGCAGAATTCGGCCACCAGCTGGTCGTCCAGGATGTGGTCCGCCGTGGCGCCGGTGATGGCCGATACGGGATTCAGGGTCATATTTCCCCATAATTTATACCAAATGTCGTAACGGATATCGGCCGATACCTTGACGTCGAAGCCGCCCAGGCGCAACAGGGCGCCCAGCTTTTGCGCTCGCTCGGAGTCGCCGCCGGCAGGTTCGCCGATGATCAGGCCGTTGCCCATTTTGTGGCTGACGAGGGCTGGTGACGGTGTGGAGGTGCTGGCGTGGACCACGCAGCCCAGTACCTGCCGATACGGCAGCGCAGCGGCGATCAGGCCGCCGGGATCGACGCTGGCCAGCGGCTCGTCGCCGATGGCGGCCACGCCCTGTCCAAACCACCAGGGCACGCCGTTCATGGCGGGGAGGATGAGGGTTTCAGGTCCGATCAGGGGCGCGATCTGCTGCGCCACAGCGGCCAGCGCCTGGCCCTTGACGGCGATGATCACGACATCTTGCGGTCCCAGTTCGGCCGCGCCGTCGCTGGCGTGCGCAGGAGCCTGGATCAGCGCGTCGCCCTGTTGCAGGCGCCAGCCGTGTTGACGCAGCGCGGCGAGGGTGTCGCCGCGTGCATACGCGCTCAGATCACAGGATTGCGCCGCAGCCAGGCGGGCGCCGATAAAGCCGCCGATGGCGCCGGCGCCTACTATGCATACCTTCATTCGATACTCCGGGAGGGGCAAAGAATGAAAGCTTAGCAGAAGTATATGTTTGGCGTGCGGCGCCTTGGCGACTAATTAGTTGCGGATGTCGAGCGCGCGGTTCAGGCTCAGTGCCGCCAGCGAGCAGACTGCGCCCGACAGCAGGTACAAGCCCACATACGCCAGCCCGAACTGCGACGACACGCCCAGCGCCACCAGCGGTGCGAAGCCCGCGCCCACCAGCCATGCCAGGTCGGACGTGAAGGCCGCGCCGGTGTAGCGGTATTGCGCCGGGAAGTTGGCCGTCACCGCGCCGGCAGCCTGGCCGTAGGACAGGCCCAGCAAGGCGAAGCCCAGCATGATGAAGGTATCCTGCGCGCTTTCGCCGCCGTTGAGCAGCATCGGCACGAAACCGCTGAACACCGCGATCAATATGGCCAGCGAGCCCAGCGTGCGACGTCGGCCGATGCGGTCGGCGATCAGGCCGGACGCCACCACGCCCACCGCCATCAACACCACGCCCACCATCTGCGTGCCGAGGAAGCCGGTCACCGAGCGCGGCGAGTAAATCGTGATCCACGACAGCGGGAACACCGTCACCAGGTGGAACAGCGCATAGCTGGCGAGGGCGGCGAGGGCGCCGATGATCAGGTTGCGGCCCTGCGAGCTGGCCATTTCGATCACGCTGGTCGGTTGCAGTTCGCGCTCTTCCAGCAGCTTGGCGTACTCGCTGGTGGAGGTCAGGCGCAGGCGGGCAAACAGCGCCACCACGTTGATGGCGAAGGCCACGTAGAACGGATAGCGCCAGCCCCAGTCCATGAAGTCCAGGTCGCTCAGGTTGCCGATCAGGTACCAGAACAGGCCGGCGGCGATGAAGAAACCGACCGGCGCGCCCAACTGGCCCAGCATCGCGTACCAGCCGCGCTTGTTTTCAGGCGCATTGAGCGCCAGCAGCGACGGCAAGCCGTCCCACGAGCCGCCCAGCGCCAGGCCTTGGCCGATGCGCAACACCGACAGAATTACGATGGAGTAAAAGCCGTTGTCGGCGTAAGATGGCAGGAAGGCAATGCCGGCGGTGGTGGAACCCAGCAGCAGCAGCGCCCCGGTCAGCTTGGCCTCACGCCCGTAGCGGCGCTGAACGGCCATCGAGATCACGGTGCCGATAGGCCTTGCAATAAAGGCAAAAGAGAAGATGGTGAACGCGTACAGCGTGCCTTCCAGCCGCCCGTCGAACGGGAACAGCAGCGAAGGGAACACGAGTACGGAAGCAATCGCGTAGACAAAGAAATCGAAATACTCGGAAGCGCGCCCGATGACGACGCCGACCGCTATTTCGCCGGGTGAGATGTGATCGTCGTCCCGTGCATTGATGTTGCGTGCATCATTACCGGCCTGAGATGGTTCTTGGGCGCCAACATGCACGCCATTTGGTGTAGTCGTAGTGGCCATAATCTCTGTCTCTTTTACGTTGATATTTTTATCACGTATATGTCCCGGCTCCTAGGACAAAGTGTCCAATGGCAAGAACATTCCGTGATTGGTACAGTAACACATCATCCACATACTGTAACGTAGATTACCTCATGATTCCTCCTCTCGCGCGTCGTGGACTGTTCCTCGCACCGCTGTTGTGGCTAGCAGGCTGCAACACGGTCGTGTTGAACCCGTCCGGTGATATCGCAGCCCAGCAGGCACACCTTGTCGTTGTGTCAACCTTGCTGATGCTGTTGATTATCGTACCCGTCATGTTTTTGATCTGTCTGTTCGCCTGGCGCTACAGGAAGTCAAATACTGCCGCTGAATACAAACCGAACTGGGACCATTCGACCAAGCTCGAACTGCTGATCTGGGGCGCTCCGCTGCTGATCATCATCGTGCTGGGCCTGATCACCTGGATCTACACCCACTTGCTGGACCCATACCGCCCGCTTAGCCGCATCGACGAAAACCGTCCGGTGGCCGTCGGCGTCAAGCCGCTGGAAGTGCAGGTCGTGGCGATGGACTGGAAGTGGATGTTCATCTACCCGGAACAAGGCATCGCCACCGTCAACGAACTGGTGACCCCGATCGACGTGCCGGTACGTTTCCACATGACCTCGTCGTCCGTGATGAACGCGTTCTACATTCCTGCGCTGGCCGGCATGGTCTACACCATGCCCAGCATGGAGACCCAGCTGAACGCGGTGATGAACAAGGTGGGCGTGTACGACGGCTTCTCGTCGAACTACAGCGGCGCCGGTTTCTCGGACATGAAGTTCAAGTACCACGGCGTGAGCCAGGCCGACTTCGACGCCTGGGTCGAGAAAACCCGCAAAGGCGGCAACACGCTGACCCGCGCCGGCTACCTGGACCTGGACAAGCCGACCATCAAGCATCCGATCATGCACTTCGGCAGCGTCGACAAAGGCCTGTACGACCTGGTGCTGAACCGTTGCGTGGCCGAAGGTTCGGTCTGCATGAACGCGCAGATGGAGCAGGACGCCATGCGCATGCAGGCCGCCGCCGCCGCGAAAGAACTGCCGAAAGATGTGTGCGAGCCTAAAGTCGCCACCGCCACGGCCCAACCACTCCGTAAAGAATGACCATGTCTGATCTCAACCTGACCAAACTGATCTTTGGGCGGCTGTCGCTGGAAGCAATTCCATACCACGAGCCCATCCTGATAGGCACCTTCGCCATGGTGGCGATCGGCGGCCTGGCCTTCCTGGCCGCGATGTTCAAATTCCGCCTGTGGGGCCCGCTGTGGCGCGACTGGATCACCTCCATCGACCACAAGAAAATCGGCATCATGTACATGGTGCTGGCGATTATCATGATGCTGCGCGGCTTCGCCGACGCGCTGATGATGCGCGCCCAACAAGCGATCGCCTTCGGCGACAACGCCGGCATGCTGCCGCCGCACCACTACGACCAGATCTTCACGGCCCACGGCACGATCATGATCTTCTTCGTGGCGATGCCGCTGGTAACCGGCCTGATGAACTACGTGGTGCCGCTGCAGATCGGCGCACGCGACGTTTCGTTCCCGTTCCTGAACAACTTCTCGTTCTGGATGACCACCTTCGGCGCCATGCTGACCATGGTCTCGCTGTTCGTCGGCGAATTCGGCCGCACCGGCTGGCTGGCCTTCCCGCCGCTGTCGGGCATCGCCGCCTCGCCTGACGTCGGGGTCGACTACTACATCTGGTCGCTGCAGGTGGCCGGGGTAGGGACCACGCTGTCGGGCGTCAACCTGATCGCCACCATCGTCAAGATGCGCGCGCCGGGCATGAACATGATGAAAATGCCGGTCTTCACCTGGACCGCGCTGTGCACCAACGCCCTGATCGTCGCGACCTTCCCGATCCTGACCATCACCCTGGCGATGCTGTCGCTGGACCGCATGGTCGGCACCAACTTCTTCACCAACGACCTCGGCGGCAACCCGATGTTGTACGTCAACCTGATCTGGATCTGGGGCCACCCTGAGGTCTACATCCTGGTGCTGCCGGTGTTCGGCGTGTTCTCGGAAATCGTCTCGACCTTCTCGGCCAAGAAACTGTTCGGCTACACCTCGATGGTGTACGCGACCGTCGTGATCACCATCCTGTCCTACCTGGTATGGCTGCACCACTTCTTCACGATGGGCTCGGGCGCGTCGGTGAACTCGTTCTTCGGCATCACGACGATGATCATCTCGATCCCGACCGGCGCCAAGATCTTCAACTGGCTGTTCACCATGTACAAGGGCCGCGTGCGCTTCGACGTGCCTATGCTGTGGACCGTCGGCTTCATGCTGACCTTCACCATCGGCGGCATGACCGGCGTGATGCTGGCCGTTCCACCTGCCGACTTCGTGCTGCACAACTCGCTGTTCCTGATCGCCCACTTCCACAACGTCATCATCGGCGGCGTGGTGTTCGGCTGCTTCGCCGGCCTGAACTACTGGTTCCCTAAAGCGTTCGGCTTCAAGCTCGACGAGTTCTGGGGCAAGGTATCGTTCTGGTGCTGGCTGGTGGGCTTCTGGGTTGCCTTCACGCCGCTGTACGTGATGGGCTTCATGGGCGTGACCCGCCGCATGAACCACTTCGAAGATCCTTCGCTGCAAAAATGGTTCGTGATCGCCGCCATCGGCGCGCTGATCATCGCCGCAGGTATCGGCGCGATGCTGGTGCAGTTCTACGTCAGCTGGAAAAACCGCGACGCCCTGCGCGACGTGACCGGCGACCCATGGGGCGGCCGTACCTTGGAGTGGGCGACCTCGTCGCCACCGCCGGACTACAACTTCGCCTTCACGCCTGTCGTGCATGAGAGCGACAGCTGGGCCGACATGAAGGCCAATCACTATCAGCGTCCGACCAAGGGCTTCGTGGCCATCCACATGCCGAAGAACACCGCCGCCGGCTTCATCATCTCGGCGCTGTCGTTCACGCTGGGCTTCTGCATGATCTGGCAGATGTGGATCCCGGCCGGCCTGTCGTTCATCGCCATGATGGTCGCGATCATCACGCACACCTTTAACTACAAGCGCGACTACTACATCCCTGCGGAAGAAGTCATCCGCACCGAAGAAGCGCATACTCGTTTGCTGGAAGCCCATGTCTGAATCTATCGCTAACGGCGCCGTGAGCGCCGACCCGAGCGCACGCTACTACGTGCGCGACCACCACCCGGAGAACGGCACGCTGCTGGGCTTCTGGCTGTACCTGATGAGCGACTGCCTGCTGTTCGCCGGCCTGTTCGCCGCCTACGCCGTACTGGGCCGCAACTACGCGGGCGGCCCGACCGGCGCCGAGCTGTTCGACCTGCCGACCGTGGCGATCAACACCGGCTTCCTGCTGATGTCGTCGATCACCTACGGCTTCGCGATGATCGCGTCGCAGCGCAAGAACCTGAAGGCCACCATCGTCTGGCTGGCCATCACCGGCCTGTTCGGCCTGGCCTTCCTGTACCTGGAACTGGATGAATTCGTCCACCTGATCCACGAAGGCGCCGGTCCGCAGCGCAGCGCGTTCCTGACCTCGTTCTTCGCGCTGGTCGGCACCCACGGCCTGCACGTGACGTTCGGCTCGATCTGGCTGGTCACGCTGATCTGCCAGCTGGCCAAGCACGGCCTGACGCCGGAAAACAACCGTCGCCTGATGTGCCTGTCGATGTTCTGGCACTTCCTGGATGTGATCTGGATCGGCGTGTTTACCTTTGTATATCTGATGGGAGTCCTGCCATGAGCGCACATAACCACGGCCACGACCACCACGGCCATGATGACCACGGCCACGGTCACGAAGAAGGCGTGCCGCACGGCAGCCTGAAGGACTACGCGATCGGTTTCATCCTGTCGGTGATCCTGACCGCGATTCCGTTCTGGCTGGTGATGCACAAGGCCTTCGACAAGTCCAGCACCACCGCTGCGGTGATCCTGGCCTTCGCCGCCGTGCAAGTGATCGTACACATGGTGTACTTCCTGCACATGAACGGCAAGATCGAAGGCGGCTGGTCGCTGCTGGCGACCCTGTTCACGCTGGTGTTGCTGGTCATCGTACTGGCCGGTTCGATCTGGGTCATGTACCACATGAACGTCAACATGATGCCGTCCATGGGTACGGACGTGCACAACATGCGCGACATGCAATGACGGCGGGGGCATCGCGCCCACGTTCCCGCGCCCTGCGCATCAGCCTGGCCATTGCGGCCGGGTTGATGTTTGCAGGGTTTTTTGCTTTGGGGACGTGGCAAGTATTCCGCCTGCAATGGAAGCTGGCGCTGATTGAACGCGTCGAGCAGCGCGTGCACGCGGCGCCGGTGGACGCGCCCGGCGTGGCGTTGTGGCCGCAACTGAATGCCGAGGCGGACGACTATCGCCGCGTGCGGCTCAGCGGCCACTACCTGAAGGGTTCGGACACGCAGGTACTGGCCTCGCTGGACCGTGGCATCGGCTACTGGGTGCTGTCGCCGATGTGCACGGCCGACGGCGCCATCGTCATGGTCAATCGCGGCTTCATCCGCGCCGGTTCCGGCGGCTGGGCGCCACAGGCCGCGCCGCCGGCCGCCGCTGCCAATGCCTGCGCTGCTGGTGGTGAAGTGGTCACGGTCAGCGGGCTGCTGCGGCTGGGCGAAGTCTCCGGCCGTCTGCGCCAGAATGAACCGGCCCGCAACTACTGGTACACGCGCGACGTGCAAGCCATCGCCCACGCGCGCGGGCTGCCGGCCGTGGCGCCATATTTCGTCGATGCCGACGCTGGTGCGGCTGTTGCAGAGGGCGAGCCGCTCGGCGGCCTGACCGTGGTTTCCTTCGCCAACAACCATTTGGTTTATGCTGTCACCTGGTACGCGCTGGCGCTGATGATCGTCGGCGGCGCCGTATGGGTCGTCCGCGACGGGCGCAAATCACAGACTAAAGCGTAAATGGCAAGGAAAAACGACAATCCGTACGACAGGGGCCGGCCAAATGCGCCGGTCATTGAGCCGCTGGCGGCGGTGAACGCTTCGGCCAACACCATCACCCATGCAGCGGGCCACAAGAACATGCAGCAGCTGATACAGCTGCGCTGGATCGCTGTGGTGGGCCAGATCACCACCATCTTCGCCACCACCATGGTGTTCGATGTGCGCCTGCCGTTGCCGGCCATGTTGAACGTGCTGGCTTGCCTGATCGCCTTCAACATCGCCAGCACCTTGCGCTGGCAGGAAAACCAGGTGGTGTCCAACAGCGAGCTGCTGCTGGCGCTGACGGTGGATATCGCCAGCCTGACGGCGCAGCTCTACCTGAGCGGCGGCGCCACCAATCCCTTTGTGTTCCTGTACCTGCTGCACGTGATCCTGGGCGCGGTGCTGCTGGAGGCATGGTCGACCTGGACCATCGTCGGCGTCACCGGGACCTGCATCGCGGGACTGGCCTTGTTCTCCGAACCGTTGTCGCTGCCGCTGGACCACGGGCGCGGCATCTTCAGCCTGTATGTGCAGGGCATGCTGATCTGCTTCGTGCTCGATGCGGCGCTGCTGGTCATCTTCATCACGCGCATCATGCGCAACGTGCGGATGACGGCGTCCAAGCTGGCCGACTTGCGCCAGCGCGCAGCGGAAGAGGACCACATCATCCGCATGGGGCTGCTGGCATCGGGCGCCGCGCACGAGTTGGGTACGCCGCTGGCAACGCTGGCGGTGATCCTGGGCGACTGGAAGCACATGCCGGAGTTCAAGGCCAACGCCGTGCTGTTGGAGGAAATCGGCGAGATGCAAACCCAGCTCAAACGTTGCAAATCCATCGTCAGCGGGATCTTGCTGTCGGCCGGCGAGACGCGCGGCGAATCGTCGGCGGCCACCACCATCAACACCTTCCTGGCGGAGCTGGTGGCGGAGTGGCGAGTGGGGCGGCCGGTGGTGGCGTTTGAATTTGACAACCGCATCGTGCCGGACCATCCGGTGGTGTCCGACTCGACGCTGAAGCAGATGATCTGCAATGTGCTCGACAATGCGCTGGAAGCGTCGCCGCAATGGCTGCGCATGGAGGCGAGCGTCGAAGACGATCAATTGGTGTTGCAGGTGATGGACGCGGGGCCGGGCTTCGCGCCGGAGATCCTGGCGCAGCTGGGCAAACCTTACAACTCCAGCAAGGGACGGCCGGGCGGTGGCCTGGGGCTGTTCCTGGTGGTGAACGTTGCGCGCACCCTGGGTGGTGCGGTGACGGCGTCGAACTGGCCGCAGGGCGGGGCACTGGTGCGCCTGACGCTGCCGCTGTCGGAGATCGAAATCAAACCGGAAACGAATCAATATGACTACTGAAGAAGAACGCGTGCTGTTGCTGGTCGAGGACGACGCCGCCTTCGCCCGTACCTTGAGTCGCTCGTTCGAGCGGCGCGGCTACAAGGTGCTGCTGGCCGAGAACGTGGACGAAGCCAGCGCGCTGCTGGTTGACCACTCGCCGGGCTACGCGGTGGTGGATCTGAAACTCAAGGGTAACTCATCGGGTCTGGCTTGCGTGCAGATGCTGCACCAGCACGACGCGGAAATGCTGATCGTGGTGCTGACCGGTTTCGCCAGCATTAACACGGCGGTGGAAGCGATCAAGCTGGGCGCCTGCCAGTACCTGGCCAAGCCGTCCAACACCGACGACATCGAAGCGGCCTTCGAACACGTGGCCGGCGCGGCGGAGCTGGAACTGACCAACCGCGCCACGTCGGTCAAGACGCTGGAGTGGGAGCACATCCATACCGTGCTGGCGGAGACCGACTTCAACATCTCGGAAGCGGCGCGCCGGCTGGGCATGCACCGCCGCACGCTGGCGCGCAAGCTGGAGAAGCAGCGCGTCAAGTAAGCCGCGCTGGCAGCGTCAATGGCCGATGATGGCGATCATTTCGGCGGCTACCGTTGCGCATGCGATCACTGCCAGGTGCAAACTGATCAGGAAAATCCAACGCACCAGCGTCGCCAGCTTCCGTCCGCCGTACACCCGCTGCATCGCGATCGGCAGATATGCAAACAATGTCAGGGTCGGCAAGACCTGCAACCAGTCCCACGGCGACGCCAGCGCATACTCGCCACTCGAGGCAGCCAGGTAGACCCAGGCGGCCGTGCCGGGAATGGCGATCATCAGGGCGGCGATCAGGAACGCAAACGAATTGGCGTGCAGGGCGAACACCAGATGCTCGCCGTAACGGCGGCGCGAACCGAAGTAAATCAGCTTCAAATACAGTGCGAACAAAGGCAGGGTGCCGATCAGTATTGACGGCAGGTAGCCCAGGAAGCCGCTGTTTAACATCTCTGCTTTTTTAGCGTCGGGTTCCTTCATGAATTGCTGAAGATTTGTCGACCAGCGTGGATTAATCCACTCTAGCGGTCCATAAAACTTGTCATGGAATTCCTTGTTGGCCGATTCGACTGTTTGTCCCTTTTCCGGTCGCATTGCGACGAAGACGGTGAGCACATCCGACTCGTGGGCCTTGATACGCGACGGCACCGTTTTCGAATACTTTGCGCCCAGCACGCGTTCCTCGAACGTCAGTTGAGGCAGCACGATGCCGCAGATCTTCACCAGCGCGAAAAACACCACGCTCATGGTCAGGTACAGACGCAAGGGTTCGATGAACGGAACCCTCCTGCCACGTAAAAATTCCGCGGTCAGCAGGCCGGGGCGGAGCACCAGCATTTTCAGGGTGGTCCACAACTTTCCTTCGAGCGCCAGGAAATGGCCGATGAATTCGTGCAGGAATTCACCGGCGCCGGGAATATGCACGGTCGTCGATTCGGCGCACTCTGCGCAAAATTTGCCGCTGACTTGGGCTCCACAGTTGTTGCAATGGAGCGAAGGTGCGTGGACCGGAGGATGAGTTGCGCCAGGCAGGACGGAGGTAAGGTGCGGGTTCAAGGCTAAGCGATTCGAAAATGGGACAAAGCGTTATGATAACCGGCCAGATGATGAAAAATGCAACAATTATTGATGTGTTGTATTTAGTCCGATGGCGCGCTGAATATCGAGCGGCTGTCGCAGTTATCATATTTGCACTGTTTGTGATATTCTGTTGTTTTTATTTCATCACAATGAACAGGAGCTTATTTTGAAGACAGCGTTTTCGTTTGCCAGATTGGCGCCGGTCCTCGCGTCCGCAGCGGTATGCGGAA
The DNA here is from genome assembly GCF_003416895.1 of Duganella sp. BJB476. Classification (GTDB taxonomy): domain Bacteria; phylum Pseudomonadota; class Gammaproteobacteria; order Burkholderiales; family Burkholderiaceae_D; genus Rugamonas. The sequence goes on from NZ_QVIO01000001.1 coordinate 1,320,366, forward strand.
TTTTGATGAGCACGGCTTCAGCAGAAACCTTGTCGTTGACCGGTGCGTCGGTGTACGACATTAACAGCGCAGGTAACTATGTAGGCAATGGTTGGGATACCACCGGCGGCAACGGCGCGGCCAATCTGTATTTGCTCACCGCGCAGAACGACGCCGGCTCGTTTATCAACAGCGGCAACGGTGCAGCCACCTCCATTCACCAGGACCTGTCCAGCCCCGGCACTTACACTTACTATTTCCGCGCCGATGGCGGCGGCTTCAACTGGCCTACGCCTTCGGCTGGCCTGAATCTGTTTTTCAATGGCGTGAATGTTCCTGGTATTTCGGCCTTTGTGCCGTTTAACACTGTGAGCCCAACGCCTGCGGCATACGGCAATGGCGGACTTGGCATCATCAATGCGGATGAAGTTCCCGGCGCAAATTCCTTGTCCTTCAGCAGCGGCAAGACCACGGTCACGCTGAGCAATTTCACCTGGTTTGATTACCGTAATCCGGCAGCGCCAAATGCTGTTCCGGATCTGGTCAATGTGTTCGGCAATACCCCGAACGGCCTCAACGATTATTCGGGCAGCTTCACTGTCCGCGTCGCCGCAGTGCCGGAACCTGAGCAATGGGCGATGATGCTCGGTGGGATCAGCTTGCTGGCTGCATTCGGCAAACGTCGCCGCAAGCTGGCTGCCAAGTAAATACAACGCCGGGCCTGTAGGCGGGCCCGGCTGCGGTTGACGGTCTACTGCGCCAGTTGCGTGACCGTCAGCTGCATCTCCAATCGGGACTTGTCGTCCAGTTCGATCCTGACCGTGCCTGGCTCGCCCAGCGCCACCAGCAAGCCCGGGTTGCCGACCTCTTTGCCGCTATGCTTCACGCTGCTGCTGATGAACACCTTGCCGTTATCGGCAGGCTTGAGCGTGAGCTTGGTTTCCCATTGCTGTGCACCGTCACCGCTGCGCAGCGTGGCCGTTTCGCCGGCGCGCGTGTGCAGGTGCGGCGCGGAGCTGGCGCCGCCGATATCCAATTTGACTGCGACATCGTAAAGCGGACCAGTGGGCGTCTGCTGCGCCGCCCATGTGGCCAAGCTGCCGCCGGCCATGGCGATGGCGATCAGGAAGCGGCCGGTCAAACGCAAAGCATACGGTGTGGTGCGGTTCAGGTTCACGATTCTCTCCTTCAAAGGGTGGGTGGATTGCCATTGACATGCGAGCGGTGCTTCGCTCACGGATAGCTGCGTTTTCAGCATGGCGGTGGCGTAGTTGCGACGCGCGTTCGGATGGCTGCGCACGACCTCGGCGTCGCAGGCCAGTTCCTGGTCCGCGCGCATCAGCCGTTCGGCGATGTGGACCAGGGGATTGAACCAGTTCAGGCAGCGCAGTGCGGCGCTGGCGGCGTTGGCCAGCGGGTCGTGGCGGTTGGCGTGGGTACGTTCATGGGCCACGATGAGCTCGCGCTCCCTCGATGTGTAGCGGCGGTCGAAGTCGGCCGGGACGACAATGATGGGACGCCACAGGCCGACCAGCGCGGGGCCGGCATGAAGGGAATCTGAATAGGCGATGTCGCCGCGCCGCGTGAGTTTGCCCTGGCTGCGCATGTAGGCGCGTTGCTGGCGCATCTGGCGCGCCGCGAAATACAGTGCGCCCGCCAGCCAGGCCAGCAGAGTCAGGCCGCTCGCCGATGACGGCGCCTGCGCCAGGCCGCGCATGGCGGCCGCCAGCGGTTGAGCGGCGGGCGCCGCGTGCAGCGCGAGCACGCTGCCGGTGGGTGCTGCGGGTAGCAACGCGGCCAGCGCGCACAAAGGTACGGCCATCCAGGCGGCGTAGGCGACGCCAGGGCCGAAGGCGCGGCGCAACGGCAGGCGCAGCGCAATCACTGCGACGGCCGCCACGCTCAAGGCAACGGTGGCGCGCAGCAGCACGGGCAGCAGCTCGCCGATGTCAATTGCCGTCATCGAGCTCTCCGATCAGGCGCTTGAGTTCTTCCAGATCCGCCTTGCTCAACTTGCGGTGACGGCTGAAGTGCGCCACCAGCGGCGCCACGCGGCCGTCGAACAGGCGATCCAGGAATCCCTTGCTCTCGCTGTGCAGCCATTGTTCGCGCGTGATCGCCGCCGAGTAAAGATAGCGCCGCCCATCCTTCAACACCTTGACCGCGTTCTTGCGCAGCAGCCGGTTGAGCAGGGTCTTGACGGTGGATTCCTGCCAGGCGCGCTCGTCGCCGATGGCGGCGGCCACTTCCTCCGCGCTGCGCGGGCTATGCGCCCAAAGGGCCTCCATGACGACCGATTCGGCTTCGCTGATCTGTGGAATGGCTTTCATCGTTTCTTTCGTTTACAAGTGTAATCGCCGGGAATGATTACAGTTGTAATCGGTGCTGTCAAGCGTTAAACTGGAGCGCATGACACAACAGACCTTACTGTCGGGCTTTGAGCCCGAACCCGAGCTTACCGACCGCATCTTCTTTGCGGTCTTGCCGGACGCTGGCGCCATCGCGCGCATCCATGCACTGACCGCCGAGCTGAAAGCCACGCACGCCATGCGCGGCCGGCCCATCGCCGATACGCGCTTGCATGCCACGCTGTGCAACCTGGGCGATTTTCCCGGCATGCCGGACAGCCTGGTGGTGCGGGCAGGGCAGGCCGCCGCATCGGTGGCTGCGGCAACGGCGCCTTTCACGGTCAGCTTCGACGTCGCCCAGACCTTCGTCAACCGTTCGCGCAACCGGCCATTCGTGCTGACCGGCGGCGACGGCGTGACCGGCCTCGGCTCCCTGTATAAAAGTCTCGCGGCGGCCTTGCTCAAGGCTGGCCTGCCCGGCAACCCGCCGAGCTATACGCCGCACGTCACACTGCTGTACGATGATGTGACGGCGCCGCCGCAAGCCGTCGCTCCCGTCGAGTGGACGGTGCGCGAGTTGGTGCTGGTCCACAGTCACATCGGCCAGAACCTGCCATACACCGCACTAGGCCGCTGGAGCTTGCAAGGCTAACTTTCAAGGTGAGTCCCATATGCTGATCAGACGCTGCGCCGTATTGTTCCTGGAACCCCGCGAGGATTTGGACATAGACTGGACGGCGCTGTTCGCCGGCGACGGCGCGCTCGGCGCGACGATACGCTGGATGGCGCTGGCGCCGCATCTGGGCGAGGAAGTGGAAGTCACCCTGGAAGAGATGGCGGCGCTGGGCGGCATCGGCCTGACGCTGTGGCAGGAGCGCGACACCAGCGAAGAAAAATACGGCGCCGCCGTCATCGGCCGCCTGCTGGAGTGCGGCCTGCTGATCGGCGACGATCCCCGCTACCGCGAACGCGACGAGGTGCTGCGCTCGCAGAACTGGCGGCCGCTGTCGGCCGTCGCGCATACGTTCAGCCGCTGGGGCGACATGCGGGTCGACAAGGGCATGCAGTTTCCCAGCTTTGAAGAGCTGGTGGTTTCGTACGGCACGCCTCCCGGTCCGGTCATCGAGCGCTGCGCCGAGGGCGAGGCCATCGCGCTGCCCCATCCCGACCGCGCACGGCTCGACGACACGCTGTTCCAGCGCTACACCGGCCGCAATTTCGATCCCGCCGCCGTGCTGCCTGTCGCCACCGTCGCCCGCTTGTTGCAGCGCGCCTTTGGCTCGCAGGGCGAACGTGAAATGGCGCCCGGCGCCTTCGTGCTGAAAAAGCTCAGCCCATCGGCCGGCGGCCTGCATCCGGTCGAGGCCTATGTGCTGGCGCACCGCATCGAAGGCGTCGCGCCCGGCCTGTACCACTATCATCCGGTACGTCACGCGCTGGAGCCGCTGGCGGCAATGGATACCACACAGACGGCGGAACTGGCGATGCGCATGGTGGCCGATCAGGATTGGTTTGTCGATGCGCCGATGATGGTGGTGCTGGCTGCGCGGGTGGAGCGCAATTTCTGGAAGTACCGCAATCACGCCAAGGCTTACCGCGCGCTGCTGCTGGACGCGGGTCATCTGTCGCAGACGTTCTATCTGCTGGCGACGGAAGCGGGAATGCCGGCCTTTGTGACGGCGGCGGTGAACGAGATCGACATCGAGCGGGTATTTGGGCTCGACCCCTTGAAGGATATGGTGATCGCTGTATGCGGTTGCGGACAGGCGTCCGGCGCACAGGATACGGTGGAAATGCGCTACGAACCGTGAGCGATCACGGGTCGTGGCTTAGCGTTGGCCCGACAGGAAGAACGGAATCGCGCCGGCGGCGTTTTCCAGTTTGCCTTTGATGGCGTGGCGGCTGGCGATGAAGACATCCTTTGCCGGCAGGCTGCGCAAGGCTGGGATCTTGTCGGCGTCGAGCTTGATGCCCAGCGTGCCCAGAGCCAGTTGCGGGTCGTTCAGGAAGCTGGCGCGGAACGTGTCGTCGCCGGACAATTTGGACAGCAGCAGATCGAGATCTTGCGGGGAATGCGTGGCCATGTCAGTACCTTTCGTGTGGATTTAAGGAAACCTCGCGTGTCGAAACGCAAGTTCATCGTAGGCCATAGCAAGCGTTACCTCAAGCAACTTCCGCAAACTCTGTGCAACTCGCAAGTTGCTAGGTAGTCTGGGCCAGGTCGGCCGTCCTTGCATCTTGCTCAAGCATGTCTTGATGCGCACTTTCCATCACGACCCCGAACGACTGTGCGAAAGCCTGCAGCACATCGGTCAGCACAGAGGGATCGTCCCGTAGCTTGTCCTCCAGCGCGGCTGCCGTTTCAAACAACTCTGTTGCCGAGATATTACCGGCGGCGCCGCGTATCTTGTGCACCAGGTCGGCCGCCTTCAGGAAGTCTCCGTGGTGGATTGCATCTTGAATCTGTTGCAAACTCGCACCAAAATCCTTGGCGAACAGGCCAAGCAGCCGTGACAGCAAGCTGCCGTGGCCGCCCAGCCGTGCCATCGCCGCATCCAGGTCGATGCCGCGCCGCGCGTTGGCGGAGGCGGTGTAGTCCGGATGGGCGGGCGGCGCCGGCTCGGCGGCGTCCTGCCGGCTCAGGTCCGGCTCGACCCAGGTCGCCAGCACGGCGTACAAGGTGTCGGGGTCGATTGGCTTGGTGACGTAATCGTTCATGTCCATCGCCAGGCAGCGTTCGCGGTAGCCGGCCACCGCGTGCGCGGTCATGGCGATGATCGGCAGCTTGCCATGGACCTCGTCGGCGCGGATCAGGGCGGTGGCCTGGTAGCCGTCCATGTCCGGCATCTGGATGTCCATCAGCACCGCGTCGTAGTCGCCGGCGGCGGTCATGCGCGCAGCCTCCTCGCCGCTGCCGGCCAGGTCCACCTTGACGCCGGCGCGCTGCAGGATCTCGCTGGCCACCTGCTGGTTGATGCTGTTGTCGTCCACCACCAGCACGTGCGCGCCGCGGATGCGCTGCACCGCCACCGACGGCGGCGCCGCCAGCTTGGCGGCCGGCTGGCCGCTCTCCAGGCCCAGCGCCGCCAGCACCGCGCTGCGCAGCAGGTAAGGGTTGGCCGGCTTGTCGAGGAAGGGCATCAGGCGGCTTTGCTCGGCGGTCTGGCGGTCATGCTCGCGCGCGTAGGCGGTCACCATCAGCACCGCCGGCACGGCCGCCAGTTGCGCATCCTCGGCCATCAGGCGCAGCGTCTCGATGCCGTCCAGGTCGGGCATGTCGGCGTCCATCATCAGGATGTCGTAGTCCTCCAGCTGCAACGCCGCCACCGCCGCCGTGCCCGAGGCCACCGCGCGCGGCTTCAGGCCCAGGCTCGCCAACTGGACCTTCATCATGTGGCGTACCGCTTCGCTGTCGTCCACCACCAGCACCCGCTTGCCCTGCACCGACGGCGGCAGCGGCGCCTGGCGCGGCGTCTGGTCGGCGGCCGGTTGCAGCGCCACGGTGAAACTGAAGCTGCTGCCGACGCCAGGCTCGCTGTCGACCTGGATCACGCCGCCCATCTTGCGCACCAGCTGCTGCGAGATCGCCAGTCCCAGGCCGGTGCCGCCGTACAGGCGCGTGGTGCTGGCGTCGGCCTGGGCGAAGGCCTGGAACAGGCGCGCCTGCTGCTCCTGGCTGATACCGAGGCCGCTGTCTTCGACCACGAAGCGCAGCGCGATGTGGTTGTCGGCGGCGCCGCCTGCCGGCAGCGCCGCCGCATGATCGCGTTCCACGCGCAGCTCGATGTGGCCGCGCGCGGTGAATTTGAGCGCGTTGCCGACCAGGTTGACCAGGATCTGGCTCAGGCGCAGCGGGTCGCCCAGCAGGTTGGACGGCACGTCCGGCGCGGCCCAGATCACCAGCTCCAGCCCGCGCTCGGCGGCGCGCCACGCGAACAGGTCGGCCAGCTGGCTGAGGGTGTCGGGCAGGTCGAAGGGCAGGGCTTCCAGTTCCAGCTTGCCCGATTCGATCTTGGAGAAATCCAGCACGTCGTTGATGATCTCCAGCAGGCTCTGGCCGGCGCGGCCGATCTTGCGGAAGTAGTCGAGCGGCTGCGGCGGCAGGTCGAGGTGCGTGCCCAGGCCGGCGAAGCCCAGGATGGCGTTCATCGGCGTGCGGATCTCGTGGCTGATATTGGCCAGGAAATCGCTCTTGGCGCGGGTGGCCGCTTCGGCGTTGGCGCGCGCCTGTTCCAGCAGCCGCAACGCGCGCGCCTTCTGGTAGGCCGATACGAACGGTTCCTTCAAGGCCTTGAGCAGATCGAGATCGCTGGCGGCGAAGGCCGCCTGGTACTGGTAGTTCTCGAACACCAGGTAGCCTTCCACCTGGCCGTCGATCACCACGCGCACCGCCAGCAGCGCGCAGACGTCGCCGGGCAGCGAGTCTTGGTGGTGGACTTCGAAGATGTCCTGCGCGATCATGCAGTTGGCCGGCGCGTAGCGCAGGTCGGCCTGGCGCAGGTCGATGTTGTAGGTGTCGGCCGCGGCGTCGATGCGACCCCAGGCCGCGCGCAGCGACAGCGTCTCGGTGCCGGCTTCGCGCACCAGCGCCAGCGCCGAGTCGATGCCCTTGATGACGGTCGATTCATGCAGGATGGTGTGCAGCAGCGCGTCGAAATCGAGCTGCTCGTTGATCGACTTGACGATGGCGTTGAGTTTTTCCAGGTGCTGGGTGCGCGAGTAGACCAGCGCCTGCAGCGTCTCGCCCTTGATGTGCAGCTGGCGCACGCGCCAGCGCACCAGCGCCCAGGCCAGCGCGCACGCGGCCAGGAAGTATCCCAGCCACGCCCACCAGGTCTGGTGCCAGGCCGGCAGCACCACCACCTGCAGTTGCAGCTCGTCGGCGGTCCACTGGCCGTCGCGGTTGCTGCCGCGCAGGCGCAGGCGGTAGGTGCCGGGCGGCAGGCGGTTGTAGCTGGCGATGCGGCGGCTGGCGTCGACCTCCACCCAGTGCTGGTCGAAGCCTTCCAGCAGGTAGGCGTAGCGGTTGCGCTGCGGCGCCGAGAAGTCCAGCGCCGCCAGTTCCACTTCGAAGTTCTGGTTCTCCGGCTTGAGCGTCAGCGTCGGGCCCTGCGCGCCGGCCAGCCGGTCCGGGGTCAATACATGCTGGTCCACGCGCACCGCGCTGATGACCAGTGGCGGACGGTAGCCCCAGTCGTTCAGCCGCCCCGGATAGACCACCGCGAAGCCGGTGGTGGCGCCGAACACCAGGTCGCGCTCCGGCGTGACCGCGCTGGCGCCGATGAAGAAGGTGCGGAAGGCCAGGCCGTCGGCGCGCGTCAGCGCGCGCGCCTTGAGACTGGCGGCATCGATCACGGCGATGCTGTCGGCGGTGGCGGCCCAGACCCGGCCGACGGGATCGGACTGCAAGGACATGATGGTGCCGGTGGCCAGCCCCGCCATGGTGCCGATCCGCTCGAACTGCGGCGCGCCTTGCGCATCGCGCCCGGTCATGACGCAGATGCCGCCGCCGTAGGTGCCCACCCACAGGCGGCCGCGCGTGTCCAGCACCAGCGTGCTGATAACGGCTTCGGACAAGGCGTTCGGCTGGGCGGGGTCGGCGCGGATCTGTTCAACCTTGCCGCTTTCCGGGTCCAGCCGGTTCAAGCCATTGCGGGTGCCGACCCACAGCGCGCCGTCGGCGTCGGCGATCACCGCGTGAATGCGGTTGTCGGTCAGGCCGCCGGCATCGGCCGTGCCTTGCACGTAGCGCCGCACGGTGCCGGCCGACGGATCGTAGCGCAGCAGACCTTCGAAGGTGCCCAGCCACAGTTCGCCCTTTTGGCGCAGGATGGTGCCGATGCGCGGATAGGGACTGGGCTGCGGCAGCGGCACGCGGCGCACGCTGCGCGCTTGCCCGTGGGTGCGGTAGAGGCCCAGCTGGGTGCCGATCCAGGCGTCGCCGGCGTCGGCTTCTGCCATGGACAAGACCATGCGGTTGGGCAGCGCGGTGTCGGGATGGGCGGGATCGGGGCGCAGCGCGGCGCGGCGCGCGCCGTCCGGGCGCACGATGTCGATGCCCTGGTCGGCCAACGCGATCCAGACCTGGTGCTGGCTGTCGGTCATCAGGGAGCTGACGGCCGCTTCCGGCGCGCCCTCCGCGCCGAACACCGAATCGACGCTTTCGTTGTGCGGATCGAACATGTCGACACCGCGTTCGGTGGTCACCCAGATCATGCCGCTGCGGTCGCGCAGCAGGGCGGCAGTGCGGTCGCTGCTGAGACTAAGCGCGACCGCCGGCTGGTGCAGGATGCGGTGGCCCTTGCCGTTGCGGTACTCGACCAGGCCGCCGCCGTAGGTGCTGGCCCACCAGGTGCCGGGCGTGGTCTCGATCACCGCCAGCACCATATTGCCCTGCATTTCCTTGACCCCCGGGATGCTGAGGATGCGGCCCTGGTCGGCCCCGGCGTCGACCAGGCCGACGCCGCTTTTGAGGGTGCCGAAGGCGATCTGTCCGAGGCTGTTCTCGCCCAGCGACAGCACGGTGTCGCTCCAGCCGCCGCGGCCCTCGCCGTTGACGGCGACCTGGGTGATGGCGCCGCCTTCCTTGAGCCGGGACAGGCCGCTGCCCGTGCCTATCCACAGCGTGCCGGCGCGGTCCATCAGCAGGGAGCGGACCTGGTTGTCCGCCAGGCCGGGATGCTCCTCGTGGGTGTAGCGGCGCAGCGTGCGTTCGATGGTGTCGTAGTACTTCAGCCCCGCCGAGGTGCCTATCCACAGGTTGCCCCTGGCGTCGCTGGCGATGGCGTTGATCTGGCCTTTGCTCAGTTCTTCGACGGGGCGGATGAATTGTTCGCGGCGCTGGTCGAACATGGTGAGGCCGCCGGCGGCGGTGCCCACCCACAGGCGGCCGCGCACATCGACGTGCAGCACCTGGATAAAGTCGCCGGGCAGCGACATCACAGCGGCGCTGTCGTGGTGGAAGCTACGCATGTGATAGCCGTCCCAGCGCGCCAGGCCGGCTTGAGTGCCGACCCAGATATAGCCGTCGCCGTCCTGCGCCAGCGCCATGCCGATCGGATGGGGCAAGCCTTGTTCCAGGCCGAGATGGTCGAACAGCGGTGTGGCCAGTTGGTCCCAGCGCTCAGGGCCGGCGACGGCGCCGCCGCACAGCATCATGCAAGCGGCCAGCGCCGCGCACAGCCAGCGGCGGGCGGCCAGACAGGCGAGCGGGGTGAGGGCGTGGACGTTCAAATCGGGGCGCGCTCCTGGAAGGTAGCTTCCAGCATACGGAAATGCCGACAGAAAGTCCATGCCAAGCCCAGGGAAACCTGCGCCGCCGTGTGCACAGTCGCTACAATGACCACATGGACCATGAAACCAATATAAAACCGGAAATACTGGTGCTGGCGGCCAGTCCGTCGGCGGCCGTGATGGCGCAGCTGGAGCATGCGTTCCACTGCCACCACCTGTGGCGCCAGCCGTGCGAGGCCCAGCCGGAATGGCTGGCGGGTGTGGCGGGGCGCATACGCGGGGTGCTGACGACGGGGGCGATTGGCATCGGGCCGGCGCTGCTGGAGCAGTTGCCACGGCTGGAGATCGTCGCCGTCAACGGCATCGGCGTCGACGCGGTGGCGCTGGATGCGACGCGCGCGCGTGGCATTTTTGTCACCAATACTCCGGGTGTGCTGACCGAGGATGTGGCGGATCTGGCATTGACGCTGCTGCTGTCGGCGGCGCGCCGGCTGCCGGCGCTGGATCGGCATGTGCGCAGCGGCGCCTGGGAGCGCGGCATGCCGCTGGCGCCGACGCGCGCGCTGCGGGGCAAGGTGTGCGGGGTGTTCGGTTTCGGCCGCATCGGCCAGGCGGTGGCGACGCGGGCGGCGGCGTTCGGGATGCGCACGCGCTATTTCCAACCGCGCCCGGTGGACGGCGTGGCGGTCAAGCGCTGCGCCTCGCTGCTGGAGCTGGCGCGAGTCAGCGACTATCTGGTGGTGTGCGCGCCGGGCGGTGCGGCCACGCGGCATGCGGTGGATGCGGCGGTGCTGGCGGCGCTGGGGTCGGAGGGTACGCTGATCAACGTCGCGCGCGGTTCGCTGGTGGACCAGGAGGCGCTGGTCGCCGCGCTGCGCGAGGGCGCGCTGGGCATGGCGGCGCTGGACGTGTTCGACAACGAGCCGCATGTGCCGTCGGCGCTGCGCGAGCTGGAGAACGTGGTATTGACGCCGCACGTGGGAAGCCTGACCGTGGAGACCCGCCACGCGATGGGCCAGCTGGTGCTGGACAACCTGCTGGCCCACTTCGGCGGCCGGCCGCTGTTGACCCCAGTGGCCTGATCAAATTGCTTCAGGAGTGGCAGGGTGCCGCGACATCTTCGGCGGCCGGCGGCGTGGCCGATGGAGGCGGTGGCAGCAGCGTATGCAGCTTGACGCAATTGCGGCCGGCGCGCTTGGCGGCGTAGAGCGCTTCGTCGGCGTGGCTGTAGGCGGTTTCGAAGCTGGTGCCTGCGCGGTTCCAGCTGACGCCGACGCTGGCCGTGATCTGGCGGTCGATCGGCGCGGCGAACACCTGGTCGGCGATGGCGTCGCAGATGCTGGCGGCCACGCGCATGGCTTCGTCGATGGCGCTGGTCGGCCACACCACCGAGAATTCCTCGCCGCCGACGCGGCCTATCGCCACCGTCGGCCCAAGCAGCGCCTGCAGGCAACGCACCACGGTCTGGATCACGGCGTCGCCGGCCGGGTGGCCGAAATCGTCGTTGACCCATTTGAAGTGGTCGATATCGAGCACGATCAAGGCCATGTCGCCGCGGTCAAGACAACCGGAGGCCTGCTCGATGACGGCGGCGCGGTTGAGCGCCCCGGTCAGCGGATCGTGGGTGGCGCGGTATTCCAGCTGTTGCGCCAGTTCGTGCAGCTGGCGGTTCATCTGGTTCATGTCCAGCTCCGCGCGGTCGCTGCGGCGTATCAGGCGCCGGCTCTCGCGCATCAGGCGTTCGTAGTGGATGATCATTTCAGCCAGCGCCGCGCGGGCGTCGGCGCGCGGATCGGCGTGGGCCGCCCTGGCGTTGGCCAGCGCCGCGCTTTCCAGCGCAAACAGATCGGCTTCTTCGCGGCCAGGGATGGTCATCATCAGTTGCTCACTGGGTGGTCTTGGAAATCCAGCGCGCCGAAATCGTCCTGCAACTCCTGGCCGAATTCTAGGATGGTGTCGTCGTCCTCGTCGTGGTACCAGTTCAGGCGCACCTGGTTGCCGGCGATGGCGGCCTTGTTCAGCGCATCGAAGAAGGAGAATAGCATCTTGGTGCTGGAGCTGTTGAAGTAGGCCAGCGAGACGTTGACGGTGATGCTGGCGTCGACGCAGCCGTCCAGGTAGGCCTGCACGCGCGCGATCAGCGGGCCGTAGAAGGCTGCCGCGTTTTCAGGATAGGACTCGCCCTTGATCGACAGGGTGTCCTGGTCGAAGCGGAAGTCGATTTCCGGCGAGGTGGGCGAGGCGCTGATGAAGAGGGGTTCCATATTTGTTCCAGTACTTATTTAAATGATCGCTTTGATGCAGAACACCGTGGTGTCCGGATGGTTCGCTTCCTGTACAAACTCGAACTCCAGCGGTTCGCTGGCGTCGCGCGCCATGGTCAGGAAACCCAGGCCGGCGCCTTTGCTGTCGGCCGGCGTCTCGTCGCGCAGCGCCTTCTTGTAGGCGGACTTGATCTCTTCCATCGTCATCGTGTGCAGCGGCTCCAGGCGGCTGCGGATGCGATCCACGTTGGCGTTGTCGACCGGATTGGCGCACAGCAGGAAGAAGCTGTCGTCCTTCATGCCGATGCAGAAGGAGCCGCGGCGCATCTGGTTGTCGCTTTGTTCGTGCGGCGTCAGCGTGTCCGACGAGTAGTGCATGATGTTCTGCGACATTTCGACGAAGGACGAGAAGATGCGGCGGCGCGTCGGCCCCGCCGCGCCGGCCGTGTCCAGTCGCGCCTTGATGGTCTCGGAAATGGCGGCCACCACGTGCTGCGAGAAATAGCCCACGTAGAAAAAGATGATGTGGCGCTTGCGGGCCACATCCCAGAAATCGTTGAATTCTTCGTACAGCAAAATCGGCGCTCCTATGGGCGGAAACAGAAAAAGGTCAGGTCGTCGCGGCGCGGCTGTTCGCCTTGCCAGGCCTGGTAGTCGGCCAGCATGGCGTCGCTGACGTCGCGCGCGCCAGCGCCGCGCTGGGCCAGCATCACGTCGCGCATGCGGCGCTTGCCGTAGGCGATTTCCTTGGGGCCGCCGATCTGGTCGATCAGGCCGTCCGTGGTCAGGAACAGCAGGCTGCGTTCCGGGATGGTGATGATCTTGTTGGTCCAGGCGTAGTCCAGCGGCGTGTCGACGTAGCCCACGCCCATGCGCTCGCCGTCCACCGTTTGCACCGCCTGCTGGTCCGGGTCGAGCTGGAACAGCGGCAGCTTGGCGCCGGCGAAATGCAGCTGGCGGCTGGCGTTGTCGAACCACAGGAAGGCGGCGTCCATGCCGTCGTTGGAGGCCGGGGCACCGTGCTGGCTGTGGCGTTCATCGACCTGGCCCAGCATGCTCTTGACGCCGCGATTGACCTCGGCGATCAACGCGGCCGGATCTCGCGGGCCCAGTTGCTGCAAGGCCTGCGCCAAAGTCGACGAGGAGATCAGGGTCATGAAGGCGCCCGGCACGCCATGGCCGGTGCAGTCGGCGATGGCGGCGAACCAGCCGTCCGGGTAGCGCGCGAAGTGATAGAAGTCGCCGCCGACCACGTCGCGCGGCTGCCATTCCAGATGGGCGTCGCGCAGCGTGTCGGCCAGCGCCAGGTCGGAAGGGCGCAGCAGCGAGCGCTGGATCACGCTGGCGTAGTCGATGCTGTGCATGATCTGGCGGTTCTTCTCGGCCTGCATATTGGCCACCACGTTCATCAGCTGCAAGCCGAAGCCGACGCCGGCCAGGCCGCCGTCGCGGGTGACGATGAAGCCGTCGGCCAGCGCCTTCTCGCCCGATTCGACGGCGCGGAAGGTCAGCGCCTCGATGCTCATGGCGGCATCGACGATCAGCGGTTCCTTGTCCATGAAGGCGATGCAGCTCTTCTTGCCGTACAGCTCATGGTAGAAGGGCTTGGACATCTGCGACATGAAGATGTTGCGGCTGATGAGGCCGATAGGGCGGTCGCTTTCCAGCACCGGCAAGCTCATCAGGTCGCGGCGCTCGGTGAACAGTTCCAGCACGCTGAAATTGCTGGTGTCGGACAGCACCGAGACCGTCTCTACGCACAGGTCGGCGGCGACGGACAGGCGAAAACGGGGCAGGTGCAAACGAGAGGCATTGAACTCCACGGCCAGTAACCTTTGGTTGACTACAGTGCCGGTAATGCTAATGGGAAATTGTTACGGGCCGATTACATCTTAACCAAAAGAAAAGTATGTTATCAGTCTGCGCATAGCGACAGCATGAAACTCAGGTGCTGGCTGATGGCGCCCCGTTCGGCGTCCAGGCGCTGGTCCTCGCTCTCGGTGGCGAACTCGTCGCGGATGGCGTGGCACTGCGCCAGCGTCGCGTCGAGCGAGCGCAGCATGCCGTGCAGGCCGGCCTCGCTGTACCAGATGCGCAACAACTTGCTCAGCGCGAGCAGGGCGTCTTGTTCGGATTGCAGCAGTTCGGCTTCGGCGGCGGGGAGTTTGCTCACGATTTTCAGAGGAGGCAAGTGGTCAAAGCAGTATATACGTATTCGGCAAAATATTGCTCTTGAAAAATATATATTGTTTCCGCATAAACATATGTGAATAAGTTGCCGTGCGGTAATATCCCGGTCACATTCGGCGCGTATATTCACACTCATCTTGTGCGAACCGCACTTCTCTTTCCGAAACGTCATGAAAATCCCCCAACTCAATACTGCTGTTCGTGTGATGGCCTCGTTCGCCGCGCTGTTGTTCCTGATGGCCTGCATGTCCGGCGTCGCCTTGTGGCGCTTGCAGACGGCCAATGACACCACCTCCAACCTGGTCAACCAGAAGCTGGCCAGGCAGCAGCTGACCTCCGAGCTGCTGGGCATGACCGAGTTGAACGGCCTGCGCGCCACCTCCATCGCCCGCAGCGACAGCCTGGAAGTCGGCGACATCTTCCAGGCCCAGCTGACCGCCGGCGAGAAGCTGGCCACTGCCCTGGAAGCCAAGCTCATGGCGATGCCGGCGCAGGGTGCGGAAACCGAATTGCTGCGTACCGTGGCGGGCAAGAAGGCCGCCTACCTGGCGCTGCGCGCCGAACTGTTCAAGCTGAAGGACAGCGGCCGCACCCAGGAAGTGGGCGATCTGCTGGACAACAAGATGGCCGCCGTGTTCCAGGCCTACACCGGCGCGCTGGGCAAGCTGCTGGCTTATCAGACGCAGCAAGCGCAGGCGCTGGCCGAAGAGTCCGCCAGCCAGTTCGAGGGCAGCCGCGCGATGCTGGCCGGTCTGGGCCTGGCGTCGCTGGTGCTGGGCGCGGGGCTGGCGCTGGCGCTGACCCGCAGCATCGTGCGTCCGCTGACGCAGGCGGTGGCGCTGGCCGAGCAGGTGGCCGCAGGCGAGCTGCATGTCGCCATCCAGCACGGCCGCAGCGACGAGATCGGCCAGCTGTTCGATGCGCTCAGCCACATGACCGGCCGCCTGGCCGATACCGTCGGCCGCGTGCGCGACGGCGCGGTGGCTATCGACGCCGCCTCGCGCGAGATCGCCAAGGGCAATATGGATTTGTCGCGCCGCACCGAGCATCAGGCCGGCGCGCTGCAGGAGACGGCGTCGGCGATGGTCGAGTTGACCTCGGCGGTCAAGCAGAACAGCGGCAACGCGCGCCAGGCCAACCGCCTGGCGGAATCGGCGTCGGCGGTGGCGGGCAAGGGCGGCAAGGTGGTGTCCGAGGTGGTGCAGACCATGGCCAGCATCAACGCCTACGCGCACAAGATCGTCGACATCACCAGCGTGATCGACAGCATCGCCTTCCAGACCAATATCCTGGCGTTGAATGCTGCGGTGGAGGCGGCACGCGCCGGCGAACAGGGCCGTGGTTTCGCCGTGGTGGCGTCCGAGGTGCGCAACCTGGCCCAGCGTTCGGCCAGCGCGGCCAAGGAGATCAAGCTGCTGATCAACGAGTCCGCCGAGCGCATCGCCAACGGTAGCGAACTGGCGCAAGCGGCCGGCGCCACGATGGAGGAAATCGTGCTGAGCGTGGAGAAGGTGACCGGCATCATGTCGGCCATCAGCGCCGCCAGCGCCGAGCAGGAGCACGGCATTGAACAGGTCACCGCCGCCATCGGCGACATGGACGATGTCACGCAGCAGAACGCCGCGCTGGTGGAGGAAGCGGCAGCCGCTGCCGATGCGATGCAGGACCAGGCGCGCGAACTGGCGCAGCTGGTGGGCTCGTTCAAGGTCGATGCCGAGGGCTGGAGCAAGAACACGGTGCGGGCATTCCCTGCCGTCGCTTCGCGTGCCGCATTGCCGGCGCCGTCAAATGGAACGATGCGCAAGGCCGCATAAATACGGATGGCCTGTAGAATGGACGCGTGCAAACCACGCGTTCATGCCATGACCAATTCCCGCCGCATCCTGATCCCGATTCCACTGCATGACTTCGACCCGACCGAGGTCGCGCTGAGCTGGCGCATCCTGCGCGACGCCGGCCACCATATCGAGTTCGCCACCGTGGACGGCACGCGCGGCCACGCCGATCCGATGATGCTCAGCGGCGAAGGCCTGGACCCGTGGGGCTGGCTGCCTGGCCTGCGCAAGCTGCGACTGTTTGGCCTGATGCTGCGCGCCGATCATTACGGCCGCCAGGCTTACGCCGCACTGGAGCTGGATCCGGCATTTTTGCAACCCAAACGCTTCCAGGATTTGAACGCGGCGCAGTACGATGCGCTGCTGTTGCCGGGCGGTCACGCCAAGGGCATGCGGCCCTACCTGGAAGACAAGGTTTTGCAAACCCTGGTGGCGGAGTTCTTCGATAGCGGCAAACCGGTGGCGGCGGTCTGCCACGGCGTGCTGCTGGCGGCCCGCTCGATCTCGCCGCGCACCCAGCGTTCGGTGCTGTACGGCCGCAAGACCACGGCGCTGACGTGGAAGCTGGAACGCAGCGCCTGGGACCTGACGCGCTTCCTGGCCCGCTTCTGGGACCCCGGCTACTATCGCACTTACGGCGAAAGCAAAGGCGAACCCGCCGGCTATTGGAGTGTGGAGCAGGAGGTCAAGCGCGCGCTGGCGGCGGAGGCCGATTTTGTCGATGTCCCGCCCGGCACACCGGACTACCTGCGCAAGACGGGCGGCCTGGTGCGCGACCGTGCGGGCGACGACCGCGCGGCCTGGGTGGTGCAGGATGGGAATTATCTGTCGGCGCGCTGGCCGGGCGATGTGCACACCTTCGCGCGCCGCTACGCCGACATGCTGGCGTAGCGGTGGCGGAGCTTACATCTTGTACGAGGCCTGCAGCGAGATGGTGCGCGGCGCCATCGGCAGGTCGTGCGGCAGGCTCAGGCCGGGCGCCGGGCTGGGCTCGCGCACATCGGTGTTGAAGGCGTTGCGCAGCGCCAGCGCGAAGTTCCACTGGTTGCGGCCTGCGCGCGTCGCCAGGGTCAGGTCGACGGTGGTGTAGTCGGAGATCGCCGGACGGGCGTCGCCGAAGGCGCGCACGCGGCCCGCCACCCAGTTCAGCTGCGCGCCAGCCTGGTAGCCGCTGGCGAAGGTCCAGTCGCCACGGCCGAAGGCGTGATGGCGCGGCGCATAGCCGGCGTCGGTATGGGTGGTCTGGTCGATGGAACGCTGCCATGCGTAGTTGCCCGCCAGGCGCAGGTCGCGCGTCACGGTCCAGTTCGATTCGATCTCGATGCCGTGGCCTTTCTGGTCGCCGGTGTTGGCGTAGGTGGCGCCGGTGCCCGGCACCACATTGGGCACGGTGCGGATGATGTTCTTCATATCGTAGCGATAGAAGGTCAGGTTGACGGTGGCGTCGGTGCGGGCCTGCCAGTTGAAGGTCATCTCGGTGGTGGCGTTGCGTTCCGGCTTCAGGTTCGGATTGCCCAGCGCGACCGGATTGCTGATGCCATAGCTTTCCAGGAAGGCCGGCGCGCGGAAGGCGCGGCCGTACAGCAGCTTGGCGGTCAGGTCGAAGCTGGCGTCCCACACCAGCGCCAGGCGCGGATTGGTGGTGCCGCCGAAGTCCGAGTAGTGGTCATGGCGCACGCCGGCCGTCAGGTTCCAGTCCTTGGCCAGATTCCATTCGTCCTGGAGGTACAGGTAGTCGATCTTGCGCCGCTGCGGGCGCAGGAAGGGCGTGGTGTTGGTGGCGTCGATCACCGCCGGCAGCGGAATCGGCGTGCCATTGGCCGCGTAGTTGAAGTTGCGCCATTCATGGACGCGGTACAGGTCGATATCGTCGTGGCCTAGCCCGATGCGCAGGTGGTGATCGTGGAAGCCGCTGTAGTCGGCATAGCCGGACAGGCGGTAGGTGCGCTCCCAGGTCTCCGGCACGCCGATCATGCCGTTGGTGAAGGTGCCGGTCGGGAAGGTCGCGCCTGGCGGCAGCAAATGGTACCAGGTGTTCACTTCCTGCGAATATTGTTGCGTGCTGAGACTGGCGCCCAGGCCCCAGTCGCGCGTCAGTTGCGGGTCGGCCCAGGCCAGGTTGCTGGTGATGCGTTCGCTTTGCTGGCGGCCCACCGGGTCCAGCGCAGAGGCGATGCCGGCGCCGGTGCCCATGTCGTAGCGCTTCTTGTAGCCGAAGCGCGCGCGCCACTGGCCATAGATCAGGTCGAGGTTGCCGTCGATGGCCTTGTACTGATTGTTGAGCGGACCGGGCGCCAGGCTGGCGTGGGTCTTGAACAGCGTGTCGTTGCGGCTCTGGGCGTCGGCGTCGAGGGTGCGGTCGTTGCCGTCGGTCTGGCCTGCGCGCAGGTAGGCTGCCACCTCGACCGGGCCAAGCTTGCCGCCGTGTTGCAGCCAGGCGTCACGGGTTTTATAGGATCCGGTGCGGGCGCCGAGCTCGGTACCCGGCACTTCGCCAGGGCCCTTGGTGATCAGGTTGATGACGCCGGAGAAAGCGTCGGAGCCGTACAGCGCCGAACCGGGGCCGCGGATGATCTCGATGCGGGCGATGTGTTCGAGCGGATAGCCGGCCCAGATGTTGCCCTTGTTGCCGACGTAAGCCGTGGTGATGGGCACACCGTTTTGCAGTATCAGGATTTGCGGGGTGTAGGCGCTGACGATGCCGCGCACCACATACAGCGGCGAGCTGCTGTTGGGCGTGCGGTTGACGTGCACGCCGGGCACGCTTTCCAGCACCTGATCCAGGTCGGTGGCGCCCATGGCGGCGATGTCGGCCGCCGTAATCACCGTGGCCACGGCCGGCGCGCGCCGCAGCGTTTGCAGATTGCCGGTGGCGATGCTGACGCTATCGCTGGAACCGTAGACCAGCGCCAGTTCATCTTCTTCCGTCACAGGATCGGCCTGGGCCATGCCGTGCACTGCCACCAGCGGTAGGGTGAGTGCCGCGGTCAGATACAGCCGTTGGGCGCTCAACACTTTCAAAATGCTATCTCCTGTTACGTTTTTTTAATTCTAGCTTGCCCGTTGTTGAGCCGGGGTAAATATCAGCAGATCCTTGCTGTAACTGTTGTAGCCGTGTCTACATGTCGTCGTACCAGTTCGGCGAATTGCTCGGCCGGCACTGCGGGACTGAGGTAGAAGCCTTGCATCATGTCGCACTCGCGGCCCTTGAGGAACTGCAGCTGGGCCTCGGTTTCCACGCCTTCGGCCACCACTTCCAGGCGCAGGCTGTGGGCCAGCGCGATGATGGCGCTGATGATGGCGGCGTCGTCGGCGTCCTGCGGCACGTCGCGCACGAAGGAGCGGTCGATCTTGATGATGTCGACCGGGAAGCGCTTCAGGTAGGACAGCGAGGAATAGCCGGTGCCGAAGTCGTCGATCGACAGGCGCACGCCCAGCGAGTGCAGGCGGTGCAGCGCGGCTAGCGTGTCCTGGGCGTTTTCCATCAGCGTGCTTTCGGTGATCTCCAGTTCCAGCAAATGCGGCGGCAGGCCGGTGTCGGCCAGCACGGCTTCGACCGAGGCGGCGAAATCCTTTTGCAGCAACTGGCGCACCGACAGGTTGACCGCCACCCGCATCGGCGGCAGGCCGGCGCAGATGAACTGCTGCAGCTGGGCGCAGGCGGTGCGCAGCACCCAGTCGCCCAATGGATTGATGAGGCCGGTTTCCTCGGCCAGCGGGATGAAGTCCACCGGCGGTATCATGCCGCGCGTCGGATGGCGCCAGCGCACCAGCGCCTCCATGCCGATGATCTTGCCGCTGTCCAGGCAGGCCTGCGGCTGGTAGAACACTTCCAGCTGGTGCTGCTGTTCCATGGCGCGGCGCAGGTCGCTCTCCAGCCGCACGTGCTCGGAGATCGAATGCTCCATCGACGCTTCGTAGAACTGGAAGCCGGTGTTGGTGCGCTTGGCGCGATACATGGCGCTGTCGGCGTGCTTGACCAGGGTGGCGACGTCGGCGCCATCGTGCGGATACATGGCGATGCCGACGCTGGCGGTGACGAAGATGTCGTGGCCGTCGATCGGGAACGGCGCCGACAGCACGCGCACGATGTTGTGGGCGGCGGTGGCGGCGGCGGCCGGGCTGTCGAGCTCGTTGAGCACGACGGTGAATTCGTCGCCGCCCAGGCGGGCCACGGCGTCGTCGGCGCGCACCGTGTGGCGCACGCGCTGGGCCACCGCCTGCAGCAGGCGGTCGCCGACGTCATGGCCGAGGTTGTCGTTGACGTACTTGAAACGGTCCAGGTCCATGAACAGCACGGCCACCTGCTGGCCGTCGCCGGCCTGGCGCGCCTGGTCGATGCTGGCGGCCAGCAGTTCGAAGAACAGCGTGCGGTTGGGCAGGTTGGTCAGCACATCGTTGTAGGCCAGGTGGCGGATGCGCTTCTCGGCGCGGTTGGCCTCGATGATGCGGCGCACCCGCTGCGACAGCACGGCGTAGTGGATGGGCTTGGGGATGTAGTCGCTGGCGCCGGCGGCGAAGGCGCGCTCGACCGAGGAATTGTCCTGCAGCGCGGTGATCATCAGCACCGGCACGGCGCCGGCGTTGGGCAGTTCCTGCATGCGGGCGCAGGCGGTGAAGCCGTCCATCACCGGCATCATCGCGTCCATCAGGATGACGTCGGGCTGGAAGCGCGCCAGCATCGCCAGCGCCTCGGCGCCGTTGGCCGCCTCTTCGACGTGGAAGCCGTCGCGCTGCAAGGTGTGGCGCAAGGTGCTGCGGGTGCTGCGGTCGTCGTCCACCACCAGCACTTGCGGGCGGTCGTCGCCGGGCAGCGGGGCCAGCGGGGTGGCGTCGCTGATCTCGGCGTAGAGGAAGGCGGCCAGCGCTTCGTAGTGGGCGCGCAGCGGCGCCAGCAACGGCGCGATCTGTTCAGGCTGCTGCTCGGCGGCGTAGTGTTCGGCTTGCTGGGCCAGCTGGGCCAGCGTCTCGGCGCCGAAGTTGCCGGACGCGCCTTTGAGCGCATGGGCGCGGATGCGGGCGGTGGCCATGTCGCCGGCGCGCACCGCTTTTTCCAGCTCGTCCAGGCAGGCCGGCGTGTCTTCCAGATAGGGCGTGACGGCATGCGGCAGGGTATCGCCCAGCACTTCCCGCAGCTTGTCGAACACGGCCGGATCGACCGGGCAGGGGCCGCCGTATGCGCGCGGCTCGCTGGCCACGGCGGCCGGCGCGGCCTGGTGGACGGGGGCGTTCAGCGGGCCACCGTGGGGCAGCCATTTTTCCAGTTTCTGGCGCAGTTCCACCAGCGTGATCGGCTTGGCCAGGTAGTCGTCCATGCCGGCGGCCAGGCATTTTTCGGCGTCGCCGACCTGGGTGTTGGCGGTCATCGCCACCAGCGGCGTGCGCCGGCCCATGGCCAGCTCGGCCAGGCGGATGTGGGCGGTAGCTTCGTAGCCGTCCATTTCCGGCATGCTGCAATCCATCAGGATCAGGTCGAAGCGTTCGCGCTGGGCGGCGCGCACCGCTTCCACGCCGTCGGCGGCGAATTCGCAGACGCAGCCGTTCATCGCCAGCATGCCGGCGGCCACCATCTGGTTGGTGCGGTTGTCTTCGGCCACCAGCACGCGGAACTGGCGCTCCGGCATCGGGACCGGGCTTAGCGTGGGCAGCGGCGCCGAGGCCGGCGTCGGTGCGCCGACTGGCGGGCGCATCGGCAGCGGCGGGCTCGCCACCTGCTGCTGCGCCGGACGGCAGCGTATCGTGAAGTGGAAGGTGGTGCCGGTGCCGTTGACGCTGTCGACACCGATGCGGCCGCCCAGCAGCTCGACCAGCTGCTTGCAGATGGCCAGGCCGAGGCCGGTGCCGCCGTAGCGGCGCGTGGTGCTCGGGTCCGGCTGCACATAGGCTTCGAACAGGTGGCGGCGGACTTCCTCGCTCATGCCGATGCCGGTGTCGCGCACTTCGAAGCGCAGGCCGAATTCGGCGCCGGGCGCCAGCGCCACGCCGACCGCCACTTCGCCCTGCTCGGTGAATTTGACGGCGTTGCCGATCAGGTTGATGAGGATCTGGCGCAGGCGCAGCGAATCGCCGGCGATGCGCACCGGCACGTCGGGCGCGATGCTCCAGTTCAGCGCCACGGCCTTCTGCTGCGCGGGACGGGCCACCAGTTCCAGCACCTCGGACAGCAGGGTGCCGAGGCAGAACTCGGTCTCTTCCAGCTTGAGCTTGCCCGCTTCCATCTTGGAGAAGTCGAGGATGTTGTTGATCAGCGCGATCAGCGTGCGCGAAGAGTTCCATGCCACGTCGACGAATTCCTGCTGGCGCGGCGTGAGGCGGGTTTCCTTGAGCATGTCGAGCATGCCGACCACGCCGTTGAGCGGTGTGCGCACCTCATGGCTGACGGTGGCGGCGAACTGCGCCTTCATCTGCGCCATGTTGACGGCGGCGTCGCGCGATTCCTTCAGCTCGGCCTCGCGCTGTTCCAGCACGTTCATCATCTGGTTGAAGGCGTGCGCCATCTCGATCAGGTCGCGCGGGCCGGCGGGCGCGGCGCGCATGCCCGATTCGCCCGACTCGGCGCGGCGCATCAGCGTCGACAGCGCGTTGAGCGGGTCGATCATGTGGCGCGTCAGCAGGCGGCCCAGCACCAGCAGCACCACGGCGAACGACAAGGTCAGCGCCAGGTTGCCCAGCAACAGCGACCAGGTCAGCTGCTTGAGCGTGTTTTTGGCGATCTGCACGTGGACGTAGCCCAGCAGTTGCTGCTGGTGTTCCTGCAATTCGAAGGGCGAGGCTTCGCTCTGGCCGCCGTACACCGGCGCGGCGAACAGCCAGCCGTCGGCGGTTTCGCCGACCAGGCCGGCGTGCGCCGGCACCACTTTGTTCAGGTTGGCGACGTCCAGCGTGGCGCCGGCCACCACCTTGGACAGCAAGACCTTGCGCCTGGCGTCCATGATCTGCAGCGCCGCCACGTCGGGGAAGGAGAGTGTGGAGTTGACCACTTCGCGGGCGTTCTCGGCCGAGTGGAACAGCAGCGCCAGCGTGCTCTGGCGGGCGAGGTTGTCGGCCACGCGCTGGCCCTGGCCGATGAAGTAGTCGCGCATGCGGGCATTGGCTTCCCACGAATTCATCAGCGCCGAAAACACGGCCAGGCCCAGGATGGCGGCCGAGACGATGACCGTCAGTTGGCGCTGGAAACCGGTACGACGGAGAAAGTTACGGACTATGGAGATCATCAGGGCTGCGGGTAGACAAAGTCGAAACTGCGCTGTTGCAATGCGCCCAGGTTGAGGCCGATATGGCTGGCGGTACGTAGATTGATGGCGGTCTGCAGCTCGCGCAGCGGCACCAGCGGACGGCGCCGCACATCGCCGGCGATCACGCCCAGCGCCGAGGCCGCCAACGTGCGGCCCAGCTCGACGTTGTCGGGCACCATGGCGAACAGCGCGCCTTTTTTTACATGCAGCACGTTGCTGGAGAACAGGGGCACGCCGCTGTTCCACGATTCGCGCAGCACCAGCGGCAGGATGGTGCTTTCCTCGACGGTGGTGCTGTCGTGCGGCAGCCAGACGGCGTCGTGGCGGTTGTCGGCGGCGCCAATCAGCTGGGTGTACAGCTGGGCCGCGCGCGCCAGGTCGCCGGCCACGTGGGTTTGCAGCTCCAGGCCCTGGGCCTTGGCCGCCTCGCGCGCCAGCTTGACCAGCCATTCGGATTTTTGCGGGTTGTAGACCACGATCACGCGCTTGAGCTCCGGCAGCAGCACGCGCAGCCGCGAGAACAGCATGGCCGGGTCGGGCGTCATGCTGATGCCCATCACGTTCTCGGCGTCGGACAGCAGCAGCACGCCGCCGGCCAGCACAGCGATCTCGCGGTCCAGCCCGGCGGTGGCGTTCAAGCCCTGGCGGCCCAGCGCGATCACCACCTTGGTGCCGTTGCGCTTGAGCGTGGCGTTCAATTCGGCGGTATCGATTTTCGGATCGACCGGATAGCTGCGCACCTTGAGCTTGGTGCGCTCCTCGATACCCTGGATCATGGCGATGAAGGCCGAGCGGAACGGCTCCTCGACATTTGGATAGACGACGGCGATGCTGCCCTTGCCGATCGAAGCCTGCAATTCGGGACGGCGCAGCTGGTCTTCCAGCTGGGCCAGGGTGACGGGGCGTACGTCGGCGCGCAACGGCGCCTGCGGCGGCGGCAGAATCTGTTCGACCGGAGCGATCAGCATGCCGCCGTGGGCGGCGCTGGCGCTGACCAGGGCGATGCTCGATGGCAGCACGCCGCCGGCGGCGTGCGTCGCGCCGGTGACGCTGGCGAGCAGCAGGGCGCCGGCGCGTCGCAAGCGCCGCAGTTTAAATATTGTGTTTTTCATCATACTATCTTTGCTGCATCGCTACCACGGCGCCAGGAACGGCGCTGTTAAGATGCTTTCATAGTATAAGCCGAGACTTTGCAATTCGGAAATAAAATCGCCGCTAGCGGCCTGAACGCTAGGGCTCGGGGAAGACCGCGTCGAAGCTCCGTTGTTGGCTGGAGACAAGATTTAGGCCGATGTGGCTGGCCGTGCGCGAGTTGAGCGCGCTGCGCACCGCCCGCAGCGGTGTCACGCCGTGTTTCGGCATTTCGCCGTTCTGCACGGACAGGGCCAGCGCGGCCAGGTCGCGGCCCAGCTGCACATTGTTGGGGTACATGCCGAACAGCACGCCTTTTTTCACGTGCAGTACGCTGCTGGAAAATACCGGCAGGTTGCGGCTCCAGGATTCCTTCAACACCAGCGGCAGGATGGTGGTTTCCTCGACGGTGGTGGCGTCCTGCGGCAACCACAGGGCGTCGCGGTGGCCGTCGGCGGCGGCGAACTGGGTTTCGTAGGCGCGCGCGGCGCCGGCCAGGTCGGTCGCTTCCAGCGCGACCAGTTCCAGTCCCAGCGCCCGGGCCGCCTCGCGCGCCAGGCGGATTTGTGCCTCATTGCTGGCCGGGTTGTAGACCACGATCACGCGACGGATGGCAGGCAGCAGGGTCTTGAGCATGCCGAACAGCAGGGCCGGGTCGGGCGCCAGGCTGATGCCGTTGAGGCGATCGGCGTCCGGCGCCGAGCCGACGCCGCCGACTACCACGCCCTGCGGCGGATCGAGCATGGCGGCCGCCTTCAAACCCTGGCGGCCGAGGGCGATCACGACCTTGCCGTTCTTGAGCGTGTTGCGCAGTTCGTTCAGGTCGCTGCCGGCGCCCAGCGCGATCGCGCGCGGCTTGGCCTTGCTCTGATCTTCGACGCCCTGGAGGATTTCGGCAAACACGGTGCGGTAGGGTTCGCCGATGTCGGGATACAGCACCGTCAGCGTCTGGGCGTTGGCCCGCCCGCCGAGTAAGCTCAGCAGCAGGGCGGATAACAGGGCAACGACGGTGATGGTTAATCGCACAATGATAGTCGTGGCGTATTGAGTCTGCGGAAGTGTATCCTTTGCTAACGATTTTACATCCATAGATTATTTCAATGGCGCCAGTGAAAGCGCTTCCAGTTGATGTAAACTAAGATCAATTCGCAACACTCATTTGTAACACCTATTGCCAGCTCAAGATGCCCGCCGCCAAAACGCCGATCCGCACTCCGCCCATGTTTAATCTTGCCTGGCCCTTGCTCGTCGAGCTGGGCCTGGCGATCGCTTCCAGCGTCATCGGCACCGGCCTGGCGTCGCGCATTTCGGACGAGGCGGGCGGCGCTTTCGCCATCGCCAGCCAGGTGTCGGCCACCCTGTTCATTTTATTCCGCATCATCGGCGCCGGGGTCAGCGTGGTGGTCACGCAGAACCTGGGCGGCGGCCAGCGCGAGGCCGCCAACCGGGTGGCCTGCGCGGTGGTGGGCGCCAGCACCTGGTTGGGCGCCGTCACCGGCCTGTTGGCGCTGCTGGGCGCGAACGGCCTGCTGCATCTGCTGAACGCGCCGGCCGAGGTGCTGCCGCTGGCGGCGCCGCTGCTGCAGGCGCTGGCGCCGGCCATGCTGCTCGATGCGTGGAATGCGTCGATGGCCAGCGTGATGCGGGCCCACCTGCGCACCCGCGACACGCTGGTGGTGCTGGTGATCATGCACGTCACTCACCTGGCGCTGGCGATTCCGATGATGCACGGCTGGGGCCCGATCCCGGCGCTGGGCCTGCCGGGCTACGCGTACGCGCTGGCCATCAGCCGCGCCATCGGCCTGGCCCTGCATTTGCTGATGTGGCGCGTGCACCTCGGCATCCGCGTGGCGCGCGACGACTGGTGGCGCTTGCCGCGCCGCGAACTGGGCGCGGTGCTGCATATCGGCCTGCCCGGCGCGGCCGAGAACATCGCCTGGCGGCTGGCCTTCATGGTCAGCGTGGCGACGGCGGCCGAGCTGGGCGCCAAGTCGCTGGCCACGCAAGCCTATGTGCTGCAACTGATGGGCGGGGTGATGATGTTCTCCATCGCCACCGGGCTGGCGGTGGAGATCGTGGTGGGCTACCTGATCGGCGCCGGACGGCTGCGGGAAGCGCACGGCGTGGTGCGGCGATCGCTGGCGCGCGGGCTGGTGGTGTGCATCCTGATCGCCGCCTGCGCCGCGTTGCTGGGCCGCTGGCTTCTGGGCTGGTTCACGCAAGACCAGGAAATCATCGCGGCCGGCGCCACGCTGCTGTGGATTACCGTGCTGCTGGAGCCGGGCCGCACCTTCAACCTGGTGGTGATCAACGCGCTGCGCGCGGCCGGCGACGCGCGCTTTCCGGTGATGGCGGGCGCCTTGTCGATGCTGCTGGTGCTGGCCGGCGGCAGCTGGCTGCTGGGCGTGGTGCTGGGCTGGGGCTTGCCCGGCGTGTGGATCGCCTACGCCGCCGACGAATGGATACGCGGCCTGATCATGTGGCGCCGCTGGCAGACCCACGCCTGGGTGCCGCATGCGCGGGCGTCGCGCAAACGTTTGCGGCCGGTGATCGTGGTCGAGGGTTAGATCTATTTTGTAATTTTGCTACATTATTGCTGGAATATCAGTGAAATGTTGTTGACCGAATAAATATCGACTGTTATTTTGCTACATTCTCAACGCTCTGGGAGTGTGTAATGCAACAGCTTTCTGACGTGCGCGTGCTGGTTGCTGGCGGTGTCGGCATCGACACCATCGTGCTGGTGCCGTCGCTGCCTCTGGCCGAGGCGGATTCCATCCACGTACCCGCCGTGCACGATTACGTCGCCCACACCGGCAATGGCGTGGCGCTTGGCTTGCAGGCGCTCGGACATCGTCCCGTGCTGCTCGACTTCATCGGCGCCGATGCGCAGGCGGAACTGGTCCACGCGCGCTACCGCGAGCGCGGCCTGGAATTCCATGGCGTGGTGCACCCCAGCGGCACGCGGCGCAGCGTCAATCTGGTGTCGCCGGACGGACGCCGCCTGTCGCTGTACGACGGCCGCCATCCGGACGACTTGTGCATGGAGCGCGACTTCTATCTGCCGCATATGGAGCGCGCCCAGCATCTGCACCTGACCATCATGCCTTGGGCGCGCCATTGGTATGACGACGCCGCTGCCTGCGGCCTGCCAGTATCGACCGACTTGCATGACTGGGATGGCAGCAATCCCTACTATCACGATTTCGCGCGGCGCTCCGACCTGGTCTTCCTCAGCACTGCGGCCTTGCGCGGCCGGCATGAGCAGGTGATGCGGGAGATACTTGAGACGGGACGCGCGAGCATGGTGATCGCGATGGCCGGCGCGCAAGGCAGCTACCTGCTGCGGCGTGGCGATGCCGAGGTGCTGCATGTGCCTTGCGCAAAGCTGGACCTGCCCGTGGTCGACAGCAATGGCGCGGGGGACGCCTTCGTCAGCGCCTTCTTGCACGGAAAATTCCAAGGCATGGGGATCGAGGATTGCATGCGGCTGGGCGCCATCTCCGGCGCCTTCGCCTGCAGCGTGCCTGGTACTGCGGAGCGCAGCCTGTCGCTCGATGAGCTGGCGCGCTATCTTTGAAACCCGAAAGTTGGCATCCAACTTTCGGGCAGATGGTGCCGGATTAAGGCACGGTGAGGATCACTTTGACGCTGTCGTCGACCTGTGATTTCTCGATGTAGCCGATGGCCTGCGGATCGGCCGCCACGGCCTTCTTTACGTCGGCGCTGGAGCCCAGTTCCTTCGGCGCGCTGGCCTTACCGGTGAACACCAGCTTGGACCAGATGGCCTTGACCTGCGTGGAGTCCTTGTCCAGCACTTTTTTATAGAACTCGTTGCGCAGCGGGCCGTCGGTATGTTCGATCGGCGTAAACAGCGTCGATTTGCCGAGGAAGAACTGGGCCGCCTGTTCGCCGAACATGCGCGTGGCCGGATTCTTCGGGCTGACGATGACGACGATTTCCGTCGCGAACACAGGGGCGATGGCCAGCCAGGCGCCAGCCGCCAACAACATTTTTCCGATTGTCGTTTTCATATGGATTCTCCTTAGAAGACGAAATCGATGGCGGCGGCGTACACATTGACGGTGCTGCCCGCAAAGCCCGGTTTGGGATTGAGGAAGTAGCCGGCGCCGTCACGCGTTTTGATGCGGTCCATCTGCACCTTGAACGCGGCCGATTTGTAGAAGTCCCAGCGCAGGCCGATGCCGGTGGTCGATTGCAGCCCGGCCTTGATGGCGGCATTGGTACCGGCGGTCAGCGCGGCCAGCGGGCCGGTGGTCGGCATGCCGGAGAAGTCGCGGATGCTGTCCTGCTTGACGTCGCCGTGCACGATGAAGGGCACGAACTTGCCATAGCGGTAGCCTGCCATGATGTACCAGGAGCTGGTGTCCTGCACCAGGCGTGATTCGGTCTTGCGCTTGGCGTATTCAGCCTGGCCGATGATGTTGTTGTAGTCCATCGCAATGCCGGCCGAGGTGAAGGTGCCCTTGATGTCGGTGAGCTTGACTTCGTTGGCCACCGACGTCAGGCCGACCTTGTTCAAGGTCGCCACCAGGCCGTTGAGGCTGGCGTTTTCGAACAGGCCGAAGTTGGCCTGCGAGCGGCCCAGGCGATAGGTGAACGGTCCGTTCTCGACCACCAGCTGGGTCGAGATCACCGGCTTGAATTCGACGTAATAATTGCCCGGCGAGCGGACCTTGGTGCGGCCTACCGCCGCCTGCGCCGTCACCGTGGTGTCGCCGAAGCTGTGCTGGTAGGTGATGTCGCCGCCGTCCGCGTTGTCGGCGGTAACCTGGCGGTACACCTCATTGGGCGGGCGCAGCATGGTGTTGGCGTAGCCGACGTTGCGCACGTCGGAGATCATGTACACCGGCAGGCCGATGCGGCCCAGGCGCAGCGAGAAGTCGTCGTTGATCTTGAACTTTGCGAAGGCCCATGCCAGCTCGGCGCCGAATTGATCGTTGTTGCCGTTTTTGCGCACCAGGCCCTGGGCGGTGAAGGAGATGGTGTCGCTCCACTTGGCGGTGGCCTGGATACCCAGGTTGGAATCGACGCCGGGACGGGCGTCCTTGCCGACGCCGGCGGCCTGGTTGACGCGGTTGAATTCTGCCTGGTCGGAATTGGTCATGGTCAGGGCGCCGGTGCCGAATCCGCTGACGGTGATCGGCATGCCGTCTTGCGCGTGGGCGCTGGCTGCCAGGGCACTCAGGACTGCTAAAGTTGTCAATGCAAGCTTGGGTTGTTTCATCGTGTACCCCTCCTTAGGTTAGTGGCGACTGTCTTTGTGGTGTTGTGCGCCTTATTTAGTGTGGACCGGGGGAAGGAGAAGGTGGGTGTTTTTATGACAAAATGTCACAATTCCGTTGTTCCGAGGCAACGAATTGCAGAATGGAAGCGGTATCACATGATGCAAACGGCAAGCTTGTATAAAGGATGTGCTTGATGTAGCGCGGTTTTGATGCCGCCGGCGGCGCCTGTTGTCCTGAACATGCAAGACACAATTGACGCCGGCCGTTGACGCCTTACAGCGCCGGCATTTTGCGGAAACCGACGCCCAGGCGGTTCCATGAATTGATGGTGTTGATCGCCAGCGTCAGGTCCACTTGTTCCTTGGGCGTGAACTGGGATTGCAGGCGTTCATAGTCGGCGTCCGGCGCGTGGGTGATGGACAGCTGGGTAAGCGCCTCGGTCCACGCCAGCGCGGCCTGTTCGCGTTCGGTGAAGAATGGCGTCTCGCGCCAGGCCGCCACGCCGTGCATGCGGCGGTCGGTTTCGCCGGCCTTGCGGGCGTCGGTGGTGTGCATGTCGATGCAGAAGGCGCAGCCGTTGATCTGCGACGCGCGCAGTTTCACCAGTTCCAGCAGCGGCGCCTCCAGGCCGAGTTTATTGACCGCGACTTCCAGCGCGATCATGGCTTTCATCGCGTCCGGCGAGGCGGTGTAGAAATCGGTACGTACGTTCATGATGGGTTCCTTCAGAGTGGTTGGTAAGTGTGTCCATTCTAGGAGACCAATCACGGCCTGCGGGAGGCCAATCCGGGGTAAAAACGCTAGTCCAAGGCGGCATAGGCCCTTTGCCAGGCTGCCACGCCGGCGATGAAGTCGTCGGCCGGCATCGGCTTGCCGATCAAATATCCCTGGGCGTAGCGGCATTCAAGGTCCCGCAGCAGGCGCCAGTCGGCGGCGGTTTCGACGCCTTCGGCCACCGATTCCAGGTGCAGCTCACGTGCCAGTTTCAGGCTGGAGGCCAGCATCAGCAGCTGCGCCTCATCGTCGCCGGCGGCGGTGACGAAGGAACGGTCCATCTTCAGCTCCGAGAACGGGATGCGCAGCAGCTGCTGCATGCTGGAGTAGCCGGTGCCGTAGTCGTCGATCGACAGGCCGTAACCCTTCATGCGCAGGCGCGCCAGGTTTTCCAGGCTGTGCGGCAGATCGGACATGGCGGCCGATTCGGTTACTTCGAAGACGATGTGGCGCGGTGCGATCTGCTGCTGCTCCAGCACCCGCACCAGCTCCTCGGCATAACCCGGCCGGGCCAGCGACGACAACGACAGATTGATCGACACCGCATACTGGTGGCCTGCGCGGTCCCACGCACGCCACGCGAGCGCGGTGCCGGCGACGATCTGCGCGGTCAGCCCGTCGATCAGTCCATGCCGCTCCAGCAGCGGGATGAAGGCATCGGGCGCGATCATGCCGCGCTCCGGATGGCGCCAGCGGGCCAGCGCCTCGGCGCTGTGGATGGAGCCGTCGCGCAGATCGGCCTTGGCCTGGAACCACGGCTCGAACTGGCCCAGCGCCAGCGCCGTTTGCAGCTCCGCCAGCGTGGGCTCGGGGGCGCCGGGCCGGCGCGCCGGTAGTCCGGCCGCGCCGAAGCCGTCGATCAGCCGCCGCAGGCCGGCCGGAGTCGGCGGCTTTTCGATGGCGCCCAGCAGGCGTACGCCGTAGGCCCGAGCCATTGTCTCCACCGAGGAAATCAGCGCGTGCTCCTGCGCGCTGGACAGGATGACGGACACCTCGCTACGGGCTTCGGCCAGGCGACGTATCAGCTCCATGCCGTCCATGCCGGGCATGTTGAGATCGATGATGCAGATGTCGAAGGGATGATGGGTGGCGTCGAACGCGGCCAGCGCCGCATGGCCGTCGGCGACCCCGGTAATTTGCTCGACACCGAGGCCGGTGAGGATGCGCTGCAATGAGCGGCGCTGGAAGTCGTGGTCTTCGACCAGCAGGAAGTTAAGATTTTCGATGTTCATGGCGATGACTGGTTGGGACTCATGTAGGTGTTGAATGCGGCTAGTGCCGCGTCGAAGCGCAGGCAGGCCGGCGACGGCGCAGTGGCGACCGCGCCGCTGCGGGCATCGCGTTCGATGGCGGCGCTGGCTTCGGCCAGGGCGGTGGCGCCCAGCATTCGGGCGGCGCCGCAGATGCGGTGCGCGCTGCGGATGACGGCGGTGGTGCCGCCGGCGGCTTGGGCAGCCCGCAGCGCGGCGACGTCGGCGTCGTTATCGTTGCGGAAGTCGGCGAGGATGTCGTCGCGGACGGCGGCGTCGCCGCCGGTCAGCTCGGCGAGCCGGGCTTCGTCCAGTGGCGGCGAGGGCAGTGGCAGGTACCTGTCCAGCAAGGCGCCGAGCGCGGCGACGGTACTGGGTTTGGCGAGATAGTCGTCCATGCCGGCTTCGAGTGCGCGTGCTGCGTCGCTGGCGAAGGCGTTGGCGGTGCAGGCGATGATGGGCAAGCGGCTGCCGCCGGCGCGGATGGCGCGGGCGAGGGCGTAGCCGTCCATCACCGGCATCTGGCAGTCGCTGATGAGCAGGGCGTGACGGCCGGCGGCCAGCATCTGCAGTGCTTCGGCGCCGTCGCTGGCGCCTTCGGCGGCGTAGCCCAGCGCGCGCAACTGGCGCAGCAGCACGTTGCGGTTGGTGGCGTGGTCGTCCACCACCAGTATCAGCGTGCCTCCGCGCTCGGCCTCGGCGACCGATGGCGCGGCAGCCGGGGCTGCGGGCTGGCGCTGCACGTCGGGCGCAAGGCCTGCGGCGTCTTCGCATACCGGCAGCGTCAGTGTGAGCGACATCGTGGTGCCGATTCCGGGTTCACTCTGCATGGCGATGACGCCGCCCAGGCTATCCGCCAGGCCCAGACAGATCGCCAGCCCCAGGCCCGTGCCGCCGAAGCGCCGCGTAGTGTCACCCTCGGCCTGGACGAAGGGCTTGAACAGGCGGGCCTGGTCGGCCTTGGCGATGCCGATGCCGGTGTCGCGCACGCCAAAGCGCAGGGTTTGCCGGTCCGGCGCGCGCTTGTCGAGCACCTCGACCGACAGCTCGACGCTGCCGGCCAGTGTAAATTTCAAGGCATTGCTGACGAAGTTGTGCAGGATCTGGCGCAGTCGCAGGGGATCCGCGCCGACCAACGGCGCCACTGAGGCGTCCACGCGGCTGTGCA
Source organism: Duganella sp. BJB476 (assembly GCF_003416895.1). Taxonomy (GTDB): domain Bacteria; phylum Pseudomonadota; class Gammaproteobacteria; order Burkholderiales; family Burkholderiaceae_D; genus Rugamonas. The sequence goes on from NZ_QVIO01000001.1 coordinate 1,353,022, forward strand.
GATGCAGGCCCTTCTTCGCGGCCAGCGTCGCGTAGGTGGCGATCACTTTGTCGACCACCTGCGCGCGCAGCGGAATCGGTTCCGAGCGCAGCTCCAGGCGGCCGGCCTCGATCTTGGAGAAGTCCAGGATATCGTCCAGGATGCGCAGCAGCTCCCGGCCCGACTGCTCCGCCATGGCCACCGTCTCGCGCTGCTCGCGGTCCAGCCGCGAAAGGCCCAGCAGCTCCAGCGATCCCAGTATGCCGTTCATGGGCGTGCGGATCTCGTGGCTCATCGTCGCCAGGAACACGCTCTTGGCGCGATTGGCCTCGTCGGCGCGCTGTTGCAGGCGGCGTTGTTCGCTGACGTCGCGCATGATGCCGGTGAATTTCTGCTCGCCGTCCTGCATCATCTGGCCGAGCGTGAGGTCGAGCGGCACCGGCGTGCCGTCCTTGCGGCGGCCCGTGACGCTGCGGCTGTGATTCATCACCCTCGACTGGCCGGTCTTCAGGTAGGACTGGATGTATCGGTCGTGGCGGGCGCCTTCGGGGGCGGACATCAGTAGCGACACGTTCTGGCCCAGCAGCTCGTCGCCGCCGTAGCCGAACAGGATAGTGGCGCCGCGATTGACGTATTCGATGACGCCGCGCGCGTCGATGGTGACGACGGCGTCGGACACCGAGTCCATCATCAGTTCCAGTCTGTGCATGGAGGCGCCTCAGGCCAGGGCGTGCGCCGATTCGATGGCGGGATAGAATTCGCGGTCTTCCTTTTTCATGCGCTCGTACAGCGTCTTGAGCACGCGGTTGGCTTCATCGCGGAAGGCTTCCGGCTGTTCGGCCAGCTGGCGCGGCGTGTTCCAGCGGCCGGCGAAGCCCAGGTACTCGCCGCCGATGCCATCCATCTCCTGGCGGTAGCGCTGGCTCATGCCGGCCAGCGCGGCGTTGCCGCTGGCCTCCAGTGTAGGATAGAGCACGCGGTCCTCGACGGCCAGGTGCAGCTTGATGATGCCGCTCATGGTGACGATGCGCTGCGAGATGTCGGCCGCGTGTTCGGCGATGCCGGATTGCACCAGCCGGCGCAGGTCGGCGATGGCGCTGAGGATGTCGATGTGCTGATGTTTGAATTTGTCGATGTTCATGTTGGTTCCTGATTGATTGATGGATTAGCGGTGGAAGTCGACCTGGAAACGCACCGGGCCGACCACGTTGACTTCGTGCTCGATACGCGGCTCTACCACGCCGGAGCGCTCCGGCGTGAGCAGGACTTCCTCGGCCGGCTGCGACGGATCGGTGATGCGGTAAAGCAGGCTGCCTTCCAATATCGTGATGCGGCCCCACACGCCCGCGGCGGTGGTGTGGCTGCGTTGCAGGGCGGCCGGCACGCTGTCCTGCGTGAAGACCGGACTGCTTTTGTAGTGCTGTGCGGTGTCGGGTATGGTTTTCATGATTGCTCCTTGGGTGAGGTCACCTTCACTTCACCGAAAAATCCGTATTGCAGGCTGGCGGCGATGCGCCGGGCGACGGTTTTGAATTCGGTGGCGTCGGTGGGGTTGAACAGACGGGTGGCGGCAGCTTCGAACAGCGCGAGCCAACGCATGAAGTGCTCGGGCGTGACGCCGTTCAGCAGCATGTGCTTGCCGAAGACGTTGCCCTGGAAACTGCGGTTGCCCAGCATGACGGTGCACCAGAAGTCGACCATGCGCTCCAGGTGCGGCGCCCAGTTGTCGCCGATGGCGGCGTCGAATACCGGCTGGAGTACCGGGTCGGCGCGGACTTCGTCATAGAATTCGTGGACCAGCGTGGCGATCGATGCGGGGTTCAGCGGTAGTTGTGACATGATGGTCTTTGTTTGAATTGTTGATGAAGGCCGGCGCCAGGCGCCAGCACCAGATGGCTGCAATCGCCACCGACGCGGTGACCAGGCCGATACCGGTCCAGACCTGGTCGTCCAGCAGGTAGGCGTTGCACAGGCGTTGCGGCATGCTTTGATACTGGATGCCGGCGACCGCCATCATCCAGCTGAAATTCCCAAGGAAGAAGAGCTGCACGATCCAGTTGGCGCGCTTCAGCGATCCGGGCAGGATGGCGCCCAGCGCGATCAGCGAGGCGAACTTCGCCGCCTCGGCCCACGGCGCGGTAATGCTCTGTTCCAGCGCGCGCGGAATCATCCAGTAGGCGGTGACGAAGAGCAGGACGGCCAGGCCACAGACGCCATGCTGGTCGTAGCGTGCGATGGCGGTGGTCACAGTCGACCGGCTGCCGCCGGACGCCAGCATCCATCCGGCGGCGACCAGCAATGGCAATTGCAGCAGCATGTGGCGCAGCATCTCCGCCTCCAGCCAGTGGCGCGGCAGCGCAGCCAGCGCGAGGCAAGCCAGGCCGATGGCGACGCGCCGGCGGTTCATGGCCGGCCTCCGCGCGCCGAGGTGCGGGCCAGCTGCACAGCGTCTTCCAGTGCCTGCGCCGGATCGTCGTAGTCATCGATGCGTGCCAGGCGGCCTTGCCGGTCGATCAGGTGGAAGGCGGCGTTGTGCTGGAACTCGCCCAGCGGCGCAGGCAGCACGACGATACCGAATGCATCCAGCAAGGCTTTGCGCTGCTCCTCGCGGTCCACGCTGACCATGCGCCACAGCGCCGGATCGGCATGCAGGCGCCGCGCGTAATCCGCCAGCACCGGCGAGCTATCGCGCGGATCGAAGCTGATGCTGACCAGCCGCACATCGTGCTGCAAGCCGCGCTTGCGGATCTCATCCTGCATTTGCTGGAGCTCGTTGCCCAGCACCGAGCACACGGCGTTGCAGCTGCTGTAGAAGAAGGTGACGATGGCGATGCGGCCATCTTCGCCCAGCATCCGCGCCAACGTGGCGGCTTGCGGCTGGTGGATCGCGGCGGCCGGCAGGTCCAGCGGCTGGCGACTGACGGCCAGCCGCCGGCCATCTTCGGTCGACACCACCTCGAAGCCCATTGTGCCGTAGTACAGCGCCGCCACGCCTGTTGCGCACACCAATGCCAGCGCGATCAGCGTGGAACACAGGCTGCTACTGTTTGAGCTTGTTGAGATCTTCATCACCGTTCCACGGATCTTTACGATCCTTGCCCGTTTCCCGCTCGGCCTTGACGATGTCGGCGCCGATCTTGCCGGCGCCGTTGCCGAAGCTGGAGCGCACAAAACTCAGCACCGCCGCGATTTCGGCGTCGCTCAGCTTGTCCTTGAAAGCCGGCATCTGGCCGTTGTATGCCGTGTCCTTGACGGTCAGCTTGCCGGTGATCCCATGCAGCAGGATGTTGACCGGCAGCTGGTCCGCCGCCAGCACCCACTCGGAGCCGGCCAGCGGTGGGAACACGCCGGGCAGGCCGGCGCCGGTGGCCTGGTGGCAGGCCACGCAATTGGCCGCATACACCTGCGCGCCGTCGGCCGCGCCGCCAGCGCCGGCCGGCTTGCCTTCCAGCGTGGACAGGGTGCGCCGGTCGCCCAGTTCCGGCGCGTCGTTGCGCTGGGTAAGGACGATGTAGCCGACCGCCCAGATCACCAGCGCCGACACCACTGCCAGCACCAGGCGCGGCACCGGGCGGTTCTTCTCGTGCGGATCGGGGTTTTCGCGCTCGCGCGCGTCGTGTTTCGGTTGCTCGATCATTTTGCTTTCCCCTCGAATACCGGATAGGTGTGATCCAGCCCTTGCAGGTAAGTGACCAGGTCCAGCGCTTCCTGCCTGGCGATGACGACTTTGCCCGGCGGCTTGTAACCCGGCGGCAGCGTCAACACGCGGTCGCCGGGATCGGCCTTGTCCTTGATCTCGAACAGGAAGGGATAGGCCGGCATGATGGAGCCGGGCGTGTAGGCGCGCGGCTGGTACAGATGGCCCAGATGCCAGTCCTGGCTGGGCTGGCGCGCGCCGATGTTGAACAGGTCCGGGCCGGTGCGCATGGTGCCCAGCAGGTGCGGCTTGTCGTAATGGTAGTCGCCGGCTACCGGAGCGCGGCCCCAGCCACGCTTGTCGTCCGGCGCCAGCGCCTTGTCGCGCGGCTGCTGCGAATGGCAGTAGATGCAGCCGTTGGCGATGTAGACTTCGCGCCCGCGCAGCTGCGCCGAGGTGTAGGGCTTCAGGCCGGCCGGCGGGACGACGTCCTTGAGTTGAAGGAAGGGCACCACCACCAGCGCCGATGTGGCCAGCGCCAGCGTGACCATGGCGCCGCTGAGGAGTTTAAGTTCGTCATGCATGATCAGGCTCCTGCCAGGGTGGTTGGGGCGACGTGCAGCAGCGCGGCACCGGTGCGCGCCGGGCCGTGGCGCAGTGCCATCGCGGCGAAGTGGCCGGCGAACACCAGATGGCCAAGCGTCATGATGGCGCCGCCCACAGAACGGCTTTGCAGGTAGGGGATCGTCACTTTGACCGATTCCATGAATGGCTTGGCGGCATCCAGCATCGCCAGCCCTTGCAACCAGCCGCCTATCGACAGGCCGATGAAGTAAATCGAGAAGCCCAGCACCACCAGCCAGAAATGCGCGGCGATCAGGCCGGGGTAAGGCCATTCCCACGACATCACGCGCGGCATGACGAAATAGATCGCGCCGAACATCACCATCGTGAAGAAGCCATACAGGCCAAGGTGGGCGTGGGCCACCGTGAAGTGGGTGAAGTGCGCCACCGTGTTGACCGCGCGGATCGCCTCGATCGAGCCTTGCAGGGAACTGAGGGTGTACATCATCCCGCCCAGCACGATGAAGCGCAACGTCGGCGAGTACACCAGCTTGGAGAAGTAGCCCTTCATGGTCAGGTGCTGGTTGACCGAGAACGAGATCACCGGCACGATCATCATTACGCTTTGCACGATGGACAGTGTGATCAGCCAGCCGGGCACCGGGCCGCCGATCAGGTGGTGGCCGCCGACCTGGCCGTAGAAGAAGGCCAGCGTCCAGAAGCCCAGTAGCGACAGGTTGTACGACTGCACCGGGCGGCCGATGATCTTCGGCAGGAAGTAGTAGACCGAGGCCAGCGCCATCGGCGTGTAGAACAGGCCCAGGACGTTGTGGCCGAACCACCAGTTCATGGTGGCCTGCTCGACGCCGAAGTGCATCGCCGGCAGGTTGGCGATCAGGAACAGGATGGGGAACCAGAACAGCGCCGCGCCCATGTACCAGACCGACACGTACAGGTGGCCGACCTTGCGCGCCTGGAGCGTGTACACCAGCGGAAGGCCCATCAGCGCGCCGCCGATGACGATCAGGATATCGACTTGCCATGGTATCTCCAGCCACTCCATGCCGTCGCTGATGCCGGCGGCGATGCAGCCGACACCGGCGATCAGGCCGGCGTTCCAGATCATGCAGCCCAGGATAGCGAAGCGGCCGCCGACCAGCGGCGTTTTCAGCAAGCGTGGCAGCATCCAGTTGGCGATGCCGAAGGCCGCCATCGGCGCCCAGCCGTAGGCGACGATGTTCAGGTGGATGGTGCGCAGCCTGCCGAAAGTCAGCCAGGCCTGCTGCACCAGCCAGTCAGGTTCGTGCAGCTTGATGGAGCTGGTCAGCCCGGCCAGCGAACCGACCACCAGCCACACCACGGCGCAGGACAGGAACACGAAGGAGACAAAGGCGGTGGAGCGGTCTTCTTCGATGCGTTCGGCCAGGTCTCGCTGCAGCGTCGCTTCCTGGGCGGGCGTCAGCTCGACGTGGGCGTCGCCGGAGACGCGCAGCGCCAGGCCGGCGCGCTGGGCGGCAGTGGCGGACGGTTCCTCGCCGCGGCCGATTTCACCGGGCGAAAAGATGACATTGGCGGCGGCGGACGTGGTGTCGAACAGGCGTTTGCGCAGCGACCAGATAAACACAAACAGGCCGGTGAGCGACAGGATGAACGAGGACAGAAGGATGGTGACGGTATCCATGAGGAGCCCTTAGCTTTAAACAAGTAAATAGAATACTACATTAATTTTCACGAATGCACAATCGCCGGGGCGGCCTAGCGGCCGGCCGCGGCGCGCTGGGCGGCGGGCAGGTTGCGCATGATCGCGCGCAGCATCTGTTCGACGTCGATAGGCTTGGCGATGAAGTCGTTCATGCCCGAGGCGATGCATTGTTCGCGCTCGGACAGCATCACGCCGGCCGTCATGGCCAGCACCGGCAGCTCCAGTTTGAGTTCGGTGCGGATGCGGGTAGTCGCTTCGAAGCCGTCCATCTCCGGCATCTGCACGTCCATCAGCACCAGGTCGTAGCGACGGGCGTCGCTGCGCAGCCGGTCGAGCGCGGCGCGGCCGTTGTCCACCGCGTCGATGCTGGCGCCGGCGTAGGACAGCATGCTTTGCGCCACCAGCTGGTTGATCGGATTGTCTTCCACCAGCAGGATGCGCACGCCGTCTATGCGCAGGCCGGACTGGGCGCCGTTGTCGATACTGGCGGCGGCCGGCGTGCCGGCCTGCGCCTGCTGCAAGGTCTCGTTCAGGCGCGCCATGGTGACGGGCTTGAGCAGCACCGCGTTGGCCGCCTCCGCGCCCTGGGTGTGCAGCAGCTTGCCCTGGCCGAAGGCGCTGACCATCAGGATGATGGCGGGGCAGTCCTGCGGCAGGGCCTTGCGGATCGCCTGCATGGTGTCGAGGCCATTCATACCGGGCATGTCCCAGTCGACCAGGATCGCGTCGTAGCGGCCGGCGGCGCGGCGCAGCAGCGTCAACGCCTGCTCGCCGGTGCCGGCGCTGTCGCTGCTCCAGCCGCGCGCGCGGATGGTGCGGCCCAGGTAGTCGGCGCTGACCGGGTCGTCATCCACCAGCAGCAGGTGCTGGGGCGGCAGCGGCGCGCTGGCCGGCGCGGCGTCGGCGGCGGCTTGCAGCGGCACCGTCAGGACGAAGGCGCTGCCGGCGCCGGCGATGCTCTGCACTTCGATCGCGCCGCCCATCAGCGCGGCGATGCGGCGCGAGATGGCCAGTCCAAGTCCTGTGCCGCCGAAGCGCCGGGTCATCGAGGCGTCGGCCTGCGAGAACGGCGCGAACAACAGTGCCAGCTGGTCGGGCGGGATGCCGATGCCGCTGTCGCGTACCGTGAAGCGCAGCGTGACCGCGCCTGCGATGCCGTCGCCGGTGCGTTCCACCAGCACCGAGACCGATCCCTTCTCGGTGAACTTGATGGCGTTGCCGACCAGGTTGATCAGGATCTGCTGCAAGCGATGGCCGTCGCCCAGCAGTGCCTGCGGCACGTCCGCCTCGACGCCGATCGCCAGTTCCAGGTCTTTTTCGCCGGAGTTGACGGTCATGATGGTGGCGATGGCTTCCAGCACGGCGCTCAGCTGGAACGGCGCCGGTGCCAGCTCCATGCGGCCCGCCTCGATCTTGGAGAAATCCAGCACGTCGTTGAGGATGCTGAGCAGCGAATTGCCGGACGACCGTATCATTTCCAGGTACTTCTGCTGGTCGGGCGAGAGCGAGGTGTTGTTCAGCAGATGCGTCATGCCCAGCACCGCGTTGAGCGGGGTGCGGATCTCGTGGCTCATGTTGGCGACGAACTCGGATTTGGCGCGGCTGGCCGCTTCGGCCAGGTCGCGCGCGACGATCAGCGAGCTTTCCGATTCACGCAGCGCGGCGGTCTTTTCCTCGGCCAGCGCGGCGGCGTAGGTCTGGCGCGCGGTCAGCGCCCGCACCACGCCGAAGAACAACAGGCTGATGATCACCCCGGCCAGCAGCACGATGTGGGACTTCTGGCGATCGATCGAGTTCTCAAACGCCGGCAGCGAAGTAAAACGCAGCGTCCAGCGATGCTGCATCTGCACCAGCGGTGCGGTGCTCAGGTAGGGATTCGGATACTGCAGCTTGTCGTTGTCGGTGCGGCTGCCGCTGGCGTACAGCAGGGCGGCGGGATCGGCTTCGCTGCCGTCGAAGATCTCCAGCTGCACCACCTGGTCGGATGGCCCGAGCAGGCCGGCCATCATCTCGTCGGCGCGGATCGGGCTATACGAATAGCCTTGCAGGGCCGCCATGCGCTGCGCCGGCGGCAGCATGGCGCCGGAGGTCGCCGTGGCCAGCTTGCGGTAGATCGGGAAGTACATCAGGAAGCCGGGCCGACCTTGCTCGCTGCCGTTCTGCACCAGCACCACCTTGGCCGACAGCACCGGTTTGCCGCTGCGCGCCGCCTCCAGCAAGGCGGCCTGGCGGATCGGCTCGGACATCATGTCATAACCGAAGGCGCGCAGGTTCTGGCCCTGGAACGGCTCCAGGTACAGCACCACGGAGGACCAGGGGCCGAGCGCGCTGCCCGGCCTGGCCCAGATGCGGAAATCGGGGTAGCCGTGGCTGCGCACCTGCGCTTCCAGCGCGTCGCGCTGGTTGGCCGGCACTTGCGCGGCATAACCCAGTCCCATCACGCCGGGCAAGCTGTGAGGGAGATCCAGCGCGTCGGTGAAATTGCGCCACTGGGCGCGGCTCGGTTCCGGCTCGGCGCTGAACAGCGCGCGGGCGCCGCGCAGGCCTGATTCGTACAAGACCATGCGGCTGGCGATGCGTTCGGCGATGTCGGCGCATTCGGTGTCGAACTGCTCGCGCGCGCGGCGCTCGGTGCTGAGCGCCACCAGGTGCCAGACGATCACGGTCAGGCCGACGCAGATCAGCAGCGTGGCCCATTGCGCGGCGCTGTGGCCGCGCACCGCGCCGCTCATGCGCCGCCGCTCGCTGGCGTCGGCGCACAGCACCATGCCGACCAGGCTGCACAAGACGACGAAGCTGTCGAGGGAGATCAGGGCGTCGTTCAGCGTGCCGACCGCGAACGGCCCCAGACCGCGCACGGTGCACAGCACGGCGCCGCCGGCGGTGGCCAGGCAGGCCAGGCTGGCGCCGCGCAACCCGAAGCGGAACGAGGCCCAGGCCACGCACAGCATGAAGACATACGGCAGCCAGCCGGGATCGTCGTTGGCGGTGTAGTGGCGGCCGAAGATCGCGGCCATCAGCGCAGCCAGCAACAGCAGCGACAGCGCGGCCTCCAGCGCGACCGCGCGGCGCCAGCGCGGCCGGCGCCAGGCCAGGATGGCCGGCGCCACCAGCAGCACCCCGGCGACGTCGCCGACCCACCAGGTCAGCGCGACGGTGTTCCAGGCGGCCGGCGCCACCAGGCCGCCCAGCACCAGCGTGCCGCTGCCGATGCCGGCGCTGATCAGGCACACCAGCAGGGCGATGGTGGCGAATTTGTAGACGTCTTGCAGGTTGCCGAACGGCCGGGCGGCGTCGGTATGGCGCCGCATCAGCCAGGCGCCGGCCAGGGCTTCCAGCGTATTGCCGGTGGCGATCAGCAGCGACGCCGTCACCAGGCCGGCGTTGAAGGGCAGGCCGTTGGTGGTGAAGGTGGCCAGGTTGGCTGCCAGCGCGCCAAGCAGGATGGCCGGCCAGGCGCGGTAACCCAGCAGCAGGACGGCGGCGAAAGCGATGCCGGATGGCGGCCACACCGGGGTGGCGTTGGTGTGGGCGAAGGCCAGCAACAGGCTGGTGTTGGCTACCAGGTAGTAGCAGGCAGTCAGCAGCACCAGCGCGAGCGGCGCGGGGCCGGATGGAGATGGGGCCGGATTGAACTGTTCGGAGCCTGCGCGCATGGCGGATAGCTGGGTTGTCTCGGTGGCAATCACTATACCCCGAAACTGCGGCATATTTGTTGGTTTATGGCGTACAGCCGTAGCCAAACCCGCCTGCGACATGTAATACTTTGATATCATCTTTCTAGTGAGTGCGCTGCCCATGGCGTTGAAACAGTATCTGCCGTCCACCCTGCGGTTCCGTCTCAGTGGCCTGGTCATGCTGCTGGTGCTGGGAGCGACCGTCACTGTGACGGTGGTGGCGCTGGTGCTGGCCGAGCGCGATATGAAGGAAGTCATCGGCAGCCAGCAGTATGCCTTGCTGTCCGGCGCCGCCGCCCACATCGACGAGCACCTGGCCGGCAAGAAGGCCATGCTGGCGGCGCTGGCCGAATCGCTGCCGGCGGCCACGCTGCATGATCCCGCGGCGCTGCGCGCCTATCTGAAGGCGCGTCCGACCGCCCGCGGCCAGTTCTCTTTTTTGGAAATCTACGACAACGATGGCCTGCTGACCGGCGCGCTGGAAGAGGACATGCCGGCGCAGCCTTTCCGCGCCGCCGGCCAGGAATGGTTCGACCTGACGGTGGCGCGCGGCCGTGGCCTGGTGTCGGCGCCGTTCGCCAGCAAGCTGGCCGGCGCGCCGACGGTGCTGATCACGGCGCCGGTGTTCGACAGCGAAGGCCGCGTGGCGCTGGTGCTGGCCGGCGGTATCAACCTGCTGCACTATGCGCCGTTCGAGTCGCTCAGCGCGCTCAAGCCGGGCAGCACCGGCTTCACGTTCATCATGACCGCCGAGGGCGTCCTGCTCAGCCATCCGAACAAGGCGCGGCTGCTGCACAGCATTAACGAGCGTCCGGGCAGCAACCGCGCCACCGAGATGGCGCTGGGCGGCTTCCAGGGCTGGACCGAGGCCGAGAACAAGGACCACGTCAAGGGCATCTATTCGTACCGGCGCTTGCAGCACGCGCGCTGGATCGTCGCGGCGCGCTTCCCCAGCGACGAGGCGCTGGCGCCGTTGCGGGAGATGCGCTACGAGGCCGCCGCCGCCGCGACGGTGTTCGCCTGCCTGGCCGGCCTGCTGTCCTGGATGGGCATCGCGCGGCTGCTGCGGCCCTTGCAGCGGCTGCGCCGCAACATCGCCGAGATCAAGAACAGCCGCGCCGGCATCCAGGTGCTGCAACTGGACCGCAAGGACGAAATCGGCGAATTGAGCGGCGCCTTCTACCGCCTGATGGCCGAACGCGAGTCGGCCCAGCTGCGCACCTACGAGAGCGAGAAGCGGGCGCGCATCCTGGCCGACAACCTGCCGCTGCTGATCGCTTACCTGGACCGCGAACGGCGCTTCCTGTTCACCAACGAGCACTATCGCACCCAGTTCGGCCTCGATCCGCAGACGATGCTGGGCCAGACCGTGTCCGACATTTTCGGCGCCGCCGCCGACAGCTGGCTGGGCGACCTGGATCAGGCGCTGCTGGGCCGCCGCCTGCACTTCGAGCGGGCCTTCGAGCAGCACGGCCAGACGCAGCACTTCATGGTGGACCTGGTGCCGGACGTGGCCGCCGACGGCATGGTGGTGGGTACCTACCTGATGGCGATGGATATCACCGACCGCAAGAACGCGGAGCTGATCCAGGCCGCTGGCGAGCAGCGCGCCGCCGCCGCCAGCCGCGCCAAGAGCGAGTTCGTGGCCAATATGAGCCACGAGATCCGCACGCCGATGAACGCGGTGCTGGGCGTGGCGTATTTGCTGGGGAATACGGAGCTGAGCGCGCCGCAGAAGGAGTACGTGGACATGATACGGTCGTCCGGCAATGTGCTGCTGGGGATCCTGAACGATGTGCTGGACTTTTCCAAGATCGAGGCCGGCCGCATGGAATTGGCGCCGTCGACCTTCCAGCTGGACGAGGTGCTGGCGGCGGTCAATTCGGTGATGACCACCACAGTGGCCGCCAGCGGCATCCGCTTCGATGTCGCCACCGACGCCGCGGTGCCGCAGGCGCTGGTGGGCGACGCCATGCGCCTGCAGCAGATCCTGATCAATTTGGTCGGCAACGCCATCAAGTTCACCGAGCGCGGGCAAGTGCTGCTGCGGGTGGAGCGCTCGGCCAACGGCATGGCTGGCTATGCCGGCGACGCCGTCGGCCTGCGCTTCGTGGTGCGCGACACCGGCATCGGCATGGACCTGGAGCAGCAGAGCCGCCTGTTCGAAGCCTTCAACCAGGCCGACGCCTCGACCACGCGCCGCTTCGGCGGCACCGGGCTGGGACTGGCGATCTGTCGCCGCCTGGCCGAGTTGATGGGCGGCGCCATCGCCGTCAGCAGCATGCCGGGCGAGGGCAGCGAGTTTGTCGTCACGCTGCCGTTCCTGTTGCCGAAGGCCGAGCTGCCGGCGGCGCCGCAGTCGGTCGACGATGATGCGGCCGACGAGGAGCCGGCGGAGCAGCGCCTGCGCGGTGTGCGCCTGCTGCTGGTGGAAGACCATCCGCTCAACCAGGTGGTGGCGCGCGGCATGCTGGAATACGCCGGCGCCAGCGTCGACGTGGCGGAGAACGGCCAGCTGGCGGTGGAGCGCCTGCGCGAGCATCCGGACGACTATGACGTCGTGCTGATGGACGTGCAGATGCCGGTGATGGACGGCTTCGCCGCGACCGGCGTGATACGCCGTGAGCTCAAGCTGGACCTGCCCATCCTGGCGATGACGGCCGGCGTGATGCAATCGGAGCAGGAACGCTGCATCGCCGCCGGCATGAACGATTTCATCGCCAAGCCGGTCGACGTCGAGCAGATGCTGGACATCATTTCGCGCCATATTCCGGCCGGGCGCCGCCCCTGAACCCGTGCATTTCGCGCCGGCCGGCTGCATTTCGCGCCGGACTTGCGCATTTCGTCGCATCGCTCTCCGGAGCTGCGGGCCGCTGGCTAGAGTGGAGTCACTTTCACTCAACGGAGTTCATCATGCGATCCACCAGCCTTGCCGCCGTCGTCCTGTCCATCATCTCCACCCTGGCGCTGATGCCTGCTTTTGCCGCCGACCTGAAAATCTCCGTGACCGGCGTCTCCAGCGCCGACGGCCAGATCATGGTCGCCCTGTACAACTCCGCCGAGACCTACCTGGGCAAGCCGTTCCGCGCGGCGGCCGCGCCGGCTGTGGCGGGCGCCATGCAGATCGAGTTCAAGGACCTGCCGGCCGGCGACTACGCCTTTTCGCTGTACCACGACGCCAACGCCAACGGCAAGATGGACCGCAACCTGATCGGCATGCCGACCGAGGACTACGCCTTCAGTAACAACGCCATGGGCAAACGCGGCGCGCCGGAGTATGCGGCCGCGCGCTTCACGCTACCCGCTGCCGGCGCTTCCACCAGCGTCAGCCTGCGCTGATCGGGAGACATATCATGAGCAACCGCCGCGAATTCCTGTCCCGTAGTATCAGCCTGGCCGCGCTGGGCCTGAGTTCCGGCGCCGCGCTGGCCGACAGCGACACCTACCGCCGCTTCCACCAGGCGCTGGAACACGACGCCAGGTTGTCGGCGTATGTAAGCGTTAGCGGCGAACTGGCCGGCGATGCGGTGATCCACGGCCGCATGCCGGACGACCTGCAAGGCGCTTTCTATCGCAACGGACCTGGCCGCTTTGAACTGGGCGGCGAACGCTATCACCACTGGTTCGACGGCGACGGCTACGTCCAGCGCTGGCAGATCGGCGGCGGCAAGGTCAGTCATCGCGGCCGCTTCGTCGCCACCCAGAAGTTCACCGAAGAGACGGCGGCCGGCCAGTTCCTGTATCCGGCCTTTGGCACCTACATCGACCGCCGGCCGGTCAAGAGCAACGACACCGTCAACGTCGCCAATACCAACCTGCTGCCGTTCGGCGGCCGCGTGTACGCCTTGTGGGAAGGCGGATCCGCCATCGAAGTCGATCCGCAAACCCTGGAGACGCGCGGCGTCAAGACCTGGCGGCCGGACTTGAAGGCGATGCCGTTTTCCGCGCATCCGAAAGCAGATCCGGATGGCGGCCTGTGGAACTTCGGGAATATGCCCGGCGCGGACAAGTTGATGATCTACCGTCTCAACGCAAGCGGAGAGGTCTTGCGCACCGGCGTGATCGACGTGCCGGACCTGAATATGGTGCACGACTTCGCCGTCAGCGCGCGCCACCTGATCTTCCTGGTGCCGCCGTACGACATGAAGCCCGGCCCGGAGATAAGCCTGGGCGACAGCCTGCACTGGGCTGGCGCAACGCGGCCGCTGCGGGTGGTCGTCATCGCCAAGGACACGCTGCAACTGCGCCAGGTGTTCGAACTGCCGGCGCGCACGGTGTTCCACTTCGGGAATGCGTTCGAAGACGGCGCCTGCACGCGGCTGGACGCGGTGATGCACGAAGGCGACACGCTGCACGAACTGGCGGACGTGATGCATGGCGAGATACGGCCCTTCCGCGACGGTTCCAGCACGGTGCAGATTACGCTGGACTACGCTACCGGCCAGGCGCGCGAGGCGCGGCTGTTTGGCGCCAGTGAATTCCCGAGGGTGGCGCCGCAGGTGGTATCGGTCCGTCACCGCAAACTGGCGGTGCTGGGCGTGGCGCCGGGAAGCGCGGACGACAGCTTCAACACCGTGAACCTGATCGACATCGACAGCGGCAAGGCGGACAGCTACCGCTTCGACGCCGGCTGGGTGGTGGAGGAACATGTGCTGGTGCCACGGCGCGGCGCGCGCTCCGAGACCGATGGCTATCTGGTCGGCGTCGCACAAGATGCGCGGCGCGGCCAGACCGTGTTGACCGTGTTTGATGCGCACAACATCAAAGCGGGTCCGCGGGCGATGGCGCGGCTTTCTTATGCGTCGCCGGCCTGCATTCATGGTAACTTTCTGCCGGCCTGAATATTTTGGACATCACCATGAACCACAGCAGCAAGCAAGCCCCGGCGCTTTCCGGCGCCGACAACGCGCGGTTGGCGCATCCGCTGGACCTGATGCCATTTTTCCGGCGCTGGCCGTCGTCGATGCGGCGCAACCTGCTGTACACCCTGATCTGGAACTGTGGCCTGGGCACGGCTTTGACGGTAATCGATGTGCTGACGTCCGGGAGCAACCGGCTGGTGGTGGGGCACTGGCTGCCGATGCTGCTCATCTCGAACCTGATCGGTTTCCTGATCCACTTCGGCCACCTGCTGGCCAACGCCGTCAGCGGCGGCTGGCCGCGCCGCGCCAAGGGCCTGCCACGATTGCTGTTCAACGCCGGGCTGGTGGGATCCAGCGTGATGTTGGGCCTGGGGCTGGGGACCGCGCTACTGAACGGGAAGGGCTTGGCGGAGCTGATGGACAACCGCAATGCGGTGAACCAGTCGCTGGTGGTGGCTGCGGCCATCGCCCTGCTGATGTACCTGGTCAGCAGCAGCGCCGAGCGGCGCGTGGCGCAGGCGGAGGAAAAGGCCCGGCAACAGGAGCTGATCGCGTCCACCGCCCGTTTGCTGGCGGAAGCGCGGCTACGCGCATTGCAGGCGCAGATCGAGCCTCACTTCCTGTACAACACCCTGGCCAACGTGGTGAGCCTGATTGGCCCGCAACCGGCCAAGGCCCAGCACATGCTGGAGCGGTTCATCGACTACCTGCGCGCCAGCCTGGCGGTCAGCCGCAGCGATGAGGCCACACTGGGCTCCGAGGCCAGGCTGATCGCCGCCTACCTGGACGTGCTGGCGGTGCGCATGGGCGAGCGGCTGCGCTACCGCATCGAAGTGCCCGATGCCTTGCGCCAGTTTGCGATCGCGCCGATGCTGCTGCAACCGGTGGTGGAAAACGCCATCTCGCACGGGCTGGAGCCGAAGGTGGAGGGTGGCGAGATCGTCGTCAGCGCGCGCGAGGAAGGTGAGTATCTGATCCTGCAAATCAGCGATACCGGAGTGGGCCTGGGCAGCACCATGTCGGCCAAGCCGGGCGGCGGGGTAGGGCTGAGCAATTTGCGCGAGCGTTTGCGCAGTTTGTATGACGGCGCAGCTAGGGTAGAATTATTGGAAAATCAACCTTGCGGCATGACGGTGCGCCTCATGCTGCCTTTGAATGCGAGTCCGACATCGACACACTCCGTGCCCTGATCGCAGATGACGAAGAACATCTGCGTGATTATCTGGAAGGCCAGCTGAAGACAGCGTGGCCCGAATTGAAGGTGATTGCCAAGGCGGCCAACGGCCTCGAAGCCTTGCGCATGATCGACGAGGAAGCGCCGGATGTGGTGTTCCTCGACATCCGCATGCCGGGCATGACGGGGCTGGACGTGGCGGCGCGACTGGTGTCTGGCGCCAAGCCGCCGCACATCGTGTTCGTCACGGCCTTCGACCAGTATGCGGTGGAAGCGTTCGAGCATTCGGCGGTCGACTATCTGCTGAAGCCCGCCAGCCTGGAACGGCTGGACAAGACCGTGAGCAAACTGAAGGCGGCGTTGCGTTCAAGCGCGCCGGCAGCGGGGGCGGGCGTCACGGCGGCGACGCTGCAAGCCCTGTTGCAGCAGCTCGGCGGCGCCGCGCCTGTCGCTGCGGCGCCTGCGCCGACATTGCAGTGGATACGCGCCTCGCAAGGCGAACACACGCGCCTGATCGCCATCGACGAGGTGATCTACTTCCAGAGCAACGACAAATACACCAGCGTGTTCCTGGCGGATGGCGAGAGCCTGATACGCACGCCGATCAGCAAGCTGCGCGAGCAGCTGGACGAGCAGCAGTTCTGGCAGATACACCGCAGCGTGATCGTCGCCGCGCGCCATGTGGCCGGCACCCGCCAGGATTTTCGCGGCCGCCTGATGGTGCAGCTGAAGGGGCGCGAGGAGCAGCTGGTCGTCAGCCGTAACTACGTCGACCTGTTCCGGCAGATGTAGGCGCCAGCAGGCTGGCGAATGCCGCGTGGCCCTTGGGCGTCACGCTCACCACGCGTGAACGCGGCGCCCGCAAGATCCACCCCTCCCGGCCATACATGTCCAACAACGCCGCGCCCAGCATGCCCGAAAGGTGGGCGCGGCGCTGGGTCAGGTCGACACAGCAGCGCGCAAACGGGCGGCGGCTTCCCGGTGGGCGTTGGCCGGCTACGCCCAATGCCGTCAACTGCTGCCTGCCTGTTTCCGTCAGTTCGTAGTCCTGGCCGACGACTGTCAGCCATTGGTCATCGATCATTTTTTGCAGCACCTGTACGGCGAGTTCTCCCGCCAGATGATCGTAGCAGGTGCGCGCTTGCAGGAATTGCGGCGGCATCGCGCGCACCAGTGCCGGCGCTGGCGGCTGTTTGGGCTTGATCGACATGCTGAACGAGGCCAGGCTTTCAATCATGTGCGCCGCTTCAGGGCTGGCGATGCGGAAGTAGCGGTGGCGGCCTTGCGCGTCCGCCGCCAGCAGCCCGCCGTCGACCAGCTTCGCCAGGTGTGCGCTGGCCGATTGCGCCGAGATGTTGGCGGCGAAAGCCAGTTCGCCCGCCGGCCTGCGTGTGCCGTCGATCAGTGTCCAGGCGATCGTCGCGCGGGCCGGATCGGCCAGCAAAGCCGCGACCAGTGCAATGTCAGGATTGTCACCCATTGTTCATCCCACGCTGAATTGTCAGGACCTTATCTTGCCTGAGAATGCGATTCAATGTCCACAACGAGGAGGGGAAATGAACACACACCACAATACCGGCGTAGCGGAACGGATAGGGCGATATGCCGACGCGGTGGAGGCGCCGGCCGGCTCACGATGGCTGTACAGCGCAGGCACGCCGGGCATGCGATCGGACGGCACGCTGCCCGGCGATATCGCCGGCCAGACCGAATTGGCGTGGTCGAATATCATGGCGGTGCTGGACAAGGCGGGGATGACGGCGGCCGATATCGTCAAGATGACGCATTACCTGGTCAACGCTGGAGACTTGCCGGGCTGTGTCGCCGTGCGTAATCGTGTGCTGGGCGAGCTGCGCCCAGCGTCGATGTTGATGGTGGTGGCGGCCCTGCCGCGGCCGGACTTCCTGGTGGAGGTGGAAATCGTCGCGGCGCGGCCGGCGGGCTAGGCCGGCCTCGCGCCATGCAGGGACTTACTTGCCCAGTACCGGCTTGACCTTGGCCGCCGCTTCCTTGGCGCGCAGGCGCGCGGTTTCCACGTCATCGGCGACGGCCAGCGCCACACCCATGCGGCGACGCGCGAACGATTCCGGCTTGCCGAACAGGCGGATGTCGGTGCCCGGCACGCGCAGCGCTTCGGCCACGCCTTCGAAGGCGATGCCCGCCGCTTCATGCTGGCCGTAGATGACGGCGGAGGCGCCAGGGGCCTTCAGCGCCACATTGACCGGCAGGCCGAGGATGGCCTTGGCGTGTAGTTCGAATTCGCTTTGCACCTGGGTCGCCATGGTCACCATGCCGGTGTCGTGCGGGCGCGGGCTCACTTCCGAGAACCAGACCATGTCTTCCTTGACGAACAGCTCGACGCCGAACAGGCCCAGGCCACCCAGGTCGCCGGTGACTTTTTCGGCGATGTCGCGGGCGCGCGCCAGCGCCAGTGGATTCATGCGGCATGGCTGCCAGGATTCGACGTAGTCGCCTTGCACCTGCACGTGGCCGATCGGATCGCAGAACTGGGTCAAGACCTGGCCGTCGGCGCCGATGGAGCGCACCGTCAGCAGCGTGATTTCGTAGTCGAAGTCGATGAAGCCTTCGACGATCACGCGGCCCGAATCCACGCGGCTGCCGGCGGCGGCGTAGTCCCAGGCAGCTTTGACCTCGGCGGCGCTGTCGATCTTGGCCTGGCCCTTGCCGGACGACGACATGACCGGCTTGATCACGCACGGGAAGCCGATGGCGGCGGTGGCGGCCTCCAGTTCCGCCAGGCTGCTGGCGAAGCGGTAGGGCGACGTCGCCAGGCCCAGGGTTTCGGCGGCCAGGCAGCGGATGCCTTCGCGGTTCATGGTCAGCTGGGCGGCGCGCGCGGTCGGGATGCAGGTGATCTTGCCGGCTTTTTCCAGCGCGGCCAAGGTGTCGGTGGCGATGGCTTCGATCTCCGGCACGATCAGGTCAGGCTTTTCCTGTTCGATCAGCGCGGCCAGCGCGGCGCCGTCGGCCATGTTGATGACGTGGGCGCGGTGGGCAACCTGGTGGCCAGGCGCATTCGGATAACGGTCGACGGCGATCACTTCCACGCCCAGGCGCTGCAACGCGATGATGACTTCCTTGCCGAGTTCACCGGAGCCGAGCAGCATGACTTTGGTGGCGGTAGGAGACAGGGGAGTGCCGAAAATGCGGGGAGTGTTCATGAAATCGTCCGGGAATGAAGGGGAAACGTTAGATGGTGTGCAGCCGCAGCGCTGCGCGGGCCGACTATAGCAAAATGCGGCTAATTTGGACAGCGGCAGCGGCGTTATAATAAGCGCAAGCTTGGCATTGGATTAATCGCGGCGTTTATCGCGGGCCGGCAGCGTTTATCCGCTGCCGGCCGCGCTGGTCGCATGGCCACCCGCGCCGCCGGGTCGTCAGGCACAGTGTGACCATGACAGCTCGTCATGGACATGACTAAGGAAAAAATATGAAACCAATGCACGTAATCGCCGCCGCACTCGCCGCCACTTCGCTGTGGGTGGTTGCCGCCGAATCGACTTCCAAGCTGCCCGCGCCATGGTTCGTGACCAGCCAGACGCCATCCTCCTACCAGGCCGGCATCGACAACGTTGAAACCATCAGCGGCAGGGGCTCCAAATTCCTGCGCAATACGCAAGGCGACAGCAAGGGGCTGGGCACGCTGATGCAGTCTGTGTCGGCGAAGCGTTATCAAGGACAGCGTGTGCGTTTCCAGGCGCGGATCAAGTCGCGCGACGTTACCGGCTGGACGGGCTTGTGGATGCGTATCGATGGCCCGTCCGGCCATAGCGTAGCTTTCTACAACAGCTTCGACAAGCCTATCGTCGGCTCCAGCGACTGGCAAGTCCGCAGCGTCACGCTGGATGTTCCCGATGATGCGGTAAGTGTCAACTTCGGCGTGAACCATGACGGCACCGGGCAGGTCTGGATAGACGAGCTGTCGCTGGACGTGGTAGGCAAGGACGTGCCGGTTGATGCGATGCCGCGCAATAAACTGCCGGAGTCGCCGAGCTTATGAGCGGCGCCGCCGTTCTTGACGCGTTACTGCGCGTGGCGGCAAGCAGCGTTCGGCAAAAGGTGCTGAGCGCTTCCTTGGTTGCCGGCTTTGCGCTGGCGTGTCTGGCGCTGCGGGCCTATACCTTGCTGGCCTTGTTCGGTGCGATGCTGCTGCCGGTGGGGATCAGCGCCGCTGGCTTGTTGGCTGCACTGACGACCGTACCCAGGCTGCGCGAGTGGCGATTTTTGTGGCCGGTGTTGCTACTACTGGTCGGCTTGTCGAGTTGGGTGGCCGGTCTTCTGTATCACCGCAGCTTGTTGATGGTCGATGTGAGCACGCATAACGATTTGCTGGTGCAGTGGTCGGTGGCGTCGTTGGCCTTGCTGCTGCTGGCGCCGCGCCTCTGGAACGCACAGATCCAGTCGCGCGCCTTGCAGATGGCGCAGTTGACGCAGGCCGCGCTGTCCGCCGACCTGAAGGCCTTGCAGGCGCAGATCGAGCCGCACTTCCTGTACAACACACTGGCCAACACGCGCTACCTTGCGCGTCACGATCCAGAACGCGCGGTGGAGATGCTCGATCACCTGATCGGCTATCTGCATACTGCCTTGCCGGATTTGCGCAGCCCGATGTCCAATCTTGGCCGCGAATGTGAGCTGGCGGGGCACTACCTGGCGTTGATGGGAATACGCTTCGGCGAGCGCCTGCAATTCGAGATCGACTGTCCCGTCGAACTGGGCGCGGTGGAGCTGCCGCCGTTGATGCTGATGCCGCTGGTGGAGAACGCCGTGCAGCACGGCGTTGAGCCGCATCCCGGCAACGTGACCGTGCGGATGCTGGTGCGTCGCCGCGAGGGCGCATTGGTAGTAGCGGTGCGCGACAACGGCGCCGGCCCCGGGAAATCCGTGCTGGGCAGCGGTGTCGGACTGCGCAACCTGCGCGAGCGGCTGGCTGCCTTGCATGGCGGCGCTGCCGGATTCAGGCTTCAAGTGGCGCCTGATGGCTGGACCGAAGCAGAAATCACCTTACCGTTGGGAGTCGCATGATGTCATCTCATCGCCCGCGCATACTGATCGCGGATGACGAGCCTTTGCTGCGCGCGGAATTGCGCCAGTCGCTGGCAGCGTTGTGGCCGGAGGCCGAACTGGTGGCCGAAGCTGCCGACGGCTACGAAGCGCTGCGCCTGGCGCGCGCGATGGAGCCGGACGTCGCCTTTCTCGACATCCGCATGCCCGGCTTGAGTGGCCTGGAAGTTGCGCGCACCTTCGGCGCGCGCACGCATGTGGTGTTTGTCACTGCGTACCAGGAACATGCGCTGGCCGCGTTTGACGAAGGCGCGATCGATTATGTGCTCAAGCCCACCGATCCCGTACGCCTGGTACGGGCCATCGAGCGGGTACGTGCCCGCCTTGGCACGCCGCCGCCGGACCTGGCGCGGCTGATGCAGCAACTGTCGCCAAAGCCGGCCGCGCCGTCATGGCTGCAGGCGACCGTCGGCAATTCGATACATTTCATCGACTTGAGCGAGGTGATTTACTTCTGTGCGGAGTTCAAATACACCCGGGTGGTGACGCCGCAGCAGGCCGAAGCCCACATCCGCACGCCGCTGAAGGAGCTGGCCTCCGAGCTGGAGGACGCTGGATTCTGGCAGATACACCGCGGTTATGTGGTGGCGGTCAAGCGGATCGCCGCCGTCAGCCGCGATGCCGACGGCGCCTTGTGGCTAAGCCTGCGCGATCACAAGGACAAACTGCCCGTGAGCCAGCGCTTCCAGCACCGGTTCAAGGGCATGTAGCGCTATCAGAACGAGTAGACCAGCGTCACCGACGTTTGGGTATCGGTGTTCTTTTTATCTTCCGGCACGTTGGTGTCGTTGCGGACGCTGAACGCGGCCTTCATCTGCATGGTGCTGTTGATTTTGGTGCGCAGCGCCGTCTCGGCCAGCGAGTGCATGTTCGAGGTGCCGCGCTCCACGCTCAGGTTCTGCGTGAACAGGGCGCTGTCGCTCAACTTCCATTTCAGGTTGGCCGCGCCGCGCACGGTCATGCCGCTTTCCGCTTCGCCGGTCGAACGCGTGCCGTTGAAATAGCCGGGACCAATTTCCACGTCCAGGCTGTGCTCCGGCGTCTTGTAGGTCTCGGTGCCGTAACCGACGCCCACGGTGGAGTAGCGCGTGTAGGCGCCGAATTTGTCGTTGACGTGGGTCGCCAGCGCGAACAGCTTGTCATGATCCTGAAGCAGCTTGTAGGCAGTCTTGGCGGAGAAGGAGTAGCGCTGCGCGGAGCGCTCGCGCACTTTTTCGCCGTCGGCTTGCGTGACCTGTTCGTCCTTGAAGTAGCCGGCCAGGATGTACTCGTTGCTCCAGTCGGGCAGCTCCTGCTTGGCATCCAGCTTGCCGGTCACCGAAGTACCGACCGTGTTACCGGAAGTGGAAATGGCGCCCAATTCTGCGGAGTTGTTCCAGCCGTGTACTGAGGCGGTATCTGCTGCTGCGAGGCCATGGACCAGGGTGAGGGTGGGGATTAGGAAGATCGCTTTCATGTCGATATTGTACCCGAGCTCAAAAAACAACGCATTCAAGAGGGCGCGACCGGTACGTGCGAGGCCGTACAGAAAAAAAACTAAGCTTGCGAGAAGATCAATATACTTATTAAAGGGATATTGATCATGAACGCCGCACTCAGAGTGTCACAGTTGTTGTTATGTGTAGGATTAGTCGCCAGTACGGTTTACGCCAGCGCCGGTATCAATCGCTGCGTTTCGGCGGACGGCAAGGTGTTGTTGACCGATGCAGATTGTCCGCCGGAGAGCCGGCCGGATGTCAGCGATGACGGCGCAGTGGGTGTCGCGATCAATAGCGGCGCCGTCGCTCCTGCTGCGGTCAATGTGCCCGCGGCTTCGGCGGTAACGCCGTTGCAGCGTAGCCCTTGGGCCGATTTGCCGCATCCCTTGGTACGCAAGAGCATAGGGCTGGACGCTGGAACGCTGCAGGCAGCATATCAAACCATGCAGTTGGACGACGAGATGCGCCGTCAGCGGCATCTGGTCGCGCTGCGCTAATTTGGAGCCGGGATGAGGATTTTTACCGCCGCTGTATTGGTTTCAGTGATGTTCTCCTGCGCGGCCAGCGCCGACGACAATGTGGCCTATCTCGCCGATGTCAGCACGTACGGCCCCGGTATCGGCGACTCGGCCGGCGCGGTGTGGGGCGGTGGCATGGCGCGGCTCGACAGCGTCACCGATGGCGCATTCAATCCGATCGGCCAGCAGTGGAATTTCGATTCGGTGTACTGGTCCGGCACGGGGAGCGGCGTGGTCATCACGCTGGCCCATGCTGCGCTGGTCAACCAGCTGGTGCTGGAGGCCGATAGCAATGACGACTACCATATCGAGTTCCTCGACCGGGACCATGTCTGGCAAGGCTTGACGGCCGTCGATATGGATGACAATCCCGCTGGACAAAACCTGTACGGCGGTCCGCTGGCGGCGCCGGTAGTGGCTCGCGCGTTCCGTATTTCCGCCAGCGGCGACAATCATTATTCGCTCGCCGAGTTCCAGGCGATAGGGGCGTGGGCGACAGATGACGAGCCGGTCGTGCTGCCGGTCACCCCGGCTGATCCGCCACCGCTGCCGGTGCCGGAGCCGGCCAGCTACCTGATGCTGGTCGCAGGCCTGGCGCTACTGGCCAAGAAGATTAACTCGTCAGCCAGTAATCCGGCCGCGCGTAGATCTCCTTCAGCATGTCGATGAAGAAGCGCACCTTGGCCGGCAAGTGCCGCTGCTGCGGATAGACGGCCACGATGTCATACTGCGGCAGCGCGTAATCGTCCAGCACCGTAATCAGCTCTCCCGACGCCAGTTGCGACTGGATCTCCCACGATGAGCGCCACGCCAGCCCCAAACCCTCGGTAGCCCAACGATGCAGCAGTTCGCCGTCGTTGCAGTTCAAATTCCCATCCGCCCGCACCGTCACCTGCTTGCCACCATCCTGGAAATACCAGCCGCGCTGCTGGCCGCCTTGCAGGTTGAAGGCCAGGCAGTTGTGCTGCGACAGATCGTCCAGCGTGCGTGGAATTCCATGGCGCTCGAAGTATTCCGGTGTGCCGCATACCACGCGCCGGTTGCTGGCCAGCTTGACGGCGACGAAGCTCGGATCGATCACGCCACCAATGCGGATGCCGACGTCATAACCATCCCGCACCAGATCCACCACGCGGTCGGTCAGGTTGAACGATATCTGCACGTCCGGATGCGCGCGCACAAAGCCCGCGGCATGGGGCGCCACGTGCTTGCGGCCGAAGGCGGCCGGCGCCGAGACGATCAGGTGGCCGGTGGCGCGATGCCGCCCCTCGGACACCATGCGGTCCGCATGACCCAGATCCGCGAGCAATTTGCGGCAATGGTCCAGATAGAGCGTGCCTTGTTCGGTCAGCGTCAGGTGGCGGGTGGTGCGGTGCATCAGCTTCACGCCCAGGCGCTTTTCCAGCGCGTCGATACGCCTGCCCAGCATGACGGGCGTGATGTGCTGGCCCATCGCCGCGCGTACCAGGCTGCCCTTTTCGGCCACGTCGACGAAGGCCTCGATTTGCGTCAATTTATCCATACGCAGATTATTCCACACTTATTCCGTATTTTGAGTATCGAATAAAGCGAGAGTTTGTCTTCTTATCACGGCCGATCTTTCCCGCTACGATGATCCCATCAATTCAGTACTTAACCTCAGGGGACAATCATGGCACGGATGACAGCAGCGCAGGCAGCAGCAATCGTTTTGGAAAAAGAGGGCGTGAATCAAGTGTTCGGAGTTCCGGGCGCCGCGATCAACCCATTCTACGCGGCGTTGAAGAAGCAGGGTAGCGCCAAGCACATACTGGCGCGTCACGTCGAAGGCGCTTCGCACATGGCCGAGGGCTACACCCGCGCCAAGGCCGGCAACATCGGCGTCTGCATCGGCACCTCCGGCCCGGCAGGCACCGACATGATCACCGGCCTGTATTCGGCCCAAGCAGATTCCATACCTATCCTCTGCATCACCGGCCAGGCACCGCGTGCCCGCCTGTACAAAGAGGACTTCCAGGCAGTCGATATCGAATCGATCGCCAAGCCGGTGACCAAGTGGGCCGTGACCGTGCGTGAGCCGGCGCTGGTGCCGATGGTGTTCCAGCAGGCCTTCCACATCATGCGCTCCGGCCGTCCAGGCCCGGTACTGGTCGACCTGCCGTTCGACGTGCAGATGGCCGAAATCGAATTCGACCCGGACACCTACCAGCCGCTGGAAGCCTACAAGCCTAAAGCCACCCGCGCCCAGATCGAAAAAGCGCTGACGATGCTGAACGACGCCGAGAACCCGATCCTGACCCCAGGCGGCGGCGTAATCAACGCCGACGCATCCGAACTGCTGGTGCAATTCGCCGAACTGACCGGCATTCCAGTGATCCCGACCCTGATGGCCTGGGGCTGCATCCCTGACGATCACCCGCTGATGGTCGGCATGGCCGGTCTGCAAACCAGCCATCGCTATGGTAACGCCACCGTGCTGGCATCGGACTTCGTGTTCGGTATCGGTAACCGCTGGGCCAACCGCCACACCGGCACCATCGAGGTGTACACCAAGGACCGCAAGTTTGTCCACATCGACATCGAACCAACCCAAATCGGCCGCGTCTTCGGTCCAGACTTCGGCATCGTCTCCGACGCCGGCGCCGCGCTGAAGCTGATGATCGAAGTCGCCACCGAGTGGAAAGCCGCAGGCAAGCTGAAAAACCGTTCGGCATGGGTATCGCAGTGCCAGGAACGCAAGCGTACCATGCAGCGCAAGACCCACTTCGAACAAGTGCCGGTCAAGCCGCAGCGCGTGTACGAAGAAATGAACAAGGCTTTCGACCGCAATACCTGCTACGTCAGCACCATCGGCCTGTCGCAGATCGCTGCCGCGCAGTTCCTGCACGTGTACAACGCACGGCACTGGATCAACTGCGGCCAGGCCGGCCCGCTGGGCTGGACCATATCGGCAGCGCTGGGTGTGGTCGCCGCCGATCCGCAGCGCAAAGTGGTCGCGATTTCGGGCGACTACGACTTCCAGTTCATGATCGAAGAACTGGCCGTGGGCGCGCAATTCAAGCTGCCTTACCTGCACGTTGTGGTCAACAACTCCTACCTGGGCCTGATCCGTCAATCCCAGCGCGGCTTCGACATGGATTACTGCGTCCAGCTGGCGTTCGAGAACATCAACGCTCCTGAGCTGAACGGCTACGGTGTCGATCACGTCGCAGTGGTTGAAGGCCTGGGTTGCAAGGCGATTCGCGTTATGAATGCAGACGACCTGCCGGCCGCTTTTGAGCAAGCCCACAAGTGGATGGAAGAGTTCAAGGTGCCGGTGGTGGTGGAAATCATCCTGGAGCGCGTGACCAATATCGCCATGGGCACCGATCTCGATAAAGTCAACGAGTTCGAAGAGCTGGCGCTGCGCGGCACCGACGCACCAACCGCAATCTCCCTGCTGGACTGAGAGGAAACGTCATGACCAAACTTGCAGCCAACCTGACCATGCTGTTCACCGAAGTGCCCTTCATCGAGCGCTTCGAGGCGGCGGCCCGCGCCGGCTTCCAGGCGGTGGAGTTCCTGTTCCCGTATGCCTACAGCGCCCGCGACCTGTCCGAGCGCCTGAAGGCCAACCAGCTGGAACTGGTGCTCCATAATCTGCCAGCCGGTAACTGGGAGGCCGGTGAACGTGGTATCGCCTGCCACCCGGACCGCGTTGCGGAATTCCGCGATGGCGTCTGGACCGCCATCGCCTACGCCAAGGAACTGGGCGTCAAGCAGGTGAACTGCCTGGTTGGCATCACGCCGCAGGGCGTGACGCGCCAGGACGCACAGGTCACGCTGGTGGACAACCTGCGCTTCGCCGCCGCGGCGCTGAAGGACGAGGGCATCCGCCTGCTGATTGAACCGATCAACAGCTACGACATACCCGGCTTCTTCCTGACCAATACGGCACAGGCGGCGTCGCTGATCGTCGCCACCGGCTCGGACAACCTGTTCATCCAGTACGACATCTATCACATGCAGCGCATGGAAGGTGAACTGACGAACACCATCAAGAAGCACCTGTCGCTGATCGGCCACGTGCAGTTGGCGGATAACCCCGGCCGCAACGAACCGGGCACCGGAGAAATCAACTACCGCTACCTGTTCGAACAGTTGGACGCCTCGGGCTACGACGGCTGGATCGGTTGCGAATACAAGCCGCGTACCAGCACCGAAGCTGGCCTGGGCTGGCGCGCCGCGCACGGCGTTTAATTCGGCGTCTAAACCAAAACTTTACAAGGAAAATATCATGTCTCGAGTTGGATTTATTGGTCTGGGTATCATGGGCGCACCGATGGCGCAGCACCTGCTGAACGGTGGTCACAAACTGTACCTGCACGACATCAAGAACCCGCCGTTCCCGCTGATCGAAGCCGGTGCGACGGTCTGCACCTCGGCCGCCGAAGTGGCTGCGCGTGCCGACATCATCATCGTCATGGTGCCCGATACGCCGCACGTTGAAGCGGCGCTGTTCGGCGAAGAAGGCGTGGCCAAGGGCCTGCGTCCAAACACCATCGTGGTCGACATGAGCTCAATCTCGCCGATCGAAACCAAGAAATTCGCCAAGAAGATCAATGCGCTCGGTTGCGAATACCTGGATGCGCCGGTGTCCGGTGGCGAAGTCGGCGCCAAGGCCGGTTCGCTGACGATCATGGTCGGCGGCTCGGAAGCGGCGTTCGAAATCGTCAAGCCGCTGTTTGAATTGATGGGCAAGAACATCACCCTGGTCGGCGGCAACGGCGACGGCCAGACCACCAAGGTCGCCAACCAGATCATCGTGGCGTTGAACATCCAGGCCGTGGCCGAGGCGCTGCTGTTCGCATCCAAGGCCGGCGCCGATCCAGCCAAGGTCCGCTCGGCGCTGATGGGCGGCTTCGCCAACTCGCGTATCCTGGAAGTACACGGCGAGCGCATGGTCAAGCGCACCTTCAATCCGGGCTTCCGCATTGAACTGCACCAGAAGGACTTGAACCTGGCACTGCAAGGCGCCAAGGCGATGGGCGTGTCGCTGCCGAATACCGCGATGGCGCAGGAACTGATGAATGCCTGCGCGGCCAATGGCCTGGGCGGCATGGACCACTCGGCACTGTGCCGCGCGATTGAAATCATGTCTAACCACCAGATCGCCGAGGCGTAATGAGTACCCTGAATCCACGCCAATTCCTGCTCGATCTGTATGGCAGCGCGGTGGACGCTGTCAGTGCCGAGAAGTGCCTGCCGGCGTACCTGCCGGAGCCGCCGAAGAATGGCCGCACGCTGGTGATCGGCGCAGGCAAGGGCGCCGCCGCGATGGCGCGCGCCGTCGAACGTCACTGGAAAGGTGACATCTCCGGGCTGGTCGTCACGCGCTACGAGCATGGCGTGGACTGCGAGCGCATCGAAGTGATCGAGGCCGCCCATCCGGTGCCGGACGAAGCGGGACTTGCCGCCGCCGGCCGCATGATGGACATGGTAAAGGGCCTGAGCGAAAACGATCTGGTGCTGTGCCTGATCTCCGGCGGCGGTTCCTCGCTGCTGGCATTGCCGGCGCCCGGCATCACGCTGGAGCAGAAGCAGGCGCTGAACAAGGCCTTGCTGAAGAGCGGCGCCGCGATCTCCGAGATGAACTGCGTGCGCAAGCATCTGTCGGCCATCAAGGGCGGCCGACTGGCGCTGGCTTGCGCGCCGGCCCGCGTGGTGACGCTGCTGATTTCGGACGTCCCTGGCGACGATCCCGGCATCATCGCCAGCGGCCCGACGCTGCCCGACCCAACCACCTGCGCCGATGCGCTGGCGGTGCTGCGTAAGTATGACATCGCTATCCCGGACAGCATCCGCGAGCATCTCGAATCCGGCGCCGGCGAAACGCCGAAGCCGGGTGATCCACGCTTCGCCCGTAACAGCCATCACGTCATCGCCATTGCGCAGGACGCGCTGGAGGCAGCGGCAGCGCATGCGCATGCTGTGGGCATCACGCCTTACATCCTGTCCGACGGCATTGAAGGCGAATCGCGTGATGTCGCCATCGTCCACGCGGCGATGGCCCGGCAGGTGGCGGCGCGCGGCCAGCCGTTCCAGCGTCCTTGCGTCATCATTTCCGGCGGCGAGACCACGGTCACGGTGCGCGGTTCGGGACGCGGCGGCCGGAATGCCGAGTTCCTGCTCAGCCTTGCGGTGGCGCTGGACGGCCATCCCGGCATCCACGCGGTGGCCTGCGATACCGACGGCATCGACGGTTCCGAGGACAACGCCGGCGCGCTGTATGGACCGGATTCGCTGGAACGCGGCCTGACGCAAAAGCTGCGGGCCAAGACTCTGCTGGAAAACAATGACGGCTACGGCTACTTCAGTGCGTTGAATGACCTGGTGGTCAGCGGTCCAACCCGCACCAACGTCAACGACTTCCGCGCCGTTTTAATTCTGTAAAAAAGGAATACCCAATGCGACGTCAACGTCAGGCCAAAATCGTGGCCACGCTCGGCCCGGCCAGCAGCAGCAAGGAAGCCATCCAGGCATTGTTTGAAGCGGGCGCCGATGTGTTCCGCTTTAACTTCAGCCACGGCACCCATCAGGACCATCAGGCGCGCTGCAACATCGTGCGCGAAATCGAACGCAGCGTCGGCCGGCCGATCGCCATCCTGGCCGATCTGCAGGGGCCCAAGCTGCGCGTAGGCCAGTTCGCCGAAGGCAAAGTGACGCTGGTGGCGGGGCAGGAGTTTGCGCTCGACCGCGATACGGCGCCTGGCACTGCGCAGCGCGTATGCCTGCCGCACCCGGAGCTGTTCGAAGTGATCGGCGCCGGCCAATCGCTGCTGCTGGATGACGGCAAGCTGCGACTGGCGGTCCTGGGCAATGAAGGCCGCGTTATCCGCACCCGCGTCGTCAACGGCGGCGTGCTGTCGGACCGCAAGGGCGTCAATGTTCCGGACGTGGTGCTGCCTATCCCGGCGCTGACCGAGAAGGACCTGCGCGACCTGGACTTTGCGCTGGAAATGGGCGCGGACTGGATTGCGCTGTCGTTTGTGCAGCGTCCGGAAGATCTGGTGCAGGCTCGCGCCATCGTCGGCAACCGCGCATCGCTGTTGGCGAAGCTGGAGAAGCCGGCGGCGTTGGACGCACTCGATGCCATCGTCGCCGTTTCCGACGCGATCATGGTGGCGCGCGGCGATCTTGGCGTGGAAGTGCCGCCGGAGCGTGTGCCGGGCGTGCAGAAGCGCATCCTGCGCGCCTGCCGCCTGCAAGGCAAGCCGATTGTGATCGCCACGCAGATGCTGGAGTCGATGATTTCGGCGCCGGTGCCGACGCGGGCGGAAGCTTCGGACGTCGCCAGTGCGATCTATGACGGCGCCGATGCGGTGATGCTGTCGGCCGAATCGGCCAGCGGCAGCTATCCGACGGAAGCGGTGTCCATGATGAACCGCATCATCTGTGAAGTGGAGAAGGATCCGCTGTATCGTCAGATGATCGATGCCCAGAACCAGGCGCCAATGCCGAACAGCGGCGACGCGATTTGCTCGGCGTTGCGCGATGTAACGCAGATCGTGGGTGCTGTGGCGACGGTGACCTACACCAGCTCCGGCCACACCAGCCTGCGCGCGGCGCGCGAGCGGCCGATGGCGCCTATCCTGAGCATCACCCCGAACCTGGCGACGGCCCGTCGCCTGGCGCTGGCGTGGGGTGTGCATTCGACGGTGAGCCCTGATGTGCGCAATGTGGATCGCATGGTGGCTGCGGCTTGCCAGGCCGCGCTGCGGGAAGGTTTCGGCAAGCCCGGCGACCAGATCGCGATCACGGCGGGCGTGCCATTCGGGCAGCCAGGCAGCACCAACTTGCTGCGTATCGCGCAGATCTGGCCGGACGACGAGCCGGCGGCAGCGTGATTTTATCGTCGGCTTCTCGCGTTGCAGTGCCCATGGTGCTGCAACGCCAGTTGACGGCGATAGCGCAGATCTATCTTCAGGACTCGCCGATCTTCGGCACGGTCCTCCTGCTTTGCCTGTATCTGACCCAGCCTGTGTTGGCGCTGGGCTGTCTGGTTGGCGCCTGCGTCGCATCGGCGACGGCTTGGGCGCTGGCTTTCCCCGATGACGACCGCCGCCAGGGCCTGTACAGCTTCAACGCCGCGCTGAGCGGGGTTGGCCTGTGTGCCGGCTACCAGTTCAGTTCCGCGCTGCTGGCCTGGATTGCCGTCATGGCCGTGTTGACCGCCTTGCTCAGCCGCGTTGCACAACGTGCCGGCATCCCTGTGCTGACTTCCCTGTTCGTGGCCGCGATGTGGCTGACCGATGCCTGCGCGCCGTTACTGGGTTTGCGATCGATGGCGCAAGTCGCTGCCATTGCCGATGCAGCCTGCGGCCTGGCTCCATCAAGCTTCCTGTTTTGCACGCTGGGTCAGGTCAGCTTCGTCGGTCCGGCCGCACTTGGCATGTTGGTGTGGGCCGCGCTGGCCCGCCGCCACTGGCAGTTGGCCATGTGGATGCTGTATGGCGCCGTTCTGGCCTGGTGCGTCGCGAGCAGCGCTGCATGGATGCTGAACTGGCCCATCGTCAGCAGCCAGGCCACCGGCATGGGCATCAACAGCGCGTTGACCGCGCTGGCGCTGGCCACTTTCGAACGCTCCCGGTCCCAGCGCCTACTGGGACCCGTGTTGAGCATCCTGCTCTGCCTCGCGCTAGGTGCGGCCGGCCTGTCCTACTTTACCGCCCCGTTTGTGCTGGCGACCTGGGTGCTGCTGCCGGCGCGCGGGCGTTGGCGGTGGAAGGTCAGCGGCGAGTAGGGGACGTTCGACGGCGGAGGAGAGTTCAGGATGCCTGGCTTCATGGCGCCGACCACGTGCATCTCGCAGGGTTTGCAATCGAAGCGCAGGGTGTAGGTCTCGTCGCCGCTCACCAATGTCATGGGCTCCGCGCGCACCTGCCCCTGAACGCCTTGCACGCCCTTGGCCTGCTTCGGGCAGAGGTTGAACGAGAAGCGCAGGCAGTGCTTGGTGATCATCAGCGGCACTTCGCCCGCTTCCTCGTGCGATTCGTAGGCGGCGGCGATCAGCTGCACGCCGTGATTGTGATAGAAAGCGCGCGCCTTCTCGTTGTAGACATTGGCAAGATAGCTCAGCTGTGTGTCCGGATAAACGGCGCGGGGCTGCGCAGGCTTCTTGCGCGCAGGGCGCTCCCAAGCCGCCAGGCGCGCCGCCTCATGTGCTGCGATGGCGTCGCGGCGCAGGCCGTTAATGACGCCGGCCGGCACGAACCATGGCTGCGAAAGCTTCAACTCGATGCCGTCCGCTTCGAACATCGTGCTGCCCAATTTTCCCAAGTGGGCGCGCAGGGAGGCCTCGGCTTGCGCCGCCTGCTGCGCCGGCTCCAGCGCCAAGGTGGCGTCGGTGCTGCTGCAGATGCCATCCTCGTCCCGCAGCGACAGGCGCAGGCCGTGGGCGTGCTCGCTCAGTTCCATTTGCAGTGACACCTTGCGCTCGGAAGATTTCTTCTGCAGGGTCGCTTCCCACTGGTGATCGCGGTTGCGGAGCACCGTGGTGCCGGGTTTGAGGCCGCTCAGCGTGCGCATGTCCTCGTTCGGGAATACGCGCCACAGCTGGCCGTCGTCGACGTCGTCCAGCTTCTGGGCGCGGTTGGCCTGGATGCCGACCGTTTCGCGTTTGAGCATGTAATTCAGGCCATCGCCATTGGCCATCGGCGCATTGGTGACGATGTCGAAGTAGTCCAGGCCAAGGCGGTCGACCACGCCCAGCTCAACACCCACATACTTGGGCGAATCAAAGGCGCCGATTTCCTCCGTGCGGCCATTGGCGAAGTAGTCGGTGTGGCCGCGGTGGAAGGTCTTGTCCACGTCCGGCGTGAACAGGATGCGGGTGTGGCCGCTCGCCGCGCGGGTGAATTCGGTGCGGCGCTCCATGATCTCGTCCAGCAGCAGCCGGTAGTGGGCGGTGATGTTCTTCACGTAGCCCATATCCTTGTAGCGCCCCTCGATCTTGAAGGAGCGGATACCCGCATCCACCAGCGCTTCCAGGTTACGGCTCTGGTCATTGTCCTTCATCGACAGCAAGTGCTTTTCGTAGGCCACCACGCGGCCCTGGCCGTCGCTGAGCGTGTACGGCAGGCGGCAGGCTTGCGAGCAGTCGCCGCGGTTGGCGCTGCGACCGTTGTCCGCGTGCGAGATGTAGCACTGGCCGGAGTAGGCCACGCACAGAGCGCCGTGGATGAAGTATTCCAGCGGCGTGTCGACTTGGGCTCGGATCTTGCGGATTTGTTCGATGGTCAGTTCGCGCGCCAGCACCAGCTGGGAGAAACCGACCGCGCCCAGGAAGCGCGCCTTTTCCATGGTACGGATGTCGCACTGGGTGCTGGCGTGCAGCTGGATAGGCGGCAGGTCCATTTCGAGCAGGCCCATGTCCTGCACGATCAGCGCGTCGACGCCGGCGTTGTACAGCTGCCAGATCTGCTTGCGCGCCGCATCGAGCTCGGAGTCGTGCAGGATGGTGTTCAGCGTGACGAAGATGCGCGAGCGATAGCGGTGCGCGAAATCCACCAGGGCGGAGATATCCTCAATGGTGTTGCTGGCGTTGTGGCGGGCGCCAAATGCCGGCCCGCCGATGTAGACGGCGTCGGCCCCGTGCAATATGGCTTCGCGGCCTATCTCAGCGGTTTTGGCTGGCGCCAGCAGTTCGAGTTGGTGATCTAGCAGTGACATGATGGATTCCTGACTATCGACGCCGGAAATTATAGCAGGCTGCCCTGGGACTCGATATAGGCCGACAATCCGACGGCCAGCGCGCTGAAGACGGCGCTGCAGGCGGGGTTGTTGCGGAGGTTTTCGTGCATGGCGAGCCAGGTGTCGAGCTGGATGGATAGCTGGTCGGGCAGGACCCGGACCAGCGACCCGTGGGCATGTGCCAGCGCGACCTGGCAAATGCCGATGCCGACGCCGGCGCGGATTGCCGCCAGCTGGACAACGTCGTTGTCGCAGCGGAGCTGATGCGCTTCGTGCGGCGGGGCGTTGAACCTGGTGCGCATGGCACGGGTGAAGGCGGTTTCGCTATCGACGCCGATCAGGGTGTGGTTGGCCAGTTCGTCCCATTTCAGGGGCGTGCCGCGCCGCTTCAGGTAGCTGCGGTGGGCGAAGAATCCCAGCTCGATATTGCCGATGCGGCGGGCGATCAGGGCGTCATGCTCCGGCTTGGTCATGCGCACCGCGATGTCGGCGTCGCGTCGCAGCAGGTTTTCCAGCTTGTTCGATACGGCCAGTTCGACATGGATGCGTGGATGGCTGCGCGACAGCTTGGCCAGAAGTGGCGGCAGCACCTCGACGCTGACGACTTCACTGGCCGTGATTCGCACCGTGCCATGGATGCCTTGCTCGCCGTCGCGGCCCATGCTGGAAGCTGCGCGCAGCAGGGCCGATGAGGTGGCGGCCAGCGTCTCCGCGTACGGTTCCAGCTCATAGGCCGCCTCGGTCGGAATAAAGCCCGTTTGGGAACGAGTGAACAGCGCCAGCCCGAGCGCCTGCTCGAGCGCGTCGATATGACGGCCGACGGTCGGCTGGGTCAACGCCAGCGTCCGGGCAGCGCCCGACAATGAGCCTTCCTTCAGAACGGACAGGAAGGAACGGTATAGATCCCAGTTTGGTTCGGCGGTAGTCATACGAAATTGTATAGCGGCTATGCTGTTTTCGGCAATTTTCTTTTAACCCGGTTTGGGCGACACTAGCTCCATCAACTCACCAAACGGAGAACATCATGGAAAAAACAGCACTGGTACTGGGCGCAACGGGCGGCATCGGCGGCGAGGTGGCACGTCTTCTGGTGGCGCGCGGCTGGCATGTGAAGGCACTGCACCGCGAACCACAGCGCGCCGCGAAGGCGAACGACGGCATGCAATGGCTGGCCGGCGACGCGATGAACCGCGACAACGTGGTGAACGCCGCGCGCGGTGTCCAGCTGATCGTCCACGCCGTCAATCCGCCCGGCTATCGCAACTGGGGCGCACTGGTCCTGCCGATGATAGACAACAGCATCGCCGCCGCTCGTGCCAGCGGCGCCCGCATCCTGTTGCCGGGGACCGTGTACAACTATGGCCCGGACGCGTTTCCGATCATCGACGAAGAATCGCCACAGCAGCCGGTCACCCGCAAAGGCGCGATCCGCGTGGAGCTGGAAGCGCGCCTGCAAGCGGCGGCCGCCGACGGCGTGCGCACGCTGATCGTCCGGGCCGGCGATTTCTTCGGTCCCAAGGCCGGCAACAACTGGTTCGCGCAAGGCCTGATCAAGCCGGGCAAGCCGCTGACCGCGATCAGCTACCCGGGCAGCGTGGGAGTCGGGCACCAATGGGCTTATCTGCCGGATGTCGCCGAGACGATGGTGCGGTTGGTCGAGAAGGAAGCGCAGCTGGACACCTTCGCCCGCTTCCAGATGGAGGGACACTGGGACGCCGATGGCACCCAGATGGTCGCGGCGATTGCGCGCGCGGCCCGCAAGCCGGAACTGAAGGCCAGCGCCTTCCCGTGGTGGCTGATGGCATTGGCCTCGCCGTTCGTGACGGTGTTCCGCGAACTACGCGAGATGCGCTACCTGTGGCAGCAGCCCGTCCACATGTCGAACAAGCGCCTGGTGCAGGTGCTCGGCGCCGAACCTCGCACCCCGCTTGACGTCGCGGTGCAACGGACCCTGGCCGGTCTGGGGAGCCTTTAAGCCAGCTTGTACTTGCCCAGGATGCGGCGGGTGGTGCCGTCGGCATCCATGGCGGCCTTCGTTTGCTGGAATAGCTGGACGGTGGCGTCGTCAAAGTCCAGCGAACCTGCCAGCCATGCAGTGGTGGTCCGTACCGGCGCACTGAGATGGAAGTCTTTTTGTGCCGAGCGGCTGATGAGCGAACTCTGGATGATGTGCTGTTCGCCGAATGCCGCATCGGCCATTCCCTTGAGCAGATAGCGGTGCACCTCTTCGATGGAACTGGCCTCGATGATATTCCGGTAGCCCAGTTCCTGCAGAATGGCCGCCTGCGCCGCTCCACGCAGCAGCGTGATGCGGCGGGCCTTCATCTCTTCCGGGTGCAGGATGTCGAACTTGCCGTTGCGCGCCGCCAGGAACATGAAGTGCTCCTCATACATCGGCGCCAGCCAGCGGAATTTGGTCTCGCGTTCCAGCAGGCGCGTGACGGGGAAGATCGCCGTCTCGGGCATCGACGTGGCCAGGAACAAGGCGCGCTTCCACGGCACAAACTCCAGCTTGAGAGGCATTTGCACGCGCTTGCACAGTTCACTCAGCAGTTCAAGCAGCGCGCCCGGATGCTGCTCGTCGTTCTCCATGACCAGCGGCGGCAAGTGGGTCGTGACGACCCGCAGTTCCTTGCCTTGTGCCGCCCGCGCAAAACCTGTGCCGCAGCTGAGTGCCGCGGCGAGGCTGAGTAAAGTTCTTCGTTTCATGGTGCTATACGGTGATCAGCGCCGGTTGCGCTGGCTGTATCGTACCCGATTACTCCTGATCGGACCACAGCTTGCCGGCTGTGGCCCAGTTCTCTCGTTTGCACTCGTGGATGATGATGTCGACCGATTCCGGCGACGCGCCGAGCGTTTGAACGGTGACCTCGGTGATGGCTTTGACAAACGCGCGCTTCTGCTCCAGCGTGCGGCCTTCGAATAGTTGTACGTTGATAGTTGGCATAGCGGTTCCTTCAGGAGCGATAGTTGGGACTGAGTTTGTCCAGTTTGCGCAGCAGTGCGGGCCATTCCAGCTTGCCGTCCGGCGTGCCGTCGCCCAGCAGTTCCCGATGCGCCTTGAGGCAGATCTCGTGTGGCGGGACATGGCGCCGGCCGCCGGCGGATTGGGCTTTCAGCTGGATCGCACAGGCTTTGTCCAGCGCCTCCATCAGCACGAAGGCCTCGGCGATGGTCCTGCCGCAGACCAGCGATCCATGATTCCGCAGCAGCATGGCCGGGTGGTCGGCCAGCCGCTCCAGCAGGCGCGCCTGCTCGCCATCGGTCATCGCCAGTCCCTCATAGTCGTGATAGGCCAGCACGCCGTAAAAGCGCAGCGCGTGCGCCGACAGAGGCAGCAGCCCCTCGCTTTGTGCGCCGACCGCAATGCCGTTCACGTTATGCAGATGCATGACGCAGGCGACATCGTGGCGGGCGCCATGCACCGCCGCGTGCAGCATGAACCCCGGACGATTGATGTCGTACTGCGCCGCGTCGACCGGGTTGCCGTCACGGTCCACCTTCACCAGGTTCGACGCGCACACTTCGTCGAAACGCAGCCCGAACGGGTTGATGAGGTAGCGCTCCGCCTCGCCCGGTACGGCGGCCGAGATGTGCGTGTAGATCACGTCATCCCAGCCGTTCAGCGCGCACAGGTGATAGCACGCGGCGAGATCGACGCGTGCCTGCCATTCGCTTGGGCTCATCCGTTCAGTCCTGGCGCTGGTGTACCACTTTACCAGCGGCGTAGGTGGCGGAGATGGAACGGTCGTCACCCAGCATGGCGATGGCGAACAGCAGTTCCTCGACCGAGTCGGTACGCTCCGTGCGGCGCGCCAGCAGCGGCGTGGCTTTCGGATCGAGCACGATGAAGTCCGCTTCCGCGCCCGGCACGAAATTGCCGATCGTGCCTTCCAGCTGCATGGCGCGCGCGCCGCCCAGCGTGGCGAGATAGAACATGCGCATCGCCTGCAGGTAGGTGCCGCCCATGCGAGCCACTTTGTAGGCTTCGTTCATCGTCTGCAGCATCGAGAATGAGGTGCCGCCGCCAACGTCGGTGGCCAGCGACAGCGGTACCCGGTTAGCGTCGGCGCGTTCGAAGTCGAACAGGCCGCTGCCCAGGAACAGGTTGGAAGTAGGGCAGATCGAGATGGCGGATTGCGTCTCGCCCATGCGCGCGCGGTCGGTGTTGTCCAGCCAGATGCAGTGCGCGTACATCGAGCGCGGGCGCATCATGCCGAAATGGTCGTAGACGTCCATGTAGCTGCGGGCGTTCGGGAACAGCGATTTAACCCAGGCCACTTCGTCGGTGTTCTCGGCGACGTGGGTTTGCAGGAAGGTGTCCGGGTAGGCTTTGGCCAGGGCGCCAGCCAATTCCAGCTGCTCTTCGGTGGAAGTCGGCGCGAAGCGTGGGGTGATCGCGTACAGCTGGCGGCCGCGCTTGTGCCACTTCTTGATCAGCTCTTCGCTTTCGCGCGCGCCACTTTCGGCGGTGTCTTGCAGGAAGTCCGGGCAGTTACGGTCCATCAGCACTTTGCCGGCGACCATGCGCAGGTTGCGCTTTTCGCTTTCAGTGAAGAAGGCGTCCACCGATTGCGGATGCACGGTGCAGTAGACCATGGCGGTGGTGGTGCCGCAGCGGGTCAGTTCGTCGAGGAAGAAGCTGGCGACGTTGGCGGCGTGCTCAGGATCGGAGAATTTGCGCTCGGTCGGGAAGGTGTACTTTTCCAGCCATGGCAGCAGGCCTGGCGCCGGCGAGGCGATCATGTCCGTTTGCGGATAGTGCACGTGGGTGTCGATAAAGCCCGGCATGATGATCTTGCCGCGATAGTCGTGCAGAGGGGTACCTTGCGGCAGGAAGGCGATCAGTTGGCTGAAATCGCCGGCCAGGTGGACCTTGCCGTCGTTGACGATCAGCAGGCCGTCTTCGTGCCAGGAGCAGGCGTTGGTGGCGAATGCCGGATCGTCGCTGAAGTGCAGGAGGCTGGCGCGATAGGCCTGGAAAGTGCCGCTTTGGGTGATGATGCTTGCCATGATATTCATTCCTTGTTCCTTGTTCCGTGTTGCGGACGCCAGTTGACGCGCGCGAATGCGCGACGCGACTGACATGGTCGTCGGCGATGATGGCGGGCGCATGGCGCCACACCGGTTATGTGTGCTTGGGCGTACTGCCGGCGGGGTTGCTAGCGGTTGGCTAGACTAATGAGGGGCGATAGCGCGCTCCCGCCCCGGCGCTGCCGGAGAGTGAGTGCGCCCGAGTTGCAGGCAGTTGGAAGAACATCAGTTGGTGCATGTGGTTTGCGTTTCCGATAATACGGTTTGAGCAGATGCGCTCATTTTAGCACCGATTTCCACCGGTACGGCCAGTGCGGCGGCTTCCCACACCTGCATCAACTGCGCGGCGACCGAGACGGCGATCACCGCCGGGGCCTTGTCGTGGATGCCGGGCAGGCCGATAGGGCAGGTCATGTCGGCCATGCGGGCGGCCGGGATGCCGCGTTCCTGCAAACGGCGTTCGAAGGACACGCGCTTGGTCTTGGAGCCGATCAGGCCGAACCATGTGAAGTCGGTGCGGCGCAGGATATGCTCGGACAGCTGCTGGTCCAGCGCATGGCTGTGCGTCAGCACCAGGAAGGAGGCGCCGGCCGGCGCTTCTTCCACCACGGCTTCCGGCGTATCGGTCGCTTCGACGCGCACGTTGGCCGGCAGGACCGAGGGGAACATATCGTCACGCTCGTCGACCCACACCACCTGGCATGGCAGCTCGGACAAGGCGCGCACGATGGCGGCGCCTACGTGGCCCGCGCCGAACAGGTACAGGCGTGGACGATAAGGCAGGCAGGAGTCGATCAGCCAGCGTTTGCCGTGATCGTCGATGCGCACCTTGCAGTCGATGCCGGGACCCGGACGCGCCAGCGCCGTAGGACCGGGGCCGCACAAATGGGCGCCGGCGGCGTCATAGATGCTGGCCGGCTCGATGCAATCCAGCGGCACCATGCGCCAGCTGTCCTGGCCATCGCGCCAGCGGCGAGCCAGGGCGCCGAAATGCTCTCCGGCTTCCGGCATGATGCGTTCGAAAGCCAGGTGGACCACGCCGCCGCAGCATTGGCCCAGGCTAGGGCCGAGCGGGAAACGTTCCAGCCGGCGTTCGGCGCGCAGTTCGCCGGCCGGCATGGCCAGCATTTCACGGGCGATGTCGGTGGCGACCATTTCAAGGTGGCCGCCGCCGATGGTGTCGAAGGCGTGATACTGGGTGATCAGCATCTTGGCGCCAGGTTCGCGCGGCGCGGAGCCGGCGACCTGCGCCACCGTGACCAGCACGCGCGGAACGGCCTTGCTGGCCGCCGCCGTCAGTGCGTTGAGGTTGAAGGGCGTGGACATGATTAGTTCGCCGCTTCCGCCGCATCCTGCACTGCGCTGATCGCGTTGAGGATAGCCTCGCTGGTTGCGGGAGCGCGCAGCGGTGGGTTGAAACGATGATCGGCGACGCTGGAGCAGGCGTCGCGGATCGCCAGGAATACCGAAAACGGCAGCAGCAGTGGTGGTTCACCGACCGCTTTCGAGCGGTGGATGCTGTCCATGACGTTGCGGTTCTTGAACAGGCGTACGCTGAAGTTCTCCGGGCAGTCCGACACGCCGGGGATCTTGTAGGTGGAAGGCGCGTGCGTCATCAGCTTGCCGGCCGGGTTCCACCACAACTCTTCGGTGGTCAGCCAGCCCATGCCCTGTATGAAGGCGCCTTCGACCTGGCCGATGTCGATGGCCGGGTTCAGCGAATTGCCTGCGTCGTACAGCGCGTCGGCTTTCAGCAGCTTCCATTCGCCGGTCAGCGTGTCGACTACCACCTCCGACACCGAGGCGCCGTAAGCGTAGTACGAGAACGGGTTGCCGCTCATGGTTTTCGGATCCCAGTGCAGGCCTGGCGTGGCGTAGAAACCGTCGGACCACAGCTGGATGCGCGCCATGTAGGCCTTCTGTACCAACTCGGCAAACGGAATCGCCTCGTCGCCAATATGGACGAAGTTGGCCTCGAAGCGCACCGTGGCAGGATCGCCGTCGTGACGCGTGGCGGCGAATTCGGCCAGGCGTTTGCGGATGGTGTTGGCTGCATCCTGCGCGGCCTTGCCGTTCAAGTCCGCGCCGGTCGACGCGGCGGTAGCCGAGGTGTTGGCGACTTTGCTGGTATCGGTGGCGGTGGCGCGCACCATGGCGAGGT
Organism: Duganella sp. BJB476; assembly: GCF_003416895.1. Lineage (GTDB taxonomy): Bacteria > Pseudomonadota > Gammaproteobacteria > Burkholderiales > Burkholderiaceae_D > Rugamonas. Next base: position 1,393,603 of record NZ_QVIO01000001.1, read on the forward strand.
CGATGCCCAGTTCATGCGCTACAACCTGGCAAACCTTGGTGTTGATGCCCTGGCCCATTTCGGTGCCGCCGTGGTTGACCAGCACCGAGCCGTCCGTGTAAATGTGAACCAGCGCGCCGGCCTGGTTGAAGTGCGTGACGTTGAAGGCGATGCCGAATTTGACCGGCGTGAGCGCCAGGCCGCGCTTGAGCGTCTTGCTCTTTGCGTTGAAGGCGTTGATGTCTTCGCGGCGCTTGCGATAATCGCTCTCGTTTTCCAGCTGCGCGACCAGGTCGTGGATGACGTTGTCGACCACTTTCTGGTTGTACTGGGTGACGTTGCGGCCTTCTTCGTCATTGCGGCCGTAGAAGTTAATCTTGCGGACGTCCAGCGAATCCATGCCGAGATTGCGGGCGATTTCATCGACGATGTATTCGATGGCGATGGCGCCTTGCGGGCCGCCGAACCCGCGGAAGGCGGTATTCGACTGCGTGTTGGTTTTGCCGGCCATGGCGCGGATGTCGACGTCGCCCAGGTAGTAGGCGTTGTCGAAGTGGCAGACGGCGCGCGTGGCGACCGGCGCCGACAGGTCGGCCGAGAAGCCGGCGCGGGAGACCATTTCCACTTTTGCGGCGACGATGCGGCCGTCGTCGCCGTAGCCCATTTCGTACTCGTAGTAGAAGCAGTGGCGCTTACCGGTGACCATCATGTCGTCGTCGCGGTCGGCGCGCAGCTTGACCGGCTTGCGCAGGTGAGCGGCCGAGATGGCGGCGCAGGCTGCCCACAACGCGGATTGCGATTCCTTGCCGCCGAAGCCGCCGCCCATGCGACGGCACTCGACCACGATGTCGTGCGAATGGCGGTGCAGGGCGTGGGCGACCACGTGTTGCATCTCGGTCGGGTGCTGGGTCGAGCAGAGCACCAGCATGCCATTGCCTTCTTTTGGAATAGCGTAGGAAATCTGGCCTTCCAGGTAGAACTGCTCCTGGCCGCCGACATGCAGTTCGCCCTTCAAGCGGTGCTTGGAGCGTTCGAATGCGGCTTGCGCGTCGCCGCGCGCCAGGTGCATAGGCGGTACGACGAAGGACTTGGCATCGCGCGCGGCTTGCGGCGTCAGGATGGCAGGCAGTTCTTCGTACTCGATGACGGCCTTCTTGACGGCGCGGCGCGCGTTATCGTGCGAGGTCGCCACCACGATGAAGATGGGCTGGCCAACATATTCAACCAGGCCTTCCGACAGGATCGGATCGTCGTGGATAATAGGACCGCAGTCGTTGGTGCCTGGGATGTCCTTGTGGGTGTACACAGCCACCACGCCTGGCATGGCTTTGACGGCGTCGAAGTTCATCGACAGGATGTTGGCGTGCGCCTTGGCCGAGATACCCAGCGCGGCGTGCAGCGTGCCGGCGGCTTCGGGGATATCGTCGGTGTAGGTGGCTTCGCCGAGAACGTGCAGCACCGCCGATTCGTGCGGGTGCGACTGGCCGACTTCGGCCCACGCCATGGGGACGCCGGGAACGGCGGGCTGCGTCAGGAATGCTTCGGATTTGCTGTTCATGCTGCGACGACTCCCTCTGCGTAGTGATAGGCGTTGATCGATTGCAGCGGCTGGGCGGAGTCCGGATTGGTCTCCAGCCAATAACGCCGCAGCAGGTTTTGCGCGGTCTTCATGCGGTAGGCGGCCGTGGCGCGCATGTCGCTCAGTGGCGTGTAGTCCTTGGCCAGTTCGGCCATCGCCAGTTTCAGCGTGGCTTCGTCCCAGCGCTTGCCGTTGACGGCCGCTTCGGCCAGTGCTGCGCGGCGCGAGGTGGCGGCCATGCCGCCGTAGGCGATGTGGGCGTCGCTGACCACGCCGTCCTTCAGCGTGAAGGCGAAGGCGGCGCAGACGGCGGAGATGTCCTGGTCGTAGCGCTTGGCCAGCTTGTAGGTGCGGAAGTGGATGTCCTTGCGCGGCAGCGGAATGCGCACGGCTTCGACGAACTCGCCCGGTTGCCAGTCCTTCTTCATGTAATCGAGGTAGAACTTCTCCAGCAACATGGAGCGCTGACCCTTGTCGCTGCGGATGACGATTTCCGCACCGAGAGCGATCATCCATGGCGCCGAGTCGCCGATCGGCGAGCCGTTGGCGACGCTGCCGCCCAGGGTGCCGGTATTGCGGATCGGTTGCGAGGCGAAGCGCTGCCACATTTCGTGCAGCTCTTCCTTGTAGTGTTTGCAGACTGCCTCGTAGGCGTCGTTGAGGGAGACGGCGGCGCCGATATAGAGCATGCCGTCTTCCTCCACCATGCGGTACAGCTCCTGCACCTGGCGCACGTAGATCATGTCGCCAAGGTTGCGCATTTGCTTGGTCACCCACAGGCCGACGTCGGTCGAGCCGGCGACGATGGTGGCGGTGGGTTTTTCTGCGCGCAGGGTCGCCAGTTCGGCCAGCGTGCGCGGGGCGTAGAAGGTCTGGCCGTCGTGGGTATAGCTGTACATTTCGGTTCGCTGGATGGTTTGCAGCGAGGCTTTCAGCGCCTCGCGGTCGAAGCTGACGGGAGGCAGCTCGCCCATGCGGCGCGCGGCATCGATGATAGGACGGTAGCCGGTGCAGCGGCACAGGTTACCGGACAGGGTTTCGTCCACGGTCTTGCGGCATGGCGGCGTGGTCTGCCCCTCCTGTTTCAGGTAGAGACTCCACAGCGACATGGCGAAGCCCGGCGTGCAGAAGCCGCATTGCGATCCGTGGCACTCGACCAGCGCTTCCTGGACCGGGTGCATATTGCCGTTGGCCTGTTTCAGGTCTTCGATGGTGAAGACGGCCTTGCCGTCCAGCGTAGGCACGAACTGGATGCAGGAGTTGACCGACTTCATGGCCACTTCGCCGTCGGGCTGCAATTCCGCCACGACCACGGTGCAGGCGCCGCAATCGCCTTCGGCGCAGCCTTCCTTGGTGCCGGTGCAGTGCAGGTCTTCGCGCAGGTGCTGGAGCAGGGTGCGGGTTGGTGCACCGCCGGCGACGTTGTGTACTTCGCCGCGATAGAAGAATCGAATAGGTTCAGACATGATTGCTCCGCAATTACTTGGTTTTGAACTGGCGCAGGAAGTCCAGGAAGATCTGTGCCGATACTTCGGCGTCGTCGGCCGTCATGGTTTCGAGCGGGTTGTGGCTGATGCCGCCGTTGCCGCAACGCGTGAACAGCATGGCGACGTCGGTCATGCGGGCCAGCGCCATGGCGTCGTGACCGGCGCCGGATGGCAGTTCGAATATTTCGACGCCGGCGCGTTCGGTGGCGGCGGCGAACTGCTTGACCAGCCAAGGTGCGCACGGTGCGGCAGGCGCCTGCATGATCTTGGTGATCTTGAGGCCGATCTGGCGGCGGGCGCAGACGGCTTCCGCTTGATTGAGGATATCGGTGACGGCGGCGTCGCGCGTGGCATCGTCGGCGGCGCGGATGTCCAGCGACAGCTTGCAGGCGCCGGGGATCACGTTGACCGAGCCGTCCGGCACGTGCAACTGGCCGACGGTGCCGACCAGCGAACGTTCGCGTCCGCAGCGGTCTTCGACGTACAGCACGATTTCAGCTGCGGCAGCGGCGGCGTCCTTACGCATGATCATCGGCGTGGTGCCGGCGTGGCTGGCCAGGCCGGTCAACTCAACCTGGAAGCGGCAGCTGCCCGCGATCGAGGTGACGACGCCGGTCGGCAGGCCTTTGCCCAGCAATACCGGGCCTTGTTCGATATGGACTTCGACGAAGGCCAGCACGTCCTCCGGCTTGCGGGCTACCGAAGCGATTTTGCTGACATCGTGGCCGGCTGCGGTCAGGGCGTCGCGCATGGTGATGCCTTGGGCGTCGGCCTTGTCCAGCAGTGTCATGTCGAACTGGCCGATGACGGCGTTGGAACCGAGGAAGGTGCTTTGATAGCGCACGCCTTCTTCTTCCGAGAAGCCGATGATCTCCAGGTCGAACGGCAGGCGTTCGCCGCGTTCATTGAGGTGCTTGACCACGGCGATCGGCAGCAGGATGCCTTCGCGGCCGTCGTATTTGCCGCCATTACGCACGGTGTCGTAGTGGGAGCCGGTCAACAGCGCCTTGGCGCCTGGCTGGTCCGATTTGTAGCGGCCGACGACGTTGCCGACCGGGTCAATCGACACCTCCATGCCCGCTTCCTTCATCCACGTCGCCAGCTGGTTAGCGGTTTTGCGGTGAGCGTCGGTCATGAAGGCGCAGGTGAGGTTGTCGGCATCGTCGCTCCAGGCGCCGATGGTTTCCGCCCATTGCATGATGGTCGGGCCGAATTGCAGTTCCACTTGCAGCAGCGCGTTCAGGCGCATCTCGGCGATGCGGCCGATCTGGCGCAGGCATTCGGCCAGTTCGTCGTCGCGTTGCGAACGCAGGCGGCGGCTGAAGGCTGCGGTGATTTCCTGGCGCGTCAGGCCGTTGCCGGTCGGGCCTTTGACGGCGAGGATGAAGGGGAAGCCGAATTTGGCGTTGTAGTCGGCGTTCAGCTTGTGCAGCGCCGCCAGTTCGTCGGCGGAGCAGTGGGTCAGGCCGGCCTGCGCCTGTTCGCCGGTCGATTCGGCGGTCAGTTCACCGGCGAGAGCCGCTTTGCCAGCCAGCTCCGGGTGGGCGCGCACCAGGCCCAGTTGTTCGGCTTCGGTCGCTTTCTGTACCACGCCTTGCAAGGCCTGTTTCAGGGCGGAGAGGGTGGAGAATGGGCGCTGCGCGGCGGCGCGCTCCGGGATCCACGGCGAGTGTTCGTACAGGCCATGCAGCAGCTGGGTGAATTCGTCGGCGCCGCAGCGGTTCAGGTGATCTAGTGTGATTGTCATTGTTGTGCAGGCGGTGGCCTGTCTCCTCTTGGTATATGAGGAATGATATATGGCGAGGGAGGCTGTTATATACGCCCGGAGCCATAACCGCATTCAGCCCGGGCTTATGGAGAGTGTTGTGGGCGTGCCACGCCCACGGCAGTTCAGTGGCAGCTTATTTGGCGGTGAGGGCCTGGGCGGCCTGCGTGACCTGGTCGCGCAGCCACTTGTGCTCCGGCGCCTGGTGCACGCGCTCGTGCCACAGCTGGTAGAAGCGCATTGTGGGGAAGCGTACCGGCACCGTGAAGGTCTTGATCGGCAGGTTGCGCTCGTAGAAGCGCAGGTACTGGCGCCCGGTGGTGAGCACCATGTCGGTCTGCGTCAGCATGTAGGGAATCAGGCTGAAATACGCCGATTCCACCACCACGTTGCGCTGGTAGCCCTGCTGCGCCAGGAAGGAGTCGATTACGCCGTGAAAGCCGGGCAGCGTGGGCGAGGGCGCCACGTGGGGCAGGCTAAGGTAGTCGTCCAGCGTCATGTCGTTGGAATCGGTGCGCTTGGCATAGGGCGCGTCGGCCCGCATGGCGCAGATGATCGGGTCTTCGAAGAGGCGCGACAGGTGCAGGTGCTCCGGCGGCTGTTCCCAGTTACCGATCAGCAGATCGAGTTCGCCGTCGGACAGCATGCGGATCGCGTCCACTTCCGCACCCAGGCTGTGGATGATGACGCGGCTCTTGGGCGATTCGCGTCGCAAGCGCGCCACAACGTTGGGCAAAAATTGAATATCGAGGTAGTCCGGCGCGCCGATGCGGAAGGTGCGGCCTTCCTCCTTGGAGGCGAACGGCGTTTTGTGCAGGAACAGCTGTCCCACCTCGTCGAGGATGCGTTTGGCGGGCGCCTTCAGGCTCTCGCCGTGCTGGGTCGGAACCATGCCGCGGCCGCCGCGCACCAGCAGCGGATCGCCTGTGAGCTCGCGTAGTTTTTGCAGCGAGGCCGAGATGGAGGGCTGCGTTTGATCTAGTTTCATCGCGACGCGTGAAACGTTTTTCTCGCAGAGGAGCATGTACAGAATACGTATGAGGTGCAGGTCTAAGTGGTCGGGAAGTTGTGCCATGATGGTCTATCTATAACGGTGAGCCTATTTTTAATATACGGCTACTGCCATACGAAAAGCCAGAATTAGTTTTATCGTTCGTCCCAGACCGTGCGTGTTCTGCGTACGGTTTTCAATCGGTCGCAGCGGAGCTTTCAACAGTTCGCGGCCAAAAGGGAAATCATCCCAATCGTCTGGAGCGCCCGCGGTGGCAGACGAGCTTAATCCAATCATTGGGGACAACATGGAATTGCTCGCTTACGGCGTGGACTGGCTCAATCTATTGGTGCGCTGGCTGCATCTCATCACGGGGATCGCGTGGATCGGCGCATCCTTCTACTTCGTCTGGCTCGACAACAGCATACGCCCACCAAAGCCGGGTTCCGACCTGGCCAAGAAGGGCGTGTCCGGAGAATTGTGGGCCGTGCATGGTGGCGGTTTTTACAACCCGCAGAAATACCTGGTGTCGCCGGCCGAACTGCCGTCGGACCTGCACTGGTTTAAATGGGAAGCCTACGCGACCTGGATCTCGGGCTTCTCGCTGCTGTTCATCGTCTACTACTTCAACGCCTCGGCGATGATGATCGATAAGTCGGTCGCTGACCTGTCGCAGTTGCAGGCAATCGGCGTGGGCCTCGGCTCGCTGCTGGTGGGCTGGCTGTTCTACGATACGCTGTGCCGCTCGCCGCTGGGCCAGAAGGATGGCCTGCTGGGCATCATCATGTTCGTGTTCATCGTCGCGATGGCCTATGTGCTGACCAAGTTCCTGAGCGGCCGAGCTGCCTACATCCACGTCGGCGCCATGATCGGCACCATGATGGTCGGGAATGTGCTGATGCTGATTATTCCTGGCCAGCGCAAGCTGGTGGAAGCGATGGAGCAGGGTAAATCGCCTGATCCTATCCACGGCAAGAAGGCCAAGCAGCGTTCCGTCCACAATAACTATTTCACGCTGCCGGTGCTGCTGATCATGATCAGCAACCACTATGCGATGACCTACAGCCACGCTTACAGCTGGGCGCTGCTGGGCGCGATCATCGCCGCCGGCGTGTTGATTCGCCACTTCTTCAACCTGCGCCATCATGGCAGGACCGCGTGGCAGTTCCCTGCGGCCGGTGTCGCGATCCTGGCGGCGGTTGCCGTGGTGATCGCGCCTCGTCCTGCGGCTGCACCTGCGCCAGCTATCGCCGGCGAAGCTGCCGGTGCGGCTCACGCCAGCGTGTCTGCGCCAGACTTCAACCGTGTGCAGGCGATCGTCAACCAGCGTTGCGTCAGCTGCCACGCGGCCCAGCCTACCCAGCCAGGATTTGCCACGGCGCCTGCCGGCATCATGCTGCACACGCCTGATCTGATCCACCAGAACGCCGCCAAGATCAACCAGCAGGCCGTGGTGCTGAAGGCTATGCCGATCGGGAATATGACCAACATCACGCCAGAAGAACGCTCCGAACTCGGTGCGTGGTTCGCCGCCGGCGCCAACTGATAAGAAGACAGATCATGACTACTACCACCATCAATGGTTTCAACCTGACCGCGGCGCAAGTCGTCGACGTCGCCCGCGACCACTCCATCGAAGTGAACCTGGCCGCATCGTCGCGCGCCGCGCTCAAGGAAAGCCGCGACTACATCGAGTCGACCTGGATGCACGACGAAGCGCCGATGATGTACAGCTTTAACACCGGCGTCGGCATGCTGAAGGACACCCGCGTCAAGGTGCAGGACATCGTCCTGTTCCAGACGCAGCTGATCAAGGCCCACGCCTGCGGCATGGGCGAGCCGTTCTCCGAAGAAGTCAGCCGCGCCACCATGCTGTTGCGCGCCAACGCCTTCGCCAGCAACTACTCCGCGCCCCGCGTGGAAGTGGTTGACCGCCTGCTGGCCTTCGTCAATGCCGGCATCCACCCGATCATGCCGCAGAAGGGTTCCGTCGGCGCCTCGGGCGACTTGGCGCCGCTGGCCTACCTGGCAGCCGCCATCGCCGGCTTTGAAGAAGCGGAAGTGATGTACAAGGGCCAGCGCATGTCGGCTCCTGACGCTATCCGTGCTTCCAATGTCGGCCCGGTGGTCTTCGAACTGAAGGCCAAGGATGCTTCGGCGCTGATCAACGGCTGCACCGTCTCGCTGGCGGTGGCGTTGCTGGCCGCCTCCGATGCGCGCAATATGCTGTCCGACGCCTGCCTGTCGCTGGGTTTGACGCTGGAAGCGATGCGCGCCGAGATGTCGGCCTTCGATCCGCGCATCCACGAAGCGCGTCCGCATGCTGGCCAGATCAAGACCGCAGCCATCATCCGCGACCTGCTGGACGGCTCGACCCGCACCACGCACGAAGCGCGCGCAGTACAGTTCCCGGAAGAGCTGCGCCGCACCGACATCCCGTACACCGCCCGCATCCAGGACGTGTACTCGCTGCGCTGCGCGCCGCAGGTCTACGGCCCTGTGTTCGATGCGCTGGACTACATCGACACCATCCTCGACAAGGAAGTGAACTCCGCGACCGACAACCCGCTGATCTTCGGCAAGGACGGCGGCGGCTTCGAGATCATCTCGGGCGGTAACTTCCACGGCCAATACCTGGCGCAGGCGATGGACCTGCTGGCGATGGCGGTGGCGGACCTGGGCAGCATCGTCGAGCGCCGCGTCGCGCGCCTGATCGATCCTACGCTGTCGTGGGGCCTGCCGCGCAACCTGATGTCCGGCGTGCGTGGCGTGAACACCGGTTATCCGGTGATGCAATGCTCGCTCAGCTCCCTGGTGATGGAGAACCGCACGCTGTGCATGCCTGGCAGCGTGGACTCGATTCCGGCCAAAGGCAACAGCGAAGACCACGTGTCCAACTCCACCTGGTGCGCGCGCAAGGCCGCAACTGTGGTGTCGAACACACAGTACATTGTCGGCGTAGAAATGTTGCTGGCTTCCCAGGCGTTGACGATGACAGAAAATCTGCTGCCAGGTTTTGTGCTCGGCAAGGGCACGCAAGTGGCCTACGAATCGGTGCGCGCGCAGATCCCGGCTTGCCTCGACGGCGACCGCTGGCTGCACAACGACCTTGAAGTAGCGCGCTCCTTCATAGTGACAGGCTCGGTGCGCAAGGCAGTGGTCGCGAAAATCGGCGAATTCGTTTAGGAGGGTTAGAACGGGGCTACGCCGCATTCAAATGCGGCGCGCCCCGGCTGTTATAGGTCATAACAGATAGCAGGTATGCCACAGAAGCAATTTAACGCGGTGGCCCCTGAGATAAGGTCTAGGTCGATTGTTCCCATGTTTAGTCGGCGAATGACACAAGCAGTTAAAAATAGAACACGGAGACGTTATGTTAATTTTGGAAAAATTCTTCAAGCTGAAAGAGAATGGGACCGACGTGCGCACCGAACTGGTGGCAGGTCTGACCACATTCCTGACGATGGCTTACATCATCTTCGTCAACCCCTCCATCCTCGGTGACGCCGGCATGCCCAAGGGCGCTGTCTTCGTTGCCACCTGTATCGCGGCCGCCCTGGGCTGCCTGATTATGGGCCTGTACGCAAACTATCCGATTGCTATGGCGCCGGGCATGGGGTTGAACGCTTACTTCGCATATGTGGTCGTCAAAGGCATGGGCATGCCTTGGGAGATGGCGCTGGGCGCGGTCTTCATTTCCGGTTGCCTGTTCCTGTTTGTCAGCATCTTCAAACTGCGGGAAATGATCGTCAACGGCATTCCGCATTCGATCCGCACCGCCATCACCGTCGGCATCGGCTTGTTCCTCGGCCTGATCTCGCTGAAAAGCGCCGGCATCGTCGTCAGCAGCCCGGAGACGCTGGTGCGCGTGGGTGACCTGCACAAGGCGCCTACCTTGCTGGCCATCGTCGGCTTCTTCATCATCGTTGCGCTGGACCGCCTGAAGGTCAAGGGCGCGATCCTGATCGGCATCCTGGCCGTGACGGTATTGAGCTTCTTCATCGCCGGGAACACCTTCAACGGCATCGTCGACATGCCGCCTTCGCTGGCGCCAACCCTGTTCAAGCTGGACCTGATGGGCGCGATCTCGGTCGGCCTGCTGAACGTGGTGCTGGTGTTCTTCCTGGTCGAACTGTTCGACGCCACCGGCACGCTGATGGGCGTGGCCAACCGCGCCGGCCTGCTGGTCAACGGTAAAATGGAACGCCTGAACAAGGCGCTGCTGGCCGACAGCTGCGCCATCGTCACCGGTTCGCTGCTGGGTACTTCCAGCACCACCGCCTACATCGAAAGCGCCGCCGGCGTGCAAGCGGGCGGCCGTACCGGCCTGACCGCCGTCGCCGTCGGCGTGCTGTTCCTGGCCTGCCTGTTCATCTCGCCGCTGGCCGGCGTGGTGCCTAGCTACGCCACGGCGCCTGCGCTGCTCTACGTTTCCTGCCTCATGCTGCGCGAACTGGTCGACATCGACTGGTCCGACACCACCGAAAGCGTGCCAGCCGCCATTGCGGCGCTGACCATGCCGTTCACGTATTCGATCGCACTTGGCGTGGCGTTCGGCTTCATCTCCTATGCGGTGCTGAAGCTGTTGACCGGCCGTGTGCGCGAAGTGCGTCCAGTGATCTGGGCGATCGCTTGCGTGTTCACCTTCAAGTTCGTCTACCTCGGCGCAGGCTGAGGAACTAACCCCAACGACTGCCTCCTCTCCGACGCCACCCATGGCGCCGGCGGGGACAGTCACGTCCTAAAATATGGAAAACTAAAATGAAAACGAGACAAATTCCACAACTGCTGTGCATCGCCTTTTTGAGCCTGGCCGGATCGGTCCAGGCCGCCGACTGGAGCGACACCTCCGTCAGCTGGCGCTACGGCAACGACTACCGCGAACCGTTCAACCCGAACGATATCTCCAAGAACATCCTGGCGCTGACCCATGTCAGCGGCTACAAGTACGGCAGCAACTACTTCAATGCCGATTTCCTGATATCGGATAAAAATGACCCGGGTTCGCTGACGCAGAAGTCCGGCGCCAACGAAGCCTACATCCTGTACCGCAACACGGTCGACCTGAGCAAGGTCACCGGCCAGGAATACAAGTTCGGCCCGGTGCGCGGCCTGGGCATCACCGCCGGTTTCGACCTCAACACCAAGAACGACGTGGGCTACAACTCGCGCAAGCGCATGTTCGTGCTGGGACCGACTTTTATGTGGAACGTGCCGGCCGGTCACTTCAACACCAGCCTGCTGTTGCTCAACGAGAGCAACGCGCCGAGCGGCGCCTTCCCGCCGATCTCCACCGTCACTGGTCGCTATACCTACAAGACGCATGCGATGCTGTCGTCGGACTGGGGCATCCCGCTGGGTTCGCTGTGGGCCTTCGAGGGCTATGCGAACTTTATCGCGTCCAAGGGCAAGGACGAAGTGGGCAACGATACCGGCGCCGAGACCAATATCGACATGCAGCTGATGTTTGATGCGGGCGCCGCGATGGGCCACGCGAAGAACACCTTCCGCGTCGGCGTCGAGTACCAGTACTGGCGCAACAAGTTCGGCAACACCTCGGCCACCACCGGCGGCCAGGGCTACGTGGCCAAGACGCCGATGATTCGTGCTGAGTACCACTTCTAAGCGGTAGCGGCCGGGTAATCGAAGGGCAGCCGAGGCTGCCCTTTTTCTTTAGTGTCGGCTGTGCTTACAGTGCGCGGTCGCCGCGTGCGTGATAAGCGTGGCACAGCAGTATCCAAAGTGCTTGGAACCGAAATTGCTTCTTCTGGGACGCAGCATACACAACCAGGAGACAGGCATGAAACATTTCCCAACGAAGGTATTTTCCCTGAAACGCGGCGCGGTACGTGGCGCTTTCCTTATGGCGCTGGCCGGTATCGGTCTTGCCGGCGCGGCAAAGGCGGCGCCGATCCATGTGAGCGACGGCCTTTTCGGCGCGGCTGAGTGGACGGTCTCGGCGACGAACGGCGCGCCGGCCCGCTCCACCGTGAGCTCCGCCAGCTTCAACGTCGGCGCGCCGGGCGGCACCCGTTTCTACGTGGAGCAGTCGACCAACGGCGCGCCGGGTTCGACGCTCGGACACACGCTCAATCTGATGTACGACCTGGGCAGCTTCACGCCGGGCGGGGCGGCCGGACTGTTCACGGACGTGTTTTTCCAGAACGGCAAGAACGATTATGTCGTGCATATCAGCGACAGCGGCATCCAGTCGTTTGAAAAAGACCACAGTGTGCGGTCGCCGGTTGATGCGGCGGGTGGTTTCGATCTGAGTTCGCCGGTGTGGTCCCCATTGGATGCCGGTGACCTGGCGCTGGCCAAGTTCCACGCCGGCGCCAGCTTCGGCACCAGCCCGAACTATGCCACGCCGCACCTGATCATTGAATTTGGCCTCTCCATCGACACCATCCCAGGCACCACTCCGTTGGCGCCGTTGGCGCCGGACGGCTTGTACCGTCCAGACCCGGCATTCTGGTCCGGTTCGGTGGGTGGGGCGGGGCGTCCAACCATCGTGGTCGGTTCTGCGATCTTCACGCTTACCAACGACGGCGCGGTAACGCTGGTGCCGGTGACTGGCCCTGGCGGCTTGCCAGTCCTGCAAGCGATACCGGAGCCGGGCACTTTGTTGCTGCTGGGCGTGGGCATGCTTGGGCTGATCGGCGCCAGTCGGCGCCGGACGAGCCACACCTGGACTCAGGCGGCGGCCTGCATGCCGTCTGCCAGCACATAGCGGTTCTTGCCGTGCCGCTTGGCGAGATACAGCGCCTCGTCGGCACGCTTGTAGCTGATCGACAGGTCGCTGTCCCTGTCGAATTCGGCAATGCCGATGCTGACCGTGCGCGGCGGATGCGTCGCCGCCCGCACGCCATCCAGCAGGGCTGCGGCAAAGTCCAGTGCATCAGCGGCCTCTCCGTGGAACAGGACGCCGAATTCCTCGCCTCCCAGACGTCCGCAAAGGTGACCCGCACCCAGCCTGCCGATGACCTGTGCCGTGTGGATCAACACTTCATCTCCGGCGTCGTGGCCCAGCGTGTCGTTGATCTTCTTGAAGTCGTCGATGTCTATCATTAGGAAAAACAGCGGCATCTGCGAGGGCAGCGATTGCACGCGGCGTACTTCCAGCGTGAATTTGCGGCGATTGTTCAAGCCGGTGACCAGATCCTTGAACGCCATTTCCGCCAGTTCCCGCCGCGCGCGATGGCTGCGCACCCGCAGGTTCAGGAAATAGGCGTGCAAATAGATTGCCATGGCCAAGCTGCTGCCCATGACCAGCAGCGCAAGATTAAACGTGAGCTGTCCCGGCTGCGCGGGAAAATTGCCTACCGCGAGTATCAGCCACACGGCGACTGCGGCGCCGATGTAATTGATCATGCCGCCGAAAATGGGCGCGGCCGACAAGGTCAGCACGGTACCGACCGGCAGCACCCAAAAGGTCGGGTCCGGGCAGTAAGCCATCAGCAGGCGGAAGGCGAAAGCGGTGGCGGCGGTGCCGATGATGCCGGCGACGACCAGCGCCCTGACGGAGCTGGCGCGCAGCGAGATGGCCAGGCTGAGCAGCATGCCAGGCAGGCCGAACAGCAGGCTCGCATGCAGCGATTGTCCGCCGGAAGCCAGCAAGATGGCGGCTATGAGCCAGCTCACCAGTCCGACGCTTTGCGAAATGATGGCGACCGGCCGCAGTTCAGAATAGAACTGCTGCTGCTCGTCGGTGTCGCCACCGTAGTAGGAATAGGGGAGTAGTTTGCGCATGCAGTCTCAAGGCCGGCCCATTTGGGGGCTTGAGTATACTTGCTGATTTGCCCACATCCCAGTTAATTTATGGAATGTGGGCTAGTTTCGGCATTACATGCGTGGTTCGCCGGTGCTGGCGTTGACGGCAATGGTCTGGCCAGGAGCGGTGCTCATCTGCACGCGGTGTTGCTGGCCGCGATAGTTATACGTCACATCCCAGTATTCAGGCGTCGGGTTGCTGACGTTTTCACAGCGGCGCACATCGCGGGCATAGCTTTGCGAGTTGCTGTTGTTGGCCATGTTGTTGCCGATGGCCGCACCTGCTACCGCGCCGCCGGCCGTGGCGACGTCGCGTCCCGTACCGCCGCCCACCTGGTGACCCAGGATGCCGCCGATCAGCGCGCCGGCGATAACGCCGCCGACGTTGTTGCCGCTGCGGGCCGGTTCAGTTACTTGCTGGCGTTCGACCCAGCAGCGTTGTTCCGGCGTGCCTACCACGGCATGCGCCGAGGTGATCGGCACGTCGATCACACGTTCGCTTGGGCGACGACGGTATTCATACGTCGGTTGCGGCAACGGTGCCGGCGCTTCGTTGTCATAGCTGTCGCGACGGCCTACCGGACGCACCGACGAGATGCGGTCGTTCATGCCCATGCCGCTCAGCGACTCGTAGCTGCCACGGCGCAGCACCATGCAGTGGCCGCGGAAGTTGGCGTCGTCGCAGACTTCCCACTGGCCGCGGTCGACCACCACCGACGAGGCGCGGTCGTTGAAACCGGTGCGCGAGAAGTCGTTCACCGGCCGGGTGGCGGTGAAGGTACGGCCGCGCCAGCCGTCGTGTTCGTAAAATGTGATTTGCGCCATGGCTTGCGACGCCAGTGTCATTGCTGCGATTGCGATGGCGAGTTTGAGGGGCTGGTTCATGTTCATCCTTTTATAGTTGTTCGAGCACCTGCACAATGCGCCGCTTGCGGCGGTCCATCTGTGCGGTCGACAACATAGCCGGATCAAGGTTCGACCGAATGCGCGCGTTTCAGGCAGCGCAACACGAAGGTGGAGCGGCTGTGGCGCAGGCCGGGCAGTTTGTACAGCTTGCGGCGCAGGAATTCCTCGTAGCCGGCCGTGCCGGCCACAGCCACCTTGATCAGGTAATCGTATTCGCCGGTCAGCAGGTAGGCTTCCATCACTTCCGGCAGGTCTGCCAGCGCCTGGCCGAATTTCTCGAAGATGTCGTCGTCATGGCGGTCCAGCGTGACTTCGATGATGACGGTGTCCGGATAGCCCAGCGCCTGTTGGCTGAGCAGCGCCGTGTAACCCTCGATCAGGCCGCCTTCCTCCAGGGCGCGCACGCGGTTCCAGCACGGCGTGGTGGACAGGCCGACCTTTTCGGCCAGTTTGGTGTTGCTCAGGCGGCCGTCACGGCGCAGTTCGCGCAAAATGCGGCGGTCCAGTTCGTCGATTTCCATGTTGCAGAGTCCAGAAAGATGATTATTCCACTGATTTTACATCGGACGGGACGATCTTCTTCATTTGGCTGGATATCGAGCAAAACAAGGAAGCCTATTTTGCCAGCTCCCGGATATTCTGGTTGCATGAATACCACACAAAAAAGCTACCGATTTTGTATCGAGCCGGACGATCCCATCGCCACGCTGGAAGCGGTGCTGGCGATCGTGCGCCGGTTGGGACTGGAGTTGCGCAGCCTGCGCACGACCACGCATCCGCAAGGCGTGGACGTGCAGATACGGCTGGCGGCCGAGGATGAAGACCCGCTGACGCTGTGCCGCATGCGGCTCAACAACGTGGTCGGCATCCTGGCGGTGCGGGAGATGCCGACGCTGGTGGCATCCCCTGAACGCTTGGCGGCCGGTGGCTAGCCGGCGATGTAGGTGTACTTGAACAGGAACAGCGCGGCGATCACCCATACCACCGGCTTGACCTGGCGCGCCTGGCCGGTGAGCAGTTTCAGCCCGGCGTAGGTGATGAAACCGAAGGCGATGCCGTGGGCGATGGAGTAGGTGAACGGGATCACCAGCGCGGTGATCGCGGCCGGCACGCTCTCGGTGGTGTCGCTCCAGTCGACATCGACCAGGTCGCGCAACATCAGGCAGGCGACGAACAGCAGCGCCGGTGCGGTGGCGTAGGCCGGCACCACGCCGGCGATCGGCGCGAAGAACAAGGCCGCCAGGAACATCAGCGCCACCACCAGCGCCGTCAGGCCGGTGCGTCCGCCTGCCTGCACGCCGGCCGCGCTTTCCAGATAAGCCGTGGTGCTGGAGGTGCCGAGCATGGAGCCGGCCACGATGGCGCAGCTGTCGGCCAGCAGCGCCTTGTTCAGGCGCTTCATCTTGCCGTCGACCAGCAGGCCGCCACGGCTGGCCACGCCCATCAGCGTGCCGGTGGCGTCGAACAGTTCAACCAGGAAGAACACCAGCACCACGTTGAACAATCCCATCGAGGCGGCGCCTTTCAGGTCGAACTGGAACAGCGTCGGCGCCAGCGATGGCGGCAGCGACATGAAGCCGTGGAAGGTGTTCCCACCGAAGAAAAAGCTCATGATGGTCACCACCACGATGCCGATCAGCAGCGCGCCCGGCACCCGCAGGCGATCCAGCGTGACGATCAGCAGGAAGCCGAAGACGGCCATGATGGTCTGCGGCTTGTGCATGTCGCCCACGCGCACCAGCGTCTCGGGGCTGGCGACCACCAGGCCGGCGCTCTTCATCGCGATCAGCGCCAGGAACAGGCCCAGGCCGACCGTGATGGCCACCCGCAGCGAATGCGGTATGCCGTTGACGATCAATTCCCGCACCTTGAACACGCTCACCAGGATGAACAGGCAGCCCGAGATGAACACCGCGCCCAGCGCCGATTGCCAGGGCACGCCCATGCCCAGCACCACGGCGTAGGCGAAGTAGGCGTTCAGCCCCATGCCCGGCGCCATGCCGATCGGGTAGTTGGCGTACAGGCCCATGATGACGGTGCCCAGCGCGGCCGCCAGGCAGGTGGCGACGAAGACGGCGTCCTTCGGCACCCCGGCATCGCCGAGGATGGCCGGGTTGACGAAGATGATGTAAGCCATCGTCAGGAAGGTGGTGATGCCCGCGACCACTTCGGTCCGAACGTTGCTGCCATGCTCAGTGAGCTTAAAATATTTGTCGAGCGGCGACATGCGCGTTCTCCCTGGTTGCGTCGAGGCCGAAGAATATCATGTACAGGCGATTCTCCTCGGAATTGCTTCTTGCACAAAAAGATGTAAAAATGAAAAATATCCCCATCTCCACCCGCACAGCGCACAGGGCACCATTATGGAACTTCAGCCACAGCAATCCGGCAGCACCGTGGTGCTCAGCCCGGCCGGTCGTATCGATCATACGCATGCCGATGCGTTCAAGCTAGCACTCGATCCGCACCTGCGCGACTGTACCAAGGATGGGGCTGCGCTGGTGCTCGATTTCAGCGGCGTCAATTACATCAGCAGCATAGGCTTGCGCGCGCTGATGTTGGCGATCAAGCAGGTCAAGGCGCAGGGTGGACGCATGGTGCTGACGGCCCTGCAGCCGCTGGTGCTGGAGGTGTTCACCATCAGCCGCTTCGACATGCTGTTCGAGATCTTCCCGGACCGCGCCGGCGCGCTGGCGGCCGTGGGCGGCGCTTCATGAAAGCCCGCATCTGGGGCGCGCGCGGCTCGCTGCCGGTGGCGCTGAACCACACGCAGATCCGCTCCAAGCTGGTGACGGCGCTGGAAGGCGCGATCGGCCGCAACCTCGATACGCCGGAGAAGGTGGCGTCGTATATCGACAACGATCTGGGCTTCGATGTACGCGGCACGTATGGCGGCAATTCCAGCTGCGTGGAAGTCGAGGTGTGGAACCCGGACACCACGCACGAACACATCATCCTCGACCTGGGCTCCGGCGTGCGCGCGCTGGCCGGCGCCAAGCTGGCGCGCTACGGCCCGGCCAAGCCGCAGACCTACCATGTGTTCATGTCCCATCTCCATTGGGACCACATCATGGGCTTCCCGTTCTTCACGCCGGCCTACATACCGGGCAACCGCATCATCATCTATGGCTGCCACCAGGAGCTGGAGACGGCCTTCCGCCGCCAGCAGGAGCCGATCAGCTTCCCGGTTGGCTTCCACCAGCTGGGCGCGACCATCGAGTTCGTGCAGATGGAGCCTGGCGTTCCGCTGCACCTGCACGACCTGACCGTGACCGCGAAGCTGCAACTGCATGCGGGCGACTCCTACGGCTACCGCCTGGAACAAGGCGGCAAGGTCATGATCTACAGCACCGACTCCGAGCACAAGCTGGATAACGCCGCCGAACGCCTGGCCTTCGTCGAGTTCTTCCGCGATGCCGACCTGGTGATCTTCGACGCCATGTATTCGCTGGCCGATTCGATTTCGGTGAAGGCCGACTGGGGGCACTCCAGCAACGTGGTTGGCGTTGAACTGTGCCAGCTGGCCGGGGTCCACCAGCTTTGCCTGTTCCACCATGAACCCATCTACGACGACGCGCAGATCGCCCGCGTGCTGGCCGAGACGCGGCGCTATGCCGAGATCACCGGCGAAGCGCCGCTGGACATCGTCTCGGCCTACGACGGCATGGAAATCGAACTGTAAGCGCGGCCATGCTGCTCCGCTTGCAAACCCAGGCCCTGGGCGGCGTCCGCGCAGGCCAGGGCAGGCCGCTGGCGCTGGTACTGGCCTGCCTGCTGGCCGTGGCGTTGGCTGTCGGCGGCGACGGCCTGCTGCCGCAGCTGCGGCTTGCCTTGTTCAACGCCTACCAGGTCCACTTTCCGCGCCAGCGCGCCTCGGGACCGGTGCTGATCATCGCCATCGATGAAGCCTCGCTGAAGGAGTTCGGCCAGTGGCCATGGCCACGCACCCGTTTGACCGAGCTGATAGAGCACATCAACGCCCAGCAGCCGCTGGCCATCGGCCTCGATATCCTGATGCCGGAGCCCGACACCACCTCGCCCGAGGCGCTGGCTGCCCGGCTGCCTGCCGGTCCGCTGCGCGACAGCCTGGCAGCGCTGCCCGCCTACGACGACGTGCTGGCGGCGGCCATGCGGCGCGCGCCGATGGTGCTGGGTGCGGCGGGTTTCGCCCATCCCGAAGCCGGCACCAGCGATGCGCTGCGCGTGTGGCCGGTGCATGTGAAATGGCCGGCGTCGTCGCTGCCGGTGATGCGCTTTCCGCAGGCGATGTCCAGCTTGCCCTTGCTGCAAGCGGCGTCCAAAGGACAGGGCCTGTTGTCGGTGAATCTGGAAAAAGGCATCGTGCGGCGCGCGCCGCTGGTCGGCGCCATCGGCGAGGCGCTGGTTCCCGCGCTGTCGATGGAATTGCTGCGCGTGGCCACCGGTAGTTCGGCGCTGGAGATCGAGGCCGATGCCGACGGCGTCCACAGCGTGTCGGTCGGCGACCTGCATGTGCCGACCGCGCCGGATGGCACGGTGTGGGTCAACTTCTCGGCGCCCGCGATGGACCGCTACGTCTCAGCGCTGGACGTGATGCGCGGCCGCCTGGCCGACGGCGCGCTGCAAAACAAGATCGTCATCGTCGCCATGACCGGCTTGGGCCTGACAGACTACAAGACCAATGCGCGCGGCGACTTCATGCCCGGCGTGGACACCCATGCGCAGATGATAGAAAGCTTTTTCGATGGCGCCTTCCTGCGCCGTCCCGGATGGATGCGCTGGGTCGAGGTGGCGACCTTCGCCGCATGCAGCCTGCTGCTGGTCTGGTTGCTGCCCAAACTGCGCCTGCTGTTGGCCGTGCCGCTGGGTGGCGCGCTGGTGTTGGGCGTGTTCGGCGGTGGCGCGCTGCTGTTTGCGCGGGCCGGTTTGCTGTTCGATGCGACCAGCGTGGTGTGCGCCGTCGTGCTGGTCGGACTCAGTCTGTTGACCAGCATGCTGGCGGCGGCGGTGCGCGACCGTAAGCACAGCGAGCGCGCCTTGCAAGTGGCGCGCGTCGCCGCCGCCAAGACCGCCGGTGAACTGGGCGCGGCGCGCCGCATCCAGATGGCGACGCTGCCGCAGGCCGCGCTGTCCTTCCCCGGCGAGCAGCGCTTCTCGCTGGAGGCCTTGCTGGAGCCGGCGCGCGAAGTTGGCGGCGACCTGTACGACTTCTTCATGCTGGACCGCGACCGCGTGTTCTTCATGGTCGGCGATGTATCGGGCAAGGGGCTGCCGGCCAGCCTGTTCATGGTGGTGGCGAAGGCGCTCTCCAAGAGCATCGCGCTGCGCGGACCGTCGGAGATGGCCGCCATCATGAACGGCGCCAACCGCGAGCTGACCCGCGAGAATCCGGAGATGCTGTTCGTGACCAGCGTGGCGGGCATATTGGACGCGTCGAACGGCCAGGTGGTCCTGTGCAACGCCGGCCATGACGCGCCGCGCCGCCTGACCGTGGATGGCCGCGTCGAGCACCTGCAATCGGCCGACGGCCCGCCGCTGTGCGTGTTGGACGATTTCGAATATCCGGTGCAGCTCTATCAGCTGCAAGCCGGCGAGTGCCTGTGCCTGACCACCGACGGCATCAACGAGGCCATGAACGAAGCAGGGGACTTGTATGGCAACGAGCGGCTGGACCGGTTGCTGGCAGCATTGCCTTCAACGACGGCGGCCACGCCCGCCGCGGTGGTGCAGGCGGTGCGGGACGATGTGCGCCTGCACGTGGGCCAGGCCGAACCTTCGGACGACCTGACCTTGCTGGTGCTGCGCTGGGATGGCGTGGCCTGATTGATCAGCGCACGCGGATTTCGACGCGGCGGTTGCGCGGCTCGTCGACGCCGTCGGCGGTAGGCACCAGCAACTCACGTTCGCCGCGTCCCTGCACGGCGATGCGGTCGGCGTCGATGCCCACTTCCACCAATATGCGCTTGACCGTGGCCGCGCGCCGCAGCGACAGCTGGTCGTTGTAATCCTGTTTGGCGACGGTGTCGGTATGGCCGATGACGATGATCTCGGGAGCGGGGCGCGACGCCAGTTGCGCCTTGACGTCGGTCAGGCGCGCCGCCGATTCGGGCACCAGCGTGTCGGTGTCGGTGACGAAGTACAGCGTGAACACCGCGGCCCGCTGCGGCATCGCGGTCAGCGTGGCGGCATAGCGGTTGCCGATATCGACGCCGTTGCCGGCGCTGACCGTAGCGCCCTTGCTGTCGATCGCGGCGGTCTGGAACGGTTGGTCGAGCACCGTATCGACGCCGGCGGTGGTGATGATCACCGCGCTGGCCTTGCCGTCCTGGCTGGGGAGCAGGGTGATTTGCTCGGTCGGGCCGCGCTGTTGCTGCGAGACGGCGGCCAGCAGGCAGACGATCCAGATCAGCATGCCCATGCCTTACTCCCCATCTTTGACGTCGATGACGAATTCGGTGCCGCGCACTCCCAGGATGGAAGTCGGGGTGCGAAACTGCACCGCGCCCGGCGATTGCTTGGACAGCTTGCCGGAGATGACGCCCAGGGTGCCGCGCTTGACGGTGGCGTTCAACACGCCTTCGTGCGAGGTCGGATCGAAAGCGTATTTTTCAAGCCACACATTGCTGTTCGGGCCCACGGCCAGCAGCGTCTCGTCGCGCAGCGTGATGCCGACGCTGCCATCGGCGCCGGTGACCACACGGTCGCTCTCCATCAGCGCGGCGCCGGCGGTGGCCGGGGTCTGTTTGCCGGCGTGCTCTATGGAGGCCGCTCCCTTGGTGGTCTTGACCATGCCCGCCGGCTGTTCGGCGGCGCAGGCGCCGCCCATCGCGAGTACGGCGGCCACTGTGGCAAGGGTGGCTTTTAAGTTGCGCATGATTCTTCTCCTGAGATGAGCATTCCGATAATATGCTCGAATGGACAGAAAAGAAACCGGTATTGCGCACCTGTTGCGGTTTCCGGCGCGGCTGGATGCGGTCTCCGGCGCGATGTCGTTTGCTGCGATGGCGTTGCAACAGGCTGGCCTTGGGCCGGGCGTAGTCGCGCGCGCCGAACTGATATTGGAGGAGCTGCTGCGCAACAGCATCCTGCATGGCCACGGCGGCGACAGCGCCCATTCGGTGTGGGTCGGCGTGGACGGCGCGCGCCTGGTGTACGAGGATGAAGCGCCGGCCTTCAATCCGCTCACGCAAGGGCCGCCGCCGCCCGATCCGGCGCGGCCGATCGAGGAGCAGGGTGTGGGCGGCGTCGGACTGCTGCTGATACGCCAGTTGGGGAGCGCGGTGGCCTATCGCTATCATGAAGGACGCAACCGCATCGAGATCGCCTTACAATAGGGGCTATCACCAACCACCCAGGATTATGCATGAGCGAGTTTTCCAGCGATATCTACACCGAGCCTACACCGATCGACATCAACACCCTGAACAACCTCGGCCCGCTGGCGCCGATGGCGGGCATCTGGAAGGGCGAGCGTGGCCTCGATATCAAGCCGAAAGCGGACGGTCCGCGCAAGCAGGCCTACGTCGAGCGCATCGAGTTGCAGCCTATCGATCCGGTCACCAATGGTCCGCAGCTGTTCTACGGCTTGCGCTACCTGATCATCATCAACAAGCCTGGCCAGGCCAAGACCTACCACGAGCAGGTTGGCTACTGGTTGTGGGAGCCCGCCACCAGCACCGTGATCCAGACGCTGGGCATCCCGCGCGGCCAGATCGCCATGGCTTCGGCCGTGGTGGCGCCGGACGCGAAAGAATTTGAACTGGTGGCCCGGCTGGAATCCGATACCTACGGCATCCGTTCCAATCCATTCCTGGAGTACGGCTTCAAGACCGTCGAGTACCGCATCAAGGTCACCATCAACGACGACGGCAGCTGGGGCTACGAGGAAGACACCGTGATGATGATACGCGGCCAGGAAGAACCGTTCCACCACGTCGATCGCAACCTGTTGTTCAAGGTATCCGAGCCGCTGCCGAATCCACAGGCGAGCGGCACCCCCGCCTGATAGCGGTCAGCCGGCGAGCGCGTAACCGTCGCGGCCATTGCGTTTGGCCGCGTACAGCGCGCTGTCGGCGCGGGCCACCAGTTCGGCCGGGGTTTCGGCATCGCGCTCGTGCAGTGCGAAGCCGATGCTGGTCGTGATCTGCATCGGCTTGCCGGCTACGTCGAACGGCCGCCGCACCGATTCGATGATCTTGGCCGCCAGCCGCTCGCATTCGCCGGCGCCGTCCACCTGTTCGAACACGATCACGAATTCATCCCCCGCCAAGCGCGCCACCGTATCCGAGGCGCGCACATTGCCCACCAGCCGCGAGGCGAACTCCTTCAACACCGCGTCGCCGGCGCCGTGGCCCAGCGTGTCGTTGATGCTCTTGAAGTGGTCGATGTCCAGGTAGGCCAGCGCCAGCGGCCGGCGATTGCGTTTGGACCGCACCAGCGCCAGTTGCAGGATCTCTTCGAACATCAGGCGGTTGGCGATGCCGGTCAATGAGTCGATGCGGGCCAGCTGCGTCAGGCGTTCTTCGATTTCCTTCATGCGCGTGGTGTCGTGCGTCAGCGAGTAGATGCCGACCACCTTCGTGCCGTCGGCCGCGAGCTCCGGCACGAAGGTGGTCTCCAGCGTGTGCAGGCTGCCGTCGATCTGCGCTTTCAATTCGTAGGTGACGTTGTGGCCGCGATAGGCCTGTTCCAGGTGCGCCTCCGCGTGCTCGTAGTGATCGCGGCCTATGCCGTCGACCAGGTGGCGGCCTATCAGCTTGCCCGGCTCCACGCCGAACCACTGGAAGAAGGTAGCGTTGAGGAACTGGATGCGGCGCTTGTGATCCAGGTAGCAGATCAGCACCGGCAGGTTGTCGGTCAGGAGTTTCAGGCGCTTTTCGCTGGCGGCCTGGCGCAGCTCGGCGCTCTTGCGTTCGGTGATGTCGACCGCCATCAGGTAGACGCCGGCGACGCTGCCGTCGGCGGCGATGTCCGGTATCAGGTCGCCCATCACCTGCTGCGGCAAGCCGTCCTTGCGGCCTTCGCGCTCGTAATGCACGCGGTCGCCGCGCATCGCCGCGTCATGGAACGGCGCGATCGAGGCGACGAAATCCTTGCCCAGCACTTCGGACATGGTCCTGCCTATCATCGCCTGCGGATCGAGGCCCAGCATGGTGCGGAAGTATTCGTTGGTGAAGTGGTAGCGGTTGTCGCGGTCGATGTAGGCGACGATGGCGGGGATGCTGTCGGCGATCATGCGCAGGCGCTTTTCGCTGGCGGCGATCAGCGATTCGCTGTCGCGTATCGCTTCCTGCGCCTGTTCGCGTTCTGCCATCAGCTCGTGGAAGGCGCTGCTTAATTCGCCAATCTCGTCGCGCCGGCGCCGTTGCAGCACGCCGATGCTGACATCGCCGCTGCGGATGTCGCTGATGTTGCGGCGCAGCCGGCCCAAGGGCTTGAGCAAGGTCTGGATCGCCAGCCACGCCATCAGGCCGGCCAGCGCGGCGAAGGCGCCGGCCGCCAGCATCGCGTGGCGGCGCATTTCGATCATCGGCGCGAACGCCTCGTCGACCGGGAAGCGGGCGCCGATGATCCAGTTTGTCGTGGACAGGTGCTTGTACGAGTAGATGCCTTCGCTGCCGGCCTTGTTGACCGCCTCGGTCCAGCCTTCGAAACCCTGCAGCGCCATCTCGGTGGCGCGGTTGTAGCCCGGCCGCGCATTGATGTGCTCCAGCAGGCGCTTGGGATTGGGGTGGTGCAGCAGGATGCCGCCGGTGGTCATGATGAACATGTAGCCGGTCTTGCCCGGTTTTTGCGCGGCGATCTGCGCCAGGAAATCGGAGTCGACCAGGTCGATGCTACCGCCCAGCAGCATCACCGCCTTGCCCTGGGCGTTCAGCACCGGCTGGATGATCATGATGGCGGGCCGGCCGGACAAGATGCTTTTGAACGGCGGCGACACCACCACACGGCCGCCGGCCAGCACCTTCTGCATGAAGGCGCGCGGGCGCTCGTCCAGCGCCAGCACGGCCGCGCCTTCACCCTCGGTGTGTATCAGGACGCCGTTCTGGTTGAAGATGTGCAGGTTGAGGAATTCCTTGCGCACGGCCGGATGGCGGGCGACGAAGGCGCTCATGCGCTCGGGGTCTTGCCCGGCGTCGGGCGGCATGGCGTCGGCCAGGCTGGCCAACAGGGCTTTCTTTGCGGTGATCTGGGCATCCACCTGCGCGGCGGCGGAGGACAGCAGGGCGTATTGCTGGTCGCCGATCACGCTTTTCATATCGCGTTCGGCCAGCACCAGCGCTACCCAGGTGACGATGACTGTGGCAACCAGCACCAGCATGACGACTACCGCCGTCATGCGAAATTTGAGGCTGCGTGGCAGCAGTGCTAAAACGGCCATGTTGCTCTGTTTTTAGTATGTTGAACGGAGTATTACATACCCGGCCCTGCAAGGCCAGCGGGTACAATGCCCGCTGTGACGATTTACACGGGACAGTGACGATGCTGCGGGCGATTTTGTGGGATAACGATGGCGTGCTGGTGGACACCGAACGCCTGTTTTACGAGGCGAACCGGGAGCTGTTCCTGCCGCTTGGGCTGGAGCTGAGCGAGCAGCACTTCTTCGACTGGTACCTGGCCGATAACTGCGGCGCGTGGCACTTGCTCGATCCGCAGATGGACCAAGCCGGGATGGACGCCTGGCGCAGCGAGCGCAATCGCCGCTATGCCGCCACGCTGGCTTCTGAACACATACCGGCCATCGAAGGCGTGGGCGCGGTGCTGGCCAGCCTGTCGCCACGCCTGCGCATGGGCGTGGTCACCAGTTCCAATCGCGAGCACTTCGAGATCATCCACCAGCGGCTGGATTTGCTGCCGCATTTCGAATTCGTGCTGACGCATGAATCCTATGCGACCAGCAAGCCGTCGCCGGAGCCTTACCTGCTGGGCCTTGAGCGGCTGGGTGTGCAGGCCGGTGACTGCCTGGTGGTGGAAGACTCGCCGCGCGGCCTGCAGGCGGCGACGGCGGCCGGCATCCGCTGCATCATCCTGCGCAATGCGCTCACGCGCGGCCATGACTTCCCCGGCGCCTGGCGCGTGGTCGACACCATGCCGCAACTGCTGGCCGAGATCGAGCTGCTGATCGCCGCTTAACGGGCGGCCGACGAACGGCGCGGCTGCGGCGCTTCCAACTCGGCGAAGTGCTCCGATGGATGGGCGCTGGCGCGGCGCGCCGACTTGATCGGCTTGACGCTGGCGCTCTTTTTCGCACCGCCATCGCCACTGAGCTTGAACACGCCGACCGCGCCCTGCAGGTGCGCGGCCTGCTCGCGCATGGTGGCCGCCGCCGCCGAAGCCTGTTCCACCAACGCGGCGTTCTGCTGCGTGGTCTGGTCCATTTCGACGATGGCGCCGTTGATGTGTTCAATGCCGGACAGCTGCTCCTGGCTGGCGGCGGCGATGTCGCTCATGATGTCGGTGACGCGACGCACGCTGGCGACGATCTCCGTCATGGTCACGCCGGCCTGGTCGACCAGCCGCGCGCCGGCATCGACCTGGTCGACCGAAGCGCCGATCAGCCCCTTGATTTCACGCGCGGCGGCGGCGGAGCGCTGCGCCAGGTTGCGCACTTCGTTGGCCACGACCGCGAAGCCGCGTCCCTGTTCGCCGGCGCGCGCCGCTTCGACGGCGGCGTTCAGCGCCAGGATGTTGGTCTGGAAGGCGATGCCGTCGATGACGGCGATGATGTCGACGATCTTGCGCGCGGAGGCGTTGATCGAGGCCATGGTGTCGACCACCTGCGCCACCACCGCGCCGCCCTGGCCGGCGACTGCCGACGCCGACACCGCCAGCTGGTTGGCCTGCTGGGCATTGGCGGCGTTCTGCTTGACGGTGGAGGTCAGTTCCTCCATGGACGAGGCGGTTTCCTCCAGCGAACCGGCCTGGCGCTCGGTGCGCTCCGACAGGTCCATATTCCCGGCGGCGATCTCGGCCGACGCGGTGCTGATGGCCTCGGTGCCGCCGCGCACTTCGGAGACGATGCCGATCAGGCTGGCGTTCATCTCCTTCAGCGCGCCCGACAGCTGGCCGATCTCGTCGCGCGAGCGTATTTCGATGTTGGAACTGAGGTCGCCGCCGGCCACCGTGCGCGCCACCCGCACCGCGTGGCGGATGGGGCCGACGATGCCGCGCGTGATGAACCAGGCTGTGAACAGGCTCATCACGCCGCCGGCCAGGCCGAGGGCGATCATCAGCGTGCTGTAGAAGGAGGCGATCTGCTGCGCGTTGCCGGAAGCGTGCTCCAGGCTGGTGGCGCGCAGGCCCAGCGTACCCACCGTGACGACCACGGCAAGCATCAACGTTGTTAATGAAAAGGCAATTGTCAGGCGGTGGCCTATCTTGATATCGGCAATCTTCATGTCTCGTCTTTTATTATGTTTGTAAGAACCGGTATTTGCTCCGGGGAACGGAAAGTGTATCAGCGAACGGTCGTGCGAATCTATAACTTTTAGCAATATTCCGCTGCCGTGCGACGACAGTGTTGCGCTTTCGGTAGCATGGTCCGGGAAATCAGAGTGAAGGAGCAGATCATGCCTAAAGGAGCGAGTCCCAAGCGCGAGCGCGAGTACAAGGAACTGGAACACAAGTTCGAGGAGGAAGGCCGCTATCCGGGTCGTGAAGAGGAGGTGGCGGCCCGCATCGTCAACAAGCAGCGGGCCGAGGCCGGGGAGACCAAGGACAGCAAGCCGCCGGCTCGCCGTGGCGGCACCGGACACCGGCGCGCCAATACCACGCGGACCGCGCGCCGCAGCAAGCCGTCCTGACCATAACTTTCACCTATTTCCGGTAAAATGATGTAAAATAGTAAGCAGAGTTGTCGCTATTGAAATAAAACTCAGCCTCTGGTAGGGCGGATGTTTGGAAGGGCTGGAACCATCGAGGTTCCGGCCCTTTTTGTTTTTCAGGCCCAGGCCTGGCTGGCACTGAGCACAGCGGTCAGTATCAGCAGCGCGCCCATGATGCGGGCGGCGACCGTGGCGGCGGCCGGGTGGCTGGCGAACCAGCCGCTGGCGCCGCTGGCGGCATAGGCCAGCGCGCCGTAGACGCCCAGCTGGGTCAGTGCGGTGATGCCGCCCAGCACGCCGGATTGCACCCACAGCGGCCCCTGGCCCGGCTTGAGGAATTGCGGGAAGATCGCCAGCATGAAGACGTAGGCCTTGGGATTGAGCAGGCTGGTGGTCAGCGCGCGGCGGAAGATGACGGCGTCGGCCATCGCCTCGGCGCCCGGCGTCGGATGGAAGATGCTGTCGCTGCGCAGCAGGCTGTAGCCCATCCAGGCGATGTAGACCGCGCCCGCCAGCAGCATGATCTTGAACAGCGGCGGCCAGCATTGCAGCACCACAGCCACACCAAGCGCGCCCATGCACAGGTGGCAGAAGCCGCCGGCGATGATGCCGCCGACCGCCGCCATCCCCGAGCGGCGTCCGCCCAGCATCGAACTGCCCATGACGAAGGCCATGTCCAGGCCCGGCAGGGCGACCACGCCGAATACCACGACAAAATACAGGCCCAGGTTGGCGGTTTGACTCATGTTTTGCTCCTTTGTTGGTGTGTTTGCTGCAGTCTAGCGATTAAATAGGACGGATTTGGTCCTATAAATCTGCTATCTTTGCGGCATGTACCATCCAACCACCCGCGTGCTGGCAGTGCTGGAGCTGCTGCAAACCCACGGCCGCCTGAGCGGCGCCGACCTGGCCGGCCGGCTGGGCGTGGACGGCCGTACCTTGCGCCGCTACATCGTCATGCTTGAGGATATGGGCATACCGATCACGGCCGAGCGTGGCCGCCACGGCGGTTATGCGCTGATGCCCGGCTTTAAATTGCCGCCGATGATGTTCACCGACGACGAGGCGCTGGCCTTGTCGCTGGGCTTGCTGGCGGCGCGCGGCCTGGGGCTGGCCGAGGCGGCGCCGGCGGTGGCCAGCGCGCAGGCCAAGCTGGGCCGCATCATGCCGGACGGCTTGCGTCAGCGTGTGGACGCCATCGATGAAACGGTGCGGCTGGATTTGCGTTCCATCGCGCAGCAGGGGGCTGCGCCGCAGGATAATGCGGCGCTGACGGCGCTCAGCCTGGCCGCCAAGTCGCGTCGGCGCGTGCATCTGCACTACCGCGCGGGCGGTGTCGACAGCGAACGCGATGTGGATACGTACGGCCTGGTGTATTACGGCGGCTTCTGGTATGCCGTTGGTCACTGCTATTTGCGCGCCGGCATCCGCACCTTCCGCCTCGACCGCGTGGTGCAGGTGACACCCACGCGCGGCAGTTTCCAGTTGCCGGCCGGTTTCGACGCGCTGGAGCATCTGCGGCAGTCGGTGGCTACGCTGCCGCGCAAGTTCGCCGCCACGATCTTGCTGGAGACCGATCTGGCCAGCGCGCGCCGCGCCTTCATCGACACCATCGGCCTGTTCGAGCAAACGGCGGACGGCGTCGTGCTGCATAACCAGTCCGACGAACTGGGCTGGCTGGCGCGGCAACTGGCGGCGGCGCCGTTCGCGTTCACGGTGCTGGCGCCGGCGGCCTTGCGCGACGAGCTGCGCACAGTTGCCACGCGCTTGTTGCAGGCGGCCGAGCTCCGCTAGAATGCCGCCAAGACAAATTATCCGAAGGAACTATGTACCTGATTCAACGATCCGTCGCCGCGGCGGCGCTCGCTTGCGGGCTGTTGGGCGCCAGCCTGGCCTGGGCCGGCAACTGTCCCGCGCATTATGTCGATGGCCGCCTGCCGGAAATCCGCAACGCCAAGATGACTGCCGCCACCACCGAGCTGTGCTACGGCGTGTTCGGCGTCATGCATTCCGGGATTACGCGCACGCCGCTGTGGTCGGCCGAACACCTGACCGCCGATAACATCGACGCCGCCAAGAACCTGTCGCGCGAGAATTCCTTCCATACCGAACAGCAGCTGCCGGCCAGCCTGCGCGCCGAGCTGTCCGATTACGCCCGCAGTGGCTACGACCGTGGCCACATGG
This sequence comes from Duganella sp. BJB476, assembly GCF_003416895.1. GTDB lineage: Bacteria > Pseudomonadota > Gammaproteobacteria > Burkholderiales > Burkholderiaceae_D > Rugamonas. Next base: position 1,423,067 of record NZ_QVIO01000001.1, read on the forward strand.
CGCCGAACGGCGACATGCCGGACCGTGAGACCCAGCACGAAAGCTTCACGCTGGCGAACATGGTGCCGCAGGATGCGGACAATAACCGTCATGTGTGGGCCGGCATCGAAGGCGCCGTGCGCAAGCTGGCGCAGAAGGAGGGCGACCTGTACGTGATCACCGGCCCGGCCTTCATCGGCGGCAATTTGCAGAAGGCCGGCAATGTGCTGGTACCCAGCCATTTGTACAAGCTGGTGTACAGCCCGCGCCAGCGTGCGGGGGCTGCGTTCTTTATCGAAAACCGCGCCGACGCTGAATATGAAACACTGAGCGTGGCGCAGCTGGAGGCGCGGGTCGGCATCAATCTGCTGCCGTCGTTGCCGGCGAGTCAAAAAGAAACGATGTTGCGTCTGCCGAAGGTCAAACCACGTAAATCCCGGAGCCTGTCATGAGTAAATTTGTACCCTACGCCAATGAGTCGGACGTGCTGAACATCGGCCAATTGTCGGTCGAGAACCGGCTGGACCGCATCACCCTCAGCGGCGATGTCGATTTGACGGCCGACCAGGCCGGGCTGGCCGACGCGCGCGCGCTGCATGCCTTGCTGGGCGATGTGGTGGCGCGGCTGGAGGCGCAAAAACTGCCCGCAAAGCTGCCGCCGGCCCCGCGTGTTACGGTGCCGAATCCTTTCGATTAGGCAGGCACTGGTGATACTATGATGCAATCGCACTAATTCGCCTTGGCCACATCATGACTTTCTTCACGACCGGTAATAATTCGATTGACGCGCTGGTCTACAGCAGCTGGGCCAGCAGTCCCGGCAAGGCCGTTTCATTGAGCTATAGCTTCATGAGTTCGGCGCCTAGCGATGGCAGCGCCGATGACGTCAACGGTTTCGCAGCGATGTCGTTCGCGCAGCAACAAGCCGCGCGCACGGCGCTGGCGAGCTGGGCGGCTGTCGCCAATGTCAAATTCACCGAAGTGCTTTCGGGCGGCGATATTCAGCTGGGGACCAACAACCAGGGTAACCAGAGCAGCGGCTATGCGTATCTGCCCAACGGTGGCGATCCGACCTATCTGTTCATCAACAATGCCGACAACAATAATAACGTCCTGACGCCCGGCAGCTTCGGTCCGTCGGTGCTGATCCACGAGCTGGGTCATACGCTGGGCCTGAAACATCCGGGCAATTACAATTCCACCGGTGGCGATATCGACGGTCCTTTCCTGCCGGCAGCGACGGACAACCTGGACTACAGCCAGATGTCTTATAACACCGGCTCCGGCTACCCGTTGAATCACAAGTACGGCATTACCCCTGCGCTGTACGACATCCAGGCGATGCAGTACCTGTATGGCGCCAACATGAGCTACCACGCCGGCAACGACAGCTACAACTTTGTGCAGAATTCGCCGTTGCAGTGCATCTGGGATGCGGGGGGCAGCGATACGTTCAACTTCTCCGCTTGCACCAGCGCCGTGACCATCAACCTCAACGCCGGCAGCTTCAGTTCGACCGCGCCGGGATATAACAATATTTCGATCGCCTACAACGTGACGATCGAAGGAGCCGTTGCCGGCTCGGGCGGTTCGACGATTTATGCCAATGGCAGCGGCGACGTGATCACCGGCGGCGCCGGCGCGGACATCATCTACGAAGGCGCCGGCAGCGACACGATCACCGGCAACGGCGGCAGGGACACGGTGGTGTTTTCCGGTGCGTACTCGCATTACGTTTTGACCGGGAATGCCGCGGCGCTGGTCGTGACTGGCGATGGCACGGACATGCTGAGCGGGATCGAAGTCCTGCAGTTCAGCGATCGCAGCATTGATCTGTCCAACGGTGGCCAGTTTATCAACGGCAGCGCGTCAGACGACAAGCTGGTGGCCGGCGTTGGGAATGAGTTCATCAACGCGGGCGCGGGCCTCGACAGCGTGAGCTTCAGCGGCGCGCGCAGCAACTACACGGTCACGGCCAGCGGCAGCGACTTTATCGTTACCGACAACACCGGTTCGGGCGGACAGGATACCCTGATCGGGGTCGAGCGACTCACTTTCGCCAGCGGCAGTTCGATGGCGCTGGACATCGGCGATCACCAGGTGGGCGGCGAGGCTTATCGTTTATATCAGGCGGCCTTCCATCGGACGCCGGATTCAGGCGGCTTGGGTTTTTGGATCAGGGCGCTGGACATGGGCTACACACTGGATCAGGTCGCCGGGTATTTCCTGGGGAGCAAGGAATTTTCAGATGCATATGGCGCCAACTTGAGCAACGCCCAGTTTGTCACCCAGCTTTACCGTAACATCCTGGACCGGGAGCCGGATCCTGGAGGCGGGGCGTTCTACACGAATAACCTGGAGAACGGCAGCGCGTCGCGCGCGGCAGTCCTGTCTGCCATTTCGGAATCGCCGGAGAATCAGGCGCACGTGATCGGTTCGATTTCCAACGGCTTTGACTACACCATCTACCAGGGTTAAAGCGGGTCGGGCTCCGGCAGGCTGATGCGGTTGCGGCCCATGTGCTTGGCGCGGTACAGCGCCGAGTCGGCCGTGGCCACCAGCTGGCTGGGGTCGCTGCCCGGCGCCGCCAGCGCGGTCGCCGCACCTATGCTCACCGTCACCACATGTTGCGCGCTGCCCAGGTTGGGCAGGTGCAGCTGCTCGACCCGGCAACGGATGCGTTCGGCCACGATGGCCGCGCCTTTCAGCGACTGGTTGGGCAGGATCACGGCGAACTCCTCGCCGCCGTAGCGCGCCACCAGGTCGTTGGCGCGCATTTCGCTCGACACCGCGCAGGCAATTCTTTGCAGGCATTCGTCGCCGCCCAGGTGACCGTAGGCGTCGTTGTACTGCTTGAAGTTGTCGACGTCGACCATTAGCAGCGACAGGGGCTGCTGCTGGCGCAGCGCGCGCTGCCACTCGGCTTGCAGGGTGTCGTCGAAGCAGCGGCGATTGGCCAGGCCGGTCAGGCCATCGCGCGTGGCCAGCTGCTCCAGCGCCACTTGCGCGCGCTTCTCGTCGGTCACGTCGCGCAGCGTTTCGGCGACCGCCACCAGCTTGCCGTCGGCGTCCAGGATGGGACTGGCGTCGGCCGCCAGGTAGCGCCGCCGGCCCACGCGCGGCATATCGCACCAGTTCTCCGCGCGCAGGCCGCTGTCGTTGTCGTTGCGCCGGGCGTGCTGGTGGTACAGGGTCTGGACGTCGGCGTCGCGGCCGTGGATCACGAGGTCGGCCAGCGTCGGCCGCTGGTCGTGATAGAAACTTTTCCAGTGGTCGGTGGTGCCCAGCACTTCCCAGGCGTCGACGCCGGTCAGGCGCTCACAGGCGCGGTTCCAGATGATGACCTTGCCGTGGATGTCGATCACGAAGGTTGGGATGACCAGCAATTCCATCAGTTTCAGCGCGAAGCCGTGTTGCATGTCGGCTTGCGAGAATTCCATCAGGTGCTGGATTTTTTGAGTGGGCATGGGTGGTCCCCGTTGTCGGTGTGTTTATTGGAGCGGGAAGGACATGGTCAGCGCCGTGCCGTGGCCGGGCTGGCTCGTGATATCGAAACGGCCGCCGGCCTCGGCCACGCGCTGGGCGATGCCGCGCAGGCCGCAGCCGCGCCGGGCCGGCGGGTCGGGCAGGCCGACGCCGTTGTCGCGCACGGTCAGGCTGAGGCCGTCCGCCACGCGGCACAGGCCGATGCATACTTCGGATGCCTGGGCGTGGCGTGCAATATTGCTCAGCGATTCCTGCAGGATGCGGAACACCACGGCGTCCATGCGTTCGTCGGCGGGGATGCTGAAGGCGGCCGGCTCGGCTTCCAGCCGGCAGGGAATGCCGCTGAGCCGTGAAAATTGCTCCACCTGTTGCTGGACCGCTCCTTGCAGGCCGCTTTCCAGCTGTTCCGGCTGCAAATCGCGCACAATGGTGCGTAGCGCGCGGGTGGCCGCTTGCAGCCGGGCCTCGACCTGGGCCAGCGGCTCGGCCAGCGCATCGTGGCGCTGGGCCAGCGCGGCAATATCGAAGGACATGGCCAGCAGGTGCTGGCCCATGTCGTCGTGCAGGTCGCGGGCGATACGGCGGCGTTCGGCGTCCCGCAGCGACTGCTGGCTGGCGCTGAGGCGCGATACTTGCATGCGGGTATCGCCCAGCGCCTGTTCGGCCAGCTCGCGGCGGCCGCGTTCTTCGGCCAGCTTGTTTTCCTGCCGGATCAGGGCGCGGTGCAGGCGCCGCTGCCGCCACAGCAGCAAGAGGGCGATGCCGGCAAGCATGACGGCACCGGCAATGATGATATCGATTTCCAGGAGCGGTTGAGCGTAGCGCATGATAGTTCTTCCCCAGTTAGCGTCCACCAGACCAACATATCGTGGTTGCTGCGCGGTAGCATTGTGAAATGTCAACTTCTACCGGCATAGACCGAAAAGTGTAGCGTAAGATATAATTGAGGGTTGTCCTATTGGGAACTGCCGTGACGTACAGCATCAAAGAGATTTTTTACACGCTGCAAGGTGAGGGCGCCCACGCCGGGCGTTCCGCCGTGTTTTGCCGTTTTTCCGGCTGCAATCTGTGGACCGGGCGCGAGAGCGACCGTGCCAGCGCCGTCTGCCAGTTCTGCGATACCGATTTTGTCGGCACCGACGGCGAGGGCGGCGGCAAGTTCACCACGCCGGAAGCCCTGGCCGCCACCATCAACGCGCTGTGGCCGGAAACTTACACCGCCAGCAAATATGTAGTGTTCACCGGCGGCGAACCGCTGTTGCAGCTCGATACCGCGCTGATCGCCGCCATGCATGCGGTCGGCTTTACAATCGCGATTGAAACCAATGGCACGCTGCCGGTGCCCGAGGGCGTGGACTGGATCTGCGTCAGCCCGAAAATGGGTTCCAAGCTGGTGGTGACCAAGGGCAGCGAAATCAAGGTGGTGATCCCGCAAACCGGCCAGGACCTGAGCGCCTACGAGCATTTGGACTTCGAGAATTTCTTTGTCCAGGCCATGGATGGCCCGCTGGCCGAGTTCAATACCAAACTGGCGATCGAAACCTGCAAGCGCAATCCGAAATGGAAGCTGAGCTTGCAAACCCATAAACTTTTACAGATACCCTAATCATGCTGACCATTACCCGCAAGCTGGAGTTCGACGCCGGCCACCGCATCCCCGACCACAAGAGCCAGTGCCGCAACCTGCATGGTCACCGCTACACGCTGGAAATCACGCTGACCGGCAACATCATCACGGCCGAAGGCAATTCCGACAACGGCATGATCATGGACTTTTCCGACATCAAGGCGCTGGCCAAGGAACACCTGGTCGACGTCTGGGACCATTCCTTCATCGTCTACGAGAAGGATGCTGCGGTGCGCGACTTCCTGGCGACGCTGCCGGGCCACAAGACTGTGGTGATCGACCGCATTCCGACCGTGGAAAACCTGGCCCACGTGGCTTTCGGCATCCTGAAGGCGGCCTACAAGGACCGCTACGGCACCGGCCTGCACCTGCACAAGCTGGTGTTGCACGAAACCCCTAACTGCTGGGCAGAAATCACCGATGCCTGACGAGGATTTTATGCGGCAGGCGCTCGAACAGGCCCAGCACGCATGGGACCTGGGCGAGGTGCCGGTCGGCGCGGTCGTCGTCAAGGATGGCGTGGTGATCGCGCGCGGCTACAACCAGCCGATCGGCCGGCATGATCCGACCGCGCACGCGGAAATCGTCGCGCTGCGGGCGGCGGCCGAGGCGCTGGGCAATTACCGCCTGCCGGGCTGCGAGCTGTATGTGACGCTGGAGCCGTGCGTGATGTGTTCCGGCGCGATGATGCACGCGCGCCTGGCCAAGGTGGTGTACGGCGCCACCGACCCCAAGACCGGAGCCTGCGGCTCGGTGCTCAATCTGTTCGAGCAGGAGCAGCTCAATCATCATACCGCGATCGCCGGCGGCGTCATGGCCGACGAGTGCGGCGCCATGCTGAAATCCTTCTTTGCCGCGCGTCGCGCCGCGGCCGCCGCAGCAAAGCGCAACACCTCAGAATAGCAGCGGTTTTCGCAGGTCCGGTAAAAATGGTATGCTCAAGCTACTGTTACCGGCACTGTCCATGGAGGTCGTTTTGGCTACCGCACAAGCTAACGGAATCACGATTGCTTACGAGGCCAGCGGCAATCCGCTGGACCCGCCGGTGCTGCTGATCATGGGCCTGGGCATGCAACTGGTTGCCTGGCCGCAGGATCTGGTCGACGGCCTGGTCGAGCAGGGCTACTACGTGATCCGCTACGACAACCGCGATATCGGCCTGTCCAGCAAGTTCGAACATCTCAAGCAACCCAATCTGATGCTGGCCTACCTGAAATCGCTGGTGGGATGGAAGCAGGCGCCAGCCTACACGCTGAACGACATGGCCGACGACGCGCTCGGCCTGCTCGATGCGCTCGGCATCGCCGGCGCGCATGTGGTCGGCGTGTCGATGGGCGGCATGATCGCGCAGATCTTCGCCGCGCGCTTTGGCCGGCGCACCCTGAGCCTGAGCTCCATCATGTCCAGCAGCGGCCGGCGCGGCCTGCCGGGGCCGACGCCGGCCGCGCGCAACGCCTTGATGCGCGCGCCCGCCGCTCCGCACAACCGGCGCGACGTGATCGACCGCATGGTGCAGGTGTACCGCATCATCGGCAGTCCGTCGTTCCCGACGCCTGAGCGGCAACTGCGCGACAGCATCGAACGTGCACTGGATCGCAGCGTCTATCCGGCCGGCATGGCGCGGCAGATGGTGGCCATCGTCGCGTCCGGCGATCGCACGCCGCTGCTGCGCAAGATCAGTTGTCCGGCCATGGTGATCCACGGCGCCGCCGATCCGCTGGTGCCGCTGGCCTGCGGCGCCGACACGGCGGCCGCGATTCCCAACGCCCGGCTGCACGTGATCGAAGGCATGGGGCACGACTTGCCGCCGCAATTGATCGAGCGGCTGCTTGCCTTGCTTGAGCAACATCTGCGCGGTAATATGTCGCCGGACATTCCTCCGTTGACATCCCGCCGGGCGGGCAGCGGCACCCATCACTGACAGAGACACTTTGAGCACATCCACTATCGGCATCGCGATCGCGGCCACTGGCGGCTACGCGCCGGATCACGCAGCACTGCAAAACGGCATCGAGCGCCTGCGCCAGCAAGGTCATCTGGTCCACAACTATTACGACGACGATAAGAAATTCCAGCGCTTCGCCGGCACCGACGCCGGCCGCCTGGCACAGTTGAACGCGGCCGCCGCCGATCGCGAGGTGCAGGTGGTGATCGCGCTGCGCGGTTCCTACGGCATGAGTCGCTTGCTGCCGTCGATTGATTTCCGGGCGATGGCGGACAGTGGGAAACTGTTCGTCGGCTACAGCGATTTTACGGCGTTCCAGATGGCGTTGATGAAGCAAACCGGCCGCATCAGTTTTGGCGGCCCGATGATGTGCGATGATTTTATCCGCGAGACGCCGGTCGACTACACCGTGCAGCAATTCTGGGATTGCCTGCGCGGGCCGGTGCACACGGTGCGCGGCGCGGTGGCGGAGGGTGGCTCGGACAATCCGCTGGTCGATGTCGGCGGCAAGCTGTGGGGCGGCAACCTGGCGATGATGGTCAGCCTGCTGGGCACACCGTATTTCGCGTCCCAGCCGGACGGCATCCTGTTCCTGGAAGATATCAGCGAGCATCCATACCGCGTAGAACGCATGGTGCTGCAACTGCTGTACGCCGGCGCGCTGGAAGGCCAGCGGGCGCTGGTGCTGGGCGACTTCTCCGGCTACAAGCTCAGCGCCTTCGACAATGGCTACGATTTCGAGACCATGTTGGCATACCTGCGCGAGCGGCTGCCGATCCCGGTGCTGACCGGCCTGCCGTTCGGCCACATCAAGGAGCGCGCGACGCTGCCCTACGGTGGCATGGCGCACCTGGTGTCGAGCGAGCGCGGCTTCGATTTGACTATCAGCGACTATCCTACGTTGCCAATGCGATGAAATACTTGTTTTCCCTGCTGGTACTGGTGTGCAATGCGGCGTCGGCAGACGCCCGCGCGCCGGCCAGCGATCCGCAGAAGGAAATGGCGGAGCAGCGCGCCGCGCTTGTCGAACTCCTGGACCGCGGCGAGAGTCGGGCGAACGCGTGCAGCATCGTGGCGCAACGATTTTCGCTGTCGTGTGCGGTGAGCGGCAACGATTTTATTCTCACCCGGGGCATAGGCACCCAGATCAGTTACCTCGCGACGCTGCGTATTCCCGCCAAATAGCAGCTTCTTGAATGATCCCTGGCCGTTTTTGCCGCGACCGTTCCGGCAACGCCCCATCAATGGTAAAATGCCCGGTTATCCAGCTTCATTGCTAAATTCAACGCTTTAAGGGCTTTATTCGTGCTATCCACAGCTAACATCACCATGCAATTCGGCGCCAAGCCGCTGTTCGAAAACATTTCCGTCAAATTCGGCGATGGCAACCGCTATGGCCTGATCGGCGCCAACGGTTGCGGCAAGTCCACCTTCATGAAAATCCTGGGCGGCGATCTGGACCCGTCGGGCGGCAACGTGATGCTGGATACGAACGAGCGCCTGGGCAAGCTGCGCCAGGACCAGTTCGCCTATGAAGAAATGCGCGTGCTGGACGTGGTGATGATGGGTCACACCGAAATGTGGGCGGCGATGCAGGAACGCGACGCGATCTACGCCAATCCGGAAGCCACCGACGACGACTACATGAAGGCCGCCGAGCTGGAAGGTAAAGTCTCCGAGTACGACGGCTACACCGCCGAATCGCGCGCGGGCGAGCTGCTGCTGGGCGCCGGCGTGGCCATCGACCTGCACAAGGGTCCGATGAGCAATGTGTCGCCAGGCTGGAAACTGCGCGTGCTGCTGGCGCAGGCGCTGTTCTCGAATCCTGACATCCTGCTGCTCGACGAACCGACCAACAACCTGGACATTAATACGATCCGCTGGCTGGAAGACGTGCTGAACGACCGCAACTCCACCATGATCATCATTTCCCACGATCGCCACTTCCTGAACCAGGTGTGCACCCACGTGGCCGACATGGACTACGGCACGTTGAAGATCTATCCGGGCAATTACGACGAGTACATGTTCGCTTCGACCCAGGCGCGCAACCAGCAACTGGCCAACAACGCCAAGGCCAAGGACAAGGTCGCCGAGCTGCAGGACTTCGTGCGCCGCTTCGCCGCCAACAAGTCCAAGGCTCGCCAGGCCACCTCGCGCGCCAAGCAGATCGAAAAGATCAAGGTCGACGACATCAAGCCATCGTCGCGTGCCTATCCGTTCGTGCGTTTCGACGGCGAGAAGAAGCTGCACCGCCTGGCCGTCGAGGTCGATTCGATCGCGAAGAAATACGATCGCCAGCTGTTCAACAACTTCAGCATCATGGTTGAAGCGGGCGAGCGCATTGCCATCATTGGCGCCAACGGCGCCGGCAAGACCACGCTGCTGCGTTGCATCGGCGGCGACGACATCGCTCACCTGCACGCCGATCACGGCATGGTCAAGTGGGCCGAGAACGCCAACGTCGGCTACATGCCGCAGGATCCGACCGAGGAGTTCGCCAAGGACATCACGCTGACCGACTGGATGGGCGACTGGACCCAGGAAGGCGACGACGACCAGGCCGTGCGCTCGATCCTGGGCCGCCTGCTGTTTGGCGGCGACGAGGTGAAGAAATCGGTCAAGGTGCTGTCCGGCGGCGAAAAGGGCCGCATGATGTACGGCAAGCTGATGCTGGGCCGCCACAACGTGCTGCTGCTCGATGAGCCGACCAACCACATGGACATGGAATCGATCGAGTCGCTGAACATCGCGCTGGAAAAATACGCCGGCACGCTGATCTTCGTCTCGCACGATCGCGAATTCGTGTCGTCGCTGGCCAACCGCATCATCGAGATCAAGGAAAACGAGATCGTCGATTTCCGCGGCAACTACGAGGACTACCTGACCAGCCAGGGCATCGACTAATCACTCTAAAAGAATCCCGCCGCAAGCGGGATTCTTTGCAATGTGCCATAGTTATCGCTTCACGTTTTACGTTCACTGAACACCATGCAAACCATAGACATCAAATCCGTCGAGTACGAGCATCCACAAGACGGAGCCAGCTGCACCGCCCACGCCTGGGCGCGCACGCCAGCGACGCCATCGCCTGAACAACGCATTGAACTCAAGGAACGCATCAAGCGCCTGCTGAAAGAAAAGCAGGCCGTGCTCGTTTCCCACTATTACGTCGACGCCGACCTGCAAGACCTGGCCGAGGAAACCGGCGGCTGCGTCTCCGATTCGCTGGAGATGGCGCGCTTCGGCCGCGACCATCCGGCCAAGACGCTGGTGGTGGCCGGCGTGCGCTTCATGGGCGAAACCGCCAAGATCCTCAGCCCGGAAAAACGCATCCTGATGCCGGACCTGGACGCGACCTGTTCGCTGGATCTGGGCTGTCCGGTCGATGAATTCACCGCCTTCTGCGACGCCCATCCGGACCGCACGGTGGTGGTGTACGCCAACACCAGCGCCGCCGTCAAGGCGCGCGCCGACTGGATGGTGACCTCGTCGATCGGCCTGGACATCGTCAAGCACCTGCACGAGCAGGGCAAGAAAATCCTGTGGGCGCCGGACAAGCACCTGGGCTCCTACATCCAGAAGCAGACCGGCGCCGACATGCTGCTGTGGCAGGGCTCCTGCCTGGTGCACGACGAGTTCAAGGGCATCGAACTCGATCTGCTGAAGGCCGAATATCCGAACGCCAAGGTGCTGGTGCACCCTGAATCGCCGGCCAATGTGGTGACGCTGGCGGACGTGGTCGGCTCAACCACGCAGATCATCAACGCCGCCGTCGAATCGGACGCCGACACCTTCATCGTCGCCACCGACAACGGCATCCTGCACAAGATGCGCGCCGCCGCGCCGGGCAAGCGCTTCATCGAAGCGCCGACCGCAGGCAACAGCGCCAGCTGCAAGAGCTGCGCGCATTGCCCCTGGATGGCGATGAACGGCCTGCAAAACCTGGCCGACGTGCTGGAAAACATGGACAACAACACCGACCACGAGATCCACGTCGATCCGGAAATTGGCAAGCAGGCGGTAACGTCGATCAACCGCATGCTCGATTTCGCGGCCGCCAAGAAAGCCAAGGTCCAGCCGGGCGCTGACCTGGCAAAAGAAGCTAAACTGTTTTCGGGAATCGGTCCGGCATGAGTACCTTAGTCAACACCTTTGCACCTTTTGACGATGCACTGAAGACCGCCTTTGAAGGCAATATGCTGGCGGCACTGCTGGAAGACGTGGGCAGCGGCGACCTGACCGGCCTGCTGGTGCCGGACGGCGGCCGCGCCACCGCGCGCGTGATCGTGCGTGAAGACGCGGTGCTGTGCGGCGCGCCCTGGTTCGAAGGCATCATGAACTGCATGCAGGCCGGCATCGAGATCGACTGGCAATATGCCGAAGGCGATCTGATGAAGGCCGACAGCCTGGTCTGCACCATCCAGGGCCCGGCGCGCGCGCTGCTGACGGCGGAACGCGCTTCGCTGAATTTCCTGCAACTGCTGTCGGGCGTGGCGACCGCCACCCGCAAGTATGTCGACGTCATCGCCGGCACCCGCGCGGCCATCCTCGATACCCGCAAGACCATGCCGGGTTTGCGCCTGGCGCAGAAGTACGCGGTGCGCGTGGGCGGCGGACAGAACCAGCGCCTGGCCTTGTATGACGGCATCCTGATCAAGGAAAACCATATCGCGGCGGCCGGCGGCATCACCGCTGCGGTGCTGGCGGCCAAGCGGCTGGAGAAGGGCGTATCGATCCAGGTGGAAGTGGAGAGCATCGCCGAGCTGGAAGAGGCGCTGGCGGCCGACGCCACCTCCATCCTGCTCGATAACTTCAGCCTCGACATGATGCGCGATGCGGTGCGGCTCAACGCCGGCCGCGCCTTGCTGGAAGCTTCCGGCGGCATCAACTTCGATACCGTGCGCGCCATCGCCGAGACCGGCGTGGACCGCATTTCCATCGGCAGCCTGACCAAGGATGTGCGCGCAACGGATTACTCCTTGCGCATCGTCGGCTAAGCCCTCGATAAGTGCCATGAAAAATAGGCATGCATATATGTAAAAATTTATAATTATGCATGCCTAAAATGCAATATAATCTGCCTTGATTTTTTACATCATTAATCAAAGGAGCAGATAAATGAAATTGCAATTTTTGGCAGGTGCGGTAGCGATGTTGGGTCTGACGGGCCTGGCGCATGCGGATGGTTTCGTCAACGGTAACTTCGAGAGCGGCACCACGGCTGGCTGGACCACCGGCGGCGGCTACCGCGGCAACGTCGACAACACCGTCATGACGCCTTCGCAGTTCCTGCCGGGTGGCAGCCTGAACAGCGACAACGGCACGCGCGGCACCGTGATCGACAGCAGCTACGTCGATCCAAATCTGGGCGCATTGCTGGGTTCAACCGTGAACAGCGGCAAATATGCCTATCGCGCCGAAGACACGATTAATGGCGGCAATGCGACCGTCATCAGCCAGAAGGTCAACAACTACACCGACGCCAACATCTATTTCGCCTGGAAAGCCGTGCTGGAAAACGGCGGCCACCCGGAATATCAATCGGCACTGATGAAGCTGACCCTGACCGACGACACCACCGGTCAGTTGCTGATCAGCCGCAGCTACAACGCCGGCTTCGATGGCTCCGGCGTCGACAGCCGTTTCGCTTCCGAAGGCAGCTTGTTCTACACGCCTAACTGGCAGGTCGAGAAGCTGGCCATCGACCAGTCGCTGTCCGGCCACAGCTTCACGCTGTCGCTGCTGGCTTCCGATTGCGAGCCTACTGGTCACACCGGTTATGCTTACCTGGACGGTTTCGGTTCGGTCGCCCCGCCAGTACCTGAGCCTAGCACCTACGGCATGATGCTGGCTGGCCTGGGCCTGCTGGGCTACATGGCTCGCCGCAAGAAATCGGCTTAAGCCTGTTGATGGCGCCGGCTGCGATGCCGGCCGGCGCTATGCGTTGATACGCTTCCTCATTTTTGCCAGCGGCACCTTGATGTCGCCCGGCAGTGTAATTTCAAACCGTTCCACCATCGTGAAGCCGCAAGCCAGATACAGCGGCACGCCCGGCATGGTGGCGGCCAGTTCCAGCGTGCGGAAACCGGCTGCGGCCGCCGCGTCGGTGCAATGGCTCAGCAGCAAGCGGCCCAGTCCCTGGCGGGCCGCCGACGGCTCGACGAAGAAGGCGCGGATGCGCGCCGCTTCCGTGGCCGGATCGAGCAGCGGATCGGCGCCTTGCTTGGTGCGGTCGGCGCCGAACAGCGTGCTGCGCTTGCTCCAGCCGCCGCAGGCCACCAGCTCCCCATGTTTTTCAATCAAAAAATAGGTTTGGTCGGCGACCAGCTGGGTGTCGACGCCGAACACATGGCGGGTGATCGCCTCGGCCTGCTGCTGGGTGTAGAAGCCGTCGCTCAGCTCGATGCCCGAGCGGGCGATCAGCGCTTCCATCGCGGGGATATCGCCCGGCCGGGCTGCGCGCACGGTGATCAAGCCTGCTCCTTATTTGCGGCGGGCCGGCGTCAGGATGCTCGGCAGCGCTTTCGGCAGCGTCTCCGGGTAGTCGCGGCTGAAGTGCAGGCCGCGGCTTTCGTGCCGCTGCAAGGCACTGTTGACGATCAGGTTGGCGACGTCGACCAGGTTGCGCAGCTCCAGCAAGTCGTGCGTGATGCGGAAGTTGCGGTAGTACTCGTCGATTTCCTCCTTCAACAGCGCGATACGGTGCTGGGCCCGCTCCAGGCGCTTGGTGGTGCGCACGATGCCGACATAATTCCACATGAAGCGGCGCAGTTCGTCCCAGTTGTGGGAGATGACCACTTCCTCGTCGGCGTCGGTGACGCGGCTTTCGTCCCAGTCCGGCAGGTAGGGCACTTCGCCTTTTTCCTTGGCGGCGATGTCGGTGGCGCAGGCGCGGCCGATGACCACGCATTCCAGCAAGGAATTGCTGGCCAGCCGGTTGGCGCCGTGCAGGCCGGTGCAGGCGGTTTCGCCCACCGCGTACAGGCCGGGCAGGTCGGTGCGGCCGTGCAGGTCGGTCACCACGCCGCCGCAGGTGTAGTGCGCGGCCGGCACAATCGGGATCGGCTGCTTGGTGATGTCGATGCCCAGCTCCAGGCAGCGCGCGTAAATGGTCGGGAAGTGTTCGATCAGGAACTCGGCCGGCTTGTGGCTGATGTCCAGGTGCACGTAGTCCAGGCCGCGTTTCTTGATCTCGAAGTCGATGGCGCGCGCCACCACGTCGCGCGGCGCCAGTTCGGCGCGCTCGTCGTGGGCCAGCATGAAGCGGGCGCCGGCGGCGGCGCCGGCTTCCGGCGGCAGCTTGAGCAGGCCGCCTTCGCCGCGGATGGCCTCGGTGATCAGGAAGGATTTGGCGTAGGGGTGGTACAGGCAGGTCGGATGGAACTGGATGAATTCCATGTTCGACACGCGGCAGCCGGCGCGCCAGGCCATGGCGATGCCGTCGCCGCTGGCGGTGTCGGGATTGGTGGTGTACAGGTAGACCTTGCCGGCGCCGCCGGTGGCCATCACCGTGTGTTCGGCGGCGAAGGTCAGCACCTGGCCGGTCTTCTCGTCTTGCACGTACAGGCCGTAGCACTTGGGCTGGGCGTTGGCTTTTTTGAGCGGGTGCAGCTTGTCGGAGGTGATCAGGTCGATCGCGCAATGGTGCTCGAACAGGGTGATGTTCGGATGGGCGCGGACTTTTTCCTCCAGCGTGACCTGCACCGCGTGGCCGGTGGCGTCGGCCGCGTGGATGATGCGGCGCTGACTGTGGCCGCCTTCGCGGGTCAGGTGGAAGCCCAGTTCGGCCGAATCGTCCTTGGTGAAGGGCACGCCTTGCTCGATCAGCCATTCGATCGCTTCGCGGCCGTGCTCGACGATGTAGCGCGTCGCGCTTTCGTCGCACAGGCCGCCGCCGGCGATCAGGGTGTCGTCGATGTGCTGGGTGTGGCTGTCGCCGGAATCGAGCACGGCGGCAATGCCGCCCTGGGCCCAGTTGCTGGCGCCATCCTTCAGCGCGCGTTTGGAAATGATCGCGACTGTGCGCGTTTCGGCCAGGTGGAGGGCGACCGACAGGCCGGCCAATCCGCTGCCGACAATTGCAACATCAAATTTCATGATTACGTTTGGATGCGGTAGAGAACCATGACTATAGACCATTTGTCATGAACGCGTCATATCCGGCTGATTTTCGGACTTTTTAGTCCTGAACCGACGAGCAAATTGTGGCCGCTCAAGGCGCAAGCGCCGCAGGTTGGCGATGATCGGAGTTACACCGCTGATTGGTGTCGGGGAGCGGATCGTGATCAGGATATTTCACCACTATGTGTCCAAAATAGCCTTTATGTTGTTGTTGCTGGAGTTGCTGGTGCTGTTGACGGCAGCCGTGGCCAGTGCGCCGCTGTGGCTCAAGGGACGGCACGCCGGCGACCAGCTGTACCTGCCGGCGCTGGCGTTCGCGCTGGTCATGGTGCTGAGCATGGGCACGCTGGGCATGTACCAGCACAATCAATCCAGGGAAGATATCAAGAGCACCTTGCTGCGCATCCTGCCGTCGTTCGTGCTGGGATTCGGCCTGATGACTTTGTTGTCGAGCATGATACCGGGGGCGCAGTTCGGCCGCGTCGGCAGCGTGGTGTTCGTGCTGGGCGGGGCGGCGGTGCTGCTGGCGCGGCTGGTGGTGTTCACGTCGGCGCAGTCGAGCATGCTTGAGCAGCGCCTGATCGTCATCGGCGACGGCGCCACCGCGCGCGAATGCCTGGAGCTGGGCGCCAGCAGTGTCGGCTTCCATGCGTTCAAGGTGGTGGGCTTTGTGCCGGTGTCCGGGGAGGTGTCTTGCGTGCCGGCCACGATGCTGCTGCCGGCCGACCTGTCGCTGCTGTCGCTGGCGCGGCGTTATGCGGCCGACGAGATCGTGGTGTCGGTGGGCGACCGCCGCAATGGGGCGTTTCCAGTTCGACAATTGCTGGAGTGCGCGCTGGGCGGCGTGCCGGTGACCGACGCCGCCACTTTCTTCGAGCGCGAGGCGTGCCAGATCCGGGTCGATTCCTTGCAGCCGAGTTATCTGATTTTCGGCGGCGGCTTCGACCAGAGCTTGCTGCGAGCGGCGGTCAAGCGCGCGTTCGACCTGGTGGCCAGCGGCGCCATCTGCCTGGCGGCCATGCCGGTGATGCTGCTCACGGCGCTGGCGATCCGTCTCGAGGATGGTGGGCCGGTGTTTTACCAGCAGGAGCGGGTGGGCCGCGACAACCGATTGTTCAAGGTGCTGAAGTTCCGCAGCATGCGGCTGGATGCAGAACAGGATGGCAAGCCCAAGTGGGCTGTGCTGAACGATCCGCGCGTGACCACGGTCGGTCATTGGATACGCAAGCTGCGCATCGACGAGTTGCCGCAGATGCTGAACGTGTTCAAGGGCGAGATGAGTTTTGTCGGGCCGCGTCCGGAGCGGGCCTATTTCGTCGACCAGTTGTGCGGCGAGATCGCCTACTACAATGTGCGTCACAGCATCAAGCCGGGCATCACCGGCTTGGCGCAGGTGCGCTACAGCTACGGCGCCTCGGTCGAGGATGCGCTGCGCAAGCTGCAGTACGATTTGTACTATGTGAAGAACAACAGCCTGTTCCTCGATCTGTTGATTCTGATCGACACGGTGCAGGTGGTGTTGTTCGGCAAGGGCGGGCGTTGATGTCCTGGTCGCTGGTTGCCGGCTTCAGCTACGGCCTGGCGGCGCTGGCGTTTGCGTTGTTGGCGGCCTTGCTGCTGCGGGATGGGTGGCGGCAGCGCGGCCATGCCGGCGCGTTCGGGGCGGCTTGTGTCGCAACGGCCGCGTGGGCGGCGCTGGCGGCCGCTGGGTCGGCCTGGCGCGCCGGCCTGCTGGCAGCGATGGATGGATTCGAAGCGCTACGCACCGCTGCCTGGCTGGCGCTGCTATTGATACTGTCCAGCGGCGGCGCGCGGCGGCACGGCTGGCTGGTGGCGGTAGTCGTGCTGGCGGTGCTGGGCTGGCTGGCGGCGGCCGACGGACGGGCGCTGGCCGCGATCGTCATCCGCCTGGGCCTGGCGGTGTTGGGGATGCTGCTGGTCGAGCATCTGTACCGGGGCACGCCGCCTTCCTCGCGCTGGGGCATCAAGTTTGCCTGCCTGGGCGTGGGCGCCTTGTTCGCCTACGACTTCTATCTGTACAGCGAAGCGCTGCTGTTCCACCGCGTCAACGAGGAGATCTGGGCCGCGCGCGGCGCCGTCAACGCGCTCAGCGTTCCCTTGCTGGCCTTGGCGGTGGCGCGCAACCCGGTGTGGACCGCGGGCTTGTCGCTGTCGCGCCAGATCATGTTCGGTTCGGCGGCGCTGCTGGGTTCTGCGCTGTACTTGATGGCGATGGCGACCAGCGCCTGGTATCTGCGCTACATCGGCGGCGTCTGGGGCACCTTGATGCAGCTGGCCTGCCTGTTCGGCGCGGCGCTGTTGTTGTCGGGCGTACTGTTTTCCGGCACGGTGCGTTCGCGCCTGAAGGTGTTTATCAGCAAGCACTTCTATCAGGGACGCTACGACTACCGGCAGGAATGGCAGCGCTTTACCCACGCACTGGCCGAGGACAGCGCGGCGCTGTCGCAGCGGGCGATACAGGCGATGGCGGAATTGGTGGAGAGTCCTGCGGGCTTGCTGTGGCTGCGCCGCGACGGCGCCGACTTCCAGGCCGTGGCGCGCTGGAACATGTCGGGGCCGCTGGCGGTGGAGCCGGCCGACGGCGAGCTGTGCACATTTCTGGCGGCGCGCGGCTGGGTGATCGATATCGCCGAGTGGCGCGACCATCCGCAGCGCTACGGCTTGCCGGCGCTGCCGTCCTGGTTGCTCGAGGCGGACGCGGTGCGGCTGGTGGTGCCGCTGATGCTGGAACGCAGCCTGTACGGCTACATCTGCCTGGCGCCGCCGCGCGCCAAGCTGTTGCTGAACTGGGAGGTCTGCGACGTGCTCAAGATAGCTGGCCGGCAGGCCGCCAGTTATCTGGCGCATCAGGAATCGGCCAACAGCCTGGCGGTGGCGCGGCAGTTCGAATCGTTCAACCGCATGTCGACCTTTGTCGTGCACGACTTGAAGAACCTGGTGTCGCAGCTGTCGTTGCTGCTGGTGAATGCAGAGCGGCACAAGGCGAATCCGGCGTTTCAGGAGGATATGCTGGAGACGCTGGCTCACTCCTTGAACAAGATGAAGTCGCTGCTGCTCAAGCTGCGCCGCGACGAGGTGGCCGAGCAAGCCGCGCCCTTGCAGCTGGAAGCCGTGCTGGAACAACTGATGCGCGGCTACGCGCAGCTGGAACCGAGGCCGGCGCTGGAGCTGTGCGCCGACGGGCTGGTGGTGCTGGCCAACCGCCAGCGGCTGGAGCGGGTGATCGGTCACCTGATCCTGAACGCGGTGGAAGCGACGCCGCGCAACGGCCGCGTCGCCATGCGGCTGCTGCGCAATGACGCCGCCGCCGTGATTGAACTCAGCGACACCGGCCATGGCATGAGCGAACAATTCATCCGCGAGCGGTTGTTCCAGCCGTTTGAATCCACCAAGCGCGCCGGCATGGGCATCGGCGTATTCGAGAGCCGCGAGTATGCGCGCGAGATCGGCGGCCGCCTGGAGGTGAGCAGCGTGCCGGCGCGCGGCACCACGTTCCGCCTGATCTTGCCGCTGCTGATGGATGCGGCGGCGGCCTGATCTTCAGAGGATAGACATGGGAAAAAGTAAATTGTTGGTGGTGGAAGACGATGCCGGCTTGCAGAAGCAGCTGCGCTGGAGCCTGGACGCCTACGAGGTGGTGCTGGCGGACGACCGCGAGTCGGCGATGGCGCAGCTGCGCCGGCACCAACCGGCGGTCGTGACCATGGACCTGGGTTTGCCGCCCGACCCGGACGGCGCGCGCGAGGGCTTAGCCTTGCTGCAACAGGTGCTGGCGGCCGCACCGGATACCAAGGTCATCATCTTGTCGGGCAACCAGGCGCGCGAGCACGCGCTGAAGGCCGTCGCCATGGGGGCGTATGATTTCCACCAGAAGCCGCTCGATGCGGATACGCTGTCGCTGGTGGTGGCGCGGGCCTTTTATCTGCATGCGATGCAGCAGGAAAACCGGCGCATGCTGCAAATCCAGACGGACTCGCCGCTGGCCGGCATCATCAGCCGCGACCCCGGAATGCTGAAGGTGTGCCGCAGCGTGGAGCGGGTGGCGCCGTCGTCGGCAACGGTGATGTTGCTGGGCGATTCGGGCAGCGGCAAGGAACTGATCGCGCGCGGCCTGCATCGGCTCAGTGCGCGGCACGACAAGCGCTTTGTCGCCATCAACTGCGCCGCCATTCCCGAGCAGTTGCTGGAAAGCGAATTGTTCGGCTATGAAAAAGGCGCGTTCACTGGAGCCCAGCGGCAGACGCTGGGCAAGCTGGAACTGGCGCACGGCGGCACTTTCTTCCTGGACGAGATCGGCGACATGGCGATGCACTTGCAGGCCAAGCTGCTGCGCTTCCTGCAGGAACGCGTGATCGAACGGGTGGGCGGGCGCAGCGAGATCAGCATCGATGTACGCATCGTTTGCGCCACCCACCAGAACCTGAAGGCGCTGGCCGAAAGCGGACGGTTCCGCGAAGATCTGTTCTACCGGCTGAGCGAGATCGTGCTGTCGATACCGCCGTTGCGCGAGCGCGTCGGCGACAGCGCCTTGCTGGCGCACCATTTCAAGAACAAGTTCTGCGCCAGCGAGTCGCGCTCGGCCCTGCATTTCAGTCCGGAAGCCCTGGCGGCGATTGAGGCCTATCCCTGGCCGGGCAATGTGCGCGAGATGGAGAACTGCATACGGCGGGCCGTGATCATGGCCGACGGTCCGCAGATTACGCCGCTGGACCTGGGCTTGCCCGACAGCGCGGCCGCCGAAGCCAGCGTCAACCTGCGGCAGGCGCGTGACGCGGCCGAGTACAAGGTGATGGTGCAGGCGCTGGCTCGGGTCGACGGCAACATCGTCAAGGCTGCCGAGCTGCTGGGCGTCAGCCGGCCTACCTTGTACGACTTGATGAACCACCACGGCCTGAAGTAGCGGCTACTCGGCCTCGCGCCACTGGCCGGCGGCGGTCAACTGGTTCTTCAGCCCCGGCAGCGGGAAGCCCAGGCCATACGCCTGATGGGCGCTGGCGCGGGCCTGTTCGTAGTCCTTGCGCTTGAGGTAGAGCAGGCCGAGGTTGTAGTGCGTGGTGGCGTTGCCCGGCTCCAGCCGGACCGCCTCCTTCAGCTGCTCCAGCGCGGCGTCGGACTGTCCCAGTCCCAGCAGGTAGCCGCCGAACAGGGCGTGGACCCGGGCGTCGTCCGGACGGAAACGCAGGGCGCGGTCGAAATAGCAGCCGATCGAATAGTGGGCGCCGTAGGGTTTGGGATTCTTGTCGCGCAGCGCCAGCTTGCTCATCGCCGCCAGAGCCCGGTGGTGGTTGGGGAAATGATCGAGGGTGTAGCCGATGTCGCTGCCGAGCGAGCCGGAAGCGCCGCGCACCAGCCGTTCAACCTCGGGCGTGAAATGGTATTGCTCGACCACGGTCAAGCCTTCGCGGTCGGTGGGATTGGTGTAGTCGCCGCCGGGATCGTGGCGTACGTAAGTGCCGCAGTCTTCGCCGATGACGGCGCGCGGCGCGGCGCCGCAGTCGGACGCAATGGCGAGCAGCAGCGGAATGATCAGGTGTGCTTGTGGTTTCATATCGGTTCCTTGTGGGCGGCTTGGTCCAGCAGCGCGGCCAGCTGGCGCGTGCGGGCGGCACGGGAGTAGCCTTCGATGACGGCGCGCGCGGCCAGCGGCGCCTGCTGTGTTCGGCACAGATGCAGGAAGCGCAGCAGGACGGCGGCGATGTCGGCCGCGTTGTCGAGCCGGCCGATGGTGTCGATGCCGGCGGCGCGCAGCGTGGCCGCCGTGTCGCCGGCGGCGTCGGTCAAGGCCAGCACGGGGCGGCGGGCGCGCAGGTATTCGTACAGCTTGGCCGGGATCTGGCTGTTGCAGTTGGCGGCCTGGAGCAGAAGCAAGCCGTCGGCGTCCAGCATTTCCGCCAGCGCGGCGCGGTAGGGTAGCGGCGGCGCCAGCTCGACCAGCTCGGCCACGCCTGGATAGTGCTGCATCAGCGCACGCAGGTGGTCGTCGTGCGCGCTGGCGCGCAGCCGCAGGCGGAAGTTTTCCGGCCCGATGCGGCGTTCGGCCGATAGCATGGCCAGCGCCGTAAACAAAGGGCCCGGGTCGCGCTCGGACGGATAGATGACGCCGCTGTGCAGCAGTGTGAACGGGCCGCGCGGCTTGGGCGGCGCTGCGGCGGCTTCGGCAACGCGGAAGCTTTCGTCGTCGTAGCCGTTTTCGATCAGGGCCAAGCGTCGCACGTCGGCTTGTGGATGACGCTGGTTCAGCCCGCTGAGCGCGCCGGGTGTGGTGCAGACCACGGCGGCCGCCTTGCGCATGGACTGGCGTTCGATCCAGGCGTGGATGCGACGACGGCGCGGGTCGGGCGGGTAGTCGTGATCCACCATCGGGTCGCGCTGGTCGGCGATCCAGGGGATGCCGGTGAGGCGGTGCAGGCTCAGCGCGATCAGGTGCGCCGTGGCGATCGGATAGCTGGACCAGATGGCATCCGGCCGGTGCTTGCGGATCAGGCGCAGTCCGGCGGGCACCGCGCCCAGCCACCAGGTAATCCAGCGGTCCGGCTGGGCCAGCAGATCGGGGTAGCGGCCGCGCAAGGCGAGATGGCGGGAACTATCCAACGCAAAGCTGCGATGCACCGGCACATGGTGGTTGGTCTGGTCGGCGCCGATGTCTTCGTAGGCGCGCGGGTGGACCGTCAGCACCGTCGGCTGCCAGCCAAATTCCGGCAGGTGGCGGGTGAACGCCAATGTGCGGTGGATGCCGCTGCCTCCGCACATTGGCGGATAATGATAGGCGATCATCAATACGCGCTTCACCATGACGCCAGCCAGTCGGCGCAGGCGGTGGTCACGCTGGCGCGCCAGGTCCTGCTGGAGAAAGTGTGGTTGGCCTGCGGAACGTGGACCAGGCGCACGCGCGGGCCATCGAGCAGTTGGCGCCAGTGCGTCTGATGGTCGTACAGCGCCGAGAATTCGCGCGCGCCCAGGTCGGCCCCGCTGAGCACGATCAGGGTGCGGCCGTGGAATTGATGCAGCGCGCGGTAGAGCCGTTGCGGCAGCGAGCCCTCCGTTGTGGGCGCCTGTCTTGCCGTGGAAGCCAGTGCAATGAAGGAGCCCAGGCTGCGCCTGAGATGCACGGCGCCGCCCTTGAGCTTGAGCCAGAAGTCGCGCTCCAGCAGTCGCTGCACGTAGTAATGCCTGAGCGTTGCGCGCGCGTTGCCTTGCTCGGTACGCACCCAGGGATTGAGCATCACCAGCCCGGTGACGCGGGGATCGCGCGCGGCGTGGCGGGCGGCCGCGGTGGCGCCGTCGCACAAGCCCCACAACACCAGCTCCTGCATGGCCGGCAGCTTGCTGAAGAACTCGGCGATCGCGGCGTCCAGGTCGTCGTCAAGTTGTTCGAAGTGACGCGGTTCGCCTTCGCTGTCGCCCATGCCCCGGTAGTCGAAGCGCATCACGGGGATGCCGGACGCTGCCAGCTCCTGCGCGAGCAACACGAAGTGCCGGTGGCTGCCGATGCGGTATTGCGGCCCGCCGGTGACGATCAGTACGCCGCGTGGCAGTGGCCGCTCCGGCAGGTGCAGGACGCCGACCAGCCAGCAGTCCTGGCAGGGGAAATGCAAGGCCAGACGCTGCCAGTTCATACCGGCCCCAACGGCATGGCGGCCAGTGTCGCCGTGATCAAGGCGGGCACTTCGGCGATCTCGGGGGTGGTCCAGAAGGGCGCTCCCGCCAGCGGATAGGCGTCGACGTGGGCGCCGGCGCGTTCCCAGCGCTCCAGCAGCAAGGCCGATGCCGGCTGCAGCGCGGCCGGCTGAGGAGGTGCAGCCAGCTCCAGCCATTGCACCGGACACGCCGGGCGGTTGCCGGCCTCGGCGTTCCTGATGGCGTCGCACAGTTCGGCGTCCAGCGTGTAGCCGGCTACTTCGTCCATGGCGTCCTGCTCGCCGGCGCCGAACATCCTCGCCGCGTTTTGCAGCCGCATGAACTGGTGCAGGTGCGGCCGGCCGCTGACCACGGCTTGCCACAGCACCAGGCCCGCCGGAGCCGGACGGGCTTGCTCGGCGAACTGCAAGGCCAGCAAGGCGCCGAGGCGCAGGCCCCACAGGTAGGCGGGGCCCGGCGAATGTTCAGCCAGCCATTGCCAGCCCAGCGCCAGGTCGGCCAGCCAGATTTCCCAGCGGGCATCCGAGAAGTCGCCGCTGCTGTCGCCGCAGCCGTACAAGTCCAGTTGCAGCACGCCGTAGCCGGCGTGGGCGTAGGCACGCGCCTGAAGCGCCGCCATGCGGCGGCTCTTGTTGAGCTCCTCGGCGAAGGGATGGACGTACAGCAGCGAGCCGCGCATTTCCGCTCCCGGGTGCGGCGGGTAGTACAGGCAGAAACGGTCGCCTGCTGCCGTCTTGAGAAAGAAGGGCAGCGCGTGGCTGCGCTGTGCGTAGCCGTTCACGCCAGCTTGCCCTGTACGAATGCGGCGAGCGTGCCGACCGTGAAGAAATGGCGGGCATTGATTTCATCGTCGTCGACGGAGATGCCGAATTGCTGCTCCAACGCCATGATGAGGTTGACGACCGCCATCGAATCGAGCTCGGGCACGCTGCCCAGCAAGAGGGTGTCTTGATTGAGTGGCATTTTCGCCAGACCCAGCGTGGTGCGCAAGGTCTGGCAGACTTGATCTATTACCGGCATGGCGGCTCCTCGGGTAAAGTGCTGGTGTCGAACAGCAGTTGCGGGCAACTGCCGACGTGGCGCGACAAGTGGACAAATGGCGCCTGGCTGGCCCACATCCATTGCCAGCGGCCGCAGCGCAAGAAAATGGCGCTGCCCATGCGCACCACGCCGATGCGGGCGTGGGCGCGCAACGACGCCGGATTGAAGGCGGAGATGCGGCTGCAGGTCCAGCGTATGCCGTGCTGGCGCAGGTGGTGGCGCGCCGCTTCCCACAGGCGGGGAAAGACCCAGCCCAGGCGCTCCTCCGGCCGGATCCAGACGTCGAAATCCCAGGATGCGCGTGAACTGGCCAGGCGGTAGCGGACGCGCACTTCATCTTCCAGGTAGGTATCGGGTATCAGCCACAGAAAGCCGGCCAGCTGGCCCTTGCGCCATGCGGTCAGACTGAGCGCGCCTTGCGCATAGCGCTGCCTGACCACATTTTCGGGACGCGGATAGCCGGGCGGCGTGGCGTCCTCGGCGGCGTGTTGCTGGATGTCGATGTCCTGTCCGCGCGGGACGCACAGCGAGGTGTCGCCGACGTACTGGGCCACAAAATGGTAGCGGTACAGCGCCCACGAACCAGCGCTGGCCGCCTCCAGCAATTGGGCGATCCAGTAGAGCATGGCATTCAGCCAACCCAGTTGTATATATGTGTGACGCAAGCCAGTAGTCATCGCGGCAGGCCAGGATGGAAGCGGAATACAGATTAGACCCCGCACACAACGCCGCGGGTTTGAGCCAGCACAAGCGGGCTGCATGCTTGAGCAACATCAAGGAGTCAATGGCGAATTGTCTCAATCATAGAGGGCAGTCTATCTATGGGATATCGCTATGACGCAGTTAGTTCACGAATTCATCTTTCAGTCGGCGCAGCGTGAGCCGCGGCGCCAGGCGTTGTCGTACCAGGGTGTCGGGCTGAATTACGTGGCGCTGGCGCAGATGGTGCAGTTGGCCGCCGCCGCCTGGGTGCATCACGGACTGGGGCGCAGCGAGCGGTTGGCGGTGTTCATGGAAAAGCGCGAGGAAGCCGTGGTGGCCATGTTCGGCGCGGCGGCGGCCGGCGCCGTGTTCGTGCCGGTCAATCCGGTGCTGAAGCCGGAGCAGGTGGCGCACATCCTGGGCGACTGCGATGTGCGCATCCTGGTCACCACACGTGAGCGCTACAATCTGTTGGCGACGGCGCTGGAGGCTTGCCCGGGCTTGCGCAAAGTGGTGGTGATCGGTTCGATGGAAGCGTTGACGCCGCCGGACGGCGTGCAATTGCTGTCCTGGCGCGAGTGCATGCGCGATGCGCCGCAGACGGCATTGCATCCCTGCATAGACAGCGACGTCGCCGCCATCCTGTACACCTCCGGCAGCACCGGCAGGCCCAAGGGCGTGGTGCTGTCGCATCGCAATCTGGTGGCCGGCGCGCTGAGCGTTTCCTCCTATCTGGTCAACACGCCGGAGGACCGCATCCTGTGCGTGCTGCCGCTGAGTTTTGATTACGGCCTGAGCCAGCTGACCACGGCGTTTGCCGTCGGCGCCTGCGCGGTGCTGCTGAACCACCTGTTGCAACGGGACATACTCGACGCCGTGCAGCGCGAGCGCATCACCGGCCTGGCCGCCGTCCCGCCGTTGTGGATGCAGCTGGCGGACCTGGACTGGCGCCATGCGCAGCGGCTGCGCTACATCACCAATTCCGGCGGTGCCATGCAGCGGCATACGCTGGCAACCCTGCGCAAGGCTTTGCCGTACACGCAGATCTATCTGATGTACGGCCTGACCGAGGCGTTCCGCTCGACTTTCCTGGCGCCCGAGCAGCTGGACCGCAGGCCGGATTCGATCGGGAAGGCGATACCGAATGCGGAAATCATGGTGTTGCGCGGCGACGGTTCCGCCTGCGCACCCAACGAACCGGGCGAGCTGGTACATCGCGGCGCGCTGGTGGCGATGGGCTACTGGAACGATGCGCAGCGCACCGCCGAGCGATTCAGGCCGCTACCCGACCGCTTGGGCGGGCTGCCCGTGCCCGAGCTGGCGGTGTGGTCCGGCGATACGGTGCGCTGTGACGACGAAGGCTATCTGTATTTCATCGGCCGCAGCGACGACATGATTAAGACCTCTGGCTACCGCGTCAGCCCGACCGAAGTGGAGGAGGTGGTGTATGCCACCGGCATGGTGGCTGAAGCCGCCGCCATCGGCGTGCCGCATGCAAGCCTGGGCCAATCGATCACCCTGGTGGCGGCCGCCATGCCGCAGGGCACCGTTGATGGCGCGGCCTTGCTTGCGGCCTGTCGCCTGGCCTTGCTTGCGGCCTGTCGCCTGGCCTTGCCGGCCTACATGGTGCCGACCGCCATCGACATACGCGGCGTGCCGTTGCCGCGCAATCCGAACGGCAAAATCGACCGCAAGCTGTTGGCCGACCAGCTGGCCGGCTCGCGGGGCGAGTCGTGACGGCGGCGGACGTGTCGCCACGTCACGCTGAGCTCAACCAGTTCCCGACGCTGGATGACGTGCTCCAGCTCGGCGGCATCCAGCTGACGCGCCTGGCGGAGCGGGTGGGGCGCACGCCGTTCTACGCCTACGAGCGCACGCACATCGCCACCCGCGTCGGCTTGCTGCGGCACGAGCTGCCGCAGGGCGTGCATCTGCACTATGCCGTGAAGGCCAATCCGATGCCGGCGCTGGTGCAGATGATGGCGCCGTTGGTGGACGGTTTCGACGTGGCCTCCGGCAGCGAGATGAAGGTGGCGCTGGACGCCGGCATGGCCGCCGACCGCATCAGCTTTGCCGGCCCCGGCAAGCGCGACGCGGAATTGCGTTGCGCGGTGGCGGCCGGTGTGCTGTTGCATCTCGAGTCCGAAGGTGAAATGGAAAGGCTGGCCCGGATAGGTGGTGAGCTGGGCATGCGGCCGCGCGTGGCGGTGCGGGTTAATCCGGATTTCGAATTGAAGTTGGCCGGCATGAAGATGGGCGGCGGTCCGCGCCCGTTCGGCGTCGACGCGGCGCGGGTGCCGGCGATGCTGCGCAGGCTGGAGCAGCTGGAACTGGATTTTCACGGCTTCCACCTGTTTTGCGGCGCGCAGAATCTATCGGCGGCGGCGATCTGCGAGGCGCAGCGGCTCAGCGTGGAGCTCGGCCTGCGCCTGGCGGGGCACGCGCGCGTGCCGATGCGCATGCTCAATATCGGCGGCGGTTTCGGCGTGCCATATTTTCCCGGCGACCGGGCGTTGGACCTGTCAGCCGTTGCCGATGGCCTGGAGCAGTCGCTGGGCTTGCTGCGCCAGGGTTCGCCCGGCACCGACCTGATCCTGGAGCTGGGACGCTATCTGGTGGCCGAGGGCGGGATCTATGTCTGCCGCGTGCTGGAGCGCAAGCGTTCACATGGGCAGACTTTTCTGATCACCGACGGCGGCCTGCACCAGCACCTGGCGGCATCGGGCAATTTTGGCCAGGTGATCCGCAAGAACTATCCGGTGGCGATCGGCAATCGCATGCGTGGCGGGCCGCTGGAGACGGTGTCGGTGGTGGGGCCCTTGTGCACCCCGCTGGATGTGCTGGCCGATCGCATGGAATTGCCGCGCGCCGAAGTGGGCGACCTGGTGGTGGTGTTCCAGTCCGGCGCCTACGGACTAACCGCGAGCCCGACCGCCTTCCTCAGCCATCCCTTGCCGCTGGAGGTGCTGGTATGAGCGGCTTGTGTGGCTATCTGGCCGCTGCCGATGCCGGTGGCGCGCAACAAATTCTGGCCGGCATGGCGTCGCCGCTGGCGCGTTTTGACGACAGCCCGATCCGCATGGTGGCGGCGGCGCGTGGCGGCGTGGCCGTTGCGGCCGCTGCGGACAGCGTCAGCCTGCATGGCGCCGGCGGCGTGCTGGTCGCGGTCTGGGGCCGGCCCTTGCTGAACGGTTGCGGCGAGAATCTGGCGGAACGCTTCGCCGCACTGTGGCTGATCAACGGCGCCAAGGCTTGCGCGGCGCTGTCCGGTCCGTTCGCGGTGTGCGCGATGGCGGATGCCGGCGGCCAGCTGCTGTTGGCCATCGACCGCAGCGGCGTGCACGCCATGCATTATCAGCAGGTGAAGCAAGGCGTGTTGTTCGCTTCCTCCGCAGCCGCGTTGCAGGCCCATCCGCACGCAGTGAGCACGCTGGATCCGCAGTCGCTCTACAATTACCTGTATTTTCATACGGTACCGGCGCCGCGCACGGTGTATCGCGGCCAGCGCCGTCTGCAACCCGGCGAATATGTGCAGTACCGGCACGGCCATCTGGAAACCGGCGATTATTGGAAGATCGAATATCAGGAACAGTCCGCAACCCCATTCGGCGAACTCAAGGAGCAATTCCTGGCGACGCTGGAGAGCTCGGTGCGGCGCTCCGCCGGCGGCGCCAGGACCGGCGCCTTCCTCAGCGGCGGCACCGACAGCTCGACGCTGGCCGGCATGCTGGCCAGCGTCAGCGGCAGCGCGCCGCCTACTTATTCGATCGGTTTCGACGTCGACGGCTACGATGAAATGCGCTACGCGCGCATCGCCGCCCGTCACTTCGGCGCCGATCATCACGAACTGTATGTGACGGCGGGCGATGTGGCCAAGGCCATACCGCGCATCGCCGCCGCATCGGACCAGCCTTTCGGCAATTCGTCGGCGGTGCCGGCCTATTATTGCGCCAACCTGGCCCGCACCGACGGCGTGACCCGCCTGCTGGGCGGCGATGGCGGCGATGAGCTGTTCGGCGGCAATGAGCGCTATGCCGATCAGGCGGTGTTGTCGCGCTATGAACAGTTGCCGTCGGCCTTGCGACAGGTCGCGCTGGAGCCGTTGCTGTTCGGCCTGACGGGCAAACTGAACCTGGGCCTGCTGCGCAAGGCGCGCAGCTATATCTCACAGGCGGTGGTGCCGATGCCGGCGCGGATGGAAACCTATAATCTGTTGCACCGCTACGGACCCGCAGCGGTGTTGCACGCCGATTTCCTGGCCAGCATCGACGAGCGGGCGCCTGGCGACCAGATGAGCGATTGTTATTGGCAGAACAAGGGCCTGAGTCAGATCAATCGCATGCAAACGCTCGATTTGCGCTACACGCTGGCCGACAACGATTTGCGCAAGGTGCGCCTGGCCTGCGAGCTGGGCGGCGTGGACGTGGCGTTTCCATTCCTGAGCGACGAGATGCTGGCGTTCTCGGCGCGGCTGTCGCCCAGGGACAAGTTGAACGGCACGCAGCTACGCTATTTCTTCAAGCGCGCGCTGCGGGGCTATCTGCCGGCCGCCATCCTGCGCAAGAAAAAGCACGGGTTCGGCTTGCCCTTCGGCCATTGGTTGCAGCAGGATGCGGGCTTGCAAAGCCTGGTGCTGGATAGTTTGAGCGACCTGAAGAAGCGGAAAATCATCCGTGAGGACTTCATCGAGCATCTGACGCAGACCTTGCTTGCCGAACACCCGGCCTATCACGGCACAATGGTATGGGTGCTGATGATGCTGGAGCAATGGTTGGCCAAGTCAGGTACGCCGGCTGGCAAGTAGCCTGAGCAGAAAGCGCAGGCGGTCCTGTTCCCATGGCGTGTAGCGCGGCAGTTGCAGCGGATCGCTGCCGGCGTGCGCGGCGCCGGGCTCGGTACTGACCGCTGCGGTGAAGCCCAGTCTGCGCGCGATGTCGACATGGCGCTGGTCGTAGTCCACCCCGGGTTTTCCGTTGGGATAGGCAAACAATGTGACTGGGGCCTGGATGAGGTCTTCAAGGGCCGACTTGCCGCGCGCCATGTCGGTCTCGGCGTCGGCATCCGCCTGGCGAGCCAGGATGGGATGCGAAGCCGTGTGCGCGCCGATTTCCATGCCGGCCGCATGCAGCGTGCGCAATTGGTGCGAGCGCATCATCAGTTCTTCCTGCCGTGCCGGGGCCAGGCCGCGCGCCAGCGTCTGGCGCTGCGCGCCCGGCAGGTATTTGAGCGCCTCCAGCAGCTGGTCGATGGCTTGCCGTTTGTGGCGCAAGGTGTGCAGCAGCAAGGCATCGCAGCCTGGCGCACCCGAGTTCAGCACGTTCTGCCGGGCGTGGCGTACGCAGGCAATCACGTCGTCGTTCCACATCTGGCCACCGTCCAGGTAATCGCTGGCGATGAAGAAGGTGGCGCTCAGGCCGTGGCGCTGCAATATCGGCAAGGCATGGATGGCGTTGTCCGCATAGCCGTCGTCGAAGGTGATGCAGGCGGCGCGCGCGGGCAGCGTGCCCAGGCGCAGTTGCTCGCTGGCGCGGCTCAGGGGCAACACCCGGAAACAACGTTTCAGCAAGGCCATGTGGCGGTCGAACAGCCGCACGTCCGGCAACTCCGGCAGCAAGGGATCGGCTTGCGCCAGCACGCGATGGTAGACCAGGATCGACAGCCGGCGGCTCATGATCGTCCGATCGCCGGCTGGCGGCTGACCAGGCTGCTTTGCGAGGTTCGGCTGGCGCCGTACTGTCGTTCCGCGACCAGCGCGCGGGTGGCGATGACGATGCCCATCAAATAGTAGGGGACGTCGAAATAGAGCAGGCTGAGGAAGGCGCCGCCGACCGCAAAGCCGACGAAGCTGGCCTGGACCATGGTGGCCAGCTGCAGCGCCCATTCCAGATCCGGCTGGCCACGGCTGTGGCGAACGATCCAGGCCGCCGAACGCCATGTCAGGCCGAGCAGCAGCAAGTACAGCGCCAGGCCGACAAAGCCGTGCTCGCCCAGCGCCTGGAAATAGATGCTGTGGGCGGCGTGGACGTCGTGCGGATTGGGCGCGTAGAGAAAAAAGGTGGTCGGCTCGGCGATCTCGAAGCCGCCGCCGAAGAAGCGGTCCTTGGCGAGGTTCCAGGCCATATGCCAAGCGTTGATGCGACCCATCGCGGACTCGTCTTCCTGATAGGCTCCGATGCTGTCCATGCGCTCGCTCCAGCGCTCGGGCATGAAGAGCAGGGCCAGCGGCGTCAGCAGCGCGATCAGGATGCCGGCGGCGAATTTGTGGCGGCTCTTGAGCCACATCACGATAATCATGGCGGCTATCGCCAGCAGCGCGCCGCGCGAGTACGACCCCAGCGCCGCCAGCGCGCTGAGCAGCATCATCGCGCTCAAGCCATGCCGCAGCCAGCGCTGGTCGCTGCGCAGTTGCAGATACCGCATCAAGGGGATGGTCATGATCAGGGCCAGCGCGATCTCGTTGTTGTCGCCGATAAAGGTGCCTTCCGGCCCCCAGACGCGTTCGCCGCCGCCAGTGCGCAGCGTGAAGATGCCACCCTTGACGCCGTAGAAACCCAGCGACATCACCAGCACCCACAGCAGGCGCTGGATGTCTTCGCGGTTGCGTATCACCATCATGGTGACCAGACTCATCAGCATGATCTTCATGACCTTGCTCCATTGCACGTAGGCGAGCGAGGGAAACATGGCGAACAGGGTGGTGACGTTCATCCACAGTATCAGCACGATCAAGGTGAAGGTGATGCCCGAGACCGGCAGCGTCTTGGCCATGCGCGAGATGGCGACGCTGAACAAGGTGGCCACGGCGACGATGAAGGCGAATGGAAACGTGGCGGCGAAGCCCCAGCTCTGCGTGTGCGGATTCATCACGCTGATCCATACCCACATCAGCACGCCGTTGACGGGGTTACGCAGGATCAGCGGCAGGCTGCCGAAGACGATAAGGGTGATCAGAATGTCGCGCATGGGTAAGGGAACTCGTTGATGCGGCTCAACGATGTATTTGAGCCTGTCATTACACTGGATTGTCACGTTCTGCAATCTTAGGATATGGGAGAAGCGCCCTTGTTGACCGTTCTCATGGCGACCTGCAATGGCGCACAGACTCTGCCCAAAGTACTGGATGGCTATTGCCGTCTGCAAACGCCACGCCAGGCGTGGCAGTTGATCATCGTCGAGAATGGCAGCAGCGACGGCACCGGCGCGCTGATTGCGCAATATCAAAATCGCCTGCCGCTGCATCTGATCAGTACGCCAGACAAGGGCAAGAACGCAGCCCTGAACCTGGCCGTGGAGTGGGCTTTGCGCCATAGTGACGACGACGCCTTGTTTATTTTCAGCGATGACGACGCCACACCGGCGCCGGACTGGCTGCTGCAATGGGAGCGCTGCGTCGCGGCACATGCCGACTACGCGGTGTTCGGCGGCGCGATAGAGGCGGACTGGGCGGTCCCGCCACCCGAGTGGCTGCCGCGCTTGACGCCGGTCGGGCTGACGTTCGGCCTGACCGCTGCCGACCTGGCCGAGGGACCGGTGTTCCCCGGTTTGGTGTGGGGCGCCAACATGGCCGTGCGGCGGGAGGTATTCGATGCCGGCTACCGCTACGATACCTCGATCGGTCCGAATGGCGGCGCCTATGCCATGGGCAGCGAGACCGAGCTGACGCGCAGGCTGGCACTGGCTGGCTATCCGGCCTGGTTCTGTCGTCACGCGAAGGTGGCGCACCATATCCGCAAACATCAGTTGACGCGGGCCTATGTACTGGATAAGGCCTGGCGTTTCGGGCGCGGCAAGTATCGGCAAGACCGGCCGGGCACTTTCCCTGAATGGTCGGGCGTGCCGCGCTGGATGCTGGCGCGGTTTGCGCAGGAGTGCATAGGCTACCTGCGCGAGCGCCTGCTGGGCGACGCCGATGCGCTGTTCCGGCGACGCTGGGAACTGGCTTTTCTGCGCGGCTATTTTTTCGAAGCGCGGCAGGGGCGCAGCGAGGCCGGCAAACGGGTGCTGATCACCAGCTATTCCGGCGAACTGGGCGGGATGGAAATGCGCATGGCGCAGGAGTTGCGCTACCTGCGGCTGGCCGGCGCCGACGGCAGCCTGGCACTGCGCCGCTTTGCCGGCATCGACGCCTGGGCAGGGCGGCTGGCGCATGAGCAGATCGTGGTGGCGGAATTCGATCCGCCGCCATTCTTCGAGCAGTGGGCATGGCGCCGATGGAACCTGCTGCGGGCGCGGCTGGGGGCGGCGCGTCGGCTGCGCGCCTTTCGCGCCGACCTGGTGCATATCGCGTGGTGCTGGACCAATTACGGCGCCTCCGCGCTGTGGCTGGCACGCTACTGCCGCCTGCCCGCCGTCATCAGCGTGCACAACGCGTTTCCGGCGGCGGAGATCAGCGACTGGCACCAGCCCTTGCTGCAGCATGCTTTTGGCGGGGTGCGCGGGGTGTACGCGGTATCGCGCTCGGCAATGGCGCATTTCATGGCTATCTATCAGCCTTATTTGCCGGCCACCGCGCGTGTGGCTGTGATACCGAATTGTGTCGACACCGATAGATTCAAGCCGGGGGCGGACATGCGCCACGCCGCGCGCCTGGCGCTGCAACTGCCGCCAGGCGCGCTGGTGATCGGCGTTGCGGCCCGCCTGTCCGAGCAAAAGCGGCCCGGGCACTTGCTCGACCTGTTCGTGCTGCTGCGGCAGCGTTTTCCGCAGTTGTATCTGGTCATGATGGGCAGCGGCCCGCTCGAAGCGGGCCTGCGGCGGCAAGTGGAGCAGGCCGGCTTGGCACCATATGTGGTGTTCACCGGCTTCGTGCCGGCGCTGGAGACGCTGCTGCCGGCGCTGGATCTGCACATCCTGATGAGCAGGAATGAAGGTTTTGGCATCGCGACCATCGAGGCGATGGCATGCGGTGTCCCTGCCGTGGCGACCGATGTGCCCGGCAGCGCGGATATCCTGCGCGACTGCGGCGGCGGGCTGCTGGTGCCGGCCAACGATATCAAGGCGGCGGCGGCCATGGTCGCGGAGCTGCTGGACCAGCCAGGCCGGCGCGAGGCGATGGGGCAACAGGCGCGACAGGAAGCCGTCGAGCGCTACAGCCGTGTGGTGGTGGGCAAGCAGGTGCTGGCCTTTTATGATCAGTTGATCTGAGGCGGCGCCATGCAGCCGCGTATGTCCTTCCTGGTTTCCTTCGCTGAAAAGTACACACTGCTATTGGTGAACACCGCCGGCACCATGATACTTGCGCGGCTGCTGACGCCGGCCGAGATAGGCGTCTACGCGGTCGGCGCCGTGCTGGTCGGGCTGGCGCAGGCGGTGCGGGACTTTGGCGTCGGGCCGTATGTGATCCAGGAGAAGCAGCTGAACGAGCAGAAGCTGCGCGCGGCGTTGGGCACCAGCATCCTGGTGGCGTGGTCGCTGGCGCTGGTGGTGCTGCTGAGCAGCGGCGTGGCGGCCAGGTTCTACCGCGATCCGCGGCTGAGTTCGGTGTTGCAACTGCTGTCAATCAACTTCCTGTTGATTCCGTTCAGCTCGCTGGCCTTGCCGTGCTTGCGGCGCCAGATGCGCTTCTCGGCCATCTTCGCGATCAACACCGCCAGCAGCTGCGCGCAGTTGCTGGTCTCGGTGGGGTTGGCCTGGCTGGGGCATGGCTATCTGAGCCTGGTCTGGGGGGCCGTGGCCGGCACGGCGGCGGGGCTGCTGGCAAGCATTTGCTGCTGGCCGAGCGGCTTGCCCTGGTTGCCGGCGCGGCAAGGCATGGCGGCGATCCTGTCGTTCGGCACGATTTCAACCGCCGGCAGCGTGATCGACGAACTGGGCGTGGCCGCGCCGGACCTGATCGTCGGCAAATTGATCGGCGTCGCCGAGGTTGGCATCTTTGGCAAGGCGCAGGGCGTGCTGAACGTGTTCAACCAGCTGGTGACTAGCGCCATTTCACCGGTCATCTTCCCGCTGTTTTCGGCCCAGGCGCGGGCGGGCGGCGATCTGCGCCAGGCCTACCTGACCACCGCCAGCTACGTGACCGTGCTGGCCTGGCCTTTCTTCGGCTACGTGGCGATCTCGGCGCCGGCGCTGGTGCGCGTGCTGTACGGCGCACAGTGGGATGCATGCGTGCCGTTGATACGCATCATGTGCCTGTCGAGCGCCTTATATAGCATGTTTAGCATGGCGCGCTATCTGTTCGTGGCGATGGGGGCGGTCCGCACGCAGGCCAAGCTGGACGCCTTGTCGGCGCCGGTGCGCGTGATTGCCGTGCTGCTGGCCGCGCCGTTTGGGCTGCAATGGGTGGCGTGGGCCGTGGTGCTCGGCGGCGTGTTCAGGTGTATCTGGACTTTTCTCTACCTGCGGCAGCTGGCGGCGCTGCAAGCGAATGCCTTGCTCGGCGCACTCAAGCGTAGCGCATGGGTCGCGCTCTGTAGCCTGAGCGGTCCGGCGCTGTTGTTTGCCTGGCATCCACTGGCGCCGGAGCATGCGCTGTACCAGCTGTCGATGGCCGCCTTGCTGGCTCTGCCGCTGTGGCTGGCGGCCATTCTTCTTTTCCAGCACGAGCTTGCCGCTGAATGCACCTTGGCGGGACGCAAGGTCTGGGCGAGGCTAGTCAAATAAGGGGCATCTTATGCGCGTAGGAATTCTGTCTTATCCCATGTTGTTCCAGCGCGAGGGCGGGCTGCAGGTGCAGGTGCGCTCCACCATGCGCGCCCTGCAGGAGCAGTCGGCGCTTGGCCTGGAGGTGTCGCTGGTGGACGCCAACCGCGAGCGCCTGGACCAGTTCGACCTGATACATGTGTTCTCCGCGATCAACGGCAATCACCGCCTGGTCGAACTGGCGACAGATCTCGGAGTGCCGGTGGTGCTGTCGTCGGTCTTGTCGCCGGGTTGGGGACGGCTCGACGGCATGCGCGCCCGGCTGGCCGACCAGCTGACCGGCCGCCTGACCGGCTGGAACGTGCAAACCAGTTATGCGCAAACCAAACGCGCCCTGCAACTGGCGCAGATGGTGATCGCGTTGGGCGCGGCCGAACGGGATGCGATCGTCAGCGCGTTCCAGATTCCCGAGGGGAAGATCCGCGTGCTGCCCAATGGCATCAGCCCGCATTTCTTTGGCGCGCGCCAGGAGGAGTTCCGGCGTTGCACCGGACTGAACGGGCCGTTTGTGCTGATGGTTGGGGCGATTTCGCCGTACAAGAACCAGCTGGGACTGGTACGGGCATTGGCGCCGACAGGATTGCCGGTGGTGCTGATCGGCCGGGCGCAACGCCAGCACCAGAACTATTTGCAGCAATTGCTGGCGCAGCCGCGGGTGCGCTGGCTGGGCCAGCTCGAGCATGATGATGCGTTGCTGGCCAGTGCCTACGCCAGCGCATCCGTCCTGGCATTGCCCAGCCAGGGCGAGGTGTTTCCCTTGTCGGTGCTGGAGGCGTTGGCGGCCGGCACGCCGGTGGTGATGACCGACGAAAGTGCGCTCAGTTTGCCCGACAGCGCCTTCGCCTTGAAACAGTTGCCATGGGACGATACGGCTGGCTTGCGGCTTGCCGTAGAGGACCTGCTGGCAAATCCGCCGGAGCGGGCGCTGGTACGCGCCCTGGTGGAGCGTTACAGCTGGCAACGGGTCGCCGAGCAGATGGTGGCCTGCTATACCGAGCTGTATCACCGGACACGTCGGGAACAAGAGGCGCGCCGTGCTGTTTAATTCCTTCAGTTTCCTGTTCCTGTATTTGCCGACGGTAGTGGCCGGCTACTATCTGCTGGCGCGCATGCGTCCACGGTGGGCGATCGGCTGGCTGGCGCTGGCGTCGCTGTTCTTCTACGGTTATTGGGACCTGCGGTATCTGCCCTTGCTGATGACGTCTATCGTGTTCAACTACTGGAGCGCCGGCCGCATGCAGGTGGCGCTCCGGCGCCGGCGCTGGCTGATGTTTGCGCTGACGGCGAACCTGGCCTTGCTGGCGTATTTCAAGTATGCGAACTTCTTCATGGATAACGTCTACGCGCTGGCGGGCTCGCCCGCGCGTGGATGGGACGTGGTGCTGCCGATTGGAATTTCGTTCTTTACCTTTACGCAGATCGCCTTCCTGCTCGATTGCTACCGGGGCAAGGCCGGCGAATACCGCTTCGTGCATTACACCTTGTTTGTCAGCTATTTCCCGCACCTGATCGCAGGGCCGGTGTTGCATCACAAGGAAATGATGCCGCAGTTCGAGCGCCCGCCAGGCCTGAACGCGGCGGATGTCGCCGTCGGCCTGTCGATCTTCGTGCTCGGCCTGGCCAAGAAGGTGCTGCTGGCGGATCCGCTGTCGACGCTGGTCGGGCCGGTATTTGCCGCCGGTGCCCACCCACAGCTGGTGGAGGCCTGGATCGGCACGCTGGGCTACACCTTTCAACTGTATTTCGATTTTTCCGGCTACTCGGATATGGCGATAGGCTTGTCCCGGCTGTTTGGCGTGAAGCTGCCGCTGAACTTTAATTCTCCCTACCAGGCCAGCAATATTGGCGAGTTCTGGCGGCGCTGGCATATGACCTTGTCGCGTTTCCTGCGCGACTATCTGTATGTACCGCTGGGTGGCAATCGCCATCATCGCTATCGCAACCTGATGCTGACGATGCTGCTCGGTGGACTGTGGCACGGCGCCGGCTGGACCTTCGTGGTGTGGGGCGGCTTGCACGGCTTGTATCTGGTGGTGTATCGCGGCTGGCTGGCGCTTGCCGGGGAAGGGCCGCCGCGTTGGTGGGGCAGGTGGCTGACCTTTTTCGCCGTGGTGGCGGCGTGGGCCGTGTTCCGGGCGCCGGACCTGGCGGGCGCCGCCGATGTGTTGTGCGCGATGGCGGGGGCGAATGGCGTGGCTTTGCCGCATGGAATGGCTGCCTATGCGTCCTACTTGCCCCACGGGTTCAGTTTTGTGGGCATCCGCTGGATAGACTTCGGCGGCATCGCGATGCCGGTGCTGATGCTGGCGATGGTGCTGGCCTTCGTGGCGCCGAATACGCAGGAAATCTTCCGCCACTATGCGCCGTGCATAGAACAGTTTTTTGCAGCGCCGCGACTCTGGCAATGGACCTGGCGTCCGCGCAGGGCGTTGAGCCTGGCGTTTTCCTTGTTATTTCTGGGCTGCCTGTTCAGCATGAACCGCGTCAGCGAATTCCTCTATTTCCAATTCTGATTATGAGCCAGCAAGCCGGCGCCGAATGGCGCAACTATGTGTCCGTGTTTTGTGCCAGCAGCGCGCTGGTGATCGCTGCGGTGACGGCGTTGAATTACCAGGTCGATCCGTACCTGACCCATCAATGGCAAACGCAGCAGCTTCAGCAGCTGCGGCCAGGCCGGGAAAAGCTTAGCGCCTGGGGCAAGACCTATGCGCTGGCAAAATTCAAGCCGACGGTGCTGTACGTCGGGAATTCCCGCACGGAATTGGGCTTGCCGACAAGGGCGACGCCGTTCGCCGATCTTGACGTGTTCAACGGAGCACTGTCCGGCGCTTCGCTGGGCGATGCGATGGCGATGGTCGACCATGCGGAAAAGGTGGGACAGCTGAAAACGCTGGTCTGGGGCATCGATGCGCCGTCGTTCACGATGGAGATTGGCAACACAGATTTCGACCGCGAACTGGTGGCCAATGGGCCGCTATATTTGTGGCGGCGCACCTTGATCAATGTCAGGCGGGCTTTCGCTTTCGATATGACGGCGGACTCCATCCGTGTATTGCGCGGCACCTTCGGCAGCGTTTGCCATTCCAGCCTTGCCTCATATGGCCAACGGGACGACGCCTGTGTGCACGAGCGCATCGAGGGCTTGGGCGGGACCGGTGCGGCCATCGTTCCGCGGGTACGGGAGTACCTGCGCGGAGCGGGACCGACCGACGAGGCGATGCGGGCGCTGGATCGCAGCATGGCCAATGTATGCGGCGCCGGCACCCGCGTCCGCCTGTATCTCAATCCGACGCACGCGATGACCGCCGACGCCTTGTACTGGGCCGGGAAGTGGCCGCCCATGGAAGCCTGGCAGCGTTCACTGGCAAGCATGGGGCAACGATATCGTGCTGCGGGCTGCGACATGCGTATCTTTGACTTTTCCGGCTTCAACAGCGTGACTACCGAGGCCATCCCGCAAGTGAGCAAACAACCCGCCATGCGTTACTACTGGGAGACTTCGCATTATCGTAGCAATGTGGGGAGCATGGTGCTGGCGCGGATGTTCGGAGGCGGCGATGTGCCGGCTGATTTTGGCGCCGAGCTGAGTCCGGAAAGCGTGGAAGCCCACCAGGCGGCGGTGCGCCTGGCGCGGGAGCGCTATCACCACGCCCACCCG
Organism: Duganella sp. BJB476; assembly: GCF_003416895.1. GTDB lineage: Bacteria > Pseudomonadota > Gammaproteobacteria > Burkholderiales > Burkholderiaceae_D > Rugamonas. Next base: position 1,461,926 of record NZ_QVIO01000001.1, read on the forward strand.
GCGGAAACCAGCATGGTGCGTAGCGTGGTCGCGGAACGCTAGTGCTTGCGCAGGACCGCGCAGCCTTTTTCGCAAGCCTGGTTGGTGTATGCCAGCGCCGGAAAAGCCTGGCGCCAGCGCAGCAGTATCGCCTGCTCGTCAGGGCGAGCGGCGTCATCCAGGAAGACGGCGGCGCCGGTATTCAAGCGGGGGAATAGCAGCGGCCCGGCCGGGAAGCGCGCTTGCGGACGCGTTGCCTGCGGTGGCCCGTCGATCACCAGCAGGTCGATGGGCGGCAACTTGGGAAGCCGCGCAAGATCGTACCAAGGCCAGGATTGCCCGTCGATATCGTGCGGCGTCAGCGGCGCGTCGATCACGGTGGCCCAGTCTTGCAGCCCATGGCGACGCAACTGGACGCGCGTCTGCGCGGCGAAGTGGCGGTCGTGCTCCAGGCTGTAGACTTTGCCGGCGCCGTTCAGCTGCATGCAACGGGCCAGTACCAGAGTGGAAATGCCGCTGCTGCATTCCAGCACCGTCGCCTGGGACAAGGTGCGGGCATGGCGCGCCACTTCCAACAGAAAATCCGGCGAGGCGGCCCAGCCACGGGTCGGCGGCAGGCTGTGTTTGAGATCGAGCTCGACGTAGAGGCCTTGCAAAGCTTCCAGCTGGCGGAACAGGCCGGCCTGGTCGTTGTGATGCTGATCGCGCACGTCGTACAGCAGGATGTGCACGTTGCGCAGCTTGTGCAATGCGTAGAGCGAAACGGCCAGCAGCAAAGCCAGCGCGGTGAAAGCGAATATGGGCATGTCGGCTCCTGGTTCAGTTGGCAACTACTTTGCTGATGACGTAACGGTGTTTCCCCGACGCTTCCGCCGGTATCTCGGCCACCTCTTCGATCAGTATTTCCACGGACGCCCCGAGGCGCGCGCGGAACTGGCGGATGATGTCTATCCTGATCACCGCCGGCAAGCCGCTGACGCTGACCAGCAGCACGCGGGTGATGTCCAGGCTTTCTTGGATGATCTTGAAGGCGCGTATCTGCGGCAGGTCGCGCAGCACGTAGATCAACGCCAACCCGTGCATGACGGTGCCGTCGCGCGCCACGACGAAATCGGTGACGCGTCCTTCGACCCGCTTCAGCAGCGGCAAGCCGCGTCCACATGGACAGGGGCGGGTGTCGAGCGCGCCGACGTCGCCGGTGGCGTAGCGGATGAAGGGGAAGTCGCGGCTGGCGAGGTGGGTGACCACGATGGCGCCGCTGTCGCCGGGCGCGACGGGCGCGCCTTGCGGATCGACGATTTCGAGGATGACGTCCTCGGCGGTGATGTGCAGGCCGCCTTCCGGGCATTCATGAGCCAGGAAGCCGGCGTCGCGGCCGCCGTAGCCGTTGGCGACCGGGGCGGCAAACGCTTGCTCCAGCAAGGCGCGCTGCTCGTCGTACAAGCGTTCGGCGGTGACGAACACCACTTTGACTCCCAGGCCATCCAGCGCAACTTTCCGGGCCTGCGCGTGCCTGACCAGCAGGCAGATCGCCGAAGGGTAGCCGAACAGCATGGCCGGGCGCTGGCGTTGCAGACGGCCCAGGTAATCGTCGAGGCGGGCGGCCGACAAATCGAAGGCCGGCAGCAGCAGGCTGCGCAGCATCCGGTCGCGCCGCATGCGCCAGCGATCCTGCGTCTTCAGTTCGATGGGCGAGCCCCACATCACGGCCTCGGGATCGCCGATGTCAACGCCCCACCAGCGCGTGGCGCGCCATTTGGCGGCGACGTCGTGGCTGACGCGGCTCTTGCCCTGGTAGAAGATCAACGGCTCGCCGCTGGACCCGCCCGTGTTGAAGCGCTGCAGCGGCCCGGCATCGTCGGCGACGAATTCGTCGCGGTGGTGATTGATGTCCGCCTTGTGGATGATGGGCAGGCTGCGCAGGTCACGCAAGTCGTGCACGCGGGTGGCGTCGAAGTTCAAGCTGGCGTAAAGCTGGCGGAAATACGGCACATGCTCGGACGCGTGCAGCAGCAAGGCGCGCAGGCGCTGCACGCGTAACGCTTCCAGCCGCTCGGGCGGCCACCACTGGCTTTGTTCCATGTGGCGCAGCAGGGCCACGCTGCGGTGTTGCTTGAGCATTTCATGCAGTGGAAACAGCAGCCGGGACACCAGCGCCGTGTAGCCGGCGGCCGGTGGCCGCTTGAGCACGCGCCGGTATTGCGCCATCAGCAAGGGCGCGACTTGCGGCCAGGCGTAGCGGCTGGCTTCAGCGCTGCCGGCCTCGGCCAGCGCGCGCGCCAATGGCGGCGCCAGCAGGACGGCCAGCATGGCCTCGGCCATGGCCGGCGCGTCTTGCGGCGGCACCAGCAGGCCGTTGACGCCGTCGCGCACCAGATACGGTATGCCGCCGACCGCGGTACTGACCACCGGCACGCCGCTGGCCCAAGCCTCCAATATCGAGATCGGCATGTTGTCGGCCAGGCTGGCGTTCAGTGCGAGGTCGCTCTGGCGGTACAGGGCGGCCATGGCGGCATTGTCCAGCTTGCCGGTGAAGCGCACCGCCTCGCCGAGCTCAAGCGTGTGGACCAGCTGCTGCAAGCGCTGCAATTCGGGGCCGTCGCCGCAGATGGTCAGGCTGGCCAGCGGCAAACTGCGGTGCACGATGGCGAAGGCGCGTATCGCCGTCGCCTGGTCGTAGAGCGGTTCCAGATGGCGGGCGAGCAGAACGGCGGCGTGCGGTGCCGCCGGGCCGGCCGGGTGGAAGCGCGCCAGGTCGACGATGTTGGGCACGATCTGCGCACTCATGCCGTGCAGGGAGAAGATGTCGGCGAGGAAGGCCGACGGTACGATCAACGCGTGCGCCTGGCGCATGGTGTAACGGACCAGGGCGGCTCGCCGCTTGAGAAAATCCATGGCCTCGCCGCCGCGATAGTTGACCAGCACGCCTTTGCCGCGCAGACGGGCGATCCAGATGGCCGGCGCCGCGTACAAGTGCCACGACCAGCCGGAGTTGGCCATGACGTGCACCAGTTGCGCCTGGCCGGCCGCGCGCCACAAGCGCCACAGATAGGGCAGCAGCCGCAGCGCTGCGCGCAGTCCCCGCACCGAGCTGAGCCACGATGGCTTGACCGGCAGGTTGACCGCGACCAGATCTACCTCGGCGCCGGCCTCGCGCAGCAGCCCGGCGAGCTGTTCGGTCTGGTTGGCCATGCCGCCTGCCGGCGGCGGCAGCGGGCCCACCAGCGCAATGCGCCGACCGGCGATGGGCGCGGCGCGGAGGCCGGCGGACAGCGGATGCGGGCCGTTCATGCGGTACGCGCGCGCAAGCGCTGATAAATGGGGCCGTAGCGGGCGACGCTGGCCGGCCAGTTGCGTTCGCTCTCGACGTAGGCGCGCGCGCGCTGGCGCAGCGCCGGCCAGCTATCGGCGTGCTGCAGCAGCTGCATGACCTGGGCCGCAAGCGCCTCGGCATCGCCGGCTTTGAACAGCATGCCGGTCTGGCCATGTTCGATCAACTCCCGGTGGCCGCCGACGTCCGAGGCTAGCACCAGCCGGCCCTGGGCCATGGCCTCCAGCGGTTTGAGCGGCGTCACCAGTTCCGTCAGCCGCATCGGCAGGCGCGGATAGACCAGGATGTCTGCCAGCTGATAATAGTCGGCGATGCGTTCGTGCGGCACCCGGCCGGTGAATTTGACGTGGGCGCGCAAATCCAGGCGGTCGACCAGCGCGCGCAATTCGGCTTCCTGCGGGCCGCCGCCGACCAGCAGTAGCTGCACCGACGGCGCAGCGGCCAGTACGCGCGGCATAGCCTCGATCAGCAGCGCCAGGCCTTCGTAGGCGTAAAACGAGCCGATAAAGGCCAGCACCAGATGGTCGTCCAGTCCCAGGCTGAGGGAGAGTTTTTCCGGCGCACAGGAGGCTGCGGAAAACTGCTCGCCATCGACCGAGTTCGGTATCACCGTGACCTTGGCTGCCGGGATGCCGCGCGCGACGATGTCGTTGCGCAAGCCTTCGCAAATGGTGGTGATGGCGTCGGCCCGGCGCAGGACGTGGCTTTCCAGCGCGCGCGTCAGGCGGTAGCGCAGGCCGCCGGCGCGGCTGGTGCCATGGTCGGTGGCGGCGTCTTCCCAGAAGGCGCGGATTTCATAGACCACCGGTATGCCCAGCGCGCGCCCCACGCGCAGCGCGGCGACGCCGTTGAGCGCGGGCGAGTGCGCATGCAGGACGTGCGGGCGCGCCTTGGCGGCGATCGTCATCAGGCGCTGCTGCAAGCCCAGCACCACGCTCCAGTGGCGCAACAGCGGCAGCCGCGCCCACCAGCGGACCAGCGGCGGCGTGCGGAAGAAATGCCAGCCGTCGACTTCCTGTTCGCGCTGGCCGCCGCCTTGCTTGGCGCCGGTCAGGTGGATGGTGTGCCAGCCCAGCTTGCGCTGCTGGCGCAGGATCGCCAGCGTGCGGAAGGTGTATCCGCTGTGCAGGGGCAGCGAATGATCGAGGATATGCAGTACGCGCATCTTCATGCCGCCTGCCGGATCAGGTTGCGCGGCGCGGCCGCAGGCAGCTGGCGCAGGAAGGATTCAAACATCAACAAGGACCATAGCGGGGCGCTGTGATCGCGCCGGCCGGACAGGTGCTGCGCCAACAGCGTTTGCACGTGGTCGAGATTGAACAGGCCGCAATCGGCCAGCACAGGACTGCGCAGGCTGCGTTCAAGATGGGCGCGCAACGGGCCGCGGAACCAGGCGGCCAGCGGCACCGAGAAGCCCATCTTGTTGCGGTACAGCAGCTCCTTGGGCAGATGCTGCTCGAGGCCGCGTTTGAACAGGTATTTGCCAACACCGCCGCGCAGCTTTAGTTCCGGCGGCAGGCTGGACATCCACTCGACCAGGCGATGATCGAGCAGAGGCACCCGCACTTCCAGCCCGTGCGCCATGCTGGCGCGGTCGACCTTGGTGAGGATGTCGCCCGGCAGATAGGTTTTCAGGTCCAGGTACTGGATGCGCGACAGGGCGTCCTCGGCCGGACAGTCGCGGGCGTGCCCGTACAGCACTTCCTGCGCATGGTAGCCGCCCAGGTCGCGCCGGAGCGCCGGGCTGAACAGCGCATGGCGCATATTGTCGTCCATGATGCTGACGCTGTGGAAATAGGCCGACACGCTGTCCCTGGCCAGCGCCTCGAAGGTGGTCTTGGCGCGCAGCGGGCGCGGCGCCCAGTCGGCCTTGGGATAGAGGCGGCCCAGGGCGCCGAACAGCGGCCGGCGCAAGCCGAGCGGCAACAGCGTACGCCAGCGTTCCTCGTGCAGATGCCAGCGGTAGCGCCGGTAGCCGGCCAGGTTTTCGTCGCCGCCGTCGCCCGACAGGGCCACCGTCACGCGCTGGCGGGCCAGCTCGCAGACACGATAGGTGGGCAGCGCGGAACTGTCGGCGTAGGGTTCGTCGTACAGGCCGGCGAGGCGGTCAACCAGGCTGATGTCGTGTTGCTCGACGCGCTGCATGTGATGGCGGGTGCCGTAGCGTTCGGCGATCATTTGCGCGTAGGACGTTTCGTCGAACTGCGGATCGCCGAAGGAAATCGAGCAGGTGTTGACCGGCGCCGCCGACTCCTGCGCCATCATCGCCACCACGGCGCTGGAATCGACGCCGCCGGACAGGAAGGCGCCCAGCGGCACTTCGGCCACCAGCCGGATGCGCACCGCTTCGCGCAGGCGCGCCAGCAATTCGTCGGCGGCCTGCGCTTCGCTGAGCGCTGGCTGGACTTCGAAGGGGATGTCCCAGTAGCGCCGCGGCGCCGGCAGCGGCTGTCCCTTGCGCAGCAACAGCGTGTGGCCCGGCGCCAGCTTGCGCACCTGGCGAAAAATGGTGCGCGGTTCTGGTATGTAGCCATAGGCGAAGTACTCCTCGACCGCCAATGGGTCGAGCTCGCGTCGCAGCCCCTGGTGCAGCAGCAAGGCCTTGATCTCCGAGGCGAACAGCAGTTGGCCGTCGTCCAGCAGCGCATAGTGCAGCGGCTTGACGCCCAGCCGGTCGCGCGCCAGGAACAGCGTTTGCTGGCGGCGGTCCCACAGCGCGAAGGCGAACATGCCGCGAAAACGGTCGACGCAGCGCTCGCCCCATTGCTCCCATGCGTGCACGATGACTTCGGTATCGCAATGGGTGCGGAAGGTATGGCCGAATTGCTGCAGTTCGCGCATCAGGGCCTGGAAATTATAGATCTCGCCGTTGTAGACCACGACCACGCTGTGATCTTCGTTGAACAGCGGCTGCTGGCCGCCGCCCAGGTCGATGATGGACAGGCGTCGGTGGCCCAATCCTATGCCCGGCTCCAGATGGGTGCCGCCCTGGTCGGGGCCACGGTGGCGTTGGCGCTCGGTCATGGCGTGCAGCATGCCGGCGTCGATGTCGGCATGCCGATGAAGATCGAAGATCCCTGTGATGGCGCACATAGCGGTCCTTTCATCGGTCGCGTTGCGGTGGGGCGGCGAGGGCGTCGTAGACGGCCAGGTAGGCATCGGCCATGGCGTTCAGGCTGTATTCGGCCAATACCCGTCGGCGGCCGCGCTGGCCATGGCTGCTGGCCAGCGCGGGCAGGCGGTAGTAGTCGCTGAGCGCGTCGGCCAGCATCGCTGGCGCGTGGACCGGCACCAGCGTGCCGGTCCAGCCGCTGTAGACCAGGTCGGGGTTGCCGCCGACAGCGGTGGCCACCACCGGCAAGCCGGTCGCCATCGCCTCCAGGATGGTATTGGACATGCCTTCGGCCAGCGACGGTTGAACGAACACGTCCATCGCCCGCATCAGCTGCGGGATGTCGTCGCGCTGGCCCGGCAGCCAGGCCAGCTCTTCCATGCCGGCCTGGCGCAGCAAGTCCTGGCAGGCCTGGCGGCAAGGGCCGTCGCCGGCGATGAGCAGGCGCAGGCGGTCGCGCGGCAGCGCGTGTTCGGCGATCAGCAGGATGAAGGCTTGCACCAGCGACAGGTGATCCTTGACTTCGGCCATGCGGCCGACGCTGCCGATGACGAAGGCGTCCTCGCACAGAAAGCCCGGCGGGCCGACGGCGGCAGTCGGCCCCAGGCGGGGGTGGAATTCCAGGCTGTCGACGCCGTTGCAGATGTGGGTGACGTGTTGCGGCCGTGCGCCTATCGTGCCGATCAGCCAGGCTTCCAGGTCCTTGCTGACGGCGATGAAATGCCCGATCAGCGGCCGCAGCAGTTTGCGCAGCCAGCGGTATTTTCGGCTCAGGCCGTGCAAGTCGTCCATGTCGCGGCCGTGTTCGCCGTGCACGCGCAGGCGCACGCCCGCGAACGCGGCCAGCAACTGGCCTTCGATGCCGGACAGGTTGCGGGTGTGAATCAACAGCGGCCGCAGCCGCTTCAACGTGTGGAACAGCCGCAGATAGTGACCCCAGTCCTTGCCTTCGCGCTTGTTGATGCTGATGATCTCGACGCCGGGGCGCTGGATGCGCAGATGGTAGTCGGTGTAGTCGCGCAGGCAGACGATGGCGTGGCGATAGCGGTCTGGCGGCAGATGGTTGATCAGGTTGATCAAGCCGTTCTCCAGGCCGCCCACGTCGAGGCGATGGATCAGGTGCACGATCAGTGGTGCGGCGACCAGTTCAGCGTCCGGCGACATGGGCTAGTCCTTGTTCGATGGCGGGCTGCATGGCGGACAGCAGCGCCTGCATGGCCTGGGCGGCTTGCTCGGGTTGCTCGTCATAGCGCGCGGCGACGGCGATCTCGGCGCCGTCATCGCCGTCGCCGAGCAGTTTGCTGCGCGCCAGCAGCAACTTGAGCAGCAGGGGGCTGCCGGTGTCGCGTCGCGCCTGGCGGTACCAGCGCCACACGAGCACCTTGGTCTCGCCGGACTGGACAATGGTTTGACGCACCCGGAGGCTGCGCTGGCCCAGGTGGATCTGCCGGCTGGTTTCGGCCATGTCCTTCCACGCCGGCCCGGCGGCAGGCGGATTCCATACCTGGGTCAGCAGTTCTTCGCCTTTTGACTGGTGGCGATACCAGGTCAGCTGCAGCGAGACTTGCTGCACACCGTCGCTGTAATTGGCGGACCAGCGCTGCGGCTGCCCCGCATGCTGGGCGTGCCAGTCGCCGGCTTGCATGGCGCTGGCCTGCCACGGCGCCGGTGGCGGCGCCAGCGTCAGCGGCGTTGCCGCGTGGCGGTCGGCCGCCGGTGGCCGCAGGGCGATCCGGGCAAGCTGCGGCCACAGGGCGACGCACAGCAGGCCCGCCAGCGCAGTCGCCAGGCAGGCGGACGGCCGCGGCGCCGGTGCATGGCCAGGCGCGCCGGCGGCCGCCGGACGCGGCGCCGGCGGGCCGGCATCGCGCCAGCGCGCGCCCACCCAGAACATCAGGCTGGCGACCAGGCCGAAAAACAGCCAGCCGTAGATCAGGTGGTCGATGCCGACGGCCAGCGTCATGTTGCTGTAGTGGCCGATCAGCACGATCAGGAAGGCGCGCAGGCCGTTGGCGACGATGGGCAAGAGCAGCGCGACCACGATGAAGGCGGCCCGCCGCAAACGGCTTTGGTAGGTCAGGTAGGCATACAGCATGCCGAGGGCGACCGACGCGATCAGATAGCGCAGGCCGCTGCAGGCTTCCTCCACCGACCAGTTTCCACTAGGCAGTGACAGGTAGCTGTTGTCGCGGAAGACCGGGATGCCGGCCAGTTGCAGAGCGCCCACCGTGAAGCTGGAGGTGAATTCAATCAGCGGCGAGATGAACACTTCGCCGAAGGGAACGGCAAGCAGCAGATAGGCCAAGGGGAAGGAGACCGCGTAGGCGTAGCGCCAGCCTAGTACCAGCGCAACCAGCGCGGCCACCATCACCACCAGGCTGTACTGCTGCACCACCGGCACGTTGGCGATCGCGGCCAGGAACCAGAGCAGCCCCAACAGCACCAGCGGAAGCAGTACGACCGGCGCCGGACGCAGCGGCAGGCCGGCCAGTTCGGCGCGCTGCCGCCAGATCAGCCAGATGCAGACCGGCGGCACCAGCAAGCCGTGGGCAAAGGTTTGCGAATGCCACCACTGATTGATCATCGCGCCGGCCGTCGGCCAGTATGCGGCCAGCAGCCCGGCCAGCGCCAACAGCAGGCAGGCATAGGGCCAGGGCTGGGCCGGGCTGGCCGACGGCTCGAACCGCGGCGCCGGGACGGGCGACAGGGCGGCAGTCATGGCATCGGCTCCGCAGGATGGCGCTCAGGCTCGGTGACGTAGAGCACCACGCCTAGCCGCTCGAGATTGCTGCTCCACTGATAGTCGCGCAACACGTGCTGGCGGGCCGCCGCACCGTGGCCGCCGGCAGTCCGCAGCTGCTGGCCGATGTGGTGGATGAACTCGACGGCACCGGAGGCGCTGACGACATCCCGTCCCGGCACGGCGGACAGCCCCTCCAGGGCCTGCGGCGTCGCCACCACGGTCTTGCCCATGGCCATGGCTTCGAGCACTTTGTTTTGTATGCCGCGCGCAATTTGCAGCGGCGCGACCGCCAGCGCCGCGTGCTGCAGATAGGGGCGCACATCGGGCACCGTGCCGCTGACATGGATGCCCGGCAGGCGGGCCAGCGCCATGACCGCAGGGCTCGGACGGGCGCCGACGATGTGGAACTGGAGCTCGGCAAATTCCTGCCGCAGAGTAGGCATAACGCGCTGCGCCAACCAGCTGACGGCATCGATATTCGGCCGGTAGTCCATGGCGCCGGTGAACACCAGCGCGCGCGCGCCATGGTAGGGATCCGGCGCGTCGGGCTGCGGTGAAAAATACTGGCAATCGACGCCGTTGCTGAAATGACCGGTCTTGTGCCCGGATTCCGGCGCCCGCAAGCGGAACAGTTCGGCTTCGGCGCGCGAGACCAGCAGTGTCTGGTCGAAGCTGCGGGCGGCGGCGCGTTCGAATTCCAGCAAGCTGCGGCCCTCGCGCCGATAAAGCGACGACAGCGGCCAACTGTGGTCGTCGGCATAGTGCTGCCATTTTTCGGAATCGACATCCACCAAGTCCAGCACCCGGTGCAGCGGGCCGCGCGCGGTGCGGGCCGGCAGGTATTGGGCCATGGGACCGGAGAAGGCCAGCGCGCTGTCGATGCGATGGCGCTGCAGCGCGTCGGCCACCCAGTTGCGCAGCGCCGGATGGCGATAGTAGGCAACGCTGAGGGCTTCGCCGCGCCACAAGGCCGGCATGCTGGCGAGCCGCGCCAGGCGCGGATGCAGGCGAACGAAGCAGCTACTGGCGCAATCGGCCGCCAAGTGCTCCGCATGGGCCAGATCGGCGGCATCGTCGATGAAGCTGCCCAAGTGCACGCGGAAATGGCGCTGCAAGTAGCGCAGCACGTGGTAGGCGCGGATCTTGTCACCCTTGTTGGGAGGGTAGGGTATGCGATGCGTCAAGTACAGCAGATCGCGCATGGTGTCAGCCCAATTGCCGGACGATATGAGGGCCGATCGCATTGGCTAGCGATAGGGGCAATATGCGCCACGCGCGTATCAGCAGTTGCAGGCGTGGATTCAAGGGTTGGACATCCTTCAACTGTTTGCCTCGATGTAATTGATAGTCGTAGCGCAGCGGCTGTGGCTCGAAGCCCCAGTTCTTCTTGAACGCGAACGCACCGGTGCCGTACTTGCTGCGGCCGAAGTCGAACAACCGGTGGCCGCGCTCGGTGGCGCGCCGCATCACTTCCCAGTACATGAAGTCGTTGCCGGCGTGGACCCGCGCGGCGTCGCCGCCGCCGCCGTAGTAGGGCAGGATCTCGTCGCGAAAATGGAAACTCAGCACCGAACAGATCGCCTTGTCGCCGTGCTGCACGCTGAGGATCTCGCAGTCGTCGCCAAAGACCTGCTGCAAGGTGCGGAAATAGCGGCGGCTGAACACCGGCGTGCCCAGGCGATGCACGCTGGTGGCGTAGTTATCGTAGAAACGGTCGGTATCGGCATCGATCACGCTGTTCAGGCCAGCCGCCATGCCTTTGCGCACCATGGCGCGCTGCTTGCGGGGAATGGCCAGCAGGTTTTTTTCGGGGTCTGCGGCCAGCGGTTTGCGGAACGTGGCGTACAGGTCTTTGTGCAGCCAGTCCGCATGGATCGATTGCAGTTGCCGGTATTCCAGATGGTCGACCCGCAGCCGGCGGGCAAGTTGCTGGGCCGCCTGGTCGACCGCGGCGGCTGCGCCTTCTTCCAGCGCGGCCACGCCGCCGTAGACGCAGAAAGGCAGGGAGCATAAAGTGTTGCCGAACAGGCGGCTGTTGACCTGGGCCAGCGGCAACACGGCCTGTATCTGTCCGGCCGATTCGGCATACAGATACCAGGTGGGGTGGCCGAAGGCGGTTTCGATCACCTGCTGCCAGCCGGCGCGGTGAAAAAAGGTGGCGTCGGGACAGCGCTGCACGAAGGCGTCCCAGCGCGCGTGGTCTTGCGTCCCCATCTGTCCTACGCTCCACTGCATCATGCATTCCCCAGAAAAAGGTGGTCAATCCGGCCCCATTGAAAATCGCGCAGCAGATGGACGATGCGGCGCTCCATCCGGTGCAGGTTGAGGTAGTGGCGAAAACGGGTCTTGAAGGCGATGCCGTGCTGGCGCGGCTGGCCGGGGTCGAGTTCCCACGGATGAAAATAGAATATGCCAGCTTGGCCGTCGACTGAATTGATGCGTCGCAAGGCCCAGCGGGACGCGGCGTAGGGCAGCAGGCGGAAGTAGCCGCCGCCGCCGGCCGGCCAGTTGCGTCCGAACAGGCGAACAGTGCTGATCGGCAGCTCCAGCACGCCATGCTCGCCGCGCGGGCGCCAGGCGAAACGCGAGCCGTCCGGCATGCCGTAGTGGTCGTGGCGGATCGGATAGATGCTGGAACTGTAGCGGTAGCCGGCGGCGTACAAGCTGTCCAGTGCCGGCAGGTTGGCGGCGCCGATGGAAAAACTGGGCGCCCGATAACCGAGCACGGCTGTCCCGCTCAGCTGTTCCAGCAGCTGCTTGCTGCGTTGTATGTCATCGAGAAACTGGGCGGGAGTCTGTTCGTTGGCGCGCAGGTGGGCGTAGCCGTGGCTGGCCAGTTCGTGGCCGCCGGCGACGATACGGCGCACCAGCGCCGGATAACGTTCGGCGATCCAGCCCAGTGTGAAGAAGGTGGCTTGCGTGCGCTGTTGCGCCAGCAGGCCGAGGATCAGGTCGACGTTGCGTTCGACCCGGCATGGCAGCGTGGCCCAGTCCGCGCGGCTGATATGGCCGGCGAAGGCCGACACCTGGAAATAGTCTTCGACGTCGATCGACAGGGCGTTGCGCATCAGTTGCTCTCCTTGGCGGCGGTCAGCCAGTGACCGATGTGACCGGCGATGCGTTCGGCGGCGTGGCCGTCCCAGCAGGCGGGGATGCGGCCGGCCTTGCCGCCATAGCGCAGGATGTCGCGGCTGAGCGCCAGGATGACGGACGGATCGCGGCCAGCGATGGCGTTGCTGCCCTCGGTGACCGTGACCGGGCGCTCGGTGCTGTCGCGCAGGGTGAGGCAGGGCACGCCGAGCGCCGTGGTTTCTTCCTGCACGCCGCCGGAATCGGTCAGCACCAGGCTGGCATCTCGCATCAGACCCAGCATGGCGCGGTAGGATTGCGGCGGCAGGCAGGCGACGCGCGGCACATCCAGCATATGGCCGAGTTCATATTGCTGCAGCATGGCGCGGGTGCGGGGGTGTAGCGGGAACAGCACCGGCACCTCGTCGCTGAGCTTGACGATGGTTTCCATCAGCAGGCGCAGGCGGCGCGGATCGTCGACGTTGGACGGCCGATGCAGCGTCAGCAGCGCGTAGCGGCTGCCGTGCTGGAGGAACCCGGCCAGGTGCACTTGCCGCAACACCTCCAGCACCGGCGTGGCCCGCTGCAATTCGCGCTGCAGGGTGTCGATCATGACGTTGCCGACAAAGTGGATGCGCGCCGCCGGTATGCCTTCGCGCAGCAGGTTGCTCATGCCACTCGCTTCGCTGGTGAACAGCAGCGTCGACAGCTGGTCGGTGAGGATGCGGTTGATTTCCTCCGGCATGGCGCGGTCATAGCTGCGCAGGCCGGCCTCGACGTGCAGCACCGGGATGTTTTTCTTGGCTGCCGTGAGCGCGCACGCCAGCGTGGAGTTGACGTCGCCGACCACCAGCACGGCCGCCGGCGCGCTCGCATCCAGCACCGGTTCGAAACGCTGCATGACCAGCGCGGTCTGCACCGCGTGGCTGGCGGAGCCGACCTGTAGCTGCACATCCGGCGCGCGCATCTCCAGCGCGGTGAAGAATTCGCCGTCCATATCCGCATCGTAGTGCTGGCCGGTGTGGACCAGCACGGACTCGAGCGGATACTCGGATGCGGCCAGCGCGCGCAGGATGGGTGCCATCTTCATCAGATTGGGGCGGGCGGCGACGACGCAGACGATGCGGGCGGGCGAGGACATGGCTGGCTCCGTTTAAAACGCGACCATCAAGGCCGCGCCGATGCCGTTTTCACGGTAGTTGCCGCCGGCATTGCTGCTGTGACGGACGTGACGCAGATCGATACTGGCGCTGACCTTGGGCTGCAATTGATGGTTCAGCGACACGGTCAACGCACCGTTGTGGTCGGTGCGGCCGGTGCTCAGCGATTCCGCCCTGCTGAGGCTGGTGGCAACGGTAAGATTGCTGCGCGGCGACATGCGATAGTTCCAGCCCGCCTGGGCGGTGTTCTGGCGGGTACGGTCTTCCAACGCCAGTTGGTCGGGGCCCAGCAAGGGGCTGTCGATGGCGTTGCTGGTCTGGGCGGTGCGGCGACTGCTGCTCAGGCTGAACGCCAGCGCACTGCGCGGACCGCTGTACACCGTCGCCAGCTTCAAGTCTTTTTGCAGGTAGTAGCGATGGCTGAAAAAATTGACGTTGCCGTTAGGCCCCAGTATCTGCGACACCAGCAGGAATAGCTTGACGGTTTGCAGGCGGGTCTGCGGATCGGGGATGCGGGTGGCCCACAGCTGGTACAGGAAATCGCCCAGGCCGGTCGGTGGAATGCTGAGGAACTCGCCGTGGGTGGTGGTGATATCTTCGTTGTAGTTGAGCGTCCAGTACATGCTGCGCAGGCGGTATTCGGCGTCCAGGCTGTAGGTGTTGCCGAAATAGCGGCGCCCCACGCTGACGGCCAGTTTGGTGCGCGGCGATGGCGTCCAGGTGCCGCCCAGTGACCAGTGGCGGCCCTGCGGCTGGGCGCCGCTCGAATGGTAGTCGTTCTTTTCGTAGCCGTCGGTGGCAAACAGCGACAGGCGGCTGTTGACCGGGTAGCTCAACGTCAGCGCGACGTCACTCATGGTGACCTTAGGCAGCGTGGAGTCGTCGATATTCTTGCGGTTGGCGCGCAAGTCCCAGTTCCAGCCCTGGCCGCCGTTGTCGCCGGTTAATTGCAAACTGGTGTCGTCGCTGTGCACGTTCAACAGGCGGCCGCTGCTGACGCGCTGGTAGTCGTAGCGCAGCTGCGCGGTGGCCAGGCCATGGAAGTAGTGTTTCAGATAAGGACTGACGCTGGTCGCGCGCACGGTGCTGTTGTTGCCTGTGACCTGGGCCGGATCCAGCAGCTGCGGGCCGAACGCCGAAATGTTCTGCTGGCTGATGCTGGAACGGGCGTCCAGGTACAGCCATTCACGCAGCACATCGGCGTGGCCGCTGGCGTCCAGTTGCTGGGTGGTGCGGTCGGCCTGATGGGTGTAGGCGATCTTTTGCAGCGAGTAATCGAGCGACAGTTTGAACCGGGGACCGCTGGTGCTGACGGCGATGCCGGGCGAGACCTCGGTGGTGAATTCGCCGCGGGCCTGGGCCGGCGGCGCCAGGTTCATATTGTCGCTGTAGGATTCGCGCAAGCGCACCGATGGCGTCACGGTCCACTCGGCCGGAATCGCGCAGGCCGGCAGCGATAACAATACAAGCATGCTGAGCTGATACGGAGCGCCGCGCGGAGCCAGGCTAATCATAATAACCATAGTATTCGCCGCCGGGGAAAGCCTTGCTCTTGTTGTAGATCAGACTGACATGCGGGCACTGCTCGATGTGGCGCAAGGCTTCCTTGACCGCATGCTGGCTGGTCGTCTCGGACTCGACCACCATGACGATCTGGCCCATCTGCGCCGCCAGCACGCTCGCTTCGGTGGTCATCAGCAGCGGCGGCGAGTCGAAGATGACGATGCGGTCGGCATACCGTTCGGCGATTTCGGTCAGCAGCCGACTCATGCTGCGGCTGGCCAGCAGCTCGGTGGCGTGCTTGTTGGCGCGTCCGGCCGGCAGGATGCTGAGCGTGGCGACGTTGGTTCTCAGGATCACGTCCGAGAGTTCGGTGCGCTCGCGCAACAGGATATCCATCAAGCCCGGCTCGGCAGGCAAGCCCAGCACCTTGAGCACCGAGGGTCGCGCCACGTCCGCATCGACCAGCAATACCGTGATGTCCATTTCCATGGCGATGCTCATCGCCAGGTTGACCGCGCAGAAGGTCTTGCCTTCGCCGGGCAGGGCGCTGGTGACGACGATCAGATTGCCGTGCCGCAGCGCGGGGATGTCGTGATCGCCGCGGGCGTTACGCAGTAGAGGCCGCTTGATGATGCGGAAGTCCTCGGCCACGGCGGTGCGGCCGCCGTCGTGGGTCACCATGCCCAGCTGGCTAAGCCGCTCGAGATTGATCTCGATATGGCGCGGCGCGCCGTTGCTGGACAGTGTATGTTCGGTGAATTGCTCCATGTGCTACTCCTAATATCGGAACGCCGCCATCGCCAGCACGGCGCCGTAGGCTACAAACAGACAGGACAACGCGGTGCCGAAGGCGTAGCGGCCCTGCTTGCGCTTGATCTGTTGGAGGTTGGTCCAGTTCATGGACACTGTGCCCAGTACCGGCAGACCGGTGCGTTCGCGCAGCTCGCTGGGGCTGAGGAAAGTGGGTCGCACCTGGCTGATCAGCAAGGCCGCAGCCAGCCCTGTCAACAGCGCGCCGCCCAGCACCAGGCTGGACAGCAGGATCCGGTTCGGGCCTACCGGCGTCAGCGGCACCGTCGGCGGGTCGATGATCTTGAAGGTCATCATCTCGGTGGTGGAGCTCAGCTCGCCAGACAGCTTGGCCGCCTCGCGCCGTCCGATCAGCTTTTCGTAGTTGTCCTTGTTGATCAGATAGTCGCGGTTCAGCTGGGCCAGTTCGGATTCTACTTCTGGCACCGCGTTCGCCTGCGCCAGCAGCCGCTGATGGCGGGCAGCGTATTCCTGCACGCGGGCGCTGACGGCCGCCACCTTGGCATCGGCCTCGGTTTGCGCGACCTTGAGCTGCTGCAGCATCGGGCTGTAGTTCTTGCCCGGATCGCCCGCCGGCTTGAGCTTGCTTTCCTCGATCTTGCGCGCCTCCAGCTGCGCCACCAGGCGCTTGGCGGCGATGATGTCGGGATGCAGCTCGGTGTATTGCATGCGCAGGGCGTCGAGATTCTTGTTCAGGGCCGAGATCCGCCCGTCGAGCTCGGGGCTGTCGATGCTGGCCGGGTTGAGGTCGGCGCCAAGCACCGGCTCGTCGCCGCTGATCTGGCTGCGGATGGCGTTGCGCGACTGTTCTGCTTCGAGCAATTCCAGCCGGGCGGCGTTCAGCGTGTCCGCCGATTGCATTATCTGGCTGCTGTAGTCGGTGCCCTGGCGCGGCAACAGGCCGTTATTCTTTAATTTGAATTCCTTGACTGAATTCTCCGCCGCAATCAGTTTGTCTTCATAGGATTTAATCTGCTCGTCGATGAATTGCACGGCCTTCCGGGTTTCGCCATTCTTCCCTTTGAAACTGCCTTCGACGAATATGGTCAGCAGCGATTGCACGACATCGCGCACCAGTTTCGGATTGCGGTTGTTATAAGTGATGGTGTAGATGTCATAGGTATTGGTGCCGCCGATTTTAATCTTGCTCATTAATTCGTCCAGTTGCTGTTCGTGATCGCGCGCGGTCTTGGCGTTCAGGTCCAGGTCCACCATGCGCATCACGCGCTCGACGTTCGGACGGCTGAGCAAGGTGCGGCTCATGATCGACACCTGCTGCTCGACGTTGGGCACGCTGGTCATGCCGGACAATAGCGGCTTCAATATGCTCTGGGTATCGACAAATACCCGCGCCGTGGTCTGGTAATCGTCGGGCAGCAGCGCCACCTTGGTCCAGCCGGCCAGGGCCACCAGCCACATAACGGCGATCGCGTACCAGCGATATTTCCATATCCCCTGCAAGCTGATTAACAACTGGCTAATCATCTGCTCCATGATGTGTTTTCTCCGGTAGCTTGGGCAAGGTGAATCCAAATTATATGGCTCGGAATATGGGGTTTTTTTCTTAACTGGGCAGTGATTGAGCCAGATCAAGCAGCGGCGGACGGCTTTTCTCAATCATGGAATCCGGACTATTCAAACGGGATTCGTCATGCATACTATTTTGCGTATTGTCTTTTCCGCTGCGCCTGCCTTGTTGTTGGCGGGCTGCGCGCACCGCATCGTACTGCCGCCGGAAGAACCGGTGGCGCCCCAGGGCGATTACCTGATCGGCGCCGGCGACACGGTCAACATCAATGTCTGGCGCAATCCGGAGGTGTCGGTGAGCGTGCCGGTCCGGCCCGACGGAAAAATCACCACGCCGCTGGTCGAGGACTTGCAGGCGGCCGGCAAGACCTCGACCCAACTGGCGCGCGATGTCGAAAAAGCGCTGGAAAAATACATACAGCAGCCGGTGGCGACCGTCATCGTCACCAGTTTCGTCGGCCCGTACGACCAACAGATCCGGGTCATCGGCCAGGCCGCCAAGCCGCAGGCGCTGGCCTACCGGCAGGGCATGTCGCTGATGGACGTGCTGATCGCCGTGGGCGGCGTCACGGATTTCGCCGCCGGCAACAAGGCCAACATCATCCGCACGGTGAACGGCACACGGCAGAGCTTGCCTGTCCGCCTGCAGGACCTGTTGCGCGACGGCGATATTTCTGCCAACGTAGCGGTGTTGCCCGGCGATGTATTGGTGATCCCCGAAAGCTGGTTCTGAGGCAAAAAAATATTTCAAATTTCGGGGAACTTTTCATCCACAAGGCAGGTCTGAAGAGCATGAGCCCAGTTTGTCCTTTTTTGACAGCTGGCCGACAGACCTGACAGGATGCCAACCGTGCAATATGACGACGCAATAGTTTCTTTTGAGGCCGGTCCAGGCCTGCGCGACCTCGTGGTCGGCGAAGGCGAAATGAACAAGGAATTGGACCACACCATCGACCAGCAGATATTCCACATCCGCATGGCCAACTCGCAGGGGCGGCGCGAAGCGGCCAGCTTGTTGCTCAAGAAGATGTACGGATGGCGCGGCTATTCGGTCGATCCCAACGCCAGTCACGCGCTGAACAAGATCACGCTGTTTGCCGAAACCGGCGGACAGACCGTGGGCACCATGTCCTTGTGCCTGGACAGCGACGAGATGGGCCTGCCCGCCGATGAAAACTTCCGGGACAAGCTGGACGATCTGCGCGCCCAGCACCGGCGCCTGTGCGAGCCTTCGCGGCTGGCGATCGACAAGGGGGTGTCCAAGCGCGTGTTCGCTGCGCTGATCCACATTTCTTATATTTATGCGCACAATATCCATGGCTATACCGACTACGTGATCGAAGTCAACCCGCGCCATGTCATGTTCTACAAGCGCATGCTGGGCTTTCGCGATTTCGGCGGCGAACGGCCCTGCACGCGGGTCGGCGCGCCGGCCGTGCTGCTGCGCCTGGAGCTGGACTATATGGGCGAGCAGATCCGGAAGTTCGGTGGCATGATGGAACAGCAAACCACCGAGCGTTCGTTCTACCCATATTTCTTCCCGACTTGGGACGAACCGGGTATCACCGGGCGGCTGATCGCGGGCAAGACCTGACTATCTCGGCGGCGGTTCGAGCAGGCTGGAGGGGATGGCGTAGGCGATGCCACTGGGTGCGGAAATCGCCGTTTCCTTGACGCCCTTGACGAATACCATGTTGACCACGCCGATCACCTCGCCGGTGTCGGGGTCGAACAACGGGCTGCCGCTGTTGCCCGGATACGCCGTGCCATCCAGCTGGAATACGGAGTAGGTGGTTTTTTGCAGCTGGCTAAGCAGCTTTCCGTCGAGTTTGCTTGAGCTGATCGAGGGCATGGCCACGGGAGTAATCGCCGACACGGTGCAGCGATGGGTAACGTGACGCAAGCCGAGCACCATGCCGAGAGGGAAACCCATAAAGGCTAGCGATTTCCCCTCGCGCACCTTGGCCGAGTCGCCCATCCTGAGGGCAGGAATCGGCGCGCCCTGAACCCGCAGGCGGGCGAGGTCATGCTCCTTGTCGATCATCGTCACCACGGCCGCACGGAACTGGGCGTTTTCGCCCTGACGCACCAGTATGCCCAGGTTGTCGCCCTGGTCGGTGCGCAACAGTTCATTGACCACGTGGGCGGCGGTGACCACGGTCAAGCCATCTTCGATCACGAAACCTGATCCGACAAACGCCAGTGCCGGGCTGCGGGTCTTCTGAAAACTGCCAATGCCAACCACGGACGGCTTGACCAGCTCGATTGTACGGCTGAGTTCGTCCGCGGAGGCAGGCAGGGCCAGACTTAGCGCCAGCAACGCCGGCAAATAGATGGGTTTCAACATGGAGTGCTCACGGCAGGAGGGATGGAAGGGACAGGCCGCAGCGCGGCGGCGCACAGCAGCAGCATGAACAGTACGGTAATGCGGGGGACGTCGAACAGGCTGTCGAACAGGCCCACGACCTGGAACGCGGCCAGTGCGGCCAGCAAGGCCAGCGCCTGGGCCGCATCCGCGCCGTCGCGCGCGCAGCGCAGCAGTTCTGCGGCGGCGCTGGACAACAGGCCCACATAGGCCAGCAGCCCTGGCCAGCCCATTTCAAAATACAGGTTAAGTCCGAGGTTCTTGAGGTGCCAGGGCAGGTGATGACGATCGCTGCTGAAGAACCAGTAATTGTTAGCGTCGGAAAAGGTACCGTTGCGCACCAGTTCATGCAGGCTGTCGAGATTGCGCAAGCTCACATTGTCGATATCCAGCGCGGCGTGTTCGCCTTCCACGGCGATTTCCAGCTGCACCCGCCGGCCCGCCTGTCCCAGGACGCCAGACGACAATGGAAATTGATACCTCTGCCAATACGGCGCATGAGGGAGCTGTCGCATAGGCAGGGGAATGCAGCCCTGTGGATAGAGCAGCTGGCGTTCGCACAAATTCACTTGCAGGAAGGCGGGCGCGCCCCCGTTCCATACGTCCAGCGCCAACAGGTAGGAGGTGCCGCTTTCGATGGGGACGATTTGCAGCAGGCGCAGCAGTTCGCCATAACCTGCCGGATACTCTCCGGCGGACAGCCGCAGGAAGCGATTGCCATCCTGATCCAGGTAGCGATAGCTGGCCGGGACCTCGTGTTGCTGGTTGCGCCAAAAATACAGGGAGGGGAATTTACCCAGCCCGGCGCCCAGGATTACGGTGCCCAGGTCGTCGTCCATCATGCCTATCGCGTTGCTCCAGTGCCGGACGCGTCCGGACAGGTCGCTGCCGGTGCTGGCAAACCGCTCGCCGACGAAGTAGCCGTTGTAGACGGGAATGGCAGTTGCCAGCACCAATGCGCAGGTCATCAGCGCCGTCAGGCTGCCGCGTCGCAGGCGCCACAGCGGGCGCCTGCGCAGGACGTTGAGCGCGAGCGGCGACATGGCCGTCAGCAGCAAGCCCGCACTCGGCGCCAGCGTGGCCGCACCGGCATGATGGTAGGCGATCCATACTGCATTGACCGACAGCCCCGCCAAGGCCAGCATGGCTAAAGGCAATAGCGGGTGCGGGCGGCAGGCGGCCAATGCGAACGCGGCCAACGAGACCAGAAAGAGCAGATACGGACTCTTCAACATGGCCACCGGCGGTTCGCCGACCGGCAACAGCCACGCCAAGCCGCCGGCCACCACGGTGCCGCAAATCAGGCTGCTCGCCAGGACGAGTGGCCGCAAGGGCAGGGCGGAAAGTATCAACGCCGCCGTCAACAAAGCCAGCGCCGCTCCAAAGCCGCGATAGCCGCTGCTGTCGAACACCACGCCCAGCACGCAGGCGGCCAGCGCGCCCGCCGCCACGACGATGAGCGGTGCGCGCCACCGGCGTCTGCGCGATCCGGCGCGTAACGCCCCCATCAACGGGATGCCGGCAAGGATGGGCGCGGCCAACGCATAGGCCGCGTACAGCCCGCGCGAAAAGGTCGCCAGGCCGGCGTACAGCGCCAGCGGCAACATCAGCAGCGCCGCCGCTTGCCGCGCCGGCCGGTGTTTGCCAAACAGCCAGGCCGCCAGCAAGGGGAAGCTCATCGCCAGGTAGCCGTCCAGTGCCGCGCCGCCGGTGTGCATGGCGGAGAACGGCGCCGTGATGCGATAGTCGCTGGAGAAGTTGAGCAAGCCCGGAAATTGCCAACGCTCCCAGATCGCGGCGGCGCTGGCTAATAGCAGGCCGATCAACATGCCGGGTATCAGGAAACGGCGCAGGCCCGCCAGATCGGGGCCAAGCGCCTGCTTCAACGGCGCCAGCAGCACGTAGCTCCAGAACCATGCCTTGCCGACGCGCAGCGCGTTGTAAGGACTCAAGTAGTTGTTGAAGGAATTGGCGTCTATGGGCGGCAACGGCCGCAATCCGCGCCACAGCGCGATACAGCAGGCACCGGCCAGCAGCCATAGGCTGCAGCGGAACAGCGGTGGAAACACCGGGCGCATGCCGCGTGTGTCGAAGTGCCAGTAGCAAACGCCGGCCGTCAGCAGCAGGAGCAGGTCGATTTCTTCCAGAAAGAACCAGCCGGTATGCGGCGCCAGATCCAGCACGGGAAGCAATGCCGGCAAGGCCAGCAGCCAAAGCACAGGCCGCCACCACAGCAAGGCGCCGTATGCCAACAGGATGGCGGAGAGCCAGCTGTCATGCAGGGGATAGACGCTCAGCGCCAAGATCAGTCCGCCGAAAAATGCTACGGAAAGGAGGCGGACGCACATCATGAGACTCTCCTAGGCGAACGGTAGGGATAGAGTAGGAACTCTGGTCGCGACGCTCTTTGATACGCCACAAACGGAAGCGCCTTGCGGCGCAATCGGCGCTGGTTTGCGACACCTCAACAGCCCTCGTGAAGCGCTCCGTAGAATCGGCCGAGACGCAGGTTTAACGCTTAGACGCGAGGTGAATTATGGAAGTGGTGGCCGTGGTGGGATTGGGATATGTGGGTCTGTCGCTGGCGGTGGCTTTCGGCACGCGCCGCCGTACCATTGGTGTTGACCTGTCCGCGCGCAAGGTGGCGAGCTACCGGCGCGGCATCGATCCGGGTGCGGAAGTGAGCAGTGAGCAATTTGCCGCGGCGCGCCTGCTGGAGATGGGCTGCGATCCCGCAGCGTTGAGCGAGGCCGACTATATCGTGGTGGCCGTGCCGACGCCGGTGGACAGCGCCCATCAGCCGGATTTTTCCGCGCTGGTCGGCGCCAGCCAGTCGGTGGGGCGCCACATGAAGGCGGGCGCGGTGGTGATCTACGAATCCACCGTCTACCCGGGCGCCACCGAGGAGATCTGTATCCCGGTGCTGGAGCAATGCTCGGGACTGAAGTGGCAGCGGGATTTCCATGTCGGCTTCTCGCCCGAGCGCATCAACCCAGGCGACAGCGAGCACACGCTGGCGACCATACGCAAGATCGTCGCCGGCGACGACCACGCCACCTTGCAGCGCGTGGCCGCGCTGTACGAGGAAGTGGTGGACGCCGGTGTGCATCGCGCATCCAGCATCATGGTCGCCGAGGCCGCCAAAGTGATCGAGAATACCCAGCGCGACCTCAATATCGCGCTGATGAACGAGCTGGCCATCATCTTCGACCGCTTGAACATCGACACGCTGGAAGTCTTGCAGGCGGCCGGCACCAAGTGGAATTTCTTGCCGTTCAGGCCAGGCCTGGTAGGCGGGCATTGTATCGGCGTCGATCCCTACTACCTGACGCACAAGGCGGAAATGCTGGGCTACCATCCGCACGTGATCCTGGCCGGGCGCCGCATCAACGACGGCATGGCCAAGTTTGTTGCCGAGAAAACGGTCAAGGAAATGGTGCGCGCCGGATTCAAACTCAAGGGATGCCGGGTTAATGTGCTCGGGCTGACGTTCAAGGAAAACTGTCCGGACTTGCGCAATTCCAAGGTCGCGGACCTGATCGTCGAGCTGCAATCCTATGGTTTGCAAGTCCATGTGCACGACCCGGTGGCGGACCCGGACGAAGCACACCATGAATACGGTGTGCGGCTGGAGCAGTGGGACGAACTGCCCTGCGCGGAAGCGATGATCAGCGCGGTGGCCCATCGCGAACTGTCGGAACGTCCCTTGCATCAGGTCCGGGCCAAGATCGTCCAGGACGGCTGCTTCATCGACCTCAAGTCCCAGTTCGACGAGCAGGCCTTGCGTGAAAGTGGACTCAATGTCTGGAGGCTATGATGGCCGACTACGAAGATGGCACACCCGTCACCACCTGCTACCAGGATGTGCGCGAACATCTGCAGCAGCGACAGTACCGCTGGGTGATCACCGGGGTTGCGGGTTTCATCGGATCGAACCTGTTGCAGACCTTGTTGGAACTGGGGCAGCGGGTGGTTGGACTAGATAACTTCCTGACCGGCTACCGTCACAACCTGGAGCAGGTGAGGGATGCGGTGGGGCCGGAAGCCTGGCGCTGTTTTGAATTGATCGAAGGCGACATACGCGATACGGCGACCTGCAACCGTGCCTGCGACAGCGCCGATTTCGTGCTGCACCAGGCCGCGCTGGGTTCGGTAACGCGCTCCCTGCGCGAGCCCCTGCTATGCAACGACATCAATATCGGCGGCTACCTCAACGTGCTGGAGGCGGCCCGCCTGGCCGGTGTGCGGCGCATCGTCTATGCCGCCTCCAGCGCCAGTTACGGCGATCATCCCGCCTTGCCCAAGCAGGAGGCCCAGGTCGGAAAAGCCCTGTCGCCGTATGCCTTGACCAAGTATGTGAACGAATTGTATGCGGATGTCTATGCGCGTTGCTACGCCACCGAATGCATCGGCCTCAGGTATTTCAACGTGTTCGGCCCGCGCCAGGATCCTTCCGGCGCTTACGCCGCGGTCATTCCACAGTGGATCGCGGCGATGATAGGGCGACGCCGGCTGGTGATCAACGGCGATGGCGAAACCAGCCGGGATTTCTGCTATGTGGCGAATGCCGTGCAGGCCAACCTGCTGGCGGCATTGACTGATCGCAAGGACGCGGTCAACCAGGTCTACAACGTCGCGCTCAACGCCCGCACCAGCTTGAACGAACTGTACCTGATGCTGCATGGCTTGCTGGTGGAGCGCTACCCACACTTGCGCGATTATCAGCCCGAGTATGGCGAGTTCCGCGCCGCCGATGTGCGCCATTCGCAGGCCGACATCTCCAAGGCCATGGAGTTGCTGGGCTACGCGCCGACTCACGATCTGCGGCGCGGACTCAGGCAGGCTTTGCGCTGGTATGTGGAGTATCTGGGTGACTAACCGTCAACGTTCGCGGCACTCCGCGAAAGTCCACCGTCAATAAGGTGACCGGCTTGCGCCAGATGCGGGCCACATAATTGAGCACTTGCTCCGCTGCGGCCAGGTCCAGCCCGCGGCCATCGTTGGCATGGTCGTGCCGCAAGACCAGGCTCCGGTCGTCCTGCACCTTGTCGACGGCGATGCGCGGCGCGCCGTAATTGTATTTCGGTCCCAGGATCGCTTCCCTTACCTCATGAATATCGCGGCTGAGCATGCGCGTCTCGCCATCCTTGCGCATCTGGTAGCTGAACAGGCCCAGCTCCGATGCCAGCTCCGCGTCCAGATAGTTGCGGACGAAGCCGAAATCGTCCTCCTCGCCGCAAATTCGGCGCGCCGCCTCAATGCCTTGCCGCTCCACGATGCGCTCCCACATGCTGAAGCCAAGGTGGTAGGGATTGACCGCCAGCGCCAACTGCTGCTCGCCCGCGTAAGGCCGCACTACGTCGGAGTGCGCCTTGAGCGCTTGCAGGTAGATCGCATGCGGCAGGAACTCAGCCTCCCGCAACAAGCGCGCGTGCCAGTAGGAAGCCCAGCCTTCGTTCATGATCTGACAGGCATGCACCGGATAGAAATAGAACGACTCTTCACGCACGGCCAGGAATATGTCGCGTTCCCAGTCCTGCAGTTCCGGCGCGTAGTGTGCTATGAACCACAGCAAGTCGTATTCGGGATGTGGCGGCACGGGTGGGCGCCCGTCTGCCGGTGGCGTCGCAGCGGGCTCGCCCGGCAGCGATCGGTAGCGTTGCTGAAAATGCCCCTGTGCAGCCTCAGCCTCTGGCGGCGGTGGTTTGGCGTCGGGGTAGGGCGGGCGGTACAACTCCTGCTGGATATCGATGTGCGGCTCCAGGGCCAGCGCCGCGTCCAGCACGGCTTCCACCCGCCGCTGGCCGTTCCGCGCCAGTGCCAGTTCCAGGCGATGGGCGCGGGCCGCGCTTTGTTCGAGGATATGTCCGCCCGCCATTTTCAGGAAACGGTCGAACAAGCTGTTGCGCCGAACAAAATCCGCATGGCCGATCACATGGGCGGCCACCAGCGTATTTTCGGCCAGGCTGTTCTGATTCATCATGTAGGCGCGGCACGGATCGCCGGGGAACATCACCTCGAAGATGCGCGAATGTCCCATGTTCTGATGTAGCAGCTGGTGGATGTAGCGCAGGCCGAACGACCAGTGATGCATGCGCACCGGCACGCCGTACACCGCGATTTCAAGCATGAAATTCTGCGGCACCAGTTCGAAATCGACCGGGCAGTATTCCAGCCCAAGCTCGCTGGCGAGTTGCTCGATGCGGGCGGTCCAGTCTTCAAGCGTACTCATCCCCTTTCCTCGGCGGCAGCCTGCTGCGTCAGAAATTGTTTCAGCGCGCCGATGATGTCCTCGCTCTGGGTCAGCACCACGCTGGACAAGGGCAGCCCCTGCCGCTCGCGCTCCTTCCACAGCCGCCCCATCTCGGTCTCCAGCATGCGCGGCATGCCGGGCAAGGTCTCGACATACCCGAGATAGTTCATGCGGCCAGCAAGTTGGCCCAGCAGCTTGCTGGCCGCCGTCCGGTCTTCGGAAAAGTTATCGCCGTCCGAGGCGTAGAACAGATAGCTGTTGTAGCTGCTGGCGTCATAATGCTGGTCGAGCAGCGATCGCGCGAGCTCAAACCCGGTAGACGCCATCGTGCCGCCCATGCCGCTGACCTCGAAGAAGTCGCTTTCGTTGAACTCCCACGCGCGCGCCGCGTGGGCCAGAAAGCGCAGTTCCAACCGGCGGTAGCTACGGCGCAGACCTTGCAGCGCAAGGAAGAAGAAGGTCTTGGCCAGACGCCGCTCGGCCTGCGTCATGCTGCTGGAGACATCGAGCACCATGAACACCACGGCGTTACTGCTGGGGCGCGGCCGTTCCACCAACTGGCGAAAGCGCAAGTCTTCATTGGTAAATGCCGCCGGCGCAGTCTGCACCGCGCGCCGTTTGACGGCCTCCTTGATGGTGCGGCGGCGGTCCAGCCGCGAACGGGCGCCATGTTTGTCCCAGCCGCGATGCAGCAGTTCCGGTTGCTCCAGCGTGGCATTGCCGCGCGGCTGCAGCGACGGCAGCTGAAATTCCTGCCACAGCCAGTCGACGATGTCGTCGATGGCAAACTCCATCATCAGCGTGACCGCGCCCGGTGCGTTGCCGGCGCCGCCTTCATCGCCGAAGCTGTCTTCCGGCGGCAGCAACAGGTCACCCGGCTGGCCGGGGCCCTGGCCGGCGCCGGTGGTGCTATTGTTTTCAGCGAGGCGAAAGTGCGCATGCTCCAACAGCCGCAGCGGCACCTGCACGCTGCGCTGGCCGGGGGCGCTCATCAGTTCGGAAGAGGATATGATCTCCGGCAAGTGATCACGCACAGCATCGCGCACCTTGTCGTTGTGCCGCAGCCAGTCGCGCGCCCCTCGGGAGAACAATTCGTACCAGTCGCGTTGGCCTGTCTGCATGGTCTGGCCTCATTCCTGCGCCAGCAGCGTGGTGACATAATTCAAGGCTTCCCGCGCACAATGGCTGTCGTAGCCATACTCGTCGACCAGGCGCTGCTCCACTGCGGAGATCTTGGCGCGCACCTCGTCGTCGGGACGTTTGCTGGAACTGACCAGACGCAGCACATCGCGGCGCTGCTCGAACAGATATTGCTGCAAGGCGTCGCGCAGCTGCGCGTGGCTGCCCAGACCGAAGCGTTGGCCGCGCTTGTACGCGCTCATCGCCTTGCGCACCACCTCCTGCCGGAATGACTGTTTGCCGGAATCGGAAATCGCGATTTTCTCCTCGACCGCGCGCAGAAAACGCTCATCGGGCCGGCGTTCTTCACTGGTGATGGGATCCTTGACCTGGCGATTGTCCAGCATGGCTTCGACCTCGTCCAGATACTTGCCCAGTAAATCCTCGATCTCTTGCTCGAACGAGACGAACAAGGCCTTGTGGACGTCTTCCTTGACCCAGCGGTTATAAAAGTCTTTGCGCGTCAAGACCAGATAGTCGACCCATTTGCGCTTGCGGGCCGACTCTATCCGCGCGTCGCTCTCTATGCCATCCTTCAGCGCCAGCAACAAGTCCATCGTGGTCAGGCTGCTGCGGGAAGACTGGATGATGGCATTGGACAGTGCATTGATGACGAAGCGCGGCGATACGCCGGACAAGCCCTCGTCGGGCGCTTTCTCCTTGCTGCGCAGCCGCTGCGCGTCGGACGGATGGACGCCGTCCACGTCCTCGCCGGCATGGATGCGCACGCGCCGCGCCAGTTCACCGTCGCGCTCTTCGCCTTCGTGCAGACGTGTCAATACGGCGAACACGGCGGCGGCGTGCAGCACATGCGGATCCAGGTGCACGCTGCGGAAGGCCGGCGCGGCCGCCAGGATCAGCTTGTGGTAGATGCGCGCCTCGTCGCGGTAATTCAGTGTGTACGGCACCTGCACGATCACCATGCGATCCAACAAGCCTTCGTTCTCGCTCTCCTGCAAGAACTTGCGGAACTCGGCGAGGTTGGTATGGGCGAGGATGGTCTCATCGAGATAGATCAGCGGAAAGCGCGCCACCTTGACGTTCTTTTCCTGCGTCAGCGTCAACAGCAGGTACAGGAACTCCCGCTTGACCTTGAGTATTTCGATCATCTCCAGCATGCCACGGCTGGCGGCATACACGGCGCCCGACCATGACCAGGCACGCGGATCGCCTTCGTCGCCGAACTCGGCCACCTTGGACAGGTCGACCGAGCCCACCAGGTCGGCGATATCCGCCGTATTGGGATCATGTGGCGCGTACGTACCCACGCCGCTGCGGCCGGCCTCGGAAATAAAGATGCGTTCGACCGGCATGCGCAGGAAGTCGCCGCTCAACTCGTGCTCCAGCCGCATCCGGCAATGGGGACACAGTTCGCCGGTCAGGTCGACGCCGTAGGTTTCGCGAAACCCCGGCCGCATGGTGTGCGGCACCAGATGCAGCGGCGATTCATGCACCGGGCAGCCGGCGATGCCGAACATGGCGCCGGCATCGGTGTAGCTGTATTCCTCCAGGCCGCGTTTGAGCCGTATGACCAGCGTGGATTTGCCGCCGGACGGTGGTCCCAGCAACAGCAGCAGGCGCCGCCCGACTTCGGAACCCGCCGCGGCCGCCTTGAAATAGTCGGCCACGCGCGCCAGCGCATCGTCGATGCCGAATAGTTCGTCGGCGAACAGCTTGCAGCGCAACTTGCCGTTTTCGTCTTGCTGGCCGCTCCAGCCCAGCATGTCCCAGATGTATTGATGCGAACTGCGCACGAACTGGCAGGGGGCCATCGGCAGCACCTGCTCTATGAACTGCGAGAAGCTGCCGCTCCAGTGTCCCGCCCGGTGCTGGCGCGTGAAGGCTTGCAATTGCTCCCGGTATTGTTCGCGTTGATCCATCGTCGCATCCTCTCCTGTGCAGTCAGCACAGACAAGTATCTGCGCCAAGACGGGTAGGCTATATGAGGTGCATCAAATGGACTCGGGGATTTTTATGGCTGAAAATCAGTCAGCGCGGTCCCATGGCGGCGTACCGGAAAATTCATCGACCAGGAAATCGATCATCACCCGCACCTTGGCGCTCAGGTGGCGGCGGCTGGGATAGACCGCCAGCACGTCGATATCGGGCATGTGGTAGTCGGGCAGCACCCGCACCAGCCGGCCGGCGCGCAGGTCGGCGCCAACCAGGAAGCTGGGCTGCCAGATCACGCCCAGGCCGCCCAGCGCCGCGCCGCGCGCGGTATCGCCGTTATTGGTGTGCATGACGCAGCGCACTTTGACCGTATGTGGCTGCCCATTGGCGTCCAGCAGCTGCCATTCGTCGGCCGTGGCCGCGTAGCTGTAGCCGATACAGCTGTGTTGCAGCAATTCGGCGGGTTGCATGGGCATGCCGCGTTGCTTGATGTAGGCCGGCGATGCGCACAAGAGGTTGTGCGAAGTGGCCAGTTTGCGCGCCACGTTGGAGGCCGAGCCGGCGCGCGAGATGCGGATCGCCATGTCGTAGCCTTCTTCGACGATGTCGACCACGCGGTCGATCAGCGCCACGTCCAGTTGCACGTCGGGATATTTCTGCATGAACCTGGCCCACAGCGGCGCCAGGTGCAACACGCCGAAGCTGAGCGGGGCGTTGATGCGCAGCACGCCCCGCGGTTGCATGGTGGCGGAGGAAACGATGGCTTCCGCCTCGGCCACGTCGTCCAGGATGGACTTGGCCCGCTCGAACAGCGCCTCGCCGCTGGAGGTGAGCGACATCTTGCGCGAACTGCGGTTCAGCAGCCGGGTCTGCAGATGCGCCTCCAGGTCGCTGATGTAGCGGGTGACGTTGGCAGGCGATGTATCGAGCGCGTCCGCAGCTCGGGCAAAACCTTCCCTGCGTACTACCTCAACGAACACTTCCAGTGCACGCAACCGGTCCATACAACGCTCCCATTCAGGTTTTGTAAAATATAAATCAACAACACAATAAAAAAGCCGCAGCACCGGACGGGTGTTGCGGCTCTATGGCGCTGGGAACAAGGTGCTCAGCGCGGCAGGTAGTTCACGTTGGCGGCTTCCTTGATCACGCGGCCGGCGTTGATGGTGGCGTTGCCGGCGGCGGCGCCTTGCATGCCTGCGGAATTGCCGTGATACATACCGACCAGTCCTACCGCAGCCTGGGCATCGCCGGCGTTGGCGGCGCGCTCGAACAGCTGCTGGGCTTCACTGCGTTTGGCCGGGTTGGCCAGATACCGCAGCGCCAGTTCGCGCTGGGCCACTGGCGAACCCTGTTCGGCCCACTCTTGCAAGCGGCGTTCGGCGGCCGGCTGGCCTTGTGGACCCAACTGCATGGCGGCGGCTTCAATCGCGGTCGGCGAAGGGATCCCGTCTTCCTGTGCCTGGCAAGCGATCAGCGCTCCCACCAGCACCAGCACCGACGATACCAACACGCCAGACTTGTTGAATAATTCCATATTTTAGTTACCCTTGGTTAAAGCAGTACCACTGTTAGTGAGGCAAGCCTTACTACTGCGCTGCCCAAGCGCTACGCCCGAGATCGTCTACTGTGGCACTTCAAATGCTGCGCGCGTCATCAGGCCGTCTCGACGCAATGCACCATTATACTTGCACGGCGACAAATTATCAATTCCGCAAGATGCTATGGCGCAATAAATTTATCTTTCCATTCTACAAAATCCTGGGCAAACATGGCGCACACTAGGTTCTGCCTTGCTAGCCGGCTTGGAATTGCTGGTACGGATCGGATATTATCACGAAGCTTTTCAGCCTCCTGTTAGCTAGCCGATATTCAGGGTAACAATTGTAACCATTCGTTAAGAGAGGCAATAAAGCGCGAAAAGGACGCGCTTGGTTGCACTGCAGCACGGATAAGTATTCACAATTACTGAATAATACGCCTGTTTTTCTGATTTTTATGCTAGCGACATTGTAAATAGTTGACTCTGAGACAGCAATAGACTGATCAGGCAATCATCAGGCGTGGGGCGCATGCAGCGGTCCTGGTGACCGCTGGTGAAAGTGGCAGTAGTCAGGCGAGGGGATTGCCTTGCAGCCAGCCGTCGGCCGACTGCAATACCAGTTGATACTCGGATTCCAGGTCCAGCAATAGCGCAGGAACTTGATCCAGCAGACGTCCGGCGATAGCCTGCTCCAGTTTGAGCGAGGAAGCCACCAGGCGCTTGGCGCCCAGCGTGCCTATCGATCCCCGCAGGCTGTGCAGGATCTTACCGGCATCGGTGTAACGCTCTTCACGCAGCGCGGCGGCGGCCTGCAGCATCGGCGCCATGCCGGGCGCGCAGGCGTCGCGCACGATCTTCGATACGACGGCCAGCGCTTTATCGTCATTGCCCATGTACTTGAGCAAGGTATCGACCGAAAAGATTTGTTCTTCGGCTACCGGCGGTAAGGCGTCAGACATGCATCGCTCCATGTAAGGTGAAAACACTTTGCATCATACTCTTTCCTGAAGGCCGGCGTTACTGTTGCCCGTCATGGAATAGTTGCGTCAGCGTCTGCAATGGCGCGTTCGACAGCGGTGGCATCGCCACATTCGCCGGCGGCGCCATGCGCACCGGCTGGCTGCCGGCCTGTGCCGAATGCAGCACATTGCTGGTGGCCTCGGGCGCAGCGTCCCAGACCGGATGGTCCAGGCCTTCGAACACGCGCTTCAGTTGATGGCCCCAGGTGTTGCGTATCATCTGGAAATACTGGTTGCGTTCGTCGATGGTGACGAAATGGGTGACCGCCAGCTTGTCAGTCTCATAGACCAGCAAATCCAGCGGCAGGCCGACCGACACATTCGAGCGCAAGGTCGAGTCCATCGAAATCAACGCACATTTGGCGGCGTCGTCCAGGCTGGTGGCGGGGGTGACCACGCGATCGATGATGGGCTTACCGTACTTGGCTTCGCCGATCTGGAAATAGGTATTTTCGTCGTGCGATTCGATAAAATTACCGGCCGAATAGATCTGGAACAAACGGCAGCGCTCGCCCTTGATCTGACCGCCGAAAATGATGCTGACGTTGAACTCGATGCCGAACTCGGCCAGCGCCTTGGCGTCGCGCTCGTGCACCTGGCGCACAGCGTCGCCCAGCAGGCGGGCCGCCTCGTGCATGCTGGTGGCGGTCCAGATGCTGTGGCCGTCGGCATTCTGCTGTTCGGACACCAGCTGGCGTATCGATTGCGAGATCGACAGATTACCGGCGGTCATCATCACCATCATGCGCTCGCCGGGGATTTCAAATACGCTCATCTTGCGGAAGGTGCCGACCTGGTCCACCCCGGCGTTGGTACGGGAATCGGATAGAAACACCAGCCCGGCATTCAGGCGCATGCCCACACAATAGGTCATCGTTACAAGTTATTGATTAGAATAATTATTATTGTACACCCCGCGATTGGAGCCCAATCTACTGCGGCACGATCTGTACATCCACGCTCATCGACTCGGTGCCGCCGCCGCGCCGCACGCCACGTACCGGCGCCGCCGCATCGTAGTCGCGGCCGAT
This sequence comes from Duganella sp. BJB476, assembly GCF_003416895.1. Lineage (GTDB taxonomy): Bacteria > Pseudomonadota > Gammaproteobacteria > Burkholderiales > Burkholderiaceae_D > Rugamonas. The sequence goes on from NZ_QVIO01000001.1 coordinate 1,494,443, forward strand.
GGCGAGGCGGCAATACGCGTCCGTCATCAGCCGCGCGTGGGTCACGTCGATGCTGACCCAGCCGGTGTAATCCTTGTCCTCGGCCCAGGCATCCACCCAGGCGTGGCTGGCGGCGTGGTCGCTGGTTTCCGGGTCGATATAGCCTGACACGTAGCGCGCCGGTATCCCGTGCGCATGGCAACAGGCCAGGAACAGGTGCGCATGGTCCTGGCACACGCCTTCGCCCAGCGCCAGCGCATCGCTGGCGGTGGTGGTCACGGCGGTCGCACCGCTTTGATACCGGACCGCACCAAAGATGTGCTCAGCCAGGCGGATCAGGTCCTTGGTCTGCGCCTTGCCGTCCGGCAGGCAGGAGGCCGCCAGCTCCAGGATGCCGGGCGTGGGCTCGGTCAGCCGGGTCGACACGGTGTAGATCAGCGGCGACAGGCTGTCGCCATTCGGGATGCGGCCCTGTTTCGGGCTGGTGGTCTCGACCACGCCGCCGGCCACGATGGTCAATCCCTGATGCGGCACGTTCATCGTCATCATGTGCGACAGGTTGCCGTAGGCGTCGGTGTAGGCGTGCACATGGCCCGGCATCGCGATGTTCCACGACAGCACGTGCTGCTGCGCCTCCGCGCGCGGCGTCAGGTGCAGCTGCTGGATGGTGTAGGCCAGCGGCGTGGTGTAGGTGTAGCGCGTTTCGTGACGTATCGTCAGTTGCATAGAGTGCCTCGTTTCAAGCCGCCAGCGGCACCAGGAAATCGCGGCTGACGCGATTGCCCAGTTGATAGATGTCGGCCAGGAAGCCGGTCAGGGTGTCGTGCAGGCCGGCCGCCAGGATGTCGTCGATTTTGCCGAATTGCAGTTCGGCGTGCAGCCGGCCGGCGAAGCGTTCGGTATCGGAGGAAACGTCGTTGCGCACCTCGCGCAGGTTCTGCACAACTTCGTCCATACAGGCCAGCAAGGAACGCGGCATGTCGCCGCGCAGCATCAGCAATTCGGCGATGCGCGCCGGGGTGATGACGTCGCGATAGACCTTGCGGTAGATCTCAAAGCCGGACACCGAGCGCAGCAGCGCGCCCCAGTAATAGAAGTCGCGCTGGGTCATGGCCTCGCCGGTACTTTCCGCACCGCCGCCATGGAACTTCACGTCGAGGATGCGGGCGGTGTTGTCGGCCCGCTCCAGGAAGGTGCCAAGGCGGATGAAATGCACGGCTTCGTCGCGCAACATGGTGCCAACGGTGACGCCGCGCGACAAATGCGAGCGGAACTTGACCCATTCAAAGAACTTGCTGGGATCGTTTTCCAGCAGGTCGCTGTCCAGGCGTTTCTGCATGTCCAGCCAGGTCTGGTTCTGGATTTCCCACACTTCCGTGGTCAAGGTGCCGCGCACGGCGCGGGCGTTCTCGCGCGCCTCGGTCAGGCAGGCCACGATGGAGGAGGGATTGTCCGGGTCGCGCACCATGAAATCGATGACGGCGCGCGCCTCCAGCGAGTCGTACTTGCGGTCGAACGCGGCTTGCAGCTCTGAGATGCCGAGCATGGCGCGCCAGCCGTGGGCGTTTTCTTCGTCGGACTGCGGCAACATCGACGTTTGTACGTTGACGTCCAGCATGCGGGCGGTGTTTTCGGCGCGCTCGGTGTAGCGCGCCATCCAGAACAGGTGATCGGCGGTACGGCTTAACATGGGCTCTCCTTAGCGTTCCAAAATCCAGGTGTCCTTGGTGCCGCCGCCTTGCGACGAGTTCACCACCAGCGAGCCTTCCTGCAAGGCCACGCGGGTCAGGCCGCCCGGCACCATCGAAATGGTCTTGCCTGACAACACGAAGGGACGCAGATCGATGTGGCGCGGCGCGATGCCGCTTTCCACGTAGGTCGGGCAGGCCGACAGGGCCAGCGTCGGCTGGGCGATGTAGCCGTCCGGCTTGGCGATCAGGCGGCGGCGGAAGTCCTCGATCTGCTGTTTGGTCGAGGCGGGGCCGACCAGCATGCCGTAGCCGCCGGCGCCGTGCACTTCCTTGACCACCAGCTCGGGCAGGTTGGCCAGCGTGTAGGCCAGATCCTCTTTTTTGCGGCATTGGTAGGTCGGCACATTGTTCAGCACCGGCTCCTCGCTCAGGTAAAACTTGATCATGTCGGGAACGAAGGGGTAGATCGACTTGTCGTCCGCCACCCCGGTGCCGATGGCGTTGGCCAGCGTCACGCGCCCCGCGCGGTACACCGACAGCAAACCCGGCACGCCCAGCGAAGAATCAGGGCGGAACGCCAGCGGATCGAGGAAGTCGTCGTCCAGGCGGCGATAGATCACGTCCACCCGCTTGGGGCCGCGCGTGGTGCGCATGAACACCGTGTTATCGCTGACAAACAAATCCTTGCCCTCGACCAGTTCCACGCCCATCTGCTGCGCCAGGAAAGCGTGCTCGAAGTAGGCCGAGTTGTACATGCCCGGCGTCATCACGACCACGGTCGGATCGTTGATGCCCATAGGCGCCACCGAGCGCAGGTTATCGAGCAGCAAGTCGGGATAGTGGTCGACCGGCGCGATCTTGTTGCGGGCGAACAGTTCCGGGAACAGCCGCATCATCATCTTGCGGTCTTCCAGCATGTAGGAGACGCCGGACGGCACCCGCAGGTTATCCTCCAGCACGTAGAACTCTCCCTGGCCGGCGCGCACGATGTCGACCCCGGCAATGTGCGCATAGATGTCGGACACCACCTTGATGCCCTGCATCTCCGGCCGGTACTGGGCGTTCTTGTAGATTTGCTCGGCGGGGATGATGCCGGCCTTGATGATGTTCTGGTCATGATAAATATCATGGATGAACATGTTCAGCGCCCGGACCCGCTGTACCAGCCCGGTCTGCAGCTGCTTCCATTCGGCCGCCGGGATAATGCGCGGTATCGTATCGAAGGGGATCAGCCGCTCGGTGCCGGCATCGTCGCCATAGACGGCGAAGGTGATGCCGACCCGGCGGAAGGTCAGGTCGGCCTCGGCCCGCTTGCGCTCGATGGTCTCGGCCGACTGGCGCTGCAGCCAGCCGCAAAACTCGCGGTAGTGTTCACGTACCTCGGCGCTGGCATGATGGGCCAGCCCGTCGGCGGTCATTTCGTTGAAGAATTTAGCCATATCGAACATTCCCTGATGAGTACATTTCTCTTCTATCAAGAAACGTGCCAGAGAAAATGCCCGATATTGGTGCGTCTACTGGGACAGGTCGATCTGCCAGAAGCCGTTGCTGGTCTCGGTCTTGTGGGCCACCATCGCGGCCGGCAGCGTGACCTTCAACGCCGCCATGCGGGCCGGATCCACCATCACCGTCGGCGTCATCTGGCGCAGGATGGGCATGACGTCCGGCTTGGTGTGGCGCTGCAGGATCCTGGCCGCCTGGTTGCCGGCGAGCCGGCCGACCTGCGTGAAATCGGCGCCCACGTACAGCGCCGCGCCGGGCACGCGTACCATGGCCAGCGTCACCACCGGCACCTTGTTCTCGATGCCGAAATCGCCCAGGTCGATCGCCGCCTCGTAGCGGTGCAGGCCGTAGTAGGTATCCAGCGGCACAGCGAACAGATCGACGCCGCGGCCGCCGTTGTACAGCTCCTTCAGCGACGGCGCGATATGGTCGCTCTTGTTCACCAGGCGCGTGGTCACATCCAGGCCCAGCGGCTTGCCGTCGCGGGCCGCCGCCGCCACGTTGGCGACGCCGTTTTCATCGTCGGTATGCACCATGCCGATCCGGTGCGCATTGGGGAACACGTCACGGACCAGTTTCAGCGAGTCCGACATGTCGGTGTACAGGGTGGAGCCGGTCGCGCCTTCGCCGCCGTCCACCAGCGACACGCAGCCGGCATCCTCGGGATTGGCCACGGCCGTGAACACCAGCGGAATATGGGCGTCGACCAGCATGCCGCGCGCAAACTTGGTGGCCGGCGTGCCGATCGTCAGCACCAGGTCGGGCTTGGCGGTGACGATGCGGCTGGTTTCCTGGCGGATGCGCAGCAACACGCCCAGCCGGCTCCAGAAGCCGCCTTTCTCGACATCGAAGTCGATGGCCACGCGGTTGATGCTCAGGTTCTTGCCTTCCACCAGGCCGCTGTCCTGCAGCGACTTGATAAAGCCGGTGTAAGCCTGCTGGTAGGGTTCGATGTCGGTGACCTGCAAAATCTCGACCTTGAAGACGCGGGCGTCGTCCATGGTTTCCGGCGGCAGGGGTTCGAAGGAAAGGGCGTTGCCGGCGCACAGGGCCAGCGAGATCAGGGGCAGGGCGTAGGATTTTTGCATGGTGGGTCTAATTGCTGTCGATGCAACAATTAGACCAGAGATGCCCGTCAGGCAGGCTTGCTATCGCATGCCTTGACGAGCCAATCTGCGCGTTCTGTGGGCCAGCCGCTACATGTTGCCGCTGCTGCTGCCGGGAGTGGTGCGGCTGGCGCTGGCGCCCGGATCGCTTTGCAGGCTGCCGGTGCCGGTGCCCATCACGCTGCCGCTGGCGGTGCGGGCGCCGGGGATGTTCTGCTGGGTGCCGTAGAAGTTGTGGATCTGGCTGCTGAACTCGGCGCTGGCCATGTCGGGCCAGTTATCCTTGTTGAAGCCGGGGGCATTCTTCAGGTGTTCCTTCGACACGTCCAGCAGGAAGCGTTTGTTGGCGGTGTCCAGTTGCAAGGCCTGCCAGGGCACGGCGAACAGCTTGTCGCCCATGCCCAGCCAGCCGCCGAACGACAGCACCGCATAGGCAACGCTGCCCTGGCGCATGTCGAGCATGATTTCCTTGATGTCGCCCAAGTCTTCGTCCTGGAGGTTGTAGACGTCTTCACCGATCAGTGTGTCTGCGCCCATCAGCCGAGGGCCGGGGCCGGCCGAGGTGTCGCTGTAAATGCCGTAGGTATCGCGGTCTAGGTAGCTCATGTTGGTCTCCAGATGGTGAGTAAGGTCCCGCGTCGGATAACGCGGTGACAAAGCTCATCATGCTTGGAGCGCCCCGGTACAGCTATAGGTGCGCAAGCGGTGTGGTTGTAGGACGGGGCTGAGTTCCTGGGGAACCTAAGACAGGCTTCTGTCGCAAGATGGACGGAAACGCTCGTTGCGGACAGTCATTGCGTTCGCAGACTTTGCAGCCATTGCCGATGGGCGTGGCGACATCCGGGTTGGCCAGGTCCAGGCCCTTGGCATACACCATGCGCTGCGCCTGGCTGATATCGCAGCCCAGCGCGATGGCGAACGATTTTCCCGGCGCCATGAATCCGGCCGGACCACTGCTCACCTGGCGCGCGATCCACAGATGGGTGCTGCCGTCCGGCATGCGCGCCACCTGCCGCAACACCTGGCCCGGCAAGCTGAACGCCTCGTACACCACCCACAGCGGACACGTCCCGCCCGCGCGGGAAAAGTGGAAGGCCGCCGCCGACTGTCGCTTGGAAATATTCCCGGCCCGGTCGACGCGCACAAAAAACACCGGCAAGCCGGCAAATCCGGGCCGCTGCATCGTGCTGAGCCGGTGACACACCGCCTCGAAGCTCACACCGAACTGTCCGGCCAGCAGCTCGATGTCGTAGCCGCACGCCTCGGCCGCCAGCAGAAAGCGCCGATAGGGCAGCCGCACCGCGCCGGCGAAGTAATTCGACAGCGCCAGCCGCGCCCCGTCCCGCGCGGCCTCGCTGGAAAACGACGCCGCCCGCAGCAGCGACTCGATCACCGCCGCCTGCTCCAGCAAGCCCAGCTGCGCCGCCATCTGGAACGCCCGCTGGCCCTCGCTGATCGACTCTGGCAGCCACAGCAGTTTTTGATCCGCATCGTAACGGCGCCGGGCCTGCGGCAGTCCCGGCTGATGCGCGGCCAGCACCGTCACGCCGTGCCGCTCCGCCAGGCGGCGCTGCAAGGCGGCCGCACTGGCGTCCGCGACCAGCTCGGCGGCCTGGTCCAGCTCATCGATATAGTTCTGGCGCTGGTTCAGGTAATCGCGCACCTCCTCATCCACCGACGGCGGCGCCACGCTGATGCCGCGGTTACCGTCGTCAAACTGCGATTCCAGCGCCGCCGCGCGCCCGGCCACCATGCGGTAGCGGCTTTGCATCTGCACGATGGCGCGTGCCACGCCCGGCATGTTCTCGACCAGCGTCTTCAGTTCCGCCAGCGAGGTATCGGCATCCGGCAGTTCGCTGAAGGCATCGCGCAGGTCGGCCACCAGCCCGGCACTGTCGTGTTCGGAAAAAATCTGCGGATCCACGCCCAGCACCGCGCCCACCCGCAACAGGATGGATACAGTCAGCGGCCGCTGGTTGCGCTCGATCTGGTTCAGGTAGCTGGGCGAGATGTCCAGCAACTTGGCCAGCGCGGCCTGGGTCAGCTTGCGTTCCTCCCGCAGCCGCTGCAAACGCACGCCCATGAAAACCTTAGACATCTTCGCAACCTTCGCAAAATTCCGGCATCAAATTCACAATTCCTCGCATTTTTACGTCTTTACGCTCGTTCCCGATAAGCGAATAATGCAAACAATTAGCAAAAAGTGCAAGTATTTCAAAACACCACCTGGAGACCGACGATGACCACAGCTATCCCCACCGTACCCTTGCTGATTAATGGCGAATGGGTTGAATCCCGCACAACCGTCTGGCGCGACGTCGTCAACCCCGCCACCCAGGAAGTGCTGGCCCGCGTGCCGTTCGCCACCGTCGACGAAGTGGCGCAAGCGGTCTCCGCCGGCCAGCGCGCCTTCAAGACATGGCGCAAGACGCCGATCGGCGCGCGCGCCCGCATCTTCCTCAAATACCAGCAGCTGATCCGTGAAAACATGGCCGACCTGGCCACCACGCTGACCGCCGAACAAGGCAAGACCCTGCTGGACGCCGAGGGCGACATCTTCCGTGGCCTGGAGGTGGTCGAACACGCCGCCAACATCGGCTCGCTGCAAATGGGCGAATTCGCGCAAAACGTGGCCGGCGGCGTCGACACCTACAGCGTGCTGCAACCGCTGGGCGTCTGCGCCGGCATCACGCCGTTCAACTTCCCGGCCATGATCCCGCTGTGGATGTTCCCGATGGCCATCGCCTGCGGCAACACCTTCGTGCTCAAGCCTTCCGAGCAGGATCCGCTGGTCACGGTGAAGCTGGTCAAGCTGGCGCTGGAGGCCGGCATACCCGCCGGCGTGCTGAACGTGGTGCACGGCGGCGAAGAAGTCGTCAACGCGCTGTGCGACCATCCCGATATCCGAGCTGTTTCCTTCGTCGGCTCCAGCCACGTCGGCAAGCACGTCTACGAACGGGCCACGCTGTCCGGCAAGCGCGCCCAGTGCATGATGGGCGCCAAGAACCACGCCGTGGTCCTGCCGGATGCGAACAAGGAACAAACCCTGAACCAGCTGCTGGGCGCGGGCTTCGGCGCCGCCGGCCAGCGCTGCATGGCGGCCTCCGTCGCCGTCATGGTTGGCGCAGCGCGCGAATGGCTGCCTGAGCTGGTGCAGAAGGCGGGCGCGCTGTCGGTCGGCGCCGGCAAGAACAATCCCGACCTCGGCCCGGTCATCTCCTGCGCCGCCAAGGAGCGCGTGCTGGCGCTGATCGACAAAGGCCTGGAGCAGGGCGCCCAGCTGGCGCTGGACGGCCGCGCCGTCAAGGTCGATGGCTACCCGAACGGCAACTTCATCGGCCCCACCATCCTGTCCGGCGTCAAGCCCGGCATGGCGGTGTATGACCAGGAAATCTTCGGACCGGTGCTGATCGTCGTCGAGGCCGACACGCTGGACGAAGCCATCGCCCTGGTCAACGCCAACCCGAACGGCAACGGCACCGCGCTGTTCACGCAAAGCGGCGCCGCCGCGCGCAAGTTCCAGGAAGACATCGACGTCGGCCAGGTCGGCATCAACGTGCCGATTCCGGTGCCGGTCCCGCTGTTCAGCTTTACCGGCTCGCGCGGCTCCAAGCTGGGCGACCTGGGACCGTACGGCAAGCAAGTGGTGCTGTTCTACACCCAGACCCAGACCATCACCCAGCGCTGGTTCGCGGATGCGGCGTCGGTCGGCCAGGTCAACACCACCATCAGCCTGAAGTAATGAGCATGGACTTCGCGCTCAACGAAGAGCAGCAAGCCTTCCAGCAGGCGGCGCGCGAGTTTGCCGAGGGCGAGCTCACGCCCAACGCCGCCCGCTGGGACGCCGACGGCCACTTCTGCCGCGACACGTTGGCCAAGGCGGGCGAACTCGGCTTCTGCGGGCTGTACACGCCGCAGCATCTGGGCGGGCTCGGCCTGTCGCGGCTGGAAGCATCCATCATCTTCGAAGAGCTGGCTGCCGGCTGCACCTCCACCACCGCCTACCTGTCGATCCACAACATGGCGACCTGGATGGTGGCGCGCTGGGGCGGCCAGGCCGTGTGCGAGCAATGGGTGTCGCGCCTCGCCAGCGGCCAGGCGCTGGCGAGCTACTGTCTGACCGAAGCGCAAGCCGGCTCGGACGCCGCCTCGCTGCGCACCCGCGCCGAACGTCAGCGCGAGCGCTACGTCCTCAACGGCAGCAAGGCCTTCATCTCCGGCGCCGGCAGCACCGACCTGCTGGTGGTGATGGCGCGCACCGGCATGGATGGCGCCTCCGGCATCTCGGCCTTCGCCGTCCCGGCGGACACGCCCGGCATCAGCTTCGGCAAGAACGAAGAGAAGATGGGCTGGAAAAGCCAACCCACCTGCGCCATCCACTTCGACAACGTGACGATCCCGGCGGCCAACCTGCTCGGCGAGCCGGGCCAGGGTTTCGCCATCGCGATGAAAGGGCTTGACGGCGGCCGCATCAACATCGCCGCCTGTTCGGTCGGCACGGCGCAGGCGGCGCTGGCGCGGGCCGGCAACTATCTGAAGGAACGCATCCAGTTCGGCCGCGAACTGGCGCAGTTCCAGGCCTTGCAATTCAAGCTGGCCGACATGGTGACCGAGCTGGTCGCCGCGCGCCAGATGGTGCGGCTGGCCGCGTGGAAGCTGGACCAGGAAAGTCCCGACGCCAGCGTCTACTGCGCCATGGCCAAGCGCTTCGCCACCGACGCCGGTTTCGCCGTCGCCAACGAAGCGCTGCAACTGCACGGTGGCTACGGCTACATCCGCGAGTATCCGCTGGAGCGCCACGTGCGCGACACGCGGGTGCATCAAATCCTCGAAGGTACCAATGAAATCATGCGCCTCATCGTCGGCAGGGCCATCCTGCGCGAAGGCGCGACGGAGAACATCAAATGAATAAAACCTACGCAAACCTGCAAGTGGAACGGCGCCAGCACACGGCCGTCGTCACGCTCGACAATCCGCCAGCCCATACCTGGACGCTGGAAAGCCTGTCGGCACTGGCCGAACTGGTGGCCGACCTGAACGCCGAGCGCGACATCTACGCGCTGGTGATCACCGGCGGCGGCGCCAAGTTCTTCTCGGCCGGCGCAGACCTGAAGCTGTTCGCCGACGGCGACAAGGCCGTGGCGCGCGCGATGGCGCAACGTTTCGGCAAGGCGTTCGAAGCGCTGTCCGGCTTCCGCGGCGTCAGCATCGCCGCTATCAATGGTTACGCCATGGGCGGCGGGCTGGAGTGCGCATTGGCCTGCGACATCCGCATCGCCGAAGAGCACGCACAAATGGCCTTGCCGGAAGCGGCGGTCGGCCTGCTGCCGTGCGCCGGCGGCACGCAGCAACTGTCGTGGCTGGTCGGCGAGGGCTGGGCCAAGCGCATGATACTGTGCGGCGAGCGCATCGACGCGCAGCGCGCGCTGGCGATCGGCCTGGTGGAGGATGTGGTCGCCACCGGCACCGCCTTGGACGCGGCACTGGCCCTGGCCGAAAAGTCGTGGCGCCAAAGCCCGAGCAGCGTCACCGCTTGCAAAGCGTTGATCCAGGGCGCGCGCAGCCTGCCGCCGCAACACATGCTGCCGCAGGAACGCGAACGCTTCGTCGATCTGTTCGACACGCAGGATCAGAAAGAGGGCGTGCAAGCCTTCCTGGAAAAACGTGCCGCACGGTGGCGCAATGCGTGATACGACCACCATGGAAAATGCCCCGGCCGTGTTGCTCGAGGCGCGCGCGGCGACCGATGGCAAGCGCATCGGCGTCGCCACGCTGAACGCCCCGGCGTCGCTGCATGCGCTGACCTTGAACATGATACGCATGCTCTACATCGCCCTGCAGGACTGGGCCAAGGACGATACGATCGCCTGCGTCATGCTGCAATCGAGCACCGACAAAGCCTTCTGCGCCGGCGGCGACGTGCGCACGCTGCGCAACGCCATCCTGGCCGAACCCAGCGTCATGCCCAACCAGCAGGCGCAGGCGTTCTTCAGCGAGGAATACCGGCTCGACCATCTGATCCACACCTATCCGAAACCCCTGGTGGTCTGGGGTGGCGGCATCGTCATGGGCGGCGGGCTGGGCTTGCTGGCGGGCGCCAGCCATCGCGTGGTCACGCCGACCACCCGCATCGCCATGCCGGAAATTACCATCGGCCTGTTCCCGGATGTCGGCGGCAGTTGGTTCCTGCCGCGCATGCCGGGCCGCAGCGGCTTGTTCCTCGGCCTGACCGGCGCCTCGCTGAACGCGCATGACGCGCTGTTCACCGGCCTGGGCGACTATTTCCTGCCGCAAGAACAACGCGCAGCCGTGGTCGAGGCCTTGTGCGCCGTTGAATGGAGCACCGTCCCTGCCATCGTGGTGGACCGCGTGCTGCGCTCGCTGAGCCTGGCGCCGGAAACGCTGCCGGCATCGGAGGTGCGCCAGAACTGGGATACCATCACCGCAATGACCGCCAGCCGCGAGTTGAGCGAGGTAGTGGCAGCGATTACCGGCTACCAGGGTGATTCGGTCTGGCTGCAACGGGCTGCGGCGGCGTTGGCGAAGGGCGCGCCATCGTCGGTGGCTCTGGTGTGGGAGATGCAGCAACGCAGTCGCCACCTCAGCCTGGCAGATGTATTCCGCCTCGAACTGGTGGTCGCCCTGCAATGCTGCGCCCATCCGGATTTCGCGGAAGGCGTGCGTGCGCTGCTGGTGGAGAAGGACAACGCGCCGCAATGGTCGCCGTCCACGCTGGACGAAGCACAGGCCAGGGTTGGCGAGTTCTTCGAGGCGCCGGGCCCGCAGCATCCGTTGGCAGACTTAAACTAACAAGGAGACAAAATGCATATCGCTTTTATCGGACTGGGTAATATGGGCGCGCCGATGGCGCACAACCTGCTGCGCGCGGGCCGCACGGTGTCGGTGTTCGACCTGTCGGCTGCGGCGACGGAGAACCTGCACGGTGCAGGCGCACGCGCCGCCTCGTCGGCCATCGCAGCGGTGCAAGAGGCGGACGTGGTCATCACCATGCTGCCGGCGGACCGCCACGTGCGTGAGCTCTACCTTGGTGAACAGGGCATTCTGGCGCACGCCGCATCTAACGCGCTGTTCATCGATTGCAGTACCATCGCCGCCGATGCCGCGCGCGAAGTGGCGGCCGCTGCGGCCAAGCTGGGCCTGGCGATGATCGATGCGCCGGTCTCGGGCGGCACAGCCGGCGCGACTGCCGGCACGCTGACCTTTATCGTTGGCGGCGAGACGGAAGCGCTGGAGCGCGCCCGTCCCGTGCTGGAGCAAATGGGCCGGAACATCTTCCACGCGGGCGGACCGGGGGCCGGGCAGGTCGCCAAGATCTGCAACAACATGCTGCTGGGGATACTGATGGTGGGTACGGCGGAAGCGCTGAACCTGGGCGTGTCCCACGGCCTCGATCCTAAAGTGCTGTCGGATATCATGGCCAAGAGTTCGGGCCGCAACTGGGCGCTGGAACTGTACAACCCGTGGCCCGGCGTGATGGACAATGTGCCTGCCTCGCGCGGCTATGCGGGCGGCTTCGGCACCTCGCTGATGCTGAAGGACCTGGGCCTGTCCCAGCAGGCCGCCCAATCGGCGCAGGCCGTCACACCGCTGGGTAGCCTGGCGCGCCAGCTGTACCAACTGCACCAGCAGCAAGGCCACGGCCAGGAAGACTTCTCCAGCATCCTGCGCCTGTTCCAGCAAAACACTTGATCGTCACCGGCGCAGCGTCAGTCCATCCAGCGCGATGGGCGATGCCGCGCCGCGCAGCATGCCGGCCAGTAGGCTGGCCGTGCCGCAGGCGAAAGTAAATCCCAGCGGGCCGTGGCCCACATTCAGCCATAGATTGGCATAGCGCGTGCCGCCGATGAGGGGCGCGCTGCTCGGCGTGGCCGGCCGCAAGCCCGCCCACGCGTTGGCCCGATCGTAATCGGCTGCATCCGGCATCGCTTCCCTGGCCAGCCGCACCAGGCCCTGCACGCGACGCTGATTGATGCGCGTGTCGGCGCCCACCAGGTCCACCATTGCCGCCACGCGCAATTGCGCACCGATGCGCGCGTACAAAACCTTGCGTTCAAAGTCGGTCACGCTGATCTCGGGCGCCACGTCATCCGCGCGGATCGGCGCGGTCAAGCTATAGCCTTTGAGCGGATACAAGGGCAGATAGATGCTTGCGCTTGCCGCCAGGTCCCGGCTCTGGATGCCGGCGGCCAGCACGAAATGGTCGGCCCGCAGCGGACCGGCGGCGGTGCACAGCCAGGCCACTTTGCCGCGATCGGTACGTATCCCGGTCACATCGCGATGCACCACGCCTTTAAAATTGGGATGGCTTTGCAGGCGCTGCATCAGCTTCACACAGAACGCGTGACAGTCCGCCACCGCTTCGCCGGGATTGAAGATGCCGCCCGCCAGATCGCCTTGCAGGGCCGCCAGCGCGGGCTCGCGCAGTGCCGTGGCGGCCGGCGTCAGCACTTCGGCGTCGGCGGCGGCCAACGCGGCTGCGTGCTCGAACAGCTGCGCGCTGCGATACACCACCAGCTTGCCCGCATCGCGCCAGGCGAAATCGGATAGCGGCACCTGCAGCGACAATTCGTTCATCGCATGGCGGCTCAGCTCCCCAAGTTGCAGCAGCGTCGCGGTGGTGCGTCGGTTGGCCGCGGCATTGCAGTTGCCGAGGAATTGCGCCAGCCAGCGCCACTGCCGCCAGTCCGCCTCCGGCCGAATGCGCAGCGGGCCGTCCGGTTGAAACAACCACCGCAAGGCCTTCAGGGGCACGCCCGCGTCCGCCAGCGGCGACACGTAGCGATAACTGAGCTGTCCGCCGTTGCGGTAGCTGGCCATGCTGCCAACCTCGGCCTCACGCTCGACCAGCGTCACGCGGTAACCGGCCTCGGCCAACCACCATGCCGACGTCAAACCCACCACGCCGCCGCCGATGACGATCACCTCGCTCATCGCATCACCGGCCGAGGATGGCGCGACGATACAGCGCCGTCAGGATGCGCTCTTCGCTGCGCGTCATCGCCGAGTAGCGGCCGGGATTGCTGTCCGGGTCGGCACCGGTGCCGCCGATCAGCGACACCATGCCGTTGCCATGCTGGAGGTCGACCACGAAGGTGGAAATCAAACCATACGCCTCACCCAAATGACCGGATGCGCTGAAGCCGCCGCCCTCAACCAGGCGGTTGTCGTCGAAGCGCTGGTTGCCCAAGCCCCAGCTGTGGTACAGGCCGCGATAGGTATCGCCATTGCTGCCATTGTGCTTCCACTGCTGGCTGAACATCAGCGCCACCGACTCCGGCTGAAGAATCTGGCGGTCCTGGTAGCGGCCGCCATTGGTCAGCATCAGCATGACCTTGCCCAGGTCGGCGGCCGAGATGCGCAGGCCGCCTGTCGGACTGAACAGCGTGCCGTTGCTGCCGACGACGTAGCCGGCGATGCCGGCTGGCGGCACAGGCGGTCGCGCGCTGTAGTCGTCCACCTGCGCAATCCAGGGGCCGTCGGGATGCCACACCTCGGTATCGATGGTGCGCTTGCGGTACAGCGTCGCCACGTTGTCGATTTCGGTCGTGGAGAATTCGGACGGATTGTATCCTCCGTGCAGGCCCATCGGCTCCAGCAACAGGCGCTTAACAGGCGCTTCATCAGCCGGTCGAAGCGCTCGCCGCTGACTTTCTCCATGATGGTGCCGATCACACCCCAGTTCAGGTTGGTGTACGTGAAGTAGCCGCCCGGACCGTGGTCGCCGGCCCACATGCCGGCCGCGCCGCTGGTCAACCGGTCGCGGATGGCGACGTCCGCACCCCAGAAGTAGCCGGCCTCGTCGCGCAAGGACGAGGTATGCGTCAGCAACATGCGCAAGGTGATCGCCTGCTCGGGGAAGTGGGGATTGCGCAACGCATAGCCGAGATAGCGGCTCACGTCCGTATCCAGTTCCAGCTGGTGCTGCTCGATCAGCCGCATCACGCCGAAGGTGGTCATCATCTTGGAGATCGAAGCGATGCGGTACATCGTATCGGCATTGGCCGGCGCGGCCGCCGGTCCGATGCGGCGCTGGCCGGTTTGATATTGGTACTGCACCTTGCCGCCGCGCACAGCCAGCACCGACAGGCTGGCCAGCGGCATCGCCTGGTCGGCGGCGATGGCGACCAGTTCCTGGTCCAGCGTAGCGGCCATGCCGCCGCCGCTGACGCCCGCCATCAGCAACATCCCCATCAAGGCCTGCATTTCACGTTTCATGTTGGCCCAAAAAATAGACTCGATGGACAAGAATACTGTGCGCGGAGGCCGCCTGCCAATGAAAACCGGCTCTTGCCGTATAACTTTTCGGAATGCCTGCCCGGCAAGCTTTCATGACTGCGCGACGAACTTCGAGCTTACACTTTCAACATGCTCAAAACCGAAACCCCCAGTCAGGAACATGCCGGCCTGGACCAGTATCCGGTGGCCGCGCTGGTCGATACGCTGATCGCCGACCAGCTCAACGCCGTCGCCTCGGTGCGTGCCGCCGCCGACGTGATCGCCGCCGCGGTCGAAGCAGCGGTGCCGCGCATCGCCACCGGTGGACGGCTGATCTACGTCGGCGCCGGCACCTCGGGACGGCTCGGCGTGCTGGACGGGGTGGAGCTGCATCCGACGTTCTCCTGGCCACATGAACGCGCCTTGTCGCTGCTGGCCGGCGGCAAGGGTGCCATGTTCAAAGCGGTGGAGGGCGCGGAGGACGACGGCAAGCAAGGCTTCCTCGACCTGGCGGCCTTGCTGCCGCAGCCCGACGATGTGGTCATCCTGTTGGCGGCCTCCGGCAGCACGCCCTACGTGCTGGGCGCGCTGGACGCCGCCCGCACCGCCGGCGCACTCACCATCGGCATCGCCAACAACGTCGATGCCCCGGTGGCTGCGCGAGCCGAGTTCGGCATCACGCTCGATACCGGACCAGAAGTCATCTCCGGCAGCACCCGCCTGAAGGCCGGCACCTCGCAGAAGATCGTCCTCAACACCATCTCCAGCGCCATCATGGTGCGGCTGCACAAGGTCTACGGCAACCTGATGGTCGACATGAAGGCTTCCAACGCCAAGCTGCTGCGCCGCGCCGTGGCGCTGACCATGCACGCCACCGGCGCCGACGAAGCCAGTGCGCACTTCGTGCTGGAGCAGTGCGACTACCACGTCAAAGCGGCGATCGTGGTGCTGTTGCGCCAGATCCCGGTGGCGCGGGCGCGTGCGTTGCTCGACCAAAGTGAGGGCAGCGTGCGGGCGGCACTCCTGCTACAGTAGCGCATCGTCATAGCGAAAGAGGAAGATGCGGCTGCGTCACATAGAAGTTTTTCACGCGATCATGCAAGTCGGCACCATCAGCGGCGCCGCCCAGGTGCTGCACATCTCGCAGCCGGCCGTCACCAAAGTCCTGCAGCACTGCGAACTGCAACTGGGCATGCCGCTGTTCGAGCGCGTGCGCGGCAAGCTGTATCCCAAGCCGGAGGCGCACCGCCTGTTCGCCGAAACCGAAAAACTGAACCGCGACCTGCAAAGCATACGCCGCCTGGCGGCCAGTCTCAAGGGCCGCGCGGTGGAGACCATCCGCCTGGTGTCGACGCCGACCGTGGCCGCCAGCGTGCTGCCGCAGGCGATGAGCAACTGGCGCCGCGCCTTCGCCGACACCCGCTGCGAACTGGCGACCCACCACACCAGCGAAATCGTCAACACCCTGCGGCTGGGCGAGGCCGATCTCGGCCTGTCGCTGCAAGACCCACGCCATCCCGGCATCGTCGCCGAGCCGATCGCGCAGGGCGTGATGACGGTGATCGCGCCGCTCGGCCGCTGGTCCACCGCGCAGACCGCGCAACCATTCACCGCACCGGCGCTGGAAGGCGAGCTGATCGGCTATGCCGACAACGATCCGCTCGGCGACCAGGTGTTGGCGTCCTGCGAGGCGCAGGGCATCACGCCACACTTCCACACCGTCGTGCAGACCTATCAGATCGCCCGCTCGCTGGTGGAGGCCGGCGGCGGCATGGCGGTGGTCGATCCCTTCACCGCCGCATCCGGCCGCGGACGCCTGCAAAGCCGGCCGTGGGCGCCGGCAATTCCGATCCAGCTCTACCTGCTGACGCCGGCCCATGCGCCGCTGTCCCACGGCGCCAGCCAGCTGGCCGCCAGCATCGCCGAGGCCGCCCGCGCTCTGCTCGCCTAGTCTTTATTCCGAGGAAATGTGGTTTTAAAGATACAAATGCCTTTCCTGAAAGTTCGCGCCGCTGGCATGCTGCTGGGGAGAGCGCGACTTCATGACCAAAAGTTATAGCGGCAAAAGCTAATTTCATTGGCTGGTCAAGGAAGCAAGGCGCTAATCTGGAAAAATAAGAATTCAGATTCACCACAGGGAGAGACCGTGAAGGTTAAAAAACTGGCGCATATGATTGCGCTGATGGGCGTGTTCGCCCCGGCAGCGGGTCCGGTGTTCGCACAGGACGGCACGGCAGTCATGCAGCGCGTGGAAATCACCGGCAGTAGCATCAAGCGCTTGGCGAAGGAGGGCGCGTTGCCGGTCCAGGTGATCAACTACGACACCATCGAAAAATCCGGCATCACCAGCACCGAGCAGCTGATCCGCAGCCTGTCCGCCAACGGCACCGGCGCCGACAATATGACTTCCGGGAACAACGTCTTTGGCGCCGACGCCGACCGCGTCAGCGGCGGCGCCTCGTATGCGTCCTTGCGCGGGCTCGGTCCCAACAGCACGCTGGTGCTGTTGAATGGCCGCCGCATCGCCACCTTCGGCGCCAGCGCCAAGTCGGTCGACCTGAACGCGATTCCGCTGGGCGCGATCCAGCGCGTGGAGATATTGAAGGACGGCGCCTCGGCCATCTACGGCACCGACGCCATCGGCGGCGTCATCAACTTCATCCTGCGCACCGATTACCACGGTCTCGAAGTTTCGCTCAACGACAACTTCACCCAACATGGCGGCGGCGCCAACCGTCGCCTGTCGCTGTTGGGCGGCATCGGCTCCCTGCAGAAGGAAGGCTTTAACGTCATGGGCAGCGTCACCTATGACAACAACGAAAAGCTGAGCTCGCACGACCGCGCCTTCGCCAACGGCTTCCAGCCGGCACGCGGCCTGTCTCCGGACACCACCGGCACGCCTTACGCCAACCAGCTGACCGGCGCCGGCACAGCGCTGGGCACCGGCTTCAAGCGTCCGGGCGATCCCACCACCTATCTGCAAGCGAATCCCCTGAGCTTCCAGGGCAAGTGCGACTCCATCCCCGGCATGTCGCAGTACCAGACCGCGCTGTGGAAGGATGTGACGGCGGCGACCCGCAGCACCTATTCCTGCGCCTACGATTACGGCGCCGACTACATCATCAGCTTCCCGGTCGAACGCCTGAACGCGGTCTCGCGCGGCACGCTGCAAATCAGTCCCGAGCACAAGCTGTTTGTCGAAGCGCTGTACGGCCACAACAAGGCCACGGCGGAATTGACGCCGCTGCAGATCTCGACCTCGCTGGCCGCCGGCAATGCCTATCCGGTCGGCGGCGCGTACTACCAGGACCTGTCGGCCTTCATTCCGACTTTCGACAAGACCAAGCCCATCATCTACAAGTGGCGCGCCAATCCGTGGGGCAACCGTACGCAGGAGAACGTCACCGACAACGCCCGCTTGCTGATCGGCGCGGAAGGCGTATTGCTGGGCAAGTGGGACTACCGCGCCGGCCTGTCGCACGGCGAGAGCACCACCAAGACCGCGCTGGTCGACGGCTACGGCTACACCAGCAAGATTTATTCGGCGCTGGGCAGCGGCATCATCAATCCATGGCTGACCGCCGGCCAGACCCAGACGCCGGAAGCCACGCAGTTGATTGAATCGACCAAATTCCGTGGCGCTTTCCAGCACGGAAAAACCAGCTTGACCCAGCTCGACGGCAATCTGTCCGGCGAAGTATGGCAGCTGCCGGCTGGTCCGGTGTCGATGGCGGTGGGTTTCGACCTGCGCCGCGAAGGCTACAACTTCGGCCAGGATGTCGACGCCACGCAAATCCTGCTGTCGCCGGGGAACGCCGCGTTGAACGAGGCCACCCGCGACATCAAGGCGGTCTACACCGAGATGATTGTTCCGATCACCAAGGAACTGGAAACCCAGCTGGCCTTGCGCCGCGACCACTATAGCGTCTTCGGCTCGACCACCAATCCGAAGATCTCGTTCCGCTACCAGCCGAACGGCATGCTGGTGTTCCGTGGCTCGGCCAACAAGGGCTTCCTGGCGCCGAGCTTCACGCAGCTGTATTCCGGCCGCCTGTCGCAGGAACTGCCGAACGGGATCATCGATCCCGTCTTCTGCCCGACCCACCCGGGCGATCCGGCCTTCTGCGCCATCGCGCGCCTGCCGTACTTCAGCGGCGGCAACCCGAGCCTGAAACCGGAGACCTCGAAGCAGGGCAGCCTGGGCATGGTGATCGAACCGGTGCGCGGCTATTCGGCGTCGATCGACTACTGGGCCATCAACTCGCAGAACCGCATCCTGAACCGCACGCCGCAAATCGTGCTGGCCAACGCGGCGCTGCTGTCCCAGAACATCATCCGCAATCCCGACAACACGATCAAATACGTCGATGCCGGCTGGATCAACGCGGCCGGCACCAAGACGCGCGGCGCCGACCTGAGCCTGCGCGGCGAGGGCAAGCTCGACAGCTACAAGTGGGCCTTCAACCTGGACGGCACTTATACCCAGAGCTTCAAGTTCGCCGAAATCGAAGGCCAGCCCTACCAGGAATATGTCGGCAACTTCTACACCCGCGACCTGTACCTGCGCTGGAAGCACAACGCCAGCCTGAGCCTGTCGCGCGGCGACTGGAGCGGCATGCTGATCCAGAGCTACAGCTCTGGCTACAAGGACCAGCTGCCGGACGGCGGCAAGGCGGCGCCGCCACCGGGCTTCAACCCGAATGTGAAGGCCTACACCAAGTACGATTTGTCGGCGACGTACACCGGCTTCAAGAACGTGACGATCACGCTCGGCATCCAGAACCTGCTCGATACCGATCCGCCGTTCACCGCGCACAATGTGGATGAAGTGGTGGGCGCGGGCTGGGATCCAAGGGTGGCCGATCCGCGTGGACGGGCGCTCAACATACTGCTCAAGTACAAGTTCCTGTAATGTCCGCAGACCACGGCCGGCGGCGCTTCGCTCACTTGCTGGCCGCCGCGCTGGGGACGGGCGCG
Source organism: Duganella sp. BJB476 (assembly GCF_003416895.1). Lineage (GTDB taxonomy): Bacteria > Pseudomonadota > Gammaproteobacteria > Burkholderiales > Burkholderiaceae_D > Rugamonas. Next base: position 1,513,935 of record NZ_QVIO01000001.1, read on the forward strand.
GCAGTGGCCACGAGCTCGGCGGCTGCCGCGTCCGCCGGGAGGAAAAGCATGCGACTGATTAAGCCGCGCCGTCTGCTACCAGGAGACCTGGTCGGCCTGATTGCACCCGGTGGCCACACCAATGATGAGGCGCTGGCCCAGGCCGTCGCGAATATCGAGTCGCTGGGCTTGCGGGTGCGGTTGGGGGACAACATCCACTACGTCTACGGCAATTACGCCGGCACGGTCGAACAGCGGCTGGCGGATTTGCATGCGATGTTTCTCGATCCCGAGATCAAGGCAGTGTGGGCGGTGCGCGGCGGCTCGGGCTGCATCTCGCTGCTGGAGCATATCGACTACCGGATGATCCGTGCGCATCCGAAAGTGCTGATCGGCTATTCCGATATCACCTGCCTGCACCTGGCCTTGCTCAAGCAGGCGGGGCTGGTGACGTTTCACGGACCGGTGGCCACCTCCACTTTTTCCGACTACTCGGTGGAGCAGATGCGCAACGTGTTGATGACGCCGCAAGCCAGCTACACGATCGCCATGTCGGCCGACAATCCACCGCCGCGCACCGTGCATGGCGGTGTGGCGACGGGACGGCTCATCGGCGGCAACCTGTCGCTGGTCAGCGCGCTGGCCGGCACGCCGTACGCGGCCGATTTCAAGGACGCCATCCTGTACCTGGAAGAAGTCAACGAAGAACCCTACCGCATCGACCGCATGATGACGCAACTCCAGCTCAGCCAGGGCTACCGCCATGCCGCCGCCGTCGTGCTCGGCATCTGCGAGAACTGCGAAGGCGTGGAAGGCGAGAGCGCGCTGTCACTGGAAGACACCGTCAACCAGCACCTGCTGCCGCTGACCCGGCCCGCCGTGGCCGGCTACTCCTTCGGCCACATCCGCCACCAGTTCACGCTCCCCGTCGGCCTGCGCGCCAGGCTGGACACGGAGCAGCAGACGTTGACCTTGTTGGAGCCGGCCGTCAGCTAGACACCTCATACTGTCCTTCACTTGGAATAGCCGCAATCGGCGCTACAATGTTAAATATACTTAACATTAAATGGCGGTCCGTATGAACTTGGCGCAGATCGGTAGTGAAATTAAGAGCAAACGCGTCCAGGCGGGTCTGCTGCAGGAGCACGTGGCCAATTTTGCGGGGCTTTCCCGTGTAACCATCAATCAACTGGAAAACGGGACGCTGAAGGACCTCGGCTACGCGAAGCTAAAAGCTGTGCTTGATATCTTGGGCCTCGACATCGAGACCGTGCAGGCCTCGGAACTGAAAAATGCGCTTGCGGCGGCCGCGCGCAGCGTCAGTACCAGTTACCGGGACGTGATCACGCCCGACATGCTGTCAGCGATGCTGCGTTCTGGCGCGGCGCCAGAACAATTTCATCCGCACTTGATGGCTTTGCTCGATGAAACGCCGTTACCAGTCGTAGTGAAAGCGATCGCCGAGGCGGCCACGCCCGAGGTACCAGCAAAGAAAATCATGAAGAACCTCAATCTGTGGGCGAAGCAATGGAAGGTATGCAGAACGGTCTGGTAATGGCCAACGCACCAGGGATTCCTCGTACTTGGGAGAGGTTGTTTTTGCACGCAGTGACGATCGTCGGCGAGATCGCCAAGCGCGGACGCATGGATCCATTCTGGACCATGGGGGGGAGGCACCGTGCTCATGCTTCGGTACGGTCACCGTTTCAGCAAGGACATCGACATCTTCGTGCCTGATCCACAGTCGTTGGGTTTCGTCACTCCCCGCTTGAGCGACGTCGCTGAATCGATCACAACCGATTACGTGGAAGAGGCCGGCTACGTTAAGCTTTATCTTCCGGAAGGTGAAATCGACTTCGTCGCTACCCCTAACCTGACGGCACCGGGGTTCGAAATAGAGGTGATCCTGGGACACCAGGTAAGGGTGGAGACCTCCGTGGAAATCATCGCGAAAAAGATGTGGCATCGGGGCGATCGCATCACGGGCCGCGATATCTTCGACTTTGCCCTGATCGCTGAGCGCGAACCCGAGGTGTTGCTGCCGGCCCGTGAATTCATGACCAGGCATGCGGCAGCGGTATTTAAGCAGCTCGACGAGCGATACACGCAGCTGAAGCAACAGTTCGATGCGATCGACGCCCTCAATTTCCACCCGACCTTTGACCAAGCCCACCGGACGCTGAAAAGTTCGCTAACAGCCATGCTCGATACACCCGCCCCGTAATAACCCGCACAAACTGTCGCACTTTTTCCAGCCGTCAGTTAGGTGCGCAAGCCATGCTGGCCTGATACACCTCGCATCTGTTTTTCCCGCTCCGTTTGACTTCGTACATGGCGCAGTCCGCGTATTTCATCAGTTCCGGCAGATTGTCCGCATGCCTGGGGTAGAGGCCGATGCCGATGCTCGCGCCCAGCGGGTAGGACCGGCCGTTCACTTCCACCGGCGTCATCATTTGCGCCAGCAGCTTGTTGCCGATTTCCAGCGCCTGCTCTTCGTTGATCAGCTGCGTCGCGATGACGACGAACTCATCGCCGCCTATCCTGGCGCAGATGTCGGTGCTGCGGGTGTGGCTCTTCAGGCGCGCCGCGATGATTTTCAATACCTCGTCGCCGACGTCGTGCCCGGCCTTGTCATTGATGGGCTTGAAGTTGTCCAGATCGATATAGAGCATGGCGACAACGTGGTGCGGCCGGGTTGCCAGCAACAGCGCCTGGTCGAACAAGGTGCTCATGTAGCGCTTGTTGCTCAGCCCCGTCAATGGATCATGGAAGGCGAGGTCGAGCGCCTGCGCTTCGGCGTCGACCAGGCGTTGCTGGAACAAGGTCAGCACGGCGGTCAGCAGCGAGAAGTATTGGACCAGCACCAGGAAGGTGCCGATCAGGAAGCTGTCCTTGAACCAGGTCGGATGAAAGTAAATCACGATGGGGGCGCCGAACCAATGGATCGCCAGCAAACCACTGGCCACGGCAGTGATCCGTAGCGGCAAGCCGCGAACTTCACCGCTCTTGCTCAAAGCCAGCCAGGCCATGTAGGCCAGCAGGCCGGCATTGACGGTTGCGTAGCCCATCGACCGGAACAGGGGATGGGTGTCGGCGATCAAGGTCACCAGCAGCCAGGTTTCCGCCGCCACCCCGGCGATCCAGAAGCCCCGGATGCGCATGTCCAGGTTCAGGAAGCGCACCATGCCCGTCAACAGCAATGGCTTTTCCAGGATGTTGAAGACTACGTATGCCGCGGTGGCGATGCGGCGGTCCTCCATCGGCAGCAATAAAAAGAGCACGATGCGCGCAATCAGCGCACAGGAGATCGACATGGCCCACCAGCCAGAACCCCGGTTCGTTCGCGGAATATTCCCAACCCACAGGAATAGCAGCGCGAACATAAAATAGATGGTGCTGCCAATTGTGTGGATGATCGCGTGGGACATAGGACCTTCTCCAGTGCAGTCAGTAAATCTTACCTCAGAGAAGATGTCAATTTGAAATCAAGTTGCCCCAGGGGGCTCAGTGTTGTAGCCGCGCATCACGGCGGGGATTTGTTACACTGCGTCCTTTTTCAAGCTTCAAGGAACGCCATGCCCACCCCAACCGAATTGCGCACCTACGCGCTGCATTGCCTGCTAGAGAGCGATCCCGGCGCCAAGGTGGCGGCAGTCGCCGCGATGGCGGCCGCATCGCGCACGGGCGAGTGCGGGCTGGATCCGGCGGGCGCCATCGTGCCGTCAGGCGACATTCCGGGCCGGCCGGCCAAGCCGGAGCTGGTGCCGCCGCTGTCGGTGGGGCGGCGTTCCATGGTGACGGTGGAGGGCAGGGCCATGCTGATCCACGCGCTGGCCCACATCGAATTCAACGCCGTCAACCTGGCGCTGGATGCCTTGTGGCGCTTTCCGGATCTGCCGCAGGAGTACTACATCGACTGGCTGCGCGTGTCCGCCGAAGAGGCGACCCACTTCGCGATGCTGGCCGCCCATTTGCAAGTGCTGGGCTATCAGTACGGCGATTTCCCGGCGCACGACAGCCTGTGGGAAATGGTCGGCAAAACCACGGAAGACGTGCTAGCCCGCATGGCGCTGGTGCCGCGCACGCTCGAAGCGCGCGGCCTGGACGCCATCCCGCCGCTGCGCGCCAAGCTGGCCCAGGCCGGCGACCGCGACGCTGCAGCCATCCTCGACATCATCCTGCGCGACGAGGTGGGCCACGTGGAAATCGGCAACCGCTGGTACAACTACCTGTGCCAGCAACGCGGCCTGGAACCACGCGCGACTTACGCCGAACTGGCCATCCGCTACAAAGCGCCGACGCCGCGCGGACCGTTCAACCTCGAGGCGCGGCGGCAAGCCGGCTTCACGGATGCGGAACTGCACGCATTGCAAGCTAAGTAATCCCCGGATACACTGGTCGCAAAAATGCAGTGTAACGGGGGACGGCAAATGACGATCGATACACCTGCATTAGAAAAGCGGATCCGGCGCGCCGTTGCGGGGGGCTGCCTGGTGTGCGCCGCGTCCGCAGTGGCCGGGCCGTTGACATTGCACACGCTGGACTGGGCGCCCTACAGCTGGCGCGACAAGTCCAGCGGCGCCACGATCGGCATCGCCGTGGACATCGTGCACGAGCTAATGGCGCGCGCCGATATCACTGTTGCCTCGACCGATATTATTCCCTGGGCGCGCGGCCTGACGCTGACCTCCGGCACTGCCGATACCTGCCAGATGATGGTCGGCCGCACCGCCGAGCGCGAGAGGAAATTCCAGTGGATAGGCCCTATCGGCCAAACGAACTGGGCACTGTTCGCGCCGCGTGAGGACAAGATCGTGCTCCAGAGCCTGAACGACGCGCAGCCCTACCTGGTCGGAACGATTATCGACGACCTGTCGATTCCTCTGCTAAAGAGCAAGAATATCCGGGTTGCCGAGGTGGCTTCCGATCGCCTCAATCCGCCCAAGTTGCTGCGGCGCCGGATCGACCTGTGGGCGACCGCTGAACTGCCGGCTCTGTACATACTGCGCGACCTGGGCATCAAAGACCTGGAGCCGGTATTCCGGATGGCTACCGTGCACATGTACCTGGCCTGCAATAGGAACATGCCCGACGGTGAAGTCGCCCGCCTCAACGGCGTCGTCAAGGCGATGATCAGCGATAAAAGCATCGACCGTATCTATGCCGGTTATGGTTTTAAATTCGAAGTCCCCGCCGCCGGCCCGCCCTGATATCAGAAGGCCGCGCCGAGCTTGATGCCTATCGTCCTCGGCCGGTTGACGGCGATGCGCCGCGTGGTCGGCAGGTCGGCCGAGATCGCCACCGGCAAGCCGGTCTGGCCGATCTTGTCGAGCAGATTGTCAATGAAGAGAACGGCGTTCCAGCGCGGCGCCTTGCCCAAGGGCTGCCAGCCCAGCTTGACATTCATCTGTGAGAATCCGGCGCGGCGATAGAACGGACTATCACGGTCGTAAAGCGAATTGGCGCCGCCGGTGTAGGTGGCGTCCAGCCTGCCGAAGGCCGAATAGCGTCCGGCCACCGGCCAGCTGTATTCGGCCGCCGCGCTGCCGGTCCAGCGCGGCACATCGAGCAAGGTGTCGCCCTGTTTGGCGCCGGTGCCGGGCACGTCGTTGTTGAGCGTGGCGCTGGTGTAGCCCGCCGTCGCCCGCAACGACAGGCGCGACGTGGCCTGGTACGCCGCTTCAAGTTCGCCGCCCTTGCTGCGCGCCGACCCGAAGTTCGCCGTGATATTGAAGCCGCATTGCAGCACGATCTGCTGCTGCACCTTGCTCCAGTCGATGCTGTAGACCGAGCCGTTCAGCGTCAGCCTGCGGTCCAGCCATTGCGTCTTGGCGCCGAACTCGTAGTTCCACAAGCTGTCCGGTGAAAAAGTCAGCAGCGCGCTTTCGCTCAGGCCCAGCGTGGCCACTTCCTTGGCGCACAGCGCAGCCGGCGCCGGGTTGTTGGGGCCGCCCGGACGGTAGCCTTTGGAGGCGGTCGCATACAACAAGGCATCCGGCGCGGCCTGCCACGACAGGTTCAGTTTCGGATTGTAGCCATGGTCGCGCGAGCTGCCGGTAATGGCCGACGGGCCGCCGTTGAACAAGCCATCGCCTTGCTGCGCGAAGCCCTGGTTGACGCGGAAGGCGCGCACGCCGAGGCGCGCGGTCCACGCCGGCGCCAGCTGGTAGGAACCCTCGGCGAACAAGGCGGTCTCGCGCACTGTGGCCTGGCGCGCGCCGGTGAAGAAGCTGCCGTAGTCGGTGCCGAATTTGCTGTTGTAGCCGGCCGGCACCGGTATCACCGAAGCCAGGGGCGCCTCCACATGGTGATAGTAGGCGCCGGCGATCATTTGCAGCGGCCCGCTGAAATCGGACACCATCCGCACTTCCTGCGTGAACTCGCGGTTGATGTAGTCGCCATGCATGCCGCCGGGGTAGACCGAGCTCTGCGGCACCGGCGAGAAGAAGTAGTACAGCACCTTGGACGCATCCTCGTCGACGGACACGCGGCGGTCGTAGTAGGAGGTCGACGACACCAGTTCATAGCGCGCAAAATTCTTGCGCAACGTGAGATTGGACAGCGACGAATTCTGCGCGCTGGGTTCCGCCACCAGGCGGGTCTGGATCAGCTGCCCCAGGCCGCCCGGCGGCGCATCGATCTGGAACGGCGCGCCGAGCAGCATGTGTTGATAGTAGAACGAGGCATTCGCGGTCAGTCCCGCGCCCAGGTTCAGGCGCAGGGCGATGCGCGCGCCCTTGGTCTGCTCGGTGTTGACATTGGCCTGCCGCGCGCCGCCGGGCGCGATCGCCAGGATATCGTTGACGGCGACCGGGTAGCGGTCGATATAGCCGTCCTGGTTGCGATACGTGAGGCCGATCCGCAGCGCCGCCGCGCCTTCGCCCAGTGGCACGTTGACGCTGGCGTTGCCTTCCTCGTTCCAGCCGCCGCCCTCGGTATGCGACAGCACGGCGCTGGCCTTGCCGCCAAACTTGTTCAGGTCGGGTTGAGTGCTGACGTATTTGATGGTGCCGCCCATCGAACTCGATCCATACAGCGTTCCCTGCGGCCCGCGCAACACCTCGATGCGGGCGATGTCGAAAATGGCCGGATCGATCAGCCCGCGCAGCGACAACAACGAGGCATTGCTGGAAGCGGCGATCGGCGTATCGTCCAGATAGTAGCCGACCGTGCCGGCAGTGCCCGCCACCGAGGAAATGCCGCGGATGATGAGGATGTTCTGGCCCGGTCCCGACGACACCACCGTCAGCCCCGGCGTCTGGCGCGCCAGGTCAGACACGTGCTCGACGCCCATCCGTTCCAGCTCGCGCTGTTCCAGCGCGGTCACGCTGAGCGGTACGCTTTGCAACGTTTCTGCGCGCTTCTGCGCCGTCACCACCACCTGCTCGACTTGCTGGGCCTGCGCCGCAGCGAAGCCGAGACCGCCGCAAACCAGCGCAACCTTGAGCACTGATACGGAAGCTGCGACGGGTGTCGAATCTGGACGCATGACAGATCTCCTTTAACATTGCAGCGGACGACTAGGGCGGAATGGCCTTCTGCGCCACCGCAGTCAACATGGCCTTGCGGGTTTCGGCCTGCATGCGCGCCAACTGTCCGCTCTCCTGCAACTGCCGATAACCCTGCTCGAAACGGTCCAGCAGTTCACGCGCGTTCGGCAGGTCGCGCCGCAAGACGAGGTAGGTCTGCACTGCGGAAATCGGCTTGGGCTGGTAGCTCAGGCGGGCTTGTTCGGCCGGTGTCAGCGAAGTCTGGATCAGCATCTTGCCGGCTTCTTCCTCCATCGGGAACAGGTCGATGCGGCCCAACAGCAGCTTGCGCATATTGTTCAAATCGCCCGCCGCCTCTTGCACGTGCAGGGTTTGCTTGGCGTGCAGCGCGGAAAACTCATCCGAATAATGGTCGCCCAGGGTGGTGCCGATCTGGTATTTGGCCAGGTCGGCCAGCGTGTTCCAGTCCACCTGCATGCCGCGCCGTTGGAAGAACACCATGCGAAAGGTGTAGATCGACGTCTCGGAATACAGCAATTTGCGGTCGCGTTCCGGCGTATGGGCCCAACCAAAACCGCCGTCGTACAAGCCCATCATCACGCCGGTGATGGCGCGGTTGCTCGATACCCGTTCGAACTTGACGGTCACATTGGCGGCCTTGAACGCCTCGACCACCACGCGCGTGAGCAGGCCGCCGTAGGGCAGGTCCATGCCGATGAAGGGGGGATAGTCATGCACAGTCAGCGTCACCGAGAGCGGCGCGTCGGCATGGGCGGCTTGGGTAGCCATCACCATTGGCAACGAGGCAAGCAACAGCGTAAGCAGATACCTGCGGCGCCGGGGAAGGACCGCGGTACCGGAGTCAATTGCACGACACGAGGGACGCATATGCATAAGTTGACGCAGGAAAAATGGCCTTTCCTTTATCTTACGACCAACCGCCTGCCGCGAGGAAATTTTTTAGCGCGGCAGCCTATAATTCGCCCCTTGCAAAAGATGGATGTTGTTAGATGAATATACGCCACATTATTAAAAAAACATGCTGCCTGCTGTCATTGATGCTGATCCACCCGGCCTGGGCCGACCATGCGCCGCCCGCTGTCCTCGCGCCGAACTACCAGCACTACCTGGAGCGCGGCCGGCAGGCGAAACTGTCCGACCAGGAGATCCGGGCCTTGCTGGCGGACTTCGAAAGCGCGCTGGCGGAGGCCTACGGCACGCTGGGCCGGCAGATCGGCCCGGCGCTCGACAAGGATGCTCCGACCGACAGTGACCGCGAGCTGATCGTGGCCAGTACCGGCCAGGCGGGGGAGAAGATCAGTGCCGCCACCCGCACCTTTCTGGCGCCGTTCGGCTTATCCGATGGTGAAATGACCGAGCTCGTTCCGAAATACTGGTATCTCAGCCGGTTTCGCAAGCTGATGGTGTCGATATTGACGCCGCCCCGGCCGATGGAGATGGTTGACGAGGTCAGCATGTACGAGTCCGTCCCGTTCGGCTATTTCATGGCGGGCGTGTCGCGGCGCGTGGGCGTCTACATGGGTTCGGCTGCCGACAGCCGCAACGTGGGCAAGGAAATGCGCGTCAATTTCCCTATGTTCTATTTCAACAGCAACGGCATCGACCGCGAGTTGCCCATGCGGGAAGACGTGGTGCGCTTCCTTGCCAACCCTTCCATGCGCGACGTGACCGGAAAACTGCACGACGCCAAGATCACGGCATTCCGCGAGACCATCTTGCAGTCGTCCAGGCGCTACGACCTCGACGGGGTCACTCCGTATTACCGCACTTACGGCGAGAACGACCATTGGGATGAGCAGGGCAGGATACTGATCTACGACGCCAACATTCTGCATCGCGCCGTCAGATGGCCGGCCGGCTGGACCAAGGCATATCGCAACGCGATTGAGATACACGAGCTCATGCACACCCTGCACCACAGGCAGCGCTCCGCGTGCGGTGCCGCGTCGGCCCTCAAGGCGCAGGCGCTGGACGAGGCGCAAGCCCAGCTGTCCACGCTGGCGCTGCTGGCGACGGAGCGCGATCCCGAGCTCCCTTTGATCTTGTCCTTGAACCTGTCGCTGGTCGGCCGCGCGGAGCAGGAGCTTGTAGGCGATGGCTTTTACACGCCACTCATCCACAAGATTTTGCGAAGAACCGCTCCGAACGCCGCTCCCGCCGATACGGCCGGTTGGGATGGTCCCGCAAAGATAGCCGTGCTGGCGGATGCGACCGCTGAGGACGTCGCGCAACAGGCGCATGCCGCCCTGGTCGAAGTCGCCGAGCGCGAAGCCATTATTTGTCCATAGTTAGCCGCAATTTGGCAGAACTTATCGCCTGATATCACATTGCGCCGGCTCCGGCGCAATTGCATTCCCATCTCCCTTTCCCCAGCAGTGCCTTTCCAGAATACCCTTGCAAATCTAAATGATAGTCATTATCATCTAGATCGATTGGTTTATTGTTAATTTTGACTGCTTGACACCAGTGGCACGCTGGCGTCCGGTGGAATAGGAGCGGGCATGCAGCAGGAACGTCTTTACGAGGTGGTCATCAACGCCGAGCGGCAATATTCAGTCTGGCCGGCGCAGCGGCCGGTACCGGCGGGCTGGCAGGCGACCGGGTTCCGCAACCGGCGGGAGCTCTGCCTGGCACACATCGACACCGTCTGGCAGGAAATGCGCGAACACAGCCTGCAACTGGCACTGGCCGGCACGGAGGCGCGCCATGGGTAACAAGCCGCCAAACGCCGCCGTTGAGCTGGTATCGCCGGCCCAGCGCAGCCTGTGGTTCCTGAGCCAGCTAACCCAGACCGCGCAACGCCTGCACACACGCGTCGAACTGCGCTGGCCCAAAGCCGTCGACCGCGCGCTGATCGCGTATGGCCTGACCGCCTTGCAGGCGCGCCATCCGATCCTGCAGACCACCTTCCACCGCCTGGCCTGGGGCGACATCGAACAACGCCCGGGCAGCGCGGCGCCTTTGCTGCTCGAACGCAGCGGCAGCTATGCCGGTTGGACCGAGCGGCAGGACTTCGACCTGGAACGACAGCCCGGCATGAAAGCCTGGCTGGAGGGCGCGACGCTGATACTGGCTGTGCACCGCATGCTGGCCGACGTGGCCTCGACGCAGATGCTGGTCGACGAACTGCTGCGCGGTATCGGCGGCGAGCCGTTGTCGGCAGTCGGGCCGCAGACCTTTCAACAGCACACCACGCGCCAACTCGAGCAGCTGAGCTCCGGCGCATTGGCGTCCGACTACGACTACTGGATGAACAAGCTGTCCGATGGCGCGCCGTCGCTGGCACTGGCGCTGGACCGTCCTCGCACGGCGGTACGCACCTATGCCGACGTGCAGGTTGGCGCCGAACTCGATGACGGCCTGTCCGCCGCGCTGCGTGCTTTCTGCGTCGCCCATGATGCACAGCCGCCGCAGGTATTGCGCGCCGCCTTCGCCGCCCTGCTGTACCGCCACACCATGCAGGCAAATGTGCGCATGGCGACGTTCGACGGCGGCCGCCAGGCGGCGCAGGAAGGCGTCGTCGGCCCGTTCGAGAACATCCTCGTCTCAGGCCTGGCGCTGAACGGCGGAACGAGCTTTACCGCCTTGCTCGACGCCGTGCGCGCCGAAGATGCGGCCAATCTGGCGCATGCCGCGCTGCCGTTCGATAAGCTGCTGGAACGCCTCAACGCCGACGGTTTCCAGAAGCACGAACTACCGTTCCAGGTCGGATTCGCCTGGCGCGGGCTCGATTCCCGCAACGCTCACCGTGCGCCGCGCGACGTCGCCATACGGATCGACGAAGACCAGGCCTTGCGCGTGGACCTGCTGCTGCGCGTCGGCGAGCGCACCGACGGACGCCATGCACTGGCCTTGTCGTACGCGGCGGCGCTATTCGATGCCTCCACTGCCGATGCGCTGCTGGAGCGGCTGTTGTCCCTGCTGGCGCAAGCGCTGGCCGCACCGCAGTCCCGGCTCGACCAATTACAGCTGGTCGATGCGCAAGCGCTGGCGCGGCTGAGCGCACCCTGGTCCGCCACCATCTACGCACCGGTGCCGGTGCATCAGCTGATGGAGCAGCAACTGGCGCTGCACGGGCAGGGCGAGGCGCTGGTGTGCGGTGGCGACTCGCTGAGCCACGCGGCCATGCATGCAGCGGCCAACCGCCTGGCCCATTACCTGATCTCGATCGGCGTCGGCGCGGAAACCCGCGTCGGCGTGGCACTGGAGCGGGGCGTCGATATGATCGTCACCTTGCTGGCGGTGTTCAAGGCTGGCGGCGCGCTGGTGCCGATCGACCCGGCCTATCCGCAGGAGCGCATCGCATACATCCTCGACGACGCGGCGGTGTTTTGCCTGCTGACTCAAACCTCGCTGCAAGACCAGTTGCCGGAGCTGGCCAACGGAGCCACCATCGCGGTCGATGCGCTCGACCTGAGCCAACTGCCGGCGAGCGCGCCAGACCTGTACGTATCGCCGCAGCAGATGGCCTACATCATCTACACCTCCGGCTCCACCGGCCGGCCGAAAGGCGTGGCGGTCGCGCACGGACCGTTGTCGCTGCACTGCCAGGCCACGGCGGAACTGTACGAAATGAGCGCAGCATCACGCGAACTGCATTTCCTGTCGATCAGCTTCGACGGCGCCCACGAGCGCTGGATCGTTCCGCTGATCGTCGGCGGCTGCGTGGTGCTGCGCGGCGGCGCCTTGTGGAGCGCAGCCGAAACCCACGCAGCCATGCGCGAGCACCGCGTCAACAACGCCGGCTTCCCGACCAGCTACGTGCAGCAGCTGGCCGAATGGGCCGAGGGACGCAGCGATGCCGCAGCTTTGCGCCTGCTGTCGTTCGGCGGCGAGGGCATGCCGCGCGCCACCTTCGAACAACTCAAGCGCGCCTTGTCGCCCGAGTGCCTGATCAACGGCTACGGCCCGACCGAAACGGTGATATCGCCGCTGGCGTGGAAGACCACCGCCAACGCCAGCTTCGAAGGCGCGTTTGCGCCGATCGGCCGCGCCGTCGGCCCGCGCCGCGCCTATGTGCTGGACGCCGACCTCAATCCCGTGCCGCCCGGCGTGGCGGGCGAACTGCATATCGGCGGCGCATGCCTGGCGCGTGGCTACCACGGACAAGCCGCAGCGACGGCCGACCGCTTCATCCCCGACCCGTTCACGGCCGACGGCGGACGCATGTACCGTACCGGCGACCAGGTGCGCTGGCGCGCCGACGGCATCATCGAATACCTGGGCCGCCTCGATCACCAGGTCAAGGTGCGCGGGTTCCGCATCGAGCTCGGTGAAATCGAAGCGGCGCTGGGCAAGCTGGCCCCGGTTCGCGAAGCTGTCGTGGTACTGCACCAAACCCCGCAAGGCGCCAAGCTGGTTGGCTACGCGGTGGCCGAGCACGGCGCCAAGATCGACGGCGCCACGCTGCGCCGGCAGCTTGCCGCGCAACTGCCGGACTACATGGTGCCGGCCGCCATCGTCATGCTCGCCAGCCTGCCGCTGACGCCCAACGGAAAAATAGACCGCAAGGCGCTGCCGCTGCCAACCCAGGAGCGGCGCGAAGTGGTGGCGCCGTCCACCGACCTCGAACACCAACTGATCGCGATCTGGCAGGAAGTGCTGCAACTGCAGCAGGTCGGCGCCACCGACAACTTCTTCGACCTGGGCGGCGATTCGCTCAGCGCACTGCGCGTGCTGACCATGCTCGACAAACTGCTGCCGGATCACGGCCTGGGCATCGTCGACCTGTTCAACTGCCCGGACATCGTCAACTTGGCCCGCGCGCTCAGCGACCAGGCCCTGGCCGGCAGCGACGTCGTGTGTCTCCAGCGCGGAGGCAGCAAGCCTATGCTGTACTGCTTCCCCGGCCTGCTGGTCAGCACGCTGGAATACACGGCACTGGTGAACCACCTAGGCCCGGACCAACCGGCCACCGGCTTTATCTGCCACTCGCTGTCCGGCGACGGCGAACCGCTTGCCGTCGCCGCGCTGGCGGCACGCTACGCCGACCATATCCGCAGCCAGAGCGCCGGCCAGCCGGTGATGCTGCTCGGTTGGTCGTGGGGCGGTATCCTGGCCTACGAAGCGGCACGGCTGCTGGGCGACAGCGTCGACGTACGCTTCGTCGGCATGCTGGACGTCTGCGCGCTCGACGCGGAGTTCGCGGTAGGCGGCGAGAAGCCGCTGGAACCATCGCTGCGACTAAGCCTGCAAAACGACATCGACGCCTGGCTGGCCGTCAGCACCATGCACAAACGCTGGCTGCATCTGCTGGGCCGCATGGACGCCACCGTCTACACCCAGTTCCTGCACTACGTGAACAACAGCCCGGAACCGCTGCCGCTGGACGGTCCGGACATCGGCAGCCGCGAACACATTTTCTGGACGCTGATGGAAAACGCGCTGGTCTTCCGCGACTACACGCTGGCGCCGCTCGATTGCCGCATCCACGCCTGGATCGCCGAAGACTCGCTGCTGCGCGGGATGAACGTGATCGACTGGCGCAAGCAGTCGAGCAAGGTCGAACGCGTGCACGCCATCCCCGGCAGCACGCACCTGAGCATCATCGCCGATCCGCAATTCCACCAGAGCTTTGCACGCAGCGTCGAAATGATCAATCACCCACTTGAAGAAAGCACTACCTGATGCGACACCAGTTGAACAAGCAAGACCTCTCGCCCTTAACCCGAGCCGTGGCAAGCGCCGTCCTGCTGATGGGCGGCTATCACCTGAACGCCTGCGCCAGTGAGGCGGAAACCACCATGGCCACCGTGGTTGTGCAGGGCCAGGCCGACACCGTCGCAAAGCGCAGCAGCACGGGCAGCAAGGGCGATACGCCGATCGTCGAAGTGCCGCAATCGATTTCGGTATTGAACCGCGAACGGCTGGATGCGCAAAAAGCGCCCGGCATACCGCAAGCGCTGCGCTACACGGCCGGCATGCAGACCGAGAGCTTCGGCGTGGACCCACGCTTCGACCAGTACATGATACGAGGCTTCGAAGTCGGTTCCAACGGCATCTTTCGCGACGGCCTGAATCTGCCGACGCGCGGCTTCACCGGCTTCACGATGGAGCCGTATGGATTGGAAAGCCTGGAAGTACTGCGCGGCCCAAGTTCCGTCCTGTACGGGCAGGCGGAGGTGGGCGGCATGGTCAACGCGGTCAGCAAACGCCCGACCGCATCCCAACTGCGCGAAGTGGAAGTGAGCTACGGCAGTTACGACCGCAAGCAGGTCGCCGCCGACGTTGGCGGACCGCTGGACGAGCAGGGCGTGTGGCTGTATCGTGTCACCATGCTGACGCGCGAAGCCAAGGGCGCCGTCGACCATACCAAGGACAATCGCCAGTACTTCGCGCCCTCGCTGACCTGGCATCCCGACGCCGATACGACACTCACGCTGCTCGCCTATCTGCAAAACGATAACGTACCACCGAATTTCTACCTGCCGTCCGTCGGCACGCAGAAGAGCGGTCCATACGGCCAGATCCCGGCCAACCGCTTCGTCGGCGAACCCGGACTCGATCACTTCAAGACGGAACAGCGCAGCGTGGGCTACGTGTTTGAAAAGCGCCTGTCGCCAGCCTGGAAAGTGCGCCAGAACCTGCGCTACGCGACCGAGAAAGTCGACTACCACAGCCTGTACCTGACCGGCCTGCACGAGGATGAGCGCACCATCGACCGCGCCAACTTCTCGGCGCAACAGAAAGCGCGTGTGTTTGCCGCCGACCAGAATATCGAATGGGCCAGCCGCTTCGGCGGCATCGACAACACCTTCGTGGCCGGCGTCGACTACAGCCGCGCCGTGCAGGAAGGGCAGAACTACCTGGGCGAGGCACCCACGCTGGACGTGATCTCGCCCGTCTACGGCCAACCGGTCGGCGTGCCGGACAAGTACGAGGATAAGCGCAGCACCCTGAGCCAGACAGGCGTCTACGCCCAGAACCAGATGAAGTTCGACGGCCAATACGTGCTGACGGCGGGCCTGCGCCACGACCGCAGCCGCATCGACAATGACGACTACTTCAACGCCGCGCAAAACAGCCAGAAGGACAACGCCACCACCGGCCGCCTGGGCCTGACCTGGCTGGCGCCGAACGGTGTAGCACCTTACCTGAGCTACGCCACCTCGTTCCGCCCCGTGATGGGCCAGACCTTTGACGGCCGCAACTTCGAACCGGAAAAGGGCAAGCAGGTCGAACTGGGCGTCAAATGGGCGCCGCTGGACCGGCCGGCGCTGTTCACCGCGGCGGTATTCGATCTGCGCAAGAGCAATGTGCTGACGGCCGATCCGGATCATGTCGGCATCGGCGCCCAGATCCAGCGCGGCGAGGTGCGCGTGCGCGGCCTGGAGCTCGAAGCGGAAGCGAAACTGGACAACAACTGGAAGGTCAACGGCTCCCTCACCGGACTCGATGCCAAGATCACCCGCAACAACGACGGCAACGAAGGCAAGCGTCCATCGCTGGTGCCACGCGTGAACCTGGCCGCTTGGGCCGAGCGCACCTTCGGCCAAGGCTGGCGCGCCGGCGCGGGCATGCGCCGCACCGGCGCCACCTTCGGCGACGACGCCAACACCTTCGAACACGCCGGAGTCACGTTGGCCGACGCCATGCTGGGCTACCGCTACCGTCAATGGGACTTCGCGCTCAACGTCAGCAACCTGACCGACAAGACTTACTTGGGTAACTGCTCGACCGACGGCAGCTGCAACTACGCCGCCCGCCGCCAAGCCCAATTCACAGCCCGCTACGTGTGGTAACACGGTGCCAGCCATTCCTCCATACGATTTATACGAAGGATAAAGCATGAACGACACTGTAAAATCCGCGCCATTCCGCAGCGCGATCCTGTCCGGCCAGGCGCTGGAAGTGGTGCATACGGCCGACACATTGGCCGTCAACCGCAACGGCCAGCCGGTGCTGCAACTGAACGTCGACCTTGGCAACGAATGCTGGCTGGCGCGCAAATCCGGCGCGCCGCAGCCGCTGGCCTTGCTGCAATTGGCTTTGCTGGCCGCGCTGGAGTCGCTCAGCGCTTCCCGCGCCGAGTTGACCACCATCCGCCTGCATGCCGGCGAATGGCCCGAGATCAAGGCGGATCTGCTGCGCAGCGGCGTGGCCCGCGAGGCAGGTCCGTCGCTGGCCGTATCGCCGGCGATGTTGTGGCAGCTGCCGCAGCTTTGGCTGCCGCAGGCGCCCGCCGTCTACCCGCAAAACCATGTGCGGACCGGAGAGCGCTGGCACCCGCAACGCCCCGCCAAGCCGCACGGCTATGTGTACGAACGTTACATCCCGTGGCTGGGCCAGAGCATCGCCTTCCGCGTCGCCAGCGTCGAACAGGACCTGGACACCATGCACAAATGGATGAACGATCCGCGCGTGGCCCAGTTCTTCCAGGAGGAAGGCGACCTCGATTACCAGCGCGCCTACCTGAACGGACGCCTGGCCGATCCGCACATGCTGCCGCTGATCGCCGAATTTGACCGCGTGCCGTTCGGTTACATGGAAGTGTATTGGTCGCAGGAGAACCGCCTCGGGCCTTACTACGCCGCCGACGACTACGACCGCGGCTGGCATGTGCTGGTCGGGGAGGCCGCCTATTCGGGCGGACAGTTCATCAGCGCCTGGCTGCCATCGCTGATGCACTACATGTTCCTGGACGAGCCGCGCACCCAGCGCATCGTCGGCGAGCCTGCGGCCAGCCACCAGCGCCAGGTGCGCAACCTGGAGCGTTCGGGCTTTGCCGCCATCAAGGACTTCGACTTCCCGCACAAGCGCGCCACGCTGGTGATGCTGATGCGCGAGAAGTTCTTCAGCAACCGATTGTGGCATCCAAGCCCGAAAGCCTGAGGAGCGACCATGTACACTGAACCACATACCTACGACATCGTCGGCGTCGGCTTCGGCCCGTCCAACCTGGCGCTGGCGATCGCGCTGGACGAGATCCTGCGGGAGCGCGGCCGCGAACTGTCGCATTGCTTCATCGAGCGCCAGCCGCGCTTCACCTGGCACGGCGACATGCTGTTGCCCGGCACCGATATGCAGATCTCCTTCCTGAAGGACCTGGTGTCGCTGCGCGATCCGACCAGCCCTTACTCCTTCGTGAACTACCTCCGCCAGCACAACCGGCTGGAGGCCTTCATCAGCCAGAAGACCTTCTTCCCGAGCCGGATCGAGTTCAACGACTATCTGCGCTGGACCGCCGGCCATTTCGACGCCCATAGCCGCTATGGCGAAAGCGTCACCCGTGTGGTCCCGGAATACAAAGGCCGCGACGTGGTCGCGCTGCAGGTGCATTCCGCCGACGCGGCGGGCCGCGAACGCCAGCGCCGCACCCGCAGCCTGGTGTTCGCGCCCGGCGGCCGGCCGTTCGTGCCGGCGTGTTTAGCGGAGCAGAACGATGCGCGCATCGTCCACTCGTCGCGCTATCTGAGCGAAATCGAGCGCAATCCGCTCAGCACAAGCGGCGAACATGCGCTGGCGGTGGTTGGCGGCGGCCAGAGCGCGGCCGAGATCTTCCTCGACCTGGTGTCGCGCTATCCGAACGCGAAGGTGGACCTGATCCTGCGCGGATCAACGCTCAAGCCATCGGAGGACGGTCCGTCGATCAACCATATCTTCGACCCGGACTACACCGACTTCTTCTTCGGTCAGCCGCAGCAGGTGCGCCAGTCACTGCTGGCGGAATTCCGCAACACGAACTACGCGGTGGTGGACGGCGACCTGATAGAACGCATCAGCGCCATGTTGTACGCCCAGCGCGTCGACGGCAACGAGCGGGTGAGGGTACTCAGTTCCTGCAGTATCGAGCAGGTGCAGTGCGACGAGCATAGCTTGACCCTGAGCCTGGCCCAGGCTGGCGCAGGAGAACCACGCCAGCAGCGCTACCAGCGCGTGATCAGCGCCACCGGCTATCTGCGCGACACCAGCCGTTCGCTGCTGGCCGAACTTGAGCACGAGCTGGATGGCTTCACCATCGGCCGCCACTATCAGCTGGCTACACCCGCGCACGTGCAAGCGCCGATCTTCGTGCAGGGTTCTTCCGAGACCACGCACGGCCTGGCCGATACGCTGTTGTCGGTGCTGGCGATACGTTCGCACGAGATCGCGCTGTCGCTGGTGGACAAGCTGACGCCCAAGCCGCAACGGCCTGCCCGCACCGACAACGTCGTGATGGAGGAAGTGGAATGAGTTTCGCCAGCGCCGCTTTGCCGGACATGAATTCGCCGCACTTGAAGCGCCTGTTGTTCACCTTGGCGCTGCCGGCGGTGATCGGCTTGTCGGCCAACGCGATGCACCAACTGGCGAATGCGTTCTTCGTCAGCCAGTTGGGCGTGCATGCCATCGCCGCGATCAGCATCTGCTTCCCCTTGCTGATCGTGTTCGGCGCGATCGGCGAGGGCGCCGGCGTCGGCGTGGCCAGTTGCGTGGCGCGCATGCTGGGCGCCGGCGACGGGCAGCAGGCCAATCGCACCGCCAGCACCGTCATGGTGCTGTTGGGCGTCGCCGGCTGTGTGATGGCTGTCGTGCTGATACCGCTGCTGCCCATGCTGTTGGCCGCGATGGGCACCACGGCCGAAGCCATGCCGGCATCGACGGTGTACGCCACCATCTTTTGCTACAGCGCGCCCCTGATCCTGTTGCAGATGCTGTGCGACTTCATCGCCATCTCGGAAGGTAATACGCGCTTCAGCATGTGGACCTTGATCGGTTCCTTCGCGTTGAACGTGATCCTCGATCCTATCCTGATCTTCCACTACGAGATGGGCGTGGCTGGCGCGGCTTGGGCCACGCTGATCTCCGCACTGGCGGCGCTGCTGGCGTATGCCGTGTACTTCTACAAACGTGTCGGCAAGATCCACGTCGCGCTGCGCCATGTGCGGGTCGACTGGCGGGGTTTGTGGCAAGTGGTGCAGGTGGGCGTGCCGGCCGCCATGTCGACCGGACTGGCTGCGGTGGCGTTCGCGCTGATCTACCGGAACGCCACCACCTACGGCGACACGGCTGTCGCGGCGGTGGCGATAGGCCTGCGCATCCTGACCGGCGGCAGCCTGCCGCTGGTGGGCTTCTGCCTTGGTGCGCAAGCCTTGCTGGGCTTTAGCTGGGGCGGTGGACAACGCTTGCGTTTCCTGCAAACGACGCGCCTGATGCTGGCCATCTGCAGCGGCTTCGCCATCGTCTATTCGGCGCTGGTGATTGTGTTCGCGCCATGGATCGTCACCTGGTTCACCAACGATCCCGCCGTGCAGCAGCTGGCGGTGACGACTTGCCGCGTGTTCCACCTGAGCTTTTGCCTGTTCGGTTTTCACATGGTGGCGGTGGTGGCGCTGCAAGCGGCTGAGCGCAGCCGCAAGGCCGCCTGGCTGGTGTTGGCGCCGCACGGATATCTGCTGATACCGCTGCTGTTCCTGCTGCCATCGCTGTGGGGGCTGAATGGACTGATCGCCAGCATGGCGATCGCCGCCACCCTGAGCGCCGCACTCGGGGCGACCATACTGCTCGGCGAAATGGGGGCGCTGCGCCGCATCGCCAGCCAGGAAAACGCGTCTTCAATTGAAACTCTACAGGCTACAAACTAATGCGTCGAATCGCTACATTGCTGCATCGCTGGGCCGGTCTGCTGATCGCCGGCTTCCTTTTCATCAGCGGCGTGACCGGCGCGGTGATCTCCTGGGATCACGAGCTGGATGAATTGCTTAACCCGCACCTGACCGATGCCCACGGTGTCGGCCCCGCGCAGCCGGCGCTGCAATTGGCGCGGGCGCTGGAGGCGCGCCACCCGCAGATGCAGGTGCTGTCGGTGCCGATGGCGGCGGAACCCGGTCACTCGCTGGCCTTCTACGTGGAGCCGCGCGTGAATCCGGTCACCGGTGCGCTGTATCCGGCGCCGTACAACCAGGTGTTTGTCGATCCCGTCACCGGCGCGGAGCTGGGCGCGCGCAAGTGGGGCGCGGCGTGGCCGATCACGCGCGAGACGTTCGTATCCTTCCTCTACCAGCTGCACTACACACTGCACATTCCGCAGATGTGGGGCATCGACCAGTGGGGCCTGTGGCTGATGGGCGGCATCGCGATGATCTGGACCGTGGACAGCTTTGTCGGGTTCTATCTCACGCTGCCGGTGCGGCGGCGCGCGGTGGTGGCGGTCGGCCCGCAATCCAGGAGCTGGTGGCAGCGCTGGCGGCCGGCGTGGCTGATCCGCTTCGGCGCCGGCAGCACCAAGCTCAATTTCGACCTGCACCGCGCGTTCAGCCTGTGGACCTGGCTGCTGCTGTTCATTATCGCCTTCACGGCGTTCTCATTGAACCTGTACCGCGAGGTGTTCTTCCCGGTGATGTCGCTGGTGTCGGACGTGACGCCGTCGCCGTTCGATGTACGCACGCCGACCGGGCCGACCAAGCCGCTGAAGCCCGTCCTGGCCTATGCCGATGTGCTGACGAAGGCTGAACCGGAAGCGGCGCGGCGCGGCTGGCGCGAACCGGTGGGGAATCTGTCGTATTCGCCCGAGTACGGGATCTACTCGGTGGCCTTCTTCGCGCCGCAGGACGAGCAGGGCGCCGGCGGCGTCGGCCACCGGCAGCTCTACTACGACGGCCGCAGCGGCGCGCTGCTGGGCGAGCGCCAGCCGTGGAAGGGCACGGCCGCCGACATCTTCGTCCAGGCCCAGTTCCCGCTGCATTCGGGACGCATCCTCGGCGTCCCGGGCCGGGTGCTGATCTCGCTGATGGGCCTGGTCGTCGCCACCTTGTCCGTGACCGGTGTGCTGATCTGGTGGCGCAAACGCGGCGCGCGGGTTACGGCGGCGGCCAGGCCTACGGCACAGCGCGCGGCAAGCGCTCGCCGTTGAGCAGGCCCCACGCCAGCACGGCCAGCACCTGCGTCGCCTGCACCAGGTCGGCCTTGACGACGTGATCGATCGTGTCGGCTTGGCTGTGCTGGGTGTGGGTGCGGTAGTCGCGCGGATCCTGTCCCGGCGGGAAGGCGGGTATGCCGCGGGCGACGAAGGGTTCGAAATCCGATCCGCCGGCCATGGCGTAGACGATGTCAATCGGGCCCAGCGCCTTGGCCGGCGCCAGCGCCGCCTGCAAGGGCGCGTACCAGGCTTCCTGCTTCATGTCGGGGAAGCCCGTGATGCGGCCGGCGCCGCTGTCCTGCACCAGCACCGCCTGGATTTTCGACAGCTCGTCCGCGTGGGCCGCGACGTAGGCTTTGCTGCCCAGCAGGCCTTGCTCCTCGCCGGAGAACAGCACCACGCGCAGCGTTCGTTTCGGCCGCAGGTCCAGCGCGTGCACGGCGCGCAGGATCTCCATCATCGCCACGGTACCGGCGCCGTTGTCGGTGGCGCCGGTACCCAGGTCCCATGAGTCGATGTGCGCTCCGAGGATAACCATCTCGCCGACGGGATCCGTGCCGGGGAAGTCCGCCACCACGTTGTAGGCGGTGGCGGGGCTGGCGGCGAAATGGCCGCCAAGCTCCATCGCCACGCGCGGAGCGCGGCCGCGCGCCAGCAAGCGCTTGAGCGCATTCGCATGCTCGCTGGTGATGATGGCGGCGTTGGTGTCGAACAGCGACGCCGGACCACCCCACATCTCCTGCAAGCTGTTGCTCTTGGTCGAGATGAACAGCACGCCGGCAAACTGTGCGTCCGTGATCATCTTCCTGGTTTCGGCCAGATAGCGCGGCAAGTCCTTGCGCTGTTCGGGCGTCGCCCTGGGTACGGATTCAAGCAGCACGATCCGGCCTTTCAGTCCGGCCGCCGCGGTCTTGAACTCGTCCCAGGTCCTGGCGTCCAGTACCGCCACGTCGCCGTGGACGACGCCGTGGGTGCCGCTGGTCCAGGCCTTCTGCACGACATCCAGCTTCATGCCGTTGGCGTTGAGCAGGCGCGCGCTGGCGATGCCGCGCTGCCATGGGCGGCCCATGTCATAGCCTTCCAGATGCGCGTTCACGGCGCCGTAGCTGGCCAGCCGCTTCACGGCCCACTGCTGGGCGGCGCGAAGCTGGGCCGAGCCGGTCAGGCGTGGGCCGATGTCGTCGCACAGTTCCTCCAGGTCGGGCATCAACCGTGACCGCTCGCCGATTTCCTCGATCAGCCGGTTCTCGGCGGAGGAAGGCGCGGGCTGCGCCTGCGCAAGGCCGGCGCCGAGCAGCAGCGCGGCCGTTACCAAATATCGTCGCCACAGCATGGCGTGCCTTAGCGCTTGGGCATGGGCGGCAGCGCGCGCACGAACGCGAGCAGCGTGCCTTTGTCGCGCGCGGCCACGGCGTCGTCCAGCGGAGCGGAGCGGTTGTCGGGATTGGCCGCGAGCAGGTTCTGGTAAGCGCGTAAGACGCCTTCCAGTCCGGCCACCGTCTTGGCTTCGAATTCATCCTTGCTCTTTTGCGGATCGTGGATCTGGTGCTGCACCTGGTAGGCCGCCGTGCTCACCATATGCTGGAAGATCGCGACGCGTTTCAGCTCGCCCTTGGCGGCGCCGTTCATCAGCCAGAACGCGCCCTGGTCGGGGCCGAAGCTGTAGTCGGGAACATCGTCCGACCATTTCTGGAACCAGCGGCCGTCGGCCGAGGCCATCGTGGCGACCGGATCCTTGTCGGCGGCGGCGGCGATCTGGACGACGCGGGCGATTTCTTCCGGCGTCGCCGGGCCGCGGCTGTCGGCGGCGTGGGCAGAGGACAACATGCAGCTGCCGATGGCGAGGACGGCGCACATTTGGGTGATGAGTCGATGCATATTCATGGGTAGGGCTCCTGTGAAGGTGGATGATCGAAAATGATCGCCACTCCCTTAGCAACCAGCGTGCCAATTGATAAGCCGTTGATTTCATACAGTTGGCGCCCGCTGGTGCGGGAGCGCATGTGTGCGCTTCCGAACAAGGTTGACCGCATGCGGACAGGCCACGGGAGAGGGCCTGGGCGGAGGTCGGCAGCGCGAACGACACGGTGGCCGAGGGCTGATGGCGATGCGGGCGCGGGTCTGGATGCGGCGGAACTGTCGCATTTTCATCGTGTGATTTTTGGATAGATTCTCTGTTAGAATCTTGTGTAACCTTCATGTAAGCGCAAGCCGGTTTCCAGGCGTTCCCAGTCAGTGAAATGGATCTCCATGACATTCGATAGTGAGCCATTGCATTCGGTACTGTTATGCCGCAGCGGGCAACGCCTGTGTGCGCTGCCGCTGCGCCATGTGCGTGAAATCATGCGCGCGCTGCCGGTCGATCCGGTGCCCGCCATGGCCGACTTCCTGCTCGGCCTGGCCCTGATACGCGGCGTCCCCGTTCCCGTCATCGATTGCGCGCGCCTGGTCGGGCCGGCTTGCTCGGCGCAAGTGTCGCGTTTTGTCACATTGACCGTCGGCCCGCGCCAACTGGCGCTGGCGGTGGACGGCGTGATCGGCGTGCGCCAGCTGGCCGCCGCCGCGCTGGCCGAGATCGCCCCCTTGCTGGATGGTAGCGACGATGGCCTGGTGCAAGCCATCGCCACGCTCGATGCCGAATTGCTGCTGGTGCTGCGTACCGGCCGCATGGTGCCCGAGTCCATGTGGGACGCCCTGGCGACAGGGGAGGCCACCGCATGAACGTCGAGCCTACTTCCACCCAGGTGGCGCAGTTCCGCGACCTGATCGCCGAGCGGCTAGGCTTGCAATTCGATGAAACCAAGTTGGGCAACCTGGCGCGGGTGCTGGCCCTGCATGCGGGCGGCGACAGCGCCGCTTTTATCGCCACGCTGGCGGCGGCGCCCGCGCCGTGCGAGGCGCTACACCGGCTGGCCGTCGACCTGACCGTCACCGAAACTTATTTTTACCGGAATATCGAGCAGATCCGCGCCTATGCCGAGGTTGCGCTGCCGGCCTGCTGGCAGGCGCGCGAAGGCTTGCCGGTGCGAGTGCTGTCGGCCGGCTGCGCCTCGGGCGAGGAGCCGTACACGCTGGCCATCACCGCGCGCGAGGCGGGGCCGCTGGGCGCCGGCAGCGTCGAGATCCGCGCCGTCGACGCCAATCCCGCCATGCTGGCCAAGGCAGCGCGCGCCCACTACTCGGCCTGGTCGCTGCGCGAAGTCAGCCCGGCCATGCGGGCGCGCTGGTTCACCCGCGAAGCCGAGCTGTATGTGCTCAACGACAGCGTGCGGCGCTCGGTGCGCTTCGACCAGCGCAACCTGGCCCAGGACGATGACGAGCTGTGGGCGCCCGGCAGCTACGACATCGTCTTCTGCCGCAACGTGCTGATGTATTTCAGCCCGGCCCAGGCGCAGGCGGCGGTGGCGCGCATCGCCGGCGCCATGGCGCCCGGCGGCTACCTGTTCATGGGCCACGCGGAAACCTTGCGCGGCCTGTCGCACGACTTTCATCTGTGCCATACCCATGCCACCTTCTACTACCAGCGCAAGCTGTACGCCGGCCAGGCGCCGCTGCCGGCCGACTTCAGCCAGCCGCCGTGGAACGGCGTGCAAACCCGGCCGGTGCTGTTCGACGATCCGGCCTGGGTCGACGTCATCGCCCGCGCCGCGCAGCGCATCGACACGCTGGCGGTGGCGGTGCCGCGCGCCGGCGCCATCCCATCGGCACCGGCGCAGGCCGATCTGCACCATGCGCTGACCTGCCTGCACAACGAACAATTCGAGCAAAGCCTGGCGCTGATCGACAAGCTGCCGCAACAACACGCCGAGGACCCGGACGTGCTGCTGCTGAAGGCCATCTCGCTCAGCCAGAGCGGCGCGCTGGCGGCGGCGCAGAACGTCTGCCATCAATTGCTGGTGCGCGACGAGCTCAACGCCGGCGCGCAGTACGTGCTGGCGCTGTGCCACGAGGAGGGGGGCGACAACGCGGCGGCGCTGGCCCACTACCGCAGCGCGGCCTATCTGGATCCCGGTTTCGCGCTGGCGCGCCTGCACATCGGCGTGCTGGAGCGGCGCATGGGCGACGCCGAGTCGGCCCGGCGCGACCTGGCCCAGGCCCTGATCCTGCTCCAGCACGAGGAAGCTTCGCGGCTGTTGCTGTTCGGCGGCGGCTTCCCGCGCAGCGCCCTGGTCGGCTTGTGCCGGGCCGAGCTGGCCGCGCTGGGAGCTGCGCCATGAACCCGGACAGCCTGCCGGCCGGCGGCGCCCGCGAACTGCGCGAGCAGTTCGACCGTTCGTTCGCGCTGGCCCCCAGCCTGCCGGCCGCCGGCAGCGTCAACCTGCTGACGATACGGATAGGCGCCGAGCCCTATGCCATTCGCCTGGCCGATATCCGCGGCCTGCATGCGGACCGCCGCATCCTGGAAGTGCCCAGCCCCATGCCGGAACTGCTGGGCGTAACCAACTTCCGTGGCCAGATCGTGCCGGTCTACCAGCTGACAACCTTGCTGGGCAAGGCCGGCGCCGGCGCGCCGCGCTGGATGGTGTTGGTGCAGGCCAGCGCGCCGTTGGCGCTTGCCTTCGAAGCCTTCGAATCCCACATCTGCGCCAGCGCCGAACAATTGATCGCCGCAGCCGACGGGCAGCAATGCGAGGCGGTCCATACGGCCGGCGGCGTGGTGCCGGTGCTGGCCATCGCCGCGCTGGCGGCCGAGGTCGAAGCGCGCACCGCCCGGGCGCAGCAGGGAGACCGGCATGGCTAAAGATCCCTACCGCTATTTCCGCATCGAGGCGCGCGAGCTGATCGAGCAGATCGGCAAGGGCGTGCTGGCGCTGGAGCAGGGCGTGCGCGACGTCGAACAGGTGGCCTTGCTGCTGCGCTGGGCCCATACGCTGAAGGGCGCCGCGCGGGTGGTGCGGCAGGCCGAGATCGCCGACCTGATACACGGCGTTGAAGAATTGCTGACGCCCCTGCGCAGCGACGACGCACCGCTGCCGCGCAGCACAGTCGACCAATTGCTGGCCGCCTGCGACCGGGTCAACGGGCTGCTGGCGCAACTGCCGCAACCGGAGGCCGTCCCCGCCGCGCCCGTTCCCATGCCTGTCACCGGCGGCGCGCCGGCGCCCGAAGCCGAGGCCGAAGCGCCGCAGCGGCTCGGCCGCGCCGACGTGCTGGAAGTCGATGTGCTGCTGGAGGGGTTGGGCGAGATCGGCACCGAGCTGGCGGCCATGCGGCGCGCCATCGGCACGCTGGACGCCTTGCGCGAACTGGCGCTGGCGGGCGAGGCGGCGCAGGGCGGCCGCGTGCTGGTGGCGCAGCTTGACACGCTGGAGCGCCGCATGGCCGGCGGCGCCGAACGCATCGACCGCGAGCTGCGCCAGACCCGCGACGCCGCCGAGCGCCTGCGGCTGGTGCCGGTGGAGGGCATCTTCACCACTCTGGAACGCTGCGCGCGCGACGCCGCCCACAGCAGCGGCCGCCAAGTCGTGTTCGAGGCCGCCGGCGGCCAGTTGCGGGTCGACGGCGAAGTATTGGACGTAGTGCTGGGCGCCTTGCTGCAACTGGTGCGCAACGCGGTGGCGCATGGCATTGAAACCCCGGCCGAGCGGCTGGCGGCTGGCAAGCCGGCGGCCGGCCGCATCATGCTGGAGGTGGCACGGCGCGGCTACATGGTGTGGTTCCGTTGCCGTGACGACGGCCGCGGCATCGATCACGCGGCGCTGCGCCGCTCGCTGGCCGAACGCGGCCTGGACGCGCCGGACGACAACGCCGGCCTGCTGGCGCGGCTGATGCAGGGCGGCGTCAGCACCAGCAGCGTGGTGACCGAGCTGTCCGGGCGCGGCATCGGCATGGACGTGGTACGGGCCGCGATGGGCAAGCTGGGCGGCAAGGCCCAGGCCGCCAGCAGCACGGGTGGCGCCACCTTCGAGCTGTGCGTGCCGCTGACCCTGGCGGCGCTGGATGTGTTGCTGGTCGAGGCCGACGGCCAGACCATGGCCTTGCCGCTGGACGCCGTGCACGGCGCGCTGCGGGTGCCGCTGGATCAGGTGGTGCACACCGTGGACGGCGGCGCCATCGTCTACGAAGGCCAGCTGCTGCCCCTGCTGCCGCTGGCGGTGGGCGCGGCCGCGCGCAGTGCGCACCTGTGGTCGCCGCGCGCGATGACGGCGGTGGTGATCCGCAGCCAGGGCGAGCTGCTGGCCCTGGCCACCAGCCGGCTCGGCGGCGTCGACAGCGTGGTGCTGCGTGCCTTGCCGCCGCTGGTGGCGGCCGATCCCATGGTGCTGGGCCTGTACCTGGACATCGAGGGCGAGCCGCGCCTGGTGCTCGATCCCGAGGAGCTGGGCCGCGCGCTGACGCGGCGCCGCAGCAGCGGCCGCGAGGTCGCCACGCCGTGCCTGCCGATCCTGATCGTCGACGATTCGCTGACCACCCGCATGCTCGAGAGCAGCATCCTGGAATCGGCCGGCTACCAGGTCGCGCTGGCGGCGTCGGCCGAGGAGGGGCTGGAGCTGGCGCGGCAAAACCGCTACGCGCTGTTCCTGGTCGACGTCGAAATGCCGGGCATGGACGGCTTCGGCTTCATCACCGAGATCCGCGCCGATCCGCAGCTGTGCGAGATCCCGGCCATGCTGGTGACCTCGCTCGACACGGCGGCGCACCGCCGGCGCGGCGCCGAGGCCGGCGCCAACGGCTACATCGTCAAGAACGAATTCGATCAGACCGCGTTCCTGGCGAAGATCGGGGAGCTGGTACAGCGATGAGCAAATTACGGGTCCTGGTGGTGGAAGATTCGCTGACGGTGCGCATGCACCTGTGCGAGCTGCTGGAGGCCGACCCGGCGATCGAACTGGTCGGCAAGGCCGAGGACGGCAAGCAGGCCATCGAGCTGTGCCTGGCGCTGCGGCCGGACGTGATCTCGCTCGACATGATGATGCCGGTGATGACCGGCCTGGCCGCCACCGAATACATCATGGCCTATTGCCCGACGCCGATCCTGGTGGTGTCGTCCTCGGTCAACCGTGGCGAGCTGTTCCGCACCTACGAGGCGCTGGCGGCCGGCGCGCTGGACGTGATCGAAAAGCCCCGGCCCGACCAGCACGGCTGGGGCGAGCACTACATCGCCATGCTCAAGCTGGTGGCCAAGATCAAGGTGGTGACCCATTTGCGCGGCCGGCGCGCCGCCGCGCCCGTCACGCCGCCGGCGCCGATCCCGCAGCAGGGCCTGCGGCTGATCGCGGTGGGCGCCTCGACCGGCGGGCCGCGCGCGCTGGTCGACGTGCTGGGTGTGCTGCCGGCCGAATTTCCGCTGCCGCTGCTGGTGGTGATCCATATCGCCGAGCCGTTCGGCACCGCCTTTGTCGACTGGCTGGACGACCACTGCGCGCTGGACGTGCGGCTGGCGCGCCACGGCCAGCCACTGCCCGCGCGCGGCGTGGTGCTGGCCGCGCCCGGCCTGCATCTGGAACTGCGCGGCCGCCAGCTGGTGTGCGAGCGCGGGCCGGAGCGCCACTCGTGCCGGCCGTCGGTCGACGTGCTGTTCGAATCGGTGGCGCGCGAATGCGGCGCGGCCGCCGCCGCCGTGCTGCTGACCGGCATGGGCCAGGACGGCGCGCGCGGCATGCTGGCCGTGCGCAACACCGGTGGCCTGACCATCGCCCAGGACGAAGCCAGCAGCGTGGTGTACGGCATGCCGCGCGAGGCGGCGCTGCTGAACGCGGCGCAGCGCATCCTGCCGCTGGCGGAGATCGGCCCGGCGCTGGCCGCGCTGGCCAGCTGGAGGGCGTCATGACGGCCCCGGTGCTCATCGTCGACGACAGCCTGACCGTGCGGGCCGACCTCGAGGATGCGTTCGAGGAGCACCAGATCGCCACCATCGCCTGCTCCACGCTGGCCGAGGCGCGCGCCGTGATGGCGGCGCGCGAAGTGGGCCTGATGATACTGGACGTGATGCTGCCCGACGGCGACGGCATCGACCTGCTGCGCGAAGTGCGCGCCACCGACGCCGGCGCCACCTTGCCGGTGCTGGTGTTGTCGAGCGAAGCCCAGGTCAGTCACCGCATCCGCGGCATGCTGACCGGCTCCAACGATTACGTCGGCAAGCCCTACGACCGCGACCGGCTGGTGGCGCGCGCCATGCAGCTGCTGGAACTGGCCGGCGCGCCGTCCGACGCCGCGCCGCTGGTGCAGGTGATCGACGACAGCCTGACCTACCGCGAACAACTGGGCGCGCTGCTGCGCGAGCAGGGCTACCAGGTGGCGCTGGCCCACACCGGCGAGGAAGGCTTGCGGGCGATGGCGCTGCGGCGGCCGGCGGTGCTGGTGGTGGACCGGGTGCTGCCCGGCATCGACGGCGCCGGCGTGGTGCGCCGGCTGCGCCTCGATCCGGCGCTGCGCACCGTGCCCTGCATCCTGCTGACCGGGGCCGACGAGGAGGGCGCCGAACTGCATGCGCTGGAGGCCGGCGCCGACGCCTTCGTGCGCAAGGACGGCGACGCCGGCATGTTGCTGGCGCGGCTGGCGGCGGTGCTGCGCAATGTCGACGGCGGCGGTAAGCCGATGGCGCCGCAGGCCGGCCAGCGCATCCTGGCGGTGGACGACAGCCGCACCTATCTGTTCGAGCTGGCCGAGGTGCTGGGCGACGAGGGCTACGACATGATCCTGGCCGAATCCGGCGAGCAGGCGCTGGCGCTGCTGAAGGTTCAGAAGGTCGATTGCGTGCTGCTGGACCGGCTGATGCCAGGCCTGTCCGGCACCGACACCTGCTACCGCCTCAAAGGCGACGCCGCCACCCGCGACATCCCGCTGATCATGCTGACGGCGATGGAAGACCGAGCGGCGATGATCGAGGGCCTGTCCACCGGCGCCGACGACTATGTGCTGAAGTCGAGCGACTTCGACGTGCTCAAGGCACGGGTGCGGGCCCAGCTGCGGCGCAAGCAGTTCGAGGACGAGAGCCGGCGCATCCGGGCCGAGCTGATGGGCAAGGAGCTGGAGGCGGCGGAAATGCGCGCCGCGCGCGCGCTGGCCGAGAGCCGCGCCGCCCTGTTGACCGAGCTGGAACAAAAGAACCATGACCTGGAGCAGGCCGTGCAGGCGCTGGAAGAGGGCCAGCGCGAAGTGGCGATAAAAAACCGCGAGCTGGAGCAGGCCAACCGGCTCAAGTCCGAATTCCTGTCGAATATGTCGCACGAGCTGCGCACGCCGCTCAACGCCATCATCGGTTTTTCCGACCTGATGGCGCGCGGCGTCACGGGCGAGCTCAGTCCCAAGCAGCAGACCTGCATCGGCCATGTGCTGTCCAGCGGCCGGCACCTGTTGGGACTGATCAACGACATCCTCGACCTGTCCAAGGTGGAGGCCGGCAAGATGGACCTGGCGCTGGAGCCGGTGGACGCCAACACCGTGCTGCGCGCCTGCCTGTCCATCGTGCAGGACAGCGCGGCGCGGCGCGGCATCGGGCTGGAGTTCCTGCCGTGCGCGCCGTTGGGCCAGGTGCAGGTCGACCTGCGCAAGTTCCGGCAGATGGTGTACAACCTGCTGTCGAACGCGGTCAAGTTCAGCCACGACGGCGGCCGCGTGACGCTGTCGCTGCACCGCTTGCGCCGTGCCGAGGTCGGCTACGGCGACGACGGCGAATGGACCAGCCGGCTGCTGCCGCTGCCGGACGGCGGCGAGCCGGACTTCCTGGAAGTGCGGGTGCGCGACGGCGGCGACGGCATCGCCGCCACCGACCTGGCGGCCCTGTTCGAGACCTTCAGCCAGCTCGATTCGTCCAGCTCGCGCCAGCACGAGGGTAGCGGACTGGGCCTGGCGCTGGTCAGCCGCCTGGCCGAGCTGCATGGTGGCACGGTCGGCGTCACCAGCGCGCCGGGACTGGGAGCGCAGTTCTCGGTCTGGCTGCCGCTGCGGCTGGAGCCGCAGGCGCCGCCGCCCGCGCCGGCCAGCCGCCGGGTGCTGGTGATCGAGGACGACGAGCACGCCGCCGAGCTGCTCCAGCTGCATCTGGAGAGCATCGGCTTCGCCGTCAGCCACGCGCGCGACGCCGTCACGGCGCTGGCGATGGCGCGCAGCGACGTGCCGGACCTGATCACGCTCGACCTGCTGCTGCCCGACGCCAGCGGCTGGGCCGTGTTGGACGAGATCAAGAGCAATCCCCGGCTGGAAAGCGTGCCGGTGGTGATCGTCTCCATCCTGGCAGAGGAAATGAAGGCCTGCGTGCTGGGTGCGGCGCAGCTGCTGCAAAAGCCGGTGTCGCACCAGAACCTGCGCGACGCCGTGTACGCGCTGGGACTGGGCAATGACGATGCGCTGGCGCCGACGGTGGTGATCGTCGACGATGCGGCCACTTGCGCCCGCCTGAGCGGCGACCTGGCCGCATTGAACTACAAGGTGCAGTGCTACGCCGACGGCGCCAGCGCGCTGGCGGCCATGCCGGCGCTGCACCCGAACCTGATGATCGTCGGCCTGGTGCTGGCCGACATCAGCGGCTTCGAGGTGATCGCGGCGTTGCACCACGGCGCCGCCGACGTTCCCATCCTGGTGCTGAGCGACCGCAGCGTCAGCGACGACGACAAGCGGCGCCTGAGCGGGCAAGTGCTGCGCATCATGGAAAAAGACAGTTTCAATCGACGCCAATTCCTGTTCGAGGTCGGCCGCGCGCTGCAACAGCGCGCCGGCGAACCGCGGCCATGAGGCAGGCACGATAACCGGGGTGGATGATGGCACGCATACTGATCGTCGAAGATACGCCTGGCAATATGCTGCTGACCAGCATCATGCTGGAAAGCGACGGGCACACGCTGTATTGCGCCGAACGGGCGCGCGCCGGCATCGACATCGCCCGCGAGCAGCTGCCGGACCTGATCCTGATGGATGTGCAGATGCCGGAGCTGGACGGCATCGCGGCGGTCGCCATCCTCAAGGGCGATCCGCGCACGCAGGCGATACCGGTGGTGGCGCTGACCGCCTACGTGATGAAGGGCGACCGCGAGCGCATGCTGGCGGCCGGCTTTGACAGCTACATCGAAAAACCCATCGATTACGACAGTTTCATGGCCGAGGTCACACGCATACTGGGGCCGGCATAGCCAGCGCAGCGCGATGGATACACGCAAGGGTAGGCGGACCGATCCGCCGGTTGAGGGAGTGACGCATCATGAACAAAAACTGGACCTTTGGACGCAAGCTGGCGTTCGGCTTCGCGGTATCGTCGACCTTCCTGATCGCGATCGGCGTCGCGGCCTACTGGAGCATCTACGTGCTGATCGCCACCGCCAGCTCGGTCACCCACACTCAGAAGGTGCTGGAGCACGTGACCGCGCTGGTGAGCCAGATGAAGGATGCCGAGACCGGCCAGCGCGGCTACCTGCTGACCGGCGACCCGGCTTATCTGGAGCCGTTCCAGGCCGCCGCCGCCGGCACGCCGACGGTGCTGGCGGAAATGCGCAGCCTGACCGTGGACAATCCCGGCCAGCAGGCCAGGATCACCCAGGCCGAGGCGCTGGTGACCGCCAAGTTCAATGAGCTCAAGCGCACCATCGACTTGCGCAAGGCCGGCCATGCCGACGAGGCGATGAAGATCGTGCTGGGTGGCGAGGGCAAGAAAGTCATGGACAGCCTGCGCGCGGTGACCGAGCAGATCAGCCGCGAGGAACGCGACCTGCTGAGCAAGCGCGAGGCCGATGCCGACGCCACTTCCAGCAGCGCCAAGATGACCATCGTCGGCGGCACCTTGCTATGCCTGCTGTTCGTGATCGCCGCCGGCTTCACCATCACGCGCTCGCTGACCGACCGGCTGGGCATGGCGGTGGGGCATGTGCAAAGCTCGTCGGCCGAGTTGCAGGCGGCCGCCACCCAGCAGGCGTCCGGCGCCAGGGAGCAGGCCAGCGCCATGAGCGAGATCAGCACCACCATCAGCGAGCTGGGCGTGACCTCGCGCCAGATCGCCGAGAGCGCGCAGCGGGTGGCGCAGATCGCCGAGCAGACCGCCGGCGCGGCGCGCAGCGGCGAGGGCACGGTGGAGCGGGGGCAGGAATCGATCGCCGGCATCCGCCGCCA
Source organism: Duganella sp. BJB476 (assembly GCF_003416895.1). Lineage (GTDB taxonomy): Bacteria > Pseudomonadota > Gammaproteobacteria > Burkholderiales > Burkholderiaceae_D > Rugamonas. The sequence continues at coordinate 1,547,298 of NZ_QVIO01000001.1, forward strand.
GACCGACCTGGTGGTCAGCCATATGCTGGACCTGGGCCGCAAGTCGCAGGAGATCGGCGCGGTGCTCGACATCGTCTCCGAGCTGGCCGAGCAGACCAACATCCTGGCCATCAACGCCACCATCGAGGCCAGCGGCGCCGGCGAGGCGGGTCGCCGCTTCGCCGTGGTGGCGGAAGAGATCCGCAAGCTGGCCGACCGCGTGGCCGCCTCCACCAAGGGCATCCGTATCCAGATCGACGATGTGCGCGGCGCCGTCAACACCACGGTGATGGCGACCGAGAGCGGCGCCAAGGCGGTCGACCTGGGGGCGCGCCAGTTTGCCGAGGTGGCCTTGTCGTTCAAGCAGATTTCCGACCTGGTCAGCACCACCACCGAGGCGGTGCGCGAGATCGAGCTGTCGACCAAGCAGCAGGCCACGGCGGCCGACCAGGTTCGCATCGCCGTGTCCGACGTGGCGCAGACCACGCAGGAAACGGAAGCGAGCTCGACCCAGACGCTGCAGACCGCTTCGCAGCTGGCCGGCTTGTCGATGGACTTGCGCCGGCTGGTGCATCCGCAGGCGGTTTGAGCGTCAGGCGGCCGGGAAGGCTGCCTTGATGTCGTCCAGCTTGTCGTCGATGGAGTAGGGCAGCGCCTTGGCCAGCAAGTCGAGGATGATCAGCGCGTTGATGGCGCCGTCCTCGTCTACCGCCTGTCGTAGCCGTTTGGCCATCGCGCTGTTGACGCTTTGCAGCGCCAGGTAGCGCGCCTTCAGGCCATCCAGTTCCCAGTCCGGCACGCCACCGTTGCGGGCGATGAAATACTGCCCCAGCAAATAGGTGGAGGCCGAACGGTAGATAGTCTCCTCTTCGGACGCGAACGGCAGATGGAAGTGCGCCATCGGCCGCAGAAAGTCCGCGCGCGGACAGGCGCTGCTGGCGGCCAGCAGGCCCATCAGGGCGCCGACGCCGCGCTGCACGGTGGTGAGCTTGCTGACGCTGCGCTCGGGCATGTCCACCCGCACCTCGACCTGCTCGTACGAGCGCAGCTTGCCCATGATGGCGATCAGCGGCATGAAGCGCACCGCCATCGGGCAATGGGGCGTGCTGGCGGGCTGCAACGGACAGTTGGGACACTGCTGGAATTCCAGCGCGGTCCATGCAGGCAGCGCGCCGGGGGCCGCCACGGCGTCATCGGCGACGGCGCAACTGGCGCTCTGGCCATCGGCAAAGCGAAAGTGATAGACCACGTTCTGCATGGACGCTCCCGTTCAGTCGGACTTCGTAGGCTACTCCCATTTGGCCGAGCTCGGGTGATTTTGATCTGCATCAAGGTTTTTGTTTCCCCACCTTAATAAACTTCAATACGTTACCCGGCATTCTGATCTAGCCAACGGGGGTGGAGGCCATGAAAATACAATTCCTCGGAGCGACCGGCACCGTCACCGGCTCCAAATATCTGCTGACGTCCGGCGACACGCGCATGCTGCTCGACTGCGGCCTGTTCCAGGGCTACAAGCAACTGCGGCTGCGCAACTGGGCCGAGCTGCCAGTGGCGCCGTCGTCGATCCAGGCGGTGGTGCTGACGCACGCCCACCTGGACCACAGCGGCTATCTGCCCCTGCTGGTCAAGCGCGGCTTTCGCGGCAAGATCCTGTGCAGCGCAGCCACCTTCGACCTGTGCAAGATCCTGCTACCCGACAGCGGTCGCCTGCTGGAAGAGGAGGCCAACCACGCCAACCGCCACAATTACTCCAGGCACGCGCCGGCGCTGCCGCTGTACACCGAGGAGGACGCCGAGCGGGCGCTGAAATTCTTTTCTCCTGTCGAGTTCGGCAAACCGTTCGCGATCTGCGGCCCGCTGCGCGGCCAGATGGCGCTGGGAGGCCATATCCTGGGCGCCGCCATCGTCACCATCGACGACGGCCAGCGCAGCGTGACTTTCTCCGGCGACCTGGGCCGGCTGCACGACGCCATCATGGTCGAACCGACCCATATCGCCCGCAGCGATTACCTGGTGCTCGAATCGACCTACGGCGATCGCCTGCACAATCCGGCCGATCCCGCCATCCTGCTCGGGCAAACCATACGCGAGACCGCCGCGCGCGGCGGCGTCACCATCATTCCGGCGTTCGCGGTCGGGCGGGCGCAGTCGATACTGTACGCCATTCATCAGCTCAAGCAGCAGGGCCAGCTGCCGTCGGCGCTGCCGGTCTACCTGAACAGTCCGATGGCGACCGACGCCACCGCGCTGTACCAGAAGCACCGCCAGCTGCACCGCCTCGACCGCCAGCAGTGCGAAGCCATGTGTCACGCGGCCCACATCGTCAACAGCGTCGAGGAATCGATAGCGCTCAACCAGAAGCAGCTGCCGATGGTGATCATCGCCGCCAGCGGCATGGCCACCGGCGGCCGCGTGCTGCACCACCTGAAGGCCTTCGGCGGCGATGCGCGCAACACCATCCTGTTCGCCGGCTTCCAGGCCGGCGGCACGCGCGGCGCGGCCATGCTCGACGGCGCGCCCGAGATCAAGATCTACGGCGAATACGTGCAGCTGCGCGCCAGCGTGCGGCAGATCGACAACCTGTCCGCGCATGCCGACGCCGGCGAGATCATGAACTGGCTGGGCCACTTCGAACAGCCGCCCAAGCGCACCTTCATCACCCACGGCGAGCCGGCTGCGGCCGATGCGCTGCGCCACCGCATCGAATGGACGCTGCACTGGGATTGCCGCGTGGCCGATTACCTGGAACAGCAGGAGCTGACATGAAGCGAACCGCCGCCACCGATGCCGCGCTGGCGGGCGCCGCCGCGGTCGGCGGGCTGAGCTTGCGCCGGCTGGGCGTCGACACCTACCAGGAACCGGTCGCCTACCTGCGCAGCGATTGCCCGGTGTGCAAATCGGAAGGCTTCGAGTCGCGCTCGCGGATCGAGGTCTGGCACGGCGAACGGCATATCGTGGCCACGCTCAACGTGGTGCATGGCGACTGGATCGGGCTCGATCAGCTGGGCCTGTCCGAAGCGGCCTGGCGCGCGCTGGGCGGCGGCGAGGGAGCGCCGCTGCGGGTGGCGCACGCGCAGCAGGTGGCCTCGATGTCGGCGGTGCGGGCCAAGATCTATGGCCGGCCGATCGGCAGCGACGCCGCCCAGGCCATCGTGCGCGACGTGGTCGACGGCCGCTATTCCGACATCGAACTGGCGGCCCTGATCACCGCCTGTTCCGGCGACCGGATGGACGTGGCCGAGACCATCGCGCTGACCCGCGCCATGGTGGCGGTGGGCCAGCGGCTGCACTGGAACAGCGAGCTGGTGGTCGACAAGCACTGCGTCGGCGGCCTGCCCGGCAATCGCACCACCTTGCTGGTGGTGCCCATCGTGGCCGCCTGCGGCCTGACCATTCCGAAGACTTCGTCGCGCGCGATCACCTCGCCGGCCGGCACCGCCGACACCATGGAAACGCTGGCCCCGGTGGCGCTGGACCTGCCGGCCATGCGGCGCGTGGTGGAACGGGAGGGCGGCTGCATCGCCTGGGGCGGGGCCGTCTCGCTGAGTCCGGCGGACGACATGCTGATCCGGGTCGAGCGGCCGCTGGGGCTCGACAGCGACGGCATGATGGTGGCATCGGTGCTGTCGAAGAAGATAGCGGCCGGCTCCACCCACGTGGTGATCGACATTCCGGTCGGGCGCACCGCCAAGGTCCGCTCGCGGCAGGCCGCGCACGCGCTGGCGCAGCGGCTGGACGCGGTGGGTGCGGCGCTCGGCATCAACGTCAGCGTGATGCTCAGCGACGGCAGCCAGCCGGTCGGCCATGGCGTCGGCCCGGCGCTGGAGGCCTGGGACGTGCTGGCGGTGCTGCAAAACCAGACCGGCGCACCGGACGATTTGCGCCAACGCGCCTTGCAGCTGGCGGGGCGGGTGCTGGAGCTGGGCCGCAAGGCGGCGCCCGGCGACGGTGTGGCGCTGGCGCGCAGCGTGCTCGACAGCGGCGCCGCCTGGAACAAGCTGCAAGCGATCTGCGAGGCGCAGGGCGGCATGCGCACGCCGCCGCGCGCGGCCTACACCCATGTGTTGACCGCGCTGCACCACGGGCGCCTGGTCGCGATCGACAACCGCCGCCTGGCGCGACTGGCCAAGCTGGCCGGCGCGCCGAAGTCGCCGGCGGCCGGGCTGGCGCTGCATGCGCCGCTGGGCGCCATGCTGAGCGCGGGCCAGCCGCTGCTGACGCTGCACGCCGAGTCGCCCGGCGAGCTGGCCTACGCGCTGGCGTATGCCGAGTCGCAGGACAGCATTTTTTCGATCCAGGAGGCGTGATGACTGCCATGTTGATGGCGCTGCCCGGCGCCGAACAATTCGCCGGGCACCTGCGTGGCCATCTGGGCTGCGAAGTGGGCGAGCTGCTGGTGCACCGCTTCCCCGACGGCGAATGCTGCCCGCAGCTGACGCCCGCCGTGGCCGGCTGCGATGTGATACTGGTCGCCGCGCTGAACCAGCCGGACCATCAAATCATGGCCGTCTACCTGAGCGCCTGCGTGGCGCGCGAGCTGGGCGCGCGCAGCGTCGGCTTGGTCGCGCCTTACCTGCCGTACATGCGCCAGGACGCCAGCTTTGCTCCTGGGCAGGGTGTCACGGCGCGCCATTTCGCACGGCTGCTATCGGGCTGCTTCGACTGGCTGGTGACGGTCGATCCGCATCTGCACCGGTTTCACCAGCTGTCCGAGGTGTATCAGATCGCCACCGAGGTGGTCCCGGCCGCGCCGGAGATCGCCGCCTGGATCGCGGCCCGGGTGGAGCGTCCGGTGCTGGTCGGGCCGGACGAGGAAAGCGAACAATGGGTGGGGCAGGTGGCCGCCGCCGCCGGCTGTCCCTACACCGTTTTGCGCAAGGTGCGCGGCGGCGACCGCGAGGTGAGCGTATCGCCGCCGCCCGCTGCGCTGCTGGCCGGCAGGACGCCGGTGCTGGTGGACGACATCATCTCGACCGCCCGCACCATGATCGCCGCCACACAGCAACTGAAGGCGGCCGGCTGCGCGCCGCCGGTCTGCATCGGGGTGCATGCGCTGTTCGCCGGCGCCGCCTACGCCGAGCTCGAAGCGGCCGGCGCGGGACAGATCCTCAGCTGCGACACCGTGCCCCATGCCAGCAACGCCATCGGCATGAGCGCGCCGATAGCGGCGGCGGTGGTCCGGGCATTGCAACGCTGCTAGCCGCCCTTGCCATCGCCCAGGTACTTTTGATAGATCGTATTGAAGCGCCCGCTGTCTTTCAGGTGCTTGAGGCCGGCGTTGAAATCGTCGCGCACTTTTTTGTCGCGGAACACGGCGCGGTAGTCCATCGGGTTGAACTTGACAAAGCTCTGCTCCACGACCGGCTTGGGATGGAAGGTTTTGTTCAGCTTGAGTTGCAGCGTGAAATACTTGAAGATATTGCGGTCGCTGAGCACGATGTCGTAGCGTCCGCGATCGAGGGTGAGGACTTGCAGCGCCTGGTCGTTCTGCTCAAAATAATGGCCCGCCTTCTTGACGTCGTCGAGCCATTCCGGATAGCGTTTGGCGGCGCCCGCGAACGAAATGACGGTCAGGCCGCGCAGGTCGTCGGGCGTCTTGATATCCAGATGGCGTTCCTTCAGGCTGATGAAGACGTTGTCATAGAAAACCGCCGGGTCGCCGTAATAGGCGCCCCATTTCTCCATGTCTTCGCCCAGATCGGTCATCGCGGCATCGACGTCGCCGGCCTTGAACGCGACCGGGATGCGGGCGAAGGGATAGTAGTGCGGCTTCATGACGTGGCCGCGATAGGCCAGCGCTTCGCGCAGTATTTCCACTTCTATGCCGGAATCGGTTTCGGGAAAACAGAACGGCGGTATCTTTTCGCCCATGGCCATGCGGACCGTGTCCGCGGCAGCCGGCGGACTCCATAGGCAAGCCAGCAGGGCGCTGAGCAGCACAGGGGCGATACGATGACGCGGACTCATGGCGTGCCCCGCTTAAAATTGATGCCGCATGCCAGCTGAGACCAGCCGGCGGGTGCCGCCTGGCAGCGCGGCCTGGTAGCTTGCGGCGCTGCCGTTGCGTAAATTCGAACTGACGACATACAAATTGGTCCGCTTTGAAAGTGTGTAGTAATAGCCCAGCGCCAGCTGGGTGGCATTCGCGTTGCGGATGATGCGGTCGGTCTTGTGGACCACATCGGCGGCGATCAGGCTGCGGCTAAACGGGATGCTGACGCCGACCAGCGTATCGCGGGTATCGAGGGTGGTGGCATTGCGGCTGCGCGCCAGCACCATCCAGCCCCGCAGCGGACCGAAGTCGTAATTGCCCGCCACCAGGGTGCTGCGCGCCGCCCGGACGCCGAGTGCATCGTTGGTGTCGTGATACGCCAGTTCGACATTCAACGGCCCCGCCGCATAGCCGGCATCGGCGCTGACCTGGCGATTCGCCGCGGCATTGCCGGCCACCTCGCCGGCGCCGTAGGCCAGGTCGGCATAGAAGCCTTGCAGATCCGGCAGCGAGTACTTTACCGTGTTGTCCATGCGCACACCGGAATCCTGGAACACCCGTGTCGACTCGCCCGGTCCCTTGGCATCGAAGGGATCGTTGGTGGCGATGGCGCCGAAGTAGGGCGTGAACATCCGGCCCAGCTTGATGCTGCCGAAATTGCCGGACAGTCCAACCCAGCTCTGGCTGCCAAACGTGCGTCCGGCGAAGGATGGATTGCCGGTGTCGGCTTCGATCTGGGACTCGACCACAAAGCTGGCGCGCATGCCGCCGCCGAGGTCTTCGTCGCCTTTGATGCCGAAGCGGGAGGCCGTTTGCTGGCCGCTATTGACCGCGGTGGTCGACTTGCCCGAGTCGCGGTCGGCGACGATGGCAAGGTCGACCACGCCATACAGGCTGACCGCGCTTTGGGCCGCAGCCTGCTGCATGACGCAGGCCAACGGAATTAGCATCGCACGCAACATTTTCATGTTTGGTCTCCGGCTAAGACGCAGGGAGCGGCTTTATTGGTTTTACGTTACACCGTGTAGTGATGGCGATCAAGTATTCAGCGAGGAAAGTGTTGCGCGCCTTCAGAATTTCACTTCGTGATCATGTCGGAGGGGACTGTGATGCCAAAGTGCTTGATCAGTTTGAAGTCGAAGGCTACGCCTATCCTGGCCGGCGTCTCGGCCGGAATCGCGGCTATGGGCTCGCCGGCGAGCAAGCGGGCGATCATTTTTCCCGCTTGTTGCCCCATGCCTGGCAGCGATGGGTAGATGCACATGGTCGCGCCCCAGCCCGCGCCGGCATCCGGTTCAATGATGCCGACCAGTGGTTTGTTCGCATGTTTTGCCATCGTGCGCGCAAACTCCGGATTGATCCCCATCTGATCGTTCGGTGCGAGAAACAGGTCGACCTGGCTGTTCAGCTCTTCGATCAGCGGCACGGATTGCATAGCCATGCGTTGCGTGCCGTTGTCCCCCCTGACGAACTTGACGCTCCGGTAGATGATCTTCAAATCCTTAAACTCCGGCTCACTGGCCAGCAGCTTTTCCAGCCATGCACGGTAGCTCACCGACTGCGGCATGTCGCCATGAATCAGGCCGATGGTACGGGCACGCGGCATGAGCCGCCGTACGAATCGCAAGCGATCCTTGACCGGCACTGGGAAAGAAACGCCGGTGATATTCCTGGTCGGCGCCATGCCGAAACCGTCGACCAATCCCAGGCCGACCGGATCGGTGACCGAAGCGAAGACGAAACGGCTGTTCGGGTGCTCGGCCGCAATTTTTACAAATGCCTGGGCCGCGATGGTGCCGGCGATATACACCACGTCAAAGCTCGCTCCATGCTTGAGTTCCCAGATGTGCGTGGCCGCGCCCTCGAACTGTGAGAGCGAATAGCGCTCGACTTCAAGGTTACGCCCGACGACGAAGCCGTAGCCGGCAAGCGAATCGAGCATGGCGCCCGTGATGGTGATATACGGCTCTGTCCTTTGTGTATCGACGACCAGCAGTCGCCGGACCGGCGCGGCGGAGGCGCCGAACGGCAAGCATGCCAATAACAGTGGTAATGCAATGATGGTACGGCGAGCGCTCATATACATTCCTCCGATCATTGCAATAATACTCTGTTCCGTGCGGCCTTCAAATCGTAAGAAAACTTTCGCCATACGTTTCGCTTTTCAGAAAATATATTTCGCTATTGACGCAATTGCTTTCGTTATGGTCTTATGTTTACGTTTCAATCCTTTCGGGAGACTGCATTGCAATACAAAAACATGAAACGACTTGCCGCACTGGGCATCATGATGACGGCACTGGGCGCTCAGGCGGCCGCGCCACATTTTTCCGTGGCGGGAGATCACTTCGAGCTGGACGGCAAGCCCTACGTCATCCGCGCCGGGGAAATGCACTATGCCCGCATTCCCCGCGCATTCTGGCGCGAGCGCTTGCAGCAGGTGCGGGCCATGGGCCTCAATACTGTCACCACCTACGTTTTCTGGAATTTGCATGAACCCGAACCGGGCCACTTTGACTTCAGCGACAACCTGGACCTCGCCGCCTTCATCCGCACCGCGCGCGAGGTCGGCTTGAATGTGGTGCTGCGACCCGGCCCCTATGTCTGCGCCGAGCTGGACTTCGGCGGCTTTCCCGCCTGGCTGCTGCGCACGCCGGGCTTGCGGGTGCGCAGCATGGATCCGCGCTTCCTCGAAGCGACGGCGCGCTACTTCAAGCGCGTGCAACAGGAAGTGGCGCCGCTGCTGTCCACGCGCGGCGGCCCGATCCTGATGACGCAGGTGGAGAACGAGTACGGCTCCTACGGCGAAGACCACGCCTACATGGCCACCATCCAGAAACAGCTGATCGACGCCGGTTTCGATCTGCCACTGTTCACGTCGGATGGCCCCGACCCAACGCTGCTCGACCGCGGCACTTTGCCTGGCCTGACGCCAGTGGTCAATTTCAACGGCACGGTGGATGAGGTGAAGGACGCCTTCGCGCAGTTGGCCGCCTTCCGCCCGAACACGCCGCGCATGGCCGGAGAATACTGGGCCGGCTGGTTCGACCATTGGGGCGAGCGCCGCCATCAGGTCAGCCCCAAGCTGGCCGGCGACGCGGTGGACTGGATGCTGGGGCAGGGCATCTCCTTCAATCTGTACATGGCGCACGGCGGCACCAGCTTCGGCTGGCAGCCCGGCGCCAACGGCCACGGCACGACTTATCAGCCGGATACCACCAGCTACGATTACGACGCCGCCATCGACGAAGCTGGCCGGCCCACGCCCAAGTTCTACGCCATTCGCGCCGCGATAGAACGCCATCTGGCGCCTGGCGAACGTCTGCCGGACCTGCCCACGCAGACCGCCACCATCGCCGTACCGCGCTTCACATTGGACGAATCCGTGGCGCTGGTCGATGCGCTGCCCAAGCCGATTGCATCCCATCTGGCCCGCAATATGGAAGCGTATGGACAGGGCTACGGCCTCATCGTCTACCGCAAGCGCTTTGCCGAGGGTGCGTCCGGCAAGCTGGATCTGGGTGCGGTCCGCGACTACGCCCATGTGCTGGCGGACGGCGCCACCTTCGCCACGCTGGATCGCCGGCGCGACGAGCATGTGACGGAGCTTGAGCTTGCGGCGGGCAGCACGCTGGATGTGGTGGTCGAGAACATGGGCCGCGTCAATTTTGGTCCGATGTTGGCGGACGAGCGCAAGGGTCTGACGCGCTCCGTGTCGCTGGGCGACAAGCCGCTGCTGGACTGGGAAGTGTTCCCCATGCCGCTGGCCGATGTGTCCGGACTGCGCTTTGCGCGTGGTGCGCCGGCGAAGCGCGGCCCCACTTTCTGGCGCGGTCATTTCAGCACCAGCGCGAGCGGCAGCACCTTCCTCGACACGCGCGCGCTCGGCAAAGGCCACGTCTGGGTCAACGGCCACCACCTCGGGCGCTATTGGCGCATCGGTCCGCAACAAAGCCTGTTCCTGCCTGCACCGTGGCTACGCCAGGGGGACAACGAAATCGTCATTCTCGACATGGACGGCGCAGCGGAAGCGCCAAGCGTGCAGGGCTTGCGCGATCCGGTGTTCGCCACGCCGGGCTGATGCGCCGCCCGCCTGGTGCGGGCTGTTCGTCAGCCTGCCTTGGACAGTGGTCGTGGCGTGCCGCGCAACACCAATTGTGCCGTGGGAGCTTTGCTGCAATAATGGGCACATGACAACCACCGCCCCCTCCACCGGCACAACGTCCGATTTCGCGGCGTTGAACGGGGACGACAGTCCCGGCGTGGCGGCGGACAGGCGCGAGAATGGACCGTTGCGACAGTTCGTGCCCAGGACCGCCGACGAGCATCTGGAACCCGCCCGAGGCGATGGCGACCAGGTGGTGACCAGCGGGATGTGCCTGGGGTCGATCGCTGAGGCGACCGGCCACTTCTGGGAAACCCTTCAAGAGCTACCGGCGAACAAGGACGTGTTGCAGGGACACCGCGACGCGCACGTGTTGCGGGAAGGCGACCGGATCACCGTGCCTCCGCTCAAGGCAAAGGAAGAGGCTTGCGCGGTGAACCGGCGCCACCGCTTTCGCCGAAAGGGCGTGCCGGAGAAGCTGCGGCTGCGCATGGTCGACATTTCCGAGGTCATGGCGAATCAGCCGTACATCCTTGTGGTGAACGGGGAGCGCCGGGACGGGACGACCGACCCGGACGGATTGCTTGATGAGTGGATTGCGCCGGGCGCACAAAGCGCGACTCTGTACATCGGTGACGACACATACGAGCTACAGTTGGGCGCCCTGCAACCCGCGTCGACCTTGCCCGGGGCTATGGCGCACCTGCTGAACCTCGGCTACCTGTCCGAGGCAACCGAGGTGGAAGAGCAGATCCGCACGGCAATCGGCGCGTTCCAGGTGGACCGCTTCCTGGAGCCGACCTTTGCGCTGGACGAGACGACCGTCGCCGCGATCGAGGCGCAATACACACATTGGAGTGCGACAGCGAATGCCTAAAGTGAAAACGAAACGAGGGAGTTTGCGCGAGAGTCTCTCGCCAATGTGGCGCGGGTTGACGCAGGAGGAGGCGAGGGCGGCGCTGGAGAAGCGGTTTCTGGAGGGTTTAGAGAAGCAAGCGAGGCGCGCGCCGAAGACGGTGCGAGTACGCCGCGGCTTGAACGAGAACACACTTGCCAAGTCGCCCAGGTTTTACGGTTTTTTGCAGAACATCGAAGGCGCGCCCATGAACGAGCGCACGCTGCAGGACCCGCATTCGTACTGGTACTTGCAGTTTGAGTGCGTGAATGCAGATTGGGTGGACGCCCGGGTGGCCGAGATGCAGCGCGACAGGCGGTTTGAGTGGGTCATCCAATTCCTGCAGGGCAGAGCGTTCAACGACGCATGGGCTGCGTCGACGCACCCGGGCCGGTATGCGCTGTCCGCGGTACACCAGCAGTTTGCCGCGGACCTGGTAAAGATGAACCCTGAGGAAGGCATTTATGAGTGCCTGGTGGACCCGGGCTACCTGCGGCAGGCGAAGATCGATAGCCCCAAGGAAGCGCAATGGTTTGAGCTGATCTTGGTAGGACGTCCCGACGATCCGGACGAAGAAACGCATGGGTTCTTTTTCTTCGACGACGCGGCCGAGGACGGAACTGCACGACTCGCTCAGGCGCAGCTGGGATGGTTGCGGCGAATGACGCCGGGAACTCACGAGTTTCTAACAGCTATCAATTTTCCGAATTTCGAGCCGCCGGAAGCCGGCGACCCGGCCATTGAGGTGAACCTGGACGCGCCAGAGGAACCGCCCGAAGTGGACATGGAGGATGCGCAGCCCGGGAGCGGGATGTCAGAGATGTTCCAAGGGCCGTACGCAATCAAAAGCCTGGAAAACCGCGCCCCGTTTTGCCGGGCGTTGAAGGGCGCGTGGGACGGTGCGCGGGAATGGCTGCGGGAGAAGTCCTCGAGCCGGATACGGCTTTGGGAAGCGGTGCAGATGCAGCCACATGTGGGTGTGGTGCGGGAGTGGCTCGCCGCCGCAACCGCGGAGCTGCGATCACTGACGGCTGGGCTGCAGCCGTACGGAGCAGCCGCGGGGCCGGGCGGCCTGCGGCTGCCGGTAGCGGACCGGCGCGAAAGGTGTGCCGCGCCGCTGGCCTACGGCGGACACCCGGGGCCGAACACTATGGCTGCCGCAGGCGGCCACCGGCCGTTTGTAGGCGTGGTAAACGTAGGGCAGGGCGGCCTGAACATGATTTCGGGCAGCGATGGCCGGATAGTAGCGTATTTCGATTTCGGATGGACCATTAATAACGCCTTTGCCCCGACCGTTTTGGGCGTTGAAACGCTGCCGGATCTATGTTTCTGCGACCGTCCGACGATCATCATCTCTTCGATGGACTCTGACCATGTGAACATGATTTCCAAGATGCCCGACAGCCGGGGCTTGCGCTGGATTCTGCCGCAGGAGCTGTCTTCAACACGCGCCACCAAGCGCATTGCGAAGATCACTGCGGCGGGAGGTATTGCATACCTGTTTCCACGAGGAGGGGCGCGGCGGCATCTGCGGTTCCCCTGGGGCTTTGTGGAGCGCTGTAACGGCGACGCATCGAACCGCGGTGGCCTGGCGGCGTTTGTCTGCGTGGAGGACGGCGGCATGGTCGGCGCAGCCGCGCCCGGCGCCGCAATCGCGGCAAGCGGCAGCATTTCGGCGGTGTGCAATCGTGGCCGCGCGGCGGTGGCTGCTGTAGCCGCGCTGCCAGCCCCCGTGCTCAATGCGGTGCAGATCGCAGTACTCAATGCAGTATGTGCCGCCCTTGGCCTGTGCAGGCATGCCAACACCATGAACCCGCTCGGCAATCTGTTTGCAGCTGCGGTGCGCGCTGCGGTAGTGCATGCGGTGGCGAACCCGTTGGCCGGCCAGGTCGCACTGACAGGCATGCTTGCACTGGCCCCGTTCAACATCTTGGCGGCGGCGCCGCGAGCCGCAACGCGCATAGCAACTGGGCACGCCATACACAACGCCGTGAATGCGGTTGCCGTAGCAGGTGTTGTTTCCCTGGCGAGGGCGCGGTCGAACGCGGCCGCCGCAGCATTTGACGCCCTGCGCGCCGCGGGAGTCGAACCAGCGGAATGGGAGGCGCTGGTGTGGACGGCGCAACACCCCGCGTGGGGAGCCGGAACCGCGCCGCAGCTGTTGGCGGGAGTTCCTCCCTACCACGCGAACGAGCGGTTTGTGATGCTTTGCGGCGATGCGTTCTGCTGGGACGTACCCTCGCTAAACGACATCCCGCCGCCGGCCGTGGTGGGAATGCAGGCCGGCCATCACGGGTCGATCCAGAGCGACGGCGGCTACCTGACGACCGACGCCATGCCGTGGGCACCGGGCAGTCCGCACAGCGCTGCGGCACAGGCGGCCGCCGGAGCCGCGGACGTGGTGAACCAGGCGGCATTGGCGGGGAACTCGCTGAACCCGGGGACGCCGGTCGGAACCTTAACGGCGCTGGCCGCTCCGGCAGTGACAGCGGTGGTGAATGGACTGCTGGACACCTATGGGGTTGCCGCCCACGCCATGCAGCTGGACGCGAACCAAGGCCTGCGCATGCGGGCGGCATTTACGGCAGCGGCGGCGGTCATCTCTCACACAGCGCTCGCAAGCTACCGGCGTCGAGGCGCCGGGGCCATTCTCGCAGGATGGGCGCATCCCGATGCGTGCAACCCGGGATCGTTTCTGCAGGCCGTTACGGTGCCGCTGGGACACGACGCGGCGATTACTGCGGCGGAACTGGCTGCGACAGGGTTGCTGCACGAGAATAGCTGCGTGCACGCGCAAGCCATTCTGAGCGGCTTGCCTGCGGTGGTAGCGGACAACATCGCCGAGGCGACTGCCACAGCAGCGAGCCTGATGGATCCTGGCAGGTTCGACGACACGCTGTGCGTGACTACGGTGACCAACTGCCTGACGCGCCGGCATGCCGCTGACGCGCCGGTCGACCCGGGCCAGCATGCGGCTGCGATCTTGGCCGGTTTCACCGGATATCCGGCGACGCGGGCGGACACGCTACGGCTTGCAGCACTGCACACGGCAGCAGGGGTGGTGGCGCACCACTTGAACGTTTCTGCTGAGATCATAGTGGCGGCGATGGAACCCATGAACACCCGAGCCGCTGCCGTAGCCGGAGCCCTGGCGGCTGCGGCGGGCGGCGGCGCGGTCAACTTAGGCCAGATAGCGTACTCGTACGGGGTGACGCGAGTCGCGCCTTATAAGCATGGGTATGCATCGACCAGTGCGCAGTTCGGACGGGTCGGACATGCGCATCCGGCAGCCGTGCGCCTGTATGAATCGCACGGATGGCGACACCGCTTCAACACCTCCCAGAATGCACACCTGAATGCGGTGCAGGGAGACCCCGCGAGTCCGCGTGGCAACGTGGCTTTGTGTTGGGATGCCGCCAACCACACGCGTTACGCTGGACACTACACCGGCGCGCCCGGCGCGACGCATATACGCGCCTGTCCAACGTGCAACAAGCAGATGACTTTTAACTATTGAGCGACAGAGCGGGGAACCGGCAATGTTCACTGTACGAAAAGACCAGATGATAGTGTTGGAGGCAATGGCGCTCGAGAATTTCATGGTGCGGTTGCGGACGCAGCTTGCGGGTACGGAGGACGGCGCTGCGACGGCCGGAAGGGCGAACGCCGACGCGCTGTTGCAGGAAGTGCAAGCGGGCGTGGCGCTGGCGCGGTCGTTTCACCTGAAAACAGAACGCGATGTGGCGGCACTGGTCACAATGCTGAAGAACCATTTGGGAAGTTGCGCCCCCGATCTTCCTCGGCCGGCGCTGTCGATCCTGACTACCTGGGGCGTGGCGCCGGAAGATAAGCTGCGACGTTTTGCGGAGTGGGCCAGCAGGCAGCCAAGGGTGGTGGCAGATGGCCAATGAGTTTAGCGACAAGCGGGTGGGTTCGGCGGTGCAGGAATGTCCGCTGCAGAAGCAGCCGGCGGCGCCCACCCACTGGATCGAGCTGGAGCTGCTGGGTGACGATGATTCGCCGATCCCGCATGCGGCGTATGAGGTGCGCATGCCGGACGGCAGCGTGGCCAAGGGCTTCCTGGACGACACGGGATTCATCCGTATCCAAAAGATTGCCGGGGAGGGAGCGTGCCTGGTGCTGTTCCCAGAACTGGACGCGGAGGCCTGGTCCACGATCGACGTTGTCGATGCGCGGGGCTGAAAAGAGCGACGGAAGCGACGGCTCATATTTTACATAATATAAATTATTAAGATCGTATAGCTAAAAAATTAACTGTTGCTACCAGACAGGGGAGAAGCCCTTGCCCGTTTTAGCGTGTGGCAACAGTGACAGAAAACCCTTATAGATTTCTTGCCAAATAGACTGCTCAGCAGGGGTCTTTGCGCGTGCGCGGTGCATGTCCAGCATCACCAATCCGGGATGCACTCCCAGAATTTCAGCCAGCCGGGTAGCCACGTCATCGTCCATCTGACCGCCACGGGCGCGGTAGCCTGCGATGGTCGATGCGCGCAAATTCAGCTTCTTGGCAAGGGCGTAGTCGCTCTCTATGCCTAGCTTCGCCTTGGCGGCGTCCAGATATTCCAGTGTGTTCATCTAAGCTCTCCTAGGGCTAGCCCCGCCTAGGCGTAGGCGGAGTAAACGGAATGTACATCACAACCCGTGAGGTATCAAGGGTCGCGACCTTTGATCGATCACTATCCTTGACATAGTTCACGACCCTCGATATATTCCGTCTTGTCGGGCGGAAACCACATCGCTCCCTAGGCAAATACCGTAGGCATACGGGTCCGCCCGACGTTTTTGCCTCAGGGAACAGACCTAGGGAGTCCGCCGTGCAAGTTACACAATCTTACAAAGAAAACCACGAATTCCGCGAAAACATGATCGCCGCCATCATCAGCGTCGCGCTGATCGCCTGCGGCCCGGTCCTGTCCGCCCTCGGCCTGCTCCGGGGCTGATCGTGGACGACGCGACCAAAAATGCCATCTGGTGGGCGATCCTGCGCGACATCAACCGCCTGAATGAGGAAATAGCCAACCTGCGCGCCGCCGACTGCAACGCCCACGCCGACAAGCTGGATTTGATCGTGCAGCGCTTGGTGGTCGCCCAGCCGCAATTCGTCGGCGGCGGATTCTGACCATGCGCCAGCCCGAAGACAACCTGACCGGCGAACTGCCGGGCATCAAAGCGCCACATGTGACGAAAAAGCGGGGCCGTCCACGCCTCCACGAAAACGCCGCCGCCCGCCAGCAAGCCTACCGCGACCGCCAAGGCGTCAAGCCGCTGACCGTGCTGCTGCCCGCTGAACTCCACGCCAAGTTCGAAGCGTGGCTTAAGTTCAAAGACCTGAAGAAAAGCGACGTGATCGAAAAGCTGATCAGCACGCAACTCCTGAGAAAGCGCTGACATGAAAAATGCCGCCCTGATGACGCCCTCGGCAGTCGCCGCCATGGTCAAGGCCGAAGACCGCGAAATGGAACGCGCCGCCTTCTGGCTGCTCGTGCCGCCTCCGGCCCGCGTCGTGGCGATGATGGTCGCCCGCCTGCCGCGTGATCGCGCCAATGAGCCGCTGACCGCCTTCAGCAAGGGGGAGAGGCACATGATCGCCATGGCGCTGACCATGCTGGAATCGCACATCGGCATGGCCCTGCGCTGCATGCGCGACGACGAGCCGGCCACCAAGGCACAGCTGCACTGATGCCAGTTATCCAGCAAGAGAACGGACGTAGAAGCGTCAAGGGACTGCCTCAAAGCTGGGGCGTCCGCGCCTACCGCGAACTGTCGGCGGCACAGGCCGGTGTAATCGGCCCCATGCCTGAGCGCTACAAGACGCTGGCCGCCATGCTGGACGGCCTCACGGACTCCGAGATTCCCCTCGACGCCACCGACGCACAAATCTGCATGCTGGCCGAGCGCTGGGCGAACGACTGCGCCAGCAATGCCGCCACGATCCACGATGCGACAACCCTGCGCCAGCGCATGGAATTTATCTGCGGCGTGCGCGGCATCGAACCGCCAGGCGAAGAGGACGACCAGCAGGTGATACGCCGCTGCACCGATCCGGCTTGGTGGCGTCGCAACCTGCGCAAGGTCTTCAATCGAAAGTTTGAACACGCCGCAATCCGGCTGGGCCGCGTGTCTGGTAGCGCCGGGGCGTACGTCAGTAACGAGACAGTGCAAAAGCGCATTTCGCAAAACCGGCGCAACCGCAAGGCGCTGGCCGCTGTCACGATGGAAAACGAAAACGGCCAGCGCTACCAGCTTGACGACTTGGCAGACAAGGGCATGGGCAACAAGAAGTTGCGCAAGGGCGAACTGATGCTGCGCTTCGCCGGGTGCGACGCCATCGCAAAAGAGCGCGCCGACGTGGGTTTGTTCGTCACGCTCACATGCCCGTCGAAGTTTCACGCGATCCTGTCGAAGTCGGACACGATCAACCCGAACTATCAGGGGGCGACGCCCCGTGATGCGCAGGACCACCTGACCGACGTGTGGGCGAGGACGCGGGCGCAAAACGACCGTGACGGAATTCAGCCTTATGGCCTGCGCGTGGTGGAGCCGCATCACGACGGCTGCGCGCACTGGCACATGGTCATGTTTATGGCGCCGGAACACGTCGAACAATTCACGAAGAATTTGAAGCGCCACGCGTTGGCCGTGGACGGTGATGAGCCGGGCGCTCACGCGCACCGCGTCGCAACTGAAGCCATCGACCCGGCCAAGGGTTCGGCCACGGGCTACCTCGCCAAGTACCTCAGCAAGAATTTCGATGATGAACACGTAGGGGAACACGTGGACGAGGACGGCACGATATCGAAGCCGAAGAGGGTAGGGCGCGAAGTGGTAACGCCTGCCCAGCGCGTAGAGGCGTGGGCCGCTGTGTGGGGCATCCGCCAGTTCCAGTTCGTGGGAACGCCTCCGGTGACGCCGTGGCGTGAAACACGCCGTATAGAGGCCGACAAGATCGCGGATGCCCCGGACCACGTCAAGGCCGCATGGCTGGCATGCCAGCGCGAAACGACGACGGACGAACACGGGGAGGTGGTCGTGACCAAGCCAGCCGACTATGCCGTCTACATACGGGCTCAAGGCGGCGTTTTGCAGGGTAGGGACTACCGCATACACGTGGCGGAACGTCTGAAGGCCGTAGAGGGCCGCTACGGCCTCGTGGATCGCCATGTACCGACCGGAATCTACTGCGCCAGCGCTCCGCACGTCCAGTACGCCAGCACTCGCTACGAGTGGCGGCGTGTGGGGTTGGCCGTTGGGGTTGGTCTTCGGGGTCCTTGGAGTCCTGTAAATAACTGTACGGCGGACGATGCGCCGTTCTGGGAGGCGGCGGCAGCGTACAGCGCGGAAGTGCCGCCATTTGACGATTCGGAGTGGTTCGGCTCCTTCGATTTCGACTGTTTCGACAAATTCGGGGACTACAACCCCGATCTATTCACACAAAGGGAATGACGATGCTCAAAAAAATGCTGGCGGCCATGGCTGCTATGAGCATGGTGCAGAAGGCGTACACGCCGCCTGCACTGAAAGAGGCTTTGCTGGACTTCGGCGCGGAGTTAGACCGCCTGCGCGACGAATTAACCGATCTGCGGTCAAAAATGGAAGAGGGAAAACAATGAACGAACGCTTGAAATGGCTGCTGGCAAAACTGACCGGGTGGGAGGACAACTACCGCATCCCGGACGCGCTGATGGCGGAATTCCGCGAGGTCCGCACCGAAGTGGCCGACATGGTGAAAACCACGGAGGTGGTGGCCGACGCGCCAGCGGCCCCGGCTTCCGACCCGGCCACCGCACCGGGTGCTGGCCAAGACCCAGCGCCAGCGGCGGCGACGCCGGACGACATGGCGCTGGCCGACCGCGTGACGGCGCTGGAACACATGGTTGAAGCGCTGGTCGCTCCGCATCTGGGCGACGCCGCCGCGTAACACAAAGCGCGCCGCCTCGACGCGGCGCGCATCCAAAACAGTAGGGAGAAAATACATGGCTTCGAAAACACTGGGGCGCGTCGTTTGCCCGATAGGCTGCGGCCACACTGCGGCACAGGTCAAGCTGAAAACCGACAAGGAAGCGGGCAAGACGGCCTACCCGTATGTGCATTGCGCGGGCTGCGGTATCCAGCTGCACACGCGGGGCGACGAACAAGCGGCCCATCTGCTGGGTATGACACGCCCTGAGGGCGCGCCGACCACGCCAGCGGGAGACCCGTTGCCGGTCATACCGCTGCCGGTCCCGATGACGCTGCCAGCGCCGCCGCCAGTACCGCCAGCGCCGAAGAAACAGGCCAAGGTGTTTGATGGCCTGCTGTTCGGGAGCGCGCCATGACAGAACAGGAAGCGCAGGCGCTCATAAACGCCGGGGGCGGCATCGACGCGGGCGAGGCGGCGCACGCCGAAGCGGCGGCAACGGGCATGCTCGACGGTCGCGGCCAGATCGTCGCGGAAGACCCGAACGCCAAGGCGATGGAATGGTTCCTCGTGCCGAAGACCGTAGCGTGGGCGATCACCACGATCTACCCGGAGGTGGCCGAACACTACACGGACGCCAAGTGTCTGGAACTGGCGGCGGCGATTGTCCCGGTCGCTGAGAAATACGGGCTGAACGGCATGGGGGCGTCGCCGGAGCTGATGCTGGTGATCGGCTGCATCGGCTTCGGGGCTCCGGCCTTCATTGCCCACAAGGCCCGCAAGAAAGCGGAAGAGGAAGCGGCAGCGAAGAAAGAAGCGGAGGGCGGCAATGGCGGTCGATAACGATGCCATGATCTGGGCCGTCATGGGCCAGTCGGGAACAGGGAAGGGGCTGTGGGTCAAGTCGGAACTGAAGCGCCTCAAGCCGCGCCGCATCCTGATCCTTGATCCCCAGGACGAGTACGGCGCATTCGCCACGCCTGTCACCAGCGCCAAGGCGATGGCGCAGGCCGTCACGGCGGCGGGCGACAACGGCTCGTTCAAGGTCCGGTATGTGTTCCCGAAGTCCTGCACCGCGGAACACTTCGCCCGCATCTTTGACCTTGCATGTCAACTGGCCTACGGCATGCGCAACTGCGTGTTCCTCGTTGAGGAACTTTCGAACTTCACGACGGCAAGCTGGGGGCCACCGCTGTGGCGGCGCATGTGCAACTCCGGTCGCCATGAGGGCGTGCACGTCATCGGCTGCTCCCAGTTCCCGGCGCAGGTGGACAAGTCGTTCATGTCCAATGCCACGATGGTGCACTGTGGTTGGCTGGGCGAGGAGCCGCACCGCAAGGCCATCGCCACGAAGATGAACATCAGCCCGGACGCCATCAACCAGCTTGAGGACTTGCACTACATCGAATGGCACCGCAAGGGCCGCAGGCTGCTGCGCGGCGATATCACCATCACCGGGCGGATACGCGAAG
Source organism: Duganella sp. BJB476 (assembly GCF_003416895.1). Classification (GTDB taxonomy): domain Bacteria; phylum Pseudomonadota; class Gammaproteobacteria; order Burkholderiales; family Burkholderiaceae_D; genus Rugamonas. The sequence goes on from NZ_QVIO01000001.1 coordinate 1,567,662, forward strand.
AACAAATCGCCACAAATGACGTAATGCCGTCGCAAAAGCGCAGCAGAAAAGCCACGGCCACCGCCTGATTTTCTGCCTAGGGATATGCGTATGCCTACAGACGGCGGCGCACCTAGTTTTCGTGGCGTCGGGCCGGTAAATTGGCTACATGAAATATCTGCCGACTCCCGAAAAAATCAGCCAAGAAACGCTTGCCACACTGGCGGCAATCATCATTTCGGCGCTGGTCATTTCCCGAATCCCGGCATTGAAAAAACTCGTCCGAGATTCGAACACTTAACCCGTAAAGGCTGAAATGAACGCATACGTAAAACAGGCGCTGTTCGTGCTGGCGGTGGTAGCCGTCGCCAAGTTCGTCAACAACAAAATGCCGAACAACCCGCTCGACCCCTTCCTGCCGAGCTAAGTCATGGACGACCTGAAAACAGCGGTGAAAACCGCCGTCATGACACTGGCCGTTATCTGGGCGCTGAATCAGGTACAGGCCACCCGCAACCTCGTGCAGACCGCACTCGCTTAATCGGAAAATCACATGCTGAACAAACCACTCCTGCAAGCCGTGGGCGTCGCTCCGGGCTCCATCGCCACCATCCGCATCCCTGCGGAGGACTTCACGCTGGTAGGCATCAAGCTGTCCCTGTCCGGCACCACTTTCGACAAGACCAAGATTGACCGCGTCCGCGTCAAGGTCGGCCCGAAAGTCATCTGGGACGTGCTGTACAACCAGATCAACGCGGTGAACAACTACAAGAACGGCCAGGACAACTTGAAGTACCTGCTGCTGGACTTCACCGAGCGCGATCAGGCCGTGTTCCCCATCAAGGAAGTCGGCGGCATCGACCTGATGGCGATGCTGCCCATCGGCGAAGTGTTCATCGAAATCTACGTCAACGCGGGTGCAGTGGCCCCGGCCATCGCGGCCACCGGCTATTTCGAACAGTCCCAGAAAAACCCGTGGGTGCTGAAGTACCTGCCGTACAGCTTCACCCAGTCGGCGGCGGGCAAGTTCACCTTGCCGCTGAACCTGCGCGGCGCGCTGTTGAAACGCCTGTGGCTGTTCTATAACGGCACCAACTTCACCGCCACCACGAACGGCAACATCAACCGTCTGGAATGCAAGAAAAACGGTCTGGTGTTCTTCGATCAAACCGATCTGGACAACCGTTTCGACCAAGGCCAGTTTAAGAAAGTGCCGCAGGCGAACACCTTCGTCGCGGACTTCTTGGTGGACAACAACCACGACGCGCACATCAAGACCCTGCGCGCCGTCGATCAAGGCGGCGGCAACGTGGTGCAAATCTACGACGCCTTCGAATTCAACGCCTATCTGGGCGACGTGGGCGGCGCAACGGTGAACGTCATCGCGGAAGTGCTGGACACGCCGACCAATCTGTAAGGGGCGGACATGAGCCAATACTCGGTTTCCGCGCTGTACGGCGACGACGCGAACACGTCGGAGATTCCCGCCGACATGATGAACCAGTTCGCCGCGTCCGGTGCGACGGACTGGAACGCGATCCTCGCCAATGGCATTCGTGGCGCGGCGCAGGCCGGTATCGCGGCATCCGTCAATGAGAAATTCAACGACGGCCAGCTGGTGCGCCCGCCTGTCGCCAACACCGCCACCAACAAGAACACCACCATGCTGCTGATGGTGGGGCTGGCCTACTTGGTACTGCGCTGATGGCTGGCATGCCACCACTGTCGTTTTCCGCTGGCGGCGGCGGGCCTTCGGGCTCGTCATCGAACGCGGGCGTCGAAGTGCCGATTGCGAACCCGTTCAACTTCGATCATTCGGGCTGGGTCGTCAACAACCGCAGCGACGGCAACAGCACGACGGCCACCGGCAACAAGGATGCGAACCAGACATCGCAGACCGGCCGGACGGCGGGCCTGCTGGACGGCCTTGGCCTGAGCCAGCCCATGCTGATCGCTGGTGCTGCCGTGGTCGCCTACGTCCTGCTGAAGCGATGATCAGCGCCGCCCAGTGCGCGCCGGCAGAGGTCATTCATCTGCTGGCCGCGATCAAGTCGCCAAAGACGGACAGTGAAGACCTGTTCCGCCTGGACAGCCTGATTGCGCAGGGGGCGACGTTCAAGATCATGGACGAGGGTGGGGCGGTCGTCGCGGCCTACGTTCTGGGCGCGTATGGCTCGTTGCTGTGGGTGCTGGCGGCGGCAGGCAAGGCGAAATTCGACCTGACCGCCGCCATCCTGAACCTGCTGGAACAGCAGGGCGCTGGGTTCGATGCCGTTGGGTTCAGGACCGAGCGCGGCGGGCTGGTGCGCAAAGCATTGCGGCACGGCTACCACGTCACGAAGAAGGAAAACCGTGCCTACTTTTTGAGAAAGAATTTACGCCCATGAGCATCTTCAAATTTTGGAAGGCGCTGTTCTGGTTCGCCATCGCGCCGATGTACTTCGGTGGCGACTCGGAAAGCGACTCAAGCACGTCCACCACAAACCACGTCACGAACAACGCCACCAGCGTCGATAAGCGGAATGTGGCGTCGGAACAGGCCGTGGCGCTATCCGGCGACAACAACGTCGTGGACCGGTCGCAGACCAGCAACACGTCGTTTGTGGACAGCAGCAACCGTTCGACCACCAGTCTCACGTCGTTCCTCGACAGCAGCACAAAAGACAGTTCGACGCACTTTTCGGACAGCAGCACGAAAGATAGTTCGACGCATTTTTCGGACAGTAGCGTGCGCAACACGGACAACTCCACCCAGTTCACGGACAACAGCAATCGTTCGGTGAGTTACAGCAGCACGGACTTCGGCAGCGTGGCGGCGGCGCTTGGTGGCATGACCACGCTGGGAAACAGCGCCTTTGCCTTCGGCGGCAGCGCAGTGAATGGCTCTGTGGACGCGCTGAAACAAATCTCTGCAGACAACCAGAAGTCCGTCGCCGCCGCCTTCAACATGGCGTCGCTGAGCGGCGCGAATTCTATGAAGTCGAGCGCGGACGTGCTGGGCTTCGCCAGCTCGGCCATCACCAAGACCGCAGACGCATTTGCCGCCGCGAAGGATGGTGGCGAGTCGAAAAACATCATGTACGCGCTGGTGGCGATTGCCGTCGTCGGCGTGGCCTTCGCATTCAAGACCTGAGGAACACATGCAAAGCTACGATTTCAAACTGGACCCTGTCGTATTGCGTACCCGCACGATCTTCAACGATGCGGATCTGTTCGTGTACGAGTCGGGCGCGACCACGCCGATCAACGGCGAGACCCGCATTCTGGTAACGCCGGAAAACGGTTCGCAGATCGTATTGCGGCCCGGCCAGCGCTTCCGCATCACCAAACAGGTGAACGCCTGGACGATCCAGCCATACGACCCTGCCGCGACGCTGACCGGCAGCATCATCATCGGCTCAGGTGAGTTTGACGACGCCAACACGCTGAACAAGGTCACGCTGGACGCCACTTTCGCGAACACCGTGACGGTCACGAATAGCCTAGCCGCGCCTGTCAATGTGGCGCTGAACCCCGCCACGCTGCTCAAGCTGGATACCTCTACGCCGCTCAACATTGCAGGGACGACTGTGCAATATACCAACTCATTTATTGACGCCACCATCGTTGCGGCAACCGCCACGCAAATTTTTTCGGCTGCACAGAACCCAAACGGTGCGTATATCGAATTTGCGGAGATTGCCATATCTACCCAAAGTGCGAACAGTGCCTGCGTGGTCACGTTGTTGGCGAAGGCTACGGCGCCAGCCAGTGGGACGGACGGCGATGCGGTCATGCTGGGCGTTTGTGGCGGCGGTGGCGGCGGCGGCATATCCGCGCAGAATCTGAATCAGATGCTGGGGCAACGAATCAAGATCGCGGCGGGTAAGGGCCTGTATCTGAATCAGCAAGTAAGCGCGAGTGCGGTAGACCGGTGTGTGAAGACCGTCTTATTCACGCTCCTGTAATGAAGCAAAGCACGATCATCGCCGCCGCTGTCGTCGCCGCCGTAGTGATCTACGCCGCAACACGGCCTGACGGCACGACGGCGGGCGACGACGACTCAAATATTATTCTCGATGGAATCGAAGACATGAACAGCATTGTAAGCGGGTGGCCGACAGGCTCCGGCCCGTATCAGGACACGATCAACGACGCCGCCGACCAGTTCGGCGTGCCTGCGCCGATCCTCGCATGGCTGCTGTGGAAGGAAAGCCGGTACAGCGACGCCATCATCACCGGGGCCAAGCGGTCCCGTGTCGGCGCGCTGGGAATCGCCCAGTTCATGCCAGCGACGGCGGCGCAAGAACTCGGCAGCATCGACGCGGCGCTGGACCCGGACACCGCCATTCCCGGCGCGGCGCGCTACCTCGCCAAGCTGTACCGCTCGGCGGGCTCGTGGGCCGGTGCGCTGGCCGCGTACAACTGGGGCATCGGTAACGTGACCCGCAAGGGCATCGACGCCGCGCCGCCTGAAACGGTCGACTACTTCACAACCATTTTGGCGAAAGCCGGGGGCAACTACGCATGAGCCAGGACAACCACAACACCTTGCTGCTCGTCGGCATTGCCGTCGGCGCGTACATGCTGATGAAACGCCCTGCATATGGCACGCCCGGCTACGCCAGCACCGCGCCACGCTCCGTTCCGGGCAACGTCGGCACGGGGGTAGCGCAAATTGCCTCCGGCGCGCTGGTGGGCTTCCTGCAAGGTATTTCGAAGAACCCGAATAACAGCGGCACCGGCTACGTGCAGCCTCGCTTGCCGCTGCCGGACAACGGCGCGATTCAGGACTCGGCGGATAGCTGGGGCACGGACATGGGCAGTAACGACTGGCCGAACCTGCCGGACGACTACAGCACGTCGCTGTTTGCATGATGGCGTCCGTCGTTAAATCCGAACTGGTGCTGGCGGCGCTGGGCGTCGTGGCCGTGGTGCTGGTGATGAAAAACATCGGCAGCATCGCGCAGACGGCCGCAACGGCAACCGTCGATGCCGTGAAGGATGCTGCAACCGGTGTCGTGCTGGGCGCGGGTGACGCCCTCGGCGTGCCGCGCACGGACGAGACCGAGTGCGAGAAGGCGATGCGCGAGGGCCGGACGTGGGATGCGAGCTTTGCATGCCCGGCCAGCACGTTTATCGATTACACGATCCACGGGTACATAGACCCGGCCAACAAGGGGCTGTGATGGCAATGAAGAACAACGAGTTGTACATGCTGGTGGCGCTGGCCTTGGCCGGGGTCTACCTGCTGATGAAACCGAAGGGCGCGAACGCTTCCACGACCACGCCCGGCGCGAAAGAAATTAACGTCAATGGTGACGCTAATGGCTGGCGGTATTTCGATGACGGCACCGCCATCGACCCGTACGGCACCTACTACAAAAACGGCGTCCAAATTTGGAACCCGATGATGTGAACCGGCGAAAGCCAAAACTAAGGGGAAGTGATGAAACGACTGAAAGAAGCGAGTACGTGGGCGGGCTTCGCCGCCATCCTGCAAGCGGCCAAGATGTTTGTGCCGCCGCAGTACCATATCCTGCTGGACGGCGCTACGGCCATCGCTGGCACCGTGGCGGGCATCGTGCCAGAAAAGGGCGTGCAGTAATGGGCGCGATGGACTTCGTGCAGATGCTGCTGGGGAGCGGTGTGCTGGTACAGGGCTGGGCGGCTGCGCGCTGGGTTGGCCGGATGGAATCCCGCGTGCAGGCGCTGGAAGCCAAGGCGGGTGCGGTATGAAGCGCCGCACGCCGCCGCGCCGGAAAGACGGCACGTTCCGCAAGCGTAAAAAGAAGTAACCAGACCCGGCCAAGCGCCGGGTTTTTTACATGATCGCCTGGAGTGCAAGCCGGGCGTGATATGGCGGCGGGCGGCGGGCCGTGATGGCGTCGAAGGTGCGCGCCAGCTTCGCCGCACGCACCTTGCCAGCCACGTCGTAGCGCTGCACGTAGAGCGCATAGCCGCGCTCATTGGTGTGCACCGGGGACACGGACGCCACCCAGTCGTAGAGGTCATCATCGGTGACGGGTACTTCACCGAACAGGTCGACGGCAGGCTGGTGCAGTTGGTAGGAGTGGTAATCCGCTGGCGGCGGCGGGGATTTTGGCTTACGGCGGGTTCGTGTTGTCATGTTGATATAATGCATGAACAGCGGAAACATCTAAACCAAGAGAAGCCGGTGATTGTTGCTCAGTAATCCACGGTTTCAGGGGCTTGACATAATACGTTGCAGGGCGGGGGAATTTTGAAGAAAACGAGGATAACGCTTTGATTTACAACAGTTTTAGCTATTTGACATAATATAAATTATGCGAAATTGTGAATCGGCCAGCGGTACCAAGCGGCTCTCCTCAGCGCTCTAAAGTAAAATTAAAATTCCTCGTTTTTGCACGACAATGATTTTAGGATATGATTAACAATGAACTAAGTTGCTCGAATCGATTTCAGTGTCGGGATTTCACCTTATGCAGCATCCGCTTGCCAGCCTCTGGCGCCACCCGACACGCGTGTTGTTCTACCAATCCCCGGGGCTACCCGAGCACACGGCTTTCGGCCCAGGCGGATGGAGCCGGTCACAGGCGATAAGCACCCGGCGCCGCTTCACTTCGGCCGGCGACGCTTTCGACTATTTGCGCTATTGGATGGGAGAGCCAGGTGCGCGCTCCGAACTCAAGTCGATTCTGCAACGCTCTGGCCCATCGTTGGCCGGCGCCCATTCGGGCGTGGACGGATGGCAGCACGCACTTGCGCGGCGTATGGCCACAGGCGCTGTGGTGGTGGTAGAAGAACACAGCCGGCTTGGTGCTCCTGGAAGGCTGGTCGGTCCATCGTCCGCCGGCGCGACCGATGCCGCTGTGGACGCCCTGCCGCTGCTCAGCGATATGTCGTCCCCAATTCCATCACCTGTGCAGGAACCGACGGCGACCGCGGTAACAACAGAGGCCAGTACTACGTCTCCAATCACGGAGTCGGAAGAGTCGGCATCTGCCGCTGACCAGATTGCGCAGGCGGAAGTTCTCGAGGAGGCCGCCAAGGATGGGACGCCATTTTGCGAAATCTGCGAAGCAGCACGCCAGGCTGCCGAGCAGTCGTCGGAATCCCCCGCCAATCAGATCGCGCAGGCTGAAACGTTGGAGCAGGCTGCGCGCAATGGAACGCCATTCTGCGAGATATGCGAGAAAATGCGAGCAACTCAGGAGTCATCAAATGAATGAGGCCACACTACAAAATACGCTTTGGGCGGATGACACCGAACTGGGAGACTGGCACGTGCACTGGCTACTCGATGGCGCACGCGATCCCGACATTGCGAACCTTGTCCGCTCCAGCGGCTTGGAGCATACCTGCTTGTTTTCGGGGCAGCTGCACCCTCGGCTACAGGCTGCAGCGCCCTATCTCGTGCATTTGCCGCTAGGCTCACCGGCGACCACCGAACTGTTGAAACGCGGCTGGGGTAAAGCATGGGGAATCTTCACCATTGCCAAGGCCGACATCACGCTAGCCGAACAGCGCCTTCATCTAAAGAAATTCCTGCGCGTTCAGACAGAAGACGGGAAACTGCTTGCCTTTCGCTATTACGACCCACGTGTACTCAATACCTATCTCCCCACGTGCACAAGCGAAGAGTTTCGTGATTTTCTTGGTCCGTTAGCCCGGTTCATCGCAGAAAGTGACGGAGGCAACAAGGCGCTGGAATTCACGCTGCATGACGATGCAATGCGCATCCAGGAACACCCTGTCGTACGCGAATCTCTTTGATTCGCGTACGACGGCTATCCTATGCGGCCTGCGCCTTGGCGCGCGCTACGTGCAGCTTTTTGTAGCTGTCGATCAGGCGCTGGTGCCGGTCGAGCCCTTCCAGTTTCATGCTGGTCGGCGTCAAGCCGAAGAAGCGCACGCTGCCATCCACTGAGCCGATCACCGCGTCCATGCGTGCATCGCCAAACATCCGGCGGAAATTGACTACGTAATCGTCCAGTTCCATGTCGTCATCCAGGACCACCTCCAGCACCGCATTCAAGGCCTGGTAGAACAATCCGCGATCGAGCGTGTTGTCGTTGTACTGCAGGAAGGCTTCCACCAACTCTTGCGCTGCTTCAAAGTCCTGCAGTACGAGTTGTATCAACAGCTTCAGCTCCAGCACCGTCAATTGGCCCCAGACCGTGTTCTCGTCAAACTCGATGCCGATCAGGGTGGCGATATCGGAGTACTCATCCAGCTCGCTGTTCTCCAAACGCTCAATCAGCGCTTCCAGGCTTGCATCATCCAGGCGATGCAAGTTCAGGATGTCGGAGCGGAACGACAGTGCCTTGTTGGTGTTATCCCAGATCAAATCTTCCACTGGATAGACTTCCGAATAGCCCGGCACCAGGATGCGGCAGGCAGCGGCGCCCAACTGGTCGTACACCGCTACGTACACTTCTTTACCCATGCCTTCGAGGATGCCGAACAGCGTCGCGGCTTCCTCGGCATTGGAGTTCTCACCGTGGCCGGAGAAATCCCATTCGACAAATTCGTAGTCAGCCTTGGCGCTGAAGAAGCGCCAAGAGACGATGCCGCTGGAATCGATGAAGTGCTCAACAAAATTGTTTGGCTCAGTGACGGCGTTGCTGACGAAGGTAGGCCGTGGCAAATCATTCAGGCCTTCAAAACTGCGGCCCTGCAGCAATTCCGTCAGACTGCGTTCCAGCGCCACTTCCAGGCTTGGGTGTGCGCCGAACGAGGCGAACACGCCGCCGGTGCGCGGATTCATCAAGGTCACGCACATTACCGGATACTCGCCGCCCAGCGACGCATCCTTTACCAGCACCGGGAAGCCCTGCTCTTCCAGCCCTTTGATGCCGGCCAGAATGCCAGGATATTTCGCCAACACTTCCTGCGGCACGTCCGGCAGTGCGATCTCGCCTTCCAGAATTTCGCGTTTGACCGCCCTCTCGAAAATCTCCGACAAGCACTGCACTTGGGCTTCGACCAGCGTATTGCCGGCGCTCATGCCGTTGCTGACGAAGAGGTTTTCTACCAGGTTGGACGGGAAATACACCACCTCGCCATCCGACTGCCGCACATACGGCAGCGAGCAGATGCCGCGCGCCACATTGCCGGAATTAGTGTCGTACAGATGCGAGCCACGCAGCTCGCCATCCGGATTGTAGATTTCCAGGCAGTACTCATCCAGAATTTCAGCAGGCAGTGCATCTTTGCGGCCCGGCTTGAACCAGCGCTCGTTCGGATAATGCACAAACGGCGCCTCGGCGATGTCTTCGCCCCAGAACGTACCGGCGTAGAAGTGATTGTTGCTCAGTCGTTCGATATATTCGCCCAGGGCGGACGCCAACGCGCTTTCCTTGGTCGCGCCCTTGCCGTTGGTGAAACACATTGGCGAGTGCGCATCGCGGATATGCAGCGACCACACATTGGGAACGATATTGCGCCATGAAGCGATTTCAATCTTGATGCCCAGTCCAGCCAGCAGACCGGACATATTGGCGATGGTCTGCTCCAACGGCAGATCCTTGCCGGCAATATAGGTGCTCGCTTCCGAAGCCGGATTCAGCATCAGCAAGGCCTGGGCGTCGGCGTCCAGGTTCTCCACCGATTCAATCACAAATTCGGGTCCTGCCTGGACCACTTTCTTCACCGTGCAACGGTCGATCGAACGCAAGATGCCTTCGCGGTCCTTGTCGGAGATATCGCTCGGCAACTCAACCTGGATCTTGAAGATCTGCTGGTAGCGGTTTTCTGGATCAACAATATTGTTCTGCGACAGGCGGATATTGTCGGTAGGGATATTGCGTGTCGAGCAGTACAACTTCACAAAATAAGCGGCGCACAAGGCCGACGAGGCCAGAAAATAGTCAAACGGACCAGGCGCCGAGCCATCGCCCTTGTAGCGGATGGGCTGGTCGGCGATGACCGTGAAATCATCGAATTTAGCTTCAAGACGCAGCTTATCGAGAAAGTTGACCTTAATTTCCATGGGTAAATTCCAATTTTTGCACAAAATAATCCGCCATTATCCGCCCTTCTCGCTTTGCAGCAAAGGCCGTTGACTGGGACGTGAACCTCGGCAAGATTGCATCAAATCTAATGTTTACAAAAAGATATGTTCATCCTATACTTTTTCGATGCAAACAATCCAGCCTAAAGCCAGCGATTAGGTGCATTAAGGAACGTAATGACCATGGCCGTATTTTTGGTGAAATGCAAATTCAACCCACAAAAAATAGGAAAAATAATGGCATCAACACTTTCTCTGCGCTTCAAACCGCTACATTTCGCGGCCGCTGTAGTTGCTTGCAGCGTCGCGCTGCAAGCCTCGGCAGCCCACAGTTACACGGACAAACTGGTTGCCGGCGAGACCCTGCAAGCCAATGAATTCATCAAGCCTGTCGACAACAACCTGGTCCGCCTGGTCATGCAGAGCGACGGCAACCTGGTCTTATACCGCCAGGCGGACAATGCGCCCTTGTGGCATACCAGCAGCTGGGGCCATCCCGGCGCCACCACCGTCATGCAAAGCGACGGCAACCTGGTGGTCTACGGCCCCAACGGCACCGAAGTCCTGTTCCATACCAGCACCTACAACAATCCCGGCGCCTATCTGCAACTGCTGTCGAGTGGCAACCTGGTCGTTAAATCGGCCAGCAATGCGCAACTGTGGGCCAGCAACACCTCGGTCCAGCCGCCGCCCATCTATTCGACGCCATCCTACCAGCCGACTTTCTGGAACGATGGCAGCACCGTCCAGCAGAATAACAACTGCTATAACTACGCCAACAACAAACGTACCAACACCTTCGCCCAGCCAGGCCGCGCGCACGGCGTGACGGGCTACGCGATGACCGGTCCGGCGGTCTACAACGCAGCCGTGGCGGACGGCCTGGTGCCGACCACCAGTACCGGCACTTCGCCGGAAGGCAAAACCAAAATCGCGCTGGTGGTAGCTCCCGGCATTGACTACCATTGGTATCGTCAGGACAGCGATGGCCGCTGGACCCACAAACCCGGACAGACGCGCGCGACCAATGTCGACAATAGCGGCGTGACGATCTCCAATCCGGAAACGGCCAATCGCGGCATGTACACCTTGTTCGTGGGCTATTTCTTCACGCCGTCGGACGCCGTCCAAGGCCAGGGCAAAGCGGACATCCGCTGATCCGAATACCCACTTAAAATAGGACATATCCAAATGAAGCAATCATTTATCAAGCACGCGCTATTGGTAGTCGGCTCATTCTGCGTTCTGGCTGGCGCACAAGCGGGGGAAATCGTGAAGTCGCTGAAAGTGGAACTGCTGGTCTTCTCCGGCCGCCCCAACCCGACTTTTGTCGTCACCGACCCGGTTCAGATCAAGGAGATCCTGGCGCTGGTGAAGAATCTGCCGCGGAAGAAAGGCGTTTCAGCCGCCGAGGAGGCCGAGCCGGAACCCAAGCTGGGCTACCAGGGCTTTATCGTGACTAACAATTCGGACATCTCTTCCGACGTCAAATCGTTCGTGGTGCACGGTTCGGATGTGCACCTTGCGTTGGTTGCCGGTAGCAAGGTGGCCGGCAAGTCTTCCATCGTGCAAACGGCCAGCGTCGATTCGGACGCCTCGCTGGAAAACAAGCTGCTTGCACACGTGAAGAACAACGGTCTCGTCGATGAGAACGTGCTGGAGTTTATTGAGAACTCCAAGTAAGTCCTGACCGTCAGCAGGAACGCAGCAGTTTGCGTTCCTGCTGACGGCCAATCAAGTCAGGCCGCGAGCGCCGCGCCGCCGGTGACATGAACAGTCGCAACGAACTTGTTGCGCACCAGCAGAAACGCGGCCGCCAGATTCCAGACCGCCTGCGCCACTAGGATGCTGAGGATGGCCGCAAGGTCCATATTGACGCCAACGACAACGACGGTGCCCACCACCAGCGCGCCGGACAACAGCCCGAGCAGCCCAATGCCGCGTTGCAGCCCACGACCACCCAGCAGCACCAACGACCACCCAATTCCAGCGATCGCTTGCAGCACCCAGCCCACCCGCGCCATCTCGGTCAAGGCCACGCCGGTGAAAGTGATCATGTTATAGCCCTGCTTGACGCCGTCGGGCGAGGCGCCGGCGAAGATCGCGGCCAGGTCGCCACTGACAAAACCGTCGAGCGTGGTCGCGCCTATCATCGCCACGCAGCCGATCAGATAGGTCGTCAAGCTGCCCAGCACCAGCGGCCGGCGCAGATCCAGCCGGGTCGCCAGGCTGGCGTAGCCGAAAGCGTAGGCCAGCACGCTGGCAATCGCCACCGTATGCACCAACGATTTCATCGCCCGCATCGCCACCATGCTGGTCATGATCTCCTGCGGCGTCGTGCCTGAAGCGCCCTGGTCCAGCGCGACAAAGATGGTCGACAATATCGTTGCGGCGGCGATCGCCAGCCCGGCGGCGCGGGCCGACGAACGTTGCTGCTGGTCAGTCAAAGTCAGTGCGGAGTGGTGCATGGTGTCCCCTTTTCCAGTCGATAGGGCATGCGGTTTATTCCGCATGCCGTTGACGACTTTAAGGGGACTGCGATGCTGGTTTATGTAGTTTTTGTAAATTAATGTGAAGCTGCGTCGTCCTTGTCCACCAGCTGTCCCAGTGAGTCGAAGAGATGCTGCCAGCCATATTGCGCCCCCTGGTAGGCCTGATCCTGGTCCGGCCGGAAGCCGGTTTGTTCCATCCGCAAATGGGTGCCGGTCGCGGTGGCGGCCAGTGTCCACGTCACCACGCTTTCCAGTCCCATCGCGTTCCAGGTGTAGGCCAGCGTCCGCTGGGGTTCGACTTCCATCACCTCGCAGTCGACCGAGCCCCAGTCCCCGTGAAAATTAAAGTGATGACCCGACACGGCCAGGAAATCATTCTTCATCAGCCAGGCCTCGATCAGGTGCGGCTGGGTCAGCGCCCGCCACAGTTTTTCCGGCGGATGTGCAAACTCCCGTTCGACGACGACGGTGCGGAGTTGGTGTGCGATATCGTTCATTGGTCCATCCTTTTCAGTAGGTCATCAAGATCGTCGAACTTGCCATCCCAGAAGCGGCTCATCTGGCTGGTCCAGTCCAACAGCGGGGTCAGCGCCTTCAGCTGCGCGCTATAGTGGGTTTGGCGGCCCTCATGCCGGTCCCGCACCAGGCCAGCCTGCTTCAGCACGGCCAGATGCTTGGACACGGCCGGTTGCGATACCTGCGCATGGGTGGTCAACACCCCTACGGTTTGTTCGCCGCCGGTGCATAGCTTTTCGAAGATCGCCCGCCGGGTGGGATCGGCCAGCGCGCGAAACAGCTCGTCATGGGAGTTTGTCATGTCAATCCATAGCCACTAAGTTATGGATTAAATCATAGCCATCCGGTTATGAATAGTCAAGAGAAAAATGCGGGGATACTATTTGGAACCTGGTATATCAAATACGCCCTTATCGCCATACAAAGGCAATGACGATCGGATAACATAGCTCCCCTGAACCAACCATAGTCAAGGAGTAACCATGTTTACAAGTGCCCGCAACCAGCTGAGCGGCAAAGTCTCTGCCATCCAACGCGGCGCCGTGAATGACGAAGTCGCCATCACGCTGCCCGACGGCCAGGCGATCGTCGCCATCCTGACCCACAGCAGCACCGAATCGCTGGGCCTGAAGGCCGGTTCGGACGCCTTCGCCCTGATCAAGGCTTCGTCCGTCATCCTGCTGACCGATACCGCCGGCATCCGCCTGTCGACCCGCAACCAGCTGACCGGCACCGTGACCGAAGTGGTCAAGGGCGCGGTCAACTCCGAAGTCATCCTGACCCTGGGCAGCGGCACGGTGATCACCGCCATCATCACCAACGACAGCGTGCAAAGCCTGGGCCTGGCCGTCGGCAAGTCCGCTACGGCGGCCTTCAAGGCATCGAGCGTCATCGTCGGCGTCAAGGTTTAAGCAGCACGAGGGCCGCTAGCCCATCTCTTGCAATAGCGCGCCCTTCCCTTTGATGGCTTCGCTGCCCATCAGCGAAAAGCCGGTGGTGCGGCCGCTGTCGCGGTCGCGGCAGACTGCGCGCAGCGACTGCAGCAGCGGCGGCTCCACCGTCCACACGCCCCGGCTATCCGGCGGCGCGACCACCACAGCGGGCAGCGCCGGCGTCTTGACGCTGACCGGCATGACCGGGAACGCCACCGGTGTCGGCGTGCCGCTCAGCGTGCGCGCCAGCGCCCGTGCCGCGTGCATAATGGGCAGCACATAGGGCTGGACCCGGCCGTCGATCTCCGCACAGTCGCCCAGCGCGTACACGCCTGGTGCGCTGGTGCGGCACATGTTGTCGGTGCGGATGCCGAAACCGGTCTCCATGCCGGCCGCCTTGGCCAATCCCATGCGCGGCATCAGGCCGATGGCCGACACCACCAGGTCGGCCTCGATCAGGCCGCCGTCCTCCAGCATGATCTGATACCCCTCCGTGCGCAGCTCCACCGCCACCGGCGTGCGGCCCAGGTGGAAACGCACGCCGTGCCGCCGCAGGCCGTCCGCAAAGGCCGCACCCATCTCTTGCGGGACCAGGCGCGACAGCGGCGAACCGGCGGGGTCGATCACCGCCACTGCGTAGCCTGCCACCGCCAGGTCGTTGGCGAACTCGCAGCCGATCAGGCCAGCGCCCAGGATGGCCACGCTGCGGCATCCTTCCAGTGCCGCGCGGAATCGGGCATAGTCACGCAGATCGTTGACCGACAGGATGTCCGCCGCGCCCGACCCGGCCAGTACCATGCGGCGCGGCTCGGCGCCGAGCGCCATCACCAGCTGGCTGTAGCGCAGCCTTTCGCTGCACACCGAGACCACGATCTCCGACCGCAACAGGTCGATCGACTCGACGCTGCGCTGGGTCAGTATCGTCGCGTTCAACTGCTTTTCCATCGCCAGCGCATCGAAGTTGACCAGCGCCGTGGCCGACTTCTTCATCGACAAGGCGTTCGACAGCATCGGCTTCGAATACGCGCAGCCATCGTCCTGGGTCACGAACAGCAGCGGCGTACTGCTGTCGTACTTCCTGAATTCCCGTGCCACGGTGTAGCCGGCCAGCCCGGTGCCGAGTATGATAATTGGGTCCATTTTCATCCTTGGTGGGCTGGGGCGCTGACCAGCTGCATGTCGAAATCGTGCTTGCCGGTGCCGCAGTCCGGGCAGATCCAGTCGTCGGGCACCTCGTCCCAGCGGGTGGCGGGGGCGATGCCGGCTTCCGGCAGCCCAGCCGCTTCGTCGTAGCGGAAGCCGCAGATGATGCATTCAAAAATACGCATGCCAGCCTCCCCTCAAGCGCCGAGGCCGATATCGGCCATGGCAACGCGATAGGCGCCCGACGAGCGGTCGGCCAGGATGGGGGCCTCCGCGCCGCGGTCGATCGGCAAGTCCTCCGGTCGCTGCCGTTCGACGATGGCGCGGTCTTCCTCGAATACCTGCAGGTTGAAGTCGTACACGTCCTGCAGCGGCATGTGCTGGTCGAAGTTGCGCACGATGGGCACGAACAGCCTGGTCTTGCGGGCCGAGACCGGACTGGCCGCGTTGAGGATGTGCAGCAGGCCGCCCTCCGGGAACTGCACTTGCAGGCGCGCGAAGAACGGCGCGTCGACTTCAAACCGGCGCCGCCAGACAAAGCCTTCCGGCGCACGGTGTTGCAGCGTTTTCGGGAAGTTGCTGACGGTGCTGGAATATTCGGCGACGAAGCCGCGCGGCTTGCGCGTCACCGTATATTGCGGCACCACCGGATTGGCGCGGTCGGCAAAGCTGTCGTGGTGTATCCAGGCGAAATGCGCGACGTCGATGAAGCCTTCGGTCTGGCGGCCGGCCGAGGCGTTGATGTCGATCGACGGCGGCAGTATCTGCTGGTAGCCGGCCTCGCTCCACGCGGGGAAATCCGGCAGCGCCTCGTGGCCACCGCCCAGCGATACCCAGATCAGGCCGTACGCTTCCCGGGTCGGATAGGTCAGCAGGCGCAGGCGGTCGGGAATCTTGCCCTCACCCTGAGAAGGAATGTGCTTGCAGCGGCCGTCCGCGCCGTATTGCAGGCCGTGGTAGGGGCAGACCAGATTGCCGCCCTCGACCCAGCCCAGGCTGAGCGGCGCGCCGCGATGCGGGCAGACGTCGCGCGCCGCCACCACGCCGTCTCCTGAGCGGAACAGCACCAGTTCCTCGTCCAGCAGCACGGCGGCAAACGGCTTGTCGACGGCGACATCGGTGCCGAAGGCGACCGGATACCAGTACTGGCTGAGCACCTGCCAATCGTGCGGATCGAAGGTGCAGTTGCGAGGCAAACAGGGCGAGGCCTGGAATTTGAGGGGACTGGTTGCAGCGGTACTCACGATGATCTCCTGTATTGTTGTGGGCTGCGGCCTGCGTGGACCGCTGCGAAAACAATATCGAAAACCGCCGGCCCCGCCCATGGCGCGGCCGACATCTAGTCTATGCGGCCTCCCGCATAGACTGGCGCGCCGCCTCCGCCACCAGCGCGCGCAGCCACTGGGATTCCAGCGCCCGATGGGTCCGCTCGTGCCACAGCTGGTAGTAGCGCAGCGGCTGGGCCGCGATCGGCAGCGACTCCACCCGCAGCGGCAGCAGCTCGGCATAGTGATGGGCGAAGGACAGCGTGGTCGTGAAGATCAGATCGGACTTGACCAGCACATACGGCGCGATGCAAAAATACGGCAGCGTGGTGACGACCTTGCGCCGCAGCCCGGCCTTTTGCAAGGCGATATCGATGGTGCCGGGACCGGTGCCGCTGTGCGTGGTGACGGCCAGGTGGCCCGCCTGCACGTAGGCCTCCTGGTCCAGCTTGCCCGCCTTGATGGGATGGCTTTCGCGCACCAGGCACACCAGCGTGTCGTCGCACAGCGGCTGCAGATGCAGGTGGTCGGGCGGCGTCTGCCAGTTGCCGATCGCCAGGTCGACCTGGCCGCTTTCCAGGCCCCGCTCGTAGCCGCCGCCGGCCAGCAGATGCGTGAACTCCAGCCTGGCGTTGGGCGCGGCGCGATGAAAACGCTCGACGATGGCCGGCACGAAGAACACGTCCAGATAATCGGGCGAGGCGATGCGGAAGGTGTGGGTGGCAAGCTTCGGATCGAAGCTGAGCGGTGGATGCAGGATCTCGTCGACGGCGCTGAGCACCTGCGCCGCCGGCGCCATCAAGGCCAGGCCGCGCGCCGTGGGCACCATGTGGCTGCCGCTGCGCACCAGCAGCGGATCGCCGGTCAGCTCGCGCAGCCGCCGCAGCGCCACGCTGATCGCCGGCTGCGTCTGGCCCAACAGGCTGGCGGTGCGGGAAACGCTGCCCTCTTCCAGCAAGGTGTGCAGGATGCGGATCAGGTGCGTATCGATGATTTCCTTGGACATGGTCCGAGGCTAGCAGAAGCTTGGCCGACGGCGATAGCAACGCAAACCCATACCAGCCATTACGCCGGACGGAAGGCTTGGGAACGAGCGTGTCAATTTACATGTCAAGTCACCGCGCAACGGCCGCGACTTTACACGACGCCCTCCCTGCTTCCTGCGGCGCGCAGAGGGGGCGCCGATTGCCCCAATGCTGGCACGGGAGTTGCTGAATACCGGATACGCACCGAACCATTCGGCCGGCGTAATTCCAACAACTTCAATATTTACAGGAGCAATCATGAGCCAACCACAAGTCCTTTCCGTCGTCACCGCCAATGCAGTTGCAGGCATGAGTTTTTGTAGTGTATGGCCGATGGCGCAAGGCATTCTCAACGGCGTACTGCCCAGCGTATCCAACCCGACCTTGAAGACCGCGATCATGGCCTTGATGGCTGCGGCAAACGCCGTCTGCAGCTCGTCCAGCACCAGCAGCGCCCGGCTGGCGCATTTCAACCTGGTCGCGCCTGCGGGACAGGAAGACTTTCTGGCGGGTCTGAGCGATAACCAGCTGCAAGTGCTGGCAGATGTGCAGCGTCAGGCCAGCCAGGGCGGCCACATCACCGCGGCCGACGTCGGCACCTACGTCTTCTAAGCTGCAGCGGCCTGAATATTGACGACCCCAGCCGCTCCGGCGGCTGACGGGTCGCCGAGATGAATGTTCTCCATATCTTGTCCCACAGGTGAAAAATATGAATGCCCCATGCAATTGCCACTCACACACGCCCCCCGCAGCGCCATCCGTACCTATGTCCGTGAGCGCCGCCATCCATCGCAAAATTCAACTTTGCGGCTACGGCCGTTCGCTCGATAACACTGAGCGGATGGGTGTTGAACAATACCGCGACTACCTGTGCCAGTTGCATCAGGTCGTGCGTGCCAGCATTCCGCTGATGGAGCTCGCTGTCCAGCGCTGCGATGCCAGCCATCCGGTCGAATCGCAGCTGATCGCCTACCTCACCGAACACATCGAGGAAGAGCGCGGACACGCCGAACTCCTGGTCCGGGATCTGGAAGCGGCCGGCATGCCCGAGGCGCAACTGCTGCTGCGCGTCCCGGACGCGGCCATCGCCGAACTGGTCGGCGCCCAATATTATTGGATAACGCACTACAGCCCTCTCGCTCTGCTGGGCTACATCTCCTTTCTGGAAGGCCGGCCGCCGACCGAACAGGCGATCGCGTTCTGGCAGACGGCGACCGGGCTGCCGGACGCTGCATTCCATTCCCTACGGTTGCACTCGGAGGCGGACCCCGGCCACTGGCAAGCATTGGACGACTTCCTGGACACGCTCGACCTGTCGGCGGCGGAGGTGGAGTTGATCGGCTTGAGCGCGATGCAATCGGCGCAGCGCGCGGGAGCGGCGTGGTCTGGCCTGGTCCAGCGCTGGAGCCACTGAGATGAAGACGTCCATACCATCGTATATCTCCTCGCTATACAGCCGGGAGCATGCACTGCTGAATATTTATTTGACCAATCAATGCAATCTGCAATGCCGCCACTGCGCCACCAACAGCGGTCCACTCGAAACGAGTTTTCTGAATGTGGACCAGGAGGCCGTGGCAGCCATGCGGTTAGCCATCACCCGCAACCATATTGAAGGAATGCATATCAGCGGCGGCGAGCCTTTTTTGCGCCGCGGCGATCTGCGCAACCTAGCGGCACTGGCGCGTGAGACGGGCATCCTGATGGCCATCAACAGCAATGGTTTTTGGGGGACATCGGTGCCGGCGGCCGTCTCGCTGCTCGACAGCATGAAGGGCATCACCGAGCTGATACTGAGCACGGATGAATATCACGCCGAGTTCCTGTCCTCAAGCAAGCTGATCGTGGCGGCGCGTGCAGGTCTCGAATGCGGCCTGCTCGTCAGCGTGGTGTCCACCACACCAGACCGCAATCCTACCGCGTATAGCGCCGGCATCGAAGAGGCCCTGTCCGCGGCAGGCCTCGCCGGCGCCGTGAAACATCATTATCAGGCCCTGGGGCCGAGCGCGCGCAAGGAGCCGATCAAGGAACATGTGCAGTTCATGTCGCCTGCGCTTCCGCGCGGCCGATGCAACAGGCTGAACCGCCCCACGGTCATTGAAAACGGCTCAGTGCTCGCATGTTGCAATACGACGATAGCAAAGAAATGCGAGCGCAGCCCGCTCAACCTGGGGCGTATGGATGAAGCGCCGCTGGGCGAACTGCTCGACCGCGCCAAGGGCAATCATCTATTGCAGGCATTGCGCACCCTAGGGCCGGCCATTCTTGCCGAAGCGCTGCCGGATGAACTGCGTAGCAGCCTGCCCAAGTTCTATCCCAAGGACGACATTTGCGCGCTTTGCTCGGAACTGATGGTGGACGAGCAGCTCGTCGCACACCTCGGTGGTGAGTTGCACACCGGCTCTTTGAAGAACCTGCTCACCGGCGCCTTAATGCTGCGTGCCGCCCCGGCGTGATTCCTCCCGGAGGCTCCGGCTGACCGGCCCGGAGCCGCGCCACGACTGACTCCCAGCAGACGGTCCGTTCGTTCTCGTCAATACCACTTTCCGCATCCCCTGCACAAGCCACCTCGCACAACCGTGCGCACGCGCACGCTTGACATGTCTGACGACACAAGATATCTTCACAACTATTGCCCCATCGAAAGTTTTCATAAAACTCAATCCGGGCAAGTCTCCACCTTAACTGAATCGCAGCACCCGTCTGGAAAGCCACGACCGGAGATGGAAACGCTTCCATGCACTCCGATTTTCGCCATCACGAACCAGGAACGAAGGAATGCACCATGAATAGTCGTTGCAGGAATCTACCGCTACAGGGCCTCCCCGTAGTCTTGTCGCTGCTGCTGGCCGCATGCGGCGGTGGTGGCGATCAGGCCGCCACGCCGCAGGCGGCGCGCATGCTCAGCGCAATGAAGGTCCAGGGCGGCGCCGCCGTCTCGGCCGAAACCGCGCTGACGCCAGTCAACGCCACGGCCAGCTCGTCCGAGCGTGGCGATTTGTCCGCCGCCGCCGCCATCGACCATAACGACGCTACCCGCTGGAGCAGCGGCTTCAGCGACGACCAGTACCTGACGCTGGACTTCGGCAGCAGCCAGGCCATCAGCCGCGTCCACATCGCTTGGGAAAACGCGCACGCCGCCCAATACCTGCTGCAAGTGTCCGACGACAACTCGACCTGGACTACGATCAAGACCGTCGACAACAGCCAGGGCGGCACTGAAGACTGGACCGGCCTCTCCGGCCAGGGCCGCTACCTGCGCATGAAAGGCGTCAAGCGCTCCAGCCAGTACGGCTATTCGATCTTCGAGATCCAGGCCTTCACCGGCACCCCGGGGACGACGCCGCCGGTGGACAACACGCCACCCGTGGTGATCGACCCGAGCAAGCCCGGCGTGACGATCAAACCGGTGGCGGCGACCTCGTCGGCGGTGGAAAACGGCGGCCTGTCGGCCAGCATGGCCATAGACGGCAAGACCACCACCCGCTGGGCCAGCACGGCCGAAGACGGCGCCTGGATCCAGTTCGACTTCGGCGCCAAGACCCAGGTCGGCTACATGAAGCTGCAATGGGAGAACGCCTACGGCAAGCAATACGCGCTGCGCGTGTCTGACGACGGCCAAACGTGGTCGCAGGTACGCTACGTCGGCGCCGGCCACGGCGGCACCGAGGAGTTCTACAACCTCGGCATCAATGCCCGCTACATCCGCCTGCAAGGCGTGGCCCGCGCCACCCAGTACGGCTACTCGCTGTACGAAGTGGAATTCAAGACGCCGGGCAGCGACAATACGCTAAGCAGCACCGCCACCTCGCCACTGAAATACCCGGCCAGCGGCGCCGGCTGGGCGCCCTTGCCCGCCGCCGCGCAGCCCTTGGAAACGCTGCAATTCACGCTGCCGGACGGTATGCTGGTCACCCGCTTCGGCGCGCGCGGCCTGGCGCGCCACGGCCGTGAGCGTGGCGAGGAATGGAATGAAATCGGCTACGGCCCGAACGAAACCGTCGATCCCGTCACCGGCCTGCCGGTCGACAAAGGTCCGGGCAATTACCTGACCTTCGTGTCCAACTACTTCAAGAACCGCACCTGGGGCGTCGAGATCATCGACAATAGCCGCGTGCCGGGCGTGACCAAGCCGGTGCTGATCGTCAACCAGTACACCACGGTGGACTTCCTGTCCGGCGGCATCGCCTTCTTCCGTGCCTTCGACCGTCCCGGCGTGACCGGCTACGGCTGGATGGCGCCGGGCGAGCTGGTGGACCGCAACGTGCCGGTCTGCAAACCGGTGGCCTTCCCCGCCGCCGGCAAGCTGGCCAGCGTCGACGGCATCAACGGCGCCTGCACGTTGCGCATCAAGGAATATCCGGGCCACGGCGACCTCGATGCCAACGGCATGCCGAATGGCGGGGATGTCAAGGCGCGCCCGCTGGTGGCCGGCGACATCATCGAGGTCTCGCCGTCGATGTTCTCCACCACCGAATCCATGACCGCCAACGGCGACACCGGCGGCATCCGCTACTACTCCTACGAGTGGACTTATGTGGTCGGCGCCGGCCTGAAGCCGTGGTATGGCGTGCAACCGCGTTTGAACTCGGTGCCGCTGCCGGAGGAAACGCTGTCCGGCGGCCAGGGCTCGGTGTCTTACAACTACTCGGACAACGGCCTGTTCATGTTTCAGCAGCCGCACAACAACATCGGCATGCAGAATATGCAGCGCTTCGTTGAAGGCCGTCGCCTGGTGAACACCAACTTCACCACCGGCGACCACAACGAACCGGGCAACGACCGTTACCTGCCGGCCGTGGGCTTGCAGGGACAGCGCTTCAACCAGTCCGCCTGTATCGCCTGCCACGTCAACAACGGCCGCAGCGCGGCGCCGACCGCCATCAACCAGAAGCTGGACAACATGGCCATCCGCGTGGCGACGACCAATGCGCAAGGCCAGCAACTGCCGCACGCACAGTACGGCACCGCGATCCAGATGAACGCGGTATCGGCCAGCGGCGCGCCTCAAAACTGGGGCAACACCGTCAGCGTGGGCGGCTTCGAAGCCCGCACCGTCAAGCTGGCCGACGGCACCGCCGTCGAACTGCGCAAGCCGACGCTGGCCTTCGAAGGTCCGGTGCCGGACACCTATTCGCTGCGCGCCGCCCAGCCGATGATAGGCGCCGGCCTGCTGGAAGCCATCCCGGAAGCGGACATCATCGCCCGCGCCCGCACGGCGCCGGACGCGGATGGCGTGGTCGGCGTGGCCAACTATGTCTACGAGCCGGAAACCGGCGCCGTGCGCCTGGGCCGCTTCGGCTGGAAGGCCGGCAAGTCCACGCTGCGCCACCAGGCTAGCGAGGCACTGCTGCTGGACATGGCCGTCACTTCGCCGGTCTATCCCAACCGCGCCTGCGCCACCGGCCCCACCGGTTGCGCCGCCGGCGGCACACAGAAAGGCATCTCGGAAGCCGACCTGCAATCGATCTCGCGTTATTTGTCGCTGGTGGCGGTACCGGCCCAGCGCAGCATCCCGAGCGGTTTCCCGAAAGGCGTGGCGCCGCTGGATGAGCACCGTGTCGATGCGCAGCAGGTCGCAGCCGGGGCCAAGCTGTTCCAGGGCATGCGCTGCGTGGCCTGCCACACTGCCGAGATGAAGACCGGTTCCGGCCATCTGTTCGCTGAGCTGCGCAACCAGACCATCCGTCCGTACTCCGACCTGCTGCTGCACGACATGGGCACCGGGCTGGCCGACAGGTTCGTCGAAGGCCAGGCCAAGGGCGGCATGTGGCGCACTTCGCCGCTGTGGGGCATCGGCTATACCGACAAGGTGATGGGCAACAGCAGCAAGGTCGGCTATCTGCACGACGGCCGCGCGCGCAACCTGACCGAGGCCGTCATGTGGCACGCCGGCGAGGCCGACAAATCGCGCCAGCGCTTCGAGAATCTGTCGAAGGCCGACCGCGACGCGCTGCTGGCGTTCCTGAAGTCTCTGTAACAGCAGCATCCATCGCCGCCGCCATCCCGGCGGAGGCGATGGCGTTTCGCTCGCCTCAGTTAAAGGCCTTGCCGATTCGCGAAAGCTTGCCGGCCGAGCAGGCCGCCGGCCACAATTCAATCTCATCCCCTGCCTTGAGCACCATGCCAGGCGGAACCTCGGCTATCTCGTGGTGCATCAGTTTGGCGTGGTGATATCTCACCTCGACGAAATGCCGGCTCGCGTAATCGGCGACGGATAAATTGGCCAGGCATGGCCGCGCCGCCGCAACCGACGCATCGGGGGCCAGCTCGCTGACCACCCAGGCCCGCTTGGCGCGCTGCTCCCAGTTCACCGCCCGGGTGTCGCTTTTACTTGCGCAAGCCGCAAGCAGCACGGCCGAAACCGCAATCGATAAAACGCCTGTCATGCGACGCATAATGCTTCCTTCGTTGATGGTGTGAATAAATATTTTCATGGCTTGTCATCCCTGCGGCCATCCGCGGCCCGATGCCACCAGCCGCCGCCCAGCGCCTGGAACAACGCCGCTGTATCGCCGAGCTGGCTCGCCTGCGCCTGCGCCCATTGCAACTCGGCCTGCCGCAGATTTTGCTCGGCCACGATCAGGGTCATGCGATCCAGCGCGCCGTGCGCGTGCTGTCGCTCGGTGATTGCGACGGCCGTCCGCGCGGCATCCCTGGCATCGGCCGCCGTTTGCAAAGCGCCGGCGTCGGCGTTAATAGAGTGCAGTACGTCCGCAACGTTTTGAAAAGCGGTGGCGACTGTCGACCTGTAGCTTGCAATAGCGCCCTTCAGCGACTCATGCGCGGCGGATTCGCGGTGCTTGAGCGTACCTGCATCGAACAACGACTGCGTGACGCTTGCCGTCAGGTCGAAGAATTTCCCGCTGCTCCAGAACATCTGCCCGAACTGGCTGGCCGCGCCGCCGGCCGAACCGGAGATGGAAAATTGCGGCAGGCGCGCCGCGCGTGCTATGCCGACCGCCGCGCTGGCAGAGCGCAACGTTTCCTCGGCCGCCCGCACATCGGGACGCTGCTCAACCAGGGATGAAGGCAAGGTCAAGGGTAATTCCTCGGGCAGATGGAAGGAATCCAAGGAAAAGCCAGGCACCTCCCCGTCTATCGGCACGCCCGCCAGCACCCGCAGCAGATCGCGGTTCTGTTCGAATTGCTTCTGCAGCACAGGCAACAGCTGCCTGGACTGGGCCAGCACGCCCTGCTGCGCCGCGAACTCCAGGCGCGAGATGTAGCCGGCCTTCAGCTGGCGCTGGGCCAGCGCCAGCGCGGCCTGATTCGCCTCGATAATCTCGTTGACCACAGTGATTTGCCGGCGCAGCAAGGCATCCTGGAATGCGGAAGCGACGATGTTGGACGCCAGCGTGATGTAGGCAGCCTCCAGTTCAAAGCGCTGCATCTGCTGCAGTGCTTGCAGCGACTCCAGCTGCCGGCGGTTGGCGCCGAACACGTCGGGCGTATAGGCGACAGTCAGCTGCGCGGTGTGGAAGTTGTAGATCACCGGTGCGTTGAACGGCGCGCTGCCGCCCTCGCTGGCGGGCGTGTTCTGTTTGGCGCTGATCACCGATCCATTGCCCTGGACGCCAGGCGAGTTACCACCCAGATTGCCCGCGACCTTGGTGCGGGCCGGTGTGTAGCCCGCCTGCACGGTCGGATAGAAATAGCCTTGTTGCGCGTAGACGTTCTCCTGCGCCGCGCGCAGCGCCGCTTCGGCCGCTTCAATGTTCGGATTCGCGGACCACGCCTGCTCGATCAGCGCATTCAGCTCGGCGGACTTGAACAGCGTCCACCAATTGTTCTGTATATCCTGCTGCATCACATATCGCTGGGCGGAGCTGACGGCAGGCCCCGCGCCATACGTCTGCGGCACGGACAACGCGGGCCGCTGATAATCCGGCCCGGCCGCGCACCCCGCGAGCTGTATCGCCAGCACGGCCGCGCAGATACGGCGATGGCGCAATTTCATCGGCAATAATAAGGTCATGGGTTCGTGGGGGCGGTGTCGCCCGGTTCAGAGAAATTGCCAAACAACCGCAGCGCAGCCGGCAGCACCAGCAGCGTGAACAGCGTGCCGCTGACGATGCCGCCGACGATCACGCAGGCAAACGGCCGCTGCGTCTCGCTGCCGATGCCATGCGACAGCGCTGCCGGCAGCAAGCCCATGCCGGCCATCAGGGCCGTCATCAGGATAGGCCTCAGGCGCATCGCGGCGCCGCCGACGATGGCATGCGCCACCGCCGCGCCCTCGCGCACGCGCTGCATGACTTCCTCGACCATGATGACACCGTTCTGCACCGAGATGCCCGCCACGGCGATGAACCCGACCGCCGCCGACACCGACAGGTGCAGCCCCGCCAAGCCCAGCGCCGCCAACCCGCCTATCATGGTGAACGGCACCATGCCGAGCACCAGCGCCGCCAGCCGCACCGAGCGAAACGCCCAGAACAGCAGGGAAAACATCAGCAGTATCGTCAGCGGAATGATGACCGCCAGGCGCTTGGCGGCGCGCTGGGAATTCTCGAACTGGCCGCCCCAGGTGATCTCATAGCCGGGCGGCAGCTTGACCTTTTCGCTCACGGCGCGCTGAGCCTCTTCGATGAAGCTGCCCTGGTCGCGCCCCAGCAAGTTCATCTTGACGATGACGCTGCGGGAGCCCGACTCGCGCTGGATGCGCGATACGCCTTGCCGCAATTCGATGGTGGCCACATCGTGCAGCGCCACCGTGCCCGAGCCATTGCCGACCTGCGTGCCCGGCACGGTCAGCCGCAGGTTGCCGATGGCATCGATGCCGCTGCGGTTTTGCTCATTTATTTTCAAGACCACGTCGAAGCGCTTGTCCTGCTCGAAGTAGCTGGTGACGGCCGCGCCGGACAGCGCCTGGTTGACCAGCGTGTTGACGTCGCCGATCGAGATCCCGTAGCGCGCCATGCGGCCACGGTCGGGCGTCACCACCACTTCGCTCTGGCCGCCGATGCGGGTCGCATCGACATCGGTGGCGCCGGGGACGGACTGGATCACGTCCATCAACTGCTGCGCCTTGCTGTCGAGGATAGCCAGGTCGCCGCCGCTGATCTTGGCGACGATCTCGCCGCGAAAGCCGGACAGCGATTCCTCGACGTTGTCCTGGATGACCTGCGAAAAATTCGTCGTCACGCCCGGAATGGCCGCCAGGCTGGCGGACATGTCGGCCACCAGCGCCTCCTTGTCGCGGAAGCGCCACTGGTTGCGCGGCTGCAGGTCGATCAGGCTTTCCAGGTTGTTCGGGCCCTTGGGGTCGGAGCCATCGTCCGGCCGGCCGGCCTGGCTGATCACGTGCGCGACCTCAGGATAGGCCAGCAGCTTCTGGCGCATCTGGCGTTCGACCGCCTTGGTGGTCTCCAGCGCCGCCGAAGTGGGCAAGGTAATGGTGAGCCAGATATTGCCCTCGTCCAGCTTGGGCATGAATTCGCTGCCCAGGCGCGGCGCCAGCGCAAACGCCAGCGCCAGCGGCAGCAGCGACACCCACAGCACGACCTTGGTCTTGCGCAGCGTGGCATCCAGCAGCGCGTGATAGCGCCGCTGCAGATTGGACAGCCAGGCCCGGTGCACCTCGACCAGCGGCCGGCGCTGGGTGGTCCAGGACAGCAAGGTAGGCAGCAGCGTGAACGTCAGCAGCACCGCGCCGGCCAGCGCGAACGACAGCGTCAGGGCCACCGGCGTGAAGATCTTGCCCTCGACCCGCTGGAAGGTGAAGATGGGCACAAAGGCCAGGATGATGATCGCCTTCGAGAACAGCACAGGATGGGCCATGTCGCTCATCGTCCGGTGCAGCACGTGCATGCGCGCTTCAATCGGATTCCCTTCATTAACCGGCATCAGCGCCATGCGCACCATCAGCGCTTCGACGATCACCACCGCGCTATCGATGATGATGCCGAAGTCCACCGCGCCCAGCGAAATCAGGTTGGCGGATACACCGCGCGCGTTCATCAACACAAAGGCAAACAGCAGCGCCAGCGGAATCACGGTGGCGACGATCAACGCCGCCCGCCAGCTGGACAGGAACACGACCAGGATGACGATCACCAGCAAGGCGCCGATCACCAGATTCTCCGCCACGGTCTTCACCGTATGGTGAACCAGCTCGGTGCGGTCGTAGATCGGGATGATCTTGACGCCGGCCGGCAGGCGCTTCTGCAGCTGCGCAATACGCTCCTTCAATTCCGTGTTGATCTTGGACGGATTGCCGCCCTTGGTCATCGAGACGATGCCCTCGACCACGCTGTCGCGCTGGTCCGCGGCGACGATGCCGAAGCGCGGCCGCTCGCCCGCCTGCACCGTGGCGACGTCGCCGACGGTGATCGCCCGTCCCTGGCGCGACGTCACGACGATCTGACGCATGTCGGCCAGGCTGGTGAACAGGCCGGCCGAGCGCACGACGAGCGATGCATCGCCCAGTTTGACCAGGCCGCCGCCTGCACTGCCCGTGCCATTGCCGATCGCCTGGCTTAGCTGGTCCAGCGTTACCTGGTACTTGGCCAGCAAAAAAGGATCGGCTTCGACCTGGTACTCGCGGATGGTGCCGCCAAAACTGACCACGTCGGCCACGCCCGGCGTCATGCGCAGCGCCGGCCGTATGGTCCAATCCTGCAAGGTGCGGATGTCCGCCTCGGACATGCGTGGCGCGTCGATCGCGTAGCGGTAGACTTCACCGACGGCGGTCGACAAGGGGGCAAGTTGCGGCTGCACGCCGGTCGGCAAGGTGACGGTCGACAGCTTCTCACTGACCTGCTGGCGCGCGAAATAGTTATCCGTCTCGTCGTCGAACGTCAGCGTGACGATGGACAGGCCGGTCATTGTCACGGAGCGCACGTTGATCAGGTGGGGAATGCCGGCCACCTCGCGCTCGATCGGCAGCGTGACGGTACGCTCCATGTCCTCCGGCGCCTGGCCCGAGAGCTGGGAAATCACGCGCACTTGCACATCCTGCACATCCGGGAACGCTTCGATCGGCAGGTTGGACAGCGCGTAGAAGCCGAATCCTGTCAAGGCAAAGACCAGCACCATCACAAACACCCGCTGGCGCAGTGCGAATACGATCAACCGGTCGATCATGGCGCCCCGCCTGTGCGTGCACCCATCTCAGCGTCCAGCAGCAGCGCGCCGGTGGTGACGATGTTTTCGCCGCCCGACACACCCGCGCCTATATAACTGGCCTCGTTCCCGCGCGTGAGCATCTTGACCTGGCGGCGCTGGAACTGCTGCGGCGCCGACTGCACGAACACATAGGTGTACACGCCGCGATTGACCAGCGCCGTATTGGGCACCTTGACGGCGTTGCCGCGCTCCTGCAGCAGCGTGCTGCGCACGTACATTTCGGGAAGCAGTTTGCCGGTCGGGTTGTCCAGGCGCGCACGTACCGTGACGCGCCGCGTGTTGGGGTCGACCACCTGTCCCGGCTGGGCGATGGTGGCCTTGAAATGCTCGTTCGGAAAGGCGTCGCTTTCAACGTCCACGCTTGCGCCCTGCCTGACGCTGGCCAGCATGGATTCGGGCACGTCGATCATCAACCATAGCCGCTTCGGATTGGTGAGTACAAACAGCGGCGCAGCCATACCCGGCGACACTTCCAGCGCCGGCGTCACGTTGCGCTCAGCGACGATGCCGTCGATCGGGCTGACCAGGCTGAAACGCTGCCCCTGCAGGCGGTCGCCATGAGGATTGATGCCGCGGACGCGCAGCAGCGCGCGCGATGTCTCCGCGTGCGCCTGGTCGAGATCCGATTGGGCCGATTCCGAGTCCTTGCCGGCGATGGCTTCGCCGGGCACCAGTTCCTTCGCGCGCTCCATGGCCTTGCGCTTGCGTTCTTCGTCGGCACGCGCCTTGTTCAGGTCCGCCAACGCCGCGCCAAAATCAGGGGAATCGATTTCGGCCAGCACCTGCCCCGCATGGACCGGAGAACCAGGCGCCGCCTTGATCGCCGCCACGCGGCCGTTGACGCCGACGCCTATCCTGGCCGTCACGTCTTCGTCATACACCACGCGGGCGCTGAGCGTGTCGCCGGCGGGCATGGCTACCGCAGGCAGTATTTGCGCCTGTATCATCGCCAGTTGCGGCGCTCCACGCGGGAACTCTATCCGGTCGGGATCCGGCGCCGGCGTCGCTGCCGCATTGGCGACAGGTGCGGCCGATGGCGGCTGGTGCAGCTGATATCCGGCGATGGAAGCGGATGCCAGTAACAAGAGAATGACAATGGCCGCCGACTTCTTTTTCATACCCATGGAGCTTCCTGTGTCAGTTAGAATGCGGTGACGTATCTCACCGCGATCGCTTTTGATGATACGGCGTCAACCTTGCCTGAACCTTGCCTACGATGAAACGCCATGCCACTTTTGCTTGTTGAGGATGACCGAGAACTCGCTCACGGCTTGAGCAGCTCGCTCGCGCAATCCGATTACATGACCGACGTCGTGTTCGACGGCAGTTCGGCACTGGAGGCGTGCGCGCAGACGACCTACGACCTGGTGGTGCTGGATCTCGGGCTTCCCGACATGGACGGCCTGGAAGTGCTGCGGCGCCTGCGTAAAGCGGGACTGACGGCGCCCGTGCTGATACTGACCGCGCGCTTCGATCTCGACGACCGCGTGCTGGGTCTCGATGCCGGCGGCGACGACTACCTTGCCAAGCCGTTTGCGCTGCCCGAGCTGGAAGCGAGGATACGCGCGCTACTGCGCCGCAGCGCACCGAACGAGTCGCAGCTGACCTTCTGCGACATCGTCTTTGAACCGGTCTCCAAACAAGCCAGTGTGCGTGGCCGCGAGCTGGCGCTGACCGCCGCCGAAGCATCGGTGCTGGGTTTGTTGATGCGCCGCCCACGGCGCGTGGTCAGCAAGTCGCAGTTCCTCGACGATATCTATGACCATGCCGAAGAAAAGAATTCAGCGATGATCGAAGTATTCGTCAGCAGGCTGCGGCGCAAGCTGGCCGACGCCCAGTCGCAGGTGCACATACGGGCATTGCGCGGCCTGGGATACCGCCTGGACGAACGTGCAGATGAATAAGCCGCAACCCAGCCTGCGCCGCCAGTTGCTGCTGCACCTGGCGATTCCCATCCTGGTGGTGCTGACGCTGGGCGCGGCGGGCGGCATGTTCATCGCCCGCCATGTCGGCTATCAAGTGCACGATCAGTGGTTGCTGGATTCGGCGATGACGCTGGCGGCCCAGGTCAAGGCCGAAGATGGACGCGTGCGGCTGGCCCTGCCCCCCGAGGCGGAGCAGATGTTCCAGTGGGACCGGCTGGACCGGATCTATTGGCAAACGTCGTCCACCAGGCAGGGCAACCTGCTGAGCAACGCAGTCATTCCGCCGCCCCCTGCGGCAGAGGCCACCGAACAACCGGCGTTTTACGACGCCATCCTGGACGGGCGGCCGATACGCGTGGTCTCGATGGACATGCCGGCGCCCTCGGGCGTCAACGACACCCTCCATATCCAGGTCGCGGAAACCATGCACAAGCGCGAACAAGTGGCTGGCAAGATTTTCTCGCAGTGGGCGCCGTTGCAGATCGCCGTGATGGTGATGGGCGGCGTTTTCATCTGGCTGGCGGTGACGCGTAATTTATCGAAGGTCGACAGCGTCGCGGCCCGGTTGGGGAGCTACGAAACCGCCAACCTGGTGCCCGTGGCCGACACGGAGAGCATGCCGGTGGAGATCAAGCCGCTCATCAACGCCATCAACCTGCTGATTGCAAAGCTCAGCGACGAGCAGGAATCGCAAAAACGGTTTATATCGAATGCCGCGCACCAGCTACGAACGCCGTTGGCGACGTTGCAGGTGCAAACCCAGCGCGCGTTGCGCGAGCGGGATGTGTCGAAGAAGGATCAAGCGCTGGATGACGTGCGGCGCGCAGTTACCAGGCTGCATCGCGTCGCGCATCAGCTGTTGACGCTGATGCGCTCCGAGCACCAGGCGGAAAAACATCTCAATCTCGCCGATGTCGACCTGGCCGATCTGGCGCGGGAAGAAGTGGAACGCTGGGCGGACAACGCCCTCGACAAGCAGATCGACCTAGGCTACGAAGGACCGGAACACGGCGTCGTCATTTACGGCAATGCCCATCTGCTGCGCGAGTTGATGGGCAATTTGATCGACAACGCCATTCGCTACAACCGGCCCGGAGGCGTCGTTACGCTGGCCTTGCACGCGGACCCGGTTCATCTTTCGGTCGAAGACGACGGGCCAGGCATTCCCGCTCATGAACGCAGCCTGGTGCTTGAACGCTTCTATCGCGGCAGCAGCAGCGATGTCGCGGGCGGATGCGGACTGGGTCTGCCCATCGCCTTCGAGATCGCCGCCCGCCACAACGCGCAACTCCGCATCGCTTCCCAAGCTGCCGAATGCGGCACGCGTGTGGAGGTGCTGTTCCTGCCCGCCAAATGACGGATAGCCGGCTGCCGGTCAGATGGCTGTCGGCGGCTGTTGCGATGTCAGGAGGGCGGCGGCAAGTATGGCGCCGAGCAGCAATACCGTCTCTATCCTCAACGCCAGCCGCACCACCGCGACACCAGCCGCCGATCGCGACGCGGCGGGCAAGCCGATAAATTTGTTGTACCCGCCGATGCCGATGGCAAGCAGCACCAACGCCACCTTGCTCAACAAGGTAAGGCCGTAAACGGTATAGATCAAATTCCCGGTGCTGCCGACGCGATGCCAGCCGCTGTAGATCCCCGTCATCGCAATGGCCGCCAGCGCTGCCGTTGCGGCATGCGACATCCAGCCCAGGTAGCGCTGCAGTGCGTCCGTCTCCCATCGCACCGGCAACACCAGGCAGCCCGATACCGCCACGATACCCGCCCACACGGAGATCGCCGACAGGTGGATGGACTCCGCCGCCATCGGCAACGACCAAAGCCCCTGCTCTCCCGCGTGGCCCATCGATGAGCGGGTGACGGCGAATATGCCCATGCACAGCAGGACCGCCAGTTCAACCGCCGACGGCAGGCGCCGGACACAGCGCAACGCCAACACCGCCGCCAGCGCCGCGACGGCGACGCAACCGGACCGGCCGTAGGCGGTACTTGTCGCCATCACCCAGAACATGGCGCAAGCCTCGCGCAGGCCGGTGCCACCCATGACGGCGGTGGCGGCCAGCAGCGACAACCCGCATGCCGCGATGGCGACTCCCGCCGCCAGCAAATCCAGCGTCCGTAGCCGCGCTTCGAAAGCTGCGGGTCGGACCGCGCCAGCCGGCAGCCAGCG
Source organism: Duganella sp. BJB476 (assembly GCF_003416895.1). Lineage (GTDB taxonomy): Bacteria > Pseudomonadota > Gammaproteobacteria > Burkholderiales > Burkholderiaceae_D > Rugamonas. Next base: position 1,600,221 of record NZ_QVIO01000001.1, read on the forward strand.
CCGCGCCCACCAGGAGCCGGCCAGCCAGCTAAAGCCGCAGTTGAGCACAAAAGCCGAGCCGACCTGCAGCAGCCAGACGATGTCGACACCCTCCTCCACTATTTGACCGTGAAGGTGAACTCGCCCTTGCGGCGATGTCCGTCAGGGCCGGCGACCGCCCAGGCCACCGTGTACGCTCCGGCAGGCAACGGCGGCAAGACCAGCCGCAGGATGGCGGGATTGCCGGTATCCACGGTGGCCTTGACCTTGTCGGACACGGCGCCCGCAAGCACACGGCCAGCGGCGCCGGTCAGTACGATGCTGCTGAACGCCGGCTCGATCTTCTCATTGAACGTCAGCGCGACCTCTTTCGGCGCCACGTCCAGCACCGCGTTGGCCGCCGGGCTGGAACTCTTCAAGCTGGCGTGTGCGGCGGCGATGGGCGCCGACAGCGTCGCCACCGCGACGACGGCAGTGGCCACCAAAGTGTGCAAAGTCTTCATATGTGTTCTCCTTAATGGCCGCTATGGCCGGTGGGTTTGCGCACGGTGAGTTCCACGTCCGGCTGGTTCATGGCCGGCATGGACTGGCCGCCGGCGGTATATTTGCGTGCTGGTTCCGGCAAGGCGCCGGTCCATTCATAGGCCTGCGTGCCAGGTGGGTGCTGGTACCAGCCCGGGTCCGTGTAGTCGCCGCGCTTCTGTTCCTTGCGCACTTTGACCACGGTGAACATGCCGCCCATGTCCACGCCGCCGAACGGACCTTCGCCCGACATCATCGGCAGCGTGTTCTCCGGCAGCGGCATCTGCATGCCGCCCATCGCGCCGCCCTTGTCGCCCATGGTCATATAGTCCGGCACGATCTTGTTGATCTTTTCGGCGATGCCGCTATGGTCCACGCCTATCATGGTCGGCACGTTGTGGCCCATGGCGTTCATGGTGTGGTGCGACTTGTGGCAGTGGAAGGCCCAGTCGCCTGGATCGGTGGCGATGAATTCGATCGCCCGCATCTGGCCGACCGCGACATCGGTCGTCACTTCCGGCCAGCGCGAGGCCGGCGGCGTCCAGCCACCGTCGGTGCCGGTGACGTGGAACTCATGGCCGTGGATATGAATCGGATGATTGGTCATCGTCAGGTTGCCGACGCGGATGCGCACCTTGTCGCCCTGCCGCACCGGCATCGCATCGATGCCCGGGAAGACGCGGCTGTTGAAGGTCCACAGGTTAAAGTCCAGCATGGTGTTGGTCTTGGGCGTGTAGCTGCCGGGATCGATGTCGTAGGCGTTCAGCAGGAACACGAAGTCGCGGTCCACCGCATACTGCGTGTGGTCCTTGGGGTGCGTGACCCAGAAGCCCATCATTCCCATCGCCATCTGCGTCATCTCGTCGGCGTGCGGGTGGTACATAAAGGTGCCGGGACGCTTGGCGACAAATTCGTAGACGAAGGTCTTGCCAGGCTCGATGCCCGGCTGCGTCAGCCCCGTCACGCCATCCATGCCGTTCGGCAGGCGCTGGCCGTGCCAGTGCACGCTGGTGTGCTCCGGCAGCTTGTTGGTGACGAAGACGCGCACGCGGTCGCCCTCCACCACTTCGATGGTCGGGCCGGGCGACTGGCCGTTGTAGCCCCACAGGTGCGCCTTCATGCCGGGCGCCATTTCGCGCACCACCGGCTCGGCGATCAGGTGGAATTCCTTGACGCCGTTATTCATCCGCCACGGCAGCGACCAGCCGTTCAGCGTCACCACTGGGTTGAATGGGCGGCCGTTCGATGGCAGCGGCGGCACGTGGGTGTTTGCGTTATCCATCGTCATCGCTTCCGGCAGCGTGGCCGCGCCGGCCTTGCTGATGGCGGCCGCGCTGACCGCGATGGCGCCAGCGCCTTTGAAGAAGTCTCTACGTGAGGTCATGGGGTCATCCTTGTTTCGTTGGCGCTGCCGCCGTTGACGGCTGCTTGCAGGCGGGTATCGGCGATCCAGAAGTCGCGCTGTGTTTCGATGGCGGTGTTGACGCTGTTGAGCTGCTCTCGCGAGTCGGCCAGCAGTTCGAACACGCTGGCCAGCATGCCGTTGTAGCGCAGCAGCACCTCGTCGGAGATCTTTTTACGCAGCGGGACCACCTCGTCGCGGTAGTTGCGGGCGATCTCGTAGGTGGTGCGGTAGGACGAGTACGCCTCGCGCACTTCGGAGCGGGCGCGCACCGCAGTATCGGCTGCCCGATGCACGGACTGCATGTACTGCGCCTGCGCACGCGCCACCTTGGCGCTGCCCCAGTCGAAGATCGGCAGTTCAAACGTGACCTGATAGCCGTTCTCGCGCGGCAGGCCGGTGCTGCTCTTGTTGGCGTAGCCGGCGTCGAACACGTTGATGAAGCCCGTGGACCTGGTCAGGCCGAGGGCGTCGGCCGTGGCTTCGGTGTCGCGGCGTGCGGCCAGCATGTCCAGCCGCTGCGACAGCGCCTGGGCTTCCGCGTTGTTCATCTCCTGCGGCTGCGGCGGCAGGTCGGGTAAACGGTCCGGCAGCACGAAGCCCTGCTGCTCGCCCGACAAGCCCAGAAGCCGGATCAATTGTTCGCGCGTGGCCACCGCTTCGTGGCGGCTACGGGCCAGCTGCGTCAAGGCGTCCTGGTAGAAGGCACGCTCGCGCGCCTGATCCAGCTTGCTCCAGTTGCCGGCCTTGGACATTTTTTCCGCCAACTCGGACGACGCTTCAGTGGCGCCACGTACCTGTTCCGCAAACGAGGCCGATTGCGCCGCCGCCACGGCCATGAAGTAGGCGCGCCGGGTGTCGGCCGCCAGTTGGACGGCTTGCGCGGCGGCCCGCAGCTTGGCCTGCTCGAAGCGGCGCTGTTCGATGCGCGAGCGCGCCGGCAGCGTCAGCAGGCCGGCGATGTCGAACATCACGCTGCGATCGATCTCAGTCTCGCTGCCACCGCGTATGCGGCCGAAACCCAGGCTGGGATTGCGCATGCGGCCCGCCTGGACGAACTCGGACTCGGATACGCCCAGCTCCGCGAACGTGAATTTGAGCGCTGGGCTGTTGAGCAGTGCGATTTGCACGGCGGTTTCCGGGGTCAGCGTTTGCGCCAGCAGCGCGCTCACTTGCTGGTCATTGTTGGCGCCGCGGGAGAAGCCGGCCGGCTGGCCGATGCGCTCCTGCGTCAGCCGGGAGACGTCATTCAGCCCGCCGTCGCTGGACAGGCTGGCGCACCCCGTCAGCAGAACGAACGAAAGTCCTGCGGGCAGCAGTATAGGGTAGTGTTTCATAGGATTCCTGGAAAATTACGGATACGCGGGGCAAGCCCGCAGCGTCGGCAAGTTCAGGACAGGCGCGGCGGACGTTCCAGCGTTGCGGGAATATAGGCGGTCATCGACGGCTCGGCCGCAATAAAGCCGGCGCCGGAAAACGACGCGGGCAGCACCAGGGAAGGCACGGCGGGCGGCGCCGAAGCGCCCACGCAACTGGCGCAGTGGCTGCACTTGCCATGCGCGCCGGAGGTCTGCTGATCCGATTTCGCGGGTGCGCAATGCTCCGTCGGCTGACTTACCGACTGCACTGGCAGCGTCAGCGTCGCGCACGGAATCAGGACGACAGCCGTCCCTTGCAGTGGCAGGGCTGCTATCAAAATCCAGAGCAGGAAACGGATAAATGGGCGCATAAGTGGGCTGAATGGTACCGCAGTCTCTCCAGGAGAGGCAACTGTGCGTACCTTACACCTTCCCACTGCGGTAAGGTCAAGCCCTATTTGAGGTTGACGCGGGCAACGACCGGATGATGGTCGGATGGATAGCGCCGGTCCAGCGAGTCGCTCAGCACTGCATATTTTTGCACGTCGAAATGCCGGTCGACGAAGATATAGTCGATCCGTTCCGTCATTGCCGCGTCCAGGTGGAAGTCGTTGAAGGTGCCAACCGGGCCATATGGCGGCGCCGCGCTCACCTGGAAAGCGTCGCGCATCGCCTTGGCCATGGTCTGCATCTGCACCGTTTCCGGCGTCGAGTTGAAATCGCCGACGCAAATGGCCGGCTCGCCGTGGGCGATCTCGGCGATTTTGCGCAGCACCAGATCGGCCGATGCACGGCGGGCCTGTTCTCCCTGATGGTCGAAATGGACCGAAAAAACGAAGAACGACCGGCCGCTGGTACGGTCACGCAAGCGCGCCCACGACGCTAGCCGGTGGCAACAGGTGGCGTCCCAGCCGAACGAGGGGCGGTCCGGCGTTTCGCTCAGCCAGAAGTCGCCCTTGCCCAGCAAGGCGAAACGGCTCTTGCGAAAATAGATCGCTGAATGCTCGCCGGCGCTCTTGCCGTCGTCGCGGCCGACACCGACATGATCGAATTCCGCCATCTGGGCCAGGTCGGCGATTTGATCGGCCAATCCTTCCTGGGTGCCGAAGATATCGAACTCGTGGTAGCGGATCAGCGCCTTGACCATTTCCCTGCGGGCCGGCCAGGCGTTGGCGCCGTCTTCGGCATGGTTGTAGCGCAGGTTGTAGGTGGCGACGTTGATCGGCGCCGCCACAACTGGCGCGCAGGCCATGGCGAGCAGCACGGCAAACAGCGAAAACAGTATTCTCATAACGATCGGCTCCAGCAATATGACGGTTAATTTAACCACGACCTGCGGTCCATGGCGCGACAGCGGCCGAACGGCTCCCCAGTTTAACGGCCTTTACTAAACGGCTGCCCACGGGCGGACAGGAACGTTGTTTGAAAAATACCGCTGTGCTAAAGTCAGGCATGCGAATACTCCCTGCGCTGCTGCTCTGTTGCCTGCTTTATGCCGATCCCGTAGCGGCGGTCGGCGTCTCGCGCCCCAAGGTGGCGGTGGTGCTGTCCGGCGGCGGCGCGCGCGGCGGCGCCCACATCGGCGTGCTGAAGGTGCTGGAAGAGCTGCATGTGCCGATCGATATGATCGTCGGCACCAGCGCCGGAGCCATCGTCGGCGCGGCCTATGCCAGCGGCATGCCGCTGGCCGACATTGAGCGCGAGATGCAGACGCTCAGCACCGCCAACCTTTTCCACGACGTCGCCCGAGGCGACCTGTCGATCGCCCGCAAGAGCGACGACGCCGGCAGCTATATCGGACCGGAGATCGGCATCGGGCCGGGCGGCCTGGCGCTGCCCAAGGGCGCGGTGTCCGGCGTGGCGCTGGAGGCGCTGCTGCGGCGCCTGACCGTGCGCCAGGGCGATCCCGATTTCAACCGCCTGCCGATCCCCTTCCGCGCCATCGCCACGGACGTCAGCGACGGCGAGATGGTGGTGCTGGATCACGGCAACCTGGCGCAGGCGATACGGGCCAGCATGGCCATCCCCGCCGTCATCACTCCGGTGGAGATCGACGGCCGGCTGCTGGTCGATGGCGGCGTGGCGCGCAACCTGCCGGTTGACGTGGCGCGGCAAATGGGGGCGGAGGTCATCATCGCCATCAATATCGGCACGCCGCTGCTCAAGCGCGAGCAAATCAAGTCGGTGCTGTCGATGTCCGAGCAGATGATGCGCATGCTCAGCGCCAGCAACCTGCGCGCCTCGCTGACCCAGCTAGATCCACAGGTCGATGTGCTGATCACCCCCAACCTGGCCAGCGTCGATGCCGGCAGCTTCGATCTGCTGAAGGAGGCCGAGGGCTACGGCGAACAGGCGGGCCGTGATGCCGCCACCAGGCTGCAGCGCTATGCCGTGTCGCCGGAGGATTACGCGGTGCTGAGCGCGCGCCGCCATGGCGCGCAGGCGCCGCAGGGCGTGCTGCTGTCGGCGGTGCACATCGACGGCACGCAGCGGGTGCCGGAGGAATCCCTGCGCGGCACCATGGACACCAAGGCCGGCGATCTGTTCGACGCCCGCAGGGCGGAACGCGACATGCGCCGCTTGTACGGACGCGGCGACTTCGAACATGTCAGCTATACGCTCACGCCGCAGCAGGACGGCCGCCATGAAATGACCACTACCGTCAATGAAAAATCCTGGGGCCCGCAGTACCTGCGTCTGGGCCTGGGCGTTTCGACCGACTTCGAGGGCGATTCCTTCTTCACGTTGCGCGCCATGCATCGCTGGACCTGGCTCAACGCGCTGGGCGCGGAGTGGCGCAACGATCTCGAGATCGGCCACACGGACCGTCTCAGCACCGAATGGCTGCAACCCCTGACGCCGGCGCAGCGCCTGTTCGCCAGCGCCTACCTGTCCGGCGAACGCACACCGCTGGACATCTACTCCAAGGGCGAGCGGCTGGCGCGCTACCGCAACGAATCGATCACCACCGGCGTCGATCTCGGCGTGCCGATCGCGGAATGGGGCGAGGCGCGCATCGGGGTTTCGCGCGGCCACGTCAACCTGCTGGCCGACACCAGCTTTGTGCCGCCGTCCGAGCTGTTCCCCCGCGCGCGCACCGGCGGCGTGCAGATGCGCCTGCGGGCGGATACGCTGGACAACAGCGCCTTCCCGCGCTCCGGCGCCAAGGCCGACTTGCAAGTCTATTCGTCCCGCACGGCGCTGGGCGCGGACACCAACTACAACAAGCTCTCCTTCTCCGCGCTGACGGCGGCGGCCACCGGTCCGCACTCCCTACAAGGCGCGCTGGAAGTGCAGCACAAGCTGGGAGCGAACGAGCTGCCGGATCACGAGATCGTCTCGTTCGGCGGCTTCCTGCGCCTGTCCGGCATGCGCACCGGCGAATTGCTGGGCAATAGCCTGCACTTCGGCCGCCTGGTCTACAACTACCGCATTTCGGCACCGGGTTTGCTGGACGGCGCCTACATCGGCGCGTCGGCGGAACTTGGCCGCGTCGGCAACACCATCGACTCGCAGAACGGCGAGCAGACGGTGCGCAGCAACGCGCTGTACATCGCCATCGACACGCCTTTGGGACCGCTGTATTTCGGCGCCGGCCGCGCATCGGGCAACCAGACGGCCTTATATCTGCTGATCGGGAAGCCTTGACGGGATGATCTCGGCGATCATCTCGCCTTGCTCGTCGATGCCACATTCGCTGAAACCGAAGCTGCGATAGAACTCGCGCGCCACCGTGTTGCCCGGCTTGTAGTAGATGATGATGCGATGGACATCGGGTTTTGCGCGCAACTCTTCCAGCAACAGCGCCATCGCCTTGCGGCCTATGCCCTTGCCTTGCTGCGGATAGTCGACCATGAAGCGGTAGATGCCGTACAAGCCGGGGACATCGTCCGCTTGGCAGTCGTATAGCAGGAAGCCGGCCAGTTCGCCGTCGCAGTAGATCCCTCGCGTGAAAAAATCGGGATAGAACTTGGACTGCGCGATCGAATAGGCGTTGCTGTCCAAGAAATCGCGCTGGTGCTCCGGCAGTTCCATGTCCATGAAGCTCTCGAAATTGTCCTCGTTGATGTCTTGCAGTGTGACGTACGTTGTCATTAAAACCCTTAAGCAATGATATTCAGGCCGCCGTCGACATACACGGTGCTGCCGGTCAGGCGATGTGCATATTGCGAGGCCAGGTAGGCGCAGGTGTTGCCGACATCGAGGATGTCCACCAATTCGCCCAAAGGTGCGCGGGCCACGGCGTCGCGCAGCAGCAGTTCGAAGTCCTTCAGGCCAGACGCCGCCCGTGTTTGCAGCGGCCCAGGCGAGATGGCGTGAACGCGGATGCCTTTGGGACCCAGCTCATAGGCCAGATAGCGGCAGCACGATTCGAGCGCAGCCTTCACCGGGCCCATGACGTTGTAATTGGGGACGACCTTCTCGGCGCCGTGGTAGCTCATGGCGAACATGCTGCCGCCATCCGTCATCAGCGGCACCGCCAGTTTGGCCATGCGCACGAACGAATGGCAGGACACATCCATCGCCTGCAAAAAACCCTCCAGCGAACAGTCCAGCAAGCCGCCTTGCAGATCGGCCTTCGGCGCGAAGGCGATCGAATGCACCAGGATATCGAGCTTGCCTTGCTCCGCCAGCGTGGCGAACAACGCCTCCATTTCACCGGCCTTCGTCACATCGAGCGGCAGCAGTTGGGCGCCGATTTCCTCGGCCAGCGGCGCCACATGCGGCAACGCCTTCTCGTTCAGATAAGTGAGCACGACTTCCGCGCCCAGTTTGCGAAAGGCCAGCGCGCAGCCCCAGGCGATCGAATGTTCATTGGCGACGCCAACCACCAGCGCGCGCTTTCCGGCCAAAATTGGATAAATCGTTTCGGTGTTCATGTCGGCTCCAGTAGCGTCAGCGTGTGACGGGCTATCATCAATTCTTCATTGGCGGGCACCACCCACACCGCCACCTTGCTGTCGGCGGCGCTGATGCGCGCCACGCCGCGCGGATTGGCCGAATTGGCGGCGGCGTCCAGCTGCACGCCCAGCCAGGCGGCGTCGCGGCATACGGCGGCGCGCAGGGCGATGCTGTTCTCGCCTATGCCGCCGGAGAAGACCAGCGCATCGAGGCCGCCCAAAGCAGCCGCCAGCGAGCCGAGTTCGCGGCCGATGCGGTACACCATCAGCGCGATGGCAGCCTTGGCGCGCGGATCGTCGCTCTGCTCCAGCGTGCGCATGTCCGACGAAATGCCGGAGACGCCAAGCAGGCCCGATTCCTGGTACAGCAGCTTCTGCACCGCGCCCACGTCCATGCCCAGTTCATCGATCAGGTACAGCACCACGCCGGGGTCGAGCGCTCCGCAGCGGGTGCCCATCGGCAGGCCGTCGACGGCGGTGAAGCCCATCGTGCTGGCGACGTTGCGCCCAGCCGCCATCGCGCACATGCTGGCGCCGTTGCCCAGATGCGCCGCCACCACCTTGGCGCTGGCCAGCGATGGATCGGCTTCCGGCAGGCGGCTAGCGATATATTCGTAGGAAAGTCCGTGGAAGCCGTAGCGCCGCACGCCCTGCTCCGTGATCCGCGCCGGCAGCGCGAAGGCCTGCGCCTCCGCCGGCTGGCCGACGTGGAAGGCGGTGTCGAAGCAGCCGATCTGCGGCACGTCCGGCGCCATCGCCATCACGGCGCGCACCGGCGCCAGGTTGTGCGGCAGATGCAGTGGCGCCAGCGGTATCAGCTTCTCCAGCGCGGCCAGCACTTCAGGATCGAGGCGCTGCGGCCCGCTGTAGGCCACGCCGCCATGGACGATGCGATGGCCGACCGCCACCACGCGGCGGCCTTCGAGATGGGTTTGCGAGAAATCGATCAGGAAGCGCATGCCGGCTTCGTGGTTCAGCGGCGCGTCCGGCCAGCTGCGCTCTCCGATGGACCGGCCCTGCGCGTCCTGGGCGCTGAAGCGCGTGACGCCGCTGTACAGGTTCTCGATCTTGCCCTTGAAGGTCAACGCCAGCGCGGCGCCGCTGAACAGCGAGAACTTGATGCTCGACGAGCCGGCGTTGATGACGACGATGCTATCGTTTGGAGCCATCGGCTTATTCTCCGAGAACGCGGGCGCCAGCCAGCTTGCTGTGCGCCACCAGCACCGCCACCGCACAGGAAGCGAGGCGCGCGGTCACCGAATCGGCGCGGCTGGTCAGGATGACGGGCACGCGGGCGCCGAGCACAATGCCGGCCGCCGCTGCGCCGGCCATGAAGGTCAGGCTCTTGGCCAGCATATTGCCGGCCTCCAGATCGGGCGCCACCAGGATGTTCGCCTTGCCGGCGACCGGCGATACCAGATGCTTGATGGCCGCGGCCTCGGGATCGATGGCGTTGTCCATCGCCAGCGGACCGTCGAGGATGCCGCCGGTGATCTGGCCGCGGTCCGCCATTTTGCACAGCGCGGCCGCGTCGATCGTCGACGGCATCTTGGCGCTGACCGTCTCGACGGCCGCCAGGATCGCCACCTTGACGGGATCGAACTTCAACACGTGCGCCAGGTCGATGGCGTTCTGGATGATGTCGACCTTGTCGTCCAGCGTGGGGTTGATGTTGACGGCGGCGTCGGTGATGATCAACGGCTCGCTGCGGCCCGGCACGTCCATCACGAAGCAGTGGCTGAGACGGCGGCCGGTGCGCAGGCCGGTGTCGCCGGCGACCACGGCGCCCATCAATTCATCGGTATGCAGGCTGCCCTTCATCAGTACCGAGGCCTTGCCTTGGCGGACCAGCTCCACCGCGCGGAACGCCGACGCGTGGCTATGTTCGGTGTCGATCAAAGGCAACGCGGAGATATCCAGTCCCGCTTCCTCGGCGGCCTTGCGGATGCGCGCTTGCGGGCCGACCAGGATCGGGTTGATCAACCCCATGCGGGCGGCATCCAGCGCTGCTTCCAGCGCGTGGCGGTCGCACGGGTGCGCCACGGCCACCGTCACGGGGCCAACTTTGCGCGCCGCGGCGATCAGCATTTCGTAATTCGGGTGTGGCGTGTTCGGGGCATTCATTGACTCTCCTCGGCAGTAAGCCTGGGGAATGATAGCAACAACTGCAAATAAAGCAATATTTCGGATGGTTTAACCCCGTTTGCTCCGCTGCTCCGTTACATGCAGGACGCCGGGCTTTTCCGGTGAAGGAGACGTCATGTTACGCCCACTACTAGTCGTGTTTTTATTGATGGTGTCGACGCTGGCCCAGGCCATTGCGCCGCTGCCGCCCATCATGCCGCCCCGCCTGATCGTGCCGCGCGCGCAAACGCCAGTGCGCCTGCAAAGCCTGCGCATCAACGCGGAGATCAGCGGCGGCCTGGCGCAGACCACTGTGGAGATGGTGTTTTACAATCCCAATGCGGTTCAACTGGAAGGCGAACTGCAATTCCCGCTGCTGCCAGGTCAGCGCGTGACGGCCTTCGCGCTGGATATCGACGGCGCGCTGCGGCCGGCCGTGCCGGTCGAGAAGGCCAAGGGCCGCATGATCTTCGAAGAGGTGGAGCGCCGCCGCATCGATCCGGCGCTGCTGGAGGTCACGCAGGGGAACAACTTCAAGCTGCGCGTCTATCCGATACCGCCGCGCGGAACGCGCACCGTGCAGCTGAAATACGCCGAGCCGCTGGCGCGCAATGAAGCCCAGCGCCTGTATCGCCTGCCGCTGGCCTACGGCGACGCCATCCCCGAATTTGATCTGGAACTGAACGTGCTTGGCGCTAGCACGCCGCCGCAGCCGCGCGGTGCGCTGGGCGGCATGCAGTTCGAGCGGCAGCAGGACGGCTATCGCGCCCGCGTGACCAGAAGCGCCTACCGCGCCGACGGCACGCTGGAACTGGCGCTGGCCGCCTCCACGCAGCCGCAGACATTTGTGCAGGAATTCGACGGCGAGACCTTCTTCCTCAGCGAGATCGCCGTCGGCGGGGACAGCCCGCCTCAGGTGCGCATGCCGCCGGCCGTACTGGGACTGTTATGGGACAGCTCCGGATCAGGCGCTCAGCGCCAGACCGAAGCCGAACTGGCTGTGCTGGATCACTACTTCAAGGCCGTACCCAATGTGGAAGTACGCCTGATCCGCCTGCGCGACCGCGCCGAGGCCAGCCAGCGCTTCCGCGTCGTCAACGGCAATTGGAGCGCCTTGCGCGCGGCGCTGGCAAGCACCGCCTACGATGGCGCCAGTGCGCTCGGCGCCTGGAAGCCGGAAGCGGACATCAACGAATACCTGCTGGTCAGCGACGGGCTGTCCAATTATGGCGATGCGCCCTTCCCCACACTGGCCAAGACCCAGCGTTTGTATGCATTGAATTCGGCGCTGGTGTCGGACAGCGCACGCCTGGCCGCGCTGGCGGAGCGCAACGGCGGCCGCCTGGTGCAGCTGCAAGCGAACCACCCGGCGCAAGCCGCGCAGGCGCTGCTGGCGGATACGCTGCGATTGAGCGATATCAGCGCCAGCGGCGCCAAGGATATTTCGGTCGAATCGCATGAGCCGCAGGACGGCATCCTGCGCATCGCCGGACGCCTGACGCAGCCCTCGGCCGAACTGACACTGACCTTGACGCAGCAAGGCAAGAGCCGCATCGTGACCGTGCCGGTGAATGCCAACGCGCCATACCATCCGCTGGCCGCCGGCATGTGGGCCAGCTACCGCCTGCACGCGCTGGAGGCGGACTACGACCTGAAGCGCGGCGAAATCCGCCGCCTCGGCCAACGCTTCGGCATGCCCACGCGCGAGACTTCGCTGCTGGTGCTGGACCGGCTGGAGGACTACGTGCGCTATGAGATCGAGCCACCGCCAGCCTACAAGGAGGCCTACGCTCAGCTCAAACAAAATCGCCTGGTATCGCAACGCCGCATCACCGTACAGCACACCGATCAGATTGTGCGCGAGTTTGAACAAAAGGTCGCGTGGTGGGAAAAGAGCTATCCGAAATCGGGCTTGCCAAAGCTGGTCGACTTCAAGGCCACGGAAGAAGAGGCAGCCGACGCTGCGCCGGAGCCGATCAGGGCGGCACGCTCGGCGTACGCGCCATCAGCGGCAGCGGCCGTGCAAATGGCGCCGCCACCGCCGACAGCTCTGGCATCGCCCACGCTGTCCTATGGCCGTGCCGATGCGCGCCGCATGGAAGTCGCCGCCAAGCCAATGGCGGCGCCAGTCGGCGACACAATGAACGCCGGCATCCAGCTCAAGAAATGGTCACCCAACGAGCCGTATCGCGCTCGCATGAAGGCGGCCAAGGCGGCCGACCTGTATGCGATCTACCTGGACGAAAAGCCGAACTACACCAACAGCAGCGCCTTCTTCCTGGACAGCGCCGACATGCTGCTCGAACAAGGCCAGCGTGACCTGGCGCTGCGGGTACTGTCAAACCTGGCGGAGATGGACCTGGAAAATCGCCAGGTCTTGCGTATCCTCGGCTACCGCCTGCTGCAAGCCGGTGAGTCGGCGCTGGCGATCCCGGTCTTCCAGCAGGTACTGAGGCTGGCCGAGGAAGAGCCGCAATCGTATCGCGACCTCGGCCTCGCCTACGCCGCAGCAGGCCAGGTGCAGCCCGCGATCGACCAGCTTGCGGAGGTGTTGAGCCGCCCGTGGGACGGTCGCTTCGCCGAGATCGAACTGGTGACGCTGGCGGAGCTCAACGCCATTATCGCCAAAGCCACCGTCAAGCCTGATACCAGCCGCATCGACCGTCGCCTGCTGCGCAACCTGCCGCTGGCCTTGCGGGCAGTGCTGACCTGGGACGCCGACAACACCGACATCGACTTGTGGGTTACCGATCCGAACGGGGAGAAATGCTACTACGCCAACCGCTACACCTACCAGGGCGGCCGCATGTCGCGCGACTTCACCGGCGGCTACGGGCCGGAGGAATTTTCACTGCGGGTGGCCAAGCCGGGCAAGTACCGGGTGGAGGTCAACTCGTTCGGACATCGCCAGCAGATCGTCGCCGGCGCCACCACCGTGCAACTGCGCCTTAGCACCGGCTTCGGCACGCCGAAACAGCGCGACCAAATGGTGACGCTGCGCCTGCGCGACACCGGCAGCACGGTACTGGTGGGAGAGTTTGACGTTAATTGATCGCGTCGAGTTGCAGCCGTAGTTCCAGCGGCACCTCGGCATCAGGATAGCGCATGCGGAACTTCAGCCATTCCGCCTGCGCTTCTTTCGTTCGGCCAGCCTTTAGCATGTCGCTCATGCGCGCCAGCCAGGCCGGCGCGGACAACACTTCAACTGCCGGCGCGCTGCGCATCATCACCGACGGCGCGGCGGAATAGCCCAGCACCTTCTGTTCGGATGCTGGCGTCGCATCGATGGCGCTACCTGCAATGACGATGTCGGCGACCGGCGCCGGCTTTGCCGTCGGCCGAGCCACTGAGCGCTTCACCTGCGCCAACTTCGGCGCGGGCGGCGGCGGTGGCGCCGGTACGGTAGCGGATGGCGCCTCCGCCGCCGGGCTGGCGGCGGCGACTCGTGCATCCGGCGCTGCGGCTTCCCGCGAGACGACCTCCCGTTCAGCCACCGGCGCGAACGCTTGCGGCATCAATCCGCGCACCATAAACAACGCCAGCACCACGCTGGCGGCAAGACCGAGGGGAACCCGCGCCCGCCGCAGATAGTGGCGCGCCGGCGGTGCCGCAGGTACGCCATCGAGCACCGCATCGTTGGCCGATGCACCCGGCACGGCGGCGGCGCCGAGATCGGACGCCGCGCGCGCAAGGATGGCGGCGGACAAGGCCTTCGGCGGCTGCGGCTGTGGCAAGTCCCGCAGCTGACGCGCCAAATCCCCCTCGCCTTTGAGGAAGTCGTCGAACTCCGCGTCTTCAGTGTGATCGTGTGGATTCATGCTCTCGCCTCTACGGCCGCCGGCGCCAGTTCCTGCCGCAATTTGCGCATCGCGTAACGCAGGCGGCTCTTCACCGTCTCCACCGGCGCCGCCACCAACTCCGCGATTTCTTCCAGGCTCATGCTGTTGAACTGCTGTAGCACCAGCGCCTCGCGCTGGTCGACCGGCAGCAGCCGTATCATCGCATGCAAACGGCTGGTCTGCTGCTTGCGCTCCAGTTGGCCGTCGGGCGCGGGGCTGTCCTGTGCGGCATCTGCCACGTGATCGAACCAGTCGTCGTCGCCGCCGTCGCTGGCCAGCAGCACGCGTTCGTTCATGCGTATCAGGTCGATCAGGCGATTGCGGGCGATCTGGAAAAGATAGGTGCGGAAGCTGGCGCCAGGTTCGTAGCGCGCGCGGGCCTGGTGCAGATTGGCCCAGCTGTCCTGCATGATGTCGTTGACCCACTCCCGGCGCGGCGAACGCCATGCCAGGAACAGGTACAAGCCCTGGCTGTGGCGCCGATACAGTTCCGCGAACGCCGCCAGATCGCCATCGCGATAGCTGAGCATGAGGACTTCATCGGATCGTGGCGCGGACATGACGTCATGATAACGCAGGGATCCGCCGACCGAAGCCCGTGTATTGTTACCAAATATTGCCGGTCCAGAAGATCCCGTCACATCGTCCAGGTGCGCAGTCCGATCCAACCGATCGAGCACGCGTAAGCGGCGATGGCGAGGATCCCGGCGGATGTCAGTCCGGCATGCCAGCGCGCCGGCCGGCCGGCGCGCTGGTTGGTCAACGCCAGCCAAAGTCCGGCTACCGCCAGCAGCGGGAACGCCACGCTGCACAGCAGAATCGGCACCGAAAGCATGCTCGGCGCGGCCAGCATCGCCATGGTCGCTATGCCTCCGCTGATGCCGAACAGGGGCAATATGAACGTGGCGCACAGGCAGCCGAAGGCCAGCAGCGGCACGATCCGCACCTTCCAGCCGCCCTTGGCTTGCAGCGTCTTCCGATAGGCGGCCACGCCCCAGACCGGCAAAGCCAAAACACCGAATACGCCGCCAAGCAAGGTCAGCGCAGCGACAATTGCGTAGCCGGCGATGCGCCAGGTAGCTTCGCGCTTGCGGTCGCCCAAGCCGCCGGACAGGACGTAGGTTTCTCCATCTTGCACCGCAAAGGCCAGGCTTGCCGCTTCCCGATCGGCGCGGCGGAAGGTGTGCTTGCCGGTCGGCAGGTAAGGCTTGCCGCTAACCCGCAGGCCGCCATCGACCAGGGTGACCCGCGACATGCCCAACACTTCCGCATAAGGCCGCATCAAGTCCTTGGCCGGCGTCACATTGCGGTAGAAACCGGTCAGCGCTGCGAGTTCCGTCTGATCGACTGGGAACAAAGGCGCTGGCGCAAACGCGTGCTTGCGGCTCAGGTAAGCCTGGATCAGGCCGGTAACCGGCGTCCGGAAGTCGACGCCCTCACCGCCATTTGCCAACACCACGTAGCCACTGCCTTGCGCGGTGGAATAGCCGTAGACCGAGGTAAAGGAATCGATTTCACCGTTGTGGCCGCGAAAGCTCGCCCCGGTCTCACTCAGCGGGAAGTTGCCCAGGCCGTAGCCTGCGTCCAACCCTGCCCGCGCGGCCAGCGAGGATTCGCCGTGCTCGATGCGCTCGACTGCCTGCGGCGACAGGATCCGATGCCCATCGACGGTGCCCTTGCCGACAAAGAACAACACCAGGCGCGATAATTCCCGCACGCTGGTGGCCAGCGATCCGGACGGCGGCATGATGATGTGCTGGTACGGCGTCGGTGCGCCATCGGGCGCGTAGCTCTTGGCCAGCTTGGCGGCCAGTTCAGGCGTCAGCGTGAAATCGGCGCTGGCCATGCCCATCGGCCGCAGCACATGGTCGCGCTCGAAGGCCGCGAAATCCTGCCCTGCCACTTTTTCCAGCACATAACCCGCCACGGCCGGGCCGGCGTTCGCATAGACGGCAAACTGACCCGGCCGCCAACGGCTGACGTACTCCGGGCTGGCGAACTCGACGCCACGCCGCACCGACCAGTCGGGACCGTTCTGCAGCTCGACACGGGTACTGATGTCAGGCCAGCCCGTCGTATGTTCGAGCAGGTGAACGAGGCGCACGGGGTCGCTTTGTTCCCATGGATTGTTGAAGCGGATTTCGGGCGCGAGGTCGGCCAGTCGGGCGTCCAGCTTCAATTTGCCACTGTCGACCAGCTGCATGATGCCGATGCTGGTGAAGCTCTTGGAGATCGAGGCTGCGCGAAAAATCGTATCCGGCGTGACGCGTTCACCGCTGGCCTTGTCCGCTACGCCATACCCCTTGAGAAGGACAATCTTGCCGTCTTCCACCAGCGCCAGCGCGGCGCCTGGAATGCCTCGCTGTACGAACATCTTTTCCAGGCGCTGGTCCAGCTCTGCCAATGTGGACGGCGCGGGCTCAGCGGCAATCGCCGCCGTACCGCTGGTCATCACCAACAACAGCGCGCCGAGCAAACGGAAGGGTTTTAATGACGGCATCGGTGCTCCTTTGAGTGCGTTTAGTGTACTAGTGAAGTAACACAGTAATGCAATCATAGAGCATCTTGGTTGAAATGCAAGTCAATTTTTAAGGGTTAGTAGATCTCGCGGCGCAGGCGTTGCATTTGCTGTTCGTGACGTTCCACCCAGCGGCGGGCGTCGTCCAGCTGACGCTCCAGTTGCCGGATATAGTCGATCAGATCGCGGCGTTCCTGCTCGCGGCGGGCGTCCTGCCTCCTGGTGTCGTCGTTGACCACGCGGTCCTTGGCTTCCAGATTGGAGCGGATCTCGCGTTGCAGCCGGTCCAGCCGATGGCGGGCATCGTTCAGGCGCCCCGATATCTCGTTGGCGTCGTCGACCGCCTGGCGATATTTGGCCGCTGCCACTTCATAATCCTGCCCGCTGACATAGGCATGCTTTAACTGGTTGCGCAATTCACCGCGGCAGACCTCGACCGCCATGCCGCTGTTGGTGCGGCCTCGCTCGAAGGCATTCTCCGGCATGCAGTATCTGGCGTTCTGCTCATCCCAAGCGGCCGTGTACAGGTCGCGTGTCGCGGCGATCACGAACACCCCGTTGCGGCCCGCGTTGGCGATGCGATCGTCCAGCATGAAGGGCTTGCCGTAGCCGTCATCGGCTCCGGTCTGGCGCCAATAGTCGGTCAGGCGCGCTTCCCAGGCCTGGCGATATTCGGATTCGAAAATCTTCAGGCCCTTGGCGCGCGCCTCCTTGCTGCGCATGGCGAAGTCCTTGCCGCTGACGGCATCCTGTGTGCCGAGATTGCGCCAGTAGTTGACGATCTCGCCGTTCCACGCCGCGCGATAGGCTTCCTCCTGCACCTGCACGCCGGCGCTACGGGCGTTGGATGCACGGTCACGGAAGGCGCTGTCCGGCGTGCCGTTGCGCGCATCAGTGTAGCCGGCGTCCTGCCAGAAGGTGCGGTTGCCGATCTGCCAGCCGTCGGTATATGCGGCTTCGTCGAAGCGCAGTTGCATGCCGGCGGCCCTGGCGCGTGCGGCATCCTTCTGGGCCGACAGCGGCTGGCCGTCGGTGCCCGAGCGCTTGCCCAGCCCTTTCCAATATTCGGAATTGCCGATCGCCCAACCGGCATCGTAGGCGGGACGGTTCAATGGCGTCTTGTGCTTGCGGACGTCGTCGCTGGCGGCGTGCGCGTCATACTGCGGCTGGAGTCCCTTGCCGCCATCCTGTTGGCCCAGCTGTGACCACAGGTCCCAGTTACCCTGCGCCCAGCCGGCGATGTATTGCGCCTCGGCGCCGATGGCTGCGGGTTTCTTGTCGTCGGAGTGATCGTCGCAGAAGTCCTTGCGCTCGGCGTAGTCGGACGGCTCGCCCTGCACGCCGTCCTTATGCCCGATGGCGGTCCAGTCGCCGACCTTGCAATCGGCGATGCGCTGCATGGTGGATTGGCAGCCGGCCAGCAGCAGCGGCAAGGCGAGGATCAGTGGTCGAAAACGGGTCAGATAGTTCATGGCGGCTTATGAGAGTTTCAGCGGCCCGATTATATGGCATAAATAACAAAGAAAATATACGTCACTCCCTTACGTCGGCAAAGCTCACGACCACTTGCAATCCCGGCCCGTCATCGCGATTCGCCAGCTGGATGCGTCCCTGGTTGCGTGCCGCTGCCCGTTCGGCGATGGCCAGGCCAAGTCCGCTGCCCGGCTGGTCCTGGTCAGGCAAGCGGAAGAAGCGCTCGAACACCTTGCGCTGCATCTCCGGCGCAATGCCCGGCCCCTGGTCGGCGACCGAGAGCACGATATGTTCATCCGCCTGGGCGACGGCCACCGTCACGCGGCCGCCTTCCGGCGAATACTTGACCGCGTTGCTGACCAGGTTATCGATCAGCGACGCCATGCTTTCCAGGTGCATGGCCAGCATGCAGCGTTCCGGCGCCTGCAATTCGATTTCGACATGGCGCGTGGCGGCGATCTGCCCGGCCAGCGCCAGCCGGTCCGCCACCAGTTCGACCAGGTCGCGCGGCATCAGGCTGGCATGATCGCGGTCACCGCCGGAGCGGGCCAATGCCAGCAGCTGGTGCACCGTGTGCGTGGCGCGCTGCACGCCGGTGCGCAGGCCCTGCCCCGCCTCTTCCACCCGCTGCGCCGTGCGTGTGGTGGTCAGCGTATCGGCGTTGATCTGGATGATGGACAGCGGCGTCTTGAGCTCGTGCGCCGCGTCGACCAGGAATTCCTGCTCGCGCTCCAGCCTCTCGGTCAGCCGCTCCATCAGGCGATTGACCGATCCGACCAGCGGCGACAGCTCCAGGTAGGGCGACGGCGCCAGCGGCGACAAGTCGGTGGCCGAGCGCTCCTCGATCTCGCCGACGATGGACTTCAACGGCCGCAGCCCGACGCGGATGATGAACCACGCCGGCAGCAGCAGGAACGGTACGCTGAACAGCAGCGGCGCAAAATAGTAGCCGATGCTCGACACCTGCAGCATCCACTCGCCGATCACCTCCGTCGCCATGCGCACGGTGACGCCGGTGGCGGGATCGTCTTCAACCGACACCACCCAGCCGTCCTTGAGCGGCTGCGCATGCGGGCCGGCGGCTGCGTCGGTGGGTGGCAGACCCGCATCGGGCGACGCGTAGACCAGCTGCCCGTGCCGCCATACCTGCGTTTGCAGCGCCGGGATGTACCAGCCCAGCTCCGTGTAGAGCGCGTAATGCAGCTGCTCCATCTTGCGCACCAGCGGCCGGACCTGCTCCGGCGGCCGCTCGCCGACGGTTTGCATCAGCACGATGATGCGCAAGGCGCTGGCGCGCAGTTCGCGCTGCATGTCGCGCCGCTTGCTGGTGCGGGTTTCGTAGACGTCCAGCGCCAGATTCGCCAGCCAGATCAGCATCATCACCGAGATGAAGCCGAACAGCAGGCGCTTGAACAGCGAGCGATTGTGCATCGTCATTTGTCGACCACGTAGCCGACGCCGCGCACGGTGCGGATATAGCCCTCGCCAATTTTCTGCCGCAGGTGCGACATGTGCACGTCCAGCGCCGCGCCTTCGCTGTGCGGCAGCGCGCGCGATTCCAGCTCGCGCCGGGTCAGCACGCGGTCCGGGTAGCGCATCAGCGCGTGCAGCAAGGCGAATTCGGTTTTCGACAGCACCACGTTGGCGCCGGCGCGGGTCAGCAGCATGCGTTTATCGTCCAGCACCAGGTCCTTGACCTTCCACACCGGTTCACCGGATTCGCTCCAGCCGGTGGCGCGCCGCATCACCGCGCGCAGCCGCGCCAACAGCTCCGTGACGACGAATGGCTTGACCAGGTAATCGTCGGCGCCGCGATCGAGGCCGTTCAAGCGGTCCTCCAGGCTGTCGCGCGCGGTGATGACCAGGATGGGCAGCGTGTGGCCGCC
Organism: Duganella sp. BJB476; assembly: GCF_003416895.1. GTDB lineage: Bacteria > Pseudomonadota > Gammaproteobacteria > Burkholderiales > Burkholderiaceae_D > Rugamonas. Next base: position 1,620,223 of record NZ_QVIO01000001.1, read on the forward strand.
CGCCCGCAGTTCGCGCAGCACGTCGATGCCGTTCCCATCGGGCAGGCCGAGGTCCAGCAGCACGGCGTCGAACGGTTCGTTTTCCACCCAATGACGCGCGTCGCTGGCGCGGCGCACCCAGATCACTTCCTGTCCCGCATCCTGCAAGGCCGCTTGCAAGGCCTTGCCCAATTCCAGGTCGTCCTCGACCAGGCAAATCTTCATATGTCGCCACCTTATTCGTGAAGCCCGTATCTACGCATCTTCTTGCCGGACTGTCAATCGCCTGCGCGCCACAACGTTAGGAAAACCTTAAGGTTCCTTTTGGATAGCGTTAAGGAAGACTAGGGACAATCTGCCCACACTTAAAACGAGGGAGACCAGATGGACAGCAACGCAGGGATCAAAACGACGCTCACGCCTATCGCTTCGGCCGTGGGATTGATGCTGGCATGCGCAGCGGCCGCGCCGGCCATGGCGCAACAGGCGGCCGGCGACAACGCCCAGCCGCTCGAACAGGTGGTGGTCACCGGCATCCGCGCTTCCCTGCAACAGGCCCTGGCACGCAAGCGCAATAGCGACACGCTGTCCGAAGTGGTATCGGCCGAGGACATCGGCAAAATGCCGGACAAGAACGTGGCCGACGCCATCCAGCGCGTACCGGGCGTGAACATCTCGTCCTCCGCCGGCGGTGAAGGCGGCTTCGCCGAGAATGACCGCGTCAGCATCCGCGGCACCAGCTCCAGCCTGACGCAGACGCAGGTCAACGGCCATGCGATCGGCACCGGCGACTGGTTCGTGCTGGACCAGGCCGGCGCCGTCGGGCGCAGCGTCAGCTACGCGCTGCTGCCGTCGGAAATCGTCGGCGCCGTCACGGTGCAGAAAAGCCAGCAGGCCGACATGGTCGAAGGCGGCGTGGCCGGCTCGGTCAACATCGAGACCCGCAAGCCGCTCGACTTCAAGAAGCAGCTGACGCTGGAAGCCTCGGCGCAAGCCATCTACGCCGACCTGCCAAGCAAGACCGATCCACAACTGAGTGCGCTGATCGGCTGGAAGAACGACGCCAAGACCTTCGGCGTGCTGGTGCAGCTATTCTCGGAAAAGCGCCACGAACGCCGCGACGGCCAGGAGTTCTACGGCTACACCCCCATCGCCGCCGACAGCAACGCCGCCAAGGCGCACCCGGAACTGGCGGGCATCCTGGCGCCGGCCGGCATCAGCGCCTCGCTGTTCGAGCAAACCCGCAAACGCACCGGCGGCGCCTTCGACCTGCAATTCAAGCCTAGCAAGGACCTGAGCTTCGACATCAACGGCTTCAGCTCGCAGCTGGATGCGGCCAACTACAACCGCAGCTTCTACAACAACATCGCCGCCAACATCAACGCCACCAATCCGGACACCGGCGCCTCGGTCGGCGTGATCCCTTCGGCCTACACCATCAAGAGCGGCACGCTGGTAGCGGCCACGATACCGGCCTCGCAGTTCCCGGCAGTCAGCGCTACCCAGACCTACAACTCCTCGCTGTACTCGGCCTTCGGCGACCAGATCTACCGTCCCGGCTCGTCGTCCTCGTCGGCCTACATAGACCTGGACGGCAGCTACAAGGTCAATCAGGACCTGCGCGTCAGCGGCAGCGTGGGCTACACGCGCGGCTCCGGCAAGACGCCGGCCGATATCGGCTACGAGGCCGGCCTGACCGGCGCCGGTTCCAGCTACACGCTGAACGGCATGTCGCCAGCCACCATGTCCTTCCCCGGCGCGGACACGTCCAAGTTCACCAACTACGTCACCGCTTCGGCCTGGGGTTCGCACGTCATCACCAAGGACAGCGAAAAATACGCGCAGGCCGACGGCGAATTGCGGCTCGATAGCGGCGTCATGGAATCGGCCAAGTTCGGCGTGCGTTTCGCCGAACACCATCGCAGCGTCAGCCAGCCGGAGAACCGCAGCTGCAAGGCCTGCGACGGCACCACCTCGGCGCCGCTGCCGGCGTGGAACGGCGCCACCTACCCGTCCAACTTCGGCAACGGCATCACCAACAGCGCCGACTTCCTGCGCAACGTATGGCAGATCAACCCCGGCGACATCGCCGCCTGGGCCGCCAAGTACGACCTGGCGGGCGGCCCGACCACCGAGAACTGGGCCGGCGAAATGGACGTCAAGGAGAAATCCAGCGCCATCTACGGCATGGTCAACCTGGCCGGCGACGGCTGGCGTGGCAACGTGGGCGTGCGCTATGTGCACACCAACCAGGCCACGATCACCAACATCCCCGGCGGCGACCATCCGATCGGCCAGGACAACGTGAACGGCGTCTACACGCCGACGCTGAACCAGGTCGGCTACAACGACGTGCTGCCTAGCGCGAACTTCAAGTTCGACCTGTCGCCCAACCTGGTGGCGCGCGCCGCCGTCGCCAAGACCATGGCGCGCCCCGACTTCAGCGCCATGGTCGGCGCGGTCACGCTGAACGACACCAACCTGACCGGCAGCAGCGGCAACCCGAACCTCAAGCCGGTACGCTCGACCAACTACGACGTCGCGCTGGAATGGTACTTCGCGCCGAAAGCGCTGCTGTCGGCCGGCGTGTTCTACATGGACATGTCGTCCTACGTCACCTACGGCACGGCCAACCTCACCTACTTCAACAACTCGTTCAAGCGCTTCGATAGCTACGCGATCTCGTCGCCGACCAATATCAGCGCCAAGAACAAGGGCGTGGAGCTGGCCTACCAGCAGCACCTGTTCGGCGGCGTCGGCGTGCTGGCCAACTACACCTACACCGACGGCAGCGCGGCCGATGGCAAGCCGGTGGTCGGCAATTCCAAAAACACCTACAATGCGGAGACCTACTACGAAGACGACAAGCTGAGCGCCCGCCTGGCCTATACCTATCGTTCCAGCTTCTCCGGCGGCTTGTACAACAGCTTCCCGCAGGTGATGGCGGGCACCGGCAACCTGGCGGCGTCGATCAACTACAAGATCAGCGAGAACCTGTCGATCACCTTCGATGCGCTGAACCTCAACAACGCCGTACTGCGCTACTACGGCGAGAACAAGGACCAGCCTATCGCCTCGTATTCGAACGGCCGCCAATACTACCTGGGTCTGCGTGGCAAACTCTAAACCCGCGCGGATACTGGCGATCGACGCCTTCCGCGGCATCACCATCCTGGTCATGATCTTCGTGAACACATTGGCCGGCATGCGCGGCATGCCGGCCTGGATGGAGCATGCCTCGGCGGATGCCGACGCCATGACCTTCCCGGACGTGGTGTTCCCGGCTTTCCTGTTCATCGTCGGCATGTCAATACCCTTCGCCATGGCGCAGCGGCAGGCGGCTGGTGACACGGCGGTGCAGCGCTGGCGGCATGTGCTGGCGCGCGCCGCCGGGCTGCTGGTGCTGGGCGTATTCATGGTCAACGCGGAGGACGGCTACAACGAGGCGGCGATGGGCATGTCCATCCATCAGTGGTCGCTGCTGTTCTACGGCTGCGCGATCCTGGTGTGGGCGGTCTATCGTTTTCAGAACAAGGCGCTCGCCATGGCCTTGCGTGCGGCCGGCGTCGCAGGTTTGCTGGTCTTGGCGCTGATATTCCGAGGCGGTCCGGATGGCAGCTTGCGCCTGACGCCGCAGTGGTGGGGGATACTGGGCTTGATAGGCTGGGCCTACCTGTCCAGTACCGTGGCATGGGCGCTGACGCGGGCCCGCTTGCTGCCGCTCGGCGCATTGCTGCTGGCTTGCACAGGCCTGTACTGCGCGGCCCATACGGCGGCAGGCGCGCTGGCCGAGAATGCGGTCCACACGTCGATCGCGCTGTGCGGCTTGCTGACGTCCATGATCTTCTTCGGCCAGGAACGCGGCAAGCCATTCCGCGACGCGTTGCTGCTGGCGCTGACGCTGGCCGTGCTGGCCTGCGTGCTGCGGCAGTACTTCGGGATCTCGAAGATCTATGCCACGCCAAGTTGGGCGCTGTACAGCTCCGCCATCTGCGTGCTGCTGTTCGCGGCGCTCCACTGGCTGGTCGACCTGAAGCGGCTGAGTGGCTGGACAGCGCTGGTCCGGCCGGCGGCGGCCAATCCGCTGCTGGTCTACCTCATTCCCTACATCGTCTACGCGCTGATGCAGGTCCTGCACCTGGCGTTGCCGGACGTGCTGGGCTCCGGCATGCCGGGACTCCTTTGGGCCCTCGCCTACGCCGCCATCGTCATGGCGCTGGCGGCTGGCCTCAACCGCATGCATATCAAATTGCAGCTCTAAACTTTAAAACTATGCGTATCAATTCTATCGACGCGGTGCGCGGCCTGACGGTGGCCGCCATGCTGCTGGTGAACGACGCCGGCGACTGGTCGCACGTCTACCCCTGGCTGGAACACGCCGAATGGCACGGCTGCACGCCGCCGGACTTCATCTTCCCCATCTTCATGCTGATCGTGGGTGTCTCTATCAACCTGGCGCTCAGCCCCCGCCTGGACGCGGGCGCGGACAAAGCGCCGCTGGCGCGCTCGGTGCTGTGGCGCGCCGCGCGCATCGTGCTGTTGGGGATAGCGCTGCACGTGGTGGCGATGCTGCTCTTGAACGGGCGCGGCTTCCGCCTGTTCGGCGTGCTGCAAAGGACCGGCATCTGTTTCGCGGCGGCGGGGCTGATGGCCATCTACCTGCGCAACGCCCGTGCCCAATGGACAGCTTTCGCGGCCATCCTGCTCGGCTACTGGGCGCTGCTGATGGCGGGCGGCTCGCTGGAGCCGGGCCTGAACCTGTCCGACCGCATCGACAGCGCGCTACTGGGCCACCTGGCCTACCAGTACGACGCCGCCACCGGCATCGGCCACGATCCCGAGGGCATCCTGGGCACCTTGCCGTCGCTGGCCACCGTCATCCTCGGCCTGCGCGCTGGCGACTGGTTGCGGCGCGGCCAGACCCGCACGCTGGCCCTGGCCGGCGCCGCAGCGATGCTGCTGGGCGGCCTGTGGTCGCTGTCGCTGCCGTTCAACAAGCAGCTGTGGACCTCGTCCTTCGTGCTGTGGACCGGCGGCTTCGGCATGCTGGCCGTCGCGCTGGCCCACCAGCTGATCGACGTGCGCGGCTGGCCGCCGCTGGGCCGGGCCATGGGCGTCAACGCGATCGCCGCCTACGCCGGTTCCTGGATCGCCACTTGCGTGATTGAAGGCAGCGGCCTGATGGGGCCGCTTTATGCGCACGTTTTCAGCGGCCCGCTGGGCCCTCTGTTTGGGCCGTGGACGACCTCGCTGGCGTTCGCCGCCACGTTCACGGCGCTGTTCTGGCTGGCTATGGCGGGCGCCGAAAGACGCGGCTGGCGCGTCACGATCTGAGGCACTGGCTTTTTTTTCGCAAGTTGCGGTAGCGCTTCCATTGCTAACACAGCTATTGCACTGTGCTCAACTTACTTTACAAATTAAAAATATTCCAATTTAAACATTGTTCATCCATAATGCATTTAGAGCAAGTTAATTGACTGAAATCAATCAACCTTCAACACCGCCGGCGGCCGGAAGCCCGCCTGAATTGCGTTTCCTGGAGTTTTTACATGCGTATTAAATCGATAATGATGGCCCTGTCCGCCGCTGCCGCCCTGTGCGCAGGCGTGGCAAACGCCGCCGTCCCTGGTGAACTGATCGTCAACGGTGGTTTCGAAGTCGGTGACTACGGCCAAATCGGCTACAACGGCCATCAGGTTCAGGGCTGGAGCAGCAACGGCTACAACTTCCTGTTCAACGGTACCAACGTGGACCACGGCGGCGTCAACGGCAGCTATGGCAACCTGCAACTGTGGGGCGCCGGCAATGGCTCCGCCAACGGCCTGGGCGCCAGCCCTGTCGGCGGCAACTTTGTCGCCGCCGATGGCGCGTTTGAAATCGCCCCGCTGAGCCAGACCGTCCACGGCCTGGTCGCTGGTCAGCAATACAATCTGAGTTTCTACTGGGCTGGCGCTCAACAACTCAACTTTAACGGCGCCACCACCGAACAGTGGAAAGTGTCCCTGGGCGGCCAGACCCTGTCGACCGAAGTGAAAAACAACGCCAACCACGGCTTCACCGGCTGGCAGAAAGAAACGTTCACCTTTACCGCCACCAGCGCCAGCGAAGTGCTGAGCTTCCTGGCCGTGGGTACGCCTACCGGCGTGCCGCCGTTCTCGCTGCTGGATGGCGTGTCGATGACCTCGGCCGTGCCTGAGCCGCAAACCTGGGGCATGCTGGGCCTGGGTCTGGGCCTGGTCGGCTACGCCGCGCGTCGCCGCAAAGCCAAGGCTGCCTAACTCGCCGCCTGTTTGAATCAATGCCGGACGTTCGCGTCCGGCATTGTCGTTTCCGCCCTTTACTACGCCATGACACTGATGAACCAACTGCTCGCCTACCTGCCTACTTTTGCCGTCAACGTGGGGCGGCTGTGCGTGTGGCTGGTGCTGCTGTCGCTGGTGTTCGTGCCGCTGGAGCGCTGGCTCGCGGTGCGCCAGGCCCGCCTGCCGCGCCGCGCGCTGGCGATCAACCTGGGCCTGTATTTCCTCAACAGCCTGCTGCCGGCCGCCATCCTGGGCGCGCTGATGTCGGTGGTCGCCGTGGCGGCGCAAGCGCTGCTGCCGGCCGCCGTGCCCGCCGCCGTGGGCGCCTTGCCGCTGGTGGTTAAACTGCCGCTGTCCTTGCTGATCGCGGAAATCGGCTTTTATTGGGGGCACCGCCTGAGCCACCAGTTGCCGTGGCTGTGGCATTTCCATTCGGTGCACCACCAGCCGGAGCACCTGTACTTCCTGATTAACACGCATGCGCATCCGGTCGACATGATCGTCACCCGGCTGTTCGGCATGACGCCGCTGTACGTGCTCGGCCTGGCCGGCGCCAGCGCGGGCGGTAGCGCCACGCCGGCGCTGGTGATCATCATCGGCACGGTGTGGGGCTTCTTCATCCATTCCAACCTGCGGGTCCGGCTCGGCCCGCTGGAATCACTCATCGCCACGCCGGCCTTCCATCACTGGCACCACACCAGCTTGGCGCCGCTGGATCGCAACTTCTCGTCGACCCTGCCCTTCCTCGACCGCGTATTCGGCACCTGGCACTTGCCGGCCGACTGGCCGATGGCCTACGGCCTGGCTGAAACCACCTCCACAGCAGCCGACGCCGGCCAGCGCCAGCCCACCACGCACAGCTAACGGCGCGCCGCTTCGTACAGCGGCGTGACCTTGGGCATCAACGCGCTCAGGTCGGCGATGCGGGTCTGGTGCGCCACCTCGTGCCCCATGATGACGGGCCGGGCTTGGTGGTGGAGGCGCAGGCGCCCAGCGCCAGCGCGATGGCCAGGGTGCAGGCCGGTGTACGTATGCGTTTCATGGAAATCCCCCTGTTGGACGTGGAGCTCTCATTTTCCACAAGGAAAATATTTCCCGTCTAATCCAGATCAAGGAGGACGCAATCCTTCGCTATAATCCAACGTCCTCACTATGACGAAGAAAGCTTCGGATGATCAAAAGTTTACGCATTGCCGGCGCGCTGCTGCTGGCCGGCCTGTCCGGCGCGGCCGTGGCCGACACCTTCGAAACCATCGAATCGGCACCGCTGAAGGAAGTGTGGCTGAACGGCGGTTTCTACTCCTACCATTTCCAGCGCGACAAAGGCCTGAACGATAGCAATCCCGGCCTGGGCGGCGAGTACCGTTTTTCGACGGTGGCGTCGGCGACGGCGGGCCGCTTCTACAACAGCGATCGCGGCTATTCAAATTATGTGGGCGTGTACTACCAGCCGTGGAAGATCGGCCCGGTGCGGCTGGGGGCGGTGGCGGGCGGCTTCAACGGCTACCCCAAGATGCGCGACGGCGGCTGGTTCCTGGCGGCCATCCCGACCGCCAGCTTCGAATACAAGAGCGTGGGCGTCAATGTCGCCATAGTGCCGACCTACAAAGATCGGCTCTATGGCGCCATTTCCGTTCAGCTCAAGCTGAAGGTCTTCGACTGATCAGTGGCGCGCCTTGGACGAGACGGCGATCTGATCCAGGATGTGCTTCGGCACGGCGGCGTAGTGCTTGAACTCCATCGTGTACGTCGCCCGGCCCTGCGTCAGCGAACGTAGCGTGGTGGAGTAGCCGAACATCTCGGCCAGCGGCACCAGCGCGCGGATGATCTTGCCTCCGCCGCCAGGGATCTCGTCCATGCCCTGCACCATGCCGCGCCGCGCCGTCAGGTCGCCCATGGCGTTGCCCATGAACTCTTCCGGCGTTTCCACTTCCACCTGCATCATCGGTTCCAGCAGCACAGGATCGGCGCGCTTCATGCCGTCCTTGAAGGCCATCGAACCGGCCATGCGGAAGGCGTTCTCGTTCGAATCGACGTCGTGGTAGGAGCCGAAGGTCAGCGTCACCTTGACGTCGACCACCGGATAGCCGGCCAGCACGCCGCTGCGCAGGGTTTCCTGCACGCCCTTGTCGACCGCAGGGATGAACTCGCGCGGCACCACGCCGCCCTTGATGGCGTCGACAAACAGATAGCCCTTGCCCGGCTCCATCGGCTCCAGCGTCAGCACCACGTGGCCGTACTGCCCGCGTCCGCCGGACTGCTTGACGAACTTGCCTTCGACATCGCTGGCCGTCTTCTGGATGGTTTCACGATACGCCACCTGCGGCTTGCCCACCGTCGCCTCGACGCTGAACTCGCGCCGCATGCGGTCCACCAGGATCTCCAGGTGCAGCTCGCCCATGCCGGACATGATGGTCTGGCCCGATTCCTCGTCGGTATGCACGCGGAACGACGGGTCTTCCTGCGCCAGCCGGTTCAGGGCGATGCCCATCTTTTCCTGGTCGGCCTTGGTCTTCGGCTCGACCGCCTGCGAGATCACCGGTTCCGGGAAGATCATCTTTTCCAGCACGATCACGTGGTCCGGCGAGCTCAGGGTATCGCCGGTGGTCACGCCCTTCAGGCCCACCGCCGCCGCGATGTCGCCGGCGTAGACTTCCTTGATCTCCTTGCGCTCGTTGGCGTGCATCTGCAGGATGCGGCCCAGGCGCTCCTTCTGGCTCTTGGTCGGGTTGTAGACCGTGTCGCCGGAATTGACCACGCCCGAATACACGCGGAAGAAGGTCAGCTGGCCGACGAACGGATCGGTCATGATCTTGAACGCCAGCGCCGAGAACGGATCGCTATCGCTCGGATGGCGCTCGATCGGATTGTCGTCCTCGTCATGACCGGCGATGGCCGGCACATCCAGCGGCGACGGCAGATACTCGACCACCGCGTCCAGCATGGCCTGCACGCCGCGGTTCTTGAAGGCGCTGCCGGCCAGCATGGGCACGATCTCGTTGCGGATGGTGCGCTGGCGCAGTCCGGCCTTGATCTCCTCTTCGCTCAGCACGCCGCCGTCCAGGTATTTCTCCAGCAGCTCGGGCGAACCTTCAGCGGCGGCCTCGACCATCTTGTCGTGCCACTCCTGCGCCAGCGCTTGCAGGTGCGCGGGGATGTCCTCGTAGGTGAACTTGACGCCCAGGCTCTCGTCGTCCCAGTTAATCGCGCGCATCTTGACCAGGTCCACCACGCCATGGAAGTTGTCCTCGGCGCCCAGCGGAATCTGGATCGGAATGGCGACACCCTTCAGCCGCGTGGCGATCTGCTCGCGCACGCGGAAGAAGTCGGCGCCGACGCGGTCCATCTTGTTGATGAAGGCGATGCGCGGCACGGCGTATTTGTTGGCCTGGCGCCAGACCGTCTCGGATTGCGGCTGCACGCCGCCCACCGCGTCGTACACCATGACGGCGCCGTCGAGCACGCGCATGGAACGCTCCACCTCGATGGTGAAATCGACGTGGCCCGGCGTATCGATGATGTTGATGCGGTGCTCGGCGAAATTGCCCGCCATGCCTTTCCAAAAGGCGGTGGTGGCGGCGGAGGTGATGGTGATCCCGCGTTCCTGCTCCTGCTCCATCCAGTCCATCGTCGCGGCGCCATTGTGCACCTCGCCGATTTTGTGATTGACGCCGGTATAAAACAGGATGCGCTCCGTGGTCGTGGTCTTGCCAGCGTCGATGTGGGCGCTGATGCCAATGTTGCGGTAACGCTCGATGGGGGTCTTGCGGGTCATCATTCTCTCCTTGATGCAATATGAATGCAGGAAGTCTCAAGTGTGGTGATTACTGCAAATTTCAAGTACGGATCTATTTCCTGTCGTGCGACATGACTAACGGCAATTAATATAGGCTGTAGAATAACTAGCAAGTTTAACTGAAAGTACGCCATGACTGTTCCATCGAAACGCGCCCTTCTTCTGTCCTTGGGCATGGCCCCGGCTCTGGCTTTAGCCCAGTCCGCAACACCGCCAGCGGCCACCGATCTGGAACTGCGCATCGAACGCTGCTCCGTGCTGGGCGACGCCAGCGCCCGCCTGGCTTGCTACGACGGCCTGGCCAAGTCCGGCCCGGCGTTGCAGGCCGTCGGCGGCGCCGCGGTCGGCGTGCCCGACCCTGGCAAGATCAGCAAACTGGCCACCGCCTTGACGCTGCCTTCCAGCACCCAGCCGGCCGATCCGCCCGCCGAGCCCGTGTTGCCGGCCAAGGTCGCCGCGATCACCACGATACCGCCGGAAGACACCGTCTCGCGCATGGTGCAGTGGTGGGAGCTGGACCGCTCGGCCAAGCGCGGCGTATTCAACTTCCGCCCGCACCGCGACACCTATCTGCTGCTGGCCAATTACAGCACCAGCTCCAATGATGCGCCTTTTGAGGATTTCACGCCGGCCGGCATCAAGTCGCAGCACACGGAGCTGACCTACCAGCTCAGTTTCAAGATGAAGATGATCGAGCAGGCGTTCAAGACGCCCATCGACCTGTGGTTCGGCTACACCCAGAACAGTTTCTGGCAGGCGTACAACCGCGCCGCCTCCAGTCCCTTCCGCGAGACCAACTACCAGCCCGAGCTGATGCTGACCACGCCGCTGAACCTGGACCTGGGCAGCGCGCTCGACGTCCGCTACCTGACCGTGGGCATGGTGCACCAGTCGAACGGCCAGACCTCGACCTTGTCGCGCAGCTGGAACCGGGTGTATGCGGAAGTGGGCGCCGAGCACGGCAAGCTGGCGGCGCAATTGCGCATCTGGAAGCGGCTAGATAACGCCCGTTCGGACAACGACAACATCGACATCGTCGATTTCCTGGGTCATGGCGACCTGAACCTCAGCTACCGCAACAACGGCCACGAGTTCTCGCTGCTGGCGCGCCGCAACTTCTCGACCCGCCACGGCGCCTTGCAGGCCGGCTGGTCGTTCCCCGTGCTTGCCAACCTGAAGGGCTATTTGCAAGCCTTCAGCGGCTACGGCCAAAGCCTGATCGACTACAACTACTCGCAAAAGTCGCTCGGCGCCGGTTTCCTGGTCGATTTCTAAACGCTACGCCTCCCATTGACAGGGAGGCTTTTACGGTCCAATATAACCAAATGGTTAAATACGAAAACCAGCTTGACGCGATCTTCACCGCCTTGGCCCACCCGGCCCGGCGGGCGATGTTGGCGCGTTTGTGCAAAGGCGAGGCCACGGTGGGCGAACTTGCCGAGCCGTTCGACATGTCGCAGCCGGCCATCACCAAGCACCTGAAGGTGCTGGAGCGGGCCAAGTTGATTAGTCGCGGCAAGAACGCCCAGTGGCGCCCCTGTCGTCTGGAACAGGCATCCTTGAATACGGCATCGGACTGGATAGAGGAGCAACGCAAGGTCTGGGAATCCCGCCTGGACCGCCTGGAAGGTTACCTGCATACATTGCAAATAGAACGAGGAGAAAGAGATGGCAACGAGTAACAGCGAACGCGAATTAGTCGTAGAGCGGGAAATACCGTTTCCCCGCGAATTGGTCTGGGAGGTCATGACCGAGACCAAGCATACCAACCAGTGGTGGGGCCCGGATGGCTTCCGCAACGAAGGCGTGACCATGGATTTCCGCGTCGGCGGCGCCTGGACCTTTGAGATGGTGGGGCCCGACGGCACCCGCTACCCCAACCACGCGGTATTCAAGGAAATCACGCCGCCCTCCAGGATGGTCTACGACCAGGGCGACGGCGAGCGCGTCTGGTTCGAGGCCTGCGTCACCCTGCAGGAAACCGGCAAGGGAACGCTGGTCACCATGCGTTCGCTGTTCCCCGACAAGGCATCGCGCGACGAGGTGGTCGAGAAATACGGCGCACTCGAGGGCGGCAAGCAGCACCTGGCGAATCTGGAAGCCTATCTCAGGCAAAACCTGGCTTGACTCACACGACTGGAGACTCTCGATATGTCACTCGCACTGTATGGACATCCATTTTCATCGTACACGCAGAAAGTGCTGATTGCGCTCTACGAAAATGACACTCCGTTTGAATTCCGCAGCATCGGGCCGGATACGCCGCAGCACACGGCCGAATGGCAACGGCGCTGGCCGCTGCGCAAATTTCCGCTGCTGGTGGATGGCGAGCGCAACGTCGCCGAGACCAGCATCATCATCGAGCACCTGCAACTCAGCCATCCTGGGCCGGTGCGCCTGCTCCCCATGGATGCGGCGGCCGCGCTGGAAACCCGTTTTCTCGACCGTTTTTTCGACCTGCATGTAATGAGCCCCGTGCAACACGCGGTGGGCGAAGCAATGTCAGGCGTAGAGGCGAAGAAGGAGGAAGGGCTGGCCTACGCGGCGGGCAAGCTGGACGCAGCGTATGCGTGGCTGGAAGGCCATCTCGCGGACCGGACTTGGGCCGCAGGTGCGGATTTCACGATGGCCGACTGTGCCGCAGCGCCGGCGCTGTTCTACGCGGACTGGACGGTTCAGATTGCCGAGCGATTTCCGCTGCTGCGGGCTTACCGTGCGCGCTTGCTTGCGCGCCCCTCGTTCGCCCGCGCGGTGGAAGAGGCGCGATGGTTCCGTCCCTACTTTCCACTGGGTGCGCCGGACCGCGACTGACGTCGGCAACTATCAGCGGCCAGGCGAGCCGCGCAGGATGCGCGCCGGCAGCATGACCACGGCGCGCAGCAGTTCGAACACACCTTCAACGCCGATGCCGATCAGGCGGAACGGCAAGGTGATCAGCCAGAACAGCGGATACAGCACCAGCGCCAGCAGGGCCAGCGGCCAGCACAGGAACAGCAAAACCAGCCACAGCAGAAATCCGAACATGAGATGCTCCCGATCCAGTTGATGCGTTGTCAATGCTGTCACTGTAGTGCGGCGCTCCCCTGCGGGCAATTGGCATGCGACCAACGGCAGAAAACCGCGATCAATCGCGCGAAACAGGGAATGAATGGGGATTATTGACCGACGCAGATGATCTTGGTGACGTACTCGTGGGCGTTCGGTTTCTTCTTGGCAGCCCATTCGATCGCCTGGTTGGCTTGTTCGATGGTCAATATCGAGGCTTTTTCCTTCGATTTGATGAAGGAAACGCCTTCAAACGCGCCGTCCTTGCTGCGCATGACTTTGGCAAATACGGGTGGTTTCTGGTCGCCGTCGGCGATCTTGTTCTGCTGGATGAGGTAGCGTTGGTCGTTCTGTTCCATATATTTCTTTCTGCAAAAGACGAAATATACGCTTCAGAACGACCCGCGTGAAGAGCTTTTTAAGCGTAGGCCGGCACGTAGCTGCCCGGTTGCAGCGCCGCTTCGTACAGGATTTCAGCGCGCAGCGAGGCTTGCAGCGACGGAATCGAGCCACCGGCGCGGTACTGGAAACTCACTTGCAGCACATCGCCTTCGCGCGCCTTGACCGGGCTGGCCAGCGGCAGCGTCATGTAGTGGTTGAGCCAGTCGATGGTGGTCGAGCGCTCGGACACCACGGCCAGGATGTTCTTGGTGACGAAACGCATGGCGTTGATCTCGCCGCTGCGCTCGACCACGAACTTGCCCTGCCACGCGTAGGTCAGGTCATTCGGCTGGTTGAAGTCGATGATGCTGTACACGGCAGGCTGCGCCACTTCCACGGTGCCCGGATAAATCACATTGGTTTCCTGGAATTGCACGATGGGCGCGTAAAAGCCTTCGAAATCGTATTCCTGCTGCAGGGGCTGCACCGCCATGATGACCGCTTCCGGCAGGAACACCGGCAGCGGGCCACCGAAGCGCTCGGTATAGCGGCGCTTGAACGATTCGATCACCTCCACCTGCTTCTCGCGCAGCATGCCGACGTGGATCATCTCGCAGATGACGACATCGACCGGCTCCGGCGGCAGGTATTCAAAGGCGTCGGCATGGACCACTTCGACCTTTTCGCCGTTAGGATTGAGCGCCAGCATCTTGCGCGCCTCCTTGACCATGTCGGGATTGAATTCGACGCAATACACCTTGTCCGCCTTGGCCGCCGCGAACCACGACAGCACGCCCGTGCCGCCACCAAGCTCCAAGACCTTGGCGCCCGGCTTGACCGCGTAGTCGATGGCCGATTTGAAGCCGTGCATACGGTTTTGATCCATCAGCATATTGTGATGGTAGTGGACTGGAATGAATTGCCCCAGATAGCAGCTTTCAATCTCGCGTTCGTTCAGCATGGATATCCTTGGTTAATGCGCATTGTGTCTGGAGGCAATGCACTGGATCCATTATCGTTAACAATCTTGACGAACCAAACCCGGAGATAAGCGCCAAAAGCCCGCCAATTCGGGCCTTGTCAATTCGGCACGCCCTTAGCGCTGGGCCTTCGCGGCCAGGTGGGCATTGATGGTTTTGGCGATCCATGGCTTGTCCGCGTGGGTCGCGAACTCGGCGGCGGTCTGGTGGAAGCCGCCATCTTTCAGGGTCGCGTCGGCGCCCTGCTCCAGCAACAGTTCCACGACTTTCTCCTGACCCTCGCGGGCGGCGATCATCAGCGGCGTCATGCCGGATGGCGATTCGGCGTCGATGTAGGCGTGGTGTTCCAGCAGGATGCTGGTGATGTCGGTGCTGCCGGCCGCTGCCGCGTAGTGCAAGGCGGCCCAACCCTTCTGGTTCACCTGAGCGCCGCGCTTGAGCATGTCCAATACGGTCGCCTTGTTTTGACGGAAGGCCGCCATCATCAGCGCGGTATTGCCGTTGGGCGCCTTCGCTTCCAGGTCGATGGTTGGTTGATCCATCAGCAAGGTGGCGACACGGTAGGCCTCGTAACGCATCGCGACGATCAGCGCGGTTTCACCGCCGGGCTCGCGCAGATTGGGGCTCAGTCCGCGTTCCAGCAATTTTTTAACGCCGGAGACGTTGTCCAACTGGGCGGCGCGGAACAGGTCGACTTCATCCTCGGTCTGCTCGGCTGCCAGCAGCGGCATCGTCAGGGTGGCGGCCAAGGTGGCCAACAGCAAGCGGCGTTTGGATAGATTCAGCATTAAAAGATTACGCTACAACGTTGAATAGTTTGAAGAAATTGGCAGTCGTCTGTTCGGCGACCTGTTCCAGCGGCACGCCCTTGAGCTTGGCGATGTACTCGCCGACATGGGCCACGAAACCCGGCTCATTCATCTTGCCGCGATGCGGCATAGGTGCAAGGTAAGGCGAATCGGTCTCGATCAGGATGCGTTCCAGCGGCACTTCCAGCGCCACCGCCTGCAGATCCTTGGCGCTCTTGAAGGTCACGATGCCGGAGAAGGAGATGTAGAAGCCCATCTCGATCGCCGCGCGCGCCACTTCCAGCGACTCGGTAAAGCAGTGCATGACGCCGGCCACGCCGCCCGCCTCCGTGCCTGCGCCCTCTTCGCGCATGATGCGTATGGTGTCCTCGCTGGCGTTGCGGGTGTGAATAATCAAAGGCTTGCGCGTGATTCTTGAAGCTTTGATGTGGGTACGGAAGCGCTCGCGCTGCCATTCCAGGTCGCCTTGCAGACGGAAGTAGTCCAGCCCGGTCTCGCCGATGGCGATGATCTTCGGATCGTTGGACAGCTCCACCAGTTGTTCGACGGTCGGTTCAGGCGTGTCCTCATAATCCGGGTGCACGCCAACCGAGGCGTAGATGTGCGGATACTCGTGGGCCAGCGCCAGCACTTGTGGGAAATCCGGCAAGTCGACCGACACGCACAGCGCATGGGTGACTTTGTTGTCGGCCATTTTGGCCAGGATCTCGGGCATGCGAGCAGCCAGCTCGGGGAAATTGATGTGGCAATGGGAATCGATAAACATGCCGTGATTGTAACCTAAGCACGCCTGGCCTAGAATCGGCGTTCCCATTCACTTCCGGAGTTTGCCTGATGTTCAGCCGCCTTCCGCCTGCCCTCGCACTTGCACTGCCGCTGGCCGCCAGCGCCGCCGATGCGCCGCCCCAGCAGTTTGCCGACCTCGGCGACGTCCGGCTCGAAAGCGGCGCCGTCATCAAGGATTGCAAGCTGGGCTACCGCACCGTCGGCACGCTGAACACGGCGCGCTCCAACGCCGTCGTCTTCCTGCCGTGGCACACCGGCAAGAGCAGCGAGGCGGTATCGCTGCTGGGCCCCAAGGGACTGTTCAACACCACCGGGCACTATGTGATCGTCATCGACGCGATCGGCAATGGCGTGGCTTGCTCGCCATCCAACAGCGCGACGCAGCACGGTACGGCCTTCCCGGCCTTCAATGTGCGGGACATGGTCGAGTCGGAATATCGGCTGCTGAGCGAGAAGCTGGGCCTCAAGCACGTCCACGCCATCGTCGGCTATTCGATGGGTGCGACGCAGGCCTTCCAGTGGATGGTCAGCCACCCCGGCTACATGGACGTGGCCGTGCCGATCGCCGGCACGCCGCGCCAGACCAGCTACGACCTGCTGTTCTGGCGCACCGAGGAAGCGGCCATGCTGGCCGACCCGGAATACGCCAACGGCGATTACAAGCAAAACCCCAAGCTGCCGCTGTATCACCAGATCTTTTCGCTGAATTTCGACACGCCGGCCTACCGCGCGGCCAAGACCAAGCCGGCCGAAGTGGATAAATTCATCGCGGAGACGGTCGCGGATGACCCGGACGCGGCCGATGCCAACGACACGCGCTGGCAAATGCGCGCCTTCCTGACGCAGGATATCGGCGACGATGCCGCCAAGAAGGTCAAAGCACGGGTCCACATCATCAACCCGCGCCAGGACTTGATCGTCAATCCGGCGCCGGCGCTGGCGTTCGCGCACCAGATCCGGGCAACGACCACGGTGCTGCAAGGCGATTGCGGCCACTCGGCGGTGGTCTGCGCAAGCGACCAGATCCGCGCGGCGGTGGACCGCGCGCTCAAATAACGGTCAGCCGACGCGCTTGCCCAGGATAATCAGGTCGCGCTCGACGCCGTCCAGATTGGCCACCTTGGGCAGGTTGGCCCAGGTCTCGAAACCGAATTTGGCGAACAGGCCCAGGCTGGGCTTGTTATGGCCGAAGATAAAGCCCAGCAAGGTGTGCACCTTGATCGCCGGCGCGTGAGCGATGGCCTGCGCGATGCAGTAGCCGCCCACGCCCTTGCCGCGCCAGGCCTCAGCCAGGTAGATCGAAATCTCCGACGTGCCCGAGTAGGCGGGACGGCCATAGAAATTCGAATACGACATCCAGCCCAGGATTTCCGGCTTGCTGGAGGTGTCGCCGGCCTGCTCGATGATCCACAGTGGGCGCTTCTCCGGCGTATGCTCGTGGAACCAGGCCAGGCGCGACTCCACCGACACCGGCTCGGTATCGGCCGTGACTTCGCGCGAGGCGATGGTGGTGTTGTAGATGGCGACGATGGTAGTCAAGTCGTCGAGCGTGGCGAGGCGATGGCGGAAAGCTGTGGTCATGTCGAAAAACAGTGAGGGATTAAAGCGTATGCGTGGCGCGCGAGGAACGCAGCGCCGCGCCGAGGATTTCTTCGATGCGCAGGCGGGCGCGCTGGCCGCTTTCGTCTTCCGGAAAGTGCACGCCTATGCCCTGCGCCTTGTTGTTGTGCGCGCCGGGCGGCGTGATCCAGGCGACTTTGCCGGCGATCGGGTATTTGTTGACGTCGTCCATCAGCGCCAGGATCAGGTAGATCTCGTCGCCGATCTTGTAGGGCTTCTGGGTCGGCACGAACATGCCGCCGTTCTTCAGGAAAGGCATATAGGCCGCGTACAGCGCGGCCTTCTCCTTGATGGCCAGCGACAATACCGTCGGCCGTGCGACGGCAGGCACGGTGTTCGGGTCGAGAGGGCTGGCAGCAGACATTAATTCCCTTTCAGGCGCAGCAGGCGGCGTAATCGAGCAACATATCCTCCAGGAACAGCTTGGGCGACAGCGGATGATCGGCCGTCGCGCGGCGCTCGTTGGCGCCCTTGATCGCGGCCAGCAACCGGCTGACGTGGATCTTGCCGGCCAGGCTGGCGAGTTCCTTCTGGTAACGCGGATAGTACCGGATGTTACCTGCCAGTTTGTAGGAAAACACATCATAAAGCCAGCGCTGCAACCATGAAACTTGTGCACTCAGCGGCACTTTTTGCAGTTTGTCGGCAACTTTCAACGCGCCTTCCACGCTGGGGTGGGCCAGCAGTTGCAGCAACACTTCCAGATCGTCACGATTGCCGACTTCGGCCTGCGCCATGGCCGCCAGCGGCGCGCCGCCCTGCTCGCGCAGCCAGCTGTCGGCGTCGGCCACGCCTTGCGACTTCAGCCAGGCCAGCGCTTCGGCGTGGCTCGGCATCGGCAGCGCGAACTTGCGGCAGCGCGACAGGATGGTCGGCAGCAACCGGTCCAGGCTGTTGGAGGCCAACAGGAACACCGTGCCCGGAGGCGGTTCCTCCAGCGTCTTCAGCAGCGCGTTGGAGGCCGGCATGTTCAGCGCTTCGGCCGGATACAGCACCACCACCCGCAGCCCCTGGCGGTGGGTGGAAATGTTCATGAAGTCCGCCAGATTGCGGATCTGCTCGATCTTGATCTCTTTGGACGGCGCCTTGGTCGACTTGGCGGTCTTCTTGGCTTCGCCTTCACCCTCCTCGCCCTCGGCGGCGGGTTCGTCTTCCAGCGCCTCCGGCCGCACGCGGCGGTAATCCGGGTGGTTTTGCTGGGAGAACCAGCCGCAGGACGCGCATTGGCCGCAGGCATGGCCGTCCGGCAACACTGCCTCGCACAGCAAGCCCTGGGCGAAGCGTTCGATGAAGTCGGATTTGCCTATCCCGGCGGCGCCATGAAACAGGATGGCGTGCGGCATGCGCTGGCGCAGCAGTTGCAGCTGCTGCCAGGACGCTTCCTGCCACGGATATATGGAATTACTCATTGTTTGGTATTCTGTTTTAAAACAAGCGCTTATGCAATACTTTTAAAGTGCAAGCATTTCATCGAGGATGGCGGCGATCTGGACCTGGATGTCCGCAATGGACTGGGTCGAGTCGATCACGCGGAAACGGCCGGCGAACTGGGTGGCGCGGCGCAGGTACTCGTTGCGGGTGGAGGCGAAGAAATCGGCCTTTTCCTGCTCGAACTTGTCCAGCGAGCGGGTGGCGTCCAGCCGCGCCCGCGCCACTTCCAGCGGCACGTCGAACAGCAGCGTCAGGTCTGGTTGCAGGTGCGGATGCACCCATTGCTCCAGCGCTTCCAGCTTGGCCAGGTCCATGCCACGGCCGCCACCCTGGTAGGCGAAGCTGGCGTCGGTGAAACGGTCGGAAATGGCCCAGGCGCCGCGATGCAGCGCCGGCTCGATCACTTGCGCGATGTGCTCGCGGCGGCTGGCGAACATCAGCAACGCTTCGGTTTCCAGGTGCATTTTTTCATGCAGCACCAGCTCGCGCAGCTTCTCGCCCAGCGGCGTGCCGCCCGGCTCGCGCGAACTGACCAGGTCGACGCCGCGCGCCTTCAGATAGTCGCCGACGAAGGCTATGTGGGTCGATTTTCCGGCGCCGTCTATGCCTTCGAACGTAATGAATTTACCGCGGTGTTGAGTCATAAAACTTATCTTTGAAACTTGTTCACTGCCCGATTGTGGTCGGTCAAATTATCGGAAAACTGGCTGGTGCCGTTGCCCTTGGAAACGAAATACAGCGCCTGCGTCTTGGCCGGCGCCAACGCCGCCGCCAGCGATTGCACGCCCGGCAAGGCGATCGGGGTCGGCGGCAAACCGGCGCGGGTATAGGTATTGTACGGGGTGTCCGTCTCCAGATCCGATTTGTGGATCTTGCCATCGTACTTGTTGCCCATGCCGTAGATCACGGTCGGGTCGGTTTGCAGCAGCATGCCCAGCTTCAGGCGGTTGACGAACACGCCGGCGATCATGCCGCGCTCGGACTTTTGCCCGGTTTCCTTTTCGACGATGGAGGCCATGGTCAGCGCTTCGTACGGCGTCTTGTACGGCAGCGCCGGATCGCGCTTGTCCCAGGCGTCGTTCAGGCGGGTCAGCAGCATGGCGTGCGCCTGCTTGTAGATCTGCAAATCGCTGGCGCCCTTGGCGAACAGATAAGTATCCGGGAAGAACAGCCCTTCCGGCAGCTTGTACTCGGAGCCGATGGCGCGCATCACTTCCTTGTCCGACATGGCGACCGTATCGTGCTTCATGCCCTTGTGGGCGGCGATGGCGGCCCGCATCTGGCGGAAGGTCCAGCCTTCGATGATGGTCAGCTGCTCCTGCGCGAACTCGCCGCGCACCAGCTGCTCGATCAGGCGCAGCGG
The DNA here is from genome assembly GCF_003416895.1 of Duganella sp. BJB476. Lineage (GTDB taxonomy): Bacteria > Pseudomonadota > Gammaproteobacteria > Burkholderiales > Burkholderiaceae_D > Rugamonas. The sequence continues at coordinate 1,640,715 of NZ_QVIO01000001.1, forward strand.
CGTGGTGCCGGGCTTGAGTTCGTAGGCACCGGCCTTCAGCTTGCCGCTCTTGTTGGTCACGCGCGCCAGCAGGTTGAACAGCAAGGGCTCGATGGGCACGCCCGCTTCGGCGATCTGCTGGCCGGCGGCGTGGGCGCCGCTGCCGGGCGCGATGGTGAATTCAATGGCTTCGATCTCGTCGCCGATGATCGGGTGCTGGGACCAATACATAAAGTAGCCGCCGCCGACAATCGCCAGCATGATGCACAAAGTGATGATTTTTTTGATAAAAGCCATTGTTAAAGCCATAGGGTTGGAACAAGTCGCACAGCTTGCCACTTCTTGGCACAGTCCGCCAGTACGCGTTTTGCGCGGTATCCGACGCGATCCGTCCGACATCACTATAATGAGCCCGTAATGATAATGCTTTAATCGTCAAATTATTGGAAATTATGTCTTCTTGGAATGAACTTTTAGCTCAGCAAGCCCAGGCGCTGACCACCACCCAGCTCGCCGTGGGCTTTGTCGCGCCGATCAGCGACCAGGGCCTGATCGCGCTGGACGGCGAGGAATCGGCCAGTTTCCTGCACAATCAGCTGACCAACGACGTCGAGCACCTGGGCCTGGGCGAAGTCCGCCTGGCCGGCTACTGCTCGCCCAAGGGCCGGCTGCTGGCCTCGTTCCTGATGTGGCGTAACGCCAGCACCATCTTCCTGCAACTGCCGCGCGAGATCCAGGCGCCGGTGCAGAAGCGCCTGGCGATGTTCGTGCTGCGCGCCAAGACCAAACTCAGCGATGCGAGCGAACTGCCGGCCAACCAGGTTGTGCTGGGCTTGGGCGGCGGCATGGCCGAAACCGCGCTGCAAAACTGGTTCGACCCGCTGCCGGCGCAACCGTTCACCAAGGTCGACCATCCGCTGGGTACGCTGATCCGCGTGGCCGATGCGTTTGGCGCGCCGCGCTACCAGTGGCTGATGTCGGCCGAAGTCGCGCAGACGGTGGCGCCCGAGCTGGCCGCCAAGCTGTCGGTGGGCCGCACCGATGCCTGGCATTTGTCGGAAATCCACGCCGGCATTCCGCAAATTACCAAGGCTACGCAGGAACAGTTCGTTCCGCAGATGATTAATTTCGAGCTGCTGGGAGCAGTCAATTTCAAGAAGGGCTGCTATCCGGGCCAGGAAATCGTCGCCCGCAGCCAGTATCTGGGCAAGCTCAAGCGGCGCACCACGCTGGTCAGCATCGCCGACGCGGCCGCTGCGGCGGGTGTTGAAGTGTTCGCCACCGCCGATCCCGAGCAGCCATGCGGTATGGTCGTCAACGCCGCCCCCAACGGCAAAGGCGGCATCGACGCGCTGGTCGAAATGAAGCTGGCCGCCATCGAAGCGGCCTCGGTCCGTCTCGGCTCGGCCGGCGGCGCACCGCTGGTCTTCCTCGACATGCCATACGTGCTGGACCCACTCGACCTCTAGCATGGATCTCTACATTTACTATCAGGTCAAGGATGCCGACGCGGCGTCCTTGCTGGCGGCGGTCGTCCCGATGCAGGCGGCGCTGGGCGCGCGGCATGGCGTCGCATACCAGCTCAAACGCCGTCCGGAAACCAAGGATGGCAAACAGACGTGGATGGAAGTGTATGCCGCCACGCCGGCCGGCTTCGCGTCCGCGCTGGATGAAGCCGTCGAACTGGCCGGCTTGTCCGCCTGGACCGCCGGCCCGCGTCACACCGAATTGTTTATGGATTTAGTCACATGTGCCTGATCGTTTTTGCCTGGCGGGTCATCCCTGCGGTACCGCTGGTGGCAGCCGCCAACCGTGATGAGTTCTACCAGCGCGCCACCGCGCCGGCGGCCCCGTGGCCGGAACATCCGCAGATTTTCGCCGGCCGCGACTTGCAGGCCGGCGGCAGCTGGATGGGCATCACCCAGCCGGCGGCGGGCAGCAAGGCTTCGCGCTTTGCCGCCATCACCAACATCCGCGCACCGTCCGAACACCGCGACAACGCGCCCTCGCGCGGCCACCTGGTGGCCGACTACCTGGCCGGCAACATGACGCCGCAGGAATACGTCGACGCCATCCGCGCCGACGCCGGCGCCTACAACGGCTTCAACCTGGTGCTGAGCGACGGCGACACGCTGATCTGGTTCTCCAACCGCGGCGACGACGACCCGCGCAACGGCAAGCCCTTGGAACCAGGCGTGTACGGCCTGTCGAACGCGCTGCTGGACGCGCCGTGGCCCAAGGTGCTGAAGACCAAGGCCCAGTTCGCCAGCCTGCTGTGCCTGGGCGCGCCGGACGACGCCTACTTCGAAATGCTGGCCGACACCACGCCCGCGCCCGACCAGCGCCTGCCGGAAACCGGCGTGCCGCTGGACCTGGAACGCATGCTGTCGGCGGTGCGGATCGAAAGCCCGAGCTACGGCACCCGCACCTCCACCGTGGTCAAGCTCTACGCCGACGCACCTGCGACCTTGCAAGAGATGCTGATACACTAGCAAGCAGACCTGTTTGCGCAAGGCCAGCCCGGCCCGCCGCAGGCTTATCACTTGCCGAACGCCTATGCGTGTACCGCCGTTGTTGTCTGCGCTGTTGCCTGTTACTTTCCTGGCCCTGCTGGCCGGGCAAGCCGCTGCTGCCTGCGCGCCGCTGCGTTTCGGCTACACCGACCAGGCCGTGCCACCCTACTATCTGGGCGTCGGCCCGGACGAAAACAAGCCAGCCGCCGGTGCGCTGGCTGAACTGACCCGCGAAGCGGCCGCCAGCGCCGGCTGCACCACCGTGATGCTGCGCATGCCGCCGCCGCGCCTGCGCCTCAGCATGGAAAGCGGCAAGATCGACGCCACCTCGCTGTTCTCTCCCGATGTGGTCGGCCCCTCGCCGAATATCGTCTACCCGCTTAACAAGCACGGCAAACCTGATCCCACCCGCGGCATGGCCTTGTACAGCGTGGTGTTTGTGCGCACCAGCGATCACCTGGCCAAGAACGGCGACCCGGCGGTCGTCATGCGCGGCCGTATCATCGGCCTGTCGCATGGCGCGCCGCACATCAAGGTGCTGCGCGAACGCGGCGTCGAGGTCGACCAGGGCGCCGCCAATCCCGACACCAATTTCGAAAAGCTGCGGCGCCACCGCATCGACGGTTTCGCCGTGTCCCTGGCGTCGCAGGACGATATGGACGCCACCGTGGCGGCGCGCTATGGCAACGAATTCACCCGGCTCAACAAGCCCTTGTTCTCGACCACCGCCTGGCTGGCCCTCAACAAAACCTACTACGAACAAAACCGCCAGCAGGCCGAAGCCATCTGGCAATGGTATGGCACGCATGGCCCTGCCCGCCTGAGCGCCCTGCTCAAAAAGTACGACAACTAGCCGCCTCCGGCTGTGTTGCGTTTATGGCCGGCCCCGCCGTAAATTGTTTGCACCTTGCTATCTTGTTGCGTAAAGTGCTCTGTTAGAAACAAAACGCTAGCAACACGCAATCCTGTTTTCTGTCATTCAGGAGGGTTAGCATGAGCCTGTCGATCTCGCGCCGCAGCACATGGCACACTTTGGGGGCGTGTGGCATGGCGCTCGGCAGCCAGGCCGGCTGGGCGCAGGACGGCGCGCCAGCCATCCCGTCCGTGCAGATCACCGGCACCCGGCTGGCCTTGCCCGGCGCGGAATCGCCATCGCCGCTGCAAATCCTCAGCGCGGCCGACATTGCCGCCTCCGGCGCCACCAATCTACAAGAGCTGCTGCAAAAGAACCCGACGCTGGGCGCACCCGCCTTCAGCCGCGCCAACTCCAACTTCCTGCCGACCGGCGGCGGCATCGCCACCGTCAACCTGCGCAACCTGGGCGAGGCCCGCACGCTGGTGCTGGTCAACGGCCGCCGCTTCGTGGCGGGCGTGTCCGGCAGCAGCGCGGTGGACCTCAACGCCATCCCCACCGACTTCATCGAGCGCGTCGAGCTGATGACCGGCGGCGCCTCGGCCACCTACGGCTCGGATGCCGTGGCCGGCGTCATCAACATCATCCTCAAGCGCAACCTGAGCGGCCTGAGCTTCGACGCAGGCGGCGGCCGCAGCAGCCACGGTGACGACTTCAAGAAAAAGCTGGCGCTCAGCTACGGCTTGAACAGCGCCGACGGCCGCAGCAGCCTCATGGCCAACCTGGCCTACAGCCGCCAAGGCGCGGTGTACTCGCGCGACCGCGACATCTCGGCCGATGACCAGATTTCCAAAATACTCAGCAGCGGACAGGCGTCCGATGCGTTTGTGGCGGTGCGTAACTATTCGTCGGCCGCGCCGCAGGGCCGCTTCTTCTACAACAAGGATGCCGCCGGCAAGGCCGGCAACTACACCTACGACCGCAACGGCAACGTGATCCCCTGGTCGACCAATGGCGACGCCAGCCTCGGCCTGGCAGCGACCGGATTCAACCGCTCGGCCTACCGCACCATCGCCGTGCCGACCGAGCGCTACCTGCTGGCGCTGGACGGCGAACACGCTTTCACGCCGGCCGTCACCGGCTTCGTCGAAGCCAACTACAGCAGCACCAAGGTGCGCACCATCATCGAACCGCTGGCTTTGTCTTCGGCCGATTTCTACAAGAGCAGCAACGGCCAGGTGCCGGCCGAGACCATGGTCAACGGCATAGCGGTGCGCAATCCGCTGGTGCCGCAATACCTGTTCGACCGCATCACCGACACCACCGGCGATGGCCTGCGCGACTACAGCTTCAGCCGCCGCCTGGCCGAAGTGGGCAACCGCCAGGCCGGCATCGACCGCGACACTTCGCGCCTGGCCACCGGCCTGAAAGGCACGCTGGACGGCTGGCGCTACGACAGCTATCTGGTCTACGGCAAAACCCGCGAAAACCAGCGCGCCGACGGCCAAGTCGACCTCCAGAAATTCCGCAACGCGCTGCAAGCCATACCCGACGCCAGCGGCGCGGTGGTCTGCGCCGACGCGGCGGCGCGCACACAGGGTTGCGCGCCGCTCAACCTGTTCGGCTACAACACGATATCGCCAGCCGCGCTGGCCTATGTGACGGTACCCAGCACGCTGGCCGTGGAGATCACGCAGAAGCTGGCCGGCGCCTCGGTCAGCGGCGAACCCTTTGCGCTACCGGCCGGTAAAGTCGGACTGGCGGCGGGCTTCGAATGGCGCAAGGAAAGCTCGTCCAGCGTGCCGGACGCGCTGACCCAGGGAGGCCTCAACTCCGGCGCAGCCATCCCCGCCACTGCGGGCAGCTTCTCGGTGCGCGAGTTCTTTGCCGAGGCCCGGCTGCCGCTGCTCAAGGACTATGCATACGCGAAGGACGTGAGCTTCCTGGGAGCGTTCCGTTCCGGCCACTACTCCACCGTCGGCACCGCCAACAGCTGGAACGCCGGCTTTGAATGGCGGCCGGCCGACATGGTGAAGCTGCGCGCCACCCGGGCGCTGTCAACCCGCGCGCCGAATATCAACGAGCTGTTCCTGCCGCCCAGCCAAGTCTTCCCGACCGGCATCGTCGATCCGTGCAGCGGCGTCACGGCCAGCTCACAGGGCGCGCGCGACAGCGCCTGCCGCGCCGACGCCGGGGTGATGGCCAACATCGCCGCCAACGGCAAGTTCACGCTCAGCCAGACCGATATCCAGGCGCTGAGCGGCTTCAACCGGGGCAACCCGGACCTGAAGGCGGAGCAAGGCAGGTCCAGCACTGTCGGCGTGGTGCTCACGCCCGGCAAGTTCACCTTCACGGTCGATTACTTCGACATCAAGATCGCCGACGCCATCATCGCCACGCCGCGCCAATACGCACTGGACCAGTGCTACAACGCCGGCAACAGCAGCTTCTGCAAATTCATCACGCGCCGCGCCAGCAATGCCGGGGCATTCAGCGCCGGTGCGCTGACCTATGTGGACAGCGCCGTTTCCAACAGCGGCGGCACCGGCACTTCTGGCGTCGACCTCACCGGCGCCTGGGCCGGCCAGCTGGGACCGGGGCGGCTGGCGGTACGCCTGGCCTACACCTACTTGAAGGAGTTCTACGCCATCCCGCTGCGGGGCGCGCCCGCCGACCAGTCAGCCGGAGAAGTAGGCTTCCCCCGCAACAAGGCCATGCTCAACCTGGGCTACCAGTGGCAGCGCTGGACCGTCAGGTCAACTACCAGCTACATCGGCGCCTCGGCGCTGGACGACCAGTTGCTATCGCAGTTCAAGCTCGCGGCAGGCAGCGTCAAGGTTGGCGCCAAGACGGTCAACGACTTCCAGTTCAGTTACGCGCTAAAGAAGACCATCTCGCTCTACCTCGGCATCGACAACGCTTTCAACACCAAGCCCGCGCCGGTGATCAGCGGCCTGACCGGCGACACCATCGGCACCGAGACCAACGCCAGCGTCTACGATCCGATCGGCCGCCGCTACTACCTCGGCGTGCGCGGCAATCTTTAAATTGCAAGGAATGCTCATCTTTACTAGCTCAGACCTGAGCTGGCACAACGCGTCAGATGACAGGCGGCTTCCGCCTGTGGATTCAGTCTTACATTTTATTTCCAATGGATTTCCCATCCAGACTCGGCAATGAACTGAGACACAGCATCCAAAGTCTCGACCCACGAGTCAAAAGCTCCGTGTCGGTTTGGGCCATCACTACCGTCCCACCATTCATGGATAAGATAGCTGGCCGCGTGAAGGCGCGCGGTGGTCAATTCCATCCACTAAGCGGACGCCGAGATACCCTAAAGTAGAGAATAGATCGTCGATGCAATGAGACAGAGGAGAGCCACCGCGGTCATCGCCCCTAGAACCTTGGTTTCCGTGCTTCTCTCCTCGCCCTTTCTTTGCCTATTATTTGACAGCGCCGCGCTTGCATCGCTGCCGAGCATGGACGCAATTCGTGCGTTCGATTCCGAAATAATACCGGCCGTGCTGAGCAGGAGAAACAGCATGGACCAGTCGAAGCCGTGCGTCGCTAGCATCCAGGCCGAAATTAACAACCCGATGAAGCAAAGAATCTTGAATGAGATGGCGATAACTCTTAATTTCTTGGATGGATTATTCATTTGAGATCGGACTTTCAATTATTTGGCAAGGTTTTCGAAATGTAAACTTATCGTGTCAGAGCATCAAACAAACACACATCTTCTCGTTCCGCAAAATAGCTCGCATTGTATGCGAACGGTTCGATCTTGCGCGCAATATAATCGATATAGTATGTTGCATCGACCGGTTGAATCCGCACCCTACTGCGGACGGTCAGCGAGTGGTATGTTTGTGGCACTTTGGACCGAACTTTGTCAAAGTGCGCGCACTTAACTTTGTGAATATAAAGTATCAACCAAGATACCAATCGTCCTCACGAAAAATCGGGTCAAATATGAGCGTATCCCCACCGTGTCCATCCCAACCGTAAATCCTTGCGGCTTGCCCGAAGCATTGTTGAATCCATTTTCTATCCATTTCCAAGTTTGGAGGAAAATCGTAAAAACTGACTTCGAAGATATCCCTCCCACTGCTGCGGATATCGAACCAGTGCCGCATAAAATACAGTAAGTAATGATTAAGCATACCGGTATCTCGAGAGAGTGCGCCAGTTCGGAACATGAATGCGTTGCGCTGGCGGTCCTCGGCAAGTCGGAAATTATCGATGCTTATTCTGTCGACACGTTCGGCCACAGGGGTGTTTTTCGCTAAGGCCGATAATTCAGAAATTTCCCTAATAGTCGGATATCGGTTGATATGAAACGTCATCTATGAGCAGTTCCTAAAGAAGATAGATAGATAATATCCAGGCAATAGCAAGGGATGTTAACGGCAGCGTCCGCCAATGGCCGATTACCGACTAAAGCATGTGTTACTTTCGCTTCCAGGTCGGCAAAAAAAGAATAACAACCCCGAAAAATAGGCCGAAGAAAATGTTACGAGTCCAGTCGAATTCCCGATGCGATGTAACTGAGTAAATGAGTCCACCGATTTGACTCCCCATGAATCCCCAAAGAAAGTGTGATATAGGTTGTTTTATAATTTTCATACTTTTAAAAATTCAAAGAAATTCGGCACTGAACGAATTATGGTAAAACTTCAAAGAGCCACACAAGCTTGAGTCCGTCCGTTATTGGCCGAATTGTGACTGCCGCTAGAGTCCGACGCCCCAGCGTAATACCCTAGCCTTTTCAACGCGCTGTGTTTTCGAAATATCAACGACTATGGCAATGTCATATTCAGTCCAAAGGAATCGTCCTACTTTGTGCTCAAGCGCTAAGTGAGCATTGTCCATATCAGGGCCAGAGACAAAACAATGCAGGTCCAAACCGCGAGCGAAAAAGAATTGTTTGGCTTCTTCGAGACTTGCGCCGGACGGTAGATTCGTTTTGATTTCACCTTCCCAGTATGCCTGTCTTTCATCAACTCGAACCGTTGTACACCCACTGAAGCACAGCAGCATAAAGCTGGCACAACCTGCATAAAACAAGCGAATCGCTATTTTTTTCAAGGTAGTCTTCTTTCGTGCCGAGCGTCAAACGCACAACAAATTTAGTGGGGGCGCAACCGTCCGGCTTTGGCCGGTCCCGGCCCAAGTCAACAGGATACCAGCTTGCCGAAATGAAAATATCACACATTCCCACAATACGATGATGGTAGCGCCGCGAACACGCATAGTAGGACTCCGGCCAAAGGAGGTCTAACATCGATAGCGAAAGTGTCCGTCATGCTAAGGGAAGGCCACAGGCTATCGCTAGTTCGACTGAAGCAGTTTCCACCCCAGTTGTTCGCGGATGCGTTCGGGCGTGACATATGGCCTGGGATCGCCACTCGGCAATGGGACGAAGGTACTGGCGTCGCCTGATGGTGGGCTGGATGGTTTCGGTTCCATGATCGGTACTCCCATTGGCGGCAAGCGGCGCTCGCCTCGGATTCAATTTAGGCGACACGGGCCGGAAGCGGCATCAAGGAAACCCGCTACTTCGTGTCGGTCTTCCCCATATGAATTACCGTAGGGGTTCCCCTACTTTGCTGTACAGTCAATAAAAAGTGGCCGTTAGCCGTAAAACTATTGATTCGCAAACGGATTATGTCGACTGAGAAATATTCATTTTTCAGTCATAGATTTCACGCCAGCCATAACAGCCGAAATAATCATGTGAAGCAACGTGAAGAGGCAAAACAAGACACTGACGAGCAGGATGATGATGCGTGCTTGAGCTCCCTCATCTGTGAAATAAACAAGAGAAACCACACCAACTAATACAACGTTTATGCAAACGAAGCCGAGAAGTCTTTTTCCAGGTGAACAAGTTCGGCGAACGAAATAAGCTATACATGGAATGCACATCACGATAAATAGAACAATAATCTCAGAACCCATTTCATCCTAATTTGTGAGTTAAGGGGAAAATGTAAAGTTAGATTTTTTGGCCGAGTGCATTCCATCGCCGACTGACCGGAGGAATCCACAGCCGCCTACGGACTGTATCCATTTATCGGTTTGAGCACGCAAGCATTTTATACGGCTGCTTCGCGATTACACGAACCAGCTGCGCTGTATGCCACTTTCTCGCTGGACCTTCACCCATCTGCATGTTTGAGATTTGAATGGCCGCAGTGCCTTCTAGCCCGCAGAACCTTTTTAAGTCAATTTTCTTAATTGCCTCCTCGATTCCGAACTGTCGAACTGCACTATCTTCGTTGGAAAATCCTAGTGTTAACCGCTTTTTTTCTGGCCAAGAAATGCGCATGAACACTTCGCCCCCTTCATCAACCAAGTAGCGTCCCTCCACGTTGAATACATCCACACCACGTTCCTCTAATATTATTTTATCAATTTTCGGTTCGGTATCGTATCCGATTTCAGAGCCCAATGAAAAAGCGCAAGGAATCGCAAACGCTAGCCTGATCAAGTACGCGATGAGCCGTCGACGCATAATTAATATCATCTGCGCATCATTTCATTGTGTTATGAGCGACACCTTCTGGCCGCATTAACCCAGTCCTCAACTTCCAATTCTGGCCGGTTGCGCCAGGAGAAGCACTTATCTGCTAGCGAGCGCATATTTAATTTCGTTACTTATTAAGGCAACCTCTTTTCGGCTCAAAGACTGCCACCACATAAGTAGCAGACCGAGCGTGATAGTGGGAAGTGGCAGAAATAAAATACTTCCCAATGCATCAGACACCGCCACAGTTCGATTGATAAGGCCGATTAAGCCGGTAGAAATTGAAATCAATGCAAAAAGTAGCATGGCGCCTGAAAACAGTATCGTGATCATTGTGTTATATGTGGAAACACGAAACTCCCCAACAAGTCGCACCCGTTGACCATCATCCTGGAGTCGTCCGGAAAACATATCACCAGATGCGCGCTTGAACTCTTCCAATGGAGCTTTCAGCACAATACTTTCATCCTCTACATGCCCTAGCAATCCATCGGTAATCATGCCACAGTGGTGTGGAGACAATAAATTTCTCAGCCGCACTAATGACTGTTCTTTATTCCAGCAGCTTGGAAATTCGACAAGTATTCCTCGCCCCAATGATTCCAACAATCGTTCTCTCATTCATGTCCTATCAAGCGAATTTGCTGAGCCAAGATCTTCATCGAGGTGCTTACCCTACGTTAAACATCGTCTGTTAATGGCCGGTTACAGGCACAGGCAACTAGTCCTTCTTCGCCGAAAATAGAACCAAAGGCAGAGCAATAATAAACGCGACTATCACGGTAGTGATCACTCTATACCAATCGAGGTGCGAAAAGCCATTTAATAAGCCACTGTAGATAACAGCTCCAGCACCCGCGCCCGCAGGGGCGCTTATGAGAAATTTCTTGTTCATATACGCTTCTATTTAATAAAAATCGCCTACGATAAAGTCGGCTGTTGGCCGGTTTTCGTCATATCACGCTGGACGGAACTCAAGTAAAGATTTAAAGAACCGTAATGCACGATTAATGTCATCTTGCGTATCACCATCCCATTCAAGTGTTTCCGCAAGCTCGTTCTTCAGATTTTGAATCCTTCTTTCAATGTCTTGAAACTCTACCCGCCCACAATCGGCCGCGATAGCTTGCCACTGGGCTTCCGGAATCGGTTCCCAAGAACAGCTCGCTAGTTCGGCGATGCTAGAAGCTTCGCTCCCAGCTACTAACAAACCATCCGCCCAATCGATGTAATCATTCGTGGCAAGCATTCGGTCCAATCTTTTGAATGCGAGTTCGATGAAATCCATTGTGAATTACTCATTTCGAGAAAAAATTGAATGGCTGCTAGTGGCCGCAAACAGTCTAGGCATTTAGCTTGCCAAGATTTCCTGCGCCAGTTCTGAAACGCCTTCAAGTTGCTCGCCAGCCGATGGGTTACTACACAGGCGCTCAAGGTCCAAACGCAGTTCTGCGGCGAGTTCCGGCGACTGACTTACAACACTAACAAGAATACCGTATTTCCACACATTGTCGTCGGTCGCAAGTACGGCTTTTATGAACGGGGCGAGAGGCGCACCTACATCAATCAGGAATGGCCGGAAAACGCCCGCCACGGGCCAATTAATGTCCTGCAGCCATTCTAGAATATCGGGCATTACCGGCAAGACCTTTTCCCAGCCAAGCGAAACAAGCGTTTCTGCGCTTGCTATGTCGTACTTATCACATGGGAGGCCGAAATCTCTGCTCATTTATCGCCTAAAAGTCTTCAATGGTGTCCGTCTGGTTATGGCCGAAGTCAGCCCAATTAGCGATGTGATTGCTTTTCTGTTGATTTGCAGTGAAATCTGACCCAGTTTGCCGCATATTTTGCAAACCGAACTGACCCACGTTTAAGACACAATCCTGCTCATCACATTGAGCGGGGAATTGGAGTGATCGACGTGGCATTACTAGGCATTATCCGACGCTGGCACATTCGCGACCAGGTCCCATTGAGAGAGATCGCCAGGCGATTGGGCATCTCCAGAAACACCGTCCGGCGCCATCTGCGCAACGGAACCATAGAGCCAGCCTACGCTGAGCGGCGCTCCACCCGCGCCATCGACAAATACGCGTTCCAGCTTTCAGCACTCCTCAAGTCCGAGGCGGCCAAGTCACGCAAGCAGCGGCGCACGCTGAAACAGGTGCACGAGGACTTAAAGGAATTGGGGTTCGAGGGGTCTTACGACAGGGTCGCAGCGTTCGCGAGGACATGGAGAGAGGGTCAAACTGAGAGGGTCAATCCGGCCAGCAAACGAACATTCAACCCAGCAAACAGGAAAGGAGGTCACGCACAACTTAGCCCCCGCATAACCCCGAAGAAGTAAACTGAGAGAGGGTCAGTATTCGATGCAAATCGCGGGTCAGAATCAAACGCAAACTAACACCGCAAACGCTACATTTGACGGTTTCACCAAAATAGCGAACCGGATTCCCTTTCAGCGAAGGAAAGTGCAGCCGGTGCTTGTAATTCCCATACAAGGCGCGAGTGCTAACGCGGCTCTGAAAAAGGTTCTTGCAGCGCGTCAGCTCATTTGGAAACCACTGCAAACCGTACGATGTGTAAACGTCGAAGTGCGTTAAAGCGACCATTTCTCCTATTTCGGGAGGAATACGCTTGAGTTTGCTTCCGTAGAGCGAGACTTTCCTGACTTGCTTCAGTCTGGCGATTGATTCAGGTAATGTCTGGATACCGGCGTATAGTTCAGGGCCGAGTACTTCAAGAGGTGAAAACTCTTCTGCCCCGCTCTCTTCAAGGTGATCGATATAGCGGCAAAGAGCTTTCCAAGCATCGCTGGTACGATCTTGGACTTCATTTTCGATCGGGGAGACATGTCGGTTAAATTTCATTGCATCGTGATCGGTGATTGCACTTTTCTTGTCATTATTTTTTGCCTGACCTGTGTGATGGGCCGCTAGTGGCCGACATGAGACTATTTGAGGACAACAGTTCGAAAAATCTCATACGCAACAAGAGCGAAAAACAAGTACGCAAACCAAGGAACCAAAAAATATGGAACCATCGGAATGCGAATTACCTTATCCAATATCATATATACTGTGGAAAAAGCAAAAGCGGTAGCGAGCAACCAGTTCTTTTGTTTAATGAAGAGACCTACGCATGTTACCGTTCCTGCCAAACCAATAATCGTTGAAATCTGCATTTTAATTAATTGATGGAAATATATTTTCCTCAGAATACCACGATGGAAAATGGCCGTCGATACATTGCTTACCTCAGCAATGTCTGTACTTGGCCGCTACACGTCATAGCTAAATGCCGTCACCTGCCAGCTAGGCTCTAACCGGAGGCGGAAGCCATAAGGGGCCGGGCGGGTAATATCGTAACGCCCAGCGAATAAATTGGCCGCCGCGAATTCGATGAATTTTCCATCCTTACCGGCGACCACTCTCGCACCCGGACTACCTAAGAGATTCAAGAATATCACTGGCTCGATGACTCCCTCACATCGAATAGTTAGCTCCACGTCACCCGCCATCGGCCAAATGGTGAGAGCTAAATTTAACGGACGACGTTCGACTGAATAGCTATAGGAAATGCCATACTCCTCACCTACAGGCACGACGCCTAATGCATCAAGAAAATCTAACGGTTCCCAAGAAAATTCTGGCATTCAAATTCCGATAAACTGTTGAAGGTCCGTTGTTGGCCGATTGTACTCGGTCACGTCGTTGACGCAGCCGCCGCGTTGCTGACATTGGTTCTGTCATTGATAACATGGTCGCGCCAGCCGTGGTCCCAGCTCACTTCGCCGCGCTGCGCCTAACAAGCTCATCTCGATGCTCGAAGAAGCGCATGTTTTTCATTGCAAAAGTAGTTCCACACTTTGTACACGTACAAGCCTTTGTGTCGGTAAAGGTACTCTCCTCGCCAACCGCACCGCATTCCTGACATTGCCAGACCCATGGGAATTTTTCGGAGAGAGGTAAAGTGCAAAGGGCGATGAACTGCTGCGCGACCGTGCGTATACAGTCATCGGATTTCTTAAGGTCCAGTTTCAGTCTCCGTGGCTAGATGTGCAGGTCAGCTACCCGCTGTCTGCAACTGGCCAATTTCAGCCAACCCAAGCGTGCTTACGAATTTCGTTTAAACATTGAGCATATCGACTTCATTAACGGTCCAAACGAAGGCCATGGTGGGCCAGCGCCTTTCGTAGGCTCCCAGAATTCCTCCGGCCGAACCACCACCGGAGAGCTATCGGGTGGATCAATCAATAAGTAGAATACTGGCCCTGCAATAGGAACAAGAGTCAAAATCAGATATGCAACTCGAGCGCCCCTTGAGTAGCGCTGCGTTAAGATGCGCCTCCAGGCGAAGCCTGTAGTTAGCAAAGAGGCGGCAGCAAGAAAGAAATAGCCCATATATTTCTTAGATATCGAGTTGAACATCCGCTGCTGGTTGGTTAAAGCCGCCTAAGCGTCAATCGCAGGCCAGATGACGGCTTGGGCTACGATAACGCTTTTCCCATTAAACGTCACCGATGGCGAGCCGTAAAGCACGTAACCTAGCGCAAGCGCCTCGCTAACGCGCCCGCAAAATTTTGCATCGTCAGGCCCCGTTAGCACTCGATAAATCGGCAAATTGTCTGGTGGTACTTTCATCGTTTCCTTTCGCTTGCTGAAGCGGCTGCTTGTGGCCGTGAGGCGTCCACGAACTGCCTCACCGGGTTAAACCCATTACCGACAGTCACTCTAGCCCAGGCGTTTGTGTTTGCGTCGTTATATCGGCTGCGACCATCGCCGCTTCGCATCATTCAACAACGCGCACAGTTCTTCCGCCGATTTGCTGAAGTGATTAGGCAACGCGCCCTCCATTCCAGTCAACGATGATGAAAATTGCCTACCTGCGCGCGCCTTATTGTAGGTCGATGAGTATTTTATTCCGATGAGCTTGGTGGTGGAGAGTCCGGTCCTTATCCCTCCTACATAAAAGGTCTCGACATCGCTCCAAGCCAGCTTTATCGGCTTGAACAACGTTTTCATCTCGACGCCATTTTTGTCGATCTTCAGTCGGATGGCATTGGGCATCAGCATGTAAAGCGACACCAACAGGCACAGGCCAAAAAACACCACTGCACCCCAGCCGTCATTGTCCCCGCTTCTAATCATCGCTACGCCGATGGCGACAAACGCGGTGGACCCAAGGAACACCAGCGCTGCCTTCATCTTGTTGCCCGAAACGACAATTACGTCTGAATCCACACGCGTCTCCAAATTTGGTTTTCATGCTGCGTCTTATTGGTCGAGCATTACGAATGCCCGAATGTGGCCGAACTCGGCCGGCGGCGTTCAGGATAGCAGCTTGCTTATCTGCAAAACTCACAAATTCCCACTTCGGCTGAAGCCGCCCCAATTCGGACATTCAATTTCATTTTGCACCCGCGCGCAGGACATTCCCGCTGACGTCCGCGCCAAACACCAAACCGGAGCAACACAAGCCGGCCAGCACGGCGCTCCACCAGTTCAAATAGCCCAGGCGCCGACACAGCCAAAAGATCAGCCCTGCAATCAGCGCCACTTCGATCAGACTCAACGGCAAGACCTAGATCGCACCCGCGCCGAAGGCTAGGCTAATCACGATGCAAGCGAGGAAATAGGCCGTGAAGGCGCGCGCTATTGTTACTGCTGCTTCATGTAGGCAACCAGCTGGTCGAGGGCCTTGCCCCACCCCTCCTGGAAGCCCATCTGCTTGTGCGCTTCGACGGTGGCTTCGTCCTTGTGGCGGGCGCAGGCGATGTAGCGGGTGCCGCCGTTGGGCAGCGGCTCCATCGTCACCACACCGGTGATGAAGGCGTTGCCGGTCGGACGAAAGCCGGGTCCCAGTGCATCGGTCCAGGTCAGGCGGCGGTTTTCCACCACTTCCAGATAGCAGCCGCGGTTGTCGTGGCGCTCGCCGTTCGGGCCGGCCATCACGGAACTGAACAAACCGCCGGGACGCAGGTCGCAATGCGCTTCCAAGGTCTTCCACGGCGACGGCGTGAACCAGTTCACCAGATGCTCCGGCTTGGTCCAGGCGGCCCACACCAGTTCCGGTGCGATGTCGATGTCGCGCTCAAATACCAGGTCCAGCTTGGGATCGAAATTCTCTACGATGTGCGTCATGGCTGTGCTCCTTAAAAGGTGAACTGCATGTTAATGTGGGCAATGCCGGCCTCGAAGAATTCGTCGCCGTCGATGGCGAAACCGTGGCGCTCGTAAAACGGCGCGGCGTGCGATTGCGCGCTCAGCACTACCTGCTTGTCGCCACGGGCGCGCGCCTGCGTCATCAGCACTTGCAGCAAGGCGCCGCCAACGCCGCTGCCGCGCGCGACCTGGCGCACCGCCATGCGGCCGATGTGGCCGTCCGGCAGCAGGCGGCCGGTGCCGACCGGCGTGCCGGCGGCATCGTAGGCCACCGCGTGCAGGCAGACCGCGTCCATGTGGTCCATTTCCAGTTCGGCGGGAACCTTCTGTTCTTCGACGAAGACTTCAAAGCGTATCAGCTTGGCGTCGGCATTGAGGGCGGTCCAGTCTCCGGTACGGATGTCGTGCTTGGCGGTGTTGGTCATCGGCGTGCAGGCTAGTTGGGGGAAGCAGGATTGTCGCATGCAAGGTGCCGCTCAAGGAAGTCCACGCACACGCGCACCTTGGCCGAACTCGCCAGCCGTTGCGGATACACCGCCCAGACGTTGGCGTCCTGCGTGTACTCGGGCAGCACCTGCACCAGGTCGCCACGGTCCAGGTGCGGCTGCGCATCCCAGCGCGAACGCAGCACGATGCCGGCGCCCGCCACCGCCCATTGCAGCGCGATCTCGCCGTGGTTGGACGACAGCGGCCCTGTCACCTTCACCGCGATCTCGTCCTGCGCGCCGCTGCGCAAGCGCCACACGCCGAACGGCATGTCGCGCTCCTTGATCGCAAGGCAGTCATGGCCGGCCAATTCCTGAAGCGTGCGCGGCGTTCCGCGCCGTTCCAGATACGACGGCGCGGCGCACAGGATGCGGTGGTTGTCCATCAGCCGGCGCGCGATCAGGTTCGGCGCGATGTCGTCGCCAACGCGGATGTCCAGGTCGAAGCCCTCGGTGACGATATCGACCAGCCGGTCGAACACCTCCAGCCTGACCTCCAGCGATGGATGGGCCTTGAGAAGTCCGGCAATCGCCGGCGCAACCACGTTGCGGCCGAAGCCGAAGCTGCTGCTGACGCGCAGCAGTCCGCGCGGCACGCCCTTGCGTTCGGCGACATCGTCGAACAGGCTGTCGAGGCTTTCCAGTATCGTCAGCGCGCGGGCGTAGACCTGCTCGCCATCCTCGCTGAGCACGACCCGGCGCGTGGTCCGGTGGAACAGCCGCACACCCAGTGCGTCCTCCAGTATGCCGATACGCTTGCTGACATAGGCCGGCGACATGCCCAGTGTCTCCGCAGCGCCGGCAAAGCTGGACTTGCGCACCACCGCCACCAGCACCCGCAGATCATCATTTTCTATCTTATTGTTCACGGTACGTGTTTTATTGGCTCACATTTCAACACATTCTAAACGAAGCGGATCGCGCTATCCTTCTCTTCAAGGAGAACGTCCATGAAAACACACAAAATCGCAGTCATCGCCGGAGACGGCATCGGCAAGGAAGTCGTGCCTGAGGGCATACGCGTGGTGGAAGCCGCGGCGCGCCGCTTCAACATCAATATCGAATGGACCACCTTCGAGTGGGCCAGCTGCGACTACTACGCAGCGCACGGCAAGATGATGCCCGACGACTGGTTCGAGCAGCTGAAAGGCTACGAAGCCATCTTCTTCGGCGCGGTCGGCTGGCCGGCGCTGGTGCCCGACCATATTTCGCTGTGGGGCTCGTTGCTGAAGTTCCGCCGCCAGTTCGACCAGTACGTCAACCTGCGGCCAGTGCGCCTGATGCCAGGTGTGCCCTGCCCGCTGGCCAACAAGCAGCCCGGCGACATCGACTTCTACATCGTGCGCGAAAACACCGAGGGCGAATATTCGTCCGTCGGCGGCCGCATGTTTGAAGGGACGGAGCGCGAATTCGTGCTGCAAGAAGCCGTCTTCACCCGCACCGGCGTGGACCGCGTGCTGCAATACGCCTTCGACCTGGCGCAGAGCCGGCCGCGCAAGCACCTGACCTCGGCCACCAAGTCGAACGGCATCTCGATCAGCATGCCGTACTGGGACGAACGCGTGGCCGAGATGGCCAAGGACTACCCGGACGTGAGCTGGGACCAGTACCACATCGACATCCTGGCCGCGCGTTTCGTGCTGTCGCCGGAACGGTTTGATGTGGTGGTGGCGTCCAACCTGTTCGGCGACATCCTGTCCGACCTCGGCCCGGCCTGCACCGGCACCATCGGCATCGCGCCGTCGGCCAACTTGAATCCGAGCCGGCAGTGGCCGTCGCTGTTCGAGCCGGTGCACGGCTCGGCGCCCGACATCTACGGCAAGAACATCGCCAATCCGGTCGCGATGATCTGGTCTGGCGCGATGATGCTGGACTTCCTCGGCAACGGCGACGCCAACTACCGCGCGGCCCACGACGCCATCGTCACCGCCATTGAAGCCTGGCTATTGGACGGCAACCGCACGCCGGACATGGGCGGCACGGCCAGCACCACGGAAGCCGGTCAGGCTATTGCCGCTAAGCTGGCTTGACCACCGGGTGTTGTGAGCGCTGCTTCCACGCCAGGAAGATGCGTTCGGCCTGCGCCTCAGCATCGCTGCGTTGCTGTGCGTTTAAAGACTGGGCCCAGCCATCCAGCAGCGCTTTCGGGTAGACACCGTCGTTGGAATTGATCGCGCCGAGCACTTTGTTGGCGGCCAGATGTTCCATGTAGAGGTCCGCCACGGTTTGCTGCCTGCCTAACGCCGGGTAAGCGGAGCTACTAAGCAGCAAGGCATCGGGATATCCCGACGCGATTCGATCATCCAAGAGCTTGAGCGCATCGGTACGCCATTCGCTCACAGCCGGATCGGCCGGCCGTTCCTCCAAGGCGCTACGATCACCCTGCGGACCGGCGAAGATATACACCCCGAGTGCCCCGCCGACGTGTTGATCGACGGCGTAGCTCAGCAGCTGAAAGCGATCCAGCCGGGTCCTGCCGGTCAAGCCCGCGCACGTCTTGCGAAGTACTTGCAATGCCTGTTCATCTACCTTGTGTTCCAGGACCTGGACTTGAAAACCCGTCTCCTGCTTGGTGACCTTGACATCGACATCATCGACGACTTCCTTGTATTTTTCCAAGGTCAGGCATTCCTGGATCTTCTGAAACGCTATAAACGATTTCTCTGGATCGCCCGCAGCGGCACGTACCATGTCTTCGACGACAGCATTCGCGACGGTTTTTCCTGCCTGAAGCCGCTTGGGCTCGGAGGCGCGGCGCGATGGCAAGCTTGCCGGCGACGGCGCGCCGAAAGCCGGGGCCGATGCGACCGGTGGCCGCGTCAGCAAATCGACGCCCTCCCAGATCGCACCGGCGCCTATGACAACGGACAATAATAAAAGCAGTTTTTTGGTGGCGATCATGAGACAAGGCGGAGTGGTATCGCGACCAGCTTAGCATGGCGCCGTTACGTCAAAATACGCACTTTGTTGCCTCTATCGCTCACCCAGCTTCATCTTGGCCCGCAGCGCTTCGCGCACATGCGGCGTGGCGGCATATGCATCGCCGGGATTGGTGCCGGCGACGATGTGCTGCATGCGCTCCTGCACGCCGGCCAGCGCGCCCGGATGCGAGTAGATATAGAAGTCGCCGTTGGCGATGGCCTTGAAGGTGATCTCCGCAACGTCCTGCGCCGACACTTTGCCGGACGATACCGCCTTGTCCGTCATGGCTTGCGAGGCCAGCTGGCTGGCGGTCGGGCCTTGCGTCATGCGTACGTCCTCGGGACGGTTGCGGTGCGATTGGCTGATCCCGGTCGGCACAAAATACGGGCACAGCACCGACGCCCCGATCGGCGCACCGACCAGTTGCAGATCCTGATACAAGGTCTCCGACAGCGATACCACCGCATGCTTGGAGACGTTGTACACGCCCATCGCCGGCGCATTCAGCAAACCCGCCATCGATGCCGTGTTGACGATGTGGCCTTCGAACGATGGATCGCTCTTGGCCGTTTCCAGCATCAGCTTGGTGAAAATGCGCACGCCGTGGATCACGCCCCACACGTTCACGCCCATCACCCATTCCCAATCGGCCTCGGTGCTTTCCCAGATCAGCCCGCCAGAACCTACGCCGGCGTTGTTGAACAGCAGATGCACGGCGCCGAATTCGGCCACGGCCGCATCGGCCAGCGCCTGCACTTGCTCGCCCTTGCGCACATCGCACAGGCGCGAGATCACGCTGGCGCCTTGCGCCGTCAGCTCCTCGACCGCGCGTTGCAACGCATCGACCTGTACATCGGCCAGCACCAGCTTCATGCCCTCACGCGCCGCCACGTTGGCGAATTCGCGGCCCAAACCACTTGCGCCGCCAGTGATGACGACGACCTTGTCTCTGAATGTTTTCATTATTAGATAAGCTTCACCAGTTGTTTGCCGAAGTTTTGCCCTTGTAGCAGGCCCATGAACGCTTGCGGTGCGGCCGCGAGGCCGTCCGCTACCGTTTCGCGGTATTTGATCTGATGGTTGGCGACCAGCACGGCCAGCTCCTGCAAGCCCTGCTGCCAGAATTCCATATGTTCGGTGACGATGAAACCGCGCAGCATCAGGCGGTTGATCAGCAGCAGGCGCGAATTCTTGATCGGCATTTCCTGGCCATTGAAGCCGGCGATCAGGCCGCACAGCGCCACGCGGGCGAAGGGATTGGTGCGTGCCAGCGCCGCGTCGAGGCAGGCGCCGCCGACATTTTCAAAAATCGCATCGACGCCGTCCGGCGTGACGGCGGCCAGGTCGGCCTCCAGGTTGCCAGCCTTGTAGTCGACACAGGCATCGAAGCCCAGCTGCTTGACGACATACTCGCACTTCTCCGGCCCGCCGGCGATGCCGACCACGTGGCAACCACGCAACCGGGCCAGTTGCCCGACCACGCTGCCGACCGCGCCGCTGGCCGCCGACACCACCACCGTATCGCCGGCGCCCGCTTCCAGAATTTGATGAAAGCCATACCACGCCGCCATGCCCGGCATGCCGACCACGCCGAGGTAGGCCGACAGTGGAATGCGCGTGGTGTCGAGTTTGCGCAGCAATACGCCGTCGGACACGCCCATCTCTGCCCATCCCAGCATGCCGCCGACGAAGTCCCCGACTTTGTAGTAATCGTTACGCGACGCCAGCACCTGGCCCACGGTGCCGCCTATCATGGTCTGATCCAGTGCTTGCGAGGTGGCGTAGCTCTTGGCCGCGCTCATGCGTCCGCGCATGTACGGATCCAGCGACAGATAGTGATTGCGGACCAGCACTTCGCCGTCGGCCAGTTCGGGCACGTCCACCGTCTCCAGCCGGAAGTTCTCCGCCGCCACCGGGCCGCGCGGACGCGCCGCCAGCACGATGCGCTGGTAGGTCTTGGGTATCGCAGTCATTGTCAGACCGCCGATACGCCGCCGTCCACCGCCAGGATCTGGCCGGTGATGTGCTTGCCGGCGTCGGAGGCGAACAGCACCGCCGCGCCTTTCAAGTCTTCGTCGTCGCCCAAGCGGCCCAGCGGCGCATCCTTGGAGATCTCGTCCGGTCCCAGCTTCTCCAGCAAGCCTTTGGTCATCTTCGACGGGAAGAAGCCCGGCGCCAGCGCGTTGACGGTGATGCCATGACGGCCCCACTCGCCCGCCAGCGTGCGCGTGAAGTTGACCAGCGCGCCTTTAGACGTGTTGTAGGCGATGGTCTGCATGGTGCCGGGCGGATTGCCGGCCAGGCCGGCGATCGAGGCGATGTTGATGATGCGGCCGTAGCCACGCGGAATCATCGAGCGCTTGCCCACCAGCTGCGACACCACGAAGATGCTGCGGATGTTCAGGTTCATCACCTTGTCCCACGCTTCGACCGGATGGTCTTCGGCGGGCGCGCCCCAGCTGGCGCCGGCGTTGTTGATCAGGATATCGATGTGGCCGAGGTGGGCCAGCGCGGCCGTCACCAGCGCGTCCGCATGCGCATCCTGCGACAGGTCGGCGGCGATGGCGTGGGCGCTGATGCCGTGGCCGGTCAGGAAGGCCACCGCTTCATCCAGGTCCGCCTGCTTGCGCGAGGAGATGACCACCTTGGCGCCCTGCTCGCCCAGCGCCAGCGCCATTTGCAGGCCCAGTCCGCGCGAACCGCCGGTGATCAGCGCGGTCTTGCCGGCCAGGGAAAACAATTCTTGAGTTGTACGCATTGCGGGTGTCCTTAACTTTAGATTTCGTAGTCCATGCACTGGCGCGCATCGCGCACCGCGCCGAAGAAGGGTTTCATGGCGACGTGGTCGGGATGGTTCTGGTATTCGTCCAGCGCGGCCTTGTCGGTGAATTCGGAGTACAGCATCACGTCATACGTCGCTTCCAGTCCGGGCTGGGCCACGACGGCTTCCAGCTTCAGCAGGCCGGGCACCAGGCCGATGCAGCCGTCCAGCAGCGCTTTCATCTTGGCCGCGTTGGTGGCGCGGTCGGCGCCTTCGGCATGGTCTTTCAGTTTCCACATTACGATGTGCTTGATCATCTTGTCTCCCTTTAGTTATCGCTTGTTTAGAACCACGCGTCGCGCATGTCGAGCGTGGTGGTGTCTATGCTGGCCAGCAGTTCCAGCTGCTGTTCGACTTTCGGCAATTCCCAGTGGAAGAAGTAGCGGCAGGCTTGCAGCTTGCCGCGATAGAAATCGGCATCGCCGGTTTCCAGCGCAGCAGCGGCCAGCAGAGCCTGCTGCAACCAGATCCAGGCGACCACCACATGTCCCACCGCTTCCAGGTACAGGCTGGCGTTGGCCAGGGTTTTATTCAGGTCGCCGGCAGCATACAGCTTTTGCGTGACGAGTTCCACTGCCTGCCACGCACCATCAAGCGCATCGGCGTGCGCCAGCAGCTCCTTGCTGATGCCGGCCAGCTCGGACGATACCGCATCCGGCGCGCCGACGCTGCCGCGCACCTTGCGTACCGTCTTGCGCAGCTCGGCGCCGAAGGCTTTGAACAGTGCGCCATCCTGCACGGTGGCCTTGCGGCCCAGCAGGTCGAGGCCGTGGATGCCATGCGTGCCTTCGTGGATGGCGTTCAGGCGGTTGTCGCGGTAGAACTGCTCGACGTTGTATTCCCGCGTGTAGCCGTAGCCGCCGTGCACCTGGATCGCCAGGCTGTTGGCCTCCACGCACCATTGCGACGGCCAGGATTTGGTGATCGGCGTCAGGAAATCCAGCAGGCGCGCCGCATGTTCGCGGGCTTCCGGCGTTTCGGCGCTGTGCTGCTCGTCGACCAGGCGCGCGCTGTACAGCACCAGGCCGAGGCCGCCTTCAACATAAGCCTTCTGGGCCAGCAGCATGCGCCGCACGTCGGTGTGCTCGATGATCGGCAATTGCGGCTGGGCCGGATCTTTTTGCGCGGGATGCCGGCCTTGCGGACGGTTGCGCGCGTAGTCCAAAGCATGCAGGTAGCCGGTGTAGCCCAGCACCGCAGCGCCCAGGCCGACGCTGATGCGCGCCTCGTTCATCATGTGGAACATATTGGCCAGGCCCTGGTGCGGATTGCCGACCAGGTAGCCGATGGCGCCGCCCTTGCCCTGCGGCTGGAACTTGCCTTCGCCGAAGTTGAGCAGGCAGTTGCTGGTGCCACGGTTGCCCATCTTGTGGTTCAGGCCGGCCAGCACGACGTCGTTGCGCTCGCCGAGGCTGCCGTCTTCGTTGACCAGGAACTTGGGCACGATGAACAGCGAGATGCCTTTGACGCCGGGGATCAGCTTGCCGTCCGGGCCGGGGATCTTGGCCAGCACCAGGTGCACGATGTTGTCCGACAGCTCATGCTCGCCGGCCGAGATCCACATCTTGTTGCCACTCAGGCGGAACTGGCGCTCGCCATCGACGCCGGCTTGCGGATCGGGCACGGCGCGGCTGGTGATGTCGGACAGGCTGGAACCGGCCTGCGGCTCCGACAGGCACATGGTGCCAAAGAAACGGCCGGCGAACATCGGATCGACATAGCGCCGCACCTGTTCCGGCGTGCCGCACTTGAGCAAGGTATTGGCGCTGCTCATGGTCAGGAAAGTGTAGGCGCTGGTGGCCACGTTGGCCGCCGTGAAGTACGAGGCCAGCACCTTCTCCACCACCACCGGCAGCTGCATGCCGCCGCGCTCGAAGTCCTGCCCGGCCGCCATCAGGCCGGCGGCGGAGAAGGCGTCGAGCGCCGTCTTCACCTCGGGAATGATTTTGACGCTCAGGCAGCGCTCGCCGACAACGGCATGCGGCTCCTCGCTGTCGCTCTTCTTGTTATGCGGCGCGAACAGCTCGGTGGCGAGCTGCTCGGCCGTATCGATGGCGGCATCGAAGGTTTCGCGGTTGTGGTCCTGGAAGCGGGCGCGCCGGGTCAGCGCCTCCGCATCCAGCCATTCGTACAGCATGAAGGCGATGTCGCGGCGCGACAGCAGGAGGGACGGCATGGCTTACACCACTTCGAACAGGCCCGCCGCTCCCTGGCCGCCACCGATGCACATGGTGACGACCACATATTTAACGCCACGGCGCTTGCCTTCCAGCAGCGCATGGCCGGTCAGGCGCGCGCCCGACACGCCGTACGGGTGGCCGACGGCGATCGCGCCGCCGTTCACGTTGAGGCGATCCATCGGGATGCCCAGCGTGTCGGCGCAGTACAGCACCTGCACGGCAAAGGCTTCGTTCAATTCCCACAGGCCGATGTCCTCGACCTTCAGGCCGGCCTTCTTCAGCAGTTTTGGAATCGCGAACACCGGGCCGATGCCCATCTCGTCCGGTTCGCAACCGGCGATGGCGAAGCCACGGAAGATGCCCAGCGGCGTCAAACCCTTGGCAGCCGCGGTCTGCGCGCTCATGACGATGGATATCGAGGCGCCGTCCGAGAACTGGCTGGCATTGCCGGCGCTGATGACGCCGCCCGGCACCGCGCTGCGGATTTTCGATACCGCTTCATAAGTCGTATCGGCGCGGATGCCCTCGTCGGCCGAGATCGTCACCTCGCGGGTCAGCAGCATGCCGCTGGCCTTGTCGGCCACGCCCATGATGGTGGTCATCGGCGCGATTTCGGCGTCGAAGCGGCCGGCGGCCTGGGCTGCGGCGGCGCGCTGCTGGCTCTGCACGCCGTATTCGTCCTGGCGCTCGCGGCTGATGTTGTAGCGCTTGGCCACGGTTTCCGCCGTCTGCAGCATCGGCCAGTAGATTTCCGGCTTGTGCTGCGACAGCCAGACTTCCTTGTACATGTGCATATTCATTTCCTGCTGCACGCAGGAGATCGATTCCACGCCGCCGGCGGCGTAGATGTCGCCTTCGCCGGCGATGATGCGCTGGGCGGCGGTGGCGATGGTCTGCAGGCCGGACGAGCAGAAACGGTTGATGGTCATGCCGGCGGTGGTCACCGGGCAGCCGCCGCGGATGGCGATCTGGCGCGCGATATTGCCGCCGGTGGCGCCCTCGGGGTTGGCGCAGCCGATCAGCACGTCTTCCACCTCGCCCGCTTCGATGCCGGCGCGGCCGATCGCCGCTTGCAGTGCATGGCCGCCCAGGGTGGCGCCATGCGTCATGTTGAACGCGCCTTTCCACGACTTGGCCAAACCTGTACGGGCGGTTGAAACAATGACGGCGTCGATCATGAAAGTCTCCTATGAGTGGGTGTTTTTTAGTGAAACCAGAATAGCATATTTTAGTACGGTCGTTCGCAAATTATTTATGTAAGTTTCGCGTAAGTTTGGAGCAAGCTTTGCGTAAGGTTCACGGTACACACTGCGCTCAAGCTGACGAAAATGTAACTATCTCGGCTGGGGAAATCCAAAAAATTACAGGAGACAATAATGACGACATCATCAGGCACTGCCGATCCGCGCAACCTGCCCAAGTCCACGGCCATCACGCCGGAAGAACGCAAGGTGATCTTTGCTTCCTCGCTGGGGACGGTTTTCGAATGGTACGATTTCTATCTGTACGGTTCGCTCGCTCCTATCATCGCCAAGCAGTTCTTCATCGGCGAACCGACCACCACCTTCATTTTCGCACTGCTGGCGTTTGCCGCCGGTTTCATTGTGCGTCCGTTCGGCGCGCTGGTGTTCGGCCGTCTCGGCGACATGATCGGCCGTAAATATACCTTCCTGATCACCATCCTGATCATGGGCGCCTCCACCTTCATTGTCGGCCTCTTGCCCGGATACGCTGCGATAGGCATCGCGGCGCCCATCATCCTGGTCTCGCTGCGCATTCTGCAGGGCCTGGCGCTGGGCGGCGAGTACGGCGGCGCGGCCACCTACGTGGCCGAGCATGCGCCGCACGGCAAGCGCGGCTCGTTCACCTCGTGGATCCAGACCACCGCGACGCTGGGCCTGTTCCTGTCGCTGCTGGTGATTCTGGGTACCCGCACCGCCGTCGGCGAGGAAGAGTTCGCCGCTTGGGGCTGGCGCGTGCCGTTCCTGGTATCGGTGCTGCTGCTGGGTGTTTCGGTGTGGATCCGCCTGTCGATGAATGAGTCGCCGGCCTTCGCCAAGATGAAAGCCGAAGGCAAGACCTCGAAAGCACCGCTGAGCGAAGCCTTCGGCCAGTGGCGCAACCTGAAAGTCGTGATCCTGGCGCTGCTGGGCCTGACCATGGGCCAGGCGGTGGTGTGGTACACCGGCCAGTTCTACGCGCTGTTCTTCATGACCCAGGTGCTGAAGATCGACGGCGCCAGCGCCAACATCATGACCGCCCTGTCGCTGGCACTGGCGACGCCGTTCTTCATCTTCTTCGGCATCCTGTCGGACAAGATCGGCCGCAAGTGGATTATCCTGGGCGGCTGCGTGCTGGCCGCGGCGACCTACTTCCCGCTGTTCGGCGCGCTGACCCACTACGGCAATCCGGCGCTGGAAACAGCACTGAAGAACTCGCCTGTGGTGGTGGTCGCCGATCCGGCATCGTGCCACTTCCTGTTCAACCCGACAGCGACCAAGAAATTCCCTTCGTCGTGCGACATCGCCGCCGGCATGCTGTCCAACGCCTCGGTGAACTACACCACGCAAGAGGCGCCGTCCGGCAGCGTCGCCAAGATCAAGGTGGGCGACAAGGAAATCACTTCCTTCAACGCCACCATGACGGTTGACGGTCTGAACTTCGACAAGGCCAGCAAGGATGCCGAAGCCGCGCTGAAGAAGGAAGTCGGCGGAGCCATCAAGGCGGCAGGCTATCCCGCCAAGGCTGACGACACGCAGATCAACAAGCCGATGGTGGTGGCGGTGCTGTTCATCCTGGTGCTGTATGTGACCATGGTGTACGGCCCGATCGCCGCCATGCTGGTGGAGATGTTCCCTACCCGCATCCGCTACACCTCGATGTCCCTGCCTTACCACATCGGTAACGGCTGGTTCGGCGGCCTGCTGCCGACCATCTCGTTCGCGCTGGTGGCGTTCAAGGGCGACATCTACTACGGCCTGTGGTATCCGATCATCGTCGCCCTGATCACGGCTGTGATCGGCGCGCTGTTCGTCGGTGAAACCAAGGACAACAACATCTACGCCAACGACTAAGCCGCTACGCTTAGCCCGAAATAGCCGCCAGCGATGGCGGCTATTTTTTTTACGTCGCCAGAAAACTTTGTCCTACAGTCATTAAATTATTGATAAACTTAAGCTTTTAATACCGCGCCACAATTCACAGCTAGGGACGTCATGCCATATATCAAGATCGAAAACGGAGTCATGCAGGAGTACAACAATGACGGACTCAACACCGGACCTGTTGCCACTATCGGCTTGAATGCATACAGCTACCTTGAGCGACGGGCCTGGTCGGCGACGAGCAAAGGCGTAACTGGACCGAGCAATCCCGACTACCCTGAAGACTTCGTCTTTCTTCAGTCGAAAGGCATTAAATACCTGCAGGTAATGATTGCGCCATTTTCAGGCCTGGGCAGTAGTTTGGCCTGGGGTCCCGTGGTGGGCCAGCCCAGCTTCAACGGCAATTCCGTCAGCGACCTCAAAATCAATCAATCCTATTGGGATGCCGTCCAGAACTTCCTCGATGCCGCCAAGGCGCACAACATCGGCATCATCGCCTGCCCGTTCTGGAACATCCTGGCCATTCCCCAATTGGTCGGCGAGGACAAAAGCGCATTGCTGCAAAGCGATTCCAAATCCAGAAACTACCTGCGCGCTTTTGCCGCGGCCTTCGTCGCCAGGTACAAAGACCATACGGGTATCGCCGCCTGGATGGCGGGCCAGGAAATCACACTGAACACGGGCCTGGACTACAACACGGCGCCAGCTGTGCTGAAGGAAATTGCTGAAGCCATACGGGGGCAGGACGTACTGCAGCGCATGATCTCCTCCGGCAATGAGGCGCGGCCGCACTTCGATCCACGGAAATATACGATCGACGAACATGTCGAGATCGTCCGCGCGATGAATCCAAGCCCGATCGATACGCTCTGCGAAAACCTGTTCCTCAATAGCGAGTACTTCAGCAGTGGCGTAGCGCCGGTATCCGGCCAGAACAGTGCATTGCGGGCGGATTTCACTTCTTGCTCGTTGCCTTACCTGAAGGTGATGCAAAAACTGGCCAGCGATTTGGGCAAGCCATATTATGTGGGCAGCTTCGGCATGACCACAAATGACGAAGCGGCGCTGCAGGACACCACGCAGCACAATCTGTCGACTTTGCTGCAAAACTTCTATCGCACCGGCGTGCAGCTTGCGTGCTATTGGGTATGGAACAGCGGCAGCGTGTCGGATTTGAAGCCGTGGAATGTGCTGGTCACCGATGCCGGCGACAACAACCTGCGTGCGGACGTATTCGCGGCCATCACCGCCGTGCTCGACCGCTCACGGGTAGCGCCGCCAGACGCCCTGGTCAACCGTAAATTGAACAGCATTTTCTTTGCCAGTTCGGCCACGTTCACCAATACCTCGTCACAGTGGTGCTACTTCACCATCGCACCCAAAGCGGCGCTCTGTCCGTCGACAAATTTTTCCATCTCTTTCAGCATCAATCAGAGCGCCACGTCACTGGCGACCGAAGGCCCCCTCATCCGCCGGGTCTCGGGCGCGGTCAACGCCGATGCACGCGGCTGGGTCATCTATAAAAACGGACTCTCCGTCGACGCCAACGCCTTCATACAGTTATTTGACGGGAAATCGGTGGGCATCGACGCCGGTAATAAAGGTCGAACAGATGTCCTCGATACCTGGACGCGCATCACTTTCACTGTGGACGCCAATTCGCG
Source organism: Duganella sp. BJB476 (assembly GCF_003416895.1). Taxonomy (GTDB): domain Bacteria; phylum Pseudomonadota; class Gammaproteobacteria; order Burkholderiales; family Burkholderiaceae_D; genus Rugamonas. Next base: position 1,669,929 of record NZ_QVIO01000001.1, read on the forward strand.
CATTGCGCTCTATGTCAACGACTTCCTGATGGGATATACGCAGCCTGCGCTTCCATGGTCCAATGTCGACGGTCTGGGCGCCATTCAGATCGGGCGAACGAGCCTGACTTCGAACGGGGCTATCGTAAGCTGGAAAGTCTCAGACATCGTTTTGTATGACCGCGTGCTGTCCCCGCAGGAAGTCTTCGACTACGGGGTGAGCGGACAGGTAGTCAATGCTGCGGGGCGGTGGCGCCTGAACGGCGACTTCAAGGATGTCATTAATGCTAACGACGGGACTTTCGCGCCGGACAGGAACCTGATTTCCTTCAGCTAAATCCGGCAAAACTGACGGACGACATGCAGCTTGCTGCATGTCGCGCCGTTACGCAGCCCCGGTCAGTTTCAGGAAATGAGCGAAATTCTCGGGTGAAGAAAAGAACTGCTCGACCGGAACAGACTGACCGCTGCGCACCAGTGCGCTCAAGTCCTGCGCAGGCGTGCCCTGGTTAATCGCCTGGTCCGACGCCAAGAGCGATTTCGCGTGCCTCGACGCAATCAGGCCGCAGCTAGCAGTCGCTACGGCGAACGCCGCGCCTTGCATGAGAAGACGGCGTCGCTGCTGTGCAGACGGCGACAGATTGGCTGGTTTCATATCTACCCTCGGTGGATGTCAAAATGAGAACGTATCACAACAATGCAATTATTGCAATTGCGCCTGGTGGAATTTAGCGCGCGATATAGCTTGGTCGTTAATCCGAGCAAAAAAAGGCCGCCATGAAAGGCGGCCGAAGCGCTTAAACGGGAAAGCGGCAATTTTATCGAACTTGTATACGACGGCGAGCGACCACGCCCAACAGGAGAGCCCCTGTCAACAACATGGCGCAGCTCGATGGTTCAGGGACGGCGGCAACATTGGAGGACAAGAACTCGACGCGCAGGCCGGTCGGATTGCCGCCGTTTAGCGCCCAGTTGCCGACGACGAATTGCATGGTGTTGACGCCGGACTGGAAACCGCTGCCGGCGCCAAAGGCGGTCCAGCCGGTGAAGCCGGCGCCGCTGGCGATGACCTGGTTGTTCAGCTTGACCACGGCGTCGTTGTCGGCGGCGAAGCGGCCGCTGAAGGCCGCAGTGCTGGCGTTATAGCCGGTCAGGTCGAACGACAGCGTGTAGGTATAAGTGCCGGCACTGTAGGCGTCAAAGCTCTGGCCTTGCGTCGCGGTTGGCGTAATCCATTTCGATACGCCGTCATTGGCCAGCCATGGGCTGATCGGCCAGACATTGTCGAGCGTGATCACCGGCGTGGTGTTGCCGATGACGGTATCGCTGCTGGCTGCGTTCAAGGTGTAGTGCGTGTCGCCGCTGCCGTTCGCACCGGTGCCGGTGTTGAACAGGCCATTGATGCTGGCTGCGTGTGCGGAGGAAATTGCTGCGAATGCCACTGCTGCGGCAATGATGGTGCGTTTCATGAAGGCCTCTAAAATTTAAGTTTGGGTTGTAACGTGTACTTCACGCTGCGACTCGAACCGTTTTTTAGGGCTTCGAAGATGGTTTGCTGCTTTGAAGGAAGTATAGCAACAATTGGAGAGAAATGCTCACATGCAACGGAAATTTTTTGTGCATGTGAGCTTTTTCAGACAACGTGTATCAGCTATTGAAACCCTTGCCCTCTTCGGCCAGCTTGACCAGCAGCGGCGCCGGCTTCCAGGCGCCGCCCTGGTGGCCCTGGGCGTACTTGTTGATCGCCGCCAGCACGTTCGGCAAGCCCACCGTGTCGGCGTAGAACATCGGGCCGCCGCGGAACAGCGGGAAGCCGTAGCCGGTCAGGTAGACCATGTCGATGTCCGAGGCGCGCAGGGCGATGCCCTCTTCCAGGATATGGGCCGCCTCGTTGACCATCGAATACACCAGGCGTTCGACGATCTCCTGGTCGCTGATCTTGCGGCGCGCCACGCCGATATCGGCCGAGTGCTGCACGATCATGGCGTTGACCTGCTCGTTCGGGTAGGCCTTGCGGTCACCCGCCTTGTAGTCGTACCAGCCGGCGCCGGTCTTCTGGCCATAGCGGCCCATCTCGCACAGCAGGTCGGCGGTCTTGGAGTAGCTGATTTCCGGCTTCTCCACATAGCGGCGCTTGCGGATGGCCCAGCCGATGTCGTTGCCGGCCAGGTCGCCCATGCGGAACGGTCCCATGGCGAAGCCGAACTTCTCGACCGCCTTGTCGACCTGCTCCGGCAAGGCGCCCTCTTCCAGCAGGAAGCCGGCCTGGCGGCTGTACTGCTCGATCATGCGGTTGCCGATGAAGCCGTCGCACACGCCCGACACCACGCCGGTCTTCTTGAGTTTTTTCGACAGCGCCAGCGCGGTGGCCAGCACATCCTTGCCGGTCTGCGCGCCGCGCACGATTTCCAGCAGCTTCATCACGTTGGCGGGGCTGAAGAAGTGCGTACCGATCACGTCCTGCGGACGCTTGGTGAAGCTGGCGATCTGGTTCAGGTCCAGGGTCGAGGTGTTGGAGGCCAGGATGGCGCCCGGCTTCATCACTTCGTCCAGCTTGCGGAACACGGCTTCCTTGACGCCCATCTCCTCGAACACGGCTTCGACCACGATGTCGGCCTGGCCGATGTCTTCATACGCCAGCGTGCCGCTGACCAGGGCCATGCGCTGGTCGAACTTCTCCTGCGTCAGCTTGCCCTTCTTCATGGTGTTTTCGTAGTTCTTGCGGATCGTCGCCAAGCCCTTGTCCAGCGCTTCCTGGCGGGTTTCCAGCATGACCACCGGGATGCCGGCGTTCAGGAAGTTCATGGCGATGCCGCCGCCCATGGTGCCGGCGCCGATCACGGCGGCCTGCTTGATGGCGCGCACCGGCGTATCGGCCGGCACGTCAGGCACCTTGCTGGCGACGCGCTCGGCGAAGAAGGCGTGGCGCAGCGCTTTCGATTCGGTGGTCTGGATCAGGTGCAGGAAGCGTTCGCGCTCGAACTTCATGCCGTCCTCGAATTTCATCGTGACCGAGGCGGCCACGGTTTCCACGCACTCCAGCGGCGCCGGGAACGGGCCGGACATGGCCTTCACCGTGTTGCGCGAGAATTGCAGGAAGGCTTCGTGGTTCGGGTAGTCGACTTTGCGGTCGCGCACTTTCGGCAGCGGACGCGCATCGGCGATGGTTTCGGCAAAGGCCACGGCCGAGCTGACCAGGTCGGCGTCGGCGGCGAACACGGCGTCGAACAGCGCGGTGTTGGCGAGCTTGTCGGACAGCACCGGGGTGCCGGAGACGATCATGTTCAACGCCATTTCCAGGCCCAGCACGCGCGGCAGGCGCTGCGTGCCGCCGGCGCCCGGCAGCAGGCCCAGCTTGACTTCCGGCAGCGCGATCTGCGCGCCCGGCATCGCCACGCGGTAGTGGCAGCCCAGCGACAGCTCCAGCCCGCCGCCCATGCAGACGCTGTGGATGGCGGCGACCACCGGCTTGGTCGAGCTTTCGGCGGTGGCGATCAGCGTGTGCAGGCTGGGCTCGGCCAGCGCTTTCGGCGAATTGAATTCCTTGATGTCGGCGCCGCCCGAGAAGGCCTTGCCGGCGCCGGTGATGACGATGGCCTTGACGGCGTCGTCCGCCAGCGCCTGCTGGATGCCCTTGACCGCCGCCGTGCGGGTGGCCAGGCCCAGGCCGTTGACCGGCGGATTGTTCAGCGTGATGACGGCAACCGTGCCGCGGACTTGATATTCAGCAGTCATGTCTCTTCCTTATGTTTTAGTGGGAACCTCAGCCCACTCACTATACCGCATAAAAGAACGGTCGTATTATTTTTTTTATTGACCTCACAACATGGTACAGGATGGCCCGGCGGGCAGCCAAGCAAACTTGCCGTTTTTGCCAGCGCTTTTGATTGCCGAGAAAATACTTTTTAAATATGCGAAATTCTCGCCATAGGATATCCCTATGTTAATTCCACGTGGAAAATTAAATACACGTGCATCAAAAAATTAAAATAGGTTCTTGTTTTGGCTCAAATTCGGATTAATAATAAGTTCAGCTGAATCCACCAGTACCTCAAATATTTCACGCCTATTAATTCTCTCCAAATATAACAGGACTCTATATGGACGCGCATAGCCAGGTAATCAAATCACAAGATCTTGATATTCAAGCTATTAATACGGCGCTGAACCGGGTACAGGCGCTGATCGAGTTCGACCTCGACGGCACCATCCTGCACGCCAACGAAAACTTCCTGAAAACGGTCGACTACACGCTGGAGGAAGTCCAGGGCAAGCACCACTCGATCTTCTGCGATCCCGAGTACGCCAAGACCCCGGAATACAAGGACTTGTGGGCCCGCCTGGGGCGCGGCGAATACGACCGCGGCGACTACAAGCGCATGGCCAAGGGCGGCCGCGAAGTGTGGATCAATGCCTCCTACAACCCGATCATCGATGCCGACGGCAAGGCCTACAAGGTGATCAAGTTCGCCACTGTCATCACCGACAGCAAGATCAAGAGCGCCGAGTACGAAAGCAAGGTCGCCGCCATCTCCAAGGCCCAGGCGGTGATTGAGTTCGACATGAGCGGCCATGTATTGAATGCCAATGAAAATTTCCTCAATACCATGGGTTATGTCCTGGACGATATTAAGGGCGAACACCACCGCATGTTCTGCGAAACCGAATATGCGAATAGTTCGGAATACAAGAGATTCTGGCAAAAGCTGAATCGTGGCGAGTTCGATAGCGGTCGCTATAAACGAATTGGCAATAATGGTAAAACCATATGGATACAGGCGACTTATAATCCTGTGCTGGACCTGAATGGCAAGCCGTATAAAGTGGTGAAGTTCGCCAGCGATATCACCGACCAGGTCAACCTGGAGAATTCGGTGGCGGCCAAGGCCGAATCGGACGGCGCCAAGATCAAGCGCCTGCTGGACTCGGTGGGTCGCGCCGCCTCCGGCGACCTGACCAGCAAGATCGTCATCGACGGCGACGAACCGCTGGACCACCTGGCCGAAGGCATCAGCAAGATGATCACCGACCTGCGCAAGGTCATCAGCGACGTGGTGGCCTCGGCCAACGGCCTGGCGGACGCCTCGACCACCATCGCCGAGCGCTCCAACGGCGTGGCCGTGGGCACCCAGGCGCTGGGCGCCACCGTGGAGGAAATGAACGCCTCCATCGACGGCCTGACCAATTCCATCAACACCATCGCCCAGAACACCAACGACGCCGACACCCTGGCCAAGGCCACCCAGCAGGAAGCCCAGGCCGGCGCCAAGGCCGTGGCCAAGTCGATCGAGGCGATGGACCTGATCAACCGCTCGTCGGAAGACATCGGCGAGATCGTCAAGGTGATCAGCGAGATCGCCAACCAGACCAATATGCTGGCCTTCAACGCCGCCATCGAAGCGGCCCGCGCCGGCGAGCACGGCCTGGGCTTCTCGGTGGTCGCCGACGAGGTGCGCAAGCTGGCCGAGCGCTCGTCGCAGGCCACCAAGGAAATTTCCAAGCTGATCAACGAGTCGGTCAAGCGGGTCTCGGCCGGCAGCGAGATTTCGCGCCAGGCCAGCGACGCCTTCGACAAGATCGTCGCCGGCGTGGCCAAGACCACGGTGGCGATCTCCGACATCTCCAGCGCCACCAACGAGCAGCTGCTGACGGCGCGCGAAGTGAGTACGGCGGTGCAGTACATCGCCGAGGAGGCCGAGAAATCGGCCGCCGCCTGCGACAGCATCGCCCGCTCAACGGAAGGCTTGAACCAGCGCGCCGGCGATTTGAACAAGACCGTGGCCGGCTTCGTGGTGTAGGCGTGAGCATCGGCGCGGGACTCCCTCCGGCAACGCTGACCGCGCTCATCGCGCTGGTGCGCAAGCACACCGGCATCGCGATGACCGAGCGCAAAAGCATCTTGCTGGAACGGCGCCTGCGCCCGCGCATGCAGGCGCTGGAGATCGTCAGCTACCAGGCCTACCTGGACAAGGTGGAGCAGGACCGGGGCGAGATTCCGCACTTTATCGACCTGGTCACCACCAACGACACGCTGTTCTTCCGCACGCAGCAGGTGTGGGACTACGTCGAGCAGGAGTTCCTGCCCGCGTGGTGGGCGGCGCACCGGGGACGGCGGCTGCATATCTGGTCCGCCGCCGCATCCAGCGGCGAAGAGCTGTATTCGATGGCGATACTGTGCGAGGAATTCCAGGCCGCCCATCCCGGCTTCAGCTACCGCATCCACGCCACCGATATCTCGCAACAGATCCTGGAACTGGCCCGCGCCGGCGAGTACAGCGGCCGTTCGGTGGAACGCATCCTGCTGTCGCACCCGGAATGGGTGAAAAAATACTTCAAGCCCGGCGGCAAGGGCCTGCGCGTGGTCGACGCGCTGAAACAGCATGTGGAACTGGCGCAGCACAACCTGCTGGTGCCGCTCAAGCCGCACAAGCAGTTCGACCTGGTGTTCCTGCGTAACGTGCTGATCTACTTCGACCAGGAACACCAGGAGACCGTCCTGAAACAAGCCCGCCACAGCATGGCGCCCCACTCCCGGTTGATCCTGGGGGAATCCGAATCGATTGGCGGGCTCGACACGGCCTACCAGTACGAGCGGCCTATGATTTATACGGTGTGACATGGAAACCAACGCCCTCGACTTCATCAACCAGCTCAGCGCGCCGGCCGCGCCCGGCTGCTTGCAAGTACCAATGGGAAAACTGGAGATCGGCGCCCACAGCGGCCAGTTGCAAGCGCTGCTGGGTTCCTGCGTCGGCATCGCCTTCCTGTGGAAAAAGCGCGGCTGCTGCGGCCTGGCCCACTGCCTGCTGCCGGAAGCGCCGGACCGCCAGTGCGAAACCGGGGCGCGCTATGTCAGCCAGGCCGTGCCGTCGTTGCTGCGCCTGATGGGCGCGACCGAGGCCGATTATCCCGACATCGAGGTGGTGGTGGCCGGCGGCGCCAATATGTTCAAGCGCCAGGCGCCCAGGCTGCATGTCGGCCAGCAAAATGCCGCCGCCGCCCACAAATACCTGCGCGAATGCGGGCTCAACGTCAGCTATTGCCGGCTGGGCGGCAGATGCGGCCGCACCTTGACCGTCGATTGCGCCACCCAGAGTTTTGCCGTCACCGAAATCGTCGCCACACCACAGGACAGCATCTATGCACGCCACTAACAGCGCCGCAGCACCCGCCACCGAACTGTTCGGCTCCTTCGTGCTGGAGGGCGACGAGTTCGCCCTGCCGGCGATCTGCATCCGCGAAGTGGTCAATTATCCCGCCAAGATCAGCGTGCTGCCGCTGTCGCCGGCCTTCCTCGAAGGCGTGTTCACCTTGCGCGGCGTGGTGATCCCGGTGGTCAACCTGGGCCGGGTGTTCCGGCCGGAGGCGCGCGCCGCCGAGGCCAGCGACAAGATCGCCATCCTCGATTTCCAAGGTGTGCTGGTGGGCATACTGTTCCATGAAACCGGCGAAATCCTGCGCGTGCGGCCAGAGCAGCGCAGCAACCTGAGCTACGCCAACGGCGACGTGCACGGCGTGGTGGCCGGCACCATCCTGCTCGACGACGGCGCGCGCCTGGTGCAGGTGCTGGACCCGGCCGCGCTGGTGCGCATCGAAAACGTGCCGCAGGTGCTGGCGCTGCAAGGCGCGCAGCGCCAGACCGCGCGCCGCAACCAGGGCGAGCGGCGCCAGTGCGTCAGCTTCCGCGTCGGCACGTCGTCGTTCGCTTTCGAGATGAGCGCGATCCAGGAAATCATCCGCGTGCCGGAATTGCAGGCCTCGGTGCTGAACAGCGCGCTGTGCCTGGGGCGCATCAACTTTCGCGGCAGTCAGGTGGCCGTGGTCGACTTCAGCACGCTGCTGAACTCGAACTCCGCGCCGGCGCCGGCGCAGCGCGAGTTCCTGCCCGACCAGCGCATCGTCATCGCCCGCATTGACGACGCCACCATCGGCTTCCTGGTCGATTCGGTCGACAACATCGTCAACTTCTACAGCGAGGAAGTGATGGCGATTCCGCTGCTGAGCAAGGCCCGCGCCGGCATGTTCGGCGGCTGCATCTCCAAGCCCGAGCTGGGCGACATCATCTTCCTCAACCACCACGAAATCTTCAGCAGCAACGAGATCAAGGAGATGCGCGCCGGCCACGCCAGCCTGTATCCGAAGGACGAAGCCGCCAAGACCGACCGCGATCCGCGCCGCAGCCAGCGCCAGGTCTACATCACCTTCGCGCTGGAGAACACCTACGCGGTGGAGATCAAGCAGGTGCGCGAGATCATCGACTTCTCCGGCGACATCACGCGCCCGCCCGGCATGCCGGCCTTCATGCGCGGCATGCTGAACCTGCGCCAGCAGATGATCAGCGTGATCGACCTGCGCAGCTTGTACCACATGCCGCAGCTCGACAACGCCGACCAGGCCAAGATCCTGATCGTCGAACGCGGCGAAGACCTGTATGGCCTGATGGTGGACGCGGTCGAGAACATCATGACCATCAGCGACAGCCGCCGTTTTGCGGCGCCCAAGATCCTGCGTAACCCCGGCGTGCAAGGCGATCCGCGCAGCGAGATGGACGAGGTGATCGACATCGAAGGCGAAGGCGACAGCCACAAGACGCTCAGCGTGTTCGAATGCGACCGCCTGCTGCAACGGCTGGCGCGCGAGCTGCCGGCGCTGGCGGCGTAGGCGGCGCTGCGGTAAAGTAGCGGCATGCTGGCAACCGCCGGCCTGGCCAACTTTTGAGGTTTTACCATGTCCATGACTTTGTCCCGCCGTGCCATCGCCCTGCTGCTTCCACTGACCCTGGCCGCGGCCAGCGCCTATGCGCTCTCGCTGGCCGATCTGAGCAACCAGGACGCCACCGGCGGACTCAAGGCGGCGCTGGACAAAGGCTCGTCGATGGCGGTTGCCAAGCTGGGCGCGGAGAACGGCTTCCTCAACAATGAGAAAGTGCGCATCCCGTTGCCGAAGATCCTGGAGCAGGCGCGTCCGCTGCTGAAGATGACCGGCAAGGGCCAGCAGCTCGACGACCTGGTGGTGCAGATGAACCACGCGGCCGAGGCGGCGGTGCCGATGGCCAAGCCGCTGCTGGTGGACGCCGTCAAGTCCATGAGCATCACCGACGCCAAGAATATCCTGACCGGCGGCGACACCTCGGTGACTGATTTCTTCCGCGAGAAGACCTCGCCGAAACTGGCGGTGCAGTTCCTGCCGATCGTGAAAAAGGTCACCGACCGCTCCGACCTGGCCAACAAGTACAACACCGCGATGGCGATGGCGCCCAAGCTGGGCGTGCTGGCCAAGGAACAGACCACGGTCGAAGGCTACGTGACCCAGCGCGCGCTGGACGGCCTGTACACGATGATAGGCGAAGAAGAAAAAGCCATCCGCGCCGATCCGCTCGGCGCCGGTAGCAAGCTGATCGGCAAGGTGTTCGGCGCCCTCAAGTAAAAGCAAGTCTCCTCCCCCTCAGCCCGGTTCGCCGGGCTTTTTTTTTGGCTTGATGTCCGGCCCGCCATGGCTTAATATAGATAGGTAGCCTACCTATATTGAATGCCATGACCAAAGAACCCGCCATCCCCAAGGACGCCATCGCGCTGGCCGACGAGCTGAGGAGCGCCCTGCACCACGTGTTCCGCCGCATCCGCCAGGAGGGCGACAGCGATCCGCACGGCCTGACTTTGCAGCACAAGCTGCTGCTGTCGACCATCAGCCAGACGCCCGGCATCGGCGTGGCCGAGCTGGCGCGCATGGAAAAGCTGCGCGGCCCGACCATGAGCGGCCATATCAAGGCGCTGGAAAACGCCGGCCTGGTGCGGCGCGACGCGCCCAATCCCGAGGACCGCCGCCGCGTCGGCCTGCTGCTGACGCCGCAGGGTGCCGCAGTGCTGGAAGACATTCGCAGCCGCCGCCTCGACTGGCTGGCCCGCAAGCTGGCGCAACTGCAACCGGAAGGCGCGCAGGCGCTGCGCGATGCGATTAAATACCTCAACGAGATCGGCGAATGACGATGCATACAGATACCGCGCCGGTCACGGCCAAAGAAATCCGCGCCATCTACATGGGCCTGGTCATCATGATCGGCCTGGCCTCGCTCGACCAGAGCATCGTCGCCACCGCGCTGCCGCGCATCGTCTCCGAGCTGGGCGGCATGGCCCACCTGTCGTGGGTGGTGACGGCCTACATGCTGGCGTCCACCGCCACCATGCCGCTGTACGGCAAACTGAGCGACCAGTACGGCCGCAAACCCTTGCTGTATACCGCGATCATCACTTTCCTGATCGGCTCGGCCCTGTGCGGGCTGGCGCAGAATATGACCGAACTGATCGTCTTCCGCGCGATCCAGGGCATGGGCGCGGGCGGCTTCCTGCCACTGGCGCAGATCGTCATCGGCGACCTGATACCGCCCGCCGAGCGCGGCAAGCGCCAGGGCAGCATCGCCGCCGTGTACGCCGTCACCAGCGTGCTCGGACCGGTGGTGGGCGGCTTGCTGACCAGTTGGCTGTCGTGGCACTGGATCTTCTACGTCAACCTGCCGATGGGCGCGCTGGCGCTGTATGTGATCTCGAAATCTCTGCACCACACCAGCCCGCACCGCGAGCACAAGATCGACTACCTGGGCTCGGTGCTGCTGACCGGCGGCGTCACGGCGGCGCTGCTGGTGCTGGCCTTGGGCGGCACGCAGTGGCCGTGGGATTCCAGCGAAGTGAAATACCTGAGCTTGCTAGCGCTGGCGTTGACGGCCGCCCTGCTGTGGCACGTGCGGCGCGTGCCGGAGCCGGTGCTGCCACCCGACCTGTTCCACAGCCGCGTGTTCAACGTCGCCAGCGTGGTGCTGGCGCTGACCTTCGTCGGCATGATGGGTTCGAGCGTGTTCTTCCCGCTGCTGTTCCAGATGGTGATGGGCGTCAGCCCGGCCCATTCCGGCCTGCTCACCATGCCGATGATGGTCGGTCTGGTGATTGCATCGTCCTTCAACGGCCGCGTGCTGGCCAAGTCCGGCGGCCGCTACAAGCCGGCGCAGACCATGGGCCTGAGCCTGGCGACCTTGGCGTTCGCGGTGCTGGCCTGGGGCATCGCGCACTCGGCGGGCTACCTGGTGCTGGAGCCGGCTATCTTCGTGCTGGGCGCCGGCCTCGGCCTGGTGATGCCCAACATGACGATGGCGGTGCAGAACGCCCTGCCCGCCACGCGGCGCGGCGTCGGCACGGCGATGCTGGCTTTCTTCCGTTCACTTGGCGGACTCATCGGTGTGACCGGTTCCGGCGCGATCCTGGCGCAGCGCCTGCACGGACAAGCCGCGACGGCCGACATCTATCGCGACGCCATCGCCAGCATCTTCACCACCGGCACGGTGCTGGTCGGCCTGGGCTTGCTGATGCTGACGTTCCTGCCCGAACTACCAATTCAAACAGTCGGCAAGCGATAGTCCCGGTACTGTTCGCGCAGCTTGTTTTTCTGGATCTTGCCGGTGCCGCCGACCGGCAGCGCATCGGCAAACACCACGTCGTCGGGCAGCCACCACTTGGCGACCTTGCCCTGGAAGTGGGCCAGCAGGTCCTCACGGTTGAGGTCCTGCCCCGGCCGCAGTACCACCACCAGCAAAGGCCGTTCATCCCACTTCGGATGGGCGACGCCGATGCAGGCAGCCTGCATCACCGCCGGGTGCGACATGGCGACATTCTCCAGGTCGATGGTGCCTATCCATTCGCCGCCGGACTTGATGACGTCCTTGCTGCGGTCGGTGATCTGCATGAAGCCGTCGGGATCGATGGTGGCCACGTCGCCGGTCGGGAACCAGCCGTCTTCCAGCACGTCGCCGCCTTCGTCCTTGAAGTAGCGCGAGATGATCCACGGCCCCTTGACCATCAGGTGTCCGTAGCTGACGCCATCCCACGGCAATTCCTTGCCATCGTCGTCGGCGATCTTCATGTCGACGCCGTAGATCGCGTGGCCCTGTTTCTGCAGGATCTTGCGCTGCTCTTCCTTGCTCATTGCCAGGTGTTTGGTCAACAGGCCGCCGGCGGTTCCCAGCGGCGACATTTCCGTCATGCCCCAAGCATGGATCACCTCGACGTCGAACTCTTCGATCAGCGTGCTCATCATCGCCGGCGGACAGGCCGAGCCGCCGATCACGGTGCGGCGGAAGGTCGAGAACTTCAGCTTGTTCTGCATCGCGTAGTTGATCAGTCCCAGCCACACGGTCGGCACGCCGGCCGAGAACGTGACCTTTTCTTTTTCCATCAATTCGTAGACCGACTTGCCGTCCAGCGCCGGACCGGGGAACACCATCTTGGCGCCCGACAGCGGCACCGAGTACGGCAAGCCCCAGGCATTCACATGGAACATCGGCACCACCGGCATCACCGTATCGCGCGAGGAGACGTTGAGCGCATTCGGCATCGCGGAGCCGTAAGCGTGCAGCACGGTCGAGCGGTGCGAGTACAGCGCGCCCTTGGGATTGCCGGTGGTGCCGGAGGTGTAGCACAGCGTGCAGGCTGAATTCTCGTCGAACAGCGGCCATTCGTATTCGTCCGAATGGGAGTTGATCAAGTCTTCGTAGCACAGCAGATTGGGGATCTTGGTCTCGGCCGGCATGCGGTCGGCGGCGCCGAACAGGATGAAGCCCTTGACGCCCTTGCACAACGGCGCGAACGCTTCCACCAGCGGCAGGAAGCAGAAATCGAACATCAGGTACTGGTCTTCCGCGTGATTGCAGATGTAGGCCAGCTGGTCGGGATGCAGGCGCGGGTTCAGCGTGTGCAGCACGGCGCCCGAGCCGGATACGCCGTAGTAGGCTTCCAGATGGCGGTAGCCGTTCCAGGCCAGCGTGGCGACGCGATCGCCCATGCGCACGCCCAGTCCGTGCAAGGCGTTGGCCAGACGCTTGGCGCGCCGCTGGCAATCGCGGAAGGTGTAGCGGTGCAGGTCGCCTTCAACCCGCTGCGAAACGATCTCGCTGTTGGCATAGTGCCGCGCCGCGAAGTCCAGGATGCTGGACACGAGCAGCGGCTGATTCATCATCTGGCCCATCAGCGGACTCTGTGGATACATGTATGCGGGCTCCTGGAAAAGTTGGTTTTATATGAACGAGTTTGGAATGCCCGTGCGCAGACCGTCAATGCATTTCGATGCTGCACCGCAGCACTCGCTTGCTGCGGTAAAATCGCAAGCTCACGCCCTGCGGGGCCTTACTGCGAAACGGGAACTGCTATTACTGCCTCTAAACTGCCGCTGGACAATTCCTTCGCGTCCCTGCCGCCCGCTTTTTACACCCGCCTGATGCCTACCCCGCTGCCGGCGCCTTATCTGGTCGCCGTCAGCGCGCCAGCCGCTGCGCTGGTCGGGCTGACGCCTGAACAGGTCGCCGACAGCCTCGACGTCCTGGCCGGCAATGCCGCGCCGGAACGCGCGCTGCCGTTGGCCGCCGTGTATTCCGGCCACCAGTTCGGCGTGTGGGCCGGCCAGCTGGGCGACGGCCGCGCCATGTTGTTCGGCGACGTCGCCACTGCCGAAGGTCCGATGGAACTGCAATGGAAAGGCGCCGGCCTGACTCCCTACTCGCGCATGGGCGACGGCCGCGCCGTGCTGCGCTCGTCGATTCGCGAGTTCCTGTGCTCGGAAGCGATGCACGGCCTGGGCATCCCGACCTCGCGCGCGCTGTCGGTGGCCGGTTCGGACCAGGGCGTGATGCGCGAGACCGTGGAAACCTCGGCCGTGGTGGTGCGCATGGCGCCCAGCTTCGTGCGCTTCGGTTCGTTCGAGCACTGGTTCTACCGTAACAAGAACGACGAGCTGAAACAGCTTGCCGACTACGTCATCGACCGTTTTTATCCGGAGTTGCGCGCGGAAGCCAATTCTTACAAGGCATTCCTGGCCGAAGTCACGCGCCGCACCGCGCACATGATCGCCCATTGGCAAGCGGTGGGCTTCATGCACGGCGTAATGAACACTGACAACATGTCCATCCTCGGCCTGACGCTGGATTACGGCCCGTTCGGCTTCATGGAAGCCTTCGATTCCGACCACATCTGCAACCACACCGACCAGCAGGGGCGCTATTCCTACGCCAACCAGCCGCAGGTAGGCCATTGGAATTGCTACGCGCTGGGCCAGGCGCTGCTGCCGCTGATCGGCGAAGTGGACGAAACCCAGGCCGCGCTGGACGTCTACCAGCCGGAGTTCGCCGCCAAGATGGACGAACTGCTGCACGCCAAGCTGGGCTTGACCTTGCTGGCTAAGCACACCGATGCCGATCGCACGCTATTTGACGCCATGTTCGCGCTGATGCAAGCCAACAGCGTCGATTTCACCCTCTTCTTCCGGCGACTGAGCGGCCTGAAGTCGGCCGATGCCAGCGGCGACGAGCCACTGCGCGACCTGTTCATCGACCGCCCGGCCTTCGACGCCTGGGCCATGCAGTACCGCGCCCGCCTGCAAGCCGAGGCCAGCGACGACGCCGCGCGCAAGCTTGCGATGGACCAGGTCAACCCCAAATACGTGCTGCGTAATTACCTGGCTCAAGTTGCCATTGAAAAAGCACAAAATAAGGACTTTACTGAAGTGGAGCGTTTGCTGTCAGTTTTGCAGCGCCCATACGACGAACAGCCTGAGCACGATCAATACGCCGCCTTGCCCCCTGACTGGGCAAGCCATCTTGAAGTAAGCTGTTCTTCTTAAGCGAGCACTAAGCCATGAGCAATAAAGTTAGCAAATCCGACGCCGAATGGCGCGCCATGCTGGACCCTATGGAATATCAAGTCACGCGGCACGCCGCCACCGAGCGGGCTTTTACCGGCAAGTTCTGGGATCACCACGAACACGGCATCTACACCTGCGTTTGCTGCGACACGCCCCTGTTCCGCTCTGACGCCAAATTCGATTCCGGCTGCGGCTGGCCGAGCTACTTTGAAGCGCTCGATCCCGCCAATGTCATCGAAAAAACCGACCGCACCCATGGTATGCTGCGCACCGAAATCATTTGCGCGGTGTGCGACGCCCATCTGGGCCATGTGTTCCCGGACGGACCTCCGCCAACCGGATTGCGCTATTGCATCAATTCGGCCTCACTGCGCTTCGACCCACAATAACGTTTGAGACACCATGAAATTTCTGTTCGACCTGATCCCGGTGCTGCTGTTCTTCGCGTCCTACAAGCTGTCGGGCTGGAACGCCGAAGCCTCCCAGCACTTCATCAACACCTACCTGAGCGGCATCGTCTCCGGCGGCACGGTGACGCCGGACCAGGCGCCGATCGTGATCGCCACGCTGATCGGCATCCTGGCGACGATGGCGCAGATCGCGTACATCAAGCTGCGCGGGCGCAAGGTCGACTTCCTGCTGTGGTTCTCGCTGACCATGTTTGTATTCTTCGGCGGCCTGACCATTTACCTGCATGATGAGGATTTCATCAAATGGAAATTGAGCATTGTCTATTGGTTCTTTGCATCCGGCCTGCTGATAAGCGAGTTCGTCTTTAAAAAGAATCTGATGCGCAAGTCGATGGAAGAAATCATCCAATTGCCGGACCTGATATGGAGCCGCCTCAACCTGGCATGGATCAGTTTCTTTGTCGCAATGGGCTTCCTCAACTGGTATCTGGCCTTCGTATTGTTTAAAGGCGACACCAGTTCGTGGGTCAGTTTTAAAGCGTTTGGTTCGACCGCGATCATGTTTGTCTTTATCATCGGTCAAACCATCTATCTGTCGCGCCACATGAAGGATGAAGCATGAGCGGAATCGATAAAGACAGCCGCATGGAGCGCATGCGCAGCCGCTTCCAGGCCGCCCTGGCGCCGCTGGAACTGACGCTGGACGACGACTCGGCGTTGCACGCCGGCCATGCCGGAGCCGCCTCGGGTGGGGGTCATTACAACGTTAGAATTGTTTCGTTACAATTCGAGGGGCTCAAACTCGTCACAAGACATCGACTCGTGTATGATTCCGTGCACGATATGATGCATAAAGAAATTCATGCATTGGCCATTACCGCATTGGCTCCGTCCGAAGTATGATGTAGCGCTTGGACTGGGAACGGTCGCTATCGGTTTCAAAATAATTGAGCACAAAGACTGATAGCTGATCCAACTCCTGCCCAGGCAATTTCGCTAAAACTTTCCCCTTACAGGAATTAATAATGACTTTCAAGCCAGCCAGTTTGCTGATTGCACTTCTCGCCGTTGCCGCCGTACCTGCTTTCGCACAAAACGTTGCCGTAGTTAATGGCAAAGCCATCCCAACCTCGCGCGTGGACGCTGTGGTCAAGCAAGTTGTTGCCCAAGGCCAGCAGCCTGATTCGCCACAACTGCGCGATCTGATCAAGAAAGACCTGATCGGCCGTGAAGTGATGATGCAGGAAGCGGAAAAACAAGGTTTCGGTAAAGATGCAACGGTCAAGACGCAAATCGAAAACGCTCGCCAGGCCATCATCGTCAACGCACTGGTCGGCGACTACATGAAGAAGAACCCGGTTTCGGATGCCGACATCAAGGCAGAATACGACCGCTTCGTGGCCCAGAACGGCGACAAGGAATACCACGTACGCCACATCATGATGGCTACCGAAGCTGAAGCGAACGACGTGATCGCCAAGATCAAAGGCGGCGCCAAATTCGAAGAACTGGCAAAAGCATCGAAAGACACCGGTTCCGCAGCCAACGGCGGCGATCTGGATTGGGCAGTACCATCGTCCTTCCCACCAGCGTTCTCGGCTGCTTTCGTTGGCCTGCAAAAAGGCCAGGTTACCGAGAAGCCAGTTCAAACCCCGAACGGCTTCCACGTAATCAAAGTGGACGACATCCGCGCAGCCAAGCTGCCTACCCTGGAAGAAGTGAAGCCGCAAGTTGCGGAAGCACTGGCCCAGAAGAAACTGCAAGCCTACCAGGAAGAACTGGTCAAGAAAGCAAAAGTGCAGTAATGTTATAGATGAAGGCGGCGCCCTGCGGGGCGCCGTTTTTAATTCTGCGTCGGTACAATGCACCGCCCGAGTGCGATTTCTTGTTTTTTTATAGGATTTAATAATGATGTTGAAGCCAGCCCACCTGTTGTTAGCACTGATCGCTGCCGTTGCAGCACCGGCATACGCGCAAAACGTCGCGACCGTGAATGGCAAAGCTATTCCAGCCGCCAAAGTAGATCAAATGGTCAAGCAAGTGGTCTCGCAAGGCCAGCAGCCTGATAGCCCGCAGCTGCGCGAAATGGTCAAGAAAGAATTGATCGGCCGTGAAGTAATGATCCAGGAAGCGGATAAACAAGGTTTCGGCACCAAGGCTGAAGTCAAGGCGGCAATTGAAAACGCCCGTCAAAGCATTATCATCAACGCGATGCTGGCTGACTACGTTAAAAAAAATCCGGTTAAAGATACCGAAATCAAAGCTGAATACGACAAGTATAAAGCTGCCATGGGCGAGAAAGAATATCACTCGCGTCATATCCTGGTAGCGACCGAACAGGAAGCCAAAGATATTATCGCCAAGCTGAAAGCCGGCGGTAAATTCGAAGAACTGGCTAAAGTATCGAAAGACGGTTCGGCCAATAACGGCGGCGATCTGGGCTGGATGACTCCAGGCAAACTGGTCAAGCCTTTCGCTGATGCGATGGTTGCCCTGAAAAACGGCGAGATTACCCAGACTCCGGTTAAAACCGAATTCGGCTTCCATGTCATCAAACTGGAAGAATCCCGCGCCACCAAACTGCCTTCGCTGGAAGAAGTTAAAGGCCAGGTAGCAGAAGCCCTGCAACAACGTAAAATCGCCGCCTTCCGCGACGAGCTGACCAAGAAAGCCAAGATCCAGTAATCTGGTTTTTCGGTTGTTCAAAAAGCGCCTCATTGAGGCGCTTTTTTTATTTGGGTCACAAAAGGCTTTGAAGCCAGAATCTGGCTGGAACGCGCCAAGTTCTGGCTTGATTACGGGGCTTCATCTATACTTACCGCATGAATTCCGAATTCCGCACCGCTCTCGACACGGCCCTCGCCTCTGCCGCCACACCGGGCCGCACCCTTGCCATGCGCGCCTACATGCGCGACCAGTTTGATTTCTTGGGCGTGGGAACGCCGCAGCGCCGGTTGGCTGCAAAGCCCTTGTTAAAGCAATTAAAAGGCAGCGGAGCGGATAATCTCCTCCATTACGCCTTCGAATTATGGGCGTTGCCGCAAAGGGAATATCAGTATGTGGCGATCGACCTGCTAGACATGCACAGCAAGGAATTGGAACTCGCACATATTCCCAAGCTGCTCGAATTGGTGCAGCATAAATCATGGTGGGATACGGTTGACGCGTTGGCTTCGATCATAGGCGATGTTTTGCGCTTCCGCCACGATGGCATGGACCAAGCCGTAAAACACGAGAATATGTGGGTACGCCGGATCGCTTTATTGCATCAGCTGGGGTGGCGCGATAAAGTCGATACAGATCGACTTTTCAATTACGCCCTCTCGCTTGCGCAGGAAAAGGAATTCTTCATACAAAAAGCAATCGGTTGGGCATTGCGGGATTATGCACGGCACGATCCGGAAGCAATTCGCGTATTCACGCTAAAAGAAAAACAACAGCTTTCAGCGCTGAGTTATCGCGAGGCCAATAAACATCTTCTGGCGAAATAGGCGCGGCGTATCACCTGTCCAACGCATAAAGGCCCGATTAAAAGCGCTTTGTTCGGAATAGCCTAATAACAATGCGACCTCGGGCAATACCAGGCGTTTATCCCGGAAGTATTCGTGCGCCATTTGAAGGCGGGTATCGTCCAATAGAGCCCTGAATGTCCACCCGCCCTGCTCCAGCTTCCTGCGCAGCGTGCGGCCTGACATATGCATTTCAACGGCGATATTATCCAGCAGTGGTTCACCCTTGATCAACCAGGCTGCGATACAGCTGCGGACCTGCTGGGCAAGGTCATCTCTTTGCGGTAATTCAGCCACGCGGATTTGAACCTGCCGCTCCAATATGGCCACCAAACCCGGATCAGGCTGCCGCAGCGGCAATGCCAGCAAAGCGGCCGCGTAGTCGACTCTGGTGGTTTCGGCGCCAAATACCAGCGGGCAACGGAAGAACGCGGAGTACGGCGCAACGTCGGCCGGTTGAGCCTCCACGAAGTGCACTGCCAACGGCGACACGCCGGTGCCGGTGATGTCGCGGGCAAACTGCACCAGCGCCGCCATGCCGCACTGATTGACCAGCAAACCCACGTTGCGCGACTCCGCGCTCCACTCCAGCACCAGCACGTCGCCGTCCAGGCGCCAGCCGACCGGGCTGACGTCGTGCACCAGGCGCTGGTAGCGCACGTAACGCTCCAATGCTGCCGGAACGCCGCTGGATGCCAGCAGAACGTAGCCTAATGGCCCCAGATGCGCGGGCGTGATGGTTGCACCGACCCGCAAACCGATCGCTGGCTCATCCAGATGCCGCGCGGCACGCTCCAGCAGCATCCGCCAGTGCTGCGCGGAATAGGACAGCTCGCCGCCATCCGCCACCGGCGCCGGCTCCGCCAGGACCTCGTCCGCAGCATGGCCTTGCCCTTCGAGGTAATCGAACAGCATGCGGACGTAAGTGCCTGGAATGGCGTGGGTAGTTTTGCTCATGGCCTGAATTGTCAAAAATTATGACCTGCATTGTCAAGCCAGCAATGCCAGTCTTGCCTAACATCGTTCCATTTCAACCACGGGAGGAACCCATGATCGCAGCATCCGCCGCCCAGGCGCAGGAACTGGTACGCAACTCATCGCATTTTCAGTGGTACGTCATTCCCCTGCTTTTGCTGGTGATCCACGCCTACGGCGAACAAGCCGCCGCCAGACGCTGGAATGTGGTGCTGGCGGGCCTGGCGTTCTGGCTGATGGATTGGGTCAATGAAATCTGGAACGGCCTGCTATTCCACTTCTCCGGCTTCGCACCGGCCTGGAGCACGCCGAACGGCTCGGCCTATGTGCTGCTGATCGGCCTGAACATCGAAATCAGCTTCATGTTCGCCATCATGGGCCTGTACGCGGTGCGCACGCTGCCCGCCGACCGCAAGCTGAAGATCGCAGGCATCAACAACCGCTGGCTGCTGGTGGCCGTCAATTCAGTGCTGTGCGTGTGCGTGGAGGTCTGGCTGAACCACATCGGCGCGCTAGTGTGGGAGTGGCCGGCATGGAACCTGGGGGCGCCGTGGTTGATCTGGCTGATCGGCTACCTGCCGTTCTTCGTCGTCGCCTACTGCGTCCACGACATGACGTCGCTGAAGCGCCAGATCGGCGTGGTGGCGACGCTGGCTGGCGGCGTAACGGTGGCGCTGGCGGTCTTCAGCGGCCTGCTGGGCTGGATATGAAAAAAGGCCGGATCACTCCGGCCTTTCTATTTAACCTACGAACTTGCGCGCGTTGCGGAACATCCGCATCCAAGGCGAATCCTCGCCCCACGATTCAGGATGCCACGACTGCTGCACCGAGCGGAACACGCGCTCGGCGTGCGGCATCATCACGGTGAAGCGGCCGTCGGCCGTGGTCACCGAGGTCAGGCCTTGCGGCGAGCCGTTCGGGTTGTACGGATAGGCTTCGGTAGCCGCGCCGCGGTTGTCGACGAAGCGCATCGCTGCCACGGCTTCGTTGATGTTGCCGGTCTGCGTGAAGTCCGCATAGCCTTCGCCGTGGGCGATGGCGATAGCGGTCTGCGTGCCGGCCATGCCATTGAAGAAGATCGACGGCGAGTCCAGTACTTCCACCATCGCGAAGCGAGCTTCGAATTTCTCCGATTTGTTGGTGGTGAACTTAGGCCACGCATGCGCGCCTGGGATGATGGACTTCAGGTTGCTCATCATCTGGCAGCCGTTGCACACGCCGAGGCCGAAGCTGTCGGTGCGCGCGAAGAAGCGGGCGAACTGCTCGGCCAGCGCGGCGTTGAACAGAATCGTCTTGGCCCAGCCTTCGCCGGCGCCCAGCACGTCGCCGTACGAGAAGCCGCCGACGGCGATGATGCCCTGGAAGTCATCCAGCTTGACGCGGCCGGCAATCAGGTCGCTCATGTGCACGTCGACGGCGTTGAAGCCTGCCTGGTGCATCACGTACGCGGTCTCGATGTGCGAGTTGACGCCCTGCTCGCGCAGGATCGCAACGCGCGGGCGCACGCCGGTTGCCAGGAACGGCGCGGCCACATTCTCGGTCAGGTCGAAGCTGATCTTAGGCGTGATGCCAGGATCGGTTTCGTCCAGGATGCGGTCGTATTCGGCATCGGCGCAGGCAGGATTGTCGCGCAGGCGGGCGATACGCCAGCTGGTCTCGCTCCACAGGCGGTGCAGTTCCGAGCGCTGCTTGTTGTAGATGATCTTGGCGTCGCGGGTGAACTCGATCACGCCACGGTCGTTCGGCTTGCCGATGATATGGCTGCATGCGCCCAGGTTGAAGGTGCGCAGCACGTCCATCACCAGCGACTTCTCTTCAGCGCGAACCTGGATCACAGCGCCCAGCTCTTCGGAGAACAGCGCGCGCAGGGTTTGCTCGTTGCGGCGCTCGGCGATCTGGCCTGCCCAGTTCTTCGCATCGCCCTGATCGGCGCCATGGCCTTGTTCCAGCGTCAGGATGTCGAGGTTGATCGACAGGCCTGCACGGCCGGCGAAGGCCATCTCGGTCAGCGTGCCATACAGGCCGCCGTCGGAACGGTCGTGGTAAGCCAGCAGCTTGCCGTCGTTGTTCAGTTGCTGGATCGCGGTGAAGAAGCCCTTCAGGTCTTCCGCGCTATCCACGTCCGGCGTCTCGTTGCCCAACTGGCCCATGACCAGCGACAGCGCCGACGCGCCCATACGGTTCTTGCCGCGACCCAGATCGATCAGGATGATGGCGGTGTCGCCGGCATCGGTCTTGATCTGTGGCGTCAGCGATTTGCGCACGTCGTGCACCGGCGCGAAGGCCGAGACGATCAGCGAAACTGGCGAGGTGACAGCCTTGGCGTCGCCCTCGTCTTTCCACGTGGTGCGCATCGACAGCGAATCCTTGCCGACCGGGATGCTGATGCCCAGCGCCGGGCACAGCTCCATGCCGACTGCCTTGACGGTGTCGAACAGCGCCGCGTCCTGGCCTGGCTGGCCGCAGGCGGCCATCCAGTTGGCGGACAGTTTGATGTCGGAGATATCCTTGATCGGCGCGGCGGCGATGTTGGTGATCGCCTCGGCAACCGCCATGCGGCCCGACGCGGCGGCGTTGATGACGGCCAGCGGCGTACGCTCGCCCATCGCCATCGCTTCGCCCAGGTAGCCTTCGAAGCTCATCGCGGTGACGGCGCAATCGGCCACCGGCACCTGCCATGGACCGACCATCTGGTCGCGCACGGACATGCCGCCCACGCTACGGTCGCCGATGGTGATCAGGAAGGACTTGTCGCCAACGGTAGGCAGCAACAGCACGCGCTTGGCGGCTTCTTCCAGGTCGATGCCGGTCAGGTCGATGGCCGGGAATTCGTTCTGCACGTGGTGCACGTCGCGTTGCATCTTCGGCGGTTTGCCCAGCAGGACATCCATCGGCATGTCGACCGGCTCGTTGCCCAGTTCTGGATCGATCAGCTTCAGTTGACGCTCTTCGGTCGCGGTGCCGACCACGGCGAACAGGCAGCGCTCACGCTCGCACAGCGCCTTGAACATCGGCAGGCTGTCCGGCGCGATCGCCAGCACATAGCGCTCTTGCGATTCGTTGGACCAGATTTCTTTCGGCGCCATGCCGCTTTCTTCCAGCGGGATCTTGCGCAGGTCGAAGATCGCGCCGCGCTTGGCGTCGTTGGTGATCTCCGGGAAGGCGTTCGACAGGCCGCCGGCGCCGACGTCGTGGATCGAGATGATCGGATTGTTGACGCCCAGCTGCCAGCAACCGTTGATCACTTCCTGCGCACGGCGTTCCATCTCTGGATTGCCGCGCTGGACCGAATCGAAGTCCAGGTCCGCAGTGTTGGTGCCGGTGGCCATCGACGAAGCGGCCGAGCCGCCCATGCCGATGCGCATGCCGGGACCGCCCAACTGCACCAGCAGGCTGCCGACCGGGATGTCGTTCTTGTGCGTGTGCTGGCCGGAGATGTTACCGATACCGCCCGCGATCATGATCGGCTTGTGGTAGCCGAACACTGTGTCGTGCGCGCCGGCGAACTGCTTGCCGATATTCTGTTCGTAGGTACGGAAGTAACCGCCCAGTACCGGACGGCCGAATTCATTGCTGAACGCAGCGCCGCCCAGCGGGCCTTCGATCATGATCTGCAGCGCCGAAGCGATGCGGTCTGGCTTGCCGTAGGCTTTGCCGCTGTTGCGATAATCGGCCACCGGTGCGGTGACGTCGGCATCGTTTTCCCATGCTTGCACAGCGCCCGGCAGCATCAGGTTCGACACGGTGAAGCCGGTCAGGCCAGCCTTCGGCTTGGCGCCACGGCCGGTCGCGCCTTCATCGCGGATCTCGCCGCCAGCGCCGGTGGAGGCGCCAGGGAATGGGGAGATCGCGGTCGGGTGATTGTGGGTTTCCACTTTCATCAGCGTGTGCGTCAACTCGGTCATCGGCGCGTACTGGTGCGCGTCGCCTTGCGGGAAGAAGCGCATCACTTCGGCGCCTTCCATGATCGACGAGTTGTCGCTGTAGGCGACGATGGTGCCCTTAGGCTGCAACTGGTGCGTGTTCTTGATCATGCCGAACAGCGATTTGGTCTGCGCCTCGCCGTCGATGGTCCAATCGGCGTTGAAGATCTTGTGGCGACAGTGCTCCGAGTTCGCCTGGGCGAACATCATCAGCTCGACGTCGGTCGGATTGCGGCCGGCCTTGGTGAAGGCGGCATCCAGGTATTCGATCTCGTCGTCCGACATCGCCAGGCCCAGGTCCGTGTTGGCCTTTTCCAGCGCGGCCTTGCCCATGCCGATCACGTCCACCGATTCCAGCGGCTTCGCTTCCAGCGTGCGGAACAAGCCGGCCGCTTCGTCCGGATGACGCAGCACCGATTCCGTCATGCGGTCGTGCAGCAATGCGGCCACGGCCTGCACTTCTTCGTCGGACAGCTTCTTGGCGGCGCCGATGCTGCTGCCCAGGATGCCGGTCTTCAGATTGATGCGGAAGGCAATGCCGCGCTCGACGCGCTTGATGTGCGCCATGCCGCAGTTGTGGACGATGTCGGTGGCCTTGGAGGCCCACGGCGAGATCGTGCCGAAGCGCGGAATGACGAAGAACTCTTCGACGGCGCCATCGGTGTTGTCGGCATGAGCCGGCTCACCGTAGGTCAGCAGCGCGCCGAGGCGGCTGGTGTCGTCGGCCGACAGCGGTTCGGCGGCATCGATGAAGTGGACATAGCGCGCCTGGACGGCGGCGACGGCAGGCAGCGCGGCTTGCAGTTGAGTTAACAGGCGTTGGCTACGGAATGCGGACAGGGCGTTGGAGCCCGGCAGAATCAACATGGTTGGAGGATGGTTGATGCAGCGTGGCTGCGGATTAAAGGTAGATGGAGCACGAGATACTTGTAATGCAGAATTTCCTTTGCGCGCATTATACCTCTTACCACGCTGTCTATACAGCGCCAATTCGGGCCAAAAAGTGCCACTGAAGCAACATTCTCAGCCATTTTGAGGGCGAATATGCCCTTGCCCGGGGCAAACCAGCCGGTTTTCATAACATTTTGACTTGCCATGGAGTATGCTAGATTTAACTTTAGCTAGGAAGCGTAACATGGCGGAATATAGTGAATTGTCGGTGCTGATCGTCGACCCCAATCCGGGGATGCGCGGCAGCCTGCACAACATGCTTAACCAATCCGGCATCACCAAGATCGATTACGCGGTCAGTTCCGGCACGGCCATCCGTCAGCTGGGCAAGAAACCGTTCGACATCGTCCTGTGCGAGTACGACCTGGGCAACGGCAGCGGCGAGAACAACGGCCAGGACGGCCAGCAACTGCTGGAAGACCTGCGCCACCACAAGCTGATCGCGCCGTCGACGATCTTCATCATGCTCACCTCCGAAGGCGTCTACAGCAAGGTGATCGGCGCGGCCGAGCTGACCCCGACCGATTACGTGCTCAAGCCCTTCACCGTGGACGCGCTGCTGCAACGCATGCGCAAGGCGGTCGAACGGCGCGACGTGTTCCTGCCGATCCACCAGCTGGTTGAAGTGGGCAGTATCCGCAAGGCCATCGGCGAGTGCGGCATCGCCGAAGAGAAGCATCCGCGCTACGCGATTGAATTTGCCCGGCTGCGCGCCGAGCTGCTGGTGTCGCTGGAGGAGCTGGCCGACGCCGAAGTGGTCTACCAGGTCATCCTGATGAACCGCCCGGTCGCCTGGGCGCATCTGGGCATGGCGCGCTGCCAGTTCGGCCAGCAGAAGTACATCGAGGCGCAGGAGACCTTGCAGGAACTGCTGATCCAGAATCCCAAGTTCATGGCGGCCTACGATCTGCTGGCGCGCACGCACGAGGCGCTGGGCCAGCAGGAATCAGCCAAGAAGATACTGGAGGACGCGGTGGCGATCTCGCCCAATATGGTGCACCGTCTGCGGCATCTGGGCGAGGTGGCCTTCGAGGCGGGTGACGTCGGCGCCGCCGAGAAGGCATTCAAGCAGGTGGTGGCCAAGGCCAAGTACTCCGAATTCCGCGACCCGGAAGACCACGTCAAGCTGGTCAAGACCCTGGTCAAGAAAGGCGACGCCAACCAGGCCAGCGGCGTGATACGCGACATGGAGCGTTCATTGCGCAGCAGTGCCAACGTCGACGCCTGCCGCGCAATCGCCGCCGGCCTGCTGCAGGAAATGACGGGCAATATCACCGGCGCGGCGACCGAGTTGGCCAACGCCGTTACCGCCATCGGCGCTAGCCGCGGCCTGTCCACCGGACTGAAAATCGGCCTGGTGCACAGCTGCCTGAACGTCAAGCTGGACCAGCAGGCGTCCGAGTTGATGCTGAACCTGATGAACGATACCGAAAGCGGCGTCTCGATGGACGATGCGGTGCAGGTGTTTGAAAAGGCCGGCCGCCACGACCTGGCCGAAGGCATGGGCGAGCAGATCAAGCATCATGTGGAGGAGCTGATCGCCCACGCGTCCGAACAGCGCAGCCAGGGCGATTTGCGGGCGGCGGTCGATACGCTCAACGCGGCCTTGCGCAAGGCGCCGGCCAATATGTCGCTGCTGCCGGCGGCGACATCGGCGATATTGAAGCAACTGGACGATCTGGGTTGGGAAGTGCCGCTGGCCGAACAATGCTCCTTCCTGCTGGAGCGCATGCGCAAGATCGATCCTGCCCATCCTTCGCTGGAGGCGCTGCAGGCGCAGTATTCGCACACCCAGCGCAAGTACGGTATCGCGACGGTGGCGTAACTACAAAATCAGCGAGCCGGGGAAGTTGGACAGGTGGGAGATCAGGTACCACGTCACGAAATACATGGCGCACAGCAGGAAGGCCGACCAGATCGCGCGGTTCGCCGAGCTACGTCCGCGCAGGAGCTTGAGTAGCATACGCACTGAGTCCTCCCTTCCATCTATTCATCGAACCAAAACTGTACGCCGCCTCCCTGTGCTGGACAAGCCGGGAATCGCTGGTACCGTCAGCTGATGCCAACGGTATCGGATGGTGCGTCGTTAGTCCGGTATCAACGAAAAGACGTGGGCATCCACGGACAGGCCGCGCAGCTTGAGCCGGTTGCAGGCCAGACATTCATGCGTGGCGCCGTCATCGACCACCAACCGGGCCGTAGCCGCCGCCGCCCGGCGTGTCGATCACGAACAGGTCGCCGGGCTGCATGTCGGTCTTGCCGATGTGCGGCAGTTCCTCGATACCGCCGTCCGCCCGCACCACGGTATTGCGGCCCAGCGCACCCGGCTCGCCGCCGGCCATGCCGAACGGTGCGTGGATGCGGTTGTTGGACAGGATGGCCGCCGTCATCGCTTCGAGGAAGCGCACCTTGCGCGTGCCGCCGTTCCCGCCATGCCACTGCCCCGCCCCGCCGCTGCCTTCGCGGATCGCGTAGCTCTCCAGCCGCACCGGGAAGCGGAACTCCAGGATTTCCGGATCGGTCAGGCGCGAGTTGGTCATATTGGTCTGCACGACGCTGGTGCCGTCGAAGCCGGGACCGGCGCCGGAGCCGCCGCTGATGGTTTCGTAGTACTGGTACTGCGCGTTACCGAAGGTGAAATTGTTCATCGTGCCCTGCGCCGCCGCCATCACGCCCAATGCGCCATACAGCGCGTTGGTGATGCAGGTCGACGTCTCCACATTCCCCGACACCACCGATGCAGGATAGTGCGGATTAAGCATGGAGCCCGGCGGTATCAGCACCTTCAGCGGTTTGAGGCAGCCGGCGTTCAGAGGAATCTCATCATCGACCAGCGTACGGAACACGTACAGCACCGCCGCCATGCACACGGCCGACGGCGCGTTGAAGTTATTCTCCAGCTGAGGCGAGGTGCCGGTGAAATCGATCTCCGCGCTGCGGCCGGCCTGGTCGACCCGCACCGCCACCTGTATCTGCGCGCCGTTATCCAGTTGCAGCGTGTAGCTGCCGTCCTTCAGCGCGCTGATCACGCGCCGCACCGCTTCCTCGGCGTTGTCCTGCACGTGGCCCATATAGGCCTGCACCACCTCCAGGCCGAAGTGCGCCACCATCTTGCGCAGCTCGTCCACACCCTTCTGGTTGGCCGCCACCTGCGCCCGCAGGTCCGCCATGTTCTGGTCGGGATTGCGCGCCGGGTAGCGCGCGCCTGCCAGCAAGGCCCGCGTCTCGGCCTCGCGCAGCTGGCCGCCGGCGGCGCCGGTCGCGGCGCCATCGACCAGCTTGAAGTTATTGATCAACACGCCCTCTTCCTCGATCGTGCGCGAATCCGGCGGCATCGATCCCGGCGTGGTGCCGCCGATGTCCGCATGATGGCCGCGCGAGCCGACGTAGAACAGGATGTCCGCGCCCGCCTCGTCGAACACCGGCGAGATCACCGTCACATCCGGCAGATGGGTGCCGCCGTTGTACGGATCGTTGAGCATGAAGACGTCGCCGGCGCGCATCTGGCCGGCGTTTTCGCGCATCACGGTCTTGATGCTCTCGCCCATGGAGCCCAGGTGCACCGGCATGTGCGGTGCGTTGGCGATCAGGTTGCCGTCGGCGTCGAAGATGGCGCAGCTGAAGTCCAGACGCTCCTTGATGTTGACCGAGTACGCGGTGTTCTGCAGGCGCAGCCCCATCTGCTCGGCGATCGACATGAACAGGTTGTTGAAGATCTCCAGCATCACCGGATCGGCGTTGGTGCCGATGGCGCGGCGTTCCGGCAACGCCACCACGCGCTTGAGCACCAGGTGGTCGTGCAGCGTCACCTCCGCCTGCCAGCCCGGTTCGACGATGGTGGTCGCATTCGCCTCGGCGATGATGGCAGGGCCTTTGACGATATCGCCGATGCGCGTGGCGCCGCGCTGATACAGGCTGGTCTGGCGCCATTTGCCGTCGGCGTACATCGGCACCACCGCATGCGGCATCAAACCGGACACGCGGCGCGGCGCCGGCTCCACCGATTCGGACGGCGCGTCGGACTTGCCGATCGCCTCCACCGACACTGCCTCCACGATCAGGGCCTTGGACGGCATCAGGAAGGAATAGCGCTTGCGGTAGGCCGCTTCGAACTGCTCCTGCATGCTGTCGGCGGTATCGAACAGCACGATCAGCGCCGAATCGGTGCCCTCGTAGCGCAGATGCACGCGGCGTATCAGTACGATGCGCTCGTCCTCCACGCCCTGGTGCTGCAGGTCGGCGCGCGCCTGGCGGCCCAGCGCATGCAGGCGCG
Organism: Duganella sp. BJB476; assembly: GCF_003416895.1. GTDB lineage: Bacteria > Pseudomonadota > Gammaproteobacteria > Burkholderiales > Burkholderiaceae_D > Rugamonas. Next base: position 1,698,625 of record NZ_QVIO01000001.1, read on the forward strand.
CCTCGAGTTCTTCCAGCCCTTCCACGTTCAGGCGCTTTTCCACCGCGGCCTCGCGCATCGCGGTCTGGTCGGCCAGGCCCATGCCGTAGGCCGACATCACGCCGGCCAGCGAATGCACGAACACCGTCGTCATGCCCAAGGCATCGGCCACCAGGCAGGCATGCTGTCCGCCGGCGCCGCCAAAGCTGGTCAGCGTGTATTCGGTGACGTCGTGCCCGCGCTGCACCGAGATCTGCTTGATCGCGTTGGCCATATTGCCGACGGCGATTTCGATGTAGCCCTCGGCCACCTGTTCGGGCGTGGTCTCCTTGCCGGTGGCGACCTGGATCTGCGCCGCCAGTTCGGCGAATTTCGCGCGCACGGCGTGGGCGTCGAGCGCCTGCCGGCCCTCCGCGCCGAACAGCTGCGGGAAGTGATTGGGCTGGATCTTGCCCAGCATGACATTGCAGTCGGTGACCGCCAGCGGGCCACCGCGCCGATAGCTGGCCGGTCCCGGATTGGCCCCCGCGCTGTCCGGGCCGACGCGATAGCGGCTGCCGTCGAAGTGCAGGATGGAGCCACCGCCCGCCGCCACCGTGTGGATGCTCATCATCGGCGCGCGCATGCGCACGCCGGCCACCTGGGTTTCGAACACGCGCTCGAACTCGCCGGAGAAGTGCGACACGTCGGTCGAGGTGCCGCCCATGTCGAAGCCGATCACCTTGTCGAAGCCGGCCAGCTTGCTGGCGCGGACCATGCCGACGATGCCGCCGGCCGGGCCGCTCAGGATGCTGTCCTTTCCGTGGAAGGCGCGCGCGTCGGTCAGGCCGCCGCTGGACTGCATGAATTGCAGGTTCACGCCCGGCATTTCCTTCGCCACCTGGTCGACATAGCGGCGCAGGATGGGCGACAGATAGGCGTCGACCACGGTGGTGTCGCCGCGCGCCACCAGCTTCATCATCGGACTGACTTCGTGCGATACCGAGACCTGTGTGTAACCCATCATGCGCGCCATCTCGGCCACCTTGACTTCGTGCGCATGATAGCGATAGCCGTGCATGAAGACGATGGCCAGCGAACGCAGGCCCATGTCGTAGGCCTCGGCCAGGCCGGCGCGGGCGGTTTCCATGTCGATGTCGACGATGGTGTCGCCATGCGCGCCCATGCGCTCGTCGATTTCGATGACATGGCTGTACAGCAGCTCGGGCAGCAGGATGTGGCGGTCGAACAGGCGCGGACGGTTCTGGTAGGCGATGCGCAGCGCATCGCGGAAGCCGCGCGTGATCGCCAGCGCGGTCGGCTCGCCTTTGCGCTCCAGCAGCGCGTTGGTGGCGACCGTGGTGCCCATCTTGACGGCGCCGATCTGCGCCACCGGAATCGGCTTGCCCTTGGCCACGCCCATCATCTGGCGGATGCCGGCGATGGCCGCGTCGGCGTACTGTTCGGGATTCTCGGACAGCAGCTTGAGCGTGCGTAGACGGCCATCAGGCGGACGCGCCACGATGTCGGTAAACGTACCACCCCGGTCTATCCAGAATTGCCAATCCATGCATGCCTCATTACGGTGACTGAAGCGTATATTGTAGTGGCTCGGCCGCGCACGGGACAGCGGCCTTACAACATAAATTAGATGCTAAAATTGCACCATGAACCCACTCTACTCCTGCGCGGAGATACGCGCCATCGAAGACGCAGCCGCCGCTGCCCTGCCGGAAGGTGTGCTGATGCAGCGGGCCGGCCAGGCCGGCGCCAACGCCGCGCTGGACCTGCTGCCGTTCTCCACCGCCAAGGCCAGGGTGCTGGTGCTGGCCGGCCCCGGCAACAACGGCGGCGACGCGCTGGAAACGGCGGCCCACCTGGCCTATGCCGGCGCGCAGGTGAGTATCCTGCATTTTCCGCCGCAATCGGGATCGTCCACCGAGCGCGCGGTGGCATTGCAGCGCGCCCAGACCAGCGACGCCCGCTTTGCCGAGCTTGACCTGGCGGCGGTGGCCAGCACCGACTGGACGCTGGTGGTCGACGGCTTGTTCGGCCTCGGCCTGCATCGCCCGCTGGCCGGCGAGTTGCGCGAGCTGGCGGAAGCGGTCAACGGCCTCAAATGCTCGGTGCTGGCGCTGGACCTGCCCAGCGGCCTGGATGCCGACACCGGCGCCATCGTCGGCCCGGACGGCGTGGCCATCCACGCCACCCACACGGTCACCTTCATCGGCAACAAGCCAGGCCTGCACACCTGCGACGGCCGCGACTACGCCGGCCTGGTGGATGTATCGCGCCTTGACATCGACATCGGCCATTTCGCGCCGGCGCGGCTGCACCTTAACGACGTCAAGTTCTTCTCGCGCCATTTGCGCTCGCGGGTCCACAACTCGCACAAGGGCAGCTACGGCAACGTAGCGGTGATCGGCGGCGCGCGCGGCATGAGCGGCGCCCCGCTGCTGGCCGCGCGCACCGCGTTGAACAGCGGCGCCGGCCGCGTCTACGCGCTGTTCGTGGAAGACCCGCTGCCGTGCGACAGCGGCCAACCGGAACTCATGTGCCGGCTCGCCGACGATTTCGACATGCGCTCGTCGACGCTGGTGATCGGCCCCGGCCTGGGCGCCTCGCGCCTGGCCTCCGCCCTGCTGGCGCGCGCCATCGCCAGCGACAGCGCGCTGCTAGCCGATGCCGACGCCCTCAACCTGCTGGCGGCGGAACCGGCGCTGCAGGCGGCGCTGGCGCAGCGGCCCGGCGGCTGCGTGCTGACGCCGCATCCGCTGGAGGCGGCACGCCTGCTGGGGACCACCATCGCCGAGGTCCAGTCCGACCGCGTGGGCGCGGCCCGCAAGCTCGCGGCCAAGCTGAACGCCAATGTGGTGCTGAAGGGCTCCGGCACGGTGATCGCGGCGCCGAACGGCGACGCCGTCATCAACACCACCGGCAATCCGGCGCTGGCCAGCGCCGGCACCGGCGACGTGCTGTCCGGCCTGTGCGGCAGCCTGCTGGCGCAGGGCTGGCCTTTGTGGGAGGCCGCGCTGGCCGGGGTCTGGCTGCACGGCATGGCGGCCGATGTGCTGGTCACCGAAGGCACCGGCCCGATCGGCCTGACCGCCGGCGAACTGGTGCCGGCCATCCGGGTGGCGCTGAACCGCATGGTCCAGCACCACGGCCGCTGACCGCGCTGCGGCTTAGCGGCTCAGACCAGGCGGCCCGCCGCGATGGTGATGGTGCGGCTGCAACGCGCCGCCATGGCCTGGTCGTGCGTGACCAGCACCAGCGTCGAGCCGTGCTGGCGGTTCAGTTCGAACATCAGTTTGATGACGGCTTCGCCGGTGGCGGCGTCCAGGCTGCCGGTCGGCTCGTCGGCGAACAACAATGGTGGTTCGGTCACGAAGGCGCGCGCCAGCGCCACTCGCTGCTGCTCGCCGCCGGACAGGTACTTGGGATAATGCTTCAGCCGGCTGGACAGCCCCACCCGCTCCAGCATCATTTCCGCACTCTCGCGCGCATGGTTGGCGCCGCGCAGCTCCAGCGGCAACATGACGTTTTCCAGCGCCGTCAGGTGCGGCAGCAGCTGGAAGGACTGGAACACAAAACCCAGCTTTTCCTTGCGCAGCGCGGCGCGGCCGTCCTCGTCCAGCGCGTAGATATCGACGCCGTCCAGCACCACCTTGCCGGCGCTGGGCGTGTCCAGGCCCGCCAGCAGGCCAAGCAAAGTCGACTTGCCGGAGCCGGAAGCGCCTACAATGGCGAGCGTCTCGGCTTTTTGCACGGTAAAATCCACCTCGTGCAAAATCGTCAGTTCGCCGCTGGCGTCGGCCACGCGCTTGGCCAGGCCGCTGACGGCGATGGCCGGCTGCACTCCGGACGCCGGCGCCGCCGCGACGCTGGCCGCCAAGCCGGGTCCATCCGGCATGAAATTGGAAGACGCTTTAGGGAAATCAGGCATGCTGAATGTGTTAAATAATTTATCAAGAAAACTGAGTGCTCAGGCTTTGGCCGCCCTGCTGCTGGCATCGGCGGCGGCGAGCGCCTATTCTGCACCAAAAACCGTGCTGGTGCTCGGCGATAGTTTATCGGCCGAATACGGCCTGGCGCGCGGCGCCGGCTGGGTCGCGCTGGCCGAACAAAAAATCAAGGACCAGAAACTCGACGCCACCGTGGTCAACGCCAGCGTCAGCGGCGAGACCACCAGCGGCGGCCGCTCGCGCCTGCCGGCGCTGCTGCAAAAGTACAAGCCGGCGCTGGTGGTCATCGAGCTGGGCGCCAACGATGGCTTGCGCGGCCTGCCGGTGGCCGCCGCCGAAACCAATCTGCGCGAGATGGCCAATGCCGCCGCCAAGGCCGATGCCAGGGTCATGTTGATCGGCATGCGCATGCCGCCCAACTACGGGCGCGACTACGCCGACAAGTTTTACGCGATGTACGGCACCCTGAGCAAGGAGATCAAGGCGCCGCTGGTGCCGTTCATGCTCGACGGGATCGCCGACCAGCCGCAGATGTTCCAGCCGGACCGCCTGCATCCCCTGGCCACGGCCCACCCTACCATCCTGGCCAATATCTGGCCGGTTCTACAAAAAAGCATCAAGGCAAAATGAAGTATCCAGAAATTATCGGCTTCGACGACGCGCTCCAGCAGCTGGACCAATTCGACGCCATCATCGACGTCCGCAGCCCGGCCGAATTCGCGCTCGACCACCTGCCCGGCGCCATCAACGCGCCGGTGCTGGACGACGAGCAGCGCATCCGCGTCGGCACCATGTACAAGCAGGTCAATTCGTTCGAGGCCAAGAAGGTCGGCGCCGCGCTGGTGGCGAAGAATATCGCCGCCCACATCGAGGCGCTGTGGCTGGACCAGCCGCGCGAATGGCGGCCGCTGATCTACTGCTGGCGCGGCGGCAACCGCAGCGGCTCGATGGCACACATCCTGGCCAAGATAGGCTGGCCGGTGGCGCAGCTGGACGGCGGCTACAAGGCCTTCCGCGCCCACGTCAACGCCGCGCTGGAGCAGGCGCCGGCATTGAACTTCAAGGTGATCTGCGGCACCACGGGCAGCGGCAAGAGCCGCCTGCTGGAAGTGCTGCATGCGCACGGCGCGCAGGTGCTGGACCTGGAGCAGCTGGCCGCGCATCGCGGCTCGGTGCTGGGCAACCTGCCCAGCCAGCCGCAGCCCAGCCAGAAAGCCTTCGAGACCGCCATCTGGAACGCGCTGCGCCGCTTCGATCCGGCGTTGCCGGTGTTCGTCGAATCGGAAAGCAAGAAGGTCGGCAACCTGCGCGTGCCGGCCGCGCTGATGGACACCATGCGCGCCTCGGACTGCATCGCGCTGACGCTGTCGCGCGAGCATCGCGTGCGCCTGCTGATGGAGGATTACGCGCACTTCACCGACAGCCCGGCCTCGCTCAACGAACAGCTGGAACACCTGGTGGCGCTGCACGGCCGCGAGACGATCAAGCGCTGGCAAGCCATGGCGGTCGCCGGCGCCATGCCGGCGCTGGTGGAAGAGCTGCTGGCCAACCACTACGATCCGGCCTACCTGCGCTCGATCGACCGCAACTTCGTCAAATTCGCCCAGGCGCTGCCGCTGGAACTGGAAGATATCGACGCCGCGGCCTTCCGCAACGCCGCCCTGAGCCTGATGGCAGCTACCGGCCAGCCATCCTGAGCCGGTCGCCAGACAACACAAAACCCCGAGGTTGGCTTCCAACAATCGGGGTTTTTTTATGCCGCCCTTGGCTGCGCAGCTCGCCTTAGCTGGTTTTCCGGCGGCGTCCGATATAGGACAGGATCGCCAGGCCACCCAACATCATCACGTAGGTTTCAGGCTCAGGCACCGGGTCGAGATTCATCGTCGCGGAATAACTGGCGGAGACGTTCTTCGACGTGCCGTACACCGTCAAGACCAGCGGACCACTGACCCACGTCGGCCCGAGCGAGCCGTCTTCGCTGGCGCCGTTGGGCGAAAACGTCAAGGCGTGGCCATTCAGGTCGGCGTGATCGAAATCGATGTCATGATTGCCGCCCAGATTCAAGGTATGCACCCAGACATTCAACAAACTGGGGCCCACTGACGGGCTGAAGGTAAAGATGTCGGTGAAGTCGCCGACCATCGAATGGTCCGCCCCGAAGAATTTGGAATAGCCTGTTGCAGGGGTGCCGTTCAAAACGACATTCACATTTTGACTATCGCCGGTGGCGGCAAAACTTGTCATCGAGGTGGCCGCCAGCACAGTCCCGATTAAGAGCGATTTTAGTTTCATGTTTTTCCCGGAAAGAAAGTGGAAACCGAACGTGCGCCTGATGAGTCTGGTGCGCCACTCAAAATTACACCCGCGAATTTTCGATGTCAATTAATTATTTCAAAAAGATAACTAACTTGCAAAAACAAAGGCGGAGCACTGCAGGGAGGGAGGTTGCGGCGGCGGTGCGGAGGCACCAATCGGGAGAGGAGACAGCGGGGCCGGGAAGCGCGCTGCGCTTCCCGGAGAACTACTTTACTTCACTTCTGCTACTGTGGTTTTTACGATCGGCTTCAGGATCTTGACCTTGGCCTTTTGCTTCAGCAGTTCGATGTAGTCATGCATCTCTTGCTGGGCAACGATGTTGCTGATCTGCTCGGCTTCCGACTTGCGGCGCTCCTCGTCCTGCACGGCAGGCTGCTGCACCTTGCCGATGCGGTAGATGCCGTAGCCCATGCCAGGCACATCGACGCCGACGTAGGCCGGCAGCTTGGCGGTGTCGGCTTTCATCACTTCCTGCATCGCCAGGCCGTTCACGCCTTCCGGCTTGGAACGGGAAACCAGCTTGGCCGCGCCGAAGCCGGTGGCGTCGCCGGATTTCTTGAAGGCGGCCAGTTTCTCGGCGCCGGTCTTGGCGGCCAGCTTGGCGGCTTCTTCCATCGACACGCGTTGACGGATGGCGGCGTCGACTTCGGCCAGCGGACGCTTGCTGGCTGGCTTGAATTCGACGATACGGCCGGCCACCAGGGTGCTAGGCGCGGTCTCGACGGCTTCGGTGTTGCGCTTGCTGCTGATCGATTCGTTGGAGAACAGCGCGGCCAGGAACTTGGCGTTGTTGTACGGCGCAGTAGCGGCCATCGGCGACGGCGTGCGCGAGACATTGGCAGCCGTTTCGATCTTCAGGCCCAGCTTGTCGGCGACCGGCTTCAGGCTGTCCGATTGCTCGTAAACGGTATTGGTGAAGGCTTCCGCCATTTCCGAATACTTCTTCGCGGCCTTCTGCTTTTTCAGCGCTTCGGCGACATCGTTCTTCACTTCGTCCAGCGGCTTGACCACGGCTGGCTTCAGCGCGGTCACGGTCAGCACGTGGAAACCGAATTCCGATTGCACCGGATCGCTGATCTCGCCCTGCTTCAGCTTGAGCACGGCGGCTTCGACCGGCGCCGGCAGCGAACCCTTGGTGACGATGTCCAGATCGCCGCCAAGCTCGCCCGATGCCGGATCTTCCGACTTGGCCTTGGCGACCTTGGCGAAGTCGCCAGGCGTCTTGCGCAGCTCGGCCACGATGGCGTCGGCCTTGGCCTTGGCGGCGGCGGTTTCAGCGGCGTTGGCGCCCTTCTTCAGCGCGATCAGGATGTGCGCGGCGCGGCGGCTTTCGGCCGTCGTGAAGCCGGCCTGGTTGGCGGCGTAATACGCGGCCACTTCGGCGTCGGTCACGGCGACCTGGCTCATGACGGCGCTGCTGTTGAAGACCACGTATTCGATCTTGGCCTGCTCCGGCACTTCGAAGAACTTGGAGTTCTTGTCGTAGAACGCCTTGACCATGTCGTCGGTGATCTTCACTTGCGGCACGAAGTCGGCCACCGGCAGCAGCAGTTCCTGCACTTCGCGCTCCTGCGCGCCGATATCGGACAAGGTCTTGGCCACGGTGTGTGGCGCAAAACCGGTGGCCTGGATGGCGTTGCCCAGTTGTTGCAGGGTCATGTCGTGACGGATGCGCTGGTCATACATGGTCGGCGTCATGCCTTGCGCGGCCAGGATGGTCTTGTAGCGCTCCATGTCGAACGCGCCCTCGCCACCGAACTGCTCCTTGATGACTTTTTGCAGCTGGGCGTCGCTGACGCTCAGGTGCGAACGCACCACTTCGGCAGCCACGGCGCGCTCGGCGATCAGCTGGTCGAGGATGTTTTGCTTGAATTCCGGGGTGTCGAACACCTTCTGGTCGAACTGCGCGCCCAGACGCTGGCGGTAGCTGTCCAGCTGGTTGCGCACGGCATTGTCGAACTCTTGCTGGCTCAGGGGTTTGCCGTCGATTTTGGCGATCGTATTGGCGTCGTCGCCGAAGCTCTTGTAACTGCCGATGCCGACGAATGCAAACGACGGGACGATGATAATCGCCAGGAGTATCTGCATCAAACGTTGATGGGTACGAATAAATTCAAACATGGTCTGCCAATTCGGATTGAGTGGAACTTGCACATACAAAAAAGGCGAACTCGCGTTCGCCAATTCCGGTTGGCGGATTTTACAGCGCGCCCCCCTCTATAGCAAGAGTAAATCATTGGCAAAACAGTCACGCCGCCACACCGGACAACAAAAAGCCCGCCGAGGCGGGCTTGGTGTTACAAGGCCGGCAATCAGCCCTGGCGGCGACGACGCGCGACCACGCCCAACAGGGCCAGGCCACCCAGCAGCATGCCGTAGGTTTCAGGTTCCGGCACGGCGGCGATCGTCACGTTGTCCAGCAAGGCGCCCTGGCTGTCGCGACCCTGGTCGGCGAAGCTGAAGCCCACCAGGCCGGTGGAGGTTGCGGTGTAGATCAGGCTGAAGGTCTGGAAGCCATCGCTGGCCGAGCGGGTGAAGACCTGGCTGCCGCTACCGAAACCGACTTCCACGGTGTCCTTGCCCGCGTTGCGGTTGTTACCGGCCAGGTCGAACGACAGCTTGTAGGTGACGCCGCTGGTCAGGGCCACCGAGTTGAACAGCAGGCCGGCGCGGTTGGTCGAGCCATCCAGGTCCACATAGCGGCCGTTGCCCGGCAGCAGGTCGTAGAAGCCTGGCGCGCCGATGACGTCCACGGTGCCGCCGGCGACTGCCCAGCCGCCATGGAAGTTGGTGGCGTTCAGCGCCAGCGTATCGGTGTCAAAATTATCGGCAAAAACCGGCGCCGCCTGGGCCGCCGATGCGCACAGCAACGCTGCGGCAATAACAAATTTCTTAAAAACCATAATGTATCCCCTTGGTAAATTGCCCATCAAATAACTAAATTAATATAGTTTCAGCACTACGAGGATGCATCCTACTATTGATGGGCCAGGCACTCGCGCACGATACCAACGGTAAATATTTGTTTCTAAAGCGGATATTGATGACAAAGAGCGGGATATTCAAACGAAGGGAATTGAATTAATACGGGCCGGAAAAAGAAAAACCCCGCAGCTAATAATAGCTGCGGGGTATCTTGTTCTTGGCGGAGCGGACGGGACTCGAACCCGCGACCCCCGGCGTGACAGGCCGGTATTCTAACCAACTGAACTACCGCTCCTTGGTCAAACTTATTAGCATTTTGTTGGCGGAGCGGACGGGACTCGAACCCGCGACCCCCGGCGTGACAGGCCGGTATTCTAACCAACTGAACTACCGCTCCAACAAAACACTGGGTACTGCTTTTTTACAACCTGCAAAACTGGTGGGCGGTGAGAGGCTCGAACTCCCGACCTAAGCCTTGTAAGGGCTCCGCTCTACCAACTGAGCTAACCGCCCGTTTTGCCTTTAGTGAGCAACTTTACCGCTTGCTGCTCACTGAAGTCCGTTAGTTTACAGCATCTTTCAAAGCTTTACCAGCTTTAAATTTAGGAACTTTCGCTGCCTCGATGATGATCTCTTCTTTGGTGCGCGGATTGCGGCCGGTACGGGCAGCGCGTTCGCTCACGGAGAAGGTACCAAAGCCGACCAGGGTGACGCTGTCGTTCTTTTGCAGGGTGGTGGTTACACCGTCGATCACCGCGTCGAGTGCGCGTGCAGCAGCCGCTTTCGAGATATCAGCGGTAGTAGCAATATGGTCGATCAATTCAGTCTTATTCAAAGCAATTCCCCGTCACAAAGGTTATATCGTTTTAGCCCGCAGATAACGGTATTTGAATACCGTTGTCAGGCCGAGAAAAATCTCAGGCCGTATTAAACAAGCCAGCCCGCCCCTGTGTCAAGCGCTGCACCATAGAAAAATGGGGTCAAATAACAAACAGGCGCTATAAAAGCGCCTGTTTGTGTATCACCAGTTACTAAACACTAGTAAAAGTTAATGTTTTACCACTTCCGTTTGGCCGTCGGCCTTGGCTGCCGCAGCGGCCACGGCTTCCACCGGAACCGTCTCCGTCAGCGCCTCAGGCATGCGTTCCAGCGCGATTTCCAGCACTTTGTCGATCCAACGCACCGGCACGATTTCCAGTTTGTTTTTGACATTGTCCGGGATGTCGGCCAGGTCCTTGACGTTCTGCTCAGGGATCAGCACGGTCTTGATGCCGCCGCGCTGGGCCGCCAGCAGTTTCTCTTTCAGGCCGCCGATCGGCAGCACTTCGCCGCGCAGCGTGATTTCGCCCGTCATCGCCACGTCGGCGCGGACCGGAATGCCCGTGAATACCGACACCATCGCCACCGTCATCGCCGCGCCGGCCGAAGGACCGTCTTTCGGCGTTGCGCCTTCCGGCACGTGGATGTGGATGTCGCTCTTCTCAAACACTTCGTTCTTGATGCCCAGGCGGTTGGCGCGGCTGCGCACCACCGTGCGGGCTGCCTCGATCGATTCCTTCATCACGTCGCCCAAGGTGCCGGTGCGGATCACCCCGCCCTTGCCCGGCATCTGCACGGCTTCGATGGTCAGCAGATCGCCGCCCACTTCGGTCCATGCCAGACCCACGACCTGGCCGATCTGGTTTTCCTTCTCGGCCACGCCGAAGTCGTAGCGACGCACACCCAGGAACTTGTCCAGGTTCTTGTTGGTGACGGCGACCTTCTTCTCGGTCTTCTTCAACAACAGCATCTTCACGACCTTGCGGCAGATCTTGGACACTTCGCGTTCCAGCGAACGCACGCCGGCTTCGCGGGTGTAGTAGCGGATGATGTCGCGCAATGCCGACTCGGCCACCGAGATCTCGTCTTCCTTCAGACCGTTGTTCTTGATTTGTTTAGGCAGCAGGTAGCGCTGGGCGATGCTGGTCTTCTCGTCTTCCGTGTAACCGGACAGGCGAATGACTTCCATGCGGTCCAGCAGCGCCGGCGGGATGTTGTACGAGTTCGACGTCGCCACGAACATCACATCGGACAGGTCGAAATCGACTTCGATGTAGTGATCGGAGAACGTGTGGTTCTGTTCAGGATCCAGCACCTCCAGCAGGGCCGACGACGGATCGCCGCGGAAGTCCGCGCCCATCTTGTCGATCTCGTCCAGGAGGAACAGCGGATTGCGCACGCCGACTTTCGCCAGCGACTGCAGCACCTTGCCCGGCATCGAACCGATGTAGGTACGACGGTGGCCGCGGATCTCGGCTTCGTCGCGCACGCCGCCCAGCGCCATGCGCACGAACTTGCGGTTCGTGGCGCGGGCGATGGACTGGCCCAGCGAGGTTTTACCCACGCCCGGAGGACCGACGAAGCACAGGATAGGCGCTTTCAGCTTGTCGACGCGCTGTTGCACCGCGAGGTATTCCAGGATGCGTTCTTTAACCTTGTCCAGGCCGTAGTGATCGCCTTCCAGCACTTTCTCGGCGTTGGACAGGTCGTTGTTGACCTTGGATTTTTTCTTCCACGGCAGGCTGACCAGCGTGTCGATGTAGTTGCGCACGACGGTGGCTTCGGCCGACATCGGCGACATCAGCTTGAGTTTTTTCAGCTCGGCGGTTGCTTTGTCCAGAGCCTCTTTCGGCATCTTGGCCAGCGCGACTTTTTTCTCCAGCTCGTCCAGATCGGCGCCGTCCTCGCCCTCGCCCAGTTCCTTCTGGATGGCCTTGACTTGCTCGTTCAGGTAGTACTCGCGCTGCGACTTTTCCATCTGGCGCTTGACGCGGCCACGGATGCGCTTCTCGACTTGCAGAATGTCGAGTTCGCCTTCCAGCTGGCCCAGCAGGTGCTCCAGGCGCTTGGCCACGCTGAAGATTTCCAGGATCACCTGTTTCTGCTCAAGCTTCAGCGGCAGGTGCGCGGCGACGGTGTCGGCCAGGCGGCCGGCGTCGTCGATGCCCGACAGCGAAGCGAGGATCTCAGGCGGGATCTTTTTGTTCAACTTGACGTACTGGTCGAACTGCTGAACGATGGCGCGGCGCATCGCTTCGATCTCCGAATCGTCGCCCAGCTCGGAATCGAGCGGCGTCAGATCGGCGATGAAGTGCGTCGGCGCATCGGTGATGCGGTTGATGCGTGCACGCTGAGCGCCCTCGACCAGCACCTTGACGGTGCCGTCCGGCAGTTTCAGCATTTGCAGAATATTGGCCACGCAGCCGATTTCATAGATATCGGAAGCAGAAGGTTCGTCCTTGGCAGCGGCTTTTTGCGCGGCAAGCATGATGCTCTTGCCCTGCTCCATAGCGGCTTCCAGCGCCTTGATCGATTTTGGGCGCCCTACGAACAGCGGTATCACCATATGCGGGAAAACTACAACATCCCGCAGCGGCAATAACGGCAGTTGAGTTTGCTCAGTTAATTTGGAAGTTGTCATGGCGTACCTTATGTGAAAGCGTGATTATGATGTGGGCGCTGTTCTGCCGAATCACAAGACCGACCTGCAAGAAATAATTCTCCTAAAAAAGAGTATTTTCAAAGAAGCCAATCATGTTCTAAAAAAACGCGTCAAATAAAAAAGCCACGCGTGACAAACGATGCTGTCACGAGTGGCTTTCCGAATGAAGCCTGCATTCTTTTATTGATTTAAATTGTACCGCCTTGCCCCACGGATGCGAAATGAATTTTTCTGCTGAGTGGGGTAAGTGTGCACAAGTTATTTAATTCTCACCAGACGCTTTGGCCTGATCTTGGTAGATCAATAAAGGTTTGGCGCCACTGGTGATCGTATTTTCATCGATAACCACTTTAGTGACGTTGGTTTCATTTGGCAGCTCGTACATGGTATCGAGCAGCGCGTGTTCCAGGATCGAACGCAGGCCGCGCGCGCCGGTCTTGCGGGCCAGCGCTTTCTTGGCGATGGCATGCAGGGCGGCCGGACGGATTTCCAGTTCGGCGCCTTCCATGTCCAGCAGCTTGGCGTACTGTTTGACCAGTGCGTTCTTCGGCTCGACCAGGATCTGGATCAGCGCTTCCTCGGTCAGTTCCGACAGCGTGGCGACCACCGGCAGGCGGCCCACCAGCTCGGGAATCAGGCCGAACTTGATCAGATCTTCCGGTTCCGCTTCCAGCAGCACGTCGCTGGCGCTGCGTTCCTTCTTGCTCTTCACGCTGGCCGAGAAACCGATGCCGGATTTTTCCGAGCGGTTGGAAATCACCTTGGCCAGGCCGTCGAACGCGCCGCCGCAGATGAACATGATGTTGGTGGTGTCGATCTGCACGAAATCCTGGTTAGGATGCTTGCGGCCGCCTTGTGGCGGCACCGACGCCATCGTGCCTTCGATCAGTTTCAGCAGCGCCTGTTGCACGCCCTCGCCCGACACGTCGCGGGTGATCGATGGGTTGTCCGATTTGCGCGAGATCTTGTCGATCTCATCGATGTAGACGATGCCGCGTTGGGCTTTTTCCACATCGTAGTTGCAGCTCTGCAACAGTTTCTGGATGATATTCTCAACATCCTCGCCCACATAACCGGCTTCGGTCAGCGTGGTGGCGTCGGCGATGACGAACGGCACGTTCAGCATGCGGGCCAGGGTCTGGGCCAGCAGGGTCTTGCCCGAGCCGGTAGGACCGACCAGCAAGATGTTGCTCTTGGCCAGTTCGATGTCGTCTTTCTTACCCAGGTGCTTGAGGCGCTTGTAGTGGTTGTACACCGCCACCGACAGGATGCGCTTGGCCGTTTGCTGGCCAATGACGTACTGGTCCAGCAAGTCCTTGATTTCATGCGGGGTCGGCAGGTCCGACTTGGCGCCCGTGACCGACTCGATGGCCGAGGTTTCATCGCGGATGATGTCATTGCACAGGTCGATGCATTCGTCGCAGATGAAGACCGATGGGCCGGCGATGAGTTTCTTTACCTCGTGCTGGCTCTTGCCGCAAAACGAGCAGTACAGTAATTTTTCGCCGCTGGAGGATTTTTTGTCTGACATGGGGCAGTTTTCTTTGGGTTACAGAATGGCTTAGCTGTTGCCAGGAAGCAGGTAATCGACCGAATTGGCGTCTGGAAAAGCCCGCCTATGACTACATGCTACCCGAAATAAAAACGAAACGCCCGAACGATTAATCGCCCGGGCGTTTTTTTAGCAATGCTGCGAAGGAAGCATCAAGCCCGGTTGGACAACATTTTGTCGATCAAACCGTACTCTACAGCCTCTTCCGCCGACATGAAACGATCACGATCGGTGTCTTTGGCGATCTGCTCGACGGTTTGACCCGTGCGTTCAGCCATGATCGAGTTCAGACGGTGGCGCAGATACAGGATTTCCTTGGCCTGGATTTCGATATCCGAAGCCATGCCCTGCGAGCCGCCGGACGGCTGGTGGATCATGATGCGCGAGTTCGGCAGCGAGAAACGCTTGCCCTTGGCGCCGGCTGCCAGCAGGAAGGCGCCCATCGAGGCGGCCATACCGGTGCACAGCGTCGACACGTCAGGCTTGATGAACTGCATCGTATCGAAGATCGCCAGACCGGCCGAAACCGAGCCGCCTGGGGAGTTGATGTACAGCGAGATATCCTTGTCCGGATTTTCGCTCTCGAGGAACAGCAACTGGGCGACGATCAGGTTCGCCATCTGGTCGTTGACGGGGCCGACCATGAAGATTACGCGTTCCTTCAACAGGCGCGAGTAAATATCATAGGAGCGCTCGCCGCGGCCGCTTTGTTCGACCACCATCGGCACCAGGCCGAGCATTTCAGTGTCCAGCGCCGGATTACGGTTCATACCAGTCATTCCATTTCCTTGTGAAGCAGCTAGAGGCCGGAGACTTAATCTTACATCATCCGGCCGCGCTGGATTACGCTTGTGCGTTGCTTCCCATCAGTTCGTCGAAGGCCACAACCTTGGACGAAGTTTTCGACAGGCCCAGGACGTAGTTAACGACGTTTTCTTCCAATACAAGGGCTTCGACTTCAGCCAGACGACGACGATCGCTGTAGTAGTACTTCAGCACTTCGCGTGGATCTTCGTAGCTCTGTGCGAAGTCTTCAACTTGTGCTTTGACTTGTTCAGGCTGGGCTTGCAGCTTGTTCTCGCCGACCAGTTGCGACAGGATCAGGCCCAGGCGTACGCGACGCTCGGCTTTTTCTGCGAACAGTTCTGGTGGGAACGGGATGTCCTTGACGTTCATGCCGCGCTGAGCCATGTCTTGACGGGTCATTTCGGCCAGGCGCTCGGTGTCTTGGGCGATCAGGGCTTGTGGCACGTCCAGGGTGGCGGTTTTCACCAGCGCATCCATCACGGCTTCCTTGTTGCGGGCTTTAACACGGCCGGCAACTTCGCGTTCCAGGTTGACTTTGATGTCTTCGCGCATTTTAGCGACGTCGCCATCGGCCACGCCCAGCGACTTGGCGAATTCGCCGTCGACTTCCGGCAGGTGTGCCCATTCCAGTTTCTTCAGGGTGATGGTGAACGATGCGGTTTTGCCGGCAACGTCTTTACCATGGTAGTCCTCTGGGAAAGCCAGTGGGAAGGTCTTGGCTTCGCCGACTTTCAGGCCTACGGTGGCTGCTTCGAATTCTGGCAGCATGCGGCCTTCGCCCAGCACGAAAGCGTAGTCTTCAGCTTTGCCGCCTGGGAATTCAACGCCGTCGATCGAGCCGACGAAGTCGACGGTCACGCGGTCGCCGTTGGCAGCAATCGCTGCGCCGCCGTCGCCGTGTTCGCCAGCTTCACCCTTGGTGTGGAAATGCACGCGCTGTTTGCGCAGGATTTCGATGGTTTTGTCGATTTCGGTTTCCGAAACGTCAGCCTTGACGGTTTCGATTTCCACGGTGGTCAGGTCGCCAACGACGACTTCCGGGTAGATTTCGAAGGTTGCGTCGAAGGCCAGTACGCCTTCTGCCGACTCTTCCTTAGGCTCGATGCGTGGGTAGCCTGCTACGCGCAGTTCGGCGGAATTGGCGGCGTCGTTGAAAGCACGGCCAACTTTATCGTTCAGCACTTCGGTCTCGATCTGATAACCGTATTGTGCTGCGACCATTTTCATAGGAACTTTACCCGGACGGAAGCCTGGTGCCTTAGCCGATTTGGCTTGCACTTTCAGACGCTTCTCAACTTCAGCGCGGACCTCGGTCAGCGGGAAGGAGATCGTGATACGACGTTCGAGTTTGCCTAAGGTTTCGACTGCAGTTGCCATGTAAAAATCGTCCAAAAAAATAGTAATACAGTTGGTGCGAGGAGGGGGACTCGAACCCCCACACCATTGCTGGCGTCAGGACCTAAACCTGGTGCGTCTACCAATTTCGCCATCCTCGCGGCATGTTTGCACAAAAGCAAAGGGCGACCCGTAAGTGAAAACGGTCGCCCTATTCCCGCTGAACTCTGCGGGAGCTTTCAACTTCAACGCGGTATTTTAACGGGTTTTTCAGCGAAATGTGACGATTTTTAATATGTCGCCAACATTCCGCTGATTTTTCCTTATTTCACCGGCTTTTTCACTCTAAACCACGCCGCATACAACGCTGGCAGGAATAATAAAGTCAATGCTGTCGCTAATATCAGACCGCCCATGATGGCCACCGCCATCGGCCCCCAGAATACCGAGCGCGACAACGGGATCATCGCCAGCGCCGCCGCCGCGGCCGTCAGGATGATAGGACGGCAACGGCGCACCGCAGATTCGACGATCGCGGTCCACGGATCGTGGCCGGCCTTGATATCCTGCTCGATCTGGTCGACCAGGATCACCGAGTTACGGATGATCATGCCGAACAGCGCGATGATGCCCAGGTTGGCCACAAAGCCCAGCGGACGCCCCAGCACCAGCAGCGCCATCGCCGCCCCCGCCACACCCAATGGGCCGGTCAGGAACACCAGCAGCGCCCGCGAGAAGCTGTGCAGTTGCAGCATCAGCAGCGTGAAGATGATGAAGATCGCCAGCGGCAGGTTGGCCGCGATCGACGCTTCCGCCGTGCCGCTGTCGGCCGCCGCACCCTTGACGGTGATGGCATAGCCGGCCGGCAGGTTGGCGCGCAGCTCCTTCAGCTTCGGCTCGATCTGGCCGGAGACGGTCGGGCCCTGGATGTTGTCGGCCACGTCGGACTGCACGGTGATTGCCCATTCACGCCCTTCCCGCCACACCACGCCCGGCTCCCACACGAAGTGCGCGCGGGCCAGCTGGCTGATCGGCACCGACTTGCCGCTGGCGGTCGGAATATTCGTATCGTTCAGGATCGAGATGGTGTTGCGCTCCTCGATCGGCTGGCGGATCTGGATGTCGATCAGCTTGATGTCCTCGCGGAACTGGCCGATGGTGGTGCCCGACAGGATGGTGTTCGCGGCCCGCATCACGGTCTGCGAAGTCACGCCCAGCGCACGCATCTTGTCCTGATCCAGGTCCAGACGCAGCACCTTGATCGATTCATTCCAGTTGTCGTTGACGCCCAGCGTGTTCGGATTGGCGCGCATGATGTCCTTCACCTGGTCGGCGATGGCGCGCACCTTCTCCACTTCGCCGCCGGTCACGCGGAACTGCACCGGATACGGCACCGGCGGCCCGTTCGGCAGCAACTTGACGCGGCCGCGCACTTCCGGGAAATCGTGCTTGAAGATGTCGACGATCTTGTCGCGCAGCGCGCTGCGGGCCTTCAGGTCCTTCGGCAGCACGACGATCTGCGACACGTTAGTCTGCGGGAAGATCTGGTCCAGCGGCAGGTAGAAGCGCGGCGAACCGGTGCCGACGTAGCTGGTCACGCTGACCACGCCTTCCTGCTTGCGAATAAAGGCTTCGAATTTCTTCACCTGCGCCTCGTTGGCGGAGAAGGTCGTGCCTTCCGGCGTCCACAGCTCGACCATCAGCTCGGGGCGGCTGGAATCCGGGAAGAACTGCTTCTCGATGAACTTGAAGCCGTACACGCCCAGCGCGAACACCACCAGCGTTGCGACAATGGTGGTCTTGCGATACTCGACGCACCAGTTGACCACCGCGCGGAACTTGCGGAAGCCCGGCGTGTCGAACAGGTCGTGCTCGCTGCCGCCGTCGGCGTGTGGCTTAACCTTCAGCAGCACGTAGCCGATGTAAGGCGTGAACACCACCGCCACCACCCACGAAATCACCAGCGCCAAGGCGTTGACCGAGAACAGCGAGAAGGTGTACTCGCCGGCCGCCGACTTGGCCAGGCCGATCGGCAGGAAGCCCGCCACCGTGATCAGGGTGCCAGTCAACATCGGGATCGCGGTCGAGGTGTAGGCGAAGGTGGCGGCATCGAAGCGCGACATGCCCTCCTCCATCTTGCGCACCATCATTTCAACGGCGATGATGGCGTCGTCCACCAGCAGGCCCAGCGCGATGATCAGCGCGCCCAGCGAAATCTTGTGCAGGTCGATGTCCAGCATGCGCATGCACAGGAAGGTAACCGACAGCACCAGCGGAATGGTCAGCGCCACCACCAGGCCGGGACGCACGTCCAGCCGCAGCTTGGGCTTGGTATGCAGGCCCAGCGCGACAAAGCTGACGGCCAGCACGATCAGCACCGCTTCGATCAGCGTGTGCACGAACTCGCCCACCGAGGCCTTGACGGCTTCAGGCTGGTCGGACACGCGCTCGAGCTCGATACCGACCGGCAGCTTGGCCTTCATCGCGGCGACGGTCTTCTCCATGTGCTTGCCGAGCTGGATGATGTTGCCGCCCTTTTCCATCGACACGCCCAGGCCGATCACTTCCTTGCCGTTGAAGCGCATCTTGTTACCCGGCGGGTCCTGGTACTGGCGCTTGATGGTGGCGAAGTCGCCCAGGCGGAAGGTGGTGCCGTTGGCGCGCAGTTCCAGCTCTTCCAGGTCCTTGACGGTTTTCAGCGCGCCGGTCACGCGCACTTGCAGATTGTCGGTCGGTGTGACCAGCACGCCGGTCGCCTCCACCGTGTTCTGGGTGGCGATCTGGTTGGCGATGGCTTCGATCGGTATGCCCAGCTGGGCGAACTTCTTGTGCGAGAACTCGATATTGATCTTCTCGTCCTGCACGCCGAACAGCTCGACCTTGGACACCAGCGGCACGCCCAGCAGCTGCTGGCGCACGAAGTCGGCGTAGTCCTTCATCTCGGCATAGGTGAAGCCGTCGCCGGACAGCGCGAAGATCGAGCCGTAGGTATCACCGAACTCATCGTTGAAGAACGGACCCTGCACGCCCGGCGGCAAGGTGCCGCGGATGTCGCCGATCTTCTTGCGCACCTGGTACCACGATTGCGCCACTTCCTTGGGCGGCGCCGATTCGCGCAGCTTCAGGATGATGGTGGTCTCGCCAGGTTTGGAGTAGCTGCTGATCTCGTCGATATCCGGCGTCTCCTGCAGCTTCTTCTCAAGCTTGTCGGTGACCTGCTCGGCCATTTGCAGCGAGGTCGCGCCCGGCCAGTTGGCCCGCACCACCATCGCGCGGAAGGTGAATGGCGGATCTTCATCCTGGCCCAGGTTGGAATAGCTGAGCATGCCGCCTATCAGCAGCACCGTGATCAGGTAGCGCGTCAGCGGGATGTGCTCCAGCGCCCAGCGTGAGAGATTGAAGCCGCCCATCATTTGGCGGTCCCCGCCACGACCGGGGCTGGGGCTGGAGTCGAGGTCGCAGGCAAGTCGTTACCGAGGATCTTGACCTTCTGGCCCGGCTTGAGCAGGTTGACACCTGCCGTGACCACCGTCTGGCCAACCTTGACGCCGCTGGCCAGCACGATATCGTTGCCGGCCGCGCCGGCGATGGTCACCGGCACCAGCTTGACGACGCCGCCCTCGACCACCCACACCGACGAGGCCGATTTTTCATAGTACAGCGCCGTCAGCGGCACCTTGATCTGCGGCGTGGCGGTCTTGGAGGCGAACTGCACCACGGCGGTCATGCCCAGCTTGGCTTCGGCCAGCGAGTCCGGAATCGAGACCTTGACGGTGTAAGTACGGGTCGATGGATCGGCCACCGGCGAAATTTCGCGGATCTTGCCGGCCACGGCGTTTTTCGGATCGGCCCACAGCCGCACCTGCACGTCCGGCACACGGCGCAAGGTCTCGACCTTGTCTTCCGGCAGGCCGATGACGATTTCCTTCTCGCCCTGTCTGGCGACGCGCACCACGGGCGTGCCCGGCTGCACCACCTGGCCGACTTCGGCATCGACCGCTGTCACCACACCGTCAACATCGGACACTAAACTGGCATAGCCGGCCTGGTTGGACTGGCCGCGATAAGCCGCCTGCGAGGCGTCCACATTGGCTTGCGCCGCCTTGAAGGTGGAATCCTTGGCGTCCAGCACGGCCTGGCTGACGAAGTTCTTGCTGCGCAGCTCCTGATAGCGCTTGAGTTCGGACTTGGCCAGGTCGCGGTTGGTCTCGGCGGCGCGCAGGCCGGCCAGCGCCTGGGCCTGCGACAACTGCAAGTCCTGCGGATCGAGCTGCATCAGCACCTGGCCATGCTTGACCAGGGTGCCGACGTCGACCTTGCGGGTGACGATCTTGCCGCCGACGCGGAAGGCCAGCCGCGATTCCACGCGGGCGCGCACCTCGCCGGAAAACTCGGCGTTGACGTCGACATCGCTGCTGGTGAGCACGATGGCGCGCACCGGGCGGATGTCTTCGGTTTTCTCGGCGGGCTTGGAGCAACCGGCCAGGACGGCGGCGGTTAAAACGCTCAGTATGAGGGGGTAAATCTGACGCTGTTTTTTAAAGGCGACCACGGTGTATTCCTTTAGCTTGCTCTGGAGTGTAGATGGCACTACTATTACGGCTCGGAAATTAATGACTTTCCGTTAATTTATTATATGCCGAGCGTATCCGTTTGCAAATGACTTTCGCGTCATTAATTTTAACTATGCTTTTTAGCAATACAATTTATGCCGGTTGAACACTACGAAAATTTCCCTGTTGCATCATTTTTGCTGCCGAGCCGCTTGCGTCCGGCGGTGGAAGCGATCTACGCCTTCGCCCGCAGCGCCGACGACCTGGCCGACGAGGGCGACGCCACGCCGGAACAGCGGCTGGCCGCACTGAACTCCTACGAGGCGGCGTTGGCGCACATCGAGGCGGGCGGCACGGGCCATGAACCGATGTTCGAACGGCTGGCGCAGGTGATCCGCGAATACGAGTTGCCGGTCAAGCCGCTGTACGAGTTGCTGTCGGCCTTCAAGCAGGACGTGCTGGTGAGCCGCTACGCGACCTACGACGCGCTGCTGGACTATTGCGCCCGCTCGGCCAACCCGGTCGGCTTCCTGATGCTGCACCTGTACGGCCAGGCCGACGAGGAAAACATCCGCGATTCCGACGCCATCTGCACGGCGCTGCAACTGATCAACTTCCTGCAAGATGTGGCGATCGACATCCATAAAGAGCGCATCTACATCCCGCTGGAGGATTTGAACCGCTACGCGATCTCGCCGGCGGCGCTCGACCACTCCAGCGCCCGGCCGCGCTGGCGCTCGATGATGAAGTTTGAAGTGGACCGCGCCCGCGCACTGATGCTGAGCGGCGCGCCGCTGGCCTTGCGCCTGAACGGCCGCATCGGTTTCGAGCTGCGCATGGTGGTGCAAGGCGGTTTGCGCATCCTGGACGCCATCGAGGCGGCCGAATACGACGTCTTCCTGCACCGCCCCAAGCTGGCCAAGCGCGACTGGCTGGGCATCTTCTGGGCCGCCGTGCGGATGAAAAAGCAGATGAAAGCCGTGTTCAAACCCGCATGAGGCGCGCCGGGCGGCGCCTGGCTCATCCGCTGAAATAGCCGCGCACGATTAAATCGTTGCCTCTGCACAATTTCCCGTCTCCATGCTACCTTGACGGCAAATGGAGAGGTGGCATCATGCGTACGGAAGATCGGTCGTCGCGACCGGATATGGCAACATCTAAAGTGGTGGAATTGGGCGTCAACCTGCTGCAAAGCCGTGGGCGGGCGTTTGCGTCGGAGTTTTTGGTGCGCAGGAATATTCCGTTCAGCGTCATCGTGCGGGTGCTGTCCGATCCGCCGGCGCGCCGGCGCGCCGGCAGCCTGCGGCGCTAGCTTACCGCTGAGTCGGCGGCCCCTTCAGCTCGACCACATTACCCTCAGGGTCGGTCAGATAGATCGACGGCCCCTCGCCTTCCGCGCCATAGCGCGACTCGACCTGCCCGGCCGTCACGCCATGCGCCTGCAAGTGCGCGCGGATCGCCGCATCGTCGAAAGGCTCCACCCGCAGGCAGAAGTGATCCATGTTGCGCCCCTCGGCGCCCGGCGGCGCGCCGCCCATGCGCCCCAGCTTGCCGTCAACCGGCACCAGGTCGATCAGCGAACTGCCGGCGCGCAGCTGCACCAGGCCGATTTCATCCTGCCGGCGCTCGACCGGGCAACCCAGCGCACCACAGTAAAACTCCAGCATGCGCTCCAGGCTGACCACGCGCAGCACCAGATGATCGATTTCACGAATACGTATCATGCGTCCTACCTCCATGGCGACAGAAGCCCACATTGTGACACTTAAGCTATAGAATAGCGGCTTCGATGTCATCCTTGCTTTTTTATTCATGTCTCCCGACGACTACTGCCAGCAAAAGACCGCCCAGAGCGGCTCCAGTTTCTACTACAGCTTCCTGTTCCTGCCGCCGGAGCGTCGCCGCGCCATCACCGCCCTGTATGCGTTTTGCCGCGAAGTGGATGACACCGTCGATGAATGCACCGACGAGTCGATCGCCCGCATCAAGCTGTCCTGGTGGCGCAAGGAAATCGCCAATATGTACGAGGGCCAGCAGACCCACCCGGTCACGCAGGCGCTGCATCCGCATCTGACGACCTACAATCTGCAGCAGCAACACCTGCAAGCCATCATCGACGGCATGGAGATGGACCTCAACCAGACCCGCTACCTCGACTACACGGCGCTGACCAAATACTGCTGGCACGTCGCCAGCGTGGTGGGCATCCTGTCGGCCAGCATCTTCGGCGCGACCAGGCCGGAGACGCTGCAATACGCGGAAAAACTGGGCCACGCCTTCCAGCTGACCAACATCATCCGCGACGTCGGCGAAGATGCGCGCAAAGGCCGCATCTACCTGCCGGTCAATGAGCTGCAACAGTTCAACGTCACCGCCGCCGACCTGCTCAACGCCCGCCACAGTGAGAACTTCGAGAAGCTGATGGCGTTCCAGGCCGCCCGCGCGCAAAAGGTCTACGACGAAGCGTTCGCGCTGCTGCCGAAGGAAGACCGCCGCGCCCAGCGCCCCGGCCTGATGATGTCCGCCATCTACCGCACGCTGCTGACCGAAGTGGAAGCCGACGGCTACCACGTGCTCAGCCAGCGCATCTCGCTGACGCCTATCCGCAAGCTCTGGCTGGCGTGGAAGACCTACATTCGTGGCTAACGAAGGCGTGGACAAGCGCGCCGGCAAGGTCGAGCCGGGGCTGACCTCGCGTTCGGTGGCTGTGATCGGTGGCGGCTGGGCCGGTTGCGCCGCCGCCGTCGAAATGGCGCGCGCCGGCTACAAGGTCACGCTGTTCGAGGCGGCCCGCACCCTGGGCGGCCGCGCCCGCCGCATCGAGACCGACCATCGCCACCTGGACAACGGCCAGCACATCCTGCTGGGCGCCTACAGCGCAACGCTGCAGCTGATGAAGCGGACCGGCGTCGACAGCGATAAGGCCTTGCTGTCGCTGCCGCTGCAAATGCGCTACCCGGCCGGCAGCGGCGGCATGGATTTCGTCGCGCCCAGCCTGCCTTTGCCTGCGCCGCTGCACCTGGCGCTGGCGCTGCTGCGCGCCAAGGGCCTGGAACGGGCCGACAAACTCAGCCTGGCGCGCTTTTCCACCACCGCGCGCTGGATGGGCTGGACCCTGCACGCCGATTGCAGCGTGACCGAGCTGCTGGAACGCTTCGATCAAACCCCGCGCCTGATCCAGCTGATGTGGCGTCCGCTGTGCCTGGCCGCGCTGAACACGCCGCCGGAGCGCGCCTCCGCCCAGGTCTTCCTCAACGTGCTGCGCGACAGCCTGGGCGCCAAACGCAGCGCCTCGGACATGCTGCTGCCGCGCGCCGACCTGTCCGCCCTGCTGCCCGAGGCGGCGGCGGCCTACGTCGAAGCGCATGGCGGCTCGGTGCGCACCGGCGCCAAGGTGCAGGCGCTGCGCTCCATCGAAGGCCGTTTGTGGCAGCTCGATATCAGCGGCGCGGCCGTCGGCGGCAACTGGAGCACCTATTTCAGCGGCGTGGTGCTGGCCACCGGGCCCAGCCAGGCCGCCACCCTGCTGCACGGCATCCCCGATTGCGACACCTCGGCCCTGTGCAGCCAGCTGACCGCCTTCGAGCCGGAAGCCATCACCACCTGCTACCTGCAATACGACCCGTCCACGCGGCTGGAACTGCCCTTTTTCGCCCTGCTGGACGACCCGGAACAGTACCAATGGGGCCAGTTCGTGTTCGACCGCGGGCAGCTGGACACCAAACAGGCCGGCTTGCTGGCGGTGGTCATCAGCGCCTCGGGCAGCGCCGCCGCCCAGAGCCAGGACCTGCTGGCCGAAGCCGTCGCGGTCCAGCTGGCGGCGGTATTCCAGCGTCCGGAGCTGGGGCGGCCGACCTGGTTCAAGGTCATCACCGAGAAGCGCGCCACCTACGCCTGCACGCCCGGCCTGGTCCGGCCGGACAACGCCAGCGGCCTGCCAGGCCTGGTCATCGCCGGCGACTACACCGCCGGCGACTACCCGGCCACGCTGGAATCGGCGGTCCGCAGCGGCGTCGCCGCCGCAGGGCTGCTCAAGGGGACTACCATCTAGTCCCCCGTTTTTGTCGCCTGCCCCGCTATTTATGCAGCCTGTCACATGCCGATGGCATCCGGGCGAGCGCTTGCGTACAGTAGCACCATCGACAAAAGACATATATTGGAATCAACATGAACATCTCTCTCAGCTTGAAAATCCTTGCCTTGATCGCCTTCGTCGCGGCCAGCACGGTATCCATCGTGCAGAGCGCACCGGTGGCGAGCAGCGCGATGGCCATGGCACACAACAGCGCAACATTGGGTATCTGACATCATGAACAAGCAGGCATACCTCGACGCGCTCAAACAGGCCATGCAGGGCCTGCCGCCGGAAACGGTGGCCAAGACCCTGGCCTACTACGAGCAACGCTTCATCGACGGCCTGGTGGCCGGCCGCAGCGAAGAAGAGGTCTACAAAGAGCTCGACGAGCCGCGCAAGGTCGCCATGACGCTGCGCGCCAATGTGCACCTGAGCGCCTTCGAGCAAAAGAAAACCCCGGTCAACCTGGCCCGCGTGGTGGTGTCCTTCATCGGCCTGGCGATCTTCAACCTGTTCATGGTGATCCCGGCGATGGTGTATGCCTCGCTGCTGGGCGCCGTCTACGTCTCCGCCTTCGCCTTCTACATCGCCGGCATCGCGCTGGTGTCCAGCGGCCTGTCGGGCCAGAACGAGCTGGCGCTGGAAGGCCCGCTGCGCCACGTGATGGAGTTCACCAACTCGCACTTCGACCAGAACGAAGAAGAGGACATCCAGGGCTGGCGCATGGCCATCAACAACATGGGCGTGCAGGTCAGCAAGGATCCGGACAGCACCGACAACAGCAACAGCGGCGACGAGAACCTGAGCCGCAGCGGCCGCCTGCTGAACCGCGCCGAAGCGGTCGCCACCGGCGACCTGCGCATCACCACCGATTTCGACAGCGGCGCCCGCACCAGCCAGTCGCTGATCGGCTTCGGCCTGATATTGGGCGGGATCGGGCTGTGCCTGATCAGCATCGTCGTCACCCGCTACACCATGATCGGCCTGAAACGGTATGTAGCAATGAATGTGTCCCTGCTTCGCGGACGCTAAGGAGTCATGACCATGCGCGCATTATTGAAAATCGGTACCAGCCTGCTGCTGCTGTCCTTCGTCCTGATCGGCATCAGCTACAGCATGCTGAAGGCCTACGGCAGCACCAGCCCGACCAGTTCGGCCGGCCGCGCCCTCGGCAGCGAAACCCGCAAGATCGACGCCATGGCGGCCGCCGTCGAACTGAGCGGCCCGATCGACCTGATACTGATCCAGGGTCCGGTGGCGTCGCTGAAGGTGCGCGGCGAACAGCGCTCGCTGGCGAATATCGAAACCATCCAGGACGGCCGCGACCTGCACATCGGCACCAAGGGCATGCTGCTCAACCCGCGCCATCCCTTGCAGGTGGAGCTGGTGCTGCCGCAACTGGAAGAGCTGGTGGTGCGCAGCAGCGGCGAGACCAAGGTTACAGGCTTCAGCGGCGACAAGCTGGAGTTGCAGTTGCACGGTGCCGGCAACGTCAACTTCACCGGCCGCTATCGCGAACTGACCGCAAGCGCCCATGGCAGCGGCCACCTGAACCTGAATGCAGGCAGCAGCGAAGATGTGGATCTGGAGATGGTGGGTTCGGGCCAGATCACGTCGTCCGGTAGTTGCAAGACGCTGAACGCGGAACTGACCGGCTCCGGCGACCTGGATGCGCGCCACCTGTCCTCGGATAAGGTGACGGTCAATCTGAAGGGTTCCGGCACCAGCCATGTCTTCGCCAAGCAGTCGGCTGACCTGACCTTGCGCGGCAGCGGCGACATCCGCGTGCTGGGTAATCCGGACAACCGCAACGTCAGCCGCACCGGTTCCGGCGACGTTACCTGGGAATAGTCGTCTAGCTTCGGTTCAGCCAGGCCAGGACATCGCGTCCCGCCGCCTGGCCGCCGGCCAGGCAGGCTGTCAGCAGATAGCCGCCGGTCGGCGCTTCCCAGTCGACCATCTCGCCCGCCACGAACACGCCCGGCGCGGCCTTCAGCATCGTTCCTTCCAATGCATCCCAACGCACGCCGCCGGCGCTGCTGATCGCTTCGTCGATCGGACGGGCGCGCGCCAGGCGCACCGGCAAGCGCTTGATCGCCTGCGCCAGCTGGTCCTCGTCCGCGTATTGGTCCTTGCTCAAACACTCGCGCAGCAAGCCTGCCTTGACGCCTTTGATGCCCAACCGGCTTTGCAGATGACTGGCCATCGAACGCGCGCCGCGCGGCCGCGCCACCTCGTCGGCCACCCGCTGCGCCGGCAGGTCCGGCAGCAGGTCCAGGTAGATCGTGGCGCTGCCGTCAGCGGCGATCTGGTCGCGCAAGGCGGCCGACAGCGCATAAATCAAGCTGCCCTCGACGCCACCCTGGGTGACGACGAACTGCCCCTGCTTGCGGAATTCCTTGCCGTCCGCGCCGGTGGAGATGATGGCGACGGTGGTCAGCGGTTCGCCCGCGTGGCGGCTGCTGAAATGCTCGCTCCAGTCGACGTCGAAGCCGCAGTTGGCCGGTACCAGCGGCGCCACGCCGACACCGCGATCCGCCAGCAAAGGCATCCACGCGCCGTCCGAACCCAATCGCGCCCAACTGCCGCCGCCCAGTGCCAGCACCACCGCGTCGGCATGCACCAGCAGCTCGCCGTCGGGCGTGTTCAGCACCAGCGCGTCGTCGCGCCAGCCCAGCCAGCGGTGGCGCATGTGGAACTGCACGCCGCTCTCGCGCAGGCGGTGCAGCCATGCGCGCAGCAGCGGCGCGGCCTTCATATCGGTCGGGAACACGCGGCCCGAGGTACCGACGAAGGTATCGACGCCCAAGCCATGCACCCAGTCGCGCACGTCCTGCGGGCCGAAGGCGTCGAGCATGGCGCGCAGCGGCGCCGCGCCCTGGCCGTAGCGCGTGACGAAATCCGCATACGGCTCGGCGTGGGTGATGTTCATGCCGCCGCGCCCGGCCAGCAGGAACTTGCGGCCAACCGAAGGCATCGCGTCATACACGTCGACTTGCGCCCCGCCCTGCGCCAGGATTTGGGCGGCCATCAGGCCGGCGGGACCGCCACCGATGACGGCAACGCGAAAAGGTGTCAAACTAGACTGCATGAATTCGGTCCGATAGAAGCATTGTTACAGGAGACAAGATGGGCGCGATTTTTTGGATAAAACGCTATTTGCAGGCAGCCGTTCCTTTGTTCGTGATACTGGCGGCCGTGGAATGGATCAAGGGCTCGACCGCGCGCGAGGACTATCTGAGCGCCGCCGCCTGGGCATTAGCGGCGGCAGCCATCTTTACCTACGCGGCCTGGCGCCGCTACCGCAGCGCCAAGGCCTGCGGCATGTGCGACGATCTGGACGCCGCCCGCAACGCCGCCAAGGGCAAGAAGCCTTAGCTTAGCGTTAGCCGCCCGTCACCGGCGGGAAGAACGCCACCTCGGCGCCATCGGCCAGCGCCGCGTCGGCGCCGCACATCACCTGGTTGCAAGCCATGCGCAAGGCCGGGCTGCCCAAGGCCTGCTGCCAGACATCGCCGCGCGCGGCCAGGTGGGCGCGCAGCGCGCCGACCGTATCCACGCCTACCGGCAATTCCAGCGTCTCGGACGACGTACCCAGCGACTCGCGCACGCTGGCGAAAAATTTTACGGTAACAGCCATCAGTGCATTAACTCGCTAAACGGTATAAATCGAACCGTGTCGCCGGCCGCGATGGTCTGGCCGGGCGGATTGTCGATCACGCCATCGCCCCACACGGTCGACGTCAACACGCCCGAACTCTGATTGTTGAACAATTCCAGCCCGCCGGCGGCATTGATGCGCGCGCGCAGGAACTCGTTGCGCTTGTCGGCCTTGGGCCAGTTGAAGTCGGCGCGCATCATGAACGCGCGCGGCACCAGCGCCTCGGTCACACCTTGCAGGCGCAGGATGAACGGACGCACAAACATCAGGAAGGTGATGAAGCTCGACACCGGATTACCCGGCAAGCCGACAAAGAACGCCTGTCCCACTTCGCCAAACGCCAGCGGCTTGCCCGGCTTGACGGCGATCTGCCACATATTCAGCTTGCCCTCGGCCTCGACGGCCGGCTTGATGTGATCTTCCTCGCCGACCGAGACGCCGCCGGAAGTGATGATCAGGTCATGCCCTTGCGCGCACTCGCGCAGCACGGACCGGGTGGCCTCAAGTGAATCAGGCACGATGCCGAAATCGGTGATTTCGCAGCCCAGGTTTTCCAGCAGCGCGCGCAGCGTGAAGCGGTTGGAGTTGTAAATGGCGCCGGGCGCCAGCGGCTCGCCCGGCATCGTCAGCTCGTCGCCGGTGAAGAACACGGCCACGTGCAGCCGGTGCTTGACCGGCAGCTCGGCCAGGCCGACCGAAGCGGCCAGGCCCAGTTCCTGGCTGCGCAGGCGTGTGCCAGCCGGCAGGATGATGCTGCCGTTGGTGATGTCCTCGCCGGCGCGGCGTATCCATTCGCCGGACTTCGGCGCGTGGCGAACCGTGACCACATTGCCCGCCAGCTCGCACTGCTCCTGCATCACGACGGCGTCGGCGCCTTCCGGGATCAGCGCGCCGGTAAAGATGCGCGCAGCGGTCCCCGGCAGCAAGGGCTGGCCGACGTGGCCGGCCGGTATGCGCTGCGACACCGTCAGCGCAGCATTGCCGCTGACGCAATCGGCGGCGCGCACCGCGTAGCCATCCATCTGCGTGTTGTCCATGCCCGGCACGTTCATGCCGGATACCTGCGCCTTCGCCAGCACGCGGCCGTTGGCCGTCAGCGTCGGCACGGTTTCCACATCGGTTACCGGCCGCACGGCGGCGGCCATCAGGGCCAGCGCTTCGCTGACGGGCAGCAGGGGCTTGTGTGCGTTCATCGTTACAGGCCGGTGTTCGCTGCGATGTAGGCCTTCATCTTCTCCACGTCCGGCGGCATGACGACGAACTTCTGCGGCAGGTCCTCGATGTTCTCGAAGCCTTCCGGACGTTCGGCGTCCTCGCCCAGCGCATCGAGGATAGTCTCGTTGAACTTGGCGGCCAGCGCGGTTTCCAGCACGATCATCGTCACGCCAGGCTCCAGGTTCTCGCGCGCGACCTTGATGCCATCGGCGGTGTGGGTGTCGATGACGATGCCGTAGTCGTCGGCCACGTCGCGGATGGTGTTCAGGCGGTCTTCGTGGGTGGACTTGCCGGACTTGAAGCCGTACTTGGCCACCTGCTTGAATTCGTCGCCGTCGGCGCCCGGCTTGCCGGACAGGTCGAAGCCGCCGTGGGTTTCCACTTTCTGGAACAGCGCGCGGGTGCGGTCGCCGTCGCGGCCAACCAGGTCGTAGATGAAGCGCTCGAAGTTGGACGCCTTGGAGATGTCCATCGACGGGCTGCTGGTGTGGTAGGTCTCGGCGGACTTGCGCACGCGGTACACGCCGGTGCGGAAGAACTCATCGAGCACGTCGTTTTCATTGGTGGCGGCGACCAGCTTGGCGATCGGCAGGCCCATCATGCGGGCGATGTGGCCGGCGCAGATATTGCCGAAGTTCCCCGACGGGACGGTGAACGACACCTTCTGGTCGTTGGAAGTGGTCGCCGACAGGTAGCCGCGGAAGTAGTACACCACCTGCGCCACCACGCGTGCCCAGTTGATCGAGTTGACGGTGCCGATCTTCTGCTTGGCCTTGAACGGCAGGTCGTTGGAGACCGCCTTGACCATGTCCTGGGCGTCGTCGAACACGCCTTCGATGGCGATGTTGAAGATGTTCGGGTCCTGCAGCGAGAACATCTGAGCGGTCTGGAAGGCGCTCATTTTTTTGTGCGGCGACAGCATGAACACGCGGATGCCCTTCTTGCCGCGCATCGCGTATTCGGCAGCGCTGCCGGTATCGCCGGAGGTGGCGCCGAAGATGTTCAGTTGCGCGTTCTGCTTGGTCAGCGTGTATTCGAACAGATTGCCCAGCAATTGCATCGCCATGTCCTTGAAGGCCAGGGTCGGGCCGTTGGACAGCGCCTGCAACATCAGTTTGGTGCCGTTCTCGCCCTCTTCCAGCATGCGCAGCGGCGTGATCTGGCTGGCTTTTTCGCCTTTGCGGGCGTTTTTGTAGACTTCCTTGGTATAGGTCTTGGCGGTCAGCGCGCGCAGGTCGGCATCGGGAATATCGGTCGCGAACTTCTTCAGAATCTCGTAGGCCAGGTCGGCGTAGGACAGCTGGCGCCATGCATCGAGCTCGGCGCCGGTCACTTGCGGATAGGCGGCCGGCAGGAACAGGCCGCCGTCGACGGCCAGGCCACCCAGGAGGATGTCGGAGAATTGTTGGGAAGACGAGGCGGCGGCCGAGGCGGCGGCGCGAGTAGACACGTATTGCATAGATTAGAAAGTCCGGTTGAGCTAACGGCTAAAGGGCAGAACGGTACGAAGCGAGCGGATATTATAGTGCGCCCGGCCGATTCCCGTAAAATCCTGTTGTTTTGCCATCACTCAACTCCGGGGTCAGGTCTGACATTCGGACACGAGCTCTGCCGTAGCGGCCGCTTACGGCAGAGCTCGTGTCCGAATGTCAGACCTGACCCCGGAGGTAATCAGCAAGCCGCGTGGTTCACCGTGATCACGTGGATCGCCAGGCCGCCCAGCGAGGTTTCCTTGTACTTGGCCTGCATGTCGGCGCCGGTCTGGCGCATGGTTTCGATCACTTCGTCCAGGCTGACGAAGTGGGTGCCGTCGCCCTTCAAAGCCAGCGAGGCGGCGGTGATCGCCTTGACCGCACCCATGCCGTTACGCTCGATGCAGGGAATCTGCACCAGGCCGCCGATCGGGTCGCAGGTCATGCCGAGGTGGTGCTCGATGCCGATTTCGGCCGCGTTTTCGATCTGGGCGTTGCTGCCGCCCAGCGCCGCCACCAGTCCGGCCGCCGCCATCGCGCAGGCCACGCCCACTTCGCCCTGGCAGCCGATTTCCGCGCCGGAGATCGACGCGTTACGCTTGCACAGCATGCCGATGGCCGCTGCCGTCAGCATGAAATTGCGCACGCCGGTGACCGGATCGCTCGGTTTGCAGTCTTCCGCGTAGTAGCGCAGCACCGCCGGGATGATGCCGGCCGCGCCGTTGGTCGGCGCCGTGACGACACGGCCGCCGGCGGCGTTTTCCTCGTTGACCGCCATCGCGTACAGGCTGACCTGGTGCAGCGCGTCGTGCGGCAGGTCGTTGGCGCGGTTGTCGGATGCCTTGGCGTCGCTGGCCTGCTTCCACAGGTTGGCGGCGCGGCGCTTGACGTTCAAGCCGCCCGGCAGCTGGCCCGGCGTATCGAGGCCGTGGGCGATACAGTCGCGCATGACCTGCCAGATCTTGTCGATGCCGGCGTTGACTTCTTCATCCGTGCGCTTGACGTTTTCGTTCGTGCGCAGCATTTGCGGGATGGTCAGGCCGGCGCGCTCGCCGTGGGCCAGCAACTGGTCCATGGTGTCGAAGGCGAAGGGGATCGCGGCGGCGGGCGCGCTGCCCACCGTCGGCGCGGCCTGGTGGGCCTCGCCCTCCTCTTTAATGAAGCCGCCGCCCACCGAGTAGTACACCTTGCTGAAGGTGCTGCCGTCGGCGCGGGTCAGCGTGAAGCGCATGCCGTTCGGGTGTTCGGCCAGCGATTCGGCCATGTGGAACACCAGGTTGACGCCCCGCTTGAACGGCACCTTGCGGGTGCCGAGCAGGCGCAGTTCGCCCGCCGCTTCGGCTTGCGCCAATTGAGAGTCGACGCTGGTCGGCACCACGTCCTGCGGGGTTTCGCCCATCAGGCCGAGGATCACCGCCTTGTCGGTGGCGTGGCCGATGCCGGTCAGCGCCAGCGAGCCATACAGCTCGGCGGTGACGCCGGTGACGTCGTCCAGCGGAGCGCTATCGAGCAGAAAACGGCGAGCCGCCACCATCGGTCCCACGGTGTGGGAACTCGACGGCCCGATGCCGATTTTAAACAGGTCGAATACGCTCATGTCCATCAGTTGTCTCTCTTTTTTATAGTGTGTTGAGTTACGCGGCTTTGCCCAGATGGACATCGACGTTGGCCAGCATGTCGGCGACCATCTCGTCGACGCCGATACGGGCTTTCCAGCCCCAGTCGACGGTGGCGGTGGCGTCGTCCAGGCTTTGCGGCCAGGTGTCGGCGATGGCCTGGCGGCTGTCCGGTTTATAGCCGATCTTGAAGTCCGGCAGCGCGCGCGTGATCGCGGTCGCCAGCTGCTCCGGGTTGAACGATACGCCGGCCACGTTGTAAGCCGAACGCACCTTCACTTGTGCCGCCGGCGCGTCCATCAGTTCGATGGTGGCGCGGATCGCATCGGGCATGTAGATCATCGGCAGCGTGGTCTGCGGGCCGAGGAAGCATTCATAGCGCTCGCCGCGCAGCGCCGAGTGGAAGATGGCGATGGCGTAGTCGGTGGTGCCGCCGCCCGGAGGCGACTTGAAGCTGATGATGCCTGGGTAGCGAATCGAACGCACATCGACGCCGTACTTGATGAAGTAGTACTCGCACAGGCGTTCGCCGGCCAGCTTGCTGATGCCGTAGACCGTGGTCGGGTCCATCACCGTGGTTTGCGGCGTGTTGACGGCCGGGGTGTTCGGGCCGAAGGCGGCGATCGACGAAGGCCAGAAGATGCGCAGCGGCTTGCCGACCACGCCGCGCTCGCGCGCCACTTCCAGGATATTCAGCAGGCCGTCCATGTTCAGCGTCCAGGCTTTCAGCGGCGCCGCTTCGCCGGTGGCCGACAGCATCGCCGCCAGCTGATAGACCTGGGTGATGCCCTCGTCGGTGACCAGCGCCGCCAGCGCGACCTTATCCAGCACGTTGAGCGTGGTGTAGCGCGCCGCGTTGTACAGATTGGTCGGGCTGATGTCGGCGGCGATGACGTTCTGCGCGCCGTGTTGGGCGGCCAGCGCCTCTACCAGCTCGCTGCCGATTTGACCATTGGCGCCGATGACGAGGATGCGTTCTTGAGTGTTCATATTATTGTTCCTGACGATATTCATGTTTAGTTCTTCAGCAGGCCGAGCTCACGGCCTGCCTGTTCGAATGCTTTGAGCACGGTTTCCAGCTGTTCGCGGGTGTGGGCCGCGGACAGTTGGACACGCACACGCGCCTGGCCCATCGGGACCACGGGGTAGAAGAAGCCGCTGAGCAGAACGCCCAGCTCATACATTCGTGCCGCGAATTTCTGCGCGACGGGCGCGTCGAACAACATGACAGGAACTACAGGGTGCGTACCCGGCTTGATGGTGAAGCCGATACGCTCGATCTCCTTGCGGAAGAAGGCGGTGTTTTCGTGCAGGCGGTCGCGCAGCTCGGTCGATTCCGACAGCTTTTGCAGCACGGCCAGCGAAGCACCGGCGATCGATGGCGCCAGCGTGTTCGAGAACAGGTAAGGACGCGATTTCTGGCGCAGCATGTCGATCACTTCCTTGCGCGCCGAGGTGAAGCCGCCCATCGCGCCGCCCAGGGCCTTGCCCAGGGTGCCGGTGATGATGTCGATGCGGCCCATGACGTTGTGGTGCTCGTGCGTGCCGCGGCCGGTCGCGCCCATGAAGCCGGAGGCGTGGCATTCGTCGATCATCACCAGTGCGCCGTACTTGTCGGCCAGGTCGCAGATCTTGTCCAGCTGGGCGATGGTGCCGTCCATCGAGAACACGCCGTCGGTGACG
Organism: Duganella sp. BJB476; assembly: GCF_003416895.1. Lineage (GTDB taxonomy): Bacteria > Pseudomonadota > Gammaproteobacteria > Burkholderiales > Burkholderiaceae_D > Rugamonas. The sequence continues at coordinate 1,733,239 of NZ_QVIO01000001.1, forward strand.
ATGACTTTATGGCGCTTGTCGGCGGCCGCTTGCAGCTGCACTTCCAGGTCGGCCATGTCGTTGTGGGCGTAGCGGAAGCGCGCGGCCTTGCACAGGCGGATGCCGTCGATGATCGAGGCGTGGTTCAGCGCGTCCGAGATGATGGCGTCGTTCTCGTCGAACAGCGGCTCGAACACGCCGCCGTTGGCGTCGAAGGCGGCCGCGTACAGGATCGTGTCTTCGGTGCCGAGGAACTTGGAGATCGCCTGCTCCAGCTGCTTGTGCACGGTCTGGGTGCCGCAGATGAAACGTACCGACGACAGGCCGTAACCATACTTCTCGGTCGCCTCGATGGAGGCCTGCGCCACCCACTCCTGGCCGGACAGGCCCAGGTAGTTGTTGGCGCACATATTGATCAGCATTCGACCATCTTCGCTCGTCACTTCCGCGCCCTGGCGCGAAGCCAGAACGCGCTCTGGCTTGTAGAGGCCCTGCTCGCGCAATTGGTCGAGGTTTTGCTGCAGGCCGCTGAAGAAGGTGGTTTTAGCTGGAATGGTCATGATGGGTCCCTGTGTGTGGTACGATTTCACCGCAATTACACTGCCTTATGCGAAATCCGTTATGTCGAACTCAAATTCAATATATCGAATTTTACAGAACAGCTGTGCACTGCGCAAGCCATGCGCGCGCAGCGATTCACTTGAAATTTAGCCTATCTGCCGAATAAAACAATGAAAACACCCGTTTCGACGAATGCACCTCCAGAAGTCGGCGCCGCCCTCCAGCGGTTGCGCCTGGCCCGCGGCCTGACACTGGAAGATCTGTCCCGCATCGCCGGCGTCTCCAAATCGATGCTGTCGCAGATCGAGCGTGAAAAGGCGAATCCGACCATCGCCATCACGTGGAGGCTGGCCAATGCGCTGGGCGTGCAGATCGGCGAATTGCTGGCGACGGCCGAACGGCAGACGGAAACCGTCCGCGTGATCGAGGCGCACGAAATCCCCACCCTGCCCGGCCATCACGCCGGGTATGTGCTGCGCATCCTGGGGCCGCTGGAACTGGCGAGTAAATATGAGTGGTATGAACTGACGCTGGTGCCGGGTGGCGAACTGGCCTCGCAAGGCCATGATCCCGGCGCGCAGGAGCACCTGACGCTGCTGCACGGTTCGGTGGAGGTGGAGGTTGGGCCGGACAAGAAGAAGGTGAAGCTGGGCAGCACGGCGCGCTACCCGGGCGACCAGCAGCACGTCATCCGCAACGTCGGCAAGACCGAGGCGAAGGCGCTGCTGGTGGTGATACACCGTTAAGTATTACCAGTTCGATTCCCGCTCCGGCGTGGAGCTAATGCGGTGAATCGACAGGTCGGCGCCCTGGAACTCTTCTTCCGGGTCCAGGCGCAGGCCCAGCGTGGCCTTCAGCACGCCGTAGATGGCGAAGCCGCCCGCCAGCGCGATCGCCACGCCCAGTGCGGTGCCGCCCAGCTGCGCGGCGAACGATACGCCGCCGATGCCGCCCAGTGCCTTCTGGCCGAAGATCCCCGCCGCGATGCCGCCCCAGGCGCCGCACAGGCCATGCAGCGGCCATACGCCCAGCACGTCATCGATCTTCCATTTGTTTTGCGCCAACGTGAACATCCAGACAAACACTGCGCCCGCTATGCAGCCGGTGGCCAGTGCGCCCAGCGGGTGCATCAGGTCGGAGCCGGCGCAGACGGCTACCAGGCCGGCCAATGGGCCGTTGTAGGCGAAGCCGGGATCGTTCTTCCCCATCAGCAGCGCGACCAGCGTGCCGCCGACCATCGCCATCAGCGAATTGACGGCGACCAGGCCGTTCATCTTGTCCAGCGCCTGCGCGCTCATGACGTTGAAGCCGAACCAGCCCACCGTCAGGATCCATGCGCCAAGCGCCAGGAAGGGAATCGACGATGGCGGATGGGCGGCGATGGCGCCGTTCTTCATGTAACGGCCACGGCGCGCGCCCAGCAGCAGCACCGCCGGCAGCGCGATCCAGCCGCCGACCGCGTGCACCACCACCGAGCCGGCGAAGTCGTGAAACTCGGCGCCGAATGCGGACGCCAACCATTCCTGCACACCGAAGCGATGGTTCCAGACGATGCCCTCAAAGAAGGGATAGACCAGGCCGACCAGCAGCGCGGTGGCGATCAGCTGCGGGTGGAAGCGCGCGCGTTCGGCGATGCCGCCCGAGATGATCGCCGGGATGGCGGCGGCAAACGTCAGCAGGAAGAAGAATTTGACCAGCTCATAGCCGTTCTTGGCGGCCAGCACCTCGGCCGAGGAGAAGAAATTGACGCCATACGCAATGCTGTAGCCGACGAAAAAGTAGGCGATCGTCGATACCGCGAAATCCACCAGGATCTTGACCAGCGCATTGACCTGGTTTTTCTTGCGCACCGTGCCCAACTCCAGGAACGCGAAGCCGGCATGCATGGCCAAAATCATGATGGCGCCAAGCAATATGAACAATGCATCGGCGCCGTCTTTGTATCCACCCATCAAAATCTCTCCCCAAAATAATGCAAAAATTAGTTACGAGTATCGATAAAAGCAATAATCGTTCCAATTTGGTGCAAATTTTAAGTGCTTGATTTCAAGGTGTTTTTATTTTGTGCATGGACATGCACCAAGGCCGTGCGCACCGAAATAAGGCGTCATTTTGGTGCAGGCTTTAAATCGTATTCCATGTACTCGGCGGCGGACTCGGCCCGCTTGCGGCCCGACTGGCGTTCCACCACATACAGCGCGCCATCGATGCCGGCGGTAAGGCCGGCAGTGGTAACGACTTTTCCAGCATCGACGAAGCGCTTGTCGCGGACCTTCGTCGCCGGGAAGAGCTTGGCAAGTTGAGGACGCATGGACACGGTAGTGGTAGCCGCGATGCCGTCGAGCAGGCCCACTTTACCCAGGATGAAGGCGCCCGAGCAAACCGACATGACAACCTTCACCTTGGCGCTGCGCGCCTTGATCGACGCCAGCAAGGCAGCGTTTTTCAAGGCGTTCTGTATTCCGCCGCCCGGCACCAGCAAGACATCAACTTCCGGCAGATCGGCAAAATCGTAGTCGGGCGTCACCTTGAGCCCCCAGATCGATTCGACGGTCGATTTTGTCTGTCCGACGGTGTACACCGTCGCGCCGCTCGCACCGAACACTTCCATCGGGCCGGCATAGTCGATTTCCTCCACGCCTTCGAACAGCACGATCGCCACCCGCAGCCCGCTGGAAGACATATCGTGCGCGGAAACGGCGAAACACGCCGCAAGGCATAGCATTCCAACAAACAGTCGCAGTGCGCGCAAAGTTTTCATCGATATCCCTATTTGGAAAAACCCAAGTCTAGCAGCGGGTCGACGTACCCACGCTGACAAACTTAGGGCAAATTCCGCCAATGGCGAAGGGCTCTTAGCTCAAATCGGCGCGCCCGGCGGGATAACTGGCATGGCGCGCAGTTTGACGCTGCGCGGATCGGCCAGGTAGGCGGCAATCAGCCCCGCCGCCTGCTTGCGGCTGTCGGCGGTGACGCCTTTGCCCGGGTTCTTTTGCAGCCACTGCGCCAGCTCGCGCGCGGACTGGCGCACTTCCGCGTCGACCTGCGGATGCAGCTTGCCGCCGTCGAGCAGATTCAGGGTGGCGTCGATCACCACCCAGTTGGCCGCCAATTGCACTGCCTCGCCGCCCGCAACGGAGGCCGGCACCGGCTCGCGCTTCCACGTCTTTTGCAGCAGCAGCGACAGCACTTCCTGCACGCCCGGCTGCTGCGCATCGCGCGCGTGCTGCCAGGCGACGCGGTTGATGCGGGCCGGGTCGAGCAGGAAGCCGGCAGTCTGCGCGGCGCCCGCTTCGGCGATCGAGAAGGCGTCGAACACCGATTCCATACGGGTGGTGAAGTATTCGCGGCTGCGTTCATGGCCCATCGCCGGTGGCGTCAGGATATCGAGCACGCCGGCCGGCAGCGCCAGGTACTCGGCGCGCAGGCTGTCGGCCAGACGGTTCAGGGCCTGGCGCTGCACCGCCGCCGGCGTGGCCTTGATGCCCGCCTTGGCCAGACCGGCCTTGACGTCGCCGCTGCTGGCGTAATCGAAATCGCCGCCGCCGACCAGGCGCGCCAGCGCTTCGCCCTGATAGCGCTGCAGCAGATAGACCGGCACCAGCCGCGCTTCCAGCTCGCCGATCTGGCGTGCATCCGGCAGCACGTCGACCGAGAAGGTCTGCAGCGCGCGTTGGCGCACGGCGCCCAGCTGGTCCCAGGTCTTGATCGAGTCCGGACCGAAGTCCCACAGCAAGCCATCGGGGTGGCTGGAACCGGGCGAGCGGTCGTCCTGGTCGCTGGAGTACAGCATGCCGGCCGCGCGCGCGTCGGCGCGCAGCTTGGCCAGCGCGGCCTGTTCCTGCGCACCGCTGCCGAAATCGCCGTAGATGTACTTGACGATGTAGTCGTCCCACGGACCAACGCCGACACCGTAGGCGTCGGCGATATCGACGTTGCCCTTGGCGTCCAGCTTGAGGATGGGGTGCGGATAATCCATCACCGAGCCATTGCCCATGCGGCTGGCCGCGAAGTTGTGGGCGAAGCCCAGCGTATGGCCGACTTCATGCGCGGCCAATTGGCGCAGCCGCGCCAGCGCCATGGCCTCGGCCAGTTTCTGCTTGTCGGCCGGCGCGTTCTTGCCGTACGGTGCGAGCAGGCTTTCGGCGATCAGGATGTCCTGCCGCACCCGCTGCGAGCCTAGCGTGACGGCGCCACGGATAATCTCGCCGGTGCGCGGATCGGCCAGCGCGTTCCCGTAGGACCAGCCGCGCGTGGCGCGGTGCACCCAGTGGATCACGTTGTAGCGGATGTCCATCGCATCCACGCCTTCGGGCAGCAGCTCGACGCGATAAGCATCTTTGAAGCCGGCCTTCTCGAAGGCGCTGGCCCACCATGAAGCGCCGGCGATCAAGGCCGAGCGCACCGGCTCCGGCGCGCCACGGTCGACGTAGTAGACGATGGGTTTCTTGACGGTGCTGACCGCGGCCGACGGATCGGTTTTCTCAAGGCGGTGCCGCACCTGCCAGTGCACGTCGATGCTGCTGGCGAGCGGCGTGGCGAAGTCGTAATAGCTGGCGTCGAAGCCGCCGGAATATGGATGGTAGCTGCGCGGCTGCCAGCCCGTCGCGGTCGCGGGCAGGCGCACCATGCTGATGCGCTGGCGCAGCGACAGGCTGCTGGCATCGGCCGCGACCTGACGCACGTACTCCGCTTGTCCGGGGCCGGCAAAGGTCAGCAGCGCTTCCAGTTCGACGTTGTCAGGGAAAGCCTTGGCCTGCTCCGCCAGCACCGCGCTGCGTGCCGCGTCGATCTGGTAGGCGCCCTGCTTGGCGGCATTCAGCCGCGCGCCGACGCCGTGCCGGTCCGCCAGCAGGAAGCCGGAGAAGTCGATCAGATGGCGCTCGCCTTCACTGGCGAGGATATCGCCCGACCACAGCACGCCGCTGGCGAACGATTCGGTGACAGCGGCGCGTTCGTCCTTGTCCGCCGAGGCGGCGATGAAGTTGGTATTTTCCTGCACCAGGAACAGGCGCGCGCCGTGCTTCTCAAAATGCACCATGCGCATCTCGCCCGGCTGGCCGCGATCCAGGCCAACGTCGTTCGAGCCCAGCGCATAAGGCAAGGAACTCAATAGCAGAAAGGGCTGCTCCAGCGTCGATACGGACAGCAGCACCCTGCCCTTGTCCGTATCACGCCAAAGGTCGATGAAGCCCGGCTGCGATTGCAGGCCGCGCGTGACATCGGCGATCTTCTTGACCGAAGGCGCGGGCGCACCTTCGGCGGTTGCCGCCAGCGCCGGCGCCACCGGCGCCATGCCCAGCATCAGGATGGCGCACAGCAGCGGCCCGGCGACTGGCGCGGCCCTCACTGCTGGCCTGCCGCTTTGACGGCCTCCGTAGCGCCATCCATCTTCAGCGCGCGGCTCAGGAAGCCCCAGCGGTCCGCCACTTCCTCGATCTGCTTGGTGGTCGGCTTGCCGGCGCCGTGGCCTGCCTTGCTGTCGATGCGGATCAGGATAGGCGCGGCGCCGGCCTGGTCGGCCTGCGCGGTCGCGGCGAACTTGAAGCTATGCGCCGGCACCACGCGGTCGTCATGGTCGGCGGTGGTGATCATGGTCGCCGGGTAGCAAGTGCCCTTCTTCAGGTTGTGCAGCGGCGAGTACTTGACCAGCGCCTTGAACTCGTCGGCGTTGTCGGACGAGCCGTAGTCCGAGGTCCACGCCCAGCCGATGGTGAATTTATGGAAGCGCAGCATATCGAGCACGCCCACCTGCGGAATCGCCGCCGCGAACAATTCGGGACGCTGCGTCATCGCCGCGCCGACCAGCAAGCCGCCATTGCTGCCGCCGCCGATGGACAGCTTGGCAGGCGACGTCACCTTGCTTGCGACCAGCCATTCGGCCGCGCCGATGAAGTCGTCGAACACGTTCTGCTTTTGCAGCTTGGTGCCGGCCGCGTGCCAGGATTCGCCATACTCGCCGCCGCCGCGCAGATTGGCCATCACGTAGACGCCGCCCATTTCCAGCCACGCCAGGTTGGCGACCGAGAACGACGGCGTCAGCGAGATATTGAAGCCGCCGTAGCCATACAGGTAGGTCGGATTGCTGCCATCGAGCTTCAGGCCTTTTTTCGACACGATGAACATCGGCACCTTGGTGCCATCGCGGCTGGTGAAAAACTCCTGGCGGGTTTCAAACGCGGCCGGGTCGAAGTCCACTTTCGGCTGGCGATACACGCTGCTCTTGTTGGCCTTCAGGTCGTAGCGGTAGATGGTGGTTGGCGTGGTGAAGCTGGTGTACGAATAGAAGGTCTCCGCATCTCCGCGCTTGCCGCCGAAGCCGCCCGCCGAACCCAGGCCTGGCAGTTCGAGATCGTGCAGCGGCTTGCCTTTCAGGTCGAACACCTTGACCAGGCTGTGGGCGTCGCTCAGGTAGTCCACCAACAGCTGGTTGTTGACGATCGACGCCGACACCATGGTGTTGGCGGTTTCCGGCACGATCTGCTTCCAGTTCAGCACACCCGACTTGCGGGTGTCGATGGCGACGATGCGCCCGCGCGGCGCATTGCGCTCGGTGCGGAACCAGAACACCATGCCGTCATTGCCGATGAAGTTATACGCGGCGTCGAAATCCTCCAGCAGCGGCACCACCTTGGCGTCCTTGCGCGACAGGTCCTTGTAGTAGACGCGGTTCTTGTTCTCCGTGCCTTGCGACGCGGTGATGATGAGGAAGCGGCCATCTTCGGTCACTTCGCCGCCGAAGCCCCAGTCCTTGTGGTCGGGACGGTCGTAGACCAGCGTGTCCGCGCTTTGCGGCGTGCCGATTTTGTGGAAGTACAGCTTCTGGAAGTAGTTCACATCGGCCAGCTTGGTCGCTTCCTTCGGCTCGTCGTAGCGGCTGTAGAAGAAGCCGGAACCGTCGTGCAGCCATGCGGTGCTGGAGAACTTGACCCACTTGATGTGGTCCTCGATGTCCTTGCCGCTGTCGATGTCGCGCACCTTGATTTCGTTCCAGTCGGAGCCGGAAGCGGCGGTGCTGTAGGCCAGGTATTTGCCGTTCGGGCTCACCGCCAGGCCGGCCAGTGCGACGGTGCCGTCGGCGGCCAGGGTGTTCGGATCGAGCAGCATGCGCGGCACGTCGGCCAGCGTCTTCATCGTGTACAGCACGGACTGATTTTGCAGGCCGTCGTTACGGCTGTAGAAATAGCGGCCGCCTTCCTTGAACGGCACGCTGAAGCGCTCGAAGTTCCACAGCTTGGTCAGGCGGGTCTTGATGGCGTCGCGGCCGGGGATCTGCGACAGGTAGTCCTGCGTCAGTTTATTCTGCGCGACGACCCAGGCGTGGGTCTCGTCGCTGTTGGCGTCTTCCAGCCAGCGGTAGGGATCGGCCACTTTGACGCCGTGATAGTCGTCGGTCTGGTCGACGGTGCGGGTGACGGGATAGTTCACGCCAGGGCCGGAGGCGGCGCAGGTTTGGGCGGAGGCGCTGTGCGCCATCAGGACGGCGGCGGCCAGTGCCGCGCATTTCAGATGCTTCATGCGAAAGCCCATAAAGTCGAAGAATATTCGGAAGCGGCAAACCGGGATACGGCGCCGCCGGGGCTCAATGACACCAGTAACCACCACGCGTCACGCGGTCGATCATAGCTTGATTTGTGACAAATAAGCAATGATAGGAATGCGTTATCGGCGTGTTTTATTCGGCGCGCAAAATGCTGTCCGTGCTGACGACGCGCACGTCATGCATCTGGTTCAGGTAGGCTTCCAGATAGCCTTTGTGCGACGCGCCGACGACGACCAGGGTGCGGCGGCCCGCCACCAAGCCGGACGCTTCGCGGATATTGGAGGCCATCCGCAAGTTGCGCGTCTCCCAGTAGCTGACATAACCGCGCCCGAAATGCTGGGGCGACGGTTCTTCCAGCGCGGCGCCGAAGTCGCCGCGGAAGGTCAGCTCGGCGGCGCCGGCGGCGTTGAACGCGCGGTACATCGCCAGCACGCCGGCTGGTGTCGCCAACCCGGCGTACAGTGCATCGTCCTGGAGCTTGCGCGTCGCATTGAACGGGTTGTCCCACGCTTTCATGATCGCCGCGCCGTAGGCTTTTTCATCGGCTTCGTTGGAGTCGGCCGTGTGGTCATCCATCGGATACACCCGCTCATGCCCGCAGCGGGCTGCGAGCGACGCCGCAATCAGATAATCTTCACCGCGCTTTAGACGCAGCTTGTCCAGGATCTCCACCAGCTTGTCATTCAGGCCGTCACCGGCGTGCCTTTCGTCGGCCGGCAGGCGTAGCCATTGCACCGTTGCGGAAGCGGGTTCACCGGCAGCCAGGAACAGCGACGCCAGCTTGCGCCGCTGGCCTGCCATCGGCGCCGCCGGCCATGCGGCCAGCGTGCGATCCACCTGCGCGGTGGCGGCGGGGACGTCAAGGCCGGTGGCACTGGCGGCCGGCGCGGGGTCCCAGCAATAGGACTTGACCGTATCGTCGTAGCGCTCAGGGTAGCTGCGCAGGAAAGCGCACTGCGACCCGGACAGCGCCTCGATGGCGATGGCCTTGGGCTGCCAAGCCGCGAGGCGTTCCATCAGCAAGCTCAGATTGGCGGGGTCGAAGGACTTCGGCAATTGCGACAGATGGGCGGAGCCAAGCACCATCAGCTCGTTCGGCTGCCCCCGCTGCAACTTGAATGCGCCGGGAGAAAAATCCAGGGCGCCGGATTCGGCGGCGCGCACCTGGCCTTGAACTGCGAAAACGACAACGATACCGGCAAGCAGACGATGCATGGGACCTCCTGAGGTAAATGGAATCGCGACAGCTTAAAGCTGCCGCGCCATCGTTGGAGCAGCCATGCGACGTATTGCAGATTAGGCTAGACGAAATGCAAATGCGCCGGATACGTCGCGGGTGGAACAACGGCTACAGCACACGTCAGGGGCCGACCGGTGCGATGTTGAGCGTGCCGCTGACGCCCTGGTCTATTTGCGAACCGCTCACCGTCACCACCAGCAAGCCGTCACCGGAAATCATCAAGTTGCCGGCGGAAGCCGGAATGTTATACATCGTTTTCAGCAGCGTCCCACTGGTATCGTAGACCAGGATATCGGTCGGCTCGTAATAGCTATCGAAGCCGCAGTAGATGCGACCGTCGCTGCCGACCTGGACATTGTTCTGGTAAGCGACATTCGCATCCAGGCCGACCAAGCCGCCCCCCGTCCCCACCGCCGTCCACGAACACTGGTATCGGGTACCGTCGGTGACGTACAGGCGCTGCCCGTCGGCGCTTAACGCAATTTGCCGGCCCGAATAGTAAACCGGTATGGGAAGCGCCCTCAACGTACCTCCGGCTGTGTCGGTATAGTCGAGATTTGCGGTGTACAGCGGCCGCAACTTACTTTCGTCTTGCGCCGCCAGCACACGGCCGTCCGCGCTGACCGTCATCTTGCCAAAACCGATACCGCTGTCGGGCAAGCGCTTGCCTGTCGCCGCGACAAATACGCTGCCGTCGCTGCCCAACACCAGCTCTACCCCATTGATACGCATGGCCTTGACGTAAGTATCCCAACCGTTGGTTGGCTGGCCTGCCTTCAGCATAGGCCAGGTTCCGGTCTGCTTGCGGCTGGCCAAGTCAATCACCACGATGTTCGCGCTGCCTTCGAGCACGTACAAGCGGTCGCCATTGGGGCTGACCGACATCTGCCCCAACTGCGCCGGCAGCCCGGTGACGCTGCCTTCCAACTGGCCGGTGTACAGATTATAAATATCGACCGTTGCGCCGCCATTGTGCGCATACACCCACGGCCGGACCGGATCGCTCACCATTTTTTGATAAACCCGGCTGGACGTCACCGTTGCAGAAGGGGTGCTGCTGCCTTTCCAGACCGCCACTTTGACTGGTTCGGGCGCGCTGGCGCCGTTGTCCCCGCCAAGTGTCACCGTGGCATAGCTAATCGCGTCGGCCGGCAGTGCCGCTGGATTGACGGTCAAGGTCAATTTATTGTCGCCGGCGGTCTGCCCAGCGGAGGTCACGCTCAGCCATGCCTGGTCGGAATGGGCGCTCCAGCGGGTGTTTTTACCCAGGTTGTCGCTGACGGTCAATGTACGGCTCAGGCGGGACCACCCTGGCACCGAAGTGAAAGCAACGCCCGCTTCCGAAGCCAAAACTTTGTGCTCGAAGGCGTCGATGGTCAGCGTAACGGGGAAGGTGCTGGTGACCGCGTCGACCGACGTCAAGGTCACGTTCGCCGTGTAAGTACCGGCCGCCAGGCCCTTGGCGTCGACACTGACATTTAACTTGGTGGAGCCGCTGCCGCTGGCGGTGTCCAGCTTGATCCATGCGGCGCCGGCAGCAGCACGCCAGGTGCGGCCTTCGGCCCGCACATCGACCGGGATGGCCGCCGGCACGTCGCCGTCCAGGTGCATGCGGATCGCCACCGGTTGCGCAGGGACCGCGGCAAACGTCGGGTAGCCCGGCGGAGCGACATGCAATTCATATGGCAGGCTCATAGGCGAGCCGGGGAACTGGCTGTTGCATGCCTCATCACGGCAAAGCTTGAGCTGCAAATTGCCCGTATAGCTGCCAACCGCCAGATTCGAAGACGGATGCAAAGAGCCGTAGAACGAATAGTCGGCAGACACGGAAACCCAGGCATCGGGCGATATGACGCCGGCAGTGTCGACGATCAAGGCATACACCTTGGTGACGTTAGCGAAATCGGCGGGTTTGGCGACATGTCCCGATACCGTCAACGGAATCTGGTCCGCCGTGGAAAACGTTGCTTTGATGACCGGCTGGTCCAGCACCAATGCCGGTGCCGCCTCCGGTGCCGCAGACGCCGGCGACGAGGAGCCACCTCCGCCGCAACCGCCCAGCAAAGCCAATAAAAAAACTGCACAATATCGCGCGCGGACTTCCATGATCAACCTTGTCAATTTACAAACTTCTAATTGTAAATTAACGCTGCATTTTTAGCAATTCAACCAAGGGCTGCGGCTTAATCGCCAACCTCGATTTCGCGGTGTTCCGGTGCGGCGACGGCTATCGGCGCCTGCCACTTTTCCAGCCAGGCGATCAACTGGTCGCCGGGGATGGGACGGCTCATGAAGTAACCCTGCCCCTGGTCGCATCCCAACGCGGCCAACAGGCGCCATACGGCTTCGCTCTCGATGCCCTCGGCCACCACGCGCAAGCCCATGTTGTGGCCAAGGTCGATGGTGGAGCGGACGATCTTGGTATCGCCGACGTCGTTCTCCATGTTCAGCACGAAGGACTTGTCGATCTTTAGCTCATTCACCGGCAGGCGCTTGAGGTAGGCCAGCGACGAATAGCCGGTGCCGAAATCGTCGATCGACAAATCGACACCCATGGCGCTCAGGCGCTCCAGCGTGTGCTGGGCGCGCACCGGATCGTCCATGATGGCGCTCTCGGTGATCTCAAGGCAGAACGAGCCGGGAGCCAGCTTGTAGCGCGCCAGCGTTTCGGCGAACTTGGCCGGCAGGTCCTGGTCCAGCAGGTCGCGCGTGGACAGGTTGACCGACACCTTGAGCGGATAGCCTTTGGCCGCCAGCTCCTGGCACAGCTCCGCCGACTTGTCCATCACCCAGCGGGTCAGCACGCGGATAAAGCCGGTCTGCTCGGCGAAGGGAATGAACTCGTCGGGGAACACGTTGCCGCGCTCCGGATGCGCCCAGCGCACCAGCGACTCCATGCCCACCACCTTGCCGGTATCGAGCATGATCTTCGGCTGCACGTGCAGGCGGAACTCGTTGCGTTCGATGGCGTTGCGCAGCTCCGTCAACAGCGACAGGCTCTTCTCGCTGGACTTGTCCATCGCCGCGTCGTACACCACGGCGCCGTCGTTGCGCTGCTTGGCCGCGTACATCGCCACCTCGGCCATGCTCAGTAAAGCCTCGCCGTCGTTGCCGTGCTCCGGGTAGCCGGCGATGCCCAGGCCTGCGCCGATGTCCACCGTCTGGTCTTCCAGCGACAGCGGCGTCTCCAGCGCCTGCAGGATCTCGGCCGCCACGCGCTGCGCGGAATCGAGGTCGGAAGCCGGCAGCAGCACCGCGAATTCGTCGCCGCCCAGGCGCGCCACCTGCGCCGACGACTGCCGTCGATTGGCCAGCAGCAGCTGCAGGCGGCCGGCCACCTGGCGCAGCAAGGCGTCGCCGAAGCTGTGGCCCATCACGTCGTTGACGTGCTTGAAGCGGTCCAGGTCCATCATCAGCACGAACACGGTTTCCTCGCGCCTGGCGGCGTTGGCCAGCGCGTCGTTCAGCAGCAGCACGAACTGCGCGCGGTTCGGCAGGTTGGTCAGCGTGTCCCAGTAAGCCAGGCGGCGGATCTCCTGTTCGCGCTTGGCGATCCCCTCGCGCATCGCGTCGAAGGCATGCGCCAGCGCGCCGATTTCGTCTTCGCGGCTGGTGTCGATCTGGCCTTTGTAATCGCCCTGCTCCAGGCGTTTGGCGGTGACGGCCAGCTCGCTGATCGGCTGCGCGATGCGCTTGGCGGTAAATACGATGGCCAGCGCCGAGATCACGATGCCGCCCAGCGTCAGGCCGATCAGCCAGCGCTCAAGACGGCTGTATTCCGCGGTCGCCTCGTCGATCGAGCGGGCCAGCATGACGTTGGCGGTCTGGCCGCCATCCCTGCCGATGGCCAGCAGGCGCGCGCTGTACTGGCCGGCGGACAGTGTCAGGTCGAATGGGCCGACCGGCGTGCCCGGCAGGGTTTGCAGTTGGTCGACCACGCTCTGCGTCACCGGGACGGAGAAGGTCGAGCCCACGGCCAGCCATTTGCCTTGCGCGTCGCGGGTCAGCACGGCGGTATCGAGCGCGCTGATTTCGCGCATGTCGCTGGCCAATTGGCGGTCGATCGGAAAGGTCATGACGATCCAGCCGATGGTCCTCGGCGCCAGGATGGGCATGACGACGATCTGGTAGGGCCGGTGTTCAACGATGGCGATACCGCTGGCGCCCACCGACGATTCGGCGGCATCAAGCATGCCGGCGACCTGCTTCTCCAGCGCGGCCGCCTGGCTGTTGTTGGTGGCGACGCTGATCTTGCGGTCGGCGTTGATCAGCATCGACAGCGAGGCCTTGATGCGTTTGCCGCTGTTGTCCAGCGCGGAGAGGATGGTACCGCGATCGTTCTCGTCGTTGTTGCCGATGGTGGCCACGAAGGCGGTGTCGCGCGCCAGCAGGCGGGCGCCGAAGCGCAGGTTTTGCGCGTTCTGGTCCAACAGGCGGCGGAACACCTTGGAGCCGTTGCCCAATTCACTGCTGATGGACAGGCGCGCATTGTTGTCGATGCCGCGCTGGATCACCAGCAGGCCGATGACCTGCACAGCCACGATCAACACCAGGAACAGTGTGACGATACGGCTCTCCAAGCTGCGGAAGCGCATGCGCATGCTAGGGCTGTCCCTTAAAGAGTGGTGGACGACGGGTCGTCGGCCACGATCGGTTTCATCGGCAGCTTGAAGGTGACGCTGGCCGGCGCGTCGCCCGCCTTCACCGTCACCACCTGCTCCGGCGTGGCGCCGCCGACCGTGTTGTAGTGCCAGGCCTTGACCACGTACTTGCCGCCGGCCGGCAGCTCGATGCGGGCGGCGCCGGCGGCGTCGGTCTTGGCGAAATACGGCGTGTCGACCACTTTGACATAGGCCAGCATCTTGTCATGGATATTACAACCGAGCACCACCGTGCCCGCCTTGTCGAAGACCTGCGGCGAGGCCGACTGGCCGGAGTACAGCTTCTGGTCGAACTTGTGGGCCGGCGAGAACGAATAGATGTGATGCCTGACCTTGTCGTTATTCGGGAAAAATATCTTGGCGCCGGTCTGTACCACGCTCACCAGCGGCGCGAACTTCAGGCCCTTCTGCTCGATTTCCGCCGTGGCTGGTGCGCGCCCGCTGGCCGTGCCGCTTTCCGGCTCGACATAGACCACGGTGTCGGCCAGGGCCTTGCCGCCGGCGTCCTGCACCTGCACCGTGACGCCGGTGGCGCCTGCGCTTGCCGTGCTCAGCAATAACAAGGTCGACAGGGTCTGGCGGAGGGCGTGACGGTGCATGGGAAGCCTGGTCTCGATAGTTGTACAGCTTAGATTGTAGCGCGTGGGCAATAATCTACGGCACGGTTTTTCACAGTTTGCCGCAGATTATTTCCACACGTCATCATACGGTCACATAAGCACACTAAGATCGTACAGTTAAACCGACTTTTGGCAAGCATTCACCGTGAATTCCGTACTCAGCCCCAACATCATCTATCTTCCGCCCAAGGCCGAGGACGAGGAGGCGGTATTGCGCGCTCATCTGTACGACATCCTGGCGCGCCGACAGCTGAGCGCGCTGTTCCAGCCGATTGTACACATGCAGAGCGGCGACATCATCGCCTACGAAGGCTTGATACGGGGGCCGTCCGACAGCCCGCTGCATGCGCCGATGAATCTGTTCAAGGTGGCGCGCGCCAACGGCCTCACGGTCGAGGTCGAGCACCTGTGCCGGCGCGTGGTGCTGGAGCGCTTTGCCGAGCTCCAGCTGCCCGGCAAGCTGTTCCTCAACGTCAGCCCGGAATGCCTGATGCAGCGCGACGCGCCGCACGGCGAGACGCTGGAATACATCCACCAGATCGGCATCAACCCGGACCGCGTCATCATCGAGCTGACCGAGAACCAGCCGACCTACGACTACGAGCTGATGCGCGAAGCGGTGCTGCACTACCGTAACATGGGCTTCCAGATCGCCATCGACGACCTCGGCGAAGGCTTCTCCAGCCTGCGGCTGTGGTCGGAGCTGCGGCCCGAGTATGTCAAGATCGACATGCATTTCATTCAGGGCATCAACCACGATCCGGTCAAGCTGCAGTTTGTGCGTTCGATCCAGGAGATCGCCGACAAGTCCGACACGCTGGTGATCGCCGAGGGCATCGAGACCCAGGCCGAGCTGCTGGTGCTGCGCGATGTCGGCGTCGCCTTCGGCCAGGGCTACCACCTGGGCCGGCCGCACGCCCAGCCGGCCCGCGCCGCGCCGGCCGAGGTGGTCAAGGCGCTGGCGCGCAATGGCGTGGCGGTCTATCCGCAGCGCGGCGCGGAAAAGAACGGCGCCAGCATCTACAAGCTGCTGCACCAGACCGACTCGGTGCCGTCCAGCATGAACAACAACGAGCTGTACGAAATCTTCGTGCGCCATCCCAAGCTGCTGATCATCCCGGTGGTGGACGACGGCGTGCCGCTGGGCCTGGTCAGCCGCTTCGACATGATCGAGCACTTCGCCCGCCCCTACCAGCGCGAACTGTACGGTAAGAAGTCCTGCAAGCAGTTCATGGACAGCAATGCGCTGATCGCCGACAAGGACACCAGTCTGCAAGACCTGAGCTTCCGCATGGTGCAGGCCGACGCGCAGCAGCTGTTCAACGGCTTCATCATCACCGACCAGGGACGCTACCTGGGCATGGGCACAGGCCACGACCTGATGCGCGAGATCACGCAGATGCAGATCAACGCGGCGCGCTACGCCAATCCGCTGACCCAGCTGCCGGGCAATGTGCCGATCAACGAGCATATCGACCGTCTGCTGGAAAGCGGCACGCGGTTCTGGGTCTGCTATTTCGACCTCGACCATTTCAAGCCGTTCAACGATGTCTACGGCTACCGCAGGGGCGACGACGTGATCCAGCTGACCGGACGCCTGCTCAGCGAGCGCACCGACGCCAACCGCGACTTCGTCGGCCATATCGGCGGCGACGATTTCATGATCCTGTTCCAGAGCGAAGACTGGGAAGCCCGCTGCAACGCCATCCTGCAAGAGTTCGAACGGAACGTGCAGGACTTCTACAGCATTGAGGACCGCGAGCGCGGCGGCTACATCAGCGAAGACCGGCAAGGCAAGAAAGTGTTTTACTCGCTGATGAGCTTGTCGATCGGCGCGATCCGCGTCGAGCCGCACCAGTACTACACCCACCACCAGATCGCCACCGCTGCGGCGGAATCGAAGAAACAAGCCAAGAAAATCCACGGCAACAGCCTGTTCGTGGATCGCCGCCAACAGCCCAGCTGAACGGCTCAGGCCGGACGAGCCTGCGTCGCATGGGCGGCCCGCCAGCGGCGCGCCTGTTCGGTGGCCGCCTCCATCGCCTGTGGCGTCAGGTCCAGGTCGGACTTCTTGCGGTTGCTGGCCACCGCCAGTTCGCTGGCCTCGGCGGCCAGCGTCAGCCACATGCAGGATTTTTCATCGTCGCGCACCACGCCGCGCCCGCTGCCGTACATGCCGCCCAGGTTGAACTGCGCCAATGCATGGCCCTGCTCGGCCGCCTTGCCATACCAGCTGACGGCCAGCTCCTCGTCACGCGCCACGCCTAGGCCGTTGGCGTACATCACACCTAGATTGTTCTGCGCGCTGGCGTCGCCCTGTTCGGCCGCGCAGCGATACCAGGCCACCGCCCGCGCCTCGTCCTTGGCCACGCCGTGGCCGTTGGCATACATCACGCCGACATTGAACTGGGCGTTCGGCGCGCCCTGCTCGGCCGCCATGCGGTACCACTCCAGCGCCCGCTGCTCGTCGCGCGCCACGCCACGCCCGCGCGCGTACATGCCGCCGAGGTTGTACTGGGCCAGCACATGGCCGGACTCGGCGGCGCGGCGGTACCAGGTGAAGGCCAGCTCGTCGTCGCGGTCCACGCCCTTGCCGTTGGCCAGCATGATGCCGAGATTGAATTGCGCGTCCGCGTCTTCCTGTTCCGCCGCCCGCAGCAGCCAGGCGTAGGCGCGCAGCTGGTCGGCCACCACGCCCTGCCCCTCGGCATAGGCCACGCCCACCAGCCGCTGGGCGACGGCGCAACCCTGCGCCGCGGCTTGCCGGAACCAGGCCAGCGCCTGTCCATCGCTGCGCGCCACGCCGTGGCCGTGCTTGTACATAAAACCGAGATTGAGCTGGGCGCTGGCATCGTTCTGCAGCGCCGCCTTGCGGAACCAGGCCAAGGCCAGCGGATAGTTGCGGCGCACGCCCAGGCCGTGCACATAGGCTTCGCCGAGCAAAGTCTGCGCGCTGGCCACTCCCTGCTCGGAGGCGCGGTAAAACCACGACAAGGCGGTTTCGTCATTGCGCGCCACGCCCCGGCCCTTCTTGTACATCTGTCCGAGATTTTGCTGGGCCGAGACTTCGCCCTGCAGCGCGGCCGCGCGAAACCAGCGCACGGCTTCCTTGTCGCTATGGGCGACGCCACGGCCGTTGAAGTACATCACGCCCAGGTGATTCTGCGCGAACGCCAGCCCCTGCTGGGCCGCCTTGGACATCCAGTAGAAGGCGCGGACCTCGTCGCGCGCCACATCCTGCCCCTTTTTATAGACCAGGCCCAGATTGAACTGGGCGTAAGGATTGCCGCGTTCGGCCGCCTCCCGGTACCATAGAAAAGTGTCGTAACCTGCCCTCGCCGAGCTTTGATTCTTCATGGTACACCTCTGGCCAACACCACAACATTGTTGGTTAAAGTGTAAAACGCGGCCCCGGCGCGGGTTTGACCGCGCTCAAACGAGTGATGATGAAATGTTATCGTTTCTAGTGATGGGCAACGCGAGGCGCACCGTCAGGCTTGGGGCCAAATGCATAGACGGCAATGGCTATTATCGTCAGGCACCAGACGATCAAAGCACCCGACGGCAAATCGTAGAGCGTCGACAACACCAGTCCGCTTGCGTAGCCGGCGGCGCCGATCAGGTAGGCCAGTACCAGGCGTTTCTTGCCGACATAGTGACGCACTGCCAGGCCCGGCACGATCAGGCTGGTGAACACCAGGTACACCCCCACCAGCTGCACCGACGCCGTGACGGCCAGCGCGAAGATCAGGTAGAAACCCAGCCGGCTCAAGCGTTCGCGCAGGAAGTACAGCAGCCCGCAGATCACCACCGTGCCGACGGCCGGCAACAACAGCTGTTCGTAGCGCACCCACAAAATCTGGCCAGCCAACAAGTCCTGCAAATGCTCGCCGCCGTGCGGGTTGTGCGCCACCAGCAGCAAGCCAGCCGTGGCGGCCAGGATGAACATCACGCCGATCTGCGCTTCCTGCACTTCCGGCCAGCGTTTTTCAGTCCACGTCAGCAGCAGCGCGCCGAGCACGGCGGCAGCGGCGGCGGCAGCCTGCACCGCCCAGCTTTGCGGATCGAGCTCGGCGGCGCCGGCGATGATCACGCCCAGCGCCGCGATCTGCGCGATCGCCAGGTCGATAAAGACGATGCCGCGTTTCAGCACCTGCGCACCCAGCGGCACGTGGGTCAACAGCACCAACAGGCCGGCGAGCAAGGCCGGCAGAATGATCATCAGATCGAGCGCTTCAGCGTTCATTTATTTGCATCCATCAAGCGTTGCACAGTCGAATCGAACAGGCCGAACAAGTCTTTGCTCTTGTCGTCGCCGCCGACGGAGAACGGCAGCACCACCGCCGGAATCTTGGCGTGTTCGGACAGCCATTGCGAGGCGCGGCCATCCTGGTAGGCGGCGCGTATCACCATCTTGGCCGGCGCGCGCTGCAATTGCGACAGCAGCTCGGCCAAATGGGCCGCGCTCGGCTCCACGCCCGGCTTGGGTTCCAGCGTGCCGACCTGGTGCAAGCCCAGCCAGCCCATCAGGTACTCCATGTTCTTGTGGTGCTCGACCACGGCCACGCCTTTCAGCGGCGCCGCCTGCTTCTCCCACTTGAGCATGGCCGCATCCCAGCGCGCCGCGAAGTCCTTCTGCCGCGCCTGGTAGTAGGCGGCGTTGGCAGGGTCCAGCTCGGCCAGGCGCTTGGCCAGCGCCACAGCGACCAGCGCGATATTGTGCGGGTTCTGCTGGATGTGCGGATTGCCGGCGGCGTGCACGTCGCCCTCGCTGCGGTCGACCTTGTTCGGCACGTCGAGGCGCGGCACGAAGGCGCCCGCCTCGAAGTTGCCCGGCTGGCCGGCGGCGATCTTGCTGTTGCCCGATTGCTGGACCAGCACCGGCAGCCAGCCCACTTCCAGCTCCAGTCCGGTGCACACCAGCAGGTTGGCGTTGCGCGTGCGCGCGATCAGGCTCGGCCGCGCTTCGATGCGGTGCGGGTCTTGCAGCGCGTTGGTGGCGCTGGAGACCTTGACCTTGTCGCCGCCGAGTTCGTTGGTCAGCGCTTCCCATTCCGGCTCGCAGGCCAGGACGTTGATGGCGGCGTGCGCCGACGTGGCCGCCACGCAGGCCGCGGCGACCAGCAGATGTTTGAGTGTGCGTTTCATGCCTGCTCCTTTAGAACGAGTGGGCAGCGTGCGTGCCCAGGCTCATGATGTATTGAAGGAAAATCTGGTTGTCGGTGACACCCGGACGGGACTGGTCGCGCGCCAGCTGCAAGCGCAGGCGCGAGAATTCGGACGGGCTGTAGTCGATCATGAAACTGCTGCGCGACGGGTTGTACGCTTCGAGGATGGGCAGGTTGGCCCAGGCCAGCGCGCCGCTGTCGATCAGGCCGATCCGCTGCGAGCCGGACGACAGCCGGTCATAACGCAGGCCCGCGCGCCAGGTTGGCATGAACTGGTAGACGCCTTGCAGATACCAGCCCGACTGCACGCTGCGGTAGTTGCCGCTGGCCGCCGCGTCGGTCTCGACCGCGTAGTTCAGCGTGCCGCTTTCCTTGCGGCGGAAGTACTCGCCCTGCAGCTTGAAGTTGGTGTTGGTCGGATTGCCGTTCGGCGCCCATTTGTAGATGGCGTCGGCGATCCACATATTCGACTTGCCGCTGAAGCTATTGGTCAGGCCCTGGTCTTCGTAGGCGCGTTGCTCTGCGCCAGTGTGCAGGTAGGACACGCCCGCGCGGTAGCTGGCCGAATCGCCGATGTCGTCGCCAAGGTGGGCGAACACGCTGACGGCGCCGGCGCCGTTCTTGTTGCGGTCGTTGCCCGGGAAGGCCGTGCCGTTGCCGGCCTCCACGCCGACTTCCAGGAACTGGTCGAGCGGCGCCAGCCACTTGGCTTGCACGCCGTCCGGCTTGTACTGGCCGCCGAGGAAGGCTTGATACGCCAGCGGCGCATCGACGAAGTCCCAGGTGTGGGCGTGCTGGCTGTTCAGGTAGCCGATAGCCGACAGGAAGCGGCCGGCCTTGATGTTCAGGCCGTTCTCCATGCCGCGCGTCTGCACGAAGGCTTCTTCAACGCTGACTTCATTCGCGCCGCTCAGCGAGAAGGTCAGCTGGCCGGCGAACTGCGGGTCGATGTTGGCAGCCATGGTCAGCTCGGATTCGCCGAGGTTGAAGCCGCGCTTGCCCGGGCCGACCTCGCCGCCGCTCGGCGCGAAGCCTTGCAGGCGGTACTGGGTCGGGTCCTGTTTCAGGTTTTGCAGCGTGCCGCCTAGGATCATCGAGATGTTCGGGTTGAACAGATTGCTGGCCGGGTTGGCGCCGCCGGTCGGCGCTGGCGCTGCCGCTGGCGGTGTTTCGACATAGGCGGCGACCGCAGGCGCGGCGCCAGCGGCCGGAGCCGGCACAGCCGGCGCGCCCGCACCGATCGCCGCGATCTGCGCCTTGGCGGCGGCGTTGTCCGCTTGCGCCTGTTGCAAGCGCTGCTCCATCGCCTGCAAGCGCGCTTCATAGACCTCCTTCATCTGGCGGATCTCCGCGCGGATTTCGGCCAGTTCCTTCTGTTCTTTTTTGTCTGCGGCGTAGGCCTGCGGGGCCGCCACGGCCACGCTCAAGGCGGCCATCATCACTTTGTGTTTCAACATGTCAAATCCTGTAGATAGCTACGATAAGCCGCACCTCTGCGCAAGCGGCAGCGGTGACGGATCAAGGGTGTGCGATCAGGACAGGACGGGCGGCGCTCGCGATCGGAAGCCGCAGACGGTACGCCGGCAATCGAGCGGCGCAGGCGTGTGGGTGACGGCTACCGAAGTATTGGCAGCCAGCGGGAAGGAATGGAAATGCGTATCGGCGGCCGAGGCGATCTGCGCGAACGCCAGGCATTGCGCGCAATTGTGATCCAGCCCCAGCTTGGTGATACTGCTGCTGGCATCTTCGTCCTGCTGCGCGGCGGCCTGCACCACGCCGGTCGCGGCCGAAGCGTGCGACAGCGCGTGCGAGTACCCCATCTGCTGGGAGAACACCAGCAGAAGCGACAGCAGCACATAAAAGAAGTTGCGGCGTATGTTCACAAAATACCAACTATCGATACATCAGTGCCGGTATTGTAATGCGAGCCACCGGTTTTCAGCGACCTTTTTGTTTTTCGAGGAATTGGTGCACTTTGGCGGCCGCCAGTTTGTTGATCGCCACCAGCAAGCCCGGATCGACGCCGGCGATGCCGTAAGTCGAACCGATGTGCTTGCCGATATGGATCAGCACCTCGGCCGCCACTTCCGCATCGGACTCGGCCCGGTGGGCCGCGCTCTTGAAGCGGATGCCCAGCTCGCCGGACAGATTGCCCAGCTTGTAGCTCGACAATTTGGGAAACACGCGGCGCGACAATTTCAGCGAACACACCAGCGATTGATAGCCGGGCGTCAGGCCCAGCCGGGCCGCTTCGGCGCGCAGGAATTTATCGTCGAAGCTGGCGTTGTGGGCGGACAGCGCGTCGCTGCCGATAAAGTCCAGCAGCTCCGGCACCACCTGCGACACCGGCGGCGCGCCGTCGACCATGGCCTGCGTGATGCCGGTCAGGCCGGTGATGAAGGACGGTATCCGCACATTGCAGTTAATCAGCGACACATAGCGGTCGACCACCTTGCCGCCGACGATGCGCAACGCCGCCACCTCGGTGATGCGGTCGCCCATGTCGGGCGACAGGCCGGTGGTCTCGAAGTCGAGCATGACGATGGGTTGGTCGAGCATGGTGTTCCTTTTAAATTAGCCGAACTTGCGCACGGCATCCAGCGCCAAGCCGGCGCCGATACTACCGAACAGGTCGCCTTCGACCTTGCGCGCCGACGGCACCAGCGCGCCGATGCGCTCGCGCAGCATGCGCACGCCGCTGGAGCCGCCGGTGAAGAATACCGTATCGACATCGGCAGGCGCCACACCGGCGTCGCGCAGCAGGCTCAGCACGGTGTTCTCGACCGAGCCGACCAGGTGGCCGATGGCGTCGTCGAACTGCGCGCGGTCCAGCTCCAGGGTCACCGGCGGCGACAGGCGGTCCAGCTCCAGCTGCACCTTGGCGGCGTCGGACAGGGCGATCTTGCCCTCCTCCGCCTTCATCGCCAGCCAGTGGCCGGCGCGCTGGTCGATCAGCTTTTGCAGGCGGCCCAGCTTTTCCTGCTCGGCCGAATCGCGCAGCAGGTCGGACAGCTGGGTCCACATTTTCTTGGTGTACGCCTGGTTGATGGTGTGCCAGGTCGCCAGGTTGAAGAAGTAACTGGACGGCACTTCGCTGTTGTTGCGCAGGCGGCTGCCGTAGCCCAGCAGCGGCATCACGGACGACAGGCTCAGGTATTTATCGAAATCGGTACCGCCGATGTGCACGCCGCCATTGGCCAGGATGTCGTCGCGGCGCTCGGTCTTGGTGGCGCGCTCGGGCGACAGGCGTACCAGCGAAAAGTCCGAGGTACCGCCGCCGATGTCGGCGATCAGCACCAACTCTTCACGGGTGATCTGCGACTCGTAATCGAACGCGGCGGCGATCGGCTCGAACTGGAAGGCGATGTCCTTGAAGCCGACGGAACGGGCCACCTCGGCTAGGGTATCCTCGGCCAGCTGGTCGTTTTCCTTGCTGTCGTCGATGAAATGGACAGGACGGCCGAACACGGCCGACGTGAACTGGCGCCCGGCCGACTGCTCGGCGCGGCGTTTCACTTCGCCGATGAATTGCGCCAGGAGCGAACGGAACGGCAGCGCGCGGCCACCCACCTCGGTCTGACCGTCGATCAGACTGGTCCCGAGCAAACTCTTCATGGAGCGCATCAGGCGCCCCTCGTAGCCGGCAAGATATTCGGCCAGCGCTGCACGTCCGAAGGTAACTTCTTCGTCCTCGGCGTTGAAGAAAACCACCGACGGCAAGGTGGTCTTGCCGTCTTCCAGTCCCAACATCACCGGGTGTCCGGGACGCACCCAGCCCACCGTGGAATTTGACGTGCCAAAATCGACGCCGCAAGCAATGGCCATGTCGACCCTTCACGTGAATAAAGGGGCGTTATCTTATCAGAAAACCCCGTCTTTCAGGAAAAATTGCAGCGGGACCACACCCGACCAAATATTTCTTGAAAGAAAATCGATTATTATTGCTATCGAGTAAGATTTTGATTATGCTCGTTTAACTAACGAAGATGCAAGCAGCACCACGCACGTAACGAGACGATGACCAAATCCAAGCCGACAATCGAAGTCTGCGCGACTGAACACAAAGCCAGCATTGCCCGTGAAGCCCGCCGCGTCACCTCGTATGACGTGGCGCTGGTGGCGGGCGTGTCGCAATCGGCGGTATCGCGCTGCTTCAAGCCCGGCGCCAGCGTGTCCAAGTCCACCCATGCGCGGGTGATGAAGGCCGCCGCGCTGCTGGACTACATCCCCAACGCCGCCGCGCGCAGCCTGATCACGCGCCGCTCCAACATGGTGGCGGTGCTGATCACCAACCAGGCCAACCTCTACTACCCGGAACTGCTGGCCGAACTGAGCCAGCAACTGACCACGCTGGGCAAGCGCGTGCTGCTGTTCCCGCTGGCGCGCGAGTCCGATGTCGACCGCGTGCTGGCCGATGTCTGGCAATTCCAGGTCGACGGCGTGATCGCCGCCGCCCGCCTGTCCGATGAACACCTGGCCGAATTCGAACGCCGCCACATGCCGCTGGTGCTGTTCAACCGCACGCAGCGCGACCAGTCGGTCAACACCGTCACCTGCGACCACCTGGAAGCGGGCCGCATGCTGGTCTCGCGGCTGGCTGCCGCCGGTCACCGCCGTTTCGGCATCATCGGCGGCACCGCCGATTCCAGCGTCGCCAGCGAGCGCCACCGTGGCGCCTGCGAACGGCTGGCCGAACTGGGCCTGCCGCCGCCGGTCGTGGTGCCGGGCGAGTACGATTACAAGAGCGGCGCCGCCGGCCTGAAAGCGCTGATCGCGCAAATGGGCGGCGTGCCCGACGCCATCATCTGCGGCAGCGACGTCATGGCCATCGGCTGCCTCGACTGCGCCCGCCACGAGCTGGGCATCGACGTGCCGGGCCAGTTGTCGGTGGCCGGCTTCGACGCGGTCGAGCCGTCCAACTGGCTGAGCTACAACCTGACCACGCTGCGCCAGCCCATGCCCAAGATGGCCAGCGCGGCCGCCAGCCTGCTGTGCGCCGTCATCGACAGCCGCGAATCCCAGGTCGAACGGCGCGTGTTCAGCGCCCAGTTCATCGAAGGCGCCACCGCGCGCCTGCGCCCCAAGCCAGCCGCGCCGTCCGCGACGCCGGCGCCCGCCACCGGCATCCGCGTGCCGGCCGCTATAATGTAGCGCATGACCGATGCAAATCCTCCCCGCTTCACCCCGCAAGGCCTGATCCCGACTCCCGAGCAGACCGCCATTCAGCTGGCGCAGCACAAGGTGGTGCTGGTGGACGCCAACGCCGGCGCCGCCAAGACCACCACGCTGGCGATCCGCATCGGCGAGGCGCTGGCGCGCAAGCTGGCGCCGGAACAGATCCTGGCGCTGACCTTCACGCCGGAAGCGCGCGACGTCATGCGCCAGCGCCTGCTCGACGTCGGCGTGCCGCATGCGCTGGCCAGCCGGGTCGCCGTGCTGACCTTCGAGGATTTCGCCGGCCTGCAACTGGACCGCATCGACGGCGACTACCTGCGCCAGTGCGCCGAGGCGCGCCAGCTGAAGGACTACGCGCTGGCCGCGATCGACCGCGTCAGCGAACGCTATGCCGGCCGCCTGGACGGCCTGAACCTGCAAACCCACAGCATCGCGCTGGCCCAGTTCCTCGACGTGCAGCTGCAACTGAAGGCGACGATGGCGCTGGCCGCCGACGTCGAATACATGGGCACCGAGGAAATCGCCGAGTTGATGGGCGTGCCGATGACCGACTACGTGACCACGGTGGAATACGAAACGCTGCGCCTGGACGGCGGCGCCGGCGCGGTGTTCCGCGGCCCGTTCGACGCCACCTACGACCTGGCCAGCAACCTGCAAGGGGGGGCGCGCCTGGCCGAGCACTTCCCCGACTACCGGCTGGTGCTGTGCGACGAGCTGCACGACCTGAACGAAGCGGCCTTCCTGATCCTCGACGCGCTGATCGCCAAGCCGCAATGCTTCTTCGTCGGCGCCGGCGACAAGGACCAGGTGATCCACGCCAAACTGGGCGCCAGCGACGAGTACCTGAACCGCCGCTTCGCCCAGAACTACCCGAAGCTGGTGCGCTACCCGCTGACCTACAGCTACCGCCACGGCCCGCACCTGGCCTACGCGATGGCCGAGTTCAAGCAAAAGGCGGTGGAGTCCAGCCTGCCGCTGCACACGCAGATCCGCCACGCGCACTACGACAACAGCGCCGGCTGCGCGCAGCAGGCCGTCGCCGCGATCCAGCAATGGAAGGCGGACGGCCATCCGCTCGACGGCTGCGCCATCCTGATACGCGACCGCCATCAATCGATGGCCATCGAGAACGCCCTGATCGAAGCCGACATCGACTACCGCACGCCTGCCATGGCCGGCTATCTGCAGCGCGACGAAATCCTGTTCCTGCGCGGCCTGCTGGCGATCGCGCTCAAGGACTTCGGCGCCGTCAAGACGGAACAGGTGCGCACCGCCATCGTCGACGCCATGACCGCGTTCAGCGAAATGCGCTTCTCGGCGCGCCGCATGGACAACTTCAAGGCGCAGATCATCAAGGACCCGGCCCTGCTGGGCGAATTGTTCCTGATCGAAGACGAGCGGCGCGACGGCGATGAGCCGAACTACCGCGACGTCGCCAGCCAGGCCACCAAGAAGGCCGTCATCGACACCATCGCCTGGCTGTCCGGGGTCGACCCGGCCACGCCGGCGGCGGCGGTGCTGGCGGAAGTGTGCGAGCGCGTCAAGCTGGTGGCGACCGCGCGCCGCATCTTCGTGCGGCCCTACGAAGCGGGCGTGGTCAACAAATCCGTGGCCGGCCTGCTGGAATCGGCGGCCGCCTCCGGCCACACGCTGGCCGAGTTCTGGGCCGCGCTCAACGCCCGCGAAGCCTTCGTGCGCCGCAAGCGCGAACGCAAGGCGGTGCTGATCGAATGCGTGGCCAACGCCAAGGGCAAGGAATTCGACCACGTGATCCTGCCCTTCCTGCAAGCGGACGAATTCCCGCATCCGACGCAGCCCAAGGCCGAGGAGGAAAACCTGTTCTACGTCGGCGCCACCCGCGCCCGCGCACGCCTGACGCTGCTCTCGCCCACCGACGCGGCGCTGCGCAGCGGCTTCATCGCGCAAATGCGCCTGCCGAAATCGGCCGCCGCAGCCGACGCCGCCATCGCCCGCAACCAGGCCACAGCCGCGGCTTCGGTCTCGGCGCCGCCGGCGCGCCAGTACCTTACCGCCACCTACCACGAGAAGGACCAGGTCAAGGCGCTGGGCGCGCAATTCGACATCACCCGCCGCGCCTGGTTTGTCGAAGCGGGCAAGGATCTGGCCCCGTTTGCACCTTGGATAAAAAAATAATGCAGTATGTTAATTCTTCTGAGGGAAACCCTTATATAATGTCGCTCGCGGCTGGTGTCCAAGCCTCACACCCCATGCATGTCCAAAAACCAATTCGGGAGCATTTCCATGAAAGCACAACAAAAATTCTTGCTGGCATCCTGCGCACTGGCTGTTCTGAGCGCTTGCAGCACCCCAGCCCCAGTCGTCGCCCCGGCACCGGCTGAGCCAGTCAAAGTGGCGCCGGCGCCAGCACCGGCTCCAGCAGTGACCAAGCCAGTCGCCGTGTCCCTGCCAGCCTACCTGGACCCAAACAGCTCGATCTACAAGAACCGCAGCGTTTTCTTCGACTTCGACAAGTACACCGTCAAGCCTGAATTCAACGCCCTGGTTGCCGATCACGGCAAATTCCTGTCGTCCAATCCTAACGTCTCGATCAAAGTCGAAGGCAACACCGATGAACGCGGCGGCGCCGAATACAACCTGGCCCTGGGCCAGAAGCGCGCTCAAGCCGTGATCACCGCCCTGAAAGTACAAGGCGTGAAAGACGGCCAGATGGAAGCCATCAGCTACGGCAAAGAAAAAGCCACCGGCAGCGACGACGCAGCCCGCGCACAGAACCGTCGCGCAGACATCGTCTACCCAAGCAAGTAATCGCTCCTCAAACGCCCGGCCGCAAGCCGGGCGTTTTTCATTGGGCATCGGGTTTTACATATGCAGTCCAAACACAATATCCGCCGGGCCTTCCGCAAGGAATTCAGCGACTGGCGCGTCTGGGGTTCACGCAGCCTCGTGGTCGCGTTCGCCGCTGCGGCCGGTCTGGTGGTGGTCGGTTTTACCTGGCTGTCCGAGCATGCCTTCGACCAGTTCCTCGCGCTGTGCGGCCACTACTGGTGGGCACCCCTGCTATGGACGCCGTTGGCAACCGCCGCCATCGTCTGGCTGACGCGGCGCTACGCAGCCGGCGCCGGCGGCTCCGGCATCCCGCAGGTGATGGCCGCGCTGGAACCGGCCGTCGCCCCCAAACAGCTGGGATTTTTTGTCTCGCTGCGGCTGAGCGCGGCCAAGGTGGCGCTGACGGCGGCCGGCTTCCTGGCCGGACTATCGCTGGGCCGTGAAGGTCCGTCGGTGCAAGTGGCTGCCGGCGTCATGCTGGCGGCGCGCCGCTGGCTGCCCGAGCGCAGCGCCGTCACCGCACATGGCCTGCTGGTGGCCGGCGGCGCGGCCGGCATCGCCGCCGCCTTCAACACGCCGCTGGCCGGTGTCATGTTCGCCATCGAAGAACTGTCGCGCACGCCCGAACAGCGCAGCAGCGGACTGCTGATGGCGGCCATCGTGCTGGCCGGGTTGATGGCGGTCTCCGTCAACGGCAACGCCACTTACTTCGGCATCATCCATGCTGCGGGCATCGACCTGTCGCTGGTGCTGCCCGGCTTGCTTGTGACGCTGTTGAGCGGCCTGGCGGGCGGCCTGTTCTCGCGCCTGCTGCTGGCCTCGTTGAGCGGCAGCTCGCGGGATTGGTTCAGCCGGGTGCGGCTGCGCCGGCCAGTGCTGTTTGCCGCCGCTTGCGGCCTGGCGGTGGCGGGCATCGGCCTGCTGTCCGGCGGCGCCGTGTTCGGCAGCGGCTACAGCCATACGCGCGACATGCTGGCCGGCTCCGACCACTCGCCCGCGATTTTCTTCTTTTTCAAATTCATCGCCACCTGGCTGACGGCCTGGTCCGGCGCGCCGGCCGGCATCTTCGCGCCGTCGCTGGCGATCGGCGCGGCCTTGGGCAACGATGTCGCGCAGTTGCTCAACTATCCGCAGGCGAGCGCGCTGATCGCGCTGGGCATGGTAGGCTTTCTTGCGGCAGCCACGCAAGCGCCGCTGACCTCCTTTATCATCGTCATGGAAATGGTCGACGGTCATGCGATGGTGCTCAGTCTGATGGCTTGCGCGATGGTGGCGCGCACCATTTCTCACGTTTTAAGTCCACCGTTGTACGCGAACCTGGCCCAGGTGCAGATACAACGTTTGCCCCCGGCGCACTCTCCCTAATGGGAGCTGTGCGAGCTGCCGTAGTTCGTTAAGCTGCAAGTTTCCATACACTCCCAACAACTGTTGAAGGAACCTCATGAAGAACTTGACCACGGCAGCCGGCGCACCGGTCGTTGACAACCAGAACACCCAGACCGCCGGCCCGCACGGCCCGGTGTTGCTGCAAGACGTGTGGCACCTGGAAAAGCTGGCCCACTTCGCGCGCGAGGTGATCCCGGAACGCCGCATGCACGCCAAAGGCTCCGGCGCTTTCGGCACCTTCACCGTCACCCACGACATCAGCAAGTACACCCGCGCGGCGCTGTTCTCCGAGATCGGCAAGAAGACCGATATCTTCATGCGCTTCTCCACCGTGGCCGGCGAGCGCGGCGCCGCCGATGCGGAACGCGACATCCGCGGCTTCGCCGTCAAGTTCTACACCGAGCAAGGCAACTGGGACGTGGTCGGCAACAACACGCCGGTGTTCTTCTTCCGCGATCCGCTCAAGTTCCCGGACCTGAACCACGCCGTCAAGCGCGATCCCAAGACCAACCTGCGCAGCGCCGAAAACAACTGGGACTTCTGGACCTTGCTGCCGGAAGCCCTGCACCAGATCACCATCGTCATGAGCGACCGCGGCATCCCCAAGGGCTACCGCAACATGCACGGCTTCGGCAGCCACACCTTCAGCTTCATCAGCCCGGCCAACGAGCGCTTCTGGGTCAAGTTCCACTTCGTCTGCCAGCAGGGCATCGCCAACTTCAGCGACGCCGACGCCACCGAGGTGGTGGGCCGCGACCGCGAAAGCTCGCAGCGCGACCTGTTCGACGCCATCGAACGCAAGGACTTCCCGCGCTGGAATCTGGCGGTGCAGATCATGCCGGAAGCCGAAGCATCCAAGGTGCCGTACAACCCGTTTGACCTGACCAAGATCTGGCCGCACAAGGACTACCCGCTGATCGACGTCGGCGTGCTGGAACTGAACCGCAATCCTGAAAACTATTTCGCGGAGGTCGAGCAGTCGGCCTTCTCGCCGGCCAACGTGGTCCCGGGCGTCAGCTTCTCGCCGGACAAGATGCTGCAATCGCGCCTGTTCTCGTATGGCGACGCGGCCCGCTACCGCCTGGGCGTGAACCATCACGCGATTCCGGTCAACGCGCCGAAGTGCCCGTTCCACAGCTACCACCGCGACGGCGCCATGCGCACCGACGGCAATCACGGCGCCGCCGCCTCGTTTGAGCCGAACAGCCGCGGCGAATGGGTGCAACAGCCGCAGTTCGCCGAACCGCCGCTGTCGCTGGAAGGCGCGGCGGGCCATTGGGACCACCGCGTCGACACCGACTACTACTCGCAGCCAGGCAATCTGTTCCGCCTGCTGACGGCCGAGAAGAAGCAGCTGCTGTTCGAGAACACGGCACGCGCCATCCACGGCGTATCGAAGCCGGTGCAGGAGCGTCACATCCACCACTGCACCCAGGCCGATCCGGCCTACGGCGCCGGCGTGGCGGCGGCGATCGCCGCGCTTGAAAGCAAATAAAACAATCTTGCGGAAATAATAAACATCGGTAAAATGGGGCACCTTGTCGCCTCGTTTTCCGATGCCCTCCCCTCTACTCCGCCTGGCCATGTGCGCCCTGCTGCTATGCCACTGCGCCGCCCGCGCGCAGGCCGTCGCCTGGCTGTGGGACGAAGCCCTGCTGCCCGCATGGTCGACGCCCGAAGCGGCAGTCCTGCAACGCCATATCCTGCTGACCGGCGACACCGCCCGCACCCGTCCGCGCATGCGCCAGCCCGCGATGCCGGCCGCCACGCGGGTGACGCCGGTGTTGCATGTGGAAGTCAGCACCGTCAATCCGCCGCAGGATATTGAGGCCAGCCGCGCGATGATCGTGCGGGCGCTGCTCGATGCGGCCGCCGTCAGCACCTCCGGCTGGGTGCAGCTGGATATGGAGGCCAAGCCCTCGCAGCGCGAGTTCTATCGTTCGCTGGTCAAGCAGCTGCGCGGCGCGCTGCCGCCGCAGATCAAACTGAGTGTGACCGCGCTGGCATGGTGGTGCCGCTCGCCGGCCTGGCTGGACGGACTGGCCGCCGACGAGGTGGTGCCGATGTTCTTCCGCATGGGCCGGGACAGCGCCAGCATGCGCGCCATCGTCGAACAATCGCCCGCCACGCTGCACGCCAGCTGTCGCGCGGACAGCGCGGGATTCTCTCCGCAAGAACCGTTCACGCCGCAAGTCGCGGCCCGCTATCGCAAAACCTATTGGTTCGACCGCCACGCGTGGAAGCGCGCCGGCGCGGACCTGTCGCCGCTTTCAAGGAGCTCTCCATGACCACACTACTTCGTCCACTCACCATCGCTGCGGCACTGCTGGCCTGCGCCAACGCCGGCGCCAGCGGCGGCGGCGCCTGGGATTCCTACGTCAACCGCAGCGGCCCCGATATCGCGTTGAACCGCTACCAGGGCGGTGAGCTGGGCATCGTGATGCCGAGCTATGAACGGATGTACATGTACACCGCCTGGCGCAGCGTGCTGCTCGGCGCCGACGGCTTGAAAGCGGCGCCGAATCCGCAAGGCGGCCTGCTGCGCGCCATCGGCAGCCGTAACGGCGGTTGGGTCGATGCGTCGGAGGGCAAGAAGGTCTACGGCGCATGGCAGGCGGCCGTCAACGGCGCGTTGAAGCAGGCGCCGGTCCCGCCCAAGGACGACGACAGCATGGCCAATGGTTATCTGACTTGTCCGCTGGGCAGCTACACCTTCGCCACCGCCACGCTGAACGACCTGGCGCGCCGCAGCGACGCCACGCCGGCCCGCCTGAACGCGTGGGTGACGACGCAGCGCCAGGTCTTCAAATTCTGCGGTGACGATGCGGAAGCGCAGCGCAATCGCTTCGATGGGACCAAGCGCGTGATTCCACCGCCTGTGGAACTGCCGGCCACGGAAGCGCTGTACTGGCGCCAGATGCAGCAGTACCAGCTGGCGTCGGCCGCTTTCTACGGCGAGAACTACACGCTGAGCGGCAGCCTGTTCGCCAAAATCGGCGCCACCGACAAGCATCCGCTGCGCCATTGGGGCGAGTATCTGAGCCTGCGCTCGCAGGCGCGCGCCGCCGTGTTTGTGCCCGGGCCGAATCCGGAACAGGCGATCTGGCAGGAGCGGCTCGACGCAAAGCGTGAAGGCCCGGCCGCCGCTGCGGCACGTTTGGCGGCGGCGCAGAAGAAGCTGGCCGGCATCCAGGCCAGCGCCGATCATATCCTCGCCAATCCTGAGCTGTCGTCGCTGCATGAAGCCAGCCGCGCCATCGTGCGCAGCATGCAGGCACGATTGACGCCATCGCTGCGCTTTGCGGAACTGAGCAAACTATTGGACGACCCGCGCACCAATCCCTACCTGGACGATCACCTGGGCGATTGGCGCGTGCTGGCCAACGATATGCTGCAAGCGCCGGTCGCCGAGCAGGCCGACGCCCGCCCCGCCCTGCGCGGCAGCGCAGGCTTTATCGACTGGATGCAAACCATCCAGCAATGCCAGGAGTACCAGGCCAAGCCCGGCTGCGAGGTGGAGCGCGCGCACGCGGTCGAACTGTGGAACCGCTACGCCAAGGAAGGCAACAAGGCGCAGGCGCGCGTGTGGCTGCTGGCGGCCGTCCTGCTGTCCGAGAAGATGACGCCGGAGCTGGAGAAGGCCGCGCTGCAGGCGCCAGCCACCACGCCCGAGTACCTGACCATGCGTTACGCGCTGACCCGCCACTACCGCTTGAGCAAGCAGGCCGACAAGGCGCGCTCGATCGCCGATGGCGTGTTGACCGGCCCCGCGCTGGCCACCAACAACTCCACCAGCGTGCGCAACCAGTTCCTGCAAGAGCGCTTTGCGGTGGCATCGTCGCCGGCGGACGCCGCCAACTATCTGCTGCGCGCATCGAGCCGCGATCTCGATCCCGATACCGGCGAGCTGTCCAAGGCCAGCGAGGAAGCCGGCGCGAACTCGGCCGCCGCCCGCACAGACATCGCCGCCGACGGCGTCCGTTGGCTCAACAGCGGCCTGTCCACCGCCGACCTGTCCGCGCTGGCCGCGAATACCAAGCTGCCCAAAGCCTTGCGCGTGCAGATCGCCGTCTCCACATGGATGCGCGCCGACCTGCTGGGCCAGGACGAAGCAGCGTTGAGCGCAGCCCTGCAGGTCGAACAGAACGCGCCGGTGCTGACGGCGGTGATGCAAAAATACCGCAAGCTGGCGGGCACGCCCGAGCACCATTCCTGGATGCTGGTGAACGCCTTGAAATACGGCTTGTCGCCGATGTACAGCTACTCCAGCGCCGACATCGCCGCGCGCGCGCCGGACGACACCCTGGCCGACATGTGGTGCAAGGTGCCGGCCAAAGCAGGCGAAAGCTACGGCGAAAACACCGAGGCCGAACACTCGCCGCCAATGCCGGACCTCGGCAACGCCGGCGCTCGCGACCAGGAACTGGCGCAGTTGTCCCGTCTGAAAACCGCTACCGGCTACCTCGGCGATTTCGTCATGCAACGCGCCACCGCCGTGCCGAACGATCCGGAACTGCCGTGGCTGCTGTACGTAACGGTGCAATCGACGCGCGGCGGCTGCCTGGACGCCGATTCCAAGACCCTGTCGAAGAGCGCCTTCACGCTGCTGCACAAGCGTTACAAGAACAACGAATGGGCGCGCAAGACACCGTATTTCTATTGAGTGGGATCAAACGCGGGAACGGGCATAGGATTAGCCTGACGAATCTGGAGGCGCGCCATGCAAACCCTGGTCCAATCCCGCAAACACCCGAGCTACGACGACGATCTGGCGCTGTGGATAGACGCACAAGTCCAACTGCTGCTGGATCGCAGGTTCTCCGAACTGGACATGGAGAACCTGATCGCGGAGCTCGACGCTATGAAAAAGAGAGAAATAAGAGCGCTGAAGAATCGCCTGCGCGTGCTGATCATGCACCTGCTCAAATGCAGATACCAGCCTGAGCATCCGCAAAACAAATGGCGCGCCACATTGATCGAACAGCGAGAGCGTTTGGCAATGCTGCTGGAAGACAGCCCGAGCTTGCGTGCATCACTGCCCGAATATGCGCAACAGGCGTACCCGATCGCCGTCAAATTAGCGTCTGCCGAAACCGGCCTGCCGGCCCTTGCCTTTCCGACAGAAAATCCGTTTTCCATCGATCAGATACTCGATCAGTATTTCACGCCGTAATCGCGACACCTGCTCGGTGCAGCAGTTGCTCGCAGCGCTGCGACAGGTGCTGGACCTGCAAGACCTTGCCCGCCTTCGCATACCGCTCATGCAGCGTGGACACCGCCACCACCGCCGAATGATCGACCAGCCGCAGATGACGGCAATCCAGCACCACCGCTGGCGGATCGTCCTGCACGTCGAACAGGTCATTGAAGTGCGTGATCGAGGCAAAGAACAAGGTGCCATGCGGGGTATAGCGACGGATACCATCGGCGCCCAGGACGACGTCGGCGCGGATGTCGCGCGCGTGGCGCCAGGCGAAGCTGAGCGCCGCGATGACGATCCCGCACAACACCGCCACCGCCAGATCTGTCGCTACGGTGATGGCGGTAACCAGCACAATCAGCAAGGCGTCATGGCGCGGCACCTTGCCCAACACCCGCAGCGAACCCCAGGCGAAGGTCTGCTGCGCCACCACGAACATCACGCCCACCAGCGCCGCCAGCGGAATGCGCTCGATCAGCGGCGACAGAAACAATATAAACAGTAAAATCATTATCCCGGCGACGGTGCCGGACACCCGCGTACGGCCGCCGGAACTCAGGTTGATCATGGTCTGGCCGATCATCGCGCATCCACCCATGCCGCCGAACAGGCCGGACACCACATTGGCCGCGCCCAAGGCCACGCATTCACGATCCGGCAAACCGCGCGTCTCCGTGATTTCGTCGGTCAGGTTAAACGTCAGCAGGGTTTCCAGCAGGCCGACCAGCGCCATCAGCACGGCATACGGCAGCACGATGTGCAGGGTTTCCATCGTCATCGACACGACGGGGATCTGCCACGCCGGCAGGCCACCGGCGATATGCGCCATGTCGCCCAGCGTGCGCGCCGGCAGATGCAGCAACTGCGCCACCAGGCCCACGCCGACGATGGCGACCAGCGCCGGCGGCAGCGCCTTGGTCACGCGCGGCAGCAGGTAGACGATCAACATGGTCAGCGCCACCAGGCCGCACATCCACAACAGCGCATCGCCATGCATCCACTGCCCGCTTATCTTAAAGTGCTGCAACTGCGACCAGGCGATCACGATCGCCAGGCCGTTGACGAAGCCCAGCATCACCGGATGCGGCACGAGGCTGACCAGCTTGCCCAGCCGCAGCAGGCCAAACAACAGCATGATGAGCCCACTCAACACGACCGTCGCCAGAAAATACTGCACGCCATGCCGGGCGACCAGCGCCACGATCACCACCGCCATCGATCCGGCAGCGCCGGAAATCATGCCGGGCCGGCCACCGAACACCGCCGTGATCGTGCAAATGAAAAAAGCCCCGTACAGTCCAACCAGCGGATTCAGCTGCGCAACCAGGGCGAAAGCGATGCATTCCGGCACAAGCGCGAACGACGTGGTCAAGCCCGCCAACACGTTCCTGGAAAGATTAGTTGTCCACATGGAAAGAAAATAAGACTATAAGTGATGCGAAAACGCAACAGAGCGCGCATTTTACACGTCCATATTTGATTTCTCGTCGTTATGGGTGAAATGGCGCACATTCAATCGTCGGCGAGCCGGGCAGAATGGCATGGCATACTATTTAACCCTAGCCAGCGTCACAGCCACCATGACTACTCTGATATCTGCCACCTACGCCCTGCAAAGACAGAAAATCGCCGTGGAGCGAACGCTGTATGCGCGTTCGGCGGAGGAATCCCAGCTGGCGGCCCGCTGGGCGCGGGCCTGGCATAAATTGGTCCAGCGCAAACTGGACCAGGCCGAAGCCATCTCGCCAGCATTGCGCATGGACTACACGGGCTTCAGCATGCAACCCGCACCGCCGCGAG
Source organism: Duganella sp. BJB476 (assembly GCF_003416895.1). Classification (GTDB taxonomy): domain Bacteria; phylum Pseudomonadota; class Gammaproteobacteria; order Burkholderiales; family Burkholderiaceae_D; genus Rugamonas. The sequence goes on from NZ_QVIO01000001.1 coordinate 1,769,380, forward strand.
TACTGCACTAATCAACCCGGGGTCAGGTCCCCCATTTGCGCACGAGCCCAACCGTATGCGAAGACTTGGGTCAGTTAAATTGCTGCGATTTGATGCTGCTCAATCGCCGCGCGCGATAGCTGGTTATCTTCGGAAGAATGACCAGACCGCTCAGAATTGAATTTCCCGGCGCGCTCTACCACATCACCACACGTGGCAACCGCAAGGCCGCTATCTACCGAGACGACACGGACCGCCTCGTATGGCAGCAAACCCTCAGCGAAGTGTGCAGACAATTTAACTTTGTTGTCTATGCATTCTGCCAAATGGGCAACCATTTCCACCTGTTGCTAGAGGCAGTGGATGGAAATCTGTCGCAAGGCATGCGGCAATTGAATGGTGTCTACTCCCAGTATTTCAATCGCCGGCATGATTTGGTCGGGCATGTGTTTCAGGGGCGATATAGCGCAATCCTGGTACAGCGGGAAACGTATTTATTAGAGGTTGCACGCTACATCGTTCTCAATCCGGTCCGAGCAAAACTGGTCACCACAGCGCAAGACTGGCCGTGGAGTAGCTACCGCCAAACTCTGACCTTAGCTACGGCTCCAACATGGCTCTGCGTCGATCGTCTCCTGGCCCACTTTGACACCACATTCACCAGCGCGGCGGACTCTTATCGAAAATTCGTCGACGCAGGAATTGATTGCCCCAATCCCGCTAGTCAGATTCACAAACAGCTGCTGCTTGGCGATGGCGAGTTTATTGAGCAATTCAAAACACCCGATACATTGGCAGAAATGATCGGCATTTCGAGAACCCAGCGCAGCCTCCTGGCACCGTCGCTATCGGCGTTTCAGGAGAAATACACCGACCGCAATGAGGCAATGGCCCGCGCCTATGCCAGCAACGCCTACACGCTGACAGCGATCGCGCGCCACTTCGCAGTCTCCGTTTCGACGGTACGCCGCGCCATCGCTCTGGTCAAGTGATGCGACCGAGCCCATGCACAAATGGGGGACCTGACCCCGGATTTAGAAGGTGGCGCGCAATTGCAGGTATGCCATGCGCGGCGAACCCACCATGCGGCCGGCGTTGCCGTCGACGTTGCGCGTGTAATAGCGCTTGTCGGCGATATTGTTGATACCGGCCATCACCTCATAGCCCGGCTTGCCCGGCATCTTCCAGCTTAACTGCGCATTCCACAGACGGAAGCCCGGCACCATGCCGTTGCTGCCGTTCGCCGCTTCCGGCACGGTGTTGGCCGTGTCCGAATACTGCTTGCTTTGATGCGTGGTCGACAGATTGGTCGACCATGCCCCGACTTGGTAGCGCGCGCCCAGCGTGTCGGTGTTGCGCGAATAAAACGGCACGTCCAGCCCCGCCGTGTCGCCCGAATCCTGGATCGCCTTGGTGTAGGTGTAGTTCGCGTAGACGTTCAGGCCGGCCAGCGCGCCGCCGTCGGCGAAGGTATAGTCGGCCGCCGTCTCGATGCCGTCGTGGTTGGTCGCGCCCAGGTTGCGGAACACGGCGGGCGTCGTGCCCGGCACTTGCAGGATCTGGTTGTCAAACTTGAGCTTGAAGGCGGTGACTTCGGCGTTGACCGCGCCAGTCTTCCAGCGCGCGCCCAGCTCCGCCGTCTTGGCCAGTTCCGGCTTGAGCGGATTGGTGGGTGTCTGCGAGTTGAGCTGGGTGTTCTGCACCGGCCCGAACGACGTCGTGTAGTTGGCGAACACGGTCAACGCGCGGTTCACCAGATACGCCACGTTCAGCGACGGCAGCGCCTTGTTGTTGTCGGTCTCGAAGACCGATTTGGCGCTCACGTCCTGGCGCTCCGACTTGATGTGCTCATAACGCAAGCCAGGCGTGATGCGCCATGCGCCCAGGGCGATGCGGTCGTCGACATACACGGCGTGCGCGTCGGTGCTGTTGACGAAGGTAGTCGTCGCACCGTTGACGCCGGTCTTCACGGTCTGGATGTAGTTGTTGTCGTCGCCACGCTCGCGCAGGTAGCGGTAGCCGGCCGTGACGTCGTGCGTCAGGCCACCGGTGGCGAAGCGCTGCGTGTAGCGCGGCTCGATGCCCAGCACTTCATAGTTGCGCGGCTGCCTGGTCAGCTGCGTCTTGGCCGCGTTGATCAACGCGCTTTGACGGAAGCTGTCGCTGTAGTACGCCTTGACCTCGAATTCCTGCGTGGCCGACAAGGTGTTCAGGTAGCCGACGTCGGCACTGCGGCGGTCTCCACTCCAATAGTCGGTAGGCCGCGTGTTCTGGAACGGATCGGCGTCGTACTGCGCCACCGTCAGCCCGCCCGGCGTGCGCGAATTCACTTCGTAGTAGGACAGCTTGGCGTTCAGCTCGCTGTGCGGATTCAGCTGATAGCGGAACTTCAGCGCCAGGTCGTTGACCTTTTCATCGCTGCCCGCGCGCCACTCGGTGCCGGCCATGCCCGAATACAGCACCGCCACGCCCAGCCCATTCTCCTGCTGGCTGCCGACGAAGGCGCTGTACTGGCGGTTCTGGCCGCCGTTGTTGAAGTCGTTGTAGCGGAACGACGCATCGCCGCTGACGCCCGGCGTATCGGGTATCGAACGGCTGCGGAAGTTGATGATGCCGCCGACGTTCTGCGGACCGTAGCGCACCGCGCCGCCGCCGCGCACCACGTCGATCGATTCGATGTTGTTCAGGCTGACCGGCGCGAACGACAGCTGCGGCTGGCCGTATGGCGCCACCGCCAGCGGGATACCGTCCAGCAGCACCGTCGAGCGCGGCGAGTAGCGCCCCGTCAGGCCGCGCACGCCGATGTTGAGCGAGATGGCGCTGCCGGCGGTGCCGGAATTGTCGGTGGACTGCACGCCCGGAATGCGGCGCATCACATCGCCGATGTCGGCGGCGCCGCTGTTGTCGATGTCCTCCTTCTTCAGCACGGTGCGGGCGCCGGCGAAGTTCTTGACGCTATTCTGCAAGCCCGAGCCCAGCCAGCTGCCTGCCACCTGGATCGACTCTATCGGTGCTGCAGCCTCCTGCGCGTGGGTGGGCATGGCCAGCAAGGAGGCGGCAACGGCGATCAGGGTAGGTTTAAACGGGATGGTGGTCAGCGGCATGGTGTAGGTGCGGTGGTGTATCAACAAGGTAAATGATAACACTTCTCATTCTCAAATGTAAGCGAGAGTATTTGTTATAATTGCCGCCATGTTCAAACTTGCGAAACGTCGAACGCTGCACATCTGGATCGCCATGCTGGCCATCCTGTTCAGTGCGCTTGCGCCGACGGTTTCGCGCGCGCTGACGCCGGCCTCGCCGTATGGCTACGCCGAAATCTGCTCGGTCGACACCGCCAAGAAGTCCCCCTCCCCGGCCAGCAAGGTCATGGAGCACTGTGCGTATTGTGTCACGCACGGCGGCAGTTTCGCATTGCTGCCGCAAACCGTGGCCAGTTTCGCCGTCGTCGGCGGCCATGACTACTACCCGCCGCTGTTCTACAGTGCACCAAGGCCCCTGCATAGCTGGAGCGCCGCCAAACCGCGCGGACCGCCCGCACGTTCCTGATCGTCTGTCGTACCCGCTGCCGCCAGCCGCGCCCCCGTGCGCGCGCAGGCGGCGGTCATCATCCCAACATCAGGAACACCATGAAACCGACCATGTCCCCACTGGCGCTGGCGCTGTTTGCCGCCTTCTCCACCTTCGCCTGCGCGCAGGACGCGCCCGTCCATCAACTGGGCACCGTGACCATCACCGGCAACCGTCCGACGTCGCTGCCGACCCAGATCCCGACCACGATCGAAGGCATCACCCAGGCCGAAATCGAACGCACCATCAACGCCACCGATGCCGAAGACGCGTTGAAATACCTCCCCAGCCTGTTGGTGCGCAAGCGCTACATCGGCGACTACAACCACGCCGTGCTGTCCACCCGCGCCTCCGGCACCGGCAACAGCGCGCGCTCGATGGTGTACGCCGACGGCATCCTGCTGTCCAACTACCTGGGCAACGGCGCCACTTTCGCGCCGCGCTGGGGCATGGTCAGCCCGGAGCAGATCGAACGCGTCGATGTGCTGTATGGCCCCTTCTCCGCAGCCTACGGCGGCAACTCGGTCGGCGCGGTGGTCGATTACGTGACCCGCATGCCGACCAAGTTCGAAGCCCACGCCAAGCTGACGCTGACGCACCAGCCCTTCGAGCTGTATAACACCAGCACCAGTTACCAGGGCAAGCAGGCCAGCATCTCGCTGGGCGACCGCCAGGGCGGCTGGTCGTGGTTTGTGGACGTCAACCGCACCGACAGCGAAGGCCAGCCGCTGACCTTCCCGACCAGGGCGCCGAGCGCCGGCAAGCCTGGCAACGCGGGCATCGCCGTCACCGGCGCAGTGGCGGGACTGGACCGCAGCAACAAGGACTGGTTCATCCTCGGCACAGCCACCCAGTACCACACGGTGCAGGACCAGTTCAAAGGCAAGCTGGCCTATGATATCTCGCCGACGCTGCGCGCCACCTACACCTTCGGCGTCTGGCGCAACGACTCCGAGGGACGCCCTGACACTTACCTGCGCGACGCTGCGGGCCGCCCCGTCTACAGCGGCACAGTCAACTTCGCCGGCCGCAGCTACACGCTGGCGCCGACGGACTTCAACCTGTCGAACGAAAATATCCAGCACGTGATGCACGGCCTGACCCTCAAGTCCAACACCAAGGGCGTGTTCGACTGGGAAGTGGCGGCCAGCCTGTACGACTACGACAAGGACCAGCTGCGCGCCGCCACCGTCGAAATGCCGGCCGCGCTGGCGGGCGGTGCGGGCCGCATCGTCAACCAGGGCGGCACCGGCTGGAACACCTTGTCCGCCAGGGGCGTATGGCGTCCGGACCCGGCGCACGTGGCGGAATTCGGCTACCAGCGCGAGGCCTATAAATTGTCCAGCATCGAGAACGCCGCCAGCAACTGGATAGACGGCGCAGCCGGCGACCGCAATTCCGCCTTCACCGGCAAGACCGAAACCAACAGCCTGTACGCGCAAGACAGCTGGAAGTTCGCGCCGCGCTGGAAGACGGTGCTGGGCATGCGCTACGAGCGCTGGAACGCGCACGACGGCGCCACCTCCAACCGCAGCGTGACGGCGCGGCATCCGGAGCGCAGCGAGAACTACCTGTCGCCAAAAGCCGCGCTGGCATACCAGGCCAGCGACGACTGGGTATTGAAAGCCTCGCTGGGCCGCGCCGTGCGCATGCCGACGGTGTCCGAGCTTTACCAGGGCGGCATCAACGCCGCCGGCGACTTGATCAACAACGATCCAAACCTGAAGCCGGAAAAATCCTGGACCACCGAACTGACGGCGGAGCGCAGGCTGGCCAACGGCCTGCTGCGCCTGACCGCTTTCGGCGAACGCACCAAGGATGCGCTGTACTCGCAGACCAACGTACTGGCCGGATCGTCGGTCAGCACCATCCAGAACATCGACCGCATCAACACCAAAGGGCTGGAAGCGGCCTACACGGCGGACGACGTCTGGGTGCGCGGACTGGCGTTGAGCTCCAGCGTCACCTGGACCGATTCGAAGATCGCCCGCAACGACAAGTTCCCCGCCAGCGTGGGCAAGTGGCAGCCGCGCATTCCGGAATGGCGCGCCAGCGGCGTGGCCAGCTACGCCGTGAACGACCGGCTCTCGCTGACGCTGGCCGCGCGCTACAGCGGCAACCAGTATTCAACGCTCGACAACACAGACGTCAACGGCTTCGCCTACATGGGCGGCAGCAAATACTTCACGACCGACGTGCGCGCGCGCTACCGCATCAACCGCCAGTGGAGCGCGGCGATCGGCATCGATAACCTGAACAACTACAAATACTGGAACTTCCACCCGTATCCGCAACGGACCTACGTGGCTGAATTGAAGTTCGATCTCTAAGCTAGTCCACCGCAAGCGCAATCGTTTTTTCGATTGCGCTTGCTCTGACATTTAAACATTCATGTGATATACTTGTTTACGTCGAAACCACACATGGACCGCAAAATGCTCAGCACCGAACAAAAAGCCATCATCAGCGCCACCGTCCCTATCCTGGAACAAGGCGGCGAAGCCCTGACCCGCCATTTCTACATGACGCTGTTCCGCGACTTCCCGCAGGTGAAGCCGATCTTCAACCAGGCCAACCAGGCGGACGGCAACCAGCAACGCGCGCTGGCCAATGCGGTGCTGATGTACGCGAAGAACATCGACCGGCTGGAGCAACTGGGCCCGCTGGTATCGACCATCATCAACAAGCATGTGTCGCTGCAAATCCAGCGCGAGCACTATCCGATGGTCGGCGTATCGCTGCTGAAGGCGATCCGTGAAGTACTGGGCGCCGACGTCGCCACCGATGCGGTCCTCGATGCATGGGGCGCGGCTTACGGACAGCTGGCCGACATACTGGCCGGCGCCGAGCAAGGCATCTACGAAAAGAACGAGGCGGCGGAAGGCGGCTGGAGCGGCGCGCGCGAATTCAAGGTAGTCTCGAAGACCGCCGAAAGCGACGAAGTCACCTCCTTCGTCATGCAGCCGGCCGATGGCGGCAAAGTGGTGGCGCATGCGCCGGGCCAGTACATCGGTTTGCTGATCGACGTGTACGGCGAAGAGCAACGCCGCCAGTACTCGCTGTCCGCCGCCAGCAACGGCAGCAGCTACCGCATCAGCGTCAAGCGCGAGCCGGGCGGCGCGGTGTCCAACTTCCTGCACGACCACGTCAACGTTGGCGACAGTTTGAACCTGGTGCCGCCGTCGGGCGACTTCACTCTGGCCGACAGCGACAAGCCGCTGGTGCTGATCAGCGGCGGCGTCGGCATCACGCCGACGCTGGCGATGCTGACGGCGGCGCTGACCACCGGTCGCCGCATCCACTTCATCCACGCGGCGCGCCACGCCAGCGTGCACGCCTTCCGCGACCACATCGACACGCTGGCGGCGCAGCACCCGCAGCTGCAACGCTTCTACTGCTACGAAGCGGCCAACGACAGCGGCCCGCAGCCGCACGCCACCGGCTACATCGGCCAGCAGCAGCTGAACGCCTGGCTTCCGGAGACGCGCGACGTCGACGCCTACTTCCTCGGCCCCACGCCGTTCATGAAGGCGATCAAGTCGCACCTGCTGGAACTGGGCGTGCCGCAATCGCAAACCTACTACGAGTTCTTCGGTCCCGCCGAAGCACTCGGCTGATCGGACCATCCGGTAATCAAAGCGCGCAGCTGCGGCTCCGGCACCGGACGGCTATACAGATAGCCCTGATAACGCCGGCAGCCCAGTTCCTCCAGCAGCGCGCGCTGCGCCTGCGTCTCGACGCCTTCTGCGATCACGTCCAGTTGCAGGCTGCGCGCCATCGCAATGATGGTTCGCACGATGACCTGGTCGCTACTGTCGCTGGCCAGGTCGCGCACAAAGGACTGGTCTATCTTCAGTTGGCTCAACGGCAGGCGCTTCAGGTATTGCAGTGAAGAGTAGCCGGTGCCGAAATCGTCGAGCGAAAAACGCACACCGATCGCCTTGAGCTCCTGCATGCAAGCGATGGTGTCCTCGATCTTATCCAGCAGCACACCCTCGGTCAATTCCAGCTTCAGCAAACGCGGATCGATGCCATGCCGGTCTACCGCCATGCGCACCTCCCTGCCAAAGTCCGGCTGATGGAATTGCTGCGCGCTGACGTTGATCGCCAGGACCAGGTGCGCCATCCCGGGCGCCGCTTGCCACGCCGCGAGCTGCGCACATGCCGTCTCCAGCACCCAGCTGCCTATCGACAGTATCAACCCCGTTTCTTCAGCCAGAGAAATGAAACTGGCCGGCGAAACCGTCGCGCCATCGCTGCGTATCCAGCGTATCAGCGCCTCGGCGCCGCGCGCCTTGCCGTGCTGGTCGACCTGTACCTGGTAATACAACGCGAATTGACGGCATTCGATCGCGTGCCGCAAATCGCTTTCCAATTGCGCCCGTTCGCTGATGCGGTCCTGCATCCGCCGGTCGAAGAAACGCATGCCGTTGCGGCCAGCCTGCTTGGCTTGATACATGGCGATATCGGCCTGCATCAACAGGTCGTCCGGCTGCGGCGGCTCGCCGTTGTGGAACAGGGTCGCACCGATACTCGGCGTGCTGCGGCAGTGATGCGTTCCCAGTTCGTAAGGCCGGTTCAACGCGGCCAGTATCTTGGCTCCCAGCGACTCCACTTCGGCGGCCGCCTCCAGCGCGCCGCTGCTCAGCCCCTCCACCAGCACCACGAATTCATCGCCGCCGAGACGAGCAACGGTGTCGCCTTTGCGCAGGCTCGATTGCAAGCGCTCCGCCACCTGTGACAGCAGCAGGTCGCCGACGTTATGACCCAGCGTGTCGTTCAGGGTCTTGAAGTTATCCAGGTCGATGAACATCAGCGCGCAGTAGCGGTCATGCTGGCTGCTGGCGGCCAGCACTTGCCGCAGCCGGTCCAGCAGCAGGCGGCGGTTGGGCAGGCGTGTCAGCGGATCGTAGAACGCCAGGCTACGGATTTCGTCGTTGGCGGCCTTGCTGAGCGTGATGTCGGTCAGCGCGGCGACGTAGTTGGTGATCTCGCCGTCGTCATCGCGCACGGCGGTGATGCTCAGGTGCTCGGGATAGACCTCGCCGTTCTTGCGGCGGTTCCAGATCTCCCCTTCCCAGATCCCGTCACGCGCGATGGCGGCCCACATCACGGCATAGAAGTCCGGCACGTGGCGCCCGGAACTCAATAGCCTGGGCGTTTGTCCCACCACCTCCTCGCTGCTGTAGCCGGTGATGCGGACGAAGGCCTGGTTGACGCGCACGATGCGGCCGCGCGCGTCGGTCACCATCATGCCCTGCGCGGCTTCGAATACGGTGGCTGCCACACAGGGATTGTGGACGGCAACATGGGTCGGTGCACACGCGCTCAAGGATGGTGACATGAAGAACCTTAGTTACAGACAATGAAGTAAGCGAAGGTTACTGATCCTCATCAAGAAAATAATTGATCTGGATCAAAGAAATTGCAGTTGCAGGTCACTACCATGAACTAATCATCCAAAAAAGAAGAGCAGGAAATCATGATAGCCTCCATTGAACGCAACAATTGCGCCGAGTGCGAGCATCGCATGACGTGCGTCGGCGCTGCCGCCGGCAACCGGGACGCCAGCCAGCGCATACGCATCGCCCGCCACGCCGCCCTGTACCAGGCCGGCGATGCCGTCAGCGATCACATTTTCAACATCCGTTCCGGCAGCTTCAAGGTCTTGCGCGCCGCCTCCCAGCAGCCGGCGCACATCATCGGCTTCGCGCTGGCGCCCGATTTCCTCGGCCTCGATGCGCTGGATCGCGAGCGGCACGCCAACACCGTCATCGCATTGGAAGACAGCGAGGTATGCAGCATCAACTGGAACCGCCACGCCTTCGAGGGTTGGCGGCGGCCGGTGATGCGCGCCAGCCTGCACGCCCTGCTCAGCCGCGAGATCCGCCGCGAACAGCGCGCCGCCCTCATGCTGCGCAATACCCAGGCCGAACAACGCATGGCCGACCTGCTGCTGTCGCTGTCGCAGCGCCGCGCCGAATACGGCCATGTGGCGGAGCAGTTCCGGCTGCCGATGTCGCGCTGCGATATCGCCAGCTACCTGGGCGTGACCGCCGAATGCGTCAGCCGCCTGCTGCTGCTGTTCCGGCAGCGTGCCCTGTTCGAACTGCGGCGCAGGGACATCAAGCTGCTGGACCTGTCGGCGCTGCGCCGCATGGCGATCGGCAGCGCTCCGGAACCGGCAATGGTGGCGTCATGACCGGATTCGAACTGGCCCAATGCCAGCTTGGCAGCCAGGTACAACTGGCGCGCGGCGAGCACCTGTTCCACATGGGCGGCGAGGCCGGCGGCGAACTGTATTTTGTCCGCAGCGGCCACTTGAAGATATACCAGCGCTGCGGCGACGGCCTGCAGCGCATCATCGACTTCACGCGTCCGGGAGACTGGCTGGGTATCGATACGATAGGCGAAGAATTCCGGCACGCGTCCGCCCAGGCATTGACCGACTGCCTGGTGGACGTGGTGCAGTACCGGCAGCTGGCCGAGTTGATGGACGAGGAACCGTACAGCTGCGACCTGTTCAGCGCGATGCTGAGCCGCGAGATCGACCGCCAGCAACTGGCCGCCGCCATCCTGCGCAGCGCCGGCGCCTGCCAGCGCATCGTGATGTTCCTGCTGCAGCGCGCCGGGCCGGCGCCGCAAGCGCCGATGCTGGAGACCCACTCGCCGCTGCCGATGTCGCGCCAGGACATCAGCGACTACCTGGGCCTGACCCCGGCCACCGTCAGCCGCACCCTCAGCTCCCTCAAGCGCAACGGCTGGATATCGCTGGGTCAGCGCGGCTTCGTGGTGCAGTCCCGCCCCGCGCTGGAACGGTTGGCGGCCGGGGCGCCTCTGGCCATCGCGCCCCACGCCGCCTGACCCGGCGTCACACCGCCGACTTGGGCCGACGCCTGCGGGTGGTGATGCTCTCGCGGTTCAGGCCCCAGTTGTCGGTCTCCACTTCGTCGATGATGACGAAGGTGGTCGCCGGGTCCTTGTCCAGCACGCGGACCAGCAGGTCGGTGACGCCTTCGATCAGCTCCAGCTTCTGGGCCGCCGTTACGCCTTCCTTGGTCACGCGGATGTTCACATATGGCATGGTGATGCTCCTTTGGTTTTCTGGTTGCGGCGTTCAACGACGCCATGCGGATCACTGTACTGACGACACGTCCGTTGATAAATGAGGCGCAATGCAAGATAATTGATACACAATGTAATCAATGAGGCGGACATGAAGCGCAATTTCGACGACATCCTGCTAGGCAGCATAGAGCTGTTCTGCTTTGCGGCGGAACTGGGCAGCTTTACCGCGGCCGCCACTGCGGCCAGCGTAACGCCGGCCGCCGTCAGCCGCTCCATCGCCAGGCTGGAGGAGCGGCTGGGCGTGCGCCTGTTCGTGCGCACCACGCGCCAGATCCGATTGACGGACGGCGGCCGCACCTATTTCGAACAATGCCGGCAGGCGCTGTCGCTGCTGACGGACGCCGAGCGCCAGGTCACGGGCGGCCAGGCCAAGCCGGCCGGCGCGCTGCGCATCAGCGCACCGACGCCGTATGCGCATTACCGTCTGCTGCCTTTGCTGGGGGAGTTCCGCCGGAAGTATCCGGAAGTGACGCTGGATATCCACGTCAGCAACCGCAATATCGACTTCGCCGACGAAGGCTACGACCTGGCGATACGCGGCCGCGCGCCGGCCGACTCCAACCTCATCGCGCGCAAGCTGGAAGATGCGGAGCTGGTGCTGGTCGCCTCGCCCGCCTACCTGAAACGCCACGGCAAGCCGCGCAAGCTGGAAGACCTGCACCAGCACGAATGCATACAGTTCGAGCTCCCCAGCACCGGCAAGCGCATTCCGTGGCAGTTCATGCAGGACGGCGTGGCGGTCGACATGCCGACCAGCGGCGGCTTATGCTGCTCGGAGGACGTGCTGGGCATCGTCACGCTGGCGCGCGCGGGCGCGGGGCTGGTGCAGACCTACCGCTACATCATCGAGCAAGACCTGGCGCGCGGCGACCTGGTCGAACTGCTGCCGCAGCATGGCGGCACGTCGCGACCCTTTATCCTGCTGTATCCGCACGCGCGCCACCTGTCGCTGCGGGTGCGCACCTTTGTCGACTTCCTGGTGGCCAAGCTTCCGGGGCACTAGGCCAGGCTGTCCGCGAAGGCGCTGCGGGCGGGATGATGCAACACGTCCTTGCGCCAGACCAGCAGGGTTTCGACCTGAGCGACGTGCGGCGGCAGCGTGTGCTGGCGTATGGTCTTGGCCAGCTTGCGCTGGCTCAGCACCTCTTTCGGCATCAGCGCCACGCCCATGCCGGCGGCCACGCAGCCGATGATCGCCTCGAACGTGCCGAATTCAGACACCCGCGCCGGCGCCACCCCACCCTCGGCAAACCAGGCTTCCAGCCGGCGGCGGTAGCTGCAGCCGGTGCGGAACACCAGCAGGTTGCGCCGCGCCAGCTCCTGCGGCGACGTCACCGGCGGATGGCCGTGGCAGGTGATCAGCACCAGCTCTTCTTCAAACACCGGCAGCTGCTCAAGCTCCGCGTGCTGCACCGGGCCGGCGACCAGGGCCACGTCCAGCCTGTGCTTGAGGACTCCGTCCAGCAGCTGATCGGTGGGCGCGGTGTCCAGTATCAGGTCGACATGCGGATACTTGCGGCTGAAAGCAGCCAGCACTTGCGGCAGGCGCGCCGCCGCCGTGGTCTCCATCGAACCGATGCGCAGCTGGCCGGACGGTTTCTGATCCGGCTGCATGGCGGCCTGCGCCTCCTCCGCCAATTGCAGCAGGCGATCGGCATAGGCCAGCAGGCGCGAGCCTTCGACGGTGATCTGCAGCTTGCGGCCGGAGCGATGGAACAGCGACACGCCCAGCGACTCCTCCAACTGCGTCAACCGCGCCGACACGTTGGACTGGACGCGGTTCAGCCGCGAGGCGGCCAGCGTGACGCTGCCCTCTTCGGCGACCGCTTTAAAGATGCGCAAGGCGGAGAGTTCCATGGTCGATTCTTAAAATGAGATAGGTGACTTCATTATTATTCATTTTTTGAAATAGTCAAACCATCCTATAGTGCAGTCATGAAAACCGACCGCGCCCCCTCCCTGGCCATCCTGCTTGCATGCAGCTTCGCCTTTATCATCGTCCAGCTGGACGTCACCATCGTCAACGTCGCCCTGCCGCAGATAGGCCGTGAGCTGGGCGCGGACGTGACCGACCTGCAGTGGGTGGTGGATGCCTACACGCTGGGTTTCGCCGTGTTCCTGCTGTCGGCCGGCGCGCTGGGCGACAAGTTCGGCTCGCGCCGCACCTTCCTGACCGGCTTCGCACTGTTCACGGCGGCCTCGCTGGCCTGCGCGATGGCGCCCAGCGCCACCGCCCTCAATATCGCCCGCGCGCTGCAAGGCGCCGGCGCCGCGCTGCTGGTGCCCAGTTCATTGGCCATCCTCAACGCCACCTACGCCGACGACAAAGCCATGCTGGCCAAGGCCATCGCCTGGTGGACCGCCTCCGGCGGCATGTCGATCGCGGCCGGGCCGGTGCTGGGCGGCCTGCTGCTGTCGGTGGCGGGCTGGCGCAGCATCTTCTGGGTCAATATCCCGATCTGTGTCATCGGTTTCTGGCTGACCTGCCGCGTGGTGCCTGCGCTGGCCGGCCGCGATCCGCACCGCTCGCTGGACCTGGCGGGTCAGCTGCTGGCCATCGTCGCGCTGACCGGCTTGATCGGCGCCGTCATCGAAGTCGAGTCCCTGGGCTGGTCGCACTGGATGGTGCGCGGCGGGCTGGCTGCGGCAGTCGTGGCGGGCGCGCTGTTCATCCGGGTCGAGTCGCGCAGCAAGTCGCCGATGCTGCCCCTGGCGCTGTTCCGCGGCGCGCCCTTTTCCGGTGCGGTGCTGTTCGGCGTATTGATGAATTTTTCCTACTACGGCGTGATCTTTGTGCTCAGCTTTTACCTGCAAAAAGTGCGAGGCTTCGGCGTGCTGCATGCGGGACTGGTGTTCCTGCCGCTGACGGCCACCTTCATCCTGTCCAACATCGTCAGCGGCTGGATGGCGCCGCGCACCGGGCTGCGCACGCCGATGATACTGGGCGCCGCGATTGGCGCCAGCGGTTACGCGCTGCTGGGCTGGTGGGGCATCTCGAACGACGCCACCTTCCTGCACATGCTGCCCGGACTGGCGCTGATCCCGGCCGGCATGGGCCTGGCCGTGCCGGCGATGACCACGTCCATCCTGTCCGGCGTGGAGCGGCGCCAGGCCGGCACCGCCTCGGCGGTGCTGAACACAGCGCGCCAGGTGGGCGGCGCGGTGGGCGTGGCGATCTTCGGCGCACTGGTGGCCGGCGGCGTCAACGCCCATATCCTGGGCGGCATCCAGCTGGCGATGGGGGTGTCGAGCGGCCTGCTGCTGTTGGCCGGGCTGCTGGCTTTTACGTGCATCCGTCCCGGCGCCTCGACCGATGTTCACCGCGCGCTACAGGTTCAGCCTCGGTAGGCGCACAAATCTGTCATACTGGCGTTTTTTCGCTGGCATGAATAGATGGACCCGAGACGAGAACATGTGCGCCGCTTGCTACAGGTGGACGCCCACATCAGCGACATGGATGGTCGAAACAACACCGTTACGCAAATCATCGACATTTCCCGCATGGGCGTAGCCTTCCTCAGCGACCATCCGCTGCCGACAGACACGAACTACGTGCTGACGTTCTGCTTTCCTGGCAGTTCCATACAAAACAAAGTCACGCTGACGGTGCTGCACAGCGCCCTGATCGGAAGCCACGGCCGCTATCGCAACGGCGCGCGCTTCCTGGCCATCCCCGACCAGGCGGCCGAACTGATATTCGATTATCTCACCAGCGCGCCCGAGGCTTGATGCGCTGAATGTATCGCACTGTATGGGTAAGTATCAGTTAATTTCCCGGGCCGCCTTTTAAGTCAGCTCACACGCTCGCCGTGCTATGATTTTCCGCTTGTGTCACCACGCGGAAAAGCTCAGGATGTGGATCGTTCAAATCGCCTTGCGGCGCCCTTACACCTTCATCGTAATGGCGCTGTTGATACTGTTGTCCACGCCGCTGGTGCTGACCAAGATGGCGACCGACATTTTCCCGGAAATTAATATCCCGGTCGTCAGCGTCATCTGGCAGTACGGCGGCCTGTCGGCGCAGGAGATGGGCCAGCGCGTCGCCAACTCGACGGAGCGCAGCCTGACCACCACGGTCAACGACATCGAGCATATCGAGTCGCAGTCGCTGGCCGGGTCGTCGGTCATCAAGATCTTCTTCCAGCCGGAAGCCAATATCCAGACCGCGATCGCGCAGGTGGTGGCGATCTCGCAGGCGCAGCTGCGCCAGCTGCCGCCGGGGATGCAGCCGCCGCTGATCATCAAGTACTCCGCCTCCAGCATCCCAGTCATCCAGCTGGGTCTCTCCAGCCCTTCGATGACCGAGCAGGCGATGTTCGACACCGCCGTCAACTTCCTGCGGCCGCAGCTGGTCACCATCCCCGGCGCGGCCGTGCCCTACCCTTATGGCGGCAAATCGCGCCTGGTGTCGGTGGACCTGGACACCAAGGCGCTGCAAGCCAAGGGACTGACGCCGACCGACGTGGTGGCCGCCGTCAACGCGCAGAACCTGATCCTGCCGTCCGGCACCGCCAAGATAGGCAGCACCGAATTCAACGTCAGCATGAACGGTTCGCCCGACACCATCGCGGGCCTGAACCAGCTGCCGGTGCTGAGCAAGAACGGCAGCATCACCTACCTGTCCGAAGTGGCGCGGGTACGCGACGGCTTTTCACCGCAGACCAACATCGTGCGCCAGAACGGCGAGCGCGGCGTGCTGCTGTCGGTGCTGAAGAACGGCGGCTCGTCGACGCTGGACATCGTCAACACCCTCAAGGGACTGCTGCCGAAGGCGATGCAGTCGCTGCCGGCGGAATTGAAGATCACACCACTGTTCGACCAGTCCTTGTTCGTCAAGGCCGCGATCAGTGGCGTGGTGCGCGAGGCCATCATCGCCGCCGCGCTGACCGCCGCCATGATCCTGCTGTTCCTCGGGAACTGGCGCAGCACCTGCATCATCGCCGTGTCGATCCCGCTGTCCATCCTGTCGTCCATCCTGGTGCTGTACATGCTGGGCGAGACCATCAACATCATGACGCTGGGCGGCCTGGCGCTGGCGGTCGGCATCCTGGTGGACGACGCCACCGTCACCATCGAGAACATCGAGCGCCACCTGCACCAGGGCTCGGACCTGCACAAGGCGATCATGGAAGGCGCCGGCGAAATCGCCGTGCCGGCGCTGGTGTCCACGCTATGCATCTGCATCGTGTTCGTGCCGATGTTCTTCCTGACCGGCGTGGCGCGCTACCTGTTCGTGCCGCTGGCCGAGGCGGTGGTGTTCGCGATGATCGCGTCCTACATCCTTTCGCGCACGCTGGTGCCGACCATGGTCATGCTGATGATGGACCATGCGCCGTCGCCAGCCGAAGCGAAACCGAACCTGCTGCAGCGGGTCTACCTGCGCTTCGACGCCGCGTTCGAGCGCTTCCGCGGCGGCTACATCATCATCCTCTCCTCGCTGCTGACGCATCGCAAGCGCTTCGGCGGCGCCTTCCTGCTGTTCTGCGTGCTGTCGCTCGGACTGGTGTTCGCCATCGGCCGCGACTTCTTCCCGAGCGTGGATTCGGGCCAGATCCGCCTGCACATGCGCATGCCGACCGGCACCCGCATCGAGGAAACCGCGCGCGTCACCGACGAAGTGGAGAAAGTCATCCGCGAGGTGATCCCGAAGGACGAGCTGCAAACCATCCTCGACAACCTCGGTACGCCGTACAGCAGCATCAATCTCTCGTACAGCAATGCCGGCACCATCGGCACGCTGGATGCGGAGATATTGATGTCGCTGCACGACGATCATCGCCCGTCGAAAATCTACATCGACAAGCTGCGGCGCGAGCTGCCCAGCCGCTTCCCCGGCGTGGAGTTCTTCTTCCAGCCGGCCGATATCGTCACGCAGATCCTCAACTTCGGCCAACCGGCGGCGGTCGACATCCAGATCGCCGGCAAGGACTTGGCCAACAACTACCAGGTCGCCGCGCAGCTGATGAAGCAGATCAAGCAGGTGCACGGCGCGGTCGATGTCCACATCCAGCAGCGCATGGACTTGCCGACGCTGGGCCTGAACATGGACCGCGGCCAGATGAAGCAACTGGGCCTGAATCCGATCGACGTGGCGCAGAACCTGCTGGTAACGCTGTCCGGCAGCTCGGTGACGCAGCCGGCGTTCTGGCTCAATCCAAGCAACGGCGTGGTGTACAGCGTGGCAGTGCAAACCCCGCAGTACCGCATCGACGACCTCGATGCGCTGCTGCGCACGCCGGTACGCGGCGCCGGCACGCCTGGCGCGGCGGGCGACGGCACCGGCGCCACCCAGCAGTTGAGCAGCCTGGTGACGGTGTCGCCGTCGACCCAGCCGGCCATCGTCTCGCACTACAACCTGACGCCGGTGATCGATATCTTCGTCAGCGTCGAAGGCCGCGACCTGGGCGCCACCTCGGCGGACATCCAGAAGCTGGTGGACCAGATGAGCGCCAAACTGCCACGCGGCAGCAAGATCGACCTGCGCGGCCAGGTCGAGACCATGCACTCGTCCTTCATCGGCCTGGGCGTCGGACTGCTGATGGCGATCGTGCTGGTGTACCTGCTGATCGTGGTGAACTTCCAGTCCTGGGTCGACCCGTTCATCATCATCACCGCGCTGCCGGCGGCGCTAGCGGGCATCGCCTGGATGCTGTTCCTGACCGGGACCACGCTCAGCGTGCCGGCGCTGACCGGAGCCATCATGACCATGGGCGTGGCCACCGCGAACTCGATCCTGATGGTGTCGTTCGCGCGCCAGCGCCTCAACGACGGCCTGCCGCCGCTGTCGGCCGCGCTGGAAGCCGGCGCCACGCGCATCCGGCCGGTGCTGATGACGGCGCTGGCCATGATCATCGGCATGGTGCCGATGGCGATCGGCATGGGCGAAGGCGCGGAACAGAACGCGCCGCTGGGCCGCGCCGTCATCGGCGGCCTGCTGTTCGCCACCGTCTCCACTTTGCTGTTTGTACCTATCGTCTTTGCGGGCGTCCACCGCTACCTGGAGCACCGCGCCGCGCGCCGGCTTCCGTCCACGCCTGCCGTCGCAGAAGGGAATACCTGACATGTCCGAAGACCGTCACGCCAAGCTTGGCATCCATCACACCCCGGAGGATGGCGCGCACCACCATCCGCATCGCGGGCCTATCCTCAGGCGCGCCAAGCTGGCCGGCCTGATTACCATCGTGTTGCTGCTGGCGGGCGGCGCCGCCACGCTGGTGCAGCGCGCCGTGCATGCCAACGCGCTCGCGACAGCCACCGCCGAATTGAACCAGCAGTATGTGCTCGTCACCAGCGCCAAGGCGGCGCCAGGCGGCGAGCCGCTGTCGCTACCCGGCACGCTGCAGGGCATCATCGAATCACCCATCTACGCGCGCAGCAGCGGCTATGTGCTGCGCTGGACCAGGGACATCGGCGCCCGCGTGAACAAGGGCGACGTGCTGGCGGAGATCGACACGCCGGAAGTGGACCAGCAACTGTCGCAAGCCGTGGCGGCGCGCCAGCAGGCGGCGGCCAGCCTGGAACTGGCGAAAAGCTCGGCCGAACGCTGGGAAGCCTTGCGCAAGAAGGACGCCGTCACGCAGCAGGAGCTCAATGAGCGCAACAGCGCCTTCACCCAGGCGCAGGCCAACCTGGCGGCGGCCGACGCCAATGTGCGCCGCTTGCAGAAGACCGAAGAGTTCAAGCGCGTCGTCGCGCCATTTTCCGGCGTGATCACCAGCCGCACCGTGGACGTCGGCGACTTGATCAACGGCGGCAACGGCGGCGCGGACCGGGCGCTGTTCCGGCTGGCGCAGGTGGATCCGCTGCGTGTGTACGTGTATGTCCCGCAGACTTACGCCCAGCGCATCAAGATCGGCGACCACGTCACCGTGACGCAGGCCGAGCTGACGGGCCAGACGTTCAGCGGAACGGTGGTGCGCACGGCGGGCGCCATCGACGCGGCCACGCGCACCATGCAGATCGAGATCAACCTGCCGAACAAGGACAATGCGCTGCTGGCCGGCTCCTATGTGCAGGTGGCCTTGCCGCTCAGCGGCAGCTCCAATGCGCTGCTGGTGCCGTCCAACGTGCTGCTGTTCCGGCCGGAGGGGCCGCGTGTGGCGGTGGTCGGCGGCGACGGCAAGGTCAAGCTGCAAGCCATCACGCTGGGGCACGACCTGGGCAACAAAATGGAAGTGCTGAGCGGGCTGACGACGGCCGAGCGGTTGGTGGTCAATCCGGCGGATTCGCTGGCTGATGGCGACGTGGTGTCGGTCAAGCAGGCCAAGGCCGATGCCGGCGCCGGCGCGGCCGGGAAAGCGTCGCAATGAGCATGCGCCGCACACCCGGAGCGCTCGGCATGATGGCCGCCGCGCTGCTATTGGCCGGCTGCGCCAGTGCGCCGGTCTACGAAAAACCGGCCATCGACCTGCCGGCGATGTGGCAATCGTCCGGCCCCTTCCGCGCCGGCGTTCCTGACGACGCCGGGTTGAAGGGCAACTGGTGGGAAGTATTCGGCGACGCGCAGCTGAACCAACTGGCGCAGCAGACACTGGCGCATAACCAAAGCCTGGCCGGCGCCGCGGCACGACTGGAGCAGGCGCGTTCTCAGGTGACGGTCAGCTCGGCGGGACTGTTCCCCCAGGCCGGCCTGCAAGCCGGCGCGGCGCGCCAGAAGACGTCGGCCAACCGTCCGCTGGCCGCGTACAACGCCACCAATCAGTCGGTGGTGCAGAATAATTACCAGCTGGGCTTTGCGGTCAACTACGAGGCCGATTTGTTCGGCCGCGTGCGCAGCGGCGTGCAAAGCGCGCGCGCTTCCGCCGAGCAGGCCGCTGCCGACTTCGAGAACGTGCGCCTGGTGCTGTGCTCCGAACTGGCCGCCGACTATTTCAACCTGCGCGAGCTGGATGCCGAAATCGATGTGCTCAACCAAGGCATCGTGTTGCAGCAGAAGGCCTACGATTTCATCCAGGCCCGGCATGAACTGGGCGCCGCCACCGGCCTCGATCTGGCGCAACAACAGTCGCTGCTGGACGCCAGCAAGACCCAGCTGGAACTGCTACAAAGCCAGCGCGCGCAATACGAGCACGCCATCGCCACGCTGACCGGCACGCCAGCGCCCTCCTTCAGGCTGCCGGCGGCCGTGGTGGCGTTGACGCCGCCGTCGCTGCCGGTCGGCCTGCCGTCGGATGTGCTGCAACGGCGGCCGGACGTGGCAGCCTCCGAGCGCGCGGTGGCCGCCGCCAACGCCAACATCGGCGTCGCCCGCGCCGCCTGGTTCCCGTCGGTGATGCTGCAATCGAGCGGCGGCTGGGACAGCAACCAGATGAGCAAGCTGCTGGACGCGCCTAGCCTGCTGTGGTCGCTCGGCGCGGCCGTCACGCAAAGCCTGTTCGACGCCGGCAAGAACGACGCCACCGTGGCCATCGCGCAAGCAGGCTACACGGGCGCGGTCGCCAACTACCGGCAGAGCGTGCTGGTGGCGATGCAGGAGGTGGAGGACGGCATGTCCGGCCTGGCCGCGCTGGGCCGCGCCCATGCACTGTCCGACGCCAGCGTGCGCAGCTCGCAGCGCGTGCTGGAGCTGGCCAACGACCGCTACACCGGCGGCGTCGAAACCTATTTCGATGTCATCACCGCCCAGCAGACGCTGCTCAACAACCAGCGCCTGGCCGTGCAGATACGCGGCAAGCAGATGGTCAGCTCGGTCTACCTGGTCAAGGCGCTGGGCGGCGGCTGGAAGGCACCGCCGCCCTGAGGCGCCGCTACCAGCCCAAGTCCCGTAGCAGCGGGAAGGTCAGGTCGCGCGGCGGCGCAACGTCATGCGTCAGGTCGCCGTTGATGGCCGGCTCCATCAGCAGGTTCGGGAACGCGCTGGTGTCATAGTGCGATACCGACGATCCCGGCTGGTTGGGATTGGGCGCGTACATCAACACACGGCCGGCCGCGTCGGCGCCGGCGCGTAGCGCCAGGTTCACGCCGAGGTTGGCAAAGACGCCCGAGTGCTTGCGCGAGCGCGTCGCCAGCGCCGCCTTGAGCCGGGCGCCGTCGTCCAGCGTGACGCGCACCGCCGGGATCACGATGCTCGGATCGGTGCCGCCCAGGCCGGGCGGCGGCGCGCCGGCCACGTTGTCGACGATGATGACGCCGATGGCGCCGGCGTCCTGCGCATTCTTGACCTTGATCACGAATGTGCAGCTGCCGCGGTCGATGACTGCGATCTTGCCGCCGACCGCGAGCGCATTGGCTGGCGATAAGGAATCGCAAGCCAGGCCGCGGTCGGGCGCGGTGTCGACCACCGGCATCACCTCGCCCGTCACGCCGGGGTTGGCCAGCGGCGGCCCGAAGCTGGCGGTGCCAACCTGGACGATACCGGCGATGCCAGCCGGCGTCAGCACCGTCAGCGCCGGCACGCCCTGTTGCAGCACCGTCTGCGCGGCCTGGTTGACGATGGCGCCATTCCACACCAGCTTGCCGGACTTGAGGGCCGACGCCACGCGCTCGGCGTTGCTCATGTCCTTCCACAGCTTGCCGGTGCTGGTGTCCAGCAGGAAGTGGTCCCAGATGCTGGGACGGCCGTCCAACTGTGCACCGGTGGCACTATCGGTATAGGTCTGGAAGCCGAGGCCGTGGCCGAACTCGTGTTCCAGCACCGTCACCAGATCGATTTGAGCGCCATGGCTGTCGTTCAGGCCAAGATAGAACGGCGTGCCGGTCAGGCAACCCGGCTGCCCCAAGTTGACGTTGAAGCGAGCGCGGATGTCCGGCGCGGCGGGATCGACGTCGGCGCCGAACAGTTTGTTCGCTTCGGCCTTGCTGAACCAGGCGTTCGCGCGCGGCGCGCCGGCGAAGTCCCGGAACACTTCGAGCGCCCCGGCGGAACCGAGCACCGCACCGCCGTCGTCGCACGGCAGCGCTTCCCATGTCGCCAGGATGCGGATGGGCACCGTGCTGGTCAACGTGGCGCCCCAGGTGTTGGCCGCCGCCTGGAAAGCATTGAGCCGTTGCACGCCCAGCGTGGTGCCGCTGTTGCCGCCGACCGGCAACACCGGCGTGGGATCGTTAAAGCCGACGCCGGCGGGGTCGCCATTGACGATGGTGATGGTTGCGGCGGCCCAGCTTGCCGACGAGACCAGCAGCGCCACCGCTGCAATGAAGGTGGGCAGGACACGCTTCATTTTTGTTCTCCTTGGGCGGCCGATTCTTTGCGCGTGGTCGCATATTGAATGGTTGACTCGTCGAGCACCATGCCAACGCCGCCACGCGGCAAGTAGATGGGCTTGTGCGGCGTGGCGCGCGATTTCGTGGCGATGCGGCCGGTGCTGATCGCGGCCTCCAGTTCGGCGACCTGCGCCGGGGTCGGGCTGGTCAGCTGGCCGGTCACGGGGTCTTTGTAGGCCTTGAACCCCGCATCCTGGGCCGCTGTTTGCGGCGGAACGGGCTGGGCAACGACAGTCACGTGCGGGAACGTCATCAGGCCGTTGTCCGGTGCGGTCTGGGCCGCCGCGACGGTGGCCACGGACAGGCTGGACAACGCCAACCACCGTCGCGGCCGGCGCAGGCGCAGCACGCCGCTCATCGCGCAGAAACCGAGCAGCGTCAACGCGATCGTGCCTGGTTCGGGAATGGCAGTCGCGTTCACGACCACCGTATCGATGCCGACAAAGTCGCCATTGAGGCTGGTGTCGTTGACCACGTAACGGAAGGCAAATCGCCCGCTGGCCGGCGACGTCAGGCCGCCGACGCTCAAGGAGTGCCCGACCCAGCCTGTGTCCGCTGAAGAACTAAATGTACCGAGCAGAGCGAAGTCGCCGGTGGATGTCGGGCTTGCGCCGACGTTGGCGCTGGCGCCGGCCGTGCTGAGATAGACTTCCACGGTATCCAGAAAGCCCTCGCCCAGCAGCCTCAGGTCGAAGTTGAGCGACTCGCCGTTGGACAAGGCCAGCTCCGGCGTCAGCAGCCAGTTGCTGACCGCGCCGCCGAAGGCCGCGTTATTGAGATTGGCCGCGATATAGGAATCGGCCGGACCGGCGGCGGCTGGGAACACCGCGGGCAGCCCCTGGAACCACGCCGTGCTGCCGGGCGGCGAACTGTTGTTCACCATCACCCAACCATTGGCGGGCAGCGCCGCGATGTTGTTGAAGCCTTCGCTCAACAACGGCGCGGCGGAGGTGGAGGCAGTAAAACCGGCGGCGACTGCAAGCAGCCCCGCCCAGCGTTTAATCAAGTCCATGTCTATCCTCATGATGAGAAGGTGGAATCGGATAACCTCTTTGGTACGGCTCAACTTGCCTTGGTTAGATCGATCCCACACTCAGCAGTTCCCGCGACACGAAAAAAAAATCCGGCGCGAGGCCGGATAGTTTGGGGAAATCTTTCCGCTCAGATGGTCGCGGCGTAGTGTCGGGTTTGGTACCCGAACGCTCGACAAACTTCGCAAGAAGCTCCTGAGCCGCTCCCGCAAGGTGGAGCGCCGAAGAATCTGAATCGCCCCGGAAGTACAGCTCGATCGAACGGTTCAAATGCTCGGTCGCGACAGTCAGTTTGCTTACCGCCATAATCAACGATCACCTACCCTAAGTCAGGTTTGCTCTGGCTGCTGTTGACGCAGTACCGCTCGATATCTTCTTCGGCTTCTTTTTGAGTTGCAAATGCATTTTGAGATGTAATGGTCTTCCTCTGTGTGCCATCCGGATTCAAATTGATAATGCGCCAAATCCACTGCCCGTCAGGTGCTTGCTCGATTTTATATCCGACGCTCATTCTTCTTTTCCTCCAATAGCTTATCGCTAAACACTGCTGGGCTCTACCGAGCTAGTGCCATGGGCGGCTGGGAGCCACCACCGCATTCAAGTTAGGGCGGTCATTGCGGTATGAACCGCATTCACTAACTTTGGAACTGCATCGGCAACTCCGGTAGCGAGCTTGATCATCTTTTCTCCACCTTCGGCTACTCCAAGGCCAGTCTTCCAGAAACCGGCCAACTTCTCACGAAGGTTTGCTGGTGCCGCCGTCGCAACGTCCTCATGGTCATGCAAGACATCAATACTGGCTTCTTTGACGGCGTCTCGTATTGATTGCCTTCCCCGTATTGGATACTCATGTATACCTTTAATCATCAAATCCAGCTGATGAAGAACAAATGCACGGACTGCTTCAGGCAAATCGTCGTCTTCCACGCTTGTTCTGAATTCGGCTATGGCATCAAGCAACCGCTGCAACTCAGCGTGTGAAAGGCCCACCTCGCTTTCTACAGCTTGCGAACACCATCGCAATGCCAGCATGTGTTCCGGAAGAATAAATCGTTTGAAATTCCCCCAAGGAGAAGTCAGGTTTGTTACTGACATTGCAGATACTAGGCCATCCAATGCTGGCTCATACAGGTCGGAAGTAAAACTAGTCTCGGCCATCTGCCTCCGTAACAAGGCAACTTCATCCCTCAGCTTCCGAATATGGCTAACCACGTCATGCGGATCTTGTTGAGCCGCATCTTGATCCATGCCGAAAGCAGTCGCCCAAACCTGAAGAGACTGGGCACCATCTGCCATTCGCAGGATGGGCTCAATGATCACGTGGAGCCGCTTTGCCGGATTGGTTATTTCGACTTTTTCGTTTTCGCGGTCTGAGGCACTGGTTGTTTGATCTTGTTCCATCTTATTTCCGCTGGCCGTTTTTCTTTATAAGGTCGATGAGCACGTCGCGCTCGATTGTCCAAACTTCTGTGCTTTCCGAACGTGGTCCAGAAAACTGGTTGCAAGAATCTACAAAGACTGTCATCTCAATTTTGGTACCGTGTCCCGGCGCGAGAGACACCACGCGGCTTTCGTCATAATGCCCGCTTGACGATTCGTGAAAATAGTCCTTTAGACTAAGCTGTCCGGAAGGGTTGGGGTCACGAGTGGTCGCCATGAGTTTCCTCTATCAAGCGTGATCGTTAAGGTGCTCAATCGCGACGCCGAAGCGTCGCGAGGTTCAACTTAATGCAAAAATTCCGTGAATAGCCCATACTTATCGGCCAAATCACGCACCGTTTTTTTTACATCGGCGGCATCAGCTTCCGTCTGGATGATCACTGATACGCCGCGCTCTGTCCGATCCGTCAATATGCGTGTTTCGTGTGCATAGTGCGCAATGGCGCTTTTCCCGAGATCGTCAACAAAGTCCTAGTGGGCCTGAGCTATCAGCTCTTGGCTGATAGGTGCGCGGTCCGCCTTGCCCTGCGTGCGGAACACATCGAACTTGTACTCGTCCATCCTGTCATTCCTTATTCTCGTTCAGCTTCCTAGAAGGTCGTCTGCCGTAAGTTAGCGCGGCATATTCCATGGTAGCAGCGATTCAACCTCATCGGCAGTCTTCAGCTTTGGCATCGTCGCGAAGACATACCGCAGATACGTAAACGGGTCTATGCCGTTGGCTTTCGCGGTTTGCACAAGACTATACATCACGGCGTTGGCATGCATGCCGGCCGGGCTATCCGAGAACAGCCAGTTTTTCCGGCCCATGACCACGATCTTTATATCGGGCTCTGCAATATTGTTATTGATGGCCACCTTTCGTTCATTATGTCGTGTGACGCCTTGGATCGGGCGTTGATACGCATCGCCTAATCGTCAACTGACCGTCGTGGCTATCACCATCCCCGCCTTCAATGTCAACGTCACCGGCGTCTTCTCGGCGATTTCGGCCATGCGGTTTTTTTGTTCGGCGTCCAGTGTGCCGATGAAGGACAGCGTGCGCTTGACCATCATCGCGCCGTCGTCGCCGTGGCTCAGGTGCAGGCCGACATCGACCGCGTCCAACGGCCACTGCTTGCGGTCTGCATACATGCGCAGCGTGATGGCGGTGCATGCGCCCAGGCCCGCCAGCACGAAATCGTAGGGCGCCGGACCGGTGTCGCGGCCGCCGTTGCGCTCCGGTTCATCGCCGACCAGCGTATGGCCGCTAACCTCGATGGTGGTTTGATAGCTGTCCTTGCCGATATGTGCGGTGCCGCGTGCCATGTGATCCTCCTATGTGAAGGCAGCTATTTTAGCGCGGAGCCCAAGGCCGAAGTAAAGTATTGTAAATAGCAATCATTCCTAGTTGAGTTCCAATTAAAATATCAACCTTTCAACGACGAACTAGACGGCGCCGATGCATCGGCCCGCCATACCATGCACAAGATATTCCTGACCGCCTGCCTCGCCGCGCCGCTGACCGCCCTCGCCCAAACCCAGCCTGCCACTGATAAGCCAGACGCCAAGCCGACCACCGCGGCCAAGCCCAAGGAAGCTGCGCCGGTGGTGCCGTCGGTTACGGTGGCCGGCGAGCGGCCGACCAACCGCATCGACCGCCAGGTGTACGACGTCAAGTCCGACATCAGCAGCACCAACGGCACCGCCGCCGATGCGTTGAACAATGTGCCGTCGGTGGCGGTCGATCCGGATGGCACCGTCACGCTGCGCGGCAGCACCAATGTGCAGATCCTGGTCGACGGCAAGCCGTCCGCCATGCTGCAAGGCGATAACCGCGGCCCGACGCTGCAGGCGATGAACGCCGACGATATCGAGTCCGTCGAAGTGATCAACAATCCCGGCGCGCAGTTCGGCAACGAAGCCGGTGGCGGCCCCATCCTCAACCTGGTGATGCGTCGTAACAAAAAGCCGGGCGGCTTTGCCAACGTCAACGCCAACGCCGGTTATGCCGGCCGTTACAACAGCGCCGCGTCGGGCAGCTACAACGAGGGACCGTGGGGCTTCCAGGGCGGCGTCAACGTGCGCCACGACGGCCGCAACTCCACCGCCGTGGTCAGCCGCGACCGCCTCGATCCGGTCACCGGCGCCTTCGTGCACAGCAGCCAGACCTCGTCCGGAGCCGGCCTGAACGACATGGGCGGCGTGAACGGCACCGCCAGCTACAACCTGGACCAGAACGACACGCTCACCGCCAGCGCCAACTACATGGGCCGCGGCAACGACCAGCGCGGCATCGACCACTACGTCAACGGCGCCACCGCCGGCTTCCCCGCCACCGACTACGTGCGCACCACCGCGCGCGAAGGCGACGCCAAGAACTTCAGCTGGGGCGGACGCTACGACCACAAGGGCCAGCTGCCGAACGAGACGCTGAAGATCGACCTGCGCGTCTCGGCCTCCGAGAACGACAGCAACAGCGCCTACGCCAACGACTACGCCATTGGCAACCTGCCGGACAGCCGCGCCCACCAGCGCAACGACAGCAGCACCCACATCGTCGACTTCACCGGGGACTACGAGCGTCCGCTGGCCGGCGGCAGCCTCAAGGCGGGCTACAAGGTCGCCACCAACAAGAACAACTTCGACACGCTGTACACCGACATCGATCCGCTGAGCTCGGTCGCCGTGGTCAACCCGGCGCGCAGCAACCGCTTCGACCTGGAGGAAACCGTGGTCGCGCTGTACGGTTCCTACCAGCTGAAGCTGAACGACCGCTGGGGCGTGCTGGGCGGCTTGCGCACCGAGTACACCGACATGGACATCCACCAGATCACCAGCGGCGTCGAGGCCAAGAACAACTACACCAACCTGATCCCGAGCTTCTTCGCCACCTACAAGGCGACCGAGACGGCCAATATGCGCTTCGCCTACGCGCGCCGCATCCGCCGCCCGAACGCCAACGACCTCAATCCCTACGTGGTGTATCGCGACGAGTTCAACGTCTCGTCCGGCAATCCGATGCTGAAGCCGACCAAGACCGACTCCTTCGAAGTGGGCTACGAAACCAAGTTCGGCGCGCTCGAAACCAATCTGCGCGGCTACTACCGCAAGGACACCGACGCCATCGTCGACTTTCGCACCTTCATCGCCAACAACGTGCTGTTGACCACGCGCCAGAACGGCGAAGGCAGTCATGCAAGCGGATTGGAATTCACGGTCAGCGGCAAGCTGACGCCGTCGCTGACGCTGAACTCCAGCGGCAACCTGGCGCGCAGCCAACAGACCACGCAGGACGACAGCGGCGCGCTGGTCACCCGCACCGCCAACTCGCTGAGCGGCCGCGTGCGCCTGAACTATGCTTACAGCGCCGCGACGCAAGTACAGATGGCCTTGCAGATGCAGGGCAAGACGCTGTCCGGCCAGGGCTACCGCTCGCCGAACAGCACCTTCAACCTGAGCGTGCGCCAGGCCGTGACGCCGCGCCTGAGCCTGGTGGGCACGGTCACCGACCTGTTCAGCACCAACAAGATGGAGACCGTCATCAACAGCGCCACGCTGCGCGAGACCAGCACCCGCCGCTTCGACGGCCGGGTGTTTTACCTGGGGCTGTCCTACCGGCTGGGCGGCGCCGCCACCGCAGCCGACTCGAACAACGAGCCGCGCTTCGGCCCGCCGCCGGGCGGCCCAGGCCCAGGCGGCCCCGGCCGCGGCCCATCGGAAGGCTAAACGTCGGGGTCAAGTCTGACATTCGGACACGAGCTCTGCCGTAGTGGCATTTACGGCAGAGTTCGTGTCCGAATGTCAGACTTGACCCCGGGGTGGGTTATTTCATCACCGCCACTTTTTCGCGCCGGGCGTTGCGGAAGCTGTAAATCGTCAGCACGCCGTCTTTGACGTCGCCGCGCGCATCGAAGGTGATGTTGCCGGTCACGCCTTTGTGGGTGATGCCGGCCAGCGCCGGCAGATACTTGGCCGGCTCCGGCGAACCGGCCTTCTGCATCGCCTCGACCATCGTCATCAGCGCGTCGTAGGCGTACGGCGCGTAGGTCTCCACATCGATGCCGAATTTCTTCCTGTAGGCCACGCGGAAATCGGCCATGCCTTTTTCCTGCGACGGCTCGACCCCGCCCGCCTCGGCGCAGATCACCTGGCCATCGCTCATGGCGTCGCCCGCCAGGCGCGGCACCGAATCCGAACACATGCCGTCGCCACCCATGAACTTGATCGGGATCGCCAGCGCCTTCATCTGGCGCAGCATCGGCCCGGCCACGGCGTCCATGCCGCCGAAGAACACCATATCCGGCTTGGTCGCCTTGATGGCGGTAAGGATGGCGCTGAAGTCGGTCGACTTGTCGGTAGTGAACTGGGTCGACACCACGGTGGTGCCCGACGCGCCGCCGGTGCGCTTGACGTTCTTGACAAATTCATCGACCAGGCCCTTGCCGTAGGCAGTGCGGTCGTCGATCACGGCGATGCGCTTGGCCTTGACGTTCTGCATCGCATAGCGGGCCAGCGCGGCGCCCAGCTGCTCGTCGTTAGCGATGTTGCGGAACGCGGTCTCGTAACGCTGGCGCGTGTATTGCGGATTGGTGGCCGATGGCGAGATCTGCGGTATGCCGGCGTCGTGGTAGATGCGCGAAGCCGGAATGGTCGTGCCCGACGTCTCGTGGCCGATCACGCCGTTGACCCTGGCGTCCACCAACTTTTGCGCGGCAGTGGTGCCCTGCTTGGGATCGGCTGCATCGTCTTCCGCCTGCAACACGATCTTGTACTTCTTCCCGCCGATGACCACGCCCTTGGCGTTGAGCTCGTCGACCGCCATGCGGGCGCCGTTTTCATTGTCCTTGCCCAGATGGGCGATCGGCCCCGAAGTCGCCGCCACATGGCCGATCGTGATGATCGCTTCCGCCTGCGCGGCGCCGGTGGCAACGAAGGCCAGCGCAAGCGCCCGGCCGCATGTTTTTATTGTTAATCGCATAAGATTAGTGAGCCATCCTCATTGGTTAAGCGAACAAGGATACCACCAGGCAAATATGTGTGCAGACGTGCGTACTGACTTCCTTATCTGAAGTAGAATAACAAATCGAAACATTTGCCACAGAGACACTTTGCATGGAAACATCACAACGCATCGCCCGCTCCAAGCCGCTGGCGACCACCGCAATGCACGGCCGGGTCGACGCCATGAAGGCGCGCGGCGAGGACGTGATTGACTTTTCCATCGCAATCTCGCATTTCCAGGCGCCGGAAAGCGTGCTGCAAGCGGTGCGCGACGGCTTGCAACAACCCTCCCTGCCCTACACCACGGTCGGCGGCGACGCCGGCATCCGCGCCCGCCTGGCCGCCAAGGTCAGCAGCGAAAACGGCATCGCCGCCAGCGCCGGCGAAATCATCGTCACCAACGGCGCCAAGCAGGCCTTGTATCAGGCGCTGTATGTGATGGCCGATCCTGGCGACGCCGTCATCATCTTCAAGCCGCACTGGCCAGCCTACGTCACCACCTGCAAGCTGCTGGGACTGGAGCCGGTGCTGGTCGATCTGCCGGCCACCGTCAGCGCCGAATTCCTCGACAGCCTGCCACCGGCCAAAATCCTGATCATCAACAATCCGCACAACCCCACCGGCGGCGTGCTGCGGGCCGACGAAATCGAACGCATCGCCGGCTGGCTCAAACGCACCGGCACCCGCGCCATCGTCGACGAGAGCTACGAAAAGCTGATCTTCGAAGGCGTCCATACCAGCCTGGCCGCGCGGCCGGACTGGCAGCAGATCGGCATCGTCACGCTGTATTCCGCCTCGCAGAGCTACGCGATGATGGGTTGGCGCGCCGGCTTCGCGGTGGCGCCGCCCCACATCGTCACCGCGATGGAGACGCTGCAAGGCCCGATCACCGCCGCCGCGCCCATGCTGATCCAGCTGGCGCTGGCCTCCGCCTTCGAGTCCGGCGAACCGACGGCGATGCTGGAAGAATACCGCCAGCGCCGCGACCTGGTGCTGGACATGGTGCACGGCCTGCCTTGGATGCGCATGCACTGCCCGGCCTCCGGCCCCTATCTGTGGGGCGACGTCTCGGCGCTGACCATGGACACCAAACAGTTCGCCGAGGAGTTGCTGAACCAGTACTCGGTGGCGCTGATGCCGGGCGACGCCTTGGGTGCGCCGGGCTTTATCCGCATCGGTTATATTTCGGACGACATCGCCACGCTGCGGCGCGGCGTCCAGGCGATTATCCGCTACGGCAACGCACGTTATCGGGCCCGTTAAGCACCCAGCATGGCCTTTCTTCTCTTCCAACTCAATAGCTTGCGCAGCCGCCTGATCCTGCTGGTGGCGCTGGCGATCGCGCCGATCGCGGTGATGACGCTGGTCAGCGGCGTGCGCGAACGCCAGCACGCGGTGCAGGTGGCGGAAGAGAATCTGCAACGCCTGACCAACCTGGCCGCCGCCAACGAAGCGCAATCGATCGAGGGCGCGCGCCAGATCCTGCGCGACCTGGCCAGCATTCCCGACCTGACCGGCGACCAGCAACATTGCAGCCGCCTGCTGGCCAATATCCAGCAACAGAATCCCGACTACGCCAACCTTGGCCTGATCCAGCTGAACGGCGATGTCACCTGCAGCGCCATCCCCTCGTCCACGCCGGTCAACCTGTCGGACCGCTCGCACTTCCGCCGCGCCGTGCACCTGCGCCGCTTCGTGGCCGGCGGCTATGTGTTCGGCCGCGTGATCCAGAAACACACCGTCAACCTCACCTACCCGCTGCTGGGCGAAGGCGACAAGGTCAAGGCCGTGGTGTTCGCCGCGCTCGACCTGACCAAGCTGGATCGCTTCGTGGCCGACATCAAGCTGCCGCCCGGATCGCTGCTGCTGACGTCCGACTCGGACGGCAGGATCATTTCGCGCAAGCCCAATCCGGACCAGTGGTTCGGCCAGATGGTATGGCCGGAAATGCGGGCCGCCATGGCCGGCGAACCGGGCAAGCCGGTGCTGCTGACCGGACCCGATGGCATCGAACGCCTGCACCGTTTTGCCCGCGTCGGCAACAACGGCTTGTCCGACTACACCGTCACCATCGGCATTCCGGCAGACGACATCACCGCCTCCGCCCGCCACGACCAGATGCTGGACATGTCGGCACTGGCCGTCACGGTGGCGCTGGCGCTGCTGGCGGCCTGGTTTGTCGGCGACGTGCTGGTGCTGCGCCGGGTCAAGCGCCTGGCCACCACCGCCAACAGCATCGCCTCCGGCACGCTGGGCGCGCGCAGCGGCATCGTCTACGGCAACGAGGAAATCAGCGAACTGGCGCGGGCGCTGGACGCGATGGCCGAGGCCTTGCAGCAAAAGGAACTCCAGCACATGAAGGCGGAAAGCCAGCTGCGCCTGGCCGACCAGCGCAAGGATGAATTCCTGGCGATGCTGGCGCATGAACTGCGCAATCCGCTGGCGCCGATCAGCGCCGGCGCGCAGTTGCTGCAAAGCGGCCACGCCACCGCCGCGGCGGTCGAACGCACGGCCAGCATCATCGTCCGCCAGGTGCACCACATGACGCGCCTGGTTGACGACCTGCTCGACGTTTCGCGCGTGACTCGCGGGCTGGTGACGGTGACGCGCGTACCGCTCAACATGGCCGACGTGGTGGCCGACGCCGTCGAACAGGCGGAGCCGCTATTCAGGAACAAGCATCAGCATTTCGAACTGTCGCTGCCCGAGGTGCCGCAGCAAGTCAACGGCGACCACAAACGACTGGTGCAGGTGCTGGTCAATGTGCTCAACAACGCCGCCAAATACACGCCGGTCGACGGCGTCATCAAGTTGTCGGTACATGGCGGGGACGGCGTGGTGCGGCTGGTGGTCAGCGATTCCGGCATCGGCATGGCGCCGGAACTGCGCGCCCGCGTGTTCGAATTGTTCGCCCAGGCCGACCGCAATCCCGACCGTTCGCAAGGAGGGCTGGGACTGGGCCTGGCGCTGGTCAAATCGCTGGTGGAACTGCATGGCGGCAGCGTCGCCGCCGATAGTCCGGGCGAGCAGCAAGGCAGCACCTTCACCATCTCGCTGCCTGGCGGTCCAGGCCAGAACGCAACGCCAGCGTCCGGGCGGTCCGCGGCCGGCAGCGCCAGGCTGCGCGTGCTGGTGGTGGACGACAACATCGACGCCGCGCAAACGCTGCAACTGCTGCTCGATGCATCCGGCCACGAGGTATTAGTGGCGCATACCGCGCTGGAGGCGCTGGAGATCGCCCAGCGCCTGGCGCCGGAACTGTGCCTGCTCGATATCGGCCTGCCCGACATCAGCGGCAACGAGCTGGCGCGCGGCCTGCGCGAGCTGCCGCAAACCGCCAACGCCACGCTGGTGGCGGTGACCGGCTACGGCCGCAGCGAGGACCGCGACCTGGCCAGCGCGGCTGGCTTCGACCACTACTTCGTCAAGCCGGTCGATGTCGAAGCGCTGCTGGCATTGATCGCCAGGCTGTCGCCGGCTACTCCCACGACTTAGCGATACGTTCCAGTTCTCCGCTTTTTTCCAGCGTCTGCAAGGCCGCCCGCAGGCGCTCGACCACCGCCGGATCGACCTGTTTGCCGACGACGAAATACAGCGGGCTGATAGCCATGACGGTCGGCAGGATCTTGAATTTGGCGGCCATGCCTGAGCGGTCCAGCACCGCCTGCAAACCCGGCGTCCGATGGAAGAAGAAGCGGCCCCGGTGGGCCAGCAGCTTTTGCAAGTTGAGCTTGGGGTCCGCGGCGCCGGCGTCGATCTGCGACAGGCCGGCCGATTCCAGCACCGTCACGCCGGCGAAGCCACGATTGGCCAGCACCACATTGTCCGGCGCCAGCTTGCGCAGGTCGTCCCAATTGGCGATCACCGCCGCGTCGTCGCCGCGCGCGACCAGGTAGTAGCGGATGGAGAACAGCGGCGGACCGACAAACAGGTATTTTTTGTCCCGTTCCGGCGAATGCGAGAGTCCGCAGGAAGCATCCTGCACGCTGCGGTCCATGGCGGAGTAAATGCGCGGCAAGGGCTGCCAGACCTGGTCGCCGGTGAATTTCAGGCCGGGATCCAGCTTTTCGACGGCGCGCATGATATCGACGCAGATGCCGACCACGCGCCCACCGGTCGCGCCGGCGCTCTGGAATTTGGGCTCGGTGCCCTGCTGGGCTGCCGTGCGGATTTCGGTCGCGGCGACACTGGTCCCGGCCGTCGATAGCAAGGACAGCATCGCACTCAGTACAACAACCCTGGTCGGCACACGTAGCATCAGCCCATTGTAGCGCGAGCTTACCGCGTCGTCACCAATTGGCGACAACGCGGAGGCCTGGCTCAGAACTGGATGGTTTTCAGTCGTTTGGTTTTGCCGTAGTGTTCATCGAAGCCGTACACCTCGATGCGCACCTTGCCGCTGGCGTGCACTTTGACCAGCGCCCAGGCGTAGGCCCGGTCCTGCGGATTGCGGCTGTCCCCGGCCTTGGCGCTGAACGGCGAACCGCCCGAGCCCACCATCACCTGCCACGCCTTGCCGCCGTCGGCGAGCGCCGGCTGCTGGGCGTTGAAGATGTGCTGGTGGCCGCAGAAATAGGCGCCGCCGTATTCTTCCATCACCTGCCAGAAGGCCTTGGCGTTGTCCGGATAGATGTCCATGCCGTCCTCCTCCACGCCGTCCTTGAAGTAGTAGGTGTAGGCCGGCTTGTGGCCGAACACGAAGAAGCGCTTGGCGCCGCGCGCCTTGGCCTGGCGGAAGTCCTCCGCCAGCCAGTGCGCCGGACCGTGGCCGTCGTTGCCGACCGGGTCGGTGTCGATCACGGCGAAGTGGCTGCCGCCGGCGTCGAAGGAGAACGTCAATTGCGACTGGCTGGTCCGGTTGCCATCCGGCCCGCCCACCGGCGGCGCGTTGCCGGCGTCGAAGGCGCTGGCCTCGATGCCGGTGACGGCCTTCCAACGGGCGGTATCCAGTATCAGGTCGCCCATGCTTTCGCGCCACAGCTCTTCGTTTTCAAGACGCGCTATCTTGGTGGTCTTGCCGGCGGCGTCCTTGTCCTTGAACTGCATTTCATGGTTGCCGGTCACCGGCACCACGTAGGTGCCGTTTTCCATCAAGCCCGCCGTCATGCCGCGCCAGTAGGCATACTGGCGGGCGATCGCGCTCTTGTCGGCGGTATAGCCCATGATCATGTCGCCGTTGAAGAACAAGGCCTTCGGCCTGGCCGCCTGGATCTCGCGCAGGATGCGCGACAAGGCGCGGGTGTTTTGCAGGTAGACCTTGTCCTGCGCCGTCTCGGCACTGGCCGGATCGGCGCGCGAGTCGCCCACGGTGGCGAACGACATCACCACCGGATCGGACGCCGCCATCGCGGCGCCTTCCCCGGTCGCCAGCACCAGCGCCGCGCAACACAGCATTGTGGATATACGCATGCGAGCTACCTTAGAAATCGGCATTGAGCGACACGGTCCAGCTACGCTCAGGCACAAAGGTGTACTGGTCGAACGCCGCGCCCTTGCTGTTCGCGCTGATCGACGTCGCATCCTGCTTGTTGAAGACGTTGTTGACACCAACCTGCACCTTGAGCATCTTGACGACGCCGCCCACGCGCCAGCGGTAGCCGGCGGTGAAGTCGGTCACCGTGTAGGCACCGATCTGGTAGGCGGCCGGTTCGCCGTCCTTGGCGTACTGGCTGCCGTTGGTCTTGGCGATCAGCGAGCCATACAGGCCATGGTCCTTGTACAGCAGGCCCAGTGCGGCGGTCGATTTCGGCACCTTGGCGATTTGCAGGCCGGTGTCCTTGGCCTCGGCCTTGTTGACCGAACCGTTGGCGTGCAGCGAGAAGCCGCTGCCGACATAATACGTCGCCGCGCCTTCGATGCCCTTGTAGATCACGCCGCCCTGGTTGTAGTACACCAGGTCATTGCCGGTGCCGGTCGAGGCGATCTTGTTGTTGAAGTCGATGTAGTAGACGTCCGCATCGAAGGTCAGGTTGCCCGACTGGTGCACGGTGCCCAGCTGGTAGTTGGTGGAGGTCTGCGGCTTCGGCGTGCTCAGGTTCGGGTTATTCACGTAGAACATCGACAGGTCCGGCACCAGGAAACCGCGCGCAGTCTGCGCGTAGGCCGACCATTCCTTGTTGATCGCGTAGTTCGCGGTCAGGAACGGCAAGGTGGTGTCGTAGGTCTGGTCAGCCTTGGTCGGGATGCGCGTACCCTGGTTGACCACCGCGTCCAGCGAGCGCTTGAAGTTCACATATTTGAGACCCGGCGTCACGGTCCATTGCGGCGCCACGGCCCATTCGAATTCGACGAAGGGCTGATACTGCTTCCACGACGAGTTCTGGTTGTAGGAGACGTCTTTCGGCGCGGTCGCTTCCTTCGGGTTCGGCGCGTTCAGCGTCCAATCCAGGTCGTAGGTATGGCGTTCGGTGTCGGAGTTCTCCAGCCAGACGCCCGCGCGCAGCAGGCCTGCTTGCAGCTGCTTGGTCAGTTTGAAGATGTCGCCGTTGACGCGGTAGGAATTGAGCTTGTTGTAGCCTGGGACGTTCTTGTTGCCGGCCGGGCCGGACTTGGTGCCGTTGGCGGTGGCGCCGCTGGCGTCCTGGCCGGAGAAGGTGTTGTTGTCGTAGGCATAGGTGTACAGCGTGTTGTCGATCGCCCAGCCGCCGTCCAGCTGCGATTGCAGGCGGATATATTCGAAGTCGGTGCGCTTGTCGTTGTAGTTGTAGCCGAAGTAGTTCTGGCTGGTCTTGTCGTTGTTGAGCGAGTAGTTTTTACCGTACAGCGCGACCTGGGCCAGCGTAACGCCGGCCTTGTCCGGCACGTAGCTGTGGATCTTGTTATAGGTCGAGAACACCGTCAGCATGGTGTCCTTGCCCAGCGGTTTCTGGAACTTGAACTGATAATTGTCTTCCTTGACGCCGCTGTAGGTCTGGTAGCCGTCGCTGGTCAGGCGCGAGGCGTTGAACATCATGCGGGCATCGCCGAACTGCTCCAGCTGGCCGGAATCGATCTCCGCGCCGAGGATCTTGGTGTTCCAGGAACCGTAGGTGGCGTAAGGCGAAAAGCGGAATTCGGTGGCCAGCTCTTTCGAGAACAGGTTGATCGAACCGCCGAAGGTGGCTTGTCCCAGGTTGCTGGCGTTGCCGGGACCGCGCTCGATCACCATGCCGCCGATGATACGGGCCGGGAAGTAGGAGGTCGAGTGGTGGGTAGGATTGTTGGTGTCGCCGAACGGGATGCCGTCGTAGGTGACGTTGTACTCGCCGTCCTGGAAGCCGCGCAGCGTGACCTTCGATTCGCCCAGGCCAGGACCGTTGGACGACAGGCCGGAGCCCACGCTCGGCGCGATGCGCGCCACGGCGTTGAAGTCCGCCAGCGGCGTAACCGCCTGCTCGATGAAGGTCGCGGTGATGACGGACTGCGGCTGGGTCGCCTTCAACGAAGCCTGCACCGGCGCGCGGTTGGCGGCGTTGGAGCCGGTGATCACCACGCGGCTTTTGATCGCTTCCGAATCCAGCGCGGTGTTCGATACCGGCACATCCTCCATGGTCGGCGCTGCGGTTTGCGCGTGGGCGGCGCCGGACATCAGGGCCAGGGCGGCCAGAACGTGGGCCGACATCGTCGACAGGATCAACTGCTGCTTCGGATTCTTCATATGACTTTCCAGTTTGCGGGGTGTGAAAACCCGAAAGTCTAAGAACCAAATATGACAACATCATGAATCGTTTTGATAATCTTGCGATGCCATACAACAGTGCAAGCAGCGCCACCTGAGGGCCAAATAACACGCCGGCGGCGATTTTATCAGAGCGACTATTAACCCAGAATTAAACCTCAAACATGAATGGTTTTAATGTTCGGTTAATGCACGGCCTCCTAACATCGGCACCATGCACCTCAAGAAAAAACTCCTCCTGATGCCCGCCGCCCTGCTTCTGGCTGCAGGTATCGCGCTGGCCTACAGCCTGCGCACTCAAAGCCCGGCGGCAGCGCCGGCCAAGAAAATCCCTCTGGTCGCCGTGACCGCCGCGCGCCAGCAGGAACTTCCGCTGGAGCTGAGCGCGCAGGGTCACCTGGTGGCGCTCAATATCGTCGAAGTCCGGCCGCAACTGACCGCCACCATCGTCGCCATCCATTTCAAGGAAGGCGACGAGGTCAAGGCCGGCCAGTTGCTGTTCACGCTCGACAGCGCGGACGCCAACGCCCAATTGCAGCGCAGCGAAGCGCAAGCTGCGCAGATCCTGGCCCAACTGGCCGACGCCAGCCGCGACTTCGGCCGCTCGTCGGAACTGGTCAAGTCGCACTTCATCACGTCCAGCGCGGTCGACACGGCTGCCAGCAAGGTCGACGCACTCAAGGCCCAGCTGAAGGCGGCGCGTGCCGACATCGACAGCGCGCGGCTGCTGGTGGCGCATACACGTATCGTCGCGCCCATCGCGGCGCGCACCGGCGCGGTCGCGGTCCATCCCGGCAGCCTGGCGCAAACCAGCGCCGCCGCGCCCCTGGTCACGCTCGCCCAGTTCTCGCCCATCGGCGTGGAGTTCAATTTGCCGGAGCAGGACCTGACCGCCATCCTGCGCGCGCGCGGCGCGGGGTCGGTGCGTGTCACCATCGACGGCGCCGACGGCGAGACTGTGACCGGCGAACTCTCTTTCATCAACAACACCGTCAATACCGACAGCGGCACCATCAGCCTGAAAGCCACCATGCCTAACCCGCGCGCCACGCTGTGGCCCGGTGCCTACGCCAGGGTCACGGTCTTGGCCGGCATCGACAGGAACGCCGTCGTGCTGCCGCCGCAGGCGGTACTGGAAGGTCCGGCTGGCCGCTTCGTCTTCGTCGCCGGCGCCGACGGCAAGGCCACGCGACAGCCAGTCACGCTATTGCGCGTGCAAAGCGGGATGGCCGTGGTGGAAGGCGTCGCCAACGGCACCCGCGTGGTGCTGGAAGGCGGCGGCAACCTGCGCTCCGGCGACGCGATACGCATCGCCGACGCGCGCCCCGCTTCGGCCGTCGCCAAGGCGGCGCCATGAAGATCGCCGAGTTTTGCCTGAAGCGGCCGATCGCCACGCTGCTGGCGTGGCTGACCGTGATCATCGGAGGCCTGGCCTGCTGGCTGCAACTGCCGCTGTCGGCACTGCCCAACTACGATACGCCAACCATCCAAGTGTCGGCCCGCCTGTCCGGCGGCAGCCCGGAAACCATGTCCACCTCCATCGCCACGCCGCTCGAAAAGCAGTTCACGGCGATACCGGGGCTGCTGTCCACCACTTCCAGCAGCATCCAGGGCGAAACCCAGATCACGCTGGAGTTCGACCCGAGCCGCAATATCGACGCCGCCGCCGGCGATGTGCAGGCCGCGCTATACCGCGCCACCCGCTCGCTGCCGGCGGAGATGACAACGCCGCCGTCCTACCGCAAGGTCAATCCGGCCGATGCGCCGGTGCTGCTGATCGGCCTCGATTCGCCGTCGCTGAAGCTGGCGGACCTGAACGGCTACTCGGACAACCTGGTCGTGCCGGCGCTGTCGACGCTGAGCGGCGTGGCGCAGGTGACGGTGTCCGGCCAGAAGCGCTATGCGGTGCGCATCGAGGTCGATCCCGACCGACTGGCCGCGCTGGACCTGACGCTGGACGACGTCAGCACCGCGCTCAAGGCCGCCAACTCCAACGCGCCGCTGGGCCAGTTGGACAGCCCGCGCCAGATGATGACGCTGCAGATGCCGCCCGGCCTGATGAAGGCGGCCGACTTCGGCGCGCTGATCGTCGCTCATCGCAACGGCCGCAACGTGCGCCTGGCCGACTTCGCGACGGTGCTGGACAGCATAGAGAACACCCAGAACACCAGCACCATCAACGGCCGCGACGCCGTCCTGCTGCAAGTGCAGCGCCAGCCCGGCGCAAACACCGTCGCCACCATCGCCGCCATCCGCGCATTGATGCCGCGCCTGGCCAGCCAGTTGCCCGGCTCCGTCCATATCCAGCTGCTGAACGACCGCTCGATCTCGATCCGCAACGCGATCCACGACGTCAACCTGACCATGCTGCTGACCATCGCGCTGGTGGTGCTGGTGATCCTGCTGTTCCTGCGCCAGCTGGCCGCCACGCTGATACCAGCCATCAGCCTGCCGGTGTCGCTGCTGGGGACTTTCGGCCTGATGTTCGCGCTCAATCTCAGCCTCGATAACATCTCGCTGATGGGATTGACCATCGCCGTCGGCCTGGTGGTGGACGACGCCATCGTCGTCCTGGAAAACATCATGCGCCACATCGAGCAAGGCATGGAACCGATGGCCGCGACGATACGTGGCACCGGCGAGGTGGCGTTCACCGTGGTATCGATTTCGGTCTCGCTGATAGCGGTGTTCATTCCCATCTTCTTCATGCCCGGCACCATCGGCCTGCTGTTCCACGAGTTTGCCATCGTGGTGGCGCTGGCGATTTTGGTGTCGGCGGCGGCCTCGCTGACGCTAATCCCGGTGCTGGTCCCCAAATTCATCAAGACCGCGCAACTGCACGCGCCGGCGCCGGCGTGGAGCCGCGCCTTCGAGGCGGGCTTCGGACGGCTGCTGGCCGGCTACGAGCGCCTGCTGGACCGCGCCATCGCCCACCGCGCGCCGGTGCTGCTGGCGGCGCTGGCGACCTTCGGCCTGACGGCGTGGCTGTACACCAGCGCGCCCAAGGGTTTCTTCCCGCAGGAGGATACCGGCCAGATCTCCGCCAACGTCGACGCGCCGCAGGACATGTCGTATGAAGGCCGGCTGGCGGTGCTCAGGCAGCTGCAGCAAGTCATCATGGCCGATGCCGCCGTCAGCGACGTCGCCGCCAAGGTCGATCACGACACCACCTCGTTCTACATCACGCTCAAGGAAGCGGCCATGCGCCCCGCCATGCAGCAGGTGCTGGCGCGGCTGCGCAAGGAGACCAGCTTCCTGCCCGACATCAAGGTGTTTTTCAGCCCGGTGCAAAACCTCAAGGTCGGCGGCCGCTCGTCCAAGAGCACCTATCAGTACACGCTGCAATCGGTCAGCCCCGGCGACCTGAATCTGTGGACCAACAAACTGATGGACGAGCTGCGGCACGGCGACGTGCTGGTCGGCCTGTCGAGCGACGCCCAGTACGACGGCCTCGATGCGCGGCTGACGGTGGATCGCGACCAGGCGGCGACGCTGGGCGTGGACATGGCCAGCGTGCGCAACACGCTGTATGCGGCCTACGGCACACGGCAGGTGTCCACCATCTACGCGCCGGAGGACAGCTACCAGGTCATCATGGAACTGGCCGACCAGTTCCGCCGCGACGAGAGCAGCCTGTCGCGCATCCAGGTGCGCAACGCTGGCGGCGCGCTGGTGCCGTTCAGCGCCTTCAGCCGCATCAACCGCCAGCGCGGCACGATGGCGGTCAACCACCAGGGCCAGCTGCCTGCGGTGACGATCTCGTTCGACCTGGCCGCCGGCAAATCGCTGTCCGACGCCACGGACGAGATCACGGCGGCGCAGCAGCGCATCGGCCTGCCCTCGTCGATCTTCGGCAGCTACGCCGGCGCGGCGGCGCTGTTCCAGCAATCGCAAAGCAGCCAGCTTTGGCTGATCGCGATCGCCATCGCCGTCATCTACGTCATCCTCGGCATGCTGTACGAAAGCTGGCTGCACCCGGTGACCATCCTGCTCGGCGTGCCGTCGGCGGCGGTGGGCGCGCTGCTGGCGCTGCGCATGGCGGGGCTGGAGCTGAGCTTCATCGCCATGATCGGCATCCTGCTGCTGGTCGGCGTGGTCAAGAAGAACGCCATCATGATCATCGACTTCGCGCTGGACGCGCAGCGCAGCGAAGGCCTGGCGCCGGCCGAGGCGGTGCGCAAGGCCTGCCTGCTGCGCTTCCGACCGATCATGATGACGACGCTGTGCGCCATCATGGGCGCGCTGCCGATCGCACTGGGACTGGGCGCCGGCGCCGAACTGCGGCAGCCGCTGGGCATCGCCATCGTCGGCGGCCTGCTGTTCTCGCAGCTGATCACGCTATTTATCACGCCGGTGCTGTACCTGTGGTTCGACCGCCTGTCGCAGGGGAAGGCGGCGGCAACGGCCTATGCGCCGGCGGGCGGATAAACCACAAATGCTTGCGGAGGCATTGGCAAAACACCAACGCATAGGCGATAATGCGAATTGTTGTCATTCCCATTTACCATCAAAACCGCATGCTTACACAATATTCCCGCGCCGCCCTCCTTCCGGCCGCGCTGCTGCTGGCCAGCCTGGCCGCGTGCAGCGGCGGCGGAGGCTCCACCGCTCCGGCACCGACGCCGCCCGTCGTTGAAGCAGGCCTCAGCCAGGCCGCCCAGCTGGGCGAGCTGATTTTCAAGGACCAGTCGCTGTCCGCCTCCGGCAAACAGTCGTGCGCCACCTGCCACAGCCCGGACAACGCCCACGGCCCGACCAACAACCTCTCCGCCCAGCTGGGCGGCGCCAACGGCGATGTGCAGGGCTTCCGCGCCGCGCCGTCGCTGCGCTACCTGAACCAGAACCCGGCCTTCTTCTTCGCCAAGGACGGCACGCCGACCGGCGGCATCGACCGCGACGGCCGTGCGCAAAGCCTGGCGGAACAGGCCGAACGCCCCTTCCTGGCGCCGCACGAAATGGCCAACGCCAGCAAGCAGGACGTGATCGACAAACTGAAGAAAGCCCCGTACGTCGAACAGTTCCGCGCCCAATTCGGCGCCGCGATACTGGACAACGCCGAACAGGCCTTCGGCCGCATGACCTTCGCGCTGCAAAAATATCAGTTGGAGGACGGAGAGTTCCACCCCTTCGATTCCAAGTACGACCAATTCCTGGCAGGTAAAGTGAAGCTGTCCGACCAGGAGCTGCGCGGCCTGGCGCTGTTCAACGATCCGGCCAAAGGCAATTGCATCGGCTGCCATACCAGCGCGCGCGGGGCCGACGGCGCACCGCCGCTGTTCACCGACTTCACCTTCGACAACCTGGGCGTGCCGCGCAACAAAAAGCTGGCGGCAACCGCCGATCCGGCTTACTTCGACCTAGGCCTGTGCGGCCCTGACCGCACCGACCTGGCCGCGCGCACCGACTTGTGCGGCGCCTTCAAAGTGCCGACGCTGCGCAACGTCGCCACGCGCCAGGCCTTCTTCCACAACGGCGCCTTCGACAACCTGAAGGACGTCGTGGCCTTCTACGTGCGGCGCGACACCAACCCGGAAGAGTGGTACCCGACCGGCGCCGACGGCGTGGTGCAGAAGTTTAACGACCTGCCGCCGCAGTACCGCAAGAACGTCAACACCACCGAAGTGCCCTACAACCGCCAGCCCGGCATGGCGCCGGCGCTGTCGCCCGGCGAGATCGACGATGTCGTCAAATTCCTCGGCACGCTGACCGACGGCTACAAAACCAACCCTTAATCGCAGAGACCTGAACATGAACAAGCACCTGATCGCCACCGCCCTCGCCGCCGCCTTCCTCAGCGCGCCTTTCGCCGCCACCGCAGGCGAGGCCGAACTGCTGGCCCGCATCGACAAGATGGCCGCCGAACTGGAACAGCTGAAGGCCGAGCTGAAAGCCAGCGTCAAGAAGACCGAAGCAGTCGAACA
Organism: Duganella sp. BJB476; assembly: GCF_003416895.1. Lineage (GTDB taxonomy): Bacteria > Pseudomonadota > Gammaproteobacteria > Burkholderiales > Burkholderiaceae_D > Rugamonas. Next base: position 1,812,291 of record NZ_QVIO01000001.1, read on the forward strand.
ACGCCAGCAGGCGCTGGCCTCCGCGCCGCCGCCGGCTGCCGCACCTGCTACCGCGCCGGTCTCGTTGGCCGCAGTCGAAGTGCAGTCGGCGCCAGCCACCATCTTCGGCGCCTACGGTGAAGTCAACTACAACCGTCCAAGCAAGAACGCCAGCGGTGCGCAGGCCGACGTGCGCCGCGCCGTGATCGGCATCGAGCACCGCTTCGACCAGAAGACCAAGATGGTCGCCGAATTCGAATGGGAACACGCCGTCGTCTCCGCCTCCGACAAGGGCGAGAGCGAAGTCGAACAGCTGTATGTCGAACGCGAATTCGGCAACGGCTTGCGCAGCAAGGTCGGCCTGTACCTGATTCCCATGGGCCTGCTGAACACCAACCACGAGCCGACCGCCTACTACGGCGTCGAGCGCAACTTCGTCGAGACGGCGATCATCCCGTCGACCTGGCGCGAAGTGGGCGTGAGCCTGTCCGGCGACACCGCCTACGGCCTGACCTGGGACACCGGCATCACCACCGGCTTCGACCTGGGCAAATGGGACGCCGCCGGCAGCGACGGCCGCGAATCGCCGCTGGGCTCCATCCACCAGGAAGGCCAGCAGGCCAAGTCGCGCGACTTGAGCGTGCATGCGGCGTTGAACTGGCGCGGCGTACCGGGCCTGCTGGTGGGCGGCTCCATCTTCACCGGCAAGGCCGGCCACAAGACCGACGGCTTCACCGCCAACGACGCCCGCATCACCATGGTCGACCTGCACACCCGCTACACGCCGGGCCGCTGGGACCTGTCGGCGCTGTACGCGCGCGGCCAGATCAGCAATACCGAAGCGCTCAACGAAACGCTGGTCGGCAATCCAACGCCGGTGCCGAAGAGCTTTGCCGGCTGGTACACCCAGGCCGCCTACCGCCTGATGCAAGTGGGCGACTACACGCTGAGTCCTTTCGCGCGCTACGAGCAGTTCAACACCGCCAAGAGCTACGCCGCCGTGCCGCAGGGCCTGGGCGTGGCCGCGTCGCCTGACGAAAAAGTCACCACCGTCGGCGCCAACCTGAAGGTCGGCGAAGGCGTGGTGCTGAAGGCCGATTACCAGTGGTTCAAGGAAGACAAGTCGCGCGACCGCCTGAACCTGGGCATGGGCTTCTCGTACTGATATGCGCTACCAGCACTGGATACCACTGGCGGCATGCGCCGCCGGCGCGCCGGCCTTCGCGGCGCAGTACCTGAACGCGGAACAGGCGCAGAAGCTCATGTTCCCGGAAGCGACCGCGTTCCGCGAGCAGGACCTGGCGCTGTCGCTGCCGCAGATGCAGCAGGTGGAAAAGCTGGCGGGCCTGGCGGCGCGCTCGGTCAACTGGCGCGTGGTCGGCGCCTACAGCGGCGACAAGCTGCTGGGCTACATGGTACTCGACGACGTGATCGGCAAGTTCGAGCTGATCTCGTATGCGGTCGGCCTCAATCCCGACGCCACCGTGCGCCAGGTCGAGATCCTGACCTACCGCGAAAGCCACGGCGGCGAAATCCGCCTGCCGGCCTGGCGCCGCCAGTTCACCGGCAAGTCCGCGCAAACGGGCGGCCTGGCGGTGGGCGACGGCATCGCCAACATCAGCGGTGCCACCCTCTCCTGCACCCACCTGACCGACGGCGTGCGGCGCATTGCCGCCGTCGCCCAGGTGGCGCTGAAAAAATGATACGGCGCGCCCAGCCCTGGTTGGGCACCCTGGTCGACATCACTGCGGACGGCGCTCAGCAGGCAGTGTCGCTGGCGTTCGCCGAGGTCGCGCTGGTGCATCGGCTGATGAGTTTTCATGACGCCGCCAGTGATATCTCGCGCCTGAACCGCGCCGCGCCGGACGACGTGCTGGAGGTGCATCCGCACACCTGGCAGGTGCTGCAATTGGCGGCGCAGATGGCCGAGCTGTCGCAAGGCCTGTTCAACATCGCCTGCGCGCCACGGCTGGTGGATTGGCTTTGCCTGCCGCCCCCGAACGACGCCGGGATCCCTGCGTATCAACCGTCGCTGGCCGTCTACCATTGCGAGCAGGGGCCGCTGGTGCGCAAGCTGGCGCATGGCTGGGTGGATGTGGGCGGCATCGCCAAAGGCTACGCGGTCGATCTGGCGGTGGAAGCCTTGCAGCGCGCCGGCGCCGCCAGCGGCTGCGTCAACGCGGGCGGCGACCTGCGCGGCTTCGGCGACCGCGACTGGCCGGTCGCCGTGCGCGATCCGATGGCGCCGGGGCGCGCTGCCGCGCAAGTGCTGCTGCGGGATGAAGCGCTGGCTACATCGGCCGCCTATTTCTCGGCGCGCCAGCACGACGGCCGCGCGGTCAGCGCGCTGGTCGACGGCCGCAGCGGCGAGCCGCTGGTGGACTCCATCAGCGTATCGGTGCGGGCGCCGCGCTGCGCCGTGGCCGACGCGCTGACCAAGGTGGTGCTGGCCAGCGGCGATGCGCAACACCCTGCGCTCGCCGCATCGCAAGCCTCAGCGTTTATAATCTGAGCGATGCATACACACCGTCACCGTCCCCACGTCAACCTGCGCGTCGAGCGCTGGCACCGCCGCTGCATCTACGCCAGCTTCGCCGCCCTGCTGCTCAGCGGCGCCGCCTGGCTGCTGGCGCGCTATTTCTTCCGCCCCATCGGGCAATTCGGCGAAACCATCAACCCGCTTGAACCGTGGTCGATGAAACTGCACGGCGCGGCCGCGATGGTGATGCTGTTCTTCGTCGGCAGCTTGATGAACGCGCATATCCGCCGCGCGATCAAGGCCGCCCGCAATCTGCGCACCGGCTGGAGCATGATCGCCGCCATGCTGGCGTTGACCGCCACCGGCTTCGGCCTGTACTACCTGGCCGGCGAGAGCGACCGGCCCGCGTGGTCGTCGGTGCATTGGGTTGTCGGCCTTGCCACCGCCGTGCTGTTCGTGCTGCACGTGCTGCTCGGCCGCCGCGCCGTGCAGCACCCATAGGCGCGGCGCTAGCCGACCTTGGCCGCCTCGTCGAGATCGAGGCCGCTCATTTGCAGCGCGATGGCGAGCGCCGTGTCGGCTGTGGCCAGGTGGGCGTGGAACCACGGCAGCACCAGGCCGACAGCCTCCCTGCCGCTGTCGATCTTCCCCGCTTCCAGCTGATGCAAAGTGGCCAGCACGCGGGCGTGCTGCTCACGATGGCTGCGCAGGGCCGGGTAGTCGATCGCCTCCATCAGCGCTTCCTCGTGGCGGAAATCATCCTCCAGGCATTCGATCAGTTGCGCCAGGCCGGCACCGAAGTCCTCATCCTTGCAGTGTGACAGCAGCTTGATTTGTTCCGCCAGCGCCTCGTGCGCTTCGTCGAACAGCGGTATGCCCAGCGCCATGTCCGGGGTCCAACCGATATTGTCCATAATGTCCTCGTGGTCGATCGGGCCGGCGCACGATGCGCCGCCAACAAGGACTATGGGCGCGCGGTGCGACTAAATCCATGATCCAGATCAAAGAATACCGAGCGGCGGCTGGCGGGCGGCCAGCCATTGCTGCAACTGCCCGGCCGGCACAGGTTGGCTGAACAAAAAACCCTGGTAGCGATGGCAGCCCAACTGCTCCAGCAAGCGGCGCTGCTCGAGGCTTTCCACGCCTTCCGCAATCACGTCCAGGCCCAGGCTGCGCGACATGGCGATGATGGTCGTCACGATGGCCTGGTCGTTGCTGTTGCTGGCCAGTTCGTTGACGAAGGAGCGGTCGATCTTCAGCTGGCTTAGCGGCAAGCGCCGCAAATATTGCAGCGAAGAGTAGCCGGTGCCGAAATCGTCCAGCGAGAAGTGCACGCCGATCTTGCGCAGCCGCTCCATGGTGACTATGGTCTGCTCGATATTCTCCAGCAGCAGGCCCTCGGTCAGTTCCAGCTTCAGGCGCGCCGGGTCGACGCCGTGGCGCCGGATCAGCTCTTGCACCTGCTCGAAAAAATCCCGTTGATGGATCTGCGCCGCGCTGACATTCACCGCCATCACCAGCTGCGCCATGTGCGGCTGGTCTTGCCACTGCCGCAGCTGGGCGCAGGCCGTTTCCATCACCCACTGGCCGATCGGCAGGATCAGGCTGGCTTCTTCCGCCACCGGAATGAAGCGGGCCGGCGACATGAAGCCGCCGTCCGGCTGCGGCCAGCGTATCAGCGCTTCCGCGCCGACCGCCTGTCCCTGCGCGTCGACCTGGGGCTGGTAGTACAGTTCGAAGCGCTGCTCAGCGATCGCCCGCCGCAACGCTTCCTCCAGCCGGGCCCGGGTGCTGATCTTGTCCTGCATTTTCTGGTCGAAGAAGCGCATGCCGTTGCGGCCCGCCTGCTTGGCCTGGTACATGGCGATGTCGGCCTGCATCAGCAATTCCTCCGGATGGGCCGGCCAGCCGCCATGGAACAAGGTCGCGCCCATGCTCGGCGTGCTGTGGCACAGATGGCTGCCCAGCATGTACGGACGATTCAGCCCGGCCAGGATCTTGGTCCCGAGCTGCTCGGCCTGGGCCGCTGCCGTCGGTTCGTTGCAGCCCAGGCCCTCCAGCAGCACGACGAATTCATCGCCGCCCAGCCGGGCCACGGTGTCGCCTTGCCGCAGGCATTCCTGCAAGCGCTCGGCGACCTGTTGCAGCAGCAGGTCGCCGACGCTGTGGCCGAGTGTATCGTTGAGCGTCTTGAAGTTGTCGAGGTCGATGAACATCAGCGCGCCGTAACGTTCATGCAGCTTGCTGGCATCGAGCACCTGGCGCAAGCGCTCGAGCAGCATGCGGCGGTTGGGCAGGCGGGTGAGCGGATCGTAGAACGCCAGGCTGCGGATCTCGTCGCTGGCCGCCTTGCTCAAGGTGACGTCGGTCAGCGCCGCGACGTAGTTGCAGATGCTGCCACTGCCGTCGCGCACCGAGGTAATGCTCAGATATTCGGGATAGACTTCGCCGTTCTTGCGGCGGTTCCAGATTTCGCCGGACCAGCTGCCGCGCTCACCGATTTCGCTCCACATCGCCCGGTAGAATTCGGCGTCGTGGCGGCCGGAGCTGAGCATGCTCGGCGTGCGCCCCACCGCCTCGTCCATCGGATAGCCGGTGATGCGGGTGAAGGCCTGGTTGACCTTGAGGATGACCCCGTGGCTGTCGGTGACCATCATGCCCTCGTTCGATTCGAAGGCGGTGGCGGCGATCCGCAGGTTGGCCTCGGCCAGGTGGCGCTCGGTGATGTCTTCATGCGCCACCGCCGCCCCCTGCCAGCCGTAGCTCATCGGCGACACCGTCATGCGGAACCAGCGCCGCGCGGTCGGGGTATGGCAAGGATATTCCATCTGGAATCGGCTGCTTTGCCCGGCCAGCACCGCCCTGATGCCGGCCTCTGCCTCGGCTGCGCCTTCGGTTCCCCGCCCCACCGCGTCACGGCACAGCTCAAGGTAATTGCAGCCGATGTCGGTGTACAAGGCAGGCTGCCCCGGTTGGCGGCGCGTGGCGGCGGCCTGGCGCCAGGCCGTGTTGACGGCCAGGATGGTGCCGTCCGCCCCCACCACGGCCAGCTGTTCGCGCAAGGCGTCGAGCACGGCGCAGGCAAAGCTATGGCAAACCCCGGCGGCTGCGGCGCGCAGCGGTGGTGCTGGGCCTTGCTGGACGGTAGTCGCGGGGCAGGAAAAGTCGCACGACGCACCGCCGGCGGACGGCGAATACAGCAGTGGCAGATGGTTGGTCATGGCAGTGCCTCGCAGAGAGCTGATTTTCTACAAGGATACTGATTCAAATCAATAAAAAATTTGATTGAAATCAAGTTTCTACCAGTGTGCCGGCGCAGCCTATTGTTTCGGCGAATTCGCCGGTTCCGCCGACGGGTTATCCAGTTCGAACTGCGCGCCGGCATTACCCAGCTTGGCTGCCAGGCGGAAGTACCTGAGCGCGGCTGCATGATCGACTGCCACGCCGCGCCCCTCTTCGTACGCCAATCCCAGGCTGTAGCATGCGGCGGCATTGTATTGTCCGGCCGCCTCGCGATAGAAACCGGCCGCCTTCTCCAGATTCTGAGGCAGGCCACGGCCCTCGGCATACATGTCGCCCAATCTGTTCTGCGCCAGGTCGTCGCCGCGCGAGGCCGCCCGGCTCAACCACTCCACCGCCAGGGCATAGTTCTGCGGTGTGCCTTGGCCGTCCGCGTACATCTTGCCCAGCAAGCCCTGGGCGTAGGCCTCGCCCTTGCGAGCTTGCTTGCTCAAGCCCTTGAACGCGGCCGGATAATCTCCCCGCTGGTATAGCTCTACGAATTCTTCCAACTCCGAGGTCATGCGGATTTCCGCACCGGCGTGCGCTGCACCAGCCACGACCAACAGGCCGGTCAATAAAATTTGTTTGAATCGCATGAACTTTCTCACAAGCGCGATGACAAGGAAAAGCTTCCCCCCTACCCCGGTGGAGGATCACTTGCCTTCCGGCGGCTCCCACAATTCGACCTTGTTGCCGTCGGGGTCCACAACCCAGCCGAACTTGCCGTACTCCGATTCATCGACCTTGTCCAGGACCTGGCAGCCTTCGGCCCGCAGCGCGGCCAACAGGCCATGCAGGTCGGCTACCCGATAATTGATCATGAAACTGGATGTGCTGGGAGCGAAGTAATCGGTGTCGGCCTTGAAAGCATTCCACGCAGTGGTGCCGGTGCCGCTCGGATTATCCGGGCCGGACCAGCGGAATGCCACGCCGCCCCACTGGCTAACCTCCAGACCGAGATGGACCCGATACCACTCGGTCAGCGCCTTCGGATCTGGAGACTTGAAGAACACACCGCCTATGCCTGTGACACGTTTCATTTAAGGCTCCTGGGATAATGGACATGCAGCTATTGTCTCTATCATATCACTCGCACAGAGCCCAGCCTACGATAGCCCTTCTTGGAATATCTACTTGCAGCGGAATCCATCGGGTCAACTTCTTGTGGGCGTCAGCATTTATGCCGACGTGATGATGCCGTCCAGCTTACGGACGGCTTCCGGCGGCAGTGTCAAATCGGCAGCGGCGGCATTTTGACGCAAATGGGCGACGGATGAGGTGCCGGGAATCAGCAGGATATTCTGCGAACGTTGCAGCAGCCAGGCCAGCGCTGTCTGCATGGGCGTGGCGTCCAGTTGCGCGGCGACATCGGACAGGATAGCCGATTGCAGCGGCGAGAAGCCACCAAGCGGGAAGAACGGCACGTAGGCGATACCGTCTTTTGCCAGCTCGTCGATCAGTGCGTCGTCGTGGCGGTGGACCAGGTTGTATTGATTCTGCACACAGACTATGGGGGTGATGCTGCGCGCCTGCCTCACCTGCTGCGCGGTCGCATTGCTCAAGCCAATGTGACGTATCAGGCCGCGTTGCCGCAGTTCCGCCAGTGCGATGATGTGGGCTTCAATGTCGCCTTCCGCCGGACCCATGATGTCAAACATGAGACGCATGTTCACCACATCCAGTCGTTCCAGGCCGAGGTTGCGCAGGTTGTCATGCACTGCCGCTTCCAGCGCCTTCGGCGACTGGGCCGGCAGCCAGGAAGCGTCGGCGCCGCGCGAAGCGCCGATCTTGGTGACGATCACCAGATCGTCCGCGTACGGATGTAGCGCTTCGCGGATCAGCTGGTTGGTGACATGGGGCCCGTAGAAATCGCTGGTATCGATGTGATTGATGCCCAGCGCAACAAGCTCCCGCAGCACTGCCAGCGCTTCCTCGCGGTTCTTGGGTGGGCCAAAGACGTGCGGGCCCGCAAGCTGCATGGCGCCATAGCCCATGCGGTTGACAGCCAGATCGCCAAGTTGGAAGGTGTTCAAAATATGCTCCTTAAGGATGGGTTGGTGAACAGAGTCTAGGCGCGAAAACTTTGTGCGACAATACCTCGCAATGGCACAACTTGTGCCGAATACAGGACAATGACCGATGGCTGAACTGCAGGATATCGGCGCCTTCGTCGCGGTCGCCAAACACGGCGGCTTTCGCGGCGCCGCGCGCATGACGGGCAATAGCGCGTCACAACTGAGCGAGGCGGTGCGACGGCTGGAGGCAGGCCTTGGCATGCGCCTGCTGAACCGCACCACTCGCAGCGTGGCCACCACTGACGCCGGCCAACGCTTGTTGGAGCAACTGATGCCGGCGCTTGACGCGGTCGAATCCGCGCTGGATGTGGTGAACGGTTTTCGCGACCGCCCGGCAGGCAGACTGCGGCTCAACGTGCCGCTCAGCGTATCGAAACTGATCCTGCCGCGCATCATTCCGCCGTTTATGGCAGCGTATCCGGACATCTGCCTGGAGATCATCGTCGATGACAGCTTTATCGATCTGCAACACTCCGGCTGCGATGCCGGCGTCCGCTACGAAGAGCACATGGAGCTGGATATGGTGGCGATTCCGATTGGACCGCGCCGGCAACGTTTTGCGCTGGCAGCGTCGCCCGACTATCTGCGACAGCACGGCATGCCCAAGCGCCCAGAAGACCTGCTGCGACATACCTGCCTGCGCGGGCGTTTTTCCAGCGGCGCCATGCCGGATTGGGAATTCGAGCACAAAGGCAAGAAAGTCGTCATCAAACCGGCCGGTCCCTTGATTGTCGGCCTGGGCGCTGGCGCCGACTTGAAGGTGGATGCGGCGTTGGCCGGCGGCGGCCTGGTGTACCTGTTTGAAGACTGGCTGAAACCCTACATGGAGCGCGGTGAACTGGAGCCGGTACTGGAGCGCTGGTGGCCAGCCTTTAACGGTCCCTCGCTGTACTATCCCGGCCGGCGTTACCTGCCGGCGCCGCTGCGCGCGTTTGCGGATTTTATTCCGACCATGCGCTGGTAGCGCCCAAAACAACAAAGGCCTACATCTACACGATGTAAGCCTTTGATTTAAAACGAATTCTTGGTGGGAAGTGCAAGTTTCGAACTTGCGACCCCTGCAGTGTGAAAGCCCAGATACGAGACGATGGGAGTTTTCGGAAGCCAGCTTACATAGGTAACGCCGGCAATTGATGGCTCCCGGTGACTCCCGACAAATCCCGCCGTACTCCGTACTGACTCCGTACTACCCACCGAATTTTCATTGGCGCGGCGTTTGACATGCAGGATTGGCCTGAATGCCACTGGTTTCGCCGATCGGCGCCATGTTCTTCAACAACGGCGGCGCCCACGTTATAGCAGCTCACCCGTTCCATTTGGACGCGCCCACAATTTGCGCGGACCGCCTATTTGTCCGTCAAGACCGGCGGCGTCGCTTCCTCCATGAAAAACTCCCCATCAATCTGCAAGCGCACCGCTTGCCTTATCTTAAGGGAAAACAACATGGGCGTACTGGAAGGACTGCGTGTCATCGAAATCGCGGCAATCGGACCCGCACCTTTTTGCGGCATGCTGCTGGCCGACATGGGGGCGCAGGTGACGCTGGTCGAGCGCGCCGGCGGCAAGGCGGGCGATCCGCTCGACCTCGGCAAGAACGCCATCGTCAACCGCGGCAAACTTTCGCTGGCGCTGGACCTGAAAGATCCGGCGGCGATCGAGGCCGTGCTGCGCCTGATCGAACAGGCCGACGTCGTGATCGAGGGCATGCGCCCCGGGGTCATGGAGCGGCTGGGACTGGGGCCCGACGTCTGCCTGGCGCGCAATCCGGCGCTGGTCTACGGCCGCATGACCGGCTGGGGCCAGCACGGCCCGCTGGCGCAGGCGGCCGGCCACGACATCAACTACATCGCCCTGTCGGGCGCGCTGTGGTACTCGGGCACGCCGGGCAGCGCGCCGATGGCGCCGCCGACCTTGGTCGGCGACCTGGGCGGCGGCGCCCTGTATCTGGCGATGGGCATCCTGGCCGCCGTGCTGCATGCGCGCGCGCACGGCGTCGGCCAGGTGATCGACGCCGCCATCGTCGACGGCAGCGCCAACCTGATGAACCTGCTGCTGTCGGCCCACGCGGCCGGCCAGCAGCCGATGGAGCGCGGCTGCGGCCTGCTCGACGGACCGCACTGGTACGGCAGCTATGCCTGCGCCGACGGCCTGTTCATCAGCATCGGCGCGCTGGAACCGCAATTCAGCGCGCTATTGTTCCGGCAGCTCGGGCTGGCGGACGATCCGCAATTCCAGCATCCCTACGATCCGCGCCACTGGAGCGCCCTGCGCACCCGACTGGCCGGCATCTTCGCCAGCCAGCCGCGCCAGCACTGGGTCGACCTGATGGAAGGCAGCGATGCCTGCTTCTCGCCGGTGCTGACGCCGGCCGAGGCCGCACGCCACCCGCATATGGCGGCGCGCAACGTGTACTTCAAGCGCGACGGCGTCCTGCAGGCGCGGCCGGCGCCACGCTTTTCCGGCAGCCCCGACCCACTGCCCGGCCCGGTGCCGCGGCGCGGCGAGCACGGCGCCGAGATCCTGCGCGCGGCCGGCCTCGACGAGGCGGCCATCGCCCGCCTGCTGCACCAGGACTGACGCGGGCGGACCACGGTCAGCCCTGTGGCGATTGGCCGGACCGCGCCTTTCGCTGCAATGACCTGCGCCCGCCCCGCCCCATTTCTACTATCAATCATTCACTAAGGAGACATCATGGGTCACGTATTCAGAACCGAAGAGCAACAAGGCGCAGTCGATGGACTGAAGCGCTACCTGGCGGACGAAGTCAACGACGTCTTCCACAAGCAATACCGCGACCAGTTCGTGCCGCGCGAGAAAATGGCCGAGCTGATGGGCAAACTTACCCAGTTCGGCCTGGTGTCGGGCACCATCAGCGAAGAGCACGGCGGCATGGGCATCGACTGGCTGACCATGATCCAGCTGTTCGAGGAAGTGGCCGCGACGTCGATCGACATGTCGGTGCCGGTGCTGATCAACTCCTTCGGCGCGCTGATGCTGTCCAAGCTGGCGCCGCAGCACCTGCGCGAGCGCTACCTGCCCGGCCTGCTGGACGGCTCGGCCTTCGTCAGCGTCGGCATCTCGGAACCGGATGTCGGCTCCAATGTGCTGGAGATCAAGACCCGCGCCCGCCGCGATGGCGACCACTACATCATCAGCGGCGAGAAGACCTGGATCAGCAACGGCGCCTATTCCGACTTCCTGATCTGCACTTGCCGCACCGGCGACGATCCGCGCAAGGGCCTGACCCACTTCCTGCTCGACCGCAAAGAGCATCCGTATGAGGTGCGCAACATCCACAAGCTGGCCTGGAACAGCCAGTCGACCGCGCAGATCTTCCTCGACGACGTACGCGTGCCGGCCACCAATATGATCGGCAACGAAGGCGAGGCGCTGAAGAACACGCTGTCCTTCTTCGAGCGTTCGCGCGTGTTCGTCGCCGGCCAGGGCCTGGGCATCGCCCGCCGCGCGCTGGAGGAAGCGGTCAAGTACGCCAAGGAGCGCAAGCAGCACGGCAAGGTCATCGCCGGCCACCAGCTGATCTCCGGCATGCTGGCCGACATGGCCACCAAGGTCGACGCCGCCCGCCTGCTGACCTACCGCGCCGCCGAGATGATACAGAACGGCATACCGGCCGAAATGGAGGCGGCGATGGCCAAGTACTTCGCCTGCGAAATCGGCGTCACCGTCGCGCGCCAGGCGGTGCAAATCCACGGCGGCAACGGCCTGACCACCGAATTCCTGGTCGAGAAGCTGGCGCGCGAAGCCATCGTCACGCCTATTCCGGAAGGCACGTCGCAGATGCAGCAGTTGATCATCGGCCGCGCCCTGACCGGCGTCAACGCGTTCTGAACCCGCCGCCAGGCGAGCACGAGGTGGCAAGCATGGAGATCGTTTTACATCAATGGGAGATCTCGCCCTACTGCGGCAAGGTCAGGCGCATCCTGCGCCACAAGCGGCTGGCCTTCCAGACCTGCGACTACAACGGCCTGCGCGCGCTGCGCGTGCGCCGGCTGACGCCGCCGGGCAAGCTGCCGGTGCTGGACTATGGCGGCACGCGCATCGCCGACAGCTCGCGCATCGCCGCCTTCATCGAGCAGCGCCACCCCGACTATCCGCTGCTTCCCGCCGATCCGGCGCAGCGCGCGACGGCCCTGATGTGGGAAGACTGGGCCGACGAATCGCTGTTCTGGTTCGAGGTGTATTTCCGCGTCCACGACGCCGCCGCGCTGCAGGCGTCGGCGGCGTCGATCTGCGCCGGCCGCCCGCCATGGGAACGCTACCTGATCGTGCCGCTGCTGCGCCTCGACTACCGCGCCCGCTTGCGTGCGCAGGGCCTGGGGCGGCTGACGGAGGCCGAGGTCGACCGCCTGTTCACACAACACCTGGACAGCCTGGACGCGCTGCTGGCACACAGCCCGCGCCTGGTCGGCGACCACACCACCATCGCCGACATCGCCGTGGCCGCCATGCTCGATGAAATCATCCGCACCAGCCACCGGCGGGCCGCCATCCACGCCCGTCCGCACCTGTGCAACTGGCTGGCGGCCATGAGCGCCTAGGTGCATCACACAACACAAGGAGAACCATATGGACGACGTAGTACATTTTGAAATCCTGGGTCCGGTCGCACGCCTGACCCTGAACCGCCCCAAGGCCATGAACGCCATGAACCTGGCCATGCTGGCGCGCCTGGACCAGCTGCTGGGCCAGATCGCGGCCGATCCGGCGCTGCGGGTGCTGGTCGTCACCGGCGCCGGCCCCGCCTTCTGCGCCGGCGCCGACCTCAAGGAAGCGCTGGCCAGCGGCGCGCTGCCGCCGGGCGAGGCCGACTTCCTCGACCGCGCACGCAGCGTGCTCGATACGCTGCGCAACTTCGGCAAGCCGGTGATCGCCGCGCTGAACGGCGTGACCATGGCCGGCGGCCTTGAAATCGCCATGTGCGCCGACATCATCGTCGCCGCCGACAGCGCCACCATCGGCGACGCCCACGCCAACTTCGGCGTCTATCCCGGCGCCGGCGGCGCCGCCATCCTGCCGCGCCTGATCCCGCTGAACCAGGCCATGTACCTGCTATTGACCGGCAAATCCCTGAGCGCCGCCGACATGAAGGCCTGCGGCCTGGTGGCCGAAGTCCATCCGGCCGCCGAACTGGCCGACGCCACGCTCAAGCTGGCCGCGCGCATCGCCCAGAACAGCCCGATCGTCATGCAGCGCATGAAGCAGGTGGCGCGCGCCTCGGCCGACAAGAGCAGCGCAGACGCGCTGCTGCATGAACAGGTGATGCTGCGCCAGCACCTGCGTTCCTACGACCTGAGCGAAGGCCTGCAAGCCTTCTCCGAAAAACGCGCGCCGCAGTTCCAGGGCCGATAAACAACAAGGACATCACATGAGCGAAATCTATATCGTCGGCGTCGGCATGACGCCGTTCGGCCGCCACCTCGAACGCAGCCTGTACGACCTGATCGGCGAAGCGGTCGGCCTGGCGCTGGACGATGCCGGCTGCGACAAGGCGCAGCTGGGCGCGGCCTACTACGGCACCCTGACCAACGGCCAGTTCCAGGGCCAGACCGCGATCCCCGGCCCGATCGCCATGCGCCGCCTGGGCATCCAGGGCATTCCCGTGTTCACGGTGGAAAACGCCTGCGCCTCCGGCTCGTCGGCCTTCAACCTGGCCACCGTGGCGCTGCAGGCGGGCAGCTGCGACATCGCGCTGGCGGTCGGCGCGGAAAAAATGAATATCGCCGATAAGGCCAAGATGTTTTCCGCCTTCGACGGCGGCTGGGACGTCAGCACCGTCGAGCAGAACAAGGCCACCTTGCTGGCCATGGGCGACGGCGTGACGCCGCCGCCGGGCTCGATGTCGGAGCGCCCGTACAGCGTGTTCATGGACGTCTACGCCGCCATCTGCCGCAACCACATGCAGCGCTACGGCACCACCCAGCGCCAGATCGCCGCGGTCGCCGCCAAGAACCACGCGCACTCGGTGCACAACCCGCTGGCGCAGTTCCAGAAGGCCTTCAGCATCGAGGAAGTGCTGGCCTCGCCGCCTATCGCCTACCCGCTGACCACCCTGATGTGCTCGCCGATCAGCGACGGCGCCGCCGCCGTGGTGCTGTGCAACGCCGCCGGGCTGAAGCGCCTGAACGGCGCCGCCGGCCGTGCCGTGCGCGTGCTGGCCAGCGTGATCCAGACCGGCAGCGACCGCGGCCTGGAGGAACCACAGAAAATCGTCGCCCACCTGGCGGCCAAGAAGGCCTACGAAATCGCCGGCGTCTCGCCGGCCGAGGTCGACGTCGCCGAGGTGCACGACGCTTCGGCCATCGGCGAAATCCTCAACGCCGAATCGCTGATGCTGGTGCCGTTCGGCGAAGGCGGCCCGGCCGCCGAGCGCGGCGACTTCAGCATCGGCGGCCGCATGCCGATCAATCCGTCCGGCGGCCTGGAATCGAAGGGCCATCCGATCGGCGCCACCGGCCTGGGCCAGCTGCACGAGCTGGTCACGCAATTGCGCGGCGAGGCCGGCCAGCGCCAGGTGGTCGGCGCCCGCATCGCGGCGCACGAAAACGGCGGCGGCCTGTTCGGCATCGAAGAAGCCGTGGTCGCCGTCACCCTGCTGGCCAAACACTAATCCAACCAAGGAAATCCATCATGCGTATTCAAGACAAAGTCGTCGTCATCACCGGCGGCGCCTCCGGCCTGGGCCTGGCCACCGCCAACTATCTGCTGACCGAAAAAGGCGCCCGGATCGCCATCTTCGACCAGGACGTCGAAGCCGGCGAGCGCGCCGTCAAGGCGCTGGGCGGGGAGCGCGCGATGTTCGTCGCCACCGACGTCGCCGACGAAGCATCGGTGCATGCCGCCACCGAGGCCGTCATGGTGCGCTTCGGCGCCATCCACGTCTGCATCAACGGCGCGGCCATCGCCAGCGGCTTCAAGGTGCTCGACCGCGACGGCAACGCCGCGCCGCTGGCCAAGTTCGCCAAGACCACCGCCGTCAACCTGAACGGCGTGTTCAACGTCATGTCCAAGTGCGCCGCCAAGATGGCAAAGAACGAGGCCGAAGGCGGCGAGGAGCGCGGCGTGGTGATCAACATCTCGTCCGGCGCGGCCTACGAGGGCCAGATCGGCCAGTCGGCCTACGGCGCCACCAAGGCCGGCGTGATCGGCATGAACATCCCGGCCGCGCGCGAGCTGGCGTCGGTGGGCGTGCGCGTCAACGCCATCGCGCCGGGCCTGTTCCTGACCGCGATGGTGGCGGCGCTGGATGAAAAGGTACTGAACGCGCTGAAGGACGCGATGGAGGCGCCCAAGCGCCTCGGCGATCCGCGCGAGTTCGCCCATACTTGCGCCTACATCATCGAAAACGCCTACGTCAACGGCGAGACCATCCGCCTGGACGGCGCCGCACGCCTGCGCGCGCGCTGATCCATTCATAGCATCGCCGCCACGGAGCCGCCCATGAAGATGAATTTTTGCCGCGTGATGCGCCTGATGGCGCAGCGCTTCGGCGAGCAGGAAGCGATCGTCAACGTCGAACGCCAGCGCCGCTACAGCTATCGCCAGTATCACCTGCTGACCAACCGCATCGCCAACGCGCTGCGCGGCCCGTTGGCGCTGGGCCGGGGCGACCGTTTCCTGCTGATCCTCGATAACGACAACCTCAGCCTGATGATGTTCCCCACCGTGCTCAAGCAGGAGGCCACGGTGGCCATGACCAACCTGCGCGATCCGCTGGAGGAGCATGCGCGCCAGGTGCGCCAGGTCGCGCCCAAGGTGGTGTTCATCGAGACCCGCCTGCTCGACAGCTATTACGACACCTTGCGCGGCCTCGGCTGCGAGATCGTCGTGATGGATGGTCCGGCCGAGCGCAAGCCGGGCGTGCACGCGTTCTGGGACCTGGTGGACGCCGAGTCCGACGCCGACAACGACGTCGAGCTCGATACCGCCGAACACATCTTCATGCTGCGCTTCACCGGCGGCACCACCGGCAAGAGCAAGTGCGCGATGTACGCGCCGGACAACATCCTGGCCTCGCGCGACGGCGGCTTCATCAACACCGACTTCGCCTTCAACGCCGGCACCCGGCTGCTGCACGTGGCGCCGCTGTCGCACGGCACCCTGATCACCTTCTTCCCCACCTTTTTCGCCGGCGGCGCCAGCATCACCATGAACCAGCTCGACCTGGAACAATGGCGCCGCATCGCCGAGGCCGAGCGCGTCACGCACTCCTTCCTGGTGCCGACCGTGCTGTACCGGCTGCTGGAGCTGCAGCGCGCCGCGCCGCGCGACCTCAGCTCGCTGACCACGCTGATCTACGGCGCCGCGCCGATGAGCCCGACCAAGCTGGGTGAACTGGTCGGCTGTTTCGGCCAGATCTTCGCCCAGGGCTACGCCGCCACCGAGGTGCCGATGTTCGTCTCGGTGCTGGACAAGGCCGAGCACCGGCCCGGCGATGCCGCCGCGCTGGAGCGCCTGGGTTCAGCCGGCCGCATCACGCCCGGCGTCGAGCTGATCATCACCGACGAGCTGGGCAAGGAAGTGGCGCCCGGCGCCATCGGCGAAATCCGCATCCGCAGCCAGGCCATCATCAAGGGCTACTACAACGATCCGGAGGCCACCGCCGCCGAGTTCGAGAACGGCGCCTGGCGCTCCGGCGACCTGGGCCGGCTGGACGCCGACGGCTACCTGCACATCGTCGACCGCATCAAGGACATGATCATCAGCGGCGGCTTCAACGTCTACGCGGTCGAGGTCGAGGCGGCGCTGGCCTCGCATCCGGCGGTGATGATGGCCGCCGTGATCGGCGTGCCGCACGCCGAATGGGGCGAAGCGGTGCATGCCGAGGTGGTGCTGCGCGCCGGCGCAGTGATCGCGCCGGCCGCGCTGATCGAGCACGCCAAAGCCATCCTGGGCGGCTACAAGACACCCAAGACGCTGGTGCTGGTCGATACGCTGCCGACCTCGGTGGTCGGCAAGGTGTTGCGGCGCGAAGTGCGCGAGAAATACTGGCAAGGCATGGACCGCAAGGTCGGCTGATCCCTCACTACTAGGAAAACCCATGAAGACCACTCCACTGCTGGCCAGCCTGATGGCCGGCATGCTGCACCAGGGCGCGCTGGCGCAGACGCCAACCCAGCCCAAGCCGGCCACGCCGGCCACCATCGCGGCGCAGGCGGCGTTCGCGCGCAGCCTGCCGGCCGACGACCCGGCCATCGCCGCCGACATCGCCCACGGCTACCTGGGCAGCCTGCCGGACGCCGAGACGCGCGCCGCCGACGGCAAGCTGGTCTACGGCCTCAAGGGCTATGAATTCCTGCAAACGGCCTCCGCACCGGCCACCGTCAACCCCGGCCTGTGGGTGCAGGCGCGCAAGGGCATGAGCAACGGCCTGTACCAGGTCACCGACGGCATGTACCAGGTGCGCGGGCTGGACCTGACCAATATGACCATCGTCGAAGGCAAGACCGGCCTGATCGTCATCGACCCGATGCTGTCGGCCGAAACCGCGCGCAGCGCGCTGGAGCTGTACTACCGGCACCGGCCGCGCAAGCCGGTGCTGGCCGTGATCTTCAACCACAGCCACATCGACCACTACGGCGGCGTCAAGGGCATCGTCAGCGAGGCCGACGTCGCCGCCGGCAAGGTGCAGATCATCGCGCCGGCCGGCTTCATGGAGCACGCCGTGGTCGAGAACGTCATGGCCGGCAACGCCATGAGCCGGCGCGCCGAGTACCAGTTCGGCACCACGCTGCCGCGCAGCGCCCAGGGCCAGATCGACCTGGGTGGCGCCAAGGCGCTGTCGAACGGCACCATCACCTTGATACGCCCGACCCGCGAAATCACGCAGCCGCTCGAGACCATCGTCATCGACGGCGTCGAGATCGTCAACCTGCTGACGCCGGGCACCGAGGCGCCGGCCGAGATGATCCACTACTTCCCGCAGCACAAGGTGCTCGACACCGGCGAACTGGCGCTGCAAACCCAGCACCAGCTACTGACCTTGCGCGGCGCCGAGATCCGCGACGGCCTGGCCTGGTCCAAATACCTGAACGGCGCCTTGCAGCGCTTCGGCGCCGGCACCGAGGTGCTGATCAGCCAGCACACCTGGCCGGTGTTCGGCCACCAGCGCGTGGTCAGCTACCTGTCCAAGCAGCGCGACCTGTACGCATGGCTGCACGACCAGTCGCTGCGGCTGATGAACCATGGCTACAAGCCGGTCGAGATCGCCGAGACGCTGCGCGCCACGGTGCCGGCCAGCCTGGCGTCCGAGTGGTACACGCGCGGCTACTACGGCTCGGTCCAGCGCAACGCCAAGGCGGTCTACCAGCAATACATGGGCTGGTACGACGGCAATCCGGCACATATCGACGCGCTCGGCGAAGCGGATTATGGCCGCAAATTCGTCGCCTACGGCGGCGGCGCGACGGCGGTGCTGGAGCACGCACGCAGTGACTACGGCAACGGCGAGTACCGCTGGGTGGCGCAGGCGATGGGCCATCTGGTGCAGGCCGAGCCGGGCAACGCGGCTGCGCGCGAACTGGGCGCGGACGCGATGGAGCAACTGGGTTACCAGGCCGAATCGGCGGTCGAACGCAACGCCTACCTGACCGGCGCGATGGAATTGCGCAGCGGCGGCAAGACCGTGCCGCCGCCATTGCGTACCGCCAGCCCGGACACCATCCGCGCGCTGTCGATCGAGAACATCTTCGATTTCATGGGCGTGCGCCTGAACGCGCCCAAGGCGGAAGGCCTGCACATCGTGTTGAACTGGCACTTCACCGAAGCGGGCAAGGCCGACCAGCGCTATGTGCTGAACCTGGAAAACTCGGCGCTGACCTGGCAGGCCGGGCGCGACGCCGCCGACGCCCAAGCCACGCTGACGCTGAGCCGGTCCACGCTGGACCGCATCCTGGCGCAGCAACTGGCGCCGAAGGAGGCGCTGCAAACGGGGCTGATCAAGGTCGATGGCGATCCGCAGGCGCTGGGCCACTTGCTGTCGCTGCAGGACAGCTTCCCGGCCGACTTTGAAATCGTGCTGCCGCTGAAGAAGAAGTAAAACCCCGCGCGTTCAGGGCTGCTGGCGAAACTCGGTGGGCGAGACGCCGGTCCAGCGCTTGAACGCGCGCGTGAAATTGCTGGTGTCGGCAAAGCCCAGCAGGAAAGTCACTTCCGTCACCGAACGTCCGCCCTGGCGCAGATAGCTGCACGCCATGTCCTTGCGGGTGTCGTCCAGCAGCTGCTGGAAATTGCTGCCGCGCTGGGCCAGCCTGGCCTGCAAGGTAGTCGGACTCATGCACAACGCCGCGGCCACCTTGTCGCGGCCGCACTCGCCGTCCGGCAGGAATTCGATAATCTTCTGGATCACACCGGTGACCACGTCGTTCTTGTCCAGCTTGGCCAAGTAACTGATGGTGATGTTGTCGTTGACCTGCGCCAGCTCGGGGCAGGATCCCGGCAAGGTCTTCTTCAAGTCCTCGCGGTCGAACACCAGCACGCCCTCGACGTTGGAAAAGCTGACCGGCGCGCGGAACAGCGTCTCATACGGCCCCGCCCCTTCCAACGGCAACGCGCGGCGGAACGCCACCCGCACCGGATTAAAGCCGGGCCGGTACAACTGGCGCATGGTCATCACCAGGAAGGCGAAGAAGCAATCCTCGGTCTCGCCGCTCACCGCCACCAGATGCTTGAAGCACAAGCGCACCTCGTCGCCCTCCTCTTCCAGAACGACGTCCGCCACCTGCGACACCAGCCGCATGTAGCGCTCCAGGCGCACGCAGAAATCCATCAGCGTGGTGCTGGCGGCCAGCGCATAGCCGAGCGCGTGCAGGTTCGACACATGGATATGGCGCGCCACCTGCAAGCCGAAATACGGATTGTTGGTGACGTCGACGCAGGCCCGGTACAGGCGCGTCATGGTGGCCGCCGGCAGGCGGTTCATCGGATCGTTGGACAGCTCGCCGTCGATGCCGATAGCGCGGAAGATACGGCTGCTGTCGATGCCGGCCGCCTCCAGTGTGCGGGCGATCGCCATGCCGTAGCTGCCGATGGTGGTGTAGCTTTGCCGGTCGTCGGCGCCGTTGTCCGGCGCCCCGGTGTTCGGTACTGTCATGTGGCTGCCCGGGCAAGAAGACAAGACCAAGTTTTACCCCAGCGGCCCGGCACTGTCAATCTACTCATCAACGCCCGTCTCACGCAAACGCGCCCTTGAACATCAGCGCCTTGGCGATCCACAGCGCGGCGCCGGCCACCACCAGAATGGCCAGCACACAAATGCAACAATCGGCCAGCTGGTGCTTGATGAAATCAGAATATTTCTTACGTAGCATGTTTATCTCCCGGAATGGAATAATTGCCGCCGGCCCGCACTACACGGAACACCGTGGAGCCGTACCAGCGTCCGCCGCCGACGCCCTTCAGGCCGCGCCGGTTGAGGGCGACGGCGATGGCGTCGTAGGAATGGCCCTGGGCGCGCAGGGCGAGGATGTCGCGCCGCGCCGCCGGGCACAGATTGGCCAGGGCCGTCATGGCGGTGGCGGGCCTCAGGCCTTGCGCAGCAGGAAGTGCGACAACGCCGGCACCAGCACCAGCGCGCCCAGCATGTTCAGCGTGAACATGAAGGTCAGCAAGATGCCCATGTCGGCCTGGAACTTGATCGGCGACCAGGCCCAGCACACCACGCCGGCCGCCAAGGTCACGCCGACCAGCGCCACCACCTTGCCGGTGAACTGCAAGGCGTGGCGATAGGCGTCCGCCAGCGTGGCGCCGGCGCGTTGCTGCGCCAGCTGTACGCTGAGCAGGTAGAGCGCGTAGTCGACACCGATGCCGACGCCGAGCGCGATCACCGGCAAGGTGGCGACCTTGACGCCCATGCCCAGCATCACCATCAGCGCCTCGCACAGGATGGAGGTCAGCGCCAGCGGCAGCACCGCCACCAGCACCGCGCGCCAGCTGCGGAAAGTGACCCAGCACAGCACGATCACGGCCGCATACACGTACAGCAGCATCTTGTGGTTGGCTTCGCGCACCACGATGTTGGTGGCGGCCTCGATGCCGGCGCTGCCCGCCGCCAGCAGGAACTGGCGATCCGGCGTGCTGTGCGCGGCGGCGAAGCCGGCGGCGGCGGCGGTCACGCGTTCCAGGGTCTCCGCCTTGTGGTCGCTCAGGTAGGCGATCACCGGCATCAGCGAGCAGTCGCTGTTGAACAGGTCGGGATTGCTGGTCGACGCTTGTTGGGCGCCGTAATTCAGCACGTCCTGGTTGCGCGAGATGGTCAGCCATTTCGGGCTGCCCTCCGAGGTGCCGGCGGTGATCTGGCGCACCGCGTCGGCCAGCGACACGGCGGTCTGCACGCCGGGAATCTGCTGCAAGGTCCAGGCCAGGCGGTCGGCCTCGATCAGGGTTTCGTATTTGAGACAGCCCTCCTTCGGCGTCTTGACCATCACCGCAAACTGGTCGGACGACAGCGAATAGTGGGCCGTGATGTAGGCGTTGTCGCGGTTGTAGCGCGAGTCGGCGCGCAGCTCGGGCGCGCCGGGATCGAGGTCGCCGATCTTCAAATGGGTGCTGACGGCGAAGCCGCCCGCCGCCAGCATCACCGCCACGGCGATCGCGCCCAGCGCCCAGCGCCGCTGCGTGAAGCGCTCCAGCAGGCGCCAGACGCCGCCCGATGCGCCGGCGCTTTCCTCGCGCAGGCAGCGCCGCGCCGCCGCCGGCGACACGCCGACATACGACAGCAGCACCGGCAGCAACAGCAGGTTGGTGAAGATCAGCACCGCCACGCCGATGCTGGCGGTCATCGCCAGGTCCTGGATGACAGGGATGTCGATCATCATCAGCACCGCGAAGCCGACCGCGTCGGCCAGCAGCGCCGTCAGGCCGGCCAGGAACAGGCGGCGGAAGGTGTAGCGCGCCGCCACCAGCAGATGCGTGCCGCGGCCGACGTCCTGCATGATGCCGTTCATCTTCTGCGCGCCGTGCGAGACGCCGATGGCGAACACCAGGAACGGCACCAGGATGGAGAACGGATCAAGCGCGTAACCCAGCGCGGCCACCAGCCCCAGCTGCCACACCACGGCGACGATGGAGCACGCCACCACCAGCGTGGTGCTGCGCACGCAGCGCGTGTAGCCGAAGATCACCAGCGCGGCGATGGCGGCGGCGGCGCCGAAGTACAGCATGACCTGGCGCATGCCGGCCAGCAGGTCGCCGATCAGCTTGGCGAAGCCCACCGCGTGCACCTTCACGCCGGCCGGTCCGTGCGACTGCAAGCGCTCCAGCGCCTGCGCGAAGGCCGCGTAGTCGATGCTCTTGCCGCCGACCGGATCGCGGTCCAGCAGCGGCACGAAGATCATGGTGGACTTGAAGTCGTTGGCCACCAGGCTGCCGACGATGCCGGAGCGGGCGATGTTGATCTTCAGCTGCTCCACCGAGCGGGACGAGCCGTCGTAGGCATCCGGCATCACCGGGCCGCCCTGGAAGCCCTGCTCCGTCACTTCGTTCCAGCGCACGGTCGGGGTCCACATCGATTTCATCCAGGCGCGGTCCACGCCCGGGGTCAGGAACAGTTCGTCGTTGACCTGCTTGAGCGCCTCCAGGTATTGCGGCGAGAAGATGTCGCCGCTAGGGTTTTCCACCACCACCCGCACCGCGTTGCCCAGGCCGCGCAGCGAGGCCTTGTTGGCCAGGTAGTTCTGGATGTAGGGCTGGCTCTGCGGCATCATCTTTTCAAAGCTGGCGCTCAGGCCCAGGCGCGTCGCGCCCAGCCAGGCCAGCGCCAGCGTCATGACGGCGCAGGCCAGCACCACCAGCAGCCGGTGGTTGAACACCATGCGTTCCAGCAGGTTGCCGGAACGACGGTCGAAGTGGGCCAGCTCGCGCACGACCGGCATGGCGTCGGCCTGGGTAGTTCTCATGTCCATGTTCTCTCTCTCGTTGTGGCCGGGTCCTGCGCACCATGCGCGGCCCGGCTCTGCTTATGTGGTTTGGTGTGGATCAGCGCAGCGGCTGGCGGCGCAGGCCGCGCAGGCCGCCGAGCACGATGGCGCCGTCGTCGGCCGCCGCCACCGCCGACACCGGCCCCGGCGAGGCCGGGCGCAGCGGCTGGAAGCTGGCGCCGCCGTCGGCGCTCAACAGCACCTGGCCGGCCTGGCTCACCAGCGCCAGCCGGCCGTCGCGCAGCGTGGTGGCCGCCGTCAGGCCGACTTGCAGGCCGGTGTCGATCTTGTTCCAGCTCAGGCCGTGATCGGTGCTGCGGTAGGCGTGGCCGCGCAGGCCGTAGGCCAGCAGCGTGCCGGGACCGCCGGCCAGGCCGAAGTAGCTGCCCTGGTAAGGGCTGGCGATGGCGTCGAAGCGCGCCGCGCCGCGATTAAGTTTCAGCAGCGTGCCCTGCTCGCCCGCGATCAGCGTGTCGCCGTCCACGCCGCGCACCGCGTTCAAGTGGTAGCCGTTGGGATTGGCGACGCGCTCCAGCCACGGCTGCCAGCTGGCGCCGCCGTCTGCTGTATGCAGTATCAGGCCGAAGGCGCCGACCACGAAGCCGTTGCGCTCGTCGTCGAACCAGACATCTAGCAGCGAGTGGTCCGCGCCCTGCGCCGCCAGCCGCCGCGCGGCCGCGCGCACGCCGGCGTCGCTTGCGTCGTTGTCGTAGCTGCGCAACAGCAGCGCGGCGATCGCCCGACCGTCCAGCTGGCGCTGCCAATGCAGGCCGCCGTCGGCGCTGTGCAGCACCACGCCATCATGGCCGACCGCCCAGCCTTGCAGCGCGCTGGGAAACTGCACCGCCACCAGGTCGGCGCTGAGCGGCACGCTGGCCTGGCGCCAGCTGGCGCCGCCGTCCTCCGACAGCACAATGTGGCCGCGCTGGCCGACCGCGACCAGCCGCTTGCCGGCCACGGCCAGGCCGTTGACCAGGGCGCGCGCCGCCAGCGGACTGGCGACGGCGGGCAACTCCAGCACGTCAACGTAGGAAGCCGCCGCTGACAACGACGACGACAACAGGATGGCGCCGGCCAGCAGGCCGCGCAGTGTGCGCGAGGTGCAATTCAATGGGTTCATATTCTGTGCAAAAAATCCGCCGCGTAGCCTAGGGATAAAGCTAGCGGCGGTAAAGAGAACAACAAGAAAGCTTGCTTAGCGCACGCCGGCGCCGGCCAGCGCGTCGGCCGCCCACTCGGTCGGCTTGAGCGCGCCGATGTACTTGACGCCGCCCAGGTGGCCCGAGACGCCGGTAATGTTGTAGCTGCCGCTGACGAAGTCGTAGATCATGTGGTTGCCCGACTGGACAGCCTGCACGTCATACGAGAACGTCATGTGGTCGAACGACGAGCGGTACAACTGGCCGCGCGCGTCGTACTCATCCGACGCCACCGCCACCCAGCTGTCCTCGTCGACATAGAACACGCGCTTGCTGTAGATGTGGCGCTTGCCCGGCTTCAAGGTCGCCTCCACCACCCACACGCGGTGCTGCTCCCAGCGCAGCAGGTCGGGATTGACGTGGTTGGGTTTGGTGATGTCGGCCACCACCGGGTGATAGGCCAGCTTGTAGGCGTTGTACGGCACGATCATTTCCTTCTTGCCGACCAGCTTGAAGTCGAAGCGGTCCATGGCGCCGTTGAACACCCAGGCGTCGTCGTAGGTCGAGGCGCCGGCCGAACCGGGGTTGGGCGTGTCGTAGGCGACGTCCGGCGCCAGCTTGACGCGGCGTTGGCCCGGCAGGTATTGCCACACCTTGCGCGCCTGCTCCAGCGGATTGACGGCGTCGAACACCATCAAGCCTTCACCGGCGCGGCGCGCCGGCGCCACGTAGGCCAGCTTAGTGCGGAAGAACACGTCGCTCTGCTTGGCGGTCTCGGTGCGCTTGGCGTCGGACAGCGGAAATTCCTGGTAAATCTCGCCGGTGGTGGCCAGGGTCGGGCGGCCGGAGACGTCGATATTCCACGAATCGTAGCGAATGAACATGGCCTGGCCCTGGTAGCGCAGCAGGTGGTTCCACATCACTTCGTAGCCGCTCTTCGGAATCGGGAACGGCACGCCGGCCAGCGCGCCGTCCAGGCCGACGCCGCCGTCGATGGTCTTGGCCGCCACCGCGTTTTTCGCCGTGTTGTCGTTGACGAACTTCGGATAATTAACGCTGCGGTGGGTCGGATAAACGTCCACGCGGTAGCTAGGGAAACGCTTGAGCAGCTCGCGCGTGCCGGCGGTCAGCTTGTCTTCCTGGCCGGCCAGGTTCTTGCCGGTGATGACCAGGCGCGGCTTGTCGGCCGCATACGGATCGGGGCGGATGCCGCTGCCTTTGACGAACTCGGCTGGGATGGTGGTCAGGCCGCCGGTGTATTCCGGGATCGTGCCATCCTTGTTGCCGGCCTTCTCGGCGCCGAACGCGGTCAGGCTGGCGCCCAGCTGCCTGGCTTCTTCCGGCGTCACGCCGGCCTGGGCGCATGCCGCCGCGGACAGCGCGGCGGCGATGATGGTTTGCTTGAAAAACGTCATGGTCTGCTCGCGATCAGAAAGTGGTTTTGAGTGTCACGGCGATAAAGCCGCGGTCCTTCAGCAACGGCATCAGGCCGGCGCTGGAGCTGACCGCGCCGCTGGCCGGGTCCACCGCCAGCGCGCCGAAGAAGTCGACATACTTCACGTCGATGCGGTATTTCTGGTACAGGTCCAGGCTCAGGCCGGCGCTGTAGTTGCCGGCCTGCTTATTCCCGCCCGACAGCACCGCCGAGTTGCCCGACAGGCCGACCGCGTAGTTCAGCGGCATCGACAGGTCGATGCCTGGCAACACCTGGAACCAGGTCGGCGAGAAGTTCAGCGCCAGGCCGAAGTAGTCCTTGCCGACCTTGTCGATGCCGGTGTAGTTGTCGCGGCCCTTGAAGAATTGCGCACCCTGGGTCACGCTGGCGACGCGGTTCCAGGTCAGCTCGGCGATCCAGCTGGATGTGTCGAACAGCGGCGTCTTGGCGGTCGAGCCGATGAAGTTCAGCACGCCATGCAGCGTATTGCCGCGCGCGCCGCTCACCTCACCCTGAGCAGGCAGGCCGGCGGCGTTGACCACCAGCTGGCCCTTGAGCAAGGTGTTCAGGCTGGCCAGCAAGGCCGGGTTGGTACCGACCGGCATCAGCAACGCCGGCGTGCTATTGAGCGGCATGTTGCGGCGGTAGTTCAGGTCGGCGCCGACGGAAATCCCGGCGACGCTCTTCGACAGCGACAGGCCCAGCACATTGATGTTGGAACCGTATTCAAGCTGGTACTGGCTGGTGCCGCCCAGGGTGGACGGGTAGAACAGGCAGTTTCCACCGGCCACGGCGCCGCCGGGGATGGCGGCGGTGCAAGTGGCGTTGCCGACCGCCTGGGCCGTGGCCACGCCGGCCTGCTGCGCGGCGGCCTGCGCCGCCGCAGGCGTGCCGCCGGCGGCGATCACGGCGGCGGCGGCCTTTTGGGCATTGGCCGCGACCAGCGGGCTGCTTTGGCCAAACAGCGCCGACGGCACGCCGGCCAGGCGCAGGTTCGCTTGCGGCAGCAGGTCGGAAGTCTTGCGCAGGTACAGGCCCAGCGTGCCGTCCAGCCATGCCGGGCTCCAGCGCGCGGACACGCCGAAGTCGCCGGATTTATGCGGCGTGCTGTCGGGCGCCTTGACCGCGCTCGGCAAACCCAGGCCGGACAGGTTGAAACTCTCGGCGCCCTGGAAGGCGTAGTCGTAGAAGCCCAGGAAGGAGCCGGACTCCGGCGCCCGGGCCGGCTTCCAGTTGAAGAAGGTCTGGGCGGCGATCGACAATTCGGGGGTCGGCGAGAACTGCGCCGACAGGGCCGGACGCGGCAGGAACAATTCCTTGGCGTCGCTGCCCGGCACCGAGTAGGCCTTGATCAGGTCCAGCGCGGACTGGCCGTAGTTGACGCCATGGATAGGCGACAGCACACTCTCGCCCCAGTACAGCGTGTGCTGGCCCAGCTTGACGTTGAGCTGCATGTCGGCGATGTCGAAGCTGCCGAACACGAAGGCGTCCAGCACCTCACCCGAGGCGCCCTTGTGATAGCGGCTGGCGTAGCGCGACAGGCCCAGCGCCGGCTTGCCGTCCGCGCCCAGGTGGTTGGAGGTGGCGACGTTGGTGTTGTCGAGCGAGCTGTAGGCCGCGTCGTACCAGCCGGCCGCGCTGACGCGCAAGCCCATGCGCTTCTGGAACACCAGGTCGAATTCGCTCAGCAGGTCGGCCCGGCTCGAGACCGTGCCCTTGTTGAAATTGCGGTCGCCGTCGTCGTTGTTGACCGACTTCAGGATGGCCGCGTTCTGGCTGCTGACGCGGTTGGCGTAGTTGTACTTGATGGTGTTGTCGAAGCGGATCGCCAGATCTGGATTATCGGTGACGATTTCGGCCGCCTGGCCTGCCCCCATTGCGCACAAGGCGGCTCCAACCGCCACTGCGTGCAAGGCAAACCGCTGCTTCTTTGCTGGTTTCATACCGTGTCATCTCCTAGGGTTATTTTTTTACCTACCTTGTCGCAGACACCCCGCATGCAAAGGGTTCTGGACCTGTCCGATACTACGGAGCCAATGCCTGCGCGACAGGTCATTGCAGCGAAAGCACCGGTCCAGGCAACCGCGTGCGGCGGCCGTGCTACAGGTCGCGGCGGGCTTTGCCCAGGAAGAAGTCCATGCTCCAGCGCTGGACCAGGTTGCCGTATGGCGGGCGGAACAGGCTGGTCGGGAACCAGCGCCGCACGCGGAACACCGACTTGGCGTGCGACAGCGCATAAAAGCCTTCCGGCCCGCGCCAGCTGCCGATGCCGGAATTGCCGCTGCCGCCGAACGGCAGGTCGCACTGGAACACATGCCAGGCCCAGTCGTTGAAGGTCATGCCGCCGGCGTGGACGTCGCGCTGCAAACGGCGGCATTCGGCCCGGTCGCTGCCGTAGTAGTACAGCGCCAGCGGACGCGGTGCGGCGCCGACCAGGCGCAGCGCCTCGTCGAAGGAATCGCAGGCCAGCACCGGCAGGATGGGCGCAAACAATTCCTCGCGCATGATGCGCATCGCCGGCGTGACGCCGGTGACGATGTGCAGCGGCACCACGCGGCCGCCGTCGCCGGCGCCGCAGGGGGTGACCGTCGCGCCGTGCGCCACTGCGTCGGCCAGCAGCTCGCACACGCGCACCGCCTGGCGGTCGGAGGCCATCCACGTGTATTCGGGATCGCTGACCGGGTCCGGGTACATGGTGCGGAACGCCAGCTCGGCGGCGGCGACGAAGGCGCCGACGCTGGCCGACGGCACCAGCGCATAGTCGGGCGCGACGCAGGCCTGGCCGGCGTTGAAGGCCTTGCCGTGCGCGATCGAGGCGGCGGCCGCCGCGATCGACGCCGAGCGGCCGACGATGGCCGGCGACTTGCCACCCAGCTCCAGGGTCACCGGCGTCAGGTTGGCCGAGGCCGCGCGCATCACTTCCTTGCCGATGGCCGGCGAGCCGGTGAAGACGATATGGTCCAGCGGCAGGCCGGCGAAGGCCTGCGCCACCTCGACGCCGCCGCCGAACACCGCCACCTGCTCTTCGGAAAACAGACTGGCCAGCATGTCGCGCAGGACCGCCGTGCTGCGCGGCGAATATTCGGACATCTTGATCATCGCGCGGTTGCCGGCCGCCAGCGCCGTGACCAGCGGCCCCACCGCTTCGATGATGGGGAAGTTCCAGGCGGCGATGATGCCCACCACGCCCTTGGGCTGGTACACCACGCGCGCGCTGTTGCCCTTGAAGAGCCAGTCGGCGCTGCGCCGCTGCGGCCGGGTCCAGCGCTTCAGGTGGGCCAGCGCGTGGTCGATCTGCAGGGCCGGAGCCAGCACATCGAGCATCTTGCATTCGAAGGCGGAGCGGCGGCCGAAGTCCTCGCTCATTGCCACGGCCAGCTTGTCCTGCCAGTCTTGCAGCGCCTGCCGCAAGTCCCGCAGGTCGCGGCGGCGCTGGTCCAGCGGCGGGTATGGCTGGGCGGCGCAGGCGGCGCGCTGGCGCGCCAGCACGGTGGCGAGGCTGTCGATGGTGTCGTTGGTCATGGGAGCTCCGGCAATTAGGTCGGGCCATCTTAGGAAGCTCGCCGGCTCGGCGCAGGTCATCGCGGCCGGATCGCCGGTCCGGGCGAAGTCACCGCGCGGCCGATAGCGCCAGCCGGAAGCCGATATGCGACATGGCGTTGGCGGGGTCGGCGCCGCGCCGCGCGCTGGGCCGGTAGCTGCGGCAGTAGCTGTCGTCGCACAGGAAGGAGCCGCCCCGTATCACCCGCTTGGGCGCCTGGGTCGGCACGCCGCCGGCTTCGGCCTCGTCGTCGTAGCTGTCCACCGGGCCGGCCGGATCGCGCACCGGCGCGCCGTCGGCGGTCGCGGCCAGCTGGCGGAAGCGGTCGCTGCGATAGAGGTCTGCGGTCCATTGCCAGGCGTTACCGGTCATGTCGTACAGGCCGTAGCCATTGGCCGGGTAGCTCTTGACCGCCTGCAATCCCAGCTGCGCCCGGTACTCGGCGCGCACCACGGGAAACTTGCCCTGGTCGGGAAAGACGTTGGCCTTGCCGCGAGGCTTGGAGCCATCGGCGCCCCAGGCATAGTCGGCCTGCTCCAGGCCGCCGCGCGCGGCGTACTCCCATTCGGCCTCGGTCGGCAGGCGCTTGCCGGCCCAGCGCGCATAGGCTTGCGCGTCGTCCCACGACACCTGCACCACCGGATATTGCTCCTTGCCCACCAGCGTGCTGCCCGGTCCCTGCGGATGGCGCCAGTCCGCGCCCGGCACGTAGGCCCACCAGCGCGACCAATCGTCCAGCGGCACCGGTGCGCCAGTGCCGCGAAACACCATCGCCCCCGGCACCAGCTGCGCCGGATCGGGACGCGGCGTGCCGGGCGGCAGCTGGACCCGCAGGCTGTCCCATGTCGGCGCCCGCTCGGCGCTGGTGACGTAGCCGGTGGCGCGCACGAAGTCGGCGAACTGGGCGTTGGTGACGGCGGTGGCGTCCATCCAGAAGCCGCCGACCCTGGCCGCGAACACCGGCTGCTCATTGGGACGCGCCAGCGCACTGGCGCTGCCCATCAGGAACGGCCCGCCGGCGATCCACACCATGCCCGGCGGCACAGCCGCGCGCTGATAGCCCAGTCCGAACGCGTAGCCGATTCCAGCACTGGCCACGGCCAGCAGCGCCATGCAAACGCCGCGCCGCATCATGCCCGCTGCCGGCGGCGCACGACCAGCACGGCCACCAGCAACAAAAGCCCCGCCAGCGCCCACGGCAAGGCCGCCAGCAGCTCGGGCAGGAGCACATGCTTGAGCGCGTACAGCTGGCCTTGCACCTTGTAGTCATAGCCCTCCGGCATGGGCAGCACGCCGTTCTTGCGCGCGTATTCCGCGTAGTCCCGCTGCATGGCGGCAAAGCGCTGCGGCTCGCTGTCGCGCAGGTCGCGGACCTCGCCGGGATCGCTGGCGATGTCGTACAGGTGCCACTGGCTGTCGCCGACCGGCGGCATGTTCTTCAGCAGCTTGTAGTCGCCCTTGAACAGCGCGGCGTTGCCCGACAATTCGTAACCTATCGCCTGCTCCTCGCCATGCGCGCGTACTGCCCTGCCCTGCAGCACCGGCACCAGGCTGCTGCCCTGCAGCGCCT
Organism: Duganella sp. BJB476; assembly: GCF_003416895.1. Taxonomy (GTDB): domain Bacteria; phylum Pseudomonadota; class Gammaproteobacteria; order Burkholderiales; family Burkholderiaceae_D; genus Rugamonas. Next base: position 1,842,724 of record NZ_QVIO01000001.1, read on the forward strand.
CGACCGGCTGGCCGCGATAGCTGCCGGCCGGCGCCGCGACGCCGGCCACCTCCAGCAAGGTCGGCACGATATCGGTGACATGGGTCAACGTCGTGGAGACGCGATCTCCCTGCGTGCCGGGCACGCCGGCGATGATCAGCGGCGTGCGCAGGCCGCCCTCGCCGGCGAAGAATTTGTACGTCGACAGCGGCGCGGCGGCCGCGCTGGCCCAGCTCGGCCCCAGGCTGGACATGGCGCCCTTGCCGCCGAGGCGGTCGATATCCCGGCTGTAGTGCATGCTCATCCATAGCCGCACCGCCGGGATGTCGTAGGGATCGGTCGGCTCGGCGCCGTTGTCGGACAGGAAGACGAACACCGTATTGTCGTACTCGCCGGTGCGCTTGAGCTCGGCGATCAGGCGGCCGATCTGCTGGTCCATCGCCTCCGCCATCGCCGCATACACTTCCATGCGGCGCGCTTCATAGGTTTTTTGCTGCGCGCTCAGCGCGTTCCAGTCGGCGGTGCTGGCCATGGTCACCATGCCGGCGCCGGCCGGGATCAGGCCCAGCTCGATGGCGCGCTGGCGGCGCGCCTGGCGCAAGGCGGTCCAGCCGGCGTCGTAGGCGCCCCGGTATTTGTCGATCAAGGCTTGCGGCGCCTGCACCGGAATATGGTTAGCCTGGAAACCCAGGTAGGCAAAGAACGGCTGGCCGTCCTGGCGGCCGACCCGGATGTTGCCGATGATCTGGTCGACGATCAGCGTCGACGAGTAATAGCCGGCCGGCAGATGGACCGGCTGGTCCTGCTCGAACCAGCTGGCTTTGTCGTACAGGAAGATGTACGGTTTCTCCTCCCAGTTGTCCGAACCGCTGTCGGCCTGGATGTAGGAGCGCTCGAAACCGCGCCGGCCCGGCAAGGTGCTAGCGGTTTTCCCCAGGTGCCATTTGCCGGCGATGTAGGTATGGTAGCCGCCGTCGCGCAGCAGGGTCGCCAGGGTCACGACGCGGTCGTTGAGCACGCCGCCGTAGCCGGGCTTGCCCTCGTGGACGGCGGGCATGGCCTCAGGCATGTTGCCGACGCCGTTGCGGTGGTTGTCGACGCCGGTCAACAGCATCGCGCGGGTCGGCGAGCAGGACGCGGCCACATGGAAATTGGCGAAGCGCATGCCGCGCCGCGCCAGACTGTCGATCTGCGGCGTGGCGATCTCGCCGCCGAAGGCGCCGACGTCGCTGTAGCCCCAGTCGTCGGCCACCAACACCACGATGTTGGGCCGCCGTTCCGGCCTCGCCTCGGCGGCCGCTTGAGGGCACGCCAGCGCCAGCGCCGTCGCGCCCAACAGCGCGCTGCGGCGCAACACGGTTTCTAGCTTACCCATAGTCGACTCCCTGGCTGGTGAGGCAGGCGCCGTCCGGGCGGGCGGCGCGCTACGATGCCACAGAGGATGCGCGAACACGGCGATGCCCGCCTGTCATCTGCGGCTATCCTGCGGTCCGGGGAATGGGTTCAGTGCGCGAGGGCCGGCGCCAGCGCGCGCCATTCCGGCGAGCCGCGCAAGCGCTTGATTTCCAGCCAGATCGCCTCGACATAGCGCTGGTCGGCATCGTGGAAGGCGCGGTTGAAGGCGAGATAACTCGGGCGGCTGAGCAAGGGTTGCGGCAGGATCTCCAGCTTGTCGCGGAAGGCGGCGCGCGCCAGCAGCTCCTGGGCCACGCCGGACTGGATGACCGCCAGGTCGCCCTTGCGCGCCAGCAGTTTGAGCAGGGTCTGCTCTTCCAGCGCGCTGCCGTCGTCGCCCGGCACGCCGAGCGCGGCCAGCGCCTCCCGGACCGCGACGATCCCGGCCGGATACAGGACCGGGCCGGCCAGATGCGTGAAACGGCCGCCATCCCAGTCGGCCTCGCTGCCGACGCGGCGCACCACGACATGGCTGATGCGGGCCAGTTCGCGGCTTGCGTCGATGCCCAGCGGGTCCATCGGAAAGGCGTAATCCGGCAGGAACGACAGGTTGCCGATCACCGGCAGCGCGGCCGCATAGGTGCCGGTGCGCAGTCCCTGCAGGCAGCGGCGCCACGGCACCGCGATAAACTGCACCAGATCGCCCTGGCGTTCGACCGCCTTGCGCACCAGCCATTGGGCCTGGCCTTCATGGTCGAGAAAGAACAGCGGCGGAAACGGCCGGTCGCCCATGCACACGGCCAGCGTGCGCGCCGCGCAGGGCGACGCCGCGCCGGCCATCACGCTGGCAAACAACAAGATACGAAACAAACGCATGGGCACTCCCGGTGGCAGCCAGCTCAGTGTAATGCAGCGGCGCCGGCATGGAAAGCGCGGCGCCGCCATCATTGCATCAAGAAAGCCTCGAACTGTTCCAGCGCCAGCGGCCGGCTGAAGTAATAGCCCTGGTACACCTGGCAGCCGGCCGCCGCCAGCCAGTCGCGCTGGGGCGCCGTCTCGACGCCCTCGGCGATGACCGTCATCCCCAGGCTGCGCCCCAGCGCGATGATGGTGCCGGCGATGGCGGCGTCCGGCCCGTTGCTGATCAGGTCGCGCACGAAGGACTGGTCGATCTTCAACTGGTCCAGCGGCAGGCGCTTCAGGTAGGACAGCGAGGAGTAGCCGGTGCCGAAATCGTCCAGCGACAGGCCGATGCCGCGCGCCTTCAGCGCCGCCATCTTGCGGATCACCGCGTCGACGTTGTCGAGCAGCAGGCCCTCGGTCAATTCCAGCTTGAGCAGCTCGGGGCGGGCGCCGCTGGCGGACAGCGCGGCCAGCACCTGCGCCTCGAAATCGGGCTGGTTGAACTGGCGCGGACTGACGTTGACCGCCAGCTCCAGCTGCGCGGTGCGCGGCGTCGCGGCCCACGCCGCCAATTGCGCGCAGGCCGTCTCCAGCACCCAGGCGCCGATCGGCAGTATCAGTCCGGTGTCCTCGGCCACCGGGATGAATTCCGCCGGCGACACCGCGCCGCGCCGCGGATGCCGCCAGCGCAGCAGCGCCTCGGCGCCGCACACCCGCCCCGCCGCGTCGATCTGCGGCTGGTAATGCAAGCTCAACTGCGCCTGCGCGACGGCCTGGCGCAGGTCGGCCGCGACGGCCGCGTGGGCCGCCACTTGGGCCTGCATGGCCGGATCGAAAAACCGCACCGCGTTGCGGCCCGCCGCCTTGGCCTGGTACATCGCCGTGTCGGCCCGTTTCATCAACTCGCCCAGTTCCTGCTCGCGGCCGTCAAACAGGGCAATGCCGATGCTGGGACTGCTGTGGTGCTGATGGCCGCACAAGTCATACGGTTCGCTGAGCGCGTCATGTATCCGCTCCCCCGCCGCGCCGGCCAGCGCGGCCGCGCCGGCGGCCAGCTCCGGCAGCAGCACGATGAATTCGTCTCCGCCCAGGCGCGCCACCGTGTCGCCGGCGCCGACGCAGCGCGTCAGCCGCTCGGCCACGGCGCTGAGCAGCAGATCGCCGACGCCGTGGCCCTTGGTGTCGTTGAGGGTCTTGAAATGATCGAGGTCGATCAGCAGCAAGGCGCCCTGCCGGCCGCTGCGCGCATGGCCGGCCATGGCTTGCTGCAGCCGGTCGTACAGCAGGCGCCGGTTGGGCAGGCCGGTCAGCATGTCGTAGTAGGCCAGCTTGCGGATTTCCCGTTCGTTCTGCTTGCGCTGGCTGATGTCCTGCATGGTGCAGATCAGCGACCAATGGCCGCTGGCGGCGTCGTGCCGCACCCTGCCCTTGGCGTGCACCCAGCGGCGACGGCCGTCGGCAGCGCCGAGGATCACGTGCTCGCGGTCGAACGGGTGGCCTTGCGGACAGTCGACCCGCAGATACTCCAGGATGCCCGCATGGGTGGCCGGCTCCACCAGCGCCAGCAAGTGCGCTAGGTCGCGCGGATAGCCGGGGCCGATGCCGGCGATGCGGTCGAAAATATCGGAACTGCGCCAGCTGCCCAGCGCGGAGTCGTAGCACAGCGTGCCGATCTCGGCGATCTGCTGCGCCTCGCGCATCGATTGCTGGCTGTCGAGCACGGCCGCCACGTCGCGCTGCTGGCGCCACCAGGCGCGCCCGATCAACACCAGCAGGGTCAGCGCCAGCAGCAGGAAGGCGGCGCCCAGGCCGCCGATGATCCAGGCCTGGCCGCGCCATTCGGCCATGCCGACGGCGGCCGTTTCGGAGGCGATCACATGGTAGCCGTAGCGCTGGCTGGTCTCGTACGAGAAGGTGCGCGCCTGCTCGCCCGCGTTGGCGAAGGCGCTGACGAAGGTGCCGCGCAGCGGATTGTTGCGCAGCGCGGCGCGCGAGCGCGGCGACAGGCTGGCGTCGCCGATCGGCACCGGAAATGGCTGCCCCGAACCGAGCCGGCCGGCGATCGACTCGAAGCCGGCGTGGCGCAGCGCGATGCTGCCGCCGGCGTCCAGCTGCATTTGCCCCAGGATCGCCTCGATCTGGTCGATATTGAGCACCGCGTACACGACGCCGCCGAAACTGCCGTCGTCCCGGCTGATGCGGCGGGCGAACAGCCAGATCCATTTCTTGCTGATGCGGCCGAACAGCGGCTTGCTGATGTACATGCGCTGCGTGGGATCGCTTTGCAGCAGCGCGAAATACTCGCGGCCGACCACGCTGATGTAGGGCGGCTGCAGGCCCGCGCCGTAGACGATGTCGCCCCGTTCGTTGGTGGCGCGCAGGTAGGGCACCACGGGCAGCCGCTGCTGCTGGCGCACCAGCAGGCCGGTGATGTCGCGCCCGGACGAAGCGCCGGACGACAGCTGCCGGCCGATCTCGTCGGCCGAGGCCTGTAGCGAGACGTCGATCGAATCGAGGATGCCGTCGAAGGTCAGCACCATAGCCCGAGCCAGGCTCTGTGTCATCACCGCCATGCGCTGCGTGGCCTGCTGGTGCAGATAGTGCAGCGTCAGCGCGGCGGCCAGCGCCACCAGCACCATCGCCGCGCCAACGCCGGCGCGCAGCAAGGCGCGATTGCGCCGGAACAGCGGCAGCGGCGGCGGCGCCGATGCGGGGGACTGGACCGGGGGCGGCGCCGCGTTGACAGCGCGCGGCCGCCGCAAACTCAGGAGCGCGGCCATGCTTTCCTGGCCTGGTCCGACGACGGCGACGGCGCCGCCATCGACAGGCGTACCGCCGACGGTCCGGCATAGCCGCGCAGGAGCGCCGGCGCAGGTGTACCAGCGGCCGCGCGCGGCGCCAGCGCGAACACGCTGACCACGCCGGCCAATCCGGCGGCCTGCTCCTGCAGCGATTCGGCGGCCGCCGCCGCCTCCTCGACCAGCGCGGCATTCTGCTGCGTCACCTGGTCCATCTGTCCGATCGCCATATTGATCTGGTCGATGCCGCTGCTCTGCTCGCGGGTCGCCAGGCTGATCTCGGCCATGATGTCGCTGACCCGCTGGACGCTGCCGACGATCTGCTCCATCGTCGTACCGGCCACCGCCACCAGCCGGCTGCCGGCGTCGACCCGCTGCACCGAGTCGCCGATCAGCTGCTTGATTTCCTTGGCCGCCGCCGCCGCGCGTTGCGCCAGAGTGCGCACTTCGGACGCCACCACGGCGAAGCCGCGTCCCTGCTCGCCGGCGCGCGCCGCCTCGACCGCCGCGTTCAGCGCCAGGATGTTGGTCTGGAAGGCGATGCCGTCGATGACGCCGATGATGTCGACGATGCGGGTCGAGCAATCGTCGATCGCGCGCATCGTCTCGACCACCTCGGCCACCACCAGGCCGCCACGGCCGGCCAGCGCCGACGCCTCGCTGGCCAGTTGCTTGGCCTGCAGAGCGTTGTCGGCGTTCTGGCGCACGGTCGAGGTCAACTCCTCCATCGACGCGGCGGTCTGCTCGAGCGAACTGGCCTGCTCCTCGGTGCGCGCCGACAAGTCCAGGTTGCCGCTGGCGATCTGCGCCGACGCGGTGGCGATGGTGTCGGTGCCGCTGCGCACCTGGCCGACGATGCCCACCAGGCTGTCGTTCATCGCCTTGAGCGCCAGCAGCAGCTGGCCGGTTTCCTCGCGGCCGCCCGGCTCGATATGGCTGCTCAAGTCGCCGGAGGCCACCGTCTGCGCCAGCGCCACCGCCTTGTTCAGCGGGCCGGTGATCGAACGGGTGATCGCCACCGCGCAGGTCACGGCGACCAGCACGCCGGCCAGCAACACGGCCAGCATCAGCGCGCTCGCGCGCAGCGCCGCCGCCGCGCCGTCGGCGACGCGGTCCTTGGCGACGGCGTCGTTGAGCGTCTGGACCCGGTCCAGCGCCGCCTCCGCCTTCAGGAACAAGGGCCGCGAGGCGGCGTAGTCGCGATAAAACACCACGAACAATTCCTTCTGCGCCCGCTCGTCGCTGGTGCGTGCCAGCGTGCGCATGGTCGCCAGCACGCGCTCGTCGGCGGCTTTCCATTGCTGCCAGTCGGCCAGGAAGCGCCGCCACAGCACCACTTCCTCTTCGGTCTGCGGCAGCGGCTCGTACTGGGCCCAGCCTTTGTCGATGTTGCTCCAGGCACGCTGGTGCAACTGTATGGCCTCGTCGAACCGCCCCGGCGTCAGGTAGTCATTTTCGTAGATGGCCGTGGTCAGCGCGGCCGCCGCCGCCGCGGTCTGGCCCTCGCTGATCAGCAGCAGCCCCTGGATCGACGGCAGCCTGACCAGGCCGATCTCGCTCATCGACTGCGACACCGCGCGGATGCCCGCATGGCCGCTATAGCCGATCAAGGCCAGCGCGGCCAGCATGATGGCGACCAGCAGGGTCAATTTCGATTTGATGCGCAGATGCTTGAACATGGGGACTTCCGGACAGGGGGACGAGAACGCCACGGTAACGCGGCGCCGCCGCGCCTGCCTGTCGGCGCGATCATTTCGCCGGTCTTTCGAAGCCGGCCAACGAGGTGCTGGCGGCGACCCTCGAAAGACCGGCGAATGGGCTGACCTGACCTGCGCCGGCCGGGTCGCCATGCGACATTGGCGCCGCAGCCCGCGCGGCCAGACCCTCAACATCTACCAAGGAATACACATGTTTGACTACGTTATCGTCGGCGCGGGATCGGCCGGCTGCGTGCTGGCCAACCGCCTGTCGGCCGATCCGACCGTCAAGGTCTGCCTGCTGGAGGCGGGCGGCGACAACCGTTCGCCGCTGGTATCCACGCCGGGCGCCTTCGGCTATTTCATGTTCAGCCGCAAGTACAACTGGGCCTACAAGGCGGCGCCGGACCCGCAGGCGCGCGGCGGACGGCCGATGTTCCTGCCGCGCGGCAAAGGGCTGGGCGGCAGCTCGGCCATCAACGGCATGGTCTACATCCGCGGCTTGCGGCGCGACTACGACGAATGGGCCGCGCTCGGCAACCAAGGGTGGAGCTACGACGAGGTGCTGCCCTATTTCAAGCGGTCGGAAGACAACGCGCGCGGCGCCTCGGCCATGCACGGCCAAGGTGGTCCGCTGCATGTGTCCGACAGCGAGATGCAGTACCCGCTCAGCCGCACCTTGCTGGAAGCGGCGCGCCAGGCCGGCCTGCCGTTGACGGACGACTTCAACGGTACCCAGCCGGAGGGCGTGGGCGCCTACCAGTTCACCATCCGCGACGGCAAGCGCTGCGGCGTGGCGGCCAGCTTCCTGGAGCCGGTGCGCGCACGCCCCAACCTGACCGTGGTCACCGGCGCCCATGTGACCGGCATCGCCATGGAAGGCAAGCGCGCCGTCGGCGTGCGCTACGACGTCCAGGGCCAGCCTTGCCTGGCGTCCGCGCGGCGGGAAGTGATCCTGTCGGCCGGCGCCTACGGCAGCCCGCAGTTGCTGATGTTGTCGGGTATCGGCGATCCGGCCCAGCTGGCGCGTCACAACATTCCGTTGGTCCACGCCCTGCCCGGCGTTGGCGCCAACTTGCAGGACCACGTCGACGCCTGCGTGCTGACCGGCAGCAGCGATCACGGCGGCCTGAGCCTTACCGTGGGCGGCGTCGCCAGGGTCGCCAAGGCGATCTGGAACTACTGGCGGCATGAGCGTGGATTGCTGCGCGCTTCGGCCACCGAGGTCGGCGCCTTCCTGCGCTCCAGCGAGGCGCAGGCCATCCCTGACGTGCAGTATCACGCGATCCCGGTGCTGTTCGACGATTCCGGCCGCGACCTGTCGCTGCTGAGCAAGGTAGGCTACTCGATGCATGTGTATGTGCTGCGGCCCAAGTCGCGCGGCAGCGTCGGCCTCGCCAGCGCCGATCCGCATGCCGCGCCGGTGATCGACCAGCGCCTGCTCGACCACCCGGACGATGTGCGCTCGCTGGTCGACGGCATCCGGCTGGCGCGGCGCTGGCTGGCCGCGCCGGCGCTGGGCCGCTACCGCAAGCGGGAGCTGGCGCCGGGCCCCGATTGCGTCAGCGACGAGCAGATCCTGCAAGCCTGCCGCGCGCGCCTGGGCAACGGCTTCCATCCGGTGGGCACCTGCCAGATGGGCAGCGATGGCATGGCCGTGGTGGGCGCAGACCTGCGGGTCCACGGCGTCGCCGGCCTGCGCGTGGTGGACGCGTCCGTCATGCCGACGCTGGTCAGCGGCAACACCAACGCGCCGACCATCATGATCGCCGAGAAGGCGGCTGACCTTATCATCGCGGCCCGCCGGCAGTCGGCTTGAGTTGCTTAGCGCGCGCCCAGCAGTTCGACGTCGAAGATCGGGATATGACCGAATAATCCACCGGGTAGCGCACGCGCTACCGAAGAATACAAACAGGAAAATTATCCGTACTTTTCCGTACTATCCGTGCCAGCAAGAAAAAAGGCCTGCATCAGATCGATGCAAGCCTTTGATTTTCTTGATAAATTCTGGTGGGAAGTGCAAGTTTCGAACTTGCGACCCCTGCAGTGTGAATGCAGTGCTCTACCCCTGAGCTAACCTCCCGAAGCGGGGCGAATTATCGCATACAACCTACCCGCAGGGGAAGGCCATAGGCGAAAATTCTATCGATCTTTTTACGCGGCGGCCGGCGGAGTGGTCGTCGCGGTCCAGATGCACTGGCCTTTGACAGCCTTGTCCAGCCCCGCCAGCGTGGCCGCATGCGCGGCCAGCTCATCGTCCGAGGCCGGCAGGAAGATGATGTCGGCCAGCGGCACCGGCTCCAGCAGCTCGGCGCCGGCCACCACTTCCTCTTCCGCATCCATGCCCAGGCTGTTCTGCCCGCGCGTCATCGACAGGTAGACGTCGGCCAGCAGTTCCGCATCGAGCAGCGCGCCGTGCAGCTTGCGGTGCGAGTTCGACACGCCGTAGCGGTCGCACAGCGCATCAAGCGAGTTGCGCTTGCCCGGATGGAGTTCCTTGGCCTGCACCAGCGTGTCGATCACGCCGCCGATGTGGCTGGAAAAGTCCGGCAGGTTCAACAGCTTGAATTCGTGATTCAGGAAACCCAGATCGAACGGCGCATTGTGAATGATGACTTCGGCGCCCTGGATGTAGGTGCGCAGATCTTCGACGATCTGGTGGAATTTCGGCTTATCGCTCAGGAACTCCGTAGTCAGGCCGTGGACGTTCAGCGCGCCCTCTTCCGACTCGCGTTCCGGATTGATGTAGACGTGGAAGTTATTCCCCGTCAGCATGCGGTTATTCAGCTCGACGCAACCGATCTCGATGACGCGGTTGCCCAGCTTGGGGTTGATACCGGTGGTTTCGGTATCGAGTACGATTTGGCGCATAGTGTTCTGTGGTGGCTACATCTGGACGGAGGAGTATAACAGGCCGCCGCCGCTCAACGGCCGCGTGCCAGTTCGACGCCGCGATTGGCCAGCATGTCGGCCCGTTCGTTGCCCGGATGGCCGTTATGGCCGCGCACCCAGCGCCATTCGACGGTGTGCATGGCCTGCGCGGCGTCCAGCGCGCGCCACAAGTCCTCGTTCTTGACCGGCTCCTTGGCGGCGGTCTTCCAGCCGCGCGCCTTCCAGCCGTGTATCCATTCGCTGATGCCTTTTTGCACATACTGGCTGTCGGTGTGCAGCGTGACCATGCACGGACGCTTGAGCGCGTTCAACGCTTCTATCACCGCCTGCAATTCCATGCGATTGTTGGTGGTGTCGCGGGTACCGCCGCAAATTTCCTTTTCGGCGCCTTCGGCCACCAGGAACGCGCCCCAGCCGCCGAGGCCGGGATTACCCTTGCATGCGCCGTCCGTAAAAATCTCTACCTTATCCATCCTGCTGTTCCCGCCTTTTATTTGTTGCCGGCACGACCGCGGGGGCCGACGCCGTTTTTTTGGTCCAAGCCGGACCGATCAAATGCATGCCTTTCACGCGCTTGATCGCCTGCACGATATAGACGCCACCCAAGTACGGCCACCAGCGCGGCCCGGCATTATCCATGAATGCGTAGCGATGCAGCCACTTTTCTGTGCGGCAGGCCGGCGCGTAGCAGCCGAAGTGACTCTGGCTGGCGCCCATATTCAATAATTTTAACCAGTCTTTCATGCGAGGCATAGAGATCAACTCCTCCGTGCGCGGCAGGAAGGAGGTGCCGCCGACGCGCCGCAGCACGTGGCGCGCGCCCCACAAGCTGGCTGGATTGAAGCCGCAGATGATGACCTGCCCTTCCGGTATCAGCACCCGCTCGACCTCGCGCAACACCTGGTGCGGATCGGTGGAAAATTCCAGCACATGCGGCAGCACCACCAGGTCGATCGATTGCGAAGCGAACGGCAGCTCGGTGCAATCGAGCGTCAGCGCAACCGGACGCTGCGCGGCATCAGTGACGGCGCGCACTTTGCGGTCGACCAGAAACTTGTACGGCATGCGGTTGGCGGCCAGTGCATCGATTTGAGGCATGCCGATCTGCACTGCGTTGAATCCGAAGATATCAGCTGTTAAATTATCGAGACAGGTTTGTTCCCACTCACGCAAGTACACACCGGCGGGCGTTTGCAGCCAGCCTTCCAGCGCTATAATGGATTTCTCAGATCCTGCCTTGTCCATGCCTAGCCTTTTTGCGATCCAATGACCAATTCATCTACTCAAGCACTCAGTGTTCTGACGGTTCCCGCGTTCCACGACAACTATCTGTGGCTGATCCATGACGGCGTCCACGCCGTCGCAGTCGACCCCGGCGACGCCAAGCCCATCCGGGCAGCGCTCGAAGCAAACGGACTCAAGCTCACCGCCATTCTACTCACCCATCACCATGCTGACCATATTGGCGGCGTCCCTGAATTATTACAGCATTATCAGGTTCCCGTTTTCGGTCCGCGCAACGAGACCATTGCCGCGGTCACTTTGCCGGTCGGCGAAGGCAAGGTATTCGACGTGCCTGGTCTGCCGCTGCGGCTGTCGGTGCTCGACGTGCCCGGCCACACCATGGGCCACATTGCCTACGTGCGCGAAGCGACCGACGACGCGCCGACCTGGCTGTTCTGCGGCGACACACTGTTTGCCGGCGGCTGCGGCCGCCTGTTCGAAGGCACGCCGGCCCAGATGATCAGCTCACTGGGCAAACTGGCCGCGCTGCCAGATGATACCAAGGTCTACTGCGCCCACGAATATACGCTGTCCAACCTGCGCTTCGCGCGCGTGGTGGAGCCGGACAACGTGGCCTTGCAGGAACGGGTCAAGGTGGAGACCGACAAGCGCGAGCACAACCTGCCGACGGTGCCGAGCACGATAGGCGTGGAAAAGGCGACCAATCCCTTCCTGCGCTACCGCGAACCGGCCATCGCCGAACAATTGGTGCAGGCCGGACGGCTGGACCGCATCGATACGCCGCTAGCCACCTTCACCGCGCTGCGCTTGTGGAAAAATGACTTCTAATGAAAAACGGCCCTTGCGGGCCGTTTTTGTTTCTTAGATCTCTTCGTACAGTGGCAGGGTCAGGAACTCTGCGAACTCGGTCGAGGTCGACATCTCTTCGAAGATGTGACCGGCGCGCACGTAGGTCGGACCGTCGCCGCCCGGCGCATCGCGCTGCACTTTGACCAGTTCTTCCTTGATCATTGCGCGCACCATGTCGGCGGTCACTTTGCGGCCGTCTTCCAGCACACCCTTGTCCGAACGGATCCACTGCCATACTTGCGAACGGCTGATTTCCGCCGTGGCAGCATCTTCCATCAGGTTGTGGATAGGCACGCAACCGTTGCCTGCCAGCCAGCTGCCCAGGTAGTGGATGCCGACGTTGATGTTGTAGCGCAGGCCGGCTTCGGTGATCGGCGCTTCCGGTTTGAAGTCCAGCAGCTGCGCGGCGGTCACGTCGATGTCCGGACGTTGCTTGTCGATTTGGTTAGGCTTGTCGCCCAGCACTTTGGTGAACTCGGTCATCGCCAGTTCCACCAGGCCCGGGTGGGCAACCCAGCCGCCGTCGTAGCCGTCGGTGGCGTCGCGCGCCTTGTCGTTGCGCACGCCGCCCATGGCGACTTCGTTTTTCTCTGGATCGTTCTTGATCGGAATCAGCGCGGCCATGCCGCCGATCGCCGGCGCGTTGCGCTTGTGGCAGGTCTTCAGCAGCAGCAAGGCATAGGCGCGCATGAACGGCGCGGTCATCGTGACCTTGGCGCGGTCGGCCAGGCAGAAATCCTTGTCCAGCTTGAACTTCTTAATGCACGAGAAGATGTAGTCCCAACGCCCGGCATTCAGGCCCGAGCTGTGTTCGCGCAGTTCGTACAGGATCTCATCCATCTCGAAGGCGGCCAGGATGGTTTCAATCAGCACGGTGGCTTTGATCGTGCCCTGTGGCAGGCCCAGTTCGTTTTGCGTCATCACGAAGATGTCGTTCCACAGGCGCGCTTCCAGGTGCGATTCCATCTTCGGCAGGTAGAAGTATGGACCGGCGCCGCGCGCCAGCTGCTCTTTGGCGTTGTGGAACATGAACAGCGCGAAGTCGAAGATGCCGCCGGAGATGCGCTTGCCGTCAACCAGCACGTGCTTCTCGTCCAGGTGCCCGCCGCGTGGGCGCACCACCAGCGTGGCGATCTTGTCGTTCAGCTTGTAGGATTTGCCGTTCTGCTCCAGCGAAATGGTGCGGCGCACAGCGTCGAACATATTGATCTGGCCGGTGATCTGGTTGTCCCAGTTCGGCGTGTTCGAATCTTCGAAGTCGGTCATGTAGCTGTCGGCGCCCGAGTTGAAGGCGTTGATGACCATCTTGCGTTCGACCGGGCCGGTGATTTCCACGCGGCGGCATTCCAGCGCCTTCGGAATCGGCGCGATCTTCCAGTCGCCGGCCCGGATGTGCGCGGTTTCTTTCAGGAAGTCAGGTCGCTCGCCGGCGTCCAGGCGCTTGGCGCGCTCGACGCGCACGGCCAGCAATTGTTGACGGCGAGCTTCGAACTCGCGAGTCAGCTTGACCACCAGCGACAGTGCCTCGGTGGTCAGGATGTTTTCGTAGCCAGGCTTGATCTCGCCCGTGATTTCCATGCCTGCCGGCAGATTGATGGTGGACTGCGTCATGAGGTCTCTCCGAAAGAAAATATTAACTACAAGATCAAATTATAAGCACTGGCCTTCTTGTTGCACGTTGATTCTTTTAGTGTGCGGACTCAGTTACGCCTTGATATGTTTTACAGTATATTCACTAATAAGTTATGCAAACGAGACTAAAAATCACATCATCTATGCGTTTTTATCACAAATGACGGGCTAGGCTATCCATGGGTCAATTCAGACAGATTTCCACCTTCGTAGAAGTAGTGTCCAAGGGCAGCCTGTCGGCCGCCGCGCGGGCCGAGGGCATCGCGCCCGCCATGATAGGCCGCCGCCTGGACGCGCTGGAAAGCCGTTTGGGTGTCAAACTTTTGCAACGCACCACGCGCAAACTGGCACTGACCAACGAAGGCGCGGCCTTCCTGGAGGACTGCCAGCGCATCCTGGCGGAACTGGAAGAAGCGGAAACCGCCGTCGCCGAACGTAGCGCGCACGCCACGGGTCACCTGATGATCTCGGCCCCGGCCGGTTTCGGACGCCAGCACGTGGCGCCGCTGATCCCCTCCTTCCTGGCCGAGCATCGCGATGTCAGCGTCACGCTCAACATGAGCGACCGCGTAGTCGACATCGTCGGCGAAGGCATCGACGTGGCGATCCGCATCGCCAGCCTGTCCGATTCCAACCTGGTCAGCGTCAAGCTGGCCGACAACGAACGGGTGGTCGTGGCCGCGCCCTCCTACCTCAAGCGCCACGGCGAACCGAAAACGCTGGCCGACCTGGCCAAGCACAACTGCCTGGCGATCAGCAGCGAAGGCAGCCAGCGCGGCTGGACCTTCCGCGACAACGGCAAGAACGTGGTGATGAAGGTCGGCGGCAACATGGGCAGCAACGACGGCCAGGTGCTGCACGACTGGGCGCTGGCCGGCAAAGGCCTGGCGTGGCGCTCGATGTGGGAAGTCGGGAATGAGATCGAAGCCGGCAAGCTGCAAACCGTGCTCAACGAACACGCCGCGCCCGGCAACGACATTTATGCGGTGTTCGCGCAGCGCCGGCACTTGCCGCTGCGGATACGCGCCTTCGTGGATTTCCTGCGGCACACGTATGCGCAGCCGGACTACTGGCGCAAAACCTGGAAATGATGTCGCTTGGGCAGCCCGCACAAAAACGCGGGCGAAAAAAAATCCTCGGATACCGAGGATTTCTTTATTTCGTTAGATTCAGCGTATTAGATTGGCTGAATGTTCGAAGCTTGCTTGCCCTTAGGACCAGCGGTCACTTCAAAAGAAACGCGTTGGTTCTCTTGCAGCGACTTGAAGCCTGCGGACTGAATCGCCGAGAAGTGAGCGAACAGATCTTCGCCGCCTTCGTCAGGGGTGATAAAGCCGAAGCCCTTCGAATCATTGAACCATTTTACGATACCAGTTGCCATTACAATTCCTATTTCAGTTAAGTTGGGCTTGCGCCCGTGATATCGTTTGAGGCAAGAAAGAAATGACAGACAAACTGCACTACTCTTGAATCTAAACGATCCCGCATTATACCCATTTACGAGAGAAAAGCACGTTTTCACGAAAATAAATGCAAAGCAATTCTTTTTTTGGTAGAAAACAGCTCAAAAGATAACTTTCCACCGCTCAATGCTCGTAAATCTGGGCGTATGTAACACTATAGACAAGTTAATAGTACGCGACTTGAGGCAGATCAAGCGCACACTTACTCATAAGTTGTTGCTTGCGCGTCACGGGCAGCCCATTTCAACAGCTGTTCCACTTCCGGTATCACCGCAGGCCAGTCTGTATGTTCGGCCAAAACGCCGCGCACCATCTGCTCGATACGCCGCGCTTGTTGCCCAAACATGGCAAAACCAAAGGTCCCGGCCGATCCGGCCACGCCATGCAGCAATTCGTGGAGTTGATGCAGTTGCGCGTCCGGCGGCAACTCGTCCCCGGAAGCCTGGCAGGCGGCGAACGCCTGGGTGATCTGTTCCAGCGTCCCCGGCACGGTCGAGGCGAATTTTTCGCTTAACGCCGCCAGTCGGGCACGGAAGGCGGGATCTTCGGGCAGCGCCATGATGATTACTTGGTGCCGAAGATGCGGTCGCCGGCATCGCCCAGGCCTGGGACGATGTAAGCGTGGTCGTTCAGGTGCGAATCCAGCGAGGCGCAGTAGATTTTTACGCCAGGATGGGCATTCTGGAACACTGTGATGCCTTCAGGTGCAGCCACCAGCGCCAGGAAGATGATCTGCTCGTCGGTTACGCCGCGCTTTTTCAGCACATCCACCGCGTGCACGGCCGAATTACCGGTCGCCACCATCGGGTCGCACAGGATGAAGGTACGTTCAACCGTGTCCGGCAGGCGCACCAGGTATTCCACCGGCTGGTGGGTTTCCGGGTCGCGGAACACGCCAATGTGGCCCACGCGGGCCGACGGCACCAGGTCCAGCAGGCCGTCGCTCATGCCGATGCCGGCGCGCAGGATAGGAACGATGGCCAGCTTGCGGCCGGCGATGACCGGCGCGGCTATGGTCATCAAAGGGGTTTCAATGGTGCGGGTGGTCAGCGGCAGGTCGCGCGTGATCTCGTAACCCATCAGCAGCGTGATTTCCTTGAGCAGGTCGCGGAAGGTACGGGTCGACGTATCCTTGGCGCGCATGTGGCTCAGTTTATGTTGGATCAGCGGGTGGTCGGTGATGAACAAATTGGGAAAGCGCGGATCTTGTTTCATTGTTTGCTCTTTTTAGTCGGTATGTGCCGGCCATTATACTAGGCCTCAGGTCCCAGAAACATGGCGACCGCCTCTTCCGCTATCTGGTCCAGGTTCGACCCCTGGCCCGGCTTGTACCATAGCACGCTATAGTTGATGGCGCCCATCAGCAGCAGGCGCGCGACCGCGCTGTCGCTGCGCAGCAAGCCGGCGGCCGACAGTTCGTTCACCACGTCCTGCCACAGCTGATCGTAGCGGTCGCGCAGCACCTGCACGCGTTCGCGCAGCTCCGGCGTCAGGCGACGCCAGTCGTACAGCAGCACCGGAATGAAATCGTGGCCTTCGCCCAGCACAATCTCCAGGTGCGCGCGCACCAGCGCCTGGAACTTGGCGCGCGGCGGCAGTTCGCCGGCGGCGATCTGCTCGGCGGCCGGCAGCCCAGCCACCAGCCCCTCCTCCATCACGGCGGCGAGGATCTCCTGTTTGCTCTTGAAGTGATAGAACGGACTGCCCGAGCGCATGCCGACTGCATCGGCGATGTCGCGCGTGGTGGTGCCGTCGAAACCGCGTTCGCGGAACAGGCGTGCAGCAACGCGCACCAGATCGGCGCGGCGGTTGTCGACAGGAGCTGTATTCGTCATAACTATTTATCCAATTTATTCAACTAGTGCCCGCGCCAGGATCGCGGCGCAATCGACGCCCGCCGGCAAGCGCCCGAACGCGCCGCCCGGCTCGCGCGCCAGCCGCGATGCGACAAACGCCGACGACACATACGCCGGCGCATGCCGCAGCAGCAGGCCGGCCTGCACCGCCAGCACGACCCGCTCGGCCAGCACGCGGGCGCCGAATTCGTCGGACTGCGGTTGATCGAGATCGGCCAGCAAGGCTTGCGTGTAGCGGACATAGTCGGCATCGGACTCGCCGGCCAACGCTAGCTCGGCCGCCAATGCTGCGCGCGCGGCAGGAGTTTTGCCGAAGGCGCGCAGCAAGTCAAGGCACATGACGTTGCCGGAGCCTTCCCAGATCGAATTGACGGGCAGTTCGCGGTACAGCCGCGCCAGCGGGCCATCTTCCACGTAGCCGCTGCCGCCGATGACTTCCATCGCCTCCGCGCCGAAAGCCGGGCCGCGTTTGCAGATCCAGTATTTGCCGGCCGGCGTCAGGATGCGCGCCAGCAGCGCCTGCGCCGGATCGTCACCCTGGTCGAAGCAGCGCGCCAGCCGCATGCCGAACGCGGTCGCCGCCTCCGATTCCAGCGCCAGGTCGGCCAGCACGTTCTGCATCAGCGGCTGCTCGGACAGCGGACGGCCGAACGCCGAGCGTCCGCGCGCATGATGCAGCGCGTGCGTCAGCGCCGCTCGCATGGTGCCGGCGCTACCCAGCACGCAATCGAGACGGGTGTGGCTGCCCATTTCCAGTATCGTCGGAATGCCGCGCCCCGGCTTGCCGATCAACCAACCATACGCGCCGGTGAACTCGACTTCCGACGAGGCATTCGAGCGGTTGCCCAGCTTGTCCTTCAGGCGCTGCACGCGGATCTGGTTGCGGCTGCCGTCCGGCAGGTAGCGCGGCAGGAAGAAGCACGACAACCCTGCGCTGCCCGCGTCGTCGGTCTGCGCCAGGATCAAGTGCGCATCGCTCTGCGGCGCCGAGAAGAACCATTTATGGCCGACGATGCGGTACACGTCCTCGCCTTCATCGCCGAACATCGCGCGCGCATCGGCCGGCAGCACCGGTTCGGCGCGGGTGGTGTTGGAACGCACGTCGGAACCGCCCTGCTTCTCCGTCATGCCCATGCCGATGATGGCGCCGCGCTTTTGCTCCACCGGCAGCGAGCGCGGATCGTATTGCGTCGACAGGATTTTCGGCAGCCACTTGGCGGCGATCTTCGGCGCCTGCTTCAGCGCCGGCACCGACGCATACGTCATCGTCACCGGACATTGCGAGCCGTTCTCCAATTGGCCGAACAGCATGTAGCGCGCCGCCCGCGCGACCTGCGCGCCAGGACCACCCAGCCACGGCGACGCATGCGCGCCGTTCTCGATCAACAGCGTCATCAAACTATGCCAGGCCGGATGAAACTCCACCTCGTCCACGCGCTTGCCGCTGCGGTCGAAGTTATGCAGCTTGGGTGAGTGCAGATTGGCCAGCCGCGCCAGGTCGAGCACCTCGGCCCGGCCCAGTTGCGCGCCCAGCGCGTGCAGCGATTCGGCAGCGTCTGCGCCGCCCTCGCGCAGCAAGGCTTCCTGCAAGGCCGGATCGGCCGCATACAGGTTGATGTTTTCAAACGGCGCAACCGTGTTGCGCACTTCATGCGTATCGAATGGATTCATTTCTTCTCCTTCTTGGGCAGGATGCCCATCTGCTTGGCGATGATGCCCAACATGACTTCATCGGCGCCGCCGGCGATGGACGTCAGGCGGCCGTCGCGGAACATGCGCGCCACGCGGCTCTCCCAGCTGTAGCCCATGCCGCCCCAGAACTGCATGCACGCGTCGGGCACCATGCGCAACAGGCGCCCGGCCTTCAGCTTGCACATCGACGCCAGCTCCGTCACATCCTGCCCGCTAATATATAGCTGCCCGGCGCGATAGGTCAGCGCGCGCAGGCTCTCCACTTCCGTCTTCAATTCCGCCAGCTTGAAATAGACGTGCTGGTTATCCAGCAGCCGGCCGCCGAACATCGCCCGTTCGCGCGCCCATTCCACCGTCAGGTCGATGCAGTTGGCCAGCGTCTGCACGGCGTTGGCGGCGGCCCACAGCCGCTCCTCCTGGAACTGCAGCATCTGGTAGACGAAGCCTTGCCCCTCCTCGCCGATGGCGTGGCGCTGCGGCACGCGTACCTCGTCAAAGTAAATCAGGCCGGTGTCGGAGGCGTTCATGCCGATCTTGCGGATCTTCTTGCCGACCGAGACGCCCGGCGTATCCATCGGCACCATCACCAGCGTCTTATTCTTGTGCGCCGGGCCGTCGGAAGTGTTGACCAGCACGCACATCCAGTCGGCCTGCAAGCTGTTGGTGATCCACATCTTGCTGCCGTTGATGATGTAGTCGCCGCCGTCCTTGCGCGCATGGGTCTTGATGGCCGCCACGTCCGACCCCGCATGCGCTTCCGACACGCCGACGCAGCCCACCATCTCGCCGCTGATGGCCGGCGCCAGGAATTCGCGGCGCAAGGCATCCGAGCCGAATCGGGCCAGGGCCGGCGTGCACATATCGGTCTGCACGCCGATCGCCATCGGAATCCCGCCGCAGTCGACGTGGCCCAAGGTCTCGGCCATGGCCATCGAATACGAATAGTCGAGGCCCAGGCCGCCGTACTCGACCGGCTTGGTCAAGCCCAGCAAACCGAGCTCCCCCATTTTCCGGAACAGGGCGTGCGCCGGAAATATGCCGGCTTCCTCCCACTCATCCACGTAGGGATTGATTTCGCTCTCGATGAAGCGCTTCAGTGTGCGTTGTAATTCCTGATGTTCGTGGCTGTCAAACATGGTCTGTCCCCTTATTATCAGGTCAGACTAGCGCAAATACCGACACGAAGCAAGCAGTTGCTTTGTTGTCGTTTGCACTCTATGATGTTCGTCCAGATAAGGAGATTCCATGACCGAAGCCTATGTGTACGAGGCCATCCGCACCCCGCGCGGCAAGGGCAAGAAAGACGGCAGTTTGCACAGCGTGAAGCCGATTACGCTGCTGTCCGGCCTGATGCGCGAGCTGCAATCGCGCCACAAACTCGACACCGCGCTGATCGACGACGTCGTGCTCGGCTGTGTCACGCCGGTCGGCGACCAGGGCGCCGACATCGCCAAGATCGCCGCGCTGGCGGCCGGCTGGGACTGGAAAGTGGCAGGCGTACAACTGAACCGTTTCTGCGCCTCGGGCCTGGAAGCGGTCAACCTGGCGGCGCAGAAAGTGCGTTCCGGCTGGGAAGACCTGGTGGTGGCCGGCGGCGTCGAGTCGATGTCGCGCGTGGCCATGGGCTCGGACGGCGGCGCTTGGGCGCTGGACCCGGAAACCAGCCTCAACACAGACTTTCTGCCGCAAGGCATAGGCGCCGACCTGATCGCCATGCTGGACGGCTACAGCCGCGAACAGGTCGACGCCTACGCCATGCGCTCGCAGCAAAAGGCCGCCGCAGCGCGCGCCGCCGGCCGCTTCCGCTCGGTGGTGCCGGTGCTCGACCAGAATGGCGTGCTGATCCTGGCCGAAGACGAATTCATCAAGCCCAACACCACCATCGAAACGCTGAGCGGCCTGAAGCCCTCGTTCGAAGCGGCCGGCCGGATGGGCTTCGACAGCGTGGCACTGCGCAAATATCCGCAGCTGGCGCGGGTCGACCATATTCATACGGCCGGCAACTCGTCCGGCATCGTCGACGGCGCCGCGCTCGCACTGATCGGCAGCAAGGCCGCCGGCAACCGGCTGGGCCTGAAGCCGCGCGCGCGCGTGCTGGCCACCGCCGTCACCGGCACCGATCCGACCATCATGCTGACCGGCCCGGCGCCCGCCGCCCGCAAGGCGCTGCTGAAAGCCGGCCTGGAGATCGCCGACATCGACCTGTTCGAAGTCAACGAAGCCTTTGCCTCGGTGGTCATGCGCTTCATGACCGAGCTGGGCGTGCCGGAAGAAAAGGTCAACGTCAACGGCGGCGCCATCGCGCTCGGCCACCCGCTGGGCGCGACCGGCTGCATGCTGCTCGGCACCCTGCTGGACGAACTGGAAGCCCGCGAACTCAAGCGCGGCCTGATTACCCTGTGCGTCGGTGGTGGCATGGGCATCGCCACCATCATCGAACGCGTGTGAACGGAACGACATGATCATGATCACCACACATCAAAACGGCGGCGCCATCACCGTCATGTTGGCCACGCGCGCCATCAATCCGCTGAGCCGCCTGTTCCAGCGCGAGCTGGCGGCCCTGATCGACAAGCTGGAAGCCAAGCGCAGCGAGCTGCACGGCGTCATCGTCGGCTTCCACGCCGACGCCGGCGACTCCGACCACGAAGTGGAACACCTGATGTCGCTGACAACGGCCCAGGCCGGCGATTGCATGCATATGCTGGGCGCCTACAACGCCTTGCTGCGCCGGCTGGAATGCCTGGGCATCCCGGTGATCGCCACGCTGGGCGGCGCCGTCAGCGGCCATGCGCTGGGCCTGGCGCTGGCCTGCCATCACCGCATCAGCCTGGTTGACGCGACTTTCAGCCTGCCGCAAGTGCATCTGGGCGTGGCGCCGGTGGCGGGCGAAATCGCCCGCAGCGTGCGCCTGGCCGGCCTGCAGGCCGCCATGCCGCTGCTGCTGGAAGGCGCGACCTTGACGGCCGACCAGGCGCTGCGCGCCGGCCTGCTGCACGCCGTGGCCGACAACGAAGAAGAAGTCGCCGAGCTGGTGCACGGCACCATGGCGGCCGACGCGCCGGCCGTGCAGCCGTGGGACGTCAAGGGCTTTCGCCTGCCCGGCGGCGCGCTCACGTCCGCGCCGGTGCAGACCCTGCTGCAAGTGGCGCCCGCCATGTTGCGCGAGCGCACCGGCGGCCACGCGCCCGCGCCGGAAGCCATCCTGTGCGCCATGGTCGAAGGCCTGCAAGTCGATTTCGACAGCGCGCTGCTGATCGAAAGCCGTTATTTCTGCCAGACCGCGATCAGCCCCGTGGCCCGCAACCTGATGCGCCTGAGCCAGATCCGCGCCGACCTGTCATCCAAAGCGGCGCTGGAATTGGCCGCCGCGCTGCACCAGCGCTACGCCGACGAGGTACAAGCCTTGCGCTCCGAATCGGTGCCGGAAGCGCTGCTGCGCAACGCCGTCCGCGCGGCCGGTCTGCCGCCGCCGCCCGACACCGACGCCATCCCGACCAGCACTGACGCCGCAGCGCCGGCGCCCGGCCTGGCCGACATCCGCGACCGCCTGTTGTATGCGCTGTCCATCACTGCGCAAGATCAAGTCAGAAAGGGCGTCGCCGGCAGCGACGAGGCCGACCTGGTTTCCGTGCGCCTGCTCGGCTTCCCTGCCCACACCGGCGGCGCCATCCACTTTGTCGACCATATCGGCCCGCAGCACTATGCAAAACGCATTGCCGAGCTCGGCACGCGCTTCGCCTGAATCCCCCCCGCACGGCTGCCCAAAACAGCCGTGCTTCCCCCTCTGCCAGGCCGATTTTTTAGCCCAACTCAATAGAAAACTGTAAAAGTAGCCCGGATGTTGTCATTTTTCATGTAATTCCACTCTCATCAGTGATACATTGCGTTCTGGTTTTGCAAGATTCGCGCAGCCACGTTACATGTATAAAATGAAAGATTAGATCCTCGCGATGTTTTCCAGTATCCCAGCCCCATCCCCGCGTCATGAATTGGATAACCTCATGGAAGAGGCGGGCGATGTTGTTTTCCGCCTGAATCAGCTGGGGCAGATACTCTTTGCCAGCAAACGCGCGGTCGCCCTGATCGCCAGTCAAACCCCGTTGGCCGGCGACACGCTGCCGCGCCTGATCTCGCTGGACGACCAGGCGCCGATGGCCGCCCTGCTGGCCGAAGTGGGCGCATCGGGCCAGTCCCGCTTGCTGGAAGCACGCATCAAAACTCCTGACGCCGAGATCTGGCACGAGCTGCGGGTGTCCAGCTACGCCAACCAGCATGGCGCCAGCGAGCTGCTGGTGGTCGGCCGCGACATGACGGTGCAGCACGCCACCGAAGAACGCCTGCGCCACATGGCCACCCACGACGCCCTGACCGAACTGCCCAACCGCCTGCTGCTGTCGGACCGCATGCGCATGGTGATCGCCAACGCACGCCGCTCCGGCCAAGGCTTCTCGGTCGCCACCATCGGCCTGGACGGTTTCAAGAAAGTCAACGACGGCCTCGGCCATCCGATCGGCGACGCTTTGCTGCGCACCGCCGCCGCCCGCCTGCGCAAGACCCTGCGCGACAGCGACACCCTGGCCCGCGTCGGCGGCGACGAGTTTGTCGCCGTGCTGCCCGGCACCGCCACCGAGGCGCAGATCAAGCTGGTCACCGGCCGCCTGATCGCCACCTTGCAGTCGCCGTTTGAAATCGAGAACCACACGATTTATGTCGGCGCTTCGGTCGGCGTGGCGGTCTATCCGCAACACGCCGAGGACGAAGTGAAGCTGGTCGCGCTGGCCGACGCCGCCATGTCGCGCGCCAAGGAAACCGGCAAGGCCCGTTGCGTGGTCTACAGCCAGTCCCAGTCCGGCCCGCCGGAGCACGACATTTCGCTGGAAGCGGCCATGTTCCAGGCGGTGCGCGAGGGCGAGTTCCTGCTGTACTACCAGCCGATAGTCGACGCCCGCACGCGCGAGATCCAGGGCTTCGAAACGCTGATGCGCTGGAAGCATCCGACCCTGGGCATGGTGCCGCCGGCCCGCTTCATCCCGATCGCCGAGACCAACGGACTCATCAATTTGCTGGGCGCCTGGGCGCTGAAAGCCGCCTGCGTACAGCTGAAACAGTTCGAAGAGGTGGCCAAGCGCAGCCTGTACATCTCTGTTAATATCAGCCCGCGGCAATTCCGCAATGATAAATTTCTCGACGTGCTGGACGATGCGATCGCCTTCTCCGGCCTACTTGGTGAGCAATTGGTTTTAGAAATCACAGAAGGCACTTTGATGATCGACCCGGTGCATGCCGAGTCCATCCTGTCCAAGATGGCGGAGCGCAACGCCCGCATCGCCATTGACGATTTCGGCACCGGCTATTCCTCGCTGGCCTACCTGAAGCGCTTCCCTATTTCCGTACTGAAGATCGACCGCACCTTCATCCGCGACCTGCCCGGTTCGCAGAAGGACGGCGCCATCTGCAATGCCGTGCTCGACCTGGCCAAGCACCTCGACCTGTCGGTGGTGGCCGAGGGTGTGGAAACCGAAGGCCAGATGGAATACCTGGAACAGCGCGGCTGCCAGTACATCCAGGGCTACCTGACCGGCAAGCCGATGGCCGCCAACGTGGCCATGGCCGCGCTCAAGGAAAGCATCCACGTCAAAGTGGTGCCAGCCGAACTGCGCCAGGTGGCGCAATGACGGCGCGTTTCACCGCCGGCACCCCGCTGGGCGACGCCACGCTGGCGACGCTGTGGGATTGCACCCGCCGGCGCGGCGACATGCCCGGTTTCGCCAAGGCCATCACCGCCATCCTGGGCGCGATGCGCGGCGAGGACGACCAGGAATTCAACATGACCCGCACCGTGCTGTCCGATCCGGTGCTGACGCAAAAGGTGCTGCGGCTGGCCAACAGCGGCATGTATTCGGCCTTTGGCCAGCATGTCAACACCGTCTCCAAGGCGGTGCTGGTGCTGGGCACGGAGGCCATCGGCCACCTGGCGCTGGGCCTGAAGCTGATCGAGGAACTGGCCGCCGGCTCGCCCGACGCCACAGTCGCCCACATCGAAATGGAAAAGGCCGTGCTGGCCGGCATCGTGGCGCAGCAGATCGCCTACACTGCCGAAAGCCGCCACGGCGAGGAAGCCGTGGTGTGCTCGATGCTGCACACGCTGGGCCGCATGATGATGACCTTCTACATGCCGGAACGCTGGAACGAATTGCAGCGCGCCGCCGACCAGGAAGGCCGCCACATCGACGATATCGCGCCTGAAATGCTGGGCCTGACGATGGAAGAAATCGGCCACGCAGCCGCCCTGCACTGGGGCCTGCCCGGCACGCTGGTGAACGGCATGCGCAAGGTCGCGCCGCCGGCGCCGGGCGCCGAAGTGAGCACCGCGGACTGGATCGCCGGCCTGTCGACGATGTCGGCGCTGTGCGCGGAATCGCTGTGGCACGACGATCCCGATGGCGCGGCCGTGGTCAAGCAGCTGACCGAGGCTTATTCCGCCATGCTGGGCGTGGAGCCGGACAACCTGATGCACGCCATCGAGCAGGCCAAGGTGGTGGCGGCGGCCGACCTGACCATCGCGCCGCTGTCGCGCCCCGCCGAACGCCGCGCCAAGGCACTGGCCAAGACGCGCCAGCGCGCCGCCGGCAACAAGATCCTGCTCAGCGGCCTGGCCGACATGCGCGACATGCTGGAGACGGCCAACCCCGGCCAGATGGTGCAGATCGCGCTGGAAACCGTCTACAAAGGCCTGGACTTCTCGCGCGCGGTGGCGTTTGTGCGCAACCGCAAGGACAACCAGTACACCGCCAAGATCAGCTTCGGCGAAGGCAGCAAGGAGCTGCTGCCGGCGCTGACCTTCGACGACGCCTACGAACCGAACGTGTTCCACGCGGCGCTCAACAGCGACCGCGTGATCTTCATCGAAAACGCCCGCGACGCCAAGTTCGCCGCCAAGCTGCCGTTGTGGTGGAAGAGTTCCTTGTCCGAAGCGCGCAGCTTCGTGATCCTGCCGCTGTCGGCCAACGGCCAGCCGGCCGGCTTCCTGTATGGCGACTGGGACGATTCCTTCCCGCCGATCCAGTTGAGCCAGACCGAGTTCTCGCTGTTGAACGACATGCGCGCGCTGGTGGTCAAGGCGGTCGAACGCCGCCACAAGCAGGAAGCCGTCTCCACCCGCAATTAATAGCTGTCGCGCTGCTGCCAGCGGTAGGACAGCACGGCAGCCAGCGCGGAGCACAGCACCAGCACCGCCGCCACGTAGTACACCGACTGCGGCCCCGCCCTCTCCCACCACTGCGCCAGGAACAAGCCGCCCAGCGAGCCGCCGACGCCATACGAAATACTCATGTACAGCGCCTGGCCGCGCGCCTGCAACGGCCCGGAGAACCAGCGCTGCAAAGTCATCACGCACGACGAGTGATGCAGCGCGAACGTCGCCGCATGCAGCACCTGCGCCACGATCAGCAGCCACAGTACCTGCGGGCCGAAACCTATCATCAGGAAGCGCACCAGCGCCGCCGCCAACGTCACATACATCATGACCTTCGCGCCCCAGCGCTTGAACAGCGGCGCCTGGAAGTAGAACAGCAGCACCTCGGCCAACACGCCCAGCGACCACATGGCGCCGATCACGGTCTTGCTGTAGCCGTTGCGTTCAAGGTAGAGCGAATAGAAGGTGTACAGCGAAGTGTGGGCCGCCACCATCAGCGCGGTGGATGCGAAGAAGGCGATCACCTCGCGCCGGCGCAGCAGCGACATCAATGGCGGCGGCGCCACCTTGTGCACGCGGCGCGGCACGTCCTGCAGGCGGAACGCGGCGCCTATGGTCAGCACCAGCAGCGCGGCGGCCACCCACGGCAGCGCGACGATGCCGTAGTGTTCCAGCGCGTACGAGGCCAGCGTCACCGAGACGATGAAGCCGATCGAACCCCACATGCGGATGCGGCCATAGAAGGTCAGGTCGCCGCGCATCTCGGACAGCATCAGCGCTTCGCAGATCGGCGCCTGGCCGCTGGTGAACAGGTTCAGCACGATCATCGCCAGCATGAAGTGGGAGAAGGTGCTGCCGAAGAAGAAGCCGGAGAATCCCGCCAGCGCGGCAAAGCCGGCCATGCGCAGCACCAGCACGCGGCGGTCGTAATGATCGGCGACGTAGCCCCAGACGTTGGGGCCAACGATGCGCAGTACCTGGATCATCGACATCAGCACGCCGATCTGCGCCACCGTCATGCCTTTGTCGGCAAAGAACAGCGTGGCGTAAGTGCTCCAGGTTCCCGCGTGCGCGTAGTAGCAAAACAGGAATAAGGCGAAGCTGAAGGCTTGTACCGGCACCGCTTAACGAGAGACTGGCGGCGCGATGTTCGGCGTCGTCACGTGGACGTCGCCGCACTGCGCGCGGTGCATCAGCGCGTGGTCCATCAGCACCAGCGCCAGCATGGCCTCGGCGATCGGCGTGGCGCGGATGCCAACGCACGGATCGTGGCGGCCGAAGGTCTCGACCATCACCGGGTTGCCGTCCTTGTCGATCGACTGACGCGGCGTGCGGATCGACGAGGTCGGCTTGATGGCGATCGACACCGTGATGTCCTGGCCGGTCGAAATACCGCCCAATACGCCACCGGCATTGTTGCCGATGAAGCCGTTCGGCGTCAGCGAGTCGCCGTGCACGGAACCCTTCTGCGCCACCGACTTGAAGCCGGCGCCGATTTCCACGCCCTTGACGGCGTTAATGCCCATCATCGCGTAGGCGATGTCGGCGTCGAGCTTGTCGTAGATGGGCTGGCCCAGGCCTACCGGGATATTCTGGGCGATGACGTCGATGCGCGCGCCGATCGAATCGCCGGCCTTGCGCAGCTCGTCCATCGCCTCTTCCATGCGGGCGATCAGGTCGGCGTCGCCGCTGGCCGCGAAGAACGGGTTGTCGTGCACGTGGATCCAGTCCTGGAACGGCACTTCGATCTCGCCGAGCTGGCTCATGCAGCCCTTGAAAACGGTGCCGTATTGCTGGTTCAGCCATTTCTTGGCGATGGCGGCAGCGCCGACCACCGGCGCCGTCAGGCGCGCCGACGAGCGGCCGCCGCCGCGCGGATCGCGGACGCCGTATTTGTGCCAATAGGTGTAATCTGCATGTCCAGGGCGGAAACTCTCGGCAATATTGCCGTAATCCTTGCTGCGCTGGTCCTCGTTGCGGATCAGCAGCGCGATCGGCGTGCCGGTGGTGACGCCCAAGTACACGCCCGACAGGATTTCCACCGTGTCCGGCTCCTTGCGCTGCGTCACGTGGCGCGACGTGCCCGGCTTGCGGCGGTCCAGTTCCGGCTGGATGTCCGCTTCCGACAAAGGCAGTCCCGGTGGGCAGCCATCGATCACACAACCAATCGCGGGACCGTGCGACTCACCAAACGTAGTAACAGAAAACAATTTGCCAAATGTATTGCCGGACATAGGAAGAGAATCTTTGGAAAAAGGTGGAAAGTACCCAATTCTACCAGCCGGCGGCGATTGCCGTCGTGCCGGGATAATAATTTCCAAGACACAAGTTTCCATTGGTAAAATATCATTCTTTCGTTGAAAGCATGGCAAACTTGCACACCGGTATGCAACGTTCTGTATAAACCGTGGGAAATCCGCATACTTTTTAACAATTCGCTATATACTTGAACTCAAGAACACCGAGAAATCCTGGAGAAGCTACACATGCCCCCACCGATCACACCCCTTGAGCAATCCAAGGACGATCAAGACGATCTGGTATTCTTAGAAGAGCATCCGACGGCGCCTGCGGTACCGGGTGCCCGCAACGTTTGGCGGGTCATGATCATCGACGACGATGAAGATGTGCACTCGACCACCACCTTTGCGCTCGGTAACCTCGACATGCAGCAGCGCCCGCTCGAATTCGTGCATGCGTATTCGGCTGGGCAGGCGCGCGAACTGTTAAAACACGAAGCCGAAATCGCCGTCATCCTGCTGGACGTGGTGATGGAGCAGGACGACGCCGGCCTGCACCTGGTGCGCTACATCCGCGAAACGCTGAACCTGGCCGACGTGCGCATCATTCTGCGCACTGGGCAGCCCGGCTATGCGCCGGAAATCGACGCCATCCGCGATTTCGACATCAACGACTACAAGACCAAGTCCGAGCTGACCCGCATCAAGCTGTTCACCACGGTGACGGCGGCGATCCGCTCCTATGAACAAATCCGCAAGATCAACGACAGCCGCCGCGGCCTGAACCAGATCGTCCACGCCAGCACCCAGCTGATGTCGCTGCACGGCGTGCAGAACTTCGCCTCCGGCGTGCTGGCCCAGATCGCCGACCTGCTCGGCCAGGACGGCAACGGCGTGCTGTGCGTGCAGGAATGCCCGGAAGACGGCTGCCACAAGCTGATGGTGATGGCCACCATCGGCAGCTATCGCCACCTCGACAACGCCACCCTGTGCGACCAGGACCACAAGCCGGTGTACGACGCCATGGAGCTGACCCTGGGCCAGCGCCGCAACATCTACGGCCCGGACTTCATCACGCTGTACTTCGCGGGTAAAGCCAGCCGCGATTTCGTCGCCTACCTCGACGTCGGCCGCGCGCCGACCGAGATCGACGAGCGCCTGCTGGAAGTGTTCTGCTCCAACGTGGCTGTGGGCCTGGACAACGTGGAACTGGTCACGCACCTGCACAACGCCGCTTTCTACGATCAGCTGTCCAAGCTGCCCAACCGCACCCGCCTGGTCGAGATCCTGGATGCCACGCTGGCCGGTCCGGCGCGCGACGAGGCCACGCTGTCGCTGGTCGACCTGGATCACTTTGCCGAAACCAATGACGCGCTGGGCCACCAGTTCGGCGACATGCTGCTGGTCGCCGTCGCCGGCCGCCTGCAAACGCAGCTGGGCGACCAGCTGACGGTGGCGCGCATCGGCGGCGACATCTTCTGCGTGCTGGGCGACTCCTCGCAAGTCAATCCGGCCAATATCCTGGCGCTGTTCGCCCACCCGTTCAGCATCGACGGCCAGGACGTGCAGCTGTCCGCCACCCTGGGCCTGGTGCGCCTGGGCGAGCACGAAGGCAGCGGCGCCGACGCCCTCAAGGACGCCGACATCGCGCTCAAGCGCGCCAAGTCGCAGCAGCGCGCCGGCCACTTCTACTTCTCGCGCTCGATGGGCGTGGAGATCCGCGAACGGGTGCGCATGATGCACGCGCTGCGCACCGCCTTCGGCCAGAACCAGCTGTTCGTGGTGTACCAGCCGCAGATCGACCTAGCCACGCGTCGCCCGGTGGGCGCCGAGGCGCTGCTGCGCTGGCAAACGCCGGACGGCAAGTTCATCTCGCCGGACCGCTTCATTCCTATCGCCGAATATTCAGGCCTGATCATCGACCTGGGCGAATGGGTGATGCGCACCGCCTGCCGCGAGCTGGTGGACCTGCGCAAGGCCGGGCATACGAACTTCATGATGTCGATTAACGTCTCGCAGGTACAGTTCCGCCATCCGCACTTCCTGGAGATGCTGCGCAAGGCGCTGGAAGACACCGGCGCGCCGCCGGAGTTCGTCGAACTGGAGATCACCGAATCGATGGCGATGGAAGAGCCGGACATGCTGATCAAGATGCTGGGCCAGATCAAGCAGACCGGCGTCAGCATCGCGATCGACGACTTCGGCACTGGTTTCTCGTCGCTGTCCTACCTCCAGCGGCTGCAGATCGACCGCCTGAAGATAGACCGCGCCTTTGTCACCGAGATCACCGGCTCCGCGCGTGGCAGCAGCATCGCCGAGATGGTGATCCAGCTGGGCCGCAACCTGGGCCTGGCCGTGATCGCGGAAGGCGTGGAGGACGAGCGTCAGGCGCAGATACTGCAAGCGCTGGGCTGCCCGCTGGCGCAGGGCTTCCTGTTCGCGCGGCCGATGACGGCGACAGCGCTCAACGGTTGGCTCAGCAACGACGCGCTGGAAGGCGCGGCCTAAATAAAAACGCCATCCTCGGATGGCGTTTTCTTTGGTGCTGAGTGTCGGGCTTAGTCGGCCTGGTCAGCCGTTTCAGCCGGCCAGTCGCGGATATACGCCTTCAACATCTTGTTCTCGAAGCTCTGCGCTTCCAGCACCGCGCGGGCGACGTCGTAGAACGAAATCACGCCGAGGATAGTTTTGGCGTTCATCACCGGCAGGTAGCGCGCGTGCTTTTCCAGCATGATGCGGCGCACCTCGTTGACCTCGGTATCCGGGGTCACGGTAATCGGGTGATCATCCATGTGCTTGCGCACCGTGCCCGCGCCGACCGTGCCGGCGTTTTCGTGCAGGGCGCGCAGCACTTCACGGAAGGTCAGCATGCCGGCCAATTCGCCGAATTCCATGACCACCAGCGAGCCGATGTCTTTTTCCGCCATCGTGTTAGCGGCATCCGCCAACGGCTGGTCAGGCGAAATAGTGTAGAGAATGCTGCCTTTAACCTGAAGAATTTCGGAGACTTTCATTTTGGGCCGTCCTGTCCGCTGATATAGGCTGTGTGAATGGGAGTTCTAATTATTGTAGCCTTATAGCGAATGTAGCGTATGCCCGGCAAAAAATCCAGCGCTCTGGATAAGCAAATCGCAACATTTTTACAGTGCTGTTGCCAAGCCGCGATTCAGGGTAGGATGCCGGGCATTCCTATAACTCCAACGAGACCCTATGAGCGGACCCAAATACCCCGGATTTGATACCCTCGCCCTGCACGCCGGCGCGGCGCCCGACCCCGCCACCGGCGCCCGCGCCACGCCGGTTTACTTCACCTCATCCTTTGCCTTCAAGGACTCCGACCACGCCGCCTCGCTGTTCAACATGGAACGCGCCGGCCACGTCTACTCCCGCATCTCGAACCCGACCAACGCCGTGCTGGAGGAGCGCATCGCCGCGCTGGAAGGCGGCGTGGCCGGCATCGCCACCGCCAGCGGCCAGGCCGCGATGCACCTCGGCCTGGCGACCATCGCCGGCGCCGGCTCGCACATCGTCGCCTCGCGCGCGCTGTACGGCGGCTCGCACAATATGCTGGCCTACACACTCAAGCGCTTCGGCATCGAAACCACCTTCGTCGACCCGCGCGATCTGGACGCCTGGCGCGCCGCGATCCGCCCGAACACCAAGGTGCTGTTCGCGGAAACGCTGGGCAATCCGGGCCTGGACGTGCTGGATATCGAAACCGTCGCCGCCATCGCGCACGAGCAGCACCTGCCGCTGATGATGGACTCCACCTTCACCACGCCTTACCTGCTCAAGCCCTTCGAGCACGGCGCCGACCTGGTGTTCCACTCGGCGACCAAGTTCCTGTGCGGGCACGGCACCGCCATCGGCGGCCTGCTGGTGGACGGCGGCACCTTCGACTGGCAAGCGGCCTACGAAAAAACCGGCCGTTTCGCCGAACTGTGCGAACCGTACGACGGCTTCCACGGCATGGTGTTCACCGAAGAGTCCACGGTGGCGGCGTTCGCGCTGCGCGCGCGCCGCGAAGGCCTGCGCGACTTCGGCGCCGTCATGAGCCCACACAACGCCTTCGCCGTGCTGCAAGGCGTGGAGACACTGGGCCTGCGCATGGACCGGCACGTGGCCAACACCCGCAAGGTGGTCGAGTTCCTGCTGTCGAATCCCGCCGTGGAGTCGGTGTCCTACCCCGAGCTGCCGACGCACCCGGACTACGAACTGGCCAAGCGCCTGCTGCCCAAAGGCTGCGGCGCCGTGTTCTCGTTCAACCTGAAGGGCGACCGCGCCGCCGGCCGCCGTTTCGTCGACAGCCTGAAAGTGTTCTCGCACCTGGCCAACGTCGGCGACGCCAAATCGCTGGCGATCCATCCCGCCTCCACCACCCACTTCCGCGTGCCGGCCGAGCAGCTGGCGGCATCCGGCATCACCGAAGGCACGATGCGGCTGTCGGTCGGCCTGGAGGACGTGGACGATTTGATCGAAGACCTGGCGCGCGGCCTGAAGCTGTCGCAGAAAGGAGCATGACATGCTGCTGACCGTACAAGGCGTGGACGCCTACTGCTACACCGGCGGCAAGCCGTTCAACGCCGCCCTGCCGACCGTAGTCTTCATCCACGGCGCGCAAAACGATCATTCGGTGTGGATTTTACAGACCCGCTATTTCGCCCATCATGGCTACAGCGTGCTGGCGGTGGATCTGCCGGGCCACGGCCGCAGCAAGGGCGCGGCCAAGACCAGCGTGCCCGAACTGGCGGACTGGCTGCTGCAAGTGCTGGACGCCGCCGGCGTGCAGAAGGCGGCGCTGTTCGGCCACAGCATGGGATCGTTGATCGCGCTGGAAGCGTCGCACAAGGCGCCGGAGCGCGTGACGCATCTGGGCATGATCGGTTCGACCTACCCGATGAAGGTCTCGGACGCGCTGCTGGAAACCTCGCGCACCGATGAGCAGAGCGCCATCGACATGGTCAACATCTGGTCGCACTCGTCGATCGCGCAAAAGCCGTCGTGCCCGGGACCGGGCTTCAACACCATGGGCGGCTCGCGCCGGCTGATGCAGCGCGTCTCGCAGATCAATCCGCAGCAGCTGTTCTACACGGATTTCTCGGCCTGCAACGCCTACGCCAACGGCGAAGCAGCGGCGCAGGCGGTGCGCTGCCCCACCCTGTTCCTGTTCGGCGCGCGCGACATGATGACGCCGCCCAAATCCACCAAGCTGCTGACCTCCACCATCAGCCATGGCAAGGTGGTGACGGTGGACAGCGGCCACTCGCTGATGAGCGAGCAGCCGGACGCGGTGCTGGACGCCCTGTTCAGTTTCGCCAGCCGCTAAAACTTGGCGAAGCAGGAATCCCGCTGCAGCGCTATGTATTCGGCAGTGTCTTGAAAGCGGTTGATTGATGTTTGCCGAAACACATCCAGGCTGTCCATCCGCCGCGATGAGATGGCGTATGCATAGTGCCCAGTATGTTTTCTGGACATATAGCGTATGCCATCCAAATGAGGATGTCTTGCAATGATGCGATCCAGGGCACAGCCAAGCCACTGACACCACTCGTGCCCGGGATCGAGGAGTTCAGCGTAAATGCCAAGTTTACTGATCGCGTCGCCGGTCAAATCCAGCAATCGAAGATCCCGAGTAAACGTCATCCCTGCGATCAATGCGTCCGCTGCATTGCGCGCAAAGAAAAATGTCCCCGGCATGCTTGCGTCGTTGACGCACAGCCCGGCCTCCCACGCGGCGGTAATCGTACTATCGCCAAGATAAATCCAGTGGAAGGCGAACGCACCGTTGTTATCCGCGAATGCTTGCCATATGCGCGCATCTGATGGCAAGGTCCGAGCGATATGCGGAGGTGGTGTAACAGCCTTCTTTTTTGAAGACATGTCTTAGCCTACGATGTCGGCCATGCCCTTGGTATAAAGCTCCGCTAACTCCTGAACCTTGCGCAAGCGTTCGTTTGCGGGCAGATTCAGCAATCGCAGCTGGCTTTTATGTACATCACGACGCGTCTCGAATGGTTTTCCTGCCAGTAGTTCGGCCGGCGAGAGTTCATTAATTTCGTCAGTTGCACCGACCCAGAATGCATGAATCTCACTATTCGGCTGATTCTGAAGCTGGTGCAACACTGGCTCGATTAATTCGGGTACCGGTTCAACGAATTGCCAAACAGGGAACTCCCTGCCGATGCTGCGCCCCTTGGGCGTAACAAAGTAAAACCGTCTGTTTTCAGCAGCCCGGTACAACGTAGGCTGCGAAAGTGATACCAACCCCTGAGCAATAACATCCGAAGCCTTTAGCTTGGCAGCGGGCAGCGAATTATTGGAAGAGATACTCGGTAGCGACGCGCGCGCTTCACTTAAAGCTTGCATGCCAACTGCGATCACTCTTTCACGATCACGGCCGCGAGCAAGCGCATCCAGGCGCGCTTCAACAAGCTGCGTGAACTGCTCAAGCACAAGTTCAACAGCATCATGGCGCGCAAGGATATGCGCGGCTTCTCTATTTCTGACTGTGTGTGCCAAGATAACTCCTCAAGGAGCAATCGGATCCGGTAGGTAGTCCCAGATTAGCACGCCCTCTCAAGATTCTCAAGATTCTCGCTATTCAGTTTTGCGGGAACTTGAAGCGGATGATGCGGTTCGCGCCCTGCAGCACGATGCCGCGATAACGGCGGCGGTAGATCACGATGCCCGCCGTGGTGGTCAGCACCACCACGATCAGCGTCACCAGATCGGTGTCGCCGTGCGTGACCACGGCGCGCTGCGCCGAGTGCATGGTCGATGCCTCGAACTTCTTGCCGACGTATTTGGCGCCGATTACCAGTTCCTCGGCGTTGATGCTGTTGACCAGGTACAGGCCAAAGCCGCCCGGATGCACGGTCATCTTGCCGTCGCGGTAGACGAAGGAGCGGCGCTCGTCGCCGATGCGGATACTGCCGACCACGTGGCCGGCGGCGTTGATGGCGGTGGCGAAGCTGTTGCCGTAACCGATCATCGCGCCCAGGTCGACCATCTTTTTGCCATCGTGGACAAAGGCGTGCCAGCGGCGGTCCGGCGTTTCCGATGAGCCGACCACCACGCCGGAATCGTTGACGGCGGTGGCGCCGCTGGAACGTCCGCCCAGCGTGCCCAACTCCTTCATGCCGACGCCCGGCCGGTAGATAAAAGCGCGGCGATAGCCATCCGACAGCGCCGCCGTGCCGACGACCACGCCGTCGGTGTTGACGCCGGCCGCGTAGCTGATATTGCCACCCAGCGTGCCCAGGTCGACCAGCGGGCCGTCACCATTGGCGCCGGTAGAGAAAGCGTGGAAGTAGCCGTCGCTGGTGTCGGCGAAGCCCACCGTCTGGCCGGAGCGGCTGATGCCGGTGCCATAGCTGCTGCCGCCGCCCAGCGTGCCAAGATCGCGCATCGCCAGGCCGGCGCGGACGACGAAGGCACGCCAGTGGCCGTCGCCATCCATCGCCGAGCCGACGACGTCGCCGCCGATGTTGATGCCGGTAGTGAAAGAGTTACTGCCGCCGAGGGTACCCAGTTCAACCAGGCGCTTATTCCACAGCACCGCGCGCTGGCGGCCGTTCTCTTCCTCGATGATGCCGGCCACCTGGCCGGAGGCATTGATATCGACCGCGATACTGGCCTCGTTGCCGCGCTCGCCCAAACCTGGCGGGTGCAATTGCTGGGCGGAAGACGCCACGCCGGCAAAACCCAACAAGACCACCGCAATCGGCATTCTCAGCATGACATCTCCCAGTTGATTTTTATGAATGCCAATTCTATAACGATAGCTGGACGATCAGCAACTGTCCCCATCCATCGACTGATACAGCATGAGCCTGTCGCCATGGTCTTGTGCCTTGCGCCCACCGCGCCGCGCTCCTAGACTGGTGCCACTTCCACACCAAGAATTGCAAACCATGACCGAACTGCTGCCCTTGATGAGCTATTGCCTGGTGATGTCGGCCACGCCCGGACCGAACAACGTCATGCTCGCCACCACGGGCGCCAACTTCGGCGGCCGCGGCGCGCTGCCGGTCATCATGGGCATCCAGGCCGGGATGTTCGTGCAAACCTTGCTCATGTGCCTGGGACTGGGCAGTGTCTTTGTCGCTTACCCGGTGGCGCAAAAAGCGCTGCGCATCGCGGGATCGCTGTACCTGGTGTTCCTGGCCTGGAAGCTCAGCGGGGCATCGGTGAGAGGCGCCGCAGCGCCCAAGGCAGTCTCGTTCAGTCAGGCCGCGACATTCCAGGCGCTGAATCCCAAGAGCTGGGTAAAAGCTGTTACCGTGGCATCGGTGTTCATGCCTGCAGGGCAGAACACGGCCGTCAATGCGCTGCTGGTCGCGACGATTGGCGCACTGGTCGGCGCACCTTGCAACGCCATGTGGGCCTTGTTCGGCCTCTCGATACGCCGCTTCTTGCAAGATCCACGCAAGCAGCGCCTGTTCAATTTGACGATGGCCGCCATCTTGCTCGTCCTCGCCATGATGTTTTTACGCTAGACTCTCGCCATGTTCGCCATCGACCGCTCCTCTCCCATCGCCCTGTCCTCGCAGATTGAGGCGAAGTTGCGCCAAATGGTCGAGAGCCGGGCGCTGCCTGGCGGAGCCAAGCTGATGTCGATACGCCAGCTCGCCACGCAGCTGGCGGTCAGCACCAACACCATCGTGACGGCGTATGACAGGCTGGTCGCGGCGGGGATCATCGACTCCCACGGCACGGCTGGTTTCTTTGTCAGCACGACGAACGGTGCTAGCAAATCCATTCCCGATGAGGTCGCACTGGAAGCGGGCGAGGAGCAAGAGCCGGTCTGGCTGGCGCAGCAAGCCAACGATCAGCGTGCCGGCATCTTATTGGCCAGCAGCGGCGCATTGCCGCCGACCTGGCTGCAAGACGCCGTACCGGCCACCGTCGTGCAAAAGGCCTTGGCGCGCAGCGCCGCCGGCATGGCCTCGCGCTGTCCGCCCCAGGGACTGCCGGAACTGCGTGAGCACATCGCGCTGCTGTTGCGCGGCATCGGCATCGCTGCGGACGCCGGCCACATCCTCACCACCTTGGGCGGCACCCATACGATCGACTTGATTTGCCGGAGCTTTTTGCAGCCTGGCGACACCGTGCTGGTGGAAGACCCCGGCTACTTCCTGATGTTTGGCCGCCTGCGCCAGGACGGCATACGATTGGTGCCGATCAAGCGCCGCCCCGAAGGCCTCGACCTGGATGAGCTGGAGGCCGCCTGTCGCGAACACCGCCCGCGCCTGCTGTTCGTGCAAACGGCCTTGCACAACCCGACAGGATGGAGCAGCAGCGCCGCCAATCTGCACAAGGTCTTGATGCTGGCGCAGCAGCACGGCTTCCTGATCGCCGAGGACGACGTGCACGGCCATTTCCAGCAAGGCCACAGTACCCGGCTGGCCGCCATGGCCGGGCTCGACGGCGTGATCTACTACTCCAGCTTTTGCAAGGTGCTCAGTCCCGCCCTGCGGATGGGCTATCTCGCCGCCGCCCCCGCCTTGCTCAAAGTGCTGATGCGGACCAAGATCCATTCCATCATGACGATGCCGGCGCTGAACGAGTATGTGCTGCTGGAAGTCCTCAGGGCAGGCAACCTGCGCAAACACCTGGACCGCATGCAACGCAAGATCATGGCGGCGCGCAACGCCAGTACGCAGCAACTGAGCGCGGCGGGCGTGCTGTTCGAGCAGCCCGGCGACGCCGGTATTTTCTTGTGGGGCACGATGCCCGAAGGCCTGGACGTCGACTTGCTGGTGCAGGACGCCTACCGCAACAACATCCTGCTGATGCGGGGCGCCGCCTTCTCGGCCAATGACACGCCCGACCAGCACATCCGCTTCAATGTCGCTTTCAGCCAGCATCCACGCCTGAGCAGCTACCTGCAAGAGCGTTTGCAGGCCGTCGCGGGAGCGCGCTCAAGCCTGGCGCGCGCCAGCAACGCGGCGAACTTGAAAGACTAGCGGCAGTCGATCGGTCCGAAGTGATCGGCCAGGGTCTTGCCCAGGCCCGCTTCAACGGCCGATTCCACTTCCCGCGCCAGCGACGCCGCTTCGCGCGCCACTTGCTGGTCGCGCTCATCGTCGCTGTCGCTGACCACGCCGGCATTGATCGGCAGGCCCGAGAACACGAACAGGCGATAGACTTCGGCCAGCGTCAGCTTCTCCACATTGGCCAGGATGACCCAGTGATCGCCGCCGTCGCTGACGCGCTTCCCCCACTGCACCCGCTGCGGCGCCTCAACCTTGACGCGTCCGACCCAGCCGGCGATCATCATTTTTTCCAGCAGCGTGTCCATCTCGTCGAAGCCCAGCCGCGTGCGCGCGCGGATCGCGCCCGCGCTCACCAGCGCCGTGTCGCCGCATTTGCAGGCCACATGCAGCACCTTCAGAATCGCCATCGCGTCGACGAATTCGCCGCCCGGCTGCGCCTCATGCCACCAGCGCTCGTACTTCACCACCGGCAGCGCAGCCACCAGCAGCGCGCCAAACAGCGTAATCAGCCACGACACATAGACCCACAACAGGAACAACGGCAGCGCCGCCAGCGCGCCATAGATCTTCGAATACGTCGGAAACTGGGTGATGAAGACCGCGAAACCGCGCTTGGCCACCTCGAACGCGAGACCGGCCACCAGGCCGCCCCAGGCGCCGTCGTACCAGTCGACGTCGCGGTTCGGCACAGCCACGTACAGCAGAGTGAAGCCGGCCGTGGTCAGCGCCAGCGACAGCACCGTATAAATCAGCGCGCCGACCACCGGCACGTCGCCGATCAAATCGCTGGTGGCCATGAAGACCTGCCCCGACAGCGTCAGCGACACACCGATCAGCAAGGGGCCCAGCGTGATGATGGCCCAGTAGACCAGGATGCGCTTGGTCCAGCGCCGCTCGGCGCGCACCCGCCAGATGCGGTTGAACACCCGCTCGATCAGGTTCATCATCGCGATCGACGTGAAAATCAGCGCCACCGCGCCCACCGCCGACAGCCGCGTGGCCTTGGAGGCGAACATGGTCAGGTAGTTGAGGATGGTGGTGGAAATCGACTTCGGCATCACGCTTTGCACGAAGTAGGCTTCCAGCGAACTGCGGAAGGAGTTAAACAGCGGGAACGTGGTGAAGATCGCCAGCGCGATCGTCAACAGCGGCACCAGCGCGAACACCGTGGTAAAAGTGAGGCTGCCGGCCACTTGCGGCAGGCTTTCCTCGCGCAGGCGGCGTTGGGCAAACAGGAACAGGTCCCGCACTTCGGGCCAGGACAGCGAACGCATTGTGTCTATCCCGCCACGGCAGCTGCGGGAAACATACTGGAAAACCGGATGAATATATTTTTCGTACATGGGCGATAATCGAAATACAAGGGTGGCAGCGATGCCACCCGCTAAAGCGCCCTATAATACCGCCGATGAACCAAGCTAATCTGATTATTCTCGTATTGTTTTACTCCCGCCATGGCGCCACCCGCAAATTGGCCGAGTTGATCGCCCAGGGCGTGGAAAGCGTTCCGGGCTGCGATGCGCGCCTGCGCACGGTTCCAGCCGTGTCCACCGTGACCGAAGCCACCGAGCCGGACGTGCCGGCCGACGGCGCGCCCTACGTCGAGCTGGACGACCTGACCGAATGCGCGGGCCTGGCGGTTGGCTCGCCCACCCGCTTCGGCAACATGGCCGCCGCGATGAAGTATTTTTGGGACGGCACGGCCGCCCAATGGCTGTCCGGCGCGCTGGCCGGCAAGCCGGCGTGCGTGTTCACGTCCACCGGCAGCCTGCACGGCGGCCAGGAATCGACGCTGCTGTCGATGATGATACCGCTGTTCCACCACGGCCTGATGGTGCTCGGCCTGCCCTACACCAACCCGGAACTGATGACCACCTCCAGCGGCGGCACGCCCTACGGCGCCAGCCACTGGTCGGGACTTGACGGCAAGAAGACCATCACGGAAGATGAAAAACGCCTGGCCATCGCGCTGGGCCGGCGCCTGGCCGAAACGGCCGTCAAACTGCGCGCCGTCGCTTGAACGGGATCGCATGATGGAAAACACGATGCAAAAGTATTTTCACTGGGGCGCCATCGGTAGCCTGGCGACGCTGATTATCTGGTGCGTGCTGTGGGAGATGGTGCTGGCGCCGCTCAAGCCGGGCGGTTCCTGGCTGGTGCTGAAGGCCCTGCCGCTGCTGCTGCCACTGTATGGCGTATGGAAGCGCGACATCTACACCTTGCAGTGGACCTCGATGATGATACTGCTGTACTTCACCGAAGGCGTGGTGCGCGGCTGGAGCGACAAGGGCACGCTGTCGGCATGGCTGGCCTGGGGCGAGGCGCTGATCGTTTGCATCTACTTCGTGTGCGCCGTGATGTATCTGCGTCCGTATAAAAAAGCGGCGAAGAAGCTGGCCAAGGAACTGCTGGACAAGGTCAAGGTCAACACCGTCAAATGATGGACTTCCTCACCCACTGCCGCTCCGTGGTGGGCGACGCCTTTGTACTCGACATGCCCGCCGACATGGCGCCCTTCCTCACCGATTGGCGCGGACGCTTTACCGGCAAGGCGCTGGCCGTGTTGCGGCCGGCGTCGGTGGACCAGGTGGCGGCGCTGGTGCGCGCCTGCGCGCAGTGGCGCGTGGCACTGGTGCCTCAGGGCGGCAACACAGGCCTGGTGCTCGGCAGCGTGCCAGACGCCAGCGGCAGCGCCGTCGTGCTGTCCCTGGCGCGGCTGAACACCATCCGCCAGGTCGATCCCGTCAACCGCACCATGACCGTGGACGCGGGCTGCATCCTCCAGCAGGTGCAGGAAGCCGCTGCCGCTGCGGGCTGTTTGTTCCCGCTGTCGCTGGCGGCGGAAGGCAGCTGCACCATCGGCGGCAACCTGTCCACCAATGCCGGCGGTACGGCGGTTCTCCGCTACGGCAATACGCGCGAATTGTGCCTCGGCCTGGAAGTCGTCACGCCGCAAGGCGAGATCTGGAGCGGCTTGCGCGGCCTGCGCAAGGACAATACCGGCTACGATCTGCGCGACCTGTTCATCGGCGCGGAAGGCACGCTGGGCATCATCACCGGCGCGGTGCTCAAGCTTTATCCGCAGCCCAAGGCCAGCATCACCGCGCTGGCCGCGCTGCCCTCGCCCGCCCATGCTCTGCAATTACTGAACCTGATGCAGGACCATTGCGGCTCCAGCCTGACCGGCTTCGAGCTGATGTCGCGCTACTGCCTGGAGCTGGTGGCGCAGCAGTTCCCATCGCTGCCCAAACCGTTCGCCGCGCCGCATCCGCAGTATGTGCTGCTGGAGTTGTCGAGCAGCGAATCGGAGCAGCACGCCGTCGGCCTGCTGGAACAGGCCATCGGCGCGGCGCTGGAGCGCGACGTCATCAGCGATGCGGTGGTGGCGAATTCGGTGGCGCAATCGGCCGGGCTGTGGCAGCTGCGCGAGCACATCCCGCTGGCGCAGGCCAAGGCCGGCAAGAACATCAAGCACGATATCTCGCTGCCGGTATCGAGCATCGCCGACTTCATCGCGGCCACCGGGCCCTTGCTGGAAGCGGCCTTCCCCGGCTGCCAGCTGGTGTGCTTCGGCCATCTGGGCGACGGCAACCTGCACTACAACGTAGCGCCGCCGGACGACATCTCCAACGAAGACTTTTTGGCCAACCAGGACAAGGTCAATCGCGTGGTGCACGACAGCGTGGTCGGTTTCGGCGGCTCGATTTCGGCGGAACATGGCATCGGCGCCCTGAAACGGGACGAGCTGGCGCACTATAAATCGGCGGTGGAACTGAACATGATGCGGGCCATCAAAGCAGCGCTGGATCCGCTGGGTATCATGAATCCCGGGAAAATTCTGTGATCGGGACTGTCATGAAGATTAGCGCTGTACTGCTGTGGGCCGTGGCGTTGGCTGCGCATGGCCAGGGCGTCAACAAATGCACCGTCGACGGCAAGGTCAGTTATAGCGATCTGCCTTGCCCTGCCAACGCGGCGTCGGCGACAACGTTAGCGGTGCCGATCGCACCGGCAGCCGATCCCGCAGCGGCGGCCGATCTGGCGCGGCAACGCAAGGAGGCGGCCAAGCTGGAAAAGGCCCGCCACCAGCACGAGGACCAGGACGCGCGCGCCGCCGACAAGGCCGCGCAAGCCGCAGTCGCGCAGCGCAAACGCTGCGGCAAACTCAAACTGAACAAGCGATGGGCCGATGAAGACGTGGTTCGCGCCTCCCTCCCCAATCTCGATAACGCCAAGCTGCGCGCCAAACGCGCCGGCGACACCTTGGCGCTGGAGTGTCCGAAGTAATGCCCGAAGCGATGCCTGAACCGATATCGGCAGCACAACCAGCCACCCCGGCGCCGATCCGGGACACGGCTGCGATGGGCCGTTTGTCACGCTGGCTGTTGCTGGGCGAATGGCGCGCGCATCCGCTGCGGGCCTTGGTGGCGATTGCGGCGATTGCGGTCGGCATCTCGCTCGGCTTCGCCATCCATCTGATCAACGCCGCCGCCTTCAACGAATTCTCGTCCGCCATCAAGGGCTTGTCCGGCGTGGCCGACGTTCAGGTGCGCGGCACCGAGCCATTCTTCGACGAAGCCATCTACCCCGTGCTGGCGCAGCGCGCCGGCGTGGCCGTGGCGTCGCCGGTGCTGGAGTTCGACGCTTCCGTGCCCGGCGAATCGACCGCGCTGAAGATCCTCGGCATCGACGCCTTCCGCGCCAGCTTTATCTCGTCCGACCTGATTGGCGTGCCCGCCGAAGACCACCCGACCGACATCCTGGCCGACGACGCCCTGTTCCTGTCGACGGCAGCGCAACAATGGCTCAA
Organism: Duganella sp. BJB476; assembly: GCF_003416895.1. Classification (GTDB taxonomy): domain Bacteria; phylum Pseudomonadota; class Gammaproteobacteria; order Burkholderiales; family Burkholderiaceae_D; genus Rugamonas. The sequence goes on from NZ_QVIO01000001.1 coordinate 1,885,371, forward strand.
GCCCGCCAAAGGCGCGCCGCTGACGTTGCAAGTGGGCGTCGGCGAACTGAAACTGCGCGTGGCCGGCTCGTTGCAACGCGCCCGCGCCGGCCAACGCATCGGCGTGATGGACCTGGGCGCGGCGCAGTGGCGCTTCGAAAAGCTGGGTCTGTTGTCCCGCATCGACCTCAAACTGCGCGACGGCGTCAATCGCGACGCCTTCAAAGCCGAGCTGGAACAACAACTGCAACATGACTACCCCGGCCGCTTCCGCGTCAACCAGCCCAATGACGAAGACCAGAACAATCGCAACGAAGGCATGAGCCGCGCCTACCGCGTCAACCTGACCGTGCTGGCACTAGTCGCGCTGTTCACCGGCGCCTTCCTGGTGTTCTCCACCCAGGCCTTGTCGGTGATACGACGCCGCAGCCAGTTCGCGCTGCTGCGCGTATTGGGCATGGACCGCAAGCACCTGCTGCGCCAGATCCTGATCGAAGGCCTGAGCCTGGGCGTGGCCGGATCGGCCATCGGCATCGCCGCCGGCTACGGCATGGCGGCCGCCGCGCTGCACTTCATGGGCGCCGACCTGGGCGCCGGCTTCTTCTCCGGCGTGCGGCCGCAGGTGCAGTTCACGCCGATCGCCGCAACGGTCTACTTCGCGCTCGGCGTCGCCGTGGCCTTGCTGGGTTGCGCCGCGCCGGCGCTGGATGCGGCCCGCGCCAAGCCTGCCGTCGCGCTCAAGTCCGGCACCGAGGAAGCGGCGATGTCGCGGCTGTCCAAGGCCTGGCCGGCGCTCGCCTGCATCGCGCTGGCCGCGCTGCTGTCGCAAGCGCCGCCGATATTTGAGCTGCCCTTGTTCGGCTACCTGTCGATCGCGCTGCTGCTGGTCGGCGCCATCGCGTTAATGCCACGCCTGGCCGCCATCGTGTTCCAGATGGCGCACCAGCGCTGGAGCGCGGCCACCGCCGGCAAGCCTGGCGCCTCGCCGGTAGTCACGCTGACGTTGTCGCGCCTCGCCAACGCTTCCAGCCAAGCCGGCATCGCGCTGGGCGGCGTGCTGTCCAGCTTCAGCCTGATGGTGGCAATGGCGATCATGGTCGCCAGCTTCCGCGTATCGCTGGACGACTGGCTGCAACACATTCTGCCGGCCGATATCTACGTCAGCACCACCAGCGCCGGCACCACCGCCGGACTGCGGCCGCAGGAGCAGGCCACCATCGCCGCCTTGCCCGGCGTCGCCAGCGCCGACTTCCTGCGCGTGCGCGCGATCTCGCTGGCAGCCGCCAGGCCGCCGGTCGCCCTGATGGCGCGTCATGTGGACCCGGCAGATCCAGGCAAAACCCTGGCCATCGTCGGCGCCACGCAGGTGCCCGGCCCCGGCGCTCCGCCGCCGGTATGGATATCGGAAGCGATGGTCGATTTGTACGGCATGAGCGTCGGCCAGCGCATCGAACTGCCGTTGAACGGCAAACTGCACGCCTTCCAGGTGTCCGGCGTGTGGCGCGACTATGCCCGCCCGACCGGCTCGATCCAGATGCGGCTGAGCGACTATCGCGCCATCACCGGCGACATGGACGCCAGCAACGCCGCGCTGTGGCTGAAGCCCGGCGCCAAGGCCGCCGATACCGAAAGCGCCATGAAGCGCCTGCCGTTCGGCGCCGCGCTGACGACCACCGCGCCGTCCGAGATCCGCGCGATCAGCATGAAGATCTTCGACCGCAGCTTCGCCATCACCTACCTGCTGGAGGCGATCGCCATCGTCATCGGCCTGTTCGGCGTGGCCGCCACCTTCTCGGCGCAGACGCTGGCGCGGGCCAAGGAGTTCGGCATGCTGCGCCACGTCGGCGTCACGCGGCGGCAGATTCTGTCGATACTGGCGATCGAAGGCGGCGCCTTGACTGGGCTGGGCATCGTCACCGGCTTCGTACTGGGCTGGGTCATCAGCCTGATACTGGTTTTTGTGGTCAACCCGCAGTCCTTCCACTGGACCATGCAGCTGCACTTGCCGTGGCCTTTGCTGGCCATCGTGGCGGGCCTGCTGCTGGCCGCCTCCGCGCTGACGGCGCTGCTGGCCGGCCGCCAATCGTTGTCGGGCGGACCGATACGCGCAGTCAGGGAGGACTGGTGATGAAGCATTTCGTACAACGTTGCGCGGCCATGCTGATGCTAGTGGCCGCAGTGTCCACACAAGCCGCCGAGCCGGTGTTCAAGGCGGTCGCGCCGCTGGAGCCCGGCGCCTCGCTGAGCTTCCCGGCGGACTTCGGCGCCCATACCGACTATAAAACCGAATGGTGGTACGTCACCGGCTGGCTGAACACGGCCGACGGCAAGCCGCTGGGCTTCCAGGTCACCTTCTTCCGCAGCGCCACCCAGCACGACCGCGCCAATCCCAGCCAGTTCGCCCCCAAGCAGCTGATCATCGGCCATGCGGCCGTCTCCGATCCGGCCAACGGCAAGCTGCTGCACGACCAGCGCAGCGCGCGCGAAGGCTTCGGCCTGTCCTACGTCAAGGTCGGCGACACCGATGTCAAGCTCGAAGACTGGCGCATGAAGCGCGCCGCCGACGGCAGCTACCAGGTGCACCTCGACGCCGCCAGCTTCAAGCTAGAGCTGAAACTGACGCCGTCGCAGCCCTTGCTGCTGCAGGGCGACCGTGGCTATTCCCGCAAGGGTGCGCAGCTTTCCGACAGCAGCTACTACTACAGCCAACCACAGTTGACCACCACCGGCACCGTCACCCGCGCCGGCCAGGCGGTCGCCGTCACCGGCGCTAGTTGGCTCGATCACGAATGGTCCACCCAATACGTCGCCGCCGATGCCGCCGGCTGGGACTGGATAGGCGCCAATCTCGCCGATGGCGGCGCCCTGATGGCTTTCCAGATGCGCAGCAAGACAGGTGCTAAACTATGGTCGCACGCGACATGGCGCGACGCATCCGGTAAGATCACGCAGTTCTCGCAGGACCAGGTCAGCTTTACCCCGCAAAGGCGGTGGCGTTCACCCCGCACCAAGGCCGAGTATCCCGTCGCGACCCAGCTCACCACCGGCAGCACCGTGTGGCAGGTCGTCCCTTTGCAGGACGACCAGGAGCTCGACTCGCGGCGTTCCGTCGGCGCGGTGTACTGGGAGGGCGCGGTAACGCTAGCCCGGGACGGCAAGCCGGCCGGCCGCGCCTACCTGGAAATGACCGGCTACGTAGGTCCGATAAGGTTTTAGCAGCACCGAACAATTTAGTAACACCCTAATCGTCAACAAAGAATACTTACAAACAGCAGCCACACGATGACCAACAGCACCACCGCCAGCACCCAGTCCGCAGCCGCCCCCAACACAGCAAGGGAAGCCAAGAAAGGCAGTCTAGCCACTCTGCGCGGACTCACGCCCTTCCTGTTGCCGTACAAACGCCAGTTCGTCCTGGCCGGCATCGCGCTGGTGGTCGCCGCCGGCTCCACGCTGGCGATCCCCGCCGCGTTCAAGCAGATGATCGACCTGGGCTTCGGCGGCGCCGGCGACAAGAGCATCAAACACGTCGACCTGGTGTTCCTGGCGCTGTTCGGCGTCGCCACCGTGCTGGCCCTGGCCACGGCGGCCCGCTTCTACACGGTCTCCTGGCTCGGCGAGCGCGTCACCGCCGACATCCGCAGCGCCGTCTACAAACATGTCGTCACGCAAAGCCCCGAGTTTTTCGAGACCACGCAGACCGGCGAAGTCCTGTCCCGCATCACCACCGACACCACGCTGATCCAGGCGGTGGTGGGCACCAGCATCTCGATGGCGCTGCGTAACGTGCTGCTGTTCATCGGCGGCCTGGTGATGCTGTTCGTGACCAGCGCCAAGCTGTCGGCCATCATCATCGGCCTGCTGATCCTGACCGTGCTGCCGATCGTGATGTTCGGCCGCCGCGTGCGCAAGCTGTCGCGCGATTCGCAGGACCGCATCGCCGACGCCTCCGCCATGGCCGGCGAAATCCTCAACGCCATGCCGACGGTGCAGGCCTTCACCCACGAAAAAATCGAATCCGACCGCTTCGGCGCCTCGGTCGAAGGCGCGTTCGGCACCGCCATGCGCCGCATCCGCGCACGTGCGCTGCTGACCATGATCGCCATCGTGCTGGTGTTCGGCACCATCGTCTTCGTGCTGTGGCTGGGCGCGCACGCTGTGCTCAACGGCGACATGACCGGCGGCGACCTCGGTCAATTCATCTTGTACGCGTCCATCGTGGCCGGCGCCATCGGCGCCCTGTCCGAAGTGATGGGCGAAGCGCAGCGCGCCGCCGGCGCCACCGAACGCCTGCTGGAACTGATGTCGGTCAAGTCGAACATCCAGTCGCCGGCTATGCCGCTGGCGCTGCCGCCGCGCGCCGCCAACGGCGCGGCACTGAGCCTGCAAGACGTGTCGTTCTGCTACCCGTCGCGTCCCGACACGGCGGCGCTGGGCCATCTGTCGCTGGACATCAAGCCGGGTGAGACGGTGGCCGTGGTCGGCCCTTCCGGCGCCGGCAAGACCACGCTGTTCCAGCTGTTCCTGCGCTTCTACGATCCGCAGAGCGGCAGCATCAAGCTCGATGGTGTCGACATCACCAAGCTCGATCTGCATACGCTGCGCGACGCCATCGGCATCGTGCCGCAGGATACGGTGATCTTCTCGGCCGACGCGATGGAAAACATCCGCTACGGCCGCGCCGGCGCCACCGACGCGGAAGTGATCCAGGCCGCCAAGCTGGCCGCCGCCCACGAATTCATCGAACGCCTGCCGCAGGGCTATCAATCCTTCCTGGGCGAGCGCGGCGTGCGCCTGTCCGGCGGCCAGCGCCAGCGCATCGCGATCGCGCGCGCATTGCTGAAAAACCCGCCGCTGCTGCTGCTGGACGAAGCCACCAGCGCGCTGGACGCGGAATCCGAGCGCCTGGTGCAGACCGCGCTGGAAGCGGCGATGGTCGGCCGCACCACCGTCATCATCGCGCACCGCCTGGCGACGGTGCAGCGCGCCGACCGCATCATCGTGATGGAAGACGGCCGCATCGTCGAAACCGGCACCCACGCATCGCTGGTGGCGCTGGGCGGCATCTACGCCAACCTAGCGGCGCTGCAATTCCACAACGTTCACGTGGAACATTAATCAATTCATAAGCACGGCCGGCGCCGCCGGCCTTAGCATGCGTTATCTTATTTTCAAGGGTGCGCCATGCTGTACAAACTTTTGTTCAACATCGAACGCGTAGCGCGGGACTACATGATCGTGGTCGCCGTGTTCGGCGCACTGTGGCTGTGGTGGCGCTACCGGCCAGGCAGCCGGCAGCGCCTGCAGGCGAAACCGATCGGCATGCCACAGGTACGGCGCGAAGTCCTGACCTCCATCCTCAGCATCCTCGTGATCGGCAGCGTCATGCCGGTGGCTTTTGCATTGGGCCTGGGCCGGCACACCCATTTCTACCAAAGCGTGCACGCCTATGGGCGCGGATGGGGCTTTATCGCCGCCATGGTGGTGCTGATGATGCTGATCCAGGACACCTGGTTCTACTGGACCCACCGGCTGATGCACCACCGCCGCCTGTTCCGCTGGGCGCACCGCACCCATCACCTTTCCACCAACACCGGCCCCTGGTCCACCTATTCGATCAGCCCATTGGAAGCGGTGATCGATAGCTTGGGCAGCATCGTGATACTGCTGGTGTTGCCGGTCACCTTCTGGTCGCTGGTCATCTTCACGTGGATTAATACGGCCTACGCGGTGTACACGCACCTGGGCTACGAGCTGTTCCCGCGCGCGCTGTCGAAGCACTGGCTGGGCCGCTGGATCAACACCTCCACCGCCCACAACACCCATCATGCACGGGGGCGTTACAACTACAGCTGGTACTTCCTGTTCTGGGACCGGATGATGGGCACCCTGTCGCCGGACTACGACGAACACTATCGCAAAGCCGGTTTTTCAGCCCCCGAGGCAAAAAGCCGGTAACATTCTCCCTTTCAGGAGAACGCCTTGACCGACGCCGAACTGCGGCTCAGCTGCACAACCCACCTTCCCGGCCATCGCCAGCCCTCGCCCGCACAGCTGTTCGGGGCGATGTCCGCATGGTGCGAGGCCAACGGCGTGGCGCACGACACCTACGGCAATGGCACGCTGATACAGGACTTCGAGCAGAAGGTCGCCACGCTGCTGGGCTTCGAATCGGCGCTGTTCTGCATCAGCGGCACCATGGCGCAGGCCACCGCGCTGCGCATCGCCTGTTCGGAGCGGGGCAGCCAGCTGGTGGCGCTGCATCCGACCTCGCACATCCTGCGCCACGAACGCGGCAACCACCAGCTGTTCGATCACTTCCAGGCCCTGCAGATCGGCGACCCACACCGTCCGTGGACGCTGGACGAACTGAAAGGCATCCCGGACAAGCTGGGCGCCGCCACGCTGGAGCTGCCGATGCGCGAGATCGGCGGCCAATGCCCAAGCTGGGACGATCTGGCGGCCATCAAGGCTTACTGCCGCGAGCTGGCTATCCACCTGCATCTGGACGGCGCGCGCCTGTTCGAAACCGCCGCCGCATATGGCCGCCCGGCCGCCGAAATCGCAGCCGGCTTCGATTCCGTCTACGTCTCGATGTACAAGGGCATAGGCGGCATGGGCGGCGCCATGCTGCTGGGGAGCGAGCCGTTTATCGCCAAGGCCCAGGAGTGGTTCCGCCGCCAGGGCGGCAATGTCTACCAGCGCACGCCGTACGTGGTGGCCGCCGCGATGCAGTTCGATGCCCGGATGGCGGCGATGCCGAACTACTTCCGCCGCACTGAATGGCTGTATGACGTGCTGCACGACTATCCCCTACTGACGCCCAACCCCGCCCGTCCGCAAGCCAGCATGCTGCACCTGCACCTGCCGGTCAGCCGCGAGCGCGCCAACGAGATCCGCAACCGCATCGCCGAGCAGCATGGCGTGTGGCTGTTCAACGCCGCCAGCCACGCCGCGCTGCCCGGCCGCAGCTCGGTGGAGCTCTATATCGGCGACAACCTGCTCAACCTGCCGGACCAGCGCGTACGCGAAATCCTGACCCTGTGGTCGGACGCCGTGTCCAACTAATTCCTGCACAAGCCGGTGCAACCGGCTACACTGCGCCCTCTTTTTCGTTTGACTGCATACATCATGACCTTCCAAGCCCTCGGCCTGATCGACCCCATACAGCGCACGCTGGAGACGCTGGGCTACAAACAGCCCACGCCCGTCCAGAAGCAAGCCATTCCCGCCGTGCTGGCAGGCCGCGACCTGATGGCAGCGGCGCAGACCGGCACCGGCAAGACGGCGGGCTTCGCCCTGCCCATCCTGCAGCGCCTGACCATGGACGGCATGACCGCCCCGAAAGCGATCCGCTGCCTGGTGCTGGTGCCGACGCGCGAACTGGCCGAGCAGGTCTACGAGAGCTTCCGCAGCTACGGCGGCAACCTGCCGCTGAAATCGGCCGTGGCCTATGGCGGCGTGCCGATCGAACCGCAGATCACCAAGCTGCGCAAGGGCCTGGACGTGCTGGTGGCGACGCCGGGCCGCCTGATCGACCTGCACGACCAGAGCGCGATCAGCTTCGCCATGCTGCAAACGCTGGTGCTGGACGAGGCGGATCGCATGCTGGACCTGGGCTTCGAGCGCGACCTGGACATCCTGCTTGCGGCCCTGCCCAAGCAGCGCCAGACCTTGCTGTTCTCGGCCACGTTCTCGGACGAGATCCGCAAGCTGGCGGCCGGCATGCTCAAAGACCCGGTGTCGATCCAGGTCAGCGCCAGCAATACCGCCACCAAAACCGTCAAGCAGTGGCTGATCCCGACCGACAAACGCCGCAAGCCGGAACTGCTGCTGCACCTGCTGAAGAAGCTGAACTGGGGCCAGGTGCTGGTCTTCGTCAAGACCCGCAAGGGCGTCGAGACGCTGGTGACGACCTTGCAGGAACACGGCATTTCCGCCGACTCCATCCACGGCGACAAAACCCAGCCGGCCCGCCTGCGCGCGCTGGCCCGCTTCAAGAACGCCGAAGTGCAGCTGCTGGTGGCGACCGACGTCGCCGCGCGCGGCCTGGATATCGAGGCGCTGCCGCAGGTGGTCAACTTCGACCTGCCGACCGTGGCCGAGGACTACATCCACCGCATTGGCCGCACCGGCCGCGCCGGCATGGAGGGCGAAGCCGTCTCGCTGGTCTGCGCCGACGAAGTCGATATGCTGAAGGCCATCGAAACGCTGACCCGCCAGGTCATCCATCGCATCGAGGAACCGGGTTTCGAAGCCGACCACCGCGTGCCGGAGACCGGCCCAAAAGGCGTGGCCGCTGCATTGGCCAAGAAAGCCGCAGCGGAAGCGCCGGCCAAGAAGAAGCGCCCGTTCACCGGCCCTGCCGGCGGCAAGGCGGCGCCAGGCAGCGTTGCCACGGGTGGCGCTGCAGCTGGCGGCAAGCCCGCAGTGACGGCCCGTCCCGCCGGCGGCGATGCGTCGCTGGGCACGTGGACGCCACCGGCGCCATCAGACAAGCCACCCGGCGGCGCACGCTCCGCAGGCGGCAAACCGGGCGCAGGCCGCATCTACGGCGGCGCCAAGCCGGCGGCAGCGGCGCCCAAGGGCGCGGTCGTGGTCACCGGCGGACGTGGCGCCAAGTCGATGGCGCGGACTGCGGGCAAGGCCGCCGCAAAGCCGGGCGGCCGCAAGACCGGCCCACGCTGAGCGCCTGGGGCGGCGATGTGCGCCGCCTGATAAAATAGCCACCTTTCCGGGCCGTTGCGGCCCGCGCACCACGTTGGAGAATTGAATGCAGCAATACCAGGAACTGATCCAGACCGTCCTCGATACGGGCAGCTGGCAAGACAACCGCACCGGCATCCGCACCCTGAGCGTGCCGGGCGCGATGATGCGCTTCGACCTGCTGAACGACGGTTTCCCTGCCGTGACGACCAAAAAACTGGCATTCAAATCCGTGGTCGGCGAACTGTGCGCCTTCCTGCGCGCCTCCAGCAGCGCCGCCGACTTCCGCGCGCTGGGCTGCAAGGTCTGGGACCAGAATGCCAACGAGAACAAGCAGTGGCTGGACAATCCTTACCGCTTGGGCGAAGACGACCTGGGTCCGGTCTATGGCGTGCAATGGCGCCAATGGCCAGGCTTCAAGCTGATCGCCGTCGACCAGCCGGCGCAGATCGCCGACGCGCAAAAGAACGGCTTCCGCCTGATCTCGCAGATCGAGGACCAAGGCGTGACCAAGGTCCTGCTGCACAAGGCCATCGACCAGCTGCGCGAATGCCTGGACACCATCGTCAACAATCCGGGCAGCCGCCGCATTCTGTTCCACGGCTGGAATCCGGCAGTACTGGATTCGGTCGCGCTGCCGGCTTGCCACCTGCTGTACCAGTTCATTCCGAATCCGGCCACGCGCGAGCTGTCGATGTGCCTCTACGTCCGCTCCAACGACCTGGGCCTGGGCACGCCGTTCAACCTCGCGGAAGGCGCCGCGCTGATGCACCTGGTCGGCCGCCTGACCGGCTACACGCCGCGCTGGTTCACCTACTTCATCGGCGATGCCCACATCTACGAGAACCACCTGGACATGGTCAAGGAGCAGCTGACCCGCACGCCGTTCCCGGCGCCGCAGTTCCGCATCTCCGACCGCGTGCCGGACTTCGCCAAGACCGGCAAGTACGAGCCGGAATGGCTGGAAAAGGTCGAACCGTCGGACTTCTCGCTGGAAGGCTACCAGCACCACGCGCCGATCACAGCGCCGATGGCTGTATGACGCGACTGGACTTCATCCCCGGCACGCTATGCGACGAAAGGATGTGGTCCCGTTTGACGCCGCTGCTGGGCAGCGGCTTCGTGTTCAATCATGTGCCGCTGCACAAGGCGCGCACGCGCTTGCAGATGCAGGAGCTGATCGCCGCGCACAGCGCGCCGTCGGCGCACCTGGTGGCGTTCTCGTTGGGCGCCTATCTCGCCATCGAGTACGCGCTGCTGCACCCGGAACGCGTGCAGTCGCTGGTGCTGATCGCGAATTCGGCGCGCGGCCTGAGCGAAACCGAGATACAAACCCGCCGCCGCATCATCCCCATGTTGAAGAACAACGCCTACACCGGCATGACACGCATGCGCCTGCGCGAGCTGCTGCATGAGGCGCATCTGGGTGACCAGTCCATCATCGACATCATCCAGCAGATGGCGCTGGACCTCGGCAAGGACGTGCTGCTGGCGCAGTTCACCGCCTCGATGGAGCGTCCGGACCTGATGGAGCGGCTGGCGGAAATCACCTGCCCCGTACTGATCGTCGGCGCGAACGGCGACCAGCTGGTCGATCCAGCCCACCTCCAGGAGATGCAGCGCCACCTGCCCGACTCCCGCCTGCATCTGCACGACGACACCGGTCACATGATCCCGATGGAGGCTCCGCAAGCGCTGGCCGCCGACATATTGGCGTTCCATCAAGCCGCATGAAACACCTCGCCCTCGCCGTCATCGCGTTCTATCGACGCCACCTGTCGCGGTTGAAGGGCTTTTCCTGCGCCTTCCGCGTCTACACCGGCCGGGATAGCTGCTCCGCCTACGGCCAGCGCGTCATCGCCAGGCATGGCCTGATCCTCGGCCTGATGCTGCTGAACCGCCGCATGAACGCATGCGGCGACATGCATCACCAGCATCGCCCGCCGGCGATGCGCGCCATGAGCGCGCGCCACCGGGCGCAGGCAGGCTTTTGCGACCTGTCCTGCGACCTGCCCGACCTGTCCTGCGCCGGCGACGCCTGCGATGTCGCCTCGTGCGCGGGCGAGATCGCCAATTGCGACACCGGAGGTTGCAGCAACCGGTGGCGCAGCCGCAAGAACAAAGACCCTTATGTACGCGTCAATCCCATATCGGGACTGGAGTAACTCAGGCCTTGACGATCAGCGTGCCGGACATCTCCTCATGGCCGCTGCCGCAGAAGTTATCGCATAAAAAACCGAACTGCCCGGCCTCTTCCGGCTTGAGCTTCACCCGCACGGGTTTGCCCATCACCAGATCGGCGCGGATCTTGAAGTCCGGCAGGCTGAAGCCGTGCGGGAAGTCCAGCGCCGTCAGTTCCAGCACCACCGCCTCGCCCTTCTTCAATTCGATCACGTTCGGCGCGAAGCGGAACTTGCGGGCCTCGATCTTGATGACCCGCTCCTTCGCCTTGGCCTGCACTGCGCCCAAGGCGACCAGCGCCAACGGGGCGCACATCAGCATTCTACGTTTGTTCAACATGTCGTTTTATCCTTTCATCGCTGGGAATTCGGTGATCTGATACGCCACCGGTTTCATCTCGGCCTCCACCTCGCGGAAGCCCAGGCCCTTGCCCGGCGCGGCCGGATCCCACGGCAGCGGCGTGCGTTTGTCCTGCGAACCCGGCGCCGGCAGCGGGAAGATCAGCGACTTGGCCGCGTGATGCGCGATGTGGCCGCTCATGTGGTGGTTCTCCTGGTGGATGTGGCCATAGAACACCGTGACGTTCGAATACGGCATCAGCAGCGCCATCGCCTGCTCGCCGTCGCGCGTGGCCCAGTCCCATTTCGGCGCCAGGTCGAACAAAGGCCGGTGCGTCAGCACGACGATGCGCGCGTCCTTCGCCTGCTTGTCCAGGTCCGCCTTCAGCCAGGCCAGCTGCGCCTCGCCGATGCGCGCGCCTGGGTCGGAGACGTTGTCGAGGGCGATGAAGTGCACGCCCTTGTGATCGAAGCTGTAGTGCGTGGGGCCGAAGAACTCCTGGAACGCCGCGCCGTTGTCGAGCGAGGCGTCATGCTCGCCCGCCAGGAAGTGCACGTCCTTGACCTTCAAGCCGCCGACGATCTGCTTGAACTCGGCCATGCGCCGGCGGCGCTCGGCCGCGTCGTCGGTGGTGTGGGTCAGGTCGCCGGTGAAGACGATGAAGTCGGGGGGCGTGGCCAGCGCATTGACGCTCTCCACCGCCTGCCTGAGCGTGTTCTGCGCCTCCGGATTGGCCGGCCCCTTGTAGCCCCAGTGCGAATCGGACAGCTGCACAAAGTAGAAATCCTCGTAGCCGGCAGCGGCCATGGCCTTGCCGTACAAGCCGGACATGAAGACGGCGCCGCCGCCCACTGCGCCCAGCTTTAAAAATCCTCTGCGATCGATCATGATGTACTCCGTGATGTGGTTGTCAAGACGTCGCCGCGACATGGCATAATCGGCAAGCGACGGTCGTACCGGCTAAAACCCGGATCACGGCCCGGATATTCCCGATTATTTTTTTATTTCTCAGGCGGGAATAAAACCGCACCGGGCGGAGTCTTCATCGACTGGACCACTGCAATGGATAAGTATTTGGGCGACGACGATAAAACCGCGCAGTTCGAGGCGATGGCCATGCCGCACCTGGACGCGGCCTACAACCTGGCCCGCTGGCTGACCCGCAACGAGCATGACGCCGACGATCTGGTGCAGAGCGCCTACCTGCGCGCCTTCCGCTTTGCCGACGGCTTTCGCGGCGGCGACGTGCGTGCGTGGCTGCTGACCATTGTGCGCCACACCTACTACAGCGCGCTGCGCGACGGCCAGGCGCAGCGCGGCGATGTCAGCTTCGATGAAACGCTGCATGGCGACGACGAATCCACCGATCCGGCCGCCATCGTCGCCAGCCGCGACACCGGCCGCACCGTCAACGCCGCGCTGGCCCAGCTGCCGCAGGCGTTCCGCGAGGTGCTGGTGTTGAAGGAGATGGACGATTTGTCGTACAAGCAGATTGCGCAGGTGACCGAGACGCCGATCGGCACGGTGATGTCGCGGCTGGCCCGCGCGCGCAAGCTGCTGCTGGCGTATCTGAAGCACGGAGGGCAGGATGGAATCTAAGCACAGCCAGGAAATGCTGTCGGCGTATCTGGACGATGAACTGAGTGTGGCCGACCGGCGGCAGCTGGAGGCGCATTTGTCCGGCTGCGCCGATTGCAGCGCCGCGCTGGAGGAGCTGGAGGCGCTGCGCGGCCGGATCGGCATGGAGGCAAGCCGCCATGCCGCGCCCGAATATCTGAAGCACCGCATCCACGCCGCGCTGCGGGCCGAGCCCACGCACCGGCCGCGCCGCGCGTCGCCGCGCGCATGGCCGTGGGCGTGGATCAACCTTGGCCTGACGGGTGCGGCGACGGCCGCCTTTGCCGTCACGTTGACGTTGTACCTTGGCCAGCCCAGCGCCAACGAGCGCATCGAGCAGGAGCTGGTGGCCAGCCACTTCCGCGCGCTGATGCCCAACCATCTGGCCGACGTGGCCTCGACCGACCAGCACACGGTCAAGCCTTGGTTCGCCGGCAAGCTGGATTTTTCGCCGCCGGTGTTCGACCTGGCGGAGCAAGGCTATACGCTGGTCGGCGGCCGACTGGACTATCTTCAACAGCGGCCGGTGGCGGCGCTGGCCTACCGTCATCGGCAGCACATCCTCAACCTGTACATCTGGCCGGATGCCGGCGCCCACGCCGGCGCGCCGCAGGCAAGCATGCGGCAGGGTTTCCACCTGCTGCGCTGGTCGCAGGACGGCATGCAGTACTCGGCCGTGTCGGACATGAATCCGCAGGACCTGGCGCAGTTCGCCGGCCAGCTGCGCCAGAAAGTGGCGCAGGCCGACGCACAGTAGATAGAGGACGCGGGTTTTCGCCGCGGCGTGTTATTGTGACTTGTTTAATAAGCCACATTTACACATGAACAAAAAACTGATCGGCTCTGTTGTTGCGCTAACGTTGGTACCGGGCCTGCTGGCCGGCTGCCGCGACAAACCTGCGCCGGCCGCGCCCACGCCACGAGTGGCGGTCGCCTCCCAGACGGCCGTCGGATCGCATGCGCCACAGCCTGAGGGCGCGTCCGACGGAGAAGAAGTCGACGTCAGCCAAACGCTGAAGGGCAAAGACTTCACGCTGGAGGTGTACGGCAGCGATACTTTCCGCAGCCTGGACATCAGCATGGCTGACGGCCAGCCGGTTCGCCAACTGCGTTCGATGGACGGCAAGACCTCCGAACTCGCCAACATCACCTTCGCCCCTGGCGACAATTTTGAACTCAGGGAGCTGATTCCCGGCGACGCCCACCAACAAGTCCTGTGCAAGGGCAGCCAGTTATTAAGCCGCGGCGCTGGCATATTGGATACGTATTCGCTCTACCGCATTGAAGGCGACCACCTTCAGGAGCTGGTCAGCTTGGTCACCGAGCGCGACGTTGAAGAAGGCAACGGCTTCACCCCACAAAAGCTGCACGCGACCGTTGAGGAAACCTCGCGCGACGGCCAGCCGCTCATTATCTACCGGGTCAAGGCCGGCAAGCAGGCGGAGCGTACCATCGAGCTGCGCTGGAACGGCAAGCTGTTCGAAGACCCTAGCGGCCAGTACGCAAAGATCGCCGCCGAATACATCCCCTAGATGAAACGCCCCGCCCTCGCCGCCATCACTGCCTATCAACGCTACCTGTCGCCGCTGAAGGGTTTCAGCTGCGCCTTTCGCGTCCATACAGGCCGGGACAGCTGCTCACAGTACGGCAAGCGCGTGATCGCCCGTCATGGCCTGGCTGTCGGCCTGCTGCTGTTACAGCGCCGCATGGTCGATTGCGGCGACCTGCACCACCGCCATCGGCCGCCGCGCCCGGCGCTGTCGGCGCGCCACCTCAGGCAGGCGGGCTTTTGCAGCTGGGGCGAGGTGTTCGAGTTCGGCTGCGACTTCTTTGCCGACTGGGCGCGCAGCGCCCGCTGCTGCAGCTGGCGCTACAGCACCCTGCCGACCGAACTCGACGACAACTATCCGGGCACATCGCCACGCCGGCGCCGCAAGCAATCGGCCGCGCCGAAAAAGGCCAAATTGAACGATAATGTCGGCTCTGCATCTGATAGCATCAAAAAATGAGCACACTGACCATCATCGTCGCCATGGACGCCCAGCGCGGCATCGGCATCAACAACACCCTGCCGTGGAAGCTGCCGGAAGACCTCGCGCATTTCAAGCGTTTGACCACCGGCCACCCGATCATCATGGGCCGTAAAACGTTTGATTCCATCGGCCGCCCGCTGCCCAACCGCCGCAACATCGTCATCACCCGCAATCCCGACTGGCGCCATGACGGCGTGGAAGCGGTCGGCTCGGTCGAGGCGGCCCTGGCGCTGCTGGACGGCGCCACCGGCTTCGTCATCGGCGGCGCCGAGATCTACCAGCAATCGATGCAACTGGCGGACCAGTTGATAATCACCGAGATCGCCCGCACCTACCAGTGTGACGCCTTCTTCCCGCAACTCGACGCCAGCGTGTGGCAGGAAACCGCCCGCGAGCAGCATGCGTCGGAAACGGCCGATTTGCAGTACGCTTTTGTTACACTGCGCCGCAAGGCCTAAGCCCCAACTTCAACCTCATCCAGGAATCAACAGCATATGTCAGGCGACGGTTTTCACGTACACGGACCGCACGATCACGCGGTCGAACACGCTTCCCACGGCAGCGATGGCTTTTCGAACAATATTGCCGTCATGACGGCCATCCTGGCCACCGTCGGCGCCACCTTCGGCTACCTGGGCGGCGCCACGCAGAACGACGCGGCGCTGTTCAAGAACAACGCTGCCATCGACAAGACCCAGGCCGCCAACAGCTGGAACTACTACCAGGCCAAGTCCAGCAAGCAAAACCTGGCCGAGTTGGCGATGTCGCTGCCGGGCATCGATCCGAAGAAGTACGAGGCCGACATGGCCCGCTACAAATCGGAGAAGGAAGACATCAAGAAAGACGCCGAAAAGTGGGAGGAATCCTCTAAAGAGTGGAACCACAAATCGGACGAAGCCATGCACGAGCACCATCAGTGGGCGCTGGCCACCACCGCCGAGCAGATCGCCATCTCGCTGGCCGCCATCACCCTGCTGACCCGCAAGAAATGGATGATGGGCCTGGCCTACGGCGTGGCCGGCGTCGGCATCGCGCTGGGCGCGTTTGCCTGGTTCCACGTCGATCCGGTCGGCCAGATGCTGGCCAAACTGGGCGGCGGCGCGGTCGGGCACTAAGAGCTACAAGCCCGGTGTAATACCGTCGTCATAGTATTGCGGCAATCTTGTCTGGATTTTTGCAATATTTTTTTCCCGCAGCGGCCCCATTTCTGCGAGAATCCCGTTCTTATTTTTTTTATGCGGCTGCTCAGTGCAGCGGTCGCGCCCTAGTCCGCCCCTCCACACAAGTCAGGGGCGGCTTGCTTTTTTGGAGACATGCATGAAATTTCGTTTCCCCATCGTCATCATCGACGAGGATTTCCGTTCCGAGAACACGTCCGGCCTGGGCATTCGCGCCCTGGCCGATGCAATGGAAAAAGAAGGCATGGAAGTGGTGGGCGTGACCAGCTACGGCGACCTGTCCCAGTTTGCCCAGCAGCAGTCGCGCGCCTCGGCCTTCGTGCTGTCGATCGACGATGAGGAATTCGGCGCCGGCTCGGTCGAGGAAACCGACACCGCACTGAAGTCGCTGCGCGCCTTCGTCGAGGAAATCCGCTACAAGAACGCCGACATCCCGATCTACCTGTACGGCGAAACCCGCACCTCACGCCATATCCCCAACGACATCCTGCGCGAACTGCACGGCTTCATCCACATGTTCGAGGACACCCCGGAATTTGTGGCGCGCCACATCATCCGCGAAGCCAAGTCCTACCTGGACGGCCTGTCGCCGCCGTTCTTCCGCGCGCTGGTGCACTACGCCAACGACGGCTCCTATTCGTGGCACTGCCCCGGCCACTCGGGCGGCGTCGCCTTCCTGAAGTCGCCGATCGGCCAGATGTTCCACCAGTTCTTCGGCGAGAACATGCTGCGCGCCGACGTCTGCAACGCGGTTGAAGAACTGGGCCAGCTGCTGGACCACACCGGCCCGGTGGCAGCGTCCGAGCGCAACGCCGCCCGCATCTTCAACGCCGACCACTGCTACTTCGTCACCAACGGCACCTCGACCTCGAACAAGATGGTCTGGCACTCGACGGTGGCGCCGGGCGACATCGTCGTGGTCGACCGCAACTGCCACAAGTCCATCCTGCACTCGATCATCATGTGCGGCGCGATTCCGGTGTTCCTGATGCCGACCCGCAACCACCTGGGCATCATCGGTCCGATTCCGCTGGAAGAGTTCACGATGGAGAGCATCCAGCGCAAGATCGAAGCCAATCCGTTCGCGCGCGAAGCCGTGAACAAGAAGCCGCGCATCCTGACCATCACCCAGTCGACCTACGACGGCGTGGTCTACAACGTGGAAACCCTGCGCGAAATGCTGGACGGCCAGATCGACACGCTGCACTTCGACGAAGCATGGCTGCCGCACGCCACCTTCCACGACTTCTACAAGAACATGCACGCGATCGGCAAGGATCGTCCGCGCGCCAAGGAGTCGATGATCTTCTCGACCCAGTCCACCCACAAGCTGCTGGCAGGCCTGTCGCAGGCCTCGCAGGTGCTGGTGCGCGAATCGGAGTCGGTCAAGCTGGACCGCGACGCCTTCAACGAGGCCTACCTGATGCACACCTCGACCTCGCCGCAATACTCGATCATCGCCTCGTGCGACGTCGCCGCGGCCATGATGGAAGCGCCGGGCGGCACCGCGCTGGTGGAAGAGTCGATCCTCGAAGCGCTGGACTTCCGCCGCGCGATGAAGAAGATCGACCAGGAATGGGGCAAGGACTGGTGGTTCCAAGTGTGGGGTCCGGACAAGTTCGCCGAAGAAGGCATCGGTTCGCAGGAAGACTGGATCATCAAGGCCGAGGACGACTGGCACGGCTTCGGCAAGCTGGCGCCGGGCTTCAACATGCTGGACCCGATCAAGGCCACCATCGTCAACCCTGGCCTGTCGCTGGACGGCCAGTTTGCCGAGACGGGCATTCCGGCGTCCATCGTCACCAAGTACCTGGCCGAGCACGGCGTGATCATCGAGAAGTGCGGCCTGTACTCGTTCTTCATCATGTTCACCATCGGCATCACCAAGGGCCGCTGGAACACGCTGCTGACCGCCTTGCAGCAGTTCAAGGACGATTACGACAAGAACCAGCCGATGTGGCGCATCCTGCCGGAGTTCGCGGCCGCCAACCCGACCTACGAAGGCATGGGCCTGCGCGACCTGTGCCAGCAGATCCACGATTTCTACAAGGCCTACGACGTCGCGCGCCTGACGACGGAGATGTACCTGTCGGACATGATCCCGGCCATGAAGCCGTCGGACGCCTTCGCCAAGATGGCGCACCGCGAGATCGAGCGCGTCGCCATCGACGAGCTGGAAGGCCGCATCACGTCCATCCTGCTGACGCCTTACCCACCGGGCATTCCGCTGCTGATCCCGGGCGAGCGCTTCAACAAGACCATCGTCGACTACCTGCGCTTCGCGCGCGACTTCAACGAGCGCTTCCCCGGCTTCGAGACCGACGTGCACGGCCTGGTCAAGCGCGAAGTGGACGGCAAGCGCGGCTACTTCGTGGATTGCGTCAAGCAATAAAACCACGCGTCGCCATGCAGAAAAAGGACAGCTTCGGCTGTCCTTTTTTTATTGCATATAACATTTCCCAGAAATATTATTATTTTCAGTGCGATAAGTTCACGTAAAATTCACTCTTCATCCATCAAATTCCATCATTTATTTAGATATTGCTGCGCGGAATTGAAATTAGTTTTTTGTTGAAAGCTTCCCTATTTTACAATCTGCGCTTTTGGAATTCCAAAAGGCAAGAGATGAAGCTCTGTTCCCCGACGTCCACATCTGCGCTGTTCTTTGCACTATCGCTGGCCGCCTGCGGCGGCGGCACGCCAGGCGGTGACGCTGCGGCCGATCGCACTGCCGCCAACTTCAGCGTACGTTCAGTCTCCGGCGCCGCAAGCGTTCGTTCGGGCGACGGGCCAAGCGACCCGCTCACGCCCGTCTCGCCGGCTCAGCCACCCGGCAACACCACTTCCTCGCCGCTGACACCGGCAATTGCGGCCCACTTCCTCGCCCAAGCCACGTTCGGCCCCACTGCGGCCGGCATCAGCGCCCTCAGTGCCAGCAGCAAGGAAGACTGGATCAGCAGCGAATTCAAAAAGCCGCAAACACTGCATCGCAACTATGTGCAGGACGCCGCCTCCTTGCTTCCGGCCGGCACTGTTCTATCGCCGGCCGAGATGTATCAAACGTTCTGGAAGCAAGCCGCTACCGGCGACGATCAGTTGCGCCAGCGCGTAACGTTTGCCCTGTCGCAAATCTTCGTGATTTCCATGATCGACGACAATCTGTACACGCGCGCCATCGGGGTGGCCAGCTATTACGACATGCTGGGTCAATTCGCCTTCGGCAACTTCCGCGATCTGCTGCAGGGCGTGGCCTTGCACCCCATGATGGGCATCTATCTCAGTCATATGCGCAATCAGAAGGAAAGCGGCAGCCGCGTCCCGGACGAGAATTTCGCCCGCGAAATCATGCAGTTAATGACGATAGGCCTCTACCAGCTCAACCCCGATGGCAGCCAGAAACTCCAGAACGGCAGGCCGGTGGAAACCTATACGCACGACGACGTGGCCGGCCTGGCCAAGGTCTTTACCGGCTGGAGCTGGGCAGGTCCCGACCAGTCGGCGCCCCGGTTCTACGGCCTCAGCAAAGATCCGGCACGCGACTGGACGCCGATGCAGAACTACCCCGCCTACCATTCGACCTCCACCAAGAGTTTCCTGGGTACGAGCGTCAGCGGCGGCAGCGGCGAAGCCGATCTGAAGGCTGCGCTCGATACCCTGTTCCAGCATCCGAACACGGGGCCCTTTATCGGGCGCCTGCTGATCCAGCACCTGGTCAGCAGCAATCCGAGTCCGGCCTACGTCGGCCGCGTCGCCGCCGCTTTTGCCAACAACGGCAGCGGCGTGCGGGGCGACATGCGTGCCGTCCTGCGCGCTGTCCTGCTGGACCCCGAGGCGGCCGACAACGGCAGCCCCAAGAAGTTGCGCGAGCCGATATTGCGCCTGACCCACTGGATGCGCGCATTCAACGCCAAGTCCACGTCGGGCCGCTTCATACTTCCCGGCATGGACGACGCGCTCAACGGCCTGGCCCAGACGCCGCTGCGTTCGCCGTCGGTGTTTAACTTCTTCCGTCCCTCCTACACGCCGCCGAACACATCGCTGTCGGCACAGGGCCTGCAGGCGCCGGAAATGCAGATCACCGGCGAACCCTCGGTGACGGGCTACCTGAACTTCATGCAGTGGGTCATCCCCACCGGGGTGGGTGTCAACCACGATATCAAGGCCAACTACAGTGCCGAACTGGCGCTGGCCGGACAGCCGCCGCAGCTGGTCGATCGCATCAACCTGCTGCTGCTGAGCGGAACGATGTCCACCACCTTGCGCAACCAGATCCTCGGCGCGCTCAACGCCGTGTATATGCCCGTGCCCAGCAGCAGCAACGCGGCCCAGATCGACGCCGGCCGCATCAACCGCGTCTACATGGCGATCTATCTGACCATGGCTTCCCCCGAATACCTGGCGCAACGTTAAGGACCCACCATGCACTTTGACACTCCCTCCCGCCGTAACTTCCTCGGCAAGATGCTGGCACTGGCCGGCGGCAGCAGCCTACCCTTCACGCTGAACCTGGCGGCCATGAGCAACGCGGTGGCGGCCGGCGCCACCGACTACAAAGCCATCGTCTGCCTGTTCCTCAACGGCGGCAACGACCATTTCAATACGGTGCTGGCGACCGACAGCACGTCATGGAGCGAATACCGGCGCGTGCGCGCCACCGCCGACAGCGGCGCCATCGCCCTGCCCGGCGTCGGCGCCTCGGGCGGGGTGCTGCCGATCGTGCCGAACACGCCGCAAGCCGGCCGCAGCTACGGGCTGCACCCGTCCCTCGGTCCGCTGAAGGACTTGTTCGATGCCGGCCGCGTCGCCGTCCTGGCCAACGTCGGCACACTGGTTCAACCACTGACGCTGGCGCAATACAAAGCGGGCGGCGCCGCCATTCCGCCGCGCCTGTTTTCGCACAACGACCAGCAGGCCATGTGGCAGTCCTCGCAGACCGAGCAGGCCGGCGGCGCGGGCTGGGGCGGCCGGCTGGGTGACCTGATGGCTAGCGCCAACGGCAACGCCGCCTTTACCTGCATCTCCACCGCAGGCAACGCGCAATTCCTCAGTGGCCGTTCGATACGCCAGTACCAGTTGGCCGGCGGCGCGGTCGTGCCGATCAATCACTTGTCGGACCGCCTGTTCGGCGTCCCGGCGTCCGCCAATCCGCTGCGCCAGATCGTCGCCGGCGACTATGCCGACCCGTTCCAGAAAGAGCACGCGGCCGTGGTGGCGCGCGCGATCAATTCCCAGGCGGCGCTGGACGGCGCTTTGCTCAGCGCCGGACCGACGGGCGTGCCCGATCCGCAGCCTTATATCAATCCGAACAACGGCGTCGCCCGCGTCAATCCGCTGGCGGTTCAGCTGCAAACCGTCGCCCGCGTGATCGGCAGCCGCAACGCATTGGGCATCAAGCGCCAGGTGTTTTACGTCAGCCTGGGCGGCTTTGACAACCACGACTTCCAGCTGAGTTCCCAAACCGACCTGCTGGCCAAGGTCGCTCACGCCATGGCCTATTTCGACGGCCTCATGGCCAATCTGCAAGGCGTCGACATGCGCAAGCAGGTGACGTTGTTCACAGCCTCGGACTTCGGCCGCACCTTCACCAGCAACGGCGACGGCACCGACCACGGCTGGGGTTCGCACCACTTCATCATGGGCGGCGCGGTCAAGGGCAAGAACATCTACGGCAGCATGCCGGTCACCGGCGTCGGTCACGACCTCGACGTCGGCTCCGGCGCGCTGCTGCCGACCACCTCAGTCGACCAGTACGGCGCCACGCTGGCCAGCTGGTTCGGCCTGTCGGCCACGCAGATTGCCGATGTGTTCCCAAATATCGGCAACTTCAGCACCCGCAACCTCGGCTTTATGGGATGATGCCGGATCTGCAACACAGGCCCGCGCGCGCCCCATGGACAAGCAACTGGTATTCATCTGTTTTCTGACGTTTGTGATCCACATCATCGGCACCCTCGCCTACTCGGTGAGGATAGCCGGGGTGCGTACCCGGCGCATCGCCGTGTCGCTGGCCTTGTTCAGCATCCTGGTGCTGGTGTCGCGCACCTCGAATTCCTTCCTCGGACCATTTCTCGCCAAGCGCATTGAGCTGAGCCTGGCCCAGCCGCTGGCGGCCGACCAGGTGCTGTCCGACCTGCGCTGGCTGCTGCTGGCGGCCACGCTGGCGACGCTGGCCGGGGCGATCCTGATCCCGACCTTCCAGCGCGTGTTCTGCCGCGCGGTCGAGCATTTCCAGGTGCACCGCTCGGTGCCCAAGCTGCTGCTGCACGGCTTCTTCAAGGGCGGGCTGTCCTACGTGAAGGACGTGGCGGCCATGCCGTCGCCCGACAATGTGCGCGGCCTGCGCGACAGCGGCAGCGTGTCGATGTCGGTGACCTTGCTTAACGTCGGCGCGGTGGCGCTGTGGACCGTCGGCGTGTTCGCCTCGCTGTACGCGGGCGTGCTCGATCCCGAGGTGCGGGTCACGTCCAGCACGCTGTCTTCCATCATCAACGGCGGCGCCACCGTGATGATGGCGGTGTTCATCGATCCCCATATGTCGGGCATGACCGACGACGTGGTCGAAGGCCGCGTCAGCGATACGCAGTTCCGCCGCGCCGTGGTGTGGCTGGTCGGCAGCCGCCTGGCCGGCACCTTGCTGGCGCAGATGCTGCTGGTGCCCTCGGCCGCCCTGATCGTCTGGGTGGCCAAGGTGCTGTGATCACCCCGCCACGCCCACCGTCAGCGTCACCACGTAGCCGTCGGTGACGTTGCCGGTGACCGCGGCCAGCTGCAGGGAATAGCCATCACTGAAGACCATGTCGCTGGCGTAGCTGATCTGCGCCAGGTTGCGCACGCTGGCGCTGTAGCCGCTGCTGGCGTAGACCTCGTTGAGCGTCGCCATCGGGAAGGTGAACTGCGAGGTCTTGATGCGGTTGGCCGCGCTGGTGCTCTTGGCCAGCGTCGGATAGACCTCGAAGTGCACGTGCGGCATGCGGCCCGAATAGCAGCCCGGGAAGATGGTCTGGAACGTCAGGTTGCCGCTGCTGTCGCTGGCCTGCACGCCGCGCAGGTAGTTCTGGTCCGTGACCCCGTTCGAGTACAGCGAGTAGTTGCCGTCGCGGTCGCAGTGCCACAGATAGACCGCGTAGCCGGACAGCGCCGCGCAACTGCCGCTGGCGTTGACGATCTGCAGCTTGATGGTCAGCGGCACGCCGGCCGCGACGCCGGTCGGACCGTTGAAGCTGCTGCGGATGTCGCTGCGCACCACGCCCGACTGGGTCAGCACGTTGACCACGCCGCTGTTGTTGCTGTTGGTGCCATCGCCTGGATATGGACCGCCGGTTTCCTCGGGGATCACCGAGCAGGTACCGGTGGGCGTGGTCGTCGTGGTGGTGCTTGTGGTGCTGGTCGCGGACGTCGAGGTCGCACTGGTGCTGTCGGCCGATGAGCCGCCTCCGCCGCAGCCAAGGACCGGCAGCGCCGATGCTCCGGCCAGCAGCCAGCGCAAGGTCTGGCGACGATCGCTGGCCAAGCTCAGCATGGCGCTCAGGTCGGCCGCCAGGCTATGTTCGTGGGTGTCATCGTGGGATTGCATTTTTACTCCTTGTTTAGACCGTGGTGTTGACCAGGTTGCCGCTGGTCCCGCTGTCGCCTACCTTCGTCGACAATGCTTGCAGGAAGGCCGCCAGCTTGGTGTTGGCGTCGGTGCTGCTGGTGCTGTCGGTGCTGGCGCTGGTACCGCCGCTCAGCTTGTCGAGCAGGTTGGCAAAGCTGCTTTCCAGTTGGCTGACGGCGTCGCTGCCGTCCGTGCTATCGGTGCTGGTGCCGGATGTGCTGTCGGTGCTGCCCGAGCTCAGTTTGGAGAGCAAGCTTTGCAGATCCGATTCCAGCTTGCCCGGGCCGCCAGGACCGCCGGGGCCACCGCCCTGCTGCGCGTCGCCGTATGCCGGCGCCTCGCTGCTGCTGGCGTTCTGCGCATGCAACGCGCCCATCAGGCTTTGCAGGAAGCTGCCCAGCGCATCGGCCACTGTGCCGCTGCTGTCCGTGGTGTCGGTGCTGTCGGCGCTGCTGGTGCTGCTGCTGGCGGAAGTCGAAGTGCTGGTGCTGCCGGCATCGCTGGCGTCGGTGATGCCGATGGATTTCAAGGCGTCGGCAATGGCCGAGGCGAAGCCGCCGCCTTCGGGCGGACGTGGCGGCGGTGCGCCGCGCGTGGCCTCGGCGCCGTTGCTGGCGCCACTGGCGCTGGTGCTGCTCAAACGGCTCAGGAAGCTAAGCTGGCTGGTGTTGCTGGAACTCAGGGCGCTAATCGACATAAGATTCTCCGTTCAATGGTTAAGGGTGCATCAAGGACGCGGCATGCGGCGGGTTTCGCCTTCAGCCTGTTTCTTGCGCTGCTCCGGGGTCAGCACGGCCAGCAGCTTCTGTTCGGTACGCACATGCTGCAAGGCGATGTTGGCCATCGCCGTCGCGGCATCCTTGGCCAGCGCTGCTGCCTTGGCGTCGTCATACTGGTCGGCGCTGCCCAGCGCGCGCAACGCTTCATGAGCTTTGGCGGCGGCCTTGCCCTGGTCGCGCAGATACGGTTCCTGCGCATGCAGGATGGCGAACACCTTGTCTTCCTGTGCCTCGCTCAGTTCGAGACCGTGGACGAACGGCGGACGGCCGTGGTGGAAGCCCGGGCCGGGACCGCGGTTGCCGGCGCCATGCTCCGGGCCGTCGTGCTCAGTGCCCTGCTTCATCATCGGTGGACGGCCGGCGTCGTCGCCCGGCTCATCGGCACGGGCGGCGCCGCCTGCGGCGAACAGCGGCAGCGCCATGGCGGCAGCCAGCAAGATATTGTGTAAGCTGGTTTTTGGAGTTTTCATGCAAACAATCCTTGGTTGGTAGGGAGTAGCCATTCTCTGGCCGCCCCGTGTAAAGCGCCGTAAGCCCCGGGTAAATCGACGTAAAGATGGCCGTTTTGACACTCAATTGGCATTGAGCAACCCGTTGTAAATCGGGGTAAAAGACCGCCGGATGCGCCTGCGAGGCTGTTATGATCGGCGCATCGACATAGAAAGAAACACGCGGCATGAAGAGCAAAGTACTGCTGATAGACGACGACATCGAACTGGTGGGCATGTTCAAGGAATACCTGGAACAGGAAGGTTTCGACGTCAAAATGGTGCACGACGGCGAAGCCGGCACCGCCGAAGCCTTCACCGGCCTGTATTCGATCGCCATCCTGGATGTGATGATGCCGCGCATGAACGGCCTGGAGACGCTGCGCCGCATCCGCACCAACAGCCAGCTGCCGATCCTGATGCTGACCGGGCGCGGCGACGACACCGACCGCATCGTCGGCCTGGAGCTGGGCGCCGACGACTACGTGGCCAAGCCTTGCACCCCGCGCGAGCTGACCGCCCGCATCCGCGCCATCCTGCGCCGGGCGCAGAGCGCGCCGCTCGACAACGGCACGCCGGCCGCACTGACCGTCGGCCAGCTGACCATGTGGCCGGAACAACGGCGCGCAGCCTGGGCCGGCGACAAGCTGGAGCTGACCAGCACGGAATTCAACCTGCTCGAAGTGCTGGCCCGCAACGCCGGCCGCCCGGTCAGCAAGAACGCCTTGTCCGAACAGGGCCTGGGCCGGCCGCTGGCGCGCTTCGACCGCAATATCGACGTCCACCTGAGCAGCTTGCGCCACAAGCTCGGCACCATCGCCGACGGCCGCTCCTGCCTGCAAACCGTGTACCGCCTGGGCTATCAGCTGATCAAGGAGTAGCCTGTGGGCCGTTTGTTCTGGAAGTTTTTCGTCTGCATCTTGCTGGCCCAGCTGACCGCCACGGTCGGCATCGGCGGCGCCGTCTGGCTCAAGAACCGTGACCAGCAAGCCAACCAGGCCAATGACCTGGACACCAGCCCGCCGGCCGAAATGGCGATCAGCTCGGCCGCCGCCACGCTGGAATTCGGCGGCGTCAAGGCGCTGCGGCGCTTGCTGGAGGGAATGGAACGGCACAAGGTGTTCGCGGTCGACGAGCAGGGCCATGAACTGCTGGAGCGCACCATCAACGCCTCCATGCTGCGCGAATCGCACGCCTTGCTCAAGCAGGAAGGCAAGCGCCGCGTGGTGCGCCAGGTCACCGATCTGGAAGGAAAACGATATATATTATTTATACCATCGCGCGGCTTGGACCTCGACCGTCCGCTGATGGCCGGCCTGGGCAGCACCCAGATGGCACTGCAAGGCCGACCGGCGGCGCCACGCGGCGGCCAACCCGACGGCGCCGGCCCAGGTCCGGGTCCAGGTCCGGGTCCAGGTCCGGGCCCCGCCCCCGGCTTCGATCCAGGCCGGGCCAGTGCTCCTCCCGATGCCCCACCGGGCAACAACCGCGGCTACGGCGGCCCTGGCGGTCCGGGCGACATGCGCGGCCCGCGCTTCCAGCCGCTGACCCTGTGGGTGCCGATCGCCGCCGCCACGCTGGCCAGCTTGTTGTTCTCGATGCTGCTGGCCTGGTACTTTTCACGGCCGATCCGCGCCCTGCGGCAAGCCTTCGACGCGGCCGCCGGCGGCGACCTGGCGCCGCGTTTCGGCGCGGCCGGCAAAGGCAAGCGCAACTCCGAACTGAACGACCTCGGCCGCGACTTCGACCGCATGACGGCGCGCCTGCGCAGCCTGATCGACGGCCAGACCCGCTTGCTGCATGACGTCTCGCACGAACTGCGCTCGCCGCTGGCGCGCTTGCAGGCGGCGATCGGCCTGGCGCACCAGCAGCCGGAAAAACTGGCGGCCTCGCTGGAGCGCATCGAACGCGAGAGCGTGCGCATGGATAAGCTGGTGGGAGAATTATTGACGCTGGCGCGCCTGGAAGCAGGCGCCATCAAGGCCAGCCAGGAAGAAATCAGCATGGCCGAGCTGCTGGAGCAAATTGCCGACGACGCCAATTACGAGGCGTCCAGCCAGCAGCGCAGCGTGGTGCAGGAAGGCGAAGCGGATGTGCTGGTCGCCGGCCAGGCCGACCTGCTGGGCCGCGCCATCGAGAACGTGGTGCGCAACGCCATCAAGCACAGCCCCGAGGGCGGCGTGGTGCAGTTGCAAACCCACACCCTGCCCGACGCCCGTAGCCTGAGCATCCGCGTGCTCGATCGCGGGGCGGGCGTTGCGCCGGCCGAGCTGGACACCATCTTCCAGCCCTTCTTCCGCTCCAGCAGCGCCAGCACCGAAGGCCATGGCCTCGGCCTGGCGATCGCCCAGCACGTGATCGAAGCCTACGGCGGCAGCATCAAGGCCAGCAACCGGGCCGGTGGCGGCCTGTGCGTGGAGATGATACTGCCGGTGAAAGCCTGAGCTAGTTCTTAGGCTTTTGGCAAGGTTACGCCGTGCTGGCCCTGGTACTTGCCGTTGCGGTCCTTGTACGACACGTCGCACACTTCGTCGCTCTCGAAGAACAATACCTGCGCGCAGCCTTCGTGCGCATAGATCTTGGCCGGCAGCGGCGTGGTGTTGGAGAACTCCAGCGTCACATAGCCTTCCCATTCCGGCTCGAACGGCGTCACGTTGACGATGATGCCGCAACGGGCGTAGGTCGATTTGCCCAGGCAAACCGTCAGCACGCTGCGTGGAATGCGGAAGTATTCCATGGTGCGGGCCAGCGCGAACGAGTTCGGCGGGATGATGCAGACATCGCTCTTGATATCGACGAAGGAGTTCGAATCGAAGTTCTTCGGATCGACGATGGTGCTGTTGATGTTGGTGAAGACCTTGAATTCATCGGCGCAACGGATGTCGTAGCCGTAGGAGGACGTGCCGTAGGAGATGACCTTGCGGCCCTCTTCCTGGCGTACCTGGTCCGGGAAGAACGGCTCGATCATCCCATGCTGCTCCGCCATACGGCGTATCCATTTATCACTTTTAATCGTCATCGCGAGGCATTCCTAAAGTTCAGGGGCGGCGCAACAGCGCCGAATGCCCAAGATTTTACGCGAAAGCCTGCTTTTTAAGAACTTTTTTACCAGATTCGCTCAGCAGCGCGGCGATCATCTCGCGGGTCGCCTGCGCCGCCAGCGCCGGCGACTCCATCGGGAACAAATGTCCGCCCTGCACAATGCGGAAATGTTTGCCCACCAGCGCCTGGGTGTGGCCGAGGCCGGACTGGCTGGTTTCCCAGGAATCGGTGCCGCCGATGAAGCCGATCGGCGCCGGGAAGCGTCCCCGCACCAGCTTGGGCAGATGATGCGGCAGGCTGGCGTAGATCGTGGTTTCCACTTCGCGGGTGAAGCGCAACTGCACGCCTTCCGGATGCGGCTTCAAGCCGCTTTCCATGTAATCGGCCAGCACGCCCGGCGCCCAGGCCGCGAACAGGTCCTTGCCGGCGAAATGCTGGTAGGCGGCCTGCGCGTCCGGCCACACGTTGCGGCGGCGGATGGAGAATTTTGCCGGCGGCACACGGTTGGCGTTGCCGCTCATTTTGATCAGGCGCCAGAACCAGGCGCGCCATCCGGCCACCACCGGCGCATCCAGCATGACGACGCAGCGCACCAGGTCCGGCCGGGCATGGGCCACCATCAGGCTGAGCATGCCGCCCAGCGAGTGGCCGACCAGGATCACCGGTTCGTCGTAGCGCTTGGTGAGTTCGTTGATGTATTCGTCGACCAGGTCCGGCCAGCCGTCGCTGACCGGGTAGCGCGCGCTGTGGCCGTGCATGTCGAGCGCCTGGATATCGAAATCGTCGGCCAGCAGCTCGAAGTACTGGCGGTACACGCCCGCCGGGTAACTGTTGGCATGGGCAAAATGCAGCTTGGGCTTGTTCACAAGCGGTCTCCGTGTGATTGTTTTCGAGCCATTGTAATGGCAGTTACCCCGGCGGGCTTGGGGGAAAGGCTCTAATTTAGCGCTCGTACCAATAGCGCGCGCGGGCCTGGCGCCAGGCGCTGATCGCTACGGTATCGCCAAAGTCCAGCGTCAGCGCGCCCGCCTGGTCGGTGCGCAGGCGTTCGATGTGTAATTGACCATAACGCTCATAGACTTCCGGCTTGGGGTGATGATATCGATTGCGATAACCGACCTGGAACAGCGCGGTCTGCGGGTGTACCGCCAGCAGGAAGGCCGGCGTGGACGAGGTGCCGCTGCCGTGGTGCGGCGCCAGCAGCACATCGGCCCGCAAACTGGCGCGGTCGCGTTGCACCAGCGCGGCCTCCTGCGCGGCTTCGATGTCAGCGGCCAGCAGCATCGATTTGCCGCCGGCCGTCACCTTCAGCGTGCAGCCGCGCGCGTTGGGCTTGAGTGTGGTGTCGGCGTAGCTGGCGGACGGTGGATGCAGCAACTCGAAGCGCACGCCGTCCCAGTCCCAGTGCTGGCCCGCCGCGCAATGCACGTGCTGCCGCGCGGCCCTCGCGATCGGATGTATGGGCGGCAGCGAGGACAGCACCCAATCCACCTGCACGCCATCCAGCACCGACAAGGCGCCGCCGGAGTGGTCGGCGTCGCTGTGGGTGACGATGACGCCGTCCAACGCGGAGATGCCGCGCGCCTTCAGGTAAGGCAGGATGACGCGGTTGCCGGCATTGGAGGTGGGCGAGTACGCCGGGCCGGTGTCGTACAGCAGGCGGTGCCCGCTAGTCTCGATCAACAGCGCCATGCCCTGCCCGACGTCGAAGGCGGTGACCGTCATGCGGCCTGGCGATGGATGCGATGGCTCGGCGGCCAGCAGCGGTATCCAGCTCACCAGGCCTAGCCAGCGCACCGGCCAGCCGCGCGGAGCGAGCAGCCAGATGGTGCCACCCATCGCCCAGCAGAATAGCCAGAACGGCGGCGTCGGCGCGCTCCATACGGCGTAGCGCAAACCGCTGAACCATTGCAGGCAGGCGGCCAGCCATTCCACCAGCAGATGCGCAAGGCCCAGCACCGGCGCCGCCAGCAACGCGGGCAGCATGCTGCCGACCAGCGCGAGCGGGGTGACCACAAGGCTGATCAAAGGGATCGCCACCGCGTTCGCCAGCGGGCTAACCACCGACACCTGGGCGAACAACAGCATCGTGAGCGGCACCAGGCCAAACGTGACCGCGTACTGCGTGTGGGCGCCGATGCGCAAGGCTTGCCACAGCTGCTCACGGCGCGACGGGCGAGGCACATCTTTGTTGTGCGGCGCTGGCCGCAGCGTGGTACGGCCGACGGTCGCATACAGAATGGTGGCGACCGCGCCGAACGACAGCCAGAAGCCCGGCCACAACACCGCCCAGGGATCGATCAGCACCACCACACCCAGTGCGCAGCACAGCACATGCGACACGCTGGCGATGCGGTTCATCCACAGCGCAGCGGCGACCACCATCAGCATGTACAAGGTGCGCTGGGCGGGCACGCCGAATCCGGCCAACAGTACATAGAACAGCGCCACCGTCGCGCCGACCAGCGCCGCCACTTTTTGCGCAGGCAGCAGCAAGGGCAACTGCGCGCGCATGAAGAAGGAGTAGCGCCACAGATTGAAGGCGGCCAGTGCAAACAGCCCCGCCACCATCGTGATGTGCAAACCTGAGATGGAGATGAGGTGACCGATGCCGGTCCGGTTGAAGACATTCCAGTCCGATTGATCGATGCCGCGCTGGTCGCCCACCACCAGCGCGACGATCACGCCTGCATACGGCTTACTCGGCAGCGCGGCCTGTATGCGCGCCCGTAGCAGCGCGCGCGAGTGCTCTATCACGTTGCCGACACTGAAAACGAAACTATCGAGTCGCCGGTTGTCTGGCGCCGGCCGCACATAGCCGGTCGCCCGCAGGCCTTGTTCCAGCAACCACGCTTCATAGTCGAAACCATACGGATTGGCGTTACCGTGAGGCCGTTGCAGACGCACAGTCAGCTGCCAGCGCTCGCCCGGCTGGACGTCGCCGATTTCATTGACTAGATCACGAAATCCGGCATACCAAGCCAGCGAGACATGCGGCGGAACGGCGTCCTGCGGTCTGCCCAGCACGCGCTCCACCGCGAAATTGAAACGTACGCCTTGATCGAAGCGGTACGGCAGATTGTCGATGGTGCCGATCAGTGTGAGGTCGCGGCCTTCGTCGGCGGCCGCCAGCTCGGGCGCCAGGATGCGGTGAGCCATCCACGCGGCCCAGAAAAATCCGATCACGCTGCCGGCCACCAGCGATGTCGCACAACGCAGCGCGCTCTCCGAGCGCGCCCCCAGGCGGCACATCCGTCGCTGCAAGCAGGCGCGCCACGATAGCAACAATGCCGCCAGCGCCAGGCCCGCCACCAAGCCAGTCGAAGCGGACGGCAGCGCCGCCTGCGTTTGCAGCAGCGCCGCCCCTGTGGCGAAGCCGATCGTCACCGCCCTCATCGCCTTGTCCGGCCAAGCGGCCGCTCCTCAAGTATCGCAACAGCCCGATACTACGCAGAACCGCCGCCGAGGCACGGCCGACCTAATCGCAGCTTGATACGGATCATGCAGCGCACCGGCCAACTTTACAGCCGTTGCGCGGACCTTGGCCGGCTTGAGGGAACCGCTCTAATTCAGCAGCTGTACTGCGCATTTGGCCGTAGCGGTTCGAGATTTTTCGCGCCCACACCAGTTAGAGGAAAAAAGAGTGATTGATATACATTCCGAAAAATAATTCCGAGAACCTTATCGTTCCGCAGGCAGATTTAAGGCGGCAGTGGCGCAGACAAAAACTCTGATGTAAATCGGCCATAAGAGTTTCAAAAGCTGAATAGGACTGTATTTTTTATGAAAGCCTAAACACTTTCCCTGACTTAAAGACCGCGCTGGCCGATTTTCCAGCGCGGCTTATGTCGCAAGAGGGTTGGGATTACACAGATGGGAAATGGGCGAGTGTCTCTAGCGCGGGGTAGCGCGCGCCATTAATTTCACTGACTCCTCATCAGCTCCAGTCAAATCCAAGACCTTTGCACTTAGTACGATGGTGCACCCTGTTTGTCGTAAAGCGTCACTCTGTGCCTGGCGCAGCGATGATGCACTCACCGATACGCTAAGTTGCTTGCCAGTTGAGGGATTAAAGCAATCAAATTCAACTTTCATGTCTGGCTCCTTAAATTACTTTGATACGTACCACATACTCAATGATGTCCGCTGTGAATATTATAATGACCTGGTTTGTGATCAAAAATAATATAACAGTAGGCATTGCACACCCTTGGACATGTCACTACTGCTGCCTCCGTTTCTTTCCAAGGAAACTGCCAACAAGTCTCGACATATCGTCCTTCAAGAAGAGATTCATTGGTGATGGTAACAATATTGGCTTTCGCAGCAAGATCCGTGGCTTCGATAGCTATGGCGTCGCTCGGTTTTCCCGCATAGAATCGTCTTTCCGCAACACAAAATCCGATAAGATCTTGAAATCCATAGTTCCTAAGAAGCAAGTGGAGATCACAAAAAAATGCATCGGGCATGCATTGCATTTCACTCGAAGTAGAGGGTGGCAAGCACTCAGCTTCCGAGAATTCGAGGGGAATTAATCCGGCTTTAGTGAGCTTCCATCTATTGGCTTCTAATTTTCTAGATATTTGAGAAACTGCTTTTGTGACGAGCGCGTCACCTTCAACGAGATTTTCGGCGAATTCGATTGGGTATTGATCGTCAGTCAAACTGTAGTGCTTGTGTAGTAAACAGACACCGAATTTTGTCGATATACGATACGCTCGGAACAACAGTCCTGCTTCTTCAAGAAATATCGGAAACGTGTTAGTTGAATTCAAAACACTGTCAACGCGCTCAATCGCCCAGAGCGAATTATATAAATCTCGGTTATAAGTATGTATCGTGTCAACAATCATTTTTGTTCCTCTCGAAAATAAAATGGTTTTGCCGGTCTTTGATGCACGCGAAACTACCAATTTAACATTGCGACACCACAAATCTAAACGAAATTAACCCTGAAGTCAAGTGATACGTGCCTGTCGCCAATTCAATTGTGACTAATAGCAAAGGGCCAAGAGTTCAATTCGAAATACTGAATGAACCTTATTTCGTGATAGTCAATCAAGTGATTCCACCAGAAAATATGAGTTAAGAGCAATACGCTCTTGTTTGACAGCACCCAGAAATCTATCTAGCACCGCGTTCTATACTGGAGCGGTTGTAGGCGAACAACCCAAGGGGCGTGCAAGTGAAACGTATTGTCGAGCACAAGGCTGTGCTTTAAAAAATAACCTTATAACAACTTCGTTTGCCGTCGAAGCAACTCTCTCTTCTTTTACTTAGATGCAGAAAGCGGACGCATCTGTAAGCGACAGACAAGATAGACTGAAAGATAATTCCCATGATGCAATTGCGCCATCTTTCCACTAATATATTCATAGAGCAGCAATCGAAATTTTACATCTGAATTTTCCTTTTTTTGGGTTGGGTAACAGTAACTTAGACATGAGTTGACTTTAACTAAGAATTTTCAACAAAAATAGATAAAATACTTCACGGAT
Organism: Duganella sp. BJB476; assembly: GCF_003416895.1. Classification (GTDB taxonomy): domain Bacteria; phylum Pseudomonadota; class Gammaproteobacteria; order Burkholderiales; family Burkholderiaceae_D; genus Rugamonas. Next base: position 1,918,805 of record NZ_QVIO01000001.1, read on the forward strand.
ATTTTGGCACGTGAATTTTAAGCTGAACTTCTCGATCCACAATGACATTTGTTGAAAGCGGCAATTGGAGAATGAATGAGAAATCACAATCTTCCTCTATCAAATGAGAAAGAATTGCCGGATCCATTCTAAATGTGGCTTGAGAAGACTCTACCGAATAGAGGATTAAATTTGCAACAGTATTGGGCGAACTACATGTAACTCTTGGAGTTCCATTTAACGATATTAAATTAATTTTTGTCCGATCCCAACTGCGCTCTCTCTCATCAAATTGCAAAGGAATTCGCCACTGAAAAGATATTGGCTTTCCAGTTGCATCACGAATTTCCTCTTGCGATATTTTCCCAATTTGAGAAAGATATCGAGGATCCGAGGAGACCCTAACTTGAAGATTTGTATCCAGCTTTAGAACTTGATCCGTACCGCTAGCGGTGTCTTTTAAAGATGTTTGAGATATAAAATTAGATATTATATTAATATTTTTAGAATTATAGTTATCGCTTGACAAGTAACCACTAACTAAAAATCTGCAGGTGTTTGGAGATTTTTCTTTGTCAGCTTGACGAATATCAATCTGAGGATTTACCAACACCTGTTTTGCTGAATCATTAACAAATCCATTCCAGAAATTTGTGCTACACATTCCTACTGGAATTCCACTTAAATCATACCAGTACTCAAAACGCTCCCCATCAAATATTACCGGATCAACTTTTTTTCCTGTCACTCCGAAACTCTTCAGTGGTGAATTTAACATCGACGTTTGATCTTTAAAAATCTTTGCAATAACGGATGGCTTGGGTGCTGTCGAAAACAAATCAGCAACCCCTTCATTGGGTAAAAAAATAAAATTCTTATATCCTTCCACCTTCAAATTACTTCCATTATCTAAACCAGCAGCTGCACTGAGACTAGCTCCTAAAATTCCGCTCCCTACCGAAATGGAAGTGTTTATATCGAATTTCGTTCTTCTATCCGTATTATATGTACGCACCACAGCAACCCCATCGAAACCCTTGAGGTATGACAACGTTGGTGAGTACGATCCGCGTAATGCATACGCATACCAAAATTTTAAATATGAAGAAATTTCAGACTTAATAACTGATTCATAAAGTGGTGACTGAAATGTCCCTCTTACGATCATTAAGTATGCGGTACTATTTTCCTCTTTTTCCAATGCTGAACTAGCACTCGCTTCAGAAACCCCAAGTTTAGCCTTTAATGCTGCACGAACATAAGAGGTGCAGGTATGTTTATAGCCTCCAGAGGTGGATTGAATTCGAGGAACAGGCCCCTTCCCAGCATCAGAATCACCTAGATCTCCAATAAAATTGGCCGCATCGATTCTCTTTGACGCGTTTATTTTTAAAAAATCGTTTTGATCATACAGAAACGCCATCATTCTATTTGCCGAATCGTCCTGCACCAATATTACATTTTTACCAAGACCGAGATCATCTTTTTCTTTTAAAATATCGCTTGGTATTCTTGATGCTTCATCATCATTTTTTGGAATAACGCCACAAGAATTGGAGAAATTTAAAAAAATATCTTCCAATCCGGATTCTAAAGTTCCAGTCTTTGCGCTACGTTTTGGCCAATTAGGGCAACTATAATCACAAAATTCAGATGCCGCACTATTATAGAAAATTATAATCAAAATAATTGCCAATGTATTTTTCTTCATATTTCCCTCCTAAAATTTCACAGCAATCACAAAATTTTATATTTCCACTAAAAATTAAATTGCATTGTTTTTTAGATTTAAAAAACAGAAAAATAAAAAAGTGCTTTCCCACTTGGAAATTTCTAATTCCGCAATTCTTTTGTCGATATACAACACACATCGCAATATTAACAAAATACCATTGAAGCTTACCCCATCAATACGAAGACCATTGAAACTTATCACAAAAATAATTCCAAAAACTATCCAATTATTACATTTACTTGATTAATTAATAATTAATCAATACGAACTCTGCTAGAAGGTTTCGTAGATTGTATGTATTCAAAGACTAGTTATCGAAATAAGGTGACCGATGCCGGTCCGGTTGGAGACATTCCAGTCCGATTGATCGATGCCGCGCAGATTGCCCACCACCAGCGCGACGATCACGCCGGCATACGGCTTGCCGGATAGCGCGGCCAATATGCGCGCCCGCAGCAACGCGCGAGAGTGCTCGATCACGTTGCCGACACTGAAAACGAAACTATCGAGTCGCCGGTTGTCTGGCGCCGGCCGCACATAGCCCGTCGCGCGCAGGCCTTGTTCCAGCAGCCACGCTTCATAGTCGAAACCATACGGATTGGCGTTACCGTGAGGCCGTTGCAGACGCACAGTCAGCTGCCAGCGCTCGCCCGGCTGGACGTCGCCGATTTCATTTATCTGATCGCAAAATCCGGCATACCAGGCCAGCGAGATATGCGGCGGAACGACGTCCTGCGGCCGACCCAGCACGCGCTCCACCGCGAAATTGAAACGTACGCCTTGATCGAAGCGGTACGGCAGATTGTCGATGGTGCCGATCACGGTGAAGTCGCGGCCTTCGTCGGCGGCCGCCAGCTGGGGCGCCAGGACGCGGTGAGCCATCCACGCGGCCCAGAAGAATCCGATCACGCCGCCGGCCAGCAACGACGTCACACAACGTAGCACACTGCCCCAGCGCGCGCCCAGGTGGCACATCCGTCGCTGCAAGCAGGCGTGCCACGATAGCAGCCACGCCGCTATCAAAAGGCCAGCAGCCAAGCCAGCCGACACGGACGGCAACGCCGCCTGCGTTTGCAGCAGCGCCGCTCCTGTGGCGAAGCCGATCGTCACCGCCCTCATCACCTTGTCCGGCCAAGCGGCCGCTCCTCAAGTATCGCAACAGCCCGATACTACGCAGAACCGCCGCCAAGGCACGGCCGACCTTATCGTAAATTGATGCAGATCATCCTGTGCGATAGGCCGACAACTGGTTCTGCATCAGGTGGAAGTACAAGCCGCCGCGCTGCTGGATCAACTCCGCGTGCGTTCCCTGCTGCACGATGGCGCCCTGCTCCAGCACCAGCGCGCGGTCGGCCTTGACGATGGTTGAGTAGCGGTGGGCGATGACGATGGTGGTGCGTCCTTCCATCAGCTTGTCCAGCGCCTGCTGCACTTGCAGCTCGCTGGCAGAATCGAGCGCGCTGGTGGCTTCGTCGAGGATCAGGATCTTCGGATTGCGCAGCAAGGCGCGGGCGATGGCGATGCGCTGCTTCTGCCCGCCGGACAGCTGCACGCCGCGCTCGCCGACCACGGTGTCGTAACCGTGCGGGAAACCGTCGATAAAATCATGCGCATTGGCCAGCCGGGCGGCATCGGCCACTTCCGCCCGCGTCACCTCCCGATCCGGGACCGCGAAGGCGATGTTCTCGAAAATGCTGCCCGAGAATAGCGACGGTTCCTGCTCCACGATGGCGATATGCGCGCGCACGCCGGCGACGTCAAGCTGTTCGTATGGCAGTCCATCGAAGCCGATGGTTCCGCTGCGCGGCCGGTAGAAGCCCAGCATCAAGCTGGCGATGGTCGACTTGCCCGCGCCTGAGGCTCCCACCAGCGCGACATTCTCCCCAGCCGTAATCGTAAAACTGACGCCGTCGAGTGCGAGTTTTTCCGGCCGCTCGGGATAGACAAAACTGACGTCGCGAAACGACAGGTCACCGCGCAGCGCCAGAGTACCGGTGGGCTGGGCATCGGCTGCGCCTTCGCTCTCGATGATCTCGAACACCCGCTCCGTGGCGCCGATGGTGCGCATCCAGTCGCTCCAGAAATCGCTGACCGCGCCGGAAGAACTGGTGACCATGCCGGCATAGATCACAAAGCTGGTCAGCTCCCCCGCCGACAGCCTGCCCTGCCCGATCAGCGTCGCGCCCAGCCACAAGGTCGCCAGCAAGGCCAGGTACATGGCGAACGATGACACGCCGCGAAACGACGCCAGCAAGCGCGTGTTGCCTATCGCCGCCGTCAGCGCATGCGCGGTGGCGTCGGCATATCTGGCGCCGGCGGCGCGCTGCTGATTGAACGCATGCACCAGCCGGATGTTGGTGAAGTACTCGTGCGCCACACCGCCGCAATCGGCCTGGCGCTGCTGGATTTCGCGCGAGCGCCGGCGCACATGCTTGCCCAGCCAGTCGCCCATGTACAGCGTCAAGGGCACGTAGACCAGCAGGATCAGGCTCAGTACCGGCGAAATCGACAGCAGCATCACGACGCAGCCGGCCAGCACGCACAAGGAACGCAGCGAAATGGCCAGGCCCATGGTCAGCGTGTCGTGCAGGATTTCGACATCGGCCGACAGGCGGCTGGTCAGCTCACCGACGTTGTGCTTGTCGTAGAAGCCGACCGTCTGCCGTATCAGCGCCCCATAAAGCAGGCGGCGGATGCGCGCGACGATCATATGCCCGGTCGATTCGAACAGGTAGTAGCGCATCGTGGTCGCCACAGCTTGCAGCGCCAGCACCACCGTCACCGTCGCGGCGAAGGGGCCGAACCAGCTGCCGTCGTTCTTCAATCCGATATGGTCGATGAAATACGATAGCGCCCGTGGGTAGCTCAGTTCCACCAGCACCGTAACGGTCATGAACAGCAGGCCCAAGGCCAGGCGCGGCGCAAACACGCGCAGCAGCGCTAGCCGTTGCAGATGTGGATTGCTCATGCAACGCCGGACCAGCGTGGCAGCAAGCCGTCCGCTTGCCGGTAGCGCACCGTCACGCCATCGCGCGTGGCCAGCAAGGCCTCCTGCACCGGCGCTTCGACCGAAGTCCGTGCGCCGCCGCCGATATGGGCTTGCAGCAGCAGCGAAATCTCCCAGGCCAGCTCCTCGACCTCGGGTGCGCGCCGCACCTGCAGGCCAAGCGACGCCAATTCCCCGCCGGTGATGGCGTAATGGTGCGAGTGGTAGGCGGACATCAGATGCTCGACGATCTTGCCGCGCGCATCGGCGTCGCGCTGCGGCAGCTGATACCGCAACAACTCCTCGCCGATCTGGCGCAGCTCCAGCGTGGTGCGGTAGAACGCCGTCAGCGTGGGCGGGAACACGCTGGCGCTCAGCAGCGACAACGCTTCCGCGCGCGCCTGCCCGGCGTCCGCGCCAAACCAAGCGGCGCACATGTCGCCGAACTGCCGGATGTCCTGCGACGACACGGCACCCGACTCTCCGCCCTCGGCGTCGCCCTGCAAATGCGGATCGATGGGCGAGAAAATCGCCAGTTCGCCGGCGATGATCTCATCGGCCGCCAGCGTCAACAGCGTGGCCGACGACTGGCAGTAGTACGGCACGATAAAGCTCAAGCGCTGCGTGTACTCGCGCAGCAGCAGCGCGATGCGGCGCGCGGCGTTGACCATGCCGCCACGGCATTGCAGCACCACGTCCAGCCGTTCGCCACGGCCGATGGCGCGCAGTTGCTGGTATAGCGCAGGCAGCATTTCCATGTCCAGCTGCGCGGCCGCCATCACCAGCACACGGCCGCCGCGCAGCGCTTCGAGCTGCTTGATTTTTTCAGGCAGATGCTGGTTCAGTGCGTGCGGCATGCGGCCTCCTGCAACAGCTGGCCGGCCAGCGTTTCCAGCAGATTGAATTCGGGGATCAACTGCTCGATGAAGAGGAACTGTCCGGCGGGGTTGTTTTCGAGGAAGACGTATTCGTCCTCCGGCGTGACTATCAGGTCCAGCGCGCTGAAATTCAAGCCGTAGCTGGCCACCAAGGCCAGGCAGCGCTGTTCGATATGCGGCGGCAACAAGGTAGGCTCGTAGCGGATCGGCGCCGACATGTCGCGGCAATCGACCGCCGTGCGGCTGTCGTCCTGGCTGTGGATTTTTGCGGCGAACACGCGCTGGCCGATGACGGTCACGCGCAGTTCGTACTGCTTGGCGATGTAGCCCTGGAACTGGCACGGCAGCTCGGCCACCGCGTCGATGGCGTCCATCATGTCCTCGTCGACCACGGTGGTGGTCAAGCCTTCGACGACGCACTCGGCGGCGTCCACTTCTTCCGCCGCCAGCGACGGTGTCGACATGGCCTTGAAGATCATCTCGCCCGGCAGTTGCCGTTGAAATTGGCGCACCTGTTCGGCGCAGTTGGTGACCAGCGTGGCCGGTATGCGAAAGCCCATGCGCTGCGCGCGCTGCAACTGCTCGCCCTTCCACATGGCGCCGCGCATCGCCAGCGGATGGCCGATCCAATAGCAGTCCAGGCCGTACAGCAGGCCGAACAAGGCCTGTTCGCTTTCCATCTTGGCATAGGCCAGTTCCTGCGCGCCCAGGTCGGCGCTGCGGTAGGCGAAGTCGGCCGACTTGCGCGCCCAGACGGCGCCGACCTCGCCGACAGCGATGCTGGCGCCCGACGGCAGATGGCCGATTTCGCCGTGGCAGCCGTGCGGCTGGAAGGATTGAATCAGTTCGTAATCGCGGGGAAAGGCGTCGAGGTCGATCCGGAAGAACGTTCCGCCTCGCGCGGCCAGCATGGGAGTCAGCAGGTCGACGTGGAGGTCGCCGCTGTGGGTGATAAGCAGGATTTTCTTGCTCATGGAGTCGGCCGACTGCCCGCTTGCGCCTGGATCCCCAGGCACAGGCAGGCAGTAGCTCAGCTTAGCACCAGATACCGGTGTCGGCGCGGCCGTTGCGTGGACCGCGGGCGTCAGGACCGGAGCAGCCGGCCAGCGCCACGCCTTCGCGCGCTTTCCATTGTGGAGCGGCTTTTACAGCAGCGACTTTTTTCTCTGCCAGTTTGAATGCGAACAGCTTTGTCTCATTTTGCTTTTTCATTTTTAAGAACCTTTTTCAGATAGTTAAAGTTCAAACGATGACCACGGGTAGTGGTGCAAAGAAGATATCATTGCCGATATTTCATGTCAAATAAAGCATTATTACAACAGAGCTATGCATTCAATCGTGCCAGCGGTCCGCTTGCGGTACTATCGCGCGCGCTTTATTTCACCGAGACGTCGGTCGCCTTGACCGCGATGTGGTCGGTGATGTTCTTGGCGGCGATGGTCTCGGCCAGGAAGGACGTCGACTTGACCAGCAAGTCGCGCGCGACTTCTTCCAGCGGCGAACCGCTGATGCTGGCGTGGCTGCCGCCCAGTCCGACACCGCCGCCCCAGCCCAGCGCCGACACGCCGAAGCCGTTCTTTTCGTTATTCGCCTGGAAGGTCTTGGAGGCGATGATCTTGGCGCGCTTGACGTCCACCACGCGGATGTCCATGTTCATGTGGACCTTGGATTTCTTGAAGTCGACCGAGCCGGCCAGCAAGCCCAGCGGGCCCTTGAGGAAGCCCAGGCCACCCAGGCCGGTGGAGCTTTGCTCGAAGCCCAGCGAGGTGATCGAACCGGTAATCATGAAGTCGGCCGCCTCGGCTTCGACCTTCTTGCCGATCAGCGCCAGTTCCTTGTTGATCTCTTCCATCTCGGCGCGTTCCTGCACGTCGAAGCAGCCGGTCTGGGTCAACGCGGTGGCCAGCATTTCGGTCATGCCGGTGCCGACGCCGGTGTAGGTCGGCTGCGCGACATCGCCGCGGCGCTCCCACCAGCGGTATTGACGCGGGTCTTGCTGGCCTGCACCCGACGAACAATCGGCCGACTTGCACTTGAACTCGGTGAACACGACCTTGGCGGCCGGATGGGCGCACTTCGGTACGTCGATCTCGCGCTCGGACACCTGGCTGGTTTCGGCGAAACTGGCAACAGGAACCAACACCAGCGCTGCAAGGCAAGTACTACGGACGATGTTTTTCATTACGGGCTTTCGATGAATTGTGCAAATATTAAAGTGTTAAATTATGCACTATTGACCGTGTGTCAAATCTATCGAAATCTAACCGTGCGCGCTTTTCGCTCAGGCCGACATGCGCGGCAACACGGCGCGGGCGTTGGCGCTGGTGGCGTCGGCCACCTCTTGCAGGGGGATGTTGCGCAACGCGGCCAGCACCGCGCCGATGCGGGGAATTTGATCGGGACTGTTGCGGCCGGGGTGTATCCAGCTGGGGGAAATATCCGGCGCGTCGGTTTCCAGCACGATGGAGGACAGCGGCAGCTCGGCCGCCATGCGGCGGATTTGCAGCGCGCGGGTAAAGGTCATGGCGCCGCCGAAGCCCAGCTTGAAGCCCAGCTCGATATAGCCCTGCGCCTGCTGGAAGCTGCCGTTGAACGCATGGGCGATGCCGCCGGCGGGACGGATCTGGCGCACGTGCTTGAGCACCACGTCCTGCGAGCGGCGCACGTGCATCAGCACCGGCAGCTCGAAATCGCGGGCGATCTTGAGCTGTTCGCGGAAGAAGAAGACCTGCTTCTCGCGCATCGCCGGCTCGGTCAGCATGGGGATGAAAAAGTCCAGGCCGATCTCGCCGAGGGCGACGAAGCGCGGGTCGGCCATGGCGACGGCGACCTGCTCGCGCAGCACGCGCAGGTCGTCCTCCTCGGCGTTTGGAACGTAGATGGGATGGATGCCCAGCGCGTAGCAGGCGTTGTCCACGCTGGCGGCCAGCTGCGCCACCACCGGGAAGTTGGCCGTCTCCACCGCCGGGATCACGATCATCGACACGCCCTGCCGCCGCGCCAGCGCCGCCTGCGCGGCCGACTCGCCGCCGAATTCATGGGCGTCGAGGTGGCAGTGGGTGTCGATCCACATGACGTCAGTCCTGGTAAGGGTGCAGGCCTTCGTCGGTCAGGCGCAGCACGCGGTCGCAGCGGCGCGCCAGCTCGATATCGTGGGTGACGATGATGAAAGCCGTGCCCAGGGTGCGCGACAGTTCCAGCATCAAATCGAAGATCTGCTGCGCGGTGGCGTGATCGAGGTTGCCGGTCGGTTCGTCGGCCAGCACGCAGGCCGGCTGCGTGACCAGCGCCCGCGCCAGCGCCACGCGCTGACGCTCGCCGCCGGACAGCTCGCCCGGCACGTGCGTGACGCGCTTGGCCAGGTTGACGCGGGTGAGGATCTGCTGCGCCACGGTGGTCGCTTCGCTGCGCTTGACGCGGCGTATCATCAGCGGCATCGCCACGTTGTCCAGCGCGCTGAATTCCGGCAGCAAGTGGTGGAACTGGTAGACGAAGCCCAGCGAGCTGTTGCGCAGGTCGCCCCGCGCGGTCTCGCTCAGGCTGGCGAAGTCCTTGCCCAGCAGGGTGACGCTGCCCCTGGTCGGCGTATCGAGGCCGCCCAGCAGGTGCAGCAGGGTCGATTTGCCGGAGCCGGAGGCGCCGACAATCGCCACGCGCTCGCCGCGCCGCACATCGATGTCGATGCCGTTCAACACCTGCACCGAATAGGCGCCTTGGGTGAAGGTCTTGCCCAGGCTGCGGCAGGACAGGACTACAGGTTCCAGGTTACTCATAGCGCAGCGCCTCCGCAGGTTTCACGCGGGCGGCCCACCAGCTAGGATACAGCGTCGCCACGAAGGCCAGCACCACGGCCACGCCGCCGATCTTGAACACGTCCGGCCAACGCAGGTCGGACGGCACGCTGCTGATGTAGTAGATATCCTTCGACAAGAACTGCACTCCCAATATATGTTCGATAAACGGCACGATGACGTCGATGTTGAGCGCCACCAGCACGCCCAGGCCCACGCCGATCGCGGTGCCGAGTATGCCGACCAGCGCGCCCTGGATCATGAAGATCTTCATGATGGAACGCGGCGAAGCGCCCAGCGTGCGCAGGATGGCGATGTCGGCCTGTTTCTCGGTCACGGTCATCACCAGCGTCGACACCAGATTGAAGGCGGCCACCGCGATGATCAGGGTCAGGATGATGAACATCATGCGCTTCTCGGTCTGCACTGCAGCAAACCAGTTGGCGTTGAGCTTGGACCAGTCGCGCATGATCAGGTCGCCCGACATGCTGGCCTTCAGGTCCTGCGCCACTTGCGGCGCGCGGTGCATGTCCGACAGGCGCAGGCGCAGGCCGGCCGGCGCGTCCATGCGCAGCAGTTTTTCGGCGTCGGTCAGGTGGACGAAGGCCAGCGCGGAATCGAACTCGTTGTGGCCCGCTTCGAAGATGCCGACCACGGTGAACGAGCGCAGGCGCGGCAGCACGCCGGCCGGCGTCGGCTGGCCCTGGGCCAGCGCCAGCGTGACCTTCTCGCCGAGGTTGACGCGCAGCGCGCGCGCCAGCTCGATGCCCAGCACGATGTTGTAGCTGCCCGGCTGCAGCGCGTTGAAGCTGCCGCGCTTGGTTTGTTTGGCGACGTCGGAGACGTTGGGTTCCTGCTCCGGCAGCACGCCGCGGATGATGGCGGGACGCAGCACGTCGTCGCGCACCAGCATGCCCTGGGTTTCGGCGAACGGCGCGGCGCCGATCACTTCGGGATTCTTGCGCGCTTCGGCGGCGGCGGCGTGCCAGTCCGGCATCGAGCCGCGGGCGTCGAAGATTTCAACGTGGGCCAGCACCGACAGCATGCGGTCGGTCACTTCTTTCTGGAAGCCGTTCATCACGGACAGCACGACAATCAGCGCGGCCACGCCCAGGCCGATGCCGGCCATGGAAATGAGCGAGATAAAGGAGATAAAACTATTGCGTCCGCTGCGCTTGCCGGCCCGCGTGTAACGCAGGCCGACCAGCCATTCAAAGGGCAGGTTCTGGATAAGGCTCATGGGCTCCAAAGGGAATCAACATTGGTGAGCCCGCAGTGTGCCATATAAATAGGATTCCATGGGTGAAACACCGCACCCTGCCCCCTACAAATCAGGCGAAGGTTTCGCTCTTGCCCGATTTACGGCGGCTGACCAGGCCCAGCAGGCCCAGGCCGACCACCATCATGGCCCAGGTATCGGCTTCCGGCACGGCCGACACGCCCAGCAGCGTTTGCGAGCCGGCTGCGCTGTATTCGGTATAGATGTAGCTGCCGCCATGGCCAGTGTAGCTCAGCGCATCGCCCAACATGCCGTACGCGACGCCGGCGAACTGGTCGTTACCCGGCAGGAGGCCGCCGCTTGTCGGCAGAACCAGCGCGCCGGTGCTGAAGTCTTTATTGTCCAGCACTTCCCACAGGGCCAACTGGAAGGCAGCGGCATTGTTGGCGTTGTAGACGCCATTGTTCAGCACTTTGCTGTACGAGGTTTCGTACAGGCCGACGATGGCGCTCGACTGCGCAGCGACCAGGCCGGAGTAGCCGGCGTGGTAATCGGCCGGGGTGTAAGGATCGATGCAGAACGCCAGCGTGTTGACGCCATCGCCGGTCAGCTGCCAAGGGGTGATGGTCGTATCCGAGGCATGGCCGAAGAAGGTGGAATCAAAGTTGATGTATGTGAACGCATCATGGGGCGACTTCTCCGCCACGGTGATGGCGGCATGGCTGACGCTGGAGAATGCCAGGGCGGCAGCAACGGCGACGGCTTTGATTGCGGTGTTGAATTTGATGTTCATGATGATTTTTCTATAAAAGTTGTTTTAATCGACCGCCGGAGCTTGTCCCCGGCGGCATCCCCGCTCTGAAAAACTTATGCGTGCGCCACCGGGCACTGGCCCACCAGCGTTGCCGCCGGCTCCGCGCCGATCAGGTCGGCGATGGTCGGTGCGACCACGCCGGCCGCGGCCGCGTCTTCCCTGGCGACGTCGAAGTACACGTCGGTCATGTCGGCCGACTTGCCGTTGCTCATGACCACACTGCTGCGCTCCAGGTGCAGGTTGTTGTTGGCGTCGACGAACGGCAGTTCGGTGTAGGCCACCTTCAGGCTGGCCACGCCGGCGTCCTTCAGCGACATCAACTCGCCCGCATCGGTCTTGCCGTCGCTGTTCTTGTCCTGCCAGATCAGCAGGCTGGAGAACTGCGCATCCCTGGCATCGACCACGCCGTCGTGGTTGCTGTCATAGGTTTCCAGCTTGGCGAAGCCCGAACCCTTGCTGGCGCCACCGAACAGTTCGTTGATGCTGTCGATCTTGCCGTTGCCGTTGCTGTCGACGGCCAGGAAGCCGTCGCTGGCCGACAGCCAGCCGGTCTGGATCGCCTTGCCGGTGCCCAGCAAATCGAAGCTGCCCTGCATCGCGCTGCGGGCGATGGTGTGGATGCCGTCGCCGTTCAAGTCGATCGCGATCGGCGTGATGGTGGCATCCCAGCTCATGTCGTTCTTGCCCGAGGCCAGCGAGATCGTGTCGGTATGGGTCACGTTGGTGTAGGCCTTGGCGTCGCCGGCCACGTCCGAATCGATCGCGTCGTTGCTGCCGACGTTCTTGACGCCCCACTTCCAGTTGCTCATGTTGTAGGTGCTGTGGTCCGACGAGAAGTACACGCTGACGTTGGTCTTGTCGAACACCAGGTAGTAGTCGCCCGGCGTCAGGTCGCCGAACTTGTAGTTACCGCCGGCATCGGTCTTGATCGTCGCGCCCACCTGCTTGTTGGTGCTGGCGTCGTACAGCGCAACGCTGATGCCGCCGATGCCCTCCTCGCCGCTGTCCTGGATGCCGTTGTGGTTGGCGTCGCGCCACACCTTGTCGCCGATGCTGGCCTTGCGATAAATGCCGGCATCCTCGGTGGTGATGTTCTGGCCGGTCGCCAGCGTGATGGCGCCGGTGCTGCCGGTGCTGCCGCTGACGTTGGTGATGTCGGAATCGGTGACGTCGGTGCCCATGCCGGTCTTGGTGAAGTACCAGCCGCTGCCGTTGGTGACTTCGACCTTGTACGAACCGGCGGCGAGGCCGTTGAACAGGTACTGGCCGCCGTCATGGGTGACGGTGGTGCCCTTGAGCGCGCCGGCGGCGTCGTACAGCTTGACGGTGACGCCGTCGACGCCCTTCTCGCCGCTGTCCTTGACGCCGTTGTAGTTGGCGTCTTCCCAGACGGTGTCGCCGATGCTGCCGGCCTTGACCAGGCCGGCGTCACGGGTAGTGTCCTTCACGCCGGAGGCCAGCGAGAACTGCGCGGTCTGGCCGGTGCTGTCGGCGTCGGAATCCAGGGCGGTGCTGCTGCCCTGGTTGGACTTGGTGAAGGTGTAGCCGTCCGGCGCGCTGAACTTGACCGAATACTTGCCGGGGCCGACGTCGGTGAACGAGTACAGGCCGCCGGCATCGGTGGTGTCGGTGGCGATGACCACGCCCTTGTCGTTGAGCAGCGAGACCACGACGTTCTTGGCGACCGCTTCGGTGGCCTGCTGGATGCCGTCGCCGTTGCTGTCGAACCAGACCTTGTCGCCGATCGAGCCCTTCTGATACAGGCCGGCGTCCATGTTGGTGGCGTTCTGGCCGGCGCTGACGGTGATCGAGCCGAGGTTGCCGCTGGCGTCCGCGTCGCTGTCGAGGTTGCCGTCGCTGCCCACGTCCTTGGTGGTGACCAGGTAGCCGGTCGGCGCCTTGATGTCGACCGAGTAGGTGCCCGCCGCGACCGAGAACTTGTAGTTGCCGTTGCTGTCGGTGGTGGTGGTCTTGACGATGTTGCCGTCAACGTCGCGCAGGTTGACGGTCACGCCGGACTTGCCGCTGTCGCTGCCGTCGTCCTGCAGGCCGTTGCCGTTCTTGTCGATCCAGACCTTGTCGCCGATGGTGGCCGCCGCCACCACGCCGGCATCGACGCTCTTGTCGACCTGGCCCGAGGCGACGGTGACCGCGTGCGACAGGCCGCTGGCGTCCACGTCCGAATCGACGCCGTCGTTGCTGCCCTGGTTGGCCTTGGTGAAGACCATGCCTTCCGGCAGCGTGGTCTTGTCGAACTGCACGGTGTAGGTGCCTGGCTTGAGGCCGCTGAACATGTAGTTGCCGTCGCAATCGGTGGTGACGGCCTTGCCGACCTGGTTGCCGTCGGCGTCGATCAGGATCACCTTGACGTCGGAGACGCCGCACTCGCCGCTGTCCTGGATGCCGTTCTTGTTGCTGTCCAGCCAGACACGGTCGCCGATCGAGGCGGTCTTGTACAGGCCGGCGTCGACGGTGTTGTTGGTTTCGCCCGCGGCCAGCTTGACGACATTGCTGACGCCGTTGCTGGCGAAATCGCTGTCCTTGGCGTCGTCGCTGCCCACGTCCTTGCCGGTGAAGGCATAGCCCGACGGCGCCGTGACCGACACCGTGTAGCTGCCCGGATCGGCGGTGAAGCTGTAGTGGCCGGCGGTGTCGGTGGAGGTGGTGGCCACCACTTTGCCGGTGGCGTCCTTCAACTGCACGCTGACGCCGCAGATGCCGCCTTCGCCGCTGTCCTGCACGCCGTTGCCGTTCTTGTCTTCCCACACGGTGTCGCCCAGCTTGGCCGGCGCCGCGACGATGCCGGCGTCCAGGTCGCTGTAGACGGCGCCCGAGGTCAGCACCACTTGCGCGGTCTTGCCGGTGGTGACGTTGGCGTCGGAATCCTTGACGTCGTTGCCGCCCTGGTCGGCCGTGGTGAAGCTGTAGTTGGCCGGCAGCGTGGTCTTGTCGAACTGCACGCTGTAGGTGCCCGGCTTCAGGTTGGTGAAGCTGTAGTTGCCGTTGGCGTCGGTGGTCGCGGTGGCGCCGGTGGCATTGCCGGCCTGGTCCAGCAGGATGACCTTGACGCCGGCCACGCCGGCTTCGCCGGTGTCCTGCACGCCGTTCTTGTTGACGTCGTACCAGACGCGGTCGCCCAGCGTCGCGCCCTTGTAGAAGCCGGCGTCGAGGTCGTTGTTGGTCTGGCCCGGCGCCACGGTGACCAGGTCGCCCTGGCCGGCGGCGTTGACATCGCTGTCGACCGCGCCGTTGCTGCCGGCGTGCTCGCCGGTGGCGGTCATGCCGCTTGGCGCGGTGACCGAGATCGCGTACTTGCCGGCGTCCACGGTGAAGCTGTACTTGCCGTCGGTGCCGGTGGTGGTGGTCTTGACGATGTTGCCCTGCTCGTCCTTCAGATCGACCTTGACGCCGACGATGCCGGCTTCGCCCGCATCCTGCACGCCGTTGCCGTTCTTGTCTTCCCACACGCGGTCGCCGATGGTGGCCTGCAGCGCGGAGACGCCCGCATCGAGGTCGTGGTTGGACGCGCCCGAAGTCAGCGTGACCTGCTGGGTCTGGCCGGTGGTGACGTTGGCGTCGGAATCGATAGCGCCGTTGCTGCCGGTGTGGGCGCTGGTGAACGTGTAGCCGGCGCCCAGCGTGGTCTTGTCGAACTGGACGCTGTAGGTGCCAGGTTTCAGGTTGTTGAACAGGTAGTGGCCGTCCGTGTCAGTGGTGGCGGTGGCCACGGCGGCGCCGTTGGCGTCGAGCAGCGTGACCTTGACTCCGGCGCGGCCGGTTTCATTGGCGTCCCGCACGCCGTTGCGGTTGGCGTCGTTCCAGACGGTGTCGCCCAGTTCGGCGAACTTGTACAAGCCCGCATCCACCGTGGTGTTGCTCTGGCCGGCCGTCAGCGTCACATTGCCGCTCTTGCCGGCGGCGTTGATGTCGCTGTCGGTGGCGCTGTTGCCGCCCAGGTTCTGGCCGGTGACGCCGTAGCCCGCAGGCGCGGTGACGGCGATCGAGTAGGTGCCGGGATCGACGGTGAAGCTGTACTGGCCGCCGTCATGGGTGACGGTGCTGTTGACCACATTGCCCAGGCTGTCCTTCAGGTCGACCTTGACGCCGTCGATGCCGCTTTCGCCGCTATCCTGCACGCCGTTGCCGTTCTTGTCTTCCCACACGCGGTCGCCCAGCGTGGCTTGCTGCACGGTCAGGCCGGCGCGCAAGGTCAGGTTATCGCCCGAGGCCAGCGTGACCTGCGCGGTCTTGCCGGTGCCGGTGTCGGCGTCGGAGCCGGCGCCGCCGGGACCGCCCTGTGCGGCGGACGTGAAGTTGTAGCCGGCCGGCAGCGTGCTCTTATCGAACTGCACGCTGTAGACGCCGGGCGCCAGGCCGTTGAACTGGTAGTGGCCGCTGGCGTCGGTGACGGCGGAAGCGCCCGCCACCGGATTGCCGCTGGCGTCCAGCAGCGTGACCTTGACGCCGGCCGCGCCGACTTCGCCGTTGTTCAGGCGGCCGTCACGGTTGGCGTCGATCCACACCACTTCGCTCAGCGAAGCCGGACGGTAGACGCCGGCATCGATGTTCTGGTTAAGCTCGCCCGCGCCTACACTGACGCTGGCATTGCCGTCGCTGCCGACATCGCTGTCCAGCGCGGTGTTGCCGCCCTTGCCGACGCCGGTGAACACATAACCCGCAGGCGGCGCCACCGACACGGTGTAGGTGCCTGGATCGACGGTGAAGCTGTACTGGCCGCCGTC
The DNA here is from genome assembly GCF_003416895.1 of Duganella sp. BJB476. GTDB lineage: Bacteria > Pseudomonadota > Gammaproteobacteria > Burkholderiales > Burkholderiaceae_D > Rugamonas. The sequence goes on from NZ_QVIO01000001.1 coordinate 1,934,949, forward strand.
ATGGGTGGTGACCGAGTTGAGCACGTGGCCGCCGGTGTCCTTCAGCGTGACGACCACGCCGTCCACGCCCTGTTCGCCCGCGTCCTGCACGCCGTTGCCGTTGGCGTCGAGCCAGACGCGGTCGCCGATCACGGCCGGCAGCGCGACCACGCCCGCATCGAGGTCATGGTGGTTGTCGCCGGAATTGAGCGTGACCTGCGCGGTCTTGCCGGTGGCGGTGTCGGCGTCGGAATCGAGCGCGCCGTTGGCGCCCTGGTGAGCGTTGGTCAACACGTAGTTGGCCGGCAGCGACGCGGTGTCGAACTGCACGCTGTAAGTGCCCGGCTTCAGGTTGGTGAAGCTGTAGCTGCCGCTGGCGTCGGTGGTCGCGGTGACGCCGGTCGGGTTGCCGCTGGCGTCCAGCAGCACGACCTTGACGGCGGCCACGCCGGCTTCGCCCGCGTCCTGCACGCCGTTCTTGTTGTTGTCGAACCAGACGCGGTCGCCCAGCGTCGCGCCTTTGTAGAAACCGGCGTCGACGTCGTTGTTGGTCTGGCCGGCGCTCAGCGTGAACTGGTCGCTCTGGCCGTTGGCGCCGGTGTCGCTGTCGACGCTGCCATCGCTGCCGCTGTGCTGGCCGGTGGCCGTCATGCCGGTCGGCGCGGTGACCGAGATCGAATATTTGCCAGGATCGACGGTGAAGCTGTACTTGCCGTCGGTGCCGGTGGTGGTGGTCTTGACGACGTTGCCCTGCTCGTCCTTCAGATCGACCTTGACGCCGACGATGCCGGCTTCGCCCGCATCCTGCACGCCGTTGCCGTTCTTGTCTTCCCACACGCGGTCGCCCACGGTGGCCTGCACCAGCGCGATGCCCGCATCGAGGTCGTGGTTGACGCCGCCAGAAGCCAGCGTGACCTGCTGGGTCTGGCCGGTGGCGACATTGGCGTCCGAATCGGCGGCGCCGTTGCCGCCGGCGTGGGCCGCGGTGAACTGATAGTCGGCGCCGATCGTGGTCTTGTCGAACTGGACGCTGTAGGTGCCCGGTTTCAGGTTGTTGAACAGGTAGTGGCCATCGGTGTCGGTGGTGGCGGTGGCGACGGCGTTGCCGCCGGCGTCCAGCAGCGTGACCTTGACACCGGCGCGGCCGGCTTCATTGGCGTCCCGCACGCCGTTGCGGTTGGCGTCGTTCCAGACGGTGTCGCCCAGTTCGGCAAACTTGACCAGGCCGGCATCGACCGTGGTGTTGCTCTGGCCGGCCGTCAGCGTGACGGCGGCGCTGGCGCCGGTGGCGTCGATGTCGCTGTCGGCAACGCTGTTGCCGCCCTGGCCCTGCGCGGTGGCGGTGTAGCCGGCCGGCGCGGTGACGGCGATCGAGTAGGTGCCGGGATCGACGGTGAAGCTGTACTGGCCGCCGTTGTGGGTGACGGTGCTGTTGACCACATTGCCCAGGCTGTCCTTCAGGTCGACCTTGACGCCGTCGATGCCGGCTTCGCCCGCATCCTGCACGCCATTGCCGTTGCTGTCTTCCCACACGCGGTCGCCCAGCGTGGCTTGCTGCACCACCAGGCCGGCGCGCAGGGTCAGGTTGTCGCCCGAGGCCAGCGTCACTTGCGCGGTCTTGCCGGTGCCGGTGTCGGCGTCGGAGCCGGCGCCGCCAGGACCGCCTTGCGCGGCGGTGGTGAAGTCATAGCCGGCCGGCAGCGTGCTCTTGTCGAACTGCACGCTGTAGTTGCCCGGCGCCAGGCCATCGAACTGATAGTGGCCGTTGGCGTCGGTGGTGGCGACGGCGCCGGCCACCGGGTTGCCGCTGCCGTCGAGCAGCGTGACCTGCACGCCGGCCGCGCCGACTTCGCCGTTGTTCAGGCGGCCGTCGCGGTTGGCGTCGATCCACACCACTTCGCTCAGCGAGGCCGGGCGGTACACGCCGGCGTCGATGTCGGCATTGTGCTGGCCGGAGACCAGCGTGATGGGCGCGCTGTTGCCATCGGCGCCGACATCGCTGTCGAGCGCGACGTTGCCGCCCTTGCCGGCGCCGGTGAAGGCGTAGCCCGCGGGCGGCGCCACCGACACGCTGTAGGTGCCGGGATCGACGGTGAAGCCGTACTGGCCGCCGTCATGGGTGGTGACGGTGCTGAGCACGTGGCCGTCGGCCGCTTTGAGCGAGACGACCACGCCGTCCACGCCCTGCTCGCCGGCGTCCTGCACGCCATTGCCGTTCTTGTCTTCCCACACGCGGTCGCCGACCGTTGCCTGGACCACGACGATGCCGGCGTCCAGGTCATGACCGTGGTCGCCCGAAGCCAGCGTCACCTGGCCGGTGGCGCCGGTGGCGGTGTCGGCGTCGGAATCGGCGGCGCCGTTGCCGCCCTGGCCGGCGGCGGTGAACACGTAGTTGGCCGGCAAGGTGGTCTTGTCGAACTGTACGCTGTAGGTGCCCGGCTTGAGGTCGTTGAAGCTGTAGTTGCCGCTGGCGTCGGTGGTGGCGGTGGCGCCGGTCGGATTGCCGCTGGCGTCCAGCAGCACGACCTTGACGCCGGCCACGCCGGCTTCGCCCGCGTCCTGCACGCCGTCGCGGTTGCTGTCATACCAGACCTTGTCGCCCAGCGTGGCCGGACGGTAGAAACCGGCGTCGATGTCGGCGTTGTTCTGGCCCGGCGTCAGCGTGACGGCGCCGCTGTTGCCGGCGGCGTCGATATCGCTGTCGGCGGCGGCGTTGCCGCCGGCGCCCTGGCCGGTGGCCACGAAGCCTGCCGGCGCGCTGACCGAGACGGAATACGTGCCGGGGTCAACCGTGAAGCTGTACTGGCCGCCGTCGTGGGTGGTGACGCTGCTGACCACATGGCCGCTGGCGTCCTTCAGGTCGACCTTGACGCCGTCCAGGCCCAGCTCGCCGCCGTCCTGCACGCCGTTGCCGTTCGTGTCTTCCCACACGCGGTCGCCCACGGTGGCTTGCTTGATGACGATGCCCGCGTCCAGGTGCTGGTAGCTGTCGCCGGAGGCCAGCGTGACTTGCGCGGTCTGGCCGGTGGCGGCGTCGGCGTCGGAATCGTGGGTGGCGTCGCCGCCCTGGCCCTGGGCGGTGAACAGGTAGTTGGCCGGCAAGGTGGTCTTGTCGAACTGCACGCTGTAGCTACCCGGTTGCAGGCCGCTGAACTGGTAGTGGCCGTTGGCGTCGGTGGTGGCGGTGACGGTGGTCGGATGGCCGGCCGCGTCCAGCAGCGTGACCTTGACGCCGGCGACGCCCGCTTCGCCGTTGTTCTGCACGCCGTCGCGGTTGGTGTCGTACCAGACGGTGTCGCCCAGCGAAGCCGGGCGCACCAGGCCCGCATCGGCCTTGTTGTTGGTCTCGCCCGGCGCCAGCGTGATCGCGCCGGTGTTGCCGCTGGCATCGATGTCGCTGTCGACGGCGTCGCCGCCGTGGCCCTTGACGGTGGGCGCATAGCCGGCCGGCGCCTGCACGGACACCGAGTAAGTCCCAGGATTGACGTCGAAATGGTATTTGCCGCTGGCGTCGGTGGTGGTGCTCATGACCACGTGGCCGTCGACGTCCTTCAGTTGCACGGTGACGTTGGCCAGGCCGGCTTCGCCGCTGTCCTGCACGCCGTTGCCGTTGCTGTCTTCCCACACGAAGTCGCCCAGGTGCGACATCGGCACCTTGAAGGTCAGGTAGTTGGGTGTGACGCTGGTGTCGGCGGCGCCGCAGCCAACCATGCCGCCGTTGTCGCGCACTTTAAAACCGACATCGAAGTTGCCGGCGGCGGTCTGGCTCGGTTCGAACGACAGGTGGCCGGCGGCGATGTCGGCGGCCGAGATTTCGGTGTTCACGGCCACGGCCACGCCGTTGAGCATCAGCTTGCCGGCGGTCGGCAGCGAGGTGATGATGACGGACTGGAAGGCGTCGTGCTCGACTGCATCGACGAAGCCGAAGTCGGCCTGCGCCAGCGTGATCGGCGCGCCATTGCTCAGTGCGAATACCTTGTTGGCGCCGGTGGGCGCGTCGTTGACGGGATCGACCACCACTTGCAGGTTCATCGAAATGCGCGGACCGGCATCGCCATCCTGGACGATGAGTTCGATCGTGGCGAACTGGCCGTTGTAGTTTGGCTTCCAGTCGCCCGGATGCACATAGACGGTGTCCGCATCGACGCGGCCGAACAGCGGCGTATTGACGAGCGACGTGGTGCCGTCCGGCAGCTTCACCACCATGGTGTTGATGTTCAGGCCGGCGGTCGTGGTAACCCCAGCCGCCGCCAGCACATCGCGCATATCGAAGTTGGCGTTGGTATCTTCACATACATGAATGGTGGCATTGACTGAAATAGTACTCATTTAGACACCTCTACCGTCACACCGCTGTATTTGAACTTAATCATTTTTATTTGCCTTCAAAGTCGTTTTGGAGTGGATTGCTGACCGGCGCGGCTGCTGACGGGGGTGGGGTCAAAGGCGGCAGGGGAATACTGGACAACTGGAGTTGTCGGGATGGAATGATGCCGACAACACATGTAAGTTGTCGCAATTATAGCGAAACTTTTCCTAAAATAATTAATATTTTTTACTCGAATGATTCTTTTTGTCATCTTGCAGTTCTTTAACGCAACATCCCGTCACTGGCTGCTTTGCCCTACAATCTCGGCATGACTGAAATCACCCTTGCCCTGCCTTATGCCCTGCCCCCGCCGGAGATGGTGTCCGACCTGTTGCGGGTCCTGAAAACCCCTGCATTGGCGACGTTGTTGTCTCGCAACAAACACTTTGAATACCATCGTTACGACAACGACAGCCGGGTGCTGCCGCACGAAGCATGGTTGGCCCACGCACTGGGCCTGGCGCCGGCGCCCGACCGTCCAGACACCGGCGCGCCGGTGGCCACCGCCGTCATGCACGGCTGTGGCTTGCATGCGGAGGCCGGACATGGCCACTGGTTCATCGTGCAGCCGGCGCATATCCAGCTGTCGCGCACCCACCTGCTGCTGTCCGATCCCCGCGCGCTGCATTTGAACGAGGCGGAATCGCACGCGCTCTACGAGCTGGCCCGCCCCTGCTTCGAGGAGCAAGGCAAGACGCTGCTGCATGCCGCACCCGGCCTGTGGCTTGCACGGGCCGATGAGTGGTCCGCCCTGGCCACCGCCTCGCCCGACGCCGCGACCACGCAAAACCTGAGCGACTGGATGCCCGAGGGCGAGCACGCGCGCGCCTACCGCAAGCTGCAAAACGAGATCCAGATGCAGTGGCACGAACACCCGGTCAATGAAGCGCGCCAGGCGCGCGGCCTGCAGGCAGTGAACTCGTTCTGGCTGTGGGGCGGCGCCGGTCCGCTGAAGGCGGCGCCGCAGCCACTGGCGATCGCCGGCGGCCCGGAATGGATGCAGGCGCTGGCCGCGCCCGCGCTGCGCGCGCCGACCGCAGCGCAACTGATCGCCCAGCCGGGCGCCGTGATGCTGGCCGAGTTGATCCCGTCGGCGCAGACCGGCGACTGGTCCGACTGGATCGCCCGCATGCAGCGCATCGAGCAGGAATGGCTGGCGCCGTTGCTGACGGCTTTGCAGGATGGCCGCATCGGCAGCCTGACGCTGCTGCTCAGCCATCGCAATGGCTGGAGCACCGTCGGCACCAGCAAACTGGCGCTGCGCAAATTCTGGCGCAAGCCGAACCTGAACCTTTTACTGAAGCAAGCCTGACATGACCCGTATCGCCACCCGTCCCTGCCCGTTCCGCGAATCCGAAATGCTGCGCCAGGGCGGCATCCATCCAGTGCTGGCGCGGCTGTACGCGTCGCGCGGCCTGACCGACGTCAAGGAGCTGTCGAGCGAGCTGGCGGCCATGATTCCGCCTTCGGGCCTGCTGCACATCGGCGCCGCCGCCGTGTTCCTGGCCGACTCCATCGCCGCCAACAAGCGCATGGTGATCGTGGCCGACTACGACTGCGACGGCGCCACCGCCTGCGCGGTCGCGCTGCGCGGCCTGCGCGCGATGGGCGCCAACATCGACTTCATCGTGCCTAACCGCTTCGAGTACGGCTACGGCCTGACGCCGGAGATCGTCGAGCTGACGGCGCGCGAGAAGCAGCCGGACATCATCATCACCGTCGACAACGGCATCGCCAGCATCGACGGCGTGGCCGAGGCCAACCGGCGCGGCATCGAAGTCGTCGTCACCGACCACCACCTGCCGGCCGATACGCTGCCGGCCGCGCGCGTGATCGTCAATCCCAACCAGCCGGAATGCGGCTTCCCGAGCAAGCATATCGCCGGCGTCGGCGTGGTGTTCTACGTGCTGCTGGCCTTGCGTGCGGAACTGCGCAAGCGCGGCGTGTTCGACGCCCAGACCCAGCCCAAGCTGGACAACCTGCTCGACCTGGTCGCACTGGGCACCGTGGCCGACGTGGTACGGCTCGATCCGAACAACCGCATCCTGGTGGCGCAAGGCCTGAAGCGCATGCGCGCCGGCCGCATGCACGCCGGCGTGGCGGCGCTGTTCCGCGTGGCCGGACGCGAGCCGCGCACCGCCAATCCCTTCGACCTCGGTTTCGCGCTGGGCCCGCGCCTGAACGCGGCCGGACGGCTGGAAGACATGTCGCTGGGGATCGAATGCCTGATCACCGACGACGAAGGCCGCGCATGGCAACTGGCGCAGCAGCTCAATGAAATCAACCTGAAACGCCGCGAGATCGAAGCCGAGATGCAGGATGCGGCCTTGCTGCACCTGGACGCGTTCGAACCGGCCAACAGCAGCACCATCTGCGTGTTCGACGAATCGTGGCACCAGGGCGTGATCGGCATCGTCGCCTCGCGCCTGAAGGAAAAATTCTTCCGCCCGACCATCACCTTCGCGCCCGGCGCCGACGGCTGGATCAAAGGCTCCGGCCGATCCATCCCCGGCTTCCACCTGCGCGACGCGCTGGACCTGGTGTACAAGAAGGCGCCTACGCTGATCGACAAGTTCGGCGGCCACGCGATGGCGGCCGGCCTGACGCTGCGCGCCGACGCCTTCGAGGCCTTCGCCGCCGCCTTCGAGGAAGTAGGCCGCGCGTGGTTGAGCAAGCAGCAGCTGGAACGCGTAATCGAAACCGACGGCCCGCTGGAAGACGCCTACTACACCACCGCTTTCATTGAGCTGATGGACGGCCAGGTGTGGGGCCAGGGCTTCGCGCCGCCGGTGTTCTGCGACGAGTTCCGCGTGGTGAGCCAGCGCATTTTGAAGGAGCGCCACCTCAAGCTGCTGCTGGAGAAAAACGGCGCCCGCTACGACGCCATCTGGTTCGGCCACGTCGACTCGCTGGGCGAGCGCGCCAAGGTCGCCTTCCGGCTCGACGCCAATGAATACAACGGCGTCACCAAGGTGCAGCTGATGGTGGAGCACGCCGAGCCGGCATAAACAAATCACCGCACTTTCCATATTGGCAATATGATATTCTAAGCATCCCCGCCTATTTGTCAGGATGGTTAGATGCAATTATCCAATTACCTCTTCTTTACAACGACTTGCGAGCAAGCACTGGAGTTTTATACCCGGTGCGGGCTGGGCCGGATGACCGACGTGCTGCGATTCGGTGTGGATGGCATGCCGGTTCGCAATGAAGCCATGCGCGGCAAAATCATGCATGCGAGATTTGAGGGGCCGGGAGTCTTGTTCTTCGCTTCGGACAATGACGATGCGGAGCCGATGCGCGGGTCCGCACATATTTTGCAGATGACCGACCGGCAGCTGACGAAACAACTTTTTGACAAACTGTCCGAAAAGGGTCGGGTCACTACGCCTCTGGACACGCAGGTTTGGGGCGACTACTACGGCAAATTGACCGACCAATTTGGCGTGCAGTGGATGCTGAACTGTTCGGCTTAAATCACAAGTGGAAACGATGAGAGTAGTTTTTTCTGCCACCGCACTTGCTTGCAGTCTTCTCCTATCCGCGCATCAGCCAGCTTATGCGGAGAACACCACCACGAGCGAGCTGCTGCTGCCGACTACGCTGTAACCTCGCAGCTCAACTCAAGACCGCCCACGAAAGGTATTTATGTACTACAGACATGAATTCTCGTGCAGCAAATGCTCCAAGACTGTACACATCATTAGCCAGATCAGTAAAGTGCCAACTAACAAGGGAACTACGTTCGAGCACAATAGCTGCAAAATTCACAGCCTTAGTTTTGCAGAGTATGAAGGCATCAAGGTCATCGGCGAGGATCCGGGTTGCACAGGAACACTAGCCTATCGGCCTCTAAGCCTTGCAGGTCCTAGTCCCGATATGGATAACTTCAGCTCCAGTTCCAGTTCCAGTACCGGAATGGCATCTTCGCCGCCAACAGTCACTCACGAGGCGAGTTCGTCGCCAGCGATATCGACGTCTAGTGGATCAATTTCTACTACGACAACTAGTTCGAGCTCGTCGTCATCAGCGCCCGCGCCCGAAGACTGGAAAGTCTTCAAGATTATCGATCTCACTGGATTCGCCACTCCTCCATCGGATCCTCATTTTACATTCAAGATACAACGGAAACTTGCTGAAGAAAAGTTCAAGGCAAGACTCCAAGTGCTCAGAACCAGAGTGGCGCAAGCCTGTGCTGGAACCAAACCCCCGGGCGTCAATACGATCTGCGTGGCTATCAGTCTGGATGGGGGTGGCGCAACCGTCGGCTACAACAAAGATATCACCAACCTGACTCAGCTAACCAAAACTCTACGCGACAAGCTCAGCTCCACACATAAACTAGAAGCATGGAAACCTCAAAATTGCGCCGAAGTATCCGCCGTGAACAAGCTATTAAAGCAGGGCTACGACTTAGAGAAGATCCTTGTTTGTTCATTGGCTACAAATGGGACGTACAAACCACCGTGCGAGACCTGCCAAGGCTGGTTAAATCGCTCCAAGGAGTTGGGCGTTTACACCGTGGCATGATTTTTAGTACAGAATTCATCCGACACATGCCGTAAGGGGGGGCTATGTCCTTCGTCAAGCAGTTCCGCTAGCCGCTACGCTTCATTTCCCTCCGCAAACCTCAACACCGCCATCAAACACGATGCGCCAGGTGTTGGGCGCCTCCAGCCGCCAGACCGAGCTGAATCGCGCGATCAGCTTGCCGTCCGGTCCATGCACCGGGCCGGAGGTCTTGGCCAGCGTGCCCGACGCCAGCACCTCGACCTCATCCGGCTCCCAAGAAAACGGCGCACCCGGCTTGGCGAAGAATTTCTTCCACTCATCGGCCACCGCCTGCTTCCCGTGCAAGGACTGCGTGCCACCGCTGAACACCGCCTCATCGGACAGGAAAGCCACGAAAGCCGCATGATCGCGTGCCTTCATGGTCGCCGCAAAAGCCCGCTCAACGTTGGCCACCTGCTCCTGCACGCCCGTGAAAACCGGCGCCGCCACCGCCGCGGTCGCAGCCAGCGCCAACACCCCCGCCACCGTCAAATTCAACCATTTCATGGCCATTCCTCCCTGTTTTGTAGACAAGGTGATATTAATCCAGTTGGTCCCGGATTGCTATTCATCCGAAAAAGGAGTATAACTAGTCCATCAACGGAGGATTTATGAATCTTACCTACGCTTACCCCCGCAGCCGCTTCGAACCAACCATCCTGGTCGACCTGAACGCCAAGCCCGAGCGCGAACGGCTGTCCAAGGCCGCCCTCAAGGGCTTTTTCAAGCTGGCCGCAGCCTGGAAGCTGCGCGACGACGACGCCCGCGAACTGTTGGGCGGCATCTCCAGCAGCGCCTACTACGAGTGGAAAAAGAACCCGGAACGCACCTTGGAGGTGGACTGCATCACGCGCATCTCCTACCTGCTGGGCATCTACAAGGCACTGCACATCCTCTACGGCGACAAGCTCGCCGACGAATGGATGGGCCTTGCCAACACCAACCTGATCTTCGGCGGTCGCACGCCGCTGACCTATATCGCGGCCGGCGGCCTGCCCGCCATGCAGATCGTGCGCCAGTTGCTGGACGCGCGCCGCGGAGGACTGTAAGTGCCGGTCAGCCTGATTCCGCCCCTCACCACACTGCGCCAGTTCGACACCTGCCGTTTGCTGCCCTCGCGCTTCGCCGATCTTGAAGACTCGGTGCTGTCGCCACTGGCCGATAACGAACAGGACCTGCACGACCTGTTCGAACTGGATAACGCCACCAACGCCCGCCTGCAAGCGCAGAACGGCGGCGCCGCCGGCATCACGATGGATGAACTGGTGTTCGGCGTGCCGAACTTCCGCATCGTAAACGCCGCCTTTACCTACGCCCGCCCTGAAGGCAGCCGCTTCAACGGCGGCGATCGCGGCGCATGGTACTGCGCCTTCGACGTCGAAACCGCGCTGGCCGAAGTAAGCTTCCACAAGGCCGTCGAATACGCCGAGATCAACCGCTTCGACGACAGCGTCCAATACCAGACCATGCTGGCCGATTTCACCGCGCCCTTCCACGACCTGCGTGGCCAGGCGCGCTACCTGGGTTGTCTGGCGCCGGACAGCTACATCGAATCGCAGATCCTGGCCGAGCGCCTGCTGGATGGCGGCTCGCTGGGCATCATCTATCCGAGCGTACGGCTCGACGGCGGCACCAACCTGGCCTGCTTCCGCCCTGCGCTGGTGGGCAATGTTCGCAAAGGTGCGGCCTATCGGTTAACATGGCGGGGTAGCCCTGTACCGATCATCGAAATTATCTGAATCATGCAAACCAAACCTGAAAACGACACCGACCTGCGCCTCAAAGTGAACCGCGAGACCGCGCGCCTGCCCTGGACCGAACTGCTCAAGCATTTCGCCGCCGGCAATGTGGTGTGGATCGCCAATTCGCTGGACCTGGTCGACGTGGCCGTGCGCATCTCACACGACGACAAGGCCCATATCGGCCAGTGGATGAACGCCGGCCTGCTCGCCAAAGTCAGCGACGAGCAGGCTGCGAACTGGCTGGAGACCAACGCCGAACTGTGGGCAGTCGTCGTCAGTCCCTTCATCCTCGTCCAGCAGGAAAAGGCTGTTCCAGCCAGCGTGCATTAAAACTGGAAGCTGCCCGCGTCGAGCGTGACCGATCCGCCGCAAGCCGGCGTGGTCGCTTCGCGATTGCCGCTGGCGGTGGACTGGTTACTTTCCCACACGGTGCTCACGCCGTACTTCATGAACTTGTACTGGATCGCCGTCGACGGCGGCAGTTGGAAGGTGCGCGACCATGGCACATTGGCGCCGCTGCCTTCAATGTTCAGCTGATCGCTGGCGCCCTGCACCCAGTTTCCTAGCTCCGCGCGATTCCCCACCACGTACACGTTCTGCCCCACCACCGTATTGGCGTTCGCGACGCGGAAGGTGACAGGCACCGTGGTGCACGTACCGCCGCCACCGCCGCCGATCTTCTGATTGATGTGCAGTGCCACGGCAGGCACCGTAGCACCGCCGTTGGCGGCAATGCTCACGCTGATCATACCGTTGCTGCCGACGGCGACACTGTCGCTGGTGCAGGCCGTGCCGGCAGCGTTCAACAGGCCGTGCACCACGTTGCAGTAAGTCCCGGCGGGCAGCAGCGTTTGCAGCGACGCATTCCAGGCCGCGTACTCATTGTTGATCGCTATGAAGCCCTTGGCGCCGCGCCCGAACGCGATCTGGTTGGCGGTGCCGTTGGTGAAGTAATCCACACCCTGTCCCGACGTCGCCGCGCGGAAGGCGACCATGTTGGAGATATCGCTCCAGCGATGGATGAAGTCCCACTGCTGGTTGATCAACGGGTTGCCGCTGGCGTCGAACGGGCTGGCGCTCGGCGGGGCCTGGTCGTAATTGGTGAAGCGGAAGCCCGAGTGCAGCTGCGCCGAACCATACGGCCAGGCCAGCATGAAGATGTTGGCCAGGTCGTAGCGCTTGGTGCCTTGGGTGTCGTTGGTGGTGCCGGAGACGTAATTGCTGGCCACCAGCGAGCTGCCGTTGCGCTCCGTATCCCAGTTGTTGACGAAGACGGTCGCCTTATCACTCGGCACAAAGCCCCAGGTGCCGCCCCAGTTGCCCGGCGTGCCCATGATGGCGCGCACCTGCGACAGGCTGGCGCCGTTCTCGTTGCGGAACATGGCCTTGATGGCGAAGGTGTACTGGAATTCGTTCAGCGTGCCGACGCTGTAGTAGTCGGAGCGCGCCACGTTACTGTCCGGGATCACCTCCTGCGTGATCCACAGCGCCTCGCCGGCCGTGGTGGTGTGCGTGACGCCGCTCATGATCGCCTGAAGATCGCTGGGCTGCATATGCTTGGCGGCGTCGAAGCGCACGCCGTCCACGCCCATGTTGATCAACTTGGTCAGGTAGGTCTTGACCTGGCCCTGCACATAGGAGCCGTCGGTCTTCAGGTCCGGCAGGCCGCTCAGGCGGCAGAACATCACGTTGTAGCGATTGCCCGGCGAGCCGTAGTCGCCGCTGGCGATGTCGCAGGCGGGATGGAAATCGCTGGCGCTGAAGAAGGGATAGGCCAGCGTCGTCGAGTTCCAGGTCGAGCCGTCGGTGGCGGTGCCGGAACCGGCCGCCAGATGGTTGACCACCACGTCCGCATACACGCGCACCTTGGCGGTGTGGCAGGTGTTGATCATGGTTTGGAACTCGGCCTCGGTGCCCATATTGCTCTTCAGCGAAGCGAAGTTCACCGGCTGGTACACATCCCACCAGGCGCCCAGACTGGCCGAAGCCTGCGGCGGCGATACCTGCACCGCGCCAAAGCCCTGTGGGCCGAGCCAGTTGGTGCACTCCTTGGCGATGTCGTTCCACTTCCAGCGGAACATCTGTACCGAGGTATCGGCGGGGTTGAAGGCGGCATGCGCAGGCGCGAGGGCGCAACCGCCCAGCAGGCCGGCGGCCAGTAAGGTTTTCATCATTTTTGTCTCCGTGTCGTTATATTTTGTATTTTGGGAAATGCTGCAGCCCAGATAAAATGTAGCAGAACTACAGTAAACAACAAGCGGAATTCGCTAGAGTTTTTTACAATCCGCTACAGGAATCGCTTCCACATAATTTCCATACGACACATATGTAATGCGATTACTCGTGAGATACTGCCAGATAGTCAATCCCCGGCAGCCCATGTATGATGGGGCGAAAAAACGACACTACGAGATTCATAGCCACCTCATGTCCAGCACACTCCCCGTCGAAAGCCCCAACGATATCGCCAACAACCTCGCCGAAGCCATCGCGGCGCGCAAGCTGCCGCCCGGGACCAAGCTGCGGGAGGAAGCGTTGTGCCGTTTGTATTCAGTCAGCCGCACCAAGATCCGCGCGGCGCTGCTGATACTGTCGAAGGACAAGCTGATTAACATGGTTCCCGACAAGGGCGCCGTGGTCAGTCAGCCCAGCGAACGGGAGTCACGCGAGATCTTCGCTACGCGCCGCATCATCGAAGCGGCACTGGCGCGCGAGTTCACCGCCAAGGCCAAGGCGGCCGATTACAAAATGCTGGAGAAGCATTTGAAGGAAGAGCGCAACGCACTATCGCAAGTACCGTCGAAGATGCGGCAACAGCTGCTGGGCGACTTCCACGTGCTGCTGGCGGACGTGGTGGGCAACGAGGTGCTGAAGGAAATCGTGCGCGAGCTGGTGGGCCGCAGTTCGCTGATCACCATGCTGTATCAGTCCGAACGCGATGCCGCCTGCTCGTCGGACGAGCACAGCGCCTTCCTGGCCGCCGCCCGTTCGGGCGATGCGGACAAGGCGGCGGAGCTGATGCTGCATCATCTGAGCCACGTGGAAGCGGCGCTGAATTTCGACGTCAACGTCAGCCCGGCCAAGAAAGACCTGATCTCCGCGCTGCTGATGTAGCGATACGAATCGCGGTATCGCTTCGCCACAAAAATTCATTAGACGCGCCCTCGCAGCTGCCGCAGCATGAATTCCTGCATCCGGCAGACACAAAACCTATAAAGCGAGACGACAAATGAATCAACAGCTACTCAAGCGATGGGCGGCGGCGACAGCTATCGCCTTTTGCGCAGCAGGCGCACACGCCGCCACTTGGACGCTCACCGGCGCCCTTATCACGCACGACCCCAGCGTCTACAAGGAAAACAGCACCTGGTGGATCACCGAAACCAGCGATACCGGCATCGGCGTGAAGTTTTCGCCTGACGGCCACGCGTGGACGCAAGGCGTGAGCATCTTCGGCGGCGGCCTGTCGTGGTGGAACCAATACAACAACAACTCCAAGACCGTCTGGGCGCCGGACATCCACGTCTGGAACGGTAAGGCGATCCTGTACTACGCGGTGTCCACGTTCGGCTCGCAGAAATCGGCCATCGGCCTGGCCACCGCCACCAGTATCGCAACGGGCAACTGGACCGACAAAGGCGCGGTGCTGACATCCGCACCGGGCAACAACTACAACGCCATCGATCCCAATTTCTTCGTCGATAAAGCGGGCCAGCCGTGGCTGTCGTTCGGCTCCTTCTGGACAGGGATCTATACCACGCGCGTCGATGCGAACACCCTCAAGCCCACCGGCAGCTGGTACCACCTGGCCGCCGACAGCACCGGCATCGAGAACTCGTTCATCATGTCGAACGGTTCGTATTACTACCTGTTCGTCTCCAAGGGAAAATGCTGCGATGGCGCCAACAGCACCTATCACATTTCCTACGGCCGTTCGACCAGCGTGACCGGACCGTATCTGGACAAGAACGGCGTCGACATGGTCAACGGCGGCGGCACCACGCTCGACGCCGGCGGCGGACGCTTTATCGCGCCGGGTGGGGAATCAGTGGCCAACGGGGTGATGGTGCGGCATGAACTGGATAGCCAGAACAGCTACAACGGCGTCCTGTTCATCAACGACCTGACCTTCAGCGGCGGCTGGCCGACGTATTGATGAAGGCAGCGGCTGCATTCACGGCGCTGGCTGCGGTCGCCCTGCTCGCGATGTGGACATGGCAGGCCACACCCGCGCCCGACCGGAGGCCGGTCGAAGGCGATGCCGCAGCCAAGGCCGTGGCTCGCGCGGGTCCGGCCTCCCCGCTCCGCGTGGCAAACCTTCCGCTGGCCGCGCCGGGCCGCAACGCTATCGACTCCACGATCGAACTATCACTCACCGACAAACAGGAACTCATCGCCGACTTCGCGCTGCATCAGTTGATGGATGGTTTTCTGCTCAACCGAAGTGAAGCTGGCAGGCTGCAAGCGCTTGAAGCCCACCTGCGCCGCACACTGCCCGCCAACGCGGCCGGCGAAGCAATCCAGATCGCCACCCGCTATCAAAACTACCTGACCGCGCACGACGAGCTGCTGGCAGCCCAGCGCTTCACCTCAAACGACGCGGCATCGCAAGACCTGAACCGCATCGGCAGCTGGCGGCAGCAATGCCAGCAACTGCGCATCCGTACGCTCGGCGAGCGCATCACACTGGAATGGTTCGGTAACGAGGATGCCTATCTGGGGCAGGCGTTGGACGAACGGCGCCAGCGCAGCGAAGGCCGTCCACCCGCCGCCGACGCCGCGCCGGAAGACCAGGCAGCCCACGACCTGCATATGCAACAGGCCCTGGACCAGGCCATCTCCAGCTATCAGCGGGCGGCCAGCGCCAATTGATGCGCCAGCGCGTTGTGGCGCTCGATCACCACCGGCAGGTCGATGGTACACAGCACGCCCTCGCGCACCACCACCT
The DNA here is from genome assembly GCF_003416895.1 of Duganella sp. BJB476. Classification (GTDB taxonomy): domain Bacteria; phylum Pseudomonadota; class Gammaproteobacteria; order Burkholderiales; family Burkholderiaceae_D; genus Rugamonas. Next base: position 1,950,538 of record NZ_QVIO01000001.1, read on the forward strand.
TGCCGTTGATGATGCTGTACGAGACATTCGGCGGCGTGCAGAACACCAGCGCCGCGACCGGGTCGTGCAGCGCGCCGGCGAAGCCTATCGTATCGAGCTTGAACATCACGATGTCCGCCGCCATGCCCGGCTTGAGCGCGCCGATGTCGTCGCGGTTGAGCACCTTGGCGCCTCCCAGCGTGGCCACTTCCAGCGCCTGCCGCGCCGTCATCGCGTCCGGGCCGAAGCCCACGCGCTGCAGCAGCATCGCCTGCCGTACTTCGCCCATCATGTGGCCGGAATCGTTGGAAGCGCAACCGTCGACACCCAGGCCCACCGAGACGCCGCTGTCGAGCATCTTGCGTATCGGCGCAATGCCCGACGCCAGCCGCATATTCGAACATGGGCAGTGCGCGATGCCGGTGCCGGTGCGGCCGAACATGTAGATGCCGTCGTCGTCCAGTTGCACGCAGTGCGCGTGCCAGACGTCGTGCCCCACCCAGCCGCAATCCTCGGCGTATTCGGCGGGCGTCATATTGAATTTTTCGCGGCTGTAGGCGATGTCGTTCGCGTTTTCAGCCAGGTGCGTGTGCAGCGACACGCCGAAGCTGCGCGCCATCGTCGCGGCCTCTTTCATCAGGTCGCGCGAGACCGAGAACGGCGAGCATGGCGCCACCACGATGCGCTGCATCGCGTAGCGGCCGGCATCGTGATAGGCTTCGATCAGGCGCTGCGTATCCTTGAGGATCGCGCCCTCCTCCTCCACCACGCGGTCCGGCGGCAGGCCGCCTTTGGACTGGCCCACGCTCATCGAGCCGCGTGCGGCGTGGAAGCGCATGCCGATCTTGCCGGCCGCCTCGATGCTGTCATCGAGCTTGCAGCCGTTGGGGTAGATGTACAGGTGGTCGCTGCTGGTCGTGCAGCCGGACATGATCAGTTCCGACATCGCCGCCAGCGTCGACACGTTGACCATCTCCGGCGTCAGGTTGGCCCAGATCGGATAGAGGTTGGTCAGCCAGTTAAACAGCTCGCCGTTCTGAGCGGCGGGAATCACGCGCGTCAGGCTTTGGTACATATGGTGGTGGGTGTTGACCAGGCCGGGCATCACCACATGGTTGGCCGCGTCGATAATCTCGTCGGCCTGCTGCGGCAGGTCGGCGCTGCGGCCGACTTGTTCGATTACGTTGTCCCGGATGTAGACGGCGCCGTCGGCGATTTCACGGCGCTCGTCATCCATCGTTACCAGCACGCGCGCATTTTTGATCAGTAGGGTTTTAGTCATAATTTCTATGATGGTTAAACACTGCGGAAACAATGCGCGGGCACTGCGGAAACAGTCAGGTTGATATCGAGCGTATTTTAAGCTGCTTCACGCTCGGAGGTTAAAAAAGCTTGCGGTACTTCCTCTTCTTCATCGTCGTCGGTCAATTCTACCGGACGTTCAGGCAACACCAGGTTCAGGGCCACCGCGACCAGCGCGCCAACCGTGATTCCCGAGCCGAAGACTTCCTTGACGAAGGCCGGCAGCTTGGACAGCAGTTCCGGCCGCACCGTCACCGCCAGGCCGCAGCCGATGGCCACCGCCATGATTACGCCGTTACGCTTGGTATGCTCCACGTGGCTCAGCAACTGCACGCCGGCCGAGATGATCATTGCGAACATCATCAAGCCAGCGCCGCCCAGCACCGGTTGCGGAATCGTCACCACCACCGCGCCCAGCACCGGGAACAGGCCGGCCAGCAGCAGCATCACGCCGGTCAGCGCCACCACATGGCGGCTGGCTACGCCGGTCAGCGACACCACGCCGACGTTCTGCGCAAAGGTCGATACCGGAGGGCTGGACATCAGCGCGGCGAAGGCCGAACCGACGCCGTCGCACAGGATGCCGCGCGCCAGCGTCTTGCCGCGCATCTTGGTGTTGGTGGCGGCGCCCAGCGCCATGAAGGTGCCGGTGGTTTCCACCATCGTCACCAGATAGGCGATCGCCATGGCGACGATGCCGGCCACCGGGAAGGTCATGCCGTAGTGGAGCGGCTGCGGCAGCGCGAAGATCGGCGCATTCTGCACCTGCGTAAAGTCGATCATGCCCAGCGAAACGCACAGCAGGTAGCCGATGAACATGCCGATCACCACGGCGGCGGCGGATACAATCCCCTTGCCGAATTGGACCAGCATGATGACCGTGGCCAGCACGAATGCCGCGATGCCCAGGTTGAGCGGCGCGCCGTAGACCGCGCCCGGTGCAAAGCCGCCCGCAGCCCAGTCCACCGCCACCGGCACCAGCGACAGGCCGATCATCGTCACCACCACGCCGGTGACGGCGTGCGGGAACAGCTTGCGGATCTTCGGCATGAAGCAGCTGCCGACGATCATCACCAGCGAGGCGGCCAGCGACGAACCGAGTATCGCCGGAACGCCGTGTTCAAGACCGATGCTGATGGCCGCGCCGACGAAGGCGAAGCTGGTGCCCATCACGCAAGGAAGCCTGATGCCGACTGGGCCTACGCCTTTGCATTGAATGATGGTGACGATGCCGGAGCCGAGCAAGGCGGCGTTGATCAGGGTGATGATCTGGTCGGCCGGCAGTTTGAGCGCGGCGCCCACCACCAGCGGCACGGCGATGATGCCGCCCAAAGCGGCAAGCATGTGCTGGGCCGCCAGCAGTATGGTCGTGAATAGGGGTGGTCGATCCTCGACCTGAAATAACAAGTGATTCATAAACGCGTCTCCGTCTGTCTTTTTTATTGGGCGTTACTTTGCAACTACTACCCACACGGGCTGCCCTTAACCGTGCGTAGAAATGATGCCTAGCAACGCAACAGCTCGTGACCGACGCGTTTAATTGATAACGATATTGCGCTTCGTCGGATACATTGTCAACGAATTTTGTATACAATTTTTCTATCGAAGTGCGCCATCTTCACGTAGCGTGGCAATCGCCAGATCGAGGAAGGCGCGCAGCTTGCGGGACGAATGCCGGCCTTCGTGGTGCACCACGCTGACCGGCACCGCCGCGGCTTCGTAGGGGGACAGGATCGCGCTCAAACGGCCATCTGCCAGGTAGGGCGCGGCCATATAGGACAGCACGCGGGTGATGCCGAAGCCGTCCAGCGCCGCGCGCAAGGCGGCGTCGTTGCTGGTGCTGCTCAGGCGCGGATGTACCTTTACCGATAGCGGTTTGCCATCGTACTCAAAGCGCCAGTCATTGGTCGCCGTGACGGCGGTGGCGGCGATCAGGTCATGTCCGGCCAGCTCCTGCGGCGTAGCGGGAACGCCACGCCCGGCCAGGTAGGCCGGCGCCGCACACACCACCTGCCTTACCTGTCCCACGCGCACCGCCTGGTAGCTGGAGTCGGGCAAGGCGCCGATGCGGATCGCCGCGTCCACGCCCTCGTCCATCATGTTGACCACGCGGTCGAGGAAGCGGCATTCGACATCGGTTTCAGGGTAGCGTCGCAGGTATTCAGTGACTATGGGCGTGACGTACATCGCGCCGAACATCACCGAGGCCGTGATCACCAGCCGACCGCGCGGCGCACCGTGCGCGCCGGCGGCCGAGGTTTCGGTTTCCGCCACGTCGGCCAAAATGCGGCGGCAATCGGCGGCATAGCGCGCGCCGGTTTCGGTCAGCCGCACCACCCGCGTGGTGCGCAGCAGCAGGCGCACGCCCATGCCCTCCTCCAGCTCCGTGACGGCGCGCGTGACCACCGGCGGCGAGATCTTCAGCTTGCGGGCGGCGGCGGCAAAGCCGCCCTCATCGACGACTGCCACAAAGATCGTCATGGCGGAGAGCTTGTCCATATTATTCCTGAATTAGAAATAGTTTATTGTTAATTTAACGGATTCTCATTATCCCGCACATCGATGAAACTACAAGTGTTCGCTGAACAAACAACCTAACCCTAAGGAATTGACCATGAACCGTATCGCCACCATCGAAACCGCCACCGCCAATGCTGAGCAAAAAGCCCTGCTGGACGCCATCCAGGGCCAGCTCGGCATGGTGCCCAACTTCCTGAAAGTGTTCGCCAACTCGCCGGTCGCACTGCGCGCCTTCCTCGGCCTGCACGGCGTGGCCAATGGCGGCACGCTCGACGCGTTGACCCGCGAACGCATCGCCCTGGCGCTGGCGCAGCAGAACAACTGCGAATACTGCGTCTCCGCCCACACCGCGATCGGCCGCAAGACCGGCTTAAGCGGCGAAGAAATGAACGCCGCCCGCAGCGGCACCAGCGCGGACGCGCAAGCCGCCGTCGCCGTGCAGTTCGTGCAAAGCCTGATGGAGAACAGGGGCGCGGTCAGCGCCATCGAGCTGGCGGCGATCCGCAGCGCGGGCTATAGCGAGTCGGACATCGTCGAGATCATCACCCACGTCGGCATGAACTTCCTGACCAACATCCTGGGCAAAGCCAGTCGCGTGGAGATCGACTTTCCGAAAGTCGACCTGAAGATCGCAGCCTGATTTCACACTGATCGAGGAGCACATCGTGGGTCGCGCCTATTCCGATATCACCTTCACGCCGGCGGTGCGTGAGGTTCAAAGCAGCATGGGGAGCCGCGCCCGCTATGCGTTTCTCGACCAGATGGAAGACCGGCAGGACAGCCTGGGCGAAAGGGAAATCGCCCTCATCGAGGAGATGGATCATTTTTACCAGGCCACCGTCAGCGAGACCGGCTGGCCTTATGTGCAGCATCGCGGCGGACCGAAAGGCTTCCTGCGGGTGCTCGACGCGAAAACCCTGGCGTTCGCGGATTTCCGGGGCAATCTGCAGTACCTCAGCGTCGGCAACCTGAAAGTGGATGACCGCATCTCGATGATACTGATGGACTATGCGAGGCAGGTGCGGATGAAAATCGTCGGCCGCACACGCATCGTGGAAGCCGCAGACGATCCGGCGTTGATGGAGCTGCTTCATATGCCGGGTTACAAGGCGCGCATCGAGCGCGCCTTCATCATCACCGTGGAAGGCTACGACTGGAACTGTCCGCAGCACATCACACCGCGCTACACGGAGCAGGAAGTCACCGATATGACAGCGCCCCTGCTCGCCCAGCTCAAACAGCTGAGGGAGCAGTTGGCAAAGCTCGCGGGGCCAAACGGCGGCGCTTGACGCGCAACCCGTTACGGCGCGGCGAACAGATAAGCGCAGCCCCTGTCTGCGGGATCGTGCTGCATGATGCGGTCATACAGGCCGGTGTTGCCAGACAATGTGCGGTCCATATCCTCAGGCAGCAGCAGGCCTGCTGCGATCTGGCGTTCCGCTGCGGCGCGCACTGCGGCGACAAAATCATCACGACTTGGATAGCGCGCCTCCAGGCTCGGACGTGGATCGCCGCTGGCGGCCCGCTCGGCCTCGGTGCGGGCGAACGGAACGAAGCTGCCGTCGAAACGCGACGTCGCCCAGGCGAAGCCGGTCTCCGGTGCGCGCAAGTTCCAGCCGGTGTGCGTGCCGAGCGGCGCCTGCACCTCAACCAGTCTCACGCCGCCCTTGTCGTTGCCATCCGCGTCCGGCACTGGCACACGGGTTTCATACTCGTCGCCGAGTTTGGGCGGAACCTTGTCCGTTATGCCCTGCTTCGCGAACCTTCTGCCGAAGTCCAGGCGCGGCTCGCGCAGATTCTGTTCCGGCGGCGTGAGTCCGAAGCCAGCCGGGAAAATGGCGCGGTAATCCGCCACCGTGGTCAGCGTGCGATCCGCCAATTGCGGATAAGCGCTGGCCGGAGGTTGCTTGCCTTTGCCGGTCCAGTCATCCAGCGCCAGGATCAAGGCGCGCATCGGCAGGTAGTGGTCGCTGGTCGATACGCAGGCAGTGAACGGCGCCCGCGTGCGCGAGCGGCCCACGTAATGCTGCGCCCCCATGAAGCCGTAGATGCGCACGTTGTCCGCCGGCGCCACGTCCTGCATGCCGTCCGGCGTGGTGGCGACCAGCGAAGCGCCACGGTTCCAGAACTCCGTCGAAGTGTTCGAGACGATGAGTTTGGGCAGCCGGCCCTGTTTGTCGCGTGCGTGATCGAGATAGGATGCGGTCTGGCCGCTGACTGGGTCGCGCGACGGCGCGGTGGTGAACGGGAAAGCGTCTGCCGGATAGTCGTGCTCCTCCAGCATCGACGGATGGCGTGTGGGCTGCGCGAAGCGGCTGTTGAAGCCCGCCGAGCCGCCGGCGCCCGGCACATGGAGATAGGCGCCGCTGAACGCCAGTTGGCCGGATTCGTCCACGTTCAAGCCGTCGTGCAGCATGCGGCCGATCACGCGGCCGGACTGGCTGATGCCGAATATCAGCACGGTCTTCGGCACGGGCGCGCCTTCGAATGGCCGGTCGCGGAAGTAAGCCAGCAGATCGCGGATGCCGGCCAGGCCCGCGCCGGTCACGTATGGGTCTTTCGCCACGTAGGTCAGCTCGTAGATCGTATCCGGCTTGAAGCCGTCGTCCAGCTGCACGCGGCCAGGGCCGCCCGCTTGCTCCGGCGCGACGAAATGCCAGCTGCTGCGCGGGACGGGGCGGCGCTTGTCGCCGGGACGCGCGCGTACGGTCAACTGGGCACGCGGATCGTTGGGCGTGGCCGGTTCGTAGGTCAGGCCGCGCATGCCGGCGTAAGTGGCAACGTCCACCGGCGCGTTGACGGTGAACTCGTTCTGCACCCTGCCCTTGATCCCTTTGGCGACGGGCGGCGCAAACACCAGCGGCCGCGCGCCGGGCGCAGGCGGCGCCACGTCCCAGGTCCACGCGGAAAACAGCATCGAGAAACCGTGGCGCATCAGGAAGCCGTCGCCGGCGTCGGCGGCGGTAGACGGATCGTTGTTGGCCGGGCTGCGGCCATTGACCTGGCCCAGCATGGCAATGCCGCCCCGGTTGTTGACGTCGTAAATCAGGCTGGATGCCTGGCCACCCGCTGGCCGCAGCAAGACGAACTCGCTGGAGAAAAGCACACGTCCACGCGCATCACGCGGCGCGCGTTTCAAATCGACGATGGCGGCGTTGGCGGGCGCTTTCGGGTCCAGCGCAAAATAGGCGACGCCGCGTATCTTTTCATAGGCGCCGGCTTCGCCGTAAGTCACTCCGGGCGCAAACGCGGTGCGCTCCTTGATTTCGATCCGCTCGACGGCCGCCAGCGCCGACGCCGACATGCTCGCCATCGCCAGCAACGCCAGCTTCCGCTTGATCAGCATACGTCCACCCATTGCCCTTGTGTGATCGTCACCAGCATGTCCGGCGCCATCCGCACTACGCTGTTGACCGAACCCGCGGCAGGCAGCACTTCGTCGAAATTGCGCAGCGATTCGTCGACATACACCGGCAGCGCCTGCGCCAGGCCGAAGGGGCACACGCCGCCGACCGGATGGCCGGTGGTCTCGACCACCTCCTCGGCCGGCAGCATCTTGCCCTTGCCGAACGTTTCACGGAATTTGCGATTGTCGATGCGCGCGACGCCGCTGGCGACCAGCAGGATCACGCGGCCATCGCGGACGCGGAACGCCAGCGTCTTCGCGATGCGCCCCGGCTCGACGCCATGTGCCTCGGCCGCCAGCGCCACGGTGGCGGTGCTGACCTCCAGCTCCACGATGGGAAGATGAAGATCTCGGGCGATGAAAAACTCACGAACGGATTGAAGGCTCATAGATGTGTGCAGGTCAGGTTGGAGTATCGACTTCGTCCCAGTCGCGGTCTTCGAAATGCACCAGCCAGTTCAGGGCATGGTGGCGCTCTTGCAGAACGCCGTCGTTCAGTCCTGCGGGAGCGGCGGTCTTCTTCAATATCGCCTGGCGCGTGGCCCAGTGCAAGCGGTACTGAAGATCCAGCGCATCCAGGATCTCCGCCGCCGGACGCATGGCCAGCTGCTTGCGCAAGCCTTCGGTGCCGCGTTCGATGACGGTACGCGAGATCGCGGCCACGTCGCAGATCGCATCGGCGAACGGCAGCGCCTCCTGCATGCCAAGCACCCATTGCAGCACAAGGATGGCTTCATACCGCCACAGGAACTGGGTGGTTTCCTGCTCGGTGGGCGTCTCCTGGGCGAGGAAAGCCCGTTCCGCGTCGGTCAGGCCGGCGAAGGCAGGTGGAAAGCGTTTCTTCAGATCGTCGACAGCGATGGCGCGGCCGCCAGCCAGCGACTCCGCGCGGATCGCGACCACGAACAACGCCAGCATCCTGCGCAGCACATCCTCCGGCGTGCGCAAGCGCAGCTCAGGTTCAGACACCAGCGGCGGCAATGTCGCCGGCACAGCGATCTTGCGGACGGCGAGCAGCTCGTCCGAGCGCGCCTTGCGCTGCCAGGCCTGCGGCGGGTACGGAACCACGGCTTGCGGATCGCCGTCGTCGCCGGCCGCAGGCAGCAGGATGCGCCCTTGCGGATCGCGCACGCTGCCGTCGGCCATGAAGACGACGGCGTTGGCCGCTTCCGCCCAGGCGACGAAGCTCTCCATTACGCCGGCCTCGATGGACAGGCTGACGTGCTGGCGCACGCGCTGCACATGACGGATCACGTGGTAGCGGACCTGCGTCATCCGGCCTTCGCCGGCTTGCGCCAGGTGATTCATGAAGCCGTTGAGATGGGGCTGTAATTCGGGATCGGACAAGTCGCGCCGGGCATTGAGCACATGCGGGAAGCCAGGTTTGGGAACCTCGGCAACCGTGCAGTAGGCGTTGATCAGAATGTGCTGACTGGTGTCTTTGGGGGAGAACAGCTGTTTGATTCGGTTTAACATAATTTGCTGGACAGTTTGGGCTGTCCAGCAGTGTAGCAGAGCCGCGCGCCGTTCTAGTTACTCAACAACAGGTTGAGGATCACGCCGGTGGCGATGGCGACCAGCACGTAGTCGCCGCCGGTCTGCACCCAGTGGTAGCCGCGTGGCGGAGCACTCAGGCGATGGCCGCGCCAGTCGTCGACCACGTATTGACGGCCGCGATACTCAGGTGGCAGGCGGCCGCCCTTGCGCAGATCGTGACGCGGGCCGGCGCCGCGGTCGTGGTCCCGGTCATCGTCATGATGGTAATCGGAGCGGTCGTTGCGGCGTTCGTCGCTGCGATCGTAGCGGTGATCGTCGCGATCCTCGTATTGGCTGTGGCCAGGACCGCCACGGCGGCCGTTGTCGTGCCGGTCCTGCGCGGATGCGGGGACGATGCCGGCAACGCTGGCGGCCAGTACGGCCACCACTATCATGTTCTTGTTCATTTCAGCTCCTTGGGGTTCGCTGCGGATGAGTCAAGGTACGCCGCCCGCCCACAAGGTTCTGTACGCTGGCGTACATAGCGTATCACATGGGCGCCGCCGGGATGTCGTATTCGATCAGCGTTTCGTCGTCCCAGTTGGTGTCGGCCAAGGGCGGCGAGAACACATTTTTCTTACTACCGATGAACGGCAGCGATTGACGCCGGTCTCCAGAGATCAAGGTCACGCCGGTCGCGTTCAACGGCGCCTGGTAGTTCAGATGCAAGCTCTTGATGTGACAAGGGCCGCCGGCCAGCGCGAGTCCATTACGAATCACGAAGGATATGTCTTCCCTGTTGACGGCCCAGGCGATTTCGCACTCCATGCGCAGGTCGCCCAGGCGGCGCGCGTTGGCTGGAACGCCGGGCGTGTGGATATCTCCGCGCCAGCGCACCACGCTTTTCTTCTTGTTGGTGACGAGATCGGCCTTGTCATCAATCGCCGCCTGAATACGCGGCAGGACAAAGGTGCCATCCGCCGCGATGGGGATGTTTTCCGACGTATTGTCGCCAGCGATGCGCAGCGTGATGCCGGCCACCGATCCACCAGCGGTAGCGGACACCAGCTGGAATCTGATCGGCGCAGCCGGTGCGTATTTGCGATGTTCTTCGAAGGCATCCACGCCTTTCAGCATCACCTTGTAGGATTTCAGTTCGGGATTCTTCACGCCGCCCACTTCAACCACTTGCGGCGTCTCGGCATCGGGCGCTTCCTGCGCGCCGGCGCAGGCGCAGGCCAGCAACAGGCTTAAACAAAGTAATTCGTGTTTCATAAATCCTGATTAACGCATGTCAAGCACTCGGGCCCGACGAGGTGGAGGGAATGCCAGATCCAACGCGGCCAGATCCTGCGGGTTTAGTTTGATATCTGCTGCGGCGCGGTTGGCGCGCACGTGTGTCGGGTCGGTGGCCTTGGGAATGGCGATCACGCCGTCCTGATGCAGCACCCACGCCAGCGCGATCTGCGCCGGCGTCACGCCGTAGGCATCCGCGACGGCGCGCAGGCCGGGGTTGTCCAGCAGCGCGGCCTGTTCGCGGCCGTGCGATTCCAGCGGCGAGTAGGCCATCAGCGGCATGCCCTGCTGGCGGCACCACGGCAGCAGATCGAATTCGATGCCGCGCTTGCACAGGTTGTACAACACCTGGTCGGTGGCGACGGCGCCGCAACCGACGGCGTCCTGCATGCTTTCGAGGTCGAAGTTGCTGACGCCGTAGGACTTGATTTTGCCGGTCATCTTGAGCGCCTCGAAGCCGGCGACGGTTTCGTCCAGCGAGTAGTGGCCCTGCCAGTGCAGCAGGTAGAGATCGATGCAGTCGACCTTCAGGCGGCGCAGGCTGCGCTCGCATGCGGCCTGCGTGCCTTCAAAGCTGGCGTTGTGCGGATAGACTTTGCTGACCAGGTAGACCTCGTCGCGACGGCCGGCGATGGCGGCGCCCACCACTTCCTCGGCACCGCCCTCGCCGTACATCTCGGCGGTGTCGATCAGCGTCATGCCAAGGTCCAGGCCCAATTGGAGGGCGCGGACTTCGTCGTTCTTGCGGGCGAACTCCTCACCCATATTCCACGTGCCCTGCCCCAGCACCGGCACGATGGCTCCCGATGGAAAGCGCGCGGTTTTCATCAATGTCCACCGCCGAGGTAGGCCGCGATCACTTTCGGATCGGTTTTCAGGCTCTCCGCCGGGCCGTGGACAGAGATCGTGCCATTTTCCAGCACATAGCCGTAATCGGCCACGTTCAGCGCGGCGGCGGCGAACTGCTCGACCAGCAGCATCGTCACGCCTTCGGATTTCAGGCGCTGGATGATGCGGAACACTTCCTCGACCAGGATCGGCGCCAGGCCCATCGATGGTTCGTCGAGCAGGATCACTTCCGGATTGAGCATGACGGCGCGCGCCATCGCCAGCATCTGCTGCTCGCCACCGGACAGCGTGCCGGCCAGTTGGTGCTGACGCTCCTTCAGGCGCGGGAACAGCTCCAGCGCCTTTTCCAGGTCATGCTTGATGTCGCCCTTGGGCCGCGCGCGCGTGAAGCGCGGGAAGGCGCCCAGCAGCAGGTTGTCCGTGACCGTCATCGAGGCGAACACGCGCCGCCCTTCCGGCGAATGCGCCAGGCCGGCGCGCGCGATCATGTGCGAATCGGCGCCGGTGATGTCCTTGCCGCCCAGCGTGACCTTGCCGCCCTTGGGCTTGATCATGCCGGAGATGGCGCGCATGGTGGTGGTCTTGCCGGCGCCGTTGGAGCCGATCAGCGTGACCAGCTTGCCCTTCGGGACCTCCAGCGAGATGCCGTGCAGGACTTCGACTTTGCCGTACGACGCTTGCAGATTGGTGATCGATAGCATGTGCTGTCCTCGTTAATGCGCCGCAGGCGCTTTGGTGCCACCGTGTTCTTCGCCGCTGCCGCCCAGGTAGGCTTCGATCACCTTGGGATCGCTCTGCACTGCGGCCGGTTTGCCTTCAGCGATCTTCTGGCCGAAGTCCAGCACCGTCACCGTGTCGGACAAGGCCATCACCACGTCCATGTGGTGCTCGATCAGGATGATGGTGATGCCGTGGTCGCGGATCTTGCGGATGATCGCCATCAGCTCCTTGATGTCGGGCGCGGTCAGGCCGGCCGCCGGTTCATCGAGCAACAGCAGGCGCGGACTGAGGCCCAGCGCGCGGCCTATCTCCAGCAGGCGCTGTTTGCCGTACGGGAGATTGCGCGCTTCCTCGTCGGCCATGGCGGTCAGGCCGACGAACTCCAGGATGCTGGCGGCCCGCTCGCGCGCGGCGCGCTCTTCACGCTTGTAGCGCGGCGTTTGCAGCATCACATCCAGCACATTGGATTCGAAGGTGTTGTGCAGGCCGACCAGCACGTTCTCGGTCGCCGTCATCTCGCCGAACAGCTGCACGTTCTGGAAGGTGCGCGCCACGCCGCCCAGAGCGATTTCGGACGGCGTGCGGCCGGAGATCACCGCGCCGGCAAACGACACCTTGCCGGCGGTGGGTTTGTAGATCCCGGTCAGCACGTTCATCATGGTGCTCTTGCCGGAGCCGTTAGGGCCGATCAAACCGTGCACCGATCCCTGCACCACGTTCAGGTCAACCTGATTCAACGCCTTCAGGCCGCCGAACTGCATCAGGATCTGGTCGACGCTGAGCAGCGTTTCGCCGGCGGCGCCGCCCTTGGCGCGCGCGAACGGCTCGGCGCCGCTGGCCTGCACCGCCTTGGCATGCACGGCGCCTTTCCCCATCAGGCTTTGCAGGAAGCCGACGATACCGTCTTGCAGGTAGTAGACCACGAACAGCGTCATCAAACCGAAGATGGTCAGGCGCCAGTCGACGATGTTTTCCAGCTTGTAGGAGTAGCCCGCCATGCCGATGGTGGCGATCAGCGGCACCATCACGCCGCGCACGGTGGCGCGTTTTTTGTACAGCATCAGCGCCGAACCGGCTACGCCCAATACGGCGGCTGCTACAGCGATTTTGCGGAACAGCTCAATGTCGGCCAGCAGGCTAGGCAGCATCACCACGATCATCGCGCCGATCAGCGAACCGGAACGGGTCTTGCGGCCGCCCATGATCACCGCCAGCAGGAACAGGATGGTCAGTTCGAAGTTGTAGGTATTGGGCGAGATGTACTCTTCCGAATACGCGTACAGGCTGCCGGCCAGGCCGGCGAAGCCGGCGCTGATGATGAAGGCGTAGACCTTGTAGCGATACACCGAAACGCCCATGCAGTCGGAGGCGATCGGGCTGTCGCGCAGCGCCTCGAAGGCGCGGCCCAGGTTCGATTTCAATATGCGGTGCACGACGATCAGCGATACCACCATCAGCGCCGCCACCATGTAGTAGTAGCCTACTTCACCGAGCTTCTGGCCGATGATGGTGGGCTTGCCGATCTTGATGCCCATCGGGCCTTCGGTGAGGAAGGTCATCTCGTTGATCAGGATCTGGATGATGGTGCCGAAGGCCAGCGTCACCATCGCCAGGTAAGGGCCGGTGACGCGTAGGGCCGGCAGCGCGAGGATGGCGCCGAACACCGCGGCGCCGGCCACGCTGGCCGGGATCGCGATCCAGAACGGCGCGCCAAGCTTGAACACCATCACGCCGGTGGCGTAGGAGCCGATGCCGAACAGGCCCGCATGGCCCAGCGATACCTGCCCCGTGTAGCCGACCACGATGTCCAGGCCGAACAGCAGGATGGCGTAGATCAGGATCGTTTCAAACAAATGGATGTAGTACGGATTCGGAATCAGCACCGGATACAGCACCAGCGCCGCCAGGCCCAATACGCTCGCCGCGAGGAGTTTCTTATTCATGGGTCAGACCTTTTTGATGGCGGCTTTGCCGAACAGGCCGGACGGCTTGATCGCCAGTACCAGCAAGAGCAGCAGCAATCCCGGTACTTCCTTGTAGCCGGTCGAGATGTAGTAGCCGGTGGTGGTCTCGGCGATGCCCAGTATCAGGCCGCCGACAATGGCGCCGACGCCCGAGGTCAGGCCGCCGATGATCGCCACCGCGAACGCCTTCAGGCCCAGCGAGGCGCCCATGGTGGCGCCGGTCAGCGTCAGCGGCGCCACCAGCACGCCGGCGAATGCCGCCGTGGCCGACGACAGCGCATACGAGAAGGTGATCACCATGCGGGTGTTAATGCCCATCAGGCCCGCCGCGTCGCGGTCGTTGGCGGTGGCCACCACAGCCTTGCCGTAGATCGATTTGCGATTGAAGATCTCTACCGCCGCCATGATCGCCAGCGCGCCGACGATCACCGCCACCTGCATCGGCTGCACGTTCGCGCCCAGCACCTGGAACGGCGTGGAGCTCAGCGGCGACGGGAAGGTCAGGTCGTCCTTGCCCCAGATATTCTCGGCCACGTTCTTGAAGATGATGGCCAGCGCGATGGTCGACATGATCCAGCCGAATTCGGACTTGATCTTGATCGCCGGCCGCACGGCTATCCATTCGACGAACATGCCTTGCAGCGCGCCGAACACGATCACCAGGGGGATCATCAGCAGGTAGCTCATGTAAGGCCCGCCGTGGATGGTGCCGACCAGGCTAAGCCCGACCAGTGCGCCCAGCATCAGCGACTCCCCCTGGCCGAAGTTAAGCGTGCCGGAAGTGGCGAAGGTGAGCTGATAGCCGAACGCGATGACGGCATAGATCATGCCGAGCGCGATACCGCTGAATGCCAGTTGCAGGAAGATTTCCATGATGACCACCACTGTAGTACGACAAGAAAAAGGCCAGGCTTGAATCCTCAAGTCTGGCCAGTACTAAGACTCGCGAGCTTACTTGGCCAGCACTACTTTGCCGTCCTTGACTTCGCCGAAGACGGTGATGTCGGCGGTGATCGCCTCGTGATTGTCTTTGCTGAATGGCTTGCTGTAGTTGGTGACGACGCCGTCGATTTTCTCGTTCAGGTTTTCCAGCGCGGCCTTGACTTTAGGACCGTCGGTGGAACCGGCCTGCTTGATGGCGGCCGCCAGCAGGTAGATCGAATCGTAGCCCTGCGCCGCCGACACCGGCGACGGCATGCGGTCGCCAGGCGGATGGTAGGCCTTCACGTAAGCGTCGATGAAGGCTTTGCGCTTGGGCGTGGTCGGGTCCTGGATGAAGGTCTGCGGCATGCGGGTGCCGTTGCCGTTCTTGCCGGCGTTGTCGATGAAGTTAGCCATCGACAGGGTCCAGCTGCCGATCAGCGGCACTTTCCAGCCCAGTTTTTCCATGCCGTTGGCGATCTGCGCCAGCTCCGGGCCGATACCGTAGGTCAGCACAACATCGGCGCCGGCCTGCTTGGCCTTGAGCAGCTGGGCCGTCATGTCGACGTCCTTCAGATTGTATTTTTCGATGGCGACGGCCTTGAGGCCTTTTTTATCCAGCGCTTTTTCCAGGTCCTCGCGACCGAGCTGGCCGTAGTTGGTGGAGTCGGCCAGGATGGCGACCTTCTTGAATTTCCGGTTGTCGATCGCTTCCTGCACGATCATGTGCGACTGGATCGTATCGTTGGCCGAGTTGCGGAAGATGTAGTTCTCAGGCTGGTCGGCGAACTGCTTGGTGACGATGGAACCGGTGGCGACGTTGTTCATGACCGGGATCTTGGCTTCCTGGTAGAAGCGCTGCGAGGCCAGGGCCACGCCGGTGTTGATGTAGCCGACGGTGGCGGTGACTTTCTCTTTGTTGATCAGTTCCTGGGCGATCTGCACGCCGCGTTCGTTCTTGGCTTCGTCGTCGCGTTCGATCAGCTGGATCTGGCGGCCCAGCAGGCCGCCCTTGGCGTTGATCTCCGCCACGGCCAGCTTGACGCCGTCGCGCATCGACACGCCCATCGGCGCGGAACCGCCGGTGAAAGGACCGGCCACGCCGATCTTGATGGGTTCAGCCGCCATCGAGGAAGCCGAGAAACCGAGCGCCATGCCCGCAACGAGCATTTTCAACTTGAAATTCATCTGTGATCTCCTGTTTACAACGTTTTTATGTACTTGTACACGCTGGATAGCCGCACCATCGATGGAACATTGTAGGTTAGTAGATCGACAGCAGCAACAGATAGATGTGCGGCGTCGCAGCAAGCGGCCAAGGGGCCGCCGCGTGTAAGCTAGCTGTAAGAATTGGGCGGGAATTTCGGCGGCGCTTTGCCGGCGTTACATGCCGGAAGTGCGCTGCGCCAGGGCGCGATTGGCGAACCGCATCTGCGTCTCGGACAGCGCTTCGTTGCGGTCGAAGCCCATGGAGCCGTCGCGCAGGCCGATGGCCATCGCCATCACCGCTTCAGGATACTCCAGATCCGCCGCCTTTTCGATCAGGCGGCGCGCGGCCTGCTCATCGCGCTTGACGCCGTCGCCGCTCAGGTACAAGTTCGCCAGCGCGAACATCGCGGCCGGCATCTGGCGGCTGGCCGCGAACTGCAGCCAGTGTGCCGCGGCCTTGGTGTCACGCGCGACCGCCATGCCGTTCCGGTACATCATGCCCAGGTAGTAGGCGGCCAGCGGATCGCCGGCCTTGGCGGCGGTGCTGAAGATCGAAAATGCTTTCGGCAGGTTGGCGGCCACGCCGGAACCGCCGCGCAGGTACTGGCGCGCTTCGTCGACCGGTCCGGCCGTGACGATGCCTGCCGCACCCGCAGCCAACACCATCGCCATCAATCTCACCGCCAGCACTTGCTTCATGCGCCCTCCACTCATAACGACAAATCGATGGCGTACAGGGCCAGGCCCTTGCCGCCGCCATCGTCCGTTTTAATCTGCGAGACAGCCTTCAGGCCAGCCTCCTTCGCCAGTTCCACCATGTTGGGGGCGGAGTGAAACACCACCGCGCCCCTGGTCGCCACCGGCGCGAAACGCCAACTGCGCGTCGAGCCGTTGCCGGCGCGGGTGACGTTTTTTCGTTGCTGGATGTAGGCGATCAGCACATCGCGGCTGGCGTCCGGCGAGGCCAGGATGGTCTTGCTGCCGTCCATGCCAGGAAAGGCGCCGCCACCGCTGGCGCGGTAGTTATTGGTCGCGACCAGGAATTCCTGCGTCGGCGCCATCGCCGCGCCCTTGTATTGCAAGGCCGTGATGCGCTGCCCGAGCGGCTTGATGACGTCGATCTGGTAGCTGACGTCGGCGCTGCTCAGCATGTCGAAGTTGAATCCCGGAGTGGCCGTGTTGACCAGCTCCTGCTGCGCGCTGCTGGCCGGATCGATGCGGTTGAAGCGTTCCGCCGCCTTTTCCAGCCAGGCTTTCAGGCCGGCGCCATCCACCTTCACCACATGCAGCGCGTTCGGGTACAGGTACAGGTCGGCCACGTTGTTCAGGGCCAGGCCGCCGGCCTTGACGTCGGTGTAGTCGCCCGCGCCGGCGGCACCGGCCTTGAACGGCGACGCCATCGACAGCACCGGCAGCGCCGCGTACTGCGGCAGGTTGGCCTTGACGTAGTTCTGCACGTAGGCGGTCTGCGCCTGGTTCACCACCTCGATGGCGCTGATGTCGCCGACGTCGGCGAAATAAGTCGTCATGCGGAAATCGCTGGTGCCGACCGGGGTTTTCACGTAGCGGATGGTGGCCTCGTGCTCGGCCGCCACCAGTGGAGCGATGGCCGGATCGGCGGCGATGTAGCTGCCGTCGGCGTTACGGGTCGAGCGTACTTCGACCGTGGTGCGGCTCTTGTCCACCACCCAGGCCTTGCCGTCGTACTTGAGGCGCAGGCCGATCACGCCCAGATGCTTGCCCCACAGGTTGGCCATCACGGCGGGCACGCCGTAGACGGTGCCCTTGGCCTTGTCCACGTTCGGCAGGCTGAATTCCGGCACCTTGCTGGCCGCATCCGGGAACGGCTGGTGTGAGTGGCCAATCATCATCGCATCCACACCCGGCACCTGCGCCAGGTAGTAGTTGGCGTTTTCCATCTCCAGCGAATACGGCGCGCCATCAAGGCCGCCGTGCGAGATGGCCACCACCAGGTCCGCGCCCTGCGCGCGCATCTGCGGAATGTACTTTTGCGCCGTTTCGCGCACGCCTTCGGCGTAGACTTTACCTTCCAGCCAGTGCTGGTCCCAGGACATGACCACCGTCGGCGCGAAGCCGATGATGCCGATCTTGATCATCGCCGTCAGCGGCTTGCCATCCGGTCCGGTGGCGCTGATCTGGCGCGAGAGGATGCGGTATGGCTCGAACAAGGGCTGCTTGGTTTTGACGCTGTAGATATTCGCCAGCACGATGGGGAAATCCGGCCCGGCGCAGCGCGGCGCGTTGGCGGGCACGCCGTCCACGTCGAAATGGCTGGCTGTGACCTGGCTCAGGTACGCCAGGCCGTAATTGAACTCGTGATTGCCGATGCCGCCGCCGTCCACGCCCAACAAGTTCATGGCCTTGTAGATGGCCAGCGGCTGGCCGCAAGCCACCGGCGCGACCAGCGCCTGGTAGTCGGCCAGCGCCGTACCCTGGATGGCGTCGCCGTTATCGAGCAGCAGATTGTTGGGGTATTCGGCGCGCGCCTGCTTGATCAGCGTCGCGGTGCGCTCAAAGCCGATCGACGGATCGGCCTTCAGCTTGTAGTAGTCGTAACTGAGCACGGTCGCGTGCAGGTCGGTGGTTTCCAGCAGCGCCAGCGTGGCCTCGGCCCCCACAGGCGGCCGGACACCCTGCGGCAAACCGGCACAGCCGAGCAACATGGTGGGCAACGCAATGGTGAGACAGCAAACTGCTGGACGCATGAATAAACTATATTTGAAGTTGCGATTTTTTAGGCAACGGAGCTATGCGCGACATCATACGCAGCGAATTTCCTTGCATCAAGCAACTTAAGGGAGAGACGTCGCATTTTATGCTTTTTGTGGTAAAAATGTCAGCATTCCGCACCTGGCGGAACGTCCGGCAAGCCGCACGGGCAGCGCCCGGACGGCCACCGGCTATTTAGCTGGGAGGGAGCGGCCCGGCTAGGGTATAATCGAAGGTTTGATTTCAGCCTTAGAAAAGAAGAAAACATGGAAGCCGAACGCATCAACGCCCTCTCCGCCCTGCTCGCCGATATGACCTCGCGCGAAGCCGAACTACGGAGGTATCTTTGACTTCGATAAAAAGTCAGAGAAACTCGAACAAGTAAACGAAGAACTGGAAGACCCGACGGTCTGGAACGACCCGAAAAAGGCCCAGGATCTCGGTAAAGAAAAGAAATCGCTCGAAGCCATCGTCTTCGCGCTCACCAAGGCCGACACCGACCTCAAAGACATGGGCGACCTGTTCGCCATGGCCAAGGAAGAAGGCGACGACGACACGCTCGAAGCGCTGATCGTCGACGCCGAGGACGTGCGCCTGGTCATCGAAGGCATGGAGTTCCGCCGGATGTTCAACAATCCGATGGACCCGAACAACTGCTTCATCGACATCCAGGCCGGCGCCGGCGGCACCGAGGCCCAGGACTGGGCGTCGATGCTGCTGCGCCAGTACGTGCGCTACGCGGAACGCAAAGGCTTCAAGGTCGAAGTCATGGAACAATCCGACGGCGAGGTGGCCGGCATCAAGACCGCCACCATCAAGGTCGAAGGAGACTACGCCTACGGCTACCTGCGCACCGAGACCGGCGTGCACCGACTGGTACGCAAGTCGCCGTTCGACTCGGCCAACGGCCGCCATACCTCGTTCACGTCGCTGTTCGTGTACCCGGAAGTGGATGACTCGATCGACATCGAGATCAACCCTGCCGACCTGCGCATAGATACCTACCGCGCGTCCGGCGCCGGTGGTCAGCACATTAACAAAACCGACTCCGCAGTGCGTCTGACGCACGGCCCGTCCGGCATCGTCGTCCAGTGCCAGAACGACCGCTCGCAGCACCGCAACAAGGCCGAGGCGATGGAAATGCTGAAGGCGAAGCTGTACGAGATGGAACTGCGCAAGCGCATGAGCGAGCAGCAGAAACTGGAAGACTCCAAGACCGACGTCGGCTGGGGCCACCAGATCCGCTCCTATGTGCTGGACCAGTCCCGCATCAAGGACTTGCGCACCAACTTCGAGACCGGTAACACCAAGGGCGTGCTGGACGGCGACCTGGACGACTTCATCTCGGCATCGCTGAAGCAAGGCGTCTAATGAGCTCCTCGAATTCGCAGCGCGCGTTCATCTTCGACATGGACGGCACCATCGTCGACAACATGGCCTTCCACACCAAATCGTGGCTGGCCTTCTTTGCCCGTCGCGGCCACGACGTCGACGCCGAGGACTTCTTCCGCGCCACGGCCGGCCGCCAGAGTCATGAAATCATGAACACCTACCTTGGCCAGCAGATGACCAAGGAAGAAAGCGCCGCGCTCGATTTCGAGAAAGAGTCGCTGTACCGCGAGCTGTACGCGCCGCACCTGGCGACGGTGGACGGCTTCGAGGCCTTTATCGCCCGCGCCAAAAGTGCGGGCGTCAAGCTGGCCGTGGCCACCGCCGCGCCGACCGAAAACATCGACTTCACGCTGGACGGCCTGGACCTGCGCAAGCAGTTCGACGCCATCGCCGGCGCCGCCGACGTCGCACATGGCAAGCCGGCGCCGGACGTGTTCCTGCTGGCGGCCGAGCGCAGCGGCGCCCTGCCCGTCAACAGCATCGTGTTCGAAGACGCGCCGCTGGGCGTGGAAGCGGCACGCCGCGCCGGCATGCGCGCGGTGGTGCTGACCACCACGCTGCCGGCCGAGGCCTTCGCCGAATTCGACAACGTCATCGCGGTCGTGCGCAACTTCAGCGAGCTGGATGTCGAAGAACTCTTCGCCGCCGCAATCAACTAATCATCACCTCAACAAAAGAACAGACCATGACTACGGATCTTCAAGAACAAGCAGCAGCGCCCGACGAAAACAAGATCATCGCCGAGCGCCGCGCCAAGCTGGCCGCCATCCGCGAACAAGGCATCGCCTTCCCGAACGACTTCAAGCCTCAGCATAAAGCCGCCGACCTGCACGTGCAGTACGGCGAGAAGTCGCGCGAAGAGCTGGAAGCCGCTCCCGTGACCGTGGTGCTGGCCGGCCGCATGATGCTCAAGCGCGAAGCCGGCAAGAAGGCCGCTTTCGCCACCTTGCAGGATTCGTCGGGCCCTAAAGCCGATGGCCGCATCCAGATCTACGCCACGCTGGACCTGACCGGCGAAGCCGCCATGGCCGCGCTGCACCACTACGATCTGGGCGACATCCTGGGCGTGGTTGGCACGCTGTTCAAGACCAAGACCGACGAACTGACGATCAAGGTGTCGGAACTGCGCCTGATCACCAAGTCGCTGCGCCCGCTGCCGGACAAATTCCACGGCCTGGCCGACCAGGAAACCAAGTACCGCCAGCGCTACGTGGACCTGATCATGAACGAAGAGACGCGCCGCACCTTCAAGGCCCGTACCGCTGCGATTTCGTCGATGCGCCGTTTCATGGAGAAGAACGAGTTCATGGAAGTGGAAACGCCGATGCTGCACGCCATCCCTGGCGGCGCCGCGGCCAAGCCTTTCATCACCCACCACAACGCGCTGGACATGCAGATGTTCCTGCGTATCGCGCCCGAGCTGTACCTGAAGCGTCTGGTGGTCGGCGGTTTCGACCGCGTGTTCGAGATCAACCGCAACTTCCGCAATGAAGGCGTGTCGGTCCGTCACAATCCTGAATTCACGATGATGGAATTCTACGCGGCCTACACCGATTACCACTGGCTGATGGACTTCACCGAAGCGATCATCCGCCAGGCCGCGATCGATGCGCACGGCACTGCGACGCTGACCTACGGCGGCCGCGAGCTGGATCTGGCCAAGCCGTTCCACCGCCTGACCATCGTCGACGCGATCAACAAGTACGCGCCGGGCTACACGCCGGAGCAGCTGAACGACGCTGAGTTCATCAAGAAGGAACTGCTGAAGTTCGGCGTCAAGCCGTTCGCCACTGCCGGCCTGGGCGCGCTGCAACTGGCGCTGTTCGAAGAGACCGCCGAAGCGCAGCTGTGGGAACCGACCTACATCATCGACTATCCGGTCGAAGTGTCGCCGCTGGCCCGTGCTTCGGATACCCGCGAAGGCATCACCGAGCGCTTCGAGCTGTTCATGGTCGGCCGCGAAATCGCCAACGGCTTCTCCGAGTTGAACGATGCGGAAGACCAGTCGGCCCGCTTCCTGTCGCAGGTGGCTGCCAAGGATGCAGGCGATGAAGAGGCGATGTTCTACGACGCCGACTACATCCGCGCGCTGGAATACGGCATGCCGCCAGCCGGCGGTTGCGGCATCGGCATCGATCGCCTGATGATGATCATCACCGACTCGCCGAACATCCGCGACGTGCTGCTGTTCCCGCACTTGCGCCGCGAAGAGTAATCAAGCCAAAGCCGCTCACTGAGCGGCTTTTTTTTCGCCCGGGATTAAAGGAAGCGCCGGGACCTGAGGTCCGGGCATTCTTTTCGGCCACTTGGTCTAGTTTGGTCCAAAACGCGCCGGTTTAGTCTAAGCGCGTCCAAAAAATCCCGCATTCCAAGGTTCTTAGACTGGAATCGACAAAATCCCAATTCCGTTAGACTGGAATCGACTCTGCAAAGCAACCCTGAGACCGAATTAGACTCTCGCCCATGCTGTTTTAGACCGGTTCGGACGTGTCACCCTCCCATCGCGGCCTCCTTTGCAGTTGCGCGGTGACACGAGTTCTGCAACTGTCGGCACAGATCCAGTAGTCGTCACCAGGAAAGCGCAGCCAAACAAAGCGCCAGGCATTGAGTCCCGTTTCGCAGCTACAAACTCGATGATCGAGTCCTTTCGAATTAAGTCTAAAAATTAGGCCGCTGAAAGGAAATATGGTTCGTTTTAGACTTTCGGCTTGAAGGTATGGACCAGCTTAGACTTTGCTCCAGATTTCATGGACTGTTTTGGACTATGCAAGGGGCGTTCTAGACTAATTTCGCCTCAACCGGCCCAGATTAGACGGGTTTAGACCAAGTTGTGATTTGGAATACCCAAGCCGCCCCTCCCGCGGCCGGTAATTCTCGACCGCCCTCAGGAAAGCGAGTAATCTCCGAAGTGGTCACTACTTCAAGGAAAGGAAGCGACATGGCTGGTCGCAACACGCTGCTCTATCTGCACGCAGCGCTGCTTTTCGTCGCGTGCGCAGCTGCGCGGGCGACCGACACCATTACGCTTTACACCGAAGAATATCCGCCCTTCAATTGGGCCGACAAGACAAGCCGCGCCGCCACCGGGCTGTCCACCGACATTATCCTGGAGCTGATGCGGCGGGCCGAATTGCCCGTCACCGCACCGGCCCTGATGCCGTGGGCGCGGGCCATGGCGCTGACCACCAAGAACGCCAACAGCTGCCTGTTCTCGATGGCGCGCACGCCGGAACGCGAGACCAGCTTCGCCTGGGTAGGCCCGGTGGGCCGCAACGAATGGGTGATGTATGCACGCGCCGAGGACCATATCCATCTCAATAGCCTGGAGGACGCCAGGCCCTACACCGTCGGCACCATCATCGGCGACGCGATGGTGCCGCTGCTGCGCGCGAACCAGCTCAATCTCAGCATGGTCCCTTACAACCGCACCAACGCGCCCAAGCTGAAGATGCAGCGCATCCAATTGTGGTCGGAAGGACGTCTGCCGGGTTTATACATCATGGATGAAATGGGCATCACCGGCATGGAAGCGGTGCTGACGTTCGCCCACTATGACATGTACCTGGCCTGTAACAAAGGCATGGACTCCAATGAGGTGGTCCGCCTCAACACCCTGCTGCGCGCCATGTATCGCGACGGCACGGTCAAGCGCATCTACGGCAGCTACGGCTTCGACAACTTCGCACCTCTCGCCGAACAAGTCGCAAAGTAAGTCAGGGGGCGTAGATAACCACTGTTCCGGCCATAAAATCGTGCGGTGCGCGCCGGCGTTTATTGGTCAGCATGATAATCGACTCGCCCCAGGTCCAGATGTTCGACAAGATAATGACGAGGCCATACCAGGCCGGAGCCAGCTGATCGAGCTTTTGGGAGCGCTCCACAAATCCGAGCGCGTAGTAGTCGGCGTCCGGCATTTTCATCGTCGCGATTACCGCTGCCGCCGCAATGGCGATGCCAAGCACGAACGACACCGAGTAGCGCAACACCGCCTGCTGGTAGTCGACCGGCCGGCCATCGACGCGGACAATCTGCAATCCAAGCAGCACCTTGCCGGGCGTGCCGCCGTACTTCTTCACCATGTAGATGTTGAACCAGAGGCCGACGAGCAGCGTCAAGACAGGTTCGATCAGTGCAAACGGTTTATATTGTTGTTCGATCCAATACGCAAGGCCGAGGATGGGCAACATGCACAGAAAATCGATAAACTGCGCTGAAAATCTCTTGCGGAATCCCGCGTACTGCATTGGTTGATTCGGGTAGTTCATGCGATGGCGCCTCGCGGGATGGGAGGCGCATAGTTATTGAGGTCGCGTAGTGTAACGAATCGAAACGCATAGAAATGCGCGGATTGTCACGCCGGACCGCCAGGGTCGAGTTCGGCCACGATGTCATCAGCATTGGCTTCCATGGAGGAGAAACAGATGTCCGATTTCACCCAAGTTCGATTTACGCTGGCAGTCCTTGACCTAGCCAGTTCCACGAACTATTACACCTCGGTTCTTGGCTTGATCGTGGACTTTACGGCCCCCGGCTGGACGTTTCTATCCCGTGGCAGTTTTCGCGTCATGCTAGGCGAATGCACAGACGCCATTCCTCCTTCGAACCTGGGCGACCATTCCTGGTATGGATATGTGACGATCTCGGACGCTTCCGCCTTATTCGCAGAGTATCAAGCCTCAGGTGTGGAGTTCACCCAAGCGCTGTCGGATAAGCCTTGGGGCATGCGGGAATTTGGCATCCGCACAATCGACGGCCATCGCATCATGTTTGGGCAGGAACTGTAGCTGTCCGGCGTCCGCGCCAGCTGCGCGCGGACGCCGGTTGGTGTTACTGGATCACGCGATAGCAAGGCGTGTACTGCTTGCCCGCCAGCTTCATGCGATGCTGCGCCACGAACGACGCCAGCAGCGCATCCATCGGCCCCATGATCTCCTTGTCGCCGTGGATTTCAAAGTGGCCGAACTTCTCGATCGCGCGGATGCCCTCGTCCTTGACGTTACCCGCCACCACGCCCGAAAACGCCCGGCGCAGATTCGCCGCCAGCAGATGCACTTCCTGGTTCTTGTGCAGGCTCAGGTTGCGCATGTTCTCGTGCGTCGGCGCGAACGGATGCTGGAACTCCTGGTCGATCTTCAGGCCCCAATTGAAGTAATAGGCATCACTGCGGGATTTGCGGAACTCGCGCACCTGCTTGATCCCCGCCTGCATCTCGCGCGCCACCAGCTCAGGATCGTCGATGATGATCTTGTAGCGCTGCTGCGCCTCGGGACCCAGCGTATCGTGGATGAACTGGTTGATCTGCACGAAGTACTCGCGCGAGGTCTCCGGTCCGGTGAACACCAGCGGGAACGGAATATCGGCATTATCGGGATGCAGCAGGATGCCCAATATGTAGAGGATCTCCTCCGCCGTCCCGGCGCCGCCAGGGAATACGACGATGCCATGACCGGAGCGCACGAACGCTTCCAGGCGCTTCTCGATGTCCGGCATGATCACCAGCTCATTGACGATCGGGTTCGGCGACTCGGCCGCGATGATGCCCGGCTCCGAGATGCCCAGGTAGCGTCCCTTGTGCAAACGCTGCTTGGCATGGCCGATGGTGGCGCCCTTCATCGGCCCCTTCATCGCGCCGGGACCGCAACCGGTGCAGATATCCAGGTCGCGCAAGCCCATTTGATAACCGACTTCCTTCGAGTAGTTGTACTCGGCGCGGTTGATCGAATGCCCGCCCCAGCACACCACCAGGTTGGGATTCAACATAGGCTTGAGCACCCCGGCGTTGCGCAGGATGTGGAACACCGAATCGGTGATGCCTTCGGTGCTGCCCATGTCGAACTTCGGATTGTCCGTCACCTCGTTGCTGACGAAGACTATATCGCGCAGCACCGCGAACAGGTGTTCGTGGATGCCCTTGATCATTTTGCCGTCGACGAAGGCGATCGCCGGCGCTCCCTTGATATCGAGCTTGATGCCGCGTTCGCGCTGCACAATGCTGATCTCAAATGACTTGTATCGTTCCAGCAGTTCCTTTCCATCGTCGATAGTGCTGCCGCAATTGAGCACGGCCAGTGCGCAATTACGGAAGATGTTATAGAGACCGCCCTGGCTAGTGTCGAGCAGCTTGTTTACTTCCGCCTTCGAAAGCACTTCCAACTGGCCTTCGGGCGAAATCAGGGTATCGACAACGTCATGTTCCATGATGCGAAAATCCTTATTCAAATTCGATGCATTTCGATGCATAACAGGTAAGCCTGCAGTGCCAATATACGACAAACCGGCGAGTTTTGGGGTGGAGATTGCCATAGCAGGATTGTGCATATTTATTAGCACAAAAGACATAACTTTGCAGGCAGGCGATCAAAATGTACGGCCGGAGCGATTTGTAGATTAAAATGGCGCCCAATTTGGCTCCCCACAAGGGGGCTTGAGACACTTTTCATAGATCATAAAATTAGGAGAAGCCGCATGAGCGGTGCTACCACCACCAATACGGAAGTCGCTATTCCCGAATTCAAACAGATCATGGGCCACCCTGCTCCGCTGTGGATGTTGTTCATGACCGAGTTCTGGGAGCGTTTCGCGTTCTACGGCATACGTTGGGCCCTGGTGCTCTACGTCGTAGCGCAGTTCTACCACGGCGACCCCACCGGTGAGGCCCCTGCCAACCTGATTTACGGCTCCTATCTGGCCGTGGTCTATGCCGCAGCACTGTTCGGCGGCTACATCGCCGACCGCGTGCTGGGCTATCAGCGCTCCATCCTGGTCGGCGCATCGTTCATGGCGGCCGGCCTGTTCATGATCGCCTACCCCGACCAGACCGTGTTCCAAGTCGGTCTGGCCACCATCATCGTCGGCAACGGCATGTTCAAACCGAACATCTCGACCATGGTCGGCAAGCTGTATAGCACCGCCGATACCCGCCGCGATTCCGGCTTCACCATTTTCTACATGGGCATCAACTCCGGCGCGATGGTGGCGCCGGTGCTGACCGAGTGGCTGGCGACGGCCATCTTCGGCTCCAACGGCATGCCTGCTTATAAAGTGGTGTTCATGTCCGCCGGCGTCGGCATGCTGGTCTCGCTGGTATGGTTCTTCATCGGCCGCCGCAACCTGAAAGGCATCGGCGCGCCGGATGCATCGAACGCCGATCCGAAACGCGTGCTGTACGTGGTTCTGGGCTCGCTGTGCGTGATCCCTGTCGTGTACTTCCTGCTGGCCGCCGGTGCGAATAAGCTGCAAATGGTGCTGTCCGCGCTGTTCGTCCTGCTGTCGGTGATGCTGCTGATCGAAGGCATCAAGAACGGCAAGGTCGCCCGCGACAAGGTCATCGCCATGCTGCTGATCTTCTTCTTCAATATCATGTTCTGGATGTTCTTCGAACAGGCAGGCAGCTCGTTCACCTTCCTGGCCGATAAGATCGTCGACCGCCAGATGTTCAACTGGACCTTCCCGGTAGCCTGGTTCCAGACCGTGAATTCGCTGGCCATCATCGGCTGCGCGCCGATCATCGCCTTCATCTGGGTCGCCATGCGCAACAAGAATCCTTCGATTCCGCGCAAGTTCGGCCTGGGCCTGCTGTTCAACGGCTCCGCTTTCGGCCTGCTGATGTTCGCGCTGTCGTCGCTGGTCAGCGTCGACAACCACATCCCGTTCTGGACCCTGTTCATGGTCTACGTGCTGCAATCGATCGGTGAACTGTGCCTGTCGCCTATCGGCTTGTCGATGGTGACCAAGCTGGCTCCTACCCGCCTGGTTGGCCTGGGCATGGGCGGCTGGTTCCTGTCCACCGGTATCGGCAACAACCTGTCGGGCATCTTCGCCTCGGCGGTCAGCGGCGAGAGTGGCATGTCGGTGACGTCGGCGCTGTCCGGCTACACCTTCGGCTTCTGGTCGCTGATGGCCGGCGGCGTGCTGCTGTTCCTGATCGCACCGCTGATCCAGAAGCTGATGCACGGCGTGAAGTAAGCGCTTTCCGCACCAGCTCAAAAAAAAACCACCTGCGCAGCGCACGCTCTGGCAGGTGGTTTTTTTATGCCGCTTGCTTGAACTGAAACGGGTGCGCCGCCAGCCACGCCTGCAGCTTGTCGCCGGTGTCCGGCGGCAGGTGCAGGCCAAGCTTGGAGCGCCGCCACAGGATGTCCTGCGCGGTGCGCGCCCATTCGTAGCGGCGCAGGTATTCCACTTCCGCCGCATACAGGCCCGGCGCGATCTCCTCGCCCATCGCGGCGATATCGTCCTTTTGCCCGAGCAGCGTGTGGATGCGGGTGCCGTAGGCGCGGGCGTAGCGCACCACCAGCAGCGGCGGCAGCCAGCTGTAGCGGCCCTGCACATTGCGCACCCAGGTGTCGAATTCCAGCACCGAACGATTCTGCGGCTCGGCGCCAAACAGGTCGCCGCCCGGCAGGCAGGCGTTGTGGGTCCAGGCGCCGTGGCGGTTGCCCAGCGCTTTGGCGATCAGGTCGACCGCCTCCTCCGCCAGTTTGCGGAAGGTGGTGATCTTGCCGCCGAAGACGCTCAACATCGGCGGGCCGTCGCTGTCGACCTCCAGCCGGTAGTCGCGCGTGACGGCCTTGGCGTCGGCGCCGTCTTCCACCAGCGGCCGCACGCCCGAGTAGGTCCACACCACGTCGGCCGGTACGATGGGCTTGACGAAGTACTGGCTGGCCAGCTCGCACAGATAGCCGATTTCGTCCTCGCTGATGGCGACCTGGTTGGCGTCGCCGCGGTAATCGAGGTCGGTGGTGCCGATCAGCGTGAAGTCGCGCTCATACGGAATCGCGAACACGATGCGGCCGTCCGGGTGCTGGAAGATGTAGGCATTGTCATGCTCGAAGATGCGCTTGACGATGATATGGCTGCCCTTGATCAGCCGCAGGTTGCCGCCGCCCTCTTTCGGCAGCGTCGCGTGCAGCAGGCTGGCGGTCCAAGGCCCCGCCGCGTTGACCACGTAGCGCGCATTGACGCGGACATCGCCGCAACCGCTCTTGTGCAGATCCGCTTCCCAGCCGTCCGCCTTGCGCGTCAAGCCCTTGCACACGGTCTGGGTCAGGATGGTGGCGCCTTTTTCGCAGGCGTCGATGGCGTTCAGCACCACCAGCCGCGCATCGTCCACCCAGCCGTCGGAATAGATAAAGCCGCGCTGGAACTCTGGCTTGAGCGGCTTGCCCGCCGCATGCGTGCGCAGGTTGATGCCGGCCGACGCGGGCAGCAGCTCGCGCTTGGCCAGCAGGTCGTACAGCATCAGGCCGGCCCGTATCATCAGCGCCGGGCGCTGGCTGGGCGCATGCGGCATCACGAAGCGCAGCGGCCACATGATGTGCGGCGCGGCGCGCAGCAGCACCTCGCGCTCGATCAGCGCCTTGCGCACCAGATTGAACTCGTAATACTCCAGATAGCGCAGGCCGCCGTGGATCAGCTTGGTGGAGGCCGACGAGGTGTGCGAGGCCAGGTCGTCCTTTTCGCACAGCACCACCGACAAGCCCCGCCCCGCCGCATCGCGCGCAATGCCGGCGCCGTTGATGCCGCCTCCTACGATCAGGATGTCGCAATCGAGAGTGTGCTGCGGTTCCGCCATGTCTTCCCCGGTTGTAAAGCGAAAATTATTCAGATAACTGTTACGTTACGACAAAATCACCAATAGTCATAGGGGGAAGTGGCCATATTTGCAAAAAAAGCCACTTTTCATTTAAGGGTGTCCAAATTTTTGTTGGTCTATAATCGCGCCTACCGCTGCTACCGTGAGACTACGCCTTGACTGCTTCGCCCATCAATCTGTCCAAATGGCTGACCCGCCGCAACGCCATCCGCGGCTTTATTGTGGCCGGCGTCGCCGCGCTGATCGCCGGCGGCCTGCTGCTGGCCTACATGCTGCTGTACGTCGCGCCCAACCTGCCGTCGCTGGAAGTGATCACCGATTACCGCCCCAAGATCCCGCTGCGCATCTACACCGCCGACAACGCCCTGATCGGCGAATTCGGCGAGGAGCACCGCGACTTCGTGCCGATCAAGGACATCCCGGAGATGATGAAGAAGTCCGTGCTGGCGATCGAGGACAAGCGCTTCTACGAGCATAACGGCATCGACTGGCGCCGCGCGCTGGGCGCGGCGCGCGCCAACCTGGGCGGCGCCATGCGCCAGGGCGGCTCCACCATCACGATGCAGGTGGCGCGCAACTTCTTCCTCACCCGCGAAAAATTCTACGGCCGCAAGCTCAATGAGGTCATGCTGGCGTTTAAGATCGAGGCGGCGCTCAGCAAGGAGCAGATCCTCGAACTGTATATGAACCAGATCTACCTCGGCCAGCGCTCCTTCGGTTTCGGCGCGGCGTCGCAGGTCTACTTCGGCAAATCGCTGAAGAACCTGGACATCGCCGAGATGGCGATGCTGGCCGGCCTGCCGCAAAATCCGGCCCGCCACAACCCGGCCGTCAATCCCAAGCGCGCCAAGCAACGCCAGCGTGTGGTGCTGAAATCGATGCGGGACCTGAACTACATCACCGAAGACCAGTACCAGAAGGCGCTGCACGAAACGCTGCACGTGAGCCATCGCGGCCAGGAGTTCGACACTCACGCCGAGTACGTGGCCGAACTGGCGCGCCAGGTGGTGTACGCCCAATTCAAGGAAGACTCGTACACCAAGGGCATCAGCGTCTACACCACCATCCTCAAGGCCGACCAGAACGCGGCCTACGAATCGGTGCGCCGCAATGTGCTGAACTACGACCAGCGCCACGGCTACCGCGGCCCGGAAGCCTTCATCACGCTGCCGGCCGGCGAGGAAGAGCGCGACGACGCCATCGAGGAGGCGCTGCAGCGCCGTCCGGGCAGCGACCGCCTGATCCCGGCCGTGGTGCTGGAAGTGGGCGCCAAGTCGGTCAAGGTGCAGAATCCGTTCGGCGAAGAGATCACCATCAGCGGCGACGGCCTGCGCCTGGCCGCCAGCGCATTGACCGACAAGGCCAAGGACACGGTCCGCCTGCGTCCCGGCGCGGTGATCCGCATCATGCAGGAGAAGAGCGGCTGGAGCATCACGCAGGTGCCGCAGGTGGCGGCGGCGTTCGTGTCCATCGATTCGGTCAGCGGCGGCTATCACGCCATGGTCGGCGGCTTCGACTACAACCTGCAGAAGTTCAACCACGTCACGCAGGCCTGGCGCCAGCCGGGTTCCTCGATCAAGCCGTTCGTGTATTCGGCGGCGCTGGAAAAAGGCTTCTCGCCGGCGACCCTGATCAACGACGTGCCGCTGGACCTGACCGGCGCCGAAACCGGCAACGAAGCGTGGAGCCCGAAAAACGACGACGGCAAATTCGACGGCCCGATCACCATGCGCACCGCGCTGGCCGAATCGAAGAACGTGGCCTCGGTGCGCATCCTGCGCTCGATCACGGTGCCGTACGCGCACAACTACCTGGGCAAGTTCGGCTTCGACCTGGCCAAGCATCCGAAGAACCTGACCATGGCGCTGGGCACCGGCTCGGTCACGCCGGCGCAGCTGGTGGGCGCGTACTCGGTGTTCGCCAACGGCGGCTACACGGTCGAGCCTTACCTGATCGCCAAGATCGTCGACGGCAGCGGCAAGATCATTTCCGAGGCCAAGCCGCGCACCACGCTGCCGGACGACGCCCGCGTCATCGATCCGCGCAACGCCTTCGTCACCGACGGCATGCTGCGCCAGGTCACGCGCACCGGCACCGGCGCCGCCGTGGCCCGCCTGGGCCGCCCTGACCTGGCCGGCAAGACCGGCACCTCCAGCGACGCGGTCGATGGCTGGTTCGCCGGCTACGGCGGCGGC
Source organism: Duganella sp. BJB476 (assembly GCF_003416895.1). Taxonomy (GTDB): domain Bacteria; phylum Pseudomonadota; class Gammaproteobacteria; order Burkholderiales; family Burkholderiaceae_D; genus Rugamonas. Next base: position 1,982,092 of record NZ_QVIO01000001.1, read on the forward strand.
ATCGTGGCGGTATCGTGGATGGGTTACGACGATTCGAAATCGTTGGGCGGCAAGGAGTTCGGCTCCAGCGTGGCGCTGCCGATCTGGATCGACTACATGAAGGTGGCGCTGCAAAACCGTCCGGCACTGGAACGCCAGGTTCCGGCCGGGTTGACGCAGGTGGACGGCGAGTGGCTGTACGACGAGTTCACCGGCGACGCCGCGCGCCATACGCTGGACATGGACGACGTGGCGCCGGGCGCGGAGAACGTGGCGCCGCAGCTGGCCGGCACGCCGCCGCCTGGGCAGTGACGTAGTGAGTTTGCGTCACGCGAGACTAGCTTTGCTTGCATTGTTATGTGGGCTGCTGGTCCTGCCCGCTCGTGGCGCCGAACCTGCGGATCATGAAGCAATGCCCTGCCCCGGCGCCATCGCCTGGAACGAGGCGCACCCAGAGCAATCCGACGCGGCGATGGCGCAGCGCGACGCCGCGCGGCAGTTCGGCGACCCGGCCTTGCGCACCGAACTGGCGGAGCGCTACACGCGCGACCAGGACGCGCGCATCGCCTGGCTCGCAGCCCCTTCCAACGCAGGCTTGCGGCGGCGCGTCGGCGAAATCGATGCAGACAACGTCGCCTGGCTATCCAAAATGGTACGCGGCAAAGGCTTCCCGACCGCTGCGCAAGTGGGGGAACAGGGCGTGCTCCATGTGTGGCTGCTGGTGCAGCACGCGGACCGTGAACCGAAATTTCAGGCCGCTCTCTTGCCGATGCTGGAACAACGCCATGCCGAAGGTGAGCTCAGTGGCATGAACCTGTCACGCTCCGTCGATCGCGTCCTGGTCGCGCAAGGCAAGGCCCAACGCTACGGCACGCAATTCCCAACGGAGGCATGGGCCAGCGGCCATTTCGGCCTGCCTGACGAAGCTCGCGTGCGCGAGGTGGACCAGCACAGGCAAGAGCTGGGGATCATGCCGCTGGCCGATTATGTTTGCATGATGAGCCATGCGCGCAGGCCACGGCCATGATGGGGATGCAACTAGGTCAGGAAGCCAGGTAGCCGCGCATCATGCGCACGGCGCTATCTGCAAACTGGTCCGGGCTGACGTCGGCAGCCCGGTACTTCCAACGTTTCACATACCAGTCCTGGAACATCGCCATGATGTGCGCGGCCTGCAGCTCCGGGCTGCCGGCGGGACGCTGCGGCAGCTGGGCGATCACGCCGGCGAACAAGGCCTGCACATGCAGCTCCGATTCCTTGGCGGTGGTGCGCTGCGCCGATTGCAGCACGCGCGAATCCATGAAGACGAAATAAAACCACGGCTGCAAAATCTCGGACACGTAGATCGAGGCCCGCACCAGCGCTTCCAGCTTGTCGAGCGGCTCGGTGACGTCGTCGAACAGGCGCGGCATCTCCTGGGTGGCGTGGCGCACCACGTCCTCGATCATCTCCGCCAGTTGGTCCTTGTTGCTGATGTAGCCGTACAAGCCGCCCATCGACAGTCCGGTCTCCTGGCACAGGTCGCGCAGATTCATGGCGCGGAAGCCGACGTCGTTGGCCAGCTTGAAGGTGGCCCGAAAAATCCTCTCCAGGTTTTCCAACGCCGGCTTGCGGCGCTTGACGGTGATGCGTTCAGCGTTGTGGTCGAGCAGATACGCCCAGATATTGACGCCATCCAGCGGCGTCATCGCCTGAAATTGTTGGAAGTCGAATCGCGACGGCAAGGTAGTCTCTTTATTTGAGTTTTGGTCTCGATTATAGCCCAGGAAAACAACTGGGATCAGCGGCCCTTCAGATTGGCTCCCAAGGCCTAGCGTGCGGACTGCAAGGCCAGCGGCCCAGTGCTACATTTTGATGACCGGGGAAATACCCGGACCTCAAAATATAATCGGAGACTTCAATGACAAAACGCTTCTGGAAGTACCTCGCGGTCTGCCTGATCGCCCTGACCTCCCTGCCCGCGCCGTCCTGGGCGACAGGCTACACGCAAACCAAATATCCGATCGTGCTGGTGCACGGCCTGTTCGGCTTCGACAACATCGGCCCGGTCGACTACTTCTACGGCATCGCTTCGGCGCTGCGCAGCGGCGGCGCCAATGTGTATGTGACGTCGGTGTCGGCCGCCAACAGCACCGAGGTGCGCGGCGAGCAGTTGCTGGTGCAGGTCAAGCAGATCCTGGCCGCCACCGGCGCTTCCAAGGTCAACCTGATCGGCCATAGCCACGGCGGCCCCACGGCGCGGTATGTGGCGTCGGTGCGGCCGGACCTGGTGGCTTCGGTCAGCAGCGTCGGTGGCGTCAACAAGGGTTCCAGGGTGGCCGATGTGCTGATCGGCGCGGTGCCGGACGTGACCTACAGCCTGGCCAACGCGGTGTCAGGCTTGATCAGCTTCCTGTCGGGCAGCCCGACCTTGCCGCAGAACGCGCGCGCGGCCGCCACCTCGCTGAGCACCGCCGGCACGCTGGCCTTCAACAGCAGCCATCCTGAAGGCGTGCCGACGTCGGCCTGCGGCGAGGGCGACTACCAGGTGCGCGGCGTGTACTACTTCTCGTGGAGCGGCGCGCAGCCCTACACCAACCTGCTGGACGCCAGCGATCCGGTGCTGGCCCTGACGGCGATCGCCTTCAACGGCGCCAAGAACGATGGCCTGGTCAGCAGCTGCTCCAGCCACTTGGGCCGCGTGATCCGCGACGATTACGCGATGAACCATCTGGACGAAGTCAATCAGCTGGTGGGCATCACCAACCTGTTCGAGACCAGCCCGGTGACCATCTTCCGCCAGCAGGCCAATCGCCTGCAGGGACTGGGACTGTAAGGAGCGCATGATGAGCACAAACGCAAAACTGCTGCGCTTCGGCGCGCTGGCCGTTGTTGTCGGCGCCGGCCTGTATCTGGCGCTGCCGCGCAGCGAGGCGCCGCGCGCCAGCGCCGCCGATCCAAACTATTTTGCGTTTGTGCCATCGATGATCGGCACGCGGCCCGACGGCGACGTGCGCCAGACGGCGGCGGACAAGCTGACCGTCAACGCGGAGCTGGCCTACCTGTTCGACTACTATCTGGCGGGACTGGGCGAGAAGCCGCTGGAGGCGATCCGCGTGGAGATAGGCCGTGAACTGGATCGCCGCCTGAGCGCCGCGCCGGCGGCCGAGGCCAAGCGCCTGCTGGACGCCTACCTGGCCTACAAGCGCGCGCTGGTCGATGTGGAACGCGGCTTGCCGGCCACGCCGGATCTGGCGCAGGGTGCGCGTCGGCGGCTGGAGGCCATGCAGCGCCTGCGCCGTTCGTATTTCAGCGACGCCGAAGCCGAGGGACTGTTCAGCGCCAGCGACGCTTACGATCTGGACGCGGTGGCACGGCTGGAGATCAACGCCGACAAGAGCTTGACCGATGCGCAGCGCAAGGAACGCATCGCAGCGCTGGATGCGCGCTTGCCGCAACAGCTGCGCGACGAGCGCGATGCACCGGCCAAGGTGTTGAAACTTGAGGAAGTGGTGGCGAAGGCTCGCGAGCAAGGCATGGGCGACAACGAGATCTACCGCATGCGCGCCGCTGCGCTGTCGCCCGAAGCGGCGGCCCGCCTGGCCGACGTCGACCGCGAAGAAGCGGACTGGCACAGCCGCATCGCCAGCTATCTGGCACAACGCCAGCAACTGGCCGGCGCCTCCGATCCAGCAGCGCTGCAGAAACTGCGCGACGCCATTTTTTCCGCCGACGAACAGAAGCGCCTTGCGGCCTACGAGTAATTTCAGTTCAAAGTTAAAAAAAGCGGCCCGAAGGCCGCTTGACTTTGCTGCTGCGCCAGATAGTGGCTTACTTTATTGTTAGAACTCTTCCCAGTCGTCGCCCGCCACTGTGGCCGCCTGGCGCGCCGGTGCCTTGACCGCCGCGGCCTTCAACGCCGGGCGCGCGGCCGGCGCCGCGACGGCAACCCGCGCAGGCGCGGCCGCCACGCGGATCTGCCGCCGCGCCATCGCCTGCGGACGTGGCGCCGCTACCTGGTCCAACCTGAACACGCTGACCACCTCCGCCAGCGCCGCCGCCTGCTCCTGCAGCGAGGCCGCCGCCGCTGCCGCTTCTTCCACCAGCGCCGCATTCTGCTGCGTCACCGTGTCCATCTGGCCCACCGCCATGTTGATCTGGTCGATGCCCACGCTCTGCTCCTGTGTCGCCAGCGTGATCTCACCCATGATGTCGGTCACGCGCTGCACGCTGGAGACGATTTCGCCCATCGTCGCCCCGGCCTCCGCCACCAGCTTGCTGCCGGCGCCGACCTTGTCGACCGAATCGCCGATCAATTCCTTGATCTCCTTGGCCGCCGTGGCCGAACGCTGCGCCAGGTTGCGCACTTCCGACGCCACCACCGCAAAACCGCGCCCCTGCTCGCCCGCCCGCGCCGCTTCCACCGCCGCGTTCAACGCCAGGATATTGGTCTGGAACGCGATGCCGTCGATCACGCTGATGATGTCGACGATCTTGGACGACGATGCGTTGATCGACTCCATCGTATCCACCACGCGCGACACCACGTCGCCGCCGCGCACCGCCACGCCGGACGCCGACGCCGCCAGCTGGTTGGCCTGGCGCGCGTTGTCGGCGTTCTGCCGCACCGTCGACGTCAGTTCCTCCATCGACGACGCGGTCTCCTCCAGCGAACTGGCCTGCTCCTCGGTGCGCGAGGACAGATCCAGGTTGCCGCTGGCGATCTGGGTCGATGCCGCCGCGATCGTCTCCGTCCCGCCGCGCACCTGGCCGACGATGCGTATCAGGCTGGTGTTCATGTCCTTCAGCGCCTGCAGCAGCTGGCCAGTTTCCTCGGTGGTCTCGACCTCGATCCGGCTGGTCAGGTCGCCCGACGCCACCGTCTGCGCCACGCGCACCGCCTCATTGATCGGCGTGGTGATCGCCCCGGTGATGTAGGCTGCGCAGCCGATCGCCACCAACGCCGCGATCACGCCCGACGCCACCATCGCCCATTCGGCACGCGAGATCGCCGCCGCGCCCTCTTGCACGCTGGTGGCCGCGATATCCTCGTTCAGTTTTTCGATCTTCATCAGCGTCGCCTCGGCCTTCAGGAACAAGGGCCGCGACAGCTGATACTGCGCATAGAAATCGACAAACAAATCCTTCTGCTTTTGCTCGTCCTTGTTGCCGGCCATGGCGCCGACGATGGAGCCGATCTTGTCGTCCACCGTTTTCCACGGGGCCCATTCGCCGGTGAACTGCTTCCACAGCACCTCTTCCTCGGCCGTTTGCGGCAGCGGCTCGTAGCGCTTCCAGCCGCGATCGATGTTGGCCCAGGCCTTCCTGCGCAGCTCCTGCGCTTCGCTGAATTTGTCCTGCGAGTGATAGTCGTTTTCGTAGACCGCCGTGTACAGCGTGGCCGCCGCCACCGCGGTCTGGCCTTCGCTCATCGCCAGCAAACCCTGGATCGACGGCAGCCGCACCACGCCGATTTCGTTGACGGCGCCGCCCACCTTGACGATGCCCGTGTAGCCTGCCGCGCCCACCACCAGCAGCGCAACCATCATGATCGCCACCAGCACGGCGAGCTTCCACTTGATGAGTAAATTCCTGAACATCCCGTCCCCTTGAAGTGGTTAAATCGGAGAGAGAATCTGTGACAATTCCCTTCAGGCCCAATATGCTGCCCGTGCATGGCAGCGTCAATCAGATTCTTTCAGTCTGTGGTGCGGCGCTCACAGTTGTAGGTTAAGCTTGCGGTTTTTATACCTCCCCCAGCGAACATGGAACCACTAGACATCGTCGAAACCCAGAACGACACCCCCGCCACCGGCCGCAAACTCAATGCCACCGTCGCCATCACCGTCGCGCTGCTGGCCACCTTCATGGGCATCTGCAAGGTCAAGGACGACAACATCAACCAGAGCATGCAGCAGGCGCAGGCCAACCGGGTCGACCACTGGGCCTTCTACCAGGCCCGCAACGTGCGCGAGGAAGTCGCCAAATCGACCGTGGTGCAGCTGCGCCTTGCCGCAACGGGCAAGCCGGCGGCCGAGCAGGCGGCGTATCAGGAAGCGATCAAGCAGTACGAGAAAGTGGCGCAGGACCAGGACAGCAAGAAGGCCGAAGCCAAGGCACAGGCCGAGCAGGACCAGAAAACCTACGACGCCGCCAACTTCAAGGACGACCAGTTCGACCTGTCGGACGCGCTGCTGGCGATCGCCATCTCGCTACTGGCCATCACCGCGCTGACCCAGTTGTGGGCGCTGTACTTCACGGCGCTGGTGCCGACCGCGTTCGGCGTGTTGATGGGCCTGTCGGGCCTGGCCGGCTGGGGCCTGCACCCGGATGCGCTGATCACCCTGCTGTCCTGAGGCCGGCGGCCGGCTTTCAACCGCCGATCACGCGGTTGCGGCCGGCGCGCTTGGCTTCGTACATGGCGGCGTCGCCGGCGGAGATCAGGCCGATCAAGTCATAGCCGTGCTGGTCCGACGAGACCACGCCGACACTGGCGGTATAGCGCACCGACAGCGCATCGATCTCCACCAGTTCCAGCTCGATGCGCGCGCGCAGGCGCTCGGCCACCTTGGTCGCGGACGGCAGATCCGAGCCGTCCAGCACCAGCACGAACTCTTCGCCGCCGAAGCGCGCCAGCAAGTCGTAGGGCCGCAACTCCAGTTTGAGTATCCCCGCCAGATGGCGCAGCACCTCGTCGCCGACCGGATGGCCGTAGGTATCGTTGATGGTCTTGAAGAAGTCGACGTCGATCATGATCACGGCCAAGCTGCGGCGCCCGCGCTGCGCGCGCAGGGCAACCCGCTTGCCGTGGATTTCCAGGCCGGCCCGGTTCAGCGCCCCGGTCAGCGCATCGAGCGTGGACAGGCGCCGCAGCCGTTCGGCATAGCGCCACATCACCATCAGGATCAGGCCGAACGCGATGCAGACCTGAGCCAGCGGTATCACCAGCATGCTCACCCCCATCACCAGTGAGCTCGGCACATCGGCCGGATCGCCATGGAACAGCATGTGCACGCCGCGCACGAACAAGGCCAGGCCCAGCACCGAAAAGCCGATCACGCTGATGATGATGCCGCGCCAGCCGCCGTGGCGCGCGATGGTGACCGCGCACAGCCAGTTCAACAGCGCAAAATAGAAACCGCTGAAGCACAGCCGCGCCCGCAGGCTGGGCATGATCAGGCTGAAGTAGGTGGAGACCAGCAGCGCCAGCACGGTGATGACGGCCACGCCGCGCCAGCTCAGCGTATCGGAGCAATGCACGCGCAGGCCGCGCAGCACCAGCCCCAGGCCGAAAGCCATCACGCCGTAGCCGACCACCATGTTCAGGATGACCGGCAGGCCATCGAGATTGGCCATGGCCAGGCCGACCGAGACCACCAGATTGCCCAGCGCCCACCAGCGCAATTCGGGCGGGCTGCCGGTGTAGCAGGCGGAGGCGACCAGCAGCGCCGTCGTCAGCAGTGTGACGCAGACCTGTACCAACAATAGAGTGTCGAGATTGAGCACGCCGGATTCCGCCTTGTGGATGCCTCAATGTATCCCAGCGCACGGCCAGTGGCAATCGTCCATGCAAGAAAGAAACAAAAAAAGCTGCCGAGGCAGCTTTTTTCGCGACGCCGGCCGGTATCAGGCCTGGCGACGGCGGCGCGCGACCACGCCCATCAGCGCCAGGCCGCCCAGCAGCATGGCATAGGTTTCCGGCTCCGGCACCGGGGTGGCGACGTAGCCCTTGAACGGCTCGTAGCCGATCTCGACCGCGCTGGTGATGGATTTGGCGACGATGCTGCCTTCCAGGTGGCCGGTGCCGGACAACACGGCGTCGTTGGCCAGCACCGAGCCCCAGACGAAGGTACTGACCTTGACCACGTTAGCGTCGTTCAGGTTGAACAGCACGTTGGCGCGCAGGTGCTCCAGCAGGCCATCCTGGCCGCCGCCGAAGACCACGTCGCCGGTGCCGGTCACGTTGATGACCACGGTGGCGCCGTCTTTCACGTTGCTCAGCGTCAGATTGCTCAGGTTACGGGTGTTGACGTTGAACACTTGCAGGCCGACGGTGTTGTTGCCTACCAGCTCGATGCCGCCGTTGGCGAAGTTGACCGTGCCGTTGCCGGCCTGGCTGTTCAGCGTGCTCGACAGGCCGGTCAGCTGGGTCTTGGCCGCGCCGAAATCGGTGTAGGTCGAAATATTGGCCTTGTTCAGCGTCAGGTAGGACGACGAGGTGTTCACGCCGCCGTACACGCCGTAGCCGTTGTAATTCTTGGTGTATTCGGTGATCGGGCCGATCGAGGCATTGGTGTTCACATTGGTCAGCGGCGCGGCGTAGATGTCGCCGCCGCTCAGCTTGACGTTGCCGCCAACCACCACGCTCGGCGCGGTGACGCCGAACGGGGTGCGGTAGCCGATCGATGCGCCCGAGGTGTTGACGTTGCCGCCGACGGCCAGGCGGCCTTCGATATCGGTGAAGTTGCTGGCATTGCCGTAGAAATAGGCGCTGTAGTCCGACGCCGGACCCAGGTTGAAACTAGGCGCGGCGGCCTGGGCGCTGCACAGGGCAGCCGCGCCCAGCACCAGCGGCAAAATGCGATGCATCAGAGTGGAAATAGTCATGGTATGTAATTGGTATGTTCGTTAGGAAACAGGAAAAACCCGCAAGCAAGGGCTGAATTATATCCAGTTAACAACAAGAATAACATTATTGATAAGAAAAATATTTATACTATATGACCAATTACATACCAATAATATGCCGCACGCTATGCGGGCGTATCGGGTAAAGTGATGCTTATAGCAATCCACCGACTAGACCATGGCCTACCCTATCGAGCACAAACTGGTGATCGGCATCGCCTCCAGCGCGCTGTTTGACCTGACCGAATCGCACAAGATCTACCTGGAAGGCGGCGCCGAGGAGTACCGCAAGTACCAGGAACAGCATATCGACGTCATCCTGGGCAAGGGCGTGGCCTTCCCCTTCATCCGGCGCTTCCTCAACATCAACAAGCACTACGCGCAATCGGCGCCGGTGGAAGTGGTGCTGATGTCGCGCAACTCGCCGGAAACCGGGCTGCGGGTGATGAATTCCATCGCCCACTACGGGCTGGACATCTCGCGCGCCTGCTTCGTCACCGGCAAATCGCCGTACAGTTACCTGCCGGCCTTCAATACCTCTTTGTTCCTGAGCGCCAACGAGGAGGACGTCCGCAACGCGCTGGAAGCCAATTACCCGGCCGGCCTGGTGCTGCCCTCGCGCACCGAGGACGATGACGACGAGGAATTGCGGGTCGCTTTCGACTTCGACGGCGTGATCGCCGACGATGAATCGGAGACCGTCTTCAAGCGCAACAACGATGTCGACGAGTTCCATGCGCACGAGCGCGAGCGGGTCGCCATCCCGCACCAGCCCGGCCCGCTGGCCGACCTGTTCCAGAAACTGTCGCTGATGCAGCGGCTGGAGGAGCGGGCCCAGCGCCGCGATCCGTCGTACAAGCGCATCCTTCGCATCGCCATCATCACGGCCCGCAGCGCGCCGTCGCACGAGCGCGTGGTCACCACGCTGAAGAGCTGGGGCGTGTCCGCCAACGAGACGTTTTTCCTGGGCGGCATGGAAAAATCCCGGGTGCTGGGCATCTTCAAGCCGCATATCTTCTTCGACGACCAACTCAGTCACCTGAAGTCGGCCGGCGGCAATATACCGATGGTCCATGTGCCCTTCGGCATAGCCAACCGGCCACCCAAGCCGGCGTGAGCGGAGCGCGGCGGCACGACGGTGCTTCGTCTATAATGTCGGCAGCGGCATTGCCACTCTGGCGACGCGCCTTTAACAGTGAATGTGTGTTGTGTCCCTGGTCTTAAAAAACTCCCTACCAAAACCCGGCACCCGCTTCGCCCTGCCTGCGCTGCACGGCTCGTCGGACGCCTACGCATTGGCGCTTACCGCGCTCGAACTCAAATCCCAGGGCCAGATGCTGGCCGTGATCGTCGCCAACGCCAGCGACGGCCAGCGCCTGCTGGACGAGATCCCATGGTTCGGCGGCGACCAGCTGCGCTGCCATCTGCTGCCGGACTGGGAAACCCTGCCCTACGACGCCTTCTCGCCGCACCAGGACCTGGTGTCCGAGCGCCTGGCCACGCTGCACGAAATCTCCAGCGGCCAGTGCGACGTGATGCTGGTGCCGGCCACCACGGCGCTGGTGCGCATGGCGCCGCCGTCCTTCCTGGCGGCCTACACCTTCTTCTTCAAAAAGGGCGAGTCGCTCGATGAAGCGCGCCTGAAAGCGCAGCTGACGCTGGCCGGCTACACCCACGTGGCGCAGGTGATGTCGCCCGGCGAATACTCGGTGCGCGGCGGCCTGATCGACCTGTTCCCGATGGGCTCCGCCCTGCCCTACCGGCTCGACCTGTTCGGCGACACCATCGAAACCATCCGCACCTTCGACGCCGACACCCAGCGCTCGCTGTACCCGGTCAGCGAGGTGCGGCTGCTGCCCGGCCGCGAGTTCCCGATGGACGAAGCGGCGCGCACCACCTTCCGCAACCGCTGGCGCGAGCAGTTCGAGGGCGATCCTTCGCGCTCGGTGGTGTACAAGGACATCAAGAGCGGCATCGCCTCCGCCGGTATCGAGTACTACCTGCCGCTGTTCTTCGAAGAGACGGCCACGCTGTTCGACTACCTGCCGCAAGGCGCGGCGCTGGCCCTGGTGGGCGACATCGACGCCGCCATCAAGCGCTTCTGGACCGACACCGGCTCGCGCTACCGCTTCCTGAAGTCCGACCGCGACCGCCCCATCATGGCGCCGGAAGCGCTGTTCCTGTCGGACGAGCAGTTCTTCACGCTGGCCAAGCCCTACGGCCGGCTGGTGATCTCGAAGGATGCCGACAGCGGCGCCTCCGAACTGTCGGCGCCGGTGCCCAACATCGCCGTCAACCGCCACAGCGACGACCCGCTGACCAATCTGCGCGCCTACCTGCTGCCGGCCGGCCGCCGCGTGATGATCTGCGCCGAATCGAACGGCCGCCGCGAAACGCTGCAGCAGTACTTCACCGAATACGACCTGGCGCTGACGCCGGTCGAAGGCTACGAGGGCTTCGCCACCTCCGACGCCAAGCTGATGCTGGGAGTGGCCCCGCTGCACGCCGGCTTCGAGCTGTCGACTCCTGATGAAAATCTGATTTTCATCACCGAGACCGAGCTGTATGCGGGCTCCGGCCGCCGCGTCGGCAAGAAGAAGCAGGAAGCCGTCACCCAGGTCGAATCGATGGTGCGCGACCTGTCGGAGCTGAAGATCGGCGATCCGGTGGTCCACATCAACCACGGTATCGGGCGCTACATGGGCCTGACCAGCATGGACCTGGGTGAAGGCGAAACCGAATTCCTGCACCTGGAATACGCCAAGGACACCAAGCTGTATGTGCCGGTATCGCAGCTGCACGTGATCTCGCGCTACTCCGGCGCCTCGCCGGAAGACGCGCCGCTGCATGCGTTGGGTTCCGGCGCATGGGAGAAAGCCAAGCGCCGCGCCGCCGAACAGGTGCGCGACACCGCCGCCGAGCTGCTCAACCTGTACGCGCGCCGCGCGCTGCGCCAGGGCCACGCGTTCGAATACTCGGCGCACGACTACGAGCGCTTCGCCGACAGCTTCGGCTTCGACGAAACGCCGGACCAGCAGGAAGCGATCAACAACGTCATCAAGGATATGACCTCCGGCAAGCCGATGGACCGGCTGGTGTGCGGCGACGTCGGCTTCGGCAAGACCGAGGTGGCGCTGCGCGCGGCCTTCATCGCCGTCATGGGCGGCAAGCAGGTGGCGATCCTGGCGCCGACCACGCTGCTGGCCGAGCAGCACGCGCAAACCTTCGCCGACCGCTTCGCCGACTGGCCGGTGCGCATCGCCGAAATGTCGCGCTTCCGCACCGGCAAGGAGATCACGCAGGCGATCAAGGGCATGGCCGACGGCACGCTGGACATCGTCATCGGCACTCACAAGCTGCTGTCGGACGACGTCAAGTTCTCCCGCCTCGGTCTGGTCATCATCGACGAGGAACACCGTTTCGGCGTGCGCCAGAAGGAAGCCCTGAAATCGCTGCGCGCCGAAGTCGACGTGCTGACGCTGACCGCCACGCCGATCCCGCGCACGCTGGGCATGGCGCTGGAAGGCCTGCGCGACTTCTCGGTCATCGCCACCGCGCCGCAAAAGCGCCTGGCGATCAAGACCTTCGTGCGCAGCGAAGGCGAATCCATCATCCGCGAAGCCTGCCTGCGCGAATTGAAGCGCGGCGGCCAGGTCTACTTCCTGCACAACGAGGTCGAGACCATCCAGAACCGCATGGCGATGCTGACCGAGCTGCTGCCGGAGGCGCGCATCGCCGTGGCGCACGGCCAGATGCACGAGCGCGACCTGGAAAAGGTGATGCGCGACTTCGTGGCGCAGCGCTACAACATCCTGCTGTGCACCACGATTATCGAAACCGGTATCGACGTGCCGACCGCGAACACCATCATCATGCACCGCGCCGACAAGTTCGGCCTGGCGCAGCTGCACCAGCTGCGCGGCCGGGTCGGCCGTTCGCACCACCAGGCCTACGCCTATCTGCTGGTGACCGACGTGCAGTCGCTGACCAAACAGGCGCAGCGCCGCCTGGACGCGATCCAGCAGATGGAAGAACTGGGCAGCGGTTTCTATCTGGCGATGCACGACCTGGAGATCCGCGGCGCCGGCGAAGTCCTCGGCGACAACCAGTCCGGCGAGATGACCGAGATCGGCTTCCAGCTGTATTCTGACATGCTGAACGAGGCGGTGCGCTCGCTCAAGGCCGGCAAGGAGCCCGACCTGGCTGCGCCGCTGGCCACCACCACCGAGATCAACCTGCACGTGCCGGCGCTGCTGCCGGCCGATTTCTGCGGCGATGTGCACGAGCGGCTGTCTATTTACAAGCGCATGGCCAACTGCAACGTCCAGGACAAGATCGACGACATGCAGGAAGAGATGATCGACCGTTTCGGCAAACTGCCCGACCCCGTCAAGGCCCTGATCGAGACCCACCGGCTGCGCATCGCCGCCAAAACCGTGGGCATCGTCAAGATCGACGCCCATGGCGAAGCGGCCACCTTGCAGTTCATGGCCAAGCCGCCGATCGACCCGATGCGCATCATCGAGCTGATACAGAAGAATCGCCAGATCAAGCTCAATGGCCAGGACAAATTGAAGATCACCGCCGCCATGCCCGACCTGGCGGCACGTGTCGCCCAGATCAAAGGTGCAATCAAACAGTTGACCGCGTGAGCCTTAACCAGTAACTTGGGCGCCTAGCCCAAAAAACGCTATAAGCATTTATGAAGACTGCAAAAAATACTATGAATCTCGTGCTGCAAGGCTTGGACGACTGCAAGGCCAGACTGGAACGCATCGCGGCGCTGACGGCGCCGAAAAACATCACCTGGTTGAACGAACGCGCGCTGCGCTGCGAAGGCATCACCTTCTCGCCGGCGCTGCGCCAGACCATCGAAGTGGCCGCCCAGGCGGCCCAGCTGGACGCCACCTATTCCATCGGCATGCACAAGATGAGCGAATTCAAGCTCGTCGCCATGGACATGGACTCGACGCTGATCACCATCGAATGCATCGACGAAATCGCCGACATGCAGGGCCTCAAGCCGCAGGTGTCCGAGATCACCGAGGCGGCGATGCGCGGCGAGCTCGATTTCGCCGAGAGCCTGAAGCGCCGCGTGGCGCTGCTCGAAGGCCTGGAGGCGTCGGCGCTGGAGCGCGTGTACAACGAGCGCCTGCAACTGTCGCCGGGCGCGGAAACCATGCTCAAGGCGGTGCAGCAGGCCGGCCTGAAAACGCTGCTGGTGTCGGGCGGCTTCACCTTCTTCACCTCGCGTTTGAAAGAGCGCCTGGGCCTGGACTACACCCACGCCAACGAGCTGGAAATCGTCGACGGCCGCCTGACCGGGCGCGTGGTGGGCGGCATCGTCGATGCGGAAGAAAAGCAGCGCACCGTGGAGCGCGTGTGCGCGGAGCTGGGCATCGAACCTTCGCAGGCGATCGTCATGGGCGACGGCGCCAATGATCTGAAGATGATGAGCATCTCCGGCATGTCGGTGGCGTTCCGCGCCAAGCCGGTGGTGCGCGAGCAGGCCAACGTGGCGCTCAACTTCGTCGGCCTGGACGGCATCCTTCCGCTGCTGACCTAGTACGCACGCGCCGGCTCAGTCCTGTCGGCGCGCCACCTGCTCCGGTCCCAGCAGGCGAACACCGGCGACGTTGCCGTTGTCGCGCTGATCGAACTCCACGCGCAGCCCGCCCCAGCGCGTGACGAACACGCTCTTGCCGGCCGGCTCCAACTCGACCGCCGGGCCGTTGTTCATCTGCACAAACAGTTTCTTGCGATGCTGGGTGACCGTCAAGGTCCGGCCGTCGGCCAGATCGTACTGGCCCCTGAACTCCTGCAAGTCAGTCTCCTGCAACGGCTTCTCGACCGCGCCCGCGGCGCCGGGAATGCAGCAGCCCAGCAGTAATGCCCACACAAAAGTACGCATGATATTTCCCATCCAGGTAGATATCGCCATCGCTCACAATGTGGATGGCAATGACTGCACTCTAGACAAAAAAACCACCTTTTGCACGGAACATCCGACAAACGCCGCCGGCCGGCGGATGAACGGTAGTTATGGGGGTGCGAACCAACTGTCAAGCATATCAATATCAAACACAAAAGTTAGCTAAAATGATAACATCGATGTCTGTCAACAGCTTTCTTTATTCATGAACCGCCTCCTCCTTTGCATGCCGCTGCTGCTGGCCGCCCTCTCCAGCCAGGCCGGCGCCGAATGCCGCTACACCGAATTGGCCGCGCTGGGCATCAGTGTGGACGAACGCATTTCCGACACGCCCTACCTGGACGCGCAAATCAACGGCAAGTCCGTGCACATGCTGATCGATACCGGCGCCTTCAAAACCGTGCTGACGCGCGCGGAACTCGACCGCCAGCAAGTCACGCTCACCCGCATCAGCGAGATCATGAGTGGCATTGGAGGACGCGCGCCGATGTTTTCAGCCCGGCCGAAAGAAGTGGTCATCGGTCCTACGCGCTTGCACCAGACCTCTTTCCCTGTCGTCGAAGGTTTCGACTTTCCAGGCTACGGCGGCATCATCGGCGCCGACTACCTGCTGCAGGCCGACCTGGAAATCGCGTTGGCCGACAAGCAGCTCAAGTTCTTCCGCGGCGCCGGCTGCGACGACAAGTCCCTGGCCTACTGGGATGCCAAGGCGCTGGACGTGCCGCTGGAAACGCTGTCCCGCGACGGCCGCGCCATCGTGCCGGTGACGATCAACGGCAGCAAGCTGATGGCCCTGATCGACACCGGCGCCACCATCTCGCTGGTCGACCAGCACACCGCCGAGCGGCTGGGATTCGATCCCGCGTCCGCCGGCACCCGCAAGGGCAACAAGCTGCAAGGCCTTAACGGAAAAACCAGGCAATCGTGGATCACCACGTTCGACAGCTTCGCCATCGGCGAGGAGCAGATCAGTCATCCGCGCATCACGGTCATGGAGTCGGTGGACGGCGATCTCAATGCAAGGGATCACCAGGTGATCTTGGGTCGCGACTTCCTGCTGGCGCACCACGTGCTGTTGTCGACCGGGCAGCGGCGTTTCTATTATTCGTACCTGGGCGGTCCGGTGTTCGCAGCCTCGCATGGAACGGAGCAGCCTTAGTCAGCCTTCCAGCTTCTTGGTCAGCGCATAGCGCGCCCCGCCGGGAGGAAAATCGGCGAGGCGGCTGAACACGGTGTAACCCAGCTTTTCATAGAACGGCAAGGCCTGGAAGCTGAGCGTCTCGACGAAGGCGTTCTGCACGCCGCGCCGCAAGGCTTCGCGTTCCGCGATCGCCATCAACTCGCTGCCGTAGCCCAGGCCGCGCACGCTGTCGTCCAGCCACACCACCTGGATCTGCAGCCATCCAAGATAGGTGGCGCCCAGCAGGCCGCCAACCAGCTTGCCGCCGTCGTCCTTGACGGTGGCGACCAGATAGTTCGGCGTTTCGCCATTGGCCTGCGCGGCGTTGTAGGCGGTCAGGCCCTTGACCAGTGCCTGCATGTCGCCGCCGTCGGGCGTCTCTTCCAGTTTGACGATATGTGCGTTCATCTTCGTATCATTGAGGTTTGGTCGGTCTCTTTATTGGCCGGCAGCCGGGCTGTCATCGGCGGGCGGCGCTTCGTCCACGCGCGGCATGCGCATATTGCGGCCGCCTTGCAGCAGCGTTACCGCCTCCACCTTGCCGGCCGCGTCGCGATGCAGCTCAAGCTGCGCGTCGACCTTGCGCAGGAATAGCTTGTCCGCCGACTCGGCATAAATCGGCAGCGAAGCCTGGCCTTGCAACTGGGTCGTCATGCCGCCGTTGCTGGTGCGCAGCCACAGGCGGCGGCCGTCCGGCATCGTGTAGGTGCCGGCGATGGCCGCCATCTGCTCGGCCGACAAGGCGATATCCTTGCGTTCCGCCGGCATCACATAGGTGACGCCGCGCGCGGTGGCGGTCAGCCCGGCGGTCAGTGATTCGAGCTCACTGCCTTCGACGTTACTGAGCACGATCACGCTGATCTTGTCGGCCATGCGGTAATGCACCTCGGTGGCGAAACCTTCGATGCCGCCGCCGTGGCCCACTTCCTTGCCGCCATCCTTCTGCTGTATGCCCAGGCCGAAACCGTAGCCGGACTGGTAAGGCGTGGTCATCGCCTCCAGCGACGCCGGCGACAGCAGCTTGCCCTCATACAGGCCGCGCTGCCAGCGCAGCAGGTCGCCGGTCGTGGAGTACAGCGCGCCGGCGGCGTGCGGGATGCTCATGTTGATAAAGCCGGCGTTGGTCATGCCCTTCTTGCCGCGCGCATAACCGGCGGCGCGGTTCGGCAGCACATTGGCGTTCCAGTCGTAGCCACTGTCCTTCATGCCGAGCGGCTCGAAGATATTCTGGCGCACGATGGCGTCGTAGGTCTGGCCGCTGACCTTCTCGATCAATGCACCCAGCAGCACATAGCCGGTATTGCTGTAGCTGAAGCGCGAGCCGGATTCAAACTCCAGCGGCTTGTCGCGCACCAGCGCCACCGATTCCTCCGGCTTCTTGGTGAACGGCTCGATCGCCTGGTATTCCTTGGTCGAGGTGAAATTGGCGATGCCCGAAGTGTGGTTCAGCAGTTGGAAAATCGTGACCTTGCTCCACGCGGCAGGCAGGCCGCCGAGGTATTTGCTGACAGGGTCGGAGACGGCCAGCTTGCCGCGCTCCTGCAACAGCAGCACGCTGGCGGCCGTGAACTGCTTGGTCACGGAGCCGAGACGGAATTTGGTGCTCGGCGAATTGGGGATATTCCATTCCAGGTTGGCGGAGCCGTAGCCCTTGTCCAGCAAGACCTGGTCGCCTTTGGCCACCAGCACCGCGCCGGAAAAATGATCCTTGGCGACGGCCTTGTCGACCAGCGCTTCGAGACGTTGCAGATCCTGCGCCTGCACAGCGCCGCCCAGCAGCACGGCCGTGGCCAGGCCCATGGACAGCATCCACTTGCGATGTTGCGACATATTTTTCTCCCGATGCAGATCGCTCTCGATTGGCGATCAACCGCCGTATGCTGCCATCAACTTATCTTTTTCGCAATCGCTTTATTTCACCGACAAGGCGGCGATCAGGCCATCGGACGCGTCTTCGATATAGTCCAGCACCATGTCGAAACCGCGGCCGCCGCCGTAGTAAGGATCGGGCACCACATCGGATGCGCTGTGGCGCGCATGCGCCATGAACAGCCCCAGTTTGTGCCGGTGCTGCGGCGGACAGGCCGCCTCCAGCAGGCGCAGATTATCGTGGTCCATCGCCAGCACATGATCGAAGGTTTCGAAGTCGCTGGCCGCCACCTTGCGCGAGCGCTGCGCCGACAAGTCGTAGCCACGGTTGGCGGCATGCTCCATCGAGCGCGCATCGGGCGGTTCGCCGACATGGTAGCCGTGGGTGCCGGCCGAATCGATGAGAAAGCGATCGGCCAGTCCGGCCGCCTCGACGCGATGGCGGAACACGCCCTCCGCCGTCGGCGAGCGGCAGATATTCCCCATGCAGACAAACAGCACTGAAGTTTTCGCAGTCACACCCACTCCTTATATAATCAACACTGTTGTATTTTATAGATTTTAATACAAATGAGCCTCCCCAACGACCAGTCCCCGCGCGCCGAGTATGCGCGGCGCATGAACCGCGTGCTGAACTACATCGACGCCCATCTGGACCAGCCGTTGGAACTGGCACAGCTGGCCGACGTCGCCAACTTCTCGCGCTTTCACTTTCATCGCATCTTCCAGTCGTGGATGGGTGAAACCCTGGGCGATTACGCGCGCCGCCGCCGGCTGGAAAAGGCCGCCTTCCGCCTGAGCTGCACGCCGCCCGAATCGGTGCTGGAAACGGCGCTGGCCACCGGCTTCGGTTCAGGCGAAGCGTTCGCACGCGCCTTCAAACTCAGGTTCGGCTACACGCCGACCGAGTGGCGGCGCGACACCCAGGAGCGGCTGGCCTCGCAAGCGCTGGGCGGCAGCCGCCGCGCCGAGAGCAATCTGGATCAGGTGTTGAGCAACTACGATCAGACGCCGCAAACCGGCATCGGCGACGATGACATCTCCAACCACGAATCAGGAGATTTCAACATGGACGTTAAAGTGATCGATTTGCCCGCCGCGCGGGTCGCCTATCATCGCCACATCGGCCCTTACGGCCCCGGCATCGGCGCCTTCTGGCGCGGCACGGTATCGCCGTGGATACAGTCGCACGGCCTGGACCAGCATGTGTGCTACGGCGTCAGCTACGACGACCCGAGCATCACACCGCCCGACAAGTGCCGCTACGACGCCTGCGTCACCGTGCCGGAAAGCTTCACCGCCACCGGCTCGGCCGACATCGCCACCCTGCCCGGCGGCCGTTACGCCGTAGCCCACTTCGAAGGCCAGCCCGCCGAGATCAGCGACGCCTGGACCTGGATGACGCGCAACTGGCTGCCCTCCAGCGGCTTGCAGTGCGACGACCGCCCTTGCTTCGAAATGTTCAGGCCCGACCTGGCGATGGATCCAAAGAGCTGTACGATGATCTTCGACATCTGCATTCCCGTTCGACCGCTGTAAGGAGCAAAGCATGGTTCAAGTATGTGGCTGTCGCCTGGTCGACATCGATGACACGGTACAGGGAGCGGTGGTGCCGCTGGCGCTGCTCTATCCCGCCGACGGCGTCGAAGCGGCCGAACACTTCGGTCCATACACCGTGAGCGTCGCCAGGGATGCGTCGCCGGCCGCCGGCGCGCATCCTCTGGTGCTCATCTCGCACGGTAATTCCGGCACGCCGTGGACCTATCGGCAAATGGCAAAGCACCTGGTGCAGGCAGGCTTTGTGGTGGCGCTGCCCGCGCACACAGGCAATACGCGGCATGACAACAGCCTGGCCGGCACCGCCGCCAACCTGGCCAACCGGCCGCGCCATATCACGCTCGCCATCGACGCGGCGTTGTCCGATCCTGTGCTCAAACACCATATCGCCGGCGACGGCGTGGCCGTCATCGGCCATTCGATCGGCGGCTATACGGCGCTGGCGGTGGCCGGCGGCCAGCCCTGGTCCGGGCCACGCGAAAGCAAGGATGGTCAGCCGCAACCGGTGCCGGTGCAGGCCGACGCGCGCGTGCGGGCGCTGGTGCTGCTCAATCCCGCCACGTTCTGGTTCATCGCCGGTTCGCTGCATGCGGTGCGCGTGCCGATCCTGATGCGCACCGGCGAAAAGGACGACATCACGCCAGCCGAACATGCGGAGAAAATCATCGGCGGCGTAGCCGATGCCGCGCTGGTCGAGCACCGCGAGATAGCAGGCGCCGGGCACTTCGCCTTCATGAGCAAGTTCCCGCCGGAGATGACGCGGCCAAACTTCAAACCCTCGCAGGACCCGCCAGGCTTCGACCGCGACACCGTCCAGCCGGAGCTGTTCGCCGACATCACGGCCTTCTTGCTGCGAACGCTGGCTGCAGTCGGCAAAGTGTGATATTTTTCACAATACACACTACACGAGGGGACGCCACATGCAGCAAGAACTGAATTTCCCGCAGTTTGGCCGTAACAGCAACTCTCGTCGTTCCAGTCTGCTGCTGATCGTCGCGCTGCATTTGCTGGTTGCCTGGTTCATGCTGCAAAAGACCGGCAAGATCAGCCTCTTCTTCGTTGCGGCGCCCAGCCGGATCACGCAAGTCTCGATGTTGAGTTCCGGCGCAGGCTCCAGCACCGCATCCGCTGCGGGCATCGCGATCGAGCATATGCCTACGCCAGCGTTGCCCCGATTGGACTTCGGACCAACCTTCACCATCAAGGCGGAAGCCACCACGGAAGACGCAGCGGTCGTACACGCCAGCCCCACCTCACAATCGCAATCGCTACCGCAGGATGCGGCGCACGCGCCTGGCGTGTCAGCGGCTTTGGGCGCTGGCGCTAGCACTGGTTCTGGCGCCGGCACAGCGCAGGGCAAAGGCGCGGGCAGTTCGGCAGGGCCGGATGATTTCGAATCGCTGCCGGCAGCGGTGCTGGCGGTCGAATGCGACACGCCGACCTATCCGTTCGAAGCCAAGCTCAGAGGCCAGGAAGGCACGGCCCGCATGGCCTTGCGGATCGACGCGCAGGGCCTCGTTGCCGAGTCGCGCATCATGAAATCCAGCCGTTCACTGGCGCTGGACCGTGCATCGCGCAACGCCATCGCCCTGTGCCGCTTCGTGCCGCCGATGCAAAATGGCGTGGCGGTAGGCGGCTGGGTATCGCTCAATTACATCTGGAAGCTGCGCGAGATCAGGGGCGTGTTCCGCGATTCACCTTAAGCCGCGTGACGCAACGAGCCTGCCGCCGTTCCAAACTAGCACCTAGGCATCGCTTCCTCACCCCGTTGGCAGTATCGCTTTCAGCGCATCGACCAGTTTCGCGCACTCTTCGTCCGTGCCGATGGAGATGCGCAGGAACTGGTCGATACGCGCCTGCTTGAAGTGGCGCACCAAAATCGCCCTCTCGCGCAAGCCTGCCGCCAGCTGCGCCGCGTCGTGGCCGGGGTGGCGGGTGAAGATGAAATTGGCCGCCGACGGCAGCACCTCGAAGCCCAGCGCCTGCATCTGCGCGGCCAGCCACGCGCGCGTGTCGATGATGGCTTGCGAGGTCTGCTCCATGTAGGCCAGATCGTCCAGCGCAGCCACCGCGCCGGCCTGCGCCACTTGCCCCAGCGGATAACAGTTAAAGCTGTTCTTCACTCGCTCCAGGCCCGCGATCAGGTCGGGATGACCGACGGCATAACCGACCCGCAGTCCGGCCAGCGAGCGCGATTTGGACAGCGTCTGGATCACCAGCAGATTATCGTAGCGGCCCAGCAGCGCGATGGCGCTTTGTCCGCCGAAATCGACATAGGCTTCATCGATCACCACCACCTGGTCGGGATGGGCAGCCAGCAGCGCTTCGATCCGCGCCAGCGGCAGCGCGATGCCGGTCGGCGCGTTCGGATTGGCGATGATGATGGCGCCGCACGGCTGGCGATAATCCTCGACGGCGATCTCGAAGCGCTCGTTCAACGGCACCTGCACCGCCTTGATACCGTACAAGCTGCAATAAGTCGGATAGAAACTGTAGCTGATGTCCGGGCAAAGCAGCGGCAGCTCGTGCTTGAGCAAAGCGTGGAAGGTGTGCGCCAGCACTTCGTCCGAGCTATTGCCGATGAAGACCTGCTCGCGCGCCAGGTCGAAGCGGCGCGCCACAGCGTCCTTCACGACGACGTTGCCGGGGTCGGAGTACTTGCGCAACTGGTCGCCGACGGCCGCCTGCATCGCCGCAATCGCCTTGGGGGACGGGCCGTAGGGATTCTCGTTAGTGTTAAGTTTGACCAGGCCGGGCATCTGCACCTGTTCGCCCGGCGTGTACGGCGTCAGGCCGTGGACCACATCGCTCCAGAAGCGGCTCATGCCAACTCTCCCAGCGCGCGCTCGATATCCGCGATCAAATCGTTGACGTCTTCCAGGCCCACGTTGAAGCGCACCAGTATGCCCTTGTCCGTCCAGCCCTTGCGCATGTGCTGGATCCGGTAAGGCATCACCAGGCTGTTGGCCCCGCCCCAGCTATAGCCGATCTTGAAGAACTTGAGCGCGTCGATGAAGCGGTCGGTCTGCTCCTCGGTATAGCGCTCGTCGAACAGCACGGAGAACAAGCCGCCGGCGCCGCTGAAGTCGCGCTTCCAGATTTCGTGGCCGGGACAATCGGTAAAGGCCGGGTGCAGCACCTTGGTGATTTCCGGGCGCGCCTGCAACCACGCCGCCAGCTTGCGCGCCGCCGCGTCGTGCGCGTCGAAGCGCAAGCGCATGGTCGGCAGGCCGCGCGAGACCAGGTAAGCATCGTCCGCGCCGACGCCCATGCCGAGCCGCATATGCGAAAGGCTGAGCTTTTCGTGCAGCGCGGCGTCGCGCACGATGACGGCGCCCATCAGCACGTCCGATCCGCCGGACTGGTATTTGGTCAGCGCCTGCATGATGATGTCGACGCCAAGCTCGAAGCCACGCAGCGCCAGGCCGGCCGACCAGGTGTTGTCCAGCGCAACCATCACGCCGCGCTCGTGCGCCGCCTTGCAGATGGCCGGCAGGTCCGGCACTTCCATCGACACCGAACCCGGCGCCTCGGTCCAGATCAGCTTTGTATTCGGCTGGATCAGCGCGGCGATGCCTTCGCCGATCAGCGGATCGTAGTAGCGCGCGGTGATGCCGTAGTCGGCCGACAGCCAGCGCCCCAGCTCGCGGTTGGGGTTGTAGACGTTATCGGGCAACAGCACGTCGTCGCCGGATTTGAGCAGCGCGAAGTCGACCATGGCGATCGCCGCCAGGCCGCTCGGCGCCAGCAGGCAGTACTTGCCGTCCTCGATCTCGGCCAGGCGCGCCTCCAGCGTGAAGGTGGTCGGCGTGCCGTGCAGGCCGTAGGTATAGGCGTTCTTCTCTTTCCAGTCGCCCGAACGCATGGCCGCCACGTTCTTGAACAGCACCGTCGAGGCATGGTGGATGGCGCCGGGGAAAGCGGCAAAGCCTTCCGGAGCCTGATAGTCGGTATGAACGAGTGCGGTCTGCGGGGATTTTTTGATGGTCATGATGAGAATAGACGGACGAAAAAAAGGCGGTCCATTGCTGGTCCGCCTTCATTATAGGTTCGATTCGCTTATTGCGCCTCGCCCCACAGGTCGTGGGCGTCGGAGGTGGTGATCTTGACGTCGAAGAACTGGCCGACGGCCAATTTCTTGTGCGGCTCATACGGCGGCTTGACGTACACCACGCCGTCGATTTCCGGCGCGTCGGCGCTGGAGCGGCCTACGCCGCCGCTGCGGTTGACTTCATCGATCAGCACGCGCACGGTGGTGCCAACCTTGGCCTTCAGGCGCGCTTTCGAGATCTCTTCCTGCAGCAGCATCACGCGGCCGCGGCGCTCTTCGCGCACTTCTTCCGGTACCGGATTGGCCAGTTCATTCGCGGTGGCGCCTTCGACCGGCGAGTAGGCGAAGCAACCCAGGCGGTCGATCTGCGCTTCCTTCAGGAAGTCCAGCAGGTATTCGAATTCGGCCTCGGTCTCGCCTGGGAAGCCGGCGATGAAAGTCGAACGGATGGTCAGGTTCGGATTCATCGCGCGCCAGGCCAGGATGCGGTCCAGGTTCTTCTCGCCGCTGGCCGGACGCTTCATGCGCTTCAGCACATCGGGATGCGCGTGCTGCATCGGGATGTCCAGGTACGGCAGGATATGCTCGCCCATCATCGGGATGACCTGGTCGACGTGCGGGTATGGGTACACGTAGTGCATGCGCACCCAGGCGCCGTACGACTTGGCCAGCTCGCCCAGCGCTTCCATCAGCTGCGTCATGTGGGTCTTGATCGGGCGGCCGTTCCAGAAACCGGTGCGGAACTTGACGTCGACGCCATAGGCCGACGTATCCTGCGAGATCACCAGCAGTTCCTTGACGCCGGACTTGAACAGGTTCTCAGCTTCCAGCATCAGCTCACCGATCGGGCGCGAGACCAGGTCGCCGCGCATCGAAGGGATGATGCAGAACGAGCAGCGGTGGTTGCAGCCTTCGGAAATCTTCAGGTAGGCGTAGTGCTTCGGCGTCAGCTTGATACCCTGCGCCGGGATCAGGTCGAGGAAAGGCTCGTGCGGCTTGGGCAGGTGCAGGTGGACCGAATCCATCACTTCGGCCAACGCGTGCGGGCCGGTCACGGCCAGCACCTTCGGATGCACCTTCATGATGATGTCGTCGCCGGCGGCGTCTTTTTTCGCGCCCAGGCAACCAGTCACGATCACGCGGCCGTTTTCGGCCAGCGCTTCGCCGATGGCGTCCAGCGATTCCTGCACCGCGGCGTCGATGAAGCCGCAGGTGTTGACGATGACCAGGTCGGCGCCGTCGTAGGACTTGGCAGTCTCGTAGCCTTCGGCACGCAGCTGGGTCAGGATCTGTTCGGAGTCGACCAGCGCTTTAGGGCAGCCGAGCGAGACGAAGCCGACTTTAGGCGCAGGTGCGCCGGTTGCGGGCTTGGGGAGACGATTGAGTGGTTGCGATTGCATGATAGGTTGCTTTATACGCCATGAAAATTACGAGCAATCGAACATTATACCCCATTCGCCATAGGGAGATCATGATAGGATAGAGGCTAACCCAGTGGCCCGCATCGGCGCGGCTTCCATCACCCAGTTCAGGAGAATTCGTGGCAACGCTGAAAGACGTCGCAGTGCTCGCAGGTGTAGGCATGTCGACAGCATCGCGCGCCATTTCCGGCGCCGGTCCGGTATCGGCCGAGGCGATGAAGAAAGTCCAGGCCGCGATCGAACAACTCAATTTCCGTCCCTCGTCCATCGGCCGCTCGCTGTCGGCGCAGTCGCTGGGCATGATCGGGATATTCACGCCCTCCTTCTTCGGCGCCTACTATGGCACCATCCTCAAACAGACCGACGTCGAGCTGCGCGCCATGCGCAGGCATGTGGTCGTGGCCACCGGCTGCGGCGACGGCTCGCCGCGCGACGAGGCGGTGGAGGCGGTCAAGTTCCTGATCGGCCGCGATTGCGACGGCATCGTGGTGCTGGGCCATGACCTGTACGACGAGGACCTGATCTCGCTGCAGAAAATGCACCCCAAGATGGCCTTCCTCAACCGCCGCAGCCCGCAGCTGCCGGATGCCTCGTTCTGCCCCGATCATTATCACGGCGGCGAACTGGCGGCGCAGACCTTGCTGCAAGCGGGCCACCGCGAGCTGGCGGTGATTTCCGGCCCGGCCACCACGTCGGATAACAAGGAGCGCCTGGATGGCTTCTTCGCCGAACTGCAACGCAATGACATCGAGCGTTCGGCGGTGCGGCTGATCGAATCGGACTTCTCGCGCGAGGGCGGCTTCAGCGCCACGCAGCAGTTGATCAACGAGGGCCGCAAGTTCACGGGCCTGTTCTGCGCCAACGATGAAATGGCGGTCGGCGCCCTGTCCTGCTTCCACCGTGCCGGCATCAGCGTGCCGAACGAGGTGTCCGTGATCGGCTATGACGATGACTACTCGGCCGAGTATTCGTCGCCGGGCCTGACGTCGGTGCATATCCCGATGCAGCAGTTGACGCAGAACGCCGTGCGCTGGCTGCTCAACCTGTGCTACGGCACCCAGCACGAAATCGTCCGCGAGTTCCCCGTCACGGTGACGATGCGCGGCTCTGTCGCTCCGCGCAAACCGTAAAAAAGGCCGGCATCCCTGCCGGCCTTTCTCTTAGAACTTCATCGACACACGGCCGCCGAAAGTGCGCGGATTGTTGTAGTACGCCGCCCAGATCTGCTGCGTCGGCTGGCATGGTGCGCCAACCTGCGTGCAGACTTCGATGGCGTCATACTTCACCGCCTTGTCGGTCGCGTTGTTGACGAACAGCTCCGCCGTGTAAGCCTTGTTCAACGGCTCGTAGCGCACGCTCAGGTCCAGCGTGGTGTAGGCCTTCTGCTGCTTCACGCCCGGATGGCCCGGCACATCGGTATTGAACGCACCCGAACCGACAAACGATTCCGACTCGTAGTGCGCCGAAGCGCGCGGCGTGATGCGGCCCTTGCCGGTGTCGAAGTCATGCTCGTACATGAGAGTCGTGGCGAACGTCGGCGCGTGCTTCAACACGGCGCCACCGACATTGACGGTAGGCGCGGTGGTGCCGCAGGACTGGTTGTTGGCGCGCGCCGCATCCACGTCACAGGACAGGAAGTCGTCATAGCGCGCCTTCAGCCAGGTGGCGTTGCCGCTGAAACGGTCGGCGCTGGTCGGACGATAGCTCCATTCCGCTTCGACGCCCTTCACCGAGGCGCCGGCCGCGTTGAAGTTCTGCAGCGTGTTGTTCACCACCTGCGATTCCAGCTTGTCCTTGTACTTCATCCAGAACGCGTCCAGGTTCAGCGACAGCTTACGGTCGAACAGGTCCGACTTGAAGCCGACTTCGTAGCTGGTCAGCTTCTCCGGCTTGGTGGTGGCGCCGCCGTCGCCGATGGCCGGCGAGTGGAAGCCGGTGGTCACCGAAGCGAAGGTCAGGATGTCCTTGGCGGGCTTGTACTCGACGCGGCCCAGCCAGGTGGACTGGCCGTATTTCAGGTCGGCTGTGTTGTCGCCGTAGGTATTGCCGCAGGTCTGCTGGTTCACCACGCCGCCAGGGCCGATGTTGTGGGTGTTGATGGTGCCCACGCCCGGCGTCACCAACTGTGCGATCTGGTTCGGCGTCAGGGCGACGGTGCCGCGCGGCGCGTTGTCCGGCCAGTTCGGACAGGCCCAGTTCTGGCCGCCGATGTCGAACTTATGGTCCTTGGTGTAGCGCGCGCCGCCGGTGACCTTCCACAGCGGATCGATGTCGTAGCTGGCTTGCGCGAACACGGCTTTCGAATGCAGTTCGCGGTCGCCCTGGATGAAGGACATCGCCGATGCATACTGGCCGACGGTCGGCTGCACGAAGATCACGCTGCCGCTGGCGATATCCTGGTCCAGCATCGCCTGCGAAATCTGGCTGCGATCGATGTCGAAGCGGATCTTGTTCTTCTCGCGGAAGAAGAACAGGCCGCCCACCCATTGCAGCGGAGATTCCGAATCCGAGCGCAGTTGTACCTCGTTGGAGACGCTGTCGAACTGGCTCCACTCGGTGCGGTTCTCGGCCTTGAAGCCTGGGTAGAAACCGGCGTCGGCATCGCTGCCGTTGGTGCGTTTCAAGCGGCTCCACGCGCCCAGGTACTGCGTCGCCAGGCCGTCCATCGGACGCCATTCAACCTTGGCCTTGGCGGTGATGATGGACTGGTCCAGCGTGCCCGGAGTGTCGATCAGCGCGGAGCGCAGGTTCTGGCCCGGCTTCGGTTCGGCCGACAGGTAGATGTTGCCGGCGCCGGTGTCGCTGTAGTAATCGCCGATGAAGGTCGCCTTCAGGTCCGGAGTGAACTTCCACAGCAGCGAGGCGCGCGCGCCCTGCTGGTCGCCAGCGCCGTATTTCTTGGTGCCCGGCTGGACGTTCGAACCTTTGAGGAAGTCGACGTAGCCGTCGTGCTGGTCCTTGATGGCGGCGATGCGCAGCGCGATGTCCTCGCTGAGCGGGATGTTCATCATGGCCTGGGTCTGGATATGATGGTAGTCGCCCAGCGTGATGCTGGCGGAGCCGAACGTCTTGGCGGTGCTGGGTGCGCCGGACACCAGGTTGACCGCGCCGGCGGTGGAGTTACGGCCGTTCAGCGTACCTTGCGGACCGCGCGCGACTTCGACGTGGTTCAGGTCATACATCAGCGCCGTCGCGCCCTGCGGACGCGGCACGTAGATGCCGTCGACGTAGAACGCCACGGCGGGGTCGCCCAACTCGGTGTGATTGGCCGAGCCGACGCCGCGCATGTAGACGTGCACGCCTCCCGAGTCACTGTGCGGCTCCACTACCAGGCTAGGCACCATGGCGGTCATCGTCGCCAGGTCCTTGACCTGGTTGTTGGCCAGCGTGTCCTGGGTGTAGGCGGTGATCGCCAGTGGCGTGTCCTGCACCAGCGTGTCGCGGCGGGTGGCGGTGACGATGATCTTTTCCACCTCTCCACCCGCTTGCGCCACCGGCGCGGCCTGCTGCGCCAGGGCGCCGCCGGCAAATGCGAACTGCGCGATCTGCGCAATACTCAGGGCTAAAATCGTTTTCTTCATTTTGTCTATCCTCGCTTCTTCCATCAGTTTAGTTTGCGTGCCCCGTTCTGTGTGACGGCTTATGCACGTGTGGAACCGGTGCCACCGCAAGGCGCACCGATGCGGCGGGCCATGCCGTGGCGGCCCGGTCTTACAACACAGCTACTGCTACGGTGTTAGAGCCGCTGTTCGCTGGCCCCGTCAAAAAGAGAAATGCGCTTGGTGCGGATCGAGAAGCTGATGTCCTTCTCGGTTTCGAGATGCTGCTGGTCCTGCACGATGCCCGCGACCTGGGTACCGTGGAAGTCCAGCCACAACACGCGGTGCGCGCCCATCGCCTCGATCAGCGAGACCGATGCGCACACCACGTTTTCAGCGCCGTCGCAATTGCCGACGTCGATGTCTTCAGGCCGCACGCCCAGCACACATTCGTGCTTGCCGGCCGGCTGCTGCTTGAATGGATAATCCGTCACGTCGACGGACATATGATCGTTGCGGAACACGGTGCGGCCGCCCTCCTGCTCCAACTTGCCCTTGAACAGATTCATGCCGGGCGAACCAAGGAAGGTCGCTACGAACAGATTGGCCGGCTCGCTGTAGATATTGGCCGGCGTATCGAACTGCTGAACCACGCCGCCCTTCATCACCGCCATGCGCTGCGCCAGCGTCATCGCCTCGACCTGGTCGTGGGTCACGTAGATCATGGTGGCGCCCAACTGCTTGTGCAGCTGCTTCAGTTCGCGCCGCAGTTCAGTGCGCAGCTTGGCGTCCAGGTTCGACAACGGTTCATCGAACAGCATCACGTCCGCCTCGCGCACGATGGCGCGGCCGATCGCCACGCGCTGACGCTGGCCGCCGGACAGGTTGGCCGGCTTGCGCTTCAACAGCGGCCCCAGTTGCAGCATGTCCGAAGCGCGCGCGACGCGGCGGGCGATTTCCGCTTTCGGCGTGCCGTTGATGCGCAGGCCGAAGGACATATTGGCCTCCACGTTCATGGTCGGGTACAGCGCGTACGACTGGAACACCAGCGCGATGCCGCGATCCTTCGGGTCGGCCCAGGTCATGTCCTTGCCGCCGATTTCGATCTGGCCGGAGGTGGTGTCGATCAAGCCCGCGATGGAATGCAGAAGCGTCGATTTGCCGCAGCCCGATGGGCCCAGCAGCACCACGAACTCCCCTGCTTTCACATCCAGGTTCAACGACTCGATGACCTTGTTGCCGCCCAGCTGAATCTGCAAATTACGAATAGCTACGTTAGACATGTTTAACCCTTCACTGCGCCAGAGGCGATGCCGCGCACGAACCAGCGGCCGGAAATGAAATAGAGAGCCAGCGGCACGACCGACGTCAGGATGGTCGCAGCCATGTTGACGTTGTACAGGCGCTCGCCGGTGGTGGTGTTGATGATGTTGTTCAGCTGGACCGTCATCGGCAGATGCTCGGAACCCGCGAACACCAGGCCAAGCAGGAAGTCATTCCAGATGCCGGTGACCTGCATGATGACGGCGACCACGATCACCGGCGTCGACATCGGCAGCATCAGCTGCAGGAAGATGCGCCAGAAACCGCCGCCGTCGATACGTGCGGCCTTGAACAACTCCATCGGCAGCGCCGCGTAGTAGTTACGGAACAGGAGCGTCATCACCGGCATGCCAAAGATCGTGTGGATCAGCACAATGCCGGGCAAAGAACTGAACAGGTTCACCGCAGCCAGCACGCGCACCAGCGGGTACACCATCACCTGCACAGGAATGAAGGCGCCCATCATCAGGACCGCGAACAGCAGGCCCGCGCCGCGCGGCCGCCAGAACGACAGCGCATAGCCGTTCACCGCGCCGATGGCGATCGACAGGATGGTACTCGGCACCACAATGGCGACCGAGTTCCAGAAGCCGCCGCGTATGCCGTTGCATTCCAGTCCCGTGCAGGCGGACTGCCACGCTTGCAGCCAGGGCTCCAGGGTCGCATGCATCGGCAGCGCGAACAGCGTGCCGAGGCGGATCTCCTCCATCGGCTTGACCGACGTCACCAGCATCACATACAGCGGCAGCAGGAAGAACAGCGCCGCCACGATCAGGAAGCCGTAGACGCCGATGCGGGCCGGCGTCCACGCCAGCTTGCGGCGCGGCTTGATGGCCGGCGGTGCACCAGCGATGCTGTCATTGGCGGCGGCGCCCGGCGCCAGCTCTGCTGCTTTTTCCATTCCTGCCTTATCGAGTTTGACGACCTGCCCCATCATGCCCCCTTCGCGGCGCGACGGTTGCGCACATAGTACAGCGGCGCGACAATGGCCAGCACCGTGGACAGCAGCACGATCGATGCCGCCGAAGCGAGGCCGATGTTGGCGCGGCCGAACAGGTAATCCATGATGAACTTGGCCGGCACTTCGCTGGCCGTTCCAGGCCCGCCCTGCGTCATCGCGACCACCGAGTCGAACACCTTCACCACCATCACGAACAGCAGCACGAAGGCGGTGGACACGGACGCCCCCAGCATCGGCAGCACGATACTGACGTAGACGCGCCAGCGCGGGATGCCGTCGATGCGGGCGGCCTTCCACAATTCCTCGTCGACGCCGCGCAGGCCGGACAACATCAGCGCCATCACCAGGCCGGAAGCCTGCCACACGGTGGCGATGACGATGGTGTAGATCGCCATGTCCTGGTCGACGATCCAGTCGAACTTGGCGTCGGCGAAGCCCAGCTTGTGCAGCACTTCCTGGATGCCCAGTTCGGGATTCAAGATCCACTGCCAGATCAGGCCCGTGGCCACGAACGACATCGCATACGGATACAGGAAGATGGTGCGCAGAGCGCCTTCCGCCATCACCTTCTGGTCGATGAACACGGCCAGCAGGAAGCCAATGACCAGGCAGGCGGCGATGAACAGCACGCCATAAACGGCGACGTTTTGCAGCGACAGCAGCCAGCGCTCGTTGTTAAACAAGCGGATGTACTGCGAGGCGCCGACAAAGTCGCTGGCCGGGAAGGTGCGCGAACTGCTGACCGACACGCGGGCCGTCCACAGCATCGTGCCCAGGTAGGCCAGCAGCACCGTCAATGCCATCGGTATCATGGCGACGTAGGCGGCGATGGAAACGCTTTGACGCTTCTTGGCCATGGCTTATTGGTCCTTCAGCGCGCGGGCAAAGGCTTTTTGCGCGTCGTCCGCCGACTGGTTCTTGTTCCAGTAGCTGGTCAGCACGTCCTGCAAGGCGCCGGTGGTGTCCGGGGTCGCCAGCATTTCGGCGTTCGGCAGCTGGCGGCTCTTGTCCTTGATGATGGCCAGGCCCTGCTTGGCGCAGATGTCCAGCGTCGATTCGTCGACATCGCCGCGAATCGGGATCGCGCCCTTGCGCGAGTTGAAGGCCACCTGCGCAGCCGGCGAAGTAACCACCGTCGCCAGCAGCTTCTGCGCCTTGACGGCGTTGGCGTCCGTGGTTTTCGGGAACACGAAGGCGTCGCCGGCGACGATGTACGGCGCTTTCGGACCGAAGCCGGGGAAGCAGCCGAAGTCCTTGCCCGCCACCTGCTTGGCCGACGAGAACTCGCCCTTGGCCCAGTCACCCATGATCTGCACGCCGGCCTTGCCGCTGACGACCATCGCCGTCGCATCGTTCCAGTTGCGGCCCGGCGAGCCTGCATCCACAAAGGCTTTCAGTTTCTTGAAGTCGACCAGCACTTGCTTGAAGGCCGGCGACATCACGGCCTTTTGATCGCGGTCGCGGTACACCTTCAGGTACAGGTCGGAGCCGCCGACCATCGCGAAGATGGCGTCGAAGGTGATCTTCTCCTGCCATACCTGGCCGCCGAAGGCCAACGGCACCAGGCCTGCCGCCTTCAGCTTGGCCAGCTGCGCCAGGAACTCGTCCCAGGTTTGCGGCTCGTTGGTGATGCCGGCTTTTTTATACGCGGCCTTGGAATAGAAGAACCAGGCCGGCATATGGATGTCCACCGGCGCGGCGTAGAAGTGGCCGTTGATCTTGATCGCGGCCAGTATTGACGGCGGCATGACCTGGTCCCACTTGCCGGTGGCAGCGACGTCGTCGACGTTGTTCAGCAAGCCCTGTTCGACAAAATCGCGGAACTGCTTGGAAGTGTTGAACTGCGCGGCCGTCGGCGCATTGCCGCCGACGATGCGATTGATGGTGGTGGCGCGCGACTGATCGGCGCCGGCGATGGCGTTGTCGATCCACAGGCCGCCGGCCTTGTTGTACGCGTCCGCGAACTGCTTGACCGCCTGGGATTCGCCGCCCGACGTCCACCAATGGATCACCGTTGCCTTAAGCGGTGCCGGCGCCTGCGCTTGCGCAGTCGTGGACAACCCCGCGCATGCGGCCAGGGCGAGCGCCATGGCGCTTCCCAGTTTTGTAGCCTTAATCATTCTGTCTCCTGTGGGCGTCGAGCGCCCATTTTATTCGGATGGCTGCCGGAAGTTCAATTATTTGGCGTCCCGTTTAGCGAGGAAATCCGCCACCAGCCTGGCGCTGCGCTTCAACGTGCGCTTCTGGGTCGCATAATCCACATGGATGATACCGAAACGGCGCTCGTATCCGAAGGCCCATTCAAAATTGTCCATCAACGACCAGATAAAGTAGCCGCGTACATCGACGCCCGCCTTCACCGCCTGGTTCACCGCTTCCAGATGGCGGTTCAGGAACGAGATGCGCTGGCGGTCATCGACTTCGCCGGCGATCACCTCATCGTCGGTGGCCATGCCGTTCTCGGTGATGTAGATCGGCGGCAGGTTCGGGTAATCGCGGCGGAAGCCGACCAGCAGGTGGCGCAGGCCGTCCGGGTAGACTTCCCATCCCATCTGGGTACGCTCCACGCCTTCCAGGTCCACCTCGTGATAACCGTGCTTGCCGTCGCTGACGACATTGGTGCGGAAGTAGTAATTGATGCCGAGGAAATCGAGCTTGCTGCCGATGATGTCCATGTCGCCGGCCAGCACCAGCGGCTCGGCGCCCGGCCACAGCTCCCACAGCGCCGACGGATAGGACTTCTTCAACAGCGGATCGAGGACCCAGTTATTGTGCTGAAGCTCGAACAGCCAAGCCGCGCGCTGGTCGGCGTCGCTGCTGCCGGTGGAGGTGCCGCGGCCGACGTTGGCGACGATGCCCACTTGCGCCGCCGGATCGTTGGCGCGCAGGTGCGCCACCGCCAGGCCGTGGCCCAGCAGCAGATGGTGCATGGCCTGCGTGGCGTAGACCACGTCCTGCTTGCCCGGCGCGTGGTGGCCGGTGCCGTAGCCGTGCATGGCCGAGCACCAGGGCTCGTTCAGCGTGGCCCAGGCGTCCACCAGGCCGGTCAGCTCCTTGCTGATCATGTCGGCGTATTCGGCGAAGCGGTAGGCCGTGTCGCGGTTGACCCAGCCGCCCTTGTCTTCCAGGTGCTGCGGCAGGTCCCAGTGGTACAGCGTGACGTAAGTCTTCAGGCCCTTGGCGCGCAGCGCCGTCAGCAGCTTGCGGTAGAAGGCGATGCCCTTTTGATTCGGCTGGCCGTCCGCCGTCATCACGCGCGGCCAGGAGATCGACAGGCGATAGGCGCCGACGTTCAGGCTGGCCAGCAGTTCGATGTCTTCCGGCCAGCGGTGGTAATGGTCGCAGGCGACGTCGCCGGTGTCGCCGGCCAGCGTCTTGCCCGGCGTGGCCGAGAAGGTGTCCCAGATCGAGGGAATGCGGCCGTCTTCGGCGATGGCGCCTTCAATTTGATAGGCCGCGGTGGCGGCGCCCAGCAGGAAATCCTTATTCCACAGGACCGAATCGGCCGGCGGCGAGAACGTCTCTTCCAGTGCTACTGATGCATCAACAACCACAGCGACTCCTTCGTCTATTCGTGAAGTGGAAGCGCTTCCACTGATGTTGTCGATAGTACTACTGAAGAAATTCTGGTGTCAACGAAATTCTGGAGTTTTTGTAACTTGGCTACAAAAACGGCACAGCGACCGAAGCGGCTGTGCCGTTTTTAATGCAGCGGACCGTGAAGGATTACTTCTTGTCGGTCGGCGGCACGCCCGGAACGAAGGGGAAGGTGCCGAAGATGTTCTTGCTCTGGCTTTGCATCTGCTCTTGCATCTGCACGAACAGGCTCTTGCTCTGGTCGATGTAGTTGTTCATCATGCCCTGCATCATCGGGCCCTGGACGTTCATGAACTGCGTCCACATTTCCGGGCTGAATGGCTTGCCTTCCAGGCCGCCGGCCGTGGTGCCGGTGAACTTGCGCTGGATGTCGGTAAAGGCTTGCACGTTCTTTTCCAGGTACGAGCCCATCATGCCCTGCATGGCGTGGCCGTAGAAGCGGATGATCTGTGCCAGCACGTCGCTGGAGAACATCGGCGCGCCGCTGGCCTCTTCTTCCAGGATGATCTGGAGCAGGATGCTGCGGCTCAGGTCTTCATTGCTCTTGGCGTCGACCACGGTGAATTCTTCGTTGTCCAGCACCAGCTGCTTGACGTCCGTCAGCGTGATGTAGGAACTGGTCTGCGTGTCGTACAGACGGCGATTCGGGTATTTCTTAATCAGACGTTCAGCATTTTTTTTCGCACTACTCATCACAAGTCCACTTATTGCGCCGCAGCGCGTACTCTAACAATTCGAAAAAAAAGCGAACTTCGGTCCGCTTTCCCACTAGCCTACTTTTTCTATTATAGAGGGGAAAAAGCATGTCTTGCACAATCTGATATAACTTTTGGGTTTTATTGCAACGCAACCAAATTTACAGATAGACAATAGTATGCTTTTTCCCTGCTGAAATTAATCTGCACGTACCTTCACATAGCGGCCGGGGGCCGGTTCGATGGCATGGTAACGGGCATTGCCGGGTTTGGCCTTGGGCTTGACGTCCTTGCCGCCGTGCTCGGCCAGGAAGGCGGCCCACTCCGGCCACCAGCTGCCCGGGTTTTCCGTCGCCCCAGCCATCCATGCTTCGCCATCCTGCGGCTTGGCAACGGCGCGGCCCAGCGGCTTGTCGTTGGTCCAGTAGCTGCGCTTGTTCTTCGCCGGCGAATTGATCACGCCCGCGATGTGGCCGGATGCGCCCAGCACGAAGCGGTTGGCCTTGACCTTGCCCGGATTGAGGATGTTCATCGAGCTGAAGGCCGACATCCACGGCACGATGTGGTCTTCCCGCGAGCCGTAGATGAAGGCCGGCGCGTCGATGCTGCTCAGGTCGACCTTCTGGCCCGCCACCTTCAGCTTGCCGGTCTTGAGCTTGTTCTCGAGGTAGGTGTTGCGCAGGTACCAGCAGAACATCGGGCCCGGCAGATTGGTGCTGTCCGAGTTCCAGTACAGCAGGTCGAACGGCGGCGGTTCGTTGCCCTTCAGGTAGTTGGACTGCACGTAGTTCCACACCAGGTCGTTCGGACGCAGGCTGGAGAAGGTGCTGGCCAAGTCGCGGCCGGGCATCAGGCCACCGCCCTTCAGTTGCTGCTCGCGCATAGCTACCTGGGCTTCGTCGACAAACACGTCCAGCACGCCGGTATCGCTGAAGTCGAGGAAGGTGGTCAGCAGGGTCAGGCTGGAGGCCGGCTTTTCGCCGCGCGCCGCCAGCACCGACAGCGCGGTCGAGACCAGTGTGCCGCCGACGCAGAAGCCCAGCATGTTCATCTGGTCCTGGCCGCTGATGTCCTGCACCACGTGGATCGCTTCGATCACGCCCTGGTCGACATAATCGTCCCAGGTGGTGCCGGCCAGCGACTGGTCGGGATTGCTCCACGAGATCAGGAACACGCTGTTGCCCTGCTCCACCGCATAGCGCACCAACGAATTTTCCGGTTGCAAATCAAGGATGTAGAACTTGTTGATGCAAGGCGGCACCATCAGCAGCGGGCGCTGGTGCACCGTGGCAGTGACCGGCTTGTACTGGATCAGCTGGAACAGCGGATTCTCATACACCACCGTGCCCTCGGTCGTGGCCAGGTTGCGGCCCACTTCGAACGCCGATTCGTCGGACAGCGAGATATGACCCTTGTTCATGTCGGCCAGCATATTGGCCAGGCCCTTGGTCAGGCTCTCGCCCTTGGTTTCGATCAGCTTTTGCTGCGCCTCGGGATTGGTGGCCAGGAAGTTGGCCGGCGACATGGCGTCGATGATCTGCTGCACGGCAAAGCGGATTTTCTGCTTTTGCTGGCCGGAGGTTTCCACCGTGTCGACCATGGCATTCAGGAATTTGGCGTTGAGCAGGTATGATGCCGCATTGAACGACGACATGGGATTGCCCTGCCAGGCGTTTGAAGTGAAGCGGCGGTCGGCCACATCGGGCGTTTTGCCGGACAAAAA
The DNA here is from genome assembly GCF_003416895.1 of Duganella sp. BJB476. Lineage (GTDB taxonomy): Bacteria > Pseudomonadota > Gammaproteobacteria > Burkholderiales > Burkholderiaceae_D > Rugamonas. The sequence goes on from NZ_QVIO01000001.1 coordinate 2,018,526, forward strand.
CTCCTGCCATAAATCGCCAAAATCTTGCAGATACTGGTTTTTCAGCTGCTCCATGGCCTCCGGCTTCACCGAGGCGCCCACATCCTGCATCATGGCGGCCAGCGGATTGGCGTCCGTGGTGGGCGCCATATTGAACCAGGATTGCCACTGTCCGGGGTCGCTCATCTGCGACATCCAGGCGTTGGCAATGGCTTGAGGATCTGGCAAATTCATGTTTGATTCCCTAAAAATAGTTTAAATATCTTTACTTGGGCTGCTGATGCTGATTGTTGCTATTGCTTGGATCTACGTGGTCGGACTGATGGCTCTGACCGAGCCCACCGTCGTTGCGGGAATTGTAACGTTTTTGTTCTACTGCGTGCTGCCCTTGGGTACTTTGATTTACATCTCGGGCACCGGCAAGCGCAAAGCCCGGCGCCGCGCGGCCGAACTGGCGGCGCACGAGGCCCGCCAGGCCGCCGCCCAAACCGAAACGGAAGACTAAGCCAGCGGCTGTTCGATTCATTTGATCCAGATCAAAGCGGCCTGCCGTCCGGTGACGCCGTCGCGCCGGTAGGAGTAAAACCGGCCGGAATTGGACACGGTGCAGAACTCGCCGCCATGCACCTGCATCACCCCTGCCCGATGCAGCACGTAGCGCGCCAGGCCGTAGATATCGGCCATGTACTTGCCCGGTTTGCCGTCGATAAGCGAAAACGCCGCTTCCACGTGGCGCACGCCGGACGCATCGAGCGCGCCGGTCAGGAAAGCCTGCTTGACCTCCTGCCCGACCTCGAACTGGTAGGCGCCGATCGCCGGCCCCATCCAGGCCATCAACTCGCCGGCGCCGGCCGCGCGCATCGATTTCACAGTGTTTTCCAACACGCCTGCGGCCAGTCCGCGCCAGCCCGCATGCGCGGCCCCCACGGTCTTGCCTTCGACATCGCAGAACAGCACCGGCAGGCAGTCGGCCGTCATGATGACGCAGGGCTTGCCCGGCGCGACGGAAAAACTGGCGTCCGCCTCCGGCACATCTTGCAGCCCGATCCGGGCCACATCGACCACCGTCGTGCCGTGCACCTGCGACAGCCAGGCCGGCGCTCCCGGCAGCAAGGCGCGCAGGATGTCGCGGTTGCGGGCCACATTGTGCGGCTGGTCGCCGACGTGGGTGCCCAGGTTCAGGCCGCCGCCGCCCATGCCATCGTCATACGGCGCCGGGCTGACGCCGCCGCGCCGCGTGGTCGACAACGCCCCCACATTGTCTGGCAAGCCAGGCCAATGCGGGATCAGCCAATGTGACGGGGTGGACATCAAATGCCTTCCGGTACCTCGATGCCGGCGCGGGCCAGCAACTCGGCAAAATCGTCGGCCAACGGCACGGTCCATTCGCATTGCTCGCCGGTGGCCGGATGAACCAGCCCCAGGCGGCGCGCTTGCAGCGCCTGACGCGGGAAGTAATCGGCCAGATGCTGCTTGCCGTAGGTGGTGTCGCCCACCAGCGGGAAGCCGATCGACATCATGTGCACGCGGATCTGGTGGGTGCGGCCAGTTTCCAGGCGGCACTGAACCAAGGTCACCGGACGGCCTTCGCCCAGCTTGCCGCCGCCCAGCACCTGATAGTGGGTGATGGCCGGCTTGGAGCCCATGCCGGTCGACACCGCCATCTTGATGCGGTCTTTCGGGTGGCGGCCCATCGACGAATCGATCGTACCGCTGATGCGCGGCATGCCCCAGACGATGGCGAAATACTCGCGCTTGACGGTGCGCGCGGCCAGCTGGCGCACCAGGTCGGTCTGGGCCGGCAGCGTCTTGCCGACCACCATCAGGCCGCTGGTATCCTTGTCCAGGCGGTGGACGATGCCGGCGCGCGGCACACCCGACAGTTGCGGACAGTGGTGCAGCAGGCCGTTCAACAGCGTGCCGGACCAGTTGCCTGCGCCCGGATGGACCACCAGGCCGGCCGGTTTGTTGATGACCATCAGGTGCTCATCTTCGTAAACGATGTTAAGTTCCATCGCTTCCGGTTTAAAAGCCTCGTCTTCCGGCGCCGGTTGGGGCAGAATGACGATCTTCTCGTCGCCGTAGACGGTGTCCTTGGTGCTTTTGGCCGGTTTGCCATCGACAGTGACGAAGCCGTCGGTGATCCACATTTGCAGGCGGCCGCGCGAGAATTGCGGGACCAGGTGGGAAATCACCTTGTCCAGGCGTTGGCCGCAGACTTCGGGGGTCAGTTCCAGTTGGATCGGAGCCAGGCCATCGTCTTCGCCAAAATCGCCGTCTTGCTCGACCAACAGGTCGGCATCGGATTCATGATCGGAAGAAGATTCGGCCAAATTCGGCTTTGGAGTTAATATCACAGCATTCCCATCGGCTATAATCAGCCTATTGTAAAACTTTGGTTAAACAGCTTCTTGCAAAACATATGCAAAAAAAATTGAAAGTAGTCGCAGCAACGTTGGTTCTGCTTAGTTTGTCCGCTTGCGGTTTGTTCTCGGAGAAAATCGACGAGACTAAAGGTTGGAGCGCTACGAAATTATACTCGGAGGCGAGCGAAGAGCTGGATGGCCAGCACTACGAACGCGCAATTCAGTTGTACGAGAAGCTGGAATCGAGCTATCCGTTCGGCACTTACGCCCAGCAGGCGCAGATGCAGATCGCTTACGCCTACTACAAATCGCAGGACCAGGCCCAGGCGCTGGCAGCCGTGGAGCGCTTCATCAAGCTGCACCCGAACCACGCCAACGTCGACTACATGTACTACCTGCGCGGCCTGATCAACTTCAACGACCAGATCGGCTTCCTGAACTTCATCTACGAGCAGGACGCCACCGAACGCGACCCGAAAGCCACGCGCGAAGCGTACGCGGCCTTCAAACAGCTGGTGGACAAGTTCCCAAACAGCAAGTATACGCCGGATTCGCTGGATCGTATGCGTTATCTGATCAATGCGATGGCTTCGTATGAAGTTCACGTGGCGCGCTACTACTACCGTCGCGGCGCCTACCTGGCAGCGGCCAACCGCGCCATGGGCATCATGAACGACTACCGCGACTCGCCGGCGATCGAAGAAGCGCTGTTCATCATGATCCGCAGCTACGACAAGCTGGGCATGACCGAGCTGCGCGATGACACGATGCGCGTTTTCAAGCTGAACTACCCTTCCAGCAAGTTCCTGGACGAAGGCAAAAAAGCCGAACGTCACTGGTGGAAGCTGTGGAATTAAGTTAAAAGCTGACAAAAACCGGGACCCAGGTCCCGGTTTTTTATTATTTACCCCGTTTTACGCTTCGACCCGGCGGCGGAAAATCCAGGTCTTGTCGTCCGAGTCTTTCTTGTCGAACGCATAACCATCGACGTTGAATTTCTTCAGTTTTTGCGGATCGGTGATGCCTTTGACGGCGGCGAAACGCGCCATCAGGCCGCGCGCCCGCTTGGCGTAGAACGAAATGATCTTGTATTTGCCGTTTTTCCAGTCTTCGAACTGCGGCGTGATCACCGGCACATCCAGCAGCTTGGGCTTGACCGACTTGAAGTATTCCTCGGACGCCAGGTTGACCAGCGTCTCGGCGCCCTGCTCGGCCGCGGTCTTGTTGAGCGCCTGGGTGATGGTCTCGCCCCAGAAGGCGTACAGGTCCTTGCCGCGCGGATTGGCCAGGCGGGTGCCCATTTCCAGCCGGTGCGGATGGATCAGGTCGAGCGGCCGCAGCATGCCGTACAGGCCGGACAGGATGCGGATGCGCGATTGCGCATAGTCCAGCTGGCCCGGCTTGAGGCTGCGCGCATCCAGGCCGCCGTAGACGTCGCCGTTGAAGGCCATCACGGCCTGGCGGCCCTCTGCGGTGTCGGGAGTCCACGATGCGTAGCGGGCAACGTTGAGCGCCGACAGATTGTCGGACAGGTCCATCAGCTCGCCGATCTGCACCGGCGAAAATTCGCGCAGGCGGGCTATCAGCTGGGCCGAGTGGTCGAGAAAATCAGGTTGGGAGTGCAACTTGGTGGTCGGAGGGGTCTCCAGGTCGAGACTTTTTGCAGGCGAAAGCACTATCAGCATAAGATTCCAGATAAACATTTTTACGAACTAAGCACATGATACCTGTTCCAGAGAAACTCACACCGACGCGCATCGTTATCGACACCAACGTCTGCCTCGACCTGTTCGTGTTCAAGGACCCGCGCTGGGCCGCGCTGCTGGCCGCGCTGGAAGACGGCACGGTCGAAGCCATCACCCGCTCCGACTGCCGCGACGAGTACAACATCGTGTTGCACTACAAGCACCTGCCGCTGGATGACGATTCCCGCCCGCTGGCCGCCGCCCGCTTTGACGAGCTGATCAAGGTGGTCGCCCCGCCCGAGTCCGGCATCCGCCTGCCGGTCTGCACCGACAAGGACGACCAGAAGTTCCTCGAAGTGGCGCGCGACGCCAACGCCGCCATCCTCATCACCAAGGACAAGGCGCTGCTGAAACTGGCGCGCCGGCTGGCCAAGGCCGGCATGTTCAAGGTCATGGTGCCAGAGGCGTGGAGCCCGGAAAGTTAAGGTCTTTTTCACCACACCAAACCCGGCGCGCTGAGCTAGAATAGGCTATCTGTCCACTACACAGCCGCCATGAATAGCCGCAACAATCCGCCGAGCAGCACGCCGTCCACGCCCATCCTGACCAGCCGCCTGCCGGCGGTCGGCACCACCGTGTTCACCCGCATGTCGACGCTGGCCGCGCAAGCGAACGCCGTCAACCTGGGCCAGGGCTTCCCTGATTTCCCCTGCGAGCGCAGCCTGCTGCAAGCCGTCAACGACGCCATGCAGGCCGATTTCAACCAGTACCCGATGATGATAGGCGCGCCCGCGCTGCGCCACGCCATCGTCGCCAAGATCGAATCCATCTACGGCCACCAGTACGACGCCAACACCGACATCACCGTCACCGCCGGCGCCACCCAGGCGCTGACCACCGCCATCCTGTGCTGCGTGCATCCGGGCGACGAGGTCATCGTCATCGAACCGAGCTACGACAGCTACGTGCCGGCGATTACGCTGGCCGGCGGCGTGCCGGTGCTGGTGCAGATGCAGGCCGACGCCGACGGCTACACCGTGCCGTGGTCCGCCGTGGCGGCGGCCGTCAACGGCAAGACCCGCCTGATCGTCATCAACACCCCGCACAACCCCACCGGCAGCGTGCTGCGCGCCGCCGACCTGGCAGCGCTGGCCGACATCGTGCGCGGCACGGACGTGCTGGTCCTGTCGGACGAAGTCTACGAACACATGGTCTACGACGGCCAGCGCCACGAATCGGTGTGCCGCCATCCGGAACTGGCGGCGCGCGCCTTCGTCGTCTCCAGCTTCGGCAAGACTTACCACGTCACCGGCTGGAAGATCGGCTACGTGGCCGCGCCGCCCGCGCTGTCGGCCGAGTTCCGCAAGGTGCATCAGTACAACGTCTTCAGCATCAACACGCCCATGCAGCACGGCATCGCCAGCTACATGGACGATCCCACGCCCTACCTGGAACTGCCGGCCTTCTACCAGTGCAAGCGCGACCTGTTCCGCGCAGGCCTGAAGGGTTCGCGCTTCGAGCTGCTGCCGGCCGACGGCACCTATTTCCAGTGCGTGCGCTACGACAAAATTTCATCGCAAACGGAAGCGGAGTTTGCGGAATGGCTGACCACCGAGATCAAGGTGGCGGCGATACCGGTATCGGCGTTTTACCAGCAAGGCAAGGAATCGGGCATCGTCCGCTTCTGCTTTGCAAAAAAAGATGAGACCCTGGCACTCGCGTTGGAGCGACTGGGCAAAGTTTAATTCGGGGACAAGAATCATGGCCGATACCAACCAGGCGGACGCGCCGCTCATAGCGGGCGAGTTCGCGGAACCAGAGCCGCCGCCGTCGGTGCTGCATCTGCTCAACCAGTCCAACCGCCGGCTGGAGCGGCTGCTGCAAAACCTGCGCAACGAACACAATGCCGAAAGCGAATTGCGCGACATCGCGCGCGACGTGATCCACGCGGTCGATCTCAATCCCGACATCGCGCTGGCCTGCATCTTCCTGTGCCAGATCGCCGGCAGCTACGCGGTGCGCCATTGCATCGAGACGGCCGTGGTGGTGGTGGTGATCGCCCGCAGCCTCAACAAGAACGCGGCCGAAACGCTGACCGTGACGGCGGCCGCGCTGACGATGAACGTCGGCATGCTGCGCCATAACGACACCTTCCAGAACAAGAACACCCCGCTGACCAGCGAGGAAATGTCCATCGTCCGCCGTCACCCCGAGGAAAGCGTGGACATGCTCAAATGCGCCGGCATCGAGGACGACGAGTGGATTTCCTGCGTGCTGCTGCACCACGAGAATGATGAAGGCAGCGGTTATCCGGCCGGCGTCGCCAGTCCCGAGGTGACGCAGAACGCCAAGCTGCTGAGCTTGGCCGACCGCTATTGCGCGCAGGTGTCGGCGCGCAATTACCGCCGCTCCATCCTGCCCAACCTGGCCTTGCGCAACCTGATCGAAGACAAGGCGGCGCCGGTCGACGCCATGCTGGTGCAGGTGTTCCAGCGCGAACTGGGCGACTTCCCGCCGGGTTCGCTGGTGCGTTTGCAGAGCGGGGAGATCGGCGTGATCTGCCGCCGTCCGGGCGGCGCCGGCGGTGTGCTGATCCACTGCCTGCGCGATCCGTCGGGGGCGGTGCTGACGCCGGCCCCGCTGCGCAGCGGAGCCGACGAGGCCGGCGCGATTGCCGAGGCCTTGAGCGAGGACGAGGCGTCGATCCGCTTCAGCATGAAGCAGATCTGGGGCCAGCAGGCCAGCCTCTAGTTCACTAACGCGACAAGGAATCGATCTTGCGGTCGATGAAGGCTTGCAGCTCCGGCGACAGGCCGTTCGACGCGCGGGCGCGGCGATAGGCTTCGCGCGCTTCCGGCAGATGCATGTCGGCTTGCAGCGAGATGCCCAGGCCCATCCACCAGACGCCGTTGCGCGGCGCCAGCCTCAGCGCCTCGCGATAATATTGCGCCGCTTCGGTGTGGCGCTGCTCGCGTTGCAGCACGCCGGCCAGGAAGGCCTGGTACTCGGCACTGCTGCCGGCATACGGCAAGGTCGCCATCAAGGTTTCCAGCGCCGGACCGCCCTTCTCCAACTGCAAACGCGCCAGCACCATCGCCAGCCCGGGCTGGCGTGGATCGATGCCCAGCGCCAGGCGCAGCTGGCGCACGGCGTCGTCGTTGCGCTTTTGTTCCAGCAGCAGGCTGATGTTGGTCTGGCGCGCGGCCTCGTTGCGCGGATCGATTTCCAGCGCGCGGTCGAGGTCGGCCAGCGCGGCGCTGATGCGGCCTTCCTGCAAAGCCACCAGCGCGCGGCGGTAGGTGTTTTCCGCCATCTGCTGCGGACTGATGTCGTGCGTGATCGTGCCCACGCCGGCCGTGTCGTCGGCGCTGCGCGTGGCTGCCTGGCGGACCGGCTTGCGTTCGGCGGGCGCGGCGGCGGGCTTGCGCGGCGCGGCGTCGGCCGGCGCCGCTTCCGGCATTACCGCGACTTTGGCGGCCTGAGCCGCCGGGGCTTGAACCTTTGCCTCGACCGGAGCGGGCGCAGCAGCGGGAGCGGGCGTCGCGGCGGGTGCGGGCGCAGGGGCCGGCGTCTTGACCGGCGCGGCCGCCACAGCAACCGGCTGTGGCGCCGCCGCGCGATGGGCTTGCCAATATTCCCAGCCATACCAGCCGCCGCCCACCACCACCGTCACCAACACCAGCACACCGCCGATGATCAATGGCCGCTTGTCGCGCACCTGTCCGCTCACCGCGAGCAATTGCTGCTGGCGCAAAGCGCCATCGCCCGCCCCGCCGCGCGCATCCAGGTCCTGCAACATTTTATTAATCAAACTCATTTCGTCAACGCCCAAGTCAGGCCGCATGCGGCGATCAGCAAACTGACGCCGGCCATCAGCCATTGCCACCGCAAGCCCGCCCTCGACGGCACGGTATCGACCGCCGCCATATCCACATGACGACGCGTCACCTGCTGCTTGCCTTCGCCGAAGCATAGCATCAACGACTTGTTTGCCATAATGTTCACCAATCGCGGTATGCCGCCGCTGGCCTTGAACAGGCGGCCGATGGCGCTGCGGCTGAACAAACGGCTGCCGGTATAGCCCGCCACGCGCAGCCGATGGGCCAGATAATATTCCAGATCGTCGCGGCTGAGCGGCCCCAGGTGGTAGTGGAAAGTGATGCGCTGCGCCAGCTGGCGGATCGAGTTGGTCTGCAAATGCTGGTTCAGTTCCGGCTGTCCGAACAGCACGATCTGCAGCAGCTTGCGCTTCTCGGTTTCCAGGTTGGTCAGCAGGCGCAAGGCTTCCAGGCTTTCCAGCGGGATCGCCTGCGCCTCGTCCAGGCACATCACCACCTGTTTGTCTTCGCGCGCCAGGTCCATCAGGCGCAAGGTCAGCGACTTCAGCAACTGGTGCTGGTCGACGTCGCGCTGCAGGGGCAGTTCCAGTTCATCGGCCAGCGCCAGCATCAGCGTGCGCGGCTCCAGATAGGGATTGGGGATGTAGGCCGTGACAAAACCCGGCCCCAAGGTCGCCATGAATTTGCGGCACAGCAGCGTCTTGCCGGTGCCGACTTCGCCGGTGATCTTGATGAAGCCCTCACCACTGCGCGCCGCCACCAGCAGCGTGTTGAGCGCCTGCTGCGAATGCGGACTGGTGAAGAAGAAGCTGGTGTCAGGCGTGATCCCGAACGGCATCTCGCCCAAGCCGAAATGGGCCTGGTACATTTATTTGCCTCCTCCGGCAGGCGGCGCCAGTTGCTGGACCCGGCGGCTGGCGTCGTCGAGATCCTGCGCATAGCTGGCCGCGCCATCAACGATGGTGGGCTTGATCAACACCACCAGCTCGCGCTTCTGCGTACTGCGCTCGGTGTTGCGGAACAAGGCGCCGACCACCGGCAGGCTGCCGATGCCGGGCGCCTGGCTGTTGTCGTCGACGCTGGACTGGCGCATCAGGCCGCCGATGGCGACGATGCGCCCGTCCTGGCCGCGCACCATGCTGTCCATCTCCGACGTGCTCGACGCCGCCAGCGGCAGTTGCAGCGAACCGGCGCTGCCCAGGTTGACGACCTTGTTCACGGTCGACACCTGGCTCACCGACGGATGCACGTGCAGCATGATGTTGCCTTCGTCGTCGATCTGCGGCGTTACGTCCAGCACCACGCCGGAGAAGAACGGCTGCAAGGTCACGTTCGGGCTGGTGGTGTTGCCGCTGACGTTGGAGTTGGTGGTGGTGCTGACCCCGGTCACATAGAACTCGTCGGTGCCGATCTTGAGCACGGCCTTCTGGTTGTTCATGGTCGCGATGCGCGGGCTGGACAGCACGTGCACCGAACCCTGCGACTCCAGGAAGGAAATCATGGCGGCGAAATTACTGGTCTGGAACGCCAGGCCGAACAGCGAGCCGGCGTTGTTGGCGGCGTTGGCCAGCGCGGAACCGGTAATGGCCCCTATACCCGCCGTGCCGCCGCTGACGAGCGGCGCCGGCGTGCCGCCGCCGGCCGGCAGCGGCGCCAGGCCGGTGCCCGGCGCCAGGAAGCCAGCCGACAACCGATTACTGCCGCCGCCGCCAAACGAGGCGAAGCTGGCCCAGTTGATGCCGCTCTGGAAGCCGCTGTTCAACTGGACTTCGAGGATCTTGGCCTCCAGGATCACCTGGCGCTCGACGGCCAGGCGGGTCGCCTTCAGATACTGGTCGACGCTGCGCAGCTGTTCCGGCAGGGCGCGCACCACCACCACGCCCGACTGCGGACTGATCACGACGCTGCGGCCTTCGCCGACGCCGCCGACCAGGGCCACCAGCGCCTCCTTCAACTCGGTCCAGAAATCGGTGGCCGACGAGGTCTTGACGTTGCTCGAGTCTTCCATCGCATACTGCTGGTTGCCCTGTCCCTGCTGCTGCGGCTGGTTACTCTGGCCGTTGCTGCCGCTGCCGCTCTGACCGCTCTGGCCGGACACCACCGAGCCCACCGTGTTGACCGACGTCGACGACACCCGCACATTGGACGTGCCCTTGCGCGAGGCGCTCAGGTAGTTGACCTGGAAGATGCGGGTCTGCATCGTCAGCGGCCGGATGTAGATGCGCGTGCCTTCCACCTTGTAGTCGTAGCCGTACATCTCGCGCACCGCGTCGAGCGCCTCGAACAGCGTCACGTCTTTCAGGTTGGCGGTCACGGTGCCGCTGACGTCCGGATGGATCAGCATGTTGTAGCGCGTGCCGGCCACGATGGAATTGTAGAACTGCTGCACCGGCACCTGATTGAAGGACACGTTGAAACGCTCCTCCATCACCGTGCGCGCCTTGGGCAGCTCGGCCGCCATGGTCGCGGCCGGCGGCGGCAGCAGCGCCGCCTCCACCGCCGCCGAACTGGCGGGCTGGGCGTGGGCCTTGGCGGCGGCGTCGCGCACCTGCTGGTCGATGGTGTTGTAGGTGTCGCGCGGCGCCTGGGTCTGGCAGGCCGCCAACGCGGCGGCCGCGCCCAGCATGCCAGCCCATCGCATCAGTTGGTGCAGGGAGTTTTTAGGTTGGATCATTTAGTTTTCCCTGTCGGGTCAGCGGCCTCGGCCGGTTTGGGAAACAGGGTCAGGGTTTCCAGATTCTTGCCACGGCGGAGTACCACCGAATTGTCGTTGATGCGTTCGAGCACCGCGTCGCCCACCTTGCCGCCTATGCGCAGGGTGGCGCCGTCGATCACCGCCAGCCGGCGGCCGTCCGGTGCGCGGCCGATCAGGATCGATTGCAGGCGCGGTCCGGCCGCGACGGCTTCCGCTGCGGCCTCGCTTTCTGGCGCGGCCATCAGGGCCGGTGGACGGGTCGGGTCGGCCAGCTTTTGCGCGGACGCCGGCAACGCCAGCATCAGCGGCAGCATCAACGGCAACAGCGATGTCAGCCGGCGGTTCATAGTGCTATCCATTTCTGGTCCAGGCTCAGGGTGTACAGGGTCAGCGTCAGCCGGGCTTGAGGAAATTGTCCGGCGTCGAGCGCGGCGGCGCCCCAGAGCAGCTGGGTAGGCATGGCCTCCAGCGCTTCCAGGTAATCGATCATCTCCAGGTAGCTGCCTTGCAGCACCAGTTGCACGCCATGGCGGTACAGCAGCGGCGCGGGCGCGGCGGGTGCGGCGGCTGGCGCGCTGGCCGGTGCGGCGCCGGCCGACGGCTGCTTGGCCGAGGCGGCTGCCGCCTGCACGATGGCGGCCGGCGTCAGCTGCGGTGCTGCGGCCGCCTTGGCCGGCGCCGGCTGCGGCGCATCCAACGCGGCGAAAGTACCGTCAACCGTGCCTTGCGGCGGCAGCGTCTTCAACGACACCAGACGCAGCTTGCCGTGACCCTGCACCATTTGCTGTAGCAGCGGGCCCATGCGGTCTGGCGCGACCAGGCCCTTTTGCGCGCTGCGCAGCTTGGCGCGCAGGTCCGCGCTGTCCTGCTGCAACGCGCTCAGCCGCTCGCGCACTTCGCGGTCGGGATCGCGGCGCGCGGCCACATCGAGTTGCACCAGTTCGGAATCGATGCCTGAAATCTGCACCCGCTGCTGCTGCATGGTGGCGCGCAAGGTGCGCTGGCGCGTGTAGGCCGGGTCGAGCACCAGCTGGAACACCATATACACCAGCATCGCCGCTATGGCGCCCACCACCATCAGGCGTTCGCGCTGGCTCAGCGCCATCAGCCAGGTATCGAATTTGATCCAATAGGCTTTCATGGCTGCTCCACCTTGGCGCGCTCGCCGGCGGCGGCCGATTGCAGGCTGAATTCCACATAACGCGGCGCCACCGGCGCTGGCGCTGTCCCGTCCGCGGCGGCTTCTGGTGCGGGCTTGGGTTCATTCATTTCCAACTGGCCGAAGGTCTTGCCACGCAATACGGCCTCGCTAGCCAGGCCGTTCAGGTAGCCAGGCAGCAGGCTGGCCTTGAGTGCCCGCCCCTGCAAGCCGATCGCATCGCCGCTGCCCTGGATGGTCACGCCGGTCAGCCACAAGCCTTCCACGCCGCGCCGCGCGAAGGCACGGAAATAAGCCGAGTAACCACGCGTCGCGCCCGGTTGTCCCTGCTCCAGTATCGCGGCGACTTGTTGCAGATTGCGGAATTGCGCGCCGGCCTGGTCCAGTTCCTGTTGCAATGTTTCGCTCTTGCGCGGCGCCACGAAGGCTGCGGTGGCGGCGGTCCGGCGCGCCTCGCCGCGGTCCAGTCCGGCCTTGACCGTGGCGGCCTCGCTCTCCAACGCCGCCAGCTCGGTCTTGGCCAGGACCGACGCGCCGATCAAGACCAGCGCCAGCACGCCGAGCCCGGCCACCAGCACCGGCGTGCCGGCGTAATTGGTCTTGCGCTGGGTGCCTGCGCTGAACAGGTTGATTTGCTGGCTCATGCGCTCGCCTCCTCGCGCAGGGCCGCGCCCAGCGTACGCAGGAAGCCGGCCTGCTGCGCCGGGTCCTGCAACACCGGCGCCTGCTCCAGGTCCAGCACGCTCGCCAGGTCCAGCTGCTCCACCGGCAGGTAGAGATTGCTGGCCAGGTAGGCGCGCAAGGCGCCCTCGCCCACCGGCGCCAAGATCAGCTTGGCCACGGTGACAAACGAGAACTGCCGCTCGAAGTGGTCCAGCGAGCGTTGCAGTTCGAGCGTGATGCGGTCATGCAGATGCTGCACGCGGTCCGGGTCGGGATCGAGCAGCTGGTTCAGGGTGATGTCGATGCGGCGCGCCAGATAGAGTTCGGTTTGATAGCTGACGGTCAGCAGGCCGCCGTCGGCGTCGAAGGCCAGCAGCGCCAGGCCGCGCCCTTCCGGCTCCAGCAGCGCCGAGATATTCCGCTGCGCCATTTCGCCGATGTCGATGGCCGACAGCGCGATCTTGTTGTCGGCGAACAGCTGCTGGTACGGCTGCAGCACACTGTTGCGGGCCGCCACCGCGAACGCCTGGCGCGCCTGGTTCGAGCCGCTGGCCTGCGGCACCATCGCCATGTCGAGGGTGGCTTGCTCAAGCGGGAAGTCGATCATGTCCTTGACGCGCCAGCCCAGCGCGGTCTTCATTTCCGCTTCCGGCACATTGGGCGCCTCGACCATCAGCAGCTGGTAGCCGCCGGCGCCGAGCAGCGTGGTGCAGCGATAGCGGCCGGCCTGCAATTCCTTGCCCAGGCGCGCCAGGCTGGCGCCGGCCTGGTCGGCCTGGCCCGGGTAGGAAGCGGCCAGCAGCACGCGCGGCAAGCCGTCGGTGCGACGCTCGATCGCCGCAGCCTGCACGCCGTCCGCCGTCAGGCCGATGGCCAGCCAGCCATTCTTTTTCTCCGCTTTTCCAAATAAACGCATCCGAATGTCTCAAATGATTAAGCACGAGATTCAATAATCACCGCACATCGTTGATTATATTCAAGTTTCATTGCACTACCGCGCCAATTTCTGGCCTTGCCTCCAGTTTGCCCTCTTATTGCTCGGAACCCAAATAAAGTGACGCGAATTCAATACACTTCCCGTAAGAAAATCACCGGGCTGCGATAAACGCCGAAGGTTACCCGCCCCTGGCTGGTCGGCAGCCAAACCGGCCCGTTGATGACGGTGACGTTGGCGCCGCTCTTGCCCGTGGTGCTGCCGGCCTTGAGCGCGGCAGTGGCGGCGCCGGACTTCATCGTCAATGACGCCGCCGAATTGGGCGCCAGCGCCGGACAGGCCAACAGGCAGCTGGCGTATTGGAAGTTCGATGCCGGCGTCACCACGGTCACGCTGTCGCTGGCGTTGTTGCGCCAGGCCAGCACGGTGGCGCCGCCGACGGTGCTTTGGCCGTAGTACTGCGCGCCCAAGGCCAGCGCCACCGACAGGCTGGATGAACCGTAGGCGTTCGGCACAAACAGGCGGCCGGACACCACCGCCACGCCGCCTTCGACCGCGCCAGTGCGCAGCGAACTGACGCCGTCGTTGGGGCTGCCGGTCTCGGTGGCGCGCACATACGTCATGGTCGGCGGTACCCAGTTGTTGGCGTACGGCGCGGTGGCGACAAAGGCATTGGGCAAGGTGTAGACCGGGCTGGCGTTGGCCACGCCCATGAGGAAATCGGTGGCGGCGAGGTTGTTGGCGCTCAGCGCCGAGCCGGCCGGCGCGGCCGGCGGATTGGCGGTGGTGGTGGTGCCGGGCGCCGACCAGGCCGACAGTTGTGCCGCGCGCGCCAGGGTGCGCCGGTAGTTGAGCGTGACGGCGCCTTGCAAGTTATACGCCGTCACCCTCGTCGCAAACGGCTGGCGCGAGTACGCCATGCCGGTCACCGAGGCCGGGCAACTCATGCCGAGCGGATCGCAGGCCATCAGGCCGGTCAGCACCGTATCGAAATGGTCCGGCACGAAGCGGCCGACGTTGATCGATACCGACTGCACGTCGCCGCTGCCTAAATAGTTCCCTGCGGTGGCAGGGGAAATCGGCAGGATCGTCGGCGTAATCTCCAACACCCCCACATCGGCGTAGGAAAACGCATTGCCGGTGGCGCTGCCGCCGCTGAAGGCGTTCAAGCTGCCGCTCAAAATGAGCTCCGCCTCGGGATCGGTAGGATCGAGCGGGTTGGCCGGGTCGCTCGGGCCGGCGTGCATGGCTTCCAGCCGGTCGCCGGCCTGGTCCTTGGCGGCTTTCGTGGTCAGCTTGATCTGCACCGGCGCGCTCTCCTTGCCGAAATTGGGCGCCGCCGCGCCGCCATACATCAGCGCGCTGACCGTCAGGCCGAACGGCGTGCCGGCGGTGACGAACTTGGGGTCGGTGGGAGCAGCCGGCGAACCGGCCAGGTTGGAGGCCGGCGCCACCAGCACCAGCCGCTCGGGCCGCTCGACGAACGGTCCGCTGGTGCCAAAGCGGGCGGTATTGTCGCTGACCAGGAACTCGACGCGGCCCACGTCCGAGTAGTGGAAATTGTACTGGTCGGCCGAGCTGGCCTTGCCGCCGGTCATGACCACGTTATTCAGCCCGGTCCAGGTGGACGAGTTCTGCGCCGGCACCGCGCCGGACCTGGCGCACAGCGGCAGCGTGCTGGCGGCGGCGCCGACCTTGGTGAAGGTGGCGCGCACGCCCGCATCCTGGATCGGGTCGTGGCAGGACAAGGCATATTTCATCTGGATCGTGCTGTTGGAGTTCGACAGCGCGGTCGGCACGTTCGATACAACGAAAGTCAGGTACAGCGGAATGTCTTTGTTGGCCAGGTATTGCACGGTGGTGAAATCGACCAGCTTGCACGGCTGGCCCGGATCGCCGAACGACAAGCCGTTTTCGCATGGCACATCAGTGAAGACATAGCTCGGCGTGAACGCCCCCGCCCCCACCAGCGAACTGACGGTCGAGGTGTCGTTGCCGTCGTAGTAGTCGAACAGCTGGCCGCTGACGGTGGCGCTGTTGGTGACCAGGCCGCTGGCGGCGGCGGCCGTGGTCACCCGCAGCGTGATCGGCGGCAGCGTCACGCCGGCCGCCATCGCGCCGCTGTAGCTGCAGGTGAGCGTCTGTCCGTTCATGCCGCAATTCCAGCCGGTGCCGCTGGCGCTGGAAAAGATCAGCGCCGCCGGCAGCACATCGACCACCGTGGTCGGCCCGCCCTCGGTCAGCGGGCCGTTGTTGCTGACGCTGATGATGTAGTTGCTGACCTGCGCAGGCTGCAAGGGGTTCTGCAAAGTCATCGAGACGGCGCGGTCGGCCGCCGGCACATTGGGCGCGGCGATCACCTCGGCGTTCAACAGCACCAGGTCCTGGCCGGACTGGTAGTCGCTGCGGGCCGAGGTCTGGCCAGCCTTGATGGTCGGCGACGAGACGGTGTAGGCGTCGAAATCGATGCCGTAGGACTTGGTATCGCCGTCGATGTTGGAGGCCGAGTTGAACTGGTTGCCGGACGGGTTCATCGCATCGACCATCTCGACGCTGTTGTAGCGCAGGATTTCGCCGCCGCCCGACAGCGTGGCGTCGCCCTCCCAGGTGATGTGGCCGATCTTGCCGGTCAGGTTGCCGATCGGCGTGGGGATCTTGAAGTTGGCCAGCGTCAGCGTCACGCCGGAAAAGCGGATGTACTGGAAGCCTTCGTAGACATTGAGCACCCGGAACGTTTCGCTGGGATCGGAGTACACCACCAGCAGCTGGAAGCCGCCCAGCACGCCCTCCACCGCACAGTAGGGACTGCCGCTGTTGATGGTCAGGTCGTCGATCTTGTAGTTGCCGTTGCCCTTGGCCACCACCTGCGACGTCACGTCCACGGCGCCGGCAAAGAAGTCATAGCCCACCGTGGCGGAGGTGTAGCGGCGGTTGCTGGGCGCACTCACGGCGACGTCGTCGAAGGTCACGTCGTAGTCCGGGGTCGAACTGGAGCCGGCCCAATACAGCTGGGCGCTGAGGATGGTGGCGCTGTGCGGCACGCCGGACAGCTTCAGCTGCAGCTGGCCGTTCTTGAGGGCGCAGGGATCGGTGTCGTTGTCCTTGGCGCGCAGGGTGGTCTGGGCGCCGGTGAAGCTGACGTTGCCGGCAAAGCTCTTGAACAAGGTGATCGGCGAATCGGCGCGCGCCACGCCGGCGGCCAGGCAGCACAGCAGCGCCAGCAAGCAGGCCAGCCAGCGCGGCGCAGGATTCGGGATGTCGATGGTGGTGCGCATGCTGGCCTCCTCAGAACTGCACCGTGACCGTACGCTGCACGTAGTCCGGGCTGGTGGGCGCGGCGTTTGGACAGACGCCGCCGGCCGGCTGGTTGCAGGCGGTGGCGGTGACGGTGGTCTGGTTCAAACTCGCGCCCATGCCGGGCGTGGCGTTGACGGTGCACAGCACCGTCACGGTGAAACTAGACAAGGTCGCGCCAAGCGGGAAGCTGCGGCTGGCCACGCAGCTGCCGTTGATCTGCTGCTGGTACAGGCCGTACTCGACGCCGGCGCGGGACGCCTCGTAGGCGCGCGCGCCCAGCAAGTCCAATGCCGAGCTGGTCTGCTGGGCGGTGGTCAGGCTCATCACCGCCACGGCCAGCGCCGACAGCACCACCACCAGGAACAGCGCGGTGACGATGGAAAAGCCGGCGGCGATCCGGCGCGGCAGGTGGCGCAGCGGCGTCATGGCGTGTTATCCAGGTGAACCTGGCGCGCCAGGCTGATGCTCTCGCCATTGCTGCGGGACAGCGTCAGCGATATCCCGACCAGCGCCGCGTTGGTGTTAGCCAGCACCGAATAGTCGAAGCCACAGGCCGTGACCAGGTTGGCCAGCAACGCCGGCGCACCGAACGGCGGCGCGCCCAGCCCGTTCAGGCCGATGATCTGGTTGGTGAAATTGCGCGTCAGCGTGCCGCCGGCGGCGGCCGGCGCGCACACATAGGTGACGGTGCCGGTCACCACCTGGAAGCGGTTGGTCGGCGACGGCATCGACGGCGACTGCGTGGCGAACGGATTGTTGGCCATGGTGATGCGGGTGCCGTTGACCGCCGTCACGTGCGCGATATTGCCGAAGGTGCGGGCGTCGGCCGGCGCCGTGCCGACATTGAACACGGCGATCCAGTCATTGATCTGGACGGCCTGGCGGCCGCTGGGCGCGACGCCGGCCATGTTGAACGACAGGCTGGCCGCTGGGCTGAAGTCGAGCGGCAGCAGCGCGGCCGGCGGCGAATCGCTGACGTCGATGTAGCGGCCGCCGGTTCTGGTCAGCAGGAACTGCAAGGTCTTGCGGTCGGCCGAGACCAGCACGCTGTTGGGCAGCGCCAGCCGCAACTCGCGCGTCATGCGGCGCAGCGTCAGGTCGGCGACGTCGGTCATGTCGCCACGCGCGGCCGTGTCGACGTAGCTCTGCACCGGGGTCTTGAGAAACACCGCCAGCATGCCGGACAGGATGCCGGTGATAACCATGACGATGATGACTTCGACCAGCGTAAAGCCGCGCGCGCGCTTGTTCATAGCGACCTCGGCGCGTAGCGGGTGCGGTAGCCGTCCAGCACCACGTCGTCGCCACCGCCGGCGTAATGCACGGTGACGGTGATGTGCAGCACATTCATATTAGCGGCGTCGGAACCTATCTGCCCGCCCGCCGGGCCAAAGCTGGGCTCGACAATGACCGCGACGTTGGCCGTGTAACCTGCCGGCAGCGGGTTGCCGGCGGCGTCGTTGGTGTAGCTGCCGCCGTAATCGTTGACATTGTCGAACGGGCGGCTATTGTTGGGCTCCTGGCCCATCACTTCCGGAATCGTACAGTCGGCCGGGCTCAGCGTGGTCGGCAGTTCGGCCTTCGGATCGTTGCCGTCGCAAAAAGTGAAGTGCGCCAGCCGGACTTCCTCCATCATGCTTTCGGCGATGGCCAGCGCCTGCTTGCGCCGCATCGGATCGGGACTGGCGCGCGCGCCGATGTCGAATACCCGCAGCACGCCGACCACCGCGATACCGACGATGACGATGAACATCACCAGCTCAACCAGGCTCACGCCCGATTGCGCGCGCGCGGTCGGTTTAAAAAACATAGCCGGTTACCGGGGTGACGGTGACGTTGTGGGTACCGCCGTCGCCGGTGACTGCCAGCGTCAGCGCGACAAAGGTGGCGTTCAGCGCTTGCGGCGGGTCATTCCCGGCAAACGGCTGGCCGGTGGGATCGAAGAAAAAGGTCGCGGCGGCGGAGACCGCCAGGCCATTGGGCACGCCTTCGCAGGCCCAGCTGCCAACGCCGCCGCAAGTGGCCAGGGTAACGCCGCTGCCGCTGTTGGCGCCGCCCGGCGCCGTCACGCGGGTACCGCATGCGGCGTCGTAGCACAGCGCCACGCTATTGCCATTCAAGCGCACGAAAACGTTGCGGCTCTGGGCGATGGCGATTTTCTGGCCGTAGCGCAGCATGGCGCGCAACTGGTCGGTGTAGGCTGCGGCATCAAAGCCCTGGCGCTGGAAGAAACGCGGCGCCGCCACGCCGGCCATGATGCCGACCACCACCAGGATCGTGATCAGCTCGACCAAGGTGAAGCCACCCGGCCTCAGGGACCGGATGCGGCGCCGTAGCGCCGGTCCCGTCATGCCCCTCTCCGCTCGGCCATTGCCTCGGAGATCAGCAGGTGGCGTTGGTTGCCGCTACCGTTACGACGGCGCCGTTAGCCGCGCTAGCGGTGTAGGTGACCGTGCAACCGGTATGGGTGGTGGGGCTGCCGGCATCAGGGCGCAGCACGCCATCGGCGGCAAAGGTCGATATATCATAATCGGCCAGGCCGCCGGCGGCGACCAGTGCGCCGGCCAGCGTCGGATAGCCGGTCGCGGTATCGACGGTGACCGCTGGCGAGTCATAGCTAACGGTGGCGGTTGCGGTCGGGGAACCGGCCGCCAGCCAGCGCCCATGGTACATATTGGCGCCACTCATTAACGCGGCCCGCGCTCCCTGCATTTTGGCCACCCGCGCATCGGGCGCCAGGTTAGCGAAACGCGGCAGCGCGGTAGCGGCCAGTACCCCGAGAATGACGATGACGACGATCAGCTCGATCAGCGTAAAGCCGCCCTGCTGTGGTCGATAATTGAATGGGCTTGCTTGTTTGGTTTGCATATGAAACTCCAGACCTGACTAAGAAAAGATCATCAACGCCAAACTGCGGCGGATAGCGGCAGCGGCAACTATTGAGCGACTTCATTTAGCGCGATACCGGTTTCATTTCCCGGCTGGCGCTCTGCGTTGGCGTTTTTTGAGGGCAAGCGCAGTAATTCTACCTTGAAACAAATATTCTTTGAGGCACCATTTAACAAATTCTCTTGCGCACCCCTCACGAATATCAGCTTTTGTTGCCTCAGATCAAAATACCAGTTGCCAGCTTTAACACTTTTTGCCGCGTCCGGCGTCAATTCGCCGGCATAGTTATCCGGCGCACGCTCCAGCCAGGCCACCGGATTGGCGCCGGCCAGCGCCGCGATGTCCTTCTCCCTGCCCTGCGCCTGCAGAGCCATCACCTTGCCGGACAAGGCGCTGCGCATATTGATGAGCAGCGTCTGCACGCCGGCCTCGTCCCCGGCGCGACGGTAATACGCCACCCGCTCCAGCGCCACCATCATCAACAGGCCGAAAATGCAGGCCACCACGGCGAACTCGAACAGCGTGAAACCGCCAGCCCGCCGTCGTTGTGGCCGCACAACACTGCCGGGTGCCAAGCGCCCCATCAGTGCGGCAACGCCACTTTGCCCAGATCCCAGATCGGCACAAAAATGCCCAGCGCCAACACCAGCACCATCAAGCCGAGGAAGCTGATCAGGATCGGCTCGATTTGCGCCGCCAGCGTTTTCAGTTCGTAGTCCACCTCGCGCTCGTACATCTGGGCGATTTCGTCCATCAGATCGTCCAGCGAACCGGACTCCTCGCCGACGGCGATCATTTGCAGCACGATGGGCGTGAACACATTGGCGGCCGTCGAGGTGCGCAGGATGCTGTCGCCGCGTTCGACGCCGTCGCGCATCTGCTCGACGCGCGAACACAGGTAGGCGTTGTCGACCGTCTGCGACACCACCGTCAGCGCCTGCACGATGGGCACGCCGCTGCGGCTGGACAGCGAGAAGCTGCGGGCAAAGCGCGCCATCGTGGCTTTCAGGATAATCTTGCCGGCGATGGGGAATTTCAGCTTGTGGCGGTCCCACTGGAAGCGGCCGACGCTGGTATTGACCCAGTAACGGAAGCCGAACACCGCCCCGACCCCGGCCATCAGCAGCTCCGGCCAGTAGTTGACGGTGAAGCGGGAACTGCCGATCAGCAGGCGTGTCATCAACGGCAATTCGGCGTGGAAGCTCTCGAACACCTTGACGAACTGCGGGATCACGAAGATGTTGACGATCACCATCGCGATGATCATGGCGACGATGACGAAGATCGGATAGCGGGTGGCGCTCTTGACGCGGGCGCGCATTTCGCGGTCGAACTCCAGGTGGTCGAACAGTCGCAGGAACACTTCCTCCAGGCGGCCGGTCATCTCGCCCACCCGCACCATCGACAGGTAAAAGTCGTTGAACACGGTGGGATGGCGCCGCATCGCCGCCGACAGCTCGCGGCCGGCGTCCAGCGACTCGCGCAGGTCCTTGATCACCTTGCCGAACGATTTGCTGATCGCCGATTCCTGCAAGCCGGCCAGCCCGCGCATGATGGGCACGCCGGACTTGAGCAGCGTGTACATCTGGCGACTGAACAATTGCACGTCCATCGAGGTCACCTTTTTTTCCAGCAGCGTGCTCCACCAGGCCTCGCCGCCGGCGCCGCCGGTGGCGGCCTTGTTGGTCAGCGCGATCTCGACCGGAATGGCGCCGGCGCTGCTCAGGTGATTGGCCACGGCGTTGCTGTCGGCCGCCTCCAGCACGCCCTGCATCAACTCTCCGCGCGCGCTGCGCGCCTTGTAGGCATAGAACGGCACGTCAATCCTCGGTCTGGTTACTGATGCGCATCGCCTCGGCCACCGTGGTGCGGCCCTGTATCACCAGCGCCACCGCATGCCGGCGCAATGTATCGCCGGCCATCTGCGCCGCCGCCGTCTTGAGGAAATGCGAAGGATCGGGGTCGTTGGCGGCATCGACCACGTCGCGCGTCATTTCCAGCAGCTCGTACACGCCGGTACGGCCGCGATATCCCATGCCATTGCAATGCGAACAACCCTTGCCATGGAAGTAGCGCGCCTTGTCCACCTTGTCGTGCAACTCCATGCGCAGCCACTCGTGTTCGGTCGGCGTCAGCTCGTACGGCGTGGTGCAGCTTTCGCAGATCACCCGCACCAGCCGCTGCGCCAGCACCGCTTGCAGCGAACTACCCACCATGTAGCGCGGCACGCCCATGTCCATCAGGCGCAGCGGCGTGCTGGCCGCGTCGTTGGTGTGCAGGGTCGATAATACCAAGTGTCCGGTCATGGCGGCGCGCAAACCGATCTGGGCCGTTTCCTGGTCGCGCATCTCGCCCACCAGCACGATGTCCGGGTCTTGCCGCAGCGCGGAACGCAGCACGCGCGCGAAGCTCAGCTCGATCTTGTCGTTGACCTGCACCTGGTTGATGCCGGGCAGCCGGTACTCGACCGGGTCTTCCACCGTGATCAGCTTTTTCTCCACCGAATTGAGCTCGGCCAGCGCGCAATACAGCGTGGTGGTCTTGCCGGAGCCGGTCGGCCCGGTCACCAGCACCAGGCCGTTGGGACGCTGGACGATGGCGCGGAACTTCTCCAGTATCGTCTTCGGCATGCCGATCGCGTCCAGCCGCAGCTGGGTGTTGCTCTGGCTGAGCAGTCGCATCACCACCGATTCGCCGTACTGGGTCGGCATGGTGGAGATACGCACGTCGATGCGCTGGTTTTTCACCCGCACGGCGAAGCGGCCGTCCTGCGGCAGCCGTTTTTCCGAGATGTCGAGGTCCGACATCAGCTTGAGCCGCAGCGCCAGCGAGGGCGCGATCTTGATGTCGGCCTCGGTTTGCAGGTGCAGCACGCCGTCGATGCGGAAACGGATCTGCAGCCGGCCCTCCTGCGGCTCGATGTGGATGTCCGAGGCGCGCACCTGGCTGGCGTCGTCGAACACCGATTGCAGCAGCTTGACGATGGGCGCTTCTTCCAGGTTGGCGTTGGCCGCCGCCAGCGCGCCGAAGTCGACCGAGGCGTCGCCCAGGTCCTGCTCCAGCTCGCGCGCCAGGTCGGAGATGTCCTCGGTGCGGCGGTAGATGCGGTCGATCACGCCCAGCACCTCGGTCTCGTTGACCACCGCCAGCTCGATCGGCTGCTTGACGATGCGCACGATCTCGTCATAGGCAAACAGGTCGGTCGGATCGGACATGCCGACCAGCAGCGCGCCGCGGCGGTCCTCCAGCACCAGCGCGCGGAAGCGGCGGGCCTGGGTTTCCGGCAGCAGGCGGACGATCTCGGGATTGACGTTGAAGAACTTCAGGTTCAGGTAAGGAACGTTCAGCTGGCGCGCCAGCGCGCCGGCGATCTGTTCCTCGGTGACATAGCCGTTTTCGATGAACACGCGGCCCAACTTGCGCCCGCTGCGCTTTTGCTCGGCCAGCGCCAGGCCCAGTTGCTCCTCCGTCAGCAGCTTTTGCTGCACCAAAATTTCCCCGAGCCGCACTTTCTCTGGCCTTGCCATCCCCGCTCCTTGTGATCTGCGCCGCCTGCCGGCTTGCGGCCATTCTAGTGCAGAATCCGCCGCTTGCGAGGCCAGACTTGCGCCGCGCGCGACAGGGTGTCGCTTTCTTCGCACGAATACGCTACAGTGTCGTTCGTTTCCCAGCTCCAAGAGTCACCACCTTCCATGACCGCCCCTGCCCTGCGCTTCCAGCAAGTCGTCAAACGCTATGGCCAGGCCAGCGTGTTGCAGGGCGTGGACCTGGAACTGCAAGCGGGGGAATGCTTCGGCCTGGTGGGCGTCAACGGCGCCGGCAAGACCAGCCTGATCAAGTGCCTGCTGGATTTCTGCGCCCTCGACGGCGGCGCCATCGACATCTTCGGCCAGCCGCACCACCGGCCGGCCAGCCGCCAGCCGCTGGGCTTCCTGCCGGAACGCTTCACCCCGCCCTACTACCTGACCGGCGCCGACTTCATCCGCTACCTGCTGACCTTGCAAGGCCTGGCCTACGACCCGGCCGCCGTGCGCGCCATGCTGGCAGCGCTGGACCTGGACCCGGACGCCCTCAAGCGCACGGTGCGCAGCTATTCCAAAGGCATGACGCAAAAGCTCGGCCTGGCCGCCTGCCTGCTGGCGCGCAAGCCGCTGTACGTGCTGGACGAGCCGATGAGCGGCCTCGACCCGAAAGCGCGCGCGCTGCTCAAACAGCAGTTGCGCCAGCTGCACCAGGCCGGCAGCACCGTGTTTTTGACCTCGCATATGCTGGCCGACGTCGACGAGCTGTGCGACCGCATGGCCATCCTGCACCAAGGCCGCATCCGTTACACCGGCTCGCCGGCCGCCTGCCGCAGCCACTACGGCGCGGCCAACCTGGAGCAAGCCTTCCTGGCTTGCATCGCGTGAGCATGTACCAGTCGCACTTCGGCCTGCGCGAATCGCCGTTCGGCATCACGCCTAACCCGGCCTTTTTCTATTCCGGCAATACCCGCGGCGAAATCCTGAACGCCTTGCTGTATGCGGTCTGCCACGGCGAAGGCATCGTCAAGGTGACCGGCGAAGTGGGCGCCGGCAAGACCATGTTGTGCCGCATGCTGGAGCGCGAACTGCCGCCGCATGTCGACGTGATCTACCTGGTCAACCCCAACCTCGACCCGCAGGAAGTGCAGTACGCCATCGCCGCCGAACTGGGCATCGCCGGCCACGGCCTGCGCATCGACGAGGTCCAGCGCCGCCTGCAGGCCGACCTGATCGCCCGCCACGGCCAGGGCCGCCAGGTGGTGCTGCTGGTCGAGGAGGCCCAGGCCATGCCGCTCGACACGCTGGAAGCGATCCGCCTGCTGACCAACCTGGAGACGGCGCGCAGCAAGCTGCTGCAGATCGTGCTGTTCGGCCAGCCGGAGCTGGACCAGCACCTGGCCCTGGCCAGCATGCGCCAGTTGAAGGAGCGCATCACCCACAGCTTCGAGGTGCCGGCGCTGGCGCCGTCGCTGATCGGCGAGTTCCTCGAATTCCGCCTGCGCGCGGCCGGCCACGACGGCCCCACCGTGTTCAGCCCGGCCGCCGCCAGGCTGATCGCCGAGCGCTCCGAGGGCATCGTCCGCCGCATCAACATCCTGGCCGACAAGGCCCTGCTGGCCGCCTACGCGGCCGACGCCAGCGTCGTCAGCGCCCATCATGCGCGCCAGGCGATCCGCGAATCGGCCTTCCACCGCCGTAGCTGGCGGCAAAAATTCCCTTTGCGCGCTGTTGCTGTGGGGGCCTTGGCGGTCCTGCTAATTTGGGCAATTTACAGCACCATCCTTGCGGTAGCACCGAATTTGTAAGATCATGGTGTCTATATTGCAAATACACAACATCCTGCATTCCCCCTGGGCCGGAAAGAAACAATGAAAAAACTCGCCTCCCCCATCGTCCCCATGGTGTGCAGCGTGTTGCTGAGCGCCTGCGCGACCGCCCCCCTGTCCGTTTCGCCGACCCACATCACGGAAGCACCACGTCCCGCCGGCTCCATCCCGGAGACCGTGCAGCAGAGCGCCGCGCTGCCGCCGCCGAGCGCCGCGCCGAAAGTCGAAACCTACAGCGTCACCGTGCACAAGGTGCCGGTGCAGTCGCTGCTGTTCGCGCTGGCGCGCGACGCCGGCCTGAACGTCGACGTCCATCCGGGCATCGAGGGCACGGTCACGCTGAACGCGCTGGACCAGACCTTGCCGCAGCTGCTGAACCGCATCCAGCGCCAGGTCGACATGCGCTATGAAATCAACGGCGGCACGCTGACGGTCTTGCCGGACACGCCGGAGTGGCGCAACTACAAGGTCGACTACGTCAACATCGCCCGCAGCACGGTCAGCAGCGTCAACATCGCCACCCAGATTTCCACCACCGGGGGCGGCGGCAGCTCCTCCAATCCAGTCGTCAACGCGACGCCGCCCGCTGGAGGCACCGGCCAGCCGCAACAGCAAAGCGCCGCGCCGGCCAACAACGGCGCCAACGGCAACGGCAGCAACAACTCGACCACCGTGGTCAACAACCGTTCCGACAACAACTTCTGGTACAGCCTGGAAAAGAACATCCGCGACATGCTGCGCGGCTCCAACCTGAGCGACAACCCGGTCGATCCGCTGGCCGCCGCAACGCCCGGCAGCACCGGCGGGACGCCGCAAAACGCCCAGCCACAGACCCCGTTCGACGCCAGCGCCTTCGGCGGTGCCAAGGCCGGCGGCGCGCAGCGCGGCACCTCGGTCATCGTCAACGCCGAGGGCGGCCTGATCGCCGTGCGCGCGACCGGCCGCCAGCACGAAAAGATCCGCGAATTCCTCGACATCGTGCTCGGCGCGGCCAAGCGCCAGGTGCTGATCGAAGCCACCATCATCGAAGTACGGCTTGGCGACCAGTACCAGCAGGGCATCAACTGGCAATCGCTGGCCAGGGGCGGGCTCAAGCTCAACCAGGGAGCGCTCGGCAGCTCCACCGTGCCGGCCGCCACCAATCCCGGCGTGTTCGTGCTGAACTACACCAATCCGACCAGCCGCCTGGGCAATATCGCCGCCACCATCGAACTGCTGGAGTCCTTCGGCAAGGTGAAAGTGCTGTCCAGCCCCAAGATTAGCGTGCTCAACAACCAGACCGCGCTGCTGAAGGTGGTCGACAACAACGTCTTCTTCTCGATCAAGGTCACGCCGGCGGTGCTGGGCTCGACCGGCACGCCGATTTCGCAGGCCACCTATGAATCGCACCTGGAGACGGTGCCGGTCGGCTTCGTCATGAGCGTGACGCCGCAGATTTCCGACGCGGACGAGGTCACGCTCAACGTGCGGCCGACCATCACCCGCATCGTCGGCTACGTCAACGATCCGAACCCGGACCTGGCCAAGGCCAATGTGGTCAGCAAGGTGCCGGTGATCCAGGCGCGCGAGCTGGAATCGCTGATGAAGGTGTCCAGCGGCCAGGTCGCCGTCATGGGCGGCCTGATGCAGGATTCGGTCGACAACACCAAGGACGGCATCCCGGTCCTGAGCAGCGTGCCGCTGCTGGGCAACCTGTTCGCCCACCGCAACGAGAACACCACCAAGACCGAACTGGTGATCTTCATGCGGCCGGTGGTGGTGAAGGACGCCAGCGTCAACGGCGACTACAAGGACTACCGTTATCTGCTGCCGGGCCAGAAACCCGACAACGCTCCCTATGGCGAGGCCGCGCCGGCCCCCGCCCCAGCCAAGGCGAATGGATCATGAGTCTCTTAATGCAAGCGCTCAAGAAGGCCGAGCGCGCCAAACAAAGCGCCGGTGGCGACGACGAGGCCGACAAGCCTTCGCAAGCGTTCGACGACATCCTGGCGCTGACGCCGGAACCGGCGGCGCCGGCCAAGCCCGGGCTGAGCCTGGACCTGGAGCCGATGGCCGGCCTCAGCCTGGAGCCGATCACGGCCGCGCCGCCCGCCAGCCTGGCGCCGCAGCCCTCGCCCGATCCGCTGCCGCCGCCCAGCGACCACAAGACCGCCGGCCTGACGCTGGACCTGGTGCCCGATCCGTCGGCGCCACCGGCCGCCGCCGCGCCCGCGCCCGCGCCCGTCCCGGCCCCAACCCCGGCACCGGCCCCGGCCAGCAGCGCCGCGCCCGGCGCCGCCAGGGCCGCAGCGGCTGCCGACCACGCGCCACGGGCCGACCAAGCCAACAAAGCCGGCGCCGACCAGCCGCGCGGCGCGGCCCGCGCACGCGCCGCGGCGGCCGCCACCGCGCCGGCCGAATCCGCCGGACTGGACCGCGAACGCCTGCGCCTGTACGGCTGGATCGCGCTGCTGGTGCTGATCCTCGGCGGCATGGGCTACTACTATTGGCAGGCGATCGCCGCGCCGGGCGCCGGTTCGCGCCTGCCGCCGGTGCCGATGCCGCCGCTCGGCGCCACCGGCGCCACCTCGGTCAAGGTCGCCGTCGCGCCCGGCGCCGCGGCCGATCCGCTGCTGATGGACGGCGCGCCGATCGCGCCGCCGGCGCCCGCCCGCGCCGGCACCGAGGAGCTGGAGCGCCGCCTGAACGCCACCGAACAGGCGCTGGTCGCCTCGCAGCAAATGATGCAGCAACAGCTGGCGCAGCTGAGCGCGCCGCGCCAGGACCAGCTGCCGCCGATCGCCGCGCCGGACAACAGCGACATCCGCGTGGCCCGCGCCAGCCAGCAGCCGGTGCTGGCGCCTGCGCTGGAGAGCGGCTACCAGGCCCTCAACAGCGGCGACCTGGCGCAAGCCCAGCAGCAATATGAAGCCGCGCTGCGCGACGCCCCGACCAGCCGCGACGCCCTGCTCGGCCTGGCCACCCTGGCCGCCCGCAAGGGCCAGGGCGAGCAAGCGGCCGGCTACTACCTGCGCCTGCTCGAACTCGATCCCAACGACGCCACCGCCGTCGCCGGCCTGGTCGGCGTGCGCCAGGGCGACAGCGCCCAGAGCGAAACCCGGCTGCGCGCCATCCTCAGCGCCAACCCGGACGCCGGGCCGGTGCTGTTCGCGCTCGGCAACCTGCAGTCGCAGCAGGGCCGCTGGCCGGAAGCGCAGCAATCCTACTTCCGCGCCTACACCGCCGTGCCCGACAACGCCGACTACGCCTTCAACCTGGCCGTCGGCCTGGACCGCCTGAACCAGGGCAAGCTGGCCCTGAAGTACTACCAGCGCGCGCTGGCGCTGGCGCAGGACCACGCCGCCGCCTTCGACCGCAACGCGCTGCGCACCCGCATGCATGAACTGAGCGCGCCTGCGCGTCAACCATAAGAGATCCATGGCAGAACAAGTCAAACTCCCGCTCGGCAAGCTGCTGATCCAGAAAGGCGTGATCAGCGAAGACCAGCTGCGCATCGCGCTGATCGAGCAAAAGCGCAGCACCGAGCCGCTGGGGAAACTGCTGATCACGCTGGGCTTCGTGACCGAGGCCACGGTGCGCATGGCGCTGTCGGAAAACCTCAACCAGCAGAGCGCCGACCTGACCAGCCTGGTCGTGGACGCGATCGCCCTCAAGCTGATCCCCAAGGACGTCGCCAAGCGCTACCACGTGTTCCCCATCGTCTACGAGCGCGCCACCGACAACCTGATCCTGGCCATGTCGGACACCAGCAACATCGTCGCGCTGGACCAGATCAGCGCCATGCTGGTCAAGGGCATCACCATCAGCCCGCTGCTGGTGAACGAGTCCGACATCCAGCGCGCCATCGACCAGTACTACGGCTTCGAGCTGTCGATTGACGGCATCCTGCACGAGATCGAAACGGGCGAAGTCAACTACGCCAGCCTGGGCAGCACCTCCGACGAGTACAGCCAGCCGGTGGTGCGCCTGATCGACGCCATCCTGGCGGACGCGGTGCAGAACAGCGCCTCCGATCTGCACTTCGAGCCGGAGCAATCGTTCCTGCGCATCCGCTACCGCATCGACGGCATCCTGCGCCAGATCCGCAGCCTGCACAAATCCTACTGGCCGGCGATGGCGGTGCGCCTGAAGGTGATGAGCGGCATGAACATCGCCGAGACCCGCGCGCCGCAGGACGGCCGCATCTCGATCAAGTTCTCCGGCCGCCAGATCGATTTCCGCGCGTCGGCGCAAGCCACCACCCACGGCGAGAACTTCGTGCTGCGCGTGCTGGACCGGCAGAAAGGCATCGTGCCGCTGGACGGCCTGGGCCTGGAGGAAAACGAGCTCAACCTGCTGAAGCTGATGATCGCCCGTCCCGACGGCGTGATCCTGGTGACCGGCCCGACCGGCTCCGGCAAGACCACCACGCTGTATTCGATCCTCAACCACATCAACACCGAGAGCGTCAACATCATGACGCTGGAAGACCCGGTCGAGTATCCGATGAACATGATACGCCAGACCGCCGTCAACGAAGCGGCCAAGATGGGCTTTGCCGACGGCATCCGCTCGATGATGCGGCAGGATCCGGACATCATCCTGGTGGGCGAGATCCGCGACCGCGAGACCGCCGAAATGGCGTTCTCGGCGGCGATGACCGGCCACCAGGTGTATTCGACCTTGCATACCAATTCGGCGATCGGCTCGATCTCGCGCCTGCTCGACATCGGCGTGGTGGCCGACATCATGGCCGGCAACATCATCGGCATCATCGCCCAGCGCCTGGTGCGCCGGCTGTGCCCGCACTGCCGCGAAGCCTATCCGGCCGAGGAGCTGGAACGCCGCCTGCTCGGCCTGCCGCAGGGCGAGGACGTGCAACCGTACACGCTGTACCGCGCGGTCGGCTGCGACCGTTGCGGCCACCAGGGCTACAAGGGCCGGCTGGCGATCATGGAGTTGCTGAAGATGACGCCGCAGCTTGACGAAATGGTGGCGCGGCGCGCCTCCTCGCGCGAGCTGAAGAACGCCACCGCCGCGGCCGGCGTGCGCTCGCTGGTGGACGACGGCCTGCGCCGCGTGCTGGAAGGCGTGACCACGCTGGAGGAAATCTCGCGCGTGGTCGATCTGACGGACAGGCTGAGCTGATGCCACAATATCTCTACCGTGCGATGGACCCGAGCGGCCAGCTGACGCTGGGGAATATGGACGCGCTCAACGAGCCCGACCTGGAGCTGCGCCTGCACCGCATGGAGCTGGACCTGATCGATTGCCAGGTGTCGCGCCAGAAGCTGGCCGCCATCGGCCGGCGCGACATCACCCGCAAGGACTTGATCAACTTCTGCTTCCAGATGGAGCAGCTGACCGGCGCCGGTGTGCCCATCCTCGACGGCCTGAACGACCTGCGCGACAGCATGGACCATCCGCGCTTCCGCGAAATCATCACCGACCTGATCGAGAACATCGAGGGCGGCCTGCAGCTGTCGGCCGCGCTGGACGCCTACCCCGACGTGTTCGACAAGACCTTCACCAGCCTGATCACGGCCGGCGAGCGCACCGGCAAGATCGCCGAAGTGTTCCTGAATTTGTCGGACAGCCTGAAGTGGCAGGACGAGCTGGCCTCGCAATCGCGCAAGATCATCATGAAGCCGCTGTTCGTCGGCGTCGTCATCCTCGGCGTGGTGGCCTTCCTGATGATCTACCTGGTGCCGCAGCTGACCGCCTTCATCAAGAACATGGGCAACGAACTGCCGTTCCACACCAAGGCGTTGATCTTCGTCTCCGACATCTTCATCAACTACTGGTACGTGCTGCTGGCCTTGCCGGTGGCGGGCTTCTTCGGCGGCCGCGCCTGGCTGGCGCGCAGCGAGGAGGCGCGCTACCGCTTCGACGCCTTCAAGCTGCGCATCTGGATGATAGGCCCGGTGCAGCACAAGATCATCCTGGCCCGCTTCGCCACCTTCTTCGCGCTGATGTACGGCGCCGGCATCACCATCCTCGAATGCATCCGCCTGTCCGAAGGCATCGTCGGCAACCGCATGGTGGCGGCCGGCCTGCGCCGCGCCGCCCAGCTGATTTCCGAAGGCCAGAGCGTGACGGCGGCGTTCCAGAATACCGGCATCTTCCCGCCGCTGGTGATCCGCATGCTCAAGGTGGGCGAGGCCACCGGCGCGCTCGACGGCGCGCTGCGCAACGTCAGCTATTTCTACAACCGCGAAGTCAAGGAGATGATCGAGAAGGTGCAAGCGATGATAGAACCGGCCATGACCGTGGTGCTGGGCCTGCTGCTGGGCTGGATCATGCTGTCCGTGCTGGGGCCGATTTACGACACCATCTCCAAGATTCGACCCTGAGGCCGCCGTGTTGCACAGCCATTTACTCTATCTCAGCAGCGAACATGTGTGGGCCTATCCGTGGCACAAGGGGCGGCTCGGCGACGCCGTCCGCTTCGGCAACGACCGCGCCGGCGTCGACGCCTTCATGGACTACCTGGACGCCCAGCCCTACGGCCCGGTCTACCTGCTGGTCGACCTGATCGAGGAAGACTTCCAGCGCATCACCTTGCCGCACGTGACGGGCCGCTCCGGCCGTCGCCTGCTGGCGCGCCGCCTGCTGCAGCAGTACCGCGAAACGCCCTACCGCTATGTGCAGGTGCAGGGGCGGGAAACGGCCGGCCGCCAGGACGATATCGCCCTGCTCAGCGCGCTGACCAACCCGGCGCTGGTGCAACCCTGGATCGCCGCGCTGGAACTGCTGCGCACGCCGCTGGCGGGCCTGTACTCGACCACGCTGATGAGCGCCTCGCTGGTGCGCAAGCTGGGCCTGGCCAACCAGCGCCTGCTGCTGGTGACGCAGCAATCGGCCGGCCTGCGCCAGAGCTACTTCCTCGACGGCCAGCTGAAATTCTCGCGCCTGACCTTGGCCGTGGACCGCGACGGCGCCCCGGTCGACGTCGCCCGCGAGACGGCCAAGACCCAGCAGTTCCTGACCAGCACCCGCCTGATCGGCCGCGGCGAAGTGCTGCACACGGTGATCGTGGCGCCGGAAAGCACGCTGGACCGGCTCGAACCGCAATGCCAGGACGGCCCGGAAACCGCCTACCACTTTATCGACATGGACAACGCGGCGCGGCGCACCGGCCTGCAGCAGACGCCGGCGCTGGCTGATGCGCTGCTGCTGACCTTGCTGGGCCGCGAACGCCCGGGCAGCCAGTATTCGCTGGGCGAGGCGCGCCGCTACTTCCAGCTGTGGCGCGCGCGGCTGGCCCTGTTCGGCGCCAGCGCGCTGCTGGCGGCCGGTACGCTGGCCTGGCTGGGCATCAACGTCTGGCGCTACGTCGACGCCACCTCGGCCACCTCCGCCATGTATGCGGAAGGCAAACAGTACGACCAGCGCTACCGCGCCGCGCTGTCGAGCATGACGCCGGCGATCGACAAGACCGTCAACATGAAGGCCGCCGTCACCGTGGCGCAATTGCTGGTGCGCCAGGGGCCGCAGCCGCTGCCGTTGATGGCGCAGCTGAGCACGGCGCTCGACAAGGTGCCGCAAATCCGCCTGCTCCAGCTGGACTGGAAGATCACGCCGCCGGCCGCGCCGGCCGAGCCGGTCGCCACCGGCTTCATGACCAGCACCTCGGGCACGGTGATGGAGCCGATCTCGTCGCTGATGCTGGGCCTGCCGGCCAAGGTGCCGCAGGCGCTGCGGCTGGAGGCGGAGATCATGGTGCCGCCGGAAAATTACCGCGAAGTGGTCGACAGCATGAACGCCTTCACCCAGGAACTGGCGCGCCAGCCGCGCATGACGGTGGAGATCGTGCAGCAGCCGGTCGACACCCGCTCCAACGTCAAGCTCAGCGGCAAGGCTGGCGCCGGCGCCCCCGGCGGCGTCGAGACCAAGGCCCGCTTCATCCTCAACCTGGTATGGCAGCCATGAGCGCGACTCCCGCCCCCTTCAGCAAAAAACCGGCGCGCGCCGCCAGGCCGCTGCCGTACTGGCTGCGCGAATTCGCGCTGGTCCGGCTGGCCGTGGTGATGGCGGCCGGCGCGCTCAGCATCGGCGTCGTCACCGTGGTCGTCAGCAACTGGTATGTCAGCCAGGCCGAGCAACAGCGTGCGCAGGCGCAGCAGACGCGCGACGCCGCGCGCCAGCGCTACGCCCAGGTCGAGACGGAAAAGCGCGAGATCCGCGCCTTCCAGCCGCAATTCGTCATGCTGCGCAGCCGCGGCCTGATCGGCGATGAAAACCGCCTGGACTGGGTCGAGCAGATCCGCCAGATCCAGGAGCGCCGCAAGCTGCCGCCGCTGAGCTATGAGATCGAGCCGCAGCAGGCCGTCAAGCTGGATGCGCCGCTGCCGCTGGGCGACTACGCGCTGCGCGGCAGCCGCATGAACCTGCGCATGGAGCTGCTGCATGAAGGCGACCTGTTCAACTTCCTCGACGACCTGCGCCAGCGCAGCTATTACGCGGTGCAGGAATGCACGCTCAAGCGCATCGGCAGCGTGCAGAACTTGCCGAACACGCCGACCATGGGCGCCGAGTGCAAGCTCAACTGGCTGACCTTGGCGCCAGCCGCCGCGCTCAAGAAAGGCGCCGGATGACCATGATTCAACGACAGCGACGCGCAGTGCGCTTCACCCTGCTGGCCCTGATGGCCGCGGCCGCCATGCCGGCTTCGGCCCAGCAACCAGCGCTGGGCCGCCTGTTCGCCTCGCCTGCCGAGCGCAGCGCGCTCGACCGCCAGCGCGACGCCGGCCCGGCCGCCGCACCGGCCATGCCGGGCGCAAGCGTCCCGTCGCAAGCTGGCATGGCGGCCACGGCCCAGGCACAGATGGCGGACGTCGCGACCCCGATGCAGATGGCGGCCGCAGCCCAGGCACAGATGGCGGCCGGCATGCCGCCGCCTGGGGCGGCACAGCCGGTGGCGCCCGCCGCCGGCGCTCCGCCCTCGTCCAGCGTCCAGCTGAGCGGCGTGCTGCGCGGCAGCAGCGGCCGCACCACGGTCTGGCTCAACCAGGTGCCGCAGTCCGACAGCGCCAAGGCCGGACCGGGCCAAGCGGTGTCGCTGCGCTTGTCGTCCGGCCGCCAGCTGATCCTGAAACCCGGCCAGAGCTTCGATCCCGCCAATGGCAGCGTACAAGAAATTGGCCATTAACCGCCGGCGCCAGCGCGGCGCGGCGCTGTTGCTGCTGCTGGCCATGACCAGCGTCGGCGCGGCGACCTTGCTGGTGAGCGCGCTCAACCACGACAACAACCAGCTGCGCCGCAACCAGCTGACGCTGACGCGCATGGCGCAGGCGCGCGACGCGTTGATCGGCTTCGCCGCCGCCAACGGCCGCCTGCCGCGTCCCGCCACCTCGGCCACCGACGGCCGCGAGGCGCTGGCGCCCTGCGCGGCCGAACAGGACTGCACCGGCTTCCTGCCCTGGGTGACGCTGGGCGTCGATGGCGCCGACGCCTGGGGCAAGCTGCTGCGCTACAGCGTCACGCCGGGCTACACCCAGGCGCCGTTGCAGCGCATTACCCTGGTCGCCACCAAGACCGTGCAGGAGCGCGGCAGCGACGGCGAGTTGTTTTACCGCGCCGGCCAGTCCAGCTGCGACCTCGGCGCCCAGTGCGCGCCGCTGGTGCTGCTATCGCACGGCCGCAGCAATTTCGGCGTGTCGATGCTGGGCCTGGCGCAGCCCAACACCGACGCCGGCAACCTCGACGAGCAGCAGAACGCCGGCGCCAGCACCCACTTCATCAGCGGCGCCGCCAGCACCGACGCCAACGGCCCCGGCGGCGCCTTCGACGACCTGGTGCTGAGCGTGCCGCTCGATACCCTTTACAAACAAATGGCGGCGGCCCGCCGCCTGCCTTGACGCCATGACGAAACCCAGACAATCCGGCTTTACGCTGGTCGAAATCGCGATCGTGCTGATCATCGTCGGCCTGATGGTCGGCGGCCTGCTGGCGCCGCTCGGCATGCAACTGGAGCAGCGCAAGATCTCGGAAACCCAGAAGGCGATGGAGGACGCGCGCGAGGCGCTGGTCGGCTACGCGCTGCGCAACGGCTACCTGCCCTGCCCGGCCATCTCGGCCAGCAACGGCCTGGAGGCGCGCATCGGCAACCGCTGCGCCGGCGAGCGCCGCAGCGGCTACCTGCCGTGGGCGACGCTGGGCTTGGGCAAGCTCGACAGCTGGAACCATTTGTTCCGCTACAGCGTCACGCCAGCCTTCAGCGACAGCGGCACGCTGTTCAACCTGAGCACGCCGCGCGACATCACCGTCGCCACCCGCGACGGCAGCGGCCAGCTGGTGGCGGCCACCGCCGTCAACGACATCCCGGCGGTGATCATCTCGCACGGCAAGAACGGCTTTGGCGGCAGCAACGAGCTCGGCGGCCTGATCGCCAACGGCGGCGCCAACAACACCGACGAGCAGCTCAACGCCGGTTCGGACACCCAGTTCGTCAGCCGCTACGCCAGCGACAGCGCCACCGCGCCGGGCGGCGCCTACGACGACATCGTGGTCTGGCTGTCGCCCAACATCCTGTTCAACCGCATGGTCGCGGTACAGAAGATCCAATGACGGCCGCGCCGCTGCCTCTGCCACATGCGGCGCTGGTGATCGCCCGCTACACGCTGCTGGAGGCGCTGCGCAACCGGCTGCTGTGGCTGCTGCTGCTGGTGCTGGCGGCGGCCGTGTGCGCCGGCGGCTTCCTCGGCCAGCTGGCCCTGACCGAAAGCCGCCAGCTGCAGGCGGCCCTGCTGGCGGCCGTGCTGCGGCTGGCGGCGGTGTTCCTGATCGCCACCTTCGTCATCAGCAGCATGGCGCGCGAGGCGGCCGACAAGGGCGGCGAACTGCTGCTGGCGCTGGCGCTGCCGCGCGCGGTCTACCTGCTGGGCAAGCTGGCCGGCTTCGGCGCGCTGGCGCTGCTGCCGGCGCTGCTGTTCGGCGCGGTGGCGCTGGCCTTCGCGCCGCTCGACCAGGCGGCGCTGTGGGCCGTGTCGCTGCTGGGCGAGCTGTGGATCGTGGCCGCCTTCAGCCTGCTGTGCTCGCTAACCCTGAACCAGACGCTGCCTGCGCTGACGGCCGCCGGCGCCTTCTACCTGCTGGCGCGCGTGGTCGGCACCCTGCAGCTGCTGGGCCACGCCGGCACCGCCCAGGCCGACGCCGGCCAGCGCTGGCTGACGCGCGGCATCGACGCGCTGTCGCTGCTGCTGCCGCACCTGGACGCCTACACCCGCACCGAATGGCTGCTGTACCACACCGGCACCCTGGCCGACCTGGCCACGGTGGCCATGCAGACCGCGCTGACGGCCGGCCTGCTGACGGCCGCCGCGCTGTTCGACCTGTACCGGAAGAACCTGTGAACACGCCGTCCCGCCCGCTGTCGTCGGTGCCGCCGGCCGTGCGCTGGCTGCTGGCGGCGGCGCTGGCCTTGCAGCTGGGCTGGCAGGCCAGCCGGCCGCCGCCGCATGTGCGCGCCGAGGCGCTGCCGCCGGCACCGGCGCCGGCCGCGCTGCAACTGGCCAGCCTGGGCGATCCGCTGGCGCTGTCGCGGCTGTTAATGCTGTATGTGCAGGGCTTTGACGAGCAGGCCGGCGTCACCATCGCCTGGCGCGACATGGACTACGGCCGCATCCGGCAATGGCTGGAGCGCGTGCTGGAGCTCGATCCGCGCAGCCAGTACCCGCTGCTGGCGGCCAGCGAGGTGTACGGCGCGGTCGGCGATCCGGCGCGAGTGCGGCTGATGCTGGACCTGGTCTACGCCCGCTTCGACGAAGACCCGAACCGGCGCTGGCCGTGGCTGGCGCACGCGGCCGTGGTGGCGCGCCACCGCCTGCACGACCTGCCGCTGGCGCGCCGCTACGCGCAGGCGATCCGGCTACGCGCCACCGGCCCGCAGGTGCCGGCCTGGGCGCGCGAACTGGAGCTGTTCGTGCTCGAAGACATGAACCAGGCCGAGGCGGCGCGGGCGCTGATCGGCGCGCTGCTGGCCAGCGGCCAGATCACCGACGCCAACGAACTGCGCTTCCTCGAGCAACGGCTGCAAAACCTGGCCCCGCCGGCTCAGCCGTCGCGCTAGGCGGCCGCGCAGTTTCCGTCTATCATGATGTATCACCGACACCCGTTACGAAAGGATGCCCCATGCAGCGAGCCCAACGCGGCTTTACCCTGGTTGAGATTGCGATTGTCCTGGTCATCATCGGCCTGCTGCTGGGCGGCGTGCTGAAGGGACAGGGGTTGATCGACAGCGCCAAGGTCAAGAACATCATCCAGCAATCGAACGCCTTGTCGGCGGCGGTCAACTCCTACCAGGACAAGTTCCACGCGCTGCCGGGCGACGATCCGCAGGCGACCACCCACGCCCCCGGCGCCACCGGCAACGGCAACGGCGACGGCCAGATCGCCGAATACCAGCTGGCGCCGCAGCACCTGGCGCTGGCCGGTTTCATCACCGGCTCGTTCAACGGCACCACCGACTTCATGACCAGCGCGCAGGGCGGCGCGGTCTACATCTACAACGACGTGGTCGGCGGCCGCGGCGGCAACGGCGTGCGGCTCGACAACCTGCCCGACTCCTTCGCCGAGCAGGTCGACAGCAAGCTCGACGACGGCAAATACAACACCGGCTCGGTGCGCGCCACCGCCGTCTACACCAACAACGGCACGGTCATCCAGCGCACCGCCCTGTTCTTCTGATGCGACGGCTGTCCGGCCTGCAGATCCTCAACCTGCTGCTGGCGGCCGCCTGCCTGGTGCTGTGCGCCGGCTATTTCGCCTCGGGCCGGGCGCAGGATGGCTTCTGGAGCGTCGGCACCACGCTGGCCTTTGCCGCCCTGCTGCTGTTTAACGCCTTCTGGAAGCGCAAGGAAATCAAGCCGGCCTACTTCTGCTTCATGCTGGCCGCCGGCGTGCTGCAAGTCTATGTCTTCATCCTGAAAGTAAGCACTTGACATCACGCCTTATCTTGCTGGCCGGCCTGCTGGCGCTGGCCGCGCTGCCGGCCCGCTCGACAACACTGTGCACCTTGATCGCCGACGCCGGCAGCGGCGCCGTACTGCTGGAACAGGGCGACTGCGCCACCCGCGTCACGCCCGCCTCCACCTTCAAGATCGCCATCAGCCTGATGGGCTACGACGCCGGCGTGCTGCGGGACTTGCACGCGCCCGCCCTGCCTTTCGTGCCAGGCTACGTCGACTGGCGCGACAGCTGGAAGCAGACGACCGATCCCAGCCGCTGGATGAAGTACTCGGTGGTGTGGTACTCGCAGCAGACCGTCAAGGCGCTGGGCGCGCAGCGCTTCCAGCGTTATGTGCAAGCTTTCGACTACGGCAACCAGGACGTCGCGGGCGACCCGGGCCAGCACAACGGCATGACCGGGTCCTGGATCAACTCCTCGCTGCGCATCTCGCCGCGCGAACAGCTGGCCTTCGTACGCAAGATCGTCCAGCGCCAGTTGCCGGTCAGCGCCCGCGCCTACGACATGACGGCGGCGCTGATGCTGGCCGAGCAGCGTCCCGGCGGCTGGGAAGTACACGGCAAGATCGGCGGCGCCGGCGGCTACGGCTGGTATGTGGGCTGGGCGCTCCAGGGCGGCCAGACCCGCGTCTTCGCGCGACTGATCCAGGACGGCCCCGCCGACGCCGACAACCCGACGCCGACCGGCATCCGCGCCGGCGAACAATTCCTGCAAGAGATCCCGGCGCTGCTGAAGCAATAAGACTCAACGCGCGGCCAGCAACGCGCCCAGGCCCACCAGCAGCCCGCCGAACACGCGATCTATCCAATGCCGGAGCCGCAACAGGCGCGCGCGCACGGACCCAGCCGAAAAGCATAGCGCCACCAGGCAGAACCAGACGACGTGGGCCGCCGCGATGAACGCCCCATACGCCAGTTGCACCGAAAACGGCGTCTCCGGCCGCACCGCCTGCATGAACAGGCTGACGATGAACACCGTGGTCTTGGGATTGAGCACATTGGTGAGGAATCCCGTGCGCAAGGCCGCCAGGTCGGACAGCGCCACCGCCCGCTCCGGCCCGCCCGCCGCGCCGGGCCGCGCACGCAGCATGCGCACGCCCAGCCAGACCAGGTAGGCGGCGCCGGCCAGCTTGATGGCGTTGAACAGCCACAGCGAATTTCGTATCAGCAGCCCCAGGCCCAGCAAGGTGTAGCCGACGTGGATCACCACGCCCAGCCCGATGCCGACGGCGGTGAGCACGCCGGCGCGCCGCGACAGCATCAGGCTATTGCGCGTCACCATCGCGAAGTCCGGCCCGGGGCTGATCACGGCGAGCAAGGTAATGGTGATTACAACTATCAATTCCGTCATGTCATTTCCTTCGATCGAATTAAGCCAGCCCTCATGCTAAAGGCTACAATCGCCTGAACATAACGATGATTGCTGACCATGACGGTGACTCCAACTCACAGAATGCCCTCACTGACGGCGCTGCGCTGTTTCGAGGCCGCCGCCCGGCTGGAGCATTTCGGCCACGCCGCCGAAGCCCTGCACCTGACCCACGGCGCCATCAGCCGCGCGGTGCGCGCGCTGGAGGACGACCTCGGCGTCCAGCTGTTCGAGCGGCGCAGCCGCCGGGTCTTCCTCACCGAGGCCGGGCAAACGCTGGCGCGCGCGGTGCAATCGGGCTTCGGCCTGATCCAGCAGGCGGTGGGCGAGCTGCGCGCCGGCGCCGGCCGCCAGCGGCAGCTGGTGCTGTCCTGCGAGCCGACGCTGCTGATGCGCTGGCTGATCCCGCGCTGGCCGGATTTCCAGGCCGCCCATCCCGAGGCCGACTTCCTGCTGGTGGCCGGCGGCGGCCCGTTTTCCTTCGACAGCGGCATCGACCTGGCCATCCGGCGCGGCGATTTCAACTGGCCCGGCCACTACCACGCCCATGAACTGTTTGCCGAACAGGTCGGCCCGGTCTGCCGCCCGGACAAGGTGGCGCAGTGGTTCGGGCCCGCCCTGCGGGCGGACGCGCCGCGCCTGCATGCCCGCAGCCGCGCCGACGCCTGGCGCGACTGGGCCGGCGCCGCCGGCGCCCCGCAGCGGCAACGCGGGACCGAGCTATCGTTCGAACATTTCTACTTCAGCCTGCAGGCGGCCGTGGCCGGACTGGGCGTCGCCATCGGCCCGCGCCACCTGGTGTGCGACGACCTGAAAACCGGCTTGCTGGCGGCGCCGCTGGATTTCGTCGCCGACGGTTCCAGCTACTATCTGCTGTCGGCCGCGCCGCTGGCGGCGGCTGCGCCCCAGCAAGCCCTGCTGGAGTGGCTGAAACACACGGCAGCGGCTGATTGAAAATAAAAAGCACGTGCGTACTATTATTGGACTAGAATAGCTGATACACACAACAGCGGGAGACAGCATGTTCGAAGAATTCATCGGCACCAAGGCGGTGTCGGCGCGCCACCAGTTCGACGTGGCGGCGCTGGACGCCTATCTGCGCCAGCACGTGGCCGGCTACCCGGACGGCACGCTGAGCGTGGAACAGTTCAAGGGCGGCCAGTCCAACCCCACCTACAAGCTCAGCATCGGCGGCCAGCACTATGTGTTGCGCACCAAGCCGGCGCCGGCCGCCAAGCTGCTGCCGTCGGCGCACGCCATCGAGCGCGAGTACCGCGTGATGGATGCGCTGAGCAAGCACGGCTTCCCGGCCGCCCGCCAGTACGCGCTGTGCACCGACGAGGCGGTGATCGGGCGCGCCTTCTACGTGATGGAATTCGTCGAAGGCCGGGTGCTGTGGGACCAGGCCCTGCCCGGCATGACGCCGGACGAACGCGCCGCCATCTACGACGAACTCAACCGCGTGATCGCGCAGCTGCACACGGTCGACTACGCGGCCATCGGCCTGGCCGACTACGGCAAGCCGGGCAACTACTTCGCGCGCCAGATCGAGCGCTGGAGCAAGCAATACCTGGCCTCGCAGACCGAGACCATCGAGGCGATGGACCGGCTGATCGCCTGGCTGCCCGGCAATATCCCGCCCGGCGAAGACACCGCCATCGTGCACGGCGACTTCCGCCTCGACAACATGCTGTTCCACCCGACCGAGCCGCGCATCCTGGCGGTGCTGGACTGGGAGCTGTCGACCCTGGGCCACCCGTTCGCCGACTTTTCCTACCACTGCATGAGCTGGCACATCGAACCGGGCCAGTTCCGCGGCATCGCCGGGCTGGACCTGGCGGCGCTGGGCATCCCCTCGCAGCAGGACTACATCGCCCGCTACGCCGCGCGCACCGGCAAGACCATCCGGCTGGAGGACTTCAATTTCT
The DNA here is from genome assembly GCF_003416895.1 of Duganella sp. BJB476. Lineage (GTDB taxonomy): Bacteria > Pseudomonadota > Gammaproteobacteria > Burkholderiales > Burkholderiaceae_D > Rugamonas. The sequence continues at coordinate 2,059,624 of NZ_QVIO01000001.1, forward strand.
ACCTGGCCTTCAATATGTTCCGCCTGGCCAGCATCATGCAGGGCATCATGAAACGCTATGTCGACGGCACCGCCGCCAGCGCCCAGGCGCTGGAATCGGGCCGCATGGCGCGCCCGATGGCCGAGCTGGGCTGGAGCTACGCCTGTGGCAAGCCGATCTGACCGTTGCCTGTAGTGGACAAAATCGCTTTCTGAAACGGCCGGCGTCGGCTACTATCGTGCTGCCAGCCCGATGCTGGCCGCCGCCGCCGGGGTCCACTACGTGCCATTGTCAAAACGTCCACGCCTGCCCTCCATCCGCTCGCAGATCGCGCTGCTGGTGCTGGCTTGCGCGTTGCCGACGGTGGTCGGCTTCGGCGCCGTGGTCAGCCAGTTCTACCAGCGCGAACGCGACACCCTGATGGAAGACACCCGGCAGTCGGCCCGGCTGGTGGCCGCCGCCATCGACCGCGACCTGCTGCAGGCGGACAGCGCGGTGCGCGCGCTGGCCGCCTCGCCCAGCCTGCACAGCGGCGACCTGGCGGCGCTGCGCGTCCAGGCCGCCGCCCTGCTCGGCCCGCAATTCCCGGTCGCCCACTTCCTGCTCAGCGACGCCGCCGGCAAGGTCGCGCTGCACCTGGGCCCGGACTTGCCCGCCAACTTCAGCAACGCCGACAACCGGCGCCGCCTGGCGCTGCTGTACGCGCAATCGCGGCCGCAATTGACCATGCTCACCGTCGACGGCCAGGGCCTGCTGGCGATCGATGTGCCGGTCATGCTCGACAACCACCTGAGCTACGCCCTGACCGCGCTGCTCAAGCCCGAACGGCTGGCCAGCATCCTGGGCGACGAGAAAATCGGCCAGCACCAGGCCATGTCGCTGTACGACACCGAAGGCATGTTCGTCGCCCAGGCCGGCGGCCGGCGCCAGCTGCTGGCGCGCCCGGCCGAAGAAGCGATGCGGACCCAGCTGCGCACCACCGGCGAAGCCCTGCTGTCGACCGAAGCGGCCGACGGCACGCCGATTTACTTCGGCTTCAGCCGGGCGCCGGTCAGCCGCGTCACCATCGCCATCGCCACGCCGCAGCACCAGGCGCTGCAGGAATTGCTGGACTCCGTCACCACCATCTCGCTGACCATGACGGCGCTGCTGCTGGCCGGCTTTTCGCTGGCCTGGTGGGTCGGCGGCCGCATCGCCCGCTCGGTGCGCGAGCTGGTCGGGCCGGCCCAGGCGCTGGCCAGCGGCAGCCCCTTCACGCTGGGCGCGCTGACCTTCCGCGAAGCGAGCGAGGTCGGCCAGGCTTTCCTGGCGCTGGAGGGCGACCTGCGCCGCAACCAGGCCCAGCTTGAACAGCTGGTGGCCGAACGCACCATGCAGCTGGAAAAAAACCGCGCCCAGCTGGAAACCCTGTACGCCACCGCGCCGGTCGGGCTCAGCTATGTCGACAACGAGCTGCGCTTCGTCCGCCTGAACGACTACCTGGCCGCGCTCAACGACCAGCCGGTGATCGCCCACCTGGGCCGCCACGTGGGCGAGATGATTCCCGACCCCGAGGTGCGGCGCAGCGTGCTGGCTGACTACCGCGCCGTGCTCGACAGCGGCCGGCCGCTGACCGGCCTGCAGCGCTCGGGCTACCCGGCCGCCTCGCCCAAGCAGCTGTGCTACTGGGTGCTGAGCTACTATCCGCAGTTCGGCACCGACGGCCGCATCATCGGCATCACCGCCCTGCTGATGGACGTGAGCGAGCTGAAACGGACCGAGGCGGAACTGCGGCGCTCGCGCCAGTTGCTCAGCTCGATGCTGGAAAACATGCCGGCGATGATCTTCCTGAAGCGCGCCGCCGACCTGCGCTACGAGCTGTTCAACCGCCACGGCGCGCAGATGTTCGGCCGCCCCGGCGAGGCCTTCATCGGCAAGAGCGACTACGACCTGGTGCCCACCGCCCAGGCCGACTTCTTCGCGGCCGCCGACCGCCGGGTGCTGGCCTCGGCCGCCGGCGAGGTGACCGAGATCGCCGAGGAGCCGATCACCGACGCCAGCGGCCAGACCCGCTACCTGACCACGCGCAAGGTGGCGCTGCGCGACGAGCTCGGCGCCGCCACCCACGTGCTGGGCATCTCGCTCGACATCACCGAGCGCAAGGCCGCCAAGGAGGCGCTGCGCGCCACCGTGGCGCAGCTGGCGCAGAGCGAGCACTTCGTGCGCACCGTGACCGACAACCTGCCCGGCATGGTGGCCTACTGGGACGCCGGCCTGCGCTGCCGCTTCGCCAACCGCTACTTCCTCGAATGGCACGGCCGCCGCACCGGGCAGATGCTGGGCGCCCACATGCCCGAGGTGCTGGGCGAGGCCCAGTACGCCGTCAGCGCGCCCTTTGTGCGGGGCGCGCTGGCCGGCCAGCCGCAAGCCTTCGCCGACCAGCTGCGCTGGCCGTCGGGCGAGCTCAGCCACACCTGGGTCAACTACATCCCGGATGTCGACCAGGGCGGCCTGGTGAGCGGTTTCTTCGTGCTGGTGTCCGACGTCAGCGAACTCAAGGAAACCGAACTGCACCTGCAGGAACTGAACGAGGAGCTGGTGCTGGCGCGCGACCGCGCCGAGGCCGCCAGCCGCGCCAAGAGCGAATTCCTGGCCAATATGAGCCACGAGATCCGCACGCCGATGAACGCCATCATCGGCCTGGCGCGCCTGCTGGAGGAAGCCGGGCTGGCGCCGCGCGAACGCGGCTACCTGGACAAGATCCAGCTGGCCACGCAATCGCTGCTGGGCCTGGTCAACGACGTGCTGGACTTCTCGCGCGTGGAGGCCGGCCAGCTGGTGCTGGAGCACGCCAGCTTCAGCCTGGAGCGCGTGCTCAGCAGCATCAGCGTGCTGGTCAGCGGCAGCGCCTGCGACAAGGGCATCGAGCTGGTCTACGACATCGACCCTGGCCTGCCGGCCGAGCTGGCGGGCGACCCGATGCGGCTGCAACAGGTGCTGCTCAATCTGATCGGCAACGCCATCAAGTTCACCAAGCGCGGCGAGGTGGTGCTGCAGGTGCGGCAGGCGCCGGGCGCCGTCCCGCCGCCGCAGCCGGACGCGCCGGGTTTAAGGGCCATGTTGCTGGAATTCCGCGTGCGCGACACCGGCATCGGCATCACGCCGGAACAGCAAGCCCTGATCTTCGGCGCCTTCTCGCAGGCCGACAGCAGCACCAGCCGCCAGTTCGGCGGCGCCGGCCTGGGCCTGGCGATCTGCCGCCAGCTGGCCGACATGATGGGCGGCGCGATCGAGGTCAGCAGCGAGCCCGGGGCCGGCTCGGAATTCCTGTTCACCTGCCCGCTCGAATGCGGCGCGCCGGCCGCCGCGCCGCCGCCCGTGGCCGCCGGCCTGGCGGTGCTGATCGTCGACGACAACGCCAGCGTGCGGCAAGCCTTGCTGCGCGCCTGCGACCACCTGGGCTGGGTCGCCAGCGGCGCCGCCGACGCCGATGCCGCGCTGGCCCTGCTGCAGGAACGCCAGCAGCTGGGCCAGCCCTACGGCCTGATGCTGCTGGACTGCCACCTGCCGACGCCGGACGGCGCCGCCCTGCAGGACTGGCTGCAGGCCGGCCAGCCGCTGCCGCCGGTGCTGCTGATGGCGTCCGAACACGTGGTCGCAGCACAGGCCCAGCAGTGCAGCGGCCTGGGCGCGGCCGGCATGCTGTCCAAGCCGGTCAGCCCGGCGCGCCTGCTGGAGCGGGTCGCCTCGCTGCTGGGGGGCGACAACCGCGACGCCGGCATGGCGCCGCTGAGCGAGCATTCGCCGCTGCACGCGCGGCTGGCCGGCATGCGCGTGCTGCTGGTCGAGGACAATGAAATCAACCAGGAGGTGGCGCAATACATGTTGCACCACGCCGGCGCCAGCGTCGAGACGGTGGCCAACGGCCAGTTGGCGGTCGATTTGCTGCTGGCCGATCCGCAGCGCTGCGACGTGGTGCTGATGGACGTGCAGATGCCGGTGCTCAACGGCTACGACGCCACGGTGGCGATCCGCGCGGCCGGCGGCGCGCTGGCGCGGCTGCCCATCGTCGCCATGACCGCCAACGTGATGGAGGACGACCGCCGCCGCGCCGACCAGGCCGGCATGAACGCCCATGTGGCCAAACCGATCGACGTCGAGGAAATGATCGCCGCGCTGACCCGGCTGGTGCACGGAAGCGCCGGGGCGGCGGGCGCGCCGGATGCCGCGCCGGCCGTGGCCGCGGAGGCGGCCGAGGCGGCGCCGGCGCCCGCCGCGGACGCCGCGCTGGCCCGGCTGGGTGACAACGCCGCCGCGCTGGCGGCGCTGCCCGGCGTCGACCTGGACGCGGCGCTGGCGCGGCTGGGCGGCAACGCCGACGCGCTGGTGGCCTTGCTCAAGCGTTTCGAACAGTCGCAGGGCGACACCGTCACCGAAGTGCGGGCGCTGCTGGCGGCCGGCCAGCCACAGCAGGCGGCGCAAAGCCTGCACCGGCTGCGCGGCGTGGCCGCCAACCTGGGCGCGACCCAGATCGCCGGCCTGACCGCCAACGTCGAAGCCGTGCTGCACCACGCAGCCCCCGAGCCGGCCGCGCTGCACGCCGCGCTGGAGCAGCTGGAGTCCGCCCTGCAGCGGCTGACGGCCGCCGCCCGCCAGCTGGCGGCGCCGGATGTTCTGCCGAGCAACACTGTGACACACGACTTGCCGCAAAAGCTGGCGGAGTTACAGTGTTTGCTTCAGAATAACAACTTGAAAGCCTTGGAACACTTCCGGGCGCTGCGCCCGGCGCTGGCGGCGACGGCGCAGACCGGCGCGCTGGCGGAAGCGGTCGAGACGCTGAATTTCACAGTTGCGCAAAAAATGGTGGACGATATGTTGCAACGAAAGGACAGTGCATGAGCTGGACCAACCTGGCCAGGAATGGACGCATACTCGTGGTCGACGACGCCATGGAAAACATCCAGATCCTGCATCACGCCCTGCGCGACGAGCACGACGTGCTGTTCGCGCTGGACGGCGAGAAGGCGCTGGAAGTGGCGCTCGAGCAGCAACCCGACCTGATCCTGCTGGACGCGGTGATGCCCGGCATGGACGGTTACGCGGTGTGCGCGGCGCTGCGCAACTCGCCGCGGCTGCAGGACATCCCGGTGATCTTCGTCACCGCGCTGAGCCAGCCGGAAGACGAGACCCGCGCGCTGGAGGCCGGCGCGGTCGACTTCATCAGCAAGCCCTTCAATGTGGCGGTGGTGCGCGCGCGCGTGCGCAGCCAGCTGACCATCAAGCGCCAGGCCGACGCCATGCGCGAGCTGAGCATGACCGACGGCCTGACCGGCGTGGCCAACCGCCGCAGCTTCAACGACGCGCTGGAGGCCGAATGGCGGCGCTGCGCGCGCGCCGGCCTGCCGCTGTCGGTGATCATGATCGACATCGACCACTTCAAGCTCTACAACGACAATTACGGCCACCAGGCGGGCGACCTGTGCCTGCAACAGGTGAGCGCGGCGATGGCGCGCTGCGCCGCGCGGCCGCAGGATTTGCTGGCCCGCTACGGCGGCGAGGAATTCATCCTGCTGCTGCCGCAGGAAGGGGCGGAAGGCGCCGACGTGGTGGCGCGCCGCATCCTCGACGAGGTGCGCGGGCTGGCCATTCCGCACGCCGCCTCGCCGACCGCGCCGCACGTCTCGGCCAGCCTGGGCATCTGCACGGCGCTGCCGCCGCTGGACGCCAGCGGCGCCGACGCCGCGGTCCGGGTCGCCGACAGCCAGCTCTACCTGGCCAAACAGGGCGGGCGCGACCGCCACTGTGCGGCGCTGGCGCCCTAACCCCGCACAGCGGACGCCGGGGTCGGGCTCAGTAGCGGCGCATCACGAACTCGGCGACGCAGACCGGCTTGTCGCCGCCTTCGCGCTCGATCACCACGCCCCACAGGATCTGGGCGCCGTCGGCGATATCGTCGATGGCGGCGATGGTCAGCCGCGCCCGCACCCGGCTGCCGACCGGCACCGGGGCCGGAAAGCGCACCTTGTTCAGACCGTAGTTCAGGCCCATCGTCATGTCCACCATGTGCAGCGCGTTGACCAGCAGCGCCGGCAGCAACGCCAGCGTCAGGAAGCCGTGCGCCACCGTGGCGCCGTAGGGCGACTCGCGCGCCGCCCGTTCGGCGTCGGTGTGTATCCACTGGTGGTCACCGGTGGCGTCGGCGAACAGGTCGATGCGCGCCTGGGTGATGGCCACCCAGTCCGACACCGCCACCTCATTGCCGATCTCGGCCTTCATGGCCGCCAGGTTGGCGAAGCTGCGCATCAGGAATGCTGCTGGAAGCCGCGCTGGGCGATGAAGCGCTCCAGGTGATGGTCGACATCACCCAGGCTCACCTCGATCATCGCCAGGCGCTTGAAGTGGTGCGCGGCCGGCAGCTCGTCGGTCACGCCCATGCCGCCGTGCAGCTGCACCGCCTGCTGGCCGAGGAACTTCGACGCCTGCCCGACCCGCACCTTGGCCGCCGACACCACGCGCCGGCGCTCCTCGGCGTCGCCGCAGGACATGCGGGCGGCCGCCAGCATCGCCATCGAACGGGCCTGCTCCAGGTGGATGTACATGTCGGCCATGCGGTGCTGCAAGGCCTGGAAGCCGCCGATCGGCGTGCCGAACTGCTTGCGCGTCTTCAGGTAGTCCAGGGTGGCGGCGAACAGCGCGTCCATCGCGCCCACCGCTTCGGCGCACAGCAGGCTGGCGCCGTAGTCGGCCGCCTCGTCCAACATCTCCCAGCCGCCGCCCAGCTTGCCCAGCAGCGCCGAGGCCGGCACCGCCACATGGCTGAACTGCACCGTGGCGGCGCGCTGGCCGTCGATGGTGCGGTAGTCGCGCACGATCACGCCGGGCGTATCGGCCGGCACCACGAACAGGCTGATGCCGTTGGTGTCGCGCTGGGCGCCGGCGCTGCGGGCCGAGACGATCAACGCGCCGGCCTGGGCGCCGTGGATCACCACGGTCTTGGTGCCGTCGATGCGGTAGCCTTCGCCGTTGATGCTGGCGATGGTCTTGATGTCCGACAGCTCATGGCGCGCATGCTTCTCGCCCAGCGCGCAGGCCAGCTTCAGTTCGCCGCTGGCGACTTCCTCCAGCAAGTGGTGCTGGTTGCCGGCCAGCTTGAGGAATTGCGCGCCCCACACGGTGGCGAAATATGGCTCGACCACCAGGCCGCGGCCGATCTCCTGCATCACCACCCACAGGTCGACCGCGCTGCCGTTGAAGCCGCCCTGCTCTTCCGGCACCGGCAAGGCCGTCATGCCCAGTTCGACCAGCGTGCTCCAGGCCACGTCCGAGACGCCGCTCTGCGAATGCACGATGCGCTGGCGCACGTCGAAGCCGTAATCCTTGTCGACCCAGCGGCGCAGCGCGTCGGCGAACTGCTGCTGTTCTTCTTTCAAATTAAAATCCATCGCTGCCCCTTACAGTCCCAGGATCATCTGGGTGATGATGTTTTTCTGAATCTCGTTCGAGCCGCCGTAGATCGACGTCTTGCGGAAATTGAAGTAGTAGCCGGCCAGCGGCGCGGCGGCGTCGTCGCCGGTGACGGCGTGGTCGGCCTTGCCTTCGAGGTAGTCGGTGTCGAACGGCAGCGCGTCCGGGCCCAGCGCCTCGACCATCAGCTCGGTCAGCAGCTGCTGGATCTCCGAGCCGCGCACCTTCAGCAGCGACGCCTCCGGTCCCGGCGCGTGCGATTCGCGCGTGATCACGCGCAGCACCGTGGTTTCCAGCGCCATCAATTCAATTTCGAGACTCGCCACCTTGGCGGCGTAGACCGGGTCTTGCAGCAGCGGCTTGCCGTGCTTGTAGTGCTCGGAGGCGATCTTCTTCAAGAACAGCAGTTCGCGCTTGGAGCGGCCGACCGCTGCGATGCCGGTGCGCTCGTGGCCCAGCAGGTACTTGGCGTAGGTCCAGCCCTTGTTTTCCTGGCCGATCAGGTTTTGCACCGGCACCTGGACGTTGTCGAAGAAGACTTCGTTCACCTCGTGGTCTTCGTCCAGCATGATGATGGGTCGCACGGTGATGCCCGGCGTCTTCATGTCGATCAGCAGGAAGGAGATGCCCTCCTGCTTGCGCACGGTGGAATCGGTGCGGACCAGGCAGAAGATCATGTCGGCGTGCTGGGCCAGCGTGGTCCAGGTCTTCTGGCCGTTGACGATGTAGTGGTCGCCGGAACGCTCGGCGGTGGTCTTCAGCGACGCCAGGTCGGAACCGGAGCCGGGCTCGGAGTAGCCCTGGCACCACCAGTCTTCGCAGCTGAGGATGCGCGGCAGATAGTGGGCCTTCTGCGCCTCGTTACCGAAGGCCATGATGACCGGCGCCACCATGTTGACGCCGAACGGCAGGATGGGCGGGGTACCGGCGCGGGCGCACTCTTCTTCCCAGATGTGGCGCTGGGTGGCGCTCCAGCCCGGACCGCCGTGCTCGACCGGCCAGGCCGGCGCGGCCCAGCCTTGTTTGGCGACGATCTGATGCCAGCGCACATAATCCTGGCGGCTCAGGCGCAGGTGGTTGCGGACTTTCTTCTGCAAATCGCTGGGCAGGTTAGCGTCGAGAAAGGCGCGCACCGTGTCACGAAACGCCAGATCCGCCGCCGTGTAGTTCAAATCCATGCTGTCTCCATATTCTTATGACCCCGCTAAAAAAGCACGATCGTTCAAATAATTGTACCCGATATCCTGCTCTGCATTGTGGCATTTTTAAAGGGCGACAGAATGGCGTTGTTTCCAAAACCAATGGGGGTCAAGTCTGACATTCGGACACAAGCTCGGCAGTAGCGGGCTGCCACGGTTGAACTCGTGTCCGAATGTCAGACTTGACCCCACGTTGACTTACTTCATGGTATAGCTTTGCTGCGCGGTGTCGACAGCGTAGTTATGGGCGGTATCCCAGTAGGTGAAGCTGTAGTTCACCACGTCGCCGATCTTCAGGCCGCTCGCGGTGTAGCTGTTGATGCCGGCGCTTTGCGTCATCCGCACGTTCATCTGGCCACCGGCGTTGACCGTGTAGTGCACGTCCGCCCAGCTACTGGAAGCAAGTGAGAACTTCAGCATGGTCGCGCTGGTTTGCTGCACGGCCGGGGTCGGGGTGGGCGTCGGAGTTGGTGTCGGCGTGGGGGTTGGCGTCGGAGTCGGCGTTGGGGTTGGAGTCGGCGTGGGCGTCGGAGTCGGCACGCCGGTATCCCAGACGATATCGTCAATCGCCATCTGGAACGCCGAGCTCGGCAGTGCGGCGCCGTCGCTGGCGATCTGGAACAGGTCCAGCATCGACTGCAGGGCGATCTTGCTGCCGGCCAGGTCGGCCACCGGGATGGTCGCCGTGCCCCAGTCGCCATTGCGCACCAGGCCGTACGTGGTGGCGTTGGCCGGGAACTTGACCGCGTTCTGGTTGGTGTAGGTGTCCTGCACCCCCACCGTGAAGGCAACGTTGGCCGGAATCTTGATCTTCAGCTTCATGGTGCCGTTGCGGAAGTTGCTCATGTCCCGCGCCTGGCGCGATTCCACGCTGCCGCCGAACCACTGGCCCGGCGTGTTGAAGCTCCACGCCATCACATTACTGCCTTCATACGGCGGCAGGTTGCCCGGCGTGACAGAAGCGTTGTTCCACACAAAAACGTCGGAGCTGGTACCCGCCACCAGCTTGTTGTTGACCACGGTGTTGTCGGTGAAGACGCCGAACTTGCCCACCTCCGGCGTGGTCTGGCTGCCCAGCTTGACCGTGCCCTTGCCGTCCAGCTGGTACACGCGCACATAGTCGACGTACATGGTGCCCGGCAGCGGCGCCGTCACCTGCCCCGGCGCGGCCGCGTCGGTGAAGTTGCCGCCGACGGCCAGGTTGAACAGCAGGTAGAACGGCGATTGCAGCGCGGTCGAATTGACCGGCAGCGGATTGTTGTACATGTCGTACTCGACGCCGTTGTCCACCACGGTGAAGCGCATCTGCGTATCGGTCCAGTAAAGGCGATAAATGACGAAGCGGTTCGCCAGCGACTGGCTCGGCGTGTACCAGTTCTTGGTCTGCCACGCGGTCGAAGCGGCGCAGCTTTCATTGCCCGGCACGCAGGCGGCCTGCTGCCAGGTGATGACGTTGGAGCCGGCGAAATTGTCGATCGCCGGGGTCGGACTGCCGGCCGCCGCGCGGCTGCTGGCCTTGTGGCCCATCTCGAGGATGTCGATCTCGCCGTTGCGCGGCCAGCTCTGCGGGCTCACGCCCAGCATCCACGCGGCCGGCCACAGGCCGATGCCCAGCTGCGGCGTCGCCATGCGGATCTCGACCATGCCGTACTGCACCTGCACCTTGCCGAAGGAGCCGATTTTTCCGGAGGTGAAGACGTTGCTGCCCACCGTCTGGTTCTGCGCCTTGATCGCCAGCGCGCGCGTGTTCGGCTCGAACGGCACGTTGGCGATGGAGACGTTGTTGGGGCTGTAGTACTCCAGCTCCTGGTTGCCGTAGCCGCACAGGTTGATCTGGCAGCCGTTGCCATCCACCGCCGTCCACAGCGTGGTGTTGAGCGTGGCGCCGTTGAATTCCTCGGACCACAGCAAGGGGCCGATGACGGGACTGGTGACACTGGCCGACACTTGCGTGCCGTAGGCCATCAGGATGCCGGCGGCAACGGCGGACAGAACGAATTTCTGTTTATTCACAATGTATGACTCCTCGTATCCATACTTCCTCATTTCGAACCGGACGGCCGTCCGGTCCGCACCTTCGCCGGCAATGCCGGCTATTCCGCTTGCGGTCAGGGAGCATGGAGCGCGGCGCGGCCCGGCGCGGCAAAAAAAGGGCGCAGGGACGCCTTCGCCACAAGGCGTTTCGCTTGTTGTTGCAGTCTCCGTGCCGACCGGGTCGTGGCCCGGACTGTGTCGCTGATTAGAATTGGAAACGATTCCAATTCTATGTTCAAAATATATTCTGATTAATATTTTTTGTCAACGAAGACGCGCAAGCGTGTGCAACTTACTTTTTGCGGACGCGTTTGAGGAATACCGGGAGTCGATTGAAGATACCGACCAAGGCGTGCATCTGCCAAGGAAAGACGCAGCGCTCGTCGCGCCGGGCGATGGCGGCGGCGATGCGCCGCACCGCCTCCTGCTCGGACATCAGGAAGGGCTTGCGGCCGGCGTCGCCATCATTCAGTTCGCGCAGGCGCGCGGTGTCGACGTAGCCGGGGACGATCACCGTGACGTCGACGCCGAACGGCGCCAGCGCCTTGCGGTAGGCGTCGCAGATGGCGATGGCGGCGCGCTTGCTGGCACTGTACAAAGAGCCGCCCGGATAGTCCTGCTGCAAACCGGCGATGGACGCCACCGCCACCAACTGGCCCTGCCCGCGCGCCATCATGGCCTCGGCGGCCGCGCTGAAGGCGTGATCGAGACCGCCCACATTCACCCGCAACACCGGCAAGGTGCTGGAAGGGTCGAGCGCGATCGCGGCGGCGTCGGTGTACTGGCCGGCGGTGACGATCAACAGGTCCAGGCCATCGGCCGCCACCAGCGCCACCGTGCGCGCCACCGCCGCGCGGTCGGCGATATCGCAGGCGTGGACGCTGATGCGCTTCTCCTCCAACAGCGGGGAACCATCCAGCTTGTGCGGATGCCGCCCGCAGATGGCGACGCGCGCGCCCTGCCGCCAGTAATGCTGCGCCAGTCCCAGGCCGATGCCACTGGTGCCTCCGATGATCATGACGTTCATGTGGAAGCCTTGTTGTGCTTATCTTCGTTGCGCATCACGGTCTGGCGGCCTTGCGCGGCCAGCTCGTAAGCCTCCTGCGCACGCCGATAACCATATAGCCATTGGGTTTCCACGTCGGCCACGTATTGTTCGTAACTAGCCGGCGCCACCAACTGCACGCGATTGTTGCGCCACGCGATGCGCTTCTGGACGCCGGTGCCGCGCAAGGCCTCGCTGACGTCGGAGGTATCGATCCACACATCGACCGACTGGCCGTGCACATGCCGCAGGCGCTGATTGGCGTCGAAGCCGAACACCGAGCGCAAGGCGGGAATCGCGGTGAACTGGTCGTAGGACTGCTTCATCTCCATGCTGATGTGCTGCGCCAGGCATTGCGCCAGCTCGATCGGGAACAGGTCGATCACGCCGCCGGTGTAGTCGGCGCCGCCGGCGGATTGGCAGCGGAAATAAACCATGTCGGCAATCGAGATGCGGGCCGCGTCGGCCAGAGGCATCGCGGTGTCGATCTCCAGCTCGTGCGCGACCGCGTTGGTCCAGCCGTCACGGCCGATGGCCGATGGCTGGCCGGCCGCCAGCGCGGCGATGCGCGCGTCGCCGAACAAGGTGACGCGATAAATAGCGCGGCCTTGCCGCAACTGGCCTACTTCGCCGGGAGCGAACAGCAGCTTGCCGCCGAGGATGGCCAGCGCCGGCGCGGACGCGGATGCCGGCATCGGCTCCGGCGGCAACGGCAGCACCGGCGGAATCTCGAACAGGTAGTCGTTGAACAGGTCTGGAATGTGCGCCGCCCTCGCGCCGTTCAAGCGCCGCAGCGCGATGCTGGTCACCGCCCGCAGCGGCGTGGCGCGCGGGCCGGAGCGCAGGCCGCTGAAAAATTCGTACATCCGCGGCGACGCCAGCCAGGCCTTGCGCGCCGCGCTATCCGGCAGGTTGCGGATGATGGCGCCGGCCACCGAGCCGCCACAGGTGGCCAGCAACAGGTCCGGCTCCTGGCCGGCGTCGATGGCCGCCGCGTGCATGCCGAGGTAGTAGCCGAAGCGGAAGCCGCCTCCGGCCAGCACCATGCATCGTTGGTAGCGTTGATCTGGTTGGTCTGGTTGGTCTCGCGCGGCGTCGGTCATGCGTGACATAATGCACCAATTACAACGTTTTTCACAAGGACAGGACGACAATGAACCGGCATGCCGCACCCAGCATGCAGCAACGCGTGACCCAGCTTGCGCTGAACGGCGCGCTGTTCGGCGTCTGCTACCCGCTGACCAACTACCTGGCGCAACGCCACCAGGAGCTGGGCAACGTCGCGATGGCGTGGGAGGCGGCGCTGCCCTTCCTGCCGTGGATGGTGCTGCCGTACATGACGTCCGGCCTGTTCTTCGTACTGAGTTTTTTGCTGGTGCGCGACCGCGCCGGCCTGTCGGCGCTGAGCCGCCGCCTCGCGTTTGCCACCGTCGTCGCCTGCCTGGTCTTCGCCGCCTGGCCGCTGCGCTTCTCGCTGCCCCGCCCCGCCGTCGACGACGCGCTGCCCGCCTGGCTGTTCGCGCAACTGGCGGCGGTGGACCAACCCTACAATCAGCTGCCCTCGCTGCACGTGGCCTACTGCCTGATCTTCTGGGCTGCCCTGCGCAGCGCCGTCACCTCGGCGATCATGCGCGCCGCGCTGGCCGCGTGGCTGATGCTGGTGGCGATGAGCACCGTGTTCACCTACCAGCACCACGCGCTCGATGTCGCCGGCGGCGCCGTGCTGGGCGCATTGGCGCTGCATCTGCTGCCGGCCGACGGCGACGTCCGCAAACCGGTCGCGTTCTGCTACACGGTGCTGGCCGGACTGGCGGCGCTGGCCTGGTTCGCGCAGGGCGGCTTGTGGTGGTTGTACCTTTGCGCCAGCCTGCTGCTGGTGGCGCGCGCCTACTACCTCCATCACGCGGCCTTCCTGCACAAGCGCGACGGCCGCTATCCCTTGTGGATCTGGCTGTTGTACGCGCCCTACCTGTGCGGCTATCTGCTGACCTGGCAGCTGGTGCGCTGGCATGAGCGCCACCGGCCGCCATTCGTGCGCCACAGCGAGGGCCTGTGGGTAGGCCGCCGCCTGACCGAGGCCGAGGCGGCGCAACTGCCGGCCGATTGCGCCATCATCGACCTGTCCAATGAACTAAGCGAGACGCCGGCGCTGCGCGGCCGCAGCTATCATCACTTTCCGCTGCTGGACCTGCAAGCGCCGGACGCGCAATCGGCCCGTCCCATCCTGGCGGCCATCAGCGCCCACGCGGCGCAGGGCCGCGCCATTTACCTGCACTGCGCCATGGGCTACCGGCGCAGCCGCCAAATCGCCCAACTCTACAAGGAGCACTACCAGCAATGAGTTTTTCGATCTACCAGTTGAAACCCCAATTCCAGCAACTGCTGCAACCGTTGATGCGCGCGCTGGTGCGCTGCCGCGTCACGCCGAATCAGATCACGCTGACGACGATGCTGCTGTCGGTGGCCTACGGCGCGGCGCTGGCGATGCAGCCACAATGCGCAGGCCTGTGGGCCGGCCTGGCCGGTTTCCTGCTGCTGCGCATGGCGCTCAACGCCATCGACGGCATGCTGGCCAACGCCACCGGCCAGAAGACCCGCCTCGGCACGCTGCTCAACGAGATCTGCGACCAGGTCTCGGACGTGGCGCTGTACCTGCCCTTCATGCTGGTGCTGCCCGCGCCGCTGGTGGTGCTGGCCGTGGCGGCGGCGCTGCTGGCGGAGTTTGCCGGCGTGCTGGCGCTCAGCGTGGGCGCGGCGCGGCGCTTCGACGGGCCGATGGGCAAAAGCGACCGCGCCTTCTGGTTCGGTCTGCTCGGTCTGCTGGTCGCCTGGGGCGCCGCCCCGCTGCTGCTGAACGGCATCCTGGCGCTGGTGATCGCCTTGTCGGCGTGGACCGTCGTCAATCGCCTGCGGCAGGCGCTGCGGGCTTCTGCGCCAACGACACCGTAAATATCCCCTCCAGCCCGATGCGGGTGGCGATCTTGCGGCAGCCCGCATGCGCCACCAGTCCATCCATCTCCGCCTGCGGACGCGGACGCATCTGCCACGGCTTGCCCTGGTGGCTGGTCAGGGTCAGCGCGATCATGTCCAGCTGCGGATGCCAAGGCTGGCCGGTGTAGATCAGGTGGCCGCCGGCGCGCAGCACGCGAGCGATGCCTTGCAGCGAAGCGGCCACCGGCGCGTTCTCGCTGAACAATTCGTACAGGCCGGAGACGATGACGATGTCGTACTCGCCCTCCTCCGCGCGGTAGCTGTCGGCGCTGAAGGCATCGCGCAGCTGGTAGTCGATGCCGGCGCGCAGTTGCAGCTGCTGCGCCAGCGCGCGCGCCTGGTCCAGGTTGTGTTGCGTGTAGTCGCGCAGCGTGACTTCGATGTCGCGGTCCTGGAAGCGCTTGATCGTCTCCAGCACGTAACGGCCGGAGCCGCAGGCCACGTCCAGTATCCGCAGCGGCGTCTTGCCGTCATGCGCGGCGATGCGTTCGCCCAGCATCTGCTGCAACTGGCGCTTGCGCAGGCGGATGCCGCGCCAGCCCACCGCGTCCAGATAGCCCCGGTCCATGATGCCGCCGAACAGGAAGCGGCCGCCGGCCTGGTTGCGGTAGACGTAATCGAGCGAGGCGCCGGAATCGAAGCCGTGCTGCAGGCCGATCTTCATGCCATTGCTGACCGGTCCCATCATGCCCAGCATCACGCGCTGCATGCCGAACCAGGCCTTGGCCAGCGGGCCGCAGCTCTGCCCCGCTTGCAGGGCCGCGTACTGGCGGGCGCTGTGGCTGTCGCGGTCCGCGCTCAGGTAGTGCGACGGCGCCGGCAACGCGTGCTCGAAGCATTGCTCGACGAACTGGCGGCTCGCTTCCAGCGCCACGCTGGTGTCCTGCTCGTAGAACAGCGCGTGGAAGGCTTCCGGCAAGTACACATAGCGCTTCAGCGGCGACGACAGGCGCTGGTAGAAGTCCTGCTGCGGGCCTTCCTTGACCACGTAGTCCTTGCCGGCGGTGAGCATCAGCACCGGCGTATCGATGGCGGCGGCGTCCTGCACGATGCGCTGGGCGGTGTCGGCCAGGCCCAGCAGCACACAGGCGGAGATGGCCTTGGCGATCAGCGGATCGGCGGCGTAGGCTGCCGCTTCCTGCGCCGAGTGGGTCAGCATGCCGGGGCGGATGTAGCTGGTCACGAACAGCTCCGGCTTGAAGCGGCGGGCGAAACGCAGCGCCGGCTTGGCCAGCGGCACGTACAGGTTGATGTCGAACGCGGCGGCGGCCATGATGACGCCGCGCACGCGCGGTGCGTAGTCGTGCAGCCAGGTGGCGGCGATCACCGCGCCGACGCTGTTGGCCACCACTAGGATATTCTCCGGCGCGATGCCGTGCGTGGCGACGATGTGGGCGATGAAGGTATCGAAATCCTCGACCAACGCCTCGAAGCTGGGCGCGTCGCCGCGCTCGCCGGGCGAGTAGCCGTGGCCGCGCGCGTCCCAGGCGAAGGCCCAGTCCTGCGTGTAGCCGAACTGCTCCACCAGCGGCTGGATGCGGCCCGAATGCTCATGGCCGCGATGCAGGAACACCAGCGCGCGCTGCGGCCCGTCCTGGCGCGGCGCCAACGGCTGCCAGGCGCGGTAGAACAGGCGCACGCCGTCCTTGCAGTCGAAGCCGGATTCGGTGGTGCGCCAGGCCAGTGAGCGTTCAGCTTTCATTTTAGTGTCCCAGGAAATAGGTGATGAGGAAATACAGCAGCGGCGCAGTCAGCACCAAGCTGTCGACGCGGTCGAGGATGCCGCCGTGGCCGGGTATCAGTTGCGAGAAGTCCTTGACGCCCAGCACGCGCTTGGCGGCCGAGAACATCAGGTCGCCGCAGAAGCCGCCCAGCGACAGCAGCAGCGCAAAGCCCGCGAGGTGCACGGCGTCGGCCAGATGCAGGTAGCGGCCCAAGGTCAGCGACAGCGCGCCGGTGACCACCACACCGCCGGCCAGTCCCTGCCAGGTCTTGTTGGGGCTGATGCCGGGCGCGATGCGGTGGCGGCCGAAGATGGTGCCGCTGATGAATTGCGCCACGTCGTTCAACGCGGTCAGCACGTAGAGGTAGAACAGCCAGGCCAGCCGCACATGCGGCTCCAGCGGCAGGCTGTCGAAGAGAGGCAGGAAGCAGCAGCTGTAGCACAGCACCAGCCACAACAGCCACGCCAGCGCCGGCCGGCTGCGGCTGCGGAAAAAGATGATGCTCGTGACCGCGATGGCGGGCGGTAGCGCCACCAGCGCCATGGTCGCAGGCAGGAACAGCGCACTGCCGAACACGACGGCGGCCGGCGGCACGAAGCCGCGTCCGCCAAACGGCGCCAACTCGCGCAAGGCCAGCAGGCCGATCAGCACCGCCAGCAGCGTGGCGCCGAGCGGGTGCAGCAGCAGGCTGACTGTGACCACCGGGAAGATCCACCACCAGGCATTGACCTGCGCCCGCAGCTGGCTGTGCGGCCGCGCGCGCAGCTTGACGCCCACGCCCAGCGACGCCATGCCCAGCATCAGGTACAACATGGTGAGCGCGGTCAGGATCTCCGTGCCCAGCAGTGAAAACAGCAATTGCATAAATGCCTCAATTATTTTTAAGGCAATTGTATAGCGTTTTCCGGCAAGTAGCTCAGTCTACGGTGATCAGCAGATCGCGCCCCTTGCTGGCGGCGTTGCCGGCGTAGTCCTCGGCCGTGATGCGCAGCGTGTAGTTGCCGGGGCCGAGGGCGCCGACTTTCCAGCCGCCCGGCGTCAGTTTGCCGTGGATCAGCGTGTTGTTGATGGCGTAGGAAAAACGCGTCTCCGCCGCGCCGTGGACGGTGATGCCGCTGGTGGCCGCGTAGGCCAGCTTGACCGCGTCGCGGTTGCGAGGCAGACGGTCGTACAACTGCGTAATCAGCGGCTCTTCCATGCCGGGAATGATCTCGCCGTCGGCGTTCAGCAACTGGTAGCCCAGCTTGTACACACCGAGGCGGCGGCGCGCCTGGTTGCCGTTCATCTGGTCGAAGGCGTCGACCACGATCTGCACTTCGCCCAAGGCGCGCGGAACCAGCAGGCGGCCGTCGGCCTTTTCCTTGAGCGGCTTGCCGCTGCTGTCGACCAGCGCGATGGACTGGATCTGCGGCGCGATGGTGTCTTCCAGGTCGACGAACGGCAGCGTCAGCGGATTGAGCGCGTCGCCGTTCGGTTTGTAGTCCAGGTGCACGTGCGCCATGCGGTTGACGGTGCCCAGCGTTTCGCCCACCAGGAAGCGGGTGCCGCGCTTGACGCGCACGGCGGATGGCAAGCCTTTTTCATCCTTCAACAACTGGAAGCGCGGGTCGAGCGGCTTGTCGTTGGTGCCGCGTCCCACGCGCATGTGAATGTATTGCAGGCCATCGAGCGCCACGCCTTCCGACAGTTCGCCATAGCCCCAGCTGGCGCTCGGATCGCTGATCTTGCCAGCGGTGACGGCCAGCACCGGCGTGCCGATGGCGGCCTGCACGTCCAGCCCGGAATGGAAATGGTCGCGGCTTTCGCCGTCGAAGTTGCCGCGTACCTCGCCCATCAGGCCGACCACTTCATGCGCCTTGTCCTGCGGCTTGATCGGCCACAGCATCGTGGCGCCGTGTGCCGGCGCGCCGGACAGGGGCAGTTCCGGCGCGGCCGGCTCTCCGGCCAGCGCCAGGGCCACGTGGTGCAGGCGGAAGGTGGCGGCGTCGGTGACGAACAGCGAGCCGTCCTTGGCCAGCGCGAGGCCGCGCGGCGCGTAGAAGCGCACGCTGCCGTCGGAGCCATAGCCCGGCTGCGGCGGATGGTCGGCGTCTTCCAGCGTCAGCACTTCGCCGGCCGGGGTGACTTGGGCCAAGCGGCCGTGGGCGTTGCTGCTGACGTAGAGATAGCCGTCCGGCGTCAGCGCCAGTCCGACCGGCGATTGCAGCAGCGGCGCACGCTCGCCGTCCTTGGCCTGGACCACGGTGCTGACCTTGCCGTCCTTGGCCAGCTTGCGGATCGCGTGGTTGCCGGTGTCGGCGATGTAGAGCTCGCCGGCGGCGCTCAGCGCCAGGCCGGTGGGCGTGTTGAACAGCGCCTGCACACCGGCGCCGTCGGCATCCCCGGCGCGACCGCCGCCGGCGATGGTGGTGACTTCGCCGTTGGCGGCGATGCGGCGGATGCGGTCGTTGTAGGTATCGGCCACGTAGACCACGCCGGCCGCGTCCACCGCGATGCCGATCGGGCCGTTGAATTGGGCGGCCGCGCCACGGCCGTCCTTGTCTCCCGGCAGGCCGTCGCCGGCCAGCGTGCTGACCACGCCGTCGGGCGTGACCTTGCGGATGGCGTTGTTGCCGGTGTCGGCCACGTACAGGTTGCCGGCGGCATCGATCGCCAGGCCGGACGGGGTGTGGAAGGCGGCCGCCTTGCCCGCCCCTTCCGCGTAACCCTCAACCGCGCCGGCCAGGGTGGTGGTGGCGCCGTCCTGGGCGATCTTGCGGATGCTGTTGTTGTCGCCGCCGTCGGCCACGTACAGGTTGCCGGCGCCGTCGACCACCACGCCGAACGGATCGGCGAAACGGGTGCTGCGGCCGCGGCCGTTGTTCGCGCCCGGCATGCCGTCGCCGGCGATGGAGGTGACGCGCGCGCTCCAGTGCGGCTGCGTGCCCTTCAAGGCCGACGGCCGCGCCACTTCGGCGCCGGCGTCGGCGCTAGGCCGGTGGGTCAGGATGTAGGCCGCCCCGCCTCCGCCCAATGCACCACCCAGGGCCAGGGCGGCGGCGATTAACTTGAATTGGGTAGGAGTCACGTTGCGCGAGCCTAAACGTTGATCGAAAGAAAATATCTTAACCGATCCGGGACGTAGGGGCAAAAAAAAGCCCGCTGCGGGAGCGGGCTAAGTCTATTTCCTTGGAGGAGAATAGAGGAGACAGGTGAATGATGCTGCATCGCGGTATATAAATCCAATTTATATTGGCAATAGCAGTGATTTCAAATGTGAATAACTCAAAAAAATGGCCCCGCAAACTACACGGGGCCAGACTGACTGTGACAACTTACTTGCTGGCGTCCACCGCGTAAGGCAGCACGCGCGAGGCCATGCGGGTGTCGGTTTTCAGGAAGCCCACTTCGTCGGCCAGGATGTGGACCGCTTCGTTCAGCAGCACGTCCTTGGCGGCCTTGGCGGCTTTTTCAGCATCCAGTTCCGCCGTCAGCGAGCGCTCGTCGCCCTGCAGGCCGTCGTCGGTGCGCAAGGCGCCCTTGACCGCCGCCACTTTCGGCGATGGCGCCGCCTTGCCGTTGGCCGGCTTGGCGGAGATCGCCTTGTTCAGCGCATCCTTCGGATCCGGCACCAGGACCGGATCGTCCGCGCCCAGCGTGGTCGACAGCAGACGCGCCTCACGCAGCTTGGCGCGCGCTTCCTGGGTATCGCGCTCCTTGCGGCGCACGGTCTCGTTCAGCGAGATCAGGTTGTCCTTGCGCTGCTTCTTGACCAGGGCGATGTCCTCGGCCAGGTACTGGAAGTCCTTGTCCTTGGCCACGCGCGCCTCATGCTTCTTGTCCAGCAGCGGCAGGATGTCCTTCAGGTCGCCGGTCGGGATGTACGGCGCCGGCTTGATCGAGGTCCACGGCAAGGCATTGTCGTAGCTCGATTCGCCGAAGGTGTCCGAATCGCCCATGGTCGGCAGCTTGATGTCGGGCGTGACGCCGCGCAGCTGCGTGGTGCCGCCGTTGATGCGGAAGAACTGGGCGATGGTCATCTTCAACTCGCCGTAGTGCACCTTGTCGCTCTGGGCGAAGCGGTCCAGGCCGAAGATGGTTTGCACCGTCCCCTTGCCGAAGCTCGGCTCGCCGATGATGACGCCACGGCCGTAGTCCTGGATCGCGGCCGCGAAAATCTCGGAGGCCGAGGCCGAACCACGGTTGATCAGCACGCCCAGCGGACCGTCCCAGGCCATGCCGGGAACGGTGTCGCTTTCGACTTCGATCTTGTTGTCGGCGGTGCGTTGCTGCACCACCGGGCCCTTGTCGATGAACAGGCCGGTCAGCTGCACCGCCTCGGACAGCGAACCGCCGCCGTTGTTACGCAGGTCGATCAGCACGTTGTCGACTTTTTCCTTCTTCAGCTCGGCCAGCAGGCGGGCCACGTCGCGGGTGGCGCTCTTGTAGTCCTTGTCGCCCTTGCGGCTGGCTTCGAAGTCCTGGTAGAAGGTCGGCAGCGAGATCACGCCGATGCGGCGCTTGGCCGTGCCGTCCTTGACTTCCAGGATGGATTTCTTGGCCGACTGCTCTTCCATGCTGATTTTCTTGCGCACCAGCGAGATGGTGGTGTGCTTGCCGTCGACGCCGGCGTCGACCGGCTGGATGTCGAGGCGCACGGTGGAGTCTTTCGGGCCGCGGATCAACGCGACCACGTCGTCGATGCGCCAGCCCAGCACTTCGGTCATCGGCGAGTTGTCGTCCTTGGCCACGCCGAGGATCTTGTCGCCGACCTTGATCTTGCCCGACAGTCCGGCCGGGCTGCCCGGCACGACTTCGCGCACCACCGTGTATTCGTCGCGGGTTTGCAGCACGCAGCCGATGCCTTCCAGCGACAGGCGCATGGCGATGTCGAAGTTTTCCGACGCGCGCGGGCCCAGGTAGTTGGTGTGCGGCTCGATCGACATGGCGTAGGCGTTCATGAAGATCTGGAACACGTCTTCATTGGTCAGCTTGCGCGAGCGGCTGACGTAGTTCTCGTAGCGCTTGTCGAGCGTGTCGCGGATGCCCTTGTCGTCCTTGCCGGCCAGCTTGAGGCGCAGCCAGTCGTTCTTGACGCGCTTGCGCCACAGTTCCTTCATTTCAGCGTCGCTCTTGACCCAGTCGGCCTTCTCGCGGTCGTACTGATAGCTCTCGTCGAGGGAGAAGTCGGGCTTGGTCTTGAGCAGTTCGCGGGCGTAGGCGATGCGCTCGTTGAAGCGCTGCTGGTACTGGTTGTAGATGGCGAACGGCACGCTGAGGTTCTCGCCGGTGATGGCGTCGTCCAGGCGGGTGCGGACGATGGCGTACTGGTCGAGGTCGGCCTGGGTGAAGAACAGTTTTTCCGAATCCAGCGATTTGAAATAGCGGTCGAAGATCTTTTCCGACATCGCATCGTCTAACGGAGTGGATTTGTAATGCAGTTTGGTCAGTACCCGCGAGGCCCATACGGCCGCCTGGGCCTGGCCCGGCTGGGGTTTGAGTACGGTCTCCGCCGCCGCTTTTTCTGGCACGGCCGCGCCGGCCTGCACTGACAGCGCCGCCAACACGGCTACTAACAGTATTTGCTTCTTCATCGGCTTACTCCGAAACGTAGTGTTATCAATTAATCGTCGCGCGCAGTGCTCCTGCCTGCCGTTCCATTCTACAGGATAGGCTACCCTGCGGCGCTGGGAGTTTGCAGTGTCCCTGCCCAAGCTTAAGCAAGACTGAAATGAAACCAGCTTTACTTCTATTGTCATGATTGTTGCCGCATAGAAAATATGTGGTATCCTAGTGGTCTTATAGCGCACCACCTTGACCTAAGAAAAACAATGCAAACCTTTACTATGAATCCCCGCGACTGGGGTGTCGGTACCAAGATTACCGTGTTCACTTTCGGCCTGATCGCCGTCATCCTGGCCATGCTGCTCAGCTTGATCAACATGAGCACCTCGGCCATGCTGACCGAACGCGCCAAGGCCAATGTCGCCAACACGCTGGGCGGCATCAGCAACACGATCGACGTGTTCAACACCGCCATGACCAACGAGGCATCGAGCTTCGCCCGCCTGTTCGCGGCCGGCTTCGGCGACGGCAAGTTTACGCTCGACAGCGCCACCACCGTCGACATCGGCGGCAAGGCCACGCCCTCGCTCAAGCACGACGGCAAGACGCTGAACCTGGACTTCGCCATCCCCGACAAGTTCACCGCCGACACCGGCGTGGTCGCCACCATCTTTGCCGCCAGCGGCGACGAGTTCGTGCGCGTGAGCACCTCGCTGAAGAAGGAAAACGGCGAACGCGCGGTCGGCACCCAGCTCGACCATGGCCACCCGAGCTACGCGCCGCTGCGCGCCGGGGCCAACTACATCGGCCTGGCCACGCTGTTCGGCAAGCAGTACATCACGCAATACGACCCGATCAAGGACGCCAGCGGCCAGGTTATCGGCGTGCTGTTCATCGGCCTGGACATCTCGAAGAACATGGCCATGCTGAAGGAAAAAATCAAGGCCATCAAGATCGGCGACACCGGCTACATCTACGTTGTCAACGCCGCACCGGGCAAGACGCTGGGCACGGCGCTGGTGCACCCCGCCAAGGAAGGCGAGAACCTGATCGACAGCGCCAGCAGCGACGGCCGCCCCTTCGTCAAGGACATGCTGGAGGCCAAGGAAGGTTCGATGCGCTACGACTGGGCCGACAGCGCCGGCGCCGCGCCGCGCGAGAAGATGGTCGAGTTCCATACCTTCAAGCCGTGGAACTGGCTGATCGTCGGCGGCACCTACACCGAGGAGATCACCCGCGAGGCCGGCCAGCTGCGCAACCGCTACGCCGCGCTGGGCCTGGTGTCGCTGGCCTTGTTCGCCGCGATCCTGTTCCTGCTGGTGCGCGCCAACATCACCCGCCCGCTGGCCCGCGCCGAAGCGGCCGCGACCCGCATCGCGCAAGGCGACCTGGATGTGCAACTGGCCATCGACAACAAGGACGAGATCGGCCTGGTGCTGCGCGCGCTGAACGGCATCAGCAACAACCTGTCCGGCGTGGTCGGCCAGGTACGAGCGGGCGCCGAGCAGATCGCCACTGCGTCCAACGAGATCGCCGCCGGCAACCTGGATCTGTCGTCGCGCACCGAAGAACAGGCCTCCAGCCTGGAGGAAACCGCCGCCTCGATGGAGCAGCTGAGCAGCGCCGTCAAGCAGAACGCCGACAACGCCGCGCAGGCCAACCAGATGGCGCTGGCCGCCTCCGGCATCGCGGCCAAGGGTGGTGAAGTGGTGGCGCAGGTGGTCGATACGATGGGCTCGATCAACCAGTCCTCGCGCAAGATCGTCGACATCATCTCGGTCATTGACGGCATCGCTTTCCAGACCAATATCCTGGCGCTAAACGCGGCGGTGGAAGCGGCGCGCGCCGGCGAGCAAGGCCGCGGCTTCGCGGTGGTGGCGTCGGAAGTGCGCAACCTGGCGCAGCGCTCGGCCACGGCGGCCAAGGAAATCAAGGCGCTGATCGACGATTCGGTCAGCAAGGTCGACATCGGCAGCGCGCAGGTGGCGCAGGCCGGCACGACGATGCAGGAAGTGGTGGTCAGCGTGCGCCGCGTGACCGACATCATGGCCGAGATCAGCACCGCCAGCGACGAGCAGCGCGCCGGCATCGGCCAGGTGCACGAAGCGATCGCGCAGATGGACCAGGTCACGCAACAGAACGCCGCGCTGGTCGAGGAAGCGGCCGCCGCCGCGCATGCGCTGCAAGACCAGGCCGCCGATCTGGAAAAGGTGGTGCGGATCTTCAAGCTGGGCGACCGCCACGGCGCACCGGTCCGGCTGGCGCTGAAGTAATCCCAGCTCCGTCCCACAACCGCCACCCTCGCAGGTGGCGGTTTTTTATTTGCCCTATAATTGCGCCATGGGTAAATTTCTGAAGCACCGGCGCGGCCACAGCCTGATCGTATGCATTGCGATTTTGCTGAACCTGCTCGCCCCGGCGATCGGCCACGCGATGGCGACGCTGGCGCGCGATCCGCTGGTGCTGGAAATTTGCAGCGCCACACCGGCCAAGCCGGCGCCGGGCGACACGTCCTCGCACGCGCTCAAGCACTGCGTGTTCTGCGCCCCCCATGCCGACACCTACGCGCCGCCGCCAGCGCCGGCCGGCCTGCTGACCGTGCTGCGCGGTCACGACGCCTACCCTGCGCTGCACTATCAATCCCCCACCCCGCTGTTCAACTGGTCGAGCGCGCAGCCGCGCGGACCGCCCGCCCTGTCCTGACGTCCCTGTAGACCGCATGCAGCCACGCCGCACCGGCGACGGCTGGCGTGCGCCTGTTCAACGACTCACAGGATTAACCATGCAACGCCGTACCCTACTTACCGCGCTGGCTGCATTGCCGCTGGCCGCGCATGCCGCGCCGCCGGCCTACACCGGCATCGACATCACCGGCAGCAGCATCGGCCCGGACTTCCGCCTGACCTACGGCGACGGCAAGCCCGCCTCGCTGCAGGATTACAAGGGCAAATACGTGCTGCTGTTCTTCGGCTTCACGCAATGCCCGGACGTCTGCCCGACCGCCTTGTCGCGCGCGGTCGAGATCAAAAAGCTGCTGGGCGCCGATGGCGACAAGATACAAGTCGTCTTCGTCACCATCGATCCCGAGCGCGACACCGCCGCGCTGCTGGCCGAATACATGCGCGCCTTCGATCCGGCCTTCGTCGGCCTGCGCGGCGACGTGGCGCAAACCGCCAAGGCGGCCAAGGACTTCAAGATCTTCTATCGCAAAGTCCCCAGCGGCAGCTCGTACACGATGGACCACACGGCCATCACCTATGTGTTCGACGCCGCCGGCAAGATCCGCCTAGCCTTCAAGCACGAACAAACCGCCCAGCAATGCGCAGCCGATCTGCGCAAACTGATGCAACCTAAAAAAGAAACCAGCTTCCTGAAAGGACTCTTCCAATGAAACGCATGATCTACCTGATGCTCCTCGCCGCCCTGCCCGCCTTCGCGCAAGTCACCGTCAGCGAGGCCTGGGTGCGCGGCACCGTGGCCTCGCAAAAAGCCACCGGCGCCTTCATGACGCTGACCTCGGCGAAAGACAGCCGCCTGGTCGGCGCCAGCTCACCGGCGGCCGGCGTGGTCGAAGTACACGAAATGAAAATGGTGAACGACATGATGAGCATGCGCCAGGTCGATGGCCTGGCGCTGCCTTCCGGCCAAGTTGTGCAGCTGGCTCCCGGCGGCTATCACCTGATGCTGATGCAGCTGAAGCAGCCGCTGACCGACGGCGCAAAGATCCCGCTGACGCTGGAGTTTGAGGACGCGAACAAAGTCCGCAGCAAGGTGGCGATCGACGCGGTCGTGAAGCCTTTGAACAGCGCGCACCAGCACTAGGCGCGGACGGTGGCCGTCAGATCGATTTCAGCAGCGGCCACCAGTAAGGCACCGACCACCACAGCAAGCCTGCGATCAGCAGGTAGGGCCAGGAGCGCAGCGAGATTTTCCAGTCGACCGTCGACGGCCAGCAGGCCAGGAACTGCGGCGCCACGGCAAACGCCAGCGCCAGGTCTATCCACTGGAAATGCAGTCCGGCCCGGGTGCGCCACCACGCCACCACGAACGGCAGCACCACCACCACAAACGGCGCCAGCGCGGACGGCGCCGCGTTGTACCAGCGCACCCGCGTCAAGCGCACCGATCCCAGCTCCCAGCCCTGCCCGACCCGCCGCGGAATGACGGTGAAGGCGGCCGGCCGCGCATAGGTCACCAGGCCGGCGACGAAATGGGCCAGCTCATGGCAGATGGTGCCGGCGACCGTAAAAAGGAAAAAGAAGGGATGCCGCGCCGATAAAGCGCGGATCAGCAGCGCCAGCACTAGCGACGGCGCCAGGTACAACAGAATGTCGCGGTGATGGCATAACCACGCCGGCGCGAGCGTACTACATTCAAACAGGCTGCTCATGGCCGCATCGTCGCACGGCGACGGGACGGCGTCAATTGCACACAATACAGTTGTACGATGTCTGACATCTAAGTTATGATCGTTTAAAAACCACCATGATAAGGAGACCGCATGACACCGCAGCCTGACAAAGCGAGCCGGGTACGCTGGCTGATACTCGCCATCCTGTTCGCCGTCACCACCATCAACTACGCCGACCGCGCCACCATCGCCATCGCAGGGCCGGAACTCAAGAAGCTGCTGGGCCTGTCGCCGGTACAGATGGGCTTTGTGTTTTCAGCCTTCGCCTGGTCCTACGTGCTGGCGCAACTGCCGGGAGGCTGGCTGCTGGACCGTTTCGGTTCCAAGCGCACCTATTTTTTCAGCATCTTCCTGTGGTCCAGTTTCACGATGTTGATGGGCACCGTCGGCTTCCTCACCGGCGCCGCAGCGGTCACGACGCTGTTCTGCCTGCGTCTGCTGATCGGCGCCGCCGAAGCGCCCTCCTTCCCCGGCAACAGCCGGCTGGCCTCGGCCTGGTTCCCCACGGCCGAACGCGGCACGGCGGCGGCCATCTTCAACTCGGCCCAGTACTTCGCCACGGTGCTGTTCGCGCCGCTGATGGGCTGGCTGGTCCACAGCTTCGGCTGGGAAAGCGTGTTTTACGTGATGGGCGGGCTGGGCATCGTGATGGCCTTCATCTGGCGCAAGACGGTCTATGGCCCGAAGGACCACCCCGGCATCAATGCGGCCGAACTGGCCTACATCGAAGCGGGCGGCGCGTTGGTGGATTTGGAAAGCAAGGACAAGGTCGCCGCCACCACTAAACTCGACACCTGGTCGTGCATCCGCCAGTTGCTGGGCAACCGCATGCTGCTGGGCGTCTACATCGGCCAGTACTGCATCAACACGCTGACCTACTTCTTCCTGACCTGGTTCCCGGTCTACCTGGTCAGCGAGCGCCACATGACGATCCTGAAGGCCGGCTTCGTGGCCGCGCTGCCGGCGGTGGCGGGCTTCCTCGGCGGCGTGCTTGGCGGCGTCATCTCCGACCGCATGATCAGGTCCGGCAAGTCGCTGTCGATGGCGCGCAAGACGCCCATCGTCGGCGGCATGCTGCTGGCGATGTCGATGATCGTCTGTAACTACGTCAACGCCGACTGGCTGGTGGTGCTGGTGATGTCGCTGGCCTTCTTCGGCAAGGGCATCGGCGCGCTGGGCTGGGCCGTGGTGGCCGACACCTCGCCCAAGGAAGCGGGCGGCATGAGCGGTGCGCTGTTCAACACCTTCGGCAACACGGCCGGTATCACCACGCCGATCGTGATCGGCTACATCCTGCAGGAGACCGGCTCTTTCGCCGGCGCGCTGGTGTTCGTCGGCGCCAACGCCGCCGTCACCGTGCTGTGCTATGTGCTGATGGTCGGCGAGATCAAGCGCTTCGAATTCAAGACGCCGGTGCTGCGCCGCGTCGCCGACGCAGCACCGGCCACTGGCGCTACTGCGCCGTCAACGACCACCAGTTGATGTTCCAGCCGCCGGCGCGGGCAAAGATCGCCAGGTCCTGCTGCCCCGCCGTCAGGTAGACGGTGCCGGTGATGGTGGTCCAGTTCTGCCAGCCGCCGGTGTTGGGCACCGCCAGCGCGGCCAGATCGGTGGCGTTCTTGCTCAGCACCAGCTGGCCGCCGTTGTTCGGACTGGCGACCCGGAATTGCAGGTTGTACCAGCCCGTCTTCGGCACGTTGATCGGATAGGTCATCCAGTCATTGGTGTCGATGTTGGCGACGTTGAAGCCGCCGCCGGTGTCGGTGGTGGTTTCCATGCGCATGCCGCTATGGTTGCTGAACATCTCGGCCTCGATGCGCTGGCCCGCTTCGGCCTTCCAGTTCATCCAGTAGGCGATGCTCTCGTTGCGCACCAGCGCCTGCGTGCCGAAGCCGCGGAAGTAGCTTTCGATGGCGGCGTTGGTGGCGCTGCCCACGTCCAGCCCGCCGAAGCCGCCGCCGTTGCTGCTGTTGCTGACCAGGCCCCAGCCCCACGAACTGGTGTCACCATTCGAGCCGCCGTAGCTGACCGTCTTGTATGCCCAGCTGGTCGCTGCCCAGCCGTACATATTGTAGATGTCGTAGGTCTTGCGGGTGATCTGGCCGCCGTAGCTGCCGGTCAGCGTCCACGGCTGGAACTCGCCGATCAGGAACGGCGTGTTCAGCGCGGTCAGCTTGTTGTTCCAGTCGCAGCTTTCGCCAGTGCCGCTGGTATTGCAGTGCAGCCAGGTCGCATGCATATTGGCCTGCGC
Organism: Duganella sp. BJB476; assembly: GCF_003416895.1. Classification (GTDB taxonomy): domain Bacteria; phylum Pseudomonadota; class Gammaproteobacteria; order Burkholderiales; family Burkholderiaceae_D; genus Rugamonas. The sequence continues at coordinate 2,088,245 of NZ_QVIO01000001.1, forward strand.
GGCGGCGCCCTGCACTTCGTTCCATCCCCACAGGCCGGGATAGAAGTGCATCCAGAACGCCACGTTGCTCAGGCCGCGCGTGTTCGGGTTGCCGTAGGCGTCGATGCCGGAGTTGTGGCCCGGCAGCAGGATCACGTGGTTGGCGTCCTTGGCCCGCACCACGTTGAACAGTTCGTAGGCGAAGTTGGCCAGCGTGGTGGCGTCGGTGCCCCACGGTTCGTTGAGCAGGTCGTAGGCCGCCACCGAGGTGCGGTTCTTGTAGCGGCTGGCGATCATGTCCCACAGCCATTTGGTGCGGTCGCGGTAGGTGGTGTTGGTCCACATTTCCGCCGCGCCGACGCAGCCGTCGTGCTGCTCGCCGGCCGCCGCCTGGCCGCCGACCGCGCCGTGCAAATCGAGGATCACGTACATGCCGCGCTTCTCGGCCTCGTTGATGGCGTAGTCCAGGTATTTCCACGCATCGGCGCGCAGCGTGTACGGATGGGCGTCATCCTCGACCAGGCTGTACAGGAAAGGCACGCGCACCACGTTCATGCCCATGCCCTTCATCAGGTCGAAGTCGCGGCCGCTGATCCAGCTGTCGCGGAACACCGACATCAACCGTTCCTTTTCCGCCGCGCCGAAACGGCCGGACAGCGCCGACTCCAGATGGCACTGGTCGCCGATGCCGGCGCCGTTGTTGGAAAGATTAGAATTCATCATCCACATTTCCAGCGCCAGCCAGTTGCCCAGGTTGACGCCGCGCAGGTTGACGCGGTTGCCGGCGTTGTCGACCCAGTATTTGCCGTTCTGCCGTATCGCCGGCAGCGTCACGCCGGTGGTCTCGGGCGTGAAGTTGATCCAGTTGAGATTGAAGCCGCCGGTGCGCGCCTGCACGGTCAGGCTCTGCGGGCCGGCCGCCAGGAACACATGCGAGCTGACGGTGACCCAGTTCTGCCAGCCGCCGGTGTTGGGCAGCGCGGTGGTCTCGCCGATGGCCTTGCCGTTCTGCGCCAGCACCACCTGGCCGCCGCCGGTGGCCGAGGCCACGCGGTACTGCACGCTGTACCAGCCGGCGCTGCCGGGGTTGACCGAGTAGGTCATGCTGTCGTTGGTGTCGATCCAGCCGACGTCGCTGCCGCCACCGGTGTCGGTGGTAGCTTCCAGCGCGACGCCGCTCATGCTGGTGTAGCTTTCCGCCTCCAGCTTGCCCGGCAAGGCGGTTTGCGCGTAGCCCGCGCCGGCGACGGCCAACCCGGCAAGGGCCAGCATCCATTTGATGCGGTGATGCAGTGTCGTCTTCATTTAGTCTCCGATGGTTTTTGTGATGAAGGACCGCAGTACAAAATATGGAAGCGCTTCCACAATAGAATGGAAACGTTACCAAATTTGTACGAAAACTATACCACGATGGTTGTGAAGGTCAATCCCGATGTGCAGGCGTGCGCTGGATGCGGAAGGTGTCACCCTGCGCATCGCTGGCCAGCAAGGTGACCGACAGCTCGCCCGTCGTCACCGTCTGGCCGACCGCCAGCAACGTCTGGAAATGCTGCTCGTCGTTTTCGTCGGGCGGTTGCACGCGAACCGCGCCGTCGTGCGAAGTGAGCCGCGTATCGACGGTGTAGACCAGCAGGCCGGTGCGCGGCAGCTTGCTGTCGTAGCCCTCGGCACGCCGGCTTTCCATCGCCAGCGCAGTGTTCGGGCCGGTTGGCACCAGGGCCAGCTTGGCGCCGCCTGCGCGTTCGACCGGGGTCAGCGTGACGGTGCTGGCGGCGTCGGTGCAGATCACCTGTGCGTCGTCCAACCAGCCCAGTTGCCAGCGCTCCCAGCTCAGGTGTTCCGGCGCCCTGCCCGTCGGATTGCCCATTGCGCTGAACTCGCCGACGTAGGTATGCCACAGCTGCTTGGGCGGACGCGGACCGGCCAGGTCGACCAGCGACATCGCGTGGCCGATTTCGTGCGCAAACCAAGTCCAGCCCAGGGTGGGCAAATCGCTGCCCGAGGTGGCGCCGTTGAGGAACTCCCTGCCCCCGGCCTGCACGCCTTGGCCGGGCGAGGCGGTGAAGGTCGGCCCCCAGTTGATCGCCTGGGTGGCGGGATTGGCGATCACCAGGATGGCGTCGCTGCCGGTGTAGTCGACCGAGGGACCGGCCAGGTCGATCGCTTCCTGCAAATAGGCGCGGTGGTATTCGAACGAGGCGTCGCGGCCGAAATGGTAGTCGGCCGAGGGTTTGCGCATGCGTATCCAGCGCTCGTCGGCGGCCAGCGTCACGTCCAGCTTGCCGTAGGAGACGGCCTTGAAGTACTGCTCCGCGCGCGGCGAGATGATGGACAGGACCTCGCGCGGCGCCACAGTCGCGGGGACGTCGCTGAAGTCGACAAACAGCACGCGGAAGCGCAACTGCCCGGTGGTCTTCAGGCGCAGCGGATTGCGCGGGAATCCGAGGCCGACGTCGCTGCGCAAATGCATTTCCGGCAGGCGGCACGAGGCCAGCGGATCGGCCGTCGCGGTTGCCGTGCTCGCATCGGCCGCGACGGCGGGCGGCGCCAGCGTCGCCAGCATGACCGACAGCGCGCAGGCCACATGATGCAAACGCCGCGCCCTCATGCGCCGCCGCCAGCAACCGCCGCGACGCTGCTGTCGTACGAAAAGCCATGCTGCTGAAGGATGTCCACCAATTCCGCCGGCGTGCTGCCCAGCTTGAGGTTCTCGGCCACCCAGGCGCGCCACGCGGGCGTGATGGCAAGCGGCTCCGGCGCCAGCTCGATGCCGGTGATAATCTGCGCCAACAGCGCGTTGATGCGCTTGGTGTCGATCAGGTGCTGCACCACCGCGTGGCCAGAATACGGAAACGGATACAGCGTGCAATTGCCCATCGCCGCCAGCCTGTGCGCATGCATGGCGTCGAGGTTGACCGACTCGGTGGAATTGGGCTGGTCCGGCTTGGTGCCGAACGCGATATGCAAGCGGGTCTGTCCGCCTGCCCTGTCCCGCCCCAGCGCCGCCAGGTCGTAGTAGCCCGAGGTGGGCCGATTCTGTTCCAGCGCGCGCATCACGGCGATCCAGCGGCGGTCGTGATACAGCAGCGCCTGCCGCACATCGAGGAAGGACAGCGGCCCAAAGGCGATCACCTGCTGCACGTCGAGCAGCAGGCCGAACATGACGGCCGCATACGCGCCCATCGACTGGCCGATGGTGACCACCTTGCTCGGCTTGATCGCGGCGATCAGCGCGCGCAGCGTCTCTACCGTGTCGTCGGGATGTTCGCCCAGGCCGGCAATGGTGCGGTGATACCAGCTGTTGCCGGAATCGCGCACCAGGATCTTGTTGAGATGCCGCCCGCTGGCCTGCTCCAGCTTTTTCAGGCGGCCATAGAAATCGAATTCCGGCCGCGTCTCCCACGACACGAAGCCGAAGGCGATCACCAGGATCTCGCCGGGCACGACGCGGTCGATCAGCACGTCCTCGGTGCTGGTCTTGACGCGCCGGTTATCCAGCGCGGGCACATCAGTGACGCTCAACGACATCGTGATGCTCCCGGTTTTAACGTTTAGTGGCTGTCCGTATAGAAGCAACGTCCGCAAGCCTGGCGGTAGCTCTCGTTGCCGCCGATGCTGATCTGCTCGCCTTCCTTCATGCGCTTGCCGTTCTCGTCGACGCGGATATTCATCGTCGCTTTCTTGCCGCAAGTGCAGATGTTCTTCAACTCTTCAATATCGTCGGCCAGCGCCAGCAGATAGGCCGAGCCGGGGAACGGCTCGCCACGGAAATCCGTGCGCAGGCCGTAGGTGATCACGGGAATGCCGCGCACCTGCGCCAGTTGATGCAGCTGCTGCACCTGCACCGTGCTGAGGAACTGCGCCTCGTCGATCAGCAGGCAGGCGATTTTCTGGTCGATCAGCTCGAGGAAGTTGCTGCCGGCGTCGAACACTTCCGTCTGCCGCTGCGGGCCCAGCCGCGACGTCACCTGGCCCACGCCGTAGCGGTTGTCGATGGCGGCGGTGAACAGGCGCACCTGCTGGCCCTGCTCTTCATAATTGTGCGCCACTTGCAGCATCGCGGTGGACTTGCCTGCGTTCATCGCAGAATAACGGAAATAAAGTTTAGCCACTACTACCCCTTTTTGAAGTGCGGGATTATAAACCGCCGCCTCAGAAAAAGGAGCATACTTGCTTTTCAAGCAGCATAGTGAAACCGGTACTTTTTTTGCATATGCAAACTCGGAAACATTCCTTTCCAGCGCCTACAGAGCGGCCTACCATCCGCCCTTTACAAAAAAGCACGAGCGGACACAATTCGCCCGTGCCCACAGTTCGCAAGGAGAACCGCATGCCCACCCCCGCATTGTTTAAGCTCATCGGCAATACACCGCTGGTCCAGGTCACCCGCCTGGACACCGGCCCCTGCCAGCTGTTCCTCAAACTCGAATCGCAGAATCCCGGCGGCTCGATCAAGGACCGCATCGGCCTGTCCATCATCGAAGCGGCCGAGGCCGACGGCCGCCTGAAACCGGGCGGCACCATCATCGAGGCCACCGCCGGCAACACCGGCCTGGGCCTGGCGCTGGTCGGCCGCCTCAAGGGCTACCGCGTGCTGCTGGTGGTGCCGGACAAGATGTCCACCGAAAAAGTGCTGCACCTGAAAGCGCTGGGCGCCGAAGTGCGCACCACCCGTTCCGACGTCGGCAAGGGCCACCCCGAGTACTACCAGGACTACGCCGCCCGGCTGGCGCGCGAGCTGCCGGGCGCCTTCTTCGCCGACCAGTTCAACAACCCGGCCAATCCGCTGGCGCACGAAACCACCACCGGCCCGGAGATCTGGGACCAGATGGGACACGAGGTGGACGCCATCGTGGTCGGCGTCGGCTCGTCCGGCACCCTGACCGGCCTGACCAACTACTTCCGCAAGGCCGCGCCGCAGGTGGAATTCGTGCTGGCCGATCCCAAGGGCTCGATCCTGACCGAGTACGTCAACACCGGCCACGTGTCCGACACCAGCGGCTCGTGGGCGGTGGAAGGCATAGGCGAAGACTTCATTCCGTCGATCGCCGACCTCAGCGCCGTGCGCAAGGCCTACACCATCAGCGACCAGGAAAGCTTCGACAGCGCCCGCAGCCTGCTGCGCGCCGAAGGCATCCTGGGTGGCTCGTCGACCGGCACCTTGCTGGCCGCCGCGCTCAAGTACTGCCGCGAGCAGACCACGCCCAAGCGCGTGGTCACCTTCGTCTGCGACACCGGCACCCGCTACCTGTCCAAGGTCTACAACGACGGCTGGATGCGCGACCAGGGCCTGCTGCGGCGCGAACCATTGCACGACCTGCGCGACCTGATCGGCCGTCGCTACGACGAGGGCGATGTCGTCAGCGTCTCCCCCGCCGACACCCTGCTGATCGCCTTCAACCGCATGCGCAGCGCCGACCTGGCGCAGCTGCCGGTACTGGAGAGCGGCAAGCTGGTCGGCATCATCGACGAATCGGACCTGCTGCTCAAGGTCGACAACCACGCGGAACAGTTTTCCAGCCTGGTCGGCGCCACCATGACGTCGCGCCTTGAAACGCTGCACCCCAGCGCCAGCGTACAGGCCCTGCGCAGCACGCTCGACCGCGGCCTGACCGCAGTGGTGGCCGACGGCGACGCCTTCTACGGCCTGATTACCCGCTTCGATTTGCTGAACCACCTGAGAAGGACTTTATCTTGAGCGACCAACATCTGAAGAACCACAAAAAAGCCACCCTGGCCACCCGCGTGATCCACGCTGGCCAATCGCCCGACCCGTCGACCGGCGCCATCATGCCGCCGATCTACGCCACCTCCACCTTCGTGCAGGACAGCCCGGGCGTGCACAAGGGCCTGGACTACGGCCGCTCGCACAACCCCACCCGCTGGGCGCTGGAGCGCTGCGTGGCCGACCTGGAAGGCGGCGCGCAGGGCTTCGCCTTCGCCTCCGGCCTGGCAGCGATATCGACGGTGCTGGAACTGGCCGACGCCGGCTCGCACATCATCGCCGGCGACGACATGTACGGCGGCACCTACCGCCTGTTCGAGCGGGTGCGCCGGCGCAGCGCAGGCCATGATTTCACCTACGTCGACCTGACCAACCCGGAAAACCTGCTGGCCGCGATCCGGCCCGAAACCAAAATGGTGTGGGTCGAAACGCCGACCAACCCGATGCTCAAGCTGGCCGACTTGAAGGCGATCGCCAAGATCTGCCGCGAGCGCGGCATCATCGCCGTGGCCGACAACACCTTCGCCAGCCCGCTGGTGCAGCGGCCGCTGGAACATGGCTTCGACATCGTCGTCCATTCGACCACCAAGTACCTGAACGGCCACTCCGACATCATCGGCGGCATCGCCGTGGTGGGCGGCGAGCCGCACCAGAAAGAATGGTGCGAGCAGGTCGGCTTCCTGCAAAACTCGGTGGGCGCGATCGCCGGCCCGTTCGACAGCTTCCTGGCGCTGCGCGGCGTGAAGACGCTGGCGATCCGCATGGAGCGCCACTGCCGCAGCGCGCTGGAACTGGCGCGCTGGCTGGAGCAGCAGCCGGAAGTGCGCAAGGTCTACTACCCCGGCCTGGAATCGCACCCGCAGCACGAACTGGCCAAGCGCCAGATGGACGGCTTCGGCGGCATCATCTCGATCGACCTGAAGACCGACCTGCCGGGCGCGCGCCGCTTCCTGGAAAGCTGCTCGGTGTTCGCGCTGGCCGAAAGCCTGGGCGGTGTCGAAAGCCTGATCGAGCATCCAGCGCTGATGACGCACGCCACCATCCCGCCGGCGACCCGCGCAAAGCTGGGCATCGGCGACGGCCTGATACGGCTGTCGGTGGGAATCGAGGATATAGAGGATTTAAGGGCCGATATTCGCCGTTCGCTCGATGCGATTTAGGTGCTAGTATCCGGGAATTGCGTAATCAGCCCGAGACTTCATGGAATTCCTCTTAATCATCATCGGTGTACTGGCCATCGGCGCCCTTTATTCGGTCGGCGTGGCCAGCGCCAAACCGGTGCCCGGCAGCGACTTTTACAAGGTGTCGAAGGATGGCCGCGTGCTGGCCTCCGGCGGCCCCAAAGTGACGGCGCTGCGGCCCAAGGTCACGCCGGAAGGCTTGATGGTCAAGCTGCGCAACGGCAATCGTACCGGAGAGTTCCTGGTGCACGACCTGGTGGCCGAAGCGCACCTGCCCAATCCATCGGGCTTGAAGTGGGTGCGCCACAAGGACGGCAACCCGCGCAACAACAAGGTTGAGAATCTGGCATGGAGCAAGGAGCCGGTCGTTGAGCCCGTCGCGGCGCCGACGCCGCCTGCGGTTCCGGAGGCGCCGCAGACGCGCTACGCCTCACCTGCGGCGCGGGCCGCAGCGGCAGCCCTGGCCGCGGCCGCTGCAGATGCGGCGGCAAGCTCCGCGCCGGCGAAGACCATCGGCGATAGCCTGCCCGGCGGCGCGCCTTAATTACCTGGGTGGTATTTGCGTTCCAGATGCTTTTCCACGTCCGCCTTGTAGAACAACACGTCCTTGAATTCCCCACGCGCGTACATCGCGGCCTGGTCGCTGAAATGCGGCGAGGCCGGATTGCCGCTCTCCCCGCCCGCCAGGATGCTGCGCGCCTTGATGCGCGGCCCAAACTCCACCGCCGCCACGAAGCTGTTGCCACGCTCGCCGTAGATCTTTTTGGTCTTGGCCTTGGACGTCATGCCATAGGCGGCCAGCGAACCCCAGTTGGCTGACGCGAACGCCACCGGCAAACTGGGCTTGCCGTCGTCGAAAGGCTGGACGATGTCGCCGGTCAGGCGCTGGAAGCGATTGATCTCGCCCCATGGCGTCTGCCACGTACCGAAGTCCGCCGCCAGCTTGGCCGACGCGCGCTCCAATGCCTGCAAGCGCTGCTGCGGCGTGATCGCGGCCTGGATGTAGTCGAGCACCTGCACTTCGCGCACCTTGGCTGCCGGGCCATAGGTGGCCGACAGGTCCTGCGCCCAGAAGATCGCCAGCGACGTCGGCACCGACTCCAGCGAATACCGCATGTCCCAGCCGCGCAGCGCGGCGATCTGCGGCGCCAGGCCGGCCTTGAGTGTATCGCCCTCCGGCAGTTCGCCCCATGCCGCGAACAGCTGCGGCAGCAGCGGCTCGAAGGCCGGCAGCTGCGTGTCGTAGGCGCTGGCGATCAGGCTGTCGAGCGTGAAGTTCTTCTTGTTCTCCAACACCCGCACTGCGTGGATGCCGCGCGGATTCTCCGGATTCATCGACATATAGGCGGGATAGTCGCGCGCCTTGGGGCTGTACGCGCCGGCCGCCGTGTAGGGCCAGTTGTTGGTGTTCTGTATCCAGCCGTTCTTGGGATTGAACAGCGTGATGGTGTCCTTCACCGCGTGCAGGCCTTGCCATTCGGTGGCCGGATCGCTGCCGTCGACCGGATGCTTCCAGTCGAACTTCGGATCGCGCTTGGGGATGAAGTTCCCGTGGAAGTAAGCGATGTTGCCGTCGGCGTCCGCGTAGACGGTGTTGTTGGACGAGTTGGTGCGCAGCTCCATCGCCTTGTAGAAGTCCTGGTAGCTGCGCGCCTTGGTGCGGATATACGATTGCGTCAGCGCCTTCAATGGCTCGTTCATCAGCCGCACGGCGATCCACTTGCCATCCCGGGCGCGCACGATGGGGCCGTGGTGGCTGTAGTAGACCTTGACCACCTTGCTGGCCATGCCGGCCGCCGTCTTGTACGGCAGCGTGATGTCGATCGCCTTCAACGGCCGCTGCTCCTGGCCGTACTGGTAGTAGAACTGGCCGTCCTTCTCGCTGATGGTCTCCAGGTATTCGTCGATGACGTCGCCGCCGCCGGAAGTATGCATCCAGCCCAGGCGGTCGTTGAAGCCCTGGTAGACGAAGAACTGGCCCCAGGTCACGGCGCCGTAGGCGTTCAGCCCCTGCTCGCTGTGCACCTGCACTTCGGGACGGAAGTAGAACGAGGTATGCGGATTAATCAGCAGCAGCGCGTGGCCGTCCTTGCTCAGCGCCGGCGCGATGGCGAAGCCGTTGGAGCCGCCCGGCTCCTTGTCCAGGTCGAAGCCGTCGCCGCGCGCCGACAGCAGTACCGGCGGCGCCAGCGGCAGTTTGGCGCCGTTGGCGTACAGCTCCTGCAACTGTTTCAGGTCCACCGATTCGATGTCGCCGCCGATGCTGCCTTCGCTGAAGCTGAGCGCCATCCACGGCTCGAAGCGGGTGATCAGCGCCGGCTTCACCTCGGGGTGCGTGGCCAGGTAGTAGTTCAAGCCGTCGGCGTAGGCCACCATCAGCTGCTTCAGCCATGCCGGGCTTTTGGCGTACTGCGCCTGCAAGTCCGCCGGATTGATGAACAGCTTCATGCGCAGGTCGCGATACAGCTCGGCCTCGCCCTCGATTTCGGCCAGCCGGCCCATGGCGTTGATGTAATTGAGCTCGACCCGCTTGAAGTCGTCCTCGGCCTGCGCATACATCAGGCCGAACACGGCGTCGGCGTCGGTCTTGCCGTAGACGTGGGGAATGCCCCACTTGTCGCGCAGGATGGTCACGCGCTGGGCCGCCGCCTTCAGGCGCGCGGCCTCCGCCACCGGCTTGGCCGCCGGGGGCGCCGCCACCGCCATATTCATCGCAACACAACACATCAGGGCTAAGCTTGAACGCATCGACAGACTCCGGGCGGTGGGGGGAAGTACAACTTAGCTGGCGTCGACCAGCTCCGAGATGCGCAGTTGCAGCGCGGTGATTTCCGCCCGCAGCGCCGCGTTCTTTTCCTTCAGCGCGGCGTTTTCGGCGCGCAGCTCGTCAACCTCGGTCAGCGGCCGGCCGTACTCGCCGCCGCCCTCCTTCGCTTCCTTGGCGGGACGCGAGGCGGCGCGCAGCTCGCGCACTTCCTTGGCGGCCTTCTGCAATTCCTTCTTGCCGCCGGCGACCGCGGCCACCTGGTCGGCTTCCGGCAGCGAGGCCACGGTGGCGGCGGCGTTGATCGAAATCGTGCCGGAACGGACCGCCTCCACCAGCTCCGGCGTCGCCGTCTTCTGGATCTTTTCGATCTGGCTGATGGTGGCGCTGCTCAGGCGCGCGGCGCGGGCGATGTCCTCGCGCGAGGTCAGCGGCATGGCGGCCGGCTTGGCCTTGGGCGCCTCGCCCTCCGGCGGCGCGATGGCGGCGTCCTCGGCGGCGGCCTGCACGGCCAGCTCGGCCACGCGGGCGGCGACGATCTCCTTCTTGCGCAGCGCCAGCACGCCGCGCTGGTAGTCGGAAATGCTGCGGCGGCCCAGGTTGTTATCGATCATCCACAGCTTGACGTCGTCCAGGTTGCGGAAACTGGTGTTTTCCGTGACCTTGAACGGAATGCCGTGCTGCTGGCAGATCTGGTAGCGGTTGTGGCCATCCACCAACACATCTTCCCACAGCACCAGCGCATCGCGGCAGCCTTCCACCAGGATGCTGCGCTCCAGCGCCGCGTACTCGGCCTCGGTCAGCGGCTCGATGTAGGCGCGCAACACGTCGTTAATTTTGATTTGCATAGTTATCCTCGAATTACCGGCGGGCCGGCGCCTGTGCGCCCGGCCAAATCGCCGTCCCGCATGCTACACCATAGTCGCACGCCGCCAAAGTCCCACGGCAAGATGTCCACTAAGGCAATCTTAAGAAATCTTCACTATTATTCGCCCCAGTCAACCAGCTTTCTCCAGCCATTGACACTAAGCCCCGACAGGTTTGCCGCCTGATCGGGGCTTTTCTTTGCCCTGAGGAAATGGTTTATTAATTAAATGCAATGAAAATTACAATCTGACAACGACATACGCAAAAAACCATGATATCTTTGATGCATCGTAGTAAATTAACATGCACAGGGGAAATATCATGACCGTAAAAAGCACCTTCAAACTTGGCGCACTCGCACTCGCGCTGGCCTTCTGCGGCGCCGCCAACGCGACCGTCGACCTGACCAACCAGTACGCGCTGAGCTCGACGGTGAGCGGTCAGGACGGCCAGTACACCTTCAACTATGCGATCACCAACCTGAACCAGGGTTCGGCCGGCGACCGCATCGGCCTGGACGGCTTCACCATCTACATCCCGACCGCCGCCACCGTCGTCGGTTCGAGCTCGCCAACGTCCTACCTGAACGGCGGCTTCTGGACCACCGGCACCTCGTCGCAGCTGGAACTGAGCCTGGGCGACAGCCCCAACACCAGCCAGAACCTGAGCGCGCCGGCCGGCTACAAGACCTTCACCTGGTGGGGCCAGTACACCGAGTCCGTGTACCAGGTCAACAGCACCGCCAACTTCAGCATCACGCTGAGCGGCGTGTCGGTCGGCCAGAACCAGGTCGGCGTAACCAGCTACTTCGGCGGCGCCACGCCACCGGGCGGCCAGGAATTCGTCGGCAACCGCTACGGCAACTACACCACCTTCACCACCAATATCGCGTCGGCCGTGACCGCCGTGCCGGAACCGGAAACCTATGCGATGCTGCTGGCCGGCCTGGGCATGGTCGGTTTCATGGCACGCCGTCGCCGCCAGGCCTGATCGCCGGCGCAGGCAAAAAAAACCGGCAGCCTGAACGCGCTCAAGATCGCGTTCAGGCTGCCGGTTTTTTTATGCAGGATTGCTTTTGCCCGGGCCTTGTTGCATGATTCAGCTTCCTTAATCAAGGCCTCACTATGATCAACTACATAATTCACGTGTCCTTTGCCGATGCGGCGCCCGATACCATCCTGCGCTTCAGCATCGAATTGTCGAAATACGGCATCGCCGCCGGCGTCAAGGCCGACGACGGCCGCGCCTACCACCTGCCGCCCGGTACCTACACCTACATCGGCAAGGAAACCATCAACGACGTGCGCGACGGCGTGCACCGCCTGGCGGAAACCATCCAGACCGGCGCCTCGGTGCTGGTGACCGAAGTGACGACGCTGTCCTGGAGCGGCCTGAAGGAAGTACCGGTCGCCTGAGTCCCGGCTATGGCGTGACGGCGGGCACGGTCAGGGTGAAGGTGACGCCCTTGCCGCACTCGCTATCGAGCTTGATGTCGCCCTTGAGCACGCCATGGGCCAGGTTGTGGACGATGAACATACCGAGTCCGGAACCGCCCTGCCCCAGCTTGGTGGTATAGAAAGGCTCGAACACCTTGCGGTGCAACTCGGGCGCGATGCCGGCGCCGTCATCCTGATAAATGATCTCGACCTGTTCCTGCATCTGCCGGGCGTCGATCATGATGCCGCCGCCGCCCGCGCCGAAACCGTGACGGATCGAGTTCATGATCAGATTGCTGAAAATCTGTTCCAGATCGCCGGGATAGGCGTCCATCTCGATGCCGGCCGGTATCCGCAGATCCACGCGGGCCTAGGCATGCCGCAACGCCGTGCCCAGCGTGTGCAGGATATCGCCCACCGTGTCGCGCAAGTCGAACACGCGGCGGCGCTGGCTGGTCTGGTCCACCGCCACCTTCTTGAAACTATCGATCAACTCCCCGGCCCGCTGCCCGCTGCGCACCAGGATGACGCTGGCGTTCAGGCACTCGTCCACCGAGGTGAACAGCAGGCTCCTGGTCAGCGTGCCCCCCGCCGCCGACTTCGACAAGTCGCTCAGGCGCTCGCCCAGCGCCGACGCCATCATGACGATATTGCCGATCGGCGTGTTGAGCTCATGCGCCACGCCCGCCACGATGCCGCCCAGCGAAGCCAGCTTTTCCGATTCGACGATCTGGTCCATCGCGCGCCTCAGCTCCTGGGTCCGTTGTTCGACCCGCCCCTCGAGGTCCTCGTTGAGCTGGCGCAGGCGCAATTCGCTCTCCTTCAGCTCGGCCGTGCGTGCGCGCACCATGCCTTCCAGGTTGACCTTGCGGTATTCGATCTCCATGCGTTGGGCGTACAGCTCGCAGAACACCCTGACCTTGCTGCGCAACACCAGCGGTTCAATCGGCTTGATCAGGTAATCGACCGCGCCCGATTCGTAGCCCTTGAACAAATGATGCTTCTCGTTCATGCCGGCCGTGACGAAAATGATCGGCAAGTGGCAGGTCTTGGGATTGGTGCGCAGCAGCGTCGCCGTTTCCAGGCCATTCATGTCGGGCATCTGGACATCGAGCAGGATCAGGGCGAAATCGCACTTCAGGCTTTGGCGCAGGGCTTCGTTGCCGGAGTTGGCGGCCACCAGTTCCAGGTCGAGCCCCATGTCCGACAACAGGGCGGCGAGCGCCGTCAGGTTCTCGGGACGGTCGTCGACCATCAGCACCGGGATCTTGTTAGCGTCCACTGTGTTTTCCTTTTCGCGCATGAGCGCCAGCCAAGGACTGCAACAACGCCCCCAGGCCGGCCAGGGGCACCACATAGTCCGCCTTGACGGCGGCCAGCGCCGCCAGCGGCATGCTCGGGCTGGCGGCGTCGGCCGGGTCCTGGACCACGGCCAGCCCGCCCTTTTGCTTGATCGCCCGTAAGCCCTGGCTGCCGTCGGCGTTTGCGCCAGTCAATATTACCCCGATCAGGGCCGGGCCGAAAGCGCGGGCCGCCGACTCGAACAACACATCGATCGACGGCCGCGCGTAGCTGACGGCCGGGTCCGTGCTCAGCGCCAGCGTGCCGTCGCGCTCCACCATCAGGTGGTAATTGGCCGGCGCCAGGTACACCGTGCCGGCCTCGATGCGCTCGCGCTCCTCGGCCTCCTTGACGCGCAGCGCGCAGCCCTGGCCCAGCACCGTCGCCAGCGAACCGTCCGAGTCGGCCGAAATGTGCTGCACGATCAGCAAGGGCCAGGGCAAATCGGCCGGCAGTGTTCCCAGCAGCAGCTTGAGCGCGCTGACGCCGCCGGCCGACACGCCCAGCACGATGGCCCGGTATGGCGTGCGCCTAGGCATAGGGCTTCCGGTAGATGCTCAGGTGGGCGGCGAAGCGCTCGTATTGCTGGCCCTGCGGACGGCCGTCGAGCCGCTCCTTCATGCCCAGGCACAGGAAACCGCCCGGCTGCAGGCAATGCTCGAACAGGCGCAGGCAGCGGTCCTTGAGCTCGCCCTTGAAATAAATCATGACGTTGCGGCACAACACCAGGTTCATTTCGCCGACGTCGCTGTCGGTGACCAGGTTGTGCTGGGCGAACACCAGATGGTCGCGCAGGCTGGACGCCAGGATGGCATTGTCGTAACAAGCCGTGTAGTAGTCCGCGAACGATGCGGTGCCACCGCTCTGCTGGTAGTTGCGAGTGAACGCTTGCATGGCCTTGAGCGGGTAGATGCCGTCGCGCGCGCGCTTGAGCACGGCCTCGTTGAGGTCGGTCGCGTAAATGCGGTAGCGCCCGGCCAGGCCGGATTCCTGCAGCAGGATCGCCATCGAATAGGCTTCCTCGCCGCTGGCGCAGCCGGCGTGCCAGATCTTGACGAAGGGATAGGTCTGCAGAAAGGGGATCACCTTTTGCCGCAGCGCCAGGAAGAACGCCGGGTCGCGGAACATTTCCGTCACATTCACGGTGATCCCTTGCAGCAGCGTCTCGAAGCAGGCGGGATCGCGCAGCAGCTGGGCCTGGGCCTGGGAAAACGTGGCGTGGCCGGAACCGGCCAGCCACAGCCGCAGCCGGCGCTTGAGCGAGGCCTCCGAGTAGCCGCCGAAGTCGTGGCCATACACCTGGCGCACGCCCTGCAGCAGCAGTCCGATTTCCACATCCTCGATGGCGTCCGGGTCCATGGCTGGGCTCCTAGCGGCTGGTCCAGACCCGCAGCAGCGACATCAGCTTGTCGGTGTCGATCGGCTTGGCCAGGTAATCGCTGGCGCCGGCCTCCAGGCATTTCTGCTCGTCGCCCAGCATCACCTTGGCGGTCATCGCGATGATGGGCAAGGCGCTGAAACGGCGGTCGGCGCGGATCCGGCGCATCGCCTGGTAGCCATCCATCTCCGGCATCATGATATCCATCAGCACCACGCTGATGGCGGGATGCTCATCGAGCCGCCGCAGCGCCTCGATGCCGTTTTCGGCCTCCAGCACCAGCATGCCCTTCTCGGCCAGCAGGCTGGTGAGCGAGAAGATGTTGCGCATATCGTCGTCGACGATCAGCACGGTCTTACCGTCCAGCATGGCCTCCTTGTCGATCGCGGCCCGTATCATGCGTTGCCGTGACGGTTCCATCTTGCTTTCGACCATGTGCAGGAACAGCGTCACCTCGTTCAGCAGGCGCTCCGGACTCTTGGCGCCCTTGATGATGATGCGCTCGGCGTAGCGCTGCAACTGGCGTTCCTGCTCGCGCGTCAGGTCGCGGCCGGAATGGATGATGACGGGGATCCGGCGCGCCTGCTCCATGCCCTGGATATGCTCGAGCAGCTCGAAGCCGGACATGTCGGCCAGTCCCAGGTCGAGCACCATGCAATCGTAGCGGCCGGCCGCCAGCAGCGCCATCGCCTCGCGGCCGCTGGCGGCCACGGTCAGCACCACCTCGCGCTCGCCCAGCAGCGCCTTCAGGCCGGCCGCCTCGGCCGGGTTGTCCTCGACGATCAGCAACTGCTTGAGCGAATGGTCGAGCGCGCTTTCGACCGCGCCCAGCACCTCGTCCATCTGGGCGGCGCTGGCCGGCTTGGTGACCAGGCCGATCGCCCCCATCTCCATGGCGCGCTGGCGCTCCTCCAGGCAGGTGATGAAATGGACCGGAATGTGGCGCGTTTCCGCGCTGTCCTTCAGGCTGCGCATCACGCCCCAGCCGTCTATGCTCGGCAGCATCACGTCCAGCAGGATGGCGCTGGGCAGGTAGTGCCGGGCCAGCGCGATGCCGCCGGCGCCATCGACCGCGACCAGGGCCGCGTAGCCGCGCTGGCGCACGAAGTCCATCAGGATGCCGGCGAAGTTGCGGTCATCCTCGACGATCAGGATGCAGCGCGCCTCCGGCTCCAGCGTGGCGCGGTCGTCGGCCAGCGCCTGGGGCGGCAGCGGCGCGGCGGCGGCCGGCGCGGACAGCGGTGACACGGACGGCGACGGCGCGGACGACGGCGGCGGCACGGCGGCGGGCACGCTCACGGCGGCTTCGGCGGACGCGGCGGCGGGCGCCTCCAGCGGCAGGCACAAGGTGAAGGTACTACCCTGCCCTTCGACACTGTGCAGGCTCAGGCTGCCACCCATCTTGCTCGCCAGCTGCAGCGAAATCGACAGGCCCAGCCCGGTGCCGCCGTACTGGCGGCTGATGCCGCCGTCGGCCTGCTTGAACGCTTCGAAGATCAATTCCTGTTTGCTGGCCGGCACCCCGATGCCGGTGTCGACCACGGCCCAGCACAGCGCCTGCTGTCCCAGCGGGTTGGCGGCCGCGTCGGCCAGCGACACCCGCAAGTCCACCGCGCCGCTGGTGGTGAACTTGATGGCGTTGGCGATCAGGTTCTTCAGGATCTGTCCGGTGCGCTGCACATCGAGCGGCACCTGCGGCGGCACGTCCGGCGCGACGTCGGCGTGGAAGCGCAGCCCCTTCTGCTCGGCCTGCAAATGGAACAGCTCCTGCATCTCCGCGCACAGCTGGGCCGGCTGCACCAGCTCGTAGCTGAATTCCACCTGGCCCGCCTCGACCTTGGACAGGTCGAGGATATCGTTGATCAGGTTGAGCAAGTCCTGGCCGGCGCCATTGATGGTGCTGGCGTACTCGACCTGCTTCGGGCTGAGCGTCTGGCTCTTGTTTTCCTTGAGCAGGCCCGACAGGATCAGCATGCTGTTCAGCGGCGTGCGCAGCTCATGCGACATATTGGCCATGAACTCGCTCTTGTAGGCGCTGACCTTTTGCAGCTCCTCGGCCTTGCGCCACATATCGCGGCTGGCCTGCTCCAGCTCGGCATGCTTGAGGCGCAGCTGTTCGCGCTGGGCTTCCAGCAAGTCGGCGCGTTCGGCCAGCTCCTCATTGGTTTGCTGCAGCTCCTCCTGCTGGACCCGCAACTCCTCGGCCTGCTGCTCGGTCTCGACCAGCAAGCCCTTGGTGCGCTGGCGCGACTGATTAACCTCGAAACCGACCGCCAGGGCCTCGCGCACCGATTCCAGCAAGTCCAGCTCGGCCGTTCGGAAGGCGCGGAAAGCCGCCAACTCGATGGCGCCCACCAGATTGTCGCCGTGCAGCAGCGGCACCAGCATCAGGTGGCCGGGGTCGGCTTGGCCCAGCGCCGAGCCCACCGGCAGATATCCGGCCGGAACATTGTCCACCAACAGAATGCGGCGTTCCCGCAGCGCCTGGCCGAGCAAGCCGTCACCGCTGGCGATGCGCGCGCCCATGTCGACGCCGCCCGGCAGCGCGTAGCCCGCCGCCAGATAGAACTGCTGGCTCTGCTCGTCATGCAGGAAGAAGGCGCCGACGCCGGCGCCGGTGCGCGTGGCCAGGTAGCACAAGACCTGTTCGGCCAGCAAAGCGGTCTCCTGCTCACCCCGCATCAGCGCATTGAGCTCGTTCTGTCCGCTCTTCAGCCAGTCGCGCGCCTGCTCCGCATCGCGGCTGGCGCGCAGCGAAAGGCTCATCTTGCGCATCGCGTGATCCAGCGCCAGCTGGGCTTCCCCTATGCTGAACACGGACTTGAGCAACTGTCCCACCTCGTCATTGGAAATGGCGCGAGGATCGATGTCGGGCAGCCGGGCCAGCGCGATCTCCTGCTCCAGGTTGCCGCCGGCGATGGCCTCGACCGCCTCGACCTTTTCGGCGCTGCCGGCGTTCAGCGCGCTGGCCGCATCCAGCGCCGCCGCCAGCGGCAGCGCGATGCTGCGCTGATAAAACAGCCGGATGAACAGCGCCAGCAACAGCAACATCACCGCCAGCCCGGCCAGCACCTGATAGACGATGGACTGGCCGCTGGCCAGTTGCCGGCTCGAATCGACTTCCAGCACGCCGCGCACATCGCCCAGCTTCCAGTTGGTGCGCGGGCTGCCGGGCAAGCTGTTGTGGCAATTGACGCAGGTCTGGGCCACCATCCGGTCCGCCATCGCCACCCGCACCACGGTCTTGCCGCCGACGGTCTCGACCCGGGTGTAGGTCTTTTCGGGATTGCCCTGCAAAAAGGTCCAGGCATCGTCGCCGAACTGGTCGATGACACGGTCGCGCCGGTTGGGGAAGGGATACGGGCTGTACAGGCGCAGTGCGGTGCCCGACTCCTTGAGCAGCGCGCTCATGTCCAGAATCATGGTGGCCGGCAGGGGCACGGTGTCGGGGCGCCCCAGATGGTCGAACGAGACCCGCAGCTGGCTGTTCGCCATCACCTTGGAGACCACGTTGTCGGTGTAATACTTGCGCAGCAACTGGAACTGCCGCACCGTCTCCTGGCCGGCCACGATGGCTTCCTGTTCCGCGTTGCGCTGGATGACCAGCGGCAGCAGGATCGCCGCGACCAGTGCGCTGAGCATCAACAGCGCGCCGATGGGCACGAACAGTTTCCAAAACATGGAGCGCGACATCAAGGATCTCACGTCGCTATCCTCCCGCCCGGCAGCAGACAAGGCAGCGCCACCATGGCCGCCGCCCATAGCGCCAGCAGGAAGAATTTTTGCCTCAGCAAGAGCCGATTCAGCAAGCCACTCATGTCCCCGCCCCGTCACGGTTATGTCCGATTAATTATAGGGGTATTGACATAGGCCAACGAATAAATTTACGGCAAGTGTGACGGGACGTTGCTAATTCCTGCCGGCCGCCTCGACGTAGACCTCGTCGTCGCAGCCGATCTCGCGCGGGGCTGCTGCGGCGGCGTTGCCGACCAGTTGCGACAGCTCGCCGCCGGTGCTGAAGTCCAGCGGCAGCGCCACCCGGATCTCCTGCAGGTATTTGTGCTGGGTGCACACCAGCGTGATGCTGGCCGCCACCTGGGCGCCGTAGCGCGCCTTGACGCGGTCGAAGAACTCGCCGACGCGGAAGCTCTTGCCCGCATTGTCCAGGACGATCTTGCCCACCTCCGAATCATTCACCACCTTCACCGCCGACACCGCCTTGATGAAATACTCGTCCGGCGGCAGCGCCTGGCACTTGCCGTGCTTGTTCCATTCATAGGCGCCGAAGGTGCGCTCGAAGTAGAAATTGGGCATCCACGGCGCGACTTTATCGATGGTTTCCTTGGTCAGCGCGAACGGCGCGCCGTCGCAGCTGCCGTAGCGGGTGCCGCATTCCTTCTTGTTCGGCCACAGGCCGTGCAGGCTCAGGGTTTTCGCTTGCAACGCGCCGCTGTTCATGGCGTCGCACTCGGGCTTCTTGCCGTTGTAGGGCACATGTTCGCAGAAACCGGGCTGCCAGGTGATCGCCAGCACATAGCTGTCCTGCTTGTTGGCGATGCTGCACGACTCGCCGCCGCCCTGCTCGCCGGACGGCGACTTGACCGCCTGCTCGGCCAGCGCCGGCGTGCCGCAGCTGCGCTGCACCCAGCGCAGCGACGGCTCGGCGCCGGGCACTTCCACCCGCAGCCAGTCGTATTCGACCTTGTTAATCTCGCGCACTGTGTAGGCGCTGCCGGCGGCCACCTTGACCTCGCCCGGGTTGGTGCGCTTGGCGAAGGAGGCAAACGCCTCGCAGGACTGGGTCGCGGTGAATTTGCCGCTGGCCGATTCGCTGGCGCCGGCGTCGAGCGCGGCTACTGCCAGCAGCAACAACGCTGCGAGGTGACGATGCATGGGAACTCCGAAGGTGGGGAAAGTCGCGCTATTCTATTACAGCCAGCCGGCGTCGCGGGCCAGGCGGAACGCTTCGACCCGGTTGCCGGCGTCGAGCTTGCTGATCGCCTCCGACAGGTAGTTGCGCACCGTGCCTTCCGACAGATGGATCTGGCGCGCGATGTCGCCGCTGCTGCGGCCCTCGCCCGCCAGCCGCAGCACCTGCCGTTCGCGCTCGTTGAGCGGGTCTTCCTTGCCGCTCCAGCTCTCCAGCGCCAGCTCCGGCGCGATGGCGCGGCCGCCCGCATGCACGGTGCGGATCGCCGCCGCCAGCGTCTCGGCCGGCGCATCCTTGAGCAGGTAGCCGCGCACGCCGGCGCCCAGCGCGCGGCGCAGATAGCCGCTGCGCGCGAAGGTGGTGACGATCATCACCCGCGTCGGCAGGCTGTGGCCGGCCAGCGCGGCGGCCAGTTCCAGCCCGGTCATCAATGGCATCTCGATATCGGTCAGCACGATGTCCGGCCGCAGCGCCAGGCACAGCGCCAGCGCCTCCTGCCCGTTGGCGGCCTTGCCCACCACATCCAGGTCGCCCTCCAACTTCAACAGCGCCGCCAGCGCGCCCAGCACCAGCGCCTGGTCTTCGGCGATCACCACTTTTATCATCGTCATGCGGCCGCTCCCATCGGCAAACTCAATTCCAGCGCCAGGCCGCGATCGGCGCGCAGCGCCAGCCGTCCGCCCAGCGCCGCCACGCGCTCCTTCATGCCGCTCAGGCCCGAGCCATGCACGATCGCGCCGCCTTCCAGCGCGCGGCCGTTGTCGCGCACCCGCAGCACCACCATGCCCGATTCCAGCGCCATCCGCACCTCGCAGTGGGAGGCGCCGGCGTGGCGCAGGATGTTGGTCACCGCCTCGCGCAGCGCCAGCGACAGCACATTCTCCAGCGCGGCCGGCAACACGCACGGCTGCACCTGCTCGCTGAAGCCGACATTGGCCGCCGCCAGGCTGGCGCGCGCCGTCGCCAGTTCATGCGCGAAGCCGGTCTGGCGGATGCCCGTCACCGCCGACCGCACCTCGCTCAAGGCCTGGCGCGCGGTCTGCTCGATATCGCGGATCTCGCTGCGGCAGGCTTGCGGGTCGCGCTCCAGCAGCTTGCCCGCCAGCTCGGCCTTCAGGGTGATCATCGACAGCGTATGGCCCAGCAGGTCGTGCAGGTCGCGCGAGATGCGTTCGCGCTCGGCGATGCGGGCCATGTGCGCCACCTCCTCCTGCTTGCGCAGCAGCTGGTCGCGCGAGCGCCGCGTGTTCTCCTCCATGATGCTGGCAAATCCGACCGGAGCGCCGATCACCAGCACCGGCACCAGGAAATTGATCTTCAAGCTGACGTAAGGCGTCATCAGGCAAGCGCACAGCAGCACCAGTGCTATGCCCAGGTAGGCGTGGCTGCGGCGCTCGAAGCGCGAGCACATGGCGCTGGCGAAGATGAAGAACGTGCTGGCGCCGGCGTTGTGCGGCGCCCACAGCACGCCCAGCAGCACCACGAACAGCAGCAGCGGCACCACCTGCAGATTGCTGCGCCAGAAGCTGGCGAAATACACGGGGAAGAACGCCAGCACCGTCAGCACCAGCCACACCAGCTCCGCCGGGCTGGGACCGACGTAGGCATACTTCCACACGATGAACAGCAGCGACCATGCCCACATATACGGTCCCTTGCCCATGGCCGGCGGCACCCAGGGCCGGCCCAGCGTGTTCTTCAAACTGTGTAGTATCCCCACGTCCATCCTTCGCTTATTACTCGTTCACCAGCCGCACATCGGCGATCTGGAACTGGTACTCGCCCAACTTCGGCCCAGCGTTGAACGCTATCATGGTCACGGCGCCAAAGTCTATGCCCTTGAAGCCATCGAACGGCAGCGCCACCTCTTTCCACTCACCCGAGGTCTCGAAGGCCTGGTTGACCGGGATCTGCACGCCGCTCGACAGGATGCCGACGTTGTAACGCTGGCCATCGCCCTTGACGCGGAAGCGCAGCACCTTGGCGCCGCGCAGGTCGGCCGGCTGCATCATCTGCGCGCCGGGCATGAAGGCCAGTCCGGCCCACGGATAGGCAAAGCCGGGTTGCACTTTCGCGTTCACCGCCAGCGGACGCAGGCCGTCCGCGCCGGCGTCCTGCACCTTCAGTTCGACGCTGGATTTGCCGCCGACGAATTGGTCGGTGGACGGCACCCAACCGATGCCGATCGGGCTGGCCAGTTTGTCGGCCGAGAACTGGCTGATGCGGCCACCGGCCGGCAGCTCCAGCGGCGGCTGCGTGCGCGGCGCCAGCTCCTGCGCCACCGTCGCCAGCTGGGCCTTGCGCAGCGGGCTGACGGCGTCGCCGTCCTTCCACACTTCGACGATGTGGTGCAGCGCGCCGACGTCGCTGCCGGCGTCGCCCTGCACCAGCAGCAGGTTGGCCTTGTAGCCCTTGGCGATGCGGCCGCGGTCGGCCAGCTTGAAGGCGCGCGCCGGCGCCGACGTGGCGGCGGCCAGTGCCTGCTGCGGCGTCAGGCCGGCCTGCACCAGCGAGCGCAGTTCGTGCAGCAGGCTGATGCCGTACTGGGTGCCGGAGTTGCCGGCGTCGGTGCCGGCCAGCAGTGGCGCGCCCGCCTTGTTCAATGCGGCCACCACCTGGTTCGGCGCCGCCATCCGCACGGCATTGACTTGCTGGCCGTAGGTGACCTTCAGTGGCGCGACCTGCTCCTTGGTGAGCAAGGCGGCCAGGCCGGCGTCGCCCAGCACGTCATCCTCGCGCATGCCGGCGATGCTCTCCAACACGCTCATGGTCGGGATCACGAAGGCGCGCTTCTGCTGCACCAGCTTGACGAAGCCGGCCAGCTCCGCATCGCTCAGGCGCTCGCCGTTGAACAGGTGGGCCAGGCCGTCGGCGCCCGCCTCCAGCGCGGCGCGGGCGTCGGCCAGGCTGCTGATGTGGACCACCGCCAGCTTGCCGCGCGCGTGCGCCGCATCAATCACCGCCTTCACGGTCGGCAGGTCCAGCGTCTTCATCGGATGGCCCGGATAGCCCGGCTCCATCACGATCTTGATGAAATACGAGCCCTCGGCGATGCGGGCGTCGACGAAGGCCTGGGCGTCCTCGGGCCGTGTCAGCGTCGGTATCGCCATGCCGTATTCTGTGCCATGGCCGCCCGGCGCGGTGACCAGGGTGCCGGCCGAATACATGTCGGCCTGGCCGTGGTTGTCGTTGCTGCGCATTTTGGCGCTGACCTGCTGCATCGCCTCCACGCCGGTGAACATGTCGATCTGCGTGGTCACGCCGAACATCAGCGGCAGCTCGAAGAAGCGGTAGGCATGGACGTGGGCGTCGATCAGGCCGGGCAGCAGCGTGCGGCCGGCGCCGTCGACGATGTGGGCGCCGGCCGGCGCGCTGCCGCGGAAGTCGGCGTCGGCGATCTTGTCGTCCTTGACCAGCACCGAGCGCTTGGCGTGCATCTGCTCGCCGTCGAACACGCGGGCGTCGCGTATCAGCCAGGTATCGGCCAGCGCCGGGATGGACAGGCCGAGGCCACAGGCAAACAGCATCTTCGAAAGTACAGGGTTCATTGAAGTCTCCGGGTTGGTATGACGACAGTGTGCCGCGATGCCGGCTGGCCGGCCAGAAGCAAATGACACAACTTTGAGATGACAATTGTCATATCCCCCGCAGCCCTGCCGATGCGGTTAGAATTGTACTAAACAAGTCACATCCGATACGGAAGAAAACACCGCATGTTGAATTCTCGCTTACGAACATTGACCTGTCTGGGTGCGCTGGGCGTGTGCATGGCGGCGGTCGCGGTGGCCGCGCCGGCGGCGCCGGCAGCCAAATTCGCGCCGGTGCCGGTGGTTTCGATCTTCCGCCCGCTGCAAGCCAACGGCTCGGCCGACGACGCGCTGGCCAGCGGCCGCGTGGTGCCCGGCAGTTATGCGATGACTTCCAAGGCCAGCAAGCACTGGCGCATCGCCTTCCTGTTCCCGCACCTGAAAGACCCGTATTGGGCCGGATGCAGCTATGGCGTCATCAGCGAAGCGCACCGGCTGGGCATCGCCGTCGACATCCTGCCCGCCACCGGCTACGACGACCTGAAAGGCCAGTTGCAGCAGATGGACGCGGCCATCGCCGCCAAGTACGACGCCATCGTCATCTCGCCGATCGGCATGACGGCCAATAACAACTCGATCGCCAAGGCGCGCGCCGCCGGCATACCGGTGTTCGAACTGGCCAATGACAGCCGCAGCGACGACCTGACCATCAAGGTCACCACCTCGCTGCGCGCCATGGGCATGGAAGCGACCCGCTGGATGGTGCGCGACGCCCAGCAGCGCGGCCTGAAGTCGATCAACATCGGCCTGCTGCCCGGCCCGATGGGCGCGGGCTGGGTCAAGGGAGAAGTCGATGGCACGCGCATCGCCGCGGCGGAAGCGAAGATAGCGGTCAACATCATCGACATCCGCTACGGCGACAGCGACCGCAAGGTGCAAACGCAGCTGGCCACGCAGATGTTGGCCAAGCACGGCGCCAAGCTCGATTACCTGCTGGGCTGCACCGGCTGCGCGCCGGCCGCGGTGCAACCGGTCAAGGCGGCCGGCTTGAACGGCAAGCTGCGCGTGGTGGCCTACGACCTGACCGACGAAATCGCCGGCATGATCCGCAGCGGCGACATCGCCGCCGCCGCCGACACCAAGGGCGTAAGCCAGGCGCGGGTGGCGATCAACGCCGCCGTCAATCTGCTGGAGGGACGCAGCAAGGATCTGCCGCACACCATCCTGATCAACCTCGGACTGGTCGACCAGCAGAACTTCGCCAGCTATCCCTTCGATACCTCGATCGCACCGGAAGGCTACAAGGTCGTGTTGTCCTACGACCCCGCCAAGAACTGATCAGGCCTGCCGCTTCAGTTCCACCACGCGGGCGGCGCGGAAGCGGGCCGCCAGCTCGGTCCACTGCGCGTCCGCCTGGTCCAGCGCCGCCAGCTTCACGTGGCCGTAGCCGCGCACCTGGTCCGGCAACCGCGCCAGCTTCAACGCGGCCTCCTTGTTGTCGGCCTTCAGGCTGGCCGCCAGTTCGGCGGCGAACGCCAGGTAGCGGTCGCGCAGCGCGCGCTCGCGCTTGCGCTCCTGCGTGTAGCCGAAGACGTCGAGCGGCGTGCCGCGCAGCGATTTGAACCTGGCCAGCACGCCGAAGGCCGGCATCATCCAGCCGCCGAAGCGCATCTTGACCGGCACATCGGAGCCCGGCTTGCGGCGCGCCAGCAGCGGCGGTGCCAGATGGAAGGCCAGCTTGTAGTCGCCGTCGAACTGCGCGGCGATCTGCGCGCGGAAGGCCGGATCGGCATGCAGGCGCGCCACTTCGTACTCGTCCTTGTAGGCCATGACCTTGAAAAGATTGCGCGCCACGGCCTTGCTCAGCTGCTTGCGCGAGCCGCTGCCTTCCAGCGCGATCTCGCGCTGCTCGACTGCGGCCACCGCGTCCGCATACTGGCGCGCGTAGGCGGCGTTCTGGTAGCTGGTCAGCCAGTCGACGCGGAAGGCCACGATGTCGGCCAGCGACTTCGGCGCGGCGAACTGGATCACTTGCTGCGACGGCTGCACCAGGCGGTCCAGCGCGGCGCGGTCGGCGGCGGCCAGGCGGCCCAGCGTGAAGGCGCGCTTGTTCATGTCGATGGCGACGGCGTTCAGTTCTATCGCCCGCATCAGCGCCTCCAGGCCCACCGGCACCAGCCCCAGTTGCCAGGCAAAACCCATCAACAGGATATTGCCGCCGATCGGGTCGCCGAGGAAGCGCTGCGCGGTTTCCTGTGCGTCCAGTTGCAGCACATTGGCCGCGCCGGCCGATGCGGCCAGCTTCTCCAGCAGGCCGGCCTTGTTGATCGAGGCGTCGCGCTCGCGGGTGAAATCGGCGGTCGGGATTTCACGCTCATTGGCCACCACCTTGGTGTGCCCTTCGCGCATCACCGACAGGCTGTCCGGCATGGCAGCCACCACCAGGTCGCAGGCGAACACCGCGTCGGCCTGGCGCAGGTCGATGCGCACCTGGTTCAGGCGCGACGGCGACGACGCCACCCGCACATGCGACAGCACCGCGCCGCCCTTCTGCGCAAAGCCCATGAAGTCCAGGGTTGACGCGCCCTTGCCTTCCAGGTGCGCCGCCATCGAGATCAAGGCGCCCACCGTGACGATGCCGGTGCCGCCGACGCCGGCCACCAGGATCTCGAACGGTTTGGCCAACGCATGGCGCGGCGGCGTTGGATAGTCGGCCAGCGCCCGTTCCAGGTCGGCCAACGACAGCTTCACACTTTCCGGCTTGCGCAGCGCGCCGCCCAGCACCGAGACAAAGCTCGGGCAGAAGCCTTCGACGCAGGAGTAGTCCTTGTTGCAGGACGACTGCTCGATCTGGCGCTTGCGGCCCAGTTCCGTCTCCAGCGGCAGGATGGACAGGCAGTTCGACTGCACGCCGCAATCGCCGCAGCCTTCGCACACGGCAGGGTTGACCACCATGCGGCGCGCCGGGTCGGGGAAGACCACCTTGTCCGGCTTGTTCTTCTTGCGGCGGCGGCGCTTCTCGGCGGCGCAGGTCTGGTCGTACACCAGCACCGTCACGCCGGCGATCTCGCGCAGCATGCGCTGCATCGCATCGAGTTCGGTGCGATGGTGCACCGTCACGCCGTCCGGCAAGGTCACGCCCTGGTAGTTTTCCGGCGCGTCGGTCACCACCACGACTTTCTTCGCGCCTTCGCTGCAGACCTGCTGCACGATTTGCGGCACCGACAGGCTGCCGTCCACCGGCTGCCCACCGGTCATCGCCACAGCGTCGTTGTAGAGGATCTTGTAGGTGATGTTGGTGCGGGCCGCAATCGCCTGCCGTATCGCCAGCGATCCCGAATGATAGTAGGTGCCGTCGCCCAGGTTCTGGAACACGTGCGGCTCGCCGACGAAGCGCGAGGAGCCGACCCAGGCGACGCCCTCGCCGCCCATCTGCGCCAGGTAGTTGGTGTCGCGCTTCATCCACGTCGCCATGAAGTGGCAGCCGATGCCGGCCAGCGCGCGGCTGCCTTCCGGCACGCGGGTGGAGGTGTTGTGCGGGCAGCCGGAGCAGAAATACGGCGTGCGTTTGACGCCATCGGCGCCGTTCGACAGCAGCTCGGCGGCGCAGAACTCGGGCAGCATGCGCGCCAGGTCCAGCTGCGCGAACTTCGGCGCCAGCCAGCGCACCAGCGCCGGCGCGATGCGCGACGGCCGCAGCTCGCCCAGTGCCGACAGCAGCTCGTGGCCGTCGCGGTCGGTCTTGCCGATGACCGTGGGGCGCTGATCCGAAGGCAGGTTGTAGAACAGGTTCTTGACCTGCTGCTCGATGACGGCGCCCTTCTCCTCCACCACCAGGATCTCGCTCAAGCCGGCGGCAAACGCCGACAGGCGGGTGCGCTCCAGCGGATAGGTCAGGCCTGGCTTGTACAGGCGCACGCCCAGTTGCTCCAGCCGGGCCAAAGGCAACTCCATGCGCTCCAGCGCCTCCAGCAAATCGAGGTAGGCCTTGCCGGCGCTGATGATGCCGATGGTGGCGCGCGGCGCCGGCACCACCAGCCGGTCGATGGAATTGGCGCGGGCGAAGGCCTGCACCGCCTCCAGCTTGGCGGCGGCGCGCTGCTCCAGCGCCAGGCCTGGCAGGTCCGGCCAGCGGTTGTGCAGGCCGTCCGGCGGCGCCACGTAATCGGTCGGCGTGACGTACTGCGGCAGCGGCGGCAGCTCGACCACCGCGCCGCCCTCCACCGTTTCCGAGATGGCCTTGAAGCCGCTCCACGCGCCCGAATAGCGCGACATGGCCCAGCCGTACAGGCCGAATTCCATGTACTCCTGAATATTGGCCGGATTAATCACCGGCATGCTCCAGGCGATCAGCGCCTGCTCGCTCTGGTGCGGCATCGACGACGACACGCAGCCGTGGTCGTCGCCCAGGATCACCAGCACGCCGCCGGTCGGCGACGAGCCGTAGACGTGGCCGTGTTTGAGGGCGTCGCCGGCGCGGTCCACGCCCGGCCCTTTGCCGTACCACATGGCGAACACGCCGTCGACTTTGCGCGTCGGGTCGGCCTCGACCTGCTGCGAGCCCATGACGGCGGTCGCGCCCAGTTCTTCGTTAATCGCCGGCAGGAATTCGATGTGGTGGCCTTGCAGCAGGTCCTTGGCGCGCCACAGTTCCTGGTCCACGGCGCCCAGCGGCGAGCCGCGGTAGCCGCTGACGAAACCGGCGGTGTTGAGCTGCCGCGCCTCATCGCTGAGCTTTTGCATGCACAGCAGGCGCACCAGCGCCTGGGTGCCGGTCAGGAATACGCGGCCTTCGGCGCGGGTCAGGTTGTCGTCCAGCGCATAGTGGGGATCGGCCAAAAATGGTACAGGCAGGGTCAGGGTATTCATTGTCTCGTCTATATTTTTTTGATGAGAAAGGATATGTCCCCATAGCCGAAAAATTATTTCTATCTGGTCGCTCCAGAGCGCTAAAATGGCAAAAATCCTCCCCAAAACGAGCAAATTAATGAAAAACGTGTCTATAGACCCAGCTTCGCTGAAAATCCTCGCCGAATTGCAGAAAAACGGCAGGATCTCGTCCAACGAGCTGGCGGAGAAGATCGGCATGTCGGCCAGCCCGTGCTGGCGCCGCCAAAAGGAGTTGGAGGACAACGGCTACATCGTCCGCTACACGGCGCTGGTGGACCGCCGCAAGCTGGGGTTGTCCGTGGTGTGCCTGCTGCACATTTCGCTGCTGCGGCATGCGGAAGGCGTGGTCGAGCAGTTCGAGGCGGCGATGCGCCTGCGGCCGGAAGTGGTGGAGTGTTACGAGACCACGGGCAGTTCGGACTACATGGTCAAGGTGATCGTGGCCGACATGGACGCCTACCACGATTTTTTGCACAACGTGCTGGTCAAGCTGAACGGCGTATCCCAGGTCAACACCAGCGTGGCGCTGCGCGAAGTGAAGTACGAGACGGCGCTGCCTTTGTAGGCTGACTGGCCCGCGCTTGATCTGAATCAATCAAATTTCACATTCAACTCCCTACGATGGATGCATATGCAGTAGCACCCATCACGGAGGCAGCATGTCCTACAAAACGATACTCGTGCACGCCGACGGCTCGCCCCAGGCGGCGCAACGCATCCGGCTGGCGGCCCAGCTGGCGCTGGCGCATGAGGCCCATCTGATCGGCGCCGCCATGACCGGCCTGTCGCGTCATGCCTTGCCCGATGGCTCGATTGCCCCCATCGGCGCGCCCTTCCCCTTCGACCTGCGCCTGCTACGCACCCGCGCCGACGCCGCGCTGAGCCAGTTCGCCGATTGCGCCAGCCGCATGGGCTTGCCTTCCTTCGAGACCCGCCTGGTCGACGACGCGGCGGACGACGGCCTGATCCTGCAAAGCCCCTATGCCGACCTGCTGGTGCTGGGCCAGGGCGCCCCGGAGAACGATCCGCACGCGCTGCTGAACCGGCTGCCGCAGGACGTCATGTTCCAGTGCGCCCGCGCGCTGCTGATCGTGCCCCACAATGGCCGCTTCGAGCAGGTCGGAGAACATGTGCTGGTCGGCTGGGACGGCAGCGTGGCGGCCATCCGCGCCTTGACGGCCGCGCTGCCGCAGCTGCGGCGCGCGGCGCGCGTCACGCTGGCGGTCAGCCCATCGCAGGACAGCCAAGGTCGGCAGACCGAGCTGCCTGGCGTCGAGATGGCCCGCTATCTGGCCAGGCATGACGTGCGCGTCACGGTGAGCGAGCTGGACGGCGGACGGCAGGCCGGCGCGGCGCTGCTGGAGATGGCGTCCGAGGTGGGCGCGGACATGCTGGTCATGGGCGGCTACGGCCACTGGCGCGTGCGGGAATGGATGCTGGGCGGCGCCACCCGCAGCGTCCTGCGCGGGATGACGCTGCCGGTGCTCATGGCGCACTAGGCGTTGGCGGCCTGCATGAAGATGGGAGCGCGGGCCGGCGCGGCGACGGCCGGCGCGATGCCGGTGGCCAGCGACTCCAGGTGGGCGTGGTCGAGGATGCGCAGTTCGCGCTTGTCGACCGCGATCCAGCCGCTGGCGCGGAAGCGCGACAGCAGGCGGCTGATGCTTTCGATGGTCAGGCCCAGGTAGTCGCCGATATCCTCGCGCGACATGCGCAACTGGAAGCTGCTGGGCGAGTAGCCGCGCGCCGCATAACGGCTCGACAGGTTCAGCAGGAAGGTGGCGAAGCGCTGCTCGGCGCGCATATTCCCGAGGAAGAGCATGGCGTTTTGCTCGCGCATGATTTCCTGGCTCATGATGCGATGGAAATGGCGCAGCAGCTGCGGTACTTCGGCAAACAATTCCTGCAGACGGGCGAATGGTATCTCGCACACCTCGCTGTCCTCCAGCGCCACCACGCCGCAAGCGTGCTGGCCGTTGCCGATGGCGTCCATGCCCAGCAGTTCGCCCGCCATCTGGAAACCGGTGATCTGCTGCTGGCCGCTGTGGTTGACGCGCGAGGTCTTGAAGTGGCCGAAGCGCACCGCGTACAGGCTGTGGAACGGCTGCTCCATGCGGCACAGGTTCTCGTCGCGCTCGACCCGGCGGCGACGGCCGATGATCTTGTCCAGCCGGCCGATCTCGCTGTCGCTGAGCCCCTGCGGCAGGCACAGGTTCTTGAAGCCGCACATCGCGCATTTGCTCTGGCCTGCGCCCGCTGCGCCGCCGGATGCGGCAAGTTGTAGATTCGTCGTCATGTCCATGCTCCCTGTTGTGCTGTCCGTCGCATCGCAGCGATGGATTCGGTATGGGATCAGTATCGACGATGGCGGGCGCGCTGCGCATCGGGCTTCGCGGCCCTGTCGTGTAGGGGGCGGCCGACAAAATCCTGTAGGGGATCCCCTACAACGCCTAGATCAGCCCGTGTTCCAGGGCGTAGCGGGTCAGTTCGGCATTGCTATCGAGTCCCATTTTCTCCAGGATGCGGGAACGGTAGGTGGTCACCGTATTGGGGCTGAGGTGCAGGGTTTCGCCGATGCGCACCAGCGATTCGCCGGCCGCGATCAGCTTCAGCACCTCCAGCTCGCGATTGGACAAGGCCTCGTGGCCGGCGTTGCCGCCGCCGCCGATCAGGCTGGCCAGCTTCTCCAGCAAGGCCGGGCTGACGTGCTTGCCGCCCGAGGCGGCCTTGCGCACCGCCGCCACCAGCGTGGTGGTCGGGGCGTCCTTGATCAGGTAGCCGGCCGCGCCCAGCTTGAGCGCGCGCACCGCGTAGATGTCTTCCGAATAGGTGCTCAGCATCAGCACGGCCAGCTTGGGCCGCTCGCTGCGCAGCTGCTTGAGCAGCTCCAGGCCGTTCTTGCCGGGCATGGTGATGTCGAGCAGCGCCACGTCGAACTCCTGGGCCAGGACCAGTTGCAGCGCCTCCTGCGCGTTGCAGGCCTCGCCATCGACGCGGATATCGTCGGCCGAGCTCAGCATCAAACGCACGCCGTTGCGCGCGATCGCGTGGTCGTCGACCAGCAGCACGCGGATGGGATTAGTACTCATGTTGTTCGTCCAATGGCAGGCGCAGCAGCAGGGTCGTGCCCTGGCCGGGCAGGCCGGTAATTTTCAATTCGCCGTCGAAATGACGGCAGCGTTCATGCATGCCGAGGATGCCCCAGCTCTCGCGGTTCAGCAGGCGCTCGGCCGCTATGCCCTGGCCATCGTCGCTGATGCGCAATTCCAGCACGCCGTCGGCATAGTCGACCTGCAGCGCGGCGTTGCTGGCGCCGGCGTGGCGCACCACATTGGTCAAGGCTTCCTGCGCGATGCGGAACAGCATGGTGCTGCGCCCGGCGTCCAGCTCCAGCTCGCCGGCGGCGGCCGCAACCGTGCACTGGCAATGCAGGCCCGAGCGGCGCTCGACCTGTTCGGCATACCACTCCAGCGCGGCCCACACGCCCAGCTGGTCCAGCACGCTGGGCCGCAGGTCGGTGATCACGCGGCGCACCGTATCGATCGCGTCCTGCGCCAGTCCGGCGGCCTCGGCCAGCAGCGGTTCGGCCGGCGCGGCGGCGGCCTCGGCGCGCTCGATGCTGACCGCGATATAGGCCTTGATGCCGGTCAGCAGGCCGCCCAGCTCGTCATGGATTTCCTGGGCGATGCGCTTGCGTTCGTTTTCCTTGATCTGCTCCTGGTGCGCCGACAGGCTGCGCAGCGCTTGCTGCGACGCCAGCAAGGCCTGCTCGCCCAGCTTGGTCTGGGTGATGTCGATCATGATGCCCTGCATGAACAGCGGCTGGCCCTGCTCGTCGCGCACCAGTTCGGCCTGGTCGCGCAGCCACAGCGCACGGCCGTCGCGCGCGTGCAAGCGGTACTCCAGGTGCAGCGGGCTGCCGTCGCGGCGGCTCGCTTGCAGCGCCGCCAGCGTCGCCTCGCGCTGTTCCGGGTCCATCAGGCGGCCGTGCAGCGCGGCGTCGGCCAGCCATTCGGCGGCGCTGTAGCCCAGCAGGCCGATTTGCGGACTGATGTAGCGCAGCGCGCCGTCCAGCTCGGCGATGTAGCTGATCGCCTGCATCTGCTCGACCAGGGTACGGAACTGGGCTTCGACCTGGCGCTTGTCGTCCAACAACTGCTGTTCGCGCAGCATGCGGTGGATCGCGCCCGGCAGGAATTCCAGGTAGTAGCCGTCGACGTCCTTGACCAGGTAGTCGCGCGCGCCGCGCCGCATGGCCTCGGCCGCGACGGCGGCGCTGTCGGCGCCGGTCAGCATCATCACCGGAATGCCCTGCGCGGCGCCGTCCTCGTTCAGGTGGGCCAGGAACTCCAGCCCGGTCAGGTCGGGCAGATGGTAGTCGAGCAGGATGCAGTCGGGACGCTCGCTGCGCGCCAGTTCCAGGCCCTGCTCGCCGCTGTCGGCTTCCAGCAGTTCGAAGGCTGCATCGGCGGCGGCAACGGCGGCGGCCGCGAAGGCGCGCCGGCAGGCCATGCGGTCGACCGCGTCGTCCTCGACGATCAACACGCGCAGAGGGGTACTCACGGCATCTCGCTGATGGTCCAGTACAGGTCGATCGAGCGCATCATCTCGACGAAGCGGCGGTAGTCGACCGGCTTGGCCATGTAGCCGGCCACGCCCAGGTCGAAGCTGCGCACCTTGTCCTGCTGTTCCTCGGACGTGGTCAGCACCACCACCGGAATCCGGCGCAGCGACGCGTCGAGCTTGATCTGCTGCAGGAACTCGATGCCGTTCATCACCGGCATATTCAAGTCCAGCAGGATGATGCAGGGCCGATCCTGCGCCGGATCGCGCAGGTAGGCCAGCGCCGCCTCGCCGTGCTCCATGCTGACCACCGCGTTGCCGACATGGATTTCCTTCAGCGCGCGCTTGATGGTCATGATGTCGACGTGGTCGTCCTCGACCAGCAGGATGGGTTTGTTACTGACTTTCATGCAATGCTTCCTGTTCTGGATAAATGGGCGGCGGACTTGGGCAGCGTGAACCAGAAGGTGCAGCCCTGCCCCATCTGCGATTCGAGCCAGATGCGTCCCTGATACATTTCAACGATTTTCTTGGCCAGCGCCAGGCCGACGCCGGTGCTCTCGACCCGGTCGCGCGAGGCCAGCGTCTGGAACAGCTGGAAGATGCGCTCGAAATGGCGGGTCTCGATGCCGGGGCCGTTGTCGCGCACGCTGAAGCGCCAGTGGCTGCCGTCGTCCTCGCAGCCGATGTCGATCACGCCGTCGACCTTGTCCATGTACTTGATGGCGTTGGAGATCAGGTTGTGGAACACTTGCTGGATGCGGGTCGGCTCGATCAGCACCGTCGGCAGCGCCGGCGCCACCGTGATGCGGAACTGCGGCGGCGGCGCCAGCAGGTCCACCACGTCCGCCAACAACTGGTTCAGGTCGACCGCCGACTGCGCCTCGCGCACCCGGCCCACGCGCGAGTATTGCAGGATGCCGTCGATCAGGCTGCTCATCCGGTGCACCCGGTTGATCAGCAGCCGCATGTGCTCCTTGCCCTCGTCGTTGAACTGCTCGGCGTAGTCGGTGGCCAGCCAGTCGGCCAGCGAGCCGATGCCGCGCAGCGGCGCCTTCAGGTCGTGCGACACCACGTAGGCGAAGTTGGTCAATTCCTCGTTGGCGCTGGAAATTTCCTGCATCAGGCGGCGGTTGTGCTCCTCCGCCCGCTTGCGTTCGGAAATGTCGCGCACCATGCCGGTGAACATGCGGCGCGCGCCCAGCTGCATCTCCACCACCGACAGTTCCATCGGGAACACGCTGCCATCCTTGCGCAAGCCTTCCACCTCGCGGCCCTTGCCGATGATACGTTTCTCGCCGGTGTCGCGGTAGTGCGCCAGGTAGCCGTCGTGCAGCTTGCGGTGCGGCTGCGGCATCAGCATCGAGACGTTGTGGCCCGCCACTTCGGCCTCGGCATAGCCGAACAGGCGTTCGGCGGCCGGGTTCAGCCGCTCCAGCCCGCCCTGCTCGTCGATGGTGAGGATGGCGTCGACGGCGGTCTCGAAGATGGCGCGCATGCGCGCCTCGCTTTCCTGCAGCGCCTGCTGGGCCAGCTTGCGTTCGGTGACGTCGCGCACCGTGGCCAGCACCAGCGGCAAGCCGTGCGAGGTGCGCAGCGGCGACAGGCTGACCTCGACGCCGAACTCGTGGCCGTCGCGGTGCCGCCCGAACAGCTCGGCGCCCGCGCCCATCGCGCGCGCGCGCGGCTGCTCAAAAAAATCGGCCCGGTGGCCGACGTGGGCGGCGTGGAAGCGGGCCGGCACCAGCGCCTCCAGCGCCAGCCCCAGCATCTCGCCGGAGCCGTAGCCGAACATGCTCTCCAGCGCCGGATTGGCCAGCACGATGCTGCCGGCCTGGTCGACGATCAGCATGGCGTCGGTGGCCGACGCCAGCAGCCATTCCAGGCTCAAGCCTTCAATCCCGAGATTTTTCAACGACGCGTCCTGTAAAACGATGCCCATTCGGCATCCAGACCCAAATCATACGATTGAATGCCCCGGAACACAAAAAAAAATGCCAGATCGGCAAGCCGCTCGCCACGTCCGGCCTGACGGCCCCTGACCGCAGTATTCTTGGGCATTTTGATCTGGATCAACGGGCACTACAGACGGCGCGCGGGCATGGCCTTACAGTGAGGCCATGAATCCGTCCCTCCCACCCGAACCGGCAGCGCTGGCCGCCCGCCTGCATCACCAGCACGCCGAGCTGGCCGCCCAACTGCGCCGGCGCCTGGCGTCGGCGCCGCCGCCGCTGGCATCCCTCCTTCTCGACGGCAAGGCGACGCTGGACGACCCGGCCGTGATCCGCCAGCTGCCACACTGTGACCTGACGCGGCTGGCGGACGAGTTGGCCGCCCTGCGCAGCCTCGACGCCGCTTGCGCGCGCCTGGCCGCCGGCAGCTATGGCCGCTGCGTGGGCTGCGGCGCGCCGATCGCGCCGGAGCGCTTGCGGGTTCAGCCGACTGCACAGAACTGCTTGTCTTGCCAGGAGGCGCTCGAACAGCGGCTGCCTGCGGCTGGCACCAGGTACCAGCCGAGCTGACGACGAATTTCTTCCGGCGGCGGCGGTGGCTCCGGCGTCGCCTGCGCACGATGCGCCAGGTAGGCGCGGACGGTTTCTTTTGAGGGATGCGTGGTGCAGGTCATATGCATCGCCGGCGGTTGGGCCGACGCCTCGGTAAAAATCAGATATACCGTTTATACGCATGCCGGCGCACACGGTTTCACGGATCTTGAGCGACTTAGCTATTGCAATCAGCCGGGAGTAGAATGAGGGCAAAGCACGCCTTCAATGGACCGACCGTGAGATCTGCAGCCATATTGATGCTTTGCCTGGGCCTGATGCAGGCGAATGTCGCCACCGCGCGCGAAACGATATTGCTTGCCCATCCCTATCCCAAGGAAACCAGCTACGCCCCGCGCGTGCTGACGCTGATTTGCGCGGACGCTTTCGATCAGCTGGGCAAGGATGTCGACGTGCGCCTCTATCCGCCCTTGCGCGGCGCCATCGAGGCCGGGGCCGGCAAGATCGACGGTGAAGTCGGACGGGCGTATGCCTACGGCGACAACCACCCGAATCTGATCCGGGTGGGCGAACCGCTGGTGTCGTTCCGGGTGACGGCCTTCACCCGCATACCGGGGTTGAAGATAAGCGGCTGGGATAGCCTGAAAGGCACCTCATACCGGGTGCAGTACCGCAGCGGCTATACCACCTTCAAGACGCGGCTCGAACAGATCCTGCCGTCGAGCCAGGTCTCCTCCGTGGTGGACAGCCAGCTGGGCTTGCAAAACGTCGCGCTCGGCCGTACCGACATCTTTGTCGACCTCGAAGAATTTGGCGAGCTTCAACTGGCCCGGCTGCAAAACCGCTACGGCGATGTCTACAACGCCGGCCTGGTGCAGGACACGCCGGTCTACATCTACCTGCACAAGCGGCATGCGGCGCTGGTGCCGCGCCTGGCGGAAATCGTGGCCAGGATGAAGGCCAGCGGCGCCATCAACCGGCACATCGCCACCGCCCTCGGCGAAGAGCGCGGCGCCGTTCCTTGACCCAGCTTCAGGCGCGCGCCTGCGCGGCCCGCAGCCCTGGCTGCGCAGGCTGCAAATTGCTCATGCGCGAACGCAATGGCTTCAGCACCAGCAGCGCCATGACGGCGGCCAGCGCGTTCATGCCGGCTGCGACGTAGAACACCGTGTGCCAACTGCCGGTGGCCGCCGTGATCAGGCTGCTGAACGGCACCAGCAAGGCGGCCGTGCCCTTGGCCGTGTACAGCAGGCCGGCGTTGGTGGTGGCGTAGCGGCCGCCGAAGGTGTCGCCGCAGGTCGAGGGAAACAGGCTGTAGATCTCGCCCCAGCCAAAAAACACCAGGCCGGTCAGCACCACGAACCAGAACGGATCGCTGCCGAATTTGCTCAACAGCAGAATGCCGCACGCCTCCAGGCCGAAGGCGATGAACATGGTATTTTCACGCCCGATATGGTCGGACACCCAGCCGAAGAACGGCCGCGTCAGGCCATTGAAGATACGGTCCAGCGACAAGGCGAACGTCAGCGCCGGCAAGGTCAGTCCCAGTATCGACACCGGCAGTTCGGCGATCTTGAAGTCCTTGGCGATGGGCGCCAGCTGCGCCGTCGCCACCAGGCCACCGACCGCCATCAACACGAACATCAGGTACATGACCCAGAACACCGGCGTCCTGATCATCTCGGTCCAGCGCATCTCGACCGTCGTCTGCGCCAGCCTGGCGGCCGCGCGCGCCGGCGCCGCCTGCGGCGCCTTGAGCAGGAAGGCGATGGCGAACACCACCAGTCCCTGGCCCAGGCCGAAATACAGGAAGGCGCTCTGATAGCCGCTGGCCTTGATCACGGCCGAGATCGGAATGATGGTCAGCGCCGAGCCCATGCCGAAGCCGGCCGCCGTCAGGCCGGCGGCAAAGCCGCGCCGGTCCGGGAACCATTTCAGCGCGTTGCCCACGCAAGTGCCGTAGACCGCGCCGGCGCCCACGCCGCCCACGGCCGCCGCGGCGTACAGCAGCGGCAGGCTGTCGGCCACCGAGTTCATCACCCAGCCCAGCGCCACCAGCACGCCGCCGGCCATCACCACGATGCGCGGACCGAAACGGTCGACCAGATAGCCCTCCACCGGCACCAGCCAGGTTTCGGTGACGACGAAGATGGTGAACGCGACCTGGATCGCCGCCTTGCCCCAATGGTATTTCTGATCCAGCGGCAGCACGAACAGGGTCCAGCCGTATTGCAGGTTGGCGATCATCGCCATGCAGACGACGCCGAGGATGAGTTGCAGCCAGCGCCGCGGCGCCGGTGGCGCCGGATTGCGCACTTGAGTCAGAGTAGTCATGCTTCCATATCCTTGTGGGGCGGAGAGGTCGATGCCGGCTCTTGGCGCGGCAGCGGTGGATGAACCGGAAGGCGGACTTCCGGGCAGTGGCATCCGAGATATCTTAAATACAATATGTATAAATTGCAATAAGTTGCAAGAAAAACACACTCCGCGTTAGAATCCCTGTCACGCGGCGCCGCCGATCAATCAGGGATGCAGAGAAAACGATGAAGATATGCGTGGTGGGAGCCGGCGCCATCGGCGGTTTGCTGGCCGTCAAGCTGGCGCACAGCGGCCATGAAGTCAGCGTGGTGGTGCGCGGCGCCAATCTGAGCGCGGTGCGCGCGCACGGCATGCGGCTGCGGCTGCAGGACGGCAGCGAATTGTGCGCGAAGGTGCAGGCCAGCGACCGCATCGGCGAGCTCGGCGCGCAGGACGTGGTGATCCTCGCCATGAAGGCGCACCAGCTGCCGGCCGTCGCGGCCGAGATCCCGCTGCTGCTGGGACCGGACACCGTGATCGTCACCGCCCAGAACGGCGTGCCGTGGTGGTATTTCCACAAACACGGCGGCGCGCACGAGGGACAGCGGGTCGAGGCGGTCGATCCCGGCGGCGTGGTGTCGGCCGCGCTGCCGGTCGAGCGCATCATCGGCTGCATCGTCTATCCCGCCTGCGACATGCTGGAACCGGGCGTGATCCGCCACATCGAGGGCAACCGCTTTTCGCTGGGAGAACTGGACGGCGCATCGACCCCGCGCATCCGCGCCCTGGCCGACGCCATGCGCGCGGCCGGCTTCAAGACGCCGATCAGTTCCGACATCCGTTCCGAACTGTGGATCAAGCTGTGGGGCAACCTGAGCTTCAACCCGATCAGCGCGCTCAGCCACGCGACCCTGGCCGACATCTGCGCCTACGCCCCCAGCCGCGAACTGGCGGCCAATATGATGCGCGAGGCGCAAAGCATAGGCGAGCAACTGGGCGTCAACTTCAAGGTGTCGCTGGAACAGCGCATCGACGGCGCCGCGGCGGTCGGCCAGCACAAGACTTCGATGTTGCAGGATCTGGAGGCGGGCCGCCCGCTGGAGCTGGCGGCCCTGGTCGGCAGCGTGCTCGACATGGCGCGCCTGACCGGCACCCCCACCCCCACCATCAACGCCGTGTACGCGCTGGCCTCGCTGCTGGCGCGTACCGTCCAGGCACAGCAGGGCAGCCTGCGCATCGCCAGCCCCGGCGTTTAAGCCCCCTTCCACGCAAGCCCACCCAGAAAGCCACCATGCCAGCTTTGACCACGCTCTCCGAACTGCTCCTGACCGGCGCCGACGACGCCACCGCCATCCATGCGCCAGGCGCCCAGCCACTCAGCTATCGCGCCCTGCGCCAGCAGGTGGCGCAAGCCGTGGCCACGCTCAATCAGCTCGGCATCGGCCGCCGCGACCGCGTGGCGATCGTGCTGCCGAACGGCCCGGCGATGGCGACCGCCTTCATCAGCGTGGCCGCCGCAGCCTGCGCGGCGCCGCTCAATCCCGCCTATCGCGCCGACGAGTTCGAATTTTATCTGAGCGATCTGCAAGCGAAGGCGCTGATCGTCGAACACGGCAGCCAGTCGGCGGCGCTGGCGGTAGCCGCCAAACTGGGCATCCCGGTGCTGGAATTGCTGCCCGCCGAGGCCGGCGCAGGCGCCTTCAGCCTGCGCGCGGCGGCCGGCACGACCACCGCATCGCCGCCGGCGCCAGCCAGCGCGCCCGCCGACGACGACCTGGCCTTGATCCTGCACACCTCGGGCACCACCTCGCGGCCGAAAATCGTGCCGCTGACCCAGGCCAATATCTGCGCCTCGGCCGGCAATGTGGGCGCCACGCTGCAATTGACGGCGCGCGACATCGGCCTGAACATCATGCCCTTGTTCCACATCCACGGCCTGATCGCCGGCCTGCTGGCGCCGCTGGCCGCCGGCGGCGCCGTCTTCTGCACGCCCGGCTTCAACGCGCTGAAGTTCTTCGCGTGGATGCAGGAGGCGCGGCCGAGCTGGTACACGGCGGTGCCGACCATGCACCAGACCATCCTGTCGCGCGCGGCGCAGAACCAGGCCGTCATTGCCGCCCATCCGCTGCGCTTCCTGCGCTCGTCGTCGGCGTCCATGCCGCCGCAGGTGATCGCCGGACTGGAGTCGGCGTTCGGCGCGCCGCTGATCGAGGCCTACGGCATGACGGAGGCGGCGCACCAGATGGCCAGCAATCCCCTGCCGCCGGCGCTGCGCGTGCCGGGCTCGGTGGGCCTGGCGGCCGGCCCGCAGGTCGCCATCATGGACCAGCAAGGCCAGCTGCTGCCGGCCGGCGCCACCGGCGAGATCGTCATCCAGGGCGGCAACGTCACCGCCGGCTACGAGAACAACCCCAAGGCCAACGCGGAAGCCTATGTGGGCCGCTGGTTCCGCACCGGCGACCAGGGCGTGATGGACGAGCAAGGCTATCTGCGCATCACCGGTCGCCTGAAGGAAATCATCAGCCGTGGCGGCGAAAAAATCTCGCCGCGCGAAGTCGACGAAATCCTGATGGACCATCCGGCGGTCCAGCAAGTCGTCACCTTCGGCATTCCGCACGACAAGCTGGGCGAGGACGTCGGCGCGGCCGTGGTACTGCACCCCGGACAGGCGATCAGCGAGAAGGAACTACGCGAGTTCGTCGCGATCCGCCTGGCCGATTTCAAGGTGCCGCGCAAGATACTGTTCCTCGACGAGATCCCCAAGGGCGCGA
This sequence comes from Duganella sp. BJB476, assembly GCF_003416895.1. Lineage (GTDB taxonomy): Bacteria > Pseudomonadota > Gammaproteobacteria > Burkholderiales > Burkholderiaceae_D > Rugamonas. Next base: position 2,128,399 of record NZ_QVIO01000001.1, read on the forward strand.
CCGGCAAGCTGCAACGCATCGGCCTGGCGCAAAAGCTCGGGCTGGCTGGCTGAGCGGCTCGGCTCCAATGGCGCGACACGTTTTTTAATTATGTAATAACGTTTCCGTTTTGCCTTGGGAGTAAAGCATGAATGGAGACCAACGTCGCAACAATGTGATCAGCTCGGTCGTGGAGCACGGCATCTGGCTGGCCAACTCGAAGGGGTCGGCCATCGCCTGGACGTATATGCAGGCCTATCATGTGCCGCTCGAAGCGATACGCCGCGTGCTGGCCTACCCGGAAACACGCCGGCAGCGGCCTGCCTTCTGCGTGCGCTAGCGTTGCGCCGCTAGCGGTACTTGGCCAAAATCCTGTCCAGCACGCCCGCATTGAGCAAGCGCGTTTGCGCGTTGCTCAAGTCCCGCAGCGTCACGCTGCTGTATTTGGGGCGCGCGCAATACATGGCAAAGCGGCTGACCACAACCGGAGTGAGGCGCAGTTTTTTAAGCGTCGGATCGCTCTTCTGTTGATACTCGAAGTCCAAGCTGCGCATGACCATGAAGTCGGTACGGCCGGCCACTTGCTTGAGCACCGAGGACGTCTCGTTGATCGCATCGTCCCGCTTGGCGCGGCCATCGGCGAACAAGGGCTCCAGGCTGCGGTAGCTGTAGCCGAGCACAGTGCCGATGCGCGCGCCGGACAACTCATCCAGGCTGTCCAGGGGCTTGCCGTTCACCGGGCCGACCAGGCGTTCCTCGACCTCGAAAAACGGCGCCGGCCAGTCATACTGCTCCATCTGTTCGCTGGTGAGCCAGTCCGGACTGACGAAGCAGCGCAAATCCACCAACTTTTGGACCACGGCCATGTCCTGGCGCTTGCGGGGCAACAGCAGGTAGGCCGGCGTCCGGCCGAGTTCCTTGGCCAACGCATCCTGCCAATCCTTGGTGATGCCGTCTGCCAACAGCAAGTGCGCATTCGGGCCCTGCACCACCAGGCCAAACGGCATGGTGCGGTTCTCCAGCATGAGAAACCGGACCGGCTGCGCGGCATGCGCGCGCAGCATCGCCAAGGCGAGCAAACAGAAGAAGCCGATCAGAAATTTACATCCACGCATTGAGAACCTGCCCGCCGATTGAGGTATGTGCCGCCAACACACATTATCAACGTCAGTCGCCATGCTCCAGTAGAGATATGCGGAAAATGTTCCGCAAATGCCACATTAATTTTGCAGCGATACCGCCCGCAGCCTGAATCTCGCCGGCAGTTTAGTGAATTTCGCAATTGCGAACTCATGGTGTTCATTGCACAATGTTGAAATGCGACACAAGACATTCCTCCATCACGCGGCCCTGCTGGCCGCCGTGCTGGCCACCTCAGGGGCGGCCGGCGCCGCCACGGCGACGCCGCCGCAATCGTTCACCCCGGACTACTTCGCGCAGTTTCAGGCCAGCACGGCGATGGACATGGTGGCCCGCCTGCCCGGCTTTGTCTTCGATGGCGGGAATGCGTCGCGCGGCGTGGCCGGCAACGTACTCATCAACGGAAAGCGCCCCACTTCCAAAACAGAGCCGCTCGGCGACGTGCTGGGCCGCATCCCGGTGGCGGGCGTCGAGCGCATCGAGGTGATCAATGGCGGCGCGGGCGGCATCGATATGCAGGGCTACCCGACCGTGGCCAACCTCCTGCTCAAACAGATGGACCTGGTTTCCGCCACCACCAGCGTTTCCAGTTATCTGACGCCGGACGGCATCCAGCAGCCCTCGCTGGATGGCAGCTACAGCCTGAAACATGGGGACAAGAGCATCAACGTCACGCTGGCCAGGAACCGCTCACCGGACATGTCGCAAGGACAGGGACGCCGGACCACGCTGTATGCCGCCGCCACCCCGGCCGCCGAGGTGACCATAGCGGGCGCCGGCATGGCCGGAAACCAGACGATGAAGCTGAGTTATGGCCAGGATCTGCTGAACGGCCAACTGACCTGGAACAGCACAGTCAATCCCTGGACTTACCAGTCGCAGGCCCGGTACGACGCCGGAACGCGCTCGTCGAGCAGCAACGACAATGCCGGACGCACGCTGGAACAGGGCCTGGCCTACACGCGCGACCTGGCGAACGGCGCCAGCATGGACCTCAAGGCGCTGCACCGGACATCCGAGCAGACCGCCGAATCGACGTTTGCGGCGGGCGGCAACCCATCGTACTCGGTCGCCAATGCCACGGCCGGCGAGCAGGTCGTGGCGGGGCAGCTCAGTTGGCGAGTGCTGGACGGGGTCACGATACGTGGCGGCTTTGAGCGCACCGTCAACACCAATGACAACAGCAACACCTATCAGGCCAACGCCGGCGCCGCCGTGTCGCCGACCGGCAGCGCCTGGGTGCAGGAATCGCGCGTTGAAGGCCAGCTGTCATCGGCATGGCAGGTCGACAGCTCGCTGAGCGCCGAGGCCGGCCTGAAAATCGAACACTCCAGCTTGCGCGTGGGCGCCGACCAGCCGGAGGCCAAGGCCTATGTCTATCCCAAGCCGCGGCTGCGGCTATCGTTGTCGCCAAGCTCGTCGCTGCTGCTGCGCTTGCGCATGGAGCGCGAGGTCAGCCAGCTGAACTTTGGCGATTCCGCAGGATATTTCGGCATCGCCGACAAAACGCTCAGGGCCGACTTGCCCGACCTGGTGCCAGCCAAGACCTTGCTGTGCGAAGGCGCGGTCGAATACCGCTTCGGGGAACGGGGTTCGGCTGTGTTGAGCTACACGCAATCGCACATCAGCGACCTGCTCGACCGCATGCCGATCCGTACAGCGAACGCAAGCTACGACGCTGCCGGCAATATCGGCGACGCCAGCGCCGACAGCGTCTCCGGCTCGCTCACCCTGCCCACCGACAGCTGGTCCCTGCCGCAGGGATTGCTCAAGTTGTCGATGACCAGGCGCTCCTCGTCCGTCACCGATCCCACCACGCTGGAGACGCGCGCGCTGTCCGGCGAGCAGCCGCTGGCATGGAGGGTCGAGTTTTCGCAGGACTTGCCGCGGCAGAGAACCGCCTGGGGACTGTCCATTGACAATGGCTGGAGCAACGACAGCTGGCAGGTTGCAGAACACGACACCAGCAATGGCACGGGCTGGGCCCGCGCGTTCCTCAACTACCGTCCGGCGTCGAACCTGATGGTGACGCTGGAACTGAACAACCTCGCCGGGCGCGTCATCACCAATGACCGAACCCACTATGCCGGCGACAGGCTGGCAGGAGCCATCGACGTCGTCGAGCACAACGTGACCCGCACCCAGCCGTTCGCCATGCTGCGGGTTCGCCGGGACTGGTAAGCCGCCGCAACATCGATCGGTCCAGGACTCCGGCGAAATAAACCGTCGCATATACCTTGAAATCGCATCCGTCTGCGCCCGCGAAGTGGCAGCGCGCGATGCAGGTCCCGGCTTCGGGGTTGATCTGCCGTACATCGAGCCATAAAGGCTTTAACATCGCGCAGATCAGCACGGATCACTTTGTTTGAAAACGGCGTTGCTCTTCCACAGGCACCAGCGCCCCCGTTGTCCTATAGACATGCAGGCCAAACAGGGCCTTGAGGCCAAACGTAATGCCGCCGGGCGCGCCGCCGACACCGCAGTGCAAGTAGTCAAGAAGCGCATGATCTGCATCAACGTTCCGCCCTGCTTTCGCTAACTGTGCGGCGAGAAAAGATCAAGGCCAGATTAATATAAGCATTTGATATTAAAAGAATTTTCCTCCAACAGGACAACTTGTTAGTTTGCTGGCGGGATTTATTTTCGCTCCGCCCTCTCTGCCTTGCTAGTACTCCGCAATGCTAAGATCTGTGCTTTTCACTTTTGCCTTATTCCTCGGCCAATCAGCAGTATGAATTTCACATCTTATGCGGCGACCAGTCTAGCGGCCATATCGGGGGCCATGCTGGCGTTCCTAGCGGTTCCCAAACTCGCCGACGAGGTCTTTGGCGCCGGACCAACCGCGCAAAGGCTGGCGACGGCCGCAAAACAATTCGACCTAAAACCCTCGTTCTCCAAAGCGTATGTCGCCGCCACTTATTGGTCAGACTCGGTCTATGGGCCGAAGCTATTTTCCTGGCGGGCGCTATTCGTATCCGTCGGCGTATCTCTAACTTGGCTGGCGATTCTTGCTATCGCTGCCTTATGCGCCGACGGAAAACGTGCTTGGATGCTCAATCCAGTTTTCGCCGGAGCGGTCGTCAGGCAGTTCTGGTATTTTTTCGGCATAGGCCTTGTCATCGACTTCATTTCCGTCAGCATGACCAGAGCCCTGTTGCTGTTCGCAGTTGATAAGGGTAGCGTGGCGAAAGCGCTTGCCCTTGTTCTCGATCTCGTGGGCTCCGCCGTCTTGTTTTACGCATTGTATGGCCTGGCGAAGTATGCCGTTTACGGCGGCGGCTCGCAGAACTTCTCGGCGACGGACTTCGGGCGTTCGGTTTCCAACTGGTTTGACTCGCTCTACAATCTGCAACTGATCAGCAAATTCCTTCATGACGCGACCTTAGTACCAGACGGCTTGGGCAATTTTCAAATCCTGAATGGCGAAACCGAGATTGTCTATGCGTTCCCAGAGGGAATGATATTTTGCGCCAGCTTGCTGACCACGTTTTGGATTGCGGTTCACATCGCTGCGTATTGGTTTCTCAAGGGCGCTTCGCAGATTTCGGCAGCCGCCCAAGCCCTCATCAAAGAAGCCTCACTTTCCACCAAGCCATTCCTATCGATATCGACAATCGCGTGTATCTTGGTCCTTATCCCATGCTGGCTTGTCAGCTTGGCGGTTTGGCCATACTTTCGATAGCGCAGCCGATCGGGGTCACTTCAGAAAATGACTCGCGCTGAATGCAGGCCAGTTGAGCAAAGAGCTGTCAGGGCAATGGCGGCACCACGCTCACGACTTCGGTTATGCGATTCCTCAGAAACAAAAAACGCCATAAACCCCTGATTTACAAGGCTTTATGGCGTTTCATGATCTTTATCAAAAAATGGACTGGTGCTCCGAGCTGGAATCGAACTCCCCATATTTTCAACGGGTTAGCGCGCGGATGCGTAAATTTGCGTAAAGCCGACGCCCGGCCCCAAACACTCTTTGCGGTTCTGTGGGCCGTCCCTGTGCAAACGATCTTACCCACTCGAACATCAATTGAACTTATACGTGATTGATTTTTAACTGCTTTAGTAGAATGTACGCGCCCACTACCATCAAAAATACCATCAGAAGGCATTGGCCAAAGTCATGCCAAGGTCACTCGTTCACCACGTTCGTTTACACAATGGCGAATCCCGTCTATTACTTTAAATTTTCATATGTCCGTCTAGCGCCCGTGATGACCCCATCTAGGCCTTACGCTTAGGGAAAACATCGGCAACCACCGTCAGCGCAACAAATAGGCAGCAAAGTCTCGCGAACGGTAAAACACATGCCCCCTACGCTTCTGGCGGCACTAGTGCCCGTCATACACACCGACACAGACCATAGAGTTACCCGCGCCCTGTTCACAGTAAGATTTCTTCAACTCATTGTACGTTTGCGCGCCAATTTGACTCTCTATGATTGACCCGCCTTTTACGACAACAGGCCCCTGAAGAGATGCTATACGTACCAAGTGGCACGGGTCAGCCGGCAATGCAAATCTATGCCGAAGGTTGGGTCAAAAGCTCATGCAAATCAACAATTCGGACTCAGAAATTGGCCTTTCTGAACCCAGTGACCACTCAGTGGCTTTTGTAATGTGTAGATCGTAACCCATAGCCGTACACGGAAAAATAAAAAGGAGAAGAACGGAGTATCGATCAAGAAGTGACTTCATAGTTTTCGTGTGACATTTTCAAATGCTCCGACCGCTTTATGGCCGCTACCAGCACTCCGTGTCAGCCGTTGCAGGGTCGAATGTACTATCACGAACTTCTAGCACAAGCTCGTAAGGTGCTGTTGGTGCGAATGCGGCGCGAAGAAAAATGCAATCGCCAACAGATGCGGAACTTAGGCAAATGTCCATAGTATCAGCCAGCTCCGCTATCTCTTTCAATGGTCCGGCAATCCAATGGTCGGTGATTTCCGAATGCTGCCATGTTCCAAGTTCAAGATACATGTACGGCCCGAAGTGTTCATGCTCCGACACTAATTCATTTTCAAGCTTTCCTGCATACGCCCGCATGGCGGCAGAAAATCGTCTAAGACCTATCTTGGAACCTTGGAGCCGCCATTCTTTAGCCTCATCGTTTCGTTCGTAAAAGAACCCGAGCTCACGCCATTCGCGCTGTGTGCTTTCATTGATTTTTGTTGAAGGCATTTCTGCTCCGAAGAGGTTACAACTTTTCATGTCCGTCTAGGTCTGCTTCTGGCCGTCAGCGGCTTACGGCCGCCACGGCTCGAACTGCCCGCTGCTGTCTACTGACGTAAGCACAAACTGCTGCCGCCAATCCACCAATATCAGTCCATGCTGCCGATTCAGCTTTAAAAATGCATTTGACAGCAACATATCGTCGGCCCCCTGCAATGAAACTCCGAGCACGGTGATTTTCCCATTCACTTGCAGGCCATAAAGGTACGCATTTTTACCCAGTTCTAGGCTGTAGCCATGCCGTACCTGCCCGAGAGGCTGTGAAGAGGTGGTTAAGATTGGCGCAGAAAGGATCTTGACGTCCAACTCATGCCCCAAATCGGCCGAGGACAATCCTATCGAAATGCGGCTAATCTCTCGTCTGTAGATCTGCTTCCATTCGTACTGAGTGCGGTTATCTGCTTCGAATGACTTGAGTTCTTTCAGACGGTTTTGAATTTCGGGAAGACGGGCCGGTGGGAAAAACTCCAGTTGTGCCCAATCATCTTCATGAAACTGCGGGGCGCCATTGAAACTGCTCTCGGTCGGCATATCAAATTCGATTGAATCCATAGCGATGGTCGGCATGGAAAATCGAATCGATTCAGCGGGCACACTTACCACCTTAGGTGGCTCTGCTTCTGCATGAGCTGATGTACCGCCTAGAGCCCCAAGAATTGCTGCAAATATCTTTTTCATTTATTTCCGATTTCGTTTTTTCTTCTCAAATGTCACCTGCTCAACGGCCGCTCCTGGCCGATAGCGAACGAGGTTAAAGCAGCGCTCAGCGAAAAACGCCAACCACGTTATAGACAAACCCGCCGAACATCAGAGCCATCGACAACCACATTGCTGGCAGCAGGCGAGGAGGAAACAACTTGGCGTAGGCATTGCGCTCCGCGCTGTCGTCGAGACGGACCGGCATACGCGCAACGCGGAAGAAGTCGCCGTAGGGGACGAAGGCCCAGATGCAGCAATATAGGCCCAGGCCAGCGCGCATCAGGGCGTGGCCCAGCTGGCCGCCCAGAACCAAAAATACGGCATTGGCGACCAGTGCGATACCGACAATGGAAGCGGCTACGGAAACAAGGGTCGCACGGTTCGGTTGAAATCGCATCATCTTTACTTTCAATGGTTCTACGAGCAGAGCCACATGATAGCGCCGCGAACAAAGAAAACATACTCTTCAATTCTCACACGTCACCGTTCAATTTTCAGCGTTCAAAGACGATGTGGACGTATATGCATGCGATTGTAGGTCCGCTCTTGGCTGTGGATTCAATCGGTCAACGCAACACATCGGTCAAATCGTTGAGCCGGTGTCTGGTAGTCGAGCGTCTTCCTAGGGCGTTCGTTCAACCTTCTGGCAACTTCGTCTAGTTTATCCTGCGAATAGGT
>NZ_QVIO01000020.1 GCF_003416895.1 Duganella sp. BJB476
TTGCTACTCTCGTAGCACCCTTATTGCTAAGGGGTCGCTCACTCAAAATACTGACAGGCCACTACTTTCGTAGCGCCTATTTCATTACTTCTTGTGAACATTTGATATTTTAAGTTTCACGCTGCCTGAGCAGCGTGTGCACTTTCATCAAACGTCCACACTTATCGACTGTAAATTTTTAAAGAACTTATTCGGTACTGCGTTTGCTGCGGATCGTTGTGTCCGTCAGCGAAGAAGAAAGAGTATGAAGCGTTTAGATCGTTTCGTCAACCCCTACTTTTTTCCTCGCTCATTTCACATTTGCATGTGCCGTTCTGCGAGGGGGCGGACTATAGCAAAGCCCCCTCCATATCTGCAAGGCCTTTTTTCGAACTGCTACAATCGCGCCCTTTATGTACATGGCAGGAAGACACCCAATGACCAATCACACCGTCAAGCGCGGCGGCTTCAGCTCCAGCTTCGGCGTACTCGCGGCGACGCTGGGGTCGGCCGTAGGCCTTGGCAATATATGGAAGTTCCCTTATCTGACCGGCGCCAACGGCGGCGCCGGTTTCCTGCTGATCTACCTGCTCGCCACCCTGGTCATCGGCCTGCCCGTCATGATCGCGGAGATCACGATGGGGCGCGCAGCCAAAGCAAATCCGATCACCGCACTGCAAAATCTCAGCCCGAAAAAAGGTCTGCCGTGGTGGCTGGTTGGCGTGGCCGGCATGGCGGCGGCCTTCCTGATCCTGTCCTTCTATTCCGAAGTGGTGGCCTGGGTATTCGCCTATGTATTCAAGGCTATCGGCGGCTCCATCCTGAGCAGCGACCGCCACGTCACCGAAGGCGCTTTCAGCGCGTTGATCGCCGACCCGGTGCAATCGCTGTTGTGGCAATGGGGCGTGTTGGCCTTCATCGGCGGCATCTTGCTGATGGGTGTAACCAAAGGCATTGAAGGTATCGCCAAGAAACTGATGCCCATCCTGTTCCTGCTGTTGCTGGTGCTATGCGCGGTCAGCCTGTCGCTGGACAAGGCGGTCGACGGCCTGGCGTTCCTGTTCCGCCCCGACTTCAGCAAGATCACTGCGGGCGTCATCCTGACCGCGATGGGCCTGGCGTTCTTCAAGCTATCGCTGGGCATGGGCACGATGATGACCTACGGCTCCTACTTCCGCGACGACCAGAATATTCCGCAAACCACGCTGCGCGTGATGGCTGCCGACCTGTGCGTCTCCATGCTGGCGGGCATTGCGATCTTCCCGGCGGTGTTTACTTTCGGCTTCGAACCGGCAGCCGGCCCGGCCCTGGTATTCATCACCATCCCCGCCGTGTTCTCGCAGATTCCCGGTGGCCAGTTATTGATGATCGCCTTCTTCGTGCTGGCATCGGTGGCCGCCACTGGTGCGATGCTGTCGCTGATGGAAGTACCCGTCGTGATCTTGCACGAACGTTTTGGCCTCAGCCGTGCGAAGGCCACGCTGCTGACCATCGCCGGCCTGATGCTGCTCGGCTCCAGCTGCGCGTTGACCAACAATGTCCTGGCCAACTTCAAACTGTTCGGCATGAATATGTTCGACCTGTTCGACTTCGTCTCGTCCAACGTGCTGTTGCCACTGGGTGGCATCTTGCTAGCTGTGTTTGTGGGCTGGGTATGGGGCGCGGACAAGTTCGGCCAGGCATTGTCGAACCAGGGCACATTGGCCAACCGGAGCACGATACGCATCATCTTCTTCCTGCTGCGCTATGTCTCGCCGGTGTTGATTCTTTTGGTAATGTTGAAGGGATTGAATTTGCTGTAGGCGCAACGGTCTCGCTCTTTTTTCACCGCCGCCGGGGCAGTATGCCTATACTGTCTCCACCGTGAATATCCTCAGGCTGCGTGATGAACCAGAGCGAGATCCCCGTAGTCCCGATGCCGACGATACTCATCGTCGACGACTCGCTTTCCTATCTGGCGGCCCTGCTGGACCGGCTTGAACGGCACGGCTTCATGATCGTGCTGGCGCAAACCGCCGCCGAAGGTTTGATGCGCGCGGAATTCGCCGAACCCGATCTGATCCTGCTCGATGTCGTCATGCCTGGCATCGACGGCTTCGAAGCCTGCCGGCGCCTCAAGGCCGGCAAGGCCACCAAGGATATCCCGGTCATCTTCATGACCGGCCTGACCGACCCCAAGCAAAAAGTCACCGGTTTCGATGCCGGCGGCGTGGACTACATCACCAAGCCATTCCAGATCGAAGAGGTGCTGGCGCGCATCAATACCCACCTGGCGCTGCGCCGCGCCAACCGCGAACTGCAGGACATGGTCGCCACGCTGGACAAGGCGCGCGAAGACCTGGTGCGCAACGAACGCCTGGCCGGACTGGGCGCCATGGTGGCCGGCATCGCCCACGAGCTGAATACGCCGATCGGTAACAGCCTGATGGCCTCCACCACGTTTGAAATGCAGACCGACGACATCACCAAGCACCTGACGCTGGAAGGCGGCATCACCCGCAAGGAATTTGAGAGCTACATCCAGAATGCGCAGTTGTCGGTGGATATCCTGAGCCGCAATCTGCATCGCGCGGCGGACATCGTCACCAACTTCAAACAGGTGGCGGTCGACCAGACCAGTTCGCAACGACGCAGCTTTTTATTGGCCGAGGTGGTGGCCGGCAATGTGCTGACATTGCAGCCAACGATCAAGCGCACCCCATTCGTGATACAGCAAAGGATACCGCCGGACCTGATGATGGAAAGCTACCCCGGCCCCATCGGGCAGGTGATTTCCAACCTGATCAACAACGCCATCCTGCACGGCTACGAGGGCCGCGGCGAAGGCCTGATCGACATCTCGGCCAGCCTATCCCCGCAGGGCCTGGTGACGCTATCGGTTGAAGACCACGGCGTCGGTATCCAGAAGGACTACCTGCCGCGCATCTTCGATCCCTTCTTCACCACCAAGCTGGGGGTGGGAGGCTCAGGCCTGGGCCTGAATATCGTCCACAACATCGTCACCGAAATCCTGGGTGGCACCATCGACGTGGTTAGCGAGACCGGCGGTGGCACCCGGTTTACATTGACGCTGCCGATGCTGGCGCCGACGCGCTAGCATCGGCGCCATGCGCTCTATTCCTGCGACCACAACGACAGCGCTCCGGCTGCTGTCGTGGCACTTGCGCCGGCAGCGGCGGTGACGGTCGGCGTCTCCGGCGGCACGCTGGTGTGCGACATCGTCCGGCTGACGATCGCATACTTGATCGAGCCGTCCGCCTTGGTGTAGCGGTAAGCGCGCCAGGAAAGATCCCTGACTGTCAGGCCGCCTGCCAGCACGCCATTCAACGCTGCCTGCACCGAGGCGACCGGATACACTTTGGTGCCGCTTGCATCGGTCACCGTTGCGGCGCCCTCCGTATCGAACACAATATTTTGCGCAGTGACGACACCGCAATCTTCGCGGTAGGTAGACAGCGTCTGCCCTGCCAAGTCCTTGGCGGTGGTAATCATCTGCGCCGCATTCAGCACCAGCAAGTCCGTTGATTTATTGCTGACGGCGCCGGTTCCCGCATCAGTCGTGGCCTGGCACAGCATCAGCATCGTAGGAGAAGTGCCATCACCCTGGCCGGCAACCGTCGATGAGGCGACGATGGGTGCGTCATACGACACGGCGGGGCTGCTCGATCCAAAGTTTTTGGCGAAGCCGATCTGGCGCTCCCCCAGGCCGAACTCCAGCTTGCCGTTAGGGACAGGAATAGCCCCGCGCCCGTACGACAGCCAGTACCGCACTGGTATCGCGATCTCACCATAGACATTCTGGAAGGCGGTGTAACGTAACAAGCTGGTCGGTACCATGTCTTGAATCGACTGCACAGCCGCGTCAATCATCGCCTGGAATGCTGCGAGATCGGTATTCGCATTGACCTGGGCCAGCAAATCGGCGCCAACGACGCCTTTAGGCGAAGTATCTGTCACACCCGCAGTGGTCAGCGCAGCCAGGAAGCGCGTCGCCACGTCATTCTTTTTTGCCAGGGCCGACAGATCATCGCCTTGCGCGCCGACGAGAATGGCCAAGGCAGCAAACGATCGGGTGATGACCTGCCTGTCGAGCGCGCCAACCCAGAAATTTTGGCTGCCGCCATCGGCATAGCGGCCGAATAAATTGATATAAACAGTATTAACGAATTCGGCATTGGTGCCGGCGTACAGGTCCGACGCTTCCGTGCTTCTGCCAAATCCATCGAGCACTGATTTGACATTGGCATCGCTGTCGTAGGCATAGTAGAAGGCGGACGCGGTAGCGGGCAGATTGAGGTTATCGAGGACGCCGGTCCAGAAAGTCATGCCGCCCTCATCGGGGACGCGGCCATAATAGGCCAGGTAGAGTGCCTGGACCAGTGCGGCATGTGCGGAAACCGTCGGTGGGGCGGTCGGTCCGACGGCGCCCATGCGCAAGCCTGCCGTGCGCGGAGCCGTACTGTCCACATTCGAACCGCCACAGGCGGTCAGCAAAGCGGCGATCAGGCTCAAAGAAGCCCATTGTAGTTGGCGCTGCATGATTGTCTCCCCATTGAAATAATTACCAAATAGTACACGTTAATTATTTTCCATGGCGCGAGCACAAGAATTCAAACGAAAAAAAGCCCCGGCCAGGTAAGGCGACAGGCAATGCCTGTCGTCGAACGGAAGGGGCTTTCAAACGAAAAAAGCCCACCAGATCACTGGTGGGCTTTTCTCTTTATAACTAGCCTGACGATAACCTACTTTCACACTGGTTGCAGCACTATCATCGGCGCAGAGTTGTTTCACGGTCCTGTTCGGGATGGGAA
>NZ_QVIO01000021.1 GCF_003416895.1 Duganella sp. BJB476
ACTTCCTTCCTTGGCATTGCGCCGCGCAGGTCACATCTGTTTGAAAAACACTCCGCTTCCCAGCGGTGTGATGCCATCATCTAGCAATACGACGCCGAGCTCAATACGTCGCTGAGCGGACGCTTACGTTTATCTTGAAGAAGAAAATTGTGTTCGACAGTAAGGTTAGACCAGTCTATGAACATCTTCGCCCTATTGTCGCTTTGCTTTTGAGTGCGGGTAACAAGTTGGCCAGAGACTACGAGTGGGGCTCAGACAGAACTGGGTACTACTGTCTCCTTCGCAAGCCAATTGACTTTGATTTAGTTGAGGCAGAGTTCGAAATCTCCGATTTCATCCAAATGGGACGACTCACCGGCTGTATCGAATGCAATGAAACCTGGGCTTCAATACGCAGTTTGTGACCCTTCCGGCCAGGAGCAGCCGTTGATCGATTTTAAGGGCGTTAAGATGCGAAATTTGGCTGTGAGTCTGTTCGTTACGCTGGTATGTCTTCATGTGAATGCTGCTGAAACCATAACAATAGAGGCCGCTGTAAAACTTGCCGAAGTCTTCGTTGCGGAAAACGGCTATACAGAACTTCCTGAGTCAGGCGTTAAGCAGGCACTCGATCACGAGAGCATTGAGTGGACCTATGCCCGAAAAGAGCTTTTGAAGCAACGACGTAATACCTTGTTGCCGGCGGCCATTGGAGCGAAATATAGTCGCAAAAATGGACAAGCAGGATGGAGCGTGGCATTTGATTATACCAACCAACGTGGCAATCCTGGCTCATGCCGCGTTGTGACAATGGAGTCAAATGGCCGTGAGATACGAATCGAACATGTTGATGGTGTGCGAGAACATTTTCTGGGTTTTAAAAAGCGCTAAGGCAACTACAGGATAAATCCAGGCATTGGAGTTAGTTCACAAGGAGAATTTTTCCTCTAGAGTTCACAGAATAGACGGGTAATTGACATATAGGCGCCTTCCAATAATTGCTAAAAGAAAATAATATTTATGCTAAAATATCAGGCCATCGTTCGCGGCGATAAATTTCTTCCTGCTAGCCTTGATTGCATTTCGAGAACTGATGTGCTTGTAATGCGAACTCCAGGTGAGAATCTTAATGGCAGACCGTCAATGCATGGAGTCTTAGCATTTAATGGTGATTCCGTTGAAGGTATTGCAAAAACAATCAAAGAAATATTAAGTAGTGTCTCCCCTAGAGTTGTTGATTATATCGAGTTCAATGTCACTTATAGTTATGAAAATCAGTGTAACTTAGAGTTTTCTGGCCGTGAGTTGGACTTGATCCGCGATGTTGGAGGATTCTTGACTGTTACTTGTTACCAAGAGTCCTAAGGGCGAGAGCACATAAAAATTGGTGAGTTTTTCAGATGGGCAAGCTGCTATTCTCAAGACCATCGCCCGAGTACGGCCACAAACAGACCTAGCCAATATAGCCTATGCCGAATGAATCCAATAATGCATAATTTAAAGCGCGTATCGCATTGGTTGTTGCCGCACTCGGTTCCTCGGGCAGTTCTTCCGGTTGTAGAGGCTCTTCGCAAAAAAGGCATCAATGTCTGTCGCGTTGGAATCGAGAACCCGAAAGCGCCGACTCACTATGTCTTCGTGGACCAACCATTTGATGCTCAGGCAGTATTGAGTGATCTACCCAACAGCAACGGCCTGAGCCTTGACCCCGATGGCTCAGGAATTAACTCCTTCGAGTATGTCTGGATAGGGTTTGAGCCAGATGTTTGCAGGCCTGAGTCCGGAGCAGGCAAGACGATGTGGCAAGTGGTGAGCAATAAGCCGTGGTGGAAATTTTGGGGCTAGTGGTCAAAGTCGCTATCGGCCAGGAGCAGTCGGTCGACAACAAGACAATTCAAACATGAGATATCTATGTCAGTTGTAGCAGATTTTGTCCGCACATATACGCCTCAATCTGAGGCTCAGATTGCTTTTGCATGGAACGGAAAACATGCAAATGAGTTCGTCGACTCGAATATGCAGTTTCGGAAGGATGTTTGCAGTTATTTTGAGACAGAGCAAGATGCGTTTTCACTGCCATTAATTGCTGCGCTTTTCAAAGCAGAGACTCTTTGTGCAAAGGAAGCGTGGGGCGTGAACAGAGTTGTATCCAAGCTTGCACAGGAGCTTATGGAAAGAGGCGGCGTTGAGTATCTTGAAGTCTATATGGACGGTGCTAGGTGCGGGATGGACGCGTTCATGGCGACTGGCGCCATCACGTTATCGAAAATCAGATGCCAGGAACTCCTTGATCGATGCCTGGCGAACGCAACTGCTACAGATGGTGATGGAGCGCGGTGGGGTATGCTCGCTGATCGTTTTACGTACCTTTCGACGAAATGAGCATGACGGCGAGACGCGGCCAAAACCGCCTGTTGAATTTCGGATTCCTGCAGACCATAAACATGAGCAAAGCATTTTTTGCGGCGTTCGCGATTAGCATCATACCCGCGCTTGGATTAGCTGCGGAGCAGGGAATCCCGCAGGACGTGAGCACCTTCATGGAAGAGCGCGAAAGCTGCGACCATTGGCGCGGAGAAGAAGATTATGACAAGGAACGGCGGGCCGAGATAGATTGGTCCATTTGCCAGTCTTGCGTCGGAACGGACTCAAGGCTTACGTTGCTAAAGAAGAAATATCAAGCTGACAAAGCCACGATGGCCAAGCTCGCCGAACTTGAGCCGAGCATTGAACCTAATGACAAGGCGGCCACCAAGCGCTTTTGCCGCGGTCTCAAAAAGCCTAAGTCACTGGACGAAGACCAGTAACGGCTGTGGATTCAATCGGTCAACGCAACACTCTAACCTAAAACCCTTAGGTCACAGGAGTGTTGAAGATGAAACAGCGACCGCGAATCCATTACACCGAAAGCCAGAAGGCGCTGATGTGGGAGCGCTG
>NZ_QVIO01000022.1 GCF_003416895.1 Duganella sp. BJB476
CCACCGCGCAAGCGAGCACGCTGAGCACCGCCCAAGTGGCGGGCCTGAGCACCAACGCCATCGCCGCGCTGGAAACGGCCGACTTCGCAGCACTGAAGTCGGACGCGATCGCCGCCCTGAGCGTCAACCAGGTCAAGGCACTGACGACCGACCAGGTTGTCGCCCTGACCACCACCGAAGCTGCCGCGCTGAGCACCGCGCAAGTGGCTGCGCTGTCGACCAATTCGATCGCCGCGCTGGAAACGGCCGACCTGTCGGCCATCAAGACGGCCGCCATCGCTGCCCTGAGCTCCGCCCAGGCCGCCGCGCTGACCACCAAGCAAGTCAATACCCTGGCCACCGCTTCGCTGGCCGCGCTGAGCACCGCCGGCATCGCCGCGCTGACCACCGACCAGGTGGTCGCACTGACCTCGGCCCAGCTGAGCAGCATGAGCTCGGCACAGGTTGCCGCCTTCACCAGCAACGCCATCGGCGCCATCGAGACCGCCGACATCGTCGGCCTGACCACCGCCAACGTCGCTGCCCTGCGCAGCTCGCAACTGGTGGGCCTGGCGACCGCGCAAGTGGCCGCGCTGTCGACCAACCAGATCGCCGCGCTGAGCACCGCCGCCGTGTCCGGCCTGACCACCAACCAGATCGTCGCGCTGACCACCGCGCAAGCGAGCACGCTGAGCACCGCCCAAGTGGCCGGCCTGAGCACCAACGCCATCGCCGCGCTGGAAACCGCCGACTTCGCAGCACTGAAGTCGGACGCGATCGCCGCCCTGAGCGTCAACCAGGTCAAGGCACTGACGACTGATCAGGTCGTCGCGCTGACCACTACCGAAGCCGCCGCGCTGAGCACCGCGCAAGTGGCCGCGCTGTCGACCAATTCGATCGCCGCGCTGGAAACCGCCGACCTGTCGGCCATCAAGACCGCCGCCATCGCCGCCCTGAGCTCGGCCCAGACCGCCGCGCTGACCACCAAGCAAGTCAACACCCTGGCCACCGCTTCGCTGGCCGCGCTGAGCACCGCCGGCATCGCCGCGCTGACCACCGACCAGGTGGTCGCACTGACCTCGGCCCAGTTGAGCAGCATGAGCTCGGCGCAGGTTGCCGCCTTCACCAGCAACGCCATCGGCGCCATCGAAACCGCCGACATCGTCGGCCTGACCACCGCCAACGTGGCTGCCCTGCGCAGCTCGCAACTGGTGGGCCTGGCCACGGCGCAGGTTGCCGCGCTGTCGACCAACCAGATCGCCGCGCTGAGCACCGCCGCCGTGTCCGGCCTGACCACCAACCAGATCGTCGCGCTGACCACCGCGCAAGCGAGCACGCTGAGCACCGCGCAAGTGGCCGGCCTGAGCACCAACGCCATCGCCGCGCTGGAAACGGCCGACTTCGCAGCGCTGAAATCCGACGCGATCGCCGCCCTGAGCGTCAACCAGGTCAAGGCACTGACGACTGATCAGGTCGTCGCGCTGACCACCACCGAAGCCGCCGCGCTGAGCACCGCGCAAGTGGCCGCGCTGTCGACCAATTCGATCGCCGCGCTGGAAACGGCCGACCTGTCGGCCATCAAGACGGCCGCCATCGCCGCCCTGAGCTCGGCCCAGACCGCCGCGCTGACCACCAAGCAAGTCAACACCCTGGTCACCGCTTCGCTGGCAGCGCTGAGCACCGCCGGTATCGCCGCGCTGACCACCGATCAGGTGGTCGCACTGACCTCGGCTCAATTGAGCAGCATGAGCTCGGCACAAGTTAGCGCCTTCACCAGCAACGCCATCGGCGCCATCGAAACCGCCGACATCGTCGGCCTGACCACCGCCAATGTCGCCGCCTTGCGCAGCTCGCAACTGGTGGGCCTGGCCACGGCACAAGTGGCCGCGCTGTCGACCAACCAGATCGCCGCGCTGAGCACCGCCGCCGTGTTCGGTTTGACCACCAACCAGATCGTCGCGCTGACCACCGCGCAAGCGAGCACGCTGAGCACCGCGCAAGTGGCCGGCCTGAGCACCAACGCCATCGCCGCACTGGAAACGGCCGACTTCGCTGCACTGAAGTCGGACGCGATCGCCGCCCTGAGCGCGAATCAAGTCAAGGCGCTGACGACCGACCAGGTCGTCGCGCTGACCACCACCGAAGCCGCCGCGCTGAGCACCGCGCAAGTGGCCGCGCTGTCGACCAATTCGATCGCCGCGCTGGAAACCGCTGACTTGTCCGCTATCAAGACCGCCGCCATCGCCGCCCTGAGCTCCGCCCAGGCCGCCGCGCTGACCACCAAGCAAGTCAACACCCTGGCCACCGCTTCGCTGGCCGCGCTGAGCACCGCCGGTATCGCCGCGCTGACCACCGACCAGGTGGTTGCACTGACCTCGGCTCAGCTGAGCAGCATGAGCTCGGCACAAGTTGCCGCCTTCACCAGCAACGCCATCGGCGCCATCGAGACCGCCGACATCGTCGGCCTGACCACCGCCAACGTCGCCGCCCTGCGCAGCTCGCAACTGGTGGGCCTGGCCACGGCACAGGTTGCCGCGCTGTCGACCAACCAGGTCGCCGCGCTGAGCACCGCCGCCGTGTCCGGCCTGACCACCAACCAGATCGTCGCGCTGACCACCGCGCAAGCGAGCACGCTGAGCACCGCCCAAGTGGCGGGCCTGAGCACCAACGCCATCGCCGC
>NZ_QVIO01000023.1 GCF_003416895.1 Duganella sp. BJB476
GTAAGCGTCCGCTCAGCGACGTATTGAGCTCGGCGTCGTATTGCTAGATGATGGCATCACACCGCTGGGAAGCGGAGTGTTTTTCAAACAGATGTGACCTGCGCGGCGCAATGCCAAGGAAGGAAGTCGTCGACCCGGTTGACCGGATGATCGGCGATGTGCGCCAGCACGTGGCGCAGCCAGGCCTCGGGATCGACGCCATTGAGCTTGGCCGTCCCGATCAGGGAGTAGATCGCGGCGGCGCGCTCGCCACCGCTGTCCGCGCCGGCGAACAGGTAGTTGCGGCGGCCGATCGCCACGCCGCGCAGGGCGCGTTCGGCCGCCGAGTTGTCGATCTCGATGGCGCCGTCGTCGCAGTAGCGCAGCAGCGCCGGCCACAGTTTGAGGGCGTACAGGATCGCCGCCGCCGTGTCGGACTTGCGCGACAGCGTGTCGAGCGTGGTGCGCCACCATCGCTCCAGGTCGTCGAGCAGGGGGCGCGAGCGGGCCTGCCGAACCTGTCTTCGTTCATCGGGCGGCCTGCCCCGGATCCCGGCCTCGATCACGTACAGCTCGGCGATCCGGCGCAGCGCCTCGGTGGTCAGCGCCGTCGGCCGCGCCGCGTGCAGGTCGTGGAACTTGCGCCGCGCGTGCGCCCAGCACGCGGCCTCGCGGACCGTGCCGTCCTCGAACAAGGCGTTGAAGCCCGCGTACGCGTCGGCCTGCAGCACGCCCTCGAACTTGGCCAGGTGGGTCTGCGGATGGATGCCCTTGCGGTCGGGCGTGTAGGCGAACCATACCGCCGGCGGCGCCGTGTCGCCGGAGGGCCGGTCGTCGCGCACGTAGGTCCACAGGCGCGCCGTCTTGGTCTTGCCGTTGCCTGGCGCGAGCACCGGGATCGGCGTGTCGTCGGCGTGCAGCTTCGAGGCCGCCAGCACATGGCGCCGGACCGCGTCGACCAGTGGTCGCAGCAGCGCGCTGGCCGCGCCCACCCAGCCCGCCAGCAGCGCGCGATCCAGGTCCACGCCTTCGCGGGCGTAGATGACGGACTGGCGGTATAGCGGCAGGTGGTCGGCGAACTTGGCCACCAGCACGTGCGCCAGCAGGCCGGGGCCGGCGATGCCGCGCTCGATCGGCCGGCTCGGCGCCGGCGCCTGCACGATCGCGTCGCAGCGGGAACAAGCCAGTTTGGGGCGCACGTGGCGGATCACGCGGAAGCTGGCCGGCACGAACTCTAGTTGCTCGGCCACATCCTCGCCGAGCGGGCGCAGGCCGCCGCCGCAGGCGGGGCAGGCCTCGCTTGGCGGCGCGTAGACCTTCTCGTCGCGCGGCAGGTGCTCGGGCAGGGGCCTGCGTACCGATTTTTTGCGCGGCGCCTGATCGGCGGCCGGCATCTCGCGCGCCGCCTCGCCCTCGTCGGCCTGCAGATCCTCGAGCTGCAATTCCAGCTGTTCGATCTGATGGTCCAGCTTCTCGGACTTGCGGCCGAACTGCATGCGCCGCAATTTGGCGATCTGCAGCTTGAGGTGCTCGATCTCGACGGCGCGCGTGTTCAACTGCTCGGCCAGGCCGGCCAGCTGTTCATCGCGCTCCCGCAGCAGGCGCTCGCTGGCCAACAGCAAGGCCTTCAAGGCATCGATGTCGTTGGGGTGGTCGGCTGGGCTGAGCATGCGCCAAGTTTACGCGAGGATTTTCACGTTTACAAGGCCGACGTTGGTTTCCAGCTGCGTTCCGGACGGCGCCAGTCTATTCCCTCGAGCAGCATCGATAGCTGCGCCTGCGTCAGCGAGACCGTGCCGTCGACCGCCTGCGGCCAGATGAAGCGGCCGCGCTCGAGCCGCTTGGCCAGCAGGCACAAGCCATCGTCGCTCCACCACAGCAATTTGATCATGTCGCCGCGCCGCCCTCGGAACACGAACACATGGCCGCTGTAGGGATCCTCCTTCAACGCCGTCTGCACTTTGGCGGCCAGACCATTGAAACCGGAACGCATGTCCGTGACGCCGGCCGCCAACCAGACGCGGGTGCCCGCCGGCAGGCCGATCATGGCAGCAACCGCGCCAGCACCTGGGCGAGCGTCGCGGTATCGACACTTCCTTCCAAGCGCAACCGGGCCGACCCGACCGTCAGCACGATCACGCCATTGGCCGCCGTTGCGGGGCCCGCGGCATGGCTGCGCGTTGCCTCTTCAGCTGGCGGTTCGGACACCGTGATCGGCAGAAGTTGGCAGGCTGCCTCGGCGTTCTGCAATGGCAAGTCACCGAACTGTTTGCGCCAGGCGAAGACCTGGTTGGCGTTGACGTTGAACTCGCGGGCGACCCGCGAAACGGAGACGCCGGAGATCCGCGACTTGGCAACTACGACGCGCTTGAATTCGGCGGTGTGCCGGCGGTAGGGGCCGCGCTTCGGCGACGAAATGACTGGTTGAATTTTTGTGTCCATGATTGAATTTGTGGGCACAATTCATTTCGCACCCTATTCAATCATGCGGACAGCGGATCAGATCGTACAGACGTGACTGGGAAGACGCTTAC
>NZ_QVIO01000024.1 GCF_003416895.1 Duganella sp. BJB476
CAAACGTCCACACTTATCGACTGTAAATTTTTAAAGAACTTATTCGGTACTGCTTGCTGAAGAAGCGTTGTGTTCATCAGCGAAGAGGCAAGATTATGAAGCGTTTCGTTTATCTCGTCAAGCTCTTATTTTCCTTACCTAACTCAGCATTTGAATGCCTTGTTCTGCAAGGGGGCGAACTATAGCAAGGGTGTAGTAATTCTGTCAAACATTATTAATGACAATATCAACGCGCTTATGCACGTCCTCGGCAAACGCCAGGAACTCGCGCATCTCTTCCGGCTGCGATACATCCAGTGCATACCATTCGGCGGAACCGCCAGCCCTGCGTATCTCCGTGACCAGCGCGTGCAGCTTGCTGGAACGTCGCGCGCCCAGGACCACATGATGTCCTTCTCCAGCCAACTGGCGCGCTGTCGCCGGACCGCAACCCCGGCTGGCGCCGGCAATCAGGATAACCTTACGAATTGTTTGTACAGTAGCAGTCATGATGCGGTCCTTTCGATGGCAGTAACACCAGACTGCATCTTACGGAACCATTCCCATGCTGCGAATGCACACGACTATGCACTTATTGCCTAATCCTATAGATCGGTGTGTGCATGGTGGCGATGAGACCCGGAATCATGGATCATTCCTATTCAATACAGCATTGAGAGGGAAACGTCGTCGCCGTTGGCGGCATACTTGGAGGTGACCGAAGTTCTGCCCCCGACGACTTCGGCATAAACACCAGGTTCGAAGCCTGGTCCGGCAAATGAAGGCGAGGACGCCGACAGCAGCGTCGCGAGCGCTGCGGCGCTGAGAATGGTTTGTCGCATATTGCTCCTGATAAGAGGTGGTACTACCGGGACGGAGTTGACTAATTTTTAATTCCGCCAGTAACCGAATAGTACCCGCAACTTATTTTTAAAGCAATCTTGCCGGTTCCGCTGGTTGGACGGCCAGCAGGCGGCGCATGGCGCTGGCCTCTTCGCCGGGACTGCGGCCGAAGAAGCGCTTGAATTCCCGGCTGAATTGCGAGGGACTTTCGTAGCCGACCTGGGCCGAGGCGGATTGTGCCGTCATGTCGCTGCGCGCCATCAGCAGCCGCGCCTGGTGCAGGCGGGCAGACTTCAGGTACTGGATCGGCGAGCAGTGCGTGACCGACTTGAAATGTACGTGGAAGGCCGGCACGCTCATGTTCGCTTCGGCGGCCAGCATGCCGACGTCAATGTCGGCCGAGTAGTCTGCATGGATGCGGCGCAGCGCCTTGGCGATCCGGCCGAACTGTCCCTGGTTGGTCAGCGCCGCACGCATGGCGGCGCCTTGTTCCCCCATCAGAACACGATAGCAAATTTCGCGCACGATCGCCGGGCCGAGCACGCGCGCTTCCAGCGGTGAGCTCAAGGCTTCGAGCAGGCGCAGCACGGTTTCACTCAGGCGTTCGTCCATGCGGGTGGTCATCATGCCCTTAGGCATGGCAGGCACTTCATTGTCGGTCTGGTCGATGGCGAACATCAGGTCCGCAAGGGTGGTGCGGTCGACACGGATCGACAGGCCCAGGAACGGTTCCTCCGGCGTGGCGTCGGTAGTGCTGGTGAAGGGCATGGGCACGGCGACCACCAGGTAATGCTCGGCGTCGAACTGGAGCACGTCGCCGCCGAAGTAGGCGCGCTTGCGGCCCTGGAGCACGATCGCAATGCAGGGATCCGACATGGCCGGGGTTTTGGTCGAGCTGCAATTCGATCGGGTCAGGCGGACATCGTCAAGCGCCGACAGCGTGTAGCCCTCGTTGCGCGCCAACTGTTGATGCAGTGCGATCATGCGTTCCACGTCTATTCCTTCGGCGCCGGACTGGGCTACCAGTACACGCCTAACTTTGGCTTCGAAGTCTACACTCGCAGCCTCAGCTTCATCCCTCTCGCGGCGGCCCTGTCTTCACTTGGCTACTACCCCGACCAGCATTCCGGCATTGCAGCCATCGGCACCATGCCTCTGAACGAAAGCTTCAGCCTGCTGGGCCGCGCCGGCGTAGGCCGCACAACCATGAAAGCGAACCGCAGCACCTTGAGCGACCGCACCGACACCGATGCAGTGGTTGGCGTCGGCGTGCGTTACGCATTCAACCGCAACTTCTCGCTGAGCCTGGAAGGTACTTACCTGAGCAAGAGCGAAGTTTCGATCTATTCTCTCGGCGCCCGCTACCAGTTCTAAACTAAAAAACGGTGTAAACCGTATAGACGGAAAAAACCCCCACTGGCACAGAACGCGATCTTGAGCGCGTTCTGGCTGGTGGGGGTTTTTAGGTATAACTAGCCTGACGATAACCTACTTTCACACTGGTTGCAGCACTATCATCGGCGCAGAGTTGTTTCACGGTCCTGTTCGGGATGGGAAGGGGTGGGACCAACTTGCTATGGTCATCAGGCATTGA
>NZ_QVIO01000025.1 GCF_003416895.1 Duganella sp. BJB476
CGTGTCCGAATGTCAGACTTCGTATATTGAGCGTACCGCATCTCCATCGGATAATAAGGAGGTAGGTGCGGTCAGGCGGAGTGACGCTGATGAGACTTAGTGCCGTGGAGCACGTGGGTCAGATAAGCGCCTCTGCCTGTTTCATTTAATAAGTCCGAACGGTATCTGGGGCCATCGCGTCAACGCGTAAGCCCGCATACGAGGAAGGTCAAAAAATGGATACGATATGCGCAGCGGTGGGTATCGATGTCAGCAAGAAGAAGTTAGATATTGCACTGTTGGTCAATGGAAAAACGAAGACCAAGGTGCTTGAAAATTCCACCGAAGGCCACCGGGCACTGGTCGACTGGCTCAATAAATCCAAAGTTTCCCTGTCGGTAATGCATGTTTGCATGGAAGCGACGGGCGTTTATTCTGAGCCGGTGGCATTGGCCCTGCACCAAGCTGGGTTAGTGGTGAGCGTGGTGAATCCGGCTTGCATCAAGGGCTTCGGCCACAGCGAAAATATTCGCAATAAGAACGACGCCATTGATGCCGGGCTGATTGCGCGCTACTGCGCCGCGATGAAGCCCTCGCCCTGGAATCCGCCACCATTGGAGCAACGCCAGTTGCGAGCATGGTCGCAGCGCATTCAAGCCTTGAAGGATATTCGCCAGCAGGAAGAAAATCGGCTGGAGGCATTGACCATTAGCGGGATGGACGAAGTCGCGCAACACGTGCGCCAGCATATCGCTTGGCTCGCAGCAGAAATAGAGAAGCTCGAAGGCGACATCGACGATCACATAGATCGTCATCCTGACCTCAAGCACGATGCTGACCTGCTCGCCACAATTCCTGGCATAGGAATGACGACCGTGGCCAGGATACTGGGGCAATTAGGGGATATTCGCCGCTTTGACAGTGCAAAAGCTTTCGCCGCGTTTCTTGGCGTAACGCCCAGGCAGCGCACCTCCGGAAGCTCAGTAAAGGGGCGAACGACGATCAGTCGAACCGGCAGTACCTCATTGCGCGCTGCGCTGTACATGCCTAGCTTGGTGGCACGCCGGCACAACCCCATCCTGCATCAATTTGCAGAACGACTTACTGCAACTGGGATGGCGAAGAAA
>NZ_QVIO01000026.1 GCF_003416895.1 Duganella sp. BJB476
CGCAGTTCGACGCCGTGCTGCAAGGGATGCAGTCGCAGGCGGTCGGCGCGCAGCAGATCTCGGAGACCATGATGCAGCTGAACGACGCCACCCAGCAGACGGTGGAATCGCTCAAGGCCACCAGCGAGGCGGTGCACCAGTTGCAGTACGCGGCGGGAGATCTGCAAACCAGCGTCGCCAACTTTGCCGTGGCGGCTTGAGCGTGGGACAATGCCGAGTCAACTGCGGCGCCTGGAGAAGAAATGTATAAAGATTTAAGCATCAAGAGCAAGCTGTATCTGAGTTTTGGCGCCATCCTCGCCATCATCCTGGTGCTGTTATCGATCGCTTACAACCGCTTCAACAGCCTGTCCGAAGCGAACGGGTGGGACCGGCATACGATGGAAGTGATCCAGTCCGTCGACCAGTTGCGCAACGACCTGCTGCAAGTACAGGTGGAAGCGCGCGGCTACTACCTGACCGGCGCCGCCAAGCGCCTCGACCAAACGCGCAAGGAGCTGTCCGACCTGCCCGGCTCCCTGCAGGCGCTGCAAAAACTCACCAGCGACAACCCGAGCCAGGTCGCGCGCTTCAAGGCGCTGGAAGGCATGATCACCAAGTGGTCCAGGGAAGTCATCGAGGCGCAGCTGGCCGAGCGCCAGGAACTGGGCGACAAGGTGGGCGCCGCCGACATCATGGGCCACAGCGGGTCCCTGTCCAGCGGTAATATCGCGGTCAACGACATTTACAAATCCCTCGACCAGGCAACGGCCGAGGAACGCGCACTGCTGGTGGAACGCTCTGCGGCATCGAACCGCTTGCAGGAGTCCATGCGCCTGATACTGACTGCCGGCGGCCTTGCCTGCGTGGTGCTGTCGGTCATCATCGCCTGGCTGCTGGGGCGTTCGCTGCTGACGCCATTGAACAACCTGACGCACGCGGTGGGCCGCATCGCCGCCGGCGAACAGTCGGCGCGGGCGGCGGTACTGTCGGCCGATGAACTGGGCCGGGTGACGACGGAGTTCAACCGCATGGCGCAATCGATCCAGGACAGCCAGGCCAACGAACTGGCCGCCACCAACCTGCTCAAGG
>NZ_QVIO01000027.1 GCF_003416895.1 Duganella sp. BJB476
CAGTCGGCGCGGGCGGCGGTACTGTCGGCCGATGAACTGGGCCGGGTGACGACGGAGTTCAACCGCATGGCGCAATCGATCCAGGACAGCCAGGCCAACGAACTGGCCGCCACCAACCTGCTCAAGGCCAAGGTCGACTCGCTGCTCGGCGTGGTCTCCAGGGCCGCCGCCGGCGATTTGACCGGCAAGATCGAAGTGGCCGGCAGCGACGCCATCGGCCAACTGGCGCATGGCCTGGACCGCATGTTCGAGAACCTGCGCGCGCTGCTCAACAACGTGCAGAAGGCTGGCATCCAGGTCACCACCTCGGCCACCGAGATCGCCGCCTCCGCCCGCCAGCAGGAAGCCACCGGCATCGAGCAGGCCCAGACCAGCGTCGAGATCCTCAGCACCACCAAGGAAATCTCCGCCAACACCTCGCAGCTGCTGAAAACCATGGAAGACGCCACCGCGGTGGCCGACTACACCACCAGCGCCACCGCCGACGCCCAGACCAACCTGCGCCGCATGGACAGCACCATGCAGCACATGGTCTCGGCCACCGATTCGATCAACGCCAAGCTGGCCGCCCTGTCGGAAAAGGCCTCCAACATCAACAGCGTTTTGATCACCATCACCAAGGTGGCCGACCAGACCAACATCCTCTCGCTCAACGCCGCCATCGAAGCCGAGAAGGCCGGCGAGGCGGGACGCGGCTTCTCGGTGGTGGCCACCGAAATCCGCCGCCTGGCCGACCAGACCTCGGTCTCCACCTGGGACATCGAGCAGATGCTCAAGGAGATGCAGTCGGCGGTGTCGGCCAGCGTGATGGGCATGGACAAATTCTCCGAAGAGATCCGCCGCAGCGT
>NZ_QVIO01000028.1 GCF_003416895.1 Duganella sp. BJB476
CGCATATCCGCAGCTTCGGTGACTGGCTTAGCCCCGTTACATCTTCCGCGCAGGACGACTCGATCAGTGAGCTATTACGCTTTCTTTAAATGATGGCTGCTTCTAAGCCAACATCCTGACTGTTTTAGCCTTCCCACTTCGTTTTCCACTTAGCCAATCTTTGGGACCTTAGCTGGCGGTCTGGGTTGTTTCCCTCTTGACGCCGGACGTTAGCACCCGACGTCTGTCTCCCAAGCTCGCACTCATCGGTATTCGGAGTTTGCAATGGTTTGGTAAGTCGCGATGACCCCCTAGCCATAACAGTGCTCTACCCCCGATGGTGATACTTGAGGCACTACCTAAATAGTTTTCGGAGAGAACCAGCTATTTCCAAGTTTGTTTAGCCTTTCACCCCTACCCACAGCTCATCCCCTAATTTTTCAACATTAGTGGGTTCGGACCTCCAGTGCGTGTTACCGCACCTTCATCCTGGCCATGAGTAGATCACTTGGTTTCGGGTCTACACCCAGCGACTATCGCCCTGTTCGGACTCGATTTCTCTACGGCTTCCCTATATGGTTAACCTTGCCACTGAATGTAAGTCGCTGACCCATTATACAAAAGGTACGCAGTCACGGAACAAGTCCGCTCCTACTGTTTGTATGCACACGGTTTCAGGATCTATTTCACTCCCCTCCCGGGGTTCTTTTCGCCTTTCCCTCACGGTACTGGTTCACTATCGGTCGATTACGAGTATTTAGCCTTGGAGGATGGTCCCCCCATATTCAGACAGGATTTCTCGTGTCCCGCCCTACTTGTCGCACGCTTAGTTCCACACATCGCATTTC
>NZ_QVIO01000002.1 GCF_003416895.1 Duganella sp. BJB476
GGCGACGAAATGACTGGTTGAATTTTTGTGTCCATGATTGAATTTGTGGGCACAATTCATTTCGCACCCTATTCAATCATGCGGACAGCGGATCAGATCGTACAGACGTGACTGGGAAGACGCTTACAGATAAACTTCCAATTGGACGACTGCTGCTGGCCGGTCCCTACCGATTGTACTCGACGGTTGCGGTGCTAGCCGTAGTCGCCTCCACTCCCAAATTGCAAAGTTTCAGGGAGTCATTGTTTGCAGGCTGCACCCGCCGTGATAGGGTGTGCGCCTTACCGCAAATTGTTTGCAGACTCGATCAGCGAGCTTAGAGGGACACCCCACAACTTTTCGCCGTCAGGGCCATAAATATCGAGGATATTGTTTTCCCAACGCCCCAAGCTCGCACCCGACTCATAGAAATTTACGAGGTCAGCATACGGGTTCGGAGAATTCGGAAACCTTCTTGACCAGTCGGTGCAAGACGCAGACGCTCGATTCAATTGCGACTCGGTAATCGTTACGGGTGCATCATCTTCAGTGACCACCCAGGTTCCGAACAGGCCAAACCGAGCACGACTGACTGACAAATCCGCAGCAAGGAATTTGGCAAAGGCACTCACAATCAGTTCATATAAAGCGTCGTTATTCATGTCATGTACAAGTTGCAATTTGGCAGACGACATTCACATGCGCGACTGACGGCCTCTGGCCGGTTGCGGTTAGCTATGCAACCAAGAATTCGTCGACCGAGTTCATAGGCCAAATGGTTGTGTAGCTATCTTCTGAAAACAATCGGAATCCAGCTTTTACACGATTCAGCAATTTATGACTAATCAAGGAAGGCTTGCTTTTCTCGAAGGCTGCTTCCGGATTTACAGTCAATATGAAAATATTTATCTCACCGCAACCCATATGATGACCATCAACTTCACCGATGTCATCCAATTCAATAGCCAGCGCCTGCTCCAAACTCAACATTGCGTCAAAGTCAGACAGCAACTCGCCACGTACCTGTAGAACCAACTGATAACTCATAATTTCCCGAAAAAATCCTGCATCTTGATAGAGGATACCCGTTCGAACGGCGGCATCTCGCCGGTTGCAGCGCCTCGCGACTGGTCCACCCTACCGTTACTCTTTCTTTTTCATCAGACCGGCCAACGAGGCAAACGGATTATGCGTGGCCGGCGCGACTTCGGCCGATTTCAGACCATGTCCCCGGTCGGCCTCCAGATAACGCGAGTGTTCGTTGTCGTGGCAGTAAAGGCACAGCAATTCCCAGTTGCTGCCATCAGGCGGGTTGTTGTCGTGATTGTGGTCACGATGGTGCACTGTAAGCTGCGACACATTGGTATGCGTGAATTCGCGCATGCAGCGCCCACACACCCACGGGTACATTTTCAGCGAGCGCTCGCGATAGCCCAGCTCGCGCTGGTCGGCCGCACGCCGTGCGTCGGCCACAATTTTGTCCAGCCGCGCGGCGTCCGGTTTTTTCCCAACTGTCATGCTTATTCCTTCCAGTGTTGTTACATGTTGGCCGGCAGCGCTCACCGTCGGCCGGCTCGGCCCCTGGCGGCCCGTTCCAGGCCGTCGCTAAGCGTTAGACCAGTCGCTTAATAGGAATATTTATAGTGACTGTTCCTAGTCGACATGAACCTATTTGAGGACAACTGTTCGAAAAATCTCATACGCAACAAGAGCAAAAAACAAGTACGCAAACCAAGGAACCAAAAAATATGGCACCACCGGAATGTGAACTACCTTATCCAATATCAGATACACCGTAGAAAAAGCAAAAGCGGTAGCGAGCAACCAGTTCTTTTGTTTAATGAAGAGACCTGCGCATGTTACCGTACCTGCCAAGCCAATAATCGTTGCAATCTGCATGTTAATTAATTAATGAAATATATGTTACTAAGAATACCGCCGCGGCAAATGGCCGTCAACGCTCTGCTTACCTCAACAATGGCTGTACTTGGCCGCTTGCGTTCGTCATCGCGATGAGTCGCGCCCTTACGCTTATGTCGCGTCCTGGTCGGCCTTGCTCCGCTTCTTCGCCATGACCGGATGAAGCGTCTCATGCCGAGCCAGCATGGCTGCATACTCCTGTGCCTTGCGTAGTTTGGTCTCAGGCTTTATTGCTGTCTGCACCCGGAACAACACTGCATAGCGGTTTTGCGAATTGAGAGTGGCGAAAAATTCGGCTGCGCCGGGGTGGTCAGCGAATGCAGCTTGAAGTTCTGGCGGCACGCTCGCCATGCTAGCCGATTCGTATGCCGCATCCCATCGACCATCTTTTTTCGCTCGCTCGATTTCAGCCAAGCCGCTCGGCTGCATCTTACCCTCTTCAATATACCTCAGCACCTTCTCACGATTGACCTTGGACCATAGACTGCGTGAGCGACGCGGTGTCCAGCGCTGCAAATAGTGATGGGCGTCGAGCGAACGCTTCTGGCCGTCGATCCAGCCGAAGCACAGCGCAACTTCCAATGCCTCTTGATAGCTTACGCTAGGGACCGGGGCTCCCTTTTTCGAGTGCTGCAGCCACACCCCGTCTGAGCCGTCGTGATGGGCTGCCAGCCATTGCGCAAACGCTCCCTGGGATGGGAACAGCATCATCTCAACATCTTCCGCCATTGAATCACTCCGATATTTTTTAGTCAGGCTGACGGATCTAGCCGTTAGGTCCTGACCGGACTTAATCTACGGGGGCAGCATAACAGCTTGTCCATATGAAAAAAACGCAAATTGTCACAGCAGGAATCGCTGGGTCAAACATACATGGTGTAATCAAATCTGGTCAGTGTTTCTGGCCACCGTGCTTGCCGCAGCAAGGACGGTTTGTAAAGGCCCCGGGACACCACTCCCGTGTATGCGGTATGTTCACTGCTTGCCCGCGCCGCATGCGCGTATGGCGCCGCGATCCGCTCCTTGTAGAAGCCTGATCGCGGTGGGACCAGTTACCCAGGGTCCATGGGGTGTGCCTCGCACACGTTGTCGGCCCACGAGGGGCATGGTTGGCAAGCAGCGTTCTGCTGCGCTGATAGCGGTAGATCCGCTGTCACTGGCCGCCGTCACTGAGAAAACAGCGGCGGAGCCCATATAGCGCTTGGTTGCTAGCGCGTCGTCACTGGCAGCAGGCCGCCAGTAACGACGCGCGGTTTGCGCCGCGGACTAGGGCGGCGTATCGACATGCACGCGGCGGCAGATCGCCGCATGAGGTGGTGACGGTGCGTAAATGCGCACGATGTGACGCGCAACGTCTTCAGGGGAAGGATGCGCAATATGGACGCAGCCAGTCCAGGCTGATCGCAGGCTCGTTCAAAGGCGAAGCCAATCTAAGATGAAGCTATGCACGAATGCATTATCTAAGGGCGCGTGACGAGCGCAGACGCTTGGCGCGATGCCAAGTTGCGCGAAGGGCGATCCCCTCGCGTCGAAAAGTATATTGTCCGCCATCCGGCTCGCGGCGGCATCACTTGGATAAAACTATCTTCGGTTTATTTGTAGTCGAGGCTATTTTACGTTGCGCGCAGTCCGTCAAGATAGTCGGCCCAGCGCTGCATCATCTCTCGGCGCGCCGGCAAATGAGCGGTCCGATTATAGGCACGCCCATTCGGGTCTTTGACGCGATGCGCCAGCTGGTGCTCGATCAGGTCAACGCGCTCGCCAAGAACTTCGTCCATGATCGTGCGCGCCATCGCGCGGAAGCCGTGAGCTGTCATGACCTCTTTGCTGTAGCCCATACTGCGCAAGGCGGCGTTGATGGTGTTCTCGCTCATGCAGCGGTCATGCGTGCGCATACCTGGGAACACATACCTGCCCTTCCCGCTCAATCGATGCACCTGTCGCAGTATGTCGACCGCCTGAGTGGGAAGCGGCACGATATGGTCATTCTCCATTTTCATCTTGGCGCCAGGTACACGCCACTCGCCTTTAACAAAATCAAGCTCCGACCACTCCATCGCGCGGATCATGCCAGGTCGCTGGAACAGCATCGGCGAGATCTTCAGCGCAGCCATGGTGTATGGATGCCCTTCGTATCCGTAGATGGCCCGCAGCAGCGCGCCGACCTTTTCAGGCTCCGTGATGGCCGCGTAATGCCCCTCTGGCACGGAGGCCAAGGCGTCGCCCAGATCGCGCGTCACATCGCGTTCTGCGAGCTCGCAGGCCACCGCAAAGCGAAACACCTGCCCCACCGCGCGCTTGACGTTATGAGCGGTCTCCAACGCGCCGCGATCCTCGATGTGTCGCAGCGCGCCGAGGACCTGGCGTGGACGAATCTCCGAGATCGGCATCGCGCCGATGACAGGGAAGATATCCTTGCGCAGCCAGTTGAAGATTTTCCGCCGCGTGCCCTCGGCCCGTTCAGCCTTGGTCTTTTCAAGCCACAGGAGGGCCACCACCTCGAAGGTGTTGGACGCCGCCATCTGTCGCACAGCCTTGGCGCTGCGACGCGCTTGCGCTGGATCTTTGCCCCCCCGCTGAAGTGCGCGCGCCTCGTCGCGGCGAGCACGCGCCTCACTGAGCGACACTTCCGGATATGGACCGAACGAGAGCCGGCTTTCCTTGCCCGACGCCTGACGAAACTTCATGCGCCACAATTTGGAACCGGACGGGATCACTTCAAGGTAGAGCCCGCCACCATCGAAGAGCTTGTAGGTCCGCTCCCGGGGCTTGGCTTTCCGGATCTGGGTATCGTTCAACGGTACGACGGGGATCGGCATGATGGGGGCATTTTAAGGGGGCATCCCGAAAACTGCCCCCAAAAATGCCTCCAAAACCGCGAGCTGTCAACAGACCTCAGCAGCTTTTGGGGGACTCAGATTTGAGATTTCTCCTATGAGAAGGAGAAAAACCGCGACATGCGTGGACGTCTGCGGATGAGGTAATGGTGCTCCGAGCCGGAATCGAACCGGCACGCCTTGCGGCGGGAGATTTTAAGTCTGATGTGCATTTCTTTCGAATCAACAACTTAGGTATGTTTTTCGTTCCGCACTCGGCGAAAAATAACCCTATATCCTCCGGGCATGGCGGAATTTGCAGGTGATTTTGCGGAACGGATTTATGCGATATTTAGGCAACGGGCGGAACCTGTTCGGCGACGTCCGCCGGCGCGCCATTCCGCGCATGGAAGATCGATTTCATCTTGTCCTGAGGCGGATACATGTCAACTACCTCCAGGCACCACTCCTGAAAATAGACTGGTTGGCCTTTCTGGTCACCTAGTCGTCCATACTGATACCCGTGCCAGAGCATGCGCCCTTGGTTCCAGCTGACGCAGCGAGCGTCCCAAAGATCAGGCAACAACTCAGCACCCGCGCGGTGTACGCCCCATTCTACGACCCGAAGTCGCAAGTGCCCGCCGACATCGAGCATCGTCACTGCACCGGATACACCTGGGTCGTTCGATAGGTCGCGATCAGGGCGACGTACGCCTCGCTGCCGGAATTGAATAATTTTGCTGTACATTCATACAGTATAATAGCCAGATCAAAAAAGCGCTATTATTGGCGATTCATACAACACAGGCTGATTATCATGTGCGTCAACTTCCGCCCACCAGACCCTGAAATGCTCAACGCTGTCATGGGCGTGGTGATCGACCTGCACGACAGCGGATTCTGGAAGGCTGAGACCTGGAAGGATTACGCCGCGCCGGTGGTTCGCCGCGGCGCCGACGGCGTGCGCGAGGGCGTGCTGGCCACCTACGGCATGGTGCCGCGCGACAGGATACCGCCCGGCGTGCGGCCGTTCGACACGATGAATGCGCGCGCCGAGACCGTCGGCCAGCTGCGCTCGTTCTCTGGCGCCTGGAAGAAAACGCAGCTGTGCCTGGTGCCGATGACTGCGTTTTACGAGCCCTGCTACGAAAGCGGCAAAGCGGTGCGGTGGGGTATTGGGATGGCGGACCAGTCGATGTTCGCGGTGGCCGGCCTGTGGCGGGAGTGGGAAGGTGAAGAAGGTAGGGCCGCGTCGTTCACCCAGCTGACGATGAACGCCGATGACCACCCGCTGATGCGGCGCTTCCACAAGCCGGGCGACGAGAAGCGCGCACTGGTGATCGTGCCGCAGGAGGAATGGGATGACTGGCTGGAATGCACGGACCCTGAGCGAGCGCGCAGCTTCCTGCGCCCCTACCCCTCCGAGCTGATGACGTCGTGGGAATACCCGGTGCCGCCGCGCTCGAAGAAGGCCGCGCCGGCGCCGGACACATTGGCTTTGGGATTGTGACGGAGAAGATGATGGATGCAAAACCACCAAGGGATGGGGATATCGTGCGCCAGCGCGGCTGCCCGACTGGCAGGAAGATGCTGGTCGAGGCCTCAGAGCTGGGAGATCAGCACGACTGGGAAGGCGTCCGCAACGGAGTGTACTGCACTTGGAAGGAGAACGGTGAGGAGCGGTTCGAGGTCTACCGCGCCGGCGACCTGGTGGTGGTCGAGCGCGCCGCCGGCTAGTCTAACGCCAGCAGTCAACATTTCGGCGGCGCTTGATGCCGCCTAAAATCCGCTCGACGATCTGCGACGGCAAATTGTAGGTGGCGAAGTACTCGGCCGCATCCTCTACGCCAAGCATCTCCTGAAACACAATGCCCACCTCAACCTTCTGCGCCGTCAGCCGATCGCTACGGCGGCAGTGGGGTTGTTCAACAATCGCGAGGCGGGATGCAGTGACCATGCAACAATAGTATGCCCGCCCGGGCCTTCGATATTGATATTAATCAATTCTGCCCGGTCAACAAGCTACGTGCCGGCCGGCTCCCAGTGCGACGCGCCGCCGGCGCGCACACCCGCCCACATCAGCCACCGGCGCCAGGCCGGCACGCCGGTCACCTCCGACGCCTCGCGCAGCACCGCGTCCGCCATTTCCCGCGTCACCTCATGCGAACTGTAGAGGTAGTCGTGCACCGCAGCCGCTTGGTTGGACGTGTCGCCCGTCAGTAGGAAGATCACCGGCAGCCGCGGCACGCTGGCCAGATCCGTCTGGAAGCCGCGCGGGACGACGAATGTCCGGCCGGCCACGTCGGACTGGTAGATCAGCGCCGCCGTCAGCACCCACTTGCCGTCGTCCGTATTGTCGGCCACTTCCAGCTGCAACTTGGTGAGGAATCGGCTCATGGCGTCAGGCTCCTGGGTGGAATTGCATAGGCCGGCGCGGCCGGCACTTGGTCGAACATCGGCAGCGGCCCGCACAGGGCGCGCAGGGCCGGCAGGATCTGCGGGTTGCGCAGCACGGCGCTGTACGGCGTGGCGCAGCCGGCGAAGGTCCAGACCGCGATGGCATTGTCCTGGGCGGCGCGCAGCGACACGCCGGCGGCGGACTCGTAGCCATTGACGGCCTGCTGGACGCTGGCGCAGCCGGCCACGCTGGCCAGCAGCAGGATGGCGACAGCTTTCACGGCGCCACCGACCCCGTCGCCTGCAGGGCGCCGGCCAGCACAATTTGCCCGACGGTCAGGCCCAACACAATCTGGTCGTGCACGCCCGGTTGCAGCGGCGCCGTCTCCACGATCTTGATCAGCGCCGGCAGCGCGGTGTCGTTCAGCGCCTTCAGGCTGGCGATATCGACTGTCGCGCCGGCGGCGCATACCGCGTCGACGATGGGCAATGCCCCTGCCAGGTCGTCATGGGCTTCGGTCGACAAGCCGCGCAGCACCGACAGCGAGGCGACGGTAATCTGGGCGGCCGGGCAGACTTGGGCCAGTACCTGCTGTGGCGATGCCTTCGGCGCGCCGGGCGCCGGGGTCGCGCACCCGGTCAGCGCCATGGCGCCGGCTGCCAGCATGGCGATCACCAGCAGCATGCCGGCGCGGGCGAAGCCGCCCTGCCCGCCCGGCGGCGTGGACGACGCGCCTGGCACCAGGATCGAGCCAGCCAGGCCGCCCGGTGCGAACAGGTCGCGGATGCCATAGCCGAGGAAGCTGCCGATCAGCGTCCACATCGCCTCGGCATTGTGCGCCGGCGGGAAGTAGGAAATGAAAACGCCTGCTGCGATAGCAAGCAACGAAAAAATCTGAACTGCCCATTGACGATTCATGGTGATGCCCCTTTACGGTTTGTCGAACTGCTGGAGGTTTCGCGACCGCATGGTCGCGATGATCTTGTCGGCGTAGGCCGGATCGGTGGCGTACCCCGCCGCGTGCACCACGCGCGCCCAGGCTTCGCCGCCAACGGCCTTGAAGCAGGCCGCGTACCGCTTGTTCGTGGAGAAGAACTTCGCGCGGTCGTCGAAGCACGCCTGCCAGTCCGGATACAGGCGCCAGCGGGCCGGCACCAGCATGCTCTTGCCGTTGATTACCTCGGTGCTGGCCATCTCCCAGAAAGGGCCATGCCAGCCAGCATCCGCCTTGATGTTGAAAAGATTTCGCGCGTTGGCGGCCGTCTTCGACGAGCCCCAGCCCGATTCCAGCGCGGCCTGAGCGATCGTGAACGAAGCTGGGATGCCGGTCAGCGCCATCGATGCGCGCGCGGCCGGCGCGATGGCGGCGATAAAGTCGGCCGGCTTCATGAGTGCGCCTTGTCGGCCTTGCCGTCGAGCTTGTCCTCGATGCGCTCCAGTTTCCCGAAGACCGCATCAATCGAACGGCTCACCTGGGACATCGCGGCGCCCAGGTCGTTTTTTGTGCTGAAGTTCTCGGCAGCATGCAGCTTGTATTCGGCCAAGCGCTGCTCCTGCATGGCATGGCGCTCCTGGCCTGCGCGCTCCAGTGTCGCCACGTCGGCGACTAGCTTGCGCAGCATCCACCACAGCACGAGGGCGAACGGCGTGACGAGCAGGCCGACGACCAACTCGATAATCAGGCGGACCAGCTCGAAGGAATCTTTGTCCATCAGGCCTCCTGCGCGTGGTGGATCACCTCAGCACCGGAGAACTGGTAGCCCTCCACCATGTACTTCTGCGCCAGCCAGATCGGCTCGGGCAGCATGTGCACGCCCTCGTCCTTGCCGGTGTGGTACTGCTTGCCCAGCAGCCGGCCATTGACGGTCATGTCGTCTACGAACAGATACGGGTCAACCGGTACCATGCGGCCGGATGCATCCGGCGCGGCGCCGGCGAAGAAGGCCTCCCAGTCGAAGGTCTGCGCATGCGGCCCCCACAGCCCGAACTTGCAGTCATTCGAGAAGCGCGGCCAGTCGACACCCTCGGCGAAGCAGCGCTCGATCGGATAGTGGTGGGCCTCCAGTGGGCCCAGGTCGGCCGCGGTGAGGCTGGACAGCCAGCACTTGCCGCCCTCGCGCTCGATCAGCGCCAGGCGCGTGCGCGTGAAGAGCGCCGATGCCGCGCCGCGCGGATCATGGCCTGGGATGTTGTACTCGACGGCCAGTGTCTCGCGCTGCTCGTGATCTTGCGTTACAGCTATCATGGATTTTTCTCCAGACGTAAAAAAACCCGCCGGAGCGGGTTCGATGGGGATGAGTATGAGGATGGTTAAAATCAGGTCGGCCAGGTCATGGCGGGCATCAGCGTGAGCAGTTCGGACACTGTCGGAGCAGCACGCGTACCAGCTTGGACCTCAGCCAGGATGGAATACGCCGCCGCCCACACGCAGTCGCGCCAGGCGACGCATGCCAGCGCCTCGTCCTTGAATGTGGCATTGGTGCTGGTGGCGTAGGTGCATGCCGAGATGATGCCGTAGTAGCGCCGCGTCTTGGCCTCGTCATCCAGCATCGCCTGGATGGCAGCAGTGCACTGCTCAATCGTGATCGACGGGACAGGAGGTGCGCCGATCAGTTCGATTCCATTCCGCGCGGCATTGGCGCGGAAAAGGGTCCAGTTGGCGCGCTGTTCCGAAGTAACCTCGATGAAGCATTCAGCATGCTCGGGCGCCAGATCCTGGCTATAGCTGCCAGTAAGTGCGCCATCTGGCGCGTAGGTTACATATTCCATTATGCGACTTTCCAAAGCTGAAGCGATGAATAAACCTCAGTTCCCAGGGACGTTGCAGATCCAAGGCCGACTGATGAAACTGCTGATTGGGTATAGTGATTGAGCTTAATATCCTTCGTCGCAGAAATGGTAAATTTTCCCTCGACTCTGTTCCAGATCACAAAACTGCTTGAGCTGCCGGCATTGTTGTTGTCGCCAATCATGATGTCGGATGAGTCGGTATCATTCCGCAGAGTAAGGCGCGTAACACCCGTTTGGTTCGTCGGAGCCTTCGCGACGAATTCATATGTCCCAGCCGGCAGGGTAACCTTGTTGGCTGAGAGCGATGCGCCAGGGATGGTATTGGCGCCAACCACAGTATTCAGCGTTCGGACTTGGGTCGTTGTTGCCCCCGAAGACCCACCTGCTGTCCCGCTTGATTGCTCTTCGCGTACGTGCAGATATGGGAACTGTCCGGCGGAAGCACATGACCAATGCGTCGGGTCTGCCGATGGATCGGTAGACCCGGTCACTCCAACATAGCAGCGATAGGTACGGCCGTCGGCTGGGCTATATCGAACGTTTCCTGCAACATAGGTGCCAGCTGCCCAAGCAGGAGCGTTCACAGCAGCGATTGCAGCCGCTGACTGCGCGCTTGCGATCACGGAGTTGTTATAGGCATCGACCGCATTGTTGTAGGTTACGCTGCCAAGTGCGTTGAGCTGACTGCGAAAATTAGGCTGCGCGGCAACCCAATTATCCCCATCGGTCGGAAAGGTTGCGGGACTGGAAGTGGACGGCGGCGTAGGCAGAGCGTCAACTGGGGTAGGAGCTGTCTGGGACATTTAAACTTCCTCTAATTCTAAAGAGATGATGGCGAAATCTGGGTACTGCAAATTGATCGTGAAGCGACGGTAGAAGCCCAGGATCAGCAATGCCTCGAAATATTCTTGGGTATCGTCGTCCAGGCCTGCCCAGACCGCTGTCGAACCATTCAATGAATCGCGCAAGCTGCGCGCCTGATTGACGAATTTCTTGTCCAGCCAAATACTTGAGATGGTCTTGGGGACGTTTCGACTTGGAATAAGAGTGGCGGTCCCGTCAGTGGTACGGTCGACCGTAGAGAAATTCAACGCGTCCGATTCTGCGGAATATTGCACATCGCCTATATCCACTTGCATGCCCATTACGCAAGCGCCACAGGCGACATTTCCAGTCAAGTTCGTCAGAGTGATAGTTATTACCCCATTGGAATATGGCGGAATATCAAACACCACGAGGCTGTTTTGCGTTTTGAATGGAGCGAAGTAGTAGTCGTACCAGTTGGCCACATATCGCAAATTCAGATTGACGGTCTTGGAGTATTGCGTCACCCCAGCAACTGTCACCGTGATCGTGGCCGAGGTTGCCGAAAGACCAAGAAGCGCCAAGGAGTCGATTCGCACCCCAGGCGTGATTGTGGCTGTGAGCGTGCCGGCCGGGACCGTCGTCGCCGTGTTTCGCAACGTGTCAAACATCGCCCATGGATTCGTCGGGCCGATCGCTTTCCACTTCGCGCCATCGGACAGCACGTTGCCGACATTACCCCCGATCAGTGATTCATAGACCAGGTGTGCGACGTTGTCGATGACACGATCAGCAAGAGCATAGGTGGTGCCGCCGGCATAGACCTGATAAGTCGTTCCAATGCTCACCCACCAAGTAGGAGAGCTGGCCGGTGCGTGACCGGTATTGGAGCCCTGGAGCGACTTGTAGATCGTGATCAATCCGGCGGCACCAGCCACGCCAGCGGTTGCGTTCAGCGCATAGGTGGTGCCGCCGGCATATAGGGCCGGCGCCGTCTCCACTGCGCTCGTGCTTGTCAGCATGGCGTCGGTAATCGCCAGCGGCGGGATAACTTTCATGCTCATGTGGATGTCTTCAGAGAATTGCCGTCACGAGTGACGCGAGTCCAGATGTCGGCGGTTTTGCGGACGTGCTTCGTGTTTTCCACAGTGGCAGCGAGCACCTGGCGCAGCACGGCGGTGTTTTCCTTCACGGCCGCATCGCTAGAGCCGCCCCCCATCATTTCGCGCGTCTGGCTGGCGGTATAGATACGGGCTGGCTGGCTGAAGTGGGCCAACTCCGGCCCCTGCTCCCCAACCACCGACCAACCAGAAGCGATCCCGCCGCCAGCATGTGCGGGGAGACTCGCCAGGAAACTTTTCCATATGCCGGGAGCTGCTGCTGCGCTAGCGTCGGAAGATGCTGCCTCGGCGCTATTGCGTGCGATGACCGCCGCAAAGTCCCGCGCATACCCGATTCCACTTCCGTTGACAGCTTTGGACGCAGCCAGCAGCGCTGTTTCGGCAGCCTGCAAATGCGATGCATCTGCCGTGGAAAATTGCTGCTGGGCGGCGGCATATTGCTGCTTCGGAGACAGTGCGGACGAACTACCAATCAGCAGCGTATCGTTCAAGGCGCGAAACGCTGCGGCGGCATTCGTCGCGGCAGTCATGCTGCTGGCAAGCGCATCGCCGAAGGATTGCGTGGCGGCTTTCGCATTGGCGATCGCGCCCGCCGCTTCCTGAGCTGCCCACAATTCCTGCGTGGCGCCCTGTAGTGCTGGGCTCAGCAGCGCCAAAGCTGCAGCATGCTGCTTCTGCAAGACGGCGGCCGCTCCGGCTTTGTCGCCGGTTGCGTCGTAGATTTGCGCCTGAACGGCCAACAGCGAGTTCGATTCCGTCAGCGCATCCTTCTTGGCCTGCTCGGCTGCCTGGGCGTCCCAAGTCGCCTGCGTTGCCGCAGCCAGTGCCGGCGTCAGACCGACCAACGCCGCGTTGTGCTGCTGTTCAAGCACGGCAGCCGCTGCCGCTTTATCACCGGTGGCGGCGTACAGGCCGGCCAGCTGAGTCAGGATCGCGTTGTGCTCGGACGTGGCGTCGGCCATGGCCTTCTGCGCCGCCTGGGCGGCCCAGGTAGCTTGCGTGGCGGCTGATACCGCTGGCGTCAGGCCGACGAGGGCGGCTTGATGCTGTTGTTCCAGCACTGCGGCGGCACCAACCTTGTCACCAGTGGCTGCATATAGATCCGCCAGCTGCGTTAGGACTGCATTGTGCTCAGTGGTAGCATCGGCGATTGCCTTCTGCGTTGCCTGCGCTGTCCATGTAGCCTCGGTTGCGGCAGCAAGCGCCGGCGTCAGGCCGACCAGCGCAGCCTGGTGCTGAGCAAGCAGGACGGCAGCTTGGCCGGCCTTGTCGCCGGTGGCCGCGTACATCTGCCCCTGCTGGTCGAGGATCGCTGCAGCTTCAGTCAGCGAGTCCTTCGCGGCCTGCGCCGCCTGCACTTGGTCGTACAGCGCCAAGTTGTGGCCATCGATCGCCGCGCGCGCCTTCGCCGCCAGCTGGGCCTGCGTCATGGTCAGGGCATCTAACTGGTCTTGCAGGCCCTTGCGCTCATCGGAAATTTCTTGCTCCGACTTGGTCAGGTCGACCGTGGCGGCATGGGTCTTCGCGAAGGCGTCAGCCAGCGCCAGGAGCGACGTGTATTGCTGCGCACCCGCGTCGGTGGCGAGCTTGCCGGAGTTGGCCAGGCCGAGCACATAGTCCTTGAATTGGTCTCGCGTGGTCAAGCTCTGCAGGCCCATGGCCGCCAGCTGGTCGGTGACATACTTTTGCACCGGCGCCAGTTGTTCCGACTTCGACAGGAAGTTCTGCGCGAACGAGTTCGTCTGGCTGTTCAGCTGGTCGATACCGCCCGCCAGCTCGATCAGGTGCTCGCGCGCGGCGATGCTGGCCATGCCAGTGGCGCCGAAAGTTGTGCTGGTCGCAGCCAGGATCGAGTCGAGCTTGGCGTAATCGCCAGCAATGCGCATCACGGTCTCGGCATAGCCCTCACCCACCTTGCGGAACTGGTCCATCTGCGGGAATGCGGCGGACGCAATATCGTCCATCGACTTCGAGATGACAGAGTTCAGCGCGTCGGTCAGCGCGGTACCGGTCAGGCCCTTGAGCGAGACCTTAGTGCTTTCCAGCGTCAGGCCGTCGATCACCTTGGTCACATCGGCGGCCGAACCGCCCAGCGCCACCGCAGCCACTTGCAGCGACTTGTCCAGGTTCGTGAAGATCAGGCCGAACTGCTTCGACAGCTCGTCGCTCAGCCCCTGCGTCTGCACCGAATTGCTGGTGCTCTTCGACAGCCCGAACCAGCTGGACTTCGTGGTGTCCACGCTGGCATACTGGTCGAAGCCATTGCCCGATTGCAGTCCGCGCACGCTGCCGCCGTACTGGAGGCCGGAGTCGACGATGCTGGTCGATGTCTTGCCCCACAGCGAGGTAACCTTTCCGAGGACGCCACCAATTAGAGGGATTGCGCCCACGATGCTTTGAACGGTTCCCGCGATTCCGCCCAGGCCACTCGTCCCCGTGGCAATGCCCATGTTGGTGCCATCGGTGAGGCCCGGCGTGCGCACGACCAGGTTGGTCAGGCCAACCATTGAAGCCTCGATCGCCTGCAACGATGTCAGCATGCCCTGGTTGATCGGGACCAACAGGTCGGAGTTTGCCGACATCTGCTCGATTGAGCGGCGCACCGAATCCGACTTCGCGGAGCTGTCGCCGAACACGGAGCCGCTGCCCTGCGTTTTCTGCACGTCGGCGGCCGACTGCCCGCCACCACCGCCTCCGCCGCCGCTGAGCGCAACGCCCAGGCCGGTCACGATGGCCGCCATGGCTGCCATACGGACGAACGCCGTGTACGGGTCGCCCTCGCCCTGCGTCAGCACCGCATTCACGCCCTTGACGAGACTCAGCGCAATCTCAGCCCCTTGAAGCATCACTGTGGCCGCGTGCATGGCTTGGTAGCCGCGCGAACCCTCGGCGAAGAAACCCTGCGCGGCGGACGTCACGCCGGCATAGCCCTGGATCTGCGACTGGGCAGATTGACGGTTCAACTCATCTATTTCCCGTAACTTTGTCGGGTCGCCGTCTTTCTTCGTGGCTGCAATAGCCAGATCTTTATTGATCTGAAGTTGATGGGCGGCATTGTCAGCATAAGCCTTGAACATACCGCCCGCCGCCTTGCCGGCGGAACCGAATGCGCTGGTCAGTGCCTCTGAAATGCTGGTGCCAACATTCTTCCAGTCTTTAATTGTTTGATCGGCCAATTTCTTAGAAACTTCAAGATCATGCGCCACCGCCTCGGCCGCCGCAGCTTCGCCATTCAGGCCAGCCAGGATCTTGCGACGAGCAATCTCATCGTCAAGCTGGCTCAGACGAATCGCGTACGCCGCCCGCGATTTCTCATCCAGGTCCCATCGCTGCATTCCGGTTCGCAGGAAGTCGGCATCAGCCGCCATCTGCTCGGTATCGCTGCTGACAGCGGCCTGGCGAACGAGTTCAATTTGCTCCTTCGTCTTGCCGATTTCAGCATTATGCAAACGCTGTTTGGCGATCTGTTCATCGAGCTTCTTTATTTCCGCGTCGCCGCCGGAAATCATTGCCTTGATCATTGCGTCGTAGGATTTTTTCTCGTCCTCCAGGGGCGTGACAGTATCGCCGCCGGCGGTGTTGCGCATTTCATCCAAAAACTTCTGGTGCGCCGCCGCGATCTGGTCGTATTTCGTTTTGGCCGCAGCCACTTCCTCGGGGTTCTTTGCGTGCGCCGCAGCTGCTTGCAGGAGCGATGACTCCTTCGCAAAGGCAATTGCCTCGGAGGCAATGTATTCAGCGCGCGCATTGGTGCGACCGGCGAGGAAGTCTTCGTCAGACGTGCCGAAATTCGTGTGGAAACGGGTGAGCATGCTGATACGCGCGTCATAGATCGACTTTTCGCCATCCAGCATGGCCTTGGCATTATTCAGGCCATTCTCCAGCACCTTCGCGCGGTCATCGGAACCCTTCTCGACATATTTGGCGTTCGAGGCAGCGACCAGGCGCGCAACGTTGTCGGCCGTCTCCACGATCGCCTTGCCATTGGCGACGGCGTTGGCATTGACGAGGGCGGCATCCTTGCGGATCTTGGCCTCAGCGTCTGCACGCAGCTCATCGCGGGTCTTCAGGCCAACCTTGATCTGATCCAGGTCCTTTTGGGCCGCGACGGCCTTCATGTTCGCGAGGTCGCGCTCCTGCTTGGCAGAAGCGTCGATTTCCGCCTTGTTCGATTGGGCAATCAAATCATGAACGATCTTGCGCTGCGCCTCAATTTCAGCTCGAATATTGTTGCCGGGCCCGGAGTCGGCGGTACCGTTCGCAGTCATTCGACGCATTTTGTCCTGCAATTCGTTCAGCTTCGCGACCTGCGATGCAACCTTCTCATCAATGGTAGGGAATGCGAACTTGCGCATCGACTCCGACGCGGCGTCAAGGATCATGGTCCAGCCCTGCGCGTTCTTCTGCCAGTAGCTGAGGTGCTTCGCATTCTCGTCCAGGCCGGCGTTCATCAGATGCATCGCCTCGATGACGGCCTGCTGGGAATGCCCCTCCTTGTCCAGGGTGGCGATGTGCTCATACTGGGCGGCGTTGAGGAAGTGATACGACTTGTTCGCGGTCTCGGCCCAGGCTGTCACGCCATTACTCATGCCGTCGAAGAACTTGACGACATCCTCCGATGACTTGCCTGTCAGGCGCGCGAACTGCAGCGCACTTTCACCGGTGGCCAGCATAGCGCCGGAGGTGAAGTGTCCGGTTGCAGCCAGGCCTTCCAGGACTTCGGTGGCTTTGCGCACACCGCCGGTGGCTGATGATTGGATGCTGGTAGCCATCGAATTCAGACTGTCTCGCGTGGCGCCGGCGAAGTTACCGGTGAGCTGGATCGACTTATTGAACCCATCGATCTCGTCGTGCATCTTGTACAGCTCGTAGCCGGTCAGGGCAACTACGGCGGCTAGGGCGCCGAGGGTCAACCCGGCGGCAGAAAACAGAAGTGAAGCGGCGTTCGTGCGCTCCGCGAGCACGAGCAGCGAGCCGCCAAACTTGGAGTAATTCCCCTGGCTCATCTCATGCGCGAGCACGATCAGCTCGCGACGCGCGCCGGCGGTCGACAAGCTAAATTGTTCGGTGTGGGCACCGGCCTTCTTCGCTTCTTCGCCATAGGCCGAGGCAGCGTCCTTCATACCGGTGAGACGGGCATTCAGAGCCTGAACCTCGCCGCCGACGCCAGCCAGGTTTGCCTTGTACTGGACCAACTGCTGATCGGTCATGCCGAAGGTAGCGATCTGCTCTTTCAGGGTGGCGATCAGCGCCTTCCCTGCGGCGTTGACGTTTCCTGTGGACGTGGTGACGCCAGCCCACGCATTGGTCATTTCCTGTGCCGACTGCTTGACGGTCGCAGTGGTGCCGGCTAGATCGGATTTCAGATCGGCGGTGTTCGCCGACAAATTCACGATCAACTGACCGACTGTAACTGCACCTGGCATACCGTACTCCCAATGAAAAAGGCCGGCCGGAATAAACCGGGCGGCCTACTTTTGCGCTGCGCGCCATGTGTTGAGCGCCGCGCGCTCCATCACCTTTACGCCCTGAAAAACCTCTGTGACCTGCTTTTTCTTGACGCCGGCCGTCGCCAACTCCAGCTGGAACGTCGTGAAGTCCAGGCCATCGCGCTGCGGCTCCATGCCGGGAATCCAGCGCCACTGCGTCGACATCGACATGAAAATACTGAAGGTCCGGGCGTTTTCCGGCCAGACTTCGAACTGCTCTGGCTCGTCGTCCTGGCCGACCCATTCCGCCGCTATGTCAGGGTCGACCCCGAACAGCGCGAGATCATCTTCGGCGCCGGCGCTGTCATCCTTACCGCCGCGCGCCCAGAACGCGGCGGCGTCGGCTAGTTTTTTGTGCGGGCACCGACGTTGATTTCGTTGATGGCGGTATTGATGCCGCGCAGCAGGCTCACGCCCAACGAGGTGCGCGCCACGGACAGCAGATTGTCCTTGCTGAACTGGACCGGAACTTTTTCCTCGTCGACAACGCCCT
Organism: Duganella sp. BJB476; assembly: GCF_003416895.1. Taxonomy (GTDB): domain Bacteria; phylum Pseudomonadota; class Gammaproteobacteria; order Burkholderiales; family Burkholderiaceae_D; genus Rugamonas. Next base: position 17,811 of record NZ_QVIO01000002.1, read on the forward strand.
TCCAGTCGGTCATGAAGTTCATGATGCGGTCGACCGATACGGCCTTCCAGGCGTTGACGGATTCCTCGCTGCCGTCCTCGGCCGGCGCGGCGGCGCGCGACTCGGCGGCGATCGCGTCTTTGGCATCGTCGTCCAGCAGGTTGAAGGTGCCGGTGAATTCAAACTTGCGGAGTTTTCCGCCATCGTCCGGTACGTCGACGAAGACGGGCCAGGTGATTGACTTGGGCTTGCTGGATGGGATGATGAACATGTGATTTCCTCTCGCGGGTGAATGAGTGCCCGTGCCAGCCGCCGCGCCCGCGAAGGCGACAGCGGCCGGCCGGTGCTGGGGTGGCTTGCGCCGAAACTTCAGGGGTGGATTACTGGATGCAGATCGTGATTTCGTCGTTGCCAACGACAGGGATCAGGTCGGCCTTGGTGCCCAGCATCGTGATGCCATCCTTGTCGCTGTACGCCGGCGTGGTCAACTGCATCGCGGGAGCGTCGATCTTTACCTTGTTGCCGGCCGCCGTGCCGTGGGTCATGGAGAAGGCGCCCAGCGTCACGTTCTTGATCTGGGTCCACCAGTCTTTCGCGGCGACGGTGGTCGCCTCCTGGGTGATCGAGCCGGAAGGCTTGCGGTCGGTCAGAACGACGTTCTCGGAGCCGCCGACCAGCGAACGGAAGACGACCGTATTGGCGAGATCGAACGAGAAGTCGCTCCCGACAGCGGCGGCATAGCCGGCGACGACCAGGCCCGAGGTGTTGGTATTGTTGATGGCCAGCGGCTGCTGGAATGCCGACAGCGTGACGTTCGGCATGGTGACGTCGGTTGGCGTGAGGAACAGGCCGGTGAACGTGAAGCTGAACATCGGGACGCCCTGGGCCGACGCCTTGATAGCGACGGTGCCGCGCGCGCCCAACAGGATGTGGCGCACGGAGTCCACGTTGCAGTAGATGGCGATCGACTCGAACGCGGACGAGACCGGCTGGTAGACAACCTGCTTGGGAATGTTGTAGACGCTGGTCACATCGGTCGGCGTGGCCCAGGCGGCGGTCATGGTGGCGGTCTTGGTCGAGCCAACGTAGGACTGGACCACGCCAGACTGCCCCGCCCCGGTGCCGCCAGTGATGTAGACGGTCATGCCAACATAGGTGCCGTCCGTCGCCGATGCGCCGGCCACGAACTGGATGGTGTTCGCGCCGCCGGCGGCGGCAGTGCCGGTGAGCGCCGTACCCAGCAGCGTCTCCGACAGCGCACACGCGCGCAGCAGCGGGCCATAGCCCGGCGCGGTGCCGGCGGTGCCGGAGCCGGCTACCTCAACGTCGAAGGATACCTTGGCGTAGATCGCTGCCAGCACGGACGGATTATTGCCGAGGTAGGCCTTGATGTTGTTGCGCTGGGCCAGGTTCATCTCCATCGGCGAGACGGTGATGTTGCTCATCAGGATGGCGTTGGAACCACCGGTGGGTACCGGGTCAACTCCATACGTGGTTTCGATCTTGGCCAGAATGGCGCGCTTGCGGAAAAGAAGGCTCATGTTTTCTCCGGGGTTGGATTGGATTGGTCATCCGGAGTGGCCGGGCTGACGGACGTAAAAAAACCCGCCGGAGCGGGTTGGTCTGGTGCTGCTGGTTCGTCGGGCGGCGCCGGCGCGCGCGCGGGCGGCGCGTCCTCGGTGCGCTGGATCAGTTTGCGCTGGCCGTCTTCGTCAATGGCGTAACTGCCGCCCTGCCCTGCATATTCGTTTTCCATCAAACAACTCCTTCAAGTGCGCGGTATTTCACAAGGTAGGTGGCCTGCGTGATGCCGGCCGCTGGGTTTTCAACATCGATGGCCCGATTGACCTGACCGATCGAGATATCGATGGCCAGGCCGCCAAGCGTGCGGTCGACGTACAGCGCCGCGTGCGCGGCGGCGCGGGTGGGCTCAGGCGCCAACTTCGGCACCGGGCCGTCGGCGCCGATCATCAGCGTCACGGTTAAGTCCCAATACACCATCGATCCGACGACCGGCTGGCAGATTTCATCGCCACAGTCGACCACGATGCACGGCTTGGTTTCGAAGCTGAACAGCGCCTCGGTATCCTCTCGCACCGAGATGCCGGCGCCGGTCAGCGTCGCGGCGATTGCAGCAACGATGCTCTGTGTCTTGGTCGTCATGCGGGATCTCGATAGTGGATGCGGAACGTGCAGTGGTTGAAGTAGGTCTTCGTCGGGGGGTCGTACATGTCGACGTCATCGGTGTAGAACGTGTCGTCCACATAGACACCGCCGACCGTCTGCTGCCGCTGGCGGTCCATGGCGGCGCGCACCTGCTGGACGATCGCCGCAGCGTCGTTACGCGTTTTCGCCCAGCTGGAAATCTGGAATATCGCCGTCATCAGCGGCGGGTCGGCCACCGCGCCACGCGCGCTGGACCCGCTCATCTTCTGGTATGTGATGGCCGGAAGCGTCGGGCTGTCAGGCATGACATCTGGGGATATCCGCTGGCCGACGAGCGCAGTCAGGCCGGTCGCCCGCTTGAGCAGGCCAACTACAGCGAGGTGTCCGTTCATCCAGCAATCCCTGCAAAGTTGTTGCGCACCGTTTCAACCAGCGTATCGAGCGCCTGCTGCCCTTTTTCGGCCGCCGCCGGCGCCATATACGGGTGCGCTGGCGTGTTGGACTCGGAAACTTGGCGCTGATAGGCCTTGAACCGGCGCGTGCCGAATAGGGCGTCGTGCATCTTGCGGTTGATATGGCCCTTCTCAACCCAAAGCGCGTAATACGGTGAGTCCGGGCCGAATTTCTTCACCTGTGCGGTTGTCAGCGTGCCGGCCACCACGTTGAAGACAACGCGATCGGGCGTGCCGCGCCGCTGCACCGTGCGAATCGACGCTTTCAGGGCGCCGGTCAGCTGATCTTCGGGCGAGACAGGAACCAGATTCGCCTTCGCCTGGTCCTTGATGATGTTGGCGGCCTGGCGCAGGCCGGCGGCCAGCGCGTTCTTGGCCAGACGCGGCGTGATGGCGTTCAGCGATGCGGCCAAGGCCTCCAGACCTGTGACGACGAGATCAGCCATCGTTCATGCCCTCCAGACACGTCAATTCGATAGTGCGATGCTGCTCGTCGATATCGCGCGCCGAAGAGATGTTGAAAACTCGAGTGCCGTATAAGCAGCGCATCGCGGCCATGGCTTTCGGGTTGGCGAATTGCACCTGATACCGGATCTGGATTACGTGGCTTATCTCGGTGTTGACTGCCGCCGCCGCTAAAATTTCACGTCCACTCAAGGGTTGTATGTCCGCCCAAATTGTGGCGACATTCGACCAGGTCATGACCTGCCCGTTCAGCACGTCAACGCCGGTATCGCGTGACTGAATCGTCAAGCGATGGCGCAAATTTCCGGCACGCATCAGTACACACTCGGCAGGTATGGATCTAGCAGGCCATCGACGTATGGCAGCAGCTCAACCTTGCCGCGATTGAGGATGGCCACCTCTTCGCGGTTCTCATACAACGAGCCAACGCGCAACAGCATCCAGCTACGGATGCCTTCCGGCACCACGCCGATGAAGTTGCGGCCAGACCCATCGTCGGTGAACGTGATGGCAGAACCGGCTAGGTCGGTCAGGGTATAGGCGCCATTCACGGCGGTGGCCACCAGATAGGTGCTGTCGCCATCCAATGGGCTCGGCAGCGCGCCACCGCTGTTGTAGACGCGCACGCGCGCGCCCACCAGCCACACCACCGGGCCTGAAACCTTGAGGTGGGTAGTGTCGCTCGCATGCGCTACCGTCATCGGTGACGCATAGCCGGCATCGTAGGTCACCAACACCGAACCGATTTGCGGCAGCGGAATCGGCCAGATCTTGCCGAAGCACGGCGTGATAATGGCCGGCTCCATGGCCGAATTCACGACATAATCGGCCGGTGGCATCGTCTGCAACACGCCGGCCATGTCGATGTACTGAATCGAGACGACGTCGACCACCGGCGAGCGCGGCAACTGGATGGCGTAGCCTGGAAGATTGACGGCGTTGGGCAGCGCTGGGTAGGCGCCACAAGGAAACCGGTCCAGCACAAGCTGGAATCGAGCGTGCAGCAGCTGGCGGCGAGTCTTCGACTCAACCGCTTGGCGCGCGGCCACGATCAGCGACTTGATCTTGCTGTCGTCGGCGAAATCATCTACACGGCGGTCGTTCTTCGCCTCGATGAGATGAATCGGTTCGCCAGACGGTTGGATCAAGCAGATTTCGGGCATTTTTTATATCCTGGAGGTGCGCCCGGCCGGAGCCGGGCGCGTGTTGTTACACCAACTGAGCGACGGCAGCCTGGTTCAGCGCGGAGGCGGGCAGGAAGCGCGCGTTGTTGCCGATCAGTGCAGCATTGAAGATCGAGGCGGCCGTACCGACGGTGACCGACAGGGCCACGTAGGTGAAACCATTGTTGACGTCCAGGTCTTCCCCGCGGACCTCGATCATGGCCTGCTTGTTGTCGCCGGTGGCTTTGACGATTTGGGTGATCGCCTTGCCGGTGATGTCCTTGGCGCCAGTTCCCGACGAATCGGTAGCCTGGCGCAGCTTGGCATCGATGGTTGCCGATGCGCCAAGCACGCCGGTCTGGATCAGGGCAGCGATGGAATGGAAGTTCGCCATCGAAACCCAGCCGGAAACAACAGTGCTTGCGGCAACGCTGGCAGGGTCCAAGGTCGCCAGGATGGCGACGCGCTCGTTAAACTTGGTGTTCGGATTCATGTCTATTCCTTGTGGAGTTGGATGCGAACGGGCAGCACTGCCGCCCGGTTACAATTAGCGGGCGCCCAGGGTGACGAAGTAGCTCCGGGTATTGGTGCTCTTACCGGTAGGCGGGGTGATCGGCGCGCCCATGATCGGCTGACCGTCCATGCGGAAAATGAAGCGGAAGGCGGTCGCGTTGGCGTCGAAGAACAGGTGCATCGACGTATCGGTCTGGATGCCACCGGCCTTGGTGATGGTGCGGTAGCCGGACAGCGCGATCAGAGACAGGTCGGACTGCGCGCTGAAAGCGGCAGCATGCTCCGACAGGATCACTGGGCGACCGTTCAGCGTGCCGTCGTAGGCCTCGCGCAGGCCGGTACCAGGTGGCAGGAAGATCGGCAGATTTCCGATGGTCATGCCTTCCAAGGCCGGCAGGATGTCGGGGTTTCCGATCCAGATCGCATTCTTCAGCTCGCCAGTCTTCAGGCGGCTGCGCATCTTGGAGATGTTCGGCTGCAACAGCGTGCCGGTGCCCTGGCCGGTTTCCTTTGCCACCACAACCAGCGAGTTGCTGTTCATACAGCCGTAAGGCTGTCCGCCGCCGGTGCCGAACAAGATCGACTCGTTCGCTTTCCACATGATGTGGTCGCTGGCCAGCGGCGACAGATAGCTGCCGAGAGCGGGAGCATCATCCATCAGCTCGTTGGTGACCGGGATCAGCACCATCAGTTCTTTCAGGCGCAGCATTTCAGTGCCCAGCGCCATCTTGCTCTGGTTGCCGGCGGTCGCTTCGCCCTTCCAGTAAGCCTGGACGCCAGCGCCGCCCCAAGGGGTGGTTTCATCCTTCGGGAACACCATCGAGTTACCGGAAACTTCGGTGTTCGCGGTCATCGGGATCAGCGAGCCCTCGCCGAGCGAAAGGCGCCAGATCTCTTTCGAGAACTCGGCGGGGATCAGGAAGCCGCCATCGGCGCCCGTGCCTTCGTTGCCGAAGGTGGTCGGTGCGGCAGCGCCGATCAGCAGGCGTCGGTCGACGGCCTGGCCTGTGGATGCAGCCAGAGCCGCGCCGCGCACCGCCTTGAAGAACTCGCCGGCGGACTTGAAGCCGGCCTTCGGATCGGAAGACGCGTTGTCGGTCACGCTGATGCGCGCATTGTCCGCGATTTGCACGCCGTCCGACACGTCGGCAGCTGCCAGCTCCTGGGCGCGCGCGATACGGGCATCGTAGCCGGATGCCTCGGACATCGCCGCGTCATACGCCGCTTGCTCGTCAGCATTCAGGTCGCGGTCAGCCGCGGCCGCTACGTCGTTGATGCCCTTGGCCTTAGCAACCGCAGCCGCTTTTTTCTGTTGCAGGATACGAATGGTCATGGTTTTCTTTCTCAGAAATGAAAAAACCCGCTCGGTGGCGGGTCCTGGGTTGCTGCTGGGTTGCACAAATCGACCGATGGGCCGGGACGCCGCCGATCGATGGACCGGCAGCGGCGGGCCTGTGCTGGCCCAAAAAAGGTAGGAAATTAGAGGCCGGCCAACTCCAGTGCGCGCCGGCGTGCCGCGGCGCGGGCGGCATGTGCTGCTGGCGCGCCGGAAGGCGCAACAGGATCATCGGCAGCTACCGGCGCGGCCGGGGCTTGAATCTCAGCCGCAACCGGCAACGCCACATCGTCAGCGCGCGCGCCAGCGGTGCCCTTGATCGCTTTCTGCATTTTCTTGATGACGTCGTCCATGGTGCAGATTCCGTCGACCATGCCGGCGGCCAGCGCATCGGCGGCCAATAGGCAACGTCCCTGCCCCATTCCGTCGCGAACCGACGCCACCGGCGCGCCGCGGCCCTTGGCCACTGCCGAGGTGAACGACTGATAGTAGGAATTGACCTGACTTTGCAGGAAGCTAAGCGCCTCGTCATCAAGCGGGCCCAGGCTGTTTCCCTCGACCTTGTACTTGCCGGCCGAGATGTAATTGACCTTGTAGCCCTCGGCATCCAGCGCGGCCGACTCGTCGACGTGCTGCATGTAGACGCCAATGCTGCCGGCCTGGCCACCGGGCGTGATGAACAGCTGCTCGCACTGGCTGCCAGTCCAGTAGGCGGCCGAGGCGCACAGCGAGTTCACGAAGCCGTAGATCGGCTTGGTGCCGCGTGCGCTCATGATTTCTGCCGCCAGCTCGGCGGTGCCAAATACCGAGCCGCCAGGCGAGTCGATGTCGATGATGATGCCGCTAATCGAGTCGTCGGCCAGCGCAGCGCGCAACGATTGGGTGAAAGCTTGCGTCGACGTGCCGCCGGCGCCAGAGATATCATCGACCATCGATGCGCGCTGGCTCATGACGCCATAGAGCGACAACACGGCAATGCCGCCGCCGACATTCGCTGTCGCCTTGGCGCGGGCGCCGCGCGCGGCCTGCGCCGCCTCGACTTCAGCCATGACTTCAGGCGAGGCCGGCTGTCCGGCGGACCACCGGCGCAATACGCCAGACATGGTTGCCAGGTAGTTCTGGTCCAGCGCCCAAGGCTGCGAAGCCAGGGCGGAAAGAATGAGGGAGCCGCGCATATTTATCCTTTGAGTGCGAGTCGTTCGAGTTTGCAGCGGGCGATTTCTGCCAATTCATCACTGCTGACCGCGCAGACAATTGCGATTTGCTCATCGCAATATGCCTTCACGCTTTCCATGCTCACGCCAAGCGCCGCTGAAACGAATGGGGCATGTGCGGCATAGGCGCGCGCCAGCGCATCCGGTCCGCCGGAGCTGTAGGCCTTGGTGGCGATCTCCACCTCGCGGCGCGCGATGCGTTCGGCGGCGGCGCCGGCCAGCGCGAGCAGTCGGTCATCCGGAAATGAAAAACCCGCCGAAGCGGGTTTCTTTGATTTACTATCCTCCGGCGGATTATCCGACGGCGCGTTGGGATTCGCGTTGGCCGGGAGCTCATCGTCGTCCAGTACATTCGTGTCTTCCTCTTCAGCGGCGCTGTCGGCGATCATGTTCAGCGGGCGCAGCGGCTCATCCAACCCATCAAGAGGGTTATCTCCCTCCATCAGGCGCGCCTCGTTGCGCGTCATCGAACCATTCATGATCCGGGTATTGATATAGATGCCGCGCGCTGCGGAGTCGCCGCGCAGCAAGGAGATGGTTGGGAATTCGACCTGCAACGTATCGTCGTCCGGGTCAAGGAAGTTGTACCGAATCGCTTCTTCCCAGCACACGAGCCAGGGCGTCAACGAGTGGATGACAAAATCGATGCTCTGCTGCTCGATGTTGGAGAAGGTTGCCTTTTCCAGGTCACCTATCATATGGGGCGGCACACCGAAGAGCCGCGCAATATCCGATATGGAATATTTCCGGTACTCGATAAACTGAGCATCCCCGTTCTTGATCGGCACACCCGGATGGAATTTCAGGCCGTATTCGAGTACCGCTATCTTCCCCTTGTTCTTTCCGCCCTGCTGCTCTTGCCATGATTCCGACCACAGACGGCGAGCCTCTGTGTCTTTAAAGTTCCCGGGGTGCTCGATCCAGCCACCTGTCGGCGAGGCGTCATTCTGGAAATATCGCGTGCCGTAGTTCTGCGCGGCGATAGCGCCAGCCAAGGCGTTGCGGGCCAACTGGATAGGGCTATATCCAAGGATTCCATCCCCGGAAATACCCTTCAAGTGAAACATATCCTGCCGCGCTACCGGCGTTGTGGTTCCATCATTGTTCTGGATGCGGTAGCGCCAGTTGGTATCGCCCAGCAGCTCAATAGTCACGCGGTCGGGATGGATCGGGATCAGGTCGGTGACTTCGCCACGGCCATTGCCGAAGATGCGCGCAAAGGCGTTTCCGCGCAGAGTGAGGTGGCCTTGCATCATCGCCCGGAATTCCGCCGGGTTCTGAAAGTCGTTTGGACGCTTGGCGAACAGCTTATAGAGCCAATGCTTGGTAATTTTTTTCTTTCCGCCGTTGTCCATTTGTTCATAAAGAACGAACGGGAGCGTCATAACCGCATTCGCGAGCACGCGCACGCAGCCATAGACTGCGGTCAGCTGCAGGGAAGAGTCGGCCGTCACATTCATACCGTTGAACGGCACTGGATTGAACCAGAAGCCGCCCCATGGCGAGCGATCGCCGCTGTCGGCGCTGGGTGCGGATAGGAACATTTAGCCCTTCCGGGACAGGAAAGCGGCGGTCAGCGTCAGGCCGATGACCAGTCCCCCGACGACAACCAAGGCGGCCGGCACACTGACCATGCTGACGCCGCCGCCGATCAGCGCCAGGCCGGCGGCCATCGAAGCGTTATAGGTAATTGCATTCATGTCATACCACCAATAAAGTGTAATCGTCAGGCATCTGCGGAGTTCCATCGCCGGACATCGCACGGCCGATACCCATGATCGCCGCCACAATGCCGTCGATCTTCTGCTCAGGCTTTTCCTTGCGCGGGTAGATGTTGTCCTTGGCATCGAGCTTCGCGACGACGTTGGACGCCATCCAGGTCAGCATCGGATTGCCGTCGTGGTGCAGGCGGCCGGCCTTGACCGCGCTTTCCAGCTCCTTCATCGGCAGGCTCATGTTCTGGACCGTCTGGCGGAACTCCACCAACTCGGCGCCGTCCTTCATCAGCTGCTGCGCCATGTGCGCGGCGCGCCAGGGATCGAAAGCGACCTCGATCGGCTGGTACGTGGTCAGCTGGGCCTCGGTGTGTTCGCGGATCAGGTCGTAATCGATCTCGGCGCCGTCGTGCTGCTCGAGGAAGCCTTCGATCACCCACTTGCGGTAGGCATCCCGGTTTTTCGGGTCGTTCTCGATTGCGTTCTCAGGCAGGAAGTATTTGCCGAAAAGATAATAGTGATCCTTGCCGTCGATCCGCTTCTTGAAAACCTGCATGACCACGCAGACGTCCGACGTGCTGGCTAGATCCAGCGTGAGCCAGTTCTCGCAGCCAGCGAACTGCTCCGGCCGCAGCGTGTAATCCGCGCAGCGGTTCCAGTCGAGGATGTTCAGCCAGGCCGACTTCGCCGAGCACCATACGTTCAGGTGCTTGGTCTTGAACCGGGTTTGCTTGGCGGCGCTGTTCACCGCCTGGCGCTGCTGGCTCAGCAGGTACTCGGCATCGACCGAGACGCCCATATTCGGGTTCGCCTTGCGCAGCGCCTTCGGATCGTCCCAGGCGTCGCCGTCGTCGATCGTGTACATGATGGCGAAGAGCTCGTCCTCGACCATCACGCCCTGCAGCACCTTCTTGCAATCCGTCTCCTGGTCGTAGCACGGGCCGGCGATGTTGAAACCGGCCGTCGTGATCTCAACCATCAGCGGCTGGTCGCGGGAGCCCATGCCGGTCTCCATCGTGTCGACCAGGTCGGACGTGTCATGTTCGTGGTATTCGTCCACGATCGCGCAGGACGGCGAAGAACCGTCGCCCGGCTTGCCGATGACCGGCTCGAACCGGCTGCCGTCTTCCGGCGTAACCAGCATTTTGGCCCAGACCTCGGCGCCGATCAGCTCGCGTAGCTCCGGCGTGCGCTCCACCATCTGCTTGGCCGGGCGGAACACCTCCCAGGCCTGCTTCTCGGTGGTCGCGCCCGAATAGACCTCGGCGCCGAACTCACCGTCGGCGGCGAACATGTACAGCCCGACACCGGCAGCGATGATCGACTTGCCGTTCTTCCGCGGCACGGCGATGTATGCCTTGCGAAAGCGGCGACGGCCGCATTTCGTCTTCTTGACCCGATGCTTCCAGCCGAACAGCACGCAGAAGATGAACGACTGCCACGGCTGGAGAACGATCAACTGCTTCTTCTGCCCCCACTTACCCTTCGTGTGCGGCAGCATCTCGATGAACTGACAGACTAATTCGGCCGCGTCCGGGTCGTATATGAATTTCGCGCGCTGCGACTTGTTGGCTACCAGGTCGTCCAGGTGACGTTTGCACGCCAGTTGCACCCATGTGCACGCCAATATCTTGCCGGCGACGACATCCCGCGCATATTTGTTGGCTGCATTGACGTGTGGGTGTTCCATGCGCTACCTCATTCAGCACCCTTCTTCTTGATGAGTTTGGCGAATGGGTTATCTTCCTTTTTTTTGCCAACACCAGTAAGACGAGCTCGGCTGCCGGGGTCCAGGCCCAGCATCGCGCCGAAGGTCGCAAACTGCCTGGCCGATTCGTTGATCACGGTGAGAGCTGGGTTCTTGATCGGACCGCCGGTTGCACCCTCGACCACAACACCATTTTTTGCCACGTCGATGGCGGCCATCCGCCAATTACCATATGCCATGCAGAACGCTTCAACGTTATGCAGATCTGTCACCTGCAGGATTTTTTGCTTGCACAGCAGCGGGGTGACGCGAAGCCACATGTCTCGGGCGGTACCGACAATCCACTCCGGCGGATCGATGTTGACCACCATCCCGAAATCGGGTTCGTCGTCATTGAGCGCTCGCTTCCCCGGATTGCCGGCGGCCTTCTTCCGGGCGGTCGGCTTGGCTTTTCGACCACGCCCCGGAATAGTTGCAATTCCGCTCATAAACGTCCTTGCCTTACTGATTTCCTCTGAGAAACCGTTTTAACTTTTAATTTCGCGGAAATAAAAAAAAGCTTGCATGGCCGGTCTTTTCGACGGTCTGCCGCAGGGATTTGCATCCCCCTCCCCCTCTGGGAATGCCCAGCATGCCATCCGCAAGGCTCACCACGCATCGATCACGACCAAGCGCGCCGCCTGAGCAGCTTACGGAACAAACACGTCCAAACAGCGTTCTATGGCTCTGGCTGGGCCGTGACTTCGGTAATCGTTTTGGTCGTGATGACTATCGCCCCGCCTGGCTGCACATCGGCCACGCGGAACCACCTTCCCTCTGGCTGCACGGTGAGCATGTGCGTAAGTGCTTCGCCACTGATCGGATGACCATCCACCGTTACCACGTCACGTGAGTCATCGATCTGGATTCGGCGAGACAGCTTTGGGTGCTGCTTCTCCCACTCGGATACCAGGCGCGGATCATGCCGTGCCGGCGGCGGCACTGGCGGTGGTGGCACGCGCTGCATCTCCGGAATGCTGATGCCCCAGCCGAGGACGCGGGCACGTGTGTCGTGTGGGCTGGACTTCAGCGGCTTGCATTCGGCTACGGGAGGCGGTGGATTCCGAAGCGGAGGAACTTGCCCCAACCGGGGCCAAACCACGGCCGGGATGTGCGCAGCGCAATGGCGGCAGGTTCTGGCTGAGGCGATGTCTGCCTCGAACCCATGCACCACCCATTCGTGTCCGACGATCATGCACTTGATACGTTTGAGGTTCATCTGTCCGCCTTTTCTTCCGCCTGCTTCACGCTGTCGTGGCAAGGCTTGCACAACGACTGCCAGTTGTTCTCGCTATCCCAGAACAGCGCCTTGGCCCTTGCGATCCTCGCCTCATCACCGCTGTCGAGCGCTTCCTTCAGCTTGTGAGCGATGATGTGATCGACCACGTTGGCCGCCTGCACTCGGCCGGCACGCATGCAGTACACGCACAGTGGGTACTTGCGCAGCCATGCAGCCCTGGCCTTGGTCCAGGCGCTGGTGTAGCCACGCTCCTGAGCCGTGCCGCGCTGCTCGTCCTCGTCCTTGCGCTTGGCCTTCAGGTGCTTGTCGCAGTAGCCAGGCTCTGCGATGGTCTTGCCGCAGCCTGCTTGGCGGCAGATGGACTTAGGGCGCGGCGGCACAGCTAGCCAACGCTGTGATCGGTCAGGCGCACAGCGGTACCATCGCCGAGGCCAGCAGCGCATCACACGCAGGCGTCAGGTGCAGACCGTCCGCGTAGTAGGCAGTGTTGGCAGGCGCAGCCAGCGGCGAATACTGCAGCGGGTCCAGAATCGCATTGCACCCCATGCCGGCAGGCCCAGCAGCAGCGACCAGCCCGCGCAAGATTGGTAACTGGGTATTGACGGAGTTCGTAGTGCTGGTGGTGGCGAGCTCGTTGATCAGCACCACGCGCCATCCGGCTGACTTCAATGGCGCCAGACTGGCCTGTATCGATGCGACCATCTGCGCTGGGGTGGCGCCGGCTGAGCCATCATTCACGCTGGCCAAATAGAACACTGTATTCTTGACGTTCGGGTTGAACATCGAGACGATGGTCGGGATCTGGTTCGCCAAGATCTGGGCATTGGTGTAGCCGCCGTTCCCCATGCCGATCACACGCGCGACCTTGCCGAGACGAGATGCGAGCTGGAGCGCAAGCGAGTCGAAGCGCTTGTTCGTTGGCTGAGCGGACGAGGTGCGGCTGTCGCCGCAGAGCACGATCTGGTCGAGCGCTTGCGGGCGGATATCGAAACGGGCGTAGGATGCCTGGCGCAGGCGGGCCTGCTGCGTGGTGCTCAGCGCGACATTGGCCACGGCGAACGCCACCATGCGGTGTGAGCCAACCTGGTCGTTAGCTGACGGGTCGTAGGTGAACAACCAGCCGCTGGTGTAGACCGCGGTGTCGTTGGTGGTCGTCGCGACGCCCACGCTCTCGTTGACCGACAGGTAAGTATTCGCAGTTGCAGAGACGGTGACGACTACGGATGGCTGCGAGTCAACGAACTGATCCGGAGAATGGTTGCATTTTGCAAACCCGCGCCAGACGTTGAACTTGCCGTTGACGCCAGCTATCGCGCTGCAGAAGCGGCGGTCTGCGGTCGTTGCATTCGTGTTGTCGCCCAGGGCATACAGAGCTGGCAGGCCGTTGCTGGCCGAGGAGACACCGCGACCAATGGTGAGCGTGCTGTAGGCATTTCCGACAACGCCGTAGCCCGAGCTAAGCGCGCCGGTGGTGATGACGCCGACCGGCGCCTTCAGCGTGCGTGGTGCGCCAGCGTATGGGCCATTCGTCGCCAGGCAATAGCGACCGAGGGCGTCGTCGAAGGTCACATACGGCGCTGGGTACGAGGCAGACTTGACGTAGTGGTTGCCGGCGCCAGACTGGTCGTAGAGTTTGGTGCAGGTGACGTCGGTGCCGGCGTCAGCCTGCGCAATCGCGCTCTGCAAGGCGATCACATCAATCTCACCCGAGGCCAGGATATTGATCGTGAAGGTCGTCGGCGTCGTAGCGATGGTCACGCTGATGTCGACCGCCGCGCCGGTGTAGCCCGCCTTCATGGCGACGAAGCCGCCGGCGAAGATCGTATTGGTGGTGCCGACGATGTCGGTGAAGCATCCGCCGGGGACTGGCAACTCGCCCCAAGCCGCCGACGTGGCGTCCGGTGCCGCGACTGGCTGCCAGATCTTGCCGAGTGCCTGCCAGATGGAAGAAGACGTGAAACCACGTGCTGCGTGGTCCGTCACATCAGGTGGCCGCGCCAGTGTACGTTGCGCGAGCGCATAGGTCTTATTGGATGGTCCTACCAGGCTTGTTCCGTCTGAAGAAACCCGCGCCAAGCCGGCCGCAATAGCTTCCTGAACGATGGCCGCAATTTTTCGCATTTGTGGGCCTTATGCGTATGCCAAGCTGGTGCGGTTATCCCAGACGTTGTCATAGCCAACATCGCCGTCGGCGTACTTAAACGTTTGCGCAGTGCCGCTGACACTCATGCGCTGGATTTGCCATGCAGCTGCCGAAGTAGCAGTGCCAGGTGAGGCATTGCCAAAGTACGTATTGCCATCGCCATTCGCATCGACAATCTGGACGTTTGCGGCGTCGAATGTTGGACCGGGCATGTAGACCTCAAATAAAAAAGCCCCGCGATCTTTCGAAGGCGAGGCGAAGGCCGACGCTTGTGGCGTCGGCGGAGACACTTAAATTCGTGAGCGCGTTTCGTGCGCAGCCCGGCATGCCTTAACTTGGGCGCCTGCATGCACCAACGGCGGATGAACGCGCGGGATTGCGCGCCGCTACCGTCATTCTGGGTCGGTCTGATCCGGACGGCGATTCTGCGGCAGCATGAACCAGCCGAGCTGCCTGCGGATTTCATCGCCGGTTGGTGGCGGGTCCAGCGGTGCATGCGTGCGACGCTCCATGTACTCGCGCACCGTCTCTTTCGTCGGGTGGGTCGTATTGGTCATGGATACCTCGCGAGTAGCTGGGCTGCGTTCTGGTTATTTCCCGGCGGGTCGCTTGTCGAGGCCCTGTTCAGCGAGTACCGCCGCGACGTCGTCGACGTGCAGGCAGTCGCACATGCAGGCGTAGTCGTTGGGCGGCTGAACCACCGCGATATTGCCGTTGCAGTAGTCGTTGCCCGGCGTTGCGCTGTGCAGCACGCCGTAGGAGACGACCTTGCCGCCTTCCAGCCTCACGATCTTGTCGCCATTCTTTGCCTCGCGGCCATTGCGGTAGTGCATGTCGATTACCTCGTTTGATTGGCGGAGCGCCGCCAGAATAGAAAAAGCCACCGCAAGGGTGGCTTCGGGCTGCTCCAGAGCTATCTGCAAAGTGAGCTAAATCGGTAGAGTCAATTTTTCAGACTACCAAAACTGAGGCTATTTTCGCCCAAAGTGTAAAGGCATGTCACGGCCTATTTTGTCTAAGCTGGCCTTTACACTAATTCGGAGGTGTCGGCGACTCTGGTTCGACCGCAACCGTCGCAGTGACGTGCGCCTTCTTCAAGCTCTGCGCCAGAATAAAAGCCCTGCGCGCGAACGACTTCACACGGTTGTAGTAGGTCGGGCGGCTGATACCCAATTTGTCAGCCAAGCGCTTCACGTTGTCGGCCTGCTCCACATAGAACAGGTTGAAGCACACCATCGCATCGCGGTGATCCTTCATGTCGGCCAGCGTGTGAATCGCCATATTGAAGAACTGCATGTCCGGGTCGAGCCGCGCATTCGGCGGCAGGCCAGTCTTACTGGGCTGCATCGCCGCCAGTGCCGACTTGCCACCAGGCGCTATGTAGTAGCGGCGCGTGTAGCACCAATGCACCCAGTCCAAGCAGTATTGATTCAGCAGGCGATCATCCATGGGCGCGCTCCGGTTGTAAAGCCAAAGGTTAACACAGCAAAATCAAAAATGAATTGGTGAAACGTACAACTATCGCCATTTCTTATTCACCTTTGGTGGCCTGGGTTTCTTTCGCACCGGCTTCACTTTCTCGGCCGCCATCTGCACACTTTGCGCAGGGTCGCGGTAGGCTGCTGCCGGCAGCGCGCGGCTCGGCTCGGGGGCGCGGCGCGCTGGCGCCAGCAGGACGGCCAAGTACTCCTCCGGAGACATCGGCGCGCTCATACCCGCAGCACTCCGGTCCGGTCGAACTCGGCCAGCGCCGCCGACGCCGCGCGGCTGATGTCGACGTTCGGCACCGCCCGCAGGTAGACCATCGTCTTACCGATGCCGTCGCGCAGCACCCGCATCTCGTCACCATTGACACCGAACTTGCCCAGGCGCTGCGCCCGCGCCTGAATCTCGGCGATAGCCTGGACCATGTCGTTGGCGATCGGTAGAATCTCGTGGCCGTCAGGTGCAATGCGACGCACCATGTCGGCGTTCGATAGCAGGTCGTAGATATGCTGCTCGTCCAGGTGAGCCATGCCCAGCGCTACGCTGGCCTGAAAGCCAGGCATCTCGAAGGCAATGGCCTTGCGCATGCCGAGCGGCAGTACGCAGGGCTTCGGCCGGTATGCCTTCCGAGGTTTCTTTGTTTTAGCCATCTGTCCAATCTCCTGAAATTGCAGTTCACATACCAATTACCGATGATTCATAATAATCATGGAGTGGCGTACCTAAAGGCGATATACGAAGTCGCTCGCCACTTTCTCGCCATGAGGTCGCATTTTTACGTGAGGCACTCATATCGCATTCATGAAGAGCTGGCCTTGGATTGGCGCTGTCTTACGGTCCCAGAAGGCATGCGAAGGCCGTGAATCTTTGCGCCCGGCCGGCCGGCGCGGTCGCAGATGACATCCATGGCCTCGGCCATCCGTGTCCACCAGGCCGATGTACCGATCTTGGCGTACTCGCCCGAGCTGCCGAGGCAGATGCGCGGCCAGCCTGCGACCAGCCGATCAAGGCGCTCCAGCGATTCGTGCAGGTGCCATACTGGCGCGCCTACGTGTGGCGCCGACTCGCGCCAAGGCCATTCGTCCAGCAGCGCGTCGTTCGCCGCTTCATCGCCGTCGATCACATCAGGGATGACCGCGAAATCGAAGTTCGGGTACCGGTGCAACTCAGCGATCCACTCGTAGTACTCGGACCAGTCGAGCACCGGCGCGCCGCTGCGCCAGGCCGAGAACGCGCCGTTATCGAGCGCGAACGACTGCGCTACTTCCAGCGCGATGGTCAACTGCTCCGGGTGACGGAACGACACGAAGGCATGGCCGGAGCTGACCGCGCGCACGGCAGCTGTCGCAGGCGTGATCGGCAAGCCGTGATAATGAATCATCTCGCACTCCGTGTGAGGGCGGATGCTGCTGCCTGCGCCATGTGGTGCAATTTTGCGTTGAACCAACGGCGGATGCAGTAGGAGCGCACTACGCTAATCACCGTGTAGACGAGCCCCAAAGCGAGGTTGGCGCCGGCCGTGATGTGGAAGCCGAAAAGCGGGAAGATGAACATGTTGGCAGTGAAGTTGATCGAGAAGCCGACCACCACGTTGATGAGGGACTCAATCAGCGAGCCGAGGCGGGTTTGGTTCATGGTTGCAGTTCCTTCACTGGGCGGTCGTCGCCGACCTGGTAAGTTTGGGTGTACAGCGTGAGCATGCGGAGATTACACATCGCGTGCGCGAGGTGCGGCAGCCCTGATTCGGGATCGCACTCTTCGCCGCGCTGCCAGGCGGCTATGTGGCGCATCGCGCAAGCGAATGGGATCGACCAGGCCATGCCCTTCGTCCAGTTCCACGCCGCATACTTCGCACGGCCGTATTCCCAGACGCGCGCCTCGTCTTCCAAGGTGCACAGCGGGATCAGCGCAAAATCAGGCTTGCCACCATTGAAGCGCGCGCCGGAACCTTTCTCCTGGCTGAGCACGTCGCCGACGCCGGTCGACGCCGTGCGTGGGTACTGCAGCGCAGACAGCAGGTCCGGTGGTATGCCGCTGCTGACGGCCGGCGCCGACGCTTCAGCTCGCGCCCGGCGCATATCGTTTATGCTGAAGTCGCCGGACATCAAGCCAGTGACGCATGCAGTGACGCCGGCGGCAACAGCGTGGCGCGCCAGTTGCGCGCGCTCATCGAAAGTACTGTTTTTCTTGGTCATATTGCATTCCATTCAAAGTCTAATTTCTGTGAAAATTCCGCCAAAAGCCCAAATACCGATGACTGATGATAATCATCGAAGTGAGGATTCATGCGGGGTTGCGGCCGGTCGTTCGCCACTTTCTCGCCGGGACGAAAATCCAATCTTCTCGGCGATGTCGTGCTGCGCGTGCACGGCGGTGTCGAGATCCTTCTCCAGGTAGGCCATGGTGGTCATCGGGCTTTTGTGCCGCATTACCTTCTGGATCGTTTGGATTGGCACGCCGGCCTCCGACAGCATCGTCGCGAAGGTGCCGCGCAGCCGGTGCGGCGTGATGCCCTTGGTGGCGCATGCCGCGTTCGCCTGCAGCATCACAGTCCGAGCGAAGCCTGGCGGATGCTGGCGCCCGTTGCGCTTGGCCGCGATCAAGCCATCGGCCTTTCGATGCGGGGCCAGGTGCTCGGCAAGCCAATCCGGCAGCGGCACCGGCTCGGCCTCACGGCCTTTGGTCACACCCGGCGTGTACGTCGCGCGCTGCCAATCGATCCACTCCCAGCGCGCGCCCGCCGCCTCGCCCTCCCTCAGCCCCAAGCCGAACATCATCCGGATGGCGGTCGCCGCCGACGGTTCGCCGCGGGCGGCGACATCGACGGCGACGAACCATGCCTTGGCGACGTCGACCGGCAGGATGGAGCGAGGTCGCTTTTGCAGCTTGAGCATCTTCACGCGCCACGGAAGCGCCGGGATGATTTCGCGCTTGACCGCCCAGTTGGCCAGCAACTTCAGGATCCGCAACCAGTGGTTCGCCGATGCCGGCTTGTGCGTGGCGAGGTGAGTGTTGCGCGCCAGCTCGACCAGCTGGGTCGTGATCAGGTTGACGGGAAGTTCGCCCAGGTCGTAGAGGTGTAGCCTATTGAACGTGTCCACGCTGCGCAGGTGAGCGTGGCTTGCGACCTGTTTATGGACCGCCAGCCACGCGATGGCGAGCTCCCGCAAGGTGGGTATGGGCTTTCCTCCTTGCGCGACTCTGACGGCCTCCTCATAAGCCCTGAGGGCCACTGTATCGGCCTTCCCCTTCGCCCGTTCCCTGGTGCTGCGCTGGCGCCGGATATTATCGATCTGAAAGCGGTAGTGCCAAGTTCCCTCGACTTTGAAAAGTGCGTAGCTCATGTGAGGTTGCCGATCGCTTGAACAGGGCCGCGCTTATGCGCGCAAAAAATGACGGCAAGATGGATGGATGGGCGCATCAAGCAGCCCTCCGAGCGCGGTAAGATTCCCAGTTACAAACCACCAGTCGACCTCCGCCCTCGCGTAGCCGGTCAAACGCCCGGGCGCCAAGGTAGCCTTCCAGTTCCGCCACCGCCAAGTTGCTGATGACGATAGTCGGCCTGGTCGCCTCGTAGCGGCCGTTGATGATGTCGAATAGAATCAGCTTCTCGGTATCGCTGCCGAACTGCACACCCACCTCGTCAAGGATTAGCAGGTCGGGCTCGACCAGGTCGCGCAGCGCCTGCGCCTCCTTCTTCGTAGAGGTGCGCTCCCACGTTTCCTTGATCGATCCTACTGCGCTGCGCACCGAGGCAAAAATGGCCTGCCCCCCTTGCTCCAGCACTTGGTGTGCGATGCCGACCGCGAGGTGCGTCTTGCCGGTCCCGACATCGCCCACGAAGATCAAACAGGTGCCGGCCTTGCGCACCGCTGGGAAGCTGGCAGCGTAGCGCTTGGCGATCAGCAGTGCCTGCTCCGCCTCCGCGCACAGCGGGTCGTAGTTCCCAAGGTGCTTGTCGGCGAAGCGCGGCGGGATAGCGGCGCGCCCCAGCTTGGCATTCCAGGCCCGGGCCGACAGCTCCTTGCGCCATGCCTCACGTTCTCCGGCCATGGCGGCATTTTCGGCTGCCAAGTCGCAGGCGACGCAGTTCGACCATGTGCCGTGGATCAGCATCGAAACATACTCGCCGTGCTGCGTGCAGGTCTGCGCCACCGCACTCACATACCGCTTCGGGCTTTCAGAATTGTCCATCGGGGCCAACTCCCTTACTGTAATCCTGCTTGCCAAAGTTTCCATGGTGTTGTCCTTTCGGCGGAGAGC
Source organism: Duganella sp. BJB476 (assembly GCF_003416895.1). Taxonomy (GTDB): domain Bacteria; phylum Pseudomonadota; class Gammaproteobacteria; order Burkholderiales; family Burkholderiaceae_D; genus Rugamonas. The sequence goes on from NZ_QVIO01000002.1 coordinate 37,692, forward strand.
CGCGTTTCATCGTCAGTTGGTCCCATTTGTCGCGCAACTTCGCCGGCGACAGGACATTCGAGCACCAGAACGAATCGCTCTGCGCCCACTGGAACAGCTCGCAGATCTGGGTGTGCGTCCGCATATCGCGTTCCCGCAGCAGGCGGACATCGTCCGACCAATTATCGAAGTTCGGTGCCCGAGCTGCAGCGTTATTCGCCAAGACCCGGCTGAAGAGCCAGCGGGCGCACTTTTCGTCATCTGGCGTCCAGCGGTGCGTGGGCGTCGTGTCAGTCGCCCCGGGCGGGACGACTATTGCCGCCTCGGCAGGGCTTATCCCAGACGAGGTTTTAGTGTCTTTATCTTCTCTTCTCTTCTCTTCTCTAGGTAACGCCGGGGTAACGCTGTCAGCGTTAGTTTTAGCGTTACCTTTAGCGTTAGTTTTGTGTGAAGAGACACGTTTTGCGGTCTGACACCGCGCTTTTGCAGTCTTTCCGTTGTGCCAGCCGAAATTCGGCAGGCTGACACCCCCATCGTTTTGCACCAGCCAACCGACGTCACACATCGCTTTCGCGAACCCGCTAACGCCGCACACGTTATCCAGTAACGCCAAGGTAACGCTCTGAGCGTTACCATCAACAGTTTGCTGATCAAACCATCGCCAGATTTTGAGCAGCTTCCCAACAACCAGGTCCGGGTCAGGCCACCCCAGCGCGACAGCAATACCGAAGACCTCGCGCTTCTCTGGTGTATTCGCCTCAAATTTAAGCCAGTCACCTGCCATGGCGGGCCTCCGTGCATTTGGGCATGAACAGCGCGGCCGCCCAGTTATGCGGTGTGCTGGCGGCCTTCTTGGCGTAGTACTTCGCGCTGCGGCGCGCCTGCGCGACATCGGCGCGGCCGTCTGCCTTGGCGTTGCGACGAGACCGTTTGCTGCACTGAGCGCCAGTGAACGGCTTAAGGCGGCAAAGTGCATCAGCACCAGGGCCAAGCACATGAATAGGCTGGAAGCCGCCCGACCCCTCGCATCGTCTCCAGCTACCAATGTGTGTCTCGCCGGCGGCGCGCATGATGCGAATCCAGCGCTTGACTGTGGTCTCAGTCATGCCGGAAGCGGCCATAACTTCAGGTACGGTACCTGGCATGGCAGCGGTGACCTTGGCTTTATATCCTACGGGTGGCATGATGCAACCTCGATTCCAAGTCGAGCGCACTCCGCGCTATACTCAAGCCAAGTTTCGACCGGCGCGCCGTCCTTCACGATTACTTCGCCGTTTTTATCTCGCTTCGGTCCGCGAACCATAACCACCGCATCGCGGACATGGCCGGGGTCGGTGAGCAACCAATCGCGGCAGAAGTGAGGCGTATCCAACTCGGGGCTGATCTTCACGCGGCGTGTAGAGTCTGCATACATCTGCTCGGCCAGCGCATCGCGCCTTCCCGTCCACTCCTCAAGCGTCAGATTGCGCTTACCCTCATGGGTTGGCACCTTCCTTGCGGCAGCAGCTTTGCAGACGGTGCGGCTAATTCCAAATACGCAGAAGGCACCCATAGTCATGCCCCCCCCCAATTGATCTCGGCGACGGCGCGCCGAAGAATGCTTTCGAAATCCAATAGAATCTTAGTATTCATATATGTCCTCATGCTTGTGTGATAGAGGCCTTGACCGGTTGCCGCCGGCCGGGGCTTCGCTTCAAAATTCTTCGATCTTCCAGCCGCCGCCATCCTTCTTGGACTGCACCTGCACCGCGATGAACTGAATTGGGTACATGTCGGCCGCGATCTTGATCTTGGCGCGCGCGTCGTCTTCCCAGTCGCCCTTGACTTCGTGCGCCTCCAGGGCACCGCTGGCGAGCATCACCGCGAAGTCGGGCGTGTAGAACGTGTTGTCCGCCAGGCGGAACTTCAGCCCCTCGAACTTGAACCACAGCACCTCACCGGCGGCGCGACGCAGTTCCAGCGTGGCGGCGTAGGCGGCTTCCGTCCTGTTCATTACGCCCACCGTTAGACGGCCAAGCGCCTGCAACTGCTTTTGCATCGCCATCAGCAGTCCTCGGTCGCGCGGCGTACGCCGGCAGAATTCAGGCCGGCAAGCTTGCACCCAGCCTTCGTCGCGTGGAAATAGGCTTGGTTCTCGCCTTCATGGCCAGCGCACATGAAGCCGGCGGCGACCAGGCGGCGCATCGCTTCCTCGGCCGCGCCACCGCGCCCAGCGCAGTAGTAGTTGCGGAAGCCCCACTTCGACTGCGGACGGTGCGACGTGGCACCCAGGGCGTGCTTCAGCTTCTCGATATCCCCCTCATGCAGCGTGGCTACGCGGTCGGCCAGTTGGCAGGCAACGCACTTCCCGTGCTGGGCCAGCTGCTTGGCGAAGGCGCGGTTGCCGCAGGCGCAGCGCTTGGGGATCAGCACCGGCGGCGCCGATGCGTTGATGTTGACCTGGTGGTGGCGGTCGACCTGATTCAGGGTGTAATGCATGGTATATTTGCCTTTCTAATAACTGGAGGCGATATGTTTTTTAACTGCAAAACAAGCCATGGCCTAGCGCTGGCGACGGTGAACAACACCGACGTAGGTGTCGTTGTTCGAATCGAGTGGCAACCGCAGCAGAGCCACGGCGCTACTCACCAGATCGAATACAAATTCGAGCCACCGCTGCCGCCAGACTTCAACAGCGAGACAACGCAGGAACGCTACGCGCATGCCGCTCTTTCGCATTTCGATCGAACAGATGCGCTGATGGCTGGCGAAAAACAGTACTGCCGGGTAGACCAACTGGAAGTGAATGGCGCGCTCCGATTGGTCGGCGCGGCGCAGCAGTAGCGCTTTCAAGCTACCCTCGCAATCTCACGCTCGTGCATGAAGTTCGCGTGGATCAGCGCCCGCGCCATCGGCGGGCACACGCTGTTGCCGCACATGCGCACCTGCGCTGATTTGGTCAGCGGCACGCGCGGCAGGTCCAACGGATTACCCTCGGCTTGGTGACCGTCCACGAACAGCAGCTTCGGATCTGGGATTTCGCGGATGACGTAGTCGGCCGGGAAGCCCTGGGCGCGGTACAACTCAGCCGGCTCCAGCATGCGCAGGCCGATATCAACGATCACGTAGTCCACGCCCTGGATGGTCACCAAACCGTAGCGGTCCTTGGTTGTCACCGTATGCAGCGGCTCTTCGAGGCGCGGGTCCTGGTCGGTGCCGTAGTACTTCACCAGGAAGGCGCGCACTTCAGCGTGGTGCTGGCCTCCGGCGCTGACCGTGTGCAGCGGCTCGTCCATGCTGGCCGTGCTGCTGGTACCGCGGAGTTTGACCAGGCTGCTGGTCACGATTGCGCCGGGGACACCGCTGGCCGTGACCGTATTGAGCGGCTGCTCGACATCGCGGATGCCGTGGCTGAAGCGCTTGCCGCCGGCTGTGCCCTCTCCGTGTCCCATATGGACCAGGTTCGCGGTGACGATACCCAGCGCGTGCGGCGCGCCGGCCGGGTTCTCCTTCGGCCCTGCGGTGATCGTCGGCACCGGCAAGTTCATGTCGCTGCCCGTGGCGCCGGTGCGGAACTTCGTGATATGGGCCGTGACCAGGGCGGTATCGCCCTTAGCCGTGATAGTAGCCGCCGGCTCATCGGCGCCGCGCGGACGGCTTTCCCCGGCACGCCCGCCGACGCCAACCAGCGTCGCGGAGACGGCGCTGAAGTGGCCGCCCTTCACCTGGGCGCAGATGGTGCGCAGCGGCTCGTTCGCAGGCATCACGCGCTGATTGCTGCCGTTGGCGTGTTCGTTCAGGAACGCGGTCACCAGCGCCGCCTTGCTGGCGCCAGCAACCACCGTGCCCAGCGGCTTCTCGATGTCGAGCGCGCGCGGCGCTTGGCCATCGCGCTCACCGTACCCGGTCTGCACCATCGTCGCCACGGCCAGCGCCTTCTCACGCTCTACATAGCTCACGTGCCCGGAGGTGATTTCTCCGCATTTCGGGCATGGCATGTCGAGCGCCCCTTGGAATGTCTCACCACAGTTGCATGAGATTACCGGGACCAGAGTGGCCGTCGCTAGCGCCTTCTCGCCGCGCTGCGCGCTGGTGATGGTGCGAAACGGCTCATTCACCGATTCGCTGCGATCCCCGCCCTGGTGCGTTACTGGCACGATGCTTGGCACGACGACGGCACGATGGTTCTCAGTGGTCAGGGTGCCAAACGGCTGGGCCGACGAAACCGGCTTGCCGGAGTAGATTGGACCGCCCTGCCCCACGATGAACGGCGCGGCCGAGTCCACCACATAGCGCATGATGCCCTTGGCGATGCGGCGCATGGTCGCCTCGGCCAGCGGGCGCTTGCGCTCAAAGATGCTCGGGCAACGGATCGACCAATCGATGCACTCGGCGGCTGTGCGCCATGGAGCCAGGTTCCCAGCCAGCACACCGGCCGACGTCGGCGCACCGTTGGTGGGAGCCGGCCAGCGGATCGGCAGACCGTCGCGGCGCGCCACGAGGAAGAAGCGCTTGCGGATCGTGGGAGTGTCGTAGTCGCTGGCGCGAAGCTCCTTGTGGTCGACCTTGTAGCCGTGGCCGCGCAGCTGACGCAGGAAGCTCTCGAAGGTCTTGCCCTTCTTTGCGGGGTCGGGGCGGAAGTTGCCCTCGGCGTCCACCAGCAGCGGCCCCCAGGTCTTGAATTCCTCGACGTTTTCCAACATGATCACGCGCGGCTTACACTTCGCCGCCCAGCGCAGCGTCACCCAGGCCAGGCCGCGAATGTTCTTCGCCACCGGCGTGCCGCCCTTGGCCTTGCTGAAGTGTTTGCAGTCCGGCGACAGCCAGACCAGGCCGACCGGCTGGTTGTTCGTCACCTTGATCGGATCGACGTCCCAAACGCTCTCGCAAAGGTGCCTCGTGTGCGGGTGGTTCACGGCGTGCAGCGCCAGCGCTTCGGGGTCGTGGTTGATCGCGATATCCACCGGTCGGCCGAAAGCCTCCTCCAGTCCTGTGCTGGTCCCCCCGCCACCGGCGAAGTTGTCGATGATGAGTTCGTGGCCAAGGTCCAGCGACATGGTGAAGTCATCGCGCCTCATGCGTGCGCTCCCGCTGCCGGGCCGAACAACGCAGCGACCAAACCATCGCGGAACGGCTTGAAGCGGTGCATGGGCGGCTGGTAGTGGGTATCGTCCTGCATGACATGCAGATGTCGCGAGGGGTCTTTCTCTGCCCGCTCCAGCAGAGTGCCGTAGCGCGTCCGATTGCGCGGTATGGGTTTCTGCGCCTTCAGGTCGGCGATGAAAGTCTCGATGCGCTGGATATCGGTGGTCAGGTGGTAGATCGGAGCGCGCGGGCCGACGTTGCCGGCGGTGGACTCGTGCGCTGCAACCAGGTCGGCATGGCGCAAGTCGCGCATGTAGTTCTTGGAGCCTGCGTGCGTCATGCCTAAGAAGTCAGCGGCCTGCTGGACGGTCATTGGGCGGCGCCCGAGTTCGGCAACCAGGTTGATCATCGCCTCGACGCGATGCTGGGATCGGAGTGGGAGCCTCATGGCTGCCCTACTTTCTCCGCCAACTCGTCGACGGCGGCGCGCAGCTTCTGTTCGCTGTGACGGTGCTCGGTAAGGGCCTGGTCCTTGGCTGCCGGCGCGGCTGTGATCTTCTTGTCAGTGACGCGCCAGTCCTTGGCATCCTCGACAACCTTCGTGTTCTGGTAGGTGGTGGTCGTCATGGGTTCACCGCCGAGATTTTTCGTTGTGCTATCATTGCGTCCTCTGTAGTTGTTTTGCCAAGCCGGCCTGCACGCCGGCTTTTCTATTTCTGCTTCTGTTCTTCGCGGTATTGCGCCAGCATGGCCTCGTAGTGCTGCCGCTGACGTACATGGCCGGGATCGACTGGCAGTGGCTCGTCGTCGTGCTTGGGCTGCTGCTGAGTCATGCCGCCGCTTCGCCTTGGCGCAGTTGGGCCTTTGGACGGCCCTGGGCATCCGACATGCGGTACTTGGTGCGGCGGTCGCCCATCAAATCGCGCAGGTCACGGATGCTCATGCCGGTCACTTCGTGCATGCGGATCAACAGCGAGGCGCCGACCGGCAAACGGTGGTGGCGGATCTTGCTGATGACCGGCGGCGCTACCTCCAGCAGGCGCGACAGGGCCGCATCGTTCTTCAGTTGCATCTTGCCGAGCAGGATGTCGAGCAGGTGGTTCGGGTTGTAGTTCAATTGCATGTAAAGCTCCTTGGTTATGCCGCGGCGCGGCTTTTCTATTTGCGCCACCGGGCTTGCAGCCCGGCGCGCTCGATAATTTCCCGCACGCCCACGCCGAAAATGATGTGAATTAGCAGGATCAAATTCGCTGACAGCGCCAATTTCTCATTGCGCAGCTTGCTCATGTAGGCACCGTCTTTGTTCAACAACCGACCGAGTTCCGCATCGCTCTCAAGCTCCCTCTCTGTGAGCAAGAAGTCGAGCAACTTGGCGACGGTGCCGCGTTCGGTTGCTGGTGTCATGGCGGTGCACCAGCGTTCGCTTCGTTTTCCATCGTGTCTCCGTCAGGTGAATTTCCGGCAGGCGTTGTCCAACCGGCGCTTGATGTTGTAGGCGGCACGCAGCGCGGCGCGGTAGGCGGCGAACTCTGTCGCGGTCTCGATCTGCAGCTCATCCCAGCCCGGCCCACCAACCGGGGTGTGGTCGCCGCCCTCGTATTCCCGGATGGCCTCGTGGTACTGGTGTTTGGCCGCATTGGCGGCGTTGACGGCACGGTGATGCGTCATCGCCAATTCGCCGATATTGGCCAGCGCTATCAGGCACGCAACGTTCGGCGACGATGTCGCGCTATCTGTTCGAGCATTCACGATTCAGCATCCCCGGTCTTGGCGTAACGGCGTACCAGGAATATCTGGCCGGCGCCCGTCACCATAGTTGTGAATGTGGGGCGCGATATGCCCTTGCTGTCCGTGTACGGGTTTCCCTCGACCACGGAGAAATAGCCTTTGTCGATGTACTTTTGGAATGGCATGCGGCTGCCATTAATGAGAATCTTGTCCTCCCGCAGACGGGCGAATAATTTGGTTCGCCCGATGCCGATCATCTTCCCGACCCTGTCGATGTGGCAGAGGCCATCAATGGCGCGAATCGTTTCGGCAAAGAGGACTTTCGGCGCGTCAATGGCGATCTTTGCGGTCAGCGCCTGGCGCGCGTCGACCTGGTCCGCCCAGGCGCGGGCGGCGGCGGCCGGGTTCGTGAAGTCGGGCAGCACCGGGGCGGCGACGCTCTGCTCCAACTCGCGCCAGCGGGCAATGACCTTACGACGCAGCACGGCGCTGTAGCCGGTCAGCAGCGTGTCCGTCAGCTCGCGGTCAAGCAGATATTCAGTCTGCTTGCGGTTCATGCAGTCCAGATAGATACCTTGAAACGTCAAGACATCTTCCCCGAGTTCGCTGAGCATTTTCCGTATGTCGATGGCGACATTGAAATGAGCCTTGCCAGTCAAGTCCGCAATCTCGCGACTGGTCATCAGCAGTCCACCCGGCGGTACAGTCATTTCCATCGCATCCCCTTGGTAAATTCAATTAAGTCAAGTCGCTTCGCCAATCTGCCCTTGGCGCCGTCATGGCGGCAGCCGCCGCACCGCTTTGTCCAGCTCGCGACCGGTGCGGTACTCCTCGCGCTGGGCCTGGCTTTTCTCTTCTGTCGTTCTGGCATCACGCCGGCGATCCCGCGCGCCAACGTGCGCCTTCGCGTAATGCACCACGGCGTCTTTCGCGCCTTGCTCTTTCTGGTCCTGCATCACCTCTCCTTATTGATGGCCTGGAATTTCGCTGCGCAACCGAAAGCCTTCAAAGCAATCGCTTCGGCGTTCGAGAGCCGAAAGCACTCCGGCCCGGCAGTGCAACGCGGCGGTGGTGTTGGCGTACACTGGTGATGCCCAGCCAGGCCCTGCTGGCGATCGGCGCATCCCGACAAGGTAGGGATTCCATCGGCAGCTTGTTGGCCGTAAGATTCGACTCAATGGCTTGCAGCATCGAGAAGCGGGCAAAGACAGCGCGGGCGAGGCCGGACGCGATGCAATGGGCGTCGATGCGGGATTTCTCAGCATCGCTGAGCGGCACTTCCAGGCAGTTGTGGCGGACGTTCGTTTTCATGGTATGGCTCCTGTGATTCGGACTACGAGGTTTGGGTAGGTGTGGTACGGGTGATGCAAATTCGGTGAGCGCCGTCAGCCCGGCAGGCCGCTGTGCTCAGCTCCAGGCATGCCGCCGACGAATGAGCGGAACAGCCGGTTGTTGGTCTTGCGCTCTTCGGCAAACGCCTGGCGGTCGGCGCGAATCTCGCAGATCAGATTGCGCACTTCGGCGATCAGTTCGCCATGGCCTGGCAGCGGCGCAAGCTCAGCGGCGACCAACTCGCTTACCACCGGCGCCGGGCCGCGCACCAGGTCGGCGAACGCGACAAGCACGGTTGCCGCGGCATCGGCGACAGCAGCAGGATCAGCGTTGTCGGTATCGAGGTTGAACGCGACAAGCAGTGCGGCGCTCAAGTTGGCGTGGTTGCTCATGCGACTTCCTTCGCAGGTTTGCGCGGAGTCACGGCGGCGCGCTGAGGATTGGGGTTTGATGGTTTCGCCCGTTCGGAGCACGAAATGCGGTGCAGCTCCGTGATTGCGCGGAGCGTGCTGCCCTTGCAATCGTCCTGGCCATTCAGGATGCGATTGACGGTCGGCTGGGACGTGCCAAGCTCCTCAGCGATTTTCACTTCGCTCCAGCCGGTGGCGTCCTTGATCTCCGTGAGGAGTGTCGAAATTTTCTTGTCCATGAACGCACTCTATACGCGAATGGATAGACAGTCAATACCCGAACGAATAGAAAGTATGAATAACCTATACACGAGCGGATAATTTCGACATGACTATTGCGACAAGACTTGACGAGGCGATGCAGGCAGCGAGAATTACATCGCAGTCCGCCTTGGCGCGCGCGTCAGGCGTGCCGCAGCCAACGATCAATCGAATACTGAAAGGTCCGGGCAAAAAAGGGCCGGAGACGGCGACAATTGCCAAGCTGGCTGCAGCCTGCAACGTCACGTTTGAATGGTTACATGAGGGGATTGGCCAGATTAGCCGGGCGCCTACGTCATCCAGCGTTAGACAGCCCGAGGCGCCATATCAACAGCACCCTGTGCAAACAGCCGAGAGCTATTCCCTGACCTTGGAAAAGCTGGTGATGATTAATGCGATCAGCGAGCGGGAAGCCGCTATCTTACGAAAATTCCGCATTACGACGGATAACGGAAAGAACATGATCGAGGGCACCGCGCTCGGTGCGCCCAAGCCGCACCTCGCGGCTGTTGTCGACGACAAGGTGCAAGACCACCCTCCGGGGGCAGGCAACAGCAACGGCCTGTAGAACCGGCAAGACTTCGACCTGGCATTCGTCGGCCATCGCGCGGTATGCCGTCATGGCTCTTTCAAAATCTGTCATTGTCGGCAATTCAAGTATTCGAAGAGCAACAATACGCTCAAACTGCGGCGCGCAAACTAACCAATTGTCACGCGCTTACTATTTATTTCAGTAATAGTTGATCTGCATGGTTTGGGCGGATCAAGGATTTCACACTTAGGTATCTTGGTCGCCTAGTGGTGACACGATTTTTAAGCCGGCCCGTGGCGGCCGCGGGTTCTTCTTTGCCACGTCCTCCATCATGGTCACCATCGCGGCCAAGGCCTCGTCATTCATCTGCTGTAGCGCAGCTCGCGCCCTTTGTTCATCCGAATGTCTCGGATCATTGCATGACATCTTGATGCTCCTTGTGATTGTTGAGGTCATTTCAATATACGCGGAATGTAACACTAATGCACAGTGGGAATTACTATTGCTCGTAAATATCAGTGGGCATCTTCCTATCGCAAAGCTGACTCCTCTCCCTGAGTCATACAATTGTTAAATATTATGGATGGCATTGGACGAAAGAGAGTGATGTCATTTGACATCAAAAACAACACTTTCTGAAAGAGTCGCGCAATCATCGCGCGATGAGAATATCAAAGCCGCCACAAAAAACGAAACCCATCACAATCCGGCTTCCCCTGGAACTCTACGCCCAACTTGAAATCGACGCCGCGGCGCAGGCCTGGTCGGTCAACTCCGAGATCAATTACCGCCTTCGCGCTGGCCCAATCCTAGAGCAGTTGCGTAACCTCACCGGCGAAGTATCACAGCTCAAAGCCTTGGTCGAGAGGCTTCAAAACCCAGAGTGAGACAATTCGATAGATTTCCAGTTGTCAATTTTTATATAATTTAGGAACTTCTAACGTTCTGCGAACATTCCAAATGCCTAAATTGTTGCCGGCCTTTATTGCACTTATCGTTGCCGCAGCGTCACCTGCTTTCGGCCAAACAAACAGTGCGAAGACGGCGTTGAAGCGAAGTGCGCCGGCAACTTCCAATCCAGTGAAGTTGCCATCCACCGATACTCTGGCCAAGTATTCCAAAGAACCTTTTGACCTGGAGGATAAAGCCCTTGCGCCCGGTTACGCGGGGCATAGTTGCAGGGAAATCGTTCGGAAACTGAAGCCGTCCAATCCTCAGAAAGATGAGTTCGAAAGTAGCGCCGCCTACGCTGGGCGAGTTGCCCATTTGGCTGACGACATAATTTATGGCAACATCACCGGACAAAGTGTTGTTGCTTTTGCTGCTGAAAGGCCTTTGATATCGCTCACCTACAATGCAGATACCGAGGACGCAAGGGTGAATTTTCTGACCATAGGAAGTCTTTCGACTAAGGTTGGTGGATCATATGTTAGGTCAGCGCTTATCGAATCACAATCCACAGACAACAGCGAATATGTCGGGGAGAACAGCTATGGGAAAAAAGTTGCTGTCCGCAGGACTAGTTACAACGCTTGTGCTGTTGCCTTCGCCAATGTCGATTCGATCACAAGAAGGGTAGCCCTCCCAACAAGCTTCAGCTTCAAGGTTCCGGCGATCTACGCAAGAACGCTGAAGGATAGTATTGGGGTGCTATACGTCGGCCCAATTAAGCAACCATTCTTGGTTCATTATGGCGAATACATGAAGCCAACAATTGATAGCCCGACTGAGCTAATTTACTCAGGAGATGCGATTGTGATTCACCTATCAAAGATAGTGCTTTATGACACCACTACCGGAAGAATTCTGGACACTACGGAATTTTAGTCGACCGTCTTTAGCCCTATCCCCAATTCCCAGCCCGCAAACGCGGGCTTTTTTTACGCCGGTAATTAGGGAGCAACTAGGTCTCACAGCCCTCGCAAAAAATTATCCACATCTATCCATTCGCGTATTGACTTATCTATCCGTTCGCGTATAGTTCACTTCATCGACACACCAACCACGATGGAGAACACGATGAACGCAGTAGTCCAAGACCCCGCAGCATCGATCGAACAAAAGCTTTTCGTCACCGTACCGGCCGTCACCTTCCCAGACGGCAGCATCGAGTCATCGTTCCAGGTGGCGACCTACCTGACCAGCAAGGGCGAAGACGGCGCGGCCACGATTTCCGCCAGCACCGCGCCATGGGTCAAGATCAACTACCACGACGCCGTGGCGGCCGCCGCCGGCGCCGGCCTGGCGCTGATCACTGAACGCCAGTACCTGGCTCTGGCCATCGACATCGCCAGCGTGGCCGTAAACTGGACAGGCGGCGCCGTCCACGAAGGCAACCTGAAGCAAGGCCTGCGCAATGGCGACTTCGACGAAGCGCAAGCAGGCGACGTCGTGCCCGATGATGCAGACGAAGACCGCTGGTTCACCCTGTCGAACGGCGAGCGCATCTGCGACGTCGCCGGCAATGCCTACAGTTGGGTCTTCGACAACGTACAGGGCGACGAAAAGGGCTTGATTAAGGATGAGTTTCAGGCCGACTCGCTGTCGATTGCGGCAGCGCCCTTCCCTTCGATGAAGCGTGGCATGGGCTGGCGACCTTCGGCCGGCGACGGTTGGTCTGGCAATGCGCTCATCCGTGGCGGCTACTGGCTCGACGGCGGCGTCGCCGGCGTGTTCCTTCTCGGCTACGCGCACCCGCGCGACTCGTACGGCGACGTCGGCTTCCGCTGCACCAAACCCGCATAGGTCTCTGGCCCCCGGTGCCAGGTCATAGGCCACCGCAGAGCGGCGGCCACGCTAAACCAAAGTCGAGGAGAACGAAATGTCCGCAGCTGAAATCAGAGCCCTGTCCGCCACTGCAGCAGCAGCTGGTGACGTTGTTCCGCTGTTCGATTTCTCGACCGTGGCCATTCCGGCTTCGCTCGGCTGATCTGGAGGCAGCTATGTACTACGCCATCACCATCATGTACTTCATCGGATTCGTCTTCATCGGTTACGAAATCTGGAAGTCGTCGCGCCTGCCGGTAATCAATTGATCGCCGCCGATATCCGCCCACTGCCCGCCTCGAGCGGGCCTTTCCAGTACCACAGCACCCCACAACCGAACCCGGAGCCTCAAATGCCCAAAGCATCCGCAGCACTGACCATCACCGAAGAGCGCACGTTCAGCGCGCAGCTGGGCGGCCGCACCGTCGCTGGCCTGGCTGTCGCCGACGCATGGCGCGGCTTCACCATGTACGCGAACGCCGCCGGCGCGCATCTGATCGTTCTGGACGCCGAGCAACGCGTGGTCACCGGCACGCCGGCGCTGCTGTCGACGCTGGGTCTGCTGTCCAACGAGCATTTCGTGCTGATCCCGAAAACGACGCTGCCGGGCGGCTTGGTGGTGGAAGCGTTCTGGTACGCCCGCTACCCAGCCAGCAAAGATGCCGTCGGCAAGCTGGTCCACGACATCAGCTCAAAGCCATGGGTCAACGTGAATTTCGAACAGGCCGGCACCGCCGCCGTAGAAGCCGGTATGCAGGTCGCCCGCGAAACGCAAGAGCTGGCCGTCCGCCACCTGATCTGCCTGCAGCCGGAAAACTGGACCAGCGGCAATGTCGGCGAAGGCACCGTGTATCAGGGCCTGCGCCGTGGCACCGTGAGCAGCGCCCAGGCCGCCGACCACAAGGCCAACGACGACGAGCGCAACTGGCATGTGCTGCCGGGCGGGGAGCGTGTCTACGGTGTAGCCGGGAACATCTACACCTGGACGCATGACGACGTGCAGGGCGACGAGCGCGGCCTGGTCGCAGGCCGCATGAAGTCAGATTCAATCTCGCTGACCACCGCGCCGTACGCATCGAAAGAAAAGGGCATGGGCTACCGCACTGATGGCGATTGCGACTGGTCTGGCCGTGCGCTCATCCGTGGCGGCTACTGGGACGGCGGCGACCGCGCCGGCGTGTTCTATCTCGGCTACTCGGTCCCGCGCGACTCGCTCGACTTCGTCGGCTTCCGCTGCACCAAACCCGCGTAGGTCTCTGGCCCCGGGTCACAGGGCACAAGCCACCGCGCAGCGGCGGCGCCCTTCCCTCTCTTTGGAGAAGTTCATGACGCAAACGACGCACCCCACCAAGCAACAAGTCCGTGACCTGATGGCGCAGCACCGCGCGGCCGGTACACCGCCGCTGTCGCCGGAGCAGTTCCGCCAGCAACTTGGCTGGAACCTGCTGCGCAACAACCACGCGGTGGCAGCGTGATCGCGCGCTTCCTCTTCGGCGATCCCTGCTGCTGGACTAGCCGCCACCCTCGCCTGATGATCGGCGCCGTCTGCCTGCTGGTGCTGCTGTCACAGTGGCTGGTCGACATCGCAATACCGCCGGTGATGCCATGAGCGCCATTGAACGCAACCTGATGACGATGCTGCTGGAAGCTGACAACCCGACGCTGGCCGAAAAGGCACTCTGGCGTGTCGTCAGCCTGTTTTACGAAAACGACCGCATGAGCAGCCATGAACTGCGCACCTTCGCGATCATCCTCGAAGGCCTGGGCATGTCACCAGCGCAGATCCGCGCTGAGATTGAAGGCGCCATCCAGCGTAAGCGCGACCGACTCACCCTGATGCGCGCAGAAAAAGGAGATGAGCATGCGATTTCGTGAATGGTTGACCGTCGCCGCAATGCTGTTGTTCGTCGGCCTAAGCTACGCCTACATGGCCCATGCAGATACCGAAAGCGCTTGCCGCGATGCGCAGGCTCCGCCTTGACACAAAACAAAAATGAAATGCACTCCAGAATGCCGATTTCAAATGAATTTCTCAAAGCGCCGCGGCGCGGTTATTGATAGGACAGATGATGTTTAGAAATTTACAAATTTACCGCCTGCCCGGCTTCCTGGCATCAGCTGAGTCCCTCAACCGCATGCTTGCGCAAGCCGCGTTCGCGCCGGCTGCCAGCAACGAACTACTGCGCGAGGGCTGGGCGCCGCCGCGCGCCGACGGCGACCTGGTGCACGTCGTCAACGGCCAGTTCCTGCTGAAGCTGACGACCGAATCCAAGGTGCTGCCGGCGGCAGTCATCAACCAGGTGACGAAAGCGCGCGCCGCCGAGATGGAAGAGGCACAAGGCTTCTGCCCTGGCAAGAAGGCCTACAAGGAGTTGCGCGAGCGGGTCGCCGACGAGTTGCTGCCGCGTGCGTTCTCAACGCGCGACAGCACCTGGGTCTGGATCGATCCGAAGAACGCCTGGCTGGTGGTCGACGCCGCCGGCGCCGGAAAGGCCGATACCGCGATCAAGCTGCTACTGAAGACGATCGACAAGTTTCCGGTCGAGAGCCTGCGCGTTCAGCGCTCGCCGGTGGGCGTGATGACCGACTGGCTGCAATCGGATGAGGCGCCAGCCGGCTTCACGGTCGACATGGACGCCACCCTGCAGGCGACCGGCGAGAGCAAGGCGCAGGTGCAGTGGAAGCGCCACACGCTGAACGCCGAGGAACTGGGCCGCCACATCGCCGCCGGCAAACAGTGCATCCGCCTGGCCATGACGTGGGACAGCAAGATCAGCTTCGTGCTGGACCAGGGCTTGGCCGTCAAGTCGTTGAAGTTGCTCGACGTACTGAAGGAGAAGGATTATGCCAAGGACGACGCCGAGCGCTTCGATGGCGACTTCGCCTTGTTCGCCGGCGAGACGGCCAAGCTGCTGGCCGACCTAGTCCATGCGCTGGGCGGCGCGGCGACGATGTCCGATCCGGGCGAGCAGAAGTCGACTCCGGCTACCCGCAGCCAGAAAAAGCTCGAACGCGCCGTCGGCCTCAGCGCCGAACTATACAAGGTCCGCGCCCTGCACCGTGAAGTGCTGAATGAACTCTACACGCAGAGCGTGCAGCCCTACATCGTGCACGTGCACGAGCGCATGGCAGCCACCGGCGAAAGCGCGGTCAAGGCAGCACTGGAACTGGCGAAGGCGCGGCCGGCTGGATCCACTGCCAGCCAGATGCTTCTGGTGGCCGCCGTCGAGATTCTGGAGCCGAGCGAGAAGCCTGCCGCTGGCGACGAGCCGGTGCGCGCACAGCGCACCGTGAACGGTCAAGGCCTAGGCACCTCCCAACCCGCATAACCGAATTTATTGCAGTACCAACCGAGGAGAATCATGAATACAGCAACTTCTGCAGAAACCACCGCCCTGGCCAGCGCCGTTGCGGCCCTGTTCGCCACCGTACCCGCCGTAACCTTTCCTGACGGCAGCGTTGAGCCATCGTTTCAGGTGGCTACCTACCTGACCAGCAAAGGCGAAGACGGCACGCCGACGATTTCCGCCAGCGCCGCGCCGTGGGTCGAGATCAACTACCACGACGCCGTGGCGGCAGCCGCAGGCGCTGGCCTGACGCTGATCACCGAGCGCCAGTATCTGGCCCTGGCTATCGACATCGCCAGTGTGGCGGCGAACTGGACCGGCGGCGCCGTCGGAGAAGGCGACCTGAAGCAAGGCTTGCGCAATGGCGACTTCGACGAAGCTCAGGCCGGCGACGTCATACCCGAGTCCACTGACGAAGACCGCTGGTTCACCCTGTCGAACGGCGAGCGCATCTGCGATGCCGCCGGCAACGCCTACAGCTGGGTCTTCGACAACGTGCAGGGAGACGCCCAAGGGCTGATAGCTGGCGAGTTCCAGGCCGACTCACTGTCGATCACCACCGCGCCATTCCCGTCCCTGGAGCGCGGCATGGGCTGGCGCCCGCGCGGCGGAGCCGCTTGGTCTGGCTTTGCGCTCGTCCGTGGCGGCTACTGGTTCGACGGCGACGTCGCCGGCGTGTTCCGTCTCCGCTGCACGCGCCCGCGCGACTCGGACGACTTCGTCGGCTTCCGCTGCACCAAACCCGTATAGGCCTCTGGTCACGGGTTCCCGGTCCCCGGTCACTGCGAAGCGGTGACCGTGTCTCCCAAACAACGAGATAAATAATGAAAAAAGTTGAATCACAAGTTCCGACTGCTGGCGAGCGCGCCGAGTTCTCGCTCACGGCGTTCCGCGGCATCGAGGTCGGGCTGGGCACGGCCGACCCGATGGCCGACGTCTCTGCCAAAATCGAAGCGAAGCACCCCGGACACCTGGTGCTGGTGCAGGCCGGTCGCTTCTTACACGGCTACGACCGGACCGCGCACGCGCTCAACACGCTGAAGAATTACCAGCTGCAGCTGGTCAACACCAGCGGCGCGCCGCATCTGCGGGTCGGCTTCCCCGCAGGGAACTTCAAGCAGCGCCTGTGGAGCATGGTGCGCGAGTTCCAGATTCCGTACGTGGTCTACCTCGGCAACCGGACGGATGGCTACACCCTGTACGTTTCCGACCAGGCCGGCGCCAACACGTCGGTGCTGCTGTCGGTTTCTGAAAAGATAGTGCATCAGGTCATTGCCGATCTGGTCGCGCGCGGCGAGGTCAACCAGGCCGCCACCAAGGAGTTGTTGACCAATCCGGACAGCTCAGGCTTCAAGCTCAAGACCCAGGCGCAAGAACTGGACACCCACCTGCTGCAGGACGTCATCAAGATGCCTCGCGACCTGCGCGCCACGTTCGGCGAGAATCTGCGCGCGTGCATGGCGCGCGTGATGCGCAATGTGTTCGCCTACGGGCAGGCCTTCGACAAGACCGGCGTCCTGCATGCGCTGTCCGCCGATATTGACCTGCTCAAGTTCTACCTCACCCAGGCTCCACGTTTAAGCAAGCTCAAATTCGCGTTCGATCATCGCGCTGGCTTAGCCGTTGAGCTTGGGCGGCTGGTCGGCGGCCTGCTTCGCGCCGGAAGGGCTGCATCATGATCAACGAAGGGGGTGGTCTGGAAGGTCTGGCAATGCGCTCATCCGTGGCGGCTACTGGAACGACGGCGACAACGCCGGCGTGTTCAATCTCAGCTACACGAACCCGCGCAACTCGAACGACAACGTCGGCTTCCGCTGACCCAAAAATCACACGCTTACACGTCGAGCATGCTCACGGAAAGCATATCTTTGGTCGATCAGCTCCTGGGGCAATCCCGAAAGCACGGCGCGAAGCCAAACCGGAAACCGTTGCAGGGCCCATGGGTGCTGCAACGGGATGCGGCCGCGCGCCGGCGCCGTTCCACGGCATGACGTCGCTATCCAGCCTCTTCGGCTACTGGACCAGCGCGAAGAAGAACAAATCGGCCAGCCTGCGAGTGCAGCGCTTCGGCAACGACCCGCTGCGCCACCTGTTGGCGATTCAGGCCCGGCTGCGCGCCCGCGCCTTCGAGTTCGGGCCGTACAAGACCTTCGTCGTGCGCGAGAAGAAACACCGCCATGTGGTCGACGCTCCGATGAAGGACCGCGTTGTGCACTGGCTGCTCTACGAGTACCTGCTGCCGATCTGGCAACCGCGCTTCATCGCTGACACCTTCGGCAATCTTCCCGGGCGCGGCACGCATGCGGCCGTGCGCCGCCTGGCCGAGTTCGCGCGCGGCGCCAGTTCGAAGTGGGTGCTGCAGCTCGACATCAGCAAATACTTCTACAGCGTGAATCACTCGCTGCTCAAGGGGATGATCCTGCGCTACATCGGCGACCAGGACGTCCGCGCCCTGCTCGTCAACCTGGTCGATTCCTTCCGCACTGGCGATGAGTACGACGGCCTGTTCGCGGCCGACACCATGTACCGCCGCACTGCCGCCAAGGGCATGCCCATCGGTTCGCTGACGTCGCAGCTGTTCGCGAACATATTCCTCTGCGCCTTCGACCACTGGGTGAAACAGACCCTCCGCGTCAAAGCCTACCTGCGCTACGTAGATGATCTCACCTTTATGGCCGAGACGAAGGAGGAACTGCTGGCGATCAGCGCGGCCGTCGTCGAGTACCTCGCCGCCATGGGCCTGACCATTCACCCGTTCAAGGTCCGCCTGGCGCCGGCCGCCGCCGGCATCCCATATCTGGGCTACGTGGTCTGGCCGAACCACGTCTCGGTCGGCGCGTACGGACGGCGCCGATATCACCAACGTCTCCGCCAGCATGAGGTCGGCGGGCGCGACCGAACCGAGGCACTGATGTCCTATAAAGCACTGCTCAGCCACACAGGCATCACCATTAAACCGAGGGTCGCAGCATGAGCGAGAACACCAAGATCGAATGGGCGGACCATACGTTTAACCCATGGGAAGGCTGCCAAAAGGTCGGCCCAGGCTGCGACCACTGCTACGCCGAGGCGCGCAACGCGCGCTTCGCCGGCGGCAAGTCCGTCAACTGGGGCCCGGGCGCGCAGCGCCGCCGCACCAGCGCTGCGAACTGGAAGAAGCCGATCGCCTGGAATGCAGCAGCCACCGACTTTATGGTCGCACATGGTCGTCGCCAACGCGTGTTCTGCGCCAGCCTGGCTGACGTG
Organism: Duganella sp. BJB476; assembly: GCF_003416895.1. Lineage (GTDB taxonomy): Bacteria > Pseudomonadota > Gammaproteobacteria > Burkholderiales > Burkholderiaceae_D > Rugamonas. Next base: position 56,357 of record NZ_QVIO01000002.1, read on the forward strand.
TTCGACAACGCAGTCGACCCACAGTGGCGCGTTGACTTGCTCGAGCTTATCGCAAAGACGCCGCACCTCGACTGGCTCTTGCTGACGAAGCGCATCGGCAATGCGCACGCCATGCTGGATGCGGCGTTAGAAGTGATGTCGCACGGCTTGACCGAGTGGGCTGAAGTTCCATGGCCGAACGTCTGGATCGGCGTCACCGTCGTCAACCAGGAGGAAACCGACCGCGACATACCGAAACTGCTCGCAGTGCCGGCGGCGCGCCGCTTCCTGAGCATGGAGCCGCTGCTCGGCCCGGTCGACTTCTATCAGTCCTCCGCCACCTGGAGCGCGGCTGGCTACATGCCGTGGAGGAACCGCCCTATTCTCGGCGGTATCGACTGGGTGATCGTCGGCGGCGAGAGTGGCGCCGGTGCACGGCCGATGCATCCCGACTGGGTGCGCGACTTGCTCGACCAGTGCGAAGCGGCAGGTACACCGTTCCTGTTCAAGCAATGGGGCGAATGGGCGCCGGGCGAATGCGCGACGAATACGCTCGACATGCGCACCGTGCAGGTGGCCGACTGGTTCGTCGATGACTGGAAATTTGACGCCATACCGGGAAGTAGCGAGTTCCACATCGATGATGAGCCGACGCTGTACCGGGCCGGCAAGCGCGCTGCCGGCCGTCTGTTGGACGGCGTCGAGCACAACGGTTTCCCGGAGGCCTCATGACCTGGGGCCACGACCAGCTGCAGGAGGACCTTGCCGCCCACCTACGCGGAAGCCGTGATCGAATCGTCTGGACGAACATGCAGCTCGGTCCATCAGGATCGCCGCGCCCAGATGTTTTCACGGTACCGAAGAGCTATAGCAAGTTCCGGCCGATAGCCTACGAATGCAAGATCAGCACCGCTGACTTTCGCCGCGATGTCACCAGCGGAAAGTGGCAGAGCTACCTGAAGTACGCATCCGGCGTGATCTTTGCGGCGCCGGCTGGGCTGATCAAGAAGGAGGACGTGCCGAATGGCTGCGGCCTAATCGTGCGCCACGATGAGGTCTGGCGCACTTTGAAGGGGCCGACACTACGCGCATTCGAGTCGCTGCCACATGAGGCGTGGATGAAGCTGATGATCGATGGGCTGGACCGCCAGAACCGGGAGCCGCAGCCGCGCAGTGCCTCGCCATGGCAGGCGGAAGCAGCGATCAGGAAGAAGTATGGCGACAAGATCGGTGGTGCCCTGCGTGACCTTAATGACGCGGAGCTTCGGCTTCAGATGGAACTGGTGAAGACTACGCAAACGACCGAGCAGCTGCGCGAGGCAGAACGTGAGCGGGCGAAGCATGCACGCCAGGTTATCGAGCGGGAGCTGGCCGAGGCGCGAACGGCAAAGCATGAGATCTGCCAGTTGCTTGGTTTGCCAGACGATGCTGCGGCATACCTGATATCTCGCGCCGCCACCGAAATAGTGGATCGCCTTAACGTGGATGAAGAGCTGAAGCGAGTGCGGCGCTCCCTGGAGTTGGCACAGCGAGCACTGGCGGATGGACTGAAACCACTTCCGGCACTCAGCGCTGGCGTGCCGCAACAACAGGCGTGCCTAATCGGCACCGATGACCCGGAGGCCCTATGAATTTGGACCAAGACCTGCAAGCCCCAATGCTCAGCAATGACGATGCCCGCCGGCGCGCGTTCCAGCTGATCGCCCTGCTCTACGGCCTGGCTGCGCTGGCAAACCTCTGGTGGTTGCTGTGAGTGCCCGCGACCCGCTTCCGGTCGAGACGCCAGCCGAAGCCGAATACCGGCAGGCGCGGCTGTTGCTGAAAGCGCAGGAGTTCGCCCACCCGGTGATCTGGCGCGGCATGCCCTACTTCATCCAGTCGTTCCGGCGCGATGAAGACCCTACCAGCAGCGCCTTGGTCACAAGCGTTTATTTGAAAGGCCGTACGGACCTAGTCCCGGCCGAGGAACTAACTTTGCAGGAGTTGCCAAAATGAATGATATTAATAAATTGGATGCGCCAGCACCTGCTGTATCAGTGGTTATGGTGGATGCTGAAGCTGATCTTCAACGCGTGTACGACATTTTCAGCATCGGGAAGGATGCGCGCAGCATCGGTGTTCTGCTGACCAACGTCCGCAACTGCATGCATTTCTTTGAACTGCTGACCGCCATCGAGCGCGAGTTCTTCATGGTGCACGGCGAGCCAGATGAAGACTACCCAGACGAGGAGCCGCAAGACGAATGCTTGGTCAATAGCTGGGGATCGACGGAAAGGGAATATATCGACCAGTTCCGCGCTGCTTTGGCAGCGAAGTCCGATGCGCGCTACCGCGATGGCTTTGGCGACGGCGCAAAGTTGGTCGAGGAGATCACCGCCGAGCGCGACGCTGCCCGCAATCAACTCGTCCAGCACGCAGCCAGCGTAGAGGCGGTGCCTGAGCCATTCAATCATTACGGCTTGAGCACTGAGCAGTTGCAGCAGTTGTTGGACGGCGGCCTGAAGCCCGAAGAGATATCGGGCGCCGACGATGTGCAACATGACCGCGTGCATGAACTGGTCTGGTGGTTTGCGCGCCTCACGCAAGGCAATGCCAATTCGAAATGGGCAGTGCGACATGCCTGTGAACTGGCGTACTTTATCGCCGCCAATGGTATCAACCGGAATATCGACCTGAAGGCAATCAGGGATGCGGCTTTCAAGGAGGGCGTCAACATCACGCCGGAAGAGCGCGGCACACTGGAGCGCATCGGCTTTACCGTACCTCCCGCTGCCGCTAAGGTAGCGCAGGGATTCCCGGAGCGCGACCTGACAAAGCCAGCCGAACAGCAAGGCATGTTTCGCAAGTTCGATGTACGGCGGGTGGATGGTAGCGATGCGCCCGGCGGTAAGCACCACGGTTGCCGCTACTTCGTGCTGGACATGGATCACGACATGCATGCAGGGCCCGCACTGGCAGCTTATGCCGAATCTTGCAGGGCAAGCCATCACGCGCTGTCGGATGAGATGATCGCAGAATTTGGTAGTCAGGTAGCGCAGGACAACGGGCGCGATGCGGCGCTGGGTAAGTTTCTCAAAGCACTTGAACAAATGGATTTCCATCAGTTTGCTATGCACCGAAATCCATGTTGGCGCATTGACGAGGACGGCCGTTTCTGTGGGCGAGACAAGGCATGGGCCGGACATCAGTCCGGATGGAAGTATGTATCGCTGAAAGATGCTATCGCCGTCATGGCCGCGCAGCAGGGCGAGAAAGGCGGTGCCCTGTGATTATCGACGACATCATGACCGACAAGATCACGCTACATGGCCTGGGCTTCGTGCAGGTGCAGCTGCCAGGAAATCAGCGCATCCACGTCTGGCACCCTGACCTTCCGCGCCGGAGTTGCTTCGAGCACTCGGCAATCCACAATCACCGGTTCGGCTTCCGGTCCATCGTGCTGGTCGGCGAGCAGATCAACATCCCGGTCGAAGTCATCCCGAACGAAGCAGGCTCACACATACTCTACCTGCACGAGGGCGCGCGCACGGCGAACGGCGGGCGGCCATGGGTTCCAGACGGCAGGGTCGACCTGGTAGAGCACGTCCCTGATTCCATCATGGCTGGGCGGCATTACCACGTGCGGCCGTACGATTACCATAGGACCGCCGCCGGCGGTAATGGTCAGGTTGCCACGCTGCTGACGAAAATACATGCAGGCTACTACGGCGCGCATTCCAGCTGCGCGGTGGATGTAGAGCCCGATGCAGACTTTGACCGCTTCCAGTGGGCGCCAAGTCGCCTGTGGGAAGTGGTCAGCGCAGTCCTGACCGGAGGTGTCGCATGAGCTCGGACAACGTAATCCATGCCTTCAAGCCAGCTGAACTGCCGGCGCAGACGCTGACCATCGAGAAGCCGCCAGCAGGAAAAAAGATGTACTGCCAGCACGGAGGGCTCCGAATTGACCCGCATGAGCGCAGCATCGCTTGCGCGGAATGCGGCCAAGTGCTCGACCCATTCGATTATTTGCTTACCAACGCGGCTACCATTAACCGCGCATGGCAGGACCATGGCTACGTGAAGCGCGAGATCAGCGACATTCAGGACCGCATCACCGAGCTGAAGAAGGAAGAGAAGCGCCTAAAGGCGCAGATCAAGCGAAGCGCCGACAAGATCACCGTCGTCGACGTACGTGGGAAAGGCTTGCTATGAGTGACGTGATGTTCTATGGCGTGCTGCGCATGCCTTACGACCTGGCAATGGGTGACGAGATCAGCCGGCTGCAGTTCTATCAAGTGATTCAACAGGCGGCGGATCGCGTGGAGCGCGCCGACGCACTGCGTACCGCCGTGGCAGCCTTCATCAAAGCCAAGGGTCGCTACCACACCGAGCAGGGCTACAAGGCGCTGGTTGAGGCGTTTGATGCCGGCACCGGGGAGACGCCGCCATGATGACCAACGAGACCGAGTACGACATCGTCGCCGAACTGGCGCGCAAAGTTGAGCGCCTGGAGTCGGCGCCAAGCACGTTCCTGACGCCGGAAGAAATCTCAGTGCTGTCGGGGCGCAAGAGTAAATCGCGGCAGATTGAAGCCCTGCGCGCAATGGGCGTACCATTCTTCATCAACGGCATCGGCCACGCTGTCGTGGCACGGTCGGCCGTCGAGGGTGGGAAATCCTTGGCGCCGGCAGCACCGAAGGCGAAATGGGTGCCGAAAGTTTTGCAAAAAGGATAGAAAATGGGCCGCAGCCCGACCACCAATAAACAACTGCCGAAAGGCATGCGCGCGCGCCGCCGGCCGAGCGGTGTCCACTACTACATGGACACCGGTGGCCGGCCGCGAGTCGAAGTTCCGCTCGGGAAGGATTACGTGCTCGCCGTGCAGGAATGGGCGCGCCGGACGTCGATGACAGCGCCGGCCGGCGCGCGAATCACGTTCAAGCACGTGGCCGACAAATACATGCGCGACGTGCTGCCGACGAAGGCACCCGGCACGCAGCGCAAGAATCTGGGCGAGCTGGCCAACCTGCTAAAGTTCTTCGGGGAGCCGCCGGTAGAACTCAACGAAATCGAGCCGGTGAACGTCAGGCAATATCTAGACTGGCGCTGGAAATCGTCGATCGAGCAGAAGGCGGCGGACAATGCCGAACGTTTGCGCTTGGGGCGCGCGGAAGTGGAGGTCACTGGCAAGGAAGGGCAGGTGCCGGCCAACCGCGAGAAGGCGCTGTTTTCACACATCTGGAACTATGCGCGCAACGCCGGCCTGACCACCCTGCCCAACCCGTGCGCCGGCATTCGTGGCTTCCGCGAGCTGGGGCGCGACGCCTACACCGATGACGCAGTCTACGACGCGGTGTGGTGGGTTGCTGACCAGGGCTTGCAAGATGCGATGGATATCGCCTACCTCTCAGCTCAAAGAAAGGCCGACGTGCTGAAGTTCGACCGAACTGACTTGAAGGATGATCAGCTGACCGTGGTGCAGAACAAAACGGGGAAGCGGTTGCGCGTCTCAGTCGAGGGGCAACTGGCGGCCGTTGTCGAACGCATCAATCGCAGGAAGGTGACCGGCCTCGCCTTGGTTTGCAATGAGAAAGGTGAGCGGATGACAGAATTCATGCTGCGCGGGGCATTTGACCGGGCCCGTGAAGCTGCAGCGACGGCCCGACCTGAGCTGGCAGAGGCTATTCGCGCCTTCCAGTTCCGCGATCTACGGGCCAAGGCGGCGACGGACAAGGAGGAGCGCTCCGGCATGATCGCAGCGCAAGACCAGCTCGGCCATACCACCACGACGATGACCGCGCACTACGTGCGCAACAGACGCGGTAAGCTCGTCAAGCCGACAAAATAGCGCTTGAGCAACCGGCCGACTGGTGTATTTTTGCGGAACTGTGGGCCGTTTGCGGAACTGGCCAGTCGGCAATGTGAGCAGGCGCTAACCGTGTAGCCCTGTGTTTATGATGGTGCTCCGAGCCGGAATCGAACCGGCACGCCCTGCGGCGGGAGATTTTAAGTCTCCAGTGTCTACCAATTTCACCATCGGAGCGACAGAGCCCGTGATTATGCCACGAACCGGGCATAACTGCCATACCGGCAACTGTCAGATCCGATAACATGGCATCATTGCTAATATCTACGTCCCAAGGATAGCCATGACCGTTTTACGCCGCCTGCTCGTTGCGACGCTGCTGCTGATGCTCCACTGCTTCGCAACCGCCGCCGACATCCTCCCCGCCCCGCAACCAGGCACCCCGGCCACAGCGCCAGCCCCGGCCAAACTGGTCTTCGCCAACCGCACCATCTTCGTCTTCCGCTCCGTGCTGACCGGCTACCCGCCGGAGGAACGCGCCGACGGCGCGCGCAAGCGCCTGGACGCCGCGCTGGCCCGCAATGGCGCCCAGCAGCCCGGCACCCGCCCGATCGCCGAAGGCACGCAGGTGATGCTGGACGGCGCCCTGCTGTTCCTGGTCACGCCGGCCGACATCAACCCGCTGGCCGGCGACACCACCGACAGCGTCGCCAGCGAAAGCGCGGCAACCCTCGGCAAGGCCCTGCTGGAACGCCGCGAACAAGCCAGCCCGCGCTACCTGCTCATCGCAGCGGCCCTGTGCGCTGCAGCGACGCTTGCATACGCCCTGATACTGCACGGCTTGCGGCTGATGCACCGCTGGGTGGGCAAGCGTTCGACCCAGGCCATCAGCCGCCGCCTCGGCCAGGTCAAACTCAAGAACGTGCGCATCCTCGACGCCGAGCACTATGTGGCTTTCATGCGCCAACTGGTCAACCTGCTGATCTGGGGCCTGCGCTTGATGGCGACCTATCTGTGGCTGGCCTTCGTGATGGGTAAAATCCCCTACTCGCGCAGCTGGGGCGAGCGCCTGCAGGACTATCTGATCGACGTCGCCACCAGCGTCGCCCAAGGCATCATCGAAGCGCTGCCTGGCCTGGTGCTGGTGGCCGTCATCGCCGCCATCGCGCGACTGGTGATGCTGACCGCAGGCTCGGTGTTCCAGCGCGTGGAAAGCGGCGAGCTGCAAATGGCCTGGCTCGATCGCGACACCGCCACGCCCACGCGCCGCATCCTGAACGTGGTGATCTGGCTGTTCGCGCTGGCGATGGCCTACCCTTACCTACCCGGCGCGCACACGGCGGCGTTCCAGGGCGTGTCGGTGCTGGTGGGTTTGATGGTGTCGATCGGCGCTTCCAGCATCGTCGGCCAAGGCGCCAGCGGCTTGATCCTGATGTACGCGCGCTCACTGCGCAAAGGCGAATACGTGCGCATCGGCGAGTCGGAAGGCACGGTGGTCGAACTGGGCATGTTCGAAACGCGCCTGCGCACCGGCCTGGGTGAAGAGATCACCATGCCCAACGCCTGGGTGCTGTCCAACACCACCAAGAACTATTCGCGCGCGCACGCCGGCACCGGCTTTGTGCTCGACACCACCGTCACCATCGGCTACGACACGCCATGGCGCCAGGTGCACGCGATGCTGGAACTGGCGGCCGCCAGGATAGAGGACATCGCCGCCACGCCCAAGCCCTACGTGATGCAGATCGGGCTATCGGATTTTTATCCGGAGTACCGGCTGGTGGCCTACGCGACAGTGGAAACGCCGCGCCGCCGCGCCGACGTCCTGAATCAACTGCACCAGCAGATCATGGACGTGTTCAATGAATACGGCGTGGCGATCACGTCGCCGCACTTCACTCAGGAGCCGGCCACGCCGCACGTGATCCCGAAAGAGAACTGGCATCCGGCGCCGGCCGTCGCGCCTATCGACCTGGCACAGGACCAGCCGCAGTAGGCAGGATCTAGGCTGGTGGTTCGCGATCGCGCGCCACCGGCGGCAGGCGGTGCTTGAGGGTGCCGACCTTTTGCGCGCGGTAGATGCCGGTGTGGCCGGAGAACAGATACGCCACCACGCATGCCAACGCCGCATAAGGCCCGATCTGCGGACCGAATAATTCGATCGCCATGATGGTCGACGCCAGCGGGGTGTTGGCCGCGCCCGCGAACACCGCGACGAAACCTATCCCGGCCAGCATGGCGAACGGCAGATGCAGCAGCGGCGCCAGCGCGTTGCCCAGCGTCGCGCCGATGTAGAACAGCGGCGTGACTTCGCCGCCTTTGAATCCGCTACCCAACGAAGCCACCGTGAACGCGAACTTGCCGAAGAAATCCCAAGGCGCCAGCGGCTGCTGGAACGCTTCGACCATCACCGGAATGCCCAAGCCGATGTAGCGCGTGCCAACCACCCACACCGCCAGCGCCACCAGCGCGCCGCCGATCAGGGGACGCAGCGGCCCATACGCCACATGGCGCTTCATGAAGGCCGATGCGGCGTGCGTGGATTTGGCGAACAACATGCCGGTCAAGCCGAATACGATGCCGGCCACCAGCACGGCGGCCATGCTCCAGAAGCCGATCGCCACCACACCGCTCATCGCGTAGTGGGTGTGATGCACGCCCCAGGCCGTGCCCACCTGGTCGGCGACGATGGCGGCCACCATGCAGGGGAAGATGGCGTCGTAGCGCAGGCGGCCGATGGCCAGCACTTCCAGTCCGAAGATGGCGCCGGCCAGCGGTGTGCCGAACACGGAAGCGAAACCGGCGCTGATGCCGGCCATGAGCAGGATGCGGCGTTCCGCGTGGCGCAGGCGGAACACGTGGGTGAGCTGGTCGGCCAGCGTGCCGCCCATCTGCACGGCCGTGCCTTCGCGGCCGACCGAGGCGCCGAACAAATGCGAGATCACGGTGCCGATCAACACCAGCGGCGCCATACGCAGCGGGACGACCTTCTTGGGATCGTGGATTTCGTCGATCAGCAGGTTGTTACCCGCTTCGACGCTGCTGCCCAGTTTGAGGTACACCCAGCCGACCGCGAAGCCGGCCAGCGGCAACAGCCAGATGATCCAGACGTGCGCTTCGCGCCAGGCGGTGGCGCGGTCCAGCGCGAACAGGAAGAAGGCCGAAGCGGTGCCGCTCAGCAGCGCGATCAGGCCAGCGATGGCGGTCCATTTACCGATATACGGCAACAGGGCGATTTGTTCTGGGTAGCGGCGTAATTTCATCTGACTTGCATACTAGCAAATTCGCCAGATGGCGGCAATCAGACTCCAGAATGGAACCAAATCCAAACCCAACAGGTCCAATACCTATGGAAGAGCGCATCGCAAAACTTGAGGCCATATCCGGGAAACTGGATACGCAAGGAAATCAGATAGCCGACTTACGGCAATACATAGACCTGCGATTCACAGAAGTAAATCGACGCTTTCAGGAACAAAGCGAACAGATCAAGGAACTCCGGTCAGAATTCCGCATCGTGACCCGCTGGATCATCGGTACTCAGGTCACCATTGCACTATTTATGCTTGGCTTGGCCGCCAAGATTCTTCTGCAACCTTGAACACCGGCTCAGGCCAGCCGCACCAACGGATTGGCGATGATGTTGTCGATCTGGCGGATCGCCTCGTCGCAGGCGGCGGCGATGGCTTCGTCCTCGGTGTCGCGCATGAACTGCATGGTGGCGCCTTCGAACACTTCCACCCCGTCCGCGCCGGCGCGCTCGATGTCGCAGCTGGCGGTCCAGCGGCGGTCGGTGGTCGGCAACGCGGTCGGCACGATCTCCCAGCCCTTGTAGTGAATCTTGTCCATGACGCTCTCCTCGATAAGCAAACAGACTATCACGAAGCGCCGGGCGCGCCGCGCACGGATGCGCTGCGCGCCTGCCTGATCAGTCCTCGCTGTCCTGGTGCGCGGTGCGGCCGATCGGCTGCTCCATATTCGCCAGGAACCAGCTCAGCGAGGTCATCACCGCCACATGGCGCTTCAACTCCAGCGGGCTGACCTTGTCCAGCGTGTCGGCCGGCGTGTGGTGGTAGTTGAAGTAGGCCGACGAATCGACCATCGGCTCGAACACCGGCACGCCGGCGCGCTCCATCGGGCCGGTGTCGGCCGCGCCGGCGATGTCGCGGCGCTCGAACTGGCCGGCGCCGATCGGCGCCAACGCATCCTTCAGCGGCGCGAAGTACTTCACCATCGGCGCGGTCACGCTGCCGATGAAGCCGAACGGACGGCCACCGCCACTATCCGACTCGATGGCGGCAAACTGTTTATCCAGTTTGTCCTTGTTCGCGTCGAAGTAAGCCTTGCCGCCACGGGTGCCGTTTTCCTCGTTCATCCACGCGATCACGCGGATGGTGCGGCGCGGGTGCAGGTCCAGCTTCTTCAGCGTCTCGATCACGCCCATCGCGCCGGCTACGCCGGTGCCGTCGTCGTTGGCGCCGGTGGCCAGGTCCCACGAATCGAGGTGGCCGGAGACGACCACCACTTCATCGGCCTTGTCGCTGCCCGGCCAGTCGGCGATGACGTTGAAGCTGTCGGCGTCGGGCAGGTTTTGCGGGGTCAGCGTCAGGTGCATCTTGACCGGGCCGCGCGCCAGCAGGCGATCCAGCAACAGCACGTCCTCGGTGGTGATGGCGGCGGCGGGAATGCGCGCGCCGTCGACCAGGCCGGTCACGCCGGTATGCGGAATGCGGAAGTTGGCGCCGCCGACCGAGCGCACCAGCGCCGCCGCCGCGCCCAGCTCCGCCGCCATTTTCGGACCGACATAGCGGAAGCCCGCGCCCGGGCCGTAGGCCGCGCCGGCGTGGCCGCGATCGGCCAGTTCCTGGTCGAACGGCACGTCCATCAGCACGATGCTGCCCTTTACCTGGGCCGCCTTGGCCTTCAATTCCTCCAGGCTGCGCACCACCAGCACCGGCGCGGTCAGGCCGGCGGCGGGCGTGGCGCCCGAACCGCCCAGCGCCGTCAGCACGACTTTTTGCGTGATGCCGGCCGGACGGCCGTTGTAGTCGACCAATTCCGCCGTCTCCACGCCGCGCACCCAATGCGGCACCTTGACCGGTTGCAGCGTGACCTTCGCGCCCAGCTTGCGCATGGCGGCCGCCACCTGCTCCACCGACGCCGCGGCGCCCGCGGATCCGGACAGGCGCGGTCCAATCAGGTCGGTCAGATCGGCCAGGCGCTCGTAGGCCCAGTCGCTCTTCATCGCGCTATCGCGGATCTGGGCCAGCGTGGCCGGATCGTTGGCTGGAGCGGCAATGGCGCCAACGCTCAACAAGCAGCTGGCAAGGACGGTCAGGGACAACGGGGACTTGAAGACGGATTTCATGCGTTTCCTATGGATGTGGGTGTGAGTTGCAAGAACGATCTAAACGATAACCTATCGTGGAGCTCTTGTCATCAATGTTGATTTGTTATGGCCGTTGCACTACCATGAACCTTCAACCATGCGAAGAAAGCGCCTATGCTCAAGGGTTCACTCTGCACCGTGCGCCACCTGCTGACCGCCGACCTGAACACCTTCATCGCGCTGGTCAACGACCTGCCGTCGCGCGGCGACCACTTCTCCGCCCACTTCAAGTCGCCGGAGACGATGCGCAAGGAGTTCGTGCAAAACGGTTTCGTCAGCGACGACAGCGAGCTGTTTGTCATCGAGGACAGCCTGCACCACATCGTCGGCGTCATCACGCATTTCAAAAGCCGCACGCCGGTCACGCGCGAAATCGGCTACCGCCTGTTCGACCCCAAGCTGGCCGGACGCGGTTACGTGACCGAGGCATGCCGAATGCTGGTCGATTACCTGTTCAAGGTCCACCAGTTCCACCGCCTGGAGCTGCTGACCGCGCCGGAGAACGTGGCCTCGATCCGCGTGGCGCAAAAATGCGGCTTCAGCGCCGAAGGCACGCTGCGCCAGAGCTTTTTCATCAATGGCCGCTACCAGGATGTGCAGGTTTTCAGCCTGCTGCGCCCCGAATGGGAGGCTCTCCGGGGCTAAATGTTACAAGCCATTACCGGATTGGCCAGTTTGTAAGCATGTGTATAAGACGTGGTGTATTCCCTTCCAGGCTATATAGTGGAGTCACTGGCCGACGTATCATTCCGATCCGGGCCACAGCAAGGGGAAATACCATGTTGAGCAAAAAATTTATGGGTGTAGCGTTACTGGCCGCAGCAGCAGTATCGTCGTCGGCCTACGCAGGCGACCGTGATTTCAACACGGTAGCCGGTGCTGTGGTAGGCGCCGCCATTGGCCACAATGCCGGCGGCCGCGATGGCGCCATCGTCGGCGGCCTGGTTGGCGCGGCGGTGGGCAACAGCATCAACACCAATGACCGCTACTACGGTGGCGGTCGCGGTGGCCGCTACGTCGAGACGCGTGTCTACACGCAGCCGGCACCGGTCTACTACGAGCCGGCTCCTGTCTACTATGAGCCAGCGCCACGCTACTACGCTCCGCCTCCACGCGTGGTGTACGTTGAGCCGGCCCGCCCTTACTACCGCGAATATCGCGAAGAGCGCTGGGAACATCACCACCACTATCGCGATCGCTGGGACCGTTAAGCTCCCCGCTAGCATCAAGGCCGCCAGCCTGAACGCGCTCAAGATCGCGCTCAGTGCTGGCGGTTTTTTTTCGTCTTCCCCCAGCTAACCCTGCGTAACGGCGCGGGCCGAGGGGGAATCATGACGACTACAGACGCAATCATCGCTTTGGAACTGGGCCACTACCGGCTGCGCGAGCAGATCGGCGGATCGGCCTACGGCATCATCTGGCGCGCCAACGGGCCGCCGGCCACGCGCGATGTCGCCATCAAGTTGATCAACCGCGAGCAGATGGCGCGCGCCCTGCCCGCCCAGCGCGACCGCTGGATCGCCAGCGCGAACAATGAAATCGGCTTCCTGCAATCGCTGGAGCCGTGGGACGAGCGCCACATCGTACGCCTGCTCGACAGCGGCTGGCACGAAGGCCTGCCGGTGCTGGCGCTGGAACTGATGGCGACGGACCTGGGCAAGCACATGATCGCGCTGAAGGGCCGTGGCGAAGCCGTCCCGCTGCCACGGATACTCAACTGGATAGGCCAGATCAATCAGGCACTGGCCAAGGTGCACCAATACGGCTGGCGTTACCTGGACCTGAAACCGGCCAACGTGCTGCTGGACCGGGACCTGGGCACCGTCAAGCTGGCCGATTTCGGCACCAACCGCCAATTGCGCAGCCTGCAAGTTCACTCGTATGCCGGCACCGCCAATTGGCAGGCGCCGGAACAGTTTTTCCCGGCCGACGGCGGCGGCTACGCCACCGGCCCGCGCAGCGACTATTTTTCGCTGGGCGCGATGTTCTACTTCCTGGTCACCGGCGGCCTGCCGCTGCGCTTTTGCAGCGATTGCGGGCAGGCCTATCGCGAGCACCACACCAGGGGCGCCGACCTGCTGCGCAGCTTGAACGGCGGCGCGATTCCGGCGGCGCTGCACGCCGAGGAAGAGGCGCGCTTCGCCGCTGCGATACCCGCGCCGGTGCGCGATGCGGCACTGGAGCTGCTGCGGGCGCTGCTGCATCTCGATCCGGCACAGCGTCCGCGCCACGCGATCCAGATCAGCCGCATGCTGCACGCCATCCAGGGCGTCAAGCCGCAACGCGGCATGTTCGACCCCGCAGATCCCGTCCACGGCATGAGTCGTCCCACCGCCGACAACCACTGGCACCACATTCAGGGGGCATGATGGCTATCTCGCTGCGTCGTACTTTCACCGCCCCGCCGGCCACCCGGACATCCACCGCGCGCGCTGCGGGGCGGCATACCGGCATGGTCCTCACGCTCGCCATGCTGGCGGCCCTGTGCAGCATGCAGGCGCTGGCCTTGCTGCGCGCGCCGGCCGCATGGCTGCCGGCCGCCATCACGGTCAAGCTGGCGCCAGGCGAAACCATCGCGCTGGGCCAGCATGAATTGGCTGCGCCGCAGTCGGACCGCAACCATTTATCCCTGCAGCGAGACACGCAGGATGGCTGGAAGCTGCGCAACCTCAGCGCAACCCGGCAAGTGATACTGCTGCGCGAAGGCAGCGAGCAACGCATGGGCAGCACTCCGCTGCTTGCCGGCCAGAGCTTCCAGATCGATGGCGCGCTGTTCGACGTGCGTGGCGCAGATGCCGGCAGCGTCACCTTCGCCCGCGACGGCCACGAATGGCGCTACGATGGCGCGGTGCTGTATCGCGACGGTCATCAGCAAGCCAATTGCCCTGAATCGCATGTAGCTTCCAAACTGCTGTCGCTGTGGAACCGCGCCATGCCGGGAGTGCTGACGATTTCGCGTCCGCTGTCCTTCGGCGGCAATCTGTATTGCGACAACCGCCTCGGACTGGCGCAAGTAACTCCCGGCGCGGCGCAAATCGCGCGCGGCAACGGCGGGCTCCAGCTCTCGGCCGGCAGTCCCGACGGCGACCGTGCGGCGGTGCTGGTCCACAGCGCCGGCGTGCAGACCGACTTGCGCAAGCAGGAAGCGTCGCTGAATGGCGTGAAAGCGATAGTGGTCGGCCATACGCGCTTCCAGCTGAACACCGACGGCGGCCAGCTCACGCTGCACCCCAGCCGCCACGTCAGCCTGTTCAACGCGCCGGACCTGAAACTGCCGGAACACGTCACGTGGCAATGGCAGCAGCGCGCGCTGTGGGATGTCGGCCAATCGCATGCCATCTGGGCCGGCCTCGCCGCCAGCCTGGCTTGCATGGCGGCGAGCGTCGCACTGGCCGCGCGCCGGCACGACCGCGCTCAAGGCATCGCCATGCTGCTGGCCACGGGCGGTGTGCTGATCTGCGGCGTTGTCGCATTGATCGCCCAGCGCGCGGGCTACGCGCCAAGCGCCGCCACTTCGATGCTGCTGGCCGCCGGCGCGCTGCTGCTGTGGCTCGCGCTGCCCGGCCGCCTCACGCTGCTGACCGCAGCCGGCGTGGTGCTGCTGGCCGTCGGCCTGTTGTCGCAGCTGGAGCTGGGCCTGGGCGCACCTGAATCCTCCTGGCTGCGCTACTACCAGAAAAGCGCCGCCATGCTGGCGATAGGCGCCGGCCTTGGCGGCCTGCTGCGCCTGTGGGCGCAACGCCAGGCCGCGCGCGACGCCCATATGCAGCAGCGCAGCATCGAATGGCTGCTCGCCCTGTTCGCCGCCGTGGCGCTGGCCGCGCTGGCCGCCCAAGTGTTGTGGGGCGACGAGCAAGGCGTCTTCGATCTGCAACCGGTGGAACTGGCAAAACTCGCCCTCACCGCCCTCACCGCACACTGCCTGGCGCTGCGCTTCAACTGGCACGCCGGTCCACACAAGCTGTCCGAGCACGGCGCCCGCTGGCTGCAGCTGATCGCGCCCGCGCTGCTGTTCCTGGCGCTGCTGGGCCTCTCGCTGGTGCAGGTCGACGACTTCTCGCCGCTAATCCTGCTGCTCGTCTGGAGCACCGTCATGGCCTTTGCCTACGCGCTGGCCGCGCGCAACCGCAAGCTGGCCAGTGGACTGATCGCGTTGACGCTGACGGCCGCCGGCGCCATCGTCTACCTGCGCTGCGTCGGCACGGACGACCTGATACGCTGGGGCTTCTACGCCGACCGCTTCCTGGTCTGGCTCAATCCCGCCGAACACCCGCACACCGGACAACAGCTGCTGCTGGGTGCGCGCGCTATCAGCGACGGCGGCTGGCTGGGCGCCGACCACTGGCTCGGCCTGCGCTCGCTCGGCATGGCGGCTGGCGGCGCAGTGCAGATCCCCGCCGTGCAGGACGATTTCGCCGCGTCCTTCTTCCTCAATCGCCATGGCCTGGTCGGCGGCCTGCTGCTGTGGGTGGCGCAAGCCGCTTTCCTGGCCGGTATCGCCTTCACCGCAGCCCGCGCCTACCAGGCCGGCGCCATGGCGCGCGATTTCCGAAACGCCTGGTCCGGCCGCTTCCGCTACTTCATGCTGTGCGGCGGCGGCGCCTTCGTGCTGGGCCACTTCCTGCTGTCCTGGGGCACCAACCTGGCGATCTTCCCCATCATGGGCCAGCCCATGAGCTTTCTCTCGGCCGGCGGCAGCCACCTGCTGTTTTTCCTTTGCCCCCTGCTAGCGTTTAGTGCCATCAGCGCGCAATCTTTAGAAGGAGAATGAATCATGCCGATCTACGTACAACACGAAGTCCTGGGCCGCATCCCCGACGTCTTCAACGCCGAAGCGATCTGGCAGGCGCCCGGCCTGGCGCTGTTCTCGCGCCGCCCACTGCTGCGCGACCTGCTGGAACGCAGCCCGCGCGAGCACAAAGGCCGCGCCGCCACGCGCTGCTTCTCCCACGTGACGCTGATGCTGCCGCAAGAAGAAGTCGACGACGACTACCACCTGACCCGTGGCGCCCGCGCGCGCGACCTGGCGCAGACGCTGACGGCGCTGCACCAGAAAGACTTCGGCGACCTGCTGGGCGGCGATCAGGTGCGCTACGACGTGATCGGCACATCGCAGCTGGCGCCGGGCGAGATCGAGGTCAAGTTCGGCCACGCCGTGTACCTGCCGGCGGCGGACGAGAAGATCCTCTACAACGTCAGCGTCTCGCGCGACAGCGCGATCTGGCACCCCGTCTGTCCGATCTACCCCAACCAGCGCCTGGCGCTGATCGGTGGCGAAGGCGGCGAAGCGAGCTTCATCGCCAGCGGCTGGCCGTTCGGCCCGGATGGCGCGATCCTCATCATCAACGACGGCCCGGATGCGCCGCCCGTCGTGCAGATGCGGCCCAAGGACGCTTTCGAATGTAGCTTCGATCCGCGCAGCGGCTACTACACCATCAAATCCCTGCGCGAAGCGCCGGGCGGCAGCCCGCGCCTGATGCTCAAGATCGGCCGCACCGGCGCCGCCGCGCCGCGTCCCCAGGCCAGTGCGGCCGTCGACGCCATCAGCATCAACCCGGTGGCGGCCACTGTCGCCAGCAAGCCGGCGGTATGGCAAAGCCGCGCCAACGGCGGCGCCGCACCCGAGATGACGGCGATCCCTGTCAGCCACAAACCGGCCAACAACGCCGGCGAAAGCGACGCCACCTACGCGCCGATCTCGCAGCAGCGCGTCAGCCTGGTGGCGCTGGCCATGCCGCGCCTGAGCCGCTACCGCGACACTGGCGCGCAAGCGATGGAGCTGCCGTTCAACCGCGCGCTGGCCTTGTCAGGCGACGGGCCGGCTGCCATCAGCTTCGTGGTCGATGCCGCCGATGAGCTGTACGCCTGCACCGCCGAAGGACGTCAGCGCATCACCGCGCCGGCCACTTTCACGCCTGTCGATACGCAGGCGATCCGCGTGCTGGCGGCCGCGCCGCAGATGGCGGACCGTTACCGCGCCATGATCTGCCTCGCGCAGCCGGTCGGCGCTTCGGTGGCGAGCGGCGCGCGTTTCAGCTTCGGCCGCAACTCGCCGATGCTGGCGGCGCTGCGCCTGCTCGATTCGCCGCGCTTCCTCAAGCGCGCCAACGGCGCCAACACCGCCAGCGCCGACCGCATCGGCCTGTCGCGCGATGCCTTCAGCTTCGAGGCGACGGCGCAGGGCTACAAGATCGGCCGCCTCAGCGCCTCGCAGGCCTTGTACCACCTGGATGACAAGCTGGAATTCGTCGCCAGCATCGGCGACGCCGATACCGGCACGCCCTACCTGCTGCCCAGCGGTCATCACCTGGTGGCGGGCCATTATGTGCTGCGCTTTGACGCCTGAGACCACAAGGAGATTGCATGGAAACGGCCAAACTCTACGCTGCCGGCGCCTTCGCGGCGGGGCTGGTGATCACGCTGTTCCTGGCCGCCTACCTGACCCCGCGCCAGTGGTGGCGCCGTCCGAACGCGCGCGCGCTGCTCATCATGGTGGTCGGCGCGTGGGGCTTCGGCAGCCTGATACTGTACGCGGTGCACGGCCGCCAGACAGAGAACGACGTCGCCATCGACTCGACGACGGACCGCAACGCGGAAGCGCGTACGCTCACGGCGGCAGTGGCGGCACGGGAGGCTGCCGCCCGCGCGGCGCCAGCATCGATGGCGCGGGCGTCGTCGGCGTCGGCGTCGGCTCTGATAGCAGGCCAGTCGTTCGCCGTCCACCGCGACCTGAACCTGCGCACGGCAGCCGGCGTGCACTCGGCGCGCCTGGTCACCGTGCCAGCCGGCGCCACCGTCACGCCGACCGGTGCGCGCAACGGCGACTGGTGGCAGATCAAGGCCAGCGTCGCCGGACATGAGAACACCGGCTGGGTCAACAGCCTGTGGCTGCGCCGGAGCGGCGAATGAGGCCCGAACGTTCAGGCACGCCATCCCACGCCAGCATTTTTTCGGCTAAGCTGTGGCCTTTCGCCTCCCGCGCCACGGCGCCCGCCCCGATGACACGAATCACCGACATGCAGGACTTCGGCCCCGGCCTGGACATCGCCGCCCGCAGCAGCGCCAGCATCAGCAAACTGCAAGTGCCGGAGAACCAGGACAACCTGCTCATCATCGACGCCACCGGTCACGCCGTCTTCCTGCGCGACCAATCCCCACATGGCGTCACGCTGCCCGACTGGCCGCGCGGCCACGTGCGGCTGGCGGTATTGGATGGCATGGGCGGCCATGGCAACGGCCGCGAAGCCGCCGAAGCCGTGGCCACCGGCCTGCTGTTGATCCCGGCCTGCGCCACGCAAGAAGAACTCGGCGCCCGCCTCGACGCCCTGCACGCCCGCTTGCAGCAACAGTTCCGCAGCGAGGGCGACGACGACAGCTTCCGCCGTCCCGGCACCACGCTGACGCTGCTCGAGATGCCGCCCGGCGCCGCGCCGATGCTGTATCACGTCGGCGATTCGCGCCTCTACGAAATCACCGCCCAGGGCGCCCGGCCGCTGACGGTGGACCACGTGCCCGCCACCTCGTTCGCCATGCACGGCCTGCTGGGCGAGCGCGAATGGTGGCAGCAGGTGCACGGCGAACACCGAGCGCAAATCGCGCAGGCCTACATCCTCGGCAACGCCTTCACCAATCCGCAGGTGCTGGACGACGGCCTGCTGGCGCTGAGCGCGGCCAACCTGCCGCCCTTCCTGCACCAACTGGCCGACCGCCGCCTGCTGACCGTGCGCGCGGACGCTACCTATCTGCTAGCCACCGACGGCTTCTGGTCCTGCGGCCGGCCGCTGCAATGGACCGCGCGCTGGCCGGCGTTGCTGGCCCAGCCGGGCCACTCGGCCGGCGCCGCGCTCGACGCCCTGTTCAACGACTACGCCGACCACCCGCCGCCCGAGCTCCACATCGACAACCTGAGCGCCATCGTGCTGCGCTTCGCGCCGGCCCGCGATCCCGCGCACAGCGAAAACGTTGACGAAACGGCACTGCCGCACGCATCAATACCGTCGCATTTTTGACAACTGGCGGCGCAGGTGTTGCGCCGCCGGGTTGAATGGCCCCGAGATCGCCACATCGATTGCCAAACAGAGTGTAAACCGCATAAACTGACGGGTATCCCATCGGTCGGTTCACCATGAAAAAATGCAGTAATGCCCAGCACCCGCATTGCACCTACTGGGTCATGCCAGGAGCGCAAGCTTGCGAAGGCGGCCACGCCCAAGCAGAGCCCTCCAGCTTTGACCTGCTGAGTGCCGTGCGCAGCCCCCGTTCCGGCGCCCCCGGCACGATGCTGGATGCCGCCCCTGCCTCTACCGCCGCCCACGCACCCGCCACCTACGCCCGCCCCCTGCAACGCGCCCAGTCCGAGCGCCCGCAGCTGCACATCAGCGGCTTCGACCCGCGCGCCGCCGGCGGCCGCCAGACCCTGAAGATGGAATTGCGCGGCATGCCGGAAGCCTGCGCGCCGCAACTGACGCTGCAAGTGCAGTCCGACCTGATCCCCAACGGCGCCGCGCGCCAGCAATTCGTGCGCGCCACCAGCGGCGAATGGCGGCCCGTGTTTGTCGAGTTCTCCTCGCGCGGCAAGGAGCACGGCCAGTACCAGATCAG
The DNA here is from genome assembly GCF_003416895.1 of Duganella sp. BJB476. GTDB lineage: Bacteria > Pseudomonadota > Gammaproteobacteria > Burkholderiales > Burkholderiaceae_D > Rugamonas. The sequence continues at coordinate 76,111 of NZ_QVIO01000002.1, forward strand.
CATCGAGCTGCTGAGCCAACACGCCGAGATGGCCTCGCGCAAATGGGTGTGCACCTTCGTCATCCTGGTGCCGCGCCTGGACGCCACGCTGACCGAAATCCACCGCATCTTCCTCAGCACGCACAAGAACGTGCGCGTGATGGCGGACGACGCCTCCATCGCCCGCGTCAGCGCGCAGGGCGGCGACAGCCTCGATATCGATGTCACCGCGCGCAACGCCGGCATCGCCCACCTGGACCTGAACGCACCGGCCGGCAAGGTCGACCTGGGCTTCACGACCATCGCCTGGGACGAGGACCTGATCGAGATCGACATGCCGCTGGCCGCCGCCATGCATCCGCACCCAAGCCGCGCGGCCTGCCTGGTCAACGCCGCGCCGGAAGCCGGCGCGCAGCGCCAGATCCGCCTGTTCGCGATGGAAGAATGCGTGCTGGGACGCTTTGAACTGGTCGATCCGGAATCGCACCTGCTGCTGACCCACTATGGCGCCGACGGCCAGGACACCAACGGCCTCACGCGCCGCCTGTCCGGCCGCCACGCGGTGATACGCCGCTCGGGCCAGGGCTTTGAAATTGAAGACGTGTCGCGCTACGGCCTGCTGCTGGACGGCGTCTGGCCGGGCAAGCACAAGCCGACCGCGCTGCGCCTGGGCATGCGCATCGAACTAAGCGCGAGTATCAAGGGCATCGTGGTGCTGTCGGTGTCGGCCATCATGCCGCACGGCGTGATCCTGCACCGCATCGACCAGGGCGCCAATGCCGAATGCTTCTACCTGCTGATGCCGGAAACGCATCCGGGCTATCCGGTCAAGGCGTTTGCCGCCGCGCCGCATGCGGCCGCGCTGCCGCTGCTGCTGCACCGCGACGGCGGCTTCTGGCACCTGGACCAGCTGACCGGCAAGGAAACCGCGCTGGCGCCAACCGTGCCGCTCGATAAACTGAGCCGCATCGCACGCCACAACCGCTTCGCCAGCGACCCGTATCCGGAACACTGGATCATCCGCACCGGCGCCACCGATCTGTATAGCACCGTGGCCGCCAACGCCATGTCGACCGCGTAACACGCGGCCCACAGGCTCCAGTGCCCCTGCCTAGCTCCCTCCACAGCCGTCGTTGGGAGCGCATCTCCCTGGCGGTGCTGCTATTGCTGCTGGCCGGCCTGCCGCTGGCGGTCTGGCTCGACATGCAGAACATCGCCGCCGCGCGCCTGCAAGCCCAGGCGGTCGACCTGAACTCCATGATCGCCAGCATCCGCGGCTACTACGCCAGCGCAGTGGTCGGCCGGGTCCTCGGCAACCATGGCAAGGACACGCAAGTCATCCACAACTATGAGACGGTACCGGGCGCGATTCCGATCCCGGCCACGCTGTCGCTGGAACTGGGCCGCGTCATCGCCGACCGCCAGTCCAACGTCAGCTACCGCTTCGTGTCGGACTATCCGTTCCGTGGCCGCGCGCCGCACGCGCTCGACGAATTCGAAAACAGCGCGCTGGCGGCGCTGCGTGCGCACCCGGACCAGCCGCCCATCATCCTGGCCACCAGCGGCGGCGGCGACACGCGCGTGCGCCTGGTGGCGCCGGTGCTGATGGGCGCCGCCTGCGTGCAGTGCCACAACAGCCACCCGGACAGCATGAAGAAAGACTGGAAGGTCGGCGATGTGCGCGGCCTGCAGGAGGTGGCGATCCATGACGAAATCAGCACCAGCCTGTGGTCCTTCAAATACAGCGTGGCCTACTTCCTGTTCGCGGCTGCCACGGGGCTGGGCTTCATCCTGCTGCAACGGAACCAGAACGCCGTCATCCGCCGCATGAACACCGACCTGACCGGCGCCAACGACTTCCTGGCCGCAGTGTCGATCAAAATCTCGCACTACCTGTCGCCGCAGATCTACAAGAGCATCTTCAGCGGCGAGATGGACGTGGCGCTCAGTACGCAGCGCAAGAAGTTGACCATCTTCTTCTCGGATATCAAGGACTTCACGGAGCTGACCGAGTCGCTCCAGCCCGAGGCGCTGACAGAACTGATCAACGAATACTTCACCGCCATGTCGGTGATCGCCATCCGCCACGGCGGCACCATCGACAAGTTCATCGGCGACGCCATCCTGGTGTTTTTCGGTGACCCCGAGAGCAAGGGAACGGCGGAAGACGCGCGCAACTGCCTGCGCATGGCCATCGAGATGCAGCACGCGCTGGCCAAGCTGAACGTCCAGTGGCGCATGCTGGGCGTGGAGGCGCCGTTCCGTGTGCGCATGGGCGTCAACACGGGCTTCTGCAACGTGGGCAATTTCGGCAGCAACGACCGCATGGACTACACAATCCTCGGCGCGGAAGCCAACCTGGCGGCGCGGCTGCAATCGATCGCGCCGGCCGGCGGCATCGTCGTCAGCTACGAAACCTATGCGCTGGTGCGCGACATCGTCGCCGGCCACGCGCTGGCGCCGGTCAGCATGAAGGGCATCGCTCGCGAAGTGGTGCCGTATCTGATCGACGGCATGCTCGACGGCGACGGCGCCACGCTACAGGTATTCAGCGAGCATAGCGACGGCCTCGATCTCTATCTCGACATGGGCCGTATCGATGCGGACGCCGCCAAGAACCTGCGCGGCGTGCTGCACCAGGCGATAACGGCGCTGGACCGGCAGGAGCAAACTTAGAGGGCGGACTCAGGCCGCAGGTTTTTTCGCCGGCAGCGGAATGAACTCGGTCTCACCCGGCACCTTGTCGAAACGCTGCGCCTCCCAATCCTCGCTGGCCTGGACGATGCGCTCCTTGCGCGACGAGACGAAGTTCCACGACATGAAGCGGTGGCCATCGAGCGGCTCACCGCCGATCACCACGAACTGCGCGTCCGCATCCGCCTTGATCAGCTGCGCCGTCGTCGTATCCAGCAGCGCCATCGTGTGTAGCGCCAGCGGCGCGCCGTCGATATGCAGCTCGCCAGTGATCGGATAGATCGCCGCTTCCGCCGGCAGGCCGCTCAGCGCCAGCTCATGCCCTGCCTTCAAGGTCACGTCCAGATACAGCGTCTGGCTGTAGGTCTTCACCGGCGAGGTCTGGCCGAAGGCAGAGCCGACCAGCACGCGCACGCGCGCACCGTCGACATCCAGCTCGGGAATATCGTCGGACGGAGTGTGGCTGAAGCTCGGCTCATCCTCTTCATGCGCGACCGGCAGCGCGGCCCACAGTTGCAGGCCGTGCGTGCGGTGCGGCTTGCCGACCAAATCCTTGGGAGTGCGTTCGGAGTGGACGATGCCACGGCCGGATGTCATCCAGTTGATCGCACCAGGCTCGATGCGCTGCACGCTGCCGATGCTGTCACGGTGGTCCATCGCGCCTTCAAACAGATAGGTCGCGGTGGCCAGGCCGATATGCGGATGCGGACGCACGTCATGGTCGGCGTCCAGCGGCACATCGACCGGACCGAAATGGTCGAAGAAGATGAACGGGCCCACCGCCTGCTTGATCGCGGACGGCAAATAGCGGCGCACGACAAAGCCGCCGCCCAGGTCTTTCTCGTGGCCTTTAAGCAGATTCGAAATCGTCATGATCTTATCCCAGCACGGTGGTGACTTCGGTGGTCACGGAGGTCATCAGTTTGTGGATCGGGCATTTCTGCGCGGCGGCCAGCAATTCGGTGCGCTGGGTCTCGGTCAGGTTGCCGGTCAGGTGCAGCGTGGCGGCCAGGCGGTAGGTGCCCTGGCGCTCTTCGCTGGCGTCGCGCTCCATGCTCACTTCCACATGCTCGAGCGGGATGTTCTTGCGCTTGGCGTACCACACCACGGTCAGCGCCTTGCATGCGCTCAGCGCCGCGTCGTAAAGGTCGTGGGGCGAAGGGCCGGCATCGTTGCCGCCCTCCTCCACCGATCCGTCCGTGGACAGGATATGGTTGCGCACATGGACAATGTGACGCATTGGCAGCGACTGGTCGCGCAGTACTTTGATAGTCATACGGTGTCCCTTGAAAACGGCATTATCAAAACCGTCACTCTACACCGTTTGACCTGGTTGCGCCTCTCCTAAACGTTCAGAGGCCGTTCAGCAGAACCATCGAAAAATCGGCGCCGCCTTCGCGCAGCTTCTTCAGCGGCACATGGGCCGGATCGTCGTACCAGGCCTGCGCATGTTCCATCGACGGGAATTCGACGATGATCTGCGTTTCCGACAGCAGCGGCGAACCTTCCATGACGACAGGCGCCACTTTCGCCAGCGGCTTGCCGCCGTGTTTTTTTGCCAGCGCGGGCATGTGCGCGCCGTACTCCTCCAGCCAGTCCGTGTTGCGTAAGGTCAGATAACCGATTGCGTATGCTGCCATGATGAACTCCTTGCTGTTGAATGAGGCTCCATTATTATTCGATTCATCCGCAGCATAAATGAGCTAGAATTTCATAGACTCCTAACCAATACTTCCGAATATGAGCGATAAACTCCGCAGCATGCAGGTATTCGTGGCCGCCGCCACCGCGCGCAGCTTCGCCGCCGCCGCGCAGACGCTGGACATATCCCCGGTCATGGTCGGCAAACACGTGCAGGCGCTGGAGCAGGAACTGGGCGCGCGCCTGATCGAGCGCACCACACGCAAACAATCGCTGACCGAAATCGGCGCGGTCTACCTGGAGCGCTGCCGCGACGTGCTGGCCGGCGTGGAAGCGGCCGACCGCGTGGCCGAGCATCTGCGCGCGGAGCCGCAAGGCAGCCTGCGCGTCTCCGCGCCCGCCACGTATGGCGAACACCGGCTGATGCCTGTCATCGGCGCCTACGCCGCGCTATACCCGCAAGTGAAAATTGACCTGATGCTGACCAACCGCGTGATCGACATGGCCGAGGAAGGCGTCGACGTCGCCATCCGCTCCGGCGCGCTGGTGGACAGCGGCTTGATCGCGCGGCCTTTGCGGCCTGGCCGCGTGCTGGTCGCCGCCAGCCCGGACTACCTGAAGCGGCGCGGCACGCCGCGCCATCCATCGGACCTGGAAAAGCATGACTGCCTGGTGTTTTCCGACTGGCGTCCACACGCGTCCTGGCGCTTCCGCAAGGGCGAGGAACAGATCGAGGTGCCGGTGCGCAGCTCCTTCGTCAGCAATACGGGAACGTCGCTGGTGTCGGCCGCGATCGCGGGCATGGGGGTCGCGATGCAGGCGGACCTGCTGCTGGAACCCGCGCTGGCGGCGGGTAAGTTGGTACGGCTGCTGCCGAAGTGGGAACTGCCGTCGCGCCCCATGCACATACTGCGCCGGCCGGAGGCGCGCCCCAGCGCCAAAGTCCGCAGCTTCGTCGACTTTGCGCTGGAGCGGCTGGGGTAATTACACGACTTTTTTAACGAACTCGGTTTTCAGGCTCATGGCGCCGAAGCCGTCGATCTTGCAATCGATATCGTGGTCGCTGTCGACCAAGCGAATATTCTTGACCTTGGTGCCTACTTTGACGGTGCCGCCGCCGCCCTTCAATTTCAAATCCTTGATCACGGTCACAGTATCGCCGTCCTGCAGGATGTTACCGACGGAGTCGCGATACACCTTGGCGCCTTCTTCGGCCGCTTCCGCAGCGGTGGCGCTCCACTCGTGAGCGCATTCCGGGCACACCAGCTGGGCGCCGTCTTCATAGGTGAATTCGGAATTACATTTCGGGCAGGGTGGCAGAGTGCTCATGATACGGTCCAGTATTTTGAAGAAGGCAGCAGTATACTCTAAACCAATTTCCGCGCGACCCGGAAGCCGACGATATCGTTGGCCAGCACCGCCGAAAAACCGTTGCGCACCGAGGCGCGCAGATAGCGGGGGTTGTACAACCACGAGCCGCCGCGCAGCACGCGCCGCACCTGGTCGCCGCCCTCTTCCCATGCGCTGCCGTCGGCCGGCGCGCCAATGTAGTTATCGTGCACCACGTCCTGCGTCCACTCCCACACATTGCCATGCATGTCGAACAGACCCCACGGGTTGGGCTGGAAAGTTCCGGCCTTGTTGGTCCCTTGCAGATAGGCGCCGCGCGGGCTGCCGTTGTAGGTGTAGTGGCCGTCGTAGTTGGCCTGCTCGGTGGAGATGGCGTCGCCGAAGCTGAAAGCGGTCTTGGTGCCGGCGCGGCAGGCGTATTCCCACTCCGCCTCGCTCGGCAGGCGGTAGGTCTGGCCGGTTTGCTCCGACAGCCAGCGCACATACAACTGCGCGTCGACCCAGCTGACGCCCACCACGGGATGTTCGTCGGTCTGCGCGAAGCCGGGCGCGCGCCAGTCGGTATCCGATTGCGATTCCCAGCCGGTGGCGCGCACGAACTGCCGCCACTGCCCGACCGTGACGGGAGAACGCCCCATCGCAAACGAATGCTCGATGCCGACCCAATGCTGCGGCGTTTCGCGCTCCAGCCAGTTTTTCTGCGCGCCGGCCTTGATCGCCGCCGCCTGCTCATGCTCGTGTGAGCCCATCTGGAAACGACCGGTAGGTATCAGCACCAGATCGGGGCCGACACCGGTGCCGTCGACAAAGCGGTCGCGCAGCACACCGTTGGCGTCGGCGACCGGGCTGCCCGCCGTCGGCATCAGCGCGGCCAGTTCGGCGGCGTTGCGCTCGGCCTGCTGCTTGCGGTGGCGTTCCTGTTCGGAGCGATACGCCGCCTCGGCCTTCAGCTGCGCGGCTTTGCGCTGCTGCTCCTCGCGTTCCTCGCGCGCCTGTTTGGCGTCGGCGTCGCGGCGCGCCTGCAATTGCTCGCGCAAGGCCTGTTTGCGGGCCAGCGCCGCAGTTTCGGCCTCGGCGCGCTGCTTTGCCTCCAGCGCGCGGCGCTGCTGGTCCAGCTTCACTTTCTCGGCCGCCGCTGCCTGGGATTCGGCCTGGCGCCGGGCGGCCAGTTCCGCCGCCAGGGCCTGGCGTTTTTGTTCGGCGGCGCGGGCCTGTTCCGCCTGCGCGGCCTTGGCCTCGGCGTGCGCCGTTTGCTCGGACTGGCGCTGCCGCTCGCGTTCCTGCGCCTGCCGCGCCTGAGTCGCCAACTCTTCTTCGCTCGGACCATCGGCGCGGCGCAGCTCCGTCAGCAGTTCGCTGACCGAGGCCGGACGGCGCTCCTGCGCATAGGCGAAGCCGTTTTGCAGCACTTTCCACTGCGCCGGATTGAGCCCCTGCGGCGGCGACGGATGGAAGTCGGCCGGACGCATATCGTCAAACGGCATGCGGCCTTCGAGCAGCTGGTAGATCATCACGGCGACGGCATAGACGTCCAGCTTGGGCGAAGGCTGGCGTTGATGCGTGCCCGCCTCCGGTGCGCGGTAGCCGACGGTGCCGGCGTTCGGCGTTTGCAAACCGAGACTGCTGCCGGCGCTGCGCGCGCGCGAAGCGATGCCGAAGTCCAGCAGCTTGATCTCGCCGCGCTGGGTCAGGAACACGTTGCCGGGCTTGATGTCGCGGTGGACCAGCTTGTGCTTGTCCCATGCGTATTGCAAGGCGTCGCCGACAGGCGTCAGCAGGCGATAGATGGCTTCCAGCGGCAACGGGCCTTGCTCGGCCAGATAGGCGTCGAGGTCCTGGCCCTCCAGGTATTCCATGATGATGAAATAGCTGGAGGTGGCCGGATCCTGCGCCCATTCATAGACGCGGACGATGTTTTCGTGCGCCAGCTTGCGCGCCTGCGTCGCTTCCTCGATCAGCAGCTTGGCGTGGGTGGCGCTTTGGGTCAGCTGCGGCGGCAGGATCTTCAGGGCCACCATGTCGCTGTGACCCAGCTCCGCGTGGGTGGCCAGGTCGGTCGCCTGCCACACCTGGCCCATGCCGCCCATGCCGATCAGGCGCTCCAGCCGGTAGCGACGGTTCTGCGGGCCGATCTCCTGGCCCGACATCAGCCCCAGCTCCGTGCCTTGCCGCACCGGAGGCGCAGCCGTGACGCTGCCTCCCGGCGGCGCGTATTCCGCATCCAGGATGGCGTTCTTGCGGCGGTCGAACTCCTGCAAGCTCAGTAGACCGTCATCATGTAAGGCCCGCAGTTCGCGGATCTTGTCTCTTGCTGTTTGCATCATTAAGCGAAGTGTAACCGTTCCTGCATCAAACTGTTTAAGCTAAAGGCACGCCGCATTGGGCGCAGAATTTATCCAAAGGGTGGCCGGCCCGCGTCGGATGGCCGTTGGCGCAGTAGCGCACCGGCGCGGGCGCGGGCGCCGGAGCCGCGCCGCCGGCCGCGATCTGCACGTTCAGCAGATCGAGCTGGTGGCGACGGTCCTTGTCCATTTCCCTGTCGCGGCGCGCGCTCTCTTCCAGCACCCGTTCATGCGCCAGCTGCGCCGCCTCGGCCGGGGTGACGCCGTGTTCGGCCGCCACCACCAGCGACAACGCCTGTATCTGATCGGCCGTCATGCCACCCTGGATCTGCATCTTCATGATCTGCTTCAACGCCTCGGCGTTCGGCGCGGCGGCGGTGGCCACCTTGCCGGTGTCGCTCAGGCGGCCGATGGTTTCGATGCGCGTCAGCTCATGCGACTGCTGCGCCAGCAGCACGTCGTACTCGCCCTTCCAGCGCGCGAACTTCTCGTCGCGGTCATGATCCAGTTTTTTCAACTCGCGCTGCCACTGAGCTTCCTGTTCCTTCTGCTTGAGGATCTGGCGCTGCTCGTCCACCTCCAGCTGGTCCAGCATCGCCTGCTTGTTGACGGCGAGGTTCTGGCGCTGATGCACGCCGTCCGCCTCGATGGTGCGCAGCAGCTTTTCATACTGGGCCACCGAATCGGCCTGCGCGCCGATGCGTTTCAGTTCCTCGATTTTCTGGTTGATCTCGGCCACCTGCACGGCGTTGGCCGCGTCCTTGACGGCGTCGCCGCGCAGCAGCTCGCGCTGGCGGGCCAGTTGCAGCTGGTCTTCCCACTCCTGCACACGCTCGGCCTCGCGGCGGCGCGCGGCGCTGGCCAGGGTCAGCCCCTGGATGCGCTCATTGTGGCCTTCGGCCTCGATGTGCAGCTCGCGCTCTTTCTCTGCCTTCTCGCGTTGGCGCAGCGTGGCCAGTTCACTGCGGCGGTGCGATTCGTCCTCGATCAACAATGCCTGCGCCATCTGGTTTTCGATGGCTTGCTGACGCAGCTGGTGCGACAGGCGCTGCTGCGCCAACTGGCGTTGTTCGGCAGCGGTCTGTTGCAGCACTTCGAGCTCGGTGCGCATCTTGATCTGGGCCAGATGGCGCACATGCTCCCAGTCCGCCTGCTCGCCGGCGCGGTGCGATTTGTTCTTCGCCAGCTCGTGCTCCAGATCGGCCAGTATCGTGCCGGCGCCTTTATCGACGGCGACCTTGCGGGTTTTCGATTCCATCACGCGGCTGTACAAGTCCACTTCGCGCGCGCGCAGCGCCTGCATGCGCTCGGACTCCTTGAACGTCAGCTCGGCCTTGTTGACGCCGGCGTCCTGGCGCAGCTCGGCGCGGCGCAGGTCGGAGCGCATCTTCTGCTCTTCGCGCCAGATGGCCTGCCATTCCTCTTCGTCGTAGATCTGGTCCAGCTGCTTGACGTGCTCCAGCTGCACATGGCGCTCGTCCGCCACCAGCCACAGGGTGCCGATGCGCTCGCGGTTGTGATCGAATTTATCGTGACGCAGCGCTGCGGTTTCAACGCGGTCGACGGCCAGCCCGTAGCCGGCTACACGCAGCTTCAATGCGGCTTGCAGGCGCTCATCCAGTTGCAGGCGCAGGTCCGCGTTGTGCGCCATATCGCGCATCGAGCGGCTGCCGATAAACTCAGCCACCACCTGACGCACCGAAGGCCCAAGCAGATCGTGCAGGTGCTGCGTGCTGACCGTGCCCGGCACGGTCATGAAGTGCTGGGCGAAGGCCGGCACGTTCTCGATACGGATGGCGACCGTGAAGCGGGCCGCCACCTTCAGGTGCTCCGCCGTCTGCAGGTCGCTGAACGAGAACTCCACCGGCAGCGCTGCGCTGCGGGTGATCAGGATTTCCGCGTTCTGGTTGCGCAGCAGGTGGTTCAGGCGGGTGAAGAAGCCTTCGATTTCGTATTCGCCCTGCGGCACCTCGGTGGCCTTGTCGGCTTGCAGGATGTAGGCACGCGAGGTGGCCGGCACGCGCAGCGTTTTAGTAAAGATACCGGACAAGGCGCTGACGCCGAAGTACACGGCCAGTTCGTCGTCGCCAGGGATCCAGCGGTTATCGCGCAGTACAGGCTCGCTGCGCGGCGCGCCCAAGGTCAAACCGCAGTGCTTGCAGTAGCCCGACTGGTCGTCGTTTTTGTGCTCGCAACGCGGGCATTTTACGCCGCCAAAACCAAACATTTGGAACATGTCAGACTCCTTCTTCGATTCATCTTCCGGGCCGCCCTGGCATCTGCCGATTTTAGCAGGGCACGCCCATTTTTCATTCTGCGCACGATACTGTGCCGCCTCAAATCATGCCGATCCGGTCGATACAGGCCAGGCTGGCCCCCTTTTGACGCAGTTCGGCCGCAAACCCGGCCGGCAATTCATCCTGCCAGGCCTTGGGCAGCAGCACCCGGTCGCCCGCGCCCGCTTGCATAAGTATCAATTCCAGCTTGGGCTCGCGGCCTTCGACGGTGTCGACCCGGCCGGCATGCCAGGCGCTGGAGCAGCCGGTGGCGATGATGCGGCCGCGCGGCAGGAACTCGCGCCCGCGCGCGAGGCGGTCGGCCATCACCAGCGCCAGTTGATACGATCCGCCCTGGAAGCGCGGCTGGCCGAAACGCACCACGCTGCGCCAGCGCCCCAGCCCCTTGCCGTCGAAGTGGCGGGCGGCGGCCAGCGTCTGGCGCACTTCCAGCTGCGCGCTCAGGTCCAGGCCCGGCGCCGCGATGGTGTCCTCCTCGGTCGCCGCCGCCGGATTGTGGGTGGCGCCGGCCGATACACCCTCCGCCGCGGCATCGCTGTCGATGGCGAAGACGCTGACCTCCACCCACGCCAGGCTGTCATTGATGCCGCCGCTGTGCAGCGGGAACCAGGCGCGCACGGTGGAGACGCCGGCCGACGGATCGGCATGGCCGCTCAGGGCGCCAAGGTGGGTGATGTGCAGCGCGCGCGTCGGGCCGTCGCCGGCTGCGCCGCCGGCGATGATGCCGTCGCCGGGGCCGAGCTGCGGATGGTCCAGCGTCGCCGCGACCAATGCGGCGCCCTGGACGCGGCCGAGGTGCCACGCATCCGACCAGCCTTGCGCGTATTGGCGGCCGGCTTGCGCGGGTTGGAGCAGGCCGCGCACCATGCGGTCCGCCAGCACTGCGGCCAGTTCCCAGTCGCGGTCTGCGGCGCCGGGCGTGATGTCCATGCTGAGGACGACCTGGTCGCGGCTGTCGAGCCGCACTTCGGTGTGGCGGGCAAGGCGGACCACTTCCTGCATCCGTTCAGCGATCGTCGGTGCTCCGGCGACGCTGCATTTGACGTCGGCGCGGTTGGCGCGCGGGCGACGGCTGGCGGTGATCGTCAGTACGCGGCCGTCCGCCAGTATGCTGCGGCATTCGGCGTTGGTCGGCACGGTGGTGGCGGATAGCGTGGTCATAGCGATGGTTCCGTGCGGGGCGCATGCGGGGCGCGGCGGAAGGCCAGGCCGGTTTCCAGATTGGCGCAGATGCGGTCCGCCTCCTCCAGCAGCACCGGCCATTGTGCGTGATCGGCGCGCTGGAAGCGGGCCAGCAATGCCCAGGCTTCATCCAGCGCCTGCACGGCGAGCTGGGTCTGGCCGGTGCGGCGAACTTGTTCTGCATACGCCAATGGCTGGTCCGGTGCGGCCCACGCCAGCGACGGCATGGTGTTCACGTTCAGCGCGGCCATGCCGAGGCGTAGCAACAGGGCCTGGTGCTGCTGGAACATCAGCGCGCCCTCAGGCAGAACGAGCAGGCGCAGTTCGCGGCTCAGGCCTGGCAGTTCGAGGAACAGACGGCGCAGGCCGAACGCATCTTGCCAGGCAACGGGCGCCGCAGCGGTGGAAGGCACTGTCGCGAGCTGCCGTTGCACAGCCACGCCGCCGGGCGAAGCGGCGGACAGCGTGTGCGGCGCTGGTTCGGCGTTGGCGGCCGGATTGCGCTCGGCCACGTGCGGCGTATCGGCCAAGGTATGGGCATCGGCCACGGCGGCGGCGGCGGTGGCACGGGCCTTCAATGCATCGGCGTAGTTGACCTGATCGCCCAGGTCCACCGGCACGCAGTCGTCCACCGTTACGCCGAAGCGTGTGTACAGCAGCTGATTGAGACCGGCACGGAAGGCGTGCCACTCTTCCAGTGTGGTGCACGGTGGCAGATCCAGCGCCCCTTGCGCCAATTCCGTTTGCAGCGCCGCTTGCGCCGAGGCGCGGAACGCATCCAGCTCCAGCCGCTCCGTCATCTCGCTGTACAAATACAAATCGAAACGCTGCTGTGTCACACGCGGATTGGCGACATCGACGACAAAGCGCAGCCGCAGGCCCCACTCCGGCGCCGCCGCGAACGGCGCCAGGTGCACCGTGTACGGTCCCGGATGAAAGCACAGCGCCAACTCGCCCGGCTCGCAGGCCACTTTGCCGGCGACAGCGCGGCGCGCGTGGCCGCCGGCGTTGAAGACCACGACCGTGCTATGAGCCGGCGCAGCGTCCCCCGCATCGAGCCTCAGCGCGATCAGGTCGACTCCCAGTCCGTCGCTATCGACGGCTGGCTTGCTGCGCCGGGAAAATATGCCCATGGTCTAAGGCGCCACCGGTTCGACGGCGAAACCCGCGCCGTACATCTGGAAGTGGTGCGCCGGCGCGGTGGCGAACGGCCAGCTGCATTCGTATTCGCCGTCCGCGTCCAGGCGGCCTTGCAAGACGATCGCCCCGCCGCCGTCGATCACGCGCACCATCACGCGCTCGCGCAGCAGGCGTGCGGCGAACGGCGCTTCCGCCGACAAACTCAGGATCACCTGCCAGCCTTCGCCCTCACCGGCCGGCAGGAAGTGCAGCGTCCAGCAGTTGTCGTCCGTGGCCAGCGATTCCAGCATCGTTGCGCTGGCGGCGGCGCGCAGCATGCCGCTGCTGCCGGCCCATATTGGGTCGTTGGCGGCCTGCGGCGCCTGCGCAGCCGCATGCCGCTCCAGCGACAACTGGCGGAAACGCCGCAGCGTCAGCGGCGACGCCGACAGCGCCTGCCGCTCGTTCGGCGTCAACGCCCGGCTGCCCTCCAGCGCCGCCAGCAGCGTGGCGTCGGCCAGCATCAGGCGGTCGCCCGGCACGGCGCGCGCCAGCAACGCGCGCTCTCGCAGCCGTGCGTCTTGCTCATCTTGTGCGGATTTCAACTCGTTCTCCTTCATTTCGCCGGCGCGGTGTTGACCGCGTACAGCTTGTCGATCGCTTCGTTGCGGCGCTTGCGCAGCGTCGGCATCGAAATCTGGTCCAGCGCCGCCAACTGCTGCAAGGTCGGCAGCTCGCCGGTGGCCGGGTCCAGCCAGGCGTCCGGGTAGGTATCGTCGGCGGCGCCCAGCAGTTTCTGGTACACGGCGAGGCGGATCGGCAGCGACTCGTCGCTCAGGACGCGCAACGCCCAGCTGCCGGCTTCCTGCGCCGCCCGCGCCAATTCCAGATAGCGGGGGGGCAGGGAAAGCGTGCCGGCCAGCGCCTGTTCGGCCGCCAGGTCGTGCGCTTTGAATTCATCCGGCGGTCCGGCGCCGTCGTCGCTGCCCTCTTCCTCCGCGTCGTCCGCAGCGACGGAGTCGTCGTCCGCCTCCGGCTCGGGCAGGATGCGGTCCTCGCCCGCCGCCTCGTTCTGCTCGGACTCGCCGAGCACGCGCCAGTAGTCTTCCAGCCACAGCGCCGCTTCGCCGGCGTCGCCCTGCCAGTCGTCGGCGCGGTCCATATTGGCCGACAGCTCTTCATAGTCGCCGATTTCCGCCAGCATCGCGGCGATCTTCTCCGGGCTGTTTTTCAGGCTGGCGAAACGCTTGGATTTGGTGTGCAGTGGTCCCGGCGAGCCGGCATGGCGCTCCTGCGACTCGCTCCAGCGGATGATCCACTCGGCCTTGCAGCCGCCGATGGACTTCATCTGCCGCACCTCGATCGGGCTGCCGTCCAGCGGACGTCCCAGGATGTCGCCCACCTGCGCCGCATGCTGCCGCCAGTCCGCGAACAGGCCGGCGATCTCGCGATAGGCGGTATCGAGCATGCGATAGGTGTAGATTTTGTTGGGCGAACAGTCGCGGCCCGTGGTAACGATGTAGTTGTCGGCGTCGACCTTGTCGCGCAGGCCGGCGTACATATCGTTGACCTTTTTGCGCATCACGCCTTCGGCGGCGGCATCGAGCCAGAAGGCGCCGCTGCGGCCATGCTCGGCGGCGACGGCGGCGGCAAACGCCTGCCAGAACGCCGGCTGCGCCTGCAATTCGAACATCAGGCTAAGCGACAGCTCGTAGACGCTGTCGCCGTAGCTGTTGCCCTCGGCCTCGGCGCGCGCCGAACGGGCGCCCGCGCGCAGGGCTGCGGCTACCGCATCGGTATAGCTGTCGAGCAGCGTTGCGTGCTGCCCGGGGTCGAGCAGCTGGTGCATCTCAAGCCGGCGGAACGCCTGCAACGAGCAGTGTCCCAACAGCTTGCGCACTTGTTCCCAGCCGTGCTCCTGATACCGGGTTCCTGGCAAGCGCATACAGTCCTGTCAATAAGAGAAAAACGAAAATGAGCGCGCTATGGCGGACGCCTCGAAATCATGCCACAAAAGCGGCGATTTCATTATCCCGTTTACAAGCCTATTTCCCCTTCTGTTCGCGGTTCTGCGCCGCCAGCGTGGACAGCACCGCCGCCAGCACCGGCGCCGCATGCTCGCCGCCGGTGGCGTTGGAGTGGCTGACAAAGGCCGCCATCGCCAGCCGGTGCGTCTGGCCGGGCAGGCTGCCCGGTTCCAGCCAGCCTGTGAACCAGACGGTGGCCGTGTCGTCGCCGGTGGGCGCGGTGCCGGTCTTGCCGTACAGGCCTGGCCGCACACCGGCCAAAGCGATCCCGCCGAACGCGCCGGCGCCGGTGCCGACGTCGACTACGCCTTTCATGCCGGCCCGGATGCGGTCGAGGCGGATGCCGACCGGCTTCATCTCCGGCACGGTGCTGGCGGCGCTGCCCAGGGTGAGCAGCATGCGCGGCGCCACGACTTTGCCCTGCCCGACCGCCGCCGCCGCCAGCGCCATTTGCAGCGGCGTGACCTGCATGCGCAAGCCGATCGCCATCTGGCGCAGCTCGTGGCGGGTGTGGATAGGATCGATATGCGCCGGCGTCGCTTGCAGCGCATCCCAGCTGCGCCAGTTGAAATCGGCCGGCAGCAGGCCGCCGTCCAGGCGTAGCGTTTGCTCGAAGCCCAGCCGGTGCGCGGCGGCGACGATGGGGCGCACCGCATCGAGCGCGTTGGCGTCCAGCGCCTGCAAGTCGGGGGCGCCGCCGTCGGCGCGACCGAACAGGCTATGGTCGCTCAATTCGCTGGACCAGGCGAACCAGGTATTGAGGCTGTAAGTCAGCGCCTGCGCCAGTCCCAGGCGGCCTTCCTGCGCGCGGCGGTCCAGGCTTTGCTCGTGGTAGTTGGTGATGTGGGCCAGGCGCGGATTGAGCGGGTAGCTGGCGGCGTCGGTCTGGAAGCCGAAGCCGCGCTGCTGCGCCAGCCGGTTGATGGCGGGCAGCGGCATGCCGCCCAACAGCGCGTCGATCTGCGGATCGTTCTGCGCCGCCAGCTCCAGGCCCAGCGCGCTGATCACCTTGAACGTCGAGCCGGGGCTCTGGTGTGCGCCGCCGTCGTGCTGCAAGGCCGGCAGGCGCAGGGGGCTGCGCGCGGGGCTGGTGCGGTCGAAGTCGCGCACCTCGGCCCAGTTGGCGGCGCTGACTGCGCCCGCGCCCGCGCCGGCGGCGGCCAGCACGTCGCCGGTTTCGGTATCGAGGATGACCAGGCCGGCGTGGCGGCCTTCCGCCGCAGCCTGGCCGCCGGTGCAGGCCTTGCCGTCCCAGCGGCCACGATGCATACCGACGCAGTCCAGCACTCGCTGGCTCAGGGCCTGCAAGGGCAGATCCAGCGTGAGGCGCGCGCCGACCGCCGCGCCGGATGCGCGCGAGACCGTGGTGGCCGATACCGGCAGGCGGGCCAGCATGCCGGCCACGCTGTTGGCATGGTCGCCGCTGACGCCCAGCAGCGGCGCGAGGCCGGCGTCGACGGCGGACGGCGTCGGCGCGCCATCGGCCCACAGCAGCGTGCCGTTGCGGTCTTCCAGCTGCACCGGCGACGGCGCGGCCGGTCGTGGCAGGCCTGGCGCGGCGTCCCCGGAGAGGGGCGACAGCGCCTGCCATACCAGACGGCCGCCGGCGACGCGCAGGTGGCGGTATTTTTGATCCTCCGGCGCGCTGAAGTCCAGCGGTTGCGCCGTCAGCTGCACGTTGTGTGCGCCCGCTTGCAGCGTCAGCGTGACCTGCTGGACATCCGCGCTGCTGGCGCAGGCGCGGCCGGTGCAGGCGGGCGCCAGCTGCACGCTGGCGCCGACGGCGCCTGTGACGCGGCCGGCCAGCAGTATCTGCATCACTTCGCCGCCGGCGGCAGCGCGCGGCAGTGCGAGGTTGAGCCTCACGACAGGGCGAACGCCCTGCCCTTCAACAGCTTGCGGCCAGCGCGCCACGCGGGTCCACGGCTGCCATCCCTGCGGCAGCGACGCGAACAGGCGCGAGGCGGCGACTGGCATCTGGCTGGTGGTCGCGACCATCGTCGGCGCGCTGCCCGATGCCGAGTTGCTGCCGGCGCCGCCGGCGCTGGCGCTCCAGTCCAGCACCATGCCGGCCGGCGCTTTGACGCGCCAGGCCAGCAGCCGGCGTTCGCTGTTGTAGATGTCGATCTGCTGGCGAACGTAGGCGCCATCGGCCTGGTAGTACAAGCGCTTGAACAGTTTATGCGTGGCGGCGCCGGGCTTGACCTGCTTCCAGTTGTCCAATTCGGCGACGCGTTCGGCGGCGTTGGCGGCCTGCCATTGCGGCAGGTCGCGCGGCGCCAGTTCGATGGCGCCGGCGGCGGTCAGGCGCACCAAGCCCTGGTCTTGCAGCGCGTTGAACAGCAATTGGTCTTCCAATGTCATCGGCGCGGCGGCCGGCACTTGATACGCACCTGCCGCCAGATTGGTGCTCACCGCCCCGCCGCGCGCGGGGAAGGCGACCACCAGCGCGCTGGCCGGCACACCGGTGGCAGCTGCGTCTTGCGGCGCCAGGCGATACTTCTGCACCACCAGTTCTCCCGCTTGCGGACACATGGCGTTGGCGCGCCGTTCGATGCGCAGCGCCGAGGCGGCGCCCCACAACAGCCATCCCTGCTGGCGCAGCGCAACCTGGCCGCTGGCGCCCTGCTCGACCTGGCCGAAACTGGCGTCGCTGATCCAGCGCGCGCCGGCCTGCGCGCTGCGCCAGCTCAGTTGCAGCGGCTCGCTCAGCGGATCGGTGAAGTCCGCGCGGGCCGTGCCTTCGATCTGGATCTCCGGGATCGCGCCGGCGCCGCCGCCATTATCGGCCACCAGCAGCACGTTGCGCAGCGAGACCTGGACGTTCGATTCTTCATTGCGCTTGACCCAGCGCTTGACGTCGTCGAAACGGTAGCCCAGCCGCAGCGGCAGCAGGCGCGGGTCGGTGGGGCTGCGCATCTGACTGCACAGGTCCACGCGCACCGCCGGTGCGGCTTGCATGCCGGACGCCACCAGCAAGGCGCCGCCGGGTTGGATGCTGGTGCTCAGGCCCGCCTGCGCCGGCACGGTGAATGCGGCGCCGGGCAGCACGGATTGATAGGCATACGCGGCGCGCACGCTGTTGACCGCCTGAGGGGTGCTGATCGTCGCGGCGGCCAGGTGGCGCGCATGGCCGGCGATCAGGGCGCCGCCGCCCGCCACCACGCACACGCCGACAACGGCGATCCACATGGCGCGCTGCCGCCCGAGCACCTGCGCCCCGGTGGCCGCCGGCTGGCGTCCGGCACGGGCCGGCGGCATCAGCCGCATCGACGGGCGGCCGCTGGCTCCGGCGCGCAAGTTGGCCTGCCGGCGCCGTGCGCGGCGGCGCTCGGTCCAGGCTTGCAGGATGGTGGTGATGAATCGCGGCATATGCCCCTCGCGCTGGTGGACGGTATCTGCCCAGCCTTAGCGGAGGGGCCGCGAAAACGCGCATTCCGTGGCCGAAAAGCCAACACCTCATCGCGCCTATCTGCATTTCGGGACGCAAAAAGCGCGGCTCGTCGCAATCCCGTGGCGGCTGGACAGGCCTTTGCATAAAGTGAGCACATCGAAACACACTTTTAACCACCGAAAGGAAGCAAAATGAACGTCCTGAAAAACTTCGAAGCCCTGTTTGTCGTGACCCTGGGCCTGGCCTGCGCCGCCAACTACGTACTCGACGAAACCACCGCAGCCCCAACGCCAGTACAGGCCAGCTACACCGCGCCAGCCGCCGCCAAGGACATGCAAGTGATCGTCGTCAGCGCCAAACGCCTGACCGCCGAACAGAAAAAACAGTCGCTGATCGACGAGAGCAAATCCGTGCTGGCCGCAGACACCACCGCAGCGAGCAAAATTTGAAGGCCCGTAACTCCTTCGCCTGTACGCGCCACCGAAACGCCGCGTAACAGGCGAAGCCTTTCGCAGTCTCGCTCCACTCCCGCCTTAGTCTCCTCTGTGCGCCACCGCACACACCCCCACACCTTTGTGTCAGATGTAAAAAGTTGCATCATCGGGAGCCATCCCTGACGCTGCTTGCTATAGTTCGTTCAAGCGTTGCACGACGACGCGCAAACGGAGAACACATCATGATCAAACGCTCGCACACCATTTACGCTGCCGCCATGCTCGCGTTGAGCGCCGCTGCATTCGCTCCAGCCATCGCGTCCGCGCAGGTCGGCGTCAGCGTCGTGATCGGCAACGCACCGCCGCCTCCACGTTTTGAAAGCCTGCCGGCGCCGCGCCACGGCTACGTCTGGGCGCCAGGCTATTGGAACTGGGACGGCTATCGCCACGTATGGCTGGCCGGCCGCTGGGAACCGGAACGCAGCGGCGCGCAGTATCGCCGCGCCGAATGGATACGCGACGGCGGCAACTGGCGCCTGGATCCGGGCGGCTGGGTGACCGTCGGCCCGGCACCGGTGCAGGTGGACTATGTGACCGTCGCCCCGCCGCCACCGCGTTATGAGCGGATTCCGCCGCCGCGCTACGGCTACATCTGGGCGCCGGGCTACTGGGACTGGCGTGGCCACCGCCACGAATGGGTAGGCGGCAGCTGGGTCGCCGAGCGTCCGGGCTACATTTATGCCCAGCCGCGCTGGGTGCAACGCGATGGCCGCTGGCTGCGCGAGGAGGCGCGCTGGGATCGCGGCCCGAACGGCGACCGCGATCATGACGGCATCCCGAATCGCTACGACCGTCACGACAACCGGGACCATGGTAACGGCCGTGGCGACAAGGACCACGATGGTGTACCGAACCGCTACGACCGCGATCGCGACGGCGACGGCGTGCCTAACCGCGTCGACCGGCATCCCGACAACCCGCGTCGCGATTGATGAACGACGCTGATTTCGACGTACTGGCCACGGCCGCCTACAAGGGCGAGCGCGTGGCCGCTCGTCGTCTGGCGGCGCGTTCGGCGGTGAGCGAGGCGCAGGCCTTGCACCAAGTGCTGACGCAGGTGGCGGGCGTGCAGGGTTTGGCGCTGCTGCTGGCTGAACGCAGCGCCTTGCGCCTGCGCGACGAGGAGCTGCGCTCGGCAAAGTTAGCGGAAAAGGCGCTGCAATTGGAACAGCGCGCGGCGCGCATGCGGCCTGCCACCGATGGTTGGCGTGGATGGTTCGACGGTTCGGCGCATCCGAATCCGGGGCAGATAGGCATTGGTGCGCTGCTGTGCGGACCGGGTGGCGAGCGGGTGGAAATCAGCCGCCGCGCCGGCTATGGCAACAGCGGTGAGGCAGAATACCTGGCGCTGACGGCCTTGCTCGAAGCGGCCGTCAGCGTGGGTGCGACCGGGCTGGTGGTGCACGGCGACAGCCAGGTGGTAGTCAACGATGTGAACCTGAGTGCGCAGGCGGTGGCCGCCGGCCGTGGCGCCAAGGGACTGGAAGAACATCGCCGACGCGTGACGGACTTGATGGCGCCGCTGGGCGCCGTGAGCCTGCACTGGGTGCCGCGCCACCGCAACGGCGACGCGGACCGCTTGTCGCAACAGGCGATCGACAGATCGCCCGGCGACAATAGCGAAGTTTAGGCGCGGCTGGTCAGGCGCAGCGCCGGGCGCGATGCGGCGGTGCGTGGCGACGTACCGCGCGAACGCGACGACGACGCCAAACCATCCACCTTGAACACGCTGACCGCCTGCGCCAGCGCCGCTGCCTGCTGCTGCATCGATTCCGCCGCTGCGGCGGCCTGTTCGACCAGCGCGGCGTTCTGCTGCGTCACGCCGTCCATCGCACCGATGGCCTGATACACCTCGTTGATGCCGGCGCTCTGCTCGGTGCTGGCCGCCGTGATCTCGGTGATGATGTCGCTGACGCGATGCACGCTGCTG
This sequence comes from Duganella sp. BJB476, assembly GCF_003416895.1. Taxonomy (GTDB): domain Bacteria; phylum Pseudomonadota; class Gammaproteobacteria; order Burkholderiales; family Burkholderiaceae_D; genus Rugamonas. Next base: position 96,560 of record NZ_QVIO01000002.1, read on the forward strand.
ACAATTTCATCCATCGTCAACCCGGCATCGGCCACCAGCTTGCTGCCCTGGTTGACCTTGTCGACCGAATCACCGATCAGCGTCTTGATCTCCTTGGCCGCCGACGCCGAACGCTGCGCCAGGTTGCGCACTTCCGTCGCCACGACCGCGAAGCCGCGTCCCTGCTCACCCGCGCGCGCCGCTTCCACGGCGGCGTTCAGCGCCAGGATATTGGTCTGGAACGCGATGCCATCGATGACCGCGATGATGTCGACGATCTTGCGCGACGACTGGTTGATCGAATCCATCGTATCCACCACCTGCGACACCACCATGCCGCCCTTGACCGCCACCTGCGCGGCAGATGCCGCCAGCTGGTTGGCCTGGCGCGCGTTGTCGGCGTTGTGCTTGACGGTCGACGTCAGCTCTTCCATCGACGATGCGGTTTCCTCCAGCGCGCCGGCCTGCTGCTCGGTGCGGCGCGACAGATCCTGGTTGCCCGCCGCGATTTCGCTCGACGAGGTGGTGATATGGTCGGTGCCGCTGCGCACTTCGGTGACGATGCCCAGCAGGCTGGCGTTCATCTCCTTCAGCGCGGACAGCAGCTGGCCGGTTTCATCGCGCGCGCTGTCGTCGATATGGCCGGTCAGGTCGCCGCCGGCGACGCGGCGCGCGGCCGTCACCGCCACTTGCAACGGGCCGGTGATGCCGGTGGTCAGCAGCCAGGAACTGACGGCGCCGAAGGCCAGCACCAGCACCGCCAGCAGGTACAGCAGGTTGCGGCTGCTGGCCGCCACTTCGTCGATGTGGACGGCGGTGGCGTCGATTTTCGCGCGCTGCATTTTCAGCAGTTCCTGCATCAGCGCCTGGTAGCTGGTGGAGCCCGGACGGAATACGTTGGCGAAGACCTTCTCGGCCTCTTCCAGTTCGCCGGCGCCTTTCAGCTTGGCCACCTGGTCGCGCGACGACAGGTAGATCTTGCGCTGCTCGCCGACGCGGCCGAACAGCTCCTTCTCGTCGGCGTCGACGATCAGGACTTCCACTTTCTTTTGGTATTCCGCCGAGATGGCCGACGAGGCTTTCGCTTCCTCGGCGAAGAAGGCGCCCAGCGATGGATCGCTGCTGCGGGCGATGGCGGTGGTGCGTCGGATAGCGCTATCAATCTTGCTTGACCAGTCGGAGATCATACGCTCCTTGGCCAGCGGCACCTGCATCATTTCGCGCGTGGCCGTGGCCACGCCCTGCAGGCGCCAGACGCTGATCGCGGTGATCAACATCGCAAACGCCAGGATGATGCTGAAGCCAAGTGCCAGGCGTTTGCCGATGCTGATATTGGCCAGCATCGTCATCACGCCGCCAGCGCGGTGTTTTCGACCAGGCCCATATCGGCGCTGGACATCAGCTTGTCGATATCGACCAGGATCAGCATGCGCTCGTCCAGCGTGCCCAGGCCGACGATATGGTCGGTGTTGATGGCCGAGCCGATTTCCGGCGCCGGCTTGACTTGTTCGGGCATCAGCGTGGTGACGTCGGAGACGCGGTCCACCACCATGCCGACCACGCGGTGGCCGATGTTGAGGATGATGACCACGGTGAACTGGTCGTACGTCGGCGTGCCCAGGTTGAACTTGATGCGCATGTCGACGATCGGCACGATCAGGCCGCGCAGATTGACCACGCCCTTGACGAAATCGGGCGCGTTGGCGATGCGGGTCGGGGTTTCGTAGCTGCGGATCTCGGCTACTTTTTGGATATCAATGCCGTACTCTTCCTGGCCCAGGGTGAAGGCCAAATACTCGCCGGCGGGGGTCGTTGCGTGCAGTTCGCTTACATTACCAGACATGGGGTTTTCCTTCATTGCTAAAGTGACTGACAGCAATGTTACCTCAAGTCAAATAAAGACGCAGCAAATAAATGCACCAGAGAAACAAATAGGCTTACCGCAATTTCCACCTTGGTTTTTCCACCAGCTGGGAGGCCGGGGCGGGCAACGCGCGCAGCACGGTGGTGGCGACGGCGCGCGGATTCGGCGCCTGGGGTTCCGGCTTGGCCGGCTCGGCGTCCACTGCGACGCGCTTGGCCGACAATGGAGTGACGGGGTTCGAGCGCGCGCCGGACGGACGGAAATCCTCCCCCTTCAGCTGGAAATGGGGCGCCACGGTCGGCGTGTCGTCCAGCGCCAACGCATGACCGCAGACCAAGGCCAACAATATCGGTGCAAGCGCCGGGAGGTTACGCATCAAAGTGCCTGTCATTATCAAATATGGTTGCATTTTGCACAATCTCATCGTACTTGGCAAGCACACAATTTTTAATCGTCACCCAGTTACCCTGCACAAGGGCTGAATCAGGCTGTATGATCTGAAAAACTGATCGTCCAAGACATCACTGGAGAATGATGAACAGCTTGCTGAACAGCTGGCACCCGCGCCTGGTTCGCCTGGCCAGTGCCGCCGCCGGAGTCGATGGAGCACACGATACCAACCACCTGCACCGGGTCTGGCGCAACGCCACCCTGCTGCTGGACGATTATCCCGAGGCCGACGCGCTGGTCGTGCTGGCAGGCTGCTATCTGCACGACCTGGTCAACCTGCCCAAGAACGATCCCGAACGCCACCTGGCCTCGCGCAAGGCGGCGCTGCTGGCCAGCCGCCAGTTGGCCGAACTCGATTTCCCGCCCAATAAACTGGCCGCCGTCGCGCATGCGATCGAGAGCCACAGTTTTTCCGCCGGCATCCGCGCCGAAACCATCGAGGCCAAGATCGTCCAGGATGCCGACCGGCTCGACGCGCTCGGCGCGGTGGGACTGGCGCGGCTGTTCTACACGGCCGGCCGCATGGGCACCGCGCTGGCGCATGCCGACGATCCGATGGCGCTGCACCGCGAGCTCGATGAAAAAGCCTATGCGCTCGACCATATCGACACCAAGCTGGCCACCCTGCCCGGCAAAATGCAAACGGCCGCCGGCCGCCGCCTGGCGCAAAACCGCCTCAACGAGCTGACCGCCTTCCGCGACAGCTTCATCGCCGAGTGGGCCGCCAGCCCGGCGGCGCCCTGACCCTCTTCACGCAGACCACATGACCACGCCCGATACCGCAACCACCGCCATGCCGGCCGCCGCGCCGGCGGGCAACCTGAACTTCATCCTGATCTGCGTATTCATCGACATGCTGGGCATCGGCCTGATCGTGCCGGTGCTGCCGATGCTGATCGGCGAGTTCGCCGGCTCGCGCGAAAACCAGACCCACTGGTTCGGCATCATGAGCGCGGTGTTCGGCCTGATGCAGTTCATCTTCATGCCGATGCTGGGCGCCGTCAGCGACCGTATCGGCCGCCGGCCGGTGCTGTTGTATTCGATGGCCGGCATGTGCATCAACTTCCTGTCGACGGCGTGGGCGCCCAACCTGGCCTGCCTGTTCATCGGCCGCGTGGTGGGCGGCATGTCGTCGGCCAGCATGTCGGTGGCCTCGGCCTACGCGTCCGACGTGTCGACGCCGGAGAACCGCGCCAAGAGCTTCGGCAAGGTGGGCGCGGCGTTCGGCCTGGGCTTCATCTGCGGCCCCATGCTGGGCGGCCTGCTGGGCAACGTCAATCTGCACCTGCCGTTCTATGTGGCGGGCGCGCTGTCGGCCGCCAATTTCGTCTACGGCTATTTCGTGGTGCCGGAATCGCTGCCGGCCGAGCGCCGTTCGGCGTTCAGCCTGGCCAAGATCAATCCGCTGACGGCCTTGTCCAAGCTGGCGCGCCGCACCGACATCCGCGGCCTGGTGGTGACCTTCGCGCTGGTCACCTGCGCGCAGATGATGCTGCAAACGACCTGGGTGCTGTACACCAGCTTCCGCTTCGACTGGACGCCAGGGCAAAACGGCGCGGCGATGTTCTGCGTCGGCCTGATGGCGGCCGTGGTGCAGGCCGGCCTGTTGGGCATCCTGATCAAGCGCTTCGGCGAAGTACGCCTGTCGCTGATCGGGATGTGCTCGGGCGGCATCACCTACCTGCTGTACGGCCTGGCCACGCAGGGCTGGATGATGTATGTGCTCATCATCTGCAACGTGCTGTCGTTCGCCGTCGGTCCCGCGCTGCAGGGCATCATCTCGAAATCCACACCGCCCAATGAACAGGGAGAATTGATGGGCTCTTTGCAATCGATCAGCAGCCTGGGTGTGATCTTCATGCCACTGCTGGGCACCGCCATCCTGGCTGAAGTGGGTCACCTGCCCACCAACGACTGGCGCATCGGCAGCACCTTCTACCTGTGCGCCGTGATGCAGGCGCTGGCCATCCTGGTGGCGCAGCGCTACTTCCGCCAGCACCACATGCAGGCCGCCAAACCATGAGCTGGCGCGGTATCGCCACGCTGCTGGCGGCAGGCGTGATGCAGGCCGGCGCCGCCGCCGAGTGCTCGCACGATATCGCGGTGCCGGTATCGGCCAGCGGCGCCAGCGTCCAGGTCGAAGGCACGCACATCGGCGGCATCTACCCCGACCTGTTGCGCAGCATGGGCGCCAAAAACGGCTGCAACTTCGTCTTCACGCTGGTGCCGCGCGCGCGCCAGGTGGCGATGTACAAGGACGGCAAGGCGGAGCTGCTGGTGCCGGCTTCACGCACGCCGGCGCGCGACCTGCTCGGCACCTTCGTGCCGATGATAGGCCATCGCGCCATGCTGATTTCCGTCGCCGGCCAGCGGGCGCCGATCACCAGCGCGAAGAATTTGCTGGAACGGCGCGATCTGCGCGTGGCCGTGGTGCGAGGCTTCGACTATGGCGAGCAATACACGGCGCTGGTCAACGAGCTGGCCAAACAAGGCCGCCTGTTCACCGAGGTCGATGTGGTGGCGGTGGCGCGCCTGCTGAACGCCGGCTCGGCCGACCTCACCATCATGGGACCGACGCTGATGGCCGGCGCGATCCGGCGCGACCAGCGCGTCAACGGCATGCAGGAAAAGCTGCGCATGGAGGCCATTCCGGAATTGCCGTGGCACGAGAGCGGCGCCTATGTGTCGCGCGCGCTCAAGCCGGAAGACCAGCGGGTGCTGGTCGACATGCTGGAAAAGATAGGCAGGTCGAACCAAGTGATGGACGGCTACCGCCGCTACTTCCACTCGGACGTGTTGAACGACAGCGTCCGTCCCCGCTAGGCTAAACGGTTTATTCCGTTTAGCTTATTTCCCTTCCACCACCGGCAGCTCCAGCGCACTGCTCTCGGCGCCGGCGTGGTACACGCGCAGCGTCGCTTTCTTGTAGTCGGCCGGCTTGGCGTAGAAGATGTTCGGCACGTAGGTCTGCGGATTGCGGTCGTACAGCGGGAACCAGCTGGACTGGATCTGCACCATCACCCGGTGGCCCGGCAGGAATACGTGGTTGGCGTTCGGCAGCGCGAAGCGGTACTTTTCCACCGCGTTGGGCGTGATCGGCGACGGGTGTTCCAGGCTGTTGCGGTAGCGGCCGCGGAAGATGTCCATCGCGATGCCCAACTGGTAGCCGCCCAGCTCCGGCTGCGACGGCACTTCGTCCGGGTAGACGTCGATCAGCTTGACCACCCAGTCGGTGTCGGTGCCGGTGGTCGAGGCGTACAGGTTGACCATGGCGGCGCCGGAGATCTGCAGCCGCGCCTTCAACGGCTCGGTGACGTAGCTCAGCACATCGGTGCGGTCGGAGACGCCGCGCTGGTCGCTCACCAGCCACGGACGCCACACGTTCGCATCGTTCATGTGCACCGGGCGCGGCACGAACGGCACCGGCTTGGCCGGGTCGGACACGTATTCATCGTAGGCGGCGCCGTCTTTCGGCGCATCGAAGTCCAGCTTGAAGTCCGACTGTAAATACATCGGCTTGAGCGGCGCCGGGCAGCCGGTCTCGCAGGCCAGCGGCCAGCGCGGCAAACGCTGCCAGCGATTGACGCCGGTCTGGTAGAACAGCACCGGCGGCGTGTCGGCCACCGGCGCGCCGTCCTTCAGGTACTGGTCGAGGAAAGGCTGCATCACGTCGCGGCGGAATTCCAGCGCGGTGTCGCCGGTGAACTTGAACGCGCCCAGACTGGAACCCTCGTAATTGACGCCGCTGTGGCGCCACGGCCCCACCACCAGGAAATTCTTGTTGTTGGCGGTGTCCTGCGGTTCGACCGCCGAGTAGAAGGCGTAGGCGCCGTAGATGTCTTCCTGGTCCCAGTAGCCGACCACGGTCATGGTCGGCACCTTCATCTGGCGCTTGGCCAGGATCTTGTCCAGCGCCTGCTGCTGCCAGTAGCCGTCGTAGGCCGGGTGCTCGAACAGCTTGCGGGTGAAGTTGAGCTGGTCGAGGCCAAACTGCTTGGCGTAATCGGCGGTCGAGCCGCCGCGTAGCGCGCCTTCGTAGTCGTCGTAGACGCCGGTGGCCAAGGTCTTGCCACTGCCTTTGGCGGCGGTCTGGCCGGCGATGTAGCTCAGGTTGGGCAAGCGGAAGGCGCCGTTGTGGAACCAGTCGTCGCCGCGCCAGCCGTCGACCATGGGGCTCATCGGCACCGCGACCTTGAGCGCCGGATGCGGATCGACCAGCGCCATCAGCACGGTGAAGCCTTCGTAGGACGAGCCTATCATGCCGACGTTGCCGTTGCTTTCCGGGGTGTTCTTGACCAGCCAGTCGATGGTGTCCCAGGCGTCGGTGGAGTGGTCGGTGCGGGTGTCGTTGAGCGCGCCCTTGACCGGGCGGGTCATCACGTACTCGCCTTCGGAGCCGTATTTGCCGCGCACGTCCTGGTAGACGCGGATGTAGCCGTTCTCCATCATCACTTCGTCGCCCTGGCCGACGGTGGCCAGCACGCTGGGGCTGACGTTGCGCTGAGCGCGGCCGCTGGCGTTGTAGGGGGTGCGGCTCAATACCATCGGCGCGTGGACGGCGCCCTTGGGGATGACGATCACGGTGTGCAGCTTGACGCCGTCGCGCATCGGGATCATGACGTCGCGCTTGACGTAGTCGGCGTTGGGGACGGCGGTGTCGAACTTGGCGGGGATATCGGGCGCCATCGGCGGCGTGGGCGTTTGCGCCGTTGCGGCGGAGACCATCAGGGTGGAAAGCACTGCAACTGCAAGGTCACGCATATCGGCTCCGGTAAAGGGTATTGCTCAAGATCGGCAATACTACCTTATCGTTAGAATTAATGCATGAGCTTGAAGAGTACGGCAGTCAGGCCGGTTTGCACGACGATCACGCCGACCATCCACTGTATCAACTCGGACTTGAGCTGCGCCAGGCGCATGTCGAGGTAGTTCTTGGTCACCAGGTGGCTGTCGACAAGCTGAAACATGGCCGAGGCCAGCGCCTTGGCCTGTTTCTCTGGCATGCCGCCTTCAATCAGAGTATCCATAAATGCGACGGAATCGAAGTTATCAGGCATTTTAGTCCCCTTTGATTTAGGCCGCGAGCACTCAATCTAGTTCCGAATCCCTCGCCGGGCCTTGCGGCGCCTCACACCTTGACAGACCGGCGCTGAGCTGCAACCATACGCGCATGAAATTTTTTACTACACTTCACGCCTGCCTGATTTGGCGCCGCTCCTAGCGCGCGGCCACTGTCTACCCATAGTGATGTGATATTTTTATCAACGCCGCCCTTTATCTGGTGGCGTTTTTTATATTCGTCGCGCCAGAACGGGGCAACGTAAAGGAACCCCTGATGAGCTTGACCGAACAGTCCGAAGTAATCGCCACCGCGCCGGCCGCGTCCAAAGGTCCCACCGTGATCCTGACCGGTGACCGCCCGACCGGCCCGCTGCACCTCGGCCACTTCGTCGGCAGCCTGCGCAACCGCGTCGCCTATCAGCACCAGTACAAGCAGTTCATCATGCTGGCCGACGCCCAGGCGTTGACCGACAATATGGACGACACCAACAAGGTGCACCGCAACGTGGTCGAAGTGGCGCTGGACTATCTGGCGGTCGGCATCGATCCGGCCAAGTCGACCATCCTGATCCAGTCGCAGATCCCGGAACTGGCCGAACTGACCTTCTACTACCTGAACCTGGTGACCGTGGCGCGCCTGGAGCGCAACCCGACCGTCAAGACCGAGATCGCGCTGCGCGGCTTCGAGCGCGACATCCCGGCCGGCTTCCTGACCTACCCGGCCTCCCAGGCGGCCGACATCTCGGCGTTCAAGGCTTCCATCGTGCCGGTCGGCGAGGACCAGATCCCGATGATCGAGCAGACCAACGAGATCGTGCGCCGCTTCAACCGCCTGGTCAACCAGGACATCCTGGTCGAGTGCAAGGCGCTGGTGCCGGAAATCGGCCGCCTGCCGGGCACCGACGGCAAGGCCAAGATGAGCAAATCGCTGGGCAATACGATCAACCTGGGCGCCACCGCGGCCGAGATCACCGCCGCCGTGAAAAAGGTTTATACCGATCCGCTGCACCTGCGCGTGGAAGACCCGGGCCACCTGGAGGGCAACGTCGCCTTCATCTACCTGGACGCCTTCGATCCTGAGCAGGACAAGCTGGCTGAAATGAAGGCGCATTACGTGCGCGGCGGCCTGGGCGACTCGATCGTCAAGAAGCGCCTGGAAGTGGTGCTGCAAGAGATGCTGGCGCCGATCCGCGCCCGCCGCGAAGCGCTGGCTCAGGACAAGGGCTACATCATGCAGATGCTGAAGGAAGGCACGCTGCACGCGCGCGAAGTGGCGGCGCGCACCGCCGACGAAGTCAAGGCCGCCCTCGGCCTGAGCTACTTCTGAACCCGGTGACGCCGGACGCCCTGCCCTCGCAGCTTGCGCTGCTATGGCTGGCGGCGGTGTACGGCGTCGCCAGCATCATCTGCTTCATCGCCTACGCGGCCGACAAATCGGCCGCCATCAAGGGCCGCCAGCGCACGCCGGAAAGCACGCTGCTGTTGTGGGGCCTGGCCTGTGGCTGGCCCGGCGGCCTGCTGGCGCAGCGCTGGCTGCGCCACAAGACGGTCAAGACTTCATTCCAGGTCGCCTACTGGTGCAGCGTGGCGCTGAACCTGTCCGCGCTGGCCGCCGTGTGGTGGCTGTGCAAAAACTACTGAGGAATTCAACCATGTGGCATGGCGTGATGTGCGGTTTGCTGGCGGGCGCCATGTGGGGCATGGTGTTCATCGTGCCGGAATTGCTGACGGCGTTCACGCCGCTGGAAATGGCCTGCGGGCGCTACATCGCCTACGGCCTGATCGCCGGCGCCCTGATGGCGCGCCGCCTGCCCGCGCTGCTGCGCCGCCTCGACCGCGCCGACGTGGTAGCGATGGTCAAGCATGCGCTGGCCGGTAACATCGTCTACTACATGCTGCTTGCGCTGGGCGTCAAGTTCGCCGGCGTGGCGGCCACTTCGCTGATCATCGGCGTGCTGCCGATTTCCGTCACGCTGGTCGGCCAGAAGGACCACGGCTCGGTGCCGCTCAAGCAGCTGATGCTGCCGCTGCTGCTGGTGGCGGCCGGCATCGCCTGCATCAATATCGACGTCTTCACCCACGATGCGGGCAACGGCGCGCCGCTGGCCGACAAAATTCTCGGCGTGCTGTGCGCGGCCGGCGCGCTGCTGTGCTGGACCTGGTATTCGGTGGACAATGCGCGCTACCTGAAGCGCAATCCGCATTTCAGCAGCGGCGAGTGGTCGGCTTTGTACGGCCTGTCGAGCGGCTTGATCGCGCTGGCGATCGCGCTGGCGGGGCTGGCGCTGTTCCATGCCGACGTGACCGGCGCCGGCGCCGTGGCCAGCGGCCGCGATTGGACGCTGTTCTGGATCGTCAATGCGCTGTTGGCCTTGGGCGCTTCGGTGATCGGCAACCACCTGTGGAATATCGCCAGCCGCAAGGTGCCGCTGACCTTGTCCGGCCAGCTGATCCTGTTCGAGACCCTGTTCGCGCTGCTGTATGGTTGCATCTACAAGCAGCAGCTGCCGCGCGGGCTGGAGATCGCCGCCATGCTGCTGCTGGTGGCCGGCGTGATGTGGTCGATGCGCGTGCACGCGCTGGACGACGCCAGCGAGGCGCACGCCGGCTAGTCCGGCTAGCCCGGCCGGTTATTCGGGCTTGATCCGTTCCGCCACCAACCCGGCCATCGCGCCATCCTGCAAGCCCTCCACCACGCCGCGCTGGTCGGCGGCGCTGCGGTTCTGGCTGACCTTCCATTTGCCCACCAGGCTGTCGATCGGAATCTCGATGCCGACGATGCCTTTCATCGTCGCGGCCATGAAGTCGGCTGGCGCGTCGTCCAGCTCCCACGGCTGCGGCAGGCCGCTTTCGTGCCTGGCGGTCAGGTGGTCCAGCAGGCGGCGCAGCCAGAGCGGATCGTCCACCGCCTTTGCCACGCCGCGCGCCTGCACCATCGCGTAGTTCCAGGTCGGCACCACCTTGTGCGTGGTGCGCTTGGTTTCATACCAGCTCGGGCTGATGTAGGCCTCCGGCCCCTGGAACACCACCAGGCATTGCGTCGCAGCCTCCAGCCTGCGCCACAGCGGATTGGCGCGCGCCACGTGGGCGCGCAGCACGCCCAGTCCGGAGCTGCCCTCGTCGGCGTACAGCATGAAGGGAATCAGGTCGGCGGTGACGCCGTCGGCATCGACGACGATCAGCGTGGCCAGCGGATAAGCGTGCATCAGGCCATGGCGGACTTCAAGACGGTCTTCGGCGAAAGCGGGCTGCAGGTACATGGCTGGGCGGGTGGCGTGGATGATGGGACCAGTGTAGCAGCGGCGCCTGCCGGACGACAGAGCCAGCGCGGCGCCCCGCGATGGGGCCATGCTCAGTCGAGCAGGCCGTTCTCGCTCAGCACGTCCTGGATCAGTTCCAGCCGCAGCACCGGGTTTTCCTGCAGCAGCAGGCGCTGCTTCTCTTCCACGTCCAGCCGCAGCAGCTCGCACCAGCGGTTCGCCACCCAGCCGGCTTCGTCCAGCCGGTACGGCGGCGCCAGCGGCATGTTGGCGGTGGAGATCTGCTTCTTCTGCAAGGAGCGGATCAGGGAGCCCAGCGCGTTGGCGACGTCCTGCTGCTCGCTGGGAATCGGCACCACCATGTCTTCGGCCACTTCCTCGACCTCGGCCATCCACAAGCCATGCTTGAGCTGCTCCGCGGATTTGATCTGGAAGCGCGTGGTGCCGATGCAGGAGATTTGCAGCAGGCCCGGCAGCGGCGCGGTCCAGTCGAGGATGCGCGCCATGGTGCCGGCGTCGGATAGGGTTTCATGTTTGTCGGGCACGCGGGTTTCGCTGCCTTCGAGCAGCGGCACGACGCCGAATTCTTCGCCGCGGGCGATGCAGCGCTTGACCAGGTCGAGGTAGCGCACTTCAAACACCTGCAACGGCAAATGCCCGTCCGGGAACAGGATGGTATTAAGCGGAAAAAGAGGAATTGATGCCATTCCGCTATCATCGCATGAAATCGCTGTGCTCGGTTTAGACAGACCGCACTAACCTTACGGCTTCCTTAAGGTCGGCGAAAAATCAGGCCGCCTTTCATCACAAAAGCAACGCTGCGCAGCACGCCGATATCCTTGGTCGGGTCGCCCTGCACCGCCACCAGGTCGGCCAGGTAGCCGACGCGGATCTGGCCCAGCGAGGCGGCGCGGTCCAGCACCGACGCGTTGACCACGGTGGCCGCTTGCAACGCCTCGGTCGGCGTCATGCCCAGCCTGACCATCCATTCCAGCTCGCGCGCGTTGTCGCCGTGCGCAAACACGCCGACGTCGCTGCCGTTGCCAATGATGACGCCCAGCTTGCGCGCCAGCTGGAAGGCGCGCGCGGCGGCCTGCATGGATGGCGTCGGCGGCCCGCCGCGCTGATATTTCTGGAAGTATTCGCTGGTCGCCTCGGGCGCCGTCAGGGTCGGAAAATAGGCGATGCGGCGCTCGGCCATCAGGCGGAAGGTGGCCTCGCTGCCGCCGTAGCCATGCTCGACGCTGTCGACGCCGGCCAGCGTGGCGCGGCGCATGCCTTCGTCCGTGCTTGCATGCGCGGAAACCTTGCGCCCCGATTCGTGGGCGGCGGCCACCAGCGCATTCAGTTCGGCCTGCGAGAAGGTGGCGTGGGCGCCGCCGTCGGCGCCGGTGCGGTAGTCGGCGTAGACCTTGATCCAGTCGGCGCCGCGCGCGCCCTGCTCGCGCACCGCGCGCGTGACCTCGTCGACGCCGCTGGCTTCCTGCGCGCCCTTGGGCAGGTCGACGTCGGCGCGATAGCTGCGCGGCGACGGACCATAAGTGCCGGTGGCGACAATCGCGCGGGTGGCGATGAATAAACGCGGACCGGGAATAACCCCGTCTTCTATCGCTTTTTTAATCGCGACATCGGCATACAAAGCGCCTTCGGTGCCCAGATCGCGCAGCGTGGTAAAGCCGGCTTGCAATGTGGCGGCGGCGTGGCGTCCCGCCAGCAAAGTGCGGTATTCCACCGACTCCTTTAAGACCTGGTCATCCCACGAGGTTTCGTTATATGGATGCAGCAGCACATGGGAATGCAGATCCATTAATCCAGGGATCAGCGTGGCGCCGGGCAGGCGGATACGCTCGACGCCGGCGGGGACATTCATTTTATCGCTGGGGCCGACGGCGGCGATCTTGCCCTGCACGATAAGCACCGACCAATCGTCATGCGCGGGGCCGTCGCCGGTCCAGACGCGGTCCGGGCTTAATAAGCTGTCGGCTGCCTGCGCGGCGGGAGTAACGAGGGAAATTAAAGCGGAGAATAATACTGCGGCACGGCGCATCATGGATCGCGTCCCAAAAGAGAAAAGCCGGGGCCGGGGTTTATAAGAAATATAAACCCGCACACCCCGGCCTTGCAGCGAGCTTGCCGACTAAGCTTACTTAATCAGATACTGCTCTTTGTCCTTGCCTTCCAGCCATTTCGGCGCGCGGCCACGGCCGGTCCAGGTCTGGCCGGTAGCGTCGTCACGGTATTTGGTTGGCACCGGTGCGCGGGTTTTGACCGTCTTCACCTTGGCTACGCCGCCCAGATCCGCCACGGTCAGGCCGTATTCACGCATGATAGCCGTGACTTTCTCTTTGGCCTGCGCGATTTCATTCTTGCGGGCGCTTTCGGCCAGGTTTTCCAGTTCGGCGATCTTTGCTTTGTATTCCTGGTAAGTCGTCATCGTATTTCCTTCTTATCGGCGGGTTAAATATTAAAAAAAACCACTGGTGACAATGTGTGAGAATTGATTAGCGCAATTTACCATAACTTTGCGCTGATTCTCCAGAGATATATGTGACAAATACCAATATAGCGATAAAAACGAATAATTTCCACTACTGTTGTTCAAATGAAGCGCGTATCAGACGCTTTTACGGCGGCGCCGTAATACCCAGGTGGAAAGCCCCGTTATAAAGAATAAGGCCGGCAACAAACCAGCAATCACCATAAGCCAACGGCCTGTGGCACCGCCGAATTGGCCTGAATGCAGCGGAAATAAAGACGCCAGGAAGCGGTCGCCGCCAGTGCCGGCCAGCGGATTAACTGTTTCAATCACGGCGCCGCTGCGGATATCGATCAACAGGCGCAAGGTGCCGGTGCGCTGCCAGTCGTCGGCGCGGCGCAGGCGCACCTGATACAGGCCGCGATCCGGCTGGCGTTGCAGCGCCAGCAGCACGGCGCCGTCGCTCAGGTGCTGTTCGGCGATGGCCTTGGCGTCGTTCCAGGAAATCGTGGTTTCGCCCTGTTTCACCGCCGGCATGGCGATGCCGCGGTGTTCGGCGCTGACTGCCGCCACCTGCCCCACCAGCGCACGCCCCAGCTCCGGCAGGCCGTTATAAAAACCGGTGACGGCAACCACCAGCATCAGCACGATCGCCAGCAGGCCGGCCGAGCGGTGCAGGTCGAAATGGCTGCGGTAGGCGTTCTGGCGCAGGTTGACGCGCAAGGCCCGCTTCCAGCCCGGCGTGGAATTCGGGGTCGGCCAGGCCAGCAGCAGGCCGGCGATCAGCAAGGCCACCCAGGCCAGCGCCAGCCAGCCCAGCGCGACGCGGCCGGGCTTGCCTTGCAGCAGGCTGTTGTGCCAGCGCAGCAGGGTCGGCACCAGATGCGGGGCGTCGAAACCCACTTCTTCGCGGTTGCGGCTGCCGAGCAAGGCACCGCTGCACGAGTCCAGCATGGCCTCGTTGTCGGCTACGCCGGGCGACTTGAAATACAGGCCGTAGCTGGCGCCGGCATGGCTGGGCAGGTACACCGAGCTGACCTTGGCCTGCGGCCACACGCGCTGCAAGCTGGCAACCGCGCTGGCCACATCCAGCGGCGCGACGCAGGGCACGGCGTTGTGGACCAACTGGGGATTGAGTTCGGCGTCGATCTCGTGGTGGAACACCAGCAGGCTGCCGCTCAGGCCGGCCAGCACCAGCGCCAGGCCCAGCGTCAAACCCAGCCAGCGGTGCAGCCACAACACGCCGGGACGGATGGCCTGGCGCAGGCTGCGCGACGGTCGGTGAGCTGGGTGGTGGGCGGTGAACATTGGACTCGGCATCAAAAGAGGACGCCGATTATACTAAAAGTTTCATTGAGGATGCGAACAATTCTCAATTACCGCTTATTCGCAGAGCGGTCGGAGCTCGATGCCATCCTTGACGACCTTGCGTATCAGGTTGGCCAGGCGGCAGGTCGCGGGGCCGGCCACTTCCGGGTTGGCAACGATCAGCGACAGCGACAGTTTGCGGCGCTGCCCCACCCGCAGCGGCAGCGGCTTGAGCAAGCCCTGCTCCAGCTGGGACTGGATCTTGTGTTCGGGCACCCAGCCGAAGCCCAGGCCGTTGCACAGCATCTCCAGCCGCGTGTAGGGATTGGTGACGCTCCAACGCTGATTGCTGCTGAGCCAGCCATGGTCGCGCGGATTCAGCGTGCCGGAATCGCGCACCACGATGTGCAGGTTGCGGCTCAGATCGTCCACTTCCAGCTCGCGGCCCAGCGCGTGCAGCGGGTGGCAGGGATGGGCCACGGCGACGAATTCGATATCCATCAGCGCGTCGCCCAGGAAGCCGGGCGGGATGCGGCTGGCGATGGCGATATCGACCCGCTGCTCCACCAGCGCATCCTCGGAGCCGGACAGGATGGTCTCCTCCAGGTTGACGCGGGTGTGCTGGGCCCAGGGCTCGAAATCGCGCAGCACCTGCACCAGCAGTTCGACCGGGAACAGGCTGTCGACGGCGATGCCGACCTGCGGCTCCCAGCCTTCGGCCAGGCTGCCGGCCAACTGCTCCAGCTGGAAGGCCGCGCCCAGCAGCTCGCGCGCCTTGGCCAGCAGGGCCTCGCCGTTCTTGGTCAGGCGCGCGCGGCGGCCGTCGATTTCCAGCAGCTCCACGCCCAGTTGCTCCTGCAACTTGGCCACCATGTAGCTGACCGAGGATTGGCTGCGGTGCAGCGCCTCGGCCGCCTGCGCATAACCGCCGCATTCCACGATCGCCTGCAAGACCTTCCATTGTTCCAGCGTGCTGCGGGGTATCTTCACTTCGATTCCATGACAAAAGTGCCGTCCCAGTCGTCGGGCGGCGGAGTGGCCGCCATGTGGTCGCAGCGCTCGATGTACAGCGCGGCCACCTTGTCGTGCGGATTGAGCGCCAGCACCTCGCCGAACAGCTTGCCGGCGGCGGCCCAGTTGCGCTTGCGGTAGCTTTGCACGCCGTTGCGGAACAGGCCCATGGCCTCGACCAGGTTCGGGTAGCTGTCCTCGCTGTGGAAGTCCATCACCTCGTAGATCGACACCGGCTGGGTCTTGCCCTTGACTACCACGATGTCCACTTCGCGCAGGCGGTAGGTGCCGCGCAGCGCCCGGTAGGTGAACTCGCTGATGAGGATGCGCGCGCCGTACTGCTTGCAGGCCGATTCCAGCCGCGCCGCCAGGTTCACGCCGTCACCGATGATGGTGTAGTCCATGCGCTTCTTGGAGCCGATGTTGCCGGACACGACCTGGTCGGTGTTGAGGCCGATGCCGATCTCCACCGGCGGCTTGCCCTCGCGCGCGCGCAGCTGGTTCCAGGCGCTCAGCTCGTTCATCATGGCGATGGCGGTGCGCAGCGCGCGGTCGGCGTCGTCGTCGTGGCCGACCGGGATGCCGAAGGCGGCCATGATGGCGTCGCCGATGAACTTGTCGAGCATGCCCTCTTCGCGCTGGATGCAGTCGACCATCATCGTGAAGTATTCGTTGAGCAGCGTCACCGTGCCCTGCGCGCCGAGCTGCTCGGTGATGGTGGTGAAGCTGCGGATGTCCGAGAACAGCACCGTGGCCGGCACGTTTTTACCGCCCAGCATTTCGGCGCCGTTGGCCACCATCTGGTCGGCGATGCCGGGGTCCATGTAGCGCGACATGGTCGAGCGCAAGCGCTTCTCGCTGGAGATGTCTTCGAGCATCAGCATCCAGCCGATGCGCTTCTTCTCCATCGACAGCAGCGGCTGCACGCTGAAGTTGACCGACAGCGTGACGTCGTCCAGCACCAACTCGGCGTCCATCAGGTGTTCGGCGGTCTGCTTTTCCTCGACGTGGCGCAGCTTGTCCATCACCCAGGTGTTGGCGGCGCCGAAGAACTCCGCCGCCGAGCGGCCGACGATCCCATCCGCCGCGGTGCGCAGGATGCGCAGGCCGGCGGCATTGCAGGTGACGATCTTCTCCTGGCTGTCCAGCGTGATGACGCCGTTCGACATCGACTCCAGCATGGCTTCGTTGTAGTTCTTGATCTGCTGGACGTCGGCGAACAGCTTGGCGTTTTCCAGCGCGATCGAGATCTGCGCGGTGAAGGCGCGCAGCCGCGATTCGTCCTCGTGGGTGAACGGGCCGCCGCGCTTGTTGAGCACCTGCGTCACGCCGATGATCTTGCCGGCCTTGTTGACGATCGGTACGCACAGGATGGAGCGGGTGAAGTAGCCGGTGCGCTTGTCGAACGCCGGATTGAAGCGCAGGTCGGCGTAGGCGTACGGGATGTTGATGGTCTTGCCGGACGTGAAGACGGCGCCGGCGATACCGGCCGTGTTGGGCAGGCGGATTTGCAGCGACTCCAGGCCCTGCCCCACTTCCGACCACAGCTCGCCGGTTTTCTCGTCGTTGAGGAACAGGGTCGAGCGCTCGGCGTTGAGCAGGCGCGTGGCCTCGCCCATCACTTTCTGCAGCAGCGAGCCGAGCTTGATATCGGCGGTGACCTCGGACACCACATCGATAAATTCCATCTCCTGGCGCCGGATCTTCTTCATGCTTTCAAGGAAGCGCGCGCTTTGCAGCGCCAGCGTGCCTTGCGTGGTCAACGCTTCCAGCAATTGCAGGTCGGCGCGGGTGAACTTGCCGCGGCGCTTGTTCAGCGTTTGCGATACGCCGATGATCTCGCCCTTGAAAGTCTTGATCGGCACGCACAGGATGTTGCGGGTGACGAAGCCGGTCTGCTCGTCGATGGAACGGTTAAAGCGCGCATCGGCGTAGGCATCGGCGATGCTGACCGCCTCGCCGGTGGTGAACACGTGGCCGGCGATGCCGGTATGGTTGAGGAAGCGGATCTCGCGCTGGATATTGCCCTGCGCGACGCGCGAAAACAGTTCGCCGGTCTCGGCGTCGTTGAGGAATAGCGTGCCGCGTTCGGCGTCGAGTTCCTCGGTGGTGACGTCGATCAGCGCGGTCAGGATTTCGTCCAGCGTATCGTAGGCGGCCATGCGGCGCGACACTTCCAGCAACAGTTCGACCTGGCGCAGCCGCTTGCGCTGGGCGCCGGCCACCGCCTGCGCCGAGGCGGCTTCGCTCTTGACGACCGGCTTGGCCGGCACGCTGCGGATCGCGGGCTTCGAGCTTGATACGGGATCTCTCATGCGCGCGCCTCCAGTGCATCACGCAAGGCGCGGATGGTCTCGTGCAGCTGGGCGATTTCGGCGTGGCGGACGGTGTTGGCCTGTTGCAGCGCGTCGATTTTTTCCTGCGTCAGCTTTTCCAGGCTGGTGCGCAGGGCGGCGACGGTGTCGCGCAATTGGCTGATCTCGCTGTGGGCGAAGGACAAGGCGTCCTGCACGGCGTGCTGGCGCTCGTTGTGGGACAACTCCAATTCCGAGCGCAGCACGACCACGGTGCGCTGCAAATCACGCACCTCGGCCAGCGCCAGACGCAGGCTGTCGTCCTCGGGCTGGATCGTCTCGGTAACTTTAGGCTTTTTCAGGGGAGGCCCGCTGCAAGAAGTACACTGCAGCATCATATCACCTCGGAATCACGCCTTCAAAACCGCTTTTCGAGGGTGACCCGCAGCTGGGTTTCGCCACTGGCCACCGTCAGCCGGTTCTGCGTGCCGCTGGCGTCGCTGTACAGGCTTTCCGTCACGTAGTCCTGCCCCAGCAGGTTGGACACGGCGACGCGCAGATTGTTCTGGGTGTCGATTTTCCACAACGCGTACACGTCCAGGTCGCGCCGCACGCTGGTGTAGCCGCCCTGGGTGCCGCTCAAACGGGCCAGGCCACCGTTGCGGAAGCTGAAGCTGCTGCCGGTGCTGAGCATGCCGTTCGGGCTCTTGTAGTCGACGCCCAAGGTGGCGCTGAGCGGGGTCTGCTGGTCGAGGCGGTTGTCGGGGCCAGGCACGCTTTCCACGCGCGACCAGTTGCGGCTGACGCTGGCGCGCACATCCAGCGCCGGCGCATGCTCGATCAACGCGCGCACCGGGAACTTGGCCTCCAATTCGATGCCGCGGGTTTCGGCGCGGCCGTCGTTGATCGAGGTCGAGACCCAGCGCTGGTCTTCGTACAGCAAGCCCTGGTGGGTGTAGTTGTCGATGCGGCGCATCGAGGCGCTGGCGCTCAGCAGGCCGCCCTCGCCCCAATAATGTTCGAACGAGGCGTCCAGGCCCAGCGCCAGTTCCGGCTTCAGGTGCGGATTGCCGCGACGGTCGGGCTCGGTCGGGCTGTTGTTGGTCGAGGTGAACTTGCGGGGAATCAGGCTGGAGGTGGATGGCGCCTTGTAGGTTCGGGTCAGTGCCACGCGCAACTGGTCTTTTTTGTTGGGGAACTTGAACAGCGTTTGCATCAGCGGGCTGAACACGCTGGAGCGCTGCTGCACGGCGTCGAAGTTATTGCCGTCGCTGCGGGTGTCCAGGCCTTCCCAGCGCACGCCTGTGTACAGCGACCATTGCGGCGTCAGGTTCCACTCGTCCTGGCCGAACAGCGCCAGCCGCGCGACCTTGGCCGAGAAACCTTCGTCGCTGTTGTCCGGCGGGAGGCCACCCGGCAACGTCGCTTCGCGCTGGCTGCGGGTGTCATCGCGCTGGGTGATGCCGGCGTCCCAGCCCATAGCCAAGGCATGCTCGGTCGGCGCCTCGCCCTTGCCGTCGGCCGGCGCCGCGACTAAGGTCAGCGGCCGCGAATACTTGCCCTGGGTGCTGAAGCCCTGCTCGCTGCTGGACGATACCACGGTGCGCACCAGGGTCGCCGGCAGGCCGTTGTTGCCGCCGAACTGCAGGGAATCGGCGGTGTTGCGGTTGTCGCTGACGGCGGCCTTCAGGTCGAGCTTGGCGCCCTCCTCCAGCTTGTGCACCCAGTTCAGGTCGGTGCGGCCAAAGCCGTTGTGGCTGCTGAAGGTGCTGTCGATGCGGTCGTAGTCCGGGCCTTTGCCGAGCATGGTGGTGGTGCGGCCGTGGCTGTTGCTGACGAACTGGTTCAGGTTGACGAAGGTTTGCGAGGTCAGCGTGTCGCCGTTGCCCAGCGTCCAATTGATGCGCGGCGACAGGTTCATGCCGTCGGCGCGGCCCTGGTCGTGCAAGGTGGCGGCGCGATCCAAGTTGGGAATGCCGGCGGCGTCGGTCCCGGTGTCGAACGACGGCGTTACGCGGTTGTACATATAGCGCCAAGCGTTGGCGCCGAGCGAGTAGGAGGTGCTGCCGAGCTTGTCCGACATCTGCAGGCTGACCGCTGGCGAGCTGAACTTGCTGCCCTTGGCCTCGCTGAACTTCACTTCGCGCTGGGCCGCCTTGAGCGCCTTCTTCAGCACGATGTTGATGGTGCCGGCGATCGATTGCGTGCTGAACTCGGCGCTGGCGGCGCGCAGGACCTCGATGCGCTCGATCACGTCGGGCGACAGGCTGTCGATGGCGAAGCCGGCCGGGGCGCGCTCGCCGTTGATCAGGATCTGGGTGTAGCCGTTGCCCAGGCCGCGCATGCGGATCTCGCCGCCGCTGCGGCCGGCCGCGCCGCTGACGGTGATGCCGGGCACGCGCTTGAGCACGTCGTTGACCGAGGTGTCGCCGTATTTCTGGATTTCCTCGCTGGTGACGACGGTCTTGCTAGCGGTATCATCGCGGCGCGGGTCATAGCTGGCGGCGGCGCCCTTGATCTCCACCTTCTGCATCGGGGCCGCTTCGGCCGGCTTGGCCTGCTGCTTGGCGGGCGCTTGTGGCGCCTCGGCCTCGGCATGGGCGGCGCCGGTGGCGAAATAAATGAACAGGACAGCGGCAGCGATCTGCGTCAGGCGAAGTTGGCGAGCAGGCATGATTCTTAAGGGCAAGTGGTCGGACAAGTGGCGAGCCTGCATTATGCCTTGATTTATTCAAAATGTTCAGCAATTAACAAGACGCTCAGATTGTTTAGTACGTATTCCTAAACCCCGGCGCTATAATGCGCGATCGTTTATTGTATGGATACCCTATCGTGTCTCGTCTTGCCGTCCTGCCACACTACCTGCTTCCCAAGGGAGCGTTGACCAATTTTGCCGGCCGCGTGGCCGGCGCCAAATGGGGCGGCAAGACCACCTGGCTGATACGCTGGTTCGTCGGCAAGTACAACGTCAACATGGACGAGGCGCTCGATCCGGATATCGCCAACTACACCAGTTTCAACGAATTCTTCACCCGCGCGCTACGTCCCGACGCCCGCCCGATCGCCGACGCCGGCTTCATCTGCCCGATCGACGGCCGCATCAGCCAGTTCGGCGACATCAAGGAAGACCAGATCTTCCAGGCCAAGGGCCACAATTTCAGCACCACCGCGCTGGTCGGCGGCGACGCCGAGCTGGCCGCCAAGTTCCAGAACGGCAGCTTCGCCAACCTGTACCTGAGCCCGCGCGACTACCACCGCATCCACATGCCTTGCGACGGCAAGCTGACCCGCATGATCTACGTGCCGGGCGAGCTGTTCTCGGTCAGCCCGGCCGCCGCGCGCGGCATCCCCGGCCTGTTCGCCCGCAACGAGCGCGTGGTGTGCGTGTTCGATACCGCCAACGGCCCGTTCGTGATGACGCTGGTCGGCGCCACCATCGTCGGCAGCATGGCCACCGTGTGGCATGGCGTGGTCAATCCGCCGCGCATGCCGCATGTGTGCGAGTGGCAGTACGACGACCAGAACATCGTGCTGAAAAAAGGCGAAGAGCTGGGCCGTTTCCTGCTGGGTTCGACCGTCGTCATGCTGTTCCCGAAGGATGTGCTGAGCTTCAATCCGGCGTGGCAACCGGCCGGCGCCGTCCAGCTGGGCCAGGTCATGGCCCAGCTGAAGAAGTAAGCCCTACACTCCGACCGGCCTGCCTTCCTCGAAGGCGGCCTCCAGCATGTCGAGGAACACCCTGGTCTTGGCCGGCATCAGCCGGCGGCCGGGGAAGACCGCCCACCCGGTGACGATCGGGAATGACCACTCCGGCAACACCCTCACCAACGCCCCCGTTTGCAAATGCTCGCGCGCGATCAGCTCGGTCGAGGCGGCAATACCCACGCCCGTGGCAGCCATGCGCACCAGCAGTTCCGGCGAGTTGGCCAGCAGCCGCACCGGCAACTCGCGCTCCCATTCCGTCTTGCCGCGCAAGAGCTTCCAGCGTATCAGCCCATTCACCCGTGGCGGCAGGCTGAGCAAGTCGTGCTTGAACAGGTCGTCGGGGTGTTCGGGCAGACCGCGCAGCGAGGTGTACAGCGGCGAGGCGTACAGGGCGATCTTGCTCAAAGTGACGCGGCGCGCGGCCAGCGAGGCGTCGTCCGGCAGGTTGCCCATGCGGATGGCCAGGTCGAAATTTTCCGCCACCAGGTCGACCCGGCGCGGCGACAAGTCCAGCTCCAGCGCGATGGCCGGGTACTGGTTCATGAAGCGCGTCATCATCGCACCCATCGCCACGTTGGCGAAGTCGGCCGGCATCGAGATCCGCAGCAGGCCGCTGGGCGCGCCTTGCCGGTGCTGCGCCAGCGCGCCGGCCTGCTCGGTTTCATCGGCCACGCGGCGCGCGTGCTCCAGCAGGCTGGCGCCGAATTCAGTCAGCACCAGCTTGCGCGTGGTGCGCTGGAGCAGGCGTTCGCCCAGATGCGCCTCCAGCAGCGAAATCCGGCGCGACACCGTCGATTTCGGCAGTTGCACCCGCTGCGCCGCCAGGCTGAAGCTGCCGCATTCGACAATGCGGGCGAATAACAGCAGGTCGCCAGGGTCGATTTCCACGCATTTACTCCTTCATTGTTCCATCAATGGATTAATGTTATCCATTTTAACGGCTTCCGGAACGAATATGAAACGATTAAAGTGACTACATCGCAGCACAAACCAGACAACAGGAGCAACACCATGAACATCTTGCAAATCAACTCCAGCGCCCGCAGCACCGGTTCCGAATCCACCCGCCTGGCCGACGCCATCGTCGCCAAGGTCCGCGCCGCCAATCCAGCCGCAACGCTGCTGCGCCGCGACCTGGCAGCCGATCCGCATCCGGTCATTGACGAGCCGACCCTGCAAGCCCTGTTCACGCCGGCCGACCAACGTACCGAAGCCCAGGCCGCCCGCGTGGCGCTGGACGATGCGCTGATCGCCCAGGTGCAAGCTGCCGACGTGATCGTCATCGGTGCGCCGACCTACAACTTCGGCATCACCGCGCAGCTGAAAAGCTGGTTCGACGCGATTGCCCGCGCCGGTGTGACCTTCAAGTACGGCCCGACCGGCCCGGTCGGCCTGCTGAGCGGTAAAAAAGTGTATGTAGCGCTGTCGCGTGGCGGCATGCACCGCGATGGCCCGACCGACACGCAGCTGGCCCACATCAAGATGTTCCTGAACTTCGTGGGCCTGAGCGATGTGCAATACATCTTCGCCGAAGGCCTGGGCATGGGTCCCGAAGCGGTGGCCAAGGCACAGGCGGCGGCAGAAGCAGAGATCAACGCAGTACTGGTGTAAAGCAACTCAACAAACCAAGGAGCATAGTCATGACCGATCAAGTAAACACCCCTCGCAGCGTAGAGCGCGTTATCAGCGGCCAGGCCGTGATGGACGGCGCAGGCGTCAAGATCAATCGCGTCCTGACCCAGCCCTTGCAGCGTCGACTGGATCCGTTTTTGATGCTGGATAATTTCGGCAGCGACCAGGCCAACGACTACATCGCCGGCTTCCCCAGCCATCCGCACCGCGGCTTTGAAACCGTGACTTACATGCTGGAAGGCCGCATGCGTCACAAGGACAGCGCCGGCAACGAAGGCTTGCTGACCAACGGCGGCGTGCAATGGATGACCGCGGGCCGCGGCGTGATCCACTCGGAAATGCCGGAGCAGGAAGAAGGCGTGATGGAAGGCTTCCAGCTGTGGCTGAACTTGCCCGCCAAGGACAAGATGCAAGCGCCGTGGTATCGCGATTTCAATGGCGCCGACGTGCCGGCCTTTACCACGGCCGATGGCGTGGCGGTGAAAGTCATCGCCGGCAGCAGCCACGGCGTGGCTGGCGCGGTGCAGCGTGAGGTGACGGAGCCGATTTATCTCGACATCCATGTGCCGGCCGGGGCCAGCTTCAGCCAGGCGCTGCCGGAAGGTCACAACGCTTTCATCTTCACGTATCGCGGTGAGGTGAGTGTCGGCGACAAGGCGGTGGCGTCGGGCCGGATGGCGATCCTGGCGAACACAGCAGGCGCCGATGGCGTGACGGTGCGGGCGGCGGAAGCCAGCCGTCTGATCTTGGTGGCCGGCCAGCCGTTGAACGAGCCGATCGCGCAATATGGTCCGTTCGTGATGAACACGCAGGCCGAGATCTTCGCCGCCGTTGAAGATTTCCGCGCCGGCAAGCTGGGCGAGGAAGCACACGCCTAACAGTAGCAACAGCCGCCGGACAGATACACTGTCCGGCGGCTGCCTTATTCCTACGCTACGGCGCCGGAGGAGTTTCCTTGCGATTGTCACGCATGGCGAGCAAGCCGCGCATCAAGCGTTTGAGGCCATCGATCCTTGCACGTTCAATCCCTTCGACGCGCAATTTACGTCGCTGCCGGAAGTTCCCAATGGCATATGCGACCAGCGCGGCAATGGCGAAGGCGTCCAGCGCCCATGTGCCTGCGTAGCGCCAACTGACTGAAGCCAGCACCGCGCAAACAACCCCGACGATAAGCAAAGCAAAGCGGTCGAGCATAGGAGGCTCCAGGCACGTTGTCGATGTTGGACGATTTTACACCCGGCCCGGTAGAGCGTCCCGACTCAGGATAAAATGCCGGCATGATGCCCACTATTCTCAAATGGCTGCGTTACCTGAGCCACGTTCTCGGCTTTGAGACAGCCGACTCCTTCCCTCCCGGCCATCCGTATGAACGGACGCGCTGGAATGGCGCCTATTTCGACATCGCTTCCGACGTCAAGCCGGACCAGATCGAGAGCCGCCTGTGCGAAGCGATCGGCAATACGCCGCTGGTGTTCGGCTACATCACCAACCCGACGCCGCGCATGCAACGCGCGCTGCTGGCGATGCTGGAGGAACGGATGCGCAACAACCGCGGCCGCGCCAGCGAATTGGCGGCGCTGCTGGTGGCTGCCTACGACAGCCCGCACATTACCGAAGTGGTCCCCGGCCTGCGCGCCGCCATCGCCGCCACCCGCCACGACGACATGGCCGAGCGCGCGCGCAGCGTCATGGTATTCCTGGGTTCGATGCAGTCGCCGTTCGATGTGATCGAGCTGAACTAAAGGAAGCTCGCTCCCCTCAGGCCACCACCTATTCGCATAGGTTGTAGCCACCAGCTCACGTAGGTCACCGCCGCCCACTCACGTAAAGCGCCGCCACTCGTTCTCACGCAGCACAGCCAGATGTGGCGTATTCAAGGTTGTGAGATTTCGCGTATTTTTCGAATGAGCAAGATGTTATCCTCCGTGGGCACCGGCCGAGATCGGCTGCGGATTCAACCCCTCGATGCAACACATTGATAACTAACTTGGTACTCAGTATGTCCTTACGAGATGCATTTCTGCGCGACCTTTCAACTCTGAGTGGCGAAGAATGTTGGGGTGTCGTTTGCGGTGAAGGCTCAGGGTCTGTTCTTGGACTTAATATTGGTGCCCGGACACCTAAACAGAAGCCTGTGAACAATCCTCATTTGAGTGAACTGGTGCGGCGATACGACTGTGCCTATTCAATGTTGATCTGGTGCCCATGGCGCATTGACTCCGAATCGAAAGTCATAGCAGGCAGCCATATGCCAAATGCCAACGATGGCCCAATGGTGGTAGGCAGCCAATCCATCTGTCAACAACGAATTACAGGAGTGACTTATTCCAGCCCTGCTTTTGATCTGCGTCTCAATTTCGAAAACAGGTACTCACTCGTCATCCATTGCAGTGCCATCGGAAAGAACTACGAAGTTTGCTATTCGTTCGGAACCCCGCTTGGCCACTATAGCGTTGACCTTGATGGAAACCTGAGCTTCGAAGGTAGAGAGTAACCAGGCACTTTTGGGACGGCTTCACATTGACGTGAAAAATTGTGAGTTCGGTAGACTAGCAAGCTGCTATCCTGCGCCTCCCGTCGGCCGAGTTCGGCCAGATGCCACCGTTCGAACGGGTATCCGCTATCACCTGGATTTTTAACGTCACTTATTTTTGGTATGTATTCCTTTATCAAGCCAATTTCATTTTTATTTTTATTTTCTTTGTGTTTTAACTCTTTCGCTCAGGAAAATATCTCCAAAGGTGTAGCAACTGAAAATTTCTCCGGGGTTTGGGAGTACCGTGGATTTTTCGATTTGGGAAATAAGAAGTACCCGGTGCAATATACATATCACCTATTTCAAACAGGAACACGTGTCTGTGGGTGCCTTTTTAGAAGTGGAGCGCCGAATAAGTTTCTGGAGCAATATGCTGTTCAAGGAGTCGTAAAAAGCGCGTCCGTAGATCTCCTCATAGATGGAGGAAGTCCAGCCAGTTCTGATTACTCACCTGTATTCCCCTTTGAACCAGTCGGTGCTCAGCGGTTGAAAAAAGAAGGTAAGAGGATGCTTCTTGGTGATGTCAGAGCGCCACGAGATCTTGATAAATTTACTTTTCCGCCAGAAAAGGATGTCTATTATTTGCGAGATATGAAGATGGCAAAAATTGGGCTTAGCGCTGATCCCGCATCATGCAGTGCGGAGGAGCCAGATTCTGGTTTGATTTTCATCAAAGCTTGTTTGGCGAATCCATAGTGTCGTTGTTTCGCGTTCGTCACTTAGGACGACCAAAAACGGGGGCGCCTATTGAGCGACGGCGCCAGCCGGAGCGACCGTCCGGGAGAAATTGCCCGGCACGTAGCGGTCGCGCAGTTTCATGAACGGCGTCTCCACCAGCAGATGCAACAACCATCCGGCCAACAGGCTGGCCGCACTCATCAACACAATGGCCTGCCAGCTGTTTGCCCTCCAGCCTTCGGTCTGGAGCGGTGCGCGCAGCAGCACGCACAGCGTCTTGTGCGTCAGGTAGATCGCATACGACCATAGCGCGATGCTGGCCGCACCCGGCACCCGCAGCCTTTGCAGCAGCGAGCCGGGACTCAAGGCCGCAATCAACAGCAGCGTAAAACTCAGGCCCAACATCGGATAGCCGATCACCGTCATCGTATAGCTGTAGTGGTCTTCGATGAAAAGCGACCAGGTCAGCGCCAGCAGCGCCGCGCCGGCCGCCAAGGCCCAGTTGCCGCGCGAGGTCAGCCGAGCCCAGGCGCCGGCGTGATGGTTTTTCAGCAGCGCCAGCGCGACGCCGGCCACCAGCTCATCGAAGCGGCACAGCGACGAGTAATAAATCAACGTGTAGTAATGAAAACCGCCCTGCTCCTCCGGTCCGACATACTGGGTCCACAGATGGCTGCGGATAGCCATGCCGGCCAGCAGCGTGCCGATCACCGCCAGCCAGGCCAGCAGCAGCGGCTTGCGGCAAGCCGCGATCGCCAGCGCCACGGCCGGCAACAGGAAATAAAACTGCTCCTCGACGCACAGCGACCATGCGTGCGAAAAAGCCGTGCCCGGCATCAGCTGGATATTTTGGGTAAAAGTCAGGAACTTCCACAGCGGAGGCAGCACGCTGGTGCCCCGAAAAGTCGGCCACAAGGCGTACAGCGCCAGCACGAAGTAAAAATTCGGCAGGGTGCGCAGCAGGCGGCGCGCATAAAAGCGCGCCAGCGAAAAGCGCTCGCCGTTCTCGGACTGCAGCGAACGGCGGATGCCGCCGAGGATCTGGTTGCCGATCAAATAGCCGCTGAGCGCGAAAAACAGGTCGACACCCGTCCAACCGATTTCGCTGAACCAGCCAAAGGTCGAGCTACCGCTGACAAACAGCATGTAATGGTTGGCAAACACCAGCAAGATGGCCAGCGTGCGCAAGGTGTCGAGGCCGGAATTACGGCCCTGCAAAGATGGATTCATGCCCGCATCTTAACAAATCAGGGCGAGATCACCATATTGAGGACCTTGTCGGCCACGCTCAGCACCGCCGTGCTGCCGGCCGCGATCGCGAAGTTGTGGCTGTGGCCGGAGTAGTAATCGATGGTGCCGAGCCGGATGCTGTCGATCGCCGCGCTGACGCTGTTGCTGATGGTGTAGGCCGACAGCAGCATGTCCGGCGCCGTCACGAACTTCAGCACCACATCCTGCCCCGTATTGTTAAGAAAAATCGTCTTGGCCGGCTTGACTGTCTTCAGTGTGACGGCTTCGGTGAACTGTATCGTCTGCATCACAGCACCCAGAACAGGCCCGCCGGATAGCCGTCGTTGGTGCGCGTCAGGTCGACGCTGATGTGTTTGCCGTCATCGACCGGCAGGCTGGCGGCGGCCAGCTGCTTGAGGTTGAAGCCGACATAGTCGCGCGAGCCGTGGTATTCCGGCGACGGCGACAACCAGCTCAACCCCGCCAGCCCCCGGAGCAACATCTCCTCGCAGCAGGCGCCGGAACCATACACGCCAACCTGATACTTGGGCTCCCCCGGCCCGGCCGCGCGGAACGCCTGGTTGACGCCATCGAAATACGCGCTGACCGGGCCGGCGATGGTC
Source organism: Duganella sp. BJB476 (assembly GCF_003416895.1). GTDB lineage: Bacteria > Pseudomonadota > Gammaproteobacteria > Burkholderiales > Burkholderiaceae_D > Rugamonas. Next base: position 124,667 of record NZ_QVIO01000002.1, read on the forward strand.
TCCATCGACGGATTGAAGTCCACCGCAAAGTAGATCGCCGAGCCGGACGGCTGCGTGATGACCTGCTGCGCCATCAAATAAGCGGCAGCGCCGTCCGCGCAACCTTGCGCCCGGCTGAAATAGTTCAGGTGGTCGCCGCCGGCCTGCCACAGCGCGCCGATCTGGATGCTGGCGTCGGTCAGCGAACGGGCCTCGGCCAGCGACAGGCTCTTGCCCGCCTGGTGGCTGTAATAACGGATCGCGAAATCGATCCCTTGTTGCTTGATGGCAATCGCGTGCTGCGTCAATTCAAATGGCGCTTTCAGGCCAGTCAAAACAATCATGACATCTCCGGTAGATGGGGGATGTGGTTTCCCCGTGTTAATGTTAGTATTTGCAAAAGATGTAGATATGAAACAACTGTAGTCATTCAGTCCAAATTTGGCCTTCCGAAAACCTTCCGAAGTCCAAACCATTGATTACAAAGCCTTTATTTCTGAACAAAGAAGGTCCGTGTGAACCACAAAAGCTTTCGTTTCGGGCAGTGGCGGGTCGATCCCGCCACTAATACACTCAGTTTCGGCGAGCTGAACCGCCAACTGGAGCCGCGCGCCATGGATGTTTTATTGCACTTGTGCAAACATCCGCATGTAGTGGTCTCGGCCGAAACCTTGCTCGATGCGTGCTGGGGAGACGTCTCGCCCAGCGACAATGCGATCCATAAAATCATCACCCAGCTGCGCCGGGCGCTCGACGATTCAGCGGTCGAACCGCGCTATATCGAAACCATCCGCAAGCGCGGCTATCGCCTGCTGGCCGAGTTGAGCTACGACGACGACGTCAGCAACGGCAGCTGGCTGCACGCATCGCCGTTCCGCGGCCTGGAAGCGTTCGAAGAACAGCACGCCGCGATCTTCTTCGGCCGCAAGCTCGGCGTCGATCAACTGGTGCAGGTGGTGGTCAGCCAGGTGCAGGCCGCCTGTGCGATGGTGCTGGTGCTGGGACCGTCCGGCGCCGGCAAGACCTCGCTGGTGCAAGCCGGCCTGATCCCGGCCCTGAAAGCGGGCGCTGCGCCGGCCGAGTCCGGCCTGGCGATCGCCAGCCATCTGCAACTGGACTGCGCCGACATGGGCCAGGCCGGCCTGCTCGACACGCTGGCCAGCGTGCTGCTCGATGCCGAACTGGACGACCGCCTGCTGTTTGAAAATATCAGTGCTGCGACCTTGGCCCAGCGCCTGGCGCAGGACCTGCCGGGCCTGATCGCCCAGCTGCAAGCGCAGCTGCCGGCGATCCGGCTGATGCTGTTCATCGACCGTTTCGAAGCCATCTTCCGGCTGCCGCATGTCGGCGAGCAGGAACGGGCCGTGTTCATCCACGTGCTCGACCAGCTGGCGCGCTCCGGCTGCATCTTGTTAGTGCTGGCCTGCCGCAACGACTTCTACCCTCACCTGACGGCCTACCCGGCGCTGATGAGCATGAAGCTGCGCGGCGGCCATTTCGACCTGGCGCCGCCCGGCGCGGCCGACATCGCCCAGATCATCCGCCATCCGGTGCAGGTGGCGCAGCTGCGCTACACGGTCGATGCCGCCACCGGCGAATCGCTGGACCAGGTGCTAATCGACGCCGCCAAGGCCGGCCCGGATACGCTGCCGCTGCTGCAATACTGCCTGCAAGAGCTGTACCGCCTGCGCAGTCCAGATGGCGAGTTGAGCCACGCCAGCTTCCACGCGCTGGGCGGGCTGGAAGGCGCGATCGGCGCACGCGCGGAGCAAGTCATCTCGGCGCTGGGCAGCGCGCAGATCGCGGCGTTGCCGCATGTGCTGTCGCAACTGGTGCTGGTGGCCGAGGATGAATCGACCGTCACCTCGCGCCGCGTGCCATGGTCGGCGCTGCGCAACGAGGCCGATCATGCGCTGGTGCAGGCGCTGGTCGATGCCCATCTGTTTGTCAGCGATCTGCATGGCGGCGCGCCGGCGTTCTGCATCGCGCACGAAGCGCTGCTGCGGCGCTGGCCGCGCGTGGTGGCGTGGATCGAGGAACATCGCCAGGCCTTGCAGGTGCGCAGCCGCATCAGCGCGCAAGCCAAACGCTGGCAAGACAGCGGCCGCAAGCCCGATATGCTGCTGCCGTCCGGCACCCAGGCGAATCAGGCGCGCCAGCTGCTCAGGACTAGCGGTTTCAGCTTTACGCCGCAGGAGCAAGCCTTTGTCCAGGCCTCGCTGCAAGGCGTGCGGCGCGGCGAACGGTTGCGGTTGACGATCACCATCGTCATGGCCGGACTAGCGCTGCTGGCCGGCGGCCTGTTCCTGATGGCGCGCTCGGCGCAGCAAGCGGCCGAGCAGCACCGCACCGAGGCCGAGGAGTTGATGGGCTACATGCTGGGCGACTTCGCCGACAAACTGCGCCCACTGGGCAAGCTGGACCTGCTCGACAGCGTCAGCAACCGCGCACTGAAATACTTGTCCGATCCGGCGCGTAGCGACGATGGCGATACCGCACAAGCACAACGCGCCAAGTCGCTGCAACTGATTTCCGAAGTCAGGATCGCGCGCGCCGACCCGACAGGCGCCAACGACGCATTGCTGGCCGGCCGCAGCATCTTGCAGCGGCAATTGCTGGCCCATCCTGCGGATCTGGCGCTGCGCAAGAGCGCCGGCGAAAACGCCTTCTGGCTGGGGCAGATCCACCTTGACCAGAAAGAATGGGACCAGGCCGAGCGTTACTTCCGTGAGTACCGCGACCACAGCGACCAGTTGGCAGCAGCAGCGCCGGCCGACGTCGATAGTTGGATCGAGCAATCGTTCGCCCACAACAGCCTGGGCACCGTGGCCCTGCGGCGTGGCGCCATCGCCAACGCCGCCAGCGAATTTGCGCTGTCGGTGGATCTGAAGAGCCGCGCCTATGCACAAAAACCCAAGGACAAACAGATCACCGCCGATCTGGCCGACAGCTTGTCCTGGCTGGCCAGCGCCCAGATGCAGCAAGGTAAGCTGGCGCAGGCCGAAACGCTGTACGCGCGGGCCCTGACGCTGCTACAAACCCTGCACGAAACCTATCCCAAGGAAGTCTCGTGGGTCAACAAACTGGCGGCGACGTGGTCGCACCAATCGGACCTGAAACAGGCGCGCGGGCAACTGGCCGGCGCCTACGACGATGCCCGGCAAGCGCAAGCGCTGCTGCAAACCATCGTCGAGAAGGATCCGAGCAACCGCAACTGGCAGCGCAACCTGTACATCGCCCAACTGCGCGTGCTCGATACCGACACCCAGCCACAACCGCCCGCCCAGACGCTGGCGCGACTCGATCAATTGCAGGGACATTTCGCCGAGCTCAGCAGCCTCGAACCGAAGCGGCTGAACTTGCAGGCGATGATGGCGATCGTGCAGCAGCGCAAGGTTGGCATGCTGATCGCGCAGCGCAAAGCGGATGCCGCTGCAAAAGAACTGCAACCGTCGCTGGATAAATTGCAGCAGCTACACGCCGCCGTGCCAGCCGACCAGCTGATACTCACCACGCTCAGCGATGCGCTATTGCTTAACGCCGAACTCGCCGCACTGCGCGCCGACGCCTCCGCAGCGAGTCACTGCGACGCCGTGCGCACGCTGCTGCGTCCGCTGGTCAACGACAGTTCCGATTTCCATCTGCTGGTGCCATGGGTGAAGGCCCACGCCTGCATGGATCAAAGCGAGCAAGTAGGTCACATCAAGAAGCAATTGGACGCGATGCCGTATCGCGACGCCACCTATCTGCAATACCTCTCTACCCACCAAGCCAAGAAAGCGAACTCATGAGCAAAATCCACGCCTCTACACCGTTCATTAACGTCATGGTGAAAGTCAAAGCAGGCCTCGTTCCAGGCAAATATGACGTCCACACCGCCCCGGAGATGCCCTATGTGACGCAAAAGGACACGGTCATCAACTACCAGATCTACGATGACGACGGCCAGGGCATCGTCTTCACCGGCATGACCGTCATGACGTTGGGGAACGATCAGTTAAGCGCGGCCAGCGTCAGCATCAGCGGCAAGCAGATGACCTTCAGCGATGCCAACTCGTCCAAGGTCACCATCAGCTTCATGCTCAACTTCAAAGATGCCGACGGTATCGAGTTCATGCACGATCCGCAAGTGGAAAACGATCCGCAGTCCTGATCGGCCCTCGCCGCCAGGCCTGCACGCACGGCGACTTGGCGGCGCTTGCGATACACTCTGTTTTTGACCAGCCGGACCACTGCGCATGACCGCCATCGATGCACTGCAATTCAAATCCCACCAGTACAGCGGCCAACACCCCGGCACGCGGCTGATCGTCACCGGCGCCGTGCACGGCAACGAAACCTGCGGCACCAAGGCCATCACGCGCGTGATGCAGCAACTCGACAGCGGCGCGCTGACGATACGCAAGGGCAGCGTCACCTTCGTCCCGGTCGCCAATCCGCTGGCCTACGCCAAGGGCGAGCGCTCCGGCGAACGCAACCTGAACCGCAACCTGTTCCCCAATCCGAACCCGCAAGACTTCGAAGACCGCGTCGCCAACTGGCTGTGCCCGCTGCTGGCGCAGCATGACGTGCTGCTGGACCTGCACTCGTTCAATGCCGCCAGCGAGCCCTTCGTCATGGTCGGGCCGCGCAACAACGACGGTCCGCTGGAGCCGTTCAAGCACGAGCAGCAGGAGCGCGCGATGGCGCGCCGGCTCGGCGTGCGGCGCTTTGTCGACGGTTGGCTGCGCACCTACGGCGCCGGCGTGCAGCGTCGCCTGCGTGACGACAGCCAGCTGGAAACCGTGCTGCGTTACGGCATGGGCACCACCGAATACATGCGCAGCACCGGCGGCTATGCGCTGACGCTCGAATGTGGCCAGCACGCCGATCCGCAAGCGCCCGAGGTCGGCTATCGCGCCATCGTCAACACCCTCGCCTTCCTCGGCCTGATCGATGCGCCGTCGCCGCAGCCCATCGCCGACGAGGCGATGGAAGCGCTCAGCATGGTCGCGGTCTACGACAAGCAGCACGCCGGCGACAGCTTCAGCCGCGCCTGGTCCAGCTTCGATCCGGTGCGGCAAGGCGAATTGATCGGCACGCGCGCCGACGGCACGCCGGTGCTGGCCGAGTTCGACGGCCGCATCCTGTTCCCCGACGCCGCGGCCGGCGCCAACAGCGAATGGTATTACCTCACGCGCGCCAATCCCGGCTTCTGATCAGACGGTCGACAGCTTCAGGCCGACGATGCCGCCGATGATCATGGCGATGCAGCCGACGCGCAGCGCGCTGGCCGGCTCGTTGAGCACGACGATGCCGAAGATCACCGTGCCGACGGTGCCGATGCCGGTCCAGATGGCGTAGGCGGTGCCCAGCGGCAGAGTGCGCAGCGCCAGGCCCAGCAAGGCGACGCTGCCGGCCATGGCGCCCAGTGTCAAGACCGTCGGCAGCGGCTTGCTGAAGCCGTCGGTGTATTTGAGTCCGACCGCCCACGCCACTTCCAGCAGGCCGGCCAGGATGAGAATTATCCAGGTCATCAAGTGTCTCCAAAATTGCCGGAAACTATATCAGCTGCGGCAAATCTCTGCTGGCGGCTTCCCGCCGCGCCCGCCACAGGCCATAATGCTTCATCAATAACAAGGAGGAGCATCCATGCAATTACTGGCGCAGATCGTCACCGGCCTGGTGGCGCTGATACATGTCTACATCGTTCTGCTGGAAACGGTGCTGTTCCAATCGCGCGGCCGCCGCGTGTTCGGGCTGACGCAGGAAAAGGCCGACATCGTCCAGCCGGCGATGTCCAACCAGGGTTGCTACAACGGCTTCCTGGTGGCGGCGCTGGTGGTCGGCTTTGTGCATCCGAATCCGGCCATCGGCTCGGCCTTCACGGTGTTCGGCCTGGCCTGCGTGGCGGTGGCCGGCGTATGGGGCGGTATCACGGTCAAGCGTTCGATCCTGCTGATCCAGACCCTGCCGGCGCTGATCGCGCTGGCATTGCACTTCGCCTGACGTCTTAGCTGCCGGCAGGCTTGGCACCATTCAGGCTCGGCAAGGTGATGGTCTCGACCACCACCGGCGCCGGCTCGGCCGCCGGCTTGGCGCCGCTGCCGCGCAGGGCCAGCAGCCAGCCGATGCCGTCGAACCAGAACGGCGCGCCCAGCGACGAGGCGAAGGCCGTGATGATCCAGCCTATCAGCGCGAACGCCAGCGCCGCCATGAAGGCGCCCACGCCTTTGCCGCCGGCGGCGTCAAACCTCGGCGACGGCCAGCCTATCGGCAGCGCCTGCACCGCTTGCCAGTCTTTTTTCGCTTCGACCACCTGGCTCATCGGCGTGGCAGCCGGCGTGCCGGCCGGTGCGGCTGCGACCGGCTTCATGCGGCCGGCCGCCATGGCGTCGGCGCCCTGCTGCGCCAGCGTTGCCGCCGCAGCGTTGTCGCTCCACAGTCGCTGGCTCAGTTGCAGCGCATCGATATTCATCGCCCCCGCATAGAACAGGCCGACGCAAAACAGTACCAGCTGCGAACGCCGCTTGTACCAGCCGGTGATGCGGTCCATCACCGTGTCGTACCAGATGCGCACGGCGCTTTCCAGCGCGGCCAGGTCGTCCGGGCCTTCGCCCATCAGCGCCAGCAGCGTGCGGCTCAGGCCATCATTGCCTACGTTGGCCAGCAACAGCGCCGCCGTTTGCCCCTTGCCATATTTTGCCGTCAAGGTCGACACAAACGCCCGCGCGAAGATCGCCGACGGGATGTAGGACGGCATGCGGCCCTGCTGCGCCAGTCCGGTGATCAGCGGATGGGTCATGACGGCGGCCGACAGCGAATGCGGTCCCAGCTTGGCCAGATTGAAACCGTTGTCCATGCGCAGGAAGCGCTTGATCGACGGGACGATGCCGCGCAGGCGGGACTTGCCGGCCGGCTCGTGCAGCATGGTCAGCACGCCGTCCAGCAGCACCTTGGCGCGGGTCTGGAACAGCGAGGCGATCGCTTCGCGCGTGGCACTGCACAGCAGGCTCACGGCCAGGAAGGTGTAGGACAGCCCGATGGCCACATCCAGGTAATGACTCGACATACGGCCCTCATTAAACTTCGAACAATGTTCCCATAACATAAATGATTTTCTGGCCGCCAGCACGTTTTTCTTTTATATCGTAAGATTCCGATATTGAAATCGGAAAAAGACGATCCATATATCGTTACATGCAAATGGACATAGACGCTATCCACAAAGCCCTCGCCAACCCGATGCGACGCCAGATCCTGGCGTGGTTGAAGGAGCCCGAGGTGTATTTCTCAGAGCAGCAGCATCCGCTGAGCCTGGGGGTGTGCGCCGGCCTCATCGACCGGCGTTGTGCATTGTCGCAATCGACGGTATCGGCGCATCTGGCCACGCTGCTCAAGGCGGGCCTGATCACGTCGCACCGCGTGGGGCAATGGAATTATTTTAAACGCGACGAAGCGACCATCCAGGCCTTCATCGATCAAATGACACTATAGGAAACTCATCATGGCAAATCTTTTCGACCCGCTCACCATCGGCGACATCACCCTGAAAAACCGCATCGTCATGGCGCCACTGACCCGCGCCCGCGCCATCGGCGGCGCCCGCGTGCCGAACGCACTGATGGCCAAGTACTATGTGCAGCGCGCCAGCGCCGGCCTGATCCTGAGCGAAGCGACCGCCGTCACGCCGCAGGGCGTGGGCTATGCCGACACGCCGGGCTTGTGGTCCGATGAGCAGGTCGAAGGCTGGAAGCTGGTGACCGAGGCCGTGCATCAAGCCGGCGGCGTGATCTTCGCGCAGCTGTGGCATGTGGGCCGCGTGTCGGACCCGAGCTTCCTGAACGGCGACGCGCCGGTGTCGGCCAGCGCCATCGCCGCCGACGGCCACGTCAGCCTGCTGCGTCCGCAGCGCGCCTATCCGGTGCCGCGCGCGCTCGACACCGAGGAGTTGGCAGGCATCGTCGCCGCCTACAAGCTGGGCGCGGAAAACGCCAAGAAGGCCGGTTTCGACGGCGTGGAAATCCACGGCGCCAACGGCTATCTGCTCGACCAGTTCCTGCAGGACAAAACCAACCAGCGCAGCGACAACTACGGCGGTTCGATTGAAAACCGCGCCCGCCTGATGCTGGAAGTGACCGACGCCTGCATCGCCGTCTGGGGCGCCGGCCGCGTCGGCATGCACCTGGCGCCGCGCCGCGACGCGCACGACATGGGCGACTCCAACCCAGCCGCCACCTTCGGCTACGTGGCGCGCGAGCTGGGCAAGCGCAAGATCGCCTTCATCTGCGCGCGCGAAGCGGTGGGAGAAGACAGCCTGGGGCCGTTGCTGAAGAAGGAATTCGGCGGCGTGTACATCGCCAATGAAAAGATGGACAAGCAGACCGCGCAGCAAGTGCTGGACGCCGGCACCGCCGACGCCATCGCCTTCGGCAAGGCCTTCATCGCCAACCCGGACCTGCCGCGCCGCCTGCAACTGGACGCACCGCTGAACGAGTGGAAAGCAGAAACCTTCTATGCCCCTGCGGAAGAAGGCTACACCGACTACCCGGCGCTGGCGTAATACCTGGGGGGCAAATTGCCCCCCATTTTTTTATCGCGGCAGCGAGTAGTTCACCGGCACGAAGTCATAACCCTTGCCGTTGGCACGCACATGGCCCAGCGCCGGGAACGACAGGTGCGACGCGCCGATCAGGTAGCCGCCCTTGGCCGCCGCCGCGAACGCTTCCTTGCGCTCGGCGATGGCCACCTTGCTGTCGCTGTCGAAATTGACACCGACGCCAGGATTTTCAAACTGCACCGCCTGCACGTGCAGCAAATCCCCCAGCAACACCAGCTTCTGCCCCGCGCTCTCGACCACATAGGTGATGTGGCCCGGCGTATGCCCGCCGTTGAAATACGATTTGATGCCCGGCACCAGCTCGCTGTTGGCGATGATGGGCTGGAACTTGCCCGCCTTGACGTAGGGATTGAGCGACATCATCGCGCCCTGGAAGTCTTCCTTCTCTTCGCCGGTCGCCTTGTCCAGGTTGCTCTGGTTCAGGTAGTAGTCCGCGTCCAGCTTGCCAGCCCGCACCACCGCGTTCGGAAACACCCGCTGCTCGTTGGCCGCCAGCCCGCCGACGTGGTCGCCGTGCATGTGGCTGATGTAGATCTCGTCGACCTGCTCCGGCTTGTAGCCCGAGGCCTTGAAGTTGGCCAGCAGCTTGCCGGCCGTCGGGCCGAACAGGCTGGCGGCGCCGGCGTCGATCAGCACCAGCTTGCTGCCGGTGTTGATCAGGAAGGCGTTGACCGAGGTTTCCACCGGACTCTTCAGGAACGACTTGGCCAGCGCCGCATTGGTCTTGGCCGGCGGCTGCTTGAGCAACTGGTCGACCGGCAAATCGATGCTGCCGTCGTTGAGCACGGTGACCTCGAAATCGCCCAGCGTGGCGCGGTAGAAGCCCGGCGCCTGGAACTTGGCCATCGGCGCAGCGGCCTGCGCCATCGAACAGGCGGCAGCCACCGCCAGCACGGCGGCGGATCGGGTCAAGGTGGTCGTGGTCATGGCGTCCTTATTATGTTGACTATCAAGAGACGCTACGATACCGCAAAATCAAATTGTTGGTAACTCGGCTAGAACGTCATCGGCATGCGGAACGATAGTTGCACGTCCGGCGTGTCGCGCGTCAGCCCGGCGCCGACCGAGACGTTGATGGTGCGCTTGTCGTTGAGCCGGAACGACAAGCCCATCAGCAGCGTGCCCAGCTGGGTGCGCACCGAGCCCGGCACCGGCGCGCCGTTCTGGCGCGTGCGCGCGATCGAGCTGTGGTCGTAGCCAAAGCTGATCAGCGCCTTGTCGTTCAGCGCCAGGCCGACGCCGAAATTAAAGCCCACCACATCGCCCGGCGCCACCGTGCCCAGCGGCTCCCAGTCGCCGTTCAAGACCTTGCGGTTGACGTTGCTGCGCTTGAAGTTGTACAGGTAGTTGACGCTGCCGAACAGGATGGCCGGATCGCTGGCGTACAGCCAAGTCACGCTGGGCTGCACCGCGTAAAAGCCCGAGCCGGTCGGCAAGTCCAGCGGCAGGCCGGTGCCGGTGGCGTTGGGGCCCACGCAGCGCTTGCTGCAATCGGTGACCACGCTGAAGGGATCGGTGCCGGTGCGCGATTTGACGCGCAGCCCGGCCACGTAATACGGCCGGTCCGGCGCCCCCTGGTTGAGCTGGTAGCGCAGCGCCAGCTCGGCGTCGCCCACGCCCTTGCCGCTGGTTTCGAACACATTGTCGACGCCGGTGCCGGTGAAGATCTCGCGGCTGACGGTGGAATCGGAACGGTAGACATACGGCAGCTTCACCTCCAGCTCGGTACGATTGGTCAGGCCGTAGCGCAGGCTGACGGCGCCGGTCAGCGTGTTGCGCTTGACCTCGCGCACATCGACCAGGCCGATCAGCAAGGCCGGAATGATGGTGTAGCCGACCAGCACCACCCGGTTGCTCGACGAGTAGCCGAACTGCGCCGACGGCTCAAACACCAGCTTGCCGCGCGGCGTCAACACGCCGGGCTGCTCGAACAAGGGCGCCACCGCCGGCGGCTGCCCATCGCCGCCCGGCGGCGGCGTCCCGCCGCCCTGCGCCTGCGCCGCCGCGCACGCCGCCAGCGCCCACAGCGCCACCGCGCCGCCCTGCCATCTTGCACCTCGCATCGCTGCCCTCCTGAGTTGTGTTCATTTCGGTCCCACCGCACCGCTCAGGGCATCGCGCAACATGGTTTCAAAGTTGACGGCCTTGAGCAACGCCAGATTGCTGACGCTGGTGCTGATCGTGGTCTGGCTGCGGATGGCCTGGTCGTTGATGCTGTTCTGTATCAGCAAGGCGCCCAGTCCCGCCGCGGCCGGCAGCGGATCGACCGCATTGCCGGCGCCGTTCTGCACCACCACATTGGCCAGCGCATCGCTGGCCATCTGTGCTTCCGCAGCGCTCAACTTTGTCACATCGGCGATCGCAAAACGACTATTCGCTACAACACTGCCATTGATCGAAACCAAACGTTCGACACCTAGCGAGACCACCAGCCCGTTGCCCAGGTCGTAGCCGCCGCGCGCCTGTTCCAGCCGCGCATCATCGACGGCGGTCCAGCCGTCGGTCGGGTCCGGCATATCGCCGGCGTGTGCCACCGCCCCGCAGGCCAGCAGCACGGTCAGGATGCTAGTGCGCATGCGCGCCTCCGTTCAGTAATTGCCGCTGCCGTTCTTGGGCAGGGTGATGTCGGTCAGGCTGGCGCGGCTGATGCCCTCGCCCAGCGGCGCGCGCGGCGCGACGCGCCACTCCGCCGCCTGGTTGAAGTGCGGCTTGCCCTGCCAGTTGTGTATCACGAACAGCAACTGGTCTTGCCAGAGCGCCTCGAAATCGGCGCGCCGCACGGCGCGCGTGCCGCCGGCCGGATCGCCCAGCAACACCCGGCCCTCGTCCATGCCCTTGATGACGACGAAATGTTCATAACCGTTTTCACGGATCCGCACAATGGCCGGAAACGCCGCCTCGGCCAGCTTGTGCAGCGGTTGCTGGTAGCCGTCTGCGATAAAGCCCAGCGTGGCCAGGTAGCGCTTCATGTCCAGCAGCGAAAAGCCCTCGCGCTGTATCTTCTGCTGGTCGCCGTGCGCGTACATGGCGTCGAACACCTGCCGTTCGCTGACCGGCGTATCGTAGTGGTAGCTGAGCAGCGTCGCCACCGCCGCCGAGCCGCAACTGAAGTCGAATTGCTGGCGCACGGTCGAGCGGAAGCGCGCCTCCTTCAGGCTGGTGACGTGCAGCGCATAACTGCCGCCCGCCACGGCGGGCAAGTCCACCGCGCCGGCCTGGCCGCACGCGATGGCGGCCAGTACTATGATGCGTGCCAGGTTTTTCATTTCATTTGGATGTTGATGATGGTGGCGTTCTGGATCAGCACATTGGCGCCGGAGTTCTGTATCGCCACCGGCAGGCCGGAAGCGTTGCTGAACGAACCGCTGCTGATGGCGTTGGCGCCGGTGTAGACATTGACCGCCGTGTTGCCGTTGACGGCGCCATTCAACTGCATGTCGTTGTTGACCGCATCCGCGCCCGCGCGCTTGCCGGCCAGTTTGGCGGCCGGCACCGAGGAGCCGTCAAAGCCGGCGGGATCGGCCGCCGTGATGACAATGGCGTCCGGCAGCAACGCCGGGCGGGATTGCGCGACCGGCTCCGCCAGCGGTGGTATCACCGGCGCCGCCGCCACCTGTGCTGCCAGCGCCAGCGCCGTACAAAAACTGATGACTGGTATCTGCATACCGTACCCCCTGTAGATGGCGGGGTGCGCGCGCCGTACCGCCGCGCCCGCATCCCGCTGCGCCTTACTTGCCGACCGCCAGGTTGGCCTGGACGTTGACGCTCTGCTGCACCAGCGAAGAGATGCCGCTGTTCTGCGCCGTGACCATGATGCCGGCCGCCGACTGGCCGACATTGCTCATGGTGTTGGACATATTGAACGTGCCCGCATTCACCGAGATGTCGCCGCCGGCGCCGCCCGCGGCACCCGAGCCGGCGCCACCGGTGGCCGCGCCGCCGGTGATGGTGCCGCCACTGCCGCCCGCACCACCGGTGTTGCCGCCGCCACCCGCGCCACCGGCGCCGCCGGCGCCGCCGGTCGAACTGCCGTTGGTGGGATTGCCGTTGCTGGCCGTGCCGCCGGTGGCCGCGCCGCCTGCCGCGCCATTGCCGCCCGTGTTGCTGGCCGCGCCGCTATTGCCGCCGTTGCCGCCGGCCGCACCCGCGCCGCCCGCCGCACCGGTGCTGGTGGCCGCGCCACCGGCGCCGCCCGTGCCGCCGCCGCCCGTGGTGGCGCTCGCGCCGGCGCCGCCGGTTTGCGTCACGCCCGCGCCGGCGCCGCCGGCGCCGCTGGTGGCTGCGCCGCCTGCCGCGCCATTGCCCGCCGTGTTGCTGCCGCCGGTGCCGGACGCGCCTGCACCACTGGCGCCGCCTGCCGCGCCGGCGCCGCCTGCGCCGCCGGTGGCGGTGCCGGTGCTGCTGGTCGCATTACCCGAGGTGCCGGCCCCGCCCGTACCTGCGCCGCTGCTGCCGGTCGAGGTCTGGCTGGGGGGGGGCGTGGCCGTGGTTTCGGAGCCGCTCGGCACGCCGGTGGTGTTGGCCGACGATGCCGGCCCGGTGCTGGCGCCGCCGCCGGTGCCGGTGGTGTGGGCCGCGCCCGAGCCGCTGCCGGCACCGCCGCCGGCCGCGCCCGCGCCGCCAGCCCCCGTCAAGCCGCCGGCGCCGCCGGTGGCACTGCCGGCGTTGCCGGTATTGCCGCCGTTGCCGCCATTGCTGCCGGTGGCCGCGCCGCTCAGGCCGCCGTTACCGCCGGTCGAACCGCCATTGCCGCCGCCGGCGCCACCCGTCGCCGCGCCGGTGGCGCCACCCAGGCCGCCGGCACCGCCGGTCGCAGCCTGGCCACCGCCACCTGCGCCACCGGCGCCGCCTGCGCCGCCTGCACCGCCAGCGCCGCTGGCGGCGTTAGTGGCGCCGCCGCCCGCACCGCCGGTGCCGCCGCTGACGGCGCCCACCGTTGGCGAGCCATTGGTGGCGCTGCCGTTGGTGGCGTTGCCACCCAAGCCGCCAGCCGCACCATTGCCGCCGGTGCTGTTACCGCCCAGGCCGCCAGTACCGGCGGCCGCGCCGCCCGTGGCCGCACCGCCGGTGCCCGCGCCGCCGGCGCCGCCGGTGGTGCTGCCGTGGTTGTCGGCAGTATTGCCGATGTCATGCACGGTGTTGTTGCTGACGGTGCCAGTCAGGGTGCTGGTGGCGTTGGCCGACGACTGGTTGTACGAATTGGCAAGCGAAGAGGAGGCCGTGCCGCCGTTGTTGGCCGCCACGGCGCCGATCTGGCTGGCGGCCGCGCCGCCGGTGCTGTTGTTCTTGTTGCTGCTGCTGTCCTGGATCGCAGAAGCGTTGTCGTTCGCGTGGGCGCCGGCGCCGGATTGCGTCGTTGCCGTCGTCGGAGGCGTAGTGGTTTGCGCAAATGCTGCACTTGTGCCAAACGCCAGCGCGATGGCCGCGCTGATCAATGTTTTCTTCATAGCTGCTCCCTACCTAACAAGTTGTACGGTTGATTGAATGGGTGCCAGGGGACCGATCTCCCGGCCCTCCCCTCTTTCGCAAACTTGATGCCAGCACCGGCGCCGCACGCGCAAACCGTTGAAAACACGGGACAATTCGACACCGCAGGCTATCCGCCACCGGGGCCGGCACGCACTGATTGGCGCTGCGCGTCACACCGATGTGACAGCGCGACAGCAACGCCGCGCCGCCCGCCCCAGCGCCAGCCTCTATTTCGACGGCGGCGCGGCGGTGTAACAGGCACGCGACGGCGCCGCGATGCCGTGCTTGGCCAGCAGGCGATAGAGCGTCATGCGCGAGACACCGAGGTCGCGCGCGGCCAGCGTGATGTTGCGGCCGGCCCGTTGCAGGCTGGCGTCGATGGCGTCGCGCTCGGCGCGGATGCGGGCGTCGTCCAGCGGCGCGGCGATGCGCGACGCCGGCTCGGCGCTCAGGCCCAGGTCGTGCGGCAGGATCAGCCGTCCCTCGGCCATCACCATCGCCCGCCGCACGCGGTTGAGCAGCTCGCGCACATTGCCGGGCCAGTCATAGTCGCGGATCGCCTGCGCCGCCCGCCCGCTGAAGCCCCTGACGCGCGGCGCCCGCTCGCTGGAATACGTGTGGAAGAATTGTTCGGCCAGCAGCAGCAGGTCCTCGCGCCGCTCGCGCAGCGGCGGCACATCCAGCGCCAGCACGTTGAGCCGGTAGTACAGGTCCTCGCGGAAGGCGCCGCGCGCCACCGCCTGCGCCAGGTTGACGTGCGAGGCCGCGATCACCCGAACATCGACCGCGATGCTGCGGGTGGAACCGAGCCGGTAGATGGTCTTCTCCTGCAGGAAGCGCAGCAGGTTGGCTTGCAGCTCCATCGGCAAATCGCCGATCTCGTCGAGAAAAATGGAGCCGCCCTGCGCCGTCTCGATCAGCCCGCGCTTCTCGCGCGCGGCGCCGGTAAAGGCGCCGCGCTCGTAGCCGAACAGCTCGGACTGGATCAGCGAGGCCGGGATCGCGCCGCAATTGATGGGCACGAACGGGCCATCGCGGCGCGGCGAGTGCGCGTGCACAGCCTGCGCCGCCAGCTCCTTGCCGCTGCCGCTTTCGCCGCCGATCAGCACCGGCGCGCTGGCGCCCGCCACCTTGACGATCTGCCGCCTCAGCCTGGTGATGGCGGCCGATTGTCCCGTCAGCGCAGGCTCTTGCTGCGCGGGGCTGCGCCCCGCATGCGGACGACGCAGCGCGGCCAGGCCGTGCGCGTGGCCCAGCGTATGGCGCAGCCGCTGGGCATCCAGCGGCCAGGTGTGAAAGTCGCCGCAGTGGTCGTGCACCAGCTGGCGCCAGGCCGGCGACTCCAGTGCCGGCGCATCCAGCACCACCACCCAGTGCACATCCCAATGCTCATGCAGGAAGCCATCCATCGCGGCGCACGACTGCTCGTCATGCGCCTCCACCAGCAGCACGCCCACCAGCATGGGACGCGCCTTCAGCTGGCGGCGCGCCTCGACCAGCGTCACCGCGCTGTATACTTCCCATCCCTCTACTGCGGCGTTGAGCGTGTCCGGTAAAGCGGGACTCCCGAGTGCCAGGCAGAGTATGGTCTTTTTCGTCATTACCGTTGGACGGCAATGAGTGGAAAAAGTTCAATCTTTCAATTTCAGCAAACACAAGTAGCTTGCCGCGCCCCCGGCGTCCAGATAGAATGCCTGCGCAGTTTTTTTGACGAGGGATATGCCAGCCTGTCAATAGTGAAAATAAGTTAAAAATAACGACGGGATCAACTACATGAGCGATTTTCAACTGAAGCCGGCGGACCTGCCGAGCTGGGGCCAGCGCACGGCCTTGCGCATCCTGGGCCTGTTCGGCTGGCGCATGCTGTTTCGCACCCTGCCCGGTCCGCGCGGCATCGCCGTGATCTATCCCCATACGTCCAACTGGGATTTCATGATCGGCCTGTTCGGCAAGTGGGCGCTCAACCTGCCGTTCCGCTGGCTGGCCAAGGATTCGCTGTTCAAATTGCCGGTGCTGGGCAAATGGTTCCGCGCGATGGGCGGCGAGCCGGTCGAACGCGGCACGCCGAGCGGCACCATCAAGCTGCAGGCGCAGCGCATGAACGCGGCCGACTGGTACTGGGTCGGCATCACGCCGGAAGGCACGCGCGGCTATCGCCCTAACTGGAAGAGCGGCTTCTACCATCTGGCGCTGGAGGCCAAGGTGCCGCTGGTGCTGGTGTATATCGACTATCCGAACAAGACGCTGGGCCTGGTCGACCATGTGTTCCTGACCGGCGACCAGGAGGCCGACCTGGCCGCCATCCGCGCCGGCTTCGACGGCCACCAGGGCCTGTATCCGGCCAACGCGGCGCCCATCGTGCTGCAGGAACGCCGCACCGAAACGCGCGACTAACGCTAGACCGTCGCCACCAGCATCACGCCGGTGGCGGCAATCGCGGCGCCGGCAAGCTTCAGCGCCAGCGCCGGGCTCACGCGGCCCAGCATCCTTCCTCCGTAGACCAGCAGCGCGCTGGCAGCCAGCAAGCCCATGGCGCTGGCCGCCTCCGGCAGTTCATGGCCGTGCGCGTTGCCGTGCAAGAGCGCGAACGCGCCGACCATCAGCGCGCCCAGCGCCGCCGGCAGGCGCGCCGCCACCGCGATCATCACGCCCATCAAGGCCACCGTCAGCGCGATGCCGGTTTCCAGTCCGGGTATCGCCAGCCCCGCCACGCCGGTCAGCACGCCGAACAGCATCATGCCGAGGAAGGTCGCCGGCAGCCACTGCGCGTTGGACTGGCGCGCGCTCCAGATCCCCACAGCCAGCATCGCCAGCAAGTGATCGAGGCCGGTAAACGGATGGACGAAACCGTCGAAGAATCCGTGCGTGTGCGCGCCGCCCGTTTGCGGGTGGGCCGATGCGGCGGCACAGGCCAGTACCAGTACGGCTGCCGCCGCGATGCGTTGCGTCTTCATTGGATTTCCTTTGCGAAGTGTGAAGTTTGTCCGAGCAGGCCTTGCTCGCGGATGAAATCGATGACGGCGGCCACGCCGTCGCCGCTGCGCAGATTGGTGAACACGAACGGCCGCGCGCCGCGCTGCTGCTTGGCGTCGCGCGCCATCACATCGAGATCGGCGCCGACGTGCGGCGCCAGGTCGGTCTTGTTGATGATCAGCAGATCTGAACGAGTGATGCCGGGGCCACCCTTGCGCGGGATCTTCTCGCCGCCGGCCACGTCGATCACGTAGATCGTCAGGTCCGACAGCTCCGGGCTGAAGGTCGCGGCCAGGTTGTCGCCGCCCGATTCCACCAGGATCAGGTCAAGACTGGGGAAGTCGGCCTGCATGCGGGCGATGGCTTCAAGGTTGATCGATGCGTCTTCGCGGATCGCCGTGTGCGGACAGCCGCCGGTCTCCACGCCCATCAGGCGCTCGGCCGGCAGCGCGTCGGCGCGCAGCAGGATCTCCATGTCTTCCTTGGTGTAGATGTCGTTGGTGATGACGGCCATGTCGAACTGATCGCGCATGCCTTTGCACAGCATCTCGCACAAGGCGGTCTTGCCGGAGCCGACCGGGCCGCCGATGCCGACGCGCAGGGGGTTGGAAGTTGGTGTCATGATTGGTTCTCTTTCAGGATCGGTATAAACGGCTGTACTGCACTTCATGCTGCATCGACAGCAGCGACAGGCCGGGCGCCCAGTTGCTCATGTCGTCGTCGGCGACGGTTTGCGCATGGCGGGCGGCGGCTTCGATGTCTGCACGCAGCGACAGCAAGATGCGCTGGCCCGCCACCTGCCCCAGCGGCACGGATTTGACGCAGACCAGCACCTGGTTCTCGGCCCACGCGAACAGCATCGCCAGCAATGCGGCGTCGTGCGGGATGTCCAGCGCGGCGACGGCGCAGGCAAAGGCGATCGGCAATGCGACTTCCGTTTGGCCCTGCAGCTGCGCCAGCATTTCGGCGTCGACGAAGCCCAGTTCCGCCACCAGCTTGGTCAGCGAGTAACCCATCTGGATGGTCTCGGCGCGGAACTCGGCGCTGTCGCGCGAGGCGATGAAGCGCTCGCTCCATTCGGAGGCGGCCTGCCAGTCGCGCCGCGACCAGGCTTGCATCAGGCGCCAGCACACCGGCGCCTCCCACTGCGCGACCACTTCATGCAGATGGCGCAGTATCCAGGCGCGCGCGGTGTCGGCGTTGTGGACGATGCCGGTTTCCAGCGCCGCCTCCAGCCCCTGCGAATAGCTGTACGCGCCGATCGGCAGGGCCGGACTGGCGAATTGCAGGAGATTGAGCAGCGCCGAGGCTTGCATCATTTCGGATCGCCGGGCCGGTGGATCTTTTGGCGCAGCGGAATCGGCGCCAGCGGACCTTCGTGGTGGTGCCCGTGCCCGCCGCCATACGCGCCGGACTCCGGCTCGAAGGCGGCCTTCTCCTCCACCACCGTCGCGCCCAGACCGGCCAGCATTTCCTTCAGCACCGCGTCCGCGCGGATGCGCAGGAAGCCGTCGCCGACCTGCGCCTGCGTATGGCGGTTACCGAGGTGGAAAGCGCAGCGCAGCAAGGTGTGCGCATCGGCGCAGGTGATTTTGTAGGTCGGCTCCGGCGCGGCCACCACCTTGACCACGCGCTTGTCCTCGCCGGTCAGCAGGTCGCCGTCGCGCAGCACGGTGCCGCGCACGGTGAACACGGCGACGTCCTCGCCGGTGTCGAGCGTAGCCCGCAGGCGGCACTTCTCGCGCAGTTCGTAAGGCAGCACCAGTTGGGCCGCGATGTTGTCGGCGCTCGGGATTTTAGTGTGCAGTGTCAGCATGATTGTTCAGAACAAGAAGTAGCGCTGCGCCATCGGCAGCGTGGCCGCGGCCTCGCAGACCAACAACTCGCCATCGGCGCGCACTTCATAGGTTTCGGGATCGACACTCATCTTCGGCGTGGCGCCGTTATGGATCATGTCGGACTTGCGCAGCGAGCGCATATCTTTGGCGACGATCAGCGTCTTGTTCAACTTGAGCTGGTCGCCGATGCCGGCGTCGAACGCCGCCTGCGAGACAAAGGTGAACGACTTCTTCAAGCCGCCGCCAAAGGCGCCGAACATCATCCGGTAATGCACCGGCTGTGGCGTCGGGATCGAAGCGTTCGGATCGCCCATCTGCGCGGCGGCGATCATGCCGCCCTTTAAAATCGTCTGCGGCTTGACGCCGAAGAAGGCCGGCTTCCACAGCACCAGGTCGGCGATCTTGCCTACTTCCAGCGAACCCACCGCGTGCGCGATGCCGTGCGTGATGGCCGGGTTGATCGTGTACTTGGCGATGTAGCGCTTGACGCGGAAGTTATCGTTGCGCGACGAATCCGGCGCCAGCGGCCCGCGCTGCACCTTCATCTTGTGCGCGGTCTGCCAGGTGCGCATCACCACTTCGCCGACCCGGCCCATGGCCTGCGAATCGGACGACATCATCGAGATCGCGCCGATGTCGTGCAGGATGTCCTCGGCCGCGATGGTCTCGCGGCGGATGCGCGATTCGGCGAAGGCCACGTCCTCGGCGATGGCCGCGTCGAGGTGGTGGCACACCATCAGCATGTCCAGGTGCTCGTCCAGCGTATTGACGGTGAACGGGCGCGTGGGATTGGTCGATGACGGCAGCACATTCGATTCGCCCACCGCCGCGATGATGTCCGGCGCGTGGCCGCCGCCCGCGCCTTCGGTGTGGAAGGTGTGGATGGTGCGGTCCTTGAACGCGGCCAGCGTGTCGGCCAGGTAGCCGCCTTCGTTGAGGGTGTCGCTGTGGATGGCGACCTGCACGTCCATGCGATCGGCCACGGACAGGCAGTTGTCGATGGCGGCCGGGGTGCTGCCCCAGTCCTCATGCAGCTTCAGGCCGATGGCGCCTGCGCGCACCTGCTCTTCCAGCGGCTCCGGCAGCGAGACGTTGCCCTTGCCGAGGAAACCCAGGTTCATCGGGAAGGCGTCGGCCGCACCCAGCATCGAATGCAGGTGCCACGGACCCGGCGTGCAGGTGGTGGCCGAGGTGCCGGCCGAGGGGCCGGTGCCGCCGCCTATCATGGTGGTGACGCCGCTCATCAGCGCTTCCTCGATCTGCTGCGGGCAGATGAAGTGGATGTGCGTGTCGACCCCGCCGACGGTGACGATCATGCCTTCGCCGGCGATGATCTCGGTGGCGCCGCCGATGGCCATCGTCACATTCGGCTGGATGTCCGGGTTGCCGGCCTTGCCGATGGCGGCGATCATGCCGCTTTTCAAGCCGATGTCGGCCTTGACGATGCCCCAGTGGTCGACGATCACCGCGTTGGTGATCACCGTGTCCATCACGTCGGCGGCCACGCGCTGCGACTGGCCCATGCCGTCGCGGATCACTTTGCCGCCGCCAAATTTGACTTCTTCGCCGTAGGTGGCGTAATCGTGTTCGATTTCGATAAACAGTTCGGTGTCAGCCAGGCGGATGCGGTCCCCCTTGGTGGGGCCGAACATTTCCGAGTAGGCGCGGCGCGAGATTGTAGCCATGTCAGCCCTTCGGTGGATTGGGATCGAGCTTGCCCATGACTTTGCCATTGAAGCCGTAGACCTTTTGATCGCCGCCCAGCTTCACCAGCTCCACCGTGCGCTGCTGGCCCGGCTCGAAACGCACGGCGGTGCCGGCGGCGATATTCAGGCGCATGCCGTAGGCCTTCCAGCGCTCGAACTTGAGCTCCGTGTTGACTTCGAAAAAATGGAAATGCGACCCGACCTGCACCGGCCGGTCGCCCTGGTTGGTCACCACGACGGTCGCGGTGGCGCGGCCTTCATTGAGGCCGATCTCGCCCTCTTCGAGTATGTATTCGCCTGGGATCATGATGACCTCCTTTAGGGGATGGGGTTATGGACGGTCACCAGCTTGCTCCCGTCGGGGAACGTGGCTTCGACCTGGATGTCGGGGATCATTTCGGCGATGCCTTCCATGACGTCGGCGCGCGTGAGGATGCGGGTGCCCTCGGACATCAGCTGCGCCACGGTCTTGCCGTCGCGCGCACCTTCCATGATGGCGCAGGTGATCAGCGCCACCGCTTCCGGATAGTTCAGCTTCAGGCCGCGCGCGAGGCGGCGTTCCGCCACGATGCCGGCGGTGAAAATCAGCAGCTTGTCTTTTTCTCTTGGTGTCAGGTCCATGGTGTTTCTCGGGTTTACCTTCAGGTTTGCCAGATGCGCGGCGTGACGGCCGCGCGCTCCAGCAGGTGCGGGCGCAAACGGCGCCATACGGTCAGCATCAGGCGGCGCGCGGTTTCGCTGTCGTCGCCCAGGTGGCGCGCGACCAGCACGCCCTTGGTTTGTGTGACGCCGAAAACGTGCTCGCCGTCGGCGGCAATATCGGCGCGGATCTCGCTCAGCACGGCGGCGCTGAGCGGCTTGCCGGCGGCGATCAGCGTGGCGCAGACGGTTTTGCCGTTCAGCGCCAGCGGGCTGTCGAGGCGACCGCCCAGCATCGCGCCCTGCTCCCACCAGATCAACCGACCGTCGCGGCGGATGCTGCTGCGCTGGGTGACGGTGCCGGTGTCGAAGGTTTCGCCGGAGCCGCGCCGGCCCATGCAGAGGATCTCGCAGCCGATGTAGGTGGCGCCGGCCGCCAGTTCGACGTGCTGCTCCAGCACCACGTTAGCGGTATCAAAAAAGATGGCTTCTTGCGGCAGCCATTCGAGTGCGGCGCCTGCGCCCACGGTCAGGCGCACGCTCTGGCGCGACACCTTGCCGTTGGCCTTGTACCACTTGGCGGCGCCCGGCGTGGTGAGGAAGGCATGCGCCTGCGCGCCGACGCCGACGGTGATCGCCAGCTGGTCGCCGCCCACCACGCCGCCCGGCGGATGGACCACGATGGCGTGGCACACCTTGGCGTCCTCCGGGTACAACGCCTTCTGCACGCGCAGCGGGCCGTAGTGACGATTGTCGAACAGCCGCGTGATGCCGCCATCGTCGGCAAAACCGAGGGCGAGGCTGGCCTGCCATGCGCTGTGGCTGGCGGCGAGTTCTCTGGATGCGGTGGTATCGGGCATGCCTGATGTAATGCAAGCGTCGTGCCAGCTGAATCACGGGCTACATCCGCCGTAAGCACATTTTTCGCACCAAAGCGCATCTCCCGCACCACGATGGTGCACCAGTCGCCGGCGCAGTGTTTTACTTTTGCTAATTTTACTTGTAAAATAAGCACCTTTCCCTGTTTTCGTTTAAGGACACGCTATGCGCTTCTCGACTTTTGCAGCCGCTGCGGCGGTTGCCCTGGCACTGGTTCCTGCCGCACACGCCACCACGTTCGGCGCCAACCTGATCGCCAATGGCAATGCCGAATCCGGCAACACCTCGGGCTGGAACACCACGTCGGCGTTCAGCGTCGTCCAGTACGGCGCCAGCGGCGGCTTCCCCTTCCCTGCCGATCCGGGCCCGTCCAACCGCGGCACCTACTTCTTCGCCGGCGGCGACAGCAACGCTTTGTCGACTGCCAGCCAGACCATCGACCTGACGTCGTTGAGCGCCGCGATCAACACCGGCGCCTCGCGCTACGACCTGTCTGCCTGGCTGGGCGGCTATGCATCGCAGAACGACAACGCCAAGCTGACCGCCACCTTCTTCGGCAGCGGCGGTGCGGCGCTGCCCAGCGCCAGCATCGGTCCGGTCTCCAATACCGACCGCGCCAACCAGACCGGCCTGCTGCTGCGCGACGCGCAAGGCTACATCCCGGTCGGCGCGCTCACCGTCGACATCACGCTGGTCATGACCCGCGAAGCCGGCTCCTACAACGACGGCTACGCCGACAACCTGTCCTTCGCCGTGGCCGCCGCGCCAGTGCCGGAAGCGGACGCCTACGCCATGCTGCTCGGTGGCCTGGCCTTGCTGGGGGTGGTCGCCAAGCGCAAGCAGCGCAAGGTTCAATCCTGATCCTTGCGCCGCAATCAAGAGTACTTTGCGCCGCGCGGGCTGTTTGCGCGCGGCTTTCATGCCCATACTGTTCGCTTCTCGATTTGATTAAGTGAGCACAGCATGAAAGTATTCGTCACCGGCGCAGCAGGATTCATCGGCGGTTCGATCGCGGCGGGCCTGGTCCGCGCGGGCCATCAGGTAACAGGCCTGGTACGCAAGCCGGAACAGCTGGAGGAGCTGGCCAGGATCGGCGTGACCGGCGTGGTCGGCACCTTGAACGACCGCGATCTGCTGATCGCCCAGGCGCAGGCGGCCGACGCCGTCATCAACGCCGCCAGCAGCGACAACCGCGTTGCCGTCGAAGCCTTCGTCGACGCGCTGGCCGGTTCCGGCAAGGTGTTCCTGCACACCAGCGGGTCCAGCATCGTCGGCGACGCCTCCGGCGGCGAAGCCACGGACCGCATCTACTTCGAAGACCAACTGCCCCCACCTGCCGCCGACAAGGCCGCGCGCGTGGCCATCGACGACCTGGTGCTGGCCGCCGCCGGCCAGGGCGTACGCTCGGCGGTGCTGTGCAATACGCTGATCTACGGCCACGGCGCGCTGCCGCGCGACAGCGTGCAGCTGCCACGCCTGCTCAAGCAAGCCCGCAAGAGCGGCATCGTGCGCCATGTGGGACGCGGTCTGAATATCTGGTCCAACGTCCACATCGACGACGTGGTCGACCTGTATCTGCTGGCGTTGGAAAAGACCGAAGCGGGCGCGTTCTACTTCGTCGAGAACGGCGAGGCGTCGTTCCGCGACATGAGCACGGCCATCGCCCGCGCGCTGCACCTGGGCGCGCCGCAGGACTGGCCGCTGGAGCAGGCCAAGGAGGAATGGGGTTACGAAATGGCCTCGTATGGCCTGGGCTCCAACAGCCGCGTGCGCGGACAACGGGCGCGCACGCAACTGGGCTGGAAGCCGCATCGCCCGCCAGTGCTGGACTGGATCGCGGGCGACATGCTGCGCGGCTAAGGCTTACTGCTTGGCCGGAACCGGAGCAGGCGCCGCCTTCACATTGTGATAGACCTGCACCAGGTCACCGTTCGGCATGCCCGGAATCGGAATGATCTTGCCGTTGAAGGTGACCTTGCCGTTCTTGATTTCGATCGTCGAACGCAGTTCGCCTTTCTCCATCACGGCGAAACCCTCGTTCACCAGTTTGCCGATCACCAGGCCGGCGATGTTCTTTGCCGCCAGGTCGATCTGCTCGGCGCTGTTGGGCGCTGCGGCATCCACCTGTTTGCTCGCCATCAGGCGCGAGACATCGTTCACCATCGCCACCGGCAGGCGCACGTCGAAGCGCCCGATGATCTTCTTGCCCAGCTCAATCGGCGCGTCGAAATCGGCCTCCACCACCTTGTCGAAATCGACGCGGCCCTTGATCGACGCCGTATTCCCGTGATAACCGGCGCTGATATCGTCGATCACCACGCTGGCGCCGGCCGCCAGTGCGTTCTTGCCGAACGACTTCATGGTCCTCAACATCACGTCGGCCTGTGCGTCCGGCGCCAGGCCGCTGCCCTGCGCCTGCCGCAAATCGCGATCCAGATCTGCCATCGCTTGCGCCGGCATGTTCACCATGCGCACGCCGAAGTTGACGCGCTCGACACGGTCATCGCCAAAAATGATAGCCTTGATCGAGAAGCCGGAAGACATGTCGACCAGCTTGCCGCGCGGCGTGGAGCTGGCGGCGGTGGAGAAACCTTCGACTCGGAAGAGTTGCTTTCCTTCCGACGCACCAGTCGTGACCGAGCGCATCACCATGGAACCGATCTTGATTCCACCGGCGCCGTACCAAAGACCGCTCTTCGCGCGCGAGTGCTTGAAGTCCACGCTGATTTTTTCAATCGTGCTGCCGACCGTGGTGCCGATGACGGACAACGAAGGCCAAGTCGCGCTGGTATCGACCACGGTTCCGCCTTTGCTGACAACACTCTTGGCGTTAAGCTCGGCCCACGAAAACGCCGTAGCGTTTTCATCGAGGTAGCTGTGAGCCTTCAGTTTCGACGCATAGGTGATCTGGCCCTTGGGGCCGTTGGTGCGCTGAACCAGGAACGGGCGTTCGCTGCCAAAGACGTCTTTCAGCTTGAGCTGCAGCGCAGGCGAGAATTCAAACTTCGAATAAATCTCCAACTGCTTCGCCATGTCGTGCTGCCGGCCGATCGCTTCGGTCAATTCAGTGGCTGCTGCAGCGATGGTCGTGATGAAGGAGGATTTGACCGGCGCGGCCGGCGCCGGCGACTGCGCCTGGGAAGGCGGCGCCTGCTCGATGGCCTGGATGGACGTATGCGCCAGCAAGGCGCCGGCGACGGCTACTGCGAGTATCGATTTTTTCAACGTGCTGCCCGAAGAAGGTGGTGATTGTAGGGCCGCGATTCTACACACTCGATGTCGTGCGGAAATACACGCATTGTCACCTTCGGATTACAGATTGGTTAGCTCGCGTCTGCTGTTGATTTTTAATTAAAACTCCGCTACCGTGTGGGCGGGGCGGATCCTTCAAGCCGGCCTGTCTTTGCCGCGTGCAGGGACAGCCTCTACGGGGCTACCCCGTGGGATGTTTAATGTTCAGCACTTCGCCGCATGAGCCGCGTTGCGTTACCACGCAAGTTAGCTCACGCATCACGAGACTCGTTGAAGGCTCTCCGCTCCTTTCACTCAGCATGAATATCGAAAAACTTACCGTGTTGGCGTTGGCCGACACGATGCTGGCCTCCGACCGCAGCCTGGGCAGCCTGATCTCGGCATGTGGCAGTGTTTTCGGTATGTCGCCGTTATGGGCGCCCAGCATCTGCGCGGCGCTCATCGAACGGACCGGCGAAAACTTCTATCACTTCAGCCGGCACGAACTCGCCGACATCCTGCTGCATCTCCTCGGCCGCGGAAGCGACGACGTCCATGACGACGAGGATGAAGACAATCCCGAGGAATACACGGAAGTAGCGGAGCGCCTGGAATTGCCGGAAGTGCGGCGCTACTGCATCGAGCCGCCTATCCGCCCGCCGCAGACCGCATGGGTCGCCGCGCTCGCGCTGCCGCAACTGCCCTCGGTCGGCGCCCTGGCAGCCTGGCTGGACGAACCGGTCGGCGCGCTCGCCTGGTTCGCCGACCAATGGCGCCTGGCGAGCGACGCGCAATCGCGCCTGCAGCACTACCACTACCGATGGGTTCCAAAACGCAACGGCGGCCAGCGCCTGATCGAAATCCCCAAGGCGCGCCTGCGCGTCTTGCAGCAAAAGATACTGCGCCACCTGCTCGATCGGCTGCCGCCGCACCCCGCCGCCCATGGCTTCCGGCGCGGACATTCCTGCGTCACCCACGCAGCGCTGCACGCCGGTCGACCTGTCGTCGTCCGCATGGACCTGAAGGATTTTTTCCCGAGCATACAACTCGCGCGCATCCATGCGCTGTTCGAAAAACTGGACTACCCGCCGGCAGTGGCCGGAACGCTGGCACGCATTTGCGTGAACCGCGCACCACAAGGCGTTTTTAAGGAAGCCGGTTCGCTCCCATGGGCCGAGCGCCAGGTCTTGAGGTCACCCCACCTGCCGCAAGGTTCTCCCTGCTCGCCCGCGCTGGCCAATCTGTGCGCCTACCGTCTCGACATGCGCCTGGAAGCGCTGGCGCAGTCGCTGGGCGCGACGTACAGCCGCTACGCGGATGACCTGGCATTTTCCGGCGATCGTGATTTTGCGCGCGCCGCGGAACGCTTCAATATCCAGGTCGCCGCCATTGCGCTTGAGGAGGGCTTCCGCATCAACACCCGCAAGACACGCCTGATGCGCGAAGGAACCCGCCAGCGGTTGACCGGCGTTGTGGTCAACGCCCACCCCAACATCGCGCGCGACGAATACGACAGACTGAAAGCCACGCTGACGAACTGCGTGCGGCATGGGCCTGCGTCCCAGAACCGAGATCGCCATCCCGACTTCCACGCCCATCTGGCAGGCAGGATTTCGCACGTAAAGATGGTCAACGCGAATCGCGCAGTCAAACTGCAACGGCTTCTGGAAGCCATTGCATGGACAGTCTGAACAAAGCCCGGACCTGTCCTTGTCAGATGATCACCCGACTCGCATCACATCTGCAACGATTCGATCGCCTGAAGCATGTGTTCCAGACAATCGATTAGACGCTGCTGATCCTTACTCATATCGGAACTGCCTCCGCCAACACAGCCGCGCGGAATTTTTCTGGTAACGCCTTTGGAGTCAGCACGTCTACCGGCACGCCCAGTAACGAGGAGAGTTCATGGCGGATGGCGCCTATATCGAATAACGTGGTATCAGGGGTTGGATCAATAAGGATGTCCAGGTCACTATCTTCCTTATCGCACCCCTGCAGCGCAGATCCGAACACGCGGGGATTGCTGGCGCGATGACCCAACACAATCCTCCGGATTGCTTCGCGATGTGCATGGAATGCAATAGATGGCTTCATGAGGTCAACGTGCAGCATGAATGCAGTTGGCGGAATTGTAGCATCGTGAGGCATTGCCCTCTCCGCCAACACATTTTCACTGCAACTACCGGCCTAGTCCAGGTTCGGATACGGGCTCTTGCCGCCTTCCGCGATGAACAGGTCGATGCGCGCCTCCAGCACCGGCAGCGGCACGGAGCCCAGTTGCAGCACCGTGTCGTGGAAGGCGCGGATGTCGAACTTGGTGCCCAGCGCCGCCTCGGCCTTCTTGCGCGCGTTGATGATGCTCATCTCGCCCAGGTAGTAGGACAGCGCCTGGCCCGGCCACGAAATATAGCGGTCCACTTCCGTCTCGATCTCATGATCGGACAGCGCGGTGTTGTCGTGCAGGTAGTCCTGCGCCTGCTTGCGGGTCCAGCCCTTGCTGTGGATGCCCGTGTCGACCACCAGCCGCGACGCGCGCCAGGCCTGGTAGCTCAACATGCCGAACACCTCATACGGCGTTTCGTACATGCCCATCTCCACGCCCAAGCGCTCCGAGTACAGCGCCCAGCCTTCGCCATACGCCGAGATATAGGCGTTGCGGAACGGCGGACGGCCCTTCTGCTCCATCGCCACCGGCATCTGGAAGGCGTGGCCCGGCGCCGATTCGTGCAGCGTCAACGCCGGCATCGAATACAGCGCGCGCGCCGGCAGATTGTAGGTGTTGACCAGGTAGACGCCCGGACCGCCACGGCCCGAGGTGTAGAACGGCGCCTGGTCGTCCGGCACCGGGATCACCGCGAAGCGGCGGCGCGGCAGGTAGCCGAAGTACTGGCCGACCTTGGCGTCGAACTTCTTGGCCACCCAGGCGGAGCGCATCAAGAGCTCTTCCGGCGTCTTGGCGTAGAAGCGCGGATCGGTGCGCAGGAATTGCAGGAAGGCCGGCAGGTCGCCTTCGAAGCCGGTCTGCTTGATCACGTCGTGCATCTCGGCGCGGATCTTGGCCATTTCGCTCAGGCCGATCTGGTGGATCTGGTCCGCGCTCATCGTGGTGGTGGTGAACTCGACGATCTTCGACTGGTAGTAGGCTTTACCGTCCGGCAGGCTCTCGGCCGCCAGCGCCTCGCGCGCCTTCGGCACATACTCCTCGCGCATGAACTTGAGCAGCTTGGCATACGACGGCACCACGTAGGCCTGGATCGCCTTCACGCCTTCCGCGCGCAGCGCTTCCTGCTGCGCCGCCGGCATGGTGGCCGGCATGCTCTTGAACGGGAAGTAGAACACCGTGTCCTGCGGCGTCTTGGCGTCGGTGACGGAGGTGATCGACGAATCGCGGCCGATCAGCGTGACCTTGGGCGGCGTGAAGCCGCGCGCCAGGCCGGCGCGCATATTGTCCATCTCCTCGTTGAAGTAGCGCGGCGTCTCCGCCAGTTGCTTCAGATAGTCCTGGAACTGCTTTTCATTGGTCAGCGGCTTGCGCGCGCCGGATGCCATATTGGACCAGAAGGCCGAATCGGCGTTCAGCGGTTTCTCGTATTCGCGGAACACCTGGCCGGCGATCAGCGCGGCGATCTGCGCCTTGTACACCTGGTAATTGATGCGCTCCGGCGCCGACAGCTTGTCCTGCGAGATGCCGTCCAGCTTCTTCATCACGCCCTGCCAGTACGCCAGCCGCTTGGCCTGGGTGACGGCATCGATGCGCGGCAGCGACGGCGAGACGCCGTTGTCGTCGTCTTCATCCTCTTCCTGTTTCTGGCTGATGCGCCACTTCCACTCCTGGGTGTAGATGGCTTTGAACTGCGCGTCGGCGGGGCCGGGCTTGATGGCCGGCGCCGGATCGGCATGGGCGGCAACGGTGACTGTGGCGGCTAACAACATGCATGCGCCGGCGATGGCGGCGCTGAACTTCTTTTCCATAACACTCCAGGGGAAGGGTTGATTACATGTCCAACAGGTTGCGGCGTTCGCGCAGCAGCGCGGTGAAGGCATCGGCGCTGACGGGGCGGCTGAAGAAGTAGCCCTGCATCTCGTCGCAACCGCGTTCGGTCAGGAACTGCACCTGCTCGCGGGTCTCCACACCCTCGGCGATCACACGCATGTTCAGGTTGTGCGCCAGCGAGATCACCGACAGCGCGATGGCGGCGTCGTTGGCGTTGGTGGTGACGTCGTCGACAAAGGATTTATCGATCTTCAGCACGTCGATCGGGAAGCGCTTCAGGTAGCTCAAGCTGGAATAGCCGGTGCCGAAGTCGTCCAGCGAGACGCTGACGCCGATGGCCTTCAGGCGGCGCAACGCCGCCACCGCCTTGTCCGGATCGCCCATCACCGTGCCTTCGGTGATTTCCAGGCCCAGGTACTCGGGCGCGACGCCGAACTTGCGCAGCGTGCTTTCCACATACGGCACCGTGGCGTCGTTGGCGAACTGGCCGGCCGCCAGGTTGACCGACACCTTGATGTCGCCCAGCCCCTGGTCGTGCCACACCTTGATCTGCGCGCACACGCTCTCCAGCACCCATTCGCCGATCGAGTTCACCAGCCCGTACTCCTCGGCCAGCGGGATGAAGCGGTTCGGCGGCACCTTGCCCAGCACCGCGTTATCCCAGCGCAGCAGCGCTTCCGCGCCCAGCATGGCGCCGGTCTTCAAACACATTTGCGGCTGGTAGTGCACCTCGAATTCGTCGCGCGCGATGGCGCCGCGCAGCTGGCCCTGGATCGCCAGCTTGTCGCGGATTTCCGCGTCCATGCGCTCGGTGAAGAAGGCGTAGTTGTCGCGGCCGATTTCCTTGGCCCGGAACAGCGCCGTGTCGCCGTTGCGCACCAGCTCATCGAAGCTGTCGCCGTCGGTCAGGCTGACGGCGATGCCGATGCTGGAGGTGACGGTGATCTGTTGGCCGTCGATCATCAGTTCCTTGCGCAGGCCGCCCAGGATCTTCTGCGCCAGCGCCATCGTCGCGCCCAGCTGGGCGTCGTCCGGCACGATGATCTGGAATTCGTCGCCGCCCTGGCGGGTGACGATGTCGCCTTCGCGCACGGTCTCGGACAGGAACTTCGACACCACCTGCAGCGCCTTGTCGCCGACGTCGTGGCCGTAGGAGTCGTTGATGCTCTTGAAGCGGTCCAGGTCCAGGCACATGACGGCCACACAGCGGTGCTCGCGCTTGGCCGTGGCCAGCGTCTGCTCGAAGCGCTGGCGCGCCAGCAGGCGGTTCGGCAGGCCGGTCAGCGCGTCGTGGTTGGACAGGAAATCGATCAGGTGCTGCTCGGCCTTGCGCTCGGTAAGGTCCATGAACACCGCCACGTGGTTGATCACGTGGCCCTGCTCGTCCTTGACCACCGAGGCGCTCAGCAGGCCGGGATAGGTGTCGCCGTTCTTGCGACGCGCCAGGATCTCGCCCGACCAGTGGCCGGTCTTGACGATGGACTGCGCCATCAGCTCGAAGGACTTGGCGTCCGGCTCGCCGGCGTGCAGCAGCGCCACGCTCTGCCCCACCACCTCCTCAGCGCTGTAGCCGGAGATCTGGGTGAAGGCGGGATTGGTGGCGACGATGCGCGCGTCGCGGTCGGTGACGACGATGGCGTCCTGGGTGGCCTCGAACACCTGGCTGGAAAGACGCATGAATTCTTCGTTGGCGCGGCGCTGCTCGACTTCCTTTTCCAGCGACGCGGCCAGCGCGGCCAGCTCGGTGGTGCGCTCGATCACGCGCTCCTCCAGCAAGGCGCGTTCGGCCGCCAGCGCCTGCTGGGCGCGGCCCAGCCGCACGTGGGCGTCGGTGCGGGCCAGGATTTCCTCGGCCTGGAACGGCTTGGCGATGAAGTCGACGGCGCCCAGCGCAAAGCCGCGCACCTTGTCGTCGGTGTCATGCTGGGCCGACAGGAAGATCACCGGCACCTGGCTCAGCTCCGGCGACGCCTTCAGGCGGCGGCACACTTCGAAGCCGTCGATGCCGGGCATGCGCACATCCAGCAGTATCAGTTCCGGCGGACGTGACTGCGCGGTCCACAGGGCCAGCTCGCCGTTGGGCGCCTGGCGCACGTAGTAGCCCGCTTCGGTCAGCAGGTCGCTCAGCAGTTTGAGCGAGGCCGGCGTGTCCTCCACGATCAGCACTTCGCCCTTGGTGTGTTGTTCCGACAAATCCCGATGCATGTAATGCTCTTTCGCCTGGTTTGCTGCCACGTTTTGCCGCCATATTGGCTGCCACTATCATATACCCGTCAGGCCTGCGCTTCCAACTCATTCCCCGCTTCGTCCAGCAAACCGCACAGCTGCGGATACTGGTGCAGCCGTATCATGTGCTCGATGCGTTCGACCACCTCGCCCAGCTCCAGCGGCAAGGGCGCCAACAACAGCGCCACCCGCGCCAGGTTCAGCTCCTGCAAGGCGGTTTTCAGCTGCTGGCGCAGCACCGGCTCCAGCAAGCCCAAATCGTCGCGCGACAGCGGCGGCGGCAAAGGCAGGCGCGCGCTGTGGTGGCGGCGCTGGAACTGCACGCCCAGCTGCTGCTCCAGCACCGCGTACAACTGGTCCTGTTCGACCGGCTTGCGCATGAATTCATCGGCGCCCGCGCCCAGCGCCTCTTCCCGTTCCTCGGCAAAGGCGGACGCGGTCAGCATCACCACTTTTGGCTGCGGGCCGGCGGCGTTGGCGCGGATCTGGCGCGTCGCGCTCAGGCCATCGAGCGCCGGCATGCGCCAGTCCATGAACACCAGGTCCGGCCGCCAGACGTCGACCATCGCCAGCGCCTGGGCGCCGTCGCCCACCACCGCCACTTCGAAACCCAGCGGCTGCAGCAGGCTTTCCAGCAGCGCGCAGCCGTCGGCGTTGTCATCGGCCACCAGGATGCGGCGGCCGCGCTGCGGCGGCGCCAGCGCCGTCACTTCATCGTCTTCGCCGTCGAGCGGCACGCCGTCGGCCACCTGCACCGCGATGGCGAAACGGAAGGTGGCGCCGGCGCCGGGCGCCGATTGCACCGTCAGCTCGCCGCCCATCAGCTGCACGAATTCGCGCGAAATGGTCAGGCCCAGGCCCGTGCCTTCATGCGCGCCCGGTCCCTCGGCCTGGATGAAGGGTTCAAAAATCCGCGCCTGGTCAGCCGGCGAGATGCCGGGACCGGTGTCGATGACGGCGAATTCCAGCTCGCAGCGGCCGCCGTTGAGCACATTGCGCATGGCGCCGCGCACCCGCAGCGTGACCTTGCCCTGCCCCGTGAACTTGACCGCGTTCGACATCAGGTTGAGCAGCACCTGGCGCAGCTTGGTGCCGTCCACGCGGGCGCCGGCGGGCAGGCCGGCGGCGTCCAGTTCCAGCTCGACGCCGGTCTGGCCGGCGCGCATGCTGACCATGTCCATCACTTCCTGCAGCATGTCGTCCAGGCCCACCACCTCGGTTTGCAGGACGGCGCGGCCGGCTTCAATCTTGGACAGCTCCAGGATGTCGTTGATCAGCGTGAGCAGGTGCTGGCCGGAGCGGTGGATGATGGCCAGGTTGCGCTTCTCTTCCGGCAGCATGTTCTTGGAGTCCGCCATCAGGCGCGAGAAGCCGATCACGGAATTGAGCGGCGTGCGCAGCTCGTGGCTCATATTGGCCAGGAAGATGCTCTTGGCCTGGTTGGCGGCCTGCGCCTGCAGCACCGCGACCGACAGCGCGTTGGTGCGCTCGGCCACCAGGTCTTCCAGGTGGATGCGGTGGCGGCGCAGCTCCTGCTCGGCCACGCGGCTGGCGGTGACGTCGTAGTTGACGCCGACCATGCGCGCCGGCTGGCCGTCGGCGTCGCGGAAGATCATGGCATCGCCCTTGATGTGGTGCACCGAGCCGTCGGCCCAGACCACGCGGAACTCGACGTCAAATTCCGCATGGCCGTTCAGCGCCTGGCGCAGCAGCGCCTCGGTGGGAATGGCGTCGTCGGGATGCATCATGCTGCGCCACAGCTCGAACGGCCGTTCCACCTTGCGGCCCTCGATGCCGTGCAGGCGGTACATCTGCTCGTCCCACACCACTTCGTCGCTGGGGATGTTCCAGTCCCAGATGCCGATCGCCGCCGCGCTACTGGCGATCTGCAGCCGCTCCTCGCTGGCGTGCATGGCGACGTAGCGGCTGTCCATCAGGCGCACCATCTCGCGGATCGAGCCGTTCAGGGTTTTCAGCTCGCCGAAGAACCAGTCGCTAGGCGGCAAGGCGCCGGGGTTCTGGCCGGCCTTGACGTTGGCGGCGTAACGTTCGATGGTGGTCAGCGGCTTGAGGATCAGCTGCCACAGCAGCAGGTAAAGGCTCAGCACCAGCGTCACATCCAGCACGAAGATCATGCCGCCGATGGTGTACAGGCGCTGGCGCAGCTGCTCGATCAAGCCGGCCGGCGAGGCGTACACGGTGATGACGCCGATGTTCTGCCCACCGGCGACGATGGCGCGCCGCTCGGACAGCAGCTCGGGATTGTCCGGCATGCTGCTGGTGGTGATCAGCTGCGCCTGGTCGTTGCGGGTGATGATGAAGGGATGGTTGCTGGCCACCGGCGCGACGGCGCTGGCATACAGGTCGCGGTTGCTCAAGCCGCTCTTCATGATGGTGACGATCTGGGTCTCGTCGAAGTTCCAGGCCGGCAGCGCCACGGCGGCGGCCAACTCTTCGGCGCTATTGGCCAGCGTCTTGTGCAGTTGTTCCCAGCGCTGGGCGCGTTCGACCTGGTAGAAGTACAGCGCAAAAGTAGTCAATACCAGCGTTACCACGGCGGTCAGCGTAACGCTGACGAACACGGCAATTGATACTCTTCCTGCACGGCGAGCAAGTCGATCCAACATCGGAAAACCATTCTTTGGGGTTAATCTATGTATCTTCGACTTAAATCATAGGAGTAAACCGACCTGAAGTCCATGCATTTAATTGCCCAAAAGGATTTAATTACAGGATCAGCAAGTTTTTACACATTCAAGCAACATCCTTGACAGTATGCAAATGGTCGCAGGCGATGGCCGTGCTCAGGAACAGCTGTCCGTTCAGCTCGCGCAGCAGCGCGCTGTTGCGCAGGCGGTCCAGCACCGGCCCCTTCACTTCGGCCAGGTGCAGGCCGATGGCGCGCCGCTTCAGGCTCTGGTTCAGTTCGCACAGCGCGTACAGCGCGGTGGTGTCGATCGAGCTGACCGCCGTCATCACCAGCACCAGGTGGCGCGCGCTGGCGTGGGTGGCCAGTTCGCATTCGATGCGCTCGGCCACCGCCTCCATATTGCCGAAGAACAGATTGGCGTCGATGCGCAGCACCAGCAGCTCCGGCTGGGTTTCGGCCGGATAGCGTTCGATATTGCGGAAATGTTCGGTGCCGGCGATGCGGCCCAGCACCGCGATATGCGGCCGGCTGGCGCGCCAGATCAGGGTGCCCATCGACAGCGCCACGCCGATCACCACGCCCGCCTCCACGCCCAGCACCAACACGCCCAGGCAGGTCGCGCCCCAGGCCAGCACGTCGCCGCGGTCGTACTGCCAGGCGGTGCGCACGATGTCCAGTTCCAACAGGCCGAGCACGGCGACGATGATGGTCGCGGCCAGCACCGGCAGCGGCAGCAGCGCCAGCCAGCCGGTGGGCGCCAGCAGCGCGCAGGCCAGCAGCGCGGCGGTGATCAGGCTGGCCAGCGGCGTGTTGGCGCCGGCGGCGAAATTGACGGCGGAGCGCGACAGGCTGCCGGTGACGGGGAAGCCGCCGGTCAGCGCGCTGGCGACATTGGCCGCGCCCAGGCCGATCAGCTCATGGTTGCTGACCAGCTTTTCGTTGCGCTTGAGCGCCAGCGACTGCGCCGCCGACATCGACATCAGGAAAATGATAAAGCCGATCAGCAGCCCCGGTTGCAGCAGCGGCTTCCAGTGCGCGCTGGAGCTGGCCAGGTTCAGCTGCGGCAGGCCGCCGGGGATGGCGCCGGTGGTGCGCACGCCCATCCCGACCAGGCCGGTGGTGGCCATCAGCACGATGCCGGCCAATACCACCACCATCGGCGCCAGCTTGGCGGCGATATCCGCCGCCGCCGGGCGCATGCCGCAGCGTTTCAGCAGGCCGGCCAGGTATTGTTTCGACAGCACCAGCAGCAGCAGCGATCCGACTCCCAGCACGGCGCTTGGCAGATGCACATGCGGCAGTTCGGCGCCGAGCAAGGTATGCAGCTGGTCGTAGGCGATCACCAGCGCCGAGCCGACGGTAAAGCCGCTCATCACGGGACGGGAAAAGAAGTTGGCCAGGAAGCCCATGCGCAGCACGCCGCACAGCAGCAGCGCCGCGCCGGAGATCAGCGCCAGTTGCGCCGCCAGCACCGCGGCCAGCGATGAGCCGGCAGGCGCCAGCGGACCGATGACGGTGGCCGTCATCAGCGAGATGATGGCCATCGGCCCCACCGATTGCGTCATGCTGCTGCCGAACAGCGCGTAGATAATCGGCGGCAGGATGCTGGCGTAAATCCCGACCACCGGCGGCAGGCCCGCCACCAGTGCGTAGGCGGTGCCCTGCGGGATCATCATCATCGCCACCACCAGGCCGGCGGAGATGTCGCCGGCCAGTAGTTCGCGCCGGTAGTGCTTCAACCAATGCAGCATTGTCAGTCCGTGGTGCTTGAAAATACCGCCAGTCTACGCGATCGGGCTCGAGCGGCCCAGCCTTAGACGTTTTTTATTCTTACATATACGAAATTCACATAAGACCAAGTGCTGTCGCGATGGAAAACCGCGCTTGTGTCTCTTTTGCAACTCCAAATTTCCCGCCATGCGCGGCGTTCTGTACAAGTGCCGACGGCACTGGCATATTGAGGAAACGTTCTAAATAGTACGAACGTTCGGTTTAAAATCGAAAAAAAATAAACAACTACTGGAGACATATGAAAACAAAATTACTTGCTGGCATGATCGCCGCATGTTGCGCCGCCCCCGTCCTGGCCCAGTCATCTGTCGCGATCTACGGGATTGCCGATGCCGGCCTGATGTACGTCAACAATGGCGGCAACGACGCCCGGACCAAACTGGTCAGCGGCATCGCCGACGGTTCCCGCCTGGGATTCAAGGGTACGGAAGACATGGGCGGCGGCTACAAGGCTGTCTTCAACCTTGAGATGCGCGTCCAGCTCGACAATGGCAGCAATCAGGCGGGCAATTTATCCAGCAACCAGGGTTACGCCCTGACCAAAGGCTTGAACTTCACCGTGCCGGCCGCCGCCGGCGGCGCAGCCACCGCGGCCAAACTGCTGGCTGGCGTGCAAAGCGCGCTACAGCCCCCGATCAACGTCAACATCAACGGCGCCCTGTTCGACCGCACGTCGATGGTGGGCCTGGTGACGCCGGTGGGCGCCGTCCTGCTTGGACGGATGTACACCCCCGATTATGAAGTGCTGGCCAACGCCGACGTGTTCGAAACCGGCACAGCTGGCGGCTGGGGCGGCATCGTCGGCGGCACCGGCGGCTTGTTGACTGCGGGCGTGGCGATCCGTTCCGACAAATCGATACAATACCGCGTGCAATCGCCGAACGGCATCAGTGCCGCGCTGATGTACGGCACCGAGAACTCGGGCTATATCGGCATGGACAAACGCTCCTGGGGCGCCAACCTGTTCTACAAGGCGAACGGGGTGGAAGTCGGCCTCGGTCACAACCGTGGCACCGATCAACTCGGCAATCCCGGCCTGATCACCACCACGCTGGGCGGTTCCTACAAGATCGACAACTGGAAACTGTTCGCCGGTTACCACCGGCAGCGCAACGACAACTCGGTGATCATCCTGTACGCCGACGCCGCCCTGGCCCCGACCTTCGCCGCCTTCGGCCCGGCCCTCGGCCCGGTGCTGGCGGGTCAGCTGCACAGCACGCTCGCGCGCACCTTCTACCTGAACGCCGCCAGCACCCAGGTCGGCTTCCACTATCAGGTCGGCGCCGGGCGCATCATGGCTTCGGTGGCGCGCCAGCAAGACAAGACCGCGTCCGGTAGCGACGCCACCCAGTTCGCCCTGGGCTACGACCACAACCTGTCCAAGCGCACCGATTTGTACATGGTGGCGGCCTACATCAGGAATCAGGGCGATGGCCAGTATGCGATCGGCGCCGCCAGCGCCTCGGGCGGATTTACCTCCAAGCCGGGCGAGGCCAGCAAAGGGATCCAGGTCGGCATGCGCCACCGCTTCTGACGGCGGTCAGCGGCAACAGCCCGTAAGCTACGATCCTGCAGGCAGCGATTGCTGCACTGCCTGCAGGATTTCCGCGGACAGCTGTTCGTCGTCGACGGCGCGCGCCAGCACGATGGCGCCGACCATCGAGGCATAACTGGCCAGCGCCTGCCTGCGCCGCGCCGCCGGATCCGCGCCCGGCATCAGCTCTTCCAGCACCGCCATCTGCCCGATTGCGCCCTCGGTCAGCGCGTGGCGCGCCTTGGGCCCGAGGCGCGCGATGTCGGCGCCCAGCGCGGTGACCGAGCAGCCCTTCTCCGGATGCTCGCAATGCTGCCTGGTCAGGTAGCCGTCGCTGATTTTCTCCAGCGCCGTGTCGCGCCCTTCGGCCAGATATCCTTCCCAGCGCTGCACCGATTTTTTCAGCGCATGGGCGGCTGCTTCGGCCAGCAAGTCTTCCTTGGAGGCGAAATGACCGTAGAAGCCGCCGTGCGTCAGGCCGGCGCTCTTCATCAGATCGGCCACGCCGATGCCGTCGTAGCCTTTTTCGCGGAATAGCCGCGCCGCCGTTTCAACGATGCGCTCGCGGTTGAGCGCCACTTGTTCCCTGCTGACTTTCATGTCGTTCTCCCACTAAGCTATTGACATCATACATGACGAGCGTAATATATCAATCATTACGATCATCATTTAAAGGAGTTCCACCATGAAAGCAGTGATCAGCGCCTATGCCCGTTCCCCCTTCCATTTCTCCCGCAAAGGCAAGCTGGCCGAAGTCCGTCCCGACGAATTGGGCGCCCAGGTGGTGCGAGGCCTGATGCAGCGCACCGGCCTCGACCCGGCGCTGCTGGACGATGTGATCCTCGGCTGCGCCTACCCGGAATCCTCGCAGGGCAACAACCTGGCGCGCATCGTCTCGCTGCTGGCCGGCTTTCCGCACGCGGTGCCGGGCATGACGATCAACCGCTTCTGCGGCTCGTCGATGTCGGCCATCCACATCGCCGCCGCGCAGATCGAGGCCGGCCTGGGCGAGGCCTATCTGTGCGTCGGCGTCGAATCGATGACGATGGTGCCGCAGGGCGGCTACAACTTCTCGCCCAACCCGCAGCTGCTGGCGGAAACCGACGCCTACATCAGCATGGGCGACACCGCCGAAAACGTCGCCCGTAAATACGAGGTGTCGCGCGCCGACCAGGAAGTGCTGGCCTTCCAGTCGCACCAGAAGGCGGCTGCCGCCCGCGCGGCCGGTTTGCTGAAGGATGAAATCGTGTCGATCACCACTGGCGCCGGCGAGGTGGTGGCGGAAGACGGCTGCATCCGCCCCGCCACCACGGTCGAAGCGCTGGCAGCATTGAAGCCGGTGTTCGATCCCGAGCATGGCGTGGTCACGGCCGGCACCTCGTCGCCGCTGACCGACGGCGCCTCGGCGGTGCTGGTCACCAGCGAGGAATTCGCCCGCAAGCACGGCCTGAAGCCAACCGCGCGCATCGTCTCGATGGCGGCGGTGGGTTGCGATCCGGCGCTGATGGGCATCGGTCCGATTCCGGCCACGCAAAAGGCGCTGAAGCTGGCCGGCCTGCAGGCGAGCGATATCGATGTGGCGGAGATTAACGAGGCCTTCGCCTCGCAGGCGCTGGCCTGCGTGCGCGAGCTGGGAATCCGGCCGGAGGTCTTGAATATCGACGGCGGCGGCATGGCGATCGGCCATCCGCTGGGCGCCACCGGCGCGCGCATCACCGGCAAGGCGGCGGCGCTGCTGGCGCGCACCGGCGGCCGCTACGCACTGGCCGCCCAGTGCATCGGCGGCGGCCAGGGTATCGCGACGGTGCTGGAAAAATTCACGCCGGCGGCTTGACACCTGGCGGTTTCTTAACCACTATCACGCTGGTGCAATCAGCACCGCCACCAATTGAGGTTGCCCTCCCCCACTGCTCACATCTTGAGCCTACCCGTCTGACACAACGCTGCCGCAAAGGCGGCAAGCCGTCTTGTGTCCGGCGGGTTGATTGACACTGATCGCCAGTGCTCCCCCCTTTTTTGTCTGACCATTTAGGCGCCTTTGCGCTGAAGGAGTTCCCATGATTTATGACGTCGTCATTGCCGGCGCAGGTCCTGTCGGCCTGTTTCTCGCCAGCGAGCTTGGGCTCGCGGGCATCCCGGTGCTGGTGCTGGAGCGGAGCGAAGACCCGCGCAGTCCATTGAAGCGGCTCCCATTCGGCATGCGCGGCCTGTCGGTGACGAGCGTCGAAGCTTTCTATCGCCGCGGCCTGCTGGCGGACATCGCGGCGGCGGCGCCCGGTGCGCCGCCGCGCCGCCAGGCCGGTCATTTCGCCGGCATCCCGTTCGACGACGCCGATATCGATACGTCGCAATGGCCATATCGCCTGTCCAGTCCCGCCGACACCAATATGGCGGCCGACATGGAGCACATCGAAACGTCCCTGGCCGCACGCGCCGCCATGCTGGGAGTCGAGATCCGGCGCGGCATCGGCGTCGACGAAGTCGGGCAGTCAGACGATGTGGTGACCATCCGGGCCGGCGGCGAAACCATCCGCGCACGCTGGATGGTCGCTTGCGATGGCGGCCGCAGCACGGTGCGCAAAGCGCTGGGCTTCGAGTTCACCGGCACCGATCCCGAGTTCACCGGCTATTCGGTGCAAGTCGACATGGCCGATCCAGAACAGTTGCAGGCAGGCCGCCACTACACGCCAACGGGCATGTATTTTCAGTCACGGCCAGGCACGATTGCGATGGTCGAATTCGACGGCGGCGCCTTTCACCGCACGCAGCCGATCACTCTGGAACAGGTGCAGGCGGTCCTGCGTCGCGTCAGCTGTACCGACGTCACGCTGACGGCGCTGGGGCTGGCCACCACCTGGACCGACCGCGCCTGCCAGGCGGCCACCTACCGCAAAGGACGGGTACTGCTGGCCGGCGACGCCGCACACATCCACTCGCCACTGGGCGGCCAGGGACTCAACCTGGGACTGGGCGACGCGATGAACCTGGGATGGAAACTTGCAGCCACCATACGCGGCGATGCGCCGGCCGGCCTGCTCGACAGCTATACCAGCGAGCGGCATCCGGTCGGCGCGCAGGTGCTTGACTGGTCGCGCGCGCAGGTGGCGCTGATGCGGCCAAGCCGGCACGCACGCGCGCTCGAGGCCATCGTCCGGGATCTGATCGGCACACGCGATGGTGCGACCTATTTTGCAGAGCGCGTGTGGGGCGTCTCCCTGCGCTACGATTTGGGCGGCGGCCATCCGCTGGTGGGCCGCAGCGCTCCCGATTTCGAGTTAGTCGACGGC
This sequence comes from Duganella sp. BJB476, assembly GCF_003416895.1. GTDB lineage: Bacteria > Pseudomonadota > Gammaproteobacteria > Burkholderiales > Burkholderiaceae_D > Rugamonas. The sequence goes on from NZ_QVIO01000002.1 coordinate 165,465, forward strand.
AGGAGGCTGGGAGAACTGCTGAGCAAGGGCCGTGGCCTGCTGCTGGACTTCGACGTCCGCCAGCCTTGGCAGGCATGGGCCAGCCGCTGGAACGAGCGTGTTTCCTACGTCGCGGCCCAGGTCAAGGACAGCTTGGGCGTGAGCGCCATCCTGGTGCGCCCGGACGGCTTTGTCGCCTGGGCCGGCGGGGCTTCCCCGGTCGAAGCGGAAGCCTCCCAGGCCGCAGCACGATGGTTCGGCGTACCGCTGCGCTAACCTTATTGCGCGGCGTCGATGCAGTTGCGGCCGGCGCGCTTGGCGCGGTGCAGCGACGCATCCAGGCGGTCGAGGACAGTGGCGCCGCTCTCGTCCGCCCCAACCTGGGCCACGCCCAGGCTGATCACCACCGCGCCATTGCCCGGCAGGTCCGCTTCGGCGATCGCGCCGCGCAGTTTTTCCGCCAGCCGCATGGCGTCGGCCGCAGTGGTGTGGGTGGCGATGATCAGGAACTCCTCGCCGCGCATGCGCGCCAGCAGGTCCGAGGTGCGCAGCCTGCCATTGACCACGTCCGCCACCGCGCGCAAGGTCTGCGCGCCGACCGGGGAACCGTATAAATCGTTTTCCGAGTGGAAGCTGGCGACGTCGAACGACAGCACCGCCAGCGGCAGGCCATAGCGGCGCGCGCGGCGGATTTCGTTGTCCAGCATGTCCTCGCCGGCGCGGCGGTTGGCGGCGCCGGTGACGCTGTCGACGGTGCTCATCAGCGTAATCTGGCCGGACAATTCTTCATTCCGGTGCTTCAATTCGCTCATGCCCAGGCCGAAGCTGACAAACTGCGCCAGGCTGGCGAAGCAGGCGAACTGCTCGCGCGAGAAGGTGATGTGACGGTCGAACATCAGGCAGATCGCGCCCAGTTCAGCGCTGCCCGGCTCGGCGCGCAGCGGCAGCGCCAGCACCATGCGCACGCAGCGGTCGTGCAGCATCATGGCCAGTTCCGGGTCGCCGGCTTTTTCCGGCGCATCGAGCAGCACCATCTCGCCACGCGATACCGCCAGCAGCGGCGGGAACACGTCGCGCAGCGGCGATTGCAGCAGGCGGTCGCGCCGTTGCAGCAGGCGCGCCAGGTCCAGGTGGTTGCGCGATTCCTGCGCCACCAGTTGCAGGTCGCCCCGCTCCTTCATGTGCAGCACGGCGGTATGGCGCACGCCGGGGAAATTGCACAGCGCCAGGCAGATCTGCGCAGACATCGATTCGATGGTGTCGATGCCGCTCAGCGCGCGTTGCAGGCTGCGCTGCACGCCCAGCAGGTCGCGCAGTTCCTTTTCCTTGTCCAGCAGGGTTTGCTGCAAGGCGGCGGCCGCATCAGCCGGCACCGCCAGCGCCTGCTGCACCGCCTGCTGCAACTCGTCGCTGAGCACCGGACAGATGCGGTAGTCGAACTGGCCGTAGGTCATCAGCTCCGGCAACCAGGCGCTGTGCTCGTAGGCGCACAGCACCAGCACCGGCGCGCCGGCGCGGCCTCGTATCAGCGCGCCGACGCCGGCCAGCTCGCTCAGCTGCTCGTAGCCGTTCAGGTCCAGCACCAGCAGGTCCACGTGGCGTTTGCCAAGGGCCGTAGCCGTGGCGTCGACGTGCTCCGTCATGGTCAGCTGGGAGAACAACTCTCCGCAGCAGGCCTGAAACTCCGCGCGCCGCTCGCCAGTGGCGTTGAAAAAGACACCTACGCTAGTGCTCCGGTCCGCCATCATATTGCTCCTACGCATGCTTTTTAATGTAAAAAAATGTATCCCCGCGCTAGTGTGCCATAAAGTTCATAATTAGCAATATTTTTTGCATTAAAGACTAGACTATTCCCCAAGGTAACTAATTGGCGTCGCGGTTTTGCCGCATATGTGTGAACGAGCGCACCGTCATAGGACACATAGCCGCAAATACTGTGGACTTCAAGGAGGATGCCATGGCAAACACCAAGAATCAATCGGATCCCGACGCGGCCAGCATGCAGCGCGAGATCCAGCAACGCCAGGACCAGTCGGATGAGCGCAGCAAGCAGGAAGCGCGCTCCAGCCAGCTCGGCGACCGCCAGGGTCCGGTGCAAACTACCCAGCACGACTACCCCGGCACGCCGCTGCCGGCCCAGCACCTGGAAAAGCCGGGGTTGGAGGCCGAGATGCAGCTCAAGCCAGAATTCCTCGCGCCCGATTACTGCGGCAGCGGCAAGCTGGCCGGCATGGTGGCCATCGTCACCGGCGGCGACTCCGGCATCGGCCGCGCGGTCGCGGTGCTGTATGCGCGTGAAGGGGCCGACGTGGCCATCATCTACCTGAGCGAGCATGAAGACGCCAACGACACCAAGCGCTATGTGGAGGCGGAAGGCCAGAGCTGCATGCTGCTGCCGGGCGATGTGCGCGACGCCGCCTTCTGCCGCGGCGCCGTCGAACAGGTGCATGAGCGCTTCGGCCGGCTCGACATCCTGGTCAACAACGCCGCCTTCCAGGAGCATGCCGAAAAACTGGCCGACCTGACCGAAGAGCGCTTCGACCTGACCATGAAGACCAACGTCTACGGCTACTTCCACATGGCCAAGGCGGTGCTGCCTTACCTGAAGCGCGGCGCCGCCATCATCAATACCGGCTCGGTCACGGGCCTGAAAGGCTCGAAGCACCTGCTGGACTATTCGACCACCAAGGGCGCGATCCATGCATTCACGATGTCGCTGGCGTCCAACCTGCTGGAGCATGGCATACGGGTCAACGCCATCGCGCCCGGACCGGTGTGGACGCCGCTGAATCCGGCCGATGCGCCGGCCGACAAGGTGGCGCAGTTCGGCGCCGACACCGACATGCAGCGACCCGCGCAACCGCAAGAGCTGTCCCCGGCCTATGTGTTCCTGGCGGCGCCCTGCTGCTCCAGCTACATCACCGGGATCGTGCTGCCGGTGACCGGCAGCGTCGGCGAGTAGGCCATGGCGGCGCGCGCGTTATGGAAAGGCGCCATCAGCTTCGGGCTGGTGCACATTCCGGTCGAGATGTATTCGGCGGTGCAGGAGCACGAGCTGGATCTGACGATGCTGGACCGGCGCGACTTCTCGCCGGTCGGCTACAAGCGCTACAACAAGAACACCGGCAAGGAAGTGACTTGGGACGACATCGTCAAAGGCTATGAGTACGAGGACCACGAATACGTGGTGCTGTCCGACGAGGACCTTAAGCGCGCGAACGTCGAGGCCACGCAGACCATCGACATCCAGGCCTTCGTCGACGCCGCCGAGGTGCCGCTGACCTACTACCAGCAGCCCTACTATCTGGCGCCGGCGCGCGGCGGCGCCAAGGTGTATGCGCTGCTGCGCGAGACGCTGCGCAAGGCTGGCAAGATCGGCATCGCCACGGTGGTGATCCGCACCAAGCAGCACTTGTGCGCCTTGGTCTGCGTGGAGGACAAGATCGTGCTGAATACGCTGCGCTATGCGGCCGAGATCCGCAGCGCGGAAGAATTGAAGCTGCCGCCCGCCACCATGAAGGCGGCCGGCATCAGCGACAAGGAGCTGCAGATGGCGCTGTCGCTGGTCGAGGGCATGAGCGAGGCATGGAAACCGGAGCAGTATCACGACACCTACAAGGATGACGTGCTGGCACTGGTGAAGAAGAAGGTGAAGGCCGGCCAGACCAAGACCATCACCACCGCCGAGCCGGAGGCCAAGGCGGCCAGGTCGTCGAACGTGGTGGATCTGGTGGCGCTGCTGCAGGACAGCCTGGGCAAGCGGCCGGCTAAATCGTCAAGCCGCGCCCCGAAAACGAAAACGACGGCCAGGCGCCCTGCGGCGCGCAGTGCCTGATTAACGGCGCCGCGCTTTCCAGGTCAATGCTGCCAGGCCAACCAGCAGCATGGCGTAGGTTTCCGGCTCGGGAACCGGAACCGGAATCGACTCCTGCGTGATCGTCACCGACGTCAAGGCGCCGTTCGCGCCCATCATCGCGTGGGTCGCGTTGGAGGAATAGGTGTAGTAAAAGCTCGACTGGCTAAAGTTAGCGAAGTCCAGCTGGCCCGGCATGGTCGACGCGCTCAGGGCCAAGCCGGATTTATCGAAGAAGCTCACCGCCATCATCTGCGATGCGTAGGCATTGGCAGAGACGTTGGCGATGCCGAAACTGTCCGCGCCACCCAAGGCGGCGGCGTTATTGGCGACCTGCACATTGGTGCTGCTGTAGCTCGCGCCGCCGAGGGCGATGCTGGCGCCGCCGATGCTGACGTCCAGGCTGTTCTGGGCCGCAGGCGCGGCATACATGGTGCCGCCGCCGAAGTGGCTGAACACGCCGGTCGCCGTGTCGTAGCTGAAATGGCCGGTGAGCTGGTCGCCGACCGACACGGTGCTGCCCGACAGGCTGCTGGATGCAACCGGGCCGCCGCTGAACGTCAACGGCGAAAACTCGACCATTTCCTGGATTTTGGCTGTGAAATCAAATTGATAGACGGTCGCTTGGGCCGAGCCGAACAAGGTCATACCGGCTAACAAAATGGGCAGCTTTTTCATCTGGAGGGTCCTGAATTATGTGTCAAGCCGTCATTAAAACATTCACAACACCTGTTGTCAATATAAAATAATAATTTCACCATAAAAACATTCAGGAAGCGCCGGGCTTGAACCCCAAGACTTTCATCGCCGAAGCCAGTCCCTTGGCGGATTGCTCGTAGGCGGTCCACGGCGCATTGCCGACATCGAGCCGCGTGTGCACGTTGGCGACGGTCCATTGGTCGGCCCCATGCAAGCCGTCCAGCTCCTCCCACGCCAGCGGCACGGAGATGCCCAGGCCGGGCCGGCTGCGCGCCGACCAAGCAGCCACCGTGGTGGCGCCGCGGCTATTGCGCAGATAATCGATGAAGATCTTGCCGACCCGGTTGCGCGGCCCGCTCTTCAAGACGAAACGCTCGGGGATATGCTCCGCCATGTGGGCCACGATGGCCTGTGAAAACGCCTTGACGTCATCCCAGCCATAACCCGGCCGCACCGGCACCACCACATGCAGCCCTTTGCCGCCGCTGGTTTTCAGGAAGGCCGGCAGACCCAGATGATCGAGGAAAGCACGCATCAGCTGCGCCGCCTCCTGCACCTGCGGCCAGGTGACGCCCTTGCCGGGATCGAGGTCGAACACCATGCGATTGGGCTTTTCGTAGCAGGACGCGTTGGCGTTTTGCGTGTGCAGTTCCACCACGTTCCACTGCGCCGCCGACAGCAGGCCTCGTTCGGTGGCGATTTCCAGCATCGGCGGGTGGTCGGGATCGAGCGCGGGATTGAGATGTTTAACTCCGGGCAGCTTGCCGGTCTCGGCGTGCTTCTGGAAGAACAACTCGCCGCCGACGCCGGCCGGCGCGCGCACCAGCGATACCGGGCGGCCCTTCAGGTGCGGCAGTATCAGCGCGCCGACCAGCGCGTAGTAGCGCACCAGCGTGATCTTGGTGGCGCCGCTTTGCTGGTCGATCACGCGATCGGGGTTGCTGATCTTGAGTGTGGCGGGCAGCTTGCCCTGCACTGTGCTTGCTGGCTGCATGTCTGCTTGCTCCTTGAGATGGGCCGGCACTTCGCGGACGATGGCGTCGGCCTTCTTGTCTTTGCGTAGACCTTTGAAGACGGCGTGGCGGATCGAACCCGAATGCGTCCATGCGCCAAAGCTGACTTCCGCCACCAACGATGGCTTGAGCCAGTGGGCTTTCTTGTCGATCTCGCGATTGGGCGCGAACGGGCTTTTGTCCGCCGCCAGTTTGTCCATTTTTTTTTTGATGTCGTGCAGCGTGCCGGCGTTGAAGCCGCAGCCGACGTTGCCCGCATATTGCAGCTTGCCGTCCTTGTCGTAGGTGCCCAGCAGAAGGGAACCGAAACCGCTGCGCGAACCTTGCGGATCGGTGTAGCCGCCGATGACGAACTCCTGCCGCTGGCCGCATTTGAGCTTGATCCAGCTGCCGCTGCGGCGCGAGGTGTAAGCGCTGTCGCGCCGCTTGCCGATGATGCCCTCCAGGCCCATGCTGCATGCGGCCGCGATCATATCCTGCGGCGTTGCGTCCAGCGCGGCGCTGAAGCGGATGGTGTCGGACGGTTTTTTGTCGAGCAGCGCTTGCAGTCGGGCGCGACGCTGTTCCAGCGGCACCTGGCGCAGATCGCGGCCGTCGTGGAACGGGATATCAAACAGGAAATAGACGATGTCGGCGGGATCGTTTTCGTCGAAGGCGTTTTGCAGCAGGCCGAAGTCCGGGCGGCCGTTGTCATCGTGGACGACGATCTCGCCGTCGTACCAGCCGGCCGGCAGTCTCATTTTTACGATGGCGTCGCGCAGGGCTTGCAGGTGATGCGTCCAGTCGTTGCCGTTGCGCGTGACCAGGCGGATGTCCTTGCCGTCGACACGCGCCAGCAGGCGGTAGCCATCGAACTTGATTTCGAATAGCCAGTCTTCGGGCGAGGACGGCGGCGCATCCACCAGCGTGGCCAGTTGCGGCGACAGCGTTTCCGGCATGGCGGCCTTGGGCGCGGCCGTCGGCAGCGCTTTGACGCTGTCCGGCATCTCATCCACCACGCTGAACTCATCGGCGGGCCGCGCGTAGTCGTCCTTCTCCTTGATGAGCAGCCACGGCTCCTGCTTTTCGCCCTTGCCCTTCATGCGCACCAGCGCCCAGCGGCCATGCATCTTATGCCCGGCCAGTTCGAACTTCAGGCTGCCTTCCGCCAGCGCCTTGCGCGGGTCGCCCAGCGGCCGCCACACGCCGCGGTCCCAGATGATCACCTTGCCCGCGCCGTACTGCCTGGGCGGGATCGTGCCCTCGAAGTCGTTGTAGGAAATCGGATGGTCTTCCACATGCACGGCCATGCGCTTGTCGTGCGTGTCGTAGCTGGGGCCTTTGGGCACGGCCCAACTCAGCATCACGCCATCGAGCTCCAACCGGAAATCGTAATGCAGACGACTGGCCCAGTGCTTTTGAATGACGAAGGCCAGCGCGTCGCCGCCCTCCTCGCCTCCTTCGGGCGGCTCGGGCGTGATCGCAAAATTACGCTTCGACTTGTAGGTTTTAAGAGCGTCTCCCATTCGAGCAGATTATGCCCGCCTGGCTCCAGACTCCGTGCGCTAGCCAACATGTAAGCAATCTGGAGAGCTTGTAAGCGAATGTAAAGCCCGTCAACGACGGCGATCCGGGCCGCGTTTTTTGCTCAGTGACACGGGAATTGTCCCGGCTCTAAAATCAACCTGAATGAGGATTTCATCATGAACAAACTTATCGCTACCCTGATCGCCGGCCTGTTCGCTACCGCAGCTTTTGCACAGACCCCAGCCACCGCGCCAGCCGCTCCGGCAGCCGTGAAAGCCGAAGCCAAGGAAGTCAAGACCGACGCCAAAGCCACCGCTAAAGAAACCAAGACCGCCGTCAAAGCCGAAGCCAAGACCGCCAAGGTAGAAGCCGAAGCCAAGAAAGATGTCGCCGTCGCCAAGGCTGACGAAAAAGCAGACAAGGCTGATGCCCACGCCAAGGCGACCAAAACCAAAGCCAAGGCTCACGCCAAGGCCGAGAAAGCCGAAGCAGCAGCTGCACCAGCACCTGTCGTCACCAAGTAATTTCGTAGTACGCGGTGGCCCCCAGCCCACCGCTGACGAAAAAAAACCCGCCGGCCTGAACGCGATCAAGATCGCGCTCAGTGCCGGCGGGTTTTTCATTGGCCGTTCAGCTTATCGCTGCGCGACCTTCTGTGCCGCGTTGGCGCCGTCCCAGCCGCCGCCCAGGGCGCGGATCAGCGCCACGGTGGTGACTGCGCGATTGCCACGCAACTGCACTGCGGTGCGTTCGACAGTCGCCAGGTTGCGCTGCGCGTCCAGCAGATCGAGGTAGCTCGAACGGCCGGCCGAATACAGCTTCTGCGCCAGGTCGGCGGAACGGCGTGCCGACACCACGGCATCTTCGATCTGCGCGGTCTGGCCAGCCAGGATGCGCAGGCCCGCCAGGTTGTCTTCCACTTCCGCGAAAGCCACCAGCACGCTCTGGCGATACGTGCCAACCGATTCCTCAAGCGCCGCTTCGCTGCGCGTGATATTGGCCTTGTTGCGGCCACCATCGATCAGCGGCATCGACATCAGCGCGCCCAGCACCCACGAACGGCTGCTCCACTTGAACACATCGGCAACGGTATTGCTCGAAATGCCGCCGGCGTTGGCGTTCAAGGTCAGCGCCGGGAACATCGCCGACTTGGCGACGCCGATGCGGGCATTAGCCGCTTCCATCGTACGCTGCGCCGAAGCGATGTCGGGACGACGCTCCAGCAGCGACGACGGCAAGCCCGCCGGGATCACCGGCAGCAGCGAAGTATCGAGCAGCGGGCTGGCGCCGGCCGTGTAGCTGGCCGCCGATTTGCCCAGCAGGACCGCCAATGCATGCTCGGTCGTCACGCGCTGGCGTTGCAGGCCGATGGCTTCGGCACGCGAGGTGGCCAGCTCGGTTTTGGCGCGCGACAGGTCGAATTCGCCGATGTCGCCCAGGTCGAAACGACGCTGGTTGACCTTGACGTTTTCCTCGCGGGTTTGCACCGTGCGGTTCAGCGTTTCCAGTTCGGCGTCGGTGGCGCGCAGACGGAAGTAAGTCTGCGCCACATCGGCCTGCACCGACAGCAGCACCGAACGATAGGTCGCTTCCACGGAAGCGGCGTCGTTGCGGGCGGCGCTGACGTTGGACGATACGCGGCCGAACAGGTCGACCTCGTAGCTGGCCGTCAGGTTGGCGCTGAACGCGTTGCCCGGAGCGACCGGCGTGCCGGCCGGCAGGCCAAGCGCCACGTCGGACTGGCGCTGACGCTGTGCGCCAACGTTGACGCCGACCTGCGGAATGCGGTCCGCCTCGGCGATGCCGGCGATGGCGCGGGCCTGCTTGACGCGGGCTGCGGCCACTGCCAGGTTGGCGTTGGCCTTGGTGGCTTCGGCGATCAGCTCATTGAGAGCCGTATCGTTGAAAGCCAGCCACCACTCGCCACGCGGTTGCGCTTCGGCGGCTTGCGCCTGTTTCCAGGTGCTGCCGTCGGCGGCAACCTTCACCGGCGCAGGCAGCTGCGATTCCTTGAACGCGACCGGCACGTCCATCGCAGGCTGCTTGAATTCCGGCGCAGCGCATGCGGTCATCAGCAAGGCTGCCAATACAGGCGCCACACCTTTAGCGATCATATGCAGCTTGTTCATATTAATGGGTCCCTTCCAGTTTTACCGCAGCGGCGTCGCCGGCCACGGCAGGTTTTTTCTTCTCCAGGCGTACGGCCAGCTTGCGCAGCAGGACATAGAACACCGGCGTCAGGAACAGGCCGAAGAAGGTCACGCCCAGCATGCCGGCAAACACCGCCACACCCATTGCATGACGCATTTCCGAACCGGCGCCGTGCGAGAACACCAGTGGCAGCACGCCCATGATGAATGCGATCGACGTCATCAGAATCGGACGCAGACGCAGGCGGCAAGCTTCCAGCGCGGCTTCGACGATGGTACGGCCATGATGTTCCAGTTCGCGTGCAAACTCCACGATCAGAATCGCATTCTTCGACGCCAGTCCAACCAGCACGAACAAGGCAATCTGCGTAAAGACGTTGTTATCTCCGTGGGTCAGCTTCACGCCAACCAGCGCGCAGAAGATCGACATCGGCACGATCAGGATCACCGCCAGCGGCAGGGTCCAGCTTTCATACTGAGCGGCCAGCACCAGGAACACCAGCAGTACGCACAGCGGGAACACATACATCATCGTGTTACCGGACAGGATGTCCTGATACACCAGTTCCGTCCATTCGTAGCCGATACCCTTAGGCAGAACCTCATTGAGGATCTTGGTCATTTCAGCCTGCGCTTCACCCGACGACACGCCAGGAGCGGCGCCACCGTTGATCTCAGCAGCCACGTAAGCGTTGTAGCGCTGTACGCGGTCCGGGCCATAGCTGTCCTTGACGCGCATCAGCGACGACAGTGGAATCATCTCGCCCTTGTCGTTGCGGACTTTGAGCTGGGCGATATCTTCAGCGTGCGAACGGAACTGCTGGTCAGCCTGGACGCGCACCTGATAGGTACGGCCGAACTGATTGAAGTCGTTCACATACAGCGAACCCAGATTGATCTGCAAGGTCTGGTAGATCGTCTGCAGCGGCACGCCCAGTTGCTTGGCCTTGGCGCGGTCGATGTCGGCGAACAGCTGCGGCACGTTGATCTGGTAGCTCGAGAAGACGCCGGCCAGTTTCGGGTTCTGCCATGCCTTCATCTGCACCGCCTGGATCGCCTTGTACAGCGCGTCGTAGCCCAGGTTGTCGCGGTCTTCGACCATCACCTTGAAACCACCGGTGGTGCCCAGGCCATTGACTGGCGGCGGTGGCAGCACCATCACGAACGCACCTTCGATGGCGCCCATGCGCTTGTTGATTTCAGCGGCGATGGCTTCAGCCGATTCGCTCTTCTTGGTGCGCTCGTCGAACGGTTTCAGTGGAGTGAACACGATACCGGCGTTGGGCGCATTGGTGAAACCGTTGATCGACAGGCCAGGGAAAGCCACCGAATCAGCCACGCCGGGGATGTCCTTGGCGATGTCCGACATCTTGCGGATCACGGCGTCGGTGCGGTCCAGCGAAGCGGCGTCCGGCAGTTGGGCGAAGCCGATCAGGTACTGCTTGTCCTGCGCAGGAACGAAGCCCGGCGGCACGATCTTGAACATGAAGCCCGCAGCGACAGCCAGCACGGCGTACACCACCAGCGAACCGCCCTTGCGTTTCAACACGCCGGTCACGCCGGTTTCATAGCCGTGCGATGCGCGGCCGAAGACGCGGTTGAACCAGCCGAAGAAGCGGCCGAAGATCTTGTCCATCACACGCGTCAGCGCATCTTTCGGTGCATCGTGTGGACGCAGCAGCACCGCGGCCAGGGCCGGAGCCAGGGTCAGCGAGCTGAATGCCGAGATCACGGTCGAGATGGCGATGGTCAGCGCGAACTGCTTGTAGAACTGGCCGGACAGGCCCGATACGAAAGCGATCGGCACGAACACGGCGCACAGCACCAGCGCGATGGCGATGATCGGGCCACTCACCTCTTTCATCGCCTGGATGGTCGCGTCATGCGGCGACAAGCCGTTCTGGATATTCCGCTCGACGTTTTCCACCACCACGATCGCATCATCGACCACGATACCGATAGCCAGCACAAGGCCGAACAGCGACAGCGTGTTGATCGAGAAGCCAAAGCCCAGCATGACGGCGAAGGTACCCACCACCGACACGGGAACGGCCAGCAGCGGGATCACCGATGCGCGCCAGGTTTGCAGGAACACGATCACCACCAGAGCCACCAGAATGATCGCTTCGACCAAGGTGTGGATCACGGCGCGGATCGATTCACGCACGAATTGGGTCGGGTCATATACAACGCTGTACGTGACGCCTTCCGGGAAATCCTTCGACAGGCGAGCCATCGTCGCACGCACGTCGGCCGACAATTGCAGCGCGTTGGCGTTAGGTGCTTCGAAAATAGGGATCGCCACCGCCGAATTGTTGTTCAGCAGGGAGCGCAGTGCGTAGGAGTTCGAACCCATCTCCATGCGGGCCACGTCTTTCAGCAGCGTCACCGCGCCGTCGCCGTTGGTCTTCAGGATGATGTTGCCGAATTCTTCTTCGCTTTGCAGGCGGCCTTGCGTGTTGACGGTCAGCTGGAAGTCAGCGCCCTTGGTCGGACCCTGGCCGATCACACCGGCGGCAACCTGCACGTTCTGCTCGCGGATCGCGGCAACGACATCGCTGGCGGTCAGGCCGCGCTGCGCCACCTTCTGCGGATCCAGCCAGATACGCATCGCGTAGTCGCCGGAACCGAACAGCTGCACCTCACCCATGCCGGGCAGGCGGGCCAGTTGGTCCTTGATGTTCAACACTGCATAGTTACGCAGATACAGGTCGTTGTAACGGCCGTTCGGCGATTGCAGGTGGACCACCATGGTCAGGTTGGGCGACGACTTCACGGTCGTCACACCGATCTGGCGCACCTCTTCCGGCAGGCGCGGAAGCGCGCGCTGGACGCGGTTCTGCACCTGGGTTTCAGCCTGCTCGACGTTGGTGCCGATCTTGAAGGTGACGGTCAGCGCCAGTGCGCCGTCCGAGGTGTTTTGCGAGGACATGTAGAGCATGTTCTCGACGCCGTTGATCTGTTCCTCAAGCGGCGCGGCCACGGTTTCGGCGATGATCTTCGGATTTGCACCAGGATACTGCGCGCGCACCACCACCGATGGCGGCACCACGTCCGGGTACTCCGAGATCGGCAGCTTGAAGATCGATATCAAGCCGGCGACGAAAATGATGATCGACAGTACCGCCGCAAAAATCGGCTTGTCGACAAAAAATCGAGAGATGTTCATAGTTTTTATTCCTTGGAAGTGTCGGTCTTCGCAACGACCGCAGCTACTTTTTCATCTTTTTTAACTTCGGTTTTCGGCACGTTGGCGGCCAGCGGATCGGAATCCATGGCGACCACGGTCGGCGTGATCGGCGCGCCCGGACGTACCCGCTGCAAGCCGTTGACGACGATCTTCTCGCCCGCCTTCAAACCGTCGCGCACCACGCGCAGGCCATCGATCGCAGGTCCCAGGGTCACAGGGCGGTACTCGGCCTTGTTGTCCTTGTCGACCACGAACACGTACTTGCGGTTCTGGTCCGTGCTGATGGCGCGGTCGTTGATCATCAACGCCGACTTGGCGCCGGTGGAGCCGGCCAGCTGCACGCGGGCGAACAGGCCAGGCACCAGCATGCCGTCGGTGTTGTTGAGCGTGGCGCGCATGCGCACCGAACCGCTGCGTGGATCGAGCTGGTTGTCGACGAATTCCAGCTTGCCCTCGTGCGGGAAGCCGGTTTCGTTGGCCAGGCCGATCTTGACGGTGGCCGGCTTGCCCTGGTGGGCTGCGGCGCCGACGCGCAGATAGGTGTCTTCGTCGCCGTCGAAGGAAGCGTAGATGCGCTCCAGCGAAACCACCGAAGTCAGCACCGCCGAAGCGTCGACCAGGTTGCCCAGCGTGATTTCCGCTTTCGATACGCGGCCGTTGATCGGCGACGTCACCTGGGTATAGCTCAGGTTTAGTTTGGCCGCTTCGTACAGCGCTTGCGCGGCGCGGGCATCGGCGTCCAGCTGTTTCAGGCTCGATGCCGAGGCGTCGTATTCGCGTTGGGCGATGGCTTTGTCGGCCAGCAGTTTTTCAGCGCGGACCAGTTCCACCTTGGCCAGGTCGGCCTTGGCGCGGGCCGAGCCGGCTGCCGCTTCGGCGCGGTTGGCTTCTGCCTGGAACGGACGTGGATCGATGACGAACAACACTTCGCCCTTCTTCACTTCGCTGCCCGGCTTGAAGTTGATCGCGGTGATGAAACCGCCGACGCGCGGACGGATCTGCACTTGCTCGATCGCTTCCAGGCGGCCCGAGAACTCCTGGGTTTCGGTGATGGTTTTCTCGACGACCACTGCCGCCGAAATCGGAGGACCGCCGGCTGCCGCCGGTGCTTCAGCCGTCTTGCCGGTAGCGTCTTCGCAACCGGAGAGGCCGAAAGCGGCCAGTCCCGCCAGCGCCATAGCGGCGGCCAGCGGCCGGGCTACGACGGTGAGTTGTTTAATGGTTTTCATGTTTATTCCCTTTTATATGAAAATAATTAATAGAAATGGCGGCACCGGTTGCCCTCAACGAATTGCGAGAAAACACGGTACTAGCGCCCCGCCGGCAAGCCAGTGGGGACGTGATTGCAGATACTGCTTAAAGGTTGGGGAACCCTATTCGGCTGGCGGCGTCTCGGACCGTTCCAGGCCGGCGATGAAACCGGCGATTTCTCCCAGCGCGTAACACTTGCACGCGCATTCGTTGCGCGCCCCAGCTTCGTTCAGGGGCGACGGTGGCATTCGATTGACGGTGGTCTTGACGCCGCAGGCGATCAATTTGGCACCGTATTGTTCCGCTTCGTCCCGCAGCGGGTCGTCTTCGGCCGACAGGATCAGTGCCGGCGGCAGGTTCTTCAAACGACTCGACTGCAAGGGCGAGGCGTATGGATGGGTACGGTCGGCGGCGTTCGGCAGGTAGCCACGGTAGGCCGCCGCGCAGGCGTCGGCCACGTCCAGCAATTCCGGCGCGTTCTGCATCTCGCGCATCGACCAGGTGCTCAGGCCAGGATCGAGCATCGGCATCACCAGCACCTGGCCAGCCAGCGCGGGGCCGCCGCGGTCGCGCGACATCAGCGCGCAGACGGCCGCCAGGTTGGCGCCGGCTTCAATGCCGGCCACCACCAGGCGCTTGCCGGTCCAGCCCAGCTTGGCCTTGTTCTTCTTAGCCCAGATCAGCACCGCGTGGGCGTCTTCAACGGCGGCCGGGAAAGGCTGCACCGTCGCCAGCGTGTAGGCCGTGGCCAGCACGGTGCTGCCCTGGTTGTCGTCGGCCATGTGGCGCAGGAAGATGTCGGCGTCTTCCAGGTCGCCGCCATTGAAGCCGCCGGCGTGGAAGAACACGATCAAGGTATCGCGCTTGATGCCGGCCTCGCCGCTGGTGTACAGGCGGGCGGCCAACGGGCCTTCCGCGCCGCGCACTTCCAGGGAGCGGACCTTGATCAGCTCCGACAGCTGCGGCAATGGCTCGACGGCTGCGCTCATCTTTGCACCGTATCCGATGGGCTGGACAGCATGGCGGTGTCGGCGCAGGCGAAGGTCTCGCCGGCGGCCGCCTCGGTCAGGGCACGAACGCCGGTCGCTTCGGCCTTGGCCGCCTGCGAGTAGGCATCGGTATAGACCACGCTCGCCAGGGCGACCGAAGTCAGCGCCAGTGCGATCGTTGCAAAAATTCCATTCCGATATTTCATGTTGAACCCCTTTCCTTCGATGTACTTTCTTGGTGCAGTACAGCAATCTTAAACTTGATCTACAATCTGATAAATAGTGCAATGTCGAATTGATTGTTCAGGATTCCGAACAATGGGATGAATAGATGAATAAACTGCAAGCAATGGAAGTCTTCGTCCAGGTAGTCGATGCCGGCGGCTTCACGCGCGCGGCCGACAATATGCAGCTGCCCAAGGCCACCGTCTCCACGCTGATCCAGTCGCTGGAGGCCACGCTGTCGGTCAAGCTGCTGCACCGGACCACGCGCCAGGTCAGCGTGACGGCCGACGGCGCCGCCTATTATGAGCGCTGCCTGCGCATCCTGTCGGACGTGCGCGAGGCCGAGGAATCGCTGTCGCGCACGCGCCTGAGCCCCAGCGGACGGCTGCGGGTGGACGCGCCCACCGGCCTGGCCAGCGACGTGCTGATCCCCGCCCTGCCCGACTTCTTCACGCGCTACCCGGACATCCAGCTGGAACTGGGCTGCAGCGACCGCACCATCGATTTGATCGAGGAAGGCGTGGACTGCGCGGTGCGCGGCGGCGTATTGGGCGACTCCAACCTGATCGCGCGGCGCGTGGGCATCCTGCAATTCGTCACCTGCGCCACGCCGGGCTACCTGGACCGCTACGGTCGGCCGGCGCATCCCGATGAACTGATGCGCCACCGCTGCGTGAACTATTTTTCATCCCGCACCGGCAAGCTGTTCGACTGGGACTTCTCCCGCGACGGCCACCGGATACAGGTCGCCCTGCCCGGCCACATCGCCGTCAACGACACCAACGCCTACATTGCGGCCGGCCTGGCGGGACTGGGCATCCTGCAGATGCCGAACTTTATGATGGAGCCCATGCTCAAGGACGGCCGCTTCGAACAGCTGCTGGCCGACTGGAGCACCGATCCGCTGCCGGTGCACGTGGTCTATCCGCAGAACCGCCACCTGTCGGCCAAGGTGCGCGTGTTTGTCGAATGGGTCGCCGAACTGTTTTCCAACCATCCGGGCATGCGCCTGCCGAAAGCCCCGCCGCCGGCGCGCCCGATTCCATTTGAGGTTGCACTATGACTGATATTCACCGCATCGTTTTCCTCGACCGCGACAGCGTGATCGCCAACATCCGCAAGCCTGCGTTCGCGCACGAGTGGACCGAGTACCCGGC
Source organism: Duganella sp. BJB476 (assembly GCF_003416895.1). Lineage (GTDB taxonomy): Bacteria > Pseudomonadota > Gammaproteobacteria > Burkholderiales > Burkholderiaceae_D > Rugamonas. The sequence continues at coordinate 181,477 of NZ_QVIO01000002.1, forward strand.
CACTACGGCGGCCGACGCCATGCAGCGCCTGCGCGATGCGCGCGCCACCATCGCCATCACCAACAAGGTGCCGTTGCGCGCGGCCGACCTGGCGCAGCTGCCGGACCTGAAGATGATCGCGGTGGCCGCCACCGGCACCGACATCGTCGACCTGGCGGCCTGCCGCGAGCGCGGCATCGTCGTCTCCAACATCCGCAACTACGCGGTGCACACGCTGCCCGAGCACACCTTCGCATTGATATTGGCGCTGCGCCGCCAGCTGGTGGCCTACCGCGCCGACATCGAGGCCGGCTTGTGGCAGAAGTCCGACCGATTCTGCCTGTTCGGCCATCCGATCGCCGACCTGGCGGGCAGCCGTCTGGGCCTGTTTGGCTACGGCGCGCTGGGGCGCTCGGTGGCGCAGATCGCGCGCGCGTTCGGCATGGAGGTGATCGTGCATACGCGCTCGCCGCTGCCGGACGCCACGGCCGACGGCGTGCGCGAAGCAGGCTTCGACGAAGTACTCGAAACCTCGGACATCATCAGCCTGCACCTGCCGCTGAACGACAAGACGCGCAATATGATCAGCGCGAAAGAGCTGATCCGCATGAAGCGCAACGCCCTGCTGATCAACACCGCGCGCGGTGGGCTGGTGGACGAGACCGCGCTGGCCGATGCACTGCGCAGCGGCGTGATCGCCGGCGCCGGCTTCGACGTGCTGGTGAAGGAACCGCCGCCGGAGGACAACGTGCTGCTCAACCTGCGGCTGCCCAACTTCATCCTGACGCCGCATTCGGCCTGGGCCAGCTCGCAGGCCATGCAGGTGCTGGTGGATCAGCTGATCGACAACGTCGAGGCGTGGGCAGTGGGCGCGCCCAAGAACGTGCTTGGCTGACAGGCGCGGCCGCAGCAGAAAACTACCGGTAATTGGTGCCGTTGTTCATGTCGATCACCTCGCCGTTGATGAACGGCGGCGCGTCGGTTGCCAGCCAGCTGACCGTCTCCGCAACCTCTTCGGCAAGGCAGAATCGCTGGCTGATGGTCGCGGCCATCAAACGGTTCTTTCTCTCTTGCGGAATGTTTTTCATCATTTCAGTTTCCACGGGCCCCGGCGCAACCGAGTTGGCGATCACGCCTTTGGGGCCATAGGTACGCGCCAGTGAACGCATCGCATTCATGAGGCCTGCCTTTGAAACGCCGTACCAGATATCCGGATGGCCGATTTCGCCGGCGATGGAACCCATGCTGACAATGCGGCCGCCGCCCTTGCTCGCCATCCGCTCGGCCACATGCACACTCAGGCGCACCGTTGAGATCAGGTTCACGTGCAGCATGTGGAGTATCGCTTCGCTGTCGTAGTCGCTTGCCGTCTTCGCATTCATGATCCCGGCATTGTTGATGAGTACATCAGGCGTCCCGATCTCCTCGACAATCCGCGCAACCTGTTCGTATTCGCCAATGTCGGCTGTCCATGAGGTCAATCCGCTCACCGCAGCCTGGACGCCCGATCGAGACAGCACATGCACTTCGAATCCCTTGCTCAACAGCTTCTTCGATATTTCGAGTCCGATGCCCCGGTTACCGCCAGTGATGATTGCTTTCATTTTTATGCGTAGGCAGTTGGTTGTTAAAAACAATAGAGTATAATAAATGTCTATTTAACACAACCCTGCCTCGCCTAGAGCAGTAGTCTAGGAACACCATGTATGCTTATTCAACGCCGTTCCATCCTTCTTGTCGTAGGTTGCCTTGCAATATGCGCTACCTCGCCACCAGTTTTTTCAGCTTCGGCGCCAATGAATGAACAACAGTTTTGGCAACTCATAGACGCGGTAAAAAATGAGGCCGGTACTCGTATCGAGTCCAGACCGGCAGTTTTACAAAAACACCTTTCATTTCTCGATCCCGAGGCAATTCAAAGTTTCCAGCAACGATACGAAGCGCTCCTGCTCAAGGCCAACCGTTGGAGTCTTTGGGGCGCGGCATCCCTGATGAACGGCGGCTGCTCCGACGATGGATTTAAATACTTCCGTGATTGGCTCATTTCCGAAGGAGAGAAGACTTTCAAGGAGCCGCTTGCCAAACCAGATTCGCTTGCATCGTTCCCGCGTCGCGATTTTTTTGAGCTTGAGTTATTTGGGTATGCCGCCCTCAAGGCCTACGCCGCAAAAGGCGCTGGGGAGTTGGAGCGCGACTTCAAAGTAGAGTATGCCGTCACCGAAGGCATCGAATGGCAGGAAGCTGATTTACCCCAGCTATTCCCCGCGCTGGCCGCGAAGTATCCAAGACGCTAGCGTTCTAAAACACCAGGCGCACCCGGAATGCGAATGTACTGCCCAATGGCGACAGGCCACGCTCGGAGTGGGCGTCGCCTGTCTGGCGTAGCGCCGACAACATCAGTGTAGTGCGCGACGAGTAGTGATAGTCGGCCGTGCCGTGCCAGACGGCGCTGCGGTCGTCCCGGCCGGCATAGACGCCGCCGCCTAATTCCCAATCGCCCACCGTTTGACCTAACGTGACGCTAAGATAGCGCTGGCGGGCGCCCTGGCTGACCAGCATCTGCGCGGCCTGCGCCTGCAAGCCTTTGCGCGCGGCGTCCGGTAGCGGCAAGGATAGATTGCGGTCGATTAGCGCCAGCCAGCGGTCAAACTGGCTGTCGGACATGCCGCGTCCATCATAGGCATATTCAAGTTGGAGTTTGGGCAGGTCCGGCAAGGTGCAGGTCAGGCCGACCGTCGCCCGCTGGTAGCGCCGGCCGTCGTCGCTGCGCAGGAAGGCTGGTGTGGCGTCACCGCCGCCGGACAGCACCGCGCCCGCGATGGGACGCTGCGTACCGCGTGCGCTGTAAGCCGACCCATACCACGACAGCTGCTCTCCCATTGCCCCGCTCAGCGTTGCGCCAATGCCGTTGGATTCCCCGCTGGCGCGACGTAGCAGCACGCTGGCGCTCAGGCGCTCGAACTCGTAACCAATTTTGAGGATGGTTTGTTCGACGCCGCGGTTATAGCCATCCGCGTGCCGCGCCGCGTCCTTGCTGTAGATCGCCGTCAGGCTGGCCTGGGAACCGGTCCATCCCAGCACCGCCATCGGCAAGCCTTCGGACTGTCCCAGTTCATCCAGCGGATCGCTCAGGTCCGTGCGTTTTTGCAGGAAGCCCAGCGGCTGGTTGACGAAGGATGGATCGAGCGCATACAAGCGTTTTCCAAACGATAGCGTTACCGCCGGAGTCAATTGAAATACGCGATTCAGTTCCTGAAGCGTCGCTGACGAAGCGCCACGCTGTCCATCGATGTCGCTGCGCCGGGCTTCGAAACGCGCGCGCCAGGTCAGGTCATGGAAACGGCCTTCGAGCAGACCCGCCAGCGTCGATTTATTTGTTGGTATCGCCAGAAAATTATCGACGTTGAGCGGTGTCGCTTGCAAGCGCGTGGATTCCTGGCTGGCCAACGCGAAACCGCCGAGCCAATCGTCGTCCGCCTGCGCGCCGCCGCACAGCATGAACCCCGCCATCAATGCCGGCCAACGCACGTTCATTGTTCCAGGCTGCGCGGATTGAAGGTGCTGGCCGAGAACTCCACCGCCTTGATTTTCTCGTACACCACGCGCGTTTGCTCGGCAGGCAGCTGTGGATCGAAATAGCGAGTCACCGGCGGCAGGCCGCCCGTAGCCGCGTCGAACTCCGCAATCTTCAGCAGCTTGCCGCTGGCGACATACAGCATCGCCTTCTGCGGCACGTACTGGCCGCGCTGCTTCGTCACCAACAGCGTAATGCGCGTATAGGTCGCCGCTTCGTTCTTGCTGCTTAGCGCCAGCGCGATGCAGTCGCCCGTGCAGGACGCGGGAGGCGTTTCCATCGTCACGGCGTCATAATCGTTCGTGAAACTGATCCGCGCCAGGTCGCCGATCGACGCCTTGCCGCGCAGCGTTTGCAGCGGAGTCAATCGGATAGCGCGGCGGGTGCGGGGCGCGTAGAAGAAGATGCCGGTATCGGTGGTCAGGAATTTCTGACCGCGCTGGTCGATGCTGGTCGCCTCCACCAGCACCTGATTGTGATTCGCGCCACGTATCACGTAGGTGCCGGGCTCCTGCTCCTGGCCACCCTGCACCGGCACGATGCGCACCGCCGCCTCGAAACTGTCGAACGGCATGCGGTAGCGGTCCACCTGCCGCAGAATCTCCGGCGCCGGCGGCGCGGCCATCGCCGGACCGGCGATCAGGATGATACAACTTGCAAGCCAGCGGATGCGGTCAAATTGAAATGGCATGAAGCTGGCTCACTGTATGGAAAGGGATGACATGATCGGCATGCGGCCGATGCGGCGGCTGATCGTCCAAGCGGCCAGCATCGCCACCAGCGGCAAGGCGCAGACGATGGCGGCGCTGTACGACGGCACCCACAGCATTTGCAGCAGCACGCCGGCGTTGCGGCCGGGCGGCGGCGCCAGCTCGATATGCGCGGCGTTGATCAGCAGGATGGCGGCGAAAGCCAGCAGCGCGCCGGCGCATGCGCCAAACACGCCTTGCAGCATGCCCTCCATGACGAACAGGCGCCGCACCTGTGCGTGACCTATGCCCATCGCGCGCATGGTGCCGATCTCCCTGCCCCGTTCATAGATGGTGGTCAGCGTCATCGCCGCCACGCCGAGGAAGACGATGATGCAGATAACAACGCCGAACACCAGGAACTGATTGCGGTACAACGCCAGCACCTGCGAATACAGTGGCGCCAGCGCCTGCCAGGTGCGCAGCTCGACATGCGCGTCGCTCATGGCCGCACGCAAGCGCGTCGATACGGCTTCGGCCTGCGCCGTGTCCTGGTACAGCACCGCGACGCTGGACACTTTGGTCGTGCGCAGCAGTTCCTGCGCGGTTTCAAGCGGCATTTGCAGCAGGTACAAATCGGTCTGCGGAACACCGGTCGCCACCAGACCCACTACTTCCAGATCCATCGCGTTGACGCTGCCACTGACGGTGGTCGTCATCAACGTGATCGATTCGCCGGGCTTGACCGCCAGCCGCCGCGCCATCTCCTTGCCGATCAGGACTTGATAGCGGCCGGCCGGCTTCGCGCTCAGCGGGACGCCGGCAGCCAAAGTCTGGAAGGCGCCGAACGCCTGGCGCTCGCGGTCCGGCATCACGCCGCTGCCCTCGAAATTGAGCGTGCGCGCGCCGTTCGATACCAATCCAGCAAACAGCAGGCGCGGGACCACGCGGCGCACTTGCGGTTCCTGCGCCAGTAGCGTTTCCACCTGCGCCAGCGCCGGCCGGTCCAGTCCATATTGCAGCTGCTGTTCGGCGTAGCCGTCAAACTGTCCTGCGCCGGCCAGCTGCGCGTGTCCCAGACCGCTGCGGATGGTGCTCTCGCGCAGGCCATCCAGCGAGGCCGCGATGTACGCCACAAACAGCAACAACGCCAAAGTACCCACGCCTATCGTACCGCCCAGCAGAAGGGAGCGCCGTCCATTGCGGCGCACGTTGCGCAACGCGAGTATCAGCCATTGCTTCATGCGACCTGCCTGCCGTCCGCCAGCCGCACCACGCTGTGCGCCATGTCCATCACCCGCTGGTCGTGGGTGGCGATGACGAAGGTGGTGCCAACCTGGCGATTCAGGTTGCCGATCAGCTCCAGCAACTGCTGCGCGGTCTTGCCATCCAGGTTACCGGTCGGTTCGTCGGCGATCACCAGGCTGGGACGATTGACCAGTGCCCGCGCGATGGCAACGCGCTGCTGCTGCCCGCCCGACAGTTCGGACGGCTCGTGCTTGAGGCGATGATCCATGCCGACCATCTGCAGCGCTTCAACGGCGCGGCGGCTGCGCTCAGCCGGCGACAGCTTTTGCGGCGCCAGCGCCAGCTCCACATTTTCCTGCGCCGTCAGCGTGCCAACCAGATTGAATTGCTGGAAAACGAAACCGAGCTTGCGGTTGCGGTACTGGTCCAGCTGCGGTTCCGCGATCCGGTCCAGGCGCTCACCATCAACGCTGATGCTGCCGCTGTCCGGCCGGTCGAAACGCGCCAGCATGCCGAGCAAGGTGCTCTTGCCGCTGCCCGACGGCCCCGCGATGGCCGTCACGCTGGGTTGATCGATGCGGAACGATACCCGGTCCAGCGCCACGATGCGCTCATCGCCGCGCAGATAGTGCTTCGATACCGCGTCAACTTCCAGAATGGCCGCCATCAGTAGACCATGTCGATATCGAGAACCGCTTTACCGGCCTTGACTTCAACCGCCGCATCCTCGAAGGACGGTGGCCCGTAATTGCCCTTGGCGTTGCGAGAAAAGGCATAACCCTCCAGCGGCATGCCGTTGGGCGAGCGATCGAATTCACCGTTGCCATTCTCGTCGTGGAACAGCATGGCCGCATACACGCCAGGTTTAACGCCTTCAAACTTCAGATTGACGACCGGTGATGCGGCCACGGTCTGCATATAAGGGCAGCGTTTGAGGAAGGTCGCCTTGTCGCACAAGGCCGCCATGACCATGCCTTTGCTGCCGGCGACACCAGTCAATTTGATGGTAACACTGGCGCCGGCCGAGGGCGACGGCGCTTGCACCGAAGCCGCCTGCGGCGCCCGCGACAACAACGCTGCCAGCACCACGCCCACGCAGGCGACGATGCTCATGGTGGCGATCAGCGGAAGGCGGCGCAATTTGCTGCGCGTGTCTTCGCTCCCCTGCACTTTCGATAGATTTTGTTCGTTCATGTCATGTCTCTTTTTTTCAGGAACGCGGCATCCACGTAAAACGCCGCGCCGACAGCGCCAGGCAGGCTATCAGCATCACCGACAGCAAGGCCACGCTGTAAATATCCGTGCTCCATCCCATGCCGCCGGTCAGGCCGCGGCGTATGCTCGACATCATCGCGTTCAGCGGCAGACAGTCCAGTGCCTCGCGGGCCAGCTTGGGCAGGCCGCCCAACGGGACCATGAGATTACCCGAAAACAGCAGCGGGAAATACAGCAGGTTGCAGAACATGGTGGCGGCGGCCACGCTGTTGATCATGGCGGCGATCAGCAATCCCAATGCCAGGAACGCGCCGGCACCCAGCGCCAGCATGGCGATGGCGGCAGCCACCTGCATGCCGTCGGCGCTGATGCGCACACCGTAGATCGCCCAGGCGGCAAGGAACATCACCAGGCTGGCCGCCAACACGATCAACAGCCGCGACACGCACCACGCGGCCACCACGACGCCGGTCGGCATCGGGAACAGCTGGTACATGCGGAACATGCCACCCTCGCGCGCGGCCACCAGAGGGCCGGCAAAGCCCATCAAACTGGTGGACAGTATCACCATGCCGGCCAGGCCGGTGACGAGGAACAGGCGATAGTCCAGCGTCTGTTCGGCGACTGGAGGTGGCGGTGGCAAAGTCACACGCGGCGGCGCATTCAGGCCGTTCAGGTTGTAGACGTCGCTGTAGCCGCGCAGCAGGCCGTAGGCGGCGTCGAACGCGGCGCCCGCGCCATGGCCGCCGCGCAGCGCGATGTCGGTGGTGCGGCCGGCGGCGATGTTGGCGGCGAAACCGGCCGGTATCGTCAGCACGAAGTCGGCTTGCGCCGCCGTGCCGTCGGCGGGTGTCGTCACGGGAGCGAAGTCCACGCTGTGCTGCTGACGCAGGCCGGCCTGCAATTGCCGCAGGTAAGAGCTGCTCTCGGTGCTGCGATCGAGATCAACGATCGCCAGCGATACGGGACCGAGTTTGACGTCCTGGCCGAACAAGGCCATCTGCATGACCAGCATCAGCAAGGGGAAGGCAAAGGTCCAGAACAGCGCCAGTTTCCCGCGCAAGAACATGGCCAGATCGGCTTTGACCAGATGCAGAAGTATTTTCATGATGACTGCCCCGTTGTGGGCACGATTTGAGTGACGTCAGCAAGGAAGTCCTCGACCGACACTGGCTCCAGGCTGAATGCACCGATGCGCTGTTGTTCGATGAACTGACGGAAGCCCTGGTCGAAACCGGCGCCGCCGAACAGCTCCCAGGCGCCGTCGCGTTCACGCGGCGCTTGCACCAGTGCAGGCAGCGCGCGCAAGGCCTGCAACGCCGCTTCCGACAGGGCTTGCCGCAGCACGCCCTTGAATTGGCCGACTCGTTTTTCCATCAGCGATGCCAGCGTGCCCTCTGCCACGATACGGCCATCGTCGAGGCAGCAGATGCGGTCCATGCCGAGCAAGTCGGACGGCGCGTGCGAAATCACCAGCAGCGCCATCGGCAAAGCGGCCAGCAATTCGCGCAGCGCACGGGCGAACCATTCGTCCAGTCCCAGCGATGGTTCGTCGAGAATGGCCAACTCCGGCACATGGGCCAAGGCCATCCACAGCATCACGCGCTGTTTCTGGCCGCGCGACAGCTGCTGCCAGAACCGGTCGCGCAGTTCGTCCATTCCCAGCGCGCGGGTGACTGCGGCGTCGGTGCGCTGGTACATGGCCTGGTGCAGCGCCATCATCTCGCGCACCTTGGTCTGACCTGGCAGGTCGTAGCCTTGCAACAGGCCGCCGATGCGCTGGCGCGTGGCCGCATCGCGTGGATCGCCCAGGTGCAGCGAGACGGTGCCGCGGTCGGGCTGGCGCAATCCCAGCAGGGTTTCCATCAACATCGACTTGCCGCTGCCGTTGCGGCCAATGAAGGCCACGCGCTCGCCGCGACGCACCGTCAGCGCGCCGGGACGCAGCGTGAACGAGGATGAGAGCCGCAGCTCCACGCCGCTCAGTTCCAGTAGCGCAGGTGCGGGGGCAGTTGGTGGCGCGTCCGGCGCGCGCGCCGCAGCGACGGCAACGGCCTCCTCCACTGGCATCTCGACACCGTATTCCAGCAAGACCTGCCGCGCATGCTCGCGGTAGACCGGGTCCTGCATCGCCTGTCGCAACTTGCTTACACCCAGGTCACGGTCGCCGCCATATGCGGGCGGCGCGTGCAACAGCAGCGACGCGTGCTGCACCAGCAGATCGGGATCGTTCGGTATCAGCTGCACGGCCTTGTTGAAGGCATTGATCGCCTGCTGGCCGGCGCTGGCGACCTTGATGATGTTGGGCCGGGCCAGCAAAATCATCAGGATCGCGTGCGTGCCGCGCCACAGCCACAGGCGTCCTTGTGGCAGGCATTCCCCGGCCTTGAGCAGCATCTCCAGCTGCGCCAGTTCATCGGCCGTCGGCGCGGTCGTGAAATTAACCTGCAATAGCGCGCGGTTGATGCGCGCGCCGAGCAGGCTGTCGAGCAGTGCAGGCTCGGCATGGATTTCATCCGCTTCCAGCGCGGCGATGGCCTCGTCGATATCCTTCGGATTCTTGTTGATCCAAGCGGTGAACACGGCCTGGCGCGCACGTTCGATCAGCACTGCCTGTTCGGCGCTTGGCCCGCCGTTGCGGGCGGCAGCGGGAAAACTCTGTCCGCAGGCCTCTTCCACCAGACGCACAATCTGGGCTTCCGAACCAGCCCGCGCCACGGCCGCGAACAGGCGCGTGATACGTCCCGCCCCGCCCAACGCGTAGATCGCTTCCAACAAATCGGCGCCGACGCGGCAGGCCGACTTGTACACGGCCAGATCGCTGTCCACGCTTTCGCCGAACATGCTGTCGGCGCTGCGGCTCAGCAGCGTGCGCATCGGCGGCAGCAGATCCATGTCCGCCGCCGGCAACGTGGCGCCCGCGTGGCGGCTGGCGAAGAAATGCGCCAGTCCCTCGTCCAGCAAACGCACACCGCAAGTCAGGAAGCAATGCGCCACCTCGTGAAACTGCACCGCGCGCAGATCGTCGGGATATCCTGGTGACAGCGTGGACAGGCGCAACACCGCCAGTCCGGGGAAGCTCTCCATGGTCAGGTGCAGGTCGCGGCTCTCGGCGCGGCATTGCAGCAAGATGCAGGGGACGGGCAGCTCCAGGAAGCCGGCGCAGCAAGCGATCGCCTCTTCAAAGTGAGACTGCAATGCCGGCGGCAGCGGCGCGGCGTCCAGCACGAACAGCGATCCGCTCGGATGCCAAGCCTGCTTGCCCACCACCATATCGAGCAGCAGCGGATAGGCATGGAAACGGCCGCGCAGCGCAAACAGCTGGTCCAGTTCCGCCAGCGCGGCATCGCGCTCGCCCGCCGCCGCGTGACGCAGCAGCGCGAACGCGCCCTGCCGCAGGCTGGCTCCTGCCGCAGGCCCTACAGTCACTGCGTCGCCCAGCACACGGATGGCGTTGTCGTTCATGGCTTCGCGCTCTCCTGCGGTGCCTCGCGTCCCAGCAGCATGACCGACACTACGGTCTCGGTCACGCCGTCGATATCGAGCAGCGCCGCCAGTTCATCGTCATAGTAGGCGCCGTAGACTAGCGATCCCATACCCAGCCCCTGCGCCGCCAGGCACAGGTTCTGCGATGCATGACCCGCTTCGAGCAACGCCATGCGATAGCCACGGGCGCCGTATTTGGCGGTGGCGCGCTGTGGTACGCTGGTCATCACGCACACCAGCGGCGCCTTGATCGACTGCTCGCCGCCGCGCACTTCGGCGCTGCCGAAGGCGTCGCCGTCCTGAGGCTTCAACACGCGCAGGCAGTGCTCGCGCGCGTCGTAGTGGGCGATGCACGGTTCAACGCCCTCGACCTGGTTCAGGAAAAAGTAAAACTCGGTCGGATACAGGCCGCCCGGCGATGGATAGGCGCGGAACGCCAGCTTGACGTGCGGCGCGGCGTCGCTGCTGCGGTACCGGTTCACGCGCACCGCATGGTGCAGCAGGCTCGAAACCTCGCGCAGGCTGAGCGCCGGCGCGAAGCCGCGCGCGCTGGTGCGTCCCGCCATTGCCGCCGCCAGTTCGCCCAGCGCTAGGTCAGGCTCCGGCAAGTCTATTTTCGGACAGGAGGCAAACACGTTGTAGCCCGCCGCGCCGCGCGCGATGAAGGCCGGATGCCGCAGGTAGCGGACGATGTTCTTGACCTGCCCCGCCAGCGTGGCGCGATGGAACTTGGTCTGCTCGTGCAGGATCTCGGCCGGGTCGTCGATGTCGAAATCGCCCGCCATGGCCTGCGGCGGCAGCAGTTCTTGCAAACTATGGTTCATGTGAGGTCCGCATTATGGGAAAGGATGAGGATCGGTATTCGGCGGCGGCACCTCGGCCAGCCCCCAGTGGCGGGCGATCTGGCGCAGGCGGCGCTCGTCGCGGCTCAACATGCCATCGCCGAACAGCAGCGGATGCAGGCCGGGGACCAGCGAGCGCACCACGCAGAAACCCAGGCTGGCGATATCCTCCGAGGTGACGTCAACCGCCAGCGCCGGCAAACCCATCGCGCGCAGGCGCGCCAGCAAATCGTCCAGCGTGGCCAGTTGATGCAGGGAGGCGTCGCCGCTGTCGATGGTCGCGGCATTCGCGAACAGGAAATCCATCGCCGGCTGGCGCGACGGCTCCAGGAAGTAGGCAAAATGATCGCCCGGATTGCGGATAGCGGCGCGCTCCGGCAGTGGCGTACCTGCGCCGAGGATGGAACTCGCCCAGCAATAGCCGTGCAGCGCTTCGATCACCGCCTTGTTGATCGCCTGCCCTACACCCAATTGTGCGCTGGCGCCCAGCGACATGGTGCCGTCGTTGCGGCTGCGCGCAAGGCACAGCACCACCGGCAGGCCGACATCGGTGGTGATGTCCCACAGCCGCACGTCCAGCGACGGATGTTCAAGCGCGCGCTGCACGCCGGGCAGCAAAGCCGCCCGTGCCTCAGGGCCGACTTCCAGCCGGCGCGGCGCGTAACGCATCTGCCACATCGCCGCGAAGGCGTCGCGTTCGATCACTTCGCACAAGCCGCTCAGGATGGCGCGTTGTTCGTCCATGCCGCACGCCAGGCCGGTCGATGACGATTGGAATACGATCTCGCGCTGATTCTTCACCTGCATGCCGAGGTAGACCATCTGCGCCGGAACATAGCATTCGCGCTCCGGGTCGCACAGATCGGTCGCGCGCGCCCAGGCGCGGGTGACGTCCGCATCGGGCGCGGAGAATTCAAAGCCCTCGGCCGCGTACTGCTCCGGCGAGAACAACACAAACTGCTCCAGCCCCACCGCCGCCGCGCCCAATTCGGCCTGGCTGGCGTAATGCAGCTGGTCGTCGAAATGCACGGCCGCCGAGTAGCGCTCGATCGCCTCGCCGAACGCCGCCCACAGCGCCGAGGTGCGGTCGAACGCGGCGCCGGAACCTGCCAGGCTGGCGCGGTCGCTGGTCGGGTTGTTCGGTTTGGCGCGCGACGGATCGATCATCATCGCCTTGACGTCGACCATCAGCGCGTTGAAGACGAACAGGCCGCGCGCATCGGGATGCTCGGTCTCTTCCAGCAGCGTGGTGATGATGCCGTGACGGCGGTGCACCAGGGCTTCGTGGATCAGCGCCAGGCGCGCTGCATCGGATAATCGTTCCATGGCTTAGGCCCGGCGACGCAGCAGCGATTGCTGGAACACGGTGCCGACCGGACGCGCCGTGCTGGCGTTGCCGCAACACGCGCAACGCGGCAAGCGCAGGATGCGGCTGCGATGGGTCTCGCCGCTCAGGCTATCGATCTCGCTGAAGACGCTGTGATGCAGGTCGTCCAGCGTGCCGCTCAGGTATTGCAGCGCCAGGCGCGAAGCTTCGGCCACGCCGAACTGGATCGCCAGCTTGCTCGGCAGCGCGTGGTACAGGATGTTTTCCGGCTTGCTGCGCACGTCGAATTCGGCGACGAACTTGCGCGTACTGCGCACCCGGTGGAAATAGCATTCGTAGCAGGCGGTCGCCTTCGGCATCACCAGCGGGCCGCACTGCACCGTGCTCCAGTCTATGCCCAGGTACAGGCTGGCCAGGCCGCGTTCGACCGCTTTGGCGTTCATCGCGCGGAAGGACGCGAAGTCCTCGAAATCGGAGCAGACCAGCAGCAGCGCGCGTTTGTCGCCGACGATATCGGCCGATGGCAGCTCGCCATCGCGGCCGATGCGCTGCAGCGGCACGCTCATCTCGGCCAGTGCCTCGGCCAGCGCGTCGGCGCAGGCGCCCTCGCCGGCCAGCACCAGCAGCCAGTTGGCGCGGTCGTAGGCGGCCAGTTGGTCGCGCGGGATCAGCGCATCGAGTTCGCGGCGGTGCTGCAGATGCTGGTGGGTGGCGTCGCCGCCGGCACGGGCGTCGTCGCGCACCAGCACCCGGGCGTTGACCAGCGCCGTGACGGCCGCTTCGACCGCCTCGGGCGGGAAGCTGTCGGCCATCGCTTCGGTCAGCGCTGCCAGTTGCACGCCCTGCGCGGCCTGGTCGAGGATGCTCTTGAGCATGCCAACCTTGTCCTCGACCGTGAAGCGGCGGCCGACCACGGACATGGCTATCTTGTCCTCGCCCAGCGTGGTGATTTCCGCCAGCGGCGATACGTAAAGTGACTCATTCATTGTGAAGACCTATCGTCAGAACATTCATCCAACCTCCTGAAAGGCGGGACGGCGGCGCCACAGGCATCGCCATCCCGCCCACCAGCTGGCAATTAGCAGCAGCAGGAGCAGGAGCAGGTGCAGCAAGAGACGCTGACGTCAGCCAGCGCGCCGCTCATGTCGTCGTGCAGATATTCCGATTCGGTCGAATCGGTAATCGAGATGAAGGTCGTGTCGATCAGGATTTCCATTTCTTTTTCCTCATGAAGTGAATGAAAGGCACTCCCCTCATGCGTTTTGCGCATAAGGAGTCGCCAAAATCGAGATTAGCACGCGACGATTGCCGCACAGAAAGGAATGACTTTAAATACAACAGTACTAGAACATTAACTCTAATTCAAGCAAATTCATTTGACATAGGCGCGCATCAGGCGCGTGCCGCCGCCCAGCCGCAGGCCGTCGTTGCGGCTTGCAAGATAGCGTAGGCGCAGTTGGTCGGCGCCATGGTCGGACACGTCGCCGAAGCCGAGCGCGCGCAGTTCGCAGGCCAGCACCTCGGGCGCGAAGAAGGAAATCCAGGGTTCGCCCTCGGCCTCGTACTTCTTGGCGAAGTAGGCCATGCCCATGCGCTCCATTGGATTGAGCAACTCGGGCACCACGCCGTAGTCGAACACGATGCCGCTGCCGGGCGGCAGGCCGGCGACGAAGGCCAGCGTGTCGAACACGGCGTCGCTGCTCAGGTACAGGGTCACGCCCAGCCAGGAAAAGAATACCGGCTGATCCAGGCGGCAGCCGGCGGCGGTCAGCGCCTCGGCCAGGTCGTCGCGTTCGAAATCGACCGGCACGTAGCTCATCGACGCCGGCGCGGCGACGCCGGCCTGCTCCAGCAAGCCGCGCTTCCAGCGCTGGGTGGCGGGATGATCGACCTCGAACACGCGCAGGTCGGCCACCGGATTGCGGTAGGCGTAGGTATCGAGGCCTGCGCCCAGCAGCACGTACTGGCGCACGCCGTGGCGCAGCGCTTGCGCCAGTTCATCCTCGGCGAAGCGGCTGCGCACGGCCATCGCGGCGCGCAGCACGCGCACCACGCCGGTGTCGAATTTTTCCGGCGCGGCGCGCACCGTCGCCTCGTGGTCAGGGCCGATGACGGACAAGGCCAGCGGATCGTCGAACACCAGCGGCGTATCGATCAACTGGTGGGCGGCGCGCAGCATGGCCACCATCAACGCGCTGCGGCTGGCTACGCCCTGCTGCAACAAACCCTTGCCGTCGCTGGCCTGCTTCATTTGAAGCTACCCGGCAGCAGGATGTTTTTATCGACTTTGGTGACGTCGCGCAGGCCGCAGAAGGCCATGGTCAGATCCAGCTCGTTGCGGATGATGTCCAGGCATTTGCTGACGCCCTGCTCGCCCATCGCTCCAAGGCCGTACAGGAACGGGCGGCCGATGTAGACGCCCTTGGCGCCCAGCGCCAGCGCCTTGATCACGTCCTGGCCGGAGCGCACGCCGCCGTCCATGTGGATCTCGATCTGCTGGCCGACCGCGTCGACGATGGCCGGCAGCGCGCCGATCGACGACTGCGCGCCGTCCAGTTGGCGGCCGCCGTGGTTGGAGACGATCAGCGCATCGGCGCCGCTCTCCACCGCCAGCCGCGCATCTTCCGCGTCCATGATGCCCTTGATAATCAGCTTGCCGCCCCAGCGCTGCTTGATCCACTCGACGTCTTTCCACGACAGGCTCAGGTCGAACTGCTGGCTGGTCCACGCCGACAGCGACGACATGTCCGACACCGACGACGCATGGCCGACGATGTTGCCGAAGCTGCGGCGCCTGGTGCCCAGCATGCCCAGCACCCAGCGCGGCTTGGTCGCCATGTCGATCATGTTGGCGATGGTCAGCTTGGGCGGCGCCGACAGGCCGTTGCGCAAGTCCTTGTGGCGCTGGCCCAGCACCTGCAAGTCCAGCGTCAGCACCAGCGCCGAGCAGCGCGCGGCCTTGGCGCGGTCGATCAGGCGGTTGATGAATTCGCGGTCCTTCATCACATACAGCTGGAACCAGAACGGCTTGCTGGTGTTGGCGGCGATGTCTTCGATCGAGCAGATGCTCATGGTGGACAAGGTGAACGGCACGCCGAACTTTTCCGCGGCCTTGGCGGCGAGGATCTCGCCGTCGGCGTGCTGCATGCCGGTCAGGCCGGTCGGCGCCAGCGCCACCGGCATCGCCACTTCCTGGCCGACCATGGTGCTTTTCAGCGTGCGGTTTTCCAGGTTGACGGCCACGCGCTGGCGGAATTTGATGGTCTGGAAATCGTCGACGTTGGCGCGGTAGGTCGATTCGGTCCACGAACCGGCATCAGCATAATCGTAGAACATGCGCGGCACGCGCTTCTGGGCCAAGACACGCAGGTCTTCGACAGTGGTGATGATGGTCATGCACGCTCCTCAGGGACGATGATCCGACAATCATCGCACGGGGCCCGTGTATCATGGAAGTACTATCAAATAAGGAATGATTTTTGAAATCCAAAACCAACGTCCTCGTCACGCTGGCCGCCGCCACTCTGCTCGGCGTGTTCGGCTATCGCGGCTTCACGCGGCAGGTGCAGCCGGTGGCGGTCAGCGCCGCGACCTGCACGCCGGAATATATCCGCGGCGTCGGCGATGCGATGGAGCGCGCTATCCTCGCCGCCCAGTGCGCTAAAGCCGCGCGCAAATAAGAAAAAAGGCCTGAAGATCACTCTTCAGGCCTTTCGTCTTACGAATTTTGGTGCGGCTGGCAGGAATCGAACCCACGACCCCTTGGTTCGTAGCCAAGTACTCTATCCAGCTGAGCTACAGCCGCGAAAGACAACATTATAGCAGGGGAAACTCAAATCAAGAAGTGGCGAAAAGAGATTTTTTACGTATTTTTTCAGTGCGGCACGCAGGGGGACGTCAGCATGTAGCCTCCGAACAACCGCCACCGCCGCGTGCCGTGGATGGAGGTTGCGATCTGGCTTTTCATGAAGGCGAAAGCTGGTTGTTGTGTGATCCCTTGGCTACTTGAGACGGGATGCTTACGGCATTCCAAGATCATCGCGCGCGGGTATGAACTTCGCTGCTGCGGAGCACAGTGCAACAATTGAATAGATTTCCAGTCAACAATAAGTAATACACTCGTAACTTAATTCGCTAGGAATAGATATGCGGAAGGTCGTTGCAATTGCCTGTTTTATATCCGGCTACGCACAGGCGCAGCAGCAGATCGTCGTGCACGAATTAGCCTGGATTGGCCTGAACCAGTCGGAACAGGACTCCATTCAAGAACTCCATATCGTCAATTTACTCCCTACCTTGTCGTTCGGAATAATAATTGACAATCAAGGAATCGACGAATCGACACCAGGCACAACCGCTGGCTCCGCACTAGGCGGCGCAGTTGGAAATGCAACATATGTGGATCGCGCGATAAAGAATGGCAACTACTCTGCGAGGAATCAGTTGGGCGCCACTTTGATTGGCGCCATTTTGGGCTCAACCTTGGATCGTCAAGCAAATTCCAAATTTCACTTTCGATATGCGGTGCGCCATTCAAATGGCGAAATAAAGTATTTTGACATTATTCAAAATGATGCATTTCGACATCCCATTGGAGTATGCGTATCAGTTCCAAATATTCATATTATCGAACAGTCTATTTGCACCCAAACCACCGAATCCGTTCGGTCAAGGTATATCGGAACTGCCCGTTGGGACGAAATGAAAAATACAAAACCTCCGACATTGGCGGCAACAGGGCAAGAAGGCCCGACAGACAAACCGATAATGAAAGTGAAATGCACCCTGAAGAATTTGCCTGCCGTTTACGCGTCCGAGAGTAAATGTCTATTGATAGGAGGAACCCCAGACCATGAAAATAAGTAACTTGCGCGTAGTCGCAATTATTACCGCGGCCTTATCACTCGCTGGCTGCGCCGCAAACTATACCTTTGAAGGCGCGAAGTACAACTCGCAGGAATCCTTCCAAACAGCGGTAGAGAATACCTATACGTCATCTATTCGAAACATCGGAGTACTTCCCACACCAGCCTCACAGAAGAGTCTCTTAATCGGATTTCCTTCACTTAGCGCAATGAACGCGGCTAGCCTAAAAATCTTCACTGAGCAACAAGGTCACGCCCCAATAGGGATCGGAAAAGAAATTCTGGACAACCTCAACAAAGCAAATCATCGTGGCGGAGTGGCTTTTTATGACGCGGTGGTAAAGCGAGGAATTTATTCAAGTGTGCAACTAATCGAGCTCGACTCCATGAACGGAAACTTGGCGCCAGCAAAGAACGCCGATGTACTCTATTTTATAGAACCTACCCGAGGATCTGGCCAATGGTTCTTTGCATCAAACTCCAGAGGTAGACAAATTTTCGCGTTTGATCGCAGCGTAACGGGAGTAGCAGGAAAGCTCAATTCATTCATCGAAGCCGTTCAGGCCCAAGCAATCCAAGACTAAACTGTTATCAGCTATACGAAAAAACAAAATAGGCGCTCCCCCCAAGATTATCGGTCACATCGCCGCTGGCGATGAGAAGTATGGTAGAGCTGACGGTCCGGGGCATCAGAATAAATGAGCGCACAAAGAAAAAAGGCCTGAAGATTGCTCTTCAGGCCTTTCGTCTTACGAATTTTGGTGCGGCTGGCAGGAATCGAACCCACGACCCCTTGGTTCGTAGCCAAGTACTCTATCCAGCTGAGCTACAGCCGCGAAAAACAAGAGTATAACAGCGTTTTCTTGTTTTGCGAAGAATTCCTTGAAGAAATTTTGCAATCCGTTTCAAGGTCTTACACTAATAGCAAAAGGGCCCGAAGATTGCTCTTCAGGCCCCTCTACTTACGAATTTTGGTGCGGCTGGCAGGAATCGAACCCACGACCCCTTGGTTCGTAGCCAAGTACTCTATCCAGCTGAGCTACAGCCGCTTAAGCAACATTATAAAGCATTAATTTCGTTTTGCAAAGTTCGATATTTTCTATCGTTTAGTTGGTCAGGCGTACGAAACACCGAATCAACCACTCCACAAACTGCTTTGCTGCATCTCCTTCAACCGGCATGCCGTTCGAAAGAAGCAGCATTATAGGGACACTCCCCCGGCTTGTCCAGCACTCTCTGTCAGGTGCCGAATTCGGCCGCCGCCTTGGCCGACCACAATGCTTCATTGTAGGAGGCATAGGGCACGCCGTAGCAATCGACATGGCCGCCCTCGCCGACAAACTTGATCCACCAGCCCGCAGGGTCGGCGACGATGGCGATGTCGCCCTGCCGGCACTGGTCCGCTATCTGTTCGTTTTGCTCCAATACAACGATGTTGATCTTTCTGTGCTTCACCACAGTCGCCATAGCGCCTCCAAATTGCGGCACTGCGCCGCCTCAACCAGCAGTGTATATGCAGCGCGCCGGAATGCGGGAAAAAACATGGTCATTCCGCTCACAAACCCAGGCTTTTCAAGGCTTGCGGGCAGCTTCATTCATGCCAGTGATCTCGCTCATCATCAGAAAAAATTTGCTTTCGTTTCCGCGTTGCAGCATCATTCACCTGTCTCCTCTATTCTCCTCCAAGGAAATAGATTTAGCCCGCTCCTGTAGCGGGCTTTTTTTTTAGTGTACGATGCGGTCAGCTTTGCCTTCCAAGACAAATACAGACAGGTTGCCCCAGCATGACACCACCCACCGCCGTCGCGCCGCCCTCCCCTGACTGGTCGCGCACCGCCCTCGGCGAACCGGCCGGCTGGCCGCTGCCGCTGCGGCTGACGGTGGACATCCTGCTCAATTCCCCCACCGCCATGCTGCTGATGTGGGGGCACGAACAAATCATGGTCTACAACGACGCCTACGCGGCGCTGATCGGCTTGTCGAGCCTGCGCGCGCCCGGCGGCAGCGTGCCGTCGATCCAGCCTGCAGCATGGAGCTGGAACAGCGCCGCGGTGCGCCAGGCCTGGGCCGGCGACAGCGCCAGTTATCGCGGCGTCAGCCTGCCGGCGTGGCGCAACAACGGCGCCGCCCAGTTGCCGCTGGACCTGTATTACACCCCGGTGCGCAACGACGCCGGCCAGGTCGGCGGCGTGCTGTGCGCGCTGGCGCCGGCCCAGGCCGCGCCGCCGGCCGAGGTCGCGCGCCCGCTGCATCTGCTGGTGGTCGAGGACAACGCCGACGCCCGCTACCTGGTCTGCGAAACCCTGCGCGCGCTCGGCCACGAGGTGCACGCCGCCGCCACCGGCGAGGACGCCCTGCCCGAGCTGGCGCGACTGTCCTTCGACGTCCTGTTCACCGACGTCAGCCTGCCCGGCATGTCCGGCGTCGAGCTGGCGCGCCAGGCGCTCAAGCAGGCGCCCGCGCTGCAATTGCTGTTCGCCTCCGGCTACGGCGACGAACTGACCCGCCACCTGGAATTCCCCGCCCAGTCGCTGCAAAAGCCCTACGACATCGAACAGCTGCAAGCCGCGCTGGACCAGATCGCCCAGCGCATGGCCGCCCGCCCGGCCTGAACCGCTGCCAACCGTGCGGAGCCACGGGGGGAGATCGGGCTACAATGAAGTCACCGTAAACGTCGAGCGTTAGCCTGGCGAGCAGACGGTCGCCGTCCGGCGGCCGCAGGCATCGCGGCAGCCCGAAGCCCCACATGATTCTTCCTCACGAGCCCACCGACGCCGTAACGCCCGAGCCCCCGACGGACGACGCCGCGCTCCCTGCATCGAGCAACGCCCAGCAGGATTTGCTGAGCGCCCGGGAAGCGCTGCGCCAGAGCCAACTGGAACTGCGCGCACTGGCCGATTCCATGCCGCAGCTGGCCTGGATCGCCGAGCAGGACGGCACCATGATCTGGTACAACCAGCCGTGGTACGCCTACACCGGCACCACCCCCGAACAAATGAGCGGCGATGGCTGGCGCCAGGTCTACGCGCCCGACTGCATCGCCCCGATGCTGGAGCGCTGGCAGCATTCGCGCGCCACCGGCCTGCCGTATGAACTGGAAGTGCCGATCCGCAGCGCCAACGGCGAATTCCGCTGGTTCCTGACGCGCGCCAATCCGGTGCACGACGCCGCCGGCCGCGTGCTGCGCTGGTTCGGCACCAGCACCGACGTCGACCAGGTCAAGCGGGTGCAGGAAGCGCTGCGCGACGAGACCGCCGTGCTGGAGCTGGTCAACCGCACCGGCAACGCGCTGGCCTCGACCCGCGACCTGCATCCGCTGCTGCAGGAAGTGACCGACGCCGCCACCAGCATCAGCGGCGCCCGCTTCGGCGCCTTCTTCTACCGCGGCGCCGACGGCCACGGCCGCGCGCGCGAGCTGCACATGGTCTCGAGCGGCGCCCCGGCCAGCTGCGCCGACTTCGGCCGCCCGCGCGACGGCGCCCTGTCCAGCGCCGAACTGTGCACGCACGGCACGGTGCGCAGCAACGACTGGCCGGCCGACGCCCGCTACGGCCGCGACTCGCCCTGCCACCGGCTGCCGCCCGGCCAGCCGCCGGTGCGCAGCTACCTGGCGGTGCCGGTGGCGCTGCGCTCGGGCGTGGTGATCGGCTGCCTGTTCTTCGGCCACCCGGAACCGTTCATGTTCAGCGAGCGCACCGAGCGCATCATCGGCGGCATCGCCGCCCAGGCCGCCGTCGCGATCGACAACGCGCGCCTGTACGAAGCCTCGCAGCAGGCCGCCGAGGAGCGCAAGATCCTGCTCGACAGCGAACGCCAGGCGCGCGCCGACGTCGAACGCACCAGCCAGATGAAGGATGAATTCCTGGCCACGCTGTCGCACGAGCTGCGCACGCCGCTGACGGCCATCCTCGGCTGGGCCCAGGTGCTGCGGCGCGGCAGCCGCGACCAGGCCGACCTGCACCGCGGCCTGCAAACCATCGAGCGCAACGCCCGCGCCCAGGCCCAGCTGATCGAGGACTTGCTCGACATGAGCAGCATCGCCTCCGGCAAGGTGCGGCTGGAGATGCTGTCGCTGTCGCCGGCCGCCATCGTCGCCGCCGCCATCGACACCGTGCGCCCGGCCGCCGAGGCCAAGCAGATCCGCATCGACCGCGACTTCGAGGCCGCGCCGGGCATGGTGGCCGGCGACGCCAACCGCCTGCAGCAAATCGTCTGGAACCTGCTGACCAACGCCCTCAAGTTCACGCCGGCCGGCGGCCGCATCCAGGTCGGCATCCACCGCGAGGGCGACCAGATCGCCGTCGATGTGCGCGACAACGGCGTCGGCATCGCCCCCGCCTTCATCGGGCATGTGTTCGAGCGCTTCCGCCAGGCCGACGCCACCACCACCCGCAAGCACGGCGGGCTGGGGCTGGGACTGGCGATCGTCAAGCACCTGGTGGAGCAGCACGGCGGCACCGTCAGCGCCGCCAGCGAGGGCGAAGGTCGCGGCGCCTGCTTCACCGTGCGCCTGCCGCGCCGCCACGGCGGCAACGAACCGCTGGGCGCCGGCAGCGACGGCGCGCCGCACCGCGCCACCGCCCACGACTTGTCCGGCCTGCAGGTGCTGGTGGTCGACGACGAGGACGACGCCCGCGAACTGATCAAGCGCATCCTCAACGATTGCAACGCCGACGTGCTGACCGCCGCCACCGCCGGCGAGGCGCTGACGCTGCTGCAACACGCGCGGCCGGACCTGATGCTCAGCGACCTCGGCATGCCGGAGGTGGACGGCTACGGCCTGCTGGACCGGATCCGGGCGCTGGGGCCGGCGCGCGGCGGCGACCTGCCGGCCATCGCGCTGACCGCCTTCGCCCGTTCCGAGGACCGCATCCGGGCGCTGTCGAGCGGCTTCCTGGCGCATATTTCCAAGCCGGTTGAGCCCAACGAACTGATCGCCAAGGTGGCGGCGATGGGGGCGGCCCACCGCCACGCCTGACCGGCGACCTACTTGCAGACGCGGCAATGTCCTACAAGCAATCTGAAGTTCAGTTGATAAACTACAAAAATTCTAAAAAGCAGGTACAATTAATTGCCGTGCGGAAATACAACGCGCAGGTGTGCGCCGCAGCACAGATGCATGCGCTAAGATCGTGAGACTATAAATTTTCCGGCCAGAATGGCCAACTTGAGACAGACAGAGACTATTATGCCGAGCCGAGACGAAATCCTGAACGCCAAGATCCTGGTGGTGGATGACAGCGCCGACAACGTCGAATTGATGTTGGAGATCCTGCGCGAAGCTGGCTATACCGATGTCGCCTCCACCATGCTGCCGGAGCAGGTCTGCCCGCTGCACCGCCAGCACTGCTACGACCTGATCCTGCTGGACTTGCAGATGCCGGGCCTGAACGGCTTCCAGGTCATGAAGGGCCTGAAGGAAATCGAGCAAGGCGGCTACCTGCCGGTGCTGGCGCTGACCGCCCAGCCGAGCTTCAAGATCGCCGCGCTGGAAGCGGGCGCGCGCGACTTCATCAGCAAACCGTTCGACCTGCTGGAAGTGCACAAGCGCATCCACAACATGCTGGAAGTGCGCCTGCTGTACAAGGAGCTGGCCCAGTACAGCCGCCAGCAGCAGGAACTGGCGCTGCACGATCCGCTGACCGGCCTGCCCAACCGCCGCCTGCTGGAAGACCGCATCTCCACCGTGCTGCAACACGCCACCCGCCAGCAAAACAAGGCGGCCGTGATGTACCTGGACCTGGACGGCTTCAAGGCGATCAACGACACCCACGGCCACGCGGCCGGCGACGAGATCCTGAAGATGGTGGCGCAGCGGCTGGTCGGCTGCGCCCGCAAGGAAGACACCGTGGCCCGCGTCGGCGGCGACGAGTTCGTCATCGTCATGGGCAATATCGCGCAGCTGGGCGATACCCATGAGCCGGCCAGCAAACTGATCGAGGCGGTCTCCGAGCCCTACATCGTCGGCGGCCTGACCCTGCAGCTGTCGACCAGCATCGGCATCGGCATCTATCCCGACGACGCCGACCAGGTGGCCTCGGTGATCGCCGCGGCCGACAGCGCGCTGTACCAGGCCAAGCGCTCCGGCAAGAACCGCTGCTGCACCGCGCAAACCATGCGCACGCCGGCGCCGCAACACATCATGTCGCCGACCCCGGCCTGAGCGGCCAAGGTCGGCTGGCCTCACACCGGGTGTGCGGCGTCTTCTTCCATCTTGCCGGCGTGCTGGTGATCGTCATGCGCATCGACCTTTTCCGGCGCCACTTCGATGCGGGTGATGCCGGCGTCGACCGACACCGGATCGCTGGCCGGGAAAGTCATCTCCAGGCCGCCGTCCAGCAGGGTTTCCTTGGCCTGCTCTTCCGGCGTGGCCTGCTCATGTTCGGCCAGCGTGGTGATCGCGGCCGCCCATTTGACGAACTCCAGGCTGGCCAGCTCGCGCACCGTGTGCACATTGAAGGCCTGCGCCAGCGCCTTGGCGTCCTTGGCGCTGATGCCGCGCAGCGCGCTGGTGGGCGCGTCGGCCAGCGCGCGGAAGCTCAGGCCCAGGTACTCTTTATCCACGATAGTGTCGATATTCATGATGCATCCTTTCGGTTGGAGGTAGGCCCCCACTGTCCCAGTCCGGGCTGGCGGAGTCTGTACGGAATCGAACACTGTGGCCAGCGCTCCCTCTGCCGCGTTCGATTGACCGGGCGTTTTTGACATTCATATATGCAATTGATATGATGATTTAGCGTGTATTTCTTGCTTCTCTGGCAGCTTCAAGGCCGCGAAGATTTCGCAGTTCCAGCAGTGTGCAGAGACCCCGTGCCTAAAACAGAAAAACCTAAAATCCTGGTTGTCAACGACGATGCCAACAGCCTGTTCGCGTTGACCAGCCTGCTCACCCAGTGGGCGGAACAGGAGTCCTACGAGGTACTGGCGGCACGCTCGGGCCAGGAGGCGCTGCGCCAGGTGCTGATGCACGACTTCGCCGTGATCCTGCTCGACGTGAACATGCCCGGCATGGACGGCTTTGAAACGGCCGAAGCGATCCACCAGCGCACCCGCTCTGCCGACATTCCCATCATCTTCATCACCGCCTTCCTCGCGGACGAGCTCGACCGTTTGAAGGCTTACCAGCGCGGCGCGGTCGACTTCCTGTTCACGCCGGTGATCCCGCAAATCCTGCACGCCAAGGTGTCGG
This sequence comes from Duganella sp. BJB476, assembly GCF_003416895.1. Taxonomy (GTDB): domain Bacteria; phylum Pseudomonadota; class Gammaproteobacteria; order Burkholderiales; family Burkholderiaceae_D; genus Rugamonas. The sequence goes on from NZ_QVIO01000002.1 coordinate 205,891, forward strand.
TGTTTGTCGCGCTGGCCACCAAGAACGAGGAATTGAAGCAGCAGGCGCGCCAGCTGAGCCAGCGCACCACCGAGCTGACCGCCACCAACCTGCGGCTGACGCGCGAGATCGAGGAGCGGCAATCGGCGGAACGGCAAAACCACGCCAAGGACGAGTTCCTCGCCATGCTGGGCCACGAGCTGCGCAATCCGCTGTCGGCCATCAGCAGCGCCGCTTCGCTGATCGGCCTGCCCGGCGTGTCGGCCGAGGGCGTGACGCGCGCCAAGAAAATCATCCAGCGCCAGAGCCAGCACCTGGGCCGCATCGTCGACGACCTGCTCGACCTGTCGCGCGCGATGTCGGGCAAGATCCTGCTCAACCGCGCGCCGCTGGACCTGGCGGCGCTGGTGGCGGCATCGCTGGAAACCTATCGCGCCACCGGCCGCAGCGCCGACTACCAGCTGCTCCATGACCTCGACCAGGGCTGGGTCGACGGCGACGCCACCCGGCTGGAACAGATCACTAGCAACCTGATCGACAACGCCCTCAAGTACACGCCGGCCGGCGGCCGCATCGAAGTGCGCACCTGGACCGAGAACGACGACGTCGTGCTCAGCGTGCGCGACACCGGCGTCGGCATCGCCGCCGACCTGCTGCCGCATGTGTTCGACGTGTTCGTGCAGGGCTCGAGCACGCTGGACCGCTCGCAGGGCGGCCTGGGCATCGGCCTGTCGCTGGTGCGGCGGCTGGCCGACCTGCACGGCGGCGCCGTCGCCGCCGAGAGCAAGGGGCCGGGCGGCGGCAGCACCTTCACGCTGCGCCTGCCGCGCATCGAACACCAGCCAGTGGCGGCGCCGGCGCCGGCCGAGCCCATCAGCGAGCACGGCATGCCCAGCATCCTGCTGATCGAGGACAACGACGACGGCCGCGAAATGATGACCATGATGCTCAGCTGCTACGGCTATGAAGTGCACGCGGCGGCCGACGGCAACGAAGGCGTGGCGGCCGCCGCCAGCCGGCAGCCGGACGTGGCGCTGATCGACATCGGCCTGCCCGGCATCGACGGCTACGAGGTGGCGCGCCGCCTGCGCGCCGATCCGGCCACCCGCGCCATCCGCCTGATCGCGCTAACCGGCTACGGCCTGGCCGAAGACCTGCGGCGCGTGCTGGACGCCGGTTTCGACCGCCATCTGGTCAAGCCGGTGGACATCGACCAACTGGCCGACGTGATCGGCGGCTGCGTGCCGCTGGCCGTCAAACAGTGAGCATTAGCCAGAGTGCGCCACGACTTGTAAAGCTCGGGTATGATCGCCCCACAAAGTACGTCCTAACAGAGAAAACCATGTCCGTCCCGGCACCACAACAACAGCAACAAACGCCCGGCCAGCCAGACGCCCTGCGCAGCGCCGACCTGAGCGACCTGCTCGGCCACGTCCACACCTGCTGGGACAACGAGCGCCGCTCGCTGTCGCGCCAGCTGCACGACAGCCTCGGTTCATCGCTGACGGCGCTGACCATGCACCTGGGCCTGCTGATGCAGAAGATGCCGCAGGAACCGGCGCTGCAAGACCGCGCCACCCACATGAAGCAGCTGCTGATGCAGATCGTCGAAACCAACCGCCAGATGCAGATCAAGCTGTGGAACGACAAGCTGGAATTCCTCGGCGTGCGGGTGGCGCTGGGCGAGGCGGTCGAGCAGTTCGGCCAGCAGCAACAGCTGACCGCGCGCTGCAGCCTGCCGGAGGAGGAACTGGATTGCCCGCGCAGCCACGGCATCGTGCTGCTGCACACGCTGGAGGAAGCGTTGCGCAACATCGTCGCCCATGCGCGGGCGTCCGAGGTGGACGTCATCGTCGACGACAATGAGGACGAAGTGATGTTGACGGTGAAGGATAACGGTGTCGGCCTGGACCGGCCGGTGACTGCGCTGCTGGGCCAGGTCGGCGGCAAGTTCGGCCTGCGCACCGCACGCGAACGGGCCGCCTACCTGGGCGGCACGCTGACCCTGTCGAGCGGCGCCGAGCGCGGCGTGACGCTGACCATGATCCTGCCCAAGCCGGTCAATGCAGCTTGACCAGCGGCGTGCTGCGCTTGATCAGGAAGCGCGCCAGCGCCAGCACGGCGGTACGCAGCGTACCGAGCACGGCGCGGTGATGCATCAGGTGCAGGCTGACATACATCAGCCGCGCCACCAAGCCGTCGACAAACCAGCTTAAGCCCTTCAGCGATCCCATCAAACTACCCACCGACGTGCTCTGGCCGACCGACACCAGCGAACCATAATCGCGATACACATACGGCTGCAGCTGCGGCGGCTTGCCGCGCTGCCGCCGCATGAAGGTCTCGACCAGGTAGTCGGCCTGCTGGTGCGCGGCCTGCGCGCGCGGCGGTACCAGCTTGCCGTCCGGCCCGGCGCAGGCGGCGCAATCGCCCAACGCATAAATGCCCGCATGGCCTTGAACGGCCAGGTGGGCGTCGACTTCGATCTGCCCCGACTTGGTGGTCGGCAGGCCCAGCTGGCTTAGGATGTCCGGCGCCTTGATGCCGGCCGCCCACACCACCAGCTGCGCCGGGTAGACCACGTCGCCGGCCGTCACGGCATCGGCGGCGATGGCGGTCACGCGGGTGTCGGTCACGACCTGAATGGCGCGTTGCTGCAACAGCGCCAGCGCGGCCGCCGATACTTTTTCCGGCAAGGGTTCGAGGATGCGCGGCGCGCCTTCGAGCAGCGTGATGCGCACGTCGCGCTCGGCGAGCAATTGGCGGAAGCCGTAGACGGCATACACGCCGCTGGCCTCGCGCAGTTCGGCCGCCAGCTCGACGCCGGTGGCGCCGCCGCCGATGATGACGATGTCGACGCCGGCCTCGGGCCGGGTGCTTTTCTGCAGCTCGGCCCGGGTCAGCAGCTTGAGCAGGGTCAGGCGGAAGCGTTCGGCGTCTTCGGTGGCGTTCAGGGAGATGGTGTGTTCGGCCGCGCCGGGCACGCCGAAATAATTGGAGGTGCTGCCGATCGCCAGCACCAGCGAATCGTAGCCGATGCGGCGTTGCGGCAGCACTTCTTCGTGCTGGCCGTCGTCGCCGCTGTAGATGGCGCCGACGGTCAGTTGCCATTGCGCGGCGTCCAGCGCCTGCATCGGTCCGTAGACAAAGGTGAAGCCGTTGTCGTGCGCCAGCATCTGGTAGGACAGGCCTTCCTGATGCACATCCAGCGTGCCGGCCGCCACCTCATGCAGCGACGGCTTCCAGATATGAAACAGGCGGCTGTCGACCAGCGTCACCGCCTGCGGCCCCAGTTTGCGGCCCAGTTTGCAAGCGAGCTCCAGCCCGCCTGCCCCGCCACCTACGATCAAGATTTGACTGTGCAAACGTTTCTCCTGTGGGCGGCGGCCGGCGCCGCGTGATCAGTCCTTGTTGTGACCGTTGCCGTGGCCATGGCCCTTGCCGTGGTCGTCATCGCGGCGGTCGTCATGGCGGTCATCACGTCGGTCATCGTGGCGGTCGTCGTGGCGCTCTTCGTGGCGGCCGTCGCCATGACGGTCGCGGTAACGCGGCACGTATTGATTCTGGTACCAGCCATCCTGCACGAAATACACGCGCTGGCCGCAGGCGTTGTAGGCGCCGCAATGCTTGTCCCAATGCTTGGCATGGCCAGGCGGCACGCGCAGGTAGATCGGTGCGCTCTCCACATAACGTACCGGACGCTGGACGATCATCGGCTCACGGTAGATCACCTGAGGCTGCGGATAATCGCCGATGTCGATGCGGCCATAAAAACCAGGCTGGCCGATATTGATGGATACACCGACGTCGCTGGCGAAGGCTGCGGAGGACAACGCCAGCAGGCTGGCGGCAAGGATCTTGGCTTTCATGATGGCCTTCTTTTCTTGTAATCGTGGCTGAGCGAACTTGCTCAACTGGAATAGTAGCAAAGGCAGGCCTGCCTATCCGTACGCTAGCGTACACAAAAAACCACAATACCTTACCAAAGTTGCGCCAGCGGCAACACCACCCCGCTGAAGAAAGCCCAGTTCGGCGTGGCGCTATTCAAGCCATGCGCCGCGCCGAAGTCCATGGTCAACCGCTTTGTCGGACTGTAGCTGAACGCCACCAGCACCTGCGCGGTACTGGCCGCCCCGCTGCGGCGGGTGCCGGACCATTCGCCGGTCACGCCCCACTGCTCGTTCACCGGAGTCGAGAACGAGGCCGACAAGCCGGTCTGGACCCGGCCCGTGCCGGCGTCGTAGGCGCCCAGGCGGGTGGCGTTGAGGTTGGCGTCCATGTGGACGCTGCCGATGTCCTTGCTGTAGATGCCGTTCAGGCTGTAGTCGGCGCGGCCGCTGCCGATGCTGTCCTTGGCGGTCGGCGCTTTCGCGCCCAGCTCCAGGCCCAGCGCACTGCCCTCGTCCAGCACGAAGGCGCGCTTCAGCACGAACAGCGTATCGCCGATGCCGCGCGCGCGGCCGCCGTCGCCATCCGGCGCCGACACATAGGCTTCGCCGCCGAGCACCACGCCCCACTGCTCGTTGAAGCCCAGCTTGAGGGCGTACGGCAGGCTGTTGCGGCGGCCATCATCGGACTTGCTGCTCAGACCGCCCAGCTCCAGCTCCAGCTGGCCGGCGGCCGGTAGCTGCGCCGGACTGGAAACGGACGGGCGATAAGGCGTGATCGGCGGCCCATCTTCGGCCAGGCAAAGCAGCGGCAGCAGGCAGAGCGCGGCGGCGAGAGGTATTTTCATGGCATTTCCTTGTTGGACTATAGCGCCAGCGTAGCACGTAGCTTGCTGAAGAGAAAACACCCATGCTAGAATAATAGTTCGAGTACTAACCATTAGTGGGTGAATTGTATGTCTTCTATCGAAGAGCGCTTCTCCGCCGCGCTGCACGGCACCGCCCGCGCCTGGCGCCTGGCCATCGACCGCCGCCTCAAGCACCTGGGCATCAGCCAGGCCAGCTGGATGGCGATCGCCTACACCGCCAAGGAAACAGAACCGCCGTCGCAGACCCGGCTGGCCGCGCGTGTCGGCGTCGAGGACCCGACCATGGTCGCCACCATCGACCGCCTGGTCAAAGCCGGCTACATGCTGCGCACGCCGTCGGAGACCGACCGCCGCGTCAAGCTGGTCAGCCTGACCGAGGCCGGCAAGCAAATCTATCAAACCGTCTGGGCCGAAGCCTCGACCGTGCGGCTGGAACTGCTGGGCAGCGCCGATCCGGCGCTGCTGCGCATCGTCACCGAGTTCCTGGAGACGATGCAGGCCGATCTCGAAACCCGCATATGACCCCGGCCGCAGGCGCAATCAACCGCCGCATGATCACCATCTCGATCATGCTGGCGACCATCATCCAGGCGCTGGACGGCACCATCGCCAACGTCGCGCTGCCGCACATGCAGGGCAGCCTGTCGGCCTCGCAGGACCAGATCACCTGGGTGCTGACTTCCTTCATCGTGGCCGCCGCCATCGCCACGCCGCTCACCGGCTGGCTGTGCGACCGGTTCGGCCAGAAGAACATCTTCCTGACGGCGGTGGCCGGCTTCACGGTGGCCTCGGTGCTGTGTGGGCTATCCGGCTCGCTGGCTGAAATCGTCGCCGCGCGCCTGCTGCAAGGCGTGTTCGGCGCGGCGCTGGTGCCGCTGTCGCAGGCCACGCTGCTCGACATCAATCCGCGCGAAAAGCACGGCTCGGCCATGGCCGTGTGGGGCATGGGCGTGATGATAGGCCCCATCCTCGGCCCCACCCTGGGCGGCTGGCTGACCGACAGCTACAACTGGCGCTGGGTGTTCTTCATCAACGTGCCGGTCGGCGCGCTGGCGTTCTACGGCATCTGGCGCTACATCCGCCCGGTGCCCGGCGCGCGCAAGATGACGTTCGACGCCTTCGGCTTCGCCACCCTCAGCCTGTCGATCGGCGCGCTGCAGATGCTGCTCGACCGCGGCGAACAGAATGACTGGTTCGCCGCCAGGGAGACCTGGGTGGAGGCCATCGTGCTGGCGCTCAGCTTCGCCTATTTCGTGGCGCACACCGCGCTGCGGCCGGCCGGCAAATCGTTCTTCGACTACCGGCTGCTGAAGAATGCGAACTACGTCAGCGGCCTGCTGTTCATCTTCATCGTCGGCCTGGTGCTGTACGCCTCGCGCGCGCTGACGCCGTCGATGCTGCAAAGCCTGATGGGCTATCCGGCCGCCGTCGCCGGCCTGGTGACCGCACCAAGCGGCATCGGCACCATGGTCGCGATGATGGTGGTGGGCCGGCTGGTGGGCAAGTTCGACCTGCGCCTGCTGCTGGGATTGGGCTTCGCCATCACCGCCTTCTCGCTGTGGCAGATGACGGGCTACACGCTGGTGCTGTCGCGCAGCGACATCGTCTGGCCGGGCGTGATCCAGGGCCTGGGCCTGGGCCTGGTGTTCGTGCCGCTGAGCGCCGCGACCTTCGCCACGCTGTCGCCTGAGATGCGCGCCGAGGGTACGGCCATCTACAGCCTGATACGCAATATCGGCAGCTCGATCGGCATCGCGATGGTGCAGACGCTGCTGGTGCGGAACACGCAAGCCATGCACGCCACGCTGACCGAGAAAATCACCACCGTCAATCCGTCGCTGCTGGACAACCTGGCCACGCCGGAAGCAGCGGCCGCGCTGAATGGCGAGATCACCCGCCAGGCCTCGATGATCTCGTACGTGGACGACTTCTGGCTGATGATGATCCTGACCTTGTGCGTGATACCGCTGCTGCTGTTGATACGTCCGCCCGCCAAACAGGCCGCGCCGGCGATCGACCACGCCGCCATGGAGTGATGATGATGAAACGATTGGAACCTCAAGTGAAAAAAACTGCTGTGCTACTGGCTGCGGCCCTGGCGCTGGCCGGCTGCGCCCACATCACGCCGGACCTGCATCCGCTGGCCCGGCGCGACGTCGCCAACGCGGAGCTCTCGTCCAGCATCAAGCTGGCCAAGGAAGGCTGGCCGGACGCGCAATGGTGGACCGCCTACCATGACGAACAACTGAATGCGCTGATCAAACAGGCGCTGGCCGCCGGCCCGACGCTGGAAGTGGCGGCGGCGCAGATCGGCAGCGCGCGTTCGGCGCTGTCGCGCAGCGCGGCCGACCTGGGGCTGGATGTCGACGGCTACGCCGGCGCCAACCGCCAGCGCTACTCCGGCACCGGCCTGTTCCCGGCGCCGATCGGCGGCGCCTGGTTCAGCGCCGAGACGCTGCGCCTCGACGCCCGCTACAACTTCGACTGGTGGGGCAAGAACCGCGCGCAGGTCGCTGCCGCCGTCGGTGAGCTGAACGCCGGCCGCGCCGCCTACGCCGAAGCGGAGCGCGCGCTGGCCGCCGCCATCGCGCAAAGCTACTTCCGTTTGCAAGGCGCGTGGGCACGCCTGGCCAACACCGAACAACTGGCGGCCGCGCAAACGGCGCTGGTGCAGGACAAGGCCAAGCGCATCGCCGGCGGCCTGGCCGTCGGCGACGAGCAGCGCACCGCCGAATCGGAGCTGAGCCTGATCCGCAAGCAACAGGCGCAACTCAACGCCGACATCGGCCGCGAACGCGAAGCCCTGCGCGCCCTGATCGGCGCCGACGGCGGCGCGCTGGCCGACCTCAGGCCGCAGGCGCCGGGCAACGCGGCGCACGCCCTGCCCGCCCGTCTCGGCATGGAACTGCTGGCGCGGCGCCCGGACCTGCAGGCGGCGCGCTGGAAGCTGGAAGCCTCGCTCAGCAAGATCGACGCGGCCAAGGCGGCGTTCTATCCCGACGTGAACCTGACCGGCTCCATCGGCCTGGACACGGTCAAGCTGGAGAACCTGCTGCAAACGGCCAGCCGCACGCTCTACATCGGGCCGACGCTGACGCTGCCGCTGTTCGACAGCCGCCGCCTCGACGCGCAACTGGACAGCGCCCGCACCGGCCGCAACGAACGCATCGCCGAATACAACCAGGCAGTGATAGCCGCAGTGCGCGACGTCGCGCAGGACGGCGTGCAGCTGCAAGGCATCGAGCAGCAGATCGTACAGCAGTCGGCCGCCACCGCTTCGGCGCGCGCGCAGATGGCGTCGGCGCAGGCGCGGCTGGAGCGCGGCCTCGCCGACCGCGCCAGCGTGCTGTCCGCGCAACTGGCGCTGTTCAAGCAGCAGGACGCCGACCTCTATCTGCAACAAGTCCAGCGACTGGCCGAAGTGGCTTTGACGAACGCGCTGGGTGGCGGCTATCGCGAAGAAGCGCCCACCGCCACCGCCTCCAAATAAAACGGGAACCCTATCATGAGCACTGACATCACCAAACCCAACGACAACAAGCGCAAGACCGTGCTGGCCGCGATCACGCTGCTGTTCATCGCCGCCGGCGTGGCCTACGCGGTCTACTACAAGGCCGTGCTGTCGAAGGAGCAGGAAACCGACAACGCCTACGTGGGCGGCAACCTGGTCAACCTGTCGTCGCAGGTGACCGGCAACGTCACCGAAATCCGCGCCGACGAAACGCAGATGGTGCAAGCCGGCGCCACACTGATCAAACTCGATACGGCCGATGCCGACATCGCGCTGAGCCAGGCCGACGCCCGCCTCGGCGCCGCCGTGCGCCAGCAACGCCAGCGCTACGCCGACGTCGCCCAGTACGACGCCACCGTCGCGCTGCGCAAGCTGCAACTGAAAACCGCCGAAGACGACCTGGCGCGCCGCAAGCCGCTGGCGGCCGATCACACGGTATCGGGAGAAGAAGTCGACCACGCGCGCCAGGCGGTCGACAACGCGCGTGCCGCGATCGCCGTGGCGAGCCGGCAGGCCGAGGCCGCGCAGGCCGGCGTGGCCGGCGTTTCGGTGGCCCAGCATCCGGCGGTGCAGGCGGCCAAGGCGGACTACGTGCAGGCCTGGCTGGCGGCGCGCCGTAACACCATCGTCGCGCCGGTGTCGGGCTATGTGGCCAAGCGCAGCGTGCAGATCGGCGCGCGCGCCGCGCCGGGCACCTCGCTGATGGCGATCGTGCCGCTCGACCAGCTGTGGGTGGACGCCAACTTCAAGGAATCGGAATTGCGCAATATCCGCGTCGGCCAGAGCGCGAAGATCGAAGCCGATATGTATGGCGGCAAAGTGGAATTCCACGGCAAGGTGGTGGGACTGTCGGCCGGCACGGGCAGCGCGTTCTCGCTGCTGCCGGCGCAGAACGCCAGCGGCAACTGGATCAAGGTGGTGCAGCGGCTGCCGGTGCGCATCGCGCTGGATCCGAAGGAACTGGCCGAACATCCGCTGCGCATCGGTTTGTCGACCACGGTGACGGTGGACATCAGCAAGACCGACGGTCCGGTGCTGGGCGCGGCGATGCCGCAAACGCCGGTCTACAGCACGCAGACGCTGGCGCAGCCGCTGCAGCAAGCCGCCACCGCCGCCGACGCCATCATCGCCCGCAACCTCTGATTATTTGCGCAGTTCGGCGTCGAGCTGGCGGATCGCCGTCTGGGCCTGGGTGATCACGCGGTCGGCAATGCGCTGGCGCATGCCGGGCACGCGGCCGGCCGCTTCGGCCTCGAGCAGCAAAGGCGTCAGCAGTTGCAGCGCGGAGTCGTGGAAGCCCTGGGCCACCAGGTCCAGCTGGGTGTTGAAGCTCAGCTCAGCCGCTTGCAACTGCTTGCGCAGTTCCGCCTCGAAGGCGGCGCGCTTGTCGCGGATTTCGGTGCGTTTGCGTTTGCCGCCGTCGGTGAACCATTTGAACGCGCCCGCCAGCAGCACCGCGCCGCCGACAAACGGCGCCGCCGGCGCCACCACCGGCAACACCACCGCCGCGCCGATCAGATAAGCCGCCGTGCCGGTGCCGGCCGCCACCACCGCCCCGCTCATCAAGGTGACATTGGCCGCCGTGTCGACGCTGTTGACGATGCGCGTGCCAACCCGCAGCCGCGGCATCAGCTTGGCCAGCGTCGAGTGGTGCTGACGCTGGAACACCGACGATTGATTCAACCGCATCGCCTGCTGGAACAGCCGCAAGTCTTCCTGCAACAGGTGCAGCGACTGCTCCTTGCGGCGCACGATGCGGTCCAGCCGCCGCTCCATCTCCTGGCCGAACTGCTGGCGTCCCATGCTGGCCCACACGTCCTCGTCTTTCCACTGATCGGTGTTGAGGCGGTCGGTGATCGCCAGTTCGATGGCGTTGCCGGCATCGTGCACGGCGTCGTCGATTTCCTCCAGCAGCAGGCGGCGTTCGTAGGCGATACGCTGGTCCACCAGCGTCAGGCGTTGCAGCACCTGGTTTTTCAGGTCGTTGGCGGCGCTGACCAGCGTGGCGGCCATCGCCTCGCCCACCGACAGCATGCGCGCCTGCTCCAGGTAGACGCTGATGTCCTGCGCGATGGCGGCGGTGGTGCTGCCCACCAGCTCCCGCAGTTGACCATGATCGATGTCGCCGGATTGGAAATTGCGCGCATGTTCGACCAGCACCGGCTGCCCAGCATGGCGGCCGAAATCGGCCACGGCGTCGGCCAGCGAGCGGCCGCGCACCAGCCGGCGCGCCTGTTCGCCCAGGTTGGCGAGGATGCCGCGTTCTTCGGCCTGTGGCAGGCGGTTCAGGTCTTCGGGCGAGAGCCGGGCCGACAAGGCTTTGGCCAGGCGCTGCGCCAGTACGCGGGCGTCGGCGCCGTGCAGCGCCAGCAGCGGGATGGTCATGCTGAGGGCGTTTTCGCGGGCGGCCTGGTCGATGCCGGCGCTGCTGCGGCTCAGGGCATTGAACGCCCAGTCGACGTCGACGCCCGATTCGATGGCGTTCAATACCAGTGCGGTGAAGACGGCGGAGGATTTGCCGTCGCCGGCGATGTCGGTGACGGCGGCGAACTGCGCCAGCGTCAGGCTGCCCTCGTTGCCCGCGATGGCGCCCACGGCGCGCGCGTAGGCCGAACTGAAACTCTGGTCGGTGGACATGTGCTCGTCCAGCGAGCGCACGCTGACCACATGGGTATCGCCGGGAGTACCGTGCTGATTGTTCACACTTGCTCCGCTTCGTTAAATAATGCTGTTATTGCATTTTAACTGAAGCGGCGCGATCACTGCGTTAGCTGGCGAACGGCTAGGTACGGAAGTAGGCCAGCGCGGCGACCATAATGGCAGCCTGCGAAATACTGAGCGCCAGGGTCCAGACCTTCAAGTCGTTCGTCAACTGCAGGAAGGCGTCGTGAATACGATCGTTTTGCTCTTTGATCGACTGCGTACGCAGCACCGCGCTGAGCGCAGCCGCGTGCGCCTCGGCTTGCTCCGGGGGTACGCCAGCCACTTCCAGGCGCAGGGTATAACTGAGGGTGTCGAATGTACCGTTCATCTCCACATTGTGCGCCTCTGCCCGCGCCACGCAAGCACCACACTTTGATCCGGCTCAACCCGGCACCACCTCGGTCGACAAGATCAACGTCTCCTTGATCTCCTCCATCACGACATAACTCTTCGACTGCGCCGCGCCAGGCAAGCTGAGCAGCATGTCGCCCAGCAGCTTGCGGTACTCGGCCATTTCATGAATGCGCGCCTTGATCAGGTAATCGAAATCGCCCGACACCAGATGGCACTCCTGCACCTCCGGTATGCGCAGCACCTCGCGCCGGAATTGCTCGAACACCGGCCCCGACTTCTGGTTCAGCGTGATCTCCACGAACACCAGCAACTTCGCCCCCAGCGCCGGCGGATCGATGCGTGCGTGGTAGCCGGTGATCACCCCGTCCCGCTCCATGCGCTTGACCCGCTCGATGGCCGGCGTGATCGACAGGCCGACCTGCTCGCTCAAGTCCTTCATCGAGATCCGCCCATCCTCCTGCAGGATGCGCAATATCTTTCTGTCCAGTTTGTCGAGGCTACGGACCGATTCTTTTTGAATTCGCATGAAAATCCACTGAATATGTGAAGTTATACAGTAACAAATACTAGTGATACAAGCATACTATAGCGGAATATCTGGTATAGCTAAATAATCGGGAGACTGAAATGCGGGTTGTGATCTTGGGTAGCGGTGTTATCGGCGTCACCAGCGCCTACTATCTGGCGCAAGCCGGCCACGACGTGACCGTGCTCGACCGTCAGCCCGGTCCCGCGCTGGAAACCAGCTTCGCCAACGCCGGCCAGATCTCCCCCGGCTACGCCTCCCCGTGGGCCGCGCCCGGCATCCCGCTCAAGGCGATGAAGTGGATGCTGCAACGCCACGCCCCGCTGTCGATCACCCCGGACGGCACGCTGTTCCAGCTGCAATGGATGTGGCAGATGCTGCAGAACTGCAATGCCGAGCGCTACGCCGTCAACAAGGAACGCATGGTGCGCCTGGCCGAATACAGCCGCGACTGCTTCAAAGCCCTGCGCGCCGCCACCGGCATCGAATACGAAGGCCGTCAGCAAGGTACGACCCAGCTGTTCCGCACCCAGAAACAGCTGGACGACGCCGCCAAGGATATCCAGGTATTGCAGGAAACCGGCGTACCCTACGAGCTGCTGAGCCGCGAACAACTGGTCGCCGCCGAACCCGGCCTGGACCAGAACAAGCTGGTCGGCGGCCTGCGCCTGCCCAACGATGAAACCGGCGACTGCCAACTGTTCACCACCCGCCTGACCGCGATGGCCGAACAGCTGGGCGTGAAGTTCCGCTACGGCGTCGACATCACCGGCCTGGTCACGGCCGGCGAAGAAATCAAAGGCGTGCAGTGCGGCGCCGAGCTGGTGACGGCCGACTCCTACGTGGTCGCGCTGGGCGCCTACTCGACCACGCTGCTGAAGGACCTGGTCAAGATTCCGGTCTATCCGATGAAGGGCTATTCGATCACCGTGCCGATCGTGAACGCCGCCTCCGCGCCGGTCTCGACCATCCTGGACGAAACCTACAAGATCGCCGTGACCCGCTTCGACGACCGCATCCGCGTCGGCGGTATGGCAGAGCTCGCCGGCTTCAACCTGGCGCTGAACCCGCGCCGCCGCGAAACGCTGGAGATGGTGGTCAACGACCTGTTCCCCGGCGCCGGCGACACCGCCTCGGCCACGTTCTGGACCGGCCTGCGTCCGATGACGCCGGACGGCACGCCGGTGGTCGGCCGCACCGGCCTGCGCAACCTGTTCATCAACACCGGCCACGGCACGCTGGGCTGGACCATGTCCTGCGGCTCGGCTCAGCTGTTGTCCGACCTGATCTCGGCCCGCCGCCCGGCCATCCTGTCGGACGACCTGTCGGTCAGCCGCTACAATCGCGACAGCGCCACCCGCCGTCCGCAGTTCGCCAACGCCTGAAACTGATTTCAGCTTTACCCCGTGCGCGGCGCCTGCAACGGCGCCGCGCACGGCTCCCCTGCCGCTCCACGCCGGCCATACTGTCGCATCGACGCCTCCTCCAGCACCAAGAAGCCATCCTCAAGCCACGATGGCGTTGAGATTGGGGCCGCGCATGCGTATAATTTTGATCATGAATAAACTAGAAGCATTCGGCCATATCGCGGCGTTGGCCATCCGTGGTGAACTGGTCTTCCCGACCAGTGTCAATGCGGCACTCCGCGTTCAACTTGCGCTCGACGATCCGGAATGCCCGGTCGACAAGGCCATCAGCCTGGTGCTGGCGGAGCCTATCCTCGCCGCGCGCACCGTGGCCATCGCCAATTCCGCGATGTTCAACCGCTCCGGTGCGCCGGTGATCACCAACGTGCGCGGCGCCATCATGCGCATCGGCTACCAGAACCTGTTCGCGCTGGCCGCCGCCATGGTGGTGCGCCAGTTCGGCGCCAAGATCGCCGACCCCGACCTGCGCTACAAGGCGGAAAAGCTGTGGGACCACACCATCGCCGTGGCGGCACTGTCGCGCATCATCGCGCGCCAGGTCACCGGCGTCAATCCGGACACCGCGCTGTTCGCCGCCATCGTGCACGAAGTGGGCGGCTTCTACCTGCTGTCGCGCGCCGACGAATTCCCCGGCCTGCTGGAGGAAGACCCCGAGAACTGGCACTCGGCCAGCGAGGAAATCATCACCCGCGAAGTGATGCGCAAGCTGTGCATCCCGGAGCCGGTGGCCGAAGCCATCGAAGGCCTGCGCGACAGCTTCATGTCAATCCCGCCGGACACGCTGCTCGACACCCTGCTGCTGGCCAACCACCTGACGCCGGTGAAGTCGCCGTTGCAGGAAGCCCAGCGCGACCTGCCGCCGCACTCCGATTCGGCCATCGACCTGTTCATCGACGAGCAGAAACTGGAAGCCATGCTGGCCGAAGCCAAGATCGACGCCATCGAGATGAACAACGCGCTGCTGGTCTGACCTTCAGCTCATCGATTCGCGTAGCCGGAGCGGAACGGCTTGCGGCTGCCGTCGGGCGCGTACACAAAGCGGTCGACGGCGCCGATATCCGCGCCATACACATGCACGCCGACCGATACCCGGTCGTCATAAGCGTTGCGCACTTCATGGATGTCGCCCAAGGTGGGCGACACCGCACTCACCTCTCCCGCCCGCAACAGCAAGGGCTCGCCGTCCACCACCAGCGCCCCGCTGTCGTGGTAGCGCCATGGCTGCGCCACTTCCGCGCCGCGCAATATGCCGACCAGTCCCCACACCGTGTGATCGTGCAGCGGCGTGCGCTGGCCCGGTCCCCATACAAAGCTGGCCACCGAATAACGCGACGCGGGATCGAGATACAGCAGGTACTGTCGGTAGAACTGCGGATGCGGCTGCGCCAGCGCGTCGGGCAGCCAGTCGTCGTGCGCCAGCAAGGCGCGCAGCAGCGTGCCGCCGTGCGCGACGATGTCGGCTTCGGCCGCACCGCGCGCCAGCAGCGCGTCCATGCCATCGACAAAGCGCCGCAGTCGCGGCGGCAGATCCGGTTGCTGCATGCTCTCTCCCACCGAGGATATATCACCTCATCTTAGCGTAATTTGCTATCCTGATGCCCGCGACCATCACGGAGAATTTGAATGCAGAATGCGCCACTGTCCTACGGTTCCGACTCATCGGGTCTGGTCTGCGGCTACCTGTTCGGCCGCGCCCCGGACAGCAAGGGCCTGCCGCTGGACGCCGACGCCGCCTGCCGCTGGCTGGCCGCGCGCGAACAGCATCCGCAGGAATTCATCTGGCTGCACTACAACCTGGCCAACACCGCCAGCGAAAAATGGCTGCACGAGCACACCGCGCTGCCGGAGGAATTCTACGAAAGCCTGCACGAAGGCCCGCGCTCGACCCGCATCGAGATGGCCGACAACACGCTGATCGCCGTGGTCAACGATGTGCTGCACGATTTTTCGTTCGAGCCGTCCGACATCTCGACGCTGTGGCTGAGCGTCGACCAGCAGATCGTCATCAGCGCGCGGCGCAAGCCGTTGAAGGCGGTCGACGGCTTGCGCAACGCGGTGCGCAACGGCGAGCCGATACGCTCGTCGGTGGAGCTGTTGATCCACCTGCTGCGCGACCAGGCCGACGCGCTGATCAAGATCGTCCGCAACGCCATCAGCACCGTCGACGAGATCGAGGACAATCTGCTGGCCGGTAAACTGAAGACCAAGCGCGCCAGCCTGGGCGCGCTGCGACGCGTGCTGGTGCGCTTGCAGCGCCTGCTGGCGCCGGAACCGGCGGCGCTGTTCCGGTTGCTGCAACGGCCGCCGGCCTGGGTGGCCGAACTCGATGCCCAGGAACTGCGCGAGTCGACCGAGGAATTCTCGATGGTGCTGGCGGACATGGCCTCGCTGCAGGAGCGCATCAAGCTGATACAGGAGGAGATTGCGGCGCTGGTCAACGAAGGCAATAACCACAGCCTGTTCGTGCTGACCATCGTCACGGTGCTGGCCCTGCCGATCAACATCATCGCCGGCCTGCTGGGCATGAACGTCGGCGGCATCCCGCTGGCGCAGGACCCGGAAGGCTTCTGGCTGGTGGTGGTGATCGTCGCCAGCTTCACGGTGATCGCCGGCTGGCTGGCCTTCCGCCGCCAACGCGACGTGTCGTAATGATTAAATCAAATCGTTGGAAATTTATAATTCCAATAGGCTCCGTCATATTCTTGCTTGCCATTGGCATTTTTTTAAATAAGCCTCTATTTTTAAAGGCATTAATAGCCAAGTACAAGTCGACAGACAACTTTATAACGCTGGCGGAAGATCCGCGGATAAGATACGAAAAAAACGCGAAGGGAAATGCACTTTCATTGAAGGAAATCCTGGATGCCAGTCAGCGCAAGGTGGAAGTCACTCTGAATTCACGCTTTGTAAAGCCGATAGAAACTTATGTTTGCGCGTCTCAGGACTCGTTCAATGAATATGTATTCTTATCAAAAAACGTCAGAGGTGCTGTGTATTGGGGGAAATTATTTTTATCTCCAGGCGCTTTCGACCGTGGTGAAGAATCTCTCGTCGAGCTAACTACGCATGAGCTCACGCACTATCTTTTCAATACGCATCTTGGAGAAGAAGCACATATTAAGAATATTCCTATTTGGTTCAGAGAAGGAATCGCTGTTTTTGTCGCAGACGGTGGCCCGGACTACACCAAAGAAAAAGCTGTTTCGGAATTAATGAGCATTGCGGAAAAAGAAGCCTACTTGTCTGGAAATGTTGATTTTTGGTTCGCAAGTAAAAATCCCGCTGATGCCGTTACAAAGAATGGGGTCGCAAACTGGCTTATATACAGAATTGGTGCATCGTTTGTACATTACATGCACGACTCTCAACCTGAACACTTCGAAAAGCTGACGCAGCTGCTGCTATCCGGAGCTGAATTTTCCCAAGCACTGGAAGTCTCATATGGAAAAAATATTGATGTCCTGCGTAAAGAGTTTTCTCAATATCTCAGGAGAGTGAATGAACGGACCATCCCCCAATAACCCGCATCCAATGGCAGGCTTCCCGCAAATCTGCTACATCAAGAACACGGTCGACAATCCGAACATCGTCATCGGCGACTACACCTACTACGACGATCCCGACGACTCGGAAAACTTCGAGCGCAACGTGCTGTATCACTTCCCCTTCATCGGCGACAAACTGGTGATCGGCAAATTCTGCGCGCTGGCGCGCGGCGTCAAGTTCATCATGAACGGCGCCAACCACAAGCTGTCCGGCATCTCGACCTACCCGTTCCAGATCTTCGGCAACGGCTGGGAGCAAGTGATGCCGGCGCCGGGCGAGCTGCCGTACAAGGGCGACACGGTGATTGGCAACGATGTGTGGATAGGCTACGACGTGCTGATCATGCCCGGCGTGACCATCGGCGATGGCGCCATCATCTCATCGCGCTCGGTGGTGACGAGCGACGTCGCACCATACGCGGTAGTCGGCGGCAATCCAGCCAGGCAAATAAAGGAGCGCTTTGCGCCCGAAGTGGCGGCGCGCTTGCAGGCGATCGCTTGGTGGGACTGGCCGGTCGAACATATCACCGCCAACCTGCCCTTTATCGTGGCCGGCGATGTCGAACTGCTGGCGCGTCTACAGCCACGCTCCTGAAGTTCCAGACGCGGGTCCCGCCGTAGGCCGCGAACAGCACGCCCATCGCCAGCGCGATCAGGTTGTCGCGGCGGTAGCTGCCCCGCACCGTGGCCAGGCTGGAGACCTCCTTGCCGCCGACCGTCACGCCATAGACCGCGTAGAATCGGCCCGGCAAAAAACTCGGACTGCTGACCTGCCCCGGATGAAAGCGCACCTTGATCGGATAGGCCTCGGCGTCACGGATCGCCGCGCGCAGGCGCTGGTCCGAGTCGCCTTTGTCGAACAACACGAACTGGCGCTGCTCGCCGTCCAGCGTGAAATACAGGCCGCCCTGTGCCGCCTGCGACGAGGCCACACGGCCGCTCGCCGCTTCCAGCTGATCGGCATTGGGGAAGTTGCGCTCCAGCGCCACGAACACCAGCATCAGGCCGATGCCGAGCAGCAGAAAAAAGTACGCGCCGCGCTGGCTGGCAAACCAATTCTTCATCGTGTTTCACGGTAGATGCAATGCCGCCATCATACATGCGCGGCCCGCCGCCGTGACAGTGACAATCCACGTATATTTTCATGGAGCAACGCTGTATAGTAAGCAACTGTTTTTCATGCGAGGAGTGGCGATGCTGGTGATACTTGGATTCCTGATCGTGCTGGGCGCGGTCTTCGGAGGTTTCGCGCTGGATGACGGCCACCTGGCCGCGCTGTACCAGCCCTACGAACTGCTGATGATCGGCGGCGGCGCACTAGGCGCCTTCGTCATCGCCAATGACAGGAAGTCCATCAAGGCCACGCTCAAGGCGCTGCCGACGCTGTTCCACACATCCAAATACACGCGCGAGCTGTACCTGGAGCTGATGTCGCTGCTGTACGAGATTCTCGCCAAGGTACGCAAGGAAGGCTTGATGGCGCTGGAGGCGGACATCGACGCCCCGCATCAAAGCGCGCTGTTCGCCAAGTTCCCCAACATCCTCGGCGACCATCACCTGGTGGAATTCATCACCGACTATCTGCGCCTGATGGTCTCCGGGAATATGGATCCGTTCCAGATCGAGAACCTGATGGACAACGAAATCGAAACCCATCACCAGGACGGCGACCTGCCGATCCACGCCATCACCAAACTGGCGGATGGCATGCCGGCATTCGGCATCATCGCCGCCGTGATGGGCGTGGTGCATACCATGGGGTCGGTCGGACTGCCGCCGGCGGAACTGGGCAAGCTGATCGCCGCCGCGCTGGTCGGCACCTTCCTCGGCATCCTGCTGTCGTATGGCGTGGTCGGCCCGCTGGCCGCGCTGCTGCAACGCAAATTGAACGAGTCGTCCAAGATGTACCAATGCATCAAGGTCACGCTGATCGCCAGCATGAACGGCTATTCGCCGGTGTTGGCGGTAGAATTCGGCCGCAAGGTCATTTCCGCCACCGAGCGGCCGTCGTTCAACGAACTTGAAGCGCACTTCAAGCAAAACAAAGCCAGGGCATGAGAGATCAACTGAGAGAAAAAATCATCCGCGTCTGTAACGACAAGATCGCGCAAAAGGGCGAGACCGTCGGCCTGTCCTTCTACGCCTTCTTCGCCAACAAGAACGACGACCCGGCGCTGCTGATGGAAGCGGCCGAATGGTGGATACGCACCCACGAACTCGATCACTTCGAGAAGGCCGTCAAGATCCGCACAATGGTCGAGCAACGGCAATAAGTTTATAAACATTTTTGTTTACTTATTAGTAGAGGCCGCTTACAGTGTCGGTACTCGCTACCTTTGACTGCCGCTGATGAAAACACCTCTGCTGATAGGCGCCGCCTGCCTGCTGGCCCTGCTCTCGACGATAGGCGCATCGCTGCCCTATCCCATCCTGCCGCCGCTGTTCGCCGCCGGCGTCAGCAACGGCTTGAACCAATTCCTGGGCCTGCCGCCCAAGCTGCTGTTCGGCCTGGCGCTGACCATCAATCCTCTCGGCCTGCTGATCGGCTCCGCGCTGCTGGGGCCGATGTCCGACCGCTACGGCCGCCGCCCGGTGCTGCTGATCACCGCCGTCGGCGCCGCCATCGGCCACGCCGCCACCGCCTGCGCGCTGCTGCTGGAATCCTACCCGCTGTTCATCGTCGCCCGCTTCGTCACCGGCCTGCTCGAAGGTAACGGCTCCGTGGCGCGCGCCATGCTGGCCGACCGCCTCGACGGCGACCTGCGCCGCAAAGCCCTGTCGTGGCTGAACGGCGCCTTCTACATGGGCTGGCTGGCCGGGCCGCTGCTGGCCGGCATGACGCTGGTGTGGGGCATCACGGTGCCGTTCTGGATCGCCGTGGCGGCGCTGCTGCTGGTGGCGCTGCTGGTGGCCGTGGTGCTGCCGCAAGAGACGCCGTCGCTGGCGACCACCTCGTGGTGGCAGGTGGCGCGCGACCGCCACTCGCTCAACCTGCTGCGCGAACCGGACCTGCGCAACCTGTTCATCGTCACGCTGGCCTACACCTGCGGCGTGACCGCGTTCTACGAATTCTATCCATTGTGGCTGGTCGAAGTGCCCGGCTTCGGCGCGCGCGGCATCGCCTGGACCACCGCCGCCATGTGCGCGGTGATGACCACCACCACCATGTTCGCCGGCCGTCCGTTCAAGGGCGAGCCGCTGCTGCGGGCGCGCCGCTTCGCGCTGGTCACGGCCTCGCTGATCGCACTGCTCGCGGCCAGTAACGCGTGGATCGGCATCGCCGCCATCATCCTGTACGGCATACCGCATTCGATCTACAACGCCATCGTCCCCAACTGGTGCGCCGAGCGCTTCGGCGCGCACGGACAAGGCGCCGTCATGGGCCTGATCTCCACCACCTTCTGCCTGGCCAATATCATCATGGCCTTGATCGGCGCGGTGCTGACGCTGATCGACACGCGCCTGATCCTGGTGCTGGGCGCCGCGCTGACGGCGTGGTCGGCCTGGCGCATGCAAACCTGGCACGCCAGCATGGCGCGCAATGACCGCGACAAGCTGGAAGGCGCGCTGCCATGAACACCTCCGAACACACGCTGTTCCTGCTGAAGACGCGCGGCCCGCAAACCGCGCAGCAACTGGGCGGCCTGCTCAATCTGACCTCGATGGGCGCGCGCAAGCAACTCGAATCGTGGCAGGAAAAAGGCATGGTGACGTATGAAGAAGTGGCCGACAAGCCGGGCCGTCCGTCGCGCCGCTGGCTGCTGACCGAGGCCGGCCACGCGCGCTTCCCCGACCGCCACGCCGACCTGACGCTGCAACTGATCGACCAGGTACGCGGCCTGTTCGGCGAAGCCGGCCTCGATAAGCTGATCGGCGCGCGCGAGGCGGCCAGCGAGCAGCAGTATCGCCAGCATCTGCAAGCATCGAGCACATTGCCGCAACGGGTGGAAGCGCTGGTGCAGGCGCGCAGCGCCGAGGGCTATATGGCCGAAGTCGAAACCCACGACGACGGCAGCATGCTGCTGATCGAGAACCACTGTCCGATCTGCGCGGCCGCGCGCCAGTGCCAGAAGTTCTGCCGCTCGGAGCTGGAGGTGTTCCAGCGTGTGCTGGGCCCCGAGTGTTCGGTGGGCCGCGTCGAGCACATGCTCAACGGCGCGCGGCGCTGCGTCTACGTGATCAAGCCGCTGTAGTCTCCAGCGCGGCCACGTGTCGCGCTGGAGCATGGTTCAGCAACAGTTGTCGCAACTGCTCCGGCGGTAGCGGACGGCTGAACAGATAGCCCTGCATCTCGTCGCAGCCGTTCCGGCGCAGGAAGGCTTGCTGCTGCTCGGTCTCCACGCCCTCGGCGATCACGCGCAGGTGCAGGCGGTGCGCCAGGTCGATGATGGAGCTGGCGATGGCTTCGTCGCCCTCGCTCACGCCCAGGTCGCGAACAAACGATTTGTCAATTTTCAGGGTGCTGATCGGGAACGACTTCAGCGCCGACAAGCTTGAGTAGCCGGTACCGAAATCGTCGATCGCCAGCGACACGCCCATCGCCCGCACCTCCGCCATCTTGTCCACGGCCTGCTGCAAGTCGCGCATGATGACGCCTTCGGTCACTTCCAGCTCCAGCCATTCTGCGGCCAGGCCGCTGTCGGCCAGCGCCAGCGCCACCCGCTGCACCAGGCCCTGCTCCTCGAACTGGCGCGGCGAGACGTTGACGGCGACCCGCAGCGGCGGCAGGCCGGCGTCCTGCCAGGCGCGGTTCTGGCGGCAGGCGGTCTGCAACACCCACTCGCCCAACGCGATGATCATGCCGCTTTCCTCGGCCAGCGGGATGAAGCGGTCCGGCCCGATGCAGCCCTGCTCCGGATGCTCCCAGCGCACCAGCGCCTCCACGCCGAAGATGCGGCCCGTATGCAGGTCCACCTTGGGCTGGTACACCAGGCGGAACTGGCCGTCGTCCAGCGCGCCGCGCAAGCCTTCCAGCAGCACCAGCTTCTCTTCGATGCAGGCGTTCATTTCACGGGTGTAGAACTGGCAGTTGTTCTTGCCCAGGTCCTTGGCGCGGTACATGGCGGCGTCGGCGTGCATCAGCAGCGTTTCGGCGTCGGCGCCATCGCTGGGGTAGACCGCCACGCCGATGCTGCAACTGACCTGGACTTCCTGTCCGCTCAGCGTGATCGACTTGAGCACCGCCTCGCGCACCCGTTCCAGCACCGGCGCGGCGAGCTCGCTGTGACGCGGCTCGTTCAGCACCAGCACGAATTCGTCGCCGCCGAAACGCCCGACCGTATCGCCCGCGCGCAGGCAGGCGCTCATGCGCGCGGCCACCACTTTCAACAGCTCGTCGCCGGCGTTGTGTCCCAGTCCGTCGTTGACCAGCTTGAAGCCGTCAAGATCGATGAAGGCCACCAGCACCGAGCCGCCGTTGCGGCTGGCCTGGGCGATGGTCAGGTCAAGCCGGCTGGCGATCAGGCTGCGGTTCGGCAGCCCGGTCAGCGTATCGTGATGCGCCAGGTGCAGCATGCGCTCCTCGGCCAGTTTGCGTTCGCTGATGTCGCGCACGATGGCCACCAGCCCGCCTTCCACCGGCACCACCTGCTGATGCAGCCAGCGCGCCCGCAGTTGCGGGATATTGCTCTCCCATTCCTGTTCATGCACGCCGCCCACCTGCGTCACGTGCACCAGGTGGTCGAACATGCCGTTGCTGCGTGCTTGCGGCATCAGGCCGCACAGCGTCATCAGCCGCAGTTTTTCCTTGCTGTAACCGGTCATCTTCTCGGCCCGCGAGTTGGCGTCGACGAAGACGAAGTCGATGATCTCGCCGCCGATGTTGCGCACTTCGCGCAGGACGAAGAAGGCATCCAGGCTGGCCGCCGATGCCGCCGCATAGGTCTCCTGCGCGCGGCGCACGCGGGCGCGGTTGCGCGCGCCCTGCCAGGACCACAACCACAGCAAGGCGGTGCTCAGTACCAGCACCACGCTGGCGACCGACGCCGCCCAGGTTTTCTCGCGGCGCTGGCGTTCGAAGCCAGCCATCTGCTCGCGCTCCGACAGGCCGACCACCACGTTCAGCGCGATGCCGTGCAGCTCGCGCATGCCGCTGTAGCGGCGCACGCCGTCCACGGTGCTGATCTGCTCCGCCGATTGTTCCATGTGCTGGCCGAAGGACAGCTTTTCGCCGATGCGCAGCGAGCGCACCACGCCGTCGCTGCCCACCAGGCCCAGCATGCCGTGCTCGCCGAGCCGGCTGCGCTCATAGCTGCTGGTGAAGTAGGCGGGATCGGTTTCGACGATGACGATGCCGGCGAAGTTGCCCATGTCGTCGTCCAGCCGGCGCGTGAAATGCAAATGCCATTCGGTGTTGGCGGCGTCGCGCGTGGCGTGGCTGACGAAGGTGACGCCGCTGTCGCGCTCCTGGTGGAATTTGAAGTAGTTTTGATCGGCCACCGAAATCGGCAACGCCTTGGGGTTGCTGTCGACGGTGAGGCCGTTGCGGTCGACGATGCTGACCGCGAACACCACGCCCGGCGGCAGCAGGCCTTCGCGGCCCAGCTCCGGCAGCGCGCCCAGCGCGCCCTTGCGTTCGACCGCATATTTGAGCACGCGCAGCGTCTGGTCGATGCCGTCCAAGCTACGCGCCACCTGCGCCTCGTAGGTCCCCATCAACTCGCGCAGCGAATCGGTGGCGGCTTCGCGAGCGTGCGCTCGCTCGGCGTCGACCTCGTGAAAAGTCACCACCCAGATCGCCACCAGCAGCAGCAACGCGAACAGGGGCAGCGAGAAGTGCGTGTCCAGCCCGCGCCGCAGCCAGCGCTTGCGCAAGGTGTCGGCACGGGTGCGCGCTGTCATCGCGTCACCAGCACGGCCTTGACGCTGGCATCCAGCGACGCGCGGTCGATATAGCCGATCAACGATGGATTCTCGGCCACCATCTTGCGCACGGCGATGCTGTTGGCCAGCTCGCGCGGCGGTTGGCCGCGGCCGGTGAACACCATCTTGGTCCAGTAAGCCTTCATCAGCGCCGGCGACTTGGCCGCCACTTTGCTGTAGAACTCATCGCGCAGCGGGCTGCCGAGCGGCAGGTCCAGCGCCATGGCTTCGTCGCCGCCGGGGAAGCGGCCGGTCTGCGCCAGGAAGATGTCGGCCACTTGGTCGGGCCTCAGCGCCGCCAGGGGATTGCGGGCCGAGACGATGACAACCAGTTCGGCCGCGCCGGCGCCGGTGCATGCCAGCACCAGCAGCACCAGGGAGATCAAGCGGAGGATAGACATGTCATCCCCTTCAGAACACAAAATCGACCGAAGCGCTCATCACGCCGATCGGGTGGCCGGACTGGAAGCCCGGCTGCACATTGATGAAGGTGCCGTTCGAGCCGCGCTGCGGCGTCAGGCGATCGTATTGCAGCTTGAGCGCGTAGTTGGCGCGCAGGTCCCAGCGGACACCGGCGGTGATGCTGCGCTGCTGCGGTATCGTGTCCAGCATCTGGTTCAAGCCGAGGTTCAATTGAGCGCCGGCGGCGGCCAGTTGCGGCGGCAGTCCACCCAGGTCCAGGCCTGCAATGCGGGTCGGCATATTGGCGCGCGAGACGGCGTAAGAGACATACGGCGTCAGGTCGCCGTAGCGATAGCCGCCGCTGATGTAGGCGGCGGTCTTGTCGCCCAGGTAGGAGCGGGCGTTCATGCGCCCCACTTCGCCCATCAGGAACCAGGCGCCCGGATCGTAGCTGGCGCCCAGCGAGACCACGTCGGCCCGTTTGGCGTCGACGTCGTAGCGCGCCACCAGCGCCGCGCCCTGCGGCCCGAACTGGCTCAAGCCGGCAAACAGTTCGCGCGCCAGCTTGAGCGTCAACTCGGTGCTCATCGCGCTGGCGCGCACGGTCAGCGCGCCGCTGGTGGTGGTATTGGACAAGCCCGTCATCGCGCGCGCCGTGGCATGCGCCTGCGGCGTGACGGTGACATCGGTGTGGCCGAAGAAGACCTGGGTGACGTTGTTGATGCCGGCCGCGCTCCAGCGATAGCTGGTATCGACGCCGTCGCTATTGCTGATCGGGATGGCGCCGTACACCTCGACCGGCGGCCGCACCCACGGCAAGGCATAGCCGGCCTTGCGATAGTCGCCGGCCAGGAACAGCGGCAGCGCGATGCGTCCCACGCGCAGGCTCAGGTCCGGCGTGGCCTGGTATTTGACGTTGGCCCATTCGACCATCGGCGCATAACCGCTTTGCAGCGTGCGCTCGGACACCACTTGCAGCACCGCCGACCAGCGGCTGTCCAGGTTCACGCCCAGTTGCATGCCCACGCGGCTGTCCACCGTGGCGCTCCATTCGTGGCTGGCGCCGGCGTTGCCGGGATTGAGGACGTTGGCGGTGAAGTCGGACTGGCTGTCGTTACTATGCACAAAACCCAGCGTGCCGTAGCCGCCAAAGGTCCAGCGCGGCGCGGCGACACCATCGTCGGCCTGCGCCGCAGCGCAAGCGAGCATCGTCAAAGTAAAGGCCAGCGGTGAAAAATCAACGGTCATTCGTGGTTCCTGTCTATCGTTACATACGGCGTTCTGCCAAGTGCACCGTGTTCAGGACGCGCGAAGACGCGGACGCCGTCCGCAAGCGCGGGCGGTCATGCTCAACAGGGTGGGAAGGTCGCAACTAAGGCGCGTGGCGCCTGGCTAGGGCGCCGTTCCGAAGAACTGATTCGGATGTAAGCACTTTATACTGCCGTGTGGCAACTGTCGATGCATTAGAGTACAACACCAAAAAATCTATCGAAATACCACGTATTTGGATAATTAAACACCAATAGAAATAGCATTTAACTACCGAATATCTTGCATCGCCAACCACCTTGCAGATGCGACCACGCGCGCTTGCGAACGGACATTGCCAATAAAATAAAATGCGGTTACCATGATAATAAGAATCATTATCATCACGGAGCCACATGGATATCCCCCAGGAGCTGCGCAAGCTCGGACTGAAAGCCACCCTGCCCCGCCTGCGCATTTTGCAGCTGTTCCAGGAATCGAAAAGCAAACACCTGAACGCCGACGACGTCTACCGCCTGCTGCATGAAGAGCATATCGACATGGGCCTGGCCACGGTCTACCGGGTGCTGATGCAGTTTGCCGATGCGCGCATTTTGATACGCCGCCACTTCGAAGGCGTGGCCTCGGTGTTCGAGCTGAATGAAGGCGGCCACCACGACCACCTGATCTGCACCAACTGCGGCCGCATGGAAGAATTCCTCGACGCCGAAATCGAACAGCGCCAGGAAGTCGTCGCGCGCGAACGCAACTTCGTGCTGCACGAGCATTCGCTGTCGCTGTACGGATTCTGCGGCGAATGCGCCAGCACCATCAACCCGCTGGCGGGCAGGAAGCTGCGGCGTTCTTGAACAAGGCGTCGACAAAGTCGACGAACACCTTGATACGGGCGGCGCGCTGGTGCCGCTGCGGATACAGCACCGATACATCAGGCCCCGGCGCCTGCCATTGCGCCAGCAGCGGCACCAGCGCGCCGCTGCGCAGCGGCTCGATCAGCGATACCGACAGATGCTGCACCACGCCCCCGCCGCTCACCGCCATCTCGATCAGCGATTCCACATGGTCCATCGCCACCGCGCCGCGCGGGGTGCTGGTGAAGGGCTGGCCGTCCTGCTGGAAGGTCCACGGCCGCAGCTGGCGGGCCTTGGGATAGACGAAGTTCAGGCAGGGGATGTCGTTCAGGTCATCGGGATGCTGCGGCCGGCCGTGGCGCGCGATGAACTCCGGCGAGGCGCAGCAGATGTAGCGGTTCTTGAAAACGCTGCGCGCCACCAGGCCGGAATCGGGCAGCTCGCCGATGCGGAGCATCACGTCCACGCCCTCGTCCACCATGTCGATCAGGCGGTCGTTGGCGGTCAGGCGCACACTCAGCTCGGGATACGCAGCCAGGAAGCCCGGCAGCGCCGGCGCCACGAACTGGCGCGCCAGGATGCCCGGCATGTCGACCCGCAGGCTGCCGCGCGGCGCCTGGTGAGCGTCGTTCATGCTGCTTTCCAGTTCCTCCATTTCCTCCAGCAGCCGGCGCGCCTGCTCGACGCAGCGGCGGCCTTCGTCGGTCAGCGACATGCTGCGCGTGGTGCGGTTCAGCAGCTTGACGCCGAAATGCGTCTCCAGCACGCCGATCTGGTGGGTCACCGACGATGTCGAAATCCCCAGCTTGGCGGCCGCCCGGCTGAAGCCTCCGGCATCGACGACGGCGCAAAAAACCTTGAGGGCATCCAGACGGTCCACGTTTTCTCCTTGTTCTAGCCTGATTATCCACGATTCCGGGATACTGAATGCGGCGCGGCCCACTTTTTCCCGCCGTCGCCCGGCCGCAGAATAGCTCCATCAACCCATCACCAAGGAGCAGCACCATGAACACCATGCAAGCCGTCGTACTGAACGCCTTTGATACCCCCTTGTCGGACCAGCGGATCGCCCGCCCCGTGCCCGCCGCTGGCCAGGTGCTGGTGCGCGTGATCGCCAGCGGCGTCAATCCGCTCGACACCAAGATCGCCGCCGGCAAGGCAGACCACGCCCAGATCCAGCTGCCCGCCGTGCTGGGCATCGACATCGCCGGCGTGGTCGACAGCGTCGGCGCCGACGTGCAGGGCTTTGCCGCCGGCGACCGCGTCTTCGGCATGACGGGCGGCATAGGCAAGGTGCAAGGCTCGCTGGCGCAGTACGCGGCGGTGGATGCCCGGCTGCTGGCGCACATGCCGCCGCAGTTGACGATGCGCGAAGCGGCCGCCCTGCCGCTGATCTTCATCACGGCATGGGAAGGCCTGGTCGACCGAGCGCGCGTCGGCGAGGGAATGACAGTGCTGGTGCACGGCGGCGCCGGCGGCGTCGGCCACATGGCGGTGCAGCTGGCGGCGGCGCGCGGTGCGCAGGTCTACGCCACAGGCAGCGCCGACCAGCGCGAGGCCATCGAAAAAATGGGCGCGACCTTCATCGACTATCGAAGCACCAGCGTCGAACAATACGTCCAGCAGTACACCGACGGCGAAGGTTTCGACGTGGTCTACGACACCGTGGGGGGCGCCACGCTGGACGCCTCGTTCCGCGCAGCGCGCCAGTACGGCGGCCATGTGGTGAGCTGCCTGGGCTGGGGCACGCATGCGCTGGCGCCGCTGTCGTTCCGCGCCGCGACCTATTCCGGCGTGTTCACGCTGCTGCCGCTGTTGTCCGGCAAGGGCCGCGCCAATCACGGTGCGATCATGAAGGAAGCCGGCTCGCTGGTCGCAGCCGGAAAATTGAAAGTGGCGCTGGATGCCGGCGTCTACACGCTGGACGCGGCCAGCGTCACCGCCGCCCACACCGCGCTGGCCGAAGGCACGGCGCGCGGCAAGGTGGTGGTGCAGGTCGCCGACATTTAAGGCTTGAGCGTGTCGGCCTCGCCAAACGAGGCCGGCGGTGCGAACTGCATGCCCGGATTGACGAACATTTTCACAGGCCGGGTGCTGTTGTTCTTGATGAAGCCGAACTGGCCGGGGTCATACTGGAACTGCCCTGCTTCGTTGACGACGGAGATGCCGCCGTCGCTGACGTGTACATGCAGGCCCGGCTCCAGTCCTGGCGAAGGGTCGGCATCGCCTTTGCCGGTCAGGTATTCGAGAAAGAAGGTGGTGCCGCGTATGCCGATGGTGGCGCTGGGCGTCTTCATCGCGAACCTGTCCTTGTTACGCTTGCCGAGGATGCCGGTTAGCGAACGCAGCCCGCCTTTAACCAGCATGAAGGCGGCACGGTCGCCTTCCGGCTTGTCGCCGTCGAACGTGAATTGGTCGACGACGACGGTGGTGCCGGGCTTCAGGGTCAATTCGCTGTTGTCGATGAAGCGCACCATGGCCCAGGCGCCGGCGGCGGTGGACAGCGTGTCGCCGCTCTCCACTTCCGATTGCGCCTTGAGCGGCTTGACCGCACCTGAAGGCGATCGCGCCGTCATCGGGCCGCTGGCCTGCACCACGACACCCGCCACCTGCGCCGCAACAGCCAGCGCCGCGCAACTCCACAACAGCAACGCCGCCAATGCACCCTTGATCGACATGAATCACCCATCCAGAATTTGAACAGGTCTTTATACCATGCCCGGAACTCAGGCCGCCAGCGCCTGCCCCTGATAGAACGGATAGTCGATGTAGCCTGCTTCGGTGCCACCGAAGAAGCTCGGACGGTCGTAGTCGTTCAGCGGCCAGCCGTTGCGGAAGCGTTCCGGCAAATCCGGATTGGCGATGAAGTGACGGCCGAAGGCTACCAGGTCGGCGTCGCCTGCGGCGAGGATGGCGTCGGCCGATTGGCGGTCGAAGCCACCGGCGGCGATGATGGTGCCGGCGTAGTGCTTGCGGATCAGCTGCGCGGCCAGCGGCGCCTGGCTGCGGGTCTCGTCCTCGATATTGCCGGCGATGCGGGGCTCGATCAGGTGCAGGTAAGCCAGCTTCAGTGTCGACAGCTGTTCCGCCACGTAGGTGAACAAGCCTTCTGGATCCGTGTCCGACATATCTCCCCAGCTGCCGCTTGGGCCGATGCGCACGGCCACCTTGTCGCTGCCCCATACCGAGATCACCGCCTTGGTGGCGTCGATCAGGAAGCGGGCGCGGTTTTCAAACGAGCCGCCGTAGATGTCGGTGCGCTTGTTGCTGCCATCTTGCAGGAACTGGTCGAACAGGTAGCCGTTGGCGGCATGCAGCTCGACGCCGTCGAAGCCAGCTTCCCGGCCACGGATGGCGGCCAGGCGGAAGCTCTCGACCAGGCCTTCGATTTCAGCGATCGTCAAGGCGCGATTGGGCGTGTTCGGCACCCAGCCTTCGGTGGTGTAGGCCACGCCGCCGTGCGGCACTTCTGATGGTCCGACCGGAATGCTGCCGGCCGGCTGCACGTCCTTGTTGGACTGACGGCCTGCGTGATAAAGCTGGAGGAAGATCTTGCCGCCCTTGGCGTGCACGGCGTCCGTGACCTGCTTCCAGCCGGCGATCTGGCTGTCGTCGTACAGGCCGGGGGCACCGAGATAGCCGTTGCCGTTTTCAGCGGCGATGGTGGCCTCGCCGATCAGCAGGCCGCCTTGCGAGGCACGCTGCGCATAGTATTGCGCCATCAGCGGGCCGGGTTTTGCGCCGGCTTCGGCACGCATGCGGGTCAGCGGCGCCAGCACCACGCGGTGGTTGAAGGTGTAAGGGCCAACTGCTACAGGGGACATCAGGTTTTTCATGATTCGCTCACTTGGTTAGGAATACAGCCAATGTAAGGGATGGCCATCGAAAGAAAAATAGCTTGCAATTCCCAAGATATCGGACAGATACTTCCGCAATAGCCTATTCAACGAGAGTCCCCCTATGGACAGCCTGAGCGGCATTTCGATGTTCGTCACCGTCGCCGAGACGCGCAGCTTCACCAAGGCCGGCGCGCAGCTGGGCGTGTCCTCCTCGGCCGTCGGCAAGGGCATCGCACGCATGGAGGAGCGGCTGGCGGTGCGGCTGTTCCATCGCAGCACCCGCAGCATCACGCTGACCGCCGAGGGCACGTTGTTCCTGGAACGCTGCCGGCGCATCCTCAGCGAAGTGGAGGCGGCGGAGGCCGAACTGTCCGAGTTGTCCGGCACGCCCAGCGGCCGCCTGCGCGTCAGCACCCCGCAGCTCACCGGCCTGGTGATGCCGACGCTGACCGGCTTTATGCGCCGCTATCCCGACATCGCGCTGGAAATCGACCTATCCGAGCGCATGGTCGACATCATAGAAGAAGGCTACGACGCCGTGATCCGCACCGGCACCCATCACGATTCGCGCCTGGCCTCGCGCCGCATCGGCGCCTGCCCGCAGGTGGTGGTGGCCTCGCCCTCCTATCTGGCCCGGCACGGAACACCGTCGCATCCGCGCGAACTGGCGCAACACCACTGCCTGCTGCACAAGTTCCCCGCCACCGGCCGCATCGAACGCTGGCCGTTCAAGCTGGCGGCGGACGAGCAGGAACCGCAGCTGAAGGAGCGCATGACGTGCAGCACCATCGAAGCGATCACCTACGCGCTGCTACAGGGCGAAGGCATCGCCTTCCTGCCCACCTTCATCGTCGAGGATGAACTGAAGGACGGCCGCCTGCAGATCATCCTGGCCGACTACATGGAGCAGACGGTGACGTTTTCGATGCTGTGGCCGGCCAGCCGCTACGCCTCGCCCAAGCTGCGGGTGTTCATCGATTACGTAGTGCAGAACATGCGCATCTAGCGACGCACGCCCGATATCGGAACAATTTGTCCGATATCTTAGGAACTTCAGCCTGTTTATCTCTGAATGGTATGGCCCCACACTGGGTTCATCGCACTATTCGGAGTACATCATGGCACCGCAATCACCGCAGCACATAGCCGGCAACGGCCCTCTCATCTGGCTGGCATTGGGCACCTTTGCCGTCGGCACTGAAAGCTTCATGATCGCCGGCCTGCTGCCGGGCATGGCGGCCGACCTGGCGGTCAGCGTCGCCACAGCCGGCCAACTGGTCACCGTGTTCGCCCTCGCCTACGCCCTCAGTTCCCCCATCCTCACCGCGCTGACCAGCTATGTCAGCCGGCGCACCCTGCTGATCGTCGCGATGGGCGCCTTCGCACTCGCCAACGTCGCCGCCTGGTCCGCACAGGACTACTGGCAGCTGATGACGGCACGGGTACTGCTGGCGTTTGCCGCCGGACTGTACGTCCCCGGCGCCAACGCGCTGGCCAGCGCCGTGGTCGCGCCGGAGCGGCGCGGCACCGCCATTGCCATCGTCAACGGCGGCCTGTCGCTGGCCATCGCCTTCGGCGTGCCGCTGGGCGCGATGATCGGAGACGGCATGGGCTGGCGCATCACCTTCGGCGCGGTCGCCGCCTTGTCCGCGTTGGCGACGGCCGGCCTGGCGTTCGGCCTTCCACGCGGCATAGGCGCGGGCCTCGCCACGGCCACGTTGAAGGAGCGCGTACAGACTGCCGCCCAACCGGCAATCCTCCTGACGCTGATGGCCACCACGCTGTGGGCCATGGCCAGCTACACGACTTATACCTATCTGGCGCTGTTCGTCGCCAGCGCCACCACGCTGCACGGCGCGCAGATCGGCTACATCCTGTTCGCCTGGGGCGTGTCCGCAGCGCTGGGACTGGCGATCAGCGGCAAGGCGATCGACCGCCACGGCCCGCGCGCCGTGATCCTGCCGGCGTTGACGGCGGCGGCGATCAGCTTCGCCCTGCTCTCGGCCAGCGCCCACCTGCTGCCGCGCAGTTGGGAGATTGTGCCGGTGGTGGTCGCGGTCATCGCCTGGGGCATCGCGCACTGGGCTTACTACCCCGCCCAGCAAACCACGCTGGTCGGCCTGGCCGGCGTGAAGTCCGCGCCTGTCGTGCTGTCGTTGAACGCCTCCTTTATGTACCTGGGCTTCTCGCTGGGCGCCGGCCTGGGCTCGTTGACGATCACCTGCAGCGGCGTCGCCGACCTGGGTTACGTCAGCGCCTTGAGCATGCTGGCGGCACTGGCGCTAACCATGGCCAACGGTCGCCGCGCCCTTAACTCAAAACTCAACCCGGCCTGATTCGGGCCATCATCAAAGGAGTCACAGTGAACAGCACTCAAAAAATCCGCGTCGGCATCGTCGGTGCCGGCACCTGGGCCGAGTATGGCCATATCCCGTCGCTCAAGCTGCTGCCGCAGTACGAGATCAGCGCGATCTTCAGCCGCAGCCAGGAAAAGGCCGACGCGGTCGCCGCGCAGCACGGCATCAAGTACGCTGTGAACTCGCTGGAGGCGCTGGTCACTCATCCCGAAGTCGACCTGGTACTGGTGCTCAATCCAGCACCGAGCCACGAGCAGGCGATACGTGCCGCCATCGCCGCCGGCAAGGACGTCTACAGCGAATGGCCGCTCACGCCGAGCAAGGCGGTGTCGCAGGAATTGATGGCGCTGGCCGAGCGCGCGGGCGTGCGTCACATCGTCGGCCTGCAACGCCGCCTCGGCCCGGACTACCGCTACGTACGCGACCTGCTGCGCGACGGCTACATCGGCGAGCTGCGCTCGGTGCGGCTGCACGTCAGCGTCGAGTACTTCCAGAAGCAGCGCCTGCAATCGCTGTACTTCACCGTCCCGGGCGAGAATTTTTCCAGTCTGTTGTCGATCTACGGCGGCCACTTCTTCGACGCCGTCTTCGCCATGACGGGCCATCCGGACAGCATCCACGCGCTGGCCGTCAACCAGTTCAAGGAAGTGACGCTGATCGAATCCGGCGAAATCCTGCCGCACACGCTGGCCGACCAGGTGGTGGTGAGCGGCAGCTTCGCCAACGGCGCCGTGCTGACGGCCCATCTGGAAGCGGGCAAGCGCAATAATTTCGGCTGGCAGCTGGACCTGACCGGCTCCACAGGTGACCTGAAAATCTCCAACCACACCAGCTTCGGCAACGCCTTCAACGTTATCGAAGGCGCGCAAGGCGATGCCCAGCCGCTGCGCGTGCTGCCGATCCCCGACCTGTACAACTGGCTGCCTGCCAATGAGCTGGGCGGCAGCCAGCTGGAACTGACCAATCTGTACGCGGCCTACGCGCGCGACGTGCAGGACGGCACCCGGCTGGCGCCCACCTTTGCCGATGCGCTGGTGATGCACGACCTGATCGACAAGATCGAAGCATCCAGCAGCAGCGGCCAACGGGTACAGCTCAAATAGCCACACCCGCGCACCGTCAGGTCGAGGTAAAGTGGCAGCCGCGCGCGGATTCCGTTACGCTGCCACCTATGAAAACCGCGAAACTCTACGAAACGCTGGCCGACGCCATCGCCGGCCAGGTCGCACAAGGCGTGCTGCGCGAAGGCGAACGCATACCGTCGGTGCGCCAGACCGCCCAGCACCACCAGTTGAGCATCTCAACGGTGATCCGCGCCTTCCTGCTGCTGGAGAGCCGTGGCGTCATTGAAGCGCGGCCGCAGTCCGGCTATTTTGTGCGCCGCCGGCCCGATGGCGCCGCGCGGGTCAACGCCTCGCCAGGTCCCTTGTCGCCGTCCGACCTGGCGCGCGCGCCGGCGCTCGATACCAGCACGCTGGTGCTGACGACGCTGCGCTCCATCGACCAAGGCAGCATTCCGCTCGGCTCGCCCTTCCCCGACCCGACACCCTTCCCGTGGGCGCGGCTGAACTACCACGCCGGCGTCATCTCCCGGCGCGGCGGCCAGAATCAACTGCTGTCCGACCTGCCGCCCGGGAATCCCGAACTGATACGCCAGATCGCCCGCCGCCATCTCGAGAACGGCCTGACCGTGGACGCGGCCGAAATCATCATCACCACCGGCGCTACCGAGGCGATCAACCTGTGCCTGCAAGCGGTGGCCCAGCCGGGCGACCTGGTGGCGGTGGAGTCGCCGACCTACTACGCGCTGCTGCAGGCGCTGGAACGCATGGGCATGCGGGTGCTGGAGATCGTCACCGATGCTGTACACGGCATCGACGTCGAGGCGCTGGAACGCGCCATCGTCGAGCAAGGCGTCAAGGCCTGCATCCTGATGCCGAACTTCCAGAACCCGCTGGGCTTCCTGATGAACGATGAGCGCAAGCGCGCGCTGGTGGAGATGCTGGCGCGGCACAACGTGCCGGCGATCGAGAACGATGTCTATCACGAGCTGTATTACGGCGACAGCCATCCCAGCTCCCTGAAGCAGTACGACACGCGCGGCCTGGTCCTGCACTGCAATTCGTTCTCCAAGAGCCTGGACACCGGCCACCGCATCGGCTGGACGCTGCCCGGCCGCTACCGCGCGCAGGTCGAAAAGCTCAAGTTCCTCAACTCGCTCAACACCGCCGCGCTGCCGCAACTGGCCATCGCCGAATACCTGAAGAACGACGGCTACGACTACCATCTGCGCAAACTGCGCAAGGCCTACGCGCAGCAGGCCAGCATCATGTCCGCCGCCGTGCTGCGTTTTTTCCCGCCGGAGACCAGCGTATCGCAACCAGCCGGCGGCTATCTGCTGTGGGTGACCATGCCGCCCGCGGTACGCGCGCTGGAGCTGTATGCCAGGGCGCAGGAGCGCGGCATCAGCGTCGGCGCCGGTAATATGTTCGCCACCGGCGACGCCTACCAGCATTGCATCCGCCTGAACTACAGCTATCCCTGGAATGCCGAGGTGGAGGCGGCGGTACGGATGCTGGGCCAACTGGCCGCCGAACTGACCGCACCGCGCCTCAGTTGATGTTGTAGCGCGCGCAGGGCGCCAACTGCTCGGGCTTGGCCAGGCCGCACTGCTCCAGCAACGATCGTTCGATATTGCGCGTCATCGCGTGCAGCGCCAGACAGTTCGGGGCCGTGCCGAAGGGTTCGGAAATCTCCTGGGCGATCGCCTCCAGCGCGAACAGCGTGTAGGCGACAAACACGGAAATCAGCGGCGTGGCGAGGCCGATGGCGTCCACCAGGCCGAAAGGCAGCAGGAAGCAGTACAGGTAGACGGTGCGGTGCACCAGCACGCCGTAGGGATAGGGTATCGGCGTATTGCGGATACGTTCGCAGCCGCCGACTGCCGCCGCCAGTTCGCCAACTTGCGCGTCCAGCATCCACAGCATCTGTTCCGGCCCCTGCCCCCGGCGGGCGGCGCTCGCCAGCATCAGGCGCAGGCGGTCCAGCAGCGCCACGGGGATGTAGTCCAAGCCGCCCAGCTGCACCATATCCTCCTCGTTCAGATAGCGCGCCAGGTCCGGCTTGGGATCGGTGCCGCGCAGCTGATGCGTCAACGCGTAGACGAAGGCGATCAGGCGCCGCACGAACAGCTCGCGGGCGAAGCCCTCGTCCTCTTGCGGAAGGTAGCTGAGCGCCTGCGATGTCAACGAACGCGCCGCGATCAGGATGTGACCCCAGATCTGCCGCGCCTCGACAAAGCGCGCGTAGGCGGCGTTATTGCGAAAGCCGAGGAAGATCGCCAGGCTGACGCCGACCAGCGGAAACGGCGCCGTATCCAGCGGAATCTTGACGCCGTCGATGCGGCCGCCGGTCGCCACCGCCAATGAGCTGATCGCCAGCATCAGCAGCAACTGCGGGATGATGGACTTGAGCACCGAGCCATCCCAGACGAACAGCATGCGCAGCCAGCTACCGGTTGGACGAACGATCATGACCTCACCTCCCGCCGTTGGCCGGCATGGCGCCCGGCGACAGCAGCACCGGGATCGATTTCGAGGTCGGCGTGCCGGCGCCGTCGGCCACGCTGGACAGCGGCACCAACGGATTGGTCTCCGGATAGTAGGCGCCGATGCAGCCGCGCGGGATGTCGTAGGCCACCAGCATGAAACCGTCGGCGCGACGCTCGACATCGTCGTCCCACACGCTCTGCACGTCGACCCAGTCGCCGGCCTTCATGCCCAGCATATCGATATCGGCCTGGTTGATGAAGATCACCCGGCGCATGCCGAACACGCCGCGATAACGGTCGTCCAGCGCGTAGATGGTGGTGTTGTACTGGTCGTGCGAACGGGTGGTCATCATCACCAGCAGGCGCTGGCCTTGGCGGATGCGGGCGCGCGCGATCGGCGTATCGCGCTCGACCTGGTGCGGCACAAACTGCGCCTTGCCGCTGGCGGTGTTCCATTCGCGCTCGCGCGAGGCCACCTTCAGGTGGAAGCCGCCCGGCACCGCAATCCGCGCATTGTAATCGTAGAAATCGTCGAACACCAGCTCGATATCGTCGCGGATGCGCGCGTAGTCGTCACGGTAGGCCGGCCATGCCAGCGCATGCCGTCCACGCCCCGCACCGCTGCCCAGCGTGGCCTCCGCCATATGCGAGACAATGGCGATCTCCGACAGCAACGCCTCCGACGCCGGCTTGTTGATGCCATACGAGATATGCACCATGCTCATCGAATCCTCCACAGTGACGCCTTGCGGCACGCCGTTCTGCACGTCGATCTCCGTGCGGCCCAGCGTCGGCAGGATCAACGCCTGGCGGCCATGGATCAGGTGACTGCGATTGAGCTTGGTGGCGACATGCACCGTCAACTCGCAGGACCGCAGGGCCTTGAAGGTCAGCGGCGTATCCGGCGTGGCGACGGCGAAATTACCACCCAGGCCGACGAAGACCTTGACCTTCCCTTCCGCCATCGCCGCGATGGTGGCTACCACGTCGTAACCGTGATGACGCGGTGGCTCGAAGTCGAAAACCTCGCGCATGCGGTCCAGGAAAGCCTCGGTCGGCCGTTCCTCGATGCCCACCGTGCGGTCGCCCTGTACGTTGGAGTGGCCGCGCACCGGGCATAGACCGGCGCCAGGGCGGCCGATATTGCCGCGCATGAGCATCAGATTGGACAGCATCTGTATCGTCGGCACCGAGTTCTTATGCTGCGTCAGGCCCATGCCCCAAGTGGCGATCACCCGTTCGCCTTGGATGTAGACCTGGGCCAGCTTTTCGATCTCCGCGCGCGGCACGCCGGATTCCTCGATCAGCAGCGGCCAGCTCTCCTTGCGCAAATCCCGCGCGAACTCGTCGAAGCCTGCGGTGTGCTGGGCGATGAAGTCCACGTCCAGCAAACGCCTGGCGCCATGCAGCAGCGCGTGGTCATCCAACTCCAGCAGGCGCTTGGCCAATGCCTTGATCAGCGCGAAGTCGCCGCCCAGGCGCGGCTGGATGAACATCGAACTGATGGGGGTACTGGACATGGTCAGCATCTCGACCGGGTGCTGCGGACTGGTGAAGCGTTCCAATCCCCGTTCACGCAGCGGATTGATCGACACGATGGTGGCGCCGCGCCGCGCGCATTCGCGCAGCTCGCCCAGCATGCGCGGATGATTGGTGGCGGGGTTCTGGCCGAAGATCAGCAGCGTATCCGCGTGTTCGAAATCGTCCAGCGTCACCGTGCCCTTGCCGATGCCGACGGTGCCTGGCAGGCCGCGACTGGTCGCCTCGTGGCACATATTGGAGCAATCGGGGAAGTTGTTGGTGCCGTAGGCGCGCGCGAACAGCTGATACAGGAAGGCCGCCTCGTTGCTGGCCCGGCCCGAGGTGTAGAACGCCGCCTGGTCCGGGTGATCCAGCGCATTGAGCTCGCGCGCCACCAGCGCGAACGCCTCCGGCCACGATACCGGCACGTAGCGGTCGCTGGGCGCGTCGTAGCGCATCGGCGCGGTGAGGCGGCCGTGCTGCTCCAGTTCATAGTCGGATTGTTCCAGCAGCTCGGCGACGGCGTGGCGGGCGAAGAAGTCGTCGGTCACACGCTTGCTGGTCGATTCCGCCGCCACCGCCTTGACGCCGTTTTCGCAGAACTCGAAGGTGGATCCGTGCTCGCGATCCGGCCAGGCGCAGCCCGGACAATCGAAGCCGTCCGGCTGGTTCTGCGCGAACAGCGACTTGTAATTGACGCCGCTGACGCGCTCCTTGAGCAGGTTGAGCGCCACATACTTCAAGGCGCCCCAGCCGGCGGCCGGATGGGTGTAGGGTTCGATCTTGCCCGCGGGGGCGGCTGGTTTGTTGTCATCCATGGCGATGGTGCTCCTAAAGTCGTCAGGTAGAGCATAATTGCCGCCGCCCCTTCCATATGAGTACAGATCGCATCGTCGCCGGGAAGTACAGTCATCGCCGGCGGCGATTGACTTCCAACGCGACATCCCCAACTATAGCGGGATGCGCAAACCGCCCACCGCCGCCGACCTGTGGCAAGACTTCCACCCCGCCGTGGCGGCATGGTTTCGCTCGGCCTTCGCCTCTGAGACGGAGGCGCAGCGGCGCGCCTGGCCGCTGATCCGGAGCGGTCGGCCGACGCTGGTCGCCGCGCCCACCGGCTCTGGCAAGACCCTGACCGCCTTCCTGGCCGCCATCGACGCGCTGGTGGCCGAAAGCGCCGGCGCTCCGCTGCCCGACGAACTGCGGGTGCTGTACGTGTCGCCATTGAAGGCGCTGTCCAACGATATCCGCCTCAATTTGCTGGCACCGCTGGAAGGCATCAGCCGCGAGCTGGCCGCCATGGGACTGGCCGACCACGGCATCCGCAGCGCCGTGCGCACCGGCGACACGACCCAGACCGAACGCAACGCCATGCGCCGCCGCGCGCCGCACATCCTGGTGTCGACGCCTGAATCGCTGTACGTGCTGCTCGGTTCAGACAGCGGCCGCGCCATGCTGTCGACCGTGCGCACGGTGATCGTCGATGAGATCCATGCGGTGGCCGGCAGCAAGCGTGGCAGCCACCTGGCCCTAAGCCTGGAGCGACTCGACGCCTTGTGCGCGCAGCCGCCGGTGCGGGTAGGCCTGTCAGCCACGCAGAAACCACTGTCGCTGGTGGCGCAGTTCCTGGTCGGCGCCGGCGGCGATTGTGCGGTAGTCGATGTCGGCCACGTGCGCGCGCGCGACCTGGGCCTGGAACTGCCGCCGGTGCCGCTGGAGGCGGTCATGGCCAACGAGGTATGGGAGCGCGTCTACGACCGACTGGCGGAGCTGTCGGTGCTGCACAAGACCACGCTGGTGTTCGTCAACACGCGGCGCATGGCCGAGCGCATGGCGCGCCACCTGGGCGAGCGGCTCGGCGCGGAACTGGTGGCGGCGCACCACGGCAGCCTGGCCAAGGAATACCGACTCGATGCCGAACAGCGCCTCAAGCGCGGCGAGCTGCGCATACTGATCGCCACCGCCTCGCTGGAGCTGGGCATCGATATCGGCGACGTCGATCTGGTGTGCCAGATCGGCTCACCGAGGAATATCGCCTCGTTGCTGCAACGGGTCGGTCGCTCGGGCCACCAGGTAGGGGGCCTGCCCAAGGGCCGATTATTCCCCAACTCGCGCGATGACCTGATCGAATGCGCGGCGCTGCTGGACTGCGTGCGCCGCGATGAGCTGGACCTGCTGCATATTCCATCCGCGCCGCTGGACGTGCTGGCGCAGCAGATCGTCGCCGAAGTGGCCTGCCGCGAATGGCGCGAGGACGAGTTGTTCGACATGGTGCGCCGCGCCTCGCCATATGCTCAACTGGAACGCGGCAGCTACGACGCCGTGATCCGCATGCTGTCCGAAGGCTACACCGGCCGTAACGGCGTGCGCGGCGCCTACCTGCACCGCGACATGGTGGCCGGCGCGCTGCGCGGACGGCGTGGCGGCAAGCTGACCGCCGTCACCTCCGGCGGCACCATACCGGATAACGCCGACTACACGGTGGTGCTGGAACCGCAGGGCCAGATGGTCGGCACGGTGCACGAAGACTTCGCCGTCGAAAGCCTGGCCGGCGACGTCTTCCAACTCGGGAATACGTCGTACCGCATCCAGCGCGTCGAAGCGGGCAAGGTGCGGGTCGAGGATGCGCATGGCGCGGCGCCCAACATCCCCTTCTGGCTGGGCGAGGCGCCGGGCCGCAGCGACGAGCTGTCGATGGGCGTGGCGCGCCTGCGCGGCGAGGTCGAACGGCAGCTGGCAGCGGCCCCGGACGGCGCGGCCGCCATCGAACGCGCCATCGACTGGCTGTTCGAGCATCTCGGCCTGGCCGAAGACGCCGCGCGCCAGATCGTCGAATACCTGGCCCGTTCGCGCGCCGCGCTGGGCGCCCTGCCCACCCGCGACACGCTGGTGATGGAGCGCTTCTTCGACGAATCGGGCGGCATGCAGCTGGTGCTGCACTCGCCCTACGGCAGCCGCATCAACCGCGCCTGGGGGCTGGCGCTACGCAAGCGCTTCTGCCGCAGCTTCAACTTCGAATTGCAGGCAGCGGCCACCGAGGACGCCATCGTGCTGTCGCTGTCGACCGCGCACAGCTTCCCGCTGGACGAGGTGTGGCGCTACCTGCGCTCGGCCACCGCCGAGCACATACTAATCCAGGCGCTGCTCGACGCGCCGCTATTCAACGTGCGGTGGCGCTGGAACGCCACCACCGCGCTGGCCCTGCCGCGCTATGCCGGCGGCCGTAAAGTCGCGCCGCAACTGCAGCGCATGAAGAGCGATGACCTGCTGGCCTCCGTCTTCCCCGACCAGGCGGCGTGCCTGGAAAACATCGTCGGCGAACGTGAGCTGCCCAGCCATCCCCTGGTCGACCAGACGCTGGACGACTGCCTGCACGAGGCCATGGACTGCGAAGGTTGGCTGGCCCTGCTGCGCCGCATGGAAGCAGGCGAAGTGACGCTAATCGCGCGCGACCTGCCGGCGCCTTCGCCGCTGGCGATGGAGATCCTCAACGCCCGCCCCTACACCTTCCTCGACGACGCGCCGCTGGAGGAGCGCCGCACGCAGGCCGTCATCAACCGGCGCTGGACTGATCCCGCCTCCACCGACGACCTGGGCGCGCTCGATTCCGGCGCCATCGCCAGCGTGGCGGAAGAAGCCTGGCCGAGCGTGCGCAATGCCGACGAGATGCACGAGGCCTTGATGTCGCTGGCCTGCATCACGCAAACGGAGGCGTCTTCCAACGATGGCTGGACAGGATGGCTGGACGCGCTGGCCGCCGGCGGACGCGCGACGCGCCTGCGCGGCGATGCAACGACGGCAAGCGGCATCGACTTCTGGGTACCGCTGGAACGCCTGGCCTGCGTGCAGGCGGCCTATCCGCAGGCCCTGTCTACGCCGCCGTTGTCCGCGCCGCCCGCAGACAGCGACAACGAATGGACCGCCGACACCGCGCTGGTCGAAATCCTGCGCGCGCGGCTGAGCGGCTTCGGCCCGCAGCCGGTGGCCGCCATCGCCGGCACGCTGGGCCTGACGGTCAGCAGCGCCACCATCGCCCTCACCCAACTGGAAGGCGAAGGCTATGTGATGCGCGGCCGCTTCACTCCCGGCGCCAAAACGGAAGAATGGTGCGAACGGCATCTGCTGGCGCGCATCCACCGCTACACCATCAAG
Source organism: Duganella sp. BJB476 (assembly GCF_003416895.1). Lineage (GTDB taxonomy): Bacteria > Pseudomonadota > Gammaproteobacteria > Burkholderiales > Burkholderiaceae_D > Rugamonas. Next base: position 247,491 of record NZ_QVIO01000002.1, read on the forward strand.
AGCCTGCGGCGCGAGATCGAACCGGTGGAGCGCCAGGACTTCATGCGCTTCCTGTTCGACTGGCAGCACCTGTCGCCGGACACCCAGCTGCAAGGCGAGGAATCGCTGCCGCTGCTGCTGGCCCAGCTGGAAGGCTACGAAGCCGGCGCCGGTGCGTGGGAAAGCGACCTGCTGTCGCTGCGCATGCAGGACTACTCGAAATCCTGGCTCGATGACCTGTGCCGCAACGGCAAACTGGTTTGGACGCGCATCGGCGCACCGCCCAGCGCCGCCGGAGGGCCGGTGCGCAACACGCCGCTGGTGCTGCTGCCGCGCCGTCAACTGGGCTTATGGCACGCGCTGCCGGCAGTGGCCGGCGAGATCGAAGTATCGCCGCGCGCCGCCCGTGTACTCGAAGCGTTGCGGCGCGACGGCGCCATGTTCTTCGACGAGTTGTCACACGATGCGCGCCTGCTGCCGGTGGAACTGGAAAACACGCTGGGTGAACTGGTGGCGACGGGGCTGGTCAACGCCGACAGCTTTGCCGGCCTGCGCGCCATGCTGCTGCCCGCGAACAAGCGCGCCAGCAACGACAAGCGCCGCCACCGTGGCGCAGGCGCCGCACCGTCCATGGAGGAAGCGGGACGCTGGGCGCTGGTGCGGCGCGGCGACGGCGTGACGATCCGCGAGCGCGCCAGCGAGATCGCCGCAGCTATCGAAGGAATCAACGGCGGCGACCGCGCTACGCCAAGCGCGCCCTCGCCCGCCGACGACAAAACCATCGGCAAGGCCGTCGCCACCCGAGCCGCGCCGCCGGCTCGCAAACCGCGCACCGATCCCGACACGCTGGAGCACATCGCCATGACGCTGCTGCGCCGCTATGGCGTGATGTTCTGGCGACTGTTGGAACGCGAGGCTGCATGGATGCCTTCATGGCGCGAGCTGCTGCCGGTCTACCACCGTCTCGAAGCGCGCGGCGAGATACGCGGCGGCCGCTTCATCGCCGGCCTGTCGGGCGAGCAGTTCGCCCTGCCCGAAGCCATCCCGCTGCTGCGCGACGTGCGTCGCCGCAAGCACGATGGCGGCCTGGTATGCGTCTCAGGCATCGACCCGCTCAACCTGTGCGGCACACTGCTGCCCGGCGACAAAGTACCCGCGCTGGCCGGCAATCGCCTGCTGTTCCGCGACGGACTGCCGGTGGCGACCATGGTGGCCGGGAAATTCAACTATCTGTACCAACCTTCCGCCGGCGAGCGGGAAGCGCTGCACAGCGCGCTGGTGCACACATGAACACCAGCGCGCAGACAGGCTGCGACAAAGCCATCGCGCTGGCGGCCCCGCCATGCCCGCAAACGCGAACCGTCGACCATCCGCGCATGGTGCTGGCCACCACCATCCTCGCCTCCAGCCTGGCCTTCATCGATGGTTCGGTGGTCAATGTCGGGCTGCCCGCCATCGGCCGCAGCCTGGGCACGGACGGCTCCGGGCTGTCGTGGGTAGTGAACGGTTACCTGCTGCCGCTCAGTGCCCTGCTGCTGTTGGGCGGCGCGGCCGGCGACCGATTCGGCAAGCGCCTGCTGCTCCTGATCGGCGTGGCCGTGTTCGCGCTGGCGTCACTGCTGTGCGCCTTTGCGCCGTCGCTGCCGCTGCTGGTGGCGGGGCGCATCCTGCAAGGCGTGGGCGCGGCGCTGCTGATGCCCAACAGCCTTGCCATCCTCGGCACCCACTTTGAAGGCGAGGCGCGCGGACGGGCGATCGGCATCTGGGCGGCGGTGGGCGCGGCGGCCGGTGCGCTCGGCCCTCTGCTGGGCGGCTGGCTGATCGACATCATCGGCTGGCGCGCGATCTTCTTCATCAACCTGCCGCTGGCTGCGGCGGCGCTGTACCTGGGCCTGCGCTACCTGCGCGACGAAAACGGTGCGGCGCCGGTCGCGCTGGACCTGCCCGGAGCCGCGCTGGCCAGCCTGGGGCTTGCAGGCCTGACGTGGGGTTTGACGGTGGCCTCCGGCGCCAAAAGCCTGGACTGGCAGCCGCTGCTCACCATCGCCGGCGGCGTGCTGGCCTTGGTCGTGTTCCTGCGGGTCGAGCAGCGCGCCGGCGATCAGGCGATGCTGCCGCTGTCGCTGTTCTCCTCGCACAGTTTCAGCGGCCTCAATCTGATGACCTTCCTGCTGTACGGCGCGCTGGGAGCCCTGCTGTTGCTGGTGCCGTTCGTGCTGATCGAATTCGACCACTATTCCGCCAGCATGGCCGGCGCCGCGCTGCTGCCGCTGCCGGTGGTGATCGCACTGGCCTCGTCGACGATGGGCCGCATCGCCGGCAAGATCGGCGCGCGGCTGCCGCTGACGGTTGGTCCCATCGTCGTCGCCGCCGGTTTTCTGCTGTCCATGCGCATCGGCGGCGGCAGCTACTGGACTACCACGCTGCCGGCGATGCTGGTCATCGCCATCGGCATGTCGATCGCGGTGGCGCCGCTGACCACCGCAGTGCTGTCGTCGGTGGACGCGGGCCACAGCGGCGTCGCCTCCGGCTTCAACAGCGCGGTGGCGCGCGCGGGCGGCCTGTTCACCACCGCGCTGCTGGGCATGGTGCTTGGTTCGCACGGCGCGGCGTTACTGGCGTCCTTCCACATTGCCGCACTGGCGTGCGCCATGACGGCCCTGGCCAGCGCCGCTTGCGCCTTTCTCATGGTGCGTTAGCGTACAGAGCGCGCGACGATTCCCTTCTACTCTCTTGATTGACCGTTCAACCAACGAAAGAACCGCCATGCGCCTGCCCCTGATTGCCCCGCAAGACCTGACTCCCGAACAAAAAACCCTGTACGACAATATGCGCAAGGGTATCACCAGCAATTTCAACGACTTCATCGCCGTGCGCGAAGACGGCGCTTTGATGGGCCCCTGGAATCCGTGGCTGCACGAGCCGGGCATCGGCAAGGCGATCTGGGACCTGACGCTGGCCATGACCGCCAACGCCACGCTACCCGACAACGCGCGGCAGATCGCCATCCTGGTGGTGGGCGCCAGCTACAACGCGGCTTACGAAATCTACGCCCACATCGCCGTCGCCGAGCGCGAAGGCATGTCGGCCGAACGCCTGGCCACGCTGGTGGCCGACGTCAAGCCGGTCGATCTGAGCAAGGAAGAAAGCGTGGCCTATGACATGGCCTATGCACTGAGCCGCGGCGGCACGCTGCCGGAACCCTTGTACCGCCTGGCGGTCAGCACCTTCGGCCAGCACGGCGCCAATGAGCTGATCTATCTGGTCGGCCTGTATGCGCTGGTATCGGTCACGCTGAACGGCTTCAACGTGCCGGTGCCAGAACGCGAGTAACAAGCAAAAGACTGCTGTCGACCCGGCACGGCTCATCGATCACAAAGCGTCGAAGGAGTTGCCGGCAAAAACCGCTCGAATGGCACTTCCCAGATATTGTATTTTCCGTTGTCCCACGAGGCTCCAGCCACGCCCGCGCGACGCTCGCTCGAGAAAAATAGCGTTCGATGATCGCGGCTCAGGCGCGGTTCGGCGTCCGAGCCGGCGCTGTTGATGTCTGTGCCCAGGTTCAGTGGCGCGCTCCATTGCCCGCAATTGCGGTAAGCGATGAACAGGTCGATACCTCGCGCGGGAGCTCGGCCGGACCCAAAAACAATAAACGATTCATCGGGTGCGACAGCCGGATCGACGTCGGTGGCTTCCCCGTTGCTAAACGAAAGCGCTTGCGGCGCCTCGTAGCGCCCAGCATTGAATTGAGAGCGGAACAGCTGGAAGCGGCCAGTCTCACGGGACGGGCGCATGAAGTAGAGACTGCCATCGGCGACTATGCTGGGCGCGAACGTCGAGGCGCTGGCGTTGACATCGCCCTCCAGACGCACGGCTTCGCCGGACTCGGCGCCGTGGAGCGCAACCCGCCACAAATTGCCGCCCCCTTCGACTGCCACCTTGTTGTTGAAAAGACCGTCAAGGGGCTTGCCACCGTGTTCAAGCGGGCGGTTGGAGACGAAGATCAGGAAATCGCCTGCAGGCGAGATACTCGGCTCCATATCCCGCCAGCGTCCGGAAAACTGCGCCACCTGCGGCGTCGTCCATCGGCCTTCAACCAGGTGAGAAACCAGAATCGTGGAACTCGTGCCGTCACTGCTGCTAAACCAGACGGTCGTGCCATCGACGCTAAAGGCGGGCGCTGTCTCGTGCGCATCGCGCGAGATGACGCCCGGCGCGAACACGCCGGGCTTGACCGCAACGGCGGCGGCATTCGCGGCAGCGCCTGTTGCTCCGAGCAAGACGAGCAGCGATAGGTACATCAAGGTCTTCATCAAAGCCTTATTTGTAGTTGTCCGGAGTCAGCGTGTACTTTTTGCATTTTATAGTACAGCGTTTGCTTCGGCGTGATCGACCTGACTTCATTTATCCAATTGACCATCGTGCCGAAATGAATATATACTTCGTATACGTTTCGTATATAAGGTGAAAAAATGGGCATTGTGAACATCGACGAAGACCTGCACGACCAGATCCGCAAAGCGAGTGCGGTCGTGTGCAGGTCCATCAACGCGCAGGCGGCCTTCTGGATCAAGATGGGCATGTTGAGCGAAATGAATCCTACGCTGACTTTCAACGAGATCATTGCGCGGGAACTCCGGGCCGCAGGCGTCGAGACCCAGGTTGGCCGTAGTGTGGCGACATGACCAAACGCCCGGAGGAAATCGCGCTGATGGCGGAATCGGGCAAGCTGCTGGCCAGCGTATTCGGCCAGTTGGATCAGTTGAACCTGATCGGCATGTCCACCATGCAGGTCAACGATCTTGTCGACCGTTTCATCGTCAATGAACTGAACGCGCGCCCTGCAAGCAAGGGGCAGTATGGCTACGCCTATGCGCTGAACTCCTCCCCCAACAGCGTGGTGTGCCACGGCGTTCCATCCCAGGGCGATATCTTGCAGAGCGGAGATATCGTGAACTTCGATATCACGTTGGAGAAGAACGGCTTCATCGCCGATTCCAGCAAAACGTATCTGGTCGGCGATGTGTCGTCCCAGGCCAAGCGGCTGGTGCAAGTGACGTATGAAGCCATGTGGATGGGAATCAACGCTGTCCGTCCCGGCGCCAGGCTGGGTGATGTCGGCCATGCGATCCAGCGGCATGCCCGGCGCAGCGGCTATTCGGTCGTCAGGGAATACTGCGGGCACGGCATAGGCCGCGAGATGCACGAACCTCCGCAAGTGCTCCATTGGGGAAAACCAAAAACCGGCCTGGTGCTACAGGAAGGCATGGTGTTCACCATCGAGCCTATGCTTAACCAGGGTGGCCGCGCCGTGCATACCGAAGACGATGGCTGGACAGTCGTTACGACGGACGGAAAATTGTCCGCGCAATTCGAACATACGGTAGCCGTGATACGTAACGGTGTCCAGGTCTTGACGCTGCGCCCCGGCGAAAGATCGTTGAACTAAAGCCTACTTGTAATCGTCCGGCGTCAGCGTGTACTTCTGCATTTTGTAGTACAGCGTTTGCTTCGGCACGCCCAGCGCGGTGCTCACTTCGGTGACGCTGCCGCTGGCCCGGCGCAATTCCTGCTCGATGACGGCGCGCTCGAAGCAGCCCACCTGTTCCGCCAGCGGCAGCGGCGCCATGCTGCGCGCCGACAGCAGGCCGTCGGCGCCGCTCGACAATCCCAGCACGAAGCGCTCGGCGATGTTGCGCAGTTCGCGCACATTGCCCGGCCAGTCGTGCGCCATCAGCGCCTGCATCAGCGGCCCCGGCACCGGCGGCGCGCTGCGCTTGTAGCGCGCGGCTGCGCCCAGCAGGAAGTGCTCGAACAACAGCGGGATGTCCTCGCGCCGCTCGCGCAGCGGCGGCAGGTTCAGCACGATCAGGTTCAGGCGGTAGTACAAATCGCTGCGGAACTTCTGCTGGTCCGACCATTCCTTCAGGTCGACCTTGGCCGCCGCGATCACCCGCACGTCCACCGGCACCGGGCTGTTGGAACCCAGGCGCTCCACATAACGCTCCTGCAGCACGCGCAGCATCTTCACCTGCAGCGCCATCGGCAGGCTTTCGATCTCGTCGAGGAACAGCGAGCCGCCGTCCGCGTGCTCGATCTTGCCGATCTGGCGCTTGCCCGCGCCGGTGAAGGAGCCCGACTCGTGGCCGAACACTTCACTCTCGAAGATGGTCTCGGGGATCGCGCCGCAATTGAGCGCGACGAAATTGCGCTGGTGGCGGCGGCTGAACTGGTGCAGGCAGCGCGCCACCATCTCTTTGCCGGTGCCGGTCTCGCCGTAGATCAGCACATCGGCCGGTTCGTCGGCCAGGTCCAGGATCAGGCGGCGCAGGTCGCGCATCGCGGCCGAATCGCCCAGCAGCGTCGCCTCGATGCCCTCGCCGTGGGCGATGCGGTGGCGCAGCGCGGCCACTTCCAGCACCAGCCGCCTGGTTTCCATCGCGCGCTGCACCACGTCGGTCAGCTGCTCCGACGAATACGGCTTGGCGATGAAGTCGTAGGCGCCGTCGCGCATGGCGCCGACGGCCATGGTGATGTCGCCATGGCCCGTCACCAGCACCACTGGCAGCTGCGCGTCGATGGCTTTGACGGCGGCCATGAATTCCAGGCCGCTCATGCCGGGCAGGCGCACGTCGCTCACCACCACGCCGTCGAAGCCGGGCGTGATCAGGGCCAGCGCCTGTTCGGCGGTGTGGAAGGCTTGCACCTCGATGCCCGCCAGGTCCAGCGCCTGGGCGCTGCCGGCGCGCACGGTGGCGTCGTCTTCGATCAATAATACTTTCATGCTGTCTCCCGCTCCGCAATGGGCAACTCAATGATAAACCGGGCGCCGCCCGCGGTAGTGGATTCGGCCAGTAGCTGGCCGCCAAACTCGCGGATGATCTGCTCGGATATCGCCAGTCCAAGGCCGAGGCCCTGCCCTTGCGGTTTTGTTGTGAAAAATGGTTCGAATAAATGACTGCGGACCGATTCCGGTATGCCCGGCCCCGTGTCCGAGACGGCGATCATCGCTTTGTTGAAACTGCGGGTCACGCTGACGGCCAGCTGGCGCACGTCGCAGCCGGCCATCGCGTCGAGCGCGTTGGTGAACAGGTTGACCAGCACCTGCTCCAGCCGGTTGCTGTCGCACAGCGCGTACACGTCCTGGCTCAGCATCGACATGCGGAAGTTGACCCGCTCCTGCTCCACCCGCCGCTCCACCAAAAACAGCGCGGCGGTGATCGCGGCCGCCACCGGCACCGGCTTGAGGCTGGCGTCGGCCTTGCGGGCGAACTGGCGCAGCTGCCCGGTCAGCGCGCCCATGCGGCCGACCAGTTGCGAGATGGTGGTCAGGTTGTCCTTGGCTTCGTCCAGGCGGCCGCGCTCGATCAGCACGCGGGCGTTGTCGGACATGGTGCGCAGCGCCGTCAGCGGCTGGTTCAGTTCGTGCGTGATGCCGGCCGACATCTGCCCCAGCACCGCCATCTTGCCCGCCTGGACCAGCTCGCTCTGCGCCTGCCGCAGCTTCTGCTCGGCCTGGCGACGCACGACGTTTTCCTCGCTCAGGTTGTGCGTCATCTGCTGCAGGCTGGCGGTGCGCTCGGCCACCATGGTTTCCAGGTGGTCGTAGGCGCGCTGCAAGTCCACGCGCGCACGCTGGCGTTGCCGTCCCAGCCGGCGCCGCTGGCGGGCATACAGCACCAGCATCAGCAGCAGCGCTTCCGACAGCCAGGTGAAGATGAAGGCGTTGCGGGCGCTGGCCTCGGCCGGCGCCAGGTCGGACAGGTAGACGAATTGCCACTTGCGCGGGGCCAGCGAACGGGTCTGGCTCAGCATGCGCGCATGCTCGGCCGGCGACGGCGTGGCGACGATGGTGGCACCGCTGTCGAGCTTGCGCAGTTCGCGCATGCCCAACGGCAGCAAGGCGTGCGAGAAATACTGGCGCGATACTTCCAGCTCCTGCAACACCTCCGGCGCCAGCGGCGCCAGCGTGCGGTACTTCCAGTCCTGCACCGAGCTGAGGAAGACGACCCCGTGCGCGTCGGTCAGCATCACCTTGTCGGCGCCCTGCACCCAGCCGTTTTCCAGCGTCTCGATGTTGACCTTGACGGTGGCCACGCCCAGCATGCGGCCGTTGTGGTAAATGCCGTGCGCGAAGAAATAACCCGGCTCGCCGCGCGTGGTGCCGACGCCGTAGAAACCGCCCGGCGTGCGCCGCAACGCATCGCGCACGTAGGGACGGAAGGCCACGTTGTCGCCGACGAAGCTGTCCGGCTCGCGCCAGTTGCTGGACGCCTGGGTCAGGCCTTGCAGGTTGACGATGTAGATGGTGGTGGAACGGGACAGGCGGTTGACCTGCTCCAGGTAGGCGTTGACCTCGGCGCGCACGGCTTCATCGCCCGGCCGTTGCAGCAGGGCGATGACGTCCTTGTTGAGTTCCAGCGTGCCGGGCAGGAAGTCATATTTGGACAGCAGGTTCTCCAGGCTGACGGCATAGCTGTCGAGCCGCTGCGCACCGGCCAGGCGCAGTTTTTCGGTGGCGGCGTTTTCGGTCCAGCGCCAGGCCAGCACCGCCACCGCGAGGCAGCACAGCAGCACCAGCACCCACGGCGCGACCCGGCGCAGCAACCGGCGGCCCGGCCGCGACGGCAAGTCGGTCTGCGCTGCTGCTGCCATAAACTCCCCTGTTGTTATTGTAGTTTCATCCGCTCACATTAAAACACATGGCGCACGCCGAGGTTGAATCCGGTTGTGCCGGTGCCGGTGTCGGTCGCCGTGCCGACGTGGAAATTGGCGCCGTTGCGGTTGATGATGTGGCCATACGCAGTGTACAGGTCGGTACGCACCGACAGCGGATGCAGATAGCCGATCGCCGCCTGGCGCGAGCGCTGGTGCGCGGCCGAATCGTCGCGATGATCGATGTAGGAAGCCAGGAACTTGCCCGCCCCCGCCGCCACGCTCACGCCCAGCAGCGCATCGCGGCTGGTGACGCCGAGCAGGTCCTGGTTGCGCGAGTAGGCCGCGTGGCCGGTCACGTGGTCGACGCGGTAGCGTCCGGCCAGCATGGTGTAGCGGGTGTGGGCGGTGGCCAGCGCGTTGTCGCGCTGATGGTGCGCCAGTACCAGGCTCAGCGGGCCGTCGTCGTAGCTGGCGGAGCCGCCGATGCTGCGGTTCTTGGCGCTGTCGCCGGCCGTCTCGCCGAAGCCGTACATCACGTCGGCCGAGAAGCCTTTGTAGCGCGGCGTGATGTACTCGACCGAGTTGTCGACCCGGGTGCTCGGGAAGAACACGTTCTGCGCATTGCCCGCGAAGCCGGTCACGAAGGGATCGGCCACATCGCGCAGGGCTTTGTAGTACGGCATGTACTGGCGTCCCATGCTGACCGCGCCGGCCTTGCCGGACAGGCACACATAAGCCTGGCGGCCGAACAGCAGGCCGCCCTGCGCGGCGGCGCCGGTGTCGATGGTGTAGCCGTTTTCCAGCACGAAGCCGGCGGCCATGCCGCCGCCCAGGTCTTCCTTGCCCTTGAAGCCGATGCGCGAGCCGGAGCCGACGCCGCTGCTGACGTTCTGCGTGTTGCCGGCGGCGCCGCCGCGTTCCAGCACCAGGCCGGCGTCAGCAACGCCGTACACGGTCACACTCGATTGCGCTTGCGCGACGGCCGACACCAAACCCAGCGCCAGCGCGCTCATGACATACTTTTGCATCTTTCAATCTCCTCTAATTATTCTTCAAGCCGCGCGCATCGTGGCGACGACAGGTTGTTCCACTTCTTCTTCCAAAGCACCTTCCCACTTGGCGACCACGGCGGTCGCGACAGCGTTGCCGACCGCATTGGTGGCGGAGCGGCCCATGTCCAGGAACTGGTCGATGCCCATCAACAGCAGCAGGCCCGCTTCCGGAATATGGAACTGGTTCAGCGTGGCGGCGATCACCACCAGCGAGGCGCGCGGCACGCCGGCGATGCCCTTGGACGTCACCATCAGCAACAGCAGCATGGTGATCTGGGTGCCCAGCGACAGATCGATGCCGTAAGCCTGGGTGATGAACAGCACGGCGAAGGTGCAGTACATCATCGAGCCGTCCAGGTTGAAGGAATAGCCCATCGGCAGCACGAAACTGGAAATCTTGCGTTGCACACCGAACTGGTCCAGCGCCACCAGCAGTTTTGGATACGCCGCTTCCGAACTGGCGGTCGAGAAAGCCAGCAGGAAAGGTTCGCGGATCAGGGCCATCAGGCGGAACACGCGCTTGCCGATGAAGGCGAAGCCGCCCAGGATCAGCAGCGCCCACAGGCATACCAGGCCGAGATAGAAGCCGCCCATGAATTTGGCGAAGGTGGCCAGGATGCCCAGGCCGTTGGTGGTGATGACCGAGGCCATCGCGGCGAACACGGCCAGCGGGGCCAGGTTCATGATGGCGCCGGTGATGCGCAACATCACCTGCGCCAGCTGGTCGATCACGGCGGTCAGCTTGGCGCCGGCTTCGCCCATGGCGCTCAGCGCGCTGCCGAAGAAGATGGCGAACACCAGCACTTGCAGGATCTCGTTATTGGCCATCGCCTCGATCGGCGACTTCGGCACCATGTGGCTGACGAAGTCCTTCAGCGTGAAGGCCGAGGTTTTCAGGCCGGTGGCGGCGTCGATCGCCGGCAACGGCAGGCCCAGGTGGGAACCCAGCTGCATGAAGTTCGACAGCACCATGCCCAGCGTCAGCGACACCAGCGAAGCGATCACGAACCAGCCCATGGCCTTGATGCCGACCCGGCCGGCCGCCTTGGCGTCGCCCATGTGGGCAATGCCGACCGCCAGCGTGGAGAACACCAGCAGCGAAATGATCATCTTGATCAGACGGAGGAACACGTCGGTGACGATCGAGATGTGGCTGGCGATGTCGGCACTGAGCGCCTTGTCGGGGAAGGTGTAGTGGCAGGCATAGCCGACCAGCACGCCGAGTACCATGGCGATCAGGATGTAGAGTGTTAATGGACGTTTCTTTTTCACTTGGCTTCTCCAGTTTTTGTTGTCATCACCGCTCAGAGCATGCGCCGGCGGGTGTGGGCTACTTAGCAATGGCTGTGCCAGCCTTTAACAAACAAAAATTCGGAAGCAAGTCCTTGATTCTAAATATAATTCATTTTGGAAACATTTGACGGGGCGCGGCAAACATCCCGAAATCCAGACGCTTCGAGAGGGGCTTGTATGGAAAGTTGGACGGCGGTCCCGTCCGTTTACTTCAGCACGCCGATCGTATCGACGATGTCCACGCCAGCCAGTTGCCCCAGCCAGGTGTCGAACCAGGGCTTGTGCGACTCCCCTACGATGGCGAGCACGCGGGCGCCAGGACGCTCACGGAACGCCTCCCGGATGTTGGCAATCATGCGCAAGTTGCGGATTTCCCAGCCGGCCGCCCACATTTGCGAGTAGCCTTCCGGCGATCTGGCGCGCAATTGCATGCCCACATTGGCGTCGGCATCCAGACGCAGCTGTTGGGGGTCGTTGATGTATCGATACAGCGGCAAAAGGTCCGGTTCCTTCTTCAACGCCTGCACCTGCTTTTCCCACGCTGTCCACTGCGGCCCCCTTTGCGCCCAGGCCGCCTTGAGAGACCCGGCGTACGCTTTTCCATCCGCCACATCAATGTTGTCGCCCGTGTGATCGTCGATGGCAACCACTCCGGGCAATCCCAGTCGTGCGGCCAGGCGGGCGGCCACTTGAAAACTCTCTTCTTTGCGGGCAGCCAACGGTCGCAGTATATCGACCAGCGCAGCATTCAAGTGCTCGTCCGCGCGACGCTCGGCATCTGGCAACTGCAACCATTGCACATAGGCCGAGACGTGGTTGCCAGCGGCCAGGTACAGGGCCGCCAGTTGCCGCCTTTGCGCCGCTGTCGGTTGCGCTGGCCAGGTCTTGAGCGTCTGGTCCACTCGCGCGATGGCCGTGGGCAGATCGAGTCCGTTGGCGGCTTTCGCCTTGTCCGTCGGGTCGCAGTTATAAGGAGAACCGAGTTTGTCAGGGTGGCGTGCCATCAAATCGCACGCGAGGCCCGATTCCTGCTCGATCGTGATGATCTGCGGCTTGAAGGCCGCCAGCCGATCCAGCAAGCTGTTCAATGAAGCCGGATTGAAATCATCCGGCATAAAACGCAGATGCACCGTGCCCAGCACGAGCACCTGCGCCCGTGGCCCTGCCATGTCACGATCAAGTGCCTTCAAGTCGATCTGCGCTTGCGCCAATACGGGCAACGCCGCAGCCAGGCCGCAGATCCAGGTTTTCAATTTGCCCACGTTTTCCCCTGCGGTAGTGCGACCGTGAAGCGGCAGCCGCGTCCAGCCAGTCCCACGTCCAGCCGTATCGTGCCGTGCAGCCGTTCGACGGCGCGTGCGACGATAGCCAGTCCTAATCCCGTGCCGACGGTGTCGCTGCCGGCGACGCGGTAAAAACGTTCAAACACCAGCGCGCGTTCCGCCTCGGCGATGCCGGGGCCGTTGTCCGTAACCGACAGCAGCAGCGCACCAGCAGGCGCCGACAGCTCCACCACCACCGCCCCGCCCTCGTGCACATAGCGCAGCGCGTTGGACACCAGATTCTGCACCACGGACTGGAAGGCATGCGTATCCAGCGCGCGAGGCAAGGCGTCCGGCGCCTCCAGCGACAGTTCGATATTGCGTGCCATCGCCGCCGGCGCCACACCGGCCAACTCCTTGCGCAGCAATTGCGCCAGGTCCTGCACCTTTTCTTCGGCCGGGGCGGCGTTGTCGATATGCGCCAGGTCCAGCAGCTGTTGCACCAAATGCGAGGCGCGCGCGATCGCATGTTCGAGCCGTTCGCCGGCGGCGCGCTGCTGCTCCGGACCTTCGGCCATCACCAGCACGTGGGCCTGCGCCGCGATGACGGCCATCGGCGTGCGCATCTCGTGCGCCGCATCCTGCACGAAGGCGCGCTCCCGCTGCATCTTGGTGCGCAGCTGTATCAGCAAGCGGTCGATGGCGGTAGTGACCGGTATCAGTTCGCCGTATTTGGCGTCGACATTCAGCGGTTCCAGGTCGTCCGGGCCGCGCGCCGCGATGGTGTTCGAAAGATGGCGCAAGGGACGCAGCCCCCGCGTGACGGCGAACCAGACCGGGACCAGCACCAATGGACAGGCGATCAGGATGTAGATCGCCATTTCGCCGCTGATACGGGACAGCATCATGGCCTTTTCCCTTTGCTTTTCGCCGATCAGCACCGTCCAGCGTGGCGTATCGCCTCGGTAGACATGCAACAAGCCGCCATGCCAGGGGATATCGATCAGTTGGTTGGGATCGCCACGCAGGTTCGCGTCGCCGGCATTGGGCGAGATATACAGGCGGCGGCCTTGTCTGTCGTTCAGCTGCACGAAGAACTGGTCCGGCACGCCGGTTCGCTTGTAGCTCTCCTGTATCAGGTCGGAATACAGCGAGATGGCAAAACGCGCCTGTTCGGCGTCGGCTATCTTCGCCATCACCGAAAGCAGAATCTCGCCGCGGTTGCGCTGGAATCCGTCGACCTCGCTATTCTTGGTCGACTCCCGATACAGGAACGCCAGCAGCACCAGCCAGACCAGGGCGAAAGCCGCCAGCACGGTCAGGCTCACCCGCCGCATCAAGGTGGGGCGCAGCAGCGCACGCAAGCGCCCTATCACGGCGCCATCATGTAGCCGATGCCGCGCACGGTGCGGATGCGATCGGCGCCGATCTTGCGCCGCAAATTAGAGACATGCACTTCGATGGCGCCAAAATCGACCGCATCGCCCAGCGGTTCGAGCCGCTGCGCCAGCGTGCCCTTGGGGACCACCACACCCGGTTCGCGCGCCAGTTCCAGCATCAAATGATATTCGCGCGGCGACAGCTCCAGCGCCTCGCCACCCAGCCATGCCTGATAGCTGCGTGGTTCGATGCGCAATTCGCCGATTTGCCACACCTGGCTGGCCTGCTTCGCATAGCGGCGCAACACGGCGCGCAGACGCGATACCAGTTCGGCCATGGCGAACGGCTTGATGATGAAGTCGTCGGCGCCGCCGTCGAGTCCCGCCAGGCGGTCGTCCAGCGCGGAGCGGGCCGTGATCATGATAATCGGCAGCGTCACGCCGGCTGCGCGCCAGCGCGCCAGCAGATCCAGGCCGCAGCCGTCCGGCAGGGTGATATCGAGCAGCGCGCAGTCGTAAGCCAGGTCGGCCGCCGTTTGCGGCGCGTCGGCCACCCGGCGCAGCCATTGGCTGCTGATGCCGTCCGCTTTGAGTGCCTGCTGCAGCGAAAAGCCCAGGTCCAGGTCGTCTTCAATGATGAGTATGTGCATGTGTTGATTTTAACAAAACAAATCTTAAGCTAAGCCAAAGGTGAGCTTTCATAGAATGTTTCTTTATTTTAAGGAATGTTCACACGTATGCGACTACCAGCTGTTTTCCGGCCGTTTTGCCTGGCCTGCGGCCTCACCGCTTGTACGGTGGGACCGGTCTACCAGACGCCGTCGCCGGCCGCGCCAGAGCGCTACGCCGCTCCGCTCCCCCTGGCGTCCTCCGGCGTCGCAGCCGACATGGGCTGGTGGGCCAGCTTCGACGATCCGCTGCTGGCCGAGCTGATAGCCGAGGCCCGGCGCGGCAGCCCCGAACTGGATCAGGCCCTGGCCCGCATCGCCCAGGCGCGCGCGCTGGTGGCATCGGCGCGCGGTGGCGCCATGCCGTCGTTGGCGCTGGACGCCAGCAGCTTGCGCGGCAAGGCTGGCGTGGCGCCGGGCATCAGCGTGCTCAGCACCAGCAGCAGTGCGGGCTTGGACGCCAGCTGGGAAATCGATCTGTACGGCGGATTGCGCAAGAGCGCAGACGCGGCGCAGGCGCGGCTCGATGCGCGCGTGGCCGACTGGCATGGCGCACAGGCGTCGCTGGCGGCAGAGGTGGCCAACGCCTACATCGGACAACGCGCCTGCGAGGCCACTGTACTGGTGCTGGCGCAGGATTCGGCATCGCGTGAGCAGACGGCGCGACTGACGGCGCAGAAAATCCAGGCTGGCCTGGGCTCGCAGGCCGACGGCATGCTGATTGACGCCTCCAGCGCGGATGGCCGTCAGCGCCTGGTGGCGCAGCGGGCCGAATGCGACCTGAATATCAAGGCGCTGGTGGCGTTGACCGGTATCGCGGAGGCGCCGCTGCGCAGCCGCCTGGCCGCCGGCGCGGATCATCTTGGCCACGCCTTGCCGAAGCCGGCCGCCTTCACTGTACCGGCCAACGCCCTGACCCAGCGTCCGGACATCGCCGCCGCCGAACGTGAGCTGGCGGCCGCCAGCGCGGACATCAACGTCGCCCAGGCCAACCGCTATCCGCGCCTTAGCCTGTCCGGCAACATCGGCGCGACGGCTCTGAATGGCGTGAGCGGCACGACCGTCGGCTGGTCGTTCGGCCCGTCTCTCAGTCTGCCTCTGTTCGACGGCGGCCGCCGCCGCGCTGGCGTCGAGCAGGCGCGGGCGCGCTTTGACGAGGCCGACGCCACCTATCGGAGCAAGGTACGCGGCGCCGTGCGCGAAATCGAGGAAGCCTTGGTGCGGCTCGACGCAGCCGACCGTCGCGAAACCGATGCCGATGCGGCCGCGCGCGGCTACGAGCGCTATCTGCACGTGAGCGCCGACAAATTCAACGCCGGCAGCGGCGACCTGTTTGAACTGGAAGACGCGCGCCGTACCGCGCTGGCGTCGCGCCAGACCGTGATCGCATTGCGGCGCGAACGCCTGGCCGCCTGGATCGCGCTCTACAAAGCGGTCGGTGGCGGCTGGAGCGATGCCGCCACCACGTCCCCCTCCTCTACCTGAAGCAGATCCCATCATGAAAAAACCAACCCTGAAACAAGCCGGCCTTGCCGCCGCCGTCGCCGCCGCGCTGCTGGCATTGGCGGGAGGCTGGCTGTATTCGACCCGCGCCCCCGCCGACAAGAAACCGGCCCACGCCATCCAGCCCGCACTGACCGTGACGGCGACGCGGCCGGAAACCGCCGACTGGCCGCAAGGCCTGTCGGCCAACGGCAGCATCAGCGCCTGGCAGGAAACCATCGTCGGCGCCGAAGTGGGTGGACTGCGGCTGGAAGAAGTCAAGGTCAACGTCGGCGATGTGGTGCATCGCGGCCAGTTGCTGGCCCGCTTCGCCGACGACAGCGTGCGCGCCGATCTGGCGCAGCAGCAGGCGCAGCTGGAGGAAGCCAGCGCCGCGCAGGCCGAAGCCAAGGGCAACGCCGACCGTGCACGGACGCTGGCCAACAGCGGCGCGCTGAGCGCCCAACAAACGGCGCAATACATGACGGCCGAACGCAGCACGGCGGCGCGGGTGCAGCTGGCGCAAGCGCGCCTGCTGCAGGAACAGATTCGTCTGCGCCACACCCAGATCGTCGCCACCGACGAAGGCGTCATTTCATCCCGCAGCGCCACGGCCGGCGGCGTCATCGGCCAGGGGCAGGAGATGTTCCGCCTGATCCGCGATAACCGGCTCGAATGGCGCGCCGAAGTCGGCTCCGCCGAATTGCGCCGCATCCGGCCGGGCCAGCCCGTGCGGCTGCGGCTTGCCAGCGGCGCGACGCTGGACGGCAAAGTGCGCATCGCCGCCCCCACGGTGGACGCGGCCACCCGCAACGCCATGGTGTACGTCGATCTGCCCGGCGGCGGCGAAGCGCGGGCCGGCATGTTCGCCACCGGCCAGTTTGAGTTGGGCCATGCCCAGGCGCTGACGCTGCCGCAAAGCGCGGTCGTCATGCGCGACGGCTATAGCTACGTCTACCGGATCGCCGGCGGCGGCAAAGTGGTGCAGACCCGCGTCACGCTGGGACGCCGCGTCGGCGCCCGCGTCGAAGCGGTGGACGGCATCCAGGCCGGCATGACGGTGGTGGAAGGCGGCGCCGATTTCCTGGGCGACGGCGACACCGTGCGCGTCGTGGTGGCCGCCACCTCTGGCCGGGCCGTCGCGGCCAAGCCGGGCGCCGCACTGCTGGTCCAGGCGGAGGCGGCGCGATGAATTTTTCCACCCTCTCGATCAAGCACCCGCTGCCGGCCATCATGCTGTTCATCCTGCTGTCGATCGCCGGCCTGTTCGGCTTTCACAACATGACCGTGCAGGATAGACCGGACATCGAACTCCCCTTCGTGGCCATCGACCTCGGGCTGCCGGGCGCCTCGCCGTCGCAGCTCGAAACGGAGGTGGCGCGCAAGGTCGAAGGCGCGGTCGCCGGCATCCAGGACGTGCGCCACATCTACACCACGGTCAGTGACGGCAACGTCAACATCACCATCGTATTCCGGCTTGAAAAAAACCTCGAACAGGCCATGAGCGAGGCGCGCGACGCGGTCAACCGCGTCCGCAGCGACTTGCCGGCCGAAGTGCGCGATCCGGTCTTTACCAAGGCCAGCACCTCCGGCGGCGCCATCCTGGGCTACGCACTGAGCTCGTCCCGGCTGGACGAGGAAGCGCTGTCCTGGTATGTCGACAGCGTGGTGTCGAAGGCACTGCTGGCGGTGAAAGGCGTGGGCAAGGTCGAACGGCTGGGCGGCGTCACGCGCGAAGTGCTGGTGGAGCTGGATCCGGCCCGCCTGTCGGCGCTGAACGTCTCGGCGGCCGACGTCTCGCGCCAGTTGCAGCGGGTGCAGCGCGAGGCGGCCGGCGGGCGCACCGACGTCAGCGGCGCGCAGCAGTCGGTGCGCATCGTCGGCACGGTCGCCAACGCGGCCGGCATCGCCGCGCTGGAACTGCCGCTGCCGAACGGCCATGCGATCCGGCTCGACCAGCTCGCGCGCGTGAGCGACGGCATCGCCGAACGCGAAACCATCTCCCTGCTGGACGGAAAACCAGTGGTGGGCTTCGAGATCACCCGCAGCAAGGGCGCCGGCGAGGTCGAAGTGGCCGCGGCGGTGCGTCAGGCCGTGCGCGCGCTGCGGGAACGGGATACCCAGGTGGACATCAAGGAGGTGCGCAACTCGGTCGACGTAGTCGAGGAAAACTACGCCAGCTCGATGGACATGCTGTACGAGGGCGCGGTGCTGGCCGTGCTGGTGGTCTGGCTGTTCCTGCGCGACTGGCGCGCCACCGTGATCTCGGCCACCGCGCTGCCGCTGTCGGTGATACCCACCTTCCTGGTCATGTGGCTGCTGGGCTTCACGCTCAACGGCATCACGCTGCTGTCGCTGACGCTGGTGATCGGCATCCTGGTGGACGACGCCATCGTCGAAATTGAAAACATCGTGCGCCATCTGCGCATGGGCAAGACGCCCTACCAGGCGGCGATGGAAGCGGCCAATGAAATCGGCCTGGCCGTGGTGGCCACCACGCTGACACTGGTGGCGGTATTCCTGCCGACCGCCTTCATGCGCGGCATCGTCGGCAAATTCTTCCGCCAGTTCGGCTGGACCGCGGCCGTCGCCGTGCTGGCGTCGCTGATGGTGGCGCGCCTGCTGACGCCGATGATGGCGGCCTATCTTCTCAAACCCATCGCCGCCCAGCCACGGGACAGCCGCATGATGACCCGCTATCTGGCGGCGGCATCCTGGTGCCTGCGCCATCGCCGGCTGACCTGTGGCTTGTCGGGCGCCTTCTTCCTGCTGTCGCTGGCGCTGATCCCGCTGCTGGAAACGGACTTCATCCCCGCCGCCAACGGTGCCCGCACCCAGGTCACGCTGGAACTGCCGCCCGGCAGCACCCTGGCCGACACCCGCGCGCTGGCCGAGCAGGCCCGCCAGCTGCTGCGGCGCGACCCCGATACCCGCGAGGTGATGAGCAACATCGAACGCAACGTCGCCACCCTCAACGTCACCCTGACGCCGCGCGCCGCGCGCAGCCGCAAGCAGGGAGAGATCGAGGCGAGCTTGCGGGAGACGCTGGGCGCGCTGCCCGGCGCGCGCGTCAAGATAGGTGGCGGCGGCAACGGTTCGGAACTGGCGCTGCTGCTGTCGGGCGACGACACCGCCGTGCTGGGCGCGTTGACGCAGCAACTGCAGCGTGAAATCCGCGCCATCCCCGGCCTGGGGGGCATCAGCTCCAGCATCAACCTGGTGCGGCCGGAAGTGATCGTCACGCCGGACGTGGCGCGCGCGGCCGACCTGGGAGTGACCACCACGGCCATCGGCGAAACCATGCGGATCGCCACGGCCGGCGACTATGACCAGGCGCTGGCCAAGCTCAATCTGCCCGAACGCCAGATCGCCATCCGCACCCGCTTTCCCGCCAGCGCGCGCCAGGACCTGGAGCTGCTGGCGCGCCTGCCGGTGCCGGGCAAGAACGGCAACGTCCAGCTGGGTTCCGTGGCCACGCTGCAAGTGGGCAGCGGTCCGGCCCGGATCGACCGGCTGGACCGCAACCGCCGCGTGATCGTGCACGTGGAATTGAACGGTCAGCCGATGGGCGCGATACTGGATCGCGTCAACGCGCTGCCCAGCCTGCAGAAACTGCCGCCCGGCGTCACGCGCGGACAACTGGACGATGCCGAGGCGATGCAGGATTTGTTCACCGGCTTCGGGCTGGCCATCCTGACGGGCGTGCTGTGCGTCTACGTGGTGCTGGTGTTGCTGTTCCATGGATTTTTGCAGCCCGTTACCATCCTGGCGGCGCTGCCGCTATCGGTGGGCGGCGCCTTCCTGGCGCTGCTGCTGACTCGTAGCGCGTTCTCGATGCCATCGCTGATCGGCTTGTTGATGCTGATGGGCGTCGCGGTCAAGAACTCCATCCTGCTGGTGGAGTACGCCATCGTCGCCCGGCGCGACCATGGCATGGAACGGGGCGCGGCGTTGATGGATGCCTGCCACAAGCGCGCCCGGCCGATCGTCATGACGACCATCGCCATGGGCGCCGGCATGCTGCCGATCGCGCTGGGCCTGGGCGGCGACGCCAGCTTCCGGGGGCCGATGGCGATCGCCGTGATCGGCGGCCTGATCACCTCGACCTTCCTGAGTCTGCTGGTGATACCGGTGGTGTTCACTTATGTCGACGATTTGCTGCAGTGGTGTGGCCGCCGCTTTGCTGGCGGACGTCGCGCTACCGTGGTGGCCGAGATCGCGGCCTAGTCAGGCGGCCGGCGCTGCGGGGCTCGTCTGCGAGTACTCGAACCAGCCGCCGTCGTAGACGCTGATCTCGGGCCAGCCCATCAGCCAGGCGTAGAAGAAGGCCATCGAGGCGCGCCAGCCGGTGCCGCAGTAGAAGATGGTCGGCGTGCCGTGCGCTATGCCGTGTTCGGCCCACGGCGCGACGATGTCGGCCGCCGGCTTCATGCTGCCGTCGGCCTGGTGGTAGGCGCTCATGCTGTTGACGTCGCCATCCTCGCCGGCCCTGCCCCAGCGCGCGCCGGGGATGTCGCCGGCGGCGATGTAGCTGTAGCCGGATACCTGGCCCATGAACTCGGCCCTGGTGCGGATGCTGGCCAGCACGCCGTCGCCACGTGCCAGCAGGCCCTGTACCTGGGCGGTGCAGGCCAGGTACTCGGGATGCGCGGGCAAGGTAATGCCGAAGTCAGGCGCGGCCACACACGCCATCGCAGGTCCGCGCGCGCAAGGGTGGCCGCCGGCCAGCCAGCGCGCGTAGCCGCCGTCGAGCAGGCGCACGTCGGCGACGCCGGCGTACAGCAGCAGATGCGCCAGCCGCGCGGCGGCCAGGTTGTTGCGGCCGTAAAGGATGACGGTGGTGTCGTGACGCACGCCGCGCGCCAGCAGCAACGTCAGCAGCGCCTGGTCGGAGACCTTGTTCCATAGAGGTTCCTGCTCGATGTCGCAGGTGTCGAGGTAGGCGGCGCCCGGAATATGGGCTTGCTCGAACAGCGCGGCGCCGCCGCAGCCGACGTCGAACAGTCGCCAGTCGGCCGACGGCGCCGCGTCAACCTGGGCGCCGGCCGTCAGCGCCGCCAGCCATGCCGGCGAGACGAGCTGACGCCAGCGGACCAGGTCCGGGCGGAAGTCGGTGGCGATATCGGAGGCAATCATGGCGGAGCGGCGCTGCAAGTATGTAGGGGCCGCTATTTTACGTGATCGCAGGCGGGGGCCGGCGATCAGGCCGGATCACTTCGCCGCTGGGCTGCGCGGCTTGCCGTCCACGTAGAGCGTGCGCGCGGTTTTGGTGACGATGTATTGGATCTCGCAAAGGTCGGGAACCTTGCCGTAGGATAGCCCGTTCACATACACGGTACGCCGATCCAGCTCCACCTTGTCGCCCTGAATGACGGCAATGCCTGCGCGCCCTTTGATCGTCGCCACGCTTTGTTCATCGCTGACGTTGATCGACGACGAGTTACTTTCGCTGGAACTACTTGCGTAGCATGGCGCGGACAACAACACGGCCAATAGCGGCACAAAAAAAGTTGATTTCATAGGTTTCAATCGAAACGGTAGCTGACCGCCACCAGCCCGGAATCGAGCGAACGGCGGCGCACGGCGGGATTGCTGCGGATGGAATCGTCCAGCCAGGTGCGGCGCAGGTTGGCGACCAGGTACCAGTGTCCGCTCAGCTGCGCCTCCACCAGCAGCGCTGCAAACGGATTGCTGGCCGAGCGCGCCACGCCGTCATAGTAGCGGACGTAGTTGGCCGAGCGGTACTCGATACCAGCTTGCGGGTAGAAGGCGAAGCGGCCATGCTCGATTTCCGCCGCGTACATCAGGTCCAGCATCGCGCCGTGCGATTTGCCGAGGTCGCGATACAGATTGGCCATGAAGGCGCCGACCGGCGTCACCTGCAAAGTGCCCAGGCCCAGCGGTATCGACGAGCGCTGCTGCGTTTGCGGCGACGCGCTGCTGCGATAGCCGTCTTCCAGCACGCGCGTCAGCAGTTCGACACTGCCGTAGCCCACCGGCGCCAGCTTGACGCCGAAAGTATCGATGCGCGCAAACGCCGGGCCGTAGTCGAAGTTGGCATACGGGACCGCGCTGCCGTTGCGCGACTGCGCCGGCACTGCGGTCGGCGCCACGCTGACGCCCACGCCGATATCGCCCACCAGATGCGTCTCCTGCGCCTGCGCGCCGCCGGCGCACAGCAGCGCCAGCAAGGTCCACTGCCGGTAAGTAGCGCTCATCGGAACGCGCTGACGATCAGCGCGACATTGCTGCCGCCGAAGGCGAACGAGTTCGACATCGCCGCTTGCAGCGTCAATCCACGCCGGCACTCGCGCGGCACGAAGTCCAGATCGCATTCAGGGTCGGGCCGGTCCAGGAAGGCGGTCGGCGGCACCGCGCCATGGCGCAAGGCCTGGGTGGTCAGCACGAATTCCAGCGCGCCGGCCGCGCCCAGCGTATGGCCGTGCATGGACTTGGTGGAGCTGACCAGCAGCTCGCGCGCCGCCGGACCGAAGGCTTGCTTGATCGAGGTGGCCTCGGCCACGTCGCCGGCCGGCGTGCCGGCGCCGTGGGCGTTGATGTAGCCGATCGCCGATGGCGGCAAGCCGGACTGCTCCAGCGCCTGCCGCATCGCCCGTTCCTGGCCGTCTGCGTCGGGTTTGGTGATGTGGGTGGCGTCGTTGCTGGTGCCGTAGGCGACCAGCTCGGCCAGGATGGTGGCGCCGCGCGCCTGTGCCGACTCCAGCGATTCCAGCATGACGGCAGCGCCCGCCTCGCCCAGCACCAGGCCGCCACGCCCGGCCGAAAACGGCCGGCACGAACGCTCGGGGTGTTCGGCGTCGAGCGGCGCCAGCACGCGCAGCGCGTCCCAGGCACTGACCACGCCGTAGCTCAGCAAGGCCTCGGAACCGCCGGCCAGCACGCGGTCGGCGTAACCGTGGCGGATGTGACGGTAAGCTTCGCCGATGGCCTGCGCCGACGATACGCAGGCGCTGCTGTAGTTGTTGACGCTGCCCTTGAAGCCGCAGCGCAGCGCGATCTGCGCGGCCGCCGCATTGGTCATGCCGGCCACGACCGACATCGGCCGTACCCGGGTCTTGCCATCGACGAACAAATCGACATAGCCGGATTCGACGGTGAGCGCACCGCCCATGCCGCTGCCCCAGAACACGCCGCTGCGCTCGGGAGCGACGGTGGCGTCCAGGCCCGATTGGACCAGCGCTTCGCTGGCTGCGGCCCAGCCCAGCAACGCGAAGCGATCGAAGATCGGCAATTCCGAGGTCTTGACCAGCTCGGGCAAGGGCCCGCGGATCTGCGCGGCGGGCGTGCCCGGCCGCTGGCGATCACCGGCCAGCTGCAACAGGCCGATGCCGCTGTGACCGGCCAGGGCTTGCTCGAAATTATGGTCGGCGCCGACGCCCAGGGAAGAAATCGCCCCCAGGCCGGTGATCACCACGCGCTGCGCGGTCATGCGTTGGCGGCCTTGCCGGCCAGATAGGTATCGATCTGGTCGGCGATGTCCTGCACCACGACCAGCTTGGGACGCTCATCGCCCACCTCGATGCCGAACTCCTCTTCCAGATCAAAAATCAGTTCAATCACGGTCAGCGAATCGGCGCCCAGCGCTTCGAGTTCGGTTTGCGGCTGGATAGTGTCTTCGGCTACATCAAGGCTTTTGGCGAGCAGTTTGGCGACGGTTGGGAAGGAATTCATAAAAATAGTCTCGGTATGGTATGTGTTAAGCGCGGTTCAGCACGGCGTCCTCGGACGGCAGGTGCTGATTGAAAAACGCGATCGTTTCGTCGGCAACGAGTTCCTTCTCATTGTCGAGGGTGATGATATGGTAGCTGTCGTGCAAGATGATCTTGCGGCGGCTCGGCGAGCTGATGCTGCGCTCGACCAGGTCGGCACTCTTGGTGCTGGCGACGTCGTCTTCCTCGGCGTGGATGATCAGCGCCGGCGCGATCACCTTGGACAACTGGCTGCGTACCTGCTTGATCAGGCGGTGCGCCTGGAAGATGCCCTCGGCCGACAAGCGCGAAGCGCCGGCCGCCGACGAATCGCTGACCTTCATTTCGCGGGCGATCCAGCGGCGCAGGTTTTCGTTTTTCAGGCCGTAGGGATAACGCTCCTGGTAGGAGTACCAATGGCGCGCCGGGGTGTAGTACGCCAGCGGCAACAGGAAGCGGTATT
Source organism: Duganella sp. BJB476 (assembly GCF_003416895.1). Lineage (GTDB taxonomy): Bacteria > Pseudomonadota > Gammaproteobacteria > Burkholderiales > Burkholderiaceae_D > Rugamonas. The sequence continues at coordinate 271,436 of NZ_QVIO01000002.1, forward strand.
TCGGGATGCTCCAGCCGTCGTAGGCCAGGGTGGTGGCCAGCAGGCCGAGGGAGGCGATCTGGTCGCCGCGCTCGATCGCCAGGCGCAAGGCCAGCACCGCGCCGATGCACAGGCCCACCACCGATACGCTGGCATGGGTTTGCTTGAGCTGGTCGAACAGGCGCGACACTTCCTCGAACCAGCGCTCGCTGCGCGTGGTGCGATAAGAGTCGGCCTGGCCGGACGAATAGCCATAACCCGGGATCAGCGGGATGACTACGGTGTAGCCTGCACGTTGCAGGCGCTTGCCCACATACTGCATTTCCAGCGGGTTGCCCAGCAGGCCGTGCAATGCCAGCACGGCATGCGGACCGCCTGCCAATTCAATAGTCTTCATACTACCCTGTTCAAGAAAATCTTATTATTGTTGACCGTCAGTGCGATCTATATTCGCGGTTGCGCGAAGATGAGAATAGGGGGACATCATAACCCCGAATCGCTAGGAATTTCCAGTGCAGGCTGCGCCCACGGGCCAACTTGCGGCAGGCATTTTAGCGAGTCTGGTCTAACCAGAGGATGAGCGCCACATTACAGATAGGATAGGAAATGCCGCAGCGTAGCGGGCACAGCGCGCGTGCTCAGGCGACCGTATCGACTATGCTGCCCACGGTGGCGTCATGCGATTTCTTTTTTTCAGTGGCGGCGAGTTCTTGCTGGTGCTTCAGCTGTTCCAGCGCGACCTTCTGCGCGGCGGCCGATTGCAGCTGTTGGATCTGCGTCTGCAGCGCCTGTATTTGGATCTGCAACAACTTCAGGCGCTCTTTCGCGCCAGGGGAAGTATCCTGGGTCGCCTCCCGCAGCTTCTTCATCAGGTCGCCCACTTTCGCTTGCAGCACTTCAATCGCGCTGTTGCTGCTTGAAGCGCCACCGGTGCTGGTACTCGATCCCACCGCCTTGATCATCGCCGTCCCCTCATGCCATATCATCCATTATCGGTGAGAGGCACATGGCTCTTTAGCATTGTTACAAATTAAATATTGTAATTATAACCAATCCGACCGGATGTTCGATATGGAGCGCAGAAATGAAAAAACCCGCCGAAGCGGGTTTTTAAAAATACTGGCGGAGACGGTGGGATTCGAACCCACGATACAGGTATAAGCCGTATGCATCCTTAGCAGGGATGTGCCTTCGGCCACTCGGCCACGTCTCCTAGTCGATTACTCAACTATGTCTTTTCTACCAAACTGCGCTAGAGCAGACGACCGTCATAGTATAGAGCGAGACCAGATTGGTCAAGGCTAGCTGACGATATTTTTTGAAAATTTTATGCCTTCTCCAACTCGAACGCTTTGTGCAGCGCGCGAACGGCCAGTTCCATGTATTTTTCGTCGATCAGCACGGAGATTTTAATTTCCGAGGTCGAGATCATCATGATGTTGATGCCCTCTTCCGACAGCGTGCGGAACATCTGCGACGCCACGCCCACATGCGAACGCATGCCGACGCCGACCACCGAGATCTTCGACACTTTGGCGTCGCCGGTGATGCTGGCAGCGCCCAGCTCTTCCTTGGTGCCGTTCAGCACGTCCACGGCGCGCTGGTAGTCGTTGCGCGAGACGGTGAAGGTGAAGTCCGTCTTGCCGTCCACCGACTGATTCTGGATGATCATGTCGACTTCGATGTTGGCATCGGCCACCGGGCCCAGGATGTGGTACGCCACGCCAGGACGATCAGGTACGCCCAGCACGGTGATTTTGGCCTCATCGCGGTTAAACGCGATACCGGAGATGACTGCTTGTTCCATGTGTGTATCTTCCTCAAACGAAATCAGGGTGCCCGAGTTGGCTTCTACTTCCAGGTCCAGCATCGGGTCGGTCAGCGACGACAGAACGCGGGTCGGCACGCGATAGTTGCCGGCAAATTCCACCGAGCGGGTTTGCAGCACTTTCGAGCCCAGCGACGCCAGTTCCAGCATTTCTTCAAACGTGATCGCCTTGAGCCGGCGCGCTTCCGACACCACGCGTGGATCGGTCGTGTACACGCCGTCTACGTCGGTGAAGATCAGGCATTCGTCGGCCTTCATCGCGGCGGCGATCGCCACGGCGGAAGTGTCCGAACCGCCGCGGCCGAGCGTCGAGATGTTGCCGCCGTCGTCCACGCCCTGGAAGCCGGTGATGATGACGATCTTGCCGTCATCGAGGTCGCGGTTCACTTTTTCATTGTCGATCGACTGGATGCGGGCCTTGGTGAAAGCGGAATCGGTTTTAATCGCGACTTGCCAGCCGGCGTAGGACACGGCTTTCTTGCCGATCGCCAGCAGCGCCATCGACAGCAGGCCAACCGACACTTGCTCGCCGGTGGAGGCGATCATGTCGAGTTCGCGCGGGTCGGGCTGGGCCTGAATTTCCTTGGCCAGGGCGATCAGGCGATTGGTCTCGCCGGACATGGCCGATGGGACGACGACGATGCGGTGCCCGGCGTCATGCCACTTGGCGACACGCCGCGCCACGTTCTTGATACGGTCCGTCGAACCCATCGACGTACCGCCATATTTGTGCACGATTAAAGCCATAACAGAGAGTTTTCCGCTCAAATAAAGGTAAATGGAACCCTTAACTCTACATGCCGCACTGCAAAATAACAAGTCAAAAAACTCATAAAGTCATACCGTATAGACATATCTACATACAAAATTCGGCAGATAGGGCCTATTGTCTATACAGCCTGCCAACGCAGGCGCCAGCGTGAAATGCCCTCACCCACCAGGTGATTGCAGTCCATGCCGACTCCGGCCGCGAACAGCACCTGCCGGCCGGTACTCACCACCGGCAGCCGCGAGCGCTCCCAGGCCGGGATGTTCAACGCCTGATAATGATACTTGAGTCCGCGCGTCGGACGGTTGTGGGCCGGCTTGAGGCGTTCACCTCCCTTGCGGAATTCAATCAGCAATGGCTGGGCGCGCAACCAATCGGCATCCAGCCCGCCTTCGCCCTCGCCTGCCGGCTCGAAGTGCAGCACGCCGCCGTAGGCCGGGAACGCCATTTCGGTTTCGCCGTTCCAGCTGAACGAGGCGCCCGGCGTTTTATCGAACTCATCTTCGCGCGTGCCTTCCAGGTCTTCCAGTTTCGGCGTGATGTGGAGGCGGTCGCGATGGCGTCTTACGTGACAATCGGGGTGGGTTACCAGCGGTTGCGCGCCGTCGCGCGCTTCCAGCAGTTGCGCCAGCATTTCGGACAGCCAGGCCGCGCTCGGCATGCGCAGGTTGCGGGTGGCGAACCAGTGGCGCAGCATGTTGTAGCTGCGGTCCAGGCTCAGCAGGCGCAGCTTGGCGATATCGATGCAGTCGTCGACCAGGCACAGGACCAGGTCCTGCTCCGCCAGCTCGGTCAGCAGGCGCTGGGCCGACTGTGCGTGCTGGGCGCTGCGCGCGAAGCGCTCCTGGAAGCCCGGGAAGGCTTCGTCCAGCGCCGGCATCACCTTGTGGCGCAACGCGTTGCGGGCGAAGCGCGGGTCGTCGTTGGATTCGTCATTGATGTAGGTGATGCCGTGCCCGGCCACGTAAGCAGCCAGTTGCTTGCGCGAGGCCGGCAGCAGCGGACGCGCCATCACCAGGTCGGGATTGGCCAGCAGTTCGGGCGCGGCGTTGGCGGCGTCCATGCCGGACAGTCCGGCGGGGCCGGAGCCGCGCAGCAGTTGCAGCAGCACGGTCTCGGCCTGGTCGTCCAGATGGTGCGCGGTCAGCAGCAGCTTGACGTTGTACTCGGCGCACAGCGCGCCCAGCGCGGCGTAGCGCACTTTGCGGGCGGCGGCTTCGGTGCCGCTCTTTTGCTGGTTCGCCAACTGCACGCGGCGCGCTTCGAAGGTGACGCCCAGCGCGGCGCAGGCTTGCTCGCAGTGCGCCAGCCAGGCGTCCGCATTGGCGCTGAGGCCGTGATGGACGTGGAAGGCGTACAAGGCCACGCCATGCGCCTGCGCGTAGGCATGCGCGAGGTGGAGCAGCGCCGACGAGTCGAGGCCGCCGCTGAGGGCCACCGCCATGCGCGGCGCGGCGCCTTGCTGCGCCAGCGCGGCGGCGACGGCTTGTTCGAAGGTTGAGGACAAGGTCGGGATCTGTTGCTTCTTCAATTGCTGCTCCAAAATGCAAACCGGGGGCATGCGCCCCCGGTCGTTGTGTCATGCCGCGCGCGATTACTCTTGCGGCGTGGTTTCTTTGAACTTACCGTAGCTCATCAGCTTTTCGTGACGGGCTTCCAGCAGGTCCTTGGTCTTCATGCCGTGGAACTGGCGCAGCGAATCAGCCAGCGCGCGCTTCAGCAGCGTGGCCATCTGCTTCGGATCGCGGTGCGCGCCGCCCAGCGGCTCGGTCACGATCTTGTCGATCAGGCCCATGGCCTTCAGGCGGTGTGCGGTCAGGCCCAGCGCTTCGGCCGCATCGGCGGCGCGCTCGGACGTTTTCCACAGGATCGAGGCGCAGCCTTCCGGCGAGATCACCGAGTAGGTCGCGTATTGCAGCATCAGCACCGCGTCGCCCACCGCGATCGCCAGCGCGCCGCCGGAGCCGCCTTCGCCGATGATGGTGGCGATCAGCGGCACTTTCAGTTCCGCCATCACGTACAGGTTGTGGCCGATCGCTTCCGACTGGCCGCGCTCTTCCGCGTCGATGCCCGGGAACGCGCCCGGCGTGTCGACGAAGGTGAAAATAGGAATGCCGAATTTCTCAGCCAGCTTCATCAGGCGCATGGCCTTGCGATAGCCTTCCGGCTTCGGCATGCCGAAGTTGCGCATTGCGCGTTCTTTGGTGTCGCGGCCCTTTTGATGGCCGATGACCATGCAAGCCTGGCCGTTGAAGCGCGCCAGGCCGCCCACCACGGACAGGTCGTCCGCATAGCTGCGATCGCCGTGCAGTTCGTGGAAGTCGGTGAAGATTTCGTTCACGTAGTCCATGGTGTATGGACGTTGTGGATGGCGCGCGATCTGCGCAACCTGCCAAGGGGTCAGCTTGGCGTAGATGTCTTTGGTCAGTTGCTGGCTCTTTTTGGCCAGACGGTCGATCTCCTCAGAGATGTCGACAGCCGAATCGTCCTGGACGAAACGCAGCTCTTCGATTTTGCCATCGAGTTCGGCGATCGGTTGCTCAAAGTTGAGGAAAGTCGTTTTGGTCATTGTACCTCCGTGATTATTCTCAGCCAAGCGGGCACAAAAAAGCCTCGCTCAGCGATTAGAGCATCTATTCTACAGCAACCGGGTCCAGGCTACGCCATAAGTACCAGGTCGCCACTGTGCGCCACGGCTCCCAGTTGGCCGAAACCTCGCGCGCATCGCTACGGGACACAGGTTCGCCGGAAAAATAGTTCTGGCTGATGCCCTGGATCAAACCGGGGTCATCGAGCGGCAGAACATTCGGCCGGAGCAGATTAAATATCAAAAACATCTCGGCTGTCCAGCGGCCGATGCCGCGGATCTGCACCAGTTCGGCAATGACGGCCTCGTCATCCATCTGGTCCCACTGGCTGGTATGGACGCGCTTGTTCTTGAAGTGGTCGGCCAGGTCGAGGATGTATTCGGTCTTGCGCTTGGACAGGCCGCAGGCCGCCAATTGCTCGGCGCCGGCCTTGATGATCTGCGCCGGCGTGCATTTCGGGCTGACCAGCAGCAGCTTCTTCCAGGCGGTGTCGGCCGCCTTGGTGGTCACTTGCTGGCCGACGATGGAGCGCGCCAAGGTGGTAAACGGGTCGTCGTGGCCGACCAGGTGCAGGTCGCCAAATTGCGGGATCAGCTTTTTCATGATGCGGTCCCGCTTCATGAGCTCGATCTTGGCCTCTTCCCAGTACGGCGGCACGGCCGATACCGGGCCGGCTGCGCCCTCGTTATCCTTGGCGGTGACCATTATGCGCGGCGCCAGTTGGTCGTGCCGTCAGGCTTGTCTTCGAGGATGACGCCGGCCGCCAGCAGATCGGCGCGGATCTTGTCCGATTCGGCGAAGTTGCGCGCCTTTTTGGCTTCGATGCGTTTGGCGATCTGTTCCGCGATGGCGGCGTCGCCGGAGGCGTCGGCCTCGCCGACCGCCGCCTGGCGGAATTCCTGCGGCGTGCGGGCCAGCAGGCCGATGACGCCGGCCAGGGCCTTGAGCTGGCGCGCCACGGCGGGCGATTTCGACTTGTTCAGCTCGCTCGCCAGGTCGAACAGCACGGCCAATGCGACCGGCGTGTTGAAGTCGTCGTCCATCGCTTCGGCGAAGCGCACCGCGTGTGCCTCTTTCCAGTCCAGCGCCAGGCCGTCGCCTTCCACGCCGTCCAGCGCGGTGTACAGGCGGGTCAGCGCGACGCGGGCGTCGTCCAGGTGCATGTCCGAGTAGTTCAGCGGGCTGCGGTAGTGGGCGCGCAGGATGAAGAAGCGCACCACTTCGGCGTCGTACTTCTTCAGCACGTCGCGGATGGTGAAGAAGTTGCCCAGCGATTTGGACATCTTCTCGTTATCCACGCGCACGAAGCCGTTGTGCACCCAGTAGTTGACCATCGTGTGGCCGAACGCGCCTTCCGACTGCGCGATCTCGTTTTCGTGGTGCGGGAACTGCAAGTCCGCGCCGCCGCCGTGGATGTCGAAGTGTTCGCCCAGCAGTGCCGAGCACATCGCGGAGCACTCGATGTGCCAGCCCGGACGGCCCTTGCCCCACTTGGAATCCCACTTGACCTCGTCCGGCTCGGATTCTTTCGATGCCTTCCACAGCACGAAGTCCAGCGGATCGCGCTTGCCGGTGTTGACGTCGACGCGTTCGCCGGCGCGCAGGTCGTCCAGCGACTTGCCGGACAGCTTGCCGTAGTTGGGGAAGTTGCGCACCGCGTAGTTGACGTCGCCGTCCGCGCCCTGGTAGGCCAGGTCCTTGGATTCCAGCGTCTCGATCAGCGCCAGCATTTGCGGCACGTATTCGGTGGCGCGCGGCACCAGCGTGGCCGGCAGGATGCCCAGCGCGCCGGTGTCTTCGTCCATGTACTTGGTGAAGCGGGTGGTCAGCTGCGAGATGGTCTCGCCGTTCTCGACCGCGCGCTTGATGATCTTGTCGTCGATGTCGGTGATGTTGCGGGCGTAGGTGACCTCGTAGCCCGAGGCCAGCAGCCAGCGGTACATGACGTCGAACGCCATCATCATGCGGGCGTGGCCGATGTGGCAGTAGTCGTAGATGGTCATGCCGCAGACGTACATGCGGACTTTGCCTGCCTCGATGGGAACGAATGTCTGCTTGTCACGCGCCAGCGTGTTGTAAATCTTTAAATTGCTCATCGGGCTCTTGCGGTATCTTTTTAAAGCGCGTGCCGCGGTCCCGGGCAATACGAGGACCGGGCGCGGCGCGGTAGGCGCGCACCTGGGATTCATCGCATCACGTTGGGGACCGGCTGACACTCGGTAGTTATTCTTTCCACCTTCTAAGGGGTAGAATGGACAAGTATAGCATTGATAAAAACAGCATAGACCCAATCTGACTGAGGATTTTTGGCAAGTCGGACTGTTCAACACTGATAAAACCACTACGAGGAAGTAACAATGCACCAAACTCAGCCATCGCTGTTCGCCAAACTGATGACCATGTTTGCCGGCGTCGCCCTGTCGGGCGCGGCCCTGGCAGCCGCTCCGGCCGCTCCGGCCGCCAACAACGCCACGCCGCAAGTCGAAATCAAGACCTCGATGGGCGACATCGTGGTCGAACTGAACCACGAGAAAGCGCCCAAGTCGGTCGACAATTTCTTGACCTATGTGAAGGCCGGCTTCTACAAGGGCACCATCTTCCACCGCGTGATCGACGGTTTCATGATCCAGGGCGGCGGCTTCGATGAAAAGCTCAAGCAAAAGAAAACCAACGCGCCGGTGCCGATCGAATCGCAGAACGGCCTGACCAACAACAACTACACGCTGGCCATGGCCCGCACCGGCGATCCCAACTCCGCCACCTCGCAATTCTTCATCAACGTGGCCGATAACGAAGCCCTGAACTACCCTGGCCGCGACGGTTTCGGCTACACGGTGTTCGGCAAAGTCATCAAGGGCCAGGAAGTGGTCGACAAGATCAAAGGCGTGCTGGTCGACGACAAGGGCATGTTCCAAAACATCCCCGTGATCCCGGTCGTGATCAAGTCGGCGACGATTTTGAAGACCCCTGTCCAGCCAAAACTGTAAAATAGCGGCCTGCCGTATTTTTTAACTACCTCAGGATAACAACATGACCAACGTAATCATCACCACCAACATGGGCAACATGACCGTCGAACTGAACGACGAGAAAGCGCCTAAATCGGTCGCCAACTTCCTGGCCTACATGGAAGCCGGCCACTACGCCAACACCATCTTCCACCGCGTGATCGACGGTTTCATGGTCCAGGGCGGCGGTTTCGAGCCAGGCATGAAGCAGAAGCCAGCCGACACCACCGTGGAAAACGAAGCCAAGAACGGCCTGAAGAACGACACCTACACGCTGGCCATGGCCCGCACCTCGGCGCCGCATTCGGCATCGGCCCAGTTCTTCATCAACGTGAAGAACAACTCCTTCCTGGACTACCCAGGCCAGGACGGCTGGGGTTACGCCGTGTTCGGTAAAGTCATCGAAGGCACCGACGTGGTCGACGCAATGAAAAAAGTCAAGACCACCCGCAGCGGCATGTTCGCCGACGTGCCGGCCGAAGACATCATCATCGAGAAGATCGAACTGGCTGCTTAATTAATGAGCGATGCCAACATGCGCGCGGATCAGGTCTGCGCGCTGTTTATCTCCGATCTGCATTTGCAGCCCGCGCATCCCGCCACCAGCGTAGCGTTTTTCGACTTCCTGGAGCGGCATGCGCGGCGCGCGCAACAGTTGTACCTGCTTGGCGACCTGTTTGAATACTGGGCCGGCGACGACGACATCAGCGATCCCTATCACCAGCAAATCATTGCCGCGCTGCGCAGCGTGAGCGATGCGGGCGTGGCCGTCTACTGGATCGCCGGCAACCGCGATTTCCTGGTCGGCGCGCAGTTCGCCGCCGCGGCGGGCCTGACCCTGCTGCCGGAAACCTGGGTGGCCGAGATCGCCGGCCAGCGCCTGGTGGTGCTGCACGGCGACGCCCAGTGCACCGAGGACGTCAAGTACATGGAGTTCCGCGCCATGGTGCGCCAGCCCGCGTGGCAGCAGCAGTTCGTGGCGATGCCGCTGGCGCAGCGCAAGGCCATCATCGCCGGCATGCGCGAGAACAGCCGCAAGGACCAGGGCAATAAATCCTACGAAATCATGGACGTGACGCCGCAGGCGATCCATGATGTGTTTGCCGAGACCGGCGCCGACGTCATGATCCACGGCCACACCCACCGCCCCGCCCTGCACATTGTGGACGGCAAGCGCCGCTACGTGCTGCCGGACTGGGAGCCGGACGCCCAACCGCCGCGCGGCGGCTGGATCGCCATCGACAGCCATGGCGCCATCACGCGCCACGCGCTGGACGGCGCCATCATTCCAGCGTAATCGCCACCCCGTCCACCGGTGGCGCGGCGTCGATCGGCGTCACGCAATAAGCCGAGATGGATGGCAGTTCGCGCATGCGCCGCACCAGCTCCGGCCACGGTTGCGCCCACACCTGCGGATACAGCTGCTCACCAGGCGTCACCACCGGAAAGGCCAGGTTCTCCGCGCCCGGCGTGAATTCGCAATGCACGGTGGCCTTGTTGCCGCGCGCATCGCAGCGATACCAGCCGCCCTCTTCCAGCCACACCGCCACCAGGCCATGCGTGCAGAACGGCGAGCCGGCGTCGCGCAACGTCAAACGCTGGTAGCAGAACCCGGACGGAATGCCGTTGGCGCGCAGCAGCGCCACCAGCAGATGGCTTTTCGCGATGCACAGGCCGGTGCCCAGCGCCAGCGCCTCGGAGGCGTTGCAGCTGATCTCGTCGCGCTTGTAGTCGATGCTGTGCTCGATCTGATCGCGCACCCAGTCGAAGCAGCGCTGCGCCGTCGCGCGCGGCGTGCCGGCCTGGAGCGAGCGGGCCAGCGCCTCTACGTCGGGATGATGAAAATCGACGACATCGCTGGCGGCGACGAATGCGGGCAACAAAGCGTTCATGGGTCTCCTTTTTATCAAACGAACAAGATTCTCCCACAGTTCTAGCGGCGGCGCAGCGGATGGCCCTATAATCGATTCATGACGATACGTACCTGTTTCTTTCGCGGCAGTCTACTGTCCGCCACCGCATTGCTGAGCAGCAGCGTCTGGTGCGCTCCCCAGACGCTGACCGTGGCCTGGCGCGACAAGCCGCCCTACCACTACATCGAGCAGGGTCAGGCCCAAGGCTTCCTGCTCGAGCGCGTGAAGAACATTTTCAATATCGCCGGCATCCCTGTGCAGTTCGTCAACGAACCGCAGAAACGGATCTGGGCCAACTTCACGCACGGCGCCACCAATTACTGCTCGATCAGCTGGTACCGGCTGCCCGAGCGCGAGGCGGTGGCGCAGTTCACCTCCCCCATCCATGAAGACTTGCCGCACACCGTGCTGATTTCGCAGAATTATGTGCAGCAGGTCACCGCGCACCAGACGCTGACCTCCTTGCTGGACGACCCCAGCCTGACGCTGGGCGTGGTCGAAGGCGTGTCCTACGGGCCGGTGCTGGACCAGATGATCAAGAGCGGAAAAATCCGCATCATGAGCCGCACGGTGGAGACCACGCTGATGATGCGCATGCTCTCGGTGGGCCGCGCCTCGTTCATGTTTGTGGATCGCGAAGACTTGAACTATTTCCGTCCGAAGGAAAAGTTATTGCAGTCGACGGTGCAGTATGACTTCCCCGACATGCCGCCGGGGATGAAGCGCCACATCGCGTGCAGCAAGGACGTGGCGCCGGAGACCATGGCCAAGCTCAACCAGGCCATCGCCGCGACCGGCGGCGCCTACAACGCCGGCCACAGCGTCAAGCCGAAGTAATCAGCGCTTGACGGCTGCCATCGCCGCGTTCAGGCGGCGTATCAATTCCTGGTTCAGGTCGCGCGTGTGGCGGGTCCAGCGCTCCATCGTGCGTTGCAGCTCGGCGTGCAGCTGGCTGGCGCGCGCCGCATCGCCGGCGCCGGCCGCCCAGATCGCAAACTCGGCCTGCACGGCAAAGCTGTTGTAGCGGCCCAGCGCAAACTCGAACTCCGCCTTCGCCTCGTCCTGGCGGCCGGCCGCGGCCAGCGACTGGGCCAGCAGCAGCGATACCTGCTCGCCGCGGAAATTGGCGTCGGCGGCGCGGATGGTTTGCAGATGCGTCACGGCTGCGGCGGCGCGGCCGCAGGCCAGCGTGGCGCGCGCGGCGCCGTAGCGGATCTCCAGGTCGCCCGAGAACGGTCCTTGCAGGCAGGCTTCGTAGGTGGCGGCCGCCTCGTCGGCGGCGCCGGCCTCCATCTGCGCGCTGGCCAGGCGCATCTGGTTCTGCGCGGTGGGGGTGTAGGCGTAGGCGTCGCGCGCCTCGCGCAGTTCCCGGCCCGGATCGAGCGAGCGGGCCGCCGCCGTCACCACCTTGCGGGCGCCGTGGTTCAATTTTGAATCCGGCAGGTAGATCGCGATGAAGTACACGATGCTGCCCAGTCCCGGAAACATAAACAGGATCATCAGCCAATACATCTGCTGCCCGCTGCGGATCACGTGCACGGCGAAGAACAGCGCCACCAGCACGTGCAGTCCAATTCCAAATATCGTCATGAAGCTCGCTCCAACTTTTCGTCAATGTCGCGAATTGTAGAAGCTCTTGCCCTGCACTACAAGGAAACTTGCAAATCCATCAAGCCGCGGTCGCTTCGGGCTGGAACATCCAGGCGGCCACATAGCGTGCCAGGCGGCCGACGAACACGCCGTTGAACAGGCCGAACAGCACGGTGACGGCCGCCGCGAACACCAGGTTCTGTTGCAGCTCGGGATGCATGGCCGTCAACACCGCCACCGTGTACTTGGTGGCGAAGATGGCGATCATCAGCATCAGCGGCGCCCAGCTGCCGCGCTGCTGCACGGTGCCGGCGGCACGGCTGACCGTGATCACGGCGCCGCTGCCGAGTCTCCAGGTGAGCGCCGCGCCGGCCACCACGCCCAGCGCCCAGACGCCCCAGACACCGCCGCCCAGCGCGCCATGCTCGTTCATGCTGGACAACGACAGCCACAACATCACCGCCGGGATGATGAACAGTCTGCGGAAGGCGATCTCGCGGTCGCGGCTGGCCAGCACGCCGCGATACAGAATGAAGGCCAGCAAGGCCCAAACGTAGGTAGGAGTGTGGCTGACAATTTGCTGAATCATGATCTGCTCCGCATGGCTGGTTAAGGTGAGGCCACTATGCCTGCCGGCCCGGCGGCGCGGATCGCGATGCGACGAAATGCGGTAAAACGGCGCGAAATGCAAGCGTGCGGCGCAAAGCGCAGGCGTCCGGCGCACGAAGCGTTGCACCGTAATGCTTCGTTACAAATAATCGGTGGCGATGCAACCGGACTCGGCATAAATTACTACACAGCAATGCCTGAGCCCCTTCATCGTGGAGATTCCAGTCATGACCCCAACACCGACCGCGGCCGCCGCCGCCCGCTTCCTGGCGCAGGCCTCGATGGGAGCCAACCGCGCCGAGATCGCCAGGGTGCAGACCCTGGGCTACGCCGGCTGGATCGACGCCCAGCTGGCCGCGCCGCGCTCCGGCGCCCGCTGGGACTGGCTGATGGCCAAGGGCTACAACGATATCGCCAACCGCAATTCGGAAAACGGCTTCGACGCCTGCGCCTGGCGCAAGCTGATCTCGGCGCCGGACACGCTGCGCCAGCGCGTCACGCTGGCCTTGTCGGAAATCTGCGTGGTGGCGATCGACGGCCTGGTGGGCGCCGGCTGGCGCTCCTTCTCGGCGGCGGCCTACCTGGACCTGCTGGAAGACTACGCTTTCGGCAACTACCGCGCGCTGCTGGGCGCGATCTCGACCAGCGCGACCATGGGCCAGTACCTGACCTTCCGCGGCAACGTCAAGCAAAACCCCAGCACCGGCGCCCTGCCCGACGAAAACTACGCGCGTGAGCTGATGCAATTGTTCAGCATCGGCCTGGTGCAGCTGAACCTCGACGGCACGCCCAAGCTGAACAGCGGAGTGCCCAGGGAAACCTACGGCCTGAGCGACATCACCGGCCTGGCCCGCGTGTTCACCGGCTGGGACTTCGACATGACCGGCACGACCAACGCCACGCCCGACTTCCTGCGCCGGCCGATGGCACAGGTGGCCAAGCGGCATGAAACCGGCGCTTCCAGCTTCCTCGGCGGCACGGTGGCGGCCGGCCTGTCCGGCGCCGACGCGCTGAAGGCGGCGCTGGACATCATCTACGCCCATGACAACGTGGCGCCCTTCATCAGCCGCCAGTTGATCCAGAAACTGGTGACCAGCAATCCTTCGCCGGCCTACGTGGCGCGCGTGGCCGCCGTGTTCAACCGCGACAGCCACGGCGTCAAGGGCAACCTGGCGGCGGTGGTCAAGGCCCTGCTGCTCGATCCCGAAGCGCGCGCCGACACCTACATCGGCCCCGGCTACGGCAAGCTGCGCGAGCCGATGCTGCGCTTCCTCGGCTGGGCGCGCGCCTACAACGCCGCCTCCGCCTCGGACGCCTGGGCCATCGGCAACACCAGCGATGCGTCCAGCCGCCTGGGCCAGAGCCCGCTGCGATCGCCGTCGGTGTTCAACTTCTACCGGCCAGGCTATGTGCCGCCGAACAGCGCGGTGTCCAAGGCCGGGCTGGTCGCGCCGGAGTTCCAGCTGACCAATGAAACCTCGGTGGTCGGCTACGTCAACTTTATGCAGCGCGCGGTCAAGGGCGTCGGCGACGTGCTGCCGGACTACAGCACCCTGCTGCCGCTGGCGGCCAACGGCCAGCAGCTGGTCGACGAAATCAACCTGGTGCTGGCGGCCGGCCAGCTGAGCAGCGCCAGCGTCGGCCTGATACGCGGCGCCATCGACACCATGTCCGCCAAGACCGACGCCGTGCTGCACAACCGCATCTACGCCGCGCTGACGCTGGTCATGGCCGCGCCGGAATACCTCGTCCAACTCTAGGGAGCCGCCATGACCACCAACTCTTCCCGCCGCGCCTTCCTGCAGCGCGCCTCGATGCTGGCCATGAGCGGCGTGGCCGCACCGCTGGCCGTCAACCTGGCGGCGATGGCCGAAGCCTCGGCCGCCAACGCCAGCGACTACAAGGCCATCGTCTGCGTGTTCCTGTACGGCGGCAACGACTACGCCAACACCCTGGTGCCGTACGACGCCGCCAGCTACAACGCCTACTATGGGCTGCGCTCCAACCTGGCCTACCAGCACAGCGCGCTGTCGGGGACGGTGCTCAACACGGGCGCGCCGCCGGTCGACGTCAACGGCGTCGCCCACCAGTACGCGCTGGCACCGGAACTGGCGCCGCTGCTGCCGCTCTTCGACGCCGGCAAGATGGGCGTGCTGCTCAACGTCGGCACCCTGGTGCAGCCGACCAGCAAGCAGCAATTTCTCGCCAAAGCCGTGCCGTTGCCGTCCAAGCTGTTCTCGCATAATGACCAGCAATCGGAATGGCAATCGTCGATGCCGGAAGGCGCCACTTCCGGCTGGGGCGGCCGGATGGGCGACCTGTTCGAGGCGGGCAACGGCAACGCCACCTTCACCTGTGTCAACGTCTCCGGCAATGCGGTGTTTCTGTCCGGGAAAGAGGCGGTGCAGTACCAGGTGTCGACCAAGGGCTCGGTGCCGTTCAGTGCCTTGCAGAGTCCGATGTTCGGCTCGGCCAGTTGCAGCAGCGCCTTGCGCACACTGATCACGCAGCCGCACGCGCATGTGATGCACTCCGACTATGTGCGCGTGACGCAGCGCGCCATCTCCGCCAACGACGTGCTGACCTCGGCGCTGGCGGGCGCGCCGGCCATCAACACGCCCTTCCCCGCCAATAACAACCTGGGCGACCAGCTGAAGATGGTGGCGCGCATGATCTCCAGCGCCTCGGCGCTGGGCGCCAAGCGGCAGGTGTTCTTTGTGTCGATGGGCGGTTTCGATACGCACGACGGCTTGGTCAAAGTGCATCCGGGCCTGCTGAAGAGCGTGGCCGACGCGATGGCGGCTTTCTACCAGAGCACGGTGGAACTGGGCGTGGCCAACCAGGTGACGGCCTTCACCGCGTCCGACTTCGGCCGCACGCTGAGCGGCAACAACGACGGTTCGGATCACGGCTGGGGCAGCATGCACTTCATGCTGGGCGGCGCCGTCAAGGGCGGCCGCTACTACGGCAAGGCGCCGGTGGTGGCCAGCGACGGCCCGGACGATGTCGGCCAGGGCCGCCTGCTGCCGACCACCTCGATCGAGCAATATGCGGCCACGCTGGGCAGCTGGCTGGGAGTGTCGAACAGCGACCTGCTGGCCATGCTGCCCAACCTGGCCAACTACAACGCCAGCGCGCGCAACCTCGGTTTTGTCTAGCGCTTACTGCGCCGGCTGCAGGTTGGCGACCAGCGCGCCCGGCTTGGTGCTGATCCCGGTCAGCACGAACTGCACGCCGGCGTAGCGCAGGTCTTCCGGACGGAAGGTGTGTACCGGTACATCCTTGAGCGTGCTCTCGCCCAGCAGATTGGCGACGCCGGCGATCTGGTTCTGCTTGCCCTCGTCCATGCCGTCCACCACAAAGCGGTCCACATGCGCATCGCTGATGTAGATCGTGTTACGCACGTTATCCACCTTCAAACGGCCCGACACCGCCATGCTGCCGTGCCACGACTGGCGCGCCAGCAGCGGCGACACGTTCACGTCCAAAGTCAGCGCCACGCGGTCGCTCTCGGCCAGGATGGCCAGTTGCGGATGGCTCAGCTCGACCTCGAACACACCCAGCACGCGGTGGCGCACCGGGAATTTTCGGTCCAGGTTTTGCTGCATGCGCGCCTGCGGCAATTCCACCTGACGCGGGCCGATCAGCGTGGAACAGGCGGCCAGCACGGCCACCAGCATGAGCGGCGCGGCAAGTTTGATAGTGCGTTGAAAGTGCATCATGGAGTCTTTCTGCAAAAAAGCTTAACGCCGCCATTATGACCCAAGCCACGTCGCCGACATAAAACAACAGGAAACGCTTGCCTTTTTTAATTCAAGTGTTATAGTTTGCTACAACACCACTCCATCAACACACATAAAGAGGACCACATGTATGTCCACGATAGGCTGGAATGACAATGCGCCGATTTATCGGCAGCTCAAGGAAAAGGTCATCGGCATGATGCTCGACGGCCTGCTCAAGCCCGGCGACGCCCTGCCCTCGGTAAGGCAGGTGGCCGCCGACTATCAACTCAATCCGATCACCGTATCGCGCGCCTACCAGGAACTGGTGGACGAAACGCTCGTAGAAAAAAGAAGGGGAGTAGGTATGTACGTCACTGACGGCGCCCGCGACAAACTGCTGGCCACTGAACGCGAGCGCTTCCTGCGCGAAGAATGGCCGCTGATGCTGGAACGTATCCGCCGCCTCGGCCTGGAACTGGACACCCTGCTCAAGCCCATCGCCCCCGGAGGTGCGTCATGAGCGCCATCATCACCGCAGCCAACCTCAGCAAGAAATACGGCAAGCAAGCCGCGCTGAACGGCACCAGCTTCACGGTCGAGGCAGGCCGCATTGTCGGCCTGATCGGCCCCAACGGTTCCGGCAAGACCACCACCCTCAAAGCCATCCTGGGCCTGACCCAGTTCGAAGGCGAGCTGTCGGTGCTGGGCATGGATCCGCGCAGCCAGCGCGAGGCGCTGATGAACGACGTCTGCTTCATCGCCGACGTCGCCATCCTGCCGAAGTGGCTGAAGGTCAAGGACGCGATCGCCTTCGTCGAAGGCGTGCACCCGCGCTTCGACCGCAGCAAGGCCGAGAAGTATCTGGCCAACACCAAGCTGACGCCGGACATGAAGGTCAAAGCCATGTCCAAGGGCATGGTGGTGCAGCTGCACCTGGCGCTGGTGATGGCGATCGACGCCAAGCTGCTGGTGCTCGACGAACCGACGCTGGGCCTGGATATCCTGTACCGCAAGCAGTTCTACCAGAACCTGCTGGAAGACTACTTCGACGAGAACAAGACCATCCTGATCACCACCCACCAGATCGAGGAAGTCGAGCACATCCTGACCGACCTGATGTTCATCCAGGACGGCCAGATCTCGCTGGCGGCGTCGATGGACGAGGTGGGCGAGCGCTTCACCGAGGTGATGGTCGAGCCGCAATTCGTGGCGGCCGCCAACGCGCTGCAGCCGATGAGCCAGCGCACCGTGTTCGGCAAGCCCATCATGTTGTTCGATGGCGTGCCGCGCCTGCAACTGTCGACCTTCGGGGAATTGCGCACGCCCAGCGTTGCCGACCTGTTTGTCGCGTCGATGAAAGGAACCTACGCATGAAAACGATGAAATGGCTGATCAAGCGCGAACTGTGGGAGCACAAGGGCATGCTGTTCTGGGCCCCCGTCGTCATCGCCGGACTGATCGCAACATTGGCGCTGACCGGCATCTTCCTGGGCCACAACGCCAACTTTAGCGACGATGGCCAGACCATGTCGATCGGCACCGTCACCGTCGAAGGCGCGATGCGCGCGCGCATCGTCGAAACGGCGTCGCAGGCCTACATGCTGTCGGCGCTGCCGATCATGATGGTGCTGAGCTTCCTGGTGTTCTTCTACTGCCTGGGCGCGCTGAACGACGAGCGCCGCGACCGCAGCCTGCTGTTCTGGAAATCGCTGCCGGTGTCGGACTTCACCACCGTCATGTCCAAGGTCGCGCTGGCCCTGGTGGTGGCACCGCTGATCACGGTGGCGATCGGCACCGTGCTGTCGCTGGTGATCCTGCTGGCCGGCTGCTTCGCGATGCTGGTGCACGGCACCAACCTGTTCGGCGCCCTGCTGATGGCGCCGGATCTCTACCTGACGCCGCTGCGCCTGGCGGGACTACTGCCGGTCTACATCCTGTGGGCCTTGCCGACGGTGGGCTGGCTGCTGATGGTGTCGAGCATGGCGCGCTCCAAGGTGTTCCTGTGGGCCGTGGGCACGCCACTGGTGACGTCGCTGCTGCTGATGTGGACCGAGAAGGCGCTGCACTTCGGCTTCAACGCCGGCTGGTTCGTCACCCGCGTGGTCGACCGCATCCTGCTGGGCGTGATTCCGGGTTCGTGGATCATCTTCGAGGCCGACAGCGTGGCGCTGCACCATGAAGCCAACAAGCTGGCGCTGCCGGATACCATCTTCAACGCCTCGTGGGGCACCTTGGGTGGCGTGAGCGTATGGATCGGCGCCGCAGCCGGCGTGGCGATGATCGCCGCCGCCGTCTGGATGCGCCGCCGCCGCGAGGAAGGCTGAGCATGGCAGGCAAGCACTTTATGACCGCCGCGCTGCTGGCGGCCGCCGTGGTGGCACTGCCGGCCACGGCGGCTGAAACGGAAGCCGGGTCGGACCAGATGGTCGTCATCAACGGCACCCGCAGCCCGGAAATGCAGCCTTACCGCTACATGCTGTCCGGCCTGGACGCCTTCGACAGCCAGCACGCGCTGGCGCCGAATGCGCAGCAACTGCGCTTCCGCCTGCACACCAAAAGAAAGGCGCCGGCAGACGCGATGGAGAATGTGGTGGTGCGCCTGTCCGGCAACGAGACCGACATCGCCGTGCCGCTGGCGGCGGACCACAGTTTCACCCTGCCGCGCAACCGGGCGGCGGAAGACGACAATGCCGATGTGGTGCTGAACCAGAAGAAGAGCTACTACGGCTGGATGCCGGACGTGCGCAGCGCCGGCGTGCCGGCGGACATGCGGCGCCTGGGCGATATCCAGCTGGAGTGCCGGGTGCTGATGGCGATCGCGAAGAACTACATACCGTTCCTGATACGCGCGACGATCAACACCATCACGCTGACCACGGACTGGTGCTCGTTCAAGGACTTCAACATGAGCGTGCGCAGCGACCGCGTAATCGCCAGCGCCACGCTGGTCGATGGCGCCCGCAGGCTGGAGCTCAAGGTCGACGAGGATGGAAAGATGTACTCGGTGCCACTAGGCGACAAGACCTACTCCAACGATGCCTTGATCGAGTTCAAGTTCGAATAAGCACGGGGGTCAAGTCTGACATTCGGACACGGCCTCTGCTGTAACACGCGCTACAGCAGAGACCGTGTCCGAATGTCAGACTTGACCCCCGACGTTATTCGAACTGCTTGCGGAATTCGGCAAACTGCGCAGTCAGGTCTTCGACCTGCTGGCGCAGTTGCTGGACTTCCTGCTCCAGCGCGGCGACGCGGCCGCCCTGCCCGGCCACGCTGACCGAACCGCCCAGGCTGGCGGCGGTTTCTTCCCGCGCCAACGCCTCTTCGCCACCGAGCAGCTGGCCGTAGCGCGGCTCCTTGGTGCCGGGCGCCAGCGCCAGCTTCGACACCAGCGGCGGATATTTGTCGATCAGGAATTGCAGCGCCTGCTCGACATCGCCCACCGTCTTGAAGTCATGCAGGCGGCCGCTGCGGGTGCGGATTTCGCCGGCGGTCTGCAGGCCGCGCAGCATCAGGATGCTCAGCACGGCCAGCTTGTCCTGCTCCAGCGACCACTTGATGCGCATGCGGTGCTCGTACTTGGTCACGCGCGCGCCCGCCTGCGTGATGCCGTTGACGTACTTGCGCTGCATCAGCCGCTGCAGCACCTCGGCCACCGTCTCTTCCGACAACGCCATCACCGGGTCGCGGCTCGACAGCTGGTTGCAGCCGTTGACCAGCGCGTTCAGCGACAGCGGATAGTTATCCGGCGTCAGCGCTTCCTTCTCGGCCAGCACGGCCAGCACGCGGATTTCAAACGGGTCCAGCACTTCAACGCCATCGGGCGACGATTCCATAAGCAGCTTCCTTATTCGACGAGCTTGTTGAGTTGGTCGGAATTCAATTTATCACATTCGGGCACGCCCTGACAGTGCAAGCCCGCCGCCTTCATGGTGGCGAGAATGCGTTCGATCTGTTCTTCCTGTTTCACCGCGTGGTTGATCAGGCCGTGCAAGGCCTTCGACAGCGGATCGTCGCCGTTCGGCGTGACGCCGTAGGCGCTGAACAGGTTGGCGGTGGCGCTGGTCGCCGAGGCCGGTTCCTTCTGCACAATATGCGCCGGATTGCCGACCGCCGTGGCGCCCGCCGGCACCGGCTTGAGCAGCACGGCGTTGGAGCCGACCTTGGCGTACTCGCCCACCGTGAAGCCGCCCAGCACCTTGGCGCCAGCGCCGACGATGACGCCGCGCGCCAGCGTCGGATGGCGCTTGGCGCCGGTGTGCAGCGAGGTGCCGCCCAAGGTCACGCCCTGGTAAATGGTGCAATCGTCGCCCACTTCGGCGGTCTCGCCGATCACCACGCCGAAGCCGTGGTCGATAAAGACGCGGCGGCCGATGGTGGCGCCGGGATGGATCTCGATGCCGGTGACGATGCGGGCCAGGTAGGAAATGAAACGGCCCAGCCATTTCATCTTGTGCGTCCAGCACCAGTGCGCCCAACGGTGCATGACGATGGCTTGCAAACCGGGGTAGCAGGTCAGCACCTCCCAGGCGTTGCGGGCCGCAGGATCGCGTTCGATGATGCTGTTAATGTCTTGGCGCAGGCGATGGAACATGGATGTACAGGATTACAACGGAAACGCTCATGGTAGCGTATTCGGTCGTTGGTTGCTGGGAAGCGGCTTGCTAGGAGGGGAGTCGAGGCTGAAGCCCGGCAGCCCTGGTCACAGGCCGCCGGGTAATCGTATCGCTTAAATGTCTTTGGCGATACGCTGGCGGCGTGCCTCGTACAGACAGACGCCGGATGCGACGGAAACGTTCAGGCTCTCAACCGAACCGAACATCGGAATGCTGACCAGCATGTCGCAGGTCTCGCGGGTCAGGCGGCGCATGCCCTCGCCTTCCGAACCCATGACCAGCGCGGTCGGGCCGGTAAAGTCGGCTTCATACAAGCCTTTTTCGCCGTCGTCGGAAGTGCCGATCAGCCAGATGTCGCGGTCCTTCAGGTCGCGCAGGGTGCGCGCCAGGTTGGTGACGGTGATGTAAGGCACGGTCTCGGCCGCGCCGGACGCGACCTTGGCGGCGGTGGCGTTCAAGCCCACTGCACGGTCCTTCGGCACGATCACCGCGTGTGCGCCGACGCCGTCGGCCACGCGCAGGCAGGCGCCCAGGTTGTGCGGATCGGTGATGCCGTCCAGGACCAGCAGCAGCGGCGGGCCTTCGATGGCGTCCAGCAGTTCGTCCAGGTTGCGCGCCAGCGCCAGCTGCGACGCGAACGCGATCACGCCCTGGTGGCGGCGGGTGCCGACGATCTTGTCCAGACGGGCCGAATCAACCGGCATCACGCGCACGCCGGCAGCCTTGGCGTTGGCGATCAGGTCCTTCATGCGGCGGTCGTCGCGCCCGATGTCGACAAAAATCTCTTCCACGGAGCTCGCTTCATGACGCAAACGCGAGGTCACGGCGTGGAAACCAAAAATCATTTTATTCTTACTCATTTATCGCTTCTTTTTACTTTTTGAGACAGTCTTCGCTGCTCGGGGTGCTACCGGAGCAGCCGCCCCGGCATTAGTCTTGCGGCCACCGCGCGCCTTGGCGGCAGGCTTGGCGGCAGCTTTCGCCGCGGCCGGTTTGGCGGCGGCAGGCTTGCCGGCGCCGGTCCTGTCGGACTGGCCCTTGGCGACAGCCTTGATCGGCTGTGCTTTCGGCACGGCCGGGCCAGGCTTGATGTTGGTCTTGCGGTCCTTCGACTGCGCATCGGACTTGTCGGCGCGCGGCGGCGGCGCGTCGGCTCCGGCCAGGCGCAGATCGATCTTGCGCGATTCCAGGTCCACGCGCACCACTTGTACGCTGACGCGGTCGGTCAGCTGGAACTTCTTGCCGGTGCGTTCGCCGCGCAGTTCGTGGCGGGCGTCGTCGTACTGGAAGTAGTCGGCGCCGAGGTCGGTGATGTGCACCAGGCCTTCAACGAACAACTGGTCCAGCTGCACGAAGATGCCGAAGGTGGTCACGCCGGTGATGATGCCGGTGAATTCCTCGCCCAGCTTGTCCTGCATGAAGTAGCACTTCAGCCAGGCTTCGACATCGCGCGACGCTTCGTCGGCGCGGCGTTCGTTGGCCGAGCAGTGCACGCCCAGCGCGTCCCACACGGTCAGGTCGCCGGATTTTTTCTCTTTGCCTTCGGCCTTGTCCTTGGCCTGCTGCTTGCGGGTGGCGTTCGAGACGTTGGTGTTCAGCACGCTGGTGCTGGCCACTTTCGGCTCGTACTTCTTACCCAGCAGGATGGCCTTGATGGCGCGGTGCGTCAGCAAGTCCGGATAGCGGCGGATCGGGCTGGTGAAGTGGGCATACGCCTCATACGCCAGGCCGAAGTGGCCGATGTTGTCGGGAGAGTAGACCGCCTGCTGCATCGAACGCAGCAGCATGGTTTGCAGCAGCGACGCGTCCGGACGCTCCTTGACCTGCTTCATCAGCACGGCGTAATCGCCGGCGGCCGGCTTGTCGCCGCCGTTCAGCGTCAGGCCGACCTGCTTGAGGAAGGTGCGTACCTGCTTGAGCTTTTCAGCGGTCGGGCTGGCGTGGATGCGGTAGGTGCCTGGATGCTTGTGGCGGATCAGCAGGTCGGCCGCGCAGACGTTGGCGGTCAACATGCATTCTTCGATCAGCTTGTGGGCGTCGTTGCGGGTGCGCGGGATGATCTTCTCGATCTTGCCGGACGGGTTGCAGACGATGTAGGTCTCGGTGGTCTCGAAGTCGATCGCGCCGCGTTCGGTGCGCGCCTTCAGCAAGGCGTGGTACACCTCGTACAGGTTCAGCAGATGCGGCACGATGCCAGGACGGCGCGCGGCTTCCGGTCCCTTGGTGTTGCCGAGGATGTCGGCCACTTCGGTGTAGGTCAGGCGCGCGGCCGAGTGGATCACGGCCGGATAGAACTGGTAAGCCTTGATCTCGCCCTTGGCGGTGACGACGGCGTCGCACACCAGCGTCAGACGGTCGACCGCCGGGTTCAGCGAGCACAGGCCGTTGGACAACTTTTCCGGCAGCATAGGAATCACGCGGCGCGGGAAGTAGACCGAGGTGCTGCGCTCCAGCGCGTCGGCGTCGAGCGCGTCGTTCGGCTTGACGTAGTGGCTGACGTCGGCAATCGCGACGATCAGACGGTAGGCGTTGGCGCGGCCGATCTTGACCGGCTCGCAGTAGACCGCATCGTCGAAGTCGCGCGCGTCTTCACCGTCGATGGTGACCATCGGGATGTCGCGCAGGTCGACGCGGTCGGCCAGGTCGGCGTCGCGCACGTGGTCCGGCAGCTTGTTGGCTTGTTTGAGCGCGGCGTCCGAGAACACATGCGGCACGCCGAACTTGCGCACGGCGATTTCGATTTCCATGCCGGGGTCGTCCAGCGAGCCCAGGATTTCAACGATCTTGCCGACCGGCTGCTTGAAGCGCATCGGCTGCTCGGTCAGCTCAACGCTGACGATCTGGCCCGACTTGGCCTTGCCGATCGAGCCTTCGACCAGGATGTCCTGGGCGATGCGCTGGTCTTCCGGCGCCACGATCCAGGCGCCGTTTTCGTTCAGCAGGCGGCCGATGATGTGGGTGTTGGCGCGGGTGACCACCTCGACGATGGTGCCTTCCGGACGGCCGCGGCGATCGACGCCGATGACCTTGGCCAGCACGCGGTCGCCATGCAGGACTTTCTGCATTTCTTTTTCAGGCAGGAACAGGTCTTCGCCCGGCTCGTCCGGGATCACGAAGCCGAAGCCATCTTTATGGCTGGCGACGCGGCCGGCGATGAAGCCGGTTTCGGTGGCCAGCGAGAAGTGGCCGCTGTCGTCGGAGACGATCTGACCGTCGCGCTGCATGGCGTTCAAGCGGCGCGACAACACGGCCTGGGCCTCGGTCGCGACCTTCAGCGACTTCGACAGTGCGCGCAGATCGAGCGGCGCCTTGGCGCTGCGGAAGATGCCGAGAATTTCCTCCCGGCTGGGAATGGTATGGGTAGATTGGTTCAAAAGTATTTCTGTAGTTATTATTGACAGTGTTCAGAGGAAATCCGGCCTGGCAAAATCGTCAGGTGCATATATATGACACGACGACAGGCGTAGTGTACTTGGAAACGCCCTGATTGACTAATTTGCGGCCGGTTTTGCGAATTCAAGCGGATTTTTTATGTTGGGGCATTTGACATCCCGCAAAATTCCTCTATAATCTTGGTCTCTCGCAGCGACAATGTTGAAAAACGGCGGCAAAGTGAGAAACTGCTAGACAGGGTTGATGTGCAGTAAGGAGCGAAAGCTCATCTGGCGCAAAACTCTCCCCGTCGTTATAATAGCAGAGTTGTTGAGAAGCATCAGTGCCCACGTGGCGGAATTGGTAGACGCGCATGGTTCAGGTCCATGTGCCGCAAGGTGTGGGGGTTCGAGTCCCTCCGTGGGCACCACAAAATTCCGCAAAAAAGCCGCAGCGCCCTTAAAAAGGTCTGCGGCTTTTTTCATTCATGCGCCTCTACAGTTTGCTCAGGAAGCGGCCGATCAGGTTGAATATCAGCTCTTCGTTGTCACTACCCTGCTGGATGGGCAGATCCCACAACGCGGCCGTGGCGACAGTCATGCGCAAGTCCGGCACCAACATGGCGAATTGCCCGCCAAAACCGTAGGCCGTGATCACCTGATGGCCACCCAGCATGCCGCGCCACCACAAATAGCCGTAGCCAACATCGCTCAGGTCGCCTATCGGGCCGATGTGGACGTGATTGACAAAACTCTCGGCCAGCCAGGCGGCCGGCACCACGGACTTGCCCTGCCACATGCCGCCGTCGAGCGCCATCCACGCCAGCTTCATCATGTCCCGCGCCCGCAACTGCAAGCCAAAGGAGCCGAGTATCGTGCCGGTCGCGTCGCGCTGCCAGGTCACCTGGCGGATGCCGAGTGGCGCGAACAGGTTGCGCGTGGCGACCGCCAGCGTGTCCTCGCCATACGCATCCGCGACGATGGGCGACACCAGATGCGATACAGCGCTGTTGTAATTCCAGTACGGCCCGTTGGGCCCCAGCGGCGCCACCGGCAAGTGCAGCGCCAGGCTGGTCAGGTCGGGAGTATGCAAGAGTTCCTGCAAATGGACATCCTCATCCCACTCCAGGCCGCTGCGCATGCGCAGCACTTGGGCCAGTGTGACATTGCCCGCCACAGAGCCAGGCACCTTGGCCAGCTCCTTGGGCAGCAACTCACCCAGCGTGGCCGTGGCGTCGCGTATCTTGCCGTCACGGATGGCCTGCCCGGCCAGCAGGCTGCTGACGGTCTTGGTGGCCGAGCGGATGTGGCGCAGGTCGGAGGATTTGCCGTCGGCGTAGTAGCGCTCGCCGATCAGGCTGCCGTTGCGCACCACCAGCAGGCTGCGCATCTCCGGGATTTGCGCACCTTCGGACAGCAGGCTCTGCATCGCGGCCGCCGCCACGCCCTCGCTCTCCGGCGTCGCCGTGCGCCAGTCGTCGTCCACGACCACCGAAGCGACCACGTTTTCCGGCCCGGCGCCATTACCGGAATTGCCACCGCCTCCGCAGGCGCTCAACAAGGGAGCGCCCAAGCCCAGCATCATCACATCGCGTCGCGTAACCATATCCGCCCATCGAAAAAAGTGGGACCGCCGCGTGTGTCGCATGCGGCGAGTCGATGGGGACGATGCTATGCCAGAGGCGCGGCGAACAGAGAGTGCCGGAAGTCATGCATGCCGGACCAGGCCGGCCTCACTCCGGGGCCGTACTCCACTCCAGCTTGAGATGCGCGCCGATCTCGCGCAGCAGCTCAAGCTCGTCAACCGGCTTGCTGAGGAAGGCGTTGGCGCCCACCTGACGTGAGCGCTCCTCCTCTTCCGGGGTCGAGCTGGCGGAAATCATCAACACCGGCATGGTGCTGGTGCGCGCGTCGGCACGCAGGCGGCGCGTGGTTTCGATGCCGTCCATGTCCGGCATCACCATGTCCAGCAACACCAGGTCCGGCGCGCCGGACTGCGCCTGCAGCAAGCCGTCGGCGCCGTTGTCGGCCTCCAGCATGCGGAAGTCCAGTGCGCCCAGCAAATCACGCAGCAAGGCGCGGTTGGTGGCGACATCGTCCACTACCAGGATGGTCTTGCGCGGCCCCAGGTAGCCGGTGGCGTTGTGACCATCGCTGCTGATGGCGGCGGGCGCCGCCACCACCGGCATCGCCACATCGAACCAGAAGCGGCTCCCTGTACCCAGCATGCTTTCCACTTTCAGCTCGCCGCCCATCAGCCGCACCAGCTGGCCGCTGATCGCCAGGCCCAGCCCGGTGCCACCGGCACGGCGCGAGGCATCGCCCACTTGCTCGAACGGACGGAAGATGGCGTCGATATGGCCTGGGGCGATGCCGATGCCGTCGTCGTGCACCTCGAAGCGCAGCGCGGCGGCATCGGGCGCGGCGCCGGGCCTTGCAGGCAGCGGCAGCACGCGCAAGCGCACCGTGCCGCGGTCGGTGAACTTGACGGCGTTGCCCAGCAAATTCAGCAGCACCTGGCGCAAGCGGGTTTCGTCGACGCTGATCGCCTCCGGCAGACCGGCCGCCAGCTCCAGTTCGAAGTGCAAGTGCTTTTGCTCGGCGCGCACGCGCATGATGTCGGCCACCACCGACAACAGATCGGCCAACACCACTGGCTTGGGATGGAAGTCCATCTTGCCCGCCTCCACCCGCGACAGGTCAAGCACGTCGTTAATCAGCGCCAGCAGATGCTGGCCGCCCTGCTGGATCGTGCCGACGCCGCTCTTCTGGGTCGGCGTCAAAGCCTTGTCGCGCTTGAGGATCTGGGTATAGCCGAGGATGGCGTTGAGCGGGGTGCGCAGTTCGTGGCTCATCGCCGCCAGGAAGGCGCTCTTGGCGCGGTTGGCCACTTCGGCGCGCTCCATGGCAATGCGCAACTCGGCATTGGCGCGCTGCAGTTCGGCGTTGACCGCCTCCAGCTGCGCCGGACTGGGGATGCGCAGCGCCACCGGCACCAGCCGCACCAGCACGATGGCCGTCACCACCGAGGCGGCGGCGGTGATCGACTTCAGTATCACCGACAGCCAGTAGTCCGGATGCCAGATCACCCAGATGTCGGCCACGTGGGTGCTGCCGCAAGCCAGGATGAAAATGCCGAAGGCGATGAACATCCAGTCGAACGGCAAGTCGCGGCGCTTGCGGATAAAGTACAGCAGCGTGATCGGAATGGTCAGGTAGGCCAGCGCGATCAGTGCGTCGGAAATCACGCTCAGCCACAGGATCGACGGCGTCCAGAGAAAACAGTGACCATGCGGCATGAAGCCCTGGCTACCGAACCAGCTACTCATCGTATCCATCGCCTACCTCCTTTGCCTCAGTGACGGGGCCAGCATTCAGGAGCTTACGAAAGTGTGAGCAAACAAGCAAGCAGCAAATCAGGCGTGCGGCCCGGTGCAATCTTTATCAAAAATCAGCATTTCTCTCTTGACGGCGCCGTGCCGCTCCCCTATGATTCTGGCCTCTGTTACAGCATATGTAGCAGAGAGCAGCAAAGCAGTAACAGTGCCCACGTGGCGGAATTGGTAGACGCGCATGGTTCAGGTCCATGTGCCGCAAGGTGTGGGGGTTCGAGTCCCTCCGTGGGCACCAAAAAATTCCGCAAAAAAGCCTCCATCGAGCTGAAAAGCAGATGGAGGCTTTTTTCATTTCCGAGTCGTTTCACGATGCCCTTGACGGCAGCGCCGCCATGCGGCATGATGCTGCCTCTGTTGCAGAACACGCAGCAGATAGCAGTAACAGTGCCCACGTGGCGGAATTGGTAGACGCGCATGGTTCAGGTCCATGTGCCGCAAGGTGTGGGGGTTCGAGTCCCTCCGTGGGCACCAAAAAATTCCGCAAAAAAGCCTCCATCGAGCTGAAAAGCAGATGGGGGCTTTTTTCATTGCCGCTCACTTCCCTCTCTGGAAATTATTTCATAAAAGCACGAAAACTCTATTGACGAGGTGCCAGCCCTCCTTTAAGATTCGGGCCTCTGTTGCAGAACACGTAGCAGATAGCAGTAACAGTGCCCACGTGGCGGAATTGGTAGACGCGCATGGTTCAGGTCCATGTGCCGCAAGGTGTGGGGGTTCGAGTCCCTCCGTGGGCACCAAAAATTCCGCAAAAAAGCCGCAGCGCCCTTAAAAAGGACTGCGGCTTTTTTCATTACAGCGCCACTTTGACGGCGTCGGCCAGCGATATGGTCGGGCGGCCGATCAACCGGCCCAGCGCACCACTGCGATCATCCAGCGCGCCCTTGGCGGCCTGCGCATCCGAATCGGCGATCAGCTCGGCCAGCGGCGCCGGCAAGCCAACACCCACCAGCATCTCCCGATACTCCTGCTGCGGCAGATTGTGGAAAGGGATGTGCTTGCCCGACTGGCGCGACACTTCGTCCGCCAGCTCGCCCAGCGTGAAACCATGATCCCCCGCCAGCTCATACACTTGCTCGACCGCCTGCGTGCTGGTCAGCACGGCCGCCGCCGCGTCGGCGTAGTCGGCACGGGCGGCAGCTGCAATCCGCCCTTCCCCGGCGCCGCCGGCCAGCGCGCCATGCGCCAGCGCCCCGCCGAGGCTGCCCGTGTAGTTTTCCACGTACCAGCCGTTGCGCAGCAAACTGTACGGCAAGCCGGAAGCGCGCACCGCCGCCTCGGTCTCGCGATGCTCGGCCGCCAGCGCCAGCGTCGACGTGTCCGCATGCAGCACGCTGGTGTAGGCCAGCAGGCCGGCCCTGGCGCGCACGGCGGCGTCGATGACGTTGCGGTGCTGCGCGCCGCGCTGGCCCAGTTCGTTCGACGAAATCAGCAGCACCTTGCTCGCGCCCTGGAAGGCGGCGTCCAGCGAGGCCGGATCGGTGTAGTCGGCACGCCGCACCTGTACGCCTTGCGCGGCCAGGTCGGATGCCTTGGCGACATCGCGCACGGCGGCGACGATCTGCGCGGCAGGAACGGTTTTCAGCAGGCGGGCGATCACCAGACGGCCCAGTTGGCCGGTAGCACCAGTAACGATAATCATGTTGTTTTCCTTCGAATAGGCTGCCACGGGGAGGTTTCCGCGCGGTTGGGACTATAATAGGGCCTATACTTACGAATTGTAAGTACGCACAATTTAGTAAGTACCCCTGACCAGAGAAGGAACAATATGAGCCAAATCAAATCCAGCCGGTCCCTGCGCAAGGCGCTGGCCGGCAACCTGGGCGACCCGCGCGCCCACGTGCTGGCGGCGGAATGCCCGTCGCGCGCCGTGCTCGGCCACATCACCAGCCGCTGGGGCGTGCTGGTGCTGGTGGTGCTGCTGGACGGCACCCACCGCTTCAGCCAGCTGCGCCGGGAGATCGGCGGCGTCAGCGAGAAGATGCTGGCGCAGACGCTGGATGCGCTGGCCACCGACGGCTTGGTGCTGCGGGTGGCGCATCAGGTGGTGCCGCCGCATGTGGAATACAGCCTGACGCCGCTGGGGCGCCAGGCCGCCGAGCGGCTGGAAGTGCTGGTCGACTGGATCGAAGACAATTTCCCGCTGATCCGGCAAGCCCAGGAAGAGGCGGCGCTGGCGGCGGCCTGAGTCCGCAGAAAGGCTTGACCCGGCCCGCCCATCCTGTGACACTGGCTGCTATCACGTACTGCGGAGCGGATACCCTTACCCATGATGCAGCCGTCACTCCCCCACCAGCCCAACATCGTGTTGATAGCCACCAACACGAACTACGATCTCGCCCTGCTCAGGATCATGCTGGCCCGCCACGGCTTGGGGGTCGAGCTGGTGCGGCGCGGCGACGAGGCACTGGCGCTGGCGGCAGGCGGCCAGGTCGCACTGGCGTTGCTCGACGTGGCGCTGGCCGGCAGCGCGCGGCTGGAACTGTGCCTGCGCATGCGCGCCGCCTGCGGCGATACGCTGCCGGTGTTCCTGCTGTCCGGCAGCCCCAGTCCCGACGAGCGCGAGCGCGCCCGCGAAGCCGGCGTCAGCGCCTACCTGCCGCTGTCGCTACCCACCGAAGACATCGCTGAACGCGTGCTGCTGGAGCTGAAGGCGATCTCGCCGGCCCCGCCGGCGGCCGACATGCCGACCATGGCGACGCTGGAAGTCAACTACCACCACATGCTGTCCGGCTCGCCGGACGCCATCCTGCTGATGCAGCGCGGCAGCAATCGCGTGCTGGACGTCAACCGCCAGACACGCATCCTGTTCGGTTCCACCGAGACCGAGCTGGTGCAAGCCACCCTGCCCGCGCTGTGCCCGGCGCGACAGCCCGACGGCCGCAGTTCGGCCGAGGCCTTCGCCGGCTACGTCGACCAGGTGATGGCGGGCGGGGTCCAGATATTCGAGCTGACGGTGCTGCACAGTTCCGGCCGCGAGATCCCGTGCGAACTGCGCATGGTGCCGCTGAACACGCCCGAACACCGCCTGATGCATGTGCGCATCGTCGACATCAGCAGCCGCAAACTGGCCGAGCAACTACGCGACGGCAAGAACCAGGTGCTGGAAATGATCGCGCGCGGCGCGCCGCTGGCCGACACGCTGGAACGCCTGACCCTGCTGATCGAATCGCAGGCGCCGCCGGTGCTGTGCACGGTGATGCTGGTGGCGCCGGACGGCGTCACGCTGCTGACCGCCGCCGGTCCCAACATGCCGGCCGACTATATGGCGACCATCCACGGCCTGGCGGCCGGCCCGGTGGCAGGTTCCTGCGGCACAGCCGTGCACCGCAAGGAGACCGTGGTGGTCAGCGACACCTACAACGATCCGCTGTGGGCGCCGTACAAGGAGATCGCCGTCCAGTACGGCCTGCGCGCCTGCTGGGCCATGCCCATCCTGCTCGATCCCGGCACGGTGCTGGGCAGCTTCGCCATGTACTACCGCGAGCCGCGCAGCCCGACCGAGGATGACCGCCGCCTGATCAAGGCCGCCAGCCACCTGGCCGGCATCGCCATCGCCAGCACCCGGCGCGAGGCCGAACTGGTGCGTCATCGCGAGCATCTGGAAGAACTGGTGCAGGCCCGGACAGCCGAGCTGGTGCGCGCCAAAGAGGAAGCCGAGCACGCCAACGACGAGCTGACCACGGCGCTGGACAAC
This sequence comes from Duganella sp. BJB476, assembly GCF_003416895.1. Classification (GTDB taxonomy): domain Bacteria; phylum Pseudomonadota; class Gammaproteobacteria; order Burkholderiales; family Burkholderiaceae_D; genus Rugamonas. The sequence goes on from NZ_QVIO01000002.1 coordinate 302,521, forward strand.
CTCAGCCTGACGCAGGAAGAGCTGGTGCGGCGAGACAAGCTGGCGGCGCTGGGCGCGCTGGTGGCCGGCGTGGCCCACGAGCTGAACACGCCGATCGGCAACTGCCTGACCATGGCCGGCAGCATGAGCGAACGCACGGCCGAACTGCGGCGCGACCTGGAGGGCGGGCTGCGGCGCTCGGTGCTGGAAGTCTATCTGCAACAGGCCGCCGATGCCGACGCCGTGGTGCTGCGCAACCTGAACCGCGCCGCCGCGCTGGTGGCCGGTTTCCGCCGCATCGCGGTCGACAGCGCCAGTTCGCAGCGCAGCCGCTTCGTGCTGGGCGACCTGGTGGCCCAGTTGCTGCAATCGTCCCAGTCCACGCTCCAGCAACATGGACTGGTGCTGGTCGAGGACGTCGAACACTGGCTGGAACTCGACAGCTATCCCGGCCCGCTGGCCCAGGCGCTGGAAAACCTGATCGACAACAGCATCACGCATGGCTTCAACGGCCGTGGCCACGGCACCATCACGATCCGGGCGCAGGACACCGGCAACGGCGAAATCGCCATTTCGGTCGGCGATGACGGCGACGGCATCCCGAGCGCCAATCTGCCGCGCATCTACGATCCCTTCTTCACCACCCGGCTCGGCGCCGGCGGTTCCGGCCTGGGTTTGTACATTACGCACAACATCGTCACCGGCGTGCTGGGCGGGCATATCGACGTCGTCAGCCAGCTCGGCCTAGGCACCACCTTCACCATGCGCCTGCCAAGGACGGCCCCGCTTTGAGCCGGACTCAACAATTTTCCTCCGCGCAATTATTGCAGCCGTATAATAGGTTGTATCAGACCGGCAAACAGCCGGCGCCTAGCGGAGAGACCAGTCCTGTGCACCCACATCCTGCCCAGCCTGCGAAGATGGAAATGGCGACCCTGCGTTGCGAATTCAGCGACGCCACGGCCGAACGTGCATTCCTGCGCCATCACCTGACCATGACGCAGGCGCAGCTGCGCGTGACGTTTGTCTTCTGTTCCCTGTTCTACCTGTGCTTTGCCGCCACCGACGTCATCTGGCTGGGCTACAGCCTGCGCACCGCGGTGCTGGCCAGCGCGCGCCTGCTGGTGGCCGCCACCGCGCTGGGCAGCCTGGTGCTGCTGCGGCGCCGGCCCGATTCCATCCCCATCACGCGCGGCGTCGCCAGCATGGTCGAGATGGCGGGCGCGGCCGGCTTCCTGCTGATCGCCGCGCTGCGCCCTTCCGAGTTTTCGCTGCACGCGATTTCGATGTCCATCGTCGTCATCGTGATCTACATCTACATTCCGAACCGGCTGCTGTACGCGGCCGCGATCGCCGCGCCGGCCACGCTGGGCTTCATCGTGCTGGCCCAGCAGCTGGGCAACCTGCGCCGCGTCGAGCTGGCGACCATGGCGGCGCTGCTGGTGCTGACCAATGTGTTCGGCTACGTGGCGGCGCGCCGCTACCAGTTGCTGTTGCGCGACGAATACAGCGCGCAGACGGTGCTGAAGAACCTGTCGGTGCGCGATCCGCTGACCGGCTGCTACAACCGGCGCCACCTGCACGAACAATTGCTGGAGACGGAAATCTCGCGCGCCCAGCGCTACCGGCTGAGCCTGACGGTCATCATGAGCGACCTGGACCACTTCAAGGCGGTCAACGACACCTACGGCCACAACGGCGGCGACGCCGTGCTGCAACGCTTCGGCGCCCTGCTGCAATCGATGACGCGCGACAGCGTCGACAGCGTGGTGCGCTACGGCGGCGAGGAATTCCTGCTGATCCTGCCGGAGACCGACCTGGCCGGCGGCGCCCTGCTGGCCGAGCGCCTGCGCCACGCGCTGGCCGACACGCCGGTCGCCTACGAGGGCCAGCAGATCCACATCACGGCCAGCTTCGGCGTGGCCAGCGTCGACTTCGCGACCTCCACGCACGAAGCCCACCTCAACATGATCGCCTCCGCCGACGAATTGCTGTACGCTGCCAAAAACGGCGGCCGCAACCGCGTCTGCTCGCGACAACTGGTATAAAACATGATCTACATCAAACGATACGCGCTGGCCGCCGCCATGCTGGCCCTGTGCAGCAGCAGCCTCAACGCCGGTCCGGCGCCGTGGTACAAGTGGCGCAGCAAGATCGACAACTACCTCAGCTGCTCGCAGACGCCGCTGGGGCCGGGCTGGGAAAAGGACTCCGGCCCCTATAAAGATAGCCGTTGCGAAAAGTTGGTTCTTGCTAAATAATGGGGTCGCAATAACAGGGGGAACCCCGGGGCATTACTGGCTACATTTCATCATCTTGAGGAGACTGTATGTTTACAAATCCCGAACAATTTGCCAACGCCACCAAAGCACTGTTTGAATTTCAGCTTGAAACCTTCAACAGCCTGACCAGTAAAGCCGTGCAAGGCGTCGAGCAAGTCGTCGCCCTGAACATGGCCACCGCCAAAACCCAGCTGGAAGACGGCCTCGCCGCCGGCAAGGAAATCAGCCAGACCGCAGATCCCAAGGCCGCCATGTCGCTGGCCGCCGCCAAGATGCAACCGGGCGTAGCCGGCGCCGCCGCCTACAATCAGCAACTGGGCAGCATCATCGCCGAGATCCGCGAAGAATTCACCAAGGCCGCCGACGCCCATATGACCGAAGCCAAGAGCACGCTCAGCGCGCTGATCTATGACGTCACCAAGAACGTGCGTCCCGGATCGGAGAACGCGGTGCAGATCGTCAAGACCGCGATCGACAACGCCTTCAGCGGCTACGAGCAAGTGACCAAGGCCACCAAGCAAGCGGTCGAAGCGGTGGAAACGCAAATCGCCAAAGCCAGCGCCCTGGTCGATCAAAACACCGTCAAACCGGCCAAGACCGCGAAAAAGTAAGCAGGTTCAACTCCCCGCACCAGCCAGGCCCGCGCGCCTGGCTTTTTATTTTGCTGGGCGTGCGCCGCCAAATGCGATACACTGTACATAAACACAGTTATCGCAACAGCTCACTCCGGCAATGATCAAAGTCCTAGAAAATCCCTTGTACTACCTGGACAACTTCCAGCAGGTACTGACGTGGATAGGCGAGCGCTACGACGACTTGCTGACCGCCGAGGAACGCAGCTTCCTCACCGCCTTCCCCACCTTGCCGCAAGCCTCGCGCGCGCTGTTCGTGCGCATGGTGATGCGCAAGGGGACGGTGTTCCGCGCCAGCAAACTGGCCTATGCGGAGATCGGCAGCACGCATGAAGCCGCCCGTCCGCTGGCGGCCCTGGGCCTGATCGAGGAAGACCCCGCGCTGGACCTGGACCAGCTGTTCGAACTGCTGCAAAAACCCGAGATCGGCCAGATCTTCCAGCTCCCCCCGCACCTGCGCCAGTTGCGCAAGGCCGACCAGCTGGAAGCGCTGCGCGCACAGCATGAAGGCGAGCACCGCTACTCCAGCTGGTACCAGGGTTCCGGCGACCACTGCTACCGCAACCTGACGCAGGAACTGTGCGACCGCCTGCGGCTTATCTTCTTCGGCAACTACCACCAGGACTGGACCGAGTTCGTGCTGTCCGACCTCGGCATCTACCAGTACGAAAAGGTCGACTTCTCGCCGGCCGCGCGCGGCTTCCGCAGCCGCCGTGACATCGACGACTTCCTCGCGCTGCACCGCTGCCACGAGCGCTTCATCGAAGGCGAAGCGCCGGCCGACGTGATCCGCGACCTGCCGCCCTGCCCGGCCGACAACGAATGGCTGCGCAGCCGCCGCGACAAGCTGACCTTCCAGATCGCCCAGCACCTCGAGAAGCTGGCCGACTGGCCGGCCGCGCACGCGCTCTACGCGAACTGCAACTACCCCGGCGCCCGCGCGCGCGCCGTGCGCGTGCTGGAAAAAGACGAACAGCCGCGCGCCGCCTTCGAGCTGCTGCAAGCCGCGCTGCAAGCGCCGGAAAGCGAAGCCGAACGCCAGCAGCTGCTGCGCATGCAGCCGCGCCTGGCGCGCAAGCTGGGCCACGCCAAGCCGGCGCCGCACGCGCCCGCGCAACCGCTGCGCATCGACCTCAGCCTGCCGCCACCGCAGGAACCGAGCTACGTCGAATTCGTCGTGCGCGACCACCTGAACCGCGACGATGCCCCGGTCTACTACGTCGAGAACGCGCTGATCAATTCGCTGTTCGGCCTGCTGTGCTGGGACGCCGTGTTCAGCCCGATACCGGGCGCCTTCTTCCATCCCTACCACCGCGGCCCGGCCGACCTGCACAGCGCCGATTTCCAGCGCCGCCGCGCGCAGCAGTTCGCCGCCGCGCTGGCGCAGCTCGACAGCGATCAATACCGCACCACGATACGCGCCAACTTCACCGCCAAGGCCGGCATCCAGTCGCCCTTCGTGTACTGGGAGACGCTGGACCCGGCGCTGCTCGACCTGGCGCTGGACTGCATCCCGGCGTTGCACCTGAAGCGCGCCTTCGAACGCATCCTGGCCGACATCAAGGCCAACCGCAGCGGCTTCCCCGACCTGATCCAGTTCTGGCCGGCCGAGCGCCGCTACAACATGATTGAAGTCAAAGGCCCGGGCGACCGGCTGCAGGACAACCAGCTGCGCTGGATCGACTACTGCGCCACGCACGACATGCCGATCTCGGTCTGCTACCTGCAATGGGCGGCATGAGCGCACCCGGCTACACGATCGCCGTGCGCGCGCTGTGCGAGTTCACCGCCAAGACCGGCGACCTCGACCTGCGCTTCACGCCCTCGCCGACGGCGCAGGAAGGCATCGCCGGCCACGCCGTCGTCACCGCGCGGCGCGACGATGATTACCAGACCGAAGTCGCACTGTCCGGCGATTTCGGCCCGCTGCGCGTGCGCGGCCGCGCCGACGGCTACGACCTCCGCGCCCGGCGTCTCGAGGAAATCAAGACCTATCGCGGCGACCTGAAGAAGATGCCGGACAACCAGCGCCAGCTGCACTGGGCGCAGGTCAAAATCTACGGCCACCTGCTGTGCGCGGATCAAGGACTGGACCGGATCAAACTGGCGCTGGTCTACTTCGACATCGGCAGCCAGAAGGAAACCGTGCTGCAGGAAGAGCACACGGCGGCCAGCCTGCGCATCTACTTCGAACAGCAATGCACGCTGTTCCTGCAATGGGCGCAGCAGGAAATGGCGCACCGCGCCGAACGCGACCTGCAGCTGAAGGCGATGCGTTTTCCGCATGCGGACTTCCGCCCCGGCCAGCGCCAGCTGGCCGAAGCGATGTACAAGGCCAGCAAGCGCGGCGTGTGCCTGCTGGCGCAGGCGCCGACCGGCATCGGCAAGACCGTCGGCAGCCTGTTCCCCATGCTGAAAGCCAGCGCCGAACACGGCGTCGACAAAGTGTTCTTCCTGGCCGCGAAAACCTCGGGCCGGCAGATGGCGCTGGACGCGGTCGACGTGATCCGCAGCGGCGCGCCACTGCTGCCCTTGCGCACGCTGGAGATGGCGTCCAAGGCCACCGCCTGCGTCAATCCGGACAAAGCCTGCCACGGCGATTCCTGCCCGCTGGCCAAGGGTTTCTACGACCGCCTGCCGGCCGCGCGCCAGGCCGCGCTGGACATCATGCTGCCGCCCGCATCCACCGACGCCGCCCCCACCCTGCTCGCGCTGGACCGCGACACGCTGCGCGCGGTCGCTCTGGCGCACGAGGTCTGCCCCTACTACCTGAGCAGCGAGATGGCGCGCTGGTGCGACATCGTCATCGGCGACTACAACTACTACTTCGACCTCAGCGCCATGCTGCACAGCCTGACGCTGCTGAACGACTGGAAGGTCAACGTGCTGGTGGACGAGGCCCACAACATGGTCGCGCGCGCCCGCAAGATGTATTCGGCCGACATGGAACACGCCGCGTTGCGCCTGCTGCGCAAGCTGGTCCCCGAAGAACTGAAGAAACCGCTGGACCGCGTGCACCGCCAGTGGAACCAGCTGGAAAAAGACCAGTCGGCCGAATACCAGTCCTACGCCGCGCTGCCGGAAAAATTCATGGGCGCGCTGCAAACGGCGGCCACCGCCATCTCCGACTACATGGCCGACCACCCGTCCTATGTCGACGCGGATTTGCAGGCCTTCTATTTCAACGCGCTGCTGTTCACGCGGCTGGCGGAGAGCTTCGGCGACCACGCGCTGTTCGATATCGAGAAGTCGGAAGGCGCGCGCGCCAGCCATTCCAATTCCGTGCTCTGCCTGCGCAACATCGTGCCGGCGCCCTTCCTCAAGCCGCGCTTCGAGAGCACCCACAGCACGGCGCTGTTCTCGGCCACGCTCAGCCCGTGGAACTACTTCGGCGACATGCTGGGCATGCCCGAGACCACGGCCTGGGTCGACGTCGAATCGCCGTTCGTGGCCGAGCAGCTGTCGGTGCAGGTGGCCGCGCACATCTCCACCCGCTACCAGCACCGCCAGCAATCGCTGCGCCCGATCGCCGAACTGATGGGCGAGCAATATCGCCGCCAGCCGGGCAACTACCTGGCCTTCTTCAGCAGCTTCGACTACATGGACAAGGCCGCCAACCAGTTCGCCGAACGCTATCCCGAGGTGCCGGTGTGGCGCCAGTCGCGCCGCATGGACGAGGCGGAGCGGGCGCAGTTCCTGGCCCGCTTCACGCTCGACAGCGAGGGCATCGGCTTCGCCGTGCTGGGCGGCTCCTTCGGCGAGGGCGTCGATTTGCCGGGCGCGCGCCTGATCGGCGCCTTTGTCGCCACGCTGGGCCTGCCACAGATCAACCCGGTCAACGAGCAGATCCGCCAGCGCATGGACGCCATCTTCGGCGCCGGCTACGACTACACCTACACCTTCCCCGGCATGCAGAAAGTGGTGCAGGCGGCCGGCCGCGTGATCCGCACGCAATCGGACCGCGGCACCGTCTACCTGATCGACGACCGCTTCGGCCGCCCCGAAATACAACAGCTGATGCCGGCCTGGTGGCGCATCGAACGCGCCGCCGCCCCCGAAGCAGTATCGTTACTAGCAGTTTGATAGCGATATGCAATCCACAGTCACCGGCGCGTCTGCTATATTTTCCTCATAAACGGGCTGCGCCCCGCCTTTGCGCATTGCCGTTGATATTTTGCGACTCACTCCGACTCCGTGAGCCTTCAGTTTTTCAGGACTGCGGCCATGAGACCTCGGGAAAATACGCGTCTTGCCGACGCGATCAGGCACGCCATCATCATCGATGCCACGGCGGGCGCCGCCCATGCATGGGCGTTTCTCAGCGCCCTGGACGTCCCCGACCACACCATTCTGCGCGTGCTGTCCGACCGCGCGCGGCGGCGCGACAGCGACCAGCGTCTTCCTGACCGGATTGACGTTGTGTAGCAATGCATGGCGCAGGATGTCGGTTTGTATTCCGTGTTAGAAAATGTAAATTTCAAGCCCTGACCTACTGTGCGCGATGTCGTTTGGCATAACATTGAGCCGAACTTATCGAATCAGTGAGGTAAACATGGACGACTCCTTCCGGCCGGCGCCGGCCCAGCGTGCGGGCGTGGTGTGGCTGTCCGGCCTGTCCGGAGCGGGGAAAACGACCGTGTCCATCCAGCTCAGCCGCATGCTGGCGGAAGCCGGGCTGCGCACCGTGCTGCTCGACGGCGACCAGCTGCGGCAAGGCCTCTGCAAGGACTTGGGATACAGCGCCAGCGACCGTCGCGAAAATCTGCGCCGCGCCGCCGAGGTATGCCGCCTGTTCACCGAGACGGGCGCCATCATCATCGCCGCCTTTGTCTCGCCGCTACAGGCGGACCGCGACATGGTGCGTGAACTGGCCGGTGAAAACTTCTTCGAAGTGTATTGCAACGCGCCGCTGGAAGTCTGCGAAGCGCGCGACGTCAAAGGCTTGTACGCGCTGGCGCGGCAAGGCCGCATTCCCGACTTTACCGGCATCTCGGCGCCGTATGAAGTGCCACGCGCGCCGGACCTGGTGCTCGACACGGCGCGGCAAACGGTCCGGCAATGCGCGGCGCAGATATTCAAGCTGCTCCATCAACGTCGACTCATCAGCGTCCCATGCCTCAACTAAAAGCTTACTCCGGCCGCGTCATCTTCGACCATCTTCCCAAGACCGGCGGCAGCGCGGTCGCCGGCTGGCTGGCGCGCGGCCTGGGATCGGGTTGCGTTTCGCCGCACATCGACGACGAGCACCAGAGCCTGATACGTCGCCACGGCGGCCAGTACAGCGTGCTGTGCGCGCACGTCAGCTACCTCAAGGCGGAAGGCCTCGATCCACGCTACAGCTATGCGACGCTGCTGCGCGAGCCGCTCGACCGCATCCTGTCGTCGCTGTATTTCGCATTGACCAACCATGGCGACGACCAGCTGTGGGGACTGGTGCCGCTGGTGCGCCGCTTCCTCGACAGCGATGGCGCCGACCTGGCGGAGCGCCTGCTGCCGCACGTATCGAACACCTATGTCGAGCATTTCTGCCGTATCGACGGCGACGGCACCGAGGACCCGCCGACACGCCTGCGCAATGCCATGACGGCGCTGCAGCGCTACGAGGTGGTGGGCGTCTACGACCAGCTGGAGAGCTTCCTGGCGAGCTTCGGCGCACTGCTGGAGCAGGCCGACATGCCGCCACTGGAGCGGGTGAACGCCACCGTCAGCCGGCCCGGCGCGGCGCAGGTATCGCCCGCCTTGCGCGCGCGGCTGCTCGAGCTCAATCAGCTCGACCTTCAGCTGTACCAGGCCGCGCGCGCCATCGCGGCCAGCAGGCCGGCGGCCGCGGCCACGGCACGCCGCTGGCAACACTTCGAGCGCCAGCCCGCCTACAGCGTGCGGACCGGCGACCTCGCCATCACGCAGGCCACGCTACGCGAGCACGGTGAAATCACAGCAGGCGGCAGCATGCACTTCGACCTGGAGCTGATGGCCACGCGCCGCCTGCCGGAACTGCTGCTGGGCATACACATCCGCGACAGCGACAACCGCCTGGTCTACGGTGTCCACAGCGGCATGCTGGGCGCATTGCAGGATGGCCTGGAGGCGGGCCGGCATCGGCTGAGCTACAGCGTCACGGCGGCGCTGCCCGCCGGCAGGTACACGGCGGGCTTCGCGGTGGTCGAAGTATTGAAGGATGGCCAGCGCGACCTGGCCTGGCACGACAGCCTGTGCGCGTTTGAAGTGCAGCTGCCCGCATCGACCGTGGGCCTGGGCTATGCCGACCTGTCCGCGCAATTGCTGATGGATGCGGCGCCGCCGGTGGCCGATACCGCGATCCGGCATGCGCCCGGTGCGCTGCAGGCGCACACGCCACTGCCGGCGATGCGCTGCAAGCACCGCTATCGCATCCCGGTCGATTTGCGCCACGACGGCGCCGAAGCCTGGCACGGCGACGGTCCGCGGCCGGTCATGCTGAGCTACCACTGGCTGCGTCCGGACGGCGTTCCGTGCGTGTACGACGGCGTGCGCACGCCCTTGCCCGCTGCCGGCGTGGCGCCCGGCGAGCGGCTGGCATGGCATGTGGATGTCGATGCCCCCGCCGCTCCCGGCGCCTACCAGCTGGTGCTCACCGCGCTGCAGGAAAACGTGGCGTGGTTCGAGAACCTGGGCTTCGAACCGGCGCGGCTGGCGCTGCAAGCGGCCTGACGCTACTGAAGCACGGCGCGGATCTTCTGGTAGCCGCTGCGGCTGACCGGCACCTTGCCGCCGTCCTTGAGGATGGCGACATAACTGTCCCTGGTGGCCTGCTCGATACGATCGACCCAGGCGATGTTGACGATCCATGAGCGGTGGATGCGCAGGAACTGCTGCGCGTCCAGCTGCTCTTCCAGCTCCGCCATGCGCTGGTTCTTCAGGTAGGACTTGCCTTCCGAGCGTATCTGCACGTAGTCGTCCTGCGCCTCGATGACCTCGATCTTGTCGCTGTTGATGACGTGGACCTTGGCGCCGTCGCGTATCAGCACGCGGCCCAGCGGCTTGTTGCGGCCGGCCGCCTCGCGCACCATGCTCGCCAGCGCAGTATCGCCCTCCGGCTTGCCAAGGTTGGCGCGCGCATGCGCCAGCGCCTGGTCGAAGCGCTGCTGGCTGAAAGGCTTGAGCAGGTAATCGAGCGCGTGGAACTCGAAGGCCTTGATCGCATACTGGTCGAAGGCGGTGGCGAAGATGTAGCGCGTTTTGCCGCCCGCCAGTTCGGCCACTTCGAAGCCGTCCAGCTTGGGCATCTGGATATCCAGGAACACCAGGTCCGGCGCCAGCTCGGTGATCGACTTGACCGCCTCGAAGCCGTTGGCGCATTCGGCCACCACTTCCACATCCGGATGTTCGGCCAGGTACTCGCGCACCACGCCGCGCGCCAGCATTTCATCGTCGACGATAATCACACGCATGCTCTACTCTCCCTCTTCGCCTGTTTGCGCGGGCATCGCGATGTCCACGCCAAAGCTGTTGTCGATACGTCCCCAGTGGATGCTGGCTTCGTGTTTGTAGGCGCCGGACAGGCGCTGGCGCACATTGCTCAAGCCGATGCCGTGGCCGTCGCTGCGGACGGACGCCATGTCCGGGTCGACCGGATTGTCGACCCGGATGTGCAGCATCGAGCCGGCACGGCGCGCCGTCACCCGTATGGTGCCGCCATCGGGCATATTGCAGATGCCGTGCTTGACGGCGTTCTCCACCAGCGGCTGGATGATCATCGGCGGCACCAGGCAGGCGGCGGCTTCGTCCCCGACCTGCTCCTCCACCTGCAGGCGCGCGCCGAAGCGCACCTGCTCGATCGCCAGGAAGTGGCGTATCAAGCGCATCTCCTCGTCCAGCGTGACTTTTTTATGCGCCTCCATGCCCAGGCTCTGGCGGAAGAAGCTGGCCAGTTCCAGCGTCATGCGGCGCGCCGCTTTCGGATCCTGCGAGGTCAGCGCGCTGATCGAATTGAGGCTGTTGAACAGGAAGTGCGGATCGATCTGCGTGCGCAGCATGCGCAGCTCGGCCTCCTGCGCCATCAGCAGCGATTCCAGCTCGCGCTGCTCGGCGCTCTTGGCGCGCACGAACTCGATCACCAGGTAATGCACCGCCGCCGCAAAGCCGTACAGCAGGATGCCCAGGCCGACGATCAGCGCCGACAACTGCGGGCTGAATGCGATGCCGGCCCACGAGACATCCAGCATCAGGCAGGCGCCGTTCCAGGCGCGCCCCACAGTCAGCCACAGGAAGCCGGACACCACCGCCGCCACCGTCAGCACCAGCGCGGTGGCGCCCGGCCTGCTGCCGCCCAGCGGATAGGCGCGGCACAGGTAGTAGGACGAATAGCCCGCCGCGAACGCGTACAACAGGTTCAGCGGAATCGCGAACATCATGGCGTTGGCGACCGGCGCGTCGTTCGCCAGCGAGATCACGCCGCCCAGCGCGATCCCCAGGAACAGCCACACCAGCAGGTAGATGGTGATGCCGCGCCGGCTGGAGGAAATCTCCTGCATGCCTAGTTACGCACTTCCAGGCCGCCCATAATGGCGTAGCCGCGGATGATCAGGCGCTTGTCCGGCGAACCGGGAGGCACGGTCTTTTCTTCAAAACCGCCCATGATGGGCGTGCCTTGCAGGACCACGGTCCAGTCGATCGGCACCTTGATGGTGATCCCGCCGAACATCGCGAACACATTCAGCACCGCCTCGCCGTTGATCGAGCTTTGGCGCAGGTCCAGGTCGCAGCCGCCCATCACCGTGGTGATCTCGCCGCCACGGAAATCCGGCGACGTGATGCGGCGCTTGAAGCCGCCCATGACGGCCGTGATGTTGATGACGGCGTCGTTGCTGGTCGTGTCCAGCATGTCGCCACGCTGCTCGAACAGCCAGCGGCTGTTAGGAGAGCGGAACACCACCGACAGGCCGGCGGCGATCAGCAGCACCGGCCACAGCGAACCCCAGCTGATCGAAATGAAGCCGGTTTCCTTCAGCAGCATCATGCTGCCGACCAGTATCAGCGCACCGCCGACGATGGCGCCGGACGGCGACCGGGTTTGCAGCACCTTCAGGATGCCGAAGAAGATCAGCGCGGTTGGCCACAGGTGCAGCGTAAATTCCAGGTCCAGCCAGCCGAGGTTATCGAGCAGGAAGATCATGCCCATGGCCACGACGAACAGCCCAACGACCATCTGCGAGGCCGGATTCCTTTGACGTTTGTCTCTCATTTCGGCTCCCTGGTCGCTGCGAAGATATTGTCCAGCAAAGGCCGCAACAGCATGCCGACGCCGGTGGCCACCACCAGCGCGGGCCAGGTTTCGCCGAAGCCCAGGCCCCAGATGTGGTTGAACGATACGTACCACCAGCCGGCAAAGAAGATCTCCCACAGGCCGCTGAGCAAATAGCGCGGCGTGGTCGGCGGGATGATTTTGGTGAGGCCGGAAATGACCAGCAGCCAGGGCCACCAGCGCCAGAAGTTCATCGGGTTGAAATCCAGTTCGATGATATCGGCGCGGTCCAGCAGCAGCACGCAGCCGAAGATGATCAAGCCGGTGCCCCAGACGATTTGCTGGCGCCAGCGGTAGGCGGTGTGAATACTCATGTTAGTCCCCCAAGTCGGTATGGATGTAACAATACCGGGGAACGGCTGGCGGGGAAACCGCTATTCGGCGAACGGCGGAAAAGGGACGGTGAACGACGAAAAGGCGTCAGCAGCGGCCGTTGCCGGCCTTGGCTTCGAACATCAGCATGCCCCAGCCCAGCTGGCGCCGGATCTCTTCCGGCGTAGGCGGCGGCTTGACTTCATGCGAACGGCGCTCCAGGTAGGCGCGCACCAGAAACTTCGATGGATGAGTGGTCTGCGACATGATGGCCTCCCGGCGACGACGCAATGTTGGTGCCGATACTTGAGGCTATCGGCTCACCTGCTGCCGGTTTCCCCAGCACGCAAGGCCAGTGTAGCGCCGCACCGGAGGGCTATCTGTACGGCGCCGCACACTGGATGCCTCAGAGCTTTTGCTGCAGGAACTCGAGGAAGCAGCTGATGCGCTGGGCCAGCTGGGTGTTGCGATAGTAGACCGCATGGATCTGCTGGCAGTAGCCGGTGTTGGCGTCCACCAGGATGGGCACCAGGCGGCCCGCTTCGATGTCGGCACGGGTCATGAAGTCCGCCAGGCAGACCACGCCCTGTCCGGTCAACGCCAGCTGGCGCAGCGTCTCGCCGCTGGAGGCGGCGATCGACGGCGTGATCGGCAGGCTGTTGCCGGCCGCGTGGCGCAGCGGCCAGTTGTTGCCCTGCTCGTACTGGGCGAAGCCGATCAGCGAATGGCGCGCCAGGTCTTGCGGCGTTTCCGGCGTGCCGTGGCGGCGCAGGTAGTCCGGGCTGGCCAGCACGTGCAGCGGGCTCGAAGTGAGCGCGCGCGCATGCAGCGTGGAATCGGTCAGCGTGCCGATGCGGATGGCGATGTCGGTGCGGTGCTCGATCAGATCGGTGATCTGGTCGTTGCTGCTCAATTCCAGCTTGATCTCCGGGTACATGGCGCGGAACTCGGCCATGTGCGGCACCACGCAATGCAGCATGAAGGGCGACGCGGCGTCCACGCACAGGCGTCCGGCCGGCTTCTGGCGGCGGATGCGGATCGATTCCTCGGCTTCTTCCATGGCGCCGAGGATGGCGCGCGCGCGTTCGAGGAACAGGTGTCCCTCTTCGGTCAGCTCCATGCGGCGCGTGGTGCGCGTCAGCAGCGACGTCGCCAGCTTGTCCTCCAGCCGCGACAGCGCGCGGCTGACACCGGACGTGGTCTGGCCGAGGTGGACCGAGGCGGCACTGAGGGTGCCGCTGTCGATCACGGTGATAAACGTTTTCAGGTCGTCGGAATTAATATCCACTGGTGCTCTACTCTCGAAATCCAACAGTTGTACAGGTGCTTCACGCTACATACAGCAAGACCGCGCCGAAATGGCAAGCGCTGCCGCCCAGCACAAACAAGTGCCAGACGCCGTGGCCGTAGCTCCATTTGTGGTCGGTGACGAAGAAGGCAATGCCCACCGTGTACACCAGGCCACCGGCCGCCAGCCAGGCGAATCCGCTCCAGCCCAGCGCGTCGATCAGCGGGCTGGCGCCGATCACGCCCACCCACCCCATCGCCACGTATATGAGCAGCGACAGGACGCGCGCGCCCTTGGCAAACCAGATTTCCTGCAAAATGCCGATCACTGCCAGGCCCCAGACCACGCCGAATAGCGACCAGCCCCACGGTCCCCGCAGGCTGACCAGCGTGAACGGCGTGTAGCTGCCGGCGATGAGCAGGTAGATGGCGCAGTAATCCATCTGCCGCAGCACGTCTTTGGCGCGGCCGCGCAGGCTGTGGTACAGCGTCGACGTCAGGTACAAGCCCAGGAGCGTGGCGGCATAAATGCTGAAGCTCACCACTTTCCAGGCGTCGCCGGTGCGCGCCGCCAGCACAATCAGCAAGGTGCCGCCGATTGCCGCGAGCGCGGCGCCCACGGTGTGAGTGATGCTGTTGAAGCGCTCTCCGTAATACATATGTGTTTCCAATACAGTGAGGCAGCGGCGGAAGGCTGCGGCCCCAAGCATTGTATAGCGCATTTCATAACGGTGCTGCCGGCTTCATGCGAAGACCCACGCCACGCTACCTTGCGGACTGTCCGGCACGACCGTACAGAATTGGCAATTAGCAAAAACTTAATCGTAACATATAGAGAATTAATATAAAGCAATGTTACAAATTTTTAGACAACAGATTGACTGGTGTGCGACATGTGTCGCATAATCATCCCATCTGTCGCAAAGAGGCCTAGCCATGTCCACATCCATCCCTATCCCGTCCGTCAGCGAGCTGACCTTGCTCAAAGCACTATGGAAACAGCAGCCGTTGAGCGCGCGCGAGCTGCATGACGCCGTCGCCGAAGAACTCGGCTGGTCGTTCTCGTCCACCCGCAAGACGCTGGACCGCATGCTCGACAAGCAGATGCTGGCCCAGCACACGGCGCACGGCGTCAACGTCTACAGCGCGCGGCTGGAAAAAGTCGGCACGCTGGCCGCCTTCGCCCGCGATTTCGGCACCCGCGTGATGGAAATGGCGGCGCCGCTGCCGGTCACCATGTTCACCGGCAGCAAGCTGGTGGACCAGGCTGAATTGGCGCAGCTGGAGCAGATGCTCCAGGATTGGCCGTCCGACGAGGCCGGCAAGCCATGATGCTGGCCTATGTGATGCTGTTCAAATGGATGCTGGCCAGCGTCAGCTGCCTGCTGGCCGGCGCGCTGGTGTGGGCGGTGCTGGTGGTCGCGCTGCGCC
This sequence comes from Duganella sp. BJB476, assembly GCF_003416895.1. Classification (GTDB taxonomy): domain Bacteria; phylum Pseudomonadota; class Gammaproteobacteria; order Burkholderiales; family Burkholderiaceae_D; genus Rugamonas. The sequence goes on from NZ_QVIO01000002.1 coordinate 317,727, forward strand.
GCTGGCCGGCCTTGCTGCCGCGCCGCGCGCTCTGGCTGGCGGCGCAAGCCGTGACGGCCGGCGCCGCGTTGCTGGCGCTGCTGCCGCACAGCCCGCAGCAAAGCCTGGCGCCGACGGTGACGCTGAGCGCGGCCGAATCGTCGGCTATCCGCACCGGGCTGCCGGCGCTGGCGGGCGTGGCGCAGGATGGCGTATCGGCAGTCGACCGGCAAGGCGGCGCGGCAACCGGAGCAGCGGAACCGGATGCCGCAGCCGGCGATATCGATCCGCCTTCCCTCACCCTGCTCCTGCCCGCGCTGTGGACCTTGGTCTACGCCGCCGGCCTGGCGTGGATGCTGGCTCGCCGGCTGCGCGCGCGGCGCGTCTGGCGCGGCTTGCTGGCCACCTCGCAGCGCCTGTCGCCGCAGGATTTGCTGGCACACGGCGCGTTCGACAGCGCCCAATTGGCGGACATCGCCCGCCATCGCCTGACCGTGATGGAAACCGACGCCGCCATTTCGCCGATGCTGGTCGGCGTGCGGCGCCCGGTGCTGCTGCTGCCGCGCCACCTGCGCGGTTTCAGCACCGAGCAGCAGCACATGGTTATCGCCCACGAGCTGCACCACTGGCGTGCGCGCGATCCGCTGTGCCTGGGCGTAGCGGCCTTGCTGCAGACGGTGTTCTGGTTCAATCCGGCGCTGCGCTGGATGAACGCGAAAATGGAATGGGCGCTGGAACTGATCTGCGACCAGCGCGTGCTGGCGGGCCGTCCGCAACAGCAGCGCAAACAGTACGCCGCCGCCCTGCTGCTGCAATGGAAAGCGCAAACGGCCGCCATGCCGACCGGCGGCGTGGCCTTCGGCGGCATCGACGGCGCCACAGCCGCCGCGCGTATCCGCCAGATGCAGCAGGCAGCACTGCCGGTGCTGAGCAGCGCGGTCGCCTGGAGCATCGCCGCGTTGATGATCGCCGTACTGGCCGGCGGCGCCATGCTGCAACCGGCGGTGGCGTTCAACACCGGCCAGCAGCCGTACGCAGTGCCAGTCCCGGCGCAAGTCCCGCCTCCGGCTGCGGCATCGATTGAGGCCGCGCCTGAAGCTCCGGCTGCCACGGAAGCCAAACCCTCGCCCGCCGACGCACACTGGCGCTACCCGCTGGACAAGATGCGCGTCACCGGTCTGTTCGGCGTGCGCCGCACCGTGCTGGTGACGCCGCACAAAGGCATTGACATCGCGGCGCCGGCTGGCACGCCGGTGCATGCGGTGGCTGGCGGCGTAGTCGTCAGCGCCGGCGTGCTGACCGAGAACGGCGGCCGCTACGGAAAAACGGTGATCCTCCAGCACGGAGCGCAACGCACCCTGTACGCCCACCTGACCAGCATGAACGTCAAAGCCGGCGCCACGGTGGAAGCCGGACAGCAGATCGGCACCGTCGGCGAAACCGGTTTCGCCACCGGTCCGCACCTGCACTTCGAAGTCCGGCAGGACGAGGAATTCATCAACCCTGCCACCAAGCTGGCCAACCTGGACGCCTACACCACCAAACGCGCCTTGCGCCTGCGCCAACAGCAGCAAGGCTACTAAACCCACGCCACCGATGTCCACCAGGCCGCAGCCTCCACGCTGCGGCAAGGGGGACTGTCGCCCGCGTTTTTGAAAACAAGGAAGAATATGCAGCCACACCATATCGCCGCCAGCCTGCTATTGATCGCCGCCAGCGCGCATGCCGCCGACAGCGAGCCGCAGCAAGTGAAAGTCAGCGGCCAGCGCGCCGACCAGCGCCAGCGCGAAACCACCACCAGCATCGTGGTCGACCACGACGAGATCATGCGCCAGGGCGACCAGACGCTGGCCGATGTGCTGAAACGCCTGCCCGGCATCAGCATCACCGGCGTGCCCGGACGGGGCGGCACGATCAGCATGCGCGGCCTGGGCAACGGCTACACGCAGATCATGCTGAATGGCGAACCGGTAGCGGCGGGCTTCTCGCTGGACGCCTTAGAACCCGAGACGATCGAGCGCATCGAGATCATGCGCAGCGCCACGGCTGAATTCAGCAACCAGGCGGTCGCCGGCGCGATCAACATCATCCTGAAGAAGACCGTCAAACGCGGCCAGCGCGCGTTCAGCGCCAGCCTCGCGCGGCAGGCGGGCGTCGATACGCCCGCGCTGTCGGCGACGTTGTCGGACCAGGACGGCCGCCTGGCCTACAGCCTGGCCGCGACGCTCACCCACAAGCGCAGCGAAGCGCCGTTCACCGATCTGGAAGAACGCCGCGACGCCACCGGCGCCGTCCTCGAACAGCGCCGCACGCAGAAGACCGAATCCGGCCATACCGACGCGTTAACCCTCGCGCCGCGCCTGAACTGGACGCTGACCGGCGGCGACACGCTGACCTGGACAGGCTTCGCCAATCTGCGCCGCGTCGACAACGTCCACGGCGAGAACGAAACGGCGCTCATCGGCCCGCACAGCGAGTACCCGCGCAGCGTCGCCAACTTCGTCGCCAATTTCGCCATGCTGCGCAGCGACCTGAATTGGACGCACCTGCTGGAGAGCGGCGCCAAACTGGAGACCAAACTGGGCGCGAGCAGCAACCGCCGCAGCGGCACTTTCGACTTCAACGGCATGGACAGCGACGGTAAGCCATCGGGCCGCCACCACGTCGACTCCGGGCCGTCGGAAACCAGCGTCACGATCAGCGGCACCTATCGCCACCCGGTCGGCGAGCGCCATGCGATCGCGCTGGGCTGGGATGCCAGCCGCGCCGCACGCAGCGAAGACCGCAACGAAACCCTGTTCGACGCCAGCGGTGCGCAGACCGGCGGCAGCAACGCTGACTATCGCGCCAACGTCAACCGCCTGGCCTTGTTCGCGCAGGACGAATGGCAGGTCACACCGCACTATTCCCTGTACCTGGGCCTGCGCCACGAACGCCTGAGCACCGCCAGCCGCGCGGAAGCCGCCAACGCGCCGGACGCGCTGGACCTGCGCTCGCAGGTATGGAGCCCTTCGCTGCAATCGCGCTACGAGTTGCCGAACAAGGATGTGCTGCGCTTGGCCATCAGCCGCACCTACAAGGCGCCGCCGCTGGTCAAGCTGGTGCCGCGCCGCTACACCAACGACAACAACAATAACGAAACCAATCCCGATGAACAGGGCAATCCCAATCTGCGGCCGGAGCTGGCCTGGGGCATGGACGCGGCTTACGAACACTATCTCGGCGCGGGGGCGCTGCTCAGCGCCAGCACCTATGTGCGGCGCATCCGCGACGTGACCTTGACCCGTTTGTTCCAGCAGGACGGCGAATGGGTCGAAGCGCCCTTCAACAGCGGCAACGCCAGCGTGCGCGGGATCGAGCTGGAAGCCAAGCTGCCGCTGTCGCCCAAGCTGGACCTGCGCGCCAACCTGGCCCGCAACTGGTCGCGGGTGGACAGCGTGCCGGGGCCGGACAACCGCCTGGAAAACCAGGTGCCGTTCACGGCAAACCTGGGTGCCGACTATCGCCTGCCCGGCGCGGCGTGGACCTTCGGCGGTAACCTGAACTACCAGGCCGGCGGCCCGGTGCGGCAATCGGCGCTGGTGCAAATGAACACCAGCCCGAAACGCGAGCTGGATCTGTATGGGCTGTGGAAGATGGATGCGAAGACGCAGTTCCGCATCTCGGCCAGCAACCTGCTGCGCCAGCAGTCCAGCGAATCGCACGAATACGTCAATGAAGACGGCCGCGGCCGCCGCTACCGCATCTCGCAAACGCCGACCAGCGCCACGCTGCGCATCCTGCTGGAGCATCAACTTTGAACGGATATCGACCAATGAGAAACAACCATATCGACACCCTGCGCGGCGTCGCCATCCTGTGCGTGCTGGTGCTGCACTTTACGCTGGCCTACGGCTTGAAAAATAGCCCGCTGGGCGACATCCTGCCAACCTGGCTATTGCGCGCGGCGCTACAGGGCAACTTCGGCGTGACGATGTTCTTCACCGTATCCGGCTATCTGATCACATCGACATCGCTGCGCCGCTGGGGCAGCCTGGCGCAGATCGATATCCGTACATTCTATTTATACCGTTTCGCGCGCATCATGCCTTGCCTGCTGCTGGCGTTGGCGATCATCGTGGTATTGGGCAGCTTTGACGTGCCGTTCTTCTCCAACTCGGACGGCGACGTGGACCGGCCGGCCAGCTACTTCTTCGTCGCCGCCGGTTCGGTGCTGACGTTCTGGCACAACCAGCTGATGCAAACCGCCGGCTACTTCAACTACTGCCTCAATGTGTACTGGTCGCTGTCGGTCGAGGAGATGTTCTACCTGCTGCTGCCCTTGTCATGCCTGCTGTTGCGCCGCAACTGGCTGATCGTACTGCTGTGCTGCGCGGCCATCGTCGCCGGGCCGGTTTATCGCAGCCAGCATACCGACAACGAGATTTATTTCATGTACGGCTACCTTGCCTGCTTCGACGCCATCGCCATCGGCTGCCTGACGGCGATGCTGGCGCAGCGCGAAGTGCCGAACGCGCGCCAGGGACGCGTGCTGCGCATCGCCGCCGGCGTCGCGCTGGCGGCGCTGTACCTGCGCGGCATCGAAAGCCACGAGGTGTTCGGCTTCACGCTAGTTGCGCTGGCGAGCGGGGTTTTCCTGCTGGGCAGTTCGGCGCAAGCGCCGGCGGCGCAGCGCACGCCGCGCTGGTCGCTGTTGCGCTGGTTCGGCCAGCACAGCTACGAAATCTACCTGTTCCACATCATCGTCCTGGCGGCCATGCGCAACGTGGTGGACAAAGTGCACCTGAGCTACGGCGCCAGGCTGCCCTGTCTGCTGCTGTTCCTGTGCCTGACGGCGCTGGCCGCCGCCCTGGTCGCCCGCTACGTCTCCGAACCGGCCAACGCCGCCCTGCGCCGCCGATCACCTGGTGAACGTTACGCGTAATGAAATAGACGGCGGCCGTCGTCAGTTTCCATCGGCGTAGCGCCTGCTGTGGTATGGTTCGGTTTATGACGCAAGCACAAATTCAACCTTGGCAACAATCGTATAAACCGTATAAACGCTGCATGGTACTGGGCGGGGGCGGTTTCCGTTTCGGCATCTACATCGGCATGTACGCCGCGCTGCGGCAGGCCGGCCGCGCTCCCGATGTGCTGCTGGCCAGCTGCGGTGGCGCGATCGCCGCCACCATCATCCACAACCTGCCCGACCCGGAAGCGCAGCGCGCCTGGCTGTCGTCGCCGGAGATGTACCAGTTCTGGTGCAGCCTGAAATCGACCCAGCGCGCGGACCTGATGGGCAGCTTGATGCGCGCCGCCAAGCGCAAGCTGTCGACCGCCAGGGCGCCGGTGATCCCCGACCTGTTCGGCGATTATCTATTCGAGATCCCGCCGCAGCTGCCCTTCCCGCCCGCCACCGGCACGCCGGAAGTGGATGTGGCCATCATCGGCGGCAAGCTGCTGTTCGACGAATCGGACGTCGGCCAGCCGCGCGCGGGACGCAAGCTGTTTGCGCAAACGGTGTTCTGCGGCGAACAGGCGGCGGCGCTGCTGCACAACATGCAGTCGCCGCTGAGCGACGCCCGCTGGGGCCAGCATGCGGTCGCGCAGGACTTGCTGGTCGACGGCAGCGTGCCGCTGACCGACGCCGCCCGCATCTCCATCGCCGACATGATCTACTTCCGCTGCCAGCAGCATCGCGGCCAGGAATACATCGGCGGCGTGCTGGATCTGTTCCCGGTGGAGATTGCACGCCGGCTGGGCGCGGAAGTCGTCATGGAATTCAAGGAGGCGTTCGACCAGGTGTTTGCGATCCCCGCCTGGCGTTCGGTGCTGGGCATCGACGGCAACGCGCGCCTGCGCTACGCCAACATCCACCTGGCCGACATGCGCATCGATACCTCGGACGTATCGCTGGTGCTGGCCAAGCAGCAGTTGCAGCAAAAGCTGGACTGGCGCCGCAACCGCATCGAGCTGGCGATGCCGCCGACCTACGACACCTTCGTCCAGCACATGAACGACCAGTGGCAGTACGGCTACGACCGCGCGACAGAGGCGCTGGCGCACCCGCCGGGCAAGCATCCGGCGATCCGCCGCTCCACGCGCTACAGCAAGCCGCTGCGCAGCGTGTGATCAGTCGGAGGCCAGCACCTGGTGCAGCGACTGCACCGCCGCCGAGCCTTCGCCCACCGCCGCCGCCACCCGCTTGACCGATCCGCTGCGCACGTCGCCGACGGCGAAGATGCGCGGCCGGCTGGTTTCCAGGAAGTGCGGGCTACGCTCCAGTGGCCACGACGCCGCCGGCACCTGCGGCCCGGTCAACACGAAGTTCTTATCGTCCAGCGCCACGCAATCGCCCAGCCAGGCGGTGTTCGGCTCGGCGCCGAGGAACAGGAACAGATGGCGCGCCGGCGCGGTCTTCACCTCGCCGCCGGCCGTTTGCCAGCAGATGTGTTCCAACTTGTCTTCGCCTTGCAGCTCGACGATCTGCTTGCGCGTGTGCAGTGTGATGTTGGGCGCGGCCTCGATGCGCTGGATCAGGTAGCGCGACATGCTGGCGGCCAGGCCGTCGGCGCGCACCACGATGTGCACGTGCTTCGCGTGCGCGGCCAGGAACACCGCAGCCTGTCCGGCCGAGTTGCCGCCGCCGACGATCACCACTTCCTCGTTGGCGCAGAAGGTGGCCTCCATGAACGAGGCGCTGTAGTAGACACCCCGGCCTTCAAAGCGCTCCAGTCCCGGCAAGTCCGGCTTGCGATAGCGCGCGCCGGTGGCGACGACGATGGAACGGGCGCGCAGCCGCTCGCCGCTGTCGATGGCGATCTCGAAATCCGGCCCCTCGCAATTGACTGAGCTGACGCGCACCGGCACCGCCACTTCGGCGCCGAACTTGCGCGCCTGCGACAGCCCGCGTCCGGCCAGGGCCTGGCCGGAAACGCCGGTCGGGAAGCCGAAATAGTTTTCGATCTTGGAGCTGGAGCCGGCCTGGCCGCCCGGCGCCTTGGAGTCGAGCACCGCCACGCTCAGTCCTTCCGACGCCGCATACACCGCGGCCGCCAATCCGGCCGGGCCGGCGCCGACCACCACCAGGTCGAAGGTGCGGCCGTCGATGTTGTCGGAACTGAGGCCGATGCCGTCGGCCACCTGGCGCAGGGTCGGCTGGCGCAGCACTTCGCCGGACGGCGTGACGACGGCCGGGATGTCGGCCTCGGTGACGCCGAAGCGTTCCATCAGCGCCGCCGTTTCGGTGTGCAGTTCGGTGTCGAAGTAGGCGGTGGGCTGGCCGTTGCGGGTCAGGAAGTGGCGCAGCACCAGCGTCGCCTGCGAATGGCGGGCGCCGAACACCACCACGCCACCGGCCTGGTCCTGCATGTAGGCCACGCGCCGCAGGATGTAGGCGCGCATGATGGTTTCGCTCAGCGCCGCTTCCGAGATTACCAGCGTGCGCAGCGATTCTTCGCTGATGACGATCATTTCGCTGTCGGCGATGGCGCGGCCGGTGGCGACGGCCGCGCGGCCGGCCAGCGTGCCCATCTCGCCGGTGAACATGCCGGGACCGTGGGTGCTGAGGATGGCCGTGCCGAGCGCCGAGGCGCGCTCGATCTCCAGCGCGCCGGTGATGATGACGTACATCGAAATGTGGCGGTCGCCCTGCTTGAACAGGATGTCGCCGGCCTTGAAGCTTTGCCGCTCGCCATAGCGGCTGAGCAGGTCGAATTCGGCCGCGCTCAGCGTCGGCAATATCTGGTGCAGGCGATTGGCGATATCGGTCGATACCGCGATCGGGAGTTCGCCCTTGCCTCCCGCGGTTCTTGGTTCCATGCCCATGCGTGTCCTCAGTCAGTATCCGCCCATGATAGCGCTAAACACGCAAGGCGACAGGCCGGGCTAGCGGCACAGCTGGTTCCAGTTTTGTTCGAACTCGGCCGGCGACACGTCCTGCGCCAGCAGGGTCAGGTCGCGCGCCACCGAGATGTAGCGCTGGTAGCCGATGTAGGTGCCGAAGGCGTCCTTGGCGTTAAACTCGCCGCACGTGGCGCCGCCCTTGCCGACCACCTGGTTGCGGAACATCGCCGACGACGGTTCGCGCACCTTTTCCTTCACATACTTCTCGCCCAAACTGGTCAGCGTCGCGGCTTCTTCTTGCCGCTTCTCCGCCGCGCTCTTGCCGCAGGCGGCCAACACGGCCATCAGCGCCAGCACCGCGACCCTGCGCGTGGTGTTAGCAAAATTCATAATATTTCTCTTTTTTAATTTTCTTACAGCAATTATCTATGCAAACATGATCTCACACCACCCATAACGCGGCAACGGTGCGCATTGTTGACAGCCGGGCTATTTGTTACTATCTCAAGCTTTAGAACCAGATCAGGAGATCGCATGACCCACCCTATGCCCGCACGGTTCCTCAAGGCAGTGTTAGCCTGCGCAATGTTGCTTAGTGCCTATGCCGGGGCAGCAGAAAAGGCCGCAGCTCCGCTGGCCCATGTCACCATCCTGGCCACCGGCGGCACCATCGCCGGCAGCGGCGCCACCAGCACCACCACGGTCGGCTACACCGCCGCCACGGTCGGTGTCGAGCGCCTGATCCAGGCCGTGCCGGAACTGGCCAAGGTGGCCCAGGTCAAGGGTGAGCAAGTGTTCCAGATCGCCAGCGAAAACATGAGCAACGAGCATTGGCTGACGCTGGCCAAGCGCGTCAACGTGCTGCTGGCCCAGCCTGATGTGGATGGCATCGTCATCACCCACGGCACCGACACGCTGGAAGAGACCGCCTACTTCCTGGACCTGGTCGTCAAGAGCAAGAAGCCGGTCGTGCTGGTCGGCGCCATGCGTCCGGGCACCGCGCTGTCGGCCGACGGTCCGATCAATCTGTACAACGCCGTGCTGCTGGCCGCCAGCCAGGAAGCCGTCGGCAAGGGCGTGCTGGTCGCGATGAACGACCAGATCCACGGCGCCCGCGACGTCACCAAGACCAACACCTCGACCCCGGACAGCTTCAAGACGCCGGAACTGGGCATGCTGGGCTACTTCCAGGGCAACAAGCCTTACTTCTACCATGCGTCGACCCGCAAGCACACGGTCGACACCGAGTTTGACATCAGCAAGCTGGACGCGCTGCCGCAGGTCGACATCGTCTACGGCTACGCCAACGTCAGCCCGGTCGCGTTGAATGCGCTGGTGGCCGCTGGCGCCAAGGGCATCATCCACGCCGGCGTCGGCGACGGCAGCCTGGCGTCCAAGGTCCTGCCTTCGCTGACCGCGGCCCGCAAGCAAGGTGTGCTGATCGTGCGCTCGGCCCGCGTCGGCCAGGGCATCGTGGCCCGCAACGGCGAAGCCAACGACGATGAGCTGGACTTCGTGGTCTCCGATACGCTGAATGCGCAAAAGGCGCGCATCCTGCTGATGTTGGCCCTGACCAAGACCAGCGACAGCAAGGAAATCCAGCGCATGTTCTACACCTACTGATCCGCCTTGGGATAGTCTGGCCGCCGCATGCGGAACAGGCTATCCCGCTTGATCTCGAAATAATCGGCCGGGCCGCCGCCACGCAAGATGGTCTGCGAGCCCGCCGTGTCGTACACGCCGTCGCGCAGCGAGCTCTGCGCGATGTGCACGCCCACCACTTCCCCCATGATCAGCCAGCCGTCGGTCGGCGCGCCGGACGCGTCTTGCAGGCGGATGATCTGCGTGCATTTGCATTCGAAGGCCACCGGACTTTCCGCCACGCGCGGCACGCCGACGATGGTCGAAGGCGCCGGCGTCAGGCCGGCCAGCGCGAACTCGTCCACTTCCGGCGGCGCCGGCGCGCAACTGGCGTTCATCGCCTCGGCCAATGGCCGCGTTGCCAGGTTCCACACGAATTCACCGGTCTGCTCGATGTTGCGCAGCGTGTCCTTGCGGCCCTGGCTGGAAAAACCGATCAGCGGCGGCGTGTAGTTAAAAGCGTTAAAGAAACTGTAGGGCGCCAGATTCAGCGTACCGTCGGCGCCGCGCGAGGAGATCCAGCCGATCGGGCGCGGTCCGACGATGGCGTTGAAGGGGTCATGCGGCAGGCCGTGGCCCAGCGCAGGCTGATAGAAATAGCGGTCTTCCATGGTGGCTCCAAATGACGCGCGCGCGCCGATGGAACATTTTCGCATACGGTCACGGCCCCTGCCCGGGCTACCGGTATGATAGCCGTATGAGATTGATGACTTTATTTTTCACCGTCCTGATGCTGATGGCGCCAGCCCGCGCCGGGGAGTTGGTCTACGTGGTATCCATGGGCAGCGCGATGCCGATGACGGATTTCCGCAATGGCGTGCTGGTGGGCGGCTTGCTCAAGGAGTTCGGCGATGCGCTGGCGCGCGAGCTGCGCCTGACCCCGCGCTACCTGACCGTGCCGCGCAAACGGGTGGAGGCGCCGCTGGCCGGCGGCCAGGCCGACATCCTGTGCGACCTGCGGCCTGAATGGCTGGATGGCAAAGACTGGTTGTGGTCGGAGGCGATTTTCACCAACAACGAAATCGTCACCACCCGTATCGATACGGCGGCCGTGCGCCGCGTTGGCGAGTTGCGCCGGCAGCGCATCGGCACCATCCTCGGCTACCGCTACGCCCACCTGGAACAGCCGCTGGGCGAGGAATTCATCCGCGACGACGCCGCCAGCGACGACCTCAACCTGTCCAAGCTGTTGCGCAAGCGCTTTGTCTATATGCTGACCAATTCCCTGTATTTCGATTACCAGCGCAAGGTGCACCCGGAGCGGGCCCTGCTCAATCCGGTGGCGTTCAAGGTGTCGTCCTTTGATACCTACTGCGCCCTGCCGCAGCGGGGCAAGCTGAACTTGCCGGCGCTGGACAAGGCGATCCAGGCGTTGAAACGGCGCGGCGAGATCCAGGCCATGCTCGCGCGCTTTCGCCCAGGTTAAGCAACAATTTATACAAATCTTTGCTTGTATTCCTATTGTGCGCGCCCTAGGCTAAGTGTTTCCCTTAGCCTGAAGCACTTATGCCCCTGGAATTACAATTCGTCCCGCTCAAGTCAGCGATCTCGGCCAAAGTGCTGCACGACTACCGCCAGGATGCCAACTGGCCGAACCCCGAATTGCCGCCTAACCCACGCGGCAGGATCGTCTGGGTCAGCGTGGAAACCAAGGGCAAGCAAATCGCCATCGCCCGGCTGGAGCTGGCGCCGCCTGAATTTTGCGCCGTCAGCGAGCTCATAGTCCGCAGCAAATACCGGTCGCAGGGTGTGGGCCGCTGGTTCATGCATCGCATCGAACAATATTGCAACAGCTTCGGCGTACGCCGCCTGATGCTGGAGCCGGCCAACGGCAGCGAAAAATTCTACGAGTCCTTGTCCTTTCACAACGATCCTTACATACCGACGTTGCTGAGAAAAGACATCAATCCGCTGCTACCGAAAGTGTTTGTGGCGCCTTAGTGCGATTTCTCGGGCGGGACCGATGCGGCCTCGGTCTTGGGCGGCAGCTTGAGCGGTGTGACAGCCACCGGCGCCACGCCTTCCTCCTTCATGTCCAGCTTGTCGGCGGTCTTGGGGGTGACGTCGATGATGCGGCCGTCCACATACGGGCCGCGGTCCTTGACCACCACCACCTCGCTCTTGTTGTTGTCCAGGTTGGTGACTTTGGCGACCGTGCCCACCGGCAGCGTCTTGCTGGCGGCGGCATTGCTGTCGGGTTTCATGGGTTCGCCGTTCGCCATTTTCTTGCCATGGAAACGGCGGCCGTAGTAGGAGGCCTTGCCCTTGCGGGTCTTGCCGGAGCGGTCGAGATGATGGCCGGATGGCGCGGCTTTCGCCGCCTTTTCCTTCTCCACATGAGCCTGCTTTGCGGGCGGCGCGGCCTGCACATTTGCGGCCAGCAGCAGCCACAACACCGATACCGGCAGCAATTTGCGCAGCGTCTTCATAGGCCGCATTGTAGGCCGTTTGGGCGGCACGCCACGCCCGATAGATCATACTAATCAAGCGCTTGCTTGCTATAAAAATTGCAGCAATAATGGTCCTCCAACATATAAGAACAGGGACAGCGGCGATGAATGAAGCGGACGTGCAGCAGGTCAGCAAGGCATTCGAGGCCCAGCAGGCCACCGCGCTGCGCTGGCGGGAATCGAGCGCGGCCGAGCGCATCGCCCGCGTCAAGCGCCTGCGCGACGCGCTGATGGCGCAGCGCGAGGCGTTCTACGAAGCCTTCCAGCGCGACTACCGCAAGTCCCCGGCCGAGGTGGAAGCGTCCGAATTCCTGCCGGTGATGGAGGAAATCCGCCAGGTGCTGGGCGCCCTCAAGCGCTGGATGAAGCCGCGCCGCCACTGGCCCACCACCACCATGCTGGGCACCTACGCTTCGGTGCAATACCAGCCGCGCGGACGGGTGCTGATCATCGCGCCGTGGAACTATCCGCTCAGTTTGTGTTTCGGCCCGCTGGTGTCGGCGCTGGCCGCCGGCAACACGGCGATCATCAAGCCGTCCGAGATGACGCCGGCCGTGTCCGCCCTGATGGCGCGCATCGTCGCCGAGGTGTTCAAGGCCGACGAGGTGGCGCTGTTTGAAGGCAGCCAGCCGACTTCGCACGCCCTGCTCCAGCTGCCCTTCGATCACATCTTCTTCACCGGTTCGCCGTCGGTGGGCAAGCTGGTGATGGCCGCGGCCGCCCGGCACCTGGCCAGCGTGACGCTGGAACTGGGCGGCAAATCGCCCACCATCGTCGACGAAACCGCCAACCTGAAGCTGGCGGCGGAAACGCTGATGTGGGGGAAGTTCCTCAACAACGGCCAGACCTGCGTGGCGCCCGATCATGTGTACGTGCACGCCAGCGTGAAGGCCCAGTTTGTCGCCGCCTGCCGCCAGGTGCTGCAACAACGATACGGCGCCGACGCGGCGGCGCAAAAGCGCAGCCCCGACCTGACGCGCGTGGTCAACCAACGCCACACGCAACGGCTGGCCGGACTGCTGTCGGACGCGGTGCAACGCGGCGCCGTGGTGCACACCGGCGGCGAAGTCGACGAGGCGCAATGCTATGTCGCGCCGACGCTGATCGAGCAGATTCCGGCCGGCGCGGCTATCCTGTCGGAGGAAATCTTCGGCCCGCTGCTGCCCATCATCGAATACCGCGAGCTGGACCAGGTGATCGCCGCCATCAACGCCGCGCCCAAGCCGCTGGCCTTGTATGTGTGGAGCACGCGCCAGGCCAATATCGACAAGATGCTGAAGCAAACCAGCTCGGGCGGGGCCTGCGTCAATCACTGCGTCGCGCATTTTGCGCATGGCAATCTGCCTTTTGGCGGCGTCAACAATTCCGGCATGGGCAGCGCGCACGGCGAGTATGGCTTCAAGACTTTTTCGCACGAACGCGCGGTGCTGCGCGCATCGCCGCTGATGCTCATCAAACTGTTCTTCCCGCCCTACACGCAAGGCCGCTTGCGCCTGATACGGCTGGTGGTCGACTCGCTGAAGCTGCCGATGCTGTGAACGCCGGGTTGTTAACAAATTCTGTGGATAAGGCTGTTAACAAGCGTCAATCCAGGTAGCCAAGTGACTGTTTAGAAAGGGAAAACTTTCGCTGCGCAAAATTGTCGCAGCCAAAGTTATCCACTGGCATTACACTGGGCGGGTTTGACTTCTCATACACAAGGAATTCATGAAACCGCGTCTTACTGCCCTTGCCCTCGCCCTGATACTGGGCGGCCTTTCCTGCCATGCCGGCGCCGCCGATGCGAGCGCCGCGCCGAAATACAGCCTGCGCGAACACTACACCAAGTACGAATTCCGCATCCCGATGCGCGATGGCGTGCGCCTGTTCACCGCCGTCTACGTGCCCAAGGATACCGGCAAGAGCTATCCCTTCCTGGTTCAGCGCACGCCGTACAGCGCAGGCGTGCAGTCGGGCGGCGAGCTACACTACGGCGTGGACTACTACCCTGAACACATAGGCCCTTCGCAGGACTTCGAGGACAGCGGCTACATCTTCGTCAAGCAGGACGTGCGCGGCCGCTACATGTCCGAGGGCAAGTGGATCGAGATGACGCCGCACGTCAATCCCAACCGCGCCAAAGGCCAGGGCAACGAGAGCGAGGACATGCACGACACCGTCGAGTGGCTGCTGAAAAACGTCGCCAACAACAACGGCAAGGTCGGCATCCTGGGCACCTCCTACCCGGGCTTCTACACCTCGGCCAGCATCATCGATTCGCATCCGGCGATCAAGGCGGCGTCACCCCAGGCGCCGGTGACCGACCTGTACATGAACGACGATTCCTATCACGGCGGCGCCTTCATGCTGGCGGCCAATTTCGATTTCTACTCGGCCTTCGTGGAAGCGGAAAACCCGACCCCGCTGCCGAAGACCTGGGATCATTTCGACTACGGTACCGCCGACGGCTACGAGTTCTTCCTGTCGCACCTGACGCTGTCCAACATCACCGGCACGATGACGCCGAAGCAGCGCGCCCTGCTGTTGCCGACCATCGAACACTCAAGCTACGACGAATTCTGGAAAACCCGCAACATCGCGCCGCACCTGAAGAACATCAAGGCCGCCGTGCTGACCGTGGGCGGCTGGTACGACGCCGAAGACCTGCAAGGCCCGCTGACCACCTACAGCAGCATCAAACGCAACAATCCCGGCATCTACAACGGCCTGGTGATGGGCCCGTGGTCGCACGGCGCCTGGGGCCGCGCCGACGGCAAAAACCTCGGCTACATCAAGTTCGATGCCAAGACTGGCGAGCAATTCCGCAACAACATCCTGTATCCGTTCTTCGAACAGCACCTGAAAGGCGTAGCCAACAAGAACGTGTCGGAGGTCTATGCGTTCGAGACGGGCAGCAATGTGTGGCGTAATTATGCCGCCTGGCCACCCAAGCAGGCCCAGCCGCGCACGCTGTTCCTCGGGCCGAACGGCACGCTGAACTGGAAGCAGCCGGCCGCGGGCGAGGCCTACGACGAATATGTGGCCGATCCGCGCAAGCCGGTGCCCTTCACGGCCTATCCTGCGCTGGGTGCACCGAAGGAATACATGGTCGGCGACCAGCGTTTCGCCTCGAGCCGGCCGGACGTGCTGACCTACCGCAGCGAAGTATTGGAAGAGGACGTCACGCTGGCCGGCCCGGTCAAGCCCAAGCTGTTCGTTTCCACCACCGGCACCGATGCCGACTGGGTGGTCAAGCTGATCGACGTCTATCCGACCGCCTACCCAGGCGCGGGCGAGGACGACGAGCGCGGTCCGGACGTGCCGAAACCGACGTTGACGATGGCCGGCTATCAGCAACTGGTGCGCGGCGATCCGCTGCGCGGCAAGTTCCGCAACAGCTTCGAAAAACCGGAGCCGTTCACGCCGGGCAAGGTGGAAGCGGTCAACTACGCCATGAGCGACGTCAACCACACCTTCCGGCGCGGCCACCGCATCATGGTGCAGATCCAGAGCTCCTGGTTCCCGCTGGTGGACTTGAATCCGCAGACCTTCGTGGATATTCCGAAGGCCAAGCCGGAGGACTTCCAGAAGGCGACGCAACGCGTGTACCACGCGCCGGCAATGTATTCCGGCATCGAGGTGCTGGTGTTGCCCGGCTTGCGCTGATCATTGCTTTGGGGGCATAATTCAGTTGATAACGATTCTCATCTAGCCAGCAAAACTCTCGTCCGACGAAGTAGCCAGCCGCACACTACTTCAAGGACCCCATGGCACTGAACAAGAAACCGCTGGCCTTAATGCTGGCCAGCCTCACCCTCACCAACGCCGCGTTGGCGCAAACCGGCGCGGCGCCGGAGCAGACGATGGCCGTGGTCACCGTCACCGGCGAAGCCGATGCCGGCTACCGCCCTACCACTTCCACCAGCGCCACCAAGATCGAGGCGCCGCTGCGCGATATTCCGCAAACCGTCAACGTCGTGCCGCAGGCATTGCTGCGCGACCAGGGAGCGCGATCGCTGCAGGATGCGCTGAAAGCCGTGCCCGGCATCGGCATGTCGACCGGCGACGGCCAGCGCGACCAGGTGACGATACGTGGCTTTAGCGCCATCAGCGACCAGTTTGTCGACGGGATGCGCGACGATGCGCTGTATTTCCGCGACCTGTCGAATGTCGAGCAAGTCGAGGTGATCAAGGGCCCCGCTTCGGTGTTGTATGGCCGCGGCTCGTCCGGCGGCATGATCAACCGCATCACCAAAAAACCTGGCATGGAGCGCAGCGAAGTGAGCCTGCAAGCCGGCAGCTGGGGACAGAAACGCGGCGAATTCGACCTGGCGCGCAATCTGTCCGAGCATGGTGTCGCTTTCCGCGTCACCGGCGCGATGGAAGACGCCGACAGCTACCGCAACCAGCAATTCCTCAAGCGCGAGGCCGTGGCGCCGTCGCTGCAATTCAAGCTCGGCGCGGACACCCTGTTGCTGCTGCAAGCGGAATACCTGCACGACAAACGCCTGACCGACTTCGGCATCCCGTCCTACCAGGGGCGCACGGTCGACGTACCGCCGAGTACCTACTACGGCGCCGCCAACGCCAGGGATTTCGACTATAGCGAATCGCGCGTGCACGCCTTCGGCTTTACGCTGGATCACCGCTTCAACCAGGCGTTCTCGATCCGCAATGCCTTCCGCCACTACAACTACACGCTGGACCGCAACAATACGCTGATCGGCTCCGTCAATGAGGTGGCGAAAACCGCCTCGCTAACGCGCGGCAACGTGGCGCGCGATGAAAACGGCTACACCAACCAGACCGAGCTGACGCAACATGCGGAACTGGCCGGCATGCAGCACCAGGTGCTGTATGGCGTGGAATTCGGCAGACAGAACAAGGACCAGTTGGTGCGTTCGCAGGCCAACGTGGCTACCGTGTCATTGTTCAACCCGATCAACCCTGTTGTGCCATTTACGGCCGGCGGTGCGCCTACGGCGAACAATCTGGGCATTTTCAAGGTCGCCAGCGCCTACGTCCAGGACCTGGTGACGATGTCGCCACAATGGAAGGCCCTGGCCGGCATCCGCTACGACAAATTTGAACAGGAAACCGTCGAGCGTCGCGTTGGCGTCGCCAGCGTGGCCCGCACCGACCGCAACTGGAGCCCACGCGCCGGCCTGGTGTACCAGCCTGACCCGGCGCAGTCGTACTACGCTTCGTTCAGCCGGTCTTTCCAACCATCCGGCGAAGGCTTCGCCCTGGCGGTCAATAACGCCGATATCGCGCCGGAAGTCACCAAGAACAAGGAAGTCGGCGCCAAGTACGACCTGTTCGGCGGCCGCGCCTCGGCCGGGGTGTCGCTGTTCCAATTGACGCGCACCAATATGAAATCGAGCGACCCTGTCACCAACAGGCTGATTCCATTGGGCACACAGCGTAGCAACGGCCTGGAACTGACGTTCAGCGGCGATCTGGGCGATGGCTGGCAGGCTTGGTCGGGCTATTCCTACCTGGACGCGTCGATGCTGACGTCGATTGCCAAGGACGATGGCCAACCGGTACAGGGCAAGCACCCCACGCTGACGCCTAAACATAGCATCAATCTGTGGGTCAGCAAGGCGCTGGCGGGCCACTTTGGCGTCGGCGGCGGCCTGAACTATGTCGGCGACCGTTTTGCCAATCCGGGCAACACCGTCACCCTGCCAAGCTTCGTGACGGCGGACGCCATGGCCTACTATCGCTACCGCAACATCGATCTGACGCTGAACGTGATGAATCTGCTGGATAAGGCCTACATCGTGGCCGGTCACGGCAGCAGCAAAAACCTGAGCCTGCCCGGCGCGCCGCGCTCGGCGCAATTAACGGCCCGTTACCGTTTCTAAACCCTTGAACGTCCGGGTTGTTAACAAATTCTGTGGATAAGCTTGTTAACAAGCCGGACCGGGCAACGCTAAGCTACTGTTTCAAAAGCAAAATAATCGATTGCGCATTTTTTTCGCAGCCGCAACTTATCCACCGCGCCGGCGCTCGACGAACTCGAATATTCCCATCCCGGCCAGCATCGCCAGAACGAAAATTATCGCCTTCGGCAAGCCCATGCCCAGCCCCACCAGCGCCGGTCCAGGGCAAAAACCTGCGATTCCCCAGCCTGCACCAAATAATATCGAACCGAATACCAGACGGCGGTCGATTTTGGTAGCAGCCGGCAGTTTTATGTCAGCACCCAACAATGTGGCTTTACGGCGACCGATATAAGAAAAGGCAAAAAATCCCACCGCTATCGCGCCGCACATAACGAATATCAGCGATGGATCCCATTTTCCCGCCAGATCCAGAAAACCCAGCACCTTAGCCGGATTGGCCATCCCGGAAACAATGAGTCCCAAACCGAATAGCAATCCGCATAGAAAAGAGATAATCATAATACATGCCGTATTAAATAAACGCTGACAAAACCAGCCGCCATAAAGATGGCGGTCGCCGCAATTGAGCGCGGGGAAAGCCGGGATATTCCACATACGCCATGTCCGCTGGTGCAACCGGATCCGTAACGCGTGCCCACGCCGACCAGCAAACCGGCGGCGATCAATACGCCATAATCCGCATCGATTTGCGCGTGGGGCCAAGCGTAAAACGCGCCATAGACCAAAGGCGCCAATATCAAGCCACCGACAAACGTAATACGCCACAGAATATCGCCCTGCACCGGCCGCAACAGGCCGCCAATAATTCCGCTAATGCCGGCTATCCGGCCATTCAACAAAATCAGCAGCGCCGCCGCCGCGCCGATGAGTACGCCGCCCAGCAAGGCGGACCATGGTGTGAAGTTCAGGCTATCGATGACCATTCAAAGCTCCCGGTGCTACGCGCCAGAAAGCGGCGCGAACAAGCTAATTGTTGGCATAATTCTACTCTCCCAGCAGGGCCAGGGACTCCAGCCATGCGGCTTTCCAGGGGCGCAGGTCAGCTTGCGTGGCGAACGCTTTTTTCAAGTGCGACATGGGCACGCGATATACATCATTCAATCCCAGGGCCAGCGTGACGGGATTCCAAAGGTGGGTATTTTTTCCGGCCCGTGAATTCTTTCTGACCCTGGCGCCATCGTCGCCGAATATACCGATACCGCTAGCCAGCGACTTCTCCCAATCCAACTTGGCCATGCCGCCAAAGGTACGGAGGGTTTCTTCCCTGGTCAGTCCTTTGAGAACCTCCCTCGGTGGCGCCACCACCACTTCCTCTTTCGGATGCAATATATTCTCGAGTAACTCGGCTATATCCCTTTGAAAGAAACGCAGCGCCTCCAAAGGCATGGTAATACCCGGCGGCTTCAGTTTGAAGGAAATCCGGTCCGAGTCGCGCGTCATACGAATTAACACGTCGGCGCTGCCTTCGGCCAATCGTTTGGTATCTTCGATATAGAATATCGGCGCCGGGTACCGGGTTATTCCCTCGGCAAATAATCCGGCATGGGCTTCCGAATAATCCAGCCAGACATGCGGTGTCGCCCCTGCTTCCAGCAAGCGCGCCAGATTCCATGGCGTGCCGGTCTTTTCACTTAGCCAAGAGCAGGCTTCCTCGGTGGTGGCATTGTTGGGCAGCGTGCCGGATGTCATTTTCTTCTTTCAGGATTTTCGAATACCGAAGTGTACCAATAATGCGGGATCTTTAAGCGAAACCGCAGGGTATGAAATTTCCCGAAGAAAATTACGTCCCAAAGTGTCCACCACTTCGGCCCGAAACCTCCTCTTGGCCAGCGTTCGGGAACGATGTTTCTGCTGGATTTCCTCGATCGGTTTTTCAGAAACGCCCAGTTGGTATGAAAACAGGCCTGACGGGGTCGCGTGTGCGCCGATATTTGTCCAGAACGCGTCGTAATCGAAAAGACATTCCGATTCATCGAAGTCCTTTCTCTTCGACAATTGCTCGCTGTTGCAAACGCCTACTATGGTCTCAATTGAAAATGGTTTGGCGATGGATTCCGTAGCACTGATCAGCAAGCGCGCGGGAGTAATGTCATGCAAAAGTTTGGTGGCCGCCCTCACCTTGTCGAACTGGTCGGGTACGCCTTGCACACGCCCAATAAAAATTACATCCTTGGCATCTTTAACATCAAAGTATTTTTTTGCTATCTGGTTCGGCACCAGGGTCATGCACAGTATGTAGATTGGCACCCCGTCCACTTCAAACATCAGGGCAAGGTCGCCTTCATGGTCCAGCATGCGCTTCGGACGGTTTAAATCGTGTGGAAATGTCATCCGAATGCTGAACTTCGTCCCATCCTTCTGAAATTCCCATAGCAGCGGCTTCTCGTCAAACAAGCGCGGAAAGAAATTGACAGGGACAACGCTGGCAAACACGCGGTAGTGATGGTGGACGATAGCCAGTGCATCCCGGATGGACAGCGAAGAAAACAAATAGTTGCTGCGCAAATATTTGTACTTTAGTTCGGGATGCACGCTTGACAGTGCGACCAAGCGCGCCCCCGACAAAAGGCTGCGCAACTTGATATGGCCGCGAAGATTCTTGATGAGTGGAAAAAATCTATGTACGAGCCGCAACTTCGCGCTGGCCCAAAATTCGCTAAGCAAATTTTGCTTAATTGAGATGTTTTCCATTTGAATCGTTAATAAGTTAAAAGGACGACAACCATCACGTTGAGGAAATATTCAAATTCATATCGCAACGTAACGTAAAGTAACTCAATGTATCATGTTGAAATACAATTGTCTTGGGAATAACATTACGCATCCGCAATGTTCGTTGAAATGAGTCTATGAAAATGAATTTTGTTCAAGCACGGCGGCTTGGCGGGGAGGCTGACGAGCGATCCGGTCGATGAGCGGCGCTTTTTATTGAAAATATTTCAGCTGGAGAAAACAGGAGCAGGCACTGCACGCAAACCAGCACACGGCCATGCGGAAGTTACTTAAAGAAAGGATGTTTGGCCTGCCCAGCAGGAATCGAACCTGCGACCCTCAGCTTAGAAGGCTGATGCTCTATCCAACTGAGCTATGGGCAGATATGCTCGCGGCAAGAATATGCTGCGGAAATGAAAAACGGGCTGTCTTTCGACAACCCGTTTTAAAAGTTCTTGGTCGGAGTACAAGGATTCGAACCTTGGACCCCCTGGTCCCAAACCAGGTGCGCTACCGGGCTGCGCCACACTCCGAAGACAGTATTCTAACGCCTGGCTCCCGCTACGTCAATGAGCACCCTGCGAATTATTACACTGCTGAAATTTTACGCAGCCAACTGAGCTTCCACTTTGTCCGCAATGCGGCGCGCCATCGACTGCGCATCGCTGGCGTTACGAGCTTCGACCATCACGCGTATCAAAGGTTCCGTGCCGGAGGCGCGGATCAGCACACGGCCGCTGTCGCCCAGCTCGCGCTCGACCAGTTCCTTTTCCGCGACCATGGCGGCGTTCTTGGTCCAGTCGAAGCCTGGCGAGACGCGCACGTTGACCAGCGTCTGCGGGAAGATCACCAGCTCGCCGGCGCACTGCTCCAGCGATTTGCCGGCGCGCTTCAGCGCCGACAGCACTTGCAGCGCCGAGATGATGCCGTCGCCGGTGGTGTGCTTGTCCAGGCACAGCAGGTGGCCGGAGCCCTCGCCGCCCAGCAGCCAGCCCTTGTCCTTCATCACTTCCAGCACGTAGCGGTCGCCGACCTTGGCGCGCGCGAAGCCGATGCCCTTCTCTTTCAACGCCACTTCGACCGCCATATTGGTCATCAAGGTGCCGACCGCGCCGGCCACCGGGCCGGTCGCCAGGCGATCCATCACCATCAGGTACAGCAGCTCGTCGCCGTTGTACAGGCGGCCGTTGGCGTCGCACATGATCAGGCGGTCGGCGTCGCCGTCCAGCGCGATGCCGAGGTCGGCGCCGTGGGCGCGCACGGCGGCGGCCATCGCTTCCGGGGCGGTGGCGCCGTGGCCCAGGTTGATGTTGAAGCCGTCCGGCTTGTTGCCGATGGCGATCACTTCAGCGCCCAGCTCGTGGAACACGTGCGGGGCGATGTTGTAGGCGGCGCCATGGGCGCAATCGACCACCAGCTTCAGGCCGCGCAGGTCCAGCTCGTTCGGGAAGGTGCTCTTGCAGAATTCGATGTAGCGGCCGTGGGCATCGTCCAGGCGCTTGGCGCGGCCCAGTTTTTCCGACGCCACGCAGTCCATCGGCACCTCCAGCGCGGCTTCGATCTCCAGCTCCACCGCATCCGGCAGCTTGGTGCCCTGGTCGGAGAAGAATTTGATGCCGTTGTCCTGGAACGGGTTGTGCGAGGCCGAAATCACCACGCCGGCCGACAGGCGCAGCGCGCGCGTCAGGTAGGCGATGGCCGGGGTCGGCATCGGGCCGGCCAGCATGACGTCGACGCCGGCGGCCGAAAAGCCCGCCTCCAGCGCAGCTTCCAGCATGTAGCCGGAAATACGGGTGTCCTTGCCGATCAGGACAGTCGGACGCACCGCACCGCTGCGAGCGCCGGCCAGGACCTTGCCGGCAGCATAGCCGAGACGCATGACGAAGTCCGGCGTGATCGGCGATACGCCCACTAGGCCGCGGATGCCATCGGTTCCAAAATATTTACGTGACATTGTGTGTTCTCTTTATCGTTGTAGGTTAGTTCCTGACTGCCATACTTTTAGCGCATCCACCGTTTCCGCCACATCGTGCACGCGCACGATCAGCGCGCCCTGCGCCACCGCCGCCAGGGCGCCGCCGACGCTGCCGGCCATGCGTTGCTCGACCGGCTTGCCGGTCACGGCGCCCACCATCGATTTGCGCGACAGGCCGGCCAGCAGCGGCATGTCCAGTTCGGCGATCAGCTGTCCGGTGGCTTTCAACAAGGCGTAATTATGCTCCACAGTCTTGCCAAATCCAAAACCCGGATCGATGCAAAGTCGACGCGGATCAATGCCGGCCGCCGTCAGCGCCTCGATGCGCTCGCGCAGGAAACCGGTGACTTCAGCCACCACGTCGCTGTAGCTGGGCGCCAGCTGCATGTGCTGGGGATCGCTTTGCATGTGCATGATACACAAGCCGCAGTCGCTGTCGTGCACCGCAGCGATGGCGCCGGGCGCGCGGAAGCCGTTGATATCGTTGATCATGTCGACCCCAGCGATGATGGCTTCGCGCATCACCTCTGGCTTGTAGGTATCGACCGAGATGGCCGGGCCGAGGTCGCGCAGCGCGTACAGCACCGGCATCACGCGCTGCAACTCCTGCTCCAGCGGCAGCGGCGGCGCGCCGGGGCGGCTGGACTCGCCGCCGACGTCGATGATGTCGACGCCGTCCAGGATCATCTGCTCGGCATGGGAAATGGCGAACTCCAGCGACTGGTGCTGGCCGCCGTCGGAAAACGAATCGGGGGTGACGTTGAGGATGCCCATCACGCGGGCGCGGACGCGGTCGCCCCGCCACGGATAGTTGAAACGGCCGAACTGTAATGTAGATCGCATGGATAACCGGAAGAAAAATAAAAAAAGGGCGAGGATCGCTCCCCACCCCTCTGTCTTGCTACTCAGCCACGTATCAGGCTGGAGCGGTCACGCTAGGCGATACGCCCGAGCCGCCGTCGCTAGGCGGATGCTTGCGGATGGTCACGCCGGCTTTCGGTGCGCGTGGCTCCAGGCCGGCCATGATGTCGTTGATCTGGTCGGCATCAATGGTTTCCCATTCCATCAGCGCTTTGGTCATCACTTCGACCTTGTCGCGGTTCTCTTCCAGCAGCTTGCGCGCCAGCTTGTATTGCGTGTCGAGGATGCTGCGGA
This sequence comes from Duganella sp. BJB476, assembly GCF_003416895.1. Classification (GTDB taxonomy): domain Bacteria; phylum Pseudomonadota; class Gammaproteobacteria; order Burkholderiales; family Burkholderiaceae_D; genus Rugamonas. The sequence goes on from NZ_QVIO01000002.1 coordinate 341,354, forward strand.
TCTCGGCATCGACCATTTGCTGGGTCGCTTCGGAAATCGTCTTCGATGCGCCGCCGAAGAAGCCATCGTTCTGGCTGTCTTCGTAGACCATCACACCCATCGCGTCGGACATGCCGAAGCGGGTCACCATCGAGCGGGCCAGCTTGGTGGCGCGCGAGAAGTCGTTCGAGGCGCCGGTCGACATCTGGCCGACGAAGATCTCTTCCGCGATACGGCCGCCGAACAGGATGGAAATTTCTTCCAGCATCTTGTCCTTGTAGCCCGAAATATTATCGTGCTCAGGCAGCTGCCAGGTCAGGCCCAGGGCCCAGCCACGCGGCATGATGGTCACTTTGTGGACCGGATCGGCCTTCGGCAGCAGCTTGGCGACCACGGCGTGGCCGGACTCGTGATACGCGGTGTTGCGGCGCTCTTCCTCGCGGATGACCATCGACTTGCGTTCCGGGCCCATGAAGATCTTGTCCTTGGCATCTTCGAAGTCGATCATGTCGACCAGGCGCTTGCTGCGGCGCGCGGCGAACAGCGCTGCCTCGTTGACCAGGTTGGCCAGGTCGGCGCCCGAGAAGCCAGGCGTGCCACGGGCCAGGATGTCGGCCTTGACGTCGGTACCGATAGGCACTTTGCGCATGTGCACGTTCAGGATCTGTTCGCGGCCGCGGATGTCCGGCAGGCCGACCGAGACTTGACGGTCGAAACGGCCCGGACGCAGCAGCGCCTTGTCCAGCACGTCGGCGCGGTTGGTGGCAGCCACCACGATCACGCCGGACGAAGCTTCGAAGCCGTCCATTTCCACCAGCAGCTGGTTCAGCGTCTGTTCGCGTTCGTCGTTACCGCCGCCCATGCCGGCGCCGCGATGACGGCCGACCGCGTCGATCTCGTCGATGAAGATGATGCAAGGCGAGTGTTTCTTGGCATTCTCGAACATGTCACGCACGCGGGATGCACCCACGCCGACGAACATTTCAACGAAGTCCGAACCGGAGATCGAGAAGAACGGCACCTTGGCTTCGCCGGCGATGGCGCGCGCCAGCAGGGTTTTACCCGTGCCCGGAGGACCGACCATCAGCACGCCGCGTGGAATGCGGCCGCCCAGTTTCTGGAATTTGCTCGGGTCTTTCAGGAAGTCGACGATTTCATTGACTTCTTCCTTCGCTTCGTCGCAACCGGCGACGTCGGCGAAGGTGACGGTGTTATTGGTTTCGTCCATCATGCGCGCCTTCGACTTGCCGAAGGAGAATGCGCCGCCCTTGCCGCCGCCCTGCATCTGACGCATGAAGAAAATCCACACGCCGATCAGCAACAGCATCGGGAACCAGGAAACGAAGATTTGTTGCAGGAACGACTGTTCCTCAGGCGGACGCACGTCGAAGTGCACGCCGTTGTCGCGCAGGTCGCCGACCAGGCCGCGATCGAGGCCGGTGGCGGTGGCGCGCACCTTGGTGTCGTCGCTACGGGTGGCCGTGATGTTGACGCCTTCGATCACCACATCCTTGATACGCTTGGCCTTGACCTCATCCAGCAAATCGGAATAAGCGATGGGTTTGGCGCCAGCGGTCACGCCGTGGCTGTCAAACTGCTTGTACAGCATCAGCAGCAGCAGTACCACGACTACCCAGATGGCTGATTTGGAAAACATGTTATTCACGAAAACTCCTTGGATGCAGGGCGCATCTTTTAACCGATAGCTAGAAACCCGATTTTACTCGCAATAAGCAGGCGGTGCCAGAAGCCCGCCTGCGCGTGCGGCCAAAATTCCAGCCGTAAAACACATTATTTGACCAAAATACCGGTGCGATCAAGTCAAAACTGATCTTCACCGTGTCGATGTGCGGCCCAAGCGCCAAATATCAAGGGCGCTCGAGAGGGAAATCGTCAGTTTCTAGCGGCTGGGCCGACATCATGCCGTCGGTCGGGTTTTTCAGGCCGCGCCCCAGCAGGAAAATCTCGGAAGACTTGTCGCGGCTGGCTTTCGGCTTTTTCTGCACCACGGTTTTGAATTCGCGGCGGAATTTGAGCACGATATCGTTAAAACCCATGTCTTTAAAACATTTCACCAGCAGCGAGCCGGTCGGTTTTAAATGGGCCTGGGAGAATTCAATTGCCAAATCGATCAGATGCTCCATGCGCGCGGCGTCGGCCGAGGCGATGCCGGACAGGTTGGGTGCCATATCCGATAACACTACGTCAATCTTTTGACCTTTGACATGATCTTCCAACAACTGCAGCACGTCCGGTTCGCGGAAATCCCCCTGGATGAAGTGGAAGTCGGCGATCGGCTCCATCGGCAGCAGATCGAGGCCGATCAGCGTGCCGTTGATGCCCCCGCCCTCCTTGCCGGACAGCTTGCGGCGCACGTATTGCCCCCAGCTGCCGGGAGTGCAGCCGAGGTCGACGATGACCTGGCCGGGCTTGATCAGGTTCTCGTCCTCATCGATCTCCTTGAGCTTGAAAGCGGCGCGGGCGCGGTAGCCCTCTTTTTGCGCTAATTTCACATAAGGGTCGTTAATGTGGTCGTGTAACCAGTTTTTGTTTAATTTCTTCTTCTTCATTCGCGTAGAATACTGCCTTTAAGGGAACCACTAAAAATATATTATGCAAAAACTTACACCTGTTGAGCGCAGCGCTCTGCGCGCCGAAGCGCATGGCCTCAAGCCTATCGTCATGATCGGCGAGGCAGGCCTGACAGCCAACGTCCTCAAGGAAATTGCGCTGGGCCTGGACTCCCACGGCCTGATCAAGGTCCGCGTGTTCGGCGACGACCGTGAAGCCCGTGCCGCCATGTACGACACCATCTGCGAACAGCTCGACGCGTCGCCGGTACAACACATCGGCAAGCTGCTGGTGCTGTACCGTCCGAAGGTAGAAACGGAAAAAGCCCGTTCGACCTCCGGCAAAGGCCTGCGCGAAGTCACCATCGTCAAGCCTAGCCCAAGCGGCACCAAACGTCCGTCTGTGACCAAGGTACTGCTCAAGGGGAATGAACGCGTGACGCAAGGCGGCAATATCAAACGCGCCAAGCCACAGCAGAAGTCGACCAAGAAGAGCGCACTGGGCTCGAAATAAGCCTGGTGCATCGTCCTTTCCCGCCTGGGAAAGGACGAAACTGTTGATACTGTATTATTGTTTCACCACCAGCCACGCGGCCAGCAAGCTCTGCACCAGGTAGATGCTGCTGGAAATGCCGTGCAACATGCCGAATTCATTCTTCGCGGCGCCTTCCATCACACCGCCCGGCCCCGCCGCGGCACGCAACGCGGCCATCATCGGTTGCAGGCCGAAGTGCGACACCAGCGTGCACGCCAGCATCGTCGAGACGATCAGCAGCAGCATGCGGCGCGTCTTGGCGGCCGAATTGGCCGCCGAACCGGCGAAGATACCGCCCGTCTCCGCGCCCTTGCTGACCCACAGCAGCGCCAGCATCACCAGCGCGCAGGCAATCGACAGCCAGGCCTGGTTCTTGAACAGACTGGCGGCGATGGTGCCGGCCAGCACCCGGTCGCTCAGCGTGGCGAACAGCGTCGGCGCGGCCAGATAGCCGACTGCCCACAGACTGCCCGCCCACAGCGTCGCGACCAGCAAACGTGTACGCGCGAGCAGCATCAGATGTATCGCACTTCCAGGATTTCGTATTCGCGCGGGCCGGACGGCGCCTGCACTTCCACCACGTCGCCGGCCGACTTGCCGATCAGCGCGCGGGCGATCGGCGAGGTCACCGATACTTTGCTCAGTTTCAGGTCCGCTTCATCCAGGCCGACGATCTGGTAGGTCACTTTCGAGCCAGAATCCAGGTCTTCCAGGTCCACGGTCGACGCGAACACCACGCGGCCATCGGCATCCAGCGTGGTCGGGTCGATGATTTGCGCTGCGCTCAGCTTACCTTCCAGTTCCGCGATGCGGCCTTCGACGAACGCCTGGCGCTCCTTGGCGGCATCGTACTCGGCGTTTTCCGACAGATCGCCATGCGAACGCGCTTCAGCAATCGCGTCGATCACGATACGGCGTTCTTTGGTCTTCAACTGGTGCAACTCTTCTTTCAGGAGTTCTGCGCCGTACTTGGTAAGTGGAACTGAAGTCATGTTTATATTTACTCTGTTGTTACAATGGAAAACCACAGAGGCCACGCCAACCTGCAGCGCGAGCTCTGTGGTTAAAAGGTACTGTTTCCCGTCACCGAGGCGACGAAAGAACCTTAGTGTAAGGTTTTATGCAGCCCTTGTAAATCGTACACTTGCAACTCGTCCAAATGACGGATGCCTTCGACCGCCGCTTCCGCGCCGGCGATGGTGGTGTAGGTCGTCACGCGCGACGCCAGCGACGAGGTGCGGATCGCACGCGAGTCGGTGATGGCGCTGCGTTTCTCTTCCACCGTGTTGATCACCAGGACGATCTCGTGGTTCTTGATCATGTCGACCACGTGCGGACGGCCTTCGACCACCTTGTTCACCGGCGTGACCGGGATGCCGGCCGCCGCGATGACGGCTGCGGTGCCCTTGGTCGCCACCAGCGTGAAGCCGATGTCCACCAGGTCGCGCGCCACTTTCACTGCGCGTGGCTTGTCCGACGATTTCACCGACAGGAACACCTTGCCCGATTTCGGCAGCTTGATGCCCGCGCCCAGCTGCGACTTGACGAAGGCTTCGCCGAAGGTCTTACCGACGCCCATGACTTCACCGGTCGATTTCATCTCAGGTCCGAGGATGGTGTCGACGCCCGGGAATTTCACGAACGGGAACACGGCTTCCTTGACGCTGAAGTAAGGCGGCACGACTTCCTTGGTGATGCCTTGCGCAGCCAGGGTCTGGCCGACCATGCAGCGCGCGGCGATCTTGGCCAGCTGCAGGCCGGTGGCCTTGGACACGAACGGCACGGTGCGCGATGCGCGTGGGTTCACTTCCAGCACATAGACCACGTCGCGCAGTTCGCCGTCGCGTTCCTGCTTCTGGATCGCGAACTGCACGTTCATCAGGCCGACCACGTTCAGGCCCTTGGCCATCAGCGAGGTCTGGCGCTTCAGTTCATCGATGGTCTCTTGCGCCAGCGAGTAAGGCGGCAGCGAGCAGGCCGAATCGCCCGAGTGCACGCCGGCTTGCTCGATGTGTTCCATCACGCCGCCGATGAAGGTGGTTTCGCCGTCGGAGATGCAATCGACGTCGCACTCGATGGCGTCGTTCAGGAAGCGGTCCAGCAGCACCGGCGAATCGTGCGATACCTTGACCGCTTCGCGCATGTAGCGCTCCAGGTCGCGCTGCTCGTGGACGATTTCCATCGCGCGGCCGCCCAGCACGTAGGAAGGACGAACCACCAGCGGGTAGCCGATTTCCTGTGCCAGCGCCAGAGCGTCGGCTTCGGTGCGGGCGGTGCGGTTAGGCGGCTGGCGCAGGCCCAGCGTGTGCAGCATCTGCTGGAAACGCTCGCGGTCTTCGGCGGCGTCGATCATGTCCGGCGAGGTGCCGACGATAGGCACGCCATTGGCTTCCAGGTCCAGCGCCAGTTTCAACGGGGTCTGGCCGCCGTATTGAACGATCACGCCGACCGGCTTTTCCAGGTCGACGATTTCCAGCACGTCTTCCAGCGTCAGCGACTCGAAGTACAGGCGATCCGAGGTATCGTAGTCGGTCGACACGGTCTCCGGATTGCAGTTGACCATGATGGTCTCGTAGCCGTCTTCGCGCATCGCCAGCGCCGCGTGCACGCAGCAGTAATCGAATTCGATACCCTGGCCGATACGGTTAGGACCACCGCCCAGCACCATGATCTTTTTCTTGTCGGTCGGAGCGGACTCGCACTCTTCATCGTAGGTCGAGTACATGTAGGCGGTGTTGGTCGAGAACTCCGCGGCGCAGGTGTCGACGCGCTTGTACACCGGACGGATGTTCAGCTCATGGCGCTTGGCGCGCACGGTCTTGGCATCGGTCTGCAGCAGGAAGGCCAGGCGGCGATCCGAGAAGCCTTTTTGCTTCAGCTTGTACAGCGTAGGCTTGTCGATCTGGTCCAGCTTCTGCGTGTCCATCCACAGTTCCAGGTCCACGATTTCTTTAATCTGGATCAGGAACCACGGGTCGATCTTGGTCAGGTTGTGCACTTCTTCCAGCGTGAAGCCCTGGGCGAACGCGTCGCCCACATACCAGATACGCTCAGGACCTGGCTCGCCCAGTTCCTCTTCGATCTTCTCGCGGTCCTTGGTTTTTTCGTTCAGGCCGTCGACGCCGACTTCCAGGCCGCGCAAGGCTTTCTGGAACGATTCCTGGAAGGTGCGGCCGATCGCCATCACTTCGCCGACCGATTTCATCTGCGTGGTCAGGTGGTGGTCGGCGGTCGGGAACTTCTCGAACGTGAAGCGCGGGATCTTGGTGACGACGTAGTCGATCGACGGTTCGAACGAGGCCGGGGTCGCGCCGCCGGTGATCTCGTTGCGCAGCTCGTCCAGCGTGAAGCCCACGGCCAGCTTGGCCGCCACTTTCGCGATCGGGAAGCCGGTGGCTTTCGACGCCAGTGCCGACGAACGCGACACACGCGGATTCATCTCGATGACGATCATGCGGCCATCTTCCGGGTTGATCGAGAACTGCACGTTCGAGCCGCCGGTGTCGACGCCGATTTCACGCAGCACCGCCAGCGAGGCGTTGCGCATGATCTGGTATTCCTTGTCGGTCAGCGTCTGCGCTGGCGCCACGGTGATCGAGTCGCCGGTGTGCACGCCCATCGGGTCCAGGTTTTCGATCGAGCAGATGATGATGCAGTTGTCCGCCTTGTCGCGCACCACTTCCATCTCGTACTCTTTCCAGCCGATCAGCGATTCTTCGATCAGCAGTTCGGAGGTCGGCGAAGCTTCCAGGCCGCGTTTGCAGATGGTCTCGAATTCTTCTTCGTTGTAGGCGATGCCGCCGCCGGTGCCGCCCATCGTGAACGACGGACGGATGATGACAGGGAAGCCCAGCGTGCGCTGCACGGCCCACGATTCATCCATGGTGTGGGCGACGCCCGACTTGGCCGAACCCAGGCCGATCTTGGTCATCGCGTCCTTGAACTTGGAGCGGTCTTCGGCCTTGTCGATGGCTTCCGGGGTGGCGCCGATCAGTTCAACCTTGTACTTGTCCAGGATGCCGTGGCGATGCAGGTCCAGCGCACAGTTCAGCGCGGTCTGGCCGCCCATGGTCGGCAGGATCGCGTCCGGTTTTTCCTTGGCGATGATGCGTTCCACGACTTGCCAGGTGATCGGCTCGATGTAGGTGACGTCGGCCATTTCCGGGTCGGTCATGATGGTCGCGGGATTGCTGTTGACCAGGATGACTTTGTAGCCCTCTTCGCGCAGGGCCTTGCAGGCCTGTGCGCCGGAATAATCGAACTCGCAAGCCTGGCCGATGATGATCGGGCCAGCGCCAATAATCAGAATACTTTTAATGTCTGTACGTTTAGGCATCTTATTTTTTCTCCGTTGCTTCCATCATGCCGATGAAGCGGTCAAACAGGTAAGCGACGTCAGTCGGGCCAGGCGATGCTTCAGGGTGACCCTGGAAGCAGAAGGCCGGCGTGTCGGTGCGGGCGAAGCCCTGCAGCGAACCGTCGAACAGCGATTTGTGGGTTACGCGGCAGTTGGCCGGCAAGGTGTCCGGGTCCACTGCGAAGCCGTGGTTCTGGGACGTGATCAGCACTTGTTTGCTGTCCAGGTCCTGCACCGGGTGGTTGGCGCCGTGGTGGCCGAATTTCATCTTCAGGGTTTTCGCGCCCGAGGCCAGGCCCATGATCTGGTGGCCGAGGCAGATGCCGAACAGCGGCAGCTTCTTGGCCATGAAGACCTTGGCGGCGGCGATCGCGTAGTCGCATGGCTCAGGATCGCCTGGGCCGTTCGACAGGAACACGCCGTCCGGGTTCAGCGCCAGCACGTCGGCGGCGCTGGTCTGCGCCGGCACCACGGTGACTTTGCAGCCGCGCGCGGTCAGCATGCGCAGGATGTTGCGCTTGACGCCGAAGTCGTAGGCGACCACGTGGAATTTAGGATCGGCGAGCTTGCCGTAGCCTTCGCCCAGCGTCCATTCGGTTTCGGTGAACTCGTAGGCCGCCTTGACGGTGACGACCTTGGCCAGGTCCATGCCGGCGATGCCAGGGAAGGAGCGGGCCAGGTCCAGCGCTTGCGCAGCCGACGGCTCGTTGCCCTGCGTGCCGACCAGGATGGCGCCGGACTGGGCGCCCTTCTCGCGCAGGATGCGGGTCAGCTTGCGGGTGTCGATACCGGCGATGCCGACGATGTTCTCGGCCTTCAGGTAATCGGACAGCGATTGGGTGGAGCGGAAATTCGACGCCATCAGCGGCAGGTCACGGATGATTAAACCGGCCGTGTGGACTTTAGTGGATTCGACGTCTTCCGGATTGACGCCGGTATTGCCGATATGCGGATACGTCAGGGTGACGATCTGGCGGCTGTAGGAAGGATCGGTCAGGATTTCCTGATAGCCGGTCATGGACGTATTAAAGACCACTTCGCCGGTTGTATGACCGGCGGCGCCGATCGAAAAACCTTTGAAAATAGTTCCGTCAGCAAGGGCCAGTATGGCTGGAACGGCAGGGCCAGAAAAAAATGGCGGCAAGGGCAACTCCTGATAAAGTTACCGTAGCTGCGCCACGTCAGACGACCGTCGTGTATCCCCCGCCGTCGCAGGCCAGGGTGGAAGGTCAATTGATGATGGAGTGAGTGGTAGTCGCTACGGTAGAGGTGAGATTGGCTAAACCTTTGAATTATAACCAAATCTCCCCTGCTTGGCAATGGACCGTCGGCGAAATAGCGGCAAAAAAAATCGTTCGGGCGGCTTGTTTTTATTTTGTCGCAACATCAACCTCGGCGCTCGATCGAGCAATTGAGGCCTTCTTCTTGGGAAGTGGATTAACTGGTGTGCCATGCCTGCGGCCGACGTACTCCGCGATCGCGACACTCAGCAATTGATTGATACTGCATTCATCAAGCTGTGCCAGATAAGCGATATCTTGATGCAATCCACCAGGAATGCGCAACGCTATCCGGCCACTTTGCATGGAAGCCTCGATGGGTTCGGCAATTGGGTAACCGCTCTCTACCGCCGCTGCAATCCACGAAGCTGCCGCAGCATCAAAATTGCGCAGCGCCTCCTCTGCCGAATCCCCCTCCGCTACACAACCTGAAAATTCATGAACCGTAACCGTATAGCCGCCATCGGGGTCGGGAAGTAAACATCGCACATAGGGGCGCGCCAAGATTGCACGAATTTCTTCGTCACTGATGTCCATCCTCATCTCCTTCCAAATAGGCTTCCCATGCCGCCACATCTCTCAATAGCGACTTGATAATATTTTTAGCCGTTCCCACCCGCAGATCCACCGCATGACTTCTTGATTTTGGCTAAATGGCTCGGTGTCATGGCATCGCAGCGATATCGCTGGCGATATCACATTATAGACATGCCGTTTGCATGCTGTGACGATTCTCCAATAGAAAATGCCGCCTGGTTTTGCGCCAGGCGGCATTCTTGTACTGCGGTCGATTGCGGCTGAAACTTAGTTCAGCGCGGCGATACCGGCCTTGGCAACTTGCACATCCTCGGCCGACTTGACGCCCGAGACGCCGACGGCGCCGATGACGTGGCCGTCAACGATGATGGGTACGCCGCCTTCCAGCAGGCCGTCCGCCATCGGCGCCGGGGCGCTCAGGAAGGCGGTGCGGCCGTTGTTGATCATGTCTTCGTAGATCTTCGACTCGCGGCGGCCCAGCGCCGAGACGCGTGCCTTGGCCGGGGCGATGTGCGACGACAGCGGCGCGGCGCCGTCCTGGCGTTGCAGCCACAGCAGGTGGCCGCCGTCGTCGACGATGGCGATTACGACCGGCCAGTTGTGGGCGACCGCCTCGGCTTCGGCGCCGGCAGCGATCTTCTTGATGTCGGCAAGCGACAGGTATGGTTTGGTTTGCATGTGCTCTTCCTTATTCTTGGACCGGATATTGTACTGCTACGGCCTGCGCTTGGCTTCCAGTTTCTGCTTGATCTGCGCCATCACCTGCGCGGCGGCCTGCTCGCCGGCCAGGATCGCCTGGTTGCGGCCGGCGAAATCGTTGCCCGCCATTTTGCCCAGGCTAGGCGCGATGACCACGTCCGCATCCTTCAATTCGTACTGGTTGATGCGCTGGCCCATGATGCTGAAGGTCTGCATGATGACGTCGAGCGAGCTGACGGTGGCCTGCACATCGGCCTGGGTCGAGATATTGACCGCGATGACAAAGTCCGCGCCCATGTCGCGCGCAAAGCGCACCGGCACCGGCGCCACCAGGCCGCCGTCCACATACGAGCGGCCGTTGATCACCACCGGCTGGAACACCCCCGGCACCGACGACGACGCCCGCACCGCCATGCCGGTATTCCCGCGCTGGAACAGGATGGGCTGGCCGGTCTTCAGGTCCGACGCCACGGCGCCGAAAGGTATCTTCAACTTCTCGATAGGCTGGTTGTTGACCGCCTTGTTGACGTAGGACTGCAGCGCCTCGCCTTTCAGCACGCCGGAGCTCTTGCCGAACAGCGGCACGGCCCAGTCGGAGATCGCCGCTTCGTCCATGTCCATCGCCACCTTCTGCAGCTGGAAGCCGGTGTTGCCGGCCGCGTAGAGCGCGCCGACCACCGAGCCGGCGCTGGTGCCGACCACGATGTCCGCATAAATGCCCTGTGCCTCCAGCGCCTTGATCACGCCGATGTGCGCGAAGCCGCGCGCCGCCCCGCCGCCCAGCGCCAGGCCGATCTTGATCTTCTTGGGAGGCAGCGGCTCCGGCACCGCCAGCGGCGGCGCCGTTGGCGTTTCAATCACCGGATTGGTTTTGCAGCCGACGATGGCGGCCGCGGCGAAGATGGTTAAAGCGACAAGGGAAAGACGGCGTGATGGCATGTATGGGTTCAATCTGCTGGGTTTTGGGCGCAGCAGATTGTAACCTACGATGGTCAGCCGCTTCAGAGCGCGAAGATCGGCTTGCGCGTCTTCCAAGCCCCGGCCGTGAAGTCCGGGAAGTCCAGCGTCTGGAAGTTCTGCGCGATCGACTGCTCCGACAACGGCGTGATGGCGCTCCACGTCACCGCGTCGTAGATATCGATCGGCATCGGCGCCCTCGCCTTCAGCGCTTCGATGAAGGACTGGATGACGAAGAAGTCCATGCCGCCATGGCCGGCGCCCTCCGCGTCCTTGGCGTGCTTGCGCCACAGCGGATGGTCGTACTTGTCCTGGTAGGACTGGAAGTCTTCCCACTGGTGCGGCTTGCTCTTGCCCTCGATGTGGATGGAATTGTTCACGTCCATCCACAGGCCGTCGGTGCCCTGCACGCGGAAGCCTAATGAATAAGGACGCGGCAGCGAGGTGTCGTGTTGCAGCAGGATGGTCTCGCCGTTCTCGCACGACAGCGTGGTGGTGACCACGTCGCCTAGCTTGAACTGCGTCTTCGCGCTCGGGCTGGCCGCGCCGCCCGGCTGCTTGACGATGTAGTCGTGCAGCCCGCGGGCCTTGGTGGCGAAGCTGTTGATGCGGGTGAAGCGGTTGCCGCGATTGATGTTGGTGTACATCGCGCACGGACCGATGCCATGGCTTGGGTACAGCTCGCCGTTGCGCTGCACCGAATGCTCGGTGCGCCACTTGGCCTCCGACCAGCCCTTGGCGCCGAACTCCACACCGCCGCCATACGGCTTGGCCGGATCGCCGCTATTGAGCTTCACCGCGCGCAGGTCGTGCTGGTAGCCGCCCTGCAGGTGTATCAGCTCGCCGAACAAACCGGAGCGCACCATCTGCAGCACCGCCATCACATCGCGGCGGAAGCAGACGTTCTCCAGCAGCATATACGGCGTGTTGGTCTTGAGCTGGGTATTGAGCACATCCCAGTGGTCTTGTAGCGTGATGCCGGCGACCACCTCGCAACCCACTGGCACCTTGGCCTGCATGGCGGCGATGGCCATCGGTGCATGCCATTCCCACGGTGTGGCGATGATCACGCCATCCAGCGCGCCCGCGTCCAGCATGCGCTTGTAGGCTTGCGGGTCGCGGTCCTCGCCGAAAGTCTTGGGCTTGGCCTTGCCGGATTTTTCCACCTGCTTGAGCGCGCGGCCCAGCATGATCGGTTCGATGTCGCACAGCGCGACGACTTCCACATCGTCGCGGCGCAGCAGTTCCTGCAACAGCACCTGGCCGCGCATGCCGGTGCCGATCATGCCGATGCGCACCCGCTCGCGGGTGCCGCCAAAGGCGGTCGGCATCATCAGGCTGCCGGCCAACGCTGCGCCGGCGGTCAGGAAGTCGCGTCGATTAAAAACTGATTTCATGGTGCTCCTTTTAAAATTCTTCTTACTGCTGCGGCAGCGTGGTCACATCCACCGCCGGTTGCTGGCCAGTGGCGGCGCGGGTGAAGTTCTGGTTCACCGGCACATAGCCAGCGAAGAAGCCGCCGTTACGCAGGTAGAACTGGCCGTTATCCAGACCGCCGGCGTAGTCCATGCGCTGGACGTTGGTCACGGTGGCGTCGCCGGTGAAACGCGCCGTCGTCACCTCGGACCATGCGCCCGACACGTTACGCGCCCACTGGTTGCCAAACGATACACGCCGTCCAGCATAGCCCTTGGTATCGATGAAGTTCTCCAGGAAGGAGTAGGCTCCGGTCAGATACGTGGTGGTGGCGGGACGCTTCCAGGTGGCGATAAAGCGCCACACGCCCAGCTCCGGCGCGTAGAACCACGCTGAGTAGTCGGTGGCGCCGGCACCGTCCGGCCGCGCGCGGGTGATGAAGCGATAGGTGTTCCCGCTGATCCAGTTGTAGCTCAGGTAGGACTGGCCGCCCGTGCCCTCGCCGCCGAAGCCGTTGTCCACCACGCCCGCGCCCTTCTTGACCAGCGTGGTCTTGCCGCCACCGTCCGCATCCCACACCGAGAACAGCACCCAGCGCTCGCTGGGCGACTTGACCTGGATGCCGAAGTAGCCCTGGCCGAAGCCGTTGGCCATGTAGTAGGAGCCTTCCGGGTCCTGCCCCGCCGGCACCGTCACCTCGTTGTAGAAGTACTCGGTGTTGGCCGGCGTGGTGTAGCCCATGTGGACCGACGGTCCGCGCCGCGACCAGTAGTAGTTGGCCGCGTCGTCGGCGTAGTTGATCGCGGACGTGGTGGTCACCCGCAGCGCCGAGACGTCGCCGAAGTAGCCGCCGTCCTTGCTGACACCCTGCAGGTCAACCTTCACATAGCCCGGCGCCGCGACCCTGACCGTGCCGACCTGGTAGGACCCGCTGCCATTGGCGGACAGCTTGACCAGGAACGGCGTGCCGTTGACCGTGACGCGTATGGTGCTGCGGTTGCTGCCGGCCAGCCGGGCGTCCAGGCCCAGCGTGACAGAACCCGCGGACGCCATGCGGAAGTACGCGCTGGTGACGGTGTTCGGGTTGCTCCAGTTGGCCAGGCCGTTGTCGTTGATCTCCTCTTCCGCACCAGTTGGCGCACTGGTGATGAAGGCATTGCCGGCCAGCGCCACCGTCTTCGAGCCGGCGGCGGTCACGCCGGCCTGCGGCCCGCCCATCACCACCTGCGCGGCCGTCTTGTCTGTCTGGCCGCCGGTGCTGGCGCCACCGCAGGCGCTCAGCGTCAATGCGGCGGAAAGCAGGAACAAGCGTCTTTGATTAAAAGGTCGTCGATTCATGGAGTCCTCCTCAGAAGAACTTGTAGTTGGCCGAGAACGAGTACATGCGGCCGAACAGGTTCTGGCTATGGTTGTAGCCTTCCCAGCCGTTCGGATCGTAGGTAGGCTGCTTGTTCAGCAGGTTCTTGATGTTCATGCCCAGCTCCAGGTTCTTCATCGGCTTCCAGTTCAGGCCCAGGTTGACCGTGTAGTACGACGGTGCGCCGCCGCACAGGTTCTGCGGCAAGGCGACCGAAGCGGCCGTGCAGTTCTCCGGCGTGTTGTCGGTGTCCCATGGACCGTAGGCCCATTTGGTCTTGCCGGTGTAGTTGACGAACAGGCTGGTGACGAACTTCTGGTACGCCCAGTCGGCATTGAAGGTGGCGCGCACGCGTGGCGAGTCGTAGAAGCCGACCACGTTGCCGGTGAAGCCGCTGCCGTCTTCCGAGTTGTAGGTCTCGCGGCGACGGATGGTCGCCGATACGCCGGTGTTCAACTTGCCGTATTCGCCCAGCGAGAAGCGCGTGCGGGCATCGATGTCGACGCCGTCGAGCAGCGTGCGGCCACGGTTGGAGTAGGAGTTGATCAAGCCGCCCAGGTTACCCACCGAGTACTTCGGCGCGCCGCCGGAACATGCCGCCGCGTTGGCCGGGTTGTTGCACATCGCGGCGACGGCCGCCATGTTGCCACGGTCCGCATCGGTGATCGGATTGCGGATGGCGGCGCTGGTGCCGGCCAGCGTCGGACCGTATTTGTCCACCAGTTGCGTGAACAGTTCATTGAAGTCCTGGCGCACGATCTCATTGCGGCGATAGACGAACCAGTAGTCCACCGAGATGCTGACGTCTTTGACCGGCTGCAGCACCAGGCCGGCGGTCGAGATCTTGGCTTTTTCCGGACGCAGCGACGGGTTAGGCGGCGTCAGGCCGCCGACCGTGGTCGAGCAATTCGAATTGAGCAGGTTCTTGCCCAGCTCCGCTTCGGCCGGCGAGACGGACTTCATCAGCACCTTGGCCATCGCATTGGTTTCGTCGCAGCGCACGGTGTCGCGGATGCCGCCCACCTGTGCGAACACGCCACCGCTACCCGATTCGGCCAGGTTGGGCGCGCGGAAGCCTTCGGAGTAGGTGCCGCGCACCATCACCTCGGGACGCGCGCGCCACAGCACGCCGATCTTCGGCGCCAGGTTGGCGGGGAAGTTAGGATACTTGTCCAGGCGCGCGGCGGCGTTCACTTCCAGCTTGTCGGTCACTGGTATCACCACTTCGCTGAACAGCGCCGCGATATTGCGCTGGCCGTCGAACCAGGAGCCGCCCTGCTGCGTGATGTAGCCGTTGGCAGCATCCTGGTTGCCCGGCGTGTAGAAGCTCTCGCGCATCAAGCTGGCGCCGAAAGCGGCGCGCACTTCGCGTTCGCCGATCTTGGCGATAGTGCCTTCAAGCTTGCCGTCCCAGGTCATCAGCTTGGTCCAGGACTGGATGTCGAAGGTCGGATAGGCGGCACGCAGCAGCGCGGCGTTGGCGTCGCTGATCTCGCCGAACTTGTAGGCTGGGTTGTCGGCGATGTAGGTGCGGCCGGTCGCCGCGTCGGTGGTGAACGGACCGAAGGCCTTGGCGAAGCCCTGGGTGTTGATGTTAATCGTCTGGAACAGCGTCGAATGGCTGCCCGCCACGCTGAGCGCCGTCTCGAAGTCCCAGCCACCGCCGATGCTGCCGCGCAGGCCGGCCACCGCGCGGTAGTTGTTGTCCTCATTGGTCTGGCCGAAGTGGCCCGGGGCGTCGAGCATGATGTAGTTCAGCCCCGCCGCGCCGCCCATCTTGGCCGCCATGTCGGCACTCAGCTTGCCTTTCAGGTAGACGTTGTTCGGTCCGAGGTAAGGCGTGACGAAGGTGTTGAGCGTGGTGCCGGTATTGCGCGCGAACCAGTTGCTGGTGCTGCCGCTGTTGAAACTGCGCGGGCCGTTCTCGCCGCGCAGCTTGATGTGGGTGTAGGTCGCTTCGGCGAAGCCTTCCAGGTTCTCACTGATCTTCAGGCGGCCGCTGAGGAAGCCGGTGACGCGGTCGGAGCTCGGGCCGGTGTCCAGTTGGTACGGCAGCGAGTTCCACACGCAGCGGCTGCCGGCGGCCTCGGTGATGGAAGTGGTGCAGCCATTGACGGCGCTCTGGGTGCGGGCATTGTTCTTGGCCTTGTCGAAGACGAAGAAGGTACCGGGATTGACCACGCCAGGTTCGCTGCCGGTGCCGGCGCGCAGGCTCGAGACAAAGGTCGGATTGTTGACGTAGAAGTAGTCGGGGCGCTTCAGGTAGGTGTCGGCAAATGCGATGCGGTCGCGCTGGTAGACGTTGATCGCGCCATAGACGTTGTAGCCATCGGCATCCAGGTCGCCCAGGCCGTACAGCACACTGCCCTGGCGCTCGCCGTAGGACTTGACGCTCGGCGTGGAGTCGTTGGTGGCGCGGACTTCCAGGCCCTTGTAGTTCTTCTTGGTGATCACGTTGATCACGCCGGCCACCGCGTCCGAGCCGTAGACGGCCGATGCGCCGTCGGTCAGCACTTCCATGCGTTCGATGGCGGCGGCGGGGATCGCGTCGATGTTGACGAACATGGTCTGGAAGCCGGCCGGCGCGCCGTAGAACGACAGGCGGCGGCCGTTCAGCAGCACCAGCGTGCCCTGTGCGCCCAGGCCGCGCAGGTTGGCCTGCGAGGCGCCGTCGGAACCGGTGAACATCGAGCGGAAGTCCTGCTGCGCCGGACGGGCGGCCGGCAGGTTGTCCAGCACTTGCAGCAGCGTGCGGGCGCCCATGTTTTCGATCTGCTTGGCGTCGATCACCTGCACCGGCGACGCGGTTTCGGCGTTGATGCGCTTCAGGCTGGAGCCGGTGATTTCGACCCGCGTGAGCTTCTGCTCATTGGCGCTCTTTTGTGCTTGCTCATCCAGCTCGTCGGCGGCCAGCGCCGTGGAGGCCAGACCCACCGCTACCATCGCGGCCACCAGTTTTTTCATATGCATCTTTGTCTCCCAGTTGTTAGTGGTTTCTTGGTTTATTGAGGCTGCAACAAGCCCTCCCCGGTCCGTGGAGGGGCTCTTTCTTGTGAAAATAAGGGGTTAGGTCAGCGCGGCCGGACGGTGCTGCCCTCTGTTCCTATCAGGACCGCATTGGCCCAGTTGCCGCAGACCTGGGCCGGCTTGCTACCGCGCGCGCCCAGGGTGCGCAGGCTGAGTTGACTCAGTCCACGCACATCAATTTCCGGCTTGACCACGGCGGGCGCCGCGATCAGGCCACTGTCGTACAACATCCGTTCACCGCTCCAGACCTGGAACTGCATGCCGCCGGCGCTGCGGCAGCTGTCGTCCACGCCCAGATCGGCGCGCAGCAGGTTCCAGTTGCCGGCCAGTTGCAGGTCGACGCGGCTGGTGGCGCCCACGCCCAGGCCCTTGCGGAACCAGAGGCCGTTCATGCGCATCTCGCTGCCATGCGCAGGCTTGTCGCGGCTGACGTTCTTCGGCAAGGCCAGGTCGGACAGGAACTGCTGTACTTCCGGGCCTTCCTTCGGCTGGTAGGCCATGACGTGGAACTCGGACAACGTGATCGGCTGCACCTCGCTTGGCACGGCGGCGTTGAAGGCGCGTGCTGGCGGCGTGCCGACGGCGGTCACCATCGGATCGGTGGCGGCCGCGCCATCGCCCTCGGGGTTCTGCGTGCTCATGACACGGAAGCGCAGCAGGCGGCCGGCGGCCGGCGGGAAGCTGATCGTCTGCAGGCCCTGCTCCAGCTTCAACTGGCCGCGCTTGATCGGCTGGCCCCAGTCGCCGTTGTTGTCGCCCATGTAGATCTCGTAGTCGCGGATCTGGCCGTGCTGCCAGTGCTGGTCGGTGCGCGGCGCGAGTTCGATGCCGTCGATCAGGCGGCGTTCGGTGAAGCCGATCACCCATTCATGCGGACCGCCCTGCACCGCCGGGCTGCGCGTGGTGCGGAACCAGGTGCTTGGGTTGTTGTCGAATGCGTTTTCCAGCGGGTAGCCGGTTTCCTCGGACGGACGGTTCATCACCATCATGGCGTCGGCCGGAATGGCGCGGCCCAGCACCGGTGCGGCCGGGAAGGCGTCGTCGGCCACCATAGTCGCGGCGCCGGTCTGCACGGTGAAGCGCAGCGGCTGGCGGATGTCCTGGCTGGCGGCCTTGACGTGCAGCGTGCCCAGTCGGTCGGCGGCGTCGAAGTACCAGCCTTCGGCGGCGGCGTCGAAGGCGGCGCGATCGGCCAGCGGCGGCAGCACAGCACTGCCGGTGCTGACGGCGGCTGGACGCTGGCGGGTCAACAGGCGCAGTGCATAGGCGCGGCGCGCCGGTTGGCCGGCATAGCTGCCCACCACCGGTTCGACGTCGACCTTGACGCCGTCGGCGGCTGCGTTCATGCGGATCAGTTGCTGGCTGAAGGCGCCGTCCTGGTATTTGCGGGTGTTGCCGTCATCCTCGTACAGCGTGAATTCGGAAGCGCCTTGCGGATACAGGTCCAGTGTCAGCACGTCCTTCGGCTTCTCGCCGTCGTACAGCATTTCCGGGTACATCGGCAGGATGGCGCCGGCGCGGACGAACACCGGCAGCTTGTCCAGCGTGACGGCCAGGTCGATATCGCGTCCGCCCTTGCCGGCCGTGGCCTGGCGGCCGTCCCAGTAATCGAACCACTGGCCCTGCGGCAGGTGGATGCCGCGGCGCCAGCCCTGGCTGACCGCCTGGCTGCGGTACACCGGCGCCACCAGCAGGTCGCGGCCCAGCAGGTACTGGTATTTGTAGGCTTCGGTGTAGGCCGCCGGATCTTCCGGGTTATCCCACATCAGGCCGCGCACCAGCGGCGCGCCGCTCTGCTCCGCCTCGCGCATCAGCGTGTACATATACGGCGTCAGGCGCATCTTCAGCTTCAGGTAGCGGCGGTTGATGCTAACGTAAGGCTCGGCGAACCACCACGGATGCTTGCGCTCCGCCGCCGCCCAGCCGGACATCCCCATCAGCACCGGCGTGAAACTCTTCCACTGCAGATCCCGGGTGTAGGTCTCAGGGCTGCCGCCGAAGATCGCGTCGACGTCGCCGGTGGCGTAGGCCTGGCCGGACAGGCCGGAGCCGATCAGCGTCGGCACGTGCCAACGGATGTAGTCCCAACTGGCGCTCTGGTCGCCGGTCCAGGTGACGGCGTAGCGCTGGGTACCGGCCCAGCCCATCACGGTCCAGATGAACGGACGGCCATCGGAATTATTCAGGATGCCGTCGTAGGCCGACTTGTTGGCGTCCAGCGAGAACTGATAGCCCTTGCCGGTCCACGCCACGTCCAGCTTCTGCACGCGGGTGCCGGCGGTGCCGACTTCCCACGCCATTTTCTCTACGCCGTTCTCGGTCCACAGGCCGGTGCGGAAGCCGTACTTCGCCAGGCCCTGCACCGTTTCCGGCAGCGCCGAATAACCGCAGCCGTAACCGTCGTTGGGCAGGATCCAGCCGCCCGGCATGTCGTGCTCGCGGTACTGGCGCGCCACGGTTTCGATCACGTCCGGCGTCTTGCCGGTCGGGCCGTCGGTCCAGCCTTTAGGCACGGTGCCCGGCTTCTTGACGTTGTCGCCGTCGTTGTAGCAATCGGCGTCGCCGTATTCCAGCGCCCAGCGCGGCAGCATGCGCGCGCGGCCGGTCCATTCGGTGTAGCGGGCCAGCACGTCACGCAGGTCCTTGCCGACGAAGTAGTAGGCGTCGAAGCGCGCTTCGTTGTGCTCCAGCGAGATCTGGTCGTTCTGGCGCAGGTCGTAGCTGCCATCGGACCAGGTGTTGCGCAGCATGCCCCAGCCGCGTGAGCTCATCAAAAACGGCGCGGGGCTGGGACGGTCACCCTCTTCCCAACCGCCGGAGTACGACACCTGCAGCTGCTTGCCCTTGAATTCATAGCGGCCGTTCTGCTGGCCGCCGCCGAAGAAGCGTTCGGCCTTGTCGCTCGACAGCGTCTGCACGCTTTGCTTGTCGCCCAGTTCCAGCGGCTGGATCTCGCGCCACAGCGGCTGCGCATCGCCGGCGCGGAACAGGCTGAAACGCAGCGGCTTGCGGTCGATGCGCAGGCTCAGGGCCGCCGTGCGGATCAGGATATGGTCGGCCTGCTCGCTGACGCTGTGCTCCACCGTGGCGGACGGCGTGGCGACGACGATGGGCGCGGCCTTGTCGCCGGCGCCAGTCAGGCCGGATTTGGGGCCGGCCCAAATATGCAGCACATCGGCGCGCGGAAGGCTAAGCTGTATATGGGCGCCGGTGTCGGTGACCAGATCCCACTGCTGGCCGGCGCCAGTGGTGACGGTACGTAAATTGCCGATCGGCGCGGCCAATAAAGGTGCGCTGGCAAGCAAGGCGGCAATGGCTGAAATCTGTTTCATAGTCTGCTTATTTCGAAAGAAAATGCGTTGCGATGCAATTACTCTAGGAATAAAAATAAGCCCGGTCAACAAAAAGAAAGAAAATATTTAAAAAGAACCTGTCAAATCTTTCGTATTGATAGTTGATCGAATAACATACTTTCGATTTCGTGGCAAAAGTGGTACAGTGGCGGACATCGGCACGGCAAAGCAACTTTCTTTTTGCTTTCGAATTTGACATTCCGAAAATAAAACCTTATTCTTTCCCTGACTTAACCAGACTAATTCTTTCGATGACCAACTTACTCCAACGTGCCCCACAAGCCTGGCGCGATATCGGCGGCCTCGATACCGCCGAAGAAATCGTCCATCAGCCAGCCCTCTGGCGCGAACTGGCGACGCATCTCGCCAAGGAAAAAAGCCGCATCGCCGCCTTCCTGGGCGACACCCTGAGCAATCCACAGCAGCGCGTGATCCTGACCGGCGCCGGCAGCTCGGCCTATGTGGGCGAAATCATCGCCGACGAAATCAACGCCGCCTGGCCGTGCCAGGTGCGCGCCCTGTCGACCACCAGCCTGCTGACCCACCCTGCGCTGTACCTGGAACGCACGGCGCCGACGCTGGTGGTGTCCTTCGCCCGCAGCGGCAACAGCCCGGAAAGCACGGCGGCGGTGCAGCTGGTGCGCGACATGGTGCCGACCGCGCGCTTCCTCAACATCACCTGCAACGCCGACGGCGCGCTGGCCCTGCAAGGCGCCGGCGACCAGCAAACCCTCAACCTGATGATGCCGGCCGCCAGCTGCGACCGCGGCTTCGCCATGACCAGCAGCTTCACCTGCATGCTGCTGGCCGCGCTGTGCGTGCTCGATCCCGACTTCCAGCCGGAGCGCCTGGACACGCTGGCGCAACTGGGCGAGCAGGCGCTGGCCGCGTGGTCGGCGCCGGTGGCCGAACTGGCGGCGCAGCGCGTCTCGCGCGTGGTCTACCTGGGCAGCGGTCCGCTGGAAGCGCTGGCCAAGGAAGCGGCGCTGAAGATCCTCGAACTGACCGCCGGCAGCGTGCTGGCGATGGCCAACAGCGCGCTCGGTTTCCGCCACGGCCCCAAGGCCGCGTTGAACCAGGAGACGCTGGTGGTGCTGTTCCGCAGCTCCGATCCGCTGTCGCGCCGCTATGAACACGACCTGCTGCTGGAACTCCAGCGCGACCAGGTCGCCGGCCGCTGCCTGACCGTGGGCGCGGGCGCCGACATCGGCATCGACGCGCCGGCCTGGCCGGATGCCTGGCTGGCGCCTTTGTGGCTGCTGATGGCGCAGCAGTACGCGCTGCACCAGTCGGCGCTGCTGCAACTGCGTCCCGATAATCCTTTTGCCGGCGGCACCGTCAACCGTGTCGTGCAGGGCGTCACCATCTACCGCCATGACGAATTCTGAACCACGCGGCTATCACGGCATCGACATCGGCGGCACCAAGATCGAGCTGGTGGCGTTTGCCGAGGAAGGCCATGAACTGAAGGAAGTCCACCGCGAGCGCATCGCCACGCCGGGCACCGATTTCGCCGAGTTCCTGCTGGCGATCCAGGGCCTGGTGGGCCGCGCCGACAAGGCGCTCGGCCTGCGCGCGCCGGTCGGCATCGGCCTGCCCGGCGTGATCGACAGTGCCACCGGGCGGCAGCTCAGCTCCAACGTGCCGGCGCTGAATGGCCGCGCCGTGGCCCATGCGCTCAAGGATGCGCTGGAACGCCCGGTCGCCGTCGGCAACGACTGCCAGTGCTTCGCGCTGTCGGAAGCGCAAGGCGGCGCGGCGCACGGCCAGCCGACCATGTTCGGCGCCATCATCGGCACCGGCGCCGGCGGCGGCTACTGCGTCGAGGGCCGCCTGCTGCGCGGCGCCAACGGCGTGGCCGGCGAATGGGGCCACTGGCCGCTGCCGGCCGCGCAATTGCTCCCTCATGCGCTGCCCATCCTCGACTGCCCTTGCGGCCGGCGCGGCTGCCTGGAACGCTATGTCTCCGGCCCCGGCATGAGCCGGCTGCACCAGCACCTCGGCGGCGGCGACGAAACGCCATTGGCCATCGTCGCGCAGGCGCGCGCCGGTTCGGCCATCGCCGCCCAGACCATGGCGCTGCACGCCGACCTGCTGGGCCACGCGCTGGCCACGCTGGTACTGACGCTGGACCCGCACGCCATCGTGCTGGGCGGCGGCCTGTCGCAACTGGCCCACCTGTACGACCAGCTGCCGGCCGCGATGCGCCGCCATCTGTTCCCCGGCGTGCGCGTGCCGCCCATCCTACCGCCGAAATTCGGCGACGCCGGCGGCGCGCGTGGCGCCGCCCTGCTCGCCCGTCAGCAACTCAGCGGCCACTAATCGTCCAATAAACAAACGCTTATGAAAACCACCGAAACCCTGTCCCCCGTCCAGCAGCTCGTCGCCGCCCACCGCCGCGGCGAAGCAACAGGCCTGTACAGCGTCTGCTGCAGCCATCCGAGCGTGCTGCGCGCGGCGATGCGCGTGGCGGCCGACTACGACACCGTGCTGCTGGTGGAGGCGACCTCGAACCAGGTCGACCAGTTCGGCGGCTACACCGGCATGACGCCGTCCGCCTTCCGCGACTACGTGCACAACCTGGCGCGCGGCCAGGGCTTCCCGCTGGAGCGCCTGGTGCTGGGTGGTGACCACCTCGGCCCCAACGCCTGGCAGGGACTGGACGCGGTCACCGCCATGCAGCACGCGGAGACGCTGATCGCCGCCTACGCCGCCGCCGGCTTCCACAAGATCCACCTCGATTGCAGCATGCGCTGCGCCGACGATCCACAGCTGCTGAGCGACGAAACCATCGCCGCCCGCTCGGCGCGGCTGTGCGCGGTGGCGGAAAAGGCCGCCGAGCTGGCCGGCCTGCCGCCGCCGGTGTACGTGATCGGCACCGAGGTGCCGATCCCGGGCGGCGAAGCCAACCTGGCGCAGGCCGGCGCGGTCACCTCGCCCAAGGCCGCTGCGCGCACGCTGGACGTGCACCGCCTGGCCTTCTTCGCCATGGAACTGCACAGCGCCTGGCGCCGCGTGATCGCGATGGTGGTGCAGCCGGGCGTGGATTTCGACCACAGCCAGATCCAGCACTACGACGCCGCGCAGGCGACCGCGCTGTCGGCCTTCGTCGCCGGCCAGCCCGGCCTGGTGTTCGAAGCCCACTCCACCGACTACCAGCGCGAATCGGCGCTGCACGACATGGTGCGCGACCATTTCGCCATCCTCAAGGTCGGCCCGGCCGCCACCTTCGCGCTGCGCGAGGCCTTGCAGGCACTGTGCCTGATCGAGGAAGAACTGGTGGCGCCCGGCCAGGCCTCGCGCCTGATGCAGGTGCTGGACGAGACCATGCTGGCGCAGCCCAAGCACTGGGCCAAGCACTATCCCGGCACCAGCGCCGAACAACGCCTGCTGCGCCGCTATGGCCTGAGCGACCGTTGCCGCTACTACTGGGGCGAGCCGGCGATCGTGGCCGCCGTCGACAAACTGTGCACCAACCTCGATGCGCTGGCGATTCCGCTGTCGCTGCTGAGCCAACACCTGCCGGAACAGTATCTGGAAGTGGTGCAAGGCCGGTTGGCCACCAAGGCCGAAGCGCTGCTGGAGCACAAAATCGGCCGCGTGCTGGCGCAATATGCGCGCGCCTGCAACCGTAATGCGGCGGCAAATACGACGCTCAATGCATCCGCGCCTGCTGGCACAGCGGCTGCGATCTGTTAAGCTCGACGTTTTTGTAGAATCGACTGCACAATAATGCGAAATACCAGTCAACGCCGCGCCTCCATCTTGCAAGCGCTTACCCAACACGGCTCGGTCCAGGTGGCCGCGCTGGTGGACCAGCTGGGCGTCTCCGCCGTCACCATCCGCAGCGACCTCAGTGCGCTCGAATCGCAGGGTCTGGCCACGCGCAGCCACGGCGGCGCCACGCTGACCCGCACCCCGCCGCCCGAACAGACCATACCGCAGAAGGACGCGCTGAACCACGAGCAGAAGGAGCGCATCGGCGCCTGGGCCGCGCGCATGGTGCAGCCGGGCGACAACATCATCATCGATTCGGGCACCACTACCATCTCGCTGGCGCGCCACCTGCGCGAGGCGCAGAACGTGACGGTGATGACCAATGGCCTGAACATCGCCTGGGAACTGGCCGACGCCCCCGGCGTCGACCTGATCCTGACGGGCGGCCTGCTGCGCAAGCAGTCGCTGTCGATCCAGGGCACGCAGGCCGAGGCCTGCCTGCAGGCCTATAGCTTCGACAAGCTGTTCCTCGGCGTCGACGGCTTCGACCTGCAATTCGGCGTCACCACCCACCACGAGGCGGAAGCGAGCCTGAACCACAAGATGGTGGAACGGGCCAAGAAAATCATCGTCCTCGCCGATGCCTCCAAATTCGGGCGCGTCAGCCTGCACCGCATCGTGCAGCTGGACCGCGTCCATACCGTCATTACCGACGCCAGCATCAGCGCGGAATACCGCGATGGCCTGCTGGAAGCCGGCATCGAACTCCTGATAGCGGAATAACTGTGTTAAGCAACGACGTTTTAAGCGGCAGAATCCTCACGCCACAAGGCTGGATCACGGGCAGCATCGCCTTTGACCAGCGTATTCAAACCATCCAGGCGGACGCGCAGGCCGGCAACAACAGCGGCCTGACGATACTGCCCGGCTTCATCGACCTGCACGTGCACGGCGCCGCCGGCGTCGACATCATGCAAGGCGGCGACGCCGGCGCCAGCGTGGCGCGCAGCCACGCGCGCCACGGCACCACGGCGATGCTGGGCACCACCATGACGGCCACCGACAATTCGATCCGCCGCGCGCTCAAGGGCCTGGCCGGCGTGATTGCCGAACGCCCGGCCGGCGCCGCGCGCATGCTGGGCGTGCACCTGGAAGGGCCATTCCTGAGCATCCACCGCCTCGGCGCGCAGCCGGCCGACGCGGTGGCCGTGGCCAGCCTGGAGCTGCTGCGCAGCTATCACGAACTGGCGGCCATCCGCGTGCTGACGCTGGCCACCGAAGTCGACGGCCACCTGGACCTGATCCCGATGCTCAAGCAGATGGGCATCCGCGTGCAGCTGGGCCACAGCAACGGCAGCTACGAGGACGGCGTGGCCGCGCTCAACGCCGGCGCGGCCGGCTTCACCCATCTGTTTAACGGCATGACGGCGCTCAACCACCGCCATCCCGGCATCGCCGGCGCCGCGCTGGCGCATGCCGAATATGCCGAGATCATCCCCGACCTGCAGCACGTGCACGAAGGCGCGATCCGCGCCGCGCTGCGCGCCATCCCGCGCCTGTACGGCGTGACCGACGCCACCTCGGCCACCGGCATGCCGGACGGCGAGTATGGGCTGGGTAGCCAGCGCGTCTACAAGTGCCTGGGTTGCGTGCGGCTGGCCACCGGTTCGCTGGCCGGCTCGGTGCTGACGATGGACCAGGCGCTGCGCAATTTCGTCGGCCTCGGGCTGGACCTGGCCGACGCCTCCAACCGCTTGTCGCTCTACCCCGCCGACTACCTCGGTGAGACGGAGCGCGGCCGCCTGGCGCCCTGTGCCTGGGCCGACCTCGTAGTTTTGAATGCCGATCTGCAGCCGGTGGCCGTCTTCGTTGAAGGCGAAGCCATCGATCTTTCTTCTCACTAGCCGGAGTTTCGATGCAAGCCACCCTGCCAACCGCACCCGCCCGCGCCATGGGCTTTCTGCTGTTTATCGCCGGTATGGGAGGGCTGCTTTACGGGATAGACGTCGGCATCATCGCCGGCGCCCTGCCCTATCTGGAATCGACGGCGTCGGTGGCGTGGAAGCTGAGCGCGCAGCAGCTGGGCTTTATCGTCGCGGCGGTGCTGCTGGGCTCCGTGCTGTCGTCGCTGTTCGCCGGCGCGCTGGCCGACCTGGTGGGGCGGCGCGCGGCGATGGTGCTGGCCGGCGCCCTGTTCACGCTCAGCATACCGCTGATTGCGCTGGCCGACGGCTACCTGCCGCTGATGCTGGGCCGTCTGCTGCAAGGCATCAGCGGCGGCTTGATTGGCGTGGTGGTGCCGCTGTACCTGGCCGAGTGCCTGCATGCGCGCCATCGCGGCCGCGGCGCGGCGCTGTTCCAGCTGCTGCTCACCATCGGCCTGGTGGCGGCGGCGTTGATCGGATTGTTCCAGGCGCAGACGGTGGAAACCGCCACGGCGGCGGCGGCGCATCTGGCGGAAGCGGCGCGTGCCGACGCCGTGTTCGCGGCCAAGGACCACGCATGGCGCAGCATCTTCTGGGTGTGCCTGGCGCCTGGCCTGGTGTTCACGCTGGGCGGCCTGCTGCTGTCGGAATCGCCGCGCTGGCTGGCGCGCAAGGGCCGCATCGCCCAAGCCCGCGCCGCGCTGCTGCGCACCCGTCCCGCCGCCGAGGCGGAAGCGGAACTGCGCGATATTGAACTGGCGCTGTCGCCAGTTACGTCGTCCGGCGGAGCGGTGGCAAACGACCGCCTGCTAAGCCGCCGCTACGTGCTGCCCTTCCTGCTGGCCTGCCTGGTGCTGGCGCTGACGCAGGCGACCGGCATCAATTCCATCCTGGCCTATGTGGTCACCATCCTGAACCAGGCCGGCCTGCCCGGCGCCACCGCCAACATGGCCGACGTCGCGCTCAAGGTGCTCAACGCGGTGATGACGGTGGTGGCGGTGGTGCTGGTGGACCGCAAGGGCCGCAAGTTCCTGATGATGCTGGGTACCGGCGGCATCGTGCTGGCGCTGTTGACGGCGGGCCTGCTGTTCCGCAGCGTGGAGGGCGAGCAGCGCGACATCAGCGCCATGCTGCAAACGCGCGCGCAGGCCAATGGCCTGGAGCTGCGCCTCGATCCAGCCACCTTGCAGGCGCTGGGCGGCACGCCGACTGATGGCGCGGCGATGCAGCTATCGATCGCCTATTCCTACGGCCCGTTCACCAACGTGCAAAGCCGCCGCAGCGACGATCCGGCGCTGCCGCTGCTGCGCGTCGCCCGTGAAGACACGGTGCAGGCGGACAGCGTGATCGGCGCCTTCTTCCGCCGTCTGCATCTGAATCCGTTCGCCGATCCGGCCGAAGCCGTCGGCGCGCCGCTGCGCATCGAGCAGGCGCACCTGTCGGCGGTGCCGCCCTCCGCGCACGGCTGGCAGGTGGCGCTGGCGATTTGCCTGTTCGTCGCCAGCTTCGCGGTCGGCCCCGGCGTGTGCGTGTGGCTGGCGTTGTCGGAGCTGATGCCCAACCGTATCCGCTCCAACGGCATGAGCGTGGCGCTGCTGATCAACCAGTTTGTGTCCACCGTGATCGCGGCGGTGTTCCTGCCGACGGTCGGCCAGTATGGCTATGCCACGCTGTTTTTCTACGGCGCCGGCTGCGCACTGCTGTACTTCCTGACCGCCACCTTCCTGCTGCCCGAAACCAAGGGCAAGACGCTGGAAGAAATCGACGCCCACTTCTCGCGCTGAGCGCGCGGCAGGCGCTGGCGGCTTAGGTCAGGCAGGCTTCGAGCGACGATTCAAGCAGCGGGAAGTGGCCGCTGTCGACCAGGCGCACATTCGCCTGCGGGAAGATGGCGCGCCAGATGGCGCCATCCTGTTCCGCATCGATCATCGGATCATAGCGGCCAAACAGCACCGATACCGGTCCGCTGAAGGCGCTGCGTCCCGGCGGCTGGAAGCTGGCCGCAAAGTCGTCCGACACCGCGACCGAGGTCGGACCATCAAAGGCGCCCGGCTGTTGCAGCACTTCGAGGAAATGGCGCGGCGCATCGCCGGCATCCGGACCGAAATACAGCGACGGCACATCCGGCAACAGTTGCAGCACGCCGAACACGTCCCAGAAGCGCGCCCGCCCCGGCGCCGCATCGTAGGCCGCCAACGCCGCGACAACCTTGGGCGCGTCGGCATGACCGGCGTTGCGGGACAACGCGTGCCGCGCCAGCCGCAGCGCGGCCTGTTCGGGATTGTAGGTCGGCGCCAGCAGCACCACGCGCGCCACCAGTTCCGGCGCATGGTTGGCGACATGGGTCGCCAGGTGCGCGCCGAAGGAACTGGCCATCACGGTCAGCGGCGCACCGTGCGCCTGCGCGCTGCGGCGGAACCCGGCCAACGTGGCCTCCAACAAATCCAGGTAGGGACGCTGCGCACACGGCGCGGCAGGCGGCTGCTGCCACCATTCCACGTCGACGGCCTGCGGGAAGCGCATGCTTTCGATGGCGACGCTCAGGCCTGGGCCGCCGTGCAGGTAGAAAATCGATGCCATGTATGCTCCTTGTGAGTGGGCTGACTCCAGCGTAACGCAAGAGTGCTTTTTTAACAAGTATGCAGCTAGTTGATTGACTTCGCCGGGCGCTGTGGTCAAATGAACGCATGAAAAAATATCTCCTTGCGATGTCCCTGCTGCTGGCCGCGAACGCGCCGGCGCCGGCCCAGGTGCTGCCCGTGCGCGAACAGGCGGCCGTGATCAACCAACTGCTGGCCGAACGCTTCGATACGCTGCTGCCGGAGATGATGGCGCAGACCGGCATCGATATGTGGATCGTGGTCTCGCGCGAATACAACGAAGACCCGGTGCTGAAGACCATGCTGCCGGCCGAGTGGCTCAACGCCCGCCGCCGCACGGTGCTGCTGTTCTGCCGCGATCCGGCCAGCGGCCGCGTCGACAAGCTGGCGGTGGCGCGCTACAACGTCGGCAAGAGCATTGCCGCAGCGTGGGACGTGCAGAAATTCCCCGACCAGTGGGCGGCGCTGGTGACGCTGATCGCGCAGCGCAAGCCGGGCAAAATCGCGCTCGACACCTCGCGCCATTTCGGCCACGCTGACGGCATCGACCACACCGACTACACCGAACTGCTGCAAGCGCTGCCGCCCGAGTACCGCGCCAAGGTGGTGTCGGCCGAGCCGCTTGCGGTGCGCTGGCTGGAGACCCGCACCGAACGCGAGATGCAGATCTATCCGCAGCTGGTCGACGCCACCCACAAGATCATCGCCGAAGGTTTTTCCGAACGCGTCATCACGCCCGGCATCACCACCAGCGAGGACGTGGTGTGGTGGTTCCGCCAGAAGATCCGCGACCTAGGCTACGACACCTGGTTCCACCCATCGGTGGAGATCCAGCGCGCCGGCAAGGGCCTGGCCGACGCCGACATCATCATCCCCGGCGACCTGCTGCACGTGGACATCGGCATCACCTACCTGCGCCTGAACACCGACGTGCAGCAGCACGCCTATGTGCTCAAGCCCGGCGAGAGCGCAGCGCCGGCCGCGCTGGTGCAAGCCTTCGCCCGCGCCAACCGCCTGCAGGACATCCTGACCTCGCAGTTCCGCCAGGGCCGCACCGGCAACCAGATGCTGGCCGCCGCGCTGGCGCAGGCGCGCGCCGAGAACCTGAACCCGACCATCTACACCCATCCGATCGGCTACCACGGCCACGCCGCCGGCCCGACCATCGGCATGTGGGACATGCAGGACGGTGTGCCGGGCAGCGGCGACGAGGCGCTGCGCTACCGCACCGCCTACTCGATCGAGCTCACTGCGGCGACCGCGCTGCCGGGCTACGCGGAGCCGGTGCGCATCATGCTGGAGGAAGACGCCTATTTCGACCAGGCCGGCATCCGCTACATCGGCGGACGCCAGAAGGAGCTGCTGCTGGTGCCGCGCTAGCCCTTGCGCGTGAAGCCATCGTCGCTCCACGCCTCGCTGCCAACGCCGTGGCGCACGAAGAACAGGCCGTGCGGATCGTACTGCCGCTTGGCGCGCGCCAGCCGCTCGTAGTTGGCGCCCCAGAACGCGGCCTGCCAGTCCTTGAGAAAGTAGTCGCTCTCCGACACGTAGGAGCCGGCCTTGGGCACGGCCTTGTGCAGTTCCGCCATCGCCCGGCCGATCGACGCGGCCCGGTCGCGGCCACGCTGCGCGCTTTTCTGCGCCTCCTCTTTCGTCCCCGGCATGCCGGGATAGTGTGGGCCGTCGCCGCCGGCGATGATGGCCAGCCCGAACGCGCCCAGCACGTCGGGATTCATCGCCGTGTCGCGCGCGGCGGCCAGGTCGGCCGCCGAAGCGCCCGCCAGTCCCTTGTTGAAGTGCAGGCCGACGCGCCAGTGCCGCGTGCTGCGGAACAGCGCATCGGCCAATTGCGCCTGCTGTTCGGCGGCCAGCAGCGTGGCCGGCAACCAGGCCGACTGGTAGCCGTGGATGAACCAGCCCGCATCCTCGGCGTCGCCCTTCCACACGCCGTGGTGCGCAGGGGCGCCGGTGCGCTCGTCGGCCAGCATGAAGCCCGGTGCGTATTTCTTGAAGAAGGCCACGTTCCAGAACTGCCGCGCCGGCAGCGCCACCGCGCGGAACGGCTTTTCCAGCGTGTACTCGGGTCGCTCGCCCAGCCAGGCCAGAAACGGCGCCCACACCGCCTCCGCCTGCTGCTGGTTCAGGCCCTGGAACACCATGGACACGTCCACCGTATTGCTGGTATTGAAGCCGATCTGCTCGCCCCAGTTAGCGTTGAACAGCGCGCCGGCGTAGAACGCCAGCACCTGCGCGATCAATGCGCGATAGGCGTCGTCGTTGGCGGCCTTGATGGTGAAGAACACCGCGCCGAAAGTCTCCGGCAGTTCACGCGTGCGTAGCGTCAGCCGCGTGACCACGCCGACGCTGCCGCCACCACCGCCCTTCAAGGCCCAGAACAGCTCGGGGTTGGTACAGGCGTTGGCGATGCGCACCTGGCCGTCGGCGGTCACCACCTCGGCTTCCAGCAGGCCGGCGGCGGCGGTGCCGTAGTTCTTGGAGAAGCTGCCGAAGCCGCCGCTCTGCACCAGCCCCGCGACGCCGACCGTGGTGCAGCCGCCGCCCTGCACGTAGCGGCCGCCGCGCGTGGTGACGGCGTCGTAGGCGTCGATCCACATCGCGCCCGCGCCCAGCGTGACGGCCGGCTGCGGCGCGTCCTTGCAGCCTTGCGCGACGAAGGCCGGCTGCAGCGTGGCTTCGTTCATCTGGCGCGTCCAGACCAGCAGCGAATCGGGCGCGTCGGACGTGCCCTGGTAGCTGTGGCCGCCGCCTTTGACCACTAGCCGCAGATTGTGCTCGCGCGCGAAGTTGACCGCCGCCACCACGTCGGCCGTGCCGCGCGCCGCCACCGCGTAGGCGCTCGGTTGCGAGGACCAGGCGTCCAGCCAGCCGCTGGTCTGCGTCAATGCCGGCTGGTCGCCGATGGCGTAGGTGTTTTTCAGGTCGTCCAGCGCAGCCGTGCAGGCTGGTGCAGCGGCGCTGGAGGAGCAGGCGGCGAACGGCGCATCCAGCTTGAACAGGCGGCCGTCGACCCGCCCCTTCAATTGCTGCCAGGCAGCGGCCGACGGCCAAGCGGCGTCGCCGGGACGCACACGGCGACGCGGGGCGGTTGCGCTCCAGGCCGGCAGCGAGGTGAGCGACATCAGCGGCAAGGCAGCTACCGACTTGAGCAAGCTTCTTCTTTTCATGGACTGGCTTTCATGTGTGATAGGGACAGCGTCACCTTAGCGCAGCCGTCCGCCGCCGGTCCACCGCTATGTGGCGAGACGGACAAGGGCGTGGCGAAGCGGATAATTTATTGACCAGGCCAAACGAATGATGCCTGCAAGCTCTGGTGTGGCAAAAACAGGCTGTACCTGCGAAGATAGTGCGGCAGGCGTCCGGCCAGAGCGCCTGTACCAGCACGCTCTCTTTGGCCCCACACCATCCAGGAGAAGTACATGAATTCGTTTGTGGAAACCATTTCGCCAGCAGCAAAAAATCACGTGCTCGCCCGCATCGACTATTTCAGCGACCTGACACTCGCCACCTTGCAATCGGTGCGCCAGCTGTCCGAGGTGAACCTGCAATTCAGCCGCGACTGGCTTCAGGATTCCACCGAAGCATTGCGCGTCGCCCTGCTGACCCCGCAGGCGGAGCGCACGCCGTCGACCGAACAGGCGGCGCACAAGCTGCAAGCGTGGCAGCAGCAGCTGAACCAGATTGCCAGCGAATATCAGACCAGCATCAACCAGGTGGTGCAGCAGCATGCGCCGCAGGCGGCGCGCACGGCGACCGAGCTGGCCGAGGCGGTCACGCACAAGGCCGTCGCCCAGGTCGACCAGCAGCTGCGTCAGAGCAAGGCCGCAGGCAAGGAAATCATCGACCAGGCCCACCACTTCGCCAGCGTAGCGGCGCAGAACGGCTCGATGGCGCAACCGGCCTCGATGCAGAGCGCAGAGGACCAAGGCAACAAGAACTAGGTCAAGTTACAGGAAGCGTTCCGGTATATCGTCGACGAAGGGATACATCGAGAAATACGGTTTCGCTTCGTCCAGCACCTGCTTGACGGACGGGCGGCCGACCAGCCGCTCGAAGTAGGCGTTGAGGTGCGGGTATTCCTCGGGGAACGGCAACAGCGTGGCGGCGTAGAACAGCGCGGGCGCCGCCGCGCAATCGGCCATGCTGAAGGCGTCGCCGCACATCCAGCTGCGCGTGGCCATGCGCTTCTCGATCATCTTGTACGCCGTCTTGAGCTTGGTGCGCTCCTTGGTCCGGTCGCACTGCATGCCGCTAAGATGGCCGAAGACGATGGTCTGCACCGGCTCCTGCACATAATTGTCGAAGAAGCGGTCCCACAGGCGCACATCGAGCGCCGCGTCCCAGTCGGCCGGGATCAAATCCTGCGGGCCGGGGAAATAACGGTCCAGGTATTCGATGATGACCGAGGTCTCCGGCACGTCGCGCCCGCGCTCGTGGTCGCGCAGCACCGGGAACTTGCACAAGGGCCAGATCGCCTCCAGCTCCGCGCGGTCGGCCTCCTCGCCCAGGTTGATCAGGCGCTTGTCGAAGGGCGTGGCGTTCTCGTACAGCGCGATCAGCACTTTATGGCAGAACGAGGCCAGTGGATGGTAGTACAACGTCAGGGACATGGTCGGCTCTCCGAAGGTCGGGCACCGCCACGCGGTACCAATCAATTCAGCAGATGATACTTCAGACAAGCCGGTGGCGGCGGACAGGAAATGTTGCGACACTTCGCTCCGTCATACGCCGGGCCCACTCCAGCAAGCGCCGGCGGACCACCGAACCATCACCTCACAGGATCCTCCATGCGCCTTGCCATCACCCTTGCCCTCGCCTCCCTTTGCGCCTTCAGCGGCAACAGCCACGCCGACGCCCTCGATCTGCCTTCGTCGTCCGGTCCGCAGACCGCGCCCGCCGCCGGCGACAGCCTGACCGTGGGCGGCGGCATCGCCTATGTGCCGGAATACGCCGGCAGCAAGAAAAGCCGCGTGGTGCCGCTGCCCTACATCGAGCGCACTTTCGACAACGGCTTCTTCCTCAGCACCATGCGCGGCGCGGGCTTCCAGACCAGCGTCAGCGGCGTCGGCCTGAGCGCGGCGCTGAGCTACGGCGGCGCGCGCGCCGACCACAAGCGCAACATCTTCGACGGCTCCGACGCGCTCAAGGGCATGGGCGATATCCAGGGCGCGGCGCAGGCAGTGCTGGGGGCCAGCTACCAGTTCGGCACCGTCGGCGTCAGCCTGAGCACCACGCAGAATCTGGCGCACCGCGAACACGGCGCCACCTACACGCTGGGCGCGGCGACGCAGCTGTACACCACCGCCAGCGACCAGGTCGGCCTGAGCGTGTCGACCGAGTACGCCGACAAGAAGCACATGCAAACCTACTTCGGCGTGACCGCCGCGCAAAGCGCCGCCTCCGGCTACAAGGCTTATAACGCCAGGGGCGGCATCGCCAACGTCACGACCAGCGTCAGCTGGAACCACGTGCTCGACAAGAACTGGTCGGTGCACACGGTGCTCGGCATCACGCAGTTGGCCTCCGACGCCGCCGACAGCCCGCTGACCAAGCGCAAGACCACGCCGATGCTGATGACGGGCGTCGCCTACAAGTTCTAAACTGCTTAGCTGGGTGATACTATTGAGGGAAGTTCATCCACCGTTTCCCTCAATAATGCCGACACTCACGCTGCTGACCTTTATCGCCCTCGCGCTGTCCGTGGGGGCCGTCTGGCTCCCACGCTCTCCCCGCGTCCCGCTCGCGCCCTGGCAAATCTGGTTTGCCTTGGCGCTGCTGTGTGGCGCGCTGTCGGGCGTGCTACACGCGCCGGCCTTCATCGCGCTGGCCTTGTTCGGCGGAGCGGCCTGGCTGACCGATGCGGCGTCCAAAAAATATCTGCGGATTCTGTTTGGCGTGGTCACGCTGGTGCTGGCGTTTGCGCTGGCGATTCATAAGCTGCCGGGGTTCAGCAATCCCGTGGTGATCGCCGGCGCGGTGTTCTCGGCCGGCGCCAGGCCCTTTACCCAGTATGCGAATTTCGACAAGGGCGCGGTTGGCCTGATACTGTTGGCATTCATTTGCCATCGCACGGCGTCGCTGTCCGAATTTGGCGCTGTGCTGAAGAAGACCTTGCCGGTGCTGTTGCTCACCGTGGCGGCCGTGATGGCCTTTGCCACCGGCCTCGGCTTCGTGCAGCCGGCATTCAAGCTGCCGAAGGTCACGCTGCAATTCCTCGCGGTGAACCTGCTCTTCACCGTGGTCGCCGAAGAGGCTTTCTTCCGCGGGTTCATCCAAGCGCGACTGGTGTCGGCGCTGTCCGGCTTGCGTCATGGCGCATGGGTGGCGCTGATCTGCTCAGCCCTGCTGTTCGGCGCCGCCCATCTGGCGGGCGGCCCGCTGTACGCCGCGCTTGCCGCCATCGCAGGCCTGGGCTATGCCTACGCCTACCACGCCACGCAGCGCATCGAAGCGCCCATCCTCGTACACATCGCGCTCAACGCCGTGCACTTCATCTTCTTCACCTACCCCTGATCAAAAGGAAAGTTCATGCACGCAGTGATCCGACTCGTCCTGCTTTGCCTGCCGCTGGCCGGCGCGCTTGCATCGGCCCAGACAGTCGGCGTCCGGCCGGAGCAGACGATAGCGCGCAGCGCGCCCGATTTGCGGCGGGACCTGGAACCGTTGCGACTGACTATAGACCAACGCCTGCTGCTGGCGCAAGCGGTGGCGCGCGCCAAGTGGAATGTGCAGGCACCGATAGACGACCTGCCGCGCGAGGCGCAGGTGATTCAGGCGGCAGTGAAGCAAGGCGCCGCGCTCGGGCTTGCCGATGCATGGGTCGAAGCGGTGTTCCACGCGCAGATCGAAGCGTCGAAAATCGTGCAGCGCGAACTGTATGCCAAATGGCGGACGCAACAGGCCGGCAAGTTTGACGACGCGCCCGACCTGGCCAAGACCGTACGTCCCGAACTCGACCGGATCACCGCGCAACTGTTGCGCTCCCTGGCCGACAATCAGGCCGTGCTGCAAGCCGATGCGCGCAAAGCCGAGGTGGCACGCGCCTTGCGCCCGCTTGAAGCGACGGCGCTCAGTCCTTCCGCAGTCGAGCAAGCGCTGGCGCCCTTTGTGGCGCTGCATTGAGCCGCATGGGCGGACGGCAGGAATATGCGTATGGGGTGCGCCGCCCCGCTCCTTGTGGCAAAACCCCGATTTCTCCTTCAATTTTCTTCATTTTTTTCAAGCATTGAACTGTTTTCGAATTTGCCGGTCTAAATTGGGGAATGCCGAAGAAAATAGGGGGAAAAATCGAATGAATACCACAATGACCGTGCAGGTGCCCACCGATACCCTGCTCAAACTGATCGAAAAGCTGCGCCGCCGCGGCGGCTCGCAGGATATCTCGGAAGCGATGACTTTGGCCCTCGAGCGCTGGCTCGCCGACCCGGCCGCATTCGCCCTCGGAGCCGATCCCGCAGGCTTACATGGCTACCAATGGAAAACACTATTTCTTCCCGAAGGCACCGTGTTGAAATCATGGAGCTACGGCGAGCACAACTACGCATGCGTTGAAGGTGACCAGATCATCCACAATGGCCGCGCGGTCTCGCCGAACCAGTTCGCGCAATCGTTCGCGCGCTCGACGCGCAGCGCATGGCACGATTTGTACGTCCGCCGACCGGGTGATAAGTCCTTCAAGCTAGCCAACAGGCTGCGCACGGAATTGGCTGCGGCGGAGAAGTCGGCTGCGGCGGAAAAGCTAACAGAGGCGCAGAAGCCGGCAGCGCCGGCAAAGGACGCGGCTGCCCAAGCGGACGCGCCCCCCGCCTTGGTGCCACCGGTGGCAGCAGTGCCGAGAAACACCGACCGCGAACCTGGTTGGGATTTGCCGGAGCGCAGAAAGTTCCGCTACCGGCTGGAAGATGTCGCCTACTAATTCAGCAACAACTCCGGCTGCTGCTGGACGATGGCGCTCTTCGGCAGGCAGACGATGAAGGAACTGCCCTTGCCCGCCTCCGACTTGATCTGCAAGGTCGAGCCATGGCGCAGCAGCACGTGCTTGACGATCGCCAGCCCCAGCCCGGTGCCCTGGGTCTCGCGCGAACGGCTCTTGTCGACCCGGTAGAAGCGCTCGGTCAGGCGCGAGATGTGCTCAGGGCTGATGCCGATGCCGGTATCTTCCACCATGAACTTGACGCCGCCCTCATACTCTTTCCACACCAGCTGGATCTTGCCGCCGGCCGGCGTATAGCGCACCGCGTTCGAGGCCAGGTTGCCGAAAGCGCTGTGCAACTCTTCATAGCTGCCCATGATGTCCGGCCCGTTGACCGCCATGGTGATCTCGTGCTTGCCGGCCGACAGCGCCCGCGCGTCGCGCAACACCTGCTCCATCAGCTTGGGCACGTCGACCTGCTCCGGCCGCATCGGATAATCCACCGACTCCAGCCGTGACAAGGTCAGCATATCCTCGATCAGGTGCTGCATGCGATGGCCCTGCTCCGTCATCAGCTTCAGGTGCGCCGAGCGGGTGGCCACATCCAGCCCCTCGGAAGCGGCGATCTCCAGGAAGCCGACGATCACCGTCAACGGCGTGCGCAGCTCGTGCGAAGCGTTGGCGATGAAGTCGCGCCGCATCTCCTCGATGCGCTCGCTCTCGGTGGCATCGTGCGTCACCAGGATTTGCCGGCGGTTTTCAAACGGAATGATATGCACGATCAGCTTGCGCTCGCGGAAGCTGATCGTCAGCGGCTGCTCGTAGCGGCCGAGGATGATGTAGTCCATGAAATCCGGGCTGCGCACCAGATTGGTCACGCGCATGCCCTTGTCGCGCTCGTGCGTCAGGCCCAGGTGCTTCTCGGCGGCCGGATTGCACCACTCCAGGAACAGCACGTCGTCCATGATGACCACGCCGTCCGGCAGCAAATGCATGGCCTGGCGGAAGCGCGCCAGCCATTCGGTCAGCTCGGCCTGGTTCTTCTCGTCGTCGCGCCGCATGCGGTACAGGCGCGAGAAGATATTGGTCCAGGCGCCCCAGCCGTCGGGCAGCTTGGCGCTCTGCGGATCGTCCATCCAGTTGCTCAACTGGTAAAGATAGGTCAGCTGCACGAACACCAGCACCATCATGGCCACCAGCGCCAGCACCAGGCCGTTCAGCCAGCCGAACATCCAGCCCAGCAGCGCGCAGCCCGCCAGGATGATGGCGGTGCGCAGCGCGGCCGGCACCCAGAACACCAGTTTTGGATTCATTATTTCTCCGACAGCATGTAGCCCACGCTACGCACCGTCTTGATCAGATGCTCGGCCTCTTTCAAGGCCTTGCGCAGGCGCAGCACGTGGACGTCGACGGTGCGCTCTTCGATCACCACATGGTCGCCCCATACCTTGTCGAGCAGCTGGCTGCGCGAGAACACCCGTTCCGGATGCGCCAGCAGGAACTTCAGCAGCTTGTACTCGGCATGGCCGATGTCGATCTTCTGCTCGTCCATCAACACCGTGCAGCTGACCGGGTCCAGCATCACATTGGCCGCGCGCATGGTCGCTTGCGCATGCTCAGGGCTCTTGCGGCGCAGCAGCGCCTTGGCGCGCGCCAGCAGTTCGCGCGGCGAGAACGGCTTGGTGACATAGTCGTCGGCGCCGCTGTTCAGGCCCGCCAGCTTGTCTTCTTCCATGCTCTTGGCGGTCAACATGATGACCGGGATTTCATTGAACTGGCGGTCGGAACGGATGCGCGCCAGCAGGCGCAGGCCGGTCTGGTCGGGCAGCATCCAGTCCAGCAAAATCAGTTGCGGGGTCTTGGTCTGGATGAAGTCCCAGGCCTCGGAACAGCTTTGCACGGCGCAGCAGTTCCAGCCTGCCTCGCGCAGCGAGAACGTCACCAGCTCGACAATGGCTGGCTCGTCTTCGACGATCAATACGGTGGTTTTATCGGATGCCATTATTTCTCGCGTTATTTCTCTTGTTATGTCGCTTACTGCGCTTGCTCGGGCACGTCGTCCGGTATCGGTGCGGTCTTGGTGTGGCGGATGTCCTTACCTTCGACGACGTAGATGACGTATTCGGCGATGTTCTTGGCGTGATCGCCGATGCGCTCGATCGCCTTGGCCACCCACAGGGTGTCCAGCGCGGCC
The DNA here is from genome assembly GCF_003416895.1 of Duganella sp. BJB476. Taxonomy (GTDB): domain Bacteria; phylum Pseudomonadota; class Gammaproteobacteria; order Burkholderiales; family Burkholderiaceae_D; genus Rugamonas. The sequence continues at coordinate 379,787 of NZ_QVIO01000002.1, forward strand.
GAGATTGTACGCGGATCTTCCATCATGAAGGTGATCAGATTGCGCATGATCGAACGGAACTCGTGGTCGATCACGGCGTCCTGGGCGATCAGCTGCAAGGCCTGCTTGCCGTCGTTGCGGGCGAACGCGTCCAGCGCGTCGTGCAGCATGTCGCTGGTGTTGTTGGCGATGCCGCGCACCATCTCGTAGTGGTTGACGGTCACAGCGCCGCGCGCGTGCAGCGCCTTGGCGGTGCGGGCGATCTTGGTCGCTTCGTCGCCGATGCGTTCCAGGTCGGTGATCACCTTGATCGTCGCCATGATGGTGCGCAGGTCGTTGGCGGCCGGCTGGCGGCGCACGATCAGGTGGCTGCAGGCGTCGTCCAGCGACACTTCCAGCTGGTTGACGGCGTCGTCCTCGCGCATCACGCGGTCGGCGCGCTCGGGATTGCCGATGCGGAAGCAGGTCATGGCGTCGAGGAACTGGGTCTCGACGATGCCGCCCATCAGCAGCACCTTGCTGCGTATGGCTTCCAGTTCGTTGTCGTACTGCTTGGATGAATGTTCACCGATCATGCTGAGCTCCGTAGTCGTTTTGCTATTATAAGTTCGATCAGCCGAAGCGACCGGTGATGTAATCCTGCGTCTCTTTGCGCGCAGGATTCATGAAGATCTGGTCGGTCTCGCCGAACTCCACCAGCTCGCCCAGGTACATATAGGCGGTGTAGTCGGAGCAGCGTGCCGCCTGCTGCATATTGTGGGTGACGATGGCGATGGTGTAGTCCTGCTTCAGTTCGCTGATCAGCTCTTCCACCTTCGAGGTCGAGATCGGATCCAGCGCCGAGGTCGGCTCGTCCAGCAGCAGCACGTCCGGCTTCACGGCGACGCCGCGCGCGATGCACAGGCGCTGCTGCTGGCCGCCCGACAGCGACAGGCCGGACTTGCTCAGCTTGTCCTTGACCTCGCCCCACAGCGCGGCCTTCTTCAGCGCCCATTCGACGCGCTCGTCCATCTCGCCTTTCGACAGGTCTTCATACAGGCGCACGCCGAAGGCGATGTTGTCGTAGATCGACATCGGGAACGGGGTCGGCTTCTGGAACACCATGCCGACCTTGGCGCGCAGCATGTTGACGTCCTGGCCGTCTTCCAGGATGTTACGGCCGCGGTACATGATCGAACCCTCGGCGCGCTGGCCAGGATACAGGTCGTACATGCGGTTGAGCGTGCGCAGCAGGGTCGACTTGCCGCAGCCCGAAGGACCGATGAAGGCCGTGACCTGCTTTTCGTGCACGTCCAGATTGACGTTGGTCAGGCTCTGGGTTTTACCGTAGAAAAAATTCAGGCCCGAAATCTCGATGGTTTTACGTTTGCCGTTGGCGGCTACCACATTCTCTTGGCTCAGTTGCGTATTCATTGTTGATCGCTTTTATCAGATTTTGATATTCGGGTTTAATTCGGGACTTTTTGGCTGAACAGGGTGCGCGAGATGATGTTCAGCGCCAGCACGCTGAAGGTCACCAGCAGCGCGCCGCCCCAGGCCAGCTCGCGCCAGTTGTCGTACGGGCTCATGGCGAAGCCGTAGATCACCACCGGCAGGTTGGCCATCGGCGCGTTCATGTCGGCGCTGAAGAACTGGTTGTTCAGCGCGGTGAACAACAGCGGCGCGGTCTCGCCGGAGATGCGGGCCACGGCCAGCAGCACGCCGGTGATCACGCCGGCCTTGACGGCGCGCAGGCGCACCATCATCGCCACTTTCCAGCGCGGCGCGCCCAGCGCGAAGGCTGCTTCCAGCAGGCTGTTGGGTACCAGGCGCAGCATATTGTCGGTGGTGCGCACCACGACAGGCACCGCGATCAGCGCCAGCGCCACCGAACCGGCATAGCCGGAATAGTGCTTGGCGGTGGCCACGTACATGGCCCAGACGAACATGCCGATCACGATCGACGGCGCCGACAGCATGATGTCGGTGACGAAGCGGGTCACCGCCGCCACCTTGTTTTCTTCGCCGTATTCGGCCAGGTAGATGCCGGCCAGGATGCCGATCGGCGTGCTGATCACGGTGGCCAGGCCGACGATCATCAGCGAGCCGACGATGGCGTTGATCAGGCCACCGCCTTCGCTGCCCGGCGCCGGCGTGGTCTGGGTGAACAGGTTGACGCTCAGCGCGCCGAAGCCCTTGACCGCCAGCGTGATCAAAATCCACGCCAGCACCAGCAGGCCGACCGACATCGCCGCCACGGACAGCGCGATACCGATGCGGTGCGTCAGCAGGCGCTTGCGATAAACCGGATTGATGACTTGATTCATTATTTGACGCCTTCCTTGCGAGACATGCCGGCCAACATCAGCTTGGCGGCGGACAGAACGATAAAGGTGATCACGAACAGGATCAGTGCCAGCGCGAACAGCGAGGACACATGCAACGGCGTGTCGGCTTCGGCGAATTCATTGGCCAGGGTCGAGGCGATCGAGTTACCCGCCGCGAACAGCGACCACGACAGCTTGTTGGCGTTGCCGATGACGAAGGTCACGGCCATGGTCTCGCCCAGCGCGCGGCCCAGGCCCAGCATGACGCCGCCGACCACGCCGGTCTTGGTGTAAGGCAGCACGATCTTGCGCACCACTTCCCAGCGGGTGCAACCGAGGCCGTAGGCCGATTCCTTCAGCACTGCAGGCACGATCTCGAACACGTCGCGCATCACCGAGGAGATGAAGGGGATGATCATCACCGCCAGGATCAGCGCGGCGGTCAGGATGCCGATGCCCATGGTCGGGCCGCTGAAGAACTGGCCGATGATGGGCAGGTGGCCGACGGTGTTTTTCAGCAGCGGCTGCACGTAGTCGCCGAACAGCGGCGCGAACACGAACAGGCCCCACATGCCGTAAATGATGGACGGCACGCCGGCCAGCAGCTCGACCGCCGTGCCCAGCGGACGGCGCAGGCCGGCCGGGCAGATCTCGGTCAGGAACAGGGCGATGCCGAAGCTGACCGGGAAGGCGATCAGCAGCGCGATGCCGGAGGTGGCCAGGGTGCCGACGATGGCGATCAGGGCGCCGTACTTGTCGTTGACCGGATCCCACTCGACGGTGGTGATGAAGGCCGGGCCGAATTCCTTGAAGGCCGGCCAGGCGCCCACCATCAGCGAGATGATGATACCCAGCAGCACCGCCAGCACGGACAGCGCGAACAGCATGGTGGTCTTGTGGAAGATGAAATCCTGGATGCGCTGGTTGCGCATGGTGCGGTGCATGGCCTGGGTTGAGGCCTGCTCGGCTGCCGCGAGGGCGGCGGTGGCGGTCTGCATGGCCGGCTCCGATTTGTTCAGTGGCGTGGAAGTGATATCAGCGCTCATATTGTTGTCTCGTGGATGGTAGCTAGCCTGCGGCTCCCGGTCGGGAGGCGCAGGCTAACCCCCTCGCCGCCCGCGCTTGCTGCTGCGCGGCGGCGAAGGGAAGTCCGGATTAGTAGATTGCCTTGCCCGATGCGTCTTTCAGGTTGGTTTTCCAGGCATCCTGGACCAGCTTGACAACCGATGCTGGCAGTGGAACGTAGTCCAGTTCGGTAGCAGCGGCGCCACCGTTTTTGAAGGCCCAGTCGAAGAACTTGATGACTTCCTTGCCTTTGTTGGCGTCAGCCTGAGCTTTGTGCATCAGGATGAAGGACACGCCGGTGATCGGCCACGAGTTCTTGCCGGCCTGGTCGGTCAGCACCACGCCGAAGCCTGGGGTCTTGGTCCACTCGGCGCTGGCGGCGGCGGCTTTGAAGAAGTCGTCGTCAGGCTGCAGGAAGTTGCCGTCCTTGTTTTTCAGCTGGGTGTGCGACATCTTGTTTTTCTTGGCGAAAGCCCACTCGACGTAGCCGATCGAACCCTTGATGCGCTGCACGTTGGCGGCGACGCCTTCGTTACCCTTGCCGCCCACGCCGACGATCCATTTCACGGCGGTGCCGGAACCGATCTGGCTCTTGAAGGTCGGGCTGGTTTTCGACAGGTAGTCGGTGAACAGGAAGGAGGTGCCCGAACCGTCGGCGCGGTGCACCACGGTGATTTCATCGGCTGGCAGCTTCACGCCTGGGTTCAGCGCGGCGATGGCAGCGTCGTTCCACTTGGTGATCTTGCCCAGGTAGATGTCGGCCACGACCGGACCGGTCATCTTCAGCTGGCCTGGGGTGATGCCGTCCAGATTGACCACGGTGACCACGCCACCCATGATGGCTGGGAACTGCATCAGTCCTTCAGCATCCAGCTCTTCAGCTTTCAGCGGCATGTCCGACGCGCCGAAATCGACGGTCTTGGCTTTGATCTGCTTGATACCGGCGCCCGAACCGACGGACTGATAGTTCAGGCCGTTGCCGGTGGCGGCTTTGTACGACTCGGCCCACTTGGCGTAGATCGGGTAAGGGAAGGTGGCGCCGGCGCCGGTCATATCGGCGGCGTGGGCGGCGGACGAGAAGGCCATGACAGCCGTAACGCCTACTACCAGGGAAGAGAACAGTTGTTTCAGTCGCATATCAAGTCCTTTTGTTATGACAGGTTAGGATGCTGCGCAGTCTACCGGGGCAATATGACAGGTTTATGACATGACCGAAATATGTCAAAAATAGTTATTCCACCCCGAAAACAGCGCCCTCTCCCTCTGAGAACAGGCCATGGTGCCAGCATATATTACGCCCATCCTGTCATAATCGGCGCGTCATCCAAGTCATTTATGACAGAAGATGTCACGGACTTGTCATATTTCTTCTTTACACTGTTGCATCATTCTTCCGCAATACAGGATAGAATGAGATTAACTGCAAAGTGAACAAAAAGACATGAAGCCTGACTTGCATGCTGAAGTAAATAAGAACTCCGCGTTCCTGGACCGCGAGCTGTCGCAACTGATGTTCAACCGGCGTGTACTCGCGCAGGCCGAGGACAAGAGCATCCCTTTATTAGAGCGGCTGCGCTACCTGTGCATCGCCAGCAGCAACCTGGACGAGTTCTTCGAAGTGCGCGTGGCCAGCCTGCTGGCGGCCGGCAGCGTCGAAGGTTCGCTGTCCAACCACCCGGCGCTGGTGGCGACGCTGTCGCGCATCAGCAATGAATGCCACGCGCTGGTGACCCACCAGTATGAAATCCTCAACCAGGAAGTACTGCCGCAGCTGGCCGCCAACGGCGTGCACCTGGTGCGCCACAACGAGCGCAACGAAGCGCAGCGCGCCTGGGTCAAGGAATACTTCGACACCGAAGTGCGCCCGCTGCTGACGCCGATCGGCCTCGATCCGGCCCACCCCTTCCCGCAAGTCGTTAATAAGAGTCTCAACTTCATCGTCTCGCTGTCCGGCAAGGACGCCTTCGGCCGCGGCACCGCCATCGCGATTGTGAAAGCGCCGCGCGTACTGCCGCGCGTGATCCGCCTGCCCGACCATTTGTCGAAAAGCGGCGGCGTCTCGTTCTGCCTGCTCTCGTCCATCATCCACGCCCACATCTCCGACCTGTTCGCCGGCCGCGAGGTGATCGCCTATTCGCAGTTCCGCGTCACCCGCGATTCCGATCTGTGGGTCGACGAGGACGAGGTCAAGAACCTGCGCCAGGCGCTCAAGGGCGAATTGCAGGGCCGCCAGTTCGGCACCTCGGTGCGGCTGGAAGTGGCCAAGAACTGCCCGCCGGAACTGTCGCAGTTCCTGCTCGACCAATTCGGCCTGCACCAGAGCCGGCTGTACGCGGTCAACGGCCCGGTCAACCTGGTGCGCCTGACCGAGATCATGGACCACGTCGACAACCCGGCGCTGCGCTTCCCGCCGTTCTACCCGGGCATCGCGCAAAAGCCGGGCAGCCCGGACATCTTCGCCGCCCTGCGCGACGGTGACATCCTGCTGCACCACCCCTACCAGACCTTCCAGACGGTGATCGACTTCATCCGCAGCGCCGCGCTCGACCCGGCCGTGGTGGCGATCAAGCAGACCATCTACCGCACCGGCATGAACTCGGACCTGATGGAATCGCTGATCCTGGCCGCGCGTTCGGGCAAGGAAGTGACCGTGATCGTCGAGCTGAAGGCCCGCTTCGACGAGGAAGCCAACATCAACTGGGCCGACAAGCTGGAACAAGCCGGCGCCCAGGTGGTGTACGGCGTGGTCGGCCTGAAGACCCACGCCAAGGTGGCGCTGGTGATACGCCGCGAGGACAACAAGCTGCGCTTCTACGCCCACCTCGGCACCGGCAACTACCACCCGACCACCACCAAGTTCTACACCGACTTCGGACTCTTGACCTGCCATCCCGGCATCAGCCAGGAGGTCAACGAAGTGTTCATCCACCTGACCAGCCTGACCAAGCCGCACCGGCTCACGCACCTGTGGCTGGCGCCGTTCGCGCTGCACAACGAGATCATCAAGGCCATCCGCAACGAAGCGCGCATCGCCCGCGCCGGACGGCCAGGACGGATTATCGTCAAGATCAACGCGCTGGTCGACGAGTCGGTGATACGCGCGCTGTACGCGGCCTCCAAGGACGGCGTCAAGATCGACCTGATCGTGCGCGGCGCCTGCATGCTCAAGCCGGGCGTGCCGGGACTGTCGGAAAACATCAAGGTGCGCTCCATCATCGGCCGCTTCCTCGAGCACAGCCGCATCTACTACTTCCGCAACGACCTGGCGCACGACGTCATGCTGGCCAGCGCCGACTGGATGAGCCGCAACCTGTTCCGCCGCATCGAGGTGGCCTTCCCCATCCTCGACAAGGCGCTCAAGCGCCGCGTGCTGACGGAAGGACTGAATCCTTATTTAAAGGATAATATGAACGCGTGGGAGCTGGAAGCGGACGGCCACTACCAGCGCCGCAAGGCGCGCGGCAAGCAGCTGCCCTACAGCGCCCAGCAGCACCTGATGGAAACGCTGGGCATGCCCGGCGCCCATCTGGGAGAATAAACGGAGCGGGATCTTTTTTCGCAGGTCGTTCAGGAGAAAAACATGGATCTCATATTGTGGCGGCATGCCGAGGCCGAGGACGCGGAACCCGGCATGTCCGATCTGGAGCGCGAGCTGACCGTCAAGGGTCTGAAGCAGGCGCGCCGCATGGGCCAATGGCTCGATTCCCAGCTGCCCGACAGTTGCCGCATCCTGTGCAGCCCGGCCGTGCGCACCTTGCAGACGGCCGAAGCGCTGGGGCGCAAGTTCAAGATCCACACCGACCTGGCGCCCGGCGCCGACGCCTCCGACATCCTCAAGGCCGTCAACTGGCCGGGCAACAAGGATTCGGTGCTGGTGGTCGGCCACCAGCCGACCCTGGGCCAGCTGGCCTCGCTGTTGATGACGGGCGACGACCTGGAGTGGGATATCCGCAAGGCCAGCGCCTGGTGGTTTTCCCAGCGCGACCCCGGCAACGCCATGAGCGTCTACCTGAAAGCGGTGATGGCGGCCGACCTGGTGGTGAAATAAACGGAAAATACGCTGCGTAGAGCTTGTAAAGCGGCAACCATCTGCTAAAGTTTAATCGTAACAACTTGAGGGAGGGTTACCATGTTCACCTTGCTCACGATGGGGATCTTCGGAGGGATGATCGCCTTGGTAGTGTATGAATTGATCGAGGAAATGCGCGGCAGCAAACACAAATTGGTCGACCGCTATCACGAATAGCTACCGCTTCATTGAAGCAGAAATCGGCGCCGCTGGCGCCGATTGTCGTTTACAGGCCAGTCTTGAACTTGGTGTAGATGCGGGTAATGTTGCGGCGAATATCAGCCGGCACCGCTTCCGGCGCGGCCATGCGTTGCTTGTCCGCGTCCGACAGGAACACCGTCTTGTTGCCGGCGATATCCTTGCGCACGAACTTCAGGCTGGCCGAGTTCGGATTGGCGTAGAACACCTTGTTGGTCAGGCTGGCATGCACCTCGGGACGCATGATGTAGTTGATCCACAGGTGGGCGTTGTTCGGATGCGGCGCGTCGGCCGGGATGGCCATGGTGTCGAACACCAGCGCGGCCGAGGTCTTCGGCACCAGCACCTCGATCACATTGCCGTTCTTGGCGTCGATCGCGCGCTGGCGGGCGATGTTGATGTCGCCGGACCAGCCCAGCGCCACGCACACCGCGCCGTTGGCCATGTCGTTGATATAGCCCGACGAGCTGAACAGCGTCACATTCGGGCGGATCGCCTGCAGCAGCTTGCCCGCCTCGGCGTAGTCGGCGGCGTTCTTCGAGTAGGCCGGCTTGCCCAGGTACAGCAGCGCGGCCGGCAGCACCTCGGACGGCGAGTCGAGGAAGGACACGCCACACGACTTCAGCTTGGCCGCGTATTTCGGATTGAAGATCAGGTCCCAGGCGTTGTCCGGCATCGGCATGCCGCCCAGCGCGGCCTTGACCTTGTTGACGTTGATGCCCACCGTGGTATAGCCCCACAGCCAGTCGACCAGGTATTCGTTGTTCGGATCGATGCCGGCCAGCTTGGCCTGGATCGCCGGATCCATGTTTTTCAGGTTGCTCAGCTTGGATTTATCGAGCTTGCGCAGCAGCTTGCCGTCGATTTGCAGGCGCGCCCATTGCGCGGTCGGCACCACGATGTCGTAGCCCGACTTGCCGGCGGCCAGTTTGGAATTGAGGATTTCGTTGTTGTCAAACAGGTCATAACGGACCTTGATACCGGTTTCTTTTTCAAAGTTTTTGACGGTATCGTCGGCGATATAGTCCGACCAGTTATAGATGTTGAGGACTTTTTCCTCTTGCGCCTGGGCCGCTACCTGCCCCGCGCCCGCCATCAAGCCAGCCGCCACCAACGCCGCACCAACGAACTTCCCTGCCATAGCCCCTCCGAGTGGAATCAATCACAAGCCGTGATGATCGGGCATAGCCAGTTTCGACGCAAGGAATTCGTTAGAAATATCAACCTAACATGTCGAACAGCGTGCCGGACTTGCCGGCGGTGCCGTTGACCGCGCTGCCGGCGCTGGTCTGTGCCTGGGCGGTGTACAGCGCCGCCAGCGCCGTCGCCTGCGCCGTCAGCGCCTTGGTCAGCACAGTGCGGCGGCCGTTGATGCTGCTGATCTCGCGGCCCAGCATGCCCGCTTCCTTGCTGATCACGCTGCTGTCCGAGGTCAGCGCCGAGGCCTTGGCCGACAGCAGGTCGGCGATGCCCTTGCCGTTGTTGGTGAACAGCTTGCCGACGCCGGCCGAATCGCTGGCCAGCGCGGCCTTCAGCTTTTTGTCGTCGACCACCAGCTGGCCGTTGCTGTCCTGGCTGACGCCGGCCGCATTGAGCGCCGACATCGAGACGCTGCCGCCGCCCGTCTTCAGCAGCAGGTTCAGCTGGTTGCTCACCTGCCCCATCGCCGTGTCGGACTTCAGGTCGCCTTTTTGCAGCGCTTGCAGCTTCTTGTTCAAGTCGTTGTAGGCGCTGACGAAGGATTTCAGGTTGGTGCCGATCTGGCTGGCGTCCTGGGTGATGGTGACGTCGGTCTTGCCGGCCGCGGTCAAGGTCAGCGTGGCGCCGGCGATGGCCTTGTCGACCGTGTTGCTGGCACTGGTGACGTCCTTGCCGTCGACGCTCAGGATGGCATCCATGCCGGCGCTGGTCTGCTTGAGTTTCTGGGTGCCGTCGGGATCGAAGCCGAGCAGGTTTTTCAGCGCGGCGTCGCCGCTGACGCTGATGCGCAGGCTGTTGGCCGCGCCGCTCGGGGCGGCGATCGCCAGCGAGAACTTGCCATCGTCGCCCTTGACCACCTTGACGTCCACGCCGGCAGCCTTGAACGCGGCGGCGATGCCGTCCAGCGTATTGTTGCTGCTGTCGATGGTGACCGACTTGCCGGCCGCCGTGCCGTTGACGGCAAAGCCCTTGTCGCCGCCGGCCGTGCCGAAGTCGATCTTGACGGTGGTGCTGGCGCCCGAGCCGATCTTGGCGTCCGACGCGGCGAACGCGTCACTGGTAAGAAACTGCCCCTGCGCCAGTTGCTTGACCTCGACCGCATACGTGCCGGCCTTGGCGGCGCCGGTGGAGGCGGCGGTCAGCACATTCTTGACCGAGGTGGCGGCGCTGGTGCTCAAGCCGCTGCCGGTCAGGCCGGCGGCAATCGACTGGAAATTCGCCAGCGCGCTTTGCAGCTGGCCGAGCGCCGACAGCTTGGTCTGGTCGTTCTTCAGCGTCGTGTTCAGCTTGGTCGCGGCGCTATTCTGCGACGCCATCGTTTGCTGGACGCGATTGTAGATATCGTTCGACACCGTTGGACTGCCGGTATTGCCGCTGGAAGTAATGCTGGAGGTCGCCATGATCCGTTCCGCCTGATTTGGTTACATAGTATGCAACACAAACGGTATTTCAAAGCCGCGAACAGAGCGGCTTTTACCCGCCACCTCCGGGGTCAGATCTGACATTCGGACACAAGCTCTGCCTTAACGGCTTCTACGGCAAAGCTCGTGTCCGAATGTCAGACTTGACCCCGGGGTTACCAGCTTGGCGCGGAGGAGCCGAGTTCGCTGGCGGGCCGGGTCCAGGCCATCGGCGCGCCATCGATTGCAACTGGCGGCCGGTAGCGGCGGGCCTCGCCCCACGCGGTCTGCTCCAGCGCCGGCACCAGGTCCGCGTCGCTTGCCGCCGCCAGCGGCTGTGCGCCGGACGCCTCCAACGGTGACAACTCCGTCAGCAGCAAGGCGGTGCGCGCCAGCGACAGGCGCGCCCGCGTCGCACTCCCTTCTGCCAGACGGTTTAGCAGCCCGCGCACCACTGCCGCCGCGATCAGATAGCCGGTGGCGTGGTCGAGCGCCTGCACCGGCAAAGGCACCGGCTTGTCCGCGCCCCGCCATTGCATGCCGCGATGGGCGATGCCGGCGCTCATCTGCACCAGGCTGTCGAAGCCGCGTCGCCCGCTCAGCGGCCCGGACCAGCCGTAGGCATCCAGCGCCACATCGACCAGCCCTGGATTCAGCTGCCGGCGCATCTGCTCGCCGTATCCCAGCCCTTCCAGCGCATCGGAACGATAGCCGTGCACCAGCACGTCCGCCTCCGCCAGCAACTGCTCGAACACCGCCCGGTCCGGCTCACGCCGCAGATCCAGCCGCGCGCAGCGCTTGCCCAGGGTCACCTCCGGTATCACGCCCGGCTCGTTCCAGCCCGGCGGATCGATGCGCAGCACCTCCGCGCCATAGCCGGCCAGGAAACGCGTCGCCACCGGCCCGGCCAGCACCCGTGTCAGATCCAGCACTTTCAGCCCCGCCAGCGGCCGCGACGGCGTCGGCGTCCAGCCCGCGTTGAAACTTCCAGCCTGTGCCGACAACGCGATCAGGGGCTCGCCAGCCACCGCCCGTCCCTGCTCGTGTACCGCCCATTCCGCGCTGGAACGCATCATTGCCGCACAACCGCCCTGCGCCACCACCGCCGCTTCAAGCTCGGCGCCGCGCCAGCCGGCCACCGCCCGCGCCACGGCAGCACGCTCGACCGGCGCCTTCAGCACGGCCAACGCCGCGTCGCGGTGATGCGGCGCGTTGGTGTGCAAACGTATCCAGCCGTCGGCCGTCCGGTAATCGCCGGCCACCGGATCCCACAGCGGCGGCAGCTCCCAGCCGACTGGACGCAGGGTCCAGCTGAACCACAGCGACGCCAGCCGCCGATCGACCACCACTTCCGCCGGCCGCCCGCCCTGCGCCACGATCAACTGCCGCACCGCCAGCGCGGCCGCGCCCACCGACGCCGCCGCCAGCTCCGTCACCGCATAGCACGATGGCAGTTCGCCCTCGCCGGTGAACCGCACGCACTCCCGCGCCGACAACGACAGCGCGGACGAAATAGCCTCTAACATTTTAGACATGAGCGCTCCAGGAATTGATATGCTGTCCCAGCTTAGGACCGCCCACAGAGGGCGTCAATCTTGACTTGAAGTGTCAACATAGGAAACCGAGATGGTCTGGATGACAGCGGCAGAAGCGCTGAACGTACTGAATGTCCGCCCGCAAACGCTGTACGCCAACGTCAGCCGGGGCAAGATACGCGCCAAGTCCGACGAGGCCGATCCGCGCCGCAGCCTCTACCATCGCGACGACATCCTGCGCATGGCCAGGCGCAGCAACGGTCGCCGCAAGATCGAAACGGTCTCCGCGCAGGCGATGCAGTGGGGCGACCCGGTGCTGCCGTCCGCCATCTCCACCGCCGCCGACGGCCACCTGCTATACCGCGGCCGCGACGCCGTCACGCTGTCCGAAACCGCCACGCTGGAAGAGATCGCCGATTTGCTGTGGGAGGCCGAACCCGGCCAGGTACAGGCGGCGACGGCCGGCGCGTCACCCGCCCCCGCACAAGCCGCCATCGCACCGCCGGCGAGTGCACTGGGCGCCGGCCTGCTGGCCCTGGCGCTGCGCAGCGCCAGCGACGTGCCCTCGATGGACCGCACCGCCGCCGACTTGCGCACCGAAGCCGCCAGCATCCTGGCCACGCTCACTGAAGCGATGATCGGTCCCGCCCTCGCCAGCGCCACTGCCGCCGCCGGCGCGCCGCCCGCCACCATCAGCCAGCGCCTGGCCCTCGCCTGGCAACGCCCGGCATCCGAAGACCTGCTGCGCCGCGCGCTGGTGCTGATGGCCGATCACGAACTGAACGCCTCTACCTTCGCCACCCGTGTCGCCATCTCCACCGGCGCCTCGCTGGCGGCCGGCGTGCTGGCCGGCTTCACCACGCTGACAGGCCCGCTGCACGGCGGCGCCTCGGCCGAATTCGCCCAACTGGCCGCCGCCGCCCGCGCGCACGGCGCCGAGGCAGCCGTCGCCACATGGCGGGCCAGCGGCCGCGCGCTCCCCGGCTTCGGCCACATGCTCTACGCGCAAGGCGACCCGCGCGCCCGCGCCTTGATGAAATTATTACCGGAATTGCAGCCGCACGCAGACCTCGCCGCCGCGGCCGAAGCGCAGGCGGGGGAATTGCCGAACATTGATTTTGCGCTGACCTTGCTGGCCGCCGCTCACGGGCTGCCGGATGACGCGCCGTTCATCCTGTTTGCGCTGGGCCGCTGCGTCGGCTGGCTGGCGCATGCACTCGAACAGGTGCAGGCCCGCCGCCCGATACGCCCCAGGGCCCGCTACATCGGCCCTAGCGCAGGAACTTGTTGATGGCGCTGGCGTTGGCCGAATCCAGATTGAGAAACTGGTAGCCAATCTTGAAATGATCGCCGCTGAAAATGCAATAACTCACCTTGGAACGGCAGGTCAATATCTGCGGCTTGCCATCGAGGAACAGCTCGAACGTGACATTGCCCATATGCCCCGCGGCCAATTTGTGTTCGAACGTAATCGACAAACCACTGGCGCTGATATCGAGCGTGCGTCCCGGCTGTGGCGGCATGCCGTCCATCACCGCCACCACCTTGGAGCGCAGGATCTTGCGCGCGACTGACCTCTGATCAACTAACACTATCTATCCTTTGTACGGTTACCAATTATTCAGTATTAACGATTACAACACGTAACAATACAACGTTATTGGATTTCGCGCAGCTTATTGAAGGCATCGTCGATACGATCAACGGCGATGATGGTCATGCCCTCGATCGGCTGCTTGGGCGCATTGGCGGTCGGTATCATCGCCATCGAAAAGCCCAGCTTGGCCGCCTCGCGCAAACGCTCCTGCCCGCGCGGCGCCGGCCGGATCTCGCCGGCCAGGCCCACCTCGCCGAACACCACGAAGCCACGCGGCAGCGGCTTGCTGCGCATCGAAGAATTAATCGCCAGCAGCACCGCCAGATCGGCCGCCGGCTCGGTGATCTTCACCCCCCCCACCGCGTTGATGAACACGTCCTGGTCGAAGGCCGCGATGCCCGCATGGCGGTGCAGCACAGCCAGCAGCATCGCCAGCCTATTCTGCTCCAAACCGACCGACAAGCGGCGCGCATTAGGCAGGTGGCTGGCGTCCACCAGCGCCTGGATTTCCACCAGCAAGGGCCGCGTGCCCTCCTGCGTCACCATCACGCAGGAGCCCGGCACCTGATTGTCATGCTGGGACAGGAACAGCGCCGACGGATTCGACACGCCCTTCAAGCCCTTCTCCGTCATCGCGAACACGCCCAGCTCGTTGACCGCGCCGAAACGGTTCTTGATGGCGCGCACCAGGCGGAAGCTGGAATGATTGTCGCCCTCGAAATACAGCACCGTATCGACGATGTGCTCCAGCACGCGCGGCCCGGCCAGCGCGCCTTCCTTGGTCACGTGGCCGACCAGGATGATGGTAATGCCGGTCTGCTTGGCCACGCGGGTCAGCTGGGCCGCGCACTCGCGCACCTGCGCCACCGACCCCGGCGCCGAACTGAGCGCGTCCGAATACACGGTCTGGATCGAATCGATCACCGCCACTTCCGGCTTCAGGTCGGCCAGCGTGCCGAGGATTTTCTCCAGCTGTATCTCCGCCTGCAATTTCAAATCGCGGGCATCGATGTTCAGGCGCTTGGCGCGCAGCGCGATCTGCGCGCCGGACTCCTCGCCGCTGACATACAAGACTTTTTTCAGGTGCGACACATTGGCCAGCGCCTGCAACAGCAGGGTCGACTTGCCGATGCCAGGATCGCCGCCGATCAGCACCACGCCACCCGCCACCAGGCCGCCGCCCAGCACGCGGTCGAACTCCTCGATGCCGGTGCCGAAGCGCGGCACGTCGATGGCGTCGATATCGGCCAGCGACAGCACCGGCGCGGTCTGCGCCAGCGACAGATGCTGCGGCTGCGAGTAACGGTTGTTGCCGCCCGCCTCGACGACGGTCTCCACCATCGTGTTCCACTGCTGGCAGGACGGACACTGGCCGGTCCACTTGGTGGCCGTGCCGCCGCAGTCGCTACAGGTGTAGTTGGTTTTCGCCTTGGCCATCCGCTCAGCCTTCCACAACCGGCACGCGCTGCGCCAGTGCGCACATCAGCTCATAGCCGATGGTGCCGGCCGCCGTCGCCACGTCGTCGATCGGCATGCCGCGTCCCCACAGCGTGACCTTGCTGCCGACCTTGGCCGACGGCAGGCCCGTCAGGTCCACGGTCAGCATGTCCATCGACACCCGGCCCACCAGCGTGGTCGCCACGCCGTCGACCAGCACCGGCGTGCCCATCGGCGCGCTGCGCGGATAGCCGTCCGCATAGCCGCAAGCCACCACGCCGATGCGCATCGGGCCCTCCGCCTGGAAGCGGCTGCCGTAGCCGACCACGTCGCCGGCCACGATGTTCTGCACGCCGATGATCTCGCTGCTCAGCGTCATGGCCGGTTGCAGGCCGAACGATTCCGCCGTGGCGCCGCCCGGCGAGCCGCCGTACAGCATGATGCCGGGACGTATCCAGTCGTTGCGCAAGGTTTGCTGGTGCATCAGCACCCCCGCCGAATTGGACAGGCTGCGCGCTCCCGCCAGCCCGGCCGTGCCCAGCTCGAAGCGGCGCACCTGCTCGGCGATCGGCAGCAGCGGATGCTCGGCGTCGTCGGCGTTGGCGAAGTGGGTGATCATGGTGATGCTGCCGACGCAGCTGATCGCGCTCAGGCGCGCATGCGCGGCGGCGTAGGCGTCCGGCATGAAGCCGAGCCGGTTCATGCCGCTGTTCATTTTCAGATGCAGATCAAATTTGATGCCGCGCGCCGTCAGCGCCGCTTGCGCCGCCTCCAGCCACGCCAGTTGCTCGTCGCAATGCACGGCGGCCTGCAGGTTGTAGCCGGCCATGGTGTGCAGATCGGCCGGATCGAAGAAACCCTCCAATAACAGGATGGGCTTTTTCCAGCCCAGCTCGCGCAGGCGCACGGCGTAGTCGACTTCCACCAGCGCCAGGCCGTCGGCGTCGGCGAAACCGCGCATCGCCCGCTCCAGGCCGTGACCGTAGCCGTTCGCCTTGAGCACCCCCCAGGCCTTGGCGCCGGGCGCATTCGCCCTGGCGCGGGCCAGGTTATGCTTCATGGATTCAACGTGGATGGTTGCGAGGATCGGCCTAGGCATATGCAATTTGAGCAGAATATGGGAAGGCCGTATTTTACCGTGTAGCCAGCTAACTGCACGGCTCAATTCTTGGGGATACGATCAAAGCATGGTATAAAGCAAGCCAGATAAGTTTTCAGGCACCCCAGAATGAATCGTGGTTTCTATACCATTATGGCAGCGCAATTTTTTTCGTCACTGGCGGATAATGCGCTGCTCTTTGTTGCGATCGACCTGCTGGTAACAATGAAGTCCCCAGCATGGATCACACCACTGCTGAAGCTCTCATTTACGCTCTTTTACGTGCTGTTGGCGGCATTTGTCGGCGCCTTCGCCGACTCGATGCCCAAGGGCAAGGTCATGTTCATCTCCAACCTGATCAAGGTTGGCGGATGCCTGCTGATATTCGCCCACGTCCATCCTTTATTGGCCTATGCGCTGGTCGGTTTTGGCGCTGCGGTGTATTCGCCGGCCAAATACGGCATCCTCACCGAATTACTTCCCGCAGAGAAACTCGTCGCCGCCAATGGCTGGGTCGAAGGCCTGACCGTGATGTCGATTATTTTCGGCACCGTCATGGGCGGCAAGCTGGTCGGCGGCCAGGTGTCGTCCTTCCTGCTGGGCTTTGATTTCCCGATGATCGACACCGGCATCGACACCCCGCCCGAGGCGGCGTTGTGCGTGGTGGTCGGCATCTATATGCTGGCGGCGCTGTTCAACACCCGCATCCCGGACACCGGCTGCGTCTACGGCCACCAGGAGCGCAACCCGATCAAGCTGATCACGGACTTCGCCAACTGCTACGGCCTGCTGTGGAAAGACAAGCTGGGCCAGATCTCGCTGGCCGTCACCACGCTGTTCTGGGGCGCCGCGCAGACGCTGCAATTCATCGTGCTGGAGTGGGCCAACCGCACGCTCAAACTGAGCTATGAACAATCGACCAGCCTGGTCGGCGTGGTCGCCATCGGCGTCGCGCTGGGCGCGGTGCTGTCGGCGCGCTTCATCTCGCTGCGCAAATCGCTGAGCGTGATCCCGATGGGCATCGCCATGGGCGTCATCGTCATCAGCATGGTGATGGTGAAATCGGTGGCGCTGGCCTATCCGCTGCTGATCCTGGTCGGCTTGCTGGGCGGCTTCTTCCTGGTGCCGATGAACGCGCTGCTGCAACACCGCGGCCACGTGCTGATGAGCGCGGGCCATTCGATCGCGGTGCAGAACTTCAACGAGAACCTGTCCATCCTGACCATGCTGGCGGTGTACTCGCTGATGCTGCGCGGCCACCTGAACCTGGACGTCATCATCGTGCTGTTCGGCCTGTTCCTGGCTGGCACCATGTACTTCATCATGCGCAAGCATGCGGCCAACCAGCGCGAGTTCGATTCGGTCGCGCTGATCGGCGAGCTGAAACACTGACCGTAGTCTAAGCCGGCAGCGCCCCGTCCTGGCGGCGCTGCGCGGCTTGCGCGCGCCAATCGTCGGGCACCACAAAGCCACGACGCCGCTCCACCAGCCATTCCCCCTGCTGCTCCAGCACCGCCACCATCACCGGCGCGGCCACCTGCACCATGTGCTCGTGCAGCGCCGCCAGCAGTTCATCCTTGTCCATCGAAATCGACTCCAGCGGCATCTTCAACGGCGCCAGCCAGTGCAGGCGCGGCATGATGGTGTAGCGTTCGCCCTGCAATGCGGCGGTCTGTTGCAGCGTGATCCAGAAGCCGTTGCAATGCGGCTGGGAGATGCCCGCCATCGGCTCCGCGCCCTCGCCGCCCGGATAGAACAGCCAGCCCTTGACCAGCGCCTGCGCGCGCGCCACCGGCTGCGGCAGCAAAGGCTGGGCCGCCGGATGGTCGGCCAGCGATAGTTGCTTGTCGAAGATTTTGCGCATCTTGGCGCCCAACGTGTCGGCCAGGTTAGGGCCGATCAGGCCGTTGAAATCGGCGCCGGCTTCGCTCGCATCGAGCAGGTAGAACTTGGTGGCGAATTCCAGGTGGACCAGGTCGTCGCCGTCGCGCAGCAGGAAGTCGAATTCGCCGACGGTGTCGTTGCGGCTGGCGCGCACTTGCAGGCCGTGCGCGACCAGCTTGCCGTGTTCGGCGAAATAGAAGGCCATCAGCTTTTCCGCATACAGGCCGAGGCGCGAATAGTGACGGCTGCCCAGCGCGGCTTCCAGCGGAACCGGATCCTGCTCCAGCGCGGTCAGCCAGTCGGCCGTTTGCGGCGACATGGCGCCCAGCGTGGCGATGCGGCCGTGCCAGTGCGGCGAAGCCGGGTCCAGCAAATCGGGGGCGTCGAGCAGCCAGGCCAGCGCCCGCACGTGCGGACGGGTCAGGTGTCCCCAGCGCTGTTCGAAGCGTGCCTGATAACTGTCCGCCGGTGCGGTTCCGGCGAGCGTCCCGCTGGCAATCGCAGGGGACGGGTTCGCCGGCGCGGCGGGTGGCAGGCTAGTCACGGGCAGCCTTGGCGAGACACAGATCACCCCAGGCCTTGGCCTTGTCTTCCGGCCGGCGCAGCAGGTCGTCCGGGTGATAGGTGGCCACTACCGGCAACTGGGCGGCGCCGTAGCGCATCACCTGGCCGCGCGCGGCCGGGCCCATCATCAGGCCCTTGGCGGCGTACTGGCCGAAGGTCATGGCCATGGTCGCGCTGGTCAGCGCCAGCTCGCGCTCCAGGAACGGACGGCAGGCCAGCAGTTCCTCGCCGCTCGGTGCGCGGTCGGCGCCATCGGGGCCGGACGGACGGCATTTGACCAGGTTGGTCACGTAGACATCCGCCTCCGGTTTCAGGGAGATGGCTTTCAGCATATTGTCCAGCAACTGCCCCGCCTCGCCGGCGATCGCCTGGTTTTCCTTCTCGTCCAGGCGCGACGGCGCGGCCGCGATGGCGATCCAGCTGGCGTCGGCGGCGCCACGGCCGTTGACGGCGTTGCGGCGCGTATCGCACAGCGCGCAGCGGGTGCAGGTGGAGACAGCGGTCTTCAACGCAGCCCAGTCCATCGCGGCGATGGCGGCATCGCTGACCGGCTCGGCGCGGGCCGGTACCGGCGCCTCGTCGAACCAGGCGTTTGAGTCTTCGTCGGCCATGGCGAGCGGTTCTTCCGCAGCAGGCGGCTCGGGGGCGAACGATGGCGCGGGCGTCGGCTCAGCCGCAATCACAGGCGTTGGCACGGGGACAGGCATCGGCGCGGGCGTCGGCATGGCGACAGGCTCTGGTGATGGTGGCGGCACTTCAGCCGCCACCACTACCGGCTCCAAGGCCACGTCATCCTCAACGGCCGCCGCCTCGCCAACAGGGGGATTGCGCAATTTCCATTGCACGCCCACGCCCATCTCATCGAGGAACACGGTACTGCGGGCTATCGTCTGACTCATAAACTGAACCGCATAACGATTGCGTCCTCGCGTTGTTGATTGGCGGCCGGGTAATAGCCCTTGCGCCGACCGATGTGTTTAAATCCGTAGCGCTCATAAATCTCCAGCGCCCGCGTGTTCGACGGCCGTACCTCCAGCAGCACCGACGCCATGCCCAGCCCGCGCGCGCAAGCCACGGACTGGTTCAGCAGGAACCGTCCCAGGCCCTGCCCCTGCCTCTCCGCCGACACCGCCACGTTCAGCAAATGCGCCTCGTCGACGATGGTCATCAGCAGGAAATAGCCCAGCAAATCGCCATGCTGGTCGCGCAGCACCCACGCCTCATAGTTGCTGCTAAGGGAATCGACGAAATTGGCCATGCTCCAGGGATGCGGATAAACGCTCTCCTCCAGCGCCACCACATCGTTCAAATCGGCTTGCCGCATCGGCTCGTAGTTCAGCCGCGCCAGGTCCCACATCTGCTTCATGCGCCACCTTCAGCGGCTTTGGCGGCCGCCATGTCGCGCCGCTCGGCCTGGGTGTAGGCGATCTTGTTACGCAAATACAGCGGTTGCGCCTCGGCCGCCGTCACCGTCGCCCCGGCGGCAAAGGCGATCGCCGCCAGTTGCGCGACCTGCGCCGCATGCGGCATCACCTCGGCAAAGCCGCCGCCGGCAAACGCCTCGGCATAGGCCGACAAACCGTTGCCGCAAGCGACAGGCGCGCCCTGCGGCTGCACGCCCTCCGGCGCCGACAGCGCGGGGGGCAGCACCGCCAGCGGCGCCGCGCCGTCCGCGAACCGGTACTGCGCCCAGTACACCTCGCCCATGCGTGCATCCAGCACCGCCAGCACGTCGCCGGCGCCATGTTGCTGATGGCAGGCCAGCGCCATCGCGTCCAGCGTCACCACCGGCACCACCGGCAGGTTGCCGCCGAAGGCCAGGCCCTGCGCGATCCCGCAAGCGGTGCGCACGCCGGTGAAGGAACCAGGGCCGGAGCCGAAGGCGATGGCGTCGCAGTCTTTCAAGGCGATAGCGGCTTCGGCCAGCAGCTCCTGTATCATCGGCAGCACCGATTGCGAATGAGTGCGCACGCCCGAGGACACGCGGCTGATGACGGTCTCGCCGCGCAGCAGCGCGACCGAGGCCAGTTCGGAGGATGTTTCAATGGCAAGAATGATAGGCATGCCGTATTTTAACCTGCCGCGCTGGCAGGCGCGACCCCGCGAGGGGAGGTAGAATACGCCCCTTAGGCGCAGAGGCCGCCGTTAGTTGACGAATACCATGCACAGTGTGACCCTGAATTCCGACAATCGCGCAGAGATCGCCGCCGCCCTGGCCGGCGACCGCTGGATCGTGGCCTGCCTGTGCGCGGCCTGGTGCGGCACCTGCGCCACCTACCGCGCCACGTTCGAGGACGTGGCCGCACGCCACCCGGACAAGTTCTTCGTCTGGATCGATATCGAAGACCACGCCGACGTGGTGGGCGACCTCGACGTGGAAAACTTCCCCACCCTGCTGATCCAGCACCACGAACTGGTGGCCTTCTTCGGCACCATGCTGCCGGACGCCGCGCTGGCGCACCGCCTGGTGCAAGCCAAGTCGGCGCTCAGCGACGCCGAGCTGGCCGAACTGACCGTCAGCAGCGAAGAACGCCGCCGCTGGCAAGCCGACTGCAACCTGCGCACGCTGATGCGCAACGCGCAGGCCTGAACATCTGATCCGTTAAACGCTGTCGGATGCCACCGGCAGCGCCTCGGATTTCCAGCGCAGCATGCCGCCGGCCAGATTGGCGACCTGCCTGAAGCCGGCCTTGGCCAGCAGCACGCTGGCCTGGGCCGAGCGCACGCCCGAGCGGCATACCGCCACCACCGGCCGCTCGCGGTCCAGTTCGCCCACGCGGTCCATCAGCTGCGACAAGGGCACCAGCCGCGCGCCCTCCAGATGGCCCAGCTGGTCGATGAACTCCGGCGCCTCGCGCACGTCGACGATTTGCACCCCGGCCGCATGTTCCAGCAGCGCCATCGGCTCGATTTCCCAAACGCCGCTGAAGCGCAAGGTCAGCGGCGCCCAGGCCGGCACTTCCGGCACAGGGGCATTGCCCTCCGGCTGGCCGCAGCGCATATTGGCCGGCACCGCCACGGCGATCAGCTTCGGATGCGGTAGATGGAGATTGTTCATATGCCCGGCGAAGTCGCCCTCGTCCACGTCGCCGCCCAGGCGCGGATTGAAGCGCCGTTCCTCGGCTACGCTGGTCACGGTAATGCCGCGATAATCGTGCGCGGGATACAGCAGGCAAACTTCGGGCAGCGACAGGATCTGCTCGCGCACCGAAGCGAACAACTGCTGCGGACTGCCCTGCTGGAAATCGGTGCGGCCGCAGCCGCGTATCAGCAGGCTGTCGCCGGTGAAGGCCATGCTCTCGTCATCCAGCACAAAGGTCAGGCAGCCGTTGGTGTGGCCGGGCGTGGCCCGCACCGTCAGATGGCGGCTGCCGAAATCGATGCGGTCGCCATGCCGCAGCGGACGGTCGGCCAGTTCGGCGCCCGCCGCTTCCGCCAGCGCGATGCGGCTGCCGCAGCTTTGATGCAGGCGCCAGGCGGCGGTCACGTGGTCGGCGTGGACGTGCGTATCCAGCGTGGCCAGCAGGCGCAGGCCCAGCTCCTTCAACAACGCCAGGTCGCGCGGAGCCTGCTCGTAGACCGGGTCGATCAGCAGCGCCTCGCCGCTGTCACTCAGCAGATAGGTGTAGGTGGAGGAAGTCGGATCGAAAAGCTGACGAAAAATCATGATGGCGGCATTCTAAAATATCAATCAAGCCTAAGCTTAGTCTGCTTGCCCGGTGCTGCGCAAGTGGTGCGGGTCAACCTGCCTGCCAGGAATCAGGTTGCAGCTCCTTGATTCGTTGCTCGGTGTGTTTCGTCATGCAATCGTGATAGCTTTCAGCGCCGCCAGTGCCGCCCTGATAGAGGCTCTGCCTGGCCACGCAGTCGGCGTCGCGGAACTCCACCCATTTTCGTTGCGACACAACGAGCAGCTTCTTCATGGCCGCACCGTTGTCGTAGGACGCCAGCTGCTTGAGTACAGTTTGATATACCGCATTCAGTTGCCTATCCTTGGCTTCAAATTTCTGCAAGGCGCACTGATTCACCTCGGGCGTGCCACGCGGGGTATCACACGGATCGTGGCCTTGGGCAAGCGCGCAGACCGGGAGCAAAGCGCCAAGAGCAGCTATTAAAATACGACGCATCAACGGCCTCCTGTTTAACTGCCACCCAGTGCGGCAGGATGCGGGAGGATAGCATTTCGCGTCGTCAGAAGGTGCGCGGATTGTCACACCACTTCAATGCCGGCGCGCTTCAATTCTCTGGCAAGAAACGGGTAGCACGCCATCCGCCGCATCCCTATGCTGAAGCCTCTCTATCACTTCAGCAGAAGGAAAACTCCATGCATCAGTTATCAGGAAAAGTGGCGATCGTCACCGGCGCAAGTTCGGGCATCGGCTACGAGACGGCCAGGTTATTTGCGCGTGAAGGTGCCAAGGTAGTCGTGACTGCGCGCCGCCAGGCCGAACTCAATGCGCTGGTCGCAGACATCGAACGTGATGGCGGCGAGGCGATCGCCGTCGCCGGCGACATCCGCGACGAACATCTGGCGCGCGCACTGGTGGAAACGGCCGTCGGCCGCTACGGCGGGCTCGATATCGCCTTCAACAACGCCGGCACAACGGGCGACACCGCACCGGCGTCCGACACTTCCATCGGCACCTGGCAGTCCACGCTCGACACCAATTTGACCAGCGCCTTCCTCGGGGCGAAATATCAGCTGCCGGCCATGATCAAGCGCGGCGGCGGTTCCATCATCTTTACCTCGACCGTCGTCGGCAGCACGATCGGCTTCCCTGGAATGGGCGCTTATGCCGCCAGCAAGGCCGGCTTGATCGGTCTGATGCAGGTCATCGCCGTCGAATATGGCGTCCACGGCATACGCGCCAACGCGCTGCTACCAGGCGGCACCGACACGCCGATGGGCCGCGCCACCGCCAACACACCCGAAGCACGCGCCTTCGTCGAAGGCCTGCACGCGCTCAAGCGGCTGGCACTACCAGAAGAAATCGCCCGTTCGGCGCTCTATCTGGCCTCCGACGCATCAAGCTTCACCACCGGATCGAGCCTGAGGGTGGACGGCGGCGCATCTGTCAACCGGACGTGATCTGCACCGCCAAGTGATTACGTCAACACTCCTCATGCGTGTGCATTTAGGTTAGAGTGAAGTCGGACTCAAAACAAGATAGGAGTGATTCGATGGCAGCAGATGTTGAAACGATGCTGTTCCCATCCCAGGGAGCGTTTGCGCAGTGGCTGGCAGCGCACCACGATAGCTCCGACGGGGTGTGGCTGCAGCACGCGAAGAAAGGGAGTCCGGTCCCTAGCGTAAGCTATCAAGAGGCATTGGAAGTTGCGCTGTGCTTCGGCTGGATCGACGGCCAGAAGCGTTCGCTCGACCTCCATCACTATTTGCAGCGCTGGACACCGCGTCGCCCACGCAGTCTATGGTCCAAGGTCAATCGCGAGAAGGTGCTGAGGTATATCGAGGAGGGTAAGATGCAGCCGAGCGGCCTGGCTGAAATCGAGCGAGCGAAAAAAGATGGTCGATGGGATGCAGCATACGAATCGGCTAGCATGGCGAGCGTGCCGCCCGAACTTCATGCAGCATTCGCTGACCACCCCGGGGCAGCCGAATTTTTCGCCACGCTCAATTCGCAAAACCGCTATACAGTGTTGTTCCGGGTGCAGACAGCAATAAAGCCCGAGACCAAAGTACGCAAGGCACAGGAGTACGCAGCCATGCTGGCTCGGCATGAGACGCCTCATCCGATCATGGCTAAGAAGCGGAGCAAAGCGGTCGAGGATGCGACATAAGTGAAGGGGCTAATCATCGAGGTGACGAACGCAAGCGGCCAGCAGTGGCCCGTCGGAGTCAAACAAGTGCTCGTGGCCTAGCAAGGCTCTACCTCGCAACAAGATCACCCACAAGGTTTGCTATATGTGCCGCATCCGAAGTAAGCAGCGCGGTATTTTGTAATCGTAAGCAGAAATTCCCGGCGCTATCGCCTAGCCTGTGATGAAAGAGTTGACCGTGATGTTAAGAAAGAACGCAACTATTGCAGTCATCGCGCCAGCCAGTGCGCCGGACATGACAAAGGTCGAGCACGGGATGGCGCGGCTACGCGATTGGGGCTTCCAAGTCGTGGAGGGCCATAACTTGCGCACGCGTTTCCGCTACACCGCAGGCACGGCGCAGCAAAGGACTGAAGACTTGCTGTGGGCGTTGTCCGATCCGCAGATCGATGCTGTATGGCTCGCACAGGGTGGATATGGTTGCGTCCATTGCATTCCCGACTTGCCGGACAACTTGCCGAAGGACCGAATCGTCATCGGATTCTCGGATGCGACATCGCTCTTTTGTGCGCTGACAAATAGGGGCCATACAAACTTGCTGCATGGCCCGATGGTGGCGTCCTTGGCCACCGATACCGATAAAGAAACGCAACAAAGCGTTTATGCGATGCTGGCCGGGACGGATCGGTCAGCCATGCTTGGTACGCACCTGTGTGGTCCCAAGGAAACGGTCACTGGGCCACTAATGGGCGGCAACCTGTCTATCCTCGCCAGCATTGCGGGTACGCCGTGGGCGGTCCGCGCCGAAGGGGCCATTCTCCTGTTAGAAGACATTCTCGGCGATGTCTACCGAATCGACCGAACGCTCGTCCAGTTGCGCGCCAGTGGATTTCTGAACGGCGTCAAGGGTATTGCACTTGGTGAATTTATTCGTTGTATGTTACCGGCAAATGCAGACTTCACTTTGAACGACGTGTTCGTTGATTTGCTGGAACCGCTTGACATACCGGTCGTCAAGGACATTGGGGTTGGACATGGTGCACGTAACCTGACTTGGAAATATGGTGAGCAGGTGACGCTGCGCGATGGTTCTATCCATCCCAGATAAGCTCATAGCCTGTCAGCATAAAGTCATCATTACCGCTATGGAGCGGCTTTAGCCTGAAGTGGGAATTCGTGAGTTTTGCAGATAAGCAAGCTGCTATCCTGAACGCCGTCGGCCGAGTTCGGCCACAAGCGGTCATTGGGTAAGTCCGGAAAAATGAGTGGAGAGAGTGGATGGCTCGCCTAGACTGCGCGAAAGCGACTTTACTTTTCTTGGTGTTGTTGTTGGCCCGACTACCGATCGCTAAGGCTGTCGATAACGCGGTCTATGCCCCAACGAAACTTAATATTTGTGATCCTTGCCCGGATCTCGAAATTCCTGTATCACGGCCACGCAGAGGCATTGTCATCAGCACCGGAGCTCTTTTTTCATCAAATGCCTCATGGAAGATTGTTGATCTTGATACTCATACGCTTAAGCATGTTTCGGTTCTTATAGACCGAATATCGGGAAACTGGGGTGCGCCAGCAGTCGAAAGCCAATTGCTTACGAATGACGAGGAATATAAAATTCTCATGAAAGCAAACGAAATATGGGCGGCGCCACATGCCATTCCAAGTATTTCTGTTATTCATCCCGTGTGGGGTTTGTCGCTCTTTGACGAGAATGTTGAACGGCGAGAAGGTGGAGCTGGCCTTCCTGATGGTGAGGCAAAAGAGCTAGTTTCAATTTTCGATGAAATTTGGCAGAAAAAAATAAACATTAATCTTCCACTGCCGGCCCGAACCTGGCTGCGAAGGATCGATTATTTTCAGGTTTAGCGTGGTCCGCTATGGGGCGGTTGCTGTCGGTCGCTTGACGTGACGTGCCAACTCAAATTTGAGTCCCATGCTTCAGCGACGACCCGATTGCCAGCTAGGGTATTTGCGCCGCCGAGTGATTGCGCGGCGTGGCGTCTTCGTGGAACAGATCGGCCAGGTACTCGCACAGCTCATGCTCCGCAAGCTCGCCAGGCACAACGAAATCCGCCGGGCGGCGCTTGCCTTCGGCGCCGAAGTAAAACGCTCGCCACGCGCCCTCCCCGCCGCTGATGGCGATCAGCCGGCCGAACACTTTGAAGCGCAGCTCCTTCACAGCGTCAGCGGCAGGCTGCGCAGGCGCTTGCCGGTCAGCTTGAACACCGCGTTGGCCACCGCCGGCGCGATCGGCGGCGTGGCCGGTTCGCCCATGCCTTCGGGATGCTCGGCGCTCGGCATGATGATGGTCTCCACCTCGGGCGCCTGGTTCATGCGCAGCACCGGATAATCATGGAAGTTGGTCTGCTCGACCTTGCCGTCCTTGATCGTCACGGCTCCGAACAAGGCCGCCGACAACCCGAACACCACCGCCGATTCCACCTGCTGCGCAATGATATTGGGATTGACGGCGATGCCGCAATCGACCGCGCACACCACCCGGTGCACACGGATCTCCGTGCCCTCGACCGACACCTCCGCCACCTGCGCGACGATGGTGCCGAACGACTGGTGCAGCGCCACGCCATGCGCGCGCCCCGCCGGCGCCACGCCGGCCCTGGCCACCGCCGCATCCAGCACCGCCAGATGGCGCGGGTGCCGCTTCAGCAAGCCGCGCCTGAATTCCACGCCATCCTTGCCCGCCGCATGCGCCAGCTCGTCGATAAAGCTCTCTTTGAAAAACGCATTGTGCGAATGCCCGACCGAACGCCAATACCCCAGCGGCACCGGGCTGTCGACGATCACATGGCGGATTCGCTGGTTGGCGAACTCGTACTGCATATCGAACTCGCCCTCGGCCGTGGTCTTGTCCGGCCCACCGGCCGGCAAACCCAGGTTGCGCTTGAAGAACTGGTGCGACACCGAACCGCTGGCCGACTTGTTATCGTAGCCCAGCACATTGCCCGCCGCATCCAGACTGGCGCTGAAGCGCGCCAGCGCCGCCGGGCGATACACGTCGTGCGTGGTATCGTCCTCGCGCGACCAGATCATCTGCACCGGCAAGCCGCGCGTCTCCTTGGCCAGCGCAACCACCTGCGCCACCATGTCCACGTCCAGCCGCCGGCCAAAGCCGCCGCCCAGCAGCGTCACGACCAGCATTACCTTGTCCGCCGAGACGCCGGCCACCTTCGCCGCCGTCTCCACCGCAAAACCTGGCGACTGCGTCGGCGCCCACAGGTATACGTAGCCGTCCTTGATCTGCGCCGTGCAGTTGACCGGCTCCATCGCCGCATGCGCCAGATAGGGTGCGCGATATTCCGCCGTCAGGGTCTTGGAGACGCCGGCGACCTTGCCCTCCACCGCGTCCATGTCGCCGTCCTTGTAGTAGGCGTGGCCCGATTCCGCATCCAGCCGGGCCGCGAACTCCGCGTAGATGGCGGCGCTCGACATCTTGGCCCGCTCGTCGGTCGCCCACTGCACCGGCAAGGCCAGCGCGGCCTGTTTGGCCTGCCACCAGGTCTTGGCCACCACCGCCACGCCGGCGCCGGCGCCGGTTCTGGGCGGCAGCGCGCTGGAAAAATCGACCACCCGCATCACACCCGGCATCTTCAGCACCGCATTGGCATCGACGCTGGCGACCGTGCCGCCGATCACCGGCGACATGCGCACCGCCGCATACACCATGCCCTCGGGACGCACGTCGAGGCCAAACTGCGCCGTGCCGTTCACCTTGGACGGCGTGTCGCGGCGCGGCTGCGCGCGGCCGATCAGCTTGAAATCCTTGGGCGCCTTCAGGCGGATCTCGCCCGGCGCCGCAGTGGCGGCGGCCACCGCCAGCGCGCCGTAGGCCAGGCGACGGCCGTCGGCATGGATGACGTAACCGTCTTCGGTGCGGCAGTCTTCCACGCGCGCATTCCATTGTTTGGCGGCGGCGGCAACCAGCATCGCGCGCGCGGCGGCGCCGGCTTCGCGCATCGGCTGCCACGCATCCTTCACACTGGACGAACCGCCGGTGATGACCAGCCCCAGCTCGCGCGCCACCTTGCCGACGGTCCAGCTGACCGCCGCTTTCAGGTTGCCGTTATCGTCCGGATGGAACGGCAAGCCGTCCTTGAGCATCGCGATATTGCCGTAGATTTTATCGGCCGGCGCCTGCACCAGCCGCACCGCCGACAGCGGCACGTCCATCTCTTCCGCCACCAGCATCGGCAAGGCGGTATGCACGCCCTGCCCCATCTCGCTGCGCGCCATGGCCACGCTCACCGTGCCGTCGGGCGCCACGGCGACCCAGCCATTGAGCGCGATCGAAGCGCCCAGCTGCATCGGATGCGAAGCATGCAAACGCTGCCTCGGCGGCAGCACGCCCCAGCCCACCACCAGCGCGCCGACTGCGGCCACGCCGCCGAAAATAAAGCGCCTGCGCGTTCTCATTAACGATGGCTGCACTGTGGGGTCTCCGGTTTTTTTATGGTTGATGCCAGCGTGCCAGCAAGTCTTGCGCTGCCACCGGCTTGCTGTAGAAGTAGCCCTGCGCCAGGCGGCAGCCGTGGCGCAGCAGGAAGGCCGCCTGCTCCTCGGTCTCCACACCCTCGGCGATCACGGACAGGTTCATGCTCTTGCCCAGCTGGATAATCGCGATGGCGATCGCCTCGTCGTTGACGTCGGTCGAGATGTCCTTGATGAAGGAACGGTCGATCTTCAAGGTCTGCACCGGCAGCTGCTTCAGGTAGGCCAGCGACGAATAGCCGGTGCCGAAATCGTCGATCGCCAGGCCCACGCCGATCGAATGCAGGTCGTTGATGAAGACCATGGCGTCGCCGGTGTTCATGATCACCGACTCCGTCACCTCCAGCTGCAGGCGGTCCGGCGCCAACCCGGTCTCGTGCAGGATGTCGGCCACCATGTTGACGATGCTGCCGCGCTCGAACTGCTTGGCCGACAGGTTGACCGCCATCTTTGGCACGTGCAGGCCGGCCTCCTGCCAGCGCATCATCTGGCGGCAGGCTTCTTCCAGCACCCACTTGCCCAGCTGGTTGATGAAGCCCGTGTCCTCGGCCAGCGGAATGAAGCGGATCGGCGGAATCAGGCCCAGTTCGGGATGGTTCCAGCGCACCAGCGCTTCCACGCCGATCAGGCGGCCGGTGTCGATTTCCACCTGCGGCTGATAGTTGAGGAAGATCTCATCCTTCTCGATCGAGCGGCGCAGGAAGGTCTCCAGCCGCAGGCGCTCGACGCCTTCGCCCGTCATCGACGGCGTGTAGAAGCTGTAGCCGTTGCGGCCGCGCGCCTTGGCCTGGTACATCGCCACGTCGGCATTCCGTATCAGCATATTCAGGTCGACCGCGTCTTCCGGGAACACGCTGATGCCGACGCTGCAGGTGACGAACAGCTCGTGGCCGGCCACCATGAACGGCTGCTCGAACATCTGCACCAGCTTCTCGGCGACCTGGCTGGCGCCGAACTGGTTCTCGATATTCTCCAGCAGCACAATGAACTCGTCGCCGCCCAGGCGCGCCAGCGTATCGCCCTCGCGCAAGCGCTCGTGCAGGGCCTTGGCGACCTGCTTGAGCAGCTCGTCGCCGATGTGGTGGCCCAGCGTGTCGTTGACGTTCTTGAAGCGATCCAGGTCGATGAACAACAGCGCCAGCTGCTCGCCGTCGCGCGAGGCGCGCTGCAAGGCGTGCTGCAGGCGGTCGTGGAACAGCAGGCGGTTCGGCAGCGCGGTCAGCGGATCATGGTGCGCCAGGTGGTCCAGCTTTTCCTGCGATTCCTTGGCCTTGGTGATGTCGCTGAACACGCCGACGTAGTGCGTGGTCTCGCCCTGGGTGTCGCGCACCGCGCTCACCGTCAGCCATTCCAGATACAGCTCGCCGTTCTTGCGGCGGTTCCAGATCTCGCCGCGCCAGAAGCCGGTTTCCACCTGCTCGGTCCACATGTTGGCGTAGAAGTCGGCGTCGTGGCGGCCGGAGCGCGTCAGCGTATGGTCGTGGCCCAGCGCCTCCTGCTCGGTGTAGCCGGTGATCTGCGTGAAGGCCGGATTGACCGCGACGATGGTGCCCTTGGCGTCGAGCACCACTACGCCGTCGGCGATGTGCTCGATCACGGTGGCGGACAGGCGCAGCTTCTCCTCCGCCTCCTTGCGCGCGGTGATGTCGGCATACACCCAGATGCTGCCCTCGTTGGCGCGCTTGTTGTCGAGCGCATAGCCGCTGACCATGCACCAGAACAGGCTGCCGTCCTTGCGGCGGTAGTGGCGCTCTTCGTTGAAGTAGTCGCCTTCCGACAGCGACGGATACTGGCGCGCGCCGGCCGATTCGAAATCGAAGGAGTTGGGGAAGACGATGGCGGTCGAGGCGCCGGTCATGGCGCCCGGCTCGTAGCCGAACAATTCTTCGCAGCGGCGGTTGACCGAGACGATCTGGCGGTTACGCACGAACATCACGCCAAACATCACGTTGTCCAGGATCGCGCTCTGCTCGGCCAGCAGCGCCTCGATGCGCATCTCGTTGTGCTTGCGCTGGCTGATGTCGGAGATGATGCCGTCCACCCAGGGCGCCAGGCCGGCGCCGTCGTGCGGCTGCGGCTGGCCGTTCTCGGCCACCCAGCGCTCGGTGCCGGAGGCGTCGAGGATGCGGTATTCGACCTCGTAGGACTGCGCGCCGCGGATCGCGTCGGACACCGCGCGGCGCTGCTTCTTGCGGTCTTCCGGCGCGATCAGGTTGGTCCACGAATGGGTGGTGCTGCGCATGAACTGCGCGGCCGAGTAGCCGGAGATCTCTTCGATGGCGTCGGAGACGAAATCGATCGGGCCGTCCGGGCGGAAGCGGAACACCGCGCCCGGCACCTGGGTGACGATGGTGCGGAAGCGCTCCTCGCGCTGGCCGATGTCCTCGAACAGGCGCTTGATCGCCACCCGCATCTGCTCCAGCTGGCCGGCCAGGCGGCCCAGCTCGTCGCTGCCGACCAGGTCCAGCCGGGTTTCGAAATCGCCGTGCGACAGGCGATCGGAGAAGCGCATCAGCTTGCGCAGCGGCTTGATCAGGCGGGAATTGAGGAACAGCACGATCAGCAGCAGCGACACCATCAGCTGCCCGGCCAGCACGAACACATAGGAAATCTGCTTCTCGCGCAGCTCTTGCTGGCTGCGGGCGTCGTCCATCTCGACCGTGATGCGGCCGATGCGCTCGCCGCGCACCAGGATCTCGCGCTCGGCGCGGAACACATTGCCGGCCGCCTGGCGCGGCGAATGCACGCTCATGAACTGGGTGTCGGCCTGGCCGACCACTTCCACCTGCAGCACCGACTGGTCGCGCATCACCGATTCGACCAGCGAATGGGCCGACTCGGCGTTCATATTCCACAGGGATTCCTGCATGCCCAGCGCCAGGATGTCGGCGTTGCGCTGCAGCGACTCCTTCAGCGTGGCGCGCGCCGACTGCTGCTCGTGCACGCCGATCAGCAGGTAGCTGCCGATGATGGCCGGGATCACCAGGCCGCCGAACACCACCAGCAACAGCGCACCATAGATCGATAGACCGTACAGGGCGCTGAGCCGGGTACGCATCCGCTGGTAGAGGGTGCTAGTCATGCACCGGTACGTAGTAGTGATAAGTTTGCATCATCTGTCTAAAATTGGTTAGTCGCGCAAACTCTAAGCTTACTAACTGGAATTATGCACGGAAAATCATCGAAAAGTCATGGTCCAAGCAAAAAACCCACAGGCAGGCTATCATCGCGACTCAATTCAACAGAGGACCTTGCCATGACCACTTTCTCCATGTATTCCGCTTCCATTCCCGTGTTCAAGCAAATTCTGAACAGCCTGTTGGTCATCCTCGACAAGGCTGAAACCCACGCCGCCGAGAAAAAAATCGAACCTAACGCGCTGCTGCAATTCCGCCTGTTCCCGGACATGCTGCCGTTCACGCGCCAGATCCAGATCGCCTGCGACTTCTCGAAAGGCGCCGCAGCCCGCCTGGGCGGCCTGGAAGTGCCGTCGTACGAAGACACCGAAACCAGCTTCGCCGACCTGAAAGCGCGCATCGTCAAGACCCTGGCCTACATCGACAGCGTGCCGGCCAGCGCCATCGAAGGCAGCGAAACCCGCGAAATCACCACCGGCAGCGGCGAGAAGACCAAACACTTCACCGGCCAGACCTATCTGTTCCATTACGCGCTGCCGCACTTCTTCTTCCACGCCACCACGGCTTACGACATCCTGCGCCACAACGGCCTGGACATCGGCAAGAAGAACTTCATCGGCACCTATTAATCAAGTGTTCCGGCGCGGGTAGCCCTGCGCCAGGATGCGCTGCCACACCAGCTCCTTCTGCTCGGCGTTCATCGACACCCAGTGCGCCACCTCGACCACCGACCTGCCGCAGCCACGGCAGATCTCGTCGAAGGTGGTCGAACACACCGCCACGCAGGGCGTATCCGGCCGTACCGGCAGGTCGGCCATCATTTCACCTGCATCAGCTTGTCCCAGCCGTCATGGCCCAGGGCGCGCAGCGTCTCGATGTTCTTTTCGAAGATGTCGCCCGCTTCCGGGAAAGCCTCGACCGCGCGTTCCACACTGTCCTCGCGCAGCAGGTGCAGCGTCGGGTACGGCGCGCGGTTGGTGTAGTTTTCGATGTCGTTCTTGTGGGTGTCGGCGAACTGGTAGTCCGGGTGGAAGCTGGCCACCTGCAGGATGCCGTCCAGCTCCAGGTCTTCCAGCGCGGCGTCGGCCACGTCCAGGAACTCGTTGTAGTCTTCGAAGTCGGCCAGCACGTTCGGGTGGATGATCATGGTCGTGTCGACCTTTTCCGGCGAGGTCTCGGCCAGGTATTCCAGCTCTTCTATCAGCTTTTCCAGCAATTCCTCCGGCGTGGCCGCTTCGCACACCACGTAGCGGATCTGCTTCTTCACATGCACGGCCTTGGCAAACGGACACAGGTTCAGGCCGATGACGGCCTTCTCCACCCAGTTGACGGTCTCGGCGACGACGGCGTCGTGATCGATGGCGGGCTTACTCATAGTTCAATTCCTTGGTGACTGCTCAAAAGCAGAATTGTACGCACTCTTTGCGCGAACTCATACTTCAGCCATTTTGCAGCCATCTCCGGCTTATTTACATAGAACTATTGCGCAAAAGAATTAGTCATCGGCCTGACATATTTCTTGACTCGCTAACCCGACCTTCGTACACTCCACGTTTATTCATAGTCCGCTCGATGTTGCTCGTCGATAACAATGGAAAACTATGCAAGCACGTATTTCTAAATCCGCCGCCTTGGCGACCCTGCTGGCCCTGATGGCGCCGGCGATCAGCCAGGCCTACGATGAGGCACCGGGCCTGCCGCCGGCGGCGCCCCTGCCGCTGTCCGCCCTGCCTAACGCCCTCCCCAAGTCGTCCGCCCTCGATACCTCCTCCCTGAAAGTCAACAAACCGGCCAAAGCAGCCGAGGATGACGCTTTCCGCGAGAAAGACGTCTGGGGCCGCATCCGCAGCGGCTACGCCATTCCGGATATCAGCAACGAGCTGGTGGCCAAGCACGTCAACTGGTACGCCGCCCGTCCCGACTACATCAGCCGCACCACGGCGCGCGCCTCGCGCTACCTGTTCCACGTCGTCACCGAGCTGGAAAAGCGCGGCATGCCGACCGAACTGGCGCTGCTGCCCTTTATCGAATCCGCGTTCAACCCGCAAGCCCTGTCCAGCGCCAACGCCGCCGGCATGTGGCAGTTCGTGCCGGGCACCGGCCGCGACTACAACCTCAAGCAGGACGCCTTCAAGGACGAGCGCCGCGGCGTGCTGGCCTCGACCGACGCCGCGCTGAGCTATCTGCAGCGCCTGTACGATATGTTCGGCGACTGGCAACTGGCGCTGGCCGCCTACAATTGGGGCGAAGGCTCGGTGCAGAAGGCCATCAAGCGCAACCAGGCCGCCGGCAAGCCGACCGACTTCGAAAGCCTGGCCGAGCTGATGCCGGCCGAAACCCGCAACTACGTGCCCAAGCTGCAGGCGGTGAAGAACATCATCGCCAATCCGGCCCAGTACGGCCTGAACCTGCCGGCCATCGACAACACGCCCTATTTCACCGCCGTCGACAAGACCAGCGACATCGACCTGACCATCGCCGCCCACCTGGCCGAGCTGTCGGTCGACGAGTTCAAGGCGCTGAACCCCCAGTTCAAGCGCCCGGTCATCACCGGCGACGAGCAGACCAAGATCCTGCTGCCCAAGGAAAACGCCGACAAGTTCCACCTGAACCTGGCGCAATGGGGCAAGGACCTGTCGACCTGGACCACGCACAAGATCACCACCGCCCGAGAAAGCATCGGCACCCTGGCCTCGCGCTTCCACACCACGCCGGAAGTGATACGCCAGGCCAACAACATTCCGCAGAAGACCCTGTTGAAAGCCGGATCCACCATCCTGGTGCCGAAGATTTCGACCTCGGCCAGCGTCGACATCTCGCCCGAAGTGGAGCGCAACGCCACCGTCGCCTTCGAGGCCGAGCGCGAGCGCACCACCAGCAAGGCCGGCTACAAACTGGCCAAGGGCGGCAAGGCCGCCAAGTCCGGCCCGGTGGCACTGGTCAAGGCGCGCGTCTCGCGTGACGCCGTCAAGGGCAAACACCACAAAAACCGCGATTAAGCGACGCCCGGCCCCGGTTTGAGCGCACGCCACCGGGGCTGCGGCTGCGATCAAAGGTTGCAGTCGCGGCCTACTCGCCCTACAATCTTGGTCTTGCAGCGGCCGGCAACGCGCCTCTCACACACACACAACCCCACTGACGTCGCCAGCCAGCCACCCCAGGCAAGCCACGGCGCGCAGTTGCAATCGGAGTCACTATGGCGTTCTTGCAAGGCAAAAAAATCCTCATCACTGGTTTGCTGTCGAACCGTTCCATCGCTTACGGTATCGCCAAGGCCTGCCATCGCGAAGGCGCCGAACTGGCGTTCACCTACGTCGGCGAACGCTTCAAGGACCGCATCACTGAATTCGCCGCCGAATTCGACAGCAAGCTGGTCTACGACTGCGACGTCGGCAGCGACGAGCAGATCGCCGCCCTGTTCGCCGACCTGGGCAAGAGCTGGTCGCAGCTGGACGGCCTGGTGCACGCGATCGGCTTCGCGCCGCGCGAAGCGATCGCCGGCGAGTTCCTGGACGGCCTGACCCGCGAGAACTTCCGCATCGCCCACGACATCTCGGCCTACAGCTTCCCGGCGATGGCCAAGGCCGCGCTGCCGCTGCTGAAGGAAGGCTCGTCGCTGCTGACGCTGTCCTACCTGGGCGCGGTGCGTGCGATCCCTTACTACAACACCATGGGCCTGGCCAAGGCTTCGCTGGAAGCGTCGGTACGCTACCTGGCGGAAAACCTGGGCAAGCTGGGCATCCGCGCCAACGGTATCTCGGCCGGTCCGATCAAGACCCTGGCCGCGTCCGGCATCAAGGACTTCGGCAAGCTGCTGGGCTTTGCCTCGTCGCACGCGCCGCTGCGCCGCAACGTCACCATTGAAGAAGTGGGCAACACCGCCGCCTTCATGCTGTCCGACCTGGCTTCCGGCATCACCGGCGAGATCACCTACGTCGACGGCGGCTTCTCGCACGTCATGGGCCTGAACGCGGAAGACTACACCTAAGCAGCACCCCGCCTCACCCAAGCAAAACGCCCTGCATGCAGGGCGTTTTTATTGGTGGTACCGGATTAGCTGCGGCGACGGCGCAGCCAGGCCGCCATGCCCAGCAGGCCGGCGCCCAGCATCAGCGCCGACGATGGCTCCGGTACCGCAGCCGTTACGCTGACGTTGTCCAGGCCGACATACCACACCGCCTGGCCGCCGGCGAACGAGACGTCGGTGGTCGCGCCGCTGGCCACGAAGGACATCGTCACATGGTCCCACGAGCTGGGCAGGTTGGAGGTCGAGGTCCAGACTTGCTGGCCCACCACATTGCCAGCCGTGACAAACAGGCTGTCGTTGCTGCCGAAGTTATAGTTATTCGAATTGCCGATGTCGAAGCTCAGCGTGTAAGACGCGCCCGCCGTGGTGGCGATGGTCTGCTTGACGCCGCCGCCGGTGGCGCTCTGGTCGTGCCAGCCGGTCAGGTCGAGGAAGTTATTGCCCTGCGACGCGTTGATCGAATACGGATTGCCCAGGCCGATCCAGGCGATATCGTTGCCGCCGATGACGGTCCAGCCAGCCAGCGTGCTGCCATCCCCGCTCAACAGCTGCTGCGCCCCGGGATCGCTGTGATTGACGACGATGGCGCCGGCTTCAAAGCTGCCGTTGGTGATTAGTTCGGCCGCACCCGCGTGCGCGGCCAGTGCCAGCGCAGCGGCCAGCAAGGTCGATTTCAGTTTCATGGTCTTCCCCAAAGTGATAGGCGTGGCGACATCAGATCAGCTAGTATAGATTGTAATTTTCACATCATCAAGCACGAGAGGCGAGCTGTGCAGACGCACGCACACTGTCAGATTGCAAGCTGGTGGAACGCAGTCTCGTCCGAGCAAAACGCCCTGCATGCAGGGCGTTTTTCATCAGAGCTCGATCTTCAGGAGCTGCACCGGCGCCGCCCAGCCGGTGCCGGCGTACAGCCGGCCGTCACTGCCGAAGACCAGCGTCATGGTGTACGGCAGTCCACCCATCAGTTGCCGCACTATGACGGTGCCGTCCGGCTTCACCTGGCGCAGATCGCTGTCGCCGGCGACGTAGGCGTTGCCTGCCGCATCCACCGCGATCGAACCGTCAGACGGGATGATGCGCTTGGGGATGTGGGCGACGGTTTTCACCGTGCCATCCGGCAGCACGCGGCGCACCGCGTCGCTATCGTTGACCAGCAAGGCGCCCGATGCGTCGAACGCCAGCGCGGACGGGCCGTGGAAGGCGGCCTGCGCGCCGACGCCGTCATTGCCGTCGCCCGGCCCGCCGCCAGCCAGCACGCTGCGCACACCGGCCGCGCTGAACTTCAGGATGCGCTTGCCGAGGTAATCGGACAGATACACATTGCCGGCGCCGTCGACCGCCAGCTGTACGCTGGCCTGCGGCGCCACGCCGCCATTCCAGCCGGTGAACCATGGCTTGACCACGCCGTCGGGAGTGCGACGATAAATCGTGTCATCGCCGGCGCCGGTGCCGTAGAAATTGCCCGCGGCGTCCAGGGCCAAGCCACCGAAGGCGGCGGACGGCGTGCTGCTCAGCGTCGTCACCGCGCCGTACGGAGTGATCTGCCGGATACCATTACGGTCCGATGCAAAGAGATTGCCGGCCTTGTCGGCAACCAGCTGATAGATGCCGCCGAACCGCGCCTGGCTGCCGCTACCGTCCAGCGGCGTCTCGCCGCCACCGATCCGGCCACCGCCGGCGATAGCCTCGGACACCGCCAGCGCCACCTGCGACGCGGCCCGGGCCACCACCTGGTTGGTGGCCGCGCCGGTGGCCGTCGCCGGCACCGTCACTTTCGTCCCTGCCACCACGTTGACCGTGTTGGACTGCCCGTTGACGGTGATGGTCGAACCATCCGGCCCGCTGATGACAGCGCCCGCCTGCACCAACACCGTTTCGTTGGCCACCATCAGATGGGTGGTGCCGGCCGCGACGGTAGCGAAAGCGCCCGGCGTCGACGTCGTTGTCGCCGCCGTCTGCGACGCGCCGCCATTCGCCGCACCGCCACTCCCGCCGCCACAAGCCGACAGGCCCGCCATCACCACCAACAACAAAGCTGCACGCATATTAATTAATTTTATTAAATGGATAACACGCAGCAATATATCGCAGGACTTACTCTCCCGATATCAATAAAGTCGTGGCCTCCCTCTAAAACGCGCACATGAATGCCACTCACGAAAGTAACTGCGGCACTGCACAATAGACCGGGATTGACCTATACAGACCAGACTAACTGCTGTATAGTGTCGCCTGTGCGCTGCAATGAGCGCGCTGCAACAAAAGCAGCGCCGATTGATCAGCCAGGTATTACTAGCAGCTTCGCAAGCCTTAGCGCATCACCCTGATGTCGCTATTAAAGCCCTCCCGCCTTTGGTGTCGCACCTGACACCGTCCCGGCGCAAAGCTTTTGTGCCGAAATTTCTTTCGATTTTGATTGAGTCATTTCGTTTTGGTAGGCGTAGCTATTTCGCGTTCGGCTTTTGCACGAACGCCGGTTTTTTACGAAAGAACAGCATGACATTTGAAGCACTTGGTCTCAACACGTCCCTCATTAAAGCCCTGACCGACGCCGGCTACACCGCGCCGACTCCAGTACAGCAGCAGGCTATCCCTGCCGCTATCGCAGGCAAGGACTTGTTGGTTTCCTCGCAAACCGGTTCCGGCAAGACTGCAGCGTTCATGCTGCCGTCGCTGCACCGTTTGTCCGAGATCGACCCGGCAGCTGCCGGCAAGACTCCGAATCAAGAAATGCAAGCCGCCCGCGCCCGTGGCGAGCGCCCACGTTTTAAAGCTGCACAGCCAAAAATGCTGGTGTTGACCCCAACCCGCGAACTGGCCCTGCAAGTGACCACCAATACCGACAAGTACAGCGTCAACCTGCGCCGCATCAAGGCCGTGTCGATCCTGGGCGGTATGCCTTATCCAAAACAGATGCAACTGCTGGCCAAGAATCCTGAGATTCTGGTGGCAACCCCAGGCCGTCTGATCGACCACATGGAATCGGGCAAGATCGATTTCTCGCAACTGGAAATCCTGGTGCTGGACGAAGCCGACCGCATGCTGGACATGGGCTTCATCGACGACATCGAAAAAATCGTCGACGCTACCCCATCGACCCGCCAGACCATGCTGTTCTCGGCCACGCTGGACGGCGTCGTCGGCAACATGGCGCGCCGCATCACCAAGGATCCGCAGATCATCCAGATCGTCAGCGCCGCCAACAAGCACGAGAACATCACCCAGCGCGTTCACTTCGTCGACGACCTGTCGCACAAGAATCGCCTGCTGGACCACCTGCTGCGCGACGACTCGCTGGACCAGGCCGTGGTCTTCACCGCCACCAAGCGTGACGCCGACACCATCGCCGACCGTCTGAACATCGCAGGTTTCTCGGCCGCCGCACTGCATGGCGACATGCACCAGGGCGCCCGTAACCGCACGCTGGACAGCCTGCGCCGCGGCCAGGTCAAGATCCTGATCGCCACCGACGTTGCCGCTCGCGGTATCGACGTGCCGACCATCACCCACGTGTTCAACTACGACCTGCCGAAGTTCCCGGAAGACTACGTCCACCGCATCGGCCGTACCGGCCGTGCCGGCCGCAATGGCCTGGCGATCTCGCTGGTGAACCACGCTGAAGGCATGAACGTCAAGCGCATCGAACGCTTCACCAAGCAGCTGATTCCGGTCAACGTCATCGAAGGCTACGAGCCTAAGAAGACCGCGTCGGCATCCCGTTCGGCTCCGCGTCCAGGCGGCTGGAAACCAGGCGACAACCGTGGCGGCGCCAAGCCATCCGGCCAGCGCACCTTCAGCAAGCCAGGCGCACCGCGCAAAGAAGGCAGCACCACCGGCGGCGGCTACAAGGGCAGCAACCCGCGCAGCACCGACGGCGCACGCCGCAGCTACGGCGACCGTTAATCGCTAGTCCGCTGAATTAAAAAGCCCCCGTTGGCCTGATCGCGATCAGTGCCGACGGGGGCTTTTTGCATTGACTCTATCGCTGACGCTGCACCAGTTCGACGATGACTTGTTCTAGCGTCGTCGTTCCCGCCCATTCAATCGCGGCGGCATCGTTCTTGATGTCGATATGCGGGCCATTGAGGCCACGGGTCATTTCGGTGAAGCCAGCCAGCGCGGCTCGCGAGAAATCGGCATCCGCCAGCGCATTGGCCCACTCGGTTTCCGGCAGGGCTGCCACCTCGACAGGCTTGCGGAGCGCGGCTGAAATAATGGCGGCGACGTCATTCGGAGCGTAGTCCCGGGGCCCCGAGAGCGTGACGACGCCGCTCCCCTTCCTTGCCTCCTGCAGCAAAGCAGCGGCAGCGGCGCCGACATCGACAGTCGCCACCATCGGAATAGGACGCTGCGGCGGCGCCAGAAACGTCGGCAGCGTGCCGCTGCGCACCGCAAACCCGACCAGCGGCATCCAGTTCTCCATGAAATACGCCGCGCGCAGGAAGGTGGTGGGCACACCGGTTGCGCCCAAACGCTGCTCGAACATGCGGTTCATCCCTATCCATCCCGTTCCGCTTTCACGGTCGGCGCCCACCGAGGACAGCGCCACCAGCCTGGGCACGCCCGCCGCAAGCGCAGCGCGCGCCGTGATATCGGCAATCACCCCTGCACGCTCGAACAAGTCTTCACGGTGGTAGTGCTGCGGACTGACGACGTAGGCGCCCTGGACCTGACTGAGCGCCTTGACCATAGAGGCGAGGTCGGTCAGGTCGGCCACGGCGACTTCTGCGCCGCGTTCGGCCCACGGCCGGCCTTGGGCCGGGTCGCGCACCACCACGCGCACAGGTTGGCCTGCGCGCAACAGCGCATCGGCGGCGGCCGCGCCGGTACGGCCGGTCACGCCGAACACGACGTAAGGAAGGGGGAAGGAAGTAGTCATACGGAAATCTCCTATTCAGATGAAACCGAATGGTGCATGATGGCTCGACATTCACCAATGACATAAAAGTGATAGCCAACATGCACCAAGTGGATTTATCTACAGTCGACCTCAACCTGTTAAAACTGTTCGAAGCGCTGGTTCGGGAGCGCAGCGTCACCCAGGCGGGCCTGCGCCTGGGCCTGAGCCAGCCGGCGGCCAGCCGCGCGCTGGCGCGCCTGCGCACGATGCTGGGTGACCGCCTGGTGGTGCGCGGCAAGCTCGGCCTGGAACTGACACCGCGCGGTGAGGCGCTGGCAGCTCCGGTGGCCAAACTGCTGGACGATGCCCGTGGCCTCATCTCGCCGGCCGTCTTCGATCCCGCCTCGGCGACGGGCCGCATCACGATCGCCGCTCACGACCACCTGAGCCTGATGGTCCTTGCTGGTTTGATGGCCCGCCTCGAGCGCCATGCGCCGGCGCTCAGCCTCCATATCGCGCAACCTGTCGGGGACAACGTGCGGCTGATCGAACAGGGCGGCGCGGAGCTGGCGCTGGGAATTTTCAAGACGCTGCCCGGCAGCTTCCATCGGCGCGGCCTGTACGCCGACAGCCTGGTGTGCGTGGCGAGGTCCGGTCACCCCGGCCTGGCGGACGGCCTCAGCCTGGAGCGTTATGTGAGCTTGCGTCACATAGCCGTGACCATTTCCGGCGTGGGAGAAAGCGCGGTCGACGTGGCGCTGTCGGCACAGGGGCTCACGCGCCACGTCGCGCTGCGGGTCCCCCACTTTCTTGCTGGTGCGATGCTGGTGGCGGACAGCGACATGATACTCACGCTGCCTGGCCGTCTGGCGCACCAGCTGGCGAAAACGCTCCCGCTAGCGCTGTTGGATCTGCCGCTACAGGTCGCGCCCCTGTCGCCAGCCATGATCTGGCACGAACGCTTCCACCGCGACCCTGCCCATGTCTGGGTCAGGCAACAGTTGGTCGATGTCGTCGCGTCGTTCAACACGGTCGCATAAATGCACGCGCACTACTTCCTGGCCGCGATCCGCAAGATCCGGCGGAAGGTGGGGCATTCCATGTGGCTGGTGGCCTTGCACACGGCAGCATGCCGCAGGCCATCGCGCATGGTCGTGAGTTTCTTGATGGTGCGGTCCAGGTCGTCCGCTTTGGCGGTCAGCAGGTGGCGGTCGATGCTCAGGTCGCCGTCGGCGCCGAACATGCCCGCGATCTCGTCCAGCGTGAAGCCGGAGGCGCGCCCCAGCGCGATCAGCGCCAGGCGCTCCACCACGTCCGCATCGAACAGCCGGCGCAAGCCGCGCCTGCCGATCGGGGCGATCAATCCCTTTTCCTCGTAAAATCGCAGCGTGGATGCCGGCATGCCCGATATCCGCGCCACTTCGGCTATGTCCAGACTCGCCATCGCTTGACCTCAAGTTGACTTGAAGTGGCACAGTAGCACTTTCACTTTTTGAACACAAGCGAGAGGACACTTCATGGATGCATCACTATGGAACGGCGTGGCTGGTAACACCTGGGTCGCCGCGCAAGACATGCTCGACCGGATGTACCAGCCCATCGAGGACTTGATCGTCCAGGCCATCCCCGCCGAAGCCCGCCGGGTGCTGGACGTCGGCTGCGGCACCGGCGGCATCGTCCACGCCATCGCACGCCGGCTCGGCCCGGACGGCCACTGCACCGGCATCGACGTCTCCGCGCCGATGCTGGCTGCCGCAGCAGCCAGGGGCCGGCAGTCCAACATCAGCTACATCCTCGACGACGCGCAACAGCACGCCTTCGAAACCGCCACCTTCGACGCCATCGTCTCCCGCTTCGGCCTGATGTTCTTCGACGATCCCGTGGCCGCGTTCGGCAAGCTGCGGCAGGCGGCGCGCGAAGGCGCAAGCTTGCACGCAATCGTCTGGCGCAGTCCCGAGGAAAATCCCTTCATGACCGCCGCCGAGCGCAGCGCGGCCGGCCTGCTGCCCGGCCTGCCGGTCCGCCGTCCCGACGAGCCCGGCCAGTTCGGCCTGGCCAACCGGCAGCGCCTGCACGCCATCCTTGAACAAAGCGGCTGGCGCGCCATCGACATCGAGCCGCTGGATGTGGTGTGCAGCTTCCCCGAAAACCGTTTATACCAATACCTGACCCAGCTCGGCCCGGTAGGCCGCGCCCTGCAAACGGCGGACGAGCACACCCGCCAGCAAGTGGCGCAAGCCGTGCGCGCCGGCTTCGAGCCTTACGTGCATGGCGACGAAGTCCGTTTCACTGCGGCGCTGTGGAGCGTCAACGCCAGCGCGGGCTGAGCACCACCTACGGCGGCACGCCGTGAGCGCGGACCATCATTTCGGACCGCACGACATGCGGCGTTTTTCCTGTCCATCCCTGGAATGCCCTGGCAAAGGAATTGGCGTCCTCAAATCCCAGCAAGAAGGAAATCTCCGCGCTCGACATCGCCGTGTTGCGCAGGTAGTGATGTGCCAGCGAATCGCGCAAGGTGTCCAGCGTCTGCTGGAACGTCGTACCCTCGTCTCGCAGCCTACGTTGCAGCGTCCGGCTGCTGACCGCGAGTTTTCGGCACACCGCCTGCATGGAAACCTCGCCCGCCGGCAGGGCCTCAAGCAGCGTGCCGCGCACCCGCTCGACCATGCCGGCCGTCCGCTCCAGATCGGCAAGCCGCTGACGCAACGACGGCTCGAAGAACAGCCACATCTTGTGGTTCTCGGTCAGGAAAGGACGCTCCATATCCTCGGCGGCAAACACCAGCGTCGCCAACGGCGCGTCGGTCACGGCAACGCCAAAGTAAGGCTGGTAGCGCGCCCCATCCGTGTCGACGCCCGGCATGGCCGGCCAGCCTACCCGCAACGGCCGCACATGGCTGCGTGTCGCCAAACGCGCCAGCTGCACAAAGAACACCAGCTTGAACGCCAGGAACACACTGGGCGCCGGCATGGCGCGGTCCAGGAAATCGATGGACACGGTGGCATGCAGCTCCGTGCGCTCGATCCGGATTGCCATCGGCGCGATCAACTTCACATACTTGGCCAGCCGCCCAAGCGCGCTGCCCAGGTTGGCGCTGCACAGCGCGGCGAACAACTCCGGGTCGAACCAGTCGGAAGACATCACCT
Source organism: Duganella sp. BJB476 (assembly GCF_003416895.1). GTDB lineage: Bacteria > Pseudomonadota > Gammaproteobacteria > Burkholderiales > Burkholderiaceae_D > Rugamonas. The sequence goes on from NZ_QVIO01000002.1 coordinate 423,560, forward strand.
GGGCGATGCGCAGGGGCGCCGGCAAGTCCGGATCCAACGACACAGCCTCCGCCTCGATAGCCGTCCACAGCTTGAAGAAATCTACCGAATCCAGCCGAACATTCTGGCGTGCGAACAAGTCCCCCGGCAACTGCGCGCGGCTCAACACCGGCGAGGTCGCCAGGCCCGCATCCTGCATCAGCAAGCGCCAGCCTGGCCATACCGCATAGTCCAACATCCCGCCGCGCCGGCCCGGCGGAGCAGCATTGTTTTTGATATCCATCGCCCCAGTCTATTACGCCGATCGCGCCACAGCAATAGCGGATCGCGCCAACCCGCGCGCCCCTCATCTTGGCGCGGTTCGCAGTCAGGTTGGCGCCTTCCGCGAGTGACTATCCAACGCCACGCAGGCACAGTACAACCCATGCCACTTTTTGGGAAAGCCATCGAAATGAATAAGACAATCTTAATCACGGGCGCATCGTCGGGTTTCGGACTGATGCTTGCTCATCACCTTCACCAGCAAGGCCACAAGGTAATCGGCACCAGCCGCGAACCGGAAAAGCACGCAGGCCAGCTGCCGTTCAAATTGCTGCGACTGGATATCGATGACGAGCTATCCATCCAGTCGTTTGCCACGACCTTGTTTCAACACGTCAAACAGCTGGATGTTCTGGTCAACAACGCGGGCTATATGGTCACCGGTCTGGCGGAAGAGACGCCGCTCGAACTGGGCCGGCAGCAGTTTGAAACCAACTTCTGGGGCACGGTGAAGGTCACGAACGCCCTGCTGCCCTACTTCCGGGCGCAAAAACAAGGGAAAATCATCACCGTCAGTTCCATCGTCGGCCTGATCGGACCACCTAACCTGTCCTTCTACACCGCGTCCAAGCACGCGGTCCAAGGCTACTTCAAGTCACTGCGATTCGAGCTGAACCAGTTCAACATCAAGGTCAGCATGGTGGAGCCGGTTTGGTTCAAGACCAATCTTGGCAACAATGCCGTCTCCGCAGACAAAGGCGGCATCGCCGACTACGACACCTACCGCAGGCAGGCCAACGCCGCCACCCAAAAAGGCCTGGACGAAGCGCAGGCTCCCGACGCTGTGGTCCACACCATCACCCGGCTGATCGGCGCCAAGGAGCCCAGGTTCAGCAATCCAGTGGGGAAAATGACCGGCATGATACTTTTCCTGCAAAGCTATGCACCCAAGATGTTCGAAGGCTCGATCCTGAAAAGCGTGGCGACAGCATGAAGTACTACCTGTGCAAATTTATTCCACCGCGCGCGAACTTCCTGGCGACGATGTCCGCCGATGAACAGCAATGGATGAAGCAACACGGCGCCTACTTGAACCAGCTTCTGGCCCAGGGCATCATCGTGGCCCACGGCCCAGTGCTGGATCCGTCGGGCGCCTATGGCGTAGCGCTATATCAGATCGCCGACGAAGATGATATCGCCGCGTTGACAGCGACAGATCCCATCGTAAAGAATGGTGTCGGACACTATGAGCACCATCCGATGCCGCATCTGACATCAAAGTAAGGGGCTGCACTTTTGCGGCGCGCGCCTTTCCTGTATAACATGCCTTCAGGCCTTATCAGGAGTAGCAGTGCGTGCCTTTCCCCATCGTCACCTCGCCGCCGGCATTTGCCTGGCCGCCGCCGTCCACTGCTGCGCAGCGGCGCAGACGGCGGCCGCGCTGCTGGAGCAGGCCCGCAACGCGGTCGGCGGCGACGCCTGGCTGCGCGTGAGCACCCAGCACATGGACTTCGTCCGCAGCTACCCCGACCACGACGAAGCCGGCAGCAGCGACATCGACTACGCCAGCGGCCGCTACGCGCAGCGCATCCCCTCCTCCGCCATCGCCCGCCTGACGTCGCGCTCCGACGGCAGCAGCTTCTGGCGCCAACGGCTGGGCCGGATGGAAAAGCTGGAAGGCGCCGCCGCCGACCCGGCGCAGCACCTGGGCCGCCAGACCTACGCCTGGTGGTTCGCGCGCGGCAAGGAGCAACAGGTGCAGCTGCTGGCGCCGCGCCTCCATGACGGCATCGCCTACGACGTGGTGCACATCGTGCTGGCGGACGGCAGCGCCTTCGACTACTGGATCCACCCGGCCACGCATCGCGTCGAGCGCCGCCAGGAGCTGGTCGACGGCAAGACCCGCACCGTCGACTACCGCGACTTCCGCCGCGTCGGCAACGTCACCTTGCCCTACGAGGAACGCGAGCGCGACGCCGACGACAGCAAGGACCTGGAAGTGCTGCGCATCGCCAGCATCGTGCTGAACCGCCCCGCCGCGCAGATGGATTTCTCGCTGCCGCCGCCGGCCGCCATGCAGGGCTTTTCCGCCGCGCGGCCGGCGGTGACGGTGCCGTTCGAACACTGCCACGGCCACATCTGCATCATGCTCAACCTGAACGGACGAGGCCCGTTCCGCTTCGTGCTCGACACCGGCGCCCGCAACGTCATGAGCGACAAGCTCTACAAGCTGCTGCAACTGCCGGCCGAAGGCCGCGGCATCCTGTCCGGCGTGGGCGAGCAGGCCGAGCGCGGCGCGCTGACCACGGTGCGGCAAATCGCCCTCGGCGGCCTGACGCTGGCGCACCAGCCCTTCTTCACCAGCCCCACGCTGGACGAGCTGCCGATCGACGGCGCCATCGGCTACGAATGGCTGTGGAGCACGCCCACCTTGATCGACTACGCCCAGCAGCAGCTGACCTTCTACGACCCGGCCACCTTCGTCTACCAGGGCGAGGGCAGCGCCATCCCCTTCTCCTTCCGCGACAAGACGCCGCAGATAGCAGGCGTGCTGGACGGCCTGCCCGGTCAGTTCACCATCGACACCGGCAGCGACGACACGCTCACCCTCGGCAAGTCCTTCGTCGACCGCTTCGGCCTGATCGACAAATACCAGGCCGGCGGCGAGCTGCGCGTCAGCCGCGGCATCGGCGGCCACGCGCGCACGCTGGCCACGCGCGGCACGCTGTTCGAAATCGGCGGCGTGCGCATCGCCAACCCGGCGCTGGAGCTGTCGCGCCAGCCGCAGGGCGCGCTCGGCGCCGACCTGGCCGGCAACATCAGCAACGGCATCCTGCAGCAGTTCAGCGTGCTGTTCGACTACCAGCGCGGCAAGGTCTACATGACGCCGAATAAAATAGTCGATTAGTCATTAAAAATTGCAAATCGCCACAATATGCTCCGTCGTGAGCCGTCTACAGAGCCATGACACCACCGAATTCAACCACCGAACAGGACATCGCTGCCACCGTACTGCGGGAGCGGTCGCGTCTCGGGAATTTTATCCGGCGCCGCGTCAGCGATCCGACCGATGCGGACGACATCCTGCAGGATGTCTTCTACGAATTCGTCCAGGCCTACCGCCTGCCGGAGCCGATCGAGCAAGTCAGCGCCTGGCTGTTCCGGGTGGCGCGCAACCGCATCATCGACCGCTTCCGCAAGAAGAAAGAAGTGCGGCTCGACGACATGGCCGGCGAGGATGGCGAGGACTGCCGCCTCGACCTGCTGCTGCCGTCGGCCGACGGCGGCCCGGAAGACGCCTACGCGCGCTCGACGCTGCTGGCCGAACTGCAAACGGCGCTGGAAGAATTGCCGGCCAACCAGCGCGAAGTGTTCATCGCGCATGAACTGGACGGCGCCAGTTTCAAAGAAATGGCCGCGCAAAGCGGCTTGTCCATCAACACCCTGTTGGCCCGCAAGCGCTACGCCGTCCTGTATCTGCGCACGCGCTTGCAAACCCTGTACGACAACGAATGAAATGAAAGAAAGGAGTGACTGAAATGAAAAGGAAACTGCTGTTCCTGCCGCTGATCCTCGTAGGGGTGGCCGCGCTGGCCTGGGTGGTGATGATGTTATGGAACTCGGTCATGCCCGGCGTGTTCGCCGGCAGCATGCAAATCGACTACTGGCGCGCGCTAGGCTTGCTGGTACTATGCCGTATCCTGTTCGGCGGCTTCCGCGGACGCCACGGCGGCGGCGGCCACTACGGCCGCGAACGCTGGCAGCGCTGGCAGGCGATGACGCCCGAAGAGCGCGCACAATTCCACAAAGACCGGGGCGCCTACTGCCGCCCCAACAAAGAATAAACCTATGACAAAACCCGTACCGACGCCGTTCACCGGCTATCAAAAAACCGTGGTGGCGATGCTGGCCTTCCTGCAGTTCGCCGTCATCCTCGATTTCATGCTGATGTCGCCGCTTGGCGCGGTCATCATGCCGGCCCTGAACATCAGCCCCAAGCAATTCGGCCTGGTGGTGTCGGCCTACGCCTTCAGCGCCGGCGCGTCCGGCCTGCTGACGGCCGGTTTCGCCGACCGCTTCGACCGCAAGAAGCTGCTGCTGTTCTTCTACAGCGGCTTCATCCTCGGCACCCTGTGGTGCGGCATGGCGCAAAGCTATGAATCGCTGCTGGCCGCGCGCATCGTCACCGGCCTGTTCGGCGGCGTGATCGGCTCCATCGTGCTGGCCATCGCCAGCGACCTGTTCCAGCCGCAACAGCGTGGCCGCGTCATGGGCTTCATCCAGACCGCGTTTGCCGCCAGCCAGGTGCTGGGCATCCCGGCCGGCATCTATTTGTCGAGCCACTGGAACTGGCACATCCCCTTCGTCGCCATGGCCGCCTTCGGCCTGACCGGCGGCCTGCTGGTGGCGTGGCAACTGCAACCGGTCAACGCCCACCTCGGCAAGCCGCAGGAGCACAGCGCCTGGATGCACCTGTTCCACACCGTCACCGAGCGGCGCTACCTGCTGGCCTTCGCCACCACCGCGCTGTTGACCACCGGCGGCTTCATGCTGATGCCGTTCAGCAGCGCCTACATCGTCAACAACCTGGGCATCGACCTGTTCCACCTGCCAACGGTCTACCTGGTCACCGGCCTGTGCACCATCTTCATCGGCCCGATGATCGGCAAGCTGGCCGACGCGGTCGGCAAGTTCCGCGTATTCATGTTCGGCACTACGGTCACCATCACCATGGTGCTGATCTACACCCACCTGGGCCCGACCTCGCTGCCGGTGTTCATCGTCATCAACACCGTGCTGTTCATCGGCATCTTCTCGCGGATGATACCGTTCCAAGCCATGATGGCGGGCGTGCCGGCGCAGACCCAGCGCGGCTCGTTCAACGCCATCAGCGCCTCGATCCAGCAGCTGTCGGGCGGCGTGGCCTCGGTGCTGGCCGGTCATATCGTCACCCAGGGCGTGTCCGGCAAGCTGCAGCATTTCGACGTGGTCGGTTTCGTCGTGGTCGGCACCTCGCTGGTCGGCCTGGCCTTGCTGTGGCGCCTGAACCGCAACACAGTGGCGGCGGCCATGCCGCAGGGCGCCGCCATGACAAAATAGCCCCGAATCTTAAAATATCCCAATATAGTTGCCACATAGCACTATTTTGAGCATATAATTGCGCTGAGACATCATCCCAACCAACCTGGAACCATTCGAAAGGGAATCAGCGCATGAACGCAAGGAATATGGACGCAGCCTGCTTACGCGCACTGCGCCGTCGCGGACACTCGGACGCCAGCATCACCGCCATGAGTCCGGAAGAGGCATTTTGTGAATACTGTGCGTATCACGGCATCATGAACCTGCTGCCGACGACCTTGCAGATGCTGGACCGATTGCGCGGCGAAACGCCGGCGCAATAACAAGCCACTCCCCGGTCACAGACGGCCCGGTCGATTTTTCGGCCGGGCCGTTTCGTATTCGGCACTATGCTGATTTCGATATCAAAGGCCTCGATAACATCATTGAACGGCTATGGCACCGCCCCGTATAATTTTTTCATAATTACAACGGAGACGCCATGAACGCGCCAAATCCCAACTGGTTCCTGCGCGCGCGGCTGAAAACCCGCCAGCTGCTGCTGCTGATCGCGCTCGACGACGAAGGCACGCTGATGCGCGCCGCCGAAGTCCTGTGCATGACCCAGCCGGCCGCCTCCAAGCAACTCAAGGAGCTTGAGGACATGCTCGGCATCGCGCTGTTCGAACGCCTGCCGCGCGGCATGGAACCCACCATCTACGGCGAAAGCATGATACGCCACGCCCGCATGGCGCTCACCAGCCTGGCGCGCGCGCATGAGGACATCGTCGCGCTCAGGTCCGGCCTGGCCGGCCAGGTCGACGTCGGCAGCATCATGACGCCGGCCATGCGGCTGCTGCCCTGCGCCATCACACGCGTGAAAAAACTGGCGCCGCTGTTGCGCATCGGCGTGCAGGTCGAATCGAGCATGGTGCTGCTCGAACGCCTACAACGCGGCAACTTCGATTTTCTGCTGGCGCGCATGACCGGCCTGTCCGACAACGCCGACCTGCAATACGAGGAGCTGGCGGCCGAACCGGTGGTGGTGGTGGCGCGCATCAGCCACCCGCTGGCCGCGCGCGAGCGGCTCTCGCTGCAGGAGTTGGCGTCGGCGCCGTGGATCATGCCGCCGCCCGGCAGCATCCTGCGCCAGCGCTTCGACCAGCAGTTCCACAACGCCGGCCTGGAGCCGCCGGGTGACGTGGTCGACACCAGCGAGATCGTGCTGATCACCAGCATGCTGCAAATGAGCGACGCGCTGAACGTGATGTCTGCCGACGTCGCGCTGCGCTACCAGGAACTGGGCCTGCTGACGGTGCTGCCGATCGAACTGGCCTGCCAGATGGACCCCTACGGCATCATCCGCCGGCGCGACCGCCTGCTGTCGCCGGGCGCCGAGCTGCTGCTGCAGGCGATACGCCGCCAGGCTTCGACCAGCCTTGCCGTATTCGATATGGCAAACGCATAAAAGGTGAATGGACTGCTATCGCCCCGCGCGCTTAGCATGCCAAAAACACCTAGATGGAGACTGCCTTGAAACACCTATCCTTTGCACGCCGCCTGACCGGCGCGTTGTTCCTGATCGCGCCACTGGCCAGCCAGGCCGCCAACCTGCTGGAACTGAATTCGCCCGACCGCCAGCTGCGCGTCACCATCGACACCGGCGAGCAGCTGACGCTGGCGGTCAGCCACCGCGACACCCAGTTGGTGCTGCCCACCACCATCGGCCTGAAGCTGAGCGGCATCGGCACCCTGGGCGACCATCCGCGCCTGACCAAGCAACAGCGCACCAGCATCGACACCACGGTGCGTCCTGTGGTGGCGCAGAAGTCGCGCCAGGTGCGCGACCACTACAACGCCCTGCGGCTGGACTTCGCCGGCGGCTACACGCTGGAAGTACGCGCCTACGACGAAGGCATCGCCTACCGCTTCCGCACCGAGCTGCCCGGCCAGGTGACGGTGGAGGACGAACTGGCGGGCGTCCACGTGCGGCCGCAGGACACGCTGTACTGGCCGCAGGAAAAGTCCATGCAGTCGCATAACGAGCACTATTACCAGCCGCTGGCCATCGGCGAGGCGGCCGGCAAACTGGTCGGCGTGCCGGCGCTGGTGCGCAGCGGCGGCACGCACCTGGTGCTGACCGAATCCGGCCTGCGCGACTATCCCGGCATGTACCTGCACGGCGAGGCGGATGGCCTGCGCGCCGTGTTCCCGAAAGTGGCGCTGGCCGACACCGCGCGCGACGACCGCAACGTGCCGGTGACGCAGGAAGCGCCCTACATCGCGCGCACCGCCGGCACCCGCGCCTACCCGTGGCGCATCCTGGGCATCGCCGCCGACGCCGGCGGCCTGTTGCTGAACCAGATGCCCTACCTGCTGGCCGACGCCCAGGAGCTGAAACAAACCGAGTGGATCAAGCCGGGCAAGGTGGCGTGGGACTGGTACAACGGCAACCACCTGTACAACGTGCCGTTCAAATCAGGCATCGACACGCGCACCTATCGCCACTACATCGACTTCGCGGCGGAGAACGGCCTCGAATACATCATCATGGACGAAGGCTGGTACGAGCTGGGCGACCTGCTGGCGGTCAAGCCGGCGATCGACATGCCGGCGCTGATGGCACATGCGAAGGAACGCGGCGTCGGCATCATCCTGTGGGTCTCGTGGAAAACGCTGGACACCCAGATGACGGCGGCGCTGGACCAGTTCGCGCGCTGGGGCGCGGCCGGCATCAAGGTCGACTTCATGCAGCGCGCCGACCAGTGGATGGTCAACTACTATGAACGCGTGGCGCGTGAAGCGGCGGCGCGCAAGCTGCTGGTGGACTTCCACGGCAGCTTCAAGCCCAGCGGCCTGCAACGCACCTGGCCGAACGTGCTCACCTTCGAAGGCGTGAAGGGACTTGAAAACGACAAGTGGACCGACAAGCAAACCCCGGAGCATGACGTCACCGTGCCCTTCATCCGCATGTTCGCCGGACCGATGGACTACACCCCCGGCGCCATGAGCAACGCCCACCGCAAGGACTTCGTGGCCAGCTTCGACCGCCCCATGAGCCAGGGCACGCGCGCGCACCAGCTGGCGATGTACGTGATCTATGAAAGTCCCTTGCAGATGCTGGCCGACAGCCCGTCGCAGTACCGCGCCAATCCCTCGTCGCTGGCCTTCATCCGCCAGGTGCCGGTGGAGTGGGACGAAAGCCGCGTGCTGCACGCCGACTTGGGCCGCTACGTGGCCATGGCGCGCCGCCACGGCGACACCTGGTATGTGGGCGCCATGACCGGCGCCGACGGCCGCGAACTGGCACTCGACCTGTCCTTCCTGGGCGAAGGCGACTACCAGATGAGCAGCATGGAGGACGGCCCGAACGCGGCGATCTTCGCCACCGACGTGCAGGCCGGCAGCGCCAGCGTGACCCGCGCCAGCCGCCTCACCATGCGCCTGGCGCCAGGCGGAGGCTGGGCCGCCATCATCCGCCCAGGCACGCCTGCGAAATAAGGAGCACCACAACATGCACAACTCACGACACGCGCGCGCGACCTCGTTGGCCGTCGCGCTGGCCGCCGCTTTCGCCGCCACCTTGACCATCCCGCAGGCGGCAAGCGCGGCACCAGCAGCCAGTTCGGCGCAGGCGGCGCCACCAACCTTCACGCCGCACTGGCAGATCGACGGTAACGCGATCCGCTGGCAAGTCGGCGACACCCATCGCGACCAACTGGAGATGAGCGGCCGCCAGGTATCGACGGTGATCGACTACGGCAGCCAGGCCGACGGCACGCTGCTGCTGACACGCACCGTGGTATGGCCGATGCTGCGCACCATCCCGGACGACACGCACGCCAGCCTGATACGCAAATTCGGCCCCGAAGCCACGCCCGCCATCATGATCGACGGCGCTCCGGCCGCCGCCGAGCATCTGCAACAGGTGCGCTTCGACGGCCGCCTTAGCCTGCAATCCCAACTGGCGCCTGGCCTGCTGCTGACCCGCACGCTGACGCCGTCGCCGGACGAGCCGGCGCTGGTGGAGCGGCTGGAGCTGGTCAACAACGGCAAGACCGCGCGGCGCTACAGCTTCGCCGCGCTGGACAACAGCGAGACCACGCCCGCCGATCGCGGCACGCATGGCGCCTACGTGATCGCCGTGCAGTCGGCGGCGCGCGAAGGCACGCTGGCGCCGGGCGCGCGCGTGCACGTCGACGTGATCGTCAGCGGCCGCCTGCAAAACGAGATGGTGTACGTGGACGGCGAAGAAGCCCTGCAGGCGCGCGCCCGCAAGGTGGCGCAATGGCGCGCAGACCTGGTACTGGAAACGCCGGACTCCGTGCTCGACGCCATGTTCGCCTTCTCCAAAGTGCGCGCCGCAGAAAGCGTGTTCGCCACGCGCGGCGGCCTGCTGCACGGACCAGGCGGCACCCGCTACTACGCCGCCGTCTGGGCCAACGACCAGGCGGAATACGTCAACCCATTCTTCCCCTACCTGGGCGATCGCGCCGCCGTGCAGAGCGCGATCACCAGCTTCGGCCTGTTCGCGCGCTACATGAATCCTGAATACAAGCCGCTGCCCTCCTCCATCATCGCCGAGGGACGCGGCTACTGGAACGGCGCCGGCGACCGTGGCGACTGCGCCATGATTTCCTACGGCGCCAGCCAGTTCGCGCTGGCGCAGGGCGACGCCGGCACCGCGCGCCAGCTGCTGCCGTTGATCGACTGGTGCCTGGAATTCACGCGCCGCCAGCGCGACGCCGAAGGCATCGTCCATTCCGACAGCGATGAACTGGAAGGCCGCTTCCCGGCCGGCAAAGCCAACCTGTCGACCAACGTGCTGGCCTACGGCGGCCTGACCGGCGCCGCGCGCCTGAACGCGGCGCTGGGCGACCAGCCCCGCGCCGCAGCGCTCCAGCAGGAAGCACAGAAACAGCGTGCGGCCATCGAGCGCTACTTCGGCGCCAGCATGGGTGGCTACGACACCTACCGCTACTACGCCGGCAACGACAAGCTGCGCGCGTGGATCGCACTGCCGCTGGCGTTCGGCATCACGGAACGCCAGCGCGGCACCATCGACGCGCTGCTGTCACCGCAGCTGTGGTCTGAAAACGGCGTGCTGACCGAAGCCGGCGACAAGACCTTCTGGGACCGCGCGACGCTATACACGCTGCGCGGCCTGCTGAAGGCGGGTGAACTGGAACGCAGCATGCCCTACCTGCGCTACTACTCCGGCCGCCGCTTGCTGGGCGAGCACGTACCGTACGCGGTGGAGGCGTGGCCGGAAGGCCAGCAACGCCACCTGTCGGCGGAAAGCGGCCTGTATGCGCGCGTGATGACGGAAGGCCTGTTCGGCATCGAGCCGACCGGTTTGCGCAGCTTCAGTTTCGCGCCGCGCCTGCCCAAGGGCTGGCCGCGCATGGCCTTGCGGCGCATACGCGCGTTCGGCGCTGGCGACCAGGGCGAAGGCCTCGACCTGGTCACGACACGCCTGCGGCCAGGCCAGCCGGCGCAGCGCGTGCAGGTGCGCCTGAACGGCAAGGCCGTGCTGGATCAGGCGTGGGACGGCAAGGCGCCGTTGCAGGTCACGCTGCCCGACTCACTGTCCAATTGATGCATATCGTTTTCAGCAATGGTGGTGGCTAAACATTCATTAGATTGCCATCCCCGCCTTGCCTAGTATGTCTCCATCGGCTGCCTGCGGCAGCCGATCATCAAAAAAACGATAAGGAGACATCATGAAGAACCCCACTCACCGCGCCCGGATGACGCTCGTCGCCCACGCACTCGCGCTGGCATTCGGCGGCGCCCTTTTGTCAGGCGGATTGGTCGCACCAGCCTACGCACAATCGAACGCCACCGGCACCATCTTCGGCCAGGTTGCCAATCCAAACGGCGCCAGCATTGTGCTGGAGAACACGGCCACCGGCGCGCGCCGTGTTGTCCATCCCGACGCCAGCGGACGCTATCAGGCCACCTCCATGCAGCCCGGCACCTACAAGGTCATGCTGATGCGCGGCGACGACGTCGAACGCACGCTGGAAGTGGAGGCCTTGATCGGCCAGGGTGTCGAAGCCTCGTTCGAGGCCGTGCAGGCGGTCACCGTCAGCAGCCGTCGCCGCAACATTGACGTCAGCAACACCAACAACGGCGCCGTGTTCACCGCGCGCGAACTGGACGCGCTGCCGGTGGCGCAAAGCCTGTCGGGCATCATCCAGCTGGCGCCCGGTACCTCGCGCGGCAATCCGCGCATCGGCGGCGACAGCTTCGGCGGCGCCGGCGTGTCGGAGAACTCGTACTACATCAACGGCTTCCCGGTCACCAATGTGTACAAGCAGATCGGCTCGACCACGCTGCCCTTCTTCGCCATCGCGCAGGCGCAGATCCTGCAAGGCGGCTACAGCGCCGAATTCGGCCGTTCCACCGGCGGCGTGGTCAACATCACCACCAAGAGCGGCACCAACCACTGGGATGCCGGCGCGGTATTGCAGTACACGCCCAACTGGCTGCGCGCCAAGCCGGAGGACACCTACTATCCGCAAACCGGCGCCAACCCGGACACCGACGGCAAGCTGCTGACCTACCGCGGCGCCAACAACGCCACCGACGTCTTCGGCAGCGCCTATGTGGGCGGACCGCTGATCAAGGACAAGCTGTTCGTGTTCGCCAACCTGGAACAGGACCGCTTCACCACCGGCTACATCAGCAAGGACTCCGATTCGACCATCAAGAGCAATGGCTGGACCGAACGCGAGACCCTCACGCCGCGCTACCTGCTCAAGCTCGATTACAACATCAGCGACGACCACCGCCTCGAATTCACCCAGATCCACGACGAGTACAAGAAGACCCAGCAGAACTACGGCTTCAGCTACGCCACGCTACAGCGCAACAACGTGCGCGCCGACGGCGTCACGGGCGACGGCGCCATCACCAACGACTCGATCCTGAAATACACCGGCTACCTGACCGACCGCCTGACCGTGACGGCGCTGGCCGGCCGCTTCAAATCGACCTATCCACAAAGCACGGAAGGCTATGTGCCGGGTGTGTACCAGATCAGCGCTCCGCTGCACGCCCAGGTGCCGGGACTGACCTACAACAACCCGCAGCCCATAGGCGGCACCATGCAGGTGGCCAACGCGGAGGACAAGCAATCCACGCTGCGCCTGGACGTCGAGTACAAGCTGGGCGAGCATGGCCTGCGCGCCGGCGTCGACCGCAACAACGTTTCGTCGATCAACGGTTCCTCACTGGCCGGCGGCGGCAGCTGGATCTACTCCCGCTCGGACAAGCCGAATTTGACGGTGCCCGGCGGCCGCTCGCCGGCATCCGGCGGCGGCTACGGCACCCAGGGCTACTACGTGGACGAATACCACCAGAGCGACTCGGCCTCGCCGCATACCGACCAGAGCGCGCAATACATCCAGGATCGCTGGCAGGTCACCGACACGCTGCTGCTGGACCTGGGACTGCGCAACGAACAGTTCACCAACAAGAACAGCTTCGGCGTGGCGTATGCCGAGCAGCGCCACATGCTGGCGCCGCGACTGGGCGCGGCCTGGGATGTGCGCGGCGACAGCAGCATGAAGCTGTTCGCCAACGCCGGCCGCTACCACCTGCAGATTCCGACCAGCGTGGCGCTGCGCCTGGCCGGCAATCCGGTGCACATCGATCACTACTTCACCTACACCGGCGTCGATCCCCAAACCGGCGTGCCGACCGGCCTGACCGAGATCAGCAAGCCTTTCTCGGCCGGTAACGAGTATGGCCAGGCCAAGGATCCGCACCAGGTGGCGGCCAGCAGCCTGGGCGCCACCTACCAGGATGAACTGGCGCTGGGCATCGAGGCGGCGCTGACGCCGGCCTACACCGCCGGCGCCAAGTTCACCTACCGCACGCTGCGCAACACCATCGAAGACTGGTGCGACCAGCGTCCGGTGGATGCCTGGGCAAAGCGCAACAATGTCGACGCCAGCAAGTACAGCATGCCCTGCCTGCTGATCAATCCAGGCCGCGACAATACCCTGGTGCTGGACCTGCGCCGCGACGGCAAGCTGGTGACGATCCCGCTGACGGCCGACGACATGGGCCTGCCGAAAGTGGAGCGCATCTACACGGCGCTGGACTTCTTCCTTGAGCATCCGCTGCGCGACGGCTGGTATGGCAAGGTCAACTACACGCTGTCGCGCAGCCGGGGCAATATGGAAGGCCAGGTGGCATCCGACATCGGCCAGGCCGACCTGGCCGCCACCACCGCCTTCGACTACCCGGAGCTGATGACCGGCGCCAACGGCCTGCTGCCCAACAACCACACGCAGGTGCTGAAGGCGTATGGCTACTATGAGCTGACGCCGGAATGGCGCGTGGGCGGCAACCTCAACATCGCCACCGGAGCGCCGAAGTCCTGCATCGGCAACCTGCCCAAGGCGCTCGACGTCAACAACAACCCGGCCGGCTGGTACGGCTCCGCCACCTTCTACTGCGACGAGAAGCTGGCGCCGCGCGGCACGGCCGGCACCCTGCCGACCGACGTGCGGCTGGCGCTGAACGTGACTTACATGCCGCGCTGGCTCAAGGGCCTGAGCTTGAAGGCCGATGTCTTCAACCTGCTGAACCAGCAGACCGACCTGGCCACGCAGCCGGGCTACAACTCGGGGCCGGGCACGGTCAGTGCGTACTACAACCAGGTGCTGGGACGGGCGCCGGAACGCCAGGTGCGCTTCACGGCGGAGTACAACCACCGGTTCTGATCCATAAAAAAAAACCCACCCGCACTGAACGCGATCTTGAGCGCGTTCAGGCAGGTGGGTTTTTTCTATTTATCTATTCGGATGGATTAACGATAGAAGGCTTCGACTTTGCCCTTCAGCTTGATCAGCATCGGGTTACCGAAGCGGTCCAGGCTTTTGCCGGCCGGGACCTTGATCCAGCCTTCGCTGATGCAGTACTCATCGACGTCCAGGCGTTCTTTATCGTTAAAACGGATGCCCACATCGTGTTCAAACACGGCGGCAACGTGGAATTTGCTGCGCGGATCAATCGACAGACGATCCGGCAATGGAGGGAGTTGGGTAGTATCGTTCATCCCGCCATTATATCAGCTGGTTTTGAAGATCAGCTGCGCAACCCGCTGCAATTTTGGATAGACCATCGGCACCGTCAGCATGGTGCTGCCTATCGCCATCAACAACAGCGCGGTAAAGGTCTCGCTGGTGATGATCTGCTTGTCGAGCAAAATGTTGACAAAAATGATCATGATCAGCGCCTTGGTCTGCAACAGCCAGCCGATGATGGACGCCTCGCCCGGCCCCCACTTGAGGATCTTGCCGGCGATGTGGATGCCGGCCAGCTTGCCGCTGACCGAAGCGATCAGCAGCACCGCCGCCACGATGAACACGGCCGAGCCACCGACTGCCCAGTTGGTGCGCAGGCCGGTGCTGAGGAAAAACACCGGCATCACGGCCATCAGCACGTTGGCGCGCAGGAAGTCCATCTTCTCCTGGTTGAACCAGTCCGCATCCATCACCGCCCCGGCCAGGAAGGCGCCGACCATGTAGTGCAGGCCGGCCCAGTCGGCCGCGAACGCGCAGGCCGCCAGCCAGATGAACGAGATGTACCAGCGATCGCGCTCCTCAAGGCGCACCATCATCATGCGGAACAGCTTGGTCGCCACGGCAAACACCACCAGGAAGCCCAGCTGGCGGCCGACGCGGTCCCAGTCCAGCAGGATCACTGCCAGCACGCCCCAGATCGCGATATCGTCCAGGCTGGCGTAGCGCAGGATGCGCTGGCCGATCGGCTGGCGCAGGATCTCCAGCTTTTCCATCAGCAGGATCAGGATGGGCAGCGCGGTCACGGCGCAGGCCATGCCTATGCCCAGCACGAACTGCCAGCTCTGCGCTTTCGGCCCCATCCAGCCGGCGTAGCCGACCAGTCCCAACGCGGCCACGCAGCCGAACACCAGCGGCGTGCCCAGCGCCAGGCCGGCGGTGATGGTGCTTTCGCGGCGGTGCTCCCAGGCCTTCTTCAGGTCCAGCTCGATGCCGGCGATCATCACGAAGATCATCACCGCCCACCAGGCGACGCCGTTCAGCGACTGCACCACCTGCGGGTTGAAGACGAAACTGTAGTACTCCGGATAGGCGCGCCCCATAATGCCCGGCCCCAGCAGGATGCCGGTGATGATCTGCACCACCACCAGCGGCGCGTAGTAGTCGGTGTTGCCGAAGCGCCAAATCAGATACGGCACGCTGAAAATGATCAGCATGGCGATCAGGAATATCTCGGTGGTTCCCATGTGCATCGTGTCTCCCGCTATTTTTTGGATCTGGAAACGATACCATATCTGATTGCTAAAAACTACTTGCGTGCTCAAGCAATTACTATATACTTGCTCACTCAAACATCAATCAAGAATTAATTGATAACGGAGCACAGCATGAACGAGATTATTGACGACAACCCGGCCGACACCCCGGCCGCCATCAGTCCCAGCCTGGAATTTGCGCTGCGGCTGGCGCGCGCGCAGGCCGCGCTGGTGCGCCGGCTCGACCAGGTGCTGGGCGGCTACCACGGCATCAGCTTCGGCGACTTCATGCTGCTGCACTACCTGAACCGCGCCCCTGGCGGCCGCCTGCGCCGGGTCGACCTGGCCGAGCGCCAGGGCCTGACCGCGTCCGGCGTCACCCGCACCCTCCTGCCGCTGGAAAAAATCGGCCTGGTCGAACGCCAGCAGGATCCGCGCGACGCCCGCGTGGCCTACGCCGCCATCACCGACACCGGCCGCGAACTGCTGAACAACGCCGTCGTGGTGGCGGAGCAGATCAGCAAGGACCTGTTGCGCAACTGCCCCACCGCGCATTTCGATGAACTGAGCACCGCGCTTGGCCTGATCGCCGGCATGAACGCCACCAACTCCTAAGAGACGCCATCATGGACGATCCCAAAAAACTGCAACGCGCGGCATTGAAGCGCGACCCGAACTTCAAATGGCTGCTGCGCGGCGGCGTGATCTCCATGCTGGGCGACCAGCTGACCATGATCGCCCTGCCCTGGCTGGTGCTCAAGCTCACCGGCGACACGCTGGCGCTGGGCTTCGTCATCGCGCTGATGAGCATTCCGCGCGCCGTCTTCATCCTGATCGGCGGCGCCGTGGTGGACCGCTACTCGCCCAAGCGCGTCCTCATGCTGAGCAAGTACGCCAACGCCGCGCTGCTTGGCCTGTTGACCTTGCTGGTGCTGCACAACCAGCCGACGCTGACGTTCTCGCTGAGCGCATCGCTGTCGCTGACCATCGACCTGAACGCGCACCTGACGCTGATGATCATCTACGTGCTGGCCTTCTGCATCGGCCTGGCGCAGGCCTTCGGCATCCCGTCCGGCACCTCCATCATGCCGCAGGCGATCGCCGCCGAGCATCTGCAAGCGGCCAACGGCGTGTTGATGGGATTGCGCCAGGTGTCGATGCTGATCGGCCCACTGATGGCGGCCGGCCTGCTGGCGATGTCGGGTGACAGCGGCGGCGTGGTGGCCGATGCGCGCGGCCTGGCGTTTGCCTTTGGCTTCGACTGCTTCAGCTTCCTGCTCTCGGCATGGACCCTGTCCAAGGTCGGCCCGCTGACGGCGCCGGCGCAAGCGGAGGCGCCGCAATCGGTGCTGCGCTCCGTGGGCGCCGGCCTGATGATGGTGTGGAACGACGTGCCGCTGCGCCTGTGCTTCATCTACTGGGGCACGGTATCGCTGTTCATCGGCGGCTCGATGCAGGTGGCGATCCCGGTGCTGGCCAGCGAAAAGCTGCACGGCGCCTCCGCCCTCGGCATCCTGATGGCCGCCAACGGCGCCGGCATGCTGTTCGGGATGGCCGGCGCCGCCGTGCTGGGGGCGCGCCTGCGCTTCGCCAGCTTCGGCACCGTGCTGCTGGTGGCGGACGCCATCGCCGGCTTTTTAGTGATGCCGCTCGGCGCCGTGCACGCGCCATGGCAGGCGTGCGCGCTGATGCTGGCCCTCGGCCTGCTGTCCGGCTACATGCAGATCAACGTCTTCACCTGGATCCAGCGCCGCGTGCCGCCGCACATGATGGGCCGCGCCATGAGCATCTTCATGTTCATCTTCATGGGACTGGCGCCGTTGTCGGCCGCCGTCACCGGCTGGGTGCTGACGATGATCTCGCTGTCGCAATTGTTCCTCGGCGGTGGCATCATACTGGTGGTGTTCGCGACACTGGCGTATCTGCTCACCCCTATCCGCAGCATCAGCTCGAACACCCCGCAACCGCAGTAAAAGGAAACGTGCATGGAAACCAAATGGCTGGAAGACTTCATCTCGCTGGTCGAGACCAATAATTTCAGCCGCTCGGCGGCGCTGCGGCATGTGACGCAGCCCGCCTTCTCCCGCCGCATCCAGTCGCTGGAAAACTGGCTGGGCACGGACCTGATCGACCGCACCTCCTATCCGACCCGATTGACGCCGGCCGGCATCGTGTTCTACGAGCAGGCGCTGGAGATGCTGGCGCAGATCAACGGCGCGCGCGACATGCTGCGCTCCAAGCGGGCCGCCGCGCAGACCAGCATCGACCTGGCGGTGCCGCACACGCTGTCGCTGACCTTCGTGCCGAAATGGCTGACCGCATTGGAGCAGGACTTCGCGCCCATCAGCAGCCGCCTGATGGCGCTCAACGTGCACGACGCCGTGATGCAGCTGGTCGAAGGCGGCTGCGACCTGCTGCTGTGCTACCACCATCCGCGCCAGCCGGTGCAGCTCGATCCGGGCCGCTACGACATGCTGGTGCTGGGCCGCGAATCGCTGTGCGCCTACGCCCGCTGCGACAAGAACAAGGCGCCGGAATTCACGCTGCCCGGCACCAAGAAGGAGCCGCTGCCGTTTTTGTCGTACACGAATAACGCCTACCTGGGCCGCATGGTGGAACTGATCCTGACCGACGCCAAGACCCCGCTGCACCTGGACCCGCACTACGAAACCGACATGGCCGAAGGCCTGAAGATGATGGCGCTGGAAGGTCGCGGCGTAGCCTTCCTGCCCGAATCGGCGGTCACGCGGGAGCTCAAGCAAAAGCAGCTGGCGCGCGCCGACGGCGGCGCTTCAGAGTGGGAAATCGAAATGGAAATCCGCTTGTACCGCGAGCGCCCGTCGGCACACCGGCGCGGCAAGGCCATCGTCGAACGGCTGTGGGAGTTCCTCGAACAGCAGCAAAAAGATAGCGGCCGCAAACGCCGCGTCTCAGTCTCGGAAAGATAAGGCCAGTTAGCGGCGAATTAGCACCCCAATTAACACCACTTGCATAACTATGCATTTTTTGCATAGCCGAATGCGCATACAGCATTGGCCCGTTTTCAGTCTCCCATCCTATGATTCGCTCCACTTGAAGAGCGCCACGAGCGGCCTTCAGCCACGAATTCAAACGGAGACTTGAGCATGACCACTGTACAAGCACACGCACTGCCTTCCTACCTCAATCCAGAAGACCTGGGCCCTTGGGGCGTCTACCTGCAGCAGATCGACCGCGTCACCCCGCACCTGGGCAGCCTGTCGCGCTGGGTCGAAACCCTTAAGCGCCCGAAGCGCATCCTGACCGTCGACGTGCCGATCGAGCGCGATGACGGCACCATCGCCCACTACGAAGGCTACCGCGTCCAGCACAATATGTCGCGTGGTCCAGGCAAAGGCGGCGTGCGCTTCCACCAGGACGTGACCCTGTCCGAAGTGATGGCCCTGTCGGCATGGATGACCGTGAAAAACGCGGCGGTGAACGTACCATACGGCGGCGCCAAAGGCGGCATCCGTGTCGATCCTAAGACCCTGTCCCGCGGCGAACTGCAGCGCCTGACCCGCCGCTACACCAGCGAAATCTCGCTGATCATCGGACCAAACAAGGACATCCCGGCACCGGACGTCAACACCAACGAACAGGTGATGGCATGGATGATGGACTCCTACGCCATGATCGAAGGTAACCTGTCGACCGGCGTCGTCACCGGCAAACCAATCTCGCTGGGTGGCTCTCTGGGCCGCCGCGAAGCGACCGGCCGCGGCGTGTTCGTGGTGGGCCGCGAAGCCGCCGCCAAGCGCGGTGTGGCGATCGAAGGCGCTCGTGTGGCGATCCAGGGTTTCGGTAACGTCGGCGGCGTGGCAGCGACCATGTTCGCTGAAGCCGGCTCCAAGATCATCGCCGTGCAGGATCACACCGGCACCGTCGTCAATCAAGGCGGCCTGGATGTGGCACGTCTGCACCTGCACGTCGCCGAATGCGGCAGCGTGACCGGTTTCCCTGGCGCCGAAGCCTTCCTGGACCGCGACGCGTTCTGGGGCATCGAGTCGGACATCCTGATTCCGGCCGCGCTGGAACAGCAGATCACCGCCGCCAACGCGCCGACGATCCGCACCAAGATCATCCTGGAAGGCGCCAACGGCCCGACCACCCCGGAAGCGGACGACATCCTGACCGACAAGGACGTGCTGATAGTGCCGGACGTGCTGGCCAACGCCGGCGGCGTGACCGTGTCGTACTTCGAATGGGTGCAGGATTTCTCCAGCTTCTTCTGGAGCGAGGACGAGATCAACGCCCGCCTGACCCGCATCATGCAGGATGCCTTCAACGCCGTATGGTCGGTGTCGCAGGAGAAGAAGGTCACGCTGCGTACCGCCACCTTCATCCTGGCGTGCACCCGCGTGCTGCAAGCGCGCGAAGTACGCGGCCTGTATCCATGATTTACTGATCCCCAGCAGTTTGCGCCTGTACCAGCTTCGGCTCGTGCAGGCGTTTTTCGCATTCAGAGCCAATAAAATAACGAGGACACCCATGAGCACCATCGAACAAAAAGCGCTGGCCTACCACCGCGCCGGCAGCGCCGGCAAGATCGCCATCGAAGTGACCAAGAGCGTCGCCACCCAGGAAGACCTGGCGCTGGCCTATTCGCCAGGCGTGGCCGCGCCGTGCGTGGAAATCCAGCGCGATCCGGCCAAGGCCTACGAGTACACGGCCAAGGGCAACCTGGTCGGCGTGATCACCAACGGCACGGCGGTGCTCGGCCTGGGCAACATCGGCGCGCTGGCCGGCAAGCCTGTGATGGAAGGCAAAGTGGTGCTGTTCAAAAAATTCGCCGGCATCGACGCCTTCGACATCGAGATCGACGAAACCGATCCCGATAAGCTGATCGACATCGTCGCCGCGCTGCACCCGACCTTCGGCGGCATCAACCTGGAAGACATCAAGGCGCCGGAATGCTTCTACATCGAGCGCAAGCTGCGCGAACGCCTGTCGATTCCGGTGTTCCATGACGACCAGCACGGCACCGCCATCGTGGTCGGCGCCGGCATGTTGAACGCGATCGAGATGACCGGCCGCGACATCGCCACCGTGAAGATCGTCTGCTCCGGCGCCGGCGCCGCCGCCATCGCCTGCCTGGAACTGCTGGTGGACCTGGGCGCGGAACGCAAGAACATTTACGTCTGCGACAGCAAAGGCGTGCTGACCACCGCGCGCGCGCTGGACGGCGAAAAAGCCGCCTGGGCGCAGGACACCAGCGCCAGCAAGCTGTCCGACGTGATGGACGGCGCGGATGTATTCCTCGGCGTGTCCGGTCCGGGCGTGCTGTCGCCGCTGGACATCGAGCGCATGAAGCCGCAGCCTATCGTCTTCACGCTGGCCAATCCGGAGCCTGAGCTGCGTCCGGAACTAGTGCGCGAAGTGGCGCCGGACGCCATCATCGCCACCGGCCGTTCGGACTATCCGAACCAGATCAACAACGCGCTGTGCTTCCCTTACCTGTTCCGCGCGGCGCTCGATTGCGGCGCCTCGACCATCAACCAGGAAATGAAACGCGCCTGCGTGGTGGCGCTGGCCGACATGGCGCGCAGCGACGCCCGCTTCGGCAAGGACTATGTGGTGCCTGGCCTGCTGGATCCGCGCCTGCTGAGCGGCGTCACGCCGAAGATCGCCACTGCCGCATGGCGCAGCGGCGTCGCCCGCAAGGAACTGATCGAGCTGGAATACGCGGAAGACCTGCGCGACCTGGCGGAATCGCTGATCTAAGCGCAGCTCAACAGCACATCGAGCTTGAAGCGCCGGCGCTTGCCCTTTTCAACCAGGACAGCGACGGCGCGCTCCTTGATGGTGTAGGTGATGTCCTTGACGGTTTCGGTCTTCTCGTCGCTGAGCGGCTTGATGTCGAAACTCAGCCCGCCGCCCTCATAGCGGCGCGGCATGCCGTCGCCCACATCGTGGCTGCTGGCGGAAGGCACGGCGGCCAGCCGGCCGGCCGACGAAACGAGCAACTCGCCGCCCAGCTCATAGCCCACCAGCCGGCCCTTGTACGTCAACACCGAGTAGCAGGTCTTGGCTTCAAGCCGCTCGGCCGCCAGCCTGGCGTCCATCGGAATATCGACCGCCAGCGCCTGTCCCATGGCACAACAGGTTCCAAACACCACAGCGCTGACTTTCATATCCCAACCTTTCAAGAGCGTTTTACGTTGAAGCCTTCCGCCTCCGTCGGCGGCGCGAAGAACTGCGTGATCAAGTCAAATTCGGCCTCGCTGGTACTGAATTGGTGAAGGCCTTCTTCATTACGGCGCCTCAGCCGCCGCTTGCACTCTTCGTCGCTGACGTCGAGGTAGTGCAGGCAGTGCGCGGCCGGGGTGTCGGCGAACAGCGTCTTCATCCAGCTTCGCGTCGCGATCGTATTCGCCGGGAAGTCCAACACCACCGAACTGCCGGCGGCCAGGACGCCCCTGATCAAGCCTTGCAGGGCGCTTCGCAATTTCGTCGTACAGCGCACGTAGTCGGCCAGCGACTGGATCTCTCCGGGGTAGAGGGTCGCCAGCATCTTGTCCTCGCTGATCAGCACAGTGTTCGGCGCTTTCGACAGCTCGCTCATCAACGTGGATTTTCCTGCCGCGATTTTCCCGCATACGAGATGCAAGGTCGCGACGCGGGCTACGGCAGGCACTTGAACTTCTGTTTTCATGGAACTCTCCTTGGTTCAAAAAATCCCAAAGGCGAGCTTCCAAAAAAAGAAAACCGCCTCCAGGGCGGGCTTCTTCGACAATCAAAAGAGCTAACCCGCCATCGGAATAATGGCGGCAATAATCGCAAGCTTCGAGAATTGGCGTGGGGTCAGCATCATGCTTTGAGCATCGCATAGCCTGCTGATCGTGTCAACAACAGGCGTCCGAGGCTCAATTGCGGG
Source organism: Duganella sp. BJB476 (assembly GCF_003416895.1). Classification (GTDB taxonomy): domain Bacteria; phylum Pseudomonadota; class Gammaproteobacteria; order Burkholderiales; family Burkholderiaceae_D; genus Rugamonas. Next base: position 446,050 of record NZ_QVIO01000002.1, read on the forward strand.
TGATGCTCAAGGCCTGCAAATGATTTTCATCACCGATCAGCAGCAAGGCGTGATCGGCAAACACCATTTGCCGCACTACCGCGGTGCCGCCCAGCTCAGCGTACTGGCCCGTCAGCTGGGTGCGCGTGATGATCGACTTCTGCGCCGACATCGCCGCCGTGCCGACGCCGTAATCGGCCAGCACCACTACATCGCCTACCGGATCGCCGACTTTGAAAGAGCCGACCACCACATCGGCCAACAGCAGGCTACCCTTGTAGAGGTGCGCATCGAGATCCGGCGAACGGCCGCTGCCCGCCCAGTGGCTGGACAAGGTCTCCTGCCCCAGATCGGTGCGGCCAGCCGGCAGCACCGCCACGCCGGATTTGTCGAGCGCCACGCCCATCACGCCGCCGGGGCTGGAGAGCGTAGCCTTGCCGTTCCAGAGCACACCCAGTTTGCCGCTGGTGTCCAGCGCCACCGGATAAGGCTGGGCGCCGCTGGTGCCCAGGGAGTGCAGCACTGGTGCGCCCAGGCCTTTCGGCCACATGCCGACCATGGCGCCGCCACCTTCCAACCAAGCGGCCAACACCGAGCCATCCGACGCCGCCACACGCGGATGCAGGGCCGATGTCGATATCTCAAACGGCGGCGTCAACTGCCGGCCGTTGAAATCGAATTTACATAGTTTGAGCAAGTACTGCGTTTTGTCGGTGATCGGCAGCAGGGAGAAAGTGGTGACCAGCCAGAAGCCGTTACCATCCACCACACCGCTGCTCTCTGCCGACGCCAGCTCGGTGGTCGACGTGGATGCAACCGCCGGATACAGGTCGATCGTGTCGCCGATCTGCTTTGCCTGCGCGTCGAAGTGCAGCAGCTTGGTACCGGGGCCCGACTGCACCATCACGAAGCCGTCCGGCGAAGGCAGCATCTGCCACTCGCCGAGGTAACCCGCGGCCAGCGAAAATCCGTAATCGGTGCTGGATACCGGGGTGCCGTCCTTGTCCAGCACAGTCAGTCGCGTGCGCGGATGCACCTGGTTGCCGTTGACGATGACGGTCGAGTCGGAGAAGGAGCGCACCACGATATGGTCGCCAACGATCATCGCGTCGCTCATGCCTTTGAGCGCGCCGCCGCTTGGCAGAAAGATTATCCGCCGTGCCGGGCCGATGGTGATGGAGCCGGTGGTGTCAGGCTCGGTGCCGGTGAAGGTGGTGGCGGCGGTGGTGCCCGTGGTGGGCACGGAAGAAGCGGAACTGCCGCCGCCGCAGGCGTTCAACGCGGCGGCCAGCGCCAACAAGGCCAGATGGCGGGGTAAGGCTGGAAAACTCATACTGGCTCGCAGTGCACGGTTTGAAAGCGAAAAGTATATAGAAAAACAATCCTTTCCCCTTACCATCCGCGCCACAACGGCATGGCCCCGCGAGCCAGCAGGATGACCTGACAGGCCTTTATTTTTTGACTACTTCGCCGCCCTTCATGACGAAGGTCACCTTGGTCAGTTCCGTCGCGTTCTCGGCCGGGTCACCCTTGACGGCGATGATGTCGGCGAACTTGCCGGCGGTGAGCGAACCGACGCGGTCCTTCCAGCCCAACAGGTCGGCCGCGTTGATGGTGGCTGCCTGAATCGCCTGCATCGACGTCATGCCGTACTTGATCATGTAGGCGAACTGCCTGGCGTTGTCGCCGTGAGGATAGACGCCGGAGTCGGTACCGAAGGCCATCTTGGCGCCGCCGTTGAAAGCCTTGCGGAAGTTGTCGCGCTGGAGCTGGCCGATCACCTTTTCCTTGGCGATCGATTCCGGCAGCATGCCGGCCTTCTCGCCCTCTTGCAGGATGAAGTCGTCGTTGTAGATGTCCATCACCAGATAGGTGCCCTTCTCGCGCGCCAGCTTGATGCCCTCGTCGTCGATCAGGCTTGCGTGCTCGATCGAATCGACGCCGGCCAGGATCGCATCGCGGATGCTGCTGGTGCCGTGCGCATGCGCGGCCACCTTGCGGCCCAGCTTATGCGCCTCGCCGACGATGGCCTGCATCTCTTCCAGCGTGTACTGCTGCGCGCCAGGCTCGTCGCCTTTGGACAGCACGCCGCCCGATGCGCAGATCTTGATCACGTCGGCGCCGTACTTGGCCATCTCGCGCACCTTGGCGCGCGCCTCCCATGGGCCGTCGGCCACGCCGCGGCTGGTGAACTTCATATCGGCCGGCAGCAGGTTCTCGTCGCAATGGCCGCCCTGGATGCCGATGGCGTAACCGGCGGTGCGCATGCGCGGGCCGATGAAATCGCCGTCGTTGATGGCGTCGCGCAGCGCCACGTCGCCGAAGCCGCTGGCGCCGACGTTGCGCACGGTGGTGAAACCCGCCTCCAGCGTCTTGCGCGCGGCGCGCACGCCGTACAGCGCGGCGCGGGTGTCGGACACGCCCAACGCGTTGTAGCCGCCCAGGTAAGGGTCGCCGGTCAAATGGGTATGCATGTCGATCAGGCCGGGCAGCACCGTCTGCGACGACAGGTCGATCAACTGCGCGCCTGCCGGCACCTTGGCCGAAGCGCTCGGGCCGACCGAGGTAATGCGCTCGCCGGTGATGATGATGGTCTGGTCCTTGAGCACCGTGCCGGCGACCACGTCGACCAGCTTACCGGCGCGTATCGCCACCACTTTGGCGCCGTCGGCAAACGACGGCGCGGTCGCGCCCAGGGCGCCAAGGACGGTGACGGAAATCAGGAGATGCTTGAGTTTCATTGGGTGCGCCTTTTCTTCGAAAAGAAAAGAATAGCAGAGCGCACGCAAAAAAGCGTTCTGATTGTTGAACTATCCCGGCCAGGCGCAGGTGCGGAATCCTGCATAAAAGTCGTCGCGTTCGGGCAGGAAGAAATTGCGGAACCTGGCCGAATCGAAACGCAGCGGCGTGGCGAACGAGGCGCCGCGCAAGGCCTGGTGCGTGGTGAACCACGGCTCCGAATATTCACGATAACGGTCGGCCTTGAAGCCCGGATAAGGCTCGAACGGCGACGCCGTCCACTCCCACAACTGCCCCCAGCGGAATGCCGGATGGCCGGACAGCGCGGCATACTCCCATTCCGCCTCGGTCGGCAGGCGGCGTCCGGCCCAGGCGCAATAGGCCTGCGCTTCATACAGGTTCACATGGCGCACCGGCTCGGCGCCGGCCAGCGTGGTTGGCTGCCCGAAGCGCACGGTGCGCCATTGGGCGCCGTCGCGCTGCCAATAGCGCGGCGCCGAACGCTCCTGGCGCATCAACCAGTCGGCGCCGGCGCTGCTCCAGAACTGGCGGTTGTCGTAGCCGCCGTCGGCGACGAAATCGGCATACTGCGCGTTGGTCACCAGGGTGCTGTCGATGGTGAACGCCGCCACGCGGAAGCTGTGTGCCTGGCGCTCGTTGTCGAACACGAAGCCCTGTCCCTCGGTGCTGCCCAACTGGATGGTCCCGCCGGGGAAGCCGATCTCCGACGGCGCGAACAGCGGCTGCTCGTTGTGCGCAGCTTGCGCCGGCGCGGCCAGGCCCAAGGTCTGCAAGGTGTAGAGCAGCGCTTCGCCGTGCATGTCCTCGTGCGCCAGCGCCAGCCGGTAGGGATAAAGCGCCGCGTCGTCATTGGGTTCGCGCGACAGCTTGTCGAGCACCCGGTCCAGCACTTCGCGGCAGTAGGTCTTCAGCGCGCCGGTGCTGGGCAGGTCCAGCGACCAGCGGGCGCGGTGCGGCACCGTCGCCGAATCGAACCAGTCGTCGCCTTTGCTCAGCAGGCAGTTGCCGTGGGCGTCGGCCGGATGGCTGGAGACGGCTTCGCGCAGGATGAACCATTCGGCGAACCAGGCGATGTGGCCCAGCTCCCACAAGGGCGGATTGACGATGCGCAGCTGCGGCACCCGCGAAGGCGCGTCCATGCCGGCGGCGGCGAAGCAATCGAACAGCGACAGCGTATAATCCCGCGCATGCCGCAGCGCCAGCGCCAACTGCTGTGGCGTCGCGTTCCTGAACGATGTTGGGCTTGATATCATGAGCCGATTGTAACGATTTTTAGCCAAAACACCAGTGAGCGCACCCCATATCTGGATCGTCAGTCCCGCCTCTGCCCGCGCCAACAACGGCAACTGGCAGAGCGCAAGCCGCTGGGCGCGTTTCCTGCGCACGCGCTATCGGGTATCGATTTCACAACAGTGGCCCGAATCTGGCCAACACGCCGCGCCCGACCTGCTGATCGCACTGCACGCACGCCGCTCCGCACCATCGCTCGACGCCTACGCGCGCGCCTTTCCGCAACGGCCGTCGATACTGCTGCTGACCGGGACCGACCTGTATCGCGACATCCAGACCGACGCCAGCTCCCAGCAGGCGCTGCGCCAGGCCAGCGCGCTGGTGCTGCTGCAACCGGCCGGCATGGACGCCCTGCCCGCGCCGCTGCGCGCCAAGGCCAGCGTGATCTTCCAGTCGGCGGCCACGCTGAAGCCGGCGGCGCCCGCCAACAAGCGCCATCTGGACGTCGTCATGATCGGCCACCTGCGTTCCGAAAAAGATCCGCTGACGTTCATGCGCGCGGCCGCGCTGGTCGCCGCGCCCAGGGCGCGCCTGGTCCACATCGGCGGCGCGCTCGAACCGGCGCTGGAGCAGGCGGCGCTGGCGACGGCGGCCGCCCATCCGCGCTACCGCTGGCTGGGCGCACTGCCCCACGCGGCCACGCGGCAGCGCCTCAAGCGCAGCCACCTGATGGCGATCGCCTCGCACATGGAGGGCGGCGCCAACGTCATCATCGAAGCGGTTTGCAGCGGCGTGCCGGTGCTGGCCAGCGACATCAGCGGCAATCGCGGCATGCTGGGCGACGACTACGCCGGCTATTTCCCGGCCGGCGACGCCGCCGCGCTGGCGCGGCTGATCGACCGCGCGCTGGCCGAGCCGGACTTCTACACTTTGCTGCGCGCCCAGTGCGACGCGCGGCTTCCCTTATTCTCACCGGCGGCCGAGCAGGCGGCTTTGCTGGAGTTGGTGGATAATCTGCTGCTGAAGGCTAAACAAGGCTAAACAAGGAATGACAAAATGACCAATGATGCTATCAAACTGACCTCCTTCTCCCACGGCGGCGGCTGCGGCTGCAAGATCGCGCCCGGCGTGCTGTCCGAGATCCTGAAGAATTCGTCCGGTTTCCCGGTGCCGAAGGAACTGATGGTCGGCATCGAGACCGCCGACGACGCCGCCGTCTACAAACTCAATGACGAGCAGGCGCTGATCGCCACCACCGACTTCTTCATGCCCATCGTCGACGATCCGTACGACTTCGGCCGCATCGCCGCCACCAACGCCATCTCCGACGTCTACGCCATGGGCGGCACGCCGATCATGGCGCTGGCCCTGGTCGGCATGCCGATCAACAAACTGCCGATCGAAACCATCGGCCAGATCATCAAGGGCGGCGAATCGATTTGCGCCGAAGCCGGCATTCCCATCGCCGGCGGCCACACCATCGACTCGGTCGAACCGATCTACGGCCTGGTGGTGCTGGGCCTGATCCATCCGTCCAAAGTCAAGCGCAACGCCGACGCCAAGGCCGGCGACGTGCTGGTGCTGGGCAAACCGCTGGGCGTGGGCGTGCTGTCGGCCGCGCTGAAGAAGGACAAGCTGGACGCCGCCGGCTACCAGGCCATGATCGCCAACACCACCAAGCTCAATAAGCCTGGCAAGGCGCTGTCGGAGATGGCGGGCGTGCATGCGCTGACCGACGTCACCGGCTTCGGCCTGCTGGGCCACCTGCTGGAACTGGCGCGCGGCGCCAAGCTGGCCGCGCATCTGGAGATGGCACAAATCCCGCTGCTGCCTGGCGTGGAACAGCTGGCGCACGACGGCTACTTCACCGGCGCCTCGGGCCGCAACTGGGAAGCCTACGGCAAGGATGTCGACCTGTCGCCGTCGGTATCGCAGGCGCAGCACATGCTGCTGACCGATCCGCAGACCTCGGGCGGCCTGCTGGTGTCGTGCGACGCCGCCAGCGTCGACGAAGTGCTGGAGCTGTTCCGCCGCGAAGGCTTCGGCGAAGCCGCCGTCATCGGCCGCATGGCCGAGGGCGCGGCGCGCGTGACGGTCGCCTGATCATCCCGCCATCCGGACCGACAACGCCGCGCCGCGCTTGAGCAGGAAGGTGCGCAGCAGGTCCGGATAGTTGGCCTGCGCTGCCTGCCGCACCGACGGCCGCGCGGCAAGCGCGGCGCGCCATGCGGCAGTTCGCGGCAGCCCGGCCAGCATGCCGAAGTCCGCTATCGTGTCGAACACGTCGAAATAGCGGAACACCGGCCCAAAGACCGCGTCGACGATGCCGAACTGCCCGCCCATGAAGTAGGGTCCCTCCCCCAGCGCCGCCTCCACCTGCTCGAAGCGCGCGTGAATCTCGGCCGCCTTGGCGGCCAGCGCCTGCTGATCCACAGCGCTATAAAATCCAGCAATCAGACTCAAAAGCGCCGAGCCGAACTCCATCCACGAACGCTGCTGCGCGCGCAGCAAGGCATCCGACGGATGCAGGCGCGGAGCATGGGTCTCGTCCAGGTACTCGCAGATCACGGCCGATTCAAACAGCGCCGCGCCGCCGGTCAGCAAAACCGGCGTCTTCCCCAGCGGCGAAATCGCCAGGAACCAATCCGGCTTGGCCGCCAGATCGATATTGCGCCGCTCGTACGGCACGCCCTTCTCGGCCAGCACGATCGCCGCCCGCTGCACATAAGGGCACAAGGGATGACTCACCAAAACCATATTCATTTTTAACTCCTCGCTGAAAGTCGATGGAGTTAATATACGATTTCGAATTCGCAATGAAAATAGGCAGCCAGGCAGATGATCCATGCAAAAACGCAATACAGACTGAGCTCCCAGGACCTGGAAATCATCCTCGCGCTGGTGCGCGGCGGCACCCTGGCGGCCGCTGGCGAACGGCTGGCGGTAGACCCCTCCACCGTGTTCCGCTCGGTGCAGCGGATGGAGAAAGGCTTGGGCGCGCGCCTGTTCGAGCGTTCGCGCCTGGGTTATCAGCCGTCGGAACTGGCGCAATCGCTGGCGCGGCATGGTGAACTGGTGGAGGCGCAGCTGGACGCGGCGCGTTCAGCTGCGCTGCTCAGCCCCGAACAGGTGGCTGGCACGGTACGCATCACCAGCACCGACACGATACTGCACGCCCTGGTCGCGCCGGCGCTGCGCGATCTGCAGGCCAGCCACCCACTGCTTTCCTATGAACTGGACACCAGCAACGAACTGGCGAACCTGAGCCGCCACGAAGCAGACATCGCGGTGCGCGCCACGAACCGGCCACCGGCCCACTTGGTCGGCAAACATATCGGCCCGATCCGCGTGGCGCTATTCGCCGCGCGCGGTGGAAAATGGAAGAAAGTCAATGCTGGCAGGGCGCCGTGGGTCGCGCCGGATGACGCGCTGCCGGAACATCCGTCAGTCGTCTGGCGCAAAAAGAACCATCCGAAGATCACGCCGCAATTTCGCGTCAACAGCATCCTGAGCGTGGCCGAGATGGTGGCGCTGGGACTGGGCATCGGCATACTGCCACTGTTCCTGGCGCGTCAGCGCACCGACCTGGCGCAACTGGGCGGCGTGCTGGACGAAGCCCAAACCGAACTATGGCTGCTCACCCACGCCGAATCGCGCCACTTGAGGCGCGTGTCGACGGTATTCGGCCACTTGTCCCGCAGCCTGCTGCTGGACTGAGCGGGGTGCCGGTGAAAGCCCGCAGCGATTGCCGTGGCATCCGCCGCCATGTGCGCTAAAGTAGATTCATCATCAACCACCAAAGGAAAATCATGCTGGTCACTACTACAGAAAACGTCGCAGGTTATCGGGTACTGGAAGTGAAGGGTCAAGTGTTCGGCGTCGTCGTGCGCAGCCGTGGCCTGGCGGGCAACCTGATGGCCGGGCTGCGCTCCATCTTCGGCGGCGAGATTCTGGAATACACCCAGCTGCTGGAAGAGACGCGCCGCCATGCGCTCGACCGCATGGTCAAGAACGCGCAGCAGATGGGCGGCAACGCCGTCGTCATGATGCGCTTCGATTCTTCCGAAATCGGCCAGACCATGAGCGAGATCGTCGCCTACGGCACGGTCGTCGTGCTCGAGAAAGCTTGACGTGCTGCGCAACGCGGTACTCGCCATCGCCCTGCTGATCACCGCCGGCGGCGCGATCGCCCTGGCGACCGGCCACCCGCAGGCGATGCCGGCGGCTATCTGGGGCGGCATCCTCACGGTGGCGGTGCTGTTCGAACGCTGGCGCTATCAGCCGCCGCCGGCCGCCGGCGGCAACTGGCAGCCGACCGGCGAGCAGTTCATCGACCCCGAGTCCGGCGAGGCGATGGAAGTGCTGTACGATGCCGGCACCGGCGAACGGCGCTACGTCAGCAAGGCCGCCAAACCGTAGCGGCTATCGCAGCGCCTTCAATACGGGCGCCAGGGCGGCGATCAGGTGTGCCGGCGACACCGGCTCGCCGCCCTCCTCCCACGCATCCTGGAATTCCGCGATCTCCAGGCCGATCACTTCCGATTCCGCCAGCGCGGCACAGGCGGAGCGCAAGTCCTCCAGCGACAGCCCGTCTTCATGCACATAGTCGGTGGGTACGATGCCGGGGTTGAGCACATCGCAATCGAGATGCATATAGACGGCGCGCCCGCCTACAGCGGCGCGCAACCGGTCAGCCAGCGCCGGCCCCGGCGCCACATGCGTCACCGCGCCCGACGCGATCAGCAGCACCTCCGCCGGATCGAGCGCGCGCTGCCCCACCAGCACGACATTGGACAGCGCCAGGCCCGCTCCCAGTCCGGACGCCCACAAGCCCGCAGGTCCGGACAGCGCCATGCCACCCAGGTAGCCGCTATCGGTGGTCGACGGCGTATTCAGATCGGCATGCGCGTCGAACCACACCACGCAGGCATCCGGGCGATAGCGTGCCACCACCGGCAAGGTCGCCAGCGACGCGGCGCAGCGGCTCGTCGCGCTCAATGGCCTGGCACGGCGGGCGAATACCTCGACCAACTGCGCGGCCAGCGCATGCAAGCCCGGCATGGCCTCGTTCAATTCCGTTTGCCATCCCGCGCCGAGCGCTGGCGCCGGCATGCCGACGACGGTGACGCCAACGCCCATCTGCTCGGCCAGCATGCGCGCCACCGACTGCGCGCCGGGTATCGCCAGGTTGTTGTGGTCCGCCACACGGCCCTGGAACAGGGTGATCGCCACTTCGGTCATAGCCTACCTCCTGAAAAATAGAGACTGTAGCCGTCCCGGCGCATGCAGTAAAATTAATCAATTTCAGGAATGATAAAAATTTCTTATGCAGGACTACAAACTGTTCGCCGCCCTCACCGCCGTCATCGACACGGGCAGCTTTGAACGCGCGGCGGGAAAACTGTTCATCACGCCGTCGGCCGTCTCCCAGCGGATACGCCAGCTGGAAGAGCGCATGGGCCAGACCCTGGTGGTGCGCAGCACGCCGGCCATCGCCACCACGACCGGCATGCGCCTGCTGCGACACGCGCGCCAGGTCGCCCTGCTCGAACAGGAATTGCAGGACGATTTGCAGGGGGACGACCGCGAACGGCTGGTCGAACTGCCGATCGCCATCAACAACGACTCGCTCCACACCTGGTTCATCCCGGCGGTGACGGAGATCCTGATAGCGGAACGCCTGCTGCTGCAGCTGAAGGTAGAGGACGAGGCACATACACTGGGCCTGTTGAAGAACGGCGATGTGCTGGGATGCGTGACCAGCGTCGAACATCCCGCCAGCGGCTGCACCAGCACGCGCCTGGGCGAGATGCGCTACCGCTGCATCGCCACACCGGCCTTCGCCGCACGCTACTTCCCGCGCGGATTGAACCGGGAAGCGCTATTGCGCGCGCCGGCCATCACCTTCGGCAGTTCCGATACGCTGCACACCAACTTCCTCGCCAGCCGGTTCGCGGTGGCGGCCGGCGAGTTCCCGTCGATGACGGTACCCTCGGTGCATAGCCTGCTGCACTGCATACAGGGAGGACTGGGCTACGGCATCTGCCCGGAGCTGCAATGGGATGAAATGCTGGCGGCCGGCGCACTGGTCGACCTGATGCCGGCGGACCGGCCGGCAGTCCAGCTGCATTGGCACGCCTGGGAGCTGCAAAGCCCGCGCATCGGCCGCTTCATCGGGCAGATGGTCGCGCAGGCGCGTACCCGGCTTCCCCAATAAGCCCCGTAGCTAGTCCGCCACCTGCCGCAGGGCTGGGTCGCCGTTCAGGGAAAACGGCATGGACCTGGCCCAGCGATTGGAAGACAGCGAGAACGTCAGCGCCCGCACCTGGTGATACCAGCCGGCCGGCACGTACAGCATATCGCCCGGATTGACGATGACTTCGACCGTGGCGGCCTGGCGCGCCAGCGGGAATTTCTCGAAGTCCGGCGCCTCGGGATCGAACGGCGATCCAAACAGGATGGCGTTCGCCTCGTTCGGATACAGGAATTCGTCGTGATGCGGCGGCGCCAGGAAGATGCGCTTGGTGCCCCAGATCTGCGCGAAGATATTGTCGTCGTAGTCGCAATGCAGCGGCGTCACCGTGCCTGCGGGGCCGAGCCAGAAACGCGGCGGCCCCATTTTGTCGAAGTACGTGGGCCAGTGGCACAAACGGTTCAATTCGCGCAGCTCCAGGTTGCCCAGGTACGGCGGCAAGTCGTGCGTGCCCGCCGCCACCAGCTCCAGATACTCCAGCATCGACATGTCCTGCATCGCACGGTCGGGCGCGAACGCGGTGTTGATGTAGTCCCCCACCCGCGCCCGCACCGGCAGATGGCTGTAATGCTCGCGCAGCGCCTGCGGCGTCAGTCCGCACAGCGGCCAACGGTCGACCAACCCGGTCATCAGGAACGGCAGGCCTTGCGCCGCGCGCTTGCGGAAGGCGGCGGCATCCAGCGCCCGCAGGCGCGGCACTTCGGTAATCGTTGGCAGCGTGCGGGACACACGCTTGATCGCCTCGCGCATCGCCTGTATCGACGTGACGCCGCGCACCTGCGCATCCCTGTGCTCGCGCGCCAGCTTTTGAGCGGCAGGGTCGGCGGACCACGCAGACTCCGATTCCTGCCTGGTAGGCGGCAACCGAGGTGCTTCCACCGTTTTCTTCTCTTTCGACATATCCCGAACTTAACTATTTGCAGGGCGATAGTATAACTGCTCGCTTACAGGGCCGTTCAGATGTCAAAAATGACACGATGCCATGCAATCATCACCGCAAGGCCAATTTTCCTTGACAGCCAAGCCATCGATCTCGTACATTTAAGGCCATGACCTCGCATCTGCACCTATCCGCTTTCCTGCTGCCGTCTGCTAGCGCCCTATCGCTAGCAGCGCGCCTACTAGCACGCGCTTAATCCGCGTTCCAGCTGTACCCCAGTGCCGGCCATAAGCCGCACCTGTCTACAAATCCCAGGAAAGTTTGCACCGATGTTCCCAGCCTTGTCGCTACTGCTAAAACTACCGATCGGTTGCCGAGCCTAGTATCCCGTGGCCGCACGGCAGCCCCTCGCCACAACAGAGCGCCAGCACCGATACGTCGGACCGCGGCATCGCATTTCCCAATTTGAGACTCAGGAGCACCCCATGATGTTGCAGAACCCAGCAGCGAAGTACCGCGCCTTCCCACCCGTACAATTGTCCGACCGCCAGTGGCCGAACAACGTGATCTCCAAGCCGCCGATCTGGATGAGCACCGATCTGCGCGACGGCAACCAGGCCCTGATCGAACCGATGAGCGCCGAGAAAAAACTGCGCTTCTTCGAACTGCTGGTCAAGGTCGGCCTCAAGGAAATCGAAGTGGGCTTCCCTTCGGCCTCGCAGACCGACTTCGACTTCGTGCGCAAGCTGGTCGAGGAAAACCGCATCCCCGACGACGTCACCATCATCGTGCTGACCCAGTCGCGCGATGAACTGATCCGCCGCACCGTGGAATCGGCGGCCGGCGCCAAGCGCGCCATCGTCCACCTGTATAACTCGGTGGCGCCGGTGTTCCGCAAAGTGGTGTTCGGCATGTCGCGCGAAGAGATCACCAACATCGCTACCACCGGCACCAAGCTGGTGAAGGAATTGATCAAGCAGCACCCGCAGACCGAATGGGGCTTCGAGTACACGCCTGAATCGTTCTCCACCACCGAACTCGATTTCTCCAAGCATATCTGCGACGCCGTCACCGCGATCTGGGAACCGACCCCGAACAACAAGATGATCATCAACCTGCCGTCGACGGTGGAGTGCAGCACTCCCAACGTCTACGCCGACCAGATCGAATGGATGTCGCGCAAGCTGGCGCGCCGCGATTCGCTGATCATCAGCGTCCACCCGCACAATGACCGCGGCACCGCCGTCGCCTCGGCCGAAATGGCCGTGATGGCCGGCGCCGACCGCGTCGAGGGCTGCCTGTTCGGCAACGGCGAACGCACCGGCAACGTCGACCTGGTCACGCTGGCCTTGAACCTGTACACGCAAGGCGTGCATCCGGGCCTGGACTTCTCCGACATCGACGAAGTGCGCAAGTGCGTTGAAGAGTGCAACCAGCTGCCAGTGCATCCGCGCCATCCATACGTGGGCGACCTGGTGTTCACCGCCTTCTCCGGCTCGCACCAGGATGCGATCAAGAAGGGCTTCGCCCAGCAGCAGGAAGGCGCGCTGTGGGAGATCCCTTACCTCCCGATCGACCCGCAGGACCTGGGCCGTAGCTACGACGCCGTCATCCGCGTCAACAGCCAGTCCGGCAAGGGCGGCATGGCTTACCTGTTGGAGCAGGATTACGGCCTGGTGCTGCCGCGCCGCCTGCAGATTGAATTCAGCCGCGCGGTGCAGGCAGTTGCCGATTCCACCGGCCTGGAAATCACCGCCGAGGGCATCTACGACATCTTCAACAAGGAATACTTCGAGCAGACCTCGCCGTACGCCTACAACGCGCACAAGATGGTGGAAGACACCAGCAGCGACGAACCGGTGCAGATCGACATCGCCCTCACCCACCGCAAGGCGCCACTGGCGCTGCAAGGCGGCGGCAACGGCCCGATCGACGCCTTCGTCAACGCGCTCGGCCTGGACATCAAGCTGATGGACTACCACGAGCACTCGATCGGGTCCGGTGCCAACGCCAAGGCGGCCTGCTACGTCGAACTGCGCCTGGCCAACGGCCCGACGCTGTTCGGCGCAGCCATCGACAGCAACATCGTCACGGCCTCGTTCAAGGCAGTGCTGAGCGCCGTCAACCGCCAGCTCTCGCAGCAGCAAGCCGCGGCAGCACCAGCGGGCGCCGACGCCACCGCATGAACAAATCCGTAGTCTCCGCCGTCGTCTTCCTGCTGGCGGCGGGCGGCGCCCACGCAACGCCGCCCACCGGCCAGGACGCCCTCGCCGGCGCGCAGATCAAGGTCGATGTCGGCGGCCGCAAACTCAATATGTACTGCACCGGCAAGGGCTCGCCCACCGTGCTGTTCGAAGCCGATGCCGGCCGCGCGGGCTGGGATTGGTCGGCCGTGCTGCCGGAAGTGGCCAAGCGCACCCGCGCCTGCGTCTACGACCGCGCCGGTATGGGTGCCAGCGATCCGATCATGCGTGCATCGACGGTCGCCAACGCCAGCAAGGATTTGAACTTCCTGATCAAGAACGCCCGCATGGACGCGCCCTTCGTGCTGGTGGGTGCGGGCTACGGCGCCATGGTGGCGCAGCACTACGCACTGCGCTCGCGCGGCACCGTCACCGGCCTGGTGCTGGTGGACGCGATGCACGAGGATGCGCTGCCGGCGAACCGTGCCGCCAGCCTGGATGCGGCGCTGGCCTGCCTCACTGCGGCGGAAGACGGCAAGACCGTCGCCGCCTGCGCCTATTCCGCCACCGCTATCAACGGCGAAATCGGACCACGACTGGCGGCGGCGCAGGCGGCGCAAGTGGCCAAGCCAACCTACTGGCGCGCCCGCGCCTCGGAACTAGACAGCCTTGAGACCAGCGCCAGCCAGATGCGCGCCGTGCGCAAACCGTTCGGCGACCTGCCGCTGGCCGAAGTGCGGCATGGCGAACCGGCCACCATCGTCGCCGCAGTGATGGAAGTGCTGGACAAGCAGAAGTAAAACAAGGCGCGTGGATACTACCAGGCGGCCGCGCGCTTCTCCCTGAAGAATTCCCAGGCGGCTTCCGCCACTTCAAAGTCGGCGTTCTGCCGGCCTGTCAGCTTGTTGATGAAATAGGGATAGCGCTTGCTGACGCTTGGCTCTGCGTGGCCGCCATTCTCGATTTTATACAGTCCCACTTGCAACCCGCTTCCGGCCTCGCCCCACATCGTGCGCGTGGCCCGCGTCTTGTCCCACTGGTTGCGACGCGGGATCTCAAGCACGCTCGGTTCATCGGGAAGGCCGGCCAGTTCGCGCCAGATCCTGGCGCTGTCCTCGATGCTGCTGACCGGGTCCAGGAATCCCAGCACGTAAAAGAATTTGCCGCCCCGGTAAGGCATCAACGGATCCGCCGTGCAGCCCATGATCAGCGCCGGCAGCGCGGCCGTGGGCATCCGCGCCGCATGCGGCGGCGGCATGCAAGCGAGGACGGTCGAGAATGCAGCCAGCTTGTGCGGAATCTCCACCGCCGCGCGGTAGGTCAACAGGCCGCCACGGGAAACGCCGATCAGATAAACCCGGCTGGCATCCACGTCGTAATCGGCCACCGCCTTGTCGATCAGCGCCGCGATGAACGCGACGTCATCCTTTTTCGCCACCTTCTCCGCGCTGGCGAAACAATCGCTCCAGCCACCCGCACCGGCATCCGGCGCGACCACCACGATGTCGTCACGCTCGGCGATCTCCAGCCAGACCGACAACGGCGATGGCGGATATGCCATCCCCATCACCTGCTCCGCCGAAGCGCCGGCGCCATGTACGACGATGACCAGCGGCCGCTTGCCGGATGACGGCCGGCTCGATCGCGCCAGCAGATAGCGGCGCAATCCATCCGGCCGCAAAAGCGTCTCCGGCGTGGCCTGCGCACATGCAGCATTAACGGCGGAAGTACCGAGAAACGCGGCCTTCAAGCCCGCGCGTATGCGTCCCAACATGCAGCCTCCTTAGTCAATAGTGTCACAATACTATGCGTCGTCCCACCCGCGCAACAGCCCCTACCAATCAATTTCGCCGCACTGCACCATTGTCGATATACTGGCTACTCGCCCGGTGTTCTCATGGAGTCATGCATGAATATCTCGAACCTGAAAATCGGTGTGCGACTTGCGGTCGCATTTGGTGCGGTGCTGGTGTTGATGGCGGTGTTGATCGGCGTCGGCCTGCAAAGGCTGAACAGCATCAGCCGGCTCAACGCGGTCATCATCGACAAGGACTGGGTCAAGGCCGATGCGGCGGCCACCGTCGGCAGCACCACCCGCGCCAACGCGGCGCTGACGCTGGAGCTCTTCACCACCACCGATGCAGCGCGCACGGCGGACATCTACCGCGAGATGGACGTCAACAAAAAGACCATCAGCACCGCGCTGGAAACCCTGGACACCCTGATCTACACCGACGAAGGCAAGGCCCTGATGCTGGCCATCCGCGAGCAGCGCAAGGCCTACGTCGCATCGTTCACACAAGTCGGCAAGATGCTGGCCGGCGGCCAGCGCGACGAAGCGCAAGCCGCGCTGCGCGCCGACATGCTGCCCAAGCTGGCCAAGGTACAGGCCAGCATCCGCCAGCTGTCGGACCTGCAAAAATCCATCGTCACCTCCAACGGTGACCTGGTCAAGCACGATATCGCGATGGCCAGCCAGATGATGGGATGGCTCGGCATCGTGGCGCTGGCGCTGGGCCTGGCCTTCGCCTGGCGCGTCACGCGCTCGATCACCGATCCGATCGGCCACGCCCTGAAGATGGCGCGCGCCGTGGCCTCCGGCGACCTGACCTGCCGCATCAGCAATGAGCAGCGCGACGAAATGGGCCAGCTGCTGGGGGAGCTGGGCAAGATGAACGACAACCTCGCCAGCATCGTCGGCCGTGTGCGCAGCGGCACCGGCGCCATCACTACAGCCTCGGCGGAAATCGCCAGCGGGAATATGGACCTGTCCTCGCGCACCGAGCAGCAAGCCAGCTCGCTGGAGGAAACCGCCGCCTCGATGGAAGAACTGACCAGCACCGTCAAGCAGAATGCCGCCAATGCGCAGCAGGCCAACGAACTGGCGCTGTCGGCGACGCAGGTGGCGCAGCGCGGCGGCGACGTGGTGGCGCAGGTGGTCGGCACCATGAACTCGATCAATGACTCATCGCGCAGGATCGTCGACATCATCGGCGTCATCGACGGCATCGCCTTCCAGACCAACATCCTCGCGCTGAATGCGGCGGTGGAAGCGGCGCGCGCGGGCGAACAGGGGCGCGGCTTTGCGGTGGTCGCGTCGGAAGTGCGCAACCTGGCGCAACGCTCGGCCGGGGCGGCCAAGGAAATCAAGACCCTGATCGACGACTCAGTGGACAAGGTGGCGGCGGGCGCACGCCTGGTCGACCTGGCCGGCAGCACCATGAACGAAGTGCAGGACAGCGTGCGCAAGGTGACCGACATCGTCGCCGAGATCACGCTGGCCAACCGCGAGCAGACTGGCGGCATCGAGCAAATCAATATCGCCATCAGCCAGATGGACCACGTGACGCAGCAGAACGCCGCGCTGGTCGAACAGGCTGCGGCCGCGGCGGCGGCGATGCAGGACCAGGCCGGCCAGCTGAATCAGGTGGTCAGTCAGTTCCGGCTGGCGGTTTGACGGCGAGCGTGCGCGACATCATGATTTCGTCGTAAAACCGGCCGTCGACGATCATCGAGTCCGGCTCGCGGCCGAACTCGATGAAGCCCAGCGATTCATACAGGCCGACCGCTTCCGCATTGCCGGCGGTGACCGAGATCGTCATGCGCTGCACGCCGTCCAGCGTGGCGGCAAACGCCAATGCATGCTCCATCAGTTGCCGTCCGAGGCCGAGGCCCCGGTGGGTCTCGGCCACGTACATGGCGCGTACATAGCGTTTGTGCTGAACCTTGAGCGCGGTCTCGCGTCCAACGCCGACGATGCCGACCAACTGCTCTCCCTCGAAGGCGCCAAACATATTGCGGCCTGAATCCGCCGCCAACCGCGCCTCTATTACCGACAACGCCGTATCGCACTCCTCCTCGTAGCTGGAACCGAATGCCGATGGCGATGCGCGCAAGCCCGCCAGCCGCAGGGACTGAAAGGCGGCTGCATCGGATGGAGTCAAACGACGTATCAACATGTGTAGCCTTTAAAGAGAGTTCGCCAGCACCAGCGAGAAGAACATTTCGGCCTGTCCGTTATAGAGTTTGAACAGCAACGTGTTCCGTCCTTTTTTCAGATGGACCTTGCGGCTGCCTTCGGTCAAGTTGAGCGCGGCGATTTCCTTCCCGAAGGCGCGATAGGTGTCGTGATACCACGGCTTCATGCCGTCGGCGCTGGTCCACACCAGCGTGTCGTTCAGCCAGAGTTTCGAATCGTCGTCGCTGCCGATATCGAACCAGACGTCGCGCTCGCGGTCCGCCACGATCTCGGTGTAGCCATAGTAGACGGCGTTTTCCGCGCCATGCGGCGGCACGATGGGGTAACGGTCGAAATGCGTGTACTGCCACTTCAACAAGCGGCGGTTCTTGCCCAAGTAGACGGCATCGAGATCGATCAGCTGCTCCGGCGGGAACTCCTCCGAAACACGGGTCGCATTGCTGGCCGCGAAAGGCCCAAGCAAATACCAGGTATCGATGAAGACCCGGCTAGTATAAACCCCATCGCGACCGATCGCGCGGCCGGTGCCCGGACGCACCGCGCCCTGGTCCAGCGCGCGCGTCTTCGCCGCCACCGTATAATCGCGATGAGCGGCCGCACTCGAGTCGGTCAGGTCCAGCGCACCGCCCATCGGCAGCGGCATGCCATTGCCCAGCCGCTGCGAGACGCCGTTAAAGCCGGTGTTTTCGCCATCGCCGCCGACGCTCATTCGCGCACCGTCCACCTGCCGTTGCTGCTGCTCCTGGCGCGCGGCCAGCGCCTGGCGGGCCTGGCGCTGCATCTGGCCTAGCGCGCCGCTCAACTGCGCCGGCGTCATCGACTTTGCGTCCAGCGCCACCGGTTTGCGCTGCTCGACCTTCTTCAGCGCTTCCTCTTTCGGTATCTTCAAAAGGAGGGACAGCTCATCGGCCTTGGTCTCCCGCCTGAGCTGCTCGATCGACTGCGACAGCTCCTTGATCTTCTCCGCCATCTGCTCCGGCGTCTTCTTCACCTGCTGCTCACGGGAAGCGGCCGACGGGCCCGACGCCGCGACCTTGACGGCATCCTGGCCGCTGCCCTGCTCCAGCGCCGCCTTGATATTCGCCAGCTCGTTCATCTCGCGGTCCAACGCCGCGTTACCGGCCTTTTCAGCGTAATCGACCGCCCGTACCTCGTTCCGGTTTCCTTCGACATAGCTCGCCATCGTCCACAACGCGCCCAGCAAGGCACCGTGGCCCAGCGCGGAGACCAGCAAGTACTTGCGATCCATCGGATTCAGTTCCTGGTGCGCATGGCGACGTTATGCAGGCCTTCGATCTGACACAGGTCCATCACCCGCACGATGTGCTGGTAAGCGGCGAGCTTGTCGCCGTCGATGCGGACGCGCGTGCCGGCATCCGCCTCCGCGATGGCCCGCAGCCGCGTATGCAGCACTTGCGCCGTCACCGCCTGGCCTTCCAGATACAGCTTGCCGTCGCGGTCCACGCCGATGATCAATGGGTGGGCGTTGTCGTCAGACTGCTCCAGCGCGTTGGACGACGCCGGCAGCGTGATCGGCAGCTGCTTTTCCTTGCGTTGCGTGGTCTGCTGCTTGAACGAGGTCGCGACCATGAAAAACATCAGCAAGAAGAAAATACAGTCGATCAGCGCAGTCAGTCCGATCTCCGGCTGCTCTTCGTCCCCCAGGTCGATGCGCATGCTATGCGACCTCCCGCGCCGCGATGAACCAACGGCTGATCAGGCGGTTGACCTGCTTCTCCAGTTCCAGGCCATACAGCACCACGCGGCTCTTGAAGTAATGGTGCAGGCACAGCGCCGGCAAGGCCACGCTCAAGCCGGCCGCGGTGTTGATCAGCGCCTTGGAAATGCCACCGGCCAGCAAGGCGGGATCGCCCATGCCGCCCGAGTAGGCGATAACGTGGAAGGATTCGATCATGCCGATCACGGTGCCCAGCAGGCCGACGATGGGCGCCACCGTCGCCACCACCGCCAGCGGTTGGGCTTTTTGCTGGTGCTGGCGCATCTCGATCGAAGCCAGGTCGCCGCAGCCGGCCGAGATGACGGCCGCGCTTTGCTTGCGGTGTTCGACCATGTATTCCACCGTGCGCGCCAGCGTGCTGTCGTTCGCCGCCAGCAGCACTTCGATCTCGTCGAATTTGCCGGCATCCCACAGCGGTTGCAGTTGCTGCGCCAGCCCGTCCGGCGTGATGAATTTGCGGCGCAAGTGCGCCAGGCGCTCCAGCGTTACCGCCGCAGCCAGTATCGACAACGCCAGCACGACCACCATCGCGACACCGGCATTTGAGATTTGCTCAATCAGATTCAAGTCCTGCATGCCTATGCCCACTTGTCAGTCAAGCGACAATTATCAATTGTTTTATATTTATAAGCAACACCGACATCTTGACCTGGAGATTTTTATGGATCTACAATGTATCAACACTTGGAGGTTTTATGGAACTGTCAATTCAAAAATGGGGCAACAGTGCGGCGGTGCGTCTGCCGACTGAATTGCTGGGCATCCTAAAGGTCGCTCTGGGCGACAAACTTAGCGTCAATGTGTTGCCAGACGGCGTGCTGCTGAAGGCGGCGCGGCCTTCATATTCGTTGGATGAACTGGTGGCACAATGCGATATCACGTCCCAGGAGCCTGCCGACATGACGGCATGGCATAACGCCAAGCCTGTTGGACGTGAAACGTGGTAAGCCGGAGTAAATTCGGACGCGGTGACATCGTGATGGTTAATCTCGATCCGACGCAAGGGCATGAGCAGAAGGGCATGCGGCCCGCACTGGTGCTCTCCACTAGCGCGTTTAATGCGCTGGGTACGGTGCTGGTGGCACCGATCACTCAGGGAGGCGATTTTGCTCGTCACGCCGGATTCGCTGCGTCTCTTTCCGGGACTGGAACGAAAACTCAGGGCGTCGCTTTGGTCAACCAGATTCGTATGCTGGACTTGGAAGCTCGAAAGGCAAAGCGGGTTGAGACCGTGCCTGAGTTTGTTATAGAAGACGCGCTGGCACGCCTGCGCGCAATTACCGATTGAACTCAAAGCGGTAGCCCACGCCATAAACCGATTGCAGGCATTCGGCGTCCGGCAGCTTGCGGCGGATGTTCTTGATGTGCGAATCGACGGTGCGGTCGCTGATGTCGCGCTGGTCCTGGTGCGCAAAGTCCAGCAGTTGCTGGCGCGTGTAGACCCGGCTTGGATTGTCGATCAATTCGGCCAGCAGGCGGAACTCCAGCGGCGTGAGCGCCAGTGCGGCGCCCTTGTGCAGCACGCGCATGCCGGCACGGTCGATCTGGAACGGCGAGACAGGCGCAGTCGGCATCGCCACGGCCGCCGCAGTCCCAGTCGCACCACTACGGCGCAGATGCACACGCACTCGCGCCACCACCTCGCGCGGGCTGAATGGCTTGCAAACATAGTCGTCGGCGCCGCTGTCCAGGCCTAGCAAACGGTCGATCTCGTCGACGCGTGCGGTCAACATGATGATGGGAAGCTGCGAGAAGAGGCGCACTTCGCGGCACACACCGATGCCATCCAGTTCCGGCAGCATCAGGTCCAGCAGCACCAGGTCCACGCCGCCGTTGCGGATAATATCGACCGCACTGCGGCCGTCGGCGGCGAGCAGGGTTTGCCAGCCGGCGGCGTTCATGTAGTCCGCCAGCAGCGCGGCAATTTTGGTGTCGTCTTCGACAATCAGAATATTGGGCACGTAATCGCTTCCTATGTTTTCAACGGCAGACGCACCAGCATCTTGACGCCACCCAGCACCGACGGCGCGGCGACGATGCTGCCGCCATGCGCTTCGACCAGCGCTTTGCAGATCGCCAGTCCCAGTCCGCTGCCACCGCGTTCGCGCGCGCGGGCGCCGTCCACGCGGTACAGCCGCTCGAAGATGCTGCCCAGGACGGCGGCAGGCACGCCCGGCGCGCTGTCCTCCACCACGACTTCGGCGAAGCCGCCGGCGCAGCTCAGCGCGACCACGACCTGGCCGCCGCTGTCGGTGTAGCGCAGGCTGTTTTCCAGCAGGTTGGTGATCACCTGCTGCAAGCGGCCGGCATCGCCTTGCAGCACCACGGGCGCGGACGGCAGGCTCCAGCTCAGGTCCAGCCCGCACGCCTGCGCGCGCGGCTGGTAGCGTTCCAGCGTGGGCCGCAGCAGCTCGCCGAGGTTCAGTTCATGCCAGTGGTAGTACAGGTCGCCGGCATCGGCCATGGTCAGCTGGTGCAGGTCGTCGACCAACTTATTCAGGCGCAGCACCTCGGCATGCAGCGATTGCAGCGCGTTGGCGTCGGCCTTGCGGATGCCGTCCAGCAGCGCCTCGATCTCGCCGCGTATCACCGTCAGCGGCGTGCGCAGCTCGTGAGACACGTCGGCCAGCATCTTGCGGCGCTGGCGTTCACTGTCCTCCAGCGCTTCGGCCATGGCGTTGACGTGCAGCGCCAGTTCCGCCACTTCGTCGCGCGACAGCAAGGGTGCGCGGGCGCTCAACTCGCCCAGCGCCAGCCGCGCCGTGACATCGCGCAGTGCAGCCACTGGCCGCAGCAGATGACGGGCAAGCCAGATCGCCGCCAGCACGGCAAGACCGATCAATCCGGCCGACAGCAACAGGATCGATTGCAGCTGCTCGCGCAGGAAGACGGTGGCGCTGGCGTCGGCGCCGCCTGTTTCGCGCAGCGGCATCAGGCGCATATGGCCGACCACCACGCCATCGACCTTGATGGCGCGTTCGGCGCCGACCTGGATGTCCGGAGGACCGATCAGTTTATGGCCCTGGGCATCGGTGATGGAGAGGCGTTGTGCGAAGTCCATCGGGTCGTTGCGGCGCGGCGGCGCTTCGCCGGGGCGGGCTTCCGGTGGCGGCAGACCGGCTTCCGGCGGCGGCTCGCGGCGCGGCGGCCTGGCTGGATTGCCGTACTCGCCCTGCTCGCCTTCCTGTTCCGGAGCCGGGTGGCCTCGCGGCGGCGGAGGCGGTCGGCGTTCGCGGCGTGGACGGCGCGCGTCGCCATCAGGCTCGAAGACCTGGCTGCGCGGCGTGATCCTGTTGAGCAGTTCGCCGAGCGCGCGCGGCTGCCCGCGCAGCCAATCGAAATTGCCCTCGGTCCGATAGCGGTCCTCCAGCAGCTCGCGCAGCTGGTCGAAGTCCTGGACTTGAAGATCGTTGAGATAAGCGACGAAACCGCGCTTGAGATTACTGCTGGCGACCCACGCCATCGTGCCCACGCACAGGATGACGATAGCGATGACCGCCAGCGCGATCTTGCGGGCGATGGTCAACCGCATGGCTGGCTCTTTGGCTTCATGCCTCCATCATAACCGCCAAATGTGGAGAAATTATGAGCGACTGACAAAAACGCGACACCGCCGCCGGCCTTCATTTTTTCTACACAATTGGGCGTCAATCTCGCACCGTCATCACACCAGACGGAGAACACCATGTATCAACGCGCGCTTTACCTGACACCGGCCATCGCCGCCGCAGCCCTGCTGGCCGCATGCGGCGGCAGCGATCCGACGGCGGACACCACGACCAGCGCCACCGCGCGCGTGCTGCAAGGTGGCGCACCGGCCGCCACCACACTGGCGGCGATCACCGTGCAGGCAGCGGCTGTACAGGCGGCAGCGCCGGCGCCAGCGGTCCCGCCGCCCGTGGTGCTGGCACCGGTACCGAACGATGAAGGCGCCTCCCTCACCTTCAGCAGCGTGGGCGCGGTGGACACCGCCAATCCCTTCTTCAAACCATTCGGCAACGGCCGCTCCTGCGCCACCTGCCACCAGCCCGACAACGGCTGGAGCATAGGCCCGGACAAGCTGGCCGTCCGCTTCGCCAACAGCAACGGAACCGATCCGGTATTCCGCCTGGTGGACGGCGCCGTATCGCCGCTGGCGGCCACCGCCACGCTGGACCAGAAGCGCGTCGCTTATAGCATGCTGCTGACCAAAGGCCTGATCCGCGTCGGCCTGCCGATGCCGGCCGGCGCCGAATTCTCGCTGGTCAAAACCGAAGACCCCTACAACTACGCCAGCGCCAAGGAGCTGTCACTGTTCCGCCGTCCGCTGCCCACCACCAACCTCAAATTCGACAGCAGCGTCATGTGGGACAGCCGCGAAACCGCCAGCGATCCCGCCTCCGCCCTGTGCCTGAAGGACGTGCGGCCCGCGCAGTGCTTCGCCACCCTCGACGCCAGCCTGCAGCACCAGGCCAACAGCGCGGTGCGCGGCCACGCGCAAGCGGCGCAGGACCTGACCTCCGCCGAGCAGCGCGCCATCGTCGATTTCGAGAAAACGCTGTTCACCGCCCAGGTCAGCTCCATCGATGCCGGCAGCCTGACCGACGCGGGAGCCTTGGGCGGACCTGCGCGATTGGCCGCCAACGCCTTCTACTTCGGCATCAACGACCTGGAGTCCGGCGACTACCAGACCGGCGCGCCCTTCAATCGCAACGTGATGGCGATCTTCGGCGCCTGGCGCAACCTGGACCGCCCTGCACCGCCGCCTCCACCACCGGCACGCGGCCGCCCCGCCCCACCGCCGCCGGCCGCCCCAAGCCCGCAAAACCTGGCGCGCGCCTCGATCGCGCGCGGCGAACAAATCTTCAATAACAAGCCGTTCAACATCAGCGGCGTGGCCGGCTTCAACGACGAACTGCGGCGCCCCTTGCAGCGCGGCTCCTGCGCCAGCTGCCACGACACGCCCAACTCCGGCACGCATTCGGTGGTCCGCATGTTCAACACCGGCGTATCGGACGGCGCGCGCCGCACGGCGGACATGCCGCTTTACACGCTGCGCAACAACGTCAGCGGCGAGACGGTCGCCACCACCGATCCGGGTGCGGCCATGCAAACGGGGAAATGGAAGGACATCGGCCGCGTCAAAGTACCGAGCCTGCGCGGCATCGAATCGCGCTCGCCCTACTTCCACAACGGCTCGGTGCATACGATCGAAGACGTCGTGACCTTCTACGACAAACGCTTCAACATCGGCTTCACCGCGCAGGAGGCAGCCGACCTGGCGGCCTTCATGAAAGCGCTATAAAGCTTAAGGCGCCAGGCGCGCCAGCCGGATACCGGTGAACTGCCAGCGGGCGCCGGCAGGGAAGAAATTCCGGTAACTGGCGCGCGCATGGCCGTCCGGCGTGGCGCAGGACGAGCCGCGCAGCACGTACTGGTTCAACATGAACTTGCCGTTGTACTCGCCCAGCGCACCGGGCGCGCTCTGGAAACCGGGATAGGCGGCGTAGCTGCTGCTGGTCCACTGCCAGCAGTGGCCGAACATTTGCAGCAGGCCGTCGTCATCGGCGGCGCCTGCCGGATGCAGCGTGCCGTTTTCCACCTCCGCCTGCGCGGCGGCGAATTCCCATTCCGCCTCGGTCGGCAGACGGGCGCCGGCCCAGTGGGCATAAGCATCCGCTTCAAACAGCGACAGATGCGTCGCAGGCCGCGACAGGTCCAGCGGCTGCGCGCCGTGCAGCGTGAATTCCCGCCATTGCCCCTGTTCGTCCTGCTGCCAGTAGATCGGACTATTCAGGTTCTGGCTGCGCACCCAGTCCCACCCCTCGGCCAGCCACAGCGCCGCGTTGAAATAGCCGCCGGCGGCGATAAACTCCAGGTACTCCCCATTCGTCACCAATCGCGACGCCATTTCGAACGGCGCCACGTACTGCTTGTGGCGCGGCAGTTCGTTGTCGAAGCAAAAACCGCTGCCGTGATGTCCGATATCAGTCAGGCCGCCCGCGAACGGCAGCCATGCCATCGCCGGCGCCGCCTTGGCCTGCTCCAGCGGCACGTCCATGTACTCCGGCAGCAGCGCGCTTTGCGCCAGCAGGTGCTTGACGTCGGTGAGCATCAGCTCCTGGTGCTGCTGCTCGTGCTCCAAGCCCAGCGTGACCAGCATCGCCAGCTGCGCGCGCTGTTCCGCATCGAGATCGCTGGCCAGCAGGCGGGCCACGCGGGCGTCGACGTCGGCGCGATAAGCGCGCACCTGTGCCATCGCCGGCCGTGTCAGCAAGCCGCGTTGCGCGCGCGGATGCTTCTCGCCGATGCCGTTGTAGTAGGAATTGAACAGTACCCGGAACGCCGGATGGAACGGCGCAAAGTCGGCCTCCATCCGTTCAAGGATAAAGGTCTCGAAGAACCAGGTGGTGTGGGCCAGGTGCCATTTGATCGGACTGGCGTCCGGCATCGACTGCGCGCCGCAGTCCTCGTCGGTCAGCGGTTCGGCCAGCGCCAGCGAACGGCGGCGAACCTTGTCGTAGCGGGCGTGCAGGTCTTGCTGCGGTGGGCGCATGTCCATGGGCGTGATCGGCTTTCAGGCAGGGATAACCCTGGCGTGGATGACGGCGAACCAGTTCGACGGATCGGTCCATACCTGGGCCGTGGCGAAGCCGGCGCGCTCCAGCAGGTTGACGAAGGACTGCCGCGTGTACTTGTAGCTGTCCTCGGTGTGGACACGCTCGCCGCGCGCGAAATGGCGTTCGCCGCCGGCCCAGCGCACGGTCAGCGCGGCGCGCGCTTCCAGGTGCATTTCGATGCGGCTGTCGGCCTCGTTGAAGAAGGCGCGGTGCTGCCACTGGGCGACATCGAAGTCGGCGCCGATCAGGTGATTCAGATGGCGCAGCATGTTCAGGTTGAAGGCCGCCGTGACGCCCAGCGCATCGTCGTAGGCCGCGTCCAGCACGGCGCTGTCCTTGATCAGGTCCACGCCGATCAGCAGGCCGCCGTCCACGCCTCCGTTGGCGCGCAGGCCGCGCAGGAAATCGACCGCCTGCTCCGGCGAGAAATTGCCAATCGACGAACCCGGATAGAAGAACACCCGGCGGCCTTGCCGCACGCTGTCCGGCAGCTCGAAGCCATGGGAAAAGTCCAGCCCCAGCGCCGTCATCTCGATATCGGGAAAGCGCTGCTGCAAGCGGCTCACCGCCTCGGTGAGGAAATCGCGCGAGATATCGACCGGCACGTACTGCGCCGGTTGCAGCAGCGGGAACAGGCTGGCGGCCTTGGCGCAATTGCCTGCGCCAAGGTCGATCAGCGTGGCGCCGGTGCCGATCGCGGCCGCCATGTCGGCGCCGTGCCCGGCGAAGATGCCGGCCTCGGTACGGGTCGGATAATATTCGGGCAGTTCGCAGATGGCCTCGAACAGCTTGGAGCCGAGGCCGTCGTACAGGTATTTGGGCGAAATGTGCGGCTTGGCGGCCAGCAGGCCGGCGCTGATCTCAGCGACCACCTCGGCACTACCGTGCGCAGCTTGCTGCTGCGGCGGCGCTGGCGTGTTGCTTGCGTCGGGCGAAACAACACGGATCGCCGAGGAGCGGGACATCTGCATAGAAGCTCTGCCTTTAAAGGAGGTCATCCCATTTGCGGATAACATTTTTGTTATGATAGCCGAATATCCATTTTGCAGCGCCGGGCCGACAAAACTGTGCGGCCCTTCACATTCGTCGCAACAGAAGCACAAATCTTACAAAAAAGGCACACGACTATGACATTCTCCGCCATGCGCACGATCAAATCCCTGTTTGCCGCCGGCCTGATGCTGGCAGCGGCCCACTCCCAGGCCCAGTCGGCCGACCACGTGTTCCGCGTGTCCGCCATCCCGGACGAGGCGCCGACCGAATTGCAGCGCAAGTTCAAGCCGCTGGGCGAGTACCTGGAGAAGAAGATCGGCATGAAGGTTGAGTTCACCCCCGTCACCGATTACGCCGCTTCGGTCGAAGCGCTGATCAACAAGAAGGTCGACATGGTCTGGTTCGGCGGCTTCACCTTCGTGCAAGCCAAGGACCGCAGCAAGAACCAGATCACGCCGCTGGTGCAGCGCGCCGAAGACGAAAAGTTCCGTTCGGTCTTCATCACCACCAACAAGGACATCAACAAGCTGGAAGACCTGAAGGGCCACACGCTGAGCTTCGGTTCGGAATCGTCGACCTCGGGCCATCTGATGCCGCGCTCCTTCCTGCTGGCCGCCAAGATCAACCCGGACACCGACCTGAAACGCATCGCCTTCTCCGGCGCGCATGACGCCACCGTAGCCGCCGTCGCAGGCGGCAAGGTCGATGCCGGCGCGCTCAACATCTCGGTCTGGGAAAAACTGATCGCCGAGAAGAAGGTCGATCCGGCCGTGGTCCGCGTGTTCTACACCACGCCAGGCTACTACGACTACAACTGGAGCGTGCGCACCGACATGAACGCCGACCTGAAGAAAAAACTGACCGACGCCTTCCTGGCGCTGGATCCGAAGAACCCGCAGGACAAAGTCATCATGGACCTGCAGCGCGCCTCCAAGTTCATCCCGACCAAGGCCGAGAACTACACCGCGATCGAAGCCGCTGCACAAAACGCGGGCCTGCTGAAGAAGTAATCGATGTCCACTTACCACCTGCAGAACCTGACGGTGCGCCATCTCGGCGCATCGCGGGCGGCCGCACTGCATGCGATCTCACTGACGATACAACAGGGCGAGCAACTGGCCCTGATCGGCCCGTCCGGCGCCGGCAAGACCACCTTGCTGGCGACGCTGGCCTGCGCCCACCAGCCGGCTGAAGGCAGCTTCCAGGCCTTCGGCGTCGACCCGTGGGCGCTGGGCCACGCCGAACGCCACCGCCTGCGCGCGCAGCTGTTCCTGGCGCCGCAGACGCCGCCGCTGCCGCCGCGCCAGCGCGTGGTGACGGCGGTGCTGGCCGCGCGCCTGCCGCAATGGAGCTTGTGGCGCGCCTTGGTATCGCTGGTCAAGCCGGCCGACCCGGAAGCGGCGTGGCAGGCGCTGTCGCGCTTCAACCTGGGCGACAAACTGTATTCCCGCGTCGACCGCCTGTCCGGCGGCGAGCGCCAGCGCTGCGGCCTGGCGCGCCTGCTGCTGTCGCCGGCCAAGGCGCTGCTGGTGGACGAGCCGTTGTCCGCGCTCGACCCGGTGCTGTCCGAACTGACCTTGACCACGCTGCGCGATGAAGCCAGGGCGCGCAACGCCACGCTGATTTGCAGCCTGCACCAGGTCGACCTGGCGCTGAGCCATTTCCCGCGCATCATCGCCCTGCGCGACGGCCGCATCGAATTCGACCTGCCGCGCGCCCAGGTCACCCCAGACATGATCGCCGCGCTGTACCAGGGCGAACAACCCGCCGCCAGCCCGCGGCCGCTGGACGAGGCCATGGCCGTCAAGCTCGGCGTCGGCGCCTGTCTGTAATGGCGACATTGACTGCCCATCCCGATCCGGCCTGGCGCGGCCGCGTCGTCGCCACCGCCGTTTGCCTGCTGCTCCTGTGGCCGACGCTGGTGGTCACCGAATTCAAGCCGTGGATATTGTTCGACTGGCAGAGCCTCAGTTCCACCGGCCGCTTCCTGGCCGATTTTTTGGTGCCGGCGCACGGCGCCGAATTCCTCACCATGCTGCTGGAGCAGACCTGGCTGACCATCGCCATCGCCACCTCCGGCCTGGCGCTGGCCCTGCTGGGCGCCATCCCCGCCGCGCTGATCATCAGCGAGCAGCTGTCGATCTCGCGCCTGGGCACCGGCCGCATGCGGCCGATGGCGCGCATCGTGCGACAGACGGTGCGCTGGACGCTGGTGCTGTTGCGCAGCGTGCCGGAGCTGGTGTGGGCGCTGCTGTTCGTGCGCATCATCGGCCTGGGACCGACGGCCGGCGTGCTGGCCATCGCCCTCACCTACTGCGGCATGCTGGGCAAGGTCTACGCTGAAATCCTCGAATCGTCCGACGCCCATGCCAGCGACACGCTGCTGGCTAACGGCAGCGGGCGGCTGGCCGCGCTGCTGTACGGCGCGCTGCCGGAAGCGGCGTCGGAACTGATGTCCTACACCGTCTACCGCTGGGAATGCGCGATTCGCGGCTCGGTGGTGATGGGCTTCGTCGGCGCCGGTGGCCTCGGTCAGCGCATGGACGAATCGATGAAGATGCTGGCCGGCGCCGAAGTGTCGTCGATGCTGCTGGTGTTCGTGCTGCTGGTGGCGCTGGCCGACCAGTTCTCCAAGATCCTGCGGAGGCGCCTCGGATGAACCATCCCATGATGCCCAAGCCGCCGCGCCGCGACTGGACCGTGCTGGCCATGCTGGCGATGGTGGCGGTGCTGGTGGTCGCCAGCTTCGCCTCGCTGCCCTTGAAGTGGCGCGAGTTCTTCACGCTGGAAGCGGTCAACAGCACGCTGGAGCTGCTGGCCGGCTTCGCGCCGCCCGACCTGTCCACGCCCTTCCTGGTCAAGACCGGCTGGGCCGCCGTCGAGACCATGGCCATGTCCGCGCTCGGCACGCTGCTGGCGGTGCTGGCCGGTTTGGCCTTCTCGCTGTCCGCGTCCGGCCGCTTCGGCCGCCCGGCGCGCGCGCTGATGCGCGCCCTGCTCAACGTGCTGCGCTCCATCCCGGAGCTGGTGTGGGCCTCGATCCTGCTGATCGCCTGCGGCCTGGGGCCGTTCGGCGGCACGCTGGCGCTGGCAGCGCACACCGCCGGCGTGCTGGGTCGCCTGTTCGCCGACTCGCTGGAAAACGCCGCGCCGCTGCCGGAGCAAAGCCTGCGCACCAACGGCGCCTCCGCCGGCGCCGCCTTCTTCTACGCCACGCTGCCGCAAACGCTGCCGCAGATGCTGTCCTACACGCTGTACCGCTGGGAGAACAACATCCGCGCCGCCGCCATCCTCGGCGTGGTCGGCGCCGGCGGCCTGGGGCAGATGCTCAAGTACCACCTGTCGCTGTTCCAGATGCAGCAGGCCGCCACCGTCATCGTCGCCATGCTGCTGCTGGTCGCTCTGGTCGACGGCATCAGCTTCGCGCTGCGCCGCGTGCTCACCCGCTAATCCCGATAAAAACCCCATGCTCGAACTGCGCAACCTGTCCAAGTCCTATGCCAGCGGCCGTCCGGTGCTGTCCAACCTGTCCTGGAACTTCAAGGCCGGCGAATTCGTCTCCATCATGGGCGACTCCGGCGTCGGCAAATCGACGCTGCTGAACCTGATCGCCGGCCTCGATACCCCGGATGTGAGCCCGAACTCCGCACCGGGCGACTCGCCCATCATCGTCGACGGCGTGCCGATGTCCGGCCTGGACGACGACGCCGCCACCAGGCTGCGGCGCGCGCGCATGGGCTTCATCTTCCAGGCCTTCCACGTGCTGCCGCACCTGACGCTGCTGCAAAACGTCGCCCTGCCGCTGCTGTTGAACGGCCTGCCGACCGAGCGCGCGGCGGAAATGCTGGAGGCCGTGGGGCTCGGCGGCCGCGGCGGCGATTTCCCCCATCAGCTGTCCGGCGGCGAAATGCAGCGGGTGGCGATCGCCCGCGCGCTGGTGCACCGCCCGGCCCTGGTGCTGGCCGACGAACCGACCGGCAATCTCGATCCGGATACCGCCCACAGCATCCTGACCTTGCTGCGGCGTGAAATCAAAGCCACCGGCGCGTGCGCGATCATGGTCACGCATTCGCAGGCGGCGGCCGGAATGACAGACAAAACCCTACAACTTTCAAAATCAGGCATACAAGAAACAACAATCGTCAACCCGTTTAAGCAATAAACAAGATAATTTTTTTATCAAACCCTCCCAATCTTTTCTCAGCGTAGTATTATTGAAACCAACTTGCATGGTTATCAAGAATGTTGAGTTGCGTACCACATTCAGACCAAAAAAGTGTGGACGCTAGCCTTGCCGGGAAACGTTAATTTTTTTCACGTTTTGAGCAAAGGAGGAGCAATCATGAACGTACGGCAAAAAAAGCTGGAACTGATCGAAGCCATGAACCGCGCTCGGGCACTGGAACCTTCCAGTTTTGTTCCGAACAAGCTTCTTGACACTTTGATCGAAAAGATGAACCTGAAAAACGACGCAGAACTCTGCCGAGTTTTAGAGGTGCAGCCACCCATCATCAGCAAGATCCGACACCGGAAATTGGCCGTCGGGGCTACTATCCTGCTGCGTATGCATGAAAAGTCAGATATCAGCATACGGGAATTGAAGGATCTGTCGACCGCGTCTATGCATTGAGCAGCCCAGCTGATCTTGCCATGCCAGGCGCCGGCATGCGGTATCCGGCGCCCTCTAATGCATTGCGTACAGCCCAAACCCCGCTGAACGCCGCATTACCCCTCCTGTAGCGCCTCTTCCACACATTTCAATTTGATACTTGGCGACAAAAAATCAGGCTTATACTGATTTCCACGGTCCGTCCCCCGTATCGCGCATGTTCTTTTGCCCGTCAAAGGAAAACATCATGAAATGGTTCTACGATCTGAAAATCGCCACCAAGCTGGTCACCTCCTTCATGGTCGTGCTGGGCTTGATGCTAGCCAACGGCATCATCTCGATCGCCAACATGGGCACCATCAACGGTTCCACCGTAGACCTGTATAGCAACTGGCTACCCAGCGTGCGCACCGTAATGACGGTCAAGTCCGACCTGCTCGAAGTGCGCCGCTGGGAACTCTCGTCCTTCCTCTACAGCGAGGGGCCGGCGCGCACCAACATCAACACGCGCATGGCGAGCGCCCTCTCCGCGCTCGACAAGGATGCCGCAGCCTACGCAGCGCAAGTGTCCGAGCCTGAGGAGAAACGGGTGCATGCCGAGATGGTCAAGTCGATGGCTGCGTACCTGGCTTCGCATGGCAAGCTGATGGCCCTGCTGAATGCCGGCCCGGACAAGACCGACGATGCCAAGGCGCTGCTGTCCGGCGACTCGGCGCGGCAGCTCGGCGAATTGAGCACGCAGATCGATCAACTGGTCAAAATCAATCTCGACGGCGCTGACCAGTCGGGGCAGACAGCGGCCAAGGTGTTCGCCAGCTCGCGCATGTGGACTATCGGCCTGCTGGCCGCCGCCATCGTGGGCGGCATGATACTGGCGATGTGGGTGGCGCGCATCATCTCGCGGCCGCTGCGCACCGCACTGGACGTGGCGCAGCAGGTGGCCAAGGGCGACCTGACGTCGTCGATCGAAGTCGAGTCGGCCGACGAGACCGGACAGCTGATGCTGGCGCTGCGCAATATGAACGACAACCTGCTGAAGATCGTCGGCCAGGTGCGTCACAGCACCGACGAAATCGCCACCGCCTGCGGCGAGATCGCCACCGGCAACCTGGACCTGTCGGCACGCACCGAGCAGCAAGCCAGCTCGCTCGAAGAAACCGCCAGCTCGATGGAGGAGCTGACCTCCACCGTCAAGCACAACGCCGACAACGCGCGCCAGGCCAATCAACTGGCGGCCACCGCCACCAGCGTCGCGGCCAAGGGTGGCGACGTGGTGTCGCAGGTGGTCGACACCATGAACTCGATCAACGACTCGTCGCGCAAGATCGTCGACATCATCGCTGTCATCGACGGCATCGCCTTCCAGACCAATATCCTGGCGCTGAATGCCGCGGTGGAAGCGGCGCGCGCCGGTGAACAGGGACGCGGCTTCGCGGTGGTCGCCAGCGAGGTGCGTAACCTGGCGCAGCGATCGGCCAGCGCCGCCAAGGAGATCAAGACCCTGATCGACAACTCGGTCGGCCAGGTCACCATCGGCAACCGCCTCGTGAGCGAGGCCGGCACCACGATGACGGAAATCGTCGACAGCGTGCGGCGCGTCAGCGACATCATGGGCGAGATCAGTTCCGCCAGCCGCGAACAGACGCAGGGCCTGGAGCAGATCAACCAGGCGGTATCGCAGATGGACGCGGTCACGCAGCAGAACGCAGCGCTGGTGGAACAGGCCGCAGCGGCGGCAGGCAGCCTGCAACAACAGGCCGAACACCTGACCGCGGCGGTGCAGGTGTTCAAGCTGCACGCGGATCCGGCGGCGCGGCCGGTGCTGGCGCGCGGCGGCCGCAAGCCGGCGCTGCTGGCCGGCTAGGCGAATTAGATCAGCACTTCTCGTACTTCCAGTTGCGCGCCTTGCCCTCGGCAATCCACTCGACCGCCTGCTCGCGCCGGCGCGTGCGGGTGGCCTCGGTCTTGGCCTCGGCGATCCATTCCGCGTAATCGCGCTTCTTGCTTGGGCTGAAGGCTTCGAAGTGCTGCTGCGCGGCCGGCACCGCGCGCAGCGCTTCGGTGAAGTCGTCGGGGATGACCAGCGGCCGCGGTTCGGCGGGCTTGGCACGGGCCGGCGCGGAGATGCCGTCGTCGTTCAGCTTCATCGCCTTCTTGATATAGCCGGTCAGGACTTTCTTGGACGGCAGGTCCTTGACCGTTTCGATGCGGCCGAACTGCCCCATCGCTTCGCGGTTGGCCTCATCGGCCATCAGCAGCTCGCCCTTCCAGAAGCCCAGCGCGCAGTGGGCCTTGAAGGCCGACATCCCGCACATCATGCCCTTGTACATAAAGTGCGGGAAGCTCCATTTCATCGTCTCTTCGACGTCGGGACAAGCCTCGTGCACGACGGCGCGCAGGTGCTTGAGGATGGGTTGTGCAAATTCGGCGGACTTGGCGATGTAGGCGTCGACGCGTGGATCGATGGTGGGCATGATGATGCTCGGCTGGTTGTTGTTTGCCTCAATATACCAAATACTCAGGGTGGCGCTTGGCGATTTCGCTTTCCAGCTGGTTGACGAAGGTGAAATTCGGCAGCGTCGGCGCGATGCGGCGACCGATGTCCCAACTACGCCACGCGCTGGGCGTATCGAAGCGCATGATCATCAGGTCGCCCAGGTCTTTCCAGGCGCCGCCCAGCACCGGATTGGCCTCCAGCACCTCGGCGAACAGCTGATCCGATTCCTGGTACTGCCCCAGCCTGGCGCGGTTGTTGGCTTCGAAGAGCTTCAGGATATAGGCCTTGCGCGGCGCCTGGTTGCGCAATCCGGACAGGGTCGACACGGCCGCCGCGAACTCCTCCTTCTTGGTGACGCTGGTGGCGCTGAAGGTCAGGCTGACCGGGGTGCTGGCGCGCATCTGCTCCAACTGCGCCGGCGTAAAGGGCTGCATCGCCGCGCCGGTGGACAGCGTGCATTCGACCCGGCCGAGCATCGTATCGAGCAACTGGTCGGCGCGGTAATCGGACTCGGTGTCGCAGGGATGCGCGGCGCGCAGGGCGGCCAGTTGTTCCGGCGTCTGCGCTGCCATGCGGTCCATCAGCGCGTCGATCGCGCCTTGCGCCGGCGCCGCCTGGCGGCGCGCGTAGCCTTGCAGCGTATAGGCCGGCGGCGTAGCGCTCTTCACCTGCTCCACGCTGACATTGACCGTACTGACGCCCATGGTGGTGTTGACGGTGAAGGTCAGGCTGTCGGGAATCACGCCGCCCTCGGCCAACCTGGCCAGCACTTGCGGATGGACCGACTGCGTGTAGCGCAGCAGCTGCGCGAAGTGCGCCACATCGCGCGCGCCGGCCTTGGCGCCATGCTTGCTCCACTGGGCCAGCGGGCCGCCCTCGCTGGAGAATTTCAGCGTATCGCCGCCGGTGGAGGCGTCGATGACGGTGGTGCTATCCTCGGCCAAGGTCAGCTCCTGTTCCAGGTCCACTTTGCGTGCCGGCTTCAACTCGGTATTGAGCTTGGCCAGCATGGCGTTCATGCCGATGCGGTTGCGCATTTCGAAGACCCGGAAACCGGCGGTGTCGAACAGCGAGTAGTCGACGTAGGTTTTACTGGCGCCATCCAGTACCACGCGCCGCCGGTTCTTGAAATCGTATATCGTCGTCGCACTGTCCGACCTGGCTTCGATGTAGTCGTCGGCTAAAGTGACGTACAGTGTGGACTTGCTGTCGGCCGGCGACTTGGTCACGGTCTTCAATGGCTCGTGATGCACGGACGACGTGACTTGCAGCGTAACGGCCGCCTGGCAGCTGGCGCCGCAGGCCAGCGCCAACAGGGCCAGCAACTGAATTCGATTCATAAGTACTCATCCGATGTTGGTAAAAAAACTCATGCTAAATTGACTTATCATTTATGACAACATTTTTTACGAATTTATCGCTGTCCCTGGCCGCTTGCGGCGCCCTGCTGCTGGCCGGCTGCGCCGCCACGGGCAACGGTGGAGGCCCGTCCGCCGTCAAGCCGGAGCAGCTGAGCGGCGCGCTGAATCGCGTCAGTTGGGGCGTCAACCTGAGCACGTACCAGCAGGCCGAAAAACTCGGCTACGACGCCTGGCTTGAGCAGCAACTGCATCCCGCCGCGGCACGGCTACCGGCCGCCGCACAGGCGCAGATCGATGCCATGACGATCACCCGGAAAACGCTGGTGCAGCTGAACCAGGACCTGGACCAGCAGCGCAAGGATGCCGACAAGATCGCCAACGACGACCAGAAGAAAGCCGCGCAGCAGGCCTACCAGCAGGAGCTGAACCGCATCGCCAAGGAAGCGGCCACACGCTCGCTGCTGCGCGACCTGTACTCGCCCAACCAGTTGCAGGAGCAGATGACGTGGTTCTGGATGAACCACTTCAACGTCCACCAGGGCAAGAGCAACCTGCGCGTGCTGGTCGGCGACTACGAGGACACGGCGGTGCGCGCGCACGCGCTGGGCAAGTTCCGCGAGCTGCTGGGCGCCACGCTGCGCCATCCGGCCATGATCCGCTATCTGGACAACGAGCAGAACGCCGCCGGCCATATCAACGAAAACTACGCGCGCGAGTTGATGGAGCTGCACACGCTGGGCGTGGACGGCGGCTACAGCCAGCGCGACGTGCAGGAACTGGCGCGCATCCTGACCGGCGTCGGCGTCAACCTCGGCCCCACCGCGCCCAATGTGAAGAAGGAACTGCAAGCGCAGTATGTGCGGCAAGGGCTGTTTGAATTCAACCCGAACCGCCACGACTACGGCAACAAGGACTTCCTCGGCCAAGCGGTGAAGGGACGCGGCCTGGCCGAAGTGGACGAAGCGCTGGACCGCCTGAGCCGCCATCCGGCCACCGCGCACTTCATCTGCCGCAAGCTGGCGCTCTACTTCGTCGCCGACGAAGCGCCGCCGGCGCTGGTGGAACGCATGTCGGCCACCTTCCTGTCCACCGACGGCGACATCGCCGCCGTGCTGCGCACCATGTTCACGTCGACCGAATTCGCGCAGTCGCTGGGCCGCAAATTCAAGGACCCGGCGCATTACGTGGTGTCTGCCGTGCGCCTGGCCTACGACGACAAGGTGGTCCTCAACACAGGGCCGATGCTGTACTGGCTCACCCGCATGGCCGAACCGCTGTACGGCCGCCAGACGCCGGACGGCTACCAGCTCACCCAATCCGGCTGGGCCAGTCCGGGCCAGATGACCACGCGCTTCGAGATCGCCAAGGCCATCGGCTCCGGCAGCGCGGGCCTGTTCAAGACCGACGGCCCGCAAGCACAGGAACGCGCCGCCTTCCCGCAACTGGCCAACGCGCTGTACTACCAGTCGCTGCAAAAAACCATCGCCCCCGCCACCCGCCAGGTGCTGGAGCAGGCCACCTCGCCGCAGGAGTGGAATACCTTCCTGCTGTCGTCGCCCGAACTGATGCACCGCTAAGGAATCGCACCATGAAACGCCGTACCCTGCTCAAATCCCTGTCCGCGCTGGCGCTGCCGGCGATGGTCGGCAACCTGTGGGCCGCTCCGGCCTCCAAGACCCGGCTGCTGTTCGTCTTCATGCGCGGCGGCTATGACGCCACCAGCCTGCTGGTGCCGATCTCCAGCCAGTACTACTACCAGGTGCGACCCAACATCGCGATACCCAAGCCCAGTGCCGACCTCAATTCCGCGCTGCCTGTCGACAGCGACTGGGGCTTGCACCCCGCCCTGCGCGACAGCATCTACCCGCTGTTCACGGCCGGCCAGGCTGCGTTCGTGCCGTTCGCCGGCACCGAGGACATCTCGCGCAGCCACTTCGAAACCCAGGACAGCATCGAACTCGGACAGGCGCTGGACCGCACGCGCGATTACCGCTCCGGCTTCCTGAACCGGCTGGCGCAGACGCTGACCGCCGACCGGGCCAGCGCCATCTCATTCACCGACCAGCTGCCGCTGGTCATGCAGGGCGGCGTGCAGTTGCCGAACATGGCGCTGCGCTCCATCGCCAAGCCCTCGGTCGACGCCCGCCAGGCCAAGCTGATTTCCGCCATGTACGACGGCACCGCCCTGTCGCAGCAGGTGCGCGACGGCTTCGCGGTGCGCGAGGACGTGATGAAGGAAATGATCGGCGAGATGGATGCGGCCAACCGCAACGCCATCACCGCCAAGGGCTTCGAGCTGGAAGCGCGCCGCATCGCCAAGCTGATGAAGGACAAATACAACATCGGCTTCGTCGACGTCGGCGGCTGGGACACCCACGTCGGCCAGGGCGGCGCCACCGGCTACCTGGCCGGACGGCTGGACGAACTGGGACGCGGCCTGGCCGGCTTCGCGCAGGAGATGGGACCGGACTGGAAGGACACGGTGGTGATCGTCGTCAGTGAATTCGGCCGCACCTTCCGCGAAAACGGCAACCGCGGCACCGACCACGGACACGGCTCGGTGTACTGGGTGCTGGGCGGCGGCGTCCAGGGCGGCAAGGTGCGCGGCGAGCAGATAAGGCTGGAACAGGCCACGCTGTTCCAGAACCGCGACTACCCGGTGCTCAACGAATACCGCGCCATGTTCGGCGGCCTGCTGTCGCGCATGTACGGCCTCAATACCGCGCAGGTCGAAACTATCTTCGGCGCCAAAGGGCGCGATATCGGCCTGGTTTGATGATGACGTGGGACGCCGTCAGGCCAGGGCCAGGCGCCGCTGCAAGCGCTCCAGCGTGCGCATGAACAGCTCCGGCTCGCCGGCCGCGCGCGCCAGCACCAGCGCGCCCTGGATGCCGCCGACAGTGTCCTCGGCCAGCGCCAGCGCCGTATCGGCATCGCGGCCGGCGCGCTCCAGCGCATCGGCCAGCGCCGCCACCCACTCGGCAAAGTAGCCCTGCACCTTGAGGGTGAAACGGTCGCGCTCATGGCCCAGCGCGAACACGCCCACCAGGCACACCTTGCGGCCCGACTCGAAATAACGGCCGACCGCGACGAACATCCGCTCCATCCCCTGCGCCGCATCGTCGGCGCTGCGCAGCGGCTGGAACACCTGATCGCGGAACCAGCCGTCGATCTCGGCCAGCACGGCATCGGCCATCTCGTCTTTACCGCCGGGGAAAAAGTTATACATGCTCCCCTTACCCAGCTTGGTGCCTTCGGAAATCCGGGACAGGCTCGCGCCCTCGAATCCGTAAGTCCGAAACACTTCCGCCAGCAGCGGGATCACGTCGCCGCGTTCGACCATCGTTCTTGCCATAGCTACCTTCTTAAAACATTCAAAATCCGAACTCGCTCAAGCCCGCATGATCGGCCGGACGCGGGCCGTTCAGGTCCCAATGGAACTTGCGGTCGGCCGCCGCGATCGGCGCTTCGTTGATGCTGGCCAGACGGTGGCGCATCAAACCGTCCTCGGCGAATTCCCAGTTCTCGTTGCCGTAGGCGCGATACCACTGGCCGGAATCGTCATGGTATTCGTAGGCGAAGCGAACTGCAATGCGGTTGCCTTCAAATGCCCACAATTCCTTGATCAGCCGGTATTCCAGTTCGCGCGTCCATTTGCGCGACAGCAGGCCGACGATGGCGGCGCGGCCGGTGACGAATTCGGCGCGGTTGCGCCAGCGGCAGTCCTCAGTGTAGGCCAGCGAGACCTTTTCCGGGTTGCGTGTGTTCCAGCCGTCTTCGGCCAGGCGGACCTTCTGGATCGCGGTTTCACGGGTGAACGGAGGGAGAGGTGGACGTGTCATGGGATTACTTTTTCAAGTTGTTTGTACCGATCGGTACAAACAAAGTGTAGTCCTCGCCTCAAGCGATTGCAAGCGGTTTTTTGGCGTCCTCCTCCGCTAGGGCAAGCCAAACTCCTTGCCGCGCAATCCGGAATACACGGTGTCGAACACCTGCAGATGATCGATCGCCGGCACCGGGCCGGCGCCGATCGGATCGCCCAGCCGCTGGACTTTCCCCGCCGCACCTTGAAACGCCGGCCAGTGCGGCACGCCGCTGCCGTTCGGATCCCCCGTGGCGACAAAATTGACCCAGTAGCGCGACATCGCCGCCGCCAGTTCGCGGTCGGCGCGCGTCCATGCCCAGGGCGTCTGCCCCAGATGATCGAACATATACCAAAGCTCGGCGTAGTGGCTGGCGCCCCAGCCGGCATGGACCGACTCGGCCGGGAACGGCGGCCGCTGCGCGAAGCTGTAGTAGTACACCGGACTGCGCCCCGCCTGCGCCAGCCGCGCCCACGCCCACATGTCCCAGCCAAAACGCAGGTCGCGCTCAAGCCCGAGGCGGCCCTCGCGCGCCTCAGCGTCGGTGGCGTGCGGATAGGCCGCCAGCAGCGCCGGCGGCAAGGCGCCGACACTGGCGGTGATGTCGGCCTCGAACCGGTCGGCGCGCACCGCCGTCACATCGACCAGCGCGCGCGCCTCCTCGGCGTTCGAGCCCAGCAGCAAAGGCAGGTCCTGATAGCGGCCCTGCACATAGGCCTCGTACGGCGACATGGGCAGCACATCCGGTTCGATCACGGGGTGTGAGACGGCGCCCGCGCCGCCGCCAATCAGGCGGCCGGCCGGCAGCAGGCGCATCGCCTCAAGGGTGGTGGCGCCGAGCGAACTCATATAGCTGGCGCCGTCGCGTTCAGCGTTTGCCAGCAGGTAGCCGGGAGCCAGCTGCAACGGTTCGAAGATGCCGCCGCTCTGCGCGATGGCGCGCTGGAACAGGCCTCGCGCGCGCGGCGACGCCAGCAGCGCGCTGACGGCCATGGCGCCGGCCGACTGCCCGGCGATGGTCACGCGGCCCGGGTCGCCGCCAAAGGCTGCGATGTTACGCCGCACCCATTCCAGCGCCGCAATCTGGTCCATCAAGCCATAGTTGCCCGACGAGCGCTGGGGCGATTCGGCGCTCAGCGCCGGGTGGGCGAGGAATCCCAGCGCGCCAAGGCGGTAGGCGATCGTCACCACCAGCACGCCCTTGCGGGCCAGGCGGTCGCCGTGATACAGCGGCATGGCCGCCGAGCCATTGGCATAGCCGCCGCCGTGGATCCAGACGATCACCGGCAAACGCTGTCCGGCGCGGCGCGGCGGCGCCCACAGATTGAGGTACAGGCAGTCCTCGCTGACGGCCGGTGGCTGCTCGCCAGGCATCGACACGCCTTGCTGCATGCACGCCGGGGCAAACTGACCGGCATCGCGCACGCCCTGCCACGCAAGCGCCGGCTGCGGCGGGCGCCAGCGCCACTGTCCCACTGGCGGCAACGCGAACGGAATGCCGCGATACACGTCCACACCGTCTTGCCGCCGTCCCGCCACTGCGCCGTCCCCGGTCATCACCGGCGCCGCCTGCGCTGCCTGCACCAAGCTCCAACCCGACAACAGCAACGCCAGCCACCATCTGCATACCGTCTTTCCCATGTCCGCTCCCAAGCGATTTGTCAGCGGCCAGTGTGGCCCGCCGGCGCCGCCCAGGCCAGACCGGCTGGTCACTTTTTCGCACGGCTTATCCCATTTCCGCCGGCGGCGTGAACGCTGCTAGAATCAATCGCATGACGATCTCCGCCCATCCCGCCCCTGCGACCGCGACTGCGACTTCACGCTGGTCCGCCTGGCTGCGTCCGCACGCCTGGGTCCTGCTGTACTGGCTGGCCTTCCTGCTGGTGCTTGAACCCGGCAACATCCAGCGCGCAGGCCAGGCCGGCCAGATCCTCAGCCTGCCACATGAAGCGGTCCGCATCCTCGTGGCCGCTTTGCTGGGCACAACGGTCACCTCGGCGGTGCAGACGCTGGTTGAGCGTTACCCGCTGCACAGTCCGGATCGCGTCCGCCATGTGCTGATCCACACCGCCGGCGCTGCCGGCCTGGCGCTGACGCTGATACTGGCGTCGTGCCTGCTGGCGGCATGGGTGTTCGAGGGCCGATGGCTGCCGTCCTGGGACGAAATACGGGACCAACTGGTGAGCAACTTCACGCTGTTGGTGTTTGCGCTGGCCGCGCTGACGGCACTGGTCCAGGCCAGCCTACAGCGTGGAGCGTCGGCCGCCGCCCCAGCCCGGCCCACCATGCCGGCGCCCTCCCGCGACGCCCTGCCCGCACTGACCCACGTGGAAGTCAAACGGCGCGGCCAGCTGATCTCGCTGCCGCTGTCCGAAGTGGACTGGATCGAATCGCAGGGCAATTACGTGGCCCTGCACGTCGGCGAAGAACAGCATCTGGTGCGCGACACCGTGTCACGCTTTGCCGAACGGCTCGATAGCCGCCAGTTTCTGCGCATCCATCGCAGCATGATCGTTGCCGTCGACCGCATCCGCGCAGTCGAGCCGCTGACCAACAACGATACCCTGCTGCACCTGACGCGCGGTGGCCCGCTGCGTGCCAGTCGCAGCTACGCCGCTGCCGTCAAGGCGGTCGCGGCGCAACTACGCCCGCATCAATAGGAACCTTTTTTGTCGTGGGCCGGTCACAAAACGTCGTTATCATAACTGCAAGCCAATTTGATAACGGAGTAAGTCATGCGCATCCCTGCCCTGCTGGCCTTGGCGCTCGGCGCCGCCGCACTGATCCCGGCCCATGCCGCCGATGCCTGGAAGCTCGCCGGCATCGACAACTTCTACATGCATACGCCGACGCCCAATTCCTTCATTGGCCTGTATCGCAGCCAAGGCATGGCCACCGACGGCAAGCAATGGTTCTTCTCGTGGCAGTACGGCCTGGAGCGCGCCAACGACAATTTCGATTCCGTGCAGCGCAATTCCTCGTTCACGCTGACCGGCGGCCTGTCGCCCGGCATTCCTGGCGCGCTGCTGGCGCAGGGCCTGAACCACATCGGCGACATCGATTACCACAACGGCATCATCTACGCTTCGCTCGATTCCACCGCCGGCTACACCAAGCCGCACGTGGCGCTGTTCAACGCCTCGGACCTGAGCTACACCGGCAAGACCTACGAGCTGGGTGGCACGCCCGCCAACCCGAACAAGGACCTGGCCAGCTGGGTCGCGGTGGACGCCAAACGCGGCTTCGGCTA
Organism: Duganella sp. BJB476; assembly: GCF_003416895.1. GTDB lineage: Bacteria > Pseudomonadota > Gammaproteobacteria > Burkholderiales > Burkholderiaceae_D > Rugamonas. Next base: position 488,224 of record NZ_QVIO01000002.1, read on the forward strand.
CGGTAAGGAATGGCAGGACGGGAACACCATCAACGTCTACAACCTGAGCGACTGGAGCTTCAGCCACACGCTCACGCTGTCCGCGCCGCTGGGCCGCATCCAGGGCGCCAAGGTGGTCGGCGACTGGCTGTACATGGCCTCGGACAACGACACGCAATCGATTTACCGCAGCAACCTGCTGACCGGCGCGGTGGAGGAAGTACTGCACTTGCCCAAGCCCCTGGGCGATTTCGAAATGGAAGGCCTGGCGCTGCGCGAAGGCGCCAACGGTGCGCTCGACATGTACATCGAGCAGGTGGTCGACCCGGACCGCAGCGGCCAGTCGCTGACCAATCCCAACCTGCATCTGGCGCTGTACCACTACCAACTGGCGCCGGTGCCGGAACCGGCCACGTATGCAATGCTGCTGGCGGGCGCCGGCCTGCTGGCCATGCGCCGCCGGCGCGTCGCCTAGGCCAACACCTTCAGGCGAACAGTTCCCGGCCCAGCTGCCGGCCACTCTCGGTCAGCAGCACGGTGCCAGCGACGCCGCCCTCTTCCAGCCGCAGCTCGATCCAGCCGGCGTCGACCAGCATCGTCAGCTGGCGCCGCAACACGGACATCGGCCGCTCCGACTGCTTGCTCAATTTTGCCAGCGTGCAGGGCTTGTCCGGCCACTCCGCGTTGATGCGCCACAGCGCCTCCAGCACGCCGACCAGCGCGGCCATGACCTCTTCATCCATCCTGTGCACCCGTAAGCTCAAAAACGCAATTCTGCACTATACTCCGCTCAACAAGATCGACTGGAATAAGGCATGGAAAAGACGAAACCCGCAGGACACATCGAACCGTATCAACACGCCGCCGCAGGCTGGGGCGCATTGAAACAGGTGGCAATTAATCTGGTGCGCGAAAAGGTTAGCGGCGGCAACTACAAGACGCTGCTCAAGCAAAACCAGCCGGACGGTTTCGACTGTCCCGGTTGCGCCTGGCCGGACCGTGAACATGCGTCCACCTTCGAGTTCTGCGAAAACGGCGTCAAGGCGGTGGCGGCCGAAGCCACCAGCAAGCGCGTGCGTCCCGACTTCTTCGCCGCCCACACCGTGGCCGAACTGCTCACGCAATCCGACTACCAGCTCGAACAGCACGGCCGCCTGACCGACCCGATGGTCTACGACAGCGCCAGCGACAAATACCTGCCGATCGCCTGGGACGACGCCTTCGCGCTGATCGCCCGCCACCTGAAGGCCCTGCCCGATCCGAACCAGGCCACGTTCTACGTCTCCGGCCGCACCGGCAACGAAGCGGCCTTCCTGTTCCAGCTGTTCGTGCGCATGTACGGCACCAACAACTTCCCGGACTGCTCCAATATGTGCCACGAGCCCACCAGCCGCGGCCTGCCGGGCACCGTCGGCGTCGGCAAGGGCACGGTCACGCTGGAAGACTTCGAGCACGCCGACACGCTGCTGATCTTTGGCCAGAACCCGGCCACCAACCACCCGCGCATGCTGGGCGAGTTGCGCGACTGCGCCAAGCGCGGCGCCACTATCGTCTCCATCAACCCGCTGCGCGAGCGCGGCCTGGAACGCTTCACCAGCCCCGCGCATGCGATGGAGATGCTGACCAATTCCAGCACCAGCATCAGCAGCATGTTCGTGCAGCCGAAGCTGAGCGGCGACTTCGCGCTGATCAAGGCCGTCGCCAAGCGCCTGGTCGAACGCGACGACGCCGCGCTGGCCGCCGGCCAGGCTTCATTGCTGGACCGCGACTTCATCGCCACCCACACCAGCGGCTACGAGGCTTTCGAGCAGGACTTGCGCGCCCAGGACTGGGACCAGCTGCTGGCCGAATCCGGCGTGCCGCGCGCGCAGATCGAGGAGCTGACCGAGATCTACATCAAGGGCCAAAAGGTCATCTGCACCTGGGGCATGGGCCTGACCCAGCACAAGGGCGCTGTGGCGACGATCCAGATGCTGTCCAACCTGATGATGATGCGCGGGAATATCGGCCGCCTGGGCGCCGGCCTGTGCCCGGTGCGCGGCCACTCCAACGTGCAGGGCGACCGCACCATGGGCATCGAAGAAAAGCCCACCAAGGCCTTCCTCGACCGCATGCAGAAGGTGTTCGCCTTCGAACCGCCGCGCGCGCACGGCTACGACACCGTGGAAAGCATCCAGGCCATGCTGGACGGGAAAGTGAAAGTCTTCTTCGGCATGGGCGGCAACTTCGCGATGGCGACGCCGGACACGCCGCTGACGTTCGACGCCCTGCGCGCCTGCGAGCTGACCGTGCACGTGGCCACCAAACTCAATCGCAGCCATCTGGTGCACGGCAAGGACGCGCTGATCCTGCCGACGCTGGGCCGCACCGAGATCGACATGCAGGCAGGCGTGCCGCAGGGCGTGACGGTGGAGGATTCGATGAGCATGGTCCACCTGTCCTACGGCATGAACACGCCGGCTTCCGGCAATCTGCTGTCTGAGACCATGATCGCCGCCCGCATGGCGCACGCCACGCTGGGCAGCGGCAAGGTGGACTGGCTGGGCTACGGCAGCGACTACGCCCGCATCCGCGACGCCATCGAAACCGTCTTCGACGATTTCCACGACTTCAACGCGCGCGTGGCCAAGCCGGGCGGCTTCCATCTGAAGGTGGCCTCGCGCGAGCGCGAATGGCGCACCGCCAGCGGCAAGGCGCAATTCGTGCCGCACGCGGTCGACACCGACACCCCCATCCACCGCGCCCGCGCCCTGCACGGCGAGCGGCTGATGACGTTGATGACGGCCCGTTCGCACGACCAGTACAACACCACCATCTACGGCATGGACGACCGTTATCGCGGCGTGTTCGGCCTGCGCCGCGTGGTGTTCATCAACGCGGCGGACCTGGCGCTGCTGGGCATGCGCAACGGCCAGTGGGTCGACATGGTCAGCGTGTGGGACGATGGCGTGGAACGCCGCGCCGAGCGCTTCTTGTTGGTGGAATACGACATCCCGCACGGCTGCCTGGGCTCCTACTTCCCGGAGACGAATGGCCTGATCCCGCTGCACAGCACCGCAGACGGCGCCGGCACGCCGACCTCGAAATCGATCCCGGTGCTGCTGCACCTGTCGGCCGAGCAGTCATCGGCGGAATAGGCATATAATGCATCCATGAATACCCGGAGCAAATCTGCTGCGCGCAAATTCCTGTTGCCGCGTGCCGCCAATGCAGTCGGCCCGCAAAACGAAGCGGAACGCCGTCTGTATGAGCTCGTCATGGAAGGCATCAACAGCGGCCCATCGCCAAAAACCAGCATCGCTGAGCTAACCGCCGAACTGCGCGCTCGTATCCAGAACACGCGATAAAACCGTGGAGTTCAAACTCTCACCCGTCGCGACCATTTCCCCTTCTTGCTGTTCTATCGCGTAGACGGTTCCTGGCTAGAAGTGCTGCGCATATTGCACGAGCGTCGCGACCTTTCTGCCAATTTGATCTCCAGCTGAATCCGCTTGATTGCTAGGTATATTCGACGCAGCCGTCCTGGCGGCAAAAGCTCACCAGCTTGATGCCCGCTTCGGCGGCGATGTCGATCGCCAGCGTGCTGGGGGCGGAGATGGTCGCCAGCATCGGGATGTGCATGCGCGCCGCCTTGCGCACCAGCTCATAACTGGCGCGGCTGGACATGAAGACGAAACCGCGCTGCAAGTCCACGCCATCATGCGCCAGGTGGCCAATCAATTTATCGAGCGCGTTGTGGCGGCCCACGTCCTCGCACACGCGCAGCACGGCGCCGTCCACCGCGCACCATGCTGCGGCATGCACGCCGCCGGTGGCGCGCATCAGCTGCTGGTGGGCGCCCAGCTCCGCCGCCGCGCGCGCGATGGCCGGCGACAGCGTGTCCGCATCGTGCAGCGCCGCCGCATCGATGCGCCCGGGCTGCAAATCCAGCAGCTCCAGGCTCTCGATGCCGCACACGCCGCAACCACTGCGGCCCGCCATCGAGCGGCGCTGCTGCTTGAGCTGCATGAAATCTTCCTGGGCGATGGTGAGCGCGACTTCGAAGCTGCGCGCATGTTCCCGCAGTTCGATATCGAAGACGTCGGCGGCCTTGCCAACCAGGCCCTCGGTCAATGCGAAGCCGAGCGCGAACGCTTCCAGCTCGCGCGGCGTGACCATCATGACGGCATGCGAAATGCCATTGACGACCAGCGCCACCGGGAGTTCCTCGGCAACGCGGTCGGTGGTGCGGCTGGCGTCCTGCGGCGCCAGGCCGCGACGGCGCAACACTGACCGCTCTTGCGATCCGGTTCGTTCCGTCTCAGTTTCAAACTTCATCACCACCCCGCTGAATAAGCACAACGGCTTATTCTACACGGGGCGGATGCACATCAAGCAGCCAGCTGTTCGCCGGCCACGCCGTAGTGGCGGGCGTAGCGGCCGTCCAGGTTGGCCAGCGGCAGCAGCAGGAACAGGTCGGCGCTTTCGAAATCAGGATCCCAGGCCGGTTCGCCGCAAATCCAGGCGCCCGAACGCATGTAGCCCTTCAGCAGCGGCGGTACTTGCGGCTTCTGCGCGGCTTCCAGTTTCGAGAACGGGAATGGCAGGTGCGGAGTGACGCGGTATTCGGACGGCGCCAGATGGGCGCCAGCCAGCGACTGGTAGACCGCGACAGCATTGTGGCCGCCATCGGCCAGGCTGATGCTGGCGCAACCGGCCAGGTAGTCGCAGTTCTCGCGGCGCATGTATTCGGCCAGGCCGGACCACAGCAGCATGATGACGCTGCCGCCACGGTAGTCGGGATGGATGCAGGCGCGGCCCGCTTCCACCATGCGGCCACGCAGGTTGTTCAGGCGGCCCAGGTCGAACTCGCCTTCGGAGTAGACGCGGCCCAGCTTGCGGGCGCGCGATGCGCTCAGCAGGCGGTAGGTACCCACCACCTTGAGCGTGCTCGAATCACGCACGATCAGGTGATCGCAGTGTTCGTCGAATTCGTCGCTGTCCAGGCCATCCTCGCGGACCAGCGAGCTCAATCCCATTGTTTCGATGAACACCTTGTAGCGCAAGCGCTGCACCTCGCGCAGCTCTTCCGGTGTGCTTGCCATACTGAGTACCAGCTTACCGGACGCTGCTCGCACGTCGGCTTGTATGATCGAAGTTTGCATGCTTCATCCTTTCTGTGGGAGACGAAGCAAGCGTAACGGTCGAATACTTCAGGAAAATGACATCGTGGTGTCAGTTCCGTGACATAAGCCGAAGTGTTGTTTTTTAATTAGGCTTTCTTTGGACGGCCGGTCTTCAGCTGCGGCAGGCCTGCCAACACATTTTGCAGCGTGGCAAGATCGATCTGGCTGATCAGGGCTACGCCGATACGCAGCAATTCGCTTTTCTTGATTTCGAAGCCGGCTTTCAGGCAAGCCTTCTTGACCTGGCCGAGCACCGCATATTCCTGCTCCGGCATGGTGAAGCTGTCGCGCACCAGCTTTTCCTTGCGGGTTTTGTCCTTGGCGGCATCCACTGGCGCCGGCTTGGCGGCTGCGGCCTTAGCTGCTGGCTTGGCGGCGGCTTTTGGTGCTGCCTTAGGCGCCGGCTTGGCGGCTGCCTTTGGTGCTGGCTTGGCGGCTGCTTTAGGAGCAGGCTTCGCAGCAGCCTTAGGCGCTGCTTTCGGCGCGGCCTTGGCGACGGCCGGCTTGGCGGCGGCTTTAGGCGCAGCCTTCGGCGCGGCTGGCTTGGCGGCGGCCTTTGGTGCGGCTGGCTTGACTGCGGCCTTGGCCACAGGCTTGGCGGCAGCTTTGGCAGCTGGCTTTACAACAGGTTTTTTCGGCAGCGCAGGTTCTTTTCCATTCAGCGCGCCAGTGACAGATTTGTTCATACCAACTCCATTTATTAATCAACAATATAAACAATATATATCATTTACGGATTTTTTGCTTGTCCTAGCGCAAATGCAGAGCGACACGGGCAAATAAAACGTCGGGATTGACGGGCTTACGTAAGAAATCCACTGCACCTAAAGCGAGTCCCCGGGCCTCGTCCTCGGACTGGCTTTTAGCCGTCAGGAACAGCACCGGAATGGCGCTGCTGTGCGCATCGGCCTTGAGCCGGCGGCAAGTCTCGAAGCCGTCCATGTCCGGCATCATGATGTCGAGCAGGATCAAGTCCACCGGCGAGGCGGCGACGATTTGCAGCGCCGTCGCGCCGCTGGTCGCGACCTTGGTGTTGTACTTGTCCTTCAGCAGATTGGACAGCAGCGTAATATTGTCCGGAGTATCGTCGACGATCAGAATAGTCGGCCGGCTGTTTTTTCCGTTCATGGTTTCTCCTGTTCGTGCGCCACCGCCGCCAGCAGTTTTCCGGCGGCCTCGAATTCGTAATGCATCATATGACTGGCCAGGCGGGTCATCGTCACCGGCGGCAGCAGCGTCGCCAGCGACGCCTGCACGCTGCCGAAATAATCCACGCTGTCGCCGCTGAAGTCCGCCAGCAGCGCGCGCAGTTCGCCCAGCGCCAGATGCGGATCGACCAGGCCCGCATCGGCGCGCGGCGGCAGCGGCGGAATCGCCTTCATCGACACTCCCAACCAGCGCGACAACACGCTGTACAGCCGCTGCGGATCGACCGGCTTGGTGATGTAGTCCTGCATGCCCTCCTCCATGCAGCGCGCCTCCACGCCGGCCAGCGCGTGCGACGTCAAGGCGATCACCGGCAGCTCGCTGAAACGGCTGTCCTGGCGCAGCAGGCGGGTGGCTTCGTGGCCGTTCATCACCGGCATGCCCAGGTCCATCAGCACCAGGTCATAGGTGCCGGGATCGGCCGCCTGCAGGCGGTCCAGCGCCTCGCGGCCGTTGGCCACCACCTCGACCACGATGCCCTGCAACTCCAGCAGCTCCACCGTCACATCCTGGTTGTCCGGGCTATCCTCGGCCAGCAGCACGCGCGCCGCGCGGCCTGGCGAAGCTTGCAGCATCAAGTCGCCCACCGGCCCGTGGTGCACGGCCGCCTGCACCGCCACCGCCGCCACGTCGGACAGCGTGAACTGCAGCTCGAAATGGAAGCTCGAACCTTGATCCGGCTCGCTCTCGACCTCTATGCGCCCGCCCATCAGCCGCACCAGCTGCTGCGAAATCGACAGTCCCAGTCCGGTGCCACCGTAGTGCCGCGTGGTCGAGCCATTGGCCTGGCTGAAGGCCTGGAACAACTTCGCCTTCTGCTGCTGCGTCATGCCGATGCCGGTGTCGCGCACCGTGAAGCGCAGCGTGGCCTTGCCTTCCCGGACGTCGGCATGAATGACTTCGCAGCGCAATTCCAGCTCGCCGTCGGCAGTGAACTTGACCGCGTTGTTGGCCAAGTTGACCAGCACCTGCCCCAGGCGCAGCGGATCGCCCACCAGGTAGCGCGGCACCTCCGGCGCGGTCGAGACCAGGTAGCGCAAGTGCTTGTCGGCGGCGCGCTGCGCGGTCACGCTGGACACATGGGCCAGCACTTCCTCCAGCGCGAACGGGATCGCCTCCACCTCCAGCCGTCCCGCTTCGATCTTCGAGAAGTCCAGGATGTCGTTGATGATACCCAGCAGCGACAAGGCGGCGCGGTGGATCTTGCTGATGTAGTCGTGCTGCTTGGGCGACATCTCGGTGCGCAGCGCCAGGTAGGCCATGCCGATCACGGCGCTCATCGGCGTGCGGATCTCGTGACTCATATTGGCCAGGAATTCGGACTTGGCGATATTGGCCGCCTCCGCCGCCACGTTGGCGTTGACCAGCTTTTGCTCGCGCTCGCGGCGGTCGCTGATGTCGCGGATGAAGGCGCAGAATTCGAAGCTGTCCTGCCCTTCCGACTTGACCTGGGTGATCGCCAGCTCGATCGGGAACTCCTCGCCGTTGCGGCGCAATGCCACCACTTCGATGCGTGCGTCGAGCACCGGGGCGGCGCCGCCGCCGGCCAGGTAGCGCTGCATGCCGCGCCGGTGGTCGTAGCGGTAGCGCGCCGGGATGATGGCCTTGTCCAGCGCCATCCCCAGCGCCTCTTCCCGGCTCCAGCCGAAGATCTGCTCGGCCTGCGCGTTCCAGCCGACGATGCGGCCGGCCAGGTCCATGCGCACCACCGCGTCGAGCGCGGTGTCGAGGATGGTTTGCAGCTTGGCCTGGCTGTCGCCCAGCTGCTGCATGGAGCTGGTCAACTCGCCGGTGCGGGTGGCGATGCGCAGTTCCAGGTCGCTGTTCAACTCGCGCAGTTCCTGCTCGGCGTCGCGCAGCCGGGTCAGCGTATCGCGGAAGCGCAGCACGGCGCCGGACAGGCGGCCCACCTGGTCCTCGCGGCCGATGCCGGACAGCTTGATGTCGGTCTCGCCGCGCGTCAGTTTTTCCAGGCCGGACTGGATGTCGGCGAACGGCCGCGCCGCGCGCCGCCCGACCACGAAGATCGACAGCACGATGCCCAGCGCCAGCAGCAGGTTGGCCGCCACCGTGTTGTAGATCTGGCGCCGCAGGTCCTGGTCGATCTGCTGGCGCGAAAAGGCCAGGTCGATCGAGCCGACCGGGTAGCTGCGGCGAGCGTCGGTAAAGCTGATGTCGCGATGCACCTTGATCGCCGCCACCGGCTCGCGCAGCGGCGAGACGTAGCTGGCCAGCTCCGCGCCGTTGGGCGCCAGCACCCGCAGCACCAGCACTTCCGGCGTGGCGCCGGAGGCGTCGACCACGCTGGAGACGGCCGCGCTGTTGATGTCGAACAGCGGCCGCGCCAATGCCTGCGACAGCACCGCCGCCAGCCGTTCGGCGCGCTCGCGGACGTTTTGTTCGGCCTCGCTCTTGAGCGTCTGCATCACGTAGGTGGTGTAGATGGCGGTGGACAGGGCCACCGACACGAAGATGCCAAAGCCCAGTCGCAGCAGGATGTTGCGGCGCCATGCGCTGCGCAGGCGCGCCAGCGGGCCGCCGCCGCTCGGCGCCGGATTCAGCACCGGATCCAGCGCATCAATGACGCACTCCTTCGGCCACTTCCAGCTTGCGGTAGGCCGCGCTGTTGCGGGCCTCCTCGATGGCGTGCCAGATGCGTTCCGCCAGCTGCGGCCGCGCCGCCACCATGCCGTGCGAGAGGATCAGGAAGTAGGGTTTTTCGATGATGGGGATGGGCAGTTCCTCCAGCTGCGGCGCCAGCGGCCCGTTCATCAGGCCGTGCGCGTCGCTGCCGCCGATCGCCGCCGCCGCCACCCGGCCGGCGATCACCTTGCGTGCCAGCTCGTCGGCGCGCTGGCTGCCCTCGTCCACTTCGACGTTCTGCGCGCGCAGCACGTCGCCCACCGAGTAGCCAAGCTGGAAGCCGATGGCGCCGTCGAGGTTGTGGAAGTTCTTGCCGTCCCATTCGACCTTGCTGCCTTTTTTGCGGACCACCACGTAGCTATCAATGTGCATGCGTTTGCTGGCGTCGACCTGCTGGCCGCCAGGGTATTCGCCCAGCTCGCGCCGGTCCGGCTTGTAGCTGACGGCGAAGGCGCCATCGACGGCGTTGGCCTTGAGTTCGGCCAGGCAGCGTTTCCACGGAATGCTCTGGTAATCGAAGCGCAGGTCGAGCCGCTGCTCGACCATCTTGAGCAGCGCGAAATTCAGGCCGCCACCCTGCTCGGTGCGCCACGGGCGCACGTCCTGCTGCTCGAAGCACAGGGCCACGGTTTCCTTCTTGCCGGCGGCGCCGGCAAGCTGCGACACCAGCGACAGCGCCAGCAACGCGCCGGAGCAGCTGCGATAAATGACGTCCTTCGTCATAGCCCTCCCCAGAGTTTAGCCGATGGTGCGTATGCTGAAGTCTACCCCAACTTCATCCCACTGCTCCTGTTCCTTCTCCAGCCAGTAGGACAGCGTTGGATGGTCGCCTATCCATTCGCGGCGGATTTCCAGCTCGATGCGGTTCTTCATGCGCAGCTTGATCAGCGTGAAGTCGATGTCCATGCGCGAGTGCATGAACAGCACCGCCAGCCGCAACGCCACCACGGCCTTGACGAAATCCGGCTCCGCCAGCGCATCGGCCACCTTGCGCAGGTTGCCCTTGTGGGCGGAGATCAGGCGCGCCATGGTCTTCTGCTCGCGCGCCGTGAAGCCCGGCAAGTCGGCGTTCTCGATCATGTAGGCGGCGTGCTTGTGATAGCCGGTGTGCGACACCACCATGCCCATTTCGTGCAGCAGCGCGCTCCAGTACAGGTGGCGCGAGTACTGGTCGCCGGCCGGCTTGGTCTGCACATACAGGGCCAGCGCGTCGTCGGCCACGCGGTTGGCGCGCCGCTCGTCGCAATGGAATTTTAGCAGGCAGGCCTGTACCGATTGTTCGCGGCGGTCACGCTTGGTCGAGCGCAGGTGCAGGTCCCACATCACGCCCATGCGCAGGCCGGCCTCGATCGGGTGCACCACCGGGATATCCAGCTCGCGCACCAGGCCGATGAGGATGGCCAGGCCGCCGATGATGGTGCTGGCGCGGTCCGGGCGCAGGCCCGCCATCTCGATCCGGCTGACGTGGCCGAATTCGATGAAGCGCTGCTTGAGCGCGTTGAGCGTGTCGATATTGACTTCGCGGCCGATGCCGTTCTTGACGATGATGTCGGCGATGGTGCGGGCGGTGCCGGAGGAGCCGTAGCACTGCTTCCAGAACTGCGGATGGTAAGGCGGCGCCGCGTCCTCGAAATGGCTGCGCGCCGACAGGATGGCCGCCTCGAACGAGGGGCCGTCGACCCGGCCGCTGATGAAGAACGACAGGCTTTGCTTGACCGTGCCGACGCTGAACGATTCGACCCGCTCGATTTCCTGGCCGCGCCCCAGTATCAGCTCGGTGGAGCCGCCGCCGATGTCGATCACCAGCCGCCGTTCGCCCGCCAGCGCCAGCGCATTGGCCACGCCCATGTAGATCAGGCGCCCCTCCTCCTCGCCGGAGATGATCTCGATCGGATAGCCGATCGCCAGTTCGGCTTCGGGCAGGAAGGCGGCGGAATTGCGCGCCACCCGCATGGCCGACGTGGCCACCACGCGCACGCCATCGAGCTTGTAGGCGGCCAGCACGGCGCGGAAGTTTTTCAGGCAGGCCAGCGCGGTCTGCATGGCGGCGGGCGTCAGGTTGCCCTTGTCGTCCAGCCCTGCGGCCAGGCGGATCGGTTCGCGCACGGATTTCAGGACGCGGATCGCCTCCCCGTCATGCTTGCCGATGTGAAGACGAAAACTGTTGGAACCCAGATCTACTGCTGCGTACATATTTGGAAGCCTCTCTCGGCAAACGGCAACGAAGGCTCGCGGGTGAATCAAACTAAACGATTTACATGATTATAATCACGATAAGCGCAGTTTGTTACCTGCTGATGACAGCGGTGTAGCAATTCAGGCTTCCAGCGCTCCGGCGCCGGCCTGCGCCTCGACCACGCGGTTGCGGCCGGCCTGCTTGGCCAGCTGCAGCGCCTCGTCGGCGCGCTTGAACAGGCTGACGGTGGTGTCGTCGGCGCGGATGATGGTCACACCCAGGCTGGCGGTCATGTTGATGACGGCTTTTTCCGCCTTCACCGGCTGCGCGGCGACGGCGTTGCGGATACGCTCGGCCACCGTCAGCGCATCCTCCAGCGAGGTGCGCGGCAGCTGGATGGCGAACTCGGCGCCGCCCAGACGGCCCATCAGGTCGCTGTCGCGTAGTTGTTTTTTGCAGACGTCGACCATGGCCTTGAGCACCAGGTCGCCCACCGGATGGCCATAGTTGTCGTTGACGCGCTTGAAATGGTCCAGGTTCAGGATGATCAGCGAGGTCGGCATGCCGGGCCGGCGCGCCAGCGCGATCCACGGCGTCAGCGTCTGGTAGAAGCCGCGCCGGTTGGGCACGTCGGTCAGGGCGTCGACCACTTCCAGCCGCGCCAGCTCGGCCTGTTGCTGCTCGCGGGTCAGCAGCAGGTAGCCGAAGGCGTTGCTCAGCATCATCAGGTACAGCGCGGCGATGCCGACGCCCTGGATCAGCGCCGGGCTGACCCAGCCCCAGCCGTCCGGCAGCAGCGCCGTCAACAGGCCGCGCGCCATCACGGCCAGCGCCAGCAGCAGCGAGGACAGCACCAGGTAGCGCCGCAGCAAGGTGCCGGCGCTCCAGCCCCGGCCCAGCGCGGCGGCGCCGGCGATGAAGAAGAAACCGACGATCAGCGAGGCGATGGCGATGCGTTCGGCGGCCGGCAGCTCCAGCAGCCAGGCGCCGGTGAACACGCCGATCGCCGCGCCCAGCGCCGGCAGCAGGTAGCGCCGCCATACGCGGCGGCCGGCCTGCTCCCACAAGGCCGAGGCGTCCAGCGCGAAGCCGGCGAACAGCAAGGCGTTGGCGACGGGGATGGTGAGGAAGTCCGGCAGGGTGCCGCGCAGGAACAGCAGCCCCCAGGCCACGGCCTGGAACTGCTTGGCCATGCCCCAGGTGGAGGCGGCCGCAGGCTGGCCGTCGCGGCACCGCTGCTGCTCAAAAAAGAACAGCGCCGCGCACAGGCTTAGATTGCCCAGCGCCAGCGCCAGTACCAAAGTTTTTATATCCATGACCTGGGGCGGGTCAGACCTCGTGCTCGACGTTGGTGCTGCCGTCGCCCATCTTGCTGGCCCAGGCCTGGGAGAAATAGGTTTTTTCGTCGTCGGTCGGCGCGTCGTGCCAGAACACGATCAGCGTGCCCTTGTGGTCGTGCAGCTGGCTGACTTTTTCGATAAAGGCCGGCTTGCCGGCCATGTCCGCCAGCGCCACCACGTAGCCGTAGACGCGCAGCAGACGCTCCATGCGGTCAGGTTCGGTGAAGCTGTTGGTGGCGGTAAGCGTTGGGTGGTCTAAAAACATCGTCTCTGTCTCCAAGGGGGCCGCCGGAGGGGCTGGCCTATGCTATCGCCAATGTACCTACAAATGTTGCTTCTGTAAATGCAATGTGGCTTACTGGCCGGCATGCTACTATAAATTGACCTTGCAAATCCACAATATGACTGTACCCCCGTCCTCCAACCTGCCGCAAGTGCATACGCGCGGCGACAAGCGCTCGCTGGAATTCCAGCCCGGCATGGTCCAGAGCGAGATGCGGCTGTCGCGGCCGGACGAGCTGGTGCTCAGCTATGCGCGCGCGATGATGTGTTTCGTGCTGTTCCATCCCAGGCCGGAGCACATCGTCATGGTCGGGCTGGGCGGCGGCTCGCTGGCCAAGTTCTGCTACCGCTACCTGCCGCACAGCCGCATCACCGTGCTGGAGTTGCGCGCCGACGTGATCGCGCTGCGCGAGCAGTTCGCCATCCCGCGCGACAACGCGCGCTTCCGCATCGTCCAGGCCGACGCCACCGAATACATGGCCGGCCTGGCCGGCGCCGCCGACGTGCTGCTGGTGGACGGCTTCGACGCCGAAGGCCTGCCGCCGGCGCTGGGCAGCGCCGCCTTCTACGCCGACTGCCGCCGCGCGCTGCGCCCCGGCGGCGTGATGGTGGCCAATATCTTCAGCTACGATCCGCAGTACGGCCCCATGCTGCGGCGCCTGCGCGAAACCTTCCAGGGCCGTATCTGCTGGTTCCGCGGCATCGCCGGCAACAACCGCATCCTGTTCGCGGTCAAGGGCGGCAAGCCGACGCCGGCGCTGGCCATGCAGCAGCGGGTGGCGCGCAGCCACGGCCTCGGCTTCGCCCTGTTCAACCGCCTGCTGGCGCACTGGATCGTGCTGCGCCTGCGCTGGGGCGGCCCGGCTTGAGCTATTTTTTGGCCGGCAGGCCGCGTACCGCCACCACTTCGATCTCCACCAGCGCCTTGGGCACCACCAGCGCCGCCACCTGCACCGTGGCGCGCGCCGGCTTGTTGGGCTGGGCCGCCGTGCCGAAATACTCCTTGTAGGCCTCGTTCATGCCGGCGAAGTCCAGCTTGCCGGCGGCGTCCGCCACCAGGTAGACCCGCATCTGCACCACGTCGCCTAGGCCCAGGCCCTGCTCACGCAAGGTGGCCTCGAACTGCTTAAGCACGTCGGCCGTCTGCGCCCTGGTGTCGCCGTCGAACGACCTGGCCAGCTTGCCCGAGACGTACAGCGTGTCGCCGGCCCACACGGCGCTGGCGATGCCGCTGTCGGCGCTTTGCAGGTGCTGGACCTTGAGCTGGGCGGCGGCCGGCAAGACCACCAGGGAAGCGAGTAGCAGCGGGACGGTCAATTTCATGTTCATCCTTTCAGGGAAAAATCAGGCGCGCACCCGCGCCGCCAGTTGCTCGATCACGTGGTGGGCCGACAGCACGGCGCCCTCCTGCCACGAACTGAGGTAGCCCAGGTAATCGCCGGTGAAGTAGATCGGGCCGTCCGGCTGTTGCAGCAGCTGGTAGACGGCGTCGTACTGTTGCGGTTTCCACTCGGCCCAGGAGCCCAGGTTGTACGGCACCTTGGGCCAGGCGATGTTGACGCCGTCGCGTACCATGCGGCGGTAGCCGGGGTGGATCGCCTCGCCGGCCGCCAGCGCCTTCTCGATGCGCTCGGCCAGCGGATACTGGCCCATGTCGTCGCCGGGAAAGACGCCGAAGCAGTAGGAGCCGACCAGCACGCCGTCGGCTTGGCCGATGCCGTGCGAGGGATAGAGGATTTGCGTGACGTCGCGGCTGGTCCACGACAGGCCGCCATAAATGCCGTCGTCCTGCTCCCAGAAGCGGCGCGGCGCGTAGAACGCGGTCTTGGCCGCGCGCGCATACTCGACCTCGGCGATGACCTTCTGGTAGGCCGGCGCGAAATCGTTGGGGATATCGCGCAACACCGGCAGCGGCAAGGTGCAGATCACATAATCGCTGTCGATGACGGTGCGGGCGCCGCCGTGATGGCAGACCACGCGCGCGCCCTGCGCCGTCTTGCGGATTTCGTCGACCACGGTATCGTAGCGGATCACATGCCCTACCCGCTTGGCGAACGCCATCGGAAAGCGGTCCATGCCGCCCACCGGTTGCAGCATGGTGCCGGCCTGGTCGAAGTCTTCGGCGAAGGACGCCTTGAACTGCCAGAAGTCGGCCCGCAGCAGTTCGTCCAGCGGCAGCGGCGCGCGCACCGCGCCGTGCGGCCGGCCCGGCGCCGGCGTGGCGCTGTAGCCGCTGCGCGCGCTGCCGGCATAGCGGCCGTCGCGCTGCAGATCGCCGAAGCTGGCGATGGCGCCGAGCAGGCGCTCGCGGTCTTGCTGGCTCAGCTCCTGGTCCAGCTTGCCGGTGGAGACGGCCTTGCCCAGCAGCTCGCCGAAATAGCCGTGCGTGTCGCCCAGCACCTGGCGCGCCTGCACCGGCTTGCCGCCGAAGGCGCCGTCGTCCTGCAGCAGAGCGGCGCGGTCGTCGTTCATCATGATTTCCAGCGGCACGCCGAATTCGCGGCAATAACCCAGCACCGCGCGGTGGTGGTGCGAGATGCGCGCCGGACCGGGATTGAGGTACAAATGCGGCGCCTTGGGCCAGCGCGCCTGCTGCACGCCGTCGCTCTGCTCGATGCGGTCGCCGCCGCGGATGGTCCAGCTGCGCCCGCCGGGACGATGGCGCGCCTCCAGCACCGTGCACGCGAAGCCGGCCTTGCCCAGCTGGTAGGCCGCCGTCAGGCCGGCCACGCCGGCGCCGAGGATGGTGACGCGCTTGCCCTTGCCCAGCCCGCCCGGCAGCACGGGCGGCCCCTGGTAGGCCAGGTCCTCGCCCCAGGCCAGGCTGGCGCAGCCCAGCGCATCGAGCGCGGCAAACGCGGCCGCAGCGCCGCCGCTACGGGCGATCTGCGCCAGGAAACTGCGGCGGGTGACGACATGAACGGGTTTCATGGCCGGTGCTCCTCCAAGACTGGGGAGATGGCAATATAACATCATTCCCGCCCCGGACCGTGGCTTGCATAAGACAATCCCATACGTGCTAACGGTCCAAATAACTGTTGTAAAAGCATGACTTATGACACACTAGATTCACCCGCCCGCCCTGCCATCCCCACCCAGAAAGCGCCGCATGCCGCTGCTCTCCAAGTCACCGCCGTTCTCGCTGGCCGCGACGCTGACACTGGTCACCGGGATGGCGGTCACCGGCATGCTGTTCGTGGCGGTCAGCGCGCTGGAGTACGGCAAGATGGAACTCAGTTTCCAGCAGCGCGCGCAGGTGCGGGCGGCCGCCATCCGCCGCGGCCTGGACGACACGCTGGAGCTGGTCACCATCCTCAACGACCTGTTCAAGTCGGTGGGTCCGGTCAGCCGCGAGCAGTTCGGCGACTTCACCCGGCCGCTGCTGGCGCGCTATCCCTTTGTGCAGGCTTTCAACTACCACCGCGTGCTTAACGACGACGAGGCGCGCCGTTATGCGGCCGCGCTGCAGGACCGCTATCCCGGCTACGCCATGTTCGACGGCCGCCACCTGCCGCTGTCGTCGCGGCCGCAGCACGTGATCGTCGACTTCCTGGAGCCTTTGCAAGGCAACGAGGCGGCGTTCGGGCTGGACGTGATGTCGCTGCCGATGTCCAACACCATCAACCAGGCGGTGGCGGCCGGCGCGATCATGGCCACGCCGCTGCTGCGGCTGGAACAGGAACGCGGCAACCAGAAAGGCTTCGTGCTGCTGATGCCGGTCTACCGTCCCGGCGCGCAAACGGCCACGGCGGCGCAGCGGCGCGCGGCGTGGATAGGCAACACCGGCGCCGTCATCCGCTCCACCGACCTGATCCACAAGATCCTGTACGCCGCCGACCTGCTGGACGACGCCTCGCTGGTGGTGCGGGTCTACGTCGGCGACGACGTCCGCCCGGACAACCTGATCTACAGCCTCGGCCAGCCGGGCCAGCAGGCGGTGGCGGCCAAGCCCCTGCAGCGCTGGCTGGCCTTCGACTACCACGACCTCTACACCCGCACCTTCAGCGCGGCCGGCAAGGCCTGGCACGTGCAGGTGACGCCGCTGCCGCGCCCCTTCCTGGCCAGCCACCTGGGCTCGCTGTCGACGCTGATCGGCGGCCTGCTGTTCTCGCTGCTGACGGCGGCCTTCGTCAACTCGCTGGCGCGCCGCTCGGTGCGGGTGCAGCGGCTGGTCGAAGAGCGCACCCGCGCCCTGCAACTGAGCAATGAGCGCCTGAACGACGACGTCGCCGCCCGCAAGCGCACCGAGGAGGCCTTGCAGGAAAGCGAGCTGCGCTTCCGCCGCCTGCTGGCGCTGTCGTCGGACTGGTATTGGGAGCAGGATGAAGAGTTCCGCTTCACCAGCATCACCGGCGGCTTCTTCGACAAGGGCAAGCAGGACCCGGAGGATTTCATCGGCAAGACGCGCTGGGAAAACCATCCGGAAATGCTGCAGGCCCGCTGGGGCCAGGATCATATCAAGCTGCTGGAAGCCCACCTGCCCTTCCTCAATTTCGACTACGCGCTGCCCGGCACCGACGGCCAGCCGCACTGGTTCAGCATCAGCGGCGAGCCGTTGTTCGACAAGGACGGCGCCTTCAAGGGTTATCGCGGCACCGGCACCGACATCACCGAGCGCAAGCTGTCCGAACAGCGCATCCATCACATCGCCCACCACGACGTGCTGACCGGCCTGCCCAACCGCGTGCTGCTGCAAGACCGGCTGACCCAGGCGGCCGCCTTCGCCAACCGCAGCGGCATCCCGCTGTGGGTCATGCTGATCGACCTCGACCGCTTCAAGTTCGTCAACGACAGCCTGGGCCACAAGGCCGGCGACCTGCTGCTCAAGACCGTGGCCCAGCGCCTGCAGGACAGCGTGCGCGAAAGCGATACCGTGGCGCGCCTGTCCGGCGACGAATTCGTCGCCATCCTGACCGAGTATCCGGACGAGGCGCTGTCGCTGGACGTCACGCAGCGCATCATGCGGGCGGTGGCGCAGCCGGTGCTGCTGGAGGGGAAGGAGTTCTTCGTCACCTGCTCGATCGGCGTGGCGGTCTACGATCCGGACGGCACGCCGGCGCAGCGGCTGATCGAGCATGCCGACATCGCCATGTACCGCGCCAAAAAGCTGGGCCGCAACAACACCCAGTTCTACCAGCCGGCCATGAACGAGGAGGCGCTGGAGCGGGTGCGCATCGAGACCGCGCTGCGCAGCGCGCTGGAGCGCGACGAGTTCGTGCTGCACTACCAGCCACAGGTGGACCTGCGCAGCGGCCGCATCGTCGGCATGGAGGCGCTGATACGCTGGCAGCATCCCGAGCTGGGCATGGTGGCGCCCTACCGCTTCATCGGCCTGGCCGAGGAGACCGGCCTGATCGTGCCGATCGGCGCCTGGGTGCTGGCCACCGCCTGCGCGCAGGCCAAGGCCTGGCAGGATGCGGGGCATGGGCCGCTGCGCGTCGCGGTCAACCTGTCGCCGCGCCAGTTCGGCGAGCCGAACCTGCTGGCGTCGATCGCGGAGGTGCTGGAGCAGACCGGCTTGCCGCCGTCCTGCCTGGATATCGAGCTGACCGAGGGCCTGTTCATGAACGACGTGGCGCTGGCGGTGGAGCTGCTGCACAAGCTCAAGGCGCTGGGGTTGGCCTTGTCGATCGACGATTTCGGCACCGGCTATTCGAGCTTCTCCTACCTGCGCAAGTTCCCGATCGACGTGCTGAAGATAGACCGCTCCTTCGTCAGCGACATCGGCGCCGACGACGAGGCGGCCATCGTGGTCTCCATCATCGCGCTGGCGCACAACCTCAAGCTGCGCGTGATCGCGGAAGGCGTGGAGAGCGAGGCGCAGCTGGATTATTTGCGGCGCAACGGCTGCGATGAAATACAGGGCTATTACTTCAGCCAGCCGGTACCGGTGGCGGCCTTCGAACAGATGCTGGTCGAAGGCAAGAAACTGCTGGCAACGCCCGCTACGGCCTAACCACCTGTCTATTCTTCATGCAGGTCGATCTCGGCACGCTCGTTTTCGCTCATGCCCAGCCAACGACGGTGCAGCATGCGTTCCAGCGGATGCCCCAGGAAAAACAGCAGCAGCACCAGGATCAGGCCGATGCCGGCGACTTGCCACGCGCCCATGCCGCAGATGATGCCGATGCCGGCCGTCACCCAGATCGAGGCGGCCGTGGTCAGTCCCTTGATTTTCGACGTCTCATGATGAAACACGATCACGCCGGCGCCCAGGAAACCGATGCCGGTGATGACGCCTTGTATGGCCCGGCTCAGCGCATCATGGCTGAATTCGCCGGAAAACGAGACAAACTCCATGCTGGCCGTGGTGACCAGCGCCGCTCCCAGGGCGACCAGGCCCAGCGTTTTCATGCCGGTGGGCTTGCCGCGCAGGTTGCGTTCAAGGCCGATCACGCAACCGAACAGCATCGCGATCACCAGTCGGCCGGCCACGTTCCAATAATCAATCATGCGACGTCTGCTCCGGCCCCTTCTGCTTGCGACGCCGCTTCTTGGGCGCCAGCATGGTGCCGGTGCAGCCCGGCGCGCCGCAGCGGCAGGCGAAGGAACGCTTGATGGCTGGCGTGTGGCGGCCGTCGTAGATCAGCGGATAGGAATAGCTGAGCTCCTCGCCGCAGCGGATATCGTGCAGCGCATAGATGTAGATACGGCCCTCGTCCTCGATGGCCTGGCAGTTGGGCTCGCACGAGTGGTTGATGTAGCGCGCCTCGTTGCCTTGGTCGCCGCCGTCGATGACGTTGCCGTTGGCCAGGCTGAAGAAGAAGGTGTGGTTGTGCGGCATGTCCTGCTCGGCCGCGCGTTCCAGCGCCACCGACCACGGGATCTCACGGCCGGTGTATTCGATCACGCATTCGCTGACCGCGATATCGCGGCTGGCGAACACGCCCCGGCCATGCACCGGCGAGATCCTGACCACATAGGCCAGTTGGTCGGACAATTCCGCAGGACTACTTTCCAGGGCGTTTTCAGTGAGCATAAGTACGGTGTAGGTTAAGTGGCGTCGCCGCCAGGCGGCTTGAACAGGTCTTCCAGGTCGGCGCGGCTGGTGGGCTTGCGCACCACGTCGCGCCGGCCGGCGAATTCATCCTCGATGTGATCGCGATAATAGCTCCACGCGGCCGCCGAGGTCGACAGCTTGCGCCACACCTCGTTGCCCACGCCCGAATAATCGATGGCGCGGCCGTCGTCGAACTCCACACGCAGCATGCGATCGCGTGCATCGTACCCGATGGCGCGCAGCTTGCCGGCATTGATGCGTTTCATTTCCATACAGCCTCCTCAGGCCTTGCGAGCTCCATGCACCATTTGACGGGCCTGCTTACGCAGCAGGGCCTGGTCCCAGCGCTGTTTCTGCTCTTCGGTTTCCGGCGCCAGCGGCGGCACCTCGACCGGTTTGCGGCTTTCGTCCACCGCCACCATTGTAAAGTAGCAGCTATTGGCGTGCCGCACCAGACGCTGTTGAATGTTTTCCGTCACCACGCGGATGCCGACCTCCATCGAGGTGCGGCCGGTGTAGTTAATCGACGCCAAAAACGTCACCAGTTCGCCCACATGGATCGGCTGCAGGAACATCACCTGGTCCACCGACAGCGTCACCACATAGCTGCCCGAATAGCGGCTGGCGCAGGCGTAGGCCACGCTATCCAGGTACTTGAGGATGGTGCCCCCGTGGACGTTGCCGGAAAAATTGGCCATGTCCGGGGTCATCAGCACGGTCATGCTCAGTTCATGGGCGGTCCAGCTCATCGGTTTTTCCATTGCATACTCCCTAGTTGTTTTCTCCATGCTATCCGCTAAGCTTGTCATTCGCAAATAGTTATCAGAAACAACTAACTTTATCGTATGCTTTGCGCTTCACGGATAAGAGGAGCACTCATGAAATGGAAAGTCCTGGCCGCCAGCATCATGCTCGGCGCGGCCGCCACCGCCCAGGCCGTCACGGCCGACGAGGTGCATACCTTCACGCTGGCCAACGGCATGAAGTTCATCGTGCTGGAATCGCACACCATCCCCAACGCCAATATGTACACGTTCTGGAAGGTCGGCTCGCGCAATGAGGCGCCCGGCATCACCGGCCTGTCGCACTTCTTCGAGCACATGATGTTCAACGGCTCGAAAAACTTCGGCCCGAAAATGTTCGACCGCACCATGGAAGCCAAGGGCGGCTCCAACAACGCCTACACCAGCAACGACCTGACCGTGTACCAGGACTGGTTCCCGGCCTCGTCGCTGGAGACCATCTTCACGCTGGAAAGCGACCGCATCGCCCACCTGACCATCGATCCGAAAATGGTGGCCAGCGAGCGCGGCGTGGTGCTGTCCGAGCGCAGCACCGGCCTGGAGAACTCCAACATCCGCGCGCTGCACGAGGAAATCAACGGCGTCGCCTTCCAGGCCCACCCGTACTCGTGGCCGGTGATCGGCCATGAATCCGACATCAAGGCCTGGACCCAGGACGACCTGCAACGCTACTTCACCACCTACTACGCGCCCAACAACGCGGTGTCGGTGATCGTCGGCGACGTCAAGACCGACGACGTCAAAAAACTGGCCACCAAGTACTTCGGCGGCATCCCCAAGCGCGCGCTGCCGCCGGCCGTGCGCACCGTCGAGCCTGAACAGAAAGGCGAACGCCGCTTGTTCGTCGCCAAGGAATCGGCCACCTCGGCCAACCTGGTGGTGGCCTACAAGGTCCCGGCCGCCAACAGCGCCGATTATTACGCGCTGGAAGTGCTGCAAAGCATACTGGGCGACGGCAAGACTTCGCGCCTGTACAAGACGCTGGTCGAGCAGCAGCTGGCCACCCAGGTCAGCGCCAGCAGCATGGACGGCTTCGATCCGGGCCTGCTCTACCTGTCGGCCGTGGCCACCGCCAAGACCGAACCGGCGCAGCTGGAAAAAGCCCTGCTGGCCGAAGTCGACAACGTGGTCACGAACGGCGTGACGGCGGACGAGCTGCAAAAGGTCAAGAACCAGAAACTGCTGAACCTGTACCGCGAGCAGGAAACCATCAACGGCAAGGCCCAGCAGCTGGGCAACTACGAGGTGTTCTTCGGCGACTACAAGAAGATGTTCGACGCCCCGGCCGCCTACGAAAAACTGACGACCGCCGATATCCAGGCCGTCGCCGCCAAATACCTGAAAAAATCGCAGCGCACCGTCGGCGTGCTGGCTGCGAAGGAGGATTGATACGATGACCATCAAAGCAACCGTAATGGCCGCCGCCGTGCTGGCCGCCGTCGGCGCCGCGCCGCTGGCCGGCGCCGCCGATTTCCGCCTGCCGGCGTTCGACACCGTCACCCTGTCCAACGGCCTGACCGTGTACCTGATGGAGCGCCATGAGGTGCCGCTGATCTCGGTGCGCGCCGTGGTGAAGGCCGGCGCCGTCAACGACGCCAAGCAGCCCGGCCTGTCCAACCTGACCGGCGACGCCCTGCTGCTGGGCAGCAAAGCCCACAACAAGACCGCCATCGACCAGGCCTTCGACTTCCGCGGTGCCCGCCTGGCCGGCGGCGCCGGCACCGAGGCCAGCACCGTGCAAGCCAACTTCGCCCGCGCCGACAGCGCCGCGCTGCTGCCGCTGTTTGCCGAGATCATCCAGCAACCCAGCTTCGACGAGGCCGAGCTGGCCAAGCTGCGCGACCGCAAGGTCAACGGCCTGAAGCAGGCCAAGGAAGCGCCGCGCAACGTGGTGGGCAACTACTACCGCGCCATGCTGTTCGGCGAGGCGCCGTATGCGATCCCGGCCAGCGGCACGGTCAGCAGTGTGAGCGCGCTCAAGCAGGGCGACGTGCAGGGCTACTACCAGCACTACTACCGTCCGGACAATGCGGCCATCATCGTGGTCGGCGATTTCCAGGCGGCCGAGATGCGCAAGCAGATCGAGTCCTTGTTCGGCGCGTGGCAGGCCAGCGGCCCGGCGCTGCCGCAGCAGGACAACGGCAAGGTGCAGGCCGACAAGGCGCGCGTGTGGCTGGTCAACAAGCCGGACGCGATCGAGACCACCTTCCTGATCGGCGGCGTGGGCATCGCCCGCAACGATCCGGATTATGTGCCGCTGCAAGTGCTCAACACCATCGTCGGCGGCCGCTTCACCTCATGGCTCAACGACGAGCTGCGCGTCAACTCGGGGCTGACTTACGGCGCCCGCAGCGAGTTCGCCACCTTGTCGCAGACCGGCACTTTCGCCATTTCCAGCTTCACCGCGCTACCCAAGACCGAAGCGGCGCTGGCGTTGGCGCACAAGACCTACCAGCGTTTGTGGGACAAGGGCATCGACAAGGCGACGCTGGAATCGGCCAAGGCTTACGTCAAGGGCCAGTTCCCGCCGCGCTACGAGACCAGCGAGCAGCTGGCCGGGTTGTTGGGTGATATGTACGCGTCCAAGGTCGGCCGCGAGCAGATCGACAACTTCATGAAGGATGTCGACAGCCTGACGCCGGAACGCGCCAAGGCGCTGGTGGACAAGCACTTCCCGCGCAAGAACCTGCAAACGGTGCTGGTGGGGAAAGCCGAAGCCATCCGCGAGATCGCCAAGACCTATGGTGAAGTGACAGAACTGCAAATCAGCGCGGACGGTTTCCAGCCCTGACGCGTCATTGCGGGCCCAGCTGGCGCGCCAGTTGTTCGACGTCGCCGGCGGTGCCGGGGATGGCGTCGACCACCAGCGCCAGCTGCTCCCAGGCGGCCGTGCTGGCGCCCGTCTTGAGCGCCTGCTCGGCCAGGTGCGCCAGGCCGGACAGGCGGTCAGCGCCCACGGTGCCGGACAGGCCCCTCAGCGTATGCAGCAAGGGCAACGCCGCGTGCAGGCTCTTGTCTGCGCAGGCCGCTTGCAGCTGCGCCGCCATATTGCCTGCCTCCGCAGCAAAACTCCGTAACGCCATCAGATACACCGAATGCAGGCCGCCCAGCCGTTTCAGCGCGGCGGCGCTGTTGATGCCGGCCTCCGGCAGCGGCGCCGCACCGGCCGCATCGCCGCCAGCCACACCAACCGTGGCCTCCGTCGCAGCAGCCCCGCGCCGCGCGTGCTTCCGTATCACCGCAATCAACTGCACCAGATCGAAGGGCTTGCCGATGTGGTCGACCATGCCCGCGTCCAGCGCGGCGACGCGGTCGGCCGGCATGGCGTTGGCCGTCATCGCCACGATGGGTGGCGCCTGCTCGCCCAGCTTGCGCTGGATCGCCAGGGTCGCTTCGTAGCCGTCCATCTCGGGCATCTGGATGTCCATCAGGATCAGGTCCGGCAGCGGACCGGGGCGCGACACGGCGGCCAGCGCCATCTGGCCCGAGCTGGCCACCTCGACTTCCGCGCCGTCGTTGCTGAGCAGTTCGCTGGCGACTTGCTGGTTGGCCGGATTATCGTCCACCAGCAGCAGATGCAAGCCCTCCAGCCGGCGCAGCGACGGCAGCGCCACGGCGGCCAGCGGCGCCCGCTTCTCCATGCGCGCCTCGGCCACCGCGTCAAACAACATCGACGCCGTGACCGGCTTGACCACGAAGCCGTCCAGCACCGGTTCCATCTCCAGGTGGCGCTGCGCCAGCAGTTCGCGGTCGTGCGCGGTCACCATGACGATCAGCGGCAGCTTGCCGTGCGGCGCCAGCTCGCGGATCGCGCAGCTGGTTTCCCAGCCGTCGAAAGCCGGCATGCGCCAGTCGATGAACACCACGTCGTAGGCGCGCTGCTGCGCCATGCGCCCGGCCACGGCGGCCAGCGCCTCGCGTCCGCCCTCGGCCACGTCGACCTGCCAGCCGAACGATACCGCCATTTCGCTCAGCACCATGCGCGCCACCGGGTTGTCGTCCACCACCAGACAGGCCAGGTCCTTCAGCAAGGCGTGCTCCGGCGACGACGGCGCCGTCTCCAGCGCCTCGGCCGGCGTGGCCGCCACGCCGCAATCGACGGTGAATTCGAACACGCTGCCCTGCCCCAGCGTGCTGGTCACGGTCAGCTCGCCCCCCATCAGGCGCACCAGGCGCTGGCTGATCGCCAGGCCCAGGCCGGTGCCGCCGAAGCGGCGCGCGGTCGAGGCCTCGGCCTGCGAGAACCCTTCGAAGATGCGCCGGCTCTGTTCTTCCGAGATGCCGATGCCGCTGTCGCGGATGGCGAAGGCGACCGACAGCGTGGTGGCGCTGCGCGCCAGCAGCCGGGCCGACAGCACCACCTCGCCCTGCTCGGTAAATTTGATGGCGTTGCCGGCCAGGTTGAGCAGGATCTGCTGCAAGCGCAAGGCGTCGCCCACCACCAGCGCCGGCAGTTGCGGATCGATGCTGAACAGCACTTCGATATTCTTGCCGCCGACGTTGGCCGACAGGATCACCGCCAGGTCGCGCCACAGTTTATCGAGCCGGAACGGATGCGGATCGAGCGCCAACTTGCCGGCCTCCACCTTGGAGAAATCCAGGATGTCGTTGAGCAGTCCCAGCAAGGCGCTGGCGGCCGCATGGGCCTTGGCAGCGTAATCTTGCTGGCGTTCGCTCATCTCGGTTTGCTGCAGCAGTTGCAGCATGCCCAGCACGGCGTTCATCGGCGAGCGGATTTCATGGCTCATGTTGGCGACGAATTCAGACTTGGCGCGGCCGGCCTTGTCGGCCTCTTCCTTCGCCAGCAGCAGCGCGTCATGCGCGGCGCGCGCCTCGGTGTGGTCGGTGCTGCTGCCCACCCAGCCCAGCACCTTGCCGTCGCCGTCCTTTTGCGGCAGCGCGTGGTTGTCGAACACGCGCCAGGCGCCGTCGGCGCGGCGCAGCCGGCAATCGCAGCGGAAGGCGTCGCCGGCGGCCCGGGCGCGCTGCCATTCAGCCAGCAGCGCCGGACGGTCGTCCGGATGCAGCACCGGCGTCCAGTCGCCCGCCTCGATCAGCAGCGCCGACGGCAAGCCGCTGAAGCGTTCCCAGTGGTGGCTCATGAAATCGAGGCGGATCTGCGGCGTGACGGTCCACACCATTTGCGGCAGTCCCTCGGTCAGCGAGCGCCAGCGCGATTCCGACGCCGTCAGCCGGGTCATCGACGCTTGCAACGCGCGGTCGGCCTCCACCAGTTGCTGCACTGACTGGTATTGCTTGCGCATCAGATACCAGACGCCCGCCAGCAACGCCGCCGCGATGGCCGCCAGCACGGCCAGGAACAGGATGGCGTTGCGCACCTCCTTGCGCCACGGCGCCAGGAAATCCTCGCTGGCCAGCCCAACCACCACATAGATCGGATAGCTGCCCACGCGCGCCAGGCTCACCGTGCGTTCGCGGTCGTCGCGCTCGCTGAGGATGTTGTAGGTATCGCCCTTCTGCTTGCCGTCCAGGATGGACTGGGTTTGCGGCGAGACCGGGATGACGCTGCCGATCGGCATATTGTCGGCCTGGGGATGGCGGTGCAGCACGCGGCGGCGGTCGTCCAGCAGCACGATGGAGCCGTTGGCGCCGACGTTGAGCGACGAGAACAACTCGGTCAGGCGCGAGCTGTTCATCAGCGTGTAGGCGGTGCCGCCGAAACTGCCGTCGGCCAGGGCCAGCGGGTAGACCAGCGGCAGCACCCATTCGCCACTGATGCGCGACTTGACCGGCACGCCGATGATCAGGTCGTGCTCGACCTTGGCGCGCGGGAAGAATTCGCGGACCGACAGGTTTTGCGGATGGGCCGGATCGACCTGTTCGCCGTAGATCACGCGGCCGGCGGCATCGGAGCCGCGCACCGCCTGCGCGTTGGGGATGCGTTCGCGCAGCGTGCGCAGGTAGGCGCTGAACTGCTCGTCGTCGAAGTGGCCGGACGCATGCATGGCGCGGAACTCGACGCCGGCGCGGCGCATCGCCAGGTCGACCTCTTCGAAATGGGAGTGCAGGAAGTTTTCCAGCGAGACGGCCAGGTTGTGCGCCGTCTCGGCCGCATTGGCGTAGTAGCGCGCCTGGCTCACTTGCAGCACATGGGCCACAAACAGGGACACCAGCAGCAGCACCGCAGCCACCGCCGCAACGAGTACGCCGAACAGTTTACGGAATTTCTGCAGCGTGTGCACTTTCATGGCGGCTGGCGGTCTCTTCTTGTTTTAATGCCTCTACATTAACGCAAAAAAAACGCCCCGGAGGAGCGTTTTTTTGTCTTACAAGCCTTGCTTGGCGATATCCGCCAGCGACTCCCGGCCCTTGTCGCTGATATCGTAGCCGCCTTCGGCGCGCGGCACGATATGGGACTTCTTGCCGAGGAACTGGGCGACGTCGGCGTCGATGGCGCTGGACGGATCGGCTTCGATGGCGCGCAAGCCCAGCACGCAACGGCGCAGGAACAACACTTCCTCGCCCTTGTCGGTGAGCGAAATGCGGCCGTTCTTGGCGATGGTGAACAGCTTGATGCCGGTCAGGCGCTTGGTGTTGCGTCCGACGCAGGCGCTGACGCGCTCGCCCTTGATGCCGCGCTTCACTTCATCGAGTGCGTTGTATTCGTCTTGCGTTAATTTCTCGTTCTTCATTGCCATTTTATCCATAAGAGACTGCTGCGGCCCTCATGGTACGCGCCCGGCGCAGCGACGGCAAGACAATGCGCCTCCCCGACGCCTCCGATACGCGACCGGAGGCGGCATGGCCGCCTCAAAACGAGAATAAAGTGTGGATCAAAACGCTCGTATCGCCAGCCAGATCAGGCCGATGGTGGCAAATGCCGCTACACAAATCAGGGCTTGAACACGCTTCGCACTGAAGGCGACGCTACGACGGCCGAGGTAGATTTTGTTGTGTAAGGAATTGCCCATGATGCTCTCCGTGAGAGGGTAGATCGATGACATGACTTAATTATAGAAACTCTTTGATTGCCCCAGTGTGACGGTCAGCACAAAGTTTAAAATATGTATCCATTGAGCAACAACTATCACACTTTCTCACAGGGTAACGCGATCAGGTTTTGATTGGCGCTTGCTTGGGTTGCGGCTCTTCGATCGGCGCCTGGTCGGGCAGCGGCATATTGTCCGGCGGCGGATCTTTTTCCGGCTGGGGCGGCGGCATATCGGGCTCGGGCGTGGTGTGGGCGCGGATGTTCATGGGACTGTCCTCCTTGAAGTGGAAAAGAGCTGTTCAAGAGGCAGATTAGGAGAAGCGGCGGATAAACAAGTGGCGGATTGCCGGCCAGCGTGCGTTGCCGCACGCTGGCCGTCGCCTGGTTGATGGATTCCGCCGTCAGTGCCTGGCGCCGATGCGGGCCAGCACATCGTCCAGCGCCACCAGGTCTGCGCTGCCCGTTGCCGAGGTCGGAACGCCGGCGATGCTGCGCAAGCGCTTGGGGTCGATGAAGATCCTGCCGTCCCGCTCAGTCGCAGGCGACCAGGATACCGAACCGGCTTCCTCACTGACGACGATCAGTTCTTCCGTCACAGGAAAGCGCGGCCCCCACTCGCCGATGCGCGACTTGAATTGCCGCGTCCCGTCGCCGGCCTCGCCGCGATAGACATGGTCCGCCTTGACCTCCAGGGTTTCGCAGCCGCCGCCGTTATACACACAGATGGTACGCAAGCCATTCGGCTGAAGCGTCGCCACGGCAGGACAAGGCGCCGGACAATTCTCGCTGCCCGACGGCTGCAGAATGACTCTTTGTACATGGCCGGCGAGCAGCACATCCTGAGCTGACGCGGTGGAACAGGCGCAAAACAGCAGGATGGCAACGAATTTAATAATGGACATTCCTTCTCCTTTTGATTGCGACGTTAAATGGGAAATATCTGCGCGGCGATCTGTTCCCAGTTGTCGCGCGGACCGCCGGGCGGGACTTGCTGCATGCAGAACATGACGTCGGAATCCGGCCGGACCAGCATGCACGCCGTCAGTTGACGCTGCAGCGTGGACGGGCTGATATCGCCTGTCGCGCCGTAGGATTCAAGCAGTGCCTTGAGCAGCACCGGGCTGCCTTGGGCCATGAAGATCATCGGTGTCAACAGCTCGAAGCGGTCGCTGTTGCCGACGATCGCATCGCCAAAATCAAGCAGGCCGGTCAGCCTCCAGCGGCCCTCTTCCTGCTTCGCCATCAGGTTCCATGGATGGATGTCCATGTGCATAAAGCGCAGCGTTCCCTGCTGCGCAAAGTCCTGCGTCGCCGCGATGTACGGCAGGACCTGGTCCAGCAAGCCCTCGGGCATCATCCTGCGCTGATGCCGCGCCAGGCAACCGTCCACCAGACCCTGCACATACGATGGCCAATCCACCTTGATCGCGATATCGTCGTCGAACGTCACGCCGCGCAGTTCGCGCAGGACTTGCCCGGTCTGCAGCATGATCGCGTGTTTCTGTTCGATAGGCAAAGTCGGCCACACGTCCGCCAGCACAACGCCATCCAGGCGGGTCGAGATCACGAATATCCAATCGTCGATTTCCCCGCTGCCGATCAGGCCGGGCGTCTGCAAGGATAGCTTGCCCTCCAGTAGCGGCGCGATCAGGATTTCCTTGTCGCCCTGGCGGCGCCAATTGGGCGGCACGAGCTTGACGATCACATCGCTGCCCAAGCCGAACAAGGCGTTGGATCCTTGCGGGATTTTCTCCCACGGACCATCCGCCAGGCCGAACTCCTGCCGCAGATGGTCGAGTACAGGCAGCCACGAAGACAACGGCGCATTTTCTATGAACTCGCGGCAGGCAGCATTATCGACGCCGCGCGGCAGGCAATTGAGGATGGCTTTCATTTGATGCGGAAGATCACGTCCACGGTCTGCGTCCATTGCAGCGACTGGATCGACAGGAAGTCTTTCTCCCCCTGCTGGGCGTTGCTGCCGCGAGTGCGATTGTTGAAGAAGTCCACCGGCAGCAGGCCGACGGCATTGGTCAGGTTGCGCAGCTGGCCGGACGAGATGGCCGTCACGGCGCCCACCTTTTTGCCGAAGCCGGCCGCCATGGCTTCGGCGCGCCGCTGCGCGTCCTGGATCGCCACGGCGGTCAGTTCCTGTTCAACCTTGAGACGGTCACTCTTGCCGAAGCCGGTGCTCATGTGATCGATATTCGGCTTGGCCAGCAGGCCCTGCATGACGGCGCGCCACTTGGTCAGGTCGCGCACCACAACGTGCACGGCGCTGCGGATTTCATACTCGGGCGACGCGTTCGGATCGGGATTGGCGGACTTGCGCATTTCCTTGCGCATGTCGCGGAAGGACGCTTCGGCCTCGGTATCCTTGCCGGGATCGCCGCCCTGCTCGGCCAGCAAGGCCTGAATTTCCGCCACGCGGGCCTGCACCACGGCCACGGCAGCGTTGGTGTCGGCGTCGAAGGCGCTGATGTCGAAGTCGATCTCGCCCATGTCGGGCATGACCCGCAGGAAGCCTTCGCCGCCGACGTGAATGAAGGGATAATCCGGCAGGTTGGAAGCGTGTGCGGCCAACGGCAACAGGGCAACGGCCAGGGCGAGTTTCTTCAACATCGAGCATCCTTCAAAAGTGAAAGCTGGAGTATCCAATACTTTTTACTATTTAACAACTTGCAAAAAGTGAAGACATACCCATTTGCCACTCCAACAACAATCACTAGGGGAAGACTATGCTGGTTCCAAGGCGTCCACGGTCGGTGCACGACAATCGGCCGGTCGCGGTGCAGGTGGTCAAGCAGGAAAAATCGGGCGCCGTCGACAAGCATGTGCTGATTGTCGAGACGCCCAAGCTCCAGCCTGAGCCACCGAAAACGAAATAAACTATTTAGCTTTGTTGATCTCGGCGATCAGCAGGAAGGCTTCGTGGTGGATGGCCTGCTCGGCGGCCTTGAATTCCTGGTTGGCTTTGACGAAGGCCGGCTTCTTCAGCTCGGCCTTTTCCTTGGCGCTCGGGGTCGGGTCGGCCGGATACAGGCGCGGCGGGCCGTTGTAGGTCTGGGCCAGCACTTTCTGGCCGTAGCTGGACTGGTAGTACTGGGTCATCTCGACCGCCGTCTCGGTGCTGAGCAGGCGCGCCACCGGCAGCGCCATGCGGCTGTAGATGGTCTCGTTGGGCAGCTTGTCGAGCTTGGCCATCATCAGCTCGCGCTGGGCCGGGCTGGGATACTTGCTCATGCCGGCGGTGGTGCGCAGCATCTTCTCGGCCTGCATGGACGCCAGCAGGTCGTGCGCGGCCTTGACCTGGGCGGCGTCCGGCGCGGCGGCATGGGCGCACAGCGCGGTGATCATCAAACTGGCTGCGGCCAGCATTTTTATTGGTTTCATGTCTGCTCCTTTGGATGTATTGGAACGCATGATATTGCTAAAGTCGCAAACATGGCCACATGATTGATGCGTAGAATGTCGGCTCACACAGACTACGAGGTCCCCACCATGCAGCACACGCCACTGAACGACGACGAATACGATGCGCTGGACGCGCTGCAGGACGTGTCCTGGCTGGAAGGCTTCCTGACCGCCATCGTCATCGGCCCGACCAAACAGGCGCCTGAAAGCTGGCTGCCGGCGGCCTTGAAGAATCCCGCCGCCGAGCCGCTGGCGCTGCGCCACTATCACTATATGCAGACCTGGATGAGCAAGGACCCGGCCAGTTTCGAGCCCATCTACGAATGCGGCGGCAACTGGGGTCCCGAGCAGTGGTGCGAAGGTTTCACGGCCGGCATGCAGGTGGACGCGGCGGCCTGGGCGCCACTGCAAGCGGCCCATCCGGAATGGCTGGCGCCGTTCCGGCGCGAAGGTGCGGGCGAAGACGAATCATGGGCCGACGCCGTGACGCCATCGGTCATCCAGATCAACGCCTACTACCATCCCCCGAAAGGCCCGAAAGTCGGCCGCAACGATCCCTGCCCTTGCGGCAGCGGCAAGAAGTACAAGAAGTGCTGCGCTGACGCTTAACCGATCGTATCGGTCTGCTGGGACGCGATGAGGACGGCGCCGCAGGAGGTCTTCATCCCTTCCACTGCGGTGCTGACGCCCATGATGGTGTGCGTGACCGCGCCTTCGACGATGGTCGGCGTGCCCCGGCATTTGGGACAGCTGACCTTGTGGCCGACGCCGGCCACCGGCTTGCCCATCACGATCACGTCCTGATGGCCTTCCAGTACCGTGCCGTGGTGTGACGTCTTGTCGCCCAGCCTGATGATTGCTTTCCCGCCCATATAGCCTCGCACTGATTCAATGCATCGATCATAGCATTGCCTTTTTCGCCACGTCGCACGCTAGCGGCAGAGGCGGCGACTCGCCCCATTCTCGGGCGCATGAAATTTGGCGTACAATGATCATCTATATTTCGGTGATTGGTTTCAGGAGTTTGTATGCGTAAATCGAGTGCAGAGGCGGCGGAAACACGGAAGCGCATTCTGTCGACCGCTTCCGGCATGTTTTTAAGAAATGGGATTTCCGCGACCGCGATTGCCGACATCATGGTTGCCGCCGGACTCACCCAGGGCGGCTTTTACCGTCATTTTCAATCGAAGGAACACTTGGTGGCGGAGGCCAGCGCCGCTGCCTTTGAGCAAACCCGCGCCTTGTTTGACGCCGTCGCGGCGGGCAAGCCGCCGCGCGTAGCCATCGAGCTGATCGTACGGCACTACCTCAACCAGCACCGCGACACGACGCTGGGCTATATGTGCCCGATAGCGAATCTGGCCAGCGAGCTCAGGGACGCGGATCAACAAATCAAGGCGGTCGCCACCGACGGCTATGCCCGCCTGGTCAAACTGTTCGCATCGTATTTGATGCGCCTCGATTACAGCGACTACGTCGGCGTCGCCGAGTCCATGGTCTCGGTTCTGGTCGGTGCCGTCTCGCTGTCGCGCGTGATCACCGACCCCGCCCTCGCGGAAGCCATCCTGCAAAACGCGCAACGGACGGTGGACCTGATCCTGCAAAACGCGCCCACCAGCTCCAGCCTGGCGTCCAACGGCAAGGCCACCGCCGACTTGTAGCAGCGGCCTTGCGCGCCAGCGCTAGCCCTGCGGCGCACTCCAGCCGCCGCCGAGCGACTTGTACAAGGCGATGCGATTTTGCAGTTCGGCCAAGCCGGCCCGGATGGCCTGCTGCCGGGCCGCAAACAAGGCACGCTGCGCATCGAGATATTCGAGATAGCTTGCCTCGCCGCTGTCATAGCGCAGTTTGGCCAGATCGTGCCGTACCTGCTCGGCCCGCTCCTGCGCCCGCACGGCTTGCAGCTCCTGGCCCAGC
This sequence comes from Duganella sp. BJB476, assembly GCF_003416895.1. Taxonomy (GTDB): domain Bacteria; phylum Pseudomonadota; class Gammaproteobacteria; order Burkholderiales; family Burkholderiaceae_D; genus Rugamonas. The sequence continues at coordinate 521,101 of NZ_QVIO01000002.1, forward strand.
GTGGCGTGGCCGGCCAGCGCATCGGCCACTTCGCGGAATGCGACCTGCACCGTCTGGTCGTACTGCGCCACCGCGATATCGCGTTCCGCCACCACCACGCCGAGATTGGCCCGGTTGCGGCCGCCGTCAAAGATCGGCAGCGACACCTGGGGCAGGAAGCTCCAGGCGCGGCTGCCGGAATCGAACAGTCCGCTTAACTCATCGCTCGACGAACCCAGCGCGCCGGTCAGGCTGATGCGCGGGAAGAACGCCGCCCGCGCCACGCCGATATTGGCGTTGGCGGCGCGCAGCAGCGCTTCCTGCCGACGGATGTCGGGCCGCGCCGTCAGCAGGTCCGACGGCAGTCCGGCCGGCAAGGCGGCGATCACCTCGCCGTCCCAACTCCGGCCGGGACCGGGCAGCAGCGCCGCCGGCACCGGCCGGCCGATCAGGACCGTCAGCGCATTCTCATCCAGCGCGCGCTGGCGCCGCGCTTGCAGCACGGCGATCCTTGCGGCCTCCAGCAGCGACTCCGACTGCCGCAAATCATAGTCCGAGCTGGCGCCCGAGGCGCGCAGAAGAATTTGCCGCTGGTGGGCGCCGCCGCGGTTGTCCAGCGTCTGGCGGGCCAGCGCCAGCAACTGTTCGTCGGCCAGCACCGCCTCGTAACTGAAGGCCACCTGCGCCACCAGGCTGATCTGTGCGGCGCGCTGTCCTTCCTCGGTCGCGGCAAAACGCTCCAGCGCCGCAGCGGACAAATTGCGGACGCGGCCGAACAGGTCCAGCTCGAACGCCGTCATGCCCAGGGCCGCCGTGTAGTTGCTGAACAGGCCGCCCTGGCCGCCCGGCGCCACCCGGTCCGGCAGCCGCTGCCGCGAGCCGCTCAGGCCTGCATTCACGCCCGGCAGCTGGTCGGCCGATTGCACCTGGTACAGGGCGCGGGCGCGCTCGATGTTCAACGTGGCAACGCGCAGCTCGCGGTTGTGTTCCAGCGCCATGCCGATCAACTGCTTCAACTGTGCATCCTTGAAGAACGCTTGCCACGGCACGCTGTGGGCGTATGCGGCCTTGCCGTCCTCGGCGTCCTGGGAGACGAGCGCGGCCGGCCAGGCGCTGGCCACCGGCAGGGCCGGACGTTGATAGGTCGGCGCCAGCGAGCAGCCCGCCAGCAGCGCGGCCAGCAGGACCGATGCGCCGCCTGAGTGTTTGACCAGCTTCATGCAGCCTCCTTGGATTCCATATCGATAATTTCAACCGCCGGAGCGGCATGCCGGCTGACCTTGAACCACAGCGAATACAGGGCCGGCAGGAACAGCAGCGTCAGCACCGTGCCAACACCGACGCCGCCGATCAGCACATACGCCAGCGGCCCCCAGAAGCTCGAATGGGTCAGCGGAATGAAAGCCAGCATGGCCGCCGCCGCGGTCAGGATCACCGGCCGCGCGCGGCGCACCGTCGATTCGATCACGGCCTGGTACGGCGTCAGTCCGGCCACCAGGTCGTGCTGGATCTGGTCGACCAGGATCAGGGTGTTGCGCATCAGGATGCCCGCCAGGCCGATCAGGCCGAGTATCGCGTTGAAGCCGAACGGCTGGTGAAACAGCAGCAGCGTCGGCACCGCGCCCACCAAGCCCAGCGGCGCGGTGGCGAACACCATCCACATGGTGGCGAACGAACGCACCTGCAGCATGATCACCGCCAGCATCAGGATGATCATCAGCGGGAACAGCTTGGCCAGCGCCATGTCGGCCTTGGCGCTCTCTTCCACCGCGCCGCCGGTGTCGATGTGATAGCCGGCCGGCAGGCTGGCCTTGATCTGCTCCAGCTTGGGCAGGATAGCTTTGGTCACGTCCGGCGGCTGGGTGCCGTCGCGGATATCGCCTTGCACGGCGATGTAGGTTTCGCGGTCATAGCGCTTCAGCACGGCGTCTTCGGTCCGCGTTTCCAGCCGCGCCACCTGCGACAGCGGCACGCTGGCGCCGCTGTCGGTGGTCAACGTCAGGTTGCGGATATCGGCCAGGTTGCTGCGCTCGGCATGCGGGCTGCGGATCAGCACGTCCACGGTGCGCAAGCCTTCGCGCACCTGGGTCGCGGGAATGCCGTTCAACAGCGCCTGCAACTGGTTGGCCGCGTCGCGCGGCGACAGGCCGATCTGGCGCAGGCGCTCCTGGTCCAGCGCCAGGTGCAGCGACGGCGCCAGGTTGCCCCAGTCGAGGTGGACGTCGCGCATGTCGGCATTCTGCGCCACGACGGCGCGCACTTGCCCGGCCAGCTCACGCACACGCTCCAGGTCGGGACCGGCGACGCGGAACAGCACCGGGTAAGGCACCGGCGGCCCGAACAGGAACTGGCTGACGCGCACCCGCGCTTGCGGGAAGCGGCCATCGGCGATCATGGTGCGGATTTTTTGCTTCAACATATCGCGCTCGTGCGGGCCTGCGGTGAGCACAACCAGTTGCGCAAAGGCCGGGTTGGGCAATTCGGGATTGACCGACAGGAAGAAGCGCGGCGTGCCTTGGCCGATATAGCTCGACACCAGCTTCGCTTCCGGCTCCTTGCGCAGCGCATCCTCGATCTGGTGCACCACCGCATCGGTGGCGGCAAACGCACTGCCCGGCGGCAGGTTCACTTCCAGCGTCAGCTCGGGGCGCTCGGAATTGGGGAAGAACTGTTTCTGCACACTGCCCATGCCCACGCCCGCCAGCGCGAACAGCGTGATGGTCACCGCCGCGGTCAGCCACTTGTGGTCCACGCACCAGCGCACCAGTTGGCGCAGGCGCTGGTAGTTCGGCGTGTTATAGATGGCATCGTGGCCGCCGGGCTTGACCGGAATGTCCGGCAGCATCTTGACGCCCATGTAGGGGATGAACAGCACCGCCACCACCCACGAGGTGATCAGCGCGAAGGCCACCACCCAGAAAATGTTGCCCGCATATTCGCCGGCGGTGGAGCGGGCGAAGCCCACCGGCAGGAAGCCGATGATGGTCAACAAGGTGCCCGACAGCATGGGCGCGGCCGTCGCGGTCCAGGCATGGGTGGCGGCGGCGACGCGGTCCAGCCCCTCTTCCATCTTCACCACCATCATTTCAATGGCGATGATGGCGTCGTCCACCAGCAGGCCCAGCGACAGGATCAGCGCCCCCAGCGTGATGCGGTCGAACACGCGGCCGGTCACCAGCATGATGACGAACACCGCGCCCAGCGTCAGCGGCACGGCGGCCGCGACCACGAGGCCGACACGCCAGCCCAGCGTGACCAGGCTGACGGCGATCACCACCGCCAGCGCCACCACGAACTTGATCATGAACTCGTTGACGGCGGCCTTGATGGCCTGCGACTGGTCGGCGATCTGATCCAGCTCGATGCCGGTCGGCAGTTCGGCGCGCAGCGTCTGCTGCGCCGCGCCGAGGTCGTGGCCCAGCAGTAGGCCGTTGTAGCCACGCTTCATCACCACGCCCAGCACCAGCGAGGCCTCGCCCTGGGTGCGGATGGCGAAACTGGCCGGGTCTTCGTAACCGCGGCGGACCTCGGCGATGTCGCCCAGTTTGAGCGTGCGCCCGGCGCCGACGATGGGGATGGCCTTGACGCTGTCCACGCTGTCGATGGCGCCGTCCAGGCGCAGCTGCACGCGCGGCCCGCGGGTCTCGAAGAAACCGGCCGAAGTGACGGTGTTCTGCCTGGCCAGCGCGTCGATCACCGCTTGCGCCTTGATGCCCAACGTGGCCAGCCGTTCATGCGAGATCTCGACAAAGATCCGCTGCTGCTGCTCGCCCAGGATGTTCACCTTCTGCACGCCCGGCACATGCAGCAGGCGCTGGCGGACCTGTTCCGCCTTCAGCACCAGCTGGCGGTGCGGCAGGTTTTTGCCGCCCAGCGAGAACAGGGAAAAATAGACATCCGAGAATTCGTCGTTGACGAAGGGGCCGTTGACGCCGCGCGGCAAATTGAGCGCTTCGTCGCCCAGCTTTTTGCGCACCTGGTAGAACTGTTCCTCCACCGTCCTGGCCGAAGTGTCGTCCTTCAGATGGACTTTCATGGTTACCAGCCCCGGCCGCGCGCTGGTCTCCACGCGATCATAGGCTTCCAGCTCCTGCAGGCGTTTTTCCAGGCGGTCGGCCACCTGCTCCTGCATTTCGGCGGCGGTGGCGCCCGGCCAGCTGGCGGCCACGGTCAAGACCTTGACCACGAAGCTGGGATCTTCCGCCCGTCCCAGCCGGAAGAAGGCAAACAGGCCGGCGGCGCTGATGGCGACGATCAGGAATAAGGTGATGGCCCGTTCGCGCACGCCGAAGGCCGACAGATTGAAACCGCTCATGATCCGCTCCCGGCCTTGGTTTCAGGGAGCAGCAGGACCTTCTGGCCGGCCTTCAGCAGATGGCCGCCGACGGCCACCGCCCGTTCGCCGGCTGCCAGGCCCTGCGACAGCCGGGCCTGCTCTTCGCCCAACTGCGCCACCGTCACCGGGCGCAGGCTGACGGTGGAGGTCTTGCTGTCGATCACCCAGACGCCGGGACCGTGCCCCTGGTCGGTCAGGGCGCTGACCGGGACGCTGATCGCGGCCGCCGCCGTGGCGATGTGGATCGTGACGGTGGCGCCGAGCGGCGCCTGGCCGGCGCTGCCGCCCAAGGTGTAGCGCGCCAGATAGGTACGGGTTTGCGGATCGGCGACGGCGGCCAGCTCGCGCAAGGTGGCCGGGGCGGTGCTGCCCGGTTCGCTGTAAAGAACGGCGCTGGCCGGCCGCCTGGCCAACGCCAGCTCCTGTTCGGGCAGGTAGACCAAGGCTTCCCGCGCGCCCCGGCTCGCCAGCTTGACGACGCTCTGGCCGGCCGACACCACCTGCCCGACATCGGCGGGCACTTCCAGCACCACGCCATCCACATCGGCGAGCAGGACGGCGTAATCACGCTGGTGCCCGGTTTCGCGCGCTCTCGCGGTGTCGGCCCGCGTCTGGGCGATGGCGGCGTCGGCGGCCGCCTTGGACTGCTCATAGGCCTGCGTGGAAACGGCGCCGTGGGCCAGCAGATTGCGCAGCCGCGCCTCCTCCGCCACTGCTTGCGCCTGGCGCGCCTGCGCGGCGTCGACCGCCGAATGTGCGGCGGCCAGCGCCAACTCGTAATCCGCCGCGTCGATGCGCATCAGAGGCTGGCCTCGATGGACGTTCTGGCCTGGGTCCACCAGCCGTTCGACGATTTTGCCGGCCACCCGGAAACCCAGGTTGCTTTCGGTCCGCGCGTGCACCACACCGGTGAAGCTGGCCATCCCGGCAGCGGCGGGTTGGGCGGTAAACCAAGCGACCTTGGCCACCGCGTCCGGCGGCGGCGCCGGCTGACTGCATGCGGCCAGGACTAGCAGCAGACTGGCGCCCACGACCGTGCGCAGTGGCAGTTTCGATAATATTGCTTTCATAAGGACCTCGTCATTTAGATTTCAATGAAACTCTAAATATAGAGTACACGCATAATCTAAATTTCTCAAGGCCTTTTCCACAAGCGTAGCCGCCGGCCTGCAACGGGCAACATGACTCCCTTCCCGGGATTTCTCTCGGAATTTGGAGTTTTAGAACAATCAATTTGAACGTTGCCTGGAGCAGGAGCTTCGGCGATGGGGGGGGATATTGAAGAACCAAGGGACGAAAAAAAAGCTTCCTCCCGGAAGCTTTTTTCTCTACTGCTATTCGTGGCGGAGAGGGTGGGATTCGAACCCACGGTACGATTTAACGTACGCTTGATTTCGAGTCAAGTACATTCGACCACTCTGCCACCTCTCCTGGTGGTACATTTTTCTTACAGCAGCGTTTTGTGGCGGAGAGGGTGGGATTCGAACCCACGGTACGATTTAACGTACGCTTGATTTCGAGTCAAGTACATTCGACCACTCTGCCACCTCTCCGTTTTCCCACCTGCTGCTGCGAGAAGGCAAGATTATAGCAGGCCAGCGGGAAAAAGGAAGGGGTATTTTACGCCTTCAAGTGGGTTAATCCACCCATGTACGGACGCAGTACCGGCGGGATCTCCACCGAGCCATCCGCCTGCTGGTAATTCTCCAGCACGGCGACCAGCGTGCGGCCGACCGCCAGGCCCGAACCGTTCAGCGTGTGCAGCAGTTCCGGCTTGCCCTGGGCATTGCGGAAGCGCGCCTGCATGCGGCGCGCCTGGAAGGCTTCGCAGTTCGACAGCGACGAGATCTCACGGTAGGTGTTCTGCGCCGGCAGCCACACTTCCAGGTCGTAGGTCTTGGTGGCGCCGAAGCCCATGTCGCCGGTGCACAGCGACATCACGCGATACGGCAGGCCCAGGCGCTGCAGAATGGTTTCCGCATGGCCGACCATTTCGTCCAGCACGGCGTACGAGGTGTCCGGATGCACCACCTGCACCATCTCGACCTTGTCGAACTGGTGCTGGCGGATCATGCCGCGCGTGTCGCGGCCGTAGCTGCCCGCTTCCGAGCGGAAGCACGGGGTGTGCGCGGTCATTTTCAACGGCAGCGTGTCGGCCGCCACGATCTCGTCGCGCACCAGGTTGGTCAGCGTGACTTCCGACGTCGGGATCAGGTAGAAGTTCTCGCCCTCGCCTTCCGCGCCGCCTTTTTTCACCGAGAACAGGTCGGCTTCAAACTTCGGCAGCTGGCCGGTGCCGCGCAGCGAATCGGCGTTGACCATGTACGGGGTGTAGCACTCGGTGTAGCCGTGCTCGTCGGTGTGGGTGTTCAGCATGAACTGCGCCAGTGCGCGGTGCAGACGGGCGATGCCGCCTTTCATGACCGAGAAGCGCGAGCCGGTCAGCTTGGTCGCCACATCGAAATCCAGGCCCAGCGGGGAGCCGACATCGACGTGATCCTTGACTTCGAATTCGAACGTACGCGGGGTGCCGATCTTGCGCACTTCGACGTTGCCGCTTTCATCCGTGCCTACCGGAACCGATTCGTGCGGCAGGTTCGGGATCGCCTGCATGAAATCGCCCAGCTTGGCCTGCACTGCCGACAGCGCTGTTTCGTTGGCCTTGAGCTCGTCGCCCAGGCCGGCCACTTCCGCCATCAGGGCGGTGGTGTCTTCGCCCTTGCCCTTCATCATGCCGATCAGCTTGGACTGCGAATTACGCTTGCCCTGCAGCTCTTCGGTGCGCGTCTGGATCGCTTTGCGTTCCGCTTCGAGGGCGTTGAAACCGTCCACGTCGAGCTGGAACTTGCGGGTCGCCAGGCGCGCGGCGACGTTGGCTATATCTTTACGGAGAAGTTGGATATCAATCATGGGAACAAGTGCCGTTGTATCGAAAACGTCAATTGTACCAAGAGGATGCCACTTCCCTGCGAGTTTTGAACAGCCCGCCGGCTGCGGGGATTACAGTGCAGCTTTTTCGGCGGCGGTCAGGCGCTTGGCGGTCACGGTCACGACTTGCATTTTGGCGGTCGAGACGGCGACTTTGGCGGCTGGGGCAACCGGAGCAACCGAGGTGTCGGCGGCGGTGGCGAAGGTCGTGGCGGCGGCCAGTACGGTAGCGGCGACGAAGATGATTTCCATGTTTTTAGCGATGTTCATGATGTACTCCTTCAGGTGGTTGGTTTCGCGTTATTTTGTAACGCTGCTTGGTATGGTTGTACTGTACCTAAAGGCCCTGTGCGTCGCCATCGGGATGCGACGAAGCGCCGGAAACGGCGCCTGAAGTGCAAAAAACGGGTGGGAAACGAGCGGTTCAGGCGGCGCTGCGCAGCACGGCAGGCTGGTCGGCATGCCGGTGCACCAGCTCGCCCAAGGTGGCGATGGCGGCCTCGGTGCGCGGCCCCCACGGATTGCCGCAGTTCAGGCGCAGATAGTTGCGGAACTTGCCCGTGGCGGAGAACAACTGCCCCGGCATCGACGCCACGCCGGCCGCCACGGCGTCGCCGTGCAGGGCCAGCGCATCGACCTGCTCCGGCAGGCCGACCCAGACCACGAAGCCGCCCTGCGGCTCGGACACGGTGCACTGATGGGGAAAAGTCTCGCAGATCGCGTCCGACATGCGGGCGATGCGCTGCGACAGCGCGCGCCGCATCTTGCGCAGCTGGTTTTCATAGGCGCTGCCAGTCAGGAAATCGGCCAGCACGGCCTGGAAGAAGTGGCTGGTGGCGCCGCTGGCGATCATCTTCTGCACCACGATATCCTGCGCATAGCGCCCCGCCACCACGTAGCCGACCCGCGAACCGGGGCTGATGGCCTTGGAATACGACGCGCACAGCATCACATGGCCGCTGGTGTCGTAGGCCTTGACCGGCCACGGCCGTTCCGGCGTGAAGCACAGGTCGCCGTAGACATCGTCCTCGATCAGTGGAATATCATGCTGCGACAGCAGCTTGGCCAGCCGCTGCTTGTTCGCCTCCGGCATGATGCAGCCCAGCGGATTGTTGGCGTTCGGGATCAGCAGCACCGCCTGCACCAGGCCGGCGTTCATCGCCAGCTCCAGCGCGTCGATCGACGGGCCGGTCTTCGGATGGGTGGGAATCTCCAGCGCCTTCATGCCCAGCGACTCGATCAATTGCAGCAGCACGAAATAGGTCGCCGACTCGATCGCGATGGTGTCGCCGGCCTTGGCCACCGCCCGCAGGCACAGGCTGAGCGCCTCGGTGCAGGAGCCGGTGACGACAATTTCATTCAGGTCCAGATGGCCCCAGTCCAGCGCCCGGCGGGCGATCTGCCGGATGAACTCGGGATGGTTGGTGTCATAGCAGCTGACCGTGCTCAGCAAGCCCGGATCGCGCCGCGCCACGGCGGCCACGGTCTTCTGCATGCGCTTCATCGGCAGCAGTTCCTGCAACGGCCATGCCGAGCCCATCTGCACCAGGCCGGGGTCTTCATTGGCCCTCAGCACCCGCATCAGCAGGTTATTGATGCCGACATAGGCCGGCTCCTGCAAATGCTCGGCATCGGTCATCACCGCCATCATGCGCGGCCGATGGCGCACGTAATAGCCCGCCTGCGGCTTGGCGTCGACCAGGCCGCGGTCCTCCATCAGCCGCAGCGCCTGCATCACGGTGCTGACGGACAGGCGCTTCTGCTGCGCCAGGTGGCGGATCGACGGCAGCCGGTCGCCCGGCGCGAACACGCGGCTGGCGATCAGCCCGCCCAATTCGTTGGCCAAGTCTTCGTATAGGGTGAGTTGATGGGACATCCGGCTATTGTGGCCCCGACCCGCCCGGTGGCGACAGGTACAGCGAGCGCAAATTTCGACCATAACAGTTTAGTCCAAACGCCATTGTGACGATCACAATTTCGATTTGCTGCATCTGTTATGGTCGCCCGCCGCTGCGTATTCTGGTTGCACGAATCACCACAGCAGGAGTTGCAATGAAACCGGAATTACTCGCACTGACGCAGGGACAGGCCGAATACAGCCTGTCGGAGAACCATCCATTGCGCATCGCCGGCGCGGCCGGCCGCCACATCGAATGCCTGGCCGGCACCGCCTGGATCACCGCCTACGGCGAACATACCGACTTCATGCTGCGCCAGGGCCAGACCTTCGAAGTGCCGAACGACGGCCTGACGCTGATCGACGCGGTCGGCCCGCGCGCGGTGCGGGTGCGCCTGCCGGCCGACACCGAAGTGCCGCACGGATGGGCGGCGTTCCAGGCCAAATTCGCCTCCGCGCTGCATGGGTGGGGGTTGTAGGATTTCTCCTACGCAACTAATCGTGCGCCACGCTATCCCCGGACTATGTACGATGTATCAACAGTACAGACACCGAGGAGAATAATTTGAACCAGCCATTCCTGAAAATTGCCGCCGCCGGCGCCGTCATGATGCTCGCCGCCGGTTGCTCGACCATGAGCGGCCCGCCCAAGGACGAAGCACCGCCGCCAGCCAACCCGGCCTTCGCCGGCGAAATGGCCAAATTCAACGCCCAGTTCCCGAACGATAAGGCGAGCAAGTACGAGGAAGTGTCGATCAACTTCAACAACTCGAACAAGCTCGACGAGCGCGGCAACTGCCACGACAAGTCCAAGTATCCGGTGGTGATCGTGCTGACGCTCGACTCCGCAGGCAAAGTCATCCGCAGCACCACCGACGTCGACAACAGCAAGGCCGCCTGCTTCCGCCAGGCTTACGCTTCGGCCCAGCTGCCGGCGCCGCCGTTCGCGCCCTACCTGAAGCCGATCAAGCTGCGTTAATGGCTTAGTGGCTCAGGCCGCCGCGTCCTGCTCGGCGGCCTCGTCGTTGTCGGCCGGCTTTTCCAGCCAGCCCAGCACCACTTCATTGAAGCGCTCGGGCTGGCGCAGCATCGGCCAGTGGTCGGTGTTGAAAGCCACAACCTTGCAGCCCTCCTTCGCCTCCAGCTTGTCGGCCCACGCGTCGGAATGGAACATGAAGGGCTTGCGGACGCCATAGATGAACAGCATCGGCACCTGCGGGACGAAGCGCACCATGTTGCGGTAGGAGCCGGCCTCGCCGGCGGCCATGATGTAGTACGGGAAGTTCATCTTGACGCTGATATATTCCCGGGGCGACGGCACGCGCAGCACGCGCGCCATGTAGCGCGTCATCATGGTGCCGATCGGCCCGCCGATCGCCCAGGCCAGCGCCAGCGTACCCTGGTAGCCCTTGACCATCATTTTCTGCGACAAGGTGCGCGAGTCCTGCACCGCCTTCGACTGCGCGTCGCCGATGTCGACGCCGATGATGGCCGACACCGCCTGCTTGTTGCGCATGTAATATTCGTAGCCGAACATGCAGCCCCAGTCGTGCAGCATCAGGATCACCTTCTGCTTCTGGTTCACGCTGTTGACGATGTAGGAGATCAGGCGGATGGTGGCGTCGAGCGAGTAGGCGCGGCGCGGCTTGCTGATGTCGAAGCCCGGCAGCGTGAAGCGCACGCAACGGTAGCGGTGCTTCAGCTCTTCAACCTGGGCATCCCATACGCGGTAGGTATCCGGCCAGCCGTGTATCATCACGATGGTCTCGGTACCCTCGCCTTCGGTATAGACTTCGATGCCGTCAACCTTGGTCACCTGCTGCATGCTGCTCCTCGCTCACCGCTTCCACAATCCTTCATCTTACAACATTTGGGCGCGGCTGAAATCATCGATCAGGTCCAACACCTGCGGCAATTGCTCGATGTGAGGAAAGTGCCCGGCCTCCTCGACCAGGGCGAACGCGGCGCCGGGCATGCTGTCGCACAGGCGTCGCCCATACGCCACATCCACGATGCCGTCGCTGGCGCCCCAGGCCACCAGCGCCGCCACCTGTAGCTCCGCCAAGCGCGCCCGCAGGGTCGGATCGTGCATGAACGGCTGTCCCGCGTACGCGTGGAGCGCGGCATGGTTGGCGGCCATGATCGCGGCTGCCTCGGGGCTGGCAGGGGCCAGCGAGTAGCGCTGCGGATCGTGGAAGGCCTTGGCCGCGCGCTCGGCGGGCGCCAGCCCGACCGGATCGACGATGACGCCGTCGATGCCAACCGCGTTGAGCAGCACGATACCCGCCAGCCGCCGCGGCGCCAGCAACGCCATTTCCGTCGCGACCCAGCCGCCGAAGGAATTGCCGACGATGATCACGTCCTTTAAGTCCATCCGCTCGAGCAGGTCCAAGTAGACCCTGGCCAGGTCGCCGGCGCTGGCACAGCCCCGGAGCCTAGGCTGGCCGTTGAAGCCAGGATGCGTGGGCGTAAGCACGCGCGCCTTGGCCGACAGCGCAGTCGCCAGCCCCGCCACCGACGCCGGCCCGGCGCCGCCATGCAACAGCAGGAATGCCCGCCCCTGTCCCTGGTCGGCCAAGGCGACCGTCGCCGTATCGTTCAATAATCGCATATTCATCCCTTCTCCAAATAATATAAACATATTTATATAAATATGCTTACATGTCAAGCCGATCTTGACAGTCGGATAGCGATATATAAATATGTTGAGATGACTATTTCCCTCGAAGCCCTCGGCCTGCTGGTTAAGCAAGCCCAGCACCGCCAACACCGCGCCCTGGAGGCGCAACTCGCACCGCTGGGCGTGAGCCTGGTGCAATGGAACGCGCTGCGCGAAATCGACCGCCACCCCGGCAGCACCATGCACGGGCTGGCCGAACTGACCTTCAATTCCGACCAGGCCTTCGGCACCTTGGTGACGCGCTTGATGAAGATGGGTTTGGTGGAGCGGCAACCGGGCCAGGGCCGGGCCATGCTCCACACGCTGACGCAGGCGGGCGCGGCCCTGCTGCATCAATGCCAGCAGGTCGTGCCCAAGGTCACCAGCCAAAACTTCGCGCCGCTGTCGCCGGCCGACCGCAAAGAATTGTCGCGCCTGCTGACCTTGCTGGTCGAGAGCGAACCACAGCGCAGCGGCGCCTAGGTTTTCGCCCGCGCCCGCAAGACGCGCTCGGCGCCGACCTGGTTCACGGCGAAGCCATTACGCCCGGCCGCCTTGACGCCATACAGCGCCTGGTCCGCCGCGCGCATGACTTCGTCGGCCGTCACCGCCGGACTGCTCGTCAGCGCAATGCCGATGCTGGCCGTGACCCGGCGTTGCGCCGCGCCGCACGGGAAGGGTTCATGCATGGCCTCCACGATCTTCCGCCCCAGCACATCGATTTCGGTATTCGAGGCCAGCTGCTCGAACACGATCACGAATTCATCGCCGGCCAGGCGGGCCACGGTATCCGTGGTGCGCACCGAGGCCATCAGGCGCCGGGCGAACTCCACCAGCACCTGGTCGCCGGCGGCGTGACCCAGCGTATCGTTGATCTCCTTGAAGTGGTCGATATCCAGGAAGGCCAGCCCCACCTGCTGGCCGGCGCGCGCGGCCCGCGCCAGCGCCTTCGGCAGGAAATCGTCGAACATGCGGCGGTTGCCGATGCCGGTCAGGACATCGGTGGTGGCCAGGCGGTGCAGCTCCAGCTCGGCGCGTGCGCGGCTTTGGGATAGCGCGTAGAACGCCCGGCTGAGGTGGCCGAACTCGTCGCCCCGGTCCACGTCGAACACTTCGATGCTGGCCTTGCCGGCGCTGATGTCCTCCACATGCCGCTGCAGCCGGCCCAGCGGCAGCAGCAGTTTCTTGGTGATCGCCCAGCCGAACAGTCCGGCCAGGCCGGTCAATATCGCCGCCCCGACAAAGGCGCGCAGCCGCACGCTGCGCATCGGCGCGAAGGCGCTCTCGACCGGATAGGACAAGGCGATGGTCCACGCTGCCTCACGCAAGTGCTTATGCACCAGCAGCACCGGCACGCCATCGTCGAGGATGCCTTCCTGCCAGCCCTCGCCGCCCTGCAAGGCCGCCTCCACCACGGTGCCGACGCCGTCGTCGCCTTTTTCCAGCAGCAGTTTTTTATTGGGATGATGAACTATCACGCCATCGTCGGTGACGATGAAAAGATAGCCCTCGGAGCTGGAGCGCAGCGAGTCGATCTGCGCGGAAAACGAAGGCCGCAACAAGTCGATCGCACCGAGCAGGACGCAGACGATCTTCCCGCTGGAATCGCGCAGCGGCTGGGTCAGCACGAACACCGGCCGACCCGAGAGTACGCTCTTGAAAGGCGCCGAGATCACGCCGTCCTTTTGCTGCAAGGTCTCCTGGAAGTACTTGCGGTCGGAGATGTTGATGCGCTTGGCGTTGCGGTCGCGCAGGCTGGCGATCAGCTTGCCGGTGGCGTCGAAGGCGGAGACGTTGAAAAACTCCTCGCGCAGGGATTCATGGGTTTCCAGTTCCTGCTGCACCTGGTCCAGCGTCAATTCGTGCGCCTGGAACTGCTCGGCCAGCACGCGCAGCAGTTGCCGCTTGTCCTGCAGATCGCTGTCGATCAGGGCGGCCGCGCTGGTCAGCAGCGACAACTCCTGGCGCGCGATCACCTGCCGCAGTTCCGACTCCGCGATGAGCAAGGAAATACCGCCCGTGCCGATGCCGGCGACCAGCACCAGCGCGATCACGAGGGAGGTGATCTTGAACTTAAAACTTAGAAAGAAGCCAAATGTAGGCCGCATGGGAACTCCTGAAATGCAAGCCCGTCAGGACACTGCGGATCGAATGGACTAGCCATCGTTGCACGCGGGAGTTCGGCGGCACTATGTGTTTTCAGTATATTACGCCGGTTGAGAATCGCACCGGTTCCGTTGCCATGAAACAACGTGCTTAGGGCAACATCATCCAGAACATGGCCAGCACCGCCAGCGTCATCGCCGCCGTCGCGCCCCAGCCCAGGATACGCAGGCGACGGCCGATCACGAAGCGGCCCATGATGGCGGAGCGTCCCGCCATCAACATCATCACCACCATGATGGGCACCGAGATCACGCCGTTGATCACCGCGCTCCAGTACAGGGCCTTGATCGGATCGATGGACGTAAAGCCCAGCAAAATACCGACGATGGTGGAGACCGCGATGATGCCGTAGAAGCCCTTGGCCTGCGACGCGGTTTTCTCCAGTCCCTTCTCCCACTGGAAGGCGCCCGCCACCGCGTAGGCCGCCGAGCCGGCCAGTACCGGCACCGCCAGCATGCCGGTGCCGATGATGCCGGCGCTGAACAGGGCAAACGCAAACTCGCCCGCCAGCGGACGCAAGGCGGCAGCCGCCTGCGCCGAGGTGTCGATCGCGGCGATGCCGTGCAGGTGCAGCGTCACCGCCGTGGTCAGCATGATGAAGAAGGCCACCAGGTTGGAGAAGCCCATGCCGATGACGGTGTCGACCTTGATGCGCTGGAAGTGCGCGCGCGCCTGCTCGGGCGCCTCGCGCAGCGCCTGCGACTGCGGACAGGCCTGCAGCTCTTCCACTTCCTGCGAGGCCTGCCAGAAGAACAGGTAGGGACTGATGGTGGTGCCGAACACCGCCACCATGGTGGTGATGTAGGCTGGCGACCATTCCAGGCGCGGCATCGTGGTGGCAGCCGCCACTTGCAGCCACGGCACATGAACGGTGAACACCGCCGCCACATAGGCCAGCAAGGCCAGGGTCAGCCACTTCAGGAAGCGCACATAGCTGCGATAAGGTATCAGCACCTGCAACAGCAGCGAGATCACGCCGAACAGCGCTGCATACCAGCGCGACGAGCCGCCGACGATCAGCGTGACCGCCTCGCCCATGGCCGAAACGTCGGCCGCGATGTTGACGGTATTGGCGATCAGCAGCAAGGCGACGATGGCGCGCACCAGCCACGCCGGGAAATGTTCGCGGATATTGCCGGCCAACCCTTTGCCGCTGACGCGCCCGATCTGCGCGCTCACGACCTGGATGCCGACCATCAGCGGATAGGTGAACAAGATCGTCCACAGCATCTGGAAACCGAACTGCGCGCCCGCTTGCGAATAGGTGGCGATGCCGCTCGGATCATCGTCGGCGGCGCCGGTGATCAGGCCGGGGCCGAGTTTTTTCAGCCAGGAGGAGGCGAAGGCGCGCGCAGGCGCGGTAACGGTGTGATCAGCATTCAACATAAATCATCCAACAACAGAATTCGCCCGGCAGCGGGCGTAAAACGGAGGTGCGGCAACACGCGCAACCGATACAACGGCGCGGCATGGCAACAAAATTTGGATGGGTGCGACGCGGGCCGGGCCCGCGTCAGACGCCATCATCCGCGATGAGCAAGATGACGGCAGGGAATGCTGCGTTATCTTGCCGAGGCGGTGCCAGAGCTGGTCTGGCTACAACTATCACTCGAACAAGTACCCATGAGGGTCTCCGGAAATGGAAAACAGGCGAAAGATACGGGAAATCTGCTGGTTTAGTCAATAACAATTATCACAATGGCGCCTCAGCGCTTGCCGGCGTCCTCGTCCAGCTGGCGCAGGAAGGCCATTTTGTCGGCGATCTTGCTTTCCAGGCCGCGCGGGACGGGCTGGTACCAGCCGGGTTCGCGCATATCGTCGGGGAAGTAGGTTTCGCCGGCGGCGTAGGCGTGCGGCTCGTCGTGGGCGTAGCGGTATTCATGGCCGTAGCCCAGTTCCTTCATCAGCTTGGTCGGCGCGTTGCGCAGGTGGACCGGCACTTCGCGCGACTTGTCCTTCTTGACGAAGGCCATGGCCTGGTTGAAGGCGTTGTAGCCGGCGTTGCTCTTGGCGGCGATGGCAAGGTAGATCACCGCCTGCCCCAGCGCCAGCTCGCCTTCCGGCGAACCGAGGCGCTCGAAGGTGGCGGCGGCGTCGTTGGCCATCTGCATCGCGCGCGGATCGGCCAGGCCGATGTCTTCCCACGCCATGCGGACGATGCGGCGCGACAGGTATTTGGCGTCGGCGCCGCCGTCGAGCATGCGGCACAGCCAGTACAGCGCAGCGTCCGGGTTCGAGCCGCGCACGGATTTGTGCAGCGCCGAAATCTGGTCGTAGAAATTGTCGCCGCCCTTGTCGAAGCGGCGCGCGTTCAGGGTCAGCGCGTTCTGGATGAACTCGGGCGTGATCTTGTTGGTCTTGGCGGCGTTGGCGGCCGTGCTGGTCTGCTCCAGCAGGTTCAGCAGGCGGCGGCCGTCGCCGTCGGCGTAGCCGATCAGCGTGTCGATCGCCGCTTCGTCGAACTCCAGATGCGTCAGCACCTTGGCGCGGGCCTTGTCGACCAATTGACGCAGCTCGGCGTCGTCGAAGGAATGCAGCACGTAGACCTGCGAGCGCGACAGCAGCGCCGAGTTGACTTCGAACGAAGGATTCTCGGTGGTGGCGCCGATCAGCGTCACCAGGCCGGATTCGGCGTACGGCAGCAAGGCGTCCTGCTGCGATTTGTTGAAGCGGTGGATCTCGTCGACGAACAAGATCGTATGCTTGCCCATGTCCAGGTTGTGCTGGGCTTGCTCCATCGCGGCGCGGATGTCCTTCACGCCGGAGAACACGGCCGACAAGGCGATGAACTCGCACTCGTAGGCGTTGGCGGTCAGCCGCGCCAGCGTGGTCTTGCCCACGCCCGGCGGGCCCCACAAGATCATCGAATGCGGCTGGCCCGATTCAAACGCCAGGCGCAGCGGCCTGCCCGGCCCCAGCAGGTGATGCTGGCCGATGACGTCGTCAAGCGTCTTGGGCCGCAGCGCTTCGGCCAGCGGCTGGCGCGGTTCGGTGGAAAATAAATCTGCCATGATCTCTAAATGGAAAAACGCCGCAGCGTCGCAGCTGCGGCGTCGGCACCCGCGACAGCAGGGTCTTAGTTATTATTGAATACGTCGGCGCCCTTCGGCATGACGAATTTAAAACTCGTCGCAGTCAGCGCCGGATTTTTTTCGATCTTGCGGAACGACAGCACCGAAGTCTGGCCGAACGAGTCCTTCAGCTCCATCGCTTCCGGCAAGCCGTTGCGCAGGCCGATGGTGATTTGCTCGAAGCTGGTGTCCTTGGCTTTCGGCACGGCCTTCAGCCATTCCAGGCCTTCCTTGGTGCCGGCTTCCGACAGCGTGAAATTCTTTTCCAGGTCGTTGCTGCCGAACAGGATGGCGGCCGGCGACGAGCCCAGCGCATCGCCCAGCTTCTTCACGGTGACCTGGTTCAGGTCCTTGTCGAAGATGAACAGCTGGTCGCCATCGGCTTGCAGCACCTGGTCGTAGGGCTTCACGTAGGTCCAGATGAACTTGCCCGGACGGGCGAACACGAAGGTGCCGGTGGCCGGCGTCGAAACCT
Source organism: Duganella sp. BJB476 (assembly GCF_003416895.1). GTDB lineage: Bacteria > Pseudomonadota > Gammaproteobacteria > Burkholderiales > Burkholderiaceae_D > Rugamonas. Next base: position 538,612 of record NZ_QVIO01000002.1, read on the forward strand.
TGGGCGCTTCGCCATTGGTGTTCTTGACCTGCTTCTGGGTGAACTCGCCCTTGGCGGCCTTGGTCGAGGCAACGAAGGATTTGAACTGCTCCAGCGCGCTGGCTTGCGCCAAGGCCGCCGCCAGCAGGCCGGCGGTCAACACTGCGATATTTTTAAAACGCATCATACGGTTTATCCTATTTTATTCTGCACTGGCAGCCGGCACCAGAATGTCGCGGTTGCCGTTCGACTGCATGGCGGAGACCACTCCGCTATTTTCCATTTGTTCCAGCAAGCGCGCCGCGCGGTTGTAGCCGATGCGCAGATGGCGCTGCACCAGCGAGATCGAGGCGCGGCGATTTTTCAACACCACCTGCACCGCCTGATCGTACATCGGATCGGCCTCGCCGCCGCCCTCGCCCGCCACGGCATCGCCGCCGCCGGCTTCGCCTTCCAGCGTGCCGCCTTCAAGGATGCCTTCAATATAGTTCGGTTCGCCGGTGGTCTTCAGATGCTTGACCACGCGGTGCACTTCTTCATCCGACACGAAGGCGCCGTGCACCCGCACCGGCAGGCCCGTGCCCGGTGGCATGTACAGCATGTCGCCCATGCCGAGCAGCGTTTCCGCCCCCATCTGGTCCAGAATGGTGCGCGAGTCGATCTTCGACGATACCTGGAACGCGATACGGGTCGGGATGTTGGCCTTGATCAGGCCGGTGATCACGTCTACAGATGGGCGCTGCGTCGCCAGAATCAAGTGCAGGCCGGCAGCACGGGCTTTTTGCGCGATACGGGCAATCAGCTCTTCCACCTTTTTGCCGACCACCATCATCAGGTCGGCCAGCTCGTCGATGATGATGACGATGGTCGGCAGTTTTTCCAGCGGCTCCGGCGAATCCGGCGTCAGGCTGAACGGATTCGGGATGTGCTCTTCCTTCTTCTTGGCTTCGGCGATCTTGGCGTTGTAGCCGGCCAGGTTACGCACGCCCAGCTTGGACATCAACTTGTAGCGGCGCTCCATCTCGTTGACCGCCCAGTTCAGCGCGTGGCCGGCCTGGCGCATATCGGTCACGACCGGCGCCAGCAGGTGCGGAATGCCTTCGTACACCGACATCTCCAGCATCTTCGGATCGATCAGGATCATGCGCACGTCGGCCGGGTCGGACTTGTACAGCAGCGACAGGATGGTGGCGTTGATACCCACCGATTTACCCGAGCCGGTGGTACCCGCGACCAGCAAGTGCGGCATCTTGGCCAGGTCGGCCACCACGGCCTTGCCGGCGATGTCCTTGCCCAGCGCCACGGTCAGCGGCGACGGATTGTCGTTGTAGACCTTGGAACCGACGATCTCGCTCAGGCGCACGATCTGGCGCTTGGGATTCGGCAGCTCCAGCGCCATGTAGTTCTTGCCCGGAATGGTCTCGACCACACGGATCGAGGTCAGCGACAACGAACGCGCCAGGTCGCGCGCCAGGCCGACGATCTGGCTGCCCTTGACGCCGGTGGCCGGCTCGATTTCGTAACGCGTGACGACCGGGCCCGGATAGGCCGCCACCACCTTGGCTTCGACGCCGAAGTCGGACAGCTTCTTCTCGATCAGGCGGCTGGTGAATTCCAGCGTTTCGATCGACACGGTTTCCTGCACCTCGGCCGCCTCGTCCAGCAGGGACAGGGCCGGCAGCTGGCTGTCGCCGCTCAGGTCCTGGAACAGATTGGCCTGGCGTTCCTTCTCCACACGCTCGGACTTGACCACGGTAACCACCTGCGGCTCGATCTTGACCGGCGCCGCCGCCACCGGATGCTTCTCGACGTGCTTGGCGCGTTCGATGACCACCACCTCTTCGCGCTTGACGGCCGCGACCTCGCCCTGGCGGCGGTCTTCGCGGTACTGGTAGCGCTGGATGAACCAGTCGATGACCGTCTCGATGCCGCCGCCGATGCGCTCGGCCAAGGTCAGCCACGAGACGTGGAAGAACAGGCTCAGGCCCAGGCCGAACAGCAGCAACAGCAGCAGGGTCGCGCCGGTGAAGCCGAACGCCACGTGGGCCGAATGGCCGATCAACTGCCCCAGCACGCCGCCCGGCGCGCGCGGCAGTTGCACATGCAAGGTGTACATGCGCAGGTATTCCAGCCCGACGCTGCCGATAAACAGCAGCACGAAGCCTATCCCGCGTATCAACGGTTCCTGCGCGTGTTCCGGATCAGGTTCCTTGGACAGCACATATTTCTGCGTCAGCCGGCGATAACCGAGCCAGACGATGCGCAGCAGGCAAAACGCCCACCACCAGGCCGAAAAACCGAAGATATACAGCAGCAAGTCGGACAGCCAGGCGCCAGCGCGCCCGCCGAGGTTGTGCACTTTGGGCACCAGCGTTTCGTGGGACCAGCCAGGGTCCATCTTGTCGTAGCTGATGAGTATCAGCACGAAATACAGGCCGAGCACGGCCAGCGCAAGCCAGCGCGCCTCGGACAGCAGCCGCACCAGCCGATTGGGCAGGGGCTGGCGTTCGGTCGGGGTGCGGGTATAGGCGGAAGATCCGGCGGAAGAGGCTTTTGGCATGCGTTCCTGAACTTTTTTACTGCTCATAGGTATAAAGGTGTTGCAATCTTATCGGTCAGGAAATAATCAGGTATGGCTATTCTAAGGCATATGGGCCCCAACCGGCCCGACGATTCATCCTGATCCGCTGCTTGCACTATAATCTTGTATTGCCTGCGTGAATGCAATAGCGGTTGCCCTGCTACCGCCCTTGCCATCACTATAATTGCCCCCAAATTCGGATTAATCCAACATATTAAGAAGCCTTCCATGACCACACCTAAACACGCCCGTGTATTGATCCTTGGCTCCGGCCCAGCCGGCTACAGCGCCGCTATCTACGCCGCGCGCGCCAATCTGAAGCCGATGCTGGTCACCGGCGTCGAGCAAGGCGGCCAGCTGATGACCACCACCGACGTGGAAAACTGGCCGGCGGACCCGATGGGCGTGCAAGGCCCGGACCTGATGCAACGCTTCCTGCAGCACGCGGAACGTTTCAATACTGACATCGTGTTCGACCATATCCACACCGTCAAGCTGCAAGAGAAACCGATCCGCCTGATCGGCGACAGCCATGAGTACACCTGCGACACGCTGATCATCTCGACCGGCGCCTCGGCACAGTACCTGGGCCTGCCGTCGGAACAGGCGTTCATGGGCAAAGGCGTGTCCGCCTGCGCCACCTGCGACGGCTTCTTCTACCGTGGCCAGGAAGTGGCCGTGGTCGGCGGCGGCAACACCGCCGTCGAGGAAGCGCTGTACCTGTCCAACATCGCCACCAAAGTGACGCTGATCCACCGCCGCGACAAGTTCCGCGCCGAAGCCATCCTGATCGACCGCCTGAACGCCAAGGTCGCCGAAGGCAAGATCGTCATCAAGTACAACCACACGCTGCAGGAAGTGCTGGGCGACGACAGCGGCGTTACCGGCATCAAGATCCAGTCGACCGACAGCAATGCCGTCAGCGAGCTGACCGTGCACGGCCTGTTCATCGCCATCGGCCACAAGCCGAACACCGGCATCTTCGAAGGCCAGCTGGACATGCACAACGGTTACATCAAGACCAAGACCGGCACCGAAGGCATGGCGACCGCGACCAGCGTACCGGGCGTGTTCGCCGCCGGCGACGTGCAGGACCACATCTACCGCCAGGCCATCACCAGCGCCGGCACCGGCTGCATGGCCGCGCTGGACGCCCAGCGCTACCTCGAAGGCCAGGAGTAATAGCGTGGAACTGAAAGACTTCGCCGACCTGAAATCGCTGGCCAAGCAGCTCAAGGAGCAGGCCGACACGCGCGCCGCCGCCGAGGCGGAGCGCGTCAAGCGGGAAAAGGTACAGGCAGTGGAAGCGAATATCTTCCAGTCCAGCCTGGGCGGCGTCAAACGCATGCCGGTGTCGGACCGCTATGTGCCGCAGATGCCGAAGACTGCGTCCGTAGCCGCTGCGCCGGCCCGCAAGCTGACGCAGGCCGAGGACGACGCGGCCGTGCTGCGCGAGTCGCTGTCCGACCTGTTTGAAGTCGATCATTATCTGGAAGAAGATCCGGCGCTGAACTACGCCGCTCCCGGCGTCGGCCCGGACGTGGTGAAGAAGATGCGCAAGGGCCACTGGCCAGTGCAGGATGAGCTGGACCTGCACGGCCTGCGCCGCGACGATGCGCGCGATGCCATCGGCGATTTCCTGCGCAAGTCGGCCATGCGCAACCACCGTTGCGTGTGCGTGATTCACGGCCGTGGTTTCGGCTCCAGGAGCCAGGAACCGGTGCTCAAGTCCATGGTGCACAGCTGGCTGGTGCAGAAGGAAGAAGTCGTGGCCTTCTGCCAGGCACGCCCTTCCGAAGGCGGCGAAGGGGCGTTGATCGTGCTGCTGCGCGCCGCGCTGCAAGTTCAGCGTTAAGGCGTAACGGCTGCCCACTCGCTGCGCAGCCAATCGAAGAAAGCCTGCACCGGCGGATGCCGCTCCCGGCCCGGTACGCACAACACGGTGTACGTGCCGCCGGCGATCTGCAGGTCCGGCCGTGCGGCCTTCAACAGCCCCCTCTGCTCCGTATCGGCGACCAGGATGGAGCTTGCCATCACCAGCCCCTGCCCGGCGATCGCCGCCTGCAACGCATACATTTCCTCCGCATATTCCCGCAGCGCCGAGCCAGGTAGCCAGTTCTTGCCGGCCGCCTCGCACCATGCACGCCAGCTGTCGCGGTACAGCGTGGACTTGGCCCAGTGGACCGAAATCAGCGACGGCGACGCTTGGTCCATCAACTCATCCACCCTGCCCGGCGCGCCGTAGACGCCGAACGACTCGACCATGCTGCCCGGACTGTACATGTCCAAATACGGGCCGCCACCGTAGCGGATCGCGACGTCGACGCTGGCGTCCTGCTGCAAGTCGATGGGCGTGGTCGAGGTATCCAGCCGCAGATTGACTTCCGGATGCAGGGCGTAGAACCGGTCCAGCCGGGGAATCAGCCACAGCGCGGCAAATGACGAGGCGGTGGTCACGGTCAGGCGGCCAGCCACCGGCGCCGCGCGCAGGCTGTTGGTGACCTGCGCCAGGTCGGCCAGCGCCGAGTGCAGCGAGTGGAACAGCGTCTCGCCCTTGGGCGTAAGCCGTACGCCGCGCGGCAGGCGGTCGAACAGCGCCACGCCCAGCCATTCCTCCAGCGTCCGCACCTGATGCGACACCGCGCCCGGCGTCACCGCCAGTTCATCGGCCGCCAGCTTGAAGCTCAGGTGGCGCGCCGACGATTCGAAAGTACGCAGCGCGACAACCGGTAAAGCACGAAACATGGTGTGTCCTCAAGTGAATCCAATTCGTCTGGCATCAATTCAGCTGGTTTGTTGGGTGCGACAGCGCGGCCTATAGTCATTGCACGACAACCAACGAGCATACCGCATCTACATCATGACCACACTACTGCACCTCGACTCCAGCGCCCGCCCCGGCAACTCCGCAGACCAGCCGTTCGGCTCACATACCCGGCGCCTGACGTCGCGCTTCGTCACCCGCTGGCAGGCGGCGCATCCCGACGACACCGTGATCTATCGCGACCTGGGCGCCCATCCGCCGCAGCACGTGACGGGCGAATGGATCCATGCCGCCTTTACCAAGCCGGAGCAGCGCCTGCCGTGGATGCACGCGGTGCTGCAAGAGAGCGACCAGTTGATCGATGAATTGTGCGCGGCCGACCTGGTCGTAGCCGGCGTGCCGATGTATAACTTCAACGTGCCGGCCCAGTTCAAGGCCTATATCGACAACATCGTGCGCGTGGGCAGAACCTTCGGCTTCGACCGAGGCCGCGCCGGCGCGCCCTACTGGCCGCTGCTGGACCAGCAGCGCAAATCGTTCGTCATCCTCAGCTCGCGTGGAGATTACGGCTACGGCCAGCGCATCGCCCACATGAACCATGTGGAACCGTCGGTCACCACGGCGCTGGGGTATATCGGCATTACCGACGTGCATGGGGCGGCCATCGAGTACGACGAATTCGGCGACGAGCGGCTGCAAGCCTCGATTGTGGCGGCAGAGTCACACGTCGAGCAGCTGGTGACGCAGTTGAGCGCGCAGCGGCGACAGACATCAGAATCATGACACGTGGTCGGTTTGTCATGTTAACCTATGGCATCATCACTTTGTCCATAAGCCTACATGAAGCACGTCCCTGTTCCGCACGTTTCCCTGATCACAGTCATCGAGATTGTCGCGATTCTGGTGGGCGCGTTTTCCGGCTTCGTTGAAGCGCGCCGCAAGCGCATGGACGTGGTGGGCGTGTTCACAGTGGCCTTCATCACCGCGTTCGGCGGCGGTACGCTGCGCGACATCCTGCTCGACCGAAGACCGTTGTTCTGGGTGCTGCACCAGGAATACGCGATCCTGATCTTCATCCTGGCGCTGGTGGCCGCGCCGCTGATGCGCACCCTGCGCCAGATCCTGTCCGAACGCTTGATCGTGGTGGCCGACGCCATCGGCCTCGGGCTGTTTGCCGTGGCCGGCGTGTCGCAGGCGCAGGCCGCGCACATGCCGCTGTTCATCGCCTCGATGATGGGCGTGATCACCGGTATCTTCGGCGGCGTGCTGCGCGACATCGTCTGCAACGAAGTGCCGATGGTCTTCCGCGACGGCAAACCCTACGCCATCTGTGCCTTCTTCGGCTGCTGGATGTACATCGGCCTGCAATACACCGACGTCTCCGACGACTTCGCGCTGTGGGCCAGCGCCGCCTGCATCACCTTGCTGCGGCTGGTGACGTGGAAGTTCGAGCTGCATCTGCACTATCACAAAAACTAGAACATGCAGGACTAACATGAACCGCAGCATCAGCTTAATTTTTCCTTTTTCGATCATGCTAGCCGCGCTTGCTCATGCGGAGCCCGTCGTCGACCTGCCGCGCACCTGCTCATTGGCCCGCGAGGCTGCGGATGCCGGCGATCTAATGGGCGCCATCGTCCGGGCGGAATGCCTGATCAGCGGCGGCGAAAAAAACGATGATCCAATGCCGCTGGCACGCCAGCTCGCACGCCAGGCGCAGGCCAAGGGCTCGCTGGCTGCCGGCTTTGTGCTGTATGAGATCTTCGCGCTCGACCCCAAGTACAGCTATGCGCCGGGCGGCAAAGTCGACATGAACAGGTACAACGCGCTGGCGGCGACGCCTGTTGCGCAGCGCGGCGAACAGATCGAGGCATTGAATGGATTGTCGTCCGCCGTGAGTGCCGGACATGAGCGCGCGGTAACGACCACGCTGGGCTATTTGATTACAACCATAGCCCCCGGCAACCTGGACCGGACAATCGGCATCGCAACCGGGATGCAGCGCGCAAAAATGTCGATCCCGCCAGCATTGGCAGGCGATGTGCAGCTGGCCCAGTACATTAAAAAACTGGGTGTCTCGCAGACTTCGGTCTCGACCTTCAAGAACGCTTACGGCTCGGCACTGGCCGCCGCAGCGCTACAAATTCGCGGCATCAACAACGATGCCGCTTGCGAGGTGAAGGACATCAAAATTGTCCGCATCGATGGGGTTGAGCCGATCGCCAACGCCGTGTACCTGTCGCTAAACCAACCGCTTGAAAACAGCTATCTCGTTCAAGGCTCGTGGTCGGAGTCCTGGACGTTCGCCGGCTGCGATAAGACCGCGACGGTGAAGATGCTGTTCACGGCGGACGGCTGGGGAGGAGCGCACTATTCCTCCAGCCCGATCAAACTACACTAAAAAATCAAGTATGAAAGAGAACCACGTGAATACCATCAGCATTCGTCAGGCCGCACTCGCCGATATTGAAGCATTGTCCGTTTTATTCGATGGCTATCGCCAGTTCTACGGACGCGAAAGCGACGTACCGGCGGCAAAGAAATTTCTGATCGACCGATTCGGCAACGGCGAATCAATACTGTTTATCGCGCACGACGGGGCTGAGCCCATCGGCTTTACGCAGCTGTATCCGAGCTTCTCCAGCGTTTCGCTCGGACGCATCTACGTCCTGAACGACTTGTTCGTCAATGAATTGGGCCGCCGCAAGGGTGTGGGCGCCAAACTGCTGACAGCAGCCGCCGATTTCGCGCGCGCAGTCGGGGCAATTCGTCTGGCACTGTCAACCTCGAATACAAACACAACGGCACAAGCGCTCTATGAAGCCGAAGGCTGGGAGCGCGACGACGATTTCTTCTACACCTACTCCACTAAACAATAGTCCTTCACGAAAATGCTAGCGGGTCCAGTCCTCGATCCGCAGCATTGGCACTTGTCCAAAGGATTTATCATTGGTGACCAAGACCGCACCTGCCTGTAGGGCATGCGTTGCGATCAGCAGATCGCGACGCACGTCAATCCACCAGTTGGCAGGGAGGCGATACCGTAACCGCTATATACTTGTGCATATTGCGACTTCGTTCATTTTTTGCCATTATCCAAAGTCTGATCTTGCCCTTGCGGCATTTTTTTTACAAATCGCTATATACGAAACTATATAGCGACTCAAACTTTGGGAAAGTAAGCGTATGAAGAAGCAAAAATCGGCCTTGCTGGCGTCGGCGGTGATGGCGTTGGGGGCTAGTGGCGGCGTCGGAGCACAGCAAAATGGGGAGGCGACACCGTTTGACCTGGGTACCGTGGTGGTGACCGGCTCACTGAGCCAGGTAGGCGAAATTGGAAAAGAACAGGTGGCATCCGTCATCACCCGCAAGGAAATCAAGCAGTTCAACCGCGACAACGTCGGCGACGCGCTGAACCTGCTGTCGGGCGTGACGCTGTCGACCAACGCGCGCAATGAAAAAACCATCGCCGTGCGCGGCTTCGATTCGCGCCAGGTGCCGCTGTTTATCGACGGCATCCCGGTCTACGTTCCCTACGATGGCTATGTGGACTTCAACCGCTTCAGCACCGCCGACCTGGCCGGCATCCAGGTGGCAAAAGGGTTCAGCTCGATGGAGTATGGCCCGAACGCATTGGGCGGCGCCATCAACCTGATCTCGCGCAAGCCGAAAGCCGCGATCGAAGGCGACGCCACGCTGGGCTTCGGCAGCGGCAGCGAACGCCAGGCCTCCGCCAACCTCGGCAGCAACCAGGGCAACTGGTATGTGCAGGCCGGCGCATCGTATGACGAGAGCAATACCTTCCCGCTGTCGTCGGACTTCCGCCCTACCGCGAGCGAAGACGGCGGCGCGCGCAACAATGCCTATCGCCGCGACAGCAAGGTGTCGCTGAAATTCGGACTGACGCCCAAGGCCGGTGATGAATACGCGCTCAGCTACTACCAGCAGCACGGCATCAAGGGCCAGCCGCCGTCGACCGACCCGACCGTCGCCCGCTACTGGAAATGGCCGTACTGGGACAAGGAAAGCCTGTACTTCATCTCGCGCACGGCCCTGACGCCGACCGAAGCACTGAAGCTGCGCGCCTACCACGACAGCTACGGCAACGAGGTCGATACCTATACCGACGCCAGCTACAGCAAGCTCAAGACCACCGGCGCCGGCAGCGTGGGCACCGGCCGCAGCATCTACAGCGACTGGACCAATGGCGCCTCGATCGAACTGGAATCGCGCCGCATCGCCAACAACACGCTGCGTTTGATCTCCCACTACAAGCTGGACAAGCACCTGGAGCGCGACGCCACCGGCACGACGCTCTCCATCTTCAAGGATGCGCTGGTTTCCTACGCGCTCGAAGACAATGTACAGATCAGCCCGGCGTTGATGCTGTCGCTGGGCGCGGGCCAGCACCAGCTGCGGCCACTGCAGGTGTACAGCAGCGGCAACGCCTACACGCTGCCCAGCGAGAAGACCGCCCATGACTGGCAGGCCGGCCTGTTCAACGACCTGTCGCCCGCTGCCCGCGTGTACGCGACCATCGCACAGAAGTCGCGCCTGCCGACACTGAAGGACCGCTACTCGCAACGCCTGGGCACCTACATCGAAAACCCGGCGCTGCGCCAGGAACGCGCGCGCAATTATGAGGCCGGTTATCAGGGCCAGCCATGGCAAGGCGGACACGTGCAGGCCGCGTTCTTCTACAGCGAGGTCAAGGACAAGATCCAGGCCGTCGCCAACGTATCAGGCAACAAGTCGCAGATGCAGAACGTCGGCAAGGTCCGGCAATCCGGCGTCGAGCTCGATGCGCGCAGCGCGCTGAACAGCATCGTCGAACTGGGCGCCAACTACACTTACACCGAACTGAAAAACCTCAGTTCGCCAAGCACCAAGCTGACCGACGTGCCGCAACAGAAGCTGACCGCACAGGCGCTGCTGCACCCGCGTGGCGACGTTGACGTGATCGCCTACGCCGAGCACAACAGCAGTCGCTGGGCGTCCAACACCTTGCAGCTGGCCAGCTTCACGACGCTGAACCTGAAGGCCGGCTACCGCCCGGTACGCAACGTCACGGTCGAAGCGGGCGTGAGCAATCTGAACGACAAAAACTACACGCTGGCCGACGGCTTCCCCAGCGCCGGACGCCAGTGGTTCGGCAATCTCAGCTATCAATTCTAAGGAATAAAATCATGCACAAACTCTTGCTTGCCGTGGCGCTGAGCGTAAGCGCCCTTGCCTTTGCTCATCCGTCGGACACGCCACCGGCCCAACGCGTCACGACGCAGCTGGCCGTCACCGGCGCCGTCGAGCATCCATTGAAACTGAGCGTGGCTGACCTGCGCCAGTTCCCGGTCCAGCAAATCGGCGAATTTCCGCTGGCGGGACAAGGCGGCGCAAAACGCCCCCCGCTGAAAAACGTCAAGGGCGTTCGCCTGCGCGACCTGCTGGAACGGGCCACGCTGGTGTCGCGCGACCATAACGATGTGAAGAAGATGGCCATCATCGCGACCGCCAGCGATGGCTACGTGGCGGTCTTTTCGTGGGCGGAGATTTTCAATTCCCCGCTGGGCGACGGCGTCCTGGTCTTTTATGAGCACGACGGCGCGCCGCTGGCCGACGACGAGGGCCGCATCGCCATGATCTCCACCCAGGACGCCCGCAGCGGCCCGCGTCATGTGAAATGGCTGCAAAGCATCGAGGTCAGGAAGCTCGCCGACTGACCTCGATGAGCGATCAGTCAGAAACGCTGCCCGACGCCGGTATCCCGTAACGGTCCGCCTGCACCTTGCCGCTGACGCCGTGCGTACGGACGTCGGCGGTGATCGGCAGCATCTCCTTGTTCCACTGCTCCCACTGCTCCTTCAACTTCGCGAACACTTCAGGGTGGCGCTTGGCCAGGTTGGCGCGCTCGTGCTGGTCCTTGACCACATCGAACAGGAACTCGTTGCCGCCGATTTTCAAGTACTTCCAATTGCCGGAACGGATGGCGCGCTGCGCGTTGGCCTTGTAGCGCCACAGCAGCGTGCGCTCCTGCTGCTTCGCCTGGCCCAGCAACAGCGGCAGCAGGTTGGTACCGTCGGTCGGATAGGCCGGATCGGGCGCGCCGCCGGCTGCCGCCAGCAAAGTCGGCAGCCAGTCCATGCTGATCGCCACCTGCTCGGACACCTGCCCCGCCGCAATCTTGGCCGGCCAGCGCACGATGGCAGGCACGCGGATGCCGCCTTCCAGCAGTTCGGTCTTCTGCCCAGTCAGCGGCCACGTCTTCGAGAAGCGCTCGCCGCCATTGTCGCTGGTGAAGATGACGATGGTGTTCTCCGCCAGCCCCTTGTCCTCCAACGCCTTCAGCACGCGGCCGATCGACGCATCCAGCGATTCGACCATGCGGCCGTAGGTGGCCAGGTCGCCGCCGTCGTAGTGGAAGATGTTGTCGATGTCGCGAGAAATGGCCTCGTCGCCCGGACCTTCCCACGGCCAGTGCGGCGCCGTGTAGTGCAGCGACAGCAGGAAGGGCTTGCCGGCCTGCTGCTTCTGCACGAAGTCCACTGCGCGCGCCCCCAGCAGGTCGGTGTAGTAGCCGATCTGGTGCACCGGCACTTCGCCCTCGTACAAATCCTCCTTCACCTGCGGGCCGACGCCTGGCTTGTGTGTGAAGTAATCGATGGCGCCGCCGTAGTTGCCGAAGAAGCTGTCGTAGCCGCTCTTCAGCGGGCCGAAAGTCGGCAGGTAGCCCAGGTGCCACTTGCCGATCAGCGCCGTGCCGTAGCCCTGCTTCTTCAGCAGCGACGGCAGCGTGGGATGCGTGCGCGGCAGGCCGATGGTGTCGGAGGCGCCGGCGATCGGCTCCTCCAGCCCGCCGCGCAGGCGATACTGGTAGCGGCCGGTGATCAGCGCGAAGCGCGTGGCCGAGCACACGGCCGAGTTGGCATAAGCCTGCGTGAAACGGATGCCCTGCCCGGCCAGCTTGTCCAGGTTGGGCGTGCGGAAATCGGTCTGGCCGTAGACGCCCAGGTCGGCGTGGCCGAGGTCATCGGCCAGGATGAAGATGATGTTGGGCTGCTCCTTGCCGGCGGCCAGGCCGTTCGGCAGATAGCCGGCCAGCGCCAGCGCCGGCAGGGATTTCAGAACGCGGCGGCGGGTGTTATTCGTCATGCATGGTCTCCAGTCAGAAATCTGCGCGAGCGGTCACGCCAACCTGGCGGGGCGTTCCGATCACGGCGTTATAGGCGCCCGGGTTGGTGTTCCAGGTGCTGGTGTAATAGGTCTTGTCGAACACGTTCTTGGCCCAGACCGAGATGTCCCAGCGGGTCTGGCCGTTCTTCACTTTCACGCCGGCCGAGAGGTTGGTCAGGCTGTAGGCTGGAATGCGCGAGTACTCCGAAGCATCCAGCGTACCGTAAGTCCCGCTGCGGTAGGCATAATTGATGTTGCTGTAGCCTTCGACATTGGCCTCCAGCGTGGTCGCGTACTGCGCGCTGAGGTTGCCGATCCAGCGCGGCGCATTGACCAGCGCGGCGCGGCCCGACAGATCGCAGGAAGCGCCAGGACGTTCGCTCGGGCACGGCGCGTTCTTGTACTCCTTGTACTTGACGTCGTTGAACGAGCCGTTGGCGCCCAGCGTGAGGCCGCGCACCACGACCAGGCTGGTGTCCAGCTCCAGGCCGCGGCTGCGCACATTGCCGGCGTTGGTCAGGTAGGACGTGGCGCTGACCGGATCGTAGGCATTGCTCTGGTAGCCGTTGACCTCGTTCCAGAACAGGCTGGCGTTGACTTGCGCGCGGCGCTCCAGCAGGTTGCTCTTGATGCCCAGCTCCAGGTTGTTGGCCTTCTCGTTGTTGACCCTGAGCGAAGACACGCCCGCCGCGCCCGGCACCGACAGGTTGATGCCGCCCGATTTCTCGCCGTGCGACAGGCTGCCGAAGGCCAGCACATCGGTATCGATCTTGTAGGCCAGCGTGACCAGCGCCGACGGGCTCAGGTTGTTGAGGTGGACGTCGCCCGAGTTGTAGGCGCCGTAGCGGGCGTTGCGCGAAGCCAGCGCTGGACCGCTGACGACCGCGCCGCCGATCGGCGCATCACGCGTCACCTGGGCGATCTTGTCTTCGTAGGTGGCGCGCAGGCCGCCGGTCAAATCCCACTGCGGATCGATGTGCCAGATCGACTGGCCGAACAAGGCATAGCTGTTGACGCGCAGATGGCCGTTGCCGATGCTGGTGACATTGCTCCAGGTGCCGGCCGGCGTGGCGTTGAACTTGTCGGCCAGCGGCCCGTTGTAGGTGAAGTTGACGTTGTCCAGGTTCTGGTAATAGTAGTACGCGCCGAACACCGACTCCACCGGCCGCCCCAGCGGCGTAGCGAGGCGCAGCTCCTGCGTGAACTGGCGATGGCGCGCCGAGGCGCCGACGTTCAGCGTGACCGGCACGTCTAAGCCGTCGTCGTTGTGCGGCGTGAAGTTCCAGAAGCGGTAGGCGCTGATGGAGGTGAACTTGTAGTCGTTGTCCAGCTTCCAGTTGACCTCGCCCGAGACGCCGCCCTGGTGCACATCCACATGCGAGCCGCTGTCCAGGTTGACCTGGCGCTTCGTCGGGTCGGTGATCGGGTGGCCGCCGACAGCGGCGGCCTGCGACAGGAACTTGCCTCCGGGGCCGGCGCTGTAGAAAATCAGCGTGCCGTTGTTGGAGTCCTCGACGTTGTAGTCGGCGATCAGGCGGGCGCTGACTTTGTTGTTCGGTTCCAGCAGCAGTTGGGCGCGCACGCCTTCGCGGTCGCCGCCCTGTACCTTGCTGCCGTTGTAGACGTTGGTGATGTAGCCGCCTTCATGCGTCTTGTAGACGGCGATGCGGCCGGCCGCCGTGTCCGAGAAGGCGCCCGACAGCACGGCCTTGGCCTGCACATAGTCCTGCTGGCCGAGCGACAGCTGGGCGCTGTTCTCGCTGCGGAAGGTCGGCTGCTTGGTGGTGATGTTGAGCACGCCGGCGGTGGTGTTCTTGCCGAACAGCGTGCCTTGTGGACCGCGCAGCAGTTCCAGCTGCTGGATGTCCAGCGCATCGAAGGCGGCCATGCCGGGGCGGGCCAGGTACACGTTGTCGAGGTAGACGCCTACGCTGCCTTCAAGGCCATCGCTGGCCGGATTGTTGCCGAGGCCGCGCACGGCAAAGCTCATCTGGCGCGCGTGGACGTAGTTGACGGTGGTGCTGGGCAGCAGTTGCTGCAAGTCCTGCACGCGGTAGACGCGGTTGCCTTCCAGCGCGCTGCTATCGAGCACGCTCATCGACGTCGGCACGCTTTGCGACGTCTCGTTGCGGCGGCGCGTAGAGACGGTGACGCGAGCCACCACTTCTAGCGAAGCGTCGGCGGCGGCGGTCGTGGCGGCTGCCGACGGCTCGGCGCCTTCGGCAGCGGCTTCGGCGGCAGTGGCGGAGGTGGCCGACAGTCCCAGCGCTGCAGCGTTCTGCGCCTGCACCGGCGCCGCGGCAACCAGCAGGAGTCCATATGCCGCAGCGACGGCGGCGGCCAATTTATTCTGTTGCATAGCAGTCTTCCATTCAAATTAACGGGCGTGAACCGCCCCGCACGCCGGCTTGGCGGCCGGCGCGTTCTGTTGTTGTAGGTAGGTGATGGCGCCGCAGCGATGCGCGGCGCAGAGACGTGTTCGCGCTTAGTTCGTGACTACGCGGAACTTGCCTGGCTCCGGCGGCGTGACCGCTTTTTCGGAACGCGGAGTGCCTTCCGGCACCCAGTTGTACGGCACCGGTTGGGCGCGGTACAACCAATTACTCAACACCGGCTTGCCCGCGCCGGCCACCGGCGTCGGCGCGAAGTACGGGCTGACGTATTCCCAGGCGATGTCGCCCTTGCTCGTGACCTGGAAGATGCGGCCGTTCATGCCCTCATCGATCAACGTATTCCCGTTCGGCAGGCGGCGTGCACTGCTGATGAAGGAGCTGTAGAAGCTCCACTCCGGTCCGTTCGAATCGCCGCCCGTGTATTCCCACACGATCTGCTTGGTGACGGGATCGATCTCCAGCACCCGCGAGCGCGGCTGCACGCCAACGCTGACGCGTGGATAGCCCGCCTCGCCCTGGTTGTCGAACACCAGGATGTTGCCGGCGCCAGGCAAGCCCGGCTCGATCAGATGCGCATCATGCTGACCGATGATCTGGTCCACCGGGCGCGGCAGCACACGCGGACCGCGCACCTGCGCCGGATAATCCGGCCCCAGCGACCACACCACTTTGCCGGTCTGCTTGTCGAGGATGACGATGAAGTTCGCTTCGCGCGAATCGATCAGGATGTTGTCGGGATTGAAGCGCTGGTCGCCGGCATCGAACCAGCGGTTCGGTCCCAGCACCGACATGTTATTGACGTGCAGGTAGTCGAACGGTGCGGCCTTGCCGCGCGGCGAGTAGCCGTTCTTCACCAGCTTCAGCGATTCCGGCTTGAAGCCGAATTCGTCCAGGTGATCGGAAGCCAGCCACTTCCAGACGATGTCGCCGCCCGGCGTGACCTCGTAGATCACATCGTCGAGCACCTGCGGCGCGGCGAAGCCGGCCAGCGGATGCACCAGGTTGGCCAGCACCAGCGTATTGCCGTTTGGCAGGCGGCGCCAGTCGTGATGCTGCTTGGCGCTGCCGCCGGGTACTTGCGAGGATGCCTTGCCTTCCACCGGCGCGGCATACGCATCCTGCGCGCCGCCAGCCGCGCCCCACTGCCAGACGACCTTGCTGTCCCAATCTAGTTCACCGATGGCCTGGTTGCGCAGGCCGTTGCCCTCGTTGGAGGTGCCGGTGGTGCTGGCCAGTTGCACCAGCACGTGGCCGCGCTTGCCGCCGGTCAGCGCAGGGTTCAGCAGCACCGGCGGGAAGCCTTCGGCGTTCCAGCGGTGCACCTCGTTGCCGTTCATGTCTATCAGATGGGTGTTCTTGTCCTGGCCGCTGAAGATCACGTAGCTGTTGTACGCGGTGGCGGTGTCGTAGCGGGTGACGCCGGTAGGATAGACGCTGGGCGCGGCGCCCAGGTTGGTGGCGACGGCGAACAGCGACAGTGCGGCGAGTGTACGAGTAGTCATGACACGAGTTCCCAGTGAGTGGACAGTGTGTCTATATTACCAATCCACGTAGAAAACTCGAACTAATATAACCAATCATCGATATGTAAAAAATGCCGCCGGCACTGAGCGCGATCTTGAGCGCGTTCGGCTGGCGGCATTCCTTGAGGTCGAAGCAAAAGCGGAATTACACAGCTTCTGCGCCAGTCTCGCCGGTGCGGATGCGGATGACCTGCTCAACGTTCTGCACGAAGATCTTGCCGTCGCCGATCTTGCCGGTGCGGGCGGCCTTGATGATGGCGTCCACCACCTGCTCGGCCACGCCGTCGTCGACCACGACTTCGACTTTCACTTTCGGCAGGAAGTCGACCACGTATTCGGCGCCACGATACAGTTCGGTGTGGCCCTTCTGGCGGCCGAAGCCTTTAACTTCGGTAACGGTCAGGCCGGTGACATTCACTTCGGCCAGTGCTTCGCGCACCTCGTCCAGTTTGAACGGCTTGATCACAGCGGTAATCTGTTTCATGACTTCTCCTTATTTTGTTTCAAACGTAAATCTGATGCCGGGCGAGCCGCGAGCGATTACTTTGTATTGTAATCGACGCGCACACGCTGTCCATCAACGTATGCGAATACCTGTCAATTCCCTGCTTCTTGCACCGGAATGGAGCGTAATTCCTCCAGCCATACAACGCTTTGCGCGTCGCTCGGCGCGCGCCAGTCGCCGCGCGGCGACAACGAACCGCCGCTGCCCACCTTCGGTGCATTCGGCACGCAGCTGCGCTTGAACTGGCTGGTGCGGAAGAAGCGGTCCAGGAAGATGCCCAGGTTTTTCTTGATCGCGCCCAGGCCGTACTGGTTGCGAGTGACGTGGTCGCCATCCGGCCAGCGGCCCTTCTCCTTGTCCTGCCACGCGGTCAGCGACAGGAAGGCGACCTTGGATGGACGGAAGCCGAAGCGCAGCACGTAGTACAGGTTGAAGTCTTGCAGCTCGTAAGGACCGATGGTGCTTTCGGTGCGCTGCTCCGGCTGACCGTCCGCCGTGCCCGGCACCAGCTCGGGGCTGATCTCGGTGCCCAAGATGTCGAGCAGCACTTGCGCATCGTTGCGGCCGATCACGCCGGACTCGGCGACCCAGCGCACCAGGTGCGAGATCAGCGTCTTCGGCACGCTGGCGTTGACGTTGTAGTGCGACATGTGGTCGCCCACGCCGTAGGTGCACCAGCCCAGCGCCAGCTCGCTCAAGTCGCCGGTGCCGCAGACGATGGCGTTGTGGTGGTTGGCCAGGCGGAACAGATGGTTGGTGCGCTCGCCGGCCTGCACGTTCTCGAACGTGATGTCGTACTGCGCCTGGCCTTCCGAATACGGATGGTTCAAGTCCTTCAGCATCTGGATGCAGCTCGGGCGGATGTCGATTTCCTGCGCCGAGCAGCCGACCAGCTTCATCAGCGCATGCGCCTGCGTCAGCGTGCGGTCGCTGGTGGCGAAGCCGGGCATGGTGTAGGCCAGGATGTTGGTGCGCGGCAGATTCAGCTTGTCCATCACGCGCGCGCAGACCAGCAGCGCATGGGTCGAATCGAGGCCGCCGGAGACGCCGATGACGATTTTCTTGATATTGCTGGAGTTCAGACGCTGCGCCAGCGCCTGCACCTGGATGTTGTAGACCTCGTTGCAGCGCTCGTCGCGGCGGCGGGCGTCGGCCGGCACGTAGGGGAAGCGTTCGACGCAGCGCTTCAGCGCCAGCGGCTCTTCGCGGCCGATTTCCAGTTCGAAGAACACGGTGCGGAACTTGTTCACCTCGGCCGCATGGCGTTGCACCGATTGCGCAAAGGTGTTCATGCGCATGCGCTCGCGCGACAGGCGCTCCAGGTCGATGTCGGCAAAGGTCAGCGTGGCTTCGTCGCTGAAGCGCTTGGACTCGGCCAGCATTTCGCCGTTCTCGCAGATCACGCCCTGCCCGTCCCAGGCCAGGTCGGTAGTCGATTCGCCGGTGCCGGCCGAGGTGTACAGGTAGGCGGAGATGCAGCGCGCCGATTGCTGCGACACCAGCTGGTTGCGGTAGCCGGCCTTGCCCACCAGCGCGTTCGACGCCGACAGGTTGACCAGCACGGTGGCGCCGGCCAGCGCCGCGAACGACGACGGCGGGATCGGCACCCACACGTCTTCGCAGATCTCGACGTGGAATTTGAACAGCGGCATGTCGGCCACTTCGAACAGCAGGCCTGAGCCGAACTGCACGCGTTCGCCCAGCAGGTCGATCTCGGTGGCGACCGCGTAGTCGCCGCTGCTGAACTGGCGGGCGTCGTAGAACTCGCCGTAGTTGGGCAGGTAGCTCTTCGGCACCACGCCCTGGATCTGGCCGTTGGCGATCACCACCGCGCAGTTGTACAGCTGGTGCTCGACACGCAGCGGCACGCCGACCACCAGCGCCAGCTTCCATTGCGCCGAGGCGGCGACGATGCTGTCGAGCGCATCGAGACAACCATCCAGCAAGGCACGCTGGTGGAACAGGTCGTCGCAGGTGTAGGCCGACAGGCCCAATTCCGGGAAGGCCACCAGCGCCGCGCCTTGTGCGGCGGCCTGTTCGGCCAGGGCGATGGTCTGGAGGGCGTTGTAGGCGGGGTCGGCGATCCGGCAAATCGGGGCGGCGATGGCGACGCGGGCGAAATCGTGGGTGTACAGATTCAGGAAATTCGAGGTCATGTGTAGTCTTTCGCGAGCACAAGGGACATGCAAAATCGAATTATCGCACGGGGACAGTCTGGCCGCCGCCGACAGATCGGCTGCAGATAGGCTAGACTTGCGCCAACATCAAAGGCCGGAGGCAGGCGTGTCAGAAGCAGTATTTACGATCATCGACTCACTGGACGGCGTGGACCCGGCACAATGGCAGGCGCTGGCCGGCGACAATCCAACGCTCAGCTACACTTTCCTGCACGCGCTGCACGAGAGCGGCTGCGCCTCGCCCGACACCGGCTGGTCCCCACGCTACCTGGTGCTGCACCGCGACGATGTGCTGGCCGGCGCCATGCCGCTGTACCTGAAGGATCACAGCCGCGGCGAGTATGTGTTCGACCACGCCTGGGCGGACGCCTTCCACCGCAACGGCATCGAGTACTACCCCAAGCTGCTGTCGGCGGTGCCGTTCACGCCGGTGACCGGCAGCCGCTTGCTGGCGCGTACGCAGGAAGACCGCCAATTGCTGGCGCGCGCCGCAGTGCAGGTGGCGCGCCAGCTGGGCACCTCGTCGCTGCACATCCTGTTCCCCGACCAGCAGGACAAGCAGGCGCTGGCCGACGCCGGCTTCATGCTGCGCGAAGGCGTGCAATTCCACTGGGATAATCCCGGCTATGCCGATTTCGAGGCCTTCCTGGCCAGCATGAAGATGGAGAAGCGCAAGAAGATCCGCCAGGACCGGCGCCGCGTGCTGGACGCGGGCATCGTCTTCGAACACCTGGCCGGCCAGCAGATCACCGCCGAGGTGCTGGGCTTCTTCTACGACTGCTATGTGTCGACCTACCACGCGCACTATTCCAAGCCGTACCTGTCGCTGGCATTCTTCGAACGCATCCTGCGCGAAACGCCGGACAGCATGATGATGGTGTTGGCCAGGCGCGGCGACGCGCCGGTGGCGGCCGCGCTGAACCTGGTGGGCGGCGGCATCATGTACGGCCGCTACTGGGGCACGCTGGAATTCGTCTCCGGCCTGCACTTCGAAACCTGCTACGTGCAATCGATCGAATACTGCATCCGCCACGGCATCGCCCGCTTCGAGGGCGGCGCCCAGGGCGTGCACAAGATGTCGCGCGGGCTGGTGCCGACGCCGACCTGGTCGGCCCACTGGGTGGCCGACCCGCGCTTCGCCGGCGCCATCGCCGACTTCCTGCGCGAAGAAACCGCCGCCATGAACGACTACATCGACGAACTGGCCGAACACGTGCCGTTCAAGGCCGGCTGACGCGAGCGTGTCAATGCTGGCCCGCCGGCGCCATGCGCCGTTCGGCCACACGCCGCTCGGCATTGACATTCTTGGCCGCCCTGGCGGGCAGCGGCCCGTAGGCGCGGTAAGCCAGCGCCAGGTACAGCACGCCCGCCACAATGGCGTACACGCCGACCAGCCAGACCAGCGCCAGCACGCCCATGTTCGGCATGGTCACCAGCACGGTGCCGAACATGACGGACACCAGGCCGCCAGCCAGCAACAGCCAGTCGCCGCCGCGCAGATGACTGCGCAAGCGCACCGCCAGGATGATATCCAGCACACCGCTGATCATCGCATTGACGCCGATGACGATCACCAGCACCAACGCCGCCAGCACCGGCTGCATGATCGCCAGCACGCCGGCGGCGATGCTCACCAGCCCCAGCACCAGCAGCAACCACCAGTCGAACGCATGCGCCCCGGTGGCGTGGCGCCGGTTGCGCACCGTGCCGGTCAGGTAGACCACGCCGGCCAGCAGCGCGTACACGGCGAAGATCGCCACCAGGCTCAACACGGTCGGTCCCGGCATCGACAGCGCCAGTCCGCCGAACAGCAGCAACAGCACGCCGCGCAACGCCAGCATCCACCAGCTACGCAGCACCATCGGCCTCGCATCCATGCTCATCTCCCCTCATAAACGGTCGTTCATGGGTGTCAGACCGGCGTGACGGGCAAAGGGTTCCGCAAAACAGAGGTAAAATGGTAGCGTTACCTACTATCGATACCAGTATGAAACCAGTTTGCTTCACAGCAATTTCAATCGGGCCTATACTCTGTGCCCCTTTGTAGGGTTTTATCAGGAACGTGGCAAGCCAAGCATGAATGCAGATTTTATAAGACAACGTGAGCGGTTCAAGTCCGCCACGATGAAGCGGATCGACGTCAGCGATGAGTCCTACAGCAACGTAACCGAATTATTGGCGGCGATCGCCAAGCCTTTCCACGTTCGCAAGGGGGAGTACATGCAGCGCGCCGGCGTGCCGGCGACCCAGGTGCACTGGATCAGCAGCGGCGTGGTGCGCAGCGGTTTCTTCAACCGCGACGGCATCGAAGTGACCTTGCGCTTCTACCGCGAGGGCGAATCGGCCACCACGCTGACCGATTTGATCAGCGGCGAAACCGGCCAGCCTGCGGTGCAGTTCCTGATCGCGGAAACGCCGATCCACGGTTTCACGCTGGACTGGAAGCGTTCCTGCGAGTTGCGGGCGCAACACGAGGTGATGCAACATTACCATCTGAACATCGCCATGCACGGCCTGCAGACGCTGGCGCAGCGCGCCTACACCAATGGTGAAACCTCAGCCCACGAGCGGCTGGCGGCGTTCCGCGAAGAATATCCGGGGCTGGAGGCGCGCATCTCGCAGCGCGCGATCGCGTCCTACCTGGGCATCACGCCACAGTACATGTCGCGCTTGCGGCGCGAGGCCGAAGCCGCCACCGGCGCGCCGCGCGGCTAGATACAAAAAAAGCCCCTTGCGGGGCTTTTTTATTTGAGAAACGGTGCTTACGCGATGCCGTTTTCTTTCTTGTAAGCGGCGACGCCGCTCAGGATCTCTTCCTTGGCTTCTTCTGGACCGTACCAGCCGTCGATCTTGACCCATTTGCCTTTTTCCAGGTCTTTGTAGTGCTCGAAGAAGTGCTGGATCTGACGCAGGCGCAGTTCGTTCAGGTCTTCCGGCTTCTGCCAGTGGCTGTAGATCGACAGTACTTTGTCGACCGGCACGGCCAGCACTTTGGCGTCTTCACCGGCTTCGTCGGTCATCTTCAGCACGCCGACAGGACGGCAGCGCACAACCACGCCTGGGATCAGCGGGAACGGGGTGATGACCAGCACATCGACCGGGTCGCCGTCGGCGGACAGGGTGTTCGGCACGTAGCCGTAGTTGCATGGGTAGTGCATGGCGGTGCCCATGAAACGATCGACGAAGATCGCGCCCGATTCCTTGTCAACTTCATACTTGATCGGATCGGCGTTCATCGGGATTTCGATGATGACGTTGAAATCGTTCGGCAGATCGCGGCCGGAAGATACTTTATTCAAGCTCATGGGGGTTTCCTCGTAAGTGCTGGCAAATGTTTAACCGCGTAATTATAGCGAACTACAGCCCGCTTGTGCGGCGCAGCACTACGAAACACGCTACTGTATCGTGAGCGGACTCAATAGCAAAACCCCTCGCCCCATCTAAACTGAAGGTTTCAGGAGGCGAAAAATGAAGCCATTGAAGAGCAAGTGGATTGCCTACACGGTCGTTGTCGGACTGATCCCAATGCTGACCCGCTTGCTGATATGGACGGCGACCACCGCGGGCCGAGTCGCACCGCTTGCCGCTTCAGACTTTGTCGCACTGGGTCTAGTGTTGCATATTTCAATCGTCAATGAACTGGAGCACGTCCCGTCAAAAGAAGCGGACATAAAAACCATCCTTAATGGTACTTCCCTGCTTTTTATCACGTTGTACGGGGCATTACACGCGCTCACGGTCCTCGCAGAGCAGAATGCCACCTTGATAGATCCTACGTCAATATTGCAGGATAGCATCGCATTGGCAGGGGCATCGATGGCGCTAAGTTTGGTTGTATTCCAGTACTTATCAAGAAGGAGCAAGCGATGACCACAATTCTTAACATCATCACCTACATAGCGGTAGCAGTCGGATTTGGGGTCTCAATCTGGGTATATCTTCAGACCGGAAAACAAACCCCACCAGAGCTCCCGCAAGACGAAAAATCCGACCCCTCAACTATGAAATAAAAACCCGTCGCCAGGACGGGGCCATAGCCGGTTTAGCGACAATCTTGTTACTCCCTGCGGCGCTGCCAAAGGCATAAAGTTCTCCTGCAGCGCCGATCCACGGCGCATCTACAGGAGGCAGCAATGACCAACACCACTACCGAAACTTTGAACCATGCCGTCGTGTCGCCCGCCCTATGGCTGCAGCGACGCCTGGCCTTGCTGGCGCGCGAGAAGGAATTGACCCACCTGCGCGACCAGGTCGCCCGCGAACGCCGGGCGCTGCCCTGGGTGCGCGTTGAACAAACCTATGTGTTCGACACGCCGCAAGGCCGGCGCACGCTGGCCGATCTGTTCAAAGGCCGGCGCCAGCTGGTGGTGCAGCACTTCATGTTCACGCCCGGCGCCGAACAGGGATGCAGCCACTGCTCTTATATGGCGGACCATACCGACGGCGCCCTCGCCCACCTGGCGCAGCGCGACGTGACCTTCGTCGCCATCTCGCGCGCGGTGCTGGACGACATCGAGCGCTTCCGCCATCGCATGGGCTGGCGCTTCAATTGGGTATCGTCAGGAGAAGGCGATTTCAACTACGACTTCCACGTCAGCTTCCGGCCCGACGAGCTGGCCAGCGGCGAAGTCAACTACAACTACCAGCGCCAGCCCATCAAAAACCCCGACATGCCCGGCGTCAGCGTGTTCTACAAGGACGACGACGGCGTGGTCTACCACAGCTACTCGACCTATGGCCGCGGCGTGGAGGTGATGATGCACACCTATAACTTCCTCGACCTGACCCCGCTGGGCCGCAATGAGGAAGATCTGCCCTATACGATGGCATGGGTGCGCCACCACGACCGCTACGAGACCGCGCCGGCTGCGGCCGCGTGCTGTCATGCGCAGGCATGAACCGGCGCTGCGGGCCCTGGCGCCCATCGCGGCCGGCCACGCCGCCTCGGCCGCCTTGATGACCGCCGTTCACGGCGCCGGCCTGATGCTGGCGCCGGTGCTGGTTCCGCTGTGCAGCAGCGACGGCAGCGTGCGCGAAGTGGCCATGGCGGGTTCGCAGACGCTGGCACTGGCGGCGTCCGGCATGCACGCGGCGGCGATGCTGGGCATGACCGCCGTCGTCAACGCGCTGCTGAAACGATGCTACTCGATATAAAAAAAACCACCTGCACTGAACGCGATCTTGAGCGCGTTCAGGCCGGTGGTTTTTTTTTAGAGGATGGTGGCCAGCGCGCACTGGCGGTAGTGGTTGGCGGCGTCTTCCGGCTGGGTCAACGCTTCGTGCA
This sequence comes from Duganella sp. BJB476, assembly GCF_003416895.1. GTDB lineage: Bacteria > Pseudomonadota > Gammaproteobacteria > Burkholderiales > Burkholderiaceae_D > Rugamonas. The sequence goes on from NZ_QVIO01000002.1 coordinate 562,985, forward strand.
TTTGCGCCAGCTTCAGGTGGGATTCGCGCACCATGCGCGGGTCGGCGGCGTCGGACAAGGCTTGCTCCAGATAGCGCTGCGCCTTGCCCCATAATTTCTGCTTCAAGCACAAGGAACCCAGCGTCAACGCCAGCTCGGCGTCGGTCGGACGGGTGTGTATCCAGTTTTCGCAGTGTTCGATCTGCATCAGCAAGGCGGCCGAGCCGGCCGGCGCGGCCGCTTCGCGGTAGGCCCGCACCACGCGGTCGTCCCAGTCGGCGGCCAGCGATTCTTCCGCCACCAGGCGCGCTTCGTCGTGCAGCCCGCGCGCGTTGAGCGCGGTGGCGGCGCGGCAGGCCACGTACGGCTTGATACGGTCGACACTTGGCACGGTCGACCATACCCGTTGCAGCGATTCCGCATCGTGGCTGCTGTCGGACAGCATGTCGTCATAGGCCAGCTCGCGCAGGCGCGACGATAGCGCCGGATGCAGCGCGCGGTGCTTGTCCAGCGAACGCACCAGACGCAGCACTTCCGGCCAGTTCTTGGCTTGCTGCTGCGCCTTCAGCGACCACTGCAAGGCGTGGATGTGGCGGGTGCCGCTGGCGTTCAGCTCGTGCACCGCCGCCAATGCCTGCTCCGGCTGATGGTCATCGACCAGCAATTCGGTCATCGTCATCAGGCGCGCGGTCTTCATTGCATTGTCGTCGGTCAGCTTGGCCAGCCAGCTGTCGCGGCGCGGACCCTGGCGCATGCGGTGCGCGGCGCGGGCGCCGATCAGCGCGGCCACGCCGGCGTTTTCCGGCAGTTCCGAGGCGCGCATCGCAGCCTTTTCGGCATGGCCGAAACGACCTTCAAACAGCGCCTTCAGCGCTTCGCGCAAGCCCTTGTTGCCATCGCGTTCACGCTTGCGCTGGCGGTAGGCCGCCACCTTGCCCGGCATCTTGACCGTGGCGCGGAAGGCGCGGATCACGATGTACAGGAAGGCGAACAGCGCCACTTCCAGCACCACGAAGAAATTCAGCGACAGGTCGATCCGGTGCGGCGGGTAGAACAGCACCACGTTGCCCGGATTAAAACGCGCCGTCACGGCGATACCGATGGCGGCAGCCATCAAAGCGACTATCCAGAGAAATAAACGCATGACTATGGCTTCGCTTTGTAGTTGCGCACAGCGTTCAGGCTGTCCGACAGGGTCGGCATTTCAATCGCCAGATTGCTGGTCTGCACCTGGCGCAGCAGCATCTGCACGGTCTGCGTCGATTTGGCGCGGACATCGAAATACTTGACCAGCGCTTCCTGCGCCGCGATCAGGTCGGCGCGGAAGGCCGTCTCGTTGCGCGACAACAGCGCCATGCGCGCGTTCAGCAGGCGCAGTTTCAGGTTCTCGCGCAGGAAGTAAGCCTGGGTCGGCGACAGCATCAGCGCATCCGGCGTGGTCACGCTGCGCACGCGGATCAGCTGGCGCACGTCGGTCCACATCTCGCTGCTCCAGCCGTTCCAGGTGTCTTGCAGCGCTTGCAGCCACGGGCTGGTCTGCTCGACCGGCTCAGGCTTGCCGCCCTTGCCCACGGCTGGCTTGGCCTTGGCCTTCTTTTCCGGCGGCGCCGGCAAGGTCGGCTTTTCGTCCGCCAGCATCGGCAGCGTATCGATCTGCGCGATCACATTGTCCAGGCGCAGCGCCATGCCCACCGAATCGACGCTCGGCAAGGCCTTCAGCTTTTCCGTGTCCTTGGCGATGGCGCGGCGGATGGTGATGAATTGCGGCTTGTCCGAACGCGACAGGCTGCGGTCGGCGTTTTGCAGCGCGATCAGCGCGCCCGGCACGTTGCCGGCCAGTTGCAGCTGCTGGCTGGCGGTCGACAGCACTTGCTCGATCTCGGTCAGCGCCCACTCGTCGCGGTTCTTGGACAGGTCCTGGTACAGCTGCTCCAGCGCCAGTTGCTGGCTCTGCGCTTCCTGCTGCTTGTTTTCCAACAGGGCGACCTTGCCTTGCAGCTCCTTGCTGGTTTCCTGCACGGCGCGCGCCAAGGTGCCGGTTTCGGCATTGCTGGCGTCGCCCATTTGCAGGCGGCGCGCCATTTCTTCGCGCAGGTTGCGCACCTGGTTGTGCGCCGACCAGGTCTGGCCGGCCAGCAAAATGGCCAGCACGACGATACCGACCAGCAGCATCTGCGGCTGTTGCACGGTTTCGAGCAGGCTGGGCTCAGGCTGCGGCTTGGCCACAGGCGGGGTCTCGGCGGCGGCGCCGGCGGAGACGACAGGATCGGGTAAGGTAGGCAAATCGTTCATAGGCGTGATTGTAACGCGGCCAGCAGGCGTTCGTCGCCTGATCCGGTGAGCGTCAGTCGGGAAAACCCTAAATTATTTGCCGTTTCGGCAATTCGGGCGTGCGGAATGATCAAATGCTGTTGTTGCATCAATACAACGCAACTCTGCTGCGTCGCATCAGCCTGCTGCGCGTCCAGTTGCGCCAGCAGCTCGCACAGTCCGCGCAGGGCTTCGGAACTGGTGATGATCCAGTCGTTTTGCTGCGCCAGCAAATCGCGCAAGGTGGCGGCCAGCTGCGGCGTCAGGCGCGGCACCGAGCGGCGGTAGGCCGGCACCACGTCGACCACGGCGCCGGCCGCGCGCAGGCCGTCGGCCATCAGCTCGCGGCCGCTTTCGCCGCGCACGATCAGCACCGGCTGGCCGCGCAGCGCGGCCAGGTCCAGCGTTTGCAGCAAGTGTTCGGAATCGCTGTGGGCGCTGTCGGCCGGGCTGACGATATCGACCGTCGCCGGCGTCACGCCGTGCGCGGCCAGGGCGGCGCGGCTGCCCTCGCCCAGCACCGCCAGCTTGACGCCGGCCGGCCACTGCTTGATATGGGCGAAGGCGGCGTCGATGGCGTTGGGCGAAACGAAGGCCACCATCTTGTAGCCCGGCTGCGGCGCGCACAACTTCGCCAACGCGGCCAGCAGCACGGCCGGCTCGGGCAAGGGCTCGATTTCCAGCAACGGCAACAACGCCACCTGTCGGCCCAGTGCGCTAACACGGGCCGCCAACGGCAAGGCTTGCGCCAGGGGACGGGTGATGACGACGGCGCCGGTCATCCGCTGGTCAAGTGCCGGAGGACGGCGCGGCAGCCGGCGCATCGCCGGCCAGCGTGGCCGAACGGGCGTCGGCGTCGGCCTGGGCGGCTTCGCTCAGGCAGGACGCCAGGATGTCGACCGCGTCCTGCGCGCGCAGCAACTCGGCGACCTGCTGGCCCAGCGCTTCCGGGTCGGCGGCGGCGCCGCGCACTTCGGCGCTGGCCATGCGGGCGCCGTCCGGCGTGGCGACCATGGCGCGCAGGTGCATCTGGCCGTCTTCCACCGTGGCGAAGGCCGCCAGCGGCACCTGGCAGCTGCCGCCGAATACCTTGGATACCTTGCGCTCGGCCGTGACGGCCTGGAAGGTGGCTTCATGGTTCAGCGGCGCCAGCAGCGCCATCAGGTCGATGCCGCCGGCTTCCTTGCGCACGGGGATCTCGATCGCCATCGCGCCTTGGCCGGCGGCCGGCAGGCTGTCGGCCGGGTCCAGCAGCGCGCGGATGCGTTCCGGCAGGCCCAGGCGCTTGAGGCCGGCGGCTGCCAGGATGATGGCCGCGTAGTCGCCGCGATCGAGCTTGCCCAGGCGGGTGTCGAGGTTGCCGCGCAACGGTTTGATCACCAGGTGCGGGTAGCGCGCAGCGATCAGCGACTGGCGGCGCAGGCTGCTGGTGCCGACCACGGCGCCGGCCGGCAACTCGGCCAGCGAGGCGTAATCGTTGGAGACGAAGGCGTCGCGCGGGTCTTCGCGCTCCAGCACGGCGGCCAGGGCGAAGCCTTCCGGCAGCTCCATCGGCACGTCCTTGAGCGAGTGCACGGCCAGGTCGGCGCGGCCTTCGGCCATGGCGACTTCAAGTTCTTTCACAAACAAGCCCTTGCCGCCCACCTTGGACAGGGTGCGATCAAGAATTTGGTCGCCTTTTGTCGACATTCCTACAATTTTAATATCGCACTGCGGATATAATAATGACAAACGCGCCCGTACATGCTCGGCCTGCCACATGGCAAGCCGACTTTCACGCGACGCGATCACCAAGGTGGACGGAGGATTTTGTAGTAATTCCGATATTTTCAAAACCAGTTCTTTCGCTGTAGCGGGCGCTAACCGGCGCAGGCCAGTCTCACGCGCGTGTTTAAGATCACAAATTTTATCATGCTCACCTTCTTGCAGAACCGGGCCACAAGCCTTTGCACCGACTTTTCACATCTTTGCGGCTTATCTCATGGCAAACCAATCTAGTGCAACGAACGATCAAACGGCTGAACAACCTGGCGTAGACAAAGACGCGCCACTTAAAGAAGACATCCGCCTGCTAGGCCGCCTGCTGGGCGACGTGCTGCGCGACCAGGAAGGCGAAGAAGTCTACGCCGTGGTCGAGACCATCCGCCAGACGGCGGTGCGTTTCCGCCGCGAAGCCGACGCCGGCGCCGCCAAGGAACTGGACGGCATGCTGAAGATCCTGACGCGCGAGCAGACCATTTCCGTGGTGCGCGCGTTCTCCTACTTCTCGCACCTGGCCAATATCGCGGAAGACCAGCACCACATCCGCCGCCGCCGCGCCCACCTGCTGGCCGGTTCCAACCCGCAGCAAGGCAGCGTCAACTTCGCCCTGTGCAAGCTCAAGGAAGCCGGTGTCAGCCAGGAAACCGTGGGCACCTTCTTCCAGGACGCGCTGATCGCCCCGGTGCTGACGGCCCACCCGACCGAAGTGCAGCGCAAATCCATTCTTGATGCGGAACACGATATCGCCCGCCTGCTGGCCGAGCGCGACCTGCCGCTGACGCCGAAGGAACAGGCCGCCAATATGCACCTGCTGCGCGCCCGCGTCGCCACGCTGTGGCAGACCCGCATGCTGCGCTACTCCAAGCTGACCGTGGCCGACGAGATCGAAAACGCGCTGTCCTACTACCGCATCACCTTCCTGCGCGAACTGCCGGGCCTGTACGACGACATCGAATCCGACATCGCCGCCCACTATGGCAACGGCGATGGCGCAACCAAGACCATCACCGCCCCCTACGTGCAGATGGGCAGCTGGATCGGCGGCGACCGCGACGGCAACCCCAACGTCAACGGCGGCACCATGCAGCACGCGCTGACGCGCCAGGCCACCACCATCCTCGACTTCTACCTGGAAGAAGCGCACACGCTGGGCGCCGAGCTGTCGGTGTCGACCCTGATGATCGCCTGCAGCCCGCAGCTGCAGGCGCTGGCCGACCAGTCGCCGGACCTGTCCGACCACCGCGCCGACGAACCGTACCGCCGCGCCCTGATCGGCATCTACGCCCGCCTGGCCAGCAGCGCCCGCGCGCTGGGCGCGACCAACATCCTGCGCAAGGAAGTGGGCCACGCCGAGCCGTACGCCACCGCCGCCGAATTCTCGGCCGACCTGCAAGTGCTGATCGACTCGCTCAACGCCCACCACGGCGCCGTGCTGGTGCAGCCACGCCTGTCGACGCTGAAGCGCGCGGCCGACATCTTCGGCTTCCACCTGGCCTCGCTGGACATGCGCCAATCGTCGGATATCCACGAGCGCGTGCTGGCCGAGCTGTTCGTCAAGGCCGGCGGCCAGCCGGACTACTCGTCGCTGGACGAGGACGCCAAAGTGGCGTTGCTGCTGAGCGAGCTGTCGCAGCCGCGCCTGCTGTATTCGCCGTACATCGCCTACTCGGCCGAGACCGACTCCGAGCTGGGCGTGCTGCGCGCGGCGCGCCAGATCCGCGCGCTGTACGGCGCCCGCGCCATCCGCAACTACATCATCTCGCACACCGAGACCGTGTCCGACCTGCTGGAAGTGCTGCTGCTGCAAAAGGAAATGGGCCTGCTGCGCATCGCCGAGCAAGAGCTGGACCTGATGGTGATCCCGCTGTTCGAAACCATCCCCGACCTGCAACGCGCGGCCGGCATCATGGAAGCCGTGATGGCGATCCCGCTGGTCAAGGCCTTGATCGCCAAGCAGGGCCAGATCCAGGAAGTCATGCTGGGCTATTCGGACTCCAACAAGGACGGCGGCTTCCTGACCTCCAACTGGGAACTGTACAAGGCCGAGACCCACCTGGTCACCGTGTTTGAAAAAGCCGGCGTCAAGCTGCGCCTGTTCCATGGCCGCGGCGGCACCGTCGGCCGAGGCGGCGGTCCGTCGTACGAGGCCATCCTGGCGCAGCCGCACGGCACCGTCAACGGCCAGATCCGCCTGACCGAACAGGGCGAGATCATCGCCTCCAAGTTCTCCAACAAGGACATCGGCCGCCGCAACCTGGAGCTGCTGGTCGCCGCCACGCTGGAGGCGAGCCTGATGCCGCAGTCGGCCGACAGCGCGCACCTGGCCCAGCTGCGCCAGTTCGAAGCCATCATGGCCGAGATCTCCGACCGCGCCTACAAAGCCTACCGCAACCTGGTCTATGAAACCCCGGGCTTCACCGACTACTTCTTCGCCGCTACGCCGATCGCCGAGATCGCCGAGCTGAACCTCGGTTCGCGTCCGGCCTCGCGCAAGTCGACCAAGCGCATCGAAGACCTGCGGGCGATTCCATGGGGCTTCTCGTGGGGCCAGTGCCGTTTGCTGCTGCCGGGCTGGTACGGCTTCGGCAGCGCCATCGGCGCCTGGATCGCCGAGGGCAAGCAGGCCGAACGCCTGGCCCAGCTGCAGGCGATGTTCAAGCAGTGGCCGTTCTTCGCCACCCTGCTGTCGAACATGGACATGGTGCTGGCCAAGACCGACCTGGCGATCGCCTCGCGCTACGCCGAGCTGGTGCAGGACAAGGAACTGCGCGAACGCATCTTCAAGCGCATCACCGAAGAGCATGCGAGCACGCTGGCCATCCTGCAAAGCATCACCGGCGCCACCGAACGCCTGGCCGGCAACCCGCTGCTGGCGCGTTCGATCCAGAACCGCTTCGCCTACCTCGATCCGCTGAACCACTTGCAGGTGGAGCTGATCAAGCGCCACCGCGCGCTGTCGAGCGAGCCGGGCAAGGCCGACGAGCGGGTCCATCGCGGCATCCACCTGTCGATCAACGGCGTCGCCGCCGGCCTGCGCAACACCGGCTAAGCCGCCACGCTACCAAAAACACCCCGCGCCGCAAGGTCCGGGGTGTTTTTTTTGCACCTTTGTTATAAAACGAAAAAAACCCTACCGCCAGTAATAACCCTGCCAAATAGTGATGGTTTCAGTATGGGAATATTGCCTATCATTTAGGAAAGGTGTATGGATTTCCAGACACACTGGACCGAAATACTGCTGACAACATGAAACATTTCAGTAGAATTAAGTGCAATTGATCGACGCATGAAAACGGTATAAACAATATTCCGTCGGCGCCAAAAGCGCGGAACGGAGCGGCAAAATCTGATCCGGAGAGTTCACATGAAGTTGCGCACACGTCACCTGCTGCACACAGACCGCCCCGCCCCGACATATAAAACGCTCTTGCTCTAGAGCCCGGCACACTCCCCCACCACCCTTTTTTGCGCCGGCCGTCATGGCCGGCGTTGGAAACGTGCGCGCCGCGCCTGGCTGCAGACCTGCGTAGCGACGCATACATCAGATCGTCCCCCCAGGACGACTTTATGCAGTTGAACCTTGCGACACACCTTTTGGAGAGATCGACATGACATTCAGCCGTAAACTGACCATGCTGGCAGCCTGCCTGGCCTGCGTATCCGCCGCTCACGCCGGCGCCATCAAAGAAGACAAAGACTCCCTGTTCAAACCTAGCGGCAAAGGCTGGGGCGAGCTCGACATCGACTCGATGAGCCGTCCCGAACGCGCCGCCACGCTGCGCGCCCAGCGCAGCGCCAACCTGACCTACCAGGGCGGCCCGGTCATGGTGGCGCCGACCAAGGTGTACTACATCTGGTACGGCTCGGCCTGGGATAGCGCATCGCAAAATGTGCTGACCAATATCGCCTCGCACATCGGCGGTTCGCCTTACTTCAACATCAACACCACCTACTACAACGCCAGCAACACCCACGTGGTGAACCAGGTGAGCTTCGCCGGCAGCACCACCAACTCCGGCACCTTGGGCACCAAGCTGACCGACGCCAACATCCAGACCGTGGTGACCAACGCCATCAGCTCCGGCGCGCTGCCGCTGGACGCCAATGCCGTCTACTTCGTGATGACCGACAAGAACACCACCGCCACCTCGGGCTTCTGCACCCAGTACTGCGGCTGGCACACCAACACCAACTTCAACGGCCAGAACATCAAGTACGCCTTTGTCGGCAATCCGGAAACCCAGTGCGCGTCGGCGTGCGGCGCCACCACGCCGAGCCCGAACAACACGCCGGGCGCGGACGCCATGGCCAGCATCTTCTCGCATGAACTGGAAGAGTCGGTGACCGATCCGGACGGCAACGCCTGGTACGCGCTGTCGAACGGCATGGAAAACGGCGACAAGTGCGCATGGAACTTCGGCACCACCGCCACCGCATCGAACGGCGCCAAGTACAACCAGACCTTCGGCACCATGAAGTACCTGATCCAGCAAAACTGGGCGCTGGCGCCGTCCCAGGCGTGCGCGCAGCACTATCCTTGAGCAGGCTAGTACAATCAGTTTGAACTGATCCGGGCCGCCGCGGCGCATCGCGGCGGCCTCCCTCCCTCTTGGAATGTTCATGCAAAAAATTTCTTTGATCGGGCTGGCGCTGCTGGCCCTGAGCCACACTGCGGCGCAAGCCGCGCCGCCGCGCACGGTGCCGACCGTCACCCGCACGGTCCAACTGTTCAGCACGCTGGAAAACGACTGGCTGGACGCGGTACAGAAGCGCGACGCCGAAGCCTTGAAGAAAATCGTTGCCGACGAATTTGAACTGCGCAGCGCCAGCGTTCCCGGCCGTCCCACCGCGCGCGCCGAATGGCAGCAACAGGCGTTCGCCACGCCCGCGCCGGAGTCGAGCATCGAGCAAATGGCGGTGCACGAATATGGCGAGCTGGCGGTGGTCAGCTTCATGTGGAAAATCGCCGCGCCCAAGCACAGTGCGCTGCCCACCCAGGTGTTCGTGGTCGACACCTGGAAGCAGATGGACGGCGGCTGGAAGGCGGTTACCCGCTACGCCGCCACCGTGGACGGCGCCAGCAAGGCGGTGCCCGGTTCCGACCTGGCCGCGCCGGCCATCAATAAAAAATACTGAACCCGGCCATGACGACCTTGCTGTACCGGGAACGCTACTGGATAGGCGCCGCCGTACTGGCCGGCGTGGCGCTGGCATGGTACTGGCCATCCGGCGACACCCCGGCCGTCCCGGCACGCATCGCCGCCGCGCCGGCGTGGTACGACCGCATCACCTCCAACAAGATGGTCGCCGACCTGCGCCAACCGAGCGAGCTGCCGCTTGACGACCAGCTCGCCCCCTCCTCGCTGTCGACCGACTCCGCCGGCAACCTGGTGGTGGACGCGCCGCTGCGGATGCTGTTCGAATTCTTCCTGGTACGCGGCGAAGGCGCCGACCTGAATGCGCGCGCCGATCAGCTGCGCGCCCATCTGGACCGGCAAGTCAGCGGCGCCGCCGCCACCCAGGCCAGGACGCTGGCCACGCGCTACGCGGCCTACGTGCGCGCGCACGACGAGCTGCTGGCAAGCCAGCGCATCGCGCTGCCCGACGGCGCCGCCCCCTCGCCGCAGCAGGTGGAACAGCTGGCGACCTGGCAACAGCAGCGCGCGCGCCTGCGCCTGAGCAGCTTCGGACCGGCCACGGCCAATCTGTGGTTCGGCGCCGACGATGCCGAACTGGCGCAAGCGTTGGCCGAGCTGCGCGAGCAGGCCGCCGCCAGCGCGCGCCCAAACGGCGCCGATGCCAGCGAGGCCGAACCCGACTCCAATACGCTGCGCGAACGCCGCCTGCACGGCGCCACCCGTGATGCGGTACGCGACAGCGACACCCGCGAACTGCTGGCCAGTGCCACGCAAAGCTATGAGGCCGCCGCCGGCGAGGAGCGTGCGTGGCGCGCCCACTATCTGCGCTACCGGGCCGACGCCGCCCGGCTGGCCGCCGCGCCCGGCAGCGAAACGCGCCGACTCCAGCTGGAAGCACTACAGCGACAGAATTTTCCCTCCGAGCGCGAGCGCATCCGCGCGCGCGCCAGCGGCATCGAATAATCCACCAGGAACGCACCGCATGAAACACACCACCAAGCTGCTGCTGGCAGCCAGCCTGCTGACCTTGCCCGCAGCCCACGCCGAAACACCCGAGGAAGCCCGCATCAAAGCCCTGATCACGCCACGCCTGGGCGTCAACATCAAAGTCGATTCGGTGACCAGGACGCCGTATGGCGGCCTGTACGAAATCAGCACCAACGGCGACATCTTCTACACCGATGAAAGCGCGCGCTATCTGTTCGTCGGCAAAGTGGTCGACACCGGCGACAACTATCAGGACCTGACGCGGGCCCGCGTCGACCAGCTGGCGGCGATCCGTTTTGCCGACCTGCCGCTGGAGACCGCGATCAAGACCGTCAAGGGTGACGGCAAGCGCGTGATGGCGGTGTTCGAAGATCCGAACTGCCCTTACTGCCGCAAGCTGCACCAGACGCTGGAAGGGATAGACAACGTCACCATCTACACCTTCCTGCTGAATATCCTGTCGGACGACTCGTCGGTCAAGTCCAGGGATATCTGGTGCGCCGCCGACCGGGCGCAGGCATGGCACGACTGGATCGTCAGCGCCAAGGCCGCGCCGGCCGCACCGGCCGCCTGCCCGACACCGAACGAGCAGGTACTGGCGCTGGGCAAGAAGCTGCACGTGATCGGCACGCCGACCGTCTACTTCGCCGACGGTTCGCGCACCGGCACCTCGTTCGACCGGCAGGCGCTGGAGGCCAAGCTGAGCGCAACGGCAAGGTAGGCCACGCCGCTCGCAGGAGAATTTTTATTTCCTTAAAGATTACTCAATTTGGTAATTTAGGCATTAGAATGTCAAAAAACCACTATTGTCCGCAAACATGAAAAGCTTGATCGAATCGCTGGGCAAATCTGAAATCGAGAGCGTGGTCACCCGCATTCAGGCCGACATCGGCGGCGCAACGCCGGCCACCGGCGAACTGCACAACATCATCGCGGTCATGCCGCTGGCCCTGTTCATCAAGGATCCGCAATCCCGGGTGGTGTTGATGAATCCGGCCTGCGAGGCTCTGTGGGGCATCCCCTTCGCCGACATCCGCGGCACCGATGGCGGGGCCTTTTTCCCGGCCGATCAAACCGCCTATTTTCTCAAGCACGACCGCATCGCCTTCGACAGCGGCCAGAACACGGTGTACGAAGAAGAACTGTGGCATGCCGGCCGGGCCGAAAACCGCTGGATGCAAACCCACAAGCAGCCCATCTACGACGACCTCGGCCAGCCCAAGCTGCTGATCGCCATGTGCATCGACATCACCGAGCGCAAGCAGGCGGAATCGGCTTTGCAGTCCTCGCTACAAGAGCTGCGGGCGCTGTCCGAGCACGACCACACCACCAAGGAAAGCGAGCGCCGCCGCATCGCCCAGGATATCCACGACGACCTGGCGCAAAACCTGCTCGCGCTCAAACTGGACGTGACCACCCTGTACAAGCGCACCACCGAGCGGCAACCGCTGCTGCACCAGCGCGCCGCGCAAGCGCTGCAGACGCTCGACGCCAGCATCCTCGCGGTGCGCGAATTGATCAACGAACTGCATCCCCGCACGCTGGAACTGGGCCTGTCGGCCGCCATCGAGTGGCAGATGCAGCAGCTGGAACGCCGCCACGGCCTGCAGTGCAAGCTGGAGCTGATCGAAGACAACGCCACGCTGGACCAGCGCCAGATCACGGCGATCTACCGCATCATGCTGTCGGCGCTGAGCTATCTGTGCGGCCAGAGCGGCACGCGCACCTTGCAAGCGACGCTGAACCTGCAACCGGAGCGGCTGTCCATCGTACTCAGCGGCGACGGCCTGCCCGAGCAGCAATCGCCGCGCGACGTGCTCGACCTGGGCGCCATCCGCGCCCGCCTGGCCGACTTCGGCGGCGATCTGGCGGTGGCGCAGCTGCCCGGCGCCGGTACCGTGCTGCGCATGAACTTGCCGGGCCAGCCCTCCGCCACCTAGCGGATGCCGGGTACTGCCTCTGGATGTTATGCTGCACCCATGACCGTTACCCTGCGCAACCGCTGGCTGCTGGCCGGCGCCTTGCTGCTGGCGCTGTGGCGCCCGGCCGCCGCTGCCGAACACGCGCGCCTGCTGAGCGACTACAGCCATCACGCCTGGACCGCCGCCCAAGGCGCGCCGGCGCAAATCCAGGCCATCACCCAGACTCGCGACGGCTGGCTGTGGCTGTCAACGCCGACCGGCCTGTACCGCTTTGACGGCCTGACCTTCGAACGTCGCGACCAGGTCGGCGGCCACCAACTGCTGTCGACCATCGTGCTGCCCTTGTACACCGCGCCGGACAGCGCCTTGTGGGTCGGCTACCGCTTCGGCGGCGCCAGCGTGTTCAAGGATGGCCAGGTGCGCCACTACGGCGCCGCCGACGGTTTCCCGCCCGGCGCCACCTACAGCTTCGGCCGCGCGCCGGACGGCGCCATGTGGGTCACCACCTCCAACGGCCTGGCCTGGCTGAACGGCGAACGTTGGGTGCGAGTCGGCGCCGACAGCGGCTTCGATCCCGGCGCCAAGTCGGTCTGGCAGGTGCTGTTCGACCGCGCCGGCACGCAGTGGGTGTCGAGCGACCGCGCGATCTACTACCGCCGCCAGGGCGACAGCCGCTATCACATCGCCAGCCCCGCCAATATCCGGCTGTCGTCGCTGGCCGCCGCGCCGGACGGCGCCGTGTGGGCCTCCAACGGCAGCGACGCCAACTACAAGCTGTCGCAGAGCGCGCCGGCCGGCGGCGCGCCGCCCAAGCCCGACCTGCCCGGCAGCGGCATGTGGTTCGACCGCGCCGGCACCATGTGGCTGCTGAGCGAGGACCGCATCGAGCGCATGCTGCCGGACGTGTTCCCCGATCCGCGCCAGCGCGTGACGCAGGAGCAGGGCTTGAGCGGCATGAACCCGCAGACCTTTTTCGAAGACCGCGACGGCACCGTCTGGATCGGCACCATCAACGGCCTGGACCAGTTCCGCCGCAACCGCGTGACGCCGCTGCCCAGCCATCTGGACGTCGCCACGCCGGCGCTGTGGGCCGACAGCGACGGCAAGGTCAGGGTCAGCACTTACAGCGGGGACTCCTGGCTGATGGACGCCAACGGCCGGCAATACGAGCACTCGCCGCTGGCCTTCCGTTCGGCCGCCGCCACTACGGACGGCCGGCCGGCGCTAGGCACCGCCGCAGGGATCTGGCTGCCGGGGCCCAATGGCGGCGCCATGATCGCTTCGCCGCCGGAAGCGCTGAAGGACGCCATGCCGGCGCGCGCCCTGGTCCAGGACAGCAGCGGCGACTGGTGGGCCAGCTATGTCAACCTGGGCATTTACCGCCGCCACGACGGCAACTGGCGCCGGCTGGACGACCCAAGGCTGCCGGCCGCGCGCGTGCTCTCAATGCTGGCCGATCGCAGCGGCCGGGTCTGGATAGGCTACCAAGGCAACCGCATCGCCGTCGTCGACGGCGATGCGGTCCGCGTGCTGGGCGCGGCGCAGGGCCTGGCCATCGGCAACGTGCAGAGCCTGTTCGAACGCAACGGCCACCTGTGGGTCGCGGGCGAACTGGGCGCCGCCCTGTACGACGGCCAGCGCTTCGTGCCGCTGCGCCTGGCCGACGGCCATGAACTGCGCGGCATCAGCGGCCTGGTGGAAACGGCGGCCGGCGAACTGTGGCTGCATGGGCATGACGGCGCCTTCCGCATCCCGGCCGCGCAACTGGCCCAGTTCCTGCGCCACGGCTCCGCGGTCGACTACGAACTGCTGGGCATCGACGATGGCCTGACCGGCGCGGTCCAGCCGACCGGGCCGTTCCCGTCGATGGTGGAAGCCAGCGACGGCAAGCTCTGGTTGTCGAGCCACAGCGGCGTGGCGCTGATCACGCCCGGCCGGATCGGCCGCGACGCCATCCCGCCGCCGGTGGAGATCCGCGCCGTGGAGAGCAACGGCAAAACCTATCCGGCCGGCGCGCCGCTGACGCTGCCGCAAGGCGCGAACAATCTGCACCTGACCTTCAGCGCGCTCGGCCTGGCTATGCCGGGGCGGATCGCCTTCCGCTACCGGCTCGAAGGCCTGGACCATGATTGGCAGCAGGCCGGCGGCCGCCGTGAAGCCTTCTACACCAACCTGGGACCGGGCCAGTACCGCTTCCAGGTCATCGCCGCCAACAAGGACGGTGTGTGGAACAACGACGGCGCCACGCTGGCAGTGACGATCCCGCCGACCTTCGTGCAGAGCCTGTGGTTCAAGCTGCTGTGCGTACTGGCGCTGGCGGCGGCACTGGTGCTGGCCTGGCGCTGGCGGCTGGCGCAGATGGCGCGCCTGATCGAAGCGCGCCATGTCGAGCGCCTGGACGAGCGCGAGCGCATCGCCCGCGCGCTGCACGACACCTTCCTGCAAGAGGCGCAAGGCACCATCCTGATGATGCAGCTGGCGATGGAACAGGTGCCGCCGGCGCTGCCGGCGCGCGCCGCCATGGAGCGCGGCATCGGCTACATCGAGCAGGCGCTGATCGAGGGCCGCGACGAAGTACGCGGCCTGCGCTCGCCGCTGCGCGACGATGAAACGCTGGGGCAATCGCTGGAACGTTTCGGCCAGCGGCTGGCGGCTGGACTTTCGGCCAGTTTCCGGCTTGAGCAAAAAGGCGCACCATACACCCTGCCCGCCATCACCGCCGACGAAGTGTTTTCCATCGGCCGCGAAGCCATCTGCAACGCCTTCCGCCACGCGCAGGCCAGCGAGATCGTGGTGGAGCTGGACTACGGCGCCAGGCGGCTGACACTGCTGGTGCGCGACAACGGCAAGGGCATTGCGGCGGACACGCTGGCACAAGGCGGCCGCAGCGGCCATTGGGGCCTGGTCGGCATGCGCGAGCGAGCGGCGCGCGTAGGCGCCGTGCTGGAGGTCGGCAACCAGGATGAAGGCGGCGCATTTATGCGCCTGACTTTGCCCGCTATGTACGCCAACGCATAGACGGCGCGGCGCAGGATTGTTGTAATCACGAAGTTGCATTCCCACCCAACGAGGAGCGAACTAAATGAAGCTGAAAGACAAAGTCTGTATCGTCACCGGCGCCGCCAGCGGCATCGGCAAGGAAATCGCCCTGGTCTACGCGCGCGAAGGCGGCAAGATCGTCATCGCCGACCTGAACCTGGAGGCGGCGCAAGCCACCGCCGAAGAATTGAAAGGCGCCGGCCACCAGGCCATGGCCATCGCCATGAACGTGGTCGATGAAGGCCAGGTCAACGCCGGCATCGCCAGCGTGATCGAGGCCTGGGGCCAGATCGACGTACTGGTCAGCAACGCCGGCATCCAGATCATCCATCCGGTCGAGGACTTCCCGTTCGAGGATTGGAAAAAGCTGCTGTCCATCCATCTGGACGGCGCCTTCCTGACCACCAAGGCCTGCCTGCCGCATATGTACAAGGCCGGCAGCGGCAGCGTGATCTACATGGGCTCGGTGCATTCGAAGGAAGCGTCCAAGCTCAAGTCGGCCTATGTGACGGCCAAGCACGGCCTGATCGGGCTGGCCAAGGCGGTGTCGAAGGAAGGCGCGGAGCATGGCGTGCGCGCCAACGTCATCTGCCCCGGCTTCGTGCGCACGCCGCTGGTGGACAAGCAGATCCCCGAGCAGGCCAAGACGCTGGGCATCTCCGAGGAAGACGTCATCAAGAAAGTGATGCTGGCCGATACCGTGGACGGCAAGTTCACCACGGTGGAAGACGTGGCCGAAGTGGCGCTGCTGTTCGCCAGCTTCCCGTCGAACGCGCTGACCGGCCAATCGCTGGTGGTCAGCCACGGCTGGTTCATGCAGTAAGGCGCATCGGCGGGCGGGCCGCAGTCTTAGCGACTCAGCGGCTCGCCCGCCGACTCCCCCCCCGGTTCAACGCCCCAGCGTCATCCGCTTTAGCAGCACGTTGAAGTCCATCGCCGGGCGGTTCAGCAGGTCGTTAGCGTACTCGCCCTCGCAGGACGCCCGGGCCTTGTCGGCCGGCACGCCGGCCACCCGCTCCTTCAGGTTGCCATTTAAGTAGTCCAGCACCGCGGCAACATACGCATCCATGTCGGCATCCGTCGTATCAGGCTTTTGCGCGCGCTTCTGTTGTATCAACTGCGCCTTGTAAAGTTGGCGCAGCATCACCAGCGCAGCGGCGTTCTGCTGCTTCCATTGCGCCATCGCGGCCGTCAGGGCCTCGACCGATTCCGGCGCCAGCACCTTGCACCGCTCAACCAGCAGCGCGTGATACGCATCGTAGTCGACCTGCGCCATCTGGATGCCGTTGGCGACATCGACCTCCGCAGCGCCTGCCATCATGGACGTGCCGGCCAGG
Organism: Duganella sp. BJB476; assembly: GCF_003416895.1. Taxonomy (GTDB): domain Bacteria; phylum Pseudomonadota; class Gammaproteobacteria; order Burkholderiales; family Burkholderiaceae_D; genus Rugamonas. Next base: position 579,458 of record NZ_QVIO01000002.1, read on the forward strand.
GCCAGGCTAAGAAAAATTGATTTGATCATCCCACCGCTTTCCAGGTCCGCCGGATTTTAGATGCCGCTAGTGTATTGCAATCCGGCCAGTTGTGAGCTGGCGCGCGCAAAAAAAAGGGAGGCGCATGGCCTCCCTTCTCTTTATCTCGCTGACGCTTAGTTCTGCGTCAGGAAAGTCTTCAGCTTGTCCGAGCGCGACGGCTGGCGCAGCTTGCTCATGGCCTTGGCTTCGATCTGGCGAATACGCTCGCGGGTCACGTCGAACTGCTTGCCGACTTCTTCCAGCGTGTGGTCGTTCGACATTTCCACGCCGTAGCGCATGCGCAGCACCTTGGCTTCGCGCGGGGTCAGCGAGTCCAGCACTTCCTTGATGACGTTGCGCATCGAGGCGTGCAGCGCGGCATCCAGCGGCGCCAGCGTGGTGTTGTCTTCGATGAAGTCGCCCAGCTGCGAATCGCCGTCCTCGCCCATCGGCGTTTCCATCGAGATCGGCTCTTTGGCGATCTTCATGATTTCGCGGACTTTGTTTTCCGGCATTTCCATCTTGACGGCCAGGGTCGCCAGGTCCGGCTCGCTGCCGGTTTCCTGCATGATCTGACGCGAGATGCGGTTCATCTTGTTGATCGTTTCGATCATGTGCACCGGCACGCGGATGGTGCGGGCCATGTCGGCGATCGAACGGGTGATGGCCTGGCGGATCCACCAGGTCGCATAGGTCGAGAACTTGTAGCCGCGACGATATTCGAACTTGTCCACCGCCTTCAGCAGACCGATATTGCCTTCCTGGATCAGATCCAGGAACTGCAGGCCGCGGTTGATGTACTTCTTGGCGATCGAAATCACCAGACGCAAGTTGGCGACCGTCATTTCACGCTTGGCCTGGCGCGCACGTTTTTCACCGGCGGCCATCTGCTTGTTAATCTTGCGCAGGTCGGCCAGCGGCAAAGCCACGCGGGCTTGCAGGTCGATCATTTTCTTTTGCAGCTCTTTCACCGCAGGCACGTTACGGCCCAGGATGGCGCTGTACGGATAGGCGCTGTCGACTTCGCCGTCAACCCAGTCCAGGTCGCATTCATTGCCAGGGAAGACCTTGATGAAGTGGGCGCGCGGCATGCCGCATTTGTTCACGCACAGCTCCAGCACGGCGCGCTCGATGTGGCGCACTTCTTCCATCTGGCCGCGCAGCGTGTCGCACAGCTTCTCGACCACCTTGGCGGTGAAGCGGATGCCCAGCAGCTCGGCCGAAATCGCTTCCTGCGCCGATACATAAGCCTTGGAGCCGTAGCCGCCGGTGGCTTTGCGCATCTTGTCGTACTGGGTCGAGATGACGTCGAATTTTTCCAGCGCGGCTTTCTTCAGCTGCGCCAGTTGCTCGGTCGAGAAGCCCGCCGCGCCGCCGTTGGCGTCGCCGTCTTCTTCCTCGACTTCCTCTTCCTCTTCTTCTTCGTCGTCCGACGCGGCGGCAGGCGCGGCCGCAACGGCCGGCGTGTTGTTCGCTTCGTTCAGGTCGACGAAGCCATCCACCACTTCATCCACTTTCAGTTCGTCGGCTTCGATCTTGGTGGCCAGCGCGACGATCTCGGCGATCGTGGTCGGGCAGGCGGAGATGGCCTGGATCATGTCCTTCAGGCCGCCTTCGATACGCTTGGCGATCTCGATCTCGCCTTCGCGCGTCAGCAGCGCCACGGCGCCCATTTCACGCATGTACATGCGGACCGGGTCGGTGGTGCGGCCGAAGTCGGAATCGACCGTCGACAGCGCGGTCGCGGCAGCCGCTTCCACTTCGTCGTCGGAGGTCACGGTGGCAACGCTATCGGTCAGCAGCAGCGAATCGGCTTCCGGCGCGCGCTCGTAGATGGCGATGCCCATGTCGTTGAAGGTCGCGATGATGCCTTCGATCGCTTCAGGGTCGACAATGTTTTCCGGCAGTTGGTCATTGATCTCGGCGTAGGTCAGGAAGCCGCGCTCCTTACCCATGTTGATCAGGTTCTTGATCTGGGTGCGGCGGCGCTCCAGTTCCTCGGCCGTGCTCTTCGAGTCCACGCCCAGCATGTCGGCGGCGCCACCCTTGGCTTTGCGCTCGCGGGCCTTGGACACGGCCTTCAGTTCGGCGCGCTCGACCGCGTTCAGTGCCGCGACTTCGTCGTTTTCCGGCGTGAATTCGGACGGCTTGCGGCCGCGGCGGCCTGGCACTTTCACGCTAGGCAGCAGGTAGCCGGAGGTGTCGATCGAGGCCAGCGTGGCTGCATCGGTCACCTGGCTGACGGCCGGGCCGGCGGTCACGATGACGACCGGCGCAGGCTCGGCCTTGGCGGCCTTGACCAGTTTGGATTTCGGCGCGGCCTTGACCACTACCGCAGGCACGCCGGCTTCGGCGGCCGGGGCCGCGGCGCTCTTGCGCGCGACCTTGACGGTCTTGATCGGGGTGTCGGACGCGTCAGCGTGCTGCACCGCCACTTGCGCTTCCGCCTGGGCCGCTTCGGCCGCGGCGCTCAAGCGCGTTTTCTTTTTGACTACCGTTACTTTGCTCGCTGCCTCTTGCGCATTATCGATCACATAAGATAGAGTCGTCTTTGGCACCACCAGCGGGGCGGAGCTGGTACGGGCAGCCTTGACGGACAACGTTAAAGTTTTCGGCGTTTTTGTCATTAAATATCTCTCAATGCGTATTCGCCAGAAAATACAAAATGCCATAGCCAGCGCCGACCGTTACCGGTGCGCACAGATGGAAATGTTGTAATTTAGCTGACGATTATCTGCGGAATAAAAAAAGCCCGCATCCAACAACGGGCTTGTTTCTCTTTTCAGTGAAGAATAGGGAGAGGGCAAAGTATGCCGTATAGCGAGACATCAGGATAATTGATAGTACTTATATCCGACATCTTAAAACCATATAACAAGGGCGTCACACTCTTGTCAGACCGTCCAAATCGCATCCTGTACCAAACTGAAACGCACCGTCCTGCAAAGGTGCGTCTCGCATTATACATGTTTTGGCGTGCGAACGCACCTTCCGCGTCCAAGGGGCGTATGATGTCGATATGGTCATTTTTGCATCATGGCCTAAAAGGCACTGCAATCCCGTAGTGCCCATGATATGCTGACGCCTCTTGCTTAAACTATGAAGTCGATGAACACTAGCCTCACCCCTCAGGCGCCGGCAATCGAGCCCGCAGCCTCCGCCGCTACCGCGGCACCTGCGGCTCTGACCCCGCGCAGCTTGCTGAAACAATTGCAAACCCAATTCCCGGCCTTCCGCGATTTCCTGCCCTTGTCGATCGGTATCGACAAGCAGATCCTCGCCGTCATGCCTGAACTGGACCGCAAGACCATGCGTACCGCGCTCGGCATCCATACCGGCTCGCTGCGCTATCTGAAAGTCATGGAAAAAGCCAAGGTGCGTCACGACTTGGACGGCACCCCTGGCGCCGAAGTGACCGATACCCACCGCGCCCACGCCACCCAGGTGTTGCAGGACCGCTTCAAGAAAGAAGCCGAGCGCAAGAAAGCGGAACGCGACGCGGCTGCGGCCGAAGAAGCGGCCCGCGTGCGCGCCGACAAGCTGAACCAGCTGACCGCGAAGTTCTCGCGCAAGGGCTGAGTTGGCTCAGTTGGATACCCAGCAGCTAGCGGCACAGGCGGAGGCCGAGCTTCCGCCGTACGTGGGGATACGCATCGCCGATGTCCGGCTGGTCACCACGGCCGAGCAAGCCGTGGCCGCGCGCGACGCCCTGCTGGCCACCGACGCCATCGGCTTCGATACCGAATCGAAGCCGACCTTCACCAAGGGCGAGACCTCGACCGGTCCGCACCTGATCCAGTTCGCCACCGATCATCAAGCCTATCTGTTCCAGATCGGCAGCAGCACCTCCGCGGCCATCCTCGAAGTGTTGCAAGCGGTGCTGGAAACGCCGGCTTTGCTGAAGGTGGGCTTCGGCCTGTCCGACGACGTCAAGCGCCTGCACGCCAAGCTGGCGATACGGGCGGCCGGCGTGGTCGACCTGTCGGTGGCGCTGCGCACGCCGGGACAACGCAACGACCTCGGCGCCAAGACCGCCGTCGCCAAGTTCTTCGGCCAGAAACTGCAGAAATCCAAGAAGATCTCCACCACCAACTGGGCGCTGCCGCGCCTGAACGAAAAGCAGATCCTGTACGCGGCCGACGACGCCCAGGTGGCCTTGCGCGTCTACCGCCACTACATCGGCGCCGGCAACAAGCTGCCGCCGGTGAAAGCCGTCAAACTTCCCCGCCCGCCCAAGCCTCTTTAGCCGCACGATCTGGTATCCTTGCCAGATAGCTACGACCTCAAGGAATGGCATGTCTACCTCTTACGTCGTGCGCGCGTGCGCCGCGCTGGCTTTGGCCGGCAGCTGCCTGCCATCGCAGGCCGCCGCACCCGCCACCCTGCCCGACACGCTGGAACAACGCGTGGCCGCCTGCACCGCCTGCCACGCCGTCAAGGAGCGCGGCGACGCCTTCTTCCCGCGCATCGCCGGCAAGCCGGCCGGCTACCTGTACAACCAGCTGGTGAATTTCCGCGAAGGCCGGCGCCATTACCCGATGATGACCTATATGGTCGACCACCTGCCGGACGCCTACCTGCGCGAAATCGCCGACTACTTCTCGCAGCAGCATCCGCCCTACCCGCCGGCGCAGGCCGGCAGCGGCGCCAGTGCCGACAGCGCCGCCCTGACGCGCGGCCAGGCGCTGGTGCAGCAAGGCGATCCGGCCAAGAAGATCCCCGCCTGCGTGGCCTGCCACGGCAGCGCGCTGACCGGCGTGGCGCCGGCGATACCCGGCCTGATCGGTCTGCCCAGCGATTACGTCAACGCCCAGTTCGGCGCATGGAAGAACAAGGTGCGCCGCGCCGCCGCGCCGGACTGCATGGCTGAGATCGCCAACCGGCTGTCCGAGGCCGACGTCGCCGCCGTCTCCGGCTGGCTCAGCAAGCAAACGCCGGACGCCGCCGCCCGCCCCGCCGACAGCATCGCCATGCCCCTGCCGCTGAACTGCGGCAGCGTGCCAGCACCTTGAGGGGCCGCACATGAAGAAAATTATTTATACCGTTATCGCGCTGCTGCTGGCCGGCATCCTGTTCGTGCTGTTCGGCGGCTCTGACGATGCCGGACCGGCGCCGACCGTCACCGCGAAACTGGCGCCGGCCGAGAAGATCGCGCGCGGCGCCTATCTGGCCAAGGCTGGCGACTGCATGGCCTGCCACACCGTGCGCGGCGGCGCGCAATATGCCGGCGGACGCGCGCTGCAAACGCCGTTCGGCAACGTCATCTCGCCCAACATCACTTCCGACAAGGCCAGCGGCATCGGCAGCTGGAGCTCGGACGATTTCTGGCATGCGCTGCACAACGGCAAATCGAAGGATGGCCGCCTGCTGTACCCGGCCTTCCCCTACACCAACTACACCCGCATCACGCGCGACGATGCGGACGCGCTGTACGCCTACTTCCAGTCGGTGCCGGCGGTGGCGCAGGCCAACCAGCCACATGAACTGCGCTTCCCGTACAACCAGCAATTCATGCTGGCCGCGTGGCGCGCGCTGTACTTCAAGCCGGCCGTGTTCCGCGAAGACGGCAAGCAATCGGTGGACTGGAATCGTGGCGCCTACCTGGTGCAGGGCCTGGGCCATTGCAGCGCTTGCCACAGCGCGCGCAACACGCTGGGCGCGACCGACGGCGAAGGCCTGTCTGGCGGCCTGATCCCGGTGCTGGGCTGGTACGCGCCATCGCTCAATTCCGGCGCCGAAGCCGGGCTGGGAGAATGGATGCAGCCGCACATCGCGCAATTGCTGAAGACCGGCGCGTCGCCGCGCGCGACCGTGTTCGGGCCGATGGCGGAAGTGGTGCAGCAAAGCCTGCAATACCTGAGCGACAGCGACATCAACGCCATGGCGGTCTACCTGAAAGCACTGCCGGGTGACGGCAAGAAATCCGAGTTCGAGCGCGACAAGGGCGAAGAAGCGGTGGCCTACCTGTCGGCCGGCGCCAAGCTGTACGAGAAGCACTGCGCGGATTGCCACGGCGCAGGCGGCGCGGGCCTGCCGCCCGGCTACCCGCCGCTGGCCGGCAACCGCGCGTTGACGATGGAGCAGGCGGTCAACCCGATCCGCATCGTGCTCAACGGCGGCTTCGCGCCCGGCACGGAAGGCAATCCACGGCCATATGGCATGCCACCGTTCGGCCACGTATTGAACGATACCGAAGTGGCGCAGGTCGTATCCTATCTGCGCAGCGCCTGGGGCAATAACGCACCACCGGTCAACGGCAACGACGTCAACCGCTACCGCGCGATTCCATTGGATTGATGAAGAGAGGCATGCATGGCGACTGAAAAAGACTTGACCGCGCAACAGCTCTACCACGGCACGCGGGCCGACCTGAAAACAGGCGACTTGATCGAGCCGGGCTATGCCTCCAACTACGGCAGCAGGCGCAAGGCCAACCACGTCTACCTGAGTGCAACTCTGGAGGCTGCGACTTGGGGCGCGGAACTGGCACAGGGCGACGCCCCCGGCAGGATCTACATCGTGGAACCGACCGGCCCAATCGCCGACGATCCGAATCTGACCGATAAAAAGTTCCCCGGCAACCCGACGAAGTCCTACCGATCTCGGGAACCGCTACGGGTTATCGGCGAGGTCAAGGATTGGCAAGGACACGCGCCCGAAGTGCTTCAGGCCATGAAGGACCACGTCGAGAAAATCAGGTTGCAGGGCATTGAGGCAGTCGACGACTGAGTATCGAGGCGATGTCGTTCAGGCTGTCCACCTCGTAGTCCGGCATCGCTTCCGACGCATTGGCCAGGCGGTCGGGATTAAACCAGCAGCTTTCGATGCCATATCGATTCGCGCCGAGAATGTCGGCGTCCAGGCGGTCGCCGATGATGATCGCGTCTTCCTTGGCAAACGGTTTAGCCATTTTGGCGGCATATTCGAAGAAGCGCACATCCGGCTTGGCGTAGCCGCAAGCTTCGGACGTGGCGACGAAGGAAATGTACTCGGCCAGCCCCGAGCTGGCGATACGGCGGTTCTGGATGGCTTCGACGCCGTTGGTGATGATGCCCACCTCGCCCATTGCGGACAGCGTCTCGCAAAGCAGTTTGGCGCCCTCGATGAGGACCACGGTATCCGGCAGCGACTCAAGATAAAGGACGCTTGCCACTTCGGGATCCAGATCGATGCCGTTCGCCAGGAAGGTCTTGCGAAAGCGCTCCACTTTCAGGAAATCTTTGGTCACGGCGCCCGTCTCGAAGCGCCGCCACAGTTCCACATTAATCGCCTGGTACTGCTGGAAAATCCCGTCCACGCTATCGCGCAGCCCCAGTTCCTGCATGGTGCGTACGAAAGAAAGCTTTTCGGACGCCTTAAAATCGAGCAGCGTATCGTCCAGGTCGAACAAAAACAGTCGGTACTTCATCGCGTCCTTAGTAGTGCTCGGCGAAACCGATGCGGTCGGTCGTTGCGTTGCGGGCGTCATCCACGCTGACCTTGCCGGCGGCCAGCAGCGCGCGCAGCGAGGCGTTCATCGTGTGGCAGCCCTCGCCCGGCTTGTTTTCCATCCAGTTGCGCAGCGCCGACACCTGGCCGGTGGCGATCATCGACACCACGTCCGGATTCGAGGTCAGGCACTCGGTGGCCAGGTGGTAGCGGTCACCGTCCACCGACGGCAGCAGCGCCTGGCACAGCACGCCGCGCAGCGCATGCGCCAGGGCCTGCGACTGCGGCTCGGCGTTGCCCAGCAGGCGCACCATCTTCTGCAAGCCCAGCTCGGTCGAACGCGCGTGCAGCGAGGCCAGCACCAGCGGGCCGGATTCAGCCAGCGCCAGCGCTTCCTGCGCCGTCTGGGCGTCGCGGATCTCGCCGATGACGATCACGTCCGGCCGTTCACGCAGCGCGTCCAGCGCGCCTAGGTAGAAGCTCTCGACGTCGCCGTCGAAGCCCACTTCGCGCTGGGTGATGACGCACTGGCGCTGCGGGATCAGCGTTTCCACCGGATCTTCAATCGTGATGATGTGACCGGAACGGTGCTTGTTGATCTCGTCGAGCATGGCGGCGATGGTGGTCGACTTGCCCTGGCAGGTGTCGCCGATAATCAACACCAGCCCGCTGGTGAGCTTGGCGAAGTTCTGCTCGGCCTGGCGCAGGCCCAGCTGGCTGAGCACCATCGGCTCCTTCGGGAAGCGGCGGATCACGCAACCCAGCCGCTTCTTGCCCTGGAAGCTGAAGCAGTTGGCGCGGATGCGCGCCGTGTGCAGGTCCACCGCGCGGTCGAAGGCACGGTCCTGGATGCGCTCGGCCCAGTTCGGCTCGACCACTTCGAAGAACTCTTGCAGCTCCTCGCGCGTGATCGGCGAATCGGTCACCGCCACCAGCCCTTTCGGCTGGCGCAGCAACAGCGGGCTGTTCTGGTGGATCAGGATGTCGCTGAAGATCAGCTTGGAATTCAGCAAATGCAGGATCTGCTCGACGAGCGTGCCGAAGACCGGGTGGTCTTCGTTTTCGATGTAAGTCAGGGTGCGAATTTGCGACGACTGGTAATTTTCCATCTGTACTCTGATCTCCGTGGGGTCGGTGTTGCTCCGCGAACGATTATAAGAGAAAAATTGCAGCATCGAAATTTTTTCAGCTGCGGACCTTCGGATATTTGAAGCCGGTGCGCAAGTCCATGCTGAAGCGTTGTTTGCCTTCGGTGACCACCACGTGGTCGGGCGGTTCCTCGCCGGCCAGTGCGCGATAGAAGATCGGCAAGCCCTCGCCTTTGCGGATCAGGTCGTCGCAGCGTTCGTAGACATTCGGACAACCGGTTTCCGCCAGCAGCGCCTGCACGATAGCCACTTTCCAGGCCTCGACGCCGGCCGACTGGAACTGGCAGATCAGGTAGCCCTGGACACCGCCCCAGCTGTCGACCAGCAGGCCGGACAGGCCGTCCTCGTCGCCACGCACCACCGGCACCAGGTCGTTGGGACCGGCCGCGCGCACGCTGGCGGCGCGCTTGGCGATGGCGGCCTTGACGCGGCGCTTGATCAGCGCGTGGTCGACCGGTTCGTCTTCCTTGTAAGTCCAGATGCGGGCGCAGATCTGCGACTTGGCATTGTAGGCGGCGCGGCCGATGAACTGGCGCGACGAGGTCTGCACGGTGGCGGTGGCGCCCGGCTTGTTTTTTTCCTGCGGCTTGCCCTCGACTTTTTCGATCGCGGAAGCATAAATCCAGGGGGCGCCGGCCAGCAGGCTCTTTTCCTTGCCCTGTTTGATGGTGATGATAAGCATGTAAGTCCAATGTGTGCTGCATTGCAGCGTGCGGTGTTGCGGGATAGTCCGAATGATACCTCATGCCGGCCCTGCCCCCGCCGCCGGCCCCGGTCTGGTCCCCGGCTGCTGCATTCTGTGCCGCGCTGGCTGCAATCTGTCGCAGCCGGGTTTCGTGCGCGGGAATGAGTCCGTAGTATCCAACCTCAAGAACCGTATCCACCATCCAGAGGAGATCATCATGGCAAATCCATCCGTCCGTAGCGCGCTGCGCATCCTGTTCCTGTCCGCCGGCCTGCTGGCCGTCGCCGCGCCGGCCGGCGTCGCCGTGGCCGGTCCGCTCAGCTGGTTCCATGGCGAGCGCGTGCAGGGCAGCGGCAAGATCGTCAAGCAGAACCGCGAGACCGGCCATTTCACTTCGCTGGCGACCAGTCTCAGCGGCAATGTCGAGATCCGCATCGGCAATACCGAAGGCGTCACCGTTGAGACCGACGACAATCTGCAGGCGCTGATCGAGACCGTGGTCGACAATGGCACCTTGCGTATCAAGCCGACGCGCAAGGACGTCAACCTGGAGTCGCACACGATGAAGATCGTGGTGCAGGCGCGTTCGATCGAGAAAATCGCGGTGGCCGGTTCCGGTTCGGTCGAGGCCGACAAGTTGCACGCCGAAAGCCTGACGTTTGACGTCGGCGGCTCCGGTTCGATCAACGTGCGCAATCTGGAGAGCGAATCGGTGGCGATCTCGCTGGGCGGCAGCGGCAACCTGAAGGCCAGCGGCAACGTCGAACGCTTACAGGTGTCGGTGGCCGGGTCGGGACGGGTGCAGGCCGGGCAGCTGGCGGCGCGCGACGTGACGGTCAGCATCGGCGGCTCGGGCCAGGCGACGGTGTGGGCCAGGCAGACGCTGAACCTGAGCGTGGGCGGTTCGGGCGACATCACCTACTACGGCGATCCGCAGCTGACCAAGAGCGTGACGGGTTCGGGCACCATCAAGCGGCTGGGTGGTTCGCCGCAGTAAAGACCTCGGCGGGATTGCCGCCCTCGGCCAGCGCCTGTATCCAGGCGCTGAGCTGGGCGGTGTCGGCATGATCCATTTTTTCGGTAATGCCCACCGGTAGTGGCGCGTTTCGGCGATCTAGCAACCCTTGCAAAACGCCTTTCAGCGCCGTGCGTTCACCCTCTTGCCGCCCTTGCTGCACACCTTGCTGCACACCTTGCCGCATGCCTTGCCGCATGCCTTTGCGACGTCCCTCTTTCAATCCCTTAAGGCGGCCACGCTTGACGGCCTCATATTCCAGCAAGGCTTCATAAGTCTTGAATCGCCGATTAAATAGCATCACTGGCTCCTCCCCTGAGCTCATATTAGCTTCGTCAAATTCGTCCTGCAAGGTCGTGCGTACCCAGCGCGTCAGACTATCGCGGGCTCTTGCGATATCCGGCGCTTTCATGCGCTCGGCAAAATCGCCCAACGCAGACAGCATTTCCTTATTGGTCTTCGAACGCAACAATCGGAACACGATACCCAGAATATTGGCCGGGTCATCCGGGTTCATATGGCGATGCTGGTCTATCAGCATGTATTGCTGCTGCGGCTGATAGACTTCTAATCCCATTGGCGGCGGCAGCATCAGGTCGGTCAAATCCCTGCTGGCGCGCCACAGGCCTCGACCGTGGTACAGCACAATCGGCATCACCGGCGGCAACTTGTCACACCGCGTCAGGCAATGCCGGGCAACCAGGTCCTGCAGCAGCAGCCCCACATAAACCTGCATGCGCAAGGCCATCCAGCGATCCGAGCGGGCCTGGAATTCCAGCAGGATGTAGACGTACACCCATTCCCCGCCCACCTTGGCCCGCCACACCATGTCCTGGTGGCGCTGCTTGCCGCGATCGCTGGCGTAGCTGGCGTTGACGCGCTCGAAAGCCCCCACGTCCAGCGTCCTGGCCCAGTCGGCCAGCAAAAACCCGGCCAGCAAATCCCGCACGATTTCGGGATGCGCGAAGAGTTGGCGGTAAAGCGTGTCGCTGCGGGTTTTCATCCAAAAAATTGTAGCGCCCGTCTGAAGACGCGGGTACGCTAGGCGGGCGCCGTTTGGCCCGCATCAATCCGGTGCACATAAAACGAATAAGAACCTCACCACAAGGAGATCCGCTTGAACGTTATCGCCATGTCCGTCCGCCGCGCCTACACGCTGCCGCTGTTGCTGTTGGCCTGCTCCGCCGCTTTCGCCGATGCCCCACCCGCCGTCACCGCCATCAAGGCTGCCCACATGCTCGACGTGCGCAGCGGCGCGCTGATCGACAACGCCGTGGTGTTGGTCAGCGGCGAACGCATCACTGCCGCCGGCAGCAAGCTGGCGATCCCCGACGGCGCCCAGGTCATCGACCTCGGCAACAAGACCCTGCTGCCCGGCCTGATCGACATGCACACCCACCTGACCGGCGACCCGCAGGACGCCGGCTATTCCATCATCGCCAAATCCATCCCCCGCACCACACTGACCGGCGCCAAGAACGCCCGCCTGACGCTGCAGGCCGGCTTCACCACCGTGCGCGATGTCGGCGCCGACGGCTATGCCGACATCGGCCTGCGCGACGCCATCAACGACGGCGACGTGCCCGGCCCGCGCATGGCCGCCTCCGGCCCGCCGCTGAGCATCACCGGCGGCCACTGCGACGACACCATGCACGCCCCCGAATACAAGCAGACCGCGCTCGGCGTGGCCGACGGCGTCGCCGAAGCGCTCAAAGTCACGCGCCGCAACATCAAGTACGGCGCCGACGTCATCAAGATCTGCGCCACCGGCGGCGTGCTGTCCTTCGGCGACGATCCGCGCACCTCGCAATACACGCTGGAAGAATTGAAAGCCATCATCGGCGACGCCCACCGCCTCGGCCGCAAGGCCGCCGCCCATGCGCACGGCGGCGACGGCATCAAACTGGCGGTGCTGGCCGGCATCGATTCAATCGAGCATGGTTCCTACATCGACGACGAAGGCATCAAGCTGATGAAGGAACACAAGACCTGGCTGGTGCCGACGGTCTACCTGGGCGACTGGCTGATCGACAACGCCGAGGCCATCAAGCTGCCCGCGCCGCTGCTGGAAAAAGCCAAGGTGGTGTTGCCGACGGCGCGCCAGAACATCGCCCGCGCCATCAAGGCCGGCGTGCCGGTCGCCTTCGGCACCGACGCCGGCGTCTATCCGCACGGCCTGAACGCGCGCGAGTTCGGCATCCTGGTCAAGCTGGGCATGACGCCGATCCAGGCAATCCGCGCGGCCACGCTCAACGCCAGCGAGCTGCTGGGCTGGACCGACAAGGTGGGCACTATCGAAGCGGGCAAGTTCGCCGACCTGATCGCGGTCGACGGCGAACCGTTGAAGGATGTGAAGACGCTGGAAAGCGTCCAGTGGGTGATGAAGGGCGGCGCGGTCGTCAAATAATATAAACTATAAACCGCGCGCGGCCTTGTTCAATGCTGGTGCTGCGCCGTGCCGGCGGGCGCCGGCAGTACTTCCAGCACCGGCGCCGGCGCCTTCAGCTTGGCGGCGCCGTCGCCGGGGATCTCGTCCCAGGCCACGCTGACCTTGTCGCACTGCTGCACGACGCGGAAGTACAGCTTGCCCGGCTCCGCAGTCAGCTTGACCTGCACCACGAACTCGTCGAAATAAGCGTCCGGCAGCGGGCCGCCCTTCCAGCTGATTTCCTGCACGCCGCCATTGGTGGCTACGTTGATCTTCCAGCCCGCCTTGGGCATAGGCTTGGCGTTGCTGGCGCCTTCCGGCAGCGATACCGTCAAGCCCTTGGTGGCCGTGCCGTCGCAGCCGTGGCCGACGCGGAAGGTCAGCTTCTGGAAACTGCCGGCCAGGCCGGTGGTTTGTTCCAGCGTTACGTGCGCCTGCGCCGCAGGCGCCAGCATCGCAGCAGAGAAAGCCAGCGCCAGCATGGTGGAAGTCGTTTTCATCACTGCCCTTTCGGTGGTATGTACGTCAGCGGTTTGACCGTCACGTCGATGGCGACGGTTTCGGCCGGCTTGCCCTTCTTGCGGATCACCAGCGTGACCGGCACGGTCTCGCCTTCCTTCAACTGCCGCTTCAAATCCATCAGCATCACATGATAGCCGCCGGACGCCAGGTCCACGCTCTGCCCGGCCGGCAAGTCCAGCGACGGCACGGCGTGCATCTTCATCATCTGGCCGTCCATCTCCATGTGATGAATCTCCGCCACGCCCGCCACGCTGGAACGCACTTCCACCAGCTGCCCGCCCTGCCTGGACTTGAGCTGCATGAACACGCCGGTGGACTTGGCCGACGGCACGGTGGCGCGTATCCAGGCGTCGCGGACTTCGACCTGGGCCGAAGCCAGCGGCGCCGCCAGCAGCAATGTGTAGAGGATTTTTTTCATCGCTCGATTATATCAACGTTAAATTAACGTTCACCCTTGAAGGTCTCGCGACCGACTTCCACCGTGGTGACGCCGTCGGTCAGCCAGATCTGGCCGTCCTGGATCGTGCATTGCAGCTGCATGCTGCGCTGGGCCATCTTGGACAGCTGCTCGGTGGCATCGGCGTCGAGGTTGATCACGGTCAGGTTCTTGCAGCGCTCGACCTTGTTGGCCAAAGCCTTCCACCAGATGTGGCTGGTCGCGGCGTAGCTGTAGACGTAGACGTGTTCCGAACGGCCGCTGGCCTTCAGGATCACCTTCTCGTCCGGCTGGCCCACTTCGATCCACAACTGGATCGCGCCGGTCAGGTCCTTCTGCCACAGGTCCGGCTCTTCAACGTCGAACAGGCCCTTGGTGAAGGTCAGCGCTTCGTTGGCGTGGATCGCGAAGGCGATCAGGCGCACCATCATGCGCTCGTCGGTTTCGGACGGGTGGCGCGCCAGCGTCAGCGACTGGGTCTCGTAGAAGTTGCGGTCCATGTCCGCGATCTGCAAGTCGGCTTTGTAAATTGTTGCTTTGAGGGCCATCGGTGAATCTCTTTAGTTTCTATTATTTGAAGACGACAGTCTTGTCGCCGTTCTGCAAAATGCGGTGTTCGACAAACCATTTCACGGCGCGCGCCAGCACCACGCACTCGACGTCGCGGCCGATGGCGGACAGCGTTTCCGCGTCCATCGAATGATCGACCCGCTCGACGTCCTGCTCGATGATCGGACCTTCGTCCAGGTCGCCCGTGACGAAGTGCGCGGTCGCACCGATCAGCTTGACGCCGCGGTGGTGCGCCTGCGCATACGGCTTGGCGCCCTTGAAGCTCGGCAGGAAGGAATGGTGAATATTGATCGCCTTCCCTTTCAACGCCGTGCACAGGCCAGGCGACAGGATCTGCATGTAGCGCGCCAGCACAACCAGGTCGATGTTGTGCGAATTCATCAGCTCGATGATCTTGGCTTCCTGCGCCTGCTTGGCTTCCTGCGGCGCGCCAGTCGCCAGCGGCAGGTGGTGGAACGGGATATTGTAGCTGGCCGCCAGCTGGTAGAAGTCCATGTGATTGGACACGATGGCCGGAATTTCCACCGGCAGCAGACCGCTCTTGTAGCGGAACAGCAAATCGTTGAGGCAATGGCCGATCTTCGACACCATCAGCATCACGCGCGGCTTGTAGTGAGCGTCGCGCAGCTCCCAGTCCAGCTTCATCTCGGCGCCCAGCAGGCCGAAGTCGGCGCGCAGCAGGTCGTCGTTGACGTTGCGGTCTTCCAGCGCGAAGTGCACGCGCATGAAGAACAGCTTCGATTCACTGTCGCCGAACTGGGCCGAATCGATGATGTTGCAGCCGTGGTCGGCCAGGAAGCCCGACACGCGATGAACGATTCCGCGCTGGTCCAGGCAAGAGAGTGTCAAAATGTATTCGGGATTGCTCATATCCACCATCGTTATAGGTCTAACAAGGCCGGTATTGTCGCACGGCTGGGCGCAGACCGTAAAAATAGCACGATCGTTCAATTTGAGATATATTGAGCGTCACACTCACCTTCGAGGATACAAAAATGACTATCAACGAGACAAATCTTCAATTCCGCCTGGCGGCCCGTCCGGTCGGCATGGTCAAGGACAGCGACTGGCAGCAAGTCAGCGAACCGGTGCGCGAGCCGGCCGAGGGCGAAGTCGTGGTCAAAGTGCTGTACCTGTCGCTCGATCCGGCCATGCGCGGCTGGATGAACGAGGGCAAATCCTACATCCCGCCGGTCGGCATCGGCGAGGTGATGCGCGCCGGCGGCGTCGGCGTGGTGGTGGCGTCGAAGTCGCCGGACTTCGCGGTCGGCGACCATGTGCAGGGCGGCACCGGCGTGCAGCGCTACTGGGTCGGCCCGGCCGGCGACAAGCGCCATGGCTTCCGCAAGGTCGACGCCAAGCTGGCGCCGTTGCCCACCTACCTCAACACGCTGGGCATGCCGGGCATGACGGCCTACTTCGGCCTGATCGAATCGGGCCAGCCCAAGGCCGGCGAGACGGTGGTGGTGTCCGGCGCGGCCGGCGCGGTCGGCCAGACCGTCGGCCAGGTGGCCAAGCAACTGGGCTGCCGCGTGGTCGGCATCGCCGGCGGCAAGGACAAGTGCGACTTCGTGGTCAACCAGCTGGGCTTTGACGCCTGCATCGACTACAAGGGCGGCTCGGTCAAGGATGGCCTGAAGGAACATTGCCCGAACGGCGTCGACGTCTACTTCGACAACGTCGGCGGCGAGATCCTCGACACCGTGCTGACCCGCATCAACATGAAGGCGCGCATCGTCATCTGCGGCGCCATCTCGCAGTACAACAACACCACACCGGTCAAGGGCCCGGCCAACTACATGTCGCTGCTGGTGAACCGCGCGCGCATGGAAGGCATCGTCGTGTTCGACTACGCCGACCGCTACCACCTGGGCATCGCCGCGCTGGGCAAGTGGATGAAGGAAGGCAAGGTCAAGAGCAAGGAAGACATCGTGCAAGGCCTGGAGCAGTTCCCGCAAGCACTGAACATGCTGTTCGAAGGGAAGAACTTCGGCAAGCTGGTGCTGCAGGTGGCCGCCGAATAAATTCGGGGAACTTTTTAGCGTAGGCCGCGTCTATCCTTCGGCTGCACACACCGCCGGGCCGCAAGCCCGGCGTTTTTCATTGAAGGATCACGACGAGGACGCATCATGTTCGCCCAACCCATTCCCCCCGCGATCAAATCGCACATCGACATCCAGATTACGCTGTACACCGACCTGACCCAGCGCGCGCTCGAAGCCCTGCAAAGCTTGAGCGAACTGAACCTGCAGCTGGGCCGCGACCTGATCGCCGAGTTCGGCGCCAACATCCAACGCATCATGGCCAGCAAGGACGCGGCGCAACTGGGCTCCGCCGTCGGCGCCCAGTTCACGCCGGGCTGGGGCGCGCTGCAAAACTACCAGCAGCATCTGGTCGAGATCCTCAGCCGGGCCAACTCCAGCCTGGCGCAAACGGCCGCCACCCACATGCCGGCCGTACGCCGCGCCGCCACCGACGCGGCCGAGGAAATCATGCACCAGGCCTCGGAACAGACGGCGCGCACCGCCGAACAGATGTCCAAATACCAGATGGCCAGCGAACTGCGCCATTAATCGCCTTCTTTGTGGAACTTTCGTCAACGTTACATCTCTAACCATGCAGAGCAGCCGGCTTCAGGGCTGGCTGCTCGGGGAACCCTGACGGAATTTCATAACACTCATGAGGAGGTCTTATGGCCAGTAATTCAGGTAACGATCAAAGCAAGCCGAAAGGCACGGCCAAGCGCGGCTTTGCGGCGATGGACGAAGCAACCCAGCGCGCCATTGCCAGCAAGGGCGGACAGGCGGCCCACCAAAAAGGCACGGCCCACGAGTTCGATTCGGAAGAAGCGCGCCGGGCCGGCCAGAAAGGCGGCGAGGCGGTCAGCCGCGACCGCGAGCACATGGCGCAGATCGGCCGCAAAGGTGGGGAAAGCCGGCAGTCCGCGGCCCGCGCCAACGCCGAGAAAAACGCCGCCAACGGCACGCGCGGCACCGCGTCCGAACAATCTTCCAAGGGAGGCAGCCAGCAAGGCGGCAAAGTCGCCGAGCGCTAAACTCAACAGCGCGGCGGTGGGCGGGCGCGGCCGCGCCCGCCTATGCCTATGCCTCCAGCGCTTCCTGCAAGCGCAGCAGCATGGAGGCATGCGCACCGGGCGCCGCGGCGGCCATGCTGGCGGCGCCCAAGCCGTAGGGCTGGCCGTCGACTTGCGTTGCCCGGCCGCCGGCCTCGTGAACCAGCAGCATGCCGCCTATGCAATTGAAGCCGTCGTCGCCGAATTGCCAGAACCCGTCGAGGCGGCCGCAAGCCACATAGGCCAGTTGCAACGAGGTCGCGCTCAGGTTGCGCACCGCCGCCACGTCCGGCAGCATGGCGCTCAGCGCGACGCCGGCCTGACGCACCGCGCGCCGGTCGCGGCCGGCAAACGGCGGCTGGCTGGTGGCGACGATGCCCTGGTAATGGCTGACGCGGTCGTTGACACGGATGCCGACGCCGTTGCGGTAGGCGCCATGGCCCCAGACCGCATGGAACATCTCGTCGTGCACGGCGTCGAAGATGGCGGTGAACACCGGCACGCCCTCGCGCATCAG
Source organism: Duganella sp. BJB476 (assembly GCF_003416895.1). Lineage (GTDB taxonomy): Bacteria > Pseudomonadota > Gammaproteobacteria > Burkholderiales > Burkholderiaceae_D > Rugamonas. The sequence goes on from NZ_QVIO01000002.1 coordinate 597,301, forward strand.
CGTCAGCGACATGGCCCAGTTCGGTATCGCGCGCAAAAACTGCACCGCGCCGTCGATGGCGTCGCAGATCCAGTACTCGCCGCGCTCGGCCAGGGCGGCGGTTTCGGCGTCCTCCGCCTCGGCGCCGCCCATCTCATCCTCCATCCATCCGATGGCGGGATACAGGCGGCCCAGCGCCCGCTTCAAGCGGGCGTTGGCGGCGCCGTCGATGCGGCGGAACGCCGTCATCATCTCGTCCACTTCCAGCACCGGCTGGTCGCGCCAAAACGTTTCGCACAGACCGGCGCCGGCCTCGCGCAGCAGCGCCAGGACTTCTTCCGTATCGATTGCAGTCATGCTGATTCCTTGCTATAAACTGAACTCTTAGCTTGCCAGAAAATTCATATCCTGACTAACTGGCGGCAGACAAGTCATATCGCAATCGGGCCAAATACTATGGGTAGCAACTACTACGGCGACAAGCGGCTGACGGACGAGATGCCGATCATCGTCACCGCGCAGCACGCCGACCACAACACCAGCACCATCAAGCAGACGCATCACCACCCGGAAGGCCAGATGTATATTCCGCTGCAAGGGGTGATCGTGATCGAGGCGGGCGACACGCGCCAGGTGCTGCCGCGCGGCCGGGTGGGCTGGATACCGCCCAATATGCCGCACGGCGCCAGCGCGCACGGCAACACGCTCAAGCCAGGGCTGGCGGGCTACACGGTCCACCTCGCGCCCTCGCTGTGCGTGGACATGCCGGCGCAATCGCGGGTGATGGCCATGTCGCCGCTGGCGGTGTCGCTGCTGGAACGCATGAGCGCGTGGCCCAACGGCATGCCGGCCGACGCCGCCGGACGGCGGCTGATGACGGTGTTCCTGGACGAGGTCCGCACGGCCGATGAAGAGCCGCTGCACCTGACCATGCCCAGCCATCCGCGCCTGCAGGCGATGGCGGCGGCGATCGCCGACAATCCGGCCGATGAGACCGACCTCGACGAATGGGCCGCCAAACTGGGCTGGTCGCGCCGCAGCCTGACGCGCCACTTCCGCCACCAGACCGGCATGTCGCTGGTGGAGTGGCGCCAGGTGGCGCGGTTGCAAAAGGGCATGGAGTTGCTGAACGGCGGCGCCTCGGTGACGACGGTGGCGCTCAGCCTGGGTTATGACAGCGTCAGCAGTTTTATCGCGCTGTTCCGCCGCATCCTGGGCGTCACGCCGGCGCGCTTCGCCCAGCTCGATACGTGATCAGGCCGGCGTGCCGAGGATGACGCTGGACGCCTTGAAGATGGCGGTGGCGGCCATGCCCACTTCGAGCGCCAGCGTTTCGCCGCTGTCGCGGGTGACGATGGCGGCGATCGCGCCGCCGCCCGGCAGCTCGATGCTGACCTCGGTATTGACGGCGCCCACCAGCACCCGCGTGATCGTGCCGGACAAGCGGTTGCGCGCGGAAAATTTGGCCTCGCCCATTTCCGTCACCACGATCACCGCCGAGGCCTTGATCAGCGCGAAGGCTTCGGCGCCGATGACCAGGCTCAGGCTGTCGCAGCTGTCGCGCGTGATGGTGGCGACGATGTGTTCGCCACCGACGATTTCCAGCGTCACCTCGTCGTTCACCGCGCCCTCTTTCAACGCCACCACCTTGCCGCTGAACTGATTGCGCGCGCTGGTCTTCATCTTCATCCTTTGTATCAGCAAAAAATCGTCGGCCAGCGCGTGCGACTGGCTGCTCAGGTGCGCCACGAACTTGCGGTGCTCCTCGTCGATCTTACGGAAATTTTCCACCAGCTGTGCGCCGCGCGCCGTCAGCCGTGTGCCGCCGCCGCCCTTGCCGCCCGCCGCGCGCTCCAGCAGCGGCTCGCCGGCCAGGTTGTTCATCGCCTCGATGGCGTCCCATGCGCCCTTGTAGCTCATGCCGACCGCCTTGGCCGCGGCCGTGATCGAACCCTGTTCGGCGATGGCCGCCAGCAGCGCCATCCGGTCCTGCCCGCCCAGCTTCTGACCGCCGACGGTCAGCCATACATTGCCCTGCAATGCCATTGCGTGTTCTTCAGGCTTCATTGCGCTCCACTAGCTCCAGGTCCTTGACGTCGGCCATGCTACCATTTTCCATGCGCAGCACGTGCTCGCCGAACGCGCGCACGTCCTCGGGATCGTGGGTGATCAGTATCATCGGAATGTCGAGGCGGCGTTGCAGCGCGTCCAGCTCGGCGCGCATGCGTTCGCGCAGACCGGGGTCCAGCGCCGCGAACGGCTCGTCCAGCAGCAGCGCCGCCGGCTCCGGCGCCAGCGCGCGCGCCAGCGCCACCCGCTGCCGCTGGCCGCCGGAGAGTTGATGCGGAAACTGGTGCGCCACGTGCTCCAGTTCGAACGCGTTCAGCCAGTAGCGGACCGCCTCGCCATCCACGCGCGCCAGCGGATTGCGCCAGCCGCGCTGCAAGCCGAAGGCGATGTTCTGTCGCACATTCAGATGCGGAAACAGCGCGTAATCCTGGAACAGATAGGCCAGCTGCCGCCGCTGCGCCGGCAGGTCGACGCCCTTGCCGCTGTCGAACAGGCTGCGGCCGGCCACGTCGATGCGGCCGCTGTCGGGCGTCATCAAGCCGGCCACCGCCTTCAGCAGCAGGCTCTTGCCCGCGCCCGACGGCCCGTAGATCACGATGCGCTGGCTACTCGATGCCAGCTGCGCGCGCAGTTCGAAGGTCCGCGAGCCGGAACGCAAGGTCTTGACGATGTCGATATTGATTTGCATGCTCAGGCCTGCGGATTACGGTTGGGCGTCAGTTTGTTCGCCGCGATCAGCACCACGATGCAGACCACGGAAGTAATAATCACCAGCAGGTTGGCGCTGTCGTCCTGCCCGGCCTGCACGGCTTCGTACACGGCGATCGACAGCGTCTGCGTCTTGCCGGGGATGCTGCCGGCCACCATCAGCGTCGCGCCGAACTCGCCCATCGAGCGCGCGAACGCCAGCAAGGTGCCGCCCAGCACGCCGCGCCAGGCCAGCGGCAAGGTCACGCGCAGGAACACGCCGAACGGCGATATGCCCAGCACCTTGGCGGCCTGCTCCAGCTGCGTGTCGACCGTTTCAAACGCCGCCCGCGCGCCCTTGAGCACCAGCGGAAACGCCACCACGGCCGCCGCGATCACCGCCGCCTGCCAGGTGAAAATCAGGTTGATGCCGAACGTCTGCTGCAACCACGCGCCGATCACGCCGTGCCGGCCGATCACCACCAGCAGGTAGTAGCCGAGCACGGTGGGCGGCATCACCATCGGCAAGGTCAGCAACGCATCCAGCAGCTCGCGCCCCGGAAAGCGCTTGCGCGCCAGCAGATAGCCCAGCGCCACGCCGAACACCAGGTCCACCAGCGTCGCCCAGCACGCCACCTTCAGCGACAGGCGCAGCGCGATCCAGGCCGGTTCGGCGAGAAACCCCTCCACCGCTTACGGACGGCCGAAACCGTACTTGGCCAGGATCGCCTGGCCGGTGGACGAGCGCACGTAATCGGCGAACTGGCGGCCGGCCGCCGCTTGCGGACCGGCCGCGATCACCGCGATCGGGTAGCTGACCGGGGTTTCGGTCGGCACGGTGGCGATCACCTTGACCTTGTCCTTCATCACGGCGGCATCGGTGGCGTAGACGAAGCCGGCATCGACTTCGCCACGCGCCACGTAGTCCAGGCTCTGGCGCACCGAGGTGCCGAAGATGGCCTTGGGCTCGACGGCGGCCCACAGCTTGGCCTGCTCCAGCGCATGCTTGGTGTAGCGGCCCACCGGCACGCTGGCCGGATTGCCCATCGTCACGCGGGTGACGGCGGCCTGCTGCAAATCGGCGATACCCTTGATCGGCAAGGTGCCGGCCAGCGGAGTGATCAGCACCAGGCTGTTGCTGGCGAAGTTCTTGCGGCTGCCGGCGGCCAGCAATTTCAGGCTGTCGGCCTTGTCCATCGCATCCTGGTCGGCGGAAGCGAACACGTCGACCGGCGCGCCCTTGGCGATCTGCTGCACCAGCGGGTCGGAAGCGGCGAAGTTGAACTGCACCTTGTCGCCCGCATGCTCTTTCTCGTAGGCGGCGCCGATTTCCTTGAACGCATTGGTCAGGCTGGCCGCGGCCGACACCGTGATATCCGTCGCCGACGCCGACGCACCCACCGCCGCCAATACCAGAGCCACCCCAAGTTTCAATGCATGCATCGTTTTTTCCTTTAAGTAAGAGAATCGCAATAAACCCGATTATATAGCGACGTACAGGAGTTGGCCCTATGCAGAAGTGTATATACCGTCTATGGCCGGCAACATGCTATGCTCGACTTGAAATATTTCCCTCCCAACCAGACTTTATTGCTATCCGATATGAATGTGTTTCTACGATATTTTTCGCGCTCGGGGCGCATTCCCAAGGCAATTTGGTTTGGCCGTCTCTTGATTGCGTCGGCCTATGCATTAGCGTTCGGCATGCTGGCCGACGCAGCGGCTGGACCGGTGGCGTCAGCGATTGTCGCCGGTGTATTTCTGGCGAGTACGGCGGCAATCTCGGTGCAGCGCCTCCACGATACCGGCGATTCGGGCGCCTGGCTGTTCGTTGCGCTGATACCGGTGGCCGGCCCGATTTGGCTCCTGCTTAAACTTCTGCGCCGGGGCGTACCGGGCCCAAACCGATATGGCCCGGACTCAAGCAATCGCCTCGACTACCTCAAAGTAGACATTTCCAGATAACGAACCTATGCCATCAATCAATGATGTTACCCATCTCAACCCGATAGACGTGTTTGCGGTCGCGGTTCCGAAGTCGATACAGGACATTCAAAAAGCGCTGCTGGCGACGACATTGCCGATCTCCGTCGGCGGCGGCCACTTCAGCATGGGAGGCCATACCGCCAGCCCGGACAGCCTGCATCTCGATTTGCGGGAATTCAATCGCATACTGGCGTTCGATCCGCAAAGAAAAACCATCCGGGTTCAAGCGGGGACCCGGTGGTGCGATATTCAGCAATTCATTGACCCGCACGGCCTGGCCGTCAAAATCATGCAGACCTACGCCAACTTCACGGTGGGTGGCGCGCTATCGGTCAATGCGCACGGCCGCTACATGGGACTGGGGCCGGTCGTGATGTCGGTCTCCGCCATCACCCTGGTGCTTGCCAATGGCGACATCGTGGAAGCTAGCCGGACCGTCAACCAGGAACTGTTCAACGCGGCCATCGGTGGCTACGGCGCCATCGGCATCATCGCCGAAGTCGAGTTGGCGCTGGCTGAAAACCACCGCATTGAACGCCACCATACGAAGCTCCCGACCGAGACTTATTTCTCCTGGTTCGACGCCCATGTCCGCGGACGTCCCGAAGCGATATTGCATAACGCCGACCTCTACCCGCCGCATTACACGAAAGCGCGCGCGGTCACCTGGATAGAAACCGACAAGCCGGCCACGACCTCGCATCGATTGCAACCTCTGCGGGAGCTGTACGCTCTTGAAAAATATTTCCTGTGGGCCGTCACGGAAACGCCGTTCGGCAAGGCGCGCAGGGAACATTTGATAGACCCTTTTCTCTATCTCGGCAAGAAGGTCCACTGGCGAAACTACGAAGCCGGTTACGACGTAGCCGAGCTTGAGCCGGCCGGCCGCCAGCATCGCACCTATGTCCTGCAAGAGTATTTCGTTCCGGTTGCGCGCTTGATGGACTTCATCCCCAAAATGGCCGCGATCCTCGGGCGCCACAAGGTCAATGCGGTGAATGTCTCGATTCGCCATGCTTTAGCCGACCCTGATACGGTGATGGCTTGGGCGAGAGGAGAAACCTTCGCCTTGGTGCTGTATTACAAGCAGCGGACCCGCCACAGCGCCAGGGAAAAAGTGGCGGTCTGGACCCGTGAACTGATCGACGCGGCGATCGCATGCGGCGGCACCTACTATTTGCCCTATCAACTCCATGCCACGCCGGAACAGTTCATGGCGGCCTACCCGCGCGCGGCCGAATTATTTGAATTAAAACGCCGGCTGGATCCGCACTTCCGACTGCGTGGCGCCCTCTGGGACAAGTACTATCTGCCACCCGCCGCACCCGTGCTGCCGAATCCGCAGGGTTCCTTATTTCACACCGTGTATGGCGACGTGCGCCAGGCCGACAAGTTTTATAGTTTCTTGCAAAACGTTTTCCATTTGCGCCCGGAAGACCGTTTCCACGCGCTGATCAAGAAGACTGTCGGCGAACATGAAACAGACGAGGCGATCTACGCCGCCATCCAGCAAGGCTTACCGGGAATTACGCCATTTCATGCGATGCTGACGTACGCATTGCCGTCGCTCAGGGTGCAGAAAAACGAAATCGGCGCACAAACCAGACAGCTTGTCGCAGACGGCATATCGCTGAACGGCTACATCGAAATTGGCACGACCGGCCGTTACGTCAAAGCCCTGCAATCCCGCCTGAAACTGAGCGGGACGGTGATCCTGGTTCACGACCAGGCGCCGACCATGTCGCCGGTGGATATCGTCGAAAGAGGCCAGCTCGGCGCCATCGGCAAGCATGTATTCCTGGACGACTATGCGCCACTTCCGTCATCCCTGGAAGATGCGAGCGTGGACTTGGTGAGTTGTTTCGTGGGACTGCATCACATGACGCCAGGTAAGCTCAAACCATTCCTGGCTTCCATCGCCCGCGTGCTGCGGCCTGGCGGCTATTTCATCGTCCGCGACCACGATGTTAAAGACGACGCCATGAACGCCTTCGTATCGCTTGCCCACACCGTCTTCAACGCCGGCCTCGGAGAAACATGGCATACCAACGCCGCCGAGCTGCGGTACTTCGCCAGTGTCGAAGAGTGGATACAACGGATAGAAGACGTGGGTCTTGTGCACACAGGCGAGCGGCTCCTGCAATCGGGCGACCCGTCGGACAATGTGTTGATGACCTTTCGCAAAATAGAACGGGCATGACGATGAAGCGACGACTGCTGGCTATCGGTTTTGCCCTTGGCGTTGGCATGTCCGGCGCCATCGCCGCTGAAAGCCTGGTTGCGCCAGAGCAGCGGCGCGGCACCGAGCAAACCTACCTCACCTACCCGGAATGGTTTTTAGTGCACAGCCCGGCGGAATATGCGGTACTGGTGAACACCCGGCCGGCGACTGATTTTCCATTCATGACCCATGTCGCACAGCTCTGGTCGAGCTATGAGGCCGTCACCGGAGAACAGTTGCGCGATAAGTATCCGCTCAATGCCGGCTACCATGCCATGATACTGGTCATCGCCAGCAGTACCACGGTCGAGTATGTCCTTCGCGCCGCCTACGAAAATACGATTGGCCGGGTCAGCTTCCTGCTGGGTGGGCAACAACTGACTGCCGAAGACAAATTCGCTGCCGAGGCCGCCCAGGACTATGTGGACTTCATTCGCCAGCAACCCTGGTATCTATTCGATTTCACGTCCAGGCTCAAAGCCCTCTGGACCGGGGTGCCGCTGAAAGGACCGGGATTCATCCGCAAGCTCGAACGGCGCTACGCCTTGACCACCGAGTACCTGATCAAAGCGGTCTACGGGAAAATGATCGAAAAGGCGACCCGGGCGACGTATGAGCCGGCTTTGATGACCACCCGGGTGGTGCTCAACAGGGCGCCGGTCTTATCCGGTGGCGACACCGACATCAAGATTGTGAAAGTCATGCCGGACGGCCGAGCCGTAGCCGACCTTCCCCGCTATTACAACTTCAGGATTGCGGCCACCAACCTGGCCAGGCAGGGCGTCGACCTCATCGACGTTGCGGGCAACACATCCGATATACTGGTGACCGTGTGGGCTCCGGATAACATGCCATATCAACTTGGGCATACGCGATTGCTGTTCACTCAAACACTGATAACCCGTCCTGGGCAGAGTCGACTGGGATTGGTCGTACCGGTCGCGCAGCTATCGAACTTTTTATTGCACGCCCCGGAGCACGGCATGATAGTGGAGCATGTGTATGACTATTAGGCGCATCGGCGGCGTGCCATTCCCGGCTTCCCGCGTGGCCGGGATGCTGGCCGCCGGGCTCTTCTTTGCTTGCCCGGCGCAGGCGGGCGACACCATGACCTGGCTGATGCCGGACTTCCCGCCCATCGGCATACCGGTCCACGGCCAGCCCACCGACGGCATGGCCGACCAGCTCGTCAAATACATCGTCGCCAGGTGGCCGGAAGCCAGCCACCGCTTCCTGTACGCCAACCCCAACCGCGTCTGGTCCATGCTCGCCTCGGGTGAACAGGTGTGCTTTACCGGCGCCTTGCGCACGCCGGAACGCGAGCGCTTTGCCTACTTCCGCAATACCTACCTGCTGCCGCCGCCGCAGCTGATCATCCGCCCCGAGATCCAGGCCGCCATCCCGCTGAATGCCAGAGGCGAAGCCGAGCCGGCCCCCTTGATGAACAACCCCGCCTTGCACGGCCTGGTGATCGAAAAACGGGCTTATGGCCCCGCAGTCGACGCGCTGCTGGCGCAGCCCGCCGCCAGTTCGCATATCAAGCGCCTGGCCGCCAGCAACTACGGCAAGACCATCTTCACGATGATGACGATGCAGCGTGGCGACTACACCATCGACTACGATTTCGTCCTGGCCCACGCGGCGGCGACGGACGCTCAACTGGCCAGGCTCAAGGCGATCCCGCTGGCCGGCGCCGACGAGCTGGTCGTCGGCGGCATCGCCTGCCCGCGCACGGCGTGGGGCCGCAGCACCGTGCAGAAAATCGACGCCCTGCTGGCCTCGCGCGAAGGCTCGGCGGCCTTGCTGCAGGCGCAGGCGCGCTGGATCAGCAAGGAATCCGCCCTGCGCTACGAAGAACCGATGAGGGAGTTTTTCAGGCGCCTGGAAACGCCGCAGCAATACGACCATCCCTGACGCACAAACGTTCAAGACCGGCAGCCCGCAAGCCGCTACAGTGACAACTCAATCGCCCCACAGGAGCAGCCATGAAGACAGCCATATCCCCCGCCGCCAGCGCCGCCGCGCTGACCGAACACTGGTCGCCACGCGTGATCGCCGAACTGGACGACAGCTATGTCAAGGTCGCCAAAGTACTGGGCTCGCTGGCCTGGCACAGCCACGATGCCGAAGACGAACTGTTCTTCATTCTCAAGGGCAGTCTGCGCATCGAACTGGAGGACGGCGCGGTCGAGCTATCCGAGGGCCAGGCCTACGTCGTGCCGAAAGGCGTGCGCCACAACCCGGTGGCGGAACAGGAATGCCTGCTCATGCTGATCGAGAAAAAGGCCACGCTGCACACCGGCGCCACGATCACCGCCAAAACCCGCTCTATCGAGGAACAGCTCGGCTAGTCGTGCGACAGGATATTCAGCAAGCGCCCGAACGGATCGCGCACGAACAATCGCCGCACGCCCCATGGCTCGCTGACGGGGCCGTATTCCAGCGCCAGGCGCGCGGCCACCAGGCGGCGATGGACTTCATCCAGGTCGTCCACCTCGATCGACAGGTCGGGCACCGGCGTGCCCGATCCGCCTTCGGAAGCAAAACTGATCTGCGGCACGGCCTGCCCGGCGCCCGCCAGCGTCACGATCCAGCCGTGGTCCATGACGACATCCAAACCCAGCACGCCGCCGTAGAAAGCCTTGGCGGCCTCGATGTCCACCGTGGCGATATTGGTCACGATACGTGTTACCTGCATATGAACTCCTTCCAAAGATGGGAAGGACGGCCGGGTGTGGTACATTCACGCCTCGATTCTTTCCAGCCGTGCCCAACATGTCCTCCCTGAAGTACCTCAGCGCCTATTCCGAGCAAACCCAGCAGCAAGTATCGCAACTCCTGGCCCAGAACCGCCTGGGCGAAGTGCTGCTCAAACGCTACAGCAAGGCGCACGAGCTGCGCACCGACAAGGCACTCTACCAGTATGTGCAAGATTTGAAAAATGAACATTTGCGCAACGCCGAGCCGATCAATAAGGTCGAGTACGACAGCAAGATTCACGTGATCAATCACGCGCTGGGCCTGCACACCTCCATCTCGCGCGTACAGGGCGGCAAGCTGAAGGCCAAGCACGAGATCCGCGTGGCGACGCTGTTCAAGGAGGTGCCGATTGAATTTCTGCGCATGATAGCCGTCCACGAGCTGGCGCATATCAAAGAGAAGCAGCACGACAAGGCCTTCTACAAGCTGTGCACGTATATGGAACCGAATTATCACCAGTACGAATTCGATCTGCGCCTGTATCTCACGGAGCTGGATGCGTCGGGCAAGCGCCTGTGGAGCCAAGCGGCGTAACGATAGTCCGTATCTCCACCCCGTCCATCGCGTACCGCGCATACAGAAAGTCGCGGACGCCGACGACCTGGCCGCCGGCAAATTCGAGCGCCACAAAATAGGCCGGCTCCTCCAGCGACACCTCGCGATCGAACACCAGCATCGCGGCGCGTCCCTCCACCAGGGCGGCGGCAAACACCCATCGCACGGCGGCCGCGTAGGCGCCGTAGTAGTCGCTGACGTCGCTCTTGCCGCTGCGGCGCAGTTTGGTCACCAGCTCAAGCTGGACATCCTCGGCCAGCATGGCGCGCACGCTGTCGAAATCGCCGGCCTTGAAGCCGTCCACATAGGCGATCAGGCGCGCGCCGACCGCAGCGTCGATGGCGGGCAACGCCGGCTCGTCGGGCCCGCCGGCCAGCGTGCGCAGCCGTTCGCGGCCCCGCTGCAGGGCCGATTTGACGGCAGGCTCGCTGGAGCCGGTGATCGTCGCCGCCTCCCCCAGCGAGTGGCCCAGCACATCCCTCAAAATCACCGCGCCGCGCTGCAAGGCCGGCAGCAGCATGAAGCTGCGCAGGCAGGTCGCGGCAATTTCAGGATCGGGCGCATCGGGCGACGCCAATAACGCGAGTTCATCTTCGTCCTCCATCGACGGCAGGCGTGCGCGCTGCCGCAGAAAATCGAGCGCGGCGTTGTGAGCGATCCGGTACAGCCAGGCTTGCGGATTCTCCAGCCCGCCAAACGATGCGCGCGCCGCATAGGCTTTCGCCAGCGCATCCTGGACGATGTCTTCGCCATCGATCACGGATCCGCTCATGCGGGCGCAATAGCGATGCAGCCGGGGCCGCATCTCGCCAAGAAGTTTTTCAAGTTCCTGCATTGCATCGTCCATAGGCCATTATATCCAGCTGTTCACGGCTTGGCCGCGTGGACGACGTCGCCCATGATGGCTTCGATCGTCGCCAGCGCTGCGAGTTTGGGATAGTAGGCTACCATGCGCGGGTCGGTTTGCATCGCCTTCACGGCGGCGGCGTCCCGCCATTGGGAATGGATGACGATGCGGGTGCCGTCCGCGGTCGCGATCAGGTTGGTGGCGATCCAGCCGTCCAGCGTGCGGATCACGGTGTGTATATTGTCCCGCAACATGTCCAGCACTTTGCTCTGGTTGACGGGGTCGACGGTCAGGGGAAGGATCAGGGTAGTCATGGTTCGCCTCAGCTTGGAAAGGCCCGCCGATCGAGCCTGTACTCAGTAAGACGATGAACCGGGACAAAACGGATCGGTCCCGGAGAAAAATATTTTCCCGCGATCTTAACGCATCCAGTCGTGCAGGCCGTAGGTCTTCATGATGCGCTCCAGCTGGCCGGATTCATGCAGCCTGGCGATGCCTTCATCGAACTCCCTGGCCAGCGCCCTGGACTCCGGCAGCGCCGGCGATAACGCGAAATAGGAATAGCTGACCGGCGCGCAGCCGGCCTGGCGTAGCCGGACATCGGCATGCATGGCCATGGTATAGCTCACCAGGTTCTCGTCTTCGACAAAGCTGTCCAGGCGTCCCAGCAGCAGCTTGCGCGCCAGCCGGTAGGTCAGATCCTCGCCGTAGTTGACCTCGAATGCCGCCGTTTTTTGCACGACGGCCTGGTCGATTTCCTTGCCATAGGTATAGCCCTGGACGATGCCCACCCGCTGCCCCGCCAGCGAGGCGGCGTTCTTGTAGAGCCAATGGCTATCTGGGGCCGTATAAAAACAGTAGCGGTTGCGCGAGATCGGCGTGGCGGGATAGATGAAGTCCGGCGCCTCGTCCTTGTAGGTCGGCGAGGTTGCGGTGTAGCGGCCGGTGCGCACGCCGAGCAGCGCGCGCGCATAGTTCAGGTTCTCGTAGTTGACCTGCCGGCCCAGCGGGACAAAGACTGCCCGCAGGATATCGATGGTGAACCCTTCATGCGCGGCGCCGGCCTTGCAGCTGAACGGACACCAGTAGTCCGGAGCCACCACGACGATAGCGTCCGCCGCGCCCGCAGGCTGCGCCGCGCAGGCCACGCCCATCGCGGCGAACCATACATAGCGGCGCAATGGGGACAGCACCATGATCCGCACCGTCCCGGACGCCGGGACTAAGCCTTCAGCAGTTGTAGCAGGGCCTGGGGTTCCGGCGCGGACATCATCAGCGCCGCGTGCTGCGGACGGATGAAGCCCTGCGCGCTGGCGTGCTCGATGAAGCCGGTCAAGCCGTCATAGAAGCCGTCCACATTCAGCAGGCCGATCGGCTTGGCGTGGATGCCCAGCTGCGACCAGGTCAGCATTTCAAACAGTTCTTCCAGCGTGCCCATGCCGCCCGGCATGGCGATGAAGCCGTCGGCCAGCTCGGCCATCATGGCTTTGCGCTCATGCATGTCCTTGACGATGAACTGGCGCGTCAGGCCGGTGTGGCCCACTTCCCGTTCGACCAGCGCGGTCGGGATCACGCCCGTCACCTCGCCGCCCATGCGCAGCACTTCATCGGCGATGATGCCCATCAGGCCCACATTGCCGCCGCCGTAGACCAGCGACAGATTGCTCGCCACCAGGGCCCGGCCCAGGGCGCGGGCCGCTTCGGCATACACAGGATTCACGCCGGCGTTGGCGCCGCAATACACACAGATGGCTTTCACTACTGTTTTTCCTCTTCCAGTTCTCGTTTGGCCGCGTCCGCATCGAGCCGTTCCATCGCATCGTGGATGGCGCAGCGGGCGGCTTCCTCACACAGGCCGATCGCTTCGGCCTGCTTCCTTTTACCTTCCAGCATCATCATCGCGCGCGCATAGCGGACCTTGGCGATCGCCGAATCCGGCGTCAGCGCCAGCGCGGCCTGAAACTGTTTATAACATTCTTCTTTTTTCACGCCATAGGTCAGGCCGCCGATCATGGCGCCCACCTTGTCGAGGATCTCGGCGTGGTAGACGCCCAGCGCGATGTGCGCATCGGCGCGCTGCGGCGCCAGGCGGATCGCCTTGTCCAGGCTGTTGCGCACCTTGGCGCCCAGGCCCTGCGCCAGCGCCTTGACCACCGAGATCCCCTGGGAATACTGGCCCAGCGCATACGCATGCCAGTAGTAGCCGGACGAATTATTGGGTTGCTCCAACTGCTGCCGTTCGCAGCGCTCGGCCACGCACTCGAAGGTGGCCAGCTTTTTTTGCGGACTGCGCTCCAGGTAATGCGCGTAGATGCAGATGGCCTTGTGCGCCACCGAGTAGCCGTTCACGCCGACGTCCAGGCCCAGCCGCGCGGCCCGCTCGAATTCGCCGGCATGGAAGGCGATCCAGGCCTGCACCAGCAGGGGATTGGCCGGGAACGGTTCCTGGTCGCCGCCATGCAGCACCGGCCAGGCTGCTTCCAGGCTGGCCGGCGTGTACTGGTATGCGGGATCAGGGTACGGAAAGGGGTTCCACGCCATTGCAGTCTCCGTCAGCTTACTTGAGCTTCTTCAGATATTCTTCGGACAGTTTCTGGAACAGCAAACTGGTTTCGTTGCGCAGGTAGGGGCCGATCTGCGACAGCACCTGGTAGCAGCCGCGCGCCAGCGCGTCGGCCATCGATTGCTGTTCGCTGTATTTGCGCGGGTTGCGCACGTATTCGTACGACAGCCAATAAGTCGCCACCACCACCATATTGGTGGCCATGGCGTCGATGGCGGTGTCGGAGGCTTCCAGCGATTTTTCGCTGCGCAGGTCTTCGCACAGCTGCTTGGCGACCTTGATCTTGTGCGCCAGGATCTGCTTGAAGTGCAGCTCCAGCTTGCGGTTGCGCGACAGCAGGTCGTTGAGGTCGCGGTAGAAGAAGCGGTAGCGCCAGATCAGTTCGAACATCAGGTGCAGGTACAGCCACACGTCCTCGATGTTCGAGCGACGGCCGTTGGGCACGGTCAGGATGCGCTCGATCTCGGCTTCGAACTGGACGAAGATCGAGTTGACGATGTCGTCTTTATTGCGGAAATGATAATACAGATTCCCCGGCGAGATATTCATCTCCTCGGCGATCACCGTGGTGGTGATGTTGGGCTCGCCGAATTCATTAAACAAGCGCAGCGACAGTTCGAGTATGCGTTCGCGGGTACGGCGGGGTGCTTTTTGTAGCATAGCAAGGAAACCTCTGTTTATTCTCCTGCAAGCATAACACCGATGAGACTATCTTAGAAACATCCGTGCGTGCTTTTACGCGCACATGCCGGGCTGATGCCGCAAGATGCGGCCAAACCGGGCTAACGCCGGTGATTCTTCAGCTTTTCCGCCGCGCGCAGCGCCGCCACCTGCAGGGTCAGCTCGTCGATGCGCCGGTTCAGCGCCGCCACTTCGCCGGAGGTCGGCACGCCGATCGAGCTCAACGCGCGCAGCACGCGCTCCTCGAACAGCTGCATGGAAAAGAACTTGCCCTCCTCCTCCTGCGCCTTGGCGAAGGCGCTCAGGCCGGCCTGCCAGATCTCCTGCGAGGACATGCGTACCACGTCAGCGGTCTGCTGGTCCTCACTCCGCTTCAACTTCTTTGCCATGTGACCTTCCCGAGTTTGCATTGCCGATATTGGATTGTAGTCGGCAAAACTAGAGAACGTTTTCTAATGCTCGGGCGGCGCGGCCATCCACTTGCGCTGGATTTTCTGCAGGCTGCCGTCCCGTTTCAGCTCGCGCAGCGCGCCGGCCCAAGCCTCGACCAGTTCTTTCGGCGTGCCGTTGGAAAAGGCGAAATACACCTCGGCCGTGCCCAGCCGCAGCGCCACCTCGATTTCGTCCGGCCGGTGCCCGGCGCGCTCCATGGCGCCGGGCATCAGTTCCTCGCCGTCGAACCACAGGTCGAAGCGGCCACTCATCAGCATCTTGGCGGCGATCTCGGAGGTATTGGTTTCGTCGGTGACGTTGAAGCCCAGCCCGCGCGCCGTGTTGACGAAGATGCTGCCGCGGCGCGCGCCAGCGTGCGACTTGTACAGGCCGGGGTCGCGCCGCTGCAATTCGGCCAGTCGTCCCTTGACCACGTAGGCCACCACGCGGGAGGTGAAGATCGGACCGACGAACTGCATCTGGCGCTCGCGCTCCGGGGTGCGCACCACCGTCAGCAACATCACGTTCGGGCCGGCCTCGGCCAGCGTCTGGGCCCGCGCCCACGGTACGATGTCGATCGCGTCATGCCGCCCCAGCCTGTCCTGGATGCGGCGCGCCAGTTCGACCGCCATGCCGGTCGGCTGACCGGTATCGGTGTAGCTGATCGGCTTGCTGTCCATGCCATAGATTTTCAGCGCAGGCGTGTCCGCTGCGGCGCACGCCATACCGGCGACCAGCAGCAATATGGACAAACTGGACATCATGCGCATCATCAACCCCGGACTCAACCATCACCAAGCTTGATAGTAAGCCAGATTTTTTGCCGATGCGCTAGCTCTCCAGCTTCACTGTGGGTTTATTGTTGGGAAAAATCTGCTCGACCGCCGGCTCGCCGGGGCCGGGCTTCTGCATGGCATAGGCATTGACCGGCTGCGAACGATTGACCCACAGGGTGTAGTACAGGTGGTCGGCGCGCGGGTCGTCGGTGTTCGGATGGACCAGGATGGTCAGGCCCAGGCTGTTCAGCTGCAACCACGGCACGATCACATGCAGTTGCTCGTTGTTGAAGCCAAAGTAGAACGACGGCGTCACATGCGGGCCGCGTGGCGCCAGGTTCCAGTTGCCCAGCTCGACGACGAAGCGCTCCGCCACCCACTTGTGCAGCAGCGCCGCCTTGTGGAAGTTGTCCTCGTCAAAATAGATGTGGGCGTGATAGCTCTTGATGTCGGTGTAGGGGCGCGGCTTGGTGGGCAGGACTTGTTCGCCCGGCCGCACGCTGGCCGGACGCGCCGTGGCCTCCTTCCAGGTGTCCTCGCCCCAGGGACTCTTGCCGTCGGCCGCCAGCACATTGCCGGCGATGCCGGAGGCGGCAAACGCCGCCACCAGCCCGCCGCCGCGCAACACGCTGCGCCGCCGCGGCGACAACAGGTCGGCCCAATGCTGGTCTTGGTGTGGATCCAATTCGCTCATGCGGTTCTCCTTTGCGCATCAGCGTAAGGGGAAAGCGGCAGCGCCGGAAGGTATCGTTTCGCGTTAGCTTATGCGATTTATTTCAGGGTGCAGGTGTGGCCTTAGACACCCCTATGTATTTATCGAAAAACTCCAGCAGCGTATTGTAGTAGATGACCTCGTTGCGCACATATTGGAGGCCATGCCCCTCCTCTTCAAAAGTCAACCACTGTACTTCTTTATGTTGCGCTTCCAGCGCGTTTTTCATCTTTTCGCCGTGGGCAATTGGCACCCGAACATCGTCTTTGCCATGCATGATCAGCACCGGCGCCTTGATGCGGTCGGCATGCTTGAGCGGCGAGACCTCGTCGAACCGTTCCTTGTTCGAGCGCGCGTCGCCGATCCAGGCCAGCATCAACTCCCGCGTCGCCTTGTTTCCTGTTCGATCCGAGTGGTCACGAAACATAAACTCAATGTCGGAGACGCCGGCGAAGCTGACGCCGCACTGATACAGATCCGGCGTCTTCACCAAGCCCCACAGTGCCGCGTAACCGCCATAGCTGGCGCCAGCGATGCAGATACGTTTAGGATCAGCAATGCCTTGCTTGATCAGATACTCCACGCCGGCGGTAATATCGTCCTGCATCGCCAAGCCCCATTGTCCAAATCCAGCCTCCATGAATCGTCGGCCAAAGCCGCTTGATCCACGAAATTGAGGTTGAAACACCGCATATCCATGCGCCGCAAGGATTTGCACCTCGGTGTTCCATCCCCAGTAGTCGCGTGCAGTGGGGCCGCCGTGTATCAACACCACCAATGGCGTCGCGCCTGGCTTGCCCGCAGGCCTGGTCAAGAATGCCGGAATGCTCAATCCATCTGCGGCGGCGTAAGTGAAGGTTTCCATCGGCCGCATGTCGGCGTCCGCCAATTTCGGCTTGGCCGTCGTTACCAGGCGCATTTTCCCGTTAGTCGTATCCAACAAATACCAGGACCCCGGATCCACATCGCTGGAGGAATCGACCAGCACCATGCCCTTGGGATTCCCGGTGATGCGGTTGAATCGCCCTGGCAGCGCCTGATCGATGGATTGCTGGACCGCATGCCAGGCCGGATCAAACCAGATCTGTTGCGGCATCATGCCGCGCGTTGTGACCTTCTCGAAGGAAGTCTGGTCGATCCCGTTGACGTCAAGGATGTCCAGCGTCGGATGGCCCGCCATCAGCTCGCCGATCGCGCGATGCTTGGTGTCGTAGGAAAAAATAGCATAGGTATCGCGGCCGGAGCGGGACGAAACGACCAGCGTGTCGGGCGCATCGGGCGCGTACATGGGCAACCAGTAATCTTCGGTGATGGCGAACTCCGCCAGTTTTTCCCACTCAGCGTCGGCGGAACGCTTGTACCAGTTGGAGACCCTGGAGACGTCCTTCCAGAAAGCCGAATTAACCAGCGTTACCGCCCGCAATTCCCCGCGCCGGTCAAAGGCCCACTTGATGGCCTTGCCGCCAGGGTAGCTGAATTTCTTCATGGCGCCGGTGCGCGCATTGACCAGTCCGACGTCGCCGTCCTCCAGATCGGTGTACACAAGCAGGTTCGGCGATTGCACGTTGTTGCGCTCGGACTTGCCGATGACCACTTCCCCGAGCTCAGCCACCATCTTGCCATCCAGACGGATCGACTCAGCTTCGATGCCATAATCTATCGCGAGCAGATCGTTATCGACCCAGGTCACGGCGCGCGGCGCTTTGTGAAAGCTCCAATACCCCTCCGTGACGCGTTTGCCCTCGGATAGCAGGTGCGGTATCAAAGTCTCGGTGTCGTAGAGAAGCAATCCGGTGTTGGTGCCGTTATAGCCGATGCCGGCGATGTGCTTGCCATCTGGCGACAAGCTGAGCGCAAGCGTGCCCAGGGGATTGACCGCCTGGTCGATGGTTAATGGCAGGCCCAATGTATCGCCTGACACGACCGCCAACGCCAGCAAGGCCGCTAACATTCCCTTCATTCCCGCTCCGCACACAATGTTATCAATCCAGCATTGTGGCAGAAAATATTCAAAGCAATAAATTTTCTTGAACGGCAATCATTCAAAAATCGCGCGCCGTCAGGGCGTCGAACTGGTCCTGGCTGGGGAAATTGCGCAGGCGGTAGCGGGCCGGGTAGCCCTCCACGCTGTGGGCCAGCTCCTGGATGCTGGCGCGCAGGTCGTCCCAGGCCACCAGCTTGGGGGCGCCGACGCCGTGTTCGCGGCCATCGTCCGGCCGCACCAGCGCCACCAGGTCCACCTCCGGCAGCAGCGTGTCGACGCCCTCGGTCCAGACCCCGTAGCTGACCAGGTAGCCGCCATCCTTCTTCTGCACCAGCTGGCAGGTGGCGACGAAGATGTCGACCTCGTTCTGCTGGTTGGCTTTGTCCAGCAACTGCTTTTGCGAGGCATAATCGTCGGCCAGGTAGATTTTTTTCAGCTGCGCCAGCTGGGCCTGCACTTCCTCGTCCGCCGGCAGGTACTCGACCGCCTTGCCCTGCTCGAAGCGATACATCAGCGCGGAAATGCTGCGGCCCTCGTCGCTGGCGAAACTGCGCGACAAGGCCAGCATGGTCAGCTGCGCCATGCTGTCGTTGGACGAGGCCACCAGCAGCCGGTTGCGCGTCGGGATCATGACGACCGGATCGCCGCCCACTTCCAGCCGGAAAAACAGGTCGGCCAGCAGGATGCGCGAGGCTTCATACGAATCGTCCCAGGCCGCCAGCAGCAGGCCCGGCGCCACCTGCACGAAGTTCGCCACCGTCATGTCGCGCAGATTGTCGAGCGCGGCCGACAGCGCCACGTCGAAGGACACGCCCCAGTCCGTCAGCGCGGTCTGCGACAAGGTCTGGATCGAATGCGGGCTGTCGTAGGCCAGCATCAGCACGCTGTCCGCGCTGAACGGCGCCGAGCCTTCCTTGAACGGCTGCGTCTCGCGCAGGCCGGCCTGCGTCAGCCGCATGTACTCGAGGATGGAGCGGCCGCGCAGCACCGGGCGCAGGCCGGCGCGCGCCTCGGCAAAGGTGGCCGGCATGGCTGGCGCCTGCATGCTGCGGATGTAGTGGACCAGCACGTCGGGCCGGCGCTTGCGGCCGGCCTCGCAGTAATCGCGGTAGGCGTTGTGCAGGTTGTAGATCTCGGCGCTGCCGCTGTCGCCGACCAGGCGGAATTCGCTGGCGTCATAGCTGAGCGGTCCCGCGTGGCCGCTGTCGGCGAAGGCCTTCAGGGCCAGTCGGGCAAATTTCTCTTCGGTTGGCTTGGATGTGAAAAAATCGAGCAGGCCCAAACTCACTCCTTGATGTCTGCGGTAATCGGCTGCAGCGGCAGCGCCGGCGCGTGGCCGCCGTGCACCTGCGCATGCAGGCGGAAGCCTTCGCGGATGTTCTCACGCAGCACCGCGCCCTTCCACGGCTTGGTGTAGAAGCGGTCGATGGCGCCGTGGTTGATGGCGGCCATGATCGGCGTCAGGTCGGCGTAGGCCGACAGCATGATGCGGAAGGTGTCCGGCGCCAGGTTCTTGACCCGCTCCATGAACTCGGTGCCACTCATCAGCGGCATGCACTGGTCGCACAGGATCACCTGCACCCGGTTCTGCGCCAGGATGTCGAAGCCTTCGGCCGCGGTCTGCGCGGTCAGGATGCGGTAGCCGTCCTGCGACAGGAAATCGGTCAGCACGTCCAGCATGAAGGCGTCGTCGTCGACGATCAGCAAGGTCTGCTGCTCGACCACGTTCTCATCGGCCGGCGCCTGCAGGAAGCGGCCTTCGCGCAACATCATTTCGAAGTCGTCTTCCGGCAGCGGGCGGCTGAAGTAGTAGCCCTGCATCTCGTCGCAGCCGTGGCGGCGCAGGTAGGCCAGTTGCGCATCCTTCTCCACGCCCTCGGCGATCACTTCCAGCTTCATGCTGTGCGCCATGTTGATGATGGCCAGCACGATGGCGGCGTCGTCCGGATTGCTGGTCACCTCGCGCACGAAGGCGATGTCGATCTTCAGCTTGTCGATCGGGAAGCGCTTCAGGTAGGCCAGCGATGAATAGCCGGTGCCGAAATCGTCGATCGAGATCTGGATGCCCAACGCCTTCAGGTTCTGCAACACGGTGATGGTCTCTTCCGCGTTGGACATCAGCGAGCTTTCGGTCAGCTCCAGCTCCAGCAGTTCGGGCGCGATGTCGTGCTCCTTGATCGCCTTCAGCACCTCCTCCTCCAGGCCGCCGACGAAGAACTGGATGC
Source organism: Duganella sp. BJB476 (assembly GCF_003416895.1). Taxonomy (GTDB): domain Bacteria; phylum Pseudomonadota; class Gammaproteobacteria; order Burkholderiales; family Burkholderiaceae_D; genus Rugamonas. The sequence continues at coordinate 617,779 of NZ_QVIO01000002.1, forward strand.
CCGAGACGTTGACCGACAGGTGCACCGCACCCACGCCAGACTTGCCCCACAGCGCGATCTTGCGGCAAGCCTCGTGCAGCACCCAGGTGCCGACCCGCACGATCAGCCCGGTCTCTTCCAAAATCGGGATGAACAGCGCCGGCGACACCATGCCGTGGCCCGGACGTTTCCAGCGTATCAGCGCCTCGGCGCCGCTGATGCGGCCGGTGCCGATGTGGACCTTGGGCTGGAAGTGCAGCACGAATTCCTCGTTGTCGATGGCCCGGCGCAGCGCGTTCTCCAGGTCCAGCCGCGCCAGCGATTGCGCGTTCATTTCCGAGGTGAAGAAGCGGAAGGCATCGCGCCCCGCTTCCTTGGCACGGTACATGGCGGTGTCGGCGTACTGGATCAGCGTGTCGGGATCGGCGCCGTCGTCCGGGTAGACCGAGATGCCGATGCTGGCCGTGACCGTCACCTCGTGGCCCTTGAGGTCGAACGGCCGGCGCATCGATTCGCGGATCTTGTCGACCACGGCGATGGCGTTCTGCGCGCCCTCGGGCAGCATCAGGATGGCGGCGAATTCGTCGCCGCCGAAGCGGCCGATGGTGTCACGCACCCGCAGGCAGTCGACCAGCCGGCTGGAGAACTGCCGCAGCAGCTCGTCGCCGATGGTGTGGCCCAGCGTGTCGTTGACGTTCTTGAAGCGGTCGACGTCGAGGAACAGCACCGCCAGCGACCACTTGTGATCGTTGGCCTGGCGCAGCGAGTGGCTCAGCGAATCGTAGAACTGGCTGCGGTTGGGCAGGCCGGTCAGCGTGTCGAAGTGGGCCAGCTTGAGCAGGCGCTGCTCGGCTTCCTTGCGTTCGGTGATGTCGCGCGCCACCGCCACCAGGATCCAGCTGGGGCCGGAACGCAGGGTGCGCCGCTGCACTTCCACCGACAGCGGCGAGCCGTCCTTGCGGTACAGCAGCAGCTCGGTCATGGCGCCGCTCTGGTCGCCGGCCAGCAGCTTGTCGTACAGCTCCTCCAGGCGGTTCAGCTCGCCCTCGATGGACTTGTTGGGGCCGACCTTGAGGAAGTCCTCGCGCTCGTAGCCCAGCATGCGGCAGGCGGTGACGTTGACGTCGACAAAACACATGCCGGCGCGGTCGACCAGGAAGATGGCGTCGGCGGTGGCGTCCATCGCCAGCCGGAAGCGGCGCAAGTCCTCGTCGAGGCGGATGCGGGCGTTCATGTCCAGGGTCAGCTGGGCGTGGTGGCGCTTGATCTCGTCGTACAGCAGCAGGTTTTCGTAGGCCACCGAAATCTGCGCGGCCACCGTGGCGGCGACCCGCTCGTCGACTTCGGAGAAGCCGTCGGCGCCCAGTTTGTCGACCAGGTACAGCCAGCCGTGGATGCGCTCGCGCGAGGCGATCGGCACGCCGAGGAAGGAATGCACCGGCGGATGGCTGGGCGGCAGGCCGATGGTGGCCGGGTCGCCGTTCAGGTCGTTGATGCGGCAGGCCTGGCGCTGTTCCAGCAGGCCGCGCAGCACGCCGGCGCGCGGCGCCAGCGCGATCTGGCGGGCCGGCACGCCGGCGCCGCAGCTGGCGAAATACGCCAGCTCGGCCGCGCCCGGCTCCAGCACGCCGATACAGGCGTACTTGGAGACGCAGATGTTCTGCGCCACCCGGCAGCCGATCTCCACCAGCGCGCCGGGATCGCGCTCGGCGCCCAGCTCGATGCCCAGCTCGATCAGCGCGGTCAGCCGCAGGCTCACCGCCTGCAGGCTGGAGAGCGAGCTGGTGAGCCGCTGCGTCATGCGCGTCAGGTTTTCCGGCGCCGTCTCGTCGGTCTCGTGGGCGAACTTGGACAGCAGCTGGCTGCTCGATTCCAGCTCGCCCAGGTATTCGGCCACCTTGTCGTCGATGTTGTGGAAGCGCCCTTCCTGCGGCGGCTCCGGCGCGAACGACGGTATCTGTTCGTCCTCGGCCACTTCGGCCAGGCCCAGCGCCTCGTGCACGGTGCGCAGTATCACTTCGGGATCGGACGGCTTGGGCAGCACCCAGCGCACGCCGCACGATTGCGCCACGGCCATCGCCTCGCGCTCGCGGTAGGTGGCGGTGTAGAAGATCACCGGCACGTCGGCCGTCTGCGGATCGCTGTGCAGGCGGGTGACGAATTCGTAGCCGTCCATGTTCGGCATCAGGATGTCGGAGATCACCAGGTCGGGCTTCTCGGCCCGCACCATGGTCAGGCCCTCGGCGCCGTTGGCCGCCTCCAGTAGCCGGTGGCCGCCGTAACCCAGCAGGGTCATCAGGAATTCGCGGTTCAGCACGTGGTCGTCCACGATCAGGATGGTGGCGATGTCGGATTTAGCCGGGGCCGACACCGCCCCGGTCAAGAAAGACTCGATCTGCTTGACGAAGCTGTCCGGCTCGACCGGCTTGCCGATGTAGCCGTCGAAGCCGGCCTCCAGCAGTTTCTCGCGGTCGCCCGCCATCGCCAGCGCCGTCACCGCCAGCGTCGGGATGTGCTTGAGCGCGTCGTCGCCCTTGAGCGCGGCCACCACGCCGTAGCCGTCCAGCTTGGGCAGGTGGACGTCGCAGATGATCAGGTCCGGCACTTCCCGCCGCGCCGCGGCCACGCCGGCCTCGCCATCGCTGGCCGACAAGGGCACGTAGCCGAAGGCGCGCAACAGGTACACCATCAACTCCATGTTGGTGGCATTGTCTTCTATGATCAGGATACGTGCCGACACGTTGAGCTCCCCTTATTCATCGTTCCAGCGGCAGCGCCAGGGTGAAGATGCTCCCCGCGCCAGATTCACTTTCAAACACAATCTCGCCGTGCAGCAGCGCCGCCAGGCGCTGGCTCAGGTGCAGGCCCAGTCCCGTCCCCTCCAGCTGCCGCACCTTGCAGGCGTCGAGCTGGGAGAACGCCTGGAACAGCGTGGCCTGCTCGTCTTCGCCGATGCCGATGCCGCTGTCACTGACGCTGATCGTCGCACAGGCGCGCTCATGAACCGTGCCCTGCTCCAGCCGCACCACGACGCGGCCCTGGTCGGTGAACTTAATCGCATTGTGGAGCAAATTCATCAGTATCTGTTGCAGCGCGCGGCGGTCGGCGACCACGGTCAGGTCGTCCGGCGCGCTGACGAATTCCAGTTCCAGTCCTTTGTGCCGGGCCTGTGGCTCAAACAGCAATAATATCTCGTCGATCACCGCGCGGCATGGCATGGGCTTCAGGTCGAGCGCCAGGGTGCTGGTTTCAATCTGCGTCAGTTCCAGCAAGTCGTTGATCAAGGATAGCAGATGTCGCGCACTGCTTTGCACGGTCCGCAGCTGTTTTTCCTGGTCATCATTAATTGGCCCAGGCAACTTCATCAACATAGTACCCGTAAAACCGATGATCGCGTTCAACGGCGTGCGCAATTCATGCGACATGCCGGTCAGGAAGCGGTCCTTGGCGGCGTTGGCGCGCGCCAGTTCGGCGTTTTTTTCCTGCAGCGAGCGTTCGATCCGCTTGCGTTCACTGGTGTCGCGGATCGCGCTCATCACCAGCGTGCCCTCCTCGGTGACGATAGGACTCAGGCTGATCTCGATGGGGAATTCCACGCCGTCGCTGCGCAGGCCGTACAGCTCGCGGCCGCCGCCCATGGGGCGCGCCACCGGCTGCTCATGGTAGGCGTTGCGGTGCGCCAGGTGGCCAGGCCGGAAGCGCGGCGGCATCAACTGCTCCAGCGCCAGGCCGCGCATGCCGCCGCTCGGGTAGCCGAACAGCGCCTCGGCCTGCACATTGACCAGCACCACGCGGCCGCCGGCGTTGGCCATGATGATGGCGTCCGGCAGCAACTCCAGCAGGCCGGCGAAGCGCGCCTGCACCAGCTTGGCGTCGCGCAGCACTTTCAGCGCGGTGACGTCTTTTTTACTCCACAAAATATACTCGGGCCGGCCCTGCTCGTCATGCACCAGCTTGGACGTGCTGTCGATGTACACCAGCGTGCCGTCCTTGGCGTGGCGCATCGATTCATAGTTGGCGGCGCCGCTCTGCAAGGTTGCCCGCAGCACGGCGCGCTCGTCGTCGAGCAGGCTGGCGGGTACGATCAGCTCGGCAAGCGTGCGGCCCTGCGTTTCGGCGGCGCTGTAGCCGAAGATGGCTTGCGCGCCATTGGTCCAGCAGACGACCTCACCGTCCAGCGACGTCAGCACGACAGCGTCGGGCGTTTCGTTCAGGATGAGCGTGCCGAAGTCGGTTGCCATTGCGCCGCCTGTTGTTCATGGGTACACATCGATAAACATACAGTAACGAGCAACGCGAATATTCACACAAAATCACAATCGGGCCACGGAGGCGATTTCGTCCAGGGCGCAGCGCAGGATGACGGGGTGGCGGCCCAGCGCCACATGGCCTATGGCGCCGAATTCCAGGTTGCGCGCGCCCGGCAGCGCGCCGGAATCCTGCGGCGCGACGATGTTGTCATGGACAGAATAGATGGAGCTGAACAGGCCGCGTTGCAAATTTGCCTCAGATGCGGCCAGCGCCGCCAGCCACTCGCTGCGGTAGCGCATTTGCACGGCGTTGCCGCCCGGTCCGAAATGGGCCAGCGCGGTGCCGTGATGCGGCGTGCCCAGCGTGATCACGCGCGCCACGGCGGCCGCGCCGTAACGCCGCAACCAGGCGCGCGCCACCAGCCCGCCCATGCTGTGGCCGACGATGATGACTTGCGCGCTGCCAGTCGCCGCGCACAGCCGCTCGATGGCGGCCTGCACCTGCGGCGCGTAGGCGTCGATCGAGGCGCCCGGCGGTTCCAGGTCGATGCCGTAGTGGCTGATGCCGGCGCGCGCCAGTTGCGCGCTCAGCGGCCGCCAGTAGCCGCTGTTGCAGGCGTAGCCGTGGATCAGCAGCACCGGCAGGCCGCGCGCCTGCGGCTGCAACTGCATGCCGAGCGGACGCAGCATGTAGTAGGTCGAGGCCAGCATCGAGGCGCTGAATTCGTGCAGGAACAGGCTGGCGGCGCGGGCCGGATTGAGCGCGTGCGCGGCCGGCGTGGGCGCGCCCTTGCCGGCGCGCGAGCTGAGCAGGAAGTTGTTGACCGACAGCGCCACCCGCACCAGCAGCACGGCAGCCAGGCCGATGGCGAGGTAGGCCAGCGCCGTCAGCGGCGCATTGAGCGCAGTTTGCCAGGCCGGCCGCCACAGTTGGTACAGGCCGGCCGCCAGCGCCAGCGCGGCGCCGGCTTGCACTGCCAGCAACAGGATAATCCAGCGTTTGATCATGCCGCCATCATACCCCCCCGCCGGCAGGATCAGGTGCGCAACGGCCGGGCCGCCGGCTTGCCGGTCAGCTGCTGCGCCAGGCCGCTGGCCAGCCGCGCCACCACGCCGAAGATCGACAGCTGCGGATTGGCGCCAATCGAGGTCGGGAACAGCGAGCCGTCGTACACCGACAGGTTGGCCAGGCCGTGGTAGCGGCCGTCGGCGCCGCACACGCCCTGGCGCTCGTCGTCCGACATGGTGCAGCCGCCCATCACGTGGGCCGACACCACCCGCGTCGCCAGCAGCTTGAGCGGCAGCGCGGCGATGCCGGCCTTGGCCTGCGCCCAGCTGGTGTAGCGCGGCGCCGACTCGTGCACCGGCGACACATCCTGCGCGCCGGCGGCGAACTGAATCTCGGCCATCGTCAGGAAGGCGCGGCGCGCACCGTCCCAGATGAAATCGCTGATCGGATAATCGAGCACCGGCGCGCCGTGGCTGTCGAGCGCCACGCTGCCGCCGGGCGCGTCGGCGTGGAAACCGTCGCGCAGCAGCGCCAGGATGGCCTGCTTGTGCGGGAACTGCGCCATGTCGCCGGCGTGCTGGGCGCCGAAGCCGGCGGTGGTGGTCGCCAGCAGCAACGGATGCAGCGGCGGCACTTCCAGCTTGTAACCCATGGCGCCGTCGATCGGATTATTGTGCAGGAAGTGATCGGAGTACACCGTCTGCGGCGCGCCGGCGTAGCCGTCCACGCGCTGGTCGAAGGTGCCGGCCGAGATCACCACCGGATGCAGGAAGGTGCGCTTGCCCAGCAGGCCGTGCGGATCGGGCGCGCCCGAGCGCAGCAGCAGCGCCGGCGAGTTGATGGCGCCGCCGGCGACGATGTAGTGTTTGGCGCGCAGCGTGATACGGCGGCCGGTCGGCGCGCGGCCGGCGTCGTCCAGCGCCACGCAATCGAGCTGCGCCACCTTGTCGCCCTGGATCACGAAGCGCTCGGCGCGGGCGCGCGTCAGCAGGGTCGCGCCCTGGGTCAGCGCGCCAGGAATGGTGGTCACCAGCATCGACTGCTTGGCGTTGGTCGGGCAGCCCATGCCGCAGTAGCCCAGGTTCCAGCAGCCGTTGACGTTGCGCCGTATCAGCCCGGTCGGGATGCCCAGCTTGGCGGCGCCGCGGCGCAGCAGGTCGTTGTTCTCGTTGGGCGCGGCGGCCCAGTCGCTGATGTTGAGGCGCTGCTCCATCATGCCGAACCACGGCGCCAGTTTTTCCGGCGTGTAGTCCTTTAAACCATACTGTTTAGTCCAATACGCCAGCGTGATGTCGGGTGTGCGGAAGCTGCTGGTCCAGTTGACGGTGGTGGTGCCGCCGACGGTGCGGCCCTGCAGGATGTTGATGCCCTTGTCGCGCGTCTTGCGCGCAGCCGATTCCTGGTACAGCTGCGGGTAGGCTTCGGCCTCCTTCATGTTGAAGTCGGACGAGGAGCGCAGCGCGCCCTCCTCGACGATCAGCACGCGCAGGCCGGACAGCGCCAGAATCTCGGCGCTGACGCCGCCGCCGGCGCCGCTGCCGACGATGATCACGTCGGCTTCCAGCGTCAGGTCGGCGTCCAGCCGCGCGCAGTCGGTGACGCGCCAGCCGGCGGCCAGGCCGGCCCGGATCGGGTCGGGTATCGGGCCTTTGGCGGCGGCGATCGGGATATTGGTGTTGGTCATTTCTGCAGCTCCTTCAGCGGACCGGGATAGCCGATCGCGGCCCACGACGACGGCTCCGCATACCACGGGCCGAGGATCAGGTCATGCAAGGCCAGGTAGGCCGTTTGCAGCGCGTCGAGACGATGATGGCGCCAGCTTTCCAGGAAGGCCGCGACCTGCTGCGGCGCGGCCTGCTCCCAGCTGCCGGACACGCCGGCCAGCCAGCGCCGCGCGGGCGCCAGCGCCAGCAGGCCGAACAAGTCCTGCACTTCTTTTTGCGTGCCCAGCGGCAGGCCGTGGATGGCGGCCAGCGTGCGCGTCATGGCCGCCTCCAGCGCCGCCGCGCGCGCGGTGGCCTCGATCGGCAGCACCGGGCCCAGCATCGCCGGCACGATGGCGGCCAGCACGGCCTTGGCATCGCCGTCCAGCGTGAAGGGATGGGGGAGCGCCGGCGGGTTCGCCAGGCGATAGATGGCGCCGCCGACTGCGAGGGTGATCGCAGCGGCCGCGCCGATCTTGAGGAAAGATCTGCGGGTAGTCATGTCTCCGTCCGTCTCGTTTTTTTAATCCAGCTAGTGTACGTGAACGGGCGGACAACCTTGCGCGCAAAAAATAGAGTAAGGCGTCTAGTCGGATCAGGCGCGGATTTTGTCTCCAGCTGCAACCAGTTTCATTGCACGCTCACCCAGCCCGACGGTCAGGCTCAGCAAACCGTCAGAACGATCGCCACCACAGAGGAGCACACCCTTGACATGCACGGGTATGCTTTGCCCATCATGCAACAGCAAAGCGGAGGAGTCTGCCCTTACCCGCCCTTCGAGAATTCTCCCGTCCAGGATTCCAATTTGCGCATTATCGACTTTTCTGACCTTCGTAACTTCAAACGTATATCCCATGACAGGCCTCCGTGTTTCCGCGCCGCGCTCAAGAAGCGCCGCAACCTGGCGCTGGTTTCATTCCTCTCGACGCTGGGCAGGCCCCACCGCTTGGCGTTCTGCTGAAGAACTCTTGCAATCATGTACTCCATTGCGACGTCAGCCAGCATGTTTCCGCCCAAGCCCACGATATCATTGTAGATCCCTTGGTGGAACTGCAAAGCGTGACCTGCCTCCTCCAACAAAGTCGAGCGACTGGGATTTCGTCGCACGAAAATAACCTCAGACGAAAAGCAGCAGGCGGCAGCGGACTGCCAATTCAAAAATCGGCGGGCTTCCAGATCTTGATAGATATTGGGAAGCCGGACTGACTCCGGCCTTTTCCGCTGGTGGAAATAACCGCGCAGATCCTGGCGCATGCATCGAACCACCCTCTTGATCATTGCACGGTGTATCGGCCGGCCATTAATAATCCGTATTCTGAGCAGCATTGGAGCTCCTTGCGTCTGCCAAGCTTAGTGCAAACGACGAAGCATCAAAACGACAAGGAGCAATTCCAACGCATGGACCCGGCGTACTGTTTGGCGGTTGCGGCTCTCAGTCTTTGCGCTTGCCCACCATGTGGCGGGCGATGCCGCGCAGGATGTTGACTTCCTCGGTTTCCAGTTGGGCGCGGGCGAACATGCGCTTGAGGCGCGGCATCAGCTTGCGCGGGTTGCCGGCGTCGAGGAAGCCGATCTCCACCAGCGACTGCTCCAGGTGCTGGTACATGCCCTCGATCTGCGCGGCGCTGGCGGCCTCGCCCTGGAAGCCGATCTCGTTGGCGTCGCCGCTCGGCTGGCGTGTATTCATAGCCGGCGGCGCGCCGTCCAGCACCGCCATCCGGCATTCGTAGGCCAGCACTTGCGCCGCCTGCGACAGGTTCAATGACGAGTAGTCCGGGTTGGCTGGAATATTGATCAAAACATTACATTTCTCGACGATCTCATTCGGCAGGCCGAAACGCTCGTTGCCGAAAATGAGGGCAGCGTGCAGTTCCGGCTGGGCCGCCAGTTGCCCCGCCACCTCGCGCGGGGTCAGCACCGGCGGCGAATATTCGCGCAGCCGGGCCGACACGGCGGCGGCGAAATTGATGCCGTCCAGCGCCTCGGCCATGCTGCCGACCACCCGCGCGCCGGCCAGGATGTCGCCGGCGCCGCTGGCGAAGGCCACAGCCTCCGGGTCTTGCAGCGCGTGTTCGAAGCGGGGCGTCACCAGCACCAGATCGCTGAAACCCATGGTTTTCATGGCTCGCGCCACGGCGCCGATATTACCCGCGCGGCTGGTCTCGACCAGAATAAATCGCAGCTGTTTGAAAAGGTTGGTGTTGATTACTGGCAGGTTCATTTAAATTAAAATAGCGCTATCGCGCGGTATCGATACACAAATTGCAAGATTACCAAGCGGCCGAACCGGCCCTGCGCAAACCCGGATTTTACCCTGTTGGCGCGCGCCTGCGCCGCCAAGGTTATTCTTGTGAGCGGCAAACTTAGGGCGTAGCATGGACTTACCCGACCGCACGGCGCCGCCGCGCCGGCCGCCACATCCAACGGGGAGCATCTCATGCGACACTTTCTCAAGGCCGTCACGCTGGTTCTGGCGTGCATGATGTCAAATGCCATGGCGGCCGATGCGGGCGGGCGTGCCAGCGCCGACGAGGCGGTGGCCATGGTCAAGAAGGCGGTGGCCTATTTAAAGGCCAACGGCAAGGACAAGGCTTTTGCGGAATTCAACAATCCCGGCGGGCAATTCGTCGACCGCAACCTGTATATCTTCGTCTACGACATGAACGGCACCTGTGTCGCGATCGGCAACAATCCTCGCATGATAGGCAAGGTCCTGATCGACCTGCGCGATCCGGACGGGGTGTTCCAGGTCCGGCGCTTCATCGAGGTGGCCAACACGAGCGGCCACGGCTGGGTCGACTACAAATGGCCCAATCCCGTCAGCAAGGTGATGGAAGCCAAGTCGAGCTATGTCGAAAAAGCCGACGAGTTTGTCATCGGCGCGGGCATCTACAAATAGCGCCGGCGGTCTCGGCCAGGATAAAATCACCGCTGTTTGAAAAGATTGGTGTTGATTTGAGGCAGGTTCATTTAAAATAGCGCTATTGCGCGGTATCGATACACAAATTCCCCGGGATTTTACCTTGTCGGCGCCGCTCCGCTCTTTAATTCACTCTTGTACACTTTCGTGCTGCCGGGCAGGCTGAGGCCCCCGGTGGGCGTTAGCGTTCTTTTAACGGAAAAGCTTACATGCACCCAATGCTCAACACGGCGATCAAAGCCGCCCGCCGCGCCGCCGCCGTCATCAACCGCGCGTCGTTCGACCTCGACCGCGTTATCGTCACCGAGAAAAACCACAAGGACTTCGTCACCGACGTCGACCAGGCGGCCGAACAGGCCATCATCGAGGTGCTGTCCAAAGCTTATCCCGACCACGCCTTCCTGTGCGAAGAGTCGGGCCCGTCCAAGAACGCCAACGACGAGACTGAATACACCTGGATCATCGACCCGCTCGATGGCACCACCAACTTCATGCACGGCTTCCCGCAATACTCGATCTCGATCGCGCTGTCGCAGCGCGGCGTGATCACCCAGGCCGTGATCTACGACCCGGTGCGCAACGACCTGTTCACCGCGACCAAGGGCGCCGGCGCCTACCTGAACGACAAACGCATCCGCGTCACCAAGCTGGACCGCATCGCCAACGCGCTGCTGTCGACCGGCTACGTGGCCGGCAACGCCAAGGCGCTGGACGAATACCTGAAGATGTACGGCATCATGGCCGAACGCTGCCACGGCGTGCGCCGCCCGGGCAGCGCCGCGCTGGACCTGGCCTACGTGGCCGCCGGCCGTCTGGACGGCTTCTATGAAAAAGGCCTGAAGCCTTGGGATATCGCCGCCGGCGCCTTGATGGTGACGGAATCGGGCGGCATCGTCGGCGAGTTCAGCGGCGAGTCCGATTACCTGTACAAGGGCGACATCATCGCCGCCAGCCCGAAGATCTTCGGCCAGATGGTTGGTTTGCTGTCGCAGTTCGGTGAGCAGCCAAAGGCATAATTAGTAAAAGTAGAATCTTTGTTACAAAAAAAGGGAGCATACGCTCCCTTTTTTATTTCCTGATTGAAATAATTAACAGACTTAGCTGTTATACTCAGGCCTGCGGCACTCTGACCAGTCCTTTAGCCGCAGTGTCATCCACTCCGATTGCCTGCGACTGGCGCCTCAAATGCGACAGGCCTATCTTAACAAAAAGTCATCATGTCATTCTCTTCCCTCGGTTTGTCCGACGCTATCGTCCGCGCTGTTACCGAAGCCGGCTACACCTCGCCCACCCCTATTCAACAGCAGGCGATCCCTGCCGTTCTGAATGGCGGCGACCTGCTGGCAGGCGCACAAACCGGCACCGGCAAGACCGCCGGCTTCACCCTGCCTATCCTGCACCGCCTGTCGACCGACGCCAAAGGCGCGGCGATCACCAGCAACACCACTGCCCGCCCGATCCGCGCGCTGATCCTGACCCCGACCCGCGAACTCGCGGCCCAGGTCGAGGAAAGCGTCCGCATCTACGGCAAGTACACCAAGCTGAACTCCACCGTGATCTTCGGCGGCGTCGGCATTAATCCGCAGATCAAGCAGCTCAAGCACGGCGTCGACATCCTGGTCGCCACCCCTGGCCGCCTGCTGGACCACATGGAACAGCGCACCGTCAACCTGTCGCACGTGGAAATCCTGATCCTGGACGAAGCCGACCGCATGCTGGACATGGGCTTCATCCGCGACATCAAGAAAGTGCTGGCCGCGCTGCCGCCGAAACGCCAGAACCTGCTGTTCTCGGCCACCTTCTCGGACGAGATCAAGGCCCTGGCCGACGGCCTGCTGAACAAGCCAGCCATGATCGAAGTGGCGCGCCGCAATTCGGCGGTCGAAGTGATCGCCCAGCTGATCCACCCGGTCGACCGCGACAAGAAGCATCCGATGCTGTCGCACCTGATCAAATCGAACAACTGGTCGCAGGTGCTGGTGTTCACCCGCACCAAGCATGGCGCCAACAAGCTGGTTGAACAGCTGGGCGGCGACGGCATCGGCGCGATGGCGATCCACGGCAACAAGAGCCAGTCGGCGCGCACCAAGGCGCTGTCCGAGTTCAAGGACAACAAGCTGCAAGTGCTGGTGGCCACCGACATCGCCGCGCGCGGTATCGATATCGACCAGCTGCCGCACGTGGTCAACTACGACCTGCCGAACATTCCTGAAGACTATGTGCACCGCATCGGCCGTACCGGCCGCGCCGGCGCCACCGGCGAAGCGGTATCGCTGGTCTGCGTGGACGAGCACGACATGCTGAAGGACATCGAGAAGCTGATCAAGCAAACCCTGCCGCGTGAAGTGATCCCTGGCTTCGAGCCGGACCTGAACGCGCGCCCACAACCGGTGCAACTGCGCAGCGGCGGCCCTGGCCATCGCAACGGCGGTGGCGGCGGTGGCCGTAACGGCGGCGGACGCGGCAAACCAGCCGCAGCCGGCGCCAAGTCGGGCGGTGGTGGCGGCAACGGCGGCGGCAAGCCACGCGCGCCAGGCGCGCCGGCCGGCGGCGGTCCACGCACCGGCACCAGCGCCCCGCGCTCGGCAGCCCAGCACCGCTCCGGCGGCCGCGGCCGATAAGCAGCTCCCCAACAAAACCACCTTCGGGTGGTTTTTTTTATTTACGGTTACGATAGCGGCTGCCAGCCATTTCCCCCGGAGCCTGCCATGCCCAAATTCGCCGCCAACCTGTCCATGCTGTTCAACGAAGCGCCCTTCCTGGAACGCTTCGCACTGGCCCGCGAGGCCGGCTTCGACGGCGTCGAATTCCTGTTCCCCTACGCCTACGAAGCCAAGCAGCTGGCTGAGCGCCTGCGCCGCCATCAACTGCAACTGGTGCTGTTCAACCTGCCCTGCGGCGACTGGAACGCGGGCGACCGCGGCATGGCCTGCGATCCGCGCCGCCAGGACGAGTTCCGCGCCGGCGTGCAAAGCGCGCTGGAATACGCGACCGAACTAGGCGCCCCGCGCCTGCACTGCATGGCCGGCAAGCTCCCGGCCGGCGTGGCGAAGGAGCGCGCCCACGCCACCTACGTCGACAACCTGCGCTACGCCGCCGCCGCGCTGGCGCCGCACGGCATCGAGCTGCTGATCGAACCGATCAACCACTACGACATGCCGGGCTACTTCCTCAACCACAGCAGGCAGGCGCTGGACATCATCGCCGAGACCGGCAGCCCGAATCTGTTCCTGCAGTACGACATCTATCACATGCAGCGCATGGAGGGCGAACTGAGCAACACGATCCGCGCCCACCTGACTATGATCAAGCACATGCAGATCGCCGACACTCCCGGCCGCCACGAACCGGGCACCGGCGAGATCAACTACCGCCACCTGTTCCGCCACATCGACGCCATCGGCTACGACGGCTGGCTGGGCTGCGAATACCTGCCGGCCGGCGACACCATGGCCGGCCTGGGCTGGCGCCAGGCGCTGACCACCTGATCTGCGCATTCGCAACACGGAGCTTTTCAGCTGGGACAAAAATAGCTACACACTTTGTGGAGCGCGCCCATGAAACTCACCCGTGCCTTGCTGATCCTCGGATTACTGGCCCTGCTCGGCGGCTGCGCCAGCAGCACGCCCCGGATGGCGGAGGTGCGCGCCTTCGCCGCCCAGTCGCCCAAGCTGGGCGCCTACCATGAATTGACCGAGCGCTACCGCTCCACCTACCAGCGCGAACAACCCTTCCTGAGCCCCACCGCCGACGCCCGCGAGCACCAGCTCGACATCCAGCGCCAGGCCGCCTGCGACGACTTCGTCAAGCTGCAAGCCGGCGTGCAGGCTTATATGCAGGCGCTGGGCCAGCTGGCCGGCGACCGCCAGTACGACCTCGAGGACCAGGTCAAGTCCATGAGCGGCGGCATCAAGGCCTGGCCGGACAACGGCATCGACGATCGCCACGTCAACGCCTACGCCGGCCTGACGCGGCTGGTGGCGCGCGCCCTCACCCGGCCGGCGCAGGAAGCCGCAGTGCAGGAACTGATGCGCGACGGCCACCAGGCGATGCAGGAACTGCTGGGCGCCATGCGCACCCTGCTGCGCCTGTATGGCAAGACCAGCGACAACGAGGAGCGCATCGTGCTCGGCATGCTGGAGACCGAAATCCCCTTCCTCGACGCCCGCCGCGACCGCCTGCTGCTGGCGCTGGCCAAGGCCCAGCAGCACGACCGGCAAACCGAATACCACCTGTTCGGCCTGCGCAACACGCTGGCGCAAAACAACCTGGCCGCCATCGAGCAGAGCCACCGCGCGCTGCTCAACCAGATCCCGCAAAAATAAACCCAGCAAGGAGTTGCCATGGCAGATCCCCACGATATCGAAGCGCTGGGCGACAGCCTGTCCGCCAGCGCCGACGCATTGCACGCGCAACTGATGCGCGCGCTGCGCAAGCGGGCGCCGGGCAGCGCGCCCGTCATGACGCAAGGCACGGCGCAAGCGCTGTTTGAAAATGAAGTGCTGCTGCGCCAGCGCGCCAACAGCCTGTACCTGGACAGCGCCAAGCTGGCCGCCAGCGGCCTGGGCGGCGCCCAGCAGCAGCTGCTGGAACAGACCCGCCGCGCCCAGGACACCGTCGCCCGCATCGACAAGGTGAAGGACCTGGTCGACCTCTCCGCCGAACTGCTGTCGCTGGGCGCGGCGGTCGCCAGCGGCAAGCCGGAACGCATCGTCACGCCGCTGGAAAAACTCAAGCACCACCTGGACGCGCTGGCCCCGCCGGACTGAGGCCGAGGTTCAAGCCGGCCCGCGCCGAACAAAATCGCGCCGCGCCGGTCCAATGCCGTAAGGAGTACGCGGCATGAACGGACTCGATGACCATCAATGGACGGCCTTGCAGGCGCGGCTGGAGCGCGCGCGCGCCGCCCTGCTGAGCCAGCTGGCGGACGATCTCGACCGCAGTGCCGACGTGCGCGCGCCGCCGCCGCACGAGGCCGAAGCGTCGCCGGCCGACAACGCCAGCCAGCGCACCCTCAACGCGCTGGTGCACGAGGCGGCCGAACACACGGCGCGCCAGTTGCACATTGTGCGCCACGCGCTGGCCAAGTTCGATGACCACAGTTATGGATTGTGCGAGCACTGCGGCGAGTTGATCGGCTATTCGCGCCTGAACGCGCGGCCGGAAGCGCGGCTATGCATCACCTGCCAGACACGGCAGGAACAGCGCCGCCGCTAAATTCAGTCGCCCGGTTCAGCCAGCCTCCAGCCAGGGCTGGCTGCGGATCTTGGCCACCTGCCGCTGCGCCAGCAAGCGCCACAGTTGCAGCGCGTCGGCCTGCGCCAGCGCCGTCATCACCCGCGGGCCGGCCAGCGCGATTTCGCAATCGCGGTCCGACCATTCGGCAAAGCGCACCCCGCCGCCGGTGGACACCTCGACTTCGTACATCAAGCCGTCGTCATAACCGAAGCGCAGCACGGCGCTGCCCGGGCCGCCGTCAGGACTGGCGGTCTTGCCGCTGTAGACATCCGCCAGCACCGCCGCCATCTGCGCTTCGGACGGCGCCGCCACATCGCGGCCGTCTGGACGAGTGAGCACTACCCATGCCTGTGCCATTGCCGCATCCCCCTATCAAAACGCGTTATTCCGACGGGTGCCAGGTTTTTTTATTGTAGCGACTATCATACCCAAAATTGCCGCCAGCGCTGGCTTAGTCCCCAATAAGCAACAACCCCGCGCAAATCGGCGGGCGGCAAAAAAAGCTGCGTGCATGCACGCCACAAAACTGGTGTGGCCGTATAATCGATTTGGGTTTTCGATATCTAGAAGCTATTAATTCGCTAGGCGCGCCCATGCATGCAGCACCGCAAACGCACGATGTCCCGCCCGTGACGGTCGCTCCGGACCTGCCGTTTCTCCACGCGCTGGAGCAGGCGCTGGCGCAAGACCAGCTGCGCCTGCTATACCAGCCGCTGGTGGACTTGCAGAGCGGCGCCGTGGTCAGCCTGGAAGCGCTGGTGCGCTGGCAACATCCCGAACGCGGCCTGCTGTCGGCCCACGCCTTCCTGCCGCAGGCCGAGGCGGCCGGCATGACGGCCGCCATCGGCCACTGGGTGTTGCGGCGCGCCTGCGGCGACCTGCAAGCCTGGCGCCGCGGCGGCCAGAACGACTTGCGGGTGGCGATCAATGTCTCGCCCAGCCAGTTCCGCGATCCCGGCTTCGGCGCCGCCGTCGCCGCCATGCTGGACGACTACGCCATCACCCCCGCCGCGCTGACCTTGGAAATCACCGAGGTCGCGCTGACCGAAGCCGGCGCCGCCTGCGATGACGTGCTGGCCGGCTTCAAGACGCGCGGCCTGAACTTGACCCTGGACGACTTCGGCACCGGCCACGGCTCGCTCAGCAGCCTGAAACGCTATCCCTTCGACGCCATCAAGATCGACGCCGACTTCATCCGCAACGTGGTGGCCGACAGCCACGACGCCGCCATGGCCAAGAGCATCATCGCCATGGGCCACAACCTGGGCATGAAGGTGGTGGCCGAGGGCGTAGAGACGGAAGCCCAGTGCGACTTCCTGCGCCGCAATATGTGCGACCAGATCCAGGGCTATTTCTTCGCGCCGCCGCTGGCCTCGACCGAGCTGCACCAGCTGCTGGCCAGCGGCCGCGCGCTGCCGGAGCACCTGCTGCGCATGCACCGGCCGCCGCGCCGCCTGCTGCTGGTGGACGACGAGCCCAACATCCTGGCCGCGCTCAAGCGCCTGCTGCGCGGCGACCAGTACCAGATCTACACCGCCAACGACGGCCCGCAGGGCCTGGCCGTGCTGGCCGAGCATCCGGTCGACGTCATCGTCTCCGACCAGCGCATGCCCGGCATGCTGGGCGCCGACTTCCTGCGCAAGGCCAGGGAGCTGGTGCCGGATACCATACGCATCATGCTGTCCGGCTACACCGAGCTGCAATCGGTGACCGACGCCGTCAACGAAGGCGCGATCTACAAATTCCTCACCAAGCCGTGGGAAGACGAGCAGCTGCGCGGGCATATCGCCGAATCGTTCCGGGTCAAGGAAATCGCCGACGACAACCAGCGCCTGCACCTCGAAGTGCGCAGCGCCAACCAGGAACTGGCGGCCGCCAACCGCCGCATGGAACAGCTCCTGCAGGAAAAGCAGCGCCAGATCAGCCGCGACGAGATCAGCCTGAACGTCGCGCGCGAACTGCTGCAACACCTGCCGCTGGCGGTGATCGGCATGGACGACTCCGGCATGATCGCCTTCATCAACGCCGCCGCCGCCTGCCTGTTCCGCTACAGCGGCGCGCTGCTCGGCAACGAGGCCTGCCACGTGCTGCCCGAGCTGTTCCCGGCCGACGGCGCCGAGGCCCAGGCCCAAACTGGCAGCGGCCAGCCCCGCCACCACCTGGCCGACATCGGCGGCCAGAGCTACGTCGTCATGTGCTACCCGATGGGCGAGCACTCGGCCTCGCGCGGCAGCCTGATCACCCTGAGCAAAATGGAGACCGATCGATGAGCGTCACCGCCCACCCCAACGAAATCGGCCTGGAGCAAGCCGTCGAAGGCATGACGCTGGCCGCCGCCCTGCTGGACGCCCACGGCGGCGTGCTGCTGCCGCAGGACGCCACGCTGACCACCGCCACGCTGGCCTCGCTGCGCCGGCGCGGCATCGAGCGCTGCGTGGTCTGGAGCGCGGCCGACGCGCCCGATCCGGCCGCGCTGGCCCGTGCCCGCGCGCTGCAACTGGCGCGGCTCGACCGGTTGTTCCGCCACAGCGCCGACAGCGACGGCGGCGCCGCGCTGCTGCAACGCCTGCGCGCCTACCGCGAGGGACCGCCAGCATGACCGCCGACGACATCATCAAGGCGGTGCGCGACCTGCCCTCGCTGCCGGCGGTGGTCAACGAACTGCTGGCCAGCATGGACCAGGACGACATCGACACCCACGCGCTGGCCGCCAAGATCACGCTCGACCAGGCGCTCACCGCCAAGACGCTGCGCCTGGCCAACTCCTCGTTCTACGGCATGCCGTCCAAGGTCACCTCGATCCAGCAGGCGATCTCGGTGCTGGGCTTCCACGCCATCCGCACCCTGGTGACGGCCTGCTCGGTGACCGAGAGCTTCAAGCCGGCGCCCGGCAACCAGTTCGACTTCCCGGCCTTCTGGCGCCACTCGATCGCCAGCGCGGTGTGCGCGCGCGTGCTGGCGCCGCATGTGCGCCTGAACCCTGACACCGCCTTCACCGCCGGCCTGTTGCACGACCTCGGCACGCTGGTGCTGGCCACCCGCTTCCCCGACGACTACCGCCGCGTGCACGAGTACCGCCGCCAGCACGACTGCACCGCCGCGCCGGCCCAGCTGGCCGTGTTCGGCATCGACCACGCCACGGTCGGCAGCGCGCTGGCCAAGCACTGGAAGTTCCCGGCGACTATCCAGGCCGCCGTCGCCGACCACCACCGCGCCGCCGACAGCAAGCCGGCCACGCTGTCGAGCGTGATCTACGCGGCCAACATCCTGGCCCACGCGCTCGACCTGTCGGGCCAGGAGGACGACCAGGTGCCGCCGCTGTCGCTGGCCGCGTGGCAGGCGCTGGGCCTGAGCGACGCCGCCTGGGCCGGCGTGTTCGCCGAGACCGAACAGCTGTTCGAAACCATGTGCAAGATGCTGACGACATGAACTCCGCCTCCCCCGCCACCCCGAGCGCAACGCCCATCCCGCCGCTGCCGGACGCCGAATCGCCGGCGCACGCCGCGTTCGCGCTGTCCGAGTTCTTCGACGGCCATCCGGTGGCCACCTTCGCCATCGACACCCGGCACGTGATCACGCACTGGAACCGCGCCTGCGAGCACCTGCTGGGCTGGAGCAAGCTGGCCATGGTCGGCACCAGCAACCACTGGCAAGCCTTCTATCCCAAGCAGCGCCCGGTGCTGGCCGACCTGATCGTGGCCGGCGACGACCACCTGCTGGAGCAGCACTACCCCGGCAAGTACCGCGCCTCGGCGCTGATCCCCGGCGCCTACGAGGCCGAGGACTTCTTCCCCAACATCGGCGCCAGCGGCCACTGGCTGCACTTCACGGCGGCGCCGCTGCGCGACCACCAGGGCCGCATCGTCGGCGCCATCGAAACGCTGCGCGACGTCACCGAGCGGCGGGTGGCCGAGAACGCGCTGCGGCGCGCCCACGACAACCTGGAAAACGTGGTCGAGAAACGCACCGCCCAGCTGGCCGACATGAACGAGCAGCTGCAGGAAGACATCCGCCAGCGCCACCTGGCCGAGGCCGAACTGCGGCGCAGCAACCTGGAGTTGACCGAACTGAACAGCCAACTGTCGCGCGCCCAGCAGCAGCTGGTGCAGGCCGACAAGCTGGCCTCGATCGGCCAGCTGGCGGCCGGCGTCGCGCACGAGATCAACAACCCGATCGGCTACATCTTTTCCAACTTCACCACCCTGCAAACCTATCTGGACCAGCTGTTCGAAATGCTCGACGCCTACCAGCAGGCCGAGGCCGACATCGGCGCGCCGGCCGCCGCGGCCGCCCTGCGCGCGCGGCGCGAGCAGATCGACCTGGACTTCCTGCGCGAGGACATCCCGTCGCTGATGGCCGAATCGCGCGAAGGCATCGTGCGGGTGCGCCACATCGTCCAGGACCTGAAGGACTTCTCGCGGGTCGACGCCAACCAGGACTGGGTCTGGTCCAATCTGCACCGCGGCATCGACTCCACCCTCAACATCGTCGGCAACGAGGTCAAGTACAAGGCCGATGTGGTCAAGGAATACGGCGACATCCCCGACATCCAGTGCCTGCCGCTGCAGATCAACCAGGTGGTGATGAACCTGGTGGTCAACGCCGCCCACGCCATCGGCGAGCAGCGCGGCCGCATCACCGTGCGCACCGGCACCGACGGCGACAACGTGTGGATCGACGTCGCCGACAACGGCAGCGGCATTTCTCCGGACACGCTGTCGCGCATCTTCGACCCCTTCTTCACCACCAAGGCGGTCGGCAAGGGCACCGGGCTGGGGCTGTCGCTGGCCTACGGCATCGTGCAGAAACACGGCGGCCACATCGACGTCGAAACCGAACTCGGCAAAGGCACCCGCTTCCGCGTGCGGCTGCCGATCAACCAGCCCGAAGCGGCCAGCGAGGATCCCGCATGAGCAGCGTGCTGTCCGCCGCGGCCGCGCCGGCCACCGTCGCCACGCTGCTGTGCGTGGACGACGAGCCCAACATCCTGTCCTCGCTGCGGCGCCTGTTCCGCCCGGCCGGCTACCGCGTGCTGCTGGCCGAGAGCGGCGCGCTCGGCCTGGAGGTGCTGGAGAAGGAGCAGGTCGACCTGGTGATCTCCGACATGCGCATGCCGGAAATGAACGGCGCCCAGTTCCTGGCCCAGGTCAAGGCGCGCTGGCCCGACACCATGCGCCTGCTGCTGACCGGCTATTCCGACATCCAGTCGATCCAGGACGCCATCAACTGCGGCGAGATCTACCGCTACATCACCAAGCCGTGGGAAGACGGCGACATGCTGCTGCTGGTGCGCCACGCGCTGGAGCGGCGCCAGCTGGAGCAGGAGAAGGTGCGGCTGGAAGCGCTGACCCTGCGCCAGAACGAGGAACTGAAGACGCTCAACCAGAGCCTGGAAGCCAAGGTCGAGGCGCGCACCCGCCAGCTCAAGGCCGAGCACGAGGCGACCACCTCCGCCAACAACAAGCTCAAGCGTAACTTCGTCACCACCATCAAGATTTTTTCCAGCATGATCGAGCTGCGGGCGCACAACCGGCCCGGCCACGCGCGCCTGGTGGCAGAGCTGGCGCGCCAGCTGGCGGTGCGGCTGGAGCTGGACGCGCGCGAGACCCAGGAAATCTTCATCGCCGCGCTGCTGCACGACATCGGCAAGATCGGCTTTTCCGACGAACTGCTGCAAACCCCGTTGACCATGCTGCACGGCGAATCGCTGGGCCTGTTCCGCAAGCATCCGCAGCGCGCCGCCGAACTGCTGATGCCGCTGGAGGACTTGCGCGGCAGCGCCGCCATCCTGCGCGGCCAGCTGGAGCGCTTCGACGGCAACGGCTTCCCGGACGGCCTGGCCGGCCTGGCGATCCCGCTGGGCGCGCGCATCCTGGCGCTGGCGGCCGACTACTACAACCTGCAACAGGGGGCGATGGTGCAGCGCCACCTGCGGCCGGAGGAAGCCAAGACGCTGATCCTCGACGCCAGCGGCAAGCGCTACGATCCCAACGTGGTGACGGCGTTCCGCCAGATCATCGACGGCGGCGCCGACACCGGCGCCGGGGTCGAAGTGCTGTCCGGCGAACTGCTGCCCGGCATGGTGCTGGCGCGCGACCTGATCAGCCGCGACGGCCTGATGCTGCTGTCGGTCGAGCACGTGCTGGACGCCCGCATGATCCAGCAGGTGCAGGACTTCGAGACCAAGGCCGGCGGCCGGCTGTCGATCTGGATCCGCAATCCCAAGGGGGACGCATGAGCAAGATCCTGCTGGTGGACGACGAGATCAATGTGCTCAACGCCCTGCAGCGCGCCCTGCTGCAAATGTTCCGCGAGGCGCCGCCGCAGATCGAAACCTGCCTCGATCCCTACGACGCGCTCAAGCGCATCTGCTATTGCGACTACGACCTGATCATCTGCGACTACAACATGCCGCAGATGACCGGCGGCGAGCTGCTGCAGGCGCTCAGGGACATCGCGCCCAACACGGTGCGCATCATGCTCAGCGCCTCGACCGAGTACGGCACGGTGCTCAGCGCCATCAACCAGGCGCAGGCGTTCCGCTTCATGAGCAAGCCCTGGGATGCCGCCGAGCTGGAACAGAACGTGCGGCAGGCGCTGGCGCAGCGCGCCACGCTGGTGGCGCCGCCGCCACTGACGCCGCAAGAGCTGGAAGCGCAGCGGCTGGAGGCCGAGGAACCGGGCCTGCTGGACGTCAAGCGCGACGACGACGGCGCCGTTATCCTGTAGCAGTCACCCCGGCGCCGCGGCCTGCGGCGGCTGCACCGGCAGGTGCACCGTGAAGCGCGTGCCCTGCCCCACCACCGAGGCCACCTCGATGCGGCCGCCGTGGCGGTTGACGATCCCGTACGACAAGGACAGGCCCAGCCCCGTGCCGCTGCCGACCGGCTTGGTGGTGAAGAACGGTTCGAAGATGCGATTCAGGTTTTCCGGCGCGATGCCGCAACCGTTGTCGCCCACCTCGATCCACACCCAGCCGTCGGCGGCGCCGGTGCGCAGCGTGATCACGCCCTGCTCGCGCAAGGCGTGGGCGGCGTTGACCAGCAGATTCATGAACACCTGGTTCAGCTGCGAGGCCAGGCAGGTGACCGGCGGCAGCGTGCCGTACTGCTTGTCGACCCGGGCCTTGTACTTGATCTCGTTGCTGACGATGTTGAGCGTGCTGTCCAGGCCGTGATGCAGGTCGGCCACCTGCCACTCGGTCTCGCCGACGTGGGAAAAGTCCTTCAGCGCCTGGACGATGTCCTTGACCCGCTTCAGGCCGTCCATCGATTCGCGCACCAGGTCGGTCACGTCTTCCTTGAGGAATTCCAGGTCGGCCTGTTCGCGCAGCGCCGCCAGCTGTGCCGCCAGCGCCGGGTGCGGCTTGGCGGCCTGCTCGTAGCGCTCGATCACGCCCAGCAGGGTGCCGACATAGTTCTTCAGCGAGCCCATGTTCGAGTTGACGAAGCCGACCGGGTTGTTGATCTCGTGCGCGATGCCGGCCGCCAGCTGGCCGATCGAGGCCATCTTTTCCGATTGCAGCAGTTGCTCGTGGGCGTTGCGCAGTTCGCCGATCAGCGCCTGCTGCTCGACGCCCTTGGCCTGCAAGGTCTCCTCCATGCGCTTGCGCGCCGTGATGTCGGTCAGCGAGCCGATCACCTCCAGCGGCACGCCCTTGTCGTCGCGGATCAGGCGCAGCGTGTCGTGCATCCACAGATAGCTGCCGTCGCTGGCGCGGAAGCGGTATTCGTAGGCGCGCTGGCCTTCGCTGAACACCAGCGCCAGGCTGGAAAAGATGCTGGGGGCGTCGTCGGGATGGATGTGGTCGAACCAGAAGTTGGGGTCGGCCACCATCTGCTCGGGACGGTATCCCAGCACGTTCAAGGCGTTGTTGCTGACGAAGGTCATCTTGAAGTCGCCGCTGGGCACGGTGCAATAGATGATGGCCGGCGTGTTGTCGACCAGGTACTGCAGCCGCACCAGCGGCGAAGCCGCCTCGGGCGCCGGCGCCGCCACGGCGGGAGCGCCGGCGGCATCGGAGGAAAGAAAGTCGAATTCGTCAAATTGCATATCGATAGCCTCGCGACAGCGTCTGTCCTGCGCAGATCGCGCAGGCGGACGGCATGCATCGGCGTGCGCGGCTGAATCGATTATGCACTAGTTCCGGCATTGATGGTGTTCAATGCGACCAGCTGGACTCCCAGCCGTAAGTGGGCTCGACAGGCGGTGGCGGCGGCGCCATCCACCCACGCGGATCGACCCGGTAGTACTTGAGGAATTCGGCGTACAACTCGGCGTGGTGCTCGGCCATCTGGTACGGTTTTTCGAAAAACGTTTCGGTGGCGACGGCGAAGAATTCGGCCGGATTGGTGGCGCCGTAATGGTCCATCACGCTGTGCTGGCGGTACATGGCGCTGTGGCGCAGGTTTTGGAAATCGCGCTCCAGCACTTCCGACCATTCGCGGTAGCTGGCCGGATTGCCCAGGTACGGCGCGCCGTTGGCGCGGCCCGACTCGCTGTCGAGCTGGTGGGCGAATTCATGCAACACGACGTTGTGGCCATCCGTCCAGTCGCCGGCGCCGCGCTGCACGTCGTCCCACGACAGGATCACGCGGCCGTCGTCCCAGGATTCGCCCAGCATGCTGTGGTGGCCCGGCGTGACCACCCCGCCCGGCCCGATCTCGGCACGCTGCGCCACGAAGGCGCTGGGATAGACCAGGACGGTGTGCAAGGCCGGATAGACTTTGGACGGGCGGTTCAGCAACAGCAGGCAAGCCTGGCCGGCGATGGTGACGGCCATCTCGTCGCTCACTTCCAGGCCTTCGCAACCGATGAACTTTTTCTGGTGCAGGAACTGCACCACCATGCGCTGCAACTGCTGCTGCAGGTCGGGCGCCATGCGGCGGTAGACCGGGATGTTGCGCTGCAGGACGGCCAGCGCCTCGGCCGGCAAGGGCTGCGCCAGCACCCGCCGCAAACGCCAGCGCGGGTAGTAAAAAGGCAGCGCTATCAACAGCGCCGTCAGGCCGATCCAGGTCAAAGCTTCCATGTGCCGCGCGTCCGTTGAGATGTCCAGTCAAGGCTAGGTGGGGGGCCTTGTCTACATTTCAATATGCAAACAGCCGGGCATGCCCGGCCGTTCCATCATACGCGTGCGCCGCAGGGTGCGGTCAGACGGCTTCTTCTTTTTGCATCGACGGCGCCGAGCCGAACAGGGCTGCCACCAGCGGATCGCGCATCACCGGGCCGCGGTTGACGCGGATCGCATAGTGCGTGTCGTCGGCCAGGATGTGGAAGTGGCGGCCGCTGCCGGCCATCGCCTGTTCGCGCAGGCCGGGACGTTCCTTGCGCGGCGGCGCGCCTTCGCGCTTCGGCTGGACGATGGCGGCCAGGAAGGCGCTGACGCGTTCCGGGTCGGGGGTCAGCTGGTAGACCGCCTTGCCCAGGTAGGTGGCGGTGCCTTCGACATAGCGCGCCAGCTCGATCACGCCGGCTTCGCGCAGGTCGCGGATGTATTTGCGGGCGCCGGACGGCGAAAACTTCAGGAACCAGGCGATTTCATCGGCCAGCATTTCGTGCAGTTGCAATTCGCCGATCAGCTTTTGCATGTTTTCGATGCGGCGCAGCGTGGCCGAGGTCGAGCGAACCCGCTCGATAGAGGCCATCGACAGCGCAGGCTTCCGGTCCAGAGGAGCCGGGGCCGGACGTTCCACCAGCATCAGCTTGGCTGTGGTGGCGTGCATTTCCGGCGAGGCTTTCATCTCGTTCTGGACCAGATGTTGAGGTTGTCTAACTGCATGCATGGGAACACTCCTTATAACAATTGCCGAGATTAGTGGCAGCGGATAGCGTGGCGGGCGGCGGGCATCTCGCTACGGTCTCTGCATCTGGCTCAAGAATGCCTTTTCGCAGCGCATTGGTCTGTGCGGCAACGAACATTAGAGGCAATCCATGGCACTTAAGGTGTGACAAGGGGCGTTGAACTAAGTTTCTGGAACTGTGACAAATTTGATACAGCACAAGCTTAGGTACGCTAGCGCACGGAAGAGCTGCACCAAACTGCTTAATCTTCGGTCCAACAGCGGTGCCTCAACATTGCTGGCAATGAAACACATCCAATCAATAAATCGGGAGCAAACCTGTGAACCAAACTAAAAAAATCGCCCTCGCCGCCGCTATTCTGTGTGCGTCGTTTTCCGCCCTGGCCCAGGATGCGGTCGTCAATCCATCGTGGTACATCCAGCCCAGCCTGAACGCCATGAAGCCCGATTCGGACTTCGGCGTGGACAAGCGCGGCTACGGCGTCGGCCTCAAATTCGGCAAGGCCCTCAATGAAAGCTGGGACATCCAGGGCGGCGCCACCTATGCGCGCTCGCGTGACAACGGCCAGCGTTACCGGCAGAACACGCTGGGCGTGGATGCCTTGTATATGTTTTCCCGCAAAACCTTCCGTCCCTTCCTGCTGGTCGGCGTCGGCGCCGAGCAGGACAAGGTGAAACTGAACGTGACCGGCGAACGCAGCAAGACCTCGCCCTACCTGAGCGCCGGCCTGGGCTTCCAGGCCGACATCAACGACCAAGTCGCCTTCCAGGCCGACATCCGCGACGTGCATGGCTTCATTCGCGGCAATGAGTTCCCGAACAGCAAGAGCAATAACTACTACGCAACGGTCGGCCTGAACATCGCCTTCAACGCGCCGCCGAAAGCCGCGCCGGTAGCGCCGCCGCCACCAGCACCGCAAGCCATGGAACCTGCGCCGCAGCCGGCCCCGGCCGTGGTGCCGCCACCGCCGCCACCGGCCCGCTTTGAAAAAGTGACGATGTCGGCGACCGAGCTGTTCGGCTTCGACAGCGCCAAGCTGGCGCCCGGCCAACCGAAGCTGGACGATATCGCCAATGTGCTGAATGCCAACTCCGGCATCGACAACGTGGTCATCTCCGGCTACACCGACCGCCTGGGCAGCGACAAGTACAACCAGAAGCTGTCCGAGCGCCGCGCCAACGCGGTCAAGGACTACCTGGTCAGCAAGGGCGTCGCCGCCAACCGCCTGAACGCCGTCGGCAAGGGCGAATCCAATCCTGTCGTGCAGTGCAACGACAAGAAACAGAAACGCGCCGACCTGATCAAGTGCCTGGAACCTAACCGTCGCGTCGAAATCGAACAGATCACCATCGAACGCCGCGTACAGTAAGCAACACAAGCCCCGCTCTGGTAGCGGGGCTTTTTTTATGAAACCAAATTTAGTGTCAGTGCTGCGATGCACCGTGACTGAATGGTTAGCACACCGCGCCAGCAGCAAGGGCGCGGCTTTGGCGTTTTACACGCTGTTTTCGATGGCGCCCATCCTGGTGCTGGTGCTGGCCATCGCCGGCTGGTTCTACGGACCGCAGGCGGCGCAGGGGCAGTTGTTCAGCGAGCTGCGCGGCCTGGTCGGCGCGCAGGGCGCGCAGGCGCTGCAACTGGTGCTGGCCGGCGCCCGCAACAAGGAGGAAGGCCGGCTCGCCACCCTGCTGGCCGGCGCCCTGCTGCTGTTCGGCGCGACCAGTGTGTTTGCCGAACTCAAGGCCAGCCTGGACGATATCTGGCAAGTCCCGCCGCTCACCCACGGCAACGCCTGGGACGTGATACGCACCCGCCTGCTTTCCTTCGGCATGATCCTGGTGCTGGCGTTCCTGCTGATGGTGTCGCTGGTGGTCAGCGCCGCGCTGACCCTGCTGGAAAACCTGTGGAGCGCATACTGGCGCGAAGCCGGCCTGGCACTGTCGGCCATCAATTTCATCGTCGGCTTTGTGGTGATCGCCGCCCTGTTCGGCGTGATCTTCAAGATGCTGCCGCGCATACGACTGTCCTGGCATGACGTGACGATAGGCGCGACCGGCACGGCCGCGCTGTTCACGCTGGGGAAATACCTGATCGGGGTTTATATCGGCAACAGCGGCGTCACCAGCAGCTTCGGCGCGGCGTGATCGGTGATCGCGCTGCTGCTGTGGGTGTACTACTCGGCGCAGATCTTCTTCCTGGGCGCCGAGTTCGCGCGCCAGTATGCGCTGCAACTGGGCAACTTGCGCCGGCGCAGCGCCATGGAACGCTAGCGCCGCCTTAGACCAGCGTGCGCCGCAGATAGGCGCGCCGCGTGGAGACCGGCAGATCGGCCACCGGCACCGACGCGGCCAGCGCCTGCTGGTCGGCCTCGCGCACCTGCGCATCGGGCGCCAACACACGGCCTATCACCTGCGGGCTGATGCCTATGCTCTGCAAGAACTCCACCGCATTGGCGGTGCCGATGTCGCGTTGCATTTCCAGCGCGTGGCGCACGATAAATTCAAGTGAGTGCCAACCGGCGGTGTCCGATGTCTCGGCCCGCTGGCGGCGGTCATGCTCTGGACTCATGGCGTACTCCTCAAGGTGCCTGTATTGCTCATGTTAGACGACCGCCGTCCGGAAGCAAGGGCGATCGCGCAAGCCTATTCGCCCAACAATTCGGCCACCACTTCCATGCCCTCGACGCGCTCGGCCACGCCCTTGACGATGACGATCAGCGGCACGCCCAGCAGCAAGCCGTACACGCCCCACAGCCAGCCCCAGAACAGCAGGCTGACGAACACCGCCGCCGCGTTCATGCGGGCGAAGCGCCCCGTCATCCAGGTCGCCACCACGGTGCCGACCAAGGTCGCGATCGCCAGCGACGTGCCCATCACCAGCACGCTCATTTGCAGCGATTCGAATTGCATGAAGGCGACCGCGCCGGTGGCCAAGGTAATCAGCAAGGGGCCGAAATACGGCATCAGGTGCAGCAGCCCGGCCACGATGGCCCAGGCGCCGGCGTTCTCCAGGCCGATCCAGCGCAGCGCCACCCACATCAGCAAGGCCAGCAGGCCGTTGGTGACGAGCAGCATCAGCATGTATTTCTGGATCGACGAGTTGATGTCCTCCAGGATGTGGACGGTGATTTTTTTCTTGCTCAGCGACGGCCCGGTCAGCTTGACCAGCTTGCGCTTGAAGGTGTCGCCCGACAGCAGCAGGAAGAACACCAGGAAGATCACCATGGTGGCCTGGCCAAGGAAGCCCATCACGCCCATCGAGCCGGCCCAGATCCAGTCCAGCACCGGCAGGCTGCCGCTGTCCGGCGACGGCGGCGCCGCCTTGCGCACGACGCGGCGTTCCTGCGCGCCGGCGGTGGCTTGCTGCAATTCAGTGGCCACCGCCTGGATGCGCTGGAAGGTACTGGGTCCGCCGTGCGCGCGCTCGGTGAGCAGGCGTGACAGCTTATGGCTGACGGTGGGCAGCTCTTCGACGATGGATTGAAACTCGCCCTGCACCTTGTCGATCACAACGAAGACGCCGCCCAGGATGGCGACGGTGACCAGCGTGGCGCCGAGCACGCGCGGCACGCGCAGGCGCTCCAGCCAGCACACGATGGGGCTGAGCATATAGCTGAATAAAATGCCGAGTAATAAGGGAACCAGGAAATTGCGCGACCATTGCAGCGCATAGACAAACGCCACGGTGGCGATGATGCCGAGCGCGAGGCCGCGGGCGTTGACGTGCAGGGGAATGCGGGGTGGATCACCATCGGCGGCCACTGCGTTGTTGAGGGGAAGTTCGGCAGGCAGCTGGCTCATGATGGCTCACAAAGAACTCCCGGCGCGCCACACCCGGATGGGCATGGCGCGCCGGCAGGTAAGGCTTACTTGACGCGGATGTCGTTCTTCACGGCGGTCACGCCTTTGACGCCGCGCGCCACGGCGCCGGCCTTGGCGATATCTTCAGGCTGGGCGACGAAGCCGCTCAGCTGCACGGTGCCCTTGAAGGTTTCCACATTGATTTCGGTGGACTTCAGGCTAGGCTCGTTGAAGATGCTGGCTTTGACTTTGGTGGTGATGACGGAATCGTCGACATACTCGCCCGTGCCTTCTTTGGTCGAGGTCGATGCGCAGCCGGCGGTGGCCAGCAGCGAAACGGTGAACAGGGCGGTGGCGATTTTGTGTGCGATTTTCATGGCATTCTCCTTGGAGGGTGATTAACAGTGGTTTGTCAGCCAGCGGGACTGGATGTCCTCGCTACCGATGTAGAGGTTTTACGCCCCTTCCCCACCCACCTCTGTACGGTACCGTACACAGACCGCACTTCGCCAAACTGGGTGCGAAAGCGCACAGACCCACGCCCCACCGCTGTCTATTCTGGAATCACACATTTTCGGGAGGACAACATGAAACACTCGACCACCATAGCAGCCGTGCTGATCGCCGGCACCGCCGTCCTGGGCGGCTGCGCCAGCACCAGCCAGCCGCAGCAAGGCAGCTACACCAACCCGGCGGACACCGCGTCCTACGGCACCATCGAATCGATCCAGGTCGTGCAGGCCAAGTCCGGCACCAGCGGCGCCGGCGCCGTTACCGGCGGCCTGGTCGGCGCCCTGCTGGGTAACCAGATCGGCTCCGGCAGCGGCCGCACCGCCGCCACCGTGGCCGGCGCAGTCGGCGGCGCCGTGGTCGGCAACAAGGTGGAGGAGAACCGCAACCAGCCGCGCGAACAATACCAGATCAGCGTGCGCATGGATAACGGCGACTACCGCATCATCAACCAGGACAGCGTCTACGACCTGCGCGCCGGCAACCGCGTGCGCCTGGTCGACGGCCGCCTGTACCGCTATTAATCATCCCGCCGTCCCGGCAGCCAAGCACTCAACAAGGAGAACACCATGGGTACCATCATTCTGATCATACTGGTCCTGGCATTGATCGGCGCCTTGCCGACCTGGCCGCACAGCCGCAGCTGGGGCTATGCGCCCAGCGGCATCACCGGACTGGTGGTGGTGATCCTGCTGCTCATGCTGCTGACCGGCCGGCTGTAAGCACACGGAGGCAATCATGGCTCAATTCAAGCACCTCATCATCGGCGCGGCGCTGGCGGGCGCCGCGTTCGCCACCCAGGCGAACACCACCACCACGCCGCCGCAGAACCTGCGCCTGCAGCAGGCGGAAATCGCCAGGGGCGATCCGCCGCGCTGGTACCAGGACGACGCCAGCCCGGCCGAGCAGTTGCGCACGCTGCGCAAGGAAATCGGCGCCGCGCTGGCCGAGGCCAACCTCGCCTGCAAGCAAGGCCCGGCCGCCGAACGCAGCGCCTGCATGAAAGAGGCGCGCGCCACCTATCAGCACGATATGGCGAACGCCGCGCAGATCCGCGCGGAGAACCACCCGCACTAAGGCTTACGCCGCCCGCTCCTGGTCGTGCGCCGGCTGCCGCAACGGCGGCAGTTCGTGCACGACCAGCGGCGTATCTTCCGTCACAAAGCTCAACCAGCCGGCCGCCTTGATGGCGCGCAGCGCATCCTGGTAGCCCTGGTCCCAGCGCCATTCGATCGAGCCCTTGGAGAAGTTGATGTCCTTGGCCGCCATATTCCAGTCGCGCCCCGCATACGCCAGCCGCACCACGTGCAGCGTGCTGTCGCCGCCCAGCCCGGCCAGTTCCTGCATGCCCTGCGCCGACTTGGCGCGCTCCGGCAATTCTCCATACAGCTCGCGCAGCTTCTGCTTCAGCTTGTGCGTGGCGACGTAATCCTGCAGGTGACGCTTGGAACGCGAGGCGAAGCTCACATCCTTCTGCCGCGTCTGCACTTCGTCCAGCGTGGTCGGCTCCGGGCCGTCGGCGTTCCACAAGTCCACCATGAAGCACAGCGTGTCGACATGCTCGTTATCGTCCAGCACGGTTTCCAGCGGCGTGTTGGAATACAGGCCGCCATCCCAGTACAGGTCGCCGTCGATGCGCACCGGCGGAAAGCCCGGCGGCAAGGCGCCGCTGGCGCGCACATGGTCGGCGCACAGCGTCTGCTCACGGTTGTCGAAGCTGCGCAACGTGCCGCAGGTGACCTTGAGCGCATTGACCGTCAGCCGCATGCCGCCCGGCGCGTTCAGGTAGTCGAAGTCGATCAGGCGCTTGAGCGTGTCGCCCAGCTCGCTGGTGTCGTAGAAGCTGGCCTGCTCGGGCGCGACGGCGGTCCCCATGGCGAACGGACTCATGAAGCGCGGCTTGAAGAAGCCCGGCACGCCGCGCATCACGGTGTCCCAGGTTTGCAGCAGCACGTTGGAGCGCCGCTGCATGTCCGGCACCCGGCTCATGTCGTAGCTGTCGCGGTGGGCCACGCCGTCCCAGAATTCCTTGAGGCGGCTCAGGCGGGTCTCGTGCGGATTGCCGGCCAGGATGGCGGCGTTGATCGCGCCGATCGAGGTGCCGACGATCCAGTCCGGCGCCAGGCCGTGTTCGTGCATCGCCTGGAACACGCCGGCCTGGTAAGCGCCCAACGCGCCGCCGCCCTGCAACACCAGGACCACGCGCAAGCGCTGGGGATTCAATTCGGGTATAGCACTGCTCATCTGTGACTCCAATAAAAAAACGCCGCAGTTGCGGCGTTTGGGGGACTACTCCTGCTCCGGCGCGGGTTTGCGCCGCAACAGCCACGCCATGCCGAGGCCGGCGGCCAGGGCCACGCCGATGGCCGGCTTGACCAGGCGCTTGCGGGCGATATACGAACCCACCGTCAGCGCATACGGCAGCAAGGACTTGAAGTTGACACTCTTCAGTCCACCCGGCTGCAACAGGCCGCCGAGGCGGGCCTGGGCCATGCCGATGGCCTGCTCGACGGCGCCATGAAACATGGCGTCCGGCTGCAAGGCATTGCCGACCAGCGCCTTGGCATGCACCACCTTGATGCGATACAGCTCGCCTTCGCGTATCAGGCGCTGCTTGTCTGCCTCGACGGCGGCGCGTTCAGCTTCTTTGCTCATCTGCTCTCCCGGTTACAACAGCATGTCGCGGTCGGACTTCAGTTCCGCCATCGTCGCCGGCATCGACAGTTTGCCGCTACGTATCATGCCGCGCGCGTACAGGATCAAGCCGATCGCGATCAGCAGGAACACGCCGGTGATGATGGGCAGGATCTTCCAGCCGATCGAGTCCCAGGCCAGGTAGGCGATCGTCACCGTGCCGTAGGCCAGCGCGAAGCAACCCGCCACCACGGCCAGCGCGAACACCAGCACCAGTTGCAGCAGGTGATTGCGCACCTGCGACAATTCCAGCGCGGCCAGCTCCAGCCGGGTCAGCACCAGGCCGATACTGTTGCGGGCAATATTGCCCAGCGACGCGATCAAGCCCGGTGGACGGTTCATCTCATCGGACACGATGGATTACTTGCGGCCGATGATGACGCCGATCAGCAGGCCGACGCCGGCGGCGGCGGCGATCGAACGCCATGGGTTTTCCTTGACGTAGACATCGGCCTGCTTGGCCATTTCCTTGCTGGCGGCGACCGCGCTCTGCTGGGCTTCGTGGGCCTTGGCCAGCGCGGTGTCGAGCGCGCGCATGCCGCGGCCGCGCAGTTCTTCGGCTTTTTCGCCGGTCAGCGCGGTGGCGGCGGTGAACAATGCTTGCGCATCCTTAACCAGAGTTTTCACGTCGTTATTCACGGTACTGATGTTTTGTTCCAGCATGATGGAGCTCCTGTTATGGTTGTGTGAAGTGAAAACTGTACAGCAAACTGCAAAATAGCCACTAACTGATCATTATCCCAGCAAATCGCGCATATCGTCCGCGTGTTCCTCTTCCACCGCCATGATCTTGATCAACAAGTGGCGGGTGGTCGGGTCGGTCATGCCGATCTGTTCGATCATCTGGCGGTACGACTCAATGGCGACACGCTCGGCGATCAGGTTGGCTTTGATCATCGATTGCACATCGTCAGATGCATCATACTCGGCATGGCTACGTGCGAGCAATGTTGCTGGATTGAAATCAGGTTGGCCATTCAACTGGATGATACGCTCAGCCAGCCAATCTGCGTGTTCCTGTTCCTGCATCGCATGCTCCAGGAACTCGGCCTTGATCGGGCCGTTGTCGCGCCCGGTCACCGTGTAGTAGTGGCGTTTGTAGCGCAGAATGCAGACCAGTTCGGTGGCCAGCGCATCGTTGAGCATCTTGAGGACGGCCGCGCGGTCGCCCTGGTAGCCGGCCGTGACCGGGCCATCCTGCAGGTTGCGGGCGGCCGCGCGGATGGCCTCCTTGTCGATACCGGTGGGTGTGGATTCAGCCATGATCTGCTTTCCTTTCGTGGTTAGTGACGGGTGGCGATCGGCGCGCCGTTCTGCGACAGCACGATCTCGACGCGGCGGTTCAGCTGGCGGCTGCCGGCATCGCTGTTGCTGGCGACCGGGAAGGCTTCACCATAGCCGCGGGTGGCGATCTTGTCGCTCTTGACGCCCAGGCCGATCAGCGCGTTGCGCACCGATTCGGCGCGGCGCTGCGACAGCTCCAGGTTATGCGCGGCGCTGCCGGTGCTGTCGGTAAAGCCTTCGATCAGCACCGCGCTTTGCGGTTCCTGCAACAGCACGTCGGCCATCTTCTGCGCGGTGCGCATGCCTTCCGCGCTCAGCTCGGCGCGATCGACGTTGAACAGCACGTCGCTCAGCGTGATGACGATGCCGCGGTCGGTCTGCTTGGCTTGCAGGTCGGCCAGCTGCTGTTGCAGCGCGGCGTTCTTGGCCGCTTCGTCGCGGGCGCTGTTGGCGGCGGCATCGGCCTGGGCGCGGGCGGCGTCGGCGTCAGCCTTGGCCAGGTTGGCTTGCGACTTGGCCTGGTTGGCTTCCATCGTGCGCTGCTCCAGGCGGATCTCGTCGCGCTGGTGGCCGGCGTTGGCCATCTCGTTCTCGGCCTGTTTCTGTTTCGCCACTTCACGCGCGGTGGCGATCTTCTGGCGGGCGATGTAGGCCAGCTTGTCGATCTCGTCCAGGCTTTCCTTCTTGGCGGCGGCGGCGTTGGCGCGGTCCAGCGCATCGGAGGCGGCCTTGAATTCCAGCGGCGCGTTGGCCGCGACCGACGGCGTGCTTTGCGCGGCCATGAAGTCGCCGCGGGTTTGATCCAGCAGGCTGGTGGTGGTCGGCGTGGTGCTGCAGGCGGCGAACATGATGGACAGCGCGAATACGGACGGAATGAGGTACAGGGATTTCATGGCGGAGCTCCTTATTGTTGGGTAGTGGCGTTGCTGCGGTTCAGTTCTTCACGCAGCGCGCGTATGCTTTGCTGCAGCTCGTCCGCCGCCATGGTGGCCTTGGTCGAGCTGGCCTTGCTCTGCGCCAGCTGGGCGTCGGCCGAAGCCTGGTTGGCCAGGTCCTGCGCGGTCTTGTAGTCCTTGGCGGCCAGCGCCTGGTTGGCGCGCATCAGTTTCTCGCGGGCCGATTGCATTTCCGCCGGTGCCAGGTCGGCGGCGCCGGCGCTGGTGGCGTTGGCGACGGCGGCGCGCGATACGGCGACGTCGGCGGTGGCCGGGGTTTTATCGCTGGCGCAGGCGCTCAGGCCCAGTACGGCGGCCACGGTGCACAGCAGGCTGAGACGGTATGGAATGGTGATCATTATTCTTCTCCTTAAAAATCATTCGGTAGGTTGACGTTATATGCCCTTGCCGATGCAGCCTCAGTACGGTGCCGCACATTGCACGCCAGGTGTGGGCTAGTAAAATAGCGCCACTCCAATAAGAAAACAGGCCAGTCATGTCCCAGCTCCATCGCCGCACCCGCATCGCACTTGCCGTCGCCGGCGTCCTGGTCGCCGTGCCGGCCATCGCCGTCATCGTCCTGGTCAATTACGACTGGAACCGGGCGCGCCCATGGCTGAACGAGAAAGTCAGCGAAGCCATCGACCGTCCGTTCGCGATCCGCGGCGACCTGTCGCTGACCTGGGAACGCCAGGGCCACAGCGACGCCGACCGCACCTGGAGCGACTACCTGCCGCTGCCACACCTGGTGGCGCGCGACGTCCACGTCGGCAACCCGGCGGCCTGGCCGGCGCAGATGGAGATGACCAGCGTCAGCCAGTTCTCCTTCTCGATCGACCTGCTGCCGCTGCTGGACCACAAGCTGTCGATCCCGGTGCTGCGCTTCGACAGCCCGGTGGTGCTGTTGCAGCGTAACGAGGACGGCCGCAACAACTGGACCTTCAAGCCGGCCGACAAGCCGTCGCCGTGGCAGCTGGACTTGCAGCGCGTGGTGTTCACCAAGGGCACGGTGCATTACGTCGACGCCATGACGCACGTGGACGCCGTCGCCGAGGTCGACACGCTGAACGCCGATCCGACCTACGGCGTGGCCTGGAAGGTGCGCGGCAAGTGGAACAAGCAGAACATCTCCGGCGGCGGCAAGGCCGGCGCCGTGCTGTCCCTGCAGCAGCAATCGACGCCCTACCCGCTGGCGGCCGACATCAACGTCGGCGGCACCAGCATCGCCATCGTCGGCACGCTGACCAAGCCGTCGGCGCTGGCCGCGCTGGACATGCGGCTGAAGGTGTCCGGCCCCAGCATGGCGCGCCTGTACGGCCTGACCGGCGTGCTGCTGCCGGAAACCCCACCCTTCGCCACCGAGGGCCACCTGACCGCCAACCTCGGCGCCCACGCCAGCCATTGGACCTACGACCAGTTCAGCGGCCGGGTCGGCCATTCCGACATCGGCGGCAAGTTCGAATACCGGTCCGGCCAGCCGCTGGCGCGGCCGCTGCTGACGGGCGCGGTGCAATCGAAGCTGCTGCAGTTTTCCGACCTGGGGCCGCTGATCGGCGCCGACTCCAACGCCAGCAAGGAGGCGCGCGGCGTGGCGCCGGTGCAGCCGGGCGACCGCGTGCTGCCGGTGGAGCCGTTCAAGACCGAGCGCTGGACCGCGCTGGACGCCAAGGTCGCCTTCAAGGCCCAGCACATCACGCGCGACAAGGACCTGCCGATCGCCAACCTCGACACCATGATCAATATGCAGGACGGCGTGCTGTCGCTGACGCCGATGAACTTCGACATCGCCGGCGGCCGCTTCACCTCCAACGTGCTGCTGGACGGCAGCGGCAAGCTCAACCCCAACGCCATCCGCGCCGAACTGAAGGCCGGCGCGCGCCACCTCAAGCTGCGCCAGCTGTTCCCGCGCATCGAGGAAATGCAGGCCACGGTGGGCGAGGTCAACGCCGACATCTCGCTGTCGGCCACCGGCAATTCGGTGGCTGGCCTGCTGGCCACGTCGAACGGCGAACTCAAAGGCGTGATCAACGAAGGCAGCGTCAGCAAGCTGCTGCTGGAAGAGATGGGCCTGAACATCGGCAACGTCGTGTTGACCAAGGTGATCGGCGACAAGCAGGTCAAGCTCAACTGCATGGTGACCGACTTCGGCGTGACCAATGGCCTGATGCAGTCGCGCCTGTTCGTGGTCGACACCTCGGACGCCAAGATCGACATCTCCGGCACGGTCAACCTGGGCAACGAGAAAATGGACCTGACCCTGCGGCCCGACGCCAAGGGCTTGCGGGTGATCTCGCTGCGGGCGCCGATCTATGTGCGCGGCACCTTCAAGGATCCGGACATCAGCGTCGACAAGGGCGTACTGGCCTTGCGCGCCGGCGGCGCGCTGGCGCTGGCCGTGGTGGCGCCGGTGGCCGCCATCCTGCCGCTGATCAACGCCGGCCCCGGCGAAACCACCGGCTGCGCCACCCTGCTGGTCCAGCAAGGCGGCAAGCCGGTGGCGCCGCCGCCGGGCAAGACGCTGGCGCCGAAACCACCGCTGAAACACTGAAAGCCAGCGCAGCTCTGTGTGCGCTGCCGAACGGAATTGCCCTGAATTCTTGCGTACGCTGAGGTCATTGGTGCAGGCATTCCCTGCCGCGCCTCAATCAGTTGCAAGGAGAAAATCATGAACAACATCAAACAGCTGGTATCGACCGCCGCCATCGTGGCGGCCACCCTGGGCCTGAGCGCATGCGCGGGCATGTCCAGCCAGGATAAAAGCACCGCCGTCGGCGCCGGCATCGGCGCGGTTGCCGGCTCGGTCCTGACCGGCGGCAGCGCTGTCGGCACCGTGGGCGGCGCAGCCGTCGGCGGCGTGATCGGCAACCAGGTCAACAAGCCGCCGCGTTAATCGGCTATGGCATCAAAGCAAAAGCGGACCTGCGTGGTCCGCTTTTCTTTTGCCGTTCGGGTTTTTCGCGTTACAGAAAGACGTTCGCCATGCCAATGGCGCCGTCGTCCTTGACCAGTTCGTAGCAGCGGCAGGACGCCGCCTCCAGCCCGGCCGAATCGAGGATCTCGATATTGCCCCGGCTGTAGCTGATCAGTTTCTGATTTTGCAATGCGCTGGCGGCCTTGGTCACGCCCACGCGGCGCACGCCCAGCGCGTGCGCCAGGAACTCGTGGGTCAGGTGGAATTTCTCCGATTGCAGGCGGTCGCGCGTGATCAGCAGCGAACGCGCCAGGCGCGCTTCCAGCACGTGAAAACGGCTGCACACGGCGATCTGGATCGCCTGCGCCAGCAAGGTGTCGGTGTAGCGGTACAGCAGCCGCTGCAGCGAAGCGGTGCGCTTGAACTCGGCGCGAAAGGCGGCCGCCTCGATGCGGCTGGCGCGGCCGGCGCGTTGCACCACGGCGCGCACCAGCGCCTGCCCGTGGCCCAGCGCCACCGACGCGCCTATCATGCCCTCCTGCCCCACCGAGCCCACCTCCAGCGTCATGCGGCCTTCGGCCACCGCCAGCAGCGAGATCAGGCAGCCGATCGGAAAATAAATGTGGTCGACAGTCTGGCCCGGCTCGTACAGCACCTGGCCCGCTTCCAGCCGGACCGTGTCGCATAGCGCCAACAGCCTGGAGCGATCGTCGTCCGGCAGGCCGGACAACAAGCGGTTCAGCGTGGGCCTGGCCTGCGCCCTGTCGTCGTCGGTAAAAATGGAGGGATGGGTATGCATGGGACCAGCGTAAAGGCTGTGAATTGCCCTGTATGTACGGTGACGCACGGAAGCAGGACAAGTCTTGAGGGAAAATCCGGGCTGCAATCCACTACTCTAACCAATAACAGGACATACATCATGGACACCCCAACCAGCAAGCCATCGCTCCACCCTATCATGGTCATCGCCGCCGTCGCGGTGGTACTGTTCTGCGGCGTCGGCAGCGCCGCCATCATGGGCTGGCTGCCGACCTCCAGCGCCACCGTGCCTGGCGCCGCGCCTATGCCGGGCCAGCTGTCGTCGGTGCCGCCGGCGGAACACCCGCTGCCGTCGCAGCAATCGCAACAGGCCGGCTACGCCAGCAACGCCGCACCGGGCCAGGGCCAGTATCCGGCGCAGCAGCAGCAGCAGCAGCAGCAGCAGCAGCAGCAAGAACAGGTCGCGCAACAGGGTCCGGCCGTTTGCAGCAACTGCGGCGTGGTGGAGTCGGTGCGTTCGATCGAGCATCGTGGCCAGGGTAGCGGCGTGGGCGCAGCCGGCGGCGCCATCCTCGGCGGCCTGCTGGGCAACCAGGTCGGCAGCGGCCATGGCCGTCAACTGGCCACCGTGGCCGGTGCGGTCGGCGGCGCAGTGGCCGGCAACCAGGTCGAAGGCAATATGAAAACCACGCACAGCTGGGAGATCGTGGTGCGCATGGACAATGGCAAGAAACGCGTGCTGCACCAGTCGGCGCAGCCGCAATGGAGTTCGGGCGACCAGGTCAAGATCGTCAACGGCCAGTTGCGTTCAGCTTAAGTACGATACCGTACAGAGACCCGCCCCGGCATTGCAGATAATGGCTACAAGATACGAACATGGCAACAGGGTTGCAGGTTCGAGATCGCAATCGATGACCAACATGGACGTCGCATAACAACCTGAGGAGAGAATCATGCTCTATACCATCGCTGTCGTTTTGCTTATCCTGTGGCTGCTAGGCCTGGTCACTTCCTACACCATCGGCGGATTTATCCACATCCTGCTGGTCGTTGCTATCATCATGGTGCTGCTGCGCCTGATTAGCGGACGCGGCGTGTAGCGCCACCTCTGTCAGCCTTTGAAGCGGCGCTCCACTTGACGGTGGCGCGCCGTTTTTCATTTTCAGGAGATCACATGAAGCGACTGATAATTTCCCTGGCCATGCTGGCCGCCGTGCAGGCCTCGGCCCAGAACATCAAGCCCGGCTTGTGGGAGCTGACCAACAAGGTCAAGACCGGCAACGCCCAGACCGACCAGGCCATGAACGCGCTGTTCAAGCAGTTGGCCAATATGCCGCCCGAGCAGCGCGCACAGATGGAGGCCCTGATGAAACAGAACGGCGCCTCCTTGCCCCAAGCCGGCGGCGACGGCGCCATCATCATCAAGGCCTGCGTCACGCCCGAGATGGCGGCGAAAAAGGAAATGCCGGTGAATCAGCAGGGCAAGTGCAGCTCGAAGAGCGATCCGGTGGCGGGCGGCATGAATATTTCGTTCAGCTGCACCGACCCGGTCTCCAGCGGCACCGGCGCGCTGCGCTTCAACGGCGACAGCAACTATGTCATGAACATGAACGTCACCAGCGAGGCCGGCGGCAAGCCGCAGAACGTGCAGGTGGAATCGACCGGACGCTGGCTGGGCGCCACCTGTCCGGCCCGATCCAATTGATTACTCGCTGTCGGAGAACGCCATGTAGCGCTGGAAGGCCAGCGTGGCGATCGGCCCCACCGGCAGGCTGCGCGCCTCATAGCGGATGCACGGCGTGACCTTGCCGTAGTTGCCGGTGTTGAAGATCTCGATGGCCGTCTCCAGCTCTTCGGGACGCACCGAACGTTCCTCGACCGCGATGCCCTCTTTCGCCAGCAAGGCGATCACGCGCGCGCGGGTGATGCCGGACAAGAAGGTGCCGTTGGCCACCGGCGTCACCACCTTGCCTTCGGGCGTGACCAGGAACAGATTGGCCGATGCGAACTCGGCCACGTTGCCGGCGTTGTCGCACACCACCGCATTGTCGAAGCCGCGCTGCTGCGCTTCGCGGATCGCCTTGCTGGTATTGGCGTACAGCGCCGATGCCTTGGCGTCGGTCGGCGCCATCGATGGATCGGGACGGCGCAGCGCCGTCAGGCAGGCCGAGAAGCCGGTGAACGGCGGCATCGGCGCATCGAACAGTGTCAGCGCGAAAGCGCTCTTGTCCGGCAGCGGCACCAGCAGGCCGTCGGTGCCGAACACCAGCGGACGCACGTACAGCTCGGCATCGGCCGGGAACTTGGCCACGCCTTCGCGCACCAGCTTTTCCATCTCGTCGACGCTCAAGGGGCAGACCAGGCCGACCCGCTCCGACGAGGTGATCACGCGTTGCAGGTGCAGGCGCAGGTCCGGCATGTGGCCGCGTATCGAGCGCGCGCCGTCGAACACGGACGAGCCCAGCCATACGCTGTGATCCATCGCGCCAAACAAAGGGGTATTGCCTTCAGACCAGCTGCCGTTGAAGTAAGTCAGATACATGCTTGTTCCTGGTGATCAGTAAAACAAGCAATTTATCATGGATCAGAAAGAGTGACGCAGGCCGATGGTGACGGCGCGGTCGCTGTGGCCCGGTGCGCTGGCGTTGCCGACCGTGTAGCCGGCGCCGTTGCGGTTCTGGATGCGCGCGAACGAAGCATAGAAGTCGGTGCGCCGCGACAGCGCATAACTGGCGCCGACGGCGAACTGGTTGGCGTCGCGATTGGCGCCGCTGCGGTCGTCCTTGTGGATCCAGGATGCCAGCCAGGTGGTGGCGCCCATCGGCACGGCGATGCCGACCAGCACATCGCGGCTGTTGTTGGACGGCGAGCTCTGCGCCACCGCGCCGTAAGGGTTGGACATGTCCCACGGCGAACTGCCGTCGCCACGGCTGTGGCCGTACGCGGCATAGCCGACGAAACGGCCGAAGTCGATATTGGCCGCCACCAGCGTATTGCTGGCCGACTGGTCGACCGCCGGCATGGTGCCGTTGGCGTCCAGCAGGTTGTCCTTGCGCTGGTGGCTGATGCGCAGCGTGGCGGCGCCGTTGGCATAGCCGATGGTGGCGCCGTAAGCGCGGTTGACCCTGCTGTTGTAGGGCGACTCGCCGAAGCTGTAGATGGCGGCGCCGGTCCAGCCGCCCCGGCTGCGCGGCGACTGGTACTTGATCGTGTTGTCGTAGCGCTGGACGGTATAGCCGACCAGGTTGGCCGCGCTGCCCGCCATGCCGCCGTGGAAGGGATCGGCGACGTCGGTCAGCGTTTCGTAGACCAGGTTGTACTGCCGGCCCAGCGTGACCATGCCCAGCGGCCCGTCCAGCCCGACATAGGCCTGGCGGCCGAACAGCCTGCCGTTCTGGTCGGAGGCGCCGCTATCGTTGAGGATGCCCGCCTCCAGCGTGTAGACCGCCGCCGTGCCGCCGCCCAGGTCCTCGCGTCCGCGCAGGCCCAGCCGCGAGCCGGACGCGATGCCGCTGTCGAGCCGGGTACGCACGCAATCGCCGGTACAGCCGCGTTCCGCCACCACGCCGGCGTCGAGCAGGCCGTACACCTGCACCGGCGACGCTGTTTGCGCCGCCGCGGACAGGGGGCCGGTCAAGGCCAGGACGTAGAGGATGGGTTTCATAAACCTCATCGTAGGACGACGGGCGCAACACCTCTGTGCGCAGCACCACGTTTCCGACATATTTTGCGGCTACTTGGTTTATAGTGACATTTCACCATGCGAAAGGCGGTCGATATGCAAGCCCTGTATGACGACAAGCGTTGCTCCCCGAGCGAAGCGCTGGACCTGCTGCGCGACGGCGACACCATCATCGTCCCCTGCGGCGCCGGCGAACCGCCTTCGCTGCTGCATGCGCTGTCCGACCAGCGCACCCGCTTCCACGACGTCAAAGTGGCGCAGATCCTGGCGATGCGCAAATACGGCTACTTCGATTGCGACACCGCCCACCACGTGCGCCACGTCGCGCTGTTCTTCGGCGGCGCCTCGCGCGCGGCCGGCCAAGCAGGCTGGGCCGATTTCGTTCCCGCGTATTTTTCCGAGCTGCCGGCGCTGATCGAGCGCGAACTGCTGCCGGCCGACGTGGTGTTCTCGATGGCAGCGCCGATGGACGAGCACGGCAATTTCGCGCTCAGCCTGGGCGCCGACTACACCATGGCCGCCATCCTCAAGGCGCGCGCGATTGTGCTGGAGGTCAATCCCAACGTGCCCTACGCGCACGGCCAGTGCCACGTCCATATCTCGCAGGTGACGGCGCTGGTGGAGAGCAGCGAACCGGTGATCGAAGTTGGCCTGCCAAAAATCGGCCCGGTGCAGGAAGCCATCGGCCGTCACGTGGCGGCGATGATCGAGGACGGCTCGACGCTGCAGATCGGCTACGGCGGCATCCCCGACGCGGTGGTGATGCAGCTGACAGCCAAGCGCGACCTGGGCATCCACACCGAAATGATCGGCGACGGCATTTTGAAACTGGTCGAGTCCGGCGCCGTCAACAACAGCCGCAAGAGCTGGCTGCCGGGCCGCATGGTGGCCACTTTCGCGCTCGGCTCGCGCAAGCTGTACGACTTTATGCACCAGAACCCGATGCTGGAAATGCACCCGGTCAGCTACACCAACGATCCCTACCTGGCCGGCCAGAACAACCAGCTGGTGGCCATCAACGCCAGCCTGCAGGTCGACCTGCTGGGCCAGTGCGGCTCCGAGAGCCTGGCCCACCTGCCCTATTCCGGCACCGGCGGCCAGGTCGATTTTGTGCGCGCCGCCAACCGCTCGCGCGGCGGCAAGGCCTTCATCGTGCTGCCGTCCACCGCCAAGGAAGGAGCGATCTCGCGCATCGTGCCGACGCTGACGCCGGGCACCCACGTCACCACCGGCAAGAACGACGTCAACTACGTGGTCACCGAATACGGCGTGGCCCAGCTGCGCGGCAAGTCCGCCCACCAGCGGGCCGAGGCGTTGATCGCCATCGCCCATCCCGACTTCCGCGCCGAACTGCGCCAGCAGGCCCGCAAAATCTTGCTGTGCCATTAGTTGAGTTTCCTGGCGGACAGCTAATGTACGCCAGCGTACATACTTGACAGACTTATACGTCTATACTGCGTTTTTGTCCCAACGCGGTCCGCCGCCTTACGCATGCTAGAAATCCTCGAACGCATCGATGCAGACAGCAGCGACATCGGCCTGATGGTCGAGCTGTTCAATACCCTGCGTCCCCAACGCGCCAGCGACGGCGCCCGCGCCACCGCCAATGTCCGCACGCTGTGCCAACTATTGAAAGGCAATCCGGCGCACGCGCTGGCCTTGCGCCAGTACGCGTGCAAGCTGCTGGCCAGCCGCCGCCACGCCAGCCTGTACACCGAGATCGGCGTGCTGTCGAACGACGGCTTCTTCACCGAGCTCAAGCGCCGCATCGCCTACCGCATCCTGCCGCCCGCATTGGGCGAGGTCTACCTGAGCGACGCGCTCGACCAGGTGGTCTACAAGCGCACCGACCACATCTGGATTGCCGCCGTGCCGGCCGCCGACTGGCTGGCCCTGATGGACGTGGTCGGCCTGCATGACGCAGCCGATGCCGGCCCCAACCTGATGCTGCCCGGCCTGCTCGAATCGATACGCACGCTGTCCTACCGCGTCAGCGCGATCGGCCTGGAACCCAAGCTGACCAATTTCCACACCGAGATCGAAACCTACGAGTCGCCCTTCATGGTGCAGAACTACGAGGTCAACGCCTATCTCGACAACTACCAGCGCATGCTGGCCGGCGACGACGTCGCGCTGGAGGACGCCCGCCACCTGCTGGTGATGCTGGACCAGTGCGACGTCGTGGTCGCCAAGATCCGCAAGAAGGCGCTGAGCCAGGGCACCAGCATCGCCCTGACCTATCTGCTGGTGACGCTGACGCAAAGCATAGACCGGCTGCGCAAGCTGCTGTTCCTGGTCGACGTCAGCGGCGAGCTGCAAGCGACGCCGCCGGCCGACATCAACCTGCTGGCCGCCACCCACGCGCCGCACCAGCAGGAAGGCCCGCCCAGCCCGCGCCGCGGCGCCGCCGTCGGCCTGGCGCTGGAGCTGATCGAAGCGCACAACAACAAGTACATGGTGCGCGACCTGATGCGCGACAACATCGACCTGTTGGCGCGCAACGTCACCGAGAACGCCAGCCACACCGGCGAGCACTACGTGGCCGACAGCCGCAAGGAACTGGGCAGCATGTTCGTGTCCTCGGCCGGCGCCGGCCTGGTGATCGGCTTCATGGCGCTGTTCAAGATCCTGATGTCCTACCTGCGCGCCGCGCCGCTGGTGGAAGCCTTCCTGTTCAGCATGAACTATTCGCTG
Organism: Duganella sp. BJB476; assembly: GCF_003416895.1. Taxonomy (GTDB): domain Bacteria; phylum Pseudomonadota; class Gammaproteobacteria; order Burkholderiales; family Burkholderiaceae_D; genus Rugamonas. The sequence continues at coordinate 661,951 of NZ_QVIO01000002.1, forward strand.
GGCTTCATGTTCATCCACCTGCTGCACTTCACGGTGGCGACCAAGCAGCCGGCGATGACGGCCTCGCGCATCGCCGCCGGCCTGCACAGCAAGGACGGCCGCAACATCGACATCGACAGCATGGCCGAACTGTGCAACAAGGTGATCCGCACGCAGAACATGGCGGTGCTGGGCAACCTGGCCACCGCCATCCCGACCGCCTGGCTGATCGCCATGGTCTGGCCGCTGCTGACCGGCCACCACCTGGTGTCGCCGGACAAGGCCATGCACCTGCTGCACGACATCGATCCCATCCACGGGCCGACGCTGGTGTACGCGGCCATCGCCGGCGTCTGCCTGTTCGTGGCCGGCCTGATCTCGGGCTACTACGACAACAAGGCGCTGTACACCCGCTGGGCGCAGCGCATCGCGCAACTGCGCGGCCTGCGCTGGCTGCTGGGCCAGGAACGCCTGGACCGCCTCGGCGTGTACATGGAGAACAACCTGGGCGGCCTGATGGGGAATTTCTTCTTCGGTATTTTGCTCGGCGTGATGCCGCTGCTGGGCTTCCTGCTGGGCATGCCGCTGGACATCCGCCACGTCACCTTCTCGTCCGCCAACTTTGCGACAGCGATGGTGGGACTGGACTACCATGTCAGCTGGCAGCTAGTGCTGACCTCGGTGGCCGGCTTCCTGGCGATCGGCTCGGTCAACCTGCTGGTCAGCTTCGGGCTGGCGCTGTGGGTGGCGCTGCGTTCGCGCCAGGTGCATTTCAAGCACGGCTGGCTGCTGGTGAAGGCGCTGGGCCGCCGCTTCCGCCAGGGGCCGGTGTCCTTCATGTTCGGTTCGAGCCAACCCGGAGAATAAATGAACACCATGCGCATGCGTTGCTGGCTTCCCCTCTGCCTGATGTGCTGGGGTTTGTTGGGAGCATGCGCGTCGCTGCCCAACGTGACGGCGATGAGCGGCCAGCTGGACCCTGCCGCCGTGCCCAGCGTCAAGGGCGCCAACGGCGACCTCAGCGCCGCGCGCGGCAAGGCCTTGCTGGCCAAGCGCTGGCCGAAAGGCTCGCTGGACATGCAGGCCCAGGCCGCGCTGGAGGAAGCCGCCACCGGCGTGCCCCTGATCGCCGGTAACAAGTGCACCTTGCTGTTCGATGGCCCGCAGACCATGGCCGAGATGCTCAAGGCCATCGACGGCGCGCGCAACAACATCAACCTGGAAACCTATATCTTCGACCAGGACGAGCTGGGACTGAAGTTCGCCGACGCGCTGATCGACAAGCAGCAGCATGGCGTGACGGTCAACATCCTGTACGACAGCGTCGGCACCCTGGGCGTGCCGGCCGAGTTCTTCAAGCGCATGCGCGAAGCCGGCATCCACCTGATCGAGTTCAACCCGGTCAACCCGGCCAAGCTGAGCGGCGAAAGCTGGAAGCTCAACAGCCGGGACCACCGCAAGCTGTTGATCGTCGACGGCAAGATCGCCTTCACCGGCGGCATCAACATCAGCGCGACCTACGCCAGGAGCTCACTGTTCCGCTCGGCTTCCAGGCCGACCGACAAATCGCAGGTAGGCTGGCGCGACACCCACGTCAAGGTCGAGGGGCCGGCGGTGCAAGCCTTCCAGTGGCTGTTCGTGCGCCAGTGGGCCACGCAGGACAAGGACGACCTGACGGAAGCGGACTACTTCCCGCAGCCGGTGATCGCCGGCGACAAGGTGGTGCGCGTGCTGGGCAGCGAGCCGGGCGGCAAGTTCGAGATCTACAAGGCCTACAACCTGGCGATCCAGGAAGCGAAGAAGAGCATCCACATCACCTCGGCCTATTTCGTGCCGGACCGGCAGACGGTGGAAGCGCTGATGGCGGCCGCGCGGCGCGGCGTGGACGTCAAGATCGTGCTGCCGGGCGTCTCGGATAGCGGGCTGGTGTTCTACGCCGGCCACGCCTTCTACGACGACCTGCTGGATAGCGGCGTCAAGATCCACCAGTTGAAGCTGGCGGTACTGCACGCCAAGACCGCCGTCATCGACGGCAACTGGTCGACGGTCGGCTCGACCAACATCGACACCCGCAGCTTCCTGCACAACAGCGAGCTGAACGTGGTGATCATGGGCGACGCCTTCGGTGGCGAGATGGAGCGCGCCTTCCAGGAAGACCTGCGCGACTCGGTGCAGATCACGCAGGAGGCCTGGCGCCATCGTCCCTGGGCCGACCGCCTGCGCGAATTCGCCGCCCGCTTCATGAACTACTGGCTCTAAAATCCGGGGTCAAGTCTGACATTCGGACACGAGCTCAACCGTAGCAACGCGTTACGGTTGAGCTCGTGTCCGAATGTCAGACTTGACCCCGGCGGTTTAGGCTTCGGCGGTGAGGGTCCAGGCGCCGCCGCTGCGCTGGAAGCGCTCGGTGTGCGCCAGCTCGAAGGTGGCCGTGCCTTCCACCCAGCTGTAGCGCTGCACCTCCACCTTGTCGTGCTCGACGCGGATGACGTTGAACGAATTCGATTCGCCCCGCCCGCGCGTCGAGGTGGCGGTGCCGGCCTGCACCATCAAGGCCGCGTAGCCGCTGATCTCGTAACGCTGCGCCGTGTTGTGCGCATGGCTCACATGCAGATGCCCGGCCAGCAGCAAATCCACACCGCACTCGGCAAACGCCCGCATCGCCAGCGGCGCGCGGTTGACCAGGTCGTTGTCGTCGAGCGCCTCCGGCATGTCGAACGGGTGATGGGTGACGATGATGCGCGTCAGGTGCGGATCCACCGCGCTCATGCGGCGATGGATCTGCTCGATCTGCTCGCGGTTGATGCGGCCGTCCTTGAAGGTCAGCGACCGCGCGGTGTTGATGCCCAGCACGGCGATCTCTTCGTCCACATATTCCGGCGTCAAGTCCAGCGTGACGTAGCGGGTGTACTTGCGCAGCGGCGTCAGGAAGCGGCTGGCGACGTTGTACAAGGGGATGTCGTGATTGCCCGGCACCACGATCTGCGGTCCCGGCAAGGTATCGAGGAAGGCCCGCGCCGCCTTGAACTCCTCGGTCCGGGCGCGCTGCGTCAGGTCGCCGGACACCACCACCACATCAGGCGCCAGGCTGGCGACCAGTTCTTGCAGCGGCCGCAGCAGATTCTGGTCGACGCGGCCAAAATGCAGATCGGATAAATGAACGATGGTGCGCATGCTACCCCTCCCCGGCCGGCACGATGACGCTCAGCGCCGCCGCCCGCGAACGGTAGCATAGCGGTGGCTTCATCAACGACACTTCGCCATCGGTGGCAACCCGCATATGATGGTGCCGGGTTTCGATAATCAATTCCGGCGCCGACAACACGTCGAAATCGCGTGCCTCGCCCAGCCTGCCGAGCATGGCGTGGAAGCCATAACGCAGCAGCCCCAGCCGCGACGGCTTTTGCGCCACGTACAGGCACAACTTGCCGCTGTCGAGCCGCTCGCGCGCACCCAGCGTCAGGCCCTGCAGGTATTCGTTGTTGCCGATGAAGACGAAGGGCGTGCGGCGCAGATGCTCTTCGCCATTGATCTTGAGCCGCACGCTCATGAACGGAAAGCGCCGCAAGGCCGCGAACAAGGCGCGCCCGAACGCCGGCCACTTGCTGCGTCCCAGGTGGCGCTGCTGTTGCTCACGGTCGCGCACGATGTCGGGATAGATGCCCAGGCCGGAATTGTTGAGAAAGATACGGCCGTTCACCTCGCCCACGTCCACCTGGCACACCCTGCCCTGCACCACATTGGCCACGGCCGCATCGAGGTCCAGCGGTATCTTCAAATCCTTGGCGAAATGGTTCAACGTGCCCAGCGGCAGCACCCCCAGCCGCGTCGAACTGCCGACCAGCACCGACGCCACCGCGTTGATGGTGCCGTCGCCGCCGCCCGCCACCACCACGGGAGCGCCGTCGGCCAGCGCCCGCTCGGCGCACGCGATCATCTCGGCGCCGCTCTTGGCCAGCGTGATGTCCGGCTCGACGCCATGGCTGCGGAATTTTTCCGCCAACGCGGCGGTCCAGCCGCCGCAATAGCCCTGCCCTGCGCCGGCGTTGATGATGACGATGATGCTGTCCAGCGCGTTCTCCCGGAAATAGTTTATATCGTTCTGGCTTCGCGGCGCCGGCGCAGCGTCGAGATCGCCGTAATGCAGACCGCCAGCCACGCCACGCTCTCGGCCATGGCCGCCAGCACGTCGCTCAAATAGTGCGCGCCCAGATAGACGCGGCTCAATGCCACCAACAATACCATCAAGACGCAGCCAACCACCGTACCCAAGCGCACATGCCATTGCGGACGGGCGATCACCAGATAACTCGCCAACAGCCCGTAAAACAAGGTCGCCGCCGACGTGTGGCCGCTTGGGAAGCTGTAAGTCATCAAGCTCACCAGCGGCTCATCGAATGCCGGCCGGGCGCGCTGGAAGTGGTACTTCAGCGCCACGTTCAACAGCGCGCCGCTGGGCACGGCCACCAGCAAGGCCAGCAACCAGTAGCGCGCCTGCACGCGCCAGAAATGCCAGCCCAGCGCCGCCACCAGCAACACCATCCCATACCCCGTATGCACCAGCGACACGCCCAGCATGAAACTGGTCAGCGGCTCGAAGGCATGGACATGGAACCATTGCGCCACCTGCATGTCCAGCACGGTGATCGCCTCCTTGCCCATCACATCCTCGGCCAGGTCGCCGAAAACCGCGACGGCACCCACCAGCAGCGCCAGGCCGGCGGTCAGGTGCAGGCCGAATTCGCCGCCCGGCGACAGTCTTGCTTCAACGAAACGGATGAATTTGGTGAAAATTTGGTGCTCCAAGGCCTCTAGCCGTGCAAGTTGGTGGAAAAACCACGAAAAAACGAATTTACTGTTTATTTACACAGTACCTGTTTATTCATACAGTAGTTGTGCTATTCTGAACTCCTCGTTAAACGCTACTCCCCACAAAGGAAATGTCATGACTACATTGCACAGCAGCTTTGGTTCCCGCTTCGGTCTGGAATATATGCCTACCTCGTTCCTGGTACGCGTGGGCAAACGCGAGTTGTTGGTGTGCCGTGACTTCCGCAAGCGCTACTACGCAGTGAACCCGATCATGGAATGCGACACCGGCGTACAGGCAGGCCATCTGGAAGTGCTGATGTTCCGCCGCTGGCTGCTGATCCTGTCGAAGGCGCACTAATGGTTGCCGGTGCCAGTTGCCCGATCCAGTCGCAAGACAGGCCGGCCGACGCCGCGGCCTCGATCGCGCTCCTCACCTGGGTTTGGCAACTGGCGAGCCGTCATCAAACAGATTCGCCTCGTACCAAAGCGTCACAAACAGAACCATCACAACCGGACCGATAAACAGTCCAACCAGGCCCAGGGTTTCAACCCCGCCCAGGATACCGAACAGTACGGCCAGGAACGGCAGCCGCGTGGCGTTGCCGATCATGCCGGGCCGTACAAAGTGATCCGCCACGAACAGTACGATGGTGCCCCATACCGCGACCGCGATGGCCGCCGGCACGGCGCCGTTGAACGCCAGCACCGCCGCCGCGCTGACGAAAGCGATCGGCGCACCAAATGGAATGATCGCCAGGATGCCCGTCACCGCCGCCCACAGAGCGGGGGACGGCAGGCCTGCGATCGCGTAGCCGATGCCGATCAACACACCTTCCGCCAGGCCCACCAGCACCAGGCCGTTAACGGTGGCGCGGATCGCCGTCGGGATTTTTTCGGCGTAGCGCGCCCAGCGCTGCTCGCTGAAGCAATGGCTGCCGATGGCGGTGATCTGGCGGTTCAACGCCTCGCCATCCTTGTAGAAGAAGAACAGGCACAAGAAGGCCAGGCCGAAATCGACCAGGCGGTGCATGAAGCCGACGCCGGCCACCTTGATCATGTCGCTGGCCGAATGCAGGCCGTTGATTTCGCGCTCGGACAGCAAGTGCGACAGTCCATGCGGCTGGCTCAGCGTGGCTTGCCACCAGTCGCTGATCCATTCGCCGACCATCGGCAGATGCTGGACAAAGGCCGGCACCGGGATGCCGTCGGTGTTGGCGGTGACGATGTAGTTGGCCAGTTCCGGCGCCTGCTTGGCGGCCTGCGCCACACCCAGCGAAACCGGCACGATGAAGACGGCCACGCAGATCAAGGTCAGCGCGGCGGCGGCCAGCACGTCGTGGCGGCCGAAGCGGCTCCGTATGCGCTGGTACAGTGGCCACGTCGCCACGCACAGGATGCCGGCCCAGATCAGCGGCAGGAAGAATCGATGCATGACGAACGCCGCCAGTGCGATCAAGGTCAGGGAAAAGCCGGCACTGAGAATGTCGCGTTGGGTTTCGGTCATCGGAGTATCTCCTGGTAAATATTGGGGCTATGGTAAGCGTATTTTGCGCCACCGTAAGCGCTAGCTTGTCGTTTTAATTATTTTCTAAGCGTATTTCTACGCCTTCTCGCAGTGCGCGCGCAGGAAGTCCCGCAGTTGCAGCACCGTCGGCGTGATCTGCGCGCGGTGCATGCACAGCATATTGAGCGGCGCCGGTTCGCCCAGTATGTCCGGCATCAGGATATGCAGGCGCCCGCTGCGGATGTCGTCCGCCAGATCCAGCCGCGATTTGTAGGCGATGCCCATGCCCGCCACCGCCCAGCGCCGCACCACGTCGGCGTCGTCGGCGCTGCGGTTGCCATTGACGTGGATCGCCATCGGCTCGGCGGCGGCGTTGCGGTAGAAACTCCAACGGTCATGGATCACCTCTTCCACCATGAAGCGCAGGCAGTTGTGGCGCAGCAGTTCGTTCAGATCCTTCAATTTTCCGTGCTGCCTGATGTAGTCCGGCGAGGCCACCAGCACGCGGCGGTTGTCCGGCGCCAGCGGCAGCGCGACCAGGCTGGAATCTTCCTGCCTGCCGTAGCGGATGGCGATATCGACCGGCTGCCGGTACATGTCCGACACCCGATCGCTGATGCTGAGCTGGAAGCTGACCTTGGGATACAGCGCCTGGAACTGGTCCAGCCAGCCGACCATCATGTTGCGGCCCAGGTCGGATGGCATCGAAATCTTCAGTGTTCCGCCCAGCGTTTCCTGGCCCTGGATCAGCGCATCATGGCCTTCCTTCAACAAGCGCAGCGCCTCGCGCGCGTGACGCAGATAGTGTTCGCCGTCCTCCGTCAAGCGCAGCGAGCGCGTGGTGCGGGCGAACAAACGGAAACCCAGCTCGCCTTCCAGCCGCTTGACGGCGGCGCTGGCCAGCGCCGGCGATATCTCCAGCTCGCGCGCGGCGGCGGACAGGCTGCCCCGGTCGGCGGTACGGACAAAGACGGTCAAATCATCCAATCTCAACAATTTTCGGCATTCCTTTGAAAGTGTTTCGTTATACAGCCTCTTTTTCAAGGCCGCGAAATAAATGATGATACATCCAATCCCAACTCACCCGGAGCATTCCAATGAAAGCCGTCGCCTACCGCAAGTCCCTCCCCATCACCGACGACGACGCCCTGATCGACATCGAACTGCCGGCGCCGCAAGCGACCGGCCACGACCTGCTGGTCGAAATAAAAGCGATCTCGGTCAACCCGGTGGATGTGAAAATCCGCGCCAACATGGCGCCTGCCGAAGGCGATAGGAAAGTCATCGGCTGGGACGCGGCCGGTGTGGTCCAGTCCGTCGGTCCCGACGTCACGCTGTTCAAGCCGGGCGACGAAGTCTGGTACGCCGGCGCGCTGATGCGCCCAGGCACCAACAGCGAGCTGCACCTGGTGGACGAACGCATCGTCGGCCACAAGCCGAAAAACCTGGACTTCGGCAAAGCCGCCGCGCTGCCGCTGACCGCCATCACTGCTTGGGAACTGCTGTTTGAACGCCTGGAAGTGAGCCGCGACAAGGGCGTGCACGGCCAGTCGCTGCTGGTGATCGGCGCGGCCGGCGGCGTCGGTTCCATCCTGGTGCAACTGGCGCGCCAGCTGACCGGACTGACTGTGATCGGCACCGCCTCGCGTGCCGACACGGCGGCCTGGGTGCAGGAACTCGGCGCGCACCACGTCATCGACCATAGCAAGCCCCTGAACGAGGAGATCGCCCGCCTCGGCCTGCCGCCCGTGACCTATGTCGCCAGCCTGAACCAGACCGACCATCACTGGCCGGCCATCGCCGAACTGGTCGCGCCGCAAGGCAAGGTCGCGCTGATCGACGACCCGGCCGCCATCGACGTGCGCCTGTTGAAGCGCAAGAGCGTATCGCTGCATTGGGAATTCATGTTCACCCGTTCGATGTTCGAGACGGCGGACATGCAGAAGCAGCATCAGCTGCTGAACGATGTGGCCCGGCTGGTGGAAACCGGCGTCATCAAGACCACTCTGGCCGAACGCTACGGCAAGATCAACGCGGCCAACCTGAAGCGCGCGCACGCGCTCATCGAAAGCAACCGCGCCAAGGGCAAGATCGTACTGGAAGGTTTTTAAACGGCAGGCGCCTCGCCGCCTGCATGCTGCAGCAACTGCCGGGCGCGCAGCAAAGCCAGCGCCGTGTTGTCGTGCTCGGCCAGCGCGGCCTGCATGGTGCCGGCCGCCACGCAGGATGTCTCCAGAATCTGCAAGAACAGCGCCTGCCGCCGGCGCAATCCCGCCGACTGGTAGCCAAGCTGCTCGAACATGCGGCCGACGTCGATGCAATAGCTGCGCAGCTCCCACATGGTGTTCTTGGTGATCTCGATATCGTTGCGCATGCTGAGGTCGACGTCGATCAGCTCCATCTTCGCCGTCCCATCGACCGAGTAGGCGCGGATCGTCGGCAGCCATTGTTCAAACTTGCCGGCGATGCGTTTGATGCGGATGATCTTCTGGTCCAGCATGCGGCAATAGTGCCAGCACAGCCAGCACACCGGCAGCCGCGCCAGGATGCGCGGCAGGCCGGCCGATTGCAACGTGAGTTCAAGTTTCCTGACGGCGTCGAGCAACCGACGCGTACTGTCGCTGACGGGTGAGAAAGACATGATGGACGCTCCTGTAGGAATTCAGGAACACAGTAGCCGCGGCATCAAACATCCCGTTTGATGCCGCGTAAAGTCCACGCAGATTTATTCAGCCTTGCGGAACATGGCCTTGATGCCACGGAGACCCTGACGGATACGGGCTTCGTTTTCGATCAGTGCGAAGCGCACATACTCGTCGCCGTAGTCGCCGAAGCCGATGCCGGGCGACACGCACACCTTGGCCTCGGCCAGCAGCAGCTTGGAGAATTCAAGCGAACCCAGGTGGCGATACTGTTCCGGGATGCGCGCCCAGATGTACATCGACGCCTTCGGCTTGTCCACCGGCCAGCCGGCTTCGCACAAGCCTTTGTGCAGCACGTCGCGGCGGCTCTGGTACATCGCGCAAATGTCGCTGACGCAGCTTTGGTCGCCTTCCAGCGCGGCAATCGCCGCCACCTGCACCGGCGTGAAGCTGCCGTAGTCGTGATAGCTCTTGATGCGCGCCAGCGCCGCCACCAGCTCCTTGTTGCCGACCATGAAGCCGATGCGCCAGCCCGCCATGTTGTAGCTCTTGGACATGGTGAAAAATTCCACCGCCACCTCGCGCGCGCCCGGCACCTGCATGATGGACGGCGCTTTCCAGCCGTCGAAGGTGATGTCGGCGTAGGCCAGGTCGTGCACCACCAGGATGTTGTGCTGCTTGGCCAGCGCCACAACGCGTTCGAAGAACTCCAGCTCCACGCATTGCGCGGTCGGGTTGGACGGGAAACCCAGGATCATCATCTTCGGTTTCGGATAGCTCTCGCGCACCGCGCGTTCCAGCTCGTCGAAGAAATCGACGCCGGGGGTCATGCGCACCGAGCGGATATTCGCGCCGGCGATCACCGCGCCCCAGATGTGGATCGGGTAGCTGGGGTTGGGCACCAGCACCGTGTCGCCCTGGTCCAGCGTGGCCAGCATCAGGTGCGCCAGGCCCTCCTTGGAGCCGATGGTGACGATGGCTTCCGAGTCGGGATCGAACTCGACGTCGTAGCGGTTCTTGTACCACTTGGTGATCGCGCGCCGCAGACGCGGTATGCCCTTGGAGGCCGAGTAGCCGTGCGTGTCGGGACGTTGTACGGTGTCGACCAGTTTTTCGACGATGTGCGCCGGCGTGGCGCCATCGGGATTCCCCATCGACATGTCGATGATGTCTTCGCCGCGACGGCGCGCCGCCAGCTTGAGCTCGGCGGTGACATTGAAAACGTAGGGAGGCAGGCGATCGATGCGCGAAAAGCTGCGCGGAGTTTGGGTGTCAGTCATGGATATCTCACGTAAGCGCCCGGAACCGTCCGAGCGACGTCGATGCAATGTTGCATCGGTATCCATACTAGCCGAAGGTTTCGGCTTTTTGCAATAGCCTTTTTAGGCGCTGGCTTGTTTTTCCTGGTCGCTGAACCACTCGAACAGAATCAGGCCGACGATGGACGCCACCGGAAACAGGCACACGCAGATCACTACCCACAGCACCGGCGAACGGCCCAGGCGCTTGGCCGACATGCCGATGAACACCAGGTGCACGATGAAACTGACCGCGATGCCGACCCCGGCCAATATCAACAGCGGCACCGAGTTCAAGGTGTACTTGTTCAGCGGCGGCAGGAAGGCGGCGACGCACAGCACCCACGTGATCAGCGAGACTGTGGCGGCGGCGATCGGTTGTTGTGCGCGGGCGATTTGCATAGGGTGACTCCTCCAGTAAGCGGCTATGCTGCCACGAACTAGTCAGAAACGCAACACGGGCCTATTTGGTCGGAGGAAGCTGGATGACGATGGGGGCAGGCGCCGCAGCAGACGCAGACTTGGGAGGGACCGCGTTGTTCAGTACAAAAGTCATGACGGTGATGGCTGCCAACCCGGCGCCAGTCACCATGCCCACGATCCATTTGATCATCGTGGCGCTAAGATTTGCCAGGTCCGCCTTGGTGACCATATTGGCCTCGATATGATCGAGACGGGTTTCAATCTTGATCAGCCGCTCACGCGCCTCGATGGCAAACTCCTCCAACCGTTCCAGACGCTGACGCGCTTCGACAGCAAATTCTTCCAATCGTATAAATCTCGTATCGATGTCCATGTTGACATCTTAGGCCACTGCTTCCACCCCAGGCAAGCTCAGCAGGTTTGATTCAACGCAACGAGGTCAGCGCGCTCGCCAGCACGATGCTGCCGATCGCCAGCCATTGCGTCAGTGTCAGGTGTTCGCCCAGCACCACCATGCCGGCCAGTGCGCTGAGTGCCGGCGCGCCGCTGCTGAACATGCTGAAGGTGCGCGACGACAGGGTGCGCATCGACAGCATCTCCAACGTGTACGGCAAGGCGCTCGACATCACCGCAATCGCCAGGCCGATCAGCAGATAGCTGGGCGTCAGCAGTGCCGCGCCGCCGTACCACCCGCCTATCGGCACGATGAACAGCGAGGCGGCCAGCATGGCCCACGCCACCGACTGCCCGCCATGCATCACCGACACCCGCTTGCCGAACACGATGTACAAGGCCCAGCACACTGCCGCACCGGCCGCGTACATCACGCCCACCGGATCGAGCTGGTCGACCTTGCCATGGATGGGCAGCAGGTAATACAAGCCCAGCACCGCCAGGCAGACCGCGGCGAAATCGCGCGGCCGGCGCGACGACAGCACCGCCACCGTCAGCGGCCCTGCCACTTCGATCGCCACCGCGATGCCCAATGGGATGCGCTCGAAGGAGCGGTAGATCAGCAAATTCATCAAGCCGATCACGCTGCCGTAGATCGCCACGTTGACGCCCTGCGCCCACGTCAGCGGCGTGCGCCACGGACGGAAGATCAGCAGCATCAGCACCGCAGCGAGGCCGACCCGGTAAGCCGTCACGCCTTCGACGCCTACCAGCGGGAACAGGTGCTTGGCAATCGCCGCGCCGAAGTTCAGCGACAGCTGGCTGGCCAGCAAGGCAAACCCGGCCAGCAGCGCACTGCCGCCAACGTGTTTTTTATCGTCGCTCATCTTATTTGGCCGACAGTCCGAGCTTCAGTGCAATCGGCTTGCCGGTGCTGGCGTCTACCGGTTCCGGCGCGGTGGTGTGGGCGGCGGCGGCATCGACGCCCTCCCCCTTCAAGGCTGCGAGGATCGCGGCGGATCGCTTGGCGCCCAGCTGCGGCAAGGCGTCCGCCGGCAATGGCTGCTTCTCCTCCAGACGCTCTTGCAGCTTGGCATAGAAGGCCGTGGCGTCCGCCACTTGCGGCTCGCCTTGCACCAGCTTGCCCAGGCGTTGCAGGATGGGCAGTTTCTTTTGCGCCGAGTCGGCTGCGGTTGCATCGGCACCGGCGGCGCCGGCGGCAGGACCGGCGGCGGCTTCGGCGGCCTTCTTCTGCTTGTCCAGCTCGGCCGCGCCGAAACGCTCGGCATACAGGTCGCGCATGGCGCCGCGCACTTTGCGTTGGCCCATGTCGAGCGGTCCCGGCTGCTCGCCGGCCGCCAGCTTGATGTCGGCGCGCGCCAGCACCACGCGGCGCAAGGCTTGCGCGCGCAGGGCCGCGCCGTCCACCTGGTCGTTGTACTGGCCCGGCACGGACAGTTTCAGCTGCGTCTTCTTCGCCAGGATCTGCGCCACCTGCTTGAGTTTCTCGCGCTCCGGCGGCAGCACCACGTCGCTGCCCGCGTCGAAGTCGATGGACTCCAGCTTGTCGCCACTGACGCCGAACAGACTGCCCAGCGCGCGGAACGGCGAGGTCACGATCTTGGTCATGATATTGCCGATCGCCTTCCACACCACCGAGCCGTAGCTGAACTGCGGATCGTTCATATTGCCGGAAACCGGCACGCCGAGATCGATGCGGCCATCGCTGTCTTTCAGGATGGCCAGCGCCAGTTCCAGCGGCAGCTTGAGCGCGTCAGGGCTGTCGATGCGCTCGCCCAGCGTCAGGTTGTCGAGCACGATGTGGTTGTTGCCTTCCAGCTGGCCCTTGGCGACCTTGTATTCCAGGTCCAGCGAGATCTTGCCCTGGGCGATCTTGTAGCCGGCGAACTTCATGCTGTACGGCGAGGCCGATACCATGTCGACGTTCTTGAACACGACGTTGATGTCGGTGTTGTCGGCCGGGACGAAGGGATTGAGCTTGCCACGGATGCGCGCCAGGCCGAAGTCGTCGACGCGGCCGTCCAGTTCGATCTGGCTGCTGGCGTCGCGCTTGGACGACAGGCCGGTGATCACGCCGCCCAGCTCATAAATTTTGGCGCCGAATTGCGGCCGCAAGCTGAGGTCGGTGAAGGCCAGCTTGGCGTTCTCGAAGCGCACGCGGCGCACCTTGACCGGGAACGGCTCGGCGGCTGTCGCCGGTGCGACGGCCGGCTTGGCGGCCGCCGCCGAGGCCGGCTGCGCCACCAGCAGGCGCTGGGCGTTGAAGCTGCGGTCGTTCTCGATGATGAGGGTGGCATTCGGCTCGATGACGCGCAGCTCGGCGATATCCAGCACGTCCGGCGACAGGCCGAAGGCCAGCTTGTCGGCGCGTACCGATTTCCATTGGGCGAAGCGGTCGTTGTCTTCTTCGTTGAGCGCGAGTTCGGCCACTTCCAGCGAGCCGTCGTAGCGCAGGCCGGGATCGGCTTTGCCGCCGGCGCCCGTGTGCAGGCGTCCCTGGCCGGAGATGCTGCCGGCCGCGATCTTCAGCTTGACGTACTTGGACAGCAAAGGCTGCACCGGCGCGATCGCCAGCTTGGTCAGCTTGAGATCGGTATCGACGGCGCCGGTGGACGGCACGACCTTGCCCTTGGCGGTCAGCAGGCCGCCTTCGCGCAGGCCGACTGCGCCGTCGAAGGCCAGCGGCTTCTTCAGGTCAGTGCTGGCGTCGGTCAGCTTGAGGTTGAAGTCCTGCAGATTGGCTTTGATGCCGCTGCTCGCATCATCGTAGCGGGCGCCGAATTTGTTGAACTCGACGGTCTTGATATTGGCCGCCCATGGCGCCGAAGCCGGCGCATCCTTGGCCGCTGGCTGTGCGCCGCCGCCCGATTTAGGGAAGGCGTTCAGGAACAGGAACTTGCCTTTACCGTCGCGCGACAGGTCCAGCTGGCCGCCGTCGAAGTACAGGCGGCCCAGGCTGGCGCGGTGCGCGGCCAGGTCGATCTCGCCGCCATCGAAGCCCAGTTGCGCCAGTTTCAGCGGCGTCATCGCGCCGCTGTTCAGCACCAGATTGTCCACCGAGAAGGCGGCGTCGGCGATGTTGAGCTTGAGGCCGTCGGCGGCGGGTTCGGCTTGCAGTTGCAGGTGCAGCTTGAGTTTGTCCGCATTGAACTTCAGCGCGGGGCTGACGGTTTCGTCCACCGCCGCCACGGCGATGTCGTCGAATGCGAGCTGCTTGAGCTGGATTTTCCAGTTGCCCGCCGGCGCAGGCTTGGCCGCCGCGACAACCGCAGGCTTGCCCGCCGCAGCCGGCACGGATGCTGCCGCCGTGACCGGCGTCGCCGCCTGCGCAGGCGTGGCAGGCACCATCAGCCCCGCCACATCCAGCTCGCCCTTGGCATCGCGACGCACCGCCAGCGCACCGCCGTTGACATGCAAGCCACCCACCGTCACGGTGCGCTTGAGCAGATCCACGCCGACATCGCTGACATCGAACAGCTTCAACTTGACGAAGGCCTCGGCCGCGCCATCGCGCTTGACCACCAGGTCGTTCAACGCCAGGCCGGCCCCGGCCACATTGGCATCCAGCTGCCCATCCTTGTAAGCGAATTTGTAAGGCAGCTTGGCCGACAAACGTCCATCCACCACCGCCACCCGCGCGAACGACTTCAGATACGTCGACACGCCCGGCAAGGCCACATTCTCCAGCGTCAGCACGCCGCTGCCGGCTATCGGATTGAGCGCGTTCGTGCCCTTCCAGCGCAGCTTGCCGCCCAGGCCCGCATCGGCACTCAGCGCGTAATCGCCGTTCTCGTCCGGCAGCGTGCTCAGGTTGTTGAGCGTGAAGGCGATCGGTGCATAGGTATCGTTGTAGCCGGCGTGACGGTCATGCATATCGACCTTGCCCTGCTCCAGCGCGAAATGCTCGATGACCAGGCGCGGCATGCCGCTGTCGCTGTCATCATGCTTACGTTTGTTGAGTGTCGTCACGAACTCGGCGATGTTGAACTTGCCGTCCGGCGCGATAGCCAGCTGCACCGTCGGCGCCACGATGCGGATATCGGCGAAACTCCAGGCGCGGCGCAGCAGCGAGCGCCACTGCATCTCCACCTCCAGCGCGCCGACGCCGAACAAGGGCGCGCCGCTGGCCTCGGTCAGCTGGAATTGCTGCACCGCCAGCCGCAGCGTGAAGGGATTGAAACTGACTTCGCCGATGCTAGCCTTGCGCTCCAGCTCGGTCTCGACAAACTTTGGAAGCTGGCTCTTGATCAATTGCGGCAACAGCCAGCCGCCCGCCAACGCATATATCCCCACCGCGCCAGCCACGCCCACGCCCCATCGCTTCCATCGTTTGTTCAATGCCTGCAAACTATTCCCCTGAAAATTTCTCTCACAGGCAACAGTATAGCAAGCATGGCAATACGGGGCCTTACTTGAAGACCGAGCAGTATTGCGTATTGCTTTCGATGTTCTGGCCCGGCTGGCCGTCGGCCGAGATCACCTTCAGCCAACCGTCCGGCTTGTTCGGTGTCGGCTTCTTGCCGCAGTTGGTGTGCACCCAATGGATGCCGACGCCGCCATCCGTGTACAACTGGCCGCAGGCTTCCACCCGGTCGTTCACCTTGATGGCACTCAGCGAAGTTGGCACGGTACGCTGGTTGGGCTCGAAGCCGCTGGCAAACACATTGTCGATCGCCACGTCGTACACCTTGCCGTCCTGGTCGGACTTCATCTTCAGATGGGTGTGCGACAGTTCCACGCCCTTGCGGAACTGGCCGTGCGAAAACTTAGGTCCCATCACCACGACACCGGTGCGGTAAGCGCCGGCCGACGCCGAGCAAGTTGCGGCTTCATCCGCGTGGGCGGCGAATGCCACCAGCAACGCACAGCCCAGCAATAGTTGTTTCATGCAAGCTCCCATATAGGTTTTGAGTCCGGCCATTATCCACCACAAACTACTTGCCGCGCCATACGGTCCCGATAGCCAGCGACGACAGCTTCTTGCGCCGCCCGTACCACAGGTTGACCACGCCACGCGACACGAACACCGCCGAGAACATCGACGTCAAGATCCCCAGGCAGTGCACCACGGCGAAACCGCGTATCGCCCCGGAGCCGAACACCCACAGCGCCACGCCGACGATCAGGGTGGTGACGTTGGAGTCGAGGATGGTGGCCCAGGCGCGGTCGAAGCCGGTGGCGATGGCCTGCTGCGGCGTGGCGCCGGCGCGCAGCTCCTCGCGGATGCGTTCGTTGATCAGCACGTTGGCGTCGATCGCCATGCCAAGCGCCAGAGCGATCGCGGCGATGCCGGGCAAGGTCAGCGTCGCCTGCATCCGCGACAGCAAGGCCAGCAGCAGCAACAGATTGCAGGCCAGCGCCAGCACACTGAAGAAACCGAACAGCATGTAGTAGCCGATCATGAACACGGCAATCGCGGCAAAGCCGTACATGGTCGAATGCAGGCCCTTGGCGACGTTCTCCGCGCCCAGTTGCGGGCCGATGGTGCGCTCTTCGACGATCTCCATCGGCGCCGACAGCGCGCCCGAGCGCAGCATCAGCGCCAGGTCGGCCGCATCCTGCGCGCTGCCGACGCCGGTGGTGCGGAAGTGGGCGTTCAGCTCGCTGGTCAGCGTGGCCACCGAAATCACTTCCGGCTTGCCGGTCTTCTCGATCAGCACGATGGCCATGTGCTTGCCGACGCGGTCGCTGGTGGCGGCCGACATCTTGCGTCCGCCCGCCGTGTTGAGGTCGATGAACACGGCCGGTTGCTGATTCTCGTCCAGGCCGGCGGTGGCGCTGGTGATGTAGTCGCCGGTCAGCACCAAGTCCTTGTACAGCACGGTAGGCGCGCCCCGCCCCACCGTGTACAGCTGCGAGTTCAACGGGATCGCCGCGCCCATTTCCGTGCCGCGCGTGATGCTCTCGTCGACCATGCGCACTTCCAGCGTGGCCGTGCGGCCAATGACGGCGCGGGCCCGCGCCACGTCCTGCTCGCCGGGCAGCTGCACCACGATGCGGTCCGGCCCCTGCTGCTGGATGATGGGCTCGGCCACGCCCAGCTCGTTCACGCGCTTGGACAAGGTGGCGATGTTCTGCGTCACGCCATCGTTGATGGTCTGCTTCAATGCCTCAGGCTTCAGCGTGACGACGATCTTCAGCTGCGCGCCATCGCTCGCTTCGGCCAGCAACAGCTCTGGACCCTGGCCGGCGATCAGGTCTTTCGCCTTCTGCCGCGTGGCCTCGTCGCGGAAGCCGATCTCCAAGGTATCGCCGACGCGCGCTATGCCACTATGAAACACGGCCTTGTCGCGCAACACGCTGCGCACCGACGCCTGCACGCCTTGCAGCTTCTTGTCCAGCACGGCCTTGGTGTCGACCTGCATCAGGAAATGGACGCCGCCACGCAGGTCCAGGCCCAGGTACATCGGCAGCGCGTGCAGGCTTTGCATCCACTTCGGCGTATCCGCTTGCAGGTTCAGCGCGACCAGGTATTGCGGATCGGCGGTGTCGGCGTTCAGGCTTTTCTCCAGCACCGACTTGGCGCGGAACTGGGTATCGGGATCGGCGAAGCGCGCACGCACTGCGGCGTGGTCGCTGTCATAGGCGATGCCGGTGCTTGGCACTTGCGCTTGATTGAGCGCGCTCTCGACCTTGCCGGCCAGCTCGGCGCCAACGCGCACGCTGGTCTTGCCGCTGCTGATTTGCAGCGCCGGCGACTGGCCAAAATAATTGGGCGCGGTGTACAACGCGCCCAACAACACCGTGATCACAATCACGATGTACTTCCACAACGGGTAACGGTTCATCTTAAGCACTTTTTAAGAAATGACCGACCTAAGCTGTGGCTGCTTGAACCTATTACAAGCCCAACAATTAATTATTTCTCATGTCCGCCGGCCGCATTCGTTCAGGCCACTTGTTTGGCCGACTCCTGATACAGGTCGGCCACATCTGAGTCGTGGACAACCTTGCCTGCCTGGAGGGCAATCACCCTGTTGGCTGATGCGATCGTCTCCGTACGATGCGCGATGATGATCCGGGTGATGTTGAGCGCTTTCACGGCGACGTTGACCTCGTGTTCCTTCGCGATATCCAGATGGCTCGTCGCTTCGTCCAGGAACAGGATCCTGGGTCGCTTGTAGAGGGCGCGAGCCAGCAGCACCCGTTGCTTTTGTCCGCCCGACAGGACGGTGCCCATGTCGCCGACCAGGGTGTTGTAACCCATCGGCATCGCGGCGATTTCAGGTGCGATCGCGGCCAGGCGCGCACATTCATCGACCCAGGCCTGATCGGCGTTCGAATCGAAGAAGCTGATGTTCTCCGCAATCGATCCGGCGAACAGCACATCGTCTTGCAGCACCGTTCCGACCATCCGGCGCAAGGTCTCGCTGCCGACGTGCCGGACCTCGATCCCGCCCACCGTCACCTTGCCATCGGTCGGCGGCAAAATGCCAAGCAACACATTCATCAGGGTGGTCTTGCCGCAACCGGAGGCTCCCACGATCGCCACCGATTCGCCCGGCGCGATGCGAAAACTCACCTCATCCAGCACCCATGCCTCGTGTTCGGCATAGCGGTAGCGCAGCTTGCTCACTTCGATGACAGGCTCCAGGCCGGCTGCGTCCATCACATGCGTGCCAGTCATGGATTCGGGCGCCGTGAGGACGATGTCCGCCAGGCGCTCGCCCTGCAGGCGAAGCATCTTTAATTCGAAGACCTTGTCTATCAGCGAACCGACCCGGCTATCGAACTGTCCCTTGTAGGCGTTAAACGCCATCAAGACGCCGACGCTGAAATCGCCGTCCAGGACCATCTTCGCGCCCAGCCAGATGATCAGAATGTTTTCGATACCGAACAGCACGCCGTTCACGGTCCGGTACAGCAACGTCAGCTTTTGCGTGCGGATGTCCGCGTTGATCTGGTCGACCAGCAGCGTCAGCCAGTTGGCGCGACGCTCATCTTGGCGTTGGAACAGCTTGATTGCCTTGACTCCCCGTACAGTCTCCAGGAAGTGACTCTCCTGCTTGGCAGCGTGGACGATCTGCTCCTCCGTCGCGCTGCGTAGCGGCCGATACCAGGCCCAACGCGAAAGCGCATACAGTATCATCGTGCCGACCGCGATCCAGCCCAGCGTCGCGCTGTAGATGAACATCACGATCAGCGTCACCAGCGACATGAAGCCGTCGAGTATCGCCTCCAGGAAGGAAGTCGTGAGCGTATGCTGGATCTGGTCGACCGTACCGAAGCGGGACACGATATCACCCAGGTGGCGCTTTTCGAAGTACTCGACAGGTAGGCGGATCAGGTGGGTGAAGACATTCGCACGCCACTGGACGTTGAGCGTGGTTGCCATGTACATGATGACCCAGGAACGGATGGCGCCGACAGCTTGCTGCATGAGCATCAACAGACCGAAACCAAGAGCCAGCGTCGTCAATAGGTCACGGTCGCCCGACACGATGACGTTGTCGATCACCCATTGCAGGAAGAATGGACTGATCAAGGCAAACACTTCGAGCGACGCCGCCAGTATCACGATCTGGCTGAATGAACGCGCGAGGCCCGACACGTGGCCCATCATCGAACGCAGTCTGATCGTTTGCACCTGCACCTGCGGCTCAAAATTCTGGCTCGGCCACAGCTCGAGCGCCACCCCGGTAAATGCCGCGGAAAACTCTGCCATTGCGATCTCGCGTACGCCCGAGGCAGGATCGTGAATGGTCATGCTATGGGCGCCCACCCTCTTCAGGACCACGAAATGGTTGAAGTTCCAGTGCAGGATGCACGGCAGCTTCAACCTGTCGAGGTCTTCGAGGTCCACTCTCAGCGGACGCGATTCCAAGTCCAGCTGACTAGCCATCCTGATCAGGTGCGCGAGCGTGGCGCCCTTGAGCGAAATCGGGAAGCGCCGGCGAAGCGTCGCCAGGTCGGCCCGGAAGCCGTGGTAGCCCGCAACCATGCCGAGGCAGGCAAGGCCACATTCTGTGGCCTGGGTTTGTAGAATGACGGGCAGCTTGCCGCCATATCCAAATTTGATGCTACTGAAAATATCACTAAGTAAGCGCATGCCGGGTATCTCAATCAAAGTTTGCCGCTGAGGCTATACAGCGGTTCGAGTACCCATTCGTAGAGACGGCGCTTTTCCTGCAGGATGTCGGCCTCGAGCGTCATGCCGGCCTGCAGCGGCTGGGGACGGCCGTACGCCTGAATCGTTTGCCCGGAAATCTTCACTGTGACGCGGTACAGTGGCTCGCTGCCACTCGCCGGTCCGGAAAAGCCGCTCATGCCGAACAGGTCGCTGCCGGAGAGCGCGACCTTGGCCGCGTGCGCGACCGTTCCTTGCGCTTGGCCGAATTTTTGGTATGGATATGCTTGGTAGCGCATCAATACCTTGTCGCCGGGACGGACAAATCCAATGGCACGGCTGGGGGCGTACAGGTAGGCCTGCATGGTCGCGCCCACCGGGACGATGCTGACCAGCGGCTTGCCGCCGTCGACCGTCTGGCCAACCTCGGCCATGACTGCCGTCGCGATGCCTGACTCCGGAGCCGTAATTTCGAGCCTGCGCTTGGCTTCGCTCTCGGTAAGTTCCTGGCCTACGCTCATAATCTCCCGTTCGATCTGTGCCAACGTGTTCTGGTGGCGCAAGGGCATACTCTCCAGGTCGCTGCGCTGGCTGGCCAGGTCGCGCCTGACACTGATACGGTCGCGTTCCAGCGATTGCAGGCGCGCACGCTGATCCAGCAAGTCCGCCTGCCGCTGCTGCAGTTGTTCCCTTGAGATGAAGCGCTGGGCCTCGAGGTCGCGCATTCGTGCGACGGCTTCCTCGGCCAGCTTGACACGGCTGGCCTGGCCCTCGATCTGGCTGCCGATCTTGGCTATTTCCGAGTCCAGGCCGCCGATGCGTTTCACCGTAGCATTGCGCTCGTCTTCATTCAGCCTGCGTGTTTTTTCAAGCGCATTTTTCAGCGAGTCGCGCCGTGTACTGACCTGGCTGCTGATCGTCTCCTGCACACTCCCCTGGGTATCGCTGCGCCTCTCGCTCGACAGCACATAGAGCACGTCGCCCTGTTTGATGACTTGCCCCTCGACGACATTCTTTTTCACGACAATGCCGAACTGGGGCACGTAGATCTTGACCAAACCAAGATCGGGAACAAGTTGCCCTGTCACGGTCGAGCGTTTGGTGTAGGTCCCGAAAAACAGGAATAGCAACACGATCACTGCGCACAGGCAGGCCAGCAAACACAGAAAAGTGAAAGCAACTGGACGAATTAATACAATATCGCCGAGCCATTTAATCTGGCGTGCGTTCAATGCTTCCGTGCGGTACAACTGTCTATTACTCATAA
Source organism: Duganella sp. BJB476 (assembly GCF_003416895.1). Taxonomy (GTDB): domain Bacteria; phylum Pseudomonadota; class Gammaproteobacteria; order Burkholderiales; family Burkholderiaceae_D; genus Rugamonas. Next base: position 683,357 of record NZ_QVIO01000002.1, read on the forward strand.
AGGAACTTGCCCTAGCCTACCAAAATAAAGCATACACGCCGCAACATTAATCAGACAGCACACCGGATGAATATCTGTGCAGCATGCGAATTATAAAAACCGGACCTTTCAGCATCAAAGTCATGTCGGACTCCGTCATGAGTATTTCATTCTCTTCCCATTTGAGCGGCGCTGGCAATTTAGATTGAAATATAGTCTCTCCATCACTTCTTGACATAATATTGTAACCCTGCTTTTTGATTTTTTTTGCCAAAAACTCTTTCATTGCGGCGCATCTTTCCGGAGAGCCGGCCGCAATGTAAAATCTTGCTGGCAGCGTCATTCTCAGGACAACTGACGATCCGGCAAATGCGAGCAATAGAGTTATTGGCTCGGCGACAGGTTCACCAAAAAATATTAAACCTGCCTGAAAAATCAGGAAACCGATCAAAGTGGCAGCAATATACGACCCCAACTGTCGCATGGACTGAATTGCGAAAATTTTTAAAAACAGCGATCCTAATAATTCAATTTTTGAAATTTTCATTTTGTGAGGCGCATGCCTGGCAGTAAAGTTGAAAGGGGCAAACGCCCCTTTCGTGCAACCCATCAAACAACAGCGATGGCTTTCACCTATACCGAAATAGTATAGTTTGCAAAGAGTCAGGGCGGCGGCGGATTACCGCGGCGCAGCAAGTAATATGCCAAAGCCGCGCCGGCCATCGCTCCGATTACTGCTCCGGCAGGACCGAGAAACGCTCCCGCACCGAAGCCTTCGGCAACTCCGGCGCCGAAAGCGGCACCTGCACCCGACGCAGCACGCGACAAGCCAGCACCGACGATAACATCGGCGGCACCAGCACCTGACACTTCTCCAATTTCAGCAATACTTAATTCGTACATTGAGTGACCTCTCATATTTTTTGGTTTCGATTTAGATATTTACAGCTCGGATATATGCGACAGCTTCCAAAAAACATTAAAATTAAAGTTTCCCAGTCAGTATTTCATACCATCCGGTTACTCGCTCATCAGCGGTAAATGCTCACCTCCTCCCCGCGTTAGGCATATTGAAAGTCGCGATACGCTGCGCGACACCGTCGTCGATGGCAGCTTTTGCAAGCCCGACATTTAATTATTTTTTCACGGCCTCCGCCTGGCTGTATTTGCGGAACTGTTCGCGCATATGGCGCAGCTTGGCGGCCACGCTGGCGTCCTGCATCGCATACAGGTCCAGCCGCGCGGCGTAATCTGGCGTCATCATCCAGCCAAAGATTTCGGCCTTGTCCTCTTCCTGGCCGTAGCTGGAATACAGGCTGACCACGCCGGGCTTGGCGTGGCCGACGTCCTGCAGGTTCTTGCCGTAAAACGTGGCGCCGCCCTTGCCGTAGGTGAGCCCGGCCGGATTGAGCGCCAGCCACGCCGGATCGGCATGGTAGTAGTCGTTGTGTTCGCGGTAGTCGATGAAGTGGTAGAACTCGTGATGCACGCGCATCTCCATGCCGGCCGGGCACAGCTTGGCGCTGTTGTCGGCGTAGGCCACGCTGTCGACCTCGGCCATCGGCATCGCCAGCCGGCGCTGGCCAGCCACCGCCAGCTCCTTCACCAGCACGATGTTGTGCAGGCGGACATTGGCGAAGAACGAGGCCGGATAACGCTCCAGCCCAGGGAGCACCACACTCAGCAGACGATGCAGGCGTACCCGATCCGGCTCGCTGTCGGTGAAGGCTTCGGCGGTCGCGCCTTCGCTGTTCAGCTCCCACTGCGCGCTCAGGTTCAGCGCGGCCAGGCGGCGCGCGGCGGTCTCGCGCAGTTGCGCCAGCGTGGCATCGGCCGGCGCCACGCTCGGGTATTGCAAGTCCCAATGGCATTCGACGCGCAAGGCATCATTGTTGTGATCGATTGGCGCGACGGTGCCGCAGGCCGACAGCAGCAGCGCACTCAGCGCAAGAAGAATTCTGGACATGAAAAAACTCATAAAGCGGCGCCGGCACTGGGCCGGCGCCTGGGTTGCTTACTTGAACTTGTAGTTGGCGGTCAGCTGCACGTAGCGGCCGAGCTGGCTGTGGTAGGCGGTGCCGTAGCCCTGCAGGTAGGCCAGCTGGCTGGCGTCCATCGGCGCCTCCTTGTTGGCCAGGTTCTGCACCGACAGCGACAGCTCCAGGTTGCGGAATCCCTTGTAACTGACATAGGCGCTGGCCGTCAGCCACGAGTGGACGTCGCACAGCTGCGGGTTCGCCGCCTCGAACGAGCAGGCCACCTCCGGCGAACTCTTGACCGAGTAGCCGCCCACGTAGCTCCAGTTGAGGCTGGCGTCCCACGGGCCGCGATCCCAGGCCACGCCGGCGCGGCCGCGGTTCTTCGGCTGCCCGTAGTAGCCGACGTAGTCGACCGGATCGTTGCCCGGCACATCGGTGCTCATGTAGCTGTTCATGCGGTTGTAGCTGGCGGTCAGCGAGACGCGGCCCCAGTCGCCCACGGTGAAGCTGCCGCGCGCGTCCACGTCCACGCCGCGCGTCTCGGTGGCGGACAGGTTGGCGGTGATCAGGCTCAGGTGGTCGAGCTTGCCGCTGACCGGATTGCGCACGATGCGGTCCGCATACTGCGCCTCATGCTCCAGCAGGTAGCTGGCGCGGATGGTGGACAGCTCGTCGCGCCGCTTGATGTTGTACGCGTCGACCGACAGCGACCAACCCGGCACCGGCTCGGCCACGAAGCCCACCGTCAGGCTCTTGGATTTCTCCGCCTTGATGTCGGGATTGGCCCCGGTGGTGAAGGCCACGTAGCGTTCGCAGTCGTCGTTACCGGCGGCGAACACCGGGCAGCGCTTGGGATCGAGGATCTTGGTGTAGCCGTTGGTGTTCCCGGCGTGCAGCTCCGGCAGCGACGGCGCGCGGAAGCCCTCGGCATAGGTGCTGCGCAAGGCCAGCTGCGGCAGCGGGCTCCATTTGACGCCGGCCTTGGGCGTGAAGGCCGAGCCGAAGTCGCTGTAGCGGTCGGTTCGCGCGGCCAGGCTCAGCTCGACCGACTTGTGTACCGGCGCCGACAATTCGCCATATGCGGCGGTCACGCTGCGCGAGCCGTTGGAGCCGGTCATGCTGATCAACTGGATCGAGCCGTCGGTGAACAGCGGGTCTGGCGTGGCGTCGAATTTCTCGCGGCGGTACTCTGTGCCGATCGCGATCGACAGCGGCCCGCCCGGCAGCGTGAACAACTCGCGGTTGCCATGCACGTCAACGCTGCTGGTGCTGGTGTCGGCGTGGTTGTTCAGCTGCGGATACAGGCGCGCCATCAGCGCCGGATCGTTGCCGCCAGGGTTGTGCAGCTGGAAGCTGTTGCGCACCAGGCCGTCCGCGTCGAGCACGTCGTTGATCAGCACCTTGTCCTGGATGTAGCCGCGATAACGCGTGTCGACCAGCGAGCGCGAGAACATCGCCGCCGCCTCCAGGTCCCACTTGCCCAGCGTGCCGCGCGCGCCCAGGGTGGCGCGCATATTGCGGCTCTCGCTGCTGATGGTGGTCGGCACGTCGTTGAAGACGTAGCGCACGCCCACCGTCTGGCCCCATTTGTTCTGCGGATGGCCGGCCGGCAGCAGCAGGTAGCTGATGGTGGTGCCCGGCGCGTTGCCGTACAGGCCGTGCTTGTCGAGCAGGTCGTTGGTGTAGGCGCCGTAGGAATTGGTGGCGTAGCTGTACATGCTGGACGCCTGGCGGCTGCGGCTGAGCGCGGCGTCGCCGAACATTTCCCAGCCCTGCCCCAGGTCGTAGGTCAGCGCGCTGTAGACGTTGTCGCGCTGGCTCTTCGATTGCAGCGTGACGGCGCTGGTGTTGTCGTTGACGCAGCGGCCGTTCAGCGGCGAGCTGGCGTCCACCAGCGCCGGGCAGTCGCCCAGGATGCCGAGGAAAGTGCCGCCGTTGGTGCCGGACGCGGTGTAGACGTTGCTGGAGAACGAGGAGCGGCGGTCGGCCAGGCCGAAGCGGCGGAAGTCGGCGTCCTTGGTGCGCGGACGGGCGTTGACCAGCACCGGGCTGGTGTCGCGGTGGGACAGGCTGAGCAGCCAGTTGTAGCCGTCCTGCGCCAGCGTGCCCTTGCCGTAGGTCAGGCCGATGTCGCCGGTGTTGCCGTCGTGGTAGGCCGAGGTGCCGCCGGAAACCTTGAGCGCCAGGCCCTCGTAGTTCTTGCGCAGGATGATGTTGATGACGCCGCCGATGGCGTCGGCGCCGTAGATCGCCGAGGCGCCGTCCAGCAGCACCTCGATGCGCTCGACGGCGTCGACCGGGATCGAATTGGTGTCGACAAACGAGGCCGAGCCGAAGCCGAACGGCGCCACGCGGCGGCCGTTGATCAGGGTCAGCGTGGCGCCCGCGCCCAGGCCGCGCAGCGAGATGCCGGCCGAGCCGAAGGCCTGGCCCGGCGTGCCCTCGGCGGTGTAGCCGCCGGTATTGCCGGCCGGCAGATCGCGCAACACGTCGGTGATGGTGGCCGCGCCGGAACGGGCGATCTGCTCGGCCGTGATAACCTGCACGGCGGACGCGGTCTCGGCGTCGACACGCTTGATGCGCGAACCGGTGATTTCCACGCGCGGCGGCGCGGCGGTGCTGGCGGTGCTGGCTTCGGCGCTGGTCTGGGCGGCGGCGGTCAGGGGAACCGCGCCGGCGCACAACAGCGCGACGGCACGAACGATAGGGCGAATAGGCGACATGTGACACTCCGTGGTATGACAGTTTGGTGAAATACTGCAACTGTCACGGAGTGTGTTTTGTCGCCGCGCTCAGGTCACGGACAGGACTGCTGTTTTGGTACTTTCCTGCTTGCATTCCCATGCCGCAGTGCAAACTGTGGGGCGCTGACCACGGCAGCGCCGGGGATGCTAACGCACCGCGCTGCTCAGTGCCGGCCACTTGGCCGCGCGCGACGAGCGGGCCGCCGGCGGGCCGCCGCGCGCCCCATCCTTGAGCCGGAACACGCTCACCAGCTGCGACAGCGTGGCGGCCTGGTCCTGCAAGCCCTGCGAAGCCGACGCGGCCTGCTGCACCAGTTCGGCGTTCTGCTGGGTCACCGTGTCCATCTGCGAAATGGCCTGGTTGACCTGCTCGATGCCGGCGCTCTGCTCACGGCTGGCATGGGTGATCTCCGCCATCACGCCGGCCATGCTCTGCACGCTCTCCAGCACCTCGTTCATGGTCGCGCCGGCCTGGGCCACCAGCTTGCTGCCGATGTCCACCTGCCCGACCGATTCGCCGATCAAGTCCTTGATCTCCTTGGCCGACGCGGCGGAGCGTTGGGCCAGGTTGCGCACCTCGGTCGCCACCACCGCGAAGCCACGGCCCTGCTCGCCCGCGCGGGCCGCCTCCACCGCCGCGTTCAGGGCCAGGATATTGGTCTGGAACGCAATGCCGTCGATGACGGCGATGATGTCGGCGATCTTGCGCGACGAGGTGTTGATCGCGCCCATCGTATCGACCACCTGCGCCACCACCGCACTGCCCTTCTGCGCCACGCTGGCCGCCACAGTGGCCAGCTGGTTGGCCTGGGCCGAGTTGTCGGCGTTGTGGCGCACGGTCGAGGTCAGTTCCTCCATCGAGGCGGCGGTTTCCTCCAGCGAACTGGCTTGCTGCTCGGTGCGCGAGGACAGGTCCAGGTTGCCGGCGGCGATCTGGCCGGAGGCGCTGGCGATCACGCCGGTCGCGCCGCGCACTTCGCCGACGATCTTCTCCAGGTTGTCGCGCATGGTGCGCATGCCGAACAGCAGGCTGCTGGTGTCGCCGGCGCGAGTCTCGACCGTCACACCCAGGTCGCCGGCGGCGATCTGGCGGACGATGTCGGTCGCATAGTCGGGCTCGCCACCCAGGCTGCGCGTCAGCCAGCGCGTGATCAGCAGCGCGCCGGTGGCGCCGAACACCACACTGCCGGCCACCAGCGCCAGGATCCACAGCCGCGAGGAAGCGTAGCGGAGGTCGCCGTCGACCGCCTCCTGCTTGCCGCCGTCGGTGTAGAACTCGACCAGCTGGTCGACCTGGCCGCGCAGGGCCACGATCAGCTTGTTCGATTCGCCGCGGATCAGCGCCTTGGCCTGGTCGTCGTTGTTGACGCGGGCGGCGGCGCGGATCTTGGCGTCCTCCTCCATGTAGCGCGCCCACAGGTCGACGAACTTGGCGTACATGGCCTTTTCCTCGGCGGTACTGGCCAACACCACGTAATCGTCCTGCATTTTCTTCAGGTCGACCAGGTCCTTGGCGATCACCTGGTCATATTTATCCATATCCGCCGCGGCGGACGAAATGATGTACTGCAGCTCACGGGTGCGGATGCGGGCGATCTGCGACTTGATGTCTTCGATCACCCGGATGCTGGGCATCCAGTGCGTCGAAAACCGCTTGGACGTATTATTAACCTGGGATAGCTCCCAGACGGAAAATACCCCCACCAGCACGGTCAAAGCCAATACCAGGGAGAATGCCAGCCCTAGTTTTTGCGCCAAACGTAGAGAATTAAACCATTTCATTATGCTAGTCCTTCAACGTTTAATTTGATAGTAACTTCCGCAAATCGGCGTGTGGCAGCTTCAAATCATAACGCATCGTGAGCCCGGCAAGCAGCAGGCTTTTCCGCACTGTTGACGATTCGCAACACCTTGTTTTCAAAGCATTTTCATAATGACAAAGACGGAAATTATAGTTTCCGACGCTCATTAAAAACAACAGATGAAGCCGTCGCCCGGCATTAGAATATCCCACTCCCCCGCCGCCCTCCAGGTCTTAGACAAAAGGAATTATTATGCCCACGTCATTGAATAAAAGTGAGAATGTCACTATTTCTCCCGCTGATATATCTTGGGGCGGCGATTTAAATGCGATATATGAAATACTGCGCAGCCGTTTTAGTGATTTCAATGAAAACGGATTTTATGCCCACCCGGAGGAAGTGGCCCTGCGCGCCGAGCTGGGCGAGGTCGGCGCGCTGCGCCGGCTGACGCGCCAGCTGCGCGGCCTGGGCACCAACGGCGTGGCGCTGACCGGTCTCGGCCTGCACGGCCTGAGCGAAGAGCGCCGCAACGCCGCCCTGTACGCGATCACGCTGATGCTGGGCTACCCCACCTCCACCGACCAGCGCACCGGCCGCGTGGCCTGGGACGTCAAGTCGCGGCCGCAGGCGCACAGCGACGCCCGCTTCACCACCTTTTCCGAGCGCGTCGGCAGCGCCGACATGCACACCGACTCCTCGTTCTATCCGATGCCGGAAGAGCAGTTCATCCTGTACGTGGTGCAGGCCGCCGATTGCGAGGGCGGCCATTCGCTGCTGATCGACGGCGAGGACATTTACCAGACCTTGCAGCAAACCGCGGCCGGCCGCGCGGCCTACGAACTGCTGAGCAGCGCGCCTGTACCGTTCCGCGTGCCGGCCGTGTACGCCGCCGGCGAGACTTCCATCGAACACCATGTGGCGCCGGTGTTCGGCCCGCCGCGCCGCGACGGCGACCGCTTCACGCTGCGCTGGCGCTACGACGCCATCCAAAAAGGCCTGGCCGCGCGGCCCGACCTGAGCACGCCGGCGCTGGTTGAGGCGCTGGCGCTGATGAACGAGGTGGCCGAGCACAGCGCGCCGCGCTTCAAGCAACAGTTGGCCACCGACACCCTGCTGTGGGCCGACAACCATCGCATGCTGCACGGCCGCACCACCTACGTGGACGAACGCCGCCACCTGATCCGCATCCGCATGTCCGACGTGCCGAACGCCGAGCGCATCGGGCCATCCGGCGTGGTGCGCGATTGAGCGCGATGGGCGGCTGCGCCACGGCAGAGACCGGCCTGCCGCCGGCCGAACGCCTGTGGGCCATGCTGTCGCTGATGACCGGCGTGGCGCTGGCTTCGCTGGACACGGCGATCGCCAACACCGCCTTGCCGGCCATGGCGCAGCAGTTGCAGGCGACGCCGGCGGCGTCGGTGTGGATCGTCAACGCCTACCAGCTGGCGATGGTGGCGACGCTGCTGCCGTTCGCCGCGCTGGGCGAGATCGCCGGCTACCGCCGCGTCGCGCTCGGCGGGCTGGTGGTGTTCACGACGGCCTCGCTGGCGTGCGCGCTGGCCTGGTCGCTGCCTTCGCTGGTGGCGGCGCGGCTGCTGCAAGGCGTGGGCGCCAGCGCCATGATGGCGGTCAGCACCGCGCTGATCCGCGCCATCTACCCGCCCGAGCGCCAGGGCCAGGGCTTCGGCACCAACGCGCTGGTGGTGGCGGTGGCGTTCGCGGTGGGGCCGACGGTGGCCTCGCTGATCCTGTCGCTGTCGTCCTGGCCGTGGCTGTTCGCGATCAATGTGCCGCTGGGCGTGCTGGCACTGAGCGCCGCCTGGCAGGCGCTGCCGCAAACGCCGCGTGCGGCGCATCAGGTCGACCTGCTGGCGGCGCTGTACAACGTCGGCGCCTTCGGCCTGCTGATCCTGGCGCTGGGCGACGCCGCCCACGGCGCCGCGCCGCAACGGCTGCCGGCCGAGATCGCCGGCGCCGCGCTCTGCTGGGTGCTGCTGCTGCGTCGTCAGCGCGGCCATGCGGCGCCGCTGCTGCCGGTGGATTTGTTCCGCAATCCGATGTTCGCGCTGTCGGCGCTGACGGCGTTCTGTACTTTCGCGGTGCAGGGATTGGCCTTCGTGTCGCTGCCGTTTTTCTTCGAGCACACGCTGGGCCGCTCGCCGATCGACACCGGTTTCCTGATGACGCCGTGGCCGGCGCTGGTGGCTGTGATGGGGCCGGTGGCAGGCCGGCTGAGCGACCGCTACAACGCCGGCACGCTGGGCGGCATCGGCCTGGTGCTGCTGAGCGCCGGTGTGCTGCTGTTGAGCGGGATGGCGGCCGACGCTTCGGTGTTCGACATCGGCTGGCGCATGGCGCTGTGCGGGGTCGGCTTCGGTTTCTTCCAGGCGCCGAACATGAAGGCCATCATGGGCAGCGCGCCGCGCGCGCGCTCAGGCAGCGCCAGCGGCATTGTCGCCACGGCCCGCCTCAGCGGCCAGGCCACCGGCGCGGCGCTGGTGGCGTATTGCTTCACGCTGTCGGATACGCGCGGCACGGTGTACGCGCTGCTGGTGGCGGGCGGCTTCGCCGCGCTGGGGGCGGCGGTGAGTTTCTCGCGCCGGCTGCTGAGGAATTAGTTTCCGCGCTGCTGGCGGAACCGGGCCGGCGGCGTGCCGAAATGGCGGCTGAAAGTGCGCGACAGATGGCTGGCGTCGTGGAAGCCGCAGGCTTCGGCGATGTCGGCCATCGCCCGGCCGCCGGCCAGCAGCATGGTGCGCGCCTGCTCCAGCCGCATCTTCATCAGGTAGCGGTGCGGCGGCAGGCCCAGCGCCAGGTGGAACTCACGCGAGAAATGCGCCTCGCTCATGCCGCACAGCGCCGCCAGGTCGCGGTTGCTGACGCCGGTGGCCAGGTTGCCGCCCATGTGGGTCAGCACGCGCCGCAGGCGTCCGCCGCCCAGGGTGCTCGATTGCGGCGCCGTGGCGGGCCGGCTGTAGTGCTCCAGCAGATAGCTCAGAAGCGCCACCATCAGGCCGTCGCAGTACTGCGATTGCAGCGGGCCGGCCATGGCGTCGCCGTTGAGCATGCGGCGCACCAGCTCCATCACATGACGGTCCGAGGTGAATTGCTGGGCGCCCAGGCTCAGCGGAGTTTCGCGCTGCGCGTTCAGGTTGTCGATCAGCGCGGCCGGCACGAACAGGTTGACGATGTCGCAGCTGCTCAAACGGCTCCACTGGCTGGAGCCGCTGGGCGGACAGATGCGGAAACGCTCGGCCGCAATCACCCCGCCCCACACCGGCTGGCCGTGCAGCCAGATGCGGGCGTCGACCGGCTCCAGCATGATGGCGATGCGGTAATCGTTGGGGTGCGAGCTGATGGTCTGGATCATCGCGTCCGGCTGGTTGCTGCTCCAGCGCACGATCGAAGCCTTGGAGCTGGGCAAGGGGCCGATGCAGGTGTGCAGCGGCGTGTGCACGCCGCTGCGCAGGAACCAGTCTTTCAACACTTCGGTATTGTCTATCGCGGTACCCATGGGCTCGTCTCGGCATATGGCGGAGCGTCGATTATCGGGGGCGCCAGTCTTGATGTCAAATCATCAATTGACAGGATTGTGCATCCAGGCCGACATCCGGTCGACCACTTCTTGCTCCTGGCCAATGTAGGCATGGTAGTGGTAGCTCTCGCAAGGGTCGCCGGTGGGGTTGGTGCCGCCGGTGATCATCATCAGCTTTTTGAGCGGGGCGTTTTTCAGTCCCTTCATGATCCAGTCCACTTCGTAGGGACGGCAGATCGCGCAGGCGTCGCTGGCGTGGTGCACCACCAGCACCGGCAATTTCAGCGCGGCCAGGTTTTGCGTCGGCACTGCGCCCTCCTTCTTGAAGGCGGTCACGCTGGAGGTCAGCACCAGGCCGGCGATGCCGGGATCGTCCACGCTGGCGATGGCGACGTAGGCGGCCGACACCGTGCCGCGGCTGGTGCCGACCAGCCACACCGGCGCCGGGCTTTTGCCGCGCACGAAGTCCAGCGCGGCGCGCACGTCGGCCAGGTGCTTGGGATTGACGCGGTCGCCGTAGTCGAGCGCGGGGGTGTCGCTGGCCAGGCCGAAGATGGCGACGTTGAACCCATCGGCCAGAAACAGCGCCACGCTGCGGGCCAGGAAGTTGTGGCTGGTGGGCTTGCCGTCGACCACCTTGCCGTAACCGCCGTTGCCGCCGGTGAACAGGAACACCGTGGCCTTGGCGCCCTCCTGCGCTTCCCAGTAGACGCTGGTCTCCACGCCGGGGCGGGTGGGAATGCGGAAAGTCTGGCCTTCGGCCAAGGCGCCGCCGCACACCGCGAGCAACAACGTTATCCACCAACGAAATCGAATCATTACCCGCTCCTCAGCTCAATGTTGATTAACCCGTCCGCCATCACGGTATCACGCCAAAGCGCTCCACCACGAAATCGACAAAGCTGCGCAGCTTGAGCGACATACGGCGGTCACGCAAATAGATCAGGTTCAGCGGGCGCACCGGCGCCGCGTACGCCGGCAACACGCGTACCAGCTGGCCGCCCTCCATGTCGCGGGCCACCATGATTTCCGGCAGCATGACGATGCCCATGCCGGCCAGCGCCGCCTGCCGCAAGGCTTGCGCGCTGTCGATCTGCACCCGCCCCGAGATCGGCACGCTCAGCTCCCCTTCCGGACCGGTCATGCGCCAGGCTGCCTGCGCCGAGCGCCATTCGGATCGCGCGGAATAGGTGTACGGCAGGCAGTCGTGCGCAGCCAGATCCGGTGGATGCAGCGGCACGCCGCGCGCCGCCAGATAAGCCGGCGAGGCGCAGATCGCCAGGCGGTACGGCGCCAGCGGACGCGCGACCAGGTCGGGACCGTGCGGCGTGCCCAGGCGGATCGCCGCTTCGTAGCCGTCCTCCGCCAAATCGACCACGGCATCCGTGATGGCCAGGTCGAGATGTACTTGCGGATAACGCCGCGTGTACTCGGCCAGCGCCGGCACCAGGCATTCCGTGCCGAACGTCGCCGAGGCGGTGATGCGCAGCCGTCCGCGCGGGCTGGCCTGGGTTTCCGCCGCCAGCGCGTCGGCATCCTCGACCAGGCCCAGGATCTCCATGCAGCGGTCGTAATAGGCTTTGCCGAACTCGGTCACATTTTGCCGCCGCGTGGTGCGGTTGATGAGGCGCGTGCCGAGCCGCTCTTCCAGCGCTTGCAAATGATTGCCCACCATCGTGGGCGACAGTCCACACTCGGCGGCCGCCGCCGTGAGGCTGCCGGTATCGACGACGCGAACGAAAAGAGTCATTGCCTTGACGATATCCATTGCCAAATTTTTCTAGGTAGTCACCAAACAAAATGGCAGTTTATATAATTTTTATAGTCAATACAATGAGGCCATCGCAATCACTCCCATGGACCCGCTCGTATGCTCTCCACCACCTCCGCCAAGCTGACCCTGCTGGCCGCCAGCCTGGGCTTTGCCCTGGTCATCCTCGACGTCACCGTCGTGAACGTCGCCCTGGAAAGCATCCAGGCGGCGCTCGGCACCAGCGTCACCGGATTGCAATGGATTGTTAATGCGTACACCCTGGTGTTCGCCAGCCTGCTGCTGACGGCCGGCGCGCTAGGCGACCGCTACGGCGCCAAACACATCTTCGTCACCGGCTGCGCGCTGTTCACGGCGGCCTCGGTCGCTTGCGGCATGGCGGGCGGCATGGGCACGCTCATCGCCGGCCGCATGGCCCAGGGCTTGGGCGCGGCGCTGTGCGTACCGACCTCGCTGGCCCTGCTCACCGCCAGTTTTCCGGACGCCGCCGCCCGCGCGCGCGCCGTCAGCGTCTGGGCCGGCGTGGGCGGGCTGGCGCTGGCGGCGGGACCGGTGGTCGGCGGCGTCATCGTCGATCGCTGCGGCTGGCCCGGCATCTTCCTGCTCAATCTGCCGCTGGGATTGGCGGCGATCTGGCTGATCCTGCGCCACGCGCCGGCCAGCGCGAAGACGCCGGAACGCGGCCTGGATCTCGCCGGGCAAGCGCTGGCGGTCTTGGCGCTGGGCGGCCTGACCTTCAGCTTCGTCGAGAGCGGCGCGCTGGGCTGGACGCATCCATTGGTGTTGTCGGGCTTTGCCTGCATGCTGGTGGCGGGCGCACTGTTCCTGCTGGTCGAGGCCAAGGGCGCCGATCCCATGCTGCCGCTGGCCCTGTTCCGCGCGCCGGCGGTGAGCGCCACCTGCCTGGTCGGACTGCTGACCAACTTCGCCTACTACGGACTGATGTTTGTGCTGAGCTTGTTCTTCCAGTCGGCCAAGGGCTATACGCCGTTGCAGGCGGGGCTGGCCTTCTTGCCGATGACGGCGCTGGTCAGCATCGCCAATCTGGTTTCCGGACGGCTGGCGGCGCGCTACGGTCCGCGGCTGCCGATGGTGGCCGGGCAAGCGCTGGCCGCCAGCGGCTATCTGGCGTTGAGCGGCATCGACGGCGGCACCGGCTACGGGCGCATCATGCTGCCGCTGCTGGCGGCCGGCGTCGGCGTGGCGCTGACCGTGCCGGCCATGACGGCGGCCGTGTTCGCGGGCGCGCAGCGGCAGCGCGCCGGCATCACCTCAGGCGTGCTGAACGCCGCGCGCCAGACCGGCGGCGTGATCGGCGTCGGCGTATTCGGATCGCTGGTGGCGGGCGGCGCGGCACAGCTGCTGGCCGGCATGCAGGTGGCGCTGATCCTGGCGGGCGTGGCGCTGGGCATCGGCGCGGTCGTCAGCTTTTCAGGCATACGCTTGCGGCCAGTTGCGTAACTGAACGGCATTACGCCACCGCACAGGCGTTTTCAGCACTTTCCCGATACGTGCGCACGTATACGAAAGACGCGCACCGGCGCCGCCCCTACTATCGCCTCAAGCTGCCGCCGGAGATCCGGCCGCCATCTCCACTCCGCACACATGAGGAACGCACCATGGTCAAGTCTATCCAACGGGTCGCCATCATCGGCACCGGCACCATCGGCGCCAGCTGGGCCGCACTGTTCCTGGCACGCGGCCTGGACGTCACCGCCACCGACATCGCGCCCGGCGCCGAAGCCCGCCTGCGCCAGTACATCGACCAGGCGTGGCCGGCGCTGGAGCGGATCGGCCTGGCCGAAGGCGCCGACCGCCAGCGCCTTCGCTTCACGGCCAACCTGGCCGAGGCCGTCGCCAGCGCCGACCTGGTGCAGGAAAACGGCCCCGAGCGGATCGACTTCAAGACCGCGCTGTACGAACAGCTGGACCGCCTGCTGCCGGCCGAGGTGCTGATCGCGTCGAGCTCGTCCGGCCTGACGATGTCGGCGATCCAGGCCGGCTGCAAGCTGCACCCGGAACGCTGCGTGATCGGCCATCCGTTCAACCCGCCGCACCTGATTCCGCTGGTCGAGATCGTCGGCGGCGCGCGCACCTCGGAAGCGACCATCACCCGCGTGACCGCCTTCTACGACGGTCTGGGCAAGCGCACCGTGCGGCTGCGCAAGGAAATGCCGGGCCACGTCGCCAACCGGCTGGCGGCGGCGCTGTTCCGCGAAATCGTCTACCTCGTTTCCGAAGGCGTGCTCGATGTCGCCGATGCCGACACCGCCGTCTGCTGGGGACCGGGCCTGCGCTGGGGCGTGATGGGACCGTCGCTGCTGTACCACCTCGGCGGCGGCGCCGGCGGCATCGAACACTTCTTCGACCAGTTCACTGGCCCGCTGACCGCCATGTGGCGCTCGCTCGGCGATCCCGTCATCACGCCCGAGGTGCGCCGCCTGATGATAGCAGGCGTGCACAAGGAAACCGACGGCCGCTCGCTGGAGGCGCTGGCCGCGCAGCGCGACGAAGCGCTGCTGAGCCTGCTGGCCGCGCGCGCCGGCGAATCAGCCCGCCCATGACAGGAGCCGCCCCCATGCCGCACTACGACAACGTGCTCTACCGCACAGCCGGCAGCATCGCCTACATCACGCTGAACCGGCCCACCGTGCTCAACGCGCTGAACCAGGCCACGCTGGCCGACCTGCTGGCCGCCTTCGACGCGGCCGCCGCCGACGCCGCCGTGCGCGGCGTGATCCTCAGCGGCGAAGGCAAGGCCTTCGCCGCCGGCGCCGACATCGGCGAGCTGGCCGCGATCGGCGCCGTCGAGGCCCAGCGTTTCACCCGCTACGGCCAGCACGTGTTCGACCGCATCGAACGCCTCGGCAAGCCGGTGATCGCCGCCGTCAACGGCTACGCCTTCGGCGGCGGCTGCGAGCTGGCCATGGCCTGCACGCTGCGCATCGCCTCCGAGCGGGCCGCGTTCGGCCAGCCCGAGGTCAAGCTGGGCGTGCTGCCCGGCTTCGGCGGCACCCAGCGCCTGCCGCGCCTGGTCGGCGCCGGACGCGCGCTGCAACTGATCCTGAGCGCCGCCACCATCGACGCCGAAGAAGCGCGCCGCATCGGCCTGGTCAACGAAGTCGTCCCGGCGGACGGGCTGATCGCGCGCGCCGAAACCATCCTGGCGCAAATCACCGCCAACGCCCCGCTGGCGGTGCGGCTGGCCACCGAGGCCGTGCTGCGCGGCCTGGACACCACGCTGGCGGACGGCCTCGCGCTCGAGGGCGCGCTGTTCGCCGTGTGCGCCGCCTCCGACGACAAGCGCGAAGGCACGCAGGCCTTCCTCGCCAAGCGCGCGCCCCGCTACGCCGGCCGCTGACCGCCGCCATCCACGTCTCCCCATCCCGAGGATCTCACCATGCATGACGCTTCCCCCTCCCCCGCCGACGGCCTGCTGTACGTGCTCGACCTCAGCGGCGGCCGCATCCTGTCGGTCCAGCCCGACGGCAGCGACCGCCGCACGCTGGCGCTGAACTGCCGCCTGCCCGACGGCATCGCGGTCGACGCCGAGGCCGGCCATCTCTACTGGACCGACATGGGCATCCCCAACCAGAACGACGGCGCCATCGAGCGCATCGACCTCGACGGCGGCAATCGCCGCACCATCGTTCCCTGCGGCGTCACCTTCACCCCCAAGCAGCTGCAGCTGGACCGGCGCAACCGCAAGCTCTACTGGTGCGACCGGGAAGGCATGCGCGTCATGCGCTGCAACCTCGACGGCAGCGCCGTCGAAACGCTGGTCCAGACCGGCGAGGGAGCGTCCGACCGCGCCGACCTGGACCGCTGGTGCGTCGGCATCGCCGTCGACGCCGTGGGCGGCCACATCTACTGGAGCCAGAAAGGCACGGACGATGGCAACCGCGGCCGCATCTTCCGCGCCGGCATCGAACTGCCGGCGGGCGAATCGCCGGCGGCCCGCAGCGATATCGAACTGCTGTACGACCAGCTGCCGGAACCGATCGACATCGAACTCGACCTGCGCCGGCGCCAGCTGTACTGGACCGACCGCGGCGAGCCGCCGCGCGGCAACACGGTCAACCGCGCCGCGATGGATGCGCCGGCGCACGGCCCCCGCCCGGCTCCGGAAATCCTGTTCGGCCACTTGATGGAAGGCATAGGCATCGCGCTCGACCTCGACGGCGATCGCATGTTCATGACCGACCTCGGCGGTTCGGTCTACGCGGCCCGGCTCGACGGCTCGGAGCGCAAGACCTTGCTGTATGCACAGGGCAACCTGACCGGCATCGCCTACGTGGCGGCAGGATGAATGCACCGCTGTGAGCCTGACCGACCAGGCACAACAATCCAGCCACGCCGCCGCCATCGGCACCCCTGACAACATCCATCCCATCTACAAACTGCGCCCGCTGCTGCTGCACCTGGAGGCGGCAGCAGCGGCGCCCAACGCCTTGCGCCACGGCGCGCCATGACGGCGATGCGACCGCTACGCCATTGTCCTCATTTGTCACGCGAATTGTCCGAAACAGCACTCCCGGTCCGATGCGGCCAGTGGGAAAATCCAGACAACAACTGTTGAACTGCAACCCAGCAGGCCAGCCCACTACACAGGAATATTCCATGCGCCAGTGTCCACAGACGCTACTACGAGCCACCCTGCGGCCTCGCCACGGTACCGGTACCGCTACCACCATCACCAGCGGCAGCGGAGTCCTGTCATGAGCGCATGCGTGGACGAGCGCCCATGCGGACAACAGCCGCTGCTCGAAGCCCAATGCAGCTGCCTGCGCATCCGCATCGGCAAGGCCCCGGGCGCCGGCGAGCGCACCCAGCACGAGCATGAAATCGCCGCGCCGGGCATGCACGCCTCGGCCATCCTGACCTATCGCGGCGCGCGCGGCGAACCGCAGCAGATCAAGGTGTCGGACCGGCACGTCTGCATCATCCCGGCCGGTCACGCCCACACGGCCGCCTGGACCGCCGACGCCCAGCTCACCAGCATCACCGTCAAGCCGGCCTTCCTGCGCTCGCTGGCCCAGGCCAACGGCCACCACGGCTACGAGATCGCGCCGCACTATGCGTCGGTCGATCCCTTCATGTGGCATATGGCGCGCTCGATCGAGCAGCAGATGCGGAACCGGCGCGAGCTGGAACAGTCCTACCTGGAGTCGGTCGCCATCGTCATCGGCCAGCATCTGCTGAGCACTTACAGCGACACGCCGGCGCCGTCCCCGGCGCCGGGTGGACTGCCGCGCTACAAGATCCGCCGCGCGGTCGACTACATCCGCGCGCACCACCAGGACGACATCGGCTTCAAGGACATCGCCGGCCAGCTCGACATGAGCCCCTACCACTTCGCCCGCATGTTCAAGCAGTCGACGCGGGAATCGCCGCACCAGTTCATCATGCGCTGCCGCATCGAGTCGGCCAAGAAGATGCTGATCGAAAGCGACAAGAGCATCGCCGACATCGCGTTCGAAGTCGGCTACAAGAGCCAGAGCTATTTCACCACGCGCTTTGCGCTGCTGGTGGGCATGACGCCGGCCGCCTTCCGCGGCGCCCGCTAGCCGGGCTCACTCCACTTCCATCAGGTCGCCGCTGGCGAAGGACAGCACGGCGCGCGCGGTCAGCAGGTCGGCGCCGGCCTCGCCGTCGGTGCTGCGAGCGCGCGCCAGCAGGGTCATCGCCGACTGTAACTCGGGCATCGTGGCCAGGCCCTGACGATAGCTGGCCAGTGTCGCATCGAAGGAGCGCGACGCCGCCGCCAGCAGCGCGGCGCTCGATTCGCGCCGCCGCTGCGCCACCGCCAAGTCGTGGTAAGCCTTGACGACCTCGTGCACCACCTTGTTCTTCACGCCGTCCAGCTGGGCCTCGGCCGACTCCTGTTTCGACTGCGCCGAGCGCAGCTCGTTGCGCCGGATCTGGCCATCGTAAAGCGGAAAATCGAACACCAGGCCGACGCCGTACACCGGCTGGTTGACGACGGACCAGTCGCCGCCGTCCGAGCGCGAGCGGCCCAGGTTCTGGCCGGCATGCGCCGCCAACAGCAGCTTGGGGCCGTATTCGCTGCGCGCCTGGCGCACCGCCGCGTCGCCGGCGCGCACCTGCGCCAGCGCGGCCTGCACTTCCGGCCGCGACGCCATCGCCCGCTCGACCAGCCGGGCGACGTTCTGCGGCGACGCCGACAACGGCCCCGGCGTCGCCGGCAGCGCGATGCACAGGTTGGCGTCCGGCCGCGTGCCGGCCGTCTCCAGCAGCGCCATGTAGGCGTCCTGCGCGGCGGCGCCGGCGGCCTCCATCTGCAACTGCGCCTCGGATGCCTGCGCGCCCGCCTGCAGGGCCTCCGGCGCCGTGCCCAGGCCGCGCCGATGGCGCGCCTGCGCCAGCTGCTCGACCGCCTGCGCGCTGTGCAGCGCATCCTGCGCGGCCGCCAGACGCTCGGTCTGCGCCGACAGGCGGTAAAACTGCTGCGTGATCTGGATCGTCACGCGCCGGTGCGCCGCCGAGAAACCGAAATCGGCGCTGGCCAGCTGCTGGCCGGCCCGGTCCAGCACGGCCTCGCGGCCGCCGCCGTCGTACAGCAGCCACTTCAGCGTCAGCGCCGGCACCAGCGCCTCGGCGTCGGACTTGAAGTAGCCGTTCGGGTTCAAGCTCTTGGGCAGCGGAAAGGCCGAATGCTCGTGCAGCGCGGCGGCGCGGGCGGCCAGGATGGGGCCGTACTTGCTGCGCGCGATGCCGAGATTGAGCGCCGCCTCCTCCGCCTGCGACCAGGCCACGCGGGTATCGGTGCTCTGCTTCATGCCGATGGCGATCAGCTCGGCCAGCGCCAGCGGCGCGCCGGCGACCGGCGCGGCCATCGCCGGCGCGCCGCAATACACATGCGGCTCCGCCGCGATCATCGATGCGATGAGGGCGTCGGCGGCGCGACCGGGCGACGCCGCCTGGATGGCGATGGCCGATGCGCACAGGACACGATTCAAAATCGACACCGGAGCGGTGCCTTGGTATGGAGTGCGCGGCATGAAGATCCAGGCAGGGTGAGTGAAAGAATTTCCAGTGTAGCGAGCTTGATCGCCTGCACCGCAGGTCGGCGGAAGAAATGCGCAAGCCAGCAAAAGAAAACGCACAATTCCTCAACGCCGGCGCGGACATGGATGCGATGATGCCAACATCGACAGCCCTCCATTCCGTCACACATGTCCATCCGAACCATGACCGCGTGCGCCGTCATCGCCATCCTGTGCAGCGGATGCGGCGGCGCCCCGAGCATCGCCATCCTTGGCGCCTACTTCCCCGGCTGGATGCTGTGCGCATTGCTCGGCATCGCGCTGGCGCTGGCGATACGGCTGCTGGCCGGCGCCGGCGGCCTGTGGCGCAACGGCGCGCCGCCCCTGCTCTACCCGCTGCTGGCCCTGCTGTGCGGCACGCTACTCTGGCTCTTCCTTTTTCGTGGACTATCATGACGCATCAAGCAACCGCAAGCCCTGCCGCCGACCACCTCCGCCGCGCCGGCTGGCGCCGCTTCGCGCTGCCCCTGGTGGCGCTGCTGGCGCTGGCCGCGCTGGCGTATGCCGTCAGCTACGTCGACAGCTACCCGCGCACCGATGACGCGTTCGTCCAGGCCGACACCATCGGCGTGGCCTCGCAGGTGGCCGGCCGCATCGTCAGCCTCAAGGCGCGCGACAACGCCGTGGTGGCCAGGGGCGACATCCTGTTCGTCATCGACCGCCGGCCGTACCAGCTGGACGTCGAACGGCTGCGCGCCCAGCTGGCCACGCTGGAGGCGCAAATCGGCCTGACGCAACGCCAGGTCGACGCCCAACGCTACGCGGCCGACGCCGCCGGCAGCAATGTCGCGCGCGCCCGGCAGACCGCGGCGCAGCGGCAGTCCAGCCTGCAACGCCTGGAGCCCTTGCTGGCCGACGAATTCGTCACCAGGGAGCAGGTCGAGCTGGCCCGCACGGCGCGCGGCACGGCCGACGCCGAATTGCAGTCGGCGCTGCTGGAGCGCAAGCGCGCCGCCAGCGCGGTCAGCGGCGTCGACGCGCTGGTGGCGCAGAAGCGCGAGCTGGCCGCGGCCATCGCCCATGCCGACTACCTGCTGGAGCAGACCGTGGTGCGGGCGCCGTTCGACGGCCGCGTGGTCGATCTCGGCATTTCCGAGGGCGAGTTCGCGGTGAGCGGCAAGCCGCTGTTCACGCTGATCGACACGCGCGCTTGGTACGTGGTGGCCAATTTCCGCGAAACGGAATTGAAGAAGATGCGCCCCGGCGGCGCCGCCAGCGTCTACCTGATGACCGATCCCGACCAGCGCTTTGACGGCACCGTCGATTCGGTGGGCTGGGGCGTGCTGCCCGACGAAGGCGGCAGCGCGCAGGGCTTGCCGAAGGTGCCGCGTTCGATCAACTGGGTTCATGTGGCGCAGCGTTTCCCGGTTCGTATCCGCGTCCACAATCCGTCGGCCGCGCTGTTCCGCATCGGCGCATCGGCCGTGGTGACGGTGGCGCCGGATCACGCCGGCGAGCATCGTTGAGCGCCAGGCGCCGGCCATGAGCGTCCGCCCCCTCCGCCCGCCTCCGGCCGGGTTCAGCGCCGCCGCGCTGTGCGCCGAGCTGGCGCCATGGCCGGGACGCGCGGACGCCAGCCTGCGCATGCTGATCGCCTGCCTGCTGATCGTCACGCTGTCGATGGCGCTGCGGATTCCCAATGCGGCATTGTCGGCCTACATGGTGTTCTTTGTCTCGCGCGAAGACATGGCGACCACCACCGCCACCGGCATCGCGCTGATCGGCGCGATCACCGCCGCCATCGGCCTGACGCTGCTGGCCTATGTCGTCACCATCGACGCGCCGGCGTTGCGGCTGGGCTTGATGACCGTGCTGTTCTGCGCCGGCATGTATTTGTCGCGCGTGTTCGTCGCCGGCCCGATCGGATTCGGGATTGGCTTCATCCTGCTGATTACGCAGTCCACCGTCGACCTGTATCCGGCCGCCGAGCCGCTGGTGCGCGACACGCTGTGGACCTGGATGGCCTTGTTCTTTTCCATCCTCGTGGTGGTGCTGGTCAACGTGCTGCTGTGGCCGGCGCGCCCGCTGGCGCTGCTGCAACAGGAGGCGCGCCGCTGCCTGGCCGGCGTGATCGATGCGCTCGACGCGCAACTGGCGGACGGTGCTGCGCCGCCCCACGTTCCCGCCGGCACGCGCCTGGGCGCCTTGTTGAAACTGGCCGGCGCCGGCCATCCCCGGCTCAAGGCGCAGCTGCCGCATTACGCCGCCGTGCTCAGGGCGCTGGACCATCTGGCCGATGCGGCGGCGATGCCATCGAAACTGCCGGCGGCGCCATCGTCCTGGAACCGCCTGCTGGCGCTGCGGCTGGCGTGCGTGCGGTTGCGCGATGCGCTCGACAACGCTGGCGTAGCGCAGACACCGGAGCCGCCGCCACCAGACAGCGGCGCCGACGCCCCCCTGGTCCGGGAAATGGAACACCATCTGCGCGAGATTGCCAGGCTGTGGCCCACATCCGGTCCCCATCTGCCCGAAGCGGCGGCGCAAGCCCCTCGCCGGCTGTTCGTGGCGGATGCCCTGAGCAATCCCGCGCACCTGCAATTCGCGCTGAAGACGACATTTGCCTCGATGCTGTGCTACGTGCTCTACACCGCATGGGCCTGGCCCGGCATCCACACCTGCGTCATCACCTGCGCGGTGGTGGCGCTGACCAGCACCGGCGCCACCATCCACAAGGCCACGTTGCGCATCGCCGGCGCATTGGTGGGCGGCGCGCTGGCCCTGCTGGCCACCGTGTTCGTGGTGCCGCATCTCGCATCGGTCGGCGGCCTGCTGATGACGATCGCGCCGGTGGTCGCCGCCAGCGCCTGGATCGCCGCCGGCAGCGAGCGCAGCGCCTACTTCGGCTGGCAGATCGCGTTTGCGTTTTTCCTGTGCATCCTGCACGGTTTCGGACCGAATGCCGATGTCACGCTGGTGCGCGATCGCCTGGTCGGCATCCTGCTGGGCATTACCGTCATGAGCCTGGTGTTCAAGCTGGTCTGGCCCGAGCGCGCGGAGCGGCGCATGCACGCGCTGCTGGCGCGGGCCGTTTGCGCCGGCGCCGCGCTGCTCGAGCGCGATCCCGACACCCCTCTGGCGCCGTCCGAATTTGCCGAGTACCGCGGCGCCATCCTGCGCGACCTGGCCGATGCCGAACGCCTGGCAGGCATGGCCGCGTTCGAGACGATACGGTCGGCCAGGGAGCTGGTCGCGTCAACGCGGCGCGCGCTCGGCAACGGGCTGCATCTGGCGCTTCTCGATACGGCAGCCAGCGACGCCACGCCGTCGCGGCTCGGCCATGCCCGCCTGCTGCGACAGGCCGCCGGCCACCTCGACAACGGCAGCGACGCCGCCCTCGCCCTGCTCGACGCGGCCGCATAAGCGCCCCCATCCCAATCGCCTGCCAGCGCGCCGCATGATTGCGATATGCGCGCAAGAGAGCAAAAGACAGCCGCCGCGCCACGGGAGAGCATACGCCATCACACCTCTCCCCATCGATCGTCGATCCAGCAAAGGAATTCCATGAGCACCATACCGCAAGCCAGCCTGTTCACCGGCCTCAAGGTCGTCGACCTGGCCAGCTTTATCGCCGGACCGGCCGCGACCACCATCCTGTCCGACTTCGGCGCCGACGTGATCAAGGTCGAACCGCCCGGCTTGGGCGACCCCTACCGCTATTTCTACCTGACCCCGCCCAACCCCGCCTGCGAGACCAACTACGCCTGGCAGCTCACCAACCGCAACAAGCGCAGCATCGCGCTCGACCTGAAGTCGCCGGCCGCGCGCCGCGTGTTGCACCGGCTGGTCCGCTGGGCGGACGTGCTGGTGACCAACTTCCCGCCCAAGGTACGCAAGGCGCTCGGCCTGACCTACGAGGAGCTGGCCCCGCTCAACGACCGCCTGATCTATGCGGACATCACCGGCTACGGCCTCGAAGGTCCCGAGGCGGACAAGCCCGGTTTCGACATCACCGCCTACTGGGCGCGCACCGGGCTGATGGAAGTGACTCACGACGCCGACAGCCCGCCGACGCTGCCGATTCCCGGCATCGGCGACCATGCGACGGCGGTGACGCTGTACTCGGCCATCGTCACCGGACTGTACCGGCGCACGCTGACCGGCAAAGGCGGCCACGTGAGCACCTCGCTGATCGCCGAGGGCGCATGGGCGGCCTCGACCTGGATCGAAGGCGCGCTGCACGGCGCCAAATTCGTCGAACAGCACGACCGCAAGCGCCCGTCCAACGCGCTGCTCAACCCCTACCGCAGCGCCGACCAGCGCTGGCTGCTGCTGGTCGCCGCGCAGGAAAAAGACTGGCCCGGCTTTGTGCAAGCGATGCGCCTGCCGCAGCTACTGGATGATCCGCGCTTCGCCACCAAACAGCTGCGGGTGCAGCACGCCGCCGATCTGGTGGCGCTGCTCGATCCGGTCTTCGCCAGCCAGCCGCTGGCGCACTGGCGCACCGTGCTCGACCAGGGCCGCGTCATTTTCGGCGTGGTCCAGACCTTCGACGAGATCGTGCGCGATCCGCAGATGATCGCCAACGACATCCTGGTGCCGCTGGCGGGCCCGCACGGCGAGGCCACGCATACCGTCA
This sequence comes from Duganella sp. BJB476, assembly GCF_003416895.1. GTDB lineage: Bacteria > Pseudomonadota > Gammaproteobacteria > Burkholderiales > Burkholderiaceae_D > Rugamonas. The sequence continues at coordinate 706,810 of NZ_QVIO01000002.1, forward strand.
ACAGCCCGATGCAGTTGCTCGACGTTCCCAAGGTCCGCCCGCGGCTGGCGCCGGAACTGGGCCAGCACAGCGTCGACGTGTTGCAGGAACTGGAGTTCAGCGCGGCTGAAATCGCCGAGCTGAAATCGAGCGGCGCCGTCGTGGCCGCGCCCTGAGTCGTTTGCGCCACCTTTCCTTTTCACTCACTTGATCCGGATACCACCATGCCATCGAACGATAATTCACAGCGCCCACCCAAGTCCCTGCCGGCTGCCGACGGCGATTTCTATGCGGTCAGCCAGACCCTGAGCGATGCCGACAACGCCATCCGCCTGCAAGTGCGCGCCTTCATGGAAACCGAAGTCCAGCCCATCATCAACGACTATTGGGCCAGGGACGCCTTCCCGTTCGAACTGCTGCCGAAGATGCGCGCGCTCGGCATCGGCGGCCTGCCCTACCAGGGGTATGGCTGTCCGGGCAAAAGCATGATGCTGATGGGCTTTGTGATGATGGAGATGGCGCGCGTCGATGCGTCCATCTCGACATTCTTCGGCGTGCACACGGGGCTGGCGATGGGATCGATCTTCCTGTGCGGCTCGGAAGCACAGAAAGCCAGGTGGTTGCCGCCGATGGCCAGGCTCGACAAGATCGGCTCGTTCGGGCTGACCGAGCCGGAAACCGGCTCCGGCACCGCCGGCGGCCTGCAAACGACGGCCAGGCGCGACGGCGACAGCTGGGTCCTGAACGGCCAGAAGAAATGGATAGGCAACGCCACCTGGGGCCACCTGACCGTCATCTGGGCGCGCGACGTCGACGACGGCCAGGTCAAGGGCTTCATCGTCGCAAACGACACGCCCGGCTTTTCGGTGGAAAAAATCGTCACCAAGATGGCGCTGCGCGTGGTGCAGAACGGCCTGATCACCATGCGCGACTGCCGCATCCCCGACGACCAGCACCTGAAGGGCGCGAACTCGTTCAAGGACACCGCCAGCGTGCTGCGCATGAGCCGCGCCGCGGTGGCCTGGGAATCGGTCGGCTGCGCCACCGGCGCCTACGAGCATGCGCTGCGCTACGCCCAGCAGCGCGAGCAGTTCGGCAAGCCGATCGCCTCGTTCCAGCTGATCCAGGATTTATTGTTCCGCATGCTGGGCAACATCACATCGACCCAGGCGCTGTGCCTTCGCCTGTCGCAGTTGCAGGAGCAAGGCATCATGAAGGACGAGCACGCGTCGCTGGCCAAGGGCGTCTGCACGGTGCGCATGCGCGAGACGGTCGGCTGGGCGCGCGAACTGCTCGGCGCCAACGGCATCCTGCTCGAACATCATATCGGCCGCTTCGTCGCCGACGCCGAGGCGCTGTATTCCTACGAGGGCACGCGCGAGATGAACAGCCTGATCGTCGGCAAGGCCATTACCGGCTTCAGCGCCTTCGTCTGAGCCTGTCGGCGCCGGGCAGCAGTATGATAGGCTTCCGCAGGCAAACGATAGGAGAACAGGCGTGACGGGAATCAAATACATCGGCGCGGCAGAACGCATTTATCCCGTCTACAAGCTCATTCCGCTGACGCGGCACCTGGTCGCCGCCGGCATCCCGGCCGAGCACACGCTGGCCGGCGCCGACATCGCGCCGGCCGACTTGAGCGATCCTTATTTCTTCATTTCGCGGCAACAGGTCACCACCGTCTTCGACAACTTCCTGCGCCTGACGCCGGGGCAACTCAGTCCGCTGGAACTGGGCGCCTCCTTTCACCTGACCGACTACGGCTTTTACGGTTATGCCCTGCTCAGCAGCGCGACCGTGCGCGCCGCCGTCAACTTCGGGCTCGCCTACCGCGAGCTGGCCACGCCCATCGTCGACCTCGAACTGGTGGAGGCGGGCGACGAAGCCATCTGGATCATCCGCGCCCTGCCCGGCTTCGCGCTGCACGAGACCACGGCGCGCTTCGTGCAGGAGTACCAGAGCGGCATCCTGCTGTCGCTGCACAAAAGCATATCGGGCAACGCCTTCCGCCTGCGCTCGGCCAGCTTCGGATTCAGCGTGCCGGCCGGCGCCGCGCATTACCACAGCGTGCTGAACTGCCCGATCGAGTTCGATGCGCCGCATACCGAATTGCGCTTCGATCTGGCCTGGCTGGAGCAGCGTCCGCTGGGCGCCCACGCCATCACCTTCCAGCTGGTGCAGGACACTTGCCAGGAAATGCTGGACCGCATCGGCGGCGGACGCGGCGTGGTCGGCGAGATCTACCGACACCTGCTGGGTCGGTCGGGCCAGTTCGCCAGCCTGGAGGACATGGCGACCCAGCTCGGCCTGCATCCGCGCACGCTGCGGCGCAAGATCATCAGCGAGGGCTCGACGTACCAGAAAATCGTCGACGAGGTGAGGTTTAAGCTGGCGTCGACCTATCTGACGCGCACCGAGATGACCCATGAGTCGATTTCGGAGCGGCTAGGCTTCAGCGATGCGTCGAGCTTCCGCCGCGCGTTCAAGCGGTGGGCGGGCCTGTCGCCGAATGAGTTCAAGCAGCGGCCGTGATTTTGGGTATCCGGCGGTGAAATGAAAACACCCTGCAAGCTTGCGGCTTGCAGGGTGCTGGGTCATCTCATCGCGACGAACTTAGAAGGCGTACGTTGCGCTCACGTAAGCGGTCGCGCCGTGCGGATCGTAGTACGTAGGATCGTAACCAGCCTGGAAGTAGTTACCCAGGGTGATCGCCTCAGGCGGCTTGCGGTTGAGCAGGTTCTTCACACCCGCGCGCAGGTTCAGCCCCTTGACCAGACCGGAGTAGGACACTTGCGCATCCCAGGTCGAGAGCGAGCCAACGTGCACCGCATCGGTACCGGTGGCCGAGTCGAAGCGCGCTGCATCGTAGTAACCGGACTGGAAGTTCTGGGTCAGGTCGGCGCCCCAGTTCTTGTATTTCCAGTCCAGCGTCAGCTGGTGCTTCCAGCGGAAGATGATGCCGCCGGCACTGACCGCGTTCAACGGCGCGCCGTTGGCGTCGATGGTGTGCGCCACGCTAGGCTGGACAGTACCGTCCGGCAAGGTCTGATCGAACTTGCTGGTGTAGGTGCCGTTCAGGTGCGTGCTAAAGGTGCCGAAGTTATCGGTCTTGGCGATGCGCCAGCGCACGTCCAGGTCCAGCCCTTCGGTTTTCATGCCGCCGGCGTTCAGGTTGGTGGCGGTGATCTGCGAAATAGCGCCCGAGCCGTCACGCTGCACCAGACCGGTGTACAGCGGGTTGCCGGCAAATGCCTGTCGCACGATCAGCTGCGGATCCAGCGTGGTGACCAGGTTGCTGACGTTGATTTTCCAGTAATCCAGCGCGAACGACAGGCCAGGCATCGGATCGATGACCAGCCCGATCGACGATTGCTCGGATTTCTCCGGCTTCAGCGCGGTATTGCCGCCCGTCAGCAGGGTGTACTGGCCGGAAGTCTTGGTGCCAGGATCGGTGAAGGTCGCGCTGGTGCCGAAGGTCTGCGGATTGAACAGCTCAGGCAGGGCCGCTTCGCGGAAACCGCGGCCATACGATGCGCGCACCAGCAGTTGCGACAGCGGCTGATAGCGGAAGCTGATCTTCGGATTGGTCGAGGTCGCGGTCGGGAATTTGTCGGTACGCACCGCCAGATCGCCTTCCAGCTCCTTCAGGATCGGCACGTTCAATTCGCCAAACAGCGCCGACGAGTGACGCGATGCCGACAGCGGCAATGCCTGGGCGCCGTAGCCGGCGATGTCGCCCGACTGGAACGCCGCGCTCGGGTTGAGGTTCAGGTTCTCGTTGCTGATCGAACCACCCACCGCGAACTTGGCGGTACCGGCCGGCAGCTGGTACAGGTCGCCGGAAACGCGCGCCTGCAGGGCGTCATTGCTCAGCTGCGAATTGATCATCGGGCCGTTGTAATTGGTCGCCCGGATTTGCGCGGCCAAGGCCGGCGTCTGGGTCGCCGCGTACGGGTTGAAGGCATTGTTATTGCTCAGCAGCTTGGCCAGCGCCAGTTGCGACTGGTAGCCATCCTGCGTGACTTCGCTGACGTCGCTGACGTTGTGGACGTAGGCGACATCGTAGTCATAGCCCTTGATGGTGCCGCGCATGCCGATCACCAGGTGCGACAGCTTGGCCAGATCCTCGTGCAGGCGATTGCCGCCGTCGAAGGCGCGATAGCTGACGGTGACCGGTTGGCCGGCCGAGTCCGTGCCCGCCAGGAAGCTGGTCGGGTAATAGGGGCTGCTCGGCGACAGGATGATGGCTGGATAGACATCGGCTTTCTGGAACGCCAGGTCATCCTTCAGGAAGTTGGTGTTGTACGGCGACGGCTGGGCCAGGGTGATGGTGTTCTGCTGCGAGTGGAAGCCTTCCACGAACACTTCATTGTTTTCGTTGAGCTTGAAGCGCAGGCTGGCCGCGACGTTGGCGCGCTTGACTTCAGGCATCAGCGCGACCAGTGGCGCCGGATTGTAGCGGCAGCTGCCGGTGTTGGCGTCGAAGGTGCTGCCGTTCTGGGCGCAGTTGGCGCCGTTGTTGTCGCTCAGCGGATTGCCCAGCGGGTCGCCGATCGAATTCAGGCGGTGCGGAATCACGCCGCCGGCGTTCGGCGTGGTGTACGGATCGAAGGTGTTGATGTTGCCGCTGTTGGTGGCGCTGGCTTCACGCAGGCCATTGTCGTTCCATGCCTTGTTGGCGTAGCCGCGCTGGCGGCCGAGGATCTGCTTGTCCTTGCCGACGTCGGCCGACACGGTGATGTTGTAGCGGTCCGTATCGAAATCACCCCAGCCCGCGATAATCGAGGCCTTGGTATTGCCGCCGCCGCCATCCTTGGTGCCGCTGCCGTAGCCGCTCACTTCGACGCCGCTGAAGTTGTTGCGCAGGATGAAGTTGATCACACCGCCGATGGCGTCGGAGCCGTACACGCCGGAAGCGCCGTCCTTCAGCAGTTCGACGTGGTCGACCGAGGCCAGCGGAATGGCGTTGATGTCGACCGTGGTGCCGTCGGTGGCGTAGTTGGCCAGGCGGCGGCCGTTGACCAGAATCAGCGTCTTGCTCGCGCCGATGCCGCGCAGACTGGCCGAGGACAGGCCGTAGGTGGATGCGCCGACGCCCTGGGCCGCGTTGACCGCGCCCACCTGGGTGTTCGAGCTGATCGAGGCAAGCAGTTGTTCGGTCGAGGTGACACCCATTTTCTGGATATCTTCACGGGTGACGGTCTGCACCGGCAACGCGCCCTCGGCCTGGGCCCGCTTGATCGACGAACCGGTGATTTCAACGCGCTGCAGCGGTGGCTCGGCCGCGGTCTGTGCCTGGGCCACAGCGGCGGCGCCCAGTCCCAGCATCACGGTGCCGGAGAACATCAGGCGCAGCGAGCGCGAGATAATTTTTTCTGTTGTCATTTTTAGTCCCAATTTAAAAAAGAGCATCACACCCCGTGACGGCGGCGTTCGGAATGGTTGGCTACTGCGCGGAAGCAATACTTCGTTGGTGCCAATCTTGTTTTTCGCTCAGCGGCGAACTCGGTGTCGACTCTGCAATGTATAGACAGGCAGGATCGGTCCAGATCAAAACATGGCTGGGAAAGCGGTGTCAACGGCCAAACCGGTTTTTGTATTTAAAGCAACAGTTACAAAACGAGATGTAATAAGACGGGAGTTTTAATACGTTCTTAAGCATTGCAAAAAGATATGACAACTTCAGAAAATTGCAGAATTTTTGTAATGAATAATGCAATATTTAACGTATTAAATATGCATTTTTTGTGCCGACGGGATTTGGTGGGCGGGACCTGCCCGCGGGACGCGCCAGGCAATAAAAAAACGCCAGCACCGACCGCAATCTTGAGCGCGGGCTGGCTGGCGTTTTTTGTATTTCCTGGCGGAAGCGGTTAGAGCTTAACTGCTGGCAATTTTGGCCCTCTTAGTAGCGACGGCTCGCCACGTCTTGTGACGTCGCCGCCCGCGGGCATCCTATTTCAACATCGACGGCTCCGGAGTCGGCCAGCGCGCCCGCGCCCATGAGAAAAAAGCGCTTATGCACCATCTGTGTGCTGGTCAAATTCAATTCCGCCAATGTGGCGGAATGCGCGGTTGTAAACGAAGCATGCGATCCACACCATGACATAGGCCATCACCAGGTAAATAAAGGGAAATAGAAGCAAAACAAACATCGATGGTCCGATTGTATTTCCCGCTGCATCGACTGGCTGGGGCAAGAGCCAAAGACTGATAGCCATCGGAATCGCAAATATCAACGAGCTGACAGCCATGAGGATACCGAATACTTTGGCATTTTGATGAGGCGAGAGGCGGGTAATTTGTGTTCTCATACTTTTCTTTGAGGTTGGGGTTAAATAGTCCATCTGTCGCGTCAGAGTGTGCTCGGGACAGTTATGATTTCCTGATCAATTTCCAGCTTTAACGATGTCAGCGAATACTTGGCGTGACGTACCGTCGCGCCCTTTTGATAGACAATCGAGAGTTGCATTGGGTCGAGCACTTCAAAGGAAAAGATGCGAATCTGCCGCAGGAACTTCACTGACTCATCCAGATCGCCATTATCTTTGTAGCCATCTAGCTAGAATATCATCTTGCTCGCCGGGAAAATACGCGGTTTGTCACGACGCAATGTGCGGGGATTTTATGCTGTGGCCTGGGTTGTAGAGTGTGCTGATCGCGCGCCCTCGGCGCGCGAAGCTGCCGCGTAGCGGCAGCAGTTGGGCGATTCGGAGCGGGATGGCCCTGCAGGGCCATGCCCTTCGAATCTCACACGCAGGGCCCGCAGGGGCCCTGCTCGCTTCCGCCAGGAAATAAAAAAACGCCAGCACCGACCGCGATCTTGAGCGCGGGCTGGCTGGCGTTTTTTTATTTCCTGGCGGAAGCGGTGAGATTCGAACTCACGAACAGTTTAACCCGTCGCTAGTTTTCAAGACTAGTGCCTTCAACCACTCGGCCACGCTTCCTAAGTGTGCAGCATTATACAGATTTCACCCCCGACTGGGTGCCAAAACCCTGACGACTGACCACCCTTTCCTTCATGTCACCCCAGCAAAGTTTCAAATAAACAATACAGTTGTTTTTTTGAAAAACAAGTTGTAATATTTTCTTGGCTTCGATACCATAGAACTTAGTAATTAATTGAAATTGTTTTTCCCACGAGAAATAGCTCCCTGCGGAAATTTATCGCATCCTAACCCAACAGAATTGACGGGAATTTATGAACTTTAAATCCACCATCCTTGCGGCAGCGCTGCTGGTTGCTTCCGCAGTTGCTTCGGCAAACACCACTATCGTCCTGACCCCAACGGCGACGCCTCACTTATTCTCGGGCACCTTCGCCGGCTACGCTACGACCAACACTTTTGATCTGGACCTGACCCACTTCGCCAGCGCCAGCAATTTTTTCGGTCAGGTGTCGGCTAACTTCACCGGCGGCGCCGGCTATGACGTTACCGGTGTCAGCCTGGACGGCCACAGTTTCGTTCCAGTACTCGACCTGACCTTCGGCAACAACGGTGTCGACTACTGGCAGCTGCTGAAGCCAACACTGACCAACACGCTGCACCACATCACCGTGACCGGTACGCCGCTGATCAACACCCAGGGCTTCGTTGGTTCGCTGTCGTTGAAAGTCACTCCGGTACCGGAACCTGAAACCTACGCGATGATGATCGCCGGCCTGGGCCTGGTTGGCTTCATGGCACGCCGCCGCAAGGCATAATGCTTTGCCGGCGCCGACGGCGTCCGGCATCAGCAAAAAAAAACAGACCTCGGTCTGTTTTTTTTCGTCCATACGACTCAGGCGGCCCGGCTGGCCTGCCCCGGCGTCCAGTTCTCGCGCAGCGCCTGCTCGAACGCTTCTGCTTCCAGCGGCCGCGAGAACAGATAGCCCTGCACTTCGTCGCAGCCCGAATTCTTCAAGAACGCCAGCTGCTCGACCGTCTCCACGCCCTCGGCGATGACTTTGTGCTTGAGCTGCTGCGCAATGCTGATGATGGTGTTGGCGATCGCGCAGTCATTGGCGTCGCCAGGGATGCCGATGGTGAACGAGCGGTCGATCTTCAAGGTGTCGATAGGGAAGCGCTTCAGGTACGACAGGCTCGAATAGCCGGTGCCGAAATCGTCCAGCGACAAGGTCACGCCCAGCGCCGTGATGCGGTCCATGATGCCGATCACGCGGTCGATGTTGTGCATCAGCGTGCTTTCGGTGATCTCCAGCTCCAGCCAGGTCGGCTCCAGCCCGTAGCGCGTCAGCGTCTCTTGCACCCGCCCCGGCAAGGCCGAGGTGAACTCGCGCGCCGACACATTGACCGCCAGCCGTATCGGCGGCAAGCCCGCATCCTTCCACACCTTGGCCTGCGCGCAGGCCGCTTCCAGCACCCATTCGCCGACCTGCACCACCAGCCCGGTGGCCTCGGCCAGCGGGATGAACTCGATCGGCGGCACCAGGCCGCGCACCGGATGGCGCCAGCGCACCAGCGCCTCGGCGCCGATGATCTTGCCGCTGTCGATGCTGAACTTGGGCTGGTAGTGCAGCAGCAGCTCGCCGTGGCCCAGCGCGTGGCGCAGCCCCGATTCGATCCGCATGCGTTCCTGCATGCCCTGGTTCATGTCCTGGCTGTAGAACGCGACGTGATCGCCTTCCGCCCCGCCCTCCTGCTTGGCGCGGTACATGGCGATGTCGGCCAGCCGCAGCAGGGTCTCGGCGTCGCCGCCGTCCTGCGGGTAGACGCTGATGCCGATGCTGCCGCCCACGCGCAGGTCGTGGCCGTCGATCAGGATCGGCGTGTTGAGCGTGCCCAGCAGCTTTTGCGCCACCATGCTCGCTTCGAAATGCTGGCCGATGTCGAACAGGCCGACGGCGAATTCGTCGCCGCCCAGCCGCGCCACCAGGTCCTGGTCACGCAGCACGGCGCGGAAGCGGCGCGCCACTTCGCGCAGCAGCTCGTCGCCGATCTTGCGGCCCAGGGTGTCGTTGATCAGCTTGAAGCGGTTGAGGTCGATGAACAGCACGCAGCCGTGCAGCTTGCTGCGCTGGGCCACGGTCAGGGCCTGGTCGACCAGTTTGGTCAGCAGCGAACGGTTCGGCAGGTTGGTCAGCGCGTCGTAGTAGGCCAGGTGGTGGATGCGCTCTTCCGCCATCTTGCGTTCGGTGATGTCGGTCAGGTAGGCGATCAGGCCGATGGCGCGATCGTTGATGTCGCGCAGCGGCGACAGCGACAGGCTGGCCCAGAACACTTCGCCCGATTTTTTCTTGCGCCGCACTTCCATCAGGCGTCCGCCCTGCTCCAGGAAAGTGTCGTCGAAACTCTCGTCTTCGTCGTCGTACAGGAACAGGATGTTGCGCCCCACCGCTTCCACCGAGCTGTAGCCGAACAGGCGCTCCGCGCCCTTGTTCCAGCTGATGATGAAGCCGCTCATGTCCATGGTCAGCACCGACTCGTGGATATGGTCGAGGATCTGCGCCTGGTGCTGCAACTGCGATTCCACCTGCACGTAGGCGTGGGTGGAGCGCTGCGCCAGCGCGTGCACCTGCAACACGCTGCCGGCCAGGTTGGCCAGGCTGGCCAGGTGCTCGCGGTCGAGCGAGCTGTAGCGCTCGCGGCCGGACACCACGAAGCGGCCGAAATATTCGTCGTCGAACAGGATGTCCTGGGTCAGGCTGGGCACCGCGTCGTCATTGGCGGCCAGCACTTCGATCACCGGCGGCTTGAGCAGCATGGCGTGGGTGTCGGCCGGCAGGAATTCGCCCAGCGGACTGTTCATCACGCTGCGGACGATGCGCCCCAGCTCCTCGGCCAGCGCCGCTCCGCGCAAGCGCAACACCGCGTCGCATAAAGCCGCGCTGTTGCTCAGGAAATCGGAGACGGGATGCGCGACCATGGCTTATATATTCCTGCTCACCTGGATCGCCCAGTGGTAAGCCTGCAACTGCGCTTGCCAGTAGGTCTCATGGTCGATGCCGGCCTTGTCCAGACCGGCGCTGTCGTGGCGCTCCACCAGGGCCAACAGTTCGCCCAGCGGGCCGGCGCGGTCCAGCAGCGCCATCACCACGTCCAGGTCGAGGCTGAGCGCGGCGACGATTTCCGTCATCGGCATGCCCAGCAACACGTCCAGCAGCGAGAACACGCCGGCCACGAAGGCCATGTCCTGCTGCTCGCGTTCCCAGCCGAGCGCCTTGCTCAGCCCTTCCATCTGCGAGGCGCGCACCGCCGCCAGCGGCAGCAGCGGATTGGACATGCCGTCGTCCTGCTGGCGCGCGTACAGCAGCAGCTGCAGCCAGCGCTGCAACTGGCGACGGCCCAGCACGTTGATGGCCTGGCCGAAGCTATGGATCGGCGAACTGAGCGCGAACGCGGCCGAGTTCACCAGTTTGAGTAAATGGTAGGACAGCGCCGGATCCTGCTTGAGCAGCACTTCCAGCTCGCGCGAGTCGGCGTCGCGCGCCAGCAGGCCCAGCAGCGCCAGCAGGCGCTTGCGCGAAGTGCCGTCGCCGGCGTTCATGTCTTGCGGCGGATGCATGGCGAAGTCGCCGGCGAACCAGCTGAAGCCGGCCTTGGCGCATTCGGCGATGCGCTCTTCGCTGCCCATGCCGGTGGCCAGGTGCGGCCCCGGCTGGGCCACCAGCGCCAGCACCGGCGGCATCGCCAGCGCGGCGTCGACCATCAGCGACTTGGCGCCGCACAGGGTGGCGCCCATGCCGGCCACGCCTTCGACCATGATGCGGTAGCCGGCGTCGGCATACGAGGACAGTTTCTTTTGCACCGGAATCTCGGCGCAGGCGGCGGCCGGCACGCGCAGGATCACGCGGTTGGGCGGCAGTTCGGACAATTGGGACAGTTCCAGCAACGCCGGCTGGGCCACCGGCAGGATGCAATCGAGCGGCGCCAGCGCGGCGAACGCGTCCGGCGTCTTGAGCAAGGTCAGCGCCGCCTGGAAGGCGTCGCCCGAGTCTGCGGACAATTCAAAAGTCAGTGCCACCCACTCGTTGTGAGCGTTGGACACGGCTTGTAATTCCACCAGTGGAAACATGCTAGTTTCAGGCGCAGACATCAATATCTCATTGAAGGTTGTGCGCGCAATCTTAGATCAAGCATTGACATTAGGCAATCAATTACCATCCGACAGTATTGTTATTTTCAATACGACCAGTATAAGACCAATCATCGCGCGCGAAACGTTTACTTTTATACAATTGCAATTACACAACCGGTGCAGGAATATAGCAGATATTGCCGCACAAACACGCACTGTTAAAAATTGCTTAATAGAATTAGAGCCGATACTCTGTATTTACAACATGATTGCGCCGGCTGCCACGCTCACTGCAGGTGCTGGACCGCGAATCGGATCAGCTCGGCCTGCCCCTCGATGCCCAGCTTGCGCTTGATGTTCAGGCGGTGGGTTTCCACGGTGCGCACGCTGAGGTCGAGCGCGCGGGCGATCTGCTTGTTCGATTCGCCGTTGGCGATGTGGCGCAGCACCTCGTGCTCGCGCGAGGTCAGCTGGTTGTCCTGGGTGTGCGGCTGGGCCAGCTGGCGCGCCAGCGCGGCGCTGTAGTAGATGCCGCCGGACATGACGGTCTCGATCGCCACCACGATGTCCTTGCCGGGCGCGTCCTTGAGCACATAGCCGCGCGCGCCGGCCTGGATCGCCTGCGACACGTATTCCAGCTTGTCGTGCATCGACAGGATCAGCACCGCGATGCGCGGAAACGCCTGCTTGAACTGGGCCGTGGCTTCGATGCCGTTGGTGCCGCGCATATTGATGTCCATCAGCACCAGGTCGACCTCGCACTGGGCGGCCTGCTCCAGCGCCTCGGCCGCGCCGCCGGCCTCGGCCACCACCTGGAATTGCGGCATCGCCTCCAGCCGCGCGCGCAGGCCGTCGCGCACCAGGGGATGGTCGTCGACCAGCAGGATTTTGATTGTGGCTGTCATATCGTAATTAATCTTTATAAACTGTATTAACCATTGCCGGCAAAGGCGGTCACCACCGTGCCGTCGCTGGAGGAAGCGATTTCAAAGCGGCCGCCGATGGCGTCCATCCGCTCCATCATATTGCGCAAGCCGATGCCGTGCTTGGGATGCAGGGCGATGCCCTCGGCGTCGAAGCCGGCGCCGTCGTCGCGGATGCGCAGGGTGACGCCGCCGTGCTCGCCGGTCAGGCGGATCTCGATGCGGCTGGCGCCGGCGTGCCGCTCGATATTGGTCAAGGCTTCCTGCGCCACGCGGAACAGCACGGTGTTGGCGACATCGGGCAAGTCGTCGGTGCAACCCTCCGCCTCGAAGTGTACCGGGGTTCCGCTGCTGAGCGTGTACTCCTGGCCCAGGTGGTGCAGCGCCGCCGCCAGGCCCAGGTCGTCCAGGATGGCCGGGCGCAGATTGTGCGAGATGCGGCGCACCTCGCCCATCACGTTGTTGAGCTGGTCCGCCGCGTGCTCGAAGGCCGCCTGCGCCGCCTGCTGCTGCTCGGCCTTGCCGGACGCCAGCCCGGACGTCAGCCGGATGATGCCGGCCTCGATCTGCAATTTAATCGACACCAGCCACTGGCTGATGCCGTCGTGCAGGTCGCGCGACAGCCGCGCTCGCTCCTCCTCCTGCGATTCGACCACGCGCTGGGCCAGCACCTTGAGCTTGGCGTCGGCCACGCGCAGTTCGCTGATGTTGAGCGCCAGCCCGGAACTGGCGACCACCACCGAGGCCGCGATGGCGATGGCGGCGATCCACAGCATGGTGTTGTGGATGTTGCCCGATTGCTGGACATCGACCTTGGCCAGCGCCTGGTCGACGTCGTCCAGATAGATACCAGTGCCCAGCATCCAGCCCCATTTCGGCATCGGGATCACGTAGCCCAGCTTGGCGCCGGATTTGTGGGTGGACGGCTTGACCCACATGTAGCGCTCCAGCCCGCCGCCCGCGCGCGCGCGCGCCAGCAAGTTCTGGATGGTCGGCTGGCCCTGCTCGTCGCGCATCTCATACAGGTTGCGGCCCACCAGCTCGGGCTGGCGCGGATGCATCAAGGTGTTGCCCTGCATATCGTAGACAAAGAAATAGCCGTCGTCGCCATAGCTGAGCGAGGACAGGATGCGCTTGGCCTCGTTGCGGGTGGCCTCGTCGTCGCGGCCCGATTCATACAGGTGGGCGATGGAGTGCGAGGCCAGCGCCACGTAGTGCTTGAGTTCGGCCTCCTTGCTGCTCAGGTAGGCTTGCTGGATGGTCTCGCGCTGCTGCTGCGCCAGCAGCACCGACTGGTGCCGCACCGCCAGCGCGATGGCGATCAGCGCCAGGATCAGCGGCGTGATGGCCAGGAAGATGACTTTTTGCCGCAACTTCATGACGGTGTCCCGAATTATTCTGTTGCCGCGATTTTACGCCCCCTGCGGCCTGCGGCGACTACGTAGTTGTACCGAGCCATAGTGCGTAGTGGTGCGCTTGCGGCGGTTATCAGCTTCCTGAATACTGGACATAAGCTGCCAAAGGCTGGGGTCAAGTCTGACATTCGGACACGGTCTCTGCCGTAGGAGCAACTACGGCAGAGACCGTGTCCGAATGTCAGACTTGACCCCGACTTCAAAACCTTGGAGGAAGCATGAAAACACTACACCACACTGCGCCACCCACGCTGGCCAGCCGGCTGGGCTGGGCTGCGCTCGCCTTGTGCGGCGCCGCCGCGCTGGGCGTCATCGCGCTCAAACGCGGCGAAGCCATCAGCGCCATCTGGATCGTCATTGCCGCCGTCTGCGTCTACCTGATCGCCTACCGCTTCTATAGCCTGTTCATCGCCGACAAGGTGTTGGGCCTGGACGCCCGTCGCATGACCCCGGCCAACAAGCTGAACGACGGCCTCGACCACGTGCCGACCAATAAGTACGTGCTGTTCGGCCACCACTTCGCCGCCATCGCCGGCGCCGGCCCGCTGGTCGGCCCGGTGCTGGCCGCGCAGATGGGCTATCTGCCGGGCATGCTGTGGATACTGGCCGGCGTGGTGTTTGCCGGCGCGGTGCAGGACTTCATCGTGCTGTTCATTTCCATGCGCCGCGATGGCCGCTCGCTGGGCGACCTGATCAAGTCGGAGCTGGGCCAGATCCCCGGCATGATCGCGCTGCTGGGCACCTTCATGATCATGGTCATCATCCTGGCAGTGCTGGCGCTGATCGTGGTGAAGGCGCTGACCGGCTCGCCGTGGGGCAGCTTCACCGTGATGGCCACCATCCCGATCGCGCTGTTCATGGGCGTCTACACCCGCTACATCCGCGTCGGCCGCATCGGCGAAGTGTCGATCATCGGCTTCTTCCTGCTGATGGCGGCCATCTTCGGCGGCCAGATCGTGCAGGAGAACCCGGCGCTGGCGCCGATGTTCACCTTCACCGGCACCGAGCTGACCTGGATGCTGATCGGCTACGGCTTCGTCGCCTCGGTGCTGCCGGTGTGGCTGCTGCTGGCGCCGCGCGATTACCTGTCGACCTTCCTCAAGATCGGCACCATCGTCGGCCTGGCACTGGGCATCGTGGTGGTCGCTCCTTACCTCAAGATGCCGGCGATGACCAAGTTCATCGACGGCACCGGTCCGGTCTGGGCTGGCTCGCTGTTCCCGTTCCTGTTCATCACCATCGCCTGCGGCGCCGTGTCCGGCTTCCACGCGCTGATCGCCTCCGGCACCACGCCCAAGATGATCGAGAATGAAACCCACGCCCGCTTCATCGGCTACGGCGCGATGCTGATGGAATCGTTCGTCGCCATCATGGCGCTGGTGGCCGCCTCGACCATCGAGCCGGGCGTCTACTTCGCCATGAACAGCCCGGCCGCGCTGCTGGGCACCACGGCCGAGTCCGCCGCACACGCGGTCTCGCAGATGGGCTTCTACATCACGCCGGAAATGCTGGTGCAGACCGCCAAGGATGTCGGCGAGCACTCCATCATCTCGCGCGCCGGCGGCGCGCCGACCTTGGCGGTGGGCATGGCCCAGATCCTGTCGGGCGTGATCGGCGGCAAAATGATGATGGCCTTCTGGTACCACTTCGCCATCCTGTTCGAGGCGCTGTTCATCCTGACGGCGGTCGACGCCGGCACCCGCGCCGGCCGCTTCATGCTGCAGGATTTGCTGGGCGCCTTCGTGCCGGCCATGAAGCAGACCGAGAACGTGTTCGCCAACCTGACCGCGACCGGCCTGTGCGTGGCGGCCTGGGGCTACTTCCTGTACCAAGGCGTGGTCGACCCGCTGGGCGGCATCAACACCTTGTGGCCGCTGTTCGGCATCGCCAACCAGATGCTGGCGGCGATCGCGCTGATCCTCGGCACCTGCGTGCTGTTCAAGATGAAACGTGCCAAGTTCGCCTGGGTCACCGTGCTGCCGACCGTGTGGCTGCTGCTGTGCACGCTGACGGCGGGCTTCCAGAAGATCTTCGACGCCAATCCGAAGATCGGCTTCCTGGCGCACGCCGCCAAGTACCAGGCCGCCTTCGACGAGGGCAAGCTGCTGGCGCCGGCCAAGTCGGTGGCGCAGATGCAGCAGGTGATCTTCAACGATTACCTGGATGCGTCGCTGGCCGGCTTCTTCATGATCGTCGTGCTCAGCGTGCTGGCGTTCGGCATCCGCACGGTGCTGGCGGCGCGCGCCTCGGCCCAGCCGACCGCCAAGGAAAGCCCGATGGTCCTGTCGCCACAGGTGCAGTGATGCTGGGCGAAATCGCCAAGGCCGGCCGCTATCTCGGACAAAGCATGCGTCTGATGATGGGCCTGCCGGAATACGACACCTACGTCTCGCACCGGGAAGCCACCCATCCCAACGAGCCGATGATGACGTACGAGGAATTCTTCCGCGAACGCCAGGAAGCCCGCTACGGCGGCGCGGGCAAGCGCGGCGGTTGCTGCTGATAAGAAGCCTCCCTGTCAGGCAGAACGCGCTCAAGATCGCGCTCTGTCCAGACAGGGAGGCTTTTTCTTTTTTGCGGGAACTTTCCGCTTCGTCCGTGTGTCTAACTCCGCTGAGCCGCCTTGTCGGCTATTTCAGGGAGACACATGTCGCATACTTTTTCATACCAACAGGCGTTTGCCCGCAACATCGGCTGGGTTACGCAGGCGGAGCAGTCGGTGTTGCGCGGCAAGCGCATCGCCATCGCCGGCATGGGCGGCGTCGGCGGCGTGCACCTGCTGACCCTGGCGCGGCTGGGCGTGGGCGCCTTCCACGTCGCCGACTTCGACACCTTCGACATCGCCAACTTCAACCGGCAGGTGGGCGCCACCATGTCCACGCTGGGCCTGCCCAAGGTAGACGTGCTGGCCGAGATGGCGCGCGACATCAATCCCGAAGTCCAGGTCGTGCGTTTTCCCGGCGGCGTCAACAGCGGCAACCTGGCGCAGTTCTTCGAAGGCGTGGACTTGTACGTGGACGGCCTGGATTTCTTTGCCTTCGGCGCGCGCCAGGCCACCTTTGCCGCCTGCGCGCGGCTGGGCATCCCGGCCATCACGGCGGCGCCGCTGGGCATGGGCACGGCGGTGCTGAACTTCCTGCCGGGACAGATGACGTTCGAGGAATACTTCGGCTGGGGCTCGCTGCCGGACGAGGAAAAGGCGCTGCGCTTCCTGGTCGGCCTGGCGCCGGCCGGCCTGCACGCGCGCTACCTGGTCGATCCGTCCAGCATCAACCTGAAGGAACAGCGCGGGCCGTCGACCATCATGGGCTGCGAGCTGTGCGCGGGCGCCGCCGCCACCGAGGCGCTGAAGATCCTGCTGAACCGGGGCCAGGTCGATGCCGCGCCGCGCGGTTATCATTTCGATGCCTATCGTAACAAGCTGGTCCGCACCTGGCGTCCGGGCGGCCACCGCCACCCGCTCCAGCGGCTGACCATGATGCTGGTGAAACGCCGGCGCGGAGACCAATCATGAGCAAGATGGAACAACACCTCGATGCCACGCTGGAGCAGATCCTCGAGCTGGCGCGCTGGGCGCCCAGCGGCGACAACACCCAGCCGTGGCGCTTTGAAATCCTCGACGCCCGCCGCCTGGTGGTGCACGGCCACGACACGCGCGACCATTGCGTCTACGACCTCGACGGCCATCCCAGCCAGATTTCGATCGGCGCGCTGCTGGAGACGATGGCGATCGCCGCCAGCACCTACCAGCTGGAGATGCGTGTCATGCGCCATGTCGAGGCGCCGGAGAGCCGTCCCACCCTCAGCGTCGAGTTCGTGCCGGCGCCGCAGCTGGAGCCCGATCCGCTGGCCGACGCCATCCTGCCGCGCAGCGTGCAGCGGCGCCCGTTGAGCCGGCGCCCGCTGACGCCGGCCGAACGCTCCGCGCTGGTGGCCGCGCTGCCGGACGGCTACGGCGTGCACTGGCTGGAAGGCAGCCAGCGGGGCGCGGCGGCGCGGCTGATGTTCCGCAACGCCAAGCTGCGCCTGACGATGCCGGAAGCCTGGCAGGTACACAAGTCGGTCATCGAATGGAACGCCCGCTACAGCGAGGACCGCATCCCCGACCAGGCGCTGGGCGTGGACGCCGCCACCGCCAAGCTGATGCGCTGGATCATGCAGCGCTGGCAGCGGGTGGAATTCTTCAACACCTGGCTGGCCGGCACGCTGGCGCCGCGCCTGCAAATGGACCTCATCCCCGGCCTGGCCTGCGCCGCCCACTTCGTGCTGACCGGGCCGCGCCGGGCCCAGCGCGTCGACGACTACCTGGACGCCGGCCGCGCCATGCAGCGCTTCTGGCTGACCGCCACCGCGCAGGGCCTGCAACTGCAACCGGAGCTGACGCCGCTGATCTTCTCCCGCTATGTGCGCGAAGGCCGGGTGTTCTCCGGCACGCGCGGCATGCAGCAACGGGCCGAGGCGCTGGCGCGAGAGGGCGCGGCGCTGGTAGGCCAGGCGACATGGGAGACGGCGGTGTTCATGGGCCGCATCGGCGCCGGTCCGGCGGCGTCGGCGCGCTCGCTGCGCAAGCCGCTGCGCGAGTTGCTGGTCGGCCCGGCCGGCAAGCCGTAACGGCGTTCTGGACAACGGCGCGCCATCGTCAGCCGAGGCCACCGGCCGCGCGCCGCAGCACCGTATCGAAGCGGGTCGCCACGTCGTAGCGCTGAAACAGCAAGGCCAGCTGGGCCGCCGCCGTCCGCGCCGCCGGCCGCTCCAGCAAGTCCACCACGGTGCGCCGCAGCGTGTCCTCGTCCAGCCGGTCCGAGCGCAGCAAGGCGCCGGCGCCCATCGCCGCCACCGCCCGCATGTTCAGATACTGGTCCAGGTTGCCCGCGATGCCCAGCACCGGCACCCCGGCCGCCAACGCCTGCTGGCTGGTCGGGCTGCCGCCGTTGCAGATCACCAGCTGCGAACGCCGCGCCGCTTCCTCGCCCGGCAGGTAGTCGGCCACATGAGCATTGTCCGGCGGCTGGCCAGGATCGGCCTGGCCGGCGGTGGCGGCGATCACCCGCACCGGCAACGCCGCCAGCGCCTGCAGGATCTGCGGCAGCAGCGCGCCCTGCCCCGAGCTGCCCAGCGTGACGTAGATCAACGGCTTGTCCGTCGGCAAAACATCCCACCAGCCGGGCAAGGCCGTCGGCGGCGACCAGGTCACCGGACCGAGATAAGAGTGATTGGGCGGCAAATCCACCGCAGGGAACATCTCGGGGATGTCGGGATACAGCACGTAGTCGGCGTCGGCATACACGCTGCGCAAGTCATACCCCAGCGACGGCAGGCGATAGCTGCGCCGCACCCGGTTCAGCGGCCGGCTGTGCAAGGCGAACGCCAGCGGCCGCACCAGGCGGAACAGCCGGTCCGCCAGCGCGATCGGCAACACCCGCGCCAGCGCGATCGCCGGCACCGTGTAGCGCTGCGGCACGTAGGGGCTCCAGTAGGCGTTGATCAGGCCGACATACGGCGCTTGCGCCACCCGCGCGCTGACCGACAGCGACAGCCGGAAATCGCCCACCACCACATCCGGCCGCACCGCTTGCAGCAGGCGCAGGTCGTCCTCCACATATTGCTGCAGGGTGGCGCTGTCGTACACCGGCTTGCCTGCGGCCAATGCCGCCAGAAAACGCGCGCTGGAAATGCTGCTCACCGTCCAACTGTTCAGTCTGCTGCCCTGGAGAAAGGCTTCGTAGCCGGGAGCGCAGGCAAAGTGCACGTCGTATTGCTGCGGCGCCAGCGTTTGCGCGAGCGCCAGCGGCCGGCCGACGTGGGCCAGCGTGACGGCCTCGGCCACGAACAGGATTTTTTTGCGTTCCATCCTCCCAGCTTGCAACGCACCTCCCCGCAGCCCTTGAGAATGCTCAAACGTGCGGGGATTAGATGCAGATCAAGGCCACCTTGATCTGAACACTATATTTTTCCTACTGGCACTTACAGATCAGCTTGTCGCGCCGACGATTTCGGCGCTCACCGTTTGCCACCGCTTACAGCAATGTTCAATTTCGAACGTTCGGGTCTGAGCCAGAAACTGACCATCATTTCAGTGCTGTCCACCGGCAGCGCGCTGATGCTGGTGTTCTTCGCCTTTGCCGCCACCTCCGTCCTCAGCCGGACCGACGACGAGCGCAGGCAGTTGTCCTCGCTGGCCGGCGTGATCGGCAACAACAGCATGACGGCGCTGCTGTCGGCCGACACCAAACGCGCCCAGCAGACGCTGACCACGCTGGCGGTCGAGGACCAGATCCAGCAGGCCATCTTGTACGACAGCACAGGTCAATTGCTGGCCCGCTACAAATCCGCCGCCCTGCCCACCGAACAAGACGCGCCGGAACGATTGGCGATCGAAGACGCCGGCGACGAGGTCCGCACCTTCCACAGCGGCCCGTTGTGGGCGCCGGCCTTGCGCCTGTATCGGCCGGTGCACGTCAAGAACGAGTTCATCGGCACCGTGATGATCGAGCGCGCGCAAACCCGCATGTGGTTGGACCTGTTCAAGAACCTGGCCGCGGCCGCCGTGGCCGCCATGCTGTCGTTCATGATGGCGCTGCTGACGGCGGCCCGCTTCAGGGGCAGCATCGCCGAGCCGGTCGGCAAGTTGATCGCCGCCGCCCAGCAGGTCAGCCGCGGCCAGCCGACCCCGCGCATCGTCCACCAGCGCAGCGACGAGCTGGGCGCGCTGACCGACAGCTTCAACGACATGCTGGCCCAGGTCGAGGCGCGCGACGCCGCGCTGGCGCAATACCGCGACCAGCTGGAACGCCAGGTCGGCGTGCGCACCGAACAGCTGGAAAAGGCCAAGAATGCCGCCGAGGCCGCCAGCCAGGCCAAGAGCGCCTTCCTCGCCACCATGAGCCACGAAATCCGCACGCCGATGAACGGCGTGCTGGGCATGACCGAGCTGCTGCTGGCCACCCGTCTGTCCGAGCAGCAACGCCACTACACCAGCATGGTCAAGCGCTCCGGCGAACACTTGTTGGTCATCATCAACGACATCCTGGATTTCTCCAAGATCGAGGCCGGCAAGCTGACCGTCGAATACATCCATTTCAATTTCCGCGAATTGCTCGACGACATAGACAACGTCTTCTCGCCGCAGGCGCAGGCCAAGGGCATCCGGCTGGAGCTGGCGATCGCCTACGACATCCCGATCGCCATCTGCGGCGATCCCAACCGGTTGCGCCAGGTCATCTTCAATCTGCTGGGCAACGCGATCAAGTTCACCGAGAGCGGCAAGATCACCGTCAAGGTCGCCGTCGCGCACGAGGATGCGCAAACCGTCGGCCTGCGCTTCGAAGTGCACGACACCGGCATCGGCGTCTCCAGCGAGGCGCGGGCGCGCATCTTCGACTCCTTTTCGCAGGCGGACGGCTCGA
This sequence comes from Duganella sp. BJB476, assembly GCF_003416895.1. Taxonomy (GTDB): domain Bacteria; phylum Pseudomonadota; class Gammaproteobacteria; order Burkholderiales; family Burkholderiaceae_D; genus Rugamonas. Next base: position 727,552 of record NZ_QVIO01000002.1, read on the forward strand.
CCACCCGCAAGCATGGCGGTACCGGCCTGGGCTTGGCGATCTCAAAACAACTAGTCGAGCTGATGGGAGGCACGATAGGAGTCGACCATGCGCTAACTCAAGGGTCGATCTTTTGGTTTGCCGTAAATTTTGACAAACGTCGTATCGATGTCGACGATCCCTCCTTCCACGCCACCCAGGAATGCCGCGCTTTGATTGTCGATGAGAATCCCACCAGCCGGGACGAGCTGGAAACGCTGCTGCGCAGCTGGCGCATCGCCAGCGCCAGCGCCACCGCCACCGACGCCCTGCCGCAACTGCGCGAGGCGGCCGCCGCCGGCCGCCCCTACGATGTGGTGCTGCTGGACATGGAATTGCCGCGCACCAGCGGCCTGGCGCTGGCCGCCGCGATCCGCGCCGAAGCGGCGCTGGCCGCCACCCGGCTGCTGCTGCTGAGCACCGAACGCAACGCCGCCGACGGCGTCCAGCGGCGCGAAGCCGGCGTCGCCTTCCAGCTGATCAAGCCGCCGCGCGCCTGCGACCTGTTCGATTGCCTGCTGGCGCCCGGCCGCAACACGCCGCCGGCACGCCCGGCCGAAGTGACGCCAGCCGAGCCCCCGCCGGCCGCCGCGCCGGTGGCGCCGCCGCTGGCCGCGCTCAGCCCCGGCCCGACGCCGGCCCCGCGCGCACGCAGGCGGCGCAAAGTGTTGCTGGCTGAAGACAACCCGGTCAACGTCGAAGTGGCCAGCGCCATGCTCGAAGGGCTGGGACTGGAAGTGAGCCGCGCCTGCAACGGCGAGGAAGCGCTGCACGCGGTGCAGGCGACCGAGTTCGACCTGGTCCTGATGGACTGCCAGATGCCGGTCATGGACGGCTTCGCCGCGACCACGGAAATCCGCCGCCGCGAACAACAGCGCGGGCGCGGGCGCAGCATGCCCATCGTCGCCATCACCGCCAACGCCCTGCAGGGCGACCGCGAATCCTGCCTGGCCGCCGGCATGGACGATTACCTGAGCAAGCCCTTCACGCAGCAGGCATTGGGACAGACCATTTCCCGCTGGATCAGCCTGCCGCGCAAGCCGGCCGCGCCGGAAGCGCCCGAGGTGCGCCCGGCCGCCCCCAAGTCCAACGACCAGATCAACCGGCAGGCGCTGGAAAACATCCGCGCCCTGAGCGCCACCAAGGGCGACGCGCTGCTGGACCGCGTGCTGCACGCCTATCTCGACGACACGCCCAAGCACTTGCACACGCTGCGCCAGGCTATCAGCACTGGCAACATCAGCCAGATGCGCAAGGCCGCCCACAGCCTCAAGTCCAGCAGCGCCAACGTCGGCGCCGACGCGCTGGCGCAGCGCTGCAAGGAACTGGAGCAGCTGGGACGCAACGACACTACCGCCGGCGCCGCTGTCCTGCTGGCCGACATGGAACGCTCTTTCCAGGCCGTGCGGCAGGCCTTGGGAGCCATCCTGGAAAAGGAAACCTGACATGCCTAGCTCCTCCTCCCCCAAGCGCGGCCTGGTGCTGGTCGCCGACGACGATCCCGTGATGCGCCTGCTGATGCTGGAAATGCTGGGCCAGGTCGGCCTGGACGCGGTCGAGGCCGAAGACGGCCTGCAGGCCGTGGCCTTGTTCCAGAGCATGGCGCCGGACCTGCTGCTGCTCGACGTCGACATGCCGGGCATGGACGGCTTCGCCGTGTGCCGCGAAATCCGCCGGCTGGAAACCCAGACCACCGTGCCCATCATCATGGTCACCGGCGGCGACGAGCTGGAATCGGTGACCCAGGCCTACGAGGCCGGCGCCACCGATTTCGTCTCCAAGCCGATCAACTGGCCCATCCTCGGCCACCGCGTGCTGTACGTGCTGCGCGCCAGCGACGCCATCACCCGCCTGCGCATCGCCGACGCCCACCACCGCGCGGTGCTGGCGGCGATCCCCGACACCTTCTTCCGCATGAACAAGGAAGGCTACTACCTCGACTACGAACAGGGCCACGAAGCCAGCGGCGTGTTCGACAGAGACCAGTGCGTGGGCCGCCACCTGAACCAGGTGCTGCCGGAGGACATCGCCAAGCACATGCTGGAGCAGGTGCAGACCGTGCTCGACACCCAGCACATCCGCTCGCTCGACTACGAATTGGCCATCCCCGGCGCGGCCCCGCGCGCGCGCCAGGGCGAACACGCGGTGGCGCCGCCGGTGCGGCATTTCGAGGCGCGGCTGGTGGCCACCGGCCCCGACGAAGTGCTGGGCCTGGTGCGCGACATCAGCGAACGCAAGCGCACCGAGGAGCAGATCCGCCGCCTGGCCTACTGCGACAGCCTGACCGGCATCCCCAACCGCCAGGCCTTCCTGGAGACGCTGGAGGCCGAGCTGGTGCGCTCGCGCAAGGGCAACAAGAAATTCGCCGTGCTGTTCATGGACCTGGACGCCTTCAAGCGCATCAACGACACGCTGGGCCACGACGTCGGCGACCACCTGCTCAAGGCGGTCTCCGAGCGCCTGCGCGAAACCACGCGGCCCAGCGACCTGGTCTCGCGCACCGAATTGGGCGGCAACAACCTGGCGCGCCTGGGCGGCGACGAGTTCACCATCCTGATCCCCGACCTGGAGCGGGTGGAAAACGCCCTCAACGTGGCGCACCGCGTCAAGGAAGCCATGCGCCGCCCCTTCCTGCTGGACACCAATGAAATCTTCGTCACCGCCAGCATCGGCATTTCGCTGTACCCGGAGGACGGCGAGGACTGCAACTCGCTGCTCAAATACGCCGACACCGCGATGTACCACGCCAAGAACTGCGGCAAGAACAACGCCAAGCTGTACAGCTCGTCGCTGACGATGCAGATCATGAGCCACGTCAAACTGGAAGTCGGCCTGCGCAAGGCGCTGCAGAACAATGAGCTGTATCTGCTGTACCAGCCGCAGATCGACGTCTCCAGCGCCCAGATCGTCGGCGTCGAGGCGCTGGTGCGCTGGCGCCACCCCGAGCGCGGCATCATCTCGCCAACCGAGTTCATCCCGCTGGCCGAGGAGACCGGCCTGATCGTGCCGATCGGCGAATGGGTGTTGCGCACCGCCTGCCAGCAAGCGATGGCGTGGCAGGCGGCCGGCAAGCAGCCGGTGCGGGTGGCGGTCAACCTGTCAGCCAAGCAGTTCAAGGATGAAAACCTGACCCAGATCGTGCTGTCCACGCTGCATGAAACCGGCCTGCCGGCCGAGCTGCTGGAGCTGGAGCTGACCGAAGGCACGCTGATGGACGACGCCCGCGCCACCATGGTCACGCTGGAGCAGCTGCGCGGTATCGGCGTCTACCTGTCGATCGACGACTTCGGCACCGGCTACTCGTCGATGAACTACCTCAAGCGCTTCGACGTGCGCGCGCTGAAGATCGACAAGAGCTTCATCAGCGGCCTGCCGCAGGATTCGGAGAACGCCGCCATCACGCGCGCCATCATCGCCATGGCGCACGGCCTGAAAATGGCGGTCGTGGCCGAAGGGGTGGAGACCGGCGCCCAGCTGCTGCTGCTGGAACAATACGGCTGCGACCTGGCGCAGGGCTACTACCTCGGCCATCCGTCGCCGCCCGAATCGATCGACCTCATGCTCGGCAACCAGTTCACACTGAACGGTTTGGCGGCCGGCGACGATGGACACGCGATAAAGTTCCGCGCCCAGCTTTGACGTCCCTCGCCTCCCGGTCTGCTCAGCTGCCTAAGATGGTCAGTCTGAGCTAAGGAGGCCACATGGACGAGCAAGAACATTCCTTCCGCCTGGTGTTCACACCCGAGCGGCATCACCACCGCCATCCCCTGGTGCTGCGCGCGGCCGCCGCATCCAGGCGGGTCGACGCGCTGTTCAAGGCCATGTCGCGCGACTACCTGCTGCGCGAGCAATTCATCACCGATCCGGCCCAGGTGCTGGCCGATTTTGCCGCAGGCGAAAAGCTGCCGGAGCAACGCGCCTCGGTCAGCAACCAGCTGGTGTATTCGATCCTGGCCAACCGCCACATGCGGCGCTGGCTTCGCAACTACGCGGCCGATCACCAGAACACCACGCCCAGCCGCACCGAGTTCATGACCGCGTTCGGCAACGCCGTCATCAAGCATGGCGACTACCACATCGTGCTGGCCCTGGTCCGCGCCAGTATCGAAGAGGAATCGCCGTTTGCCCTCGGCGGCATGGAGCAGGCGATGCTGTTCACGAGCAGCCCCATCTTCGCCACCGGCTTCCTGGTGCCGACCGACCACCGCACCATCAACGACTCCAACAGCACGCAGAACTTCGAGCACAGTTCGGCCACCATCGGCACCGGCCCCGGCACCGACGAAGGCACCGAAGTGGGCACGGACACCGGCACCCACACGGGCACCGACACCGGCACCGATACAGGCACGGACACCGGAACGAATACCGGCACCGACACGGGAACCGATACCGGGACCGATACCGGCACCAACACCGGTACAGACAGCGGCACCAACACAGGCACCGATAGCGGCACCAATACCGGCACCGACAGCGGCACCAACACGGGCACGGATACCGGCACCGACGAAGGCACCCACACCGGTACCGACAGCAACGAATACGATCCCTATCGCGGCCAGGAGTACGTGCGCGTCACGATCGAAGCGCTGGTGCAGTACGCCCAGATCCTGGAGTCGCGCGGCATCCTCGCCATCTCCGAGGCGGAATTCAATGTCGCCCGCTGACTCGGAGGCACCGCTGCTGCGTCGGCGCGCGCACACGCTGTCCATCATGCCGACCTTCACCTGCCCGGCCGAATGCGCGGATTGCGGCACCCTCTCCAGCCCACGCGAGCGCAACCGGCTGGAGCTGGCGCCCATCCTCGCTGCCATCGACGAAGCCAAGCAGCTCAAGTTCAGCAACGTCGTCTTCACCGGCGGCGAGGCCACGCTGGAGTGGAAAACCCTGCTGCAAGGCATACGCCGCGCGGCCGACCACAAGCTGCCGGTGCGCCTGGTCACCAACGCCCACTGGGCCACCAGCCTGGAGACCGCACGCGAAAAAATCGCCGCGCTGATCGATGCCGGCCTCTCGGAAATCAACTACAGCACCGGCGACGAGCACGTGCGCTTCGTGCCGCTGGAACGCGTGGTCCTGGCCACCGTGGCCGCCTGCGAGCGCCGCTTCCGCACCCATGTGATGATGGAGCTGAAGCAGGACCGCCATATCACGCCGGAAATGCTCACCGAACATCCGCTGATCGCCGCCCTGCCGCCCGACCAGTTCGCCGCGTTGACCGTGCTCAGCAGCCCTTGGATGCCGCTGCACCACGAAACCATCTACCGCTATCCCGACGGCGTGGCCTGCGACGTCCAGGCGGCGGCGATACGCGGCGGCTGCTCGAGCGTGCTCAAGACCTACACCTTGCAAGCGGACGGCCGCGTCGGCTCCTGTTGCGGCCTGGGCTTGCGCGTCATCCCCGAACTCAACGTCGCCGACACCGGCCAGCCAGGCTTCCTGCGGCGCGCCATCGTCGAATCCGAGGAGGACTTCCTCAAGCTGTGGATACACCACCAGGGCCCGGCCAAGGTGGTCGCCTGGGCGGCCACGCACAACCCCGACATCAAATGGGAAGGCCTGTACGCCCATCAATGCCAGATGTGCCAGCGCCTGTACCACGACGACGCCGTGCGCAAGGTGATCGAGGAACACTGGCAGGAAATGATCGCCGAGGTGCTGCAAGCGGCGTGGCTGGACGACGTGCACATCCCCAACACGCTGGGCAGACTGAACGCCGAACCCGCCTGAGAGCCTCCGCCATGAGCTTGATGAACCCAGCAGCGCCGCCGCAGCCGCCATTAACGGTCGCCAAGCTGCGCCACGATGCCGAGCAGTTCAGCTACTTGCAACGCTTGGGCGTGCTGGGCGCCGAGTACGGCCCCATCGTGCAGCGCTACCGCCAGTTGGCCGACCAGATGGCAGCCAACCATATCAGCAAGCGCGAGCGCCCGACAGCGGATGAGCTTGCCGGCATAGGCGACATCTACAACCGCATCGTCCATCGGCGCGCCACGCCGGCCATGGCGCAGACCTGCTCGGACAGCTGGCAAGGCGCCGATGTCGAACTCGCCTATCGCAACAACCCGCCCGGCATCGTCGTCATCGACGACTTCCTGGCGCCGGCCGCGCTGGACAGCTTGCGCCGCTTCTGCCTCGAATCGACCGTCTGGAACTCGCTACGCTACTCGCACGGCCGCCTGGGTGCCTTGCAGCGTGACGGATTCAACTGCCCGCTGCTGGTCCAGCTGGCGCACGATTTGCGCCACGCCCTGCCCCGGCTGATCGGCAACCGCCATCCGCTGACGCAGTTGTGGGCCTACAAATATCCGCCCCACATGCCGGGAGACGACGTGCATGCGGATTTCGCCGCCATCAACGTCAATTTCTGGATCACGCCGGACGACGCCAATCTCGATCCGGCCACCGGCGGCATACACATCTACGACGTCGAAGCGCCGCAGGATTGGGACTTCACCAGCTATAACCGGCGGCCGGACCTGATACGGCGCTATCTGGCCGAGGTTGGCGCACAAGCGCGTTACATTCCCTACCAGCAGAACCGCGCCATCATCTTCAACTCGGACCTGTTCCACGGCACCGCCGCCTGCACCTTCCGCGACGACTACGAAAGCCGCCGCATCAACGTCACCATGCTGTACGGTCATCGCCACGAGGACGATTTCCGCCGCCCGCCACCGCAAGAAAAAGAAAGTACGCCTTATGCAGACTGGCGCTCCGCCGCACTGCACCGTTCAAACAGGAGGCCATGATGAGCTCACAACTGGGGCAAGATCACTTTGTGCTGGCGGTGTTGAACGGCATGCGCAACGGCTACTTCCTCGACTCCGGCGCCGCCGATGGCGTCCGCTCCAGCAACACGCTGCTGCTGGAATCGGCTTATGGCTGGCGCGGCATCTGCATCGAACCCAACGACCGCTACTTCCAGGCGCTGCAAAAAAACCGCCAATGTTTATGCATACACGGCTGCCTCTACGACCACGAAGGTGAAGTCGAATTCCTCGAAGGCGCGAACATGCTGGGAGGGATACTGCAAGAATACACGCCGGCCATGCTGCGCTACACGCACCACGTGTTCGGCCCCGACCTGGCCTCCGTGCGCAAGCCGACACGCACCATCGCCTCGGTGCTGTACGAATGCAGCGCGCCGCCGGTGATCGATTACTGGAGCCTGGACACCGAAGGATCGGAACTGGCGATACTGAAGAGTTTTCCGTTTGACGACTACCGGCTGCGCGTGCTCACAGTGGAGCACAACCGCCAGCCGGTACGGAAAGACATCCGGCAATTCCTGGAAGCGCGCGGTTTCCGCCACATCCACGACTTCGGCATCGACGACTGCTACCTCGGCCCCGATGCGCACCTGCCGCCAAGCGAGCCATATGCCGCCTGGCGCAGTTCGGCGTTGCACCGCCGTTAGAGCACGCCGCCCTGCTTCAAGGCGACGATATCCTCGGCGCTGTAGCCCAGCGACTGCAAGACCTCGTCGTTATGCTGACCCAGCGCAGGGCCTATCCACTTGGTGTGGCCTGGCGTTGCCGACAGCTTGGGCGAGATCGCCGGCAGCTTGACCGGCGTGCCGTCGGCGAAGTGGTGCTGCTCGAACATCTCGCGGGCGACGAACTGCGGATCGACCATCATGTCGCGCACCGAGTAGATTTTCCCGGCCGGCACATCGGCCGCCTTCAGCACGGTCAGCGCGCTGTCGATGTCCTGGGTATCGCACCAGGCCTGGATCGCATCGTCGATCTCCTGCGTACGCGGCACACGGCCGTCGTTGCGTTCCAGCTGCGGATCGCCGGCCATGTCGATGCGGCCCATGGCCAGCATCAGGCGCTTGAAGATCGCATCGCCATTGCCGGCGATGACGATGTTCTCGCCATCCCTGGTCGTGTAGGTGTTCGATGGCACGATGCCCGGCAACGCGCCGCCGGTACGCTCACGCACCACGCCCGCGTGGTCGAACTCCGGCACCAGCGATTCCATCAGGTTGAACACGGATTCGTACAAGGCCACGTCGACCATCTGGCCTTCGCCCTTGAGCTTGCCGCCGGTGGCGTCGCGGTGGCGCAGCGCCATCATCGCGCCGATCACCCCGTGCAGGGCCGCCACCGAATCACCGATCGATACGCCGACGCGCACCGGCGGACGGTCCGCATGGCCGGACACATAGCGCAGCCCGCCCATCGATTCGCCGATGGCGCCGAAGCCCGGCAGGTCCTTCATCGGCCCGGTCTGGCCAAAGCCCGACAGCCGCACCATGATGGTGGCGGGATTGACGGCCTTCAGCTGCTCGTAGCCGATGTCCCACTTCTCCAGCACGCCGGGGCGGTAGTTCTCGATGATGATGTCCGCTTCCAGCGCCAGCTGACGCGCGATGGCGCGGCCGCGCGCATCCTTCAGGTTCAGCGTCAGCGATTTCTTATTGCGCGACTGCACCGACCACCACAGCGACGTGCCGTCCTTCAGCACCCGCCATTTACGGATCGGATCGCCGCCATCGGGCGACTCGATCTTGATGACCTCGGCGCCGAACTCGCCCAGCATGCGCGCACAAAAAGGGCCCGCGATCAGCGTGCCCAGTTCCAGTACCTTGATGCCGGCCAGCGGGCCAGCGATGTTCTTGTCAGTCATGTCGCCCTTCGGTCCAGCATGGCGCGGGCGATGGTGCCCGCGTCCACGTACTCCAACTCGCCACCGACCGGCACGCCGCGCGCCAGCCGGCTCACGCGCAGGCCGCGCGCCTTCAACATCTCGCTGATGTAGTGCGCGGTGGCTTCGCCTTCGTTGGTGAAATTAGTGGCCAGCACCACTTCCGTGACCAGGCCGTCGACCGCGCGCGCCACCAGTTTCTCCAAATGGATGTCCTTGGGGCCGATGCCGTCCAGCGGCGACAGGCGGCCCATCAGCACGAAGTACAGGCCCTTGTAGGTCAGGGTCTGCTCGATCATCAGCTGGTCGGCCGGCGTCTCCACCACGCACAGCAGGCGGCGGTCGCGCTGCTCGTCGTTGCAGGTGTCGCAGACGTCTTCCTCGGTGAAAGTATTGCACAGCGCGCAGTGATGCACGGCGCTCACCGCCTGGTGCAACGCGCGCGACAGCATGTCCGCACCTTCGCGGTCATGCTGGAGCAAGTGAAACGCCATCCGTTGCGCCGACTTGGGGCCGACGCCGGGCAGACGGCGCAACGCTTCCGTCAGAAATTCCAGCGATTTGGACATGGAGCTTTGCGGCAGCCCTTAGAAAGGCATCTTGAAGCCGGCCGGCAGGTTCATGCCGGAGGTCAGGCCGCCCAGCTTTTCGGCGGAGGTGGCTTCGGCTTTGCGCACGGCGTCGTTAAAGGCGGCGGCGACCAGGTCTTCCAGCATGTCCTTGTCGTCGGCCAGCAGCGACGGGTCGATCGATACGCGCTTGACGTCGTTCTTGCAGGTCATGACGATCTTGACCAGGCCGGCGCCGGATTGGCCTTCGACTTCGATCAGGGCCAGCGCGTCCTGCGCCTTCTTCATGTTGTCCTGCATTGCTTGTGCTTGCTTCATCAAGCCGGCCAGTTGGTTCTTCATCATGATGGTGTTCTCCGTAGATTGAAAGTGAAAGATGTGATCAGTTGGCCGCTGCGGACGCCAAGGCGGCGGGCGGCGGCGTGATGGAACCGGGCACGACCCAGGCGTCGAACTCGCGGATCATGCTGTTCACAAAGGAATCATTGGCGACGGTATCCTCGGCGGCGCGCTGGCAGGCTTCGCGGTGCGCCTGCGCTTCGGCGCTGGCGGTGTACCAGACGGCGCCCAGTTCGGTATCCACGCGCACCGGACGACCGAAGCGCTCGGTCAATGCGACCGTGAGCTTCTCGACGTTGCCGGGCGTGCGCCAGGTTTCGATCGGCACGCGGACGTTGAAGACCACGGCGTTGCCGTCCATGCGGCATTCGATGAGTTCGGCCTGCATGGCCAGCTGCTGGGCCACGCCGCGCAACGGCAAGGCGGCGGCCACGGCCGGCCAGTTGCCGTCCCAGTTCAGTTCCGGCACCGGTGTGATGACGTAGGCGTGCGGCGCCTTGGCCGGCGCAGGCGCGGCGCGGGCCGGCATGACGACGGCTTGCGCTTCGTCGGCGTAGGCCAACGGCGGCGGCGCCTGGTGGTGCGATGGCGCCTGCGACGACGTGTGCGACGCCGCCTGCGATGGGCTGTGCGACGGGCTATACGATGGCGGCTGCGAAGGCGCGTAGGCCTGGGCCGGCGCGGACTGTGCTACCGCGCTATCGTCGGAAAATTCAGTGACCCAGGGTGGTAGGTCATCCTCTTCGTCTGCCTGCTGCTGGGCAGGCTTGGCAGCGGGCGCGGCTTGCGGCGCGACCTGCTGCGGCGCCACCTGGCGTACCGGCGCTTCCAGCACAGCCGCTTGCGCATCGCCGCCCATGGTCGTTTCCGGAGGCATGTCTTCCCAAGGAGCGGGACGCGACGGCGCGACCGCAACCGGCGCGGCAGGCGGCGTGTACGCAGCGCTCGGCGCCTGCGATTGCGGTGGCGCGGATGGCGCTGCACTCGGTGCTGCGCCAAACGATGGCGCCGGCGATGGCTCGGCAGCAGGTGCTGGGGCGGTCGCAGCCGGCGCAGCGCCTGCCGACGACGAGCGCCCACCCGGCTTGGAGGCCGCACGGGCTGCTTCGAGGGCGGCGTTGATGGCCGCACGCGCTGGACTCATAGGCCCAGCTGGTGCCGTTGGTGCCGCTGGCGCGGCAGCAACCGGCGCAGGCGCGGGGGCCACATTCGCGGCCGGCGCAGCGACAGGCGCGACAACCGGCGCCGGTGCTGGTGGTGCAATCGGTGCAGAAGACATCGCATTGGCAGACGGGGTCTGCGCGGCCGGAGCCGCAAACGCCGCAGCAGCAGGCGCCTCGGCGCGCGCCATCGCGGCCGCAGCACCGGCGACCACCGCAGCCGGCGTCACACTGGCATGGCTGGCCTGCATGTGCGCAGCCGCGCGTGCAGGCGGCGCCGCTGCGGCGCGTGCCGCAGCCACCGCCGCCGGACGCGACATCGCCGGCGCCGCAGCCGGTTGTCCTTCAGCCCCGCCTACGCCGGGCCGAAAGGCCAGCATGCGCAGCAAGGTCATCGAGAAGCCCGCATATTCGTCCGGCGCCAGGCCCAATTCATTGCGTCCGTGGACGGCGATCTGATAATACAGCTGCACCTCTTCCGCATCGAAGGCGGCGGCCAGGCGCACGATATCGGCGTACTCCGGCAAATCTTCCGGCAAGGCGGCCGGCACCGTCTGCGCCAGCGCGATCCGGTGCAGCAAGGTGCCCAGGTCCTGCAAAGCGCCGTTGTACGACAGGCTGCGCGTGGCCATCTCGTCGGCCACGGCCAGCAGATCCGCGCCATCCTGCGCGGCCAGCGCATCGAGCAGGCGGATCAGGTAAGACTGGTCCAGCGCACCCAGCATGCCCTGCACCGCATCCAGCGTCACCGCGCCGGCGGCGTAGGCGATCGCCTGATCGGTCAGCGACAGCGCATCGCGCATCGAACCGTGCGCACCGGCTGCCAACAGACGCAGGGCCGGCGCCTCAAAGGTGATGCCCTCCTGCCCCAGGATATTATCCAGATGGCCGATGATATGACCTGGCGGCATCTGCTTCAGATTGAACTGCAGGCAGCGCGACAGCACCGTCACCGGAATCTTCTGCGGATCGGTGGTGGCCAGGATGAACTTGACGTGCTCCGGCGGCTCCTCCAGCGTCTTCAGCATCGAGTTGAAGGCGTGGTTGGTCAGCATGTGCACCTCATCGATCATATAGACCTTGAAGCGCGCATTGCTCGGCGCGTAGACCGCCTGCTCCAGCAGCTGCGCCATCTCGTCGACGCCGCGATTGGACGCCGCATCCATCTCGATATAGTCGACAAAGCGGCCGGCATCGATCGCGGTGCACGCTTCGCACACGCCACACGGGGTCGGCGTGATGCCGCCGGTGCCGTCCGGGCCGATGCAATTGAGCGATTTGGCCAGGATGCGCGACAAGGTGGTCTTGCCGACCCCGCGCGTTCCGGTGAACAGATAGGCGTGGTGCAGGCGACCGCTGTGCAAGGCATGCGTGAGCGCGCGCACGACGTGCTCCTGGCCGACGAGCGTTTCGAAATTCTTGGGGCGGTATTTACGGGCGAGGACTTGATAGGACATGCTGGGATTTTACCGTAGATAGCGGGTGCAAAGGGCCTATCCTGCTCAGCTAATAAGATGCGGCGCAGGGTCGCCAAAACGGCAATTGTAACAAGGCGTGGCCGGATTTGGTAATCGGGGCGGGCTCCCCTACAATGTGTTTTTCTTTTAACATGAAAATATATGAAAAAACTCGCCCTGCTGCCGTTGCTGTTGCTGTCCCTCGCCGCCCACGCCGACGAACGCGAATGGGTGCCATATAAGAAGCTGGTGGAGGATACGCGCATCGACCGTTTCTACGCCCTGCCCGCAGCGGAGCGCGACAAGCTCAGCGTTTTCCTGGCCATCAAGCCCAAAAACAAGAACTACAAGCCATCCGATGTCGTGCTGACGGTGGTCCATGGCAGCGAACGTCAACAGCTGCCGCCGCTGTCGACCGACTTCCGCATGGCCCTGGTACCGAATCCCAAGTGGATGACCGACGACACCAAGATCATGACCAGCCTGCCGAAAGAAGAAAAATCGGCGGTCGCGCTGGAAGTGCTGGCGCTGCTGCCGGAGGGTACGCAGTGGAACTACGCGCAAGTCATGGGCAGCATCGGCCAGATGAACGCCGGCATCAAGAAGGTCGCAGGGGCCATGAGCATGTTCGTGCCGAACGTTAAGACGGTGGTGTTCAAGTTCAGCAAGCCGGCGCAGCTGAAGGTGGGCGCCACGGCCTACAACACGGATGCGAAGAACCTGATCAAGCTCAAGCCTGACGCCGCGCTGCTGAAGGAGAACCCGCTGATGGTGGCGTCGGAACGGCCGCTGGAAGCGGCGCTGGATGACGAATAACTGAGTGGACCAATAAAAAAAGCTGCCAATGGCAGCTTTTTTAATATCCCGAAGGAGGCGAGCCTGATCTGCGGCACTTATGGTTAATAGCCGTGGCTGCTTCGTTCCCGACCTGACCAGGTTAGCCATGCCACAATGCGCAGGGGCCCGCCGGGATCAATTATAACCTACAGCCCCAACTCCTGCCAAATCTGATCCACCCGTGCCTTCACTTCGGGCGTCATGCTGATCGTGGTGCCCCACTCGCGCGTAGTTTCGCCCGGCCACTTGTTGGTGGCGTCGATGCCCATCTTGCTGCCCAGGCCACTCACCGGCGAGGCGAAGTCCAGGTAATCGATCGGCGTGTTATCGACCAGCGTGGTGTCACGGGTCGGATCGACGCGGGTCGTGATGGCCCAGATCACTTCGTTCCAGTCGCGGATGTTCACGTCCTCGTCCACCACCACGATGAACTTGGTGTACATGAACTGGCGCAGGAAGCTCCACACGCCGAACATCACGCGCTTGGCGTGGCCGGCGTACTGCTTCTTGATCTGCACCACCGCCATGCGGTAGCTGCAGCCCTCGGCCGGCAAGTGGAAATCGGTGATCTCCGAAAACTGCTTTTGCAGCAGCGGCACGAACACCTCGTTCAGCGCCAGGCCCAGGATGGCCGGCTCGTCGGGCGGCTTGCCGGTATAGGTGGAGTGGTAGATAGGATCGCGGCGCATCGTGATGCGGTCGATGGTGAACACCGGGAACGAGTCCTGCTCGTTATAGTAGCCGGTGTGGTCGCCGTACGGGCCTTCCAGCGCATGCTCGTAGCCGCTCGGATGGTTTTCGTCAGGATAGATATGGCCTTCCAGCACAATCTCCGCCGACGCCGGCACGCGCAGCTCGCTGCCGATGGCCTTGACCAGCTCGGTGCGGCTGCCACGCAGCAGGCCGGCGAACTGGTATTCGGACAGGCTGTCCGGCACCGGCGTCACCGCGCCTAATATAGTGGCGGGATCGGCGCCCAGCGCCACGCAGATCGGATAGGGCTGACCCTTGCTCTGTATGGCGTGCTCGCGGAAGTCCAGCGCGCCGCCGCGGTGCGCCAACCAGCGCATGATGACCTTGTTCGGCCCCAACACCTGCTGACGATAAATGCCGAGATTCTGGCGCTTCTTATTAGGACCCTTGGTAATCACCAGGCCCCAGGTAATCAAAGGCGCGACATCGCCCGGCCAGCAATGCTGGATCGGCAATTTCGACAGGTCGACATCGGCGCCCTCCCACACGATCTCCTGGCACGGCGCGCCGCGCAACTCCTTGGGCGCCATGTCCCACACGGCCTTCACCAGCGAGCCCATGCCCATCAGGTCCTTGAAGCCCTTCGGCGGTTCCGGCTCCTTCAGGCGCGCCAGCACGTGGCCGATCTTGCGCAGCTCGCTGACGCTGTCGGCGCCCATGCCCAGCGCCACGCGGCGCTCGGTGCCGAACAGATTGCCCAGCACCGGCATGCTGTGTCCGGTCGGATTTTGGAACAGCAAAGCCGGGCCGGCGGCCCGCAAAGTGCGGTCGCAGACCTCGGTCATCTCCAAATATGGTGAAACGGGCACCAAAATGGGCTTAAGTTCGCCCATCCGTTGCAGTTGAGAAATAAAATCTCGCAAATCAGAATATTTCATCGTTTTTTAATTTTTTCTTACAACGCAGCATACTGTTTAAAAAGACAGGTCAAGTAGTTGATTTTATTGGTTTTAGCCGCAATACAAGCAAAAAAGTAAGATTTAAAAGTTATAGCTTCGCTTGGCGTTAGTATTGACTTGATATAAAACGGCTTCTACAATTTGCCCTACTTGAAGAGAACACGGTTCAGCACGGGATATCCCGGAAACGCGGACCACATAAATGTGTTGCTTATTCATTCACGGAGTCGGGGCTCCACATGACATTTTAAGGAGTGTTTTCAAAAGGCGTCTGCCTTACCCCCGAAAGAAGTTGTATTGCGACTGATCGAATACCACAGGGAAACATCAGCTCTAGCAAGCAATGACGGCGTCCAACGCGCGCTCCCAGCGGCGACGGACGATGATATTTCTGATGCACGGCATTAGCACCCGGTTAGCTGCGTTCGACGCTGGCGGGGACCCGCTTTTACGGACATTCCAGGGGAATTCTATGAACAATCGTTTTATCGGTGCAACGCAGTTTGCCCGCACCATGGCTCGCCAGCCAGCAGCGTGGATTTCCACGACTCGCGTTTCGGCAAAGGGCGTGTTGACCACCGCCCAGCACACTCTGACCATTCTGGGTGTGACCGCTTTAGTAGTGATGGCAGTACTGTTTGTCCGTCCCGACCTGGCCAAGGCATTGAGCAACAGCCTGAACCACGAACCGGAAATCGAAGCCGTTGCCGTCGTGGCGCCGCCGCTGTCGGCCCTGATGGAAACCCCGGCTTCCACCCCGGCCGCCAGCACCGCACCGCTGACCGCCGAAGAACGAGCCCTGCTGGGCACGCAGAAGCAGCAGCAATGGGTCACCTCCTGGCTGTCCAAGCGTTACCGTATCGCCGGCGACGCCGCCAACATGCTGGTATCGACCGCCTACCTGACCGCGCGCGAGATCAAGCTCGATCCGCTGCTGATCCTGTCGGTGATGGCGATTGAATCGGGGCTCAATCCGTTCGCGGAAAGCCCGGTCGGCGCGCAAGGCCTGATGCAGGTGATGTCGAAAATTCATCATGACAAGTTCCAGGAAATGGGCGGCCTGCAAGCGGCGCTCAATCCAGTGGCCAACATCCGTGTCGGCTCGCTGATCCTGAAGGATTACGTGACCCGCGGCGGCTCCATCGAAGCCGGCCTGAAGATCTATGTCGGCGCTGCGGCGTTCGAGCATGACGACGGCTACGGTTCGAAGGTGATGAACGAAATGCGTCTGCTGAAGCAGGTTTCCGCAGGCAAGAAGGTGCCTACCTTTACCCCGACCATGGCTGCGGCGCCTGCCAAGCCTACCCCGCCAGTGGCAACGGCAGAGAAATCGGTCAGCGGCACCCAGATCGCCGGCCTCTGATTTCATAGCCTCAAAACGATTAAGCCACCTCGCGAGGTGGCTTTTTTACGCCTGGACAATCAGCGCGGGCAGGTGCCGACCTTGGTTTTAACGCCGTCCCGGAATGGATCGCGCCCACCGGTCAGCGCATTGGACTCCATCACCGCGCAATAACTGCCGCCGCCCGAGCGTACGCGCGTCATCAGCCGGCCATCGGGCGTGGTGAAATTCTCGAGCGTGGTGCCGTTGTCGCCGGCATAGGCGCCGCCCAGCTTGGCTGCCAGCGCGGTCGTGTTGTTGGCGATCTTTTTGTCGTGTGGATTCCAGGCTTCCTTGCGCAACTGCCGGTCGGCTGCGGCGGCGCTTTTGAGCGAACGCTGCAGCAGATCCTCGGCCGGCTTGTCAGGCGGCTGCGCGAACGGATCCGGCGGCGGTGTGGCCTGCGTGATGGCTTGCGGGGCTTGCGGTTGCTGAATCGGCTGCTGAATCGGCTCCGGCGCGGACGGCAGCAGCGTCATGCGCGGTGCGGCCGGCTCGCGGATGGGTTTGGGCTGTGCCGCAGCCTTGGGCGCCGGCGGCTTCAGCGGCGCCAGGATGTACGTGATGGCCTCATGGCGGCCCACAGATGCCGCCAGAGGCCGCTCAGGCGTGCGCCAGCCGATAAACGCCAGCAAATGCGCGCCGGCGATCAGCGCCAGCCAGCCACGGCGACGCCAGGCCGGCGCCCGGTTCAGGGTATGCAGTTCGATGATGCGCCCTCGACATTGATTTTAAGTCAACGGATTCTGCGGCGCAGTCCCCTCCCCGTCAAACCCAAATAAAAAAAAGCCACCACAAGATACCTTGGGTGGCTTCTGACAGTACCAGACGCTGCTTAGCGTTTTTTGTCGGCGGCGACTTCGTCCGGGCGAACCTTGGCGGCCAGCTTGTCCAGCACGCCGTTGACGTATTTGTGGCCGTCGATACCGCCGAAGGACTTGGTCAGCTCGACCGCTTCGTTGATGACGACGCGGTACGGGATTTCCAGGTTGTTCTTCAGTTCGAACGCACCGATCAGCAGCACTGCGTGCTCGATCGGCGACAGCTCGCCCACGCCGCGGTCGACCAGCGGCGCGAAGCTTTCGCGCAGCGCTACCGAATCCTTGATCGCGCCGTACAGCAGCACCGTGAAGTGGTCGCCGTCGGCCTTGTCGAAGCCGTGCGCGGCGCGGATGTTGTTGACCACGGTGGATGCGTCTTCATTGTTCAGCAGCCACTGATACAAACCCTGCAACGCAAACTCACGCGCGCGGTGGCGCGGCGTACGGTTCTTGCTAGGGTTGGCGTGCAAAATTTTATCTGTCATGGTTATACCTGTTCTTAAATACTTACAAAATCCGGCTCAGTGCGCCGGCGCATACCGGCACACTGCGCCGTTTCCTACCTGTTCTTACTCGTCGTCGCCCTGGTCCTGGCTCAGCTCTTCCAACGCGATGGTCAGATTGGCCATCTCCACCGCCACGCGCGCCGCATCGGCGCCCTTGACGGCCATGCGGGCTTCGGCCTGCTCGTCGTTCTCGGTGGTCAGGATCGCGTTAGCGATAGGAATACCATAATCCAGGCCGATGCGGGTGATGCCGGCGCCCGATTCGTTCGAGACCAGCTCGAAGTGGTAGGTTTCGCCACGGATCACCGCGCCCAGCGCGATCAGCGCGTCGAATTGCTGCGACTCGGCCATCTTCTGCAGCACCAGCGGCACTTCCAGCGCGCCCGGCACGGCCACGTGCAGCACGTCTTCGTCGGCCACGCCCAAGTGCTTCAGTTCCGCCAGGCAGGACGCCAGCAGGCCGTGGCAGACATCTTCGTTAAAACGGGCTTGAACGATGCCGATGCGCAGACCGTCGCCGGACAAATTGGTTTCGTAGCTTCCTACAGTCATGGAGTGCCTCTTGTGTGTTGGTTGAATTAGTTAGGTTTGGCCATGTAGCCGGTCACTTCCAGATCGAAGCCCGTCATCGACGGCATCTTGCGCGGGCTGGCCAGCAGCTGCATCTTGCAGACGCCGACTTCGCGCAGGATTTGCGCGCCGATGCCGTAGCTGCGCAGGTCCATGCTGGCCGCGCGGCCTTTCGGTTTGGTTTCCGGCTTGCCCAGCGCGTCGAACTGGGCGAAGAACTGCTCCGCCGTTTCTTCGCAGTTGAGCAGCACGATCACGCCGCGCTCGGACGCCTTGACCGCCGCCAGCGACGACGACAGGTTCCACGAGTGGGTGGTCGCTTCCGATTCCAGGATGTCCAGGATGGATACCGGCTGATGCACGCGCACCAGGGTTTCCTTGCTCTTCTCGATATCGCCGTGCACCAGCGCCAGGTGGGCCGAGCCGCTCGGCTTGTCGCGGAAGGCGATCATGCGGAAGTCGCCCTGGGCGGTCTTGAGCGGACGCTCGCCGATCTTCTCGACCAGCGACTCGTTGCGGCTGCGGTAGTGGATCAGGTCGGCGATGGTGCCGATCTTCAGGCCGTGTTCCTTGGCGAATTCCAGCAGGTCCGGCAGGCGCGCCATGGTGCCGTCGTCCTTCATGATCTCGCAGATCACGGAAGCCGGGGTCAGGCCGGCCATGGCGGTCAGGTCGCAGCCGGCTTCGGTATGGCCAGCGCGCATCAGCACGCCGCCCGGTTGCGCCTTCAGCGGGAAGATGTGGCCGGGCTGGACGATGTCCGACGGCTGCGTGTCCTTGGCGACGGCGACCTGGATGGTCTTGGCGCGGTCGGCCGCCGAGATGCCGGTGGTCACGCCCTCGGCCGCTTCGATCGAGACGGTGAAATTGGTGCCGAAGGCGGTGCCGTTACGGGCCGACATCATCGACAGGTTCAGCTGGTCGCAGCGCTCTTCGGTCAGGGTCAGGCAGACCAGGCCGCGCGCATGCTTGACCATGAAATTAATGGCTTCAGGCGTCACAAAGTCCGCCGCGAGCACCAGGTCGCCTTCGTTTTCCCGGTCTTCTTCATCGACCAGGATCACCATGCGGCCAGCGCGCAATTCGGCGACGATTTCTTCGGTGCTGGAAATTGACATTTTTAATCCTTTGTAGCGGAGCTAGAACAGGGCGCTATTTTAAAGGATTTACGCCCGCCCCACCGCAAAAGCCCGCTTTTATCCGCCAAATGGCCGGCTTTAGAAGGTGCCTTCTGGATTAATTGTCAATATTCCAGCACAAATCCAGCTATCCCCGGCCGGCCATGACGCCGCCATCCACATCCCACACCGCCCCGGTGACCCACGACGCCTTGTCCGACAGCAGGAACATGATCGCTTCCGCGACGTCACGCGACGTGCCGACGCGGCCGATAGGATGGAAACTATTGAAACCCTGCAGCGCGCCATGCACCTCGGCCTTGGGGATGAACCCCTCATAGATCGGCGTCTCCACCACCGCCGGCGACACGGCGTTGACGCGTATCCGGCGCGAAGCCAGCTCCATCGCCAGGTGCTGGGTCAACGCATGCAGGCCAGCCTTGGCCATCGAATAGGCGGACGACGGCGTCGCCGCGATCGCCTGCTTGCCCCACATCGAACCGATGTTGACGATGGCGCCCGGGCGACCAGCCGCCGCCAGATTGGCCGCCACCTTCTGGGTGACGAAGAAGAAGGCCTTGTTCAGCGCCTGGTACTGGTCGTAGTCCGCCTCGCCATGCTCGAGGAAAGGCTTGGGGAAGAACACACCGGCGGCATTCACCAGCAGGTCGATATCCTTGTGTCCGTCGTCGATGGCGTCCAGCAGTTGCTGCAAGCCTTGCGCGCTGCTTAGGTCAGCAACCAGCGCGGCAACCGTGCCCGATTCCGACAGCGCGGCGCGCGCCGCCTCCGTTTTCTCCGGGCGATGGCCGACAATTACCACACTCGCGCCCTGCTCCAGCGCCATGCGCGCCGTCTCCAGCCCCATGCCACTGGTGCCGCCGACTACCAATAACTTCCTGCCATTCAATGTATTCATGGATCCCCCTAAGTATACCAACTAGTTGGTAGGTTTTTACAGCTAAAAAAAATGCCGACAGCCGCCGGCACGGAACGCCGTCGCCCAGTCAGGCCAGCAACGTCGATAAAAAAGTTTGCGCCACGCCGGCCGGGCCACGCGCGCCGCGCACCGAGCGGGCCACGATCATCGCCCCTTCCAGCGTGGCGAGGACAGCCTCCGCCAGCGCACGCGCTTCCGGCTGCACACGCAACTGCTGCGCGCGCTGGCCTTCAGCGATCACCATTGCCAGCCAATCGGTGTTGGCCTCGAAGAAACGCCCCACCTCGTGCGCCACGCCTTCCGGCAGCGAGTTGGCCTCCGCTCCCAGCATGCCGCAGACGCACAGGCGCTGCTCGGCGGCGAAGGTGTTTTCGAACAGCGTTGCGTAGGCCGTCAACCGGTCCTCCGCCTTGGCGTGCTGGACCTCGATACGCAGCAACTGCTCGCGAAAGCGATGCGTGTAGCGCTGCGCCACCGTCGTCGCCAGATCACCCTTGGTCGCGAAGTGATGGTGGATGCTGGGTTTCTTGATGCCGACCAGCTTGGCCACGTCATCGTAGGAAAAGCCGTTGTAGCCGCGTTCCTGGATCAGGCCTTCGGCAGCATCCACCACGCGCAGCGCGGACTCGGACATCTCGGAAAAATGCTTCATTTACTGGCTTTCTTTGTGATCGGCAATCGGCAGGTGTCCGACTTTGACGAGGATGATACAGCCTTCACGGCTGAACGGCTGATGCGCGCTCAGGTGCGGGCTACGCAGCCAGGTGCCGGCCGGATAGCGGCCGAACTCGTCTTCGAACACGCCTTCCAGCACGTAGATCTCTTCGCCGCCGTAGTGACGGTGCGGATTGAAGCGCGTGCCGGGCGCCCAGCGCACCAACGCCGTATGGCTGGCGCCGAACTCGGACAAGGGCATCACCGACAAGCCCGGCACCAGGCCCGGCAGCCACGCCGTGGAGCCGGTATCGATGCGCACAGCCTGCGTATCCTGCGGGTCCATGTGGCGCAGCTTGACCAGCAGCGTGCAGCCGCCGACCGAGCCCGGCGCATGCGATGACCCCGGCGGATTCTTGAGATAGGCACCCGCGCCGTAGCTGCCGGACTCATCAAAGAAATCGCCCTCCAGCACCAGGATCTCCTCGCCCAGCTCGTGCAGATGGCTGGGGAAGCTGCTGCCCGGCGCGTAGCGCACGATGGACGTGGCGCGCGCCACCTCGCCGCCGTCGCGCTCCAGCATCTTGCGCTGTATGCCCTGCGCGGGCGAGTCCACCCAGGGCAAGTCTTGCGACTGCACCACGGCACGCTGGCTGTAATCCGAGTGTATGTTCATGAGATTTAATTTACCGACTAGTTGGTAGGTATACTAGTCGAGGCTTGGGACGTTGTCAACGCCCGGCGTGCCGGGCGTTGCAAGGCCTTACTTGCCGGCGGCGCCGACCGAGACCATGCGCTCGACGTAGCGGGCGATCAGGTCGATCTCCAGGTTGACCTGCTTGCCCACGACCAGATGCTTGAGCGTGGTCATGGCGATGGTGTGTGGGATCAGGTTGATCGAGAACTGGCAGACCAGGTCCTTGCCGGTGCCGATATCGGTCACGCGGTTGACGGTCAGCGATACGCCGTTGACCACGATCGAGCCTTTGAAGGCCAGGAACTTGGCCAGCTCGTGCGGTGCTTCGATCACCAGCTCCCACGATTCGCCCACGCCTTCGAACTTGCGCACCACGCCCAGGCCGTCCACGTGACCGGACACCAGATGGCCGCCCAGGCGCTCGTTGAGCGTCAGCGCCTTTTCCAGGTTCACTTCAGTCAGCGTGTCGAGGCCGACGGTGCAGTTCAGGCTTTCGCGCGAGACGTCGACGCGGAAGCTGCTGTCGTCCTTCTCCACCACGGTCATGCAGGCGCCGTTGATGGCGATCGAGTCGCCCAGCGCGACGTCGGCCAGCGGCAGGCCGCCGGCGTTGATGTTCAGGCGCACGCCCGCGAACGAGCCGCCTTCCAGCGGCGTGACGGATTCGATTTTGCCGATAACGGCGACAATTCCAGTAAACATGTGAATGCTCTTAATGATGAGTGAATCGTGCAAGGATACGCAAATCTTCGCCGATCTGCTTAACCTCGTGAAATTTCAGATGCTGCTTGAGCGACAGGTCGGTCAACGCCGGCAAGGCGAACATGCCCTGCGCATCGCCCAGCAGCGTCGGCGCCAGGTAGACCAGCAGCTCGTCCACGCAACCTTCGCGGATCATGGACCCGTTGAGCTTGCCGCCGGCTTCGACGTGCAGCTCGTTGATCTGGCGCCGGCCCAGCTCGCGCATCAGCTCGGGCAGGTCGACCTTGCCGGAGGCGTTGGGCAGCAGGATGATTTCCGCGCCCACCGCGCGCAGCGCCGTCTCCTTTTCAGGATCGGCCACCGCCGCCGCGATCCAGGTGCCGCCGCCCTGCAAGACCTTGGCGGACGGATCGATGTCGAGCTTGCTGTCCACCACGATGCGGCGCGGCTGGCGCGGCGTTTCCACCGCGCGCACATTGAGCTGCGGATCGTCGGCCTTGACGGTGCCGATGCCGGTCAGGATGGCGCAGGCGCGGGCGCGCCAGGCGTGGCCGTCGGCGCGCGCTTCCGGCCCGGTGATCCATTGGCTGACGCCGTTGTGCAGCGCCGTCATGCCGTCCAGGCTGGCGGCGGTCTTCATGCGCACCCACGGCAGGCCGCGCGTCATGCGCGAGAAGAAGCCGATATTCAGTTCGTAGGCCTGCCCGGCCAGCAGGCCGACGCTGACCTCGATGCCGGCGGCGGCCAGCTTGGCCATGCCCTGCCCGGCCACCAGCGGATTCGGATCCTCCATCGCCGCCACCACGCGGCCCAGGCCGGCGCGCACCAGCGCGTCCGAGCAGGGCGGCGTGCGGCCGTGGTGGTTGCACGGTTCCAGCGTCACGTAGGCGGTGGCGCCGCGCACGTCGTGGCCGCGCGCCTGCGCATCCTTCAGCGCCTGGATTTCCGCATGGTCGCTGCCGGCCTGCTGGGTCACGCCGGCGCCGATCACTTGTCCGTCGCGCACGATCACGCAGCCGATGTGCGGATTCGGCGAGGTGGTGTACAGCCCTTTGGCGGCCCACTCCAGCGCCAGCGTCATGCCTTCGAGATCGTTGTTGATGTTCACGTTGTCCTTAGTCTATGGCACTGGTGCAGCTTGCTCCGTCCACCGCCGGATCGCATACGCGCACCCGGCCCAGCATATTGATTTTGATGTTGCGCGTATTGTCGCCATGCGTCAGCGACAGCGTGCCCCAGCGCGCGGCCAGGCTGTTGCTGGCGCTGCAAGCACGCCCAGCACTATTATAAGCAAGATACTGAGTCGCCGCGCTCGACGAAAAGACCGTGGCGATGGTAACGCCCTCAGCGATCGGGCCATGCCGGAGCAGCAGCAACTCACCAGGATCGGGGCGGCGGTTGCCATTGTCATCGACAAACACCGTCCAGCCCAGGCGCCAGGCGGCGCCGGCAGGCTCCAGCGGCGCCAGCAAGACCTGGCCACCGCGCGCGATGGCGTGCGAACGGGTCAGGTTAATGGCTGCCACCAGGTCATTGACGGCGATGCGCAATTGCTGGCGTTCCAGCGCGGCCCGGTAGTTCGGCACGGCGACGCCAAGCAAGATCGTAGCCAACAACAGCACGATCAATAATTCGATCAGGCTGACGCCGGCGCTGGAGGGATGGCCTCGCATCGTGTTTCCTTCAAGGCCAGCAGTGGACGGACGGTCCGGTCGCCAGGCGCAGGCCGCTGCTGGTCAGCTTGAGTTGCCGGCAATCGTCGTCGCGAAAGCTGGCATCGACCAGCGCGGTGCCCGGCGTGGCGATCAACTGCACGCATTGCGAGATCAACTCGCCGTCACAGGCCTTGCCTTCGATTTCGTAGGCGCTGGTCGGCGCGCCGTTGCTGCTCCACCATTTGAACTGACGCGCCTCCGGGTCAGTGATGCTGGACGAGAAGGCGATGTAGGTATTGGCCTGCGTGAAAAACCGCTCTTCCTGCTGCATCAGTTGCAGCAGCGCAGCCTGCGCCTCGGAGCGCCGCGCACGGATCACGTGCTGCTGAAAACCCGGCATCACCTGCGCGGCAAGCACGGCCAGTATGACCAGCACGATCAGCAATTCGATCATGCTGAAAGCCTGTCGGCGCGCGGGCATCATTTGATCGCCTCGTGCAGTTCGCGCCAATTGGCCACCTCGCGCCAACTGAGGCGGCCAGACCGCGAGCGCACTTTGACGCTGCCCACCACGGTGGTCTCACGCGCCGACGCATTGACCACGGCATAGTTTTTATCGGCCACGATCCGCCCCGTTGGATCCGGCGGGCTACTGCTGGTCGACAGCTGCACCAACGACGGCACGGCCGCATAGGTCGATTGCAGCACGCCGACGATCGGCGCGGACGGCATGACGGCTGCCGTGCTGTGGCCGCCCGGTAGCCCGCTCAGCGCATCCAGCACGTAGGTGCGGCCGCGCGACGCATCGCATTTATCCGCGCCCGGCAGCAGCGTGTTGAACACGACCTCGCCGCCCATCAGCTTGCCGCTGTTGATGCTGCGCTCTCCCGTGCGCGCCGCGTGCAGGAAGTCGACGTACCAGCCTTTGCTGCCGGGCGCCATCTCCGCGCCGCTAATACTGAGCAGGTCAGAGGCCAAGGGATCCAGCACGCGTTCGGTCAACTGGCGCCGGCCGGCAACGACATCCATCGGCACGGACAGGCTGTCGAGGATGGCGTAGAACGATTGCGTGCTAAAGCTTCCCGCAGCCAGGCCGGCCCGATCAAACATCGCGCCCGTGCCAAACAGTATCAGGTAGCCGCCGCCGGAGGCATAGGCCAACATGGGTTGTTGCGCAATCGGTTGCCGCTTGCCGTCGGCATCTCGGGCGACGAATAGCGCCTTGGCGGCCGCTCCCGGCCAGGTGTTGAAATCGAAGCGCCACAAATTGCCTTGCAGGTCGCCAGCATAGGCGTAACTCAACGCCCCATCACGATCGGCAAGCAACGCGGGCGCGCTCAGGCCGTTGGCCAGCGATGGGTCGGAGATGGGAGTTACGAGGCGGAAGTAATTCACATTGAGCGTCCACGGCGCATCGCGCGGCTTGTCCAACGCCAGCAGGAATAAGGCGCCCTTGCCCGCGCCGCTGGCATGACCATCGCGGGCGTAGTTGTTCAGGCCGCTGGAAACGATGGCGAAGTAGCGATAAGTGGGCACGTCGGCGCCACGGCTGGTACGCACCTTGGCAAGCTGCGGCAGCGTGGTGACGTTGCCCATCATCGGATCGTCGCGGTCGGTGAATTCCCAGAGTGCGGCGTTTTCATCCAGCGCGGCGGGATCGCTGATGTCCAGCGCGAAGACGCCTTGCGCGCCACCGCCCATGGCCGCGACCAGGACCGTGCGCCAATTGGCGCCGATCAGAGCGTCTGCGCTGAACGAAGGGCCGTCGACATAGGCACGGTGCACGTAATCGACGCTGGGCAAGCGGTTCAACACCGGCATTAAGGCGTTGGGAAAATAAGCGTAAAGTTCGCCGCCCGTGTTGGCGTCGAAGGCGTGCAGCATGCCGTCGTTGGCGCCAAGGTAGATCGTGGCACGGCGGGCCTTGTGGCGCTCGCGGAAAGCCAGATAGCCCGCGTCCCGCGCAGCGCCCGACGGCGGGCCAACCAGCACGGGGGTGCTGTTAATCGAATCGCCGAGCACGCTGGTGCGGCGACGGAACAGTGTACCTTCATCGCTGCGGTCGCCGCGCAGGTAGGCCAGGCGACGCTCGCCGAGCCCGTCGGCGGCCGCCGCATGGGGCGGCGGCGCTTGATCGAGCAATGCTTGCTGTGCTGAGGACAAGGCGGGCCACGCAAAGGGAATGCCAACCAGCTTGCCATCCGTCTGCACGATGGCCGTGTAGAGCCTGCGTGCAGCAGGTTCCGGCTTCGGCGCGCGCCCCGGTTCGCCGGTTAGGATGGCGCTTGCATCCCACAACGCCGCTGCGGAAACCGGCGAGGCGATGCGTTCAAAATGTCCGCCCCAATCGCTCGCGTCCAGCGTGGCGCTGAACAGATCGCCTACCGGCGAGGCTGGCGACGCAGCGACGGGAGGCGCCCCAGGACCGGCCGGGGCCGCCAGCAACAGCGCAGGGCCAGCGATCCGCGCGCCGGGGGCTGTACGGCAAGCTGCCGTCAACGGCTCACTGGCGATATCGAACACCGGCGGCGCTGCGCGCACACCACCCGCCAGCATCGGCAGCAACATCAACAGCGCGACGATCACCAGCCACGCCCACCACCATCGCCGGCCATGCCCAGGCAGCGATGCACTGTTTGCAATGCGCATATCCCCTCCTCACTCCGGCTTGACGAACACCGTTTGCAAGACCAGCTCCGTACCTGGCCTGGCGCCGAAACCAATCACCGTCACGCGATAGCAATAAGCGACCGCGCCGCCGGCCGACGCATCCTCGCCCGGCTGATGGCACTCCATGCGCTCGATCACATAGCGCGGCCGCTTGAACGGCAGCACGCCTTCGGCCGTCAGCATCGCCGCTCCGGTATGGTCGCCATAGCCCAGCGTGCAGGCGCCGCCGTCCTCAGTCCCGGACAAATCCACCCGCTGCCAGACGGGCGCCCGATCGCATGCGCTGGCCTCCGCCGTGCCGCTCTGGATATCGCGCTCCGCATCCGCCAAGGCATCCTCCGCCGCCTGAAACGCCACATCCCGATCGCGCTCGCCACGCGCCGCCTTTTCACCCTGCAAGCTCATTTGCGCCGCCGACACGCCCAGCAGCATCGCCAGGATCAACATCATCAGGCACATCAACACAACCACGCCTCGCTGCCGTTGCGCCGCCATGACCTAGCCGCTCCGATTGCGCAAGGCCACCGTCATGCCGACCACCCGGCGCGCCCGCCTGCGCTGCGACGGCGGCAACGTCGCCTCCGCGATGCGCACACCTTCATCGTCGCCATGCGCATCGGAATAGGCGGGGCCGAACAGATCGAACCGCGTGCTCGCCTTATCCGCGCGCGTATTGCTCTCGCCGTGCAGCAGCAGCGCCACCCGGACGCTGCAAACGCGCTTCCAGAAAGTCTTGCGATGGAAATCGCGCAAGCGCTCGCCGGGCGTGGCGCCGGACAACACCAGCGCGGCATCCATCGCATTGATATTGCTGGCATTGACATAGGAATTAGGGATACCGTCGGCCGGCGTATCGGTATCGAGCCCATACAGCACTTGAAAGGATTCGACGCCGCGCACGATGGCGTCCGCGCCCCAACCGGAGGCGCCGCGGTATTTGCAGCGCAGTTCGGCCTCGCCCGCCCCGTCGTCCGCGACATAGAAGATGCTCCAGCCGCGCGCATCGGCCGCGTCGGGAACGGCGACGCCGAAGCCAGCGCAATTGAGGCTGGAACCGTCGCCATTGCCGCCCACGCCCGAACCGGAAAAGCGCAGGGCCAGCACATCGCTGCCGTGCGCCACCGCCGGCAACATCGCCGAGATATCCGCGCCACCCCGGCTGATGCTGCTTGCGTCCAATCCTGCAATGGACGCCGGTGCATCGGCGTCCAGTTCCACCGGAGCGGCCTTGCTGTCCCAATTGACATAAGCGCCCTGCCGTATCGCCCGCGCCATGATGTCGAGCGCATGGCGGCCGCCGTCATTGAGCCCGGAGCTCTCGCTGTGATTGCGGTAATTGCTGCCGGCCGACAGCAGCAAGCCGCTGGCCAACAAGGTCACGATCAAGCCCAACGCCACCGCGATGGCGAACTCGATCACAGTCCATCCGCGCGCGTTCATCGCGTCGCTCCAACAGCCACGGCGACGGCGGGCGCGAATTCACCGCTGACATCTTTGTGCGGCGTGCCGTCGGGATTCTTGCCGCGCCATCCCACCTTGACCACCACCGGCGCGCCCGCAGCGCCACCGCAAGTCCATCCCGGCTTGACGCTGCCATCGCGACAGACCTGTATGCGGCCCGCAGGCAAATACTGGCTGACTTGCACTTTCACTTCGTACAGATCGAACATGGCCAACTGCGCGCTGTCGCACGCGCCGCCGTAGCACAGGGCCGACGGCGCCGGCGGATCGGGTTCGGCCAGCGCGTCGTAGTCCAGCATCAGATAGGGATTGGCGCCATCGGCCAGGTGCATTTGCGCGGCGTTGGCGCGCATGCGTTCGGCCAGGCCGGCCGCCACATAAGTCGCCTGCGACAGCAACGCGGCCTGATGCCGCATGCGCAGGGCCGTCAACTGCATCGCCACGCCGCCGACAATGCCAACCGCCAGCAACAGCACGGCGATCAGGATTTCCAGCAGTGTAAAGCCGTGCATCAAGGCGCGTGTGCGCATGGCACACCTCCGCAAGTCGACAAGGACAGTGCTAGAAGTTAGCAGCGACGACTGTAGAGGATATGAGGTGTATCAAAGGTGCGTCAGCCGTAGGCCGGACGCCAACGAACCGGAAACTAAGCCTTGCGCGGCTTGCGTTCCTGCCCGACTTCGGCAATCGCGTCCTGGAACTCGGCCAGGTCTTCGAAGTTTTTATAGACCGATGCAAACCGGATATACGCGATCTTGTCGAGGCGCTTCAGTTCCTTCATCACCAGCTCGCCGATGTAGCCGGTGTCGACTTCGCGCTGGCCGCTGGTCAGCAGCTTTTCTTCGATCGACAATATCGCCGCGTCAACGGCGGGCGCCGCCACGGGACGTTTGCGCAAGGCCAGCGTCAGGCTGCCGCGCAACTTGGCGGCCGCGTACTCGGTGCGGCTACCGTTCTTCTTGACCACATACGGCATCACCAGTTCGATGCGCTCATACGTGGTAAATCGTTTATCGCATTTACCGCAGCGCCGGCGCCGGCGTATGGAATCCCCTTCCTCGGATACACGCGTATCGAGAACCTGGGTATCTTCATGCTGGCAAAACGGACATTTCATATTGGCGCTATTCGGTGACGCGACACCGGCACTCGCCGGCGTCGCGGTACTGCAGATTACTTGGCGTAGACAGGGAACTTGTCAGCCAGAACCTTCACGGCCGCTTTCACGCGGTCGATGGTCGCTGCGTCGTGCGGGTTGTCCAGCACGTCGGCGATCAGGTTGCCGACTTGTTCCGCTTCCGCTTCCTTGAAACCGCGGGTGGTGAACGCTGGCGAGCCCAGACGGATGCCGGAAGTCACGAATGGCTTCTGCGGATCGTTAGGGATGCCGTTCTTGTTGCAGGTCATGTGGGCGGCGCCCAGGATCGCTTCCGCTTCCTTGCCGGTCAGGTTCTTAGGACGCAGGTCCACCAGCATCACGTGCGACTCGGTGCCGCCGGAGACGATACGCAGGCCGCGCTTGATCAGGGTCTTGGCCAGCACGTCGGCGTTGATGACGACTTGTTGCTGGTAAGCCTTGAACTCAGGCGTCAGCGCTTCTTTGAACGCAACAGCCTTGCCGGCGATGACGTGCATCAGCGGGCCGCCCTGGATGCCTGGGAAGATAGCCGAGTTGATGATCTTCTCGTGCTCGGCCTTCATCAGGATGATGCCGCCGCGTGGGCCGCGCAGCGATTTGTGCGTGGTCGAGGTGACGAAGTCGGCGTGCGGCACCGGGTTAGGATACAGGCCGGCGGCGATCAGGCCGGCGTAGTGCGCCATGTCGACCATGAAGTAAGCGCCAACGGCTTTGGCGACGGCAGCGAAACGCTCGAAGTCGATCTTTTTCGAGAACGCCGAAGCACCGGCGATGATCAGCTTAGGCTTGTGTTCCTTGGCCAGCACTTCCATGGCTTCGTAGTCGATGTCTTCTTCGGCGGTCAGGCCGTAGGAAACCACGTTGAACCACTTGCCGGACATATTCAGCGGCATGCCGTGGGTCAGGTGGCCGCCTTCGGCCAGCGACATGCCCATGATGGTGTCGCCTGGCTTCAGCACGGCGAAGAACACGCCCTGGTTGGCTTGCGAACCCGAGTTAGGCTGCACGTTGGCCGCTTCCGCGCCGAACAGCTGCTTGACGCGGTCGATCGCCAGTTGCTCGACGACGTCGACGTACTCGCAACCGCCGTAGTAGCGCTTGCCTGGGTAGCCTTCGGCGTATTTGTTGGTCAGCTGCGAACCTTGCGCTTCCATGACGGCTGGCGAGGTGTAGTTTTCCGACGCGATCAGCTCAATGTGATCGTGCTGACGGGTGTTTTCTTTCTGGATGGCGCCGAACAATTCCGGGTCAACGTTGGCGAGGGTATGATCTTTTGCGAACATGTAAAAACTCCAAATGAATTGAGTAACTTGTTACTGGCAGGTTGGATCGAATGAGGGAAGCCGATAGCGGACAGGCAGCCTCTTCGTGCATTTCCATCGATGGCTGCCCAGGCGAACGGCTGATGAAATCTCACGTTTCCCGGTGGATGCCCACCTTTCGCTAACCGATCGCCACGCACCAAAATGGTGATGACCGGAGCTTTTCGCCAGTTACGTGAGACGTAATGGAAGCCTGATTGTAATTTATGCGCCAGCTTTGAGCAAGGAAATCATTGCTTAAAATGCAATCTTATGCCGATTTTGATAGGAGAGATAAGCCATACTGCCATTTCGGCTACACTTGACCATCGTTTCCACTCTCGCATAAGGATAGATCATGATCGTCTTCATCACCGGCGCCACCGCCGGCTTCGGCGCCGCCATGGCCCGCACCTTCGTTCAGAACGGCCACAAGGTGCTGATCAGCGGCCGCCGCGCCGACCGGCTGGAGGCGCTGTCGGCAGAACTGGGCGCCGCCGCCCGCCCGGTCGTGCTGGATGTGACCGACAAGGCCTCGATCAAGAGCGCGCTGGACGGCTTGCCGGCCGAGTGGGCGCAGATCGACGTGCTGGTCAACAATGCCGGCCTGGCGCTGGGCGTCACGCCGGCGCATGAATCGTCGCTGGACGACTGGGACACCATGATCGCCACCAATTGCAGCGGCCTGGTCGCCATGACCCGCGCCATCCTGCCGGGCATGGTGGCGCGCGGCAGCGGCACCGTCATCAACCTCGGTTCGGTGGCCGGCGACACGCCTTATCCGGGCGGCAATGTGTACGGCGCCACCAAGGCCTTCGTCGAGCAGTTCACGCTCAACCTGCGCGCCGACCTGGTCGGCACCGGCGTGCGCGCCACCAACCTGGCGCCCGGCCTGTGCGGCGGCACCGAGTTCTCCAACGTCCGCCTGAAGGGCAACGACGCGGCCGCAGCCAAGGTCTACGAAGGCACCGAACCGCTGACGCCGGAAGACATCGCCAACACCGCCTACTGGATCGCCACCCTGCCCGCCCACATCAACATCAACCGCATCGAGATGATGCCAACGTGCCAAGGCTACGGCCCGCTGACGATCAAGCGCAACCTGTAAATTGGGCGTGACGAATCGCTTCATCCCTGAAGCGATTCGTAAGCGGTTGTTACAAGCCTTGGCAAGTTGCCGGGAAAACGCTTTACTAGCGGTAGTGCAATCTATTGCGCGCAGTTGAAAAATCCGCATAAAAAGCGGATTTGACGTGAATCACCCCGTCGCAGCTTCAACGATCACAATAAAATCGCGTAGAATGTTGCTCACTCTCACTAGTAGTCAAAATAACATGCCAGCAGAGTTTATCTGGAACGTACGGGTCTATTACGAAGACACCGACGCCGGCGGTATCGTCTATTACGCAAACTACCTCAAGTTCTTTGAGCGCGCCCGCACCGAATGGCTGCGCGCCATCCACGTCGAGCAACACGCCCTGCTGCAGGAACATGACGCCATGTTCGTCGTCAAAAGCGTCAGCGCGGAGTATCATGCCCCTGCCAGGTTGGACGACGTACTAAAATTAACGCTTAGTATCGAAAAACTGGGCCGCGCCTCGATCCAGTTCGTGCAGCAAGCCTGGTGCGGCGAGCAGTTGCTGAACACCGCCCGAGTCAAGGTCGGCTGCGTCGGTTCGGACCTCAGTCCGCGCGCCGTGCCGGCGTCGGTTGCAGAAAAAATGCGTAGTACCATCAAAACAGACTGAACCTATACATGAACGTCACCCAAGACCTCTCTTTCCTGTCCCTCATCACCAACGCCCACCTGATCGTGCAGTTGATCATGGCGCTGCTGTTCGTCATCTCGCTGACCAGCTGGACCTACATCTTCAGCAAGATGTTCGCGGTGCGTTCGGCACGCCGCCTGACCATCGAATTCGAGAAAACCTTCTGGGCCGGCGGCAACCTGCACGCGCTGCACCAGAACGCCGGCAAGGACCGCGCCAACAGCGGTCCGCTGGCGCGCATCTTCGAAGCCGGCATGGGTGAGTTCATCAAGAGCAAGGCCGCCTACACCGCCGCGCGCGAAAGCATGGACGCCGGCGCGGTGCTGGACGGCGCCCGCCGCGCCATGCGCGCCGCCTTCCAGCGCGAGATGGATGTGCTGGAATCGCACCTGGCCTTCCTGGCCTCGGTCGGTTCGGTATCGCCGTACATCGGCCTGCTCGGCACCGTGTGGGGCATCATGAACGCCTTCCGCGGCCTGGCCAATGTGCAGCAGGCCACGCTGGCCGCGGTCGCCCCCGGCATTGCCGAAGCGCTGATCGCCACCGCCATCGGCCTGTTCGCGGCGATCCCTGCCGTGGTCGCGTACAACCGTTTCGCCCACGACATCGACCGCCTGGCGATCCGCTTCGAAAGCTTCGTCGAAGAGTTCTCCAATATCCTGCAACGTCAGTCGCGTTAAGAAGGCAGAGCAATCATGGCTTCCTCTTTTTCCAGCAGCATGCGCGGCGGCCGCGGCCGCAAGTTCAAGTCCGAGATCAACGTCGTGCCCTACATCGACGTGATGCTGGTGTTGCTGATTATTTTCATGGTCATGCCTTCGGCCAATGACCCGAGCGTGGTCGACCTGCCGAGCGCGGAACGCTCCACCAAGCCGCCTAGCGACTACGTGCAGGTGATCATCAAGCCGAACGGCGCGCTGTCGATCGGCGTCAAGGGCAAGGGTGAAGAGGCGCCGGAAACCGCGCCCAACCGCGATGCGCTGGTCAAGAAGCTGCGCACCATCCACACCGACCATCCCGACTATCCGGTGCTGATCGCCGGCGATAAGGAAAGCAAGTACGACGACGTGATCCAGCTGATCTCGGAAGCGAAGAAGATGGGCATCAACCGGGTCGGCTTGTCCACCAAGTAAATCACAGTGAACACGATGAAACCCGCAACGGCAGGCGGCCCTTACAAAGTACCGCGACAAAATGAAGGCTGGCGCTCGATCGCGCTGGCGGCGGCGATGCACGCCGTGCTGTTGCTGTTCCTGTGGGTAGGCGTCAGCTGGCAGAACAACGAGCCGACCACGGTGCAGGCCGAGATCTGGGACATGAAGGTGCAGGAAGCCGCGCCCACGCCGCCGCAGGTCAAGCCCGAGCCGGAACCGGAACCGGAGCCGACCCCGGTGGTCAAGACCGCCCCGCCGAAACCGGTGGAAGCACCGCCGACGCCGAAGGAACCGGACATCGCCCTGGAACGCCTGAAGGCGAAGAAGAAGCTCGAGCAGGAAAAACTCGAAGCGGCCAAGGAAGCCAAGCTGAAGAAGGAAGCCGAAGAGAAGCAGGCCAAGCTGGACGCCAAGAAACTGGCCGACAAGAAGGAGGCCGAGCAAAAGCTGAAGGACGAGAAGGAACAGGCCGAGAAGGACAAGAAGAAAGCCGCGCTGGCGGACAAAGCCGCCAAGGAAAAAGCCGAGAAAGCCGACAAGGCCGCCCGCGACAAAGCCTACGCCGCCGAGATGAGCCGCATCACCGGCAACGCTGCGAAGGGCAGCACCGGCACCGCCGCCACCTCGACCGGCGGCAAGGTCGACGGCGGCTACCAGGCGGCGATCCGGGCCAAGATCAAGAGCAACCTGGTGTACGGCACGGTCGACGATACGCTCAGCGCGACCTACCAGATCACCCAGCTGCCGACCGGTGAAATCATCGGCGTGCGCAAGATGAAGAGCAGCGGCTCGGCCGCTTACGATAGCGCGATTGAAAACGCGATTGCCAAATCGTCACCACTACCCAAGAAAAAAGATGGTACGGTAGAGCGCGAGTTCGTCGCCGATTTCAACATGAAGGATATGCACTGATGACCACCATGAATAAACTGAACCAAGTGATCCTGTCCGCCACCCTGGCGCTGGCCGCCAGCGGCGCCTCGGCGCAGATGCGGATCGAGATCTCCGGCGTCGGCAGCAACCAGATCCCGGTCGCCGTGGCCGGCTTCGCCGACGAGAACATCGCCCCACAACAGATTTCCGCCATCATCAAGGCCGACCTGGAACGCAGCGGCGCCTTCAAGCTGATCGACGCGGGCGTGATCACCAGCATGAGCAACATCGACTACGGCACCTGGAAAGCCAAGGGCGCCGACGCATTGGTGGTGGGCACAGTGGCCAAGTCGGCCGCCGGCGACTACGAAGTGCGCTACAAGCTGTTCGACACCGTCAAGCAGAGCGAGCTGTCGCAGCTGAACGTGTCGCGCGCGCCGCAGTTCACCCGCCTGACCGCGCACAACATCGCCGACGACGTCTACCTGAAGCTGACCGGCATCCGCGGCGCCTTCTCGACCCGCATCGCCTACGTGAAGGAATACGACAAGCGCCACTACGAGCTGCTGGTGGCCGACGCCGACGGCGACGGCGAACAGATGGCGCTGCGTTCGAACGAGCCCATCATCTCGCCGTCCTGGTCGCCGGACGGCACCAAGGTGGCCTACGTGTCGTTCGAGCAGAAGAAGCCGGTGGTCTACGTGCAGAACCTGATCACCCGCGCGCGCACCGTCATCGCCAACGAAAAAGGCAGCAACTCCTCGCCGGTGTGGGCGCAGACCGGCAACAAGCTGGCGGTGTCGCTGTCCAAGGACGGCCACACGCAGATCTACACCGTCAACGCCGACGGCGGCAACCTCAAGCGCGTCTCCAACAGCGCCGGCATCGATTCGGAGGCCAACTTCGCGCCGGACGGCAGCATCTACTTCATGAGCGACCGCAGCGGCGGCCCGCAGATCTACCGCATGAACGGCGACGGCGGCGAAGCCAAGCGCGTCACCTTCACCGGCAACTACAACATCAGCCCGCGCGTATCGGCCGACGGCAAGACGCTGGCCTACATCTCCCGCCGCGACGGCAACTACCAGCTGTACGTGATGGACCTGGCCAGCGGCCAGGAGCAGCGCCTGTCGGACAGCACCGACGACCAGTACCCAAGCTTTGCCCCGAACGGCAAATACATCATGTACGCCACCCAAGCCGGAGGCCGCAAATCGCTGGCCGTGGTCTCGGTGGATGGACGTGTAAAACAACGCCTGACCACTCAGGCGGGCAACATCAAGGAGCCCACCTGGGGTCCATTCATGCAGTAATTTTTTAGCCTTCATCACTAGGAGAATCAAATGCGTAAACTCAGCAGCTTAGCTTTTATCGTCACCACCGCCGCCATCCTGTCCGCTTGCTCGACTCCGGTCAAAATCGCTGAGCCAGCGAAAGTGGAAGAGCGTCAAGTCGAACAGAAACCGCAGCCGCAGCCTGACACCCGTACCGTCGCTCCGGTCGAAACCAAATCGCTGGATCCGCTGGACGATCCTAAAGGCGTGCTGGCCAACCGCAGCGTGTACTTCGACTTCGACAGCTACGTCGTGCGCGACGACGGCAAGCCAGTGGTGGAAAACCACTCCGCTTACCTGGCCAAGAACAAGGCCCGTTCGATCCTGATCCAAGGTAACACCGATGAACGCGGCGGCGCCGAGTACAACCTGGCCCTGGGCCAGAAGCGCGCCGAAGCCGTGCGCAAGGCGATGACCACGCTGGGCGTACCGGAGTCGCAAGTCGAAGCCGTCTCGCTGGGCAAGGAAAAGCCTAAAGCCTCCGGTTCGAACGAAGAAGCATGGGCGCAAAACCGTCGTGCAGACATCGTCTACAAGTAATACAAAGCACTACCCTTTTGCCGGGTCACAGGCATAATACGGGGCGGCGCGCGGGTAACACTGCGTCCGCCCCGTTTCCTTTTTGATTTGTGTGAAAGCGCCCGACATGATGAAACTCTCCAAATCCGGCCTGAGCGCCGCCCTGCTGGCCGCGCTGACCTGGCTGCCGCTGCAAGCCCATGCCGGGCTGTTCGACGACGACGAAGCCCGTAAGGCCCTGCTCGACCTGCGCGCCAAGGTCGAAGCCATGCGCACCGAGCTGAACGCCCGTATCGACACCAAATCCGACAAGTCCAGCACGCTGGACCTGGTCTCGCAAAACGAAATGACCCTGCAGGAAGTGGCCAAGCTGCGCGGCCAGATCGAAGTGCTGAGCAACGAGCTGTCCAACGCACAAAAGCGCCAGAAAGATTTCTACGTCGACCTAGACGCCCGCCTGCGCAAGCTGGAGCCGCGCGAAGTGACCATCGACGGCAAGACCGCCCAGGTCGACCCGAACGAGCAGCGCACCTATGAAGCGGCATGGAAGACCTTCACCTCCGGCGACTACAAGGCGGCCGGCACCGCGTTCAGCGAGTTCGTGGCGCGCTATCCGGGTTCGAGCTACGCGGCCAACGCGCAGTACTACCTGGGCAGCTCCTACTACGCCCAGCGCGACTGCAAGGGCGCGATCACCGCCCAGCTGCTGGTGCTGAAGAACTACGCCGACAGCCCGAAGGCGCCGGAAGCCATGCTCAACATCGCCAGCTGCCAGGCCGAGCTGAAAGACAAGGCCGCCAAAAAAACCTTGCAGGACCTGATCAAGGCCTATCCTGACTCGGCGGCAGCGGTCACGGCAAAAGAACGCCTCGGCGGCAAATAATTACCCGGGGGTATTTGACAGCAAGACTCATTACCCCCTATAATCTCGCTTCTTCGGGGGTCGTTAGCTCAGCTGGTAGAGCAGCGGACTTTTAATCCGTTGGTCGCAGGTTCGAATCCCGCACGGCCTACCATTCGAAGAAAACCAAGGTTTCACACCTTTGGGTCGTTAGCTCAGCTGGTAGAGCAGCGGACTTTTAATCCGTTGGTCGCAGGTTCGAATCCCGCACGGCCTACCAAGATTCATCAAGAAAGCCCACCAACTTCGGTTCGTGGGCTTTTTTGTTTCTGCTCACGATTTTACCAGAGCGCGGCGCGAGCGGCAGCGCGCTCGCGCCGCACAAAAAATCTTACGCTGCTACGGCATCGACCTTCGGCTTGCGCGGCGCGCGCGGCTTCTTCGGTTTCTCCGCAGGGGCAGCGGCCTCGCGGCCTTTGACCGCTTCAATCAGGGCACTGGCATAGGCGTTGCGAGCGGTCTGGGTAAAGGCGGTTTGTTGCTGCAACCGGGCCAGTTCGGCGTCGACGGCCAGGATGTTGGCGGCCTGAATCTTGGCAGCCTCGTTCAGGTTGGCGGAGGCGTAGGAGGTGCCATTGATCGTAATGTATTGCGGTAAAGTCATCTTCTTCCTTGATTATCGTATCCGGGCCAGAAATCCCAGTCGACCATGATTGTATGTCTAACCGGCACGCCTCGCCAAGGGCGCCTTCCAGCGACATTTGGAGCTTGTCAGATTCCGTTCCGCGCATTATGATGCTGGCCCCTTGGGTCGTTAGCTCAGCTGGTAGAGCAGCGGACTTTTAATCCGTTGGTCGCAGGTTCGAATCCCGCACGGCCTACCAAGATTCATCAAAAAGCCACCTTCGATCCGCCCCCCTAAATCTGCCTCATGTACACGTAGGGCACGATAAAGAAACGCGGCCCGGTTGCGACGACTAAACCTTGGTCGCCAACAGGTCAACCGTCGGCCTCAAGCCATCGCCGGGGAGAGCAAGCTGTGAGACTACTTTCGACCACAGAATTCGCGACACGGCTGGCGTCGCCCTATCGTGACCGGAGCGGTGCTGGAAGCGGCCCTGGAATGGCAAGGATACCGCATCGCATTCTTCACCGATGACATCTCTTTTGAAGACATGCTGCGGATTTATATGTTCGACGCCAATATGGCATTGGTCGATGCGGCCGTGCTCGGCGCAATGTATTCCACCGGTATTTACGCAGCAATGTGCCGTTCACGCAGGCGACACCGTGGATCAGGCGCGATGAACATTATCACGTGGATTTTTTACTACCCTGCAAGCCGCTCAGTGAGTATCGTCTGGGGCGGATAGATCAAGTCGCACTTCCCCTCGCTTTTTCCAGCCAATCTGGGTATAACTGATATTATCGCTTCGATATCGCTCCGTCACACCTGTCCATCAAGGGAGAAACGAAATGCATCACACCATGCTTACCTCGTTAAAAGTGCTGTGCGGCGGCTTTGTCGCGCTGGCCATGGCCAGTTCGGCAGCCCAGACCGGCACGGGCAAGGAAGTCATCGCAAGCAAGGGGGCGCCAGACGCAATCGGCCCCTACTCTCAAGCAATCAAGGTTGGCCAAACGGTGTACTTGGCCGGCCAGCTTGCAATCGATCCGAGGACCAACCAACTGAATCCGGGCGCGATTGAAGAACAAACAAAACAAGTCCTGGAGAATTTGAAAGCCGTGCTGGCAGCGAGCGGCATGAGCTTGGATGACGTGGTCGCGACTACCGTCTATGTAAAAGATCTAAACGATTTCGCAAAACTGAACGCAGTCTACGCGACCTATTTCAGGGACAAGCCGCCGGCGCGCGCCACGGTACAAGTGGCGCGTCTGCCCAAGGACGCGCTAGTAGAAATTTCGGCAATCGCGGCGAAATAAAGAAATAAGCGGATGCGAGGCAGGCAGTACGCTCAGCGAGCGCTGCTCATCGCCACTACGGGAGTCGGCAGGAGTACTATGTAAGTCTAAAAAAGGACCCCACATGGAGATCCGCTCGAAGCTGCCGCTGGCTTTGCTGTTGCTGGCGCTGTCGGCCCGCCCGGCCCCTCCGCCGCCTTTGCATTTGGTGGCGAACTACTGGGAACCCTACACCGGCCCGAATTTACCCCAGCAGGGGCTCGCGTCCGAAATCGTGCTCACCGCGTTGCAGCGTGCCGGCTATCAGGTCGATATCGCCATCATGCCGTGGTCGCGCGTGCTGACCACGCTCTACCAGCACCAGACCGACGGCGTGGTGGCCATCTGGGCCACCAACGAAAGACGCCGCAAGCTGCTATTCAGCGACAGCTATCTCTCCAACCAGTTGTTCATCCTGCACATGCCGGGCCAATTGCAGGACGCCACCGAGTTCAGACACCTGGACGGCGCACGCATCGGCATAGGCCGCGACTATGAATACAGCGATGCATTCCTGTCGCAGAAAAATTTCCAGATCGAACCGGTCGGGCGCACGATACACAACCTGCTCAAGCTCACCCTCGGCCGCGTCGACGGCGTGCTGGAAGACAAGCTGATAGCGCTACACCAGATACAAGCCAATGTCGGCGCCCACGACGCCCTCGCCAAGATCGAATTCGCGACCGGACCGATGATGACGCTGCCGCTTTATCTGGCCCTGAACCCGCAGACACCGAACGCCAGGCAGATCATCGACCAATTCAACCTGGAATTATCCAGGATGCGCAAGGACGGTACGCTGGCTGCGATCGTGGCGCGCACCGAGCGCCAACTCGCACTCAAGGGACACTGAAAACGCTTGCAGGTGCGAGCTCGGAAGGTCGTCAACGACAGTTTTCCCCAGGCATTTCAGCGCCGCTTGGCTGATGCACTTTGACAACACTTAATTGTTAAAGCACAAAGCGCCGTGTATTGTGGAGTTTCTGTTGCTGTTCCACTTCCGAGATGAAACCGTTCCCCACCCTGCGCACCCGCATGACAGACCGCAGCCCTGGCTGGCTGGTCGCCCTGGCCCTGACCGCCTGGCATCCCGCATCGCTTTCCGCAGCCCAGCCTGAGGACGAAGACCTCGCCCTGTACGGTATGGACCGTTCCGCGATCAGCCTGGCCACCGGCTCGGCCCAGCCGCTGCGCCGCGCGCCGGCCGTCGCTTCCGTGATCACCGCCGACGATATAGCCGCCATGGGCGCGGCCGATCTGGACCAGGTGCTGGAAACCGTGGCCGGCATCCATGTCACGCGCACGGCGACGCTATACGCATCCAACTACATCATCCGCGGCATCGGCGCGGGCGGGGTCACCAATCCCCAGGTGTTGGTCATGCTCAACGGCCTGCGTATGAGCACGGACTTCAATGGCGACAAGGGAAATATGTGGGCCAGCATGCCGCTGACCAACGTGGTGCGGATCGAAATCATCCGCGGCCCCGGCTCGGCCCTGTATGGCGCCGATGCGTTTGCCGGCGTCATCAACATCATCACCAAGACGGCGGAGCAAATGCCGGGACTGCGCGTGGGCGCGCGCGCCGGCTCGCTCAACACGCGCGACGCCTGGCTTGAATATGGCAACAAGCAAGGCCAGCTGGCCATCGCGACCTATCTGCAAGTGGCCCGCACCGACGGCCCCGCCGGCGCCATCGAGGCCGACGCGCAAACCCTCAACGATCACCGCTTCGGCACCCACGTCAGCAAGGCCCCCGGCCAACTGAACGCGGGCTACCACGCCATCGACGGCAGTCTCGACCTGAGCTGGCAACGCTGGCGCTGGCGCACCAACCTGAAATGGCGCAGCGACGTCGGCACCGGCGCCGGCGTCAATTCGGCGCTCGATCCCGACCACAAGACCCGCAGCGGCGAAGCGGTCAGCGAACTGTCCTGGACCGCGCCCGACTTCGCCAATGACTGGAGCGTGGGCGGCTCGCTCAGCTACATGTTTTTCACCGAGCAATCGCCCGACGGACTGGGCCTGTTTCCGGCGGGCGCGCGCATCGGCCCCAGCTTTTTCCCGAACGGCATGATAGGCGGCCCCGGCCGCTGGGAACGCAATCTGCGCGGCTCCGCCTTTGCCAACTACAGCGGCTGGAACCGGCATGCGCTGCGCCTGGGCGCGGGCCACGACGACCTGTATCTGTACCAGGTCAGCACGATGAAGAACTTCCTGATCAATCCGGCGGGCATCCCGATACCGAGCGGCGCGGTGATCGACTACGGCGCCATCCAGCCGCACATCCGGCCCCAGCGCCGCAAGATCAACTATGTCTACGCACAGGACGAATGGCAGTTCGCCCGCGACTGGGCGCTGACGGCGGGCGTGCGGCACGACGATTACTCCGACTTCGGCGGCACCACCAACCCGCGCCTGGCGCTGGTGTGGGATGCCGACCTGAACGTCACGGTCAAGCTGCTGCACGGCCGCGCCTTCCGCTCGCCCAGCTTCAACGAGCAGACCGGCATCAATCCGGTCAACATGGGCAACCCGGAGGTGCGTCCGGAGAGCATCGCCACCACGGAAGCGGCGCTGGCCTGGCAGGCGCGCGCCGACTTGTCCATCAATCTCAGCCTGTTCCGCTATACGATGAAGGACCTGATTCGCTCCGTGCCGAACCCGGCGCCCGCGCCGGGCGCCGCCTACCAGAACAGCGGCAGCGTGAACGGCAATGGCGGTGAAGTCGAACTGACATGGGAGCTGGATCCGAACCTGCGCTGGCAAGCGAACTATGCGCGGCAGAACGCGCGCGACCAGGCCACCGGCCGCGATCCGGG
The DNA here is from genome assembly GCF_003416895.1 of Duganella sp. BJB476. Taxonomy (GTDB): domain Bacteria; phylum Pseudomonadota; class Gammaproteobacteria; order Burkholderiales; family Burkholderiaceae_D; genus Rugamonas. The sequence goes on from NZ_QVIO01000002.1 coordinate 769,127, forward strand.
CTACGCGCCGCGCCACCATGCCAACAGCCGGCTGGACTGGGACTTCAGTCCGGGCTGGCGTCTCAGTCCGCAGCTGAACTGGGTCGCGGGCCGGCGCCGCGCGGCCGGCGACGCGCGCGCCCCGATTGCCGACTACCGCACCGTGGACGCCGCCCTCACCCATCCGCTGCCGCATGGCTGGATCGTCTCCGCCACCGTGCGCAACCTGTTCAATGCCGACGCGCGCGAACCCAGCCTGGCGCCGGGGCTGGCGCTGCCGTTCGACATCCCGGTATCGCCACGCGCCCTGGCTGTGCAGCTAAGCGTCAAGCTTTAACTGTTTTTTTTCTGAGCGCCGCGCCGTTCTGACAAAAAAACCGCCGGCACTGAGCGCGATCTTGAGCGCGTTCAGGCTGGCATTTTTTTTATTGTTACCCCTCCGAATTCGCCCCCAGGGTGATGTGAACAGTCAACTCCCGCGCCGTGTTCGGGAAATACTTGTTGACGCCGAAATCGGCACGATTCAGCTTGACCATCGCCTCGAAGCCGGCTTCGCTCTCCTTGCCCATCGGGTCGCGCTTGATCTTGTTGATCTTGCCGTCGAGGACCACGGCCTTGGTCACGCCGTGCAGCGACAGGTTGCCGCTAATTTTGAGGCTATCCATCGGTCCCTTGACGATCTTGGTGCTCTGGAACGTGATGTCGGGGAAGGCGGCGGCATCGAGGAATTCCGCGCTCACCAGTTGACGGTCGAGGGCAGGAACGGCGGTGTGGATGCCATCCACCGCCAGCTTCACCATGACCGAGGACTTGCTCAAGTCCTCGTCCAGCACCAGCTTGCCTTCGATTTTCTCGAAACGGGCCACCGGATTGGTATAACCATGATGATCCCAGCTAAAGACAACAGCGCTGTGGTCGGGGTCGATCGTCAGCGTCTCGGCGCTGAAGGCCGGCAGGGTGAACAGCGAAAACAGCGGCAGCAACAGGTATTTCATCGTGTACTCCTTCATGTGTGGGGAGCCATCACAATGCAAGCGGGCTGGCCAAAAGTCCTGAAATTGGCCTGAAACAGTTCTGAAATTCCCTGAAAGGCCCCGCAGGCGGCCGCGCTATAATCCAATCCTGTCAAAAATACAAAAATATCGGAGCACAATGGAAACTTCAGCGGCCGCAAAGCTACGCGTCGGCGCCTGGTGCGTCGATCCCTCCTTGGGCGAGATCGGCCGGGACGGCGACACCGTTCGGCTCGATCAGCGCACCATGCGCCTGTTGCTCTGCCTGGCTGGACGCCCGGGCCAGATCGTCAGCGCCGACGACCTGCTGAGCGAAGTCTGGCCGGGCGTCATCGTCACGCCGGATTCGGTGTACCAGGCGATTGCGTCGCTGCGCCGCGTGCTGGGCGACGATCCCAAGCAGCCCGGCTACATCGTCACCGTGCCGCGCCAGGGTTACCGGCTGGTGGCGGAAGTGAGTCCGTGGAACGAACCGACAGCCATCCCGACTCCGCCCCGCCCTGCGCCGCCGTCCAACGCATCGCGCAGTCGCCTGGTTTTTCTGCTGACGGCATGCATCCCCATCGTGGTCGGCATCGTTTTCTGGCTGCACAACACGCTGGCGAACGAGCCGCACCCGGCGGCTCACGCGGTGGCGGCGCAGCAATCCATCGCCGTGCTGCCGTTTGCGGATCTGACGGACGGCATGAGCAACGAGACCTTTGCCGACGGCATGACCGAAGAACTCATCGGCAGGTTCAGCAAGATACCGGGCATGAAGGTGCCGGCGCCCAGCGCCACGTTTTTTTACAAGGATAAGCAGATGCCGGTCGCCGACATCGCCAGCAAGCTGGGCGTCGTCTACATTCTGGACGGTAGTGTGCGCAAATCCGGCAACACCTTGCGGGTCGCGGCGCGCTTGATGAAGGCCGACAACGGCTTCGTCATCTGGTCGGAAACCTATGACAAGCCGGTCGACGACCTGTTGATGGTGCAGGACGATATCGCCGACGCCGTCACCAAAGCATTGAAGGCGACCATCAGCCAGGGCGCAGGCGGCTGAGCTACGCCGCCAATGGACGCAGGCCGATCTTCCCGGTAGCGAACTGGACTGCACGTCCCAACGGCGCCTCCACCCAGCGGAAGAACGCCGCGCCGGCTGCCAGGCTGGAGGCCCAGGCCAGCAGCATGCCCAGCCCCTGCCACGCCGGCCCGGCCGGGACGAAACGGCTGAACGCCGCGTTGACCAGCAGGCAGACCGGGAAGTGGATCAGGAACACCGAATACGAGATCCGTCCCAGGCCGTTGACGATGCTCCAGGCGCGGCCGGTCGCCACCGTTTCAGCGCGGCCGAACAAGTACAGCAGGCAAGCGACCACCAGCGCCAGCGCGATGCGGCTGCGGAAGTCCAGGAACAAGGCGGCCGACACCGGCAACAACGCCATCGCCAGCAGCATCGCGACGGCGCCAGGCTTGCGGCAACGATCGCTGGCCCACCACGCCAGCATGCCCAAGCCATAGCTGCCGAAGAAATACGGCGCCCAGTTATCCCAGTCGGCATCGAGGTTGAAATGCAGCAGCGACAAGGTGACGCCCAAGGCCGTCAAGGCCGGCATCAGCCATAACATCCGGCGGCTGCCGGTCGCGCGGCCGGCCAGCCACAGCGCCAGGGCCGTGACTGCATACAATTGGAAATCGATGGCGACATACCAGGCGCCGGCGGACAGGGACGGGTAACCCAGCACGCCATGCATCAGCAGCGCGTGGGCGCTCAACTGGCTCAGGGTGGCCGGTGCGGAAACCGAACTGTGCATCATCCAGTTGCCGGCCCAGGCGGAAGCGGCGGCGGCCAGCAAGGTGGCGGCCATGAACGGCGGCGCCAGCTTGGTGTAGCGACGCCAGATCGCCCCCAGCGGATCGGACAGCCCGGACTGGCCGGCAGGCGACAGCGATTTAGCCACCAGGAAGCCGCTGATGACGAGGAATACTTGCACGGCAATGCGCGCACTGCCGCTCAGCCAATCGATCAATGCCGGCAACAGCGGCCGCACGTGATCCGACATCGGCCCATAAAATGCCAAATGATGCAAAACAATTAACTGCGCTGCACCGGCTTTCAACAGATTAATCAAACCAAACTGCGGCTGGACCGCATCTTCCGCGCCAGCCCCTCCACTTGCTACATTCATCCCCGTCCCTAAACATCCAGCGTATGCCGACCGGCCGCCATGATAGCCGAGGTTGGCAGCTTGATGGCGCCAGTTTGGTGAGAAAGTGTGTATTTCTATACAGCATCAACACTGTACTATCCGGCCATCTATTACACCAAGGGAGCAAAATGTTATTCGTCTGGGGCAAACGGAGCTACGGCTCGGTACAAAACGTGGGCAATATCTCGGTCAAGACCGTCTTCGGCCATCTTTGGTACTTGCCGTTGTTCCCAAGGGCAAGCTACTACGTCGAGAGCAAGACCAAGGCCTGCTATGAACTCAACGGTTTGAACTGGCGCTCTGTCCTGTTCGGTTATCTGCGGGTCTGGTTGCCGGTCATGGTCGTCATCGCCTTGCTGGCTGCGCGCAACCCGGTCTCGGACAACTTCAGCCTGGTCAGTATAGCCGTGGCGATGCTCGGTATCGGCGCGTTCATCGGCACCTACATCTACGACAAAAAGAACAGCGAACAAGACATCGTCAAGTTGCGCACCATGATGCAACAACACTTTGGCGTTGCGATCGATCCATATGCGTGCCTCGCCAACCTGCAGCAGGAAATCGATAAAAAATCCCAGGCGGACTCCACGGAATCGTGGGACGCGCACTGGTACAAGAGCGCCATCAAAGACGCCTTTGCCAGCAAGCAAACGCTGCAACTGGCCTTGCTCCGGGCGCGCTGCGACCAGCAAGACCTGCCGCTCCAGCAATTGGTGTTGAATAAAGTCGCGCGCGCGGCCCGAGCGTCAGACTTTAGCCGTTCGCCGCATGGGCTGAGTTTTCCCGTACATCAGCGTCCGCCACAGCCACTCCAGCGGGCCGAAACGGAAATGCCGCAGCCACCAGGCGCTCAGCACCATCTGCGCCACATACACGCCGATGCCGAGCAGGAACACCGGCGCGGCGCCGAGCTTGCCAAACTGGCCCAGCCCGTAGCCGAAGAAGATGCATCCGAAGATCAGGGATTGGGCGATGTAGTTGGTGAAGGCCATCCGGCCCAGCGGCGCGAAGCTACGCAGCCATCCGCGCTGCGTCAGCAAGATCACCGTCGCGGCATAGCCGGCGGCCAGCAGCGACTGGCCGACGCCGGTCGCCACGTCCTGGATGCACAACGCCGCGCCCCCTGCCACGCCGACCACCGCGATGCCGGTCCACAAGCGCCGGTGCTCGCCCGGCCGTTGCATGACGCCGGTGCGCCACGCGAGCGCGCCCAGCAGGAACAAGGCTAGCGTCCTCGGGATCACATAGAGATGCAACGGCAATAGATAAGGCAACTCATTCATGCTAAAGCGGCAGATCTCGGCATAGCTGCCCGACGCATAAACCTGATCGGCCAGCGCGACATGCTGCTCAAACCACGCCGGATCCGGCCAAGGTATGCCGACCGGCACCACGCCGATGAACAGGTAGAGCGCGAACATGCCGGCCGCCGCCACCGCCAGCGCCCAGGTCGGCGCCGCAAGCAAGGGCAGCACCAGCAGGCCGCCGAGCGCATACTCGGTCAGGATGTCACCGTTCCAGATCAGCAGCAGGTGCACCAGGCCGAACACCAGCAGCACGCCCAACCGCCGCGCCAGCCAGTAGAACGGCCGCCCGGTGCGGGACAGGCGTTCGAACTGCACCGCCAGCCCCAGGCCGAACAGGAAGGAAAACACGGCGAAGGCCTTCATCTCGAAGCCGACGCGGACCAATCCTTCCACCAGTTTATCCAACACGCCCAAGCCAGGATCGGGTCCCAGGAACTGCTGGAATATCGACACCCGGAATTCCGACACCAGGTTCACCGACAGCACGCCGAACAGCGCAATGCCACGCAAGATATCGATGGCGTCTATACGTTCGCCCGTCATGTTCTTGTTCGTCATTAGCGGCGGAACTTCTTCGGCTGGCGCTTGCGCAGGGCGGAATTCTGGTCCTGCAACATCGCGTCCACGCGCTCGGACGCCTGGCGCGACAGCAGCTGCGCCCGTTCCGTATCGGGGAAGAATTCCGGCTGCCGGTAGGCCAGCCACGCGTAGGCCGAATACAAGCGGCAGGCATCCTCCACCTCCTGCAGGGACATATAGTGCAGCGGACTCTGCTCCGCCTTGATCGGCGTGATTTTCTTGGCGGCCAGCGCCGTCGCCCAGTGTTCCCAAGCGCGCTGCAGGGACGGCACCTTGGACGAGATCGGCACCAGCGACAGCGCGAATTTCTCCGCCACCGTCAGCTCCAGCGTATCGAGCCAGGCCGCGCGCTCGAACTGGTCTTCGGTGATGCGCGGATAAAAGAAGCCATCCGGCACATCGATGTTGTGCACGAAGCGCTTCAACAGCTTGGCCAGGCCATGCTCGTTGGTCACCGACGAAATCCGGTGCAGATGCTCCAGCGTCGGCGCCACGGCAAAGCCGGTGGTCTTCAGCGGCACCGGTTTTTCCCTCAGCAGCGAGCGCACCACGTTGTGGGTCTCGTTGTCGTAGCCGGCCACCAGGCCTTCCTCGTGCACGCCGAAGCGCCCTGCCCGGCCGGCGATCTGGCGCGCCAGCGCGGCCGGGATCTCTTCCTCTTCATAGCCGTTGTACTTGACCGAGGTGGTCATGACGATGCGCGCGATCGGCATGTTCAAGCCCATCGCGATCGCATCCGTGCCCACCACCACGTCGGCGGCGCCGTCGCGGAAACGCTGCGCCTGCGCGCGCCGCACCTCCGGCGACAGATTGCCGTAGACGGTGGCCACCGACAGGCCCAGCTCGGTCACCATGTCGCGCCACATCAGCACTTCGCGGCGCGAGAAGCAGATCACGGCGTCGCCGCGCCGCAGGTTGCTCAGCTTGCGCACGGCAGTCGGCTCCACCGACAACGGCCCTTTGCGCTTGAGCACATGGACTTCCAGCTCGCAGTCCAGCCGCGCCGCCAGCACCTCGATGGCGCGCCGCGCTTCCGGCGCTCCCACCAGGTAGACCACTTGCGCCGGCGCGCCGCAGACGGCGGCGGTCCAGGCGGAGCCGCGGTCGCGGTCGGCCAGCATCTGGATTTCATCGATCACGGCCACGTCGACCGGCGTGCGGGTGTCGAGCATCTCGACGGTGCTGGCCACGTGGGTGGCGCCGGCCACCAGGCGGCGCTCTTCGCCCGTCACCAGGCTGACCGCCAGCGGCTTGCCGTGCGCTTCCATGGCTTGCAGGCGCTCGTAGTTTTCCAGCGCCAGCAGACGCAACGGCGCCAGGTAGACGCCGCTGGGCGCCTTGGCCAGCGCTTCGATGGCCTGATGGGTCTTGCCGGAATTGGTCGGCCCCAGCAGCGCGATGAAACGGCGCTTCATGCGCCGCGCCACGTCGAACGAGGCCGGATATTCGGCCAGGTTGATGCTCTGGCGCGTGCGTTCGGCGTGCTGTTCCTCCATGTCGCGCTCGACCGCGTGCTCCAGGCGCTGCCGGATGCGGTCGAACACGATGCCGGCCGGCTCGGAAATTTGCATGTCCGCCAGCGCACCGAGGAAGGGTTGGGCGTCCAGCCCGCAGTCGTCGCAGGCGTCCGCCATTTCCTGCACGAAGGCACTGACGTAGCCGCGCAGCTCGGCGCCGACGGCGTCGCTGGCGCGTTCCAGCAGCAGCTGGGAGCGGGCATCGACGTCCATCTTGCGCCATTTGGACGCTTTGGCCAGCACGCCCTGCGCCGGCACCAGATCGTAGGCGACCCGCAATCCTGCATAATCGACCACCCCGCTCAGGCGCAGGAACACGCGACCTTCCTGGCGCGCCAGCAACACGCCCTTGGCGCTCAGCCCGAGCTTGCGCATCAGGTCGTCGTCTTCCCCCTGGTCGCTGTCGGTGGCGTTGTGGTGCGGCGCGGGGGAGGAATTGCTCATGTGGGATACTCGGCTAGGTGGGCAGGAATTTTAGCAGATCGTTACAGTTGGTGAGAAAGCTAGGCCGGCTCCCCACCTATAATCTTCCGCCTAGGCAATCAGCCTACAACAACAATTAGACTAAACAAAAGGGAAAACATGGGCATGGTATTCTGCCGCGGTTGCGGTAAAGAAATTCACGAAACAGCACCAACCTGTCCGCATTGCGGCGCGCCGCAACATTCCGCAGCCGCGTCCGGCTCGCGTTCGGAAAAAGATTACGTCGTCACCGTACTGCTGTGCTTCTTCCTCGGCGTGTTGGGCGTGCATCGCTTCTACGTCGGCAAGATCGGTACCGGCATTTTAATGCTGTTCACCTTCGGCGGCTTTGGTATCTGGGCCCTGATCGATTTTATTATGGTCGTCCTCGGCAATTTCACCGATAGCGATGGCCTGAAAATCAGCAACCGCTAAGCGCGTTTTTGTCTTTCCCCCGGATTTCTGGCACCATAGGCCGGTTTATACCGCCGCCGTGCCAGAAATCCCGCCATGCCCTTCTCCCTCGCCTCCGCCGTTCACCACGAATTGCTGATTAAAAAAAGCCGCTTTATTGCCTGCGTTCAGCCGATGACGGATAGGAACGCCGCGCAAAAAGTGGTGGCCGAATTATGGGCGCAACATCCGGGCGCCGCTCACGTTTGCTGGGCATTATTAGCCGGCGGCCAATCAGCGGCAGTCGATGATGGAGAACCCAGTGGCACCGCCGGCCGCCCCATGCTCGATGTTTTACGCCACCAGGACCTCGAAGGGGTATTAGCCACCGTGGTCCGCTATTTCGGCGGCGTTAAATTAGGCGCCGGCGGACTGGTGCGCGCTTATACCGACAGCGTAGCCCAGGCATTATTAAAGTCCGAGAAAATCGCGATTATCAAACTGCAATATCTGACCTGCACCGCTCCCTATGCGATGGAGGGCATGGTAAGGCGCGAAATTGAATTGGCCGGCGCCACCCTCGATAATGTCGCCCATTCCGACCACGTGCAGTTCGAATTCAGCCTTCCCGATAGCACAGCCGCGCAACTGATCTACCGATTGAATGAGGCCGGGCACGGCCGCATTCAATGGATCGCTCCCGACGACGAATAAGGCCTTGAATGGCCGTCGCCGCAGGTCGTCCTTCACAAGCTGTTTTTTGGTATATTCGCGCCAATATTTGGCACGACCTCACTATGAGAGCCGATCCAAGTGGCTTTGTGCCACAGTGTTTCAAGCGGCCCCTGCTTGTGACGGCCCAACCACCACACGCTGAACTGCCTTTGCAGCAGCGCCAGCGACAGTCCTATCGCCAGCGCGAAACTGGCGCCGGTGTATTGATACATCCCCAAGCCAAAACCATAATAAATCGACGTGCCGACGATAGATTGCACCACATAACTGGTCAAACTCATGCGGCCCAGCGGCGAGAATATTCCCAGCCACTTGCCGGAATAAGACAGCAGCGTAAAGCCGGACACCAGCACCACCGTGAAGGCGACGTTCGACCATGAAGTAACCATTACCAATAACGGTCGGCGTACCGCCGCGCCAATATGCCAGGCATCGGGGAAGGTTTTCAACAGATACAACGGGATAAATGCCAGCACGGCAATCAGCAATGTTTTACGCCAGAATATCCGGTTTGATTCGGATTGAATAAACAGTGATAAACGGCCGGCCAACATGCCCAACATGAATAACGCCGGTATCTGGAATACGCGGCCGTTCTCCCAACTCCAGCGGATGACGCCGATTTTCCCGTTGGTTAAATTCCCCTGCCATACGTCAAATGCCGAACCATGCGCCATATATTTTTCGGCGCGGCCGAAATATGCCCAGGAAGCGGGATCGGCGAGTTTTTCGTCGGGATTAGGCAAGGCCAGGAAGAATTCCACCCATGCATGCGGCAACAGCAATAAGAACACCGCAATGCCCAATACCACGCCATTGCGCCAACGCGCCACCGGGATCAGGGCCAATCCCAGCACGGCGTAAATACTGAGTATATCGCCGTGGTAAAACATGGAATTGAAAAGGCCGAAACCCAGTAACAACACCATGCGCCAGGCAAAACGGGCGCGGAAGTCCTGTCCACGCAAGAAGCGGTTGTGATCCTGGATGTAGAACGTCATTCCAAACAGTAGCGCGAAGATCGCGTAAGACTTGCCGCCGAACAGGAAAAACAGGCTATCCCAGATCATTTTATCCACCGCCATCAGCCAGGGCGGCAATCCGGACGGGGAAAAGTAGAAATCGAAGTGTTCGATATTGTGCAGAAGCATGATCGAGACGATGGCAAAGCCACGCAAGGCATCGATCACATCCAGACGGGAAGAGTTGGCGTTCATGGGATTCCATCAACCTTGGCAAAGTGAACAGAATGCCAAGTGTAGAGTGGAATCGCTCCCAGTGGAACATCGCCCGGGAAATTTTCAGCCGAGCTATACGGCCGAGATGCGGCACACAGTCGATTTATTGCAACGCAACAAATCTTAATGTATATTCACGGCCCGCAAACCAGAGCGCGGCCGACCGCCCCACGAATCACCTATGAACCTCAAAAATCTCAAAGTAAGCACCCGGCTGGGCCTGGGCTTCGGTGCCATATTGCTGATGCTGACCATCGCCAGCGTGCAAAACATCGCCAGTCTTGGCAAACTCAACGACGGCACCGACGCCATCGTCACGGAAAATTACGCCAAGGTGGTGCAGGCGCAAGCCATCCTCAACCACAGCAACAAGATCGCCCGTTCGCTGCGCAACGCCCTGCTGATCCGTGACGACGCCAAGGCCGCCAAGGAGCTGGCGGTCGTCGCCGACAAGCGCAAGGAGATCGATGCGGCCACGCAAACGCTGTCCACCATGGTCAAGTCCGCCACCGGACGCCAGCTGTTCGCGGCGGTGCAAGCCACGCGCGCGCCCTACGAGGCGGCGCTCGACGAGGTGATGCGCAAGCGCAGCGCCGACGACATCGACGGCGCCGTCGACACCATGCTGACGCATATGCGCGATCTGCAACTGGCCTATATGAACAGCCTGGACGCGCTGATCGCGCACCAGAGCGAAGCGATGGAAAAAGGCCGCCTGAAAGCGGACGCCACCTACATCGAAGCGCGCAACTTCGCCATCGTGCTGGGCCTGCTGTCGCTGGCCATGGGCGTGGCGGCGGCCGTGCTGATTTCGCGCCAACTGCTGCGCCAGCTGGGCGGCGAACCGGACCACGTGGCCGGCATCGCCAGCCGGATCGCCGCCGGCGACCTGGCCGTCGACATCCACACCCGCAGCGGCGACCAGCGCAGCCTGCTGTTCGCGATCCAGGCCATGCGCGACAGCCTGGCCGGCATCGTCGGCCAGGTGCGCGGCGGCGCCGATTCCATCGTCACGGCCGCCACCGAAATCGCGGCCGGCAACCTGGACCTGTCCGCGCGCACCGAGCAGCAGGCCAGCTCGCTGGAAGAAACCGCCTCGTCGATGGAAGAGCTGACCGCCACCGTCAAGCAAAACACCGAGAGCGCGCGCCAGGCCAACACGCTGGCCGCCAACGCATCGCAGATCGCGGTCGAAGGCGGCGTGGTGGTGGCCAAGGTGGTGCGCACCATGGACGAGATCAACGACTCGGCGCGCAAGATCGTCGACATTATCTCGGTCATCGACGGCATCGCCTTCCAGACCAACATCCTGGCCTTGAATGCGGCGGTGGAAGCGGCGCGCGCCGGCGAGCAGGGACGCGGCTTCGCCGTGGTCGCCACCGAAGTGCGCACGCTGGCGCAGCGTTCGGCGGCCGCGGCCAAGGAGATCAAGACACTGATCGACGATTCGGTCAACAAGGTTGCCGCCGGCACCGAGCTGGTCGGCGAAGCCGGTTCGACGATGGAGGACATCGTCGCCGCCGTTAAATCGGTGACGGCGATCATGGGCGAGATCAGCATCGCCAGCCACGAGCAGGAAGCCGGCATCGAGCAGATCAACCAGGCCATCGCCGAGATGGACACGGTGACGCAGCAGAACGCCGCGCTGGTCGAGGAAGCGGCAGCCGCCGCCGAGGCGCAGCAGGACCAGGCGCATCACCTGGTGCAGCTGGTGGGCGTGTTCAAGCTGGCCTCGGATCGCCGCGCCGCGGCGGTCCGCAGCCTCGGCCAGCGCAAGCCATCGCAGTTGGCGCTGGGCGCGCCGCACAACCTGCGCGACCGCGAAGCCGCTTAAGCCGGCCACTGGCGGACCGGGGGGCCGCCAGCTACAATCGGTCGATGAGCCAATTACACATCGACCTGCTGGAGCCTGCCGGCTTCGACGATTTTCTCCTCTACCTCAACGATCACCTGTCCGACAACGGCCAGGGCGACACCGCGTATTTCCAGCCGCTGCCGCGCGCGGACTCGCGTCTCTCAGCCGACAAGGCCGACGCTTTCCGCACCTGCATGCAGACGCCGCTGGATGCGCCCGGCTGGCGCCGCTTCTGGCTGGCGCGCACCGCCGACGGCCGCATCGCCGGCCACCTCGACCTGCGCGCCCATCCCGAACGCTACGCCACCCACCGCTGCGTGCTGGGCATGGGCGTGGACCGCGCCTTTCGCCAACTCGGACTGGGTGGCCGCCTGATCGACCACGCCGCGCAATGGGCGCGCGCATCGGCGCAACTCGCATGGATCGACCTGCAAGTGCTGTCCGTGAACGCCCCCGCCATCCGCCTCTACCAAAGCAAGGGCTTCGAACAAACCGGCGAAATCACCGACCTGTTCCGCATCGACGGCAACAGCTTCGCCTTCACCGGCATGAGCAAACGCCTTGAAACCAGCCTATGACATTGATTATCATTCATCCCCACGAAAGCGGGCAGGTGTCCGTTTCCGGACGGTGTTGAACGGAGACGGGCAGGCGCACGCTACCGGCCTGGCCGGCGGCCGTGCACCAGAGCCTTGATTTGACTGGCTTTGCCGCCATTCCCGGCATGTGGCACGGCTATTGCAATAGTGAACACATCTTCAGCTCACTATTGCATCCCCATGGACCAGGCGCTCAACCCTTCGATCATCTCCGGCCGCCGGCGCAAGACCGTCATGGTCCTGGCCGCCGCGCTGGCCACGCTGTGCGCCGCCGCGTGGGGCATCAACCGCGTGGTCAGTCCCAGCGTCGACGCCGGCAGCGTGTCGCTGGCCGAGGTCCGCGTCGGCAATATCGCCAACACCATCAACGCCTCCGGCATCGTCATCCCGGTCCACGAGGAACTGGTCTCCAGTCCGATCCAGACCCACGTCGCCAAGGTCCACGCCAAGCTGGGCCAGCAAGTCAAGGCCGGCGAGCTGCTGCTGGAACTGGACAACCGCACCATCGTGCTGGCGATCGACAGCATCCGCGAACAACTGGCCCAGCAGGAAAACCGCATCCTGGCGCTGACGCTGGAACTGGAACAGAAACGCAAGCAGATCGTCAGCGCCATCGAACTGCTGGAGCTGGACCTGCAAGCGACGCGCGTCAAGCTGGGCCGCTACCAGACCTTGCGCAAGGCCGGCGGCGTCTCGGCCGAGGATCTGCTGACGGCCGAACTGAACGTCAAGCGCACCGAGATCCAGCTGCGCCAGCAGCACGAGCAGATCGACGACGGCAAGCGCGTCACCTCCTCCAGCATCGAAGGCGCTCGGCTGCAAAAGAACATCCTGCAAAAGCAGCTGCAACAGCAACAGGAGCTGCTGGCGCAAACCCAGGTGCGCGCACCGTTCGCAGGCATGCTGAGCTGGCTGCTGGCCGATGAAGGCGCCAGCCTGGCCACCGGCCAGCTGGTGGCCAAGGTTTCCGAACTGAGCAACTACAAGGTCGAAGCCTCGCTGTCCGACTTCCACGCCCGCGCGCTCAGCGCCGGCCAGGCGGTGCGCGTCGAGCAAGGCAATGTGCGGCTGGACGGCGTGGTGCAGACCATCCTGCCGGAAATCCAGAACGGCACCGTCAAGCTGCTGGTCACGCTGGCCCAGCCCAATCATCCGATGCTGCGCAACAAGCTGCGGGTGGAAGTGAACATCGTCACCGAGCAAAAACAGAACACCCTGCTGGCCGACTACGGCCCCGCCTTCAACGGCCGCGGCCCGCAAGACATCTTCGTGGTGCGCGACGGCGTGGCCCGCAAGACCACGCTCAACATCGGCGCCAGCGACGGCAAGGCCGTGGAGATCCTGGCCGGCGCCCGCGCCGGCGACCGCCTCATCATTTCAGACACCACCCGCTACAAGGACCGCGACAGCATCCGCGTCGCCCAATAACCTCATCGAAAGGACCGCATCATGATACGCCTGAGCAAAGTCAGCAAAACCTACCAAACCGACAAAGTCGAAACCCTGGCCCTGAAAGACATCGACCTGCATGTGGCGAAATCGGAATTCGTCTGCATCATGGGCCCCAGCGGTTGCGGCAAGAGCACGCTGCTGAACCTGATCGGCCTGCTGGACCGTCCAGGCAGCGGCGCCATCCACGTGGGCGGCGCGCCGGTGGCCTCGTACAAGGACAAGCATGTGGCCAAGCTGCGCAACAACACCTTCGGCTTCATCTTCCAGAGCTTCCACCTGATCAACGACCTGCGCGTGATCGACAACGTCGAGCTGCCGCTGCTGTACCGCGACCTGTCGGCCAAGAAGCGCCAGCGGCTGGCGCGCGAGGCGCTGGAAAAAGTCGGCCTCGGCGCCCGCATGGACCACTACCCCAACCAGCTGTCGGGCGGCCAGCAGCAGCGCGTGGCGATCGCCCGCGCCATCGTCGGCCAGCCGCAGGTATTGCTGGCGGACGAGCCGACCGGCAACCTGGACAGCAAGATGGGCCAGGAAGTGATGGACATCCTGCTCAAGCTCAACAGCGAAGGCACGACCGTGGTGATGGTCACCCACGACGAGCAGGAAGCCAAGCTGGCCAGCCGCATCGTGCGCGTGTTCGACGGCCAGCTGGTCGCTTAAGGAGACGCCATGTTCAGGAATTATCTGCTGACCGCGTGGAAGGTCTTCATGCGCCGCAAGCTGTTCACCGCGATCAACCTGCTGTGCATCGTGCTGACCCTGGTGGTGCTGCTGGTGGTCACGGCGCTGCTGCAAAACGCTTTTTATCCGTCCGGGGTGGAAGGCAAGAGCGAGCGCTTCGTGCAGGCCATCATGGTCGAGGCGCGCCACACCGACAACAAGAGCGTGCGCCGCAGCCCGCTCGGCTTCAAGCTGATCGACAAGTACATCAAGCCGCTGCCGGGCGTGGAGGCGGTATCGGCCGTCACCATGCCGGAAACCGTGTCGGTCTACCAGGAAGGCCGCGTCAGCGAACTGCTGATGCGCCGCACCGACGCCGAGTATTGGAAGATCCTCGACTTCAAGGTATTGCAGGGCCGCGTGCCGGACCAGGCCGACATGGACCAGGGCCGCTTCGTGGCCGTCATCAACGCCAGCACCGCACGCCAGCTGTTCCCCGGCCTGCCGGCGCTGGACCAAAAGATCAGCATCGGCGGCCAGTACTTCACCATCATCGGCGTGGTCGAGGACGTCATGCACATCAACGCCTTCGCCGACATCTGGGCGCCCATCACCACCTTCCCGTCCACCGACTACCGCAGCCAGATGTTCGGCAACTTCGCCATGCTGGTGCTGGCGCACAAGGCCGCCGACCTGCCGCGCATCCGGCGCGACATCGAAGCGGCCGCCAAGACCGTGGTGTTCGACGATCCCAAGCAATTCAACATCGCCCGCATCTGGGGCGACAGCAAGCTCGACCTGTTCTCGCGCACGCTGTTGCAGAAGGAAGGGGCCGATTCCGGCGCCGCCACCATGCTGCTCATCATCGGCGGCATGATGCTGCTGTTCATGGCGCTGCCGGCGCTGAACCTGGTCAACCTGAACACCGGCCGCATCCTTGAACGCAGCAGCGAGATCGGCGTGCGCAAGGCCTTCGGCGCCACCAGCGCCCACCTGGTGCGCCAGCTGGTGCTGGAGAATGTGCTGCTGTGCCTGGCCGGCGGCCTGATCGGCCTGGCCTGCGCGCGCGTGGTGCTGTGGTGGCTGGAAGGCTCGGGCCTGATCCCCTATCTGCATGTGGAACTGAACCTGGCCGTGTTCGGCATCGGCCTGCTGCTGGCGACCGTGTTCGGCCTGCTGTCCGGCGTGCTGCCGGCCTGGAAAATGTCCCGCCTCGACCCCGTCCACGCCTTGAAAGGAGCCGCATGATGCTGCGCCACTTACTGAAATTGATCTGGAAACGCAAGTCGCGCAATATGATGCTGTCGCTGGAGATCCTGCTGGCCTTCGTGGTGGTGTTCGCCATCAGCGCCTTCGCCCTGCGCAGCTACCAGCTGTACCAGCTGCCGACCGGCTTTGGCTACCAGGACGTGTGGTCGGTCTCGCTCAACGCCCGCACCGAGGGCGGCATCGAAGCCGATCCGCAGATCTACGACAAGCTGCGCCAGAGCCTGAAGGCCTTGCCGGAAGTGGAGGAAGTGAGCTTCACCACCTTCCCGGTCTACCAGTCGTCGAACTGGACCAGCGAATTCACGCTGCGCGAAGGCAAACGCAAGTTTGTCTCCAACCTGTTCGAAATGAGCGATGAATTTCCCGCCGTGGCCGGCATGACGCTGGCCGAGGGCCGCTGGTTCTCCCGGGCCGACGATGGCGCGGCCGAGCGGCCGGTGGTCATCAACCGCCGCCTGGCGCGGAAGCTGTTTGACGGCAAGCCGGCGCTCGGCCTGGTATTCAGCGAGGACGAGGACCATCCCAAGAAGGCGCTCAAGCAGTACAAGGTGGTCGGCATCGTCGAGGAGTTCCGCAGCCAGGGCGAGTTCATGTCTCCGACCGGCTTCATGCTGGTGCGCCATCAAATAGGCCCCGATGAAGGCCCGCTGGAGGCGATCCAGCTCAAGGTGCGGCCAGGCACGCCGCGCACCTTCGAAGCGGCACTCAACCGCCAGCTCAAGCTGGTGCGCAACGACTGGAGCTACACCATCTCGCCGGTGGCCGACATGCGCACCTCGATGCTGAAGGCCCAGACCATACCGCTGACGGTGCTGGCGGTGATCGCCGCCTTCCTGCTGGTGATGGTGGCGTTCGGCCTGTTCGGCGTGCTGTGGCAGAACACCACCCAGCGCATCCCGGAGATCGGCTTGCGGCGCGCCATCGGCGCCGATTCCGGCCACATCTACAGCCAGATCATCGTCGAGCAAATGCTGCTCAGTTCGGGCGCCATCTTCATCGCGCTGCTGTTGCTGGTGCAGCTGCCGCTGACCGGCGTGCTGGGCGACAGCCTGAACTGGGCGGTGTTTTTGATGTCGACCGCGCTATCGGCCAGTGTGATCTATCTGCTATCCTTGCTCTGTTCGCTCTATCCGGGCTGGCGCGCCGCGCGCCTGAGCCCGACCCAGGCGCTGCACTATGAATAAGGCTGTTTGAATTGATGGAATCGTCCCCTAAACAACGCATACTCATTGTCGACGACGACAGCGCGGTACAGGTGTCGCTGGCGCTGCTGCTCAAGCAGTCCGGCTTCGACACCGTGTGCTGTGACGATCCGCAGCAGGCGCTGGCGCAGCTGGCGCGCCAGCCCGCCGACTTGGTATTGCAGGACATGAATTTCTCGCTGCGCACCAGCGGCGAGGAAGGCTTGCAGCTGCTGGCAGACATCAAGCAGCTGCAACCGGCATTGCCGGTGCTGCTGATGACGGCCTGGGGTTCGATCGCGCTGGCGGTCAAGGGCGTGCAGGCGGGCGCCGCCAACTTCTTCACCAAGCCGTGGGACAACGCCCAGCTGGTGGAACTGATCCGCACCACGCTGGACACCGCCGCGCCCGCCCCGGCAGGCTGCCCGACGCGCGCGGCGCTCGATGCCCAGTTCGATTTCAGCGGCATCGTCGGCGAGCATCCACGGCTGCTGAAGGTGCTGTCCACCATAGGCCAGGTGGCGGCCACCAAGGCGCCGGTGCTGATCCTGGGCGAGAGCGGCTGCGGCAAGGAGCTGATCGCCGACGCCCTGCACCGCAACAGCCCGCGCGCGGCGCGGCCCATCGTCAAGATCAACATGGGGGCGATCACGCCGTCGCTGTTTGAAAGCGAAATGTTCGGCCACGTGCGCGGCGCCTTCACCGACGCCAAGACCGACCGCAAGGGCCACGTCGCCAGCGCGCACGAAGGCACGCTGTTCCTCGACGAGATCGGTGAACTGAACCGCGCCGACCAGGTCAAGCTGCTGCGCGTGCTGCAGGACCAGACCTACCAGGCGGTCGGCGCCAGCCGCATGGAGCGGGCCGACATCCGCGTGGTGTCGGCCACCAACCGAGAGCTGGCCGAGCTGGTCGCCAGCGGCGAGTTCCGCGAAGACCTGTTCTACCGCCTCAACCTGATCACCATCCGCCTGCCGCCGCTGCGCGAACGGCGCAGCGACATACCGCTGCTGGCGCGCCACATTATCGGCCAGGTGGCGGAGAGTTATGGCCTGGGTCCAGCGACCATCGCGCCGGCCGCGCTGGAGTGGCTGAGCGCGCAGCCCTGGCCGGGCAATATCCGCCAGCTCAAGCAGACGCTGGAACGCACACTGCTGCTGGTCGGCAAAAGCGAACTGAAGCAGGCCGATTTCATCGCCGCCGAGCAGCATGAAAACGGCGGCGTGCCGCGTTCGGCCAGCCTGGGCGTGGACGGCATGACCTTGGAGCAGGTGGAGCGCCACATGATCGCCAAGGCGCTTGAGCAGCACCAGGGCAATATCTCGCGCGTGGCCAAGGCGCTGGGCCTGAGCCGCACCGCGCTGTACCGGCGGCTGGAACGTCACGGCCTGGGCGGCGACGCCACGCCCGAGTCCGACCACGCAGCGCGCGCATGAGCCTGCGCCGCAGCCTGTACGGCTACCTGACCGCCGCCCACCTGCTGTTCCTGGGCCTGACCATCAGCCTGTTCCACCAGGCGCCGCTGCTGATGCTGGGGCTGGAAGCGCTGGTGCTGCTGAGCTTTGCGCTGGGCGTCGTGCTGATCCGGCGCGCGCTGGAGCCGCTGGGCTACACCCGCCACTTCCACGACCTGCTGCAAGACCAGCACTACGCGGCTCGCCTGCAGCAAAGCGGCGATCCCCAGCTGAACGAACTGGTCCAGCTGTTCAACACCATGCTGGGCGCACTGTACCAGGAGCGCTTGCAGCTGGGCGAACAGCAAGGCTTCCTCGACCGCCTGCTGGAGGCGACGCCGAGCGCGGTGATCGTGTTCGACTTCGACGGCCGCATCAGCCTGCTCAACGCCAGCGCGCACGCGCTGCTCAAGCTGGACGACGCCAAGGGCAAGCCGCTGGCCGCCTGCCTGCCGGCCGACGCCGACCTGCACCATCCCGGCCTGCTGGCCCAGCTCGACGCGCTGCCGCTGGGCGACAGCCAGCTGCTGACCGACACCGACGGCCGCCGCTACCGTGGCCAGCGCGGCCACTTCTACGACCGTGGTTTTGCCCGCCACTTCCTGCTGATCGAGGAGCTGACGCAGGAACTGGAAAGTTCGGAGAAAGCCACCTACGACAAGCTGATCCGCGTACTGGCGCACGAGGTCAACAACACGGTGGCGGCCACCGGCTCGGTGCTCGATTCGCTGCTGTACTACCGCAGCCAGCTGGCCGAGCGCGACGGCGAGGACTTCAGCACCGCCATCGTCGCCGTCAAGCGCCGCAACGTCAGCCTGGGCGAGTTCATCGAACGTTTCACGCGGGTGGTCAAGATGCCGGCGCCGGAGCTGCGGCCCAACGCTGTGCGCGACCTGATGGACGACATCCTCTACCTGTACCGTGAACCGTGCCGCAGCCGCGGCATCCGCATCGCCTGGCAGCGTTGCGACGAGGTGCCAGCCATCGAGCTGGACCGCCACCTGATGGAGCAGGCGCTGCTGAACGTGGTCAAGAATGCGATGGAGGCGGTGGAAGCGCAGGCGGCCGATGCGGCTGGCGAAAAGACGATCGAGTTCGTGCTGGCCAGCGAGGCCGACGGCGTGCGTTTGTCGGTGATCGACTCCGGCGACCTGCTGGGCGACGTGCCGGCGCGGCAGTTGTTCACGCCCTTCTTCACCACCAAGAAAGGCGGCCAGGGCATCGGCCTGCTATTCGTGCGAGAAGTGCTGAACCGGCACGGCTTCGCCTACCGCCTGGCCGCCACCGGCCAGGGCACCACCCGCTTCGACATCTGGCTAAGCGGGGGTCAAGTCTGACATTCGGACACGGCCTCTGCCGTAGCAGCCGTTACGGCAGAGGCCGTGTCCGAATGTCAGACTTGACCCCCGCAGTTGACTTGACCCCCGCAGTTTATTTGACGCGCTTGACGCGCGGGGCGGTGCGGGCGCCGTCGATGTCCATGTAGATCGCCCCCATCAGGCCGCGCTCGACCTTGACCTTGGGATTGACCAGGCTCAGGTCTTCCTGGCTGTCGTCGTTGATCATCCATACCTGGCCGTTGGCCAGGCGGATGCGCTGCTTGGGCACCCAGCCGTCGAAGTTGCCGACGATGCTGCTTTCTATCGAATCGAGCTTGATGGTGGTCGACAGGGTTTCAGCGCCAAAGCTGCGCTCCAGCTCCACCTTGGCCGGCGGCGCCGCTATCGCCGCCGCTGCCGCCACCGGGGCCGGCGCACCCAGCTGGATCGCGTCATAGCAGCTCAAGCGCGCAGGACCGTCAGTCACCTGGCGGCAACGCAGCATGGCGCCATCATCGGCCATGGCCGCACTCGAGACTAACATCAGGGCCAACAAGGATTTCATCGCAGCTCTTCCATGAATTTGATTGTGTTGCGATTATATAAGCGAAACGGCCTCTTCAGGCTAGCCGGTCTTTGGCCTGGAATGAAAACTGCATAAGGATATCGCCAAATATTCGTCTTTTAACCGATGGGGCCAGCGTACCCATCGGCATTCGCATATAAAATAAGCGCTTCACTCGGGCAGCAAAGGGCAATCCATGACGATCAACGTAATTCTCAACCTGCTGGCGGCACTGGCCTTGCTGGGCGCGCTGTATGCGCAGCAGCGCCGGCATGCGTCCTTTTCGGTGCGCGTATTCACCGGCATGGGGCTGGGCGTGCTGCTGGGCGCCGTGCTGCAAGCGCTGTACGGCGCCAGCGCGACCGAACTGAAGACCACCGGCGACTACCTCGACATCGTCGGCTCCGGCTACGTCAAGCTGCTGCAGATGATCGTCATGCCGCTGATTATGGTGTCCATCGTTTCCGCCATCATCAAGCTCAAGGGCATCAACTCGCTGGGCAAGATCAGTGCGCTGACCATCGGCCTGCTGATGCTGACCACGCTGATCGCGGCCGGCCTCGGCATCCTGATGGCCAAGCTGTTCCAGCTGAGCGCGGTCGGCCTGACCGCCTCCACCGCCGACGTCGCGCGCGGCGTCTACCTGCAAGGCAAGGTCGAGGCGGCGCAGGCGATCTCGCTGCCGAGCATGCTGCTGAGCTTCATCCCGGCCAATCCCTTCCTCGACATGACGGGTGGTCGCAAGACCTCGACCATCGCGGTGGTGATCTTCTCGGTGTTCATCGGCATCGCCGCCACCGGCATCCACGACAAGAAGCCGGACGTGTTCGCCACCTTCGAGCGCTTCATCCAGGTCGCGCACGCCATCGTCATGCGCATCGTCACGCTGGTGCTGCGGCTCACGCCCTACGGCGTGTTCGCGCTGATGGCGCAGGTGGTGTCGACCTCCAGCTACACCGACATCCTGCACCTGATCGACTTCGTGCTGGCCTCGTACAGCGCGCTGATCCTGATGTTCTGCGTGCACCTGGCGATCGTCGCCGGCGCCGGCCTCAACCCGGCGCGCTACGTGAAAAAAATCCTGCCGGTGCTGACCTTCGCCTTCACCTCGCGCAGCAGCGCCGGCGCCATCCCGATGAGCGTGCAGACGCAGACGCTGCGCCTGGGCACCTCGGAAGGCATCGCCAACTTCGCCGCCTCGTTCGGCGCCACCATCGGCCAGAACGGCTGCGCCGGCATCTACCCGGCCATGCTGGCGGTGATGATCGCGCCCACCGTCGGCATCGATCCTTTCACGCTGAGCTTTATCGCCCCGCTGCTGGCCATCATCACCATCGGTTCGGTGGGCGTGGCCGGGGTCGGCGGCGGCGCCACCTTTGCCGCGCTGATCGTGCTGTCGTCGATGAACCTGCCGGTGGCGCTGGCCGGCCTGCTGATCTCGATCGAACCGCTGATCGACATGGGCCGCACCGCGCTCAACGTCAGCGGCTCGATCACCGCCGGCACCGTCACCAGCCGGGTGCTGGGCGAGACCGACCTGGCCGTCTTCAACAGCGACGCCGAGCTGCCCATCGACAGCGACCGCAAGGCCGCCTGAACTTCGACGTCCGCGCACATCGAGGGAACCGCCGCCAGGCGGCGCGGTCTAATTTGTTCCCTTTGTTGAAAGGAGCAAAAAATGACTACCCTCTCCCCTACTTCCCGGCTGTTGCTGGGCGCGGCCATGGCGGTCGCCCTGCTGGGCGGCTGCAACAAGCGCCCGGCGGACCAGCCGCCCACACCCAGCGTAAACACGCCTGAACCGGCCGCACCGGCCACGACGCCGCCGGCCACCACGCCGCCGCCGGCACAGCAAAACAACCCACCGCCGCCCACCACCAATCAATAGGCGTAAAAAAAGGACCCGAAGGTCCTTTTCGCTACGACGTTCCGGTTTAGAACTTGTAGTTGTAGGCGACGCCGATCAGCGACAGGTGGGTCTTGAAGGTGCCGCGGGTGGTTTCGCCGTTACCCGTGCAGGTGATCAGCAATGGGTTGCAGGCGTTGGTGTAGTTGATCTGCGCGTCCTTGAAGTCCAGGAAGCTGTAGGCCAGGTCGATCGACGAGCGGGCGTTCAGCTTCCAGTTGGCGCCGACGGAATACTGCATGCGGTCGCTGTCCGGCAGCGCCGGGTGGGTCAGCTCGGCGCTCTTGACTGGCGATTCGTCGTAGGCGACGCCGGCGCGCAGGGTCAGGTTTTCGTTGTAGACGTAGTTGCCGCCCAGCGAAACGCGCACAGTGTTTTTCCACTGCTGGCGGATCACTTCGGCGCCTTCGGTGGTGCCTGGGAACTGGATGTCCAGGTCGCCCAGACGGTTGTGGCGCACGAAGGTCACGTCCGCCATTCCGGCCCACTTGGAGTCGAACTGGTGGAACACGTTGGCCGACAGCGTCTCAGGCGTACGCAGCGCGACCAGCGCGGCCGAGTTGGCCTTGTGCGAAGCGGATTGCAACACACCGTTGACGATAGGATCGGCGGTCACTTGCGAGAAGTCCCACACGGTGCTGCCCTTCAGCTGGTGCGAGATCGACGAGCGGTAAGCCAGGCCGAAGCGGGTGTTCTGGTCCAGCGTGAACATATAGCCCAGGTTGAAGCCCCAGCCCCAGTCCTTGCCGTCGTTGGCGCCGTGGGCATCTTGGGCCGCGCCCAGCAGTTTAGGGTTGCCGCCCAGCAGAGCGATCTGCTTGGCCAGTGCCAGCGATTGCGGCGTGCCTGCCAGCGCCATCACCGAACCCGGCACGTCCACCGCCTGGCCCAGGTTGGCTTTCATGAATTCGGCATCGATACCGAAGCCGAAGGCGTGGTGCTCATTCAGCTTGAACGAAGCCGACGGGTTCAGCGTGATCGATTCCAGCTTGACGTCGGACAGCGCGTAGCGGCCGGTCCAGGTGTTGCCATAGCTGATCTTCGTGCCGTATGGCACGAACATGCCCATGCCGACGGTCCACTGGTCGTTCAGTTTTTTGCTCAGGTAGAACGATGGCGCGGTGACCTGGCTAGGCACGTAGTCGCTGGCGGCGGTGCCGCCGGTTAGGGTGTGGGTGAAACGGGTCGAGCCGCTGTCGGTAAAGGTCGAGTGCGGCACAACCATGGTGGCGCCGGCGCTGATTTGCATGCCATCCAGGCGGGACAGGCCGGCCGGATTGTAGAAGATGGTCGATGCATCGTTGGCTTCGGCGGCGTTGGAGTCCGCCGTGCCTTGGCCGGCGACGCTCTGCGAGCCGAAACGGTAGCCGGACGCGTTGGCGCCGACGGACATCGCGCTCAGCGCGGCGGCAATGATCAGGGGGAGGTATTTGTGTTGCATGGTGGTCTCGCTTTTATAAGTGGCGGCACTGCGCCAGGTTTTTCTGGATTCTTGCGCCAAAACCGGTGCAGGAGGCCAGCAGCATACTACATTTATAAAACGAAGCAAAAGGCAAGTCGTTAGAGGAGAGGCACTAATTAAAACCTTGAAACCGAGCAGATGCTCTGCATACCAAAAGTAAAAAAAGGACCCGAAGGTCCTTTTTTAGTATCGAAGAAACAACGACTTAGTGCGGATCCAGCGCGCCCGACGGCGGCATGCCGCGGCCACCCTTGCCGGTCACTTTGAACACCACCCACATCACCATGCGGAACACCATGCGCACGAAGATCAAGGTCAGCACGCCCTCGACCAGGGTCATGACCAGGGCCGGACCAGCCGTCCAGCGCACGGCGCGGCGGTGGAACTTGGCGATGGCGCGATCCTTGGCGATCTCGATGCTGTCGTAGAAAGTCGGCACCACCAGCAAGGTCAGGATGGTCGAGGTGATGGTGCCGCCGATGATGGCGATCGCCAGCGGACGGTAGAACTCGCCGCCCTCGCCCAGGCCCAGCGCGACCGGGAACATGCCGGCGATCAGGGCGAAGGTGGTCATCAGGATCGGACGCAGGCGCATGCGGCCCGCATACATCAGCGCGTCTTCGCGGCCATAGCCCTCTTCCTCGCGCTTGCGGGCGGCATCCAGCAGCAGGATGGCATTCTTGGCGACCAGGCCCATCAGCATGATGACGCCGATAAAGCTCATCAGGTTCAGCGTGCTCTTGGTGACCAGCAGCGCCAGCACCACGCCGATCAGCGACAGCGGCAGCGACAGCATCACCGCCACCGGCGCCGTGAACGAACCGAACTGCATGACCAGGATCAGGTACATCAGGCCGATACCCATGACCAGCGCGATCGCCATTTCAGTGAACAGCTCGCTCTGGTTCTTGCCGTCGCCGCCCAGGTCCAGGCCGTAGCCGGGCGGGAAGTCGATGGCGTTGGCCAGTTTCATGGCGTCGGCCGTCACTTCACCCGGCGAACGGCCCTGCACGTTGGCCGACACGGTCACGTTGCGCTTGCCATTCTTGTGCTCGATGGTGGACGGGCCCTTGCCCATCGTGATCGTGGCGATCTGGTCCAGCGGCACCATCTGGTTGGTGCCGGTCACCGAAATCGGCAGGCGCTCGATGTTTTCCGAGTTGACGCGGTCTTCCGGCGCCAGGCGCACCGCGACGTCGCGCGATTCGCCGGTCGGATCGACCCAGTCGCCCACTTCGACGCCGGCAAACGCCACCCGCAGCGATTGCGCCGCGTCGTTGACGGAGATGCCCATCGAGTTGGCCAGGCCGCGATTGAGTTCGATCTGCAACTCGTTCTTCGGATCCTGCTGCGACAGGCCGACATCCACCGCGCCCGGGATCTGGCGCAGCTTGTCCATGTAGGCGTTGGTGATCTCCATCAGGCGGCGCGAATCCGGGCCGGTGAATTCGATCTGCACCGGCTTGCCCTGGTTGCCCAGGTCGTCGATCACCGAAATCTCGGCGCCGGCGATATGGCTCATCTTGTCGCGCAGCTCGGCGCCGATCTGGAACGCGGTGCGCTTGCGGAACTGGCGCTTGCCGATATCGATGTAGATGCGGCCGCCGCCGGCGTTGATGTTGGAGTTGGTGTCCTTGGTTTCAGGAATCGTGCGGGCGATGGCGGCGATGGTTTCCATCTTGCGGCGCGCGATCTCCACGCTGCCCGACGGCGGCATGCGCACGTCGATGGCGATGGTGCTGCGGTCGGCCGCCGGCAGGAAGCTGGAGCCGCCCCACTTGGCGTGCAGCACGATGGCGCCGACGAAGGTGCTGAAGGCGATCACGGCCATCCAGCGGCGGTGATGCAGCGCCCAGGCGATCACGCGGCCGTAGCGGTCGGACTGGTGGTCGAACCAGTCGTTGAATCTCTGCAGCACTTTGCCCAGGCCTTTTTTCGGCGCCGTGTGGTGGTCGACCGGGTCGCCCCAGTAGGCCGACAGCATCGGATCGAGCGTGAACGAGATGCCCAGGCTGACCAGCACCGAGCAGGTCACCGTCAGCGCGAACGGACGGAACCATTCACCGGAGATGCCCGGCATGAAGGCCACCGGAATGAACACGGCGATGATCGAGAAGGTGGTCGCGGCCACGGCCAGGCCGATCTCGGCGGTGCCGTTCAGCGCCGCCGTGCGGCGGTCCGAGCCCATCTGCATGTGGCGCACGATGTTTTCCCGCACCACGATGGCGTCGTCGATCAGCACGCCGATCGCCAGCGACAGGCCCAGCAGGGTCATGAAGTTCAGCGTGAAGCCGCACAGCCACACCGCGATGAAGGCCGCCACCACCGAGGTCGGCAGGCTCAGCGCGGTGATCAGGGTCGAGCGCCACGAGTTCAGGAAGGCGTACACCACGAAGATGGTCAGCACCGCGCCCAGCACCAGCGATTCGATCACGTTGTTCAGGCTGCGCTGCGAATCGTCGCCGCCGTCGCGGGTGATCTCCAGCTTGGTGCCGGCCGGCAGCGTGGCGTTGACCGCCTTGATTTCCTCGCGCAGCTTGGCCGCCACCGACACCGTGCTGGCGTCGCGCGAGCGGGAGATGGTGATGCCGACGTTGGGTTTGCCGCTGCGCATGCTCACGCCGTCGACTTCGGCGAAGCCGTCCTCGATGGTGGCCAGCTGGGCCAGGCGCACCACTTCGTCGCCGCGGCGCTTGACCACCACGCCCTCGAATTCGCGCGGGGTGATGATGCGGCCCACCAGGCGGATGCTCTTCTCGTCCAGCACGCCGCGCACCTTGCCCACCGGGGCGTTGGTGTTCTGGTTGCGCAGCGCGTTGACCACGTCGCTGACCGAGACGTTATATTCGCGCAGCTTTTCCGCATGCAGCAGCACCGACAGTTCGCGCTTGAGCGAACCGTTGACCTGCACCTGCGACACGCCGTCCACCGCGCGGAAGCGGTCCGACAGCATGTCCTCGGCCAGGCGCGAAATCTCGGCGTGGCTCTGGCTGGTCGACGACAGCGAAATCTGCATCACCGGGTCCGAGGCCGGATCGATGCGCTGCAGGATCGGCTCGCGCATCTCCAGCGGCAGCTTGTAGCGCACCGAGGCGATCGCGTTGCGGATCTCGTCGGACGCTTCGATCAGGTTCTTCTTGAAGCTGAACTCGATGAAGATCTGCGCCGAGCCTTCGTTGGCCGCGCTCTCCAGCTTGGTCACGCCGGAAATGGCTTGCAGCGGCTTCTCCAGCCGGTTGACGATCTCGCGTTCGACCGTGTCGGGCGAGGCGCCCGGATACGGCACGCTGACGATGATGAACGGCACCTCGACGTCCGGGTTCTGGTTGACGCGCAGCTTCTTCAGCGCCAGCAAGCCCAGGCACATCATGGCGACAATCAGGACGATGGTCGCGATCGGCCGTTTGATACTGAAATCGGATAAGAACATGGATCAGTTCCCTTTCGCTGCGGTGCTCGAAGCCGGCGCCGCCGACGCCTGGGCCGCGCCGTTGCCGGCCGCCGCCACTTTCGGCGCGGTCAGTTCGACGCCCTGGCCATCCTTGTAGCCGGAGTTCGGCACGCGCAGCACGCGGTCGCCGGCGGCCAGGCCGCTGCGCACTTCCCACTGGCCGGTGCGCGGATCGCGCACGCCCATGTTCAGCGCAGCCTTGCTCAGCACCTTGCCGTTGACACGCCAGGTGTAGGTATGGTCGCCGTTGGTCACCAGCGCCGAATCGGGGATCATCAGCGCGTTGGCGACGTCGGACTCGACGCGGCCTTCGGCGTACAGGCCGGCCACGCCCGGCATGTCCTTGCCGGCGAACTCAACCAGCACCTCGACCTGGCGCGTGACCGCGTTGGCCGATGGATCGACCCGCTTCACGCGGCCCATGAAATCGCGGTTCTGGTAGCCGTTGATGCGGAAGCGCACCGGCTGGCCGACCTTGACCACGCCGATCTTGTCGGCCGACACCAGGCCCTCGAAGCGCATGCTGACCGGATCGATCACCTTGATCAGTTCCTTGCCGATGGCGGCGGTGTCGCCGTTGGACACCTTGCGCTCGCTGACGATGCCGTCGAACGGCGCGCGCACCAGGGTGCGGGTCAGCTGCTGGTGGGCCGCGACCGAGCGCGACTTGGCGCCGGCCAGCTCACTTTGGGCGTTGTTGCGGCGGATCTCGGAATCCTCCAGCGCCTGGGTCGACACCATGCCGGACGAACGCAGCGTTTTCTGGCGCTCGAACATGCGGGTGGCCTGCTCCAGCGATTGCTGGGCGGCGCGGGTGGCTTCGTCGGCCGAGTTCAGGGCGTCGCGGATCGAGGTTTCGTCCAGGCGCACCAGGATGTCGCCCTTCTTGACGGCTTCGCCGTTTTCTTTCATTACTTGCAACACCACGGCGCTCACTTCGGCGCGCAGGTCGGCCTTGCGTTCAGGCTGGACCGAACCGGTGATCACCGGACCCGACGCCAGCGCGTTGGTTTCGATGGTCAGCATGTCTTCCGGGGCCAGCGACAGCACGGCCGGCGGCGCGTCCTTGCCGCCTTTGCCGTCTTTGGACGCGGCGGCGGTGGCCGAGGCGCTGGCGCCTGCCTTTTCAGGCTCCTTGGAGGACTTGCCGCAGGCAACCAGGGCTGAAGCGACGGCGAGAGCTAGAAGGGTTTTGCGCAACATACAGTTCTCCGAGAAAGTGGCACAGGGGTGCTCGACTACTTATTAAAATTTTAGCCAGACTACAGGGCGCAGAGTATCTCTGACTGTCCGGTATCGGTCAATCAACGTGCGACTGGACGGCAAAAAACGTGGCTGAATTGCCAAATGCTGGGATAAACGGTGAAATCTCAGAATAGCCGGGAGCGGCCAAAAGAACAGGGAAACCGGCGGCGTGACCCGCCGGTGGCGCGGATCAGCCGCGGCCGAAGATGGCGTTGATCAGGTGGGCGATGGCGATGCCGGTGCACAGGCCGCCGCCGATTTCCACCAGCGTGTGGCCCATGCGCTCGCGCAGCCATTTATGGCCACCGTCATCCTTGGCCAGACGGTTGATCGCCGCCGCCTGCTTGCCAACGTGCTGGCGCAGGCTGTTGGCGTCGATGATGACAATGAAGCACAGCGTGACCGCCACGCCGAAGGCCGGATGGCCGATGCCCTCGCGCAGAGCGATCAGGGTCGCCATGCTGGACACCACCGCGCTGTGATTGCTGGGGAAACCGCCGTTGCCGACCAGGTTGAACGCCCACTTGCGCGCCTTGGCGCTATTAATCAGAAACTTGATCGGCCCGACCGTGATCCAGGTAATCAGCGGGGTGACGAGGTAAGCGATGTCCATCGGTGGTTCCTTTGCATTTTAGTGCCGCAATTATCGCAGATGGCCCCACAGCGGCGGAAGCAAGTATTATAGAATTCAGCCCATTGTTCCCTTTCAATAAAAACAACGATGCAACACTTCAGAATCTCTTTTGCCGTCACTTTTGTCCTGATGGCGCTGGCCGCCTGGTGGGGCTACAACCATGGCGGCGCCACCGGCCTGCTGCAGGCGGTGTGGGTGGCCGCCGTGCTGGGCGTGATGGAAGTGTCGCTATCCTTCGACAATGCGGTGGTCAACGCCTCGGTGCTGCGGCACTGGGACGCATTCTGGCAAAAGCTGTTCCTGACGGTCGGCATCGTGGTGGCGGTGTTCGGCATGCGGCTGCTGTTCCCGCTGCTGATCGTCTCGCTGGCCACCGGCCTGGGCCTGATGGACGTGTGGCAAATGGCCACCGCCAACCCGGCCGAATATGCCAAGCACCTGACCGGCGCCCACGCCCAGGTGGCGGCTTTCGGCGGCGCCTTCCTGCTGCTGGTGTTCCTGAACTTCCTGTTCGACGAGGAAAAGGAACTGCACTGGCTGGGCTGGATGGAGAAAAAAATGGGCCAGCACGGCACCGAGACGCTGGCCGTGCTGATGGCGCTGGGCGCGGTGTTCGCCTGCGTGGGCCTGGTGCCGGTGGAGGAAAAGTACACGGTGCTGACCGCCGGCGTGGTCGGCGTGGCGGTGTACCTGGCGGTCGGCTGGATCAGCACGCTGCTGGAGGAAGACCCGCCGGAAGACGACGACGACATCACCGAGGCCGGCGTCGGCGCGGTGGTGACGACGGTGGCGCGCGGCAGCTTCGGCGGCTTCCTCTACCTGGAGGTGCTGGACGCCTCGTTCAGCTTTGACGGCGTGATCGGCGCCTTCGCCATCAGCAGCGACGTCGTCATCATCATGCTGGGGCTGGCGATCGGCGCCATGTTCGTGCGCTCGCTGACGGTGTTCCTGGTGCACAAGGGCACGCTGGACGAGTACGTCTACCTGGAGCACGGCGCGCATTATGCCATCGGCATTCTGGCGCTGATCATGCTGGCCAGCGTCAAATACCATATCCCGGAATGGTTCACCGGTTTGTCGGGGGTGGCCTTCATCGCCGTGGCGCTATGGTCGTCGATCCTCTACAAACGCCGGCTGGCCGCGTGATAAGATTAAAAACATTGCACTCAACCCAAGCTGATCCATGACCACTTCCAAACGCGTAACGCTCTACCTCGTCGGCCTGCTGGTCGCCGCCCTGCTGATCTTGATGGCCTACACCTGGGTCATGCTGCATGTGTCCTACTCGGATGGCGAACGGGCCGGCTACCTGCAAAAATTCTCCAGCCGTGGCTGGGTTTGCAAGACCTGGGAAGGCGAGATCCTGCTGACCTCGATGCCGGGCGCCATCCCCGAGAAATTCGAATTCAGCGTGCGCGACGACGCCGTCGCCCAGCAGCTGATGTCGGCCACCGGCAAGCGTGTGGTGCTGAGCTACGCCCAGCACAAGGGCGTGCCCAGCCAGTGCTTCGGCGAGACCGAGTACTACATCACCAAAGTTCAGGTCCAGCCGTGATTGTTGCCGCGCCAGCAACATGGCGCGGCACTTCCCGAGTTTCCGGTAATCTCAACAGTATTCCCCACTGAAACCGGAACCGCCATGCACAACCGCCGTCCCCTGCTGCTCGCCACCCTGCTGCTGGCGAGCGCGGCCGCCCAGGCCCAGGACCTTTCGATGCAAGGCGGCGCCCTGCGCGTCAGCGGCACCAATGAAAACTCGTTCGCGGTCGGCGTCAACTACGCCCAGCCGGTCGGCGACTACCTGGCGCTGAGCCTGGGCTACCTGAACGAAGGCCATCCGCACAATCATCATCGCGACGGCGTCTCGGGCCAGGTGTGGCTGCGCTCGCACATCAGCGAACAGGGCCTGTCCTGGGGCGTGGGCGTGGGCCAGTACTACTACTTCGACACCTCCCGGCCGAGCAGCGGCGGCGAGCCGTACGTCAACGACCACGGCTGGGCGCCGATCTACAGCGTGCAAGCCACCTGGCACCATCCCAACCGCTGGTACACGCAGGTGCAGGTCAACCGCGTCATCCCGACCGGCGCCAAGGATCCGACCACCTCGCTGCTGGTGGGCTTCGGCTACCGCTTCGACAGCGTGCGCGGCGACAAGCTGCATCTGGACGGCGGCACTTCGACCGACGACACGGTGACGGTGCTGGCCGGGCAAAGCATCGTCAACAGCCTGGAATCGGAGCGCTCGCGCGCCACCAGCATTGAATACCGCCGCTCAGTCGGGCGCTATGTGGACTGGACCGTAACCGGCCTCAGCGAAGGCACCTCGGCCGGCACGCACCGCACCGGCGTGGCGACGCAGCTATGGCTGATCCGTTCATTGAACCGGGAAGTGGAGTTGGGGATGGGTGTAGGGCCGTATCTGGCCCTTGAAGTGCATGACGTGCCAGGCACGCGCTCGCACAAGGCGGGGCTGGTGTCGGTAGCGAGCCGCTACCACTTCACCAAGCAGGTAGTCGGCACGCTGTCGCTGAACCGCGTCGTCACCGACTACCACCGCGACGCCGACCTGCTGATGGTCGGCCTGGGCTACAGCTACTAACCCGGGGTCAAGTCTGACATTCGGACACGAACTCGGCTGTAGCAGGCCGCTACGGTCGAGCCTGTGTCCGAATGTCAGACTTGGCCCCCGACTGTTTTAGCGGGCGCGCCAGACGGCTTTGCCGGCTTCGGCTGGCGGCGCCAGGCGGGCTGCTTCCTTGCGGGCGCGGGCGGCGTCCAGCGTGGCGACTACGGCGCCCTCTTCCGCTTGCTTGCACTCGCCGGCGGCCACGGCCACCTTGGCTTGCACCGCTGCCAGCGCTTTTTGCGCGGCGGCGTGACGGCGGATTTCCAGTTCCAGCAATTTCTGCTTGGCGGCGGTCATCGCGGCGGTGGTGTCGGCCACTTTGCGCTGCATCGCGGCGTGCGCCTGGGCGGTTTCCAGCAAGGCCAGTTGTGCTGCGGCCTTGTCGGCCACGGCTTGCACGGCGGCTTGTTCGGCCAGCTCGCGCTGGTGCATAGCATCGGCCTCGGCCTGCTCGCCGTCGGCGCGCTGACGTGCGCAGGTGGCCACATTCCGTTCCGCTTCCAGGCGGCCGGCGATCGCTTTCGATGCGCGGATTTCCGAGGCGGTGGTCAGGCGTTGCTGCGTCAGCTTCTGATCAATCAGCGCCAGCGATTGACGCTCGGTTTCAATGAACTCACGCTCGGCCAGCAACAGCGCTTCAGCGGTGGCGGCCTTCTCCTGCTCGACGCGGGCGCGCTCGGCATGCACCACACCCAGCTCGACAGCCAGGCGGGCTTGCGCCGCCAGCGCCTGTCCGGCGATGGCTTTCTGTTCGGCTTCCAGCGATACCTGCTCGGCCATCAGGCGGGCGGCTTCGGCTTCTTTTTCCGCTGCGGCGGCCAGGCGCTGCTCGGCTTCCTGCTGCTGGCGATAGGCCTCGGTCTGTGCGCGCTCGGCGGCGATGCGGTGTTGTGCTGCATCGCTGGCGTCCTGCTCGGCATCCAGTTTTTCCTTCAGCGCGGCGATGGCTTGCTGCTCGGCGGCGGCGCGGGCCTGTTCGGCTTGCAGCAGTGCCTGCGCCTGCTCGGCCTTTTGCATGGCCACGGCGTTGGCCTGGTTCTGCGCTTCGACGTGCAGCGCCAGCGTGGCGATTTCCTGTTGTTCGGCGGCGTTCTGGCTGGCGGCCAGTTCGGCGGCGGCGCGCGACAAGGCTGCGCGTTCTTCGGCCAGCTCGGCGGCGCGCTGTTGTTCCAGGCTGTCGGTGCGGGCGGCTTCTGCGGCGGCTTCATCAGCGGCCTGGCGCAGCTTGGCTTGTTCCAGCGCCAGCGTCTCGACTTCGACCTTGGCGTGGGTTTTCAGTTCGGCTTCCTGCTCAGCCTGCACGCGGGCCAGGGCGACAGCGCGCAGCTGGCTGTCCACTTCAATGCGTGCTTCAGTCGCGGCCAGGATGCTGGCGTCCGCATCGCGGCGCGCCTGGGCGCTGGCGGCGGCCACCATTTCCAGACGTTCGCGGTGGATCGCGGCGTCGCGGATTTCTTTTTCGGTTTGCAGGCGCAGATGCAGCGATTGCGCGGCGCTGCGCTCGGATTCGGCCTTGGCCAGCGCGATCTGCTCGCGTTCCTGTTCCAGGTGCGCCAGGGCGCGGGCTTCTTCCAGCGCGCGCACTTCGGCGGCGGCACGGTTGAAGGCCGATTCCAGCGCGATCTGGTCGGCGCGTTCGCGCTGCACGGTCAGGTCCAGCGCTTCGGCTTCGGCCTGCACCAGCATCTGTGCGGTCTGGCGGGCGGCGTAGGCGTGGCGCTCGCGTTCGCGCGCCAAGGTCGCCACGCGCGCATCGGCGGAGGCGATGCCGACCACTTCTTCCTTGGCGGCCTGCACGGCGGCCACGCGCTCCACCGCTTGCAGGCGGGCTTGTTCGGTTTGGGTCGCCAGTTCCTCGGCGGCGCGGGAGGCTTGTTCAGCCAGTTCGGATTCGGCGGCGATCTGTTCGTGGGCGCGCTTGCGGCTTTCGCTCTCGGCCTTGGCGCGCTGTTCGGCGGCCACGCGGATCTGGGTGTCGGCTTCGACCCGGGCGCGCAGTTCGGCGGTTTCCTGTTTGACGGCGTCCAGGCGGGCCACGCTGGCCTGGGCGGCGGCGCGCAGCGATTCGAGGCGCTCGCGGTTGGCGGCGATCGCCTCTTCCGATGCTTGCGCATTTTGCAGCGCGACGGCGGCGGCGGCGGCGTCCATCGCGGCGCGGTCTTCGGCCAGCGAGCGGGCGCGGGCTTCGGCGTGGGCGCGGTTTTCGGCGGCGCAGGCCGCCTTGGCGTCGGCTTCGACGCGGGCGATCGCTTCCTGGATCGCCTTCATTTCCATCGCGGCGCGTGGGGTGTGGGTCGGTTCGTCCGGGTCATGCAGCGACACCATAGGGAGCAGAGTGACGTTATCGCTGTCTTGTTTGGCCAGTTGTGCTTGCATGAGAGTTCTCGCTAGACGATATGCCCCGGCACCAACCGGGACTTCTGAGTTCTCATTATCAAGCAGGGGACAGGCAAGCCGAACCGCAAGGAGAGCGGGAAAACCCCGTCAATTCGCTAGATCGGCAGCGGCGGCTCGTCCATCAGCGAAATCTGTTCCTTCAGTTCCAGGATGCGGTCCTGCCAGTAGCGCTGGGTGTTAAACCACGGGAAAGCCACCGGGAAGGCCGGATCGTCCCAGCGCCGTGCCAGCCAGGCCGAGTAATGGATCAGGCGCAGCGTGCGCAGCGCCTCAACCAGGTGCAGCTGGCGTGGATCGAACTCGCAGAAATCCTCGTAGCCGGCCAAGATGTCGCTCATCTGGCGCACCTGGTCGGCGCGCTCGCCGGACAGCATCATCCACAGATCCTGGATCGCCGGGCCCATGCGGCTGTCGTCGAAGTCGACGAAATGCGGGCCGGCGTCGGTCCATAGAACATTACCGCCGTGGCAATCACCGTGCAGGCGTAGCTGCGGCAGCTCGCCGGCGCGCTCGTAGCTGCGGCGCACGCCGTCCAGCGCCTGCGCCGAGACGCTGGCGTAGGCTTCCCGCAAATCGACCGGAATGAACTGGTTGGCCTGCAAAAACTCGCAAGGCTCGGTGCCGAAGGTGGCGATGTCGATCGCCGGCCGCTCCAGATAAGGCTTGATCGCGCCCACCGCGTGAATGCGGGCGATGAAGCGCCCGGTCCACTCCAGCACCGACGGATCGCTCAGCTCGGGCGCGCGGCCGCCATGGCGGGTGAACACGGCGAAGCGGAAGCCGTTGAAATGATGCAGCGTAGCCCGGTCCGGGCCCAGCGCCAGCGCCGGCACCACCGGAATCTCGCGCGCGGCCAGTTCATCGGTGAAAGCGTGTTCTTCCAGGATGGCCGCGTCGCTCCAGCGACCGGGACGGTAAAACTTCACCACCAGCGGCTTGTCGTCCTCGATGCCGACCTGGTAGACCCGGTTTTCATAGCTGTTCAGCGCCAGCAGGCGGCCGTCACCGCGCAGGCCGATGCTGTCGAGTGCGTCAAGCACGCACTCGGGATTGAGCGCCGAATAAGGATGCGGCGCCTGTTCCTGTGCGCTGTCGGCCGCCCCGGCCAGCGGCTCAGCCATGCTGGTGGCAAGGGCCGCAGCGCGGGCGTCTTCTTCTTCGTCGTCGAAATGATCTTGGTTCATCCCCGCATTGTACGGGGCGCGGCGTGTATACTGTCGGCTTCAATCCAATAAAAAGAGCAAGCCATGCAACTCGACCAGCCACTGAGCGAAAAAGAATTCGACGAATTAGACAACTTCCTGTTGTCCGACCGCAGCCCTGAAGATGCCATGACGATGGATATGCTGCACGGCTATCTGACCGCCATCGCCATCGGCCCGGAACCCATCATGCCGGCGGAGTGGCTAAAGCGGGTCTGGGGCCAGGAAGAAACCGACATCCCGAAATTCAAGAACGAAAAGGAAGAGGAACGCATCCTCAACCTGATCATGCGCTTCATGAACGAAGTGCTGGTGACGTTCGAAGTGGCGCCGAAGGAATTCGAGCCGCTGTTCGTCGAGCACGAGCATGAAGGCCAGACCCTGATCGACGCCGAAGCCTGGTGCTGGGGCTTCTGGGAAGGCATGGAGCTGCGTCCGGGTTCGTGGGACGAGATCTGGGAATCGGACATCCAGGAACTGATGAAGCCGATCTACCTGCTGGGCGCCGACGAGATCGAGGAAGAGGAGCTGCCGCTGGTGGAAGATCCGGTCAAGGCGCACAAGCTGGGCCAGGAACTGGAAGCCAACCTGCCTGCCATCTACAAGTTCTGGGTACCGCGCCGCAAGCCGGCCGTCACCACCCTGGTGCGCGACGAGCCTAAGGTCGGCCGCAACGACGACTGCCCTTGCGGTAGCGGCAAGAAGTACAAGAAGTGCCACGGCGCTGACACGGCGGAATAAGCCGATGTCCTTGCGTGGTGCGGTCATCACTCTGCTGCTGGCGGCGGGCTGCGCGTCGGCCGCCCAGCCGGAACTGGTGACCGACCGCACCACGCCTGCCCGCCTGGCCGCCGACGCGGCCATGCTGAAATCGCTGGACCGCGACGTTTTCTCCAACGGCAGCTACGCCGGCCCGACCGGGAAGCTGGGCTATCGCCTGATGTCGCCGTCCGCGCCGCAGCCCGGCAAGCGCTATCCGCTGATCATCGTGCTGCACGGTTCCGACGCCGTCGGCAACGACAACAACCGCCAGCTTGGCGCACTCGCGCTGTCCTGGTCCGCCCCGGCGATCCGCAAGCGCTACCCCGCCTACGTCGTGGTGCCGCAGTTCGCCGAGCGCAGCGCCAACTACTCGCCGTCCGCCGCCGACGGCCTGCTGGCGGCCAAGCCCGGCCCCAACCTGCCCACCCTGCGCGCGCTGGTGGAGACCCTGAAACCACAGTTCGCCATCGACACCGACCGCATCTACGTCACCGGTTTTTCGATGGGCGCTTCGGCCGCCACGCAGGCGGTGCTGCAAGACCAGGACATGTACGCCGCCGCAGTGGCCTTCTCCGGCATCGCCCCGGAACGCGCCAGCGCCGCGCAACTGAAAGACCTGCCGCTGCTGCTGGTCCACGGCGACGCCGACAGCGAGAACCCCATCGAGCCGGACCGCGCGCTGTTCGCCGCCTTGCAGCGCCAGCCAGGCGGCGCCAAAGCCCGCTTGCTCGAGTACCGCGACTTGGGGCACACCGTGCCCGCCGACATGCTGCTCGCCACCGCCTGGCGCGACTGGCTGTTCGCCCAGCACAAGACGCGCTGACCACATTTGTCGCCTCCCCATTGAATCTTTCGCACAAAGTTTCAAGCAATTAATATTGCTATATTGGGTATATAATT
Organism: Duganella sp. BJB476; assembly: GCF_003416895.1. GTDB lineage: Bacteria > Pseudomonadota > Gammaproteobacteria > Burkholderiales > Burkholderiaceae_D > Rugamonas. Next base: position 805,478 of record NZ_QVIO01000002.1, read on the forward strand.
TGTCCATTCAGAAAAGCAAAGGCGCTAGTCTGCAAATTATGAAGGGCAAAAATGATCGAGGCAGCAGGGCTTAAAAAAGACTTCAAAGCGACCGCCAAAGGCGCCAAGGGACAAACGGTACAGGCAGTTAAATCGGTATCTTTTACTTGCCGGCCCGGCCAGGTATTGGGCCTGATCGGTCCCAACGGCGCCGGCAAGACCACCACCCTGCGCATGCTGTCCAGCGCGATCGCGCCGACCGACGGCGAAGTGCGGGTGCAGGGCGTTCGCCTGACGCAGGAACACATGGCGGCGCGGCGCCAGATCGGCTTCCTGTCCGGCCACACGGGCTTATATCTGCGCCTATCCGTGCGTGAAAACATTGAATATTTCGGCCGCGCATATGGTCTGCGCGGAGCCGCGCTGACTGCCCGGACGTCGGAATTGATCGAACAGTTTGGCCTGCAAAAATATGCCGATCAACAGGTTGACAAGCTGTCATTCGGGAACAAGCAACGCGCCGCGATTGCCCGCACCGTGGTGCACACGCCGGCCATCCTGATCCTCGACGAACCGACCACGGGACTCGATATCCTCGGCGCCAAACTGGTGAATGATTTCGTGCTCGAATATAAGCGCAGCGGCGCGGCGGTGATCTTCTCCACGCATCATATGCACGAAGTTGAAGAGCTGTGCGACGAGGTTTGCATCATCAACAACGGCGTGAGTGTTTACCAAGGCGGGTTGCCAGCTTTACTGAGCGACACTGCCACCAGCTCGCTGCACGGCGCCTATCTGCACACCATCACCAATACCCAAATTTCAGCGTAAAGGCCTCCTTCGATGTGGAATGTATTTTATAAAGAATTGCTGGAGGTCCTGCGTGACAAGCGCACGCTGATTTTCATGCTGGTCATGCCGGCCGTGATTTTCCCGGTGCTCATCTTCGGCTACGCGAAATTGGCCTCGAACAAAGCCCAGCAAGAGGGTACGCGCGAGTTGCGCTATGCCTTGGTGGCGTCCGACGGGGCGCCCTTGCTGCGCGCGGTACTGGAAGCAACGCCGCTGCTTAAGGCCATCCCGGCCGGGTCGAAAGAGGCGGCGGAGGCCGCAATCCGTGCCAACCAGATCGATTTTGCGCTGGTCTTCGGCGACGGCGGCGAGCGCGCGATCCTCACCGGCCAACAGAAACAATTGTCGCTGGTGTATAACACCGCGACCGTGTTCGATAGCGTCGGCAAGCGCGTCAAGCCCTTGTTGGCCGTGGCCTATACCGACAAACTGCGCGGTGAGCGGCTGTCCGTCCTCGGGGTGCAGCAGAACGTCGCCGCCTCGCTGAACACGCCATTTGTGCTGAGCGTATCCAGTACCGCTAGCGACCGCCAAGAACAAGGCGAGAAGATCGGCGCGTTGATCCCCTACTTTTTGTTCATGATGGGACTGATGTCGTCGATTGCCGTGTCCATCGACATGGGAGCCGGCGAAAAAGAACGCGGCACGCTGGAATCACTGTTGCTGTTGCCGATTTCGCGTTCGACCCTGGTTGTGGCCAAGTTCCTGGTCATACTCTGCGCCGCAGTGATTTCCGGCGGCATCGGCATTACCTCGATGGGCCTTTGTGCCATGCACCTGCTTGGGCAGGATGCGGGGGAGTTGCAAGCCATCACCCGATACATCCATACCCCTGAACTGCTCATGCTGGGTTTGCTGATCCTGCCGGCCTATGCCATGGTATCGGCGTTGCTGCTGTCCATTTCCTTCTTTGCCCGTAGCCACAAGGAAGCGGCCAGCTATTCGCAACAAATGATGATCGTCGTCCTGTTGCCGATTATGGCCTCCATGCTGCCAGGGATGAAGCTGGGCGACGGTTGGTCGCTGGTACCGATCATCAATACCGCGCTCGCGATCAAGGAAGTCGTCAAGGGGACGATCGCGATGGCGGACTACATCAGCGTATTTGCTTCGACCGCGGTGGTCTCGTGCCTGCTTCTTTCGCTGTGCGTCTATTGGTGCAAGCGAGAAGAAGTACTCTTCCGTTCGTAACGCCACGAGCGTTATGCGGCTGACGCAAATTGTCAGCCGCCACCTGACATTTTTTGTCCACCACTGGCAAATTTTGTCGCCCCCCATCCCAAATCAAGCACTTAGCGACTGGCACAGATGTTGCCAGTTGACTCCCGTCGTCTGAAAAAAAACAATGGGAGAAGTCGATGTCATTTTTACCAACACGTATCTGGCCTGTGGCCTGCCTGCTGAGCCTGAGCGGCTCGGTGTGGGCCGCCACCGCCACAGTGGAGAGCACCGCCAGGGGTCCTGTCGCACTGGGCAGCAAAGTCTGGTTCCTCGGCAAGGTCGATGGCCAGGGCGTCTACATGAACTTCGCCGTCAACGGCGTCCCCGGCGGCAATGCCACCTATGGCAAGCTGAATTCGCAAAATGGCGAATACATCGCGCCATCGGTGCTGCCGTCCAACGTGGTCATCACGATCACCGGCACCACCACCAAGGATGCCAAGCTGGGCGCCAACCTGTCCGCCAGCACCACGCTGACCTTGAAGAAGGCGGCCACGCCGACGCCAACCCCGACGCCCTCGCCCACACCTGAACCGACGCCGAGCCCAACGCCTACGCCCGCCCCGACGCCGACGCCAACACCAGCCCCCGCGCCAGTCCCGCCGCCGATCGGCCAGCAGCCCGCGCCGGACGCCGCCAAAATCAGCGCCGTGCGCCTGCTTGAGCAAGCCACCTTCGGCGCCACGCCTGCCGACGTGGCCGCGATCAAGGCCAACGGCCAGGCCGCCTGGCTCAAGCAGCAATTCGCCCTGCCGGCCAGCGCCGTTCCCGTCACCACCGACATGAAGCTGCTGCAAAACACCTGGTACAAAAACATGGCCACCGGTCCGGACCAGCTGCGCCAGCGCATGATCTTCGCGCTGTCCCAACTGTTCGTCATCTCCGCCGACAAGAACCCCTACGCCAATGAAATCCAGCCCTGGCTGACCACCATCTCCAACAACGCCTTCGGCAACTTCAACACGCTGCTGCGCGAGATGACGCTCAACCCTTCGATGGGAAAATACCTCGACCTCGGCAACAGCATCACGCCGTCGCCGAACGAAAACTACGCCCGCGAAGTGATGCAGCTGTTCACACTGGGCCCGGTCCTGCTAAACCAGGATGGCAGCGTGCAGACCGACCGCAACGGCGATCCCATCCCCACCTACGACCAAGCCCGCATCAGCGACTTCGCGCGCGCCCTGAGCGGCTGGACCTATGCCGGCAGCAGCGCCACCGGCATCAACTGGGAAAGCTTCACCGGCCCGCTGCAACCACGCGACAAGTTCCACGACAAAGGCAGCAAGACGCTGCTGCTGGGCGCCGTGCTGCCGGCCGGCCAGACCGCAGTGCAGGACATGGATGGCGTGATGCAGAACCTGTTCCAGCACCCCAACCTGCCGCCCTTCATCGCCACCCGTTTGATACGCGCCTTCGTCACCAGCAACCCCAGCCCGGCCTACATCACCCGCGTGGCCGACGTGTTCGCCTACGGCGCAGCCGGACGCGGCGACCTGCAAGCCACGCTGACCGCCGTACTGACCGATCCCGAAGCGCGCCAGGACCAGCCTGGCGCCACGCAAGGCCACCTGAAGGACCCGATGCTGCAATCGATCGGCCTGTTCCGCACGCTGGGCGCCAGCGTCACCGATCCGACCAACCTGTTCTGGGACTACTTCCTGCTGGGCCAGAAGATCACCGCCGCGCCAAGCGTGTTCAACTTCTACTCGCCGATGACGCGCCTGCCCGGCTCGCCGCAATACTACGGTCCCGAGTTCCAGCTGTACGCGCCCAGCCTGGCCGTGGCGCGCGCCAACTTCCTGTACAAGTTCATCTCCGGCGAATACAAGAGCATGGTCAACGTCGACATCACGCCGTTCGTCAGCGTGGCCGGCAACGCCACCACGCTGATCAACCTGGTCGACGCCACCTTGCTGGCGGGCCGCATGTCGGCCACCGCGCGGCAGGCGATCGGCACGGCCGTCAACGCCTCCACCGACCCGCGCCAGCGCGCCATCAGCGCGCTCTACCTGGCCGCCATCAGCGCCGAATTCGCCGTCGCACAATAAGGACACGACCATGAACCAGCACTCAAACTCCCGCCGCCGCTTCCTCGGCGCCAGCGCGCAGACCGGCTTGATGGGCGCGCTCTCCGCGTTGGGCCTGACCGGTGTCGCCACGCCGGCCAGCGCCGCCGTCACCGACTACAAGGCATTGGTCTGCCTCTACATGTTCGGCGGTAACGACGGCAACAATATGATCGTGCCGCTCGACAGCACCCGCTACGCGCAATACAACGCCATCCGCGGCAGCCACGGCCTGGCCTTGTCGAACGCGGCCAACACGCTGCTGGCCGCGCGCAGCGCCACCGTGCAAGCGACGACGAGTCCGGTGACGCAGCCGTTCGGCTTCCACTACGGCATGCCGGAACTGGACACGCTGTACGGACAAGGCCTGGTGGCCGCCATCCTCAACGTCGGCAATCTGCGCCAGCCGCTGAGCAAGTCGCAGTACCTGGCCGGCACGGGCGTGCCGTCGCAGCTGTTCTCGCATCCCGACCAGACCATCCAGAACCAGGCCGGCACGCCCTCCTCCGCCGCCACCGGCTGGGGTGGACGCCTGCTCGACGTGCTCGGCACCGGCGGCCACCTGGACGCGATCGCGGTCGGCGCCGGCGGCCTGTTTGTCGAAGGCGCCAGCACCCACGGCAATCTGCTGCCGGGCGACGGCCAGCTCGATCTGGCCGGCATGAATTTCTGGCCGCAGAAGGAAGCCGATGCGCGGCGCGCGGCGCTGGTGCAAATCCTGTCGGCGCAAAATCCCAACCTGATCGCCGGCGCCGCCAACCAGGCGCTGCTGAACGGCATGGATCTGGTGACCGATCTGAAGAACGCCAATTCCGGCACGCCGCTGTCCACTGTATTCCCCGGCACCTCGCTGGGCCAGCAGTTGAAGACCGTCGCGCAGCTGATCCGCATCCGCTCGCAGCAAGGACCGGGGCGGCAGGTGTATTTCGTTTCGCAGGGCGGCTTCGACACCCACGGCGGCCAGGCCTACCAGCAATTCGACATGCTGCGCCAGGTATCGCAGGCGTTGGCCGCGTTCCAGCTGGCGCTGGCGGAGATCCACGCCGCGCAGCAGGTGACCAGCTTCACGATGTCCGAGTTCGGCCGCACCCTGCAGCCCAACAGCGGCGGCACCGACCATGCCTGGGGCAATCACCACCTGGTGGTCGGCGCGGCGGTCAAAGGCGGGCTGTACGGCCAGTTCCCCGACTTCACGCTGGGCGGCAAGGACGACGCCACCGGACGCGGCGCCTGGATACCGCAGTTCTCCAACCAGCAATACGGCGCCACACTGGGCCGCTGGTTCGGCGCCGACGCCGACATGCTGCAGAACCAGGTTTTCAAGAACGAATTGGCAAGCTTCCCGCAGGCGGACCTGGGTTTCATGCTGACTTGACGCCACAATCTGTCGCGTATTTTTAACACTCCTGCCCGGTGCAAAAACTTCGTTCCCGTCAGCAAAACAACCCTGCTATAGTGAATTAGTGCTATCAATCAGGGAGTTGCATGTCGTCGACGCGCGCCGGCTGGAGGGATGTAATGAAATACCTGCTTTGCTGCCTCGTCCTGGCCTGCGGTCTGGCCTCGGCCTCGGCCGAAACCATTACCCTTGGCGCGGAAGACGACTGGGCGCCGTATTCGTCGGCGGTGGAGCGCAGCGCACGCGGCTTCGCGGTCGACGTGATCCGCGAGGCGTTTGCCGCCGTCGGCGTCACCGTCAACTTCGAAGTGCTGCCCTACGCCCGCTGCCTGGACGACACCAAGCGCGGCCGCCTGGTCGGCTGCTTCGACGCAGTGCCCAACGCCATGATAGGCGGCAGCTTCCTGTGGCACAAGCATCCGCTGTTCACCACCCACATGAACGTCTACGCGCTGAGCGACTCACCGGAAAGCGGCTTGACCGCCCATCAGCTGGAAGGCAAGACCGTGGGCGTCGAGCGCGGCTACGAATATGGCGACGAGTTCGACCTGAACACCAAAATCGTGCGCCGCATCGTCGACAAGAACGTGCAGGGATTCCGGATGCTGCTGGCCAAGCGCATTCAATACATGGCGGCCGAGGAACGCATCGCGAAAGCCCTGTTCATCAAGGAGGCGGCGGAATTCGGCGGCAAGTTCAAGCTGGTGGGCACGGTCGCCACACCCGGCCTGTTCATCGCCTTCAGCAAGGCGGGGCCGGACGGCGCCAAATATCTCGCTCAATTCAACCGCGGTTACACCATCATTCGGGACAATGGCCGCTACAAGGCGATTGAGGCCATCTGGTTTTAATGCGCCAACGGAGGCCATGTGCAAGCGGTACCAGCCAAGCTCGGTCTACAGTCGCCTTCGGGTAAGGACGGCGGTCCGCCCGCCGCACCGCTGCTGTCCGGCGACTCCATCGCCGCGCGCCTGCTGCGGATTATTTTTTTCTGCTACTTCATCGTGACCGTGGTGGTCACGCTGGTGCAGCTGGCGGCCGAATACAAGCACACCAAGGAACGCCTGGTGCTGGAGATCCGCGCGATGCAGCAAACCTTCGGTCCCGGCATCGCCGACGCCATGTGGCGCTTCAATGACGACATCCTGCGCGGCATCCTGACCGGCATGAGCGAGCTGCCGGTGGTGGCCGGCATCAAGGTGGCCGACGATCACGGCAAGCTGGTGCGCGCCGTCGGCACCGTGCTCGACCAAGGCGTCAAGGTGCACGCCGAGGCCGATGGCCATCTGAAGCCGGAGCCGGCCAGTGTAGGCTTGTTTGCGGAGATCTTCAGCCAGGACTTCCCCATCGTCTACAACGACGAGAACGGCCAGTCGCGCGTGATCGGCACCTGGACCGTGTATTCGAACCAGCGCATCATCGTCAAGCAGGTCGAGTACGGCTTTTTCCTCATCCTGGTCAACTCGGTCATCAAGACGTGTGCTTTGTGGTTTATCTTCCTGTTTGTGGTGCGGCGCTACCTGGGCCAGCCGCTGCGCCAGCTGAGCCAATTCGTCGGCCAGCTGAACATCGACAACCTGGGCGACCGCGTGTTCGTGCTGAACGACCGTGGCCACCACGAGCTGCATCTGCTGACCAACAAGCTCAACGAAATGATCGCCAACATCAAGGCTTCGGTGGCGGAGAATGAACAGCTGTACCGCCAACTGCAAGTGGAGCAGACCGCCACCCGCCAGCTCAACGAATCACTGGAACGGCGCGTGGCCGAACGCACTGCCGACCTGGTCACGGCCAACAAGGACCTGGCCCGGGCCATCGACACCTTGCGGATCGCGCAGGAGGAATTGGTCAACAGCGAAAAACTGGCGGCGCTGGGGTCGCTGGTGGCGGGTGTCGCGCATGAGCTGAATACGCCGATCGGCAATGGCCTGCTGGCGGCCACGGTGCTGACCGACAAAACGCGCCAGTTCGCCAGCGACTACGCCACCGGCCTGACACGCCGCACCACCGAAGCCTACATCAGCGACATGACCCAGATCACCGAGCTGGTGGTGCGCAACATCGCCCGCTCGGCCGACCTGGTGACCAGCTTCAAGCAGGTCGCGGTCGACCAGACCAGCTCGCAGCGGCGTCACTTCCAACTGGCGGAGGTGGTCGCGGAAAACATCAAGGCGCTGCTGCCGACGATTAACAAGACCGCCTACGTCATTGAGCAGGCCGTGCCGGAAGCGCTGGCGATGGACAGCTATCCGGGGCCGATCGGCCAGGTGCTGATCAACCTGATCAACAACGCCATCGTGCACGGCTTTGCGGGACGCAGCAAGGGCACCATCACGATCGCCGCCAGCGCGGCCGAGGATGGGTGGCTGGAATTGCGCGTCAGCGATGACGGCGTTGGCATTGCGGCGGAACACCTGGGCCGTATCTACGATCCCTTCTTCACCACCAAGCTGGGCGCGGGCAGTTCAGGGCTGGGGCTCAACATCAGCCACAACATCGTGACCGGCCTGCTGGGCGGGAAAATCCGCGCCACCAGCCAGGTCGGCGGCGGCACCACCTTCGCACTGCACCTGCCGCTGATGGCCCCGCGCCATGACGAACTGCCTGCCGCCGTGGAAGCCTGGAATTAGTTGGCGCTAGCCGGGCTGCGCAGCCGGGCGATTCCTTTGACCAGGGTTCCCAGCCCGACAAACAGGACCAGCAGTCCGACCGCGTTCAACAAGGTCCGGCCGTAGCCGATGCTGGCGGCGTCAATGAAATGATAGGGATACAGGCCGATCAACTCGCCCCGCAGCAGGACGTAGGCAAAATAAACCGCCGGATAGGCGCTCCAGGCCAAAGTCCCCAGCGTTGAAATGGGCTGCTGCGGCACGCGCCAGATCCAGTAAGCGAGCAACATCAGCGGCACGACATAGTGCAGCGTCATGTCGGCCACCCACTGCCAGCCCTGCGGGCTCCAGAGATGCTGCAGCAGGATATGGTAGGCGATGCAGACAAACATGATGGCCGTCGTGGCGCACCCCAGCTTGGCGTCCGTGGCAAACCAGCGCGCCACCCGCGTGCCGCCGCAGACCAGCGGCAGTGTCACCACCAGGCCGACGAAGATGTTGGTCAAGATCGTGAAGAAGCCAAAGTAGAGCACCAGGCCATCGACAATGGACTCGCTTGCGCCCAGATAGCCGTTCAAGCGCAGCAGAAGGCCGAACCACGTTACCGCCGCGATCACGGTCAGCGCGATACGGTCGCGGGGGATAGATTTTGTTGTCATAGTCACTCGCTTATTCAACCGTTAATTCATCGGGGACATTGTAGACAAAGGCTTTGCTGTCGAACATCAGCTTCCAGGTCTTCGCTTCCATCGCCGCGCCGTATTGCGTGCCCTTGACGCTGACCGTCAGCGGACCGGGCAGCGGGCCGATGACGTCGGCGGTGCGGTAGGTCCAGCGGCTGTGCTCGCAGCGCAGCGGCTCGGTATCGTCCATCGTCTCGGCTTCATGCACTTCCTGCTCGGTGGTGGCCTGCTCCTGGTTGCCCATCGCTTCCACCGCCTTGCGCCAGGTCTCGTGGTCGGCATTGGCCTGGGCGCAATCGCCCGGCTCGGCATCGACCGACGCCTTGAAACGGGCCAGCAAGGCGATCTCCTCGCCATGCGGCGCCAGCATCACGTTGCTGACCATGACCTGCTCGCCGGCCGGCCGGGTGCCGGTCTGCACCTTCAGCACCCAGCCCCAGGTGCGCTCGGACAGCGCTTCAAAGCGCACCTTCTCCGGCGTCACCGGCACATCGCTCTCGTAACGGAACGCCGAGCTGATCTCGACCAGTCCGCCGCCGGGTTTGGTGTCGGGACGGATCTGGAACACACCGTAGAAATTCCGGCCATTGCCTTTCAGCGACACACCGCTGGCGGCGAAGAACAGCTCGTCGCTCGCGCCCACCGCCTCGATCCGCGCCTGCTGGATCACCCGCACCAGGAAGGGTTCGTTGGACTCGTCCACATACACCCAGCCCTTTTTCTCCGCCGAGTATTTGCCGTAGGTGCGCGTCATCGCCTCGTCGATGGACGCCGCCTCGTCGATCTTGATCAACTGCGGCTCCGAGTTGGCCTTGATGACCGCCGCCACCAGCAGCGCGATCATCAGCACGCCCAGCACCGCCAGCGTGTACAGCACGTAACGGCCCCGCTTGCGGCGCTTGGGCGGCGGAGGGGTAAGCACGGGAGTTGCTTCGGTGACGCCGGGTTCGATCAGATCAGACATGAGAATTCCTGCAAAAGAGGTTGCTATTTTAACATTTGCAGAATTGTAATGCCAAAAAGAAGAACCGCGCGCGCGATAGGCGTGCGCGTCACTTGACCACCGTGGCCACCCACTCGCGCAGCGAGACGCCGCCAGGCACGCCACGGCACAGATTGGACTGGGCCATGTCCACCAGCTGGAAGCCCTGCGCCGTCCACACCCAGTTCCAGAAGCCGCCGCAATCGAAGATGCCCCTGCCCTTGGCATAGCTGTTCAACTTGCCGTCTTCGAACGAGGCGTTCATCACGCCACCGCCCTCCATGCCCGGCGGGTCCATGGGTTTGGGGTCGTAAGGCGGCTTGTCGCGGGCGATCCACAACCCGTAGGAGGATTGATACGCGGCGCGTTCGCACTCCAGCACCAGCAGCACTTTCCCGCCGGGCAGGCGGTGGATGCTCTGGTCGGCGTTCGAGTCCTGCAGGTCCGCGCCGCAAGCGGCGGGCCCGATGGTCTTGACGATGGCGGCCAGCAGCTTGTCGTCGCCCTTTTGCGCGGGCGGCAAGGTCAGCGCCCGCAGCGTCGGCGGCGCCAGCGGCGACAACACCGCGCTGGCCGGCCGCGTGCCGGGCTTGACCAGCGCCGTGACGGTGCCCACCCGCCCCTGCAGATCGTCCATCTTCAGCAAGACCGCCCTCAGGCCGGCCAGCGACAGCAGCCACTGGTGCTTGCCGTCCGACACCTTGGCCGACTCGGCGTTCTGCAACTGCGGCATCAGGCGCGCGAGCTGCTCCGCCGTCAGCACGGCTTCCGACTTCAAGCCGCCCAGCGCCAGCTTGCCGACGGTGATGGTCAGCGGACCGGCGTCCTTGTCGTCGGGGGTGACCACGATCAGCTTGGCCTCCAGCGCGGCGCCGGCGCCGGCATCGCGCCCCAGCCACAGGGCCACCGGCGCGCTTTCCGACTCATCGGTCTGGAAACCGGCCGCCTCGCAACGGCGCGTGTTGTCGCAGCCGACTTCCCAATCCTTGACGCCGAAATTCACGGCGCCGGCCGAAGCCGAGGCGGCCAGCGCCGCCGTTATCAAAACAAGTTTCAATTTTTCCATGATTTTTCTCGCAGGCGAAAAAAAACAGGTTCGACGGAACCTGTTTCGGTGAGGCGCGCAGCTTACAGCTTGATGAAGTGCTCGCGGTAGTATTTCAGCTCGTCGATCGACTCGATGATGTCGGCCATCGCGGTGTGCTTCTGGTGCTTCTTGAAGCCGCCGACGATTTCCGGTTTCCAGCGCTTGCACAGCTCCTTGAGCGTCGACACGTCGATATTCCGGTAGTGGAAGTAGGCTTCCAGCTTAGGCATGTAGCGCACCATGAAGCGGCGGTCCTGGCCGATGGTGTTGCCGCACATCGGCGCTTTGCCCTTCGGCACCCACAGCTTCATGAACTTGATCAGTTCCTCTTCCGCCTGGGCTTCGGTCACGGTCGACGCCTTGACGCGCTCGATCAGGCCCGAACGGCCGTGCGTGCCCTTGTTCCAGGCATCCATCTTGTCCAGCGTCTCGTCGCTCTGGTGGATCGCGAACACCGGGCCTTCTGCCAGCACGTTCAGGTGCATGTCGGTGATCACCACGGCAACTTCGATGATACGGTCGGTGTCCGGCTCCAGGCCGGTCATTTCCATATCGACCCAGACCAGGTTAAATTCATTCTGGCGCGGGGTGATGGCATCTGGTGCGGAACCTTCTGGCAATTCGTTAGCTTGTGACATAATTCTCTCTTGGCTTCATTAATCCGAATCCGCCATTTTCTCACAGGCATAGAATGTATTCACTCGCGTTTTCGATTTTGTTTGTATCTTTCATCATTTTGACGCTGATCGTGCGCTTCTGGCTCGCCTCGCGCCATATCCGCCATGTGCTGGCCCACCGCAGCGCCGTGCCGGCCGAATTCGCCGAAAAAATCCCCCTCGCCGCCCACCAGAAGGCGGCCGACTACACCGTCGCCCGCACCAAGTTCGGCCTGCTCACGCTGCTGGTCAACACCGTGGTGCTGGTCGGCTTCACCTTGCTGGGCGGCCTGCAATGGCTGTCGGTGGAGATCTTCAAGCTGACCGGCCCCGGCATGCTCTACCAGCTGGCGTTGCTGGCGGCCTTCGCCGCCGTGTCCGGCATCATCGACCTGCCGTTCGACTACTACAAGCAGTTCGGCCTGGAGCAGCGCTTCGGCTTCAACAAAATGACGCCCGGCCTGTTCTTCGCCGACATGGTCAAGGGCCTGCTGCTGGGCGCGGCCATCGGCCTGCCGCTGGTGTGGGTCATGCTGACATTGATGGAAAAATCCGGCAACCTGTGGTGGCTGTACGCCTGGCTGGTGTGGAGCGGCTTCCAGCTGCTGATGATGGTGCTGTTCCCGACCGTGATCGCGCCGCTGTTCAACAAGTTCACGCCGCTGGAAGACCAGTCGCTGAAAGCCCGCATCGAAGGCCTGATGAGCCGCGTCGGCTTCGCCTCCAAGGGCTTGTTCGTGATGGACGGTTCCAAACGCAGCGCCCACGGCAACGCCTACTTCTCCGGCTTCGGCGCCAACAAGCGCATCGTGTTCTTCGACACCCTGCTGTCGCGTCTGCAACCGCAGGAGATCGAGGCGGTGCTGGCGCATGAGCTGGGCCACTTCAAGCTCAAGCACATCATCAAGCGCATCTCGATGATGTTCGCGATCTCGCTGGCCTTCCTGGCGCTGCTGGGCTACCTGAAGAACCAGTTGTGGTTCTACACCGGCCTGGGCGTCGATCCGCTGCTGCTGCCGGGCCAGGGCAACGACGCCATGGTGCTGCTGCTGTTCATGCTGGTGCTGCCGGTGTTCACCTTCCTGTTCGGCCCTCTGACCTCGATCAGCTCGCGCAAGCACGAGTTCGAAGCGGACGCCTTCGCCGCCCAGCACACCGACGCCCGCGACCTGGTCTCGGCGCTGGTCAAGATGTACGAGGACAATGCCTCGACCCTGACGCCGGACCCGCTGCACTCGGCCTTCTACGACTCGCACCCGCCGGCCAGCGTGCGCATCCGTCACCTGCACGCGGCGGCCGCATGATCAACACCCACGCCGACCTGCTGAACCGCAACTGCCATCCGGCCAGGGACGCGCTCAGCGCCGACGAGGCCGCGCGCCTGGTGGCGCTGCTGCCCGGCTGGTCGCTGGAAAACGGCAAGCTGGTCCGCACCTTCAGCTTCACCAACTACTATCGCACCATGGCCTTCGTCAACGCGCTGGCCTACCTGAGCCACGCCGAAGACCATCACCCGGAAATGACCGTGACTTATAAAACCTGCATCGTCCGCTACAACACCCACTCGGTCAACAACGGCCAGGGCGGCCTGTCGAACAACGACTTCATCTGCGCGGCCAAGGCCGGCGTACTGTTCCACTCGGCGGCGGTCAAGCAATGAGCAACCCTGCCCAACTGAGCGCCATCATCATCGCCGCCCACGGCCGCCATTACCTGGCCGAGGCGGACGGCGTCAAGCTGCAATGCGTCACGCGCGGCAAGAAGACCAACGTCGCCGTCGGCGACCAGGTGCGCATCACGCTGACCTCGCCCGACCAGGGCGTGATCGACAAGATCGAGGAACGCAAGACCCTGCTCTATCGCTCGGACCAGTACAAGTCCAAGCTGCTGGCGGCCAACCTGACGCAGCTGTTCATCGTGGTCGCCACCGAGCCCGGCTTCGCTGACGACCTGGTGTCGCGTTCGCTGGTGGCGGCCGAGGCGGCCGGCATCACCGCCCGCCTCATCCTCAACAAGACCGACGTCACCGAATCGCTGGAACGCACCCGCGAGCGCCTGCAACCGTACGCCTCGCTGGGCTACCCGGTGCATGAAGTCTCGGCCAAGGCCAAGCCGGACGAGGCGCTGGCCGTGTTGAAGCCGCTGCTGGCGGGCCAGTCGTCGATCCTGATCGGCCAGTCCGGCATGGGCAAGTCTTCGCTGATCAACCTGCTGGTGCCGGACGCCGACATCGCCGTGCGCGAGATCTCGGCCGCGCTCGACACCGGCAAGCACACCACCACCTTCACCCGCCTGTACCAGCTGCCTGAACTGGGGCCCGATTCGTCCATCATCGATTCGCCCGGCTTCCAGGAGTTCGGCCTGTACCACCTGAGCGAAGGCATGCTAGAGCGCGCCTTCGTCGATTTCGAACCCTATCTGGGCCAGTGCAAGTTCTACAACTGCCGCCACTTGATCGAGCCGCAATGCGCGATCCTGACGGCCGTGGCCGAAGGCAAGATTGCCAAAATGCGCCACACTTTGTACGGCCAACTGTTGCATGAATCGTCGCAAACCCTCTACTAAAAAAAACAATTGTCGTAGCTCACGCACAACGTGCATTTGAGGACTATAATTCCTCAAGGCAATTATCCGTGTGGTGACGTACCGCAGCCGCAACCCCGCTGCGCCACCCGCTCCAAGGACAGCGATGGACATGTTTGCGGTCGATGACGAAGTAAGCCATTGGGAAGCGGCCCTGCTGCCGCTGCGCGGTCCTGCGCGCCTGCCGGTGCTGGTGCCGCTGGCCTGGCACCTGCGCCAGCGCGACACCGTGCGCGCCGTCGCCCTGGCCACCGAGGGCCGCCAGCTGCTGCCCGCCACCTCGCTGTCGCAGGACGACATGCGCCTGGTTTCCGCCCGCCTGCTGCTGGTGCAGGCCGAAGCCATCTGGCTGGCCGGCGAACTCGATGAGGCCACTGTCCTGGCCGAACAAGCCTACGATCAACTGTGCCAACTGGGCGACCACCAGGGCTGCGCCGACGCCCACTGGCTGCGTGCCTGGATCGCCATCGACCGCGGCGACCACCGCAACGGCGAGAGCGAACTGGAACTGATGGCCGCCGCCGCCCGCCAGGCCGGCGACGAACAGCGCGCCGACATCGCCGAAGCGGCCATCGCCCGCTGGGCCGTGCTGCAGGACCAGCCCTCAGCCGAGCGCCGCTGGGGCCAGCGCTTCGCCGCCGACCAGGCGCCGCAGCATCCCGGCGTGGCGGCCTGGGTGTACGATTTCTTCGGCCTGTCCGCCAGCCAGCACAGCGATCACGGCGCCGCCGCGCGCCACTACATCCATTGCTACGAAACGGCGCTGGAGACGGGCCAGGTCCGCGTGGCCGTCACCGCCGCGATCAACATCGGCCTCAATTTCACCATCCTCAACGACCATCACTCTGCGCTGGAGTGGATGCAAAGCGCGCTTGACCTGGCGCGTCCCACCGGCTGGCCGCGCAGCATCGGCGCCTGCCTGATGCACACCGCCGAAACCATGCGCCGCCTGGGCCGCCTCGACGCCACCGAGGAGCTGCTGCACGAAGCCTTGCAGATCATGACGCCGTTGCCGGGCGCGCGCAGCTACGCGCATGCGCTGTCCTACCTGGGCGACCTGGCGCTGGACAAGGCCGACTACCCGGGCGCGCTGAACGCCTTCCACCGCATGGCGGGACGCGCCGACGCGCTGGGCCAGGCCGACTTCCAATCGATCGCGCGGCGCGGCCAGGCACACGCGCTGTGCTTTCTCGACCGTCCGCAGGAAGCGCTGGAGATGGCCGAACGCGCGGTCGAACTGGCCGCAGAACAGGCCAACCGCGACAACCACGTCGCCGCGCTGCGCGTACTGTCGGTGATCCACGAACGCCACGCGCTGCCGCCGCCGGCCGGCATGACCGAGCAAAACGCCACGCTGCACTATCTGCACCAGGCGCTCGACGTGGCTTCCGCCATCGACGGCTACACCCTGCCCGGCGACCTGCACGACGCGCTGGGACGCGAATACGCGCGGGTCGGCGACTACGCCAAGGCCTACGCCTCGGCGCAGGCCGCAGCCGCCGCGCGCCAGAAGATCCACAGCCAGGAAGCCACCAACCGCGCCATCGCCATGCAGGTGCACCACCAGACCGAACACGCGCGCGCCGAAGGCTACCACCATCGCGAACTGGCGGCCTCCGAAGCGCGCCGCGCCGAAGTGCTGCAGCAGACCAGCACCACGCTGGAGCGCCTGTCGGCCATCGGCCAGGAGATCACCACCCACCTCGACGCCGCCGCCGTGTTCCAGGCGCTGACCCGCCACGTCCAGGGCCTGCTGCCGGCCAACAGCTTCGCCATCTACCTGTGCGACGCCGGCGACGAAACCGTCAGCCGCGCCTTCGGCATCGAGAACGGCCACCCGCTGCCGACCAACACCATCGCCATCGACAACCCGCGCGCCAACTCGGCGCGCTGCGTGCGCGAGCGGCGCGAGATCTATGTCGAGGAAGCGGGACCGGACGACATCTTCCTGGCGCCCGGCACCCAGCTGATGGTCAGCGCCTTGTATGTGCCGCTGGTGGTGGGCGAACGCGCGCTGGGCGTGATGACGGTGCAGGCCATGCACGCGCGCGCCTACGGCGAGCGGGAACGGCTGATCTTCCGCACGCTGTGCGCCTACGGCGCCATCGCGCTGGACAACGCCGAAGCCTACCGCCAGCTGAAGGACGCGCAAACCCAGCTGGTGTCGCAGGAGAAGCTGGCGGCGCTGGGCTCCCTGATGGCCGGCGTGGCGCACGAACTGAATACGCCGATCGGCAACAGCCTGCTGATCGCCAGCACGCTGATCCAGAAAACCGAGGAGCTGGAAATCCAGGTGAGCGGCCCAGGCCTGCGCCGCTCCGAGCTGGCCGCCTATCTGGCCGACGCCCGCAAGGCGCACGAACTGGTGATGCGTGGCCTGACCAGCGCGGCCGACCTGGTCAACAGCTTCAAGCAGGTGGCGGTCGACCGCACCACCGAGCAGCGCCGCGAGTTCAACCTGCAGCAGGTGTCGCACGAAGTGATCGCGACGATGATGAACCGCATCCGCGCCGCCAACCACCGCATCGAAATCGACGTGCCGGAACTGATCGCGATGGACAGCTATCCCGGCCCGTTCGGCCAGGTCATCGCCAACTTCATCAACAACGCGCTGCTGCATGCCTTCGCGCGCGAGCGCAGCGGCAGCATGTGGCTGCACGCGGCCACGCCGGCCGAGGGCCGGGTGCTGATCACCTTCCGCGACAACGGCGGCGGCATCGCGCCGGAGCACATGTCGCGCATCTTCGATCCCTTCTTCACCACCAAGCTCGGACAGGGCGGCAGCGGGCTGGGACTGTCGATCAGCTACAACATTGTCACTTCGCTACTGGGCGGCCATATCAGCGTCCACAGTTCGCGCGACGGCACCGCCTTCACGCTCGACCTGCCGCTGACGGCGCCCGAGCACCAGACGGCGGCGGCGACCCAGATCTACACTTAGCAACGGCGAGGCCGCGATACCTGTATAGACAGGAGATTCTGCGGCGATTCGCCCTACTTTCCGAATTGCCTTTATAATTGTTCGGCTAAGCCGGCCAGGCAACTCGCCCCATGCCCTGCTCTCCTGTCAGTTGTTAATATGTCTATCCAAAAACCGATCAAGCATTACCTGCAGTTTTCCGACTTCACGCTGGACGAGTATGAATACGTCATCGAACGCGCGCACCTGATCAAACGGAAGTTCAAAAACTACGAGATCTATCACCCGCTGATCGACCGCACGCTGGTCATGGTATTCGAGAAGAACTCGACCCGCACCCGCCTCTCCTTCGAAGCCGGCATGCACCAGCTGGGCGGCGCCGCGATCTACCTGAACACACGCGACTCGCAACTGGGCCGCGGCGAACCGGTGGAAGACGCCGGCCAGGTCATGAGCCGCATGTGCGACATCATCATGGTCCGTACCTTCGGCCAGGACATCATCGAGCGTTTCGCCGCCAATTCGCGCGTGCCGGTGATTAACGGCCTGACCAACGAACACCACCCATGCCAGGTGTTCGCCGACATCTTCACCTACTACGAGCACCGCGGCCCGATCACCGGCAAGACTGTGGCCTGGGTGGGCGACGCCAACAACATGCTGTATTCGTGGCTGCAGGCGGCCGAGGTATTCGGCTTCCACGTCAACGTGTCCACGCCGAAGGGCTACGACATGGACATGTCGCTGGTCTCGACCGACCGCTACACCTTCTTCGAGAACCCGTCCGACGCCTGCCAGGGCGCGCACCTGGTCAACACTGACGTCTGGACCAGCATGGGCTACGAGGAAGAAAACGCCGCCCGCCTGAAAGCCTTCGACGGCTGGATCGTCGACAGCGCCAAGATGTCGCGCGCCGCGCCGGACGCGCTGTTCATGCACTGCCTGCCAGCCCACCGTGGCGAGGAAGTCTCGGCCGACGTCATCGACGGCCCGCAGTCGGTGGTCTGGGACGAGGCGGAAAACCGTCTGCACATCCAGAAGGCGCTGATCGAGTACCTGCTGATCGGCCGCGTCGAAAACAGCGCAGACAACAACTAACACTACCCACCAATTGGAACTAGCATGAGCGATATTAAAAAAGTAGTCCTCGCCTACTCGGGCGGCCTCGATACCTCCGTCATCCTCAAATGGCTGCAAGATAACTACCAGTGCGAGATCGTCACCTTCACGGCCGACCTGGGCCAGGGCGAGGAGCTGGAGCCTGCGCGCGCCAAGGCGATCAAGTTCGGCATCAAGCCTGAGAACATCTACATCGACGACGTGCGTGAAGAATTCGTGCGCGACTTCGTGTTCCCTATGTTCCGCGCCAACACCGTGTACGAAGGCGAATACCTGCTGGGCACCTCGATCGCGCGTCCGCTGATCGCCAAGCGCCTGATCGAGATCGCCAACGAGACCGGCGCCGACGCCATCTCGCACGGCGCCACCGGCAAGGGCAACGACCAGGTGCGCTTCGAACTGGGCGCCTACGCGCTCAAGCCAGGCGTGAAGATCATCGCTCCATGGCGCGAATGGGACTTGCTGTCGCGCGAAAAACTGCTGAAGTACGCGGAAGACGCCGGCATCGACATCGACATGAAGCACAAGAACGGCGGCGCGCCCTACTCGATGGATGCCAACCTGCTGCACATCTCCTTCGAAGGCCGCCACCTGGAAAACCCGAGCGCCGAAGCCGAGGAAACCATGTGGCGCTGGAGCGTCAGCCCTGAAGCGGCGCCGGACCAGCCGGAATACCTGGACATCGAATACGAAAAAGGCGACATCGTCGCCCTGAACGGCGTGCGCATGTCGCCAGCCACCGTGCTGACCGAACTGAATCGCCTGGGCGGCAAGCATGGCATCGGCCGCCTGGACCTGGTGGAAAACCGCTACGTCGGCATGAAGTCGCGCGGCTGCTACGAAACCCCTGGCGGCACCATCATGCTCAAGGCGCACCGCGCCATCGAGTCGATCACGCTGGACCGCGAAGTGGCCCACCTGAAGGACGACCTGATGCCGCGCTACGCGTCGATGATCTACAACGGCTACTGGTGGGCGCCGGAGCGCGTCGCCATCCAGACGCTGATCGACCACACGCAAGCCACGGTGAACGGCTGGGTGCGCGTCAAGCTCTACAAGGGCAATGTGATCGTCGTCTCGCGCGATTCCAAGACCGACTCCCTGTTTGATATGACCATCGCCACCTTCGACGAAGACGGCGGCGCCTACAACCAGGCCGACGCCGGCGGCTTCATCAAGCTGAACGCGCTGCGCATGCGCATCGCCGCCAACGCGCGCCTGAAGCGCGGCCAGTAAGCGCTTTAGCAGTAACCAAGGGGACCGCCAGCTCAGTTGGCGGTCTTTTTTTTGTCCTCCACAACGGGCGACAAAATGATACATTGCTTCCACGACCAGCCACCGTGGAGCGCAAATGCTAAAGAACGTCGGTATCAAGACAAAACTCGCGATGGGCTTCGGCGCCGTCGTCGCCATCCTCCTGGTCTTGCTAGCCATGGCCTACACCAATTTCAACAAGCTGTCCGATGCCAGCCAGTGGGACAAGCACACGCTGGAAGTGCTGCGCGAAGCCGACCGCACCTCGATCGCGGTGCTGGAGCTGCAATCGGCGGAACGCGGCTATATACTCAGCGGCGACGACAAGATGCTATCCGCCAGCGCCGAAGCCAATCAGGAAAGCCATCTCCAGAAGCTGCTGACGCTCACCTCGGACAACCCCGCGCAGCAGGAACGCCTGCACCGGCTGCACGCACTGGTCAAGGACTGGCTGGCGCAGGTCTACCGTCCGCTGCTGGATAAACGCCGTGCGCTGGGACTAAGCGCCGGCGCGGCCGATCAGCTGGGGCACGGGGCAGAGCTGCGCAACGGTACCCGCAGCATGGACGCCATCCGCGCCCTGATCGACGAAGTCACCGCCGAGGAAACCCGGCTGCTCGACAGCCGCACGCGCACCTCGGCCGAATTGCAGCAGCTGATGACCATGGTGCTGATCCTGGGCGGCAGCTTGTGCGTGGCGCTGTCCGTCGTGGTCGGCCTGCTGCTGGCCCGCACGCTGCTGACGCCATTGAACAACCTGACGCACGCGGTGGGCCGCATCGCCGCCGGCGAGCAGTCGGCGCGGGCGGCGGTACTGTCGGCCGATGAACTGGGCCGGGTGACGACGGAGTTCAACCGCATGGCGCAATCGATCCAGGACAGCCAGGCCAACGAACTGGCCGCCACCAACCTGCTCAAGG
>NZ_QVIO01000029.1 GCF_003416895.1 Duganella sp. BJB476
TGTGGATTCAATCGGTCAACGCAACACATCGGTCAAATCGTTGAGCCGGTGTCTGGTAGTCGAGCGTCTTCCTAGGGCGTTCGTTCAACCTTCTGGCAACTTCGTCTAGTTTATCCTGCGAATAGGTCGACAGGTCCAGTCCCTTTGGAAAATACTGCCGCAACAACCCATTGGTATTTTCATTCGACCCGCGCTGCCAGGGATTTTGCGGATCACAAAAATAGACCTGAATGTCGGTGGCCAGCGTGAAACGTTTGTGGGCTGCCATTTCTTTGCCGCGATCCCACGTCAGCGATTTATACAGTTCGTGAGGCAATCTGCGCGCGTTCTCGATCAGCGCGTTGACGACGGTCTCGGTATCCTTGCCCGCCACTTTTACCAGCATAACGTAACGTGTCTGGCGCTCGACAAGGGTGGCGATCTGGCTGTTGTGGCTGCCGAACAGCAGATCGCCTTCCCAGTGCCCCGGCACTGCGCGGTCCTCGGCCGCTGCGGGTCGTTCGCTGATCGATACCGCATCCTTGATCCGGCCGTGGTTGTTGGTCTTCTGAGTGTGATGGCGGGAGCGACGCATGGCCCGTGACCGCCTCAAATGCTCAAGGAGTTCCTTCTTCAAGGCGCCGCGCGCCTGAATGTAAAGGCTGCGATAAATCGTCTCGTGCGACACGTGGTACTCCTCGTAGCTCGGGAACAGTTGCCTCAGCCATCCAGCAACCTGTTCAGGCGACCACTGCAATTGGAGCTTGCTGGTGACCATGTTGGCCAGCATCCGGTTCTCCGCCAGCTTACAGT
>NZ_QVIO01000030.1 GCF_003416895.1 Duganella sp. BJB476
CCTTGAAATACCACCCTGGTTCATTTGAGGTTCTAACCTTGGCCCGTTATCCGGGTCGGGGACAGTGCATGGTAGGCAGTTTGACTGGGGCGGTCTCCTCCTAAAGTGTAACGGAGGAGTTCGAAGGTACGCTAGTTACGGTCGGACATCGTGACGATAGTGCAATGGCATAAGCGTGCTTAACTGCGAGACTGACAAGTCGAGCAGGTACGAAAGTAGGACATAGTGATCCGGTGGTTCTGTATGGAAGGGCCATCGCTCAACGGATAAAAGGTACTCTGGGGATAACAGGCTGATTCCTCCCAAGAGTTCATATCGACGGGGGAGTTTGGCACCTCGATGTCGGCTCATCACATCCTGGGGCTGTAGCCGGTCCCAAGGGTATGGCTGTTCGCCATTTAAAGTGGTACGTGAGCTGGGTTTAAAACGTCGTGAGACAGTTTGGTCCCTATCTGCCGTGGGCGTTGGAAATTTGAAGGGGGCTGCTCCTAGTACGAGAGGACCGGAGTGGACAGACCTCTGGTGTACCGGTTGTCACGCCAGTGGCATTGCCGGGTAGCTAAGTCTGGAAGAGATAACCGCTGAAAGCATCTAAGCGGGAAACTTGCCTTAAGATGAGATTTCCCAGAGCCTTGAGCTCTTTGAAGGGTCGTTCGAGACCAGGACGTTGATAGGTCAGGTGTGGAAGTGCAGTAATGCATTAAGCTAACTGATACTAATTGCCCGTACGGCTTGTCCCTATAACCTTAGCAGGTTATGGTGAAT
>NZ_QVIO01000031.1 GCF_003416895.1 Duganella sp. BJB476
CTTGCGCGGTGGTCAGCGCGACGATCTGGCTGGTGGTCAGGCCGAACACGGCGGCGGTGCTCAGCGCGGCGATCTGGTTGGTCGACAGCGCGGCAACCTGTGCCGTGGCCAGGCCCACCAGTTGCGCGCTGCGCAGCACGGCCACGTTGGCGGTGGTCAGGCCGGACAGGTCGGCCGTTTCGATGGCGCCGATGGCGTTGCTGGTCAGCGCGGCAACCTGCGCCGAACCCATGCTGCTCAGCTGGGCCGAGGTCAGTGCGACCACCTGGTCGGTGGTCAGCGCGGCGACGCCGGCGGTGCTCAGCGCGGCCAGCGAGGCGGTGGCCAGGGTGTTGATCTGCTTGGTGGTCAGCGCGGCGGCCTGGGCGGAGCTCAGGGCGGCGATGGCGGCCGTCTTGATGGCCGACAGGTCGGCCGTTTCCAGCGCGGCGATCGAATTGGTCGACAGCGCGGCCACTTGCGCGGTGCTCAGCGCGGCAGCTTCGGTGGTGGTCAGCGCGACGACCTGGTCGGTCGTCAGTGCCTTGACCTGGTTGACGCTCAGGGCGGCGATCGCGTCGGACTTCAGCGCTGCGAAGTCGGCCGTTTCCAGCGCGGCGATGGCGTTGGTGCTCAGGCCGGCCACTTGGGCGGTGCTCAGCGTGCTCGCTTGCGCGGTGGTCAGCGCGACGATCTGGCTGGTGGTCAGGC
>NZ_QVIO01000032.1 GCF_003416895.1 Duganella sp. BJB476
CTTGCGCGGTGGTCAGCGCGACGATCTGGCTGGTGGTCAGGCCGAACACGGCGGCGGTGCTCAGCGCGGCGATCTGGTTGGTCGACAGCGCGGCAACCTGTGCCGTGGCCAGGCCCACCAGTTGCGCACTACGCAGCACGGCCACGTTGGCGGTGGTCAAACCGGACAGGTCGGCCGTTTCGATGGCGCCGATGGCGTTGCTGGTCAGCGCGGCAACCTGCGCCGAACCCATGCTGCTCAGCTGGGCCGAGGTCAGCGCGACAACCTGGTTGGTGGTCAGCGCGGCGATGCCGGCGGTGTTCAGTGCGGCCAGCGAAGCGGTGGCCAGGGTGTTGACCTGGGTCGTACCCAGCGCCGCCACTTGTGCCGAGCTCAGGACGGCGATGGCGGCCGTCTTGATGGCCGACAGGTCGGCCGTTTCCAGCGCGGCGACCGAATCAGTCGACAGCGCGGCCACTTGCGCGGTGCTCAGCGCGGCAGCTTCGGTGGTGGTCAGGGCGACGACTTGATTGGTGGTCAGCGCCTTGACTTGATTGACGCTCAGGGCGGCGATCGCGTCCGACTTCAGTGCTGCGAAGTCGGCCGTTTCCAGCGCGGCGATGGCGTTGGTGCTCAGGCCCGCCACTTGGGCGGTGCTCAGCGTGCTCGCTTGCGCGGTGG
>NZ_QVIO01000033.1 GCF_003416895.1 Duganella sp. BJB476
CATCCCGAACAGGACCGTGAAACAACTCTGCGCCGATGATAGTGCTGCAACCAGTGTGAAAGTAGGTTATCGTCAGGCTAGTTATAAGAAGAAGCCCACCAGGTGATCCTGGTGGGCTTTTTTGCGTAGGTAAAATACATGCTCGCTGTTAAGAAATACCTTGCCAATCAAGTCTGTTCTTTGCTATAGTTTGCCCCCTTGCAGAACAAGGCATTCATATGCTGAGTTAAGTAAGAAAAATAAGAGCTTGACGAGATAAGCGAAACACTTCATAATCTTGCCTCTTCGCTGATGAACACAACGCTTCTTCAGCAAGCAGTACCGAATAAGTTCTTTAAAAATTTACAGTCGATAAGTGTGGACGTTTGATGAAAGTGCACACGCTGCTTAGGCGGCGTGAAACTTAAAATATCAAATGTTCACAAGAAGTAATGAAATAGGCGCTACGAAAGTAGTGGCCTGTCAGTATTTTGAGTGAGCGACCCCTTAGCAATAAGGGTGCTACGAGAGTAGCAAAAGCAACAGAGATTAAACTGAAGAGTTTGATCCTGGCTCAGATTGAACGCTGGCGGCATGCCTTACACATGCAAGTCGAACGGCAGCGCGGGGCAACCTGGCGGCGAGTGGCGAACGGGTGAGTAATATAT
>NZ_QVIO01000034.1 GCF_003416895.1 Duganella sp. BJB476
TGGCTCCACGAGAACTGGCGTCCCCGCTTCAAAGCCTCCCACCTATCCTACACAGATTGATTCAAAGTCCAATGCAAAGCTACAGTAAAGGTTCATGGGGTCTTTCCGTCTAGCCGCGGGTAGATTGCATCATCACAAACACTTCAACTTCGCTGAGTCTCGGGAGGAGACAGTGTGGCCATCGTTACGCCATTCGTGCAGGTCGGAACTTACCCGACAAGGAATTTCGCTACCTTAGGACCGTTATAGTTACGGCCGCCGTTTACTGGGACTTCAATCAAGAGCTTGCACCCCATCATTTAATCTTCCAGCACCGGGCAGGCGTCACACCCTATACGTCCACTTTCGTGTTTGCAGAGTGCTGTGTTTTTATTAAACAGTCGCAGCCACCAGTTTATTGCAACCCGTTCACCCTACTGAAGTAAATCAGCCAAGCTACAAGGGCGTACCTTTTCCCGAAGTTACGGTACCAATTTGCCGAGTTCCTTCTCCCGAGTTCTCTCAAGCGCCTTAGAATACTCATCTCGCCCACCTGTGTCGGTTTGCGGTACGGTCTCGTATGACTGAAGCTTAGAGGCTTTTCTTGGAACCACTTCCGATTGCTTCAG
>NZ_QVIO01000035.1 GCF_003416895.1 Duganella sp. BJB476
ACTTACAAAACCGCCTGCGCACGCTTTACGCCCAGTAATTCCGATTAACGCTTGCACCCTACGTATTACCGCGGCTGCTGGCACGTAGTTAGCCGGTGCTTATTCTTCAGGTACCGTCATTAGCCCACTGTATTAGAACAGGCCGTTTCTTCCCTGACAAAAGAGCTTTACAACCCGAAGGCCTTCTTCACTCACGCGGCATTGCTGGATCAGGCTTGCGCCCATTGTCCAAAATTCCCCACTGCTGCCTCCCGTAGGAGTCTGGACCGTGTCTCAGTTCCAGTGTGGCTGGTCGTCCTCTCAGACCAGCTACTGATCGATGCCTTGGTAGGCTTTTACCCTACCAACTAGCTAATCAGATATCGGCCGCTCCAGGAGCATGAGGTCTTGCGATCCCCCACTTTCATCCTTAGATCGTATGCGGTATTAGCGTAACTTTCGCTACGTTATCCCCCACTCCAGGGTACGTTCCGATATATTACTCACCCGTTCGCCACTCGCCGCCAGGTTGCCCCGCGCTGCCGTTCGACTTGCATGTGTAAGGCATGCCGCCAGCGTTCAATCTGAGCCAGGATCAAACTCTTCAGTTTAATCTCTGTT
>NZ_QVIO01000003.1 GCF_003416895.1 Duganella sp. BJB476
TGCTTGCCCGCGCCGCATGCGCGTATGGCGCCGCGATCCGCTCCTTGTAGAAGCCTGATCGCGGTGGGACCAGTTACCCAGGGTCCATGGGGTGTGCCTCGCACACGTTGTCGGCCCACGAGGGGCAAGGTTGGCAAGCAGCGTTCTGCTGCGCTGATGGCGGTAGATCCGCTGTCACTGGCCGCCGTCACTGAGAAAACAGCGGCGCAGCCCATATAGCGCTTGGTTGCTAGCGCGTCGTCACTGGCAGCAGGCCGCCAGTAACGACGCGCGGTTTGCGCCGCGGACTAGGGCGGCGTATAGGACATGCACGCGGCGGCAGATCGCCGCGTGAGGTGGGGACGGTGCGTGAATGCGCACGATGTGACGCGCAGCTCCCTCGAGGGAAGGATGCGCAATATGGATGCAGCCTATCCAGGCTGATCGCGGGCTCGCTCAAAGGCGAAGCCAATCTAAAAACAAAGGTGGAGACTAAGGGCGCGTGACGAGCGCTACGCCTGGCGTGATGCCAAGTTGCGCGAAGGGCGATCCCTTCGCGTCGAAAAGCATATTGTCCTCCACCTGGCATCGCGCCGGCATCACCTACCTAAAATTCTCATCGATTTATTTGTCGGCGAAGCTAGCGAAGAATCGACGCCAAAAACCGGGCCCATTTCGGGTCGCACTTGCGCGGCAGTTGGAGGACAGTGCAGGCAGCACACAGCCAATGGAGGAAGACATGAAACGATCACCCCTGCCCCGCACCACACGAATGATCCGCCTGCCGGAAGTGATGGCGATCTGCGGGCTGTCGCGCAGCACCGTCTACGCCTACACCAAGCGCGGCGAATTCCCGGCGCGGGTTAAGATAACCAGGCACGCTTCGGCATGGGTTCGGGAAGAGGTGCTGGCCTGGGTAGAAAGCCGTATCCACGCCAGTCGCAGTTGTACCCCAACACCGGCAGAAAATCGTGAGACTGGGGTTTGACCGCTAAAAGAAGTTTGTTGGGGTATTTGTTGGGGTACAGACTTGTAAAAACAACAAAGGCCAGTCCGAAGACTGGCCTAAGCTGTTGATTCTATTGGTCGGGGCGAGAAGATTCGAACTTCCGACCCCTTGCACCCCATGCAAGTACGCTACCAGGCTGCGCTACGCCCCGACGAATTTGGAATTATAGCAGCGGCTTTAAGTATTTGTCATGTTTGCTTTCACCTTTGACGCAACATCCCCTTCCCTGCTCAGGAGTAAGATAAGCAATTCTGCTCGCCATCGAAAGCCTGCATGTCTTCCTCAGCCCTCAGCCAAGCCGCCGACCTCGTCAAACAGGCTGACGCCCTGATCATCGCCGCCGGCGCCGGCATGGGCGTCGATTCCGGCCTGCCCGATTTTCGCGGCAACGAAGGCTTCTGGCAGGTCTACCCCGCCCTCGGCCGCGCGCGCATGGAGTTTTCCAGCATCGCCACGCCCTACACCTTCCGCTCCGACCCAACGCTGGCATGGGGCTTCTACGGCCATCGCTTGCAGCTCTACCGCAACACCACGCCGCACGCCGGCTTCGCCCTGCTCAAGGCTTGGGGCGAAGGTATGGAGGCCGGCTACGGCGTCTTCACCAGCAACGTGGACGGTCACTTCCAACGCGCCGGCTTCGACACGCACCCCGTCCACGAATACCACGGCTCCATCCATCACCTGCAATGCATGGAGCCCTGCGGCCCGGATATCTGGAGCGCCGACAGCTTCGTCCCCGAAGTCGATACCGAAGCTTGCCGCCTGCTGAACGCGGCCCCGCTCTGCCCGCACTGCGGCGGCATGGCGCGGCCGAATATCCTGATGTTCGGCGATTGGGGATGGAACGAGCGCCGCACGGTGATGCAGGAGGCGCGCCTGCAATCCCTGCTGCAAACGGCGCAACGTCCGCTGGTGATCGAGTTGGGCGCGGGCGCGGTGGTCCCGTCGGTGCGCCACTTCGGTGACCGCGTGCTCCGCAATCACAACGGTCGCATGATACGGATTAATCCGCGCGAACCAGACGTCGCCAGCCCGCTCGATGTGGGCCTGGCGATGGGCGCCCTCGCCGCCTTGACGGCGATCGACGCCCTGCTATAAACGATTTATACCAATTTGACGGCGATGCCGGACAGGCCGTCCACCTTACCCACCAGCGTCTGACCGCGCACCACGGCGCCCACACCTTCAGGCGTTCCGCTGAAAATCAGGTCGCCCGGCGCCAGCGCGAACAGCGTGGACAAGTTGGCGATGGTCTCGCTGATCGACCAGATCAGATGGTCGATGGTGGCCGATTGCTTGGTCACGCCGTCCACTTCCAGCTGAATCGCGGCGCGGTTGATATCGCCCGCTTCTGCCGCGCGATGGATCAAGCCCACCGGCGCCGAGTAGTCAAAGGCCTTGCCGATTTCCCAAGGACGACCGGCGTCGCGCATTTTGAATTGCAGGTCGCGGCGCGTCATATCCAGCCCCACCGCGTAGCCGAAGATATGCCCGGCCGCGTCTTCCACCGCGATATTGCTGCCGCCCTTGCCGATGGCGACCACCAGTTCGCACTCGTAGTGCAGGTTACTGGTCACTTGAGGATACGGCAGGTCCAGCACCGCGCCAGGCGCCACGGGGATCACGGCTTGCGCGTCGTTCGGCTTACAGAAGAAAAACGGTGGTTCGCGGTCCGGGTCGAAGCCCATCTCGCGCGCGTGCGCCGCGTAGTTGCGGCCGACGCAGTAGACGCGGCGTACAGGGAACAGATCGGCGGTGCCGGCAACCGGCAGGCCAACGATGTCATGGGCGGGAATTACGTAGGATGTCATGATGCTCCGATAGGCTGGAATGGGAGATCGATCATGGTACAACAGCCTCCGCCCGCGTGCAGCGGACGGAAACAATACGAGACAAATCAGGTCATCAACAGCGCGCGCATGGCGACGCGGAAAGCATCCGCCAAACTGGCGCGGTCCATGTTCGGCCGATACAGCGCGCGTATCGCCAATCCATGGAAGTAGGAGATCAGCGTATCGAGACGACCATCCAGCAGCACGTCGTCCACCGGCAGATTGCGCTGCTCGCGCCCACGCTTGACCAGCGCGCGCAACTGCGCGCGCGAGACCTCTTCGTTTTCGCGCATCTTGGCGGCGATGACCGGATTGCGCGAGGCCTCAGCAAACATCTCCAGCGGCACACTCCATGGCTGCGGGTCGAGCGACTCGTCGATGTGGATGGGCGCATCTTCGAGTATCGCTTCCAACGGATCTTCGCGCGTCGCCAGGTCGCGCAACAGGCCCGATACATGCTCGGCCTCGCGGGCGACAAAGGCCAGGATGATGGCATCCTTGCCGTCGAAGTAATTGTAGATATGGCCTGCGCTCATGCCGGCCTGCTTGGATATCTCGGACATGCTCGCACCATGGAAGCCGCTGCGCGCAAAGCAGACGGCAGCCGCCTCCAGCACCTGGTTGCGCCGGTTCTGCGCGCGTTCCGGGTCGGTGCGTCGTTTTACGATGGGTGCGGTCATGGGGTCTTCCTTGGGTAACTGACTTGCCTGAGGCGGTACTGTGGCGAAGCGGACCATTTTTGTCAATTTATCAGGAGTCGAAGGCGGCGGGCGCGCAACACTCTGCGCCCGCCGCTCCGGCCACCTTAGCCGCGCTGCTGCGCGACTTCCGGCTGCCAGCCGCCGCCCAGCACCTTGTACAGCGTGACGGCGTTGCTGGATTTGCCCAGCCTCGCCGAGATCAGGCCCTGCTGCGCCGCATACAGCGCGCGCTGCGACACCAGCGCGTTCAGGTAGGAGTCCGCGCCCTTGCGGTAGCGCGCCTCGTGGATGCGGAAGCTCTTGTCGGCCGCATCGACCAGCGCCTGCTGCGAGGCGATGCGCTCATCCAGCGTGCCGCGCTGGGCCAGCGCATCGGCCACTTCGCGGAACGCCACCTGGATCGCCTTCTCATACTGTGCCACCGAGATGTCGCGATTGGCCTTGGCGATATTCAGGTTGGCGCGATTGACGCCGCCGTCGAAGATCGGCAAATTGATCTGAGGGATGAAGCTCCACGTCGACGATCCCGCCTTGAACAGGCCGGACAAATTGCTGCTTGCACTACCGCCCGAGGCCGTCAGCGAGATGCTGGGGAAGAAGGCGGCACGCGCCACGCCGATGTTTGCGTTGGCGGCGCGCAGCGCGCGTTCGGCTTCCTGCACATCGGGACGGGATTGCAGCAGGTCCGACGGCAGGCCGGCCGGAATCGCGGCCAGCTGGGTTACCGCATCCAGCTCGCCGGCCGGCAGCAAGTCCGCAGGCACGCCGCTGCCAACCAGCAGCGTCAGCGCGTTCTGGTCCAGCGCCACTTGCGCGGTGTAGACCGCCATGTCGCTACGCGCCGATTCCACGCTGGTCTGCGCTTCGTACATATCCACGCCGGACGTGACGCCGGAATCGAAGCGCTTCTTGCTCAGATCATAGGACGTCTGCTGGCTGCGCAGCGTTTCCGCCGCCAGCTTCAGGCGCTGCTGGTCGGCGATCAGCGTCAGGTAGGCGTTGGCCACTTCGGCCACCAGCGTAATCTGCTGCGCGCGGCGCGCTTCCTCGGTGCCGAGGTAGGTCTGCAAGCCGGCCTCCGACAGGTTCCGCACCTTGCCGAAGAAGTCCAGTTCATAGGACGCCATCGCCAACCCGCCGCTGTATTGGCGGTTGATGGCCGCCTCGCCGGTGCCGGTCATGGTCGAAGGCGTGCGCGATGCGCTCTGGCTGGCGTTGGCCGACAGCTTCGGCAGCAAGGCCGCGCTGTCGATGTTGTACTGCGCCTTGGCCTTCTCAATATTGAGAACAGAGACGCGCAGGTCGCGGTTGTTGGCCAGCGCCAGCGCGATCACCTTGCGCAGACGTTCGTCGGCAAAGTATTCGCGCCACTGGATTTCGGATACCGGCTTGGCGTCGGCCGCAGCTGCCGGCACGCCCTTGTAGGCATCGCCGGCAGGCCAGGCTTGCGCCACCGGTTGCGCCGGACGTTCGTACACCGGCGCCAGGCTGCAACCGGCTAACATCGCCAGCGCAGCAATGGTGAGTAAAGATTTTTTCATGATTAATGTGCCTCCACAACAGCGGCAGGAGCGACGGCCTTCTTGCTGAAGAAGCCGCGCACCAGTACAAAGAACACCGGCACAAAGAAGATGCCCAGGAAGGTAGCCGACAGCATCCCGCCCAACACGCCAACGCCGATGGCGTTCTGGCTACCGGAACCGGCGCCGCTGCTGATCGCCAGCGGCAGCACGCCGAGGCCGAAGGCGATGGACGTCATCAGAATCGGACGCAGTCGCAGACGCACGGCCTGCAGGGTCGCCTGTTTCAGCTCAACGCCCTGCTCCTGCAGCTCCTTCGCAAACTCGACGATCAGGATCGCGTTCTTCGCCGCCAGGCCAACCACGGTCAGCAAGCCGACCTGGAAGTACACATCGTTCGACAGCTTGAACACATACGTCGCCAGCACCGTGCCGATCACACCCAGCGGCACCACCAGCAGCACCGAGAACGGAATCGACCAGCTTTCATACAGCGCGGCCAGGCACAGGAACACGATCAGGATCGATATCGCATACAGCTGCGTGGTCTGCGAACCGGAGTCGCGTTCTTCCGTCGACAGGCCGGTCCATTCGAAGCCGATACCCGGCGGCAGCTTGGCCGCCATCTTTTCGATTTCCGCCATCGCGGCACCCGAGCTCTGGCCCGGCGCCGGCATGCCGAGGATCTCGGTCGACGGCAGGCCGTTGTAGCGCTCCAGGCGCGGCGACGCATAAATCCACTTGCCGGTCGAGAAGGCCGAGAAAGGCACCATCTCGCCGTCGGCATTGCGGACAAACCATTTACCCAGATCTTCCGGCGACATGCGCGAATCCGGCTGGCCCTGCATGTACACCTTCTTCACGCGGCCACGGTCGACGAAGTCGTTGACGTAGGCGCTACCCCAGGCGGTGCTCAGCACCTTGTTCACATCGGCGATGGACAAGCCCAGCGCGGTCGCCTTTTGCTGGTCGACGGTGATCTTGTACTGCGGCGTATCTTCCTGTCCGTTCGGACGGACCGCCATCAGCACCGGATTCTTGGACGCCATACCCAGCATCTGGTTACGCGCGGCCATCAGCGCTTCGTGGCCGACGCCGCCCTGATCCTGCAGCTGCAGGTCGAAGCCGCTGGCGTTACCCAGTTCCAGCACCGCAGGCGGCGCGAAGGCGAACACCATCGCATCCTTGATCTGCGAGAAGCTGCCCATGGCGCGGCCGACGATCGCCTTGACGCGCTGGTCGGCGCTCTTGCGCTCGGACCAGTCCTTCATGCGGACGAAGGCGATACCCGTGTTCTGGCCATTGCCGCTGAAGCTGAAGCCAGCCACCGCGAACACCGACGCCACCGAATCCTTCTCTTCGTTCAGGAAGTGCTGCTCGACTTTTTCGATCACCTTCAGCGTGCGCTGCTGGGTCGCGCCGGTCGGCAGCTGGATTTGCGAGAACAGCACGCCCTGGTCTTCCTCCGGCAGGAAGGAAGTCGGCAGGCGCACGAACACGAAGGCCAGCACCGCCAGCAGCAACGCGTACATGATCAGCGAACGTCCGCTACGGTTCAGCAGCGCGCCCACCCAGCCCTGGTACTTCAAGCTGCTGCGGTCGAAGCTGCGGTTGAACCAGCCGAAGAAGCCGGTGTTGATCGCCGTGTGGCCCTTGGCCACAGGCTTGAGCAGAGTCGCGCACAAGGCCGGCGTGAAGATCATCGCCACCAGCACCGACAGCACCATCGCCGAAACGATCGTGACCGAGAACTGGCGGTAGATCACGCCGGTGGAACCGCTGAAGAAGGCCATCGGCACGAACACCGCCGACAGCACCATCGCGATACCCACCAGCGCGCCGCTGATCTGGCCCATCGATTTGCGCGTCGCTTCGACCGGCGACAAGCCCTCTTCCGTCATCACGCGCTCGACGTTTTCCACCACCACGATGGCGTCATCGACCAGCAGGCCAATCGCCAGCACCACCGCGAACATGGTCAGCGTGTTGATCGAATAGCCCAGCGCCGACAGGATCGCGAAGGTCCCCAGCAGCACCACCGGCACCGCCATCGTCGGGATCAGCGTGGCGCGGAAGTTTTGCAGGAACAGGTACATCACCAGGAACACCAGGATCACCGCTTCCACCAGCGTCTTGACCACTTCCTCTATCGACAGCTTGACGAACGGCGTAGTATCGAAGGCGATCACCGCCTTCATCCCGGCCGGAAACTGCTTCTCCAGCGATGCGATCCGCGCCTTGACGGCGTTGGCGGTATCGAGCGCGTTGGCGCCGGTGGCCAGCTTGATGGCGACGCCGGTGGCGGCCTTGCCGTTGTAGCGGGCCAGCACGTTGTAGTTCTCGCTGCCCAGCTCCATGCGGGCCACGTCGCGCAGGTGCACGGTGGCGCCGCTGGCGGCGGTCTTCAGCAGGATCGCGCCGAACTGCTCGGCGGTCTGCAAGCGGCTCTGCGCCGATACGGTGGCGTTGAGCTGCTGGCCCGGCATGGCGGGCGCGCCGCCCAGTTCACCGGCCGAGACTTCGGTGTTCTGCGCGCTGATGGCGGCGGTGACGTCGGCCGGCGTCAGTTGATAGCTTTGCAGCTTGGCCGGATCGAGCCAGATGCGCATCGCGTACTGGGCGCCGAACAGCGTGACGTCGCCCACGCCTTCCACGCGGCTGAGCGGATCGATGACGTTGGCGGCCACGTAGTCGCCCAGGTCGGCCTGCTTCATGCTGCCGTCTTCGGACACGAAGCCCAGCACCATCATGAAGTTCTTGGTGGCCTTGGCCACCACTAGTCCTTGCTGAGTGACGATGGCCGGCAGCAGCGGCGTCGCCAGTTGCAGCTTGTTCTGCACCTGCACCTGGGCGATGTCCGGGTTGGTGCCGCTCTTGAAGGTCAGCGTGATGCCGATGCCGCCGGTGCCGTCGCTCGACGAGGACATGTAACGCAAGCCGTCGATGCCCTTCATCTTCTGTTCGATGACCTGGGTGACGGCGTCTTCCACCGTCTTGGCGGAGGCGCCTGGATACGAACCGCTGATCGAAATCGACGGCGGTGCAATGCTTGGATACTGCGCGACCGGCAGGCCGAGAATCGCGATCACGCCCGAAAGCATGATGACGATGGCGACGACCCACGCGAAGATCGGGCGGTCAATAAAGAAACGTGACATGGCTATGATCCTTTACTGGGCGCTCTTGGCGTTAGGCGGCATGGCGCCGCCAGCCGCCACGGCGGTGGCTGGCTTGGCGGCGTTGGCCGGTGCGCCCGGCTTCACCTTCTGCACGCCTTCGACGATCAGCAGGTCGCCCGCGTTCAGGCCGGACTTGACCAGCCACTTGTCGCCCATGGTGCCGCCGGTGACCAGCACGCGCTGTTCGACCTTGCCCTCCTTGTTCAGCACCAGCGCGGTCGCTTCGCCTTTGGCGTTGCGCGTCACGCCCTGCTGCGGCACGGCGATGGCCTGCTCGTTGACGCCCGATTCCACCACCGCGCGCACGAACATGCCAGGCAGCAGATCGTGCTTGGGGTTCGGGAACAGCGCGCGCAAGGTGACGTTGCCGGTGCCCGGATCGACCGTCACGTCGGAGAACTGCAACTTGCCGCTTTCCGCGTACTTGCTGCCGTCCGACAGCAGCAGCGTAACTTTGGCCTGGCCGCCGGCTTGCTTCAAGCCGCCGTTTTCCAGCTCGCGCTTCAGGCGCAGCAGGTCTTCGCTCGATTGCGTGACGTCGACGTAGATCGGGTCCAGCTGCTGCACGGTGGTCAGCGCGCCGGTCTGGTTCGCGGTCACCAGCGCACCCGGCGTCACGGCCGAGCGGCTGATACGGCCGCTGATCGGCGCGTCGACGTGGGTGTATTTCAGGTTGATGGCCGCCTGCTCCAGCGCGGCGGCGGCCGATTCCACGTCGGCCTTGGCCTGCTCGTTGGCGGCGACGGCGTCGTCGTAGTCCTGGCGGCTCACGCCTTCGATCGCCACCAGGTCCTTGTAGCGCGCCACTTTCGGGCCGCTGGTCATCAGGTTGGCTTTGGCCTTGGCCAGCGCCGCCTTGGCCGAGTTGTAGGCCGCCTGGTAGCTGGCCGCGTCGATCTGGTACAGCGCCACGCCGGCCTTGACGTCGGCGCCTTCGACAAACAGGCGTTTTTGTATCAGTCCGCTGACCTGTGGGCGCACTTCGGCCACCTGGAAGGCGGCGGTGCGGCCCGGCAGTTCGGTCGTGATATGCAGCGCTTCCGGCGCCACTTTAAAAACGCCCACTTCCGCCACCTGCATATGAGGTGCTTCGGTCGTGGATTTGGAGCAGCCGGCGACGAGCGCGGCTGCGGTGATCAGGGCTGCGGTCCTGCAGAAAAGAGCTTCCATGGTGGGACTTTCTGTATAAAAAATGTGCATAAGTACGTAGAATGAACGATCATTCTAATTAAGTCAAGCGCGCTTTTTGTCTATGGCACGGCAAAGCGTGGCGCGCGGTCGTGAATTTCTCTCGGGGAAAGAGGTGTGCGCCGCGCCCGGTGCTACAATGAATTTAATTTCTTTCGGACATCTTTTCTGGCCCGTGCCATGACCTCGCAGCCCACCCCACGCACGGCCCGGCCGCGCCTCACCACGCTGGTGACAGTGGGCGTGGCCGCGACGGTGCTGATGTCGGTGCTGTCGCTGCTGGTGCTGGTCGATCACTTCGCCATCGACTACGCCGAGCGCGAAGCGGGCCAGCGTTTGCAGCAGCTGTCCTGGCAGATGCGCGACTCGCTCAACCGCGTGGTGCAGAAGGCCACCGGCGACGTCCAGCTGTTGACCGAGCTGCCGCAGATCCGCGACGCCAAGTCCCCCGCCGAGATCCGCCAGGTGCTCGAAAGCCTGCAAAAAACCTTCCCCGACTACGCCTGGATCGGCCTGGCCAATCCCGACGGCAGCGTCTACGCCGCCACCCAGGGCCTGCTCGAAGGCCAGGACGTCAGCGGGCGCGCCTGGTTCAAGGGCGGCCGCGACAAACTCTATGCCGGCGATTTCCACCCCGCCACCCTGCTCGGCAAGAAGCTGCCATACAGCGCCGACCCATGGCGCTTCGTCGACGCGGCCGGCCCGGTGCGGCGTTCGGACGGCAGCTACCGCGGCGTGCTGTGCGTGCATATGAGCTGGAGCTGGGCGCGGCGCATGGTGCAGACCATCCTGGCGCCCGCCGACCAGCAATACTCGGCCGATATCTTCGTGGTGCGCGGCGACGGCACCGTCATGCTCGGCCCCAAAGGCACCGAGGAAAAGACCATCGACAGCACCAGCCTGGCGCTGTCGCAATCGGGCGTGCCGGGATCGCTGAAGGAAACCTGGGCAGATGGCCACAGCTACCTGACCGGCTTCTCCCGCACCGGCAACCTGAACGATCCCGCCACGCTGACCTGGTCGGTGCTGGTGCGCCAGTCCGAGGACGTGGCGCTGGCCGGCGCGCGCGCGCTGGAACGCCAGATCCTGCTGCTGGGCGCCATCCTCGGCGTCGCCATGGCGCTGGCGGCGTCGGCGGCGGCGCGCCGGCTCACCAGCCCGCTCAACGCGCTCAGCAAGAACATCGAACAACGCTCGGCCGCGCCGGCCGATACGCCGCCCGGCGCGCTGCCGCCGATCCCGCTGGTCGACAGCTTCCACGAGGCGCAAGTGCTGTCGCAGGCGCTGGCCGAGCTGGTGCACAACGAGCAGGACCACCTGGCCACGCTGCGCGGCATGAACGAGAAACTGGAATCGACCGTCGGCGAGCGCACCCGCGAGATCGCCCGCAAGGCGCTGCTGCTGGAACGCGCGCTGGCGCAGGAGCAAAGCACGCAGCTGCTGTTGCAGGAACGCGCGGCCGAGCTGCGCGCCATCCTCGACAACGCCCACGATGCCTTCATCGCCCTCGATCCGGGCGGCGTGGTGCTGGACTGGAACCGCCAGGCCGAGAAGCTGTTCGGCTGGAGCCGCGCCGAAGTGATCGGCCAGCCGCTGGCGGCGATGGTGTTGCCGCCGCTGCTGCGCCGCGCCTACGAACGCGACATGCGCCAGCTGGCCGACTGCGGCGCCGACACCGTGCTCAACCGCCGCATCGAACTGACCCTGTGCAACCGCGCCGGCCAGGAGCTGCCGGTGGAAGTGTCGCTGGCCTACGTGCCGCGCAGCAGCGGCCACCTGTTCATCGCCTTCCTGCACGACATCAGCGAACGCAAGTCGCTGTTCGAATCGATGGAGGCGATGGCGCTGCGCGACACGCTCACCGGCCTGCCCAACCGGCGCGCGCTGATGGCCGCGCTGACCGAGGCGATCCAGCGCGCCAGCCGCCTGCGCCACAGCTGCGCCGTGTTCTTCCTCGACCTCGACCGCTTCAAGCAGGTCAACGACCGCTTCGGCCACGAGGAAGGCGACGAGCTGCTGCGCCAGTTCGCCGCGCGGGTGCAGCACATCGTGCGCAAGACCGATACCGTGGGCCGCCTGGCGGGCGACGAATTCATCGTCATCCTGGAGAACCTGCACAGCGACAGCGCCGCGCAGGAGACCGCCGACAAACTGCGGCCGGCGCTGCAACAGCCGTTCCGCCTGAAGACCGCCACCGTCTCGCTGAGCGCCAGCATCGGCATCGCCATCCATCATCCGGACGACCCGCAGGACATCGAGATGCTGCTCAACCGCGCGGACCGCGCGATGTACCTCGACAAGCAGCGCAGCGCGCAGCAGCGCCTGCAGGGCTGAGCCGGCCGCGCACGTTTGCTATCGAAAATCCCGCTTCCTCCATTTCAGGTAGTATCAGCCGAACATCAGCCGCGCCCCTGCGACCGGGGCGCCAACTTTTCGGACTGGGCCCATGCAAGCACAGAACAGCGTTACTCATCTGTTTCTCTCGACCGGCGTACCCGGCCTGAATGAGGTGCTGGCCGGTGGCCTGACGCGCGACCGGCTGTACCTGGTCGAAGGCGAACCGGGCACGGGCAAGACCACGCTGGCGCTGCAGTTCCTCAACGAGGGCGTGCGCCAGGGCGAGCCGGTGCTCTACATCACGCTGGCCGAAACCGCGATCGAACTGCTGAGCGTGGCGCAGTCGCACGGCTGGACCATGGACGGCATCCATATCGAAGAGATCCTGCCCAACGAGGACGTGCTCGATCCCGAACAGCAGTACACCATCTTCCATCCGTCCGAAATCGAACTGGGCGCCACCATCCAGCGCATCGTCGCCGCCATCGAGCGCCACCAGCCGCGCCGCGTGGTGCTCGATTCGCTGTCGGAGCTGCAGCTGCTGGCGGAAAGCCCGCTGCGCTACCGGCGCCAGGTGCTCGCGCTCAAGCAGTACCTGAGTAGCCGCAGCTGCACCACCATCTTCCTCGACGACCGCACCGCCTTCAGCAGCGACTTGCAAGTGCGCAGCGTGGCGCACGCGGTGCTGACGCTGGAGCTGGCCGACCAGGCCTACGGCGCCGAGCGGCGCCGCCTGCGCGTGGTCAAGTACCGCGGCATCGCCTTCCGCGGCGGCGCCCACGACTACAAGATCATCAGCGGCGGGCTGCAGGTCTTCCCGCGCCTGGAGGCGGCCGCCAGCCGCGTGGTGAGCGAACGGCGCCAGTTGTCGAGCGGCCTGCCGGCGCTGGACCAGTTGATCGGCGGCGGCCTCGAAGAAGGCATGAGCACGCTGATCTCCGGTCCGCCGGGCACCGGCAAGTCCACGCTGGCGGCGCAGTTCGTGCACGCCGCCACCCAGCGCGGCGAGCCGTGCGCGATGTTCCTGTTCGAAGAGGCGCGCAACAATATGCTCAACCGCGCGGCCAGCGTTGGCATGCCGCTGGCCGAGGCCGTCGACCGCCAGCTGCTGACGATCCAGCAGATCGATCCGGCCGAGCTGGCGCCCGGCCAGTTCTCGCACGCGGTGATGCAGGTGGTCGAGCGCGGCGTGCGGGTGGTCGTCATCGACAGCCTGAACGGCTACCTGAACGCGGTGCCGGACGAGCGCTTCCTCACCGTCTACCTGCACGAGCTGCTCACCTACCTAGGCCAGCGCGGTGTGGTCAGCATCGTGGTCGGCGTCCAGCAGGGCATGCTGGGCAGCGGCATGACCACCGCCATCGACGCCAGCTACATCGCCGACAACGTCATCATGCTGCGCTACTTCGAAGCCCAGGGCGAGGTGCGGCAGGCGATCTCCGTGTTCAAGAAGCGCGGCAGCGCGCATGAGCGCACCATCCGCCGCTTCCAGATCGCCAAGGACGGCATCCACGTCGGCCCGGTATTGAACGACTTCCACGGCATCCTGACCGGCGTGCCCACCTACAACGGAACGCTGGCCGCCGGCGGCGCTCCGCCGGCCATCTGACGCCGATGGAAACGCGCATCCTGATCTACGCGCCCACCGGCCAGGACGCCACGCTGGCGGCCAAGGTGATGGCGATGGCGGCCATCAACAGCCACGTCTGCCGCACGCTGGCGGAGCTGGCGGCGCAGCTGGAATGCGGGGCGGGCGCGGTGCTGACGGTGGAGGAAGCGCTGGCGCCGGGCGGCTACAAGCTGCTGCAGGAGCACGTGGCGCGCCAGCCCGACTGGTCCGACCTGCCGATCATCCTGCTGACCCATCGCGGCGCCGATTCGCCGACGGTGCGCCAGGCCGTGGCCGGCCTGGGCAACCTGAACCTGATCGAGCGGCCGGTGCGCACGCTGACCCTGATCACCGCCGTGCACGCCACGCTGCGCGCGCGCAACAAGCAGTATCAGGTGCGCGAGGCGGCGCGCCGCAAGGATGAATTCCTCGCCAGCCTGGGCCACGAGCTGCGCAATCCGCTGGCGCCGATCCGCACCTCGGTCTCGCTGCTCACGCATATGTATCCGGACGCGCCGCCGGTGGCGCGCATCCGCGACATGGTGGAGCGCCAGGTGCGGCTGCTGACGCGGCTGGTCGACGACCTGCTGGACGTGGCCCGCATCACCAGCGGCAAGATCACCCTGCAACGCCAGCAGGTGAGCCTGGCCGCCGTGATGAACCATGTCGGCGAGCTGTGCCTGCAAGCGGCGGACGCCAAGCGCATCACCATCGGCTGGCAGCTGCCGGCCGAGGACGTCATGCTGGACGCCGACTATGCGCGCGTGGTGCAGATCATCGCCAACATCGTGTCGAACGCGGTCAAGTTCACGCCGCAGGGCGGCCAGGTGGCGGTCTGCGCGCAGTGCCATGGCGACGAGCTGCTGGTGACGGTGCGCGACAACGGCATCGGCCTCGACACCGAATCGATCGCGCGCATCTTCCGCATGTTCGAGCAGAGCA
This sequence comes from Duganella sp. BJB476, assembly GCF_003416895.1. Taxonomy (GTDB): domain Bacteria; phylum Pseudomonadota; class Gammaproteobacteria; order Burkholderiales; family Burkholderiaceae_D; genus Rugamonas. The sequence goes on from NZ_QVIO01000003.1 coordinate 14,297, forward strand.
AGACCGTGGCCGGCCAGTTCTCCAGCGGCCTGGGCATAGGCCTGAGCCTGGCCCGCCGCTTCGCCGAGATGCACGGCGGCTCGGTGGAGGCCAGCAGCGCCGGGCCGGGACAGGGCAGCGAATTCGCGATCCGCCTGCCGGTGCTGGGCGGCGCCGCACGCGACCCGGTCACGCCGTCGGCCGCCGGCGCCGCCGACGGCCGCAAATTGCAGGTGCTGGTGGTGGACGACAACCAGGACGCCGCCGATTCGCTGGCGGCGCTGCTGGAGATCGACGGCTTCGACGCGCACGCGGTGTACGACGGCGCCAGCGCCATCGCCGCCAGCGCCGAACATCCGCCGGACCTGATCATCCTCGACCTCGGCATGCCCGGCATGGACGGCTACGAAACCGCGCGGGCGATCCGCCAGCGCCCCGGCGCCGACGGCATCCTGATGATCGCGCTGACCGGCTGGGGCCAGGGCGACGCCCGCCGCCGCTCCGGCGAAGCGGGCTTCGATCATCACCTGGTCAAGCCGGTGGAGCTGGACCAGATCGTGCGCCTGGCCGGCGCGCGCCAGAACCGCGAGCAGGTGCAGGCCGCTCGCTGAACTAACTGCGCTAAAAAGCTGCGCGTGCGCTCACTTCCAATCGCCGCGCAGTTCCAGCACGCGTTCCTGCAAGCCTTCCGGCGTCACGTCCTGCGGCGGCACCGGCACGCCGACCGCCAGCGCCAGCCGCGAACGCAGGCCGGTGCGGAAGGCGCGCTCGAACACATTGGCGCCGCTGCGGCTCAGCAGATGGCCCCACAGCCCGCGCAGCGCCATCGGGATCACCGGCACCTTGGTGCGCTCGACGATCTTGGACACGCCGCCCTTGAACTCGTTGATCTCGCCGGTGCTGGTCAGGCGGCCCTCCGGGAAGATGCACACCAGGTCGCCCTCGTGCAGCGCCTGGGCGATGTCGACATAGGCCTTCTCCATCAGCCACGGGTCTTCCTTGGCCGGCGCGATCGGGATCGCGCGCGCGGTGCGGAAGATCCAGCCCAGCAGCGGCAGCTTGAAGATGCGGTGGTCCATCACGAAGCGGATCGGCCGCGGGCTGGCCGCGCCGATGACGATGGCATCGACATAGCTGACGTGGTTACACACCAGCACCGCCGCGCCTTCGGCCGGAATGCGGTCGGCGTCGATCAGGCGCACGCGGTGCACGGTGTGGATCAGCATCCAGGCCAGGAAGCGCATCAGGAACTCCGGCACCAGCGAGAAGATGTAGACCGCCACCACCGCGTTCAGCGCGGCCGTCACCAGGAACAGCTGCGGAATGGTGAAGCCCTGTCCCAGCAGCACGATGGCCAGGCCGGCCGCCGCCACCATGAACAGCGCGTTGAGGATGTTCATGCCGGCGATGGTGCGCGACATGTGCGCGGGATCGCAGCGGGTCTGGATCAGCGCGAACAGCGGCACGATGAAGAAGCCGCCGAACATGCCGATCAACAGCACGTCGCACAGGATGCGCCACATGCCGTGTTGCAGCATGATGGCGAAGGCGTCCAGGTGCGGGCCGGCGGCCAGCGCGGCGGCGCCGGCGGAAAATCCCTGGCTGGAGAAATACAGGTCGGCGCCGAACACCGACAGGCCGATCGAGCCGAACGGCACCAGGCCGATCTCCACCTTGCGGCCGGACAGGCGCTCGCACAGCAGCGAGCCGCTGCCCACGCCCAGCGAGAACACCGTCAGCAGCAGCACGAACACGCTGTGGTCGCCGTGCAGGTAGTCCTTGGCGTAGACCGGGAACTGCGCCAGCACCAGCGCGCCGTAGAACCAGAACCACGAGTTGCCCAGCATGGACAGGAACACCACGCGGTTCTTGCGCGAGAAGTTGATGTTGCGGAACGATTCGCCGATGAAGTTCCAGCTCACCTTCAGTTCCGGCGCCGGGGCCGGGGCCAGCGGGATGCGATAGCTGGCGATCAGGCCGAGCAGCGCCACGGCGATGGTGGCGACGGCTTCGAAGGCGATGCCGTTGGGCTTTTGCACCACCAGCACCGCGCCCAGGATCTCGCCCAGCAGGATGCCGACAAACGTGCCCATCTCGGTCACGCCATTGCCGCCGATCAGTTCCTCGGGCTTGAGCTGCTGCGGCAGGTAGGCGTATTTGACGGGGCCGAACAGGGTCGAGTGGACGCCCATGCCGACCACGGCGGTGACCAGCAGCCACAAGGTGTGCGTCATCCAGCCGAGGCCGGCGATGCACATGATGGCCACTTCCAGCCATTTGACGAAGCGGGTCAGGCCGGACTTTTCGAACTTGTCGGCCAGCTGGCCGGCGGTGGCCGAGAACAGCACGTAGGGCAGAATGAACAGGCCGGGGATCAGGTTGGTGATCAGCGACGGCGACAGCGTGGTCCAGCTCATCGCGTCGAAGGTCAGCATCACCACCAGCGCGGTCTTGAACAGATTGTCATTGAACGCGCCGAGGAACTGGGTCCAGAAAAACGGCGCGAAGCGGCGTTGCGACAACAGGGAAAACTGATTGGGCTGGCTCATGTCTGCGGCATCCGTTCTGATGGGTGTTACGGAAAGGTTGAACGGATTATAACCCCATGCCGCCAGATCCAAACATGCCAATAAGCAACAAGCTAGCGCCAGATCAATCCAGCTCAGGACATGGACGCTGCCTGCGGAATGAAGATGGCGATGCGCGTGCCGGCGCCGATGGCGGTGCTGATGTCGATGCGGCCGTCGAACGCGGCCACCCGCTCGCGCATGCCGACGATGCCGATGCCGGGCGAGGCCAGCGCGGCGTCGTAGCCGCTGCCGTTGTCGGCGATCTCCATGCGCAGCCCTGCCCCGTCCAGCGACAGGCCCACCGTCACCTGCGTGGCGCGCGCGTGCTTGGCGATGTTGGACAAGGCTTCCTGCATGATGCGGTAGGCCGAGATGCCGATGCCGCTTTCCAGCTGCGCGAACTGTCCGTCCGCGCGGAAGGTGTAGCGGCAGCCGGCGTGCGCGCGGTCGTAATGGCGCACCATCTCCTCCACCGCGCCGTCCAAGCCCAGCATGTCCAGCACTTCGGGACGCAGGCGCCGCACCAGCGTGCGGCCGCTGTTGTAGAGACCCAGCGCCAGCTTGATGATGGACTGCGCGCGCTCGCGCACCTCGCCCGGCGCGCTGACGTCGACGATGCGCTGCGCCTCCAGCCGCGCCGCGATCAGCGTGGCGTTGAGTTCATCGTGAATCTCCAGCGCGATGGTCTTGCGCTCATCCTCGACGGCGGTGTTGACCTTGCGGATCAGGCGGCGCTTTTCCGCATCGGCCGCGCGCAACGCCTGCATCGACGCCTGCAACGATGCGTTCAAGCCGGTCGACAGCTGCCACGCCAGCAGCGCGCAGGCCAGCAGCCCAAGACTGGCCACCAGCAGTTCGACGTAGAAGCGGCGCGTCTGCTTGACCAGCAGCGCCGACGGCGACATCGTCACCCGCACATAGCCCATTGTCTCGACCGCCACGCTGCTGGCGCCGGCCGGTTTGTCCCTCAGATAGGGCTTGCCGTCGGCGGCCAGCATGGTCACGAACATCAACCGCTTGAGCACCGGCGCCTCGTAGTAGCGGGCGTCCGGCTGGCCCGGCGCATGCGCCGAGGCCTGCACCAGCTCATGCCGCTGCGCGTCCAGCACCTCGATGCGATAGATGCTGGCGTCCGAGCGCAGCAGGCCGTTGATGGTCAGCCGCAGGTCGTCGTAGCGGCCCGACAGCAGGCTGAATTCACTGCTCTCGGCCAGCACCTTGGCCACCAGCGGGCCGCGCTCGGCCATCTCCTCGCGCACCTCGGACAGCCGCGAATGGTAGGCGTACCAGACGAAGGTGCTGAACATATAGGCCAGCGGGATGACCGTGACGCACAGCAGCCGCGCACGCACGCTCCAGTGGCGCCAGAAATCCAGCCGCATCGCGAGCCGCATCCGCCTACGGCTCGATCAGGCCGTGCTTGACGGCCAGCCGCGTGATGTAGGCCGGCCGGTGCACGCCCAGTTTTTCCTTCACCGCCTGGCTGATGTTGCTGATGGTTTTGGTGGAGACGTCGAGCTTCTCGGCGATCTCCGCGTTGGTCAGGCCTTCGGCCATCAGCGTGAAGATCTCCAGCGCGCGCTCGTCCAGCTGCGACTGCGGCGACGCGTCGCCGCGCACCGACAGGTTGGCCAGCCGCTCAGCGATCTGCGGCAGGAAGTACAACTCGCCGTCGTGCGCGCGCCGCACCGCAGCCGCCAGGTCGGCCGGATCGCAGTCCTTGGTCATGAAGGCGCGGCCGCCGAGACGATAGGTTTCCTTGATCAGGCTGTCCTGGTCGAACTGGCTGAGGAAGACGATGGCGGCGTCCGGCGCCTGCACCAGGATCTGCTTGGCCACGTCCAGGCCGGTCAGCTGCTCGCCGAAGCGGATATCCAGCACCGCCACATCCGGCTTGAGCTGCAGGTACTGCTCCAGCGCCTCTTCCGGCGTGCGCGCCTGCCCCACCACGTGCAGCCCCTGCCCTTCGAGCGACATCGCGAAGCCTGTCATCACGATGGGATGATCGTCCGCCAGCAAGACCCGTATCTTCTTCACTACTACCTCCTGGAATATTTGCTACCCGATGGTGGAAGCATACCACACCATCGCCACGCAAAATATTCCCTGAATTTCCTTTTATTTTGCTATTGCATGGAATAGTATACTTCCAGTATATAGCAATTCATACCACCACAAAGGAGCAACTATGCATCAGAAAAAGAATCTCACCGGTCTCACCGTCGTGGCCCTGTTGCACGTGGCGTTGCTGGCGGCCTTCCTGCACGGCTCCAAGCTGACGGTGTTCCGGGTGAAGGAATCGGTGATCGACCTGACGCCGACCGTGCCCGTGCCGCCGCCACCGAAAGTGATGCCGCCCGACGTGCCGCTGCCCAAGCTGGCCCCGCCGGACATCTTCGTGCCGCAGGTGGAAACGCCGGTGCTGCCGTCCAACCCGCCGCCGGTGACGGCGCGGCCGCTGACGGACCAGCCGCCGTCGCAGCCGTCCCAGCCGGGGATCGCCGAGCCGGGCGCGAAAACGGTGGTGAAAGCGGCGCCGCAGCTAGTGGCGGCGGTGGTGGACGCCAAGGCCTGCGCCAAGCCTGACTATCCCAAGTCCGCGCTGCGCAACGGCGATACCGGCATCGTCACGCTGGCACTGCTGATCGGCACCGACGGCCGGGTGGCCGATTCGAAGGTGGAGAAATCCAGCGGCTTCCGGGAACTGGACCGCGCGGCCCAGACCGGCCTGGGTCTGTGCAAATTCAAGCCCGGCACCGTGGACGGCGTGCCGCAGCAATCCTGGACCAGGATGCAGTATGTGTGGAGCCTGGACGAGTAAGCCCGGAAGCGCCCGGGAGCGGGGCCGCTCCGGCAAAACCACGTACAATATCGGTCCCGCTCCACACGCCATGCCAACTGCCCGTGTCCAACCATTTTTCCCGCCTGCTGCTGGTCCTCTGCTCGCTGCTGCTGGGCCCTTGCGCCGTAGCCCAGGATGCGCCGCCTGCTCCGATACGCTTCCTGCTGACGTTCGACGACGGCCCGGCCGCCGCCGACAGCAACAATCCGACCGTGCATATCCTCGAAACGCTGGCCAGCAACCCGCTGCAGGACCACATCAAGGCGGTCTTCTTCACCCAGACCCGCGCCTGGCATGGCGGCGGCACGGCGGTCGGCCGCACCCTGATACGGCGCGAATACGACGAAGGCCATGTGGTCGCGCTGCACAGCGCCACCACCTTCCATTCGAACCACCGCCTCATGAGCCGCGCAGCGCTGGACGAATCGATGCAGCGCGGCGTCGACGACCTGATCGCCACCACCGGCGTCGCGCCAAAGCTGGTGCGACCGCCCTTCTGGGCCTACAACGCCGATACGCTGGAGTCCTACCACCAGCACGGCATGCGCATGCTGCTGACCGACCTCAGTGCCAATGACGGCAAGATCTACGGCGTCAACTTCAGCTGGCACAAGCGCTCCAATATGCTCACGCATCTGGCCGAAACCCGCAAACGCTGGGCCGCCGGCGCCATGCCATCGGTCGACGGCAGCACGCCGGTGGTGGTCACCTTCCACGACGTGAACACCTACACCTCGCGCCACATCCAGGAGTACCTGGAGATCCTGCTCGACGTCGCCCGTGAACTCGACGTGCCGCTGGCCGCCAAGCCGTTCTACGACGAGCGCGCGGAACTGGAGCGCGCGGCGCTGGCCCGCACCGTCGACGATGCCGGCACCGATCAACCCCTGCCGGGTCTATGGAATTGGCTGTGGCGATGACGGCAGCATAACGAGCTCCATCCGTGGCGGCGCCGCCAGCGGCAAGGCGCTGTACAACACCACCGACAATTCCTCGTGCGGCACATCGCGACGATGCGCATGCGCCGTCCCGCCCAGCTTGAAGCGCGCTTCCTTCCCGCTCCACAAACCGTAAAAGCCGGCCACGCGCTGCGCCTCATCCAACGCCTGCAAACGCGCCCACTGCGCCATCTCGTCCGCATCGAAAGCCTGCGCCGCCAATGCCGCCAGATCGCGCTGCGGATCGCGCATTTCGATATCCAGTCCCAGCGCCGTCTGCGCGCTCACGGCGCATGCCACCCAGCGGCCGCTGTGCGAGATGCTGAAGCCGGGTACACGGCCGCGTACCTTGGGCACCTTCAGCAAAGGCGCCCCGCCGGGGATGTCTTCCAGCTCGATATCGCGCGGCGCCACGCCCAGCAAGGAGCCCAGCGCCATGCGCAACAACACCCGACCCGCAACGAACTGACGTTGCCGCTGCGCGCGCACGAAGCGCCGGTAGCGCGCCATCTCGCTCGCCGACAACCAGTCCAGCAGATCGCCATCCGCCACGGCGTCGGCGTCGGTCATCCAGAGCGAGGCCGCGACGCTCATGCTACTTGACGTACCGTTTGAAAATCAGCGACGTGTTGATGCCGCCGAAAGCGAAATTATTCGACATCACATACTCGCATTCCAATCGACGGCCTTCGCCGGCGATGTAGTCCAGCGCCGCACACGCCGGATCGATCGCATCCAGATTGATGGTCGGCGCAAACCAGCCCTCGCGCATCATCTCGATGCTGATCCAGGCTTCCAGCGCGCCGCAGGCGCCAAGCGTGTGGCCCATGTAGCTCTTGAGGGAACTGATGGGCGTGGCGCCGCCGAACACCGCCAGCGTCGCCTGCGACTCGGCGATGTCGCCCTGGTGGGTGCCGGTGCCGTGCGCGTTGATGTAGCCGATATCCGACGGCTGCAACCCGGCGTCCTGCAAGGCCAACTGCATCGCCTTCTGCATGGTGGCCGCATTCGGCTGGGTGACATGGCAACCGTCGCTGTTGGTGCCGAAACCGACCAGCTCCGCGTGGATCACGGCGCCGCGCGCCTGCGCGTGATCCAGGTCTTCCAGGATCAGGCAGCCGGCGCCTTCGCCGATCACCAGGCCATCGCGGCCGCCGTCGAACGGCCTGGGCGTGGTGTGGCCGGCGTCGTTGCGGGTGCTGGTGGCGAACAGGGTGTCGAACACCGCCGCCTCGGTGGCGCACAGCTCCTCGGCGCCGCCGGCCACCATCGCCAGCTGCTTGCCGCCGCGGATAGCCTCGTAGGCGTAGCCTATGCCCTGGCTGCCGGAGGTGCAGGCGCTGGAGGTGGTGATCACGCGGCCGGTGATGCCGAAGAAGACGCCGATGTTCACCGGCGCCGTATGCGCCATCATCTTGATGTAGGTGGTGGCGTTGATGCCCTTGGTGGTGCGCTCCTCCATCATGCGGCCGAAGTCGCCGATGGCGCTCGGCGTGCCCGCCGACGAGCCGAAGGACACGCCCATGTCGCCGCCCTTGAGCAGCGGGTGCTCCAGCAGGCCGGCGTCGGCCAGCGCCAGTTCGCTGGCGCGCGTGGCCATCAGGGCGACGCGGCCCATGCTGCGGATCGCCTTGCGGTGATAGCGTTCGTTCAGTTCGAATGGCGCGGCCGGCGCGCCCAGGCGCGTGTTCAGGCCTTCGTAGTCCTCCCAGTCCGCCATGCGCACCACGGCGTTGCGGTACTGGCCCAGACGCTCGCGTATCGTGGCCCAGTCGTTGCCGATCGGGCTGATGCCGGCCATGCCGGTGACGGCGACGCGGCGGCTCATGCCAGGCCGCCGTTGACGGAGATGACCTGGCGCGTGATATAGCCCGCCTCTTCGCCGATCAGGAAGCTGACGGCCGCCGCCACCTCCTCCGGCTTGCCGACGCGGCGCGCCGGTATCATCTTCAGCGCTTCTTCCATCGGCACCTCGCTGGTCATGTCGGTTTCGATCAACCCCGGCGCCACGCAGTTGACGGTGATGGCGCGCTTGGCCAGTTCCAGCGCCAGCGCCTTGGTGGCGCCGATGATCCCGGCCTTGGCCGCGCTGTAGTTGACCTGGCCGCGATTGCCGATCAATCCGGACACCGACGCCAGCGTGACGATGCGGCCCGGCTTGCGGCGCTGGACCAGCGGCATCACCAGAGGATTGAGCACGTTGTAGAAGCCGTCCAGGTTCGTTTTCAACACGATGTCCCAGTCCTCGCCGGACATCGCCGGGAAGACGTTGTCGCGCGCGACGCCGGCGTTGCACACCACGCCGTAGTAGCAGCCATGCTGCTCGATGTCCGCTTCCAGCGCGGCGGCGGTGGCGGCGCGGTCGCCGATATCGAACTGCAGCACGCGCACCGCGCGGCCCATTTCGGCGATCTGCTGCGCGACCGCATCGGCCTCCGCGCGCTGGCTGCGGCAATGCAGCACCACGTCGTAGCCGTCGCGCGCGAGGCGCAGCGCAATCGCCTTACCGATGCCGCGCGACGATCCCGTCACCAGCACGCTCATGGACTTGTTCTGATTCATACTACGTTTCCATCTTCGAGAAATTGTTTGACATTAGCGGGCTGGTACACCGTCACCGTGGCCGTCGCCACGCCGCTTGCACCGCCGACGACATCGATGCGGCAGTCGAACGCACCCAGGCCGTTTTCGCCCTGCAGCACACGGTGCACGTGCACCCGCAGCACGCTGCCCGTGGCGAACAGCGGCACGCCGCAGGCATATTTGCGCGATCCGAGCAGCAAGCCCACCTTGACCGCCTCGCTGCGCTGCCAGGCCACCCAGCCGGCGTGCGCGGCGATCGCCTGCGCCATGTATTCGATGCCTACCCAGGCGCCGACGCCGCCCTCTCCCGCCAGCGTGCTGCCGGCGTGGATGGTCACCTCGGCGCAGAGGTTGTCGGTGTCGGCGCTCAGCACCCGGTCGAGCAGCAGCATCGTGCCGGAATGCGGCACCAGTTCGCGCACGTCCGGCATCGTCATGCGGTCCTCCCCAGCAGCAGCGCCGCATTGGAGCCGCCGAACGCGAATGAGCTGCTCAGCACATGGCGCAAGGGACGGCCCAGCGCCGCGCCGCGCGCCACCAGGTTCAGCGCCGGCAGCGCCGGATCGGCCATGCCGTCCCACAGGTGCGGCGGCAAGCGGCCTTGCGGATTATCGTCCTGCATGGCGAGCCAGCACAAGGCCGCCTCGATCGCGGCCGCCGCGCCCAGCGTGTGGCCGGTGAAGGGCTTGGTGGAACTGACCGCAACCTCGTGGCCGAACAAGGCCGCGATCGCGCCCGACTCCATCGCGTCGTTCTGGCGCGTCGCCGTGCCGTGCATGTTGATATAGTCGATCTGCGCCGCCGCCACGCCGCCGCGTTCCAGCGCCTGCGTCATCGCCAGCCGCGCGCCCACGCCGGCCGGATCGGGGGCCGACATGTGATGGCCGTCCGACGATTCGCCCCAGCCCAGCAAGGCGACTATGGCGGCATCAGCGCTCATCAGGAACAAAGCCGCGCCCTCCCCGATGTTGATGCCGTCGCGATTGGCGCTCATCGGATTGCACTGCGCCGCGCTGACCGACTCCAGCGCGGCGAAACCGGCCACCGTGAAGGCGCACAGCGAATCGACCCCGCCGGTCAGCACCGCGTCGCACAAGCCCATCTTGATCAGGCGCGCGGCGCCAGCCATGGCCTTGGCGCTCGACGAGCAGGCGCTGGAATGCACATAGGCCGGCCCGGCCAGGCCCAGCTCCCACGCCAGCATCTCGGCGAGCGATCCCATCTCCTGCTGGCCGTAGTCGAAGTCCTGCGGCAACGCGCCGCCGGCCGCATGGCCGGCCATGGCCCGTTCCGCCTCGCCTATGCCGGAAGTGCTGGTGCCGAGCACCACGCCGACGCGGCCGGCGCCGTAGCGCGCGACCGCCGCATCCACCTGGGGACGGATCTGCGCCAAGGCCGCCAAAGCCAGCGCGTTGTTGCGGCTGCGCTGGCGCTGCGGCAGATGCGCCACGGACGGCAGTTCCTCCTGCACGCGCCCCAGCGGCAGCTGGCGGCCGGGCGAAAAGCTATCGGTGGCCGCCAGCCCTGTCTCGCCCGCGTACAGGCGCGCCTTCACCTGCGCCGGGCTGTCGCCCAATGCGCAAACAATGCCGCAAGCGTTCAGATAAAATTTCAACATACGTCGGTCTCAGTCGGTAGGCGCCGCAAACTGTATTGTCAGCTTATAGTGATATCGTAAATTGTCCAGCACCACGGTGCCGCTCCAGCGCGGTGTGCCGCTGTAGGAGATCTGCATGATCGGTTGATCGTCCAGCAACAGCGTGCGGTGCGCGCCCTGCTCGGCAACGCGCCAGCCCGGCGGCAGCGCGGCGGCGATCGCCTCGGCCGGCCACAGGGTCAGCTGCATATCCTCCAGCACGTCCTCGGCGCGTACCTGCGACGGCAGCATCACGTGCCGCCACGAGGTCAGCTCCTTGCCGTCGTAATGCAGCGTCAGCACGCGCTGGCTAAACGCCAGGCCGACGACGTCGATCGCGTCCGGCTCCACTTGCAGTGCGACGTCGAGATCATCGGTGCGGCCATTGCGCTCGACCTTCAAGTGCTGCTGCACGCTGATCGAAGTGCCCAGCGCCGCCGGCGCCAGTTTCAGTCCCAGGCGGGCCTGCGGCGGCGTGGTGGCGCAGGCGGCCAGCAACAACGCTGCAAGCAAGGGCGCGCAGCGACGCATCAGCCTTGCGCGCATACCGCCTCCAGTGCCGCCAGGCGGCGCGACGTCTCCTTGACGAACGGATTGCTCAGGTCCCAGGCATAGCCGGCCAGGATGGCTGAAATCATGCGTTTCACTTCCGGCTGTTGATTCTCATGGAAGATGATGGTCTGGAAGCCGCCGGCATACCATGACTCGACAAAGGCGCGGAACGTATCCACCCCCTTGCGCAGCGGCGCGCCGAAGTCGGCTTGCCAATCCACCTGCTCGCCGGCGAACTGACGCTCCAGCACCGCGGCGGCCAGGCTGGCCGACTTGAAGGCGATGGTCACGCCCGACGAGAAGACCGGATCGAGGAACTCGCCCGCATTGCCCAGCAAGGCGTAGCCCTCGCCCCACAGCTTGTCGACGTTGGCCGAGTAGCCGACGATCTGGCGCGCCGGCGTATCCCACCTGGCATGGGCCAGCAACGCCGACAGCGACGGTTCCTCCGCCACGATCGCTTGCAGGCGCTCGGTGGCGCTGCCCTGGTAGCGATCGAGGAAGCTGGTCTCCGCCACCACGCCCAGCGAACAACGGCCGCCGGCAAACGGAATGGTCCAGAACCAGACGTCGCAATGCTGGGGATGCACGGTGACGCGTATCTTGGTGCGGTCGAAATCACCGCCGTGGATACCGTCTGCAATGTGCGTGAAGATCGCGCCGCGCACCGGGAAGTTGGACGGCGTTTCCAGTTTCAGGAGGCGCGGCAGGACGCGGCCAAAACCGCTGGCATCCAGTATGAAGCCGGCGCGAACCTGATACTGCTCGCCATCCGCCCGCTTGACAGTGACCAGGGCGGGAACTCCTTTCGTGCCCAGTTCGATATTCAGCACTTCATGACGATAGCGCACCTCGGCGCCGAAACGCTCCGCCTCCTTGGCCAGAATATGATCGAAGTCGGCGCGCTGCACCTGGTAGGTGGTGCCCCATCCGGCCGAATGCTTATCGCGGAAATCGAAATCGGTATAGCGGCCGTTGCGCATGAACGCCGCGCCGTTCTTGAACTGGAAGCCCGCTTCGACCACCGCCTGCAGCATGCCCGCCTGCTCCAGATAGGCCATGCTTTGCGGCAGCAGGCTCTCGCCGATGGAAAAGCGTGGGAACTGTTCGCGTTCGATCACCAGCACCTGGCGCCCCTGCTGGCGCAGCAGCGCGGCGGCCACCGAGCCTGCGGGGCCGGCGCCGACGATCAGGATTTCAACGGCTTCGATGTTCATTGCGTCAGTCATATGTGCTTTCGTTGGCGGAGCCAAAACAGGGAACAATCAACCAGACCAGCGCGGTCCCCAGCAGCATCGTCAGGCCGAACGCCTGCAACGCCGGTGTGGAACTCAGTCCCAGCAGACCGAAGGACAAAATCGTATTCGCCGCCGACATACCGACCGCCAGCCACGGCGTGCGGTCGCTGCGGTCGGGATGCTCTTGCATGAAGATGCCGTAGTCGACGCCAACGCCCAGCAGCAGCATCAGCGCCAGCACGTGGAACAGCTGGAGGTTTTGCGACGCCATGCCGAGCAGGGCCAGCGTGGCGATGCTGGCCAGCGCGGTCGGCGCCAGCACGCGCCAGGTGCGGCGGCGGTAGCGCGGGAACAGCAGCGCAAACACCACCACGTAGGCACCCAGCACCACCCAGCTCATATACTGGCGATAGCGGCCCAGCACCGACGAAATCTCGGCCACCTTGTCGACCCACTGCACGCCCTGCAATCCGTCGGCGGCCTGCAGCACCTGCGGCACGGCGGCGCCGGACAGGCCGCGCAAGGCGACGATGCTGGCGTAGACGCCTTTGACGTCGCCCAGCCAAAGATGGCGCCACGGCTCGCTGGCGGGGGTCTTCAGGAAATCGTCCAGCGTCAGCGGCGCTGCGGCGCTGCGCAAACCGGCGGCGGTGGCGGCCACCCATTGCGCGTCCTCGCCGGTTTGCGCGGCGATCGCGTGCAGCGGGCCGCCCGCTGCCAGCAGTTTTTCTTCGATCAGCTGGCGGCGTGCGGCCTGCGTGCGCGCGGACGGCACCCAGTTCGACATCGCCTGGTAGCCGGAGATGCGGTGCGTCGCCACCATCGGATCCAGCCGCGCCTTCAGCGTTTCTTCACGTTGCAGCACCATCTCGGCGGAATCGCCGCGTACCAGGAAATACTGCACCGGCGTCGGCGCGTCCAGCAGCTTGCTCAACTTGATCTGATCGGCGATCAGGTGCTTGGGCGGATTTTGCAGCAGGCGGATGTCGTCGTTGGCGCCCAGGCGGCTGACGCCATAGCCCGCCGCCAGCGCGAACGCCACAGTGGCCAGCAGCGTTGCGCGGTTCATGCGCAACAGCGGCCAGCGCTGCAAGGCCGCGCCATAGACACGTACCAGCGCCCCGCTCTTCAGCGTGCGGCCGCCGATCAGCGCCGGGAACCAGCACACCACCGTCAGCCACGCGAACACCAGGCCGAGCGCGGAAAACACCGCCATCTGGCGCAGGCCGGGGAACGGCGTCAACGCCAGTCCCATGTAGCCGATCACCGCCGCCAGCAAGGTCAGGCCCAGGCCCGGCAGCAGGCGTTTCAACAGCGCCGGCGACGCCAGCTTTTCATCGGCCGCGAGGCGGTTGCACAGGAAGTAGATGCCGTAGTCCTGCGCCACGCCGATCAGGCTCGCGCCGAACACCAACGTCATCAGGTGGACGCGGCCGAACAGCAGCCAGCACACCGACAGCGCGCCGAGGCAGCCGATGCCGATCGACAGCAGGATCAGCGAAATCGGCTTGAACGAATGGAAGGCAAACCACATCAGCAGCACGATGCCCAGCAGCGAGCCAATGCCGATGGTGGACACCTCGCCGCTGGCCTGGGCGCTGGCGTTGGCCGCGTGCAGGATCACGCCGGCCTGTATCAATTCAACTTGCGGCAGCGCCTTGCGGGCGGCGTCGCCGGCCTGCTTCAGCAACGGCAGCACGGTTTCCTGCGCCGTCATCGACAGCGCCGGCACTTTCAGCGTTAGCGGCAGCAGTACGTACTGGCGCTGCCCGTCGGCGACGTACAGGTGGCCGTCGCGCGGACGCACCGGCGTTTCCTGCGCGCGCTCCTGCAGCCAGCCAGCGAACAGGCCGAAGGGATCGTCGCGCCACGAGCCCAGGTTCGGGCCACCGAATGGGGCATACAGTTTTGCCAGCGCCGCTTCGAGCCAGAACTGCGGCGGCTGCGCGCGCAACTGCGCCTCCTGCTGCGCCGTCATGAGCGTCAATCGGTGGCGCTGGAACAGGGACAGCCAGTCGTTCTGGGTCTGTTCGTTGATCGGCGTCGCTTCGAATACGTCCGCGCGGGCGGCCAGCACGGCGCTGTAGGCATCCGCCGCGCGCTGAGCGTCCTGCCAGTCGTCCGCGCCGACCAGCACCACCAACCGCTGCTGCGCCGCATCGACCATATGGCTGAACGATTGCTGCAGCACGGGATCGCGCTCCTGCACCGGCAGCAGCGCCATGATGTCGGTATCCGGCGCGATGCGCTGCACCAGCCACAGATAGGCGTTATGCCCCAGCAGCAGGCAGACCACCAGGGCCCACAGCAGCGCGAGTTGGCGGGTACGGATCAAAACAGCGCCGCCTCTTCCTTGGTCATCGCGGCCTCACCGGCCTGGATCGCCGAGAACACGATGGTGGTGCGGTCGCCGGCGGCGTCGCCCATGACGATGGTCTTGACGTAGGCGCCGCCATCGAGCTTGATGGTGCCGATGGCCTTTTCCAGCCCCGGCTGGCGCGGCTTGAGCATGACGTTCCAGCTGTTGGCGTCAACCGTGCCGTCCACCTCGAACAGCGCCTCCAGCTGCCCCAGGTCGCCGGACAGCAGCGAGAACAGCACGTTGTTGATCATGCGGACGGTCGGTTCGGTCTTGGCGTCCAGGCGCATCGCCACGCGGTCGCCCTGGTAGTTGACAATCTCGTCGCGCGTCAGGCGCAGCGTGCTGGGGAAAGGCTGCAAGGTGCGCCACAACACGCCCTTGCCGGCGACCACGCAGAAACGGCCGTTGGCGGCCAGTGGCTTCTTCATGCCGGCCAGCTGCTTGCTCTGGTCGAAACGGCCGCACATCACCGGCGGCTTGGCCAGCATGGCCTGGATCTTCGCCACCGGAGCGGCGGCATGGGCCTGGCCCAGCGCAGCCAGCGCAACGGCCAGCAATATCGATTTCATGTTCGGCTTCATACAGGCTCTATCCCCAATTTTTCAAACAGCACGGGAGGCGACACGTAGCACATCTCCTTGGTGGCGATATCGACGGCGACCATGGTGGTGCTGGCCCGGGTCAAACGCTTGCCGGTGACGGCGTCGGTGATCAGGTAGTCGATCTTCAGGCGGTTTTCCCATTCGACGATGTCGGCGCGCAGCTTGAGCGTCTGGCCGAAGGTAGCCGAACCCACGTAGCGCAGCTGCATGTCGATCACCGGCCACGCGTAGCCGGATTCCTTCATCTGCGGATAGTTATAGCCTATCTTGTCCAGCAGCGCGCAGCGCACCACTTCCAGGTACTTGACGTAGCGGCCGTGCCAGACGATCTCCATCGGATCCAGGTCGAAGAACTGCACCTGCATCTCGACTTCCGCGAACCAACGGCTTTCCTTGTTAGCTCGGCGCATACAGGTCCCATGCCTTGGCGCGGATGCGTTCCAGCAGCAGGCGCAGGTCCGGTTCCAGCCGGCGGTCTTCCTCGACCGGCTTGATGTCGGCGCCCAGCGCTTCCTGCATCGCCGCCAGCGCGGCCTGCGGCTGCAGTTCCGGGTTGACCTGGCAACGCAGCCATACGCCCTGGCGCACGGTGATCAGCAGCGCGGCCACGACCTGCTCCGTCAGTTCCAGCACGCGCAGGCAGTCGCGCGCGGCGATGGTGCCCATGCTAACCTTGTCCTGGTTGTGGCACTCGGTCGAACGCGAAAACACCGAAGCGGGCATGGTCAGCTTGAGCGCTTCCGCCGTCCACGCCGAAGCGCTGATCTGCAAGGCCTTCAGGCCATGGTTGATCGGCGCGCGCGCGCCGGTGGCGCCGGACAGGTTGGCCGGCAGGCCGTGGTTGTAGCGGCTGTCGACCAGCAGCGCCATCTGGCGGTCCAGCAGGTCGGCCAGGTTGGCGACCGCGTTCTTCATGCCGTCCATCGCGAAAGCGATATGGCCGCCGTAGAAATGGCCGCCGTGAAGCACGCGCTCGTTGTCAGCGTCGATCAACGGATTGTCGTTGGCGCTATTGAGCTCGTTCTCGATCGAGGACCGGAAGAACGGCATCGCGTCGGCCAGCACGCCGATCACGTGCGGCGCGCAGCGGATCGAGTAGCGGTCCTGCAGGCGCTTGCCGTTGCGTTCCCACTGGTCGGTCGGTAGGTCGCTGCGCAGCCAGGCCGCCACCTGCTGCATGCCGCCATGCGGCTTGACCGAGAACAGCACCTCGTCGAAGTGATGGGCGTTGCCGTCCATCGCGAACGAGGCCATCGCCGTGATGCGGGTGCTCAGCCGGACCAGGTATTCGGCGCGGTCATAGGCCATGCAGGCCAGCGCGGTCATGACGGCGGTGCCGTTCATGATCGCCAGCCCTTCCTTCGGACGCAGGCGCAGCGGCGTGATGCCGGCTTCCTGCAAGGCCTGCGCGGCCGGCACCTGCACGCCGTCGCGCCACACTTCGCGTTCGCCGCACAGCACCGCCGCCAGGTAGGACAGCGGGGTCAGGTCGCCGCTGGCGCCGACCGAGCCTTCGGATGGAATCAGCGGCAGCAGGCCGGCGTCCAGCAGTCGTGTGATTTGCAGCAGCAGCTCGACGCTGACGCCGGAGTAGCCCTTGCTCAGCGACGCCAGGCGCGAAGCCAGGATGGCCCTGGTCTGCGCCGGCGTGAAGTACTCGCCCAGGCCGACGCCGTGGTAGGTGTACAGATGGTGCGGCAGCTCCGCAATCAGTTCCGGCGGCACCACCACGGTGCAGGAGTCGCCGTAGCCGGTGGTGACGCCGTAGACGGTGCCGTCCTCGCGCAGCAGGCGGTCGAGGAAGTCGGCGCCGCGTGCGATGGCGGCGCGGAAGTCCGGATCGTCCGACAGCGCGGCAATGGCCCGGCCTTGCGCGATGTCGACGATGTCTTCGATCGTCAGGCGGTCGCGGTCGAAGCGCACGGTACGCGGCGCGGAATTGAGTTGGGCTAGGTCAGCGAGGTGCATCGGATCGTTCCAGTTGGGCTAAGTGCCAGAAATCGTAAAAGTTAAACCACTGCAGCGGCGCGCGCAGGCAGTAGTGCTCCAGCCGCCGTGCGTAATCGCCGGCCAGTTGCTGGAATGCGGCGTCGCGGTCCTGGCGCGGAATGCGCACGGCATCGCGGAAGGCTTCAAAATACAGCGCCGAGCGGCGCCCCTGGCGAATCGAGAACAGCAGGAAGACCGGGCATTGCAGGAGGTTGGCCAGCACATACGGGCCGACCGGGAACGGCGCCGGCGCGCCCATGAAGTCGGCCAGCGCCACGCGCGGATTGTGCGAGACCGGGATGCGGTCGCCGGCGATCACCACAAATTCGCCGCGCACCACGCGCTCGGACAACAGCATCGCGGTGGCCGGTGACATCTCCGTCACCTGCAACAAATTCAGCTGACTCGCCGGGTTGAGGCGGGCCAGCATGTCGTTGAAGGCCTGCGCGTGCTTGGTGTGCACCAGCACCGTCAGTTTGATGTCGTGGCGCCGGCGCGACAGCACGCGGCACAGCTCCAGGTTGCCCAGGTGGGCGCAGATCACCAGCCCCCCCCGTCCCGCCGCCGCCGCGTCGACAATCAGGTCGCCGCCATGCACGTCTACCGTATCGAGCTTGAACAAGCCGCTCCACAGCAGCATCTTGTCGAGGATACTCTCGCCGAAGGCGGCGAAGTGGCGCAGCACACCCGGCGCCGCGGTTGAGGTATAGCTGGCCACGCGGCGCAAATACGCCTGCGAAGCGCGGCGCGGCCGCGGCTTGCTCAATACGTACCAACAAAGCACAGGATACAGCACCACGCGAAACGGCCAGCGGCCGAATACCCGGCAGATCCAGAACATCAAGCGCATGCCCGCCACGAAAGTGATCTCGTTGATGGAGGCCCAGTGCAAGCGGCGCGCGATCATCGGCCCTGCCTCTTGCGCGCCAGCAGGCGGGGAATGCGCGGCAACATGCCGAAGAACAGTTTGACATGCATCCACGTGATCAGCACATTGTCGCGCCACATGCGGAAGTGCGAAACGCCGTCCGCCGGATAGCGGACGCCGGTCGGCAGGTTCACCACTTGCAGGCCTTCCCAGAACAGCCGTACCAGGATGTCGGTATCGAAGTTCATGCGTGCGCCGATGGGGGTGCGAGCCGCCAGCGCATTGACCGCCGCCACCGGATAGACGCGGAAGCCGCACATCGAATCCCTGATGTCGAACGACAGGGTATTGATCCAGACCCAGATGTGGGTGGCGTAGCGTCCGTACAGGCGCACCTTCGGCACCGACTCGTCATAGACCGGATGGCCGGCGATGATGGCGTCCGGGTGTGCGGCGGCTTGCGCCAGGAACTTCGGCACGTCGCCGGTTTCGTGCTGGCCGTCGGCGTCGATTTGCAGCACATGCGTGTAGCCCAGTTCCGCCGCGCGGCGAAAGCCGCTCAGCACAGCGACGCCTTTGCCCTGGTTCTGCGCCAGGCGCACCAGCGTTACGGCGCCGGCATGCTGCTGCGCCAGCGCGTCCAGCACGGCGGCGCAGGCGGCGCCGCTGCCGTCGTCGACCAGGATGCATGGCGCTCCGTGGCGCAGCAGCCCGGCCAGTACTGCGCCGATCGCGTGTTCGTGGTCATAGACCGGCACCACGATGCAGGGTTTGAAGTCAGGCATCCGCCTCTCCCAGTATGACGCGGCCGCTGGCATGCTGCCCCGCATCGGATACATAGCGGAATTGCAGGCAGCCCTTGGCAATATCATGCAGCAGTTCCAGCTGCACCGGGGTCTCTGGCTGGATCACCTGCTGGAACTTGAGCGCATTGATGCCCTTGAACTGCGGCGGCAAGCCGAAATAATGGCGGCCGTAATGGATCGCCCAGTCCACCTGCACCACGCCCGGCAGGATGGGCGCAACGTCGAAGTGGCCATCGAAATACAGCAGGTTGGCCGGTGCGCTCACTTCCAGCAGCACGCGCTGCGGTTCGCGTTCCAGCTCGCGCAACTGCGGCAGGCGTGGCCGGCGGCCGGTCGCGCCGCCGTCGTCGCCGAGTAACGCCAGCAAGGCGGCCAGCGTGGTCTTGCCCTGGGCGTTGACCGGCATCTGATCCAGATAGCGCCAGCGGCGCGGCAGCGCCACGGCATCCACCACCGCAATCAGCACGGTGCGCAGGCGGGCGTTGAACGCGGGCTTGCCTTCGGCCTCCAGCAAAGCGCGGCCCGCCGGCGTCGGCAAGATGAACGCCGCCAGCCGCTGGCGTTCGCCGGCATCCGGCTCGCACAGGATCACGCGCGCCTCGGCCGCCATGCCGCAGGCCAGCAGCGCCGCCTCCATCGCGCTCAGCGAGATGCGTTTTTCCTCGATCTTGACGATGCGGTCGCTGCGCCCCAGCAGCAGGAAGCGTTGTTCGCCGATACGCGTGGCGCGGTCGGCCAGCGCCAGCCAGTTGTCGTCGGTCAGATGCGGCGACCGCACTTCCAGCGCGTCGTCCACAGCGCCAAGCCGCCACGCCACGGTGGGGAAAGGCAGCCAGGCATCGTCGGCCATGCCGCCGCGCTGGCGCCATGCGACGCCGCCCGTCTCCGAACTGCCATAGACCTCCACCGGCACGCGGCCCAGCAGAGCGCCGACGGCCAGCGCGGTTTCCGCCGCCAGCGGGCCGCCGGATGAAAATATCGCCCGCAACATGCGGGTCGCGCCGCGCCAGTCCAGATGCTCCGGCAAGCGCTTCAGGTGGGCCGGGCTGGCCACCAGCACGCACGGACCGGCGGCCATGCTCGCAGCCAGTTGTTCCGGATAGGAGATGCTCAGTGCATGGATCGCGCGGCCGGTACTGAGCGGCCAAAGGACCTTGAACAGCAGGCCGTAGATATGCTGATGCGAGACGGTCGCCAGCACAGCGGCGTCGCCGGCGACGGCGCCGAACAACACATCAAGGGTTTCGACCTCGCTCGCCAGCTGCGACAGTTTTTTAGGAATGGCTTGCGCCGCGCCGGTGCTGCCGGACGTGAACACGACCAGCGCCGGCAGGTCGGGCGGCAAGGAGCCGCCCATCTGCTCGGCGGAGGATTCGTCGCCCGCTTCGGCCGGCTGCATCGGCCGCAGCTCCGCCGGGAACTGGCCGAGGAAGCCGTCCACCGAAGCGCACAAGGCGGCGCAGCTGGCCTCCAGCGTATCGGCGCTCAGCCAAATGGTTTTGCCGGCATGCCAGGCGCCCAGCAAGGCCGCACCGAATTCCACGCTATCGTCCAGGTACAGGGCGAAATTGCTGCCCGCCTGGCCCCGCAGCAGCCCATGCCATGCACGCGCGCGCGCCAGCAGGCGGCCATTGCCGATGGCGGCGCCGTCACGCCAGCCGGCCACGCCGTCGACGGGCCGCGCCGCGATGGCCGCGTACAGGTTTTCGATCCGGTCAGACATGATGCAGACGCTTGAAACGCAGGCGCACCAGGTACTCGGCGCCGAACAGCAATGCCATCAATCCGTATGAGATCACACCGGTGTACAGCGACCATGCGGCCTCCGACATCCACAGCGCGGTAGCGAAAGCGATCATGCCGTTGATGACGAAGAAAACGCACCACACCTGCGTCACCTTGCGCATATAGGCTTGCGCCACCGGCGGGAAATCCTCGCCGCGCAGGCGCGCCATGCGCTCGACCGCCGACATCGGCGTCGCCAGGCTGTAGCCGAAGCCCGCCAGCAGCGCCGCATTGACCAGCACCGGATACAACTTCAACGGCAGCAGCAGATTGCTCCAGATCGCGCACGCCATCAGCACCAGCGCGCCCGCCGCCGACCAGCGCGCAACGCCGCTCAGCTTCAGCGCCGGCAGGCGCGTGGCCACGGCCAGCAGCAGCAGGCCGGCCAGCCAGCGCGGCTGCACCTGTCCGTGTCCGAGCCAGATCGCCAGCGGATACAACAGCGTCACCGCCACCGTCAGTATGGTCATCGGCATCGTACTTACGCCGCCGGCTCCGTCATGCCGGCCAGCGCATCAACCACGTCGCCGATGGTGCGGATGGTCTTGAACACCTCCGGCTGCAAGCGCTTGCCGGTCAGCTGCTTGAGCTTCACGGCCAGGTCGACCGCGTCGATGCTGTCGATATCCAGATCGGCGTAGAGGTTCGAATCCGCGCTCAGGTTTGCCTTATCGAGTTCAAACATCTCGACCAGCAGATCGATGACACAGGTCTGCAGCTGGTCTTTACTCATCTCGTTCAAAGCTATCATGTGCTGCCCCTTTTATTTCTTTCTGTGGCTATCGATCATCGCTGCCAGCGCCTGCACCGAGGCGAAATGGCGACGGGTGTCTTCCGAATCGGCGGACAGCGAAATCCCGTACTTCTTCTGCAAGGCCACGCCCAGTTCCAGCGCGTCGATCGAGTCCAGGCCCAGGCCTTCGACGAACAGCGGCGCCGCACTATCGATATCGGCCGGCGTGATGTCCTCCAGTTGCAGCACATCGATAATCAGTTCTTTCACTTCCAGTTCAAGCATGGCTTTGGCACTTCCCGGTAAAATAATTCTGTAAAAATTCAGTCAACTGACGCGCCGCCATCACGTTGCTGGCGGCTTCCTCGTTAAAGGCGGCGATCGCCAGGTCATCCTGGACGTCGATCCGTATCAGCACCCGGCGCGAAGGCACGCGCCACCATTTGTCCCCCTTGCCCAGCGTGGCCGGCTCGCAGCGGATCAGCACTGGCGTCATGTCGCGCGCACCACGCACCGCGATGTTGGCCGCGCCGCGCTTCATGCTGATCACGCCATTGCCCGGCGTGCGCGTCCCTTCCGGGAACACGATCAGGTTGTTGCCGCGCCGCAGAGAGGCGATGCAATCGTCCACCAGTTCCGGCCCGCCCTGGTTGCTGATATAGCCCGCCGCGCGCAGCGCCCCGCGCGTAAAGGGGTTATGCCACAACTCCCCCTTGACGATGCAATCGGCGTTCTTCACGAAAGCCATCAGGAACACAGTGTCGATCAGCGTCGGATGGTTGGCCAGTATCAGCAGGCCGCCCCGGTCCAGCTTCTCCATGCCGCGTATCTGGTAGCGCAGCACGCCCAACGCGCGCATCAAATCCACGTAAAAGCGGAACGCCCACCGTATCAGCGTGCGTGCCGCCGTCACGCGTGTTTCCGGCTTGCGTACGACCACGCCCAGCGCCGGGAACACCAGCCCTCCCAGCAGCAGTCCCCCTACGCCAAACACCAGGAAACTCAGGCCCGTGGCAACCACCCGCCAGTAGCGCGACAGCGTGGCCGTCAACCCGTCATGCATCGCGGCTCCAGCTCCAGCGCAAGCGTCCATCGCAGCGCTCCAGCCGCCGCGCGCCGCGCAACTGGAATCGCGCCACTTCCAGGCCGGCCGGCATGCCGGTCGAAGGCGGCTCGGCGCTCGCGGTCCAGCTCAGCGAAATCGCCTCCTCCGCCGCAGGCGTCAGCAACCACGCCCAGGCATACGGCTGCTCTTCACAATCCTGGAACGGCGCGAGCAATTCCGGCAGAGGACTATCGCAGGCCACCAGCAGCACCTGCGGTGCGCCGTCCGCCATCAGGCCGCAAGCCTCGATGACCGCATGCTCGATGCTGGCGGCGCCGGCGGCCAGCGCCAGTTGATTGGCGCGGTCGCTGCGGGCGATGCTCAGCAGCCCGGCGATGGCGTTATGCACCGACATGCTGAACGCCGTCGGCGACAAAGGCTCGCCGCGCGCCAGATCGCCCAGCAATTCCAGCGAACGCGCGGCCTCGCCGTGACGCGAGCAGAAGACCGTAGGGATATCGGTGCGGCCGTCGAGGCATTGATAGGCGACTTCCAGCGCCATCTTACCGAGAAAGCCGGCACGGCGGCGCAGCATCGCGGGCATCGCCTTGACGCCCGGCTCTGTCCCGGCCTGTATCGTAAATGGCGCCTGCGCCCACTGCTCCCAGGCTTCGGGCGCGACCAGTCCCGGCGCCCATTCGGCATGGCGGGAAATAGAAAAACTGACACCGTTCGTACGCATGTTGTTAAATAATCCAGGGCATTGAGATGAAAAGAAGGTGCGACCTCATGCTCACATGCCGCAGAAATGCCAGCCAACGTATTTTTGAAATTATAAACGACTGTTCTTGCCGCTAAGGCAAACAAGTGAACAGTGTGCAACTACTTTCTTGTTTATCTGCGCATTTTGCACAGTTAATAGCGAGAATTCTCTCCAAAGATCGCGTTTTTTGGCAGAAGAAAGCGGGGACGGCAGAATGAAGGAGTCTTGCAGGACTGTTGCAGATATGTCTCGCGGGAGGGCGCGAAAGCGGGGCAAGGCCCGGACGCGCCTTGGCGGCGGTCCGGGACGTTGACGGGGTCAGAACACCCAGAGTTTGTCGGCCGGCAGCTGCAGCCAGTACTTGCCCGCTTCCAGCTTGTACTTGGAATAGGCGCGCAAGCTCATTTCCGGTCCGCTCTCGCTCTTGAACAGGCACTCGAAGCGGTCGCCCAGGTACATGCAGGTCAGCAGCGGCAGCTCGATCGCATTCTCCACCGGCGTCGCGCTGACCTTCACTTCCTCCACGCGGATGATGGTCGACGGCTCGCCGCCGCCGGCGCCGCGCGCGGTGCCCTGCAACGGCGTGCCGCCGATATCGAGCATCACCCGGGCGCCGTCGCGCTGCACCACCTTGGCCGGCAGGCGGTTGTTACTGCCCATGAATTCGGCGGTGAACAGCGTGTCCGGCGTTTCGTACATGCTTTGCGGCGAGCCTTGCTGCTCGATCTTGCCGTTGTTGAGCAAGAGGATGCGGTCCGAGATCGCCATCGCCTCGGCCTGGTCGTGCGTGACCATCAGCGCCGACAGGCCCAGTCGCACGATCAGCTCACGCAGGAAGGCGCGCGCTTCTTCGCGCAGCTTGGCGTCCAGGTTGGACAGCGGCTCGTCCAGCAGGATCACCGGCGGGTTGTACACCAGCGCGCGCGCGATCGCCACGCGCTGCTGCTGGCCGCCCGACAGCTGGTGCGGGAAGCGCTCGGCCAGGTGGCCCAGGCCCAGGTTCTTCAACACGTCGCTGACTTTGTCCTTGATCTCGCTGCTGCCCATCTTGCGCAGTTTGAGGCCGTAGGCGACGTTGTCGAACACCGTCTTGTGCGGCCACAGCGCGTAGGACTGGAACACCAGGCCCAGGTTGCGGTGTTCGGCCGCCATTTCGAAGTTCTTCGCACCGTCGAACACATTGCGGTCGCCGATGGCGATGGTGCCCTGCTTCGGGCTTTCCAGTCCGGCCACCGCGCGCAGCAGCGTGGTCTTGCCGCTGCCCGAAGGGCCCAGCAGCGCCACAACTTCACCTTTTTGCAGGTGCATGGACACGCCCTTCAGAATCTGGTTGGCGTGGGCGCCGGTGCCGTAGTCCAGGTGCAGGTCGTTGACGGTCAGTTCGTTCATGATGAGGTCTCGTTTCATAATTTTTTATTAGTTGTGAAGCTTAACGCCAAAGCGCAGGGCCACGCCCAGGCCGATGGCCACCAGCGAAATATTGATGAACGATAGCGCCGCCACCAGGTCGGTGGAGCCGGTGGCCCACAGCGACACCAGCATCGCGCCTATCACCTCGGTGCCCGGCGACAGCAGGTACACGCCGGTCGAGTACTCGCGCTCGAAGATCAGGAACACCATCAGCCACGCGCCCAGCAGGCCGTATTTGACTAGCGGGATGGTGACGTCGCGCGTCACCTGGCCGCGCGATGCGCCGACCGCGCGCGCCGCCTCTTCCAGTTCCGGCCCCACTTGCAGCAGCGCGGTGGAAATCAAACGCATGCCGTAGGCCAGCCACACCACCGAATACGCCAGCCACAGGGCGAAGATGGTCGAGCGCACGGAGCGCAGCAGCGGTATCGCGTTCTCGCTCAGCCACAGCGCCACGCCGTTGTCCATGCCCTTCAACATGCCATCGAGCCAGCTAGGCACGAACAGGAACACCCACAGGAAGGACAGGCCGGCCAGCAGGCCAGGCACGGCGCGCGGCACCAGCACGCTGTAGTCCAGGAAGCGGGTGATGCCGTCCGGCTTGCGGTGCATGGCCAGCGCGATGGCGCAGTAGCAGATCACCGCGAAGGCGCCGCCGATCACGCCGATCAGGATGGTGTTGAGGATGCCGCGCATCAGCGCCGGCTGTTCCATGATCTCGCGGAAGTGCTGCAAGGTCAGCACGTCGCGCAGGTTGACGCCCTCGCCCCAGTACTGCACGAAGGAGCGCAGCACGATGCCCGACATCGGCATGATGATGGTGAACATCAGCCAGGCGAAGATCAGCGCGAAGGCCAGCCATTTCCATTTACCGAGCGGCATGGACTTCGAACGCGCGCCCTTGCCCTTGATCGAGACGAACTTGTTGGCAGACTTGAGCAGCCAGCGCTGTATCATCACCAGCGGCATCGTCACCATCACCAGGCAGACGGCTACTGCGGCCATCAGGTGATACGAAGGCGTGCCCAGTTTGTTGGTCAGCTTGTACAGATAGGTCGCCAGCACCAGGTGGCCTTCGGGATCGCCCAGCACCAGCACCAGGCCGAACACCTCGAAGCCGAGGAAGAACACCAGCACGGCGGCATAGGCCAGCGCCGGCGTGATCATCGGCAGCGAGACGTTGAACATCACCTGCAGCGGCGAGGCGCCCGCCACGCGGGCCGCTTCCTCGACATCGGAGCCCAGGCTTTTCAGCGCGGACGAAGCGTACAGGTAGACGTGCGGCACGTGCGTCAGGCCGGCGATCACCACGATGCTGGTGAAGGAGTAGATATTCCACGGGATGAAGCCGAGGATGTCCTTGGCCCACAACGAGTAGAAGCCCACTGGTCCCATCGAGACCACGTAGCCGAAGCCCATCACCATCGGCGACACGAAGATCGGCACCAGCAGCATCGGCGCGATGAAGCCGCGGCCCGGCAGGTCGGTGCGTATCATCAGGAAGGCCAGCATGCCGCCCAGCGGCACGGCGATGGCAGTCAGGCCGGCGGCCAGCAGGAAGGCGTTCTTGAACGCCACCGAGAAATCGGGATCGTCAAAGATGAAGCGGTAGGCGTCCAAGCCCAGCTCCTTGGCGGGCATGAAGAACGGCGCGTTCAAAAAGCTCTGGTAGAAGATCAGCAGCAGCGGCAGGAAGATGGCGATGGCGGCCAGCGTCACCACGACGCCGCGCGTCCAGTTGATGCTGCGCCGGCCGGAGCCTGGGAGAGTGAGAGTTTGCATAGTGATTCCGATGAGGCGGATGGGATGTTGCGGCCCGCACGCGGCGCTGCGAATGCGCGCGGCGTGCGGGCTGGCCTGTCAGCGATTACTTCTTGCCTGCGGTTTCTTTCCACTGCTTGAGGAAGGCCATGCGCTTGGCCGGCCCCAGGAATTGCAGCACGATAGGATGGACCGGCACCGGCTTGACGTTGTCCTTGCCGATCGTCTTGATCAGGTCCGCCGAGGTGGTCTCACCGGTGACGTCGGCGCGGATCGCGAACAGTTTTGAATCGTTGGCGATGATGACCTGGCCGCGGTGCGACAGCATGTAGTCCAGCCACAGCTTGGCGGCGTTGACGTTCTTGGCGGCCTTGTTGATGAACAGTACGCGCGACAGGATCAGCGTGTAATCCTTCGGCAGCACCACGCCGATCGACGGATCGGCCTTGGCGCGCACCAGCGCGTAGGAACCGAGCACGTTGTAGCCGATCAGGTTTTCGCCCGACGAGATACGCTCCATCATGGTGCCGGTCGACGACTGCACGCGCACCTTGGCTTCGCCGAAGGCGTTTTCCAGTTCCAGGAACTTCGGATTCTCGCGCGCATCCTGGGTCATGAACATGAAGCCGACGCCGGATTTCTCGATGTCGTAGGTGGTGACCTTGTCCTTGAATTTAGGCTGCGTTATCAGCTTGGCGAAATCGGCGTGCGTCTGCGGCACTTCCTTGGCGTCCACCAGGCGCTTGTTGTAGACGATAGCGGCCGGCTCGAAGGTGGTGCCGTAGGCCTGGTCGTCCCATACCGCCCAACCGGGGATCTTGGCCGCTTCGACCGATTTGTATTTGAGCGCGTAGCCGTCGGAGGCCAGGCGCATTTGCAGGTCCATCGCGGACGACCACATCGCGTCGGCGGTATTACCGCCGGCCGCCACTTCGGAGATGAAGCGGTTGTACACCTCGGTGGAATTCATGTCGTTGTATTCGACGGTGATGCCTGGGTACAGCGCGTTGAAATCCTTGATCAGCGGCTGGGTGGCCTTGCTGTCGGTGGCGCCGTAGATCACCAGCTTGCCCTCTTTCTTGGCGCCGTCAATGATCTTCTGGTAATCGGCAGGATAGCCGGCCGGCACCTGCGCGAAGGCCGGGGTGGCCAAACTCGCGGCAAACAGGGTGGCGCATGCAGCGGCCAAAGTGGTTTTCAACATCATGTTCGTCTCCGTCGTTTTATGTGTAGTGGTGATCAGCGCACCAGACCGAGTTCGGCGGCGCGCCTGCCGTAATCGTCCACGGCCTTTTTTACGTATGCTGCCAGCGCATCGCCGGTCAACCCAAACGGGAACAGACCCGACGCCGCGCGCATTTGCGCGAACTGCGGACTGGCCAGCACGCGGTCGAAGTTGGCGACCCAGTGCTGATAATCCGCGTCCGACACCTGTGGCCCCATCCAGACGCCCCGGATGATCGGCCACACCACGTCGATGCCCTGCTCGCGCGCCGTCGGCACATTCGCCAACACGCCCGGCAGGCGGTGCTCGGCCAGTATCGCCAGCACCCTGGTATTGCCGCCGGCCGCATACAGCGTCGCTTCGCTGGCGTCGCCGGATACCGCCTGCACCAGGTTGGCGTGCATGGCGGCGAAGGCTTCGCCACCGCCCTCCAGCGCCACGAAACGCAGCACCTTCGGATCGACGCCGGCGGTCTTGACCACCATCGCCATCTTCAGCCAGTCCTGGCTGCCGATGGTGCCGGAGACGCCGATCAGCACCTTCTCGGGATGATCCTTCAGCGCCGCCACCAGCTGGCCCAGCGTCTTGTAGGGCGAATCGGCGCGCACCGCGATCATGCCGTAGTCGGCGCCCAGCGCCGCCACCCAGCGTACATCGGAGGACTTGGCCTTGCCGAACTTGCCCTGCGCCAGATTGAGCAGCGAGCCGCCCGAAAAAGCCACCAGCGTGTTCGGTTCCGAGCGACGTTGCGACACCAGCGAATGCCAGGCCACCGCGCCGATCCCGCCCGGCAGATAGCTGATGTGCATATCCGACGGTGGCGGCTTCGGCGCCCCGCTCAAGCCCTGCAAACCCTTTTGCGCCAGCTTGCAAGTGAGGTCCATCGCACCGCCCGGTTTGGACGGCACGATGCACTCCAGGCTTGCAGCTTGCGCTGCCGCGCACAGTGAGAGCGCGGCAATCAAAGCCAGCAAAACTTTAGTCATCTTGGTAGGTATCTTAGAACGGTGAAGCTTTCAAAGCGCTTTCAGACCGCGGCATTTTTCACAAAATGCCGCGGTCCATTCTTTGGCTTAGAAGCGGTGCTGCATGCCGACGGTCAGGCCGTGCTGGCTGCTGCCGAAGCCGGCGTCGTCGCGCGACAGGCCGGTCAGCTGGCCGTTCTTGGCCTTGGCGTAGGCAGCCGACACATGCAGGTCGGTGCGTTTGGACAGTGCGTAGCGATAGCGCGCCACGTACATGGTTGGATCGGCGTCTTTGCCGGCGGCGACGTTCTTGACGTTGACGTGGTAGATCGCGCCGGTCAGCGTGGTCACGTCGTCGGTCTTGTAGGCGATACCGGCCCAGGTGGTGGTGGCGTCGACGTCGGCGGTGAGCGCCTTGCCGGCGACCAGTTTGTAGTCGCGCACCACGCCCCACAGTTTCAGCGGGCCGTCTTCATAGTTCACGCCCAGGTGCCAGACGGTGTTCTTGTCGCGCGCGCCGGTGGCTGGAACGGTGTTGCCGTTGTTGCGTTCCCAGGTGGCCATCAGGTTCGCAGGACCCAGCTTGTAGGTGCCGGCGAAGCCGACTTTGGCGCTGTCCTGCGCGCCGGTGGTCTGCTCGCCTGCCGCATAGTTGGCGGCGAACTTGAAGTCGCCCGCGGAGCCGGCGTACTTGATGATGTTGTCGTACTGGGTGGTGAAGCCGTATTTGCTAGGACCGGTCGCAGGACCCGAAGTCGCCCACGAGTAGTAAGGCGCAAAGCCCATCGGGTCGAACGCGATCACGGTGTCGTACACGCTGGTGAACGAACGGCCGATGACCACGCGGCCGAAGGCGCCTTCCAGGCCGACGGTGGCCTGGCGCTTGAACAGAACACCGTCCTGCGCGCCGGTATCCATCAGGATGCCGCCTTCCAGGTTGAAGACGGCTTTCAAGCCACCGCCCAGGTCCTCGGTGCCACGCAGGCCCCAACGCGAAGTGTTCATGCCGCCCGAGATAACGCTGGTCTGGCTGCCGCCAGTGGCCGACTTGTTGTTGGCCGTTTCAACGCCAACGTCCAGCAAACCGTAGACCTGCACGTTCGATTGGGCGTGAGCGGCGCCGCCAGCGGCTGCCGCGAGTGCCATGATAGCGAGGGTCAACGAGGTTTTTTTCATGTAGGTCTCCAGAGGGATATAGTTATTTGTGGCTGCTGATTTTTACAATCAGGCTGTCACTATAGGAGTCACTTCCTTTCAATTACCTTTCACTGCCATTTCGGTATGGATTCCTGTCGTCCATGCACCACAAATCAGGTAAGGGCTTCCCTTTTGGGGCCGCTGAGACCATGATTCTGGCCTTACACTGAACTTATTTCATATGGTTGGCAAGAATTTATGCGTATTCTGTTAGTTGAAGACCACACCGAGCTATCACATTGGCTGTCCAAAGCCCTGCGCGACGCCAACCTGACGGTGGAATGTGCCGACAACGGCGCCGATGCGGACGCCCTGCTGCACACCCAGGACTACGCGCTGCTGATCCTCGACCTGACCTTGCCGCGCATGGACGGCCTGGAAGTGCTCAAGCGCCTGCGCGCGCGCGGCGGGCCGCGCGGCCAGACTCCCGTGTTGATACTGACCGCGCGCGGCGGCCTGGAGGACCGCGTGCAGGGCCTGAACCTGGGCGCCGACGATTACCTGGCCAAGCCCTTCGAACTGGCCGAACTGGAAGCGCGCGTGAAGGCGCTGCTGCGCCGCAGCGTCGGCAACGAGGCGCTGGTGCACAGCTGCGGCGCGCTCAGTTTCGACACCGTCACCCGCATGTTCGCCTACGCCGGCGCCCCGCTGGCGCTAACGCCGCGCGAACACGCGGTGCTGGAGACGCTGATCACCCGCTCCGGCCGCGCCGTCTCCAAGGAGAAGCTGTTCGACGAAGTGTTCGCGCTGGCGGACGACGCCAACCTCGATGCGATCGAGCTGTATATCCACCGCGTGCGCAAGAAGCTCGACATCGCCGCGCCGGATGCCGCCGTCATCACCACGCTGCGCGGCATCGGCTACCTGCTGCAACCACGGCCCGCCGCCGCTCCGCCCCCTGCTCCGGCCGGCGGCGCCAAGGGCGGCTGACGTTGAGCGGGACCGGCCGCATGCCGCTGCTGGACAAGCTGGCGCGCCGCTTCGGACCGGGCGCGCAGCTGGGCAGCCTGCGCGGCCAGTTGCTGCGCTGGCTGCTGGGCCCCTTGCTGGTGCTGGTGGCGCTGAACACCCTGTCGGTCTACCACAACGCGCTGGACGCGGCCGACGTGGCCTACGACCGTTCGCTGCTCGCTTCCACGCGCGCGCTGGCGGAACGCGTCTCCATCGTCGACGGCAAGGTGGTGGCGGACGTGCCCTACGTGGCGCTGGACAGCTTCGAGACCGATACGCTGGGCCGCATCTACTACAAGGTCACCGGCATCACCGGCGAGACCGTGTCCGGCTACGCCGACCTGCCGCCGGTGCCGGCCAACGTGCCGCGCTCGGAGGCCTATCCGGCGCTGGTGCGCTTCTACCACGCCAACTACAACGGCCAGCCGGTGCGCATCGCCGCGCTGCTGCAACCGGTGTATGACGATTCGATGCGCGGCATCGCACTGATCCAGGTCGGCGAAACGCTGGAGGCGCGGCGCGGCCTGTCCAACCAGATCCTGCTCGACACGCTGATCTGGCAGGCCTTGCTGCTGCTGGCGGTGGCGCTGCTGGTGTGGTTCGCGGTGCGGCTGGTGCTGCAACCGCTGATGCGGCTGAAGATCGCGGTGGAGACGCGCAGCCTCAATGATTCGTCCGATGTCGATCCGACGTTGGTGCACAAGGAAGTGCGGCCGCTGGTGGCGGCGATGAACAGTTCGCGCTCGCGCCTGCAGATCCTGATCAGCAGCCAGCGCCGCTTCATCGCCGACGCCTCGCACCAGCTGCGCACCCCGCTGACGGTGCTGAAGACCCAGGCCGAACTGGCATTGCGCGAATGCGACCGTCCCGGCGCCGATCCGCAGGCCACGCGGGCGGCGCTGCGCGAGATCGTCCACAGCATCGCCGCCACCACCGATTCGACCGTCAACCTGGCCAACCGCCTGCTGACGTTGGCGCGCATCGAACATGGCGGCGACGCCGACGGCGCGGCGGCCCAGTCGGAGCCTGCCTCGCTGCGCGACATCGCGCGCCAGGTCGGGCTGGAGATGGCGATGGCGGCGGTGGCCAAGCAGATCGACCTGGCGCTGGAGGCGGACAGCGAATGCGTGGTCCAGGGCCAGGCCTTGCTGCTGCACGAAATGATCGCCAACCTGACCGACAACGCCTTGCACTACACGCCGCAGGGCGGCACGGTGACGCTGCGGGTGCGGCCCGGAACGAGTACGGGCACCGGCGGCGTGGTGCTGGAAGTGGAAGACAGCGGCCACGGCATCGCCGCCGCCGAGCGTGAACGGGTATTCGCGCCCTTCTACCGCGCCGCCGCGACACTGGAGCGCAATCCGGGCGGCGCCGGCCTGGGCCTGGCCATCGTGCGCGACATCGCCACCCTGCACGGCGCCAGCATCACGCTGGACGACGCCAGCGCCGGCCAAGGCCTGAAAGTCACGGTAGCCTTCCCCCGTACCTGACCCAGTCGCCGTGGCTGCGGTAAAATACGCACTACAACGTAGTGTGCGGGGCAAATCATGAGCGAGCAGGACATCCGCTGGCTGCAACGCCTGTCGAATTACCGGCGCGCGTTGGCGCAGCTGAAAAAATTCATCGACCACGGCGACCTGAACGAGCTTGAACAGCAAGGCCTGATCAAGGCGTTTGAGTTCACTCACGAGCTGGCGTGGAACGTCATGAAGGATTATTTTCACTATCAGGGCAACAGCAATATCAGCGGCTCCCGCGACGCCACGCGTGAGGCGTTTCAATATAACCTGCTCAGCGACGGCGAAACCTGGATGGGCATGATTAAAAGCCGCAACCAGTCGGCGCATACCTATAACAAGGAAACCGCCGACGAAATCGCTGGCCTGATATTGAAGCATTACTTCGTCCTGTTCACGGCGTTCGAACGGAAAATGACGGAGCTCGCCGATGTCGCCTGAACTGGAACCGCTGGTATTTGGATTGAAGGCCAGTGTTGTGAGCAGCATGGGTGCTGTTTTTTCTTTGCATCCCGAAGTCGAGCAAGCGATTCTGTATGGCTCGCGCGCCAAGGGCAATTTCAAGCGCGGCTCGGACATCGATCTGTGCCTGACCGGCGCTGGCCTGAACATGCCGCTGATGCTCAAGATAGAGAATCAGCTGGACGACCTGCTGCTGCCCTACAAAATAGATTTGTCGATCCGAGACAGGATCGACAACCCGGAACTACTGTCCCATATCGAAAGAGTGGGCGTGTCGTTCTATCACCGCAATAAGGAATAAGTACATGATCACCAAAGAAGACATGGTCGAGCTGTTTGCCGACATGAAGCAGAACGCACCGTGGGATATTTCGAAGCCGCTGTTGTGGGGCTATTTTTTCGCCGACACCACCAAGGCAAAACTGGAAGGCGTCTCGGCGCTGCTGAAGGCCCAAGGCTATCAGATCGTCGGCATCTACGACTCCAAGCCGGAGGCCAGCGTGCCTGCGCTGTGGTGGCTGCACGTTGAAAAAGTCGAGCACCACACCGCCGATACGCTGCACGTCCGCAACCAGGAGTTCTACAAGTTCGCCGAAGAGCACCAGCTCGAATCCTACGACGGCATGGACGTCGGTCCCGCCGCCTGATTACAGCAAGGCCGCCAGCGCCGGATGGTGCTTGGTGGCCTCGAACTCCGTCACCTGATAGCTGGCGATCCCGTTCTGCGCGAACGGGTCCTGTGCCAGCAAGCCGTCGAGCTCCGCGCGCGACAGGCGTCCACTCACGATAATCACACCGCCGTCGCGCGGGTTCTTCGGACCCGAGGCCAGAAACATCTCGCGTGCATACTGCTCGTCGAGAAAGGCGCGATGTGCGGCAAGGTGCACCTCTATTTCCGCCAACGGTTTCAGATAAGTCAGATTAACGATGTACATGTTCAGGAGGCCTCATTAGGAAACCTGGGCATCATATCACCGGGCCAGCGCTTGCTCGGCCTTCTCCAGGTTTTTCCGGTAGAAGGCGCCTCGGAAAGATCGGAGAGAGGCCCGTCACAGGCTCGGAAAGTAAGAAGCTGCCACTAGTACGAGCGCGTTTTGGGTCAAGTGGGCGACAGTCGTCATCCAATAGCTGACGGCCACTCCGTAGCTGCGGTAGCGCAGGTAAATAAACGAGAACATAGCCCCGGCGAACAGCGCAACCAGTCCGTGCGCAATACCGCCATTCAAGTAGTGGCCCAATGCCCACATAACAGAGCCTGTCGCTATGCAAAAGACCGGTTTTACGGAAAATCGTCTGAGCACTTCCTGCGGAAGTAACTGCCCCAATAAGGTTTCAAACAGCGGCGCCCATACCAGTGCCACCATGATTTGCATCCCAAGGCTGGCATTGAGAGCACCGGCTCCAGAGTTGGCGCCCCATTGGGCCAAGGGAAGAAAAACCTTGAGGGCCAAGAGAACCAGCATGGAGCAAGCAAACGAGACTCCGCCCCACATTACGCCACCGCTGACAATACTGAGATTGCTGGCAGCGAGACGCTTCACTTCGCCACCTGAAGCAGGACGTCGGCGTGATGGTGACCTGTAAACGCCGAGAACAGCTTTCCTCGCAAGCGCACCACGGTGCCAAGCCGGGGCTTCAGTTCCGCATACTGCGCCGCGTTGAGCACCAGCTGTATCTCCCGAACCGACGCAAAATCCGTCTCGTTGGAGCCGGCGCCGGAGACGGTACAGATGGCCGGGTCGAGGCTCAGGTAGTAGCCGGTCTCCGGCTCATCGCCATCCGCCACGCTCTCATAATTGGGACGACCCGGGAAGGTCGCCCTATGCAATTTTCCAGCCACCACCGTGGTGTCCACACCATACTTGAGACATTGAACAGGCGCTGCGCAAGCCGGTGCGGCCTGCACCGCCAACAGCCATGCCAGCGCAATCGCGGCACGCGTCATCACCGGGCCAGCGCCTGTTCGGCCTTCGCCAGGTTTTTCCGGTAGCCTTCCATCGACTGCGGACTCTTTTCGCTGGCAGTGCCCAGCGCGATCGCCTGCTGGAACTGCGCCTTGGCCTGCAAGGGCTGCTTCACTTCCAGCAGCAGCTCGCCGTAGCTGTCATGCGCATTGGCCGACGCCGGGAAGGTGTCGGCATTGAATTTCATGACCAGCGCCGCTAGCTGTGGCTGCTTGCGCTTGCCCAGCATCATGTAACCGACGCCGTTGATTTCGTTCTCGCCAAAGCGGCTTTCCTTCAGCGCGCTGTCGACCAGTTGCCCCGCTTCGCTGCCGCGCTGCGCTTGCAGCAAGACGACCGCGCGGTCCAAAGCGCGCAGCAGGTTTTCCTGTGCCAGCTTGTGGACACGGCGTTGATCTTGCGCCGTGGCGCCGGCAATCACCTGCTGGATGGCGCCGGCCACCAGCGCCGGTTCTTCCAGGTGGATGTTGTGCCCGCTATTGGCGGTGACGACATGGCTGCCGGACGAAAACTGCAGGAACAGTTGCTCGTGCAGCGAGCGCCACACAGCCACCGCCGGCACCGTGTGCATGAAGAATTCCGGCTGCTCGCGCACCATGGTCGAGGTCAGGACCACGGCCGGCACGTCGGGCAAACGCGGCGCCGGCTGCAGGCTGGCGGCGGTGAAGGCTTCGTCCACCAACTTGCTCTCCGCCTTCAAGGGCGCAGGCGTCAGCGAGTCGAGGTATTTCTGGTCTTGTGCAACCTTGGCGGCGTCAAGCTTCTTGAGCTCGGTGTCGAAACGTTCCATGCTGGGGTCGACAAACACCATGCCGGCCACCTGCTCCGGGTGGCGCTGGGCAAACAGGCGTATCAGATAGCCGCCGTAGGAATGGCCGACCAGGATGAACGGCGGCGACAGGTGCGCGGCCTCGATCAGTTGGTCCAGCTCCGCGCTGCTGCGTTGCGGCGTGCGCGGTTCGGGACGCGCATCGGATTTGCCGATCCCGGCACGCGAATAGAAAAACACCTTGGCCGACTTGGCGATTTCCGGCGCCACTTTCCGCCACACCGACAGGTCGCTGGCAAAGCCCGATTCGAAGATGACGGTGTAGGGGCCGCTGCCCGCGCTGGCCGCGTCAACGTGATAGGAACCGACATTGACGCCATCCTGGCCGGCGGCCACAGCGGACGCCATCACGCAAGCGGACATCAACGCCGCTGCGGCAAGTTTTCCGGAAAACAGCTGCTTCAATCGACGCTCCTTGTACGGGGTTTGCAAGCTTGGTTAATTTGCAAGTCTACCGTACATTGGATGCATCATCGAAACATTTAGCAGCGCCGGCAACAAGCCTAGCGCAGCGCCAGGCGCGTTGTGACAGCGCGCTGCTCCTCTTCCAGCTTGAACACGCTGACCACTTCCGCCAGATGCGCGGCCTGCTCCTGCAACGATCCCGCAGCGGCGGCCGCTTGCTCCACCAGCGCGGCGTTCTGCTGCGTGGTGCTGTCGATTTCCGTCACCGCCAGGTTGACCTGGGCGATGCCTTCGCTCTGTTCGTGGCTGGCGGCGACGATCTCGCCCATGATGCTGGTCACCTGCTCCACCGACGACACGATCTTGCTCATCGTGACGCCGGCCTCGTCGACCAGCACACTGCCGGCATCCACCTTCGCCACCGAATCGCCGATCAGTTCCTTGATCTCCTTGGCCGCGCTGGCCGAACGCTGCGCCAGGTTGCGCACCTCGGACGCCACCACCGCGAAGCCACGGCCCTGCTCGCCTGCACGGGCCGCCTCCACCGCCGCGTTCAAGGCCAGGATGTTGGTCTGGAAGGCGATGCCGTCGATCACGCCGATGATGTCGACAATCTTGCGCGAGCTGTCCTTGATCGACACCATAGTCTGCACCACGCGGCCCACCACCTCGCCGCCCTCGGTCGCATAACCGGAGGCCGACTGCACCAGCTGGTTGGCCTGCTTGGCGCTGTCGGCGTTCTGGGTCACGGTCGCCGTCAATTCCTCCATCGCGGACGCGGTCTCCTGCAGGCTGGACGCCTGCGCCTCGGTGCGCGACGACAGATCCAGATTGCCGCTGGCGATCTCGCTGGACGCCGTGGCGATGGTCTCCGTACTGTCGCGCACCTTGCGGATGGTGACGTTCAACGACGACACGAAACGATTGAAGCCATCGGCCAGCGCGCCGACCTCATCCTCGCTCTCGACCGTCATGCGGCGGCTCAAGTCGCCGTTGCCGTCGGCGATCTCGCCCAGCATGTGCGCGGCGCGCGCCACCGGCGCGGCGATCGCCCGGCTGACCAGGAACACCACGAACATGCCAAGGCCGCCGCCCACCAGGCCGCCCACCAGCGCCGACACCGTCACCGAACGCGTGACCGCGCCCAGCACTTCGGACTCCGGCACTTCGGCGATCACGTACATGTTCAACTCCGGCACGAACGACGACGCCACCAGGCGCTTGCCGCCCGGCGCCGAGTAGCTGGCGCTGGCGTAGGTCTGGCCGCCCAGCAGCTTGGTGGTCAACTCGGTGTTAAAGCCCGGCAGGTCCTTCATGAAATGCTGGCCGTCGGCCAGCGCGGTATCGCGATGCACGATCAGCATGCCGTTCGGCCGCACCAGATACACGAAGCCGGAGGCGCCGACCTTGTAGCTGCGGATGTTCTCCGCCAATTTATTGACCGACAGCCCCAGGCTGGCCACGCCGATCTTGCCGTCGCCGGTGTCGAAGCGGGTATTGATGAAGACGTTGTAGGTGGTGGCGCCCGGTTCCTTGTCCAGGTTCAGCGAATACGGCTTGCCGCTGGCCAGGAAGCTGTAGAACCACTGGTCGGCCGCGGCGCCCTTGTCCAGCGTGCGGCTGTAGCCTTTTTCGTCGAAATACTTGCCGGTGCTGCCGGACACCCACGACACTGCCGCCGCCTTCGCGGACTTGCGGATGCTGGCCGCGTAGGCGATCCAGGCCGGCAGGCCGCTGTCCGGCAAGCCGGCTTTCTCCCAGTCCAGCAGGAAGGTGTTGGCGCTGACCGATAGCGTGGCCGCCAGCGGCTCGCCGATCTGGCGCAGGATGTCGTTGCGGATTTCGCCCACCTCGGCCGGCAACTCCTGGTTCACTACACGGTCGCGGATGCTGTTGCCCGTCATGACCACGCTGAGCGTGGCCGAGACCACCAGGAACAGCAACAGGCAGGCCGCCATGCTGAGCATCAGTTTTTGCTGAATAGACAAACGGCGCAGTAGACTAGCCATGACACTCCCCAAAGGTTAAATCGGCACACATATATTTGCAAATCAGCGTAATCGAATAGTGTTGCCATGCGCAACCTAAAATTCCGCATCCGTGCCGAACAACAACGTAACCAATCGAACAGGCTGTAGGGCCGCTTTGGCCATATCATTCAGCCAATATAGAGACTATTTAACGACGATGCTTACGAAACTTTCGTTTCGCCAGCTGCTGCTGGGCGTCTTCCTGTTGATCGCCGTGCTGCTGAGCGCCGCTTCGCTGCACGCGCTGTGGACCCTCGACCGGCTCGCCACCCACAGCCGCGACAGCGGACGCCACGCCCTGGCACTGACCGAAAACACCCAACAACTGGCCGAGCGCAGCGTGGCGATGGCGCGCAGCGCGCGCCAGTTCCTGGTGCTGGACGATCCTGCCTTCCGCAAGCGCTACGCCGACGCCTGGCGCGAGGCGCGCACGGCGCTGGACGCGGTGGCGGCGGCCCTGCCCTACACCCCGCCCGGCACCTTCGAGCGCTGGCGCCACGCCGGCGAGCAGGCATGGGACATCCTGCAGGCGCCGGCGCGGCCGCGTTCCGGCGCGCGCCAGCAGGCGCTGGAAAAAGTGCTGGCGCCGCTGCCGTCGGTGAACGCCGAACTGGCCGACGAAGTCAAACAGGAAGTCGAACGCCGCAACAGCGAGCTGCTCAGCGAGCTGGACCAGCGGCGCGGCGTGCTGAAGGGGCAAGTGATGGCGTCCATCGTGCTGGCGGCGCTGCTGGCGGGCGGCTTCGGCCTGTGGCTGTCGCGGCCGCTGGCGCAGATCGAATCGGCCATCGACCGGCTGGGCGAGAACCGCTACGACCAGCCGATCGCCGTGCGCGGCCCCAGCGACTTGCAACACGTGGGCCAGCAGCTGAACTGGCTGCGCCAGCGGCTGTCGGACCTGGAGGCGGACAAGGCGCGCTTCCTGCGCCACATCTCGCATGAACTGAAGACGCCGCTGGCGGCGCTGCGCGAAGGTGTGGCCTTGCTGGAGGATGGCGTGGCCGGCGCGCTGTCGCCCAACCAGCGCGAGATCGCCGGCATCCTGAACCAGAACACGGCGGCGCTGCAATCGCAGATCGAGGCGCTGCTGCGCTACAACGCCGCCACTTTCGACGCCCATCATCTGCAACGCGAGCCGACCGACATGGCGGCGCTGCTGGCGCAGTCCATCGCCAGCCAGCGCCTGCAATGGCAGGCGGCCGGGCTGAGCGTCGCCATCGAAGGCCAGGCCGCGCCCATCGCCGTCGACGCCGACAAGCTGGCGGTCGCCGTCGGCAACCTGCTGTCGAACGCGCTGCGTTTCAGCCCGCCCGGCGGGCAGATCGTCTTCCGCCTCGCCCAGTCGGACGGCAAGCTGCTGCTCGATTGCATCGACCAGGGGCCGGGCGTGGCGCCGGCCGACGCGGCGCGCATCTTCGAACCGTTTTACCAGGGCTCGCGCCAGCCGGCCGGCGCGCGCCGGGGCAATGGCATCGGCCTGTCCATCGTCTACGAATACATCGCCGCCCACGGCGGCGCCTTGCAACTGCTGCCCTCGGACCAGGGCGCGCATTTCCGGATCGAACTGCCTTATGAAATATGACGTTGCCTCCCCCCTGCTGTTGCTGGCGCTCAGCCTGTCGCTGGCCGCCTGCACGCTGAGTTCGCCCCGACCGACGCTGCCGACGCCGGCCGAAGTGACGCTGCCGCCGCCGCCGGCCATCGTCGAACTGCCGCCGCCACCGCCGCCGGATGAAGTCGGGCCGCTGCTGAGCTACCACCAACAGCTGCGCAAGATGACGCAGGGTGACATGCTGAAGGAGTTGAGCGGCCTGGGCCTGCAACAGCGCAGCCCGCGCGTGGCGATCCAGATGGGCATGGTGCTGATGCTGACGCGCGGCAGCGGCGACCTGGCGCGCGCGCAGGCGCTGCTCGACAGCGTGGCCACCGCCACCGACACCGAGGCGCAGCCGTTCAAGGCACTGGCGCAGCTATTGTCCAGCAATTGCGCGGAGACGCGCCGCCTGGCCGAACATGCCGACAAGCTGGCCGTGCAACAAAAGGACAGCCTGCGCCGCATCGACCAGCTCAACGAGATGCTGGAAGGCTTGAAGACCATCGAGCGCACCTTGCCGGCCCGTCCAGCGCCGGGGCCGCAGGCGGTGATCAAATGAACGCGCCGGCCGAGGACCTGAAACCGCAGCGCGAACCCGGCGCGCAGACCCGCGCCGGCGACAACGGCGCGCCGCGCAGCGCCGCCGCCGGCCAGGGCGCCCATCTGCTGCTGGTGGACGACGATGCCGACCTGCTGCGCCTGCTGTCCATGCGCCTGAGCGCCAACGGCTACCGCGTGACGGCCGTCGGCAGCGCGGAGGCGGCGCTGGCGCGCATGGCGATCGAGCTGCCGCGCTTGGTCATCAGCGACATCCGCCTGCCGGACCGCGACGGCATGTCGCTGTTCCAGGAAATCCGCAGCGCCTGGCCGGCGCTGCCGGTGATCCTGCTGACCGCGCACGGCACCATCCCCGACGCGGTGGAGGCGACCACGCTGGGCGCCTACGCCTACCTGACCAAGCCGTTCGACGCCAAGACGCTGCTGGAGCGCATCGAGCAGGCGCTGAGTCTGTCCGCGCCGGAGGCCGGCCCCGTCAGCGGCGACCACGCCTGGCGTGCCGGCCTGATCAGCCGCAGCCAGTGCATGGACGAGCTGCTGGCGGAGGCCCGGCTGGTGGCCGCCTCCGACGCCAGCATCCTGATCCGCGGCGAAAGCGGCACCGGCAAGGAGCTGCTGGCCAACGCCATCCATCGCGCCAGCCGGCGCAGCAAGGCGCCCTTCATCGCCGTCAACTGCGGCGCGATACCCGAAGCCTTGCTGGAGTCCGAACTGTTCGGCCACGTCAAGGGCGCCTACACCGGCGCCGTGGCCAGCCGCGAAGGCTTGCTGCAGGCGGCCGACGGCGGCACGCTGTTCCTCGACGAGATAGGCGACATGCCGCTGCTGCTGCAAGTGAAGCTGCTGCGCGTGCTGCAGGAGCGTGTGGTGCGCCAGCTGGGTTCGGACGTGGCGCGACCGGTGGATGTGCGCATCCTGTCGGCCACCCACCGCGACCTCGACGTGGCGATGCAGGAAGGCCAGTTCCGCGAAGACCTGTACTACCGCCTCAACGTCATCACGCTGACCTTGCCGCCGCTGTCGCAACGGCGCGAGGACATCGCGCCGATGGCGACCCAGTTCCTGCAATCGCTAGCCGCCAAATACGGCAAGACGGTGCGCGGCTATGCGCCCGGCGCGCTGGAGGCGCTGACCACGGCCGCCTGGCCGGGCAATGTGCGGCAGCTGTACAACGTGGTCGAGCATGTGTGCGCGCTGGCGACCGCGCCGCTGGTGCCCTTGTCGCTGGTGCAGCGGGCGCTGCGGGTGCCGTCGCTGGAAGTGCTGAGCTACACCGAAGCCAAGCAGCGCTTCGAGCGCAATTACCTGGTGCAGCTGCTGAAACTCACAGATGGCAACGTGGCCGACGCCGCCCGCCTGGCCGAGCGCAACCGCACGGAGTTCTATCGCCTGCTGCAAAAATACGATCTGGACGCCAGCCTGTTTCGCGGCGACGCCGGCGCTGTCGCCGCCGAGCGACAGGAATAAACGCTTACATATCAATCACTTACGGAATGGCGGTGGAAGCTTGTCGCCATCTCCCGACAAAACCGGGGCAATATGGTCGGAAATGCCACGACCGATCCGGGCTCAACAGAAAAATCGCATTTAAGCGTTTGATTTTAAACAGTTTATTGGAGCTGGCACGGGGTTTGCAAAGGAGAGGATAACGTCACTGACGTTTCACCCTCAAACTTGAAAGAAGGAAGCAAATCATGATGACTACCAAACTGATCGCCCGCCTGCTGGTTGCCGCCACCCTGACCGCCGCTGCCGCCACCGGCACCGCATACGCCGCCGGCCAGACCGAAGCCGCGATGGCAGGCGCCGCCAAGACCGGCACTGCCACCAATGACGACGCCATCACCAGCAAGATCAAGGCTTCCCTGGCAGATCAAAAACAAATCGGCGTAACCACCACCGACGGCGTGGTTGTGCTGAGCGGCTCCGTAGCGAGCACCGATATCGGCACCAAAGCCATCCAGGTCGCATCGGCCGTGCCGGGCGTGAAAGAAGTGAAAAGCGAACTGACCGTCGCTTCGAAGTAAGCAGTAGCAGTAACCCTGAGTTAATAGGAGTAAGTCTTTACCGGACAGCGTGCGTAGACGCTGCCCGGTTTTTTTCGTCCGTACGGCGGGGGTCAAGTCTGACATTCGGACACGAGCTCTGCCGTAACTCGCGCTACGGCAGAGCTCGTGTCCGAATGTCAGACTTGACCCCCGCTTTAAAATCAGCTCAGGTTTTCCAGGCGGATCTTGGTGACGTTGCCGCACACGGTGGCCAGGCCTTCGATCTTGGCGATGGCCGACATGACGTTCTTCTCCTGCGTCTGGTGCGTCAGGAAGATGATGTCGGTACGGGTTTCGCCGTCCGCCGGTTCCTTCTGCATCATGGCGTCGATCGAGATGGTGGCGTCGGCCAGGATGCGGGTCAGGTCGGCCAGCACACCCGGCTGGTCGCTGACGTTCATGCGCAGATAGTAGCTGGTGGTAATTTCCGACATCGGCAGGATCTCGATATCGGTCATCGCGTTCGGCTGGAAGGCCAGGTGCGGCACGCGGTGCTCGGCATCGGCGGTGGCCAGGCGGGTGATGTCGACCAGGTCGGCGATCACCGCCGACGCGGTCGGCTCGGAACCGGCGCCCTTGCCGTAGTACAGCGTGGCGCCGACGGCGTCGCCATGCACCAGCACGGCGTTCATCGCGCCTTCGACGTTGGCGATCAGGCGCTTGGCCGGGATCAAGGTCGGGTGCACGCGCAGCTCCACGCCTTCCACGCCGTTGACCTTGGCGCGCTTGGCGATGCCCAGCAGCTTGATGCGGTAGCCCAGCTGCTCGGCGTAGCGGATGTCGATGGCGTTCAGCTTGGAGATGCCCTCGACGTGCGCCTTGTCGAACTGCACCGGAATGCCGAAGGCGATCGCCGACATGATGGTGGCCTTGTGCGCCGCGTCCACGCCTTCGATGTCGAAGGTCGGGTCGGCTTCGGCGTAGCCCAGCTCCTGCGCCTGCTTGAGCACGGTGGCGAAGTCCAGGCCCTTGTCGCGCATCTCGGACAGGATGAAGTTGGTGGTGCCGTTGATGATGCCGGCCAGCCATTCGATGCGGTTGGCGGTCAGGCCTTCGCGCAGCGCCTTGATGATGGGGATGCCGCCGGCCACCGCCGCCTCGAACGCCACCATCACGCCCTTGGCTTGCGCCGCGGCGAAAATCTCGTTGCCGTGCACGGCCAGCAGCGCCTTGTTGGCGGTGACCACGTGCTTGCCGTTGGCGATGGCTTGCAGCACCAGCTCCCTAGCCTGGTCGTAGCCGCCGATCAGCTCGACGACGATGTCGACTTCCGGATCGTTGACGATGTCGAACGGGCTGGCCACCACCTTGACCTTGCCGCCGGTGCGCAGCTTGGCGCGCTCCAGGTTGCGGGCCGAGACGGCGACGATTTCGATGCCGCGGCCGGCGCGGCGGCGGATTTCTTCCTGATTGCGCAACAACACGTCGAACGTGCCGCCACCGACGTTACCGACGCCGAGCAAACCTACTTTAATGGGTTTCATATAAATCGTTTCTATTGTTTGTTAGAAGCTGGCGCCGTGACGTTTCCGGTAGCCTTCCATGAACTTGGCGATACGGCCGAAGGCTTCGATCATATCGTCCGAATTCGGCAGGAACACGACCCGGAAGTGATCCGGCGCGATCCAGTTGAAGCCGCTGCCCTGGACGATCAGCACTTTGGTTTCGGCCAGCAGCT
Organism: Duganella sp. BJB476; assembly: GCF_003416895.1. Lineage (GTDB taxonomy): Bacteria > Pseudomonadota > Gammaproteobacteria > Burkholderiales > Burkholderiaceae_D > Rugamonas. Next base: position 58,182 of record NZ_QVIO01000003.1, read on the forward strand.
CGTAGGCGAATTGCTGGTCGTCCGCGATCGGGTAGATCTTCGGATCGAGGCGTGGGAACATGTACAGCGCAGCTTTCGGCTTGACGCAAGTTACGCCTGGAATATCGGTGAGCAGCTTGTAGGCCAGGTCGCGCTGCTTGAGCAGGCGCCCGCCCGGCCCCACCAGGTCGTGGATCGACTGGTAGCCGCCGAGCGCGGTCTGGATCGCAAACTGGCCCGGCGCGTTGGCGCACAGGCGCATCGAGGCCAGCATGTTCAGGCCCTCGATGTAATCTTTCGCATGGTCTTTCTGGCCCGACACCACCATCCAGCCGGCGCGGTAGCCGCAGGCGCGGTAGTTCTTCGACAGGCCGTTGAAGGTGACGAACAGCACGTCATCCGCCAGCGAGGCGATCGAGACGTGCTCGGCGCCGTCGTACAGCACCTTGTCGTAGATTTCGTCGGCGTAGATGATCAGCTGGTGCTGGCGCGCCAGTTCGATGATCTGCAGCAGCAGCTCGACCGGGTACAGCGCGCCGGTCGGATTGTTCGGGTTGATGACGACGATGGCGCGCGTGTTGGAGTTGATCTTGCGGCGCATGTCCTCAATATCCGGGAACCAGTCCTGCATCTCGTCGCACACATAGTGCACCGGCGTGCCGCCCGACAGCGACACCGCCGCGGTCCACAACGGATAGTCGGGCGCAGGCACCAGCACTTCGTCGCCGGTGTTGAGCAGCGCGTTCATCGACATGACGATCAGCTCGGACGCGCCGTTGCCAAGATAGACATCCTCGATGCTCACGCCGGGAATATTCTTGCTCTGGGTGTAATGCACCACGGCCTTGCGCGGCGCGAACATGCCCTTGGAATCGGTGTAGCCCGCAGCATTGTGCAGGTTGATTTTCATGTCCTGGACGATTTCATCCGGCGGATCGAAACCGAACACGGCGAGGTTGCCGATATTCAACTTCGTGATCTTATGGCCTTCTTCCTCCATCTGCCGGGCTTTTTCCGGCACCGGGCCGCGGATCTCGTAGCAGACTTCCGCTAATTTGTTCGATTTTTGAATCGGTCGCAAAATAAAATCCTGTCTTGGTGAGGCAAACCGCTCAGGACTGCCAAAATACCCCGGCGGCCCTTGCTGCAATGCGAAAAGATCCATTCTGCCGAAAGCATCCCATTTAATCAACCTGTAAGGGGTGGAAAGCGCAGGATCACCCCGGAAAAACGCTACAATGGCGCTTCTTTTGCCGACTAAACACACGATTTCTGTCATGAAGCTCCACGCCAGCGATACTCAAAAATACCAGACTGTTACCGGTTACGATGAAACCGGCGTCGAAATCAACGCCCAGCGCTACAACTACAGCCTGATCGTGCTGCCGGAAATCCCGCCGCGCGCCTGGGACGCCCCCACCTTCGAATCTATTACCGCAGAGCATTTCGACACCATCGGCGCCGACAGCCCGGACGTGGTCATCCTCGGCACCGGCGCCAAACAGCGCTTCATCCACCCACGCCTGACCGCCGCGCTGACCATGCGCCGCATCGGCGTCGAATGCATGGACAGCCAGGCCGCCTGCCGCACCTACAACATTCTGATGGGCGAAGGCCGCAAGGTCACGCTCGCCTTAGTTATTGACAATTCGATCGACCACAACGAGGGCAACCCCGCCTGATGAACGACCTGTACAACTCCAAGAAAATCGTCTGGTCGCTGCTGGCCGCGTTCATCATCGTCTGGCTGTATGTGCTGGGCGTGCGCACGCTGGTGCCGCCCGACGAGGGCCGCTACGCCGAAATGGCGCGCGAAATGTTCACCACCGGCGACTGGATCACCACCCGCCTGAACGGCATCAAGTATTTTGAAAAGCCGCCGCTGCAAACCTGGATGAACGCGGCCTCGTTTGCCGTGTTCGGCCTGGGCGAATGGCAGGCACGGCTGTGGACCGGCCTGTGCGGCCTGGGCGGCGTGATCCTGACCGGCTACGCGGGCAACCGCGTGTTCGGCGCGCGCGCCGGCTTCTACGCCGCGCTGGCGCTCGGTTCCAGCCTGTTCTGGGTGGCTTCCGGCCAGATCGATTCGCTGGACATGAGCCTGTCGGGCATGATGACCATCGTGCTGTGCGCGGTCATGATCGCCCAGCGCGACGGCGCCTCCGACGGCGAACGCCGCAACTGGATGCTGGTCTGCTGGGCCGGCATGGCGCTGGCGGTGCTGGCCAAGGGCCTGATCGGCCTGGTGCTGCCGGGCGCGGTGCTGGTGTTGTACTCGGCGCTGTCGGGCGATATCGCCATCTGGAAGCGCCTGCACCTGGGCAAGGGCCTGCTGCTGTTCTTCGCCGTCGCCACGCCGTGGTTCGTGCTGGTGGCGCAGCGCAATCCCGAACAGCCCTACTTCTTCTTCGTGCACGAGCACTGGGAACGCTTCTTCCTGAAGACCCACCATCGCGAAGGCGCGTGGTACTACTTCTTCGTGATGCTGGTGCCCGGCATCGTGCCGTGGCTGGGCTTGCTGCCGCAGGCGCTGTGGGGCGCCGTGCGCCGCGAGCGCAACGGCGTGTTCCAGCCCAAGCTGCTGCTGCTGATCTGGGCCGTGTTCATTTTCTTCTTCTTCAGCTATTCCAGCTCCAAGCTGCCCGGCTACATCCTGCCGATCTTCCCGGCGCTGGCCCTGCTGATCGCCGTCAACCTGGAAAACGCCTCGCGCCGCAGCCGCATGATCGCCGCCGGCCTACTGGTGCTGATCGGCGTTGCCGGCGTTGCCGCCGTGCCGCAGATGGTCACCATGGCGGTGCGCCACCCCGAGGAAACCGCGCTGCTGGAAGCCTACCAGCCGTGGGTGCTGATGGCCGGCATCGTCGCCGCAGCCGGCGGCGCGTTGGCGCTGCTGCATGCGCGCCACCTGCGCCGCGACCTGACAGTGCTCACCATGGCCGTGGCCGGCTTCGTCGCCACCCAGCTGATCCTGACCGGCTTCGAGCCGTATGGCAAAATGCGCGCCGGTAAAGCGATCGCGCTGAAGATCCTGCCGGAGCTCAAGCCCGACACCAAGGTCTATTCGGTCAGCACCTACGAACAGTCGATGACCTTCTACCTGCAGCGCACCGTGGTGCTGGTCGACTACTGGGACGAGTTCACCTTCGGCCTGCGCCAGCAGCCGGAGCTGTCTATCCCGACGGTCGATGAGTTCGTGGTGCAGTGGAATGAACACATCAAGCAAGGCGTGAAAGTACTGGCCATCCTCAGCCCGGAGAAATATGAAGAGCTGAAGGACGATGGCCTGGCCATGCGCGTGGTGGCCGAAGATACGCGCCGCGTGGTCGTGGCCAACCTGTAACTTATTAAAAAAACACATGAATATCGCAACTTTCGGTTTTATCGTTTTTGGCGTGCTGTTGAACGCCATCGCCCAGCTGCTGCTCAAGGCCGGCGCCAAGAACGTCGGCGAGATCCACCTGACGCTGAACAACCTGTTCTCGGTCGGCCTCAAGGTGGCGATGCAGCTGCCCATCATCGGCGGCCTGACCTGCTACGTGCTGTCGGTGGTGCTGTGGATCATCGCGCTGTCGCGGGTGGACGTGTCGATCGCCTATCCGATGCTGTCGCTCGGCTACGTGGTCACCGCCGTCGGCGCCTGGTACCTGTTCGGCGAAGCGCTGACGGTGCAGCGCCTGGTCGCCATCGGCATCATCCTGGTGGGCGTCGCCTTGCTGGCGCGTACCTGACGAACAATTTAGAATGCGGCCATAAGCCAAAAACAACGAGAGCGACCTACCCAATGACCTCCGCCTTACCTTTCTTGCCTTTTTCGAAACCTACGATCGATGAGGCGACCATCGCCGCCGTCAGCGACGTGCTGCGTTCCGGCTGGATCACCAGCGGCCCCAAAGTGGCCGCCTTCGAAGCCCAAATGTCCGAATACTTTGGCGGCCGCCCTGTGCGCACCTTCAATTCCGGCACCTGCACGATGGAGATCGCACTGCGCATCGCCGGCATCGGCGCCGGCGACGAAGTCATCACCACCTCGATCTCGTGGGTCGCCACGGCCAACGTCATCATCGAAGTGGGCGCCACGCCGGTGTTCGCCGATATCGACCCGGTCACCCGCAATATCGACCTGGACAAAGTGGAAGCCGCGATCACCCCGCGCACCAAGGCCATCATCCCGGTCTACCTGTCCGGCCTGCCCGTCGACATGGACCGCCTGTACGCCATCGCCAAGAAACACAATCTGCGCGTGATCGAAGACGCGGCGCAGGCGTTCGGCTCCGAATGGAACGGCAAGCGCATCGGCTCGTTCGGCGACTTCGTCTCGTTCAGCTTCCAGGCCAACAAGAACATCACCACCGGCGAAGGCGGCGCGCTGGTGCTGAACAACCTGGAAGAAGCCAAGCTGGCCGAGAAGTACCGCCTGCAGGGCGTGACCCGCAGCGGCGTCGACGGCATCGATGTCGATGTCCTCGGCGGCAAGTACAACATGAGCGACATCATGGCCGCCATCGGCCTGGGCCAGTTCGCCAATATCGACAACATCACCGCGCACCGCCGCAACCTGGCGCGCCATTACTACCAGGCTTTCGGCCCGGATTTCGAAGCGCAGTCCGGCGCCCAGCTGCCGCTGCAGGCCTTCGACACCAGCAATTACCACCTGTTCCAGATCGTGCTGCCGGATAACGGCCCGACCACCCGCGCCGACTTCATGCGCGCGATGCAGGAGCGGTTCAACGTCGGCACCGGTTACCACTACGCGCCTATCCACCTGTTCACCATGTACCGCGAGCGCGGCTTCAAGGAGGGCATGTTCCCCGTGTCGGAAAAAATCGGCCGCCTGACCGTGACCCTGCCGATGTTCTATGCCATGACCACGGCCGATGTCGACCGTGCCGTCGCCGCCGTGAAAGCGATTTTGATCAAATGAGCGTGTCGTTGATGAAACCAGAAATTACCGTCGTCATTCCCATCTACAACGAGCAGGCCGGCCTGCAGTCCTTGTTCGACCGCCTGTATCCGGCGCTCGACAAGCTCGGCACGACCTACGAGATCGTGTTCGTCAACGACGGCAGCCGCGACAACTCGGTCTCCATCCTGGCCGAGCAGTTCCGCCTGCGTCCCGACGTCACCCGCGTGGTGCTGTTCAACGGCAACTACGGCCAGCACATGGCGATCCTGGCGGGCTTCGAAGCCTCGCGCGGCGACATCATGATCACGCTCGACGCCGACCTGCAAAACCCGCCCGAGGAAATCGGCAACCTGGTGGCCAAGATCCGCGAAGGCTACGACTACGTCGGTTCGATCCGCCGCAAACGCCAGGATTCGGCGTGGCGCACCTACGCGTCCAAGGCCATGAACCAGCTGCGCGAAAAGATCACCAACATCAAGATCACCGACCAGGGCAATATGCTGCGCGCCTACGGCCGCAATGTGATCGACCTGGTCAACCAGTGCGGCGAGGTCAACACCTTCGTGCCGGCGCTGGCCTACCGCTTCTCGCGCAAGCCGACCGAGATCATCGTCGAGCACGAAGAACGCTCGGCCGGCGAATCGAAGTACTCCTTGTACAGCCTGATCCGCCTGAATTTCGACCTGGTCACCGGCTTCTCGCTGGTGCCGCTGCAATTCTTCTCGATGTTCGGCATCCTGCTGTCGCTGGCCTCGGGCCTGCTGGTGTTCGTGCTGCTGGTGCGCCGCCTGTTCCTGGGCGCGGAAGCGGAAGGCCTGTTCACGCTGTTCGCGATCGCCTTCTTCTTCATGGGGACCATCCTGTTCGGCATCGGCCTGCTGGGCGAATACGTGGGCCGCATCTTCCAACAGGTGCGCGCGCGCCCTCGCTACGTGGTACAAACGATACTGGAACAAAAACCCGGCCAGTCGCTCGACGCGCCGGCCGGTGTGGAAAAACGTACCGTAGGCCGAGGCCATGACTGATTTCAACAAACCGCAACGCGCCGTCGTCTTCGGCTACCACAACGTCGGCGTGCGCTGCCTGAAGGTGCTGCTGGCCGGCGGCGTCGATGTCGCGCTGGTGGTCACGCACGAGGACAGCGCCAGCGAAAACATCTGGTTCGAATCGGTGATTTCGCTGTGCCAGGCCGAGGGCATTCCCTACATCACGCCGGCCGACGCCAGGTCGCCCGAGCTGCTGGACCAGGTCAAGGCGATCAACCCGGACCTGATGTTCAGCTTCTACTACCGCAACATGCTGCCGGCCGAGCTGCTGGCGGTGGCGCCGGCGTTCAATATGCACGGCTCGCTGCTGCCGGAATTCCGCGGCCGCGCGCCGGTCAACTGGGCGGTGCTGCACGGCGCCACCGTCACCGGCGCCACCCTGCACGAGATGACCGTCAAGCCGGACGCCGGCGCCATTGTGGCGCAGATGGAAGTGCCTGTGCTGCCGGACGACACCGCCTTCGAAGTATTCGGCAAGGTCACCGTGGCGGCAGAGCAGGCGCTGTGGATGGTGCTGCCGTCGCTGCTGGACGGCACGGCGCCGCGCACCAAGAACGACCTCAGCAAGGGCGGCTACTTCGGCGGCCGCAAACCCGAGGACGGCCGCATCAACTGGCTGCTGCCGGCCCAGGATGTGTACAACCTGCACCGCGCCGTGGCCCCGCCCTACCCCGGCGCCTTCACCGATATCGGCGGTGTACGATATGTGCTGCAACGGGCCCGATTGTCTGGCAATTTCGGCAATGTTGTATCGCTAAGTTTGCCACCGGGCTTGACAGTAGTGGATAATTGCATCTTTGGCGTGTGCGGCGATGGCCGCATGCTGACGATTTCCGCCTTGACGGCCGACGGGGAACCCGTAACGGCTGAGCAGTTGCAATCCCGCCTGGCGGAGCTGTCCGCTGGCGGACAATGAACATTACCTGGGTAACTATCACATGAAAAAAGTCCTCATCCTCGGCGTCAACGGCTTCATCGGCCATCACCTGTCGAAGCGCATCCTGGAAACGACCGACTGGCATGTCTACGGCATGGACATGAGCACCGACCGCATCACCGACGTGCTGGAGAACGAGGCCTACAAGTCGCGCATGCACTTCTTCGAAGGCGACATCACCATCAACAAGGAATGGGTCGAGTACCACGTCAAGAAATGCGACGTGATCCTGCCGCTGGTCGCCATTGCGACGCCATCGACCTACGTCAAAGCGCCGCTGCGCGTGTTCGAACTGGACTTCGAGGCCAACCTGCCTATCGTCCGTTCGGCCGCCAAGTACGGCAAGCACCTGGTGTTCCCGTCGACCTCGGAAGTGTATGGCATGTGCCACGACGACGAGTTCGACCCTGAGAACTCCGAGCTGGTCTGCGGCCCGATCAACAAGCCGCGCTGGATCTACTCCAACGCCAAGCAGCTGATGGACCGCGTGATCTGGGGCTACGGCATGGAAGGCCTGAACTTCACGCTGTTCCGTCCATTCAACTGGATCGGCGCCGGCCTGGATTCGATCCACACGCCGAAAGAAGGCTCGTCGCGCGTGGTGACGCAGTTCTTCGGCCACATCGTCCGTGGCGAGAACATCTCGCTGGTCGACGGCGGCGCGCAGAAGCGCGCGTTCACCGACATCGACGACGGCATCGACGCGCTGATGAAGATCATCGACAACAAGGACGGCGCTGCTTCGGGCAAGATCTACAACATCGGCAACCCGGTCAACAACTACTCGATCCGCGAACTAGCCGGCATGATGCTGAAGCTGGCCGAGCAGTATCCTGAGTACGCCACCGGCGCCAAGCAGGTCAAGATCGTCGAGACCACGTCGGGCGCCTACTACGGCACCGGCTACCAGGACGTGCAGAACCGCGTACCGAAGATCACCAACACCTGCGAAGAGCTGAACTGGAAACCGACCACCACCATGGCTGACGCGCTGAAGAAAATCTTCGACGCCTACCGTGGCCAGGTGGCCGAAGCACAAAAACTGATGGACTAAGATTTGACCGAGACTTTGCAACCGCAAGCGCCGCTGATGGTGTTGAAGATTGATGTCGACACCTACCGCGGCACCCGTGAAGGCACCATGAACCTGGTGACCATGCTGAAGGCGCACCAGGCCCAGGCTACTTTCCTGTTTTCGCTGGGACCGGATCACACCGGCTGGGCGCTGCGCCGCGCGCTGCGTCCGGGCTTCTTCAGCAAAGTCTCGCGCACGTCCGTGGTCGAGCATTACGGCATCAAGACGCTGATGTACGGCACCCTGCTGCCGGGACCGGACATCGGCAAGGATTGCGCCGGCGAGATGCGCTCCGTGCGCGACGCCGGCTTCGAATGCGGCATCCACACCTGGGACCACGTGCTGTGGCAGGACAACGTCGCCAAGCGCGACGGCGGCTGGTCCACCAAGATGATGCGCAAGGCCACCGCCCGCTTCTCGCAGGTGTTCGGCACCGCGCCGCGCACCCACGGCGCGGCCGGCTGGCAGATGAACAACGCCGCCTTCGCCGAACACGACACCGCCGGTTACGCCTACGCTTCCGACGGCCGCTGCGTGCTCAACGAGAACGGCACCTTGGCCAATCCGGCCGACGGTCCGCACCGCTTGTCCGACGGCGACAAAGTGCTGTCCCACATCCAGCTGCCGACCACGCTGCCGACGCTGGATGAGCTGCTGGGCCGCGAGATCGACGGCGTCACCATCGGCACCGGCAACATCGCCGCCTTCCTGCTCAAGCTGACCGCCGGCGCCACGCGCGACCATGTATATACTTTGCATTCTGAACTTGAAGGGCAAAAACTCGCCCCCATATTCGAGCAGTTATTGGCCGGATGGAAGGCGCAAGGTTACCAACTGGCGTCGATGGCCGATTACCATCAGAAGGTCCAGCATCAGACCATGCCGGTTTGCCCGATCACCTGGGGCGAGCTGCCGGGTCGTTCGGGACAGCTGATCGTACAGGGTGCTGCCCGTTCTTAATGCCTACCGTTCAGGAGACTGCCTGTGGCTGATAGCCCAACCGTTGTAACCGATTTCTCCGCCGCCATGACCAGCGGCCAGACCTTCCAGCTGTCGGGCCGCCCGGCGCGCCATACCGTGCTGTTCTTCTACCCCAAGGACAACACCCCGGGCTGCACCACCGAAAACATGGCTTTCCGCGACCTGCACGAGCAATTCCAGGCCGCCGGCGCCGAAATCTACGGCATCAGCCGCGATAGCCTGCGCTCGCACGAAAGCTTCAAGACCAAGCTGGGCCTGCCTTTCGAACTGATTTCCGACCCCGACGAAGCGGTCTGCCTGCAGTTTGGCGTCATGAAGATGAAGCAAATGTATGGCAAGACGGTGCGCGGCATCGAACGCAGTACGTTTGTGATTGACGCTAATGGTCAATTGGTGAAAGAATGGAGAGGCGTGAAGGTAGCGGGTCACGTCGATGAAGTGCTGGAATTTGTAGCGCGTCAGGCTTAGTTACAGGATGCGCGTTGCAGCTTCCAGAGTTGCTCAACCGAACCAAGCGTATCCAGTCATTTTGAGTCATCACTGTCATTCACACCACCACCCTACATGGTGGCCAGCCGGCCACCACGCGGTACTTTCTCCGGGCATGATGAGCGCCCGTCGGCAGTCTTTAAACCCTGTTTTACCCAGCATCCACCCCATCCGGTCCCAACGTTTCCCACACCAGGAAGCGTGCTGCGCCTATGGGCGGATTCCTCCAGATATTCTTCAAATGAGATCCTGATGCCACTGCCAAAATTACCTAGTAAGCCAGCGACTTTACTTCTGGCGAAAGATTATCCAAAAGCGACAGGGCCGCGCCCAGTTCCCGCTATCGCAGCGGTGGCTGAAGTCGCGCCCGCGCCGAAGAAAGCGGCGCCTGTCAAAGCAGTGCCTGTAGCAAAAGCCAAAGCAGCCCCCCCAAAAACCACCACCAAGTCGCAAGCCGTGGCGGCCGTACTGAAGGCCGCCCCTGCCGTACTGAAGAACGCCGCCGCCGGCATCGCGCCAGCCGCGGCCAAGCCGGTCGCCAAGGCCAAGCCAGTCCCTGCCGCGCGCGGCAAGGTCACGCCGATCACCGCCGAGGCGCCGCACCCGGCCAAGCACAAGCCGCATGAAGTGGCGATCAAGTCGTCGACCAGCCGTCACGCCGACCAGACCGGCACCACCAAGCTGTTCGTGCTCGACACCAACGTGCTGATGCACGATCCATCGTCGCTGTTCCGCTTTGAAGAGCACGACGTCTACCTGCCGATGATGACGCTGGAAGAGCTGGACAACCACAAGAAGGGCATGACCGAGGTGGCGCGCAACGCCCGCCAGGTGTCGCGCACTTTGGATGCGCTGGTGTCCAACACCGACGACGACGCCATCGAGAACGGCATCCCGCTGTCCAAGCTGGGCAACAAGGACGCCAAGGGTCGCCTGTACTTCCAGACGCGCCTGCAAACGGCCGACCTGCCGGTCGGGCTGCCGGTCGGCAAGGCCGACAACCAGATCCTGTCCGTGGTCCGCTCGCTGGAAGCGGAACAGGAAGGCCGTCCGGTGGTGCTGGTGTCGAAGGACATCAACATGCGCATCAAGGCGCGCGCGCTGGGCCTGCCGGCCGAGGACTACTTCAACGACCACGTGCTGGAAGACACCGACCTGCTGTACTCGGGCATCGTCCAGCTGCCGGACGATTTCTGGACCAAGCACGGCAAGGACCTCGAATCCTGGCAGGAAAATAAAAACGGCCAGAGCGCGACGTTCTATCGCGTCACCGGTCCGTTCGTGCCGTCGCTGCTGGTCAACCAGTTCATCTTCCTGGAGCCTAAGAATGGCGAAACGCCGTTCTACGGCCAGGTCAAGCAGATCAACGGCAAGACCGCCGTGCTGCAGACCTTGCGCGACTTCAGCCACAACAAGAACAATGTGTGGGGTGTCACCGCCCGCAACCGCGAGCAGAACTTCGCCTTGAACTTGCTGATGAATCCGGAATGCGACTTCGTCACCCTGCTGGGCCAGGCCGGTACCGGCAAGACCCTGCTGGCGCTGGCCGCTGGCCTGGCGCAAGTGCTGGAAACCAAGCTCTACAACGAAATCATCGTCACCCGCGTGACGGTGCCGGTCGGTGAAGACATCGGTTTCCTGCCGGGTACAGAAGAAGAGAAGATGTCGCCATGGATGGGGGCGTTCGACGACAACCTGGAAGTGCTCAACAAGTCCGATTCGGACGGTGGCGAATGGGGCCGCGCGGCGACGCAGGACCTGATCCGCTCGCGCATCAAGATCAAGTCGCTCAACTTCATGCGCGGCCGCACCTTCGTCAACAAGTTCCTGATCATCGACGAAGCGCAGAACTTGACGCCTAAGCAGGTCAAGACGCTGGTCACGCGTGCCGGTCCGGGCACCAAGATTCTTTGCCTGGGCAATATCGCGCAGATCGACACGCCTTACCTGACCGAAGGGTCGAGCGGCCTGACGTATGTGGTGGATCGCTTCAAGGGATGGTCGCACAGCGGTCACGTGACCCTGGCGCGCGGAGAACGTTCACGCCTGGCTGACCACGCCAGCGACGTTTTGTAAATGTAGTAGAATAAACCCGTACCTGTTAGCCCCGCCCGCAGCAATGCCGGCGGGGCTTCTTTTTTCTATCAGGCTTTGTTGTTGCGGCGACGGGCGTAGCCGCCTACCAGCGCCAGGCCGCCCAGCAGCATGGCATAGGTTTCAGGTTCCGGCACCGGTGCCAGCGTGCTGGAGTTGAAGCTCTGGAAAGTACCGTTGGCGGCAGCGTACTGCACCTGCTGGCCGCCATCGCAGCAGCCTTCCAGGCCGTAGATGGTCAGCTTGTGGTTGCCGGCCGACAGGGCCTGGTTGTTGATCAGGAACGAGCCGTTGGCGGTGTTGTAGTCGTAGTTCCACCACATGTCGTTGGTGTTCAGCGCGACGGCCTGGCCATCCAGGAACACGGCGCCGCCGCGGCCGAAGTCGACACCGGCGCGGAACGAGTAGGTACCGGCGGCGCTCAGGCCGAAATCGATGGTGGACTTGAAGGCGATGTTGGTCGTGCCGGCGCCGAAGATCGAATTATTGGAGACGTTGTCGTAGCTGCTCAGGACGGTCGAGTGGCCGCCGGTGACTGCGGCGTCAACCACGGTGCTGTAGTCCAGCGCGGTTGCCAATGGGCCAGCGCTGGAGCTGCCGGTCTGGAAAGTGATGACGGCGGCGTTGGAGCTGCCAATGGCGGCCAAGGCGAGTGCGACTGCGGCGAACTTGATGGTTTTCATGTTGATCCTGTTGAGAGGTTGAGATAGACAAATCGAAAAGCAAGCCAGGCACAAGGATTGGGAGCCAGGAGGGAGATTGCATTTAAGCAAATTAAGATGTACTTAAGAATTATTTAAATAGTATCGTAACTGAATTTTGATGTCAATCTTTAATGCATTGCACAATATAGACGGCGTCAGCCACGAAAGTGCTTGAAACCGGCAGCATCCTGTATGACACTAGACACTGCAAGTCGTTGATTTCGCCAGACTTTCGGACCACAGCCGAGGTAAGACCATGGACATCCCTATCCTGATCCGAAAAAAAGGCAACACCAAGTATGGCGTCACCGTGCCGGACATCCCCGGCTGCGTTACCACCGGCGAGACGGTGGACAAGGCCATGAGCAACGCCACCAAGGCCATCTACGGCCACGTCGGCCAGCTGGTCGAGCAAGGCAAGGCTTTTGAAATCAAACCCTCCGAAGTGGAATTCCTCTCCCGCGAGCCGGACTATGCCGGCGGCATCTGGGCGCTGGTCAGCCTGGACCTGGCCAAGCTGAACGATCCGCCCGAAGACTGAGTTAGCTGTTCCCGGCCGTCCTACGACGACGCCACAGTGTGCGCGCCAACCACCAGATCAAAGCAAGTATCAACGACCACGGCAGCAGGTATGCCAGGCCCGTCAGCGTGCTGGCGATGCCACTGGACAAATTGCCATTGAAGTCGGACAGCGCGCGCTGGATCGGGCTCCAGAACGACAAGCGGCTCCCCGACTGGATATGGATATCGAGCAGGTCGAGATTGATGCGCGCCATCAGATGTGCGTTCTCGCCGCTGGCTTGCTCCAGTTCAGCCTGAACGCTGGCCTGCTCCCTGGCGAGTTTGATCAGCGCATCGGCATCAATGCCGGGCTTGCGTTCCAGCTCGGTCAAACGCTGCTGGTAGGCGCGCAGCATCTCGAGACGTTTTGTACTGTCCGACACCGGCCGCGCCAAGTCCTCCACGCTGGTTTCCTGCCGTGCCAGTTCGCCGCCGGCGGAGGCCAGCACCAGCAGCTTGTCTATTCCCGCAGGCTTGGCGCGCATGCGCAGGAAGGCCTCCTCACGGCGTCCGCCTTCCAGACTGGACTTGAGCAACGTGCAGCCGTTTTCCCGATCCGCCTGACAGGCCGACGTCAACTTATCAAGCAAAAGCTTGATCTGGTTTTCCCCGGTATCGATGGTCACCGCATGCTGATAAGCCAGGAATTTGTCGCGTCCCTGCGCAGTGCCCGCCGCCATCGGCGCTGAACCATCCGTCGCTTGCGGACGGCTGCAACCAGCAAGCGTCATCACAACAACCAAACTCAGCAACCTGACCATAGCGAAGGTTTCCTTGGAAATATTGGATATTCTGCAATGCTAACATTTCCCACGGCAATGGCTGCCCATCACCCCACCTATACTTGCTCATTTCACGCAGGCATTGCGCTATTTGGGAGCGAACTTATCCAGGCCACCTATCCTAGCGTTAATTGACAACCCAAACTGGCGGCGGCACTATGAAGGTCCCAAAAGCGACTTCTATCGTCAACGCTCGCATTCTCTACGACCAGAATAATTTTTCTGACTTGGTTATTTGGCGGCTACCGAATCCGGCCCGGGCTTCACATCACCCGTTCAAATATCGGCTGGCCTATGTGGTGCAGAACAGATGCGTAGTCCGCTATGACAACGAAGTTGGCAAAGGCGACCATCGCCACTACGAATCGGCAGAAACCCCATATCACTTCCATACACTTAGTCAACTTCTAATGGATTTTCAAAATGACATAGCGAGGTGGAATCGTGAAAACAGTTACCCTTGAAATCCTTTCGTCACAAGAAGCGATGGCCGATCTCGTTAAGCAGTGCGAGTCCGGTTCTCCAGCTACGACAGCCCGGATCATATTTACCTCGCAAGAATTGCTCAGGAATGTCTTGACGCCAGTACGCTGGGAAATATTGAAGACACTATGCGGCTCCAGTCATATCAGCGTGGCGGATATAGCGATGCGTCTCGGTCGCCCCGAGTCCTCAGTCCAAGCCGACATCGATGCATTGATACTCGCAGGTGTAATCGATCGTGCGAAAAACGGAGGCGTCATTTTCCCCTACGATGAAGTAATCCTTGACCTTCCCACGGCTGGAAGGGCTACAGTATGAGCATTGAAACAGTTTAAGGAGTACGACGATGTATCAGCTGCAAGTGGAAAACATGAGCTGCGGCCATTGCGTGGGCGCGGTGACCAAGGCGGTGCAGGCGGTCGATGCGGCCGCAAAAGTCGAGATCGACCTGGCCGGCAAGACCGTCAGGATAGACAGTGCCAGCGCCCTGGCGCCATTGAAATCGGCCATCGCCGATGCGGGCTACCCCGTCACCAGCGCGGCCTGATTATTTGTCCAGCTCCGGATAGCGGCGGAAGATGCAGTCTTCATTGAACGCTATCCGCCGCTTCGATTTGACATAGGCGGCGATATTGGGCCGCAGCGCCACCTTGTCGCGCAAGGCGACCAGCGCCGGATACGACGGCTCCAGCCGCGCCATCGTTTTCGGGAATGCATAGCGCAAGCCCTCGATCAACTGGAACAGCGACAGGTCCACATACGTCAGCCGCGAACCAACCGCGTAACCGCCCCGCCCCGGATTGCGCGCCACCACGCCCTCGAAGTAGTCGAGGAACTTCGGTATCCGCTCCTCGCGGAAGCTCTTGGCGCGCGCCTTCGCTTCCTTCTTCTGCTCCTCGTAGTACTTGCTGACCGCGATCGGATGATGCGTGTCGTGCACCTCGTTGACGATGTCGGCGATGGTCAGTTGCAGCTGGTTGGCCCACAGCCGCCCCGCCTCCGCGCGCGGCGCCAGGCCATGACGGGCGCCGAGGTACATCAGGATATTGGCCGTCTGCCCGATCAGCAGCTCGCCCGCACCCAGCACTGGCGGCGCGAACGATGGATGGTCGACCTGCTCGCCATCGAGGCAGGATAGCAGCGCCGGCATGCCCTGCTTTTGCCGCGCCACGTCCACGTAAGGCGCTGCCGCTTCCTCCAGCGCCAGCCGCACGAATTCACCGCGGCCTTGCAGGCCGTCCCAGTAGTAGAGTTGGTAGGGTGTCGTCATGCCAAGATAGTAGCATTGACAACGACTGGACTGCGCCCGGAACGATATTCAGTACACGGTTATAATCGACCGTTAAGCTCACCACTTCCGACACCTCATGACGCCAGTCCCGCCACTTGAAATCCACATCGTCCTGATGGTCGCCGCCGCTGGTCTCATGGCCGGCGTGCAGAATGCACTGGCCGGAGGCGGCTCGTTCATCACCTTCCCGGCGCTGCTGCTGGCCGGCCTGAATCCGCTGGCCGCCAACATGACCTCCACCATCGCGCTATTCCCCAGCCAGATCACCTCCGCCTACGCCGGCCGCAACCTGGCCGGCGATGTCGGACCGCTGACGTTCAGGCAGATGCTGATCATCAGCGCCATCGGCGGCATCTTCGGCGCCATCCTGCTATTGAACACGCCGCCGTCGTTCTTCGCGCGGCTGGTGCCGTGGCTGGTGCTGTTCGCCACCAGCGTGTTCGCGTGGGGCAGCTTCCGCAAGAAACCGCTGCACGCGGCCGGCAGCATGCCGCGCTGGACGCTGGTGCTGGTGCAAAGCTGCATCGCCGTCTACGGCGGCTACTTCGGCGGCGGCATCGGCTTCCTGATGCTGGCCGCGCTGACCATCGCCGGCCAGCAGGTGCGCACCGCCGCCGCCACCAAGAACGTGCTGGCGATGGCGATGAACGCCGCCGCCACGCTGATCTTCGCCACCTCCAGCCTGATCAGCTGGCCGGCCGCGCTGGCATTGTGCGCGGGAGGCATCGCCGGCGGCTTGTGCGGCGGATGGCTGGTTCACCGCCTGCCGGAAAAGGTCATGCGCGGCTTCGTCGTGATCGTCGGCGCCGTGCTGACCATCTGGATGTTCGTCAGAACGTAGCCTTCAACGTCAGCCGCAAGGTGCGCGGCTCCACCGGATGGTAGTGGATGTCGTTGACGCCTTCGGCCGGTTCGCCCTGCAAGCGCGAAGGATAGTAGTAGTCCACGTCGCTGGCCTTGCGGTCGAACAGGTTGAAGGCATCCAGCGACACCGCCCAGCGCCGGTCGATCTTGTAGCCCACCCGCGCATACGCAATCGCCGTCGTCGCCGAACGCTGGCTGTTATCCTCGATCAGCGGACGCGGACCGAAGTAGCGCATCTGGAACGCGCCGGACCACGGACCGATATCGGTGATGGTCGCGCCGAACGAAGCCACCTTGCCGATCGCCCCCGGAATGTAGTCGCCCACGTCGTCATGCTCGGTGTAGTGCGCGCGCGAGTAAGCCAGGTCCAGGTCGAACAACAGCCATGGCGTGGCGATGTAGTGGTTGTTCCATTCGATGCCGGAACGGTAGCTGCCGCGACTGGCCGCCGTATCGCCGGCGTCGCCTGAGAACACCAGCTCGGACGCCGAACGCAGCTTCCACAAAGCCATCGAACTTTGCAGGCCGGGGACGATCTCCGTGCGCGCGCCCAGTTCCGCGCCGCGCGTCTTGACCAGCGGCGTGACCGGGTCGATAGGCTCGCGTTCCTTCGGCGTCAGGTGCACCGTGGTGCCGCGCGCGTCGTTGCTGTGGAAGCCTTCTCCGTAGTTGATGAAGAATTCCGTCTTGGCCCAGGGCCCCAGCACCACCGACATCTTCGGCGACGTCATGCCCTCGCCGACCTTGCCCGTATTCTCGGCGATATTGCTGCTCACATCGAAGCGGTAACGGTCATAGCGCACACCGGCCGTGGTGCGCAGCCACTCGCGCCACTGCACCGTGTTCTCGAAGTAGACCGAGGCATTCGCCTCCTTGACCTTCGACTCCGTGATGACGCCGGTGATCTGCCGCTTGACGGTGCTGTACAGCGCCAGCGGCGACAGGTAGTCGTAACGTCCCTGCACGCCCACCTTGTTGTTCACTTCCAGCCCGCCCCACTTGCCGAACCAGGTCTGCGCCACGTCGAAGCCCGTCATGCGGCGCTTCTCGGTCTGGCGCGACTGGTCGCCGTTGACCGGGTCGTCGAGGAAGTAGGTGAAGTCGTTGTACAGGTCCAGGCTCGATTGCACCACGTAGGCATTGGCCTGCAACAGCGTGTCGCTGGTGCGCTTGCGCAGCGTGGCGGACAGGCTGTAACGCGAGGTGATGCCGCCGTCGCTGGTGTCGATGGCGCCGTAGGGACTGATCTCGCCGCTCTGCACCGCGCGCAGCGGGATCTGGTTGCTGGCATACCAGCCGCCCTTGTAAAACATGCCGGTGACGCTGAACTGGTTGTCGCTGCCGCCCTGGCTGTAGCGCAGCACGCCCAGGCTTTTGTGGAAGGCTTCCGGGCTGACCCACGGCCCGTTGTTGTGGCCCAGCTCCGCACCGTAGACCAGGTTGCCCTCGCCCAGCGGCGTCGAACCGGTCAAGTTGGCGCGGTAGTACTGGTGCCCGCCGGCCGTGACGCTGGCGGTGTTTTCCTTCAGCTTGTTCGCCAGTCCCAGGTGCGCCGCGCCGGCGGAGGCGAAGTCGCCTTCGTCCGCGTAGTACGGGCCTTTTTTGTAGTTGATGCGGTCCACCAGTTCCGGCATCAGGAAATTCAGGTCGGTGTAGCCCTGGCCGTGCGCGTGGGTGCGCATATTGACCGGCATGCCGTCGATGAAGGTTGCGAAGTCGGTGCCGTGATCGAGGTTGAAGCCGCGCAGGAAGTACTGGTTGGCCTTGCCGTCGCCGCTGTGCTGCGTGACGATCACACCCGGCACGAACTCCAGCAGCTCGCCGGGCCGCAGCGCCGGACGATTGGCGATCAACTCCGCCGTCACCGAACCCTGGCTGGCGGCGCTGGACGTGCCGACGCCGTTGTCGTAGTGGCCGCGCACCTCAACCGCCGCCATGGTGGGCGCGGCGCCGCTGGACTCCTCGTCGGCATGCGATGCAAGCGGTAGAACGGCCGCCAGCGCGACGATGGATTTGACGATCATAGGTACTCCTTCAGCTTACTCAATTTATTGCGGCGGCCGATGTAGCCGGCGCCGATCAGCGCGGCGGCCAGCGCCAGCAGCGCCAGCGTGCCGACGGTCTTCTGCACCGGCGTCAGGTTGGCCAAGGTTTGCATTTCAAAGCCATTGACCTTGGCGTCGGCAGCGTCGGCCTTGGCCTTCGGCGCCGGCTCGGCGGGTTTGTTCTTCGCGTGCGCAGGCACGGGCGGCGGCAGTTCCTGCGCCTTGGCCTGCAATGCCTGCAAGTCCGCCACCGCGTTCTGCATGGCGGCGTCGGTCTGCTGTTGCGTGGCCGACGGCGCGGGAGGCTGCGCGGACGGCGCCGCGCCACCGGCACGACCGGCGGCCGCCGCACCGCGCGCGACCGCCGCGTTGGTGCCCACGTTAGGCACGAACTGGCCGCTGAACTGAGGCGCGATCTTCATCGTCGCCTTGCTGCACGAATCGGCGCTGCACGACACGCCGGCATCCTTGATCGCCTGTGCGTTTTGCTGCGTCAGTTTTTCGCGCACCGCGTCGCTCGGCTTCCAGTAGCCACGTTCGATCGCGCTCAGCATGCGGTCGGTGATGGCCTGGAAGGCGCGCAGGTTGCCGCTGCTGGCGAAGCGCTCGCGCACCTTCAGGCCGTGGCGGTCTTCCACATAGGTGTCGTACATGCGCTGCCATTTGCCGCCGTCCACCACTTCCGGCACGGTGACCTGCCAGGCCCACAGGTAGTCGACCACGCGGTTGATGTAGCGCGCGCCGGAATAGCCTTCCTTCAGCATGCTGTCGGCCCAGCGCGGGTTCAGGTAGCGGGCCTGCATCTCCTGGCCCATGTACTGCTCCAGCGTCTTGTGGCCCGGCTTGCGCGGGTTGGACAGGTCGCTGACCATCACCTCCGGCGTCTTGCCGTCCACGCTGCGGATCGCCATCGCGGTGCCGCCCAGGTACTGGAAGAAGTCGTCGTTGTCCAAGGTAGCGAACAGATTGCTGGAGCGGCTGTGCAGCGCGATCTTGCTGCCGCTGATGGCCTGCTTGAACAATTCGCGGCGCTGGACGGGATCGGCCTTGTCGTCGCCCCAGTAGCCGGCGCCGAACGGATGGCTCATGCGGTTGATGAACACGTCCGCCACTTCCTTCTCGTTCTGCCATGCGTTGGTCAGCGGGATCAACTTCTCGATCTGCGTGCCGTAGGCGCCGCTCGGCAGGCCGAAGATGCGGACCGACGCCATGCGCTGCGCCTCTTCGGCGGAGATGCCGCTGGCCTGCAAGGCGGCGACGGTCTTGCGGCTGTGCGCCTGCATGACGTTGCCGTCTTCGCCGGGGCCGTTGTCATCCTGTTTCTGCGCCAGCTGCGCCGCCTGGTCCATCAACGTCAGCAGGTTGCCGAACAGGTCGCGGAACAGGCCAGACGAGATCAGCGTCACGTCCACGCGCGGACGACCCAGCTGCTTGCGCGTCAGCGCTTCCACACCGGTCACGCGGCCACGCTCGTCCCACGTCGGACGCACGCCCATCAGCGCCATCGCCTGCGCTTCCATGATGCCTTCGTGACGCGAAGTCTCGACGCCCCACAGGTTCATGCTCAACTTGTCGGGCCAGGCGCCATGGCGCTTGCGGTAATCCTCCGCCAGCTGCTGCGCCAGTTTGTAGCCGGCTTCGTAGGTGGTCTTGCTCGGGATGCGCGATGGATCGAGGCCAAAGAAGTTGCGGCCGGTCGGCAGCGCATCCGGATTGCGTACCAGGTCGGCGCTGGCGCCGGTCGGGATGTAGCGGCCGGACAGCGCCTGCATCAAGCGCTCCAGTTCCAGCCCGGCGCTGCGTTCGATATCGCTTTCCAGCTGGGCGATGCGTTTGGTCTTCTGCTCCGCCGTCGACGTGGTGTCGAGGCTGACCACGGCGCGCGCGGTGGCGTTGCGCAGCTCCGGCTTCGGCGCCACGCCGAAGGTGTGCAGGCCGAACGGCGTCAGCTTGCTGCCGGTGTCGTCCAGGTATTCCTCCAGCGCTTCCATGTCGGCTTCGGTTTTGAGCTCGGTCTTCTTCATGTCCTTCAACACGCCGCTCTTGGCCGCCAGGCGGTTGATCGCCGTCAGGTGGCTGCGCGCCAGCAGCGGGCTTTTTTGCTCGGCCACGCGGTAGTCGTTCAGCAGCGCGCCCAGCTCGCGCAGGTCGGGATTGAGGCCGGCCACGTCGAACGGTGGCGTCATGTGGTCGATGATGACGGCCATGCCGCGGCGCTTGGCCTGTATGCCCTCGCCCACGTCGTCCATCACATACGGATAGATGTTGGGCATGGCGCCGATCAGCGCCTCGGTCGGATCGCTTTCCGACAGGCCGGCTTCTTTACCGGTCAACCACTCCTGCGTGCCGTGGGTGCCGATGTGCATGACGGCGTTGGCCTGGAAGCCCTTTTGCAGCCACAGGTAGAACGCGATGTATTCGTGCGACGGCGGCATGCTGACTTCATTGTGCAGCTTCTCCAGGTTCTGCTCCCATGCGCGGCCGGGCTGCGGCGCCATCAGCACGTTGCCGAAGCGGCGCGCCGGATAGACGAAGAACGGCTCACCCTTGGCGTTGCGCCACAGGACGGGCGCGTTCTCCGGCTTGCCCCAGGATTTCTCGATAGCCGCGCGCAACGGCTGCGCCAGCGTGGCGAACCACTTCTGGTAATCGGCCAGCGGCACCAGCAGCGCCTGGCCGCTTTCGGCCAGGTGCTTCAGGCCCGCCATGTAGTCGCCCTTGGACTTGCCCGGGTAATTGCCCCACTGCTGGATCTCGCCTTGCAGCTCTTCCTGCGATGGCGGCAGCGCCGTGCCGGTCTGGTAGCCTTCCTGCTTCAGGCGCTGGACGATCTGCCACAGGCTCTCCGGCAGCACGTTCAGGTAGGCCGCGCCGATGGTCTCCGAACCATGCGGATAGTTAAAGTACAGCATGGCGATGCGCTTGTCGCCGTTGGCCTTCTGGCGCAAGGCCAGCCAGCTGGCGACGCGCTCGTTGAGGCGCTCGATGCGCTCCGGGATCGGCGTCTCCTCCACGTAGGCCAGGCCGGTCTGCGCATCGCTGATGCGTTCGCGGCTGGCGACCACGGTCGGCTGGATCAGGCCCGCCACTTCGGCGCCGGCCAGCTGCCAGGTGCGCTCGATGATATCGAGGCCGATCTTCGATTCCTGCCACTGCGCCAGCGACTGCTGGCTCAAGGTGATGGCGTTGATCGCCGGGACGCCGATCTTGTCCAGCAGCGCGCCGGTATTGGCGGTGCCGCCCACCTTCATGCCCAGCGCGACGATCAGCTCAACGCGGCTCTTGCCGTTTTCGTCCAGCAGGAAGCGCAGCGGCACGTCGTAGGGATAGCCGAACACCGGCAGCACGTTGTAGCCGCTCGCTTCCAGCCGCGCGACGATGGCTGCCAGCGGCAGCGTTTGTCCCGCCACCAGGCTTGCGCGGTAGAACGGCACCGCGATCCACGGTGCGCCGGCCTTGTAGTTGGCGTAGCCTTGCAGGTACTGCTCGTAGCTGCTCGATGTGCGGTTGGCCGCCACGTCGTACAGGCCCACTTCCGGCATCGCATGCACCGGCGCGACCGCCAGCCTTGAACCGAAGTGGTTGCGCAGGATGTAGCGCAGCAGGTTGCCCATGTTCTCCACGCCGCCTTCGCTGTGGTAGGACTGTATGGTTTTATCGTCGCGCACACCCTGCTCGCGCAGGCTGTCGTCGATGGCGCCGCCGACCGCGAACACCGGACGGCGCGCCTTTTGCAGCGCCAGCAGCTCGGCGCTCAAACCCGTCATGGCCTGGCGTCCCTTGGCGTTGATGACCACCACATCGGCGCTGGTCAGCGCGGTGCGGTCGGCCGGCGTCATGCCGTTGGCGGGGATGATGCGCACCGCGACGTTCAGCTCTTTCAACTCGGCCTGCAGGCCGCGCACCGCCAGCACGGCGGGACGGGACTCGATATCGCCCAGCATCAGCGCCAGCGTGCGCGGCGCCTGCGCCGAATGCACATAGCCGCCGATGCACAAAGACGCCAGCAACAACAGCAGCGCCCACAGTTTGTTATTCCGGTACATAGACGACCTTCCCATCCGGCAGTTGATATGCGGTGCCCAGGCGTTTGCCGGAGCCCGACAGCGGCTTGTCACTGACTTTGCTCACCTTGATTTCGGCGCCCTTCTTGGTCAGCACCTCGACGTGGCCGTCGGCGCTTTTCTTGGCGATGGTGACTTCGGAGTTCGGATCCAGCAGGTCCATCATGTTCCAGGCCGAGAACAGCGCCAGCATCATGGCGACGATGAAGACGATGCTGGCGTCGAACAGGTTGGCGACGCCGGCCAGCGGGTCTTCGTTATGCTCGCCGATGCGGCTGTAGCGGTGGCGGTTCATATAGCGCATCTCAGGCTCCCGCGCGCACCAGGTGCGGCTTGTGGTCTTGCGCCGCGAGGTGGGATTCGGCGGCGTAGGCGATCTCGGTCAGGTCGCTGCGCAGCCAGTGTTCGCGCACCAGGCTCAGTACATAGGCGCTGACGCTGCACGCCAGGCCGACCACCGTGGCGGTGAAGGCGGTGGTCATCGACTCGGCCATCTTCGGCAGGTTGCCCTGCGCGAGGCCGGCCAGCGAGATCCCCATCGGGATCAGGGTGCCCATCAGCCCCAGCGCCGGGCCGACGCGCACCACGAAGCGCACACCGTCCAGGCGGCGCACGCCGTTGACGTCGGCGCGCTGCACCAGCCGTTCGAGGCGGGCGTCCAGTCCCGGCTCGCCTTCCTGCGCGGTCAGCACGGCGGCCATCTCCTGCTTGGCGGTGGCGACCAGCACGCGCACGCCGCGGCGGCGCTCCAGCCATTCGGCGCCGAAGGTGCCGAAGCACACCAGCATATGCAGCACCAGCGCTGCGATCCCCAGCAGCACGGGCAGGTACAAAACGGTGGAAATGGAATACAGCAGTGTCTCGATGGAGTGCACGGCCGCGTCGGTGGGCAGGTTAAACATGGGCTGGTCCTGTAGGCAGAGAGGGAAAATCGGGGCGCAGGCGTACGCGAACGGCGCGTGCGCAAGGCACGGCCGCCAGTCGGCAAAGCCGTGGCGCGCAAAATCGATGCATAGATGTAGATCGCAACAGATGCAAGCCGCTCACTTCCCCGTGAGCGGATTGAACAGAAATGCCTGGGCATTTCCACCTGTCCTGGCCGGTATCCGGGCTGGCAAGCGACACCGCCTGACCTTCCCATGCGACTGCACAGTGGTTTGAAGAGGCGGATTTGTCGTCAACGACGACGCTTGTTTACCGTTGCGGGGGCAGCACATGTTGGCTGGCGTGGCCAGCTCCATGTTTCCCGTTTAACTGCGCGTCTGGACAGACGCGCGGGCACCAAAACCGGGCGATTATACTTTACCCGGCAAGAGTTTGGAGAATTGGGCAGTCGGGGCGATGATCGCCGTGGCAGCAGCCGGCCAGCGTTTGCAGGGTGTCGCGCATTTCGGTCAGCTCGGCGATGCGCTGGTTCAGCTCCGCCACGTGGCCCAAGGCGATGGTCTTGACGTCGGCGCTGGCGCGCTCCTTGTCCTGCCACAGCGACAGCAGGTCGCGGATCTGGTCCAGCGAAAAACCCAGCGACCGTCCGCGCTTGACGAAGCGCAGCGCGTGCAGGTCGTTGTCGCCGTAGATGCGGTAGCCGGCGTCGCTGCGCTTGCCCGGCGGGATCAGGGCGATGCTTTCGTAGTAGCGGATCATCTTGGCCGAGACGCCGCTGGCGGCCGCCGCTTGTCCGATGTTCATGCTTGTCCTTTCAAATGGTCCGGCTTCCAGCGGCGCAGCAGCAAGGCGTTGCTGATCACGCTGACGGAGCTGAGCGCCATCGCGGCGCCGGCAACCATGGGGTTGAGCAGGCCGAAGGCGGCCAGCGGTATGCCGACCAGGTTGTAGATAAAGGCCCAGAACAGGTTCTGGCGTATTTTGCTGTAGCTGCGGCGCGAGATCGAAATGGCGGCGGCCACCAGCGCCGGATCGCCGCGCATCAGCGTGATGCCAGCGGCGTGCATGGCGACGTCGGTCCCGCTGGACATGGCGATGCCGACATCGGCGGCGGCCAGCGCGGGGGCGTCGTTGATGCCGTCGCCGACCATGGCGATGCAGGCGCCGCCGGTCTTCAGGCCGGCGACGGTGGCCGCTTTGTCGGCGGGGAGCATGTTGGCGATGATGCGGCCTATGCCCAGCTCCTTGCCGACGGCGTCGGCGCTGCCCTGGTTGTCGCCGGTGAGCAGGATGGTCTGGATGTGCATCGCCTTCAGCGCTTGCAGTGCGGCGCGGGCTTGCGGCTTGATGCGGTCGCCGAAGGCCAGCAGGCCCAGTAGCTGCGCCGGCTGCGGTGCGTTTGAAGCGGCCAGCCAGGATATCGTCAGGCCTTGCTGTTCCAGTTCCGCGGCGCGGGCGCTCAGCGCATCGAGCGCCACGCCCTTCTCCTGCATCAGCCGCGTGCTGCCCAGGACCAGGCGCGCGCCGTCGACGATGGCCGCCACGCCGCGACCCGGCAAGGCGGTGACGCCGGTGGCGCTTGGCGCGGCGCCGGTGGCGGAGCGCGCGGCGGCGGCTTCGGTGACTGCGCGGGCCAGCGCATGCTCGCTGCCGCGCTGGATGGCGGCGGCCAGTTGCAGCAGCCGTCCTTCATCGATGCCGACCGGTTCCAGCGCCGCCAGCGACGGCTTGCCCTCGGTGAGCGTGCCGGTCTTGTCGAATGCCACGGTGGTGATGCGGTGCGCCAGTTCCAGCGCTTCCGCATCCTTGATCAGTATTCCGTAGCGCGCCGCCACGCCGGTGCCGGCCATGATCGCGGCCGGCGTCGCCAGTCCCAGCGCGCATGGACAGGCGATCACCATCACCGCCACCGCATTGATGATGGCCCGCTCGGCATCGCCGCTCGCCAGCCACCAGCCGGCGAAGGTCGCCACCGCCAGCACCAGCACCACCGGCACGAACACCGCGCTGACGCGGTCCACCAGATGCTGCACCGGCGCCTTGGCCGCCTGCGCATCCTCCACCAGGCGGATGATGCGCGCCAGCGTGCTCTCCGCGCCCACCGCCGTCACCCGCACCAGCAGCAGGCCTTCGCCGTTGATGGCGCCACCGGTCACATGGTCGCCGGCGTGGCGCGCCACGGGCAGGCTTTCGCCGGTGATGAGTGCCTCGTCGACATGGCTGGCGCCCTCCACCACTTCCCCGTCCGCCGCCACCCGCTCGCCGGGCCGCACCACCACCAGCTCACTCTGACGCACATCGGCGATCGGCACTTCGATATCCTGCGCGCCGCGCCGCACCCGCGCCGACTCCGGCCGCAGCACCTGCAAGGCGCGGATGGCGGACGTGGTCTGGCGCTTGGCGCGCGCCTCCAGCCATTTGCCCAGCAAGATCAAGGTGATCACCACGGCCGACGCTTCGAAATACAGATGCGGCATGGCGGACGTCGACGCCAGCAGCTGATAGACGCTCAGGCCATACGCGGCGCTGGTGCCCAGCGCCACCAGCAGATCCATATTGCCGCTGCGGGCGCGCAGCGCCAGCCAGCCGGCGCGATAGAAGCGGGCGCCGAGCCAGAACTGCACCGGCGTCGCCAGCAGCCATTGCAGGCGGCCATCCAGCATCCAGTGCACGCCGGCCAGTTCCAGCAGCATCGGCAACAGCAGGGGGAGCGACAGCAAGGCCGCCAGCAGCACCGCGCGGCCGCCGCCCGGTCCCGCCAGCGCGTGATGGGCAGGCGCAGCGGACAGCGGCAACTCGGGCGTGGCCTGGTAGCCGGCCTTGTCGACCGCCTGCACCAGCGCCGCCACGTCGAGCGGCCGCGCCGATTCCACCCGCGCCGATTCGGTCGCCAGGTTGACGCTGACCTTGTCCACGCCCGGCACGGCCGCCAGCACGCGCTCGACGCGGCCCACGCAGGAAGCGCAGCTCATGCCCTCGATTTTGATCGACAGTGTTACGGGAATAGCGGAAGTGGACATGACCTACCCAATGGACGACTCGATGACAGTAGCATCAAGTATCCCACGATGGGAAGGTCAAGTCATTTCTACAGGCGCGCCAGGCTTCAACGCACTTCGCAATCGACGGTGTTCGACTTGCCAGGGCCGGTGCTGGACGACGGGCCGGTGCTCTGGCTGAACGCCGGCGGCGGCGTGAACGGGATGCCCGGATTGGCCGGCAGGATAATCGGCGGCGTCTTGAAGCTTGGCGTGTAGCCGAACTGGCCGGAGCTGTAGTTGGCCGTGCCGGCCGGGTTGGTCACATGGATCAAGCCGTCGAGCACCTGCACGTACAGGCCCGGCGCGCGCGCAGCGGTCGGCGACGGCAGCGTCAACTGCGCCAGCATCAGCGGCTGCACCGGTGCGGCCAGCTGGTCCAGTGCGGCGGTGCTGGCCAGGTTGTAGGCCAGGCGCGAGGCCACCGCCTCCTCGCTCGGTTCGACGATGTCGGCGATGAAGGTGGTGCCGCGAATGCCGATGGTGGCGCTCGGCGTCTTCATGGCGAACTTTTCCTTGTTGCGCTTGCCCAGCAGGCCGGTGACCGAGCGCAGGCCGCCCTTGACCAGGTTGAACGAGGCGCTGTCGGCGTCGGGCTTGCCGGCGTCGTAGCTGAAGTCCTCGACCTTGAAGGTGGTGCCCGGCTTGAGCGTGATCTCGCTGTTGTCGATGAATTTCACCATGGCGTAGGTGTTCTTCTCGGTCACCAGCGTGTCGCCGCTCTCGACTTCGGAGCGCATCGACAGGATGCGCACCACGCCGCCGGCCTTCTTGGCCAGCAGCGGCCCGCTCAGCTGCACAATGGTGCCGGCCACTTGCGCGGCCCAGCCCGCGCTGGCCATGCCGCACAGCGCCAGCAACAGCAAGCCCTTGAACAGGGCCCGGACGACGATGGAGTTATTTGGCTGTGGCATTTTCATTTCCAGTACATTTCAGGGTGGACCGCACGCGGTCAGTACGCCAGTCCCAGACGCAGGTGCAGGCGGCTGGCGTTGTCGCGGCCGGTCGCGCCGGCGCGGACCACGTGGCCGAAATCGAGTTGCAGGTTGACGTAGGTGGACAGCACGAAGCGCGCGCCGACGCCGGTGCTGGCGATGGTGGTGCTGGTCAGCTCCTCGGGCAGCGCGTGGTTACGCTTGGCATAAGCGGTGTCGTAAAAGGCCAGCAGGCGGCAATTCCAGCCGGCGTGAGTGCACAGGTTGGGCGTGTAGGCTTCCAGGTTGACGCCTACGCCGGAGTCGTTGGAAATCTCGCGCTCGATGAAGCCGCGCACCGAGGTCGCGCCGCCGGCGCCGAATTGTTCGCCGGGGATCAGCGCATCGCTGCTGTACTGGCCGTTGAGGATGGCGCGCAGCTGCCAATCGTTGGCCAATGCGCGGGTCAGGCTGCCGGCCACGCGCAGCATGGTGTAGTCGGCCTTGGCGCCGGCGCGGGCCAGCGTGAAGGCCGCCTGGTCGCCCTTGGCGCCGCCGGAGATATTGCGCAGCAAGGTCAGCTGGCCGCTCACTTCGCCCTGCTTGATCGGCAGCGTGCCCTGGTAGCTGATGCTCAGCGGATGGACCGTCACATCGTTGCCCAGTTGTCCGCCCTGCGGCTGGTCCAGCACCTGCACATTGTTCTTGAAGGCCTTGTAGTCGACGCCGTAACTGAGTTTGGACTCCAGCTCGCCGCGCTTGGCCAGGCTCTGGTTGTAGCGCGCGCCGTACACCGCGCCCTTGCCGCTGACGGCCAGGTTGACCGCGCCGGCCGAGACGGTGCCGGAATCGACGTTGGAATAGCTGGCGAAGAAGTCCAGCGAGTCTCCCAGCGCGTACAGCGGGATATGGTAGCCGGCGCCGTACACCTTGACCCGGCCCGGTTCCTCGGCCGAGGTGGTGTACTGCAGAGAGGCCAGATGGTCGCGGTTGAACAGGTTGGCGTTTTGCAGGATGAAGCCGAGGTGGGTCTTGCCGGTCTGCTTGGTGCCGGTGTTGTCGGCGTTGACCATGGCCTTCCAGATGGACTGGTCCTTGACGTCCAGCACGGCGTCGACTTCGTCGTCTTTTTCGCCGCTTTGCAGCTTGAGGGTGACTTCCTTGGCGGGACTCTCGTTGCCCTGCTTCAGGTTGGCCGAGACCGCCTTCAGGTCAGGCGTGCGGCCCTCCTGCAAGGCGGGCAGGCTGCGGCGGATATTGTTCTCGTCGAAGTACAGATTGTTCTTCACGCTGATGCGGCCGATGCGCGTTTCCACCACCCGCAGTATCACCACGCCGCGGTTGAGCTCCTGCTCCGGCAGTTCGATCGTCACCACGTTGTAGCCGCGCTCGTGGTAGACCGCCTCCAGCGCTTCCAGCGCGCGTTGGACGTCGCCGAAATCGCGCTCCTTGCCGACGAATTTGGCCAGCAGCGCATCGACCTCCGCCGGCTGCAACAGGGTGTTGCCCTTGACCTCGAAACGGGAAATCTCGAAACGGATGGCGGTATTATCGTCCGTCGACGGCGCCGCCCAGGCCGAAGTCACGGCGGCGGCAAGAAGGGAACCTGCTAGTAGGCGCGTTAAGCTATATCTCATGGGTTCGCTCGTAGTATGGGTCGCGTGTCATTTTGCCGCGCTCTTCCGATGCTAGCATAGCCCTTATATACAATGCCTATTTGAAAGATTGAAATTGATAGGTGCTGCGCCCGAGTGTTGGATTTCAGCTCACAAACGGGGCCGTGACACCAACGGCCCCGTGCTGCCCAGCGCGGCATCAGTTGCAATACATCTTCTTGGTCGGCTCGTTTTTACTGGCGGTCAGTTCGACCTTGCCGCTGGACTTATCCTTATCATCGGGCACTTTGTCATCCGGTTTGGTCGAGCCACCGCTGCTGCCAGTCCCGCTGGATGCGGTGCTGGCTTCCGGCGGCGTAGAGACCAGCGGCGCCTTGACGGTGCCGCCCTGAACCTGGGTGACCGTATTGATGATGTTGACCGTGGAGTTCAACGCCTGTGCCACCGGCGTCGTTGTCTGGTTGGCGGCCGCAGCAGCGGCAGCATCGGCGGCGGCCTTGGCGGCGGCTGCTGCATCGGCCGCAGCCTTGGCGGCGGCATCGGCGGCAGCCTTGGCGGCGGCGTCGGTGGCGGCCTTGGCGGCGGCGTCGGCGGCAGCCTTGGCGGCGGCGTCGGCGGCGGCCTTGGTGGCGGCATCGGCATTGGCGGCGTCGGCGGCAGCCTTGGCGGCGGCGTCCGCAGCGGCCTTGGCGGCGGCGTCGGCGGCGGCCTGGGCAGCGGCGGTGGCGGCATCGGCGGCAGCCTTGGCGGCCGCATCGGCGGCGGCCTGGGCGGCCTTGGCGGCGGCATCGGCGGCAGCCTTGGCGGCCGCATCGGCGGCGGCCTTGGCGGCAGCGTCGGCGGCGGCGGCCTTGGCGGCGGCATCGGCGGCGGCGGCCTCGGCGGCAGCCTTGGCGGCGGCGTCGGCGGCGGCCTTGGCGGCAGCGTCGGCGGCGGCCTTGGCGGCGGCATCGGCCACGGCCTTGGCGGCGGCGGCGTCGGCCGCAGCCTTGGCGGCGGCGGCGGCCTTGGCGGCGGCATCGGCAGCGGCAGCGGTCCCGCTGCCGGAGTCTATGCTCGGCAGCGTGCCGCTGCCCAGGGTGACCGACGAGGCATTCACCGAGCCGAAAGGAGCGGCCAGCGCCACATGGGCGCCGTTGCTGTTGATGGTGGTGGCGCTGCCGACGCTGATGTTGCCGTTGGTGGCGACCGCCGAGATGCTGCCGGTCGGCGAGGTCACGTTCAACAGGCCGCCCAGCACGATGTTATTGGTCGCGACCATGTTGATCGAGTTGGCCGCGTTCAGTTGCGATCCGCCCTGCAAGGTGATGTCGGTGCTGGCCGACAGCGCGATGTCGTTGCCGATCAGGCTGTCGCTGATGGTGATCGGGCTGTGCGCGGTGATCGACACCCCGCCGTTGGTGGCGTGGATGGTGCCGCCGGTATGGATGCCGCCGTGGTTGTCGATGACGATGTTGCCGTTGCTGGTGCTCAGCATACCCAGCGCCAGCTCGCCGCTGCTGACGGTGTTGTTGAGCAGGAGGTTGCCCGAGCCGTTGTAGGCGGAGAACGCGCCGACATGGTTGCCGCTGTTGGTCAGCGTGATGCCGTTGTAGGCCGTCGCGTGCAGGCTGTCGCTCACCAGCGCGCCGGTCTGCGTGATCGCGCCGCCGCCCTCGCCGGCGCTGAGGGTGATGCCGTTTTGTGCCCGCACGGCGCCGACCGCGATGTTGCCGCCGCTGTAGACGTTGAGCGAGCCGCTCATGTCGATGCTGCCGTTGGTTTGCGTCAGGTTGTTGACGGTCAGGTTGGCGGCGCTGGCGGTGCCGCTCAACACGCCACTGGTCAGCATCAGGTTGGTGGCCTCCATGGCGCCGTTCAGCACCAGGCTGCCGCCGTTCAGATTGAGCGTGGCGCCGGTCAGATAGGACTTGCCGCCGGTGCCGCTGACGGTCAGCGCGCCGCCGGTCAGCGCCAGCTGGGTGCCGCTGCCGACCGCCATGGTCGCCAGCGTGGTGTTGCCGGCGCTGGCGTCGTAGGTGATGGTGCCGGCGCCGCTGCCAATGGCGGCGGCCAGCACGTTGGCGCCGTCCGGCGCGATGCCGTCGACCCAATTGCCGGCGGCGCTCCACAAGCCGCCGCCGCTGCCGCTCCAGGTCGATACCGGACGCGCGGTGATGGTGCCGCGGATGCCGCCGCTCAGCGTATAGTTGTTGGCGTCGGCACCGCTCTTGTTGAGTGAGCCGCTGCTGATGTTGACGGTTTTGTTGACGCCGGCATTCTTGTCGGCATAGCTGAGGGTGGCGCCTTCGTTGATGAACAGCGATACCGAGTCGAGCGGGCCTTCCGGCGCGCTCAGCAGGCCGACCAGCGTGGCGCCGGTCAGCGTGGCGCCGGAGCTGTTGTTGTACTCGCGGCTGGCCAGGTTCACCGTCAACTGGGCCTGGTTGATCGTGCCGGTGCCGCTGACGCCGCCATCGAGCACGTAATTATTGTGCGGGTTGTTGGTCAGCGTCGGGCTGGTGAAGCTGACGGTCTTGCCGGAGCCGGCGTTCTTGTTGGTAAAGCTCAAGGTGCCGCTGATGCCGGGGGTGTCGCCGTTCACCGTGTTGGTGTAGTTGATGCCGTAGGTGCCGTCGGACGT
Source organism: Duganella sp. BJB476 (assembly GCF_003416895.1). Taxonomy (GTDB): domain Bacteria; phylum Pseudomonadota; class Gammaproteobacteria; order Burkholderiales; family Burkholderiaceae_D; genus Rugamonas. Next base: position 89,559 of record NZ_QVIO01000003.1, read on the forward strand.
GCCCTGTACCAGCTCGACCCGGCTATTGTAGGTCTTGCTGGCGTCGACCACCGCGGCGGTGATGTGGCGCTGCGCGATGGTCAGCGTGGTCGAGGGGTCGTAGATCACGTCGTACTTGGTCGAATACAGGCCGTCGAGCTTGTGGATGCCGGCGTTCAGGCCGTCGTCGTAGGCCAGCGTGCCGTAGAGGCCGGCCGGCGCGCTGAACGCCTGCGAGTAGGTGTACGGGATACCGTCATACACCTTGCTGTCGCCGCCGCCGGTGACGGTAATCGGTATCAGGAACCCCCTCAGCAGCGGCGTCGTCTGGCCTTCATACATGCGCCACACCGACGAACCGCCGTCGAAGTCGAAATCGGTGAAGTTCGCTTGCTGCTTCATCTGCGTCGCGCTCAGGCCGACCGCGCCGGCGCTGTCGCTGGCAGCGCCGGTGGTCAGGAAGTAGCCGCCCGTCACCGTGCCGCCGTTGGCGCCGTCGCCGACCAGGGCGTCAACCACGACGCTGGTGTTGGATTTGACGTCGCCGCTGCTGTACGCGGCGTTGATGCTGCCGTACATCCCGTTGCCGCCCAGCAGGCCGCCGGTGCTGCCGGTGCTGTCGGCCGTCTTGCCGGTCACATTGCCCTGCACATAGGAGTTGCTGATGGCGCCGTTGGAATAGCCCGCCAGTCCGCCGACGTTCGAGCCATTGCCGATCACGTTGCCCTCGATCGCCACGCCGCTGACGGCGCCGCTGCCCATCTGGATGGTACCCACCAATGCACCGGTGTTGTTATGGCCCTCGACCGAGGCGCCGGTCAGCTTGACATCCTGTATCGTCCCCGAGCCCAGGATGGCGAACAGGCCGACCTGGTTGGTGGCCGGGCGGCTAATGTAGAGGCCGCTGATGGTCTTGTGGTTGCCGTCGAAGGTGCCGGAATAGGCGTAATCGATGCCACCGATCGGCTTGAAGCCGGCGTAGACAGCGCTGCCGTTGTTGTTCCAGTGCGCCGTCTGGCTGGCGTCGATATCGTTGTCGAGCACGTAGGAATAGCCAGCGGACAACGATCCTATCCCCTGCAGGCCGTAGACATCGACCAGGTGGAAAGGCGTGCTGCTGGCGCCGTCGCCGCTGGCGGCGCGCACGAAGCTGCCGCCGGCGATACGGAAATCGGTGGCACAGAAGCTCGGCAGGGTGCCTATTTGCGACCAGTTGCCGGATTGCAGGTTGAAGATGCCGTTGGTGGTCACGCTGTCGGTGGCGGTAATGCTGCTCTCGGTGCCCGCGTGCAGCGTCAGGCCGCCGGTGCTGACTGCCGCTTGCAGCGCGATGCTGCCGGTGGCCGTCAGGCTCAGGCTGTTGGTGCGGGTCAGCGGCGCGCTAACGACGATGTTGCCGGCCGAGACCGCGTTGTTATCGATGGTCAGCGTGTTGCCGCTGATGCTGGCCAGGTCGGCGCTGGTCAGCGTCAACGTGCTGCTGGGGCCGCTTGAGGCGCCGATGTCGATGGCGTTGATCGATCCCAGGCTGACCGAATCGCTGTTGAGCGTGCCGCCCGCCAGGATCATCTTGCCGGCGTACAGGTTGATGCCGGAGCTGGAGGCGATGCTGCCGGCATTGGTGATACTGTAGAGTCCGCTTGGACGGGTGATCAGGCTGATCACGCCGGTGCTATTGACGGCCGCGCCGGAACCGACAGCGATGTTGCCGCCCTGGCTGTACAGGGTCAGCGTGCCGGCGTTCTGCCCGCCCGTCAGGTCCAGGTTGCCGACCACCGTCAGGTTGCCGGTGTTGCTGCCAATGCCGCCGCCGTTGGCGGCGTCGCCGATGCTCAGCCAGCCGTTGACCGGCAGCTGCACGCCGGCCAGCTCGGCCTGGCTCAGGCCCAGCACGCCGGCGCCGTCGGTGGCGCCGACGCCGACTTGAATACTGGTGCTATCGGACATGGGCGTCAGCCGCACGCCGTGTTGGGTGATCGTGGAGAAGGTGCCGTTCAACGCCATATTGTCCGCTTGCACGACGATATTGCCGCCGGAGGAACCCACTGCAACACCGTTGTTGAAGGTCGCCACGCCGTTGGTCTTGGTCGAGGTCAGCGTCATGTTGCCGGCGCTGCTGACGTTGCCGCTGACCGTGAGGTCGCCATTGTAGGCCGTGGCCGTCAGGGTGCCGCCGGCGCTGCTGGCGCCGAGATTGGCGTTGACCGCCGTCAGCGTGATATTGCCGGCGGTCGCTTGCAGCGACGCCGTGCCGCCGATGGTGTTGCTATTATTATCGAGCGAGATGTCGGTAGCCGCCAACGCATTGAGATTATGGAGCGTGAGCGCAGCGGTCGGTTCGGTGACCTGGGTGATGTTACGGCCCGACGTCAACACCAGGTTGCCGTCGCTGCCAGTGATGTGGGCCTTCAGGAGGATGTCGCGATCGGCGGTCAGCGACAGGGTCCGGCTTGAGGGCAGCAGGACTTCGCTCAGCACCGAGATATCGCCGCCGCTGCTGCCGTGCACGTTACCCGTGCTGACCGTCACGTCGTTGGCCAGCAGCGCCGTGTGCAACACGCCAGTCAACAGCAGCGAGTCCTGCACGGTGAGCGACTCGAGGAAGGTCCCGCCGCCCGCCACCAGATTGAGGTTGCCTACCGAATTGGGCACGCCGGACACGCTGCTGTTGTCGGCGATATACACATCGCTAGGATCAAGCAGCAGCTTGCCGGTCGCGCCCTTGGGCGCGCGGGTATCGACCGCGCCCTGCATGTCGAGGTAGTGGCCGGACGTTTCGACGAAGCCGCCGTTGCCGCCGGCCGCGCCGCCGCGCGCGGAAATGCTGCCGAACATCTGCGTGGCCTGGTCGCTCCAGACGATCACCTTGCCGCCATTGCCGTTGTCCGTGGCGTCGGCCTTGATGACGCTGTCCTTGCCCACATACGCCTGCTGGGCGTTCTGCACCGCCGGGTTCTTGCCCTGGTAGTCGCCGCCGACCAGCACCGTGCCGCCGCCGGCCCCGCCACTGGCGTCGACCACGGCGTTGCCGGTCAGGCCGACCAGCGGGCCCAGCACTTGAATCTCGCCGCCGGTGTTCAGGTTGCTGCCGGTGGCGGTGGTGGTGCTGCCCGCCTCCACCAGCGTGGTGCCGCTGGATTTCAGGATGATCTGGCCGTTGACGCCGCGCACCGCGCTGTTGGCGTTGATGCCGCCGCGCTGGCTGACCAGCGCGCCATACACGCCGACCCGTCCGCCCTGCGCCACGATCTGCCCCAGGTTCAACGCCTGGTCGGCCGGCGCCGACACCACCACCTGCACATTCGGATCCCTGGAATCGAACAGTTGCACGCTGTGACCCGCCGCCAGCACCACATCTCCATTGGGCGCCGAGATCACGCCGCTGTTTTCCACCGCCGGCGCGACCAGGAAGATCTGGCCGCCGGCCGGCGTGGTGATCGTGCCGGCATTGCTGACCTTGCCCGCCGCGGCATCGCCGCTGAAGTTGTTTTTGCCGGCCAGGAAGTCGGCGTTCGAGATCGCCAGGCTGGAGGCCACCAGGCCGTTCACATCCACCCGCGAGCCGGCGCCGAAGATCACGCCGTTCGGATTGATCAGGAACACCTTGCCGTTCGATTGCAGCGAGCCCAGGATCTGGGTCGGGCTTTGGCCGGTGATGCGGTTCAGCACCTTGCTGTCCGCGCTCTGCTGGATGAAGCGGGTGATCTCGTCCGACGCCACCGAGAAACTTTGCCAGTTGATGATGGTGTTGGGCGTGTTGGTGATCGAGTAGGTCTTGCCCTGCAGGTTGAAGCTGGCCTGCCCCGCCACCACGGTCGGGCTGACCGGCGCGGCGTGGGCGCCGGTGTAACAGGCGGCCACCAGCACGGCGATCAGTTTGCGGCGCAGCGGCGCGGTATGTGCGCGGCGTTGTGGGAAGCGGCTGGTCTCGGCTTTCATAACGGCATCCTCTATCCGGTGTGGATCTGGACTCGCGCGCCCCGGTGCGCCGCGAGTCGGTTACTCAGAATTGTTGGTGGTTCGAAGGGCTTAAAGCACTTGAAAAAAGCATATCCATCAGGAAACTAATATTCCTCTCAGTGTAGCCCTCTTTGTTCAGGCCGCCACTTTTTTTTCCTGTCTGGAGGAGAGTTTTTTCCCTGCCTGTGGCTAGATTGCGCTATTTCGTTTCAAACGTGGTGACGCCGTCCCAGTCCGCGCCGGGAGGATGAGCTCGGTAGTATGCGATGCGCTCAGTATATAGGGAATACAGGCTGCGGTCAGGCAATAATGCCTTCAATTCAACAATTATAGTCATTGCTTGATCCCACTGTTGCGCGCGCACGGCAGCGAGCGCCAAATGCCAGCGCTCCAGCTCGCTGCGGGTGGCCGGATCGAGGTCTTTTTCCAGAGCTATCGGTTCGAAAATCGCCACCGGTTCGTTCTTGCCCTTGACCCGCACCAGGTCCAGCTCGCGGTAGGCGTACTCCGGCGCGGCGGCGCGCGTGGCCTCGCCGACCGTGATGCCGACCCCGTACACCTTGGTGATGCCTTCCAGCCGCGAGCCCAGGTTCACGGCGTCGCCCATGACGGTGTAGGCGCGGCGGATTTTCGAGCCCATGTCGCCCACGTGCATCAGGCCGGAATTGAGGCCGATGCCGATCTTCAGCGGCGGCCAGCCGCGCGCGATGAAGTCGTCGTTGAGGCGGTGGGCGGAAGCCTGCATCAGCAGCGAGGTGGCGACCGCGCGGCTGGCGTGGTCGGCAAACGCCACCGGCGCGCCCCAGAAGGCCATGACGGCGTCGCCGATGTACTTGTCCAGGGTGCCGCGGTGGCTGTCGCGGATATCTTCCGACATCGCCGTCAGGTACAGGTTGATGTATTCGCGCAGCTGCTTGGGCGTCAGCCCTTCGGAGATGGTGGTGAAGCCGCGCACGTCGACGAACAGCACGGTCAGCTCGCGGCTTTCGCCGTCCATATTGTATTTTTCGGGATCGTCGGCCATCTCGGCCACCAGCTCGGGCGCCACGTATTCGCCGAAGCGCGACACCAGCGCCTGCCCTTTCCTGACCTCGAAGAAATAGCCCCAGGCCACGTTGAGCACGAACACGGCGGCGATCACGATCAGCTGCATCGCCAGGTTGTAGATCAGGTCGAGCGAGGCGTATTCGTAATAGTTCAGGCCGAAGCTGGCGGCCAGCACCAGCACGCCCAGCAGGATGGAGCGCAGCGGCGACAGCGCGGCCAGCGCAAAGCTGAGCAGCAGGCCGATCGCCAGGATCTGTCCGGCCTCGATGACGAACGCCAGGTAGGAGCGCGACTTGAACCGGTTGTCGAGGATGGACTTGATGATGTTGGCGTGGATTTCCACCCCCGGATATTCGGCCTTGACCGGCGTGGCGCGCAAGTCGACCAGGCCGGGCGCGGTGGTGCCGATCAGCACGGCCGTTCCTTTCAGCAGCTCAACCGGCGCGCGCCCGGTCAGCACGTCGGCCGCCGACACGTAGCGGAAGGCGCCGCCGGCCGGGCCGCCGGTGCCGCGGAACTGCACCACCGTGGTCATCGCCTCGCCGACCGGGATCACGCGCTGCTTGCGCTCCGGCAGCAGGATGGTCAGGGCGTCGTAGCCGCCGCTGTCGAGCTGGTTCTGCGACAGCTGGTCCACTGACTCCGTCAGCAGCGGCTTGATCGCCAGCGCGCCCAGGTACAGCCCGGCCGTGGCCACCGACAGCGAAGGATAATATTTGTCGCCGACCTGCTGGATCAGGTAGGCCGAGCGGACGATGCCGTCCGGGTCGGTGGAGACGGAAAAACTGCCGCCGCCGGCCGCCGCCCGTTGCAGCACCGGCACGTTGGCCTCGTAGCCGGGGGCGTTGTAGGCGGTCAGTTCGCGGCCGTTCAAGTCCTGCTCGGTGAACAGCGGCTTGGGCAGCTCGCCCTTGACCTGGTCCGGCGACAGGTTGAAGCCCAGGATCACCGGCTGCCCGGCCAGCGCGCTGGCGAACAGGCCGTCGTAGTCCAGCGCGGGCTTGAGCTCGGCGAGCTTTTGCTTGAGCGCCGGCACGTCGCTCAACTCCTTGTTGGACAGTTTCTCCAGCACGCCGTAGCCGGAACTGGTGTCCGGCTCGGGGAAGGAAATATCGTAGCCGACCGCCTTGACCTGGTAGTGGCCGGTCAGCTGCGAGATCAGCCGGGCCTGGATATTGCGGCTCCACGGGAAGCGGCCGAACTCAGTCAGCGCCTTGCCGTCGATGTCGACGATGACGATGCGCGGATCCAGCGCCGGCGCCTCCAGCTTCATGCGCTCGCCGGCCAGCAGGTTGTCGAAGCGGGCCACGGCCTCGCTCTCCCAGATATTGAGCGTGTACAGCACGCCGGCCGTCGTGATGAGCACGCCCAGCAGCCAGCGCGGGCCGTACTTCAACAGGGTCTTGGTCCACTTGGCGGGGATCAGGCGCACGCGCGCTCCTTCCGGGGGTTAGGGCGTGTAACCGGGGATCTTGGCTTCGTCGATGTCGTCGATCTGTTTTTCGTCCATGTTCTTGAGGGCGAACACCAGATAGATCTTGCTGCGGATGAAGATATCGAACAGGTCGGGATCGATGTGGCCGTTGAGCGAGAAGTTGCCGAGGATGCGCAAGGACTCCGACAGCATCTTGCCTTTTTTGTAAGGCCGATCCTTGGCGGTCAGCGCCTCGAAGATGTCGGCGATCGCCATCACCCGCGCCTGGATCGACATCTGCTCCTTGGTCAACCCGCGCGGATAGCCCTTGCCGTCCATGCGCTCGTGGTGGCCGCCGGCATACTCAGGCACGTTCTTCAGGTGCTTGGGCCACGGCAGCGCCTCCAGCATGCGGATCGACATCGAGATGTGGTTGTTGATGACCTTGCGCTCGGCGTCGGTCAGCGTGCCGAACTTGATGGTCAGGTTCATCAGCTCGTCGGCGCTGAAGAATTCCTGCTCGACGCCGTCCACGCCGACCCAGCGGCGCTGGCTGATCTGGCGCACGCGCTCCTGGTCCTCCGCCTTCATGCCCTCGCCGCCGATGTTGGCGACGCGGATGAAATCGCGCTCCTCGCGCAGCGTGGCCTGCAGCTGCGCCAGTTCTGCATCGATGGCGCCGTGGTCGCCGCCGGCCAGCTTGCGCCGCAGCGCATCGATCTCGGCATCGCGCAGCAGCACTTCGAAGCGGGTGTCGATGACGGCGATGCGGTCGAAAATGGTTTCCAGCTTGGTGGCCTTGTCGACCACGTGCACCGGCGTGGTGATCTTGCCGCAGTCGTGCAGCAGGCCGGCCAGCCACAGTTCCTTGCGGTCCTGCTCGGTCATGCGGAAATCGGCCAGCGGGCCGGTTTCGGTGCTGTGCACGGCTTCGGCCAGCATCATCGTCAGTTCCGGCACGAACTGGCAGTGGCGGCCGGTGTACGGCGATTTTTCATCGATGCCGATGTTGATCAGGTTGACCAGGGATTCCAGCAGCTCTTCCAGCTGGGCGATCAGGCGCTGGTGGGTCAGCGCCACGGCGGCCTGCGCCGCCAGCGCCTCGATGAAGCGCTGGTCGGTCTGGCTGAAGGCGCGGATGGCGCCGGTGTCGCTGTCCTTGGCATTGATCAGTTGCAGCACGCCGACCAGCTCGCCCTCGTGGTCGCTCATCGGCACCGTCAGGAACGATTGCGAATGGTATTTGCGCAGCTGGTCGAACTTGACCATGCCGGAGAAATTGAACACGTCCGCCTTGTAGACGTCCTCGATGTTGACCGACAGGCCGAAGTGCGCGGCGTAGGCCGCCACCGAGGCCAGGTTTTTCTCGCCGTTCTCGTCGAACAGGGGCACGCCGGGCGCCGTAATCGGCTCGCCATTGATCCCGCCTTGATGTGTCTTAAGGGTGTCGTTGATCAGTATGGTGAAATCGAGGGAGCGCTTGTCTTCGCTGGGACGGTACAGGGTGCCGCCGTCGGCGTTGGTCATGCTTTTCGCAACGATCAGGATACGCTCCAGCAGCGTATCGGTGTCGTGGCTGCTGCCCAGCTGGACGCTCAGTTCCGTCAGCTGGTCGAGCCGCTGTGAGATCTGCGTTTGATTCAACTCTTGCATGGTTGTTTTTTCAATACCTGTAGTATGGGCTTGCGCTAGCCGCCAGACGCTCAGGCGCACTTTCGAAGTGTATCTCTCACACAAGCTGTTGTACACCGGCAAATGCTCCACGACACAAAATTAGCGCAGGCAGTGTCGGGTTTTTCCCTGTTGCCGAGAAAAAAAGCTATCATCGACCAGAGTATCTGGCAAAAAAAGAACAGGGATTGCGTATGAAATTTATTTTTTGGGGAGTGCGCGGTTCCATTCCCTCCCCCGGCCCGCGCACCGCGCGCTATGGCGGCAACACCACGTGCATCGAAGTACGCACCGACGACGACACCCTGATCGTCATCGACGGCGGCACCGGCATCTTTTCGCTGGCCCAATCCCTGTTGCAAAACAAAAGAACGCCGGTCCACGCCAACATCTTCATCACCCACAGCCACTGGGACCACATCCACGGCCTGCCCTTCTTCACGCCGCTGTTCGTGCGCGACAGCCGCGTGCGGCTGCATGGCGTGACCGACCCGGTGACCGGCAACGGCATCGAGCACGTGATGGGCGTACAGTTGCAAAACAGCTATTTCCCGGTCAGCGAAACGCAGATGGACGCCACCATCGAATACCGGACCCTGACCATCGGCGAAGCCATCCAGGTCGGCGACGCCACCGTGCACAACGTGGTGATGAACCACCCGGTGACCGATCTCGGCTACCGCATCGAATGCAACGGCAAGTCGGTGTTCTTCACCGGCGACCACGAGCCGCACTACAACATCCATCCAGCCGGCCACCCGGAGCACGCCGCCTACCAGCAATGGATGGCCGAGCGCAACGCCGCGATCGACGCCACGGTGCAGGGGGTCGACGCGCTGATCGTCGACTGTTCCTACACCCGCGAGGAATATCCGGCCAAGCAAGGCTGGGGCCACGGCACCTTCGATTCGGCCTTCTCCATGGCGCTGCGCACCGGCGCCAAAGCGCTATACTGCACCCATCATGAACCGACCCGCAGTGACGACGAACTCGAAGCCGTGTTCGCCGATGTGATGGCGCGCCACGCGCCGCTGCTGGGCGATCTGAAGGTCTTCCTCGCGTATGAAGGCATGGAAGTTCTACTGACCTAGCGAAAGCGATCATGAACGACGCCGGCACCCCCAGTCCACAGCACAGCGATGTCGACCTGCGGCTGGCGTTTTTCCAGAAGCTGCAAACGGTCACCACCAAGATCCACGCCACCAGCAACCTGGACGAGATCATGCTCGACCTGGGCATGGAATTCTGCGACCTGTTCAACTGCGACCGCTTCACGCTGTACGCGATGGACCATGAAAAAGACTACATCGTCTCCAAGGTCAAGACCGGGCTCACCTCATTTCGCGACCTCAAGCTGGCGGTCACGCCGGCCTCGATCGCCGGCTACGTCGCGCTGACCCGCCGGACCATCAACCTCGCCGACGTCTACGACCAGGCCGAGCTGGCGCGCTACTCGCCCGAGCTGCGCTTCCAGCAGGGCGTGGACCAGCGCACCGGCTACCGCACCAAGCAGATGCTGGTGGCGCCGCTGATCGCGGTGCAGTCGCGCGAGCTGCTGGGCGTGGTCCAGTTCATCAACAACCGCGACCGCGCGCCCTTCTCTTCCATTGCCGAGGACGGCGTCAAGGAGCTGTGCGAGACCCTGTCGGTGGCCTTCAGCCAACGCCTGAAGCCGCCACAAATGGTACGCACCAAATATGACGGGCTGGTGACGGACGCGGTGCTGTCGGCGCCCGAGCTGGAGCTGGCCACGCGCTCGGCCCGCAAGAAGGACCACGATATCGAGGATGTGCTGATCGACGAGTTCCAGGTCAAGCTGGCGGCCATCGGCGCCTCGCTGGAGCGGCACTTCGGCGTGCCGTACGAGCACTTCAGGGCGGACCGCGTCAAGCCGGTCGAGCTGCTGCGTAACCTGAAGCGCCAGTACATCGAGGAATCCGGCTGGATGCCGCTGGAGGACAACAAGGACGGCATGCTGGTGGTGGCGCTGGACCCGGAGCGGGTGGCCAACACCCACATCGTCAACCAGATCTTCCCCAAGGCCAAGCCGGTGTTCCGCGTCACCAGCAACCGCGAGTTCCGGATGATGATCGAGCACTTCTTCGGCGCCGCCGGCGACAGCGGCAGCGTCGGCGAACTGCTGTCGGGCATGGACGACGACGACGGCGACAGCGAAGGCGGCTCGGCGGAAGTGTCGGAAGCGGTCGAGAACGAGCTGGTCAAGCTGCTCAACAAGATCATCGTCGACGCCTACCGCCAGGGCGTGTCGGACATCCACATCGAACCGCTGCCCGGCAAGGGCAAGACCGGCATCCGCTTCCGCAAGGACGGCACGCTGGTGCCCTACATCGAAATCCCGGCCTCCTACCGCAGCGCGCTGGTGGCGCGGGTCAAGATCATGTGCGACCTCGACATCTCCGAGCGCCGCAAGCCGCAGGACGGCAAGATCAAGTTCAAGAAATACGGCCCGCTGGACATCGAGCTGCGGGTGGCGACCATCCCCTCGGCCGGCGGCGTCGAGGACATCGTCATGCGCATCCTGGCGGCCGGCGAACCGATCCCGCTCGACAAGCTGGGCGTGCTGCCGTTCAACCTGGAACGGCTGCGCGCCACCATCGAGAAACCGTATGGCCTGTTTTTCGTCTGCGGCCCGACCGGCTCCGGCAAGACCACCACGCTGCACTCGGTGCTGAACTACCTGAACACGCCGGACACCAAGATCTGGACCGCCGAGGACCCGGTCGAGATCACCCAGAAAGGCCTGCGCCAGGTGCAGGTCAACCGCAAGGCTGGGCTGGACTTCGCCACCGTGATGCGGGCCTTCCTGCGCGCCGATCCGGACATCATCATGGTCGGCGAGATGCGCGACAAGGAAACCGTCGGCATGGGCATCGAGGCCTCGTTGACGGGCCACCTGGTGTTCGCCACGCTGCACACCAACAGCGCGCCGGAATCCATCGTACGGCTGCTGGACATGGGCATGGACCCGTTCAACTTCGCCGACGCGCTGCTGGGCATCCTGGCGCAGCGGCTGGCCAAGCGCCTGTGCGGCAACTGCAAGCAGGCTTACCAGCCGAGCGAGGCCGAACTGGATCTGCTGCTGACGGAATTCTGCGAGGAGCTGCTCAGCACCGAGAGCTTCATCAAGGACCGCGCCGCCGGCCGCGCCGCCGTGCTGGCCGGCTGGCGCCAGCGCTACGCCAGGGACGGCAAGTTCACGCTGTACCGCGCGCTCGGCTGCGACGAGTGCAACAAGGGCTACAAGGGCCGCGTCGGCCTGCACGAGCTGATGATAGGCAGCGACAAGGTCAAGAAGCTGCTACAGGAACACGCCCGCGTCGCCCAGCTGCTGGCGGCCGCGCTGGAAGACGGCATGCTGACCCTGAAGATGGACGGCATCGAGAAAGTCCTGCTGGGTATCACCGATATCAAGATGGTGCGGGCGGTCTGCATCAAGTAGCTGCCCACACCATCATTGACGCCGGTTACACCCGGCGCGCCTCCAGCGTGGCCGCCAGGTGCAGTTGCGGTCGCTGAACCTGGGTCCAACCGCTATCCGCCTCGACCGCGCCGGCGCCGTCATTGAAGGCCGCCATGGTCTGCACCAGATGGTTCAGGCTGCTCTGCCCTTGGGCATCGGCCGCCACGGCCGCCAGCGCGGCGGGGCCGCCTATGGTGCCTTGCACCGCTTGCTGCACGGCCGAGTTGAAGCGCAAACTGACGCCGGCCAGGTCTCCGCTTCGGCCATCCTTCCAATGGAAGCTGCTGTCGGCCAGGATCGTGTTGCCGTGATCGGTCTGGCCGACGTTGGCGGCGTCCAAATCGATCGAGGCAATGCCCAGTTGGTCCAGCGTGTACAACTGTCCCGGCTGGAACTGGCCGCGGCCTTCCGTATCGATCCATACCCGCAGTTCGCCCCACAGCGCGTTGCCGCCATCGAGCGTGCCGCCTTGTCCCGCCAGCTCGCGCAGTGCGTCAAAACCGCCGACCAGCTGGCTGTCGCTGCCGATGGTGGCGGCATGCGACGGATCGTAGACCAGGAAGCCCTCGCCCGGCGTGGCCCAGCCGGTCGCCACGGTGTGGCCGCTGTTTTGCATATCGAAATAGGCTTGCGACTCGCTCAGGTTGGCGGTGCCGACCCGCTGCCCCTGCAGGTTGAGGATCAGCGGATCGTCGCCGTCGCCCTCGCCCCAGCCGCCTGGATCGGGCAGGACAAAGGGCGGCGTGTACGGCGGCGGCGTGTAGGGAATCTCCGGCGGCTGCGGCGGCGGTGTGTAGATCGGCGGCGGCGTGTAGCTCGGCACATCCGGCAAGTCCGGCGTCGACGGTTCGGTATCCGGCGGCTCCGGCGTCACCGGCGTCGATGGCGTGGTCGGCGGCGTCACCACCGGCGGCGGCTCCACCACCGGCGGCGGTGGCGGCGGCGGCGTGTCCACCGTCGGCAACACGTGTCCGGTCTGGTTGCCGTTCGCATCGAAAGTGTCTTGCCAGGTCTGCTTGCCGCCGTCGTCGAAATACGTCTTGCTGCTCGGCTGCGCGCCGGCGTTGCCGAACAGGTCTTGCTCGATTTCGTGGCCGGACGCGTTGAACAGGTCGTGCTCGGTTTCCTTGCCCTGGCCGTTGAACACGTCCTTGCTGGTTTCATGGCCGCTGGTGTCGTAGTTGTCCTGCCAGCTCTTGACGCCGTTGCCGTCGAAATGGGTTTCCTGCTCGCGCGAGAAATTGCCCGAGCCACGGCACAGCGTGTCGTCGGTCAGGTGCCCGGTCACCGGATCAAAAGTCTCGAACTCCAGCTCGCCGTTGGCGGTGACGCCGTTCTCGGAAGTTTCGCGTCCCTGGCCGTCGAAGAATTTATTGCGCGTCAGCGTACCGTCGAACACCTGCTCTTCGTTGAGCTTGCCAGTGGCGTCGTACAGGTCGCGCTGGGTTTCCTTGCCCGCCGCGTTGAACTCGTCCTTGCTGGTTTCATGGTGGCTGGCGTCATAGTTGTCGCGCGAGGTTTCATGGCCGCCGGTGTCGAAATTATCCTGGTAGGTTTCGTGCCCCGCGGCGTCGTAGTGCTCGAAGGCGTACGGGCTGTGCGTGCCAGGCGTGTACAGCAGGTCGCCGGTCTCGTGGCCGTTGGCGTCGTAGAGTTCGCGCCGGATCTCGTGACCGTCGGTGTCGAAATTGTCGCTCGCGCTTTCATGGCCGTTGGCGTCGAAGATCTCGCGGCGGAATTCCTTGCCGTCGCCACCGAAGTCGTCCTGGGTGGTGCGGTGGCCGCTGGCGTCGAAATGCTCGAACAGGGTCGGGGTTTTAACGCCCGGCGCGTATTGCAGGTCACCGGTTTCATGTCCGCCGCCGTCGTAGAAGTCGCGCCGCACGTCCTTGCCGTCGCTGTTGAAGCTGTCGCGCGAGAGCTCATGGCCGTCCGCGTCAAACGCGTCGCGCGTGACTTCGTGGCCGTTGGCGTCGAAGTTTTCCTGCGACACCTTGTGACCGCCGCCGTCGAAATGCTCGAACGCGGATGGCGTATGCGAACCGGGCGTGTAGACCAGTTCCGACGACACGTGGCCGGTCGGATCATACAGGTCGCGCTCGGTTTCCTGACCGGCGCCGTTGAAGATATCGCTGGAGATGCGGTGGCCGCCGGCGTCGTAGGTCTGCCGCGCCATTTCCTTGCCGTCGGTATCGAGGCGGTCTTCGTAAGCCTCGTGCCCGGGGCTGTCGAAGTGCTTGACGGTATAGCCGCCGCCGAACACCACCTGGTCGGTTTCCTGGCCGGCCGCATTGAACAGGTCGCGGCTGGTCTCGGTGGCGCTGGCGTCGAAGTTGTCCTGCGACGTCAGGCGGCCGCTGGCGTCGAAATGCTTGAACGCCACCGGGGTGGTGATGCCGCTGGCGAAGTCGTACTCGTCGGTGATCCGGCCCGAGGTGTCCAGCAGCTTGCGATCGGTCTCACGGCCGTCGACATTGAAGTCGCTGTGCAGCGTCTCGTGGCCGAGGGCGTCGAAGCTGTCGCGCGAGACTTCATGGCCGCGCACGTCAAAGTTGTCCTGGCTGGTCTCATGGCCGCTCGCATCGAGGTGCTGGTCAGCGTTGGGGATGGTCGAACCGGTCGGATACAACAGGCGGTCGGTCTGCTGGCCGGCGGCGTTGTACAGCTCGCGTTCGATTTCCTGGCCGGCCGCGTTGAAGCGGTTCTGGGCCGTCTCGTGGCCGTTGGCGTCGTAGTTGTCGCGCGTGGTTTCCTTGCCGCCGGCGTCGAAATTGCTCTGGTAGACGGTGTGGCCGCTGGCGTCGAAATGCTTGTCGAGGCTGGCGTTGGCCGATCCGGGCGTGTACAGCATCTGGTCGGTCTGCTTGCCGTCGCCGCCGAACAGGTCGCGCTCGGTCTCCTGGCCGCTGGCGTTGAAATTGTCTTTCGACGTCTCGTGGCCCGCCGCGTCGAAGTTGTCGCGGGTGACTTCCTTGCCGTTGGTGTCGAAATGGTGGTCGACGTTCGGCGTGGCCGAGCCCGGCGTGTACAGCATCTGGTCGATCTGCTTGCCGTCGCCGCCAAACAAGTCGCGCTCGGTTTCCTGGCCGGCCGCGTTGAAATTGTCGCGCGCGTTCTCGTGGCCGTTGGCGTCGAAATGGTGGTCGACGTTCGGCGTGCTCGCACCCGGCGTGTACAGGGCCTGGTCGGTCTGCTGGCCGGCCTTGTTGAACAGGTCGCGTTCGGTTTCCTGGCCGGCCGGGTTGAACAGATCCTTGGAGCCGCGCACGCCGTCGGTGTCGTAATTGTCTTGCCAGGTTTCGTGGCCGGTGGCGTCGAAGTGCTTGTCGATCGCCGGCGTCGAGACGCCCGGCGTGTACAGCAGCTGCTCGGTTTCCTTGCCGCTGGTGTCGAAGATGTCGCGCTTGGTTTCCTGGCCGGCGGCGTTGAAGTTGTCGCGCGTGTTTTCCTTGCCGTTGGCGTCGAAGTTGTTGCGGAAGGTTTCCGCCCCGGTCAGGTCGTAGTTGTCGCGCGAGACTTCCTTGCCGGCCGTGTTGAAATTGTCGGCGCTCAGCTTGTGGCCGGCCGCGTCGAAGTTTTCCTGCGCGATTTCCTGGCCGGCGGTATTGAAATCGTAGCGGCTGACCTTCTGGCCGGCCGGGTTGTAATTGTCCTGGTTGATCTCATGGCCGCCGGTGTCGAAATGCTGGGCCACATACGGCATGCTGGCGCCGGCGTTGTACAGGTCGCGCTCGACTTGCTGGCCTGCAGTATTGAAGCCGTCGCGTTCGGTCTCCTGGCCGGCCGGGTTGAAGTTGTCGCGGATGATTTCATGGCCGGCGGCGTCGAAGCTGTTGCGGGTGGTTTCCTTGCCGGTGGCGGCGTTGAAATTGTCGCGCGTGACTTCCTGGCCCGCCGCGTTGAAATTGTCGCGGAAGACTTCCTTGCCGTTGGCGTCGAAATTATCCTTGCTCGCTTCGCGGCCCTGGCCGTCGAAGTTGTCCTGGCTGGTTTCGTGGCCCTGGCCGTCGAAGTTTTGCTGGGCCACGCGGTTGCCGGCCGCGTTGACATAGTTCTTGGCCTCGCTGGAGACCTGGCCGTTGTCGTAGTTCTTGACGTCGTCCACCTTGCTGCCGTCGCCGCCCACCGTTTCGACGGTGATCTGGTCGGCCTTGCCGTCGGCGTTGTTGTCGAGCGTGGTGGTCACCGTGTTGACCTTGCCGTCCTTGGACACGGTCACCACGTCGGACTGCTGCACGCCGTTGGCGTCGTTCTTCTTCAGGTCGTCGGTCTTGACGCCTTTCCCATCGGTCTGCGTCGTCTCATCGCTGATCACGTGGCCGTCGTCGGCGATCTGCGTGGTTTCGTCGACGCCTTGTGCGGACACGGGCGCGGTACGCACGCTGGTGGAGCCGTCGGGGCCGTTGCCGCCGGTGCGGGTGAAGGTGCTGACCGTGCCATCAGCCGCGTTCTTGATGGTGCAGGTGCCGGTGTCGCCGCCTTTCAGGCCTGCGGCCACCAGTTGCCGATCAATCGCCATGGTCGACAGCGGCGTCGAAGTCGGCACCTTCTCGCTGTTGCGGTCCAAGCCCAGCGCCGCGTAGTCCACCGTAAAGGTATGGCCGGCCTCGCTGCTGCACAGGTTGTTCAACACGGTCGCACTGTAATATTGGGCATAGCTGAGCGCGTTATTCGTGCCGATGGACGGATTGGACAGCGCCTGATTGTGCGCCGCCGCGCTGATGTTGGCGTCGGTGTACAGCAGCATGCCGTGGGCGTCGACCGAAAAGCCCGGATTGAGTAACGCGCCGGTGTAGAATTTGTAGCTGTAACCTGACTCCAGCACCAGCCCGAGGAGCTTCTGGCGCGACAAGGCGTCGCCGCCATTGTCGGCCACCGCGTGGCTGACGACATCGTTCCATCCGCGCAGGTTGGCAAGCGCTTCGTCGTTCAGATGATTGGTCAGATAGCTTTGCACGGTGCTGGTCAGGTTCTGTACCGACTGCGGTGTGTTACTGTTCCAGCTGCTGATGCTGCTGGAGGCCGACGCGTACAGGGCCGTGTCCCGTTGGGCAACGCCGGCGGCATTGTCCACGTGGGCGCCCTCATGCCCCAGCACAAAGGTCAGGTCGACGGTGGAATACCTGCTCAGGAAGTCGCGCGTGACGACGATGTTTTTGCTCCCGGGATCGAAATAGGCCCCGGCGCCGGCGCCGTCATTGGCCGCGCCAAACAATAAACCGCGCAGGCTGCCGCTCTGCGCCTGGCCGTTCAGTTGATCGGCCAGCGCGGGCGTGCTCGCGATGGCACTGTAGAGCTTCAGGTATTGCGGATCGCTTTCGCCGCCCACACGGCCGGCAAAGTTGCTCAACATGGTTTGCAATCTCGGGGAAATAGCCAAGTTTTTTTCCATTCAAAGTGGATTAAAGGGGGGCAACACCGGCGGTCAGCTTGCCGGGTCGCGGTTGACGCCGCCAAATCGCAGCGCATGCACGCACTTGCCGCCAAAGTACAAGTGCAGGGAATTACCGTTCTTGCTGAATTGATCGAACACCGAGATGTGGCGGTCGCTGAAACCCAGGGTCCAGCCGAGTTGCAGGATCCGCTGGCGCGCCGTGTCGACATCGACGCATTGCGGGGCGGGGCCGGGGAAATTCTCCGGATACCACTTGAAGTCGACAAAGGAGTGCGCGCCGTACTCGACCAGGGCGACGGTCATATACCAGTCAGTATCGCGCTCCAGCAGATACTGCATGTAGCCGGGCGCGACCTCGGTGGCGTGGGCCATCGGCACCCCCAGTTCGCGCTCCAGGCGGGCGCGCGTGACATAGCCGTCATGCTCGCTCAGCAAGCGGTCCAGCTTGCTCCAGAATGCCGCCGCCGAAAACGGCGGCTGCTGCCACGGCGCCGGCGCGGCGGCCGGTACCGGGCCCGCTTGGCCGAGCGCCGGACTGAGCAGGCCCAGCGCCAGTGTCAGCCCCAGCCCGGCCCGGCCAGCCGCGCCCGCCACGCGGCGGGTGCGCCGCGCGAAGGCGCTGATATGTTTCGTTCCAATCATGGGTCGCTCCTGATCTCGTTCGTTGTTGAGCAAATAAAGCCGGCCAGCCGCGCGCTTCAGCGTTCCCGCAGCGCGTCGCGGCGGTAGCGCTGCAGCGGCGCCAGGAAATATTCGATGATGCGGCGCTGCTCGGTCTTGATCTCCACCGTCGCGGCCATGCCGGACGCCAGCGCGACGGCGCGGCCGTCGGCCTGGATGGCGCGGGCGCCGAGCCGGATGCGGGCCGGGTAGACCAGACCCAGCTTGTCGTCCTTGACGGCGTCCTGCGACAGCGACAGCACGGTGCCGGGCAAGGTGCCGTAGTGGGTATAGGGAAAAGCGTCGAGCTTGACCTCGGCGCCCTGCCCCGCCCGCACGAAGCCGATGTCCTGGTTCAGCACCTGCACCTCGACCTCCAGCGCCGCCTCGTCCGGCACCAGCACCAGCAGTTCCTGCGCCGGCGTGACCACCCCGCCCACCGTGTGGATCGCCAGTTGCTGCACCGTGCCGGCCACCGGCGCCAGCAGGCGCGTCTGCCGCTGGGTTTGCTGGGCCTTGGCGACGTCGCCGCTCAGTTGCGCCAGCGCCTGCTGGGCCTGGGTCAACGCGTCCAGCTGCTCGCGCCGGAACTGCGCCACCGCCGTTTCGATGTTCTGCCGTTGCTCCTGCAGGCCAGCCTCCAGTTCGCGCGCGACGCCCTGCTGGGTCGCCAGTTCCTGCTCCTGCTGAATGCGGCCCAGCTCCTTTTCCTGCACCGCATGGCGCGACACGTAGTTTTGCGCCAGCAGCGCCCGGAAGTCGGCTTCCTGGGTGCGTGCCAGCGGCACGATCTGCTGCAGCGCGGCGACCTTGGCGCGTACCGTCTGCAGTTCCTGTCCGCGCTTTTGCAGTTCCGCCCGCATCGCCAGCAGCCGGCTGCCGTATTCCGCATACAGGCCATCGGCCATGCGCTGCGCGCTGTCGCGGCGCGCCGCCGCCAGGCCGTCCAGCGGCGCCAGCCGCGGCGGCCTGCCCTGAGCCTGGGCGTCCAGCAGCGCCTGCGCGCGCGCCGCCGCCAGTTGGGCGTCGGCGCGCGCCGCGCCGGACTTGCCCAGCTCGGCGTCGACCTGGGTAGCGTCCAGCTCCACCAGCAGTTGTCCGGCGTTCACGTGCTGGCCGTTGTCGACCAGGATGCGGCGCACGATGGCCGCTTCCAACGGCTGGATCACCTTGCTTTTGCCGGCGGCCACCAGCTTGCCCTGGGAGACCGCGACCACGTCCAGCCGCCCCACCACGGACCATCCCAGCGCGATGGTGAACAAGGCCATCAACGCCCACATCAGCGCCCGGCCGGCCGGCGACGCCGGCGTCTCGAGCACCTCCAGCGCGGCCGGCAGGAACGCCAGTTCGTCGCGCGTGCGCGCAACCGACGGCGCGGCCTGCCGCTGCTGCGCCAGCGCGGCGCCGGCGATGTCGCGCCATAGGCGCAGCGTCTCAAGCAGCATGGCGGTATCCGGTCTGGTGCTGCCACAGCGCGGCGTAGCGGCCCCGGCGCTGCAGCAATTCGTCGTGCGTGCCCTGCTCGACGATCTCGCCTTTGTCGATGGTGATGATGCGTCCGGCTCCGCGCACGGCCGACAGCCGGTGGGCGATGATGAACACGGTGCGGCCGCGGCAAATCATCTGCATATTGCGTTGGATGACCGCTTCCGATTCGGCGTCCAGCGCCGAGGTGGCTTCATCGAAGATCAGGATTTTCGGATCGGTGGCCAGGGCGCGGGCGATCGCGATGCGCTGGCGCTGGCCGCCGGACAGGCCGGTGCCGCGCTCGCCCAGTTCGGTGTCGTAGCCATGCGGGAGTTCCAGGATGAAATCGTGGGCGCCGGCCAGGCGCGCCGATGCCACCACCTGTTCGAACGCCATGCCGGGCGCGGCGAAGGCGATGTTGTCGCGCACCGTGCCCTTGAACAGCATATTTTCCTGCAGCACCGTGCCGATCTGGCGCCGCAGCGCGGCCGGATCGAGCAGCGCCAGGTCCATGCCGTCGATCAGCACGCGGCCGCGCTCGGGCGCGTACAGCCGTTGAATCAGTTTGGTCACCGTGCTCTTGCCGGAGCCGGACGGGCCGACGATGCCGATCACCATGCCCGGCTGCACCGTCAGCGACAGGCCGCGCAGCACTTCCGGCGCCCCCGGCTGGTAGCGGAACACCACTTGGTCGAACACCACCTGTCCTTGCAGCGCCGGCAGCGCGGCCCGGCCGGCGCCGGACGCCGACTCGACCGGGTTGTCGAGAATGTCGCCCAGGCGCGCCATCGACAGCCGCACCTGCTGGAAGTCTTGCCACAGCTGCGCCAGCCTGAGCACCGGCGCGCTGACATGCCCGGCCAACATGTTGAAGGCGATCAGTTCGCCCACCGTCAGGCTGCCATCGATCACCATTTTGGCCCCAAACCACAGCAAGGCCGCCGTGCTCACCTTGCTGATCAGCGCCGCCGCCTGGTTGGCGGCGCTGGCCAGGTTGGCGGCGCGAAACGCCACCGTCACATAAGCGGCCAGCTGGTTTTCCCATTTGCGCTGCATCAGCGGTTCGACCGCCATCGACTTGATGGTTTCGACACCGGTGATCGCTTCGACCAGGAAGGACTGGTTTTCCGCACTGCGGCGAAACTTGTCGTCCAGCCTGCGCTTGAGCGTGGGCGTGACCGTCAGCGACAACGCCACATAGCACGGCAGCGAGACCAGGGTGACCAGGGTCAGCAAGCCCGAATACGACAACATGACCAGCAGGAAAACCAGGGTGAACAGCAAGTCCATGGCGACCGTCAGCGCGTTGCCGGTCAGGAAGCTGCGGATGTTTTCCAGTTCGCGCACGCGCGCCACGCTGTCGCCGACGCGGCGTGCCTGGAAATACGCCAACGGCAAGCCCAGCAGATGACGGAACAGCCGGCTGCCCAGCTCGACGTCGACCCGGTTGGTGGTATGGCTGAACACATAGCTGCGCAAGCCGCCCAGCAGCGATTCAAAGATGGAAATGGTCAGCAGGCCGAACACCAGCACATCCAGCGTGGACATGGACTTGTGCACCAGCACCTTGTCGATGACCACCTGCATGAACAGCGGCGAGACCAGGCCGAACAGCTGCAGGAACAGGGATCCGGCCAGCACCTCCATGAACTGGCGCCGGTACTTGACGATCGCGGGGATGAACCAGGACAGGTTGAATCGGCTGCCGCCTTGCGCCAGCGTGGCGCGCGAGGCCAGCAGGATGACGCGGCCGGAGCTCGTGGCCGGCAAGTCTGCCAGCGGGCAGGTGTAGGTGCGGCGGGCGGCCGCATCATGCAACAGCGCCTCCCCGCCGGCCAGCTTCAACAGCACCAGGAAGCGGCCGTCGCGCCCCTCGACAATGGCGGGCAAGGG
This sequence comes from Duganella sp. BJB476, assembly GCF_003416895.1. GTDB lineage: Bacteria > Pseudomonadota > Gammaproteobacteria > Burkholderiales > Burkholderiaceae_D > Rugamonas. The sequence goes on from NZ_QVIO01000003.1 coordinate 110,526, forward strand.
CAGTTGCGGCCAGCGCGCCGGCGCCGGCCGCAGCAGGCGAACCTTCAGGCCCAGGCGGGATGCCAGCCGGACCAGAGTCAAGGCGTCGACCGGACCGTCGCAAGCGGCATGATGACGCAGCGTGCCGGCGTCGGCGGCGACGCCGGCCAGTCCGGCAACGGCCACCAGGGCATCGATGCCGCTGTCGCTCGGCGCGGCGGGAGAAGCAAGAGTATCGGATAAAGTCATATTTCAGGCAAAGCAAGGGCCAGGCCGAACGCCGGAGCGTATGGCTGCGTAATCATCGAATCGGGAATAGGAACGCGGGAATTACTTAAACAGCAAATATTTCATTTAAATATTATTGTATTTAAGAAAATTCACAACGTCTATACCAAAAGCAACCGTTGCCCTTTAGATAGCTTGCAAGAAAATATAAGTCCTTGATTTAAAATCTTATTCTTTCATGAGCATGAATTTAGATTAACACCTCTAATCCCATCCTCAGGCCGCCCGCGTCGGGTGACGGCGCTCGGCTAGCGCGCGCAATCGGGCCAGCACCATGCCTAGGTTGCAGGCGCGACCGGCCAGCAAGGCATCGACCAGCTGGGTCGCCATTTCCAGCGCCGGCTCCACCGTATGCTGCATCGTGTATGGCAGCACCAGCCGGTAGCGTCCGTGCATGCGCGGCACCACGCCGACAAAGGCGACGGTGACCTCGTTGGACACCAGCCGGCGCAGTTCGATCGCCACCTGCTGCACCGCCTGCACCAGATAAGGTACCTCGCAGCCGGCCCCGGTGCGCTTGCCCACCAGGTTGCGCAGACGGTGGACGCCGGGCAACAGCGCTTGCAGGCGCTGCTGGAACGAGGCCAGCGCGCCCGGCGTGGTGGGCGCGCTGGCGTCCAATTCCAGGATGCTCAGCAAACATGGCTGGGTGGTGTAGCGATTGTCGCCGGGAAGATAACGCTGGTCGGTGATACGCATGGTCTGCAATGCTCCCTTTAAAATTCAGGCAATATTGTGACAACGTTCACGCATGCGCGGAAGCAGCGCACGGGCCTTGCCCGTGTAAGACAGCGCCGACAGCTAACGCGCGCTTAAGCGGCCCGTGTTAAACACTCACGGCAGCTGCTTCTCAAAGCAGACCGCCAGCGGATTGCCGATGTACTTGCCGTAGTTGGCGATGCGGCGGTAGCCGCGCGCTTCGTAGAAATCGACGGCGCGGCGATTGACCAGGCGCGTCTCCAGCCACAGCGCCTGGTAGCCCAGTGATACGGCCTCGTCCTCCAGGAAACGCAGCACCGCGCTGCCGACGCCGCTGGTGCCGTGGCGCGCGTACATGCGCTTGATCTCGGCCACGCCCGGCTCCAGCGGCCGCAGCGCGCCGCAGCCCAGCGCCAGGCCGGCGCCGTCGCGCGCCACCACGAAGCAGCCCGCCGGGCCGACCACGTCGTCAATGTCGAAGGAGGAGCGGCCGCTGTCGCCGGTGATCGCTTCCAGCGCGGTCGACAACTCCTCCATCAACAACAGGGAGTCGCGGGCGGTGGGATCTTCAGTCTGGAGTTGGATGTCGGTGTCCATAGTGGACAAATTATTGCACAGTACAGATCACCAGTTCAGGATCGGCGTTGATGCGCACCGGAATCCGGCTGCAACCCACGCCACGACTAACGATCAGCTCGCCATTGCCGGCCACCGGGAAGCGTCCATAATGAAAGGGACGCGACAGCGGACCGGCCGGCAACACCAGCGGCGTGCCGTCGCGCAGCGCGATCTGGCCGCCGTGCGTGTGGCCGGCGAAGGCGACGTCGAAGCGCCGGCCGGCCAGCTTCAGCAAGCCGTCCGGCGCATGCATCAGCAGCACGCGCACGGCGCTGTCGGCGACGCCGGCGAACGTCGCGGCGCCGTCGGGTTCGCCGGCCCAGGGATCGTCCATGCCGCAGATCGAGACATGGCCGAACGGCGCCGGCAAGGCTTGCGCGCGGTTGACCAGCATCTGCACGCCGGCCGCCTCGAAGCGTCGGCAGATCTCGCCGTCGTCGGTGGACAGGTCGTGATTGCCCAGCACGGCAAACTTGCCCAGCGGCGGACGGCAGGCCGCCAACAGCGGGCACAGCACGGCGACATTGGCCGCCGGGCCGGACACGTAGTCGCCGCCCGTCAGCAGCACGTCCGGCTGTTCGGCGGCGATGCTGGCGAACAGATCGTTGAAGATGCCGGCGTGGGTCGGCGGGCCGGCATGGAAATCGGAGGCAAACGCGATCTTGAGCGGACGCGGCAGGCGCTGGCCATGCGCCAGCGTGATCGTGTGGCGGGTCACGCCGAGCCGGCCATGCAAGCGGCTGTGGTAGCTCAGCGCGCTCACCACGCCCCCCATCAGGACGACATTCAACAACGCTTCCAACTTGCTCCGGTGCGGTGAAAAATGCTTGCTGCGGGGAACTTTCATGGGAAGGCGATCAAACGGTAAAGAGGCGGCATGATAGCCTATTTGGGACGCCTCGGGCCGGCGGTGACCGGATTACAGGCTGCGGCTGGCGCGCTGCGCCGAACACCGCAGCGCCGCGTTCAGCGCTTCGGTAAACTCGTCCAGGTTCAGCGGCTTGGTCAGGTAGTACATGAAGCCTTCCTGCCGGCTGCGCGCGACATCGTGCGACATCGCATTGGCCGACAGCGCGATGACCGGAATGTCCTGCGTGGCCGGATCGGCGCTTAGCAGCTGCATCGCTTCGTTGCCGCTCATGCCGGGCAGGTTGATGTCCATCAGGATCACGTCCGGCTGCTGCTCGCGCGCCAGCCGCAGGCCGGTGGTGGCTTCGGTGGCGCTCAACAGTTTGAGGTCGCCGCGAAAGCCGATCAACTCCCGCACCAGCAACAAGTTGGCCGGATTGTCTTCCACGTACAGCAGGGTGCGCTGCCCGGCCCCGGCGACCGCCAGCAAGTCCACCGGCATGATCTGACTGAAGCCGGTGACCACGCGCAGCGCCGCAGCCGCCTTCAGCTCGATCCAGAACACGCTGCCGACGCCGACCGTGCTGCTGACGCCGATGGTCCCGCCCATCATTTCCACCAGGCGCCGGGTCATCACCAGCCCGATGCCGGTGCCCTCCTCGTTCGACGCTTCGCGCCCCAGCCGGTTGAAGGGCTGGAACAGTTGGGCAAGCTGGGCCGGCGTGAGGCCCTCGCCGCCGTCCTGGATCGCGATCCGGGTGCGCTCGGGCGACAGGGCGACGCAGGTCACGCTGACCAGCCCGCCCTTGCGGTTGTACTTGACCGCATTGCTCAGCAGGTTGAGCAGCACCTGCTTCAGGCGCGTGTGGTCGGCCTGCACATACATGCCGGGGTCGAGCACGAAGCGCAGGCGCAGGTCGCGGTTGTCGGCCAGCGGGCCGATCATCTGCTGGCAGCTGGTCATGACCTCGTCCAGTTCGACCGCCTCCACCGACAGCGACAGCGTGCCCGACTCGACCTTGGCCAGGTCCAGCACTTCGTTGATCAGCACCAGCAGATGCTTGCCGGCCTTGAGGATGTGCTGGATGAATTCGCGCCGCTTCTCCGGCGTCACCGGCATCTTGTCCGCCACCAGGATCTGCGCGAAGCCGAGGATGGCGTTGAGCGGCGTGCGCAGTTCGTGGCTCATATTGGCCAGGAAAGTCGACTTGGCCTGGTTGGCCTGCTCGGCGTTGATCTGCGCGCGCCGCAGCTCGGCCACGAACTGCTTGCGCTCGCTGATATCGGCCAGCACCACCACCGACTGCCGCACGCCATGCACTTCGAAATCGTTCATCGCCAGCTCCAGCGGCAGCTGGCGGCCGTCGCGGTGCAAGCCTTCGACCTCGCCGTCGCGAATGAAGGCATGTTCGCTGTCGGCCGCCAGTTCCGGTATCAGCAGCGAGATGTGGCGTCCCACCACGTCCGCCGCGGTGTAGCCGAACACCCGCTCCAGCGCCGGGTTGGCGCTGATCACCACGCCGGCGGCGTCGGTGGTGAGCACGCAATCGGCGATGTTGTGCACCACCGCGCGGATTTCCTCTTCCTTGAAATGCAGCTCGTCCAGCGCTTGCGCGTACTGCGTGGCGCGCTGCTCGTTTTGCAGGTTGAGGCGTTGCAGGTCGGCGCTGCGCTGCAGCGCCTGCTCATGGGACACCACCAGGCGGGCAAACAGCTTGTTGCTCTCCAATAGCAGCACGATCAGCACGCAACTGGCGGCAAACAGGCCATAGATGCGGCCGGCGTACCAGCCGACGTCGTAGCGGCCGGCGTTGAGCACCGCCGACAAGCCGATGTCGCACAGCCAGGCCCCCATCACCACGCCCAGCCACAGGTCCAGCAGCGAGCGGCTGGAATAGCGCCACAACACCGCGAGCGCGGCCAGGCTGGCGCCCCAGGTGCCGGCCAGCACGATGCGGCCGGCCAGCGTGTAATGGCCCGACACCAGGATGGGCGGCAGCAAGTCGTGGCCGACCGTGGCCAGCACGGTAAAGGCGGCGGCGGCCAGCAGCGCCGCGGCGATCGCCCACAGCGAGGCCAGCCGGGACGGCGCCGGGTCGTGGCGCCGCTGGCGTTCGCGATGGCCCAGCAGCGCGTAGGCCGCCACACAGACGGGGAAGCCGCCGTGCCAGAACACATACAGCCAGGCCGTGGCCTGGCTATGCCCGCCCAGCCAGCCGCTGGGCGAGAACACCCCCGGGAAGGTCAGCATGTGCGGCACGGTCAGCAGGGCGGTGAACAGGTAGCCGCCGGCTAGCACTAGCAGCGATCTCGAGCGCAGGGTGCTGAAGTGCCCGAACAGCATCACGGCGGTAATCAGGTCGTTGAGCAGCAGGCTCGATTCGTAGATGGGGATGAAGGCGGCCAGCGCTGGCAGCGGCTCCTTGGTGTAAGGCAGCAGCGCGCAAAAGACCAGCGCCGACACCAGCGTGAGCACCAGCGCGCGCTTGCGCGCCGGCCGGTCTGCTTCCATCAATGGCAACAATGGCAAGTTTGCTGCCGGCGACGTCTCCGTCATGCATCCTCCGCGGTGGTTGCGGGCCTTTCAGCCTGCAAGTCATTGTACATCGGCGCGCAGCGGACTTACATCTGGCGAAATAAATGCAGGTAACTGCGGCTTACCTGCAACACATCCTGGCGATGCTTCAGATGGATTTGCGCGGTTTCATTGTCGCCACGTATCACATGGCTGATCGCGCCCAGCCTGACCACCGCCGAACGGTGCACCTGGGCGAAATGCTGGGCATCGAGCTGAGCCAGCAGTTCCTTCAGCGGCGTGCGGATCAGGGCTTCGCCCGCCTGGCCGTGGTCGCCGCGCCAGGCCACCAGCGTGTACTTTTCATCGGCGCGCAAAAAATCGATCTCGTCGACTGAAATCATGCACAGCGCCTGCCCCACTTGCGCACGTATCCAGCGCAGCTGCGGCGGCGCTTCCGGCTTGGCCAGCTGCGCCGACAACTGCGCCAGCAGCAGCGCCATGTCCGGCGCCGGCTGGGCATCGGCGCGCACGCGCTGCTGCAAGCGCGCCACGGTTTCCGCCAGCCGCACCGCCTCCACCGGCTTGACCAGGTAGTCGAGCGCGCCTCGCTCGAAGGCCTGGATCGCGTATTCGGTGTAGGCGGTGACGAACACCAGGTGCGCGCGGCGGCCGATCTGCATCGCCGCCTCCACGCCCGACAGGCCAGGCATGTGCACGTCGAGAAAACAGATGTCGGGTTGCAGCGCGTTGAATTGTTCGACCGCCTCGCGGCCGTTGCGCGCCTGCGCCACCACGTCCAGCTCGGGCCAGGCTTGCGCCAGCAGGCGGGTCAGCGATAGCCGCAGCAGCGGTTCGTCGTCGGCAATCAGCGCGGTGGCGCGCGCACCGTCATCGCCGGCCCGCCCGCATCGGCAAGTCCAGCTCGGCGCACACGCCGTGCGGCTGCACCGCGGACAGGCGCAAGGCCGCGTCGGCGCCAAACACCAGCAGCAGCCGTTCGCGCAAAGAACAGGCCGCTGCCGGCCGCTTGCAGGCCGATGCCGGTATCGATCACCTGCGCATGGCAACGGCCATCGCGCAGCCGCACGCTGAGGTCGATGCGGCCGCCTTCTTCGCTGGGATCGATGCCGTGGCGAATCGCGTTCTCGACCAGCGTCAGCAAGGTGGTCGGCGGACATTGCAGCGGCAAGGCGGCATCGTCGGCCGACAGCGTGAACTGCAAGCGGTCGGGCATGCGCATATGCATCAGCTCCAGATAGGCGATCAGGCTGCCCAGCACGGCCGATGCCTGCGGTGAGCCGGAGTCAACCAGCTCGCGCACATGAAGCTCGAATGCCAGCCGAGGCCGATCGGCAGCCCGATCACGAAGGATGCACACAGCGTGAAGCGCACGCGCCGCCGGCCCAGCAGCAAGGCGAAACCGTGCGGCGGCGCGGCGGTCAAAGTAGTAGACATGAGCCGATTATAGGCCACGGATTCAGGCGGAATTTCGGCATCGGCGGGGTTATTTTTCAGCCGCCTGCAGCCATCGTCATTCGTCGGCGCCGGCCGTGCTTCGTCGCAAAAGGGTCGTCGTTGGTCGGATACGACTGGTGTGCACCGGCGCCTTCGGCCATATTCCGATGCGGCGCCGGCATGCGGCGAAGCACAACCCTGGAGGAGTGAGATGTCGGATACCCTGATGATGAACGGCGCCGCGCCCTATGGCCGCAAGATGCGCGTACGCGCCGGCCAGGCGCTGAAGGCCGCGGCCGCGTTCTGGTTCGCGGCGATGGTGGCCGGCCAGGCGGTCTTCGTGACCTATATCGTGTCGTTCTATGGCGGCGCGGTGGCGGCGGGCGATTGGATGCGCTGGAATAAGGTACTGCCGGTCGGTTACGTTCCCGGCGATCGCGTGGGCAACTCCGCGCTGGCCGCGCATCTGGCGATCGCCGCCCTCGTCACGCTGGCGGGACCGTTGCAGCTGATCCCGGCGATACGGGCGCGCTTCCCGGCGTTCCACCGTTGGAACGGGCGCATCTATGTAACGGTCTCCATCGTCACCGGCATCGCCGGCACTTACATGGTCTGGACCCGCAACGCGGCCGGCGACATGACCCAGCATAGCGGCACCACGCTGAACGCCGTGCTGATCACGCTGTGTGCTGTGATGGCGGTGCGCCACGCGCTCGCGCGCCGGCTGGACGTGCACCGGCGCTGGGCGCTGCGACTATTTCTGGTGGTGAGCGGCAGCTGGTTTTTCCGCGTCGGCCTGCTGTTCTGGATTCTGGTCAACGGTGGTCCGGTCGGTTTCGATCCCAAGACCTTCACCGGCCCGGCGCTCAACGTACTGGTGTTCGGCGAATCGCTGCTGCCGCTGGCGCTGCTGGAACTTTACCTGCGTGCGCGCGACGCTGGAGGCCCTGCGCGCAAGCTGGCCGCGGCAGCCGGCCTGACGCTGCTGACGCTGGCAATGGGAGTGGGAATTTTCGGCGCCAGCATGGCTATGTGGCTGCCCCATATTCCCTAGGCGTCGCTGATCGGCGCGGCGGCGGCCTCGGCGATGCCGCTCGCGGCCATGCCGCGGCAGTAGCGCTCCAGTTTCGCCGTGTCGCAGTGGACCTCCAGCTTGCTCACGCGGCCCCAGCGCAGTTCGAATTCATGCACGCCCTGGTTGGAGCCGGTGCTGCCGTCTGGCAGCGTGAAGCGGTCCTTCCACGTCACGGTGGCGACCGTGCGCCACGGCCAGCCGGTGACGGCGATGGCGTCGATCTCGAAGCGCAAGCCCGGCAGCAGCCGCGCCAGGCGCGCGTACCACTGCGCGGTCGACGCCATCGTGCGGCGCTCGCCAGCCAGCGGATGTTGACCGTGCATCACGTGACGGTGCGCGGTCGCGAACTGCGGCAGTACCCGCTCGTAGGCGCCGGCATTGATATCCCCAAAAGCACGCCGCAGCTTGCGGTCAACGATAAAGTGGTACATGGCGAACTCCAATCTTTACACTGGAAAGATCTGTATAGTGCGATGATATCTTTCTCATGTCAAGATAACTTTATGGTCACCAAACCCTACCACCACGGCAATCTGCGCGACAGCCTGCTCGATGCCGCCGACGCCCTGCTGGCGCAGGATGGCGCGCAGGCGCTCACCTTGCGCGAAGTGGCCAAGGCGGCCGGCGTGTCGCATGCAGCGCCCTACCATCACTTCGCCAGCCGCGAGCAATTGCTGGCGGCGGTGGCGGCACGCGCCTTCGCCGGACTGGCTGCGGCCATGGCGACGGCAGACAACGACCATACGCGCGGCCAGGGCGAGCGGCTGATGGATATCTGCGAGGTGTATGTCGAATTTGCGCGCGCGCGGCCGGCGCAATTCCGTTTGATGTTCGGCCCGCTGCTGGCGCAGAAGTCCCACTACCCGGATTTGAAGCAGGCGGCCGAAGGCGCGTTCAATGTGCTGGTCACGGCGGCCACCGCTTTCGACGCGCCGCGCGGCCCGGAACTGGCCTTGACCGGATGGAGCCTGGCGCACGGACTGGCCAACCTGGCGATCGACGAGGCGTTCACGGATTTACCGATAGCAGTGCCCGCGCCGTCGGTGCTGGCGCGGGCGATGACGGCGCGGATGCTGGGATTACAGGGCGGCGTCGACCAGTAGCTGCGGCTGCAAGGCGCGGATGCGCAGCTCGGTAAAGTAGCCGCCCGCCTCGTTGTAGCGCAGGTAGTGGCGACCGCAGTTCAGGCAGCGCGAGACCTGGCTCAGGTTGCACGGATAGTAGCGCGGCGCGATCGGCGCGTCGTCGCTTTCGTAGCGCGTGCCGTGCGGGTGATATTCGGCGAAGGTCGGCTCGTCGTACGGATCGTCCATCAGCGTGCCGATTTCCTCGAAGCGATCCAGCTCCAGCGACGTCGGCAAGCGCTGCCAGGCCGCCAGCGAAACAGTACTGCAACTACAGGGTGCCGTCACTCCAGCAGAAGTCTGGGCCAACAGCATCAGTTGCGCAAAATCGATTTTCAGCATGGAATGCCCATCAAAAGGATTTTCGATTCTACTGCAATCCAGATCAACTTGCCGCCACGTGAAGAGGCCTCAATTACCCTAGCACTTCGGCGAGGAGAATATGGAGCTCAGAATTTTAACGTGGCTGTTTCCCTGGTTGATGGCTGTGCTTGAGTTCCTACTGAGAGCCAGTTCGGGAAATCCTGATGCGGTGGCATTCATCGGCCCAACTGTCGGCGGCACGGCCCTGGGGATGTTGTTGCCACTTACGCACGCCAGCTTATTAGTGAAAGGGCACTCCCCGCAGGCCGAAGGCTCCGCGAACACAGGCTTGATTGATCCAACCGCCGACCAGTGGGCTCAGCGCATCAATATCATTCTCTGGCTCGGCCTGGCTGCGTGGGCAGCCAGCCTTTATCTCAGCATCAATCACAGTAGCCCCTACTTTCCGCAACTGGATGGAGTGCGAACTTCGCTCTTAATTGGTTTTATACTTTGGACGTGCGCCGTCTTAGCAGACCTCATTCGAGGAGGCAAATGATGAACTGGGAATCACTCAAGGAAGGCCTTTTATTGATAGGCATCGGGATGACGGCCTCAGTAATTGTCGGCATCATCGCCACGATCATCCGAGATCGTTATCTCCAGAGAAAACCGGAGGATGACTACACCTACGTCGTCAAGAGTAAAAAAGGAGGCAAAAAGACCGTCGTCGTATTGCCGCCGGACCTACCAGAAACCGCACAGCAAGATATTATGCGCGTAGCGTATGAAAACCTGGGATTACCCCCGATGGTGCACTATCCTGTACCGATGCCCAGATGCGAAAGCAATCTTTGGCTCTTGCGCCACCATAAAACCAAAGCATTCAAGAATGGCGATTCACAGGCAGTCCGAATCCCGACAGAAATCGCTTACGATCGGCCGGATATTGATTTGGATATCCAGCGTATCGGCGACGAGCTCCGCATTCGTCCGGCACAAAGCCAATAAAAAAGGGAGCCGAAGCTCCCTTGCGTATTACATGATGTGGTGACCAACCCACCAGGCCAGCGCGGCCACGAAGGCCGAGGCCGGGATCGTGAACACCCAGGCCCACACGATATTGCCCGCCACGCCCCAGCGCACCGCCGACATCTTCTGCGCCGAACCGACGCCGACGATCGCACCGGTGATGGTGTGCGTAGTCGAGACCGGCACGCCGAAGTGCGAAGCGATCAGCAAGGTCAGCGCGCCGCCGGTTTCGGCGCAGAAGCCGCCCACCGGTTTGAGCTTGGTGATCTTCTGGCCCATGGTCTTGACGATGCGCCAGCCGCCGAACAGCGTGCCGAACGAGATCGCCGTGTAGCACGAAATCACCACCCACAGCGGCGGCGCCGTGTCGCCGACCGGCACCTGGCCGACCGCGATCAGCAGCATCCAGATGATGCCGATGGTCTTCTGCGCATCGTTGCCGCCGTGGCCCAGGCTGTATGCGGCGGCCGACGCCAGTTGCAGGCGGCGGAACCACTTGTCGACCCGGCGCGGCGTCGAGCGCACGAAGATCCACGACACGATCAGCATGATGATGGAGCCGAACACAAAGCCCATCAGCGGCGACAGGATGATCCACTGCACCGTCTTCAGCAGGCCGCCGCCGACCAGCGCGCTGGTGCCGGACTTGGCCACCGCGGCGCCGACCAGGCCGCCGATCAGCGCGTGCGACGACGACGAGGGAATGCCGTAGTACCAGGTGAACAGATTCCACACGATGGCGCCGACCAGCGCGCCGAAGATCACGTATTGATCGACGATGCCCGGATCGATGGTGCCCTTGCCCACCGTCGAGGCGACGTGCAGGCCGACCACGAAGATCGCGGTGAAATTGAAGAACGCGGCCATGGCCACCGCCGTCTGCGGCTTGAGCACGCCGGTCGAGACCACGGTGGCGATCGCGTTGGCGGCGTCGTGGAAGCCATTCATGAAGTCAAACACCAGCGCCAGGGCGATCAGGATGCCCAGCACGTAGATGCTGATTTGTAGGGTATGCATGTTGGACTATTCTTTTGTAGTTATTATGCGTTTTCGACGATGATGCCTTCGATGATGTTGGCCACATCTTCGCAACGGTCGGTCACGGTTTCCAGGATCTCGTAGATGGCCTTCATCTTGATCAGGTTGCGCACGTCCGGTTCATCGCGGAACAGCTTGGACATGGCGGCGCGCATCACGTGGTCGGCGTCCGATTCCAGGCGGTCGATCTCTTCGCAGATGGCGACGATCTGGCGCGAGTTGTCCATGTTGTGCAGCAGGGCCACGGCGTCGCGCACCTTCTCGGCGCAGGCCAGCACCAGCTCGGCCAGGCGCTTGGCTTCCGGCGTGACCGAATGCAGGTCGTACAGCGAGACGGTCTGGGCGGCGTCTTCCAGCAGGTCGAGGATGTCGTCCATGCGGGTGATCAGCTTGTGGATGTCGTCGCGGTCGATCGGCGTGATGAAGGTCTTGTGCAGCAGGTCGACGGTGGCGTAGGTGATCTTGTCGGCTTGCTTTTCGATGCTTTCAATCGCGTGCACGCGATTTTCCAGATCGTCGAAATTGGACATCAGGCCCAGCATTTCTTTTGCACCTTTGACGCACAGCTCGGCGTGTTGGTTAAACAGGTCAAAAAATTTGCCCTCGGTGGGCATCAAACGTCCAAACATTTTATTCTCCGTTCCATTAATTACTGCAGATCGCCGTCCAGGATATGGACGGCGTAAAGATTAGTCGCCCTGGCTTAATCGCCTTGATACAGCGCCAGGTTACCGACATAGTTGCCAAACTTGGTGTACTGGCCGATCCAGGTCAGGCGTACCGAGCCGATCGGGCCGTTACGCTGCTTACCGATGATGATCTCGGCCGTTCCTTTATCGGGCGAGTCCGGGTTGTAGACCTCGTCGCGATACAAGAAGATGATGACGTCCGCATCCTGCTCGATAGCGCCGGATTCGCGCAAGTCGGACATGACGGGACGTTTATTGGGACGTTGCTCCAGCGAGCGGTTCAGCTGCGACAGCGCGATCACCGGGCACTGCAGCTCTTTGGCCAGGCCCTTGAGCGAGCGCGAGATTTCCGAGATCTCGGAGGCGCGGTTGTCGCCCTGGGTCGAGCCTGTCATCAGCTGCAGGTAGTCGACCACGATCAGGCCCAGCTTGCCGCATTGGCGCGACAGGCGGCGCGCGCGGGCGCGCATTTCGATCGGGTTCAGCGCCGGGGTCTCGTCGATATAGACCTGGGCGTCGTTCATTTTCTGGATGGCGTGCGTCAGGCGCGGCCAATCCTCGTCGTTCAGCTTACCGGTACGCAGGCGGTGCTGGTCCAGCTGACCGACCGAGCCCAGCATACGCATGGCCAGCTGCACGCCGCCCATCTCCATCGAGAACACGGCGACCGGCAGGCCCTCTTCCACCGCGACGTTCTCGGCGATGTTCATAGAGAACGCGGTCTTGCCCATCGACGGACGGCCGGCCACGACCACCATGTCGCCCGGCTGCAGGCCGGAGGTCATGCGGTCGAGGTCGATCCAGCCGGTCGGCACGCCGGTGATCTCGGACTGGCTTTCGCGTGAATACAGTTCGTCGATGCGCTCGACCACCTGGGTCAGCAGCGGCTGCACGGGGGTCCAGCCGGCGGCGCCGCGGGCGCCCTGCTCGGCGATGGCGAAGATCTTCGATTCGGCCTCGTCGAGCATCTGCTTGACTTCCTTGCCTTGCGGGCTGAAGGCCTGGCCGGAAATTTCGTCGGCGACCGTGATCAGCTGGCGCAGGATGGAACGATCGCGGACGATCTCGGCGTAGCGGCGGATGTTGGCGGCCGATGGCGTGTTTTGCGCCATCGCGTTCAGGTAGGTCAGGCCACCCACGTCCTCGGCCTTGCCCAGCTGGGACAGGGTTTCAAACACGGTGATGACGTCGGCCGGCCTGGACGCGTTGATCATCTTGACGATCTGCTCGAAGATGATGCGGTGGTCGTAGCGGTAGAAGTCGTCCGGATTCATCATATCCGCAATGCGGTCGAACGCCGCATTATCGCGCAGCAGGCCGCCGATGACGGACTGTTCTGCTTCGATGGAATGCGGCGGGACGCGGAGTGAATCTATTTGCGGATCGGAGGGGGCGTTCATGGCGCGAATTATACCTGCTTGCTTGAGCCGTATTACAAATTTATGACGAGAAAAAAGCCGGGCAAGCCCGGCTTTTTCAATGTGTTGCCATACCGACCAGACGTCGCCGCCCGGTCGAATATTAGGCGGCTTCGCCTACGACAGCAACGGTCACTTCTACCACCACGTCGGTGTGCAGAGCAACGCTTACTGGGTGCTCGCCAACGGTCTTCAGAGGACCGGTAGGCATGCGCACAGCAGCTTTTTCAACAGCGAAACCAGCTTTGGTCAGCGCTTCAGCGATGTCGAAGTTGGTGACCGAGCCGAACAGACGGCCGTCAACACCAGCTTTTTGCGAAACGGTCACGGTCATGCCGTTCAGTTTCTCGCCTTGGGCTTGAGCAGCAGCCAGCTTTTCAGCAGCGGCTTTTTCCAGTTCAGCGCGCTTGACTTCGAATTCAGCAACGGCGGACGCGGTAGCGCGGCGAGCCATTTTTTGCGGAATCAGGAAGTTACGTGCGTAACCGTCTTTAACTTTAACGACTTCACCCAGGTTGCCCAGGTTGACGACTTTTTCTAACAGAATGATTTGCATAGTTCTTCTCCAGGATCTTATCTAGACGACGCGATTAAGCGTGGTGCAGATCGGTGTAAGGCAGCAGCGCGAGGTAGCGAGCGCGCTTGATTGCGGTGTCAACTTGACGCTGGTAGTGCGCCTTGGTACCGGTCAGACGTGCTGGCATGATTTTGCCGTTTTCCTGGACGAAGTCTTTCAGGGTGTCGACGTCTTTGTAGTCAACTTGTTCTACGTTTGCGGCGGTGAAGCGGCAGAATTTCTTACGCTTGAACAAAGGATTCTGTTGCTTGCGCTTTTCTTTCAGCTTGAGCTTGTTTTTGTCGAACTTTTTACCGAATGCCATTTTAGGCTCCTGTATCTAAATTGAGCTGTCTGGGACAGCACTAAAATCAATGATGTGAAACACCAGGCTTTTGCTATTGCGATTCTTCTTGTTCAGGAAACCGTTGAACTGATACATGCCTGCCAGTGGCGCCTGACTGAAGCGGCCTGAAATCTCGCCCGCGGCAACCGCGGAAATTTCAAACTCGCTCAATCGGGCGATGCCTGCCTCGGTCTGCTGGGATCGGTGCTGGAGTACAGCGTTCACGATCGGCATGCCGGCCGGGGTGTAGCGCAAGGCGTCCCGTTCGGCGATCAAGGCAATAAACTGGAGCTGGTTCAGCTCGGCTCCTGGCAACAATTAGGCCGCAGGAGCAGCAGCAACTGCTGGAGCTTCGGTGCGATGCGATTTCGCTGCATCTTCACGTTGTACCGACTTCATCATCGGCGAAGGAGCGGTTTCCGCTTTCTTCATCTTGACGGTCAGGTGACGCAGCACGGCATCATTGAATTTGAAGGCGGTTTCCAGCTCGACCAGGGTCTCGTTGTCGCATTCGATGTTCAGGCAGATGTAGTGTGCTTTAGCCAGTTTCTGGATCGAGTAAGCCATCTGACGACGACCCCAATCTTCAACACGGTGCACGGCGCCGCCGCGGGTGGTTACCGAGGCTTTGTAACGCTCGATCATGGCGGGCACTTGCTCGCTCTGGTCCGGGTGGACGATAAATACTATTTCATAGTGACGCATGCAAACTCCCTTAAGGACTGTGAATATAGCCCACCCTGGCGTCAAGACAGGTGTGGGAAGAGGTAAGCCCGCGACTATATCAGCTTTTCCGGCAAAAGACCAGCACCTGCGGCGACGCCAAATCCCCTCTCCTATGAGCCTTCATGAATTTATTTCGCGCAAAGCAACAAATTCCCTTGCATTTCGCTTCACACTGTACAAAAATACAGACTGTCTATATACACAGGCCCAAAGCACTCTATGATCAAGCTCACCGCAAGACAGGAACAAATTCTCAATCTGATCAAGGATGCCATCGAAAACACCGGCTTCCCGCCGACCCGTGCCGAAATCGCCAATGAACTGGGCTTCAAATCCGCCAACGCGGCCGAGGAGCATCTGCAGGCGCTGGCGCGCAAGGGCGCGATCGAGATCGCCGCCGGCACTTCGCGCGGCATCCGCCTGCTGGGCGTGCACGCCGAGCCGGCCGCCTCCAAGGTGCCGGTGTCGCTGATGATGTCGCTGCCGCTGATCGGCCGCGTGGCCGCCGGCTCGCCCATCCTGGCGCAGGAAAATCTGGAGACCAGCTACAGCGTCGATCCGGCCATGTTCTCCTCCAAGCCGGACTACCTGCTGAAGGTGCGCGGCGAATCGATGCGCGACGCCGGCATCATGGACGGCGACCTGCTGGCCGTGAAGAAGGTGGACAGCGCCAAGAACGGCCAGATCGTCGTGGCCCGCATCGGCAACGACGTCACCGTCAAGCGCTATCGCAAGACCGGTTCCCTCGTCGAACTACTGCCGGAAAACCCGGACTTCAAGATCATCAAGGTCGATCCTGAAGCGGACGAGTTCGCGCTGGAAGGCCTGGCGGTCGGCCTGATGCGCAGCTGGCACTAAACGCCTAGCGCTTGCCGGCCGTCTCCGGCAGGTGCGACAGGTCGCGCGCGCTCAAGGCGATGTCGCCGCGCCGGCCTTCCCACGCGGCCTGCGCCAGCGTGACCGCATCCGCCTGGCGCCTGGCCTCGTCCGCCACCCGCACGAACACCTCGCTCATCAAGGTCTGCGCGGCGTCGATTTCATCGTCTGTCATCAGGTCGGCCAGGTCGGGAGGAATGCTCTTGCCGACCGGGAGCGCGGCATTGTAATTGGCAAGGAACTGGTCGTAGCAGCTGCGCCACGCGGCCAGCGCCCGCGTCACCGCAGGGCCGCCGGCCAGAGCCGGACGCATCGGAATGTTGGGAGGCTGGCAGTTGAAACGGGCCAGCGCAATATCGGCGCCGTCGTAGCGGCTGGTGTAATACTCGATCTCGGCTTGCCGCGCCAGGCGGCGAGCCTGATCGTCGGCGAAGGCGTTACTTGACAGCACGGTCAAGGCAAGTACCCATGCTGCTCTCATAACGCCTCCTCCCGCTTAGCAAAATTGAAAGCTTAGATTATCACAACTCGGCGCACCGATCAGCAAGCTTCCAGTGCGCAGGTGAAGTCGTCCAGCAAATCGTCGGTATCCTCGATGCCGACCGAGACCCGTATCAGCGACTCGGCAATGCCCATCGATGCCCGGCGTTCGGCGCCCATCTCGAAGAAGATGGTGTGCGCCACCGGGATGATCAGCGTGCGCGTATCGCCCAGGTTGGAGGCTGGAATGGCCAGCTTCAGGCGGTTCAGGAAGTCGAAGCAGTCGATGCCGTCCTTCAGCTCAAAGCTCAGCAGCGAGCCGAAGCTGCGGAACAGTTCGCTGGAGATGGCGTGCTGCGGGTGCGACGCCAGGCCCGGGTAGTAGACGGCGGCCACGCGCTCGTCCGCCTCCAGCAGCCTGGCCAGCGCCAGCGCATTGGCGCTGGTGCGCTCCATGCGCAGCGCCAGCGTCTCGGCGCCGACGGCGATGTGGTGCGCCGCTTCCGGCGCCAGCGACGAGCCGAAGTCGCGCAAGCCCTTGGCGCGGATCTGCGCCAGCCCCCATTGCAGCGGCGCGGCCTTCTTGTAGTTCTCGTAGATGTTCGGGAAGCGGGTCCAGTCGTAGGCGCCGGTATCGGTCAGGCTGCCGCCCAGCGCGTTGCCGTGGCCGCCGATCGACTTGGTCAACGCGTTGACCACCAGGCCGGCGCCGACCGACTTCGGACGGAACAGGTATGGCGTGGTCATCGTGTTGTCGACGATGTAGAGGATGCCGCGCTGCTGGCACAGCTCGCCGATGCGCTTGAGGTCCGCCACTTGCGTGCGCGGGTTGGCGATGGTCTCGACGAACACCACGCGGGTCTGGTCGGTGATGGCGGCGGCGACGTTGGCGACATCGGTGGCGTCGACAAACGACACGGCCACGCCCTGCGCCATGGTGGTCTGCCACAGGCTGTTGGTGTTACCGAACAAGAACGACGACGACACCACATGGTCGCCCGCGCGCAGCAGCGACTGGAACACGGCGCCGATCGCGCCCATGCCGGTGGCGAAGCAGATCGTGCCGACGCCCTGCTCCATCTTGTTGACCTTGTCTTCAAGGGCGGAGATGGTCGGGTTGCCCTGGCGGCCATAGCGGAAGCCCGGCTCCTTGCCCTGGAACACCGAGGCCAGCTGGCGCGCGTCGGCGTAACCGAAGGCGACCGAGGTGTGGATGGGCTTGTGCAGCGAACCGTGCTCGATGCCCTTCTGGCGATCGTTATGCAGAATGGTGGTGGTGAAGCCGTAGTTTTTCTTGTCGTTCATGTTCAAGCAGTCAAAAAAAAAGCCCGGTGCGGAATGATCCGCACCGGGCGCGACATCAGCCTTCGGCGGTCGCGAGATTCAGATTCAGTTGCGAGCGTCCAGCATCCTCGGGGCCGGCGGCCTTCGGATGGTGGCGCGCGTATTCCAGCTTGTCCAGGTAGTCCTTGGAGATGTCGCCGGTGACGTAGACGCCGTCGAAGCACGAAGCCTCGAAGTTCTTCAGCGCCGGGTTGACGTCGGAGATGGCGCGCTTCAACGCGTCGATATCCTGGTACACCAGGTGATCGGCGGTGATCTCGCGGCAGACTTCCTCGGTGCTGCGGCCGTAGGCGATCAGCTCGTCACGGGTAGGCATGTCGATGCCGTACACGTTAGGGAAGATCACCGGTGGCGCCGCCGAAGCGAAGATCACCTTCTTGGCGCCGGCTTCGCGCGCCATCTGCACGATCTCGCGGCTGGTGGTGCCGCGCACGATGGAGTCATCCACCAGCAGCACGACCTTGTCCTTGAACTCGGAAGCGATGGCGTTCAGCTTCTGGCGCACCGACTTCTTGCGCGCAGCCTGGCCCGGCATGATGAAGGTACGGCCGATGTAGCGGTTCTTGATGAAGCCTTCGCGGTATTCCACGTTCAGCGCCAGCGCCAGCTGGATCGCTGCTGGACGCGACGAATCCGGAATCGGCATGACGACGTCGATCTCGCCATCCTTGAATTCGCGCTTGATCTTCTCGGCCAGGTACTCGCCCATTTTCAGGCGGGTGGCGTACACGGAGGCGCCGTCGATGACGGAATCCGGACGGGCTAGGTAGACGAACTCGAACACGCAAGGGTTGAGCGATGGATTGTCGGCGCACTGGCGCGAATGCAGCTGCTTGTCGGCGTCGATGAAGACGGCCTCGCCCGGCGCGATGTCGCGCACGAAGCGGAAGCCCATGCCTTCCAGCGCCACGGACTCGGAAGCGATCAGGTACTCGGCGCCCTGCTCGGTTTCGTTGATGCCCAGGCACAGCGGACGGATGCCGAACGGATCGCGGAAGGCCAGCAGGCCGACGCCGGCAATCTGCGCCACGGCAGCGTAGCCGCCGCGCACGCGGCGATGCAGCACGGTCACGGCGTTGAAGATGGTTTCAGCGTCGATCGAGATGCCGGTGGTGGCTTTCTGGATCTCGTGGGCCAGCACGTTCAGCAGCACTTCCGAATCGGAATCGGTGTTGATGTGGCGACGGTCGTTCTGGAACATTTCTTTTTTGAGCTGTTCCCAGTTGGTCAGGTTGCCGTTGTGCGCCAAGGTGATGCCGAACGGGGCGTTGACGTAGAACGGTTGCGCTTCTTCCTCGCTCGACGAACCGGCGGTTGGATAGCGGCAGTGACCGATGCCGGAATTGCCTTGCAGCGTACGCATGTTACGGGTACGGAAAACGTCACGAACGAGGCCGTTGGCCTTGTGCATGGCGAACATGCTGCTGTGATTGGTCGCGATACCTGCCGCATCCTGGCCGCGGTGCTGCAGCAGCAGCAATGCGTCATACAGCAGTTGATTGACAGGTTGATGGGATACGACGCCGACGATGCCACACATGATGTTGCTCCTGGACTTGGTGCTACAGATTTAAAGAATTCAAAAATTCACATGCTGCGCCATGGCAGCGGGAAGAAAGGCTTTCACCGTATGCGCTCCGGTCTCCGCGAGCGGACTCAATAGCGCATCCTTCCAGAATGCTTGTTGCGGTATCGACGTCATCCCACACAGGATGACACCAGCCAGCACAATTACAAGGCCGCGACCGAAGCCGAACACCATGCCCAGCGCGCGATCAACCAGGCTGAGGCCGCCGGCATCGAGCAAGGCGCCCAGCGCCATGCCCAACAGGCCCGTCAAAATCTTCACACCGATAAACAGTGCGATAAAGGCAAGGATCAAGCGCAGCACCTCGCCCGGCACCACCGGCGGCAGCATAGTCGCCAGCACGGCGGCGTAGGCGTTGGCGACCACGAAGGCCACCACCCAGCCCGCCAGCGACAACACTTCCTTCACCAGGCCGCGCATCATGCTGATGATGACCGACGCAACCAATACAAAAATCACCAGATAATCGAATATCGTCACGTCGGGCGCCTGCGGGGTCAGACGGTTTCGAGACGGCCGCTCAGGCCCATGGCGCTCAGCTTGGCCCGCACTTTTTCGGCCTCATCCTTGTTGGTGAACGGTCCCACGCGCACGCGGGTGATGTCACCTGACGGCGTCTTTTGCGTGAAGGAGCTGATGCCGGCCTTCTTCAATTTGTCGCGCAGCTCGTCGACCTTGCCCTGGTCGCTAAACGCGGCCACCTGCAATACGAATTTCTGGCCGGTTTCGGCAGCGGCGGCCGGCTTGGCGGCGGACTTGCCTTCCAGGATGGCCAGCGCGCGGGCGTCTTCCGAGGTCGCGGCCGGCTTGGCGTTGTCGGCCTGCTTGGCGGCCTTGGCTTCGGCCAGCTTGCGCTCGGCGTCCGCCTTGGCCTTGGCTTCGGCTTTCACTTCGGCCTGCTTGCGTTCGACTTCCAGCTTGTAGTCGGCGTCCTGGCGGGCCTTGGCTTCGTTGTCCGCTTTGTTCTTGGCGATGGTCTCCGCCTTGGCCTTGGCTTCGGCCTTCAGTTCGGCATCGCGCTTGGAGGTATCGACCTTGACGGGCGCCACCACCAGCGGAGCGGCCGGCGCGGCGGCAGGCTTGGCCGGCTTGACGTCGTCGACGATTTCTTCCCGGCTGTCCAGGGCGGCGCTCTGCGCTACCGGCGCGGCGGCGGCCGCAGCAGGGGCTGGCGCAGGAGCAGCCTCGGCTGGCTTGTCCTTGGCGGGAATCTTGATTTCAATATCGGACGCCAGCGGCTTCGGTTCGGAATCTAGCACCATCGGCAAGCCGATGGCGACGCCCAGCGCCAGCGCGATGGCGCCAACCAGGCGGCGGCGCGCGCGTTTCTTTTCCGGCAACACCGGATCGTCCGCTTCGCGGTCTTTGCCGCGGCGGGATTTGGCGGAACCATCCGCCGACGAGGCGCGCTTGGAGCGTGCGCGCTCCGTCGCGGCCTGGTCATCTGCGCTGGTGTAATAGCCGCTGTCCTGACCAGCGGTCTCTTGCTTGTTTTTACCGAGTTTCGAGAACAAGCCCATGCGTGATTTCAGTCCTGTGCGTTCAATGGAATGCGGATTTTCGTGCCGCCATGACGCCGGCGACCGTGAGGAAAGATCCAAAGACCACAATTCTATCATTCTCCCCGGCTCGGCTGATCGCATTTGCATACGCCGCGGCCGGATCGTCGAAGATATTGATGGTGCGCTCGGCTTTTTCTTCTTGCACGATTTGCACCTTGGCCGCCAGTTCCGAGGCGCTGGCCGCGCGCGGCGACGGCAGGTTGGTCAGGCACCAGTGGTCCACGTGCTCGGACATGGCGGCGATCACGCCGTCGATATCCTTGTCGTGCATGGAGCCGAACACGGCATAGGTGTACGGGTGGAAGCCCATATTGCCGAGGTTCTGGTTCAGCGCCGAGGCCGCGTGCGGATTGTGCGCCACGTCCAGGATCACCGTCGGGCGGCCAGGCAGCACCTGGAAGCGGCCCGGCAGCTCCACCGTCACCAGGCCAGTGCGCACTTCCTGCGCGCCGACCGGCAGTTCCATCTTCAGCGCCTCCAGCGCGGCCAGCACGGCTGCGGCGTTGAGGATCTGGTTGGCGCCGCGCAGGCTAGGATAGGCCAGCGAATTGCGGCGCTGCGAGCGGCCGCCGTAGTTCCATTGCTGCTTGTCGCCGGAATAGTTGAAGTCACGGCCCATCAGCCACAGGTCGGCGCCGATGGCGTTGGCGTGGTCGATCAGCGATTGCGGCGGCACCGGGTCCGAGCAGATCGCGGTCTTGCCGGCGCGGAAGATGCCGGCCTTTTCGAAGCCGATCGCCTCGCGCGTGTCGCCCAGATAGTCGGTATGGTCGATATCGACGCTGGTGACGATGGCGACGTCGGCATCGACGATGTTGACCGCATCCAGGCGGCCGCCCAGGCCCACTTCCAGGATCGCGACATCCATGCCGGCGCCCGCCAGCAGGTGCATGATGGCCAGCGTGGTGAATTCGAAATAGGTCAGCGGCGTATCGCCGCGCACCGCTTCGACCGCGTTGAAGGCGGCCACCAGCACTTCGTCGCTGGCCAGCTTGCCGTTGATGCGGGCGCGCTCGTTGAAGTCCAGGAAGTGCGGCTTGATGTACAGGCCGACCTTGTAGCCGGCGCGCATCAGCACCGATTCCAGCATGGCGCAGGTCGAACCCTTGCCGTTGGTGCCGGCCACCATGACGACCGGGCAGCTGAAACTCAGTTGCAGGCGCTCCTTGACGGCGAGCACGCGGTCCAGGCCCATGTTGATGACGGTTTCGGCGTGGCGCGACTCAAGCAGTGCAAGCCAGGCGGGCAAAGTAGTTGGGAGATTCGGCATGATGGGGGCTCAGAAATGAAAAACGGCGCGCAGGCCGGCATGATAGCCGATTGCGCGCCGTAGCGTGAGGGAGTGACTAGGCGGTTGCTTCAAAATGAGCGCAGCAAGGCGCGGCGGCGAAGACAGTGCGTTAGCACGGCGAGACGCCGCAACGCCGCTGCGGTCTTTTTGAAGCGACCGCTTTAGGCCAGCACTTCCACCGCTTGATTTTGCAGCAGTGCCATCAGACGGGCGATTTCTTCGCGCATCTTGCGGCGGTCGACGATCATGTCGACGGCGCCCTTGGTGACCAGGAACTCGGCACGCTGGAAGCCTTCCGGCAGTTTCTCGCGCACGGTGTTTTCGATCACGCGCGGGCCGGCGAAGCCGATCAGCGCTTTTGGCTCGGCGATCACAACGTCACCCATGAAGGCGAACGATGCGGACACGCCGCCCATGGTCGGGTCGGTCAGCACGCTGATGAACGGCAGCTTCTTGTCGGACAGCTTGGTCAGCATGGCGGTGGTCTTAGCCATTTGCATCAGCGACAGCAGGCCCTCTTGCATGCGGGCGCCACCGGTGGCGGTGATGCAGATGAACGGCACTTTCTGTTCCAGGGCCACTTGCGCGCCGCGCACGAAGCGCTCGCCGACCACGGAGCCCATCGAGCCGCCCATGAATTCGAATTCGAAGCAGGCCACCACGCAAGGCAGGCTCATGATGGCGCCGCCCATGACGATCAGCGCATCGGTCTCGCCGGTGGCTTCCATCGCTTGCTTGAGGCGGTCAGGGTATTTCTTGCTGTCTTTGAATTTCAGCGTATCGACCGGCAGGGTGTCCATGCCGATTTCGTAGCGGCCGCCGGCGTCGAACAGGCTGTCGAGGCGTTCACGGGCGCGGATGCGCATGTGATGGTCGCATTTCGGGCAAACGTGCAGGTTCGATTCCAGATCGGTGCGGTACAGCACGGCTTCGCAGGATGGGCACTTGACCCACAGGCCCTCGGGCATGGTCTTGCGTGCGGCAGCGTCGGAACGCTGGATACGTGGGGGCAGCAGTTTTTCCAACCAACTCATAAATTCTCCTTGCAGCTAACTTGTGGCCGAAGTGTAGCCGTTTCTTGCCCCCCTGTCGAACTTTGCTGTACAACAATTTTTAAGGTTCGTCATGGAATTGGCGGGTTTTTAGAGGTAAACCACTACGTCTTCGTCTCGAGTTCGATCTGCCGTTCAATGTAGGCATCCAGGTCTTTCCGCTCTTCCAGTGTCGGAAAACCAATGTTGAGCACCCTGCCAGCACTCGCTAGCTTCTGCAAATAGAGCTGCATCACCTTTTCTACAGGAAAGCCAAAGGCGTCGCCAAGCTTTTGAAAGTAAGCCAGGGAATCGAAGTCCAATCGGAACGCAACTTCCTTACTCAGCTTCTCGAAAAAAGGGTTCGGCACCCGTTTCATCTTGGAAAAGTCATACTCTTTACGCATTGATCACTCCTCAGAATACTGTTTCCGCTCCGATTTTGATGCTCTTCTCGCGGAAATGATGCGAACACCGTCATCGCCCAGAAAACAGTAGCTAATCAACAATAAAATTTCGCGGCGCCGGCTTTGGGCTAATAGCTGGTGACGGTCTTCGTGATCGGCATGCCCGGAATCCAGCCATGATTGGGCATATGGATCTCGGAATGCATCTTTGGCCTCGTCAAAACTCACTCCATGCTTGCGGAGGTTGGATCTGGCCTTGCGGGCATCCCATTCGAAGCGCACGACCGCTCCCCTTCAACATAGTCAGTTCTTAACTATGTATCAAGGTGAGCGGTCGGGATTTGCGGGAGGTCAGGCGTCGAGGGCGGCGCGGATGCCGCTGACGAAGGTTTGCACGGCGGCGACGGCGCCGTCTTTGCCGGCGGTTTCGATTTCCTGGATGATGCGGCTGCCGATCACAACGGCGTCGGCCACCTCGGCCACGGCGCGCGCGGTGGCGCCGTCGCGGATGCCGAAGCCTACGCCGATCGGCAACTGCACATGCTTGCGGATCGCCGTCAGGCGCTCAGCCACTTCCACCGTGTCGATATTGCCGGCGCCCGTCACGCCCTTCAGCGAGACGTAGTAGCTGAAACCGCCACCGACCTTGGCCACCTGCGCGATGCGCTGCTCGGTCGAGGTCGGCGCCAGCAGGAAGATCAGGTCCAGCTCGGCGGCGCGCATGGCGGCCGCGAACTCTTCACACTCTTCCGGCGGGTAATCCACCACGATGGCGCCATCCGCCCCCACCGCCTTCGACTTGGCGATGAAGGTGGCCGCGCCGATGCGCTCGATCGGATTGGCATAGCCCATCAGCACCACCGGCGTGGTCTGGTTGGTCTTGCGGAATTCCGCCACGTAGCCGAACACGTCATGGATGCCGACGCCGTGGGCCAGCGCCCGCTCGCAGGCGCGCTGGATCACCGGGCCTTCGGCCATCGGATCGGAAAACGGCACGCCGAGTTCCAGGATGTCGGCGCCGCCGGCCACCATGGCGTGCATCAGCGGCACGGTCAGTTCCGGCGCCGGATCGCCGGCGGTGATGAAAGTGACGAGCGCGGTTTTTTTGTGCGCCTTCAGGGCGCTGAAAGTTGCTGCGATTTTGGACATGTCGTTTTCCTTAGTTGAAGTTCAAACCCATACGTTCTGCAACCGTATGCATGTCCTTGTCGCCCCGACCCGACAGGTTGGCCAAAATAATTTGATCTTTAGGCAAGGTTGCCGCCAGCTTGGCCGCGTACGCCAGCGCGTGCGACGATTCCAGCGCCGGAATGATGCCTTCGATATGACAACAATCGTGGAAGGCCTGGAGCGCCTCCTCGTCCGTGATCGACACGTATTCCGCGCGGCCAATGTCCTTCAGGTAGGCATGCTCCGGCCCCACGCCCGGATAGTCGAGGCCGGCAGAGACCGAATGCGTCTCGATGATCTGGCCGTTCTCATCCTGCAGCAGATAGGTGCGGTTGCCGTGCAGCACGCCCGGATAACCCTTGGTCAGCGAAGCGGCGTGCTTGTCGCCGTCCAGCCCCTCGCCCGCCGCCTCGACGCCGATCAGGCGCACCTGTTTCTGGTCGATATACGGATAGAAGATGCCCATGGCGTTGGAGCCGCCGCCGATGCAGGCGACCACGCAATCTGGCTGGCGGCCGGTCATTTCCGGCATCTGCACCAGGCACTCCTCGCCGATCACCGACTGGAAGTCGCGCACCAGCATCGGATAAGGATGCGGGCCGGCCACGGTGCCGATGATGTAGAAGGTGTTTTCAATGTTGGTGACCCAGTCGCGCATCGCTTCGTTGAGCGCATCCTTCAAGGTCTTGGAACCGGACTCCACCGGCACCACGGTCGCGCCCAGCAGCTTCATGCGGTAGACGTTCTGCGCCTGGCGCTTGACGTCCTCGCTGCCCATATAGACCACGCACTCCAGCCCGAAACGGGCGCAGATGGTGGCGGTGGCGACGCCATGCTGGCCGGCGCCGGTCTCGGCGATGATGCGCGGCTTGCCCATGCGCTTGGCCAGCAAGGCCTGGCCGATGACGTTGTTGATCTTGTGGGCGCCGGTGTGGTTCAGGTCTTCGCGCTTGAAGTAGATCTGCGCGCCGCCGGCCAGTTCGGACCAGCGCTTGGCGTAGTAGATCGGCGACGGCCGGCCGACAAAGTGCTTGAGCTCGTAACGGAACTCGTCGAGGAACTCGGGATCTTTGCTGTAGCGCTCGTAGGCTTCGTTGAGCTCGGCCAGGGCGTAGGTCAGCGTTTCGGCGACGAAGGAGCCGCCGTAGGGGCCGAAATGGCCTTTGGTATCGGGAAGGTTGTAGTCTTTAGCGTGGAACAACGGCTTCGCTGGGGCGTTCATCATGGTGGATTTCGCTTTCATTCATGGTATCTCCGGCCCGCACCGCCGCGACAAAGTCGGCGATCTTGCGGGCATCCTTGATCCCCCTGGACGCTTCGACACCACTGCTGATGTCGACGGCGTAGGGGCGTACACCGACCACCGCGTCAGTCGCGTTGTGTACGCTCAAGCCACCACTTAAAACGACCCGAGGCGCGAGATCTTTTGGAATGAGAGACCAATCAAAACCCTTTCCTGCACCGCCATAGGCATCCACATAGGTATCCAGCAACAGGCTGGTGAACAAGGGACTGGCGGCGCGGCATAGCTGCTCGTATTCTAGCAAATCGGACGGAAGTGTGTCGGGTTTGACGCGGAACACGCGCATGAACTGCCGCCCGGCCGCCGCCGCGATGGCGGCGGACTGCTCCACCGTCTCGTCGCCGTGCAGCTGGATCAGCGAGATCGGCGCGATGTTGCAGGTGGCCGCCACTTCTTCCGGCGTGGCGTTGACGAACAGGCCGGTGCAGGTGATGAACGGCGGCACGGCGCGGATCAGCTCGGCGGCCTGCTGCGGCGTCACGTAGCGCGGGCTCTTCGGATAGAACACGAAGCCGATCGCATCGGCGCCGGCCGCCACCACGGCTTGCACATCTTCCAAGCGGGTCAAACCGCAAATCTTGATACGCGTGCGTGCCATGTTCATCCTTTAAAACCAGGGCAAGGCGCTGGTGATCTCCAGCGGCAATTCCCATTTGGGGTCGTAGTCGATTTTGGCCAGGTACAGGCCGTCCGGCATGAAGGTCGGCGCGGCGGCGTGGCGGTCCTTGGTTTCCAGCAGCTGGCCCAGCCATTCCGGCTTTTCGCGCCCGGTGCCAATATAAACCAGCGAGCCGACCAGGTTGCGCACCATATGATGCAGGAAGGCGTTGGCGGTGATGGTGAACACCACCAGCTCGCCATGACGCTTGATCTGGATGTCATGCATCAGCTTGACCGGCGACTTGGCCTGGCATTGCGCGGCGCGGAAAGCGGTGAAGTCGTGCCAGCCGAGCAGCGGCGGGATGGCCTGCTGCATCAGCTCCACATCCAGCGGACGGAAGCAGAAGCCGGCGCGCCCTTCCAGCAGCGGCGAACGGGTCGGATTGTTGTACAGCACGTAGTGATAGGTGCGGGCGCGGGCGCTGAAGCGGGCGTGGAAGAAGTCGTTGACGCTCGGGTCGCCATCGAGCTGCTTGGCCCAGCGCACCGCGATCGACGGCGGCAGGAAAGCGTTGACGCCGCGCACCCAGGAATGGGTATCGCGCACCAGCTCGGTGTCGAAGTGGACCACTTGTTCGAGGGCGTGGACGCCGGTGTCGGTGCGGCCGGCGCAGGTGGTGGCCAGCGGCACCCTGGCGAATTTCTCCAGCGCCTGTTCCAGCTTATCCTGGACCGTGTGGCCGTCCGCCTGTTTCTGGTAGCCGTTCCACGCGGTTCCGTCGTACTGGACGCCGATTGCTATCCGTTTCAATTGCTGCCCGATGTGATGTCAGAGTCAGCCATTATATACGGAGCGGCATTACCCCAATTGGGCGCGCATCGCGTTGGCCTTGGCGATCTGGTCGTCGCTGCCGCCGCGCAGCACTTCGTCCAGCAGTTCGCGCGCGCCTTCCTTGTCGCCGATCTCCTGGTAGGCGATCGCCAGGTCCAGCTTGGTGTCCATTTCCATGTGGTGCGCCGACAGCGTGTCGTCGCGCGCGTGGGATGGCGCGGCGTCGGCCGCAGCCGGCGCGCCGGCGCCGCCCAGCGCGGTATCCAGGTCGAGGTCGATGCCGGACAGGTCGAACTCCTGAGCGGCCGGAGCCGGTGCCGGGGTGACTTCTTCCGCGCCTTGCAGCGCGTCGGCGAAGTCGCCGGCGTCGAACTCGGCGGCCTGCGCCGGGACAGGCGCAGGCACGGCCGGCAGTTCCGGAATCTCAAAATTCATCAGGTCGAGGTCCAGCGGGTCAGTGCTGGCCGACGGCAATCCAGGCGCCACCGCCTCGGCCGGCAGGTCCAGGCCGAAGTCCATGCTCAGGTCTTCCGCCGGCGCAGGCGCTGGCTCTGGCGCCGGAGCCGGTGCGGCCGGTGCGTCGAAGGCCAGGTTGAAGGCGTCTTCCGGCGAGGCTTCCGGTTCGGCCGCAGGGGCCGGCGCTGGCGCGGCGGCGGCCGGCTCGAAACTCAGGCCGCCCAGGTCGAAGTCCATCAGGTTGTCGGTTTCCGCCGCCACCGAAGCTGGCGACACGGAGGCATCGGCTGCCTGCGGCAAGGCGGTATCCATCTCGCTGCCGAAATCCATCAGGTTGCTGTTGTTGTCGCTGGCGGCAGGCGGGGCGTCGAAACCCAGATCCAGGTCGAGACCGCCTGCAGCAGGCGCCGGAGCCGGCGCAGGTGCGCTGAAGTCGTTGCTGAAGTCCGATGCGCTGAACGCGGCGGCGCCGGCGGCGATACCGGCGGCGGCCACGGCCGGCGCGGCGGCGAACATGCCGGCGCCATCGTCGGCGGCAGCACCGCCTTCGGCGTACAACGGATTGCCGGCATCCAGCGTGCGGCCCATGGCGGCGGCTTGCGCCCATTCATCGCCCTGGCCGCGCGTCATCGAATACAGCTCGGAGGCCTGGCTCTCGAACGCGCGCGCGTCCTTGCGGGTCACGTAGATTTCCAGCAGCTTCAGGCGCACCGCGTGGCGTTCCGGATGGCTGCGCAGCGCCTCTTTCAGGATTTCTTCTGCCTGGGCGTCGCGGCCGTAGGCGATGTAGACGTCGGCTTCCGCCACCGGATCGACTTCATTGGTGTCGAGCTGGCTGGCCGATGGCGCGAAGTTGGAATTGAACACGCTGTTGTTGGTGTCGACGCTCTGGCCGCCGGCTTCGGCAATCAGCGCCTGCGACGGGATCGCGGTGTCGCCGAGGATGCTGGTCTCGTCCTTTGGCACTTCGAACTTCTTGCGGCGGCGCGAGGCGATCAACGCGCCGACAGCTGCCAGCAGGGCCGCCGCGGCCACACCGACGTATTGCAGGTTGTCCATGATCGTTTCGAACAGGCTAGGCTCGGCCAAATGCTTGGGCGGCACCACCAGTGAACGCTTGGGCTTGGCCGGCACGGACGCTTCCACCTGGGCCGAAGCTGAAGCCGACACAGGCGCGGAGGCCACCGCCGAAGCCGATGGTTTCGCGCTGTCCGCGCCAGCCTTGCTCTTCACCGCCATCAGGTTTTCCAGGTCGTGGACGTTCTTTTCCAGTTCCTTGGTGCGGGCGGCGGCTTCGTCCAGTTCCTTCTGGTGGGCGATCTTGTCTTCCACCGCCATGCCGGTCTTGCCCGCGACCGGCGCGCCGGAGGTGGTTTTCGACAGTGTCAGCTTGTCCTTGGCGGCGTTGACGGCGTTTGGTTTTTCTTCCACCTTGGCGGTGATCTTGCCCGACACGTTCTGGCTGGTGTCCGGCTCCTTGGCCGGCGTGCTGTTGGCCACCTGCCCCGCCAGCTTGGCGCGGTAGGCGTTGAAATCGGCCGCATGCGCGACCACCACGCCGCGCGCCTCGCCTTCCGGCGCGGTGTTGCGGATGGTGTCGGCGTCCGGCACGGCCAAGATCTGGCCCGACTTCAGGCGGTTCATATTGTTGCCGGAGAAGGCTTCCGGATTGGCGCGGTACAGCGCCACCAGCATCATGTCCAGCGACACATCGACCGGCTTGACCTGGTTGGCGATGCGGGTCAGGTTGTCGCCGGATTTGACGGTGTATTCGCTGGCGGCCTGCTTGGCCGGCGCAGCAGGCTGGCGCACCGGCGCCGGCGTACTCTGCGCCACCGGTGCTGCGGCCGGCGCGGCCGCGACAGGCGCGGCGCTGCGGCCCAGGTCGACCGGCGCGGCCACTTGCGGCGATTGCGTCGCGCGCATGTCAGCCGGGTCCAGCAGGAAGGTGTATTCGCGGACCATGCGGCCACCGGTCCAGTTCAGTTCCAGCAGCATGTCGACGAAGGGCTCATTGACCGGCTGGGTCGACGTCACGCGTATCAACTGGCGGCCGTTGCGCTGTTCGATTTCGAAGCGCAGCGACAGCAGGGTCGGATTGAAATCGATATTGGCGGTGCGGAAGGCTTCGGCCGGCGCCAGCTTGGCGACCAGCGCGCCGGCTTCGTCCGCCGAGACCGCGGTCAGTTCGATCTCCGCTCGCAGCGGCTGCCCCAGCGACGATAGGACCGTCAGCTTGCCGAGCCCGGCGGCGTTGGCGGAGGCCGCCACTAACACTGCACTGGCGACAGCCCCGGTGAGTGTCTTCAACGCGAAGGAAACAATGCTGGAGCGAGTTGGTACGTGCATAGTGGGCGGCATCAGGTTGTCAGAGGGAAAATGTTACTTTCCCAGATATACCAACATATCATCATGCTCCAGAGCATGCAAGCTTTGCACGATGTTTCTCTAGTGATACATGAGGATGTGTAACGTCTATGCCTACTTTAAACCAAAAAAAGGGGTTTTCCCTATGAGAGCTCATAGAGAAAACCCCTTCTGCTTTAACAATTGCCCGAGGGCTTGTTACTTGTCCAGCACGATGCGCAGCATGCGGCGCAGCGGTTCGGCCGCGCCCCACAGCAGCTGGTCGCCGACGGTGAAGGCCGACAGGTAGTCGTCGCCCATGCTCATCTTGCGCAGGCGGCCGACCGGGATCGTCAGGCTGCCGGTGGCGGCCGCTGGCGACAAGTCCTTGACCGACGCTTCACGGGTGTTCGGCACCACTTTGACCCACTGGTTGTTGGCGGCGATGATGTCGTGGATCTCGTCGATCGGCACGTCTTTCTTCAGCTTGATGGTCAGCGCCTGCGAGTGGCTGCGCATGGCGCCGATGCGCACGCACAGGCCGTCGACCGGGATGGCTTTCGAACCGAAGTCCGCGCCCAGGCCCAGGATCTTGTTGGTCTCGGCGCCGCCCTTCCACTCTTCCTTCGACTGGCCGTTGCCCAGGTCCTTGTCGATCCAAGGGATCAGGTTGCCGGCCAGCGGCGCGCCGAACTGCTTGGTCTCTTCGGCGCTCAGGCCGTGCTGGGTGGCCAGCACCTGGCGGTCGATTTCCAGGATCGCCGCAGCCGGATTGTCCAGCAGCGATTTCACCGACGAATTGATGGTGCCGAACTGGGTCAGCAGTTCGCGCATGTGCTGGGCGCCGCCGCCCGATGCCGCCTGGTAGGTCATGGAGGTCATCCACTCGACCAGGTTGTGCTGGAACAGGCCGCCCAGGCCCATCAGCATGCACGACACGGTGCAGTTGCCGCCGATGTAGTTCTTCACACCCTTGCCCAGCGCGTCCTTGATGACGTGCAGGTTGACCGGGTCCAGCACGATGACGGCGTCCTTCTCCATGCGCAGCGTGGAGGCGGCGTCGATCCAGTAGCCGTTCCAGCCGGCCGCGCGCAGTTTAGGGAACACTTCGGTGGTGTAGTCGCCGCCCTGGCACGAGATGATGATCTCGCACTTTTTCAGTTCGTCGATGTCGGTCGCGCTTTTCAGTTTGGTTTCATTCTTCGCCATCGCCGGGGCGTCGCCGCCCGGGTTCGAGGTGGTGAAAAACACCGGTTCGATGTGGGCGAAATCGCCCTCTTCCTGCATGCGCTGCATCAGGACCGAACCAACCATGCCGCGCCAACCTACCAAGCCTACGAGTTTCATTTTGCTCTTCCTTGTCTTAAATATTTATACCGTTTATACCAAAGCCTTGACCACCGCGTTGCCCATCTCTTCCGTGCCCACCTTGGTGGTGCCGGCTTCGTAGATATCGGCGGTGCGCAGGCCTTGCGACAGTACGTGCTTGACGGCGTTCTCGATACGGTCGGCCTGTTCGGCCTTGTTCAGCGAGTAGCGCAGCATCATCGCGGCCGACAGAATCGTCGCCAGCGGATTGGCGATGCCCTTGCCGGCGATGTCGGGCGCGGAACCGTGCGACGGCTCGTACAGGCCCTTGTTGTTGGCGTCCAGCGAGGCCGACGGCAGCATGCCGATCGAACCGGTCAGCATGGCCGCCTGGTCGGACAGGATGTCGCCGAACATATTGCCGGTGACGATGACGTCGAACTTCTTCGGCGCGCGCACCAGCTGCATCGCGGCGTTGTCGACGTACATGTGCTCCAGCGCGACGTCAGGGTATTCCTTGTGCACGTCGGTGACGATGTCTTTCCAGAACTGGAAGGTTTCCAGCACGTTGGCCTTGTCGACGCTGGTCAGGCGCTTGCCGCGCTTTTGCGCGGCCTGGAACGCCACGTGGGCGATGCGACGGATTTCGCCTTCGGCATAGCGCATGGTGTCGAAGCCTTCGCGCTGGCCCTTGAAGGCGCCGTCCGGGCACTCGCGCACGCCGCGCGGCTGGCCGAAGTAGATGTCGCCGGTCAGTTCGCGGATGATCAGGATGTCCAGGCCGGACACCACTTCAGGCTTCAGGGTCGAGGCGTTGGCCAGGTCCGGATACAGGATGGCCGGACGCAGGTTGGCGAACAGGCCCAGCTGCTTGCGCAGGCCCAGGATCGCCTGCTCCGGACGCAGCGCGCGTTCCAGCGTGTCGTACTGGTAGTCGCCGACGGCGCCGAACAGCACCGCGTCGGCCGCCTTGGCCAGCGCCAGCGTGCCTTCCGGCAGCGGGTGGCCGTGGGCCGCGTAGCCGGCGCCGCCGACCGGCGCGCTTTCCAGCTCAAATTTTTCGCCCAGCACGTTGAGGACCTTGACGGCTTGTGCGACGATTTCCGGGCCGATACCGTCGCCCGGGAGGATAGCGATTTTCATGGTTACTTTTCGAGATTAGATGACGTTGGCCAACCAAGGTTGGGTTGCCAGATGGCGCTCTTCGAAGCCGCGGATAGCGTCGGCGTGACGCAGGGTCAGGCCAATATCGTCGAGCCCGTTCATCAGGCAGTATTTGCGGAAGGCGTCGATCTCGAAGGGATAGGAGACGCTGCCATTGCTGGTGGAGATGCGCTGCTGCTCAAGGTCGACCACCAGACGGTAACCGGGGAAGGCCTTGACTTCATTAAACAGATGGTCGATCTGCGTTTCGGATAAAACGATGGGCAGCAAGCCGCTTTTGTAGCAGTTGTTAAAGAAGATGTCGGCGAACGACGGCGCGACGATGGCGCGGAAGCCGTACTGGTCCAGCGCCCACGGCGCGTGCTCGCGCGAGGAGCCGCAGCCGAAGTTCTTGCGGGTCAGCAGGATCGAGGCGCCCTGGTAGCGCGCCTCGTTGAGCACGAAGTCGGGATTGAGCGGACGCACACTGTTGTCCTGGCCCGGCTCGCCGTGGTCCAGGTAGCGCCACTCGTCGAACAGGTTCGGGCCGAAGCCGGTGCGATGAATCGACTTCAAAAATTGCTTCGGAATGATGGCGTCGGTGTCGACATTGGCGCGGTCGAGCGGGGCCACCAGTCCTTCGTAGATCGTAAATTTATCCATGATTCTCGTTCGGGTTGTGCGACGGCGGACCGTCGCGGCCCGCCGTGCTGCGGTTTATTTTTTGGTCGAAGCGCCTTCCAGCGACTCACCGACTTTTTTGACGTCCTTGCCGAAGCCGTTGACGGTGTTGCAGCCGGTCAGGATCAGCGCGATGATGGACAGGGCGAATAGTTTTTTCATGATGAGGATTTCTCGTTATGGTTCAATCAAATCAACGCAGGCTGCGTACGTCGACGAAATGGCCGGCGATACCGGCTGCCGCTGCCATCGCGGGAGACACCAGATGGGTGCGTCCGCCCTGGCCTTGGCGTCCTTCAAAATTGCGGTTCGAGGTGGAGGCGCAGCGCTCGCCCGGTTCCAGGCGGTCGGCGTTCATCGCCAGGCACATCGAGCAGCCCGGGTCGCGCCATTCGAAACCGGCGTCCTTGAAGATGCGGTCCAGGCCTTCCTTCTCGGCCTGGTCTTTCACCAGTCCGGAGCCCGGCACCACCATCGCCAGCTTGACGTTGGAGGCGCGGTGCTTGCCGCGCACGACGTCGGCGGCGGCGCGCAAGTCCTCGATGCGCGAGTTGGTGCAGGAGCCGATGAAGACCTTGTCGATGCGAATGTCCTCGATCGCCGTGTTGGGCTTGAGGTTCATATACACCAGCGCCTTTTCCATCGCATCACGCTTGACGCTGTCTTTTTCCAGGTCTGGATCCGGCACGCGGCCGTCGATCGAGGTCACCATTTCCGGCGACGTGCCCCAGGTCACCTGCGGCTTGATCTCGGCGGCGTTGAGCGTGACCACCAGGTCGAACCTGGCGCCGGCGTCCGAATGCAGCGTGCGCCAGTAGTCGACCGCGCGGTCCCAGTGCGGACCGGCCGGCGAAAACGGACGGCCCTTGACGTAGTTGATGGTGACGTCGTCGACGCCGATGATGCCGGCGCGCGCGCCCGCTTCGATCGCCATGTTACAGACCGTCATCCGGCCTTCCATCGACAGCGCGCGGATGGTCGAACCGCCGAACTCGATACAGTAGCCGGTGCCGCCGGCGGTGCCGATCTTGCCGATGATGGCCAGCACCACGTCCTTGGCGGTGACGCCGACCGGCAGCGCGCCGTCGACCTGCACCAGCATGGCCTTGGATTTCTTTTGCAGCAGCGTCTGGGTGGCCAGCACATGCTCCACTTCCGAGGTGCCGATGCCGTGCGCCAGCGCGCCGAAGGCGCCGTGGGTCGAGGTGTGCGAGTCGCCGCAGACCACGGTCATGCCCGGCAAGGTCGCGCCCTGCTCCGGCCCGATCACGTGGACGATGCCCTGGCGCTTGTCGTTCATGTTGAAGTAGGTCAGGCCGTAGGACTTGGCGTTCTTGTCCAGCGTTTCCACCTGCAGGCGCGAAACCGGGTCGGCGATGCCGTCGGCGCGGCCGGTGGTCGGCACATTGTGGTCGGCCACCGCCAGGTTGGCGGACACGCGCCACGGCGCACGGCCGGCGGCGCGCAGGCCGTCGAATGCCTGCGGGCTGGTGACTTCATGCACCAGGTGGCGGTCGATGTACAGGATCGTGGTGCCGTCTTCCTCGGCCTTGACCACGTGGGATTCCCAGAGTTTGTCGTAAAGCGTCTTCATGATGATTTATGAGTACCCAATTAAGGGAACTACTTCTGCCTGTGTGAGTGATCCACTTCGATTATGCCATATTGTGCAATGCGGTAGCGGCCGCCGCTGGCCGGCCTCGTGAGCCGATGCAGTTCCGCCTACTGATACACTTTTTATGACTCCTTTTGCAAAATTCGGTGTTGAAACAAAACTGCGAATAAAAAAAAGCCTGCGTGAACGCAGGCTTTTGGACTTTCTGGCCCTGTCCTCAGACTAGGCCGCCATGCGTACACTACCTCGACATCCGTCCATTAGGAACGATAGGCCCACCACTAGCACCAGTTCGCCTTCGGCCGAACGCGCGGTGCCGGTAATACCTTCGACACTAATCGCGGTCATCGGTTTAATCACCAGGTCGGCAGTACCGTCGACCGCTTCCACCGCCAGAATGTACGGCTGTGGTGCAGCGACAACAATACCCACCTTCTCGCGGCAGCTCTCGTAGCCCAGCGAATCGGCCAGCGAACGGACCGGCAACGGACGACCCTGGTCTTTCAGCACCGGCGCGCCGCCCACTTCCATGAACACTTCCGGCAGCTCGACCACGCGCTGTACCACGGCCATCGGCAGCGCCAGCGCGGCGCCCGAGGTCGAGACCAGCATGGTCGGCACGATCGACAGCTCGATCGGCAGGCGGATGGCGAACTTGGTGCCCTTGCCCAGCGCCGATTCGATGTGGATGGCGCCGCGGTTCTTCTCCACCGCGGTCTTCACCACGTCCATGCCGACGCCACGGCCGGACACGCTGGAAGCGACTTCCTTGGTCGAGAAACCCGGCAAGAATACCAGCTGGAAGCATTCGTCGTTGGTCAGCTGCACCGATTCCGAGATCAGGCCTTTTTGCTGAGCCTTGGTGCGCAGCACCACCGGATCCATGCCTTTGCCGTCGTCCTGAAGCACAATCATAACGCTATTTGCTTCCTGCCATGCTTTGAGCGAAATATAAGCCTTGGCCGGCTTGCCCGCCGCGAGGCGGTCTTCCGGCGATTCGACGCCATGGTCCAGCGAATTGCGCAGCATGTGCACCAGCGGATCGTACAGGCTGTCCACCACCACGCGGTCGACTTCGGTCTCCGCGCCTTCGATGGTCAGTTCGACGTCCTTGCCCAGGTCTTTCGCCAGTTCGCGCACCAGGCGCGGGAACTTCTGGAACAGGCGGCCGACCGGCTGCATGCGGGTCGCCAGGGTGGCGCGCTGCAGTTCGGTGGAGTAGCGCGAGGCGCGTTCCAGCGTTTCCGCCAGAGTCGCCATCAAGGTCTGGGCCTGGCCTTCGAACTTGAATTGCAGCAGGCGCTCCAGCAGCACGGCGGCCTGGTTGGCGGCCTGCACCGATTCGCCGGCCACTTCCAGCAGTGCGTCCAGCTTGACGGCGTCGACCCGGATCGATTCTTCCTTGGCCGGCGCGGCGTGCGGACGCTCTTCGCGTTTTTCGGCGGCTTCGCGCTTGGCGGGACCGGAGGTCGGACCGGCGGCGTGCACGGCGGCAACGACGGCGGCCAGTTCGGCGGCCGGCAACGGGGCCGATGGCGCACGCGTTTCTGCGGCTGGGGCCGGCGCCGCTGCCGATGCGGCAGGTTTGGTGTAGCTACCGGCAGGCATCACGGTTTCATACATGCCTTCCCAGTCCAGGCCGTCAGGCGACGGCGCGGAAGCTGGTGCCGCGGCTGGGGCCGGAGCGGCGGCAGCCGCGGCCGGGGCAGGCGCCGGCGCGGCGGCCTTGGCCGGAGCAGCGGTGGTCTTGCCTTCGATGGCGTCGGTCAGGATGACTTCCAGATCCTTGGGCATGGCCGGCAGGCTGTCCGGCTCGGCGCCGTTGTTCAGTTCGGCCAGCTGGTCGGCCACGAAGCCGGACGCTTGCAGCGCCGCCTCGATCGCGATCGGCGTCACCGGCGCGGCGCCGGTGCGCAGTGCGTCGAACAAGTTCTCGGTCAAGTGACATGCCGCCACCATCGCCGGCAGGCCCATGAAACCGGCGCCGCCCTTGATGGTGTGGAAGGAGCGGAACACCGCATTCAATGTTTCTTTATTGTCCGGGTCGCGTTCGAGCCGCAGCAGATGCTCTTCAACGTTGACCGCAAGATCCATCGCCTCGACGACGAAATCCTTCAGCATATCGTCCATTAGAATCCCAGGTCAGCAAGCAGGTCGTCGACATTGTCCTGGTTCAGCGCTACGGCTGGAGCCGAAGGGCCGGACATCAGGGACACTTCTTTTTGCGCGATTTTCTCGCGTACCGCCGGTGGTGCATTGTCGCGCAGCAGTTCTGCCAGTTCGTGCTCCACCGTCTTGGTGATGGTCACGACTTTCTTGATCAGCTGGCCGGTGATGTCCTGGAAGTCCTGGGCCATCATGATTTCCAGCAGGCGGGCTTTTTCCGCTTCGGTGGCCACCGACACGGCCGCCGCAAACGCCTGCGAGTCGCCGGCCAGCTGCTTGAACTGGTCCAGGCTCAGCTTGCCTGCGAACAGGTCGGCCCAGCGGGTTTCCATTTCCTTGGATTTCTTCGACAGCACATCCTGCTCCGGCATGCCCTCGTCCAGGGTGTTGAGCACCTTGTTGGCGGCTTGTTCGGTCAGGGTGGCGACGTATTCGAGGCGGTCCTGGGCGTCGTTGATCTGCGACGACGCCTCGGTCAGCGCCTTGTCGTAGCCCAGTTCGCGCAGCGAATCGTGCAGCAGGCGCACGATGCCGCCCAGGCGTTCGAACATCGGCTTGTCTTCGCCGTCGGCGCCAGCCTCGGCCGGCGCTGCGGCGGACGCAGCGGCAACAGGCGCCGGGGCGGGAGCGGCAGGCGCTGCATCCGCAGGCCGGGCCGACGACACTTCGTCGAACAGGCTTTCCAGGTCGTCCTCGGCGGGAGCAGGCGCTGGAGCAGGCGCTGCCGTCTTGCTCTGAGCAGACACTTCATCAAATAGTGCGTCGAAATCGTCAGCGGCGTTGGTCATAATCCCTGCTTCTCCATAATTTGTAAAATTGCTGCCCTAAACTTGCATGCTTGTGATGACGCTCGGCAATATAACGCTCTTACCCGAGTGTAGCAGGGCGCAGCCAGATTATTCAATCCCAGAGTCGGGTCGCCTGCCCTGCGCTCCGGGTCCAAGCCAAGTTTCGTTGTATTTGGAGATACTAACATTGGTTAGATAGACAAAACACGCCTTGAGACACAAAAGTAGTGCTCGGGTGCAAAAAAAGCGGGTAAAAAGTATGAAAGCCAACACGGGCGCCTCAGCATAAAGCGCTTTTATTTGATAATCATCAAGTCTTTCCATACTAACAATAATGTAAATCGGGGCTACAATTAAGAGCAGCCAGCTGGTTTTAAAAGGAGGTTCATCATGTACCGCAAAATCTTGATTACCACCGACGGTTCCGCCGTTTCCAGTAAAACCGCCTGCGCCGGGGTGGCGTTTGCCGAACAGATGAAGGCCGAAGTGCTGGTGCTGTTCGTGGCGCCGGAATACCAGTATCCGATCTATGTCGAAATCATCCCGCCCAGCTACCCCAGCGAGGATGAATACCGCGCCGCCATGCTGCGCGCCGGCCAGGAACATACGCAGGATGTGGTCGAGTCCTGCGCCAAACGCGGCGTGCCGTGCGAGGCGCTGACGGCGTTTGCGGAAAGCACCGCGCACAAGATCGTCGATGTGGCGGAAAAACACCATTGCGACCTTATCTTCATGGGCTCGCATGGCCGCAGCGGCTGGGGCCAGCTGCTGCTGGGCAGCGTAACCAACAAGGTGTTGTCGCACGCTAAGACACCGGTGCTGGTGCATCGCCTGATCAAGGAGCCCGGCAGCAAATAAAACGCGGTCGAGATGCTTTTTGTAGTAAGATAATAAGATTAGTTCAAACACAATAATACTTACTTTTAATTACTTTTTCCTCAAGCATCTCTATGATTCGAATTGTCATTGCCGACGACCACACCATCATGCGCGAAGGCCTCAAGCGCATACTCGACGGCGCTCCCGACATCGACATCGTAGGCGAAGCCATCGACGGCTTCGAAGTCCTGGGCCATGTGCGCCAGGGCGGTTTCGACCTGCTGCTGCTGGACTTGTCCATGCCCGGCCGCAGCGGCGTCGACCTGATCCGCCAGATCAAGGCGGAGGCGCCCAAGCTCGCCATCCTGATCCTGACCATGCATGAAGAAGAGCAGTACGCGGTGCGCGCCATCCGCGCCGGCGCCCAGGGCTATCTGACCAAGGAAAGCGCCGGCACCCAGCTGGTCGGCGCCATCCGCAAGGTCGCTTCCGGCCGCCCCTACATCAGCACCGAAGTGGCCGAGCAACTGGCGCTGAACATCATGATGCCCAACGAAAGCCTGTTGCATAAACAGCTGTCGGACCGCGAGTTCGAAGTGTTTTCGCTGTTGGTGGCCGGCAAGTCGATCACTGAAATCGCCAACAGCCTGCACCTGAGCGTCAAGACCGTCAGCACCCACAAGACCCGCATCATGCAGAAAATGGGCATGAGCTCGCTCTCGGAGATGGTTCAATATGCTGTGGCTCATCGTCTGTTATCCCCCTTCAAGACCTGATTTTCTCGTCCGCCGTTAGGACAACTCCTACAATGCTGCGCTGCCTCCTACGCGCATATTCAGCCATTGCTGATATCTATCTCCTCCCCTCGTTGGCATACTGAAATCATAGATTCATGCTGCACGGCTACAGACTCGCAGCAAGATGCCGTGCGACACCACAACAGGAAACCAAGCAGCGCGGCGCAGCCCAGTTCCCACCCTATCGAAAAGCAATACCTGTACACAGGAGATCAACATGCTGTCTACGCAAACGTCTGAAATTCGCCCGGCCACCACTGCCACCATGCAGTCCTCCTCGATGGAGGCAGGCCGTCAGCGTCAGGGACGGCTCTGGTCGAACCTGAAGGAAGTCTGCGATTTGCTACACATCCCGGCGGCCTGTTCGGTCACCAACGAGGAGCTGCTGTTCCAGCACGTGCAGTTCAAGACGGGGCAGCGCATCCACACCATCGGCCAGCCCTTCGACACGCTGTACATCGTCAACTCCGGCTTCCTGAAGACGGTGCTCATCGACGAGTTCGGCAACGAGCAGGTGCTCAGCTTCCCGATGAAGGGCGACATGCTGGGCGTGGACGGCATCCACACCCGCCACTACTCGTCCGAGGCGGTGGCCTTGTCCGACTGCGACCTGATACTGCTGCCGTTCAAGAAGCTGACGGCGCTGGGCCGGGTCCACCTGGAGCTGGAAAACATGATGTACGGCGTCATGAGCCGCGAGCTGGTGCGCGAGCAAGCCATGATCGGCATGCTGGGCGCGCTCAGCGCCGAGGCGCGCGTGGCGCGCTTCCTGGTGTCGCTGGCCGAGCGCTTCGCCCAGATGGGCTACTCCAGCAAGCTGTTCAACCTGCGCATGACGCGCCACGAAATCGGCAGCTACCTGGGGCTGACGCTGGAGACCGTCAGCCGCACGCTGTCGGCCTTCAACGAAATCGGCCTGATCAGCGTGGACCAGCGCACCATCGGCATCAAGGATCCGGAAGCGCTGAAAACCCTGCGCCGCCTGCCGCCCTCGCGCACCCGCGCCAAGCAGCTGGCGGCCGCCAAGACCAAGGGCGCCGAGAGCGACGCCCCGGCGCAATTGCTGGCGGCGCTGTGATGTAAGCACGCGCCAGCTCATGAACCCAGCTTGGGCCCGGTCACTCCTGCCGGGCTCTTTTTTATTCCCCTCCACATGGTGGCTCAATAACTCCTAAATAACACTTGCATTCCTTCCGTGCTTCCACAATAATGAATGCAAATACGAATCATTCTTATTTAAGGAACTCCAAAGATGACCACCGCCCTGCCCGCCACCCCACCCGCCATCACCGCCCACGCCAAAACCATCGTTGCCGCGCCGGCGATCGTGCCGATCAAGCGCATCACCAGCGCCAGCCTGATGGAAGACGGCCGCGAAGTCGAGATCGAACATGCAGGCCGCATCTACCGCCTGCGCATCACCCAGCTCAACAAGCTGATCCTGACCGCCTGAGGTCACCCCGGGCGCCGCCGCGCCCGCCCCGCCCGAGTAGCCAGCCGCAAGCCAGCCAGACTTCCTAACTGAAACCAGGAGCGTTTGATGGCCATAGACCGTAGCAATCCGATTTTTCTCGCCCCCTCCCATGGCGGACACAATCCAGAACTGATGCTGTCCGCCGTGCTGCATCTGATGTCGCACTACACGGCCGGCAGCGACGAGGCCGGCGGCTGTGTCAAGCTTGCCTCGGTGATCGAACGCCACCTGAAAGCGCTGGCCAGCCTGCCGGACCTGGCGCCGGTGCTCAGCGCCACCTGCCAGCAGCTGTCCGAGCAGTGGGCCGGCGTGGTCGAGCGCAATATGCACCTGCAGGAAAAGAGCAACTTCCTCAGCCGCATCATGGCGCGCGCGCGTATCGCGCCGGCCACGGTCTAAGGAGAGCCATTCCCATGTGCGACAAACACGATCCGCTGGCGGCCATCATCGCCGCCGCCATGCCGCAGGTGGCCGGCACGCTGGCGCCCGCCTCCACCGCGCCGCCGCGCCCCGCCGAGCAGCAGGTGCTCAAGCCCGCCATCACCAGCGTCATGGCGGCGCTGCGGCCGCAGGACGACACCCACGCCTCGCGCCGCCGCCGGCTGTGGGAGCTGGGCCATGCCTGCCATTGCCCGCTGGTCGGCGTCGGCTTTCCGCTGGGCGTGCTGCGCAAGCTGGTCGACAAGGTCACGTCCGGCAAGGTGCTGGCCGACGACTATGAAGTGCACGTCGGCGCCGTCACCGAGTGCGGCAGCCGCAACCGCCTGTCGGAAGCGCTGCAAAAGGAACTGGAGCGCCGCTACGCCGCCGTGCTGCTGCGCTTCCGCGCCGCCAAGAGCACCGCCCAGGTCGCCGAGCTGTGGAACACGGCAGTCGCCAACGGCGACGTCGCCGGCGCCTTCTGGGCCGGCCTGACGCATCCGCGCTGCAACGCCGAACTGGAAGAACAGATGTGCCGCGACCTGCACATGGTGCAGCACCAGGCCGGCGCCTGCGTGCGCGCCGACATCAACAAATTCAACGCCACGCTGGCCGACAATGCGCGCCTGACGCACGACCTGGCCAAGGCCCAGCAACGCGCCGCCGCGCTGCTGGCCGACAAGAGCGCGGACGCCGAAAAGCACGCTGCCCAGCTGATGCAGCAGCGCGCGCAGGCGGTCGGCAAGGACAGCATGATCGATTCGCTCAAGGCCGAGCTGGAGCAGTTGCGCGAGTCCATCCCCGGCCTGGAGACCCGCGCCAAGCTGGCCGAGCGCCTGATGCAGATGGATGAACGCGAGCGCGCCATGCGCAACCAGATCACCGAGCTCAAGCTGGAACTGGCGAAGCTGCAGACGGCGGCGGAACCGGCGCCGATACTGGAGGAAACGCGCCAGGTCGTCGAGCACGTCATGAAGATGCCGCTCAGCCTGAACGACCGCGCGGTGCTGTGCGTGGGCGGGCGCAGCGGCAACGTCGCCACCTACCGCGAACTGATCGAACGCGAAGGCGCGCAGTTCGCCCACCACGACGGCGGCCTGGAAGACAACGCCAACCGCCTCGACGCCAGCCTGGCGGCGGCCGACCTGGTGATCTGCCAGACCGGCTGCATCAGCCACAGCGCCTACTGGCGGGTCAAGGACTACTGCAAGCGCACCGGCAAGCGCTGCGTGTTCATCGACAACCCCAGCATCTCCAGCCTTGCACGCGGTCTCGAACAAGCGAGCGCCGAATAAAAAAAGCCCTGACCAATACTACCGGTCAGGGCTTCATTACATTACAGGATCAACAGCTTAGAACGCCAGCGTGCCGGTCATGTAGAAGGTGCGGCCCAGCTGGTCCGCGTAGCGTGGATCGAAGCCGACCTGGTGGCCCGACGAAGCGCGCAGCGACAGCGGCGGTTCGCGGCCGGCCAGGTTCTTCACGCCCATGCGGATAGCCGCGGTCTTGGTCAGCGCCAGCTTGCCCTGCCAGTCGATCGTCAGGTACGACGGCACCCACAGACGGATGATCTCGTCCTTGCCGCTATCGACGTTACGCACGGTCGCTTGCGCGTCCTGGTAGCCGTTGCGATAGTTCGCGCTCAGCGTGTTGCTTACTTTGCCGGTATCCAGCGTCAGCGCGGCGCGCACGATGTGGCGGAAGGCTACCTTGTTGTCGACGCCGAAGAAGTTCATGTCGCTGGTCCAGTCGCCGTCGGTGCCCGGACGGGTGTAGTCCGACTTCATCAGGTAGGTGCCGTTCAGGTTGGCCGTCAACTGGCCGAACGAGAACTTCTGGCGACCCACCATGTCGTAGTCGATACCCTGGTTGTGGGTCTTGCCGATGTTGATCGACAGACTCTTCATCGCCCAGTAGGTGTTGCCGGTCGACGGTTCGGTGAAGGTGGTGAACAGGTCACGGAACTTGGCCGGGGCGGCAAAGATCTGCTGCTCGCTGATCGACGACACGGCGTCGGTGATCTTCACATCCCACAGGTCGGCGCCGAACGAGAACGAGGCGTTAGGCTCGACGCGGAAACCGATCGAGTACTGCTTGGAACGCTCAGGCTTCAGGTTCTCGTTACCGCCGGACAGCAGGTTGTACTGCACATTGCCTGGACGGCACTGGTCGGTGCCAGGGAATGGGCAAGCGTAGCTGTTCGAGGTCACGCCGGCGCTGACCAGCGGCTGGCCGATGTCGAGCATGCTAGGCGCCTTGAAGCCGGTGCCGTAGGAGCCACGCACCAGCACCGTCTTGACCGGCTGCCAGCGGGCCGACACCTTGTAGGTGCTGGCCGACTGGGTCTCGCCCATCTTGCGGTTGACCAGCAGGTTGTCGATGCCGGCAATGCTGTCGTAGCGGCCGGCCAAGGTCACTTCCAGTTCCTTGGTCAGCGGCGCCAGCAGCTCGCCGAACACGCCGTACGATGCGCGCTTCATGTCGTAGGCTGGCTGGGCGGTCAGGTTGTAGATCTTGCCGCCGGCCGCGTCGGCCGATGGAGTCTGCTCGTAAGCATACTCGCGGTAGTCGGCGCCGATACCCAGGTTGGCGGCGCCGCCTGGCAGCGTGAACACTTCACGCGAACCGTGCGCGTCCACACCCTTCAAGGTGGTCGACGCTTCGCGCACCGAACCGTGGTAGATCGAGTTGGCGATCTGCGCCTTGGTGGCGTCGCTCTGGTTGCCGATCGGCGCGAATGGATTGAAGGCGTTGGTGGCCAACATGTCCTTGAATTCCTTGGTCATCGCGTAGCCGCCGACATAGC
The DNA here is from genome assembly GCF_003416895.1 of Duganella sp. BJB476. Classification (GTDB taxonomy): domain Bacteria; phylum Pseudomonadota; class Gammaproteobacteria; order Burkholderiales; family Burkholderiaceae_D; genus Rugamonas. Next base: position 154,542 of record NZ_QVIO01000003.1, read on the forward strand.
GCTCGTCGAGCTTGTTGCGCGACCAGGTCAGGCCGGTGCCGAAGCTCCAGGCGCCGATATCGCCTTCCGCGCCCACCACCAGGTGCTGGGCGTCGGTGATGGTCTGGCTGTCGCGGGTGCCCCAGTCGTAGGTGCGGTAGCTGCCCGACACTTGCTTGACGTTGGCGGCCTGGTCGGCGGTCAGGTAAGGCAGCACGTAGGTGTTGTAGCGGTCCGAACCGGGCGCGATGGTGAACGGCGCGATGTTCTGCGCGATGCGCGCGGTCAGGTCCAGGCGCGACAGCGCCATTTCGGCGAACACGGTGATGTCTTCGCTGGCCTTGTACTGGGCCTTGGTGAAGAAGCTGTCACGCTTGTTCTGCGGCGAGATTTCCACCGCTGGCGTCGAGTCGAACGAGCAGTTGTGGGTATCGGCCGTGTTGTTCAGGCTCAGGTAGGTCTGCGTCGGGCAGCTGCCGTTCTGCATCAGGTACGGGCTGAAACCGATAGGCGCCAAACCCTTGTTGAAGGTCACGCCGACGTTGGCAGGTGCGGCCGCCGGGCTGGTACGGTCGTAGATGTAGTTGTGGCCGTTGTAGTTGAACGGGATATACGAAGTCGATGCGAACGAACGGTCGGTCGCCTTGACCGGGCTCTGCTCGTCGTGGCGGTAGGTCGCCAGGATGTTGTAGCGGTCTTCCTGCAGGTCGCCGAAGCCGTAGGTCAGGTTGGTGTTGTACGACTGGCCTGGACGGCCGCTGGTCGGCTGCGAGTAGGTAGCATCGATGGTGCCGCCGTGGGCGTTTTTCTTCAGGATGAAGTTGATCACGCCGGCGATCGCGTCCGAACCGTACAGGGCGGAAGCGCCGTCGGTCAGGATCTCGACGCGCTCAACCGCGCTCATCGGAATGGAGTTCAGGTTGATGGTGCTGCCCGAGCCGGTCGGCGCAATGCGGCGGCCGTCCAGCAGGACCAGGGTGTAGCTCTCGCCGATGTTGTGGATCGAGGCCGAGACGATGCCGCCCGAGTTCGAGCCGGCCGCGGTGGCGGCGATGCTGAAGCCCTGCATCGCTGGCAGCGATTGGATCAGGTCGGCCACGGTGGTGGCGCCGGTCTTGGCGATTTGTTCCTGCGACAGGCGCTGCACTGGCAGTGCGCCTTCCACGGCGATGCGCTTGATGCTCGAGCCGGTGATTTCAACCTTCTGCATGGCCTCGTCCGCAAACGCCTGGCCCGCGATCAGTACGGTGCCGGTCAGCACGCTCAGGGCGATGCGCACGGAGCGTACGCCGATTTTTTCTTGCAATACCATTCAAACTCCCGAATAAAAACATAGAAATCGAGAGCAATACCAACAACGCTATAAGTCGAAGTGGCCAACATTGCTCTTCGATAACGGAATTATCGGGCCTGGCCGTACAATATGGTACATAGTTGAAACAAATTTAGAACAAACCTCACAAGTTCGACATTTACGCCAATTTACAAAATTTAATTTCAATATGCGAAAATTTTATATCATATAAAACGTAATATTTTATTATCATCAGAACAACTGGATTTGCACCGCATTGGTGCGTTGTAATAAAGCGTCAATAAACGTCGCGCCGATAGCGTCCGGCGGCGGCCAGCTGGTCCAGTGCCTCGCGCCCCAGCGCGGCGGCCAGCGCGGCGTCGACGCCGGCCGCCATGCCGTCCAGGCTGCCGCACACATAGATGGCGGCGCCGGCCGCGACCCAGGCGCGCACCGCGTCCGCCTGCTCGGCCAGACTGTCCTGCACGTAGCGACGTTCAGGCTGGTCGCGCGAGAACACCATGTCCAGTTTTTCCAGTTTGCCGTGCAGCTGCCAGGTCGCCAGCTCGTCGCGATAGTGGTAGTCGTGGGCTTCGTTGCGCTCGCCGAACAGCAGCCAGTTGCGAGCCCGTCCGTTCGTCGTGCGCGCCTTCAGGTGGCCGCGCAGGCCGGCGATGCCGCTGCCGTTGCCGATCAGGATCAGCGGCCGCTGGGCGTTGTCCTCCAGGCGGAAGCGGCGGTGCTGGCGCAGCCGCAACTGGACCGCCTCGCCCAGCCCGGCCTGCTGCGTCAGCCAGCCGGAGGCGGCGCCGTGGCTGCCGTCCGCATGCGTGTGCAGGCGCACCAGCAAATGCACGCGGCCGTCGGCCGGCATCGAGGCGATCGAGTATTCGCGGGCGCGCTCGGGATCGGACGGCGCCGCTACCTGCACCAGGTCGCCCGACTCCCAGGCCGGCAGTTCGCCGTCCTGCGGTTCCAGTTCCAGGTGGTAGAGCGGCGCGCCGGCGCTGCCCGGATTGAGCAGCTTGCGTTTGACCAGCCGCCACTGGTCGAAGGCCGGCGCGCTCCAGTCCGGCGCATCGCTGGTGCCGGCCAGATGGCTGAGCTGCTGACGCCAGGCGCCGATGGCCTCGGCCGAACTGCGGTTGACCTCGATGCGCGGGAACAGGCTTTGCGCGCCCTGCGCTTGCAGCCACTGGTCCAGCGCACGGCCGAAGCCGCAGAACTGGGCGTAGGCGCTGTCGCCCAGCGCCAGCACGGCGTAATGCAGTTGCGGCAGCGCCAGGCCGTTAGTCATCAGGCGGCCGGCAAAGGCGGCGGCGGCGTCCGGCGCATCGCCCTCGCCGTAGGTGCTGACCAGGAACAGGATGCGCTCGGCGCGCTGTAAATCTTCGGCATGCAGTTCGGACAGCTCGCTCATCTGCGCGGAGATGCCGGCCAGCCGCAGCGTCGCCAGCGTCTGCCCGGCCAGTTCCTCGGCGTTGCCGGTCTGGCTGGCGTAGGCGACGATCCAGCCGGGGTTGGCGGCAGCCTCGGCCTTGGCGCGCTGCGCCGCCACGCGCTTGCGGCGCATGCGCAGGTAAGGCGCCAGGCACACCAGCGCGTAGCTCATGGCCAGGCTGGCTACCAGCATCAAACGGGTGGGGTCGTTGGTCCAGATCATTCGTCGAGCATGCTGCGTAAATGGGTACTCATGTGTTCGGTGAAACCGCCGTCGCGCTGGCGGACGACGAAGCGCACCGCCAGTCCTTGTTGTTCGGCCAGGCGCAGGCCGTGCTCGCAGCCCAGCACCGTCAGCGCGGTGGACCAGGCGTCGGCCGCCATGCATTGCGGATGGACCACGGTGACCGAGGCCAGGTCGTTGGCGATCGGCATGCCGCTGCGCGGATCGATGGTGTGGGAATAGCGCTGGCCGTCCAGCTCGAAATAGCGGCGGTAGTCGCCCGAGGTCGCCACCGACAGGCCGTGCAGCGCCAGCACCAGTTCGTCAGGCTGCGGCGCTGCCGTGTCGGCCACCTGCTCCAGCGCCACCCACCACGGCTGGCCGTCCGGCTTGACGCCGGCGCCGCGCAGCTCGCCGCCGACTTCGACCAGGCAGTGGGCGTAACCCTGGGTCTTCAAAAAATACGCCAGCCGGTCCACGCTGTAGCCCTTGGCCACGGCCGACAGGTCCAGCTGCACGCCGCCCGGCTGCAAGGCACGGCGGCCTTTGCGCTCCAGCAGCACCGGCTGCGACGCAAAGGCCGCGCCGATCTGCGCGGCCGACGGCGGCACAAAATCCGGCTGGTCGAACCTGCCATACGGGCCGAAGCCCCACAGGTTGACCAGTGCGCCGGCGCAGGGATCATAGGCGCCGCCCGACGCGCTGGCCACGTCCAGCGCAAAGGCCAGCACATCGAAAAACGCCGGCGGCAGCTGCTGCCAGCTGCCCGCGTCGGCGCGGTTGAAGCGGCCCAGGTCGGAGTCACTTTCCCAGTGGCTCATCTCCGCCACCACGGCGTCCAGCTGCTGCTGCAACCCTTGCTGCAGATGGGTGCAGGCATCCTCCGGCGCGCACACCAGCCGCACCGACCAGCTGGTGCCCATGCTGCGTCCGCCGAAATCGCGGATCACGCCGCCGGCGGGCGCCGGCTCGTCGTCAACGACATGGGGCAGCAATACACGACGCATGGCAGAAATACCGCGCCTTATTGCGGCAGGATTTCCACCGTCGCCGCATAGCTGACGCGGCGCGGAGGCATCTGCGGCGGCTGGCCCGGCGCTTGCGGCGCGACGGCTGGCCACGCGCTGCTGACCAGGTACATGCCCGCAGCCGGCAGCTCGAACGTCACTTCGCCGTTGGCGTCGGTGTTCTTGCGCAGCTCACCCAGCGTGCCGCGATAACGCACGCCGCCCGGGATCAGGCTGAAGCCTTGATTAGCGGCCGGCTTGCCATCCAGCAGGAAGCGCCAAGTGGCCTTCTCGCCTGCGCGCATATCGTTCGGGTGCGTCACCGGCACCAGCTCCAGGCCGACGCCGGTCGGCTTGAACACCGCCAGGTCCGGCGCGCCGGTCGAGACGAAGGTCTCCAGGCGGCTCTGCATGCGCGTCAGCTTGACGTCGGTCGCATCGGCCGGCACATCCTTGGCCAGCGTTTCCTCGCTGCCGCGGAAGCGCTTCATCTCGCCTTCCTTGCTCTTGTAGCTGCCCGTCACGCCCTGCGACACCAGTGCGATCTTGTAGGTGCCTGGCTTCGGCAGCTTGAGGTCGAAGGTGTTGCGCAGCTTGCCGTTGTTGACGTTTTCCATGGCCAGCTTGCCGCCGTCCGGGCCGGTGATGACGATGCCGTCCAGCTTGAGCGGCTGGTGGTCGATATCGAACAGGCCTTCGGAAATGGCGGCGTCCACGGTCAGCCAGGCTTCCTTGCCTTCGACGATGGTCGACGACGGCAGCAGCCACGGCTTGTGCGCCTGCGCGTTCAGCGACACGGCCGACAGGCCGGCCAGCGCCAGCGCGATAAACGATTTATACAGTTTCATGGACAGGCCTTAAGGTTTGAGTTGTACCACCACGGCGCCCAGCTCTTCCTTGCCCTGGCCACTCACGTTCTGCGCCGACTTCGGCGGCCATTGCAGCGGCACCTTGACGGCTTCGCGGCCGCCGGCTTCGCGGGCCGCTTCCACCACCAGCGTGTACTGGCCGGCCGGCAGCTTGTCCAGCGCCGCTTTCGCGCCCGGGAAGGTCAGTGACTGTTCGCCCGGCGCCCTGGTCGCGCCGCTGACGCCGTCCATCGGCATTTCCACGTCGCGGCCGCTCTTGCGCCACCACTGGCGCACATCCTTGAGCCACTTGGTGCCGGCGTTGTCCTTCTTCTTGACGTCGTACAGCACGGCCAGGTTGGCGACCACTTTCTGGTCGGCGTTTTCCAGCCACGCGGCGATGTAGGGACGGTGGTATTCCGCCACGTTCAGTTGCGGCACTTCGAGTTTGAGCGCCAGCTCGGCGCCCATGGCCGTGGCGCTGGCCAGCGGCAGACTGAGGGCGATGGAATAGCGTAATTTCATGGAGTACCTGTCGTGAGTTTAATGAATGAACAGCAGTGCAATGACAAATGGAATCAGGATGCCCAGGCCCACCATCGGCCAGGTAAAGGGCCGGTTGGCCGCGTGGAATTTCAGGATCAGCAGACCGGTGATGCAGAACACCAGGCAGGCGCCGGCGAAGATATCAATGAACCAGTTCCAGGCGGCGCCGGTGTTGCGGCCCTTGTGCACGTCGTTGAGCCAGGAGATCCAGCCGCGGTCGGTGTTTTCGAATTCGGCGGCGCCGTCTTCCAGCGCGATGCGCACCCAGGCGTCGCCGCCGGCCTTCGGCAGCGGCAGGTAGACTTCATCGGCGGCCCACTCGGCGACGCGGCCGCCGGCCTGCACCTTCCACGTATCGCGCAGCCATTGTTCGGCGGCGGCCGGCAGCGGCTCCCTGGCGCCGTCGTGCCCGGCGGCGTAGGCGCGCAGCTGCGCCGTCAGCGCGGCGGGCGCGGTGGCCTGCTGGCGCACGACGGCCGGCTTGGCCTCGATCTGCGTCGAATGGTTGAGGGTGATGCCGGTAATGCTGAACAAGAACATGCCCATCAAGCACATCGCCGAACTGACCCAATGCCATTGGTGCAGATGCTTGAGCCAAACGGCACGGCTGGCGTTGCGGGCGGAGGCTGCGGCTTGGGCGCTCAAGGGCTATCCTTCAATCGGTGAAAAGTAGATGATAATGATTATCATTTGCAAAGTCAATCGCCAGCATGTATCGCAAATGTAAAACTACGTGAAGTCACGCACGGTGTTCATCCCCTCATGCGGCTAAGGTGGAGCATAACTCTGTCCACCCTCATCACGGAGGCGCATCATGCCGCTCTACAACCAGGAACAAATCGCCACGCTGGCCGCCAAGATCAAGGATGTGCGCTTCGGCATGTTCACCACCTGCGACGACGAGAGCGTGCTCAGCAGCCGCCCGCTGGCGCCGCAGCAGATCGACAACGAAGGCAATCTGTGGTTTTTCACCGCGGACGACGCCGACTTTACCACCGCCTTGCAGCAGCATCCCGGCGTCAACATCAGTTTTTGTAATCCGGCGGAGAACCTGTACCTGTCGGTGTTCGGCCAGGCCAGCCTGTTGAAGGACCGCGCCAAGGCACGCGAGCTGTGGCGCCCGATGACGCGCAGCTGGTTCCCCGGCGGCCTGGACGATCCGCACCTGGCGCTGATACGGGTGCGCATCCAGACCGCCGAATATTGGGATGTGGGTGCCAGCAAGATGAAGCAGCTGTTCGAACTGGCCAGGGCCGCCATCGGCGGCCGCACGCCGCAGCAGACGGGGCCGCATACGACGATCTGCCTGTAAAGAAGACGACGAAAAACGCCCGCACGGAAGTCCATGCGGGCGGCCAACTATCGTTCAACGCTTACGACTTGGAGCTGGAACCGCTCGACGATCCCGAACGGCTGGAGCCGCTGCGACCGCCTTTGCTGTTGTCCTCCTCGTCTTCCTTGCCGCCGCTCTGCGACGAGCTGCCGGGTGTGCTGCTCTGGCTGCTGCGCGCATCGTTCTTGTGGCTCATGCTGCCGGCCCGGCGCGCTTCTTCGGACGTGAATTCGTGCGCCGTGCCTTTCTCGTGAGCCGCGCGGCCTCCTTCGGCCGCGATCTCACGCTGCTGTTGCGGGTCCATGGACGCGAAGCCGCGCTTGCTGGTGTCCTTCTGCTGGCTGCCCGTTTTATCGCCTTGCTTGCTGCCTTGGTCATTGCCCTGATTGGAAGTGGCCATGATGGTCTCCTCGTGAAAACTACCGCTAACTGACCCTGCTTGCTACACAGGAGCAGTCATCGTAGTTCACGACCCAACCGCACAATATAGGACGCGTGCAGACGGCGACGTAGGACCATTCCGTGTACCGGTTACACGGCCGCCGGTTCAAACGGTATCGATGAATTCCGTCATGAAGCACAGGTTGTCGTTCACCTCCTGGTTGATGATGACCTGCTCCTCGCCCACCATCAGCATGGCCTGGATATCCGGCGACAGCCTGGGCGGCCCGTATGGCACTGCCTTTTCTCCGTTGGACGATATTCTCTGTTTCCCCTGACGCGGTAAGACGGCGTTCTTTTTTCTGGTCGACATATGTTATCCGTTTTCGATGGTCAACAAACGCGCGCGACGCGTGGGCCGCAACGCACTGACTCCAAGAGTATCGCGAGCCGCGCGCGCGCGCCATCGGAGGCTGCCTACAACTTTCGTAGGAGTGTCTCGGAAAACGGCTAGGAGTCGCTAGGAGTTGAGTCCTTTCATGCCTTCCTGCGGGTAGCGCGCGCCGACGGCGATACCGGGCGGCAGCGCCGCGCCGATGCGGGCCAGCTCTTCCGCGCTGAGCTGCACGCGCAGCGCGCCCAGGTTCTCCAGCATGTAAGGGATGCGCTTGGTTCCCGGGATGGGGACGATGTCGTCGCCCTGCGCCAGCAGCCAGGCCAGCGCCAGCTGCGCCGGCGTGCAGCCCTTGTCGCCGGCGATCTCGCGCACGATGTCGACGATGCGCTGGTTGGCCGCCATGTTTTCCTCGGCAAAGCGCGGGCTGAACTTGCGGAAATCGCCCTCTTCCAGCGGCACCGCTTTGCCGGTCAGGAAGCCGCGGCCCAGCGGGCTGTAGGCGCAGAACGCGGCGCCCACTTCGCGGCAGGCTTGCAGCACGCCGTCTTCCGGATCGCGCGTCCACAGCGAGTATTCGCTTTGCACGGCGGCCACCGGATGCACGGCGGCGGCGCGGCGCAAGGTGGCGGGCGATACTTCGCACAGGCCGATGCCGCCGATCTTGCCCTGGCGGACCAGTTGCGCCAGGGCTTCCATCGATTCTTCCAGCGGGGTCTCCGCCAGGTTCAAACGGTGTATATAGTATAAATCGATATGCTCGATATCCAGCCGGCGCAGCGAGGCCTCGCAGGCGGCGCGAATGTAGGCCGGCGAGTTGTCGATGCGGCGCTCGTAGTTGCCGGCCTTGCGCACCAGGCCGAACTTGGTGGCCAGCGTCACCTGCCCGCGCTTGCCGCGCAGGAAGCGGCCCAGCAGCTCTTCGTTGTGGCCGGCGCCGTAAGAGTCCGCCGTGTCGAACAGCGTCACGCCCGCCTCGTAGGCGGCCTCCAGCGTGGCCAGCGATTGCGCGTCGTCGGTGGCGCCGTAGAACTCCGACATGCCCATGCAGCCAAAACCCATACCCGATAATTTCTTCATGCTGAACTCCGTTGTTGGTCGATGGAGATGAGTCTAGCCACTGTGCGCGGCGGGCGGAATGAGCAAAAACGTGATACCTTTTTAGTATCATGAGAAAACTCGATACCAACGCATTACAGATGTTCGTCGCCGTCGCCCAGTGCCTGAACTTTCGCCAGGCCGCCGAGCAGCTGCACATGACGCAGCCGCCGCTGAGCCGCGCGGTGCGGCAGATGGAGGAGCGCCTCGGCGTCAAGCTATTCGAGCGCGACACCCAGCACGTGGCGCTGACGCCGGCCGCCAGCGAACTGCTGCCGCGCGCGCTGCGCATCCTGGCGCTGCTGGACCAGGCCGAACAGGCGCTGCAAGCACGCCAGCCCGCCATGCGGCTGCGGCTGGGCATGACGTCGTCGATGGAGTCCGACCTGTACCGCGCCTTCACCGACGGTATCTCGACCGAGCTCGGCGGCGTCGACGGCGCGGCGCTGGACACCGTGTTCGACGCCTCGCCGCGCCTGGTCGCCCGCCTGCGCGCGCGACGGCTGGACGCGGCCATCATCGCGCTGCCGACCAAGACCTTCGACCTGCCCGTGCTGCAACTGGGCAAACAGCCGACCCTGGTGGCGCTGTCGAGCCGCCATCCGCTGGCCAAGCGCCGCAGCCTGGCGCTGGCCGACCTGCAAGACCAGCCGGTGTACTGGTTCGAACGGGCGCGCCAGCCGGCCTTCTTCGACCACAGCCACGCGGTGTTCCGCAAGCACGGCTTCGCGCCACGCTTCCTGCTCGAGCCGCACGACCATCATGTGCTGCTCAGCGACGTCGCGGCCGGCAAGGGCATGGCGCTGCTGCCGACTTCGTTTGCGGCGATCAGCCGCAGCGGCGTGGCCTACCGCAAGCTGAAGGAAGGCGACGAACTGGCCGCCGGCCTGGGCCTGATCGTGGCCGAAGACCACCCTGCCGCCGCCCTGCTGCGCCGGCTGGCGACCGAGACGCTGGGCTAGTCCTGGGCCGATACACAGCACGTTGGCGTGGAAACGGCTACCATATCGTCCTGGAAAATTTTTCTTAAAAGATCATCATGACTTTCACCCTCAGCGACACCGCCTACAGCACCGACACTCCCGAAGCCAAGCTGGCCATGTTCGACGACCTGCGCTCGCAGCTGACCGGCCTGGTCCACGGCGAAAGCGACCTGATCGCCAACACCGCCAACTTCAGCTCGCTGGTGTTCAACAGCATGCCGGGCCTGAACTGGGCCGGTTTCTACTTCCTCAAGGGCGACGAACTGGTGCTGGGACCGTTCCAGGGCAAGCCGGCCTGCATCCGCATCAAGAAGGGCCGCGGCGTCTGCGGCACCACGGTGGTCGAAGGCAAGTCCATCGTCGTGGCGGACGTGCACGCCTTCCCGGGCCACATCGCCTGCGACGTCAACTCGCGTTCGGAGCTGGTGGTGCCGGTGCGTGGCGTGGACGGCGAGATCGTCGGCGTGTTCGACCTCGACAGCCCGCTGCCAAACCGCTTCGACCAGACCGACGCCGACGGCGTCGAGATGCTGGTCAAGATTCTCGAAGCCACGCTGGTTTAAGCAGCGCTTGCTCAGACCGAGCTGAGCTCCGCCACGAAATCGTAGGCGTCGCCGCGGAAATACGAGCGGCAAAACTCCACCACCCGGCCGTCGGACAGGAAACCCAAGCGTTCGACGGCCAGTCCCGCATCCGCCTCGCGCGCCCCCAGCAGGCGCGCCTGCTCCTCGCTCAACAGCAATGCCGACAGCCGCTGCAAGGCCCGCACCGGCCGGTTGCCGCTGCGGTTCAACGCCTCGTACATCGATTTATCCACCGCGTCCAGCGACGGCAGGCAGTCGGCCGGCACCGTCGCGTATTCCACGCACATCGGCGTGTCGTCGGCAAAGCGGATGCGGTGGAAACGATACACCGGCTCGCCCGGGCTGAGGCGCAGCCGCGCCGCCTCCTCGCTGGTGGCGGCGCCGGCGCTGCGGTCCAGCCAGGTGCTGCTGGGCTGCCGGCCGCGCGCCCGCATGTCCTCGGAAAATGAACTGAGCTTGGAAAAATTCTGCTCGATGCGCGTGTGGTTGATGAAGTTGCCCGAACCGGGACGCCGCACCAGCAAGCCCTCCGCCACCAAACCGTCGAGCGCCTTGCGCACCGTCAGCCGCGACACATTCAAATCGCTGGCCAGCTTGCGCTCCGGCGGCAGGGCGTCGTCCGGCAACAGCACGCGCTGAGCGATGGCCTCGCGCAAGGCGCGCTGCAACTGGTGATACAGCGGCAGGCTGCTGGTATCGCTGAGCACTTTCATGATGTTGGTCAATGTCACCATACGATTCCCTTTGCCACACTAGTACCAATTAAGTACCAAAATTTAACGGTCGTCTTGAAGTATTTTTAACATTTCGCACCAAACAGGTGAATATTAAGCGATTTTTTGTCTAAAAAACACCACAACCACCTTATTTTTCACAACTGGTAGCGCTTTGGTATCATTGTTTACAGTATATTGGCATCGAACTGGTTTGGTTGTTTGGTTTGCAAGGGGGAATCTTGCGAAAGATTCATCATCACAAGAAGTGAACAGGCCCGTCCTGGGCCATTTTGGAGATTTGCAATGACGTTTCGACATCACGCAGCAAGCACCACCACCTCGGCCCGCACTGGCCTGACACCGATCGCCGCCGCCGTCGGCATGATGATCGCCGCCGCCGTCTACGCAACGCCGGCCATGGCGCAACAGGCCACGCCGCCTGCCGACGCCCCCTCCTCCATCGTGACCGTTTCGGGCGTACGCGCCGCCCTGGAACAGTCGCTGAAGCAAAAGCGCAATGCCGACTCGGTGGTTGAAGTGGTGACCGCCGAAGACATCGGCAAGATGCCGGACAAAAACGTCGCCGACGCCATCCAGCGCCTGCCCGGCGTGAACATCCAGTCGTCGGCCGGCGGTGAAGGCGGCTTCGGCGAGAACGACCGCGTCAGCCTGCGCGGCACCAGCCCATCCCTGCAACAGACCCTGTTCAACGGCCACGCCATCAGCACCGGCGACTGGTTCGTGCTGAACCAGTTCGGCGGCAACGTCGGCCGCTCCAGCAGCTTCTCGCTGCTGCCGTCCGAGCTGGTCAGCTCGGTCGTGGTGCACAAATCGCAGACCGCCGACCTGGTCGAAGGCGGCGTCTCCGGCGCCATCGACGTCATCACCCGCCGTCCGCTGGAATTCAAGAAGGCGCTGACGCTGGAAGCATCGGTGCAGGCCGTGTACAACGATCTGGCCAAGAAGACCGAGCCGCAATTCTCCGGCCTGTTCAACTGGAAGAACGACACCAACACCGCCGGCGTGCTGGTGCAGGCGTTCTCGGAAAAAACCACGGTGCGCCGCGATGGCCAGGAAGTGCTGGGCTATGTGACGGTAGGCAAGAACAGCGCGGCCGCCACGGCCAATCCGGCGCTGGCAGGCCTGTACGTGCCGACCTTTATCGGCGCCTCGCTGTTCGAACAGAAGAAAAAACGCGAAGGCGGCGCTTTCGACGTTGAAATCAAGCCGTCGAAAGAGCTGACGCTGGACCTGAACGGCTTCTACTCCAAGCTGGACGCACCGCACCAGAACACCAACTGGCTGGCGGCGCCCGGCAACTCCTTCAACCGCGACAACCGGGTGCCATTAAGCGTCGTCACCAAGGGCGGCACCATCACCGGCGCCTCCTTCGCCACCAACTCGGGCGAGGTCGACAACATCTACCGTCCGGACGCCGGCGGCGAAGCCTACTACGTCGATTTCAACTTCCGCTACCGCGCCACGCAGGACCTGACCTTCAGCGGCAAGGCCGGCATGACCCACGGCGAAGGCTGGGACCATGGCGACGTCTACTACCAGAACAATGTCAGCGGCGGCATGACCTACCAGCTGAATGGCCTGAGCCCTGCCAGCGTTTCCTATCCCGGCGGCGTCACCACCTCGCCGGGCAGCACCGCCTGGGGCGGCGGCGGCGAGTCGCAGTCGATCGACAAGGAACACTACGCCCAGCTGGACGGCGAGTTGCGCATCAGCGAAGGCGTGCTCGATTCGATCAAGTTCGGCGTCCGCGCCACCGACCACAAACGCAGCGCCGAGCACCCGCTGGAATCCAAGCTGGGTCCGCTGGGCGCCACCAATCCCGGCCCGGCCTGGAGCGGCCAGCAGTATCCGAGCGACTTCGGCTCCAACCTGGGCGGCAACCTGTCGTCGGCCTACTTCCGCTACGACGGCGCGGCGATCGGCGCCTGGGGCGCGGTGCCGGGCAACCGCGTGCTGGACTTCGTGGCCCGCCACAACTGGCAGGATGAATTCAAGGTCAACGAGAAGACCACCGCGCTGTACGGCATGGCCAACCTGACCGGCGACAGCTGGAGCGGCAACGTCGGCCTGCGCGGCGTGCGCACCAAGCAGACCTCGATCGTCAACCTGTCCGGCGGCACCAACCCGATCACCGGTTCGGCCTTCGGCCCCTACACGCCGACGACCTTCGAACGCACCTACAACGACGTGCTGCCTAGCGCCAACGTCAAGTACGACGTGAACCAGGACCTGGTGGTGCGCGGTGCGCTGGCCCGGGCGATCTCGCGTCCCGACTACAGCGCGCTGGGCGGCTCGGTGTCGCTGAACGACGATGCGCTCAGCGCTTCGGGCGGCAACGTCAAGCTCGATCCGGTCCGCTCCAACAACGCGGAAGTCAGCGCCGAGTGGTACTTCGCGCCAAAATCCTCGCTGTCGGCCGGCCTGTTCTACATGGACCTGGTGTCGGTGGTGGCGCAGGGTGGCAGCGTGGGCACCTTCTTCAACAACAAGCAAGGCAAGATGACGGAGTACCAGATCACGTCACCTTACACCACCAGCGGCAAGAACAAGGGCGTGGAGCTGAGCTACCAGCAGCCTTTGTTCAGCAGCTTCGGCGTGCTGGCCAACTACACCTACGCCGACGGCAAGCTGGCTGACGGCACCGAGCTGCTGAATTCCTCGAAGAGCACCTACAACATCACCGGCTTCTACGAGGATGCCAAGTTCAGCGCTCGCCTGGCGTACAACTACCGTTCCAGCTACAAGGCCGGCGTCGACCGTGGCGCCGCCCAGCACGTGAAGGGCGCTGGCAATCTGGCGGGCTCGTTGAACTACAAGATCAACGAGCAGCTGTCGATCACCTTCGACGCGCTGAACCTGACCAACACCACCATCAAGATGTACGCGGAAACGCCTGACCAGCCGCGCGCGTTCTACTCGAACGGCCGCACCTTCTACCTGGGTCTGCGCGCCAAGCTGTAATCGCTGGGTTGTAACAAGGTTGTTGTACCAAGGTTTGCTGGCCCTTAACTCCCGTGGGGGCCAGCTTTTTTTGCTACAATTTTCTTCATCGTGAAAAATGAGGAAATATCATGAAAAAGTTTATTGCTTTGGCACTGACAGCGCTGATGTTGAGCAGCGAATCGGCCTATGCGGCCGGATGTCTTAAAGGCGCCGCTGTCGGCGCTGTTGCGGGCCACGTCGCCGGCCATCATGCGGTTGCGGGAGCCGTCGGCGGGTGTATCGTTGGTCGCCATCTGGCCAAGCAAAAGGCCAAGCAGGAAAAGCAGGAGAAGGAAGCCGCGGAAGCTGCGCAAGCGAAACAGTCGCCGCAGCCTCCGCAATCCGCGCCGGCTAAATAACGCCGTTTATTGGGCGGCGGCGCGCGCCAGCAGCAGGGTGCGCTCGCGCTCGTTCTGCGTCAGTTGCGCCGCGCGTTCGAATTCGTGGCGCGCTTCGTCATGGCGTCCCAACTTGGCCAGGAAGTCGCCGCGCACGCTGGGCAGCAGGTGGTAGTTCTTCAGCGCCGCCACATCCATCAAGCCATCGACCACTTCCAGCCCGGCCGCCGGCCCGAAGGCCATCGCCAGCGCCACCGCGCGGTTCAGCTCCACCACCGGCGACGGCGTCAGCTGCGCCAGCGCGTCGTACAGCGCGGCGATGCGCTGCCAGTCGGTATCGGCCGCCTGCCGCGCGCGCGCATGGCAGGCCGCGATGGCCGCCTGCACGCCATAGGAGCCGAGACCGCGCCCGGTTTGCTCGGCGCGCGCCAGCGCCGCCAGGCCGCGCCGTATCAGCAGCTGGTCCCAGCGCGCGCGGTCCTGTTCCAGCAGCAGGATGGGTTCGCCCTTCGGCCCCACGCGGGCGCGGGCGCGCGAGGACTGGATTTCCATCAACGCCACCAGGCCGTGCACTTCCGCTTCGTCCGGCGCCAGCTCGGCCAGGATGCGGCCCAGCCGCAGCGCCTCCTCGCACAACGCCGGCCGCATCCAGTCGGCGCCGGCGCTGGCGGAATAGCCTTCGTTGTAGATCAGGTAGATCACTTGCAGCACCGACGCCAGCCGCTCCACCAGCTCGTGCGCGCGCGGCGCTTCGAACGGCACCTTGGCCTCGGCCAGCGTGCGCTTGGCGCGCACGATGCGCTGCGCCACCGTCGCTTCCGGCACCAGGAAGGCGCGGGCGATTTCCTCGGTGCTCAGGCCGCCCAGCATGCGCAAGGTCAGCGCCACCCGGCCGTCGGTCGGCAGCACTGGATGGCAGGCCACGAACACCAGCCGCAGCAGGTCGTCACCGATATCGTTTTCCAGCGCGTCGGCCACGGCCGCATCGAGGTTGGGCGCGGCGTCCTGCAGCACGCCTTCGATTTCGTAGGTAAGTTCGGCTTCCTTTTCCTGGTGCAGTTGGCGGCGGCGCAGCACGTCCAGCGCGCGGTTCTTGGCGACCGTGGTCAGCCAGGCGGCCGGCTGGTCCGGCACGCCGGTTTCCGGCCAGCGCTCCAGCGCCATCACCAGCGCATCCTGCGCCAGCTCCTCGGCCTGGCCAACGTCGCGCAGCATGCGCGCCAGCACGGCAATGATCTTGGCGGATTCCATCCGCCATACCGCCTCGACAATCTTGGGGACGTCAGCCGCCACGGGCTTTTTTCCTGAAGGCTTCGCGTAGGCCGGCCTCCAGCAGCTCGGCGCGCAGGCGCTCTTCGGCGGCGCGCATTTCCGGCGTAAATTCCTGGTGGGCGATGCGCTCGCAGGCTTCGCGGATTTCCAGCGTCAGGTCGCCGGGGCTTGGGTAGGGATAGGTCTTGGCCCAGGCGATGGCCTCGTCGAGCGAGGCCGCCTGCACCATCCAGTAGCCGGCGATCAGTTCCTTGACTTCGGCGAACGGACCGTCGACCACCGAGGTTTTCGAATTGGCGAAGTGGACACGGGTGGCGGAGGCGCTGGCCATCAGGCCCTCGCCGGCCAGCAGCACGCCCTGCTGCACGCCCGCTTCGTTGTAGGCGTTCATCACATCGATGACTTCCGGCGGAGGCACCAGATCGGCCTCGAGGTCGGCATCGGAACGGATGAAAATAACATAGCGCGTCAAGGCTTCGTCGCGGCGCGGCAGCGTGCCCGCCGCCGTGCCGCGTTCGTCGAAGCCGAGGCAATTGCCGGGGCAACCGGCATCGCGGATTTCATACACTGCGCCGCTGTCGAACAGGGGCCACCAGCGCACCTGTTCGATGGCGTCCTCTTTCGATTCTGCCTCGATCAGCGTCAAGCCGGCCACCAGTTCCCTGGGCGCGAACGGCCCGTGCAGCAGGCTCCACTCGCCGTCGCGCCGCAACAGGCGCACCGCCTCCGTGCTGGGTTTGAGAAAGGTTCCCGGTTCCAGCGCGGGCGGCTGCTGGCCGCGTTCGGTGCTCTGGTTGGCGCGGCGCAGTATCATGAATTCCATCGCATACTCCTAGTTTTCCGCTAAGGTAGCAGCATCACATGCGGGCGCGCAAGGCCTCTTCCTGCGCGACCAGCTCCGGCGTGGCGACCTCGCCGAAATCCTCCATCTCGAACACCTGGCGGATTTCGATTTCCGACGGCACGTCGAACGGATTCGGGCAACGCTTCATCCACTCGATGGCCTCCTCCTTCGATTTCACCTGCAACAGCCAGAAACCGGCGATCAATTCCTTGGTCTCGGCGAACGGGCCGTCGATGACGGTGCGCTTGGGGCCGTCGTACAGGATGCGCGCGCCCTTGGAGCTGGGATGCACGCCCTCGCCGGCCAGCAGCACGCCGGCATTGACCAGTTCTTCATTGAACGCGCCCATCGCGGTCAACAGCTCGACGCTCGGCATCTTGCCCGCCTCGGAATCCTCGGTGGCTTTAACGATAATCATGAAACGCATGGTGCTCTCCGGTTAGCCGCAATCAGGCATTTGCTGTTTCATCGCCGCGTTCATTTCCTCCGGCGTCATGTCCTTGGTGTGGGTGGCGATTGACCAGACGTGGCCGAACGGGTCGGTGACCTGGCCGTAGCGGTCGCCCCAGAACATGTCGGCCGGCGGCATTTTCTCGGTGGCGCCGGCGGCGATCGCCTGGGCGTAGGTGGCGTCGGCATCGGGCACATAGATATGCAGCGTGACCGGGCTGCCGTTCAGCTTCTTGGGGCCGAGGTTGCCGAAGTCGGGGAACTCGTCCACCAGCATGACGGTGGAATCGCCGATGCGGACGGCCGCGTGGATCAGCCGGCCGTTCTGGCCGGGGATGCGCGCGCACTCGGTGGCCTTGAACGCTTTTTTATAGAATTCGATGGCGTCTGCCGCGCCATCGACGACCAGGTGGGGGGTGACGCTGTGCATGCCTTCTGGAATCGGATCTACTTTTGCAGTCATGATGCTCTCCTTTATGTGGGGTGGGGGCGAGTGAGAATGCTCACTCTACCTCCACGACGAAGCAGCACGCGTCAAATCGACAGATTTTTTTTAAATATTTTTAAATTATTTTATGAACTCGACCAGCGCCGGCACCACCTGCTCCGGCGCCTCGTCGATCAGCCAGTGGCCCGAACCCTGGACGATGATGCTCTTCACGTCCGTGGCCACCGTGCCGACCTGCTTGCCGAGGAATTCGCCGGCCGAGTATTGGCCGGCCAGCGTCAGCACCGGCATGGTCAGCTTGGTTTGCGACATCGGGCCGAAGTCGGCGGCGTCGCGCTCGAAATCGCTGAAGTAGGCGAAGCCGGCGCGCATGCCGCCCGGCTGCGCATAGGCCGCCGTGTACAGCTTGCGGTCCGCTTCCTTCACCGACTTGGTCTTGTCGGCCGAGAAGTCGTTCCAGAAGTGTTCGAAGTAGATGCGTTCGCGGCCCTGCACCAGCGCCAGCGGCGTTTCGCCGTAGAAGTGGAAGTGCCACACGGCCTTGGCCGGGAAGGCGTTGCGCCAGTCGCCGACGCCGGGAATGAAGGCGTCCATCAGCACCAGCTTGCTGGTGTCGGCCGGGAACTGGGCGGCGTAGCCATAGGCCACCATCAGGCCGATGTCGTGGCCGACCACGGCGGCCGGCTCGCTGCGGATGCCCTTGACCAGTTCATGGATGTCGACCGCCATGGTTTTCTTGTCGTAGCCGCCGGCCGGTTTTTCCGAGCCGCCGGCGCCGCGCAGGTCGGGGACGATGACGGTATGGTGCTTGACCAGTTCGGCCATGGCCGGCGTCCACATGTGGCCGGTCTGGCCATAGCCGTGCAGCAGCACGACCGGGCTGCCCTGGCCGCCGATCTTGTAGTGCAGTTTGACGCCGTTGACTTGCGCGTATTGGTCGGCGAAGCCGTCGACCTTGACGTCGATCGGCGCGGCGGCCGCGGCGGCCAGGCCGGTGCTCAGTACGAGGGCGGCGGCGACCAGGCTGCGGCGGATAATCGTGGTGGTGGTGTTCATGTCAGGCTCCTGAGTGGTGGGTTGGTGTAGTCACTATATGCTTCACACTTACCATCATCAATGCACTAGACACCAACATATCATTCATAATTTATGAATTTTATGCACCTATCGATCCCCGCCCTCCTCCTGCTGCCGCAGCAAGGCGGCAGCGCGGTGAAACATTAGCCGACTCGACGGCGGCGCAGCGCCGCCAGGCCGAGCAGGCCAACGCCCAGCATCAGGTAGGTCTGCGGTTCCGGCACGGCGGTGGTCACCAGCGTTTGCGTGCTCAGCTGCGGCGTGATGTCGGCCAGGTGGGAATCCAGGAACACCGCGTCGGTGAATTTCAATGTGCTGGTGCCGGCGCCGATCACGTTGAAGCTCAGGTGCGCCAGGCTGCCGCTACCGCTGACGCCGGGCACCAGGCCGAACTTGCTGCCGTACACGTAGGACACCAGCCCCGGTGTGCCGGACACATCGGCCACGTAGAAGTCGGTAGGGCCGCCGTCGGATCCCAGGAAGCCACCCTCGCCGGCGCCGGTCGCCTTCAGGTAGGCCGGATCGAACACCAGCGAGAAGTTGTAGCCATGCAGGTCGGTCACGCCGGCGATGCGGATGTCCAGCTCGATGGTCGAGCCCACCACGCCGCTCGACGGGGTGGCGACGATGCTCAGCACCGGATCGGCCGCGTACGACGGTGCGGCGAAAGCGGCGGCCAGCAGTGCGGCGCCGGCCTGGAATTTCCATTTATTCAAACTCAACATATTCATTTTCCTTTGCCCATCCGGGCTTAGATTCAGCATCGGCGCCGCGCCGGGTGTGCCCCGGCGGCGGCGCTAGTGTGTGGCGGCTTACAGGCGGCAACCGCCTGCTATGCGTTGCGTCTCGGCCGACAGGTCGCGGGCGTCGACCACGCCATCCTTGTTCAGGTCGGCGCGCGCATCGAAGCCGGCCTGGCCCGTGCGTTTGCCCAGCGCGGCCTTGATGATCGCCAAGTCGTCGCAGTTGACGACGCCGTCGCCGTTGACATCGCCCACCAGGCGGATCGTGAAGTTGGCGTTCGACACATCGAAGAAGATGTTGTCGATCGCTTCCACCTTGATGCGCGCCGTGGTACTGGCCACCAGCGGCAGCGTGACCGCTTTGCTGCCGTTGTTGGCCGTGCTGGCCGCCAGCGTGTACGGATAGGTGTTGCCGCCGTCGGTGGACAGCGAGATCTTCACGTTGGCGGTGTTCACTGGTGCGACGTCGGTGTTGGCCACGCTCCAAGTCACGGTCTGGGTCGAGCCGCCGTCCAGCGACACCGCGCTGTTCGGCGACGTCACCAGGAACGGGCCGGCGTTGGACGCCAGCACCAGCTTGGTGCTGGCGTTGCCCACGCCGCCACGGCCGTCACGCGCCGTCAGGCGGAAGTTCAGCGAGGCCGGGCTGGCGTTGGCGCCGAAGCCCACGTAGTCGGCGGTCGGCAGGAACTCCGAGAAGCACTCGATGTCGGTCGGCGTCGGCGTCGCGGCGGCGACCGGGCAGGCGCCCGTTTCGGCGTTGGTGTTGTTGGTCAGGATCTGCGACATATCCGGGAACACGCGGGTCGGATTGGTGGTGACGTGGTTTTCACCCGGCGAACCGTACTTGATGGTGTCGTCGTTGCTGACCACGGCGCGCACGCCGAACTGGCGGAACAGCGGACCGTTGGTCTTGGTGTTGCTGATCAAGCCGGTGCCGATGGCGTCGGCGCGGTCGTTCTGCTCCCACAGATAGGTCAGGGTGTCGCCTTCGCCGTCGGTGGCGCTGCCGGTCAGGGCGAACGGCGTGCGCACCGGAATGGTGTAGCCCGCAGGCACCGTCACCACCGGCGTGGTATTGCCGGTGAACGACAGCGCGCCGCGGCGGGTGGTAGTGCCGCCGACGGCGATCTCGCCGACGTAGCCGCTGCAACCGCCGCTGCAATTGACCAGTTGCAGCAATGGCACCGGCGTGCCGGCCAGCGCGCCGTTGAAGGTCACCGTGGCGGCGTTGCTGCTCAGCGAGCTGACCGTCACGGTGCCGCCCGCAGGCCAGCCGGCGATGCCTTCGATCGCCGCCTTGACGCCGGAGGTGGTGTAGTTGCTGCCGTTGATGATGGCGATCGAGTCGTTGCCGTTATAGCGCAGCTTGAATTGCTGGGTGCCGCCGAAGTTGGTCAGCGCCAGCATCTGCACTTCGTTGATGATGGTTTCCGAGCCCGAGGTGTAGGCGACGATCTCGTCGAAGCTGCGTTGCGACCAATAGGCATCGCTGTGGGTCTGCAGATCGTCGGTGCCGCAAATGCCGGCGTAGGCCATGATCGACGAGCCGCTGCCCGGTTCCACCGAAGTGCCGGCGTTGCGATTGCCGCCCGAGCAATTGCTGATCACACCGTTGAAGGTGTGGTTGCCGGAGAACTGGTGGCCCATTTCATGCGCCACATAATCGACCGCGTAGAAGTCGCCGACCGGGGTAGGAATGCCGGTGCAACCCTGGGCCTTGCTGTTGCCGCCGACCACGCCCAGGCTGGCGATGCCGCCGCCGTTGAGGCCGAGCGCGATATGGCCGACGTCGAAGTTGCGGGCGCCGACGAGCAGGCCGGCGACGACACGGTTGCGGGACAGCGTGCCGCTGCCGCAGCTGCCCGCCTGGGAGGCGCTGAAGCAGGCGTTGGCGCCGCACGGGCCGTTGGCGCCGGTCATTTGGGCGGCGGTGTCCAGGTTCAGGGCGTCGGTATTGTTGATCAACATCAGGCGGATCGCGGTCTCGTCTTCATAGACCTGGGTGACGCGGTTGATCAGCGTGACCTTGGCCGCCGTCACGTTGGCCGGGCCGCCGAAATAGGTGGCGTAGGACGGATCGGTGACCAGCGCCAGGCGGTAGGTGCGCAGCTGGTTGCCGGAAGTCGGGCCGGCCACGGCCTGGTCGTCCACCACGTGGTAGGCCGCAGTGCTGGTCGAATTGCCGTCGGAGGCGCTGACTTCGAAGGCGCCGGTGTTGCGCGACGGATCGGCCACCAGCGAGGTGTTGATCACGCCTTCCGCATCGGCGGTGACGACCACGCTCTGGCGCGTGCCGCTATCGCCTTCGTTGCGCACCGACACGGTGACCGAGGCGCCCGGCGTGAAGCCGGCGCCGCGCACTCCGACCTTGTCGTCGGCGTGGTAGAAGCCCTGCGACAAGGCGATCTGCGCCTCGGTCAGCGGTGCCTCGCGCAGCGCGCCGTGCCTGTTGCCCAGGTCGCGGCTGTGATAGCTGTTGTAGACGCTGTCGTCCAGCGCGGTTTGCGGATCGACATACCAGGCGCCGGTCGGCGTGCGCACCGAGGCGTGCAGGCCCAGCGGGGTGATGTCCATGCGCAGGCTGGCGTTCGGATCGTCGATGCCCTTGCCGGCATAGGTCTTGATTTCAGGGTGCTTGGCGGCCAGGCCGGCTTCCATGATCGGCGAATCGACGATGGCGAAGCGCTGGTAGCCGCCGTCCGGGTGCGGCAGGGAAATGATCAGCGGGCTGACGGCGGCGGCGTCGGTATGCTCCAGCGGCGCCGACTTGGCCAGTTGCTTCAGGCCGTTGCGATTCAGGCTAGCGGCGTGGAAGCGGCGCGGGCCGGACGTGCTGGCGGCCTGCGCGGTCTTGCCGCTGGCGGCGCTCACGTCCTGCCAGAAGTCGCCGGTGGCCTGGCTAGCGGTCGGTCCATCCTTGGCGATGACGGCGGCGGAACTGGAGATGGTCCAGCCCAATGCCATGAAGGCGAATAACATGCGTCCAGCGGTAGGACGCAGCGTTGCCCCGGCCTTTTTGAGGCGGGGAGTCGGTGACGGGTTCACTGAAAGTTTCATGCCTGCTATACCCTTAATTTTATTGTTGATCCGAAAAAGCCAACCGATTTCACCCTGAACATATCCATTTCCAATGAAAAATATGCCCAGTGAAACATTCATGTGTTGCGAACAATGCATGCAAAAGTTTCAACTTAAGTATTGCTTAATTAATTTTTCGTCACAACAGTTGACGGAGGTTTTTTTGCGGCGGGACTGGAAACATGGGCGTTTCAAGGGTAAGTATAAAAAATCACTGTTGTCTTTAATACACAGTTTTGGTTTGTATGTTCGTCAAGCCTGGGGAAGGCGAAGGAGGGAGATGGAAACGGCTTTCGTTTCATCGCCGCCGAGGTGCGTTCATGTACTATTGCCACATGAAAAGACTCCAAATTACTTTACCGTTGGCGCTGGTCGCGCTGGCGGTGTGGCTGGGCCTGACCTTGGGCGTCGGCAGGCTGTTCAGCGGCGGCCGGCAGCAATCGTTGTTTGATTCGGTGGCCGCTGGCATCGGTCCGGCTTGGGTGCTGGCGGTCTTGTTTTCAGTGGTGGTGGCGCTGGCTTCGACCGAACGCCGCGCCGCCGGCCTGCGTGCGCCGGAATCGTGGAAATCGCTATGGCTGGTCTGGCCGCCGCTGCTCTATTCGCTGCTGATGCTGCTGGTGGCGTGGGCGGGCGGCTGGCCGCCGTCGCATGTGCTGCTGATCGTCGGCTGCAACACGGCACTGGTGGCGGTGTCGGAAGAGCTGATGTTCCGTTCGGTACTGCTGCAAGGCTTGCTGAGCCGGCATGCGATCTGGCCGGCCGTGCTGATCTCGTCGTTGCTGTTCGGTGTGGTGCACACACTCAATGGCTTGGCTACCGGCGACTTCAGCAGCGCGCTCTGGCAAGCGGTGGCGGCCTTCCTGCAGGGCGTGGGCTATGCCGCCATCCGCCTGCGCACGCGTTCGGTGTGGCCCATGGTGGTGGTGCACGGCCTGTGGGACTTTGCGTTGGTGACCTCGGCGCTGACGGCGGCGAACACCGGCGAGGGTTCGGTGCTGCCGCTTGCCGCCGTGCTGGCGGTGCTGCCGCTTTGCCTGTACGGCGTGTACCTGCTGCGCGGCAGCCAACGGGCGCTGCTGCGCCCGATGTCGACTGAAGAAAACTCGGTCGCAAGCTGAAGAGCTCTCATCGATCTTTCACCAGTAGCACAGCCGAAAGCGGTAAAATGACAGGTTACGCGCGGGGGCTGTTTTAACCCCTGCAAAACCAGACTCACGCACCGCCGAAAAAGAACCAATGACCACCGTCCCGAACGAAATCAACGCCGCCGCCGTCAAGAACAGCCCCACCGAAAAAGTCACTCCCATGATGCAGCAGTACCTGAGCATCAAGGCCGAATACCCGGACATGCTGGTGTTCTACCGCATGGGCGACTTCTATGAGCTGTTCCACTCGGATGCGGAAAAGGCGGCGCGCGTTCTGGGCATCACGCTGACCGCGCGCGGCAGCTCGGGCGGCCAGCCGATCAAGATGTGCGGCGTGCCTTTCCATTCGCTCGAAGGCTACCTGGCCAAGCTGGTCAAGATCGGCGAATCCTGCGCGATCTGCGAACAGATCGGCGACCCGGCCACTAGCAAGGGCCCGGTCGAACGCAAGGTGCTGCGCGTGGTCACGCCAGGCACGCTGACCGATGCCGACCTGCTGCCGGAAAAGGCCGAACGTCCGCTGCTGGCGATGTGCATCATCAGCCAGCGCAAGGTGGCCACGGCCGGCCTGGCGTGGCTGTCGCTGGCCAGCGGCGCATTGAAACTGATGGAGTTCTCCGGCGACACCCGCACCGTCACCGCCCGCATGCAGCAGGAACTGGAGCGCATCGCGCCGGCCGAGGTGCTGCGCGGCGATAACGCCGACCTGTTCGAAGAAACCCTGAGCTGCCACGTCAACCGCGTGCCGGACTGGCACTTCGACGTCGTCGGCGGCCACAAGGCGCTGCTCGATCAACTGAGCGTGGCCACGCTGACCGGCTTCGGCGCCGACGGCCTGGGCGCGGCGTTCGGCGCGGCCGGCGCGCTGCTGCGCTATGCCCAGTCGACGCAGGGACGCGGCCTGCAGCACGTACGCACGCTGACCATCGAAACCGAAAACG
Source organism: Duganella sp. BJB476 (assembly GCF_003416895.1). Classification (GTDB taxonomy): domain Bacteria; phylum Pseudomonadota; class Gammaproteobacteria; order Burkholderiales; family Burkholderiaceae_D; genus Rugamonas. Next base: position 178,713 of record NZ_QVIO01000003.1, read on the forward strand.
AATTCATCGGCCTCGATGCCGCCACCCGCCGCAACCTGGAACTGACCGAGACCATACGCGGCCAGGAATCGCCTACCCTGTTCTCATTGCTGGACCACTGCCGCACCGCGATGGGTTCGCGCCTGCTACGCCACTGGCTGCACCACGCGCGCCGCGACCAGGCCATCGCCCGCTCGCGCCATGAAGCCATCGCCGCGCTGGGCCACGCCGACGCCACCGGCACGCTGTCGCACACGCTGGCGCAGGTGCCGGACATCGAACGCATCACCACCCGCATCGCGCTGCTGTCGGCGCGTCCGCGCGACCTGGCCAGCCTGCGCGACGGCGTGCAGCAACTGCCTGCCCTGCGCCACGCGATGCAGCGCGCGCTGGGCGACACCGACGGCCTGCTGTCCGCGATCCACGCCGACATGGCCACGCCCGACGCCTGCCTCGATCTGCTACAACGCGCGGTGGCGTTGGAACCGGCGGCGATGGTGCGCGACGGCGGCGTGTTCGCACGCGGCTTCGACGCCGAACTCGATGAACTGCGCGCGCTGTCCGAAAACGCCGGCCAGTTCCTGGTCGACCTGGAGACGCGCGAACGGGCCCGCACCGGCATCGCCAACCTGCGCGTGGAGTACAACAAGGTGCACGGCTTCTACATCGAAGTCACGCACGGCCAGACCACCAAGGTGCCGGACGACTACCGCCGCCGCCAGACCTTGAAAAACGCCGAGCGTTACATCACGCCGGAACTGAAAGCCTTCGAAGACAAGGCCTTGTCGGCGCAGGATAAAGCGCTGGCGCGCGAGAAGATGCTGTACGACCAGCTGCTGGGCGACCTGGCGCCGTTCATCGGCTGCCTGCAGACCATCTCGAAGGCGCTGGCGCAGCTCGACGCCCTGACCTCGCTGACCGACCACGCGCTGCGCCACAACTGGTGCGCGCCGCAGCTGGTGGACACGCCGTGCATCAACATCGCCGAAGGCCGCCATCCGGTGGTGGAGAACCAGATCGAACGCTTCATCGCCAACGATTGCCGCTTCGTCGAAGACCGCCGCCTGCTGCTGATCACCGGCCCTAACATGGGCGGTAAATCGACCTTCATGCGCCAGGTGGCGCTGATCACGCTGCTGGCCTACGTGGGCAGCTACGTGCCGGCCACCAGCGCGACCATCGGCCCGATCGACCGCATCTTCACCCGCATCGGCGCCACCGACGACCTGGCCGGCGGCCGCTCGACCTTCATGGTGGAGATGACCGAATCGGCGGCGATCCTGAACGGCGCCACCGAGCACTCGCTGGTGCTGATGGATGAAGTGGGCCGCGGCACCTCGACCTTCGACGGCCTGGCGCTGGCGTGGGCGATCGCGCGCCACCTGATCGACACCAGCCGCAGCTTCTCGCTGTTCGCCACCCACTACTTCGAACTGACGCAGCTGCCGGAGAGCCATCCGACGGCGGCCAACGTCCACCTATCGGCGGTCGAGCACAAGGACAGCATCGTGTTCCTGCACGCGGTGCAGGACGGCCCGGCGTCGCAGAGCTACGGCTTGCAGGTGGCGCAGCTGGCCGGCGTGCCGCAGCCGGTGATCAAGGCCGCGCGCAAGCACCTGGCGCGCCTGGAAGCACAGGCGTTGGACGCCACGCCGCAGCTGGACCTGTTCGCCGCGCCGACCACCGATGCCGACGACGAGGAACTCGATGCGCCGGCGCACGGCGCGCCCGCAGCCGCCAGCCCGGCGATGCGCGAGCTGCTGGAAGCGCTCGACGATCTCGATCCCGATGCGCTGACCCCGCGCGAAGCGCTGGAACGCCTGTACCAGATCAAGCGCCTGACGGAGACGGCACAGGCATGATGCCGCTGCGCGTCCTGCTGACAGCGGCGCTGGCCGGCCTGGCCGCGCTGGCCGCCGGCCACGCGCAAGCCGTGCAGCCGGCCGTGCGCGGCTTCCAGTTCGGCGTGATCGGCCACTCGTTCAAGAGCGGGCCGGATGAATCGGTGCTCAGGCGCGCCATCGCCGACGCCACGCAGATCGCGCCCGCCTTCATCGTCGCCACCGGCATCAAGTCCAGCACCGAGCCTTGCAGCGACAAGCTGTATGCCCAACGCCGCGCGCTGCTGAGCGAGGCGGCGCCACCGATGATCGTCTCGCTGGCCGGCAGCGACTGGAGCGGCTGCGTCAATTCCATCGGCCGCTCAAGCGCCATCGAGCGCCTGAACCGCCTGCGCGAATTGTTCTACGCCGACGGCGAATCGCTGGGCGAGCGGCGCCTGCCGCTGACACGTTTATCGTCCAGCGCCAAGTTCCGCAGCTACGCCGAGAACGCGCACTGGGAATACGGCAAGGTGCTGTTCGCCACCATCAATTTGCCGGCCAACAACAACCACTTCCGCGCCGAGGCCGGCCGCAACAGCGAGTACGAAGACCGGCTGGTGGCCAACCGCGCGTGGCTGCACCGGCTGTTCACGCTGGCGGAGCGGCAGAAGATGCAGGGACTGGTGCTGTTTTCGGACGGCGACGTCGGCGTGCAGGCGGAGCAAGGCTTCTCGCTGCTGCCGAGTTTTCAGTCGAAACAGGATGGCTTCGCCGAACCGCGCCGGCAGATACGGGCGATGGCGGAAAAATTCAAAGGGAAGGTGCTGCTGGTCGATACCCAGGGCGGCGCCGGGACCGAGCCGTCCATCGTCTGGCGCGGCAATGTGGGGCATATGAGCCTGGCCGCGGAATGGGCCGAGGTGCGCGTCGCACCCGGCACCGCCGCCCTGTTCACGCTCAAGGGCGGCAGCGCCGAGACGACGCCGTAACTGCAGCTGCTTAGTGGATCGGGTGGATGGCGACGTGATCGCCCTCTTCGCCTTCGTCGTCCTCGTCACCGTGGTGGTGGCCGTGGGCGCCGTGCACGTGGCCGTGGGCGATTTCTTCTTCCGATGCTTCACGCACGTCGGCTACGTTCAGCGCGAAGCGCAGCGCCATGCCGGCCAGCGGGTGATTGCCGTCCAGGACTACTTTGTCGTCAGCGATTTCGGTGACGGTGAAGATCATCGCTTCTTCGCCATCGTCGCCATCCGGCATGCCTTCGAACTGCATGCCCACTTCCAGCGGCTCCGGCAGGCGGTTGCGCGGCTCGACCTTGACCAGCGCGGCGTCGTAGTCGCCGAACGCATCTTCCGGCTCGATCTGGATGATGGAGGAATAACCGACTTCCTTGCCGTCCAGTTCTTCTTCAATTTTTGGCAAGGTGTTCTCGTAGCCACCATGCAGGTAGACCATAGGCTGACGGCCGTCTTCGATCAGATTGTCCTGGGCATCGGACAGCTTGTAATTCACAGTCACGACCGTGTTCTTGGCAATCTTCATTTTGTAATTCCTTTCTGTATATAAGCCCCGGAATTATACCTTGGATCGCCGGGCGAACCGCCGCCAGCCCGACAATCGACGCGGCGATGGTTATAATGAGCGCATGAAAAAATTACCTCTCCTCGGCGACATCACGCCGGCGCAGTTCCTGCGCGACTACTGGCACAAGAAGCCCCTGCTGATCCGTAACGCCATCCCCGGCTTCAAGCCTTTGCTGAACATGGAGGCGCTGACCAAGCTGGCCTCGACCAACCACGCGGAATCGCGCCTGGTGACCAATGTCGACGGCCAATGGAATATGCAGCACGGCCCGCTGGAAAGCCTGCCTCCGATGGACCAGAAGGAATGGACCATGCTGGTCCAGGGCGTCAATCTGTTCGACGCCAAGGCCGACGCGCTGCTGCGCCAGTTCCGCTTCATTCCCGACGCCCGCCTGGACGACCTGATGGTCAGCTTCGCCACCGATGGCGGCGGCGTCGGCCCGCACTTCGATTCCTACGACGTGTTCCTGCTGCAAGCGCAGGGCCAGCGCCGCTGGAGCATCGGCCCGCAGAAGGACCTGACCCTGGTCGAAGGCCTGCCGCTGAAGATCCTGGCCAATTTCAAGCCGAACGAGGAGTTCGTGCTCAATCCGGGCGACATGCTGTACCTGCCGCCGCACTACGCGCACGACGGCATCGCCATCGGCGATTGCCAGACCTATTCGATCGGCTTCCGTTCGCCGTCCTATCAGGAGCTGGGTGAAGCCTTCCTGCAATTCATGGCCGATTCGATCGACCTGCCGGGCCGTTACGCCGATCCGGAGCTGGAAGCGACCGCCAAGCCGGCGGAAATCCCGCGCCACATGCTGAGCGCGATCGCCGAGGAAATGAACAAGGTCCGCTTCACCGAGGAAGACATCACCATCTTCCTGGGCGAATACATGTCCGAGCCTAAGCACAATGTGTTCTTCACCGGCCCGGCCAAGCCGCTAACGGTCGGCAAATTCGCCGAAAGCGCGGCGAAAAAAGGCCTGGTGCTGTCGCGTAAGACGCAAATGCTGTACCGCGGCAAAAACGTGTTCATCAACGGCGAATCGTTCGGCGTCGGCCGGGCCGACAAGGTCACGCTGGAGCTGCTGGCCAACACCCGCGCGCTGGACGGCGCGGCGCTGGCCGAGGCGTCGGACGACGTCATGGACGCCCTTTACACCTGGTACACGGACGGCTGGATCGAGTTGGGCTAATCACACGGGGAGGCAGCATGGAACGGCAGAGTTTTCCATTCACCACGAAGGCGGAGTTTCTCCAGCACCTGTCCAGCTGTATCACCCGCGCCGAGCACAAGCTGACCATGTTCGACCCGGATTTCGCCATCTGGGAGCTGGGCAGCAGCGCCACCGACGCCCTGCTGCGCCACTTCCTGCGGGCCGGCGGGCATTTGCAGCTGGTGGCGCACGATGGCCATGCCGTCGAGCGCGACGCGCCCCGTTTCCTGCGCCTGATCAAGGACTATGGCCACCTGGTTGAGGTGCGCCGCAGCAGCCAGCAATTACGCCAGCTGACGGACTCGTTCTGCATCGCCGACGATCGCGATATTGTGCGCCGTTTTCATGCAGATCATTTCCGTGGCGAAGCAGTTTTTGACGGGCCGGAAGATACCCAAACCAGCACCGACCGTTTTATTACGATTTGGTTAGAATCTACGCCCGGTTTGTTCGCAAACTCAACTGGATTATGAGTCAGTTCAAGGTAAAATGCCGGTGTTCGATGCGAACGCTGGTATTCTGTGCGGATTCTGCTAGAGTAGAGTCGAAACCGAAATGTTGCGATATCGCAAAATAGTTGTGCTTACAGCTGTTTGTCCTATTGCGACGCACTAAAAATCGCTATAATATTCGGTTAGGAAGTTTCCGTTGTCTGGCAGGCACCATTCTAGGTACGAAAGCCTTCGAAGACGACCTAATGAGCGATAATTACCGGTAATTATTAATCGCAACAATTGTGTTTAATTTTGAATTAATTAAGGAAAACCCCATGAAAAAATCCCTGCTGATCGTTTCCCTGCTGGCTGTTGCTCTGGCTGCTTGCTCGAAAAAAGAAGAAGCTCCTGCTGCTCCAGCTCCAGTAGCTGCTCCAGAAGCCGCTGCTCCAGCTGCTGCTCCAGCTCCAGCACCAGCTGCTGACGCTGCTGCTCCTGCTGCTGCTGCTCCTGCTGCTTCGGACGCTGCTGCTGCTCCAGCCGCTTCGGCTGCTGCTGCTCCTGCTGCTTCGAAGTAATCAGCTTGCGAAAAAAAGCCGACCTTCGGGTCGGTTTTTTTTCGTCTAAAGCTTTTGTATCGGCATTTAACTGCAGATATAAAAAAACCGGCTAGTAGCCGGTTTTCTTTTTTGTGAAACACTTTACTTCAATTGCTCGTGCAGCAGCGTCAGGATCTTATCGGCGACTGGCGTGGCTTCCGCTTTGCCTGCATTGCTCAACACGGTAACGGTGCTGCTGTTACCCGCGCCGGCTTTCACCGAAATGCGATAGCGCTGCGCTTCCTTATCGGCTTCCGACGACGAACCCCAGCTGAACAGCTTGCCGAAGAAGCCCTTGGTTTCGGTCGTATCGTCGACGTAACGCACGAAGTAAGTACCCTGGGTGCGATCGCGGTCTTCGACGGTGAAGCCGGCGCGGTCCAGCGCCAGGCCCACACGGCGCCAGGCGCGGTCGAAGCCCTCGTCCACCTGCACGGCGCGGTCGGCGCCTGCGCCCACCAGCGACGCATGCTGCGGCTGCACAATCGCGGTATCGACGGCGGTCTTGGCTTGCGCCACTTCCGAGCCGTTGCCCAGCTTGGTCATCAGGCGCGCCAGGAATTCAGCTTCCAGGCCCGGATCGTTAGGACGCGGGGTCCAGGTGGTCGATTCCTTCTGGGCGCCGGTCACCACTTCCTGGGCGCCGCGATGGCTGATGTAGATCTCGCTGGCGCCGTCGGCGCGGCGCTCGATACGGGTGCGGAACTTGTCGCGCTCGCCGCTCGAATACACCGAGTCAAAGACCTTGCCGATGGTGTTGCGGATGAAATCTTGCGGGATCTTCGCGCGGTTTTCATTCCATTCGGTTTCCATGGTGCCGGCGGTGGCGTTTTCCTTGCCCAGCACGAAGCCCGAATCTTCCCAGAACTGCTTCAGCTGTGGCCACAGCTGCTCAGGCGTCTGCTTGATCACCAGCCAACGCTGGTTGCCGTCGCGCTCGACCTTGATATCGTTGATGCTGGTCGGCACCACGGTACCGGCGGCAGGCGTGCCCGGCATGATGGCGGCAGGACCGGTGGCGATACCCTTGGAGGCGTTGTAGCCGGAAGCGGTGGCGACACCGTTGTTCGAATCCGGCAGCGAGTAGCGGTTATCTTTCTGCAATTGCGTCAGATCCGGCGGCACGTCCAGCGTGCTGGCCTTCTTGGCGGACTTGTAATCCACCTTATCATTACCGACAACGGAGCTGATCATGCCGCAACCGGTCAAACTGGCCATCAATGCGCCTACTACGACGGCGCGCTGCGAGGAAATAGAAGCTGTCTTGCGAATAGTCATGTCGTTACTGTTTAAGAAGCTGAAAAGCAGCAAATCAGGGATGATCCGAACCGAAGTCGGGGCTTGTTGCTAAGGTTTTTACAGTACGCCGGCTTCTCGCAGGGCCGCGCGTACCGCTTCGTGGCATTCGGCCGCCAACGGCACCAGCGGCAGACGGATGCCGGCTGGCATTTTGCCCATTTCCGCCAGCGCCCATTTGACCGGCACCGGATTCGGCTCGATGAACAGTTTCTGGTGCAGCGGGAACATCTTATTGTTCAGTTCCACGGCCTTGGCGATGTTGCCGGCGATGGCAGCTTCGCACATGTCGGCCATGTCGCGCGGGGCGACGTTGGCGGTGACGGAGATGTTGCCGGCGCCGCCGGCCAGCATCAGGGCCATCGCGGTCGGATCGTCGCCGGAATACACGGCGAACGATTTCGGCGCCAGGCGCAGCAGGTCGTAGCCGCGGCCGATGTTGCCGGTCGCGTCTTTCACGCCGACGATGTTCGGGATTTGCGCCAGGCGCAGGATGGTCTCGTTGCTCATGTCGGCAACGGTACGGCCCGGCACGTTGTACAGGATCACTGGCAGGTCCACCGCTTCAGCGATGGCCTTGAAGTGCTGGTACATGCCTTCCTGGGTAGGACGGTTGTAGTAAGGCACCACTTGCAGCGTGGCGTCCGCACCGGCTTCCTTGGCGAAGCGGGTCAGCTTGATCGCCTCGGCGGTCGAGTTGGCGCCGGCGCCGGCGATGATCGGGATGCGGCCCTTGGCGTGGGCGACGGTCGCCTTGATCAACGCGCAGTGCTCATCCACGCTCACCGTGGCCGATTCGCCGGTCGTTCCGGCGATGACGATGCTGTCCGTACCTTCGGCGATGTGCCAGTCGATCAGCTGATTCAGACCCTCGAAGTCCAGACTGCCGTCTGCGTTCATCGGGGTGACGATTGCTACTATGCTGCCCTTAATCATAGGAAACCACTGCATAAAGTATTAAAACAACGATTGTAGACGATAGGCCGCTCATATGGTGCATTCAGGGCGACAAATCGGCCGTCAAAATGGCGGTAAAAGTGCCGCCACGCGGGGGAAATCAGGCTTCACGGCGCACAGACGTTGCACCATGGCAGCTTTTGGCGTATCGATGACGCCGTCTTCAAAGGCCACCACCCGCAAACTGTGGGTGGCTGCCCATTCCAGCAACTCGCCGGCTTGCAGCAAAAAGGCCGGATTCGACGGTTTGCCGAACTGCGCATTGCCGTCCGCGAAGGTTTCGTAGATCAGCACGCCATTCGGCGCCAGGCTGCTCAACATGTCGGCGATTAGCGGCCGATGCAGGTAGTTTGTGACCACGATGCCGGCAAATCGATCAGGTCCGAAGGGCCAGGCGGCGCCCACCTCTTCCAGGTCGATGGTGGAAGTGGTGATTTCCGACCCGGCCGCGGCGGCCAGCGCCTCGGCATCGCGGTCCACCGCCACCACCGCATGGCCAAGCGAGGCCAGGTGGCGCGCATGGCGGCCGTTGCCGCAGGCCAGGTCCAGCACTTCGCCGCCCGGTATCAGTGGCGCGTAACGCCGCACCCAAGGGGAGATCAGTTCACTCATGTGTAGGCCAGGCCCATCGCTTCGCGTACGTCGCGCATGGTTTCCAGCGCCAGCTTGCGGGCCGCGTCATTGCCGTCGGCGACGATGGCGCGCACCAGCGACGGGTCGTCCAGGTACTGCTGGGCGCGCTCGTGCATCGGTTCCTGTTCCTTGACGATGGCGTCGATCACCGGCTGCTTGCATTCGATGCAGCCGATGCCGGCGGATTTACATCCTTTTACCACCCATTCCTGGGTATCGTTGTTGGAATACACCTGATGGAACTGCCAGACCGGGCAACGGGCCGGATCGCCGGCGTCGGTGCGGCGCACGCGGGCGGGGTCGGTCGGCATGGTGCGGATCTTCTTTTCGACCGAGGCTTTGTCCTCGCGCAGCGCGATCGAGTTGCCGTAGCTCTTGGACATCTTGCGGCCATCCAGTCCCGGCAGGCGCGAGGCGACCGTCAGGCGGGCTTGCGGCTCGACCAGGATCAGCTTGCGGCTGCCTTCCAGATAGCCGAACAGGCGCTCGCGGTCGCCCATCGACAGGCTCTGGGCGTCGTCCAGCATGGCCTTGGCCTGCTCCAGCGCCTCGTCCTTGCCATCCTGCTGGTATTCGGTGCGCAGTTCGTTGTAGAGCTTGGCGCGCTTGCTGCCCAGCTTCTTGACGGCGTCTTGCGCCTTTTCTTCGAAGCCTTTTTCCTTGCCGTACAAGTGATTAAAACGCCGCGCAATTTCGCGCATCATCTCGATATGCGGCACCTGGTCGTCGCCCACCGGCACCTGGCTGGCGCGATAGATCAGCACGTCGGCCGCCTGCAGCAGTGGGTAGCCGAGGAAACCGTAGGTGGCCAGGTCCTTGTTGGACAGGTTCTCGATCTGGTCCTTGTAGGTCGGCACGCGCTCCAGCCAGCCCAGCGGCGTGGCCATCGACAGCAGCAGGTGCAGCTCGGCGTGCTCCGGCACCCGGGACTGGATGAACAGCGTGGATTGCGATGGATCGACGCCGGCGGCCAGCCAGTCGACCAGCATCTCCCAGGTACTGCGCTCGATGACGGACGGGTCGTCGTAATGCGTGGTCAGCGCGTGCCAGTCGGCCACGAAGAACAGGCAGGGCAGCTCGGACTGCATCTTGATCCAGTTCTTCAAGGCGCCGTGGTAGTGGCCCAGGTGCATGGCGCCGGTGGGGCGCATGCCGGATACAACACGATCGGGGTACATAGTCAGGCTCAGTTAAGAAGGAAAATAAGGGGGTACAACAGCACGTGGAAAATGCTCTGCAAGATGTGCATGCCACCGATCAGGAAACCGGTCAGCATACCAAATTGCATCATCAGGATCAGGCCGATGAACACATACATGCCATAACGCTCGATCTGCGCGTATTTGCGGGCCAGCGGCAACGGCAGGATGCCGGTGACGATGCGGCCGCCATCGAGCGGCGGCAAGGGGATCAGGTTGAAAATGCACATGGCCGAATTGACGCCTATGCCGGCCTTGCTCATCTCGATGAAGAAATCGTCCTGCGGCACGCTCAGCGCGTAGGTCAGCACCACCCACAGCGCCATCCAGCCCAGGCCCATGGCGAAGTTGGCCGCCGGGCCGGCCGCCGCCACCAGCGCCATCTGCTTTTTCGGATTGCGCAGGCGGCCGTAGTCGACCGGCACCGGCTTGGCATAGCCGAGCGCCGGCAAGTGCAGCAGGCTCAGGATCAGCGGCAGGATCACCGTGCCGAACGGGTCGATGTGGCGCAGCGGATTGAGGCTCAGGCGGCCTTCGTTGGCGGCGGTGGGGTCGCCGAAATAGCGGGCGACGTATCCGTGTGCGGCTTCATGCAGGGAAATTGCAAAAAGAACAGGGATCAGATAGACCGCGATGGTCTGGATAATACTGTCGGTTTCGTTCATGAGGGGGATTTTACCAGAGGCTACGGAGTGTTCTTGCTGCGCCGTCAAGGGCCGGCGCACGTGCCCAATTAAAAGCCTGACAATGACAGTCCAGGCTTAGGCCAGGCTTACAGGCCGAACATGGCCGCATCGCCCCTGCCCTGGCGCACCAGCTCGGCGCCTGGCCCGCTGAGGTCGATCACCGTGGTCGGCTCCAGGCTACAAGCGCCGCCGTCGATGATCAGCTCGATCTGCTTGCCGAGCCGCTCGCAGATGGTGTCGGCGTCGTTCAGCGCATCGTCCTCGCCCGGCATGATCAGGGTCGTGCCCAGCAGCGGTTGTTGCAATTCTTCCAGCAGCGCATGGACGATGGCGTCTTCCGGCACCCGCAGGCCGATGGTCTTGCGCGATGGATGGCTGAGCCGGCGCGGCACGCACTTGGTCGCTTCCAGGATGAAGGTGAACGGCCCCGGCGTGGCCGCCTTCAGCAGGCGGAACTGGCGGTTATCGACTCGTGCGTAGACGCCGATCTCGCTCAAGTCGCGGCACAGCAGGGTCAGGTGGTGTTTCTCGTCGATGCCACGGATGCGCCGCAGCCGCTCGACGGCGGCCTTATCGTCCAGATGGCAAACCAGCGCGTAACAGGAATCCGTCGGCACGGCGACGATGCCGCCGTCGTGCACAATCTGCGCCGCCTGCTTGATCAGGCGCGGCTGCGGATTGACGGGGTGGACCTGAAAAAATTGACTCATATGGCCGCTGCCGGGGCAAGCTGCCGGCCGCTGTTATTAACGGTTAAGATTGTACGCTACGCAAGGCGGCAATACGTTGCTCAAACGGCGGATGGGTCGAAAACAATGCCGTCCAGCCACTACCGGCCGTGATGCCGGCCGCCGCGATCGACTGCGGCAAGGCGCCCGGCTCCATGCCGTTCAGGCGCGCCAGCGCGTGCTGCATCGGCACGCTGCTACCCAGCAACTTGGCGGAACCGGCGTCGGCGCGGAATTCGCGCTGGCGCGAGAACCAGGCCACGATCAACGATGCGGCCAGGCCGAAGATGATTTCGCAGACGAACACAGTCACCATGTAGCCGATGCCGGGGCCACGACGTTCGTTGTCGTTATTTTTCAGCAGCATGTTGTCGACGAAGAAGCCGACCACGCGCGCCAGGAATACCACGAAGGTGTTCACCACGCCCTGGATCAGGGTCATGGTCACCATGTCGCCGTTGGCGATGTGGGCGACTTCGTGCCCCAGCACGGCTTCCACTTCGTCGCGATTCATGTTTTCCAGCAGGCCGGTGGAGACGGCCACCAGCGCCGAATTCTTGAACGCGCCGGTAGCGAAAGCGTTCGGTTCGCCGTCGTAGACCGCCACTTCCGGCATGCCGATGCCGGCGCGCTCGGACAACGCCTTGACAGTGTTGACCAGCCACAGCTCAGTCGACGAGGACGGCGTGGCGATCACGCGGGCGCCGGTCGACCACTTGGCCATCGGTTTGCTGATCAGCAGCGAAAAGATCGCGCCGGTAAAGCCGACCACCAGCGAAAACGCCAGCAAGCTGCCCAGTTGCAGCGTGTTGCCCGATCCCGGACGGCCGATACCCAGCAACGACAGGACGATGGACAACACCAGCATCACGGCGAGGTTGGTGGCGATAAACAGGATGATGCGTTTCATTGGAGGTCTCCGATACGGACAAAATTTGCCCAAATAGTAAGGTATGACCGAGCGAACGCAAATTCAAGATACAAGCTATTACATCGCGCCGGTAATCGGCGCGGTAATCTACCGCCTTAGAACCAGTCGTGCCAGACCGGGGTGACGCTGGCCGGCAGTGGCGGCAACAGCGCAAAATCGACGCGGGATTCACCCGGCGCATGGAAATCGGTGCCGCGCGAGGCCAGGAAGCCGTAGCTGTTGGCCAGCTGCGCGTAGACCGCATACTGCTCCGGCGTGTGGCTGCCGGTGACCACCTCGATCGCCGTGCCGCCCAGCTGCTTGAACTCGTCGAACAGTTGCCCCTGGGCCAGCTGGCTGAACTTGTAGCGGCCCGGATGGGCGATCACGGCCACGCCGCCGGCGCCGCGTATCCAGTTGACCGAATCGGCCAAGGTGGCCCAGCAATGCGGCACGTAGCCCGGTTTGCCTTCGGACAGGTACTTCTTGAACACGTCGGGAATATTGGCGCAGGCGCCGATTTCCACCAAGTAGCGGGCAAAATGCGTGCGCGACATCAGGTCCGGATTGCCGACATATTTCAGCGCGCCTTCATAGGCGCCCATGATGCCGACCTTGGCCAGCTGGTTGGCGATCTCGCGGCCGCGGTTGTCGCGGCCGGAGCGGGTGCGGGCCAGGCCGTTGACCAGCCCGGCATTGTTTTCATCGATCTGCAAGCCGACGATGTGCACCGTTTCGTTGGCCCAGGTAATCGAAATCTCCACCCCGGTCACGAAGCGCATGCCCTGCTCCTGCGCGGCGACGCGGGCGGCGGGAATGCCGCCCACTTCGTCATGGTCGGTCAGCGCCCACACGTCCACCCCCGCCTTGCGCGCGTGTTGCGCCACGGCGGCCGGCGCGAGGACGCCGTCGGAAACGTTGGAATGGCAATGCAGATCGACTTTCAACATATGGCTCTATAGTTACGGCAATGAAGTGATCATTGTACGCTGCCTGCGCAAAAGCCATCCATCGCCAGATCAAGGCCGGTGCTACGGACCCGCGCGCCACGCGCCAGCAGTTCGGCAAAGCGCACCGGATCGATGTTGGAGCCGCACACCAGCAGCGCCACGCGCTTGCCCGCCAGCCGCTCGCGCAGCGGTCCGAACAGGGCGGCCGTCGCCACCGCAGCGGCCGGTTCCGCCACCAGCTTGGCATCGCGGAACAGATGCAGCATGGCCAGGCAGATCTCGTCGTCGGTCACCCGCACCACCTCATCGACGAAGCGCCGGCAGACGCCAAAACTGTAGGCCATCGCATACGGCGCGCCCAGGCTGTCGGCCACGGTGTCGACCCGTTCCAGCGCTTCCGGCTGGCCGGATGCGAAGCTGCGGTACAGCGCGTCGGCGCCGTAGGGCTCCACGCCATACACCGCGCAGGCCGGATTGATCTGCTTGACGGCGGCGGCGATGCCGGCACACAGGCCGCCGCCGCCCACCGGCACCACCACCGCGTCGAGGTGAGGCACTTGCGCCATCAGCTCCAGGCCAACCGTCGCCGTGCCTTGCGCCGTCAGCGGCCCCTCGTAGGGATGCAGCATGGTGCGCGCCTCGTCGCGTTCGATCTCGCGCCCGCGCGCAAAGGCCTGGTGTACGTCGGGCATCAGCAGCACTTCTGCGCCCAAGTCGCGGCAAGCTGCGATGCGGGCCGGGCTGGCGTGCTGCGGCATCACCACCTTGGCGCCGCACCCCGCCAGCCTGGCGGCATAGGCAGCGGCGATCGCATGATTGCCGGCGCTGACGGCGACGATGCCACGTTGCCGCGCCGCCTCATCCAGTGCGGCGATGCAGTTGAGGGCGCCGCGCAGCTTGAAGGTGCCGGTCTTTTGAAACAGTTCCAGCTTGAGCCAGACTTCGCCGCCGGCAAACTGCTGCTCGACGACGCCGGTCTGCCAGCGCCACACGGGCGTTTCAAGGATTTTGCCTTGCAGGCGATGGGCGGTAGCGCGGATCTCGGCCAGCGAGGGATAGAGTTGGGTCATGGTGCAGCTCCATAGAATATTCGAGGGAATGCGGCTCAGCCGCGTGAGGGGCTGGGGGCGCCGAGCACCGGCGCAGCCGCAGCTCAGCGACCCTGAATAATTCGAATAATGGAGACGGCGAACAGGCTCCGACCGGCGAACGCGACAGCACCAGCGTCGGAAACGACGTGGCGGCGGGTTGGCAAGATGGTCGGATATGAGGTCATGGGTTTAATCATGCCAAATAAGCAAAGCCTTTGCAAGCGATTCCTGTCAGCGCGCCAGGAAGGCCTCGATCAGGTGCGCCAGTTCCTCCGGCTGGTCGTGGTGCAGCATATGGCCTGCATCGGCCAGCACTTTGCACTCAACGTCGCGCAAATGGCCGAGGCGGCGCTCCAGTTCGGCACGCCCTTCCTGCTCGCCGCCCATCCAGGTCCACATATTGGTCTGTTCGGCTTCCACCCACAGCGTCGGCGCGGTGATGGCGCTCCAGCAAGCCATGATGTCTTCAACGTGGTACGGCAACGGCCCCGGCTGCTTGTGCGCCGGATCGCCGAGGATTTCCCATTCGCCCGCATCGTTCTGCGCCGACCAGTGCTGCGCCAGGAAGGCGGCGCGCTCGTCGCCGAGGCGCGGATTGGTCTTTTGCAGGCGCGCGGCGACGGCGGCCTGCGACGGATAATTGCGCATTTCCGGCTGTTCCAGCACCGCATCCATCCACTTGGCGTAGCGGCCCGGAGCCTGCTCCGGCTTGCTGGAACGCAGGCCGCCGCCCTCCAGGTTGATCAGCTTGCGGATGCGCTCCGGCCGCGCGCCGGCGTAGATGCCGACCACATTACCGCCCATGCTATGCCCCAGCAAGTTGACCGCCTCATCCGGCGAGTAATGGCGCAGGATGGCGTCCAGGTCGGCCAGGTAGTCGGGGAACCAGTAAGTATCGGTGCCGCAGCGCTGCGACAGGCCGAAGCCGCGCCAGTCCGGCGCGATCACGTGCCAGTCGCCCTGCAAGGCGTCGACCACGAACTGGAACGAGGCGCCCACGTCCATCCAGCCGTGCAGCATGAAGATCTTGGGCGCGCCTTCCCGGCCCCAGTGGCGCAGGTGGCAGCGCAGGCCGCGGATGGTCAGGAATTCGGAACGGGACGAAGTGAAGGTCATGATGGTCCTTGAAAATGCGTAGGCCGGCGCAATATCAGTTGCTTGCTGGCGATGAAGTAAAATAATAGCACGACCGTTCGATAGCCGCTCAAGCGTAAAATAGCACCATCCCACCGCTCATCAGCGCTGAATTCAGCACTTTCAGCTCAACTAAGTAAGGTTTCCAATGTCTATATATCAACTGGGCGAACATGCGCCCGAGATCGATGCATCGTCATTTGTTGCCGACACTGCCACAGTGATCGGCAAAGTCAGCCTGCACGCCAACACGTCGGTGTGGTTCGGTGCGACGCTGCGCGGCGATAACGAACGCATCACCATCGGCGAAAACAGCAATGTACAGGAAGGCACCGTCATGCATACCGACATGGGCTACCCGCTCACGGTGGGCAAGAACGTCACCATCGGCCACCAGGCCATGCTGCACGGCTGCACCATCGGCGACGGCGCCCTGATCGGCATCCAGGCCGTGATCCTCAACGGCGCCAGGATCGGCAAGGGCTGCCTGGTCGGCGCCGGCGCGCTGGTCACCGAAGGCAAGGAATTCCCGGACAACTCGCTGATTATCGGCTCGCCGGCCAAGGCCGTGCGCACGCTGACCGACGAAGACGCCGCGCGCCTGCTCGCCAGCGCCGACAGCTACGTCAAACGCGGCCAACTGTTCAAGACGCAACTCAAAAAGATTGGATAAAAAATGAGCATCACCCCCATCATCGGCCAGGATACCCTGCAAAAATTCATCTTCGACAACGCCTCCGTGCGTGGCGAGTTCATCGACATTTCCGCCACCTGGCGCGAAGTGCTGTCGCGCCACGCCTACCCTGCCCCGGTCAAGAAACTGCTGGGCGAAATGGTGGCCGCCGCCGCGCTGCTGTCGGCCAACCTGAAGTTCAACGGCACCATCATCATGCAGATCCACGGCGATGGTCCGGTGAACTTGCTGGTGGTCGAGTGCGACGCCGAGCTGCATCTGCGCGCCACCGCCAAGCTCGCTTCCGACGCGGTGATCGCCGACGACGCCACCTTGCCGTCGCTGCTGAACGCGAGCGGCAAAGGCCGCTTCGTCATCACGCTCGACCCGGCCGACAAGATGCCGGGCCAGCAACCGTACCAGGGCATCGTGCCGCTGGACGGCGACGATGTCAGCACCGTCATTGAAAACTACATGCTGCGTTCGGAACAGCTGGACACCAAGCTGTGGCTGGCGGCGGACGACAACGTCTCGCGCGGCCTGCTGCTGCAAAAGCTGCCTTACCACGGCGGCACGACCGCCGTCGAGACGACGCCGCTGACCGAAGACGAAGCGCTGGAGACCTGGAATCGCGCGGTGATCCTGGGCTCGACCTTGAAGCAGGAAGAGATACTGTCGACCACCATCGACGTGCTGATGCAGCGCCTGTTCTGGGAAGAGACGATCCGCGTGTTCGACCCGCTGCATCCGTCCTTCCACTGCACCTGCACCCGCGAGAAGGTCGGCAACATGCTGAAGATGCTGGGCCGTCCGGAAGTCGACAGCGTGCTGGAAGAGCTGGGCCACGTCGGCGTTAACTGCGATTTCTGCGGCCAGCACTACGACTACGACAAGGTCGACTGCGCCCAGCTGTTCGCCACCGACGCTCCGGTGGAAGCGCTGATACCGGCTGGTGAAGTGAAACACTAAACCGCAAGCACTCAAAAAAAAACCGCGCCCGACGTTCACGTCCGGCGCGGTTTTTTATTCTGGATCAGATGGCGACCGCGGCGCGACGCGCGACCAGATTGCCTCGAAATCCGCCGGGGCTATCTCCACTCCATTAAACTCCTCGCTGGCGTTGATAACACCAAGCGGCGGCACGGGGGCCGAACCGAGTTCAACCCCAAGCGAAGCTGCCGATGCGCAGGCGAAGCCAATACAGCCATCGCTAAAAAATTCCAGCTTTCTCGTTTCGTAGTCGTCTTGGTCCAGCTCCGACAACAATCGAACCGGGTCTTCACTATTTTCGTGCAGCCACTGAACGTCTATGTATTTCATGCCGGTGTTCCCACCAAGGGAAAACCGTAGCTCAACCCCAGTAACAGTTTCTCCATCGCCGACGAAAAATCCGGACCAAGGTCGTACAGTTGTTCGTCCGGGTCGGTATAGGCGTAAAAATTTTGGGTGCCGGTATAAACGATGATGTGATCGCCATGAGCTGTTGCTATCGCCTCAACCTCACCGGTCTGCGCCATCCAGGGGGCCAACAATTGCTTGGTTGCCGGCCTCAATTGCGTATAGAAGCAAACATCGCCCCTGCCTCCTTCAATGCCTGGTCCCTCACTGCCAACACGTAAGCCACCGAACTGGCGCAACAAAACCATTGCCCTGTCTTGCAGGGTTTGCAATGGCATCGGATCGTCCCATTCGGGTTTCCATCCTGCCTCTTTAAAATAAGGACAGACAATTTCAGACAATTCAAACATGCAGGTTCACTTTTTTAGTCCGAGCAATATGCCGTCGAGACTGACGGCGCTCATATCGTGCATAAGATTCATTATGGCATCGTCGTGGCGACGGCCAGCATGGCGCCCGACGCGAGCAGTGCCAATATCCCGAATAAGAACAGCAGGCTGGCCACGGCAAATACAATCCGCCCCGACAACGGCCAGCCGCGAGTCATCCGCCATAGTCCGGCCAGCGAAATAGCAACAGCAGCCACAACGGCCATGCCGCCATACATCGGCGTATCCCATTTACGCCCTGTCGCAGGGTGCAGATAGGCGAGCCATAATAGAACCGGAAACACAAATGACAGGGCAAGGTCGAAAAAAATTCTCTTCATTTAACGGTCTATCAGGCGCCGCAGTCGACCGTGACTTTGATACGTTTCACTAACGAGCCGCGCTTGATGTCGACAAACCCGCGAAATTCAGCAGCGTCGTCGCCGCGCCCGGTCTCTGCCAGATCCAGCGCCACAGTGATACCGCCAGCCTGAAAGGTCTCTTTCCAGCGTTTGGTTTTTAATTGCCTTTCAAAATCCGCGTTCGATCCAGCACCGGTGAACTGCACCATCTTGCCGTCAACCTTCATCCAAAACTTCGTCAGCCAGTCACTGGCCAGGACCGTCCCGTTACCTTTTTCGGTGAAGTCACATTGGCTACCGTCCAGATGAAGGCTGTCCAAGTCGAAGCGATTGATGCGCAATTCTTCAGCCGATGCGGACGATACCCACAGCGCGGCCAATACCAACAAAGTATATTTTTTCATGCCTGCCTTTTCAGAACTTGGCGCAACGGACTTCCATCACATCGATCGCGCCCAGCGTCTGTGTGGAGGTGGCGCTGCGCATCAGGTCGACCCGCTCCAGGCAGGAACCGCGCAGCAGGCGCGGCTGGTCGCGGGTGCAGATCGTCACTGAGCCTGCGGTACTGGTATTGCAGTTAAATCCTTCGGCCCGCATGCGCACCAGCGCCTGGTCCAGCGGCATGCCCGGCTGCACCGTCTGCGTGACGAAGTTGCCCAGCGCCGCCTGGTTCACCGTGTAGCAGCCGGCCAGCTGGGCTACCAGCCCCGCCAACGCCAGCATCAAAAGTTTGCGCATCGCGATCCTCTCGTTATTTCCAGCCTGCAGTGTATCGCACCGGCGTCATCACCCGGTAACACTCGGTGCCTATCATGCGCAAAGTTTCCATTTCCTCCATCTCCAAGGCAAATCATGAACAAGAAATTATCCGCAGTGTGCTTCGCCGCGCTGAGCTTCCCCATGCTGGCGATGGCCGCCAACGTCGCCGCCGCCGTGGCCGACATGGCCGCCGATGCGCCCGCAGCCGCCGCGCAAGGCCACGCTACGGAAGCCGAAGCGGCCGCCGCCGCACCGGTCGCCACGATTGAAATCGCCACCCGCAAAACCCGCTCCTCGGTCGCGCTGACCAAGGGAGACATGCAGAAAATCCTGCCGGGGATTAATCCTTTGAAAGCCTTGGAAACCTTGCCAGGCGTGAGCTTCCAGACCGCCGACCCATGGGGCAACAACGAGCAGAACCTGTCGCTGTTCGTGCACGGCTTCAGCGGCCCGCAACTGGGCTACACCATGGACGGCGTGCCGCTGGGCGACCAGCAGTACGGCAACTACAACGGCCTGTCGCCGCAGCGCGCCGTCATCAGCGAGAACGTCGGCAGCGTGATCCTGTCGTCCGGCGCCGGCGACCTGTCGACCGCCTCGACCAGCAACCTGGGCGGCACCATCGAGACCTTCTCCAGCGATCCGCAGCGCAGCCGCAACCTGGCCGTGCAGCAGACCGTCGGCAGCTACAACACCTCGCGCACCTTCCTGCGCTACGACACCGGCGACTTCGGCAACGGCAACAGCGCCTACATCTCGGCCGTCCACCACGAGCAGAAGGCCTGGGACTTCAACGGCCGCCAGGGCGGCGACCAGGTCAACGCCAAGTACATCAACCAAAGCAACGCCGGCAAGCTGACCCTGTACTTCAACTATTCGGACAAGATCGAGCCGAACGAAGACGCCACCGTGCGCTCGGCCACCGAAAAGTACCAGCCCTACACCCGTCCGTTCATGTACCCGAACTTCCAGACCGCGCTGGCCTACCTGTCGCCGACCGGCGCCACGCCCGCGGCAGAAGGCAACAACTACCGCAACTACTACAGCGACGCCCAACGCAAGGACTACCTGACCTACGCCAAGTACGACATGAACCTCGGCGAATCGACCACCTGGTCCAACCAGGTCTACTACCACAACGACGACGGCGTCGGCGTGGTGGCCGGTCCGATCGGCGTAGCCGGCCTGCCTGGCCTGTTCGCGGTCTACTTCCCCGGCCAGAACCTGAAGCAGGTGTTCGGCAACTCCGGCTACGCCACCCGCACCACCGAATACGCGATCAACCGCAACGGCTGGCTGTCGACCCTGACCAGCGAATTCGGCAACCACAAGCTGCAAGGCGGCCTGTGGCTGGAACATAACCGCTCGTCGGCCTACCGCCGCTGGTACGCGCTGGACGTGAACAACCCCAGCTCGCCATACGACCGCCCGAGCAATCCGCTGATCACGCAGTACGGCAGCGAGATCGACAACAAGGTCGCCCAGGTCCACGTGCAGGACGAATGGCGCGTGCGCGACGACCTGGCGCTGCAGGCGGGCTTCAAGTCCAGCCTGCAATTTGCCGACGGCCAGTTCCCGGTACAGCCGGCCAAGGGCGCGATCGCCAACGGTTCGCTGGCCTTGCCGGTGGGCGAGATCATCACCAAGAAATGGTTCCTGCCGCAGGTCGGCGCGCGCTGGGACATCACGCCGCAAGACCAGATGTTCGTCAACGTGCAGAAGAACATGCGCCAGTTCGTCACCTATGGCGGCGGCGGTGCTTCGCCGTGGAGCCTGGCGAGCCAGGCTGCGTTCGACCTGTTCAAGAGCAGCGCCAAGCCTGAAACCTCGATCACCTACGAACTGGGCATGCGCACCAGCCACCAGCTGGACCTCGGCCCGCTGAAGGCCATCGACGGCCAGGTCAACCTGTACCACGTGGACTTCAAGGACCGCCTGCTGACCATCAGCCCGACGCCGGTGATCACCTCCATCATCGGCGGCAATCCGGTGCTGGCCAACGTCGGCAGCGTCAAGACCGACGGTATCGACATCTCCGGCACGCTGCACTTCGGCCGCATGTTCTCGTTCTACGATGCGCTGTCGTTCAACCGTTCGACCTACTCGGACAACTACAACAACGGCAAGGACGTAGTGCCGACCGCCGGCAAGGCCGTGCCGGGCAGCCCGGAGTGGATGAACAAATTCGTCGCCACCGCCACCGTGGCCGACACCGAGTTCCAGCTGATCGGCGACTATGTCGGCAAGCGCTACGCCACCTACACCAACGACCTGGACGTGCCGAGCTACTTCCTGATGAGCCTGGGCGTATCGGGCAAGCTGCCCTTCCTGAATAACAGCTGGGTGAAGAACGCGCGCTATCGTTTGAACGTCAGCAACCTGGCCAATCGCGAAGGCAGCCTGAATGTGGTGGTCGGCGCGGCCAGCGGCACTTACAATACCTTCCCGATCGCTCCACGCCAGGGCTTCCTGACTTTGATGGCTGACTTCTGATGAACAATCTTTATTTGCCCAAGCGCCTGTCGCGGCGCGGTTTCATTCAAGCGGCGGCGGTGACTGCCGGCGCTACGCTGATCCTGCCGGGCTCGGTGCTGGCGGCGGCCACGCCGGACCTGTCCGGCATGCCGGGCATCGGCCCGGTTGGTGCGGGTCCGAAGACCCCGCTGGTGTTCGGCCACCGCGGCGCCAGCGCGCTGCGTCCCGAGCACACGCTGGGCTCCTACGCCAAGGCCATCGCCGACGGCGCCGACTATATCGAGCCGGACCTGTGCAGCACCAAGGACGGCGTGCTGGTCGCGCGCCATGAAGCCTTCCTCAGCGAAACCACCGACGTCGCCAGCCATCCCGAATTTGCGAGCCGCAAGACCCGCAAGACCATCGACGGCGAAACCCACGAAGGCTGGTTCGTCGACGACTTCACGCTGGCCGAATTGAAGACGCTGCGCGCGGTGGAACGCCTGCCGCAATTCCGTCCCGGCAGCGTGCAGTACAACGGCATGTTCCAGGTGCTGACGTTTGAAGAGATCATCGACTTCACCGCGGCGGAAGCGGCGGCGCGCGGCCGCATCATCGGCCTGGTGCCGGAGCTGAAGCATTCGACTTACTTCGCCAGCGTCGGCCTGCCGCTGGAGGACCGCTTCCTGTCCATTCTTGCCGCGCACGATTACACGCGCCGCAATCCGGTCGAGATCCAGTCGTTCGAAGTGGCCAACCTGAAGTACATGCGCGGCAAGCTGGGCCAGCGCGCCAATCTGCGCCTGATGCAGTTGGTGATCGGCGAGAACGTGCGGCCGATGGACGTGGCCAAGGCCGGCGGCACGCTGACCTTCGCGCAGATGTGCACGCCGGCCGGCCTGCGCGACATCGCCCAGTACGCCGACGTGGTGGCGCCGCCGACGCGCTCGCTGATTCCACTGAAGAAGGATGGCAGCCTGGATCAGCCTAGCTCGCTGGTGGACGATGCGCACAAGGCGGGCTTGCGGGTAGAGCCGTGGACCTTCCGTCCGGAGAACCATTTCCTGGCGGCGGACTTCCGCAACAACGCCGGCGACGCCGCGCGCAACGAGGCCGGCTCGATCGCCGAAATCAAGCGCTACATCGCCACCGGCATGGATGGGTTCTTCACCGACGATCCGGCACTGGGCCGCGCCGCCCTCGCCTGAAAGCCGGGGGTCAAGTCTGACATTCGGACACGAGCTCTACCGCAACAGCGGTAGAGCTCGTGTCCGAATGTCAGACTTGCCCCCCACAGAGCGGCAGCTGGACCTGTGCCAGCAAGCCGCCGCCCTGGGCATCGCTCAGCTCGATGGTCCCGCCGTGGCTGGCAGCCACCGAGGCCGCGATCGCCAGCCCCAGTCCGCTGCCGCTCTTGGTCTGATGCGGATCGCGGAAAAAGCGGTCGAACACACGCGTACGCAGTTCCGGCGCGATGCCCGGCCCCTGGTCCTCCACCGTCAACACCGCCTGCCCGGCAACACAGGCCAGACTGACCCGCACCACCCCATGTGGCGGACTGTACTTGATCGCGTTCTCCACCAGATTGTCCACCAGCGACACCAGGCTTTCGCGCTGCCCCATGACGCACACCGGCTCCGCCGCCGCCAACTCCAACTCCACACCCCCGCGCGACGCCAGCCCCGACAACGCCGCCAGCCTGTCCTGCAACAAGGCATCCAGCGCCAGCCGCGCGTGCGGCTCGCTGCCGGTGGCGTCGCTGCGCATCAGCTGCAACAACTGGCCGACCAGCCGCCCGGCGCGGTTGCCGCTGCTGAGTATGCCGTTCAACAGTTCACGCTGCACCGGCCCGTTGGCCTGTCCCTGCATGGCTTCCGCGTTGACCCGCATGGCCGCCAGCGGCGTGCGCAGTTCATGTGCGGCGTCGGCGATGAAGCTGCGTTCGCGCAGCGCGCTCTGATTGACCCGCAGCAGCAAGGCGTTGACGCTGTCGACCATCGCCGCCAGCTCGCGGTGCGGCGGCTTGAACGACAGCGGCGTCAAGTCCTGCGGGCCGCGCGCCGCCACCTCCTGCGCCACGCGCCGCCACGGCCGCATCGCGATCCGGATCGACCACCACGCCGGCAAGGGCAGCAGCGGCAAGCTGATCAGCAAGGGCAGCAGGAAGTAGCCGCGCGAGTTGATCGTCACGAATACATTCAGGACGCCGACCGGCCCCGCCATCATCACCTGCGTATCCGAGGTGGACGAGCGCACGGTACGCGCGCGATAGCGTTTATCCTGGATGTACAGGGTCTCCATGTCCTCGGTGCCGCTACCGCGCAAGTCCGGCGGCGCGCCCTTGGAGCGGTAGACCAGCCGGCCGCCTTGCCAGACCAGCATGATCGGCCCGAGTTCGCCCAGATCGCTGGCCTCGAAATCATCGCGCAGCGCACTGTCGATGATGCTCAGGCTCTGCCGCTGGCGCTCCGGCTGGCTGGCCAGATTGTCGGCCACGCTGATGACGGCATCGAAGTTCCTGGTCGACTTCAGATAGCCGGAGCTGTCGCCGCCGTTGTGGACGATGATGGCGATCACGCCGCCCCACATCACCAGCACCAGCACTACCTGCACCAGCATCAAGCGGCGCACCAGGGTCGGCTCGGCGACCACGCGCCACAGGCGTTGCAGCCAATAACGCAGCCAACTCATGCGGCACCGCCCGGCGCCTGCTGGTCGATAACATAGCCGATGCCGCGCACGGTGCGGATGTAGCCCTCGCCTATCTTGCGCCGCAGGTTGGCCATGTGGACGTCCAGCGTGTTGCTGGCGTTGGTCTGGCTGCCTGGCAGGGTTTGCTCTTCCAGCACGCGCCGGGTCAGCACGCGGTCGGTGCGCATCATCAGCATCTTGAGCAGCGAATACTCGCTGGCCGTCAACTCCACCGTGCGGCCGGCCACGCTGACGCGCCGGGTCGGCGCATGCAGCACCAGGCCGCGCACGTCGATGGTCTCGCCGTCGTAACCGTAGCTGCGGCGCGCCAGCGCGCGCACCCGCGACAGCAGCTCGGCCAGCACGAAAGGCTTGACCAGGTAATCGTCGGCGCCGCCGTCCAGGCCGGCCAGGCGGTCGTCCAAGGTATCGCGCGCGCTGAGGATCAGCACCGGCAGGCTACCGCTGCTGTCGCCCTGCACCTTGTTGCGGCGCAGTTGCCCAAGCAGGGTCAGGCCGTCGCCATCGGGCAGGCCGAGGTCGAGCAACACCAGGTCGCAACCGTCGCGCTCCAGGCTGCGCCGGGCATCGTCGAGGGTGCGCACCCACACCACCTCCATGCCCTGCTCCGTCAGTGCGATGCGCACGCCGTTGCCCAGGTCCAGGTCGTCTTCTATCAACAGGATTTTCATAGGCGGTATTAGAACATCCGAATCTGAAGATGAGCTAAAGAAGTCGTCTTCATGTTTTCTTCATCAAAGGCTCAGATTGCCTTCATGACGGCTCTCCATACTGCACGCAGTTGACCGGGCCATCGTGGCGCCGGCGCTACTTATGAATGGACTCAACCATGAACCCACGCCTGATCTCCATCGCAGCGGCTTGCCTGTTGCTTCCCTCCTTGGCCCTGGCGGCCGACGACAGCCAGTTCCTGCTCGGCGGCGGCGTTGCGGCCGGCGCGCGCTATTCCGGCTCCAAGCAGAACACCGTCGCGCCGCTGATCCTGCTGGACTACAGCCACGCCAGCGGCTTCTTCGCCAGCACCATGCGCGGCGTCGGCTACGGCGGCCAGGAAGGCCCGCTGAGCTACAGCGCGGCATTGGGCTATCGTGGCGAGCGCAAGGAAAAGAACGAGAAGGGAGCTTTCGGCAACACCGGCAGCGCGGAGCTGAAAGGCATGGGCGACATCAAGGGCAGCGCCAGCGCCATGCTGAGCCTGGGCTACAAACCCTTGTCCATGCTGGAGCTTAACGTCAGCGCGGACATTCCGCTGTCGCAGCGCGAAAACGGCAAGAACTTCCACACCGGCGTGACCGCCCAGTTGCTCAACGCCCCCAACGACCAGGTGTCGCTGAGCGCGGCGGCGGGCTTTGCGGACAGCAAGTACGCGCAGACCTACTACGGCGTGACGGCCAAGCAGGCGACGACGTCGAACTTCAAGGCCTACCAGGCCAAGTCCGGCCTGTACGAAGCGAACCTGATGCTGAGCTGGCAGCACAAGATCGACCCGAAATGGAGCGTGACCACGATGCTGGGCGCCAACCACCTGCTGCGCGACGCCTCGCGCAGCCCGCTCACCCAGCGCAAGACCAGCCCCACCGGCGCGGTCTACGTGAGCTACGCCTACTGAGTTTCCAGCAGCAGGGTCTGGATGTCGCGGTAGATCAGCTCGGGCTGCAGGAAGGCCGGGCTGTAGATCTCGCGCACCCTCCCCTGCGGGTCGAGCAGGAACAGCTTGACCTGATGGTAGTACAGCCGCGTAGGCTTGCCCTGACTATCGAGCTGGACCGAGGTGCTCTGCCCCAGTTCGTCGAGGATGGGTTGCAGCTGCTCGACCGAGCGCGAGGTCAGGAAGTGCCAGCGCAACGGCTGGCCGGGACGTCCCAGCGCGCCGCCGTAGTTACGCATGGCTTCCGGCGTGTCGTTGACCGGATCGAAGGAGATGCTGGCGAACTGCACCCGGCGCGCCAGCGCGGGCGTCTGCAGCAAGCGTAGCCGCAGATCATGCAAAGTGGAAAACAGCGCCGGACAGCCGACCGGGTCGCTGCAATAGGTGTACATGAAGTTGAGCAGCGTGACGCGGCCGGTGATGTAGCGTTCCAGCGGCATGTCGCGGCCTTCGCTGTCGAGCACCATGCCGCGCGGCCCCGGCTGGATCACCGGCAGGCTGTAGCTGCCGGCCGCCGGCACGATCAGTTGCGACGGCGCGGGCGACGGCCGTTGCGCCGCGCCGGCGGGCGGCGCCGCATCGGTTCCACTCAACAGCAGCACCAGCAACAACGGCCAGGTGTTAGCGCGCCAACGCCACATTGGGGGCCGGCTTGGCGCTGAACTTCATGTGGTGCGGACGGCCCAGTTTCTCCTTGTAGAAATCGATCTTCCATTGCTGGACCAGCTCCTTGCCGTCCCAGTGGTAGAGCTTGATGAAATGGTCGTCGTTGTCCAGGTCCCAGTGTTCCAGCAGGCTGGTGGTGACGTACAGGCGCTTGCCGTCCCAGCTCTGGCTGATCATGTTGACGTGCTTGCCGGTGACCTTTTCATAGACCTGGCGCGGCGCTTCCGGATTGCTCAGGTCAAACAAGCGGGTCTTGCCGTCCATGAAGGTGTTGACCCACAAGCCCTTGCCGTCGGCCGTGATCGACATGTCGACCGGCAGCGGGGTCGTGGCCGGATCGCCAATCGGTCCGACGTCGCGCGCCTGCCAGCGGCCGCTGGCGTCGGGCTTGACCAGCCACAGCTTGGAGGTCAGCGCGGTGGCGGTGATCGCCCAGTTGTCGCCGCTGGCCTGCGACCAGCGCACTTCCAGCGGCGCGCCGGGGGTGCTGAAGATCTGCAGCGGCTTCATGGCCTTGAAGTCCCACAGCACCATGGTGTTGCCGAATTTTTGCATGGCCGCCGGGTCCTTGATCAGCTTGCCCAGGTCGGTGCGGTAGTTGTTGTAGCCGGTGAAGCTGGAGGTCAGCATGGCGTTGCGGGCGGGGTTGATCGCCAGGTCGTAGCCATAGCCGTCGCCCTGCACGTCGCCGATCTTGCCGGTCGGGTTGGGATAGCTGGCCACCACGTCGCCCTTGTTGTTGTACACCGCCATGCCGGTGGCGCCGCCCATGTCGCGCGGGTTCGACAGGAAGCCGACCAGCATCCGGCCCGGCAGCGCATAGAAGGTGTGCGGGCCGACGAAGCCGCTCTTGTCGACCGCGTCATTGATGGTCTTCACCAGCTTGGGGTGGGCCGGATCGGTGCCGACGTCGAACACGAAGATCTTGCTGTCCTGCAGACGCCCGGCCCACAAGTATTTGCGGTCTTCGGTGAAGCCGACGTGGTGGGCGTCGCCACGGCCCGGCACCGACAGCTTGTTGATCACCTTGCCGTATTGGGGCGAGGCCGGATTGACGTCGATGGTGACCAGCTTGTCGTTGCCGTCTCCGATGCCCTGGATGCCCAGCGTCCAGACGTGGACGTAGTCTTCCTGGCCCTTGATCAGGTTGGACATGTAAGGAGAGTTGCAGGTTTCGTCGGCGCCGGCCGGGCCGGCCAGCAATGCGGCAACGAGCAAACTGGCGATAGGCAGCAATTTCATTCCGGCCTCCGTATATAATTATTAATATATACAATTTGACATCATCGACTTAAAAAATCAACCGTTACTTTGCGTTTGTTCGTGTAGACTTTAACTTGTACGATTTACAGTACAGGTGAATTACCTAAATTGAGGCGATGGAGTGCCAAATGAGAATCATCAATTTTTCCGATGCTCGCAGCAATCTGCGCACTGTGATCGACCAGGTGGTCGAGGATGCAGACGTCACCATTATCTCGCGCCGCGATGCGCCAGATGCAGTAGTCATGTCCTTCGACCATTACAGCAGCCTTATGGAGACTGTGCATTTGTTGAGTTCGCCTGCTAACGCGGCGCACCTGGCAAAATCAATCGCTCAGGCACGCGCAGGTCAGGCGCAGCAGCGGGAACTCATCGATATTCCCGCTGCGGAGTAAGCGCAATATGCGCAACGTGAAGTTTACTGATGAGGCCTGGAACAGCTACATCTATTGGCAAACGCAAGACAGGAAGACACTCAAACGCGTCAATGATTTAATTAAAGACGCGCAGAGAGACCCCTTCAGTGGCATCGGCAAGCCTGAGGCGTTAAGGCATAGCCTCTCTGGTTTATGGTCCCGGCGAATAGATGAGACAAACCGCCTGGTCTACGAAGCCACGGAAGAGGACTTGGTGATCATTTCTTGTCGATACCACTACTAGTACTGTATTTACAGCACCGCGCTGCTGTGGACAACGACCAGTTGCCACTGACCGTTATCCGCTTGTCGCCAGATGCGGGTGAAGCGCAGCAAGGCATCGAAGTCCTGTCCGCCGTATGAGCCGTCGAGTTTGACGCAGATGGAGGTCATCGGCAGCGCCGCATTGCCCAGCACTTGCAACTCCTCCGTTTCAACGCTGCGGAAGCGCAGCGTGCCGGAACGGTGCAGCTCCAGGTCCTGCGCCTTGCTGACGACCTGCCCCATGTGGTTGGTGAACAGCAGGTCGTCGGCCAGGATCCGGTCCAGCTCTTTCACGTCCGAGGCCAGCATGGCCAGCCGCAGGCGCTCTTCGGCCGCGCGGATTTCCACGTGGCGCTTCAACGCGCCCAATACTTCGGGAAAGTCGCCCACCACCATCGGGCCGAACTCGGCCTCCTGCGGTCCGGTGATCTCGGTGCTGTAGCTGATGCGCGCCTGGCCCGATGGCAGCGCCTCGATGCGGTGGGACACCAGTACGCGATTGCCGTCAACGACGGTCTCGTCGGTGAACTCCTGGTTCTCGCGTACAGCCCGCAGGGTGCTGGTGAAGATGTCGTCACCCGGCACCTGCATCGTGAAGCTGGTGCCTTCCGCGAACGGTCCGTGCAACTCGATATTAACGATGCCGGGGTTCCAGCGCTTCCAGCCGGCGACGTCCGACCACAGCGCCCAGACCTGCGCCGGCGTGGCGCTGGTTTCTATGCTTGATACATGGGTCCACATGGAATTCTCCTCGATTCGATGAAGACCCAGCATAGCCAAACATTAGCAATAAAGCAATCAGCGGCTGGCCTGGCGTGCGGCGCTATCCGGCTTGGGCAGTGCGGCCGTCATGTCGACCCAGCTCTGCGGCTGCGGCTTGTTACGCTCGCCCACGCCGAAGAAGCTCACCACCAGCTCGCCGTTCTTGTCGAAGAACTCCACCGACGTCACGCCGGCGCGCTTGATGACGTAGCCGCTGTTGAAGGCGTTGTCGCGCAGGTGCAGATTGAATTCCGGATCCAGCACATTGAACCAGCCGCCCGCTTCCTGCACCTTGTTGACCTTGCCGCTGAAGATCTGGATCGTCGATTCATTGCCGAGGAAGGCCATGATGTCCAGTTTCTGTTTGGCCGATTCTTCCAGCAACTGGCGCACCGCCAGCGGCGTGACGCGCCGCACCGCGCTGGCCGGCGCCAGCCGCATCGCCTGCTCGCGCGAGACGCCAAACTCGGTCAGCAAGCGGTTGAACTGGTGGACGTCGGTCAGCTCGTTCCACGCCATCTGGAATTCCTTGACGTCGACCGCGCTGTCCGGCTTCTCGGCCGCCCTGGCCGGCGCGGCGGTCACTTTCAGGTCGGCGCTCTGCACCGGGTTGCGGAACTCGGCCACCAGTTTGTCGAACACCGGCACGCCGGCTTCGCTCTTCACGTAGATCTTGTGGGCGGCGTTGCCGTGGGTGTCGAAGAATTGCAGGCTGCGCGTGACCACGCCATCCTTGCCCGGCTGGACCACTGCGAACGCGTACTTCCAGTTCTTGAAGGTGAAGCGCAGGTCGATCTCGCCGCCCAGGTAGCCGCCGGCGATGTTGCGCAGGCGGGCTTCGCGTTCCTTTTCCTTGTCGGCGTCGAGGCCGACGATTTCTTCCTGCGGCTTGAGGCGGGTGGCGACGCCGGTGCGTTCCAGCACGCCGTTGTCGTTGCGGGTCAGCGCCATGACGGTGCCCAGGTCCAGCGCGCGGCGCATGATTTCGCGCGGCACGTTCTCGCCTTCCTGCAAACGGGTGACGGTCTTGCCGATGCCGACCGCCAGCAGATCGGCCTCGGAAACGTTGAGCGTCTTGGCGGCGTCGCGCAGTTGCAGCTTAGGTTGTTCGGCACGCAGCGCGTCGTAGCGCTCGGCCAGGCTGGCGGCGTTGGCCGGCAGATTAGTGAGCAGCAAGGCGCCGGTCAGCGCCAGGGCAAAACGGTGATGAGCTTTCATGTGGACTCCTTAGTAGATCACTTTGAGGTTGACCGCGTAGTTGCGGCCCGGACGGACATTGCGTTCGATATCGGCCAGCGTCGCGGCGGTGGTGCCGGCCGGCAGGCCGCGCGCCGACGCGTAATCCCAGTACTTCTTGTCGCCGAGGTTGTAGACGCCGGCGTTGATGACGGCGTGCTTGCCAATGTTCCAGTAGGCGGTGAGATCCATCACCGTCGAGCCGGGCACGGCGAAGCGCGCGACGGCGGCGTCGGCGATGATGTCGTCGCCCGCTTTCTTGCCGCGCACGGTGCTGACCACGAAGGCCGCGCCACCGCGCAGCGCTGGATCGTCGTAGGCGAAAGTGGCGTTGGCCTTGTACGGCTGGATCGACGACAGCTCGCCCTTCTTGCCGGTCAGGCGGTTCTCCGCCGTGCCGCGCGATACGCCGCCGGCCAGTGCCACGCTGTAGCCCTTCATCGGCGCTATCCACTGGCCCAGCAGGAAGCGGCTGCTGACCTCGCCGCCCCAGGTGGTGGCCTTGCCGACGTTTTCAGGACGGTAGAGGCCGAAGGTGATGGTCGGATAGTTGACCGGATCCGGCGCTTGCGCGGCATATTCGATCAGGTTGCTGTAGCGGGTGTAGAACACCGACGAGCTCAGCTCCACACCGCTGTTTGGCCCGCCTTTCAGGCCCAGCTCGAAGGCGTTGCTGGTTTCTTTTTTCAGGTTCGGATTGCCCAGCACCGCGTAGCCATTGCCGGCGCCGGTATAGCTGAAGGAATCGTAGGTGCCGGTGCGTTCGGCCGAAGTCGGCAGGCGGGTGCCGCGGCTGTACTGTCCATAGGCGCTGAAGCCCGGCGCCAGTTCAACCGACAGGTTCAGGCTCGGCGTGAAGAAGGAGTCGGTGCTCTCCGTGATCTCCTTGGCCGCGCTCGGCACGGCGATCAGGTAGGCCGCCAGGTTCTTCGGCGTCAGCTTGCGCTGCTCGCCGCGCAGGCCGGGCGTCAGCGTGGCCTGGTGGCCGAGCAGTGTGAAGCCGAACTCGCCGCGTACGTAGGCGGCCAGTTTATCGGTGTCCATGTCGGCCATGCGGTTCTTCATGGTGATCTGGTGCGCGCCGGTCTTGATGACGGTGCGGTCTTCCAGCCACGGACGGCGCGACTCCTGTTGCTCGTAGCTGATGCCGTAGCTCAGCATGCTCAATGGATCGAGCTGCTTGCTGGCGTCCAGCGCCAGGCCCTTGCTGTTGTTGTAGAAGCCGGTCGAGATATTGCGCAGATAAGGCTGGCCGCCGGTCAGGTAGCTGGCGCGGGTCAGGTCCACCACCGATGAGTTCTGCGTGTAGGCGCGGGTGTCCAGCGTGTCGAACAGCAGGCCGGAGCCCGGCGTGTAGTGATGCTCGATGCTGTAGCGGGTGCGCTCGGTGCGCGAATCCTGGGTCGTGCCCTCCGGATAGGAAGGACCCAGTTTGTTGGCGAAGACCCGGTCGTGCTGGG
The DNA here is from genome assembly GCF_003416895.1 of Duganella sp. BJB476. Classification (GTDB taxonomy): domain Bacteria; phylum Pseudomonadota; class Gammaproteobacteria; order Burkholderiales; family Burkholderiaceae_D; genus Rugamonas. The sequence continues at coordinate 210,361 of NZ_QVIO01000003.1, forward strand.
CCTTGTAGTTGTCGACGGTGAAGTTCAGTTGCTGGTCGCGCGCCAGCTTCCAGTTCAGCTTGGCCAGCACGGCGTCGGAGCTCCAGTCGTCCGGGTTTTGCGGCGCGCTGCCCTTGCTCTTGCTTTGCTCGCCTTCGCGGTGCACGCCGACGATCAGGCCTTTCAGGTTTTCGCTGAGCTTGGCGGCGGCGGTCACCGCGTGCATGCGCTGCGCGTGGTCGGAGGTGTAGCCGAACTTGTAGTCGGCGTAGAGGTTGCGGGTGCTCAGGTAGTCTTCCGGCGCCTTGGTGATGAACGAGACCGAGCCACCGATGCCTGGCGTGCCGGCGCCGGCCGGGCTGGTGCCGGAACCGATGCGCACTTCGCGGAAGATTTCTGGATCGAAGTAGTCGCGGCCGATGCCGAAGGCGTTGGTGCTGGTGCCGTCCGGCTTGGGCGCGGCGTCGGGCAGCGCGATGCCGTCCAGTTCCAGGCTGACGCGGTTGCCTTCGGCGCCGCGGATATTGAAGCCGGTATTGCCGGCGCCATCCCAGATATTGCCGGAACCGCTGGCGGCGGCCGGCACGCTGATCAGTGGCGAATAGCGGGCGATGTTGGCCATGTCGATGGCGTTGTTCTGGCTGATCTGCTCGGCGCCGATGACGACGGTGGCGCCGCTGCGGGTGTTGCCGCTGTCATCGCGCTTGGCTTTGACCAGGATCTCGCCCAGCGCCGTCGCGGCGGGCGGATCGGCGGCTTCGGCGGCATGGGCGGGCAGCAGCGCGGCTCCCAGCAGGGTCAACAAGGCGGATTGCACCGCCAGCGTGACGGCGTGTAGGGACAAAGGCGCGGCCGTATGCCGGGCGCCCGAAGTGATAGCGGCCATAGAGTTCCAAGAGTGGGGTGACGGCTGGCTCTCGGACCTACGGCGATTGCTGGCAAAAACACATCTTAACAATAATGATTCTCATTTACAAGCATCTATTCAATCTTCGGGTAGCTTGATATGGCTCAACCGCCTTCCATGGGGCGCCCGCAGAATACCGCTTCTACGCGATGATTCAACCCCACCAGGAGGTCCACGATGGCTGCAAATGCAAACGGGAAAATTGTTCAACTCGGATCGTACAAGGCGTCGAAACAGAATAATTCCATCTCAGGCCTGTCGTCCGGGGCCTTCATGACGGTGCAGTTGCATCTGGCGCGCTCGGCCAGCTTTGCCGGTGCGGGCATTATCGCCGGCGGCCCGTTCCGCTGCGCCGAGACCTACCAGCCAGTCGGGCCGGTGACGGCGGAAGATTCGCGCATCGAGAACTCCATGTACATCTGCATGAATCCGCTGACCCCGCAAACCGGCCCGGATGCGCAACGCCTGGTCGCCATGGCCAAGGACACGGCCGATGCGGGGCTGATCGACGACATCGCCAATCTCGCCGACGACAGGCTCTACATCTTCACCGGCAGCAAGGACGACGTGGTGTATTCCGACGTCGTGGAGAGAACCCGGCAGTTCTACGAAATGCTGGGGGTGCAGCAGAAAAATATCAGCTACCGTGACGATGTGCCCGCAGGCCACAGCATCATCACGGACAACCCGGAAGATTCGGAGCTCGATCTCAATCAGCCGCCCTACATCAACAACGGCGGCTTCATGCAATCGCACGACATCCTGCGGCATATTTATGACGACTTGAAAGACCCCGCCGAGCAGCTCACCGGGAAATTGCTGTGTTTCGACCAGCGGGAATTTCTTGGCGCGGATGCGCCGTGGGCCAGCATGAGCCACTTCGGCTACGCCTATATCCCGTCCAGGGTGCTGGCCGGCGAAGTGAAGGAACCGCGCGTGCACATCGCCCTGCACGGCTGCAAGCAAGGCTACAACTACACCGACTACGTCAACGGCCGCGCCGACACCGCCAACCAGCCGCCATACGGCAACCGCTACATCACCACGACCGGCTACAACCACATCGCCGAAAGCAACGACATCATCGTGCTCTACCCGCAGGCCGAAGGCACGGACAACGGCCAGATCCAGAATCCGGATGGCTGCTGGGATTGGTGGGGCTACAGCAACAAGGACGAAAACTCACCCTACTATTCGCGCGATGCCGTCCAGATCAAAGCGATCCACGCCATGCTTGACCGCCTTTGCGCTTGAGCGACTACGGAGTATGTCATGAGCAAATTTCCCATTTCTACCGGATCGAATTCCCTGCCAAAAGAAGGCGTCGCCGCCGAATCCATGGCGCTGGCGTCGAACACGTTTGCGCCGCTGGCGCACGCGATGACCGCGCAAAGACTGGTGCAAAAAGACGCCACCCACCTGGTCAACAACGGCGCCATGACCTTGGCGCTGGCGGCGAAGCTCTGGAATCCCAGCGTTTGGAGCGAGTGGACGCAGTTGCAGGCAGCCATAGCGCTGCGCCTGTACGACCAGAACCAGGACTGGCACAAGGGTTGCGCGATTCTGGTCGAGGATTATGGGCAGCTAAAGCAGGCCAATACCATGTCCAAGCTGATGGAAAAACAGGGCAATCTGGTCTCGCAATCGGCCGCGCTCCTGACCAGCCAGACCACCAATTTCGTGGCGCTGCTGGAGAATATCGACGTCGATTTCGGCTACTGGATGAGCCAGAAAATACAGCAGGATCAGCCCGCCAGGTAGTTGTCGGGGGCAATTTCGGTAACCTGCCATCTTGGCCGATTGCTGGAACTGCCCCTGCTCTGCAGTCGGGCAAGCTCTCAGCTGTAACGGCTCTTTTTTGATCGGATTACTTGAAGTGCGTTATCGTGCTGTGAGCCTGCAACGATATCTCTCAAATGCAATATGCCTGCGTCATACTGCACGTGGAACCGCCAGCCCGATATCTTGTCCACGTCGGCACGGTAAATCGCCTGCTGTACACCTCGCACTTTGTGAAGGCGAGTGACGGGAAATTGTTTCGACTTGTGGCATTCGTTGTTCTCAAGTTCGACAAGCCCCGCGAGGAACTGCAAGCGATGCCGGTCATCGGGCAATATTTTTTGCGCGTCGTAGATAACGCCGAAATGATCTGCAAGTGGTTTCTTTTCAGGCATGTTGCCATCCCCGGGCCGAAAGATCAGGATAAAGAAGGTCAATGGCAGACTCAATTGCTTGATCAAATCCTGAACGAGATACCACGCGCAGCAGGGTCCAAACTACCCGCTCAAACACAGGGTCATGCTCCATGGTCAGCACAACATGGATACGCTCGTTGATTCGCAAGGAATAGAGACTCGACTCCAGCGCCCCAGGCAACACGACAGTATGCCGTCGAAAAAATCGTGAGCTCGGGACGCTGCCGCTTTCATCCAACATTGCGCTGTACCGGTTCAGTTTGGCGGCAATCAGTTTTCGGTCGGAGGCAGAAAATTTCACCAGGTCGGCATCGAAGCCAGCGGTGATATCGAACCGAATGTCCATACGGCCTCCACGTCTGATCACTATCACCACTATAGCAGCCGCACCTCGCACTACAATCCGGCTCAGCGTTCGCCGTTGAGCAAACGCATTGAGCTATTGCCCGGCGAGGTAGTTGTTCTTCACGCGCACATAGTGCTCGGCCGAGTACTTCAGGTAGGCGATCTCCTCGGCGGTGAGCGCCCTCACCTTCTGCGCCGGGCGGCCAACGTACAGGTGGCCGCTCTCCAACACCTTGCCGGGCGAGACCAGGCTGCCGGCGCCGACCATCACGCGGTCCTGCACGACCACGTCGTCCATGATGATGGAGCCCATGCCGATCAGGCACTCGTTGCCGATGGTGCAGCCGTGCAGCAGCACCGAGTGGCCGATGGTGACGTAGTCGCCGATGATCAGCGGCGAGCCGTCCGGCTTGGCGGCGTTCTTGTGCGAGACGTGGCCCATGGCGAAATCCTGCACATTGCTGCACGCGCCGATGACGATGCGGTTGACGTCGCCGCGCAGCACGGTGTTGCACCAGACCGAGCTGTCGCGGCCGATGCGCACGTCGCCGATCACTTGCGCGGAGGCGTGCAGATAGATGTCCTCGCCGAGGACGGGGCTGGTGTTCAGATAGCTCGATACGGGCATGGCGTCAGGCGACATAAGTGCTGTCGCCGTGCGGCGCAGCGTGGAAGGCAGGCAATGCTTCGGCCTGGCGCGAGAATTCAGCTTGCAGCGGATAGCGCGACGCATCGACCACTTCCGGCAGCATCTGCTGCATGAAGTGCCAGGTCACGGCCGTCATCACGCCGGCGTGGTCCATCTGCGCCGCCGACAACGGATGGGCGCGCAGCTCGGCTTCCAGCGCATCGAAGGCCGCCAGCATCTGCACGGTCACGCGCTCCACCCACGGTTGGTGCAGCTTCTCGGCCGGGCGCACCATGCGCTCGTACACCAGCTGCACGCCCTTGTCGCAGGCGGCCAGCGCCAGGCCCAGAACGCGCAGCGAGCGCAGCAACTCGGTCGGCATCGACGGCGTCAGGCGGCTGGCCGGCATCGCCAGCGCTTCCGCGTACTGCACGATCAGCGTCGAATCCATCAGCACGGTGCCGTCGTCGGCCACGAAGGTCGGCGCCTTGACCACCGGATTGAGCTGGCGGAACTGCTCGAAGGTGCTGAACACCGACAGCGACTGGTGCTCGAAGCGCACGCCCATCAACTGCAAGGTCACCGCCACGCGGCGGACATAGGGGGAATCGAGCATGCCGATTAATTTCATCTTTTTCTCCAGTAGTTAAGCCAGCGCCCACTCGGCGGCCTTGCGCGCGTGGATGGCGGTGGTGTCGAACAGCGGCACGTCGGCGTCCGCCTGCGCGATCAGCAGCGAGATCTCGGTGCAACCCAGGATGATAGCCTGTGCGCCCTGCGCCACCAAGCCGGCGATGATGCGGCGGTACTCGTCGCGCGAGGCGTCGACGATGCGGCCCAGGCACAGCTCTTCGTAAATGATGCGGTGGACGATGTCGCGGTCGTGCTGGTCCGGCACGATCACGTCGAGGCCGTGGCGCTCGTGCAGGCGGTCCTTGTAGAAGGCCTGCTCCATCGTGAAGCGGGTGCCCAGCAGGCCGACCTTGCCGTAGCCGGCGTGCTTGATTTCCGTGGCGGTGGGGTCGGCGATGTGGAACAGCGGAATGTCCACCGCCGCTTCGATGGCGTGCGCGACCTTGTGCATGGTGTTGGTACACAGCACCAGGAAATCGGCGCCGGCGGCGCGCAGCGAGCGTGCGGCGTCGGCCAACAACGCGCCGGCCGCGTCCCAGTCGCCGGCATGCTGCAAGCGCTCGACTTCATGGAAGTCCACGCTGTACAGCACCACCTTGGCCGAATGCAGCCCGCCCAGATGCTGCTTGACCGTCTCGTTGACCTGACGGTAGTAAGGCACCGTCGATTCCCAGCTCATGCCGCCTATCAGTCCGATTGTTTTCAACTGCGCTCCTTCCAGAAATCCGGCCTTGCGATCCGCTGCCGCTGGACGCAAGCATACACGGCGCTGCGCTTTTGCGCTGCCGACGCGGGCGCTTCAGGCTTCTGGACGGGCGTAGCTGACGGTCAGGATTTCCCACTGGTGGCCGCCGGGCTCGCTCCAGTAGACGATGCTGCCGCCGTTGTAGCTGCCGACCTGGTAGTCCATATCGGCAAACACCGAGCTGCGGTATGGGATGCCGGCGGCCTTGATGCGGCCGAGGATGGCGTCGAACTCGGCCTGCTCGACGCGGAAGCAGTAGTGCTGGAGCGGGATGGGTTCCGGCCACTGGTCGAAGTCGATGGTCAGGCCGTCGTTGACGAACACCGGCGCGAACGGACCGACGCCGGTGGGCGACCACGGCACGTCCAGCAATTCCGCCAGCTGCTTTGCCGCCGCGAGCTTGTCGCGCACCGGCACCAACAAATGATCAAGATGAATAGTCATATGCACCTCCACCGCCATTGTAAAACAGCCCGGCGGCGGCAGGCGCGAGATAGTCAGGACTGTCGGCTGGCCACCTGCTGCGGCGCGGGCTGCTGGCGCGGACGATAGTTAGGCGCCAGCAGCTTGTATTGCTGGCGGCGTTTGAATTCCGCGTCGCGCTGCTGCCAGGTCGGGCCATTGGCTGGCGGCGCCGGCAGCACGGTCGGCTCACCGTTCATTTTCAACTCGGCGATCGGCGCGTTGCCGGCATCGTCCTTGTTGTCGGTGTAGTGTATGCGGCCTTGGGCGTCGGCCCATTTGTAGATTTGCGCGTGACCGCTCGCGCAGGCGCACAGCAAAGTGATAGTCAGTAATGTTCGGGACATGGAGGATTGTTCTCATGAAGAATCGACCCGCCGATTGTACAAAAAATTACTATCTAGAAATCTATTGAAATGTCACCACTATTGCAATAGCACCACCGCCCCGCGCGCGATCGAATGCACTACCGCCATCACGTCCCAGTTGGTGAGGCGGATGCAGCCGTGCGATTGGGTCTTGCCGATCTTGCCCGGCTCGGGCGTACCGTGGATGCCGTAGTGTTCCTTGCTCAGTTCTATCCATGCGAGGCCGACCGGATTGTTGGGACCCGCCGCGATGCGGGCCTTGGCGTCACCGGCCTTGGCGTCCCAGAACAGCTTGGGGTTGTAGCGGTATTCGGGATTGGTGGCGACGCCGCGCACCTGCCAGCGGCCTTCGGGCAATGGATCGTGCTTGCTACCGGTGCTGGCGGGGAACTGCGCGAACGGCATGCCGCTGGCGTCGAGCAGGGTCAGCGTGCCTTCGCGCGCATCGACCAGAATGGAGCTGGCTTTCGGCAGCGGCTTGGCGGCGGCCACGTTGGGTACGGTCAGCTGGGTGCCGGCGCGCGTCAGCGACTTGCCGGGATTGAGGCGGCGCAGCAGATCCGGGCTGCTATGGAAGCGTTCTCCCAGCGCCTCGGCCAGGCTGGCGTAACCCAGCGCGGGCAGCTTGGCCTTGGCCATCATGCCGGCCGGGACCGGCGTGTAGGGACCGGCGACGTCCTGCGCAGTGATGGTGTAGGTATCGAGCACCGGCGCCTGGTCGCGCTCCAGCTCGGTCCAGGTGGCGGCATCGACCACGCCGGTCAGCGGCAGCTGGTGCAGCTTCTGGAAGCCGCGTATGGCCTGGCGCATATTGCTGCCGTAGGCGCCGTCCATTTCGCCGGACGAAAAGTGTGCGCGGTCCAGCAGCACCTGTGCCCGCAACACCTGATCGCCTTTGGCATGCGGGCCGATGGTTGCCGCGTTGGCGATGCCGGCCACCGCCAGCGCTCCTGCAAAAAATAAGACTCTCAAACCAGAACTCGAATGACGATGTGGGCGCTTATTCTAGCTTAAGCGTGCTCGCTACGGCGCTTGTAAAAGTTGTTGTGCGACCTCCCAGCTGTGGCCGGCAGGGTCGACGAAGTTAGCGGTGCGCATGCCCCACGGACGATTGACGGGTCCGGCCAGCACGGTCACGCCGCGCTGTTGCAGCTGCGCGCAGACCGCATCCACATCCGGCACCCAGATGCTGATCTGGAAGCGCGAACCGGCGTCACGCGGCGCCACCACGCCCGGCGCGATGATCTCCGGCGCGCTGCCCGTGTGCAGCAGGTTGACGATCAGGTTGTTGAACTTGAGCGCGGCCGAGACCGCGTCCTCGTACACGACCGGCACGCCAAATACTTCAAGATAAAATGCCTTGGCCGCCGCCACGTCTTCGACAAACAGGCTGATCGCGCTCAGGTGGTTCAAATGGGATGTCATCGGCTTACTCCGGTTTGCGGTATTTTTGCATCACGTCGCCGAGGCGGCCGCGGTGCGAATCCAGCCAACTCCACAGCGCTTCGACTTGCTCGTGATGGGCGCGATAATAATTGGCGTTGAAGGCCAGCCACAGCCGCGTGTTGATCAACGGCTGCGGCAGCTGCACCACCACGCCGCGATAACGTTTCAGCGTGGCCGCCAGGTGCTCGGGCTTGACCAGGTTGACCACCACGCCGTCCACCCGGCCCAGCTTGAGCTTCTCGATATTGCGCTCGAGGTCGCGGGCGCCGTCGTCCAGCGTCAGGCCCGATTCGCGCAGGCGGACATTGTAGCCATTGCCTTGCACCGAACCCAGCACCTTGCCGCGAAAGTAGTCGTTGGGATTGGTGCTAGCCGGCAGCTTGTCCTTGACGCGCACCAGCACCACCAATGTGTTGTGCAGCGCGCGGTTGCGGTCGACGTTGCCGTCCTTGTCGCGCGGCAGCGCGATCTCGGCCGCGTAGCTGGGCTGCTCGCCCAGCGGCGTCATGTCGATGTCGCCCGCTTCCAGCGCCACCCGCAGGCGCGCCACCGGCAAGCGCACCAGCGTCGGCAGGCAGTTGAAGCCGGAACCCATCACCGCGTTGCGGATCAGGTCGACCGCCGCACCCGGCGGTTCAGGCACTTGCTCGCCCTCGCCTATCCAGTACGGCGGACGGTTCTGGTCCATATAGCCAACCCGCAGCGGCGTGCAAAGGCCTGCGCCATGCGCAAGGGGGACAAGCGTGGCCAACATCAGCAGTATGCCAGCACGGATCGTCATGGATGACTCAGTTTTCGGGAGGTTTGGGCGCCAGCGGCGGCGGTGCGGCGGCCTGGCCTTTGCCGACGATCTGGATGAAGATTTCGTTTTGCTTGATCATGCTGAGCTCGTAGCGAGCACGCTCCTCCACTGCACCGGTGCCGTCCTTGAGGTCGCGCACTTCGGAGTCGAGCTTGGCGTTGCGGGCGATCAGTTCCGCGTTTTTCTTGTGGGCGGTGTCGACCTGGCCCTCGAAGTCCTTCACGCGCAGCCATCCCCCCTTCCCCAGCCATAGTGGGTACTGTATCAACAGCAGCAGGGCTGCCAGTGCGAGGGTGATCAAACGCATGGAGTCGACAGCGGCCGGAGGTTGTCCGGCCGCGCTTGCTTAATTACTTCAGATTATAGAACGCGTCGCGGCCTGGGTAGGAAGCGATATCGCCCAGATCTTCTTCGATACGCAGCAGCTGGTTGTACTTGGCCATGCGGTCCGAACGCGACATCGAGCCGGTCTTGATCTGCAGGGCGTTCATGCCAACGGCGATATCGGCGATGGTCGAATCTTCGGTCTCGCCCGAACGGTGCGAGATCACGGCGGTGTAGCCGGCGCGCTTGGCCATTTCGATGGCGGCGAAGGTTTCGGTCAGGGTGCCGATCTGGTTGATCTTGATCAGGATCGAGTTGGCGATGCCCTTCTGGATGCCTTCTTTCAGGATCTTGGTGTTGGTGACGTACAGGTCGTCGCCCACCAGTTGGATCTTCTTGCCCAGTTCCTTGGTCAGGATCGCCCAGCCGTCCCAGTCGCCTTCGTGCATCGCGTCTTCGATCGAGATGATCGGGTACTTGTCGCACCAGGTCGCCAGCAGGTTGGTGAACTCGGTGGCGGTCAGGCTCAGGCCTTCGCCTTCCAGCTCGTACTTGCCGTCCTTGTAGAACTCGGAAGCTGCGCAGTCCAGGCCGATGGCGATCTGGGTGCCTGGCTCGTAGCCGGCTTCTTCGATCGCCTGGATGATCAGCTTGATCGCTTCTTCATGGTTGGCCAGCGATGGCGCGAAACCGCCTTCGTCGCCCACGGAGGTGCTCAGACCCTTCTTGTGCAGGATCTTTTTCAGCGTGTGGAACACTTCGGCGCCGTAGCGGACCGCTTCCTTGAAGGAAGGGGCGCCGACTGGAATGATCATGAATTCCTGGATGTCCAGGTTGTTGTCTGCGTGCGCGCCGCCGTTGATGACGTTCATCATCGGCACTGGCAGTTGCATCGCGCCCGAACCGCCGAAGTAGCGGTACAGCGGCAGGCCGGCTTCTTCAGCGGCGGCTTTGGCGACAGCCATTGACACGGCCAGCATGGCGTTGGCGCCCAGGCGTGCCTTGTTTTCGGTACCGTCCAGGTCGATCAGGGTGCGGTCCAGGAAAGCTTGCTCATTGGCGTCCAGGCCCATGATGGCTTCCGAGATTTCGGTGTTGATGTTCTCGCAGGCTTGCAGCACGCCCTTGCCGAAATAACGCTTCGGATCACCGTCACGCAGTTCGATCGCTTCGCGCGAACCGGTCGATGCACCCGACGGTACGGCGGCGCGGCCCATGACGCCCGATTCCAGCAGCACGTCGCACTCGACGGTAGGATTGCCGCGCGAGTCAATGATTTCACGTCCGATGATGTCAACAATAGCACTCATGTCATTCTCCAAAGTTAGGCGATGCGAAGTCGCTACGCGTTCTGATGCGCGTTGCGGACGAAATAACGGGAATTGTACCCGGCGCAAGAGCGCCACTCATACGAAAACTCGTACGCCAGGTATGTTGCATTAGTTGAAGCTGTTTTCCAGGAAGCCAGCTTTTTTGGTGATGCGGTCCAGCTCGATCAGCGTGGACAGCAACTCCTTCATGCGACCCAGCGGCACGGCGTTCGGGCCGTCCGACAGGGCTTCTGCAGGGTTGGGATGGGTTTCCATGAACAGGCCGGCCACGCCGACCGCCACCGCCGCGCGCGACAGCACCGGCACCATTTCGCGCATGCCGCCCGAAGAAGTACCGTTACCGCCCGGCAGCTGCACCGAGTGGGTCGCATCGAACACCACAGGGCAGTTCGATTCGCGCATGATGGCCAGCGAACGCATGTCCGAGACCAGGTTGTTGTAGCCGAAGGAAGCGCCGCGCTCGCAGGCCATGAAGTTGTCTTCGTTCAGGCCCTTGGCCTTGGCGGCCAGGCGGGCTTTGTCGATGACGTTCTTCATGTCGTGCGGGGCGAGGAACTGGCCCTTCTTGATGTTGACCGGCAGGCCGGACTCGGCGCAGGCGACGATGAAGTCGGTCTGGCGGCAGAGGAAGGCCGGGGTTTGCAGCACGTCGACCACCGCCGAAACTTCAGCGATTTCGTCGATCGAGTGCACGTCGGTCAGCACCGGCACGCCCAGTTCGCGCTTGACGTCGCCCAGGATCTCCAGGCCCTTCTCGCGGCCGGGACCGCGGTAGGTGGTACCGGAGGAACGATTGGCCTTGTCGAACGAGGACTTGTAGATGAACGGAATGCCCAGCGCGGCCGTCATTTCCTTCAGCGCGCCGGCGGTGTCGAACGCCATCTGGCGCGATTCGATCACGCAGGTGCCGGCGATCAGGAAGAACGGCTGGTCGAGGCCAACGTCAAATCCGCACAGTTTCATGCTGCATCTCCTTGCAGTGCATCGGTCACAGCGTGCAGGCGGTTGCCGCCGGCGGCCTTGTGGGCCAGTGCTGCCTTGATGTAGGACGTGAACAGCGGATGGCCGTCACGCGGGGTCGATTTGAATTCTGGGTGGTACTGCACGCCCATGTACCAAGGGTGCGAATTCTCGCCGGTACGCGGCAGTTCCATGATTTCGCACAGGTCTTCGGTCGGGGTACGGGCCGCGACCACCAGGCCGGCCGCTTCGACGCGCGGCAGGTAGTGGTTGTTGGCTTCGTAGCGGTGACGGTGACGCTCGGTGACCACCGCGCCGTAGATTTCCGACGCCAGCGTGCCCGGCTTGATGGCGCAGGTTTGCGCGCCCAGGCGCATGGTGCCGCCCATATCGGAATTCTCGTCGCGTTTCTCGACCTTGCCGTCCTGGCCTTGCCATTCGTCGATCAGGGCGACGACAGGCTGCGAGGTTTCCAGGTCGAACTCGGTCGAGTTGGCGGTGGTCAGGCCGGCCTTGTGGCGGGCGTATTCGATCAGCGCCACCTGCATGCCGAGGCAGATGCCCAGGTAAGGGATCTTGTTTTCACGGGCGAACTGGGCGGCCATGATCTTGCCTTCCACGCCGCGCTTGCCGAAGCCGCCCGGTACCAGGATGGCGTCGTACTTGCCCAGCGCGGCGCAGCCGATGGTCTCGATCTCTTCCGAGTCGATGTACTCGATGTTGACCTTGGATTCGTTGTGGATGCCGGCGTGGCGCAGCGCTTCGGTCAGCGACTTGTACGACTCGGTCAGTTCCACATACTTGCCGACCATGCCGATCGACACTTCGGTCTTCGGATGTTCCAGCGTGTAGATCAGACGGCTCCAGACCGACAGGTCGGCCGGGGCCGGGTTCAGGTCCAGCGCTTCGCAGATGATCGCGTCCAGGCCCTGGTCGTGCAGCATCTGTGGCACTTTGTAGATGGTGTCGACGTCCCACACGGAGATCACGGCCTGCTCTTCGATGTTCGAGAACAGCGAGATCTTGGCGCGTTCGTCTTCCGGGATGGCGCGGTCGGCGCGGCACAGCAGTGCGTTCGGCGAGATGCCGATTTCGCGCAGCTTCTGCACCGAGTGCTGGGTCGGCTTGGTCTTCAGTTCGCCGGCGGAGGCGATGAACGGCACCAGCGTCAGGTGGACGAAGGCGGTGTTCTTGCGGCCAGCGCGCAGGCTCAGCTGACGTGCGGCTTCCAGGAACGGCAGCGATTCGATGTCGCCCACGGTACCGCCGATTTCGCACAAGGCCACGTCGTAGCCTTCGGCGCCACGACGGATGTAGTCCTGGATTTCGTTGGTGATGTGCGGGATCACCTGCACGGTCTTGCCCAGGTACTCGCCGCGGCGTTCCTTGCGGATCACCGATTCGTAGATCTGGCCGGTGGTGAAGTTATTCACCTTTTTCATGCGGGTGGAGATGAAGCGCTCGTAGTGACCGAGGTCGAGGTCGGTTTCGGCCCCGTCGTCGGTGACGAAGACTTCACCGTGCTGCATAGGGCTCATCGTGCCAGGATCGACGTTGATATACGGGTCGAGCTTGAGCATGGTGACTTTGAGGCCGCGCGATTCGAGGATCGCGGCGAGAGAGGCGGCGGCAATCCCTTTACCAAGGGAAGACACGACGCCGCCGGTGACGAAGACAAATTTGGTCATTGCAGATGGTGCCGAACGGCACGTGCGGGAAATTGAAATTATACCCTAAAACGTCCGATTCTTCACCTTCCTGCCCGGAAAAATCCGCAATCGGGCGGGAAACTCCTATGAAAGAAAGTGCAAAAATAGCCAGTTTGCCTATCCGCCAGCACTGTGTTGCACCGTACAGACCGCCGCCCTCAACAAGGCAAAAATGACAACTCACTCAATCAGGGAGGTCATGATGAACTACGAAGAACTCGATGCCTTGGGCATGTATGTCGACCACGGCCACAAAGGCCCCGGTCCGGAACTGATGGGCGCCGATACGCTGATCGGCAACCACGTCCACAACCTGCAAGACGAGCACCTGGGCGAGATCAAGGAAATCATGCTCGACATGCGCACCGGCAACATCGCCTATGCGGTGATGGCGTTTGGCGGCGTGTTCACGTTGGGCGAAAAGCTGTTCGCCGTGCCTTGGGAAGCGTTGACCCTGGACACCGTCAACAAACGCTTCACGCTGAACCTGGACAAGGAACGCATCGAAGCGGCACCCGGCTTCAACAGCGACCAATGGCCCAATATGGCCAACCAGACCTGGGCCAGCCAGATCCATACCTACTACGGCACCAGCGGCAATCGCAGCGCCGGTCTCCGATAATGTTCGCCGCCATCATCGTGCTGGGCGGGATCGCAGCCGGCGCCGGTTTGGCCGTCAGCTGGCTGCTTCACCGCCATCGCCAACGTCCGCAGCGCCGGCAGGCCGGCGTGCCCGTCATGCTCAGCAGCTGGTCCGGTCGGGACGAATCGACGGTGGCGGTCCATTTACGGCGCGGCCAACGCTAGCAAAAATCACGGCTGACGGTCGGCAGCCGTCCCAGCAGATGGGACATATCGACCAGCCGCTTGGCCACCAGGTGGCGTACCACGCCTTCCTGCTGCCAGACGCCATACACTCCCAACAACGGCGCGCTCAATACTTCGCGCCGCTGCTGCTCCACCAGCGCCGGCCAGATGATGACGTTGACGTTGCCGGTCTCATCCTCGATGGTGATGAACAGCACGCCCTTGGCCGTACCGGGACGCTGCCGCACGGTGACCATGCCGCAGGCGCGCGCCAGCATGCCGTTGGTGTAGGTGTTGAGCGTGGACGCCGGCAGGAAGCGGTGCTCCAGCAGTTTGGAACGCAGCAGCGCCAGCGGATGCCTGCCCAGCGTCAGGCCGTGCGAGCGGTAATCGCCCAGTATTTCCTCGCCTTCCGTCGGCGGTTTCAACACCGGGATGTCTTCGTCCGGCATAGTCGGGCGCAGCAAATCCTTGTCCGGCACGGCGCCGATCGCCTGCCACAAGGCTTGCCGCCGGTTGCCGGCCAGATGTTGCAGCGCGTTGCCACCGGCCAGTACTTGCAGGTCGTGGCGCTCCAGGTCGGCGCGCCGCGCCAGGTCGGCCACGCTGGCAAACGGTTGCGCGGCACGCGCCTGCTCGATGCGTTCGGCCGCTTCGGCGCGCATGCCCTTCAGCAGCGACAGACCCAGCCGCACCGCCGGTTGATTGCGCCGCCCCACCCGCTCCTCCAGAGATGAATCCCAGCCGCTGACGGTGACGTCGATCTCGCGCACCTGCACGCCGTGGCGTTTGGCGTCCTGCACCAGTTGCGACGGGCTGTAGAACCCCATCGGCTGGCTATTCAGCAGCGCGCACAGGAAGGCGGCCGGCTCGTGGCACTTGAGCCAGGAACTGGCATAGGTCAGCAGTGCGAAGCTGGCGGAATGCGACTCGGGGAAACCGTATTCGCCGAAGCCTTCGATTTGCTTGCAGATCGCATCGGCGAAATCAGCCTCGTAGCCACGTTCGCGCATGCCGTCCTTGATGCGCTGCTCATACTTGTCCACGCCGCCCTTGCGCTTCCAGGCCGCCATGGCGCGCCGCAGTTGGTCCGCCTCGCCTTCGCTGAAGCCAGCGGCAATGACGGCGATCTGCATCACCTGCTCCTGGAAGATCGGCACGCCCAGCGTGCGGCCCAGCGCTTCCTTCAGCCTCGGCGGATAATGGATTTCCTCGCGCCGCATGCGCCGTTGCAGATACGGGTGCACCATGCCGCCCTGTATCGGCCCCGGCCGCACGATCGCCACCTCGATCACCAGGTCGTAAAACTCCCGGGGGCGCAAGCGCGGCAACATGCTCATCTGCGCGCGCGACTCAATCTGGAACACGCCGATGGTGTCGGCCTCGCACATCATGTCGTAAGTGGCAGTGTCTTCCTTGGGGATGTCCTGCATCGTGAACGGCGCGCCGCGCTGTTCGCCGACCAGCGCCAGCGTGCGCCGCAGCGCCGACAGCATGCCCAGAGCCAGCACGTCCACCTTCATCAACCCCAGCTCTTCCAGATCATCCTTGTCCCACTGGATGACGCAACGCCCTTCCATCGTGGCGGCCTCGATCGGCACCAGCCGCGACAGTTTTTCGTGCGAGATGACAAAGCCGCCGGGATGCTGCGACAAGTGGCGAGGGAAACCCAGCAAGGCGATCGCCAGCGCGGCCCATTGCTGCGCCAGTTGCGATTCCGGGTCCAGTCCACATTCGGCCAGCCGGCCCAGCAGGTCGTTGCGGCTGTCGAACCAGTGGTGCGCCTTGGCCACCTTCTCGACGATCGCCAGATCCACGCCCAGCGCCTTGCCGCTGTCGCGCAGCGCGCTCTTCGGACGATAGCTGATGACGACGGCCGCCAGCGCGGCGCGGTCCGCGCCGTATTTCTTGTAGATGTACTGGATCACCTCCTCGCGCCGCTGGTGTTCGAAGTCGACATCGATATCAGGCGGCTCGTTGCGCTCCCTGGAAATGAAACGCCCGGTCAGCATATTGCTGCGCTCGGGATCGACCTCGGTCACGCCAAGGCAATAACAGACCACCGAGTTGGCCGCCGATCCCCTGCCCTGGCACAGGATATTTTGCGACCGGGCGTAACGGACAATATCGTAGACTGTCAGGAAGTACGGCTCGTATTCCAGTTCCGCGATGAGCTCCAGTTCCTTCTCAATCTGCTTGCGCACCTTGTCGGACACGCCGGCCGGAAAGCGCCGCTGCGCACCGGCATACACTTCCTGCCGCAGATAGCTGGCCGGCGTATGGCCTGCTGGCACCAGCTCACGCGGATATTCATAGCGTAGCTGGCTCAGATTAAATGTGCACTGCTGCGCAATACTCAGCGTTTCCGCCAGCGCCTGCGGCGGATACAGGTTCGCCAGCCGCAGCCGCGAGCGCAGGTGCTGCTCGGCGTTCTGCGCCAGCGCGTAGCCGCATTCGGCCACCGGCTTGCCGACCCGCACCGCGCACAAGGTGTCATGCAGCGGCTTGCGCGAACGCACATGCATGCACACATGCCCCAGCGCCACCACCCGCATGCCATGCTGTAGCGCCACCTCGTCGATGCTGAGGCGGTGCGCCTCGTCCAGCGCGCGCTGCAACAAGTTCAGGCCCATCCAGCTACGGCCCGGAAACGTCACCTCCATCCACGCCGCCTGCGCGTGCAGGCGGTCGACGTCGTCCGGCTGGAACGCCGGGTAATGCGGCAGCAAGATCATCAGGCAGCCGGGCAAGCCTTGCAGGTGGGCGTAGGCCGGCGGCGGCGCGGCCAGGTCGGCCGGCGTGAGCAGGTAGCTGCCCTTGGCGACCCGGTTGCGCCCTATCGTGATGAGTTCGCAGAGATTGCCGTAGCCCTCGCGGTCCTGCGCCAGCGCGATCAGCGACAAGGCCGGGCTGCCGTCGGGATGCTTCAGGTGGAAATGGCTGCCGATCAGCAGCGGCAGGCCGGCCGCCTTGGCCTGGGCGTGAGCGCGCACTACGCCGGCCAGCGAGCATTCGTCGGTGATGGCCAGCGCGGCATAGTCCAGCTGCACCGCGCGCGCGACCAGCTCCTCGGCGCTGGAGGCGCCTTGCAGGAAGGAGAAATTGGTCAGGCAGAACAGCTCGGCATATGCCGGCAAGCCTTGCGTGGTCGGTGTGGTAATCGGCATCATGATACTGTGTTTTTATACAGTATAATACACCGTACGCCAATTGCTACCTGATAGATGAAGCAATAATTGACTAAAACTATGGCACTACGTAGCACTACGTAGTGCCGGAGTCACTCTGGCGCGGCAAAACAACAGTAAATAAAGTTTGGCTGCAAAATTATCAAAAAAGTCATGTCCTTATGAGCTATTTGACTAGAATCAAATTTTTCACGGGAGAGAAAACTTGTTCGCCAACACGCCATTACGTCATGCAGTACTGCTCAGCCTTTACGGCGCAGCCGCCCTCAGCTTCGCACCATCCGCTTTCGCACAGACAGCACAGGAAGCCAAACCAGACACCCCCATGCAATCGGTCAGCGTAGTCGGCTCGCGCCGCGCGACCACTTCGTCCACCGACACCGTGGTGCCGGTCGATATCATCCCGATGAGCAAGTCCACAGAACAAGGCGGCCAGTTCGACCTGGCGCAAACGCTGACTTACATCTCGCCATCGTTCAACTCGACCCGCCAGAGCGGCTCCGACGGCGCCGACCTGGTCGACTCCGCCGCGCTGCGCGGCCTCGGTTCCGACCAGACCCTGGTGCTGGTCAACGGCAAGCGCCGCCACACCACCGCGCTGGTCAACCTGTTCGGCGCGCGCAACCGCGGCAACACCGGCACCGACATGAACACCATCCCGCTGCTGGCGATCAAGGACGTGCAGGTGCTGCGCGACGGCGCCGCCGCCCAGTACGGCTCGGACGCCATCGCCGGCGTGATCGACATCGGCCTGAAGAAAAGCAAGGGCTGCGAAGCCGTCGCCGGCTTCAGCGAATACTCTAGGCGCGACGGCAAGAACTACCTGACCTCGGCCTACTGCGGCTTCGAGATCGGCAACGGCGGCGTGCTCGGCATCACCGGCGAATACCTGGACCGCGGCCGTTCCAACCGCGCCGAAGCCGACAACCCGCGCATCATCGGCGACACCAAGACCAAGAACCAGACCATCTACCTGAACGGCGAACTGCCGACCACCGGCACCGGCAAGCTGTACTTCACCGCCGGCGGCCAGACCCGCAACGCCTCCAGCGCCGCCTTCGCGCGCGGCGGCATCGGTTCCGACGACATCCCTAGCCGCAACTCGGCGGCCATGTACCCGAACGGTTTCGTGCCGTTCATCAACGCCGACATCGACGACCAGTACGCCATCCTCGGCCATCGCAGCATGGTCGGCGACTGGAACCTGGATTTGTCGCAGACCTATGGCTACAACAAGATGCGCTACAACATCAGCCATACGATCAACGCCTCGATCGCCAACAAGGACTTGCTGGCCGGCGGCAAGGGCATCAGCCCGGACCGCTTCGACGCGGGCGGCTTCTCGTTCCAGCAGCTGACCACCAACCTCGACCTGAACCACTACTATGACGGCCTGGTCGGTGACGGCCTGAACGTCGCCTTCGGCGGCGAATACCGCAGCGAGAACTACAAGATCTTCGCCGGCGAGCCGGGCTCGTACAACGACGTAGACGGCATCGGCTTCGGCGGCAACGCCGGCAGCCAGGGTTTCCCCGGCTTCCAGCCGGCCGACCAGGTCAACGCCAAGCGCCACAGCACCGCCGCCTACCTCGACCTGGAAGCGGACCTGAGCAAGATCGTCAAGCTGCAGGGCGCGCTCCGCTACGAGAAGTTCAGCGACTTCGGCTCCACCGTCACCGGCAAGCTGGCCGGCAGCGTGCGCGTGGCCGACAGCGTGCTGCTGCGTGGTTCGGGCAGCACCGGCTTCCGCGCACCGTCGCTGCAACAAGTTTATTTCTCGTCGACCTTCACCGACTTCATCGGCGGCGTGCCGACCGACGTGGTGCTGGCGCCCAACGGCGGCACCGTCGCCAACGCGGCCGGCATTCCGAAGCTGAAGGAAGAAAAGTCGACCAGCTTCACGCTGGGCACCACCTGGACGCCGAACGCCGCCGTCTCCGTGACCGCCGACCTGTACAACATCAAGATCAAGGACCGCATCGTGCTGTCGGGCCGCTTCAATGCCGACACCTATCCTGACCTGGCCGAGCGCCTGGCCAAGCTGGGCGTGGGCGAGGCGCAGTTCTTCGTCAACTCGGTCGACACCAAGACCCAGGGCCTGGACCTGACCGCGTCGCACAAGACCAACTTCGGTTCCAACAAGCTGACCACCTTCCTGGCGCTCAACGTCAGCAAGACGGAAGTGACCGGCATCCACGCGCCGGCTTCGCTGAAAGGCTTCGAGGACGTGCTGCTATCGGAGAAGGAACGTCTGTACATCGAGCAGGGCGCGCCACGCTCCAAGGCCACGCTGGGCTTCGACTACGTGACCGGCCCATGGGAAAGCGACCTGAAGATCATCCACTTCGGTCCGCAAACCTTGGGCACCTTCGACGGTACGGCAGCCGGCGTGCCTAACCAGCACTACGAGTCGAAGACCTCGGCCGACCTGAGCTTCACCTACACCATCAACAAGAACATGAAGTTCACCTTCGGCGGCAACAACATCTTCAACGTCAAGCCGACGTCGCAGAACGCCGACGAGACCGACAACGGTTTCAAGTATGAAAGCGTGCAGTTCGGTTTGAACGGCGCTTCCTACTTCGGCCGTCTGTACGTCAAGTTCTAAGCTCTTTATTCCTTGCATCGACGGCGCCTGCGGGCGCCGTTTTCGTTGGCGGCAATCGTAACGTTTGCTTACATATCGCTAACGCTATCCAACCCGCTGCCGTTCTACACTGCCTACATCTTAGGCACAGGAGCGTTTCATGCGCCGCGCACTCTTACTCATGTTGTTACTCCCCCTGCTGCAAGGCGCGCTGGCCTATGCCGCGCTGGGCACTGCCCCGTCCAATTTCGGTACCACGCCGGTCAGGCAGGGGGGGCGCAGCCTCGCGGCGGCCACTACCGACAGCACCACGGTCTACACCGTCAGCCAGAGCACGCTCGATAGCGGCACCGTCGTGCGCGAATATGTGAACACGCAAGGCACGGTGTTCGCCGTCAGCTGGAACGGACCCGCCCTGCCCGACCTGCGCACCCTGTTGGGTGACAAGTTCGCCGTGCTGACCACCGCCGCCGGCAAGCGTCCCAAGGCGGGGCACTCGCAGCTGGCGGTCGAGCAATCGGACCTGGTGATCGTCTCCGGCGGCCACATGCGCGCCTATGCCGGCCATGCGTGGATACCGAGCGCGCTGCCGGCGGGCTTCGATACTTCCATCATCGAATAGGCATACGCGCATGGTCCGCTTCCTCCCCACCGGCCGGCTGCTGCATAGCGCCGGCGCGGCCTTGCTGGCCGCGTCCAGTTCGACCTGGTTCATCTACGTCGCCAGCCTCATGTTCGCGCTGATCCTCAGCGCCTGCGGCGGTGGCGGCAGCACCGCTGCCACCACCACGACCACCCAGGCCGCCGCCGCCGTCACGCCGGTGGTCAGCATCAGCGCCACGCCGACCGCCACCACCGTCGGCCAGGTCATCACGCTGAGCTGGAGCGTCAGCAATCCCAGCTCGACCGGCTGCACCGCCTCGGGCGCGTGGAGCGGCGCGCTGGACAACAGCGGCTCGCAGACCGTCACGGCCGGCGCGGCCGGCACCGCTTTCTACACCATCACCTGTAGCGGCGTCAGCAAGACCACCAGCGTCGTCGTCAGCACGCCGCCGCCCTCGCCCACCGTCAACCTGACGCTGGCGCCGGCCAGCATCACCACCGCGCAGACTTCAGTGCTGAGCTGGTCGTCGGCCAACGCCAGCAGCTGCACCGCCAGCGGCGCCTGGAGCGGCGCCAGGGCCACCTCGGGCTCGATCAGCGTCGTGCCCAATGCGGCGGGCAATTTTGTCTACACCCTGTCGTGCACCGGCGACGGCGGCAACGTCAACGCCAGCGCCGCGCTCAGCGTGACTGCGCCGCTCAGCAACAGCACCGCCATCGTGGTCGACAGCGGCCCCACCGGCATCAACGGCTCGATCAATATTCCGTACGTCAGCGTGACGGTGTGCCAGCCCGGCACCACCACCTGCCAGACCATCGACCACGTGCTGCTCGACACCGGCTCCTACGGCCTGCGCCTGCTGGCCCCGCTCGATGCGGCGCTGAACCTGCCGGCCGTGAAGACGCCGTCCGGCGCCGACGCCGGCGAATGCGGCAAGTTCATCAGCGGCTACACCTGGGGCGCGGTGCGCCAGGCCGACGTCAGGATAGCGGACGAGAAGGCGGCTGGCATTTCGATCCAGGTGATCGCCGACAGCGGCGCCAATTACGCGGCCACGCCGTCCAGTTGCAGCAGCGCCGGCAACAACCTCGGCACGCTGGCGGCGTTGGGCGCCAAGGGCGTGCTCGGCGTCGGCCTGTTCAAGCAGGACTGCGGCGACAACTGCGCCAGATCGGCGGTCAGCGGCTACTACTATGCCTGCACCAGCAACGGCTGCACCGCCAGCAGCATGGCGCTGGCGTCGCAGGTCAGCAATCCGGTGGCCTCGTTCGCGGTCAACAACAACGGCGTGCTGGTGCTGCTGCCCAGCGTCGGCACGGCCGGCCTGACTTCGGTCAGCGGCACGCTGATCTTCGGCGTCAACACCCAGAGCAACAACACCATCGCCGGCGAGACGCTGTACAAGACCAACAGCAGCGGCGACTTCAGCACCACCTACAAGGGCAAGACCTACAGCGCCAGCTTCATCGACAGCGGCTCCAACGGCTACTTCTTCAGCGACAGCACGATACGCACCTGTTCGGGCGGGGATTTCTATTGCCCGGCTGCGACGCTCTCGCTCAGCGCCACCAACGCGGCAGCCGACGGCAGCGCCAGCGGCGTGGTGAACTTCAACGTCGCCAACCTGGTGCAACTGGCGTCGACCATCTCGGCGGCGCAGGTGGGCGGCACGGTGGGCAGCAGCACCAACGCCGGCAATTATTTTGATTGGGGATTGCCCTTCTTCTACGGCCGCCGCGTGTTCGTCGTGTTTGAAGGGGGCGCCGTCAACGGCAAGACCGGGCCGCTGTGGGCATATTAGGATAGACCCGCCGTTGCCGGCAGCGCCCGATAAGCGCTGCCGTCAGAGCCGCTGTTGTAGTCCATCTTTGGGGTTTTGCCTACCTTCTCTCCGTGGGTGTCTGGTCGAAGGATGATGCATCTCTGCGCGCACCGGCGGTTTGTGGCCGCAGCACGACTTGCCAGAATAGCGACCGACGCCCCGACGGTATCGCGAAATCACGACAAACCCCTGTTAAATCGCGCCACGGCTCGCCAAGCAATTGTTTGTGTTTTGTCACGCCCATGTCATGTACGTTGGGTAAAGTCGCCACCTTGAAATTTCTTAATTTGAGGGTGCAATGAAAACAAATCTGGTGATGTTGGCTGCGTTGACGGCAGCGGGTCTGGTTGGATGCGGCGGCGATTACACGCCACCACCGGCGATCGCGGAAGGCACGACCGTCACGCTGGCGCTGATGGAAACCACCGACATCCATGCCAATGTGATGAGCTACAACTACTACTCACTGGCGGAAGACACCAGCCTGGGCCTGGAACGCACCTCGACCCTGGTCAGCGCGGCGCGCGCGGAAAACCCGAACAACCTGCTGCTGGACGACGGCGACGTGATCCAGGGCACCCTGCTGGGCGATATGCAAGCCGTCACCAAGCCGATCGCCTGCACCGACACCATGGCCGTGCACAAAGTCATGAACGCCATGAAGTACGACGGCGGCGGCTTCGGCAACCACGAATTCAACTACGGCCTGCCGCTGCTGAGCCAGATCACCAATACCGACTTCGGCATTCCAGGCGTGAGCAAGCCGGCCGGCACCTGCGGCGCCCCGGCCTTCCCGCTGGTGCTGACCAACGTCACCGGCGTGGCCAGCAACAAGCCGATCGTGCAGCCGTACACGCTGCTGCCGCGCACCTTCACCGCCACCAAGCTGGACGGCAGCAAGGTGGACGTCAAGCTCAACATCGGCATCATGAGCTTCGTGCCGCCGCAGATCCTGGACTGGGACCAGAAGAACCTGGCTGGCAAGGTTGCCGTGACCGGCGTGCAGGAAGCGGCCAAGCAGTACGTGCCTGAGATGCGCAGCAAGGGCGCCGACCTGGTGGTGGCGCTGTCGCATGGCGGCCTGGACCCAAGCGCCTACAGCCCGAAAATGGAAAACGGCAGCTATCACCTGACCAGCACCGGCATCGACGCGCTGCTGATCGGCCACTCGCACCTGATCTTCCCGAAAGGCAAAGAGACCGGCGCCGCCGCGCTGGATCCATCGTTCGCCGCCTTCCCGGCCAGCGCCAAGATCGACGCCGTCAACGGCTTCGTCAACGGCGTGCCGACCGTGATGGCGCAAAGCTGGGGCCGCCGTCTGGGCATCATCAAGATGACGCTGGTCTTCACCGGCGGCAAGTGGGTGGTGCAGCAGGATAAGACCAGCGTGGAATCGCGCGGCTTCAAGTACACCGACGGCGTCACCAACGTCAAGGCCGATCCAGCCATCGCGCCGATCGTCGCCACCGAGCACGCCGCCACCATCGCCTACGCCAAGCAGCCGCTGGGCGTGACCACCGACTTTGAAATGTCGGCCTACTTCTCGCTGGTCGGCGACGTCAGCGCGATCCAGCTGGTCAACCAGGCGCAGCTGGACTACGTGAAGAAATTCATCGCCGCCAGCACCGACGCCACCATCGCCAGCTACAAGAACATTCCGGTGATCTCGTGCAGCGCGCCGTTCAAGGCCGGCCGCAACGGTCCTTCCGACTTCACCGACGTCGCGCCGGGCGCCAGCGCCGCCGCGCCGATCGGCCTGCAAGTGCGCAATCCGGGCGACCTCTACCTGTACAGCAACAACAACCTGCAGGCAGTGAAGATCAAGGGTTCCGACCTGAAGGCCTGGCTGGAAACGGCGGCCAAGCAGTTCGGCCAGATCGATCCAACCAAGACCACCGAGCAGGACCTGGTGCCGTCGTATGGCACGATCTACAACTACGACGTGTTCTATGCCGAGAACAACGCGCTGACCTACCAGATCGACGTGACCAAGCCGGTCGGCAGCCGCATCGTCAACCTGACCTACCTGGGCAAGGCCGTGGCCGCCGGTGACGACTTCATCGTCGCCACCAACGACTACCGCGCGGGCGGCGGTGGCGCCGTGCCTGGCATCGACGGCAGCAAGACCATCATCAAGTCGCCGGACGCCAACCAGACCGTGGTCAGCAACTACCTGACGGCGCAAGGCGCGGCCAGCGGCAAGGTCACGCTGGCCGGCAATGGCAGCGCGCGCAGCTGGAGCTTCGTCAAGGTGGCGACCGCCGGTCCGGTGATCCTGCGTTCGGCGCCTGGCCACCTGGCATTGGCGAAGAGCAGCGGCATCACCGCCGTGACGGCCGAAGGCGCGCAGGATGCCAGCGGCTTCGCCAAGTACTCGGTGGATCTGAGCAAGTAATTCGAGCGGGGTGTGCGGGGCCGGTGACGCCGGCTCCGCTTATCGTGAGGTTCTGATCATGCAAGTTAAAAATTATCCCGGCGTGGCGTTGATTAGTCTGTTGATCGGCGTATTTCTGTTCGGCTGCCAGCTGCAACAGGAAAAGCCGAACTCGGCGCAAATCGAGACGGTGGGCATGAAAGCCATGCAGCAGGCTGACGCCAGCGCCGAGCGCAAGCTGATGTCGTGGTCGGCGCAGAATATGCCGGTGGCGCAGCGCGAGCTGGCGTTGCTGTATCAAACCCGCCCTGAGCAACGGGCGGAATCGCTGAAGCTGTTCGAGCAAGCCGCGCGCGGCGGCGACGTCGATGCCGCCTACCAGCTGGGCGAGATGTTGCGCGTGGGCGTGGCCGGCGTGCCAGCTGCGCCGGCTGCAGCAGCGCCGTGGTACGCCATGGCGGCCAGACAGAATCACGCGCGGGCGGCGCTGATGCTGGGCATGCTCTACAAAAACGGCGACGGCGTCGCGCGCGACGATGTGCAAGCCGCGCACTGGCTGAACATCGCCAGCGGGCTGGGCAATCCACACGCGATGTTCCTGCTCTCCTACATCTATCGCGAAGGCCGCGGCGTCGCGCCGGACAGCGCCCAGGCCCGCCACCTGCTGGAAGAAGCCGCCGAGCACGAATACCCACCGGCGATCCAGGAGCTGGCGATGACGGTACAACTAGGCGACGCCCTCAGTCCCAAAGACGAACGCCGCGCCGGCTACCTGCTCAAGGAAGCCGCCGAGCACCGCCACAACAACTGGAATCGCTTCTGACGTTTCATTGATCACACCGCAAGTCCCACATCCCCGCAGTGCTAGAATTATTTCTCACTGTGGGAGGATGCCATGCCAAAACTCACCATTGAATTGCCAATCGCACTTAGTCGGAGTCTCAATGCAATCACAGACAACGATACGATCAAGGCGCAAGATTTTATTCTGGAGTCCATAGCGGAGAGGATAGCCCTGTTGACCGAAAAAGAAAGAATCCACACAATCGCAGACGCACGGTTCGAAAAATTCCTGAAGAACAAAGAATCCGTTTCCTGGGCAGAAGTCAGCAACTACCTGGCGCGTCGAGCTGCCGGTGAAACCCCTCCACGGCCAACGCCTAAAAAATTCATCCCCTGATCATGGCGCACCTGGAACTGATGCCCCAGGCGATTGACGATCTTGATCGTATTCTGGATTTTCTAGTTCAAAACAAGACGCCTAACGCCTCCGCCAGAATTCAGGAAATTCAGCAGTCAATCGATGTTCTGAAATTTACCCCGTTGATCGGCCATGCCGCCCGCGATGGCAAACGTGAACTACTGGTGGGTAAGCGAAGACATGGCTATGTCGCGATTTACAGGTACTTTGCCGACATCGACACGGTGTTTGTGCTTGCAATACAGAGCCAGCGACAACAACGGCAACGTTGAACAACGCACAGACCGCTATTGGCCGCGCTCCTAGACTGGGTAAGCAGCATCCCCCAATCATTCGCAACGCAAGGAGCCGACATGAGAACCACCGCCCGCCCGCAGGACAAAATCCCCAAGCCTATCCCGACCGAGACCGATGTTCAGGATGCGATCACGCTGCTGACGGAAGACCATGAGCACGTTAAGTCGCTGTTCGAACAGTACGAAGAGTTGGGCGACCGCGCGCATGCCAGCAAACAGAAACTGGCGCTGCAGATCTGCACAGAACTGACCAAGCACGCCACGGCCGAAGAGGAAATCTTCTACCCCGCCGTGCGCGCCGCCACCAAGGATGACGACATGCTCGACGAGGCCGTCGTCGAGCACGCCTCGGCCAAGGACCTGATCGCACAGATCATTGCGATGGAATCCACCGACGATCTGTACGATGCCAAGGTCAAGGTGCTGTCCGAGCTGATCGACCACCACGTCCAGGAAGAAGAGACCGAGATGTTCCCCAAGGCCCGCAAGGCCAAGCTCGACCTCGACGCGCTGGGCGCCGAGATCGCCGCACGCAAGGAGCAAGTCGAACTGCCGCCGCACTAAGCCTGGTTCAGCGCGACATCCTTCACTTCACCGCCAGCCGCTCCATCTCCCGCTGCATATTGTCTATGGCGCGCTCGTTGTACTGGTCGGCAAAGTAGTCGTTGCCGAACAGCTGGCCGGCGTCGGCCTTGCGGCACAGATGGGCCAGCGCACCGCCGCGCTGTTCGCGATACTTGGCGTCCGGCAGGTGGATGTACTCCTGGCGGATGGCGCGCGCATAGTTCTGGTAGACCTCGTCGTCCTGCCCGAGGATGGCCAGGTCGACGCTGAGCAGCGTGTCCTTCAGGCGATGGCTGATCGAGGCTTCCTGGAAATGGTCGGTGGCGCGTATCAGTTCGGCCGCGTCGCCCATCTCCTGCCCCAGGTGGCTACCCAGCCAGAGCTGGGCGCTGGCTTCCTCGTTGGTCAGCGCGCCCGGCTCGCCGCTGTGGCCGTACTCAGCGTCATGGAACCAGAAGGCTTGCTTGACGATGTCGACGTCGGCCGGATCGGGACGGGTGTTGGCGGCCCACACGCGGATCTCGCACAGGCCGTGCACCAGGTGGTCGAGGTTGTGATAGTGGCGCGCCGGGCCGCCGTAGGCCGTGGCCCCGGTCAGCTGCACGAACCACTGGTCGGCGTGGGCGATGGCGGTGGCGTCGCGGTGCTCGTAGTCCCACAAGGTTTCCCATTCCTTGCGCAGCCAGCTCAGCACCCAGGCGTGGTAGGCCGGACCGGGCACGAACTTCTTCATGATCCAGTTCCAGCCGATCGGCCCTTCCAGCGCCTTGACGAAGCTGGAGCTGACCGAACCGAGGTCGCGCGGCGGCATGACGAAGATGGTCTTGGCGCCCTGTAGCACGTCGACGTTGGTTTGCTGGATCAGGTTTTCGTAGTCGAAATCGGCGGTGGTGCGGATGCCGCGTATCAGGCAGTGCACGCCCTGCTTCTTGGCGGCGCGCGCCGTGTAGTCGCCCTTGACGATGACCACCTGCACATTGTCCCAGCCCTGCTCGGCGCAGCTGAGGGCGATGATGCTCTTGCGCTCCTCGGCCGAGAACTTGGGCTTCTTGGCCGGATTTTCAGACAGGAAGACCACCACCTCGTCCGCCAGCGAACGGGCTTCGTTCATCACCCACATGTGACCGTTGGTGATCGGGTCCAGGGTGCCCGAAAAGCCGATTTTCTTCATACGCCACTCCAACGCCATGTCAAAGTAGCATTTTAGACTGGAGCGGCCCTTGCAGTCTCAGGAAAATCGAGTTTGATCAGCAACCCGCCCAGGCGCTCGGACTCGCCCAGCGTCAGCGCGGCGCCGTGGCGTTCGGCGATCGACTTGATGATCGCCAGCCCCAGCCCGCTGCCGCCGGCCTGGCTGCCCGGCACGCGGTAGAAGCGGCCGAACACCCGCTCGCGCTCTTCCAGCGGGATGCCGGGACCGGAATCCTCGACCGTGAGGACGACCCGCCCCGGCGCGGCTTTTGTGGCGCCGGCGCTACGGCGCAGGTCGATATCGACGGTGCCGCCGGCCGGCGTGTACTTGGTGGCGTTGTCGATCAGGTTGCGCAGCAGGATGATCAGCGCATCGGGCTGGCCGTCCACCGAGGCCTCGTCCGCGTGTTCCAGGCCGAGGTCGATCTGGCGCGCCTGCGCCAGCCCGGCCATGTCGCCCAGCGAGCGCTTGACCAGCTCGGTGAGGTTGACCGGTTCCAGCTTGACGTCGTTGACCGAGCCTTCCTGCCGCGCCAACACCAGCAACTGTTCCACCAGCCGCGTGGCGCGTTCGATGCCGGCCGTGACGCGGCCGATGGCGACGCTGCGCGCGGCCTCGTCCTGCGCGCGTTCCAGGCTCAGCACCTGCAACTTGAGCGCGGCCAGCGGCGAGCGCAGTTCGTGCGCGGCGTCGGCGACGAAGTGCTGCTGGGCGTCGAAGGCGGTGCGCACACGGCCGAACAGCAGGTTCAGCTCGTGCACCAGGGGCAACACTTCATCGGGCAAATCGTTTTCGGAGACCGGCGACAGATCGTCCGCCTGGCGCGCCGCCACCTGCCGCTTGACGCGCGACACCGGCGCCAGCGAACCGCTGACCACCCACCACACCACCAGCATCAGCACCGGCGCCATGACGGCGATCGGGCCGACCGTGCGCAGCGCCAGCGTGCCGGCCATGCGCTGGCGCACGGCCATGTCCTGCGCCACCTGCACGGTCTGGTTGCTGGTCTGTACCGAGAAGATGCGGTAGGTGGTGTTGTTGGCCTTGACGTTGGAGAAGCCCAGCACCGCCCGCTGCGGCAGCGCCGCGCGCGACAGCGAACGGAACACTTGCGCGCCGTCCGGCGTCCACACCTGCACCACCAGGTCGTCATTCTCGGGATCGGCCGCCGTGTCGGCGGCCTTGTTGGTCAGCGTGGCGCTGGAACGCAGCGACATCGCCATCTGCTGCATGTGATAGTCGAAGATCTGGTCGGCGTCGCTGAGCGCGCTGCGGTAGGCGATCATTGCCTGCGCGATGGCCGCCATGGTGATGGCGGCCAGCAGGAACCACAACAAGCGCCCGCGCAGCGAGTGCGTTACCACGGGCACCCGCGGCATCGACGGCATCTTCACCTTCATAATTTCGGTACCATGTATCCTAGGCCGCGCACGTTTTGGATCAGTTCCGCACCGAGCTTCTTGCGCAGGCCGTGGATGTAGACTTCGACCGCGTTGCTGTTGACTTCATCCTTCCAGCTGTACAGCTTTTCTTCCAGCTGGTGCCGCGACAGCACGATGCCGGGCCGCGCGATCAGCGCCTCCAGCACCGCCCATTCGCGCGCCGACAGGCTGACTGCCTTGCCGTCGGCCAGCACTTCACGGGTTTGCGGATTGACACTGACGCCGCCATGTTCGAAGATCGGCTCGGCGCGGCCGGCCGAACGGCGCAGCAAGGCGCGGATGCGCGCCAGCAGTTCGTCGAGGTCGTAGGGTTTGAGCACGTAATCGTCGGCGCCGGCGTCGAGGCCGGCGATGCGCTGTTCCTTGGCGTCGCGCGCGGTGGCCACCAGCACCGGGGTCAGTTCCTTGCGCGCGCGCATCGAACGCAGCACTTCAAGGCCGTCCTTGCGCGGCAGGCCCAGGTCCAGCAGCACCAGATCGTAGGTCTGGGTTTGCAGCGCGGTGTCGGCCATCGCGCCATCCTTGACCCAGTCGACCGCGTAGTGCTCGGCCCTCAGCAGGTCGAGCACCACCTCGCCGATCATCGTATCGTCTTCCACCAGCAGAAGTCGCATATTGTTTCCTTTCTATTTTTGTGTTGCGTTCTGCCGATCCGACTTATCCGAGTCGCACCGGTATGAAGATTTTATCGTCGCCGCGCTGTATCAGCAATGCCACCGACTTGCCGGACTTGCCAACCACCTCGCGCACCTGGTCGATCGAGTTGACCGGACGGCCGTTCACCGACAGCAGCACATCGCCCGGCTGCACGCCGGCATCGGCCGCAGCGCCGCGCGCATCCTCGATCAGCAGGCCGTTGGCGATGCCGGACTGGCGCTTCTCCATGCTTTCCAGCGGACGCAGCGACAAGCCCAGCTTCAGCTTGGCGCTGGCCTGGTCGGTGCGTTCCCCCTCGGCCGCGGCAACCTTGTCGTTGGCGTTGCCCAGCGTGGCGCTCAATTGTACCGGCTTGCCCTGGCGCCAGACTTCCATCGTCACTTTATCACCTGGCGTGGCCAGGCCGACGATGGCCGGCAAATCGCCCGAGCTGATGATCTTGGCGCCGTTGAGGGTGCGGATCACGTCGCCCGCCTTCAGGCCGGCCTTGTCGCCAGGGCCGCCCTTCTCGACGTTGGACACCAGCGCGCCTTCCGGCGTGGCCAGGTTGAAGGAATCGGCGAAGCCCTGGTTGATCTCCTGCACCGTCACGCCCAGCTTGGCGTGGGTGACCTTGCCGGTCGAGACGATCTGGTCCTTGATCTTGCCGGCGACATCGATCGGAATCGCGAACGACAGGCCCTGGTAGCCGCCGGTCTGGCTGTAGATCTGCGAGTTGATGCCGACCACTTCGCCGCGCGTGTTGAACAGCGGGCCGCCCGAGTTGCCGGGGTTGACGGCGACGTCGGTCTGGATGAAGGGCACGTTCCCGTCCGGCAGCGAACGGCCCTTGGCGCTGACCACGCCGGCGGTGACGGTGTTGTCGAGGCCGTATGGCGAACCGATCGCCAGCACCCATTCGCCCACTTTCAGGTCGTTGCCCTTGGCCAGCGGCACCACCGGCAGATTCTTGGCGTCGATCTTCAGCACGGCGACGTCGCTTTTGGGATCGGAGCCCAGCACCTTGGCGCGGAACTCGCGACGGTCGGTCAGCTTGACCACCACTTCGCTGGCGTCGCGCACCACGTGGGCGTTGGTCAGGATGATGCCGTCGGCGCTGATGATGAAGCCGGAGCCCAGGCCGTGGGTCGGCACGCTGCGCTGGCCGCCACGCTGCTGCGGGCCCTGGAAGCGGCGGAAGAATTCGTAGAACGGATCGTCGGCGAAGGGATCGCCACGGCCGGCCTGTTCGGCGCCGTCGTAGGAGGTCTTGGTACTGCCGGTGACGCTGATGTTGACCACCGCCGGGCCGTTGTGGGCGGCGATGACGCTGAAGTCGGGCAGCGTCATCAGCGGCGCAGGGACGGCGGCCGGCGCGGCGGCCTGGGCCGGTGCTGCGGCTTGCAGGGCAACTGCGGCGGGGGCGGCGGCAACGGCATTGCCTTGTTTGACGGCGACGGCGCCGCCGACGCCTATCACGCCCAGCACTGCCACGGCGAGGGCTGCACGTTTGAGAGTAGATTCGGACATAGCTGCACTCCTGAATTGACTGAGGTTTGTAGATGTATCCAATATGAGGGTAAAAACTTAGACCCGTCTTAACTATACAATTGCTTACAACCAACGCTGGTTTACGCAAAACTGGCCGGATATACCGGCCAGTCGGGACTACTCAGCTACGATGGATCAGGCGGCCTGGCGCTGCTCCAGGGCGGTGACGTTGTCGCTGCCGTCGATGACGATCTTGCGTGGCTTGAGCGCTTCAGGCACTTCGCGCACCAACTCGATATTCAGCATGCCGTTGTCGAAGCTGGCGCCGGTCACTTTGACGTGGTTGGCCAGCTGGAAGCGCTGCTCGAAATCGCGGGCGGCAATGCCGCGGTGCAGATAGGTGCGCTCGGTGGCGTCCTTCTGTTTGCGGCCGACGATGTGCAGCGAATCGCGTTCGAAGGTGATGTCGATTTCCGAACGGTCGAAGCCGGCCAGCGCCATCACGATGCGGTATTGGTCGTCCGACACCAGTTCGATGTTGTACGGTGGGTAGCTTGGGGTGGCATCGCCGCGCTGGGCGTCGTTCAGCATTTGTGCCAGACGATCAAAGCCGATGGCGGAACGATACAGTGGGGTCAGGTCAAAAGTACGCATGGTGAATATCCTTTTCAAGTTAAGCGATATGGGCGGGGAAGATTCCCCTCGGTGGCCCCCATCTGGGCAACCACTGAGTCCGATATAGGATGGTTTTCCGGCCTTTCAAGGCCTTGAAAAACGGCCACAAGATCCCCAGAGCCGCAAAATTTTTCAAAATATTTTCGCTGCACCGCGCCACGCTTTTGTCAGTTTTTTTGCCAGATTTGCAAGTTGCCTGCGTGCTACACTCGCCTTCCTGTCCAACCTCGTTATCGACCACATGTCCATGTCCCGTGCCGCCCTCGCCGTCCTGCTGGCTACCGCCTTCAGCGCCCAGGCAGAAGCCATCTCCGAACAGCCTTACCCAGGCACCATCGTCTTGAAAGTGGACGCCACCAACACGGCGCAGCAAATCTTCCGCGTGCGCGAAAGCATCCCCGCCAAGCCGGGCAAGCTGACCCTGCTTTATCCGCAGTGGATACCGGCCAACCACGGCCCCAGCGGCGCGCTGAACCAGTTCGCCGGCCTCAAGGTCAGCGCCAACGGCAAGCCGCTGGACTGGAAGCGCGACACGGTCAACGTCTACGCCTTCCACATCGAGGTGCCGAAGGATGCGTCGTCGGTGGACGTGGAATTCCAGTACCTGTCGCCGACCGAGGCCAACCAGGGCCGCACCACGATCACCAACGACATCGTCGGCGTGCAATGGCAATCGCTGACCCTGTACCCGGCCGGGTACAACAGCCGCCGCATCACCATGCAGCCCAACCTGACGGTGCCGGCCGGCTGGCAGTACGGCACCGCGCTGGAGACCGCCGCGCGCAACGGCGACGAGATCGCCTTCAAGCCGCTGGACCTGGAAGCGATGATGGATTCGCCGCTGTTCGCCGGCCGCTACTTCCGCCGCATCGACCTCGATCCGGGCGCGAAAGTGCCGGTGCACCTGAACGTCGTGGCCGACTCGGCCGAGCAGCTGGAAGCGACGCCGGAACAGATCGCCCCGCACCGCGCCATGGTGCAACAGGCCTACAAGCTGTTCAACTCGCAGCACTACCAGCACTACGATTTCCTGTTCGCCATCAGCGACGAGTTCGGCGGCATCGGCCGCGAGCATCACCAGTCGAGCGAGAACGGCGTCAAGCTGGGCTACTTCGCCGAGTGGGCCAAGCAGGAGGCCCGGCGCGAACTGCTGCCGCATGAATTCACCCACTCGTGGAACGGCAAGTTCCGCCGCCCGGCCGACCAGAACGTCCCCAACTTCAACACGCCGCTGCAGAACACGCTGCTATGGGTGTACGAAGGCCAGACCCAGTACTGGGGCGCGGTGATCGCCGCCCGTTCCGGCCTGATCAAGCAAGAGCACACGCGCGACCTGCTGGCCGCCACCGCCGCCCGCTACGACAACACCAAGGGGCGCGAATGGCGCGCGGTGCAGGACACCACCAACGATCCGATCGTCAACGCCCGCCGTCCGCAAGGCTGGAACAACTGGCAGCGCGCCGAGGACTACTACTCGGAAGGCGAACTGATCTGGCTGGACGCCGACACGCTGATACGCGAAAAGTCCGGCGACAAACGCTCACTCAACGACTTCGCCCGCAACTTCTTCGGCGTCGACGACGGCGTCAACGTGGCCAAGCACTACACCTTCGACGACGTGGTGAAGGCGCTCAACGCGATCCAGCCTTACGACTGGGCCAGCTTCCTGCGCACCCGCCTGGACGGCCACGGCCCCGGCGCGCCACTCGACGGCCTGGCGCGCGCCGGCTGGAAACTGGTCTACACCGACAAGCCGACCGACTTCCTCAAAGCCCAGGAAGAACAAAACAAATCGGCCAACTTCCAATACTCGCTGGGCTTCTCGGTCGGCGCGGAAGGCAAGCTGGAAGGCTTCCAGTGGGAAGGCGTGGGCTTCAAGGCCGGCCTGTCGGGCGGCAGCACGCTGCTGGCCGTCAACGGCCGCGCCTACAAGGCCGAGGTGCTGCGCGCCGCCGTCACGGCCGCCAAGACCGGCAAAGAGCCTATCAACTTGCTGGTCAAAAAAGGCGGTTTGTACCAGACCTATGCGCTCGACTACCACGACGGCCTGAAGTATCCGCGCCTGGAACGCATCGAGGGCACGCCGGACCGCCTTGATGCAATTCTGCAACCATTGAAGTAATTATCATCCTGGAGGGGGCCGGTGAATTGTGCCGGCTCGCCATCGGGTTATACTTGTCTCATGCCCGATCGGACCGATACCCAGCCTCCACCGCGCACCGAGCTAGACGAGCTGCGTGTGTCTGACCGCATTTTCCACGCCCTGCTCGACAATGCGCCGGTCCTGATCTCCACTAAGGATTTGCAAGGCACCGTCACGATGGCCAACCGCCATTTCGACATCCTCGACGGCTACAATCCTGCCACCTTCGTCGGTTCCAATGTCTTCGAACTGTTTCCGCGCGAGATAGCCGAACAGCTGTGGCGCAACGACCGCACGGCCGCGCTGGAACGGCGCCCCATCCAGGAAGAAGAATCGGTCTACCACCGCGACAAGACGCTGCACACCTACATGACGGTGAAGTTCCCGCTGTTCGATAACGACGGCCAGGTCTACGCCACCTGCGCCGTCTCCACCGACATCACGGAAGCCAAATCCGCGCAGGCCGACAGCGTGACCGACGAGCTGACCGGGCTGAAGAACCGGCGTTACTTCAACATCCGCTTCAACGAAGAACAAAAGCGCGCCCACCGCGACCAGCGTCTGCTGACTCTGCTGCTGATCGACGTCGACCGCTTCAAGGAATACAACGACAGCTACGGCCATCCGCAAGGCGACCAGGTGCTGAAGGCGGTGGCCGACGCCATGCGCCAGGCGCTGAGCCGTCCGGGCGACCTGAGCTTCCGCATCGGCGGCGACGAGTTCGCCTGCCTGTTCGCCAGCAACAGCGCCGACGAGAGCCAGGCGCTGGCCGAGCAGATCCGCGCCGACCTGGAGGCGCGCCTGATCCCGCACCAGGGCAACCAGCCATGCGGCCACGTGACGCTGTCGCTGGGGCTGGCCTTCATCGCGCCGGACGCGAAGCTGACCCAGGAAGACATCTACCAACAGGCCGACCAGGCCTTGTACCGGGCCAAGCACAAGGGGCGCAATACCGTCTCGCGCTAGCCATTGTTCAGGATATCGAAACACCGTAGTCAGCTTTTGCCGCTTTATCTCGCTCCTTGAAAGGCCTACAGTGCAGGCACTTTACACACAAGGAACGCGATGATTACGCTGCACACCTGGACCACCCCGAACGGCCGCAAGATTTCCATCATGCTGGAAGAGCTCGGCATCCCCTATGACATCAAGGCCGTCAACATCACTCAGGGCGAACAGCTGAAGCCCGAATTCCTGGCGATTTCCCCCAACAACAAGATCCCCGCCATCGTCGACACCGACGCCGGCGGCCAGACCGTCAGCGTGTTTGAAAGCGGCGCCATCCTGACCTATCTGGCGGAGAAAACCGGCAAGCTGCTGCCGGCCGCCGGCGCGGCGCGCTACAAGGTGCTGGAATGGCTGAACTGGCAGATCGGCGGCCTCGGCCCGATCCTGGGCCAGGTCGGCTTCTTCGAGGTGTTTTCGAAAGAGAAATCGGCGCTGGCCAGCCAGCGCTTCATCGACGAAGCGGACCGCCTGCTGGGCGTGATGGACCGTCAGCTGGCCCAGCACACCTACCTGGCCGGCGAAGACTACAGCATCGCCGACATCGCCAGCTATCCGTGGACCTTTGGCCTGACCCTGATGCTGAAGCCTGCGCTGGGCGACAAGCTGGCCAGCAAACCCCACCTGCAACGCTGGATGGCGCTGATGGCCGAGCGCCCTGCGGTACAGCGCGGCATGGCCCTGCCAAAGCTGGGTTAGCACGGGCGTAGCCTTGGCGTTTTGCTGTTTTGGTGTATGCTAATCGCTATGAACAAAGACACCGACATCCAACTCAGCGGCCCCTTCAAGGCCTCCGACGGCTCCGGCCGTGCCCACGACGCCAAGGCGATCCGTATCTTCGACGAAGGTTACGGCGCGATCGACGTGTATGTGGACTTTTCTGCTTCGATCAGCGGCCTGCACAAGGACAAATCGCTGATCGACGCCGTGGTAGCGCAACTGCGCACCGTCGGCTACAAGGGCCCGGCCCTGACCGCCGGCGATTCCGTGCTGCAGGAAAGCAAACTGCTGGTGCTGGAAGCGCCGGACGAATTCAACACCTTCGCCGCCGGCAAAGGCTGGAAAGACCTCGCCGAAGAATTCGACGACGAGTAATCGACTCACATGTAGCGGTCGCTCCAGGCCGCGATCAGGTTCGCCACGTAGACGGCATCGTCGCGCTCGGTCAGCAGGTGGTCCGCGCTGTCGAGCGAGATGAAGCTCTTCGGATGCTTGGCGGCGGTAAAAATCTCCATCGCATTGCTGATGCCGACCGTGTCGTCGCCCGGCGCGTGCATCACCAGCAAGGCCCGCTTCAGGCCCGCGATCTTCACCTTCAAATTGTGCCCGCCCGCATCCTCGACAAATTGTTGCTTGATGCGGAAAGGCCTGCCCGCCAATTGCACCTGCGCCTCGCCCTCGCTGGCGATCTGGTCGAGATGCTGGCTGAACAAGCCGGTCACGCGCACCGGATCGCTGGGCGCGGCCAACGTCACCACCGCCTTCGCCTCCGGCACCTGCCCGGCCACCGCCAGCACCGCCGCGCCGCCCAGGCTGTGGCCGATCAGCAGGCTGGGCGCCTTATGGCTGGCGCGCAGGTAGGCGGCGGCCGCCAGCAAGTCCGCCAGGTTGGATGAGAAATTGGTGTTGGCGAATTCGCCCTCGCTGGCGCCCAGGCCGGTGAAGTCGAAGCGCAGCACGGCGAAGCCATGCTCGGTCAGCGCCTGCGCGATGCGGCTGGCGGCAAACACGTCCTTGCCGCAGGTGAAGCAATGGGCAAACAAGGCGTAAGCCCGGATGTCGCCGTCCGGCACATCCAGCCGGGCTGCCAGCTTCTGGCCGTCGGCGCCGAGGAATTCCTGTCGTTGTGATCGCATGCGCTGTCCCGTTGATAATGCCAGACGCTATTTAACCAAACAAACCGTGCAGATACCAGCGCGCCGACTGCTCCCCCTCGTGGCCGGTGCGCTCGCGGTACAGCCAGTAGTGGGCGAAGTCCTCGCCTTCGGCCATGAAATAGTCGCGGGTTTGCATGGCGCCCCACCAGCCGGCCTCGA
Organism: Duganella sp. BJB476; assembly: GCF_003416895.1. Classification (GTDB taxonomy): domain Bacteria; phylum Pseudomonadota; class Gammaproteobacteria; order Burkholderiales; family Burkholderiaceae_D; genus Rugamonas. The sequence goes on from NZ_QVIO01000003.1 coordinate 247,258, forward strand.
TCCGCTCGCCGGTGGACATGATCTTCAGCGGCGAGCCGTAGAACGGCCGGTGGTCGCGCATCAGCAAGGGGATCGGCTTGGCCAGCAACCAGGCCGGACGCGGCAGGCCGGGCATGTCCGGCGGCAGCTGGGCGCGGGCGTCGGCGGGACGGATTTTTTCCTGCACGCTGACCCAGGCGTTGGCCTGCTCGGGGCGGTAGTCGGCACGCGGCGCCGCTTGCAGCACGTTGTCCGGTCCCAGCCGCGCGGTCAGCAGTTCCAGCAGGCGCTGCCAGTCCTCCTTGCTGCCGCCCGGTTCGGGGAACAGCGTATCGCTCGGCGGCGCCATCGCCTGCACCTGCGGCGCTTCCAGGCACAGGCCGATCACCGGCGCATCCAGCGCCTGCTTGGCGAGCCGTTCCTTGAGCAGGCGCACCAGATGCTCGTCGCGCCAGGTCGGCTCGGCCAGCACGATGTCGATCACCGTCGGCGGACCGGCCACCTTGCCGCGCTCATGCTCCAGCAGCAGCCGGATGCGCTCGACCGCGAACTGGCGCGCGCTGAGCCAGCCGGTCAGCTGCTGCAACAAGCGGCGTGCGCCGAACAGCAATGCCTCGGCGTTCTCCACGCGGTCGAACAATTCCAGCTTGGCGCGGAAGCTGGCCGGCGCTTCCAGCCAGCGATGCATCTCGGCCCGTTCGCCGTAGGCATCGTCCAGCATGTCCAGCAAGGCCCGTCCGCAGCGGCGCTGCAAGCCGGGACGCGGTAGGCGGCGCATCTCGCCCAGCGTCAAGCACCCTATGCCTTCCAACCAGCTCAGGTAGGGCCGAGCCGGAGGCAGCAGGCTGCTGGGCAAGCGGTCCATGCGCCGCACTAACGCGTCCATCGTCAAGGCCCGTCCGGCATTGCTGCGGGCCAGCAGCCAGGCGCCGCGCGCGGTGGGCGCGCAGCTGAGCGTGGCCGTAAAACCGAGTGTCTCCATGCTGGCCGCCACCTGCCGGCACAGTGCGCGGATGCCGCCGAACAGGCGCAGGCTGGCGCCGACGTCGAGCAGCAGCGTGGCTTCCTCCGCCTGCGCCAGCTGCGGCGTAAATTGCAGCAGCGCCAACGCCACCGCCTGTTGCGCATCCACCTCCCGCTGCGGTGCGCGCTGCTGGAACTGCGACTGCGGCGCCAGCATCAGCGCGCCGCCGCGCCGCATGCCCACGTCGATGCCGGCCTGCCGCGCCAGTGCCGACATGGCCACTACCCGTTCCTGCTCCAGCACCACCGTGCAGCCGTCATCCGACCAGCGCGGGCAGAATACTTCGAGCGGGAGCCGTGGCAGGTGTAGTCCGATCCAGAGGCGCATGGCGTTGTAAGAGCGATGGGGTTAATGGCAAAAATAATGGGGTGTCGCGCTGCGGTCCTCGTCGTTTGACAAAGCCGATGTTGATGCCGCCCGGCGCCGTGTGCAGCGACAGCCGCAGCGGCGCCGGCGAGGCATCCTGCGCGGCCGCCAAGGGCCGCAACATGCAGAACAGCGTGTCGCCGCTTTGCGCCGCCAGATGCAGGCGGCGCAGCGTTTCGCCGCGCGCATGGTTTTGCCACAGCAGCAGCGCGCCGCAACAGCCGCTGCGCAGCACTTGCTCCGCGGCCCACAAGGCGTCGCCGCTCTTGGCGCCGCTGCGTATCCAGATCAGCTGCGACGGCTCCAGTCCCAAGGCCGCCAGCGCCAACGCCTGCGGCGCATGCGGCGGTTGCAGCAGCACGATGGGCCGCTTGCCCAGACCCAGCAAGGCCGGCCGCAGCAGGCGCAGCTCGCCGATGCCGTGCTGCTGCACCAGCAGATCGGTCAGCACGCCCAGCGGCCAGCCGCCGCCCGGCAACTGCGCCGACAAAGCGGCAAAGCCGGTGTCGACGCAGCGGGTGGCGCTGTGCGCCAGTTGCGACGCCAGCCATAACGATGGATGGACGGTTTCGGGAGCAAGGGCAGCGGAATGGGTGGCGGATCGGCTCATGATGTGAATCGGATTCTACCGCAAATACTGTATAAATACACAGTACTATTTGTTGGCGTTTTTGGCAAGGCCAATCTGTATCGTGCGCCTCATGCTGTACCATGTAGTTCAGGCAACTCAACAAGGACATCCTTTGCAAACCATCCAACTGGTCGGCGCCATCCTGTTCGGACTGGCGCTGCTGCACACCTTCGCAGCCAAATCCTTCGAGGTGCTGTCGCACCGCCACCCGCGCCATGCGGGCCTGCTGCATCTGCTGGGCGAAGTGGAAGTGGTGTTTGGCTTCTGGGCCTTTATCCTGATAATCGCGATGGCAGTGCTGAGCGGGGGCGACGCCGCCATTCAATACGCCGAATCGCGCCAGTACACCGAGCCGCTGTTCGTGTTCACCGTGATGGTGGTGGCGGCCTCGCGGCCGGTGCTGGACATCATGCAGCGCATGCTGCTGGTGCTGGCCAAACTGCTGCCGATGCGCGCCGAACTGGCGTTGGTGTGGTTCGGCCTGGCGCTGGTGCCGCTGACCGGTTCGCTGATCACCGAGCCGGCCGCGATGACCTTGGCCGCGCTGATGCTGGCGCCGCTCGTGTTCCGCGATGGTATGCCGGAGTGGCTGAAGTATGGCGCGCTGGGCGTCCTGTTCGTCAACGTCTCGATCGGCGGCACGCTGACTGCCTACGCCGCGCCGCCGGTGTTGATGGTGGCCAGCACCTGGCAATGGGACAGCGCTTTCATGGCCACGCATTTCGGCTGGAAGGCTGCCATCGCGGTGCTGATCAACGCGACCGTGATCACTTTCGTGCTGCGCAAGCATTTGCGCGCGCCGGCCGCGCCGTCGGCTGAAGTCCAGGCCGCACCGGCCGTGCCGTTGACGGTTACCGCGATCCACCTGGTCTTCCTGGCGGCGGTGGTGGTGCTGGGTCATCACCCGGTGCTATTCCTCGGCATCTTCATGCTGTTCCTGGGATTCACGCAGGCTTACCAGCGCTACCAGAATCCGCTGATCATCAAGGAAGGCTTGCTGGTCGGCTTCTTCCTGGCCGGGCTGGTGGTGTTGGGCGGCATGCAGCAATGGTGGCTGCAGCCCATCGTCGAGAGCTTGCCGCCGGTGGCGCTGTTCTTCAGTGCGCTTGGCCTGACGGCGATTACCGACAACGCCGCGCTGACCTATCTCGGTTCGCTGATCCAGGGGATTTCGGCGCAGTCGCAATACATGCTGGTTGCCGGCGCGGTGGCCGGCGGCGGCCTGACGGTGATCGCCAACGCGCCGAATCCGGCCGGCGTATCGCTGCTGCGGCGCGGCTTCCAGGATGAATCGATAGGCGCTATCGGCCTGCTGGCCGGCGCGCTGGCGCCGACGGCCGTGGCTGCGCTGGCGTTTCTGCTGTAACGCCTACACGCGCTGGTGGCGTGAGAAAAATTCCAGCATCATCTTGCTGGCGTCCGGTCCGGCCTTGGCGTTGAAGGCCAGGGCCGGATCGCCGCCGCTCCAGGCGTGCTCCAGGTCGGCGATCTGGGCGACGCGCAGCAGCAGTTTTCTTCCTTCGTAAAAATCGTGCAGCTGGTGGGCATTGTGGCGACCGCCGCGCCCTTGCGGCTTGTGGGTGATCTTCGGCTCCGTCGACAGTCGGTTCAACAGCCTGCTTTGGCGCGCCAGCTGGAGCTGGTTGATCGGGCGGACTATCTTGTCGCCCTCCCCCTGGATCAGGATCGCAGGCATGCCGGGGAATTGTGGGTGGCGCATCATCACCTCGTGCGCGGCGGCTTCGGACCGCGTGGCGGCGCCGTGCTGCATCACGCCCAGCGCGCCGATGGTGTTGTGGCCAGCGCCGAACACCGGGCCTGAATGCAGCCCGACGGCGGCGAACAACTGCGGATGATTCAGCGCGACGATGTTGGCCATGCCAGCGCCGGCCGAAATGCCGGCGATGTAGATGCGCGAACGGTCGATGGCGTATTGCGTCATCACCTTGTTGATCATGCCGACGATGACGGGGACGTCGCCACCGCCCTCCTGCGTGGCGCGGTCGTACCACTTCCAGCAGCGCTGCGCCTGGACGCTGACCAGTTGCTGAGGATAGAGGACGGCGTAGCCCATCTGCTCGGCCCACTGGTTCATGCGCGTGCCTTGCGCGAATTGGGTCGCGGTCTGGTGGCAGCCGTGCAGCATCACCAGTAGTGGCAAGCCTTTGCGCTGCGTGTCTTCGGGCGGATTGTTTGGCAGGTAGAGCCAGTAGCTCATGCGGCGCGCCGGCCTGCCGACGCCTGGCGGTGCGCTGAAGTGTGAGGCCAGCCATTTGCCCGGCGATGGCGGCACGTGCGTGGCGGTGGATGGAACGGTGCGGACTGTGGTGCGAGGCGCGGCAGACGTCGTGGCGCGCGCACGGGGCGCAGCCGGTTTGGCGGCCGGCTTGCGTTTTCGTTTAGGCTTGGCGGCTGCGGGGACGGCGAACAGCGCCGTCACGATCTTGCTGACGGAACGGCTTTGCCGCTTCCCCGTGCGGACCAAAGTGCGCAACAAACTGCTGGCGGCTTTCTTCATCGCAATGATCTCCTGTTGCGATAAAGTCTACCCCGAAAGCCGCTCCAACCTGCGTACGCCAGCGCTCATAGCAGCCGATTGGCAGCCGATCAGCGCTGCATCGACTCCCATACTTTCAACAGCCGCTTGGCCGATACCGGCATCGGCGTGCGCAGCTCCTGCGCGAACAGCGATACGCGCAACTCCTCCAGCATCCAGCGGAATTCCACCATCTTCGGATCGGTGTTCTTGCCGGCCGATTTGTCCTTGTTGGCGCGCTGGTACAACGTGGCCGCCTGCTGCCATTCGGCCATCAGCTTGGCGTCGCGCGCGGGGTCGCCACGCAGCTTTTCGATGCGCACGTTCATCGCCTTCAGATAGCGCGGGAAGTGCGACAGCTGGCTGTACTCGTTCTCCGACAGGAAGCGCTTGTTGACCAATCCCTGCAACTGCGACTGCATGTCGGCCGCCGCCTGCGCGGGCAAGCCTTGCAAGCGCTTCGGCAACCCATGGAACTCGGTCAGCACCTGCGACAGCAGACGCGCGATCTCATTCACCAGCAGCACCAGGCGCGATTTACCCTCATCCTTGCGCTTGGCGAAACTGGCCGCATCCAGCGGCAACGGATCCTGCAGGCAGGCGATGTCCAAAGCCTTGTTGATGATCTGCTCGCGCAGCTCCTCTTGCGTGCCCATGCTCATGAACTGCATGCCCATCTGCTGCAAGCCGGGGATGCCTTTTTCGATGAACTTGATCTGGTCCTTCATCTGCAAGGAGAACAGGCGGCGCAGGCCGATGCGGTGCGTGCGCGCGGCCACGGTCGGATCGTCGAACACTTCCAGGTCGCAGTGCGTGCCTTTGTCCACCAGCGCCGGGAAGCCGATCAGCGTCAGCTTGCCCTGCGCGATTTCCAGCAGCTCCGGCAACTCGCCGAAGGTCCATGAGGTCAGGCCGGTCAGCGTGATGCCGCTGGCGGCCGTCGGCGCGGCGCCGGCGGCTGCCGGAGCCCCCTTGCCTTGCGCCGCCGGTGCGCCAGCTTTCGCCGACGTCGCAGGCGATGCAGAAGACGACGCCGTACTGCCACTGCTGCTCAGCGCGCGCATGCTGACGCCCTGGCCGCCCGACGACTCGGCCATCTTCTGGAAGCTCTCGCGCGCCTGCGTGCCGAATTCCGCTTGCAGCGTGGCCAGGTTGCGGCCCATCTCCAGCTGGCGTCCGTGCTCGTCGATCACCTTGAAGTTCATGAAGTGGTGGGCCGCCAGCGTTTCCGGCTTGAAGTCGCTGGTCAACACCGAGATCGTGATCTGCTTGCGGATATCGGCGATGATCGCGTCGATCAAATCGCCACGACCGAACACACCCGCTTCATGCACACGCTCGCAGAACTTGGCGGCGTAATCCGGCAGCGGCACGCAATGGCGACGCAGCTTTTGCGGCAGGGACTTGAGCAGCAGGTGCACCTTCTCCTTCAGCATGCCCGGCACCAGCCACTCGCAGCGCTCGCGCGGCAGCTGGTTCAAGGCAAACAGCGGCACCGCCATGGTCACGCCATCGCGCACGCTGCCTGGTTCGAAGTGGTAGGTCAGCTGCATCTCCAGCCCCGTCACCGACATCATCTTCGGGAACAGGTCGGTGGTCACGCCTGCCGCTTCGTGGCGCATCAACTCATCGCGGTTCAGGTACAGCAGCTTCGGCTCGGCGGCCGTCGCATCCTTGTGCCACTTCTCGAAGCCGGCGCCGTTGACCACATCGGCCGGTATCAGCTTGTCGTAGAAGGCGGCGATCAGTTCATCGTCCACCAGCACGTCGAGACGGCGCGACTTATGCTCAAGGTTCTCAATCTCCTTGATAAGCTTGTGGTTGTGCGCGAAGAACGGCGCCCGCGTTTCGTAGTCGCCGCCGACCAGAGCATCGCGAATGAAGATCTCGCGCGCCTCGGTCGGATTGAACAAACCGTAGTTGATGCGGCGCTGGCTGTACACCACCAGCCCGTACAGGGTGGCCCGTTCGGACGCGCTGACCTGCGCCGATTTCTTCTCCCAGCGCGGTTCGCCCCAGGATTTTTTCAGCAGGTGGCCGCCAACCTTCTCCAGCCACTCCGGCTGGATCTGCGCCACGCAGCGCGCGTACAGGCGCGTGGTGTCGACCAGTTCGGCCGCCATGATCCACTTGCCAGGCTTCTTCAGCAGCGAGGAGCCCGGCCAGATATTGAACTTGATGCCACGCGCGCCCAGGTAGCCGGCGCCCGGCTCGTCCTCGCCCTTGAAGCCGATGTTACCCAGCAGGCCAGTCAGCAGCGCCAGGTGCAGGTTCTCGTAGGTGGCCGGGGTTTCGTTGATGCGCCAGCCCTGCTCCTTGACGATGGTCAGCAGTTGCGAGTGCACGTCGCGCCACTCGCGCAGGCGCAGCTGCGACAGGAAGTTGGTGCGGCAGTTGTCCATCAGCTGGCGATTGGTCTTCTTGTGCTCAATCGCGTTTTCGAACCACTTCCAGATCTTGATATAGCTGAGGAATTCGGACTTCTCGTCGGCGAACTTCTTGTGCGCCTCGTCGGCGGCCTGCTGGTGCTCCATCGGCCGGTCGCGCGGATCCTGCACCGACAGCGCGGAGGCGATGATCAGCACTTCGTTCAGGCAGACGTTGTCCAGCGCGGCCAGGATCATGCGGCCTACGCGAGGATCCAGCGGCAGCTTGGAGAGCTTGTTACCCAGTGGCGTCAGCTGGTTGTATTCGTCGACCGCGCCCAGTTCCTGCAGCAGCTGATAGCCGTCGGCGATGGCGCGCGCCAGCGGCGGTTCGATGAACGGGAAGGTCTCCACGTCCGTCAGGTGCAGGGACTTCATGCGCAGGATGACCGAGGCCAGCGACGAACGCAGGATTTCCGGTTCGGTGAACTTCGGCCGTTGCAGGTAGTCCTGCTCTTCGTACAGGCGGATGCAAACACCGTCGGCCACGCGGCCGCAACGGCCGGCACGCTGGTTGGCCGCCGATTGCGCGATCGGTTCGATCTGCAGCTGCTCGACTTTGTTGCGGTAGCTGTAGCGCTTCACGCGCGCCAGGCCGGCGTCGACTACGTAGCGGATGCCTGGAACCGTCAGCGAGGTTTCGGCGACGTTGGTGGCCAATACAATGCGGCGGGCGTTGGTCAGCTTGAACACGCGCTCCTGCTCTTCAGCCGACAGGCGGGCGAACAGCGGCAGGATTTCCACGTGCGGCGGATGGTGCTTGCGCAGGGCTTCGGCGGCGTCGCGGATTTCCCGTTCACCGGGCAGGAACACCAGCACGTCGCCGGAGCCGAGGCGCGACAGTTCGTCGACGCCGTCGATCACGGCGTCCATCAGGTCGCGCTTTTCGCGGGCGGCGGCGGTGCGCTGGCCTTTGCCTTCGGCGTTGGCCACGGCCGGATTGACGATATCGCTTTCGATCGGGCGGTAACGCACTTCCACCTTGTACAGGCGGCCGGAGACTTCGATCACCGGCGCCGGTTTCTCCGGCGTGCCGAAGTGGCGCGAGAAGCGGTCGGCATCGATGGTCGCGGAGGTGATGATCACCTTCAGGTCCGGGCGGCGCGGCAGCAGCTGCTTCAGGTAGCCAAGCAGGAAATCGATGTTCAGGCTGCGCTCGTGCGCTTCATCGATGATGATGGTGTCGTAGTTGCGCAGCAGCGGGTCGGTTTGCGTTTCGGCCAGCAGGATACCGTCGGTCATCAGCTTGACGGAGGCGCCCTTGGTCAGCGTGTCGGCGAAGCGGACTTTGAAGCCTACCGTTTCGCCCAACGGCGTGCCCAGCTCCTGCGCGATGCGCTTGGCGGTGGACGAGGCGGCGATACGGCGCGGCTGCGTGTGGCCGATCAGGCCTTTCTGGCCGCGGCCCAGTTCCAGGCAGATCTTCGGCAGCTGCGTGGTCTTGCCGGAGCCGGTTTCGCCGGAGACGATGATGACCTGGCTGTTTTGCAGCGCTTCGGCGATTTCGTGGCGGCGGCCGGAGACCGGCAGGTCTTCAGGGTAGGTAATCGGCGGCAGCGGGTTGCGGAACGCGCGTTCGGCATCGCGCGCAGCCTGTTCTTCAGGCGTCAGGCGAGGCCGTGGCTCACGACGAGGCGGCGCAATCAGTCCGCCCTCGCCGTCCGGCAGCGGCGCACGGGCCGGGCGCGCGGCGCGCGGTTGCTGGCCGCCTTCCGGGCGCGGACCACGGCCTGGCTGCGCCGGCGCACCATCAGCGCGCGGTGGACGCTGCTGCGGCCGCTGCTGGCCACCTTGCGAGCCGCCTTCCGGGCGCGGGCCGCGCGGCTGCTGCTGGCCGGCCGGACGCGGTTCGCCGCTGCGCGGGCGCGCCTCCCCTTGCGGGCGTGGCTGGCCCTGCCCTGGCCGGGCGTTGGGCGCTTGCGGAGTGCGGGAGGGGGCGTTCTGCGTGCTGGCGGGCGTGCTGGACGCGCCTTTAGACTTGTTGCTGGCTTCTGACATTGTTTTTTACAAAGGTTTTGGCGCGGAAGTCGCGCACCGAATTATAATGCGGCTAATGGAAAACCCTACCCAATTCGTCCAATGGCTGCGCTCAGTCGCGCCGTACATCCACGCCTTCCGTGGCAAGACCTTCGTGGTCGCCTTCCCTGGTGAACTCGTCAGCGCCGGCGCGCTGCAAGTGCTGGCGCACGATTTGTCGCTGCTGCACGCGCTGGACATCAACGTCACCGTGGTCTACGGCTCACGCCCGCAAGTGGCCGAGCAGCTGGCCCTGCGTAACGTCGAGGGCCGCTTCCACAACGGCCTGCGCATCACCGACATCGCCGCCATGGAGTGCGCCAAGGAGGCCGCCGGCGAGCTGCGCCTCGATATCGAGGCCGCCTTCAGCCAGGGTTTGCCCAACACGCCGATGTCGCACGCGGCCATCCGTATCATTTCCGGCAACTTCATCACCGCCCGTCCGCTGGGCGTGATCGACGGCGTCGACCTCGAGCTGACCGGCATCACCCGCAAGGTCGATGCCGAGACCATCCACTCCATCCTCGGCTCGGACGGCCTGGTGCTGCTGTCGCCGCTGGGCTTCTCGCCGACCGGCGAGGCCTTCAACCTGACCATGGAAGACGTGGCGTGCAGCACCGCCATCGCCCTGCACGCCGACAAGCTGATCTTCATCACCGAAACCCCGATGATGACCGACGCCGGCGGCACCGAAATCCGCGAACTGTCCTCGCACCAGGCCGAAGCCGTGCTGCAGGCGGGCTTCCTGCCGGATGCCACCGCCTTCTACCTGAAGCACTGCGTCAAGGCCTGCGACAACGGCGTCGAGCGCTCGCACATCGTGCCGTTCGAGATGGACGGCTCGGCCCTGCTGGAGCTGTTCACCCACGATGGCGTGGGCACCATGATCTCGCACGAGAACCTGGAATCGCTGCGCCAGGCCACCATCGAGGACGTCGGCGGCATCATCAAGCTGATCGAACCGCTAGAGGCGGACGGCACGCTGGTCAAGCGCGGCCGCGAGCTGATCGAGCGCGAGATCGATTATTTCTCCGTCATCGACCACGATGGCGTGATCTTCGGCTGCGCCGCGCTGTACCCGTTCCCGGAACAGAAGATGGCGGAAATGGCTTGCCTGACCGTCAACCCGGAAGTCCAGGCCCAGGGCGACGGCGAGCGCATCCTCAAGCACATGGAAAACCGCGCGCGCGCCATCGGTGTGCAAAAGCTGTTCGTGCTGACCACCCGCACCTCGCACTGGTTCCAGAAGCGCGGCTTCGTGCCGTCCACCGTGGACGCCCTGCCGAAGGACCGCCAGCGCATGTATAACTGGCAGCGCAAATCCCAGGTTTTGATTAAGACCTTATAATCTCGTTTTACCTACCGCTTTAGGAGCAACACAGATGGCCCGCACCGTTCAATGCATCAAACTCAACAAGGAAGCCGAGGGCTTGGACTTTCCACCATATCCGGGTGAACTGGGTAAGAAGATCTATGAATCGGTTTCCAAGGAAGCCTGGGCGGCCTGGCTGAAGCACCAGACCATGCTGGTCAACGAAAACCGCCTGAACCTGGCCGATCAGCGCGCCCGCAAATACCTGGCGACGCAGATGGAGAAACACTTCTTCGGCGACGGCGCCGACGCCGCCATGGGCTACGTGCCGCCGGCCGAGTAAGTTGGCTGGAACCGCCGGCGGCGCCTGCTGCCGGCGTGTAATTCTTACATCGCTTTACACTGCTTCAGTTCGCATTTCGCCATGAAAACTTTACCGTTTTCGCAAGTCATGCGATACACCTCGACCGGTCCCGGTTCGCTCACCAAACCCGCACCCCAGCCGCCCGTGCAGCCCTGCTGCTTGGCCAGGCTTTCCACCGTCGCCGACGAGACGCCGGCGCGGAACGGTACTTTCTGGATTTCGACGCCGTCCACATAGCCCAGCGGCGTGCCGTCGTCGGCCGTGGTGCGCGGCGCCGGCTTGCGCGGCGCAGGTTGCTCGTCGCGCGACTTGCCAAACGACGGCATCCCCGAGCAGCCGCTCAGCACCGAAGCGCCCAACAGCGCGCCCGCCCACACCAGCAGGACCAGCGGACGGCGGCTCATCAGAATTTCAGCGTCTTGACGCCGTCCGCCATGCCCAGCAGGCAGACGTTGGCGCCGCGCGCGGCGAACAGGCCGACCGCGATCACGCCGACGATCTGGTTGATCTGCTGCTCCAGCGCCACCGGATCGGCGATCGCCAGGCCGGCCACGTCGATGATCATGCCGCCGTTGTCGGTGATGAAGGCTTCCTCGGTGCCCGGCTTCAGGCGCAGCTTGGGCGTGCCGCCCAGCTTGGCCAGCGCGCGGGTGACCGAGGCGCGCGCCATCGGCAGCACTTCCACCGGCAGCGGGAACTTGCCCATCACCTCGACCAGCTTGGAACCGTCGGCGATGCAGACGAACTGTTTCGACACCGAGGCGACGATCTTCTCGCGCGTCAGCGCCGCGCCGCCGCCCTTGATCATCGCACCGGCATTGGTGATCTCGTCGGCGCCGTCGATGTAGACGGCGATTTCCGGCACGTCGTTGAGGTCGAACACCTCGATGCCGTGGCCGCGCAGGCGCGCCGCGGTCGCTTCGGACGAGGCCACCGCGCCCTTGATGCGGTGCTTGATCTTGGCCAGCTCATCGATGAAGAAGTTGGCGGTCGAGCCGGTGCCGACGCCGATGATCTCGTTTTCCACCACGTATTCGATGGCGGCGCGGGCTACGGCTTGTTTCAGTTCGTCTTGGGTCATGATGTTTCTATAAGAGAGAGAGGGGAATTCAATTCCGCTATTTTAACGGATCGCCCCTGTCCGCCACCGTTTTCGGCCAAAAATTGCGCCTAGACAACACCAATCCGGCGCCGGTGTCGCAGACTGGCACAAGCGCTGCGGCGACGCAACGATGGTTGCCAGCGACGGGGCGGGATATGCGAGAATGGTCGTCACGCAGGTCCTAAAAACGATCGCCGGGGATGAGACATGACGCCTACCAAAACAGTCTTGATAGTCGATGACAGCCGCGTCTCGCGCCTGATGGCGCGCCAGTACATCACCGGCCTGCATGCCGACTGGATCGTCGAGGAAGCCGGCACCGGCGAGGAGTCGCTGCTCAAGGCGCGCGCCACGCCGCCGGACCTGATCCTGATGGACGTCAACATGCCCGGCATGGGCGGCATCGCCGCCGCCGAGCTGCTGCGGCAGGAATTCCCCGCCGTGCCGATCTCGCTGCTGACGGCCAATGTGCAATCGGCCACGCGCGACCGCGCCACCCAGCTCGGCATCGGCTTCATGGAAAAACCGATCACCGAGGCGCGCATCGCGCAGCTGCTGTCCACGCTGGAAGCGGTCTGATCATGTTCTCCCTGTCCGAACTGGAAAACGACGCGCTGATCGAGATCTTCAACATCGGCGTCGGCCAGGCGGCCGCCTCGATGAGCGCCATCGTCAACGAAGCGGTGCGCATGTCGGTGCCGTCGGTGAGCTTCATCAACCGCACCGAGGCCGCCCGCCTGCTCAACGGCAAGTCGCCCGAGGCCGAGAGCATCTGCGGCGTCAGCCAGCACTACGAGGGCGCGTTCGCGACCGAGGCCATCCTCATGTTCCCCGAGGATAAAAGCCTGGAGATCGTGCGCCTGATGGTGGGCGAATCGGTGCCGCTGAAGGAGCTGACCGAGATGGAGCAGGAGGCCATGTGCGAGATCGGCAACATCATCCTCAACTCCTGCGTCGGCACCTTGGCCAACATCTTCCAGCACGAGCTGCACGGCTCGCTGCCGCAATACCACATCGGCACCAGCGATGAAATCCTGGTCGCCTCCGGCAGCCTGCCCGACACCGTGGTGCTAATGCTGCACATCGACTTCCTGCTGGAGAAGCACCAGATCCACGGCTACGTCGCCTTCGTGCTGGACGTCTCGGCGCTGCACGACCTGAAGGAGCAGATCAACCTCTACATCGCCCGCGCCATGGGCCAGGCATGATGAGTCCGTTGACCGAAGCCCACCGCCTGCATCTGCTGCACAGCGTGCTGTGCACGGTGAACCTGGGCGCCATCGTGCTCGACAACGAACGCCGCATCGTGCTGTGGAATTCCTGGATGATCAAGTATTCCGGCCTGGGGCACGAGAAGGTGCTCGGCGCCGATTTCTTCACCGTCTGCCCCGGCTTGCGCGGCGGCCGGGTCGAGGCGGCGATCCAGCAGGCGCTGTACAACAACTTCCCCTCGCTGCTGTCGCAAACGCTCAACAAGGCGCCGTTCGCGCTGTACGCCAGCCCGGTGGCGGCCGCCCGCAACGAGCGCATCCAGCAGGCGGTGGAGATCACGCCGATCGCGATCGAAGGCGCGCCGCGCCACTGCCTGATCCAGGTGAACGACGTCAGCATCGCGGTCGGCCGCGAGAAACTGCTGCGCGAGCAGGCCATGGTGCTGCGCTCGCAAACCTTCGCCGACGGCCTGACCGGCATCGCCAACCGCCGCCACTTCGACGTGGCGATCGAAAAGGAGCACCGGCGCGCCAAGCGCGGCGGCACGCCGCTGTCGCTGCTGATGATAGACATCGACCACTTCAAGGCCTACAACGACTACTACGGCCACCAGAAGGGCGACCAGTGCCTGATCCAGGTGGCGGCCGCGCTGGCGGCCATGCTCAAGCGCCCGTGCGACCTGATGGCGCGCTACGGCGGCGAGGAGTTCGCCATGATCCTGCCGGAGACCGACGTCGAGCAGGCCACCATGATGGCCGAGGCGATCCGCGCCCGCGCCCAGGAGCTGGCCATCCCGCACGAGCGCAACGGCAGCGAGACGCGGCAGGTCACGATCAGCATCGGCCTCGCCACCCGCAAGGTCGATGCGGCGGTGGAGATCGAAGCGCTGATCGGCGCCGCCGACCGCGCGCTCTACCTCGCCAAGCGCAACGGCCGCAACCGCACCGAAGTGTTGCTGCCGGCCTGATATGCCGCGCGGCGCGCCTGTGCTAGAGTGCCTCCGCAGCCATGCAAAAACAATAATATTTTCGGAGACCTACGATGAAAATCTTTGCACGCGCCAGCGCCGGCACCGACCTGCTGCGCCTGGTTTTATGCGCCATCCTGTTCACCCACGGCGCCTACCGCTTCTACGAGGGAAGCAGCCCCATCCTGGGCCAGATCCTCGAGGAGGAAGGTTTCCCGGCCGGCAGCGGCACCCTGCTGGCCTATGCGGTCAACCTGGTCGAGACACTGGGTTCGGCGCTGTTGGCGCTGGGCATATTTACCTTGCCGGTGTGCGCCGCGCTGACTATCATCTACACCACCGGCATCATCCTGTTCCACCGCCACAACGGCTTCTTCGTGGTCGGGCCGGGCACCGGCGGCTGGGAGTACAGCGCGCTGCTGATCACCTGCCTGCTGACCACCGCCTGGGAAGAGTTGAAGCAGAAAATCCCCGTACGATAAACGTCTACACCGAGGATCACCATGCGCAAAGTCACCGTTTTATTGGCAGCCTGTAGCGCAATCTTGTCCGTCCACGCGGCGCCGCTGGAGCAGCTGTCCTGGCTGAGCGGCTGCTGGGTCGACCCGGGCGGCGAGGCCGGGTCCGGCGAGCAGTGGACCACGCTGGCCGGCGGCTCCATGCTGGGCATGGGCCGCACCGTCAAGGGCGGCAAGCTGGTCACGTATGAATTCATGCGCATCGCCGACGGCGGCGACGGCAAGGCGGTGTTCCACGCGCAGCCGGCCGGCAAGCCGGCGGCCAGCTTCGGCGCCATCGCGCTGGGCGCCACCGAAGTGGTGTTTGAAAACCTGGAACACGATTTTCCGCAGCGCGTGATCTACCGCTACGAAGCGCCGGCGACGCTGCGCGCCAGCATCGAAGGCATGCGCAACGGCGCGCTCAAGCGCATCGAGTTCCCGCTGGTGCGCGGCGCCTGCGGAGGCACCCTATGACGCAGCTGGCGCCCAACCGTTCGATCCAGGACGTGATGGTGATCCCGGTGCTGCACTACCAGGATGTGGCGGTGGCGGCGCAATGGCTGTGCGAGGCGTTCGGCTTCAGCGAGCGGCTGCGCATCGGCGACCACCGCATCCAGCTCGACATCGCCGGCGGCGGCGGCGCGGTGGTGGTGGCGCAGCGGCCCGCGCCGGCGCCGCCCTGCCCCCATCCCTGCCACTCGATCATGGTGCGCATCAGCGACATCGACCAGCACTACAAGCGCGCCATGGCCGCCAAGGCGCGCTCGCTCAGTCCGCCGACCGGCTATCCGTTCGGCGAGCGGCAGTATTCGGTGGCCGATCCGGGCGGGCATGTGTGGACCTTCACGCAGACCATCGCCGACGTCGATCCGGCCGCCTGGGGCGGCACGCTACTTTAACCCCGGGGTCAGGTCCAGATGCGGTAGATCCAGTAGCTTTCGTCTTCGGACTTCATGATGCGCGCCAGTTCGTGCGGACTGTGGCCGGTGATCTCGCGCGCCTCGCGGCAGAGGTGGGCCTGGTCGGAATAGCCGCCGCGCGCGGCCACGTCGGACCACACCACCCGCCCCGCCAGGAACTCGTCGCGGGCGTCGAAGAAGGATTGCTCGGCGCGCTGTAGGCGCAGCAGCTTGCGCATCGGCTGGCCGGCGCGCGCCTTGATGTGGCGCTCGATGCTGCGCACGCCGCGACCGAGCGCGGTATCGGCCACCTGCCACGCCAGGTGGCGCACCCAGTCGCTCGCCGTCGCAGCGGGGCCGCCGGGACGCGCAGCCTGCCAGCGCGGGGCCAGGAACGCTTCCAGCACCGCCAGCCGCGCCGCATCGTCGGCCGCGGCCAGCAACGCCTCGGACATCGCGCCCCACTCAGGCCCCAGCACCTGCCCGACATCATCCCAGCGATTGACCCAGGCCGGCACGTCGATGCCGCTCAGCGCATGCATGGCCTGCGGATAAAACATCACCATCAGTATCCGCACCGGCCCCGGATTGTAGGTCGCCATCGGCCGCGTCTGCGGGCCGACGAACACGGCGCGCACTTCGGTCTTCGGTATCCCGGGCGGCTGCACCACCTCGGCCTCGCCCTCGATGAACCAGGTGATCGAGCAATGCGGCGTGGCCGGGAAGTGATTGAAGCGATCCGCCGGATCCGTCAGCGGCTGCTCCACCGTGCTGCGCGTGATGTAGGCGCGCACGCAGGAGGCCAGCGCGAAAGGCGGCACGATCAAACGCGTCAGGGAAGGTTCGGTGTTGGACATTTGTAAAGTTTATACCAAAGCTGTCGCAAACGTTCAATACGCGCCGGCGGCGGCACGGCATAGTGAGGCATCGTCACTCAAGGAAGCCGCCATGGAACACACGATCACCGCCCCAGCCGCCCACCAGCTGCGCACCATCGAAAGCCTGCCGGGGCCGCGCCCCTGGCCGCTGATGGGCAACCTGCCGAACATGAAGCTCGATAAGATCCACCGCAGCGTCGAGGAATGGAGCAAGCGCTACGGGTCCATGTTCAAGATCAACATCGGCCCGGTACCGATGGTGGTGCTGGCCGATCACGAGTTGGTCAACGCCGCGCTGCGCGACCGGCCGGACGGCTTCCGCCGCCCTTCCATCACGGCCGAGGTGTCTAACGAGATGGGTGGCCGCCCCGGCCTGTTCCTGGCCGAAGGGGCAGCCTGGCGCAACCAGCGCCGCATGGTGATGACCGCGCTGGCGCCGCATGCGGTGAAGGCCTACTTTCCTTCGCTGGTATCGGTCGGCCTGCGGCTGCAACGGCGCTGGCGCCAGGCCGCGCGCGATGGCAGCGCGATCGACCTGACCGAGGACCTGAAGCGCTTCAGCGTCGACGTCGTCGCCGGCCTGGCCTTCGGCAGCGACGTCAACACCATCGACGGCGGCGAGGACGTGATCCAGCGCCACATGGATGCGATCCTGCCGGAAGTGTCGCGCCGCTCGTTCGCGCTGTTCCCCTACTGGCGCTACGTCAAGCTGCCGCGCGACCGCAGGCTGGACGTATGCAGGAGGGAACTGGACAAGGCGGTCGACGAACTGATCGCCACCGCGCGCACGCGTCTGGCTGCCGAACCGCAGCGGCGCGAACGTCCCGCCAACTTGCTCGAAGCGATGATCTGCGCCGCCGACGAAGGCGACAGCGGCGTCGACGATGTCGCCGTGGCCGGCAACGTCACCACCCTGCTGCTGGCCGGCGAGGACACCACCAGCAACACGCTGGCGTGGATGCTGTACCTGCTGCAAAAGAACCCGGCCGCGCTGCGCAAGGCGCGCGAGGAAGTGCTGCGCATCGCGCCCGACACGGCCGCCTTCACCATCGAGCAAATGGATGCGCTGGACTACCTGGACGCCTGCGCCCAGGAGGCCATGCGTTTGAAACCGGTGGCGCCCTTCCTGCCGCTGGAAGCCTTGCGCGACAGCGTGATCGGCGACGTGCAGATTCCCAAGGGCGGCCTGGTATGGTGCGTGATGCGCCATGACAGCGTCAGCGAAAGCCACGTGCCGCAGGCCGACCAGTTTGATCCCGAGCGCTGGCTGAAAAAAGGCGACGGCGCGATGGACAAGCATGTGTCGATGCCGTTCGGCTCCGGCGTGCGCACTTGCCCTGGGCGATATCTGGCGCTGCTGGAAATCAAACTGGCCGGCTCTATGCTGCTCAGCAGCTTCGACATCGCTACGCTGGACACGGTGGACGGCAAGGAGCCGGACGAGCTGATGGCCTTTACGATGTCGCCGGTCGGCCTGCGCATGCAGCTGCGCGAGCGCATCGCGTAAGCACCATGCTGCACAAGATCCATCGCACGGGCGCCGGTGTACTCGGCGCTTTCTTGACGCTGCATTTGTTCAACCACCTGCTGGCGATCGGCAGCCCGGAGGCGCACATCCACTTCATGGAGGCGTTTCGGGCCGTGTACCGCAACCGGGTGGTTGAAGTCATCCTGCTGCTGTGCGTCGCCAGCCAGGTCGGCAGTGGCTTGACCTTCGTCCGCCGCCGCTGGCGCGACCGGCACGAAGGACTCGACCTGTTGCAGCTTGGCTCAGGGCTGTACCTGGCGTTCTTCCTGCTGGTGCACGTGGGCGCGGTGCTGGCCGGGCGCATGCAGCTCGGGCTGGATACGAACTTCTACTATGCCGCCGCCGGCCTGCACGTGCTGCCGTATCGCTACTTCTTCATGCCCTACTACTTCCTTGCCGTGCTGGCGATCACGGTCCATCTGGCGCGGGCGCTGCACTGGCTGGCGCACGACCGCCTGGGCGCGGGGGCGATGCGCATCGCCACGACGCTGCTGATGGTCTCCGGCTTCACTGCCGCCACGCTGATCGTCGCGGCCTTCTCCGGCGCGCTGTATGAGGTAACGGTGCCGGCGAAATACCTCGCCACATTTGTGTTGGGCGGCTGAGCGTATATACTTCGGCGCTGAAGACCCAGTCACCAATGAAAGAAGTTTATGAAGATGCTGTCTCGCGTTGACGCGAACGTCGCTGTCGAAATCAATCGGCAGTTTCCGCAATTGAAGCAAATCAGGGAGTTGGACTCGGACGGCGGCATGGAGCGCCTGGCGATCTCCGTGTTCGACCACTGGCTCGACGACGAGAGCGAATGGCATCTGCTGGACTGTTTCGAAGGCCAGGAGCGCGTACAGCGCAACAAGAAGTTCGAGCAGCACTGGGCGGCGCTGTTCGACCTGACGCCGGTCTACACGCTGCGCTACCGCGGCCGCTGGCCGGCCAAGGCTAAGCCGGTACTGAAACGCTACACCGACCGCGAAGGCTTCCTGCGCCAGTCGCGCTTCAACGACTACGGCGTGCCGTCGCAATTCATCATCCTGCCGGAGCTGGGCTGCATCTACGCGGCGGGCTGGGACGATACCAACATCCTGTACTTCAAAAACCGTGAGCAAGCGGCGCCGATACTGGAACTCGCCGCCAAAGCGGGCCTGCATTCCTTGAATCCCAACCGCTGATACGCTCGCTTAACCGCGCTAGGCACCGCCAACCGTGATACCTCCGCTGGGTACCAACAGGTAGCCAACGAAACGGAAATGCGCAAAGTTCACATATTTGCCCGATTGGCACCCCAGCAATGCCTGGGCCACATTGTCATCGATCGGCACATAGCGCGCAGTACGACCGGGCTTGGAAGGCGGCCAAAGCGCCGCCCCGGTTTCCACCTCCGAGCCCAGACCGCCATTCTTATGGCTCCACAGGCCAGTAGACGAATCGCGCCGCATGAAATGAAAGCCGTCATCCTTGGCCACCATGCCGACCAGATAATGCGTGCTGCCGGCGCGTGCGATCGGAGGAAACGAAACAGGAGGGTATTCGCCGTCCGCCGGCCCGGACAGGATTTCGACCGTGCGGCCGCACGCTCGCGCATCGTCCACCACCCCTTCCAACAAGCTGTAGTGGTAGCGGACTTTTTGCTGTTGTTGCTGCCAGCGCCGATCCGCTGAATCGACCTTGTGTCCCGCAGCTACGCCGGGGGTTGGCACCCGGCCGGCGAATACCTTGCATTTCATGGCATAGGCATAGCAATTGGCCATGGTGTTCCAACCGGTCTCAATCGCCGGCAATAACAGGGCCTGCTGCTCGTTCATCCAGGCCTTGAAGTCGGCCAGCGAACCGTTACGATTGCGTACGGACACATGCACGTCGGCCTTGGAACTGGCCCAGTCATCGTAAGCATCCTGCAGGAGATATAGCGCCTTCTGTTTGTTAAACTCATTGGCAAACTGAAAAGCGCGCAAGCTTTCATCGACCGCCTGCAACAAGAGCGAGCGTTGGCTGGCCTTGATGGTCGATGTCTCACGTATCCATGTCTCCTGCGTCCAATTTCTGGGCATGCCCGTCCTCCGCGTATTGGTTGGCAATATGGTCTGCCGCACAAGTTTAACAGGATGCTCAGCAAATACTCCTGAGAAGGAGTCCCTCCGTTACGCAGTTTGATCGAAAGGATCAAAACTCCTGGCTACTCTCCGCGCTACGCTTATGGAAGCCCCCTCCGGAGCCCTCGATGACAATAGCAATTCCTCACGCAGCCTGGCTGTTCGGCGTAGAATTTCATCATGCGAACCGTGGCTGAAACGCCTGTTTTCGTCGGCTACGCCGCCGAAGTCTGGAGCGATACCGAACGCACGGAGTTCATATCGTGGATCGCGAGCCATCCGGATGCGGGTGATGTTATTCCTGGCAGTGGCGGGTGCCGAAAGGTAAGATGGTCGCGGCGGGGACAAGGCAAGCGAGGCGGGGCAAGAGTGATCTATTTTTGCGGTGCAGACGAGGTTATCTGGCTACTTATCGTCTATGCAAAATCCGAATTCGACAAGCTACCGACAACCTTCCTTGCCGAATTAAAAAAGGAAATTAGAGATGCCATCTGAGAAAGAACAGTTCCAACGCGATTTACTGGAGTCAGCAAAACAAATGCGTTCAGGGCAAGCAACACGGATAACGCAACTGGAACCGCAACAAACGGCAGGAGGTGCGGTAGATGTATCATTGCGCCTCCCCGTTGACGTTATCGAGCGCTGGAAAGCCACCGGCCCAGGATGGCAGCAACGCATGAGCGACTTGCTCAGTAAAACGGCGCCCTAGGCGCCGTTTGATCTTACCGCAGGCCGCTGGCCGCCTTGGCCAGGTCCGTGATGCGCTGCCAGTCGCCGGCGGCGATGGCGTCTTTCGGCGTCAGCCACGAGCCGCCTACGCAGGCCACGTTTTTCAGCGCCAGGAACTGCGACGCGGTCTCTTGCGAGATGCCGCCGGTCGGGCAAAACATCACGTCCGGCAGCGGACCGCCAATCGCGTTCAGCATGCCGATGCCGCCCGCCGGCACCGCCGGGAACAGCTTCAACTGACGGAAGCCATGCTCACGCGCCGCCATCACTTCCGACGGCGTCATCACGCCCGGCAGCAGCGGCAGGCCGCTGCTCTTGGCGGCGGCGATCAGCGCCGACGTCAAGCCCGGCGACACGCCGAACACCGCACCCGCATCACGCGCGGCGGCAAATTCTTCCGGCTGCGTCAAGGTGCCGACGCCGACGATGGCACCTTCCACTTCCGACATGGCCTTGATCGCGGCCAGGCCGTGCTTGGTGCGCAGCGTCACTTCCAGCACGCGGATGCCGCCGGCCACCAGCGCGCGCGCCAGCGGTACTGCATGTTCAGGTTCGTCAATCGCGATCACTGGGATCACGGCCGAGGTACGCATAATGTCGAGCAGAGTCATGGTCATGATTTACGCATCTTTCTTCATCGAGTAATCTTCATCGGAACCTGGCACGGTATTGCCGACCGGGTCTTTGTCATGCAGGCCTACCGTGGTGGCGATCGGCGACGGCAGCGCGAAGGTGGTCGCGCCCTTCTCCGCTTCGCACACGCTGTTGCGGAACATGGCGAACAGCTCGCGGCCCATGCCCACGCCATTCGGCGTCAGGTCGGCCGTGGCCAGTGAGCGCGCATGCCATACGCTCGATTCGACCAGCGCCTCCAGCGTGCCGCTGCGGGCGCAGACGCGGATGATGTCGCCGTCGCGCACCAAGCCCAAAGGACCGCCGGCCAGCACCTCAGGCGACACGTGGATCGCCGCCGGCACCTTGCCCGACGCGCCAGACATGCGGCCGTCGGTGACCAGCGCCACGTGGCGGCCGGCGTCTTGCAGGTTGGCCAACGCCGGCGTCAGCGCGTGCAGTTCCGGCATGCCGTTGGCGCGCGGGCCCTGGAAGCGCAGCACGGCGACGAAGTCGCGATCGAGTTGGCCCGCCTTGTAGGCGTCCATGAAATCTTCCTGCGAGTTGAACACCAGCGCCGGCGCTTCCACCGTCTGATGCTCAGGCTTGACGGCCGAAACCTTCATCACGGCGCGGCCCAGGTTGCCCTGTACCAGCACGGTGCCGCCGTCCGGCGAGAACGGCGCGGTGATCTTGCGCAGCACCGCTTCGTCGCCCGACTCGGTCGGCGAATCCTTCCAGACCACGCCCTTGCCTGCTTCGCCCAGGAACGGCTCGGCGCAGTGCGCGCGCAGGCCCTTGCCCAGGATGGTGGTGACGTCGTCGTGCAGCAGGCCGCCATCCAGCAGTTCGCGGATGACGAAACCGGTGCCGCCGGCGGCGTGGAAGTGGTTCACGTCGGCGTTGCCGTTCGGGTAGATGCGCGTCAGCAGCGGCACTACTTTCGACAGCTCGTCGAAGTCGTTCCAGTCGATGACGATGCCGGCCGCCTTGGCGATGGCCACCAGGTGCAGCGTATGGTTGGTCGAACCGCCGGTGGTCAGCAACGCAACGATGGCGTTGACGATGCACTTCTCATCGACCACATGGCCGACCGGCAGGTATTCCTGCGATTGCGCGGTGATGACGGCGGCGCGCTTGGCGGCAGCCTTGGTCAGTTCGTCGCGCAGCGGGGTGTTCGGGGTGATGAAGGCGGCGCCCGGCAGATGCAGGCCCATGACTTCCATCAGCATCTGGTTGCTGTTGGCGGTGCCGTAGAAGGTACAGGTGCCGGCACTGTGGTAGGACTGCGATTCGCCTTCCAGCAGCTCGGCGCGGCCGACTTTACCTTGCGCGTACAGCTGGCGGATCTTGGCTTTCTCGGAGTTCGACAGGCCGGTGGTCATCGGGCCGGCCGGCACGAACACCGCAGGCAGGTGGCCGAAGTGCAGCGCGCCGATCAGCAGGCCGGGTACAATCTTGTCGCACACGCCCAGGTAGACGGCGGAGTCGAACATATTGTGCGACAGCGCGATGGCGGTCGCCATGGCGATGGCGTCGCGCGAGAACAGCGACAGTTCCATGCCCGGCTGGCCCTGGGTGACGCCGTCGCACATGGCGGGCGTGCCACCGGCGTACTGGGCGACCGCGCCGACTTCGCGCACCGCATCCTTGATCAGCGCCGGGAAGCCTTCGAACGGCTGGTGGGCCGACAGCATGTCGTTGTAGGCCGAGACGATCGCCACCGATGGCTTCTTGAGTTCCTTCAGCGACAGCTTGTCGTTGGCGGGGAAAGCGGCAAAGCCGTGGGCCAGGTTGGTGCAGGCCAGGGCGCCGCGCTGGACGCCTTTGACGCGGGCAGCTTCAAGATGGGCCAGGTAAGCGCCGCGCGATGGTTTGCTGCGCTGGATAATGCGTGCGGTGACGGTTTCTAGGACTGGATGCAACGCCATGATCGTTCCTTATGAATGAATTCCGTGAAATTTTACTACAAAATTTCGAATTCAGCCTACTTTTATTATCCCGCTGGCGCCTGAGGTATCAGACCACCCACGCTGCGCAGCCCGGAAAGGATAGTTTTGACGGAACCGTAGTGAATTTACCGGATTTTCATGTATCATTCACGCATCCCCTCCCTCAGACTTAACGACGCCACTCAATTATGCGCCAGCCAGCACTGACCTCCACTCCCAGCTTCCAAGCCCTCGAATCCCATGCCGCCACCGCGAAACACTGGCAATTGCGCGAGCTGTTCGCAGCCGATGCGCAGCGCTTCCCCAAACTGACGGTGGACGCGGCCGGCCTGTTCCTCGATTATTCGAAGAACCGCCTGGACGCCAGCACCATCGACCTGCTGCTGGACCTGGCCCGCGAACGCGGCGTGGAGCGCCAGCGCGACGCCATGCTGAATGGCGAGAAGATCAATCTTACCGAACATCGCGCGGTGCTGCACACGGCCCTGCGTATGCCGCGCGGCAAGGCGCTGACGGTGGACGGCCAGGACATCGCGCACGACGTGCACGCGGTGCTGGACCACATCAAGGATTTCACCGACCGCGTGCGCAGCGGCGCCTGGCTGGGCCACACCGGCAAGCCGATCACCGACGTCGTCAACATCGGCATCGGTGGTTCGGACCTGGGTCCGAAGATGGCCGTGCTGGCATTGCGTTCGTATGCGCATCCGCGCCTGAAGATGCACTTCGTCTCCAACGTCGACGGCCATGACATGGACGCCGCGCTGGCGCAGGTCAATCCCGAGACCACGCTGTTCATCATCGCCTCCAAGACCTTCGTCACCGCCGAGACAATGCTCAACGCCGGCACCGCCCGCAGCTGGTTCCTGCAATCGGCCAAGGAAGAAGACCTGGCGCGCCACTTCGTCGCCGTCTCCACCAACACCGAGGCGGTCAAAGCCTTCGGCATCGATCCTGCCAATATGTTCCCGTTCTGGGACTGGGTCGGCGGCCGTTATTCGGTATGGTCGGCGATCGGCCTGGCGGTGGCGCTGGCGGTGGGCTACGGCTACTTCACCGATTTCCTGGGCGGCGCGCATGCGATGGACGAACACTTCCGCGAGGCGCCGCTGGAGCAGAACATGCCGGTACTGCTGGCGATGATCGGCTTCTGGAACCGCCAGTTCCTCAACGCCGCTTCGCTGTCGATCGCGCCGTATCACCAGGACCTGAGCCGCTTCCCGGCCTACCTGCAACAGCTGGACATGGAAAGCAACGGCAAGCGCGTCACGCGTGGCGGTGCCGAAGTCGACACGCCGACCTGCCCGGTGGTGTGGGGCGAGTGCGGCACCAATGCGCAACACGCTTACTTCCAGCTGCTGCACCAGGGCACCGACGTCACGCCGATCGACTTTATCGCCGCGCTGCGCGCCACGCATGACCTGGCGGGACATCACGATTCGCTGCTGGCCAACTGCTTCGCGCAATCGGAAGCCTTCATGACCGGCAAGACCGCCGGCGAAGTGCGCGCCGACCTGACCGCGCAGAAGCTGAGCGAAGCCGAAATCGACGAACTGGTGCCGCACAAGACCTTCCCCGGCAACCGTCCGTCCAACACCATCCTGATGGACCAGTTGACGCCGTCCACGCTGGGCGCGCTGATCGCGCTGTACGAGCACAAGACCTTTGTGCAGGGCGTGATCTGGGACGTCAACAGCTTCGACCAGTGGGGCGTGGAACTGGGCAAGGTACTGGCCAAGAACATCCACGCGGAGCTGACCGGCGACATCAAGCCGGAACGCCACGACAGTTCCACCAATGGCCTGATCATCATGGCCAAAGCTGCGCAGCACATCTAAGACCATGAGCACACCTCACATCGAAATCGCCTACGACGCCGTCATGCAAACCGGCGAGTGCCCGTTGTGGCACGCGCAGGAGCAGGCGCTGTACTGGGTCGACATCCCCGCCTTCACGGTGCACCGCCTCGATCCCGCCAGCGGCGCGCATCGTTCATGGAAGCTGTCGAGCGAACCGGCCACGCTGGCCGTCAGCGACCAGGGCGGCCTGGTGGTCGCCATGCGCAGCGGCTTCGCGCACCTCGACACCAGCAGCGATGAAGTACGCCTGACCGAGATCGCCGCCGCACCCTACGACACCGCCATCACCCGCTTCAACGACGGCCACGTCGACGGCGCCGGACGCTTCTGGGTCGGCACCATCTACGAGCCGCGCGACAAGCCGGCCGCCGAGATGTTCGTGCTGGAACGCGGCGCGATCCGCAAGGCCTGGTCGGGCGGCATGACCAATTCGAATGGCTTGGGCTTCAGCCCGGACTACAGCGCCATGTACCACGCCGACACCAGCGCGCACCGCGTCACCAAACTGGACTTCGACGTCGCCACCGGCACGGTCTCCAACCAGCACCTGCTGCACCAGTTCTCGATGGACAAGGAGAACAACTACGGCGGCCGTCCCGACGGCGCCGCGGTCGATAGCGAAGGCAACTACTGGGTCGCGATGTTCGAAGGCGCGCGCCTGGTCAAGCTGTCGCCCACCGGCGAGTTGATCGGCGAGATCGCGCTGCCGGTGCGCTGCCCGACCATGATGGCCTTCGGCGGCGCCGACCTGCGCACGCTGTACGTCACCAGCGCAGGCGCCCGTCCGGCGCCGGAACTGGCGCAGTTCCCGCTCAGCGGAAAACTGCTGTCCATCCGCGTCGACGTGGCCGGCCGCACGGAGCCGGCATATATCGAATAAACTATATGCTGCAGTCGCAGCATATGTAGTAAATTTTCTTGCAAAACGACAAATCGTGTAGTAAATTTACAGTCACGACTAGTAATCCCTCTTTCAGCACTCTACATACTGCGAATAATTATGGCTCTTACCGATTTTGACCTGGTTCTGTTTGGCGGCAGCGGCGATCTGGCGATGCGCAAATTGCTGCCCGCGATGTACGCCCGCGATGTTGCCAATGACTTGCCCGCCACTGCCCGCATCATCTGCGTCGGCCGCGCCGACGCCAGCCAGCAGGACTTCCTGCACACGGTAGAGACCACGTCCAAGCCGCACATCAAATCGCCGGCAGTGACGCCGGCCGCGTGGGCCAAGTTCACCGCCCGCATCGTGTATGTGTCGCTCAACGCCACCGACTCCGACAGCTACAAGTCGCTGGTCGAGGCGCTGCGCAAGGACGAAGCCATCACCAAGGTCTACTACCTGGCGACGCCGCCGGCGATCTTCTCGCAGATCTGCGAGAACCTCAAGGCCAACGGGCTGGTGACCAAGAACTCGCGCGTGGTGCTGGAAAAACCGCTGGGCCGCGACCTGGCCTCGGCCAAGCAGATCAACGCCGAAGTGGGCCAGGTCTTCGAGGAATCGCAGATCTACCGTATCGACCACTACCTGGGCAAGGAGACCGTGCAGAATCTGCTGGCCCTGCGCTTCGGTAACATCCTGTTCGAGCCGCTGTGGCGCCGCGAGTGGATCTCCGACGTGCAGATCACCATCGCCGAGAAGCTGGGCGTGGGCAACCGCATGGGCTACTACGACACCTCGGGCGCGCTGCGCGACATGCTGCAGAACCATTTGCTGCAACTGCTGTGTATCGTCGCCATGGAACCGCCGACCTCGATCGCGCCGGACGCCGTGCGTGACGCCAAGCTGCAGGTGCTGCGTTCGCTGAAAAAATTCACCCCGACCACGCTGGCGCAGAACATCGTGCGCGGCCAGTACCGCGCCGGCCACGTCGATGGCAAGGCCGTGCCGAGCTATCGCGACGAACCGGATGCGCCGGAACATTCGCGCACCGAGACCTTCGTGGCGATGAAGGCGGAAATCGACACCTGGCGTTGGGCCGGCGTGCCGTTCTACCTGCGTACCGGCAAGCGCATGGCCGACGGCCTGGCCGAGATCGTGGTGCGCTTCAAGCAGATCCCGCATTCGATCTTCGCGCAGCCGACCAACAGCTTCCAGCCCAACTCGCTGGTGATTCGCCTGCAGCCGGACGAAGGCCTGCGCATGAACCTGATGGCGAAGACGCCGGGCGACGGCATGCGCCTGAAGCAGGCCGAGCTGGAGCTGGACTTCCGCGAATCGTTCAAGTCGCCGCGCATGGATGCTTACGAGCGCCTGCTGCTCGACGTGCTGCGCGGCCAGTTGACCCTGTTCATGCGCGGCGACGAGCTGGAAGCGGCGTGGGAATGGGTCGAGCCTATCCTGAACAACTGGGAAGCGGACGACAGCTTCCCGATTCCTTACGCCTCCGGCACCTGGGGTCCGGCCGCCGCGTCGGCCCTGATCGGCCGCGACGGCCTGCAGTGGCGTGAAGAAGCTTTGCCTGAGGATTAAATGCTTTTAGATTCCATCCGCACCCAGCTCGACTCGCTCTCCAAATCGGAGCGCAAGGTCGCGCTGGCCGTGCTTGATCATCCGGGCCAGACGGTCAGCCAGAACATCACGGCGCTCGCCAAGAGCGCGCAGGTGTCCGAGCCGACCGTGGTGCGTTTTTGCCGCACGCTGGGTTACGACGGCTGGCATGAGTTCAAGCTCAAGCTGGCGCAAGGCCTGGCGCTGGCCCTGCCCGGCCTGAACGAACAGCCGACCCAGGACGACCTCGCGGCCGACCTGGTCAACAAGATCTGCAGCCGTTCGATCAACACCCTGCTGGACCTGCGCAACAACCTCGACCCGGAAGCGATCCAGCGGGCGCTGGACATCCTGTCCAAGGCCAACAAGATCGAGTTCTACGGCCAGGGCACCTCCGGCATCGTGGCGGCGGACGCACAGCACAAGTTCTTCCGCTCCGGCGTGCCGACGGTGGCCTATGCCGACCCGCACATCCACAGCATCGCCGCCGCCCTGCTGCGCACCGGCGACGCGGTGGTGGCCATTTCGCAGCGCGGCAACAGCCCGTCGCTGGTGCGCTCGATCAAGCTGGCGCGCCGCGGCGGCGCCGACGTCATCGTGCTGGCGCCGTCCGGCACGCCGCTGGCGGACATGGCGACGGTGCTGATCCCGATCGACCTGATCTTCAACATCGATCCCTACACACCGATCTCGGCGCGCCTGGCCTACCTGGTGGTGATCGATGTGCTGGCCGTAGGCCTGGCGCTGCAACGCGGCCCCGAATTCCGCAAGAAGATGCAGAACGCGCAGAAGGCCCTGCAAGAGTTCGACCTGCAATTCGATTCCTTCATCGGCTGAGAGTAAAGCGGACGTCGACGACGTCTGCTTTGCTGCAAAGCGTCCACATCAAGGCCGCGATAAGCTGGCGGTTGTTCTAACCTCCGGCTCTTTTTCCCACATGGACTACATCGGCGTCAGCGGCTTGGTCGTTTCCATCGCCGGGTTTGCCCTGTCGCTGTGGCAAATCGGCAAAGCGAGAACGGCTGCCGAGGCTGCAACGACTGCCGCCAGGGAGGCCGTTGCAGCCGTGCGCGCGATTCATGCAGTTGCCGACATCCAGGAAATTTGCGGCCGCTCCCGCAACCTATTGCATCTAGTCCGAGCCGGAAACATAGAAGCAGCCGCAACCGCAGCATTCGAACTCCGTGAACTGGTCGCCCGGTTTCATGCGACTGATGCCGCGCACCGGTTGGCAAGCGCAGAAACATGGCGGCAAGCATTCGACAGTCTGTGTTCGATACACGATAGATTTGAGACCGCAGCTATGGTAAAAACTCTTCATCATGACGAGCGCAAAACCTCGCTACACGAGATATCTCAGCTCCATACCCAGTTCAGCACTTTCGCGGCAGCCGCTGCGGATACAGGAGTCAATCATGACAATTCCCATTGAATACCAAGATATTATTGCAGGGCTCTCAAAAGCAACAAATGAAGAGCGCATCAGATGGACCTTGGAACAATTTGGTTTGGAATTCGAGGTGGCCGGCTTCAAACTTGTTCTCGATATAGGCAATGATTACGAACGCAAGCTGGCATACGTAACGTTCGCGCTCACAGAAAAGAACGGAAAAATGCTGGACATCTGGCGCGTCGATGAAGGGTCTGAGGAATATGACTTTTTGTACGACATGTATCTGCGGGCCAGGCGCAAGGCATTGGGCATTCCCCAACGTCTGGACAGTATCAGGGAGGAACTCAGGAAATCGAACATTCTCGGCCAGGACATCCCCGCTTAATCCTCACCCGGCATCCGGATGCATCCCTTATTTGGCCACAGGCTTTTCCAGTGTATCCCAGTGATAGGCCGTCGCGACACGGTCGGCGATCTGGTTCATCAATGCCATGCCATTGTCGCCGTTGGCCATGATGACCACGCCGTACCCTTTGCGAACATGCCCGCTGATCCAGGCGCGATAGCCCCAGTTCGACCCGCTGTGCGTGAAATACCAGCCGTCGCCACGCTGGCCTAGCGTCAGGCCCACCGCGTATGGTCCCACGCCCGCCGGCGACAGCATCTCCCTGGCGTATCGCGGCTCCAGCACCATGCCTTTCGCACCGCGCAGGCCGGTCTGTATCTCGATGATGAATTTCGCCAGATCGCTCGGTGTGGTCCATAAGCCGGCGGCGGCCTGCTCCGGGTAGAGCTTCCACGGCGCCTCCATGCGGCGCCCCTGCGCATCGTGCGCCAGGGCCGCATAGCTTGGCTGTTCGAAGGAACTGTTGGACATCCTCAGCGGCGCCAGCACAGTCGACTGCATCAAGCGTTCAAACGGCAAGCCGGTCAATTCCGTCAGCGCCAGTTGCATGATGACCAGTCCACCGCCAGAGTATTTATAGGCCTCGAAGGGCGCGCGCGCGAAGACCACCTTGCCGACGTTCGATGGCGAACGGCCGTCGAGTATCTGCACCAGCGAAGGCAACGGCGCACCCGGTGCGTAGCCGGGAAAGCCAAATCCATCATCCGCGCCCGACGTGTGGCTGAACAGCGAACGCGGCGTGACCGCCTGCGTCCGCGTCAACTCCGACGCGGGCACACGCCATGACTTCAGCATGGTGTTGACGTCGGCGTCGAGATCAAGTTTGTGTTCCTGCACCAGGCGCATGGCGGCCAGCGCCGTCACGGGCTTGCTGATGGACGCCGCCTGGAAGCGGGTTTCCGTATCCACCAGGCGCCCGGTTTCCATGTCGGCGACGCCATATCCCTTCGCCCAATGCAGTTTGAAATCCTTGATGACCGCGATGCTGACGCCGGGGACGTGCAGCCGTTCCATCAATGCCGGCAAACTCTGCGCATCGAGCGGCGCCTCGACGCGCGCCATCAGCAATCCGGCCTCATCCTGGGCTCGGGCGACGCTCATCGATAGCGCAAAGCAGGCCAGGCAGATCCGCACGAAACAGCGAGTCATCAGTATTCCTTTCACATTGCCAGCAATATAACATCGACGCCATGACGGCGCCGCATTGCCTAAACGGCAAACTGAGCTTTATTGCGTGTCAATATAGAGACTGTTGAATTTCGCATTCTTTAACAATTGTTCATGGTTGAGTACAATAAGGCAAGCCTCACTCCCCTTAACCGACTGGCAGCGCACATGAACCAACTCGAACAGCTCAAGAAATTCACCACCGTAGTCGCCGACACCGGCGATTTCCAGTCCATCCAGGCCTACACCCCGCGCGACGCCACCACCAACCCTTCGCTGATCCTGAAGGCGGTGCAGAAGGACGAGTACAAGCCGCTGCTGGAAAAAGCCGTGCGCGACAACCTCGACAACTCGATCGCCGAGACCATCGACCACCTGCTGATCGCCTTCGGCAAGCAGATCCTGCGCATCATCCCGGGCCGCGTATCGACCGAAATCGACGCCCGCCTGTCGTTCGACGTCGAAGGCTCGGTGGCCAAGGGCCGCGAGCTCATCAAGCTGTACGAGCAGGCCGGCATCGAACGCGAGCGCGTGCTGATCAAGATGGCCGCCACCTGGGAGGGCATCCGCGCCGCCGAGATCCTGGAAAAAGAAGGCATCCACTGCAACATGACCCTGCTGTTCTCGCTGGGCCAGGCCATCGCCTGCGCCGAAGCGGGCGCGCAGCTGATCTCGCCGTTCGTCGGCCGCATCTACGACTGGTATAAAAAATCCACCGGCATCGACTACGTCGGCGCCGAAGATCCGGGCGTGCAGTCGGTCAAGCGCATCTACAACTACTATCGCAAGTTCGGCTACAAAACCGAAGTGATGGGCGCGAGCTTCCGCAACACCGGCCAGATCCTGGAACTGGCCGGCTGCGACCTGCTCACCATCAGCCCCGACCTGCTGCAAAAGCTGGCCGACACCAACGCCCCGGTCGAACGCAAGCTGAGCGCCGAGAGCGCACCGGCCGCCGGCATCATCAAGCTGTCGCAGGACGAGAAGACCTTCCGCTTCCAGCTGAACGAAGACCAGATGGCTTCCGAGAAACTGGGCGAAGGCATCCGCGCCTTCTGCGCCGACTCGGGCAAGCTGAAGCAAATCATCTCCGGCATGCGCTGATCCAGCGCCGGCCAGGATGGGAAAGCGGTAACGCGGCGTAGGCCGTGTTACCGCTTTTTTGTTTTATATCTATACAAAACGTTACATAACTAGCTGTATTACAATATTGCAACCTCAGCCAGCCACCCCGCCTGGCCGATCAAGCGCACCATATAAAACTTTTTACGAGAACCGTCCATGAGATTAGTACCTCGTTACACTGCAATTGCCTCCGCCGTTTTCGCCTTATCCCTGCTGGCCGCCTGCGGCGACAAAGCAGCCGCTCCCGGCGCCCCGCCGCCCGCCACTGTCGCCGTGATCACCGTCGCTCCCGCCGCCGTCACCCTCAGCACCGAACTGCCGGGCCGCACGGAAGCGTCGCGCATCGCGCAGGTGCGCGCGCGCACGGCCGGCATCGTGCTGCAGCGGGTGTTCAAGGAAGGCGGCGACGTCAAGGCCGGCGAGGTACTGTTCCGCATCGATCCCGCCAGCTTCCAGGCTTCCTACGACAGCGCGCAGGCGGCCGTCGCCAAGGCCGAGGCCAACCTGGCCCAGGCCGATTTAAAGGTAAAACGATATAAACCGTTATTGGCGGCGCAAGCCGTCAGCCAGCAGGAATACGACGACGCCGTCACCGCGCAGAAGCAGGCCGCCGCCGACCTGGCCACGTCCAAGGCCGCGCGCACCAACGCCGGCCTGACGCTGGGCTACGCCACCGTGACTTCGCCGATCTCCGGTCGCATCGGCCGTGCGCTGGTGACCGAGGGCGCGCTGGTGGGACAAGGCGAAGCGACGCCGATGGCCACCGTGCAGACACTGGACCCGATCTACGTCACCATCACCCAGTCGTCGACCGAGCTGCTGCAACTGCAACGCGCGCTCGCCAGCGGCAAGATCAAGGGCGCCGGCAAGAACGAGGCGCGCGTCACACTGGTCACCGAAGACGGCCAGGCCTACCCGCAGGCGGGCAAGCTGCTGTTCTCGGACGTGTCGGTGGACGAGAGCACCGGCGCGGTATCGATGCGCGCCGAGTTCCCGAATCCTCAACGCACCCTGCTGCCGGGCATGTACGTGCGCGCGCGGCTGGACCAGGGCGTCAACGACGCCGCCATCACCGTGCCGCAGCAGGCCGTGGTACGCAGCCCTGAAGGCTCGTCGGTGCTGATCGTCGGCGCCGACAACAAGGTGCTGGCGCAGCCGGTCACCGCCACCGCCAACGATGGCCAGAACTGGGTGGTCAGCTCCGGCCTCAAAGGCGGCGAGCGCATCGTGGTGGAAGGCTTCCAGAAGGCCAAGCCCGGCGCCACGGTCAATCCGCAGCCGTGGAAAGGTCCCGCCGGCGCAGCTCCGGCTCCAGCCCCGGCCCCGGCCCCGGCCCCGGCATCCGCTTCCGCCGCCGCATCCGATCGCGGCACCGCCAAATAACAGGGAGTCCCGATGGCCAAGTTTTTCATCGATCGCCCCGTGTTTGCGTGGGTGATCGCACTCTTCATACTGCTGGGCGGGATGCTGGCGATCACGGTATTGCCCGTGTCGCAGTACCCAACCATCGCGCCGCCATCGATCGTGGTGACGGCCAACTACCCCGGCGCCACCGCGCAGGTGCTGGACGACGCCGTCACCAGCGTGATCGAACAGGAGATGAACGGTGCCGACGGCTTGCAGTACGTCGAATCGTCCAGTGAGGCCAGCGGCGCCGTCACCATCACCGTCACCTTCGTCCCCGGCACCAATCCGGACCTGGCGGCGGTCGACGTGCAGAACCGCATCAAGCGCGTGGAGTCGCGCCTGCCGGCCGCCGTCACGCAACAGGGCGTGCAGGTCAACAAGGCGCGTTCCAACATCCTGATGTTCGTCGGCCTGACCTCGACCGACGGCCGCCTCGACCCGACCGGCCTGGGCGACTACCTGGCCCGCAACGTGGTCAATGAAGTCAAGCGCATCCCTGGCGTGGGCCAGGCGCAGTTGTTCGGCACCGAACGGGCGATGCGCATCTGGGTCGATCCGGCCAAGTTGATCGGCCTGAAGATGACCATGGCCGACGTCACCGCCGCCATCCGCGCGCAGAACGCGCAGGTCACCTCCGGCACGCTGGGCGACTTGCCCAGCCCCGCCAAGCAGACCTTCTCCGCGCCCATCGTGGTCACGGGCCAGCTGTCGTCCACCACCGAATTCGGCCAGATCGTGCTGCGCGCGAACCCGAACGGTTCGCTGGTGCGCCTGAAGGACGTGGCGCGCATCGAAATGGGCGGCGCCAGCTTCAACATCAACGCGCGCCTGAACGGCGCGCCGTTCTCCGCCATCGCGGTGCAGCTGTCCCTGACCGGCAACGCGCTGCAGACGGCGACCGCCGTGCGCGAGAAGATGGACCAACTGGCCAAGTACTTCCCGCCGGGGGTGAAGTACACCATCCCTTACGACACCTCGCTGTTCGTCAAGATCTCGATCGAGGAAGTGGTCAAGACGCTGCTGGAAGCGGTGCTGCTGGTGTTCCTGGTGATGTACCTGTTCCTGCAGAACTTCCGCTACACCCTGATCCCGACCATCGTGGTGCCGGTGGCGCTGATGGGCACCTTCGCGGCGATGCAGCTATTCGGCTTCTCGATCAACGTGCTGACCATGTTCGGCATGGTGCTGGCGATCGGCATCCTGGTCGATGACGCCATCGTGGTGGTGGAAAACGTCGAGCGCATCATGAGCGAGGAAGGCTTGTCGCCGCGTGACGCCACCCGCAAGGCCATGGGCCAGATCACCGGCGCCATCATCGGCATCACGCTGGTGCTGATCGCCGTGTTCATTCCGATGGCCTTCTTCGGCGGCGCGGTCGGCGCGATCTACCGCCAGTTCTCGCTGGCGATGGTGTCGGCCATGCTGTTCTCGGCGCTGATGGCGCTGACCCTGACGCCGGCGCTGTGCGCCACCATTCTGAAACCGGTGGAAGCCGGCCATCACCATGAGAAGAAAGGCTTCTTCGGCTGGTTCAACCGCAGGTTCGCGGTGACCGCCACCGGCTACCAGGGCGTGATCGCCAAGATGATCAAGCGCACCGGCCGTTACCTGGTGGTGTTCGCGCTGATCTGCGGCGTAGTGGGCTGGCTGTATGCGCGCCTGCCGTCGTCGTTCCTGCCGAACGAGGACCAGGGCTACCTGATCGCCAACGTGCAGCTGCCGGCAGGCGCTTCGACCAGCCGCACGCAGGCCGTGCTGGCGCAGGCCGACGCCTACTTCCGCAAGCAGCCGGGCGTGGCGCGCACCATCGCGGTGGCGGGCTTCAGCTTCTCCGGCAACGGCCAGAACGCCGGCCTGGTATTCATTCCGCTGACGGACTGGAAGGAACGTGGCCCGGAACAGTCGGCGCAGGCGATCGCGCAGCGCGCGTTCGGCGCGCTGTCGAGCATCCCGGATGCGATCATCTTCCCGCTGTCGCCGCCGCCGATCCGCGAGCTGGGTAACGCCACCGGCATCACCGCGCGCCTGCAAGACCGCAGCGCGCTCGGTCACGATGCGCTGATCGCGGCGCGCAACCAGCTGCTCGGCATGGCCGGCAAGAGCGCCATCCTCAAGGGCCTGCGTCCCGAAGGACTGGAAGACGCGCCGCAGCTGCAGGTCGATATCGACCGCGAGAAGGCCAATGCGCTGGGCGTGACGTTCGCCGACATCAACGCGATGATGTCGACCGCGCTCGGCTCATCCTACGTCAACGACTTCGCCAGCAGCGGGCGCCAGCAGCGCGTGATCGTGCAGGCCGACGCGCCGCGCCGTTTGCAACCGGCGGACATCATGCAGCTCAACGTGCGCAGCGCGGCCGGCACGATGGTGCCGTTCTCCTCGTTCGCCACCTCGCACTGGATACAAGGTCCGGTGCAGCTGGTGCGCTACAACGGCTACCCAGCCATCAAGCTGACCGGCGACGCCGCGCCAGGCCGCTCGACCGGCGAGGCGATGGACGAACTGGAACGCCTGGCGGCGCAGCTGCCGCCGGGCTTCAGCATCGAATGGACCGGCCAGTCGCTGGAAGAGAAGACTTCCGGCTCGCAGGCGCCGATGCTGTTCGCGCTGTCGCTGCTGGCCGCCTTCCTGGTGCTGGCGGCGCTGTATGAAAGCGAATCGATTCCGGTGGCGGTGCTGCTGGTGGTGCCTCTG
The DNA here is from genome assembly GCF_003416895.1 of Duganella sp. BJB476. Classification (GTDB taxonomy): domain Bacteria; phylum Pseudomonadota; class Gammaproteobacteria; order Burkholderiales; family Burkholderiaceae_D; genus Rugamonas. The sequence continues at coordinate 282,923 of NZ_QVIO01000003.1, forward strand.
GGGATCCTGGGCGCGCTGCTGGGCGCCACCATGCGCGGGCTGCCGAACGATGTGTACTTCAAGGTCGGCCTGATTGCGATTATCGGCCTGTCGGCCAAGAACGCGATCCTGATCATCGAATTCGCCAAGGACTTGCAGGCGCAGGGCAAGGGCCTGATCGAGGCGACGCTGGAGGCGGTGCACCTGCGCTTCCGGCCGATCATCATGACGTCGCTGGCCTTCATCCTCGGCGTGCTGCCGCTGGTGATCGCCACCGGCGCGGGATCGGCCAGCCAGCGCGCCATCGGCACCGGCGTGATGGGCGGCATGATCACGGCCACGGTGCTGGCGGTGTTCCTGGTGCCGGTGTTCTTCGTCGTGATCCGCAAGATCTTCAAGGGCAGCGAACGCCAGCGCAAACTGGCCGCACATGAAATGAACGATAAGAACCATGAAACCTATGATTAATTTTGCACATAAGCCCGCCCTGCCCCTGGCCGTGCTGGCGGCCTTGCTGTCTGCCTGCTCGCTGGCGCCGACCTACCAGCGTCCCGACGCGCCGGTGGCCGCCGCCTTCCCGGCCGACAGCGCCGGCGCCGCCGCGCGCACCAGCGTGCCGCTGCCGCTGGCGGCCGGCGCGCGCGACGCCGTCGATACCGGCTGGCGCGACTACTTCGCCGATCCGCGCCTGCAGCAGCTGATCGCCGCCGCGCTGGAAAACAACCGCGACCTGCGCACCGCCGCGCTGCGCATCGAGGAGGCGCGCGCGCAGTACGACATCCAGTCGGCCGACCGCCTGCCCAACCTCAACGCCAACGCGGCCGCCACCAAGGCCAAGACACCGGCCTTCCTGTCGCCGAGCGGCCAGACCACCATAGGCAAGCGCTATGACGCCGGGCTGGCGCTATCGGCCTTCGAGCTGGATTTCTTCGGCCGCGTGAAAAGCCTGAACGACGCCGCGCTGGCGGCCTACCTGGCCACCGACGAAGCGCGCCAGGCTGCGCAAATCAGCCTGGTGACGCAGGTGGCGCAAGCCTATTACACCGAGCGCGCCTACGCCGAGCAGTACGCGCTGGCGCAGCAGACCTACGATGCCCGCGCCCGCACCTACAAGTTGACGCAGCAACGCGCCGAAGTGGGCGCCTCGTCGCGCCTCGACCTGCGCTCCAACGAAACGCTGATGGAAACCGCGCGCGCCGCCGCGCTGACGCTGGCGCGCCAGCGCGCGCAGGCGGACAACGCCTTGACGCTGCTGGTCGGCCAACCGGCCAGCGCCGCCGTTGCCGCCACCGGCGCTACCGCCGGCGCTGCGGTCGGTACTGGCGCCGGGTCGGGCACGGCCGCCGGCGCCATGCCGAGCGACCAGCAGATCGACACTCTGAGCGCGCTGCCGACCGGCCTGCCGTCGGACCTGCTGGCGCGCCGGCCCGACATCCGCGCCGCCGAGCAGCGATTAAAATCGGCCAACGCCAACATCGGCGCCGCGCGCGCCGCCTTCTTCCCGCGCATCAGCCTGACGGCCGCGCTGGGCAGCAGCAGCCCGTCGCTGAACGGCCTGTTCGACGGCGGCTCGGGCAGCTGGTCGTTCGCGCCGCAGCTGACCTTGCCGATCTTCGACGCCGGCCGCAACCGCGCCAACCTGGGCCTGGCCGAAGTGCGCAAGAACCTCGCCGTGGCCGACTACGAGAAGACCATCCAGACCGCCTTCCGCGAAGTGGCCGACGCGCTGGCCGCGCGCGACTACCTGGGCGAGCAGGTGTCCGCACAGCGCGCCGTGCAGGAAGCACAGGCCGACCGCCTGAAGCTGCTGCAACTGCGCTTCGACAACGGCGTGGCCAGCTCGCTGGACGTGCTGGACGCGCAGCGCGAGCTGTTCAGCGCGCAGCAGACGCTGGTGCAGGCGCGCCTGCTGCGCACCACCAGCGCCATCGACCTGTACCGCGCCCTCGGCGGCGGCGTAAAATAACCCGGGGGTCAAGTCTGACATTCGGACACGAGCTCCACCGTAACGGCCACTACGGCAGAGTTCGTGTCCGAATGTCAGACTTGACCCCAATTGAATATGACTTCTCCGATCACCATCCGCCTGGGCGCGCGCGCCCGCCAGCGCATCGCCGCCGAGGGCGTGCGGGCGGCCGATGTCGCCATCGTGCCGGCCGCCGCCGGCGGGCCGAAGGGCCTGATCCTGCATGGCCTCGACTGCTGGATGTTCGGCGGCTGGCTGCAGGCGGCGCCGCGCCAGCGCAAGCTGGTCGGCGCGTCGATCGGCGCCTGGCGCATGGCAGCGTCGGCCTTCGACGATCCGGTCGCCGCCCACAAGCGCCTCGCCCGCCTGTACGCCGGCCAGCGCTATCCGGCCAAGGTCAGCGCCGCCTACGTCAGCCAGACCGTCCGCGCCCTGCTCGATGAACTGCTCGACGGCCGCGCCGCCGAGGCGGTCGGCCATGCCGACCACCACGTCTCGGTGCTGACCATGCGCGGCGTCGGCCCGCTGGCCCGCACCAACGGCCAGCGCTGGCGCGAGGTGGCCGGCTTCGCGCGCGCGGCGGCCGGCAACGCGCTGTCACGCCGGCGTCTGGCGGGGGCGATGGAGCGGGTGGTGTTCCACAACAGCCGCGACGACGCCGACTGGTTGCGCCAACAGTTCGACGCCTTCACCGGCCATTTCGTCGGCCTGAGCGAGGCCAACCTGCGCGACGCGCTGCTGGCCTCGGGCTCGATCCCGCTGGTGCTCGAGGCGGTGTCGGGCATCGCCGGCGCGCCCGACGGCGCCTACTGGGACGGCGGCCTGATCGACTACCACCTGCACCTGCCCTACCAGCGCGATCCCGGCCTGGTGCTGTACCCGCACTTCAACGACTACATCGTGCCCGGCTGGCTGGACAAGGCCATGCCGTGGCGCCGCGCCCGCGCCGGCGCCCACAACCCGGCGCTGGACAATGTGATCCTGGTGTCGCCGTCGGCCGAGTTCGTCGCCAGGCTGCCCAACGGCAAGCTGCCCGACCGCAAGGACTTCCAGTTCTACGGCCAGGACCACGCCGCCCGCAGCCGCGACTGGACCCGCGCCATCGCCGAAAGCGAACGCCTGGCCGAAGCCTTCGCCCGCTGGTGCGACAAGCCCGACCTGGCGCAGGCCGCCGCCTTCTAATTGTTTCAAAAAAGCAACGCGACGGTCTGAAGTTGCATGACCGCCACGGCGCGGCGGGTGCATACTTGTAGCCTGCCAGCCGCGTCTTCCGGCGCGCCTGCGCAGCCATCCTCGGGCCACCTCGGAGCGTCCATCATGAATCTACTGTCTCAGCTGCGCATCGGCACCCGCCTCGCGGTCGGTTTCGCCATCGTCCTGTTGCTCGCCATCTGCGCCACCTCGGTGGCCTTGTACAACGCCCGCGTCAACGCCGAGGCCACCCGCCACATGATGGAGAAACCGCTGGCCAAGGAACGCCTGGCCTCCGACTGGTACGTGCTGATCTACTCGGCCGTGGCGCGCACCGCGCTGATCGCCCGCAGCAGCGACGACAGCCTGTCGACCACCTTCGCCGACGTCATCGCCGACAGCAGCAAGAAGGGCGGCGAGCTGATCGCCAAGCTCAAGGAGCTGCTCATCAGCGACGAGGAAAAGGCCGTGTTCGACGCCTCCGGCGCGCTGCGCGCCACCTACCAGAAGGCCAAGACCGACATCATGAACGCCAAGAAGGCCGGCAACGCCGAGGAGGCGGAAAAGCTGTACAAGGATGTCTTCATGCCGTCGGCCACGGCCTACCAAAACAAGGTGCAGGCGCTGCTGACCCTGCAGCGCAAGGCCATCGACGACACCGCCCACGCGATCGACACCGCCAACGACCGCAGCAACATGCTGCTGATGGTGCTGGCGGTGCTGATGGTGTCGATCGGCTCGCTGGCGGCGTGGGTGATCTCGCGCTCGATCACGGTGCCGCTGAAGTCGGCGGTGGAGATCGCCGCCACCGTGGCCAACGGCGACCTCACCACCCGCTTCGACGCCGAGACCAGCAAGTGCGAGATCGGCGACCTGATGACCGCGCTCAAGGGCATGAACGATGCGCTGCGCAATGTGGTCAGCCAGGTGCAGAGCGGCACCAACACCATCGCCACCGCCTCCAACGAGATCGCCGCCGGCAATATGGACCTGTCGCAGCGCACCGAGGAACAGGCCAGCTCGCTGGAGGAAACCGCGTCGTCGATGGAGGAGTTGACCAGCACCGTGCGCCAGAACGCCGAGAACGCCAAGCAGGCCAACCAGCTGGCGCAGGCCGCCTCCGACGTGGCCGAGCGCGGCGGCACCATCGTCGGCCAGGTGGTCGACACCATGGGCTCGATCGACGCCTCGTCGCGCAAGATCGTCGACATCATTTCCGTCATCGACGGCATCGCCTTCCAGACCAACATCCTGGCCTTGAATGCCGCGGTGGAAGCGGCGCGCGCCGGCGAGCAGGGACGCGGCTTCGCGGTGGTGGCGTCCGAGGTGCGCAACCTGGCCCAGCGCAGCGCGGCGGCGGCCAAGGAAATCAAGGAGTTGATCGGCAATTCGGTCCAGCAGGTCGACATCGGCGCCAAGCTGGTGCAGCAGGCCGGCACCACCATGGACGACGTGGTGGCCAGCGTGCGCCGCGTGACCGACATCATGGGCGAGATCACCTCGGCCAGCAGCGAGCAAAGCATCGGCATCGACCAGGTCAACACCGCCATCACGCAGATGGACCAGGTGACGCAGCAGAACGCGGCGCTGGTGGAGCAAGCGGCGGCGGCCGCGGCCAGCATGCAGGACCAGGCGGCGCGGCTGGCCGATGTGGCGGCCTCGTTCAAGCTGGGCGACGAGGGATTGCGGCCGGCGCTGGCGGCGCCGGCGCGCGCCAAGGCGGCGCTGCCGGCGGCGCGCCCTGCCCCGGCTGCCCGTCCGGCGCCGCGTCCGGTGGCGGCCAGGCCGGCCGCCAAGCTGACGGCCAGCAAGCCGGCCACCGTCGGCGGCGACAAGGACTGGGAAGAGTTTTAAACCGCCCGCTGGGCGTCGCGGATCGACATGCCCCACGCCGCGTTGCGGGGCAGGAAGTAGCCGGCGTCCTGCAACAGCCCCGCGTAGACGCGGAATTCGCGCATATTGAGCAAGGTCGCGACATTGCCGTAGGCGGCGATGGCGGGGCTGCGGATGCCGGCCGCGTCGGGCTGGAACACGGTCAGCGGGAAGCCGTCGTTGTCGTTTTCCATGTCGGCCTGGGTCAGCGCGCCGAACGCCACGTGGCGGTGCGATTCGGCGTTGTGGTGCACGCGGCGGAAGGCGCCGTTGCCGTTGACCATGCGGCCGTTGAGCAGGTTGATGCAGCGCAGGATGCGCGGCGTGACGTTGCCCATGTCGTAGTGCTCCTCGTTGCCGAAGCCGGCCGGCGCCTGCCAGCCCTGCGGGCGCGGGCGGCCGGTGCTGCTCTCCATGGTCAGCACCTTGTCGAGGTTGGTGCCGCGCTCGAACACCTGGCCTAGGCGCGGCGCCATGCCGTTCATCACCAGCCCCGGCTTGGCGATCTGCGCCGAACTGGTGCTGCCGTAGTCGCTCCAGCGCGGGCACACCGCCATCAAATCGTAGTCGCCGGTCATGGGCCGGTTGTTGGCGCCCGCTTCGGACGAGCACATCACCTCCAGCGGCAGCAGCAGCCGCGAGGCCATGCCGTGCGCGCTGAAGTCGGTGGCGATGGTGTAGACATGGATCTGGTAGACCGCCTCGCCCGCCGTCGGGCCGGCGCGATTCCAGCGCGCCAGGAATTCGAACAACTGGCCGTCGCCGGAACGCTGCGCCAGCAGCGAGTAGTCGCGGGTGCCGGGCACGGCTTCCATGAACTGCAAGGCGGTGCGCGGCGGCATTTCCTCGGCCAGCAGCATCTGCAGGGTCAGCTGCTCCAGCGTCAGCTCCAGCACGCGGGCGCTGGCGAAACGGTCGTTGATGCCCTTCTGGTTGGCGCGCGTGCCCTTCTGCGCCTTGCCCTGGTTGTGGCCGACCTTGCTGTAGGTGCCGTCGTACGGCACGAAGCCGGCCTGCGGCCCCCAGTCCGAGCTCTTGCCCTTGACGTGGAAATTCTTGCTGGGATAGCCGTCCTCCAGCCAGCGCCGCGACCACGGCCCGGTCGAACGGAAGATGATCACTTCGTCGAGCTCGTTGGCCACCCGCTGGCTGGCGATCATGTCGAGCCGGGTCATGCCGTTTTCCGGATCGTCGAACGAGGGGGCTAAACCAAATAAGGGCATGGCTGCTCCAGGCTGGATAGAGGTTACCCAGTATCCGAGCCTGTCCATTTGACGTCAAGAAAAATGGTTAAAAATGCCAGCTTTTGTATCAGCCGTTGAGGAACATCTGTTGCAAATCGTTGAGGAAACGTTGGCCCAGCTCGGTCGGCTTGATCAGCTTGTAGTCGCGGTAGAGCAGGCCCTTGGCTTCGGCAGCGTTGAGGTTTTTCTCGATCGCGTTCAGGCTCAGGCCGGTGCGCTCGGCGAACAGGTTGGGATCGAAGCCGCCGTGCAGGCGCAGCGTGTTGAGCATGAACTCGAAGCCCATGTCGTCGCGGCCGATCTCGTACTCTTCCTGCACCGGCGCGCCCAGGCGCACCTGCTCCATGTAAGCCTTGGGCTGCTTGTAGCGGGCCTGGCGCAGGATGCGGTGCGGGAACGACAGCTTGGAATGCGCGCCGGCGCCGATGCCCAGGTAGTCGCCGAATTCCCAGTAGTTCAGGTTGTGGCGGGCGCGGTGGCCTTCCCTGGCGTAGGCCGACACCTCGTACTGGCCGTAGCCGTTGGCGGCGGTCAGCTCGGCGATCATGTCCTGCATGTCGGCGCTGGCGTCGTCGTCCGGCAGCGCCGGCGGGTACTTGGCGAACAGCGTATTCGGCTCCATCGTCAGGTGGTACAGCGACAGGTGCGGCGGCTGGAAGGCCATCGCGGTCTCGACGTCGTGGCGCGCTTCCTCCAGCGTCTGCGACGGCAGCGCGTACATCAGGTCGAGGTTGAAGTTGTCGAAGTTGGCCAGCGCGATCTCCACCGCGCGTTTGGCTTCGTTGTCGTCGTGGATGCGGCCCAGCGCCTTCAGGTGGCGGCTGTTGAAGCTCTGGATGCCGATCGACAGGCGGTTGATGCCGCTGGCGCGGTAGGACTTGAACTTCTCGGCCTCGAAGGTGCCGGGGTTGGCCTCCATCGTGATCTCGCAGTCGCTGTCCAAGGGCAGCAAGGTGCGCACGTCCGACAGCAGGCGATCCAGCCCGGCGGCCGACATCAGGCTGGGCGTGCCGCCGCCGATGAAAATCGTATAAATCTTTCTGCCCCAGATCAGCGGCAGCGCCATTTCCAGGTCGGTGCGCAGCGCGTCCAGGTATTCCTGTTCCGGGAAAGTGTGGCCGTCCTTGGCTTCGTGCGAGTTGAAGTCGCAGTAAGGGCACTTCTTCACGCACCACGGGAAGTGGATGTACAGCGACAGCGGCGGCAGCGCCTGCAGGTTCAGCGAACCGGCCTGCAGGTACTTGGCGGCGACGCCGGCGGCTTCGCTGATGTCGGTGGCCGGCTTGGCTGCCTTGCTGGTGGCGCCGACGATTTTAATCGGGATCATTTCAGCTTCTCTACCAGTGCGCGCAGGGCCTGGCCGCGGTGCGACAGCGCGTTCTTCTCATCGGCCGTCAGCTCGGCGGCGCATTTGCCCAGCGCCGGAATGTAGAAGTGCGGGTCGTAGCCGAAGCCGCCGTTGCCGCGCGGGGTGGCGATCATTTCGCCGTTCCAGCGGCCGTCGGCGATCACCGGTTGCGGGTCGTCGGCGTGGCGCACGAACACCAGCACGCAGTAGTAGTACGCGGACTTGTCGGCGTGGGCGGCCAGGTCGGCGATCATTTTCTCGTTGTTGCGGGCGTCCGATTTCGGCTCGCCGGCAAAGCGCGCCGAATACACGCCGGGCGCGCCGCCCAGGGCGTTGACGCAAACGCCGGAATCGTCGGCCAGCGCCGGCAGCCCGGTCAGGCGCGCGGCGTGGCGGGCTTTTTGCAGGGCGTTTTCAACGAAGGTATGGAACGGCTCGTCCGCTTCCGGGACGTCGTACTCGCCCTGGGCGTGGACGGAAAAGCCCACGGTGGACAGCAGTTCGTTGAATTCTTTGAGTTTGCCGGCGTTGTTCGAGGCGAGGATCAGGCGTTGGGTCATGGTGTGGGCTACAGAGGGCAAGTAAGGCGATGAAGCCGACATTGTAAACCCTTTGGGCCCGGCCCCGCCGGAAGCCAGCCGGACGCGGCGGCAAGAGGATGCGCGTGCCGGAGGCCTTGCGCGCTCCTTCTGAAAAACGATACTGAATCGCCTCTCTGATTCCATCTATTTTTGATGGTTTTTTGCTTTGTGCGGGTGCAGCAAAAAAAATAGAGAAAACCAGAGAGGCTTAGTCAGGAAGAGCAAGGCGAAATAGCATGGTTAGTTCGAAGGAGCGCGCCGCCCTGCCCCAACCCCACCCCTAAGCCAGACCCAGCGCCTGCTTCTGCAGCTTGATCAGGTCGGCGATGCCGCCCTGGGCCAGGTCCAGCAGGCGGTTCATGCCGGCGCGGTCGAAGGCGGCGCCTTCTGCCGTGCCCTGCACTTCGATGAAGTGGCCGGCGTCGTTCATCACCACGTTCATATCGGTGTCGCAGCCGGAATCTTCCACGTAGTCCAGGTCCAGCACCGGCATGCCCTGGTAGACGCCGACCGAGATCGCCGCCACGAAGCTTTTCAGCGGAATCGCCGGCACCGCGCCGCGCGCCACCAGCTTGGAGAAGGCGTCATACGCCGCCACCATGGCGCCGGTGATGGACGCCGTGCGGGTGCCGCCGTCGGCCTGGATCACGTCGCAATCGAGATGCAGCGTGCGCTCGCCGAACGCTTCCAGGTCGAACGCCGCGCGCAGCGAACGGCCGATCAAACGCTGGATCTCCTGGGTGCGGCCGGACTGCTTGCCGCGCGCCGCCTCGCGGTCCATGCGGGTGTGGGTCGAGCGCGGCAGCATGCCGTATTCGGCCGTCATCCAGCCCTGGCCTTTGCCCTTCAGGAAGCCCGGCACCTTCTCTTCGATGCTGGCGGTGCAAATCACCTTGGTGTCGCCGCATTCGATCAGCACCGAGCCTTCGGCGTGCTTGGTGTAGTCGCGGGTCAGGCGCAGGGTGCGCAGCGCATCGACGGCGCGGCCGCTCGGACGGGATTCAAATGGCATAAACAGTATTCCTTATTTCAGTATTTGGGAGGATTTTTCGATGGCGCCGCGGATCTCGGCGATGGCCTTTTCGATCTCGTCGTCGTCGAAGGCGTCGACCGCCGGCGCCGGCGCGGCGGCCTGCTCCGGCACCGGCGCGCTGTTGATCGTGGTGCTGTGCAGGTCCTGCGGCAGGGCTTCGGTCGAGATCACGGTCGACAGTTCGGCCGCCGTCATCGCCCCCATGCCGTCGACCATGGAGCTGCCCTGCCACATGATGGCCAGCGCGGTGACGTTGTCGCTGGCGCTGCCGGCCGCGCCCAGCGCCGCCTGCAGCAGGTCCGGCACGGCGCGCACCACAGTCTGGCTGTGCAGGCGCCGCACCAGTTCGTCGTCCGGCAGCATAGACCACAAGCCGTCGGAGCACAACAGCATCAGGTCGCCCGGCAGCATGCCGGCGCCGCCGGAGATTTCCACTTTCGGCAGGCTGTCCGCGCCGAGGCAGTTATACAGCTTGTTGCGGTCGGGATGGGTGGCGCGCTCGGACGGCTGCGCCAGGCCCTTGGCGATCAGGCTTTCCACATGCGAGTGGTCGCGCGTGCGCGCCAGGATCTGGCCGTCGCGCATCCAATACAGGCGCGAATCGCCGCAGTGCGCCCAGGTCGCCGTGTTGTGCTGGATCAGGCAGGCGACGATGGTGGTGCGCGGCGTCTCCGGCAGGCCATGGTCGGCGCGGTACTGGTGGATGTCGCGGTGCGCCGTCAGCAAGGCTTCCTCCAGGAAGCGCTGCGGCTTTTTCACGTACGGCGTGGCCTGCTGCTGGAACAGCGCCGAAATCGATTGCAGCGCCACGGTGGCGGCGATCTCTCCGCGCAGGTGGCCACCCATGCCGTCGGCCAGCACCAGCAGCAGCGCGTCGCGGGTGAAGCTGTAGCCCATGCGGTCCTGGTTGACCTTGCGGCCGCCGATGTGGCTTTCCTGATACACGGAGAATTGCATGGTTCCTGCCTTTTATGGGTTAAATCAGCGTGTCGGGGCCGGACTTGGCCTTGGGCTTGCCCAGGCCGCCCAGCCGGTCGACCAGACCTCGCCAGCCCTGGCCCAGCTTGTCGATCACGCCCGGCGGCGGCGTTGGCGCGGCGGGCGCGGCCGCCGCGGCCGCCTGCAGCACCTTCTGCAAGGCGAACAGGCTTTGCGGGCGCTCCAGCGGGTCCAGCTCCAGGCACCAGCGCACCATCTTCACCAACTCCGGCGTGTACAAGCCTTCCAGCTTGTCGAAATGGCCGGCCATTTTATCCTCGCTCTTGCGCTGGTCGGCCGGCTGCGGCGGCGAACCCACCATGCAGGCGAACATCGACGCGCCGATGCTGTACACGTCCGACCACGGCCCCAGGCCGCCGGTCTTGGAGTACAGCTCGGGCGGCGCGAAGCCCGGAGTGTACATCGGCGTCAAGGTCGGCATATCGTTATTCACCGTCTGGCGGGCGGCGCCGAAGTCCAGCAGCATCGGCGTGCCGTCGGTGCGCAGGTAGATATTGGCCGGCTTCAGGTCCAGGTGCAGCAGCTTGTTGGCGTGCACCTCGCGCAAGCCCTTGAGCACCTGCAGGAAGATGGTGCGGATGAAGGCCTCGCCCACCTTGCTGCCCTTGCTGCGCTGCCTTTGTATATGTTCTTGCAATGAATGGCCGGATTCGTAGGCCATCACCATGTAAACGGTTTCGTTGGCGCGGAAGAAATTGAGCACGCTGACAACGTTCGGATGGGAGATGCGGGCCAGCGCCCTGCCCTCCTCGAAGAAGCACTTGAGGCCGATGCGGAACACCGGCAGATGCGCCTTGGAGATGGCCGGCACCAGTTCGCCCTCCTGCCGCAGGGCCAAAGAACTGGGTAAATATTCCTTGATCGCCACCGCCACGCCGTCGCCGTCGTACGCCAGGTAAACAATACTGAACCCACCGGACGCAATTTTCTTTACAATGCGATATCCAGCAATTTCCAGACCATCGGGTAACGGGGCGTTGTTTTGTGCTGCCATAGGATTCCTCGCCTCAACAACCGGATTGTGTGGATAAATCACTGTTTTGTAAAGATTAAATCGGGGACATCCATTGAGCATTTCCAGTATGACGGGCTACGCGGTCGCCACCAGTGAAAGTGCGGCGGGAACACTGACTATCGAAATCAAGAGTGTCAACTCACGATTTCTAGACCTTCAGTTTCGAATAAACGACGATTTACGAGCGCTTGAACCCGATTTGCGCTCGGCAATCATGGCGGCCATCACCCGCGGCAAGGTCGAATTGCGCCTCAGCTTCGGCCGCAAGGCCGCGAGCACCGGTTCGCAGGCGCTGAACCTGCCGCTTTTGACCGAATTACAACGCATGCAGGCCGAAGTGAGCGGCCATTTCCCGGCCGCCGCCACCATGTCGGTGGCCGAGCTGCTGCGCTGGCCCGGCGTGATCGAGGAAGCCCAGATCGGCCAGGAATCGCTGCAGGCCGACGTCGCCGCGCTGACCGCGCGCACCGTGCAAGCCTTCGTCCACAGCCGCCAGCGCGAAGGCGCGGCGCTGGAAACCATGCTGACCTCGCGCATCGAGGCGATGGAAGTGATCGTCAAGCGCATCACGCCGCTGATCCCGCAGGTGGTGGCGGCCTTCCAGCAAAAAGCCATCGAGCGCATGCAGGACGCGCTGGGCCTGGCCTGCCAGGGCTCGAATTCGGCGCTGTCGCGCCAGGACGCGCTCGAGCGCATCCGCCAGGAAGTGATCCTGTACGGCATCCGCATCGACGTCGCCGAAGAGCTGGGCCGCCTGTCGGCCCACCTGACCGAGACCCGCCACATCCTGAAAAAAGGCGGCCAGGTCGGCAAGCGCCTGGACTTCATGATGCAGGAGCTGAACCGCGAAGCCAACACCTTGGGCGCCAAGGCCTCGGTCAAGGAACTGGCCGACGCCTCGATGGAACTCAAGCTGCTCATCGAACAGATGCGCGAACAGGTGCAGAACCTGGAGTAAGTCTGTCCCTCCGCCGCCACACCGCGCAACATCGTTGCATTGCGCGCGCCGTGGCGGCCGCCTTCCCGGCCACCCTCCTCATAGGGGATTCCCCCTCCCCGGCGAATGCAATACGCGTACGGCTATGACAGGTATCGACAGCCGCCGCGCAGCGCCCACACGCTTTCCCCTAAGCTCTCCTTGCAATACACATAACGAGACACCACCCAGAGCGGCCGCCACGGTCGCCTAGGCGGACAACAACAGGAGCAGCATCATCATGTCCCAACCCCAGCCACAACTCCGCCCCGTGCGCGAGGAAGCCACGCCTGCCGTCCCCCTCACCAAGCTCGACCAGTATTTCCAGATCACCGAACGCGGCAGCACCACGCGGCGCGAGGTGCTGGCCGGCGTCACCACCTTCCTGGCCATGGTGTATTCCGTGTTCGTCGTGCCCGGCATGCTGGGCGCGGCCGGCTTCGACGTCAGCGCCGTGTTCGTCGCGGTCTGCCTGACCGCCGCCGTCGGCTCGCTGCTGATGGGCGTGTGGGCCAAGCTGCCGATCGCGGTCGGCTGCGCCATCTCGCTGACCGCCTTCACCGCCTTCGGCCTGGTGCTGGGCAAGGGCCTGTCGCCGGCCGTCGCGCTGGGCGCGGTGTTCCTGATGGGCGTGGTGTTCACGGCGATCTCGGTCACCGGCGTGCGCTCGTGGATCCTGCAGAACCTGCCCGCCGGCGTGGCGCACGGCACCGGCGTGGGCATCGGCCTGTTCCTGCTGATGATCGCCTCCAGCGACGTCGGCCTGGTGGTCAAGAACGCCGGCGCCGGCCTGCCGGTCGCGCTGGGCAAGATCACCTCCTTCCCGGTCGTCATGAGCATGCTGGGCCTGGCCGCCATCTTCGGCCTGGAGCAGCGCAAGGTGCCGGGCGGCATCCTGCTGGTGGTGATCGCGCTGTCGGCGCTGGGCCTGGCCTTCGACCCGGCGGTGCACTTCACCGGCGTGTTCGCCATGCCGCAACTGAGTTCCCCCGGCCACCCCTCGCTGATCGGCGCCATGGACATCCGCGGCGCGCTCAGCGTGGCCGTGCTGCCCAGCGTGCTGGCGCTGGTGATGACCGCCGTGTTCGACGCCACCGGCACCATCCGCGCGGTCGCCGGCCAGGCCGGCCAGGTCGAGCCGAACGGCTACATCCGCAACGGCGGCAAGGCCCTGACGGCCGATTCGCTGAGCTCCATCTTCGCCTCGCTGGTCGGCGGCGCGCCGGCCGCGGCCTACATCGAGTCGACCGTCGGCACCGCCGCCGGCGCCCGCACCGGCCTGACCGCCGCCGTGGTCGGCGTGCTGTTCCTCGGCCTGATCTTCTTCTCGCCGCTGGCCGGCCTGGTGCCGCAATACGCCACCGCGCCGGCGCTGATGTATGTCGGCCTGCTGATGCTGGGCAGCGTCGCCCACATGAAGATGGACGACAAGCTGGACGCGCTGTCCGGCCTGGTGTGCGCGGTGTTCATCCTGCTGACCTGCAACATCGTCACCGGCATCATGCTGGGCTTCTGCACCCTGGTGGTGGGTCGCCTGGTGTCCGGCGAATGGCGCAAGCTCAACGTCGGCACCGTCGCCATCGCCATCGCGCTGGCCGTGTTCTACGCCGGCGGCTGGGCCATCTGATCCCCGCCCCTGCCCCGCCGCCAGCAGGCGGCGGGATATTCCCGCCTCAACCGCCGCCCAGCGCGGCCTCGACCAGGGCCACGAACTCGTCCACGCTGATCGGCTTGCTGATATAGCCGTCGCAGCCGGCGGCGCGGATGCGGTCGGCGTCGCCCGTCATCGCGAAGCTGGTGAAGGCCAGCACCTTGATCGCGCCGGTGCGCGCATCGGCCTTCAGCGCGCCGGTCGCCTCCAGCCCGTCCATGCCCGGCAGCTGCACATCCATCAGGATCAGGTCCGGCAGCCGCTCGCGCGCCAGCCGCAGCGCGCCTTCGGCCTCGTCCGCCTGCAGCACCTGATGGCCCGCATGCTCCAGCAGGAAGGTCGCCAACAGCATGTTGGACGGATTGTCTTCAACGATCAGGATAGTTGCCATCGCGCCCGGGCCTCCCTCATGCTCCGGCGCCGCCGCACGGCAGCCACAGGATGAATTCCGAACCGGCGCCCGGCGTGCTGCGCACGGCCAGCGCGCCGCCGTGCAATTCCACCAGCTGCTTGACCAGCACCAGCCCCAGGCCGGTGCCCTCGTACTGGCGCGACAGCTTGCTGTCGAGCTGGACGAACTGGCGGAACAGCCGCGGCAAATCGTCGGCGGCGATGCCGATGCCGCTGTCGCTGACGCTGATCTCCAGATAACCGTCCGGGTCCGCCTTGAGCGCGACGCCGCCGCCGACCAGCGCCATCCCGGCCGGCCGCGCCGGCGCCACCCGGCAGGCGCGCAAGGTCACGCTGCCGCCGTCGGGCGTGAACTTGACCGCGTTCGACAGCAGGTTCAGCACCACCTGGGTCAGCTTGCGGCGGTCGGCCGGCACCGGCGCGGACGGTTCCGCCTCCAGCTGCAGCGCGATGCGCTGGCGCAGCGCGCGTTCGCGCACCACCACCAGGCACTCGCCCAGCAGCGCCGCGATGTCCACCGGCGCCTGCTCCAGCTCCATCATGCCGGCCTCGATCTTCGACATGTCCAGCACGTCGTTGATCACCGCCAGCAGGTGCTTGCCGCTGAGCAGGATGTTGCCGGCGAATTCTTCCTGCTGCGCCGTCAGCTTGCCGGCCATGCCGCTGCGCAGCACCTCGGAAAAACCGTTGATGGCGTTGAGCGGCGTGCGCAGCTCGTGCGACATATTCGCCAGGAAGGCCGACTTCATGCGGTTGGCCTCGCCCAGCTCGAGGTTCTGGCGCGCGATCTCCCGGTTGGACGCCTCCAGCTCGGCGTTCTTGCGCTCGACCTCCCGGCTCGAGTGCTCCAGCTGGGCGGCGTGGCGGCGCAGCTGCAGGTTCAGGTCGTTGACCTGCTGCTCGCGCGACTGCAGTTCGCCGTTGACCTGCACCGCCTGCTCGTAGGTCGCCACCAGCAGGTCGAGGATTTGCTGGCGCTCCGAATGGATGGTGTGCTCGCGCCCGTTCAGGTAGAGCACGATGCCCTGGGCCGGGTCGGTCTGCTGGCGCAGCCGGCGGTTGGTCAGCACCTGCTCCAGCCGCGCCAGCAGGTAGGCCGGCGCGTAGGGCTTGCGGATGAAATTGTCGGCGCCGCATTCGAGGCCGCGCACGATGTCCTCCGGATCGAACAGCGAGGTGATCAGCACCACCGGGATGTCACGCCAGTCGGGGTTGGCCTTGACCGCCCGGCACAGCTGGTAGCCGTTCATTTCCGGCATCACGATGTCCGACAGCACCAGCTCCGGCACGCGCTCGGTGATCGCCGCCAGCGCCAGCTTGCCGTTGGCCGCCGTGCGCACCGCGTAGCCCTGCCGCTCCAGCAGGTGGCGCAGGTGCTCGGCCTGGGTGCGGCTGTCCTCGACGATCAGGATCTCGGCGCCGGCCGGCGCCGCGCCGTTGTCCGCGCTGGTGTCCACGCCGGTGCTCATCGCGCCCCCGGCGTCAGGCTGTTCAGCAAGCCGGCGATCGCTTCCGGCGCCAGCACGTGGCGCGCCGCGCCCAGCCGCACCGCCTCGCCCGGCATACCGTTGACGATCGCGCTGTCCGCGTCTTGCGCTATGGTCAGCGCGCCGGCCTGCTGCATGGTCAGCAGTTCCTGCGCGCCGTCGCGCCCCATGCCGGTCAACAGCACCCCGGCCGCGCGCGGCCCGAACGCCGCCGCCGAGTGGAACAGCTGGGCCACCGCCGGCCGCGCGCCGTGCTCCGCCGGCGCGCTGGACAAGGCGATGCGCGCCACGCCGCCCTCCGCGCGCACCGTCATGTGGGCGTCGTCGGGCGCCAGGTAGACATTGCCGGCCAGCGCCAGCTCGCCATGCCCGGCGACCCGCACCGCGCCGCCGCAACCGCGTCCCAGCCATTCGACCAGGCCGGCCACGAAGCCCGGCGAAATATGCTGGACCACCAGGATGGGCGCGGCGAACGGCTGCTTCAGGCGCGCCAGGATGGTGTGCAGCGCCAGCGGGCCGCCGGTCGAGGCGCCGATCACCACCAGCCGCAGCTCGGCGCCGGCCACCGGCGCCGGCGCTGGCGCCGCTGACGCCGATGCCGATGCTCCGCCGGCGCCCCAGGTTTCGCTGCGCCGCCAGCGCCGCACCACGCTGACCTCGGCCATCAGCTTGATGGTGCGCAGCAGCTCCTCGGTGATCTGCGCGTGCTCCGGATGGCCGGGACCGGACGGCTTGGCCAGCACCGCCAGCGCGCCGGCCTCCAGCACGCGGAAGTTGTCCGCCACCTCGTGCGCGACCGGACTGGCGGTGACCATCACGATGCGGGTCGGGCAAGTCTCCATGATCATCCGGGTGGCGGCGTAGCCGTCCAGCCGCGGCAGATGGATGTCCATGGTGATGACGTCCGGCCGCAGGCGCGCCGCCGCCTCCACCGCCTGCTCGCCGTCGGCCACCACGCCGATCACCTCCAGCGCCGGATCGGAATTGAGCAGATAGGCCAGCAGCTCGCGCGCCACCGGCGAATCGTCCACCACCAGCACCCGGATCACGGGCGTGAGCGGGCCGCTCATCGCAGCAACCTGCGCACGGTGGCCAGCAGATTGCCCTGCTCCAGCCCCTGCTTGGCGATGTAGGCGCTGGCGCCGACGTCGACGCCGCGCTCGCGGTGCTCGCGCGAGGCCAGCGAGGTCACCAGCACCACCGGCAACTCGGCCAGCCGGCGGTCGGCGCGGATGCTGGCGGTCAGGTCGAAGCCGTCCATGCGCGGCATCTCGACGTCCGACACCACCAAGTCGTAGCCGCCGCCGCGCAGCGCGCTCAGCGCGTCGACGCCGTCGACCGCCACCGTCACCCGGTAGCCGCCCACCTCCAGCATGTTCTTGAGCAGCGCGCGCGAGGTGATCGAATCCTCCACCACCAGCAACTGCTGGCGCGCCGCCTGCGCCGCCGGCGCCGGCAAGGGCGTGCCGCCCACGCCCGCGCCGAGCGCCGACTTCAGCAGGTCGGCCACGTGCAGGATGGGCACCACCTGGCCGGCCCCCAGCACGGTGGCGCCGGCGATGTTGGGCACCCGCCGCAGCTGCGGCCCCAGGCCCTTGACCAGCACCTCCTGCTCGCCCAGCACCGCGTCCACCAGGCAGGCCATGCGGCGGCTGCCGCTGGTCAGCAGCGCCAACGTCAGGTAGCCGGACGGCGCCGACGGCGCGGCCAGCCCCAGCACGCGCCACAGCTGCACCAGCGCCAGCACCTCGCCCTCCAGCACCACGGTGGGATGGCCCTCGACGCTTTGCACCGATTCCGGCAGCACGCGCGCGACCCGCTCGACATTGCGCGACGGCAGCACGAACTGGCGCCCGGCCGCCGTCACCAGCAGGCCGCGGAAGGTCGCCAGCGTGGCCGGCAGCACGATGCGGAAGCGCGTGCCGCCGCCCGGCGCCGCCTCGGCCGCCACGCTGCCGCCCAGCTTCTCAGCCTTCTCGCGCACGATCGCCAGCCCCAGGCCGCGCCCGGACAGGTCGGTCAGCATGGCGCTGGTCGACACGCCCGACTCGAACACCAGCGCCAGCATCTGCGCCGTGCTCAGCGCCGCGCCGGCCTCGGGCGCCAGCAAGCCCTCGCGCACGGCGCGGTCGCGCACCTGCAGCGGATCGATGCCGCGGCCGTCGTCGCTGACCAGCAGCTCGACCTTGTCGCCGTCGCGCGGCAGCACTTCGATCGACAAGCGCGCGCGCTCCTGCTTGCGCGCCAGCCGGCGCTCGGCCGGTGTCTCGATGCCGTGGTCGATGGCGTTGCGCAGCAGGTGCACCAGCGGATCGCGCATCTGCTCCAGGATGCGGCGGTCGATCTCGATCGCCGCGCCGTCGATGCGCAGCTCGACTTCCTTGCCGCTGTCGTGGGCCAGGTCGCGCACCAGGCGCGGCGCCATTTCCAGCAGCGTGGAGAACGGCAGCATCAGCGTGCGCTTCATGTCTTCCAGCAGATTGTCGACCATGCCGGCCAGCGCGCGCCGCTCCTGCCAGGCGCTGCGTTCGATCTGCACGAAGCGCTCGCTCATGGTCTTGGCCAGCAGCGCGTCGCGCTCGACCGCTTCCAGCAGGCGCTCCAGCGGCGGGCCCTTGCGGGTGGCGCCGGCCGCGCCGTAGCGGCGCTCGCCCGCGCGGACTATGGCGCGCGCCTCGCCGACGGTGCGGCTCCAGTGCTTGCGCCAGCCTTCCAGTTCGGTGTGCAGCGCGCGCAGGTCGGCGGCCATGTGCTCGGCGCTGAACTTGAAGGCCAGCAGTTCCTCGGCCTGCAACAGCAGCGCGGTCAGCTTGGCGGTGGAGATGCGCACCGTCTGCTCCGGCTCGGGCGCGGCGGCGGGCGTGGATGGCGCGGCCGCCGCAGGCATCGCGGACACGGCGGCCATCGGCGACATCGGCGACATCGGGAGCGTCAGCGACATCGGCTGCATCGGGAGCGGCGGCATCAGCGGTGCAGTGCCTGCGATAGCCGGCGCTGCGGACAAGCCGTACTGCGCTTCCGTCAAGGCCTGCAGCAGCCCGCCCAGCTCATATGCACCGCCATCGAGCAGCCCGCGCAGCACGTCGATCGTCAGGTACAGCAGCTCGAACATGGGCACCGGCGGCGCGCACTGCGCGCGCTTCAGCAGGGCCAGCACGCTTTCGAGCGCCTGGCACACGGCCTCGATGTCGGCCAGGTTGACCGCGCGCGCCGCGCCCTTGAGGCTGTGCACCTCGCGGAACAGCGTCTCCACCAGGCCGGCCGCGCGCGCGGACCCACCAGGTTCGTCCGGCCGCTCCAGCTCCAGCACCAGCGCCGACATCGCGCCGACATGCTCGTCGGCCTCCAGCCTGAAGGTCGCGAGCAGGCGCTGCAAGAATCGTTCGTCGTCCGTAGCCATGCGCCCCCCTTCGCTTTACACCCGATACCGCCCGACCATCGCCTTGAGCTTCTGGCCCAGCGCATGCAGATCGTGCGCGGCCGCCTCGGCCTGGCGCGTGCTGGCCATGTTCTGGGTGGTCGAGACCTTGATGTTTTCCATCGCCAGCGCCAGCTGGTCCATGCCGGCCAGCTGCTGGTGCGCCGACACCGCGATCTGGCTGGCCGCCACCGCGCTGTCGCCGATGCTCTCGGTCAGCTGGCGGATCGCCTCGCCGGCGTCGCGCGACTGCCGCACGCCCAGCTCGACCGCCTTGGCGCCCTGCTCGGTGGCCAGCACCGCGCTGCCGGTGGCCTTCTGGATGTCGCCCAGGATGGTGCGCACCTGGGCCGTGGCTTGCCGCGACTGCGCCGCCAGGCTCTTGACCTCCTGCGCCACCACCGCGAAACCCTTGCCGTGCTCGCCGGCCTTGGCGGCCTCGATCGAGGCGTTCACCGCCAGCAGGTTCGATTGCTCGGACAGGTCGTTGACGCTGGCGATCAACTCGCCGATCGCCTGGCTCTGCTCGGACAGCCGCATGATGCTCTCGGCGATCAGCTCCATCTGCTCGCGGATCTGCTGCATGCCCTCGATCGACTCCTCCACCGAGCGCTTGCCGGTCTGCGACACCTGGGCCGCGCGCTGCGCCGCCTCGGCCACGTTCTTGGCCTTCTGGCTGGCCATCAGCGCGGTCTGCTTGACCTCGTCGAGCGTGGCCGAGGTCTCGCTCATCACCGCCGCCGCCTCGCTGGCGCCGGCCGCCACCTGGGTGGTGCCGGCCAGGATCGCGCTCGACGACGCCGCCAGCACGTCGACCCCCTCGCCGATCTCGCGGTTCATCTCGCGCAGGTTGAGCACCATCGCCGCGAAGGCCTTGCCCAGCACGTCGTGCGCGGACGGCGGCGCCAGCGCCCCGGTCAGGTCGCCGGTGGCGATGCGCTCGGCCGCCGCGGCCTTCTCGCGCAGGTTGTCGACCATCGCCGCGAACGCCATGCCCAAGGCGTCCTGCTCGGAGCGCGGCACCACCTGCAGCAGCAGGTCGCCGGAAGCGATGCGGGTGGCGATCGCCACCTTCTCCTGCAGCGACAGCGCCATCTCGCGGAACTTGTCCTGCAACAGGCCGATCTCGTCGGCGCGCGCGCGCCCGGCCGGCCGCACCACGATCTCGCCGGCCGCCACCAGCCGCGCCGCCTCGGCGATGTCGCGGATCGGCTGCACGATCACCGCGTGCAGGCGCAGCGCGCTGGGCAGCGAGATCAGCAGCGAACCGACCATCACCAGCAGGATGATGCCGCCATAGCGCACCATGCGCGTGAGCATGGGCTCGGTGCTCAGGCGCAGATACACGCTGCCGACCTGGCGCTGCTTTTCCCGGATCGGCCAGGTTCCCAGCAGCTCGTCGCCGACGAAGCGCTGGCCCGGCGCCTCGGCGCGCGCCGGCAGCGGCAGCGCCTGCCGGTCCGGGCGGGCGTAGCTGGCGAACGGCGCGCCGTCGGCCGCGTACAGCGCGGCGGCGGCGATCTCCGGGTTCGCCTGCAGCGCGTTCAGGTATTCCTGCGCCGCCTTGGGGTCGCTGAACACCAGCGACGGCGCCACGCTGGCGGCCAGGATCTCGGCCTGCACCGCGATCTCCTGCTGCTTCTGGGCGCGGTAGGTGTAGACGTCGTAGCTGACGATCACCGTGCCCGCCATCAGCAGGGCGATGGCGCTGGCCAGCACCGTGATCAGCATCAGCTTGCGGCGGATCGGACTGTCGATAAACCAGTGCATTTAACGGCCCTCCTTGCCGGCGCGCGGCTTGACGCTGAGCGCCATGTTGAGCAGCTTGGAGCTGATCAGCAGGCCGTTGCGCGCGGCCGCCTCGTCGTCGACGTTGAAGCGCACGCGGTTGTCCTTGAGCGCGAAGCTGATCACGCCGCCGCCGCGCACCTCGCTGATGGTCAGCACCCCGCGCAGCGGCTCGTGCGGCGCCTCGGCGCCGCCCAGGTAGGCCACGTGGCAGCCGGACTCGCGGGTCAGGCTCTTCAGGCGCCGCAGCTGCACCGGATGGCTGTCGACATGCTCGCTGTTGACGGCGGCGTCCAGCGCGGCGCCGAACGGGTCGTCGCCGACCACGCACAGCACCAGCGGGCTGGCGGGGGCCGCGAAGGCGCCGGCCGGCCACTCGATGTACAGGCCGAACTTGTACAGGTAGGCGCCCTTGACCGCATATTCCAGCGTCTCGCCCTCGGCCGCGCAAGCGGTCGGCGGCGCCAGCGCCAGCGCCAGCAGCAGCGGCAAGGCCGAACGCGCGAGGCGGGTCAGAATTTCCATGTCAGTTGCAGGTAGAGACTGCGTTCAAAGACGGCGCGCGGCGTCGTGCCGGTGGTGGTGCCGAACTCGACGTGGCGATGGTTCAACAGGTTGACCGCGCCCAGCGCCAGCTCCAGCCGCGCGGCCGGATGCCAGCCCAGCCGGGCGTCCAGCGAGGTGTAGGCCGGCACCTCGGGATAGGGCAAGGCCGCCACCCGGTCCAGCGACAGGTCCAGCTCCATCCCGCGCGGCAGGTCGTGGCTGGAGCGCAGCGTGTAGCGGTGCGGCGGATCGTTGCCGAACAGCGTGTTCGGCCCGCCCGGCGGCGGCGGCACGCTGGCGCCCGGTTGCAGGTTGATGCGCTCGCGCAGCAAGGTGTGGCTGGCGCTCAGGCGCCAGTCGCGGCTGACCTGGTAGTTGCCCCAGATTTCCAGGCCGGCGACATTGCCCTCGGCGTGGTTGGCGACCTGGAACGTGTTCTTGACCGGGTCGTAGTCCACGGTGCGCAGATCGTCGTACTTGTTGTAGTAGGCGTTGACCGAAAACGACAGCCGCTCGGTCGGCTGGGCGCGGTAGCCCAGCTCCAGCGCGGTCAGCCGCTCCGAGCGGAAGTTCGGCCCGCCGCGCAAGGCCGCGGTCGGGATGCCGAAGATATAGGCCTCGCGGTCCACCCGCGACGGCGTGCGCAGCGCCCGCGACAGCGCGGCCCACCACAGCGAGTGGGCGTCCGGCTTCCACGCCAGCCGCAGGTTGGGCTGGAACTCAAGGCCGGTGTAGGAATTGCGCTCGGCCTTGGCGCCCAGGGTCAGCTTCCACTGCGGGTCGAGCGCGATGGTGTCCTGCACGAACAGATTGACCAGGTGGGTCGCCACCTGCTCCGGCAGGAACTTCAGGAACGCGCCGTTGGTGGCGGTGCTGCGCCACAGCCGCAAGCCGCCGCCCCACACCAGCTCCTGGCGATCGCCCAGCGGCAGGCGGTGCTGGGCCTCGACGTCGTAGGTGTCGTTCGATTCGCCCAGCATGATCACGCCCGGGATCAGGTTGTTGACGCGGTCGTAATAGCCCTGCACCTGCAGCGCCGCGCCGTCGGCCAGCGCGCGGTCCCAGCGCGCCAGCAGGTTGCCGCCGGAACGGTGGCGCTCGCTGCCGGCCAGCTGGTCCAGCTGGCGGTCGTACAGGTCGCCCTGCAAGGTGACGCCGTTGTCGCCCGCGCCCCAGTCGGCGCGGAAGCCCAGCTGCCGCCCGGACCAGCGATCGCCCGGATCGGCGCCGGTCATGGTCTGGTTGGCGTCGCGCCGGAAGCCCTTGGCGTACACCCGCATGCTGGCGTCCTCGCCCAGCCGCCAGCCCTGGCGCACGGCGACGCCGCGCTCCTCGTTGCCGCCGCCCAGCGACACCAGCGTGCCCTGGGTATCCTTGCTGGACCGGGTGATCACGTTGATCACGCCGTTGACCGCGTTCGAGCCCCACAGCGTGCCGCCCGGACCGCTGATCACCTCGATCCGCTCGATATCCTCCATCATCACGTCCTGGGCTTCCCAGAACACGCCGGCGTTGAGCGGGTTGTACACCACCCGGCCGTCGATCAGCACCAGCAGCTTGTTGCCGTTGCCGTTGCTGCCGCCGCGCGCGGTGACCGCATACGTGTTGCCGTTGGTGCGCGCCACCTCCAGGTTGGGCGCCAGCCGCAGCGCCTCCGCCAGGCTGGTGGCGCCGCTGCGCCGCACGTCCTCGCCGGTGATGATGTACACCGCGGCGGCGGCGTCGCCCAGCGGCTCGGCCTTCTTCGACACCGAGGTGATCGGGATCTCCGCCAGTTCCTCGATGCTCATGCGCGACAGCTGGCTGGGCAGCTGCTGGGCCGACGCGCCGGCGGCACACAACAGGCCGGCGCCCAGCCACAACGGCGCACAGCGGCGCCGGTCCGGTATCGATAAACGCTCCATCGCATCTCCTGGTTCAGGCTACATGCTGCTCCACCACCATGGCCGGATCGGACAACAGGCGCCCGCCGTCCAGCACGATCAAACGGGCGGCCGTCACGCCCTTCAGGTAATCGGCGCGGATCCCGCCCAGCGTCGACGGCGGCGGCTGCAATTCGGCCAGCAGCAGCTTGTTCACGCCCAGGATCTGGTCGGCCAGCACGCCAAAGCGCATGGCGCCGCCGCGCAGCACGATGATCTTGTTCAGGTCCGTCAAGCCCTGCTGCGGCAGGCCGAAAAAGCGTTTCAGGTCGACCAGCGACAAAATCCGCCCCCGCACATTGACGATGCCCAGCACGAAGTCCGGCGTGCACGGCAGCGGCGTCAGGTCGCGCAGCACGTGCACCTCGTGCACATGGCTCATCTCCAGCGCGTAGCGTTCGTGGGCCAGCATGAATTCCAGCACCTCGGCCTCGGCGTCGGGCGCCGGCGCGGCCGGCGGCACGCGCGCCAGCAGCTGTGCGCGCTCCTCCAGCAGCGCGCGCTGGCGTTCCGGCGCCACCGCCGTTTGCTGCCGCGCCGTGGCGGCCGCCGCGGCCAGCCGCGCGCGCACCCGCTCCCAGTCCAGTTGCTGGCGCCGGGCCGGCATCAGGCGGCCCCGGCGCCGGCGCGCATCAGATCGGCCAGTTCGCCCGCGCGCACGCCGCCCGAGTGCGCCAGCACGTCGTCCGGCGCGTGTCCGCGTAACAGTTCCAGCGCGTTGGCGAAATGACGCTGCGCCTCGCGCGCCGCGCCGTTGCGCCGGCACAGGCTGCCCAGCGTGAAATGCGCCAGCACGAAGTCCGGGTCCAGATAGAGCGCGTCCTTGAGGGCGCCGATGGCTTCGGCGGTGCGGCCTTGTTCTTCCAGGATCAACGCCCGCAGATAGCGCAGCTCCGGGTCGCATTTGTCGGTGGCGATCGCGGCGGCGCAGCACAGGCTGGCGTCGTCCAGCAGGCCGCGGTCGGCGCTCAGGCGGGCCCGCAGCGCCAGCGCGGGGGCCGGATCGGCGGGCGCAGCCACGATGGACGCCTGCCCGGCAGGCGCGACGGCGATCGGCGCGGGCCCGGCCGGCGCGGCGACGATGGCGGCCGCGCACGCGGCTGGCTCGGTGGGCGCGACGTCAGTGCTTGCCGTTCCGGCGGGGGCGACCGCAATGGCAGCGGCTGCGGCGGCCGGCACGGCGGAGTGCAAGCCGGTAACGGCCGCCGCCAATTCGGCCCGGAGCGCCTCCGGCCGCTGGCGATACAGCAGCGCGGAGGGAAAGCGCACCGGCTCGAACGGCGTCAGCAGCGCGTGGCCGGCCTCCGCCATGCCGACCGCCAGCCAGCCGTCCGGCGCCAGCGCGCGGCCCAGCCGCTGCAAGGCGCGCGCGGCGCTGGCAGGTTCGAAATACATCAGCACGTTGCGGCACAGGATCAGGTCCATGGTCGGCGCGCCCACTTCCGGGCCGGGAAACAGGTCGGCCGCCAGGTTCAGGTAGTCGAAGCGCACGCCCCGGCGCAGCGCCGGCGCGATGGCGCGCAAGCCGTCCTGCGGCGCCCCGAAGTGGCGCCACACCAGCCAGGCCGGCACGGCGCGGAACGACCAGTCGCGGTAGCGGCCCTGCTCCGCCTTGCGCAGGAAGCCGGGGTTGACGTCGGTGCCGAGCAGGGTGATGCGCCAGTCAGCCAGGTCGGGTATCAGGCGCTGCAGCAGGATCGCCACCGAATACAGTTCCTCGCCGGTGCAGCAGCCGGCGCTCCAGATGCGCAGCGTGCGGCCGGCGGCGCGGCGCGCGGCGATCAGCGCCGGCAGCACCTCGTGTTCGAGCGCGTCGAACACGGCCGGCTCGCGGAAGAAATAGGTCTCGCCGACGGTCAACTGGTGGGCCAGCTGTTCGATCTGGCTGCGGGTCGGCGGCGCCGCCATCAGGCGCCGCATGCAGGCGCCGGCGCCGGCGGGGTCCAGCGCCTCGGCCGCGCGCACCAGCTCGGGCCATTGTCCGCGCGGGAAATGCAGGCCCAGGTGCTGCGTGATGTAGCCGCTGAACGCCGTCAGCAAGGCATCGGACGGCGCGGCTTCGGTATCGCGGTCATTCGGCATCGGACAGCGCCTTCTCGAGAGCTAATTCCTCGTCCAGTGACAGGAAGCGATCCAGGTCGTGGATCAGTATCATGCCGTCGTCCAGCTTCAGGACGCCGCTCATGTACTCGGCGCCGGGAACGACATGGCCGGCGGCCACCACGGCTTCGTCGGCACACTCGGCGACGCCGTTGACGGCATCGGCAATCAGGGCCAGGCGCCGGTGCGCGCTGCGCGCCAACACCATCTGGTCGCTCAGCGCGATGGCGCGCGCCGGCAGTTGCAGCCTGCGCCGCAGGTCGATCACGGCCACCACCTGCCCCTGCACGTTGACGATGCCGCACACCGCGCCGGGCGCCGCCGGAAACGGCGTCACCGCAACCGCGCGCACTACCCGCTCCACCGCCGCCAGTGGCAGTGCGTAGCGTTGCCCTTCCAGAGTCCAGATCAGCAGCTGTGGCACGATGGCTTGGCCCGTCAGAGAGTTCCCGATTAATTGTGATACAGAAATGATGAGAAATCCATCCAATTGTCACGCTATCCTCTTTTTACAACAATGCAACGAACGGGCGTCTGCGCTATCATTTCGGGATAGACTCGGGGGGCGAAGTATGGCGAAAACAGGCACTGTACGGGTAGGCATAGGCGGCTGGGATTACGCGCCGTGGCGCGAGACTTTCTATCCGCAAGGCGTACCGCAGAAGAAGGCGCTGGAATACGCCAGCCGCCAGCTCAGCAGCATCGAAATCAACGGCACCTTCTACCGCACCGCCAAGCCCGAGCACTTCGCCTCGTGGGCCGCGCAGACGCCGGACGATTTCGTCTTCTCGGTCAAGGCCAGCCGTTTCGCCACCAACCGCAAGGTGCTGGCCGAGGCCGGGGAATCCATCGAGCGCTTCATCAACAGCGGCCTGAGCGAGCTGGGCGACAAGCTCGGCCCCATCCTGTGGCAGCTGGCGGCCACCAAGCAGTTCGACCCCGACGACCTGCAAGCCTTCTTCAAGCTGCTGCCCGCCAGGCTGGGCACGCGCAAGCTGCGCCACGTGCTCGACGCCCGCCACGCCAGTTTTCTGTGCGACGACTATTACCAGCTGGCGCGCAAGCACAAGATCGCCACCGTCATCACCGACTCGCCCAAGTATCCCAACATCGGCGAGGTCACCGGCGAGTTCGTCTACGCGCGCCTGATGAACGCGCAAAGCGAGGTGGAAACCGGCTACACCAGGCCGGCGCTGAAGCAATGGGCGGCGCAAGCGCGCCTGTGGCAGCAAGGCGCCAAGTCCGGCGACGCCTACGTCTACTTCATCAACGGCGCCAAGGAACGGGCGCCGGCCGCCGCCCTGCATCTGCTCACACTGCTGTAAATTGGATGCAAGGGCTTGCTCTTGGTAAAATACATCTTTGGGCGAAGCAATTGTTCGCCCGTTGACGTTTTCGAAAGAGAGACATGAGCTCAACCACCTCATTCGCCGGCAGTCTGTTCATGGTCGTCGCGCCGTCGGGCGCCGGCAAGTCCACGCTGGTCAACGCGCTGCTGGCGCAGGAACCGACCATCAAGCTGTCGATTTCCACCACCACCCGCGCGCCGCGTCCGGGCGAGACCCACGGCAAGGAATACTACTTCACCACCGCCGAGGATTTCGTCCAGCGCGCCGACGCCGGCGAGTTCCTGGAGTGGGCCGAAGTGCACGGCAATTACTACGGCACCTCGCGCATCATGGTCGAACAGCAGATGAAGACCGGCACCGACATCCTGCTGGAAATCGATTGGCAGGGCGCGCGCCAGGTGAAGAAGCAGTTCCCGCAGGCGGCCGGCATTTTCATCCTGCCGCCGTCGATCGACGCGCTGGAGGAACGGCTGAAGAAACGCGCCACCGACGAACCGCATGTGATCACGCGCCGGCTGCTGGCGGCGGGCGGCGAAATCGCCCACGCTCCCGAGTTCGAGTATGCTATCATCAACGAAGAATTTGCAGTCGCCCTGTCGGAATTGACGGCGATTGTCAGAGCGGCCCGTTGCCGGTTTGCGCAACAAGCGGCGCGCAACGCCTCGCTATTTGCCCAATTGGGTATCCACGCTGAATAAATACACAAGATTTTAGGAGTTAAGATGGCCCGCATTACTATTGAAGATTGTTTGAAACATATCCCTAACCGTTTCCAGCTGACCCTGGCCGCGACCTATCGCGCCCGCCAGCTGCTGCAAGGCCACACCCCTAAGGTCGAAGCCAAGGATAAGCCGACCGTCGTCGCCCTGCGTGAAATCGCCGCCGGCAAGGTCGGTCTGGAAATGTTGAAAAAGGTCCCAATGTAAGTTGGGCCCGGCGTTCCCGAACAATGTGAATGGTGCGGTTAGTCAGTAAGTATGGGATATTCCGGTATCGAATATCCTGATTTCACATTCTCATCGAGACGGAACGCAAAAGTATGAATCTGATCCCTGCCGATCCGACACTGAGTGGCAAGCCCGCACGGGCCAACCAGCCGGCCCCTGCGCCGGCTGCGCCCACATCAGGGGCCGACGCAGGGGATAGCACCACCACCCTCGCCTCATCCGCACCAGCTCCCATCCCGCCTGTGATTTCTTCGTCGCCCCTGGCCACGCCTACCCTGACCGCGGGCGTTGCCTCCGTCACGCATCTGACCGAAAAACTGGCCGAGTACATGAACGCCGCCGACCTGAAAAAGGTCAAGGAAGCCTACCGTTTCTCGGACGAAATGCACCTGGGCCAGGTGCGCAAATCGGGCGAGCCGTATATCTCGCATCCGATCGCCGTGGCCGAGATCTGCGCCGACTGGAAGCTCGACGCCCAGGCCATCATGGCGGCGCTGCTGCACGACGTGATGGAAGACCAGGACGTCAAGAAGGAAGAGCTGATCGAACGCTTCGGCGCGCCGGTGGCCAACCTGGTCGACGGCCTGTCCAAGCTGGAAAAGATCGAGTTCCAGAGCCAGATCGAGGCGCAGGCGGAGAACTTCCGCAAGATGCTGCTGGCGATGGCCTCGGACGTGCGCGTCATCCTGATCAAGCTGGCCGACCGCCTGCACAATATGCGCACGATGGAGGTGATGGCGCCGGCCAAGAAGGCGCGCATCTCCAGCGAAACGATGGAAGTGTATGTGCCGATCGCCCACCGCCTCGGCCTGAACAACATCTACCGCGAGCTGCAGGACCTGTCGTTCTCGCACCTGTATCCGCTGCGCTACCGCACCTTGGCCAAGGCCGTCAAGGCGGCGCGCGGCAACCGCCGCGAGGTGGTCAAGAAGATCCTCGAATCGGTCAAGAACACGCTGACCATGGCCAATATCGAGGCCGAGGTCTACGGCCGCGAAAAGACGCTGTACGGCATCTACAAGAAAATGCGCAGCAAGCACCTGTCGTTCTCGCAGGTGCTGGACGTGTACGGCTTCCGCGTGGTGGTCGACAGCTTCCCGAATTGCTACGTGGCGCTGGGCACGCTGCACTCGCTGTACAAGCCGATGCCGGGCAAGTTCAAGGACTACATCGCGATCCGCAAGCTCAACGGCTACCAGTCGCTGCACACCACCCTGATCGGCCCGTACGGCACGCCGGTGGAGTTCCAGATCCGCACCCAGGAAATGCATCGCACCGCCGAATCGGGCGTGGCCGCGCACTGGCTGTACAAGAACGGCGACTCGAACCTGTCGGACATGCAGCAGCGCACCCACGCCTGGCTGCAGTCGCTGCTCGACATCCAGCAGCAGACCGGCGACTCGGCCGAATTCCTCGAACACGTCAAGGTCGACCTGTTCCCCGATTCGGTGTACGTGTTCACGCCCAAGTCCAAGATCATCGCCCTGCCGCGCGGCGCCACGCCGATCGACTTCGCGTATTCGATCCACACCGGCATCGGCGACCACACGGTGTCGGTCAACATCAACAACGAACCGGCCTCGCTGCGCACCGAGCTGCGCAACGGCGACATCGTGGAAATCGTCACCGACGCCAATTCGCGGCCCAGCCCGACGTGGTTGTCGTTCGTGCGCACCGGCAAGGCGCGCTCGGCGATCCGCCACCACCTGCGCACCATCAACCTGCCGGAATCGATCACCCTGGGCGAGCAGCTGCTGTCGCAGGCGCTGACGTCGCTGGGCATCAATCCGGTGCTGGAAGAGCATCTGGTCGAGCGCCTGCTGAACGAATCGAGCGCCAAGTCGCTCGACGAGCTGTATGCCGACATCGGCATCGGCAAGCGCATGGCGGCGCTGGTGGCGCGCCACATCTTCGGCCTGCGCGGCGGCGAATCGGCCAGCGCGCCGGTCGACCACAACAGCGCGGCCGAGCTCGATCCGGTGACCATCTGCGGCAGCGAAGGCGTGTCGGTGCAACTGGCGCCGTGCTGCCTGCCGATCCCGGGCGACTCCATCATCGGCCAGCTGCGCCGCGACCAGGGCCTGCTGGTGCACACCAGCGACTGCATGCTGGCCAAGCGCCAGAAGGTCAAGGAACCGGACCGCTGGATCGCGGTCAAGTGGGGCACGGAATTGAACCGCCGTTTCGACAGCCGCATCAAGCTGCTGATCAACAACGAGAAGGGCATCCTGGCGCGCGTGGCGGCCGAGATCGGCGAGTCCGACGCCAACATCACCTACGTCGGCATGGACGAGGACAAGGAACACGTGCTGCACCAGCTGCGCTTCACGATCCAGGTGAAGGACCGCGTGCACCTGGCGGGCCTGCTGCGCAATGTGCGCCGCGTGGCCGGCGTCAACCGCATCCTGCGCGAGCGCAGCTAGGTCGCGGCTTCAGCGAAAAAAAAGGGCAGGCATCGCGCCTGCCCTTTTGCGTTTACTGCTGCGCCGGCGGCAGGCTGATCGGCGGTGGCGGCAGGAAGGCGATGGTGATGGTGCGCACCACGCTCTTGATGCCGTCGGCCTGCGCGTCGAGATCGATCACGCCTTCGGTGTAATTGGTCAGCATGTAGCGCCACTGTCCCTGCGCGTCGGCGACCGTGCTCACCGAAGACAACCAGCCGGTGCTGCGGTTCACGGCCGTCAACAATACCGTCGCGCCCGGTGCGGCGGTGCCGGTCAGGGGCAGCTCGGTGCCGTTCCAGGTGATACCCGGCAGCACGATGGTCGGCGTGATGCCGTCATTGATCGTCACCGTGACATCGGCTGGCTTCACCACGTTGTAGTTCACATCGGCGCTGGTGACGGTGTGGACGATGGCGGCGCTATGCGGCCCTTCCGCCACGCCGTCCGCCACGGCCTGCACGCTGACCACTTGCGGCTGGGTCCAGTTATCGGGCGTAAAGGTCAGCTCGCTGCGGGCCAGGTTCAGCTGCGTGCTGGTTCCCAGCGCGACCTTCACATCGAACTCCGGCGCCTGCGTCAGCGCCATGCTGTAGGTGCCGGCGATGCCGCCCTCCGTCAACGACAGCGTGGTGGCGGACAAGGTGACGTTGGCGGCGACGCCCAGGTCGGCGATGGTCACCGATTGCATATTGCCGGCCGGGTTGCTGGTCGTGAAGACCACATAGCGGCCGTCGCTGGAGAAGCGCGGCGGGCCGTAGGCCGTGAGCGCGCTCAACACGATTTTACGGGCGATCTTGGTCAGGCGGTCATGCACATACATGCTGCCTCCCAATATATAACCGACATAGCGTCCGTTGCCGCTGATCGCGCTGCTGGTCACGTGGGCGTTGATGACGCCACTGATCTGCTCCGTCTTGCCAGTCTTCCTGTCTCGCACAAATGCAGCATAAAGACCCTTGGGGGTCGCCTGCGTTGCCAGCGCCGTATCGGGCGATGTGAACACTACGGCGGAACCATCCTCGCTGATCGTCGGTTCGGTCGGGTTGGCGGTGCTGCGGCTGCCGTCGGGGAGCACGTCGACCGCCTCGGTCACGCCGGTCCTGCGGTCGTACACCGAAACGTTGGGATTGCCGGCGAACCCGGCTCTGCCGAGATAGGCGATGTAGCGGCCATCGGCACTGATGGAGAGGCGCGAGTTGCCGCCGGCATTCACGAACTGCGCATTGGTGCCGCTGGTCGTCTTGTTCACCATGTCGCGGACGAAGATTTTGCTGACGCCCGACGCCGTGTTCGTGCGGAACGCAACGTAGCGACCGTCCGCGCTGATGCCCGTGGCGTAGCCAGTGGCGGGCCGGTCGTCGCCTGTGTCGGGGATCATTTGGGTGGTGTTGGTCACGCGGTCATAGACGAAATACCCCGCCCCGCTCTTGGTCACGGCCCCCATCGTCGCCGCCGCGCATCCGAACGCAACATAGCGACCGTTCGCACTCATCGATGGATAATCGCAGGCCCCGCCCACGGCCCCCTTCAACGTGACATTGGCTGGAATCCGCTGGTTCGTGACCATGTCCTGGATGTAGATGTAGCGTGCATAACTGCCAGGTCCGCGCTGCTCGAATTTATACGCCACATAGCGGCCGTCCGCGCTGATGGTTGCCAGGGCGTCTTGCGCGTAGGCATTGAACGGAATGGTGCGGACTGTGATGTCGGGTGCGGCAAAGGCCGGGCTGGCCGCCGCCACGGCAACCAGCAACAGCCCTGCGGCTGACTTGATGTGATTCTTCATATAGAAACTCCTGGAAAGATATTTTGGTGGGTTTATTGCTGCGCCGGCGGCAGGCTGATCGGCGGTGGCGGCAGCAGCGCCACGGTGATGCTCTGCACCGCGCCGTGGATGCCGTCGGCTTGGGCGTCGATCTCGATCACGCCATCGCTCAGGCCGCTCAGGGTGCGGCTCCAGTGGCCTTGCGCATCGGCCAGCACACTGACCGAGGTCAGCCAGCCGGTGCTGCGGTTGGCGGCGGTCAGGATCACATTGGCGCCCGGCGCGGCGGTGCCGGATACCTGCAGGTCGGACTGTGTCCACGTCGCGCCCGGCAGCACCACGGTCGGCACCACGGCGTCGTTGATTGTCACCGTCACGCTGGACGGTTTGACCACGGTATAGTCGATGTCGGTGCTGGTGACGGTGTGCGTGATGACGCCGCTGTGTTTGCCTTCGGCCACGCCATCCTGCAGCGCCTGCACGCTGACCACCTGCGGCACATTCCAGTTATCCGGCGTAAAGACCAGCTGCGTGCGCGCCACGTTCAGCTGCTTGTCCGGCGTGACCGCCACAGTGACGTTCGCGCTCGGCACTTGCGTCAGCACCATGCTGTAGGTCGCTGCAGCGCCCCCTTCGGTCAGCGCCAGGCTGTTGGCGGACAGACTTACCTCTGCGGCAGCGCCGAGGTCGACGACCAGCAGCTTGCGTTTCTTCTCCGCCGGGATGTTGATGTCCATGGAAATATAACGGCCATCCGCGCTCAGCGTCGGATAGACCGCGGTATTACCATTGCCAAGCACGCCTTGTATCGTGCGCGTGGTCTTGGTAAGGCGATCATATCGATACAGGCGGCTAATGGTTTCACCGGTCTTGGCGCCGATATAGACGACGTAACGGCCATTGGCACTAACGTGAGGGTACATATACGCCCCGTTCCCCTCGCTGATGATTTCCGTCTTCGCCGCCGCGCGGTCGCGCACATAAATCTGCAGACCGACCGGTGCTCCTGGCACCGTCCAGATTTTTGTATAGTCGGACATATAGACTGCGACATTCCCGTCCGCGCTCATGGACAGATCCTGTTTATTGGGTGATTTGTCGGGCAGGCCATTGGTGGTGAAATCGACCCGCTCGGTGACGCCGGTGCTGCGGTCAAATACCGACATATCCATATAGGTGCTGTAGATCGTTTCCCGTCCCTGATAGGAGATGAAGCGCCCGGTGTCGCTCACGAACAGATAAGCCGGCGACGTTCCGACGTTGATCGATCCCGGCGTATACACCTGGGTCGTTTGATTCGCCCTGTCGCGCACATTCAGATAGGTGTGCCCGTCCACACTGGTACGATAGGCGACATAGCGGCCATCGGCGCTAATGCCTGCCGCAAGAACTCCGGCGATCGGCCCAGCCGCCGGGGTGGCGGCGACCACCTCGGTCTTTCCACTGACCCGGTCATAAAGGAAATATCCCTGCCCGGTTGTCGCTTGGGGATATGCCATATCAATGGAGTAGCAGGCAAAAACCACAAAGCGGCCATTACCGCTGATCACGGGCGTATAGCAGCGGGAGTTCGTGGTGGGCAGGTTACCGTTCAGCATGCGATTCGCCTGCTCGGTGGTCCCGCCAATCCGGTCATAGATAAAAACGTTGGCCAAGGTTCCGCCGCTCGGCGCGTATCGGAAGGCGGTATAACGCCCATCGCCGCTGATGCGCATATTGGTCATCGAGCCAGGCGCCAATTCGAGGAACGACAAAGCCGGGTCTGGCGGCACCGCCGCTCGGGAAGATCCAGCGGACACACTTAGGCCAAGCATGATGCCAACCGCGCCAACCCGGTGTTTTACCGACCTACGGTTACTCAATAACTCCATACAAGCTCCTTAAAAGGTATATGCCTTGACTAGGCTGCAAGGCCGGCAGCTCCGCGTAAATTTTCTGCAGTTCAACATTATTATATGGCAATAAATATCAAATACTTACATTTGACTTATTTACAATAATTAGAGCAAAAACTTGCTCGCAGCGCTGCGGTTTCCTGCTTATTTGGGCTCGAAGGGGTCGTACCAATAGGCCTTGTTGGCCAGCGGCGTTTGCGGGGAGAGCAAGGGATTGTCCAGCTTGAAGATGCGGCGCTGGCGCAGCCCGGCCTTCTCGATCAGGCCGTCATAGAATTCGTGGAAGATCTGGTCGAAGCGTCCGTCCGCGATCAGCTGTTGCAGCCCATACTCCAGCCGCTGCGCCAGCCTCGGTTGTCCGCCGATGAAGAAGTAGCGCGGCAACGGCACATAGATCGCAAAGCTGCGCTCCACCGCCAACTGCGGAAACCCCGGCGCATATTCGTCGCGCTCGAACAGCGCCTCGTCTATCGAACGGGGAAAATACTGGAAGCGGTGCGCCGCCAGCATGCGGTGCAGGCCCGAGGTCGTCGCGCCGGCCTGCACCGTGAAACCGGATTGCAGCAGCACCGCCGTCGAACTCCACTGGCGCCCCGCTCCCAGGCTCTTGGCCTTGAGCTGCGCCAGCGTGCGCACCTTGGAAAACTCGGCCTGGTCGCGGCCGTCGATCAGCGCGATGCGGTAGCCCGACAGCCCCTTGTCCACCGGGATCCGCACCGGAATCAGCTTCTGCTCCCATTCCGGCGACGTCACCTGCGCGCTCAGGTTGACGTCGCGCGCGCTCATCATCTCCAGCATCAGCCGGTCGCGCTGCACGCGCAGCGTCGAGATCTTCACCTCGAACGCGCCGTATCTGGCGCGCGAGGCCTCCAGCGCCGCCGTCAGCAGGCGCTTGATATGGCTGTCGTTGTATTCGGACTTGCTGGAATTGAGGTCGATGACGTAACTATCCAGCGCCGCCGCCTGCGCCTGCCAACCCAGCAGCGCCAGCAAGCAAGCCCAGCGGCGTAGGCTAATCGGCAGCCGGGGCCGGATATGTCACCTCAAGGATTTCCAGCTCCTCGACGCCGTGCGGCGCCTGGAAGGTGATGACATCGCCTTCGCGCGCCTTGGTCAGCGCGCGCGCCACCGGCGCCACCCAGCTGATCTTGCCGTTCAGGGGGTCGAGCTCGTCGATGCCGACGATGGTGATGGTGCGCGTCTCATCCAATTGGTTGCAATAGGTGACGGTGGCGCCGAAGAACACCTGGTCGCTGCCGTGATGCACGCTGGGGTCGACGATGGCGGCCGAATCCATGCGCTTGGTCAGGAAGCGGATGCGGCGGTCTATCTCGCGCAGCCGCCGCTTGCCGTAGATATAGTCGCCGTTTTCCGAGCGGTCGCCGTTGGACGCGGCCCAGTGCACGATGCGCACCACCTCCGGGCGGTCGACGTCGATCAATTGCAGCAGCTCATCCTTGATGCGCTGGTAACCTTCCGGCCGGATATAGTTCTTCGACCCGGCCGGGATCGCCAGGGCGAGCGCCGCGGCTTCCTCGTCGTCGTCCTGGTCCGACTCTTTGACAAATGCTTTGTTCATGCGGGCTATTGTAACGGCTTCGGCGGTGGAAGGGGAATCGGCTCCCCTCCCCCCTCAGCGACGGCTACAGCGCGACGGTGACAGTCTGCGGCACACCGTGTATGCCGTCGGCCTGTACGTCGAGTTCATGCGTACCGCTGGTCAAGCCAGTCAGAACATAGCTCCAATGGCCTTGCGCATCGGCGACCGTGCTCACCGACGTCAGCCAACCGGTGCTCTGGTTGGTCGCGGTCAGCATCACGGTGGCGCCAGGCGCCGCCGTGCCCGTCAGCGGAAGGTCGGAATGATTCCATGCCGGCGCCGGCACCACGATCGTCGGAACCACCGCATCGTTGATGGCGACTGTGACCTTGGCAGGCTTGATGACCGTGTATTCGACATCGCTGCTGCTCACCGTGTTGGTCACGGCGCCGCTACGCGGACCTTGTGCAATCCCGTCGTTCGGCGCTTGCACGCTGACGACTTGCGGCTGGTTCCAGTTGTCCGGCGTAAAAGTCAGCTGCGGACGCGCCAGGACCAATTGCATATCGGCCGACAGCGCCACGTTGACGTCGGCATCCGGCACCTGCGCCAGCACCGCGGTGTAGGTGCCGGCTATGCCGCCTTCCGTCAACGACAAGCCGCTGGCGGAGAGATTCAAACCAGGTCGCGCGCCGAAGTCGATCAGCATGATGGCGCGACCGGGTCCGCCAGGCATCTGGTTAACCTGGGATACGACGTAGCGGTTATCTGCGCTGACCCGCGTTCCCACGCTGTACGCCGCGGGAGCGCTGCGAGTTTTTTTAGTCAGGCGGTCGTAGACGCACAAGTTACTGTTGCTAAAGTAGGACACGTACCGGCCATTGGCGCTCAGGGACACCCCACCATAGGTCGCCACCGCGGTTCCGCTGATCAGCTCAAGTTTGCCGCTGCTGCGGTCCCGCAAAAAAACGCCGCGGGTGGCCCCAGTTTGGCTGGCCACCAGATTAGTTGCGCCGGAAGCAAATGCGACAAAATTGCCATCCGCGCTCATCGCAACTTCGGCCTCGCTACCATTGCTGTGCACACCGGCTGCGTTTACGTTGACCACTTCGGTCACGCCTGTGACCTTGTCGAACACCGCCAGGTCGCCAATCACGCTGCCCGGCGTGGCCCTGCCCGAATAAGACACGTAACGGCCATTCTGGCTGATGTTCAACAGTACCATCTGTTGGCCGATATTGGCCGACGTCGCAGCCGTTTCCTGGCTCGTTTTGCTCGCCATATTCCTGATCGTGAGCGTGTACGAGCTGTTGCCATTAGCGAGAATTCTCCGGGTGCGGAAGGCCGCATATTTTCCGTCCACACTGAGGCCTATCGCATTGGTCAGGTCAATGATGGCGTTGGCGGAACCTTGTGCTATCAGCTCGGTTTTGTTTTGCAGCCGGTCATACACCAGATAGGACTGTCCGGCATATTTCACCTCGCTACCGGCCACGCCCATCGGCAAGCCACTGCAGACAAACACCGCATACAAGGCCTCATTGCTCAGAACCGGCAAGTCGCACTTGGCGTTCACGGGAATGCCGCCGCCTAGCTTCAGGTTGGCTTGGGTCGTCGCGCCGGTATTCCTATCATAGATGTAAATATCGCTGGCCGTACCGGTCGGAGTATCTTGCCGGAATGCCAGATACCGGCCATCCGGACTGATCGTGATAGACGAAAGATTTCCTGCAGCGGCGCCCAGCGGCTGCAGATAGGAAATGATGGGCGTTGGTGCAGCCGAGGCCCATGCCGCGATCGTCAAACCCAGTGCAGCTCCGGCACAACGGGTGTAGCGCAATATTTTCATGTGAATTCCTAAATGTATTTGGTAAAAATAATTACAAACGAGAAACTAATTAAATATTATCACGGAAATATTGACTAAATGAGTTACAAAAAACTTAATTTCATGGGGCGACCACTTTCCCGCGCGCGCAAAGCTTCACGTATGATGATGCCCATAGAACAACGCTGAGACGATGAAACCCTTCCACCGCTTTTTCCGCTCACTGTTTGCCCCGCTGGTCTACCTGGCGGCCCTGCTGTTGCTGCTGGAAGACTGGCTGTGGGACGTCGGCATGCGGATGCTGCGGCGCCTGTCGTCCTGGCCGCCGCTGCACCGGCTGGAAGCCTGGATCTGCACGCTGGGCCCGCGCGCGGCGCTGGCGCTGTTCGTGCTGCCGGCCACGCTGCTGTTCCCGGTCAAGCTGCTGGCGCTGTGGGCGATGGCGCACGGCCACGCGCTGCTTGGCCTGCTCGTGATCGTGCTGGCCAAGCTGGGCGGCGCGGCGGCGGTGGCGCGCATCTTCCTGCTGACGCGGCCGGTGCTGATGACCATCGTCTGGTTCGCCCGGCTGCTGCACTGGTTCCTGGCGCTGAAGGAACGCTGGATAGCACGGCTGCGCGCCACCCGCGCCTGGCGCCGCGTCAGCGCGCTGGCCAAGGCCTGGCGCCACTGGCGCCAGCACGCCGTGCCCTCGCCGCGCAGCTGGATGGCGCGCTTCCGCCGCCTGCTGCGGCGCTTCCGCGCGCGTTGGCGCGCCCGTTAACCTTACATACTATTTAGATCATTATCATGAGCGCAGCTTCCCTCCCCCACCCCGACAGCGCGGCCATGGCCGACGAACTGGAACAGGTGCGCGCGCGCTTCGACGCCATCGTCTCCAACACGCCCGGCCTGGTCTACCAGTTCGTGCTGCACGCCGACGGCCGCGTCAGCTTCCCCTACCTGAGCGACGGCTGCCAGGCGCTGCTGGGCCTGACGGCGGCCGAGCTGCACGAGCAGCCCGAGCGCTTCCTGGAGCTGATCCTGTCGGACGACCGCAAGTCCTACCTGGACGCCATGCAAGCCTCGGCGGCCGCGCTGTGGAGCTGGAACTGGGAAGGCCGCATCTGGGTCGACGCCTGGAAGGACGTCAAGTGGATCAACCTGCGCTGCACGCCGCACGCGCTGGCCGGCGGCGCGGTGCGCTGGGACGGCATCATGACCAATATCAGCGAGAGCAAGCAGGAGCAGCTGGAAGTGCGCCACTCGCGCGCCCGCCTGGCCGAGCTGAGCGCGCATGCCGAGCGCGTCAAGGAGCAGGAGCGCACCCGCATCGCGCGCGAGATCCACGACGAGCTGGGCGGCAACCTGACGGCGATCAAGATGGCGGTCGCCATGCTGGCCGCCCGCCTGGACGAGGTGGGCGACTTCCCCGCGCTGCGCGAACGGACCGACTATGTCGACGCCCTGGTCGACCGCACCATCGACGCCGTGCACCGCATTTCGCTGGACCTGCGCCCGGCGCTGCTGGACCTGGGCCTGGCGGCGGCGCTGGAGTGGCAGGTCAAGGAATTCGAAAAGCAGACCGGCATCGCCTGCACTTTCAACGCCAACCAGCGCGAGATCGAGCTCGACAACGACCAGGCCACCGCCCTGTTCCGCATCGCCCAGGAGGCGCTGACCAATATCGCCAAGCACGCCGGCGCCACCCGCGTCAGCGTCAAGCTGGCGCGGCTGCGGCACCACATCAGCCTGAAAATCGGCGACAACGGCAGCGGCATCCGCCAGGCCGACCGCGCCAAGCCGGCCTCGTTCGGCCTGCGCGGCATGGCCGAGCGCGCGCGCGCGCTGGGCGGCACGTTGGCGCTGAGCCACGCGGCCGGCGGCGGCACCGTGGTGGCGATCAAAATTAAGCGCGAAACCGAGCGCGCGGCCCTCATCGCGGCCGCCGCCGGCGCTACAATAGCGGGTGAAAACATTTCTGCTGTGAAATAGCAAATATAGTAAAAATAGGAAGCAGAGACCCGCATGTCAGAAAAAGCCATCATCAAGGTCTTCATCGCCGACGACCACGCCATCGTGCGGGAGGGCTTGAAACAAATCCTGGCCGAGACGCGCGACATCGTCGTCGCCGGCGAGGCCGAGAACGGCCTGGACGCCATCAAGCTGTTCCGCAAGTCGGACTGCCAGGTCATGCTGCTCGACATCTCCATGCCCGACCGCAGCGGCATCGAGGTGCTCAAGCAGATCAAGAAGGAAAAGCCGGAACTGGCGGTGCTGATGCTGTCCATGCACCGCGAGGACCAGTACGCGATCCGCTCGCTCAAGGCCGGCGCGGCCGGCTACCTGACCAAGCAGAGCGCGCCGCGCGAGCTGGTCACGGCGATCCGCCAGGTGGCCGGCGGCCTCAAGTACATCAGCCCGGCGCTGGCGCAGGAACTGGCCAACCACGTCGGCGAAGACCACGAGGCGCCGCCGCACGACACCCTGTCCGACCGCGAATACCAGACCCTGACCATGATCGCCTCCGGCAAGACGGTGGGCATGATCGCCAAGGAACTGTCGCTGTCGGTCAAGACGGTCAGCGAGTACCGGGCCCGGCTGTTGGTCAAGATGAAGCTGAAAAACAGCGCGGAACTGACCCATTACGCCATCAAAAACCAGCTGATAGAGTAGACAATGAGTAGATAATGAGTAGGCTATGAATAAGCGCCCGCCGCGCACTTGCCGCTTTGCCTACGCTTGATACTCTAATGAAAGCTGCCTTCCGGCCTTTTATTCAAGCTATGCCGATCGGCGCGCGGACTTATTATGGTTTAATGAACAAACCTTTAAGAGGCAGCATCTGATGTCCAGCAAACCATCCACTCCCGAGCAGAATCCGGCCGAGATCGCGCGCGAGGCCTTCAAGCGCCTGGCGGTGCGCCGCATCGCGCCGACGCCGGAAGCTTACCGCGACATCTACAACGAAATCGCCGGCGTCACCGCCGCCCCGGCCGCCCCGATCGGCGCGGTCGATCCCGGCCCGGAATCGGTGCTGAGCCAGTTCGCCACCCGCCTGACCGAAAACACCGGCGACCTGGCCGACTTCGGCCGCCGCTTCAACCGCGCCGTCAAGTCGCGCGACTGGGAAGGCTATGCCAAGGCGCTGTCGCAGCTGGTGGAAAAACACTTCGTCGGCAAGAAGGGCGGCATCGAAGTGGCCGGCCTGCTGCCCGAGGACGAGCAAAGCCGCACCCTGCGCGACCTGCTGAGCCGCACCCTGACCTTCGCCGTCGCCTCCTTGCTGGCGGGCGCGCCGGTGCTGGTGGCCGAGGCCGAATCGCTGGGCGCGGCCACCAAGCTGGCCCACAGCGAAGAGGCGCTGGCCGAGATCGCCGTGCGCCTGAAGCAGCTGTGCTACCAGATCGAGCTGCGCGGCGGCGACAGCGGCGAGCAGCAGGAATTGCTGCTGCGCCTGTTCAAGCTGCTGCTGGAAAACGTCAGCGAGCTGCTCGACGACGACAGCTGGCTGCGCGGCCAGATCGAATCGGTGCAAAACCTGATCACCGGCCCGATCGACGTGCGCGCGCTGGAGGAAGCCACCCGCAGCCTGAAGGAAGTGATCTACAAGCAGGGCCAGCTCAAGCACAGCCTGTCGGACGTCAAGCTCACCGTCAAGAACATGATGATGACCTTTATCGACCGCCTCGGCCAGGTGGCGGCCTCGACGGGCGACTTCCACGAGAAGATCGGCGGCTATTCGGAAAAGATCAGCAAGGCCGACAATATCGCCGAGCTCAACACCATCCTCGACGACGTCCTCAAGGAAACCCGGCTGGTGCAGAGCGAGGCGCTCAAGGCGCGCGACAAGATGGTGCTGGCGCGCCAGGAAGTGCAGGACGCCGAGAACCGCATCCACGCGCTGGAGGCGAAGCTGCAGCATTTGAGCGAACTGGTGCGCGAAGACCAGCTGACCGGCAGCCTCAACCGCCGCGGCCTGGACGACGTGTTCGAGCGCGAGACCGCGCGCGCCGACCGCCGCGGCACGCCGCTGTGCATCGCCATCCTCGACCTCGACGACTTCAAAAAGCTCAACGACACCTACGGCCACATCGCCGGCGACGCCGCCCTCAAGCACCTGGTCAAGATCGTCAAGGACACCCTGCGCTCGATGGACGTGATCGCCCGCTTCGGCGGCGAGGAATTCCTGATCCTGATGCCGG
Source organism: Duganella sp. BJB476 (assembly GCF_003416895.1). GTDB lineage: Bacteria > Pseudomonadota > Gammaproteobacteria > Burkholderiales > Burkholderiaceae_D > Rugamonas. The sequence continues at coordinate 324,402 of NZ_QVIO01000003.1, forward strand.
AGACCTCGGTCGAGGCGGCGTCGAGCACCATGACCCGTCTGCAGCGCGAGCTGACCAAGCACTTCTTCCTGCACGATAACGAGAAAGTGCTGATCACCTTCTCGGCCGGGGTGGCGCTGCGCCGTCCCAACGAGGAGCAGACCGAACTGGTCAAGCGCGCCGACAAGGCCATGTACACCGCCAAGCAGACCGGCAAGAACCGGGTGGTGGTGGCCGAATAAGCCGCTTTATTATCAGTTTGACCCCAGCCCGGCGCCCGCCGGGCTTTTTTTTGCCCAAAAACAAGGGTGAAAAATAATTATTTTTGCCCTAAAGATTCCGCCATTGCTGTCGTTTAAACGGGCATAGGTGTTGAACTTTAGGCCTGCCAGAGAAAATTTCCCCTCTTTCCGCCCCTTAATTTTCCCACTGGGCAACCGTTACCAGTAACAACAGCGGTTTGATTGTCTCGGAACGTGGAGGCAGACCAATGGGAACTGAGCATATCGCCGAATCGAAGTATCAGTCTGGAGAAACATCATGGCACAAGTCATTAACACAAATATTGCATCGCTGAATTCGCAACGTAACCTGACCACGTCGCAAGCCTCGCTGTCGACTTCCCTGCAACGCCTGTCTTCCGGTTTGCGCATCAACAGCGCAAAAGACGACGCCGCCGGCCTGGCGATTTCCGAGCGCTTCACCTCGCAAATTCGCGGCAATACCCAGGCAGCACGTAACGCCAACGACGGCATCTCGCTGGCTCAAACGGCTGAGGGTGGCTTGAGCACCGCAGGCGATCTGCTGCAGCGTATCCGCGAACTGGCAGTCCAGTCCGCCAACGGCACCAACTCCGATTCCGACCGCAAATCGATCCAGGGCGAGGTTTCGGCCCTGTCGAGCGAGCTGGACCGCGTGGCCAACACCACCCAGTTCAACGGCCAGAACGTGCTGGACGGTTCGCTGACCTCGGCCCAGTTCCAGGTCGGCGCCAACTCCGGCCAGACCATCAATATCGGCGTCGGTTCGGCCAAGGCCACCGACCTGGGCAACAACACCGCCACCTCGGCCTATGCCGGCGCCCGCATTTCGGAAGCGCTCACCGGTAACAAGAACAACGTCGCCGCCGACGAAACCCTGACCCTGAGCTCGGGCGCCGGTGTCACCACCAACGTCGCGGTCAAGGCCGGCGACAGCGCCAAGACCATCGCCTCGGCCATCAACAGCCAGGCCGGCACCAGCGGCGTGAAGGCCTCGGCCGTCACCAGCGCCACGCTGTCGGGCTCCGATCCGACCAACCCGACCACCGGCCTGAAAGACGGTTCCTACCAGTTCACGCTGCGCGGTTCCAACTCGGTGGCCAATGACAAGGAATCGAGCGCCGTCACCATCGCGGCCCAGGTCAAGGGCGGCGACGTATCCTCGCTGGCGCAGGCCATCAACGCCCAGAGCGGCACGACCGGCATCAGCGCCACCATCAAGACCAATTCGGCCGGCACCGCCAAGGAAATCGCCCTGAGCGACGCCAACGGCGATGACATCCAGATCCAGAACACCAACACGGCTGCAGACGACGGCCTGTCCGGCGCCTTCCTGCGCGGCGCCGACAAGCCAGCGTCGGGCACCACCGCCGCCGTGATCGCCGTCGGCCAGTCCTTCGGCATCGGCGGTGCCGCCGATACCGTCGACAACTCGGGCGCCACCCCGGTCGTCAACGCCGGCGCCGGCTCCAGCATCACCGTCGGCGGTCACCTGGACTTCACGTCGGACAACGGCTTCTCGATCAGCAGCACCGGTCAGGCCGTCGTCGCCGCCACCCAGGCCAGCTCGCTGCAATCGGTAGCCAAGCTCGACGTCAGCACCGTGGCCGGCTCCAACGCCGCCCTGAAGACCATCGATTCGGCCCTGAACCAGATCAACAGCAACCGCGCGTCGCTGGGTGCGATTCAGAACCGTTTCGCCTCGACCATCTCGAACCTGAATACCGCGACCGAGAATCTGTCGGCCTCGCGTAGCCGGATTCAAGATACCGACTTCGCGTCGGAAACGGCCAACCTGACCCGCGGCCAGATCCTGCAACAAGCTGGTACCGCCATCTTGGCCCAGGCCAACTCGCTGCCGAACGGCGTGTTGTCCCTGCTGCGTGGCTAAAATCCGGGGCAGGGTTGACGCGGTAAGGTCGCTCTGACTAGGTTCCCCGGTTGATTTATTCAGCCGGGGATTTTTCACAAAGGAAGCATCATGACTATCGATACCATCGGCTCGGCCACCCAGGCCCGCCCAGCAGACCGTCCGGCCAGTGCCGCCGGCGGCGAAGTCGCCGCCCACGGCGCAGCGCGCGCGCCGGCCACGGCCGTCGAAACCGCGGCCGCCGTCAAAGGCCCTGCCAACGTTCCGACGCTGGACCAGGTCAACCAGGCCGTATCGCAACTGAACAAGTCGGCCCAGGCCAAGTCGCAAGGCCTGGAGTTCTCGGTCGATACCGACACCAAGCGTACCGTGGTGAAAGTGATCGACCAGACCACCAAGGAAGTCTTGCGCCAGATTCCCTCGCCCGAAGCGCTGGAAATCGCCAAATCGCTGGAATCGAAATCCGGCGCCTCCGGCTTGCTGATCCAGCAAACCGCCTGAAGCGGCCGCGCTCGCGCGCGCCGCTTTTTCTGTCTTCATGGCATCCTGCCAACAGGAGTGCCGCCACCGCGGATCTGACCGGCCACGCCCGTTGCGCAGCCCGACCGCCGTCCCGTCACGCCCTGCGCCGCCGAGCGCTGCCCGTTTTTTCAGCTTTGCCTGAACTGGCAGGTATTCTCCCCTCTCAAGTCCGGTTTGATTCTGCCGATATTGTCTTATATTATTGCTTTACTTAGGAGCGCAACGTGGGCATCTCTTCACCAGGCATCGGCTCGAACATCCCGGTCGACTCCATCGTCAGCAAGCTGATGGCGGTCGAGTCGGCGCCGCTGGCCGATTACGACAAGAAGTCGGCCAGTTATCTGGCGCAGGTGTCCGCGTTCGGCAATCTATCCGGCGCGCTGGGCTCGTTCCAGACCGCGCTGGCCGGCCTGACCTCGGTCTCCAGCTTCCAGACCCTGATCAGCGCGCCCAGCGACACCAGCGTGATGACCGCCACCGCGGACAGTACTGCGCAGCCGGGCAACTACCGCGTCAACATCAGCCAGATCGCGCAGGCGCAAACGCTGGCCTCGACCGGCTACAAGAGCACCACGGCCGCCATCGGCCTGGGCGCCAAGACCACCATCAATTTTTCGCTCGGCACCACCAGCGGCGGCACGTTCGGCATCGCCGGCACCCAGCTCGGCGCCAGCCTGTCGAGCGGCGGCGTGTCGACCGGCTCGCTCAGCATCAACAACACCGCGATCGCCACCGACGGTTCCACCCGCAGCGCGCGCCTGCTGGCTGACGCCGTCAACGCCAAGAGCAGCACCACCGGCGTGTCGGCCAAGGCCTCCGCCACCGCCACCGACGTCACCCTGTTCGGCGCCGCCGGCGCTTCCAGCTTCGGCAATGTCGACACCAGCGGCGGCGGCACCTATAAACTGACGGTCGGCGGCGTGGAAATCGCCGCCCAGGCGACCGGCGTGGCGGCCGGCGCGGCCGGCGGCGTCACCGCCGCCTCGCTCGATGCCGCCCTGGCGCCGACCACCGCCGTCGGCCGCGCGCTGGCCGACGCCAACATCACCATCAAAGGCACGGCCGTCGGCGGCGACCTGCAATTCCTCAATGCGGACGGCAGCAACATCGCCATCGCCGAAGCCGTCGACGGCAGCGTCACCGGCGGGATCGGCAACAGCGGCACGGCCAACATCGGTTCCAGCACGACGGCGGTCGGCGCCATTACGCTGGTGTCGGCGGACGGCAGCCCCATCACCGTCGGCGGCACCGATCCGTCCAAGGCCGGCTTTACCGCCGGCGTCGGCGGCGCCTATCTCGGCGCCAGTTTCGCGGCCGATTCCAGCCGCACCAGCGGCAACATCGTCATCGACAGCTCGAACAATACGCTGCAGGGCATCATGGCGGCGATCAACAAGGGCAACTTCGGCGTCACCGCCAGCATCATCTCGGACGGCTCGACCGGCACCAACGCCACCCCGAATCACCTGATCCTGACCTCGTCGGCGACCGGCGCCAGTTCGACCATGAAGATCACCCTGGCCGGCTCCGGCGGCAATCCGCCGGACGACAAACTGGCTGCCCTGCTGGGCTACGATCCGGGCGGCGTGCAGAACCTGAGCCAGAAGGCGGCGGCGGCCGATACGCTGGCCACCGTCAACGGCATCGCCGTCACCAGCCCCAGCACCGGCATCAACGGCGCCATCAGCGGCATCAGCATCAACGCCCTCAAGGTCGGCAGTTCGTCGCTGTCGGTGAGCAAGGACAGCGGTTCGTTGACCACCTCGGTCAACGGCTTCGTCAAGGCCTACAACGACTTGAGCGGCCAGATCGCCCAGCTGGGCGCCTACGATCCGGACACCAAGACCGGCGGTCCGCTGCTGGGCGATACCACCCTGCGCAATCTGCAAGCCTCGATCCGCCGTCAACTGGGCACTTCGATCACCGGCTTGCAGGGCACCAGCCTGACCAATCTGTCGCAGATCGGCATCTCGTTCCAGAAGGATGGCACGCTGAGCCTGGACAACACCAAGCTGCAAAAGGCCGTGACCAACAACTTCAGCGACATCGCCGGCCTGTTCGCGGCGGTCGGCCATGGCAGCGATCCGGACGTCAAGTTCGTCAGCTCCGGCACCAACAGCAAGGCCGGCGATTACGCGATCGACATCACCCAGCTGGCCACCCAGGGCACGCTGCAGGGCACCGCCGTGCTGCCGGCCGAAACCGTGATCGATACCGACACCACCTGGACCGTGACGCTGAACGACACCAAGCCGGCCACGCTGTCCAACACCGCCACCATTTCGCTGCCGGCCGGCAGCTACAATCCCAGCCAGCTGGCCACGCTGCTGCAATCGTCGATCAACGGCGTCAGCGCGTTTGCCAGCGCCGGCGCCACCGTCAGCGCCACCATCGGCGACGATGGCAAGCTCAAGCTCGCTTCGACCAACTACGGCGCGAAATCGAACATCCATGTCGCCACGGCGACCGGCACCGACATCTCGGCCGCATTCGGCACCGGCGTGCCGGTCGACGGCCTGGACGTGGCCGGCACCATCGGCGGCTACACCGCCACCGGCAGCGGCCAGACCCTGACCGGTTCGCCGGGCGCGCCGGTCGACGGGCTGAAGTTGACGATTACCGGCGACACCACCGGCTCGCGCGGCAGTTTCGGCTTCTCCCAGGGGTATGCCTACCAGCTCAACTCGCTGGCGGCCGGCTACCTGGGCTCCACCGGCGCGATCAACAGCCGCACCGTCGGCCTGAACAACTCGGTGAAGGATGTCGCCAAGCAGAGGGACGCCTTCGCCGCCCGCCTGACCGATATCGAAGCGCGCTACCGCGCGCAGTACACGGCGCTCGATACGTCGATCGCCAGCATGAATACCACCGCGTCATTCTTGACGCAACAGTTCGCGGCGCTTGCCAAGCAATAGCCGCTGACGCTTTAACAGGAGACAGAGTATGTTTGGATCTCGACAAACTGGCGTGAACGCCTATGCCAAGGTTGGCATGGAAACCGGCGTGGTCGCCGCCAGTCCCCACAAGCTGATCGTCATGCTGTTCGACGGCGCCATGGTGGCCTTGAACGCCGCGCTGGCCGGCATGCGCAATGGCGACATCGGCGAGAAGGGCAAATCGATCTCCAAGGCCATCATGATCATCGACAGCGGCCTGCGCGCCGCGCTCGACAAAAAGGCCGGCGGCGAGATCGCCGAGGGCCTGGACGCGCTGTACGAATACATGAGCGCACGCCTGCTGACGGCCAACCTGAACAACGATCCAGCGATCCTGGAGGAAGTGCAGCGCCTGCTGACCGAGTTGCGCGACGCCTGGAATGCGATCGCCGACACCCCTGCCGCCACCGGCATCCGCCCTACCAATCTCGCGAGCGCCTGATTCATGATGACCAGCCAAGATATCCTTTCCGTGTACGCCGCCATGGCCGAGCTGACCGAACAGATGGTGCAGGCCGCCACCAGCAGCGACTGGGACCAGCTGGTGTTGCTGGAGCAGCGCTGCGCCGCCCACGTGCAGGCGCTGCGCGCACAGGAACCGGCGCAGCCGATGCAGGGCGCCGAGCGCGAACGCAAGATCAGCCTGATCCGCCAGATGCTCAACGCCGACCGCCAGATCCGCGACCTGACCATGCCGTGGATGGCGCAACTGTCCAAACTGATCAACGCCACCGGCACTGAACGGCGCGTGATTAACGCCTACGGCAGCGTCTAAAGCAGGGGCGCGCCATGCTGCCGCCCGTGGTCACCATCCTGCCGGTCGGTCCGGCGGCCGATGTCGGCGGCGTCGCGCCGGTCGGCGACGGCCGCCAGGCGGCCTTTCAGCGCGCGCTGCAAAGCCTGGTCGGCCAGTCGGTCACGGCCGAAGTGCTGTCCAAGTTCAACGACGGCAGCTTCCTGGTCAAGGTGGCCGACAACGCGGTGCGCATGATGCTGCCGCCGGAAGTGCAGGTCGGCGCCGAAGTGCCGCTGACCGTGCTGACCGCCAATCCCCGTCCCACTTTCCAGCTCGGCAATAACAGCCCCGGCAGCTCGGCCACGCTGGTCTACAGTGAACCCGCCGAGGCCGGCGACGGCCTGTACTCGCCCGCCCTGCCCTCGCAAGACGCGCCGGCCGCCCTGCCGCCCACGCCCCGCCCACCGGCCGGCGCCGCGACGCCGGGCCAGCCGGCCACGCCCGGCGCGAGCGGCGCCGCAGCGGGCCTGCCGGCCGAGGCGGACGGACTGCCGGGCCAGCTCAAACCGGGCACGCCGGCGGCCGCCGGAACGCCGGCCGGCACGGCCGCGCCGGCGACGGGCGCAGCGCAAGCCGCAGCCGCTGCGGCAGGCGCCGCCGGCGCCACTGCGGAAACCGCCGAAAATCCGGCCACAACGGCAGGCCGTCCCGCCAACACGCCGGCGGCTACCGCCAGCACGGCGACGCCGGCCACGACGGCGCCAGGCACAGCCGCAACGCCAACCGCCGCCGGTGCTGCTGCCGTGGCCACCGACGCCCGTGCCGCGGCACCAGCCGCTGGCGCCGGTGCCGCCCCCCAGGCTGGCGCCGCCGCCGCGCAAAGCGCCGGCGGCGCGGCCCCGACTGAAGCAGTCAAACCGCAAAGCCTGGCCGCCACCTTGCTCGGCAAGGCGCCGCTGACGCCGTCCAACGAATTGCCCGACCTCGACCCCAGCACGCCGCAAGCGACGCTGAGCAACACCGCCCGCGTGCTGACCACCGTCCTCAGCACCGCACAGGGCAGCGCCGGCGCGCAACTGGCGCTGGTCGGCAAGAGCGCGCTGTTCGGCAACGCCGCGCCGGCCGCAGAACAGCTGGCGCAAAAACTGCAAGACACCATCTCGCAAAGCGGCCTGTTCTACGAGTCGCATGTCACCGAATGGGCCAAGGGCGAGCGCACCCTGCCCGAGCTGATGCGCGAGCCGCAGATGCAGCGCATGCTGCAAAGCGGCGAAAGCGCCGCCCGCGCCGCCGCCAGCGGTCCCGACCTGAGCGCCGCGCAACTGATCAACCAGCAACTGCACACCCACGAGCAAGGCCGGGTGCAATGGAACGGCGAAGCGTGGCCGGGCCAGCACATGCAGTGGGAAATCCGCCGCGAACAGCGCGAAGGCCGCAAGGACGAGGGCAATGGCGCCGACGGCGAACCCGAACAAGTCTGGCGCAGCGGCGTACGCTTCCGCTTCCCGATGCTGGGCGCGGTGTCGGCGGCGGTGACGCTGATCGGCGGCCAGGTGCATATCCAGGTGCAAGCCGACGACGGCGACACCGCCGACACCCTGCGCGCCTACGCCAGCCAGCTGGAGCAGGCAATGGAGGCGGCCGGCGCGCCGCTGTCCTCGCTGACCATCGGCCAGGAGCCGCCATGACCGACGACCTGCCGCGCCGCCCGCTGCAGCAGGCGGTGGCCCTGACCTACGAGAACGGCGCGCCGGCGCCCAAGGTGGTGGCCAAGGGCCGCGGGCTGGTGGCCGAGCAGATCATCAGCGTGGCGCTGGAGGCCGGCGTGTTCATCCACGAGTCCAAGGAGCTTGTATCTCTGCTCATGGATGTAGATCTAGATCAACAAATTCCGCCAACGCTCTATAGGACGATTGCGGAACTATTAGCGTGGCTATATCATATTGAATCAGCGCAAAAGTCTGGATTGCCGCTTCCAGCGGCGCCGGACACCAGCATCCCCCTTACAGAAACTTGACGCCCGATGTACCCACACTTTCAGGATGCGGAATTGGAAAACTGGCACGATTTTGAAGTCGAATCACGGAAGGAGATCATCTCCTTGCTGCGCGGTATCGGCGAAAAGAATCAACTGATCCGCATGCTGATCCATGGCGAGTCCGACGTCTGCGTGACCTCGATCCTGGAAGTGGACGAGCAGAACAGCACCGTCTACCTGGATTGCTCGATCGACCGCGAGCAGAACAAGCGCATCCTGGCTTCGCGCCGGCTGTCGTTCGAGACCACGCTGGACAAGGTGCGCATCCTGTTTGGCGCCGACCGCATCGAGACGGCGACCTTCGAAGGCAATCCGGCGTTCAAGATCGTCGTGCCGCCGACGCTGATCCGCCTGCAGCGGCGCGAGTACTACCGGATTGCGACGCCGGTGACCAACCCGGTGCGGGTGCTGATCCCGCTGCCGGAAGAGCTGGGCGGCAGCACCACCTTCCCGCTGGCCGACATCAGCTGCGGCGGCATCGCCATCCTGGACAACAAGATGATCCTGGGCGACGCCATCGGCCGCAACTACCTCGATTGCAAGATCGACCTGCCGGAAGTGGGCCAGGTGGCGACCTCGCTGCAGATCCGCAACTCGCTGGACCTGACGCTGCTCAACAACAAGACCAACCGCCGCCTGGGCTGCGAGTTCGTCAACATCTCGCGCGGCATGCTGTCCTACGTGCAGCGCTACATCACCAAGCTGGAACGCGAACGCAACGCCCGCATCGCCGGCCTGATCTAAACCTGCATGTTCATGATGTCGTGATAGGCTGAGACCAGCTTATTGCGCACCTGAATGGTGGCCTGGAAGTTGATGCTGGCCTTCTGCATCGAAATCATCATGTCCGACAGGTTGACGCTGTCGTCGCCCATCGCGAATTTCTTGCCCATGTCGTCGGCCTGCACCTGGCTGGTGTTGACGCCGTCCAGCGCGTTTTTCAGCGCGTCGGAAAACTCCACCTTGGCCGCCGGCGGCGCTTCGGTCTTGATCACCGGCGGCGTCAGCCCCGGACGCGTGGCGTGCGCCTTCAACTGGGCGATCATGGCCTGGATCTGGCTGCCGTCGATTCCACCTGTTTTCATCCCATCCTCCATCTTGTTGCTGCCGTGGAACAAATTCCAACGACATAGCCGAGCGCGGCGTTACAATACGGCACGGCTCTATCAGTGCTGCCAGAATACCAAGGGCAAGGCCAGTCCCCATGGCCGAGCAGGACCGTAAACGGCGCTCTGTTTGGCCGATTGATTTGCCCGCAGCCGGGCAATAATGGCTCATCCTCTCTAGAACCTCGCACCGGAAACCAACCATCATGGCCGTAGCCGAACAAATCGACAACGACACAGCAGCCGACGCCGCGGATGACGGTGCCGAGAAGCTGCCCTTCATCCAGACGCCGATGGGCCGCAATTTCCTGCGCGCAGCCGGCGCGGCGGCCATCGCCGCCATCCTGCTCGGCCTGTGGCTGTGGAACAAGCCGCCCGACTACGGCGTGCTGTTCTCCAACTTCACCGACCGCGACGGCGGCGCCATCACGGCCGAACTGGACAAACTGAACGTCAAGCACAAGTTTTCCGAGAACGGCACCGCCATCCTGGTGCCGACCGAGCAGGTGCACGATATCCGCCTGAAACTGGCGGCCCAGGGCTTGCCCAAGGGCGGCAACGTCGGCTTCGAGCTGATGGAAAACCAGAAGCTGGGCGTGTCCCAGTTCCTCGAACAGGTCAACTACCAGCGCGCGCTGGAAGGCGAACTGGCGCGCTCGATCCAGTCGCTGGCCGCGATCGAAAACGCCCGCGTCCACCTGGCGCTGCCCAAGCCGTCGGTGTTCGTGCGCGACCAGCAAAAGCCGACCGCCTCGGTCATCGTCACGCTGCACCCGAACCGCCAGCTCGACCCGGCCCAGACCGCCGCAATCGTGCACCTGGTCGCCTCCAGCGTGCCGGAACTGCTGCCGGCCAACGTCAGCGTCATCGACCAGGCCGGCAACCTGATTTCCGACCAGAACAAGAACGGCAGCGCCGGCCTCAACGCCAAGAACATGGACGAGACCCAGCTCAAGTATGTCAAGGACATGCAGCTGCAGGTCATCAAGCAGGTCGAATCGATCATCATCCCCATCGTCGGCGAAGGCAATGTGCGCGCCGAAGCCACCGCCGACGTCGACTTCGCCCAGATCGAGCAGGCCGCCGAAACCTACAAGCCGAACTCGCCGCCGGCCGCCTCCGCCATCCGCAGCCAGCAGAGCAGCGAAACCAACGGCAACAGCGGCAACAACAATCCGGGCGGCATCCCTGGCGCGCTGTCGAACCAGCCGCCGGGCACCGCTACCGCGCCGTTGACCCAGACCGCCGGCTCGCCGACCGGCACCGCGCCGGCGCCGGGCACGCCGCCGGGCGCGGCCGGGACCAGCACGGCCACCGGCCCCAACCACAAGGAATCGACCACCAACTACGAAGTCGACAAGACCGTGCGCTACGAGCAGCGCGGCATGGGCGGCCTGCGCCGCATGACGGTGGCGGTGGTGGTCAATTACAAACGCATCGTCGGCAAGGATGGCAAAGTCACCATCAAGGCCTATACTCCTGAAGAGATGGCCAAGATTAACGACCTGGTCAAGCAGGCCATGGGCTACAACCAGGACCGCGGCGACGCCGTCAGCGTGGCCAATTCGCCGTTCGACGGCGTCGACAAACCGTTCGAACCGCCGCCGGAATGGTGGCGCGATCCGGCAAACTTGCCGATGGCCAAGGATCTGGCGAAGTTCCTGATCACCGCGCTGATCTTGCTGTACATCGTGCTGCGTATCGTCAAGCCGATGATGCGTCCGGTGTTCAAGAAGATCGACGAGATCAACGCCCCGGAGCCGGAGCCGGAAGAGCCGGAGGAAGTGGTCGAGGACGGCCCGGACGAGGCCCTCATCGCCGAAGAAGAACTGCGCAAGATGGAAGAAAACACCGTGCGCTCTTACCGCGAAAATCTGGCCATGGCCAAGAAACTGGCCACCGAGGATCCGCGCATCGTTGCCAACGTGATCAAAGAATGGATAGGCGCAAATGACTGAGAATACCGGACTGCAAAAGGCCGCCATCCTGATGCTGGCCATGGGCGAGAGCGAGGCCGCCGAGGTGATGAAGTTCCTCGGCCCGCGCGAAGTGCTCAAGCTGGGCGCCGCCATGGCGACCATGAAGAACGTTCCCCACGAGGAAGTGGTGGGTACGCTGGACAACTTCCGCGACATGGTTGCGGCCGCCTCCACCGTGGGCCTGGACTCGGACGAGTACATCCGCCAGGTGCTGACCAAGGCGCTGGGCGACGACAAGGCCTCGGTGCTGCTGTCGCGCATTCTGGGCGGCAAGGACGCCTCAGGCATCGAATCGCTGAAGTGGATGGATTCGCAATCCGTGGCCGAGCTGATCCGCAACGAGCACCCGCAGATCATCGCCACCATCCTGGTCCACCTGGAGCGCGACCAGGCTTGCGAAATCCTCGGCCACTTCACCGACCGCCTGCGCAACGACGTGGTGCTGCGTATCGCCACGCTGGACGGCGTGCAGCCGGCCGCGTTGCGCGAGCTGAACGACGTGCTGACCAAGCTGCTGTCGGGCAACGAGAACATCAAGAAATCGTCGCTGGGCGGCGTGCGCGCGGCGGCCGAGATCCTCAACTTCATGTCGGGCGAGCAGGAAGGCTCGGTGATGGACAACATCAAGAACTACGACAACGACATGGCGCAGAAGATCATGGACGAGATGTTCGTGTTCGACAACCTGATCGATATCGACGACCGCGGCATCCAGCTGCTGCTGCGCGAAGTGCAGTCGGAAATGCTGATCATCGCCTTGAAGGGCGCGTCGCAGGAATTGCGCGACAAGATCTTCAAGAACATGTCGGCCCGTGCTTCGGAAATGATGCGCGAAGACCTGGAATCGAAAGGTCCCGTGCGCCTGTCCGAAGTGGAAACCCAGCAGAAGCAGATCCTGCAAATCGTCCGCCGCCTGGCCGACGAAGGCCAGATCGTGCTTGGCGGCAAAGGTGAGGATTCCTTCGTCTAATGTCTCTGCTACCAAAAGAACAGCAGTCGGCGTTCCAGCGCTGGGAGATGACCTCGTTTGGCGACGAGCGTCCCCGCGTGATCGCGCAACGCGAAGCCGAACAGCGCGAGCGCGACGCCGAACAGGCCCGCCTGGACGCCGAGCAGCGCGTGCAGGATGCGCTGCAGGAGCAGCAGGATGCGCTGGAAATGGGGCCGCCGCTGCCGCCGCCGATGGAATACCCCACCGTTGAAGAACTGGAAGCGATCCGCGAGGAAGCCCGCAAGGATGGCTACGACGAAGGCCACGCGGCCGGCCACGCCGACGCCATCGAGGCCGGCAAGCTGGTCACCGCCGAGGAGCTGGAGCACCTGCGCAGCCTGGCCACCAGCTTCACCACCTCGCTGCACGACGCCGACCAGCTGATCGCCAGCGACGTGCTGGAACTGGCCTTGCAACTGGCCAAGGGCATGCTGAAGAACGCGCTGCAAGTCAAACCCGAGCTGATCCTGCCGATCGTGCGCGAGGCCATCGAATACCTGCCGGTGCTGCAACAGCCGGCGCTGCTGGTGCTACACCCCGACGACGCCGCCGTGGTGCGCGGCGGCATCGGCGAAGAGCTCGACAAGGGCGGCTGGCGCGTGGTTGAAGACCCGCAGGTCGGCCGCGGCGGCTGCAAGGTCGATACCGCCAGCAACCAGATTGACGCCACCGCCGCCGCCCGCTGGCAGCGCCTGAGCCATGCGCTCGGCAAAGAAGTGGACTGGCTGGCCTGACATGGACGCCGTCGCTCCCGCCGCCCCACCCGCCCCTTCCAGCCCGCACGCAGGCCGCTGGAAATCCTATCTGCACGATTGCGGCGCGCTGGTCGGCTTCGTCGAACCGATGCAGGTGTCGGGCCGCGTCACGCGTGTGGCCGGGCTGGTGATGGAAGCGGTCGGCCTGCGGCTGGCCGTGGGCGCCGCCTGCACCGTGCCGCTGCCGTCCGGCGGCAAGATCGAGGCCGAAGTGGTCGGCTTCGAAGGCGACAAACTGTTCCTGATGCCGCAAAGCGATGTCGAAGGCGTGGTGCCCGGCACCCGCGTGTTCCCGGTCGAGCCGGCCATCCCCCGCCCCGGCACCGTCAACCATCCGCGCCGCCGCCCCAGCGACCGCGCGCGCCACCTGCCGGTCGGCCCCGAGCTGCTGGGCCGCGTGCTGGACGGCGCCGGCCGTCCGCTCGACAGCCTCGGCCCGCTGCACGCCTCCGACAGCGCGCCGATCAACACCCGCCCCGCCAATCCGCTGGGCCGCGCGCCGATCACCGAAACGCTGGACGTCGGCGTACGCTCGATCAACGCCATGCTGACCGTCGGCCGTGGCCAGCGCATGGGCCTGTTCGCGGGCTCGGGCGTCGGCAAGTCCGTGCTGCTGGGCATGATGGCGCGCTACACCGAAGCCGACGTCATCGTGGTCGGCCTGATCGGCGAACGCGGCCGCGAGGTCAAGGAATTCATCGAACAGATCCTCGGCGAGGAAGGCCTGGCCCGCTCCGTGGTCGTGGCGGCCCCGGCCGACACGCCGCCGCTGATGCGCCTGCAGGGCGCGGCCTACGCCACCGCGATCGCCGAGCACTTCCGCGACCAGGGCCAGAACGTGCTGCTGATCATGGATTCGCTGACCCGCTACGCCATGGCGCAGCGCGAGATCGCGCTGGCCATCGGCGAACCGCCGGCCACCAAGGGCTATCCGCCGTCGGTGTTCGCCAAGCTGCCTATCCTGGTGGAACGCGCCGGCAACGGCGAAATGGGCGGCGGCTCAATCACCGCCTTCTACACCGTGCTGACCGAGGGCGACGACCAGCAGGATCCGATCGCCGACTCGGCGCGCGCCATCCTCGACGGCCACATCGTGCTCAACCGCCGCCTGGCGGAAGCCGGCCACTACCCCGCCATCGACATCGAACAGTCGATCAGCCGGGCCATGCACTCGATCACCTCGCCCGAGCACCAGACCCGCTCGCGCCACCTGAAGCAGCTGTTCTCGCGCTACGAGCGCAGCCGCGACCTGATCAGCGTCGGCGCCTATGCGCCGGGCAGCGATCCGGTGCTCGACCAGGCCATCCAGTTGCATGACCGGATAGAGAATTTCCTCCAGCAACAAATCAGCGAACGGGTGACCATGGGCGAGAGCTTGGCCCAACTTACCTCTCTATTCGACTGATTGAAGCGGGCAACCGCCTCCTATAATTGAGTCACCATGGCTTCCAAAGCGCAACTTGAAACACTGATGGACCTGGCGCGCCGGGAATCCGACGATGCCGCCAAGCGGCTGGGCGTTGCGCTCAAGGCCATCGACGAGGCCAAGCAAAAGCACCAGATGCTGGTCGGCTATCGCGACGAATATGCGAAACGCTTCGAAGCGGCGCAGGCGGCCGGCATCACGCCCATGGCTTACCGCAATTTCCAGGCCTTCATGGAAAAGCTGGACGTGGCGGTCAAGGGCCAGCTGGACATGATCAAGCACGCGGAATACCGCGGCGAGCAGGAAAAGGCCGCCTGGCAGGCCAGCGAACGCAAGCGCATGTCCTACTCCACCCTGAACGACCGGGCGGCGGCCGAAGCGCTCAAGCTCGAAAACAAGCGCGACCAGAAGCAGATGGACGAACACGCAGCACGGCAGGCCTACTACAAACGCTGACCCATTTAGACGCAACCAACCGACACGGCGCGATCATGCAAACCCAGAATCTCCAAATTCCTACTCTGAACGCCAACGCAGTGGCGGCGCCCAAGGTGAACCTGAATCTGAATGCCGGCGGCGCCGACAATTCCTTCCAGCGCGCCCTGTCGCGCGAGATGGACCAGCGCCAGGCCAATGCCAACGACAACGCCAACAACGGCCCCAACCTCGGCGCCAAGGCGCCCGAGCGCCCTGCCGCCTCGCGCCCGTCCGCGCCCAAGCAGGCGGAGCAGGCCAAACCGGCCCAGCCGCAAAACCAGCAAGCCGACGCCGCCGATAACAACCAGGCCGTCGCCAAGAACGACACCCAGGCCGCGCCCGCCGCGCCGGCGCCCGCCAAGAGCACCGCCAAGGACAGCAGCGCCGACGAGAGCGCGGACAGCGCCGCCAGCGACGCCCAAGCCGCCGCCCAGGCCGATCCGGTCGCCGACATGCTGGCCCTGGTGGCAGCGTTCAACCAGCCGGCAACGCCAGTGGCCGCACCGGTCGCCAGCGCAGCCGACACCTCGGCAGCCGCCACCGGCGCCGTCAGCGCCGCCGAGCTGGCCGCCCAAGCCGCAGCAGCAGCGGCCGCAGCAGCAACATCTGCCGCCAGCGCGGCCACCGACGAGGCCAGCACCGCAGTGGACGCCAACGCGACCGCCACCCTGCCCGCCGCCGCCACGCTGGATGCGAACAAGCTGGCCCCCGACACCTTGAAAACCGCCCAGAGCGGCGCCGACGACCATGCCGCCGCCGATTTCAAGGCCGCCCTGACGAAAGCCGGCTCGACCGTTCAAACCGCCGCCGACGCCGCAGCTGCCGCCGCCGCAGCAGCCGCCAAGGCCGCCACCACCGCCAGCACCACGGCCGCCGCCACCGTCGCCGTGAGCGCCGCCCCGGCCAAGCCGGCAGCGGCCGACAGCAAGCCGGTCAGCGCCATACCGGACGGCCCGGTCATCGATACCCTGTCCGACACCACCGACGCCGCGCCGGCCACCCCGGCCGAACCGGCCGCGCCGATCAAGGTCGGTCCCGGCATGGAAAATCCGGACAACGTGGCGCGCGCCACGCCGCGCCAGTCCGATCCGCTGCAACCCGTCTTCAACGGCAAGACCACGCAGCCGACCGAAGCGGCGCCGGTGCTGAAGGAAGCCGCCCCGGCCATCACCATCGCGCCGACCGCGCAATCGGCGCTGGAAGCGGCCAAGGCCGCCGTCACCGCCGTGCCGACGGACAAGCTCAGCAGCCGTGTCGGCACCCAGGCCTGGGATCAGCAACTGGGGCAGAAGATCATCTTCATGGCCGCCGGCGGCGAGCAAAGCGCCACCATGGAATTGAATCCGCCCGACCTCGGCCCGCTGCAAGTGGTGCTGAGCGTGAACAAGGACCAGGCCACCGCCGCCTTCAGCTCGGCCCAGCCGGAAGTCCGTCAGGCGCTGGAAGCGGCCATGCCCAAGCTGCGCGAAATGATGAGCGAAGCCGGCATCCAGCTGGGCAACGCCACCGTCTCGGCCGGCATGTCCAACCAGAGCAACGGTTTTAACCAGCAGGCCAGCTCGGCCCAGAACGGCGGCGGCAACCGCTCCTCCGGCGCCAGCTTAGTCGGCGACAGCGGCGGCACCATCGAGGCGCCGCGCAGCGCCCCGCCGGCGCGCCGCGTGCCGGCCGGCGCGGTCGACACCTTCGCCTGATCCCGCCGCGGCCACGACGAAAACCGGGATCGGCCACCCTGCCTCCCGGTTTTGTTGTTTGTTTCACTACGGAAACCTCAAGCAGCACCCGGATCGCCCTTCTTTTCGACGTATGCTATGCCGCAGTCCCAACCGATAATGACATAATGGCGTCATGATCCACTTCCGCACCGTGCAAGGGCAATTTTGAAAGCGAACCCAAAAATGAAAGCCGATCAGAAAGTTGAAGCAGCGCCTGCGGGTGGCGGCAGCAAAAAACTGATCATCATCATCCTGGCCGTGGTCCTGGTATTGGGCGCGGCCGGCGGCGGTGCGGCCTGGTTCTTCTTGCATGGCAAGGCCGACGCCGGCGAGGAAGAAGCGCCGGTCAAGAAGGGCAAGAATTCCAAGAAGGTCAAGGCCGGTCCGCCGGAATACGTGCCGGTCGAGCCGTTCACGGTCAACCTGCAACCGGGCGACAGCGGCGCCGACCAGTACCTGCAGATTGCCTTCACGCTGGAAGTGGGCGGGCTGGAAGAGAAGGAAAACGTCAAGAACAATATGGCCAAGGTGCGCAGCCGCATGCTGTTGCTGTTGTCGAGCAAGCGCGCCATGGACATCAATACGCCGGAAGGCAAAGTCCAGCTGGCCAAGGAAATCATCACCCAGCTCAAGGAGCCCTTCGAAGACCGCGGCTCGTCGCAGGACATCGAAGATGTGCTGTTCACCTCGTTTATCATTCAGTAAGTAGATCGTCATGGCTGATAATTTTCTCTCCCAGGAAGAAGTCGATGCCCTTCTGAAGGGCGTCAACGGCGACCAGGACGACGTCCAGGCGCAGGAAGATGTCGCGGGAGTACGAACGTATAACCTGGCCACCCAGGAACGTATCGTCCGTGGGCGCATGCCGACGCTGGAAATTATCAACGAGCGCTTCGCCCGCCTGTTGCGCGTCGGCCTGTTCAACTTCCTGCGCCGCAGCGCCGAGGTATCGGTCGGTTCGGTGCGGGTTTCCAAGTATTCCGAGTTCATCCGCAACCTGGTGGTGCCGACCAACCTGAACCTGGTGCACATGAAGCCGCTGCGCGGCACCGCGCTGATGGTGTTCGACCCGGGCCTGGTGTTCCTGCTGGTGGACAATCTGTTCGGCGGCGACGGCCGCTTCCACACCCGCGTCGAGGGCCGCGACTTTACCCAGACCGAGCAGCGCATCATCCTGCGTATCCTGGACATCGTGTTCGAGGCCTATACCAAGTCGTGGGAACCGGTCTATCCGGTCGAGTTCGAATACATCCGCTCGGAAATGAACACCCAGTTCGCCAACATCGCCACCCCGAACGAAGTGGTGGTGGCGTCGACCTTCACGGTGGAGCTGGGCTCGGTCTCCGGCCAGATCCACTTCTGCATGCCGTACTCGATGATCGAGCCGATCCGCGATTCGCTGACCTCCAGCCTGCAGGGCGAGGCGCTGGAAGTGGACAAGCGCTGGATCCGCCTGATGACGCAGCAGATCCAGATCGCCGAGGTGGAAATCGTCGCCTCGCTGGGCACGGCCAAGGTCAATTTCGACGAAATCCTCAATATGCGCGTGGGCGACATCATCCCGCTGACCATCCCGGAACTGCTGTCGGCCACGGTCGACGGCGTGCCGGTCATGGATTGCAGCTACGGCGTGATGAACGGACAATACGCGCTCAAGGTGGAGAAATTGCTCGCCAATGCCGATAACATCAAATAACACCGGCGCAACCGCCGCCGGCGACCGCAATACAGGAGAGAAGCATGTCGGATAATCAAGACGATACGATGGACGACGACCCATGGGGCGCGGCGATTGCCGAGCAAGCCCAGGCGGAAGCGGCCGCGTTGGAAAAACAGCAGTCGCAGGCGGCCAGCGCCGCCGTGTTCACGGATTTTTCCAGCACGCCGAGCAAGACCGAAACCCATAACGATATCGACTTCATCCTCGATATCCCGGTGCAGCTGACGGTCGAACTGGGGCGCACCAAGATCGCCATCAAGAACCTGCTGCAATTGGCGCAGGGCTCGGTGGTCGAGCTGGACGGCCTGGCCGGCGAGCCGATGGACGTGCTGGTCAACGGCTGCCTGATCGCCCAGGGCGAGGTGGTGGTGGTGAACGACAAGTTCGGTATCCGCCTGACCGACATCATCACGCCGTCCGAACGTATCCGAAAACTGAATAAATGAAGCACGGACTGACCTTCCCTCTGATCCTCGCGGCGGCCTTGGCCGCCGCGCCTGCAATGGCCCAGCGCAGCGTGTCGGGCACCATCGGCGGCCAGCATGCGGCCAGCGCGCCGGTTGCGGCCACGGCGGCACCAGCGGCCACGCCGCCGGCCGCCGAAACGCCTGCCGCCGCAACCGCCACCACGGCAATGGCAGCCCCGGCCGAAGCGCCCGCCGCTGCGGCCCCGGCGGCTACGGCTGCTACTGCGCCTCCCGCCCCCGCCGGCCCGCTGGCGATGACCATCCCCACCCCGCAACCGTCGGCCACGTCGGCCGGCGGCGGCCTGCTGCAAACCACCTTCGCGCTGATCTTCGTGCTGGCCCTGCTGATCGGCCTGGCCTGGTTCCTGAAGCGCTTCGGCCCCAAGAACTTCGGCGGCGGCAACAGCAACGTCAAGCTGGTCGGCGCGCTCAGCGTCGGCGCGCGCGAGCGCATCCTGGTGGTGGAAGTGGGCGAACAATGGATCGTGGTCGGCGCCTCGCCGGGCCGCATGAACGCGCTGGCCACCATGCCGCGCCAGGAAAGCAGCGAGCCGGCCGCCACGGCCGCGCTGCCGACCGCCAACTTCGCCGAATGGTTCAAACAAACGATCGACAAGCGCAATGGCAAATAAGCAGGCCGGTTTCACCCAGGCTACGGCCATCAAATCCCTGTTGATGCTGGCCGCGCTGGCGTTGCCGCTCGCGGCCGGCGCCGACTCCAGCATCGGCATCCCGGCCTTCAACGCCGCGCCGGCGCCGGGCGGCGGCACCAGCTACACGCTGCCGATCCAGACCATGCTGCTGATGACGGCGCTGACCTTCATCCCGGCGGCGCTGTTGTTGATGACCAGCTTCACCCGCATCATCATCGTGCTGTCGCTGCTGCGCCAGGCGCTGGGCACGCAGTCGGCGCCGCCCAACCAGGTGATGGTCGGGCTGGCGCTGTTCCTGACCCTGTTCGTCATGGGCCCCACCTTCGACAAGATCTACACCGAAGCCTACCTGCCGCTGCAGGAAAACAAGATCAACATGAGCGTGGCCATGGACAAGGGCGCGGCGCCATTAAAAACTTTCATGATGAAGCAAACCCGGCAGGCCGACCTGGCCTTGTTCGTGAAATTGTCGCGCAGCCCTGCGCTGCAAGGGCCGGAAGACGTGCCGCTGCGCATCCTGGTGCCGGCTTTCGTCACCAGCGAGCTGAAAACCGCGTTCCAGATCGGCTTCGCCATCTTCATTCCATTTCTGATTATCGACATGGTGGTCGCCTCTGTACTGATGTCGATGGGGATGATGATGATGTCGCCGGCCGTGATCTCGCTGCCGTTCAAGCTGATGCTGTTCGTGCTGGTGGACGGCTGGCAACTGCTGCTCGGTTCGCTGGCCCAGAGTTTTTACTAGGAGAGCGCCATGACACCCGAAAGCGTGATGACCATGGGCCGCCACGCCATGGAGGTGACCCTGATGATCGCCGCCCCCATGCTGCTGGTGGCGCTGATCATCGGCCTGGTGGTCAGCATCTTCCAGGCCGCCACCCAGATCAACGAGGCGACGCTGTCCTTCATCCCCAAGCTGGTCGGCATCTTCGTGGCGCTGGTGGTGGCCGGGCCGTGGATGCTGGCGGTCATGCTCGACTACATGCGCGAAGTGTTCGGCGGCATCCCCGGCCTGGTCGGCTAGACATTTTGCCAATATGTAACAATTTACGATTCAATAAGAAGTTGACTTAAAATAAGAAGGTTGATGCTCGGTGGAAATAAATAGGGAAAACGCCTCATGATTTCGTTCTCCACTGCCGATATCAATCTGTGGATCGCCGGTTTGCTGTGGCCGTTGACGCGCATCCTGGGCCTGCTGGCGGCGTCTCCGCTGTTCGGCAATTCCAGCGTGCCCACCTCGGTCAAGATCAGCCTGGGCGTGCTGCTGGCCATGGTGGTGGCGCCGGCCGTGCCGCTGCTGCCGGGTGCGGACCCGATGTCGCTGGCCGGGCTGCTGATCCTGGTGCAGGAAATGCTGATCGGGCTGGCGATGGGCTTCAGTATCCGCATCGTGTTTGCCGCGGTGGAGATGGCGGGAGAAATCTCCAGTCTGACCATGGGCCTGGGGTTCGCGACGTTTTTCGACCCCAACACCCAGGGCCGGTCGTCGGCGATCAGCCAGTTCCTGGCGCTGGTGGCGACCATGACGTTTTTGGCGGTGAACGCCCACCTGGTGCTGCTGTCGGTGCTGGTGGAAAGTTTTTACACGCTGCCGGTGTCGGCCTCGCCGGTCTACGGCGGCGGCTTCAAGCAACTGGCCGACTGGGGCGGCAAGATTTTCAGCACCGGTGTGCAGCTGTCGCTGCCCATCGTTGCGGCTTTACTGATTACCAACGTTGCGCTGGGCATACTGACCCGCGCGGCGCCGCAACTGAATTTGTTTGGCATCGGGTTTCCGATTACTTTAGGTGTAGGTTTGCTGGTCATCGCCATGACGCTCCCGTACTTGGCGACGCCCGTGCAAAACCTGTTTTTGGAAGGCGTGGAACGCGCGCGGCTGATGCCGCGCACCTGGTCGCAGCGCCCTGACGCGGTCAAACCGGCAAACTTGCCGGTTCGGCCTCCGGGGCCGCGCCCATAGCGAAATTCAATAGCCAACCAGTGTTTTTTGGTTTCCATGAGGCAATTACGAGCGTATCATGGAAGCTCCCCGGGAGAACAATGCAATGACTTCGATCGTTACAGATTTCACAACAGACCAGATCGTCAGCCTTTCGACTGCGCAGATCGGCCTGTTCACGACCGAAGATATGCAGGCCCTCAATTCCGACCAGCTCGGCGTGATGAGCAGCACCCAGGTGCGCGCGCTGACCACCGCCCAGCTGGACTTCCTGAACACCGACGCCCTGCCCGGCCTGACCACCGACAACGTGCCGCTGCTGACCTTGCAGCAGGTGGGCGCGCTCAACACCGGCGTCATCGCCGCGCTCAACACCGCCCAGCTGGTGGCGCTGACCACCCGCGAAATGCAGGTGCTGACCAGCGTCCAGCTCAACCGACTCAATTCCGACCAGGTGCAGGCGCTGGAAACGGCCGATGTGCGCGCCCTGCTGACGGCGCAGGTGGCCGTGCTCGGCTCCGACCAGGCCGCCAGCCTGAGCAGCGACCAGCTCGCTGGGCTGAGCTCGGCCCAGCTGCGCGCGCTCAGCACCGGCGCGCTGGCCGCCATCGCCACCGGCCAGATCCTGCTGCTGCCGACGCTGTCGCTGGCGCAGCTGACCACCGACCAGGTCAACGCGCTGACGCCGGACCAGCTGGCGGCCATCACCACCGACCAGATCGCCGGCTTGAATTCGCTCCAAGTGAGCGGCCTGTCGACCACCGCGCTGGCCGGCCTCGGCAGCGACCAGATCGGCGCGCTGGAAACCCGCGACCTGGTCTGGATGACCAGCACCCAGATCGCCACGCTCAGCGCGACCCAGCTGGGCGGCCTGAACTCGGACCAGATCCGCACGCTGCGCAGCAACGAAGTGGCCGCGCTGACCACCGACCAGATCCCGGTGCTGAGCACCGACCAGATCCTGGCGCTGCCGACGCTGGCGGCGCTGACCTCGGCCCAGATCGCCGCGCTGAGCACCGAACAGCTGGCGGCGCTGCGCACCGCCACCGTGGCCCAGCTGACCAGCTCGCAGCTGGCGGCGCTGCAGGCCGGCCAGGTGGCGGCGCTGACCACCGACCAGATCGTCGGCCTGAACACCGCCCAGGTCGCCACGCTGACCACCGCCGTCATCGCCGCGCTGACCACCGAACAGCTGCTCAACATGGAAACGCGCGACTTCGCCGCGCTGACCACGCGCCAGGTCCGCGCGCTGGGCAGCGACCAGCTGATCGCGCTGACCACCGCCGAGATGGCGGCCATGAGCACCGCCGCCGAAGCCGCGCTCTCGAGCGACCAGCTGTCCGTGTTCAGCTCGGACCAGATCGCCGGCCTGAAATCGCTGGCGCCGCTGAGCGCCGGGCAGTTGCAGGGCTTGACCAGCGACCAGGTCAGCACCCTGGAAACCAAGGACGTCGCCGCGCTCAGCAGCACCCAGCTGGCGGCGCTGCGCATCGACCAGCTGCAAGTGCTCAACAGCGACCAGATCATCGCGCTGTCGACCGCGCAATTCGCCAGCCTCAACACGGCCACGCTGAACCTGCTCACCACCGACCAGATCCAGCAGATCGAAACCCGCGACATCGCCGCGCTGCGCTCGACGCAGGTGGCGCGGCTGGACACCGACCACCTGGCCGCGCTGACCAGCGACCAGTTCAACGCCCTCACCAGCAGCGCCATCGGCTCGCTCACCACCGACCAGATCGGCGCGCTGACCACCGACCAGCTCAATTCCATGGCGACCCTGGCCGGCATGAGCAGCAAGCAGATCGGCTCGTTCACCACCATCCAGCTGTCCTCGCTGTCGACCCACAACCTGGTCACCCTGGCCAGCAGCCAGCTGGGCGTGCTCAACGCCAC
Source organism: Duganella sp. BJB476 (assembly GCF_003416895.1). Lineage (GTDB taxonomy): Bacteria > Pseudomonadota > Gammaproteobacteria > Burkholderiales > Burkholderiaceae_D > Rugamonas. The sequence continues at coordinate 347,870 of NZ_QVIO01000003.1, forward strand.
CCAGATCCAGTCGCTGACCAGCGCGCAGATCGTCGCGCTGAGCGGCGCCCAGTTCCGCGGCATCAACACCACGGCGCTGGCGGCGCTGACCACCGACCAGATCAGCTGGATCGAGACGGCCGACATCGCCGCGCTGACCACCAAGCAGATCGGCAAGCTGACCACCAGCCAGATCATCGCGCTGTCGACCGACCAGATGGCGGCGCTAACCTCGGCCGAGACCGCCTCGCTGACCAGCGACCAGGTCGCCGTGATGAGCTCGGAGCAGATCGACGCGCTGCGCAGCCTGACCGCGCTGACCACGCCGCAGATCCGCGCGCTGAGCACCTACCAGATCGGCACGCTGAGCACGGCCGACATGAGCAGCCTGACCACGCGCCAGTTCGCCGCGCTGACCAGCGACCAGTTGCTGGCGCTGACCACCGACCAGATCGTCGCGCTCAACAGCGCCCAGATCAGCGCGCTGAGCACGGCCGCGCTGGCCACGCTGAGCACCGACGCCATCGCCGCCATCGAAACGCGCGACATCCGTTTCCTGCGCACCGCGCAGCTGGTGCGCCTGAGCACCGCCCAGGTGGCGGCGCTGACCACGGCGCAGCTGGCCGCCTTCACCACGGCCGAGATCCGCTCGCTGACCAGCGACCAGATCAGCGTGCTCAACAGCGACCAGATCAACGCCCTCAGTTCGCTCGCCCCGCTGATCTCGCGCCAGATCGGCGCGCTCACGACCGACCAGATCGCGCAACTCACGACCGACGACTTCGCCGCGCTGCAGACCAGCCAGATCGCCGCGCTCAACGCCGCCCAGGCCGCCGCGATCAGCACCGACCAGATCGTCGCGCTGAGCCCGGTCCAGGTGCGCGCCCTGAACACCGACGCGCTGGCCGCGCTCAACACCGCCCAGATCGCCGCGCTGACCGTGGGCGACGTCGCCGGCCTGAGCACGCGCCAGATCGGCGTGCTGAGCACGCAGCAATTGCTGGGCCTGAGCACGGCCCAGCTGGCCGCGCTGACCTCGGCCGAGGTGGCCGCGCTCAACACGCTGCAGGTGGCCGCGCTGAACAGCGACCAGATCGACGCGCTGACCGCGCTGAGCGCGCTGGGCAGCAAGCAGATCGCCGTGCTCACCACCGAACAGATCGTCACGCTGAACACGCTGGACCTGCGCTCGCTCAAGACCAGCCAGATCGCCGCGCTCAATTCGCGCCAGGCCGGCGCGCTCACCAGCGACCAGTTGCGCGCGCTGAGCGTGGCCCAGCTCAACGCCATCTCGACCGCCGTGATCGCCACGCTGACGACCGACCAGATCGCCGGCCTGAGCAACGCCGAAGTGGCCGCGCTGAAGACCGCGCAGCTGAAGGCGCTGACCACCGACCAGATCGCCGCGCTGACGACCGCCCAGATCAGCAGCCTGAACACGCAGGAAATCGCCGCCCTGACCACCGACCAGAAAACCGCGCTGACCACCGCGCAGCTGGCCGCGCTCAGTTCGCTCGCCAGCTTCAGCACGGCGTCGATCGCCGCCCTCACCACGGCCCAGATCGCGTCGCTGCCGCTGGCCATCCTGGCCGGCCTCACCAGCGCCCAGATCGCCTCGATGACGACCGACCAGATCGCCGCGCTGACCACCGATGAAATCGTCGCGCTGACCAGCGTGCAGGTGCGCGCGCTGAGCACGCTGCAGCTGGGCGCGCTGACCTCGGACCAGGTGCCGGCAATCGAAGTGGTCGACCTGCAGGCGCTGAACACGCGCCAGATCGTCGGCCTGAGCACCGACCAGCTGGGCGAGCTGACCAGCACCCAGTTCGGCGCGCTGAGCACGCTCGCCATCGCCAGCCTGACCACCGCCCAGATCGCCGGCCTGTCGACCGACCAGGTGGCCAGCTTCGCCACGCTGGCGCCGCTGACCAGCCGCCAGATCGCCGCCCTCACCACGGCCCAGATCGCCAGCCTGGCGCTGGCCAAGATCGCCACGCTGAAAACCAGCCAGATCGCCGGCATGACCAGCGCCCAGGTGGGCGCGCTGACGACCGACCAGATCGTCGCGCTGAGCACGGCCCAGGTGCGCAGCCTGAAGGCCGCCACCCTGGCCGCCATGTCGACCGACCAGATCGCCGCGATCGAAGTGGTGGACGTGGCCGCGCTCGGCTCCAGCCAGATCAACGCCCTCACCAGCGACCAGCTGGCCGCGCTCACCAGCGACCAGTTCGCCGGCCTGAGCACCAAGACCCTGGCCGCCATGGCCAGCAACCAGATCGCCGCGCTGTCGCTGGCGCAGATCGACAGCCTGGCCACGCTGGCGCCGCTGACCACGCGCCAGGTGACGGCGCTCACCACCGCCCAGATCGCCAGCCTGGGGCTGGCGCAGGTCGCCACCCTGAAGACCAGCCAGCTCGGCGCGCTCAACAGCGTGCAGGCGCAAGCGTTGACCACCGACCAGGTCGTCGCGCTGGAAACGTCGCAGGTCAAGGGCCTGGCCACCAGCGTGCTGGCCGCCCTGACCACCGACCAGACCGTCGCGATCGAGCTGGTCGACATCGCCGTGTTGCGCAGCAACCAGATCGCCGCGCTGCGCACCGACCAGGTGGCGGCGCTGACCCTGGCCCAGCTGGGCGCCTTCACCTCGCAGGAAATCGCCGCGCTGACCACCCGCCAGCTGGGCGTCATGAGCACCGCCCAGATCGCCGCGCTGGGCAGCCTGGCCGGCCTGGGCACCAAGCAGATCAGCGGCCTGACCAGCGACCAGATCATCGCGCTGACGCCGGGCCAGATCGCTGCCATGAAGACCGCGCAGATCGCCGCCTTCAACAGCCTGCAGATCCAGTACCTGACCAGCGACCAGGTGCCGGCGCTGACCACCGCGCAGGTGCGCGCGCTGTCGAACGCCGTGATCGCCGCGCTGACCACCGACCAGCTGCTGGAACTGCCCGGCGCCGACCTGATCGCGCTCAAGACCAGCCAGCTGATGGCGCTCACCAGCGACCAGCTGGGCGCGCTGTCGCTGAGCCAGTACGGCACGCTGATCTCCAGCGAGGTCGCGGCGCTGACCACCAAGCAGCTGAGCTACCTGACCAGCGACCAGATCGCCGCGCTGGCCAACCTGACCGCGCTGACCACGCTGCAAATCGCCTCGCTCAGCACCGACCAGCTGGTCACGCTGCAGCCGGGACGCTTCGCCTCGCTCAGCACCCGCCAGCTGCAGGCGCTCAACACCCGCCAGCTGAACGGCATCAACAGCGACCAGATCATCGCGCTGTCGAGCACGCAGATCCGCGCGCTGAGCACCAGCCTGCTGGCCGGCATGAACACCGACCAGATCGACGCCATCGAAGCGCTGGACTTCGCCGCCATGACCACCGCGCAACTGCGCTCGCTGACCACCAGCCAGATGGCGGCGCTGCTGACCGACCAGCTGCATGCGCTGAGCAGCGCGGCGATCGCCGCCTTCTCGCAGAACCAGCTGCTGGCGCTGAGCACCGCCCAGGCCTCGGCGCTGGGCAATCTGTCGGACTACACGACCTTGCAGATCGCCAGCATGTCGACCGACCGCATCCAGGCGCTGACGGCGACCGACTTCGGCGTCATGAACACCAAGCAATTCGCGGCGCTGACCTCGATCCAGCTGTCGGTGCTCAACAGCGACCAGATCGTCGCGCTCAGCGGCCCGCAGGTGGGCGCGCTCGGCACCGCCGCGCTGCGGGGCTGGAACAGCGACCAGATCGCCGCCATCGAACTGGGCGACATCCCCTCGATGAAGACCGAGCAGCTGCTGTCGCTGCGCAGCGACCAGCTGCTGGCCTTGACCACCGACCAGATGGGCATGCTGACGACGCGGGAAGTGGCGGGCCTGTCGGCCAACCAGATCGCCCTGCTGACGCCGGCGCAACTGGCCGCCATCACCAACATCCGCGGCCTGACGACGGACCAGGTGCGCGCGCTCGGCAGCGCCCAGCTCGTGGTGCTGACGCCGGACCAGATCGCCGCGCTGAGCACCCGCCAGATCGGCGCGCTGAGCAATACCCAGGTGACCGCGCTGACCAGCGACCAGATCATCGCGCTGACCACCGGCGAGATCCTGGCGCTGAACACCCGCACCCTGGCCGCGCTGACGTCGGACCAGATCGCCGTGCTCGAGGCGGCCGACCTGGCCGTCATGAAGTCGATGCAGATGACGGCGCTGACCACCGACCAGATAGTCGCCCTCACGACCGACCAGATCGGCAGCTTCAACACCGGCGCCATCAGCGCGCTGACCCTGAACCAGACCCGCGCGCTGAACACCGCCCAGATCGTCAACCTGAGCGACGTCCAGGTGCGCGCGCTGAGCACGCGCAGCATCGCCGGCCTGAGCACCGACCAGCTGGACGCGATGGAAGTGGGCGATTTCGCCGGCCTGCGCACCACCCAGATCCGCGCACTGACCACCGACCAGCTGGTGTCGCTGACCACCGACCAGCTGAGCGCGCTGAACACGCAACAGGTCGCCGCGCTGAGCTCGGCCCAGCTGAACGCGCTGACGCCGGCGCAGTTCCTGCTGCTGGGCAAGCTCGGTTCGCTCAACACCAGCCAGGTCTCGGTGCTGACCACCGACCGCATCGCCGCGCTCAGCGACGACCAGCTGGCGGCGCTGACCACCATCCAGATGGGATCGCTGAACAGCCGCCAGATGGCCGCCTTCGACACCCACCAGATCCAGGCGCTGACCGTCAACCAGTGGCGCGCGCTGAACACCTCGGCGCTGCGCGGCCTGTCCAGCGACCAGCTGGCGGCGATGGAGGTGGAAGACCTGGCCGGCCTGAAGACCAACCAGGTCGCCTCGCTGAGCACGCTGCAGATTTCGCAGCTGAGCATCGACCAGATGGGCACGCTGACCACCGCCGAGCTGGGCGCGCTGACGGACGTCCAGATCCGCGCGCTGGCCACCGAACAATTGAACGCCCTGAGCACCCTGGGCAACCTGCGCTCGCAGCAGATCGCCGCCATGTCGACCTACCAGCTCAGCATGCTCGACGTCGACCACCTGGGCACGCTGAAAACGTCGCAGATGGCGGCGCTGAGCAAGCTGCAGGTGCAAAACCTGAGCACCGACCAGATCGTCGCGCTGACCGGCGCCCAGCTGCGCGGCATCAGCCTGGCCGGCCTGGGCGGCCTGACCTCGGACCAGATCGCCGCCATCGAGCTCGACGACGTGGCCGGCCTGAGCAGCGTCCAGCTGAACGCGCTGACCAAGTCGCAGTTCGCCAGCCTGACGCTGGCGCAGATCGGCAGCCTGGTGACGCAGCAGATCGCCACGCTGAGCGCGAGCGAAGTGTCGGCGCTGTCGACCGCCCAGATCAACGCGCTGCAGACGCTGGGCGTGCTGACCGCCGGCCAGATGGCGGCGCTGACCTCGGACCAGCTGGCCGGCATCGACGTCGACCACTTCGGCAGCCTGCGCTCGGCGCAGATCGCCGGCCTGACGCTCAAGCAGCTGACCCTGCTCAACACCGACCAGCTGGGCGCGCTGACGGCGCCCCAGGCGCGCGGCCTCAACGTGGCCTCGCTGAGCACCGACCAGATCAAGGCGCTCAGCGTGGACGCGGTCTCGATCCTGAACTCGGCCCAGCTGCAATCGCTCAAGACCAGCCAGCTGGGCGCGTTGACGGGCGACCAGTTCGCCGCGCTGTCGACCAAGTCCCTGTCGACCCTGGCGGTGTTGCAGATCCGCGGCCTGGGCACCGACCAGCTGGCCGCGCTGGGCACCCTGGCGGCCTTCACCACGGCGCAGATCGGCGGCTTCACCTCCGACCAGATCAACGCCATGTCGGCCGACATGGTGACCGGCATGCGCACCAACCAGATCGCCGCGCTGGGCGCGGTGCAGGCCGCCGGCCTGACCACCGCCCAGATCTCGACGCTGGACCCGACCCTGGTGGCGGCGATGTCGCTGGCGGCGCTCAACGCGCTGAGCTCGGACCAGATCCAGGTCATGGACGGCAACGATATCGTGGCGCTGAAAACGGCCCAGCTCAACGGCCTGACGGTGGCCAGCATGGCCAAGTTCAGCGCCGGCCAGATCGCCCTGCTGTCGACCCAGCAAATCCGCTCGCTGAAGACCACGCTGATCAAGGCGCTGACGGTGGAGCAGATCGCCGCGCTGAGCATACCCGACGTCGCCGCGCTGGCCGCGACGCAGGTGTGCGCGCTCAGCACCGACCAGCTGGCGGCGCTGACGCCCGACCAGCAGGCGGTGCTGCCGCTGGGCAGTCCGCTGATCCTGGACCTGAACGGCGACGGCATCCACACGCTGGGCATCGGCGCCGGCGTCAAGTTCGACCTGTATGCCGACGGCGAGAAGATCAACACCGGCTGGGTCGGTTCCGGCGACGGCTTGCTGGCGCTCGACCGCAACCACGACGGCACGATCAACGATGGCAGCGAGCTGTTCGGCACCGCCACCAATAGCAGCGGCGGCAAGGCCAAGGACGGCTTCGCCGCGCTGGCCGACATGGACAGCAACCACGACGGCGTGGTCGACGCCAGGGATGCGCAGTTCGGCGACTTGCGGGTGTGGGTCGACGCCAACGCGGACGGCGTCAGCCAGGCCGGCGAGCTGAAGACGCTGGCCGAGCTGCACATCGCCAGCCTGACCGTGGGCGCCACCAAGGTGAGCGAGCTCGACAACAACAACTGGGTCGGCCTGCGTTCCGGCTACACCAGCGACGACGGCACGGCCGGCCAGATGGCCGACGTCTGGTTCCTGGCCAGCCGGGCGGCGCGCACCAGCGCGCTGACGCAAGCCATCAGCGGTTACGGCCAGCAGGCCGGCGCGGTGGATGGCAACGGCGCGACCGGCCAGCTGACACCGGCGGCCGCGCCCGGCCTGGCCGGCAATGTCGCCGCGCTGGCCGAGCAGATGAAGCACTACGACGCCACCACCAGCCTGAGCGGCAGCGCCACGGCGGGCGAGCAGGACTGGTTCCGCAAGCAAAACACCGCAAGCGGCATCCTGGCGGCGAAATAACCCAGGGACCTGACCCCGGATGTAAAAAGCCCCATCGGCACTGAGCGCGATCTTGAGCGCATTCAGGCTGATGGGGCTTTTTTTCGTCTGCGCCAGCGGCGCCGGAATCAGGTGATGTAGTTGAACAGCGACAGCCCGGCCAGGCTCTTGAACGATTTCTGCGCCGCGTCCAGCGTGGTCTGCTGCTGGGTGAACAGCGAGATCGCCTTCACCGTGTCGACATCCTGCAGGTTCGACAGCGTGGTGGCGTACTGCAGATTCAAATCGTCGCCGGAGCTGTCCAGGTAATCCAGCTCCTTCAGACGCGACCCGACCTCCGACTGGATCGACAGCATATTGTCGGTGGCGTTGTCGATATCCACATGCGCCTGGTTGAGCTTGTTGTTCAGGCTGGCCTGCCCCGCCGGGCCGTCGCCCGCCGCGCGCAAGGCGGCGATCAGGTCGGTCACGGTGGTGAAGATCGATTGCTTGGTGCTGGGCTGCACCGTGAAATTATCCTGGTCGGCGGGGTCGCCCTTGACGTCGAACTGCACGCCGTCGAAGGTGATGTTCTGGCCGCTGACATAGGGCTGCGGCACGGCCGGCACCGGCGCCGCCGGCACCGGCTGGTTCAGGGTCAGGTCGGTGACGGTGTAGGTGGTGACCTTGGGCACGCCCGGCGTGCCCGGCACCACCTGGAAGTCGACCTGGTATTTGTGGCCGGTCAGCTGGGTCGCGTCCTTGACCGAGCCGGCGCTGATGATGCCGGAACCGCCGCGCGTAAAGTTGGCCGGGTCGGCGCCGGTGACAAAGGTGCCGTTGCCGGTCGCATTGTTTTCAAACACCGACGAGCCGGAGTCGCTGATCGGCAGCTTGCGGGTCGAGCCCACCTGCAATTCGCGCTGGCCCTGGTCACCCTGGTAGGCGGCGCCGGTGGCGGTCTGGGTGAACGGCAAGGTGGTCGACTTGTAGCCCGAGAACACATAGCCGCCAGTGCCGTCGGCGGTGTTGGCCTGGCCCAGCAGATCGGCCAGCCGGCCTTCCAGCTCGGTCGCCAGCGACTCGCGATCCTTCTGCGTCATGCTGCCGTCGCCGGCGTTGACGGCCAAGGTCTTGATGTCCTGCAAGATCGAGGTCGAGCTGGCCAGCGCCACCGTCTCCATCGACAGCGTGCCCTTGGCGTTGGAACGGTTGGTGACCAGCTGGGTGTTGATCGACTGCGACTGCGTCACCTCCAGCGCGCGCGCGGTGGCGATCGGATCGTCGGCGGCGGTCAGGTTCTTGCGGCCGGTCGAGAGCTGCTGCTGGGTGCGGGCGAGCGCGGTTTGCAGACTGCTGATCTGCCCTACGCCGACGTCGTAGATCGTCTGGGAGCTGATGCGCATGGACATGATAATTACCTAAGGTTGAGCAATACATCAAACAGGGTGCTGGCCACTTGCATGACCTTGCCGCTGGCCTGGTAGGCCTGCTGGTAGCGTAACAGATTTGCCGCTTCCTCATCCAGGTTCACACCGGAGACACTCTGCTGCTGGGTGGTGGCCTGGGCCACGGCGGCGTCGGCGGCAGAGCCGCTGATCTGCGCCTCGCGCGCCTTGTTGCCGACGAAGTTGACCATCTGCGCGTAGGTGGTCTGGTAGGTGGCGTTGCCGTTGTCCAGGATGTTCTTGGTTTGCAGGCCGGCCAGCAAGGCGCCGTTGCGGCTGTCGCCGACGCCGCTGACATTGGGGCCGACGGTGAAGGTGTCGAGGTCGGCCGGCGTGCCGCTGATGTTGAAGTTGACGCCGCCGAAGCTGATCGCCGCGCCGTCGGTGTACGGCACCGTCGGCGTCCCGGCCGGATACACGGTGGCCACGCCGTTGACCGTCACCGTCACGTCCTGCGCCGGCGGGAAACCCGACAGCGAACCGGTCGCCTTGTCGTAGGTCAGCGTGACCGGCGCGGCCAGCGCGTTGCCCGGCGTCAGGTAATTCGGATCCACGGTGCCGGCGCTGATCTTGGCGTTGCCGGCGTTGGTGGTCGGCGCGGCGGTGGCGATCGGCGCCGCCAGCGCGATCTTGGTGCGGTCGGTGATGGCGACGCTGAACTGGTCGGCCGCGTTGTAGGTCGGCCGCACCAGGAAGTTATCCTTGGTCACCGGCGCGCCGGTGATGGTGTAGTCGACGCCGTCGATGGTTTGCGGCACCGCCTGCGGGAAGGGATTGATCTGCGTGATCTGGCCGTCGCTCAGGCGGGTGACGTTGAAATTGGTGCCGTCGTAGTCGACGCTGTAATCGCTGGCGGTCAGCTTGCTGGCGTCGGTGACCACGGCGGTGACGCTGGCCGTGCTGACCGGCGAGTTGTGGCTGTTGGGGCCGACATAGGCGTTGATCGGGTTGAAGAACGGCGTGCCCTGCGCACCGTTCTGGTCCTGGCCCAGCACGTGCTGGGCGTTGAAGCTGACCGCCAGCCCGGCCGCCACCTGGCCCAGCGAGTTTTGCGCGCGGTCCATGGCGCCGTTGCGGAACGAGACCAGGCCGCCCAGCTGGCCGCCGGTCAGCACGCTCTCCGGCAAGGCGCTGAAGACGCCGCTGTCGCTCTGGTAGCCCACCGTCACGCGGCTGGCGTCGGTCGGCGAGGTGGAGGTCGCCAACTGGAAGGCGGTGCCGCCCACCACCAGCGGCTGGCCGGTGCCGAACTCCACCGTCAGGGTGTTGTTGTCGCCCGGGATGACGGTGGTCTTGATCAGCTTGTTGAGCTCGGTCAGCATCTGGTCGCGGTGGTCCAGCATGTCGTTGGGCGCCTTGCCGTCCGTGGTCAGGCCGGCGATGGTCTTGTTCAGCGCGGCGATCTGGGTGGCGTAGGAATTGATTTCGCCGACGTTGGACGTGATCTGGCCGTTGACGCCGGAGGCGATTTCCGACAGGCGCGCGCTCAGGCCCTGGAAGCGCGACGCCAGCGATGAGGCGGTCGACAGCATCGCCTGGCGCGACGCGGCCGAGGCCGGATTCGAGGTGGCGTCTTGCACGCCGTTGAAGAAGTCCTGCAAGGCCGGCGACAGGCCGGCGGTGGGATCGGCCAGCAGGTTGTCGATCTGGCTGATCTGCTTGGTGTAGGCGTCGAGCGAGGCCTGGTTGGACTCGGCGTTGCGCAGCTGCACCGCCAGGAAGTTGTCGTAGTAGCGGCGCACGGCCGTCACCTCGGTGCCGGTGCCGACGAAGCCGAAGCCCTGGTCCAGGGTCGCGGTATCGGACTGGATGGCGCCCTGGCGGTTGTAGCCAGCCACGCCGGCGTTGGTGATGTTGTTGCCGGTGGTCGACAGACCTACCTGGGCTGCCAACAAACCGCTTTTGCCGATACTGAGAAGACTGGACATGATGTTTTTACTCTATCTGTAAGGTGGTAACGGCAGGCCGTCGCCAAACTTGATTAGCCCGCCAACGAACGCTTGATGATGCTGGTGAGCTTGTTCGCGTAATTCGGGTCGGTGGCGTAGCCGGCCTTCTGCAAGCCGTGGGCGAAGCTGCTGGCGTCGCCTGCGCTGGCCAGCACTTTTTCGTAGCGCGGATTGCTGGCCAGCAGCTTGGCGTAATCCTTGAAGCTGTCGCTGTAGCTGTCGTAGGCGCGGAAGCGCTCGACCTTGGTCTGCGCCTTGCCGTTGACGTATTCGGTGGTGGTGGCCTCGACCACCTTGCCCTTCCAGTCGCCGCCGGCCTTGATGCCGAACAGGTTGTGGCTGTTGCTGCCGTCGCGGCCCTTGATCTCGCGCTTGCCCCAGCCGCTCTCCAGCGCAGCCTGGCCCAGCATGAACTTGGCCGGGATGCCGGTGGCGCGGCTGGCCTCCTCGGCGTCGGCGCCGAGTTTTTGCTGGAAGCTGCGCACATGCGGTGCCTGGCTGCCCTTGTTGGCGTTGGTGGCCGGTACAGCGCTGTTGTCGTCGACCGAGCCGACAGCACCGGGGCCGCCGGCCGCCGCGATGGCGCGCTGCAATTTGGCGTCCATCAGGCTGGACAGGCCGCCGAAGCTGCCGCCGTTGGCGCCGCTGCTGCTGTCGCCGGCCTCGTTGCCGATCGCCAGCGCCTGCTTGTCGGCGGTCTTGGACAGCTGGCGTATCAGCATGTCCGACAGGCCGATGCCCTTCTTGGCGATATTCTGGCTGGTCTGCTGGTCCAGCATGGTGGTGAACATCTTGGTCTGCTGGCTGTCCATCATGCCGTCCTGCGGCGTCGCCTCGCGCATGCTCTTCATCATCATGTTGACGAACATGGCTTCGAACTGCGTGGCGGCCGTCTTCAACGCCTCCGGGCTGCCGGCCTTGGCCGACTGGCGCAGGCTGCCCATGTCCTTGAGGTCAAGGGCGAACTTGCTGCTGAGGTCGTTGGAGGTGTTTGGACTGGTCATGGCGCGCCTCGCTTAGATGATTTCCAGCTCGGCGCGCAGCGAACCGGCCGCTTTCATCGCCTGCAAAATAGCCAGCAGATCCTGCGGCGTGGCGCCGATGGCGTTGAGCGCCTTGACCACCTCGGCCAGCGAGGCGCCGCCCTTGACCATCATCACCTTGCCGCTGTCGGCCTTGATGCCCACCTGCTGGTTCGGCGCGACCACGGTGCGGCCGCCGGACAGCGGGTTCGGCTGACTGATCTGCGGATCGGCGGTCACCGAGATCGACAGGTTGCCGTGCGAGATGGCGCAAGTGTCCAGCGTGACGGCGCGGTTCATCACCACCGAGCCGGTGCGGGCGTTCATGATGACCTTGGCCGGCTGCTCGGCCGGGTTGACCTGCATGTCCTGCAAGGTGCCGATGAAGCTGACGCGCTGGTCGCTGCTGCTGGGCGACTGCACGCGGATCACGCGGCTGTCCAGCGCGTAGGCGATGCCGGAACCGTATTTGTCGTTGATGGCCTCGACCACGCGGCTGGCGGTGGCGAAGTCGGCGGTGTTCAATTCCAGCTTGATGAAGTTGCCCTCGCCCAGGCTGGAGGCGACCGCGCGCTCGACGGTGGCGCCGGCCGAGATCTTGCCCACGCTGAGGTGATTGACCGTCAGCGAGCTGCCGCCCGCGCCGCCGGCGGCGACGCCGACGCCGCCCACCAGCACATTGCCCTGGGCCATGCCGTAGACCTGGCCGTCGGCGCCTTTGAGCGGCGTCATCAGCAGCGTTCCGCCGCGCAGGCTCTTGGCGTTACCCATCGACGAGACCGTGATGTCCAGCGTCTGGCCCGGCTGCGCGAACGGCGGCAGCGAGGCCGTCACCATCACGGCGGCGACGTTTTTTAATTGCAGCGACGTGCCTTGCGGCAGGTTCACGCCCAGCTGTTGCAGCATCGAGACCACGCTCTGCACGGTGAACGGGGTTTGCGTGGTCTGGTCGCCGCTGCCGTCGAGGCCGACGACCAGGCCATAGCCGATCAGCTGATTCTGCCGCACGCCGGCGATGCTGACCAGGTCGCGCAGGCGCTCGGCGTGGGCCGGCTGCACCAGCAGCCAGGCCGCCGCCAGCAGCAGCGTCATGGCCGTCAGCTTGCCCAGGCCGGCAAAGCGGCGCGTGGCGTCGATGATGTGTTGGGAGCTGTCCATGATCGCCATCAGAAAGGTAACAGGCTTTGGAAGAAGCGCGAGGCCATCGACGTCATCTCGGCGCGGTCGATCTGGCTGTTGGTGCGGTACTCGACCTTGGCGTCGGCCACGGCGGTCGACTGCACGGTGTTGCCGGTGGCGATATTGTCGGGATTGATCATGCCGGAGAAGCGGATGAATTCCACGCCCTTGTTCATCGCCACCTGCTTCTCGCCGGCCACGATCAGGTTGCCGTTGGAGAGCACCTCGACCACCGTCACGCCCATGGTGCCGGTGAAGGTGTTGCTGGCCGACTGGTTGTCGCCGTCGGCGTACTTGCTGGCGTTGTTGGCCGCCAGCGTGGCGCCGAAGGTCGATTGCAGCGGATGCGGCACGCTGGCGCTGACGCTGCCGGACTTGTTGCCCGAGCTGGCGCCGGCTTTCACGGCCGAGGTTTTCTCGGTGATGACCAGGGTCAGCACATCGCCCACCTGGCGCGCGCGGCGGTCTTCGAAGATCGGCCGGAAGGCGGCGTTCTGGTAGATCGCGCCGTTGGTCGGCGCCGCCTGCAGCTGGGCGCTGGTCAGCGGACGGGCCGACATCGGCATCTGCACGATGGAGGTCGGCGTGGTCATGCAGCCGCTCAGGGCGACTGCTGCAGCGGCGGCAATGATGATGGCGTATTTCATGTTCGACTCCTTACATCTGCGACAGCTTGGCCAGCATCTGGTCGGAGGTCGTGATGGCCTTCGAGTTGATTTCATAGGCGCGCTGGGTCTGGATCATATTGACCATTTCCTCGACCACGTTGACGTTCGAGGTTTCCACATAGCCTTGCAGGATGACGCCGGTGCCGTTGGTGCCGGGGGTATTGGTTTGCGGGTTGCCGGAAGCGCCGGTTTCCACGTACAGGTTCTCGCCCTTCGATTCCAGCCCGGTCGGGTTGATGAAGGTCGACAACTGGATGCTGCCGATCTGCTGCGGCGCCACCTGGCCCGGCAAGGTGACCGAGACGGTGCCGTCACGGCCCACGGTGATCGATTGCGCGGTGATCGGGATGGTGATGGCCGGTTGCAGCACGAAGCCGCTGGAGGTGACCATCTGGCCGTTGTTGTCGCGCTGGAAGGAGCCGTCGCGGGTGTAGGCGGTGGTGCCGTCTGGCAGCAGCACGTTGAAGAAGCCGTTGCCGTTGACCATCAGGTCCTTGTCATTACCGGTCGACTGCGGATTGCCCTGGGTGTGCACCCGTTCGATCGCCACCGGCCGCACGCCGGTACCGAGCTGCATGCCCGACGGCAGGTTGGTCTGCTGCGACGACTGGCCGCCAGGCTGGCGGATGTTCTGGTACAGCAGATCCTCGAACACCGCGCGCGACTTCTTGAAGCCGTTGGTGCTGACGTTGGCCAGGTTGTTGGACGTGACATCGAGCGCGGTCTGTTGCGCTTCCATGCCGGTCTTGGCGATCCACAGTGAACGTATCATGATGCTTCTCCCGTTGCTCGGATGGGAGCCGTCAAAACCGACAGCTACTCATCCCACGCAACCATTATGCGGGAGAGGTCATCAACTCAAAGCGAGGATCTGGGTGGCTTTTGCGGCGTTATTCTCGGCGTTCTTCAGCAAACTCATTTGCATCTCGAACTGCCTTGCCAGGCTGATCATGTTGACCATGGAATCGACCGGATTGACGTTGCTGCCCTCCAGCGCGCCGTCGACCACGCGCACCGCCGGGTCGTTGTCGGCCGGCGTGCCGCTGACTTGCCGGAACAGGCCGTCGTCGCCGCGCACCAGGGCCTTGGGGTCCGGGTTGACCAGCTTGATCCGTCCCAGCACATTGGCCGGGCCGGGCTTGAAATCGGTGGAGATGGTGCTGACGGTGCCGTCGCCGGCCACCATCACCGTGGTGTCGGGCGGGATGGCGATCGGGCCGCCGTCGCCCACCAGCGTCTGGCCGCTGGTGGTTTGCAGCAGGCCGTTCTCGCTGACCTTCAGGCTGCCGTTGCGGGTATAGGCTTCCGAACCGTCGGCCGACTGCACCGCGATCCAGCCCTGGTCGCGCACCGCGATGTCCAGCGCACGGCCGGTGGTCTGGATCGGGCCGGCGCGCATGTCCGCGCCCACCGTGGAGTTGACCACGAAGGCGCGCGTCTGCAAGCCGTCCGACACCACCGGCACCGCCCGAAACGTATCGAGCTGCGCGCGGAAGCCGGTGGTGGTGGCGTTGGACAGGTTGTTGGCAACGGTGGCTTGCTGATCCATCACGTGCCGCGCACCTGTCATCGCGGTATAAACCAGGCGGTCCATGGCTTACTCTATTAACGGAGATTGACGAGGGTTTGCAACACCGAATCCTCGGTCTTGATGGTCTGCGCATTGGCCTGGTAGACGCGCTGCGCGGTGATCATGTTGACCAGTTCGGCCGTCAGGTCGACATTCGACACTTCAACCGAGCTGGCGCGCAAGGAGCCCATCGAGCCGGCGTTCGGCACCCCAACCTGCGGCGTGCCCGAAGCCGAGCTTTCCGCCCAAGCGTTGTTACCCAGCGGAGTCAGGCCGTCGACGCTGGAGAAGTTCGCCATGGCGATCTGTCCCATCGGGCGCGATTTGCCGTTGCTGTACTGACCCAGGATCACGCCGTTGGCGTCGATGGCGTAACGCTGCCACGAGCCGGCCGAGTAACCGTTCTGCACTGAACCCAGGTCGTTGGTGACGCTGCCGTACTGGGTGGTCTTGTCGAAGGTGGTGGCGACCGTCATCGGCTGCTGGGCGCCGGTGTCCGGGAAGATCGGCAGCTGGATATTAAACGGCAGCGTTTGCGGCGTCGGTTGCATCAAGGCCATCGCCTCCGGGTCCAGCACGCCGGTCTTGGTGAACAGCAGCGTACCGGCCTTGACGGCTGGCACGGTGATGGCGGCGGCCAGCTTGGCGTTGATCTGATCCGGCGTCATGCCGGTGATGGAACCGCTGCTGGTCGGATCGAGCGCGGTGATGGCGGCGGCCAGAGCATCCAGCTGCGCCTGCGAGGCTGCGGCGGGCGGGGTGCTGGCGGCGGTGGTCATCACGGCGCCGGCCGCGGTCGCATAGGATCCCGCCGCCTGGGCGATGAGCAGCGGGTCCGGCGGCGTCGCGCGCACCTGATCGTTATAGGCCAAACGGGCAGCGGCCACAGTCGGATCGCTGTTGATCGCGGCGGCCACGCCGGCCGAGACGATTTCCTTGTTGTCGGCGGCGGCGTACACGTCCCAGGTATTGGCGTCGGTCTTGACGTAGTAGGTCGTCATGATGTGCGAGGTGCCCAGGCTGTCGTACACGTTCAGCACGGTCTGCTTGTTGTAGCTGGTCGGATCACCGGCGTCGAACGGAATGGTGGCCGGCACCTTCTCGGCCGAGCTCAGGTTCAACTGGAAATTGGCGGTGGTGGTTTGCACCGGCGTCAGGTCGGACTTGTCCAGGGTCAGCGGCACCGGAGCGCCGAGCTGGATCACTCCGGCCGAGTTCGACAGATAGCCGGTCAGCTGCGCGCCCTGGGCATTGATCAGCGTGTGGGTGTTATCTTCGTGGAACTGGCCGTTGCGCGAGTACTGCACCGCGCCGTTGACCACTTCGCGGAAGAAGCCGCCACCGTTGATCGAGATGTCCAGCGGGTTGTTGCTGGTCTCGATATTCCCCTGGGTGAATTGCTGGGCCAACTTGGCCGTCGTCACACCGATGCCGGGATTGTTGCCCGACACGCCGTTCAGCGAGTTGGCGTACAGGTCCGCAAACTGCGCCTGCGAGCCCTTGAAGCCAACCGTGCTGGCGTTGGCGATGTTGTTGCCGATAACGTCCAGCGATTTGGATGCTGCGTTCAGGCCGCTAAGTCCTTGTTGGAACATGGTATTCCCCTATGCTAGGTGTGACGTGTGAACTGCGTTACAAAACTTCTTTAACATCGGACATGGCGAACTGTCCGAGCGAGGTATTCAATTTGACGCCGCCGCTGCCGGTCGACACGCTGGCCACGGCCGCCAGTTGCAGCGCGGTCGAGTCGGTCAGCGTCTTGCCGGCGCTCACCGCCTTGACGGTGAAGGTGTAGGCGCCGGCCGGCGCGGCGGTCTTGCCGTCGGTGGTGCCGTCCCAGGTGATCGGGTAGGTGCCGACGTCGGTGCTCTTCATGCTCATGGTGCGCACCGTGGCGCCGCTCTTGTCCTGGATCGAAATCGTCACGCTCTCGGCGGGCGAGGCCAGGTCGACGCCGAACACGCTGGTGCTGGTGCTTTTGCCGGCGTCGTCGGTGCTGGTCGACAGTTGAATGCCGGCGCCCGCCACCAGCACGCCCTTGCCGATCAGGTTGGTGGCGGTCAGCGATTGCGACGCGGCCTGGTCGGTGCGCAGCGATTCCAGCGTGGCGTTGACCTTGTTGATGCCGGTCACCGTCGACAGCTGGGCCAGCTGGCTGGTCATGGCCGCGTTGTCCATCGGGTTCAGCGGGTCCTGGTTCTGCAGCTGCGTGACCAGCAGCTTCATGAACTTGTCCTGGTCCGCGCCGATGTCGTTGGACGTGCTGGTGCTGGAACTGCTGGTGTTGCTGGTGGTGTTGAGCGCCGCCGTTACCGGCGTGTCGATCACTGAGCTGATAGTCATGATTGCCTCTTAAAAATTACTGGCCGATGGTCAGGGTTTTGAGCAGCAGCGTCTTGGCCGCGTTCATGGTCTCGACGTTGGTCTGGTAGGAACGTGAGGCCGACAGCATGTTGACCATCTCGTCCACCACGTTCACGTTGGGCATGGTCACGTAGCCCTTGTCGTCCGCCATCGGATGCCTGGGATCGTACATCTGCTTCATCGGCGACTGGTCTTCCACTACCTGCTTGACCCGCACCCCGGTCGAGGCGCCGCCGTCGGCCGGCGTGGTCGCTTCGAACACCACCTGGCGCGCGCGGTAGGCCTCGCCGCTGGCGCTGGTGGCGCTGTCGGCATTGGCCAGGTTGGAGGCCACCACGTTGAGCCGTTGCGCCTGGGCGCTCATGGCCGAACCTGAAACATTGAAAATATTAAACAGCGACATGATCAGTTACCTCCCTGTATCGCCGCCATCATGTTCTTGATCTGGGCGTTGATTGCGGTGATGCCGGCCTCGTAGCGGATGGCGTTGTCGGCGAACTGGTTGCGCTCGACGTCCATGTCGACCGTGTTGCCGTCGACCGCGCCCTGCACCACGCCGCGGTACAGCAGCGGCGTGCCGTCCGCCATGCTGGTGCCGTCTTGTTGAGGGTTGGGGTAATGCTTGCTGGCGGTGGTCTTCAGCGTGGCGTTGGCGCTCGGGCTGGCCTTGTCCAGCGCGGCCTGCATGGCGCTGGAGAAATCGATGTCGCGTGCCTTGTAGTTGGGCGTATCGCCGTTGGCGATATTCGAAGCGAGCACGCTCTGCCGCTGAGAGCGCAGGCCCAGCGCGGCTTCGTTAAAGCGCAGATAATCGTCGAGTTTCCCAACCATGGCAGCTCCCAATGGACGTACTTGTTATGACAGGATCGATGATACGGAGTTGCCGGTGGTAACCATCGAGCGATAAGACAGCGCTTTTCGGTCCTATTCAAGGCTTCAAGTCCAGGCCGCCAAACTATGATGGCAATATTGAAGGGGACTCTCACACCATGAAACGACTGCTCATCACTGCCGCCCTGCTGGCCCTGCTGCCGGCGGCCCAGACTCAGGCTCAGCAAGCCGCGCCCCTGCGCCAAGACGCGGCCGCGCTCAAGCGCAGCGTCGAACAGTTCCTGCAAGTACAAAGCGGCGGCCTGCCCGGCCAGGTCACGGTCGCCGTCGGCGCCGTCGATCCGCGCATGAACCTGGCCGCCTGCCCCGATCCGCAAGCCTTCTTCATGCCCGGCGCACGCGCCTGGGGCAAGACCACGGTCGGCGTGCGCTGCGTGGCGCCGGCGGCCTGGACGATCTATATCCAGGCCACCGTCACCGTGGTCGGCGAATACATCGCCAGCGCCGCGCCGCTGGCCCAGGGCCAGGCCATCGAGGCCGGCCAGCTGGTGACCCTGAAGGGCGATCTGACAACATTGCCGGCCGGGATAGCCACCGACATGGGCCAGGTGATCGGCCGCAGCACCAATATTTCACTGCCGCCGGGCACGCCGCTGCGCCTCGATACGCTGCGCAGCAAGCCGGTGGTGCAGTCCGGCCAGCTGGTGCGGCTGGTTTCCAGCGGCAACGGTTTCAGCGTGTCGGCCGAGGCGCGCGCCATGAGCACGGCGGGCGACGGCCAGGTAGTCCAGGTAAAAACTTCCGGTGGGCAACAAATCACGGGGATCGCCAAGGCAGGCGGGCTGGTGGAGGTGGCGTTTTGATCGAACGCCAGGGGTCTTGAGGTACGGCAACGCTAAAGTTTTGGCGTCAGCCGCCGTTACATACTCAGATCCCGGAGTTTCGTACTCCTACCAGAGAAGGATAATGCTGTGAAAATTAACGATACATTGAAGAGCACGACCGGCTTGCCGTCGTCGACTCCGGCTTCCACCTCGACTGCGCGCGGCGCAGACAAGGCGGCAGCCCCGGCGACGCCTGCAACGTCCGACAACGTGCGCCTGTCGCCGCAAGGCCAGGCATTGGCGGCCAGTGCGGCCGGCGGCGCCAACGCCGTGTTCGACACCAAAAAAGTCGAGCGCATCAAGCTGGCAATAGCCGACGGTCAGTTCCAGGTCAACTCGGAAAAAGTAGCGGATGGCTTGCTGGATACAGTCAAGGATCTGCTGCACTCTCGCAAACGATAGGTCTACCATGTCAACCGCTACCCCGCTGAACAGCCTGCGCGAAGAAGAACACATCATGACGACCCTGCTGGGCGTTTTGAAACAGGAGCAGCAACATCTGGTGGCGGCGGAAATCGACGGCCTGACGGCGGTCACCACGAAGAAATCGGCACTGGTCACGCAGATGACCCTGTTGTCGGCCCAGCGCCACCGCGCCTTGGGCAAGGCCGGCTACCCGGCCGAGGAAGCCGGCATGGATGCCTGGGTTGCCGCCAGCGGCGCCGACGCCGCCGAAGCTTCCGTCCTGTGGCAGGCACTGCAGCAACACGCCCGCGAAGCTAAGGAACTGAACCGCATCAACGGCATGCTGATCAACAAGCAAATGAACCACACGCAAGGAGCGCTGCAAGCGCTGCGTCCGCAATCGGCGGGCGCGAACAACTTCTACGGCCCTGGCGGCCTGTCCACTTCCCTGCCCCGCAGCCGCGGCTTCCTGGCCGGCTGATTACTGCGCCGGCGCCTGCGTCGGCACTTCCGTTACCGTATCCGGGATACCGGACAAGATCGTGACCGCCACGCGGCGATTGCGCGCGCGGCCGATCGGGTTGTCGTTCGGCGCCACCGGCACGTTCGAGCTGAAGCCCACCGCCGTCAGGCGTTCCGGCGCCACGCCGGCGTCGATGAACAAGCGCACCACGCTGCTGGCGCGCACCGCCGACAGTTCCCAGTTGGACGGGAACAGCGTGTTGCGGATAGGCTGGTTGTCGGTGTGGCCTTCGACCTGCACCTTGTGATCGTCGTTTTTCAGCAGGCCGGCGACGGCGCGCAGCGCTTCGGTCGATTCGTTGGTCAGCCGCGCCTCGCCCGGATCGAACAGCACCGAGGCATTGATCTCGACGCTGACGCCGCGACTGTTTTGCGTGACGCGCACCTTGCCCTCCTTGACCAGGGGCGCCAGCGTGGACAACAAGTCCTGCGCCAGCTTGGTCATCTGGGTTTTTTCCTTGCGCAGCAATTCGGCGTGGCGCCGCAGGTTGGGATTGGGGATCGGCAGGTTGGGCACTTCGGTGTTGACCGGCTTGGCCGAACCGGCGCCGCCGAAGGCGTCGCCCAGCGCCACCGACAGCACCTTGTAGCGGCCGATATTGACCACGGAAATCGCGTACATGACGACGAAGAAGGCGAACAGCAGCGTGATGAAGTCGGCGTAGGAGATCAGCCAGCGCTCGTGGTTCTCCGGTTCGTCGTCGAACTTCCTGCGGGCGCGCCGGTTCTGCATGTCAGTGTTCCCGCAGCAGCGTGGCGATGCGCTCGTCGATGACGCGCGTGTGGTCGCCGGTGGCGATGTCGTAGAACACGGCGGCGGCGATTTCCTGCTGGTGCACGGCCTGCGTGACGATGGCCTTGAGCTTGTTGGCGATCGGGTAGAAGAACAGGTTGGCCAGGCCGACGCCGTAGATAGTCGAGACGAAGGCCACGGCGATGCCGGAACCGAGCTTGCTGGGATCGGTGAGGTTTTCCATCACATGGATCAGGCCCAGCACCGCGCCCAGG
Source organism: Duganella sp. BJB476 (assembly GCF_003416895.1). Taxonomy (GTDB): domain Bacteria; phylum Pseudomonadota; class Gammaproteobacteria; order Burkholderiales; family Burkholderiaceae_D; genus Rugamonas. The sequence goes on from NZ_QVIO01000003.1 coordinate 368,681, forward strand.
ATGCCGATGGTGGGCGAATAGCCGGCCGCCGATTCCCAGATGCGCACCGCCTGGCGTTCTTCCGTTTCATAGGCGGTGATTTCGGTGTCGAGGATCTGGCGCAGCTTGTCGGGATTGATGCCGTCGACGATCAGGCGCAAGCCCTTGATGTTGAACTTGTCCTTGGAGGCGAGCATATAGCGCTCCAGCGACAGCAGGCCGTCGCGGCGCGCCGCCAGGTTCCAGGCGTTGATGTCGCGCGCCAGCAGCACGCGGGTGTCGGCCGGCGGCGCGAACACCAGGCGCAGCATGCGCAGGCCGCGCACGAAGGTCTGGAACTTGGTCTGCAACAGCACCGCGCCGAACGTGCCGACCACGACGATCGCGAACGCCGCCGGCTGCAGCAGCGACGCCAGCTTGCCGCCCTCCAGCGTCTGGCCGACGACGATGCCGGCCAGCGCCAGCAGCACCCCGGCTACGCTGGCCCAGTCCAAGACCGCTCCCGAAGTGAGGCGCGCAAGCGCGCCACGGCCTGCGTATGCAGCTGCGATACGCGCGATTCCGATACGCCCATCACGGCGCCGATTTCTTTCAAGTTGAGCTCCTCTTCGTAGTACAGCCCCATCAGGATCTTTTCGCGCGGCGGCAAGGCGTCGATGGCGTCGATCACGGCCTGGCGGAAGTCGCCATCCAGCAGCGAGCGCAACGGATCGCTCTCCTCGTCCGAACAGTAACGGTCGAGGAAGCTGTCGTTGCCGTCGTCGTCGTGAAAATCTTCGTAGTACACCAGCTGGTGGCCGCCGCCGTCGGACAGCATTTCCTGATAGTCGGCCAGCGACAGCTTGAGCATCTTGGCCACTTCCGACTCGGTCGGCGGATGGCCGAGGCGCTGCTGCAGCGTGCTCATCGCGGTTTCGATCTTGCGCATGTTCTGGCGCATCGAGCGCGGCAGCCAGTCGCTGTTGCGCAGCTCGTCCAGCATGGCGCCGCGGATGCGCAGCACGGCATAGGTTTCGAACTGGGCGCCATGGGTATCCTCGTAACGGCTGATGGCGTCGAGCAGGCCGATCATCCCGGCTTGCACCAGATCGTCGACTTCGACGCTGGGCGGCAGTTTCGCCTTCATGTGATGGGCCAAGCGCTTCACCAACGGCATATGCTCCGTCAGTAAAGAATCCTTGTCCACTTTCCCTTTGACCGTGTACATAGCCGTTTATTATTGATTAAGCGCTAAAATTGTGATGCTCCCTTAACGGAAAGATGGCGAGCCGGCCAGCGCGAAGCGCCCCGCCAGTTGACGAAACGCGACCGAAGCCCCGGCCAGCGGAAACGCATCGACCACCGCACGCCCCAAGCGTGCCGCGCGTTGCAGGTATTCATCCGCCGGCACCGACCCCATCGAAACAAGGTTCACCGCCAGGTATCGGCTAGCTGCCTGTGCCATATTATCGTATACCACCTTTGCTTCCGATTCGGAAGCCCCGGTGACCAGAATTCCAAACGGCCGGCGACCCAGCTCCTGGTTCAGGCGCTTGATCATACTGTACGCGGCCTTGATCGAGGTAGCGCTATTCGATACCTGCACCACGATTTCCGAGCTGGCCATGACCGGCACCGGGAAGGCCACGCCGTCGAACTCGCCGTCGACGATGACGATGCCGGTCTGCTTGGCCAGCACGTCGAAGGCCTTGGCCAGGCGGCGCGTCTCGTCCGGGCCGCTGCGCGCCACGCCGCGTGTCATCGACGCCACAGCGAAGCCTTGCGGCACCTGGTGGATCACCTGGTTCAACGCGCATTCCTGGCGCGCCACGTCGAGCAGGCTGGCGCCGCCGTCCACGCCCAGGCGCGAGGCCACGCCGTGGGCGCTGGCGCAGGCGTCCACCAGCAGCACGTCGTTGCCGGCGCGCGCCAGCGAGGCGCCCAGGTTGACCAGCATGGCGCCCTTGTCGTCCTGCGGCGTGGCCGACAGGAAGGTGACGATGCGGGGCTTGGGCCCCGCCAGCATGCGGCGCAGTCCCTCCGCCTGGTCGAAATCGAAATTAGCCAAGGTGCACCTCGCGCATTGCTTGCTCGTGCTGGCCGTTGCTCATCAGCAGCGGCAGTTCGGCGTCCAGGTACTGGGTGTTGACGACATCGCGTTTCAATTTGAAAGCGCGGTCGATCAGGTAGGCCGGATCGGCCAGGTGCAGGTCTTCCGGCACGCGCTGGCCGTTCGACACATAGAACAGATTGAGTTTTTGGCGGATCACCACGTCGAGCACGTTGCCGATGGCGGCCGCTTCGTCCAGCTTGGTCATGATGCAGCCGGCCAGGCCGCTGCCCTGATAGGCGCGCACCACTTCGTTCAGGGTTTCCTGGGTGGCCGTGGCGTTCAGGCACAGCAGGCGCTTGACGTCGGAGCCGGCGCCTTGCAGCATCGACACCTGTTCGGTGACCATCTGGTCGCGCTGGCTGACGCCGACCGTGTCGATCAGCACCGTGTGCTTGTTCTTCAATTCCTTCAAGGCGATGCGCAGGTCGGCTTCGTCCTTCACCGAGTGCACCATCACGCCGAGGATCTTGCCGTAGATGCGCAACTGTTCGTGGGCGCCGATACGGTAGGCGTCGGTGGTGATCAGGGCCAGCTTGTCCGGGCCGTGGCGCATCACGCAGCGCGCGGCCAGCTTGGCGGTGCTGGTGGTCTTGCCGACGCCGGTCGGGCCGACCAGCGCGAACACGCCGCCCTGTTCGATCAGCGCGTCTTCGTTGGCCATGGTTTGCAGGTTGCGGGTCAGGACGTTCTTGATCCAGCGCAGGCTGTCGGCGGCGTCGCGGTTGGCCGGCAGTTTTTCGATCAGGTAGCGCGCCAGGCTGGCCGAGAAGCCGGCCGCCAGCATCTCGCGCAGCACGGCGGCTTTCTGCGGCTCGCGCGCTTGCGTGGTGCCCCAGGAGATTTCGGCCAGCTGGGTTTCCATCATGCCGCGCATGGCGCGGATTTCGCTCATCATGCCCTGCATTTCGGCGGCGGCGTTCTGCTTGGCGCTGGCGATGGCGGCGCTGACCATGGCGGCGATCTGGTCGACGTCCAGTGCAGCCTGGGCCTGAACCGGGGCCGGCGCCGGCGCGGCGGCTGCGGCCTTGGTGACGCTGGCGAACGACGCGGCGGACGCCACTACACGGCGCACCGGTTGCGCTGGCAGGGCGGCTGGCGCCGGGGTTGGGGCTGGGGTGTTCGATTCGAAGCGCGGCTCCATGCGCTGTTCCAGGCGTGGCTCTTGACGCTGATCGGCGCGGCCTTGCGGCACGGCGGTGCTCAGGTCGAGCGACGGCGCTGGTTCAGCCATCGGCGAGTGCGGCGCCGGCATGGCCAGCGAGGCGGCATCGTCGTTGGCGAGGGCGAGGATTTCAACGCCGCCATCGGCCTGGCGGTTGGACAGGATCACGGCGTCGGGGCCGAGCGATTCGCGCACTTTGCGCAGCGCCTCGCGGGAAGTCGGTGCGGTAAATTTTTTGACGTTCATGGCCGGCTCTCAGGAGTCTAAGTCGAGCAGTGCGTCTTCCGGATGAGACGCCTTTACTCTGACAGTGCCATTATTGACGATGCACTCTGGAAACGATCCGACGAACAGGGGGGCAAATGGGCCGCATTTCGCCATTGCGGCCGAGGCGGCTTAGTTGTCGCGAAAAACCTCGTCCAGCGTAGCGGCGCTGACGAAGTTTTTAGCCCAGGCCAGAAGTTGGGACACATCGGCCGCGCCCCCAACGCTTGCGGCAAGCGCATGATCCAGTCGATCACCCGATATAAATTAATAATACGCTGCCTGTCCCAATTGCGCAGGTACACACTGACCAGCTTGTCCAGCAAGCACTTACCGAGTTCGGCATCGCCAGCCAGCGCGGAAAATTCCTGGTCGAGAAAAGTATGCGGCCGCGACCAGTCGATCGCGGCATGCGCTAGGGGGAAGTAGAACGCCATGAACTCCGGAAAGTGCTGCATGAGCACGTCCTTCCACGGCGTATCGAAATCGTCGTCATCCATGCGAGCAGTCTAGGCCGCCCGCATGGATGCATGCGCGATCCGCTCAAACTTATGCCGGCTGCTGGCCCACCAGCGCCGTCACGCGGATGGTCTTGGTCTCCGGGATCTCGGCATGCGACAGCACCTTCAGCTGCGGCAAGGCGCGGCGCAGGAAGCGCGACAGCAAGGCCCGCAGCGGGCCCGGCACCAGCAGCACCGGCGTCAGGCCCAGCGCCTCCTGCTGCTGCGCCGCCTGCTGCGCCTGCTGGGCGATGGTGTCGGCCAGCCCCGGCTCGATGCCGGCGCCGTCCGGACCGCTGGCCGCCAGCGCCTGCATCAGCAAGCGTTCCAGGCGATTGTCCAGGGTCATCACCGACAGCTCGCTGGCGCCGGGGAACAGCTGCTGCACGATGGCGCGGCCCAGCGAGATGCGCACCAGCGCCGTCAGGTCGCTCGGATCCTGCGTGTGCACGGCATGCTCGGCCAGCGTCTCGATAATGGAGCGCATGTCGCGGATGTGCACGCCTTCCATCAGCAGGTTCTGCAAGACCTTCTGCAAGGTCGACAGCGACACCATCTTCGGCACCAGGTCTTCCACCAGCTTGGGCGCATCCTTGCCCAGGTGATCCAGCAGCGACTGCACCTCGGCCCGGCCCAGCAGCTCGGAAGCATGGGTCGTGATCAGGTGATTCAAATGGGTCGCCACCACCGTGCCGGCGTCGACCACCGTGTAGCCCATGCCCTGCGCCTGGTCGCGCAGATTGGCGTCGATCCAGGTGGCGGGCAGGCCGAAGGCCGGATCGGTGGTCACCATGCCCGGCAAGGTGCCGCTGGCCATGCCCGGATTGATCGCCAGGAACTGGCCGTTGAAAGCCTCGCCCGTGCCCACTTCCACGCCCTTGAGCGTGATGCGGTAGGCCGACGGCTTCAATTCCAGATTGTCGCGGATGTGCACCGGCGGCGCCAGGAAACCCACCTCCTGCGCGAACTTCTTGCGGATGCCCTTGATACGCTTGAGCAGCTCGCCGCCCTGGGTCTTGTCCACCAGCGGGATCAGGCGATAGCCCACTTCCAGGCCCAGCGTATCGACCGGCATGATGTCCTGCCAGCTGGCCTCTTCCTGCTCCGGCGCGGCGGCCGGCGCGGCTGCCGCTTCAGCCGCCGCCACTTCGGCGGTCTTGCCGGCTTCGGCTTTGCGCGTCATCAGGTAGGCCGAGCCGGCCAGCACGCTCGCCAGCAGCAGGAACACCAGGTTGGGCATGCCCGGAATCAGGCCCATGCCGCCGATGATGGCGGCGGTAATGTACAGCACCTGCGGCTTGGCGAACAACTGCCCCACCACCTGGGTGCCGATGTCCTGCTCGCTAGCCACGCGCGACACCACGATACCGGCCGCGGTCGAAATCACCAGCGACGGGATCTGCGCCACCAGGCCGTCACCGATGGCCAGCAGCGTGTAGTTCTTCAGCGCGTCGGCAAAGGTCAGGTCGTGCTGCAGCAGGCCGACCAGCAAGCCGCCGACCACGTTGATCACCGTGACCAGGATGCCGGCCACGGCGTCGCCGCGCACGTATTTACTGGCACCGTCCATGGCGCCATAGAATTCCGCTTCCTGCGCCACTTCGCTGCGGCGCTTGCGGGCGTCTGCCTCGCCGATCAGGCCGGCGTTGAGGTCGGCGTCGATCGCCATTTGCTTACCCGGCATCGCATCCAGGGCGAAACGCGCGCCCACCTCGGCGATACGGCCCGCACCCTTCGTCACCACGGTAAAGTTAATGATCGTCAAAATAATGAACACCACGATACCGACCGTGTAGTTACCGCCGATCAGGAAGTGGCCGAAGGCCTCGATCACCTTGCCGGCGGCGTCGGCGCCGGTGTGGCCCTCGGTCAGCACCACGCGGGTCGAGGCCACGTTCAGCGACAGACGCAGCATGGTCGACACCAGCAGGATGGTCGGGAAGGCCATGAAGTCCAGCGGCTTGACCGTGTACAGGCTGGTCAGCAGCACGATCACCGCCAGCGCGATATTGAAGCTGAAGAAGATGTCGAGCACGAAAGCCGGCAGCGGCAGCACCATCATCGCCAGCAGCATGATGATCAGGATAGGCGCGGCCAGGCTGCTCTTGTTGCGGCTGTTGGCGATGCCTTGCAGCCATGGCGGCAGTTTCAGGTTGCTCAGGGCGTTCATGCGGGTGCTCCGTTATTCAAGTCGGGTTTCTTCTTTTGCGATGCGGGGTTGAGCGGATCGAGCTCAGGCGGCACATCGAGTGTCTTCGGTATATCCGGGCGGTTGCCGTTGCCCTTGCTGAACAGGCGCAGCTGGAACACATAGGCCAGCACTTCGGCCACGGCCGAGTACAGCGCTTCCGGAATCTCGTCGCCGATCTCGGTGTGCTTGTGCAGCGCGCGCGCCAGCGCCGGCGCTTCCAGCATGATCACCTTGTTCTCTTTGGCGATCTCGCGGATCTTGGCGGCCACTTCGTCGGTGCCCTTGGCCACCACCTTCGGCGCGCCGCGCATGCCGTCGCTGTACTTCAGCGCCACCGCGTAGTGGGTCGGGTTGGTCACCACCACGTCGGCGGTCGGCACGTCGGCCATCATGCGGCGCTTGGCCATCTCACGCTGCAGCTGGCGGATCTTGGCCTTGATTTGCGGATTGCCGTCGGATTCCTTGGATTCCTGGATCAGCTCCTGGCGGGTCATCTTCAGCTTGTTCGCGTAGTGCCACATCTGGTAGGGACCGTCGATGGCGGCGATCAGGCCCAGCGCGCCGACGATGAACAGGAAGCTGCTGCCCAGCATGTTGAGCGTGTGCGTCATGCCCAGCTTGAGCGGCTCCACCGCCAGGCCGATCACGGCGTCCTTCTGCTTCATCACCACCAGCCAGGCCACCATGCCGACCACCAGCGCCTTGGCCACCGCCTTGAACAGCTCGACCAGCGAGTTGGACGAGAACATATTGCCGAGGCCGTTGGCGGGATTGAGTTTGTTGAAGTTGGGCGCGACCGCCTTGCCGCTGAACAGCCAGCCGCCCACCAGCAATGGCGAGGCCAGCGCGACGATCATCACCGCGATGCCCAGCGGCAGGCAGGCGAGCATCACCCGCACCACATCGACCCCGATGCGGTTGAGCAGGATGTCGGCATCGAAGATTTGTTCCTGGTTCAAGGTCAGGCCGGACACCAGGGCGGAATTGAGCTGGCGTACCAGCCCGTCGCCGGTCATCCACAAGCCGGCGCCGGCCGCCATCAATACGGTAAAGGTCGCCACTTCCCGCGATCGGGGAACGTCGCCCTCTTCTCGCGCCTGCTCGAGGCGCTTCGCTGACGCGGGTTCGGTCTTTTCTGCGTCGCTGTCTTCTGCCATGGAATCTGCCTGCTGCGGGGTTTATCTCGACAGTGCCATTATCGGCCGCGGCAGGACCGGGCCATCGCCGGAATACGGCGGTATTTCCGGCCCTGCTCGTAGATTCCTTACGGCAATTTCCGGCCGCTCGGCTCGGTGACGGCCTGCTTGACGGCCTGCTCGATGGCGCCGAACACGGATTTGCCGTCGCCGCCCAGCATTTCGATGCGGATGGTGTCGCCGAACGCCATGTAGGGCGTGAGCGGCGCGCCGCCGGCGATGGTTTCCAGGCAGCGCTGCTCGGCGATGCAGGAATAGCCGCGCTTGGCGTCCTTGTTGGACACCGTGCCCGAGCCGATGATGCTGCCGGCCCGCACATTGCGCGACTTGGCCAGGTGGGCGATCAGTTGCGGGAAGTTGAACACCATGTCGACGCCGGCCTGCGGCTTGCCGACCAGCTTGCCGTTCCAGGTCGACAGCAGCGGCAAGTGGACCTTACCGCCCTTCCAGGCGTCGCCCAGCTCGTCCGGCGTGACCGCCACCGGCGAGAAGCTGGTGGCCGGCTTGGCCTGGACGAAGCCGAAGCCCTTGGCCAGCTCGTCCGGAATCAGGTTACGCAGCGACACATCGTTGACCAGCATCAGCAGGCGGATGCGCTGGTGCGCCTGGTCCGGCGTCACGCCCATGGGCACGTCGTCGGTGATGACCGCCACTTCGGCCTCGAAATCGATGCCCCACTCCTCGTGGAACAGTTCGATGTCATCCTGGGGGCCGAGGAAATCGTCGCTGCCGCCCTGGTACATCAGCGGATCTTCCCAGAACGACGGCGGCAGCTCGGCGCCGCGCGCCTTGCGCACCAGCTCGACGTGGTTGACGTAGGCCGAGCCGTCGGCCCACTGGAAGGCGCGCGGCAGCGGCGCCATGCAGTTCGCCGGCTCGAACTCGAAGCTGCGGCGGGCGCGGCCCTGGCTCAGTTCCTGGTAGATGGCATCCAGCTGCGGCGCGATGAAAGTCCAGTCGTCCAGCGCGCGCTGCAGGGTGCGCGCCACGCCGTCGGCCAGTTGCGCGGTCTTCAGGTCGCGCGACACCACCATCAGCTGGCCGTCGCGGGTGCCGTCCTTCAGCGTTGCCAGCTTCATGCGGCGGGCGCCAAGGCGGGAGCCAACAATGCCAGTTGTTCCGCCGTCAGGTAGCACCACTCGCCCTCGGCGATGCCCAGCGACTCCAGCGTCAGCGCGCCGATGGCGGAGCGATGCAAGGCGCTGCAATGGTTGCCGGCGGCCGCCAGCATGCGCTTGACCTGGTGGTACTTGCCCTGCTCCAGCACGATTTCCAGCTGGTGCTCGCCACGCTTGACGCAGGTCTGCGCCGCCAGCGGGGCCGGCTCGTCGTGCAGCTGCACGCCGGACAGCAATTGCGCCACCAGCTCGTCGGTCACCGCTTCCTGCGTGGTGGCCTGGTAAATCTTCGGCACATGGCGCTTGGGCGACGATTGCGCGTGGATGAACGGGCCGTCGTCCGACATCAGCAGCATGCCGGTGGTGTCATGGTCGAGGCGGCCGACCGGCTGCACTTCGCGCCAGCTGAACTGCTCGGGCAGCAGGGTCAGCACGCCGGGATGGTGGCTGGGCTTGCGCGAGCATTCGAAATTGGCCGGTTTGTTGAGCGCGATGTACAGGTGTTCGCGGTAGACCCATTCTTCGTCGAAGATGGTCAGCACCAGGCCATCGGTCTCGATGCTGGCTTTGTAGTTGTCGTGCACGACGCCGCCGATGCTGACTTCGCCATCCTCGATGAGGGAGCGGCAATACTTGCGGGTGCCATAGCCCTGCGATTGCAGGATGCGGTCTAGGGATAGTTTACTCATGGCCGGATTTTACAGGATGCCGCTGGCAGCGGGAAGGCGCAACTTGTTGCGGCGCAGCATTCATTCTAGATAGTCAACAACCTTGATACATATCAAGTCCCGCGCCAAATCCATTGATAGACTGAAACTGCACTAGGAATCCGCCTAGTGCATTAGGAAAGCTCAGCAGGACTTACCATGTCTACCTCACTCTCCGTTACAACAGCGGCGCAAGAACAGGCCGCCATGCACAGAACCGAACTGCTGCTGGCGCGTTGCAGCAGCTGCACGCCGCCCACCGACACACCCGGGGGGGCGCTGGAACGGTGGCATGCCGCCCGCCAGGCGCACTTCCTGGCCTGGCTGGACGCCGGCGGCTTCGCGCAAAGCGACGCCGCAATTGAAAACAGCGGCATTGCGCCGCTGTTTTCAGCCCCATTACAGGACTCTTTACGAGGAATCGAAATTCTCTCTACTCCGCATCAATGATGCAGCTGAGTAGTTCCATCAAACTGAACAAGATCGTGCTGACAACAAGATAAACTGTTTATATCGGCCCCCCTTGGAAAGAACTACAACACCACTATAGTCCACTGGGTCGGATATGCAAGCTTGAATAAGGCTGGATTGATAATGTTAATCGGTAGTCCAGTGATGCTATCACTACGACTAACGGCCAGCCTGCCTCCCCGCCTGCTCAGCGCAGGCTGGGCTTGACGTTATCCATCGCCGATTTGACCGCGCCGGCGCCCATCGCCGCGCCGAATTTCTTCAACACGCGTTCCGGCAAGCCTTCATGCTGGGTGTAGTCGATGATGTCTTCGGCCTTGACCACGTCGCGCGCCACGCTGTCGACCGTGCCGAAGGCGTCGGCCAGACCCATGTCGATGGACTTGGCGCCGGTCCAGAACAGGCCGGAGAACATCTCAGGGGTTTCCTTCAGGCGCTTGCCGCGGCCGTTGCGCACCACCTGGATGAACTGCTGGTGGATCTCGTTGAGCATGGTTTGCGCGTATTGCTTGTGCTTTTCGGTCAGCGGGCTGAACGGGTCCATAAAGCCCTTGTTCTCGCCGGCGGTCAGCAGGCGGCGCTCGACGCCGACTTTTTCCATGATGCCGGTGAAGCCGAAGCCGTCCATCAGCACGCCGATCGAGCCGATGATGCTGGCCTTGTTGACGTAGATGCGGTCGGCGCCGGCGGCGATGTAGTAACAGCCGGAGGCGCAGATTTCATCGACCACCACGTACAGCGGCTTGGCCGGATAGCCCTTGCGCAGGCGCACCATCTCGTCGACGATCATGCCGGCCTGCACCGGGCTGCCGCCTGGACTATTGATGTGCATCACCACCGCCACCGAGCCGCTGTCGGAAAACGCCTTGTTCAGTGCGGGAATCACCACCGAGGCGGCGCCGCTGCCTTCGGACTCGATCGCGCCTTCGATCTCGATCAGCGCAGTGTGGCGGCCCAGGGTTTCCTCCGAACCGGTCCAGCTGATGTCGAGGTAGGCGCTCAGCCCGACCACGATCACCAGCAAGGTCACGGCCTTGAAGAAGATGCCCCAGCGGCGCGCCGCCTTTTGCTCCTTGAGCGTGGCAAACACCAGCTTTTCCAGCACCTCGCGCTCCCAATTGGACGCGGCGACGGGCGCCTTGACCGGCGCAGGAGGCGCCGATGCTGGTTTTTCGGCGCCGTTACCGCCATTTTCGCTAGTGTTATCGCTCATAGTTCTCGTCTAATATCAGTCAGGCGCGCGCGGGGCGCACGTAGTCATCCGGTTGCCAGAAAATCTGCTGATCGCGCTCTACGACGCTGATCGGGCGCAAACGTCCGCCTTTGCATGGCCCGCCGGCGCAGAAACCGCTTTCCGGCGCATAGATCGCGCCGTGCGTGGAACACATCAGGTACAGCCCGCTGGACTCGAAGAACTCGCCTTCGGCCCAGTCCAGTTCGATCGGCACGTGGGCGCAGCGATTCAGGTAGGCATACGCCTTGCCGCCGTAGCGCACCACGAAACCGGTGCCGTCGTCGCCACCGGCGGTCACCAGGAAGCGCACGCCCTTGCCGCCCTCCAGCACGGCGTCGGCGGCGCAGATCAGGATATCTTCGTCAGCCATTACGCGTGCTCGCTCAACCATTGATGCAGCTCGGCCACCGTGGCGGCCGAGTACAGCGGGTTGCAGGCCGCCAGCTGGTCGACCGGATGGGCGCCGTATTGCACCGCGATGGCGGACGCGCCGGCATTGTTCGCCATCAGCAAGTCATGCGAAGTATCGCCGATCATCACGGTACGGCGCATATCCTGCCCCAATTCCCGCGTCAACTCCTGCAACATGGCGGGATGGGGCTTGGAGAAGGTTTCGTCCGCACAACGGGTGGCGTCAAACATGGACAATAGTTTGACGTCGTTCATGGCGCGGTTCAGGCCGACCCGGCTCTTGCCGGTGGCCACCGCCAGAAAATAGCCGTTTTGCGACAGCTCCGTCAGCATGTCGTGCACGCCGGGGAACAGGGTCAGCTCGTGATCGCGCGACAGGAAGTGATAGCGGTAACGTTCCACCATGCGCGGATAGTAGGACGGATCGATCTCCGGCAACACCGCCTGCATGGCTTCATGCAGGCCGAGGCCGATCACATGGGCGGCAACGTCGTCGCGGGGTATCGGCAGGGACAAGTCCCGGGCCGCCGCCTGTATGCACTTCACGATCGTTGACGTTGAATCCATCAACGTTCCATCCCAATCGAAGACGATTAAATCAAATTGCTTTCTTGCCATGTGTTCCGGCCTGCTACCGCGGGCCGGCTCCTTCAATAATATTTGCGATTAGTTAAGAGGTTTCCCCAAGCTTACCAAGAATCGCTCACATTCGGCAGCCAATGGCGCGTTCAGCGTCATGATTTTGCCGGAATCTGGATGGGTAAAGGTAATCTGATGGGCGTGCAGGAACATGCGCTTGAGCGCGCCGCGCGTGGCGTCGGCTTTCAGCAAAACGCGGTTCAAGGCGAAATCGCCGTATTTGTCATCACCTAGGATGGCGAAGCCGGAAGATGACAGATGGACACGGATCTGGTGGGTGCGTCCGGTCTTCAGTTCGGCTTCCAGCAGGGCAAAGTCCTTGAATTTCTTCAGCAGCGAAAATACCGTGTGCGACGGCATGCCCTCGGCCTGCACGGCCACGCGGCGCTCGCCGTCGGCCGTGGTGTATTTGTGCAGCGGCAGCTTGACGTGCTGGCGCGCATTTTTCCAGTCGCCCGCCACCATCGTCAGGTAACGCTTGTCGGTATGGCCGTCGCGCATCTGCTCGTGCAGGTTGGTCAGCGCCGAACGTTTCTTCGCCAACAACAGCAAGCCGGAGGTGTCGCGGTCCAGGCGGTGCACCAGCTCCAGGAACTTGGCGTCCGGGCGGGATGCGCGCAGCTGCTCGATCACGCCGAAGGACACGCCGGAACCGCCGTGCACGGCCACGCCGGCCGGCTTGTCGATCACCAGCAGGTGGGCATCCTCGAAAATCACCTTGAATTCAGCGGCCGGCACGTGGGTGGTGTCGGCCTTCTCGGCGATGCGGATCGGTGGAATACGGACGACATCATCCTGTACCAGACGGTACATCTGATCGATGCGTCCTTTGTTAACCCGCACCTCCCCCGAGCGCAGAATGCGGTAGACGTGGCTCTTCGGCACACCTTTGCAAACACGCAATAGGTAGTTGTCGATACGCTGACCGGCTTCTTCTTCAGTAATGGTGACGAATTGCGCTTGGAGCGGAACATCCTGGGGTGTTGAAGGTGGGATAACATCTTTTTGTTGCTTCATTTGCTCTGTCTTCCCAGAAATCTCTCTAAGTCCTTCATTTTGAATATATAATTGTTTCGCTGCGGTTCCATCTGCTGCAAGTGTAAGAATAAAAGCACATTTTACACAGGGGCGTCTCCACTGGCCTCGCCAAATTGCAAATTCAGAGGAAAAAATGTATACGCACCACCCCTGCCGGAATCAAGGTTGCACCGTTGTTGTAATCGGATGTCAGCGGGGATGCTGAATTAATATGGTTGGATTGTAAGGATAAAGTCCGGCCAGCTCGGTCTTAGTGTCGAGCTGGCCGGTTGATGAAGTTGATAACGCTTGCCGTTTTCGCCAAACCCCATGCTTTGCTGCAAGCTCGACGGAAGGCTGAAACAAGCCTGGTTACCGAAGTTGCAATACTTGTAGTACGTAAGCCTGGTCAGGATTTGGCTCTCAACGACGTTGCTCACCGCCTGCATTTCTCTGCCGTCCGTTAGGGGCCGCATGGATGAGTTGCAGGTGATGCGAGCACTCGGCATGTCGATCGACCTCATGCGCCCAGTTGCGGCCGCAATGCGAACGGTTTCGTCCGCGTTGCTGCGCCGCACAGGATGGGCATACCCACCGCAATCACATTAATTCTCGCGTATATCCCTGTACCACGCTGCCTCGGTCCTAAGAAACCGAGCGGCACAGAGATGACCTACGGGTCGCGGAGTTAATAAAAATGAAACGCATGTTGTTTAATGCTACGCAGCAAGAAGAACTGCGCGTAGCGATCGTCGACGGTCAGAAACTGATCGATATCGACATCGAAACCGCCGGCCGCGAACAGCGCAAATCCAACATCTACAAAGGCGTGATCACCCGCATCGAGCCGTCGCTGGAAGCTTGCTTCGTCAGCTACGGCGAAGATCGCCACGGTTTCCTGCCTTTCAAGGAAGTAGCACGCACTTACTTCCGCGAAGGTGTGGATGTCCGTAACGCCTCCGTCAAGGAAGCGCTGCGCGAGGGCCAGGAAATCATGGTCCAGGTGGAAAAGGAAGAGCGCGGCAACAAAGGCGCCGCCCTGACCTCCTTCGTCTCGCTGGCCGGCCGCTATCTGGTCCTGATGCCGAACAACCCGCGCGGTGGTGGTGTATCCCGCCGTGTCGAAGGTGAAGAGCGCCAGGAACTGCGCGAAACCATGGACAAGCTGGACTTGCCGCCAGGCATGTCGGTGATTGCCCGCACCGCAGGTATCGGCCGCAACGTCGACGAACTGCAGTGGGACTTGAACTACCTGATGCAACTGTGGCGCGCGATCGAAGGCGCCGGCAAGTCGGCATCGGGCGCATTCCTGATCTACCAGGAATCGTCGCTGGTGATCCGCGCCATCCGCGATTACTTCCAGCCTGACATCGGCGAAATCCTGATCGACACCGACGACATCTACGAACAAGCTCACCAGTTCATGAGCCACGTGATGCCGGACATGGTGCACCGCGTGAAGCGCTACAGCGACGACGTGCCGCTGTTCTCCCGCTTCCAGATCGAACACCAGATCGAAACCGCGTACAGCCGCACCGTGCCGCTGCCATCGGGCGGCGCCATCGTGATCGACCACACCGAAGCCCTGGTTTCGGTCGACGTCAACTCGGCCCGCGCCACCCGCGGTTCGGACATCGAGACCACCGCCTTCAACACCAACTGCGAAGCCGCTGAAGAAGTGGCCCGCCAGCTGCGCCTGCGCGACTTGGGCGGCCTGATCGTGATCGACTTCATCGACATGGAAGTGGCCAAGAACCAGCGCGAAGTCGAACAGCGCCTGAAAGACGCGCTGCACCACGACCGCGCCCGCGTTCAGATGGGCAAGATTTCCCGCTTCGGCCTGATGGAACTGTCGCGTCAGCGCCTGCGTCCGTCGCTGTCGGAAGGTTCGCACGTGACCTGCCCGCGCTGCTCCGGCACCGGCCATATCCGCGACACCGAATCGTCGGCCCTGCAAGTCCTGCGCATCATCCAGGAAGAGGCGATGAAGGAAAACTCGGCCACCATCCACGTGCAGGTTCCGGTGGACGTGGCGGCCTTCCTGCTGAACGAAAAGCGCGGCGAAGTGCTGAAGATCGAGACCCGTCACCGCATCAGCATCATCCTGGTGCCGAACAAGCACCTGGAAACCCCGCACTACAAGCTGGAGCGCATCAAGCACGACGATCCGCGTCTGGAAGAAAGCCAGGCGAGCTATTCGCTGGCCGAGCAAGCCGAAACCGACATGGCCTACAGCAAGCGCCAGAAGGAAGAAGCCAAGCCGCGCCAGGAAGCCATGGTCAAGACCATCACCCCTGACCAGCCTGCACCGCTGGTCGAGCGCAAGCCGACCGAAACCGTCATCAAGCCAGCGCCGGCCCCAGTGCCAGCGCCGGCCGAGCAAGGTTTCTTCGCCAAGCTGTTCAGCTTCCTGAGCCCGAAACCGGCGCCGACGGCCCTGCCGCAGCAGCCGACCATCGTGGTCAAGGCACCGTCCGGCGACCGTGGCGACCGCAACGCGCGTGGCCCACGTGGCCGCAACCGTAACGGCAAGGGCGCAGGCCGCGGCGAGCGCGAAGAGCGCGAAGAGCGCGAACCAGGCGCAGCCCGTCCGGCGGCGGACGAAGCGAAGGCAACCGACGCCAATGGCCGTCCGGCACGCCCACCGCGTCCACCGCGCGAGCCACGCGAACCGCGTGAAAACCAGGCAGCAGAAGGCCAGGCGCCACGCGAACGCGCAGAACGTCCGGAGCGCGCCGAGCGTACCCCGCGTCCTCCGCGTGAACCACGCGGCGAGAAAGCTCCAGTCGAAGCCAAGGTTGAAGAGTTGGCGCTGAACGTCGGCGTGCCGTCGACCGGCCCGGTAACCGAAGCAACCACCAGCATCCTGAAAACCGCGCCGAGCACCGGCCCGGAAGGTGATGAAAACGAAGCAGCGGTGGACGGTGAAGAGCCGCGTCGTCGTCGTCGTCGTGGTGGCCGCAACCGCAATCGTCGCGACCGTGACGGTAGCGAAGGTGTCGAAGGCGCGGAAGGCCAGGAATCGGCAGCAGGTGAAGCTGGTGAGCAAGGCGAGCAGATCGCCCTGAGCTTCAGCGCACCAGCCGCCGAGGCAGCAGTTGCTCCGGCAGCAGCCGTCGCGGTGGAAGCACCGGCCGTGGTTGCGCCAGTCGCCGCCGCGCCAGTGGTTGCCGAAGCACCGGCCGCAGAGCCAGTCGTCGCAGCAGTCGTGACGCCGGAACCAGCGCCAGTCGTTGAAGCGCCTGTTGTCGAACCTGTCGCCGCAGCCGTAGTGGCCGCACCTGTCGTTGAAGCCGCACCAGTCGTCGCCGAGCCAGTAGCTGTCGTGGTGGAAGCACCAGCAGCGCCGGTCGAAGCGCCAGTGGCCGAGCCAGTCGTCGCGGAAGCGCCGGCCGTGGTGGCGGAAGTTGCCGCACCAGTCGTGGTGGAAGCCGCGCCGGTCGCAGCAGCACCGGCACCTGCTCCAACGCCAGCTCCAGTTGCAGCGCCAGTGGTTGCCGAGCCAGTCGCTCCGGTCGCCGCAGCGCCTGCACCGGTCGCCGCTCCGGCACCAGCACCAGCGCCGGTCGCACCATCGGCCCCGATCGACCTGCAAGCAGTGCTCGGCTCCGCCGGCCTGACGCTGGCAGCCACCGATCCAGCCAAGCTGCGCGCCGCGCAGGAAGCAGCCGCCAACGCGGTAGCACCGGCCCGCGTTCCACGCGAACGCAAGCCGCTGCCACCGCAAAATGACGAGCCGCTGGTCCAGGTAGACACCCGCCGCTAACCGCAGCGGATAGCCACACCAAAAAGCCCCGCCGGCACCGAGCGCGCTCTTGAGCGCGTTCAGTGCCGCGGGGCTTTTTTAATGGAACCCTGCCCCACCGATTTGGCGGCGGCGTGCTATCGTAGCTTCTTGTAGTTGCCCAAATGTCGTCCCGAATTTCAAAAACAGCAAGATTGTAGAGTCATGGCAGAGAAAATTATCATGATGGCCAGCCAGCGCCCCGCGCCGCCCGCCGTCCCCGCTATCCTGGAAGCGCCAACCGGCCTGTTGAGCGATCAGCTGGCCCGTCCGTTGCACGACCTGCGCATCTCCGTCACCGACCGCTGCAATTTCCGCTGCGTCTACTGCATGCCCAAGGCGGTGTTCGACAGCGACTATCAATACCTGCCGCACACCTCGCTGCTGTCGTTCGAAGAGATCACCCGCCTGGCGCAAACCTTCATCGCCCACGGCGTCGAAAAAATCCGCCTGACCGGCGGCGAGCCGCTGCTGCGCAAGAACATCGAAAAACTGGTCGGCATGCTGGCCGAACTGAAGACCGTCCACGGCAAGCCGCTGGACCTGACGCTAACCACCAACGCCTCGCTGCTGGCCCGCAAGGCGCAGTCGCTCAAGGACGCCGGCCTGCAACGCATCACTGTCTCGCTCGACGCGCTCGACAACGCCACCTTCCAGAAAATGAACGATGTCGACTTCTCGGTCGACGACGTGCTGCACGGAATAGATGTTGCACATCAAGTCGGCCTGGGCCCGGTCAAGATCAACATGGTGGTCAAGGCCGGCATGAACGACCAGGAAATCCTGCCGATGGCGCGCCATTTCAGGAACACGCCTTACATCCTGCGCTTCATCGAATACATGGACGTCGGCGCTTCCAACGGCTGGAAAATGGACGAGGTCATCCCCTCGGCGGAGGTGGTAAGCCGCATCCACGCTGAGATGCCGCTGGAACCGCTATCCGCCAACTACACCGGCGAGACCGCCGCGCGTTGGCGCTACGCCGACGGCGCTGGCGAGATCGGCCTGATCTCAAGTGTATCCCACGCCTTCTGCGGCGACTGTACCCGCGCGCGCCTGTCGACCGAGGGTAAGCTGTACACTTGTCTGTTCGCCACCAGCGGCCACGATCTGCGCGCCCTGCTGCGCGACGGCCGCAGCGACGCGGAAATCAGCACCGTGCTGGCGCAGCTGTGGCGCGCGCGCGGCGACCGCTACTCGGAGCTGCGCACCAATAACACCGACGGCCTGCCACGCAGCGCCAACAAAGTGGAAATGTCTTACATCGGAGGATAGTTTGTCTTTGAAGAGCAAGGTCACCGGACTGATACTGGCGGGTGGACGCGGCACGCGCATGGGCCGTGTCGACAAGGGTCTGCAGCCATTCCGCGGCGCCACGCTGGTGGAACATGTGATGCGCCGCCTGGCGCCGCAAGCGGCCACCGTCGTCATCAACGCCAACCGCAACCTGCCGCAGTACCAGGCCGTAGCCGGCGAAGCGCCGGTGCTGCCGGACTACCTGGACGGCTTTGAAGGCCCGCTGGCCGGCTTGCAGATCGGCCTCCAGTACTGCCCCACCGAACTGCTGCTGACCGCTCCCTGCGACTCCCCTTTCCTGCCTGAAGACCTGGCCGAACGCCTGTACGCTGCGATGCAGGCGCAGGACGCCGACGTCGCGCTGGCGGTGACCATGGAATCCGAAGCAGGCGCCGAACCACATCGCCAGCCGCATCCGGTGTTTGCCCTGCTCAAAGCCAGCCTGCTGCCGCAGCTGGACGCCTACCTGGACACCGGCGCGCGCCGCATGGAAAGCTGGTTCAAATCGCTGCGCGTGGCCGAGGTGATGTTCGACGACGCCGACGCCTTCCGCAACATCAACACGCTGGCCGAGCTGCAGCAGCACGAACGCGCACCCGCACCCGTAGCCATCCGTGCGGCCGATCCCGGCGCGCTGCCCGTGGCCGAAGCGCAGCGCATCATCTGCGAACGCGTGACGCCAGTCGCCGCCACCGAGCGGCTCGCGCTGCGCGACGCCCTCGATCGCGTGCTGGCAGAAGACATCATCTCGCCGATCAACGTGCCGGCCTATGACAACTCGGCGATGGACGGCTACGCGCTGCGCGGCGCCGACCTGCCTCCAGCCGGCGCGCCCGACGCCACATTCAAAGTGATCGGCATCGCCTACGCCGGCCGCCCGTGCGCGCAGGCGCCGCAAGCCGGCGAGTGCATCCGCATCATGACCGGCGCCGCCATGCCGCCCGGCTGCGACAGCGTGCTGCCGCAGGAACTGGCCGCGCACATCGGCGACGACACCGTCACCATCCGCCACGGCGCCATCCGCACCGGCGCCAACCGCCGCTTCGCCGGCGAAGATTTGAAGGCCGGCGGCGTCGCACTGGCCCGGGGCAAAATCATCCGCCCCGCCGACCTGGGCCTGGTGGCCTCGCTCGGCATCGGCGAAGTCGCCGTGCGGCGCAAGCTGCGCGTGGCCTTCTTCTCCACCGGCGACGAACTGCGCTCGCTGGGCCAGCCCCTCGACGACGGCTGCGTCTACGACAGCAACCGCTACACGCTGTTCGGCATGCTGACGCGGCTGGGCTGCGACGTCATCGACATGGGCATCGTGCGCGACGATCCGGCCGCGCTGGAAGCGGCGCTGCTGGATGCCTGCGCCAACGCCGACGCCATCATCACATCCGGCGGCGTCTCGGAAGGCGCGGCCGACTACACGCGCGACATCCTCGGCCGCATCGGCGACGTCGCCTTCTGGAAGCTGGCGATGCGTCCCGGCCGTCCGCTCGCCTTCGGCCAGGTCCGCAGCGAGGCAGACAGCGCCTGGCTGTTTGGCCTGCCCGGCAATCCGGTGGCGGTGATGGTGTCGTTCTACATGTTCGCCCGTCCCGCGCTGCTGCGCATGATGGGCACGCAGGCGACGCAACAGGCGATGCAGGCCCGCACCACGGAAGCGATCCGCAAACGCCCCGGCCGCACCGAATACCAGCGCGGCATTGTCAGCACCAGTGCCGACGGCGCGCCGCAAGTGCGTCTCACGGGAGCGCAGGGCTCCGGCATCCTGAGCTCCATGACGGAGGCGAACTGCATCGTCGTGCTGCACGAAGCGCAGGCGGACATCGCCGCCGGCGAAATGGTCGAGGTGCTGCTGTTCGATGGCTTGATCTGAGCAGATGATCCAGCCCAACGGAACCGCCCTCCTGCGCATCCGCAACCTGCAATCACCGCTGGCCGGTCCGTTTTCCTTCGACCTGGCAGCGGGTGAATGCCTGACCATCTCCGGCCCATCGGGCGCGGGTAAAAGCCTGCTGCTGCGCATGCTGTGCGATCTCGACCCCAACACCGGCGAGGCCCTGCTGGACGGCCTGCCGCGCTCCGGCATGAGCGCGCCCGCGTGGCGCGCCGGCGTGGTCTACCAGCCCGCCGAAGCCGCATGGTGGCTGCCGACCGCCGGCGACCATTTCAAGCCCGCGCAGATGGCGCGCGTGCGCGAGCTGCTGCCACAACTGAACCTGTCGCCGTCGCTGCTGGCGGCAGACATCAGCCGCCTCTCCACCGGCGAGCGGCAACGCATGGCCCTGGTGCGCTCACTGGCCTGCAAGCCTCGGGTGCTGCTGCTCGACGAGCCCACCGCCGCGCTGGACCCGGCCGCCGTCGCCGCCACCGAACAACTGCTGCAAAAGGAGCTGGCTGCGGGCCTCGCCATCATCCTGGTCACCCACTCCGAAGCGCAGGCGCAAACACTGGGCCACCGCAGCATGACGATGTGCAAGCGCCGCCTCACCGAAAACGGGACCACGCCATGAGCGCCGGCATGACGCCAATCCAGCCAGGTGCCATCGACCTCGCCATCGCCTCCTCGCTGGTGCTGCTCAATGCCGGCATTTCCGCTTACCTGGGCCTGCGCATGCAGCGCAAGATACTGTGGTCCGCCACGCGCATGGTGGTGCAGTTGCTGCTGGTCGGACTGGTGCTGCGCTGGGTGTTCGCGCTGGCTTCGCCGGCCGCCACGCTGGCCGTGGCGCTGCTGATGATCGTCGCCGCCGCGCGCGAGGTGGCGATGCGGCCCGCGCACGGTTTGCGCGGCTGGCCCGGCGTGTGGCTGGCCACCGCCAGCGTCGGCCTGTCCAGCGTCGCCACCGCGATGCTGGCGCTGCTGACAGTGCTGCATCCGACGCCTTGGTACGAGCCGCAATACGCGATCCCGCTGATCGGCATCGTGCTGGGCAACGTGCTCAATTCGGCCAGCCTGGGATTGGACACCTTCTACGGCGGCGTGATCAACTCGCGCAACGCCATCGAAGCGCAACTGGTGCTGGGCGCCACCCGCACCGAAGCGCTGGCGCCGCTGATCCGCGAGTCGGTGCGCAAGGGGCTGATTCCGCTGATCAACCAGATGTCGGCCGCCGGCATCATCACCCTGCCCGGCATCATGACCGGCCAGATCCTCGCCGGCATGGACCCGATGGACGCGGTGCGCTACCAGATCCTGCTGATGTTCCTGCTGGCCGGCGGCAGCGGGCTGTCGGTCACGCTGGCGGTCTACCTGGCGGCGCGCAGCGTCACCGACGAGCGCCACCGCCTGCGGCTGGAGCGCCTGGCCAGTCGTTAGCAGGACACTAGCCCGCGCTCCGCAGCGAGGCCACGCCCATGCGGGCGCTGGCCGCCACCAGCAACATGCCGCAGGCGAGACCCGCAAACGCCAGCTGCAATCCAAACGCATGCGCCACAAATCCTATCAGTCCCGGCCCGGCCAAAATACCTGCATAGCCGATGGTGGTGATGGCACTGATGGCCAGGCTGGCAGGCATGTCCTGCTGACTCCCCGCAGCGCTGAACAGCACCGGCACGATGTTCGATGCGCCGGTGCCGATCAAGGCGAAACCGGCCAGCGCAATCCATGGCGACGGCGCCAGCACCACGCTCAGGAATCCCAACGCCGCGCACAAGCCGCCCAACAGCAGCAACCGCGCGCCGCCCCAGCGCTGCACCAGCTTGTCGCCATTGAGCCGTCCGACTGTCATCGCCACCGCGAAGGCTGCATAACCAAGTCCTCCCTGCCCGGCCGTGAAGCCGCCGCCGCTGGTCAGGAACACTGCGCTCCAGTCCAGCACCGCGCCTTCGGCCAGGAACACCAGCGAGCATAAGGCGCCGATCAATACCACCGCACCACGCGGCACGGCGAACAAGGGCGCATCGCGCTCCGACGGCGCAGGATCGCGCAACAGATGCGGGCCGGCGTAGACCAGCACCAGCGCAACGGCGGCCGCCAGTATCAGCGATGATGCGACCAGGTCCAGTCCCACCCACAGCATCAGCGTCATGCCACCTGCGCCCACGATGCCGCCCACGCTGAACAAGCCGTGAAAGCCCGACATCAGCGCGCCGTCGTATTCCTTCTCGACGATCACGGCCTGGATATTCATCGCCACGTCCAGCGTGCCTATCGTCGCGCCGAACAGGAACAACACCAACGCCAGCGACCACGCCGTCGGCGCCATCGCCAGGAAGGGAAACACCAGGCAGCATCCGAGGCCGGACAGCAGGATGATGCGGCGGCAGCCGAAGCGCGCGGCCAGCACGCCGGTCACCGGCATCGCCAGCAGCGAACCTATGCCCAGGCAAAGCAGCAGCAGGCCAAGCTGGCCCGGCTCGACGCCGGTGCGCGCCTGCGCAAACGGCACCAGCGGCGCCCAGGCCGACATCGCCATGCCCGCAGCCAGGAAGGCCAGGCGGGTTGAAATTCGTTGTTGTAAGCCGGTGCTCATCTGGTCCGCTTTCATTATTCGGCGCGCAGCAGGCGGGTGCCGGCTGCGGAATAGGCATCCATCAACCGCGCATCGGTATCCTGTTCGACCACCAGATGCGTCAATTCGGCGATCGGCAACACCAGGAAGGACGCGACCGCGCCCAGCTTCTCAGCGGTTGCGACGACGGCGGTGGCCTTGCTATGCGCTGCCAGACGGCGCTTGAATTCGGCCTCTTCGAAATCGACGGCGGTGATGCCGGCATGCAGATCGACGCCGCAAGCGCCGATGAAATACAGGTCCGGCCGCAGCAGTTCCACCTCGCGCAGCGCGGTCGCACCAACGCTGCCGCCCAGGCCCTGCTTGACGCGGCCGCCGATCATGATCAGTTCTATGTGGGGACATTCCAGCAGCCGCGCCGCAATTGAGGGCGCGTTGGTCAGCACCGTCAGCGGCACCTTCGGCAAAGCTTCTGCAATGGCGAGGTTGCTTGAACCCGCATCGAGGAAGACCACACTGCCCGGCTTCACCAGCGTGGCGGCAGCGGCCGCCAGGCGCGATTTGCCGGACTGCTGGCGGCCGAGGCGCTGGGTCAGCGTGCCGGATTCCGGCGCGGCGGCGATGCGCACGGCGCCGCCATACACTTTCTGGCACAAGCCGGCGGCGGCCAGGTCGCGCAGGTCGCGCCGTATCGTATCTTCGGTGACGTTCAGGTCCAGTGCCAGCACGGCAGCAATCACACGGCCATCGGCCTCCAGTTGCTTCAATATCAGGTCATGGCGCTCTTGCAGCAGGAGGTTTTCTCGTTTCATGCGCAAAAGTGTACACACTCATGCACAAAGTGTAAACAAATACGCACAAACAAGCACAAATATGGACTCAGGGCTCTTGCAAACGCAGCAGCGCCTCGGCCGAGTTGGCGAACAGCGCCGCGTCCTTCTCGATGCGGCGGAAGGCGCGCCCCAGGCTGGCGCGCATGAAGGTGCTGTGCGCGTAGCGCGTGACCTTGCTGTAGTAGCGTTCCGCCAGCTGGTTCACCGCCGCCACGTATTGGTCCATCAAATCCGGCGCGATCGAGAAGTTATCGTAGTTGATCACCGCCGGCACCTTGCGGCCCAGCGGCGCCAGGCGCTCCGCCACCATCGTGCAAATCGTGGCGATGGTCTCGGCATCGCTGATTTCGAAGCCTTCGAAGTTGACGAAAAAGAGCTCCTGCTGTGCGTCGTACACCAGCCGCTGGTCCAGCGGCAGCGCCAGGAAGTCGCCGCGCCAGTTCATCGCCAGCGGCGCGAAGATGCGCGCGTCCATCACCTTCAACTGCGCGCTGATCGCCGGCTTGAAATCCATGTGCGCCAGGATGTCGCGCTCCACGTCCACGCCGGGTGCGATCTCGATCAGCTCCAGCCCGGACATGCCGCCGTCCAGCACCAGCCGCAACACGCAGCGCTCGGTGATGAACAAGGCCTCCTGCCCGCGCCGCGCCGCATACTCGCCGCTGTAGGTGCGGTGCTCCACCTCGTTGATGAATTTGCGGGTCGCGCCCTTGTCCGCCATGAAGGTGCCGACAAACACCACCTTGCGCGCGTTCTGGCTGATGTTGATGAAGCCTCCGGCGCCGGCCAGCTTGCTGCCGAATTTGCTGACGTTCAGGTTGCCGTGGCGGTCGGCCTGCGCCAGCCCGAGCACCGCCACATCCAGCCCGCCGCCGTCGTAGAAGTCGAACTGGTAAGGCTGGTCGATAACCGCGTCGGCGTTGGTGGCCGCGCCGAAGTTCAAGCCGCCGGCCGGCATGCCGCCGATCACGCCTGGCTCCGCCGTCAACGTGACCAGGTCGAGCAGTTTCTCTTCCGCCGCCACCGCCGCCACGCCTTCCGGCATGCCGATGCCGAGGTTGACGACGTTGTTCGGCCGCAGCTCCATCAGCGCGCGGCGGGCGATGATCTTCCGCTCCGACATGGCCATCGGCGCCACCGCCGACAAGGGCACGCGCAACTCGCCCGAGTAGGCCGGGTTGTACGGCTCGGCGAAAGTCTGCATATGGTATTCGGGCTTTTCCGCCACCACCACGCAATCGACCAGGATGCCGGGGATCTTGACCTGGCGCGGATTGAGCGTGCCGCGCTCCGCGATGCGCTCGACCTGCACGATGACGATGCCGCCCGAATTATGCGCCGCCATCGCGATCGCCAGCGCCTCCAACGTCAACGCCTCGCGCTCCATGGTGATGTTGCCCAGCGCGTCCGCCGTGGTGCCGCGGATGATCCCCACGTGCACCGGTTGCGTTTTGTAGAACAGGTATTCCTTGCCGCCCAGCGTCAGCAGCTCGACCAGCTCCTCGGTGGTGCGGGCGTTGATCTTGCCGCCGCCGTGGCGCGGATCGACAAAGGTGCCCAGACCGACGTGCGTCAGCAAACCGGGCTTGCCGGCGGCCGTGTCGCGGAACAGCTGGCTGATGACGCCCTGCGGCAGGTTGTAGGCTTCGATCTTGCCGGTCATGGCCAGCTGCTGGAGCTTGGGCACCAGGCTCCAGTGGCCGCCGATCACGCGCTTGAGCAGGCCCTCGTGGCCGAAGTGATTCAGGCCGCGCTCCTTGCCATCGCCCTGCCCTGCCGCGTAGAGCAGCGTCAGGTCGCGCGGATGGCCGCCGCTGTCGGCGGCCAGGAAGCGCCGTTCCAGCGCCACCGCGATATTCTCCGCGAAGCCGACGCCGACAAAGCCGCCGGTGGCGATGGTGTCGCCGTCGCGTATCAGGCCGACCGCATCGGCCGCGCTGACGATCTTGTTGCGCTGGACGGCTGGTGTGCCGACCGTGGAAAAATCGAGAGTGCGACCTGGCATATCAGCCTCCGTTCTAGTCTATGTCGAGATCCTGCTTTTCAATCTCAGGGCCCAGCAGCAGCTGCGCCGCCTCGCTCGGCAGCGCCTCCACCGACTTCAGCTTGCGCGCCATCTGACGGCTGCGGGTCTCGGCCGATTCGATGTTCTTGGCGGCCCGCTCCAGCGCCAGCTTGGTGGCCGACAGCACGTCGCCGAACTTGCCGAACTCCGTCTTCACCGCGCCCAGCACCTGCCACACTTCCGACGAGCGCTTCTCCAGCGCCAGCGTGCGGAAGCCCATCTGCAAGCTGTTGAGCAGCGCCGACAAGGTCGACGGCCCGGCGATGCTGATGCGGTGCACGCGCTGCAGCTCGTCGGCCAGGCCGGGACGGCGCATCACTTCCGCGTACAGGCCTTCGGTCGGCAGGAACAGGATGGCAAAATCGGTGGTGTGCGGCGGCGACACGTATTTTTCCGAGATGGTCTTGGCCTCGCCGCGCACCGCGCGTTCCAGCTCGCGACCGGCCTGCGCCACGCCTTCCGCGTCGGCGCGGTCGGCGGCGTCCAGCAGGCGCTCGTACTGCTCCTTCGGGAACTTGGCGTCGATCGGCATCCACACCGGCGCCCCGCCCTCGACCTGGCCCGGCAGCTTGAGCGCGAACTCCACCCGCGCGCCGCTGCCGGCGATGGTCTCGACGTTCTTTGCGTACTGCTCCGGCGTCAGCACCTGCTCCAGCAGCATCTCCAGCTGCACCTCGCCCCAGGTGCCGCGTGTCTTCACATTGGTCAGCACCCGTTTCAGGTCGCCCACGCCCAGCGCCAGCTGCTGCATCTCGCCCAGCCCCTGGTGCACCCGCTCCAGGCGCTCCGACACCTGCTGGAACGAGGCGCTCAGGCGCGCCTCCAGCGTCGCGTGCAGCTTCTCGTCGACGGTCTTGCGCATCTCTTCCAGCCGCGCGCCGTTGTCCGTTTGCAGATCCTTGATCTTGGCTTCCAGCGTGGCGCGCACCTCCTGCATGCGTGCGGCATTCGATTCGGTCAGCCGCGCCAGCGTTTGATTCATGCTGTCGGCGAACTGCTTCAGGCCGCGGCCCTGCTCATCGCGTCCGACCAGCCCTTGCGCCTCCAGCTGGCGGCGCATCGCTTCGAACTGCTGCACGCTGGCCGCGTGCGTGGCTTGCGCCGTGGTCTGCAACTGCATGCGCACTTCGCGCTCGACGCGCTCGATGCGTTCGGCCAGGTCCCCGCCGCCGCCCGCCGGCCCGCGCGCGCGCAGCAGCGACAGCGCCTGCAAGACGAGAACAACCGCAAGCGCGGCCAGCAGCACATAGAATTCGATCTGGCTCATAGGGTCAATCCGGCTTGTTGCGCATCCAGTCGGCGGTTTGATAGAAGGACTCCATCAACCGCAAACGCAGCGCCTCGTCGATGCCGACATCTTCCATCGCCCACGCCATCGCGCGCAGCCACTGGTCGCGCTCCTGGGTGCCGATGGCGAACGGCATGTGCCGCATGCGCAGGCGCGGATGGCCGTGCGCTTCGATGTACAGGTCCGGCCCGCCCATCCAGCCGCTCAGGAACATGAACAGGCGCTCGCGCGCATTGTCCAGCGTGGGAGGGTGGGCGGCGCGCAGCAGCGCAAACTCCGGTTCCAGTTCCATCAGGTCATAAAAACGGTCGACCATCTCGCGCACGCGCGATTCGCCGCCGATAACTTCGTAGAGAGTTCGGGATTCAGTCATAAGCTCCATGATAGCGTACCAGGCGGCGATCGGAGGGGATCACACCAGCGCAAGCCGGCGCATGCGCCGGGTCGACGACCAGTTTTCCAGGTCGGCCTCGTCGCGGATGTCGTCGCAAGCCTGGATGATGCGCGACAGCTGCATCCGGTCCAGGCCCGAATTCAGCGTCAGCCGCACCAGCGAGCGGTTCTTTGGCGTGGCCGGTGCGCAGAACATGGCGCCGTAGACGCCGTGCCGCTCCAGCAGCTTGCGCAGCGCCAGCGTCTTCGGCTCCGGGCCGGGCTCCAGCGCGATGATCTGCTCGCTGCCGTCGCTGACGTTGTAACCCAGCGCGCTCAACTCCTCGCGCACCTCGACCGCATGCGCGCGCAGCGCGGCGCGGCGGTCGTCGGCGGCGGCGATGAAATCGATGGCGGCGTCGAACCACGCCAGCTCATGCCCCAGCAGGCAGGAACTGAAGATGGCCGGGCGCGATTCCGACAGGAAGTAACCCTTGAATTTGCTGGAACAAGTGATGAAGCCGGCGCGCCCGGCAAACGCCTTGGCCAGCGACGCCGTGCGGAAATGCACCCGCTCGCTCAAGCCCAGCTCCGCCACCAGCCCGGCGCCACGCGGGCCGTGCGTGCCCAGCGAATGCGATTCGTCGACGATCAGCAGGCAGCCGCTGTGCTCGGCGATCTCCACCAGCTCGCGCAACGGCGCCACGCTGCCGTTGGTGCTGTACAGCGCGTCGACCACGATCAGCCCGCGTCCGTGGCGCGCCAGCTGCTTTTGCAGATGCTCCAGGTCGTTGTGCAGGAAGGGCACCGGCAGCGCGCCGGCCGACTGCACGCCTTCCCACAGCGAGGCGTGCGCCTGCATGTCCAGGTAGACCGGGATGCCGGGCGCCGCCAGCGTCTGCACCAGTCCGACGTTGGCGGCCCAGCCGGACTGCGCCAGGATGCCGTCCTGCGCCCCCATGAAGCGGGCAAACTTGCGCTCCAGCCGGTGCTGCGCGCTGCCTTCCTGCAGATACACGGCCGACATCAACAGCTCACCCTGGCTGTTGGCCAGCGCCGCCATCTGCGCCTGCATCAATGACGGCTCGCCGGCCAGGCACAGGTAGTCGTTCCCGGCCAGGAACACCGCGCCGGCCGGCGTCGGTTGCCAGGCGTGCGGGTGTTCGCCGCCCAACAGTAACTCGATACGGGTGACGTAGTGTTCATCCATACGCCGGGTGACAAAGTCGGGCATGTGCTGCTCGGCTGGCAAGGCAAACATCTGGGCATGGGCATGATTTTGAGCAATCGCGTTGGGCATTTTCTGGTTCCTTTCGTTGTTTCGGAATGGTTGTTTTTTTATGAATACGATGCCAACCATGAGGCCAAAAAAACAAGAGGTAATTGATACCGATCAATTAATCATTTGATATGCATGAGCGCGTTGCAATTTAAGGCCATCATGGCACCTTGATAAAAGTCAATTTGCCCATGACGCCTCCCCTGCAAGAACGTTGGAAACACTGGCAGCACGGCATGCTCCAGTCGCTGTTGCTCTACCATGGCCGCGAGGACCATGCGCTGGTGCGCGTGCTGCTGTTGGCCAGCATAGGCACGGTGGGCATGCCGCTGTACTACGTGATCTGGCAGAATTTCTTCCCCCAGGAATACGAAAGCCTGCCGCTGCGCCTGCTGGGCATCCTGCTGTGCGCGCTGGGCCTGTTCGCCCGCCAGTTCAGCCGCCGCATGCTGCATGTGTACCTGCTGGTCACGCTCAGCTACATCTTCCCGTTCTTCTTCACCTTCATGTTCCTGATGAACCACGGCTCGGGCGTGTGGAGCGAGTCGCTGCTGATCGGGCTGGTGGTGTTGTTCCACTTCGACACCAGCCTGGCCGCCAAGGCTTACCTGATCGGCACCAGCGTGGCCTGCGTGTCCGCCGCCATGCTGGGCGAAGGCGCGGCGATGCTGAGTCCGCTGGTGCTGCAGCAGCTGCCGATCCACCTGTTCACCATCGCCGCGCTGTCGGCCGCCAAGATCAGCCGCCACGTGCTGGCGCAGGAAAAGCTGGCCGGCCTGGGCGCCGGCCTGGCCACCGTGGCGCACGAGTTGCGCACCCCGCTCACCAGCGTCGACGCCAATGTGCGCGGCCTGCTGCGCATGTACACCGACACCAGCAACCGCACCAAGGAGGACCGCCTCAGCGCCATCGACGCGCTGGCGCGCATCCAGTTCGAGGTGCGCCACATGAACCACATGATCGACCTGTTCCTGCTCAGCGCCACGGCGGTGCGGCAAAACCTGCGGCCGGTGGAAGAAGTGAAGATGGAGGGCGTGGTGGAGGCGGTGCTCAAGCGCTACCCCTTCTCCAACGCCACGCAGCAGAAACTGGTGACGCTGGAAATGCGGCGCGACTTCAGCTTCGCCGGCCAGACCGAGTTGTCGGTGGTGATCCTGCTGAACCTGCTGCGCAACGCGCTCAAGGCGGTGCAGCGCGCCGGCAAGGGCCGCGTGCGCATCGTGGTCGACGGCGCGCACCGGCCGCCGCGCCTGCTGTTCATCGACACCGCCTGCGGCATCCCGGCGCAGCAGATGCCGTTGATTTTCCGCCGCTTTTATTCCCATCCGCCGCACAACGGCGCCGGCATCGGCCTGGCCTTGTGCGAGGAGATCATGCTGGCCTGGAACGCCAACATCCATTGCGTGTCGCGCGAGGGCGCCTACGCCATCTTCATCCTTGAATTTCCCCAGCAGCAGCCCATCCAGAGGTGACCCCATGCATTTGCCAGTCTATTCCCACCCCACCCTGACCGTGCTGGTCGACGACAGCGATTCCTTCCTGCGCAGCCTGTCGTTCCAGCTCGACCCGAGGCTGGCCAGCCAGACCTTCCACGACACCACCACCGCGCTGCAGTGGCTGCGCAAGGAGCCGCATTCGGGCTGCGTGCCGCTGCACGTCAACTTCGACATGCACAACCTGCCGGCCGACCAGTGCAATGTGGCGCTGGACCTGGAGCGCATCTACCGCATCGGCGAACAGCGCCATCGCTTCGCCACGCCGTCGGTGCTGGTGGTCGATTATTCGATGCCACAAATGAACGGACTGGAATTCTGCGAAGCGGTGGCGCACCTGCCCTGCAAGAAGATCCTGTTCACCGGCGCGGCCGACGAGAAGATCGCCGTCAGCGCCTTCAACCGCGGCCTGATCGACCGCTACATCAAGAAGAGCGACGACCACGCGCTCGATATCCTGGAACTGGAAATCGCGGCGCTGCAACGCGACTACTTCGAGACCCAGTCGGAAACGCTGCGCGAGCTGGTGCTGCTGCATAACTACAACTTCCTGGGCGACCCGGCGCTGGCGCGGCTGGTGCAGGAACTGAGCGCCAGCATGGGCTTCGTCGAGCACTACATCTTCCCGAATCCGACCGGCATCCTGTTCCTCGACAAGCACGGCAAGGCCAGCCTGATGATGATAGAAACCGAACAGGGCATGTATGCGCAGTACGAGATCGCGCGCGACAGCGACGCCCCGCCGTCCTTGATGGATGCACTGCTGGAGCGGCGCGTGCTGCCGTTCTTCTCCGATCCGGACGGCGACGGCATGTACTCGCGCCGGGTCGGCGACAACTGGCACCGCTACTGCGCGGCGCCGCGCGTGTGCCAGGGCCGCGAGACCTACTACTGGGCGCTGTTCGACCTGCCGAAGCACTACTTCGACCAGCAGCCCTATGCCTACGCCGACTTCCTCAAGGAGCGGGCGGCACAGGAGAGCATCGCGGCCTAAAGCGGCTGTTTCAAACCGCCCGCAGCGAGGCGCAGCGACGAAGACAGTGCGCCTGCACGGCAAGGCGCTGCAACGAAGCTGTGGGCGGTTTGAAGCGGCCGCTAAGCTTCGCGCAGCGTTTGAAGAGGTGGCTGACGCAGCACGTTGCGCAGGCCCAGCCAGCCGCCGGCGATGGCGCACAGCGCGCCCGCCACCAGGCCGACCAGCCACACGACCGGGCTGAAACTCCAGGCGAACTTGAACTGATACGTGGCCAGCGCCCAGCCCATGCCGGCCGCGCCGGTCGCCGCCAGCACGCCGGACAAGGCGCCCACCAGCGAGAACTCGATCAGCTGCGCCTGCGACAGTTGCTTGCGCGTCGCACCGAGCGCGCGCAGCAGGCCCGATTCGCGGGTGCGTTCATCCTGCGATCCCATCAGCGCCGCGTACAGCACCAGCACGCCCGAGGCCAGCGTGAACACGAACAGGAATTCCACCGCCGTCACCACCTGGTCCAGCACCGACTGTACCTGGCGCAGCAGGCCGCCCACATCGACGATGGTCAGGTTGGGGTAGTCGCGCGTCAGGGCGTTCATCAGCGCGCCCTGCCCCTGCGGCAGGTGGAAGGCGGTGATCCAGCTCTGCGATACCTCGGTCATCGCCGCCGGGTTGATGATGACGAAGAAGTTGACCCGCATCGAGCCCCATTCCAGCTTGCGCAGGCTGGTGATGGTGGCGTCCACCGGCGTGCCGGCGATGTCGAAGCGCAGCTTGTCGCCCAGCTTCCACTTCAGTGTCTTGGCGATGCCCTCTTCCACCGAGGCTTCCGGCGCGCCCGGCTTGTCGGCGAACCACTGGCCGGCGCTGATCTTGTTCTCGGCCTGCATCCGCGCCATCGTCGACAGGTTGAATTCGCGGTCGGCCAGGCCTTTGGCGCGGTCGTCGGTGTAGGTCTCGGCGGTGACCGGCTTGCCGTTCACCGCGGTCAGGCGGCCGCGTATCATCGGATACTGCGGCGCGTAGCTTACGCCCGCCGCCTGCAGGCGCTTGCCGATATCGGCCGCCTGCTCCGGCTGGATGTTGATGATGAAGCGGTTCGGCGCATCCGGCGGCGTGGCGTTGCGCCAGGCCGTCATCAGGTCGCCGCGCACCACGGTCAGCACCAGCAGCGCCATCATGCCCAGCGCCAGCGAAACGATCTGCACCACCGTCGCGCCGGGCCGGCGCTGCAGCGAAGTGATGGCAAAGCGCCAGCTTTGATGGTTAATCGCGCGCCGCATCGGCTTGAGCGCGGCCAGCGCGCCCCAGCCCACCAGGCCAAACAGTGCGAAGGCGCCGAGGAAGCCGAGCGCCGTGTACAGCGCCAGCTGCGCATCGCCCGCTTGCCACAGCAGCAGCGCGACAAAGCCCGCCAGGCCCAGGCCGTAGGTGGCCAGCGCGGTCACCTGCGGCGGATCCTGCTCGCGGCGGATCACGCGGTTGTGCGGCACTTTGCGCAGTTGCAGTATCGGCGGCAGCGCGAAGGCGGCCAGCAGCAGCATGCCGGTGGCCACGCCTTGCAGCGCCGGGTAGATGGTCGGCGCCGGCAGGCTGGCCGAGACCAGCTTGCCCAGCACCTCAAGCAGCACGTAATGGCCGCCGAAACCGACCGCCACGCCCATCAGGCTACCGGCCAGGCCGACCATCAGGAATTCGATCAGGTACATCAGCGTGACTTCGTTCTGCGTCAGGCCCAGGCAGCGCAGCATGGCGCAGGCGTCCAGGTGGCGCTGCATGAAGCGGCGCGCGGCCATCGCCACGGCCACCGCCGCCAGCATCGCCGACAGCAGGCCGACCAGCGACAGGAAGCGGTCGGCGCGGTCCAGCGTGGCGCGCATTTCGGGCCGGCCGTTTTCCAGCGACTCGACGCGCACGCCCTTGATATTGCTTTGCTTGATCTGCGCCTGCAGCCATTGTTCGTAGGCCGTGGCGACAGCCGCGCCGTTTTGCAGCGACGACGGCGCCGCCACCAGCAGGCGGTAGGACACGCGCGAGCCGGGCTGGATCAGATTGGTGGCGTCGACGTCGCCGAGCGCGAACATCACGCGCGGCGCGAAGGCCAGGAAGTTGGCGCCGCGGTCAGGCTCGGAGGCGATCAGCTGCGCCACGGTGAAGCTCTTGTCGCCCAGCTTGATCTGGCCGCCGATGGAAGTCTTCAGGCTGCCCAGCAGGCCGGCGTCGATCCACACGGTGCCGGGTGCGGGCACGCTGTTGGCGGCCGCGCCGTAGCTTTGCTCGGCCTGTTCCGGATTGGTGGTGATCTTCAGCTGGCCGCGCAGCGGGTAGCCGGGGCCGACCGCCTTCAACGACGCCAGCAACGACGTCGATTGCTCGCCCTCGCCCGCCTGCGCCATGCTGGGGAAGCTGATGGTGTCGGTCATCAGCAGGCCGCGTTTGGCCGCCTCCGCGCGCCAGGCCGGATTGACCGGCAGGTCGGCGTTGATGACGACATCGGCGCCCAGCAGCTGGTGGGCGTCGCGATCGAGTCCGCTGCGCAGGCGGTCGATGAAGAAGCCGGTGGCGGACAAGGCGGCCACCGCCACCGTCAGCGCGATCAGCAGAAAGCGCAACTGGCCGGCGCGCCAGTCGCGCGCCGTCATCTTCAAGGCGAGTTTGAGCATGGAGGATTTCTAGAGTGCGGCGAAATACGCGTCTACTTCATCGAGGAACTTCTGCTTTTGCTGCGCCGGCAGGAAGGCCGCCGAGAAGCTGTTGCGCGCCAGGCGCTGCGCGTGGGACAGGCCCAGTGGCAAGGCCTCGAAGGTGGCAACGAAGTTGGCGTTCATGTAGCCGCCGAAGTAAGCCGGATCGTCCGAGTTCACGGTGGCGACGATGCCGGCGTCCAGCAGCTCCAGCAGGTTGTGCTGCTCCATGCGCTCGAACACGCACAGCTTGACGTTCGACAGCGGGCACACCGTCAGCGCGACCTGCTCGCGCGCCAGGCGCTGCGTCAGCGCCGCGTCTTCCAGGCAGCGTACGCCGTGGTCGATGCGCTCGACCTTCAGCACATCAAGCGCGGTTTCGATATACGCCGGCGGGCCTTCCTCGCCCGCGTGCGCAACCAGGTGGAAGCCCAGCTCGCGGCACTTGGCGAACACGCGCGCGAACTTCTCCGGCGGATTACCGACCTCCGACGAATCGAGCCCGATGCCCATGTACTTGTCGCGGTATGGCAGCGCCTCTTCCAGCGTGGCGAAGGCGTCTTCCTCCGACAGGTGGCGCAGGAAGCTGAGGATCAGCGTGGCGCTGACCGGACTGTCCTGGCAGGCGCGGTGGATGCCGTCGATCACGGTCTTGATCGGCACGCCGCGCGCGGTGTGCGTCTGCGGATCGAAGAAGATCTCGGTGTGGCGCACATTGTCCTCCTCGGCGCGCTTGAGGTAGGCGGCGGTCATGTCGTAGAAGTCCTGCTCCTGCAACAGCACGCTGGCGCCGGCGTAGTAGATGTCGAGGAAGGATTGCAGATCGGTGAACGCGTACGCGGCGCGCAGCTCTTCCACCGAACCGTAAGCCAGCTTGACCTGGTTGCGCTGGGCCAGCGCGAAGATCAGCTCCGGCTCCAACGAGCCTTCGATGTGGATGTGCAGTTCGGCTTTGGGCATCTGCTGCACGACCGTGCGCAATTGTTCGTTCAACATTATTATTTTTTCCTGTGACAGTGAGCTGGATCATCGCATCTTAGCGCATGCTGCGAGAGTGCGACAGCGGCGGCCAAGTTGCGGCAAAATTTATCTGTTTGAGGCACGATCAGCACAGCGCTGACAGGCGTGATACTGTGGCATAAAGCAGCACGAAAAAACACCCGAAAACCCACGAAAAATACACAAAATTTCTCAAAAATAATCTTATAAATCAACAAGTTACGAAAGAGTATTAACGATATTACGACATATCTTTTGACTTCCGGCACCAATAGCGCAATAATCAATTTCATAGACGTAAGAAGCGTTACGACCAACACATAAAAGCCGCCAACCGGCCATAAAGCCAGCTCACCGGCACGGGCAATCCGTGCCACCAAAAGAAGCTGGAGATAAGAAAAATAATATCGAAAAGGGGTATGCACGGACCAGGGCCAGGGCAGGCGAACTGCCGGTGACCCGTGACAAGCAGGTTTACATTAAAGGACATCCAAATGACCATTTTTGACAACTACGCCGCACGGTACGAACGGACCAAAGAAGAAGAGATGTCCATGAAGGAGTATCTCGAACTTTGCAAAAAAGATCGACTCACCTACGCCAGCGCCCCCGAGCGCATGTTGGCCGCCATCGGCGAACCGACGTTGGTCGATACCCGCAACGACACCCGGCTGTCACGCATCTTCGCGAACAAGGTCATCAAGATTTATCCGGCATTCCGCGAGTTTTACGGCACCGAGGAAGTGATCGAGCAAGTGGTATCGTACTTCCGCCACGCCGCGCAGGGGCTGGAGGAACGCAAGCAGATCCTGTATCTGCTGGGCCCTGTGGGCGGCGGCAAATCGTCGATCGCCGAGAAGCTCAAGTCGCTGATGGAGCATGTGCCCTTCTATTGCCTGAAAGGCTCGCCGGTCAACGAATCGCCGCTCGGCCTGTTCAACGAGGAAGAGGACGGCGTGATCCTGGAAGAGGACTACGGCATTCCGCGCCGCTATCTGCGCAACATCCCAAGCCCTTGGGCAGTCAAGCGCCTGCACGAGTTCAACGGCGACATCAACCAGTTCCGCGTGGTCAAGCGCTACCCGTCGGTGCTCAAGCAGGTCGCCATATCCAAGACCGAACCGGGCGACGAAAACAACCAGGATATTTCCTCGCTGGTCGGCAAGGTCGATATCCGCAAGCTGGAAGATTATTCGCAGGACGATCCCGATGCTTACAGCTACTCTGGCGGCCTGTGCCTGGCCAACCAGGGCTTGATGGAATTCGTCGAGATGTTCAAGGCGCCGATCAAGGTGCTGCATCCGTTGCTGACCGCCACGCAGGAAGGCAACTACAAAGGCACCGAGGGCTTCGGCGCGATTCCGTTCGACGGCATCATCCTGGCGCACTCGAACGAATCGGAATGGAAGACCTTCAAGAACAACCGCAACAACGAGGCTTTCCTTGATCGTATCTACATCGTCAAAGTGCCGTACTGCCTGCGCGTAACCGACGAGATCAAGATCTACGACAAGCTGGTGGCCAACTCCTCGCTGTACCAGGCCCCATGCGCGCCCGGAACGCTGAAGATGATGGCGCAGTTCGCGATCCTGTCGCGGCTGAAGGATCCTGAGAACTCCAGCATCTTCAGCAAGATGCTGGTCTACGATGGCGAGAATCTCAAGGACACCGATCCGAAAGCCAAGTCCATGCACGAGTACGTCGACTATGCGGGCGTCGACGAGGGCATGAACGGCTTGTCGACGCGCTTCGCGTTCAAGATCCTGTCCAAGGTCTTCAACTTCGACAACACCGAAGTGGCGGCCAATCCGGTGCACCTGTTGTATGTGCTGGAGCAGCAGGTCGAGCGCGAGCAGTTCCCGCCTGAAACCGAACAGAAGTACTTCTCGTATATCAAGGAACACCTGGCGCAGAAATACGTGGAGTTCATCGGCAAGGAAATCCAGACCGCCTACCTGGAATCGTATTCGGAATACGGCCAGAACATCTTCGACCGCTACGTGACCTTTGCCGACTTCTGGATCCAGGATCAGGAATACCGCGATCCGGACACCGGCGAAAGCTTCGACCGCGAGTCGCTGAACAACGAGCTGGAGAAGATCGAGAAGCCGGCCGGGATTTCCAATCCCAAGGATTTCCGCAACGAGATCGTCAACTTCGGCCTGCGTGCCCGCGCCAACAACGGCGGCAAGAATCCGGCCTGGACCAGCTACGAGAAGTTCCGCACCGTGATCGAGAAGAAGATGTTCTCCAACACCGAGGAACTGCTGCCGGTGATTTCGTTCAACGCCAAGGCCAGCGCCGAAGACGCCAACAAGCACGCCGACTTCGTCGCCCGAATGGTGGAGAAAGGCTACACGGCCAAGCAGGTGCGGCTGCTGTGCGAATGGTATTTGCGTGTGAGGAAGTCGTCTTAAGCAGTATTGCGCGCCGCCCCGCGTAAGGCGGGGGCGGCGCGGCGCCGACCAATTGCAGCAGGAGGCATCTTTTGACTTACCTCATCGACCGACGTTTGCAGGGCAAGAACAAGTCTGCGGTCAACCGCGAGCGCTTCTTGCGGCGCTACAAGTCCCAGATCAAGGACGCGGTGGGACGTGCCATCAAAGGCCGTTCCATCACCGACATTGAGAATGGCGAAAAAGTTTCCATCCCGGTCAAGGACGTGGGCGAGCCCTCGTTCGGCCACGCCCATGGCGGCGTGTGGGAAACCATCAACCCCGGCAACCAGGAATACCTCAAGGGCGACCTGATCAATCGTCCCAAGGGCGGCGGCGGGGCCGGCCGCGGCAAGGCCGGCAATAGCGACCAGATGACCGAGGACGATTTCATCTTCGAGCTGTCGCGCGAAGAATTCATGAACTACTTCTTCGAAGACCTGGAGCTGCCCAACCTGGTCAAAACCCAGCTGACCGCCACCACCGAATTCAAGAACCAGCGCGCCGGCTACAATATGTCGGGCACGCCGTCCAACATCCATGTGCTGCGTTCGCTGCGCGGCGCATTGGGACGGCGCATCGCGGTCGGCGGCAACTCGCGCAAGCGCGTCATCGAAGCCGAGCGCGAGCTGGAGGAACTGCTGCTGGAAGGCGCACCGCTGGACGCGCCGCGCGTGGTGGAACTGAAAAAGCTGATCCACCATCTGCACACGCGGCTGCTGGCCATCCCCTTCATCGACCCGTTCGACCTGCGCTACAGCAACCGCGTCAAGGTGCCCAAGCCGATGACGCAGGCGGTGATGTTCTGCATCATGGACGTCTCCGGCTCGATGGACGAAACCCGCAAGGACACGGCCAAGCGCTTCTTCATCCTGCTGTACCTGTTCCTCAAGCGCGTGTACGACAAGATCGAGGTGGTGTTCATCCGCCACCACACGGCCGCGGCCGAGGTCAACGAAGAGGAGTTCTTCCACTCGCGCGAGTCGGGCGGCACCGTGGTGTCGTCGGCGCTGCACCTGCTGGACAAGATCATCGACGAGCGCTACGGCGCCGGCAGCTGGAACAGCTATGTCGCCCAAGCCTCCGACGGCGACAACTGGGACAACGATTCGGTGCTGTGCCGCCAGCTGCTGGTCAACACCATCATGGCCAAGGTGCAGTACTACACCTACGTCGAGATCACCGACGGGCCGCCGCAAAACCTGTGGGAGCAATACTCGCAGATCCCCGACCATCACGCGCATTTCGCCATGCAGAAAATAGTCACGCCGGCCGATATCTATCCGGTGTTCCGCGAACTGTTCAAGAAACAGCCTAAATAGGCGGGCCGAAATAATGAACGATATGACGCATGCCCCTGCCCCCAAGCCGCGCCATCCGCGCGCCCTGCCCGAACAGTCCGAGTGGACGTTTGAACTGATCGAGCAGGCCCACCAGGAAATCCGCCGCGTCGCCGAAGCCTTCGGGCTCGATACGTATCCGAATCAACTGGAGATCATCACCGCCGAGCAGATGATGGACGCCTACACCTCGGTCGGCATGCCGGTGTCGTACAACCACTGGTCGTTCGGCAAGCATTTCCTGTCGACCGAAAAAGGCTACAAGCGCGGCCAGATGGGACTGGCGTACGAGATCGTCATCAACTCCAATCCCTGCATCGCCTACCTGATGGAGGAGAACAGCCTGACCATGCAGGCGCTGGTGATCGCGCACGCGGCCTACGGCCACAACTCCTTCTTCAAGGGCAACTACCTGTTCCGCACCTGGACCGACGCCGACGCCATCGTCGACTACATGGTGTTCGCCAAGAACTACATCGCCGAATGCGAGCAGCGCCACGGCATCGACGCGGTCGAGCTGCTGCTCGATTCCTGCCACGCGATCCAGAACTACGGCGTCGATCGCTACAAGCGGCCGGCCAAGCTGTCGATGATGGAAGAGCGCGCGCGGCAGAAGGAACGCGAAGCCTATGTGCAGTCGCAGATCAACGACCTGTGGCGCACCCTGCCCCGGCGCGAAGAGGAGGAAGAGGAAAAAGCCGCGCCGCGCTTCCCGCCCGAGCCGGAAGAGAACCTGCTGTACTTCATCGAGAAGTACGCGCCGCTGCTGGAACCCTGGCAGCGCGAGATGGTGCGCATCGTGCGCAAGATTTCGCAGTACTTCTATCCGCAGCGCCAGACCCAGGTGATGAACGAGGGCTGGGCCACCTTCTGGCACTACACCATCCTCAACCAGTTGTACGACGAGGGCGTGGTGGGCGACGGCTTCATGATGGAGTTCTTGAAGAGCCACACCAACGTGGTGTACCAGCCGCCGGTCAACAGCCCTTACTACAGCGGCATCAATCCGTACGCGCTGGGCTTCGCCATGATGACCGACATCCGCCGCATCTGCGAGCATCCGACCGACGAGGACCGCGAATGGTTCCCGGACATCGCCGGCAGCGACTGGCGCAAGACGCTGGATTTCGCGATGCGCAATTTCAAGGACGAAAGCTTCATCGCCCAGTACCTGTCGCCCAAGCTGATACGCGAATTTCATTTCTTTGCTGTACTGGACGACGACAATAACGAAAAGCTGGCAATCTCCGCCATACACGACGACCTGGGCTACCGCTACGTCCGCCAGCAGCTGGCCGAGCAGTACAACCTGGGCAACCGCGAGCCGAATATCCAGGTGTGGTCGGTCAACACCCGCGACGACCGCGCGCTGACCTTGCGGCACACGCAGTTCCAGCGGCGGCCGCTGAACCAGCAGGCCGGCGAGGTGCTCAAGCATGTGGCGCGGCTGTGGGGCTTCGACGTGCACCTGGAAACCGTGGGCCCGAACGGCGAAATCGTCAGTTCGCTGGAGGTGAAACGGGAGAAACGGGCGCGCGGGAGCTGACCGACATATATATAAGGCTTTTGCCGAACTCGGGCATGGCTCTTGCAAGGGATGAATCGGGGTCAGAGGAGGCGCTCTGGCCCCGGTTTTTTTAGAAAAGGCATGCCACAGGGCAGAAGTCAACAGCTTTCGTCACCGGCCGGCTAGAGGTTTCCCGCAAAAATTTCATGAAAGAAACTTTTGCGGCCAAATTATCAATTGTTCGTAGTAAAATTACGCGCATAAAATTCCGTTTTTGGGCTTAAGGGGAAACTAAGTAATGTCGTGGTGCGTTCCGCCCCAAAATTGCGCCGGAGAAGCTTGCAAATTGAGCTAGAACGGTGCGAAGAGAGCGCTATCACATAGGAAAACCCTATGAAATTTAACCGGTTTTAGGGATGAAAATTCTATGTAAAATCAAGAATTCGTATGTATAATTCGCCGACGTCCCGGATGCGGCTGTTGTTTTGTGTCGCCATTTTGGGGTTTAGTAGCAACAAAAAGAGTTGGTATTGGAGAAAGCAGGCATGAATTTCACGCACAACGAGAAAAGCACCGGGAAGAACTTTACAGGCATTACCATTGTCGTTTTGTTGCACCTCCTGGTTGCTTATGGGATCGTGACGGGCTTGGGTAAACGTCTGGTGAGCAAGATGATCGCACCAGTGGAGACCAAGATCATTGAGGAGGTAAAGCCTCCTCCACCGAAAGAACTCCCACCGCCACCACCTCCGCCAGAGATGAAAGCGCCACCACCGCCATTCATCCCGCCAGTTGAGGTGAATGTGCAGCAGCCACCGCCGCCGCAAAACACGATCGCGAATGCGACCAACGTCAAGCCTGCGACGAACGAACTGCAAAAAGCGCCACCAGCACCACCGGCAGCGCCACCGGGACCGGCTAAATCGGTGAACGTAGCTGCTGTTGCTGACTTCAGCACTTGCGCGAAACCGGAGTGGCCAAAATCCTCCCTGCGTAACGAAGAAACCGGTACGGTCACGTTATCGTTCTTGATTGGGGTCGACGGTCACGTT
This sequence comes from Duganella sp. BJB476, assembly GCF_003416895.1. Taxonomy (GTDB): domain Bacteria; phylum Pseudomonadota; class Gammaproteobacteria; order Burkholderiales; family Burkholderiaceae_D; genus Rugamonas. Next base: position 409,501 of record NZ_QVIO01000003.1, read on the forward strand.
GCCGATTCCAAGATCGTCAAATCCAGTGGTTTTAGGGACTTGGACAAGGCTGCGGTTAACGGTATCGGCAAATGCCGATTCAAACCGGGTCTGACCGACGGGAAACCGACGGAAGCGTGGATGCAGATGCAATACGTCTGGACGCTGGAGTAAAACCGAGGCGGCAGTTTAGTCTCACTTAGTAATTTTCGTTGTCATTACGTTCAGCGATCTGATTATTTTATCAATTTGGAGGAAGCATGTTTAAGAATACCCGTTTGTCCGCTGTACTGGCCGCTGTGCTGTTTTCCGTGACCGCAGCCACCGCCCTGGTAAGCGCCCCAGCTTTCGCTGACGCGCCAGCCTCGGCCGCCGCTTCGGCACCAGCAGCCGCTCCAGCAGCGGATGCGGCAGCCGCACCTGCAGCAGCAGAAGCTCCAGCTGCCAAAGGCGGCAAAGAAGAAGTGGACAATCCTTACGGCTTCGAAGCTGTATGGAACGGTGGTTTCGTATCGCGCGGCACCCTGATCATCCTGTCGCTGATGTCCATGGGTTCGTGGTACATCATCATCACCAAGCTGATCGACCAGATGAAGATCTTCAAGCAGTCGAAAGAAACCTCGGCCAAGTTCTGGAAAGCATCGTCGATCGCTGCTGGTTCGGCAGCCCTGAAAGACGGCTCCCCATTCCGCTTCATCGCTGAAACCGGCACCAAGGCCACCGTGCACCACGACGGCGCCCTGCTGGAACAAATCGACCTGTCGACCTGGGTGACCATGTCGATCCAGCGCGCTGTTGACAAAGTTCAATCGCGTCTGCAAGACGGCCTGTCGTTCCTGGCAACCGTTGGTTCGACCGCACCGTTCATCGGTCTGTTCGGTACCGTTTGGGGTATTTACAATGCACTGATCGCCATCGGCATGTCGGGTAACGCATCGATCGACAAAGTTGCAGGTCCAGTGGGTGAAGCGCTGATCATGACCGCTTTCGGTCTGTTCGTCGCAGTTCCTGCCGTTCTGGGTTACAACTGGCTGGTGCGTCGTAACAAAGCTGCAATGGAAGACGTCCGTTCGTTCTCCGCTGACGTGCACTCGGTACTGATCTCGGGCGCTATGTCCACCAGCGAAGCTGGCCGTGCCGCCGGCGCTAAAAAGATTGGATAATTAATCATGTCGATGTCCGTAGGCTCCGATAGCGGAGACGAAGATCAAGTCATGTCAGAAATCAACACGACGCCCCTGGTGGACATCATGTTGGTTCTGCTGATTATCTTCCTGATCACGAGCCCGGTTGTTCTGAAGCTGATCAAGATCAAGCTGCCAGAAGAAGCCAACCAGGTTATTCAGACCAAGCCGGAAGATGTCAACATCGTTGTAAGCAAGGATGGCGACATTTACTGGAATCAGCGGAAGATGCGCGACGCGAATGAGCTGTTCGACAATCTGAAGGTGGAAGCGGTCAAATTGCCTCAGCCGGAAGTCCATGTACGTGGCGACCAAGAAACTCGCTACGAAGCAATCGGCAAGGTTATTTACACTACCCAGCGCGCTGGTATTCAGAAGGTCGGCTTCATCACCGAACCGCCTGATAAGGGTTAATCCCCTCTAGTGCATCGCAGGCCCGCAGTCGGGGCCTGCCCTTCTTAAAAGGAAACACCATGAGTATGAATGTCGGCTCCCCAAGCGGTGGCGCGGATCCGGAACCAATGATGGAAATGAACATGACGCCCCTCATCGACGTGATGCTGGTGCTGATTATCATGATGATCATTACGATTCCGAAGGCCAACCACTCGGTCAACCTGAACATGCCGGTCGGCACCCCGCCTCCGCCTGTCAAGGAACCTGTGGTGATCACGATTGACGTCGACTTCGACGGTACGATTCTGTGGGATAACGCTGTCGTCGCCGACCGCGGTACCCTGGAAGCGAAACTGACCGATGTCGCAGCGCAAGCTGACCAGCCGGAAGTGCATCTGCGTCCGAACAAGCTGGTATCGTACAAAGTCGTGGCAGGCGTGATGGCTGCGGCCCAACGTCTGGGCGTGACCAAGATTGGCCTGGTCGGCAACGAACAGTTCCAATAATCAGTTCTATGTTCAACGATAGGCAGGACCGTTCCTGCCTATTTCGCATTTTGAAGAAAGAAAACTTACCCATGACCAAGTTTCGTCTCGCTCATCTCGGCCTGGTAATGGCCGCTATTGGTTTCACAGCAGCAGCTCCTCTGGCAGGTCTTTCCTCGGTTGCCTACGCGGCCGACGCGGTGCGCGCTGAAATCGGCAAACCATTGCAAGAAGCACAGAAACTGGCTGCGGCAGGCAAGAACAAAGAAGCACTGGCCAAACTGAAAGAAGCCGATGCTGTCGGTGGCAAATCGCCCCACGAATCCTATCTGATCGAACGCACCCGCGCTTCGGCCGCAGCTGCCGCTGGCGATAACGACGCCGCCGCCAAGGCCTTCGAAGCCGTGATCAACTCCGGCAAGCTGTCGCCTGCCGAACAACCGAAATTCACCCAAGCCCTGGCCGGCATCTACTACCGCGCCAAGGACTATCCAAAAGCCATCACCTGGATCCAGCGCGCGCTGAAAGACAGCCCGGGCGACGGCCAGATGCACGAACTGCTGATCCAGACCTACTACATCAGCGGCAAATACTCGGAAGCGGCCAAGGAACTGCAAGCGTCGAAAGCCAACTCGGAAGCGTCGCTGCAAATGCTGGCCAATATCCAGCTGAAGCAGAACGACAAGGAAGGCTACGTTCAGACCCTGGAAAAACTGGCCGGTTCCTATCCTAAGACCAGCTACTGGGCCGACCTGCTGAACCGCGTATCGGGCAAGCCAGGCTTCGCGTCGTCGCTGTCGCTGGACGTGCTGCGCCTGCGCCTGGCCAACGGCCTGCTGAGCAAGCCGGGCGAGTACATGGAAATGTCCCAGCTGGCGCTGCAAGCGGGTAACCCTGCCGAAGCGACCAAGATCATCGACCAGGGCTACAAGAAAGGCGCGCTGGGCACCGGCTCCGACGCAGCCCGTCATCAGCGCCTGAAAGACCTGGCCGTCAAGACCCAGACCGAGTTCGACACCAAGCAAGCCGCGCTGGAAGCGGAAGCCGTCAAGAACAAGGACGCCGACACGCTGGCCAATATGGGCTACGCGCTGGTTTCCGCAGGCAAGGCCGACAAGGGCCTGGCGTTGCTGGACCAGGCTGTGAAGCTGGGTACCGCGAAAAATCCTGACGCCGTCAAGCTGCACCAGGGTATCGCCCAGTTCAACGCCGGCAAGAAGCCTGCCGCGCTGGCAACCCTGAAAACGGTCAAAGGCAAGGACGGCACCGCCGAACTGGCCCGCTACTGGACGCTGAACATCAACCACCCGATGTAATTCGGCGGTTTTGATGCGCGAAAGCGCTGTCCGGCCCCGCGCCGGACAGCGCTTTTTTTATGCTTTATTGTGTTAACTGTCGGCTACCGCAAACAAACCGTATAATCCTCCATTTAGCGACAGTTTCCCCCCAGATTCCCATGAAGGTATTTCGAGGTCTACCCAATGCAGCGGCGCGCGCGCCCTGCGCGCTCACGATAGGCAACTTTGACGGTGTCCACCTCGGCCACCAGGCATTGCTGGGCCGCGTGCGCGCCGCCGCCACCGGCCTCGGGCTGGAAGCTGCCGTGATGACCTTCGAACCGCATCCGCGCGAATTCTTCGCGCAAAAGGCCGGCGACCTGTCGAAGGCGCCGCCGCGCATCGCCAACCTGCGCGACAAGCTGCAATCGCTGTCCGACAACGGCATCGACCGCGTCATCGTCGAGCACTTCTCGGCGCCGTTCGCCGCGCTGACGCCGCAGGAATTCACCGAAAAAGTGCTGGTCGAAGGCCTGCACGTCAAATGGCTGATGGTTGGCGACGACTTCTGCTACGGCGCCCGCCGCGCCGGCAACGTCCAGATGCTGCTGGAAGCGGGCAAGCACTACGGCTTCCACGTCGAGACCCTGCCGACCGTGATGAACGGCAGCAACCGCATCTCCTCCTCCGCCGTGCGCGCCGCGCTGGCCGAGGGCGACTTCGTGCACGCCGAGGCGCTGCTGGGCCATCCCTACGCCATCTCCGGCCACGTGATCCATGGCCAGAAACTGGGCCGCACGCTGGGCTTCCCCACGCTGAACCTGCGCGTGCCGCACCGCCCCGCGCTGTCCGGCATCTTCATCGTGCAGGTGCACGGCCTGGCCGAACAGCCGCTGCCGGCCGTCGCCAGCCTGGGCGTGCGTCCCACCGTCGACGACAGCGGCCGCGTGCTGCTGGAGGTGCACGTGTTCGACTTCGCCCAAAATTGCTACGGCAAGCAGGTGCGCGTCGAGTTCCTGCACAAGATACGCGACGAGGAAAAATACGTCGACCTGCCGACGCTGACCGCCGCCATCGACCGCGACGCCGTCATCGCCCGCGAGTACTTCGCCCAGCGCATACAAGAGCGCGACGGCGCCACCACCGCCACCGACCGAATTTAACCGCGCGACCAGCTACGCGCGCCGGCTACACAGAACTCCCCGAATAAAAATCACTGAAGATAACCATGTCCGATAACAAATCTGCAAAAAAGCCTGAAAGTAAATACCCGGTCAACATGACCGAAACCCCGTTCCCGATGCGCGGCGATATGGCCAAGCGCGAGCCGAACTGGGTCAAGGAATGGCAAGACAAGAAGATCTACGAGCGCGTGCGCAAAGCCGCCGCCGGCCGTCCTAAATTCATCCTGCACGACGGTCCTCCGTACGCCAACGGCGACATCCACATCGGCCACGCCGTCAACAAGATCCTCAAAGACATGGTGGTCAAGGCCCGCGGCCTGGCCGGCTACGACGCGCCCTACGTGCCGGGCTGGGATTGCCACGGCATGCCGATCGAGATCCAGATCGAAAAACAGTACGGCAAGAACCTGCCGACCGCCGAAGTGCTGACCAAGGCCCGCGCCTACGCGCTGGAGCAGGTCGACCGCCAGCGCAAGGACTTCATCCGCCTGGGCGTGCTGGGCGAATGGCAGAACCCTTACCTGACCATGAACTACTCGAACGAGGCCGACGAACTGCGCGCCCTCGGCCAGCTGCTGGAAAAAGGCTACGTCTACCGCGGCCTGAAGCCGGTCAACTGGTGCTTCGACTGCCAGTCCGCCCTGGCCGAAGCCGAAGTGGAATACCAGGACAAGCGCGATCCGGCCATCGACGTCGGTTTCAAGTTCGCCGAATTCGACAAGCTGGCCACGGCCTTCAGCCTGGACAAGCTGCCGACCGAGAACGGCTTCATCGTCATCTGGACCACCACCCCTTGGACCATCCCGTCCAACCAGGCGCTGAACGTCAACGCCGAAGTGATCTACTCGCTGGTGCAGACCGAGCGTGACGGCCGGCCTTTGCTGCTGATCCTCGCACAAGACCTGGTCGAAGCCTGCCTGGCGCGCTACAAGCTCGAAGGCACCACCATCGCCACCTGCCACGGCGCGGCGCTGGCCGGCATCAGCTTCCGCCACCCGCTGCACGCGTCGGACGCCTTCTTCGACCGCCTGTCGCCGATGTACCTGGCCGAATACGTGACCACCGAAAGCGGCACCGGCGTGGTCCACTCGGCGCCAGCCTACGGCCTGGACGACTTTATCTCCTGCCGCGCGCACGGCATGAAGGACGAGAACATCCTGACCCCGGTGATGGGCGACGGTAAATTCGCCTCCACCTTGCCGCTGTTCGGCGGCATGACGATCTGGGAAGCCTCCAAGCCGATCTGCAACGCGCTGAAGGAAGTGGGCGCGCTGTTCGAAGTGAAGATGTTCGACCACAGCTACATGCACTGCTGGCGCCACAAGTCGCCGATCATCTACCGCGCCACCTCGCAGTGGTTCGCCGGCATGGACTCGCATCCGAAAGACGGCGGCCCGACGCTGCGCCAGACCGCGCTCAAAGGCATCGACGAGACCAAGTTCTTCCCGGACTGGGGCAAGGCGCGCCTGCACGGCATGATCGCCAACCGTCCCGACTGGACTCTGTCGCGTCAACGCCAGTGGGGCGTGCCGATGGCCTTCGTGGTCCACAAAGAAACCGGCGCGCTGCATCCGCGCACCCCGGAACTGCTGGAACAAGTGGCGAAACTGATCGAAAAGAGCGGCATCGACGCCTGGCTGGCGCTGGACCTGAAAGACCTGATCGGCGACGAAGCGGCAAGCTACGAAAAGAACAAGGACACGCTGGACGTGTGGTTCGATTCCGGCTCGACCCACCAGACCGTGCTGCGCGGCTCGCACAAGGAACAATCGGCCTTCCCTGCCGACCTGTATCTGGAAGGTTCGGACCAGCACCGCGGCTGGTTCCACTCCTCGCTGCTGACCTCCTCGATGCTGAACGGCGCCCCGCCGTACAAGGCGCTGCTGACCCACGGCTTCGTGGTCGACGGCGAAGGCAAGAAGATGTCCAAGTCGATCGGCAACACCATCGCGCCGCAGGACGTCTGGAACAAGCTGGGCGCCGACATGCTGCGCCTGTGGGTCGCCACCACCGACTACACCGGCGAACTGTCGATCTCCGACGAGATCCTCAAGCGCGTGACCGAAGCCTATCGCCGCATCCGCAACACGCTGCGCTTCCTGCTGGCCAACCTGTCGGACTTCGACGCCGCCAAGGACGCGGTGGCGATCGACGACATGCTGGAGATCGACCGCTACGCCGTCGCCAACATGGCGGCCCTGCAAGCGGAAATCGCCGAGCACTACCTGCAGTATGAATTCCAGCCGATCTACTCCAAGCTGCAGAACTTCTGCTCGGAAGACCTGGGCGGCTTCTACCTGGACGTGCTGAAGGACCGTTTGTACACCACGGCCGTCACTTCGCCTGCGCGCCGTTCGGCGCAGACCGCGCTGTGGCACATCACGCAAAGCCTGCTGCGCGTCATGGCGCCGGCGCTGTCGTTCACGGCGGAAGAAGCATGGGCGATCTTCGCCGGCGAAGAGGCGTACAAGGCCAGCGACGAAACCATCTTCACGCAAACCTGGTGGAAGCTGCCGGAAGCTGCCGACGCGGCAGCGCTGCTGGCCAAGTACACGGCCCTGCGCGCGGTCCGCACCGACGTCACCAAGCAGCTGGAAGACGTGCGCACCTCGGGCGCGATCGGCTCCTCGCTGCAGGCGGAACTGACCATCAAAGCCGCCGGCGACAAGTACCAGCTGCTGGCCAGCCTGGACGACGACCTGAAGTTCGTCTTCATCACCTCGGCCGCGCAAGCGGTGCAGGTGGCGAGCGAAGCGGAAGAAGCGGTCGAAGTGGCGGCGTCCACCGCCGCCAAGTGCGAGCGCTGCTGGCACTATCGCGCCGACGTCGGTTCGCATGCGGACCATCCGACCCTGTGCGGCCGTTGCCACAGCAATCTGTTCGGTGCGGGCGAAAAACGCAAGTTCGCTTAATATGAGGGCCGCCGTTCCCACCGGGAGCGGCGGCACCGTCGCCACGAACCAACCTGAAATTTTATGGCCACCAAAAAAATCTTCCCGACCAAATCCTCGGCCAGCCTGACGCCATGGCTGGGCATTGCCGCCATCGTCATCCTGTTCGACCAGCTGTCCAAGATCACCATCACCAAGACCTTCTATCTCGGTGAAGAGAAAGTCATCACCTCCTTCTTCAACCTGGTGCTGGCCTATAACAAGGGCGCGGCGTTCAGCTTCCTGCAGAACAGCGGCGGTTGGCAGCGCTACTTCTTCACCGCCATCGCGCTGGGCGCGGCGGCGTGGATCATCGTGCTGCTGAAAAAGCACGGCAGCCAGCGCATGTTCTCGTGGGCGCTGTCGCTGATCCTGGGCGGCGCCATCGGCAATGTCATCGACCGGATACTATACGGCCACGTGGTCGACTTCCTCGATTTCCACTGGAGCGGATTCGGCCACTTCCCGGCGTTTAACATCGCCGACTCGGCCATCTGCATCGGTGCGGCGCTGTTCATCCTCGATGAGCTGCGCCGGGTGAACAAGTAACCCCGCGCTAACTGGAGCACAGCATGATGGAATTGACCGGCAAGAAAATCGTCCTCGGCCTGTCCGGTGGCGTGGCCTGCTACAAGGCGGCGGAACTGTGCCGCGCGCTGACCAAGGCCGGCGCCTCGGTGCAGGTCGTGATGACCGACGCCGCCACCCACTTCATCACCGCCGTCACCATGCAGGCGCTGTCCGGCAACAAGGTGTTCAGCAGCCAGTGGGATCCGCGCGTCGAGAACAATATGGCCCACATCGACGTCACCCGTGACGCCGACGCCATCCTGGTCGCGCCCTGCTCGGCGGACTTCATGTACAAGCTGGCGCACGGCGTCTGCGACGACCTGCTGTCGACCATGTGCCTGGCACGTCCGCGCCTGGTGCCGCTGCTGGTGGCGCCGGCCATGAACGTCGAGATGTGGCAGAACCCCGCCACCCAACGCAACGCGCAGCAGCTGCGCGACGACGGCATCGTCATCTTCGGCCCCGCCGCCGGCGATCAGGCCTGCGGCGAAGTGGGCATGGGCCGCATGCTGGAACCGGCGCAACTGCTCGAAGAGCTGGTGGCCTCGTTCCAGCCCAAGGTTTTGGCGGGCAAACGCATCCTGATCACCGCCGGTCCGACCTTCGAACCGATCGACCCGGTGCGCGGCATCACCAATCTGTCCTCGGGCAAGATGGGCTACGCCGTGGCGCGCGCCGCGCGCGAAGCCGGCGCCGAAGTGATCCTGGTGTCCGGTCCGACGGCGCTGCCGGCGCCGTTCGGCGTCCAGCGCATCAACGTCCAGAGCGCGCTGCAGATGCACGACGCGGTGATGGCCAATGTCGACCACCAGCACATTTTCATCGCGGTGGCGGCGGTGGCCGACTGGCGCGTCTCCAACTCCAGCGAGCAGAAACTGAAGAAGAACCCGGACGGCTCGGTGCCGGACCTGAAGTTCGAACAGAACCCGGACATCCTCGCCACCGTCGCCGCGCGCACCACGCTGGCCGGCCATCCTTACTGCGTGGGCTTCGCCGCCGAATCGGAAAACCTGGTGCAGTTCGGCGCCGACAAGCGCGAGAAAAAAGGCATCCCCCTGCTAGTAGGGAATATCGGCCACCACACCTTCGGCCAGGACGACAACACCATCATCCTGTTCGATGAAAACGGCCACACCATCCTGCCGCGCGCCGACAAACTGACGCTGGCGCGCCAACTGATTTCGGAGATCTCGAAACGGATCTCCCAGCATTCGCTTTTCGCTAAATAATTATGAAAAATATCGACGTCAAAATCCTCGACCCGCGCATGAAAGACCAGATGCCGGCCTACGCCACCCCAGGTTCCGCCGGTCTCGATCTGCGCGCCTGCATCGACGCGCCGATGGTCATCGAAGCCGGCCAGACCGTGCTGATTCCAACCGGCCTGGCGATCCACGTCGCCGATCCTGGCTACGCCGCCATGATCCTGCCGCGCAGCGGCATGGGCCACAAAAACGGCATCGTGCTGGGTAATCTGGTAGGCTTGATCGACTCCGACTACCAGGGCCAGCTGATGATCTCGACCTGGAACCGCGGCCACAGCGCCTTCACGCTGAACCCGATGGAACGCCTGGCGCAGCTGATCATCGTGCCGGTACTGCAAGTGGGCTTCAACGTGGTCGAAGAATTCGGCGACAGCGAGCGCGGTGAAGGCGGCTTTGGCAGCACCGGCAAACACTAACAAAAACAGACGGAGACCCTGGATGGTCCAGCAGACAAACAAGATCAATCATTTCGCCTCATTGTCCCTGTTGGCGGCGGCATCGCTGCTGTCGGCCTGCTCGACCTTCCAATCCAAGCCCGCGCCCGCGCCGGCCGAACCGGTGGTGGCCCGCGTCATCCACGAGGAACCGCCGGTGGTCACCGCCAAGATGGCCGCCGCGCGCGACGCCTTGAGCCAGGTGGTGGAGCTGCAGGACCGCCTGTACCGCATCGTCGCCCCGCTGTTGATCAACAACGCGGACCTGTGCCGCACGCAGGCGCGCAACCTGCTCGGCTTCACCGCCAAGAACAAATTCTCGTACAGCGGCGAGTTCGTCGACGCCGCGCAAGCGGTGCTGAACTACGGCGACCGCCTGGAAGTGGCCAGCGTGCTGGCCGGCAGCGGCGCCGCGCGCGCTGGCCTGCGCAAGGGCGACGGCCTGGTCGCCGCCGAGGGCAAGACCCTGCCGACCGGCCAAAATGCCGAAACCCAGGCCGCCGGCATCCTCGGCCCGCTGGTTTCCGGCCACCAGTCGCTCAACCTGATCGTGGCCCGCGATGGCCGCAACCAGGCGCTCAGCGTGCCGGTCACGCGCGCCTGCGCCTTCAAGATCGACATCGGCAACTCGGACAATATCAACGCCTACTCCGACGGCCAGCGCGTGCTGATCACGCGCGGCATGGTCAACTTCGCGCAGAGCGACGAAGCCATCGCCTACGTGCTGGCCAAGGACATCGCCCACAATGTGCTGGGCCACGCGGCCACCACCCGCTCGGCCTACACGGTCGGCAGCATCATCGACAACCTGGTGGCGGTGCGGCCCGACCAGTACATGCTGATCGGCACCGCCGGCGTCAAGCCCATGCCGCAGGAACTCGATGCGGCGGCCGACTACCTGTCGCTGTACATGGTGGCCCGCGCCGGCTACAGCCTGGACCACGCACACGCCTTCTGGCAGCGCATGGCGGGCCAATATCCCGCCACCGTGTTAAACGGGTATACTGCCAACCACCCCGCCGTAAACTATCGCCTGTCGGTGATCGACAAGACCATCGCCGAGATCAAGGGCAAGCAGGCGGCCAAGAAGCCACTGGTGCCGTAACACGGAGAGACCGCCATGAACAAGCCGGGCCTGTTAGCAATCATCTTGATACTGATGTGTAGCTGGGCCCATGCGGCGCAATGGGCCAAGGTCAAGGGCGACGGCGCCGGCGTCTTCTACATCGACAAGGCCAGCATCATCAAGGCCGACAAGACGCGCAAGGTCTGGTCGATGCGCAGCTTCGGCAAGCCGCAAACCACGCCCGAGGGCAAGCCTTACCGCTCGGTCAAGGCGCTGCACCTGTACTCCTGCGAAGACCGCACCACCGTGTTGCTGTCGCAGGTGTTCTACCCCGAGGCCATGGGCAAGGGCGAACCGGTCGAAAACTACAAATACGAGAAATTCAACCCGGAAGACATCGTGCCGGACAGCCCGTTCGACAACGCGCTGGCGGCCGTGTGCAAACCCTGAATTTTAAGTTGTTTCAAAATGAGCGCAGCTAGGCGTGGCGCCGAAGACAGTGCGAATGCACGGCGAGGCGCCACAACGACGCTGCGGTCTTTTTGAAACAACTTAGTTCGGGAAGTTGGGGAACACGTTCCCCATAAGCCAGGTCAGGCCTGCGCACAGCAGCACGGCGAGTATCAGCACGATCAACAGGCGGCCGAATTTAGGCGAGCCGTCGTCTTCCTTGGGAGTGGTCATGGCAGTTCCTGCAAGCTTTAGAGAGCCGTAGTATATTCCATCCATGGACAGCATCGACCTCGAAGTACTCAAAACCAGCGCAGCGTGGATCGCCGCCGGGCGCCGCTGCGAACTGATCACCGTTATCAAGACCTGGGGTTCCAGTCCGCGTCCGATCGGCGCCACGCTGGCCATCTGCGACGACGGCACGGTGATCGGCTCCGTCTCCGGCGGCTGCATCGAGGACGACCTGATCGCCCGCGTGCGCGACGAAGGCATCCGCCGCACGGTGCCGGAAATCGTCAGCTACGGCATCACCGCCGACGAAGCCCACCGTTTCGGCCTGCCCTGCGGCGGCACCATCGAACTGGCGATCGAGCCGCTGTCCGCGCGCAGCCGCGTGGCGGAACTGCTGGAACGGCTGGAGCGGCATGAGCTGGTGCAGCGCCGCCTGGACCTGCACACCGGCGAGGTGGAACTGTCCAAGGCCGCGCCGGGTGCGCAGATGCAGGTCAGCGAGCGCGCCATGGTCAGCCTGCACGGCCCGCGCTGGCGGCTGCTGATCATCGGTGCCGGCCAGCTGTCGCGCTTCCTGGCGCAGATCGCCACCGCCATGGACTACCACGTCATCGTCTGCGATCCGCGCGAGGAATACCGCGCCGGCTGGCAGGTCGACGGCGTGCAGCTGGTGCACGACATGCCGGACGATATCGTGATCGCCATGCAGCTGGACCGCCGCAGCGCCGTCGTCGCGCTGACCCACGATCCCAAGCTGGACGACCTGGCGCTGATGGAAGCGTTGAAGTCGGACGCGTTCTACGTCGGCGCCATCGGCTCGCGGCTGAACAACAGCAAGCGCCGCGAGCGGCTTTTGGAATTCGACCTGACGCCGGAACAGCTGGCGCGCCTGCACGGGCCGATCGGCCTTTACATCGGCAGCAAAACGCCGTCCGAGATCGCGATCTCCATCCTGGCCGAAATGACCGCGATTAAAAACGGCGTGCCGACCGCGATGCTGATCCCGCACGCGGCCACGCCGACCGCGCCCGGCGAGAACGCCTGCGCGGTGGACATCGGCGCCGTGTAAAAAAGCGCAAGCACGGACAATTCAAAAGCAAGAACCGGCTAGCACGCAGTCCGCGCCCACGGGACAATAGCGCAACCATACACCGACTGGAATCCGCATGAGCACCGCCAACCTGTTCCGCCTGATCTTCCTCGCCGCCATCTGGGGCGGCTCCTTCCTGTTCATGCGCATCGCCGCGCCGGTGCTGGGCGCCGCCGTGCTGATCGAATACCGCGTGCTGTTTGCGTCGCTGTTCCTGGCGATCATCGCGCTGGCCTTGAAAAAACCGCTAAACCTGCGCCAGAACTGGAAGCACTACCTGATCCTCGGCCTGTTCAATTCCGCGCTGCCGTTCCTGATGTTCGCCTTCGCCGCACGCACGCTGTCGGCCTCCCTGCTGGCGGTGCTGAACGCCACCACGCCGCTGTGGGGCACGCTGATCGCCGCCGTCTGGACCCGCCACATGGTCAGCGCCAAGGTGATGCTAGGCCTGCTGCTGGGCGCCTGCGGCGTGGCGCTGCTGGTCGGCTTCGACCATGTCACCACCAAGCCGGGCGCCGGCATCGCCATCGCGGCGGTGCTGTTCGCCTCCTTCAACTACGGCATCGCCAGCAACTACGCCAAGCAGGCCAAGGCGGTCGAGCCATTCTCCAACGCGCACGGCTCGATGTGGGCGTCGACGCTGCTGGTGCTGCCGGCGGTGCCGTTCTTCCCGGCGCCGGGCGAGCCAACCATCGGCATCATGGGCGCGGTGCTGGCCCTGGGCGTGTTGTGCAGCGGCGTGGCCTACCTGATCTACTTCCGCTTGATCCAGGACGTCGGCCCGTCGTCGGCGCTGACGGTGACCTTCCTCAGCCCCCTGTTCGGCATCCTGTGGGGCATGCTGTTCCTCGGCGAGAGCGTCGGCTGGTACACCTTCGTCGGCGCCGCCATCGTCATCACCGGCACCGCGCTGGTCACCGGCTTCCGTCCCAGCTTCGGCTTCCTGAACAAGGCCAAGACGGCGTGAAGCCCTTCACCTTGCCGCTACCGGCCAACTACCGGCTGCACGACGTACTGGCCTTCCACAGCCGCGACGCCGAAAGCGTGGCCGAGGAAGTCAGCCCTGAACGCCTGCGCAAAGGCATGCTGATCGCCGGCGTGCCGGTGGTGCTGGAGATCGTGCCCGACCACGCCATCGCGCCCACCAGCGCCAGCTACACCGTGCATGCCGACGGCAAGTTGTCCAAGGCCGCGCAGGAGCAGGTGCGCGAGGCGGCGCTCAGTATCCTCGGCCTGCGCATCGATCCGGAGCCGTTCAGCGCCTTCGCCGCCAAAGACAAGATGTTCGGGCCACTGACGCGCGCGCAGCCCGGCCTGCGCATCGTGCAATCGGCCACCGTGTTCGAGGCGCTGACGTGGGCCATCATCGGCCAGCAGATCAACCTGTCGTTCGCGATCTCCTTGCGCCGCACCTTCATCCTGCAGGCGGGCCGCCAGCACAGCAGCGGCTTGTGGTGCTACCCCGCCGCCGCCGATGCGGCCAGGCTGCAAATCGACGACCTGACCAGCCGCAAATTCTCGCGCGCGAAGGCGGAGACGCTGCTGCGCCTGGCCGGCCTGGTCGCCAGCGGCGAACTGCCGCTGGAGCTGTCGCCGTCGAACAGCATCGAACAGGTGTCGGCGGCGCTGCTGGCGGTCAAAGGCATCGGTCCCTGGACCGTCAACTACGGACTGCTGCGCGGCTACGGCTACGCCGACTGTTCGCTGCACGGCGACGTCGCGATCCGCGCCGCGCTGCAGCACCTGCTGGGCGAAGAGACCAAGCCGGACATGCCACGCACCGAAAAAATCCTGGCCAGGTACAGCCCTCACCGCACCATGGCCGCCGCCCATCTGTGGGCCAGCCTGCACCCACGAGATCCTGAGTAAGATTTTGCTTGAGCCTGACGCAACGTCAGGCTTTACGCTGCATGCATTACCGTGAAGGAGTATGCAATGCAACCATCGCCCCTCGGCCACCTGGCCGGTCCCAAACCCAGCGCCTGGATGACCGCCACCTTGCGCGCCGCGCATCAACTGTACGACCAGCCGCTGATCCTGCGCGACGCGATCGCCCTGCGCATCCTGGGCGGCGAACGCGAAACCCAGCTGCGCGCCGACGAAGAACGCCAGCGCCATCCGCTGGCGGTGGCCATGCGCGCCACGCTGGTGGTGCGCGCCCGCCTGGCCGAAGACAGCTGGCAGGCCGCCCATCGGCAAGGCGTGAACCAGTACGTGATCCTCGGCGCCGGCCTGGATACCTATGCCTATCGCGCAGACTGCACGCCATCCGCGCGGCTATATGAAGTCGACCTGCCGGCCATGCAGCAATGGAAGCGCGCATGCCTGCGCGCGGCGGACATCGCGGAACCGGCGGCGCTGACCTACGTCACCACCGATTTCGAACAATCCTCGCTCAGCGCCGACTTGCTGCTCGCCGGGCTGGCCGACGATGCACCTTCCTGCTTCTCGTGGCTGGGCGTGACCATGTATTTGCAACCGGACTCCGTGATGCGCACCTTGCAGGACATCGCCGCCTGCCCGCCGGGCAGCAGCATCGTGTTCGACTACTGCGTGCACGACTCGCAGCTGACCGAGACCGAGCGCATGGGACTGCGCGTGGTGACCAGCGCCCTGGCGGCGCAAGGCGAACACCTGGTCAGCGCCTTCGATCCGCAAGCGCTGGAGCACATGCTACGCCAGTACGGCTACAGCCAGGTCGAGCACTTCGGCGCGCAGGAACTCAGCGACCGCTATCTGAGCGAACGCACCGACGGCCTGCGCCTGAGCGGCATCTTCCGCATGATACGGGCCACGGTTTAACGTACACTTCGGGGCATGGAAAAAACCGTACTGAAGATCGGCGAACTGGCCGCGCGCTCCGGCCTGACGGTGCGCGCGCTGCATCACTACGACAGCATCGGCCTGTTGACACCGTCGGCGCGCGCCGCTTCCGGCTACCGCCTGTACAACCGTGACGACGTCGCGCGCCTGCATCACATCCAGGCGCTGCGGCGCTTCGGCATGTCGCTGGCCGATATCGCCACCTTCCTCGCCAGCCCGGACGCGCCGTTTGCCGACATCGTCGCGCAGCAGATCGCCGCGCTGGGCAAACAGATCGAACAGGCGACCACGCTGCGACTACAACTCACGCAACTACAGGACACCTTGAGCAGCGGCCGCAGCCCCGAGCTGTCGGACTGGCTGGCGACGCTGGAGGAAATGGACCTGTACGACAAATACTTCACTCGCGAGGAGTTGAAGCGCCTGCCCTTCTGGCAGCAGCACGCGCGCCGCAACACCGCCTGGGCCGCGCTGGTGGACGAGGCGGAAACGCTGATAGAACAAGGCGCGCCGCCCGACGATGCGCGTGCGGGCGAGCTGTCGCAGCGCTGGATGCGGATGCTGGAGCACGATACCGCCGCCAATCCCGAATTCGCGCGCCGCCTGACCGTCATGCTGGATCGGGAGGCCAAGGCGCAACAGCAAACCCGCATCACGCCGGCGTTGAAGGAATACGTGTCGGCGGCGTTCGGCGCGCGCAAGCTGGCCATCTACGCGCGCTATCTCAACGCCGACGAAATGCGCACCATGCGCGAAAACAGCGGCAAGAACCAGGACCAGTGGATGTCGCTGATCGCCGGCGTGCATCAGCATCTGGAAGATGGCGTCGCCCACGATGCGCCGTCGGCGCAAGCGCTGGCGCGCCAGTGGATGACGCTTTACCTGTCGCAGATCGGCGGCGACCCGGCCACGCTGGCCAAGATCCGCGCCGCGCACGACCAGGAACCCGCGCTGCTGAGCGGCACCTGGATCCCCCCCGCCATGCTCGACTACATCAGGACCGCCTACGCCACGCTGGCTTGATCAAGCGTAAGGCCGAGGTCCATATTGCGACCTAAGATCGCGGAGGTGCCCCCACGTCCAGGAGACCTCGATGATACGATTCAGCAAAAATTCAACCAACCGGCGCCATCGCGTACCGCGTCTGGCCGCTGTGCTGCTGACGCTGACGCTAGGCGCCTGCAACACCGCGCGCGACACCGACAGCTTGATGGCCCAGGCCCGGCAATATCGCACCAAGGGCGAGACCAAGGCCGCCATCATCGAGCTGAAAAACGCGCTGCAGAAAGCTCCAGACAGCGCGCCCGCCCGCCTGCTGCTGGGCGAGGTCTATATCGAAGCGGGCGATATCGCATCCGCCGAGAAAGAAGTGCGCAAGGCGCAGGCGCTGGGCATCGGCGCGACGGAAGTCATGCCCCGCCTGGGCAAGGTGATGCTGATGCAAGGGCAATTCAAGAAACTGCTCGACGAAATCAAACCCGACCCTTCCAGCCCGCACCAGACGGAGCTGCTCATATTGCGTGCCAACGCCTACCTGGGCCTGGGCGACACGGCGCAAGCCCAGCAACTGTTCGACGATCTGCTGGCGAAAAACCCGGACCTGGCCGAAGCGATGCTGGGCCAGGCAAGGATCGCCGCCCTGTCGCAACGCCTGGACCTGGCCTCGCAACATATCGAACACGCGCTGGCCAAGCATCCCGACAACATCGAGTGCCTGCGTTTCAAGGGCGACCTCTTGCGCCAGCAAGGAAAGACCGCGGCCGCCCTGCTGATAAACAAGCAAATCCTGACCCTCCAGCCCAACAACGCACAAGCCCATATCGATAGCGCCACCCTGCTGATCCAGGACAAAAAACTGGCCGAGGCCCGAGCCGAAATCGAAGCCGCCCGCAAGATCTCATCCAACAGCCTGCAGGTGATCTACACCCAGGCCCTGCTCGACTTTCAGGAGGCGAAATATCCGGCGGCGCGCGATTCGCTGCAGCTGATATTGAGGGTGCTTCCCGATCACATGCCCAGCTTGCTCTTGATGGGATCCGTGCAAATGGCCATGGGCTCGTATCTGGAAGCCGAGCTAACGCTGCGCAAATTTCTCGACTCGAATCCGCACCATGTCTACGCCAGCAAGCGCCTGGCCGGCATCCTTTTGAAAAGTGGCAAGACCGACGACGCCATCGCCGTACTGGAGCCGGTGTTGGAGACGCATCAGACGGACGTGGAGCTGCTGGCCCTGGCGGGACAGGCGCAGATACAAGGCAGGCATTTCGCCAAGGCGGCCGACTATTTCCAGAAAGCCAGTGACCTGGCGCCGCAAACAGCCAGCTTGCATACCTCGCTGGGACTGAGCCGCCTTGGCGCCGGCGAGTCGGAGCGCGCGGTGGCCGAACTGGAACAGGCAACCGCCCTGGATGACAAGAACGACAAGGCCGGCATCCTGCTGGCGATGACCCACTTGCGCAACAAGGAATACGACAAGGCGCTGCTGGCGGTGACGGCCATGGAAAAACACGACGGCAAGAATCCGCTGGTGCAAAACCTGAAAGGCGGCATCCTGCTGTCCAAGCACGACCTCGCTGGCGCGCGCGCCAGCTTCGAACAGGCGCTGGTGTTGGACCCGGCCTACCCGTCGGCCCTCGACAATCTGGCGCAAATGGACTTGATGGAGAAAAAACCCGAACGCGCCCGCCAGCGTTACGAAGCGGCGCTCGCCAAGGACAAGAAAAACGTGGGCCTGATGACGGGCCTGGCCAAGCTGGCCCTGACACAGAATAACAACGCGGAAGCGGTGCGCTGGCTGGAGCGCGCCACCGCCGACCATCCCGAGGCCTTGACCCCGGCATTGCAGTTGGCAACGCTTTACCTGCGCACCGGCGCCAAGGAAAAATCGCTGAAGCTGGCACAGACCATCCAGGCCAGCCATCCCGCCGATCCCGACGCGCTGATACTGCTGGCACAGGTCCAGACTGCGAACGGCAACTACGAAGCCGGGCTGGAAAACTATACCAAGCTGGCCGCATTGCAACCGGGGTCGGCTGCGGTGCAGCTGCGCATCGCCTATGCCCAGGTCGCGCTCAAGGACAATGACGGCGCCCTCGATTCTGTCAAGAAAGCCTTGCGCTTGCAGGAAGACTGGTTCGAAGCCCAAGTCCTGGCGACCACCTTGCTGGTGGATGGCAAAAACTACGCGGAAGCGCTGGCCATCGCACAAACCGTACAGCGCCAGCGGCCCGAGATGCCGGCGGGGCTGACGCTGGAGGGCGACATCTGGATGGCCCAGCACAAACCGCAAGACGCGCTGCGCGCCTACGAGCGGGCATACAAGATGGAGCAGTTGCCGCCGTTGGCAATCAAGATCCACCAGGCCCTGCTGCTGGCGGGCAAGACCAGGGAAGCGAGCCTGCATGCCACCCAATGGCTGCAGCAACATCCAAACGAGCCCAGCTTCCGGCTCTACCAGGCCAGTGCCGATCTGGCGGCAGGGCGATACAAGCCGGCGATCAGTTCATTCGAGGCTATCGTCCGGCAAGATCCGAAAAATGCCGTGGCGCTCAACAACCTGGCCTGGGCCTACCAGCAGGAGAAGGACCAACGCGCGCTGGCGACCGCCGAACGGGCTTACCAGCTGGCCGGCGCCAATCCCGGCATCCTCGATACCCTGGGCTGGATCCTGCTGGAGAAAGGCGAAACAGGCCGCGCCCTGCCCTTGCTGCAACAAGCCAAGACCCTGACGCCCAACGTGCCCGACATCGGCTACCACCTCGGCGTGGCGCTGATGAAGTCCGGCGACAAACGCGCCGCGCGCCGCCAGTTCGAACAACTGCTGGCCGCCAACAAAGACTTCCCGCAACGCGCCGAGGTGAAGGCGATGCTGGAGTCCTTGTAGGCGCCTGTCGGTTTTCTTTACACGCTATGCCTCCGCGCTGAAGATATTTTTAAAAAACACTTTAAAAACAGATGCTTAGAAAATCCTTCAATCATGGCTTGGCATTTGCTTAGTAGTGGATAGCTGACTAACTCCAAATGGTCGGCAAGGTATTGAAACCCCACCCTAGCGTAGCGATACTCCAATCATCAAGGAAGGAAACAAAATGAAAAAATCAAGCATACTAGGCGCTCTGCTGGGAGCGCTATTTGCTGCCAGCGCAGCTCAGGCGACCACGCTGAACACCACCAGTGCCGCCAATGTGATCTTTGCGGGCAACCCAGGTGAACCGGCCGCCCCTTCGGCATTGGGCGGCGACGGCATCCTCCAGAACTTCACCGGCATCGACTGGCATCAGAACGGCGCGGGCCTGGTTCAGGGCTTTAACCTCACCCCCGCCAACAACACCGGCGATTTCGTCGATTTCACCCTGACGTATCAAGCCTTCGCCGGCGTCATCAACACCACGTCGCCCACGCCGGACCTGCGTGTCGCCGCCCCCGGCCCCGCAGTCGGTACCTACGAGCTGACGACGGTCGCCACCCTGCACGAACGGGGAACTTGCCTCAACGCAGGTTGCTCCTCGGTGGCGATCACCTTCACGCCCGCCACCAGCAGCAGCTGGTCGATTTATTTCGACAAAGCCCCCAATGCCAATCAGGCGGCCGGCACCGGCTTTACCGATGGCGCGCTGATGCTGTCCGGTACCTGGGATAGCGAACTGTCGACCTTCCTGGCAACCGGCACCTCCGGTACGCCTGGCGCCACCGGCGTAGGCTCGGCGACGTTGATCGGCACGGTCTTGTTCACCAACGCGGCCTTCGTCTCGCCGGCCCTGGCCGGTACCCGGTTCGACACCACGCTCAACTTCCCCGGCCCCGCCGCGCCTGACTTCACGCGCCCGCTGCTGGTCAATGGCATCGCCACCGGTCCCAACACGGACTCGCAATTCGTGTTGAACATCGATGGCGCCCAGCAGTTCACGCCCGTACCTGAGCCAGCCACCCTGGCGCTGGTTGCCGCAGGCATCTTCGGAATGGGTTCGCTCGGCCGTCGCCGCGAGCAGAAGAAATAGTCCGTCGTCAGGGCTAGCAATCGATACAGGCCGGCGCTTCAGGGCGCCGGCCTTTTTCATTGCCTGGTTTTATTTCAAGCGGCGTGCCGGGCTGCCGCCCCACACTTCCCCGCTGCCGATGCGCGTGCCTTTGGCCACCAGCGAATTGGCCGCCACGATCGCGTTATCGCCTATCGTCACGCCGGACAAGACCACCGCATGGGCGCCTATCGTCACGTGGTCGCCTATCGTGATGAAATAATGGCCCAAGGTGTCGCCCTCGATCACATGCGGCACCAGCAAGGCCGTTTCGCCGACCACGCTGTTGGCGCCTATCGTCACAAACGACGGGTCGTAGATGATGCCGGAGCTGTAGGTATTGGCGCCCAGGCGGGCGCCCAGCGCAAGATAGATCATCCGCATGATGGGGATCGGAATAATTCCGCCGCGTATCAAGGAATTGAACAGTATCAGGTAGAACAGGACATACACCTGATAGATGAACTCCTGCCTGGAACCGAATTCAATATTTCCATCATGCAGGGGCTGCGCCCACAAGAAAATACGAAATACAAGCAGGCCGTACAAGTAGACCAGCAACACCGCCGCCGCGCTGACGGCCACGCCCCTGAAATCGCCGAGACCGGGAATGTTGCCCACGCCGCAGTAGGCGCTCAGCACCGCAAGCAGCAGCACCAGCGTCAGCATGGATAGGAAAACCACAATGGAGGTCGGTCGGATTTTTCGCATGAAAACACTCCCCACAAGAACATCGATTATAGGGAAAGGGAGGTTTTGTAGTCGCGGAAACGAAAAAGCCGCTGATACCTGACGGTATCAACGGCTTCAAATTTGGTTGCGGGGACAGGATTTGAACCTGTGACCTTCGGGTTATGAGCCCGACGAGCTGCCAGACTGCTCCACCCCGCGTCTGTATGTAGTTATTATAGGGCAGATCATTGGTTTAGGCAATATTAATCCGTAAATCGGCTGCGATAGTCCGAATATATGCAGTTACCTATAGGCATAGGCCATGCCGCACCGGCTTCAATCGGTGTAAAGTAGCCAAAGTGAGCCTACTTATCGACTGAGCTATCCCCTATGAAATTCTGTTCCGAATGCGCCTCCCCCGTCAGCCTGGCCGTCCCGGCCGGCGACAACCGTCCGCGCTATGTGTGCGGCAACTGCGCCACCATCCATTACCAGAACCCGAAAATGGTGCTGGGCTCCATCCCCGTGTGGGAACGCGACGGCGAACTGAAAGTGTTGCTGTGCAAACGCGCGATCGAGCCCCGCCACGGCTTTTGGACGCTGCCGGCCGGTTTCATGGAAAACAATGAAACCACCGCCGAAGGCGCCATCCGCGAAACCCAGGAAGAAGCCGGCGCCAACATTGAGCTGGGTCAGCTGTTCTCGCTGCTGAACGTGGCGCGCGTGCATCAAGTACACCTGTTCTACCTGGCCACGCTGCTGGACCTGGAGTTCGCTCCCGGCGAGGAAAGCCTGGAAGTGCAGCTGTTCAGCGAAGCGGAGATCCCGTGGGACGAGCTGGCCTTCCCCACCATCCGCACCACGCTGGAACTGTTCTTCGCCGACCGCGCAAGAATGCGCGAGGGCGGCGACTACGGCTTCCACACCCAGGACATCACCCGCAACATGCGTTCGGACCTCTGATTACGTGACGCTGTCCCTATGATCCCATGGCTGGAAACCGATAGCCCCTTCCCCGACGTCGCCCAGGCTCTGACCACCGACGCGCCCGGCCTGCTGGCGGCCGGCGCCGACCTGTCGCCTCAGCGGCTGCTGATGGCTTACCGTAACGGCATCTTCCCCTGGTTTTCCGAAGGCCAGCCCATCCTGTGGTGGAGCACCGATCCGCGCATGGTGCTGATGACCGAGCAATTCCGTATCTCGGACAGCCTGAAGAAAACCCTGCGCAAGGTCGAGCGCGACATGGCCGCCGGCGGCCGCTGGCAGGTGCGCTTCGACAGCGCCTTCGAGCAGGTGATGCGGGCCTGCGCTGCGCCGCGCCGGGACGGCCCCGGCACCTGGATCTCGGAAGACATCATCGCCGGCTACACCGGCCTGCACCGGCTGGGCTACGCCCACTCGTCCGAACTGTGGCTGGACGGCCAATTGGTAGGCGGCGCCTACGGCGTGTCGATCGGCCACATGTTCTACGGCGAATCGATGTTCGCCCGCGTCACCGACGGCTCCAAGATCGCGCTGGCCTACCTGGTGCGCTTCCTGCGCCAGCACGGTGTAAAGATGATCGATTGCCAACAGGAGACCGGCCACCTGGCCTCGCTGGGCGCGGCGCCGATTCCCCGCGCGCAATTCCTGGCGCATCTGCGCAACAATATTGAATTGCCTCAGATCACCGTGTGGGAACCCATTGCACCACTGGCTGCGGACAGTTAAGCTAAAGGTGACAAGCGCCTTGCGAAACTTGGCGCTATCATAGGTCTAAACCACCCGCCCTCGATAGGACGTGCATGACGCACCTGAACGATCTGCCTTTCGCGACGCTGCAGTTTTACACCACGGCGCCCTACCCTTGCAGCTATCTGGACGCGCGCCAGGCGCGTTCGCAGGTGGCTACCCCTTCGCACCTGATCAACGCAGACGTCTACTCCGAGCTGGTGAAAAACGGCTTCCGCCGCAGCGGCATCTTCACCTACCGTCCGTATTGCGACGGCTGCCAGGCCTGCATCCCGGTGCGGGTGGTGGCCGACCAGTTCAGCCCCAACCGCGGCCAGCGGCGCGCCTGGGCCAGGCATGGCGACCTGACGGCGGGCGTCGCCACGCTGTCGTTCTCGGACGAGCACTACGACCTCTACCTGCGCTACCAGAGCAAGCGCCACGCCGGCGGCGGCATGGACCAGGACAGCCGCGACCAGTACGCGCAATTCCTGCTGCAAAGCCGGGTCAACACGCGGCTGGTGGAGTTTCGCGAGCCCGGCGGCACGCTGCGCATGGTCAGCATCATCGACGTGCTGTCGGACGGCCTGTCGTCGGTCTACACCTTCTTCGATCCCGATGTCGAGGGCGCTTCCTACGGCACCTTCAACGTTTTATGGCAGATCGCCCAGGCGCGCGAATTGAAGCTGCCTTACGTCTACCTGGGCTACTGGATCAAGGAAAGTCCGAAGATGTCCTACAAAACCAACTTCAAGCCGCTGGAGGCGCGCATCAAGGGCGTGTGGAGCGTGCTGGACGCCTGATAAAATACGGGGAACTACAACAAGAGCTCCCCCATGTCCGAAAAATTCCTGTACTCGCTGGCCCGTCCGATGCTGTTTTCGATGGACGCCGAAGCCGCCCACCATTTCACCCTTCCCGCACTCAAGCGCGCCGCCGCCCTGGGCCTGACCAAGCTGGTCAAGCAGCCCAAGGCCGATCCGCGCACCGTGATGGGCATTACGTTCAAGAACCCGGTCGGCCTGGCCGCCGGCCTGGACAAGGACGGCGCCTACATCGACGCGCTGGCCGACCTGGGCTTCGGCTCGATCGAAGTGGGCACCGTGACGCCGCGCGCGCAGCCGGGCAATCCCAAGCCGCGCATGTTCCGCCTGCCGGAAGCGCAAGCCATCATCAACCGCATGGGCTTCAACAACGGCGGCGTCGACGCCTTCGTCGCCAATGTGCAGTCGTCGCGCTTCTACCAGGACAAGGCCGGCGTGCTGGGCCTGAATATCGGCAAGAACGCCGACACCCCGATCGAACGCGCCACCGACGACTACCTGCACTGCCTGGAAAAAGTCTACCCATACGCCAGCTACGTGACGGTCAACATCTCGTCGCCGAACACCAAGAACCTGCGCCAGCTGCAAGGCGGCTCGGAACTGGACGGCCTGCTCGGCACCTTGAAGGAAGCCCAGCTGCGCCTGGCCGACCAGCACAAGCGCTACGTGCCCCTGGCGCTGAAGATCGCGCCGGACATGGACGGCGACCAGGTCAAGAACATCGCCGACGCGCTGCTGCGCCACAAGATCGACGGCGTGATCGCCACCAACACCACGCTCAGCCGCGACGCCGTCACCGGCATGTTGCACGGCGCCGAGGCGGGCGGCCTGTCGGGCGCGCCGGTGTTCGAGTTTTCCAACACGGTGATTCGCCTGCTCAAGGCCGAACTGGGCGATGCGCTACCCATCATCGGCGTGGGCGGCATCATGCGCGGCGCCGATGCCAAGGTCAAAATGGAGTGCGGCGCGCAGCTGGTGCAGCTGTACAGTGGACTGATCTACGCGGGTCCGGCGCTGGTGCGCGATTGCGCGGACGCCGTACGCGGCAAATAAGGAGGCGGCATGCAGCAGACACAACTTGGCACGAGCGACCTGAGCGTCAGCAAGATCTGCCTGGGCACGATGACCTTCGGCGAGCAGAACACCGAAGCCGACGCGCACAGCCAGCTGGACTATGCGCTGGAGCGCGGCGTCAACTTCATCGACACGGCGGAAATGTATCCGGTGATGCCGCGCGCGGAAACGCAGGGTTCGACCGAGCGCTACATCGGCAGCTGGCTGAAGAAGAGCGGCGCGCGCAGCAAGGTGGTGCTGGCCACCAAGGCCGCCGGTCCCAGCCCGCACATCACCTGGGTGCGCGAAGGCAAGCAGAACTTCGACGCCGCCAATCTGCGCGCGGCGGTCGAGACCAGCTTGCAGCGGCTGCAAACCGACCATATCGATTTATACCAATTGCACTGGCCCAGCCGCAACGTGCCGGTGTTCGGCTCCAACGCCTTCAATCCCAAGCTGGAGCGCGAGTGCGTGGCGATCGAGGAAACGCTGGCCGCGCTGGGCGCGCTGATCAAGGAAGGCAAGATCGGCGCGATCGGCGTCTCCAATGAATCGTGCTGGGGCGTGAACGAGTTCATCAAGCAGTCCGAGATGCAGGGCCTGCCGCGCATCGCCACCATCCAGAACCTGTACAACCTGACCGCGCGCCATTTCGAGACCAGCCTGCTGGACGAGACCTGCTTCCGCGAGAACGTCAGCCTGCTGGGCTACAGCCCGCTGGCCTTCGGGCAGCTGACGGCCAAGTACCACGACGACCCGAAAGCCAAGGGCCGCCTGACCATGTTCCCGGTGACCTGGAGCCCGCGCTACCTGCGTCCGACGGTGGTGTCGGCCGTGGCGCAATACGCCGAGCTGGCGCGCGCCAACGGCATCACGCCGACCCAGCTGGCGCTGGCGTGGTGCTACTCGCGCTGGTTCGTCGCCTCGACCATCATCGGCGCCACCAATCTGTCGCAGCTGAAGGAAAACATCGACGCCTACGGCCTGCAACTGCCGGACGAAGTACTGGCGCAAGTGGACGCCATCCACGCCGCGATTCCCAATCCCGGCCAATAAACCCCTGGGGGTCAAGTCTGACATTCGGACACGAGCTGTGCCGTAATATCGCATTACGGCACAGCTCGTGTTCGAATGTCAGACTTGCCCCCCCGGCGCTTTTAAACAACACTCTTCCATCGCTCATGCGCAAAAAGCCCGGCGCGCCTGCACGTTATCCAAATCTTGAATATCATTAGACGTAACCATTCGTGTGCAACAACTTTGCGCACTGGTAAGCTTTCCTCATCACTAACGTAGAAAGACCGTCACATGAGCACACGCCGAATCGCCCGCCCCCTCCTGCTCAGCAGCCTGATCGCCACCGTCGTGATTCCCGCCTTCGCCCAGCAAGCCACCGCCGACGGTGAGTTGCAGTCCGTGGTCGTCACCGGCACCTATGCCAAGAACCGCCGCACCATCGATTCCGAATCGCCGGTCGATGTCATCGGCGCCAAGGAATTGCAGGCGAGCGGCTCGACCGAACTGGCCACCGTGCTGGGCCGCCTGCTGCCGTCGATGAACTTCCCGCGCCCGTCCGGCGCCGACGCCAGCGACGCCGTGCGCCCCGCGCAACTGCGCGGCCTGTCGCCGGACCAGACGCTGGTGCTGGTCAATGGCAAGCGCCGCCACACCACGGCGGTGGTCAACGTCAACGGCACCCAAGGGCGCGGCTCGGCGCCGGTCGACCTGAACGCGATTCCACTGGCGGCCATCGACCACATCGAGGTGCTGCGCGATGGCGCGGCGGCCCAGTACGGCTCGGACGCGATTGCCGGCGTGATCAACATCATCCTGAAAAAAGGCGCAACCGGCGGCGAGGCCGAAGTGGGCTTCGGCGAGTACCAGAAGCGCGACGGCAAGGCCATCACGGTGCGCGGCTCCACCGGCTTCAACCTCGGCGACCAGGGCTGGGTGCGGGTGGCGCTGGAAGCGGCCGACCGCGATCCGACCAACCGCGCCGGCCCCGACCTGCGCAATCCGGCCGAGCCGCGCTACGGCAAGGTCAACCAGCGCTTCGGCGATCCGGAAACCCGTCCGCGCACCGTGTTCGTCAACAGCCAGTACCGCATCAACGACGACATCGACTGGTACGCCTTCGCCAACTATGGCCAGCGCAACACCTCGGCCGCCGCCACCTGGCGCACCGCGCTGAACGGCACGGCCCAGCGCACGCCATTGTTCCCGGAAGGCTTCCTGCCGCTGGAGAACAGCGAATCGACCGATACCTCGCTGGTCACCGGCCTGCGCGGCGAAGCGGGCGGATGGCGTTGGGACGCCAGCCTGAACTACGGCAGCAATGAATTCCAGCTGGACCTGGACCACACCGTCAACCAGACGCTGGGCGCGAACAGCCCGACCCACTTCTACGCAGGCAAGCTGAAGAACACGCAGCAGCTGTTCAACTTCGACGTCGCCAAGGAATATCCGGTGGCGGCCTTCAGCGGCCCGCTGACGGTGGCGCTGGGCGTCGAGGCGCGGCACGAGAAATACGAAATCGGCGCCGGCGACGAAGCGTCCTACATCGGCACCGGCGCGCAGGGCTTCTCCGGCTTCCGTCCGGTCAACGCCGGCAGCAACAGCCGCCACAACGAATCGATCTACGCCAACCTGGAAGCGGAAATCACCAAGCAGTTCTCCGCCTCGGGCGCGCTGCGCCATGAGCGCTACAGCGATTTCGGCAGCACCACCTCGGCCAAGGGTTCGGCGCGCTATGCGTTCACGCCGGACTTCTCGCTGCGCGGCACGGCCTCGTCCGGCTTCCGCGCGCCGTCGCTGGCGCAGCAGTTCTACACCATCACCACCACCAACTTCTCGGTGGTGAACAATGTCAACACGCCAATCGAGACCGGCACCTTCGCGGTCGGCAGCGCCGCCGCCTCGGCGCTGGGCGCGACCCCGCTGAAGGCCGAGAAAGCCCGCAACTACAGCCTCGGCGTGCAATGGTCGCCGACCCGCAACTGGAACACTTCGGTCGACGCCTACCGCATCGACATCGACGACCGCGTGGCGCTGTCGGCCAACATGACCTTGTCGCCGGCGCTGCAGGCGGCGCTGGCCAAGCAAGGCATCCTGGTGGGCGCGGGCCGCTACTTCACCAACGCCATCGACACCCGCACCACCGGCGTCGACGTGGTCAGCACCTACCGCTGGGAGACCACGAGCGCGGGCCGCTACGACTTCACCGCGGCCTACAACCACAACAAGAACTCGCTGGAGCACGTGAACGACAACCCGGCCATCCTGACCGCCAACGGCCTGACCTTGATCGACCGCCAGACCATCAACCGCCTGACCGTCGGTTCGCCGAAGGACAAGTTCAGCCTGGCGACCGACTGGTCGCTCGGCGCCTGGGGCGCGCGCGGCGTGGTGACGCGCTACGGCAGCTTCACCGTGCCGCAGAATAACGCCACGCTGGACCAGGTCTACGATCCGCAGTGGGTGCTGGATTTGTCGGGCAGCGTCAAGCTGAACAAGAACTGGCGCCTGAGCGCGGGCATCGACAACGTGACCAACCGCTATCCGGACCAGGTCACTTCGGCGGGCAACCTCAACAACAACGGCATCAATCCGTACAGCGGCTTCGCGCCGAACGGTTTCAACGGCCGTTACTACTACGCCAAGGCGGGTTACAGCTGGTGATCTAGGCCGGGACGGCCAACAAGGTCCGCTTGCGGGACGGCGTCGAATGCGACGGCTGCCCCGCCAGCTTGAACACGCTGACCGCCTGCGCCAGCAAGTCCGCCTGGTCGCGCATACTTTGCGCGGCCGCGGCGGCTTCTTCCACCAGCGCAGCGTTCTGCTGCGTCACATCGTCGATCGAGACGATGGCCTGGTTGACCTGTTCTATCCCCGTGCTCTGCTCGCTGCTGGCGGCGCTGATTTCCGTCATGATGTCGGCCACCTGCTTGACCGCCTTGACGATGCCACCCATCGTCGCGCCGGCCTCATCGACCAGCAGCGATCCGGCATCCACCGTCTCCACCGAACGCGCGATCAATTCCTTGATCTCCTTGGCGGCGCTGGCCGAACGCTGGGCCAGCGTCCGCACCTCCGAAGCGACCACCGCGAAGCCACGCCCCTGCTCGCCGGCGCGCGCCGCTTCCACCGCCGCATTCAGGGCCAGGATATTGGTCTGGAAGGCGATGCCGTCGATCACGCTGATGATGTCGACAATCTTGCTCGAGCTTTCCTTGATCGCGCCCATCGTCGTCACCACCTGGCCGACCACCTGCCCGCCCTTGGTGGCGAAGTCCGACGCCGCCACCACCAGCTTGGTGGCCTGGCGCGCGTTCTCGGCGTTCTGCGTCACGGTCGACGTCAATTCCTCCATCGACGATGCGGTCTCTTCCAGGCTGGACGCCTGCTGCTCGGTGCGGCTGGACAAATCCAGGTTGCCGCTGGCGATCTGATTGGAGGCGGTGGCGATGGTATCCGTGCCCGAGCGCACCTGGCCGACGGTGCGCGCCAGGCTGTCGTTCATGTCGATCAGCGCGCGCAGCAGCTGCCCGGTTTCATCGGTGGTGTCGCACTCCATCTGCATGGTGAGATCGCCGCCCGCCACCGCCTGCGCCATGCCGACGGCGCGGTTCAGCGGCTGCGTGATGCTGCGCGTGATCCAGTACAACACCCACGAGGCCAGCGCGGTGGCGATCACCGTCAGCAAGATCATCATGTTGCGCGAACTGGAGTAGGATTGCTCGGCCACCGTGCTGGCTTCTTCGATCGCCGCGTTCTGGAATTTGACCAGTTCGGTCAGCGTGTTCAGGTAGGCGGTTTGTTCCTTGCGCACCGTGCTCAGCAGATAGGCGACCGACTCTTCGCGCTTGCTGTCATCGGCCGACATCTTGAGGAAGGCGGTTTGCACCACCGTGTATTTGTCGCGCGCTTCCAGCACGGCTTGCAGCCTGGCCTTGCTCTGCGGATCCTCATCGTCGGAGATCAGCACGCCGAGCTTGTCGAGGCGGGTGGCGTTGTCTGCCTTGCGCTGCTCCACCCGCGCCAGTTCCGCCTTGACGACCTCGGGGTCCTTGGACAGCATGGCGTTGCGCATCGCGCGGGCCACGTCGTTGAGACCGCCTATCGTTTCGTAGGCCAGTATGACCTTGGGTATCTTGTCTGCCTGCAGATCCTGGGTGTTGTTATTCAACTTGCCAAGATTGCCGATGCCGATGGCCGAAATGCCGATCATGAAGACCATCGACACGCCCAGTCCGGCGGCCAGCCGGACCCCTATCTTCCAGTTCCCGATACCCATCATGTGCTCCCCAGAGTAAGACCAACGGACTTAAATTCTTGGTTGCTGCAAGCTAGTTATGAGTTTGAGTATAGAGTCAATCAGCGGCGCCGGATGGAAAAAATTAGCTGACTGTTTGCTGCCCGCCACATCAGCTCAGATCCCCGCCGTTCAAGGCCGCGTCGATATCGGCGCGGGTCAGGTCGGGGGCGAATTCCTGGATGAAGTGGTAGGCGTAGGAGCGCAGATAAGCGCCGCGCCGCACCGCCAGCCGCGTGGTGTTTTGCGCAAACAGGTGCGACGCTTCCACCGCGCGCATGCCCTTGTCGCGGCCGTGGTCGAAGGCCATCGAGGCGACGATGCCCACGCCCAGGCCCAGCGCCACGTACTGCTTGATGACGTCCGAATCCATCGCCGTCAACACGATGTCGGGCTTGACGCCGGCGCGTTCGAACGCCGCGTCGATATGGCCGCGGCCGGTGAAGCCGACGTCATAGGTAATCAACGGGAACTCGGCCAGGTCCTCCAGCCGGATCGGCGAGCGCGCCAGCAGCGGATGGCCGTCCGGCACCACGATCAAATGGCTCCAGCGGTAGCAAGGGAAAGACACCAGGTCGGGGAACTGCGACAGCCCCTCGGTGGCGATGCCGATGTCGGTCTTGCCGGACAAGATCCATTCGGCGATGTGCTCGGGCGCGCTCTGCTGCAAGGCGATGCGCACGTCGGGATAGGCCGTACGGAAGCTCTGCACCACTTTGGGCAGCGCGTAGCGCGCCTGCGTGTGGGTGGCGGCCACGCTCAGGGTGCCGCTTTGCTGGCCGGTGTATTCCAGGCTGGCCTGCTGCAGGTTTTCCGCCTCGATCAGCAGGCGCTCGATGATCTTCAGGATGCCCTTGCCGGGTTCGGTCATGCCGGTCAGGCGCTTGCCGTTGCGCTCGAAAATCACCACGCCCAGCTCGTCCTCCAGCTCGCGGATCTGACGGCTGACGCCGGGTTGCGAGGTGAACAGCGCATTCGCCACTTCGGTCAGGTTGTAGCCACGACGGGCGGCTTCGCGGATGGACCGCAGTTGTTGGAAATTCATAAGGAGACTCCGCCATCAACAAATACACGCAGGCGCTTGGGACGCACTACCAGGGTTTCGCCTTCTTTCAATTGCAGTTGGCTATAACGTTCATTCGACATCACCGCTTCGATCAGCTCGGCGGTATCGCTGCGCTCCAGGTCCAGCTGGGCCAGCGGGCCGATCGCATGTGCGCGGCGCAGCTTGACCACGATGCCTTCCGCGCCCGGCGCGTAGCGGTCGATCTCCAGGTCGTGCGGGCGCACGTAGGCGGTGCCCTTGCCGTCGGCCGACGGCTGGCCCGGCACGGTGAAGGAAGCGTCGCCGCTGGCCAGGATGCCGTCCTGCACGCGGCCGTGGAACATGTTCACGTTGCCGAGGAAACCGTACACAAACGGCGAGGCCGGATGGTTGTAGACCTCGTCCGGCGCGCCGATCTGCTCGACGTTACCCTTGTTCATCAGCACCACCTGGTCGGCCACTTCCAGCGCCTCTTCCTGGTCGTGGGTGACGAAGATCGAGGTTACGTGCAGGTCGTCGTGCAGGCGGCGCAACCAGCGGCGCAGTTCCTTGCGCACCTTGGCGTCGAGCGCGCCGAACGGCTCGTCCAGCAACAGCACGCGCGGCTCGACCGCCAGTGCGCGCGCCAACGCAATGCGCTGACGCTGACCGCCCGACAGCTGCGGCGGATAGCGGTCGGCCAGCCAGTCCAGCTGCACCAGCTCCAGCAGCTCCTTGACCTTGCGGCGGATCTGGTCTTCCGACGGCCGCTCGGCGCGCGGCTTGACGCGCAGGCCGAAGGCGACGTTCTCGAACACCGTCATGTGCTTGAACAGCGCGTAGTGCTGGAACACGAAGCCGACCTGGCGCTCGCGCACATGGCGATGCGAGGCGTCGTTAGCGTCCAGCAGCACCTGGCCCGAGTCCGGATGTTCGAGGCCGGCGATGATGCGCAGCAGCGTGGTCTTGCCGCAGCCGGAAGGCCCGAGCAGCGCGGTCAGTTCGCCCTGCGGAAAATCCAGCGACACATTGTTGAGGGCGACGAAATCGCCGAAACGCTTGTTGATGTTTTTAACTTCGATGGTCATGGCATTACTCCGTTGTGCGCACGTCGTCGGCGATCGATTCGTTCAGGCGCCAGGCGATAAAGGATTTCAGGGCCAGCGTCACCAGCGCCAGCAGGGCCAGCAGCGAGGCCACGGCAAAGGCGGCGGCAAAGTTGTATTCGTTGTAGAGGATCTCGACCTGCAAGGGCACGGTATTGGTCTCGCCGCGAATGTGGCCGGACACCACCGACACCGCGCCGAACTCGCCCATCGCGCGGGCGTTACACAGGATCACGCCGTACAGCAGGCCCCACTTGATGTTGGGCAGCGTGACGCGGCGGAAGGTGTCCCAGCCGGACGCGCCCAGCACGATGGCGGCCTCCTCTTCCTCGTTGCCTTGCGCCTGCATCAGCGGGATCAGCTCGCGCGCGACAAACGGGAAGGTGACGAAGATGGTGGCCAGCACGATGCCCGGCACCGCGAACAGGATCTTGATGTCGTGCTCCTGCAACCACGGGCCGAACCAGCCCTGCGCACCGAACAGCAGCACGTAGATCAGGCCGGAGATCACCGGCGACACCGAGAACGGCAAGTCGATCAGGGTCAGCAGGATGCTCTTGCCTCGGAACTCGAACTTGGCGATGCACCACGACGCGGCCACGCCGAACACCAGGTTCAGCGGCACGGCGATGACCGCCGTGATCAAGGTCAGCTTGATGGCCGAGATCGCATCGTCCTCGATGATGGCGGCCACATAGGCTTGCCAGCCCTTGCGGAACGCTTCGACAAACACCGCCACCAGCGGCACGAACAGGAACAGCGTGAGGAAGGTCAGCGCAACGGCGATCAGCGCGATGCGCACCCAGCGCGGCTCCAGCGTTTGCGGGGCCGACGGCAGCTCGCCGCGACGTGCGGGTGTAGTTGGAATAGTTGTAGAAGCAGCGGTCATTATTTACCCGACTTTCCGCGAGCCCAGGCTTGCAACAGGTTGATGGTCAACAGCATGATGAAAGACACCACCAGCATCACCACCGCGATTGCGGTGGCGCCGGCGTAGTCGTACTGCTCCAGCTTGGTGATGATGAACAGCGGCGTGATTTCCGACACCATCGGCATATTGCCGGCGATGAAAATCACCGAGCCGTACTCGCCGGTGGCGCGCGCGAAGGCCAGCGCGAAGCCGGTCATCAGCGACGGCAAGATGGTCGGGAACACCACGCGGGTAAAGGTTTGAAAGGCGTTGGCGCCCAGGCTGGCGGCGGCTTCTTCCAGTTCGCGCTCGGCGTCTTCCAGCACCGGTTGCACGGTGCGCACCACGAACGGCAGGCCGATGAAGGTCAGTGCCACCACCACGCCAACCGGCGTGAACGCCACCTTGAAACCCAGCGTGCCTTCGAGGAAGCGGCCGAACCAGCCGTTGGCCGAATACAGCGCCGTCAAGGTGATGCCGGCCACGGCGGTCGGCAGCGCGAACGGCAGGTCGACCAGGGCGTCGATGATGCGCTTGCCGGGAAACTCGTAGCGCACCAGCACCCAGGCGACGATGCTGCCGAAGATGACGTTGACGAAGGCGCCCAGCAGCGAGGCGCCGAAGGTCAGCTTATAGGAGGCCATCACGCGCGCCGACGTCACCGCGTTCCAGAAGCCTTCCCAGCTGAGCGTGAAGGTCTTCAGGAATACGGCCGACAGCGGGATCAGGACGATCAGCGTCAGGTAGAAAATGGTGAATCCCAGCGACAACCGGAACCCCGGCATGACGCGGAAAGGCGCGCCCCGGACGGCGCTGGACGCCGTGGCGGGCGCAGCGAGAACTGCTGACATGGATGCTCCCTTATTACAAATTCTTCTATAAGGGCTGCATAATCTCATCTGCACTTCATATTACAAACGAAGCATTTTTCATTTGGTTAGACGATAAAGCTATATGGTTTTTAAGAAACCAGCTTGGCGGCGACCGCGACCAAGGTGAATGCCAGCAAGCCGCGCAGCAGGCGTTCCGGCACGGCGCGGGCGGCGTAGGCGCCGATGGTGATGCCGGGCAGCGAGCCGACGAGCAAAGTCAGCAACAAGCTCCAGTTGATCGAGCCCAGCCACCAGTGGCCGACGGCGGCGATCGCCGTCAGCGGCACGGCATAGGCGATATCGGTGCCGGCCACTTCGGCGGCGGTCAGGCGCGGGTACAGCATCACCAGCAGGGTGGCGCCGATGGCGCCGGCGCCGATCGACGAGATGGTCACCAGCGTGCCCAGCACGGCGCCGGCGACGATGGTGGCGATGCTCAGCGCCCTGCCCTGCAACTGGCGCTCGGGATGGGCCATGATCCAGGCCAGCATCTTGCGTTTGAATAGCAAGGCGACCACGGTCAGCATCACCGAGCCGGCGATCATATAGCGTATGACCTGGCCGATTTCCTTGTTGAGCGTACCGAAATATTTGAGGGAGATGCTAGCCAGCAAGGCCGCCGGCAAGGCGCCGAGGCAGAGGCGACGCACGATTTCCCAGTGCACCGTGCCGCGCATGCGGTGGGTGAAGGTGCCGACACCCTTGGTCAGCGAGGCGAAGGCCAGGTCGGTGCCGACCGCTACCGCAGGCGAAACACCGAACAGCAGCGTCAACAGCGGCGTCATCAGCGAACCGCCGCCCACGCCAGTCATGCCGACCAGCAGGCCGACCGCGAAACCAGATGCGACAAATGACAAATCCATGCAAATCCCCAAGAGTAGGCTGCAGAGTAACTACTCTAGGGGAATATCCAAACAACGCAATCCTTATTTGCTTATGCGTTATTTATTTGGCTGGGGTGTGACGCGCAAGTAAGGTCGTGCCGCCGTATAACCCTTCGGATACTTTTGCTTCAGCACGTCCGGATCCTGCACGGTCAGAGGAATGATGACGTCGTCGCCGTCTTTCCAGTTGCCTGGCGTGGCCACGGTGTAGCCGTCGGTCAGTTGCAGGGCGTCGATAACGCGCAACACTTCGTCGAAGTTACGGCCGGTGCTCATCGGGTAAGTCAGGCTCAGGCGCACTTTTTTGTTCGGATCGATGACGAACAGCGTACGCACGGTGGCCGTGGTCGAAGCGTTCGGGTGGATCATGTCGTACAGCGTGGAAACCTTGCGGTCGGCGTCGGCGATGATCGGGAAACCGACCAGGGTGCCCTGGGTTTCCTCGATGTCGGCGATCCACGACTTGTGCGATTCGGCCGGGTCGACCGACAGCGCGATCGCCTTGACGTTGCGCTTGTCGAATTCCGGTTTCAGCTTGGCAGTCAGGCCCAGCTCGGTCGTGCAGACCGGCGTGAAATCGGCCGGGTGCGAGAACAGCACCACCCAGGAATTACCTGCCCACTCATGAAAGTGCAGCTTGCCGATGGAAGAATCTTGTTCAAAATCAGGGGCGGTATCGCCCAGTCGTATCGTCATAGTCAGCTCCAGATGGGAAAAAGAACACCGGCTTGCATTAAGCCGTCAGCCTACTATTCTGCGCCTTTTCTGCTAAAAAATACAATGTTTCGAGACCTTCGGGCCAATCGCCCAGCCCCGACTCGGCATTGATGTGGCCCAGCGGCCCGCCGTCGATGAAGCGGCTGCGCCAGCGTTGCGCCCACAGCTGCGCGCGCGGCGCCGCCATCCACGGATCGTCGGTGCTGCCGACCATGATGGACGGCGCCGGCAGCGCCTGCTGCGGCAGTTGCGCCGCGACATTGAATTTATCGGGATCGGCCGGCGCCACCAGCAGCACGCCCGCCACGCCGGATGGATCGCGCGCCAGGCTGTGCACCGTGGCCAGCGTGCCGAAGCTGTGGGCGACGATCAGCGTCGGCCGCTGGTCGCCAGCCGCCGCACGGCGCGCCTGATCGATGCGGGCCGACCAGCGCGGCAGGTCCGGCACGTCCCAATCGTCCTGCTGTACCCGCTCGAAGGCGGGGAACAGCCGTTGCCAGCGGCTTTGCCAGTGCTCCGGTCCGCTGTTATGCAGACCGGGCGCAATCAACACGCGAAACCGGGACAGCGCGCCGTTCATGATTACTTGGGCTGGTAGATCTGGTCGAACAGGCCGCCGTCGGCGAAGTGGGTCTTCTGCGCCTTGGTCCAGTCGCCGGCCACATCGGACAGCTTGAACAGTTTCACGTTCGGGAATTGGGCGGCGTATTTCTTCGCCTCTTTTTCCACGGCCGGACGGTAGTAGTTCTTGGCGATGATTTCCTGCGCTTCATCGGTGTACAGGAAGTTCAGGTAAGCCTCGGCCACCTTGCGGGTGCCGCGCTTGTCGACCACCTTGTCGACCACGGCCACCGGCGGCTCGGCCAGGATGGAGACCGACGGCGCGATGATGTCGAACTTGGCCGGGCCCAGTTCCTTGACCGCCAGCAGCGCCTCGTTTTCCCAGGCGATCAGCACGTCGCCGATGCCGCGCTCGACGAAGGTGGTGGTGGCGCCGCGCGCGCCGGAATCGAGCACCGGCACGTTCTTGTACAGCTTGCTCAAGAAATCCTTGGCCGAGGCTTCGGTGCCGCCCGGCAGGCGCAGCGCGTAGCCGTAGGCGGCCAGGTGGTTCCAGCGTGCGCCGCCGGAGGTTTTCGGATTCGGGGTGATGACGGCGACGCCCGGCTTGACCAGGTCGTTCCAGTCCTTGATGCCTTTAGGATTGCCCTTGCGCACCAGGAACACGATGGTCGAGGTGTACGGGGTGCTGTTGTGCGGCAGCTTTTTCTGCCACTCCGGCGACAGCAG
Source organism: Duganella sp. BJB476 (assembly GCF_003416895.1). GTDB lineage: Bacteria > Pseudomonadota > Gammaproteobacteria > Burkholderiales > Burkholderiaceae_D > Rugamonas. The sequence continues at coordinate 446,253 of NZ_QVIO01000003.1, forward strand.
CTTGTGCTCGGCGATGGCGTCGATGTCGTAGGCCAGCGCCAGCGAGACCACGTCCGCCTCCAGGCCATCGATCACGGCGCGGCCCTGCTTGCCGGAGCCGCCGTGCGATTGTTTGATTTTCAGCACGTCGCCGGTCTTGGCTTGCCAGCTTTTGGCAAAGGCGGTGTTGACGTCCTGGTACAGCTCACGGGTCGGATCGTAGGATACGTTCAGCAACGAGATTTCTGCCGCCAAGGCTGGAGCGACGGCGGTGACGGCGAGAATAGCAGCAGCAATAATTTTCTTGGACAGCATTTTGTGGTTCCCCTTGTAGTGAAGGTCTCCAGATTACGGCTGTCCTTTATAAATGAGAACTAAGCTTTTAGCAGTTCCTTATACCGAAACTTTATATACGTTCAATAGAAACGGTTGAACAGCACCACGCCCCAGGCGCCTGCCGCCAGCAGACAGGTCAGCAACACGGCGGCGCTGCCGAAGTCCTTGGCGTTCTTGGACAGCGGGTGGCGTTCCAGCGAAACGCGGTCCACCACGGCTTCGATGGAGGAATTGATCAGTTCCACGATCAATATCAACATCAGCACGCCGATCAGCATCAATTTCTCGAACGCCGAGATGCGCAGCACCAGCGCGATGATGGTGCCGACCACGAACAGGCTCACTTCCTGGCGGAATGCATGCTCATGCTTCCAGGCCGACTTGAAGCCGTCGATGGAGTATAAAAAGGCCGAAAAGATACGTTTCAGGCCGCTCTTGCTCTTGAATTCGCTCACTGGTTCCATGAATAAGCCGCAAATGGTGAATGTATCATTATGCATCAATTTCTATTTTTTTCACATTATGGTATAAAGTAGTCATCGCATACTGCACCGCACCAACCACATCATGAAAATCGAAACCGTTCCAGAGCAAAAGACCACTATCCAGGTGATCGAGCGTATGGTGGCGCTACTCGATGCGCTGGCCAAATATCCCGACCCTGTGAGCCTGAAGGAATTGTCCAAGGTTTCCGGGCTACACCCTTCGACCGCCCACCGGATTCTGAACGACATGGTGCTGACGCGCTTTGTCGACCGCATCGAACCGGGCACCTACCGGCTCGGCATGCGGCTGCTGGAATTGGGCAATGTTGTGAAGAGCCGGCTGTCGGTGCGCGAGGCCGCGCTGGATTTCATGCGTGCACTGCACAAGAAAACCCAGCAGACCATCAACCTGTCGGTACGCCAGGGCGACGAGATCGTCTACATCGACCGCGCCTTCTCGGAACGCTCGGGCATGCAGGTAGTGCGCGCCATCGGCGGCCGCGGCCCGCTGCACCTGACTTCGACCGGCAAGCTGTTCCTGTCGGTGGACGAGCCTAAAGCCATCCGCGCCTACGCCACGCGCACCGGATTGGCCGGCCACAACAAGAATTCGATCACGGACCTGGCCAAGCTGGAGCGCGAGCTGAGCCTGGTGAAGTCACGCGGCTACGCGCGCGACAATGAAGAGCTGGAGCTGGGGGTGCGTTGCATGGCCGCCGGCATCCACGACGACAGCGGCAAGCTGATTGCCGGGCTGTCGATCTCGGCGCCGGCCGACCGTCTGCAGGACGAATGGCTGGAAGACCTGGTCATGACCGCCAACCAGATCTCCGCCACGCTGGGTTACATTCCAGTCGAATAAGTCGACGGCGAGCTGAGCGGCGCGCTGAGGGCGGCAGGCTTCAGCGCCTCCAGCCATTTGCGCATGCGGCCGGCATCGGCGATACGCGACTGCTTGCCCTTGGAATCGAGGAACACCATGATGACCGAGCGGCCTTCGATGACCGCCTGCATCATCAGGCAGCGCCCCGCTTCGTTGATGAAGCCGGTTTTCTGCAAGCCGATCGACCAGTCCGGGCTGGCCACCAGGTGGTTGGTGGTGCCGAACTGCATCGGACGGCCGTTGGTTTCGACCATGGCCTTGGCGTCGGTCGAGTACTGGCGCAGGATGGGCTGCTGATACGCCGCCATCGCCAGCTTGGCCAGGTCGCGCGCGCTGGCCACATTCATTTTCGACAGACCGCTGGAATCGACGTAGTGGGTATCGACCATGCCCAGTTCGCGGGCCTTGGCGTTCATCGCCTCGACAAACGCAGGCTTGCCACCTGGATAGTTACGGCCCAGGGCCGACGACGCCCGGTTTTCCGAACTCATCAGCGCGATGTGCAGCATGTCCGCGCGGCTCAGCTGGGTACCCACCTTCAGGCGCGAGCTGCTGAATTTTTCGCGGTCGACGTCCTCGTCGGTGATGCTCAGGATCTCGTCCATGTTCTGCTTGGCTTCGACCACGACCAGGCCGGTCATCATCTTGGTGATCGAGGCGATCGGCAGGGCGACGTTGGAATTCTTTTCAAACAGCACTTCGGAATTGGCCTGGTCCAGCACCAGCGCCACATTGGATTTCAGGTCCAGCGGATCGTGCGTCATGTTCAGGCCGGCCAGGTCGCCCATGGTCGGCACCGCTGGCGCGGCCACGATCATGCGCTGGTACACCACTTTGCGGCGGCCATTGACCTTGATCACGCGCTTGACCACGCGTTCGCCAGGCTCGGCGGCAGCCACGCGCACAGGTCCACGGGCCTTGACCTTCTTCACATGGTGTTTTTTCGATGTGGCGCCATCGGCAGCCTGGGCTGCCGATGCGGTGAGCGCCGTGGAGGCGAACATCAGCGAAATGAGCGCACTTAAAGCTAGTTTATACATTCATATCCCCGAAAAAAACGGTGTAGAGAAAGCGAAAGACCTGTTGCAGTGTAGCAAAATAATGAACAATCGCAAGCAAATTTAACATTGGCAGCATCGATGGTTGCGTCGATACAATATGGCGCCGTAGGTTTTAAACAAGCTAGTTCTAACCAACAAATTTAACAAATTCCTCAAGCGCCATACGGTCCGTGATCAAGGTATTTTCAACTTTCGAACTATCGGCGTAACCAAGGGCCATGCCGCACACCACGGTTTCATTGTCCGGCAATCCCAACTGGCTGCCTATGATTTTATGATACTGGGTAAAAGCCGCCTGCGGGCAAGTATCGAGGCCCCGCGCCCGCGCCGCCACCATGATGTTTTGCAGGAACATGCCGTAGTCCAGCCACGAGCCCTGCTCCATGATGCGGTCGATGGTAAAGATGAGACCTACCGGAGCGCCAAAAAATTCATAATTGCGGCCGTGTTGTGCAGCCATGCCGGCCTTATTGTCGCGCGTCAAACCCAGTAGAGCATACAAATCCCAGCCGACCTTTCGACGCCGCTCAATAAAAGGCGAAATCCACTCGCGCGGATAGTAGGCGTATTCCTCGCTGTGCTGTTTAGCCTGCTCTGGATCACTATGTGCGGCCAGTATCGCCGTTGACAACTGCTGCTTGCGCTCGCCATCGAGCACGTAGACTTTCCACGGCTGGGTATTGGTGCCGGACGGCGCCCGCGCCGCCACCTGCAAAATCTGCGCGACATCCTCGCGCGCCACGGCTTGCGGCAGGAAGGCGCGGATCGATCGGCGGCTGGTGATGGCGGCGTCCACCGCTTGCTGGTCGGGAGTTGAAATCATATGCACTCGCTTATCTGGTTTTCTTGACTACAAATATCACACCGGTGACCGCCAGCGCCATCCCCGCTATGCCGAGGGCGTTGAAAGCCTCGCCAAACATCAGCCAGGCCATGACGGCGGTGGTCGGCGGCGTCAGGTACATCAGGCTGGTGACCTGGGTGGCGTCGCTGCGGCGTATCAGCGCGAACAACAGGAAGATGGCGCCGATCGACAAGCCCATCACCGACCACAGCAAGGCGCCGAAGAAACGCGGCGTCCACTGCACCGCAGCAAAGTCCGGCGTCAGCCCTTCGAAGATGATGGCCAGCGGCAGCACCAGGACCAGCGAGGCGGCAAACTGGATCACGGTGCCGGTGCGCAGGTCGAAATGCGGACAATAGCGTTTTTGATACAGGGTGCCGGCGGTGATCGACAGCAGCGCCAGCACGCTCAGCAGGATGGCGTCGGTCGACAATCCGACCAGCTTGATCTTGGCGGCCACCACCAGCCCCACCCCGGCCAGGCCGAAGACCAGGCCCAGCCATTGTAGCGGCCGCACTTTCTCGCCGATCAGCGGCGCGGCGAAGGCGGTCAGGATGGGCTGCATGCCGACGATCAACGCCGACAAGCCGGCCGGCATGCCCAATTTGATGGCGCACCAGACACCGATCAGGTAGCCCGCCTGCACCAGCAGCCCGGCCAGCGCGATCTGCCAGACCTTGCCCTGCGGCCAGGGCGCCTTCAGCAGCAGCACGGCCGGCACCAGGAACAGCAACACGCCCACAAAGCGCATCACCAGGAAGGTCAGCGGCGGCGCATACGGCAGGCCGAACTTGGCGACGATGAAGCCGCTGCTCCACAACAGCACGAAAAACAGCGGCAGCGGCGACAGGAAAGTGGCGTGTTTGACAACCACGGCGGCGCTCGGGGTGTTGGGCATGGGGAAACCGGTAAAACTTACTTGCAGCATGAAAGGAAATCGGCGCCGGATTGCGGCGCCGACTCGACAGGATGCAAGTCTATCACGGCGACCATTTCGCCACCGGCTATGCCTTGCCAAGCCGTATTTCCCCTATGGAAATACTTTCCTCAAGCTAGATTTCGTTCTTTGGTGCAATGCACAAAAAATCGCTTGACTTAATTTCTGAAGGCCGTAAAATCGGGTTTGTTGCGTTGCACAATTAGTTGTTCGGTCTGAAACGTGGATAGCCTGTTTCTCGCCGGCCGTAAGAAACAAGCAGTACCTCAGCAGTACTTAATCAATGACTACTTTCCTGGAGATTCAAATGTTTTCTATCCCTGAGCAATTTTCCAATGCGACCAAAGCCAACTTCGAAGCTCAATTTGCGATCTTCTCGGCCCTGACCAACAAAGCTTTCGAAGGCGTGGAGAAATTCGTCGATCTGAACCTGACCGCTGCCAAGGCATCGCTGGAAGAGTCGTCGATCACCACCAAGCAGCTGCTGTCGGCTAAAGATCCACAAGAATTCTTCTCGCTGGCTTCGGCACAAGCCCAGCCTAGCGCAGAAAAAACCATCGCCTACGGCCGTCACCTGGCGACCATCGCTTCGAGCACCGGCGCTGAATTCAGCAAAGCTGCTGAAACCCAGATCGCTGAAACCAACCGTAAAGTCATCTCGCTGGTGGAAGAAGTCAGCAAGAACGCCCCAGCTGGTTCGGAAAACGCTGTCGCCATCCTGAAATCGGCCATCGGCAACGCCAACGCCGGCTACGAGCAATTCGCCAAGACCGCCAAGCAAGCTGTTGAGTCGATCGAATCGAACCTGACCTCGGCCGTGAACCAGTTCACCGCTGCTGCCGCCAAAGCTGCTCCAGCCAAGAAGTAATCAAGGAATTCCGGCGCGGTAGGGCGCCGGATCCTCACTAGCCTCGGCCACGGCCGAGGCTTTTTTTCGCCCGATTATTCGCCGAGGTAGGCAGCTTTGACGCGCGGGTCGTCCAGCATGTCCTTGGCGTTGCCGGTCATGGTGATGTGGCCGGAGTCCATGACGTAGCCGCGGTGCGCCGCTTGCAGCGCCAGCTTGGCGTTCTGCTCCACCAGCAGGATGGTGATGCCCTCTTTCGACACATTGCGGATCACTTCGAAAATCTTCTCGACCATGATCGGCGACAGGCCCATCGACGGCTCATCCAGCAGCAGCAACTCGGGATGCGACATCAGCGCGCGCGCCATCGCCAGCATCTGCTGCTCGCCGCCCGACAGCGTGCCCGCCATCTGCGCCGCGCGCTCCTTCAAGCGCGGAAACACGTCGAACCACTTGGCGATGTCGGCGTCGATGCCGGCCTTGTCGTCGCGGGTGTAGGCGCCCATCATCAGGTTTTCCTGGATCGACATGCGGGTGAACACGCCGCGCCCTTCCGGCACCATCGCCAGCCGCTTCTCGACCAGATGGAAGGACTTGCTGCCCTTCAGCGACTCACCCTTGTACGACACCGTGCCCTCGACCTTGCAAGGCGGCAGCGTGCCGGTGATGGCCTTCAAGGTGGTGGTCTTGCCGGCGCCATTGGCGCCGATCAAGGCGACCAGCTCGCCCTTGTTCACTTCCAGGTCGATGCCTTTGACGGCCTTGATGCCGCCATACGCGACTTTCAGTCCCGATACTTTAAGAACGTTGTCGCCCATTAGTGCGATCCTCCCAGGTAGGCGTCGATAACCGCCTGATTGCTTTGTATTTCCGCCGGCAGACCTTCGGCGATCGGCTTGCCGTATTCCAGCACCATCAGCCGGTCGCACAGGCCCATCATCATCTTGACGTCGTGCTCGATCAGCAGCACGGTCTTGCCTTCGTTCTTGATCTTGACCAGCAGTTCGCGCAGCGCCAGCTTCTCGGTGGCGTTCATGCCGGCCGCCGGTTCATCCAGCGCCAGCAGTTGCGGATCGGTGGCCAGTGCGCGGGCGATTTCCAGGCGGCGCTGGTCACCGTACGACAGGAACTTCGACGTGCGGCTGGCGAACTGGCCGATGCCGACGAAGTCCAGCAACTCCTGTGCGCGCTTGCGGATAGCCGCCTCCTCTTCGCGCGCCGCCTTGTGGCGGAACACGGCGCCGAACACGCCCTGGTGCGAGCGCACATGACGGCCGACCATGACGTTTTCCAGCGCGGTCATCTCGCCGAACAGACGGATGTTCTGGAAGGTGCGGGCGATGCCGGCCTTGGCCACCGCATGCGGCGCCGACGGCGAATACGGCTTGCCGGCCAGCTCGAAGGTGCCGGTGTCCGGCTGGTACAGGCCGGTGATGACGTTGAAGAAAGTGGTCTTGCCGGCGCCGTTGGGGCCGATCAGGCCGTAGATCTGGCCCTTCATGATCTTGATGCCGACATCGGTCAGCGCCTGCAAGCCGCCGAAGCGCTTGTTGACGCCGGCGATGTGGAGAATAACTTGTTCGCTCATTTCTGCTTTCCTCAGGCCGCCACGGTGCCGGACGATTGATCTTTGGTGTCGGAGTCGCCGTCGGGACGGTCTTCATGCTTGGGCGCCGGCCACAAACCCGCCGGGCGGTTCAGCATGATCAGCACCATCGCCAGGCCGTACAGCAGCTGACGCAGCACTTCCGCTTCGATCAGCACGTGGCCGAACAGTTTTTCCTGCAAAGGCTCGACCACGTGGCGCAGCACTTCCGGCAGCGCCGCCAGCAGCGCGCCGCCCATGATGACGCCAGGGATGTGGCCAATACCGCCCAGCACCACCATCGCCAGCACGGCGATCGACTCGGTCAGCGAGAACGATTCCGGCGACACAAAGCCCTGGAACGAAGCGAACATGGCGCCGGCGACGCCGCCGAACGAGGCGCCCATCGTGAACGCCAGCAGCTTGACGTTGCGGGTGTTGATGCCCATCGCCTTGGCGGCGATCTCGTCTTCACGGATCGCGACCCAGGCGCGGCCCAGGCGCGAGTGCTGCAGGCGCGAGGTGACGAACACCACGGCGATGCACAGGAACAGGAACAGGAAGTAATAGGCGTTCACCGACGGCATGGAGAAGCCGCCGACGATGACGTTGGCGCGCGAGCCCGCCTCCCCCGCCAGGTTGACGCCGAACACGCGGATCGGGTCGATCAGGTTGATGCCCTGCGGACCGTTGGTGAAGTTGATCGGCTCGTTCAGGTTGTTCATGAAGATGCGGATGATCTCGCCGAAGCCCAGGGTCACGATGGCCAGATAGTCGCCGCGCAGCTTCAAGGTCGGCGCGCCCAGCAGCGCGCCGAACAGGCCGGCCAGCGCGGCCGCCAGCGGCACGATCACCCATACCGACAGGTGGATGCCGTTTTGCTGGATATCCGGTCCCAGGATGGCGACCAGCGAATTGCCGACCACCGGGTACTCGTTGATCAGCGATTCCAGCAGGGTCGCGAATTGCGGCGAAGCCAGCAGGCCGGTCATGTAGGCGCCCACCGCGTAGAAGGCGATGTAGCCCAGGTCCAGCAGGCCGGCGAAGCCGACCACGATGTTCAGGCCCAGCGCCAGCATGATGTACAGCAGCGCCATGTCGATGATGCGGACCCAGGAGTTGCCGAACTGCGAGGCGACGAACGGGAAGATCAGCAGGCCGATCAGGACCACAGCCATGCTGCTGTAGGCCTTGCGCGGGTTGCGGGTGGTGTCGAAATTCAGAATAGCCATGTGTAGTTCCTCAGCTTAGGCACGGTCCGCAACGCGCTCGCCCATGATGCCGGACGGACGCACCGTCAGCACGATGATCAGCACGACGAAGGCAAAGATGTCCTGGTAGTGGCTGCCGAGGAAGCCGCCGGTCAGGTCGCCGATGTAGCCGGCGCCCAGGCTCTCGATAATGCCGAGCACGATACCGCCTATCATCGCGCCGTAGATGTTGCCGATGCCGCCCAGCACGGCTGCCGAGAAGGCTTTCAGGCCGGGCACGAAGCCCATCGCGAACTGGATCGACGCGTAGTTGGCGCCCCACATCACGCCGGCCACGGCGGCCAGGCCCGCGCCCAGCGCGAAGGTGGCGACGATGACCTTGTTGGAGTCGACGCCCATCAGGCCGGCGACACGGGGATTTTCCGCCGTGGCGCGCATGGCGCGGCCCATCTTGGTTTTTTCCACCAGCAGCACCAGGCCCGTCATCGACAGCGCGGCCAGCACCAGCAGCAGGATCTGCGTCTGCGAGATCAGCGCGCCGCCGACCGTGATCGGTTCCGACGACAGCAGTTGCGGGAAGGCCAGCGGGTTGCGGGTCCAGATCATCATGGCGATGGTTTGCAGCAGGATGGATACGCCGATGGCGGTGATCAGCGGCGCCAGGCGCGGCGCATTGCGCAGGCGGCGGTAGGCGACGCGCTCAATCAGGATGTTGACCACGATGCAGACCGGGATGGCGCCGCCGATGGCGATCGCCAGCTTGACGTAGCCAGGCAGGTCCGGGGCGTATTCATTCAGGTATTTGAGGATGGTCAGGCCGGTCATCGCGCCGATCATCAACACGTCGCCGTGGGCGAAGTTAATCAGGTTTAGCACGCCGTAGACCATGGTGTAGCCCAGCGCGACCAGTGCGTACATGCTGCCTAGCACCAGCCCGTTAATAATTTGTTGGATAAATGTATCCATGAAGAGTGCCTTTACTTTTTGTGTTTATGCCTGCACAGCGGTTCATCTAACAAAAACGGCACCCGGAGTTGTCTCCGTAGTGCCGCCGTTGACTACACGTTCATGATGCAAATTTCATGCCTGAACCAGTAGCGTCTCCTGCGAGCCGCGCCCTCCGTCGTTCCTTCGTTTATAAGCCTAAACGACAACTTTTTGAGAGCGAGGCAATGATAGCGAGATTCTGGAAAAACTAACTGCGGAATAACGGAAAGATGCAAAATTTAATTCCGTTTCATCCCGAAAGTTGTTAAACCACGCCCTCCGCTGGTGCAGCTTTCTGTCCATCCAGGCCTTTAGGCAGCGGGAAAGTGACCGCTTCCTGCACACCATCCAGCGTGCGCACGCTGCGCGCGCCCAATTCCTTCAGGCGGTCAATGACGGCATGCACCAGCACTTCCGGCGCCGACGCACCAGCGGTGACGCCCACGCGCAATTTGCCTTCCAGCCAGAGCGGATCGATCTGCGTGGCGTTGTCGACCATGTAGGCAGGCGTGCCCTTCTTCTCCGCCACTTCGCGCAGGCGGTTGGAATTGGAGCTGTTCGGGCTGCCGACCACGATCACCACTTCCACTTGCGGCGCCATGAATTTCACGGCTTCCTGGCGGTTGGTGGTGGCGTAGCAGATGTCGCCCTTTTTCGGCTCGATAATCGCCGGATATTTGCGCTTCAGCGCTTCGATGATGTCGGCAGTGTCGTCTACCGACAACGTTGTCTGCGAAACGTAGGCCAGCTGGTCCGGCTTCGTGACGTTCAGCTTGTCGACGTCGGCCACGGTTTCGACCAGGTACATGCCTTCTTCGGTCTGGCCCATCGTGCCTTCGACTTCCGGGTGGCCGTCGTGGCCGATCATGACGATCTCGCAACCCTGCTTGCGCATCTTGGCCACTTCCACATGGACCTTGGTGACCAGCGGGCAAGTCGCGTCAAAGATGCTGAGACCGCGCGATTCCGCTTCCGCCCGCACCGCCTTGGAGACGCCGTGGGCCGAGAACACCAGCGTATTGCCGGCCGGGACGTCGTCCAGGTCTTCGATGAAGATGGCGCCCTTGTTGCGCAGGTCTTCCACCACGTAGGCGTTGTGGACGATCTCGTGGCGCACATAGATGGGCGCGCCGAACTGGGTCAGCGCGCGTTCGACGATTTCAATGGCACGGTCGACGCCGGCGCAAAAGCCGCGCGGCTGGGCCAACAGGATTTCTTTATCGCTCATGAGTTCCTCACAGCACGGAAATAAGTTTGACTTCGAATTTCAGCGGCTGGCCGGCCAGCGGGTGGTTGAAGTCGAACAGACAGGTTTCATCGCCCAGCTCGCGCAGGATGCCGGCGAAGCGGCCGCCGCCCGGCGCGGCGAAATCGACCAGGTCGCCCACTTTGTAGTCGGCGCCTGGCACCGAGTTGTCGTCCAGCGTGGCGCGGGTGACTTCGCGCACCAGCTCCGGATTGCGCGGGCCGAAGCCGACGCCCGGCTCCAGGTCGAAAGTCTTGTGCGTGCCTTCAGGCATGCCGATCAACAACTCTTCCAGCACCGGCGCCAGCTGGCCCTGGCCCAGCATCAGCGTGGCGGGATTTCCGCTGAAGGTTGTAACGATATCAGTACCGTCCAGCGAGGCAAGACGATAATGCAGTGTTAAGTAAGCCGATTTGGTGACAACAGCAGGTTGCGCGTTAGACATGACGTGGGATTCAGTAAGCTGGCAAAGGCTCTATTGTAAGCCACCTTGCCTGCCGCGCCCGTCGTCTGTGCTGATTTGCGGAGGATATCGATGGCAATTAACGAATGGCCGCTGGAGCGCCGCCCGCGCGAACGGCTGATACGCGAAGGCGCGGCGGCGCTGACAGATGCCGAATTGCTGGCGGTTTTCCTGCGCACCGGCGTGCCGGGCAAGGACGCGGTGCAGCTGGGGCAGGAAATGTTGCACCACTTCGGCTCGCTGCAAGGCATGTTCGGCGCCAGCCTGAAGGAGTTTTCCGCCCTGCGCGGGCTGGGCACGGCCAAGTTCGCCCAACTGCAGGCGGTGATGGAGCTGGCACGGCGCGCCATCCTGGAGGAAATCAAGGCCGGCAACACGCTGAGCTCGCCCCGCGCGGTGAAGGAATACCTGCGCATCACCTTCAGCGGCAAGGACTTCGAGTCGTTTTACGTGCTGTTCCTGGACGTGAAGAACCGCCTGATCGACGCCAAGGAAATGTTTCGCGGCACCTTGACGCATACCAGCGTCTACCCACGCGAAGTGGTGAAAGCGGCGCTGGCCTGCAACGCGGCCAGCATCATGCTGGCCCACAACCACCCGTCCGGCACGCCCGATCCCAGCGAGTCGGACCTGCTGCTGACGCGGGCGCTGGTGCAGGCCATGGCGCTGGTAGATATCCGCATCCTCGACCATTTTGTGGTGGCCGGCCACCAGGTTCACTCGTTTGCCGAGCACGGCCAGCTATGAGTTTACCCCTATGGGCTCAAGGGTTTACGAGTGAATTCACAATTGTTAAATATTTTCGTATACACGCGACACAATTGTTTTTCACAAGTCATTGAAAAAGCTGAGGTTTTTGGATATACTCTTGTTTTTCCAATTGTGGAATGTCTTTTAAGGAGTGCGTTATGGCACGTGTTTGCCAAGTTACTGGGAAGAAGCCGATGGTCGGCAACAATGTTTCCCACGCAAACAACAAAACCAAACGTCGTTTCCTGCCTAACCTGCAGAACCGTCGTATTTTTGTTGAATCTGAAAACCGCTGGGTCTCCCTGCGTCTGTCCAACGCTGGTCTGCGCGTAATCGACAAAGTCGGCATCGATGCCGTACTGGCCGACATGCGCGCCCGTGGCGAAAAAGTCTAATTAGGAGCTACCATGGCAAAAACTGGCCGCGACAAAATCAAACTGGAATCGACCGCAGGTACGGGTTTCTTCTACACCACTACCAAGAACAAGCGCACCACGCCTGCTAAAATGGAGATCATGAAGTTCGATCCTAAAGCACGCAAGCACGTAATGTTCAAAGAAACCAAGATCAAGTAATTCGATCTTCGCTTCTCGCAAAAAAGCCGCTCAGCATCAGCTCAGCGGCTTTTTTATTTTACAAGCAGCCTTCGATGTATTGCACTTCCTTCCAGGCGCCGGCGTAGATCGCGCCGACCTTGCCTTTGCTGGTGTCGAAGCGGATCGCGTATTGGCCACCGCCGGCTTTGACCGTCAGGGTCTGTTCGCTGTCATCGTAGGCTTGCGGCGCGGAGGTTACCGCTTCGCCGTACACCTGGCGTATCTTTTCCACCGGGTCGCCCAGGCCGATGCCGCGCTCGGATAGTATGCCCTCCTCCATCACGTCCACCCGCTTCAACACGTCGCCGATAAACATCAGCAGCAAACCGGGCTGTCGAGCCGGCTCCAGTTGGAAGCAGTTCGGCGAGCCGCGCAACGCTTTCGGCGTGCGCTCCATGTGATCGCCCAGCACTTTGTTGACGGCGTCGAAACGCATGCCGATCTTCAGCGGGCCGGCGCCGTCGAAGCGCACGGTCCAGTCAGCGGCGTGTGCGCCGCACAGCGGCACAGCCAACGCCAGGGCAGCCAAGTAAGTTCGCAATGTCATGTCACTCCCTGAAATGAAAAACGGCCCCGAATTTCGGGGCCGTTCAATTGTATCAATACTTTCTTATGCGTAGCTGCGCAGGCGGAGCGAGAAGTCTTGCAGCGACTTGATGCCCGACGCTTCCGCGCGGTTGCACCAGTCTTGCAGCTTGTGCAGCAACTGGTCGCGGGTGAAGTGCGAACGCTCCCAGATCACGCCCAGTTCCACGCGCATCGTGTGCATGGTTTCCAGCGCTTTGCTGTGCTGGAACAATTCCACCAGCTGTTGTTGCTGAGGCGCTTCCAGCTTGCCAGGCTCGCGCTGCAACAGCTTGCGCGACGACTTCAGGAAGCGGGCTTCCAGCTGGGCCTTGTCTTTCAGGTGTTCCAGCTCTTCTTTCCAGGCATGCTTGACCGATTTGGCGTACTTGGCCATCACGTCGTAGCGGTTGGCGATGACCGATTGCAGCGTGTCGAAGTCGGCTTCGATTTTGCCTTTGGCGAACTTCGGCTCCGGTGCGCGTTTCTTGACCTTGGCCAGGCCCATCATTTCCAGCGCGCGGATGTAGCCCCAGCCGATGTCGAATTCATACCACTTCGACGACAGCTTGGCCGAGGTGGCGAAGGTGTGGTGGTTGTTGTGCAGCTCTTCGCCGCCGATCAGGATGCCGAACGGGATGATGTTGGTCGCCGCGTCGGAGCAATCGTAGTTGCGGTAGCCCCAGTAGTGGCCGATGCCGTTGATGATGCCGGCCGCCGTGACGGGGATCCACATCATCTGCACTGCCCACACACTGATGCCGATCACGCCGAACAGCACGAAGTTGACCACCAGCAGCGCAGCCACACCCTGCCAGCTGAAGCGGGTGTACAGATTGCGTTCGATCCAGTCGTCCGGCGTGCCATGGCCATACTTTTCCATGGTTTCCAGGTTCTTCGATTCAGCGCGATACAGCTCGGCGCCTTCCCAGAATACTTTCTTGATGCCGCGCGTGACCGGGCTGTGCGGATCTTCCTCGGTGTCGCATTTGGCGTGGTGCTTGCGATGGATCGACGCCCATTCCTTGGTCACCTGGCCGGTGGTCAGCCACAGCCAGAAACGGAAGAAGTGGCTAGGGATGGCGTGCAACTCCAGCGCGCGGTGCGCCTGGTGGCGGTGCAGGTAGATGGTGACGCTGGCGATGGTGATGTGCGTAACCACCAGCGTATAGAAGAACACTTGCCAGGCGGTGAGTCGGGTGACGCCGTTAGACAAAAAATCCAGTACAGCATTTAAACTAAAAATCATTACTACTCCAAAGTGGGCGTGTCTCGCTATGCGGTCGTTCCGCCAATCTTGCGTTTTTAACAGGCGCAGGAAGTCCGTCAGTCGTACTTTTGGACGTTATTGTACGCTGATTTAAACGTGATTAGCGGAAGGATTTCCCGTAGTCACTGACGATTTCTGTGGCACGGTCTTGCTTTCCTGGGCGGCCATTTGCTCAGGCACCGGGCCGAGAATGCGCATTTCCCGCTGCGGGAACGGCACGGAAATATTGTTGGCCTTCAGCGCGCGCCAGATCGCGCGGTTGACGTCCGAGGTCACGCCGCCGCGGCCGTTCTGCGGATCGTTGATCCAGAAACCCAGTTGCAGATCCAGGCCGTCCGCGCCAAAGCTCAGCAGCTGCGCCGACGGCAGCTTGTCTTCCTTCAGCACGCGGTCCACTGTCAGCGCGGCCTCTTCCAGCAGCTTGAGCACGGTGTCGACATCGGTGTCATATGCCACCGACACCTTGGTCGCTATCCACAGCATGCTGCTCGACAGCGAGGAATTCTGCACCGCGCCCGACACCAGCATCTCGTTCGGCACGATGGACTCGACACCATCCAGGCCTTGCAGCACGGTGTAACGGGTGTTGATCTGCGTCACACGGCCGCTGTATTTATCGACCGTGATCATGTCGCCGATGGTCAGGCTGCGATCCAGCAGGATCACGAAGCCGGACACGTAGTTGCTGGCGATCTTCTGCAAGCCCAAACCCAGGCCGACGCCCAGCGCGCCGCCGAACACCGACAGCACGGTCAGGTCAATGCCCACCAGCGACAAGCTCATCAGCACAGCCACCAGGATCAGCAGCGCGCGCGCCGTGCGCGCCACCACCACGCGCAGGTTGGAATGCATGCCCTGCACTTTCATCAGCTGCTCTTCCAGCGCGGCGCCGGCCCACATCGCCAGCATCAGCAGCACGATCACCGAGACAGTGGCCTGCAGGATGTCGGCCAGCGACACCTTGTATTTACCCAGTGGCAGGATGGTGCCGTCCATGAAGTCGAACACTTCCTGGTACAGGCCGGTGATATACAGCACGAACGCCAGCCACACCAGCAACTGGAACACTTTCTCGAATGCCAGCATGGTGGCGCTGATCTGGCCGTGGCGCGCAAACACGCGGCGCAGCAGGTAGACGGTAAAGCGGATCACGACCAGCGAACCGAAGATGGGCAAGGCCACCTTGATCAGGTTGACGTGGAATTGATACTTGGCCAATGCCACGCGCGACAAGGCCAGCAGGCAGACCACGGCCAGCGGCGCCATCACGCGGCCGAAGCTCTCGACGCCGAAGCGCATCATGCGGCCGTGCGTATCCTGGCGGCCAAAGCGCTTCTTCAGCAGCCGCGCCAGGCCCCAGCCCAGGATCACGGAACCGACGATGGCGGCGATCTGCCACAGTCGGCTGGGATCTTGCAGGTCGCCGGTCAGGTCGTCGATCAGATTGAGCAGGGGCTGTTGTTGGGTCATAGCGCTGGGTGTGATGGCTGAGGTATGTAGATTAACGTAAAAAAGGCCGGAAGCCCGGCCTTTTGCGATGAGGCGTGCGGCCGATTACTCGTCGGCGGCTTCCTCTTCATCCTTGACGATGACTTTCTTGACCATCGGCTTGCGCTCGAACACGGCGGCGAAGAAGCCGTCGGTCTGGTGCTTGTGCGGCAGCAGCTTCAGATAGTCGCCCATCTCCAGCTCGATGCGCTGTTCAGCCAGCACCTTGGTCATCGGCACCAGCTCGAAGTCCGGATGGGTGTCCAGGAATTGCTTGGCGATGAATTCGTTCTCGTCGTCCAGGAAGCTGCAGGTGGCGTAGACCAGGCGGCCGCCGCCCTTCAGCAGGCGCGCGGCGCCGGCCAGGATGGCGGCCTGCTTGACTTGCAATTCGCCGATCGCGCTCGGCTGCTGGCGCCATTTGACGTCAGGGTTGCGGCGCAGGGTACCCAGGCCCGAGCATGGCGCATCGACCAGCACGCGGTCGATCTTGCCGGCCAGGCGCTTGATCTTGGCGTCGCGTTCGTGCGCGATCTGCACCGGATGCACGTTGGACAGGCCGCTGCGCGCCAGGCGCGGCTTCAGCTTGGCCAGGCGCTTCTCGGACACGTCGAAGGCATACAGGCGGCCGGTGTTGCGCATGGTCGCGCCCAGTGCCAGCGTCTTGCCGCCGGCGCCGGCGCAGAAGTCCACCACCATCTCGCCGCGCTTGGCGCCGACGATGGCCGACAGGATCTGGCTGCCCTCGTCCTGCACTTCGATATGGCCGTCCTTGAACAGCGGCAGGTTTTGCAGCGCAGGCTTTTGCAGCACGCGCAGGCCCAGCGGCGCGAACGGCGTCGGCGTGCTGCGGATCGGCGCTTCGGCCAGCTTGGCGGCGACGTCGTCGCGGGTCGCCTTCATGGCGTTGACGCGCAGGTCCAGCGGCGCCGGCGAGTTCATGCCGTCGGCCAGCGCCAGCGTTTCTTCTTCGCCCATCTGCTCGACCAGCTTGTCGAACAGCCACTTCGGCATGTTCGAGCGGCTCGACTTGTGCATCACCTTGCGGTCGATTTGCAGGATGCGTTCGACCCAGGATACTTCGTCCTCGGTCAGGCCGCCCAGCGATTCCACGCCGACCGCGTCCGCCATGCCCAGCAAGGTCAAGCGACGCATGGTGGCGCCGCCGCCCGCTTCGGAGAAATCGGTATAAAACGATTTGTTGCGCAGCACGTTGTAGATGCACTCGGCGATGGCGCCGCGCTCACGGCCGCCCAGGCGATGGTGGTCTTTGAAATAGCGCGACAGGGTGGTGTCGGCCGGCGCGGCAAAGCGCAAAATCTCGCGCAACACTTCTTCGGCGTTGGCGAGTATCGCTGGTGGCAATCTCATGGAATTCCTTGGTTAGTTTTACTTTGTGTGGTCCACGTGGACCGCGCCCTGCGCTATCGTCAACCTGTCTTCTACAAACCAGCGTATCGCACGCGGGTAAATGACATGCTCCTGTTCCAGCACGCGGGCGGACAGGGTTTCAACCGTATCGTCGGGCAACACGGACACGGCGGCTTGCGCCACCATCGGTCCGTGATCGAGTTCGGCCGTCACGAAATGCACCGTCGCCCCATGCTCTGCCACGCCGGCGGCCAGCGCCTGCGCATGTGTCGCCAGGCCGGGGAACAGCGGCAGCAGCGATGGATGGATGTTGAGCATGCGGCCGGCGTAATGCGCGACAAACTGCTCCGTCAAAATCCGCATGAAACCTGCCAGCACCACCAGATCGGGCTGGAAGCCGTCGATCACGGTTTGCAGGGCCGCGTCGAACTCGGCGCGGCTGGCATAGTCTTTATTGGCAACAATAGCCGTCGGGATTCCATGTTCAGCAGCGAATACCAGCCCGGAGGCGTCGGCGCGGTTGCTGATGACGGCGGCAATACGGGCGGGCCAGCGCTCGGCTTGCGCCGCGCGGACGACCGCTTCCATGTTGCTGCCGCGACCGGAAATCAGGATGACGATGTTTTTCATAGGCCGACATTGTACCTTGTTCAGGCAGTCGGGACTACAACTGAACAAGATTTGTTGCAATGCAGCAGGGCGCTACGGGGCGCAGAACACCCGCCCCCACGCTGGCGTGGGAGACGGCTCCGGCTTACTCGAAGGAGTAAAATACCCGGAACGGGACTTTTTTGTCGGCCCAGTAATCGGCAGCGTCGCGGAAGACATCCAGCAGGGTTTCCCGTGCTTCCTTGTCAAATTTCTGGGTATTGGGCAATTGCTCCAGCACCACCAGGAAACCCTCCTGGGTGCCGGCGCCGGCCATGGTTTCGGTCAATGTTGTCCGCAAACCATCGAAATTCTTGCCTATACCCTTGGGGAACTGAAACGATTCCGCAATGATGCCCAGGACTTGCTGCTTGGTCGCGCCGGCGATGCAATGCGCGTACAGGAAGTGATGTCCGAGGCGGGCCGCTTCTTCTTGCAGTTCGACCACGCGGAAGGCGCGGATCGATTGCACGAGGTTGGGCGGCACGGTCATTAGCAAACTCATGTTTCCCTCAATTTGACCTGGTATGTACGGTGTGTCCACTTTACTGTCGAGCGTGCCTATTTTGTGAATTAAAGAGTAAATAATTTGAGCACCTGTCCACTTTACACGGCAAACTGGTCTGCGTTCGCCATGGCTGATTCAATATGTTTCTCGAATCCCATACGCATATTAGGGTAACGTGTTGTTCCTCCTAGATCAACACGAATGTGATGGCCCACGCAATATTTGTTAAAAACAGAACATTTTGTAAGTGTTTTAGGGGTCAAATCGGCACATTTCCCACTTTTGGCCGGGCGACGCGGTTTCGTGACCACTGTTACAATTTGTTGCCACAGATACCTGTTTAGCACTAGTTGCAGCCCGCATCCCGGATTACCATACAAACCATGCAATATCAGAATCCCTGATAAGACATCCAAACTGAAACGAGGTACCAAATGAACTTGCAAGCCAAATTGATCGCATCCGTACTGTGCGTAGGCGCCCTGCCTTTCGCTGCTCAAGCTCAAGCTGCCGACTTTGAAGATTTCGGCCGTGTGGTTCGTGTGACCCCGCAAGTGGAGCAAATCAACCGTCCACGCCAGGAATGCCGCACCGAGTACGTGCAGGTCCAGCAGCCGGCGCCATCGCGCGGCGTGGGCGGCGCCATCATCGGCGGCCTGATCGGCGGCCTGGCCGGTAACCAGGTCGGCGGCGGCACCGGCCGCTCGGTCGCCACCGCGGCAGGCGCCATCGCCGGCGCCGTTGCAGGCGACCGCATCGACAACGCCAACACCCCGTCCAGCGGCGGCACCCAGGAACAGCAAGTGAAACAGTGCCGCACCGTCGACCACTGGGAATCGCGCACCTCCGGCTATGAAGTCACCTACGACTATCGCGGCCGCAACTACACCAGCGTGATGTCCTATGATCCGGGCGAGCGCGTGCGCCTGCGCGTGGTCGTCGAGCCGATGCAGCGTTAATCCCCCGCCACTCCCCCAGCACTGCCGGTCCGATGACCGGCAGTGTCGTTTTCAGGCTTGCTTTGCTGCAAGGCATCGCGGGATAATGCCGGTTCACCTCTGTCGCCCCTCCCATGCCATGCTGATCAAACGAAAATCCATCGAACAAGTAGAATCCTCCCGGCCTGCGTCGGCCCCCACCCGCAAGCCAAGATATGCGCCGGTGACGCTGTCGGAGCAGGATGGCGTGCGCTACCTGCATTTCGGCACCGAGTGGGTCCAGGGCGCGATGCGCATCCGCAAGCCGAACTGGCCGGAGCTGGAATACGCGCAACAGATGATGGCCTGGATGCTGTGGCTGGAAAAACCGGCGCAGATCGCCCAACTGGGCCTGGGCACGGCCACGCTGACAAAATACTGCTACACCACCTTCCCCGAAGCCGCCGTCACGGCGGTCGAGCTGAACCCGTCGGTGATCGCCATCTGCGCCTCGATGTTCAAGCTGCCGGACAACGACGAGCGCCTGCGCGTGATGGAAATGGACGCCCTCGACTACGTCAATGAGGTAGCCAACGCCGGCACGCTGGACGTGCTGCAAGTGGACCTGTACGACGCCACCGCGCGCGGCCCGGTGCTCGACAGCGCCGAGTTCTACCAGTCCTGCAACGCCTGCCTGGCCGACGACGGCATCATGACGGTCAACCTGTTCGGCGACCATCCCAGCTACGCGCGCAACATCAAGGCCATCAAGTTCGCGTTCGAGCAAGTCATTTGCCTGCCGCAGGTACATGATGGTAACGTGGTGGCGATCGCCTTCAAGCGCAAGCGCGCGATCGACCTGGAGGCGCTGGCCGCACGCGCCGCGCAGATCACCACCGACACCAAGCTGCCGGCCAAGACCTGGGTCAAGGGCATCGCAGCAAAGTAAGCACAGGCAATGCGGCAGCGGGCCGTTCCGCTGCCGACTTTTGAAAGTGGCACGATGTCCGCAACGTCCGCACCTAGCATCAGTCCCGCCGGCAAACCGGCGCCGCTCGATCTGCAGCAGATCTACACCTGGCTGCTGGCCGACGGCATGATACGCAAAGCCGAAGTCAAGGAACTGTACGCGCAAAGCCAGGGCATCCTGAAGAACGCGATCGGCCCCATGCATCCGCTGTGCGCGGTGGCGCATGGCAAGCTGCTATCGGCGCTGCCGCCGCACAAGCTGCTGACGCTGGACGCGCTGTGCGAATGGCTGGCGGCGCGCACCGGCCTGGCCTTCACCCGCATCGATCCGCTGAAGATAGACTTCACCCGCGTGGCCGACGTGATGTCGGCCAGCTACGCGGCACGCTTCAACATCCTGCCGCTGGAGCTGAACGGCGACACACTGGTGGTGGCCACCGCCGATCCCTACGCGGTCGAGTGGGAAGCGGAGATCGCCAAGATCTCGCGCCGCACGATACGCCGCGTGATCGCCAACCCGCTCGACATCGCGCAATACACCACGCAATTCTTCAGCCTGGCCAAGTCGATCAAGAAGGCCAACAAGAACAACACCAACGACCTGGCGCTGCGCAACAACTTCGAGCAGTTGGTCGAGATGGGCAAGACCAACAAGCAGGTCGACGCCAACGACCAGCATGTGATCAACATCGTCGACTGGTTGTGGCAGTACGCGTTCGAGCAGCGCGCCTCCGACATCCACCTGGAACCCAAGCGCGACATGGCGGCGATCCGCTTCCGCATCGACGGCGTGCTACACCAGGTGTACCAGGTGCCGGCGGTGGTGATGATCGCCATGACCGCGCGCATCAAGCTGCTGGGACGCATGGACGTGATCGAGAAGCGCCGCCCGCAGGACGGCCGCATCAAGACCCGCACCGCCGGCGGCCAGGAAATCGAACTGCGTTTGTCGACGCTGCCGACCGCCTTCGGCGAAAAACTGGTGATGCGTATCTTCGATCCCGACGTGGTGGTGAAGACCTTGCCGGAACTGGGCTTCCCGGTCGACGACGCGCAGCGCTGGGACGAGCTGACCGCGCGTCCGCACGGCATCATCCTGGTGACGGGGCCGACCGGCTCGGGCAAGACCACCACCCTGTACACCACGCTGAAGGCGCTGGCCACGTCGGAGGTCAACGTCTGCACGGTGGAAGACCCGATCGAGATGGTGGAGCCGGCCTTCAACCAGATGCAGGTGCAGCCGGGCATCGACCTGTCGTTCGCCGACGGCGTGCGCGCGCTGATGCGGCAAGATCCGGACATCATCATGGTCGGCGAGATCCGCGACCTGGCCACCGCCGAGATGGCGATCCAGGCCGCGCTGACCGGCCACCTGGTGCTGTCGACCCTGCACACCAACGACGCGCCGTCGGCCGTGATGCGCCTGCTGGAACTGGGCGTGCCCTACTACCTGCTGGAGGCGACGCTGATCGGCATCATGGCGCAGCGCCTGGTGCGCACGCTGTGCATCGAGTGCAAGAAGGACGACGGCGAACTGACCGACGACATCTGGCACAGCATAGGCGGCGCCTGGGACTTGCCCAAGCCGACCACGGTGTATCGCGCGGTGGGTTGTCCCGAATGCCGGCAGACCGGCTATCGCGGCCGCACCGGCATCTACGAGCTGCTGACGGTGACCGCAGGCTTCAGCGACATGGTGCGCGAGCAGACCGACATCCAGGCGCTGCGCCGCCAGAGCGTAGCCGACGGCATGAAGCCGCTGCGCATCGCCGGCGCGATGAAAGTACAGGAAGGCGTGACCACGGCGGATGAAGTGCTGAAGGTGACAGCGGCGCTGGGGATGAAATAGGAAGGGGATAAATTGTTTTCACAAAACCCTTTGCAGTTCCCTGCAGGCTGTATATAATACGGCCTCTTTCGGGGGTCGTTAGCTCAGCTGGTAGAGCAGCGGACTTTTAATCCGTTGGTCGCAGGTTCGAATCCCGCACGGCCTACCACCGAATTCTAGCAGTAAAAAAAATCAAGCTTCCGCGAGGAAGCTTTTTTTTTACGTGCACTGTTCCAAAATTGACAATAAAAATTATTCCATTCTTCTACTCGGGATTGTATTCAGATGATCATCAAATTAAGCGGCAGCAAAGCGACACTGATAGTCAGCCTTGCGGCCTGTTTATTCCTCAGCGGCTGCGGTGGTGGTGGCGGTGGCGCCAGCACTAACAGCGGCAACGGCGGAGGCGAAGGCGAAGGCGGCAACGATCCCGCACCCGGCTTCAGCGTATCCATCAATCGCAGCGAATTACGCTTTGAAGGCGATGAACGCGGCTACATCAATGCGCAGGTGGTATTGGGCAATGCCTCCGGCTCGACCACTGCCAACGTCTACACCGGCGCCCTTGACCTCGGCACGGCTATCGATCATGTAAGCCAGGAGATCGTCGGCACCCAGCTTAAGTTTACCGTCTATCCCAAAACCACCCTTGCTGCCGGTGAATACAAGGGCACGTTGCAACTGTTCGCCTGCGCCGACGACAAATGCGCGCACCACTTCACCGGCTCACCGCAGAATGTACCCTACACTGTCACCGTCCATAAAGGCATGTCCGTCAGCCCGTCATCACTGTCGCTCGCAGTGCTCAGCGGCGCCACTGCCAGCGGCGAGGTCAGCGTCCAGCTGCCGCCGGGCATTTCGAACTTCGCTGCCACAACGACGGCACCCTGGATGAGTGCGTCCACCACGGGCACCGGTAGCGTCAAGCTGACAACGAAACCGCTACCGCCGGGCTCTTATAGCGGCGCCCTGACAATCAGCACGCCAGGACGCACCATTGACGTGCCCGTCAAGTACAACGTCGGGTCCGACGGCAATACGCAGACTCAACTGAGTAGCGACACCAGCAATTTCAGCTTTACCGCCACCGCCGGCGGGGTCGCTGCCAGCAAGCGCTTCAACGTCACCCTGCCCTCGTGGACCAATGAGCTGAGCGCCGAAGCGTCCTATTACGGTGACGGCAAGGGCTGGCTGTCAGTGGTCAAATCGGGCGACCGGAGTTATACGTTGAATGTTTCCGCGGCAGACCTCCCGGCGGGCACCTACTACGCACAAGTGGTGCTGCGCTCGGGCTATCTGACCACCCCACTGACCCTGCCGGTGACGCTCAGCGTAGGCTCCGCCAGCTGGTCCATCTCGGGCAACACTACCTTCACGGTTGGCCCGACTACCGATAAAACGACGCAAACCAGCGTGCTGAAAGTCGACTTACCTAATCTGCCGGCACAAGGATGGAATGCAAGCAGCAGCGCCGACTGGCTCAAATTGGCCAATGCCAGTGGCACCACCGGCAGCACCGCGCTGCAAGTCGTGCTGGACGTACCTGCCATGCTACAACTGCCAAATAGCGGCACCTACAAAGCAAATATCACCATTAGCTCGACCAGTGGAAAGGTGCCGCCCACCACAGTCGGCTTCACGTTAAGCAAAAACCTTCCGGCAGTAAACTACGCCAGCCCACACTTGCGCCTGCCCAACGAGGGTGGACCGGTGATCCTGCGTGGAAGCGGCTTCGACAGCGTGACGGACCTGGGCCAGGCGCTGCAAGTGAACGGCGCCCAGGTCAACAGCATTACCCGCGTCAGCGACACTCAGCTGCTGCTGCAGGTAGGTGCAGCTGCCTCGGGCAGCGCCACTTTCAGCATCGCCAACGCGCTAGGCGTCGACACAGGAAAGGCGAGCATTAAGGTCGTGCCCTCAACGAGCTACGCCTACAAAGCCATCGCAACCGCAGGCGTCAAGGGCGGCATAGTCTACGACGCCGAACGGCAGTCTGTTTACACGGCCAACAAGACACTGGGTTCGGTCATGCGTTTCGCTTACGCGGGAGGCGCATGGACTACCACGGCGGCAGCGCTGCCAACCATTGAATCGGTGGCGCTGTCACCCGACGGCGCATCGATCGTCGCCACCGCCACCAGCGGCAAGATCGTACTGTTCGACCCCGTCACTCTGGCGGTACAAAACAGCTACCCGGTCCCTGCCGGCGTGGTGCGCGACAATGCTTATTACCCAGGACCCAGCATTGACGGCTACAACTCCAATTCGAGTCCGACGCTGGTGATGGCAAACAACGGCAAGGCTTTCTTCCAAGGTTCCGGAGGCAGCCTGGGGGGCCTGGCGTATTTTGATCTGGTCAACCATCAGTATGGCGGGATAACCATGCCCATTCTAAACTTCTACCCGGGATCGAACGCTAACCTCAGCATGTCGGGAGACGGCAGCCGCCTGCTACTCGGCTATCAGTCCAACGATAGCCAAAATTCCATGTTGTACATGGACACCAACGATCAACTAGTCAAGAGCAACGGCGCAGGGATCGGCTATTGGTACTCAGGCGCGCAAAGCCTGCATGGCGAGCGCATCTCCAGCGGCATGACGAACATTGTGTGGGACAAAGACTTCAACCTGATCGGGAATTCCGTGCCCGATCAATTCTTTGGCAGCCACGCGGCAGTCTTTTCGCCGGATGGCATGCGTTTGTATGTACTGGCGTACTATGGCACAAGCCAACGGATCTACGTCTTCGACACCAGCACCAAACTGGTCACGGAAACAAATCTGCCAATACTCGGCTACTTCGACCTGGACGATGCGCCGACGTGCAACGGCGATACCTACTGCGCGCCATGGCCGCTCGGCACCATCAGTCCCGACGGAAAGACATTGTTCTTTATCGGCGAAACCAAGCTGGTGGTGGCGCCGATCCCTACAACACTGAAACGTTCCGGTGCGCAAGCGCCCATGCAACGGGCCAAGCTAGGCGCTGGTACGGTACCAGATACCTTGGTGCCATTGAAGTTTAAGCATTAACTCTCAAAAGCTTCCCTCGGGAAGCTTTTATTCCGTCTGGAATCGTCCCACGTAGCGGGCACGCGGACGTATCATGCCGCCGTCGGCAACCTGCTCCGCGGCCTGCGCGATCCAGCCGGCCGAACGGGCCAGCGCGAACAGGATTTCTCCCGCCGCCGACGGCCATCCACACACGATACTCATGGCCGCCAGCGCGAAGTCGGCGTTGGCCGGCATACCCAGCCTGGCGGCGACGTGTTCGCCAATCGCCAGCAGGGCATGGGCTTGCGGCCACTGCGCCATGCGCTCCAGCAGATAAGCGCCGCGCGGATCGCCTTGCGGGTACAGGGGGTGTGAGAAACCGAACAGGCTGGGATCGCGGCCGTCGAACCAGGCGGCGACGCCCTCCTCCGGATTATCCGACGCCATCGCCGCTTCCAGCATGGCGCGGATCAGCGTGCTGCCGCCGCCGTGCTGCGCGCCGGACAAGGCGGCCAGGCCGGCACTGATTGCGGCAGCCTGGCTGGCGCCGGTCGAGGCGACGCAACGCACGGTGAAAGTGGACGCATTCAATTCATGGTCCGCCAGCAGCACCAGCGCCGCGCGTATCCATTCGGCCTGCGCGGCGTCGGCCTGCCAGGCTTGCGCAACTTGCAGGTGCAGCGGCGCCGCATCAGGCGCGCGCTTCAGCAGCAGACCGGCCAGCAAGCGCATCAAGGCGGCGCCGGCGGCGAAGCGGCCGTGGACATCGTCCGGCTGCGCAGGGATGGCTTGCGCGTGCACCGGCAGCATGCACATCGCCGCTTCCAACGGTGGCATGGACGGCAGCTGGGCGCAGGCCGTCGCGATGGCGGCGATCGGCGCGAGCGCATGCGCGGGCAGCGCGGCCTGGACGGCGGCTGCGGCAAAGTAGTCATGGCCGCCATCGTCCCACAACAGGCAGGCCACCTGCTCCAGCGTGGCGTTCGCGGCCAGCGTCAGCACGTCGTGGCCGCGATAGTGCAGGCGGCCGTCGGCGATGCGCGAGATGCGCGTCTCCAGCACCGGCGTGCCCCAGTTCATCGCGGCGGCGACTTTGTGTCCTCCCCGCTTGCCATCGGCCTTGCGCGCCGCCAGCCGCAGCACCTCGTCGTGCGGATAGCGTTTGCGGCGCTCGGCCTGCGCGCTGCTCGGCGTCAGCAAGCCGCGGCTGACGTAGGAGTACAAGGTGGCGAGGCTGACGCCGAGGATGCGCGCCGCCTCGGTTGCGGACAGGTCTTTGTTCATGTTCGTATTGTAATGTCGATTGCAGGAATCAAGATTGACCCGCCCGGCGCTGCACTTCTAGACTTCAGCCATGCAATCGCCTCCCTACGCCGCCTCCATTTTTCAGCCGCTGCGCCATGCGCGCTTTCGCCAGCTGTGGCTGGCCAATCTGCTGTCCAACCTGGGCAGCCGGATGCAGGCGTTCGCAGCGGCGTGGCAGATCGCTTCGCTGTCGCATTCGCCGCAGCTGACGGCACTGGTGCAGACAGCGACCTGGGCGCCGATGCTGCTGTTCGCCCTGCCCGCCGGCGCGCTGGCCGATACGCTGCACCGGCCTACGCTGCTGTTCCGCACCAACGCCGTGATGGCGCTGGCCGCCGTCGCGATGGCGCTGCTGGCCTACGGCGGCAACCAGCCGGTGCCGGCCTTGCTGCTGCTGACCTTTGCCATGGGCGCAGGCATGGCGTTCACGATGCCGGCCTGGCAGGCCTCGATGTCCTCGCTGGTGCCGTTGCAGGAAGTGGAGGCCGCCGCCACGCTGAACAATCTAAGCTACAACCTAGCGGCGCTGGCCGGTCCCGCGCTGGGCGCGGTGCTGTTCCAGCTGGCGGGAGCCGGTCCGCTGTATCTGTTCAACGCGCTGTCCTTCAGCGCGCTGCTGTGGATCTACCGGCAATGGCGATCGGCCGAACGGCCGCGCGCGAAGATGGCCGCCGTACGCCGCCACAGCGTAGGCAGCGCGCTGCGCATCAGCTGCGCCTCGCCCCGCTATCGATCGCTGCTGCTGCATGGGATGGGCATCTTCTTCGTGTCGGCGGCGTTCGCGGCGCTGCTGCCGCTGCTGCACCGCGACGCCGGCACCTACGGATCGCTGATGGGGGCGCTGGGCGCCGGCGCGGTGCTGGCCGCCGTCGTCTTACCGGCCGTGCGCCGCCATGCGGCCAGGCGCATGGTGCTGGCCGGCGGACTGGCGGTCTACGGCGCCATGCTGGCCACCATCGGCCTGGCCGCCTCGCAGCCGCTGCGCCTGCTGCTGGTGGTGATCGGCGGCGTGGCGTGGTCGGCCATCGTCACCACGCTCAACGGCGCGGCGCAGAAAGCCTTTCCCGACGCGGTGCGCGCCCGCACGCTGTCAGTGCACATCCTGGCGATCGCCGCAGGTCAGACCGCCGGCAGCGCGGCGTGGGGACTGTTGGCCGCGCACTACGGCATCGTTCCGGCGCTGACGGCGGCGGGCATGGCCACGCTGGCTTGCGCGGCGCTGGTCGCCAGCTCGAAGGATTTTTTGGAGACGACATGAACGACATTCTCATCAGAACCCTGCAACCTGAAGACGCCGCGCCGCTGCTGCAATTCGAACTGGAGAACCGCGCCTGGTTCGAACAGCACATCGCACCGCGCGCGCAGGAGTTCTATACGCCACAAGGCGTGCAGCTGCATATCGAACAATACCTGGACGGCTACATCAACGGAACCTGGCATCCCTGCGTCATGCTGAACGCGCAAGGCCGCATCGTCGGACGCGCCAACCTGAAGGACATCGACCGCCACGCGGCCAGCGCCGAAGCCGGTTATCGCATCGCCAGCGACCAGACGGGCAAGGGCCTGGCCACGCGCGCGCTGCGCCACCTGATCGCGCTGGCGGACCAGCAATGGCAGCTGCGCTGCCTGCTGGCCTACGTCACCGATGACAATCTCGCCTCGGCGCGCGTGCTGCGCAAATGCGGCTTCGCGCAAGGCCAGCATCTGGCCGGCATGGAAATCATCGCCGGCGCGCTGCGCGGCGGCTATCAATTTGTTCGCCTATGCCCATGAGACGCCAAGGCGATACTGGTGTAAGCTTGTCATCAAACAGTGCTCAATGCGATATGGAGAAAGACAGATGGCGGGACAGCAAAGCAAGTGGGGCCGGCTGCTCAGCGCGGCGTGCTGCGCGCTTGTGCTATCGGCCAGCCTGCCTGTCCATGCCATCGTGCTACGCACCGCCGCGCAAGAGGGTACGGAACCCAAGTTCGTCGCCGACGGCAAGGACCACGTGGTCGGACTATGCGTTGATATCATGCGCGCCGTCGAACAGATCGAACCCACGCTGCAATTCGTCGGCGAACAGCGCTGGAAGCCGCTGATACGCGCCTACTCGGAACTGGAGACCGGCCAGCAGGACGTGCAGTGCGCCATGCAGCGCACCGCCGAGCGTGAACAGCGCTTTCATTTCCTCGGGCCGGCGCTGTACAGCATCGACTACCACTTCATTGTGCGCGTCCAGGACACGATCAATATCACCCAGTGGGACGACGTGCGCCGCCTGGCGCCCGACAATATCGTCTTGATCAATCGCGGCTTCGCTGCCGGCGACATCCTGGCAGAAATGGGCGGCATCGAAGTCGATGCCAATTCCACCAGCCCGCAAATGAATCTGCAAAAGTTGATTGCCGGCCGAGGCCGCCTGTTCTTCCACCGCGGCCCCGGCCTGCAACGGCTGCTGGTGCGCACCGGCACCGCCGACAAGGTACGCATCCTGCCGCAAGTGATGTACAGCGCCAAACTGTATTTCGTGACCAGCAAAAAACTCGCGGCCTTCATCAACGAGCGGCTGGAGCGCGCCCTGTTCCAGCTTGAAAAAAACGGCGAGCTGGAACGGCTGATGCGCAAGTGGGATTGACATGAAGCGCGCCGTCCTGGCCATGCTGGCGTTGCTGTTGTCGACGACGGCACGCGCGCAGGACGGTGAGCTGACCGTGCGCATGGCGCCGCAGCAGGCGCAGCAAGCGATCCTGCAAGCGGTGCAGCACATCCCAGCGCAACGCGAAGAACACCGGCGCTACCGCATGGCCCTGCCCTACGGCGCGCCGCTGTTCCCGCCCGATGCCGACCTGGCCTTGCCGCCGGCCAGTCCGGCACTGGCGGCGTGGCTGCAACTGCCGGCGGAACAACGCCGCCACGACGTGCTGATCACGCCCGATGTCGACTACTACTGGAACGCCGAGGGCCGCCAGTACGCCTGCCAGTTCATCGTGCACCTGCGGGCGGCGGGCGACGGCCAGTCGCAACTGGCCTTGCTGCAAGTGCGGCCCACCGTCTACGCCGGCAAGTCCTTCAAGCTGTTGGGCCGCACCGGTCCCGGCGCCTACCGGGATGTGCGGCCCGCCGCGCCGTCAGCCCAGAGCGCGGCCGAACTGCGCGCCTTTCTGGCGGCGGCGCTGGCCCAGCCACAATAGCGGCAGGCCCAGCGCCAGCAACCACAAGCTACCAGGCAAAGGCACGCCCGTCACCGCCAGCGTCACCGAGAGCGGCGCCAGCTGCACATCGGACGCTTGCAGGAAGCTGGCGCCGCCCAGCGGATCGCCGTTCCACCATTCGCCGGACACGCTGAAGCTGCCGATGTCGCTCATGCCCGGCAATGCGAACGAAAAAATCTGCAAGCCGTACAAGCCGGTGTGGGTCAGCGCATCGAAGGCGACGGTGGCGCTGGCGCCCGGCGCCAGCACCGGAAAATCGAAGTAGCTGGCGTCCGGTATGCCGATGCTGAAGGACGAGGCGTTCAGCTGGGTCGGCACGAACCAGTTCAGCGGATCGGTGTTGACCAGCTGGTAGCCCCATCCCACCGTATCGCCGGGATTGCCGGTCAGCGCGCCGCCGGCAGGCAAGGTGGCGAAGGTGAACACCAGCGGCGCAGCCTGCGCGGCGGGCGTCCACAACACGGTACACAACAGCATATTCCACAACAGCGCGGCCAGCGCGCACAGGTATCGAACTTTCATGACGGTTCCTCCGGTTTATTTCGGGATGACGGATTGGGCCTGCGAGTAGGCGTAGATCACGCCACTCAGGTCGGTGACGCTGCCGTTTTCGATCACGCTGAAGCGCTGCACGGTGGCGGGCACGTTGAAGGTCAGGCGCACCGTGAAGAAGCTGCCGACGTCGACGTTCGGCGTCACCATCGGCAGCGCCGGCGACAAGGCGGTGTTGAGCGTGACGGTGCCGGTGCCGGCCAAAGTGCGCAGCGACAGCGAGGACAAGTTCAGGTCGCGCGCCGTGCCGACGCCGATGTTGGTGAGCCGCACATCGAGGCCGATGACGCCGGGCGCCACGTTTTCCTGGCCGATGATGGCGGCGGTAAAGTCGGGCCGCCCCGGCACCTGCACGGCGCCGGTGACGAACACCGTCAACGAGGCGCTGTTGTGGACCGTGGCGACAGCGGTGCTCTGCGCCGAGACCGTGATGCTGTCGGAGCTGCCGATGCGCGTGCCGGCCGGCGGCATCAGCGTGACGGCGACGCTGGCGCTCTCGCCGCTGGCCAGGGTCAGCGTGGTCGGCGAGACCGACTGGATATAGTGCTGGTCGTCGGTGGCGCTGATGCTGAAGGTGCCGGCCGGGCCGTCGTTACGCACCTGGTACATCAGCGTGGTGCTCACGCCGGGGCGCAGGTCCTGGCGCGACGGCGGCGTCACCGACACCGTCTGCGGCTGCACCATCACGCTCACCAGCCGCTGATACGGGAAGCCGGAACTGTCGCTGCCGGTGGCGTAGGCGACGAAGGCTTCATTCGGTATGGTCAGCGCGCCGAAGAACTTGCCGCCGTCGGTCTGGTCCTGCTCCAGCGCCAGCGGCGACAGCAGCTCGAAGTTCTTGCGGCGCAGCTGGAATTGCGGCGCGCTGGCGATGCCGGTCAGCGAAGCCACGGCATACAGCGCCTGCCCCGGTCCCGGCTCGCCGTCGATGGCCAGCAAGCCCTGGTGCGGCGGCTGCGCGCCGAAGCGGTTCAGCCGGAAGGAATTGAAGGCCAGGTCGGCCACGCCGCTGACGTTGACATAGGTCTGGCTGGTTGAGCCGTTGATGGACAGCGTCCAGGCGCCGCGCGGCGGGCTGTCGATCGAGATGATGACACCGCTCGACAGGCTCAGGTATTTGGTGGCGTTGGCGGCGGTGACCACCACGCCGTCCGGCCGCGTCAGCGTGACCACCGGCTGCACGCCCTGCACGGTGCCGCTGACCGACACCGTCAGCCGGCTCATGCTGCTGTCGACCGGCAGCGTGTAGCTCTTGGCGCTGGGATAGGTGTCGACCAGCGACAGCACTTGCACCACGTTGTTGCGCACCACCAGGTCGGCCAGCTGGGTGACGTTGGCGGCCTCGCTGCCGAACAGGAAGAACACCTGGCCGCCGGTCTCGGCCGCCGCCTGCAGAAAGCCCGGCGTCAGCGGCGAGCAGCTGCCGAACAGCACCGGATAGATCTTGATGTCCTTGCTCTTGGCCAGGCTGATGACGGCGCCGGCCAGGCTGGCGTCCTTGGCGGTGGCGTCGGTGTACATGAACAGGTCGCCGCCGGGATCGGCCAGCGACAGGCCGTTGTACATGCCGGTCATGGCCAGCTCGGGGCAGTCGCCGCCGCCCGAGGCACCCAGGCCGCTGATGGCGCCCTTGAACAGGCCGGCGTCGTTGGTGGCGATGGTGGGGCCGGTGAAGGGGTCGTTGAACGGCGCCAGCACGTATTGCAGCGGTTCCTCGTCGGTGCCGAGGCGGGCGTCGACGATGCTGATGGCCGAGGCGCGCACGCCGGCGATGATGCCGCCCATGCTGCCGGTGGTGTCGATGGCGAAGGCCAGCGTGGGGCCGGCGCCCAGCAGCGCCTTCAGCTGGGCCGGCGTGATCTCGGCCTTGATGTCTTCGACGAACTGCTGGGTGCCGGCGATGGCCGCCGCCGCCGCCGTGCCGTGGAAGCCGCTGTGCGGCGAGATGTCGCAATACAGCGTGTCCTTGTTGATGCCTTCGCGGAAGTAGCCCAGGATATCGCTGGACGGCGAGCTCTTGTCGAGCGGGCCGCCGTGGCTGCACTTGAAGGAACCCGGCTTGACGCGATCCTCGCCGCCGTAATAGCCGCTGGTGAGCAGGCTGCCGGTCAGGTTGGACGAGTTGGCGCAGAACAGGCCGGTGTCGGTGAAGCCCGCGCAGGTCGGCGTGGCGGGGCCGGCGAAGGCCAGCGAACCCGGGCGGCCGACGCCGGGATGGGCGCCGCTGTTGCCCTGCTCGACCCAGTTGCTGTGCGAGTAAAAGTCCTGGATGGTGTGCAGCGCGCTGCCGAGATTGTCGCGGGCGCCGGTGGCGTTGATCGGGTCGCTGCGCAGCGCGTCCAGCACGTTCTGCTTGAGCGTGGCCAGCCGCAGCTGGGCGCCGGCCGCGTTCTCGCCGTCGAAGTGCTTGGCCGAGCTGGTCTGGTCTTCATCGACCTTGGCGTCGGCCTCGATGATCTGGTCCAGCGCCTTTTGCATCGACGCCGTCAGCTTGGGCACGGCGAAGTAACGCTTGTCGAGCGCTTCGATGCCGCGTTGGGTGATGTCCTGGTGGGTCAGGCTGCCGGCCGACTTGGACGTGATGAAACAGACAAAGCCATTCTTGGGACAGAAGGCCTTGCCGGGGAGGCTGGCCGCCAACAACAAGGAGGCCAGCAACAGAGAGGGAGCAATGCGCATACGATATCCTTTCCCATGCGTGGAAACACCAGTCCGCGCCAGGCGGACACGCGGCGGTGTGACGCATTTATCGTGCCGTGCTCTGCTCCTCCTTTGTAATCAGACCATTAGCGTTCGCCGCCGGAACGGCGCGCCGGCCACTGTCAAGTTCGCCGACAGGATCACAGCGGTGCGCCCAGCAATTTCAGGTGCTGGACGGCATTGCCGTTCTTCGGATCGAGCTGCAGCGAGCGCTGGTAGTGCTGGATCGCCAGCGGCTTGTCCTTGGCGGTCTCGTAGGCTTCGGCCAGGCTGTCGTGGGCATTGCCGCTGTCCGGATGCAGCGTCGTCACCAGCTTGAGCACGGCGATGGCGCCCTGCTGGTCGCCGGCGCGCAGCAACTGGTAGCCCCAGTAGTTGAGGGCGTACTCGCTCACTTCGAATTTCGGGTCCAGCTTGCGCATGCCCTCGTACACTTTCTGCACGTCGGCAAAGCCGCTGGCGGACGCTTCGTGGGCCAGCATCTCCAGCGTCGGCGGCGGGCCTTCCGACAAGTGGGCCGACACCGTCAGCAGATGGTTCGGCACGCCGTTCTGGCCGGGCGGCTTGGACAGGAAGGCCTTGGCGCTGGCCTGCTCCTTGAGATAGGCGTCCAGGAATTGCAGCGTATAGCGCGCCATCCAGCCGTGGGCCTGGCTCACTTCCGCCGCCGTGTAGTCGTTGTAGGCATCGTCGCCGATGAAACGCAGCGCCTCGGAGGCGAAGGCGAAATGCTCCATCGCCGGCAAGGTGACGGTGTACAGGTCAGAATACTTGAGCTCGTTGAGGAAGCTGGCGTTGGGCTTGCTGCGCTTGGCGAGATCCTCCAGCGAGCGGGGACGCGCGGCCAGGAACAGCATCGGCACAGCCAGGCGCGCCGGCTGCACATACTTCGCTTCCGTGACGCGTTCCGGCCAGTAGCGCACCGAGCCGTCCAGGTTGACCAGCGCCTTGACGCGGTTGTCGCGCGCGGCGACGAAGACATTGGAGATACCGCCCCAGCTGTAGCCGGCGACGGCGATGCGGCCGGTGTCCGCCTGCGGCAGCGTGTGGGCGTAGCCGATCAGGAAGGCGATGTCGCCGGCCTGCGCTTCGATGCCTTCGAGGTCGTCGGTCATCACGCGCCCACGGGCGCCCACGCTGGGACTGGCGATGACGATGTAGCCATGACTGGCCAGGTATTCGCACAGGTCGGCGTTTTCGAAAGTTTGGGCGCCGAAGCTCGGCGCATAGATCACCACCGGGAATTTTCCGGCGGCCGGCTTGGCGTCGCGCAGCGCCCACATGGGGCGCTTCATTTCCTCGTGCGCCCTCGCGCCGCCGACCGGCGCGCCGTTCAGCCGGCCTTCGACGTTGGCCGCGATGGCCGCTTCCGTGATGTCGAAGCGCTCCTCGCTGGCGGCCAGGCGGAAGTAGTCGCCGTACACCACCGCCTTGCCGGATTTTTGCGCCGGATACCAGATCACCGTTTGTATCGGCCGCGCGCTTTCGCCGCTGATCGGCTTGCCGGTGACGACATCGTATTTGCCGAGATAGCCACGGGCGTAGTCGTACTGCCCGACCACGCGCAGGCCGACGCTGTGCGGCCCCGGCGTGACGTCGAAGCTGAAGTTGGACGCCTGCCCCAGGCCGGCGGCAAAGCACATAATCATGGTGAGCAAGATACGCACTGTTATACTTTCTCAAAGTGAAAAAAATAAGTATATAGCAACATTTCACCACCGGGGTAGATATGTCGCCGAGGAGCAAACTGCGCAGGATGATGGACGCCGGCATGCTGCTGCTGATGCTGCTGGCCGCGCCGTTGTCCCCGAGCGCCGCGCAGCCGGTGGCGCTGCGGGTGGCGGCGCAGGAAGGCACGGAGCCCAAGTTCATCGCGGCCGGCAAGGACCGCATCATCGGCCTGTGCGTGGATATCTTCCGCACCATCGAGCGCATCGATCCCGGCCTGATCTTCATCGGCGACCAGCAGTGGATGCCGCTGATACGCGCCTACCACCAGGTGGCGGTGCAGCAGCACGACGCGCTGTGCGCGGTCCAGCATACCGAGGAGCGCGAGCGCCAGTATGTGTATCTCGATCCGCCGCTGTTTCCCATCAACTATATGCTGCTGGTACGCGCCGGCGATGAGGTGGTGGTCAACAACTGGGACGATGTGCGCAAGCTCGGCCAGGACGGCGTGGTGCTGGCCAACCGCGGCTACGCCACCACCGATTTCCTGATCGCGCAGGGCGGCTTGCAGATCAACGCCAGCGCCACCAGCCCGGTGATGAACCTGCAAAAGTTGATGGCCGGGCGGGCGCGCTTCTTCCTGCATCGCTCGCCGGGGCTGGCCGGCGTCATCGCCAGCGCCGGCGCCACCGGCAAGGTGAAAGTACTGCCGCAGGTGATGTCCACCGCGCAGCTGCACATGGTGATGGGCCGGCATGTCGACCCCGGCGTGGTGGCCCGGGTGCGGCGCGCGCTGGAGCAGATGGAGAAAACCGGCGAGCTGGCGCGCCTGCTGAAGAAGTGGGATTAAGGAAGGACTAGTCGCCCAGCATGCGGGCGTTGCCGGAGACGCGGATCGAACTGCCGGCCTGCCTGGAAATCTCCACCCGCAGATGGCAGGGCGCGCCCATGTCCTCGCCCTGGATGATGTCGATGGCGCCGCCGTGCGGCCAGTCGAGGTCGCGCAGATAGCCGCCCAGCGCGGCCGCCGCGGCGCCGGTGGCCGGGTCCTCGTACACGCCGCCGGAGGCGAACGGATTGCGCGCGTGGAAGCGCTGCAGGGTTTCCGCGTGCACCAGCGAAATCGTCGCCAGGCCGTGCTGGCGCATCAGGCTGCGGCCGTCCGCCAGCTGGTAGCGCATCGCCCGTAGCTGTTCACGGCTGGCCAGCGCCAGCACCAGGTGGTTGGCGCCGCCGTTGGCGATGGCCGGCGGGATGCGGTCATCCAGGTCGGCAAGACTGTAGCCGAACAGCGCCAGCGCGGCCGTCACCAAAGCGGCCGGGGCCGGCGCGCTGGCGGTGGCCGGCGATTGCAGCGCGGCGCTGCCCTGCCCGTCCTTGCTCTGCGCTTCGACGGTCACGCGGGCGTGGTTGGTGGTCAGCGGGAAGATGCCGTCGCCGTTCTGCTGCGCCAGCACCGCGCCCAGCGCGATGGTGGCGTGGCCGCAGAATGGTATTTCGCCGTCCGGCGAGAAATAGCGCACCCGCCAGCCGTCGCCGGTGGGCGCGGCAAACACGGTTTCCGAGTAGCCCATCTCGGCGGCGATGCGCTGCATGGCCGACTCCTCCGGCAGCGCCGAACGGATCATGACGCCGGCCGGATTGCCGCCCAATTCGCCTGCGGTGAAGGCGGCGACTTTATGGATCTTGGTGATGGTCTGCATAGATGGCTACTCCACGGGGTTGGATGGATACTTGATTGACAGCAATGGGAGATTTGGTCACTATCGCCGCTTCACCGACATTACAGCGACCTCGTCATGACTATACCGCGACTTTCCATTTTTGCCATATTGATTTCGGCCGGCCTGGCTGGCTACACCGCCACACATGCAGCCCCGGCCGCCGACGCCGCCGCCGCCAAACACGCGATCACCCACGAAGACGTGTGGCTGATGAAGCGGATCGGCGCGCCGCTGCCCAGCCCGGACGGCAAGTGGGCCGTGTTCCCGGTCACCGATCCGGCCTACGACAGCAAGGAACAATGGTCGGACCTGTGGATCAAGTCGCTGACCGACGATGCGCCGGCGCGCCGCCTGACCTTCAGCAAGGGTGGCGAGAGCGGCGCCGTCTGGTCGCCGGACGGCAAGCAGCTGGTGTTCGTGGCCAAGCGCGACGGCGACGACGCCGCCCAGCTGTACCGCCTCGACGTGGCGGCCGGCGGCGAGGCGCAGCGCCTGACCACGCTGACCTTGGGCGCGCGCCAGCCGAAGTACAGCCCGGACGGCAAGCAGCTGCTGTTCGTCAGCGATATCTACCCCGGCAACGCCAGCGAGGCCGACGTCAAGCAAAGCGCCAAGGAACGCAAGGACCGCAAGTACACCGCGCGCGCCTACGAGACCTTCCCGCCGCGCTTCTTCGACAAATGGCTCGACGATAAGAAAGTGCGCCTGTTCGTGATGGACGCCGAAGTGGGCGCCAAGCCGCGCGACCTGCTGGCCGGCAGCAAGCTGGCGGCGCTGCCTGGCTTTGGCGGCGGCCAGGGCGACGAGGGCCAGTCGCTGGACGCGATCTGGTCGCAGGACGGCAAGGCGGTGGTGTTCTCGGCCTCGACCAACCGCGACGAAGCTGCGCGCGCTGCCGGCTACACGCAGATCTTCAGCGTGGCGGCGGCCGGCGGCGAACCGCAGCAGCTGACCCAGGACAAGCACAGCTACCATGGCCTGAAATTCAGCGCCGACGGCAAGACGCTGTTCACGCTGACCGAGGCCGAGGAAGAAGGCAAGGTCTACGACGTCAGCCGCCTGGCCAGCTTCGCCTGGCCGCTGAACAGCCCAACGCCGAAAGTATTGACGGCCACGCTGGACCGCTCGATCTCGCGCTTCGTGCTGCCGGCCGGCGGCAACCGCATCGTGTTCAGCTACGAGCACGCGGGCCTGGAGCAACTGCATTCGATCAACTACGCCGGCGGCGACCTGCGCGACGAGGCATCGCCGCCGACCGGCAGCATCGGTTCGCTGGCGGCCGGCGGCAAGGCCATGGTGGGCGTGTGGGAATCGTCCATCAACCCGCCCGAGGTGTACGCCTTCGGCAACGGCGCGCCCAAGCGCCTGACCTCGTTCAACACCGAGCGCGCGGCCGGCATCGACTGGCAGGCGCCCGAGCATTTCTGGTTCAAGGCCAGCGATGGCCGCATGATCCACAACATGATCGTCAAGCCGGCCAATTTCGATCCGGCTAAAAAATATCCGCTGTTCGCGGTGATCCACGGCGGCGCGGCCAATATGTGGCGCGACCAGTTCGTGATCCGCTGGAACTACCACCTGCTGGCGCAGCCGGGCTATGTGGTGCTGCTGACCGACTACAAGGGTTCGACCGGCTACGGCGAGGAATTCGCGCGCGCCATCCAGGGCGATCCGCTCAAGGGTCCGGGCGACGAGCTCAACGAAGCGGTCGACGAAGCGGTCAAGAAATACAACTACGTCGACGGCAGCAAGCTGGCGGCGGGCGGCGCCAGCTACGGCGGCCATCTGGCCAACTGGCTGCAGGCGACCACCACGCGCTACAAGGCCTTCGTGTCGCACGCCGGCGAGATGGACCTGGTGATGCAGTGGGGCAGCAGCGACAGCATCCACGGCCGCGAAGTCAACAGCGGCGGCCCGGTGTGGGGCGACAAGGCGGTATGGCGCGAGCAGAGCCCGGTGATGCAGGCGGGGAATCACGACAAGGGCACGGGCTTCACCACGCCCATCCTGATTTCGGTGGGCGAGCTCGATTACCGGGTGCCGGCCAATAACGCGCTGATGAATTACGCGACCCAGCACCGCCTGAACGTGCCGGCCAAGCTGCTGGTGTTCCCGGACGAGAACCACTGGATCTTGAAGGGCGATAACAGCCGCTACTTCTACAGCGAAGTGCACGGCTGGCTGGCCAAGTACCTGAAGTAAAACCGAAGGACGTAAAAAAGCCCGCCGGCCTGAACGCGCTCAAGATCGCGTTCGGTGCCGGCGGGCTTTTTACGTCGTACGGTGTTATGCCTGCTTGCGGCGGCGGGCCACGCCCACCAGCGCCAGGCCGGCGATCATCATCGCGTAGGTTTCCGGTTCCGGCACGGCGGTCACCGAGCTGATCCAGGCGACGTGCGAGAAGGTCGCGGTGGAGCCGGACAGGTCGCCATAGCTGGAGGTGTTGTCGATGGCGTTGTCGCAGCCGGTCAGGCCGAAGGCCGGGCAGGCTTCGCTACCCTGCCAGCCCCACGAGTGCACGCCCGACAGCAGCCATTCCGTGCCGTTCCAGACGAAGTCGCCTCCGCCCGAATCGCCGCCGGCGATCAGCGCTTCATTGGCGCCGTGGCCAAGGCTGCTGCTCCACTTGTTGCCGGTCACGCCGGCGATGCGAGCCAATGTGTTGTGCGCGGCGGTGCCGTCGTCGAAATCGCTCATGTAGGTGGTGCCCGGAGCGTAGAAGCTTTCGTCGTACACACCAATGCCATTATCGCCCGCCACCTTGTTGAAGGTCTTGCTGTCGATGTCGAAGGTGTTGTAACCGAAGTGGCCATAGGCGCCGTCAACATTCCAGCTGGTCGGGCTGTTGACGTCGGCCTTCTGGGTGGTGCCGTAGCCGGCCATCAGGTAGTCCTTGCCGACATCGTTGGTCGTGCTCAGCTTGTAGCCTTTGATGCCGGTGACGGCGGTGTCCAGTTTCAGGATAGCCATGTCGGAGCCGGCATCGAGCGATTGTTTCTCTCCGTGCCAGGCCGGATTCACAAAGGCGTTACCGACGGAAACGTTGCGGGTCACGGCGGCCTTGCCGCCCTGGTAGCCAAACTCCACGGTCATCTTGGTGAAGTCATCGGCGCAATGTGCGGCAGTCAGTACGTATTGGCCGCCAGCCAGCAACGAGCCGGAGCAACCCCAGCCGCCTTCCGAATTGGTGAAGGTCAGACGGGCCACGCCGTCCAGCGCGCCGGCCACGCCGTTGAAGCTCTGGCCGGCGGTGAAACGCCAGTCGCTCAGCGACGAGGTATTGCCGGTCATCGGCACCAGCTTGGCCAGATCGGCGCTCAGGCCGGAGGAAGCCTGGGCTGCGCCGGCGGCCAACAAAGCTGCGGCCACGGCGGCCAGCTTGAATTGTTTGGTATTGAAAATCATAAAAAAACTATCCTTACTTTTTTAGGTTTCTTGTAGAAAGTTATATCGCCCTGAATAACAACCGCCAGCCATCATCACCGAAGTGCATCCCAGATGACTGTGGTCGAAAAAGCAATATAACATTGTTCTTTTGTGCACGAATGTTATTGCTGGAATATTTATTTTTACACCACTTTCTTGATATTTATTATGTTTTGTGACAGCTATTGCAGAGCCTGTCTGGATCTAGTTAAAACTTATGCCACTGTTGTTGACGCGACTCAACGCTTTGACTTTCAGATCGATGGCGACGCAACGCCAAACCCGTGTAGCATGGCTTTCCATTAACAAATCAAGGGGAGAGGGATGACGATAGCAAACTGGTGTGTTTTGGCGGCCTGCATGCTGCCGGCCGCGACGGTCGGGCTGGCGAAGCTCGCCTCGGCCAAGCTGCCGCCCGGCGGCGGTCGCTACGACAACAAGCAGCCGCGCGAGTGGGTGGCCGGGCTGAGCGGCTGGCAGGCGCGCGCCAATGCGGCGCAGATGAATGGCTTCGAAATCCTGCCGCTGTTTATCGCGGCGGTGGTGCTGGCGCAGCAGGCGCACGCCGACCAGGCGCGCATCGACCTGCTGGCGCTGGGTTTTATCGGCCTGCGGCTGGTCTACATCGGCCTGTACCTGGCCAATGTCGATACGCTGCGGACCCTGGTCTGGGGAGCGGGCGTGGGCGTCAGCGTCGCGCTGCTGGCGATGGGCTGACGCCCTCCCCTCAGGCGGCCTTGGCCGGCGCGGCG
Organism: Duganella sp. BJB476; assembly: GCF_003416895.1. Classification (GTDB taxonomy): domain Bacteria; phylum Pseudomonadota; class Gammaproteobacteria; order Burkholderiales; family Burkholderiaceae_D; genus Rugamonas. The sequence continues at coordinate 486,344 of NZ_QVIO01000003.1, forward strand.
GCGCTGGTCGCTGCGGCCACGGCCGGCTTGCGGATCAGCAGGATGATACCGGCCGCCACCAGGCAGGCGGCGCCGGCGGCAAACAGCGCCGGGTTGTAGGTCAGCATCAGGGTGCGCACGCGGCCGGCGCCATACGCGGCTACGGCGGCACCCAGCTGGTGGCCGGCAAACACCCAGCCGAACACCATGCCGGCCTTTTCCTTGCCGAAGGTGGCGCCGGCCAGCCGTACCGTCGGCGGCACGGTGGCGATCCAGTCCAGGCCGTAGAACATGGCGAACAGCGACAGGCCGTACAGCGTGAATTCCGAATACGGCAGCCAGAACAGCGACAGCCCGCGCAGTCCGTAGTACATGAACAGCAGCTTGCGGTTGTCGTAGCGGTCCGACAGCCAGCCGGAGGCGATGGTGCCGACCAGGTCGAAGGCGCCCATCATCGCCAGCACCGAGGCGGCCGGCACCGCCGACAGGCCGGCGTCGCCGCACAGCGAGATGAAGTGCGTCTGGATCAGGCCGTTGGTGCTGAGGCCGCAGATGAAGAAGGTGCCGAACAGGATCCAGAACACGCGCTGATTGGCGACCCCGGCCAGCACCTTGAACGGCGTGGCGAAGGTGATCCGCATCGGCGGCGCCAGCGGCGCGACCGGCGTGCCGGCAGGCGCGCCATACGGGGCCAGGCCCACTTCGTTGGGACGGTTGCGCATGAACAGCAACACCAGCACCGCCACCAGCGCGCAGGCCAGCAACACCGGGATCACCGCCGTGCGCCAGCCGTAGTGCTCGATCAGCCAGGCGCCGATCGGCAGGAACACCAGCTGGCCGGTGGCCGAGGCGGCCGTCAGCATGCCCACCACCAGGCCGCGGTGGGTGTCGAACCAGCGGGTCGACACCACGGCGCTGAGCACCAGCGCCGTCATGCCCGAACCGACGCCGAGCATGATGCCCCAGAACAGCACCAGCTGCCAAAACTGCGTCATCTGCGTGGCCAGCGCCAGGCCGCTGGCGACCAGGGTCAGCGCGGTGACGACGACATTGCGCAGGCCGAAGCGTTCCATCAGGATGGCGGCGAACGGCCCCATCAGGCCGAACAGCACGAAGCGCACCGCCAGCGCCGACGAGATCTGCTCGACGTCCCAGCCGAATTCCTTCGACAGCGGTTGCAGCAGCGCGCCTGGCAGGCCCAGCGCGGCCGACGAGCTGAGCCCGGTGAGGAAGGTGATGGCGACGATCACCCAGGAAAAGTGCAGGCCGCGGCGTTGCAGCCAGCGGGAAAACGGTAGGGCGAACATGACGATCCTCGCGTAGTCGGTGCGCGCGGAAGGCACGCTTGCAAGCACTTTACATTATGATCGTAATTAATACAAGCAAAAAAAGGGACCGCGGGCCGGCGGTCCCTGGCGGCCCGGAGGCCGGCGGGGGACAACTTACTTGATGCGCAGCGAGCTCTGCACTTTGTTCACGCCCTTGACGTTGCGGGCCACGTCGACAGCCTTGTCCACTTCCGCCTGCGAGGGCACGAAGCCGCTCAGCATGACGGTGCCGTTGGTGGTTTCCACATGCACGTCCAGCGATTTCAGTGCGGGCTCGGCCAGCAGTTCGGTCTTGACCTTGGTGGTGATCATGGAATCGGCCACGGTGTCCTTGGCCATCGAGCTCTTCTGCTTGGTTTCGCAGGAGGCCTTGTCGGCGCCGCTCATGGTGCTGCAATCGATGCCGGTCTGGGCGACGTCGGCCATTTTCTTGCCGGCCTTGGCGTCATTGATGGCGGCCACGTGGGTCGACTTGGCGGTGTCCAGGCAGCTGTCCTTGTCGGCGCCGGCCATCGGCGCGCATTTGGCCTTGGCCAGGTTGTAATCAGCGTCAGCCACTTCGGTCTGGGCTTTCTGCACCGACCGCTTGTCGTTCTTGTACTGCATCGTGGCGTTGGCCTCGCTGTTGGCGCGAGCCACCTTGGCCTGCTCGATGCAGATATCCTTGGCGGTGCCCGATTGTCCACCGCAAGCGGCCTTGGCGCTCTTGTAGTCGATTTCGGCCTGCTTGACCGTGGCCTTGTATGCCACCGTATCGTTGTTGGGGGTGGTGGCGGCGAAGCTGGCGCTGGCTGCCGTGGCCATGACGAAGAGGAGTATTTTGTTCATGATGTGTCCCTTTGTGGTGGTTGATGGACACATTAAACGCCCGCCGGCGGTCTTGCTCTGTGCGGGAACGTACCAAGTTGCGGAATTGGCCTGCAGGGGTTTATTCGTCGTGCAACAGGCCCTGGCGCCACAGTCCGGCGGCTTGCTCGAACAGCGGCTGGTCGGGATTGAAGGCGGCGCCGGTGGGCGCCAGTTGCAACCAGGCCAGCGTGCCGTGTGTACCGGTGACGGACGTGGCGGACGCCGGTTGACGCACCTGCCGCATCCAGGCGGCGACGGCGGCGTATTGCTGCGGATGGCGATGCTGGGTCCAGGCCAGCGCGACCAGGTCGGCAAAGCCCTCCTCGCGCCGGGTCAGGCGCAGCGCCTGGGCTTGCTCCAGCGCCGGCTGGGCGGATTCTTCAAAGCCGGCCGGCAACACATGCCACACGCCTTGCGCGTAACGCCAGCAATGGCCGATCTCGTGCGCCACCATGGCTTCGATCATCAGCGCCTGCTGTCCGGCAGACACGCCGGCGAGGATATCTTCAGCGTTGGGATTGCCGCGCATCGACAGCACCAGCTTGCAACGGCCGTCCTGGAAGCCCAGCGCCAGCGGCACGTCGGTGGGGCGGGCTTGGGGTTGCACGGTGATATCGATCGGCAGCTTGAGTTCCTGCTTGGCGTAGCCCAGCACGGCGGAACCGGCGGTGAGCCAGCGGGTTTCCATATCGGTCAGCTGGGCGGCGGAAGCCAGGCCGGCGGACGACAGGAGCAGCAGGAATAAGGTGCGCTTGATCATGGTGATCAAACTGTAGCATGCAGCGGGCAATATTTATTGCCATCAGGCAGGTTCTACAACAGATTATTTCTACGTAGAAAAAGATGAATCATTGAGGTTTTGAAACGGCTGGGGGTCAAGTCTGACATTCGGACACGGCCTCTGCCGTAGCAGCCGCTACGGCAGAGGCCGTGTCCGAATGTCAGACTTGACCCCCGTGGTTTATTTGCCCAGCAGCGTGTTGGCGGTCTTGAATTCAGGACGGATGTCGTTCGGCACCGTCTTCATCTTGTCCAGCGCCTTTTGCACGTCGGGACGGATCACCACGTACTTGGCCATCATGTCCTTGGCGCGGGCGTAGTCGCCGGTCGCTTCGATGGTCAGGAACTCGCGGTCCAGGTCGATCACTGCCTGCTTGATCTTCTTGAAGTCCACCGCGAACGTGCCGTCGCCGTGCGAGATGAAGCCGCCCTTGTCGAGGATGTAGTTCATCTGGATCGCCATGCCGCGCGCGTGCGAGTCGGTCAGGCCGAAGTGCAGCGTGCGGAAGGCCGAGGCCAGGAAGGTGGTGTATAGCTTGCGCTCCGCGACCGCGCCCTGCCCCAGCGTGCCGGCCAGCTGGCCCTTGTCCATCATGTAGGCCAGCGCGTACAGGCCAGTGATGTCGGCCTTGGCTTCCTCGATGGTCGAATAGGCTTCCTTCAGGTCCTGGCGCGGCGTCGATTCGGCGCCGTTGTTCTTGGTGATGTGCGGGCCCAGGCCGTGCGTGATTTCATGCGCCAGGATGTGGGTGAAGAAGGAATCGAAGTCCACATCCTTCTGGTCGGCCGGCTTCAGCACCAGCTTGGAGATCGGCGTCAGCGTGGACTTGAATTTGGCTTGCTGCACGTTCTTCAGCATCACACGCTTGGAGCCGCGCTGGCTGATGATGCGCTCGTCGTTCGGCAGGTTGTAGGCGGCCGTTTGCACGCCCATGTTGCCGTCGCCGGCGCCGTACACCTGGTTGACCACCACCATCGGCGCCAGCGCGCCGACTTTCGGATTGCGGTACTTGGCGTCCAGCGGCAGGTTGTCTTCCAGCTCCTGCATGTGCTTGGCGAAGAAGTCCAGCTTCTGCGTTTCCTTCTGGTCGCGGATGTTGACGTAGGCTTCGAACGCGGCCTTGTAGCCGAACAGTTCGTCGTTATAGGTTTCGTATGGGCCGATGGTGATGTCGACCGGCGCGTCCAGGTCCATCCAGGCGAAATCCGAGGCCAGGTAATCGTTGCTCAGGAAGGCGTCGGCGCGCAGCTGCAGGAACTTCTTCAGCGAGGCGTTGTCAGTGTCGGCGGCGGCTTGCTTCAACAGCGCGGCGGCCTTCTCCAGCTCCGGCTTGTACTCGTCCGAATATTTGACGATGGTGAACTGGCCCGTCGCGTCTTTGCGGATGGTGGTGAAGAACCACTGCGCCTGCTCCTTGTCTTTGGCCGGCAGCGCGTTCATCCAGCTTTCCAGCGCTTGCTTGGTCGCGCCTTCGGGATAGAAGTTGCCGGCTTCCGGCTTCTTGGCCGGGATCGCAATGCCGGACAGTTCGGCCGGCAGGAAGCTTTGATGGTCGTCCAGGATCGACCACGGACCTTTGTTGAGCCAGAAGTAGTTCAGGCGCGCCTTGCCCAGCGGCGTTTGATCCTTTTGCAGCGCGGACCACAGCGCCTCGTTGCCGGACCAGCGCTGGCGCAGTTGCAGCACGTCGATGATCTTGGCCGCTTCGATCAGCTTGGCGATGGCTTTCTTGTCGCCGGCCGAGAGCTGGCTGGTGTCGGCGGTCAGGGCGACCGGCGCGAAGCGCTTGGTCATCTTGTCCAGATCGGTCACGCTGGCCGGTGCGGCATAAGCGGAGGCGCAGGCAACAGCCAGGGCCAGAGGGAGCAGTATTTTTTTCATTCGAACCTCAGGGTGGAGTGAGATCCGCATTGTAGTACAACGGATACCACTCCCTCACCTCTCTTACCAGGCCCGATATACCCGTCCCGTTTCAGCGCCATCGACACTGCGGGCATAGGACAAGGCGGCGCGGCTGCCCTTGATCGGCTCGAAGCCGGTGAACAGGTTGCCGAACAAATGCACCGACTCCTGCAACACGGTCGGGCTGACGGCGTTGATGCGCAAGCCACGCGGCAGCTCGATCGCGGCGGCCCGCACAAAGCCCTGCACCGCCGCATTGGCGGTCGATGCCGCCACCGCTCGGCGGATCGGATGCTCGGTATCGACGCCGCTGGTCAGCGTGATCGAACCGCCGTCATTGAGGAACTCCTGCGCCACCAACGCTACGTTGACCTGCCCCATCAACTTGCCGTTCAGGCCCACGTAAAAATGCTCCGGCGTCAGCTCGGCCAGCGGCCCCACATGCAGCGCACCCGCAGCCACCACCACCGCATCGACGCGGCCAACCTTGGCAAACAAAGCCCGTACCTGCGCGATGTCCTCGATATTGACCTGATGCTGTCCGCCGCGCGCCCCGACCACCACGATCTCATGGCGCTGCCCCAGCTGCTCGACCACGGCGCTGCCGATAGTCCCCGTCCCGCCGATCACCAGTACCTTCATGCCGTTGCTCCCCACGCGTGGTAGACCTGCCCGGTCTGCGCGCCATCGACGCTGCGCGCATACGCCAACGCCACACGGCGCGCAGGCAGCGGCTCGAAGCCGATGAAGAACGGTCCGTAGCTGCCCATCGATTCTTCCAGCACGGTCGGGCTGACGGCGTTGATGCGCAAGCCGCGCGGCAGCTCGATCGCCGCCGCCCGCGCAAAACCTTCGACGGCGGAGTTGACCATGGTGGCGCTGACGCCATTGCGGATCGGTTCATCGGCCACGATGCCGCTGGTGAGCGTGATCGAGCCGCCGTCGTTCAGGTATTCCTGCGCCACCAGCGCCACGTTGACCTGCCCCATCAACTTGCTGTTCAGGCCCACATAAAACTGCTCCGGCGTGAAGCCGGCGAGCGGCGCGAAGTGCAGCGAACCGGCCGCCACCACCACCGCATCCACGCGGCCAATCTTGGCGAACAGGGCGCGCACCTGCGCGATGTCGGCGATGTCCGCCTGATACTGTCCGCTGGAGGCGCCGACCGTGACGATCTCGTGCCGCTGGCCCAGTTGCTCGACCACTGCCTTGCCGACCATGCCGGCCGCACCTATGACGACTACTTTCATGCTGCTCTCCCTGTGAGTGAAAACACCAGTATCGGCCACAACGCCCAAGGAATAAATGCGCTAAGATGACGATCATTACTAACCCACGATTAGCAATCACATGGACAAGCTGCGCAGCATGGAGATCTTCGTCGCCGTCGTCGACGCCGGCAATTTCACGGCCGCCGCCAGCGCCTTCCAGCTGTCGCCTGTCATGGTCGGCAAGCACATCGCCCACCTGGAGGCCACGCTGGGCGCGCGGCTGCTGACGCGCACCACGCGCCGCCAGAGCCTGACGGAGATCGGCACGCAGTACGTCGAGCAGTGCCGCGCCATCCTGGTGCAGATCGCCGCCGCCGAAACCGGCGCCGAAGCGATGCGCAGCGTGCCGCGCGGACGGCTGCGCATCACCGCGCCGGTCTCCTTCGGCAGCGAATGGCTGGCGCCCGCGATCAGCGACTACCTGCGCCTGCATCCCGAGGTGGGCGTGGACCTGAACCTCAACGACCGCATGGTCGACATGGTGGAGGAAGGCTACGACGCCGCCGTGCGCATCGGCCCCCTGGACGATTCCGGCATGGTCGCGCGCCCGCTGTTCAACTACGCGATGTCGATCTGCGCCTCGCCGGCCTATCTGAAAAAGCACGGCACGCCGCTCACGCCGGACGATCTGGCGCGGCACGAATGCCTGGACTTCATGGTGGGGACGGTGGGAGTGCGCTGGCGCCTGCAATCGGTGCATGATGTGCGCGGCAAGCGCGAACTGCCGGCCAGCCGCTTCCGCACCAACAGCGGCCAGGCGCTGCGCATGGCCGCGCTCAAGGATTTCGGGATCGTGATGCAGGCTGAGGTGCTGCTGGCGCAGGACATCGCCGCCGGACGCCTGGTGCCGGTGCTATGCGGCTACCTGCCTCCGCCACGGCCGATGCATCTGGTCTACCAGCGCGACCGCCGGGCTACGCCCAAGCTGACCACCTTCATCGACTTCATCGTGGAACGCTTCGGGCCAGCGGCAACACTGCCGCTGGCCTCTTCCGCGTAAGGACAAACGCCCGGCATTGCACCGGGCGGTAAAACTTTACTGCGCCAGCGGCTTGATCGCGCCGTTCTGCGCCACCGTCGCCAGCTGCGCCGACGGCTGCCAGCCAGCACCCAAGGCGCGCGCCACCGACACCGCCGCCAACAGGCGCTGGGTGTTGATCTGCACCGCCGCGCGGTCGGCCGCCAGCGCGCTGCGCTGCGCATCGGTCACGTCCAGGTAGGTCGACACGCCACGCTCGTAGCGCGCACGCGCCACCAGGTAGCCGCGCGCCGCCGCCACTTGCGAAGCCGACTGCGCCTCGCCCTGCAGCTGGCGCTCCTGCACGTCCGACAGCGCGTCTTCCACTTCACGCAAGGCCGTCAACAGCTTGGTCTCGTGATTGGCGATCGCCTCTTCATAGCGCGCTTTCGAAATGGCCAGGTTGGCCTTGTTGCGGCCACCGTCGAAGATCGGCAGCGACAGTGCCAAAGGACCGATGCTGAACTGGCGCGAGCCGCCCTTGCCCAGTTCCTTCAAGCTCTCCGACGCGTAGCCGAAATTGCTGGTCAAGGTCAGCGAAGGATAGAACGCGCCTTCGGCCACGCCGATCTGCGCGTTGGTCGAACGCAGGTTGGCCACGCTGCCCGCCAGGTCCGGACGCTGCGCCAGCAGGCTGGCAGGCAAGCCGACCGGGATCGCCGGCGGCTGCGGCAGCACAGCAGCACTCGCTTTCGGCGCCGTCAACAGCGCCGACGGCGAAGCACCGACCAGCGTCGCCAGGCTGTGTTCCAGCAGGTTGCGCTGGCGCTGCACTTCATGCAGGTCGGCCTGCGCGTTGGCGCGCTCGATGCGGGCGCGCGATACGTCCAGCTCATTCGACAGGCCGGCGTTGAAGCGCGCCGTCACCAGGTCTTCGGTTTCGCGGCGGGTGTCCAGCGCGCCGTTCAGGATCGCCATCTCGGCGTCCAGGCCGCGCAGCTGCCAGTAGGTGGTGGCCAGTTGCGACGACAGCAGCAACAGCACGCCGTCACGGTCGGCCTCGGCCACCAATGCCTGCGCATCGGAAGCTTCGACCAGGCGGCGCACGCGGCCCAGCAGGTCGACTTCATACGACAGCGAAGCGCCCACCGAGTAGTTGTTACCCTTGATCGAACGGCCGCCCAGCGCCAGCCCTTGCGAGGTCTCGGCCGAGGTGCGCGAGTTCGACACCGAGGTGCTAACGCTCAGCGACGGCTGCTGGCTGGAGCGCGACACGCCGGCCTGCTCCAGCGCGATCACCAGCCGCTGTGCGGCGGCCTTGATGCTTGGGTTGTCGCGCAGCGCGGTTTGCTCCAGGCGGTTCAGGGTGTCGTCGTTGAACACGGTCCACCACTGCGCAGGCAGATGCGCCTCGCTGGCGCCGGCTTGCGGCAGGTGGCGGAACGACGCGTCGGCGACGTTCTTCGGCGCGGAGAAATCGCTGCCGACGGTGGCGCAGCCGGTGACGGCCAGCGTTACGGAAACAGCGAGCGTCAGGCGCTTCAAAGCTGAATTCAACATGGTGTTACCTCACTTTTAATTTAATTGAAGGCTGGCGCTTAGTGCGCACCGCCACCGCCACCCGAAGGGGCTTTGACTTTGTCCGAGAACCACAGCACGCCGATGCATCCGAACAGCACCATCGCGACCAGGAAGAAGCCGTCGTTATAGGCCATCACATAAGCCTCGCGCCGCACGATGCCGTCGACCGCCTTGAGCGCCATGTCGCCGGCGCTGGTGGCGTCGAAGCCCTTGCTCATGAACGACTGCGTCAGCGCGGCCAAACGGTCCTGCGTGGCGGCCGCGAAGCCGGTCACCGATTCGCCGATGCGCTGCGAGTGGAAATGCTCGCGCGAAGTCAGCGCGGTGGCCAGCAGCGCGATGCCGATCGAACCGCCCAGGTTGCGGGTCATGTTGATCAGGCTCGATGCCGACGGCATGTCCTTCGGCGAGATGCCGTTCATCGCAAAGTTCGACAAGGTCAGCATCACGAACGGCTGGCCCAGCGCCCGCACCACCTGCGACAGCAGCAGCTGGTCGTAGCCGGTGGTGGCGTCCATGTAGGCGTTCATCAGGCAGGAGCCGCCGAACAGCAGCAGGCCGAAGGAACACAGGATGCGGTTGTCGATCTTGGACGACAGCTTGGCCACGAACGGCATGATGAACAGCTGCGGCAAGCCGACCCACATGATGACTTCACCGATCTGCATCGGCGAGTAGCCGGCGATCTGGCCCAGGTACAGCGGCAGCAGGAACGACGAACCGTACAGGCCCATGCCCATCGCCATCGACAGCGCGGTGGCGGCGAAGAAGTTGCGCTGGCCGTACAGGCCCAGGTTGACGAAGGGCTGCTTGCGCGTCGCCCCCGTCACCATCCAGCCCAGCAGGCCGATGATCGCCATCGCCGCGAAGGTGATGATGAAGGACGAATCGAACCAGTCCTTGCTATTGCCCTCTTCCAGGAAGATGGTCAGGCTGCCCAGGCCCAGGGCCATGAAGGCGATGCCCAGCCAGTCGGCGTTGAACAGCTGGTTGAGCTGGACCTTTTCCTTGTCCAGGCCTATCGCGATACCGCCGATCAGCAGCACGCCCGGCACCCAGTTGATGTAGAAGATCGACGGCCAGCCATACAGCTCGCTCAGATAGCCGCCGAAGGTTGGGCCCATCGCCGGCGCCAGCGTCGCCGTCAGGCCGAAGATGGCCATGCCGGTGGCGCGCTTGGACGGCGGCAGTTTGCTCATCACCAGCGTCATCGCCATCGGGATCAGCGCGCCACCGGTGAAGCCTTGCAGCATGCGGAACACGATCATGCTAGGCAGGTTCCAGGCGAAACCGCACAGCGTGGAGAAGCCGAGGAACAGCGCGGTGGTGCCCATCATGTAGGCGCGCATGCCGAACACGCGGGTCAGCAGCGCGGTCATCGGGATGACGATGATCTCCGCCACCAGGTAGGCGGTGGCGATCCACGAGCCCTCTTCCTGCGTGGCCGACAAGGTGCCGAGGATGTCCTTCAGCGACGAGTTGGTGATCTGGATGTCGAGCACCGCCATGAAGGCGCCCAGCATGCCGGCGGCCACCGCCATCCAGGTGCGGCCGGAGACCTTCTCGCTCGGCATGATCGGCGCGAGCGCAGGTTTCCCCACGCCGCCGGCCGGCGTATCGATTGTGGTGCTAGCCATGACAGGGCTCCTTAGTGCGCGGCTTTGGCTTCGGACTGATTCACGGCCACTTCGGCGATCGCCGACATGCCCGGCACCAGGCGGCCGCTCAGGGCCTTGACGTCTTCCGGCTTGAAGGTGATCTTGACCGGCACGCGCTGGACGATCTTGGTGAAGTTACCGGTGGCGTTATCGGCCGGCAGCAGCGCAAACTGGGCGCCGGAGGCTGGCGCGAAGCTGTCGACTTTGCCGATCAGTTCATGGCCAGGTATCGCATCGATGGAGACTTTGACTTCCTGGCCCGGCTTCAGGTCGGCCAGCTGGGTTTCCTTGAAGTTGGCGGTCAGCCAGACGTTTTCCTGCACGATGGCGGTCAGCTGCTGGCCGGCCGTCACGCGCTGGCCCACCTCGATGGTGCGCTTGCCGATACGGCCGCCGACTGGCGCCAGGATGCGGTTGTACGCCAGCTGCTGCTGGGCGTCCTTCAATTGCACGCGCAGCACGGTCACTTGTGCCTTCAGCACGTCGCGCGCCGAATGGGCAGCGCTGATCTGGGCCTTGGCGGCGGCGGCGTTGTCCTTGCGGGCGGCCAGGTCGGCCACGGCGCTGGCGCGGCCGGCGACGGCGCTGTCCAGTTCCGCTTTCGAGACGGCCTTCATCTGGCTGTTATACAGCTGGCCGTAACGTTCGGCGTCCTGCTTGGCGCGCACCAGCTGCGCTTCCGACTGCGCCACCTGGGCGGCGGCGGCGCTGGCCTGGGCCTGGGTCTGGGCGATCTGCGCGTCCGACTGCGCCACTTGCTGCTCGGCGGTGGCGATCTGCGCCTGGATCTGCTCGACCTTCACATGCTGGTCGAACGGATCCAGCTCGGCGATGACATCGCCTTCCTTGACGATCTGGTTATCGTCGATCAGCACCTTGGTGACCACGCCGGAAATGCGGGCCGAGACCGGATGCACGTGGCCGGCCACATAGGCGTTTTCCGTCTCGACGAAATAATGGCTGCGATACCACATGCGGCCGCCGGCGGCCAAGGCGGCCAGCGCGACGACGGCGGCGATCACCAGCACGCGGGTATTGGACTTGGCCGGACCGGCCGGCGCAGCGGCGGCAGGCGCCGCAGGCTGGGCGGCGGGTACGGCGCTGAGCACTTTCTGTTCTTGGTTGTGCTGAGTGGACATGTGCAGCTCCAAATAAATGAAATGGGAGAAGTGCATTATTAGCCCGATTTTCGGCAAAGTCAAGAAATGAAACGATTGCATTTCATTTTATTTTGGACTACGATGTCCGCATCCTTTAACATGTCAGCCCATGAAGATCACCGCCAACGCCGCCGCCCTGGACGAACCGGATTGTCCGGAAGACGCCGCCAATGACTCCCCCGACTCGCCCTGCTTCGGCAAGGTGGCCGGCCGCCCGCGCGCGGCCGACAAGGAAGCCCGCTTGCAAGCGCTGCTGCACACGGCGGCCAGGTTGTTCCTGGAAAAGGGCTACAGCAAGGTCAGCCTGGAAATGATCGCCCGCGAGGCCCACGTCGCCGTGCGCACCATCTATGTCAAGTTTGGCGGCAAGGCCGGGCTGCTGAACGCCGTCATCACCAACGGCCGCGCGCATTTCTTCGCCGGCATGACGGACATGCAGGCGGACCCGCGGCCGTTCCGGGAAGTGATGGATGATTTCGCGCTGCGCTTCCTTGAGCTGGTGACGGCGCCCGCCTTCGTCAGCCTGCACCGCATGGTGGTGGCCGAGGCCAGGACCACGCCGGAGCTGGCCGACACCTTCTACCAGGCCGGCCCGCTGCGTACCCGCCAGGAGTTGATGCGCTTTTTCGGCCGCCCCGACATCCGCGCCCAGTTGCGCCCGGAAGTGCCGGTCGAGACGCTGGCGGTGCACGTAATCGCCTGCATCATGGGCGATACCATGGTGCGCATGCTGTTCCCGACCGACCAGCCCCCCAGCACCGACGAGCTGCGCGCCCGCGCCGCACAAGGGCTGGACCTGTTCTTCCGCGCCGTGCTGCGTTAGAAGCTGTGCATTTTTGTCATTTGCTCTATACTGTTTTTTTACACACGGAGCAGACATGAGCAAATCGAATCGACTGGACTGGAGCAGGCAGGTAACGCTCATGAACGAGCGCATCAAAATGTTCCAGGCCAACCCGGGCCAGGAACAGCTCGACGCCGTCATCCAGGAAATGCAAGCCTACGCGGAAGCCGCGCGCAACGGCGGCATCGAAATCCCGACCCGCTTCACCGTCAACTAAAACGCCAGCGCCGCGCGGCTTTTATTCGGCTGCGTCGATCGCCTTGCGGGCCCAGACCAGCATCTGCTCGGGATCGTCCAGCAGGAACTCCGGCGCCGAATAAAATTTTCGGACCAGCACCGTACCCTTCTTCGTCTCGTAGGAAAACGGCGCCGCGCCTTCGGCTTCGAAGCCGGCGCGGGTAGCGTCGTTGACGCGCAGGTACAGCGTGCTGCCGATCACCCACGCGAACTGCAGGCCGTGAAATTTGAAAGCGCGGCCACCGAAGAACGCACCATCCGACACGGCCGCGCCAAGCGGCGCGAATTGCTCGCGCATCCAGCCGACAAATTCGGCGCTGGCGGCCAACTTATTTGCGCGACATCGCGACCAGCGCGTCCAGCACCTGCAAGGTGGCCTGGTCCAGTTGCGGGCGCGGAATGCCTGGATTGCTGGCGTCCACCATCGACGGATTGGTCAGGTAGCGGCCATTGACGATCAGCGTCGGCGTGCTGGTGACTTCATACGTGCTGGCCACGCGGCCGGCGCTTTTCAGCTTGGTGATGACCGAGAACGAGTTGTACATGGCCAGGTATTTATCCTTGTCGACGCCGTTCTTGACCGCCCAGTCGACATTGTCCGCATCGCTCTTCAGGCGGCGGCGCTCGACGTGCCAGGTGGTCAGCAGCTTGGCGTGCAGCGATTCTTCCAGCTTCAACGCATCCAGCGTCAGGAACATATGCGCTTCCGGATCGTTCTCGCCGGTCAGCGGCAGGTGGATGCGGCGGAACGTGATGCTGTCGCCCTGCTTCTTCACCCACGCCAGCATGGCCGGCTCCAGCGCGTAGCACGCCGGGCAGTGGTACATGAAGAACTCGATCACCTCAACCTTCTTGCCCTCGGCCAGCACCGGCTGCGGCGTTTTCAGGGTGGTGTACTCGGCGCCGTTCTTCGGCGCGGTGGGCGAGGCGAAGGCGGAACCGGCCAGCAAGGCGACGGCGGCGACAGCGAGTTTCAGGCGAAGCATGGTTATCCTTTATGAAAAAATCTGCACAGCGAATATACCAGCTTCCCATGCGGCGCGGCGGGTGGATTAAGGCTGCATTAAGTGTGCGCTACGGCTCCACCGGCCGCGCCTCCAGGCCGGCGATGTCCTTCATCAGCGCGATCAGGCGCTGCGCGCCCAAACCCAGCGGACGGTCGTTGAGCCACACCACGTCCACCCACAGGCGCACCTGGTTGCTCATGTGCGCGAAGCCTATGCCCAGCAGCTCGCCGGAATCGAGCAGCGGCGCCGCCAGCCGGTGCGGCAGATAGGCCCAGCCGACGCCGGCGCGCACCAGGCTCAATGTCGCCAGATGGCTGTCGGTGCGCCACAACTTGCGCGAGATGAGCACGCGCTCGTCCTCGATGCGCGCGTCGCGGCTGACGATGGCGATCTGGCGCATGTCGACCAGGTCCTCCAGCCGGAACTGGCCGTTGCGCTCACGCGCCTGCGGATGCCGCGGCGAGATCACCGCCACCAGCACCTCGCTGCCCAGCTCCTGAAAGCTTTCGCGCTGGTCGATCTGCGGCCGTTCGTAGATTAGCGCCAGCTGCGCCGAGCCGTCGTGCAGCATGCGCAGCGCGTCGTTCTGCGGGGCCGACAGCACGTCCACTTCCAGCGAGGGGAATTCCTCCGCCAGCCGCGCCAGCGGATCACTCCATGGCGCCGACAGCAGTTCGGGCGCGATGGCCAGCGTGAGGCGCCGCTCCAGTCCCTGATGCAGCGACAGCGCGTGCGCCTGCAAGCGGCGCAACTGGCCGGCCATCTGGCGCGCTTCCGCCTCCAGCGCGCGCGCCGACTCGGTGGGCCGCACCTCGCGCGAGGTGCGGTCGAACAGCTGCAAATCGAGTTCCGCCTCCAGGTTGGCGATCGCCATGCTGACGGCCGACGGCACCCGCCCCAGCGCCCGCGCCGCTGCGGAAAAAGAACCGTGATCCAGCACGGCGAGAAAGATGGCGATGTTATCGCTGGAGAAGGCCATGGCCTCATGCTGTCACAAAAACTGATAGCTGTCGACTTTTTCAATCAGAAAATTGCTATTAACATGGTCACATCTTTACTAAGGAGGAAACATCATGCAAGGATTGAAACGCAAAGTCGTCTATGTATCGCTGTTTGAATTGATCGCCGTCGCCCTCACCAGCAGCGTGCTGGTGCTACTGATGGGCCATGATGTGGGCCACGCCAGCGCCGCCGCCGTCGCCTCGTCGGTGGTCGCAGTGGTGTGGAATTTTGTCTACAACAGCATGTTCGAAGCCTGGGAAGCGCGCCAGGCAGTGCGAGGCCGCAGCTGGATGCGCCGCGTCGCTCACGCATTGGGCTTCGAAGGAGGCCTGGTGGTGATCCTGGTGCCGCTGTTCGCCTGGTGGCTGGGCATCTCGCTGTGGGACGCCTTTGTGCTGGACTTGGGGCTGGTGTTATTCTTTATGTTTTATACCTTTCTCTTCAGCCTCGCCTTCGACCGCATCTTCGGACTGCCAGCGTCGGCGCAAGCTTGAGGAATCACCCGGAGTCCACATGGCATTGAAACCGATCGCGTTCGCAGCACTGGTGTTGGCAATGAGTAGCGCAGGCGCCGCGGCGCTGTCGCCCGTCGAGCAAAAGATCGTCGACGAGGTCAAGGCGCATTCGGAGCAAGGCTTGCAGTTGCTGGAGCGTTCGGTGAACATCAACAGCGGCACCATGAACCATGAGGGTGTGCGCGAAGTCGGCAAGCTGTTTCGCGAGCAGTTCGACCAGCTGGGTTTCACCACCCGCTGGATCGACATGCCGCCCGCCGTCAAGCGCGCCGGCCACCTGCTCGCCACGCGCGAGGGCAAGCAAGGCAAGCGCCTGCTGCTGATCGGCCATCTGGATACCGTGTTTGAAAAAGACAGCCCGGTGCAGTTGTGGAAGCGCGATGGCGCCCGCGTGCGCGGCCAGGGCGTCAACGACATGAAGGGCGGCGACGTGATTATCGTCGAAGCGCTGCGCGCCTTGCAGCGTGTGGGTGCGCTCGATAACACCACAATCACCGTGATGTTCAGCGGCGACGAGGAGAACGCCGGCGATCCAGTCGATATCTCGCGCGCCGACATGGTCGCCGCCGCCAAGCGCAGCGACATCGCGCTGGCCTTCGAAGCCACGGTACGCGACAAGAGCGGCAAGGACACCGGCACCATCGGCCGCCGTGCCTCGTCGTCGTGGGATCTGGAAGTCAAAGGCAAGCAAGGCCACTCCAGCGGCATCTTCACCGAGAGCGCCGGTTATGGCGCCGTGTACGAAGCGGCGCGCATCGTCGACGGTTTCCGCCAGCAGGTGATCGAGCCTGACCTGACGTTCAGCCCGGGATTGATATTAGGCGGCACCGATGCCAGCGTCGACGCTACCGGATCAAAAGGCCTGGCCGCCGGCAAAGGCAACGTGATCGCTCGCACCGCAACGGTCCACGGCGACCTGCGCTACCTGAGCTACGAACAGCGCGACCGCGCGCACGCGAAGATGAAAGCCATCGTCGCGCAGAACCTGCCGGGCACCAGCGCCAGCATCAGCTTCCACGAATCGTATCCGCCGATGTCGCCGACCGCCGGCAACCTGGCCGTGCTGAAGACCTACTCGCAAGCCAGCAGCGACGCCGGCCTCGGCGAGATCCCTGCCCTGCCGCCAGGCCAGCGCGGCGCCGGCGACGTGCAGTTCGTCGCCCCGCTGCTCGACAGCCTGGACGGCCTGGGCGCCACCGGCAACGGCGCGCATTCGCCGGACGAAGACCTGGAAATCGCCTCCATCGAACGCGCTACCATCCGCACCGCGATTCTGCTGTACCGGCTCACGCGATAAGGTCCCACAAGACCCAGAATTTGCGGCTATTTCTTGGTCGGCAGCACAAAAAAGTTTTTCTCGGACACCGGGTCGGCCAGGCGCATGGACTCCAGATACTTGCGCGTGTTCTCGACACCGGCGTTGTATTCCACAGTTCGCATCAGGTCGTCGCCGGCCACCGTCCATTCCTTGAACGGGGCCGCAGCATCGGGCTCGCGCCGCATCTCCGCCAACAATTCGATGTAGCCAACACCTTTGGCAAGCCGGGCTTGCCAGGTGTGCGCCCAGGCGGCCTGCTCGGGGTCGAGCGCACTGTGGGCCAGCAGCGTCAGCGCGTTATCCGCCTCAGCCACTCTGCCGGAATAAGCAAACGCCAGCGCCGCCGCACGCGCGTGGGTGTTGACCTCGTGCGCGTTGCGCCAGGCCGCGATGGCAGCCTCCAGCGTCGCGGCGTCCGGCTTGTCGCCCGTAGCCAGCCGTGCCTGGTAGAGCGCGTAGGCCACCTCGGCCGAGTCAGGATCGAGACTGCGCGCACGCGTCAGGTTGCCAATCGCCGCTTGCAGATACGATGCTTCCTTGCGCTGCGCGGACAACCGCAAATTGGCCGTGCCGAGCAAGTAGAACGCCTCGGCGCCGGCGCCATCCTTGCGGACCGCCTCGTTCAGATAAGGCAGCGCGTCTTCCGCCTTGCCCCAGTCGACCTGCGCCCGGCTCAGGGTGAGCCAGGCGGCATCATTGTTCGGCATACCGCCAGCGTGCTGGCTAAGCGCCGCCAGCACCGACGCGCCGCGCTGCTGGCCGGGGCAGGATTTCAGCGCCGCGTCGGCCAGCAAAAAATCGGTGACGGCGTCGGGAAGGCTGGTGAAGTCGATGCGGGCTGACGGCAGCGACGGCACCTCGAACTGCCTGACCTCGACACCCTTGCCACGGTAGCGCCACATCGCCGTGTCCAGCTCAGACAACTTTTGGCCGAAGGAGGCTGCATAGGCTACACCGACCGGGACGTCCAGATGAACCTGGTTCAGGTACCGGTCGCGCTGGCCAACACTGTCGTCGGACGACAGTATGTAGTGGGTGAGCAGCCAGGATTTGGCGAGGTACTCCAGCCGCACCGCCGGCTCTGCGGTAACGCCAGTGTCGTTGGGCGCGGCGGGCGCCAGGATGTCCTGGTAGGATAGCTGGCGACCATGGCCGTTATCGAGGAAGTAGATGTAGCGCGCCACGCTGGCTGGCACACGTCCCAGCGACATTTGCTTGCCGGCGAAACGCACGGTGGAAAAATACTGCGCATAGCCGTCGATGTAGTTGGCCGGCATGCGGATGTCGGTGTAACGGTAAAGAAAATGCCGCGCATAGGCTTCGAAAATATAGGTCTGGCTGTTGTTGAGCGCATGCTTGGCCAACTGTTCCGGGCGCAAACCGGCGATGCCCTCCAGGTGCACCGCATAGCCCTGCACACCGTGGCCGCAGCTGTTGTACAGGCCGATCGCCTCGGGCGGCGCATCGGCGACGGCGTCGTTGAAACTGCCAGGACGGTCGTGATAGTAGAGCGTGATCTTGTTCCGGGCGGTGGCGGCGATCTGGTAGTCCCTGGTCTGGATGCGCAGTACGTGATCCAGCTTTTCCAGGTTGTCCAGCAGCTGGCGCAAGGCGTCATCGCTGGTGTTGGAAAAGACGATAAAGTGCTGGCTCTCGGCCTTCATCCATGGCGATGCCTTCTTCTGCCCCGTCACCGTCACACTTTGCTGCGCACGGGCGAAGGCGGGCCACATCAAAGCCAGCAGCGCCATCTTTTTCAAGTTACTCATCAGAATCCCGATCTCCACTTTGCGCCCGGCAGCGAAGTCAAAGAGGACGTCAGCCGGCTGCGTCAGGTAAATCGTTAGTCTGAGGACAACACCACCGCTTTGCAATTCTAAAAATCACCAAGATATGTATGATATTAATCAAGCAACTGAACCGGACCACCAAACCTCTCAGCCACGCAGCGCGTTCAGCGCAATCAACGCCAAGGAACTGCCCCCATTCTCGCGAATTCCTTGCAGCCCCCACCCATCAGCGTGCCTCGACGGTGCGCTTCATCGCATCCAGCCCCTGCTCTATCATGGTGGCGACGGCGGGCGCCATGCTGTCGGGCAGCAGGTCGGCGATCCACACCAGCCGGCTGCCGTGCGCACCTTCGCCGAAGACCTGCGCGGAGGCGTTGTGATGGCTCAGCCGTCCGCCCGCCGCCGACCAGACCACGCGGTGGTCTTCATCGCTGACGGTGACGATCACTTCCCGCACCGTCATGCCGTTGGCAAAGGTCACCATGCGCGCCGCGCCGTCCGGCTCCAATTTGCAATCGGTGACGAAGCCCTTCACCAGCCGAGTATGCAACGCGCCCACGTCGCGTAGCGCATCCCACAGCTGCTCAGGTGGGACACCAATGTCGATTTCCTTGCGTATCGATGCCATATCGTTCTCCATCATGCGGCGAGCCTTGGACCTTCCAGGGCGACGTCATAAGTGTAGCCCCCTAAGTAGAAACTCGTCGCGAGCTTCGGGAACTGCCCCCATTCTCGCTCTGAGGCGCCGAGACTTTAGCCGACCAACGCGCCCATCGCCAAGGCGGCAAGCAGGCCGAGTGCGGCGATCAATCCATAGGCGATTAGTGCCAGCATGGCGGCGCCTTTGGCTGCCAATGGCTCGCCACCGGCCGTGCGTGCACGCGAGGCCAGATACCACGCGCCGATGCCGACCTGGATCACCATGCCGGCGACGATCGACACCACCAGAGGAATCGCATTGCCTGACAGGCGGTTGAGCAGCGTGCCGGCCCCCAGCACCGTCAACAAAATCAGGCTGAAGATACAGGCGTCCCGCCAGCTCAGGAGCGCGCGCTTGTACAGGAAGGCCGCGAGCTTGACGAGGCTGGTGTACAGCGCGATCGACAACAGCAGCGGAATGAACGACAGTATTGAAGACATCTTGAAAGCCTATAAAAAAACCGGGAACAAGTCCCGGTTTTGTGATGCTACGTTGCTTAGCGCTTGCGTGGCGGAGGCAGGTCGGTGCAGACGCCTTCGTACACTTCGGCGGCCATGCCGATCGACTCGCCCAAGGTCGGGTGCGGATGGATCGTCTTACCGATGTCGGTACCGTCGCAACCCATCTCGATCGCCAGCGCGATCTCGCCGATCATGTCGCCGGCGTGCGTGCCGACGATGGTGCCGCCGATGATGCGGTGCGTTTCAGCGTCGAACAGCAGCTTGGTGAAGCCCTCGGCGCGGCCGTTGGCCACGGCGCGGCCGCTCGCTGCCCAAGGGAAGTGGCCCTTCTCGACCTTGATGCCCTTGGCTTTCGCTTCGTCTTCGGTGATGCCGGCCCATGCCACTTCCGGATCGGTGTAGGCCACCGATGGAATCACCTTCACATCGAAGTGCGACTTCTGGCCCGCTGCGGCTTCCGCCGCCACGTGGCCTTCGTGCACCGCCTTGTGCGCCAGCATAGGCTGGCCCACCAGGTCGCCGATGGCGAAGATGTTCGGCACGTTGGTGCGCATCTGGCTGTCGACCGGGATGAAGCCGCGATCGGACACGATCACGCCAGCCTTGTCGGCGGCGATCTTCTTGCCGTTCGGGCTGCGGCCCACTGCGACCAGCACCAGATCGTAGACCTGCGGAGCTGGCGCTGCGGCGCCGGCTTCCGCCGCTTCGAAGGTGACTTTGATCCCTTCCGGCAGCGCTTCAACGCCGACCGTTTTGGTCTTGGTCATGATGTTGTCGAAGCGCTTCTCGTTGAACTTCTGCCAGACCTTGACCGCATCGCGGTCGGCGCCTTGCATCAAGCCGTCCATCATTTCGACCACATCGATGCGCGCGCCGAAGGTCGAGTACACGGTGGCCATTTCCAGGCCGATGATGCCGCCGCCGATGACCAGCATGCGTTTCGGGATCTGGCGCAGTTCCAGCGCGCCGGTCGAATCGACGATGCGTGGATCTTCCGGCACGAACGGCAGCTTCACCACGGCCGAACCGGCAGCGATGATGGCCTGCTTGAACTGCACCACTTTCTTGGTGCCGTCGCCGGCCGTAACTTCGATGTGGTTCGCGCTCAGGAACTGGCCGACACCGGTGACGACTTGCGTCTTGCGGGCTTTGGCCATGCCGGCCAGACCGCCGGTCATGTTCTTGATGACGCCTTCCTTGTACTTGCGTACCTGGTCGATGTCGATGGTCGGCTTGGCGAAGGTAACGCCGGTGTTGGACATGTGCGAGGTTTCGTCGATCACCGATGCCACGTGCAGCAGCGCTTTCGACGGGATGCAACCGACGTTCAGGCACACGCCGCCCAGCGTTTCGTAACGCTCGACGATCACGGTGTTCATGCCCAGGTCTGCAGCCCGGAACGCGGCGGAGTAACCGCCAGGACCGCCGCCCAGTACCATCATGTCGCAGTCGATGTCGACCTGGCCGGCGTAGCTGCCACCGGCTGGTGCGGCGATCGGCGCGGCTGGCGCAGATGCTGCGGCCGGAGCCGGAGCTGCAGCAGCAGGCGCCGGCGCGGCGACAGGAGCAGCGGCGGCGGCACCAGCGGCGGCTTCCACCACCAGCATCAGCGAGCCTTCCTTGACCTTGTCGCCAACCTTGACCTTGATTTCCTTGACCACGCCAGCGTGCGATGATGGGACCTCCATGCTGGCCTTGTCCGATTCAACGGTGATCAGCGACTGGTCGGCCTTGATCGTATCGCCAACCTTGACCATCACCTCGATCACTTCAACTTCTGCGAAGTCGCCGATGTTCGGCACTTTCACTTCTGTGCTCATAGTCGCTCCTTACAGCAGAATTTTGCGCATGTCGCCGAGCACTTCGCTCAGGTACACGGAGAAGCGAGCACCCATCGCGCCGTCGACCACGCGGTGGTCGTAGGACAGCGAGGTACCCATCATCAGGCGAGGCTGGAATGCCTTGCCGTCCCACACCGGCTTGATCGATGCCTTGGACAAGCCAAGGATCGCCACTTCCGGCGCGTTGACGATAGGCGTGAAGTGCGTGCCACCGATGCCGCCCAGCGACGAGATGGTGAAGCTGGCGCCCTGCATGTCGGTCGGTTTCAGCTTGCCTTCGCGCGCTTGCAGCGACAGCTCAGTCATTTCGCGAGCGATCTGCGAGACCGATTTCTGGTCCGCGCCTTTGATCACAGGTACCACCAGGCCGTTCGGCGTGTCGGCCGCGAAGCCGATGTTGTAGTACTGCTTGAGGATCAGGTTTTCACCCTTCTCATCCAGCGACGCGTTAAACGCCGGGAATTTCTTCAGCGCGGCGACCGATGCCTTGATGACGAAGGCCAGCATGGTCAGCTTGGCGGCATCCTTGTTCTTGGCGTTGGCGTTGTTGGTCTCGACGCGGAACGCTTCCAGGTCGGTGATGTCGGCATCGTCGAACTGCGTGACGTGCGGGATCATGACCCAGTTGCGGTGCAGGTTAGGACCACTGATTTTCTTGATGCGCGACAGTGGCAGCAGTTCGGTAGGACCGAATTTGCTGAAGTCGATCACCGGCCATGGCAGCACGCTCATGCCGCCGTTGCCGCCGGCTGGAGCCGAAGCGCCGGCAGGTGCAGCGGTGGTGCCAGCCATCACGCCCTTGACGTAGTTCTGCACGTCCAGCTGGTTGATGCGGCCTTTAGGACCGGAGCCAGGCACTTTACCCAGATCCACGCCCAGTTCGCGGGCGAACTTGCGGATCGACGGCGATGCGTGCGCCAGCTTGCCGGTTTGGACCGAGCCTTGCGACGCGGCCGCAACGGCGGCAGGAGCAGCAGGCGCCGGCGAAGGAGCAGCGGCGGCGGCTGGCGCGGCGGCAGGAGCAGCAGCGGCAGGTGCGGCCGCCGGGGCGGCAGCGCCACCCGTAGCTTCAACCACCAGCACCACCGAACCCATGGCAACCTTGTCGCCAACCTTGATCTTCACTTCCTTCACCACACCAGCGTGCGACGAAGGGATTTCCATGCTGGCCTTGTCCGATTCAACGGTCAGCAGCGACTGATCGACCTTGATCGTGTCGCCAACCTTGACCATCACTTCGATGACTTCAACTTCCTTGAAGTCGCCGATGTCCGGCACCTTGACGTCGACCGGACCGGCCGAAACGGCAGGAGCCGGTGCAGGTGCGGCGGCAGCGGCAGGCGCCGGTGCTGGAGCCGCAGCGGCTGGTGCAGGTGCGGCTCCAGCTGCAGGAGCTGCGGCGCCAGCGCCATCAGCTTCCAGCAACAGCAACAACGAACCCATAGCCACCTTATCGCCGACCTTGACCTTGATTTCCTTGACCACGCCAGCGGCGGACGAAGGAATCTCCATGCTGGCCTTATCCGATTCAACGGTAATCAGCGACTGGTCTACTTTAATCGTATCGCCTACTTTGATCATCAACTCGATGATTTCAACTTCCTTGAAATCACCGATATCCGGGACTTTAACTTCCACAATGCTCATAGCGTCTGCTCCGTTCTAATTATTGGGTCACCGGATTTGGCTTGTTGGCGTTCAGGCCGTACTTGACGACTGCCTGCTCCACCACCTTCGCGTCGATCTTGCCTTCTTCCGCCAGCGATTTCAGCGCAGCGACCGTGATGTAGTAACGGTTCACTTCGAAGAATTCACGCAGCGCGGCGCGGGTGTCCGAACGGCCGAAACCATCGGTGCCCAGCACGCGGTAGGTGCGGTCTTTAGGAATGAAGGCGCGGATCTGTTCAGCAAACGCACGCATGTAATCGGTCGTCGCGACGATAGGGCCGCTCGTGTCCTTCAGCAGCTGCGCCACGTACGGCACGCGTTGTTCCTTGGTCGGGTTGACCAGGTTCCAGCGCTCTGCGTCCTGGCCGTCGCGGGCCACCAGCGTCAGCGACGGAGCGGACCACACGTCGGCGGCGATGTTCCAGTCGTTCTTCAGCAGTTCGGCCGCGAAGATCGATTCGCGCAGGATGGTGCCGGAGCCGATCAGCTGCACGCGCTGCTTGGCTTTCTTGTCGCCTTCCTGCAGCAGGTACATGCCCTTCAGGATGCCCTCTTCCTGGCCAGGCTTGATGCCTGGGTGCGGGTAGTTCTCGTTCATGATGGTGATGTAGTAGAACACATCTTCCTGATTTTCCACCATGCGGCGCAGACCATCCTGAACGATCACGGCGATTTCGTGACCGAAGGTCGGATCGTAAGGCATGCAGTTCGGTACAGCCGCTGCGAACAGATGGCTATGGCCGTCTTCGTGCTGCAGGCCTTCGCCGTTCAGCGTCGTGCGGCCGGCGGTGCCGCCCATCAGGAAGCCACGGGCGCGCATGTCGGCGGCGGCCCATACCAGGTCGCCGATACGCTGCATGCCGAACATCGAGTAGTACGTGTAGAACGGGATCATCACGCGGTTGTTGGTCGAGTACGAGGTCGCCGCGGCGATCCACGAGCTCATACCACCGGCTTCGTTGATACCCTCTTGCAGGATCTGGCCGGCCTTGTCTTCGCGGTAGTACATGACCTGGTCTTTATCGACCGGCTCATACAACTGGCCTTGCTGGTTGAAGATACCAACCTGGCGGAACAGGCCTTCCATACCGAAGGTACGCGACTCATCGACCAGCACCGGCACGATACGCTGGCCCAGGCTAGGATCTTTCAGCAGCGTGGTCAGGATACGTACGAAGGTCTGGGTGCTCGATACTTCACGGCCTTCGGCGGTCGCATCCAGCACGTTCTGGAAGGCGCTCAGTGGCGGCACAACCAGCTTCTCGTCGGCTTGCATGCGGCGGGCAGGCAGGTAGCCGCCCAGCGCGGCGCGGCGCTCGTGCAGGTACTTGATTTCCGGCGCGTCGTCGGCAGGTTTGTAGAACGGGATGTCGGCCAGCTGGTCGTCCGGAATAGGGATCGAGTAGCGGTCGCGCATTTCGCGCACGGCTTCGTCGGTCAGCTTCTTGGTGTTGTGCGCGGTGTTGCGTGCTTCGCCGTGCTTGCCCATGCCGAAGCCCTTGATGGTTTTCACCAGCAGGACGGTCGGTTGGCCTTTGTGTTCCTGTGCGACCTTGAAAGCGGCGTAGATCTTGTGCGGATCGTGGCCGCCACGGGTCAGGCGCCAGATGTCGTCGTCGGTCATGTTGGCGACCATCTCCAGCAGCTTAGGGTGCTTGCCGAAGAAGTGCTTGCGCACGTAGGCGCCGTCTTTGGCCTTGTAGTTCTGGTATTCGCCGTCGATGGTTTCCATCATCACTTTGCGCAGGATGCCGTCTTTGTCCTGCTTCAGCAGCGCGTCCCAACCCGGGCCCCAGATGACTTTGACGACGTTCCAGCCGGCGCCGCGGAAGTCCGCTTCCAGCTCTTGAATGATCTTGCCGTTGCCGCGCACCGGACCGTCCAGGCGTTGCAGGTTGCAGTTGACGACGATGACCAGGTTGTCCAGGTTCTCGCGCGCGGCCATGCCGATTGCGCCCAGCGATTCCGGTTCGTCCATCTCGCCGTCGCCGCAGAATGCCCAGACTTTACGGTCGGTGGTGTCGGCGATCGAGCGCGCGTGCAGGTACTTCAGGAAGCGCGCCTGGTAGATCGCCATCAACGGGCCCAGGCCCATCGACACGGTCGGGAACTGCCAGAAGTTCGGCATCAGTTTCGGGTGCGGATACGAGGACAGGCCCTTGCCGTCGACTTCGCGACGGTAATGGGTCAGCTGCTCTTCGCTCAGGCGGCCTTCGAGGAAGGCGCGGGCGTACACGCCTGGCGAGGAGTGGCCCTGGATGTACAGCAGGTCGCCGCCGTGGTTTTCGCTCGGCGCTTTCCAGAAGTGGTTGAAGCCGATGCCCAGCATGTTGGCCAGCGAGGCGAACGAGGACAGGTGGCCACCGAGGTCGCCGTCGACGCGGTTGGCCTTGACGACCATCGCCATGGCGTTCCAGCGCATCCACGAGCGCAGCTTCTCTTCGTATTCCAGGTTGCCTGGGCAATGGGTTTCGAGGTGGGCGGGGATGGTGTTGACGTAAGCGGTATTGGCGGAGAACGGAATGTCCGAGCCGCTTTGGCGGGCCAGGTCGATCAGGCGTTCCATCAGGTAGTGAGCACGTTCAGGGCCCTCTTGTTCCAGCACTGCAGCCAGTGCGTCCAACCATTCTTTGGTTTCTTGCGAATCAGGGTCGGTGTTTGCCGTTACCTGGTCAAGTTGAGCTGACATGTATTAAGTCTCCTGAGTTTGAGTGCTGAACTAACGCTGATTATTTACCAATACTTCAATGCCGTGTGCGATTCTAACAGCACTTTTCCTCTTTTTCAAATTACGATACGTCATTTCGTATTGTGAAATAACCCTATGGGAACCTTGTGCACCGCAGCATGACTAAACCGCCGGAAACGAGGCGGAGTGCGCGCTGCGGCTTTATAATCCTGCTTTCCTCTCCAACCTGGTTAAATCATGCCTGCTCAACTGATCGACGGAATCGCCCTCTCCCAAAAACTGCGCGCGGAAATTGCTGCACGTGCTGCCGCCCTCGCCGCCCAAGGCAAACAGCCCGGCCTGGCCGTGATCATCGTCGGCGACGACCCGGCCAGCCACGTGTACGTGCGCAACAAGGTCAAGGCTTGTGAGGACGCCGGTTTCTATTCGTTGAAGGACCAATACCCTGCCGACCTGAGCGAAGCCGCGCTGCTGGAGCGCATCGCCGCGCTGAACGCCGATCCGGCCATCCACGGCATCCTGGTGCAAATGCCGCTGCCTAAGCACATCGACCCGCACAAGGTCATCGAAGCGATCTCCACCAAGAAAGACGTGGACGGCTACTCGGTGCTGAGCGCCGGCGAACTGATGGCCGGCCTGGACGGTTTCCGTCCTTGCACGCCGTATGGCTGCATGAAGCTGATCGAAAGCACCGGCGTCAACCTGCGCGGCAAGCACGCGGTGGTCATCGGCCGCAGCAACACCGTCGGCAAGCCGATGGCGCTGCTGCTCTTGCAAGCCAACGCCACCGTCACCATCTGTCATAGTGCGACGCCGGACCTGGGCCTGTACACCCGCCAGGCCGACATCGTTGTGGCCGCAACCGGCCGCCGCAATACGCTGACCGCTGATATGGTGAAGCCGGGCGCGATCGTCATCGACGTCGGCATCAACCGTGACGAAGCGGGCAAGCTGTGCGGCGACGTCGATTTCGCCGGCATCAAGGAAGTGGCATCGCACATCACGCCGGTACCAGGCGGCGTGGGCCCGATGACCATCACCATGCTGCTGATGAACACCGTCGAAGCGGCCGAGCGTACTTAATACAACCGTATCGAACTTATTGGACTCAAGATGACTGATCAAAATCCCCTGCTGGACTTTAGCGGCCTGCCGCGTTTCGATGCGATCAAGCCCGAGCACGTCACCCCGGCCATAGCCTCCCTGCTGGCCAAGAGCCGCGCCGTGGTCGAGCAACTGGAAGCGCCGTCCGAGCAAGTGACGTGGGATAACTTCGTCACCCCGCTGGAAAACGCCACCGAGCTGCTGGGCCGCGCATGGGGCATCGTCAGCCATCTGAACAATGTGGTCGATACGCCCGAACTGCGCGCCACCTACAACGACAATCAACCGAAAGTGACCGAGTTCTGGACCGCGCTGGCCCAGAACGAGGCGCTGTTCGGCAAGTACAAGGCGCTGCGCGCGTCGGCCGGCTTCGACAGCCTGTCGCCGGCCCGCAAGCGCATCATCGACAACGCCGTGCGCGATTTCCGCATGGGCGGCGCCGAACTGCCTGCCGATAAAAAAGAACGCTTTGCCGACATCCAGGAAGAACACGCGTCGGTCTCGACCCGCTTCTCCGAAAACGTGCTCGACGCCACCAACGACTACAAGCTGCTGGTGGCCGACGAAGCCGACCTGGCCGGCCTGCCCGCCGACGTGAAAGCCGCCGCGCGCGCCGCCGCCGAAAAGGAAAACAAGCAAGGCTACGAATTCTCGCTGCACTTCCCGTCCTACTTCCCCATCCTGCAATTCGCCGACAAGCGCGAACTGCGCGAGACCATCTACCGCGCCAACGCCACCAAGGCTTCCGAGCAGGGCGATGTGTTCAGCAAGAAGGAAGACTGGGACAACACGCGAAACATCGTCACGCTGCTGAAGCTGCGTGACGAGGAAGCCAAGCTGCTGGGCTACAAGAACTTCGCCGAGGTATCGTTGGTGCCGAAGATGGCGCAATCGCCGGACCAGGTGATCGCCTTCCTGGAAGACTTGGCCAAGCGCGCCCGTCCGTTCGCCGAGCAGGACCTGGCCGAACTGAAAAAATTCGCGCAGGAAGAACTGGGCATCGCCGAGCTGAAAGCCTGGGACATCCCTTACGCTTCCGAAAAACTGCAAGAACGCCGCTACGCCTTCTCGGCGCAGGAAGTGAAGCAGTACTTCCCTGAACACAAAGTGGTCGACGGCTTGTTCCGCCTGATCCAGAACCTGTTCACGGTCGAGATCAAGCCGGACGATGCGCCGGTATGGCACAAGGACGTGCGCTTCTTCCGCATCGAACGTAACGGCAAGCTGATCGGCCAGTTCTACCTGGACCTGTACGCGCGCGCCGGCAAGAGCGGCGGCGCCTGGATGGACGACGCCCGCGGTCGCCGTGCCGAGGAAGAGAAAGTACAAACCCCGGTCGCCTACCTGACCTGCAACTTCACCGAGCCTGCAGTGGTCGATGGCGTCGCACAGCCGTCGCTGTTCACGCACGATGAAGTGATCACGCTGTTCCACGAATTCGGCCACGGCCTGCACCACATGCTGACCCAGGTCGATGAGCTGGGCGTATCCGGCATCTCCGGCGTGGAATGGGATGCGGTGGAACTGCCGTCGCAATTCATGGAGAACTTCTGCTGGGAATGGGAAGTGCTGGAACACATGACCTCGCACGTCAGCACCGGCGAACCGTTGCCGCGCGCGCTGTACGACAAGATGCTGGCCGCGAAGAATTTCCAGTCCGGCCTGCAGACCTTGCGCCAGGTGGAATTCTCGCTGCTGGACATGCACCTGCACTACGACTACGACGCCAGCACCGGCAAGACCGTGCAGCAACTGATCGATGAAGTGCGCGCCAAATTCGCGCTGATCATTCCGCCTGCGTTCAACCGTTTCCAGAACTCCTTCGGCCACATCTTCTCCGGCGGCTATGCGGCGGGCTACTACAGCTACAAGTGGGCCGAGGTGCTGTCCGCCGACGCCTACGCCGCGTTCGAAGAAGCCAAGGCACTGGGACCGGAAGCCACTACCGCGACCGGCAAGCGCTACCTGCAGGAGATCCTGTCGGTAGGCGGCTCGCGCCCCGCACTGGAATCGTTCACGGCCTTCCGTGGCCGCGAGCCCAGCATCGACGCGCTGCTGCGTCACAGCGGCATGGCGGCCTGATCATGAAGCGGCTGGCGCTCCTCACCATCGCGCTGCTGTGCCTCGGCACGGCCAGCGCCCAGGTGTACAAATGGGTCGACGACAAGGGCGTGACCCACTACAGCGACCAGCCGCCGCCACCATCGGCGCCGACCAAAACAAAAGTCGAAGTGAAATCGTTTTCCACCGGCGGAGCTTCGGTGGAGTTGCCGCAGGAACTGGCCGACGCCGTGCGCAATCGCCCCGTCACGCTGTACACCACGGCACAGTGCGATGGTTGCGACAACGCCCGCGCCATGCTGATGGCGCGCGGCATCCCCTTCAATGAAAAAACCGTCGCCACCGTGGACGACCAGTTCGCACTGAAGAAGGCAGGTGGCAACGGCCAGCTACCGCTGCTGCTGGTCGGCCGCAGCAAGCTGACCGGCTTCGAGCAGAACAGCTGGGACGTATTGTTGAGCGACGCCGGCTATCCGCTGGAAAAACGCCTGCCACCGAATTATCAATTCCCGGCGCCGGTTTCCGCCGCGCAGCCGCCAGCACCACCGCCCGAAGCGGTGCGCCCCGTGGAAGAGCTGACCAAGCCTCTGCCGCCGGTCAATGCGCCGCCGGGCTTCCAGTTCTAGAATTGGCGTTCGGTAGCAACATCGGTGCCAGCGCCAAAAATAATTTTCGAATAAACTGGAATCAGGCGGCACCTTGCCGCATGCACTTCCCCTCTACAGAACAGATCAAACAGCTATGACACGCATCGATTTCCACACCAACGTGCCGGACAAAATCGCCTATGCCTGCCGCCTCGTGCGCAAGGCCTGGGGGGCGAACAAACGCGTGGTGCTAATGGCAGACGATGAGGCGCAACTGGCAGAACTTAACGCGGCGATGTGGACATTTTCCCCTGCCGACTTCCTGCCCCATGTGCTCGCTGGCGATGCGCTCGCCGCGCACACGCCAATCATTCTCACGGACAACGATGAGGCAGAATTACCACACAAAGATTTATTGGTAAATTTGTCGCGCCGCGCACCTTCCGGGGTCGCGCAATTCGAGCGCATGATCGAAGTAATTTCCTCCGATGAGGATGATGCGGCCGCCGGCCGCAAGCGCTATGTCGCATACAAGCAGCAAGACTACCCACTTACCCACTTTGTCACAGGAAAATCATGAGCCAAGCCCAATCGTTTGACGCCAGTATCCCTGTATTGACGGAAGTCCTGAAGGCCGAGCCGCTGGGCGATGAACTGCTGCCCGGCGAGGCCGCTTCCGGTACCCGCTCCACGCTGTCCAAGCGCGCTGAAATGGCGGCCGAGCTGGAAGCCGACGCCATCGACAACTGGAGCGATGCCGAATGGGCGATGATGGAACATCGCCTGTCCGAACGCATCATGCACCAGCTGCAATCGCGCGTCGATTTCGTGCTGGAGCAGCGCATCAAGGATTGCATGGCCGAAGTCCTGACCCACGCCCTGCACGGCCTGACCAACGAAATCCGCATCGGCCTGCACGACACCATTGAAAAAATCGTCGCCCGCGCCGTCTCGCAAGAGTTGACGCATCTGCAGGCCAAAAAGTAAGAATTTCCCTCCCGGTCCGTTCCCACTTCTGGTGCACGGACCGCCCCCTCCCAGCGCGGCGCGCATCAAAACCGGGAAATGCCACTTAAAAGTGCGAAACCCTGCGAATCTCCCTTTGCGTTAAGAATAATTTGTTGTACCTTTTGGCCTTGCAGAAAAAATTCTGCGGCGCTCATGAGACACCGTCGCTTATTCAACCATTGGAGAATGCATATGCTGTTCAAGACCAAGTTCATTCCACTCGCCATCGCACTGGCTTTTGCTGGCAGCGCCGGCGCGCAAGAAGTGATCAAGATCGGCCACGTCGCTCCGGTCTCCGGTCCGTCTGCGCACCTGGGCAAGGACAATGAAAACGGCGCCAAGATGGCCGTCGAAGAATTGAACGCCAAAGGCATCAAGATCGGCGGCAAGCCGGTCAAATTCGTCCTCGTGCTGGAAGACGACGGCGGCGATCCAAAACAGGGCACGGCGGTCGCGCAGAAGCTGGTCGACGCCAAAGTCAACGGCGTGATCGGCCACCTGAACTCCGGCACCACCATCCCTGCATCGAAGATTTACTTCGACGCCGGCATCCCGGAAATTTCGCCAGCCACCACCCAGACCAAATATACGCAGCAAGGCTTCAACTCGGTATTCCGCGTGGTCGCCAATGACGCCAAGCTGGGCGGCTCGCTGGGCAGCTATGCAGTCGGCAAGATGGGCGTGAAAAAGATCGCCGTCATCGACGACCGTACCGCCTACGGCCAGGGCGTGGCGGAAGAGTTCATCAAGGGCGCCAAGAAAGCGCTGCCGGGCGTGCAAATCGTCGGCAAGGAATTCACCACCGACAAGGCGACCGACTTCAACGCCATCCTGACCACCATCAAGGGCAAGAATCCCGACCTGATCTTCTTCGGCGGCATGGACTCGGTAGGCGGCCCGCTGCTGCGCCAAATGAAGGCGCTGGGCATCCAGGCCAAGTACATGGGCGGCGACGGCCTGTGCACCGAATCGCTGCCTAAGCTGGCCGGCGCCGACGCGGTCAAGGTCGTCACCTGCGCCGAAGCCGGCGGTGTACCGCCTGAGCTGCAAAAGAACATGGACGACTTCCATGCGCGCTACAAGAAGAAGTACAACATGGACGTGCAACTGTACGCGCCATACGTGTACGATTCGGTGATGACGATGGCTGCTGCGATGCAAGCGGCGAACTCGGCTGAGCCTGCCAAGTACCTGCCGTTCCTGCAAAAGATCAAGTATCAGGGCGTGACCGGCCTGATCGAGTTCGATGCCAAGGGCGACATCAAGGACGGCTCGCTGACCATGTACAACTACAACAACGGCACCAAGACCATCACTTCGGTGATCAAGTAAGTTTAATGAAAAAGCCCCGTCGGCCTGAACGCGCTCAAGATCGCGCTCAGTGCAGACGGGGCTTTTTTTGATTCTGCTGCTGCGCTGATTATTTCTGCGCCAGCACCCATTTCACCAGGGTCTTCGCTTCAGCGTCGCTCACTTGCGGATTGGCTGGCATCGGGATCGCGCCCCAGGCGCCGGAACCGCCCTTCATCACTTTGGTGACCAGCTTGGCTTCTGCGTCTTTCTGGCCGGCGTACTTGGCGGCGACATCCTTGTAGGCAGGGCCAACCAGCTTGGTGCTCACAGCGTGGCATGCCAGGCAGTTCTTCGCTTTTGCCAGGTCCATGCCCGCGTCCGCCATTGCGGCTTGCGACGCGAATGCCGATGCGACCACCATGCCAACCATCATCAAATTACGTTTCATTGTCTTCTCCAGGTAAGTGCTACTCAATTCTGCCAACAATTCTACCGTGTTTTCCCAGTGCACATTAAACGCCATACCGCATATGCCCGTTGACCAATAATAGAATATTGCTGCCCGTAAAGCCATTTTCTTTGTAAGATGACGTAACTGGAGGAGCACATCATGCCTATCATTTTGTTGATCTTAGCCCTGTGCGGGCTGCGGTATTTTGAAGTGTGGAAGTTCGCCCTGCTGTCCTGGTGGTGGATTATCGGGCTGATGGTGTTCGCCTTCGTGTGGTTCGAGTTCCTGGAACCGATGCTTGGCCTGGACAAGCGCAAGGCGCACGACGAAGACGAAAAGCGCCGCAAGGCGCGCGTGAAGCAGAATTTCGACAAGAAATAATAACTCCCGCTCCGGGCGGAGCGGGAGTGCGGCAAGCAGTTAGCGCTTGATCTGCGACAGATCGCGCACGGCGCCGCGATCGGCCGACGTGGTCAGCGCGGCGTAGGCTTGCAGCGCCTGCGACACATAGCGCTGACGGTTGACCGGCTTCCACGCCGCATCACCCTTGGCTTCCATGGCCGCGCGACGCGCCGCCAGGTCCGCATCGCTGATGCGCAGGTTGATGGTGCGGTTCGGGATATCGATATCGATCATATCGCCCTCTTCCACCAGGCCGATCGCGCCGCCCTCCGCCGCTTCCGGCGAAGCATGACCAATCACCAGACCCGACGAACCGCCCGAGAAGCGGCCATCAGTCAGCAGCGCGCAAGCCTTGCCCAGGCCCTTGGACTTGATGTACGAAGTCGGATACAGCATCTCCTGCATGCCGGGGCCGCCCTTCGGACCTTCGTAGCGGATGATGACCACATCGCCTTCATGCACGGTATCGCCAAGGATGCCTTCAACCGCAGCATCCTGGCTCTCGAACACGCGCGCCTTGCCGCTGAATTTCAAAATGCTCTCATCGACGCCAGCCGTCTTCACGATGCAACCGTTCTGCGCCAGGTTGCCGTACAAGACAGCCAGGCCGCCGTCCTGCGAATAGGCGTGCGCCTTGTCGCGGATGCAGCCGGTGCTGCGGTCGGTATCGAGCGCGTCGTAGCGTTCCGATTGCGAGAACGCCACCTGCGTCGGCACGCCGCCAGGCGCGGCGCGGAACAGCTGGTGCACGGCCGGATCGTCGCTGCGCTTGATGTCGTTGCGTTCGATCGCATCGCCCAAGGTCGGCGCGTGGATGGTCGGCAGCGAGGTATCGAGCAAACCGGCGCGCGCCAGTTCGCCCAGGATCGCCACGATGCCGCCGGCGCGGTGCACGTCTTCGATATGGTACTTGTCGGTCATCGGCGCGACCTTGCACAGGCATGGCACTTTGCGCGAGATGCGGTCGATGTCCTTCATGTCGAAGTCCACTTCCGCTTCGTGCGCGGCGGCCAGCAAGTGCAGCACGGTGTTGGTGGAACCACCCATCGACACATCCAGCGCCATCGCGTTTTCAAACGCGGCCTTGCTGGCGATGGAGCGCGGCAGCACCGAATAGTCGTCCTGCTCGTAGTGGCGCTTGGCCAGTTCGACGATCAAACGGCCGGCGCGCAGGAACAGCTGCTCGCGGTCGGAGTGGGTGGCGACGATGGTGCCGTTGCCCGGCAGCGCCAGGCCCAGCGCCTCGGTCAGGCAGTTCATCGAGTTCGCGGTGAACATGCCGGAGCACGAACCGCAGGTAGGACAGGCCGAACGTTCGATCTCGGCGACGTCCGCATCGCTGACCGATTGATCGCCAGCCTTGATCATGGCGTCGACCAGATCGAGCTTGATGATCTTCTGTTTGCCGTCGACCACCTTGATCACCTTGCCCGCTTCCATCGGGCCGCCGGAGATGAAAACCACCGGAATGTTGAGGCGCATCGCGGCCATCAGCATGCCCGGCGTGATCTTGTCGCAGTTGGAGATGCAGACCATCGCATCGGCGCAGTGGGCGTTGACCATGTACTCGACCGAGTCGGCGATCAGGTCGCGCGACGGCAGCGAATACAGCATGCCGCCGTGACCCATGGCGATGCCGTCATCGACGGCGATGGTGTTGAATTCCTTGGCCACTCCGCCGGCCTTCTCGATCTCGCGCGCCACCAGCTGGCCCAGGTCCTTCAGGTGCACGTGGCCGGGTACGAACTGCGTGAACGAGTTCACGACAGCGACGATAGGCTTGTCGAAGTCGCCGTCCTTCATGCCGGTCGCGCGCCACAGGGCGCGGGCGCCGGCCATGTTGCGGCCGTGGGTGGTGGTGCGGGAACGGTATTGCGGCATGATGTTTCTCCTGGCGTTGCTTGACTGTAAGGCGGACTTAAGACCGCTGGCTTAGCATGACAGATTGCCTTTCCCCTGCCCCGGTGTCAAATATAGTATTTACGACTCTGTGAGTCGTATAAAATATCACTGAATAGAATTTCAACAGTAAACAATATGAACATCGAACTGCGGCAATTGCGCTATTTCGTCACCGTCGCCGAGGAACTCCACTTCGGCAAGGCGGCGCTGCGCCTGCACATGACGCAGCCGCCGCTGTCGCAGACGATACAGGCGCTGGAAGAGCTGCTGGGCGCCTCGCTGTTCGAGCGCAACCGCCGCGGCGTGGCGCTGACGCCGGCCGGGCTGGCGCTGCTGCCGGAAGCGCGCCGCATGCTGGCGCAGTCGCAGGAGCTGCCGCAGCTGGTGCAGCGCGCCGCCGCCGGCGAGGTAGGCAGGCTGACGCTGGCCTTCATCTCCTCGGCCGACTACAGCGTGCTGCCGCCCTTCCTGCGCGCCTACCGCGCCGCCTATCCGCAAGTGCAGATCACGCTGCAGGAAGCCACGTCCGACCTGCAACTGGATGACCTGCTCAACAACCGCATCGACGCCGGCTTGCTGATCCCACCGCTGCCGGACAAGGCCAAACTCGAACTGGACTACCTGCCGGTGCTGAGCGAGCCGCTGGTGCTAGCCCTGCCGGCCGGCCTGCTCAAGAAGCAAGGCAAGCTGGCATTGGCCTCCCTGCCGCCACTACCGTTGATCGTCTTCCCGCGCGCGATCTCGCCGGCCTTGTACGACGCCATCCTGTCGGTGTTCCGCGACGCCGGCATCACGCCGGAGATAGGCCAGCAGGCGATCCAGATGCAGACCATCGTCAGCCTGGTATCGGCCGGCATGGGGATGGCGCTGGTGCCGCAGTCCGTGTCCAACCTGATGCGGACCGGGGTAGAATACCGGGCGCTGCGCGACGCCACGCCATTGGTCGAAACCGGCCTGGCCTGGCGGCGCGACAATGCCTCGCCGGTGCTGCGCGGCTTTTTGGAATTATTAAGAAAGAACACCCTATGCTGATACACCCGATGCCCGATCCGATCGCCCTGCAACTGGGGCCGGTGGCGATCCACTGGTACGGATTGATGTACGTCCTCGCCTTCGCCATGTTCATCACGCTGGGCCGCGTGCGCATCAAGCAGCCGCACATCGCCGCGCAAGGGTGGCGCAAGGAAGACCTGGACGACATGCTGTTCTACGGCATGCTGGGCGTGGTGATCGGCGGTCGCATGGGCGAGGTGCTGTTCTACCGCCCCGGCTTTTTCTTCGCCAATCCGATCGAGATCTTCAAGGTCTGGCACGGCGGCATGTCCTTCCACGGCGGCTTCCTCGGCGTGCTGATCGCGATGGCCGTGTGGGCGCGCAAGAGCGGCCGCAATCTGCTGGACGTGTACGACTTCATCGCGCCGCTGGTGCCGCTGGGTTATGCCGCCGGCCGCCTGGGTAATTTCATCAACGCCGAACTGCCGGGCCGCGTGGTCAGCGATCAATCGCTGCCGTGGGCGATGCTGTGGCCGGACACGAACTATCCGCTGTCGCCAAATCCCGTGTTCCTGCAAGGGCTGCGCCATCCGTCGCCGCTCTATCAGTTGCTGATCGACGGCCTGGTGGTATTCGTCATCCTGTGGCTGTACTCGCGCAAGGAGCGTCCGCGCCTGGCGGTCGGTGCGACGTACACGCTGCTGTACGGCTGCGCGCGATTCTTCACCGAATACTTCCGCACGCCGGACTGGGAAACCACCTTCCTCGGCATGCCGATCACGTCCGGCCAGGTGCTGTCGCTGCCGATGATTGTCGGCGCACTGGCGATGCTGGTGTGGGCCTACACGGTCCAACAGAAAGGCCGCGCACCAGTCTTACGCTAAGGCCTTGCGCAGCATGTAGGCGGCCAGGCCGTAGAGCACCACCGCGAAGATTTTCTTGAGGGTCTGCACCGGCAGCTTGTGTGCGGTGCGCGCGCCCAGCGGCGCCAGTGTTACGCTGGCCGCCGCGATCACCAGCAACGCCGGCAGGTAGATGAAGCCCAGCGAGTATTCAGGCAGGTCCGGCGTGCCCCAGCCATAGTAGATATTCGACAGCGTGCCCGCCAGCGCGATCGGAAAGCCCAGCGCCGCGCTGGTCGCCACCGCGTTCTGCATCCTGACGTTACACCAGGTCATGAACGGAATCGACAGGAAGCCGCCGCCCGCGCCCAGCAAGCCCGCCACCAGGCCGATCACACCGCCGGCGCCGAACATGGCCGCGTTCCCCGGCAGGCCGCGCTGCGCAACGCCTTCCACGACTACCGTTTTTTTACCGAACAGTATCTGCGTAGCGGAGAAGCCCAGGAACACGCAGAACAAAATCGCCTGACCCGCAGGACTCATTTGCTTGGCGATCCAGGGCCCGCACCAGGCTCCGAGCAATATGCCCGGCGACAGCAGCAGCGCCACGCGCCACAACACCGCACCATGCAGGTGGTGCGCGCGCACCGACGACATCGACGTGAACAGGATCACGCCCAGCGATGTCGCCACCGCCATATGTATGTTCACGCTGTCGGCAAAACCCTTGGCGCTGAAGATCATCGTGATGAACGGCACCAGTATCATGCCGCCGCCTATGCCCAGCAGCCCCGCCAGGAAGCCACCCACGGCGCCCATCAGCAGCAGGACCAGTACCAGGCCGATATCCATCAAGCGCCTTTCTTGAGCAGCTTGACGATGGTGTTCCACTGCGCCGCCGTCACCGGCGTGATCGACAGACGGCTGCCCTTTTGCAGCACCACCATGTCCTCCAGCGCAGGGATGGTACGCATCTCGGCCAGCGACAGCAGCCGCGTTTTCTGCGTGCCCTGCACATCGACCGAAATCCAGCGCGGCTGCTCCGGTGTGGCCTTGGGATCGTAGTACTTGCTGTCCTTGTCGAACTGTGTGGCGTCGGGATAGGCGCCGCCCACCACTTTCGCCAGGCCGGCAATGCCGGGCTCCGGACAACTGGAGTGGTAGAACAACACACCGTCTCCATCCTGCATGCCATCGCGCATGAAGTTGCGCGCCTGGTAGTTGCGCACGCCGAACCACGGCGTGGTCTGCGCGGGCGACGCCATCACGTCGTCGATGCTTACTTCATCAGGCTCGGATTTCATCAACCAATATTGCATGGGTGGCTCCCAATAAAAACGTCCAGACGAAAAAAAGCGGCTGCGCACTCACATGCTTGCAACCGCTTCTTAGGATAAGGCCCCGCCTGTGCCGTCTTTGCCGGCATCCCGAACCAAACGGTTCAAGGTGGTCACAGTTAGTTCAATTTCGGGTTCATCGGACTAGCGACGCTCACGCCCATCGAACAAAATTCCGCAACCGGTGCACATAAATGGTTCAAGGAATATATGGCAATCGCGAACACCGCAGGGTGAAACGAAGTTTACTCTCTTGTCCGCCGCAAAGGAAGGATTTTAGCGAATTAAAACAGGGTTTCTTGCGGCGTCAGCGCGCTATCGAGTACTTTGTGCATGGCGCTGATCTTCGTTTGCACTTCCAGTATAGACATGTCGGACAACGGTCCCACCGGCGATTTCACCGACAGGAACTCCGCCGCCATGCCCAGCGCCGCCATCACGGCGATGCGATCATTGCCCTTGACTTTACCGCCGTCGCGTATCGCCGTCATCTTCTTGTCCAGGAAGGCCGCGGCCTCGCGCAACGCGCGCTCTTCTTCCTCCTTGACGACCAGCCGATACGGCGAACCCATGATGGTCACATCCAGCTGTATCATCGTGCGTCCTCGTTTTCAGGCTGTTCTTCCTCTTCGGCGTCGCCGTCGAGCGCGGGGATTTTTTCCAGCAAAGCCTCGACGCGGCCGGCCGCCTCGCTCAACTTGCGCTGATAGCCCATGTTCTCCACCACGAGGGCGGCATTAGCCTGACGCAATTGTGCATTTTCCCGGCGCAGCGCCTGGGTCATCTCGGCCAGCTGGTCGATTTTGTCGGATAGTTCTTGGAAATCTGAAATCATCCCGCCACTATAGGCAGCGCGCGGAACGCCGTCAACCGAATCGCACGCCCGGCCCGCATATTTGGCGGGCAAGCGCGCGATTTATTTCCTCACTGTCAACGTCACGGCAAAAATTGCTACTTTGCCAGCAAGCGTGGCGTAATGCTCACATAGCCCTCGATGCCGCTGGCCTGACCCGGCTCCGCCTCGACGATCACGTTGATCTCGCGCTTGCCGACGCCGGCCGGCAGCGGCAGCTCGAACGCCGCCAGCGCGTAGCTATCCTTCTTGCCGATCAACTGGCCGTTCAGCCAAACCTCCGCCTTGCCGCGCACACCGGCGAAGCGGATTACGCCACTGCCGTCGGCCAGGTTCTTGCGCGGCGTGAAGCTGGCGCGGTACAGGTGATACTTCGCGGCGGCCGGCGCGATCATCGGCGGCGAACCCCAACCCCAGGTGTTCATGTCGAAGCTGGCCAGTTGCTGATTCGGGTCGGGACGTTCGGCGCTGTCCGGCGCGATGCGCCAGCTGCGTACGAAGGTCAGCGGCGCTTCGGCCGCCGCCACGTAGGGCTGCGCCGGAACCGCCTTGACCGGAATGCTGATCTGCGCCGGCGCCAGGCCGGGCGCGGTGGCGGTTACGCTGATCGCCTCCGTGCCGTCGTAGTTGGCCTGCACGATCAGCTGCGCCAGGCCGTTGAACAGGCGGCGCGTCGCGCCCTTCTCGTCCTCGTGCGAGTTCGGATCGCCGTTGCCATGACCGATGGAGCGGCCGCCGCCCGTCACCGCGAAGGTCACCTGCGCATCGGCCACCGGTACGGCGCGGCCTTGCGCATCCAGCGCGCGCACGGTGATCGGCATCGCATCGCGGCCGTCGCCGGCCAGCTGCGCGCGATCCGGCGCCAGCTCCAGCGCCACGGCGGCGCCGGTGGTCTCCACCGCCGTGCGCGTGACTTCCTTGCTGCCGTTGTAACCGATCGCTTCCAGCTTGCCGGGCGCGTAGGCGACGTTGAAGCTGTTCATGCGGTATGGGTCCACCTTCTGCTCGCCCAGCAGGCGGCCGTTCAGCAGCAGCCGCACGCGCTCCACGTTGGCCATCACCATCACGCGGATGTCCTTGCCCTCGCTGCCGCTCCAGTTCCAGTGCGGCGCGATGTGGATCAGCGGACGGTCCTTGATCCACTGCACCTGATGGATGTAGTAGGCATTCTTCGGGAAGCCGTTCAGGTCCATGATGCCGAACACCGAGCTGACCGAAGGCCATTCGTTCGGTGTCGGTTCGCCACGGTAATCGAAACCGGTCCAGACGAAACCGCCCGCCACATATGGCCGCGTGGCGATCGCCTGCCAGGCGTCGCGATGGGTGTTACCCCACTCCGCCGCATCGTCGTCGTAGCTGGCGATCAGGTTCTTTTCGTGGACGGTCTTGAACTCGCCGCGCGTCATGTAGGCGGACGTGTCTTCGGAGCTGGTGAATGGCTTGTTGGGATTGGCCTTGTGATAGCGGTCGTAATCGGGTACCTGATAGTTGGAGCCCACCACGTCCACCGCGTGCGAGACGTTCAACGCCGTCAGGAAGCCGCCGTTCATCGCCGCCGTGACGGGACGGGTATCGTCCAGCGCTTTCACGGTCGCAGACATGCGGCGCACCATTTCGTAGCCTACCTCGGTAGCCTGCTCCGGCTCCTCGTTAAACACCGACCACAGGATCACGCCCGGATGATGGCGATCACGCTTGACCATCCACTCCAGCTGCTGCATATAATCCGGCGATGGATTGAAGTTGCGGTTCTCGTCCATGACGACAAAGCCCATGCGGTCCACCAGGTCCAGCACTTCGGCCGCCGGTGCGTTGTGCGAGAAGCGGATCGCGTTCACGCCGAGTTCCTTCAGCCGGCGCAGGCGATACTCCCATACGGAATCCGGCACCGCCACGCCGACGCCTGCATGATCCTGGTGGATGCAAACACCCTGTAGCTTCACATGCACGCCGTTGAGGAAGAAGCCCTGCGCCGCATCGAAGCGGATGGTGCGGAAACCGGTATTCAACGACACCTCGTCGAGCGGCTTGCCATCCTGCAGAACGCGCGTCGTCACGCGATACAGATTGGTCTTCTCCAGCGACCACAATGCCGGATTGGCGACGGCCAGCGGTACCTGCACGGTGCTCGTGCCCAGCGCCGTCACGCGCGCAATGGCACTCTGACGGGCCACCTGCTTGCCGGCAG
The DNA here is from genome assembly GCF_003416895.1 of Duganella sp. BJB476. Taxonomy (GTDB): domain Bacteria; phylum Pseudomonadota; class Gammaproteobacteria; order Burkholderiales; family Burkholderiaceae_D; genus Rugamonas. The sequence continues at coordinate 526,904 of NZ_QVIO01000003.1, forward strand.
GGTCGAACACCGACACTTCCACCGTCACGCCGCTGGCCTGCTTGCCGCTATTATTCAGTGTGACCTCAACCGGTATCGTCCATTGAGTTCCTTTACCCAGACGCGGCGTCGCATGCACGCCGTCTGTCACGATATGCACAGGATCGCGCTTGACCAGCCAAGCATGGCGATACATACCCGCACCCTCGTACCACCAGCCCTCCATGGCCTCCGCATCGGCGCGGATGGCGATGGTGTTCATTGCATCGCCATAGCGCAGGTAAGGCGTAATGTCGATATAGCTGGAGTTGTAGCCGGACCAGTTGCGGTTCACCACATTGCCGTTCACCCAAACGGTGGCGTGGGTGGCGATGGCGTCGAACTGCAATTCGAAGTGGCGGCCACGATCGGCCGCATCCACGCGCAGATAGCGCCGGTACCAGCCGATGCCGCGCGGACGGTAGCCCTGCGAGACGTTAGCGTTGGGATCGAACGGGCCTTCAACCGCCCAGTCATGCGGCAGGTCCAGGTGGCGCCAATCGGAATCGTCGTATTCGGTACCGGCCGCGCCGGCGGCATTGCCGGCCTTGGCATTGCCATAGGATTCGCCGTGACCCTTGATCGGCGGCTGGACGATATCGCCCAGGTGGAACAGCCAGCCGCGATCGAGCGACAGTCGCTCACGTCCCGGCGTTGCAGCCTGCGCGGCCACGCAGGCCGTCAGCAGAAGAACGGCGGAACACAGCCGCCGCCAGTTGAATGTGGTCGATTTCAATCCGCGCCCCCTTAATGAAAAAAACGGAGCAGCGCCATCACGCACCGCTCCGCTAAAACCACGATAAAAACAGATTACAGCTTGAACGACAGACCCAGATTGAAGCGGCGGCCAAACTCGGTCACTTCCTGCTGCACAGGGATGTTCGAGCTGGTATAGACGGCCTTCTGGTTGGTCAGGTTGTCGATACCGAAGCGCAGCTGGACATTCGGCGTCAGTTGCTTGGCCAGGTTCAGCGTCACATAGGTTTCGGCTTCGTTCTCGATCAGCTGGCCGGCGCCCCAGGTTGGATTACGCACGAAAGCACTGTGGTAGTTGGCGGAGACGCGCGCCTCGTAGCCCGCCTTCTCGTACCACAGCGTTACGCCGCCGTTGCTCTTCATCAGACCTTCGATCGGATAAGGATTCACAGTCGGCGTTTTCTCGCGGATGTTACTGGTGGTGTAAGCGTAGTTGCTGGCGATGCCCAGGCCGTCGAACGGCGCAGGCAGCGAAGTAAAGGCCTGCTGATACACCAGCTCCACGCCGCGGATGTCGCCGCCGTCGCCGTTGACCGAACGGGTAATGGTGGCTGGGCGACCGTTGATGGTGGTGGTGTCGCTGGTGATGGCGATGTAGCGCGACACCTTCTTGTAGAACGCGCCAGCCGACAGCAGCGAGCCTTTGCCGAAGTACCACTGGTAGGCCAGGTCGACCTGGTTGGCCATCATCGGCTTCAGTTCCGGATTACCTGCGCTGCCGGTGATCGGCTGGGTCGCATCCGTCACCACGTTCAGGTTACGCGAAGAACGCATCTCGTCCAGCGGCGCCCGCGACATGGCGCGCGCCACGCTGAAGCGCACCTGGCGTTCCTGTGCTTCGTCCATGTTGAAAATCAGGTTCAGGCTAGGCAGGATCTCGTTGTAGGAGGTGCCGCCTTCCACCGCCGTCGGCGCAGCGCCGTTCAGCGACTGCATGCCGTAGCCGGTCTGCGTGGTGTGCACCAGGCGCACGCCGACATTACCGCGATAGGTCTTGCCGAAAGCTTCGCCCTCCAGGTCACCCTGTACAAAGGCCGAAGTGCTGCGTTCCTTGACCTTCCAGCCGGACAGCAGGTCGTTCTGCGTCTGCGGGCGGCCGTCAGGATCGAAGGCGTCCGCGCCGAAAGCCGCCGCCGTCGAAGCACCGAAGTCCTTCAATGCGATATACGACGGGAAGCCGCTGACGTTGACCGTCTCGTAGGCCGATGCAGGAATCGCCGCCGTGGGATTGAGCTGCCAGGTGGTCTGGCGATAGCTCTTCTCACGATCGGTGGCGCGCACGCCAACCTTCAGGCGGCTGACGATGCTGCCCTCGATAGGACGCGATGCGTTCAGACTCACCGCGTTCAGCAGATCCTTGATATGGCCGTCGGTGTCGACGTACAAACTCGGCGCGCCGAAGTTGGCCGGGTTGCCGGTGTCCATGCCGAAGTTGTAGCTCTGGTTCTCGTTACCGGTGAAGTCCCAGGTGATCGTGGTCGGGTTGTTCGAATACTGGCGCACGTCGCGCCACTGGCTGCTGCGCATTGCGTGGGACGAGGACAGATCACTCTCCACCTTCCAGTCGCCGACGTTGAACTTGCCGTTGATGCCGCTGGCGGCAACGCTGGTGTCTTGTATCCACAAGTAGTCATTGGTGACCACGCCGACGTTCTTCAGCGTGCCGCCGGCGACATAGCCGTTGCGGATATCGAGGTTGCTGAAGTTGCCCGACTCGTAGCCATCCCAGTTACCCAGGTCGCCGGTCCAGTGTTGCAGGCCCGGCTCGCGAATCGCGGCCTTGGCGTAGTAGCTGTCGGCGGTGATCAACGCATCGCTGGACAGCTTCCATTCGACCTTGCCCAGCAGGCTGGTACGCTTGTCCTTGCCGCGCTTGACTTCATCCTGGAAGCCCCACGGCGTCTTGTCTACCTTGCCGTCGCCGTTCAGGTCCGCCGAGTGGTCTTCATTGAAGCCCCAGTGGCGCACGTTCTTTTGCAGCGAAGGCTGGTCCTGGTAGCTGAAGGCCAGCGCCACGCCCAGCGTCTTGTTGTTGAACTGGTCGATGTAGACACCACCCAGGCGCGGCGCGGTCTTGTCCGCGCCGCCGATGTCCTTGGCCAGCGCGTAGTACAGCGCGTCCGCCTTCAACGAAACCTGGCGGCCCGAATACTTCAGCGGCGACACGGTTTGCAGATCGATGGTGGTGGCGATGCCGCCTTCGGCCAGCTCGGCATTCTGCGTCTTGTAGATGGTGGCGCCGCTCAGCGACTCCGATGGGAACTGCTCGAAACGCACGGCGCGGTTGGGCTCAGACGAAGCCAGTTCGCGGCCGTTCAGCGTGGCCCCAATGAAGCGCGGGCCCATGCCGCGCGCGACGATCTGGCTGGCGTTGCCGCGATCCAGGCCGGACGACATGCCCGGCAGGCGTGCCAGCGATTCGGCGATGGTGGTATCCGGCAGCTTGCCGATGTCTTCCGACGAGATCACTTCCACGATGCTGTTCGAAGCTTCCTTCGCGGCCAAGGCGTTGCGCACCGAGGCGCGGATGCCGGTGACGTTCACTTGTTGAATATCGGCTGCGGCTTCCTGGGCAAGCGCTTGTTGGACCAGCATAGGGGACGTGAAAAGCGTGGCGATGAGCCAGCTCATTTTTTTGTGCTTCATGTGCATCTCCAGTGTTGTTTAGTTCCGTCTCTGATTAACGACTAGGACGAATAACTGGATGCTAGCGAAACGAAAGAAGCACTTCCAATAGCTTATTGAGCGCGGGCCATACGAAGATCGTATATCAAGCCCGCAGAGGCTTAAGCAGGCCGGCGATAGTGAGGATAGATGGCGGCTGCGGCATCGCGCAGCGCGAGCAGCATCGCATCGGCACCAGGCGAGAGCTGGTGTCGTTTGCGCGTCACAATGCCGAACGAATCCATGCTGACGCCCAGATCGAACGGCAGCACCGTCATCAGGCCTGCCTCCAGATACGGCTGCACGGCATCGGCAGGCAGCGCGACAATCATGTCATTGCTCATGAGGAGACTAGCAACGACGGGCAAATCGAGGGTCTCGACGGTTTCGGCGGGCTGCTCCAAACCGTGCGAGAGGAACAGCGCCGTCAGGCGGTCGCGCAGGATGCTGCCGGCGGGCGGCAGTATCCAGCACTGCTCCATCAGGTCTTCCAATTTCAGATCGGTGCGTCCGGCCAGCGGATGGCCCGCGCCCGCGATCAGCAGATGCGGCTCGTCGGTCAGCGGTTCGAAATTGAGTTCATCGGCGGCCGCCGTATCGAGAATGCGGCCCACCACCAGATCCAGCTCGCCGCTGCGCAGGCGTTCCACCAGTGCTTTACTGGTCGACATGCTGACCGAGACATGCACCCGCGAGTGGCGCGATTTCAGCAGGTTGATCGCTTTCGGCACCAGGCCGGTGGCCGGCGCCAGCACGGTGCCTATGCCCACGCGTCCGCGCAAGCCGGACAACAGCTCCATCACTTCCTGGTGTGCCGCGTCCATCTCCGCCAACGCCGCGCCGGCGCGCCGTATCAGTACTTTCCCGTACCAGGTCGGGGCGACGCCGCGCGACAGGCGCTCGAACAACTGAACGCCGAGCGCGTGTTCAAGCTCGCCCAATAATTTGGACGCACCGGGTTGGGTCAGGTTGGCGGCTTGCGCTGCATGCGCAATCGATCCGTGCCGGCCCAATTCGACCAACAACACCAAATGGCGGGTTTTCAGGTGGGAGCGGACGAAGCGGTCGGAGCTTGAATCGGTCATAGGGGTGATTTTCTTGATCGCCCATCATAAGGGCGCGCCGATGCAGCGTCAATCACCGTGGCGCGGACGTTGGGAATCGGCGACTGCGGCGGGGCCGTCGTCGAACGGGGTATCGGCCACGCCGGGCGCCAGTCCCTCGGCCACGCCAGGCGGCAGTCCATACAGGCCGCCGCGCGCCCCCAGCATCAGCAACTGCTTCAAGTCGGCGCCGCCGAAGGCCATACTGGCCACCGGCTCGCGCGCCAGTTCGATGTGCTGGCGCGGATGGCCGTCGGCGTCGTACTGCGCCAACGCCCCGCCCTGCACGCTCCACAACATGCCGGCGCTGTCGACGATGGCCGCGCCCCGCTCCGGCGCCGGCGCCGGCGCGAACATGCGCACATCGCTTACCTTGGCGCGCTCCGCATCGTAGGTGCATTGCATGATGTCGCCCCTGGCGGCGTCGGCGAAGTACATGCGCGCGCCGTCCACGCTGAAGGCTATGCTGCGCGCCGTGACCACCACCGGCAAGGCCAGTCGCCGCAGGCCATGCCGCGTCGAATACTGGTAAAAGCTGCCGATAGGCCGTTGGTCGGCACCGGTGTTAGCGGTACCAAAAACGAAATTCCCATGCCGGTCGGTGCGGCCGTCGCTGATCACGGTGCGCGCCTCGGCGGCGTCGATGGTCGCGAGTACCTGCGCCTGGAGCGGACGGGCGGACATGCCGGCGGCCGGCGGCTCCACCATGCCGAGACGCTTGCCCAGGCCAAGCAGCACGCGCCCGGAACGGCAGCAGGCGATCAGGCCTGCGCTTTCCAGCAGACGCACGCCGCTCGGCATGCCGTCCTGCACCGGCCAGGCATAGAGCTGGCTGCCCTGCGGGTCCGGCCAACGCCAGCAGGCCGCTTGGGCGTCCCAGCGCAGCGCGCATCCGGTCTGGCCGACGCGTACCAGCATGATGCCGGGCGTGGTAGCGAGGGGCGTACTGAGTTGACTCATGCTGCGGGGGCTCCAGATAGATGACGTGACCGCACCAGTCTAAGCGGACCATTCCCCTCGCAGATATGAATAAATCGCCCGCTGGCATGCCGATATCGAATACCTGCAAGGCCCCGCCCTAGCTATGCGATATTGATATGTCTACTTACGAATTAATCATATTTCCAGTCTAGCTGGCAGGCTTAGACTGGACGCTGTTCCTGAACTTACTCTCCACTCCTATGAAAATCATCAAACTGACGACCTACCGTGTACCACCGCGCTGGATGCTGCTCAAGATCGAAACCGATGAAGGCGTCGTCGGCTGGGGCGAACCGGTCATCGAAGGCCGCGCACGCACCGTGGAGACGGCGGTGCAGGAAATGGAACCGTACCTGATCGGCCAGGACCCGGCCCGCATCAACGACCTGTGGCAAATCATGTACCGCGCCGGCTTCTATCGCGGCGGCCCGATCACGATGAGCGCCATCGCCGGCATCGACCAGGCGCTGTGGGACATCAAGGGCAAGGTGATGGGCAAGCCGGTCTACGAGCTGTTGGGCGGCCTGGTACGCGACCGCATGAAGATGTACAGCTGGGTGGGCGGCGACCGTCCTTCCGACATCATCGAACATATCAGCAAGCTGCGCGAGGGCGGCTTCGATACGTTCAAGATGAACGCCACCGAAGAACTGGGCATGCTGGACACCGCCGCAGCCGTCGACAAGGCGGTCGAACGTGTCGCTGAAATCCGCGCCGCCTTCGGCAACAGCATCGAATTCGGCCTGGACTTCCACGGCCGCGTGGCCGCGCCGATGGCCAAGGTGCTGCTGCGCGAGCTGGAGCCGTATCGCCCGCTGTTCGTCGAAGAGCCGGTGCTGGCCGAGCAGGCAGAATACTATCCGCGCCTGGCCGCAACCACCTCGATTCCGCTGGCGGCCGGTGAGCGCATGTACTCGCGCTTCGAATTCAAGAACGTGTTCCATGCGGGCGGCCTGTCCATCGTGCAGCCGGACCTGTCGCACGCAGGCGGTATCACCGAATGCCTGAAGATCGCCTCGATGGCGGAAGCCTACGACATCACGCTGGCGCCGCACTGCCCGCTCGGCCCTGTGGCGCTGGCGGCCTGCCTGAGCGTGGACTTCGTGTCATACAACGCGGTGCTGCAGGAGCAGAGCATGGGCATCCACTACAACAAGGGCGGCGAGCTGCTCGACTATGTCCTCAACAAGGAAGACTTCCGTATCACCGACGGCTACATGAAACCGTTGACCAAGCCTGGCCTGGGCGTGGAAGTCGATGAAGAACGCGTGATCGCAGCCAGCAAAAATGCGCCCGACTGGCGCAACCCGGTATGGCGTCACGCCGACGGCAGCGTCGCCGAGTGGTAATCATGGCAGGCCACACGCCCTCTTTGTTACGCCGCCATGCCGGCGCCGCGCTGATCGCGGGCGTCCTGGCAGGCGCCGCCAGCGCCGATACGATGCTGTCCATCGACGCCAGCGCGGCCACGCCTGCACCGAAAGCGGCGGCGCTGCATATGGGGAGTTCCGTCGCGCCCAACGGCGACAGGCTGGGCGCCAATGCGCGCTACCTGACCCGCAATGGCGCGCCGTGGCTGCCGGTGATGGGCGAATTCCACTACAGCCGCACGCCCGCCTCGCAATGGGAAGCGGAACTGCGCAAGATGAAGGCCGCCGGCATCGACATCGTCACCAGCTACGTGATGTGGAACCACCACGAAGAGGTGGCGGGCAAGTTCGACTGGCAGGGCAATCGCGACCTGCGCCGCTATGTGCAGCTGGCCGCCAAGGCCGGGCTGGATGTGGTGGTGCGCGTGGGCCCGTGGGCGCATGCGGAAGTGCGCTACGGCGGCGTGCCGGACTGGGTGGTCAACGCCATGCCGACCCGCTCCAACGATCCGCAGTACATGGCGCTGGTGGAGAAGCTGTACGCGCAGATCGGTGCGCAGCTCAAGGGCCAGTTGTGGAAGGATGGCGGCCGCGTGATCGGCATCCAGCTGGAAAACGAATACAACATCGATGGCCCCGGCCAGGGCGCCGCGCACATCGCCGCGCTGAAGAAGCTGGCGCTGAAGGCGGGCATGGATGTGCCCTACTACACCGTCACCGGCTGGGACGGCACCATCTATCCAAGCGGCGAAGTGACGCCGGTATTCGGCGGCTATCCCGACGAACCCTGGGGTACCAGCACCAGGGAACTGCCGCCGAAAGAGACTTACGCATTCCGCTTCGACACGCGCGTCAGCGGCGACCTGGGCGCGCAGACAGCGGCCCATGCGCCCGGAACGGCGGAGACGGACAAGGATGTGACGCCTTTCCTCGGCGCGGAATATGGCGCGGGTTTGCCATTCATGTACCGCCGCCGCACGGTGGTGTCGGCGGACGATATCGCGTCGATGCTGCCGGTGCAGCTGGGTTCCGGCGTGAACCTGATGGGCTATTACATGTTCCACGGCGGCCGCAATCCGACTGGCCTGGGCGGCACCTCGATGGAAGAGAGTACCCTCAGCGGCGGCTACAACGACACCACCATGATCAGCTACGACTTCCAGGCCCCGCTTGGGCCGGATGGCCAGCAGCGCAAGGTGCTGGAGAAGCTGCGTCCCTTCCATTTGTTCCTGCACGATTTCGGTTCCCGCCTGGCGCCGATGACGGTGCGTAAGCCGGATGCGTCGCCCGCCACGCCGGATGACCTGAAGACGGCGCGCTTCGCCGTGCGCAGCGAGGGCGATCGCGGTTTCCTGTTCGTGAACAACCATGTGCGCCAGTATCCGATGGCGGCGCAGCAGGCGACGCAGTTCTCGGTCAAGCTGCCGGGCCAGACGATCACGCTACCAGCAACGCCGGTCGATATCGCCGACGGCGCCTACTTCATCTGGCCGCTGAACCTCGATCTTGACGGCGTCAACCTCGCCTACGCAACGGCGCAGCCATTGGCCTTGCTCGACCAGGGCAAGGCCGGCGTGGTGGCGGTGTTCGGCGCCAGCGCCGGCGTGCCGGTGGAGCTGGCCTTCGACGCCGCGCTCGCGCCACAAATCCGTGCCGGCAGCGGACAGCTTGCCGTAGCTGATGGCCGCGCACTGCTCAGCGGCGTGCAGCCAGGCGCCGGCGCGGCGCTGACCGTGCAGCGCGCCGGAAAACGGCCGCTGACCATCGTCGTACTGACGGCCGAACAGTCGCAGCAACTGAGCGTGGCGGAACTCGGCGGCCAGCGCCGCCTGATTCTGAGCGGCCAGCAGGCCTACGTGGCCGATGGCGCGCTGCAAATACGCTCGGCAGGCAGCAACAAGTTCCGCTTCGCCGTCTACCCCGCGCTGAGCGGCAAGCCGACAGCAAGCACCGCCAGCCCCGCGTGGTCGACCGCGGCACCCGGCGGCAGGAGCGCAAGCGCCACAGCGCGGCCCGAAAGCGCCACGGACAGCCAAAGCAAGCCCGCTGCCGGGGAACGCGTCACCCTGCGCGCAGCCGGCAATGACGGCATGTTCCAGACCTTCGAGGCCGAGCTGCCTGTCCGCGATCTGAAGGCAACGTTCACGCCGACGCGCGCGGCGCAAGAAGCGGCGCCCATCGTCATCGGCGGTGGCGCGAAAGCCGCCGTGCAGCCGTTGCCGGAGAACTTCAAAGCCGCAGGCGCCTGGCAGATCAACGTCCCGCGCGAACAGCTGCGCGGGCTGGACGACGCCCTGCTGCAAATCGACTTCGTCGGCGACATCGGCCGCCTGTACTCGGGCACCCGCATGCTGGACGACTGGTACTACAGCGGCTACCAATGGCAGTTCGGCCTGCGCCAGGCCAGCGCCCTGCTCGACCAGCCGTTGACCGTGTCCGTACTGCCGCTGCGCGCCGACGCCCCGATCTACTTGCCCAAAGAGGCGAGACCCGACTTTGCCGGCAAGGCCCAAATAGCCGCCGTGCGCAGCGTCAGCGTGATACCCGTGTATCAGCTGCGCGTCACACCATAAACAAAAAAAATACAAACACCGGAGACCCACCATGAAACGTACCCTACTCGCAGCAGCCACCCTGTGCCTGATGGCCGCAGCCCACGCCGCTGAACCGGTCAAGATCGGCTTCCTGGTCAAACAGGCCGAGGAGCCATGGTTCCAGGACGAATGGCGCTACGCCGAACAGGCGGCGAAAGAAAAGGGTTTCGCGTTGGTGAAGATCGGCGTGCCAAACGGCGAGAAGATGATCGCCGCGATCGACAACCTGGCCGCGCAAAAAGCGCAGGGCTTCGTCATCTGCGCGCCGGACGTCAAGCTGGGCACCGCCGTCGAACGCGCCGCCAAGCGCAACAACATGAAAGTGATCTCGGTCGACGACCGCCTGGTCGACGGCAGCGGCAAGCCTATCGCCTCGATCCCGCACATGGGCATCTCCGGCTACGCCATCGGCAAGCAAGTAGGCGAAGGCATCGCCGCCGAGATCAAGGCGCGCAAATGGAATATGGCCGAAGTGGGCGCAATCCGCGTCGCCTACGACCAGCTGCCGACGGCCAAGGAACGCACCATGGGCGCGGTCGATGCGCTGAAGGCCGCCGGCTTCCCGGTGGCGAACATCGTCGATGCGCCGCAATCCAAGACCGATACCGAAAGCGCCTTCAACGCCGCCAACATCGCGCTGACCAAGAACGCCCGCTTCAAGCACTGGGTGGCCGTTGGCCTGAATGACGAAGCGGTGCTGGGTGCGGTGCGCGCCGCTGAAGGCCGCGGCATCAAGGCGGACAACATGGTCGGCGTCGGCATCGGCGGCGCCAAGGCTGCTGAAAACGAATTGAACAAGCCGGCGCCCACCGGCTTTTATGGCTCGGTGATGATCAGCGCCAAGGAGCATGGCTACCAAACTTCCGTCAATATGTACAACTGGATCACCGGCAAAGGCGTGCCGCCGGCCGAAGTCCTGACCAAGGGCATGCTGATGACCCGCACCAACCAGGCCGACGTACGCAAGCAAATGGGTCAGTGACATGACCGCGTACCTGCAGTTTGACCAGGTCAGCAAAGTCTTCCCCGGCGTGAAGGCGCTCAACGGCGTCAGCTTCGCCGCGCACGCCGGCCAGGTCCACGGCCTGCTGGGTGAGAACGGCGCCGGCAAGTCCACGCTGCTGAAGATCCTCGGCGGCCAGTACAAGCCTGACGGCGGTCGCCTGCTGGTCGACGGCAAGGAATGCCGCTTCACCAGCGCCAAGGATGCGATCGGAGCCGGCATCGCCGTGATCCACCAGGAGCTGCAATACGTGCCCGAGCTGACCGTGGCGGAGAACGTGCTGCTGGGCCGCATGCCCACCCGCTTCGGCCTGTTGGACAAGCCGAAAGCCTACAAACTCGTGGCCGAAAAGCTGGCCGCCATCGGCGTCGACCTGGCGCCGGACGCCAAACTGGCCGACCTGTCGATCGCGCAGCGCCAGATGGTCGAGATCTGCAAGGCCATCATGCAGGACGCCCAGGTCATCGCCTTCGATGAACCGACGTCCAGCCTGTCGCACCGCGAAACCGAAATCCTGTTCCGCCTCGTGAAGGAACTCCGTGCCGACGGCCGCACGCTGATCTACATCTCGCATCGCCTGGAAGAGCTGTACGCGCTGTGCGACGCCTGCACCATCTTCCGCGACGGCCGCAAGATCGTCACCCACAACGTGATGGCCGACGTGCCGCGCGAACGCCTGATCAGCGACATGGTGGGCCGCGAACTGAGCGACATCTACGACTACCGAACCCGCCCGCTCGGCGAAGAACGCCTGAAGATACAGGGCCTGGACGGCAAACATGTGAAAGGTCCGCAAAGCTTTTCCGTGCGCGGCGGCGAGGTGCTGGGCTTCTTCGGTCTGGTCGGCGCCGGCCGCAGCGAATTGATGCGCCTCCTGTACAACGCCGATGCGCGCAGCGCCGGCAGCGTGGTGCTCGACGGCGCGACCGTGTCGACCGCCGGCCCGTCCGCCGCCATCGCGGCCGGCATCGTGCTGTGTCCTGAGGACCGCAAGGAGCAAGGCATCCTGGCCACCGCCTCCGTAGCGGAGAACATCAACATCAGCGTGCGCCGCAACGACCTGCTGGGCGGCCTGTTCCTGCGCCACAAACGCGAAGCGGCGCTGGCCGAGGACTTCATCGCCCGCCTGCGCATCAAGACGCCCAACCGCCAGCAGGAGATCCGCCTGCTCTCCGGCGGCAACCAGCAGAAGGTGATCCTGGCGCGCTGGCTGGCCGAACCCGGCCTCAAGGTGCTGATCCTCGACGAGCCGACGCGCGGCATCGACGTCGGCGCCAAGAACGATATCTACCGCATCATCCACGAAGTCGCGGAGCGCGGCTGCTGCGTCATTGTGGTGTCGAGCGAACTGCCGGAGGTGCTGGGCATCTCGGACCGCGTGATCGTCATGCGCGAAGGCGCAATCTGCGGCGAACTGTCGCGCGCGGACGCCAGCGAAACCGAGGTGCTGCGCCTGGCGCTGCCCGATTCGATCGCCCCCGCCGCCACCCACATTGAAACGCCAGCACTTCCTACACGGAGCATCGCATGAACGTCTCACCATTGAATCCCGCCGCCAAGCCTGCGGTGTCCCAGGCCCAGCGTCAGTGGCTGGTTGAATACAGCATGCCGCTGGCCTACGTGGTGCTGTTCGCCGTGCTGGCCGTCACCGTCGAAAACTTCTTCTCGCTGACGAACGTGGTCGGCCTGATGCTGTCGGTGGCGCAGATCGGCATGGTCGCCTGCACCATGATGCTGTGCCTGGCCTCGCGCGATTTCGATCTGTCGGTCGGTTCCACCATCGCCTTCGCCGGCGTGCTGGGCGCGATCGTGCTGGAACAAAGCGGCAGCGTGCTGCTGGCGATGGGCGCCGGCCTGGTTGCCGGCGCGCTGATCGGCGCCTTAAACGGCGTGCTGATCGCCTACCTGCGCGTCAACGCGCTGATCGCCACGCTGGCGACCATGCTGATGGTGCGCGGCCTGGCCTTCATCGTGTCGAAGGGCCAGGCGGTCGGCATCAGCAACGACGCCTTCATCAACTTCGGCGACACCCGCATCTTCGGCCTGCCGCTGCCAGTGCTGGTGTGCGCCTGCTGCTTCCTGGTGTTCGGCGTGCTGTTGAACCAGACCGTCTTCGGCCGCAACACGCTGGCCATCGGCGGCAATCCGGAAGCGGCGCGCCTGGCCGGCGTGCGCGTCGAGCGGCTGCGCGTGTGGATCTTCCTGCTGCAAGGCCTGGTCACCGCGATGGCGGGCCTGATCCTGGCCTCGCGCATCACCAGCGGCCAGCCGAATGCGGCGCAGGGTTTTGAATTGGATGTGATTTCGGCCTGCGTGCTGGGCGGCGTGTCGCTCCAGGGCGGCAAGGCGCGCATGTTCGGCGTGTTGATCGGGGTGCTGATCATGGGGACGGTAGAAAACGTCATGAACCTGCTCGACGTCGACGCCTTCTACCAGTATCTGATGCGCGGCGTGATCCTGCTCGCCGCCGTGCTGCTGGACCAGCTGAAAACCCGCGGCGAGCGCCGCTGATCCCCCCTACCACTGGGGTTAGCTGGCTACGCCCACCAACTGCACGTCTGCGCTGCCACCCGTGATGGAAGCGGTCAGCAAATCGGCAAAGGCGTGCATGCGGTCCACCGTCCACGTGGCCGCCATCTCGTACGGGCTGCTGCCCTGATCCGCATGCGCCACCAGATCGGCGATGCTGATCGCGGCCACCTGCTTGCCGCTGGCATCGACCAGGTCCAGCTCGGTAACGTTGACCTTGGCATAGTCGGCCACCGTGAACTGCGCGTAGGACTTGCCGCCGTCGACATAGTTGATGACCAGGTCGGAACCGTCGATATTGGCCTTGACGTGATCGGCGGCGATGGTGACGCTGCTGAACAGCTTGTTGCCGGTGAACTTGAGGATGTCGTTGCCACCGGCCACTTCGTGCACCGTATCCTTGCCGTCGCCCATGGACATCACATACGTGTCCTTGCCCGTGCCGCCGTACAGGGCGTCGTTGCCCATGCCGCTGTACAGGGTGTCGTCGCCGGCGCCGCCGAACAGGCGGTTGTTGCCCGCGTACTTGTAGCCCAGCGTATAGGCCAGCATGCTGGCGATGAAGAAGTCGGCGCCGTGGAAGTCGCTCAGGTGCAGGTCGATGCCCAGGTACTTGCCCAGCCAGTTCACGCCGTCGCCGCTGGCGTTGGAGGCCGTCTTCAGCGCGCTGCCCATCCAGTCGGTGGCGTCGGCCAGGGCCGTGCCGACATCGGCGTCGGCCACGTAGTTGACGCCGCTGCTGATGCCGTTCACCGCCGTGGTCAGGCCGCTCTTGCCGCCGTCCAGCGCGGACTTGAGCGGTGTGGCGACGTCGATGCCGGAAGTGGACAGGCCGGTGGTGCTGGCGATGCCGGCCAGCGCATCGTTGCCGACCGTGTTGAGGCCGTCGGCCAGCTTGCCACCGCTGGCGGTAGCCTTGGCCAGCTCGGCCTTGATGCTGTCGGCCACGCCGGCCCATCCCTTGCTGATCTCGTCCGAGAAAGTGCTGTTCAAATACTTGGTGATAGCGTCGAAGCCCTTGCCCGCATCGTTCCAGGCCGCGTTCAGCGCGTTGGCCTTGCCCACCAGCAGGTGATCGATCACGCCCCAGCCCAGGCCCATCATGGTGTCGTTGCCGTTGCCGCCGCCGACATAGCTGCCGGCATTGGTGGCGAAGATGGTGTCGTCGCCGTCGCCGCCCATGATCACATTGCCCACCAGGTTGAGCTTGCCCAAGTCGCCCTTGGCCAGCGCGCCGTATTGCGAGCGGATGAAGTTGGCGTTCATCGCCGCGCCGACCCAGTCGCCGGCCGACTCGTAGTCGTTTTCGACGATGGCTTCGGCGGCGTTGAACACGGTGATCTCGGCCAGGCCGATGATGGTGTCGTTGCCGGCGCCGCCCAGGGCGATGTTGTTCTGGCCGGACGAGACGATCAGGTCGTTGCCGTTGCCGCCCATGCCGATGGTGGTGGTGCCGGCCAGGATCAGGGTGTCGTTGCCGTCGCCGGCGTGCACGAAGTTCATGCCGGTGTCGAGGCTGACCTTGGTCGAGCTGGTGGTCTGCGCCTTGTCCGAGCCTTCCACCGCTTCGGTGGTCGTGCTGGAGTAGCTCAGCTTGCTGCCACCGTTGAGCACGACCAGGAAGTCGTCGCCCGAGTCGGCCAGCACCACGTTGTGCTCGCCGTACACCACGGCCGTGTCGTTGCCGGCGCCGGTCCAGGCGACGTTGAGCTGGGTGCTGCCCTTGGTGGTGCTGGTGGTGGTCTGGTTGCTGCCTTCGGCTTCGTTGGTGGTGGTGCTGGTGTTGCCGCCGCCGTAGCTGACCATCACCAGCGTGTCCTTGCCGCTGCCGCCGATCACGCCGTTGTCCTTGCCGACCACGGTTTCCACGTTGTTGCCGTCGCCGGCCACGATCAGGTTGCCGTTGACGTTGACGGCTTTGGCCGCCGTGCCGAAGGCCAGCGCGGTCAGCACGTCGTCGCCGCTGCCGCCTTCGATCAGGTTGCCCTTGCCCAGCGCGGTCACCACGTTGTTGCCCTCGCCGGCCGACACCACGTTGTAGGTGCCGACCACGGTGACGACGTCGTTGCCGGCGCCGGTGACGATGCCGGACTTGCTGCCGATGGCGCTGACCACGTCGTTGCCGGCGCCGGTCGCCACCAGGTTGTTCACGCCCAGCGCGGTGGCCACGGTGTCGGCGCTGCCGCCGATCAGCACGTTGTTCTTGCCGAACGCGGTCATCACATCATGCCCGCTCTGGTTGGAGGCCAGGCCCGACAGGCCGGCCTTGGCCACCAGGTCGGTGGCGGCCACGCCGGCGGCGATGGAGTCGACCAGGCCGACGGCGGTCGCGGCGGTTTCCGCGTAGTTGCCGGTGGCCAGCAGGTTGTTGGCGCCGACGGCCGTGACCGTGTCCGCGCCGGCGTCGCCCCACACCACGTTGCGCGCGCCGAACACGGTGACCGTGTCGTTGCCGCTGCCGCTCCACACCACGTTGTTGGCGCCGATGCCGGTCACCGTGTCGTTGCCGCCGCCGGTGTAGATCACGTTGGTGGAGCCGATGGCGCTGACCACGTCGTTGCCGTCGCCATGGGCCACGTTGCTGCCGATGAAGGACGCCACGGCCTTGGTGGCGCCGCCGGCCGCGCTGCCCAGCTTGGCGGTGACGTCGGCCAGGCCGTCGCCCAGGCCGGTCACGATGACGTTGACCGAGCCGGCCGCCGTCACCACGTTGTTGCCGGCCGTGTTGACCACGATGTTGTTGCCGCCCAGCGCGGTGGTGACGTTGTCGCCGCCGTTGGCCAGCACGATGTTGTTGCCGCCGGCCGCCGTCACCACGTCCTTGCCGGCGCCGGTGTAGATGACGTTGTTGCCGCCCACGGCCACCACGGTATCGTTGCCGGCGCCGCTGTTGATAGCGGCAGCCAGCTTGGCGCTGGCGTTGTTGATGGCGGTGGCGGCCGCCTTGCCCGGCACGGCGTCGGTCAAGACCTTGGCCAGTCCGCCGGTGGCGGCCTTGACCATGCCGCCCAGTTCGGTCAGCACCACGTTGGCGCCGCCCAGCGCGACCACGGTGTCGCCGCCCACGGTGGTGGCCACCAGGTTGGCGCCGCCCACGCCCACCAGCGTGTTGCCGCTGCCGTTGGCCAGCAGCACGTTGTTCACGCCCACCGCCACGTCGGTGTTGCCGCCCTGGTTGCTGACCAGTGCGTTGCTGTCGCCCAGCGCCGCCACCTTGTTGCCGGCGCCGCCGGTGTAGGCGATGTTGAGCAGGCCGCCCATGACGATGTTGCTGCCGCCGCCGTCGTCGATCACCACGTTGGCGCCGCCGCCGGCGACGATGTTGTCCTTGCCGTCGCTGGCGGTGACGCCGTTGGCGCCGCCCAGCGCGACCACCAGGTCGTTGCCGCCGCCGGCGTTGATGACGTTGGCGCCGCCCACGGCCTGCACCTTGTCGTTGCCGGCGCCGGTGCTGATGACGTTGGCGCCGCCGGCGGCGGTGACCGTGTCCGCCCCGGCGCCGGTGGTCACCACATTGGCCGCGCCGTTCACCGTAACGTTGTTGTTGCCGTTGCCTGCCTTGACTTCGTTGGCGCCGCCGTTGGCCTTGATGGTGTCGTCGCCGCCGCCGGCCGTGATGTGGTTGTTGCCGCCGTCGGCGGTCACCGTGTTGGTGCCCTCGCCGGCGTCGATCACGTTGCTGGCCGCCTTGACGGTGATGCGGTCGTCGCCGCCGCCGGTGTTGATGACGTTGCTGGCGCCGTCGGCCGTGACCACGTCGGCGTCCTTGCCGGTGTTGATGACGTTGGACGCGCCGCCGGCGCTGATGACGTTCCAGCCATCGCCCGCGTTGACCGTGTTGGAGCCGCCGTTGACGGTGATGTTGTCGTTGCCGCCGTCGGTGCTGATGGTGTTGGCGCCGCCGTTGGCGGTGATGGTGTTGTCGCCGCCGTCGACGTCGATCTTGTTCCAGCCGCCGTTGGCCGTCACGCGGTCGTTGCCGTTGCCGCCGGTGATCTCGTTGTAGGCGCTGTTGATCGACAGGCTGTTGTTGCCGTCGCCCAGGTCGACGTCGGCCGCCGCGCCGGCCGCCACGGTCACCGTGTCGTTGCCGGCGCCGCCGCTGATCTTGTTGTAGATGCCGACGTCGACGCGGATGGTGTCGTCGCCGTTGCCGCCGTCGATGCGGTTGTAGCCGCCCACGCGCACGATGATGGTGTCGTTGCCGTCGTCGCCGTACAGGTTGTTGTAGGCGCCGGCGTTGACGGTGATGGTGTCGTTGCCGCCGTCGCCGTGGATGATGTTGGCGCCCAGCGAGCTGGCCGTGTAATTGTTGTCGCCGTTGCCCAGGCTTTTCTTGGTGTAGCCCAGTTCGCTGATTTTCTTGGCCGCCGCCGCGATGTCGTTACCCACCGTGTCGAACGCGTCGCCGATGCCGTTCAGGTCGCCGCCAATGTCCTTGATGGTGTCGCCGACCTTGTCGACCACGCTGACGATGGGCTTCACTACGTGTTTCTTTAACCAGCTGCCGATACTCATCTCTACCCCTTGTTATGGTTTGGTACGCTTGCATTAAATCAAGGGGAAATGACAGGATGGCAAACAGAACGATTACAAAGTTGTAATCAAAGGCCAGGATTGACGGCGGCCGGGCCAAGCCCGACAATGCCGCCATGAAAGCGCTTTTAGTAGAAGATGAACAACGAATTGCCAGTTTTGTATGCACCGGCCTGCGTGAGCACGGCTTCCTGGTCGATCATTGCGAAGATGGCAACCTTGGCTATGATTACGCGCTGGCCCGCGACTACGACGTGGTCTTGCTGGACGTGATGGTGCCGGGCCGCGACGGCCTGTCCATCCTCAAGGCCATGCGGCGCGAGGGGCGCAACGCGCCGGTCATCCTGCTGACCGCCCGCAACGAACTGGACGACCGCCTGACCGCCCTCAACCTGGGCGCCGACGACTACCTGGCCAAGCCCTTCTATGTGGAGGAGCTGGTGGCGCGCATCCACGCCCTGCTGCGGCGCGTGAGCGGCGAACGGCAGAACGTGCTGACCCTGGGCCCGCTGCGGCTGGATCGCCTGAGCCGGGTGGCCGAGGTGGACGGCCGCGCCGTCGAGCTGACCGCGCGCGAAATCAACCTCTTGGAGTACCTGATGCGCTCGCCGGGCCGGGTGTACACCCGCACCCAGATCCTGGAACACGTGTGGGGCTACGATTTCGAGCCGCAGACCAATATGGTGGACGTTTGCATCCAGCGCCTGCGCAAGAAGCTGGAATTGCCCGACAGCGTGGCCATCGAGGCCGTGCGCGGCGTCGGCTACCGGCTGCGCAAGCCGGACGCGCCGGCGTGAGGGCGCGCTGGCCGCGCCTGCGCTCGTTCCGGCTGCGCATCGCCCTCGGCTCCACCCTCACCGCGCTGGCCGCGATCATCTTGTTGTACGCCATGGCCAGCTACACCATCGTCCACCGCCGCGCCGACATCATCGACCGCATGCTGTCGGCCCACCTGGCCGGTCCCGGTTTCCAGGCCACGCCGCAAGCGCTGTGGCCAGCCACGGACGCCCAGCTCAACGCCAGCTTCAGCGGCTTCGCGCCGGCCGGCGGCAGCGCCGAAGCCTATGCGCTGCTGCTGGTGGAGGACGCCGGCCGCGGCCCGCAATACCGCAGCCCGGCGTGGCAACGCGTGTTCGGCAACGCCAGCCTGCCCTCCGGCCCGGGCCTGCACACCGTGGCGGGCGCCGGCCAGAGCTGGCGCATCGGCCAGGCCGCGTATGGCTCCGTCACGATCTGGGTGGCGGTCAACCGCAGCCTGTCCGACGCCCAGGTGCGCGCCAGCCTGCTCCGCTTCGCGGCCGCCATCGTGGTGCTGGCCGTGGCCATGGGCGCGCTGGCCTGGTATCTGGCCGGAAGGGCGATGCGGCCGGTGGAGCACCTGACCGGCGTCATGGTGCGGCTCAACGCGAGCGAGCTGGACCAGCGCGTCTCGGCCGCCGAGGAAGACCTGGAATTCGCCCAGATGGTCAGCGTGTTCAATGCCATGCTGGACCGCCTGCAGCGCAGCTTCCTGCAGGCGGCGCGCTTTTCCGGCGACGCCGCCCATGAGCTGAGGACGCCGCTGACCATCCTCCAGGGCGAGCTGGAACGCAGCTTCGCCCAAGCCGGGGCCGATCCTGTGCTGGAACAGGGCCTGGCCAATATGCTCGATGAGGTAAGGCGGCTGGACAGCATCGTGCGCAAGCTGCTGTTGCTGGCGCGGGCCGATGCCGGCCAGCTGGCCATTCCCATGTGCCCGCTCGACCTGCGGCCGACCCTGGATGAACTGGCCGAGGACATCGGCCTGCTCGATGCCGAACGCCCGCTGCGCCTGGACCTGCCGGACCGCATCGCCGTGCGCGGCGACGCCGAGCTGCTGTGCCAGGTGTTGCAAAACCTGGTCAGCAATGCCATCAAATATGGCTTGCCGGGCGGCTGGATTGCGCTGTCGGCCCGCCGCAAGGGCGAGCAGTGGCGCATCGACGTCGGCAATGCATCGAACGGCATCGCCGCCGAACACCGGCACCGGCTGTTCGACCGCTTCTACCGGGCCGACCAGGCCCACCAGCGCCGGGTGCCGGGCGTCGGGCTGGGCTTGTCGCTGGCGCGCGACATCGCCATGGCCCACGGCGGCAGCCTGGCGCTGGCCGAGGCGGAGCCTGGCCAGGTGCGCTTCCGGCTGACGCTGCCCGCGGCCTGAGTCCACGCGGCGTACACCGTCAAGCCGGCAGCGGCGCTTCCGGCCTGAGCGCAAGCATCTGATCCTTGACCAGCTTGAAATACGCGCCGTCCTGCTGCCGCGCCAGCTGCTCGTGGCTGCCCTGCTGCACCACCCGCCCCTGGTCCATCACCAGGATGCGATCGGCCTTGGCAATGGTGGAAAAGCGGTGGGCGATGATGATGGTGGTGCGGCCCTCCATCAGCCGGTCGAGCGCGCCCTGGACCTGCAGCTCGCTGGCGGCGTCCAGCGCGCTGGTCGCCTCATCGAGGATCAGGATGCCCGGATCGCGCAACAGCGCGCGCGCGATCGCGATCCGCTGCTTCTGCCCGCCGGACAGCTGCACGCCGTGCTCGCCGACCAGGGTATCGTAGCCTTGCGGGAAGGATTGGATGAACTCATGCGCATGGGCCAGCTTTGCCGCCGCCATCACCTCGGCCAGCGACACCTGCCGCTCCGGTACGGCGAAGGCGATGTTGTGGGCGATGCTGCCCGAAAACAGCGACGGCTCCTGTTCCACCACGGCGATGCCGCGACGGACGGCGGCCAGGTCCAGCTCGCTGGCGGCGACGCCGTCGAACATCAGGCGACCGCCCAGCGGCTGGTAATGCCCCAGCACCAACGCGGCGATGGTGGACTTGCCGGCGCCGGAAGCGCCCACCAGGGCCACCTTCTCGCCGGCCGCGATGACGAAGCCGACGCGGTCGAGCGCCCGCACACCGGGCCGCTCGGGGTAGCTGAACACCACGTCTTCAAAACCGAGCTGGCCGGACGGCGGCGCCTGTGGACGCGACGCCGCCGGCGGCTGGTGCGTGCGCATGATCTCGAAGATCCTTTCCGTCGCGCCCATGCTGCGCATCCACATGTTCCAGAATTCGCTCAGCGCGGCGGCGGCCTGCGTCACCATGGTGGAGTAAATCACGAAGGCCATCAGGTCGCCCACCGACAACGCGTGCCGGCCGATGAGCCAGGCGCCCAGCACCAGCGAGGCGAGCAAGGCGCCGTAATCGAGCACCGACAGGCCGCCGCGAAACGCCGACTGCAGCCGGACGCCGGCCAGCGCCACTTCCAACAGGCGGCGACTGGCCTCCGCATAGCTGGCCGACGCGCCGGCCTGCTGGTTGTAGGCGTGGACCAGCCGCACGTGGGTAAATTGTTCCTGCGCCACGCGGTTGCTGTCGGCCATGCTGGTTTGTACCAGCTTGGCATAGTCGCGGTAATTCGCGCCCGACACCTTGCCGAAATATAGGTTGGCCGGCACGAGCACCAGCAGCATCAGGCTGAGCGCCGGCGAGATAGTCAACAGCATCGTCACGCCGCCGCCGAACATGCACAATGATTGCAGCGCATTGGCGCCGCCCATCGCCAGCGCCTGGTGCAGCGACTGCACGTCCGAACTGAGGCGGCTGGAGATCTCGCCCACATGGTGGCGGTCGAAGAAGGACACCGGCTGGTTGATCAGCACGTCGAACAGCCGCCGGCGGATACCGTTGATGATCAGATGTCCGCTCCGTTCGAAATAGTAATAGCGCAGCGTCGATGCCACCACCTGCACCGCGATCCAGCCCAGCCCCAGCCCCACCACCGGCCAGGAGATCGACGCCAGATTCAGTTCGTTGACGTGGTCGATGAAGTAGGCGATGCCCTTGGGCAGCAGCAGCTGCACGCCCACGCCCAGCGCCATGAAGAATACCGCCGCGGCGACCTGGCGGCGCACCGGATACAGCAGGCGCAAACGTTCGAGATGGGGCTGGAAGTTCACGACGTCACCTCCGCCTCGGCCGGCACGCTGTCGGCCAGCTGGTCGCGCAGGCCCCGCCAGTTGTCGTCGCCGATCATGCCGGCAGCCTCCAGCACGCCCTGGTGGTCGACCATCAGGTAGGCCGGCGAGGCAAGCGTGGCGTTCAAGGCCCGGTAGTCGCGCAGCGTGACCCGCAGCACGCGCGACAAGGGGAAGGCGTCGCCAAGGAACTGGCGCAGGCGCCAGCCCGGTTCATGACTGACGATCCAGATCGCCAGCCCGGCCTGTTCCGCCTGCGGCAGCATGCGGCCGATCTCGGCCAGCTTCGCGCGGCACTTCGGGCATTTGCTCGACAAGAACAGCAGCGCCGCCGCCTGGCCGCTGTCGCCCAGCCGGTGCGTGGCGCCGCCGCGCAGCGCGCGCGCCACGACTTGCGGGATCGGCGCGCCGGCTTGCAGCGGTTCCGGCGCATCGCGCTCGCGCCGGCTGGTCTGCAGCACGGCCAGCGTCAGCTTGAGGTTGAGCGCGAGGCCGCAGGCCAGCAGCGCCAGGGTGAAGTAGAGTATCTGGCTATCCATCGCTGGCGCTCAATAAGTGGACGATTTCATGGAAGTGGACGGCGATCACGCAGGCCAGCAAGGCCAGCGACGCCGCCAGCAGCGCGGCGGGCTGCGGCAGCGCCAGTCCGGACGGCAGCATCAGGCCGGCGACGGTGGCCAGGATCACCAGCCCGTTGCGCAGCAGGTCCAGGCCGGACAGCGACCGCTCCGACTCGCCGAAGCAGCTGCAGCGCACCACGCTCTGCGTGATGAATTTGTAGCCGACCAGCGCCGTGAACACGCACAGCATCGCCAGCGCGGCCAGCATGCCGGCGCGCGCCAGGCCGCCGATCAGCAGCGCGGCCACCAGCAGCTCGGCGGCCGGAACCGCCGGCGCCACCAGCGCGCGCAGCGCCGGCCCCATGCCGAACAGGGTGCTCAGGTTGCCGCGGAAGCCGGCGTAGCCGCGCAGCTTGGCCGCGGCGGCGGCCAGCATCAGCATGGCGAGGAAGTAGCGCACGATCTCGCCGATGAACTGGTCGGCCGTCATCGCGGGTACCTCGTGGATTGCCACGACGGCGCCAGCCCACCGGGATGTTTGTGGCGCTCGCTAACGCCGTCGCGCGTGGCCAGCAAGGCGTCGCACCATGGCTGGTCTTCGCTGGCGCGCTGGGCGCCGCCGATGTGGCCCTGCAGCAGCCGGGAGATCTGCCACGCCTGCAGTTCGGCCGCCGCGTCGCTGCGCACGCGCAGCCCCAGCGCCGCCATCTCCTCGCGCGTGATCGCGTAGTGGTGCGAGTGGTAGCCCGAGATCAGCTTGCCGACCAGCTGGCGGCGGAAGGCCGCATCCTGGTCCGGCAACTGCCAGGCCAGCAGCTCCTCGGCGATCTGCTGCTGCTCCAGCGTGGTGCGGTAGAAGGCACCCAGGCTGGCGGGGAACACGCTGCCGCACAGCAGCGCCAGCGACTGCTGGCGCGCCTCGTCCGCCGGCACGCCAAACCATTGCTCCGCCATGTCGCCGAAACGCTGGATATCGAGGCCGGAAAACGCCGAGCCGTCGGCGCCCGTCAGTTGCGGATCGATCGGCGAGAACAGCGCCAGGTCGCCGGCGATGATCTCGTCGCCGCACAGGGTCAGCAAGGTCGCCGCCGACTCGCAGTGATACGGCACGATGAACGACAGGTGCTCGGCCTGCGCGCGCAGCAGCAGCGCGATGCGGCGCGCGGCGTGGATCGCACCGCCGCGGCCGTGCAGCACCACGTCCAGCCGCTTTGCGCGGGGCCGTTCGCCGCACCGTTCGTACAGCGCCGGCAGCAGTTCCATCTCCAGGTGGGAGGCGGCCAGCACCAGCACGCGGCTGCCACGCATCGCCTCCAGCTCCGTGATATGGCGAACCAGTGCGGTGTGGTCTAGTGCCATTGCGCGCCCTCCGCCAGCGTGTCGGCCATGGCGTCGATCATCCTGAATTCCGGTATCAACTGCTCAACATACAGGAACTGGCCGGCCGGGTTATTTTCAAGGAACACCACTTCGTCGTCGGGCGTGACGATCAGGTCCAGTGCGCCGTAGTTCAGGTCGTAGCTGCGGACGAAGGCCACGCAGCGCCGCTGCAGCTCGGCGGGCAGGCTGGTCGCTTCATAGCGGATCGGCGCCGACATGTCGCGCGAATCGACGGCGGTGCGGGCATCGTCCTGGCTATGGATTTTGGCGGCGAACACGCGCTCGCCGATCACCGTCACCCGCAGTTCGTATTGCTTGGGAATGTATTGCTGGAAGTGGCAGTGCAACTGGCCGACCGCCTCGACGCTGCGCATCATGTCGTCATCGACGATGGTGGTGCGCAGCGCGCCGGCGCTGCGTTGTTCCGGCGCCAGCTGCTCGCCGCCCAGCATCGGGTCCGACAGCGACTTGAAGATCATGTCGCCGGCGATGCCATCGTGGAACGCGACCACCTGTTCCGGCGCATTGGTGATGAGCGAAGCCGGCACAGCAAAGCCCATGCTGGCGGCGCGCTTGAGCTGTTCGCCCTTCCACTGCGCGCCGCGCAGCGCCAGCGGGTGGCCGATCCAGTAGCAGTCCAGCGTGTAGAGCAGACTGAACAGCGCGTGTTCGGCCTCCAGTTTGGCGTAGGCCAGTTCCTGCGGCGCCAGCTCGTCGCTGAGGAAGGTAAATTCGGCCGGCTTGCGTATCCACACCGCGCCGACCTCGGCCAGGTCGAGCCAGGGCTCGTCGCCACGGCGGCGTATCCGGTTGTGCAGCACGCCGTCGGCGTGCCATTGACAGGTCTGGAAATCGCGCGGAAAGTGGTCCAGGTCCAGCCGGAACAGCGGGTGTTTGCCGGCCTCGAGCCGGGCGGCGACCAGGTCGGCGTGCAAATCCTGGCTGTTGGTGACAATCAAAATTGTCTTGGTCATCGAGTACTCCGCGACTGGGCGAAAAACAAAAAAGCCTTGCTAACGCAGCAAGGCTTTCGTTGACAGGCGAGTACTTAGCAGTACATGCCTTTGTCGTTCCGATGATAGATGTTGTCGTATTCGCGGTAGTTCTCAAAGTCGACCGGACCGGTGCAGCCGGCCACGGCGACGCCGTCGCGGACTTTCCATTGTTCTGCAGGCTTGCTTGCTTGTTCCTGTTTCGCAGCCAGTTTGAATGCGAACAGTTTTGCCTCTTTTTGATCTGCCATTTCCATATCCTTAAAAGATTATTGAAATACTTACAGTCTCCTTTTGCAGCAAGCCAATAGTAGGAGCTTGTATAGACATTGTCAACTTATATACCAAATAAGTAAACGTTCTCATAAAGGCACATATCTGCATCATTTTTGCGCTTATTTGCGCACACACCAACCTTGCGTCTTGAAATACGGCAGGGTCGTCCCTATAATTGGCACTCGTTCCAAGGGAGTGCTAACAGCGCTCTCTGCCAAACTTTCCGCCGCAGCAACCTTATTGGTGTGGCAACAAACTGTACCATTGTTAATTTAAGGAGTTTTGTATGAACCTTCGCCCTTTGAACGATCGCGTAATCGTCAAACGCCTCGACCAGGAAACCAAAACTGCGTCCGGCCTGATCATCCCTGATGCGGCTGCTGAAAAACCGGATCAAGGCGAAGTACTCGCCGTCGGCAATGGCAAGATTCTGGAAGATGGCAAAGTCCGTCCGCTGGATGTCAAAGTAGGCGACCGCGTCCTGTTCGGCAAATACGCCGGCCAAACCGTCAAAGTCGACGGTCAGGAACTGATGGTCATGCGCGAAGAAGACATCATGGCAATCGTCGTCAAGTAATTGACACGCACGTTTGCACTAATCACCTAATTCTGGAGAAACAACATGGCAGCTAAAGAAGTAATTTTCGGCGACGCAGCGCGCGCCAAAATGGTTGAAGGCGTCAACATCCTGGCCAACGCAGTTAAAGTCACGCTGGGCCCTAAAGGCCGTAACGTGGTGCTGGAACGTTCGTTCGGCGCACCTACCGTCACCAAGGACGGCGTATCGGTCGCTAAAGAAGTCGAGCTGAAAGACAAGCTGCAGAACATGGGCGCGCAAATGGTCAAGGAAGTTGCTTCCCGCACCAGCGACAACGCCGGCGACGGCACCACCACCGCGACCGTGCTGGCACAAGCCATCGTGCGCGAAGGCATGAAGTTCGTTGCCGCCGGCATGAACCCGATGGACCTGAAGCGCGGCATCGACAAGGCAGTTGCTGCCACCGTCGAGCAGATCGCCATCATCGCCCGTCCATGCACCACCACCAAGGAAATCGCCCAGGTTGGTTCGATCTCCGCCAACTCGGATTCGTCGATCGGCGACCGCATCGCTGAAGCGATGGCAAAAGTCGGCAAAGAAGGCGTCATCACCGTGGAAGACGGCAAGTCGCTGAACGACGAGCTGGACATCGTTGAAGGTATGCAGTTCGACCGCGGCTACCTGTCGCCATACTTCATCAACAACCAAGAGAAGCAAGTCGCGATCCTGGACAATCCATTCGTCCTGCTGTGCGACAAGAAAATCTCGAACATCCGCGATCTGCTGCCGGTACTGGAACAAGTCGCTAAAGCCGGCCGTCCACTGCTGATCATCGCTGAAGACATCGAAGGCGAAGCACTGGCGACCCTGGTTGTGAACAACATCCGTGGCATCCTGAAAACCTGCGCAGTCAAAGCCCCAGGCTTCGGCGACCGTCGCAAGGCCATGCTGGAAGACATCGCGATCCTGACCGGCGGTCAAGTGGTTGCTGAAGAAGTCGGCATGACCCTGGAAAAAATCTCGCTGGAAGAGCTGGGCCAGGCCAAGCGCATCGAAATCGGCAAGGAAAACACCATCATCATCGACGGTGCTGGCCAAGCTGAAAGCATCGAAGGCCGCGTCAAGCAGATCCGCGTGCAGATCGAAGAAGCGACCTCGGACTACGACCGTGAAAAACTGCAAGAACGCGTGGCCAAGCTGGCCGGCGGCGTTGCCGTGATCAAAGTCGGTGCAGCCACCGAAGTTGAAATGAAAGAGAAAAAAGCCCGCGTTGAAGATGCACTGCACGCTACCCGCGCTGCCGTGGAAGAAGGCATCGTGCCAGGCGGCGGCGTAGCCCTGCTGCGCGCCCGCGCTTCGATCACCGTCAAAGGCGACAACCCGGACCAGGACGCAGGTATCAAGATCGTTCTGCGCGCCATGGAAGAGCCACTGCGCATGATCGTGCAAAACGCCGGCGAAGAAGCTTCGGTGGTGGTTGCAGCGGTTCTGGCTGGCAAAGGTAACTACGGTTACAACGCTGCCAACGGCACCTACGGCGACATGGTTGAAATGGGCGTTCTGGATCCAGCTAAAGTCACCCGCTCGGCACTGCAGAACGCAGCATCGATCGCTGGCCTGATGCTGACCACCGACTGCATGATCGCTGAAGTCAGCGACGACAAAGCTGGTGGCGGCATGGGCGGCATGGGTGGTATGGGCGGCATGGGCGGCATGGACGGCATGATGTAATTGCCGGCATAAGCCTCGCTGTACAGAAAAGCCAGCTTCTTCGGAAGCTGGCTTTTTTTTATTTGCAGACCGCGGTCACGTTGATGAAATCTACAAAGCCGGGGCCGTTGCTATTGGTGCCCTCGTTGTTGGTCAGCGTGCAGGTCTGGCCTGCCGGATTGTTCGCTACCGTCACCTTGTAACTGGCGCCCGGAACGACCAGCGGCGAATAGCTCTGCGCGAACACGCTCAAGCCATTGTTGTTGGCACTCAGATTGTTGCCTTGGGCATCGACGAAACTGACGGTGCCGCCTGTAGCCAGTCCAGACACCGTCACGCCCACCTTGTAGGTCTGCATTGCGACCGCAGCGACATTGCACATCACCGTAACAGAGCGGATATCGACCGCGTCCGGCAAAATCGTGCCCGTGCCGTTCGCGACGGTGCACGCCCGGCCGTTCGGGTTACCGAGCAAGGTGACGTTATACGGGGCGTTCGATGCCACCGGATTGGCGAACTGGAAATGATTATTCCCTGTCACTGCGATGATTTCAGTGCCGTTATTTGCCAGCAGCACAGTGTTGTTGGGCGCCAGGCCATACGTATCGCCCGCGATGGTCGCCGAGGTGTGTGGCGTATAGCGGTAATCGAGTAGCCCGCCACCGCCGCCACAGCCGCCCATGCCCAATGCCAGCAGCAGCGTGATTGCTTTGAGTTTATCCATGAGATCTCGCAGAAGTGTATGTCAGTCAGAAAGAATATCATTTAATAAATATAGAAAATACACCAATTGTCACGGATAACCGCACGATTGAACCGGAAAGATTGATGAAAAAACAAACTATCCTTACAATCGACCTTCCTTCACTCTTTCGAACTGGACTGACATGCGCGCCTATCGTTTTCTTCCCTTGCTGCTGTGCGCCGGACTGGCGCAGGCCGAAATGCCGCCGCAGGACACCGTCAAGGGCGCCAAAGACCATCCGCTGCTGTCGCGCTTTGAAGGCGCGAAGATGGTCGGCTACGGCCTCAAGGAATTCGACGAAGTGACCCTGCTGGCCGGCAAACGCGTCGAGAACAAGGGCGGCAAGATGGCGTTCGACAGCACGCTGCACCTGGAAGGCAAATACACCCGCATCGCCTATGACTACCCGCGCGAACGCTCGGCGCTGGAAGTGATGCGCAACTACCAGGCGGCGCTGGACAAGGCTGGCCTGAAAACCGTGTTCGCCTGCGCCAAGGAAAACTGCGGCACGGGCTTCGGCGAGTTCTTCCTCGAAAACCGCGTCGGCAATAATTTCATCCAGGGCAGCTCGGAGTATTGGTCGCCGTTCAACTACGGCCGCGACGACGAACGCTACCTGCTGGCCAAGGGCACCCGCCCCGACGGCTCGCTGGTGCATGTGGCCGTCTACTCGGTGGCGCCGGTGCAGGACCAGAACGGCGGCATCTACGTCGAAATCGTCGAAGCCAAGGCGATGGAGGGCGGCAAGGTATCGGTCAACCTGAACGCGGCGGACATGGCCAAGGGCATCGCGGCCGATGGCAAGGTGGCGGTGTACGGCGTCTTCTTCGACACCGACAAGACCGACGTCAAGCCGGAATCCAAGGCCGCGCTGACCGAGATGGCCAAGCTGTTGCAGCAGGATGCCAAGCTGAAGCTGTACGTGGTCGGCCATACGGACAGCCAGGGCGCGCTGGCGCACAACCTGGAGCTGTCGCAGAAACGGGCGGAGTCGGTGATCAAGGTGCTGGCGGCGGACTACAAGGTCGACGCCAAGCGGCTGAGCGCCAAGGGCGTGGCCTCGTATGCGCCGGCGGCGTCGAACGATGCCGATGCCGGACGCGAGAAGAATCGCCGGGTCGAGCTGGTCAAGCAATAGGCAGGCTAGGCGTCGCGGTACTCCGCTTCCAGTTCCTCGCGGCGGGGATGGTCGGCGATGTGCAGGATCAGCGTTTCGCGCAGTTCGTGTGCGGGATGCGCGGCGCGGTGCCGGGCGAACCAGAACGCTTCGCTCAGCTCTTCGTCCTCGTGCGCGGTGGTGATCAACAGCTGTTCGTCCGGAACGTCTTCATAGTTGACCGCTTCCAGGCTGGCGTCTTCAATCGCTTCGCGCCAGGCCTCGCACTCCTTGCCCCACGCGAGCGCCAGCGCGCAGCCGGACGCCACCAGCCAGCGGCTGGTTTCCCACATCGTCATCTCCGCCACGTCGGCCTCGACGACCAGCACGGCTTTGAAATGCGACAAGCCTTCCAGCACGGGAAGATCGCTGTCCGGGGTGAGGTGTAAATAACGGATGACTGGCTTCTGCATGATGGGACCATAGAAAACGAATCCCGGATTTTAACAGGGAGGAGCCCGCCCCTCCCTGCCCTCATCGCTTAAAACGGATCAAGCGCGATGGAGAACTTGCCGCTCGCATCGAGCGCGCCCATCGTATAGCCCTGCCAGCCAGGATACGCCTGTGGCTCCCAGTAGAACACGCCCAGCCCGTTCGAGCCCAGCGCCTTGGTCTTGGTCAGCAGGTCGGCCAGCATGGCTTTGCTGGTGGCGGCCTGGGTCCAGTCCAGGCCCACTTCCGTCACCATCACCGGCTTGGCGTAGCGCGACACCATGTCCCACATATTGGTCGAGATCTTGTTGTTGTAGTTGGCCCAGTCCGACGCCGGCGGATAGTGCGACATGCCGATCACGTCCCATTTCGCGCCCGCAGTCTTCACGCCGTCGAAGAACCAGCGGAACACCGCGTTGTCGTAGCCGTTGGCCAGGTGCAGGATCACCTTGGCGTCAGGATAGACGGCCTTGGTGGCGTTGTAGCCGCTGTTGATCAGCCCGGCCAGGTTGGCGAAGCTGGTGGTCTTCCCTTCCGGCCACAGCATGCCGCTGTTGATCTCATTGCCAACCTGTACCCACTCGACTGTGATGCCATTGGTCTTCAGGTAGCTGAGGATGCCCTGCGTGTGGCTGTAGACGTCGTTGTTGAGCTGCGCCAGCGTGTGGCTGGCCCAGGCGGCGGGCTTGGTCTGCTGGCCGGGATCGGCCCAGCCGTCGCTGTAGTGGAAGTCGATCAGGATGCGCTGGCCTTGCGCGGCGGCGCGCTTGGCTTTGTACAGCACGTCGGCGCCGTTGTTCCAGCCGCCGCTGGGATTGACCCACACGCGCAGCCGGATCGAATTCACCTGCAAGTTCTTCAGCAGCACAAACGGATCGGTCTTGACGCCGCTGCTGTTGTAGAACGAATAGCCGCTGGACTCCTGCTGGCTGACCCAGCCGACATCGGCGCCGTTGGCGAAGGTGGCGCACTGCGCGCCCAGGCTGAACGCCAGGCCGCAGAATGCGAACAGCAAATGCTTAAGCTTCATAGTCTTGTCTCCAGTTTTTTATAGTTTGAATGACACTCACTGCCGACCACGTGTGCGCACCTCCCCCTGCCGCGTCGCGCGGCATCTGAAAAAAACCGATGACGATGAGTGCTGCGGCTAGCCGAAGCGCGCGGCCGGCACGCCGGCCACGTCCAGGCGCACGGCGAACAGGCCGCCGGTCAGCGGGAACTCCTGCAACTGCTCCGGCGTATTGCCCTCGCAGGCGGTGGTGATGTAGAGCGTTTTCAGGTCGGCGCCGCCGAAGGTGCACGAGGCGGGATGGAGGGCCGGCACATGGATGGTGTCCAGCAGCGCGCCATCGGCCGAGTAGCGGCAGACGCGGGCGCCGCCCCACTGCGCGATCCAGACGCAGCCTTCGCTGTCGACCGTCATGCCGTCCGGCGAACCTTCGCCGTCGCCGAACTGGCGCCACAGGCGGCGCTCGCCCAGCGTGCCGTCGGCCGCCAGCGGATAGGTGTAGGTGCGACCTTCAAAGCTGTCGGTGTGGTACATGGTGGCGCCGTCCAGGCTGAAGGCCGGGCCGTTGCAGATGTGATAGTCCTGATCGGCCACCGTCAGCGACAGGTCGGTGTCGAGCCGGAACAGCCGGCCGATGGTCTGCTCGTAATCGGTGTTGTGCATGGAACCGGCCCACAGGCGGCCGGCGCTGTCGACCTTGGCGTCGTTCATGCGCTCGGCGCTGCCGGCCGCGAACGGACGCGCCAGGTATTCGATGCGCAATTCCGGCTCCAGCCACACGCGGGCGATGCCGTCACGCAGGCCGGCCATGAAACCGTCGCCGTCGCGGCGCGCGACCAGCCAGCAGATGTAGTCGGGCATGGTCCAGCTGTGGCGCTGGCCGTTGCCGGCATCCAGCGCGTGCAGCATCCGGTTTTTCAGGTCGACGAAATACAGGCGATTTTGCTCCGCCACCCACAGCGGACCTTCGCCCAGTTCAGCGCCGGCTTCCCAGATACATTGCACGTCATGCTTGCTCATCAGTTTCACTCCGAGTGTCGAATCCGCCATCATAAGGCTTAAGCGGTCAAAGCGCGCCACTTGCTCACATAGGCCGCTGCCCGCTGGCCCAGTTCATCCAGACCGACGCCCGGCGTGTATAACTGGCCACCGATGCCGAAGCCGGTGGCGCCGGCGCGCACCCAGCCTTCCATATTGTCCGGCGTGATGCCGCCGACCGGCCACATCGGCGTGCCGGCGGGCACGACGCTGTTGAACGCCTTCAGGCCGTTGTGGCCAACCATATCGGCCGGGAACAGTTTCAGCGCATGGGCGCCGGCGTCCAGCGCGGCGAACGCCTCGGTCGGCGTGGCGACGCCGGGCGCGCAATACATGCCCAGGTCGGCCGCGCGGCGGATCACAGCCGGATTGCAGTTCGGCGACACCAGCAGGCGTCCGCCCGCTTCATACACGGCCTCGACGTGCTCGACGTTGAGCATGGTGCCGCCGCCGACCAGCGTATCCGGCAGCTGTTCCTGGACCAGCGCGGCGATGCAGTCGATGGCGCCGGGACGGTTGAGCGGCACTTCCAGCGCGCGGAAGCCGGCCTGGTGCAGCACCTTGCCGACCGCGACCGCCTCCGCAGGATTCAGGCCGCGCAGGATGGCGACCAAAGGAACGGTTGGGTGGGATGGAGTCATGTTCAAGCCTGGTGATTAAATTGGGAAATCGCGGCGCAGTACACGCGATGCGGATCGAGCACGTCGCACTGCAAGCCGAAGTGGCCGGCGGCCACGGCATAGCGGGCGGCCAGCGCCGTCGAGCCGATGACGGTGATGCCGGCCGCCCCGCCCACCTCGGCCTGCGCGCGGGTGGCGGCGGCAAACTCGGCGCCGATCAGCAGGCCGCTGACCACGGCCGGCGCCTGCGCTTGCGGCGCGCTGCGCGAGACCACGCCGGCGCGCACGCGGAACAAGGTATTCGACAATGGCTCGTTCAGGGCGGCCTGGTTCAGGCCGATGGCGTAGCCCTCGGCATTCGTGGCGTCGCCGCCCATCATGGACGACAAGGTGCCGCGCGCCGACAGCATGGCGTATAGCTCGCCGGTCATGTAGGTGGACAGCGACTGGATCACGCCGTCGCGCAGCAGCACCCATTTGCTGTGGGTGCCGGGCAGCACCAGCCAGCCGTCGCGATGACCGAGCGCCACCGCGCCCAGCAGCTGGGTTTCCTCGCCGCGCATGACGTCGACGGCGGCGCCGTTACGATAGCAATAGCCGGGAACGATGCGGCAGCGGCCGGCCCAGTCGGCGTCGGTCACCGGCGCCAGGTGTTGCGGCAGGCGCTGCAAGGGCACGGTGCTGTCGAGGTAATTGACTTCCTGCCAGCCGGAGGCGCTGCCGACCATGCCGGACATGATCACCGGCACGTCGGCGCCTATGCCCATGGCGTCGAGCAGGCCGGCCAGCGAGTCGCCGAAGCGCTCGCGTCCGCCGACCGCCAGCATGCCCT
The DNA here is from genome assembly GCF_003416895.1 of Duganella sp. BJB476. Taxonomy (GTDB): domain Bacteria; phylum Pseudomonadota; class Gammaproteobacteria; order Burkholderiales; family Burkholderiaceae_D; genus Rugamonas. Next base: position 559,723 of record NZ_QVIO01000003.1, read on the forward strand.
GGTCATCCTCGTGTTCGGCCAGGCAGGCGCCGTGTTGATCGATCAGATAGGCGCGACGGTTGCTTGTGCCCCAGTCTATGCCCAGTATATTTTTGTCCACTATGCGGTCCCTTTTACGACGCTGCCGCCATGGTACGAAAAAGACCGTCCCGCCTCCAATGAATTATCTCGCGGGAGTAATATCAAAATGGTATAGCGTAGGCCTGTTCAGGCCGGTAAAAGTTGCCCCTTGGATGCCTTTGGTTTAGTATGACCGCAACCAACAATCCAGGCATCCCCGTTTATGGAATCTCGCACCCCGTCCACCCGAAATCTCTTCATTGCAGGCGCCGTCGCCGGTGTTTTGCTGCTGGGCGGGGGTGTCTATTTCGCCAACATGACGTCGGCCGAATCGCAGGTCTTGCCGGCCCCGGCCAGGTTGCCGGCCAGCGCCAGCGGTTCGGCGTCGGCCTCGGCATCCGCCAGCGCGACGGCAGCGCCGCGCGCGGCCGCCAATGTGGCGCCGTCGGCCTCGGCCGAAGTCCAGCATGTGCGCAGCAAGGAACAGGCCGCAGCGGCGCTGATGGCGCTGCCGGAACTGCAAGCCTGGTCGGCCATCGTGGAGAAGAATTCGGGCGGAAAATCGCACGGAGCCCTGATCGAGTACGACCCGACCCCGCGCAAGCTGAACGGCAAGAGCTACTGGCAGTTCAGCTTTGTGGAAAACAGCAGCGATGCGGCGCAGCGCTGGGAGAGCTTCCTGGTGTCGTCGAGCGACGAGGAAATCCTGGTGGAAGACGCCAGCACCGACGAAGTCATCAGCCTGGCGCGCTGGCGCCGTGAAAAACACCCCGCCAAGCGCACCAGCATCGACGGCTAAGCGACCTTAGCTTGCGCCACCGGCGCGGCCTTGGCGGCTGCGCCCACCTGCCCTATCCACAACACCGAGAACAAGGTCAGCCCGGAAGCGATCCAGCCGTTCAGGCCGTAGCCGACGATATGGCCGGCCGCATCGGTATGCAGCATCAAGCCTCCCAACAGCGCGCCCACGCCGCTGCCCAATTGCTGGATCGCCGAGTTGGAGCTGAGGAAGGCGCCGCGCTTGGCCGGTTCCGGCACCGTCGTCATCAAGGCCTGCATCGGGATGTTGCGGCCCGACAGAGCCATCATGAAGAACGGGAAGAACAGGATCACCGCCACCAGCGGGATCACCGGCATGTGCGTCATGAACATGATCGGCAGGATCGATAACAGCGCGATGTAGCGGTACACCCGCTGGGCGCCGATGCGGTCCGACCATTTGCCTATCCTGCGCGCGCTGAACAGCGTGGCCACGCCGCCGGCCAGGTACACAAAGGTGATCTCCGCCGGCTGCACGCCGATATTCTCCACCAGCACCGGCGAGATGAAGGGGATCACCAGCATGCCCGTCAACATGTTCACGCCCGACAGCAGGAAGGCCTTCAGATGGCCGCGCACGCGGTACAGGCCGACCAGATTGGGCAGCACCTCCGACAGCGGCACGCGGCGCGTCAGATGGCCGTTGAGCGACGGCAGCACGCGCCAGGCGGCAAACCAGATCAGCAACGAAAACACCACCAGCAGATAGAACGGCGAGGCCCAGCCGAAGTGCGCGGCCAGCATCACGCCGGTCGGCACGCCGGCCACGGCGGCCAGGCTGAACGAGGTCATCACGATGCCGGTGGCGGCGCCGCGGCGCTCGGCCGGGATCAGGTCGCCGATGATGGCCATGATGATCGAGGCCAGCACGCCGCCGGTCAGGCCGGCAAAGGCGCGCGACAGCACCAGCACGTGGAAGGTCGGCGCCAACGCGCAGGCCAGGTTCGACAAGGTGAACAGCGCGAACATCGCCAGCAGCAAGCGCTTGCGGTCGAAGCGGTCGATATACATGGAGGCCAGCAGGCCGGACAGGCCGGCGCACCAGGCGTAGGCCGACACCGCGCCGGACACGGCGGCCGGCTCGATGGAGAAGGCGCGCATCAGTTGCGGCGCCAGCGGCATCATCACCATGAAGTCCATGATGACGGTGAACTGGGTCAGCGCCAGGAGCCAGAGCACGATGCGCTCGCGCGCCGGCGGCAGTGGTAGGGTTATTGTTGTCATTTGATTGCTCAGGTCCGTTGGGATTAGTCCAGCTGCTTCACTTCGCTGACCGCGCGTTGCAGGATGGCGCGGATCTGTGCGGCACGTTCGTCGCTGGCGCCGGGGCCGTGGGCTTTGTCGATCACGGCGGCCTTCAGCTCATGCATCATCATGCGCAGGTCGACGCGGCCCTCGGACGGCTCGTTCAGGCGCGCCAGGATGACGTCGACGAAGTGGCGGTTCTCGGCCAGGAAAGCCAGGCCTTCGGGCGTGATGGTGTGCAGCTTCTTGTTGCCTTCGGTCGTGGCCGAGACATGCCCCATATCGAGCAGCAGGGACAGCAGCGGGTAGATGGCGCCGGGGCTGGGCGTGTAGCCGCCGCCGGATAGCTGTTCGAGCTCCTTGATGATCTCGTAGCCGTGACGCGGTTTGTCAGCGATCAGGTGCAGCACGACATAGCGCATGGCGCCGGCGTCGAACATCTTCGGCCCGCGCCCACGACCGCCGCCGCCACCACCGCGATGGTGGTGGTGGTCGCCATGCATAGCGTGATGGCGGTGTTGGTGATGTAAAAATCTAAACATTTTGAACTCCTTACGATATAACAAGTTAAGATATAACTTATTGAGATATATCTTAACTTGTTTACGAAAGAGTTCAAGGACTTTTTTTATATAATTTACGCTTGACCTTCACGCCACGTCAGAGTTCAAGCTGCCCTCATGCTCACAGTAAAACAACTTTCCAAGCTGACCGGCGTCACTACCCGGACCCTGCACTACTACGACGAGATTGGGTTGTTGAAGCCTACGCGCGTCGGCGACAACGGTTATCGCTATTACGGCGAGGCGGCGCAGTTGAGGCTGCAGCAGATCCTGTTCTACCGGGAACTGGACGTGCCGTTGGCGGAGATCCGCAAGCTGATGGAGCGTGACGATTTCGACGTCATGGCCGCCCTGCTCAGTCACAAGGAAGCGTTGCGCAATCAGGCCAAGCGGCTGCAAGGACTGATCGCGACTGTGGACAACACCATCCTCCACCTACAAGGGAAGCAGATCATGAGCAGCGAAGGTTTATTTTCCGGCTTGAACAAGCCGCAGCAACAGGCGTATGCCGAGGAAGCGGAACAGCGTTACGACGCCGCCACGGTAAGGGCGTCCACCAAGCAATGGGGCGCCTACAGCAAGGCCAAGCAGGATGCCATCATGGCGGAAGGGAATACGGTTTATACCGATATGGTCGCGGCCATGCCGCAGGGAGCGGACAGCGCGGCGGTGCAGGCGATCGTGCAGCGCTGGCGCGATCATCTGGAATATTTCTGGGTGCCGCAGGTGGAGCAGCTGACCAGCCTGGCCGCAACCTACTCCGAAGACGCCCGCTTCAAAGCCAACTTCGACAAGCTCCACCCCGAGCTGGCGACGTTCATGCTGCACGCGGTGCAGCACTACGTCCGGGGTTTTGGGTTTTAGCTATCGAGGTGGGAGATCAGCAGGCGGCGGTTGTCGTCTCCGCCGCTGGCGGTCTTGTGCTCGACCACCAGGCGCGAGTTCTGCGTGTCCAGCGAGATGCCCACCGACAGGATGTCGATCAGCAGCAGTTGCAGGATGCGCGAGATCATCGACAGGAAGGTCGTGCTGTCTTCGCTGTGGTCGACCGCCAGGCATACGCTGGCTTTCTTGGCCAGCGGCGAATTGCTCGACGTGATAGCGATGACGTCCGCCCCCGCCGCGCGCGCCGCATCGACCGCCGCCAGCAGATCCGGCAGCTTGCCGGAATTGGAGATGGCAATCACCACGTCACCCGGATTCAACAACTCGGCCGCCAAGGTCAGCAGATGCGAATCGCCATACGCCGACGTCGGAATGCGGAAGCGGAAGAACTTGTGCTGTCCATCCAGCGCCACCACGCGCGAATTGCCCATCGCGTAGAACTCGACCCGCTTGGCCTTGGCCACCAGCGCGATCGCCTTGTCCAGCGAACGCACGTCCAGCTGGTCGCGGAATTTCAAAATCGCGGAAACAGTATTGTCGATAACCTTGGCGCTCAGGTCGTGCGTGCTGTCGCTGACGCGCACCTGGCTGTGGCGCACAGGAATCGCACCGGTCAGGCTGCTGGCGAACTTCAATTTGAAGTCGGCCAGGCCGAGGAAGCCCAGCGAACGGCAGAAACGGATCACGGTCGGCTGGCTCACTTCGGCCAGGCGCGCGATGTCGGCGATCGGCTCGTTCAGCACCAGGCGTGGCTGCTCCAGCACCAGCTGCGCCACGCGCTGCTCGGCCGGCGTCAGCTCGTGCTGCAAGTGCTGCACGCGCTCCATCAGCGTGTTGGCGCCGCTGCGACCGCGCAGGTGCTCGGACAAGATCGTCGCCACGCCGTAGAACGCTGGATTCGGCGTGGTGATCACATAGGTCGGAATCTCCGACAAGTAACTGGTGAAACGGCCCTTGGCCTCGAAGCGCGTGCGGAACGGCGACGAGGCGAACCACTCGCCCATACGCGGCACGATGCCGCCACCGATGAACATGCCGCCGAAGGCGCCCAGGGTCACGGCCAGGTTGGCGGTGGCGCCGCCCAGCATGGCGCAGAAGCATTCCAGCACTTCCAGGCACAGCGGGTCTTTGTCGGTCAGCGCGCCAGCCATGATCTCCTGCGAGGTCAGGTCGCGCACCTGGCGTCCATTGCGCTTGGCGATGGCGCGGTAGATGATCTCCATGCCGGGACCGGAGATCAGGCGCTCGGTCGAGACGTGCGACCAGGTCTGCCAGGCGTACTGCAAAATCGAATATTCGCGCTCGTCGGCCGGCGCGAAGTTGGTGTGACCGCCTTCCGAACCCAGCGTGACGAAACCGTCCACGGTCGGAATCACGCCCGACACGCCCAGGCCGGTACCCGGCCCCAGCACGCCGATGACCGAATTGGAAGCCGGCTTGCCGCCGCCCACCTGCATCAGGTCGGCCGGCTTCAGGCCAGGCAGCGACATCGCCAGCGCGGTGAAGTCGTTCACCACCAGCAGCGTGTGCAGGCCCAGGGCGCGGCGCACTTCGTCGGTGGAGAATTCCCAGTCGCGGTTGGTCATGCGCACGTGGTCGCCGCTGACCGGATTGGCCACCGCCAACGCCGCGTGGTTCAGCGTGATATCGGAATGATCCGACAGATAGGAGCGCAGCATCGCCACGATGTCGGTGTAGTCGTCGCACTTGAGCACGCGCACCGCGCGGAACTCGCCGGGGGCGGTCTGCAAGGCGAAGCGGGCATGCGTCGCGCCGATGTCGGCCAGCAGGCGCGGGCCGTCGGCGAAGGCGGTGCGGTTCAGTTTTTGATCTACTTCAGCTTGTTTCATCGTCAATTCAGTCAAAACAGTTGGCGGAAGCATACCCGAAATACCTGGTGTTAAGAAGGAAACGATGCGAAATCGTATCGTTCCCCCTACCCTTAACGGGCGTAGCCGAACCAGGCGCCGAAGGCCGGCAGTTGCACCTGGCCGTCCACCACTGTACCCGGCAGGCCGTAACCGTCCATCTGCTCGGCGCCCACCGCCTGCGGCAGCGCGCAGCTGACCGGCTCCGCACCCAGGTTGAACACGGCGATGATGCCACGCTCCCCTTCGGCATCGCGGCGCAGCGCCAGCACCGGCTCCGGCGTGTCGAAGAACTGGATCGCGCCGCGCGTCAGCTGCGGCAGCTTGCGGCGCCAGGCGATGAACTTGCGGGTGAATTCCAGCGACGATGCGGCATCGCCCTCCTGCACCGAGGCCGCCTTGGCCAGGTGGTCCGGCGATACCGGCAGCCACGGCTTGCCTTCGGTGAAGCCGCCGTTGGCGCCGTCGGTCCACGCCATCGGCGTGCGGCAGCCGTCGCGGCCCTTGAACTCCGGCCAGAAGGTGATGCCGTACGGGTCCTGCAGCAGCTCGAACGGCACGTCCGCCTCGGCGAAGGCCAGTTCGTCGCCCTGGTACAGGCACGGCGTGCCTTTCAGCGACAGCTGCATCGCCAGGATCATCTTGGCGAACGCCGCCGGTGCGTCCGGACCGCCCCAGCGGGTCGCCACGCGCTGCACGTCATGGTTGCCGACCGACCAGGAAGCCCAGCCGCCCTTGACGCGCGCCTCGAAATTCTCCACTTGCTGGCGGATGTAGTGCGACGAGCAGGTCGGCACCAGCAGGTTGAAGCTGTAGGCCATTTGCAGCTTGTCGCCGTCGGCGGTGTACTCGGCCATCACGGCCAGCGAATCGTCGGCGCCCACTTCGCCGATGGCGACCGCCTTGTATTCATTGAGCAGCGAACGCAGTTTTTGCAGGAAAGGCAGGTTCTCCGGGCGGCTCTTGTCGTAGATGTGCGCCTGCATGCCGTAGGGATTGACGTCCGATACGGTGGCGGTGTCGCGGTTGACGGCCGGCGGATTGCTGCGCAGTTCCTGGTCGTGGAAGTGGAAATTGCAGGCATCCAGGCGGATGCCGTCGACGCCGCGCTCCAGCCAGAAACGCAGCGCGTCCAGGTGCGCCTGCTGCACTTGCGGGTTGTGGAAATTGACCTGCGGCTGGCTGACCAGGAAATTGTGTAAATAGTATTGACGACGGCGCGTATCCCACTGCCACGACGAGCCGCCGAACACCGACATCCAGTTGTTCGGCGGATTGCCGTCCGGCGCCGGATCGGACCAGACATACCAGTCGGCCTTGGGATTGTCGCGGCTGGAGCGGCTCTCCTTGAACCATGCATGCTCCTCGGCCGTGTGGGCCATCACCTGGTCGATCATGATCTTCAGGCCCAGGCTGTGCGCCTTGGCGATCATCACGTCGAAGTCGGCCAGCGTGCCGAACATCGGATCGACGTCGCAGTAATCGGAGATGTCGTAGCCGAAATCCTTCATCGGCGATTTGAAATAAGGCGAAATCCAGACGATGTCCACGCCCAGCGATGCGATATAGTCCAGCTTTGCCGTAATCCCGGGTATATCGCCGATGCCGTCACCGTTGGTGTCGTTGAAGCTGCGCGGGTAGACCTGGTAGATGATCGCCTCGCGGTACCAGTCCTGGGAGTGCGGTGAAACTTGTGTAAGTTGCTTAGTCATAAGAAAATCCGGGGTTGGCAAAGCTGGATATAGGTTTGTAGACAATATACATCACGAATATGGTTTTTTCAATCCATGAGGCACTTGCGGATTAATACAATTAATCCATAAAAATCAACATCTTGCGAATATTTACAAAATTTCGCAGGATAAAAATAGTAGTCAAACTACACAAAATCAGGAGAGAAAATAGTGAGCAACACCGGTAACGGGCCGATGCCCCGGCAAATTCCTTACATCATCGCCAACGAAGGCTGCGAACGCTTCAGCTTTTATGGCATGCGCAACATCCTGACGCCGTTCCTGCTCAGCACCCTGTTGCTGTTCGTGCCGCTGGCCGACCGCGCCAGCGAGGCCAAGCACGTCTTCCACACCTTCGTCATCGGCGTGTACTTCTTCCCGCTGCTGGGCGGCTGGCTGGCCGACCGCTGGTTCGGCAAGTACAACACGGTGTTCTGGTTCAGCCTGATCTACGTGGCCGGCCATGCCTGCCTGGCTATCTTCGAGGACAACCTCAAGGGCTTCTACTTCGGCCTGTTCCTGATCGCGTTCGGCTCGGGCGGCATCAAGCCGCTGGTGGCGGCCTTCGTCGGCGACCAGTTCGACCAGACCAACAAGAACCGCGCCAAGCTGGTGTATGACGCCTTCTACTGGATCATCAACTTCGGCTCTTTCTTCGCCTCGCTGCTGATGCCGGTGTTCCTGCGCGACTACGGCCCGGCCGTCGCCTTCGGCATTCCCGGCATCCTGATGGCGGTCGCCACGCTGGTATTCTGGCTCGGCAAGCGCAAGTACATCCACGTACCGCCGGCCGCGCCGAATCCCAACTCCTTCAGCAGCGTGGCCCGCACCGCGCTGATGAGCAAGCAGCCCGGCCAATCGCGTCCAGGCCTGATGATGACCGGTGTCGGCGCGCTGGGCGCGGTGGCGTCGCTGTGCATGACGCCGCAGTGGGGCTTCGTCATCGCCGCCTGCCTGGCGCTGGTGCTGGTGCTGGCGTTTGGCGGCATCGGCGTGTCGATGCAACTGGACCGCGCACGCGGCCTGCATAGCGACGAGGCGGTGGAAGGCGTGCGCTCGGTGCTGCGCGTCCTGATCGTGTTCGCGATGGTGACGCCGTTCCATTCGCTGTTCGACCAGAAGGCGTCGACCTGGATCGTGCAGGCCAATGCGATGAATAGCCCGCTGCTGAACATCTTCGGCTGGGAATTCACGCTGCTGCCGGCGCAGATGCAGGCGGTCAATCCGATTCTGGTGATGCTGCTGATCCCGTTCAACAACCTGGCCTTGTATCCGATCATGCGCGCCATCGGCATCACGCCAACGCCGCTGCGCCGCATGGGCATGGGCATCGCGCTGGCTGGCGTGTCGTGGATCGTGATCGGCATGATCCAGTTGCAGATGGACGGTGGAGACAAGGTCTCCATCCTGTGGCAGCTGCTGCCGTATGCGCTGCTGACGCTGGGTGAGGTACTGGTGTCGGCGACGGGACTGGAGTTCGCCTATAGCCAGGCGCCGGCGCCGATGAAGGGCATCATCCTGAGCTTCTGGTATCTGGCGATCACGGTCGGCAACCTGTGGGTGCTGATCGTCAATGCGGGGGTGAAGAACGACGCCGTCAGCGCGTACATCGCCACCAGCGGCTTGAGCGTGATCGCGTTCCAGATGTTCTTCTTTGCCGCCTTCGCGCTGCTGGTCGCGGCCATCTTCGCGCTGTACGCGATACGCTACAAGATGGTGGATAACTACCGCAGCGAAGGCCCTGCAAGCTTCTGCTACCCCGAGGGAGAAAAGGGCGAATCCAAGCCATAAGTATCAAAACTACAGATTTTGGATTACCATAACCGGCAAATACAGGGGTATTTGTCGGTTTTTTGTAGCCGCACTACCTAAATTCTATAATTTTGGAGGCGGCGATATGGGCGGTATTCATCTTGGGACGTGGGTGGCTGGGGTTACTGTTGGCGGCGCGCTGGCGTTGACCTGTGTGACGGCTGCTGCCGCCGATGCGACGCTGGCCGCATGCGACGGGCCGTTCGCCACCGTCTTGCAGCCCGCCATCGCCGCCGATGCGCGGGCATACTGGCTCAATCGACAGCTGATCAAGTGGCCGGGCGCCGATGCTTCCAACGGAGCTTTCAAACTCTATTACTCCGCTTCCGCCTCGCTGCATGCGGCGCCTGGCGCGCGCGTGTCCGGCGCGGATGGCTCGCTGGCCTTGGCGCGCTTTGATGGCGGCTTGCCGTCCGATGTCGCGCAGCGCTTCAAATTCGTCGGCAATGGCGCTGTGCTGACGTTGGCAGCTGCGGATACGGCGCGCCTCGGCGGCGTGCTGACGCAGCAGGTCATGCTGGTGCAGGAAGCCGATGACGGCACCGTGCGCGACGCCACCACACTGCAAATCGCCGGCGCGCTCGATGACTTGTATGCCAGCGCCGCCAACGCGCGCGATCTGGGCGTCAGTGTCGGCAAACAAACCGGCTTCAAACTATGGGCGCCGACCGCGCAGCGCGTTGCACTGTGCACCTACTCGACCGGCTCCGGCAAAGCTTCCGCCATCACCACCATGCAGCGCGACGATACCACCGGCGTCTGGTCCGCGCATCTTGATGGCAAACGCTCCGGCCAGTACTACCAATTCCTGGTGGACGTGGTGGCGCAATCGGCGGGCCTGGTGCGCAACCTCGTCACCGATCCCTACTCGATCAGCCTGACCACCGACTCAAAGCGCAGCTACATCGCCGACCTGAGCGCAGCCAACCTGAAGCCCGCAGGCTGGGACCAAACCCCCGCCCCGAAAAAAGTCGCCACCCAATCCGACATGACGGTCTACGAACTGCATGTGCGCGACTTCTCGATCAACGACAGCACCGTCAGCGCCGCCAACCGCGGCAAGTACACCGCCTTCACCGAAGCCGGCTCCAACGGCATGAAGCACCTGGCCGCGCTGAGCAAAGCCGGCATGACCGACATCCACCTGCTGCCCGTGTACGACATCGGCAGCGTGCCGGAAACAGGCTGCGTCACGCCGGCCATCCCGTCGGGCCTGAAGCCGGACGGCGAAGAACAGCAAGCGCTGGTCACCAAGACCCAGGCCACCGACTGCTACAACTGGGGCTACGACCCGTACCACTACAACGCGCCCGAAGGCAGCTACGCCACCGACCCGGCCGACGGCGCCAAACGCATCGTCGAGTTCCGCCAGATGGTGCAGGCGCTGCATAAGACCGGCCTGCGCGTCGGCATGGACGTGGTGTACAACCATACCTTCATCGCCGGCCAGAATGAGAAGTCCGTGCTGGACCGCGTGGTGCCCGGTTACTACCACCGCCTGAACGCCAAGGGCGCGATCGAACGCTCCACCTGCTGCGACAACACCGCCACTGAAAACCTGATGATGGCCAAGCTGATGATCGACTCCGTCGAACAGTGGGCGGTGCAGTACAAGATAGACTCGTTCCGCTTCGACCTGATGGGCCATCAGCCGCGCGCCGCGATGGAGCAATTGCAAGCCCGCGCCGACCGCGCCACCGGCCGCCACATCAACCTTATCGGCGAGGGCTGGAACTTCGGCGAAGTGGCCGACGGCGCGCGCTTCGTGCAGGCCTCCCAGCTGTCGTTGAACGGCAGCGGCATCGGCACCTTCAGCGACCGCGCGCGCGACGCGGTGCGCGGCGGTGGCGCCGGCGACAGCGGCGTGCAGATGATCACGCAACAAGGCTACATCAACGGCCTGGTGTACGACGCCAATGCACAGGCGGGCGCACGCCCAGCCAGCGATCTGCTGCAAGCGTCGGACCTGGTCAAGGTCGGCCTGGCCGGTTCGATCCGCAGCTACCCGCTGCAAACCTGGAGCGGCAAGACGCAGCAGTTGCAGGACATCGTCTACGGCGGCAACCAGCCGGCCGGCTACGCCAGCGAACCGGGCGAAGTAGTCAACTACGTTGAGAACCACGACAACCAGACGCTGTACGACATCAACGCCTTCAAGCTGCCGCGCACCACCAGCGCCGAGCGCGCGCAGGTGCAGATGCTGGGCGCCGCCATCAACGCCTTCAGCCAGGGCGTGGCCTACTTCCATGCGGGCTTCGACATCCTGCGCTCCAAATCGCTGGACCGCAACAGCTTCGAATCGGGCGACTGGTTCAATCGTATCGACTGGAGCTACCAGGACAACTACTACGGCATCGGCGCGCCGCGCGCGGAAGACAACGGCAAGGACTATGACCTGATCAAGCCACTGCTGCGCGACGCCGCCATCAAGCCGTCGCCAAAGGACATCGCCTATGCGCGCGACGCCTTCCGCGACCTGCTGGCGATCCGCTCCAGCAGCACGCTGTTCCGCCTGCGCACCGCCGCCGACATCAAACAGCGCCTGCGCTTCCACAACACCGGCAGCGGCCAGGTGCCGACCGTGATCGTCGCCCACCTGGACGGCGCCGGCTATGCGGGCGCCAACTTCAAATCCATCACCTACCTGATCAACGTCGACAAAGTGGCGCAACGCGTGACGGTCGACGCAGAAAAGAACCACCACTACCAACTGCATCCGGTGCACACAAACATGGCCGCAGCGGACAAACGCGTGGCCCTGGAAGCCAAGTACGATGCCACTTCCGGCACGTTTGCAATTCCGCCACGCAGCGCCGTGGTATTCGTAGAAAAGAAGTAAACACCGTGATATCTTTTCGGCTCCCAGTCGAGCCGGAAAGAGACCATAATGAGACGCAACCATATCGCATCACTGCTGCTAACGCTAACCCTCAGCGCCTGCGGCGGCGGTGGAGACTACAACGCGCCAGCGAATCATGCACCGATCGCCATCGCCGGTCCCGCACAAGGCGTGACGGCGGGCAGCTCGGTCAAGCTGGCCGGCAGCGGCACCGACGCCGACCAGGACATCCTCAGTTATTCGTGGACGCTGACCAAACCCGCAGGCAGCACCGCCGCCCTGCTGAACTACCACGTCGCCACGCCGACCTTCTTCGCCGACCTGCCGGGCGTCTACGTCGCCACGCTGACCGTCAACGACGGCAAACTCGATAGCGCGCCATCGTCCGTCGTCATCACCGCGCAGTAGCTGGCGCAGCTTGTTTAGTAATCGGCCAATAAACATGAAGGCCGCCCAGGCCTGTTGGTTTCCGGCGATGGCATAGCTGCTACACTGGTTTTCGCCAGTCACCACCGCCAAAAACCATGAAACTGCACACGCTTGCGCTGCCCCTCCTCCTGTCCGCGCTGACCGCTTCGGCCGCGCCCATCGCCGATCCTGTCGAATGGATCAATCCCTTGATGGGCACCGCCAGCAAGCCCGAACTATCAAACGGCAATACCTATCCGACCATCGCGCTGCCGTGGGGGATGAATTTCTGGACGCCGCAGACCGGCAAGATGGGCAACGGCTGGGCCTACACCTACGACGCCGACAAGATCCGCGGCTTTAAGCAAACGCACCAGCCGTCGCCATGGATGAACGACTACGGCCAGTTCGCCATCATGCCCGTTACCGGCAAGCCCAAGTTCACGCAGGACGACCGCGCCAGCTGGTTCTCGCACAAGGCGGAAGTGGCCAAGCCCTATTACTACAGCGTCTACCTGGCCGATGCCGACGTGACCACCGAGATCGCGCCGACCGAACGCGCGGCTCAGTTCCGTTTCACCTTCCCAAAAACCGACGACGCCTACGTGGTGGTGGACGCCTATGACAAAGGCTCGTACATCAAGGTGATTCCGGCGGAGCGCAAGATCGTCGGCTACAGCACCCGCTACGCGCGCGGTCCGCTGCCGAAGAATTTCAAGAACTACTTCGTCATCTACTTCGACAAGCCATTCACCTCCACCCGCATCTGGAGCGGCGACAAAGTGGTGAGCAATGTCATGGAACTGGCCAGCGACCATAGCGGCGCAGTGGTCGGCTTCAAGACCGCAAAAGGCGAAAAGGTCGGCATGCGCGTGGCCTCCTCCTTCATCAGCGAAGCACAGGCGGAGCTGAACCTGAAGCGCGAACTGGCGGCCGACAGCTTCGACGCCACCGCGCAAAAAGGCAAGGAGGTGTGGAACAAGACGCTGAGCCGCATCAGCGTGGAAGGCGGCAGCGACGACCAGACGCGCACCTTCTATTCCAGCCTGTATCGCATGCTCTTCTTCCCGAACAAACTGTATGAGATCGACGCCAACAACCAGATCGTCCACTGGAGTCCTTACAACGGCAAGATCCTGCCCGGCTATATGTACGCAGGCACCGGCTTCTGGGACACCTTCCGCGCGCTGTATCCCTTCCTTAACCTGATGTACCCGTCGATCAACCGCGAGATGCAGGCCGGCCTGGCGAACGACTACAAGGAAAGCGGCTGGCTGCCCGAATGGTCCAGCCCCGGCCTGGCCGACGTCATGATCGGGAATAACTCGGCATCGGTGGTGGCGGAGGCCTATGTCAAAGGCTTGCGCGGCTACGACATCGACACCCTGTGGCAAGCGCTGAAGCACGGCGCCGACAACGAAGGACCGATGAGCGCCGTCGGCCGCGCCGGCGTCAAGTACTACAACGAACTTGGCTACGTGCCGTACGACGTCAAGATCAACGAGAACGCCGCACGCACGCTGGAATATGCGTACGACGATTTCGCCATCTACCAGCTGGGCAAGGCGCTCGGCAAGCCGCAGTCGGAGATCGGCATCTACGCGCAGCGGGCGATGAACTATAAAAAACTGTTCGACCCGGATACGGGCCTCATGCGCGGCAAGAACAAGGACGGCAGCTTCCAGTCGCCCTTCAACCCGTTCAAATGGGGCGACGCCTTCACCGAGGGGAATAGCTGGCATTACACCTGGTCCGTGTTCCAGGACGTGAACGGCCTGGTGGACCTGATGGGCGGCCGCGAGAAGTTCGTCGCCAAGCTGGATCAGGTGTTCACGCTGCCGCCGACCTTCGACGAAAGCTACTACGGCGAAGTGATACACGAGATCCGCGAAATGCAGATCGCGAACATGGGCCAGTACGCGCACGGCAACCAGCCCATCCAGCACATGATCTACCTGTACGACTACGCGGGCGCGCCGTGGAAGACGCAGTACTGGGCGCGCGAAACCATGAACCGCCTGTACAAGGCCACGCCGGACGGCTACTGCGGCGACGAGGACAACGGCCAGACCTCGGCATGGTATGTGTTCTCGGCGCTGGGCTTCTACCCTGTCACGCCGGTGGTGCCGCAGTACGTACTGGGCGCGCCGCTGTTCAAGAAGGTCACGCTGCGCCTGGAGAACGGCAAGACGGTGGTCATCAACGCCCCCGCCAACAGCGACAGCAAGCGCTATGTGAACGCGCTCAAGGTCGACGGCAAGCCGTATTCGAAGAACTGGCTAAGCCATGCCGGATTGATGCAGGGCGCGGTGCTGGACTTCGACATGTCCGACAAGCCGAACACGCAACGCGCCACCGCACCAGCTGAGGCGCCCTACTCGCTCTCGACCGACCGCTAACGCTTACTCCTGCCCGATCAAGACGACAGCGTTCTTCGTACCGAAGCTAACGCTGCCGCCTTTCACCACGGCGCTCTTGCCGGAGTAGTAGTCCTTGACCTTCTGGCCGTTGGCGAACACGCCGTGCAGATTGATGCTTGCGGCTTTATCGGTCGGCAGGTCCAGCGCGACGACCACCTTGTCGTGCAGCGCGCCTTTGTCGTAGGTGCGCTTGAAGACGTAAGGTTTGGCTTGCAGCTGCTGGTGCACGCCCGCGCCCACCGACACGTGGTCCTTGCGGAACAGGCCGATCTTGGCCCAGTGCGCGCGCACCTCGCCGATCTTGTATCCATCGCGCTGCACGTTCTGCGCCAGTTCATCCCAGTTCATGAAGGAGCGCAGCTTGGCGTCGCCCACCGCTTCGGCCACGTCCAGCTTGCGCGCGGTCTCGTCGCCGTAGTAGATCTGCGCCGCGCCGGGCGCCAGCAGCAGTTTGTTCGCGCTTTCGAACGGCTTCCTGCGCGAGGCATCAAACGGCTTGTCGTAATCGTGTGAGTCCAGGTAGTTCAGCACCGAGTAGCCATCCAGCGCACCGCCGTGCAGAATATTCGAATAGCTGCTGAACAGCGGCTCGTAATCCTTCTCCGCGTCGTACACCAGGCCGAAATTGATCAGGCTATTGAAGCCGCTCTGATAATAGTTGGCGGTCTGGCCGCCGCCCAGGTCGAACACCAGGCCCTGCGCGATGTTGTAGTTGTAGACTTCCGCCGTCGAATAGAACTTGTCGTCGCTGAGCTTCTTGTCTGGGTTGGCACGCTTCCAGTCTTCGAAGGCCTCGGCAGCCACGGTGTTCAGTTCCTTCCATACCTTGGCTTCGACGTGCTTGACGGTGTCGGCGCGGAAGCCGTCGACGCCGTACTTGCGCACCCAGTCCGAATGCCACTTCATCAGGTAGTAGCGCGGCGCGCGCGGATAGCCGGTGCGGGCGAAGAACTCGTTCAACTCCTTCACTTCGCGCTCGAAGCGGCCTTCGCGCTGCCATTTCGCGGCCAGGTTCTCCGGCAGCTCGACCGGCGTATCGCTGTCGGTGCGGAAGTCCGGCAGGTTCTTCACCAGCGTGCATTCGATGGTGGTCTTGGCGTCCTTGTAGGTGCACTGCGGGCCGGTGCGCACCCAGTCGTCCGGCCAGGCGTAGTCAGTCTCCGTCACCGGGCCGGTCTGGTTCATCACCACGTCCAGCAACACGCGGATGCCGTGCGCGTGCGCGGCGTCGACCAGGTTGCGGAAGTCGTTTTCCGTCCCCAGGTTGGCGTCGACGGCGGTGAAGTCGGCGGCCCAGTAACCATGGAAGCCGTAGGACTTACCGGTGCCTTCGTCGGTGCCTTCGTGGATCTGCTCCACCGGCGGCGAGACCCAGATCGCGCTGACGCCCAGGCTGTCGAAATAGCCTTCATTGATCTTGTTGGTGATGCCGGCCAGGTCACCGCCCATGTAGCCGCGCAGCGGGCCGGCGTCCGCCTTGCGGCCGTAGGCGAGATCGTTGCCGATGTAGGCGTTGTTGAAGCGGTCGGTCAGCATGAAATAGATCGTGGCGTTCTCCCACAGGAATGGCTTGCGGGCGGCCTGCTTGGCGGCCGGCGCAGCGATGGCCGAGGTGCCGGCCGCAGCCGCTCCAAGCGCCAGCGCCAGGGTCATTGCAAGGGGAGTCAATTTCATGCTGTCTTCCTTTATCTAAGTTTTATGTGGTGACGGTCGGACGCGCGCGTCCAGTCCATCCGGTGATGCCGCCAACCTGCTCGGCGATGAGTATCAATGCGGATAAGGCCTGCTGCGTGGGCAGGTGGTGGTAGGCGGGATCGGCTTCGTAGCGCTCCAGGTAGACGCGCAGGGTCGCACCCTCGGTGCCGGTGCCGGACAGGCGGTACACGATGCGCGAACCGTTGGTCATGACGATGCGTATGCCCTGCTGCGTGGCGACCGAGCCGTCGACCGGATCGGTGTAGGAAAAATCGTCGGCAAAATCGACCACGTAGTGCCCAAGGTCCTGCCCCGCCAGCGCGGTCAGCTTGACGCGCAGGGAAGCCATGAGTTCATTGGCGCCCTTGGTTTCGACCGCCTCGTAATCGTGGCGCGAGTAGTAGTTGCGGCCGAAGCGCGCCCAGTGTTCGCCCACCAGCTGCTCCACCGATTTGCCGCTGACTGCCAGCAGGTTGAGCCAGAACAGCACCGCCCACAGGCCGTCCTTCTCGCGTATGTGGTCCGAGCCGGTGCCGTAACTCTCCTCGCCGCACAGCGTGGCCTTGCCCGCGTCCAGCAGCGTGCCGAAGAACTTCCAGCCGGTCGGCGCTTCGTAGCACGGGATGCCCAGCGCATCGGCCACGCGGTCGGCCGCGCGCGAGGTCGGCATTGAGCGGGCGATGCCTTTCAGGCCGGCGCGGTAGCCCGGCGCCAGGGTCGCGTTGGCGGCCAGCACGGCCAGGCTGTCGGATGGCGTGACATCGAATTTGCGGCCGACGATCATATTGCGGTCGCCGTCGCCGTCGGAGGCGGCGCCGAAATCGGGCGCATCGTCCGCCGCCATGATGGCGATCAGCTGCGCGGCGTTAACGGGGTTGGGGTCCGGGTGATGGCCGCCGAAATCCTCCAGCGGCACGCCGTTGATGACGGTGCCGGCCGGCGCGCCCAGCATGCCTTCGAGGATGGTCGTGGCGTAGGGGCCGGAGACCGCGTGCATGCCGTCAAAGCACATGCGGAAGCCGCGTCCGAACAGCGCCTTGATGGCGTCGAAGTCGAACAGGCGCTGCATCAGCTCCGCATAGTCGGCGACCGGGTCGATCACCTCGACTTCCATCTGCTCGATGTGCGATACACCGAGGCGATCGATGTCGATGGCTGGCGCGTCGCTGATGCGGTACTGCTTGATGCTCTCGGTGCGGTGGAAGATCGCTTCGGTCACGCTCTCCGGCGCGGGGCCGCCGGCGGCGATGTTGTACTTGATGCCGAAGTCGCCATCCGGTCCGCCTGGATTGTGGCTGGCCGACAGCACGATGCCACCCAGCGCGCCGTGCTTGCGGATCACACAGCTGACGGCGGGCGTCGACAGGATGCCGCCCTGCCCCACCAGCACTTTGGCAAAGCCGTGCGCCGCCGCCATGTGCAGGATGGTCTGCACCGCCTCACGGTTGTGGAAGCGGCCATCGCCGCCCAGCACCAGCGTTTTGCCGGCGCAGTCGCCCAGCGTGTCGAACACGCTTTGCACGAAATTTTCGAGATAGGAAGGCTGTTGGAAGATGGAGACTTTTTTCCGCAAGCCTGAGGTCCCCGGCCGTTGGCCAGGGAACGCCTTGGTCGCTACAGTTTGTATGCTCATGTTCGCTCCGCACAGGTAAAGGACAGTATTCGCAGCCCCTGTTGTACCTGTTCCGGCAAACGGGTGGCGCGCGAATACGTGGTCAAGCGAACAATCCTACATCAGTGCCCGGCCGGTTCGGCGTTGTCGCGGACGGCCAAGGTCAGCACGCCCGCCACCGCCATGCACACGCCACCCAGCATCAGGGTCTTGACGGTGTGGCCGGCGAACCAGTGCTTGGTGACGAAGCCCAGCAGCACGCCGCTGACGATCTGCGGGATAGTGATGAAGAAATTGAACACGCCCATGTAGTAGCCCATGCGCTTGGCGGGCAGCGCGCCGGCCAGGATCGCGTACGGCATGGTCAGGATGCTGGCCCAAGCGATGCCGACGCCGATCATCGGCACGAACAGCAGGTTCAAATCATGGATGGCGTAGATGCTGAACAGGCTGACGCCGCCGATCAGCAGGCAGCTCATGTGCACGAATTTGCGGCTGGTCTTGCGCGCGAAAATCGGCAGGATGAAAGCAGCCAGCGCCGAGACGCCGCTGTAGACGGCGAACATCACGCCAACCCGGTTGCCCGCTTCCTGGAACGCCACCGATTGCGCGTCGGTGGTGCCGAAGACGTTTTCGCCGATGGCGGAGGTGGTGTAGATCCACATCGCGAACAGCGCGATCCAGGAGAAGAACTGCACGGCGGCCAGCTGCACCATGGTCTTCGGCATATTGGTGAAGCCGCCCATGATCTCCTTGAGCGCGTGGCCCAGGCCCTTGGTGCGGCGCTGCTCGGCGCGGAAGGCTTCCATGTCTTCGGGCGGCGTTTCCTTGGCGGTGAGGACGGTCCACAACACAGCCAGGAAGTAGATGGCGCCGCCAGCGTAGAACGAGTAACGTACCGTGTCGGGGATCGCGCCGTTGACCGGCACGTTGCTCACGCCCAGGAAGTCGGCGAAGATGGTCGGCAGCAGCGAGGCGATCACCGCGCCCCAACCGATGAAGAAGGTCTGCATCGCGAAGCCTGCGGTCTGCTGCGAGGAGCCCAGCTTGTCGCCGACGAAGGCGCGGAACGGCTCCATCGAGACGTTGATGGCGCCATCCATCAACCACAGGACGACGACGGCCATCCACAGCGCGGTGGAATTGGGCATCAGGAACAGTGCGATCGACGCCAGCAAGGCGCCGATGAAGAAGAATGGACGGCGGCGGCCCCAGGTCGGATGCCAGGTGTTGTCGCTCAGGTAGCCGATAATCGGCTGTACCAGCAGGCCGGTGACCGGCGCCGCGAGCCAGAACAGGGAGAGGTCGTCGGGATTGGCGCCCAGCGTGGAAAATATCCGGCTGGTGTTGGCATTTTGCAGCGCAAAGCCGAACTGGATGCCGAAAAAGCCGAAGCTCATGTTCCACAACTGCCAAAACGACAGTATGGGCTTGCTGCTGGAAGATTGCATGCTGCGTGTCCCCGACTATTTCTGAAATTTGTAGCAAAATAACACGCTGCCTGATACGTGTCAATTGAAAGAGTTTCCCAGTAAAATAAAGGAAACAAGCCATCCCAAGGGCAGTATTTTGTAGTCAAATGTAGCCAAACAACAAAATCATAACAACCTCTGAGACCACACACTTACATGAAAAGCAATTCCATCGCCAAACTTGCGGCCGTGTTGCCGCTGCTGGTCGTCAGCCAGGCCGGCCAGGCGCAGAACGCCGACCGCAAATTCGACAGCGCCACCCGCAACGGCGGCCAGCTGGAAGTCCACACCAGCGACGGACGCTATGTCATCAAGCCCTACTCCGCCGGCATCGTCGAAACCACCTTCGTGCCGAACGGCGAGCAGGTAGACCCGGCATCGCACGCGGTAGTGCTGGCGCCGGCCGCCATCCGCACCACGCTGACCACAAAGGTCAACAGCATCGAATATGCCACACCCGGCATCGTTGTCACCATTACCAAGTCGCCGTTCCAGATTTCGTATGCGTACAAGGGCAAGCGCCTGGTCGCCGAGAAGCACGGCTACGTCAAGTTCAAGGACGACGTGGCCACCGGCAGCAAGGATATCAACAAGGGCGAAGCGCGCGAACTGGAAGGCATCGAGTTCGCACTGGACAAGGACGAGGCCTTGTACGGCGCCGGCGAACGCGCGGTCGGCATGAACCGCCGCGGCCACCGCTTCACCCTGTACAACAAGGCGCACTACGGCTACGACGACAAGTCCGAACAGATGGGCTACGCGATGCCGGTCGCGCTGTCGTCGAAAATGTACGCGCTCCACTTCGACAATCCGCAAACCGGCTACCTCGATTTCGACAGCAAGAACAACGACAGCCTGACCTACGAAACCATCGGCGGCCGCAAGACCTACCAGGTGATCGCCGGCGACAGCTGGGAAGACGTAGTGGGCAACTACACCAGCCTGACCGGCAAACAACCGCTGCCGCCGCGCTGGGCCTTCGGCAATTTCGCGATGCGCTTCGGTTACCGCACCGAAGCCGTCGCGCGCGACACCGTCAACAAATTCATCGCCGACGACATTCCGCTCGACGCCATCGTGTTCGACCTGTTCTGGTTCGGCAAAGAGGTCAAGGGCACGATGGGCAACCTGGCGTGGGACAAGGACAGCTTCCCCAACGCCACCGGCATGATCGCCGACTTCCAGAAAAAAGGCGTGCAGACGGTGGTGATCACCGAGCCATTTATTCTCGATACGTCCGGCAAGTGGCAGGAAGCGGTCGACAAGAAGGTGCTGGGCATGGACGCCAACGGCGCGCCGCTGGCCTACGACTTCTACTTCGGCCACACAGGATTGATCGACATCTTCGGCAAGCCGGGCAAGGACTGGTTCTGGAACATCTACAAGGGCCTGCGCGAGCAGGGCGTGACCGGCGTATGGGGCGACCTGGGCGAACCGGAAGTGCATCCGACCGCTATGCGCCACGCCACCGGCAGCGCCGACCAGGTGCACAACATCTACGGCCATCAATGGGCGCGGCTGGTCGCGGAAGGCTATCAGCAGGACTTCCCGACGGAGCGCCCCTTCATCCTGATGCGCGCCGGCTACTCGGGCACGCAGCGCTACGGCATCATCCCGTGGTCCGGCGATGTCAACCGGGGCTGGGGCGGCTTGCAGGCGCAGCCCGAGATCTCGCTGCAAATGGGGATGCAGGGCGCGGGCTATATGCACTCGGACCTGGGCGGCTTCGCCAATCCGGTGCTGGACAATGAGCTGTACACGCGCTGGTTGCAGTACGGCGTGTTCCAGCCGATCTTCCGTCCGCACGCGCAGGACGAGGTGCCGCCGGAGCCGGTCTACCGCGAAGACCGCACCAAGGCGCTGGCGCGCGAAGCGATCCGCCTGCGCTATCGCCTGCTGCCGTATAACTACACGCTGGGCTTCGACAACAACCAGAAAGGCCTGCCGCTGATGCGCCCCATGCTGTACGAGGAGCCGGGCAACGCCAAGGTGCGCGCGATGTCGTCGACCTATTTGTGGGGCAAGGACTTCCTGGTCACGCCGGTGCTCAAGCAGGGTGCAACGACGGCTGACGTCTACTTCCCTGCCCGCAGCGCATGGTTCGATTTCTACAGCGGCGAGAAGCACGCCGGCGGCGCCACCGAATCGGTGAAGCTGAGCGCCGACCACGTGCCGGTCTATGTGCGCGCCGGCGCCTTCATCCCGATGGCCAAGGTGGTGCAGACCACGCGCGACTATTCGACCAAGCATATTGACCTGCACTACTACCACGACGCCTCGGTCGGCGCCGGCGCCGGCAAGCTGTATGACGACGACGGCAGCACCGCGCAGGCCTACGAACAGGGCAAGTACGAGCTGCTGCACTTCGCCAGCAAGCTGCAAGGCCGCAGCCTGACGCTGCGCATCGAGTCCGAAGTGGGCAAGCAGTACCAGCGCCCCGAACGCAGCATCGCGCTGCAAGTGCATAACGTGACGGCCCACCCGTCGCTGGTGCGCGTCGACGGCAAGCCGGTC
This sequence comes from Duganella sp. BJB476, assembly GCF_003416895.1. Taxonomy (GTDB): domain Bacteria; phylum Pseudomonadota; class Gammaproteobacteria; order Burkholderiales; family Burkholderiaceae_D; genus Rugamonas. The sequence continues at coordinate 581,668 of NZ_QVIO01000003.1, forward strand.
ATCTTCGTCTGGGACGAAGCGGCCAAGGTGCTGAACATCGCGCTGCCAGCCAGCAGCCTGGCCGGCCGGAGCGTCGCCATCACCCTGTAAGCGTGTATTATTGCTGGCCATCGAATCGTTTGGTTCGATGGCCAACAAGACCATACACGGAGATAGGGAGATGCCAGTGTCACCAAAAATCATCAGCACGCTGTTCGCGCTCAGCGCCATGACAGCCGCCAGCACTACCGTGCTAGCCGCCCCCGCAAAAAAACCCACCGTCGCAGAAGCCGAGCGCTTCCTCGCCGACACCGAAGAGCACCTCAATAAGCTGAACAACGAACAGGCCAAGGGCGCCTGGGTCGGCTCCAACTTCATCACCGACGATACGGAAGCCATCGCCTCCTTCTTCGCCGAACGCTATCTGACGGCGGCCGGCGAAGCGGCCATCGCGGCGCGCCGTTTCAACGGCTTGAAACTGTCGGCCGATTCGGCCCGCAAGATGATGCTGTTGCAGCAGACGCTGGTCTTCGCCGACGCCAAGGAACGCGAGCAATACGCGCAATTGCAGGCGGCGATGAACGGCGCCTACGGCAAAGCCAAGTACTGCCCGAAAAAGCCCGACGGCACGGCCGACGCCTGCATGGCGCTGGGCGAAATGGAAAAAGTCCTGGCCAAGAGCCGCGACGAGGCCAAGCTGAAGGAAATGTGGCTGGGCTGGCACGCGCAGTCGCCGTCCTACAAGCAGAAATACACCGAATACGTGGCGCTGTCGAACAAGGGCGCCAAGCAGATGGGCTTTGTCGATACCGGCGCGATGTGGCGCGCGCAGTACGACATGCCGCCGGAAGCCTTCTCGGCCGAGATGGAGCGCCTGTGGCAGCAGGTCAAGCCGCTGTACGATGCGCTGCACACCTACACCCGCTACAAGCTGCGCCAGACCTACGGCCCGGACGTGGTGCCGCTGACCGGCCCGATTCCTTCCCATCTGTTCGGGAATATGTGGAGCCAGAGCTGGAACAACCTGTATCCGCTGCTGAAGCCTGCGACGGGCGCCAGCAGCTATGACCTGTCCAAGGTACTGGAAGACCGCAAGACCGACGCCAAACAGATGACGCAATATGCCGAGCGTTTCTACACCTCGCTGGGCATGCAGAAGCTGCCGGAGTCGTTCTGGGAGCGCTCGCTGCTGACCAAGCCGCGCGACCGCGACGTGGTGTGCCATGCCTCCGCCTGGCCGCTGAACGAGAAGGACGACGTCCGCATCAAGATGTGCATCACGCCGACGGCGGAAGACTTCACCACGATCCATCACGAGCTGGGTCACGTCTACTACTTCCTCAACTACACCAAGCAGCCCTACCTGTTCCGCAACGGCGCCAACGACGGCTTCCATGAAGCCATCGGCGACACGGTCGCGCTGTCGATCACGCCGAGTTATCTGCAAAAGGTCGGCCTGATGGACCAGGCGCCGGATGCCGACGCCGACATCGGCCAGCTGCTGGAGCGCGCGCTGAGCAAGGTCGCGATCCTGCCGTTCGCCTACTCGGTCGACAAATGGCGCTGGGACGTCTACTCCGGCAAGACCAAGCCGGCCGACTACGACAAGAGCTGGTGGCAGCTGCGCGAGCAGTACATGGGCATGAAGCGCCCTGTGGCCATCGACGGCAGCGGCGCGGGCTTCGACGCCGGCGCCAAGTACCACGTGGCGGCGGACGTGCCGTATGCGCGCTACTTCCTGGCCGATATGCTGCAGTTCCAGTTCCACCGCGCGCTGTGCCGCGAAGCCGGCTACACCGGTCCGCTGCACCGCTGCTCGGTGTACGACAACGCCAAGGCCGGCGCCAAACTGCAGCAGATGCTGGCGATGGGCGCGAGCAAACCGTGGCCGGAAGCGCTGAAGGCGATTTCGGGCGAGGACAAGATCGACGGCGGCGCGCTGCTCGACTACTTCGCGCCGCTGAAATCCTGGCTCGACACGCAGAACGCCGCCTTCGCTGCGGCTGAGAAGAAGTAAACGCTGCTAGCGCGCCCCGTAGTTGGGGCGCTTCATATTCATCGCCGTCGCCTGGCAGTGGGCGGCGATGAAGTCTTCATGGTTCGGCATCTTGCCGGCGCAGTTCTCCACCACAGTCTTGATGGTGCGCAGATGCGCCTCGATTTGCTCCTGCGGATACAGGTCCACCAGCGGATGATAGGACTGCGGCCGCAAGCCCTGCCCCAGCATCACCTGCAACCAGCTCACCGACGCAAACATCTCATCCTTCTCGCGGTAGAAGCGGCCGTGCTGCTTGAACAGGTCCATCTTCTGCTTCAGGCTTTCCGGCACTTCCATCGTGCGGCAGTAGTTCCAGAACGGCGTGTCGTCGCGCTCCGTCGCGTGGTAGTGCAGCACCAGGAAGTCGCGGATCTTGTCGACTTCGAAGTGCGCCTGGCGATTGAACTCGTCGATATTGTCCTGGTTGAAATCGCGGCCCGGGAAAAAGCTCATCAGGCGCGCGATGGTCGACTGGATCAGGTGGATGCTGGTCGATTCCAGCGGCTCCATGAAACCGCTGGCCAGGCCGATCGCCACCACGTTCTTGTTCCAGAATTTCTTGCGCTTGCCGGTGACGAAGCGCAGCGGCTTCGGCTCGGCCAGCGGTGCACCATCCAGGTTCGCCATCAACTGCGCGGTCGCTTCGTCGTCGCTGATGTATTTGCTCGAATAGACATGGCCGTTGCCGATGCGGTGCTGCAGCGGAATGCGCCACTGCCAGCCGGCCGTGCGCGCGGTCGCGCGCGTGTACGGCGTGATCGGCCCGGTCGACTCGCACGGCACCGCCAGCGCGCGGTCGCACGGCAGCCAGTGGGTCCAGTCCTCGTAGCCGGTCTTCAAAGCACCTTCGATCAGCAGGCCGCGGAAGCCCGAGCAATCGATGAACAGGTCCGCTTCGATGCGCTCACCGTTTTCCATCATGATCGCCGCCACATGGCCGTCGCCTTCGCGCAGGATCACGTCGGCCACCTTGCCCTCGGTGCGTACCACGCCGCGCGCTTCGGCGAACTTGCGCAGGTATTTGGCATACAGTCCGGCGTCGAACTGGAAGGCGTGGGCGATGTGCGACACCGGCGAATTGCCGGCATCGACCGCGCGCATGAATTTGTTCTGCGGCGCCGCCACCGCCGCCAGCGAATAGGCGCCAAAGTCCGGCGCCAGCCCCGCCTGGTGCAGCTTGAGCCAGTAGTGGTGGAACTCGATCAGCCCCATATCCAGGCCGATGCTGCCGAAGGTATGGATGTAGTTCTCGCCCAGCTTGCCCCAGTTGACGAACTGGATGCCCAGCTTGAAGGTGCCCTGGGTCTCGCGCAGGAAGTCGTCTTCGTCGATGCCGAGCGCCTGGTTGAACAATTTGATCTGGGGGATGGTGGCCTCGCCCACGCCGACGGTGGAAATCTCGTCCGATTCGACCAGACGCACCTGGTAGTGGCCGCCCAGCAGTTTGGACATGGCCGCCGCCGTCATCCAGCCGGCGGTGCCGCCGCCGACGATCAGGATTTGCTTGATGCGGCGATCCGCTTGGTTTTGCTGCATTTTTGGTCTCCAGCTTTTTATGTTGTCCGATATTGTGCACGAAAAAAAACACCCCCTGCCGGCGACTGCTGACAGGGGGTGTTTTGGACCGGACTGAATTACATCTTGTAGTTCAGGCCCAGCAGCATGGTGCGGCCGTACTTGGTGTACTCGCCCGGCACTTTCAGGGTGCCGTTGCTCAGCGTGGTCTGGTACGCGGTATCGTTCGCGTTGATCACCTGGAACAGCAGCGACAGGCCTTTGTACTGGCCTTCCTTGAACTCGTAACCGAGCTGGAAGTCCACTTGCGCTGCGCCCTTGATGTCGGTGAAGGTGCGATCGGCGCCGAAGCCGGTCACTTCGCCACGGAAGTTGGAACGCTCGCTGCGGGTTACACGCGCCGAGTAGCCGGACTTCTCGTAGAACACCTGCACGTTCGACACGGTGCGCGACAGGCCTGGCAGTGCGCCGGTGGTGCCTGGACCGTCAGGAGCGATCTCGCTCTTGGTGCGGGAGATCGAACCGGTGGCGCCGAAGCCTTCCAGGCCGGTCCACAGGACCTTGCCGTCGATCGAACCGGACAGCTCCACACCTTTGATCGAACCGCCCGTGCCGTTGGCCGGCTGGGTCAGGGTACCGATGTTCGATTTCGGGGCCACGCCATCGTTAGGATAGCTGGTGAAGTCGAACGGCAGGACCTGGTCGTAGATGTAGGTCTTGAGCTTCTTGTAGAAGGTCGCGGCGCTGAAGTAGGTGCTCTTGTCGAAGTACTTCTCGTACGTCAAGTCGATCGCGTTGGCGCGCCATGGCTTCAGGTTAGGATTGCCGCCGCTGCCGGTCCACAGCAGCTTGGTGGTGTCCACCGAAGCGCTCGACGATGCGCGCAGCTGGTCCAGGCGTGGACGAGCCATGGTCTTGCCCAGGCCGAAGCGCACGTGCTGCTCGCTGCCCAGGTCGAAGTTCAAGTTCAGGCTAGGCAGGAAGTCGTTGTACGACGTACCTTCGTCCGCGGTCTTCGGCGTGTTCAGGTTGTTGGTGTCGACGTTGAACGCGCTCGAGCTCTGGTTGGTGTGGATCATCTGCACACCGAAGTTGCCCTTCACAGGAACACCCCAGGTGTCGTCGATGCCGACCTTGGCGTAGGCGGTCGAGACTTTCTCGCTGACCAGCCAGTCCTTGTTGTAGATGTCCTGGTGAATCTTAGGCGTCAGCGTGTACAGGCTGTTGACGGCGCCCATGATGTCGTAGGACATGATGCCAGGGATGCCGGCGAAGCCCAGCGAGGTCGGATCCTGGATCAGGTTGGCAGGCACGGCGATCGGTGCGCGGCCGTTCTTCAGGTTGACCAGCATCTCCGCCGATTGACGGGTCTTGTCGCGCTTGGTGAAGTTGACGCCCACGTCCAGGTTGCTGAACATGCCGTCCAGGCTGCGCTTGGCCGAGAAACGGGCCGATTTCAGCTTGTCGGTCACTTGCGGATACTTGACGTAGCCGTCCTGGCCCCAACCGCCCGGATCGCTCAGTTTGACGACGGAAGGATCGGCGTAGTTCAGGCCGGTGGTCACTTGCGGCAGGCCGGTCTGGTTGTCGCGCACGATCTTGGCGCTGTCGGTGACGGCGGCGCCCGAGTAGGTTTCCAGGATCATGTCCTGACGGTCCGCTTTCGAGTAGCTGAAGTCGGCGATGCCGGTCCAGTCTTCGTTCATGCGCAGCTTGTTGTTCCAGCCGATCGCGAACAGCTTGTCGCGGTTGGTGTTCAGGTCGTTACGCAGCACAGGCTGGATACCGCCGACGGTCGCGCTCTGCAGCACCTGGGTGCCGCCGTAGCTGGCGAATATCGGGTTGGCGTAGGTCAGGCCGCCCATCCAGTTGCCGGTGCCGAACTGCATGCCACGGATGGTGGTGTCGGAATCGAATTTCGAGTAGTAGGTGTCGACCATCGACTGGAAGTCGCGGGTCGGTTTCCACTGCACGACCGCCATCAGGCCGTCGCGGGTCTGCTTGGTCGAGCCGGCGTCGATTTCGTTGCCGGAGTTGGCCAGGCCGGTGGTGCTGCCGGTCTTAGGATCGAAGCCATAGCCCCAGCTGCTCCACTTCTGGTACTGGCCAGGGGAGTCCAGGCGGGCGTAGCCCAGCGCCACACCCAGGGTGCGGTTGTTGAACTGGTCGATGTAGATGCCGCTCAGGCGGTAGCCCTTGTCTTTGTAGCCGGCGTTTTGCTTGCCCAGCGAGTTCTTCTCGCCGCGCACGTTGATCGCCATCGTGCGGCCCGGGAATTCCAGCGGACGCACGGTTTGCAGGTCGACGGTGCCCGACAGGCCCTGGCCGACCAGCGATGCGTCCGGAGTCTTGTAGACCACGGCGCCGTTGATCAGTTCCGATGGATACTGATCGTACTCGACGCTGCGGTTGTCGCCGGTGGACGCCTGCTCACGACCATTGAGGGTGGTGGTCGAGAAGTCTGGCGCCAGGCCGCGGATGCTCAGCACCTGGGCACGGCCGGCCACGCGTTGCGCGGCCACACCTGGCAGGCGCGACAGCGATTCGGCGATCGACACGTCCGGCAACTTGCCGATGTCTTCAGCGGAGATCGCTTCAACGATGGATTCGGAATTCTTTTTGACGGAGATGGCGTCTTCGATACCGCGACGGATACCGGACACTTTCACCGTTTGGATTACAGGCGCGTCGGCGGCCTGGGCGGCGGTCGCGTCTTGCGCGTAGGACGAGCCGGAAATGGCGGACAGCAGCAATGCACAGCCGGCTGCTACCGGGCTCAACTTAAATGCAACACTAGTCGGAGCCGAGTTGGCGCCGCGCAGGTTGGCGGAATTCATCATCAAATGTCCCCTCACTCATCTAAAAATATACCCGCGACAACTACAGCCTGCTCTCGCACCATCGACTACACGGGTTCCAAGGATTGCAAACGTTCTAAAAGACGTTCTACGAAGAATTTTGTACTAAAACTAGATTCGGTGTCAATCAAACTTCAGTCACGCTACGCACACAGAGGGCCGCCAGCCCTTGCTCGCCCTGCGAAAACGTCATTCGCGTTGTATTTCGGCTACAGCCAACTACCCCTCAGCATGTAGTGGAACTACATTTTTTGACTGAATACCACTTTACTTCGTAGCATTTCCAACCTCGGCCCGATAAAAAGATTATCTCGAAGATAATTTTTAGAAAAATGCAGCGAAGGAATGTATTAAAACTAGAACTGCTCATTTGATACGCACCATGTTTCATAGTATTCTCGACGAGAAATTCATAGAAAAGCACCTGTAGTCCGACTACTTGACGGAGACCTCATGCACAAAATCCTCGCCGCCGCGCTGCTGTCCGCGCTGCCGTTCATCGCCCACGCCGATACCTACCGCATCGACCACATGGACCCGCCGCTGTGGTGGGCCGGCATGCGCAACAGTTCGCTGCAACTGATGGTGCACGGGCCGCAGATCGCCGACCTGGAGCCGGCGCTAAGCTACCCCGGCGTGCGCATCGCCTCGGTGGCGCGGGTCGCCAACCGCAACTACCTGTTCATCAACCTGGAAATCGCCCCCGACGCGGCGCCGGGCGCGATCGACCTGGCGTTCAAGCGCGGCAGCCAATCGGTGCACTACAGCTACAAATTGCTGGCACGGGCCGCCGGCTCGGCCCAGCGCAGCGGCTTCAACAGCAGCGACGCCATCTACGAGGTGATGCCGGACCGCTTTGCCAACGGCGACCCGTCCAACGACAACGCGGCAGGCATGACGGAACGCGCCGACCGTGCAGCGCCCTCCGGCCGCCACGGCGGCGATATCCGCGGCATGGCCGATCATCTGGACTACATCGCTGCCATGGGTTTCACCATGATCTGGCCGACGCCGCTGCTGGAATCGAATTCGGCCTACTCCTACCACGGCTACGCCAGTACCGACCACTACCGCATCGACCCGCGCTACGGCAGCAACGAGGACTACCGCAACTTTGTCGCGCAGGCGCGCGCCAAGGGATTGGGCGTAATCCAGGACGTGGTGCTCAACCACATCGGCGACAAGCACTGGTGGATGCAGGACATGCCGACACCGGACTGGCTGACCTACCAGGGCAAGTTCGTGCCGACCGAGCATCACCGGGTGGCGCTGCAAGATCCCTATGCGTCGAACGAGGACAAGCGTAACTTCACCGAGGGCTGGTTTGTCGAAGGCATGCCGGACCTGAACCAGGCCAACCCGTACCTGGCGACCTACCTGATCCAGAACGACATCTGGTGGATCGAGTACGCGGGCCTGTCCGGCCTGCGGGTCGACACCTACGGCTACTCCAACACCGAGTTCCTCAGCCGCTGGTCCGGCAGCATGATGGCCGAGTATCCGAAGCTGAACCTGGTGGGCGAGGAATGGACGCCGCTGATACCGGTGGTCGCGCACTGGCAGGAGGGCAAGCAGAATTTCAACGGCTATGTCTCGCACATGCCGAGCATGATGGACTTCCCGCTGACCTACACCATGCGCCGCGCGCTGGCCGCGCCCGACGGCGCCGAGCAAGGCCTGACCAATCTGTACGAAACGCTGTCGCAAGACTATCTGTATCCGAACGCCGGCAACCTGGTGCTGTTCGAGGGTAACCACGACGTGTCGCGCATCTACAGCGAGCTCAATGCGGACGACAACCTGTTCCGCATGGCGATGGCCTTCGTGGCGACGGCGCCGCGCATCCCGCAGTTCTATGCCGGCACCGAGATCCAGATGACCAGCACCATCAAGGATCGCGACGACGCATCCTACCGCCGCGACTTCCCGGGCGGCTGGCGCGGCGACGCCGTCAACGCCTTCACCGGCGCGGGCCTGACGGCGCAGCAGGCGGCCGCGCAGGCGTATGTGAAGAAGCTGTTCAACTGGCGCAAGGGCGCGTCGGTGATCCATCACGGGAAGATGATGCACTACGGTCCCGAGCACAATACCTACGTCTACTTCCGCTACGACGGCGCCAAAAAAGTCATGGTAGCCTTGAACAAGAACAGCACCGACACCGTGCTGAAAACCGCGCGCTTCCACGAGATGCTGAGCGGCGTGCGCGCCGGCGTGGACGTCATCAGCGGCAAGCGCGTTTCGCTCGATGGCGAGGTCATCTTGCCTGCGCGCTCGGCGCTGATACTGGAGATCGAACAATGAGCTTCGCCCGCCGCCGCTTTGGCGCCTTGTCGCTGCTGGCCCTGCCCGCCATGGCGGCTGCCGCCACCACGCTGAGCACCAGCTATCCCACCTGGGACGGCAAGCAGGAGACCGTGCGCTACACCACGCCGGACGCCAGCGCCGCGCTGCGCAGCTACACGCAGTCGACTACCATGCGCGTGCGCGAAGGCGGCAAGCAGGAGATCAGCTACGCCGAAGCGCAGGGGCAGCCGTCGGTCCGCAGCGGCAACCTGGCCTTCGACGCGCTGTTCACACTGGCCGGCCTGGAGATGAAGCAGGACTCGGTCGGCGAGATCCGCGACGGCAGCTACAACGGCGGCAACGCCATCTCCTGCAATTGCTTCGAGACCGGCGAGTTGTGGCACTACGTGTGGACGCGCGACCTGTCCTACGCGGCCTCGCTGGGACTGGGCATGCTGGACCCGCGCCGCGTGCGCAATTCGCTGGAGTTCAAGCTGTCCGGCTACCGCGACGGCGTGCAGCCGGGCGCACACGCCGCCGGCAGCACCGATGGCTTGCAGATCATCCAGGACACCGGCAGCGGTGGCAGCTGGCCGGTCAGTACGGACCGCGTCAGCTGGGCCTTCGGCGCGGAGGAAGCCTTGAAGGCGTTGGCGCCGGACGAGCGCAAGGCCTTCGCGGCCACCGCCTTGCGCGCCCTCTCCAACACGCTGGAAAACGACCGGCTGGCCGTCTACGATGCGGTCGACGGTTTGTACAACGGCGAGGAATCCTTCCTCGACTGGCGCGAGCAAAGCTACGCAGGCTGGATCGCCGGCGACCTGGCCAGCATGGCGACATCGAAGGCGCTGTCCACCAACGCCGGTCACTACAAGGCGCTGACGCTGGCGGCGCAACTGGCAAAGGAACAGGGCAACACGGCGCTGGCCGACAAGTACGCGGCATGGGCGGCGGACCTGAAGCGCGCCATCAACCAGCGCCTGTGGCAGGCCGACGCCGGCATGTACAGCAGCGTGACGGCCGGCCATTTCGACGGTGCGCCGATGTACAAGTACGACTGGCTGGGGCAATCGCTGGCGATCGTCACCGGCATCGCCGACCGCCAGCAGGCCGAGAGCATCCTTGCGCATTATCCGCATGGCCCGCTGGGCGCGCCGGTGACCTGGCCGCAGCAGCCTGGCGTGGCGATCTATCACAACCGCGCCATGTGGCCGTTCGTGACGGCCTACGGTTTGAAGGCGGCGGCGCTGACCGGCAACGTCGCCGTCGCCGATGCGGCCTACGATACGCTGATGCGCGGCGCGGCGCTCAACCTGTCGAACATGGAAAACCTGGAATGGCTGTCCGGCCAGCCGATGCTGAAGGATAAGCAGGCGCAGGGCGACTTGAGCGGACCGGTGGTGGATTCGCGCCGGCAGCTGTGGTCCGTCGGCGCTTACCTGGGCATGGTGGTCGGCGATGTGTTTGGCGTGCAGACCACCAATGACGGCATCGCGCTGCGTCCGTTCGTGACGGCCAAGCTGCGGCGCGAGGCGTTTGCGGGCAGCGACGCCGTCGCGCTGAATAATCTCGCGCTGCGCGGCAAGCGCTTGCAGGTGCGCCTGTCGCTACCGCCGGCCGCGCGTGGCGACGGCTACTACGAAGTCGATGCGGTGACGCTGAACGGCAAACCTGCCACGTCCACGCTGGCATGGCCTGAACTGGCGGCGGACAACGTCATCGAGATCCGCCTCGGCAAGCTGGTCGCCGGGCAGCAGGCCAAGCGCAGCGTCGGCGCGCAGCCGCTGGCGTTGGATCCTGCGGTGTACTCGCCGCCGGAGCCGCGCATCGTCAAGCTGGAACGCGGCACTTACGATTTCCCCACGCTGCACCTTGAGGGCGCCGGCAAGGGAGTGGTCTACAACATCTACCGCAACGGCAAGCTGGCGACGCAGCGCGTGAGCGCCAAGACCTGGGCCGACCGCCGCGCCCCGTTGCTGGGCAAAGGCGAGAACGACAACCTGTGCTACTCGGTGGAGGCGATGTTCACCGGCTCCGGCAACCGCAGCCACCACAGCGCGCCAGTGTGCCTGAACAGCGGCGTGGAAATCGCCGCCGGCGATGCGCGCGTGCAGTCCAGCGTGGCCGCCGCCGATGGCCGCATCGCCGGCTGGGGCGCGCCGTCCGATACCTTTGCGGTGCAGGACATCAAGGTCGAGCGCGACGGCAGCTACGCCATGCAGCTCAAGTACCGCAACACCGCACACCAGGTCAACCTGGGCATCAGCGGCGGCGTGAAGTGGATGACACTCAGGGATGGCAACGGTGGCGTCGCCGCGCAAGGCGTGGTGCAGTTGCCGCACTCGCCAGCCAACGCCGGACCGTCGTGGTCGACGCCGTTGAAGGCTGTGCTCAAGACGGGCAGCTACCGCATGGAGCTCAGCGATTTCTACAACATGAGCTACCTGAAAAGTAACACCAGCTATGCCGATGCCGGCGGCGTCAAGGGACCATCGAACCGCTTCGATATCCATGGCGTCCGCATCATGCCGCTGGCGCGCGGCGCGGCGGCCGGTTCTGCGGCTGGCGGCGGCAGCGCGGCGGCCAGCACGGTCGCCTCGCCCATTCCTGCCTTGCCGCCCGCCGGCACGCTGCGCATCGTCGAGCAGTTCGCTTCGCCGCAGCTGGGCAACCAGCGCAACCTGCGCATCTACCTGCCGCCCGGCTATGACGCCCATCCGCAGCAGCGCTATCCGGTGCTCTACATGCACGACGGCCAGAACCTGTTCGACGCCACCACCGCAGCTTACGGCGCCGCCTGGGAAATGGGCAGCACCATGGACCGCCTGATCGCCGACGGCGTCGTCGCGCCGGCCATCGTGGTCGGCATCGACAACACCAAGGACCGCATCGCCGAATACACGCCCTGCTGCGATCCGCAATACGGCGGCGGCAAGCTCGACGCCTACATGGCCTTCATCGTCGATACCGTCAAGCCCTGGGCCGACGCCAATCTGCGCACGCTGCCGGACCGCGAACACACCGCCATCATGGGCTCCTCGCTGGGTGGCATCGCCTCGGTCTACATCGCCCAGCAGCGGCCGCAAGTTTTCTCCATGGCGGCGGGCGTGTCGAGTTCGTTCTGGTGGAATAAGGGCGAGCTGATCGCCAAGACGCCGGCGCGCCAGCCGGTCAAGTTCTACCTCGATGCAGGCACCGACGACGATGGCCTGGAGCACACGCTGAAAATGCGCGACGCCATGCTGGCCCAGGGCTATCGCCTGAATGAAGACCTGCTGTTCTACGCCGCCGATGCCGCCATCCACAACGAGCGCTCTTGGGCGGCACGCGTGCAGCGGCCGCTGGCCTGGTTCTTCCCCGCTAACCGGCAGCAATAATCGCCGCCTGCTGCCGCCAGCGGTTCACCAGCAGCGCCTCCAGCTCCTCCGGCGAGACGGCGGCGCTCAGGCAGAAGCCGAAGGCCTCGTCGCAGCCCATCGCGGTCAGCTGGGCCAGCTGGTCGCCGGTTTCCACGCCGCCGGCGATCACCTGCATGTTCAACGTATGCGCCATCGCGATGATGGCGCGCACCATCGCCCCCTCGTCCGCCACCCGACCATCGCTGTGGCGGTCGGTTGGCTGCTGGGCCGCGCGGCGCAGGTCGTCGATGAAGGATTTATTGATCTTCACCAGGTCCACCGGGAAGCGCCGCAGGTAGTTCAACGACGCGTAGCCGGTGCCGAAATCGCTGATCGAGATGCGCATGCCCAGCTGCTTGAACTGGCGCAGCACGGCCTCGCAATTCTGGTTCTTATCGATCAGCATGCCCTCGGTGATTTCCAGTTCGATGTAGCGGCCCGGCAGCCCGGTCTGGTGCAGGATCTCGGCGAAGCTGCGGACGATGTCCTTCTGGTAGAACTGGCGCGGCGACAGATGCACCGACACCGTCAGCGGATGGCCCAGCTCCATCCAGCGCCGCGCCTGCGCGGCGGCGGTCGCCAGCACCCACGCGCCCACCGGCAGGATCAGCGCGCTCTCCTCCAGCACCGGCAGGAAGTCCGGCGGCATCACCAGGCCCAGCTCCGGGTGGCGCCAGCGCAGCAGCGCCTTGACGCCGGTGATCTTCTGCTCGTTCAGATTGAGCTTGGGCTGGTAGGTCAGCGCGAATTCGTCGTGCTCCAGAGCGTGGCGCAGCGCGGTCTCCAGTACCACACGCGAATACGCCTTGGCCTGCATGCTGGGCACGAAGCGCAACCCGGCGCCCTTGCCGCGCTGCTTGGCCGCGTACATCGCCAGGTCGGCCTTTTCGAGCAGCGCGTCGATATCGAGGTCGTCGTCGGGGTAGACGGCGATGCCGATGCTGGCCGCCACCGCCAGCGTCTCGCCATGCACCAGGAACGGCGCGGCGATCGCTGCGTTGATCTTGTCGGCCACCTGCTGCGCATCGGCGGCGGCGCGCAATTCGGTCAGCAGCACGATGAACTCGTCGCCGCCCTGGCGCGCCACTGTGTCCACCTCGCGCACGCACTGGCGCAGGCGCTGCGCGAACTGCATCAGCACCTGATCGCCGGCGTCGTGGCCGAGATTGTCGTTGATGGACTTGAAGTGGTCGATATCGACAAACAGCACCGCCAGCAGGCTGCCGTGGCGGCGCGCGTAGGCGATGCCGTGCTCCAGTTGCAGCTGGCATTGCAGGCGGTTGGGCAGGCCGGTAAGGCTGTCGTGGTGGGCGATGTGGTCCAGCCGCATTTCCGCTTCGCGGTGGGCTTCCAGCGCCGATTGCAGCTGTGCGCAACGGGTACGCAGGGTGCGGACCCGCAGTTCGCCGTACCACAGCGCCAGCAAGCTGAGTGCGATGCCGGCCAGTACCGGCAATAGGCTGTTCATGCTGTCCCTCTCCGTCCGGTGCACCGGGGAAGAGGGAAGCATAATCAATCGCTCAGCAGTTGCCAGCGCTTTCGCAGCGGTATTTGAGCGGCGTCAAACACCGCCGGCCACCTGCAACAGCCTCCGCATTGCCACCGGCGTCGCATGGGACGGCTGGGCCTGGCCCTGGCCCTGCAACTTGAACACGCTGACCGCCGCCGACAAGCCGGCCGCCTGCTGTTCCAGCGCATCGGCCGCGGCGGCGGCCTGCTCCACCAGTGCCGCGTTCTGCTGGGTCACGCTGTCCATCTGGCTGATGGCGATGCTGATCTGTTCGATGCCGTCGCGCTGCTCGCCGCTGGCGATCGAGATCTCGCCGATGATGGCGGTCACGCGCTGCACGCTGGCCACCACTTCGCCCATGGTTTCGCCGGCCTGGCCGACCAGCCGGCTGCCCGCCTCCACCCGGCCCACCGAATCGCCGATCAGCGCCTTGATTTCCTTGGCCGCCGCCGCCGAGCGCTGCGCCAGGTTGCGCACCTCGGAAGCGACCACCGCGAAGCCGCGCCCCTGCTCGCCGGCGCGCGCCGCTTCCACCGCCGCGTTCAAGGCCAAAATATTCGTCTGGAACGCGATGCCGTCGATCACGCCGATGATGTCGACGATCTTGCGCGACGATTCGTTGATCGAGCCCATGGTACGCACCATCTGCTCGACCGCGTCGCCGCCCTTGGCCGCCACGCTGGAGGCGGTGTCGGCTAGTTTGCAGGCCTCGGCCGCGTTGGCGTTGTTCTGCTGCACGGTGGTGGTCAGCTGCACCATCGCGGCCGCCGTTTCCTCCAGTGAGCTGGCCTGCTCTTCGGTGCGGCCCGACAGGTCCAGGTTGCCGGCGGCGATTTCCACCGCCGCGCCGTGGATGGCGTCGGTGCCGAGGCGGACCTTGCCGACGATGTTGCTCAGGTTGCCCTGCATGCGCTTGAGCGCGCCCAGCAGGGCGCCGATTTCGTCGGTGCTGTTGATCCGCACCTCGCTGCTCAGATCGCCAGCGGCCACCGTCTCCGCCATATCGACCGCCTCGTTCAGCGGCACGGTGATGCTCTTGATCAGCCACAGCACCGTGGCGCAGCCGACCACCACGGTCACCAGCAGCGTAATGCCCATGGCCAGCATGGCGCGCGCGTGCTCCGCCTTGTTCTCGTCCTCCATCTCGACGATCAGGCGCTGCGATTCCTTGCCGATGAAGGCGACGATGTCGTCGATTTTCTTGGTCGGCTCGCGGTCCATGCCCTTGACCAGCGCATCGACCACGTGGGCGCTGTCCTGGTTGGCGGAATCGTATTTCTCCAAGGCCGACATATAGCGCTTGACCAGTTCGTTCTGGGTGGCGATCGCCTCTTCCACCAGCGGCGTCTTCAAGTCCAGCTTGGTCAGCAGCGTGTTCAGCTTTTGCAATTCATTGCGGGTGGTTTCGCCGCCTTTGACGAAGGCTTTGCTGTATTTGTCGAAATTGGCCGGATCGTTGCCGCGCAACAGAGTGTTCTTCCACTCCTGGACCTGGATCTTGAATTCGACCTGGGCGCTGCGCGCCATGTCGATGGCCTGCGTCAGCGCTTGCATGCGCTGCATGGCGACGGTGTTGCCTGCGTTGCTGGAGTCCAGTGCACGCCAGCCGCCGGTGGCGACCACCAGCAGCGCGACAAAGAAGAAGCCTCCCAGCAAACCCAGCCGCACGCCTATCTTGAGATTGGCGAGTTTCATAAGTTGCCCTTTCGGTAAAAATTCAATGCGTACAAGATGACTGTCGCGCGGGTCTCACTGCGCTGTCGTATAACTTATGTATTTGAATTGCTTCCGTTTTTTGGGGAACAAGCAACTTTTAATTCTTGGTTCCATCATGCGCCCACGCGCAAAAAATTCCAAGCAGACTCGCTTGAAATTCTATCGAATTCCCACAGTTGCAACACGCCAAGTAATTAGTTGTCGAACTCGATGCGGTAAATATTGGTAGGACGCTCACCCGGCGGCAAATTGCGCAGCTCGACAAATTCCAGCCCCAGCTTTTGCAGCAGGCGGATGGAGTTGACATTGGCCGGCGCGGTCAGGCCCAGCAGGCGCTTCATGCGCAACTGGTCGCGCGCGTAGGCCACGACGGCGACGGCCGCCTCATAGGTATAGCCCTGGCCAAACCAGGCCGGCCGGATCGCATAGCCGATATCGACGTCGTCCAGGCCGTCGCGCTTGATCAGGCCGCACAAGCCCAGCGGCGCGCCGTCGCTCTTGCGTTCCATCACATACAGCGAATGTCCCAGGCGCTGCTGCATTGCGCACGGACCTTCGAGGATGGCGTCGCGCGCGCCCTCGATGCTGCGGATGCCCTTGTCGCCGATAAATTCCAGCCAGGTCGGGTCGTTGACCAGTTCGTAGTAAAACGCGGCGTCATCGACGTCGATGGTGCGCAGGGTGAGGCGTTCGGTGTCGAGTATTTTCATGCGTCGGGCCAATGGGAGGGATCGTCCAGCAACTGGTACATGACGTAGACGTCGACATACCCGAGATGGGCGTGATAGTAAGCACGCGGCAAGGTGCCGACGATGGCGAAGCCGAGCTTCTTCCACAGCAGCACGGCCGCGACGTTGGAGCTGACCACGTAGTTGAACTGCATCGCCAGGTAGCCTTGCGCGCGGGCGCGGTCCAGGCAATCGCCGCCCATCAGCTTGCCCACGCCCACGCCCTGCGCCGCCGGACTGACCATGAACGAGGCGTTGGCCACGTGCGAGCCGCGGTCACGCTGGTTGGCGATCAGGCGGTACATGCCGACCAGTCGGTCGCCGTTCAGCAGGGCCACATACGATTGCACGCCGGGGCCAAACCAGTAGGCATGGCAATCTTCGCGGCTGGTGTCGGCGGCGAAGTAATAGGTGTCGCCGCTGGCGATGAGCTCCTGGAAAATTTCCCACATGGCGCCGAAGTCGGCTTCCGATGCGGGACGGATGGCGATTTCTTTCAAAGCGGCTCCAGGCGGATTAAACAATGTTCAATTGTCATGGATTTCACGTGGCAAGTCCAGCCGGAAGTCGACCGCCTGCGGCCGGCCCGGCAGGTTCAGGCGCGCCTGCGCGCGCGGCGCTTCGGCGATCACCTTGCCGCGGCGCATCACCATGCGCCGCGCCGCGCGCAGGCGGATCGCCTCCACCGGATCGGCCGCGTCCAGCAGCACCAGGTCGGCATGGCAGCCGACCGCCACGCCGTAGTCGCGCAGGCCGAGGATGCGGGCCGGCGCCGCCGTCACCGCCTGGTAGCAGGCGCGCATGGCGTCCTGCCCGGTCATCTGCGCCACGTGCAGGCCCATGTGCGCCACTTCCAGCATGTCGCCCGAACCCAGGCTGTACCACGGGTCCATCACGCAGTCGTGGCCGAACGCTACCTCGACGCCGGCCGCCAGCAACTCCGGCACCCGCGTCATGCCGCGCCGCTTGGGATAGCTGTCATGCCGGCCTTGCAACGTGATGTTGATCAGCGGATTGGCGATCGCCGCCACGCCCGCCTCGCGTATCAGCGGCAGCAGCTTGCTGACGTAGTAGTTGTCCATCGAATGCATGGAGGTCAGGTGCGAACCGGCCACGCGGCCGTGCAGGCCGAGGCGGTGGCTGTGGTAGGCCAGCGTTTCGATATGGCGCGACAGCGGATCGTCCGACTCGTCGCAATGCATGTCCACCATCAGGCCCTGCTCGGCGGCGAATTCGCACAGGATGCGCACCGATTCGGCGCCGTCGGCCATGGTGCGCTCGAAGTGCGGGATGCCGCCCACCACGTCGACGCCCATGCCGATGGCGCGCTTCAGGTTGGCCAGCGCGGTCGGGCTGCGCAGCACGCCGTCCTGCGGGAAGGCCACCAGCTGCAGGTCCAGGTAGGGCACGACCTGCCGCTTCACTTCCAGCAGCGCCTCCACCGCCAGCAGGCGGTCGTCGCAGATGTCGACATGGGAGCGGATCGCCAGCAGGCCGCGCGCGGCGGCCCAGTCGCAATATTGCAGCGCGCGGTCGACCAGCGCCTGCTGGGTCAGGTGAGGTTTGAGCTCGCCCCACAGCGCTATGCCTTCGAGCAAAGTGCCGGAGGCGTTGACGCGCGGCAGGCCGTAGCTGAGCGTGGCGTCCATGTGAAAATGGGCGTCGACGAACGGCGCGCTGAGCAAGTCGCCGCCGGCGTCGATCTCCTGCGCGCCCTTGAGCGGCAGCGAGTGACCGATGGCGGTGATGCGGCCGCGGTCGATGGCGACGTCGACGCCGCGTTGTCCGTCGGCCAGGTTGGCGTTCCGTATTACCGTCTCGATCACCGCATCCATCCGCGCTCCCGACTTATTTTTTGGTCCAGTATGAAAATTCCGACTCGTAGCAGATCGTTTCGATCTCCGCGATCTTGTCCTGCATCGCCGCCTGGGCGTCGAGGATGGCCTGATTGTAGACAGACGGGCCGATTTCACGCAAACAATAATCGAGCAGCAGGCGCGCCTTCAGCTCGCCGACTTCCTCGTCCATGTTCTCGGCGCAGTAGCGCTGGATGGACCCCAGCAGGCGTTGCTCGACTTCCTTGTTCAGTTTGATGGCCATGCGTGTCCTTTTTCATTGAATTGAATAACTTGTTGCGGCGCACTAATTCAGACTTTTTTGCCTTGGTGCATTGCGATACATCAAGATCCATCCAGATTGTATCCATCCGGCATGTTTCCTTGTTGCGGGCTTTGCGACATGGCAGAAAAAATAACTTTCCAAGCCTAACTTTCACCGCTAGAATGGGCATATTGCAATGCATCATAATGCGCGCAGCGTGTACAGCTTTACCGACATTTTAATCGTCTCAGGAGAAACCATGTCTTCGATCACCGAACAGTTTTCCGCAGCTACGAAGTCCCAGTTGGAAGCCCAATTCAAGATCTTCAACACGTTCGCCAGCACCGCCGTCGACAGCGCGGAAAAGGTCATCGCGCTGAACATCAGCACCACCAAGGCTTCGGTGGAAAAATCGTCGGCCGCCGCGAAGAAGCTGCTCGAAGCCAAGGACCCGCGCGAGTTCTTCAGCCTGAGCTCCGCCGAACCGGCCAGCTTCGACAACCTGCTGGCCTATGGCCGCGAGCTGTACAGCATTGCCTCCGGCGTCCAGAGCGATCTGATCCAAAGCGCCCAGAACACCATCAAGCAAGTGAGCGACCTGGCCGCCGCGCCGGTCACCGCGCTCAAGGCGAGCGCCAAGCCGGCGCCTGTCGCTGCGGTGGCGGCCCCTGTTGCGGCTCCAGTGGCTGCCGCGCCGGCGCCAGTCGTCGCGGCACCGGTCGCCGCCGCTCCGGTAGTCGTTGAACCTCCGGTGGTCGTTACCGAAGTCGCAGCACCGGTCAAAGCCGCAGTCAAGCCAAAAGCCGCGCCGGTCGAAGAAGCTCCTGCGCCGGTCGAAGTGAAGGTTGCCGCCGCCAAGCCAGCCTTCCCTGCGCCACCGGCCAAACCGGTCGTCGCTGCCGAGAGCAAACCAGAATTGAAGTCGGTGCCGTCCGCCAAAGCCAAGCCGGCCGCCGGCAAGCAGCTCGACATGCTGAGCAGCACCAAAGCCAAGAAGTAAGCTAACTCTGGAGTGGTGCCGGGCACGTCCGGCGGGCATGTTGTATCCTAGCGCCCTACGCGCTAATCCGAGGCAACATGTCTAAACTTTCCAGGCTGATCGGCGGCTTCGTCCGCCAGCACAGCCGCGCCTATGCCGTGTCCGGCGTCATGCTGGCCGGCGTCGCCATCCTCACCGTCTGGGTGCCGCGCAAGGTCGGCTACATGATCGACGGCCTGGCCGCCCACACCTTGGGCGGCGATGCCCTGCTGAGGGAAATCGGCTGGCTGCTGCTGACCGGCGCCGGCATCTACTTCCTGCGCGTCGGCTGGCGCCAGATCCTGTACGGCGCCGCCTACCAGCTGGGCGTGTCGCTGCGCACCCGCCTGTACACCCGCCTCACCCTGCAAGGCCCGGCCTTCTACCAGCGCCAGCGCACCGGCGACCTGATGGCGCTGGCCACCAACGATATCGACGCCATCGAAATGGCCGCCGGCGAAGCCATGCTGGCCGGCTTCGACGGTGCGCTGACCCTGGTGATGGTGCTGGGCGTGATGCTGCTCGGCGTCGACTGGCGCCTGGCCTGCATCGCGCTGCTGCCGTTCCCGCTGATGGCGTGGGCGTTCTGGTACATCTCCGGCCATATCCACACCGCCTCCACCGATTCGCTCAAACGCTTCAGCGCCCTCAACGACCATGTGCAGGAAACCCTGTCCGGCGTGCGCACCTTGCGCGCGCTGGGACTCGAACAGCGCAGCGCACAGCAGTTCGGCGAGCTGGCGCAGCAGGCCTCCAACGCCAGCCTGCGCGCGCAGGTGTGGGAGGCGGCCTATGAACCGGCCGTCGGCCTGACCCTGACCGCCGCCGGCGGCCTGACGCTGGGCCTGGGCGGCTACCTGGTCTGGCAGCACCAGCTGACCATCGGCGCGCTGACCAGCTTCACCATGTATCTGGGCCAGCTGATCTGGCCGATGTTCGCCGCCGGCTGGGTGCTGTCGCTGATCGAACGCGGCAAAGCCGCCTGGCAGCGCCTGCAACCGATGCTGGACGCACCGCTGGCGGTCGACGACCACGGCACGCTGGCCGCCGTGGCGCCGGGCGCGCTGTCGCTGCACGACGTCAGCTACGCCTACCAGGGCCAAAGCGCAGCCGCGCTGAGCGGCATCACGCTGGAGCTCAAGCCCGGCCAGACCCTCGGGCTGGTCGGGCCCACCGGCTGCGGCAAGTCCACCTTGCTGCGCGTGCTGCTGCGCCAGCTGACGCCGCAATCGGGCAAGGTGCGCTGGAGTGGCCACGCGCTCGACGAATACAAGCTGCACGCGCTGCGCGCCGCCATCAGCTGGGTGCCGCAGGAGTCCTTCCTGTTCTCGGCCTCGATCGCCGACAACATCGCGCTGGCGCGCCCCGGCGCCACCCGTGCGCAGGTCGAACACGCGGCCAACCTGGCCGCCATCCACGACGACATCCTGCAATTCGCGCAAGGCTACGAGACCCAGGTCGGCGAGAAAGGCATCACCCTGTCCGGCGGCCAGCGCCAGCGCGTCGCCATCGCCCGCGCGCTGCTGGCCGATAACGACTTGCTGCTGCTGGACGACGCCCTGTCCGCCGTCGACACCGGCACCGAAACGCGCATCCTGCAGCACCTGGAAGAACTGCGCCAGGCCCGCAACGGCCGCAGCGCCGTCATCGCCAGCCATCGCCTGAGCGCGGTGGTCAACGCCGACCTGATCGTGGTGCTGCGCGAAGGCCGCATCAGCGAAACCGGCAGCCACGAACAACTGCTGGAGCAGGATGGCTGGTACGCCAGCCAGTGGCGCTATCAACAATTGGAAGCCAGTCTCGATGCCGACTAAGCCTGAACAGATATCCGCGCGCCGCCAGACCTGGCAGGCGTTCTCCCTGCTGCGGCGGGCCGCCCTGCCCGACCAGCACCACCTGGGCTGGGCCGTCATGTGGCTGGTGCTGGCCGCGCTGCTGGAAGTGTCGGGCCCCATCATGGGCAAGGCGCTGATCGACGAGCACCTGCTGCCGCACCACCTGGACTGGCCGCGCATGGCCGGCCTGCTGGCCGGCGTGGTGCTCACCGGCTGGATCGCCAGCGGCCTGCGCTACCTGCAGCTGGTGCGCCTGTCCGGCCTGGCGATGCGCTCGGTGATGCGGCTGCGCGAGATGGTCTACACCCACGTGCTGCTGCTGCCGATGGCCTTCTTCGATCGCGCCATCACCGGTCAGCTGGTCTCGCGCGTGACCAACGACACCGAAGCCGTCAAGACCCTGTACATCCAGGTGCTGTTCGTGATGCTGGACTCCACCATCGTGCTGGTCGGCACCGTGGCGGCGATGGCCTGGCTGGACTGGCACCTGATGCTGATCGTGCTGGCGCTGCTGCCGGCGGTGCTGCTGATCGTCTGGCTGTACCAGCGCTGGAGCGCGCCGGCCGTGACCCGCGCGCGCGCGCTGCGCAGCGACATCAACGGCCAGATGGCCGAGTCGATAGGCGGCATGAGCGTGCTGCAGGCGAACAACGCCGAGGCCCGCTTCGGCCAGCGCTTCGCCACCACCAACCAGGACCACTACACCGCGCGCCTGGCCGAGCTGCGCGCCAACGCCTGGCTGCTGCGGCCGGCGCTCGACATGTTCAACATCATCCTGCTGGCGGCGGTGATCTACCTGTTCGGCCAGCGCGAGATGACCGCCGCCGAAGTGGGCATCCTGTACGCCTTCATCAGCTACCTGGCGCGCGTGATCGAGCCGCTGATCCAGATCACCATGCAGTTCAGCCAGTTGCAGCAATCGGTGGTGGCCACCGCGCGCGTCGCCACGCTGCTGGACGAGGCCACCGCCACCGAGCACGCCGGCCAGAATCATGACGCCGGCCTGGCCACCGCGCGCGCCGCCGCCAACGACTCGCACGCGCCGGCGGTCGCCATCCGCCACCTGAGCTTCGCCTACAACGAAGGCCAGACCGTGCTGCACGACCTGTCGCTGGAGATCCCGCAAGGCGCCTTCGTCGGCATCGTCGGCCACACCGGCAGCGGCAAGTCCACCTTGCTGTCGCTGCTGCTGCGCTTTTATCCGGTGCGGCAAGGCAGCATCGCCATCCACGGCATGCCACTGGACGCCATCGCCAACGAGCGCTTCCGCGCCGAGGTGGGCCTGGTGCCACAAGACCCCTTCCTGCTGGCCGCCTCGGCCCGCGAGAACATCGACATGGGCCGCGGCCTGACGCAGGCGCAGATCGAAGCGGCGGCCCGCGCCGCCCACGCCCACGACTTCATCGCCGCGCTGGAGCAAGGCTACGACACCGCGCTGGGCGAAGGCGGCTCACGCCTGTCGGTGGGCCAGAAGCAGCTGATCGCCATCGCCCGCGCGCTGGCCGGCCGGCCGCGCATCCTGCTGCTGGACGAGGCCACCTCGCACATCGATTCGCAGACCGAGCAGATCGTGCAGACCGCGCTCGACGAGCTGCGCGGCACGGTGACGGTGATCGCCATCGCCCACCGGCTGTCGACCATCCGCGACGCCGACCGCATCATTGTGCTCAACCACGGCCGCATCGCCGAGACCGGCCCGCACGAGCAGCTGATGCAGATAGCCGGCGGCCTGTACCAGCGGCTCTACCTGCTGCAACAACTGGCGGCCTAGCTTTCATCTTCTGACAACGTTGCTAAAACCACTGCCACGCGCATGGCAATATCGACCACTTTATTGCTAATTCCGCCACGAATAGTGTGCGATTTTGCGTGAAAAATCACGATTCCACGGGCTTTCTCGACTGCAACAAGAATATAATTGTCTAGACACTTTGCATGCGCAGTCGACAACAGGGAGCGTCAGTTGGCAGGTTTCAGAAATGATGGGTGGCTAGTCCGCGTCAGACCGCGTGCCATCGCGGTCGCTGTAGCACTCGTCCTGTCGCCGGCGCTGGCCGGCGCTGAAACCGACCCGTCCTCGCTGTACGCGCGCATCATCGACATGCGCGAGCAAAGCCGCTTCGTGCCGGAAAAGGCGCTGAAGCAGCTGCTTGTGCTGCAAACCGAAGCGGCCGGCGCGCCGGCCGCCACCCAGGCCGAACTGCTGAGCCAACTGAGCGTGGCCAATATGCGCGCCGGCAAAAACGACGCCGCCATGGCCGCCGCCGACCAGCTGATCGCCTACGGCAAATCCCTGCACGACGACACCATCGTCGCCAAAGGCCTGATGGCCAAGGGCTACGTGCTGTTCGACCGCGCCGAGCTCGACGCCTCGCACCAGACCGCCTTCGACGCCGAAAAAATGGCGGCCACCAGCACCAACCTGGCGCTGCGCTCGCAGATCGCCGTCACGGTCGGCCAGACCTACGCCGAAATGGGCAACTTCCCCGCCGCGCTGGCCAAGCTGCAAACCGGCGTCGACATCGCGCGCCAGGTCAACGACGATCCGGTGATGCTGTTCGGCGCGCTCAACGCGCTGGTCAATCTGTACACGCAGATGAAGGAATACGACAAGGCCTCGGCCGCGCTCGACGAGCTGCTGACCGAGACCGAGAAACTGCGCTCGCCGGGCCGCATGGCGATCGCCAAGATCACCGAGTACGGCCTGGCCATCGATTCCGGCCAACCCAAGCGCGCCCTGCGCGCGCTGCTGCAAAGCCTGGACCTGGAGCGCAAGCTGGGCGCCGAGCGCATGATAGGCATGACCCTGGTCAACCTGTCCGACAGCTACCTGAAAGAACACGACTATCCGCGCGCGGCCCAGTATGCGACCGAATCGCTGCGCTCGACCGCGCTGACCAACGACAAATCGGTGGAGGCGACCGCGCGCGTCAACCTGGGCCAGGCCTACCTGGGCATGGGCCGCATCGCCGAGGGCAAGAAACAGTACGAAGCCGGCATGGCGCGCTACGAGCAGGAGAACAACAAGCCCGATCTGCAAGATGCCCTGCGCGAGTACGGCGAGGCGCTGGAACGGGTGGGCGACCTGGCGGGCGCGGTATCGGCCTACCACCGCGAGCGGGCGATCTCGAACGAGCTGTTTGAAAAGCGGCGCCAGCAAACGGTGCTGGAGCTGCAGGCCAAATACGAGACCGAGAAGAAGCAGCGCCAGATCCAGCTGCTGAGCAAGGAGAACCAGGTCAAGGGCACCGAGATCGACAACCGCCGCCTTCAGCAGCGCGTGTGGTGGCTGCTGGCCCTGGTGTTCGCGCTGGCCTCGATGGTGGTCGGGCTGTTGTACCGCAAGGTGCGGCACGCCAACGCCCAGCTGGAGGTGAAGAACCTGGAGCTGAAGGCGCAGTCGACGCTCGACCCATTGACCATGCTGTACAACCGCCGCCACTTCCAGGACTTCATGCGCGACATGATCCATGCCGACAAGCCGCTCACGGAAAAGCGCACGCTGCACGGCGACGACATCGTCGGCGCCTTGTTCCTGCTGGATGTCGACCATTTCAAGAACATCAACGACCGCTACGGCCACGCCGCCGGCGACGCCGTGCTGAAGATGATCGCCGAGAACCTGCGCGTGGTGCTGCGCGAGACCGACATGATCGTGCGCTGGGGCGGCGAGGAATTCCTGGCCTTCCTGCCGACGATACCGCGCCATGGCGTCGACGAGATCGCGCGCCGCATCCTGGTCGGCATCTCGTCGCAGATCATCCGCTACCAGGAGCACGAGATTTCGGTGAACGTGTCGGTGGGCTTTGCGCCGTTTCCGCTGGCGCCGGCCGACGTGCCGCTGCCGTGGGAGCGCGCGGTCAACCTGATCGACATGGCGCTGTACCTGGCCAAGTCGCACGGCCGCAACCGCGCCTACGGCGTGCGCGGCTTCGAGAACTTCCACCAGACCTCGATGGAGGCGATCGAGCAGGACCTGGAAAGCGCGTGGCGCGCCGGCTTTGTGGATTTGAGCGTGGTGCTGGGCGGCGGGCCGGAAACGCCGCCGCCGTCGCCGTCAGAGCACAGCAACGTGGTGCCGCTCAAGCACGCGGCCCACAAGAACAGCCACTGACGCTTATTTGGCGGGACTGGACGCTTCGCGTTCGCGGGCTTTTTCCTGCATCTTTTCGCCGGCCTGTTCCAGCTTCTTGCCGGCCGCCTCGGTGGCCTGGTTGAGCTTGTCGCCGGCGGCGTCGGTGGCCTTGTCGATCTGCTGGCTGGTTTCCTTGGCGGCGTCGGTGATCTGCTGGTTGGCCTGTTGCGCCGCCTCGGTCAGCTGGCGGCCGGCCTTGTCGGTGGCCTGGTCGAGCCTGCGGCCCGCCGTCTCCGCCGGACCGGCGACGCTGTCATCCTTCTTCTGGCAGCCGCCCAGCAGCGCCAGCACCACCAAAGCGGCAGCCGCGCCGCGCATCGTTGTCATCGCCGTCATCATTGTCTCCTTAAGGAATCTAACATTTCCGACAGCATACAGCGCCGCGCCTACGCGCAGCGCACGGCTGCGTTAATTGTTTTCGCCGTCGGTTTTAGGCGACGGTTCACGCCGCTCATGCTCGACCGCAACAATGTCGACTTGACTGCGCCCCACCAGATAAAAAATCCGAACAGGAAAACGATGCAACGACCAACTGCGTAAATTTTTTCTTGGAAAGAGATGCGAGAACCTGCGCGAACCGATCTCCGGCAATGAGCCGATCAGTTCGCAAGCCGATTTGAAGTCCGTGCTGAAGTTTTCGGCTACCGCCAATGAAGCGACGCGCGCGTAGTAATCGTAAGAAGCCTCGAAATCCGCTGCTGCTCGCGGCCGGATAACGACGGTGGACAAGGTCAGCCTTTTTTTGCCTGCTTGTTTTTCAGCCGCTCGAAGAAATCGGCATCGACCGGAATAGCAGGACCACTTGCCAGTCCGGCATTGACCAGATCGATTATCCGCCGTTCCTCCTCGGTTCGAGGTTGAACAGTCCCCTCAGCTCCGGGCGAAACGGGCTGGTCATTAATGCCAGAAGGTGGGATGGGATCAGTCATGTCCGCCAGTTTAACAAAGCTTTCGCCAATGTCCACACCGCACACTTGATCCCGCACAAATGGAACTTACTTGTAGATGCCCACGCCGATGACATAGTCGCCGGATTTTTCGACGTAGGTGTTTTTCTCTTCGAGGTTTTTGCTGATCGAGTTCGGCCACATGTACTTGACCCAGCCCTTGCCAGACGGGCTGGCGCCGATCTTGAGGAATTCCTTGATCGGATAGACGCCGCCGGCGCTCAGCTCCATCAGGTTCTTGTTGACCATCTTGGCGTTCTGGCCGTGCGCCAGCGCCACGCCGGCCTTGTCGAACATGAACACGTACAGGTCGCCCTGGATGAAGTCGCCCTTGGGATCGTTGAACGCGGCCACCGCCTTGTCCTTGCCGTTCTTTTGCAGATACTCGCCGGCCCGCTTGACCATCGCCACCGCCTCGTCGGCGGTGCCGCGCTTGGGCGCGTCCTGCGCGGTGGCGGCGCCGGTCAGGCTCAGGGTCAGTGCGGCGGCAAACAGGAACTGGAACAGATGCTTCATCGTGTGTCTCTCCGTTGTCATAGTCGCCGCACCGGCGGCGTATCAGGTGATTTTCTTGGGCGGGGGCGGGGGCGCGAAGACGATGTTTTCCGATTCCGGCGCGCTGTCCATCGCGTCGGATACCTCCAGCCACTTCATCAGCTTTTCCATGCGGCGGATCAGGATGCCCTTGCTGCTGATGTAGCCCACCTGCTCGAAATTCTCGGGCCGGCTCACCATCTTGGAGACGGTCGGCAGGTTCTCGGCCAGGCGCTCGAAGGCCTTGCGCGCCTTCTGCTCCCACTTGACCAGGTTGGCCTCGTTGAAGCGGTTGCTTTCGTAGTAGATGGTCAGCGTGCGGTCGTGGTTGCCGAAGCCGACGATCGCCGCTCCCTTGCGCACCGTTTCCAGCACGTCGTCCTTGATGTTCGCGGTCGGCACGAACAACGCGGCGCGGCCGGTGGTGTCCGGTCGCTCCAGCGGCAAATCCTGTCCCATTATTACGCTCATCACGCTTCCTGTTGTTATCGCCGGAGTTGCTGTTAGGCTATATTTGTGATTCTATATCGCGTCCCTGCCCAATACAAGGAGAAACCGCGCCGGCGTGGCGCTACGGGTAATGGGGCGGCTTCTGCCTTTATAATGCGGGCTGATCCCTTTTTACCGCCGCGCCATGACGTCGTCTCCCCTGCCCTCCCCAGAAATCTCCCGCTACGGCGCCATCCCCGAGCACGCGGTCGATACGGCGGAGCGCAATGTGCGCGATACCTTGGCCGTGGCGATCGAACACGCCGCCCCGCAGGCGGCGCTGATCGTCTACGACACCCGCAGCGACCTCAACCGCGCTTTGACCGAAGCCTACCGCCGCGTGGTGCCGGACGCCGACTTCATCGATTTCGACAGCACCACGCCGGAGCAGGTGCTGGCCGCCTTCGCCCGCATGAACGCCGGCGACCTGGTGGTGCTGATCCAGTCGACCAGCTTCCGGCTGGAAGCCTTCCGCATCCGCATCGAGTTGTTCAAGCGCGGCCTGAAGGTGATCGAGCATGTGCACCTGTCGCGCATGCCGGGCGAGCAGGGGCTGCACTACATCGCCTCGCTGGCCTACGACCCGGCCTACTACCGCGGCGTCGGCCACGCGCTCAAGGCGCGCATCGACCGCGCGCAACACGGCGTGGTCGACAGCGGCGACGGCGAGCGGCTGGTGTTCGGCTCCCCGTTCGAATCGGCCAAGCTCAATATCGGCGACTACAGCGGCATGAACAACATCGGCGGCCAGTTCCCGCTGGGCGAAGTGTTCACCGAGGCGCGCGACCTGGAAGCGGTCAATGGCCGGGTGCGGATTTTCGTGTTCGGCGACACGTCGTTCATGGTCAACAAGCCTGAGACGCCGGTCACGCTGATCGTCGAAAAAGGCCGCGTGGTGGGCGCCGACAACGCCACGCCGGAATTCGACAACATGCTGGCCATCATCCGCGCGCACGAGGGCGAGGTGTGGCTGCGTGAGCTGGGCTTCGGCATGAACCGCGCCTTCTCGCGCGATTGCATGGTCAACGACATCGGCACCTTCGAGCGCATGTGCGGCATCCACTTGTCGCTGGGCGCCAAGCACGGCGTGTACGCCAAGCCGCAGTTCAAGCGCAAGGACGCGCGCTACCACGTCGACGTGTTCGCCGTGACCGAGGCGGTCTATCTCGACGATGAACTGGTCTACCGCGACGGCGCCTGGCAGGTGGCCGCCGCCTAGGAAACCAGCAACCCGGAGGTTGCCAGCTCCCGGTCCCACGGCGGCACCGGCTGATATTCGGCCACCAGGAAATCGATCAGCGCCCGCACCTTGGCCGACGGTTGCCGGCTGGCCGGATACAGCGCGCTCAGATGATTGAGCGGCAGCTCCCAATCGGCCAGTACCGGCACCAGCGAACCCTCCAGCAGCGCACGCCACGCCAGGAAGGTCGTGTTGTAGACGATGCCCAGCCCGCGCTGCGCCGCCTGCTGCAACACCAGTCCATTGTTCGCCGTGAACGCCGCCTGCACCCGCACCGACTGCCGCTCGTCGCCGCGCGCGAAGTGCCACTGGGTGCCGTCGGTCAGGTGGCTGAAATGCAGGCAGCGGTGCTGATGCAGATCCTGCGGCGTCTGCGGCACGCCGTAACGCGCCAGGTACGCCGGCGACGCGCACAGCACGCCGCGGCACGGCGCCAGCGGCCGCATTGCCAGCGCATGCACGTCCGGAATGCCGCCCACCCGTATCGTCAGATCGAAACCATGCTCGATCGGATCGAGCAGCGCGTCATCCACGTACAACAAGGGCGACAGCTGCGGATGCGGCAAACTGAATCGCGCCACCGCGTCGGCCAGCCACTCGCTGCCGAAACTGGACGGCGCCTGTATCCGCAAGGGCCCCGCCAGTTCGGCGCCGGCCTGGGTGGCCTGGCTCAGCGCCCGCGCCGCCTCCTGCGACTGCACCACCGTCGCCATGCACGGCGCCAGATAGGCCTGGCCGGCGTCGGTCAGGCTCACCTCGCGGGTCGAGCGGTGCAGCAGGCGCGCCTGCAGCTTGTCCTCCAGTTGCAGGATATGCTTGCTCACCATGGCGCGCGTCAGCCCCAGGCGGCGGCCCGCCTCGCTGAAGCTGCGCTGCCGCGCCACCTCGATAAAAATCTCCATCGCACGTAATTGATCCATATCACATTGTCTTCATTCTGGAGACAATGTGTCAACCCTTTGCGGATTGTTCGGCCCCGGCGCGCGGCCTACAATGGCACATCGACACACGCCCTATGGAGCCTGACATGCTGACAGACGCACAAAAACAACAATATCAACGCGACGGCTACATCGTGCTGCCCAACTTCAAGGCTCCGCAGGAGATCGCCGCGCTGCGTGCGCGGGCGGCGCAGATTGTCAATGAATTCGACCCGAACGCCAAGACCGGCATCTTCAGCACCATCGAGCAGGAAAAGACCACCGACGACTACTTCCTCGGCTCCGACAATACGGTGCGGTGCTTCTTCGAGGAAGAGGCCTTCGGCCCGGACGGCCAGCTGAAACAGGACAAGGCGCTGTCAATCAACAAGATCGGCCACGCCATGCACGACCTGGACCCGGTGTTCCGCGCCTTCTCCACCGACGTGCGGCTGGCCGCCGTGGCGCGCGACCTGGGCCTGGCGGACGCCCAGGTATGGCAGTCGATGTACATCTTCAAGCAGCCCGGCATCGGCGGCGAAGTGCGCTGGCACCAGGACGCCACCTACTTCGACACCAACCCGGTCAGCGTGACCACCTTCTGGTTCGCGCTGGAAGACGCCACCCTGCAAAACGGCTGCATGTGGGCCGAGCCGGGCGGCCATCGCGGCCCGATGCGCGAGCGCTTCCTTCGCAACGGCGACGACGTGCGCATGGAAAAACTGAGCGACCTGCCCTGGCCGGACGACAGCACCGCCGTGCCGCTCGAATGCAAGGCCGGCAGCCTGGTATGCTTCCACGGCCTGCTGCCGCACTACAGCGCGCCGAACCGCTCGACCGTCTCGCGCCACGCCTACACGCTGCACGTGACCGACGGCGCCACCGAATACTCGCCGCAGAACTGGATACAGCGCGACGCCGCCTTCCCGGTGCGGGGCTTCCTGTAATGCAGGTCCAGATTTTCGCCGCCCACTGGGGCAACAACGAACTGGCGCCGCAAGTGTTCGTCGACCGCGTCAAGCAAGCGGGCTTCGATGGCATCGAAATGTCGCTGCCATTGGACGCCGCCGCCCGCGAGGACTGGACCGGCCGCATCACCGCCGCCGGCCTTGGCCTGATTGCCGCCCAATGGGAGACAGTGTTCCACCCGACCTTCGAGCCGCACCGCACTGCGCTGGCCGAGCTGCTGCACAACGCCTGCGCCGCCAAGCCGCTGCACGTCAACTCGCACACCGGCAAGGACTACTTCACGCCGGCGCAGAACCGCGAGCTGCTGGAACTGGCGGCCGCCATCTCGCGCCAGCACGGCGTGCCCATCGTGCACGAAATCCACCGCAGCCGTTTCAGCGGCCACCCGATGCTGCTGCTGCCCTACCTGCAGCAGATGCCCGAGCTGCAACTGACGGCCGACCTGTCGCACTGGTGCTGCGCCTGCGAATCGCTGCTGGAAGACCAGCCGCACACGCTGGCCGTCACGCTGCCGCATGTGCGCCACATCCACGCCCGCGTCGGCCACCAGCAAGGGCCGCAGGTGGCCGACTTCCGCGCGCCGGAATCGCAGGCTGCATTGGAAGCGCACCTATCGTGGTGGGATGAAGTGATACGGCTGCGCCGCGCCGCCGGCGCGCAGCGCATGACGCTGACGCCGGAATTCGGCCCGGTGCCGTACACGCAAACGCTGCCCTACACGCAGAAGGAAATCTCCAACGCATGGGAGCTGAACGTGGCGATGCTGGAACTGCTGCGCCGACGCTATAACTGAAGCTCGGGCTCCGGCGGCGCGCCTTCCGGCGCCCGCATCGGCAGCACCAGCGTGACGGTGGTGCCCCTGCCGGCTTCCGATTCGACCCGTATGGTCCCGCGCAGCATGCCGGTGACAATGTTATAAACGATATTCATCCCCAGCCCCGAACCGCCCTGTCCCAGCTTGGTGGTGAAGAAGGGATCGAAGACCTTGTGCAGCGTGCTGGCCGACATGCCGACGCCGTTGTCGGCGAAGGTCAGCTTCACCGCATCGGCCTCCTCGCGCAGCGCCTCGATGACGATGGCGCCGCTATCGCGGCCGTCGAAGCCGTGCAGCAGCGCGTTGCCGATCAAATTGCTCAGCACCTGGCTCAAGCTGCCCGGATAGGAATCGAAATCCAGCCCCGGCGGCACGTCGACGCGCACCTCGCACCCGCAGCGCCGCAGCTGCGCCGCGTAGGTGGCCAGCGTATCGTGCACCACCTCGTCGAGCCGGAAGCGGCGCCGCTGGCCGCTGGCCTGGTCCACCGCCACCTGCTTGAAGGAGGTGATCAGGTCGGCCGCCCGCGTCAGCGAGCTGCCCATGATGTCGCAGGCCTTGCGGGCGTCGCCCAGGTGCGCCTCCAGCACCGAACGTTTCAAGCCGCCGTCGGTGGCCAGCCGCCGCTCGAAATCGCGCACCATGTCGCTCAGGGCGCTGGCGGTCAGCAGGCTGTTGCCGATCGGCGTATTCAGTTCGTGCGCCACGCCGGCCACCAGCGCGCCCAGCGACGCCATCTTCTCCGACGTCAGCAGATTGGTCTGCGCCTGCTTCAGCGTTTCCGCCACCACCGACAAATCGCTGCGTGCCTGCTCCACATTGCCCTTCTGCCGTTCCAGTTCGGCCAGGCTGTATTCCAGTCCGTGCTTGGCGTCGATCACGCGCCGGGTCGACACCAGCAAGGCCGCGATCAGCGCGCTGATGATCAGGCCCACCACGCCGATCAGCAGCACCGGCAGCGGCGAACTGCTGTAGCGCGCGCCGCCATATCCTTCCATGCGCAACTGCCAGCGGCGCTGCCCCACCATCAGCGCCTTCTGCGACGCCAGCCCTTCCAGCGGCGCGCCGCGCGGCTGGCGGATCACGGCCAGGGTAGCGCTGTCGTAGAGCAGCGTGTCGGCGCCGGGTGGCGGCGCGTCCTTGGTATCGTCGTAGCCGTCGTCGTCGATGCGCACCCGCATATGCTCCAGCAGCGGCGCATCGATCACCTCGCGCATCAGCGTATTGACGCGGAAAACGATGGCGACAAAACCGAACAGCGCGGCCTGGCGCTGCTCGGCCGTCTGCAAAGGCAGGCCGGCGCGGTAGACCGGCGCGCGCGCGACGAAGCCCGGCTGGCCGCTGGCGTCCTGCACCAGCGTGATGCGCTCGGTGGCGACGATCTCGCCGCTGTCGCGGCCCAGCTCCAGCGCCTTCAGGTGCGGCGGCAGCGCGCCCAGGTCCAGGCCGAAGGCGTTCTCGTTGCCCTTCAGCGGTTCGGTGTATTCGATGATGTAGTGCGGGCTGCGGACGCTGGCGGGGTGCACCTTGAAATCCGGATAGCCGCCGGCCGCGATGGCGCTATCGCCCTTGACGGCGGCGCTGAACGCGGCCAGCTGCGCATCCGGCACCACCCGCACGAACTGGATCGCCTGGAACCCGGGATAACGCCGGTCCAGCTTGAGCTCCGCCACGAAGCGGTGAAAGCGCCCGCGGTCGATGCGGTCTTCCAGCGCGTACATGCCCTTGATACCGAGCAGCACGTCGAAATAGGTTTGCAGCCGCACCTCGGCGTCGCGCGCCACCTTTTCGGCGTCGCGCTGGAAGTTCGCCTGCACCTGCTGGCGCTGCGTCACGACCACGAAATAGCAGGTCGCGGCAGTGAGGAATATGCCAAGAAAGAACGCCAGGTAGCCGCGCGATCGTTTCATATGGCGTTGTGTTCTAGGCCACGATGTCCGGCGCCGCGCCGCCCGGCGCGTGATCGCTGTATCGCTCGGCGATGGCCATGAACTCTTCCTCGATGGTCAGCATGGCGTCGACCACGTCGGGATCGAAATGCTCGCCGCTGCCCTGCCGTATCATCTCCATCGCCGTCTCGTGGGTGAAGGCCGGCTTGTAGACCCGCTTGGAGATCAGCGCATCGTAGACGTCGGCCACCGCCATCAGCCGCGCCGACATCGGAATCGTGTCGCCGACCAGGCCTTGCGGATAGCCGGAGCCGTCGTACTTCTCCTGGTGCGAATACGTGATCTCGCGCGCGTAGCGCAGGAAGGTGTTGGTGTAGCCCAGGTGGTGCTCGACGTTGACGATGGCGTCGCGCCCGTAGACGGTGTGCAGCTTCATGACGGCGAATTCCTCGTCCGTCAGACGGTCCGGCTTGAGCAGGATGGCGTCCGGAATCGACACCTTGCCGATGTCGTGCAGCGGCGCGGCCTTGAACAGCGACTTGATATTGGCCTCGCTCAGCTCCTCCTCGAAGCGCTTGTGCGATTGCAGCTGGCGCCCCAGCGCAGCCACATAATGCTGCACGCGACGCAAGTGGTTGGCGGTTTCGTATTCGCGCGTCTCGGCCAGCGAGGCCAGCGCCCAGATCATCGCGTCGAGCATCTGGCTCAGTTCCGCCGTAACTTCCTCGACCACGTGCTCCAGCAGGTTGCGCTGCTGCTTGAGCAGTTCGCGCGAGTGGCGCAGTTGCAGATGGGTGTCGACCCGCGCGCGCAGCACCTCGCCGACGATGGGCTTGAGCACGACGTCGGCGCCGCCTTCCAGCATGGCGCGCCCCTCGTCGGCCTGCCCTTGCAGGAAGATGACGGGAATGTCGGCCGTGTCCGGGCTGGACTTGAGCTGCTGGCACACGCTGTAGCCGTCGATTTCCGGCAGCGCCGTGTCCAGCACCACCAGGTGCGGACGCGGCACCTGCTGCATGATGGCCAGCGCTGCGCCGCCGTTGTTGGCCAGCTTGACCTCGTACTGGTCCTGCAGCAGCCCGTGCATCAAGATCAGGTTGTCCGGCGCCTCGTCGACGACCAGCACGATGGCCTTTTTGATGTTCATCCGCCACTACTCCCTGGGATTGGTCTCTATCGCTAGCATGATAGATGATAACCGCCGACGGAATTTGCCCGCAAAACATTTTTTCTCGGCTAGCTTGCAATTGTATAGTGCACTACCTATACTGTGCGCATGGATACCAAAACACACCCCGCCCTTTCCGCCGTGCCGCAGCTGGACGGCCAGCTATGCTTTGCGCTGTATTCGACCTCGCTGGCGATGAGCAAGTTGTACCGCAAACTGCTGCGCGGCCTCGGCCTGACCTATTCGCAGTACCTGGTGATGATGGTGCTGTGGGAGAAAAACGAGCTGACCGTGTCGGAGGTGGGCGAGCGCCTGTTCCTCGATTCGGCCACCTTGACGCCGCTGCTCAAGCGCATGGAGGCGGCCGAGCTGCTGACCCGCACCCGCGCCGCCAGCGACGAGCGCCAGGTCATCATCACGCTGACGCCGCACGGCGACGCGCTGCGCCACGAGGCGGCCAAGCTGCCGCCGTCCATCCTGCAGGCGACCAAGTGCACGCTGGATGAAGTGGTCGGCATGAAGCAGCAACTGGACGCGCTGCGCGCCAGCCTGATGTCCGCCAGCTGAGAGAGCCGATGACGACCTCCAATCCGATCTACACCCATCCCCTCCACGTGGCCGACGCATTGCGCAAGGACGGCTACGCGGTCATGCCGCCGCAGGACGTGGCGGCGCTGGCAGGCGTGCCGCTGGCCGCGCTGAACGCGCTGATCCCCAGCTGGGACGCGCTGGAACTGGACAACTACCTGAAGGACGGCGGCCGCTATCGGCGCCGCCGCCATTCCTGCTTCGTCCAGAACGGCGCCGAGCTGACGCAAACCGCGCATCGCGCCCACTGGCAGCCGCTGGAATACAACGCCCTGCACGGCGGCATGAACCGCCTGTTCGAGCCGATGCAGCCGGCCACCGTGGCGCAGCCCGCGTGGCAGGCGCTGGTGCGCGGCATCGGCCAGTTGTGCAGCGCAGCGCGCCGCAACAGCGATCCGTGGTACGTCGAGGCGCACCAGTTCCGCATCGACACCACCGACGGCATCGGCCGGCCGACGCCGGAAGGCGCGCACCGCGACGGCGTCGATTTCGTCGCCGTGCTGCTGATCGGCCGCGAACAGATCAAGGGCGGCGAGACGCGCATTTTCGAAGCCGATGGGCCGAACGGCAAGCGCTTCACCATGACCGAGCCGTGGACCATGCTGCTGCTGGACGATGCGAGCGTGATCCACGAATCGACGCCGATCCAGCCGCTGGGAGAGCACGGCCACCGCGATACGCTGGTGCTGACCTGGCGCGCCGGCGGCTTCCAGGGGCAGGAAAGTCCCCCCTGAAGGATTAAATCCGATATAGTCACGACAGCCAATATACGCATTCAGGAGGGTGGTCAGTGGACACCAGCTACGAAATTCAGCCCGACGAAATCGAAATCCTCATCGTAGAAGACAGCCCGACCCAGGCCGAACGCCTGCGCCGCCTGATCCAGTCAATGCGCTACGGCGCCCGCGTGGCCGGCAACGGCCAACTGGCGCTCGATGCGATCCGCGAGCGCAAGCCGCACCTGGTGCTGTCCGATATCGTCATGCCGGAGATGGATGGCTACACGCTGTGCCGCGCCATCAAGGCCGACCCCGAACTGCGCGACATCCCGGTGATCCTGGTGACCTCGCTGATGGACCCCAAGGACATCATCCGCGGCATCGAGTGCGGCGCCGACAATTTCATCCGCAAGCCCTACGCCGAAGACTATCTGTTGAACCGCATCGGCCACATGCTGATGAACCAGAAGCTGCGCAAGAACCAGAACATGGAGATCGGCATCGCCCTGTACCTGGGCGACCAGAAGCACTTCATCAACGCCGAGCGCCAGCAAATCCTCGACCTGCTGATCTCCACCTACGAACAGGCGGTACAGGTCAACAGCGAGCTGCAGGCGCGCGAACGCCAGGTGATCGAACTGAATATGCGGCTGGCGCACCACGCCGGCGAGCTGGAAACCATCAACCGCGAGATCGCGCTGAAGAACCTGGAGCTGGCCGAAGCGAGCCGGATGAAATCGGCCTTCATCGCCAATATGTCGCATGAGCTGCGTACGCCGCTCAACGCCATCATCGGCTTCACCGGCGCGCTGCTGATGAAGCTCCCCGGCCCGCTGAATCCGGAGCAGGACAAGCAGCTCAACACCATCCGCACCAGCGCGCGCCACCTGCTCTCGCTGATCAACGACATCCTGGACGTGGCCAAGATCGAAGCCGGCAAGGTCACGCTGGAGCTGGAAACCGTGCAGTGCCAGCACCTGGTCAACGACGTGGTCGACACGCTGCGCCCATTGGCGCTGCAAAAGGGACTGGAGCTGGAAGTGGAGCTGGTCGACGAAGCCATCGTGCTGCAAACCGACCGCCGCGCGCTGACGCAGATCCTGCTCAACCTGGCCAACAACGCGATCAAGTTCACCGAGACCGGCAAGGTCCGGGTAACGCTGGCCAAGCGTCCTGGCGAAGGCCGCGACATCATCGAATTCGCGGTGGCCGACAGCGGCGCCGGCATACGCGAGGAAGACCAGGCCAAATTGTTCCAGGCCTTCTCGCAGCTCGATTCCACCTCGACCCGCCACGCCGAAGGCGCGGGCCTGGGCCTGTACCTGTGCCAGAACCTGGCCAACCTGATCGGCGGCTCGCTGTTCTTCAAGAGCGACTTCGGCCAGGGCAGCACGTTCACGCTGGCGCTGCCCCATAAAGTTTGACTTTTTTATACTGTAGAAGCTTCGACACCGTAGTTCTACGGTATTGCACCGCAACATGAACAGGCATATAGTTGGAACTGTCTCCTCCAACCGTTCGCTGAACATTGGAATTCAGCCCGCACCGTCAAGGTAGCGGGCGTTTTTTTTGGTGGCTCAGGTTCCACCTCAGGCGCGCAGCAGATCGAGCTTGCCGCCGCGCGGCAGCGAAGGGAACACCTGCACCAGCTGCTGGTCGCTCAAGCGCAGATGACGCTCGGCGATCGCCGCCAGCACGGTGCGGAAGTCGGTCGTCACCGGCAGGTCGCGGCCTTCGTTCAACTCGGCGTCGCCGACGCCGCGCCAGTCGCCCAGCACCTTGCCGCCGTTGACGCCACCGCCCAATACCCACATCACATTGCCATGTCCATGGTCGGTGCCGCCGTTGCCGTTCTCGCGCGCGGTGCGGCCGAACTCCGACATCACCACAATGGTGGTCTGCTCGAACAGCGGTCCCAGTCGCTGCGCCAGCACCGCCAGGCCCTGCCCCAGCGGCTGCAGGCGGTTGGCCAGCTGGCCGCGCGCCGCGCCCTGGCTGGCGTGCGTATCCCAGCCGCCCAGCGCGACGAAGGCCAGCTGGATATTCGGATCGTTGCGCATCAGCGCCGCCAGCCGCGCCGCGTCGTCGGGGAAGCCGTTCGGCAAAGGTGCGCCACCGTTCGCCGCCTGCATTTCCGCCGACATCCCGCCGCCGCCCATGCCGCCGCCGACCATCTTGCCGGCCGCCGCGTCCATCACTTCCTTGTGCGCGTCCTGGCCTTGCTGGTAGGCGGCGCCGAAGCGCGCGTTGTCCGCGTACAGCTGGTCGAAGGCCTTGCTCACCGCCGGCCGGTCCAGCACATTGGCCTTGGTGCCGGCCGCGCCATTGGCCAGGTTGACCGCCGCCGCGTGGCCGGACAGGATGCGCGGCATGACCGGGCCGATGCTCAACGCGCGGGTCGGCGTGGCCACGCCGGGCAGCGTCGCCACCAGGCGGTTCATCCAGCCGTCCGCGGTGCTCTTGACGCCGGGCGTGGCCGATTCCATGTAGTCCTGCGCGTCGAAGTGCGAACGGGTGGTGTCCGGCGAACCGCTGGCGTGGACAAAGGCCAGCTTCTTCTGCTCCCACAACGGCAGCAGCGGCGCCAGCGCCGGATGCAGGCCGAAATAGCCGTCGAGATTCAGCGCGCCGTTGTCGTCGCCCGGCTTGGCCAATGCGATGCTCGGGCGCAGGCGCGCGTAGTTGGCGTCGGCCACCGGCGCGACCACGTTCAAGCCGTCCACCGCACCGCGCAGCATGACCACGATCAGCTTGCGGCCGGTGGCGTCGGCGTTCGGCGTCGCGGCCGTCGCGGCCCAGGCGTGGCGGCCCAGCGGTATCACCAGTCCGGCGCCGGCGGCCAGCGTGTTGAGGAAGTCTCTGCGTTGCATGATGGTCTCCAGACGATGATTAGCGCTGCATGAAATCGGGACTGCCCAGCAGCATGGCCGCACGCAATGGCGGCGGACTGCCGGCGATCGCACCCTGCGTCTTGGCCGAGATCGAACCGGCCAGTGTCGCCTGCAAGGCCTGCACATCCAGCGCCGGCGCCAGCTGGGTGGCGAAGGCGATGCGGCGGCTCAGTGCATCGGGATTGAGCCAGGCGTCCTGCGTGTTCTTGTAGCCGTCCGGCGTCTGGCAGCCGTACAGCGGCATGCCGAGGCGGGTCAGCACGCCCAATGTTTGCTTGATGTCCGACGGCGCCGTGTCGCTGGCGCGCGCCGCCGAGATCACGTATTGATACGGCGTCTTGAACTTCGCGCCCACCGCTTCCGGCGCCATGAACTCGGCGCTGGCGAACAGGGTGCGCAGCACGCTGCGGATATCGCCCTTGCTGTCGATGTAGCTCTTGGCCATGCGGTCCACCAGCGCCGGCGGCGGCTGGTCCTGCACGAAGTACTGCGCCAGCTGGAAGCTCAGGTGATGCGCGGTCGCCGGCAGCATCGCCAGCACGTCCAGCGCGTACTCGCCCTCCTCCTGGCCGCCGGCCTTGATGCGGCGGCCCAGCCAGACCTTGTCGTCGCGGTCGTGGCGCGCGGGGTCGAAGGCGAAGGTGCGGTTGCGCGCGACCAGTTCGCGGTTGTCGTAGGTCCAGCCGGTCAGCATGCGCGCCAGTTCG
Source organism: Duganella sp. BJB476 (assembly GCF_003416895.1). GTDB lineage: Bacteria > Pseudomonadota > Gammaproteobacteria > Burkholderiales > Burkholderiaceae_D > Rugamonas. Next base: position 620,656 of record NZ_QVIO01000003.1, read on the forward strand.
GTCACGTCCTTCTGCGTGTAGCCGCTGTCGACGCCCATGGTGTGCAGCTCCATCAGCTCGCGCGCATAGTTTTCATTCAGGCCGCTGCTCTTGGCCTTCTGGCCGCCCTGTTTTCTGCCGCGCGGAATGTAGCCATTGGCGGTGGAGACCCAGTTGTCCAGGTAGTACAGCATGGCTGGATGGTGCGCGGTGGCGCCCAGCAGGTCGCGGAAATTCCCCAGCGCGTAAGGGCGGATCGCGTCGCGCTCGTAACTGGCGATCAGCGCGCGGTCGACGCCCTTGCCGGCGAAGACGTTGAAGTGATTGAACCAGAAATCGACCATCACTTCTTCCAGCTGGTTCGGGCTGTCGACCGCGCGGGCGATGCGCGCCTCCGCCGTCTGCTGCGCAATCGCGGTGACCACTTCGCGGCGCTTGGCCTTGTCGCCGTCCGACTCGTCCTTGGCCATCGCTCGCACTTCCAGGAAGCGCCGCATCACCACGCCGGCCGGTTGCTGCACCGCGTCCAGGCTGGCCAGGCGCGCGCTCAATGCCGGCGGCAGCGGCGCGCCGGCCGCGAGCTGCGTATCGATGTAGCGCTGCACGCCCATCTGCGTCACCCGCTCGATGTCGCCCGGCTTGGGGCCGTAGCCGATGCGGTTCAGCACATGGGCGGCGGCCTGCTCGGGCGTCAGCGGCTCGGCCGCGATGGCGGAAGCGGCGGCGGAGGCCACGGCGGCCACGGCGATCCAGCGGTAGAAGTTCATGGCGGCGCTCCTGTCGAAAAATATATTTACTTTATAACGCAATATTGCTGGGCCTCAAACGACTGCCATGTATCGGTTGTAAGCGGCTGTTAGCATTCGTTCACAAATAAATTAAACAACTGATTTAGTTATATCAATCGTTTAAATTATGTGTTGTAATGCCGCCCATGAACGCTAAACCCACTTCCATCGATACTAGCCAGCCAGCCGACGACGGCCGCAAGCCACGTTCGGACGGCGAGCAATCGCGCGAGCGGCTGCTGCAAGCGGCCATGCGCCTGTTCGCCGCGCAGGGCTTTTCCAAAACCTCGACCCGCGAGATCGCCCAGGCGGCCAACGCCAACGTCGCCGCGATCAGCTACTACTTCGGCGACAAGGCGGGGCTGTACCAGGCCTGCTTCAGCTTCATGTGCCAGCCGGAGCCGGACAATATCGCGCTGTTCGCCCAGCCGCATTTCACGCTGCGGCAGACGCTGGAGGGCTACTACCGGCAGATGCTGGCGCCGCTGATGGCGGGCGAGGATGCGCAACTGTTCCTGCGTTTGTTTTACCGGGAGATGCTGGAACCCACCGGGCTGTGGCAGCAGGAAATCGACAACAACATCAAGCCGGAGCATCAGGCGATGGTGGTCGCGCTAAGCCGTCACCTGGGCCTGGAGCAGCCCACCGACGACGTGCACCGCCTGGCCTACGCCCTCGCCGGCATGGCCGTGCAGATCATGGTCGGACGCGACATCATCGCCTCGATCACGCCGCACCTGCTGGCCACGACGGAAGCGATAGACACATGGGGGCAGTACCTGGTCGGCTTTGCCGAAGCCATGGTGCTGGCCGAGAAAACCAAACTTCAACAAGGAAAAGCATGACGATATTCTTACGGGCGGCGGCGCTGGCCGTCGTCGCCTCGCTCAGCGCCTGCGCCACGCAGGCGCCCGCGCCGCACGTGGCCGCACAGGCGCCGCAGCAGTGGCAGGCTCCATTGCCGACGCAACTCCCCCATAACGGCAGCCAGGCCGACCTGGCCAGCTGGTGGAGCCGCCAGGCCGACGCGCTGCTGGTGCAGCTGATCGAATCGGCGCAAGCCGTCAGCCCGACCATCGCCACAGCCGGCTCGCGCATCGCGCAATCGCGCGCCGAGCGCGTGGCGGCGGGCGCCGCGCTGGCGCCGTCGCTGGACGCAACGATCAGCGCCAGCCGCTCCAACCAGCAATCGACGCTGCCGATGGGGACCACTTCACAGGCGGCCTTGCAGGCCTCGTGGGAGATCGATCTGTTCGGCGGCAACCGCGCCGCGCGCGATGCGGCGCAAGCGCGCCTCGACAGCGCCCACGCCGGCTGGCACGACGCCCGCGTCTCGGTGGCGGCCGAAGTGGCCAACCAATACTACGGCCTGCGCGCCTGCGAGCAGCTGCTGGCCGTGGCCAAACAGGACGCCGCCTCGCGCAGCGACACCGCGCGCCTGACGGAGCTGAGCGCCAAGGCAGGCTTCCAGTCGCCGGCCAGCCTGGCGCTGGCACGCGCCAGCGCGGCCGACGGCAACAACCGCTATATCACCCAGCGCGCCGCCTGCGACGTCAACGTCAAGGCGCTGGTGGCGCTGACCGCCATCGGCGAACCTGAACTGCGCGGCAAGCTGGCCGCAGGCGCATCTGCAGCCGCCGGCGCCGCCGCCAGCGCGCCGGCCATCGCCATCGCCGAACTGCCGGCGCGCACGCTGAGCCAGCGTCCCGACGTCTTCACCGCCGAACGCGAAGTGAGCGCCGCCAGCGCCGATGTCGGCTCCGCGCAGGCGCAGCGCTATCCGCGCCTGGCCTTGTCCGGCTCCATCGGCTATGGCAACTTCCGCGCCGGCGGCGTCAACACCGGCACCGACACCTGGACCATCGGCCCGGTCTCGGTGTCGCTGCCGATCTTCGACGCCGGCAAGCGCCGCGCCAACGTCGACGCGGCCAGCGCCCGCTACGACGCCGCCGTCTCCAGCTACCGCGCCACCGTGCGCCAGGCCGTGAGCGAAGTGGAACAGGCGCTGGTCAACCTGGACGCCACCGGCGAACGCGCCGGCGACGCGCAGGCCGCGCTGCAAGGCTACCGCGTCAACTTCACCGCCGTGGAAGACCGCTACAAGAACGGGCTGGCCAGCCTGTTCGAACTGGAGGACGCGCGCCGCACCCGCCTGGCCGCCGAACAAACCGTCATCAACCTGCAGCGCGAGCGCAGCACCGCCTGGGTAGCGCTGTACCGCGCCGCCGGCGGCGGCTGGACCGCCCCGACCGACGGCGCCCCTGCCGTCGCCAGCGCCAACCCACAATAAGAGCCATCATGAACAACCTGAAAACCAATCTGAAACCGGTCGCCTACGCATTGCTGGCCGTATTCGTCATCGGCGGCGCCGGCATGGCGTTCTACCCGTCCGCCACGCAGGCCGCCGACGACAAGAAAGCGGAAACCGCCAAGCCGGCGCTGACCGTCACCACCACCAAGCCGTCGGCCGCGCGCCTGCCGATCAAGCTGGCCGCCAACGGCAACGTCGCCGCCTGGCAGGAAGCGAGCGTCAGCAGCGAATCGAACGGCCTGCGCCTGACCGAAGTGCGCGTCAACGTCGGCGACGTCGTGAAAGCCGGCGACGTGCTGGCCGTGTTCTCGGCCGATAGCGTCAACGCCGACCTGGCGCAGGCCAGGGCCGCCGTGCAGGAAGCCGAAGCCAACGCCGCCGACGCCGTCGCCAACGCGGCCCGCGCGCGCACGCTGCAAAACACCGGCGCCCTGAGCGCGCAGCAGATCAGCCAATACACCACCGCCGAACAAACCGCCAACGCCCGCATCGCCTCGGCCAAGGCCGCGCTGGCCAGCCAGCAGCTACGCCTCAAGTACACGAAAGTCGTGGCGCCGGACAGCGGTGTGATCTCCGCGCGCAGCGCCACGGTCGGCGCGGTCTCCGGCCCCGGCACGGAACTGTTCCGCATGATCCGCCAGGGCCGCCTGGAATGGCGCGCCGAAGTGGTGGCCTCCGACCTGCGCAACCTGAAGACCGGCACCGGCGCCGTCGTCAAGGCCGCCAACGGCAGCGAAGTCACCGGCAAGGTGCGCATGATCGCGCCGACCGTCGATGCGCAGACCCGCTCCGCGCTGGTCTACGTCGACCTGCCGGCCAGCGCCGCCGCCAAGGATGCGCCGTTCAAGGCCGGCATGTTCGCCAGCGGCCAGTTCGAACTGGGCACCTCGGATGCGATGACGGTGCCGCAGCAGGCCATCGTCGTGCGCGACGGCTTCAGCTTCGTGTTCCGCCTCAACGCCGACCAGCATGTCAGCCAGATCAAGGTGCAACCGGGCCGTCGCCTGGGCGACCGCATCGAAGTGCTGGGCGGCCTGGCCGCCGACACGCAAGTGGTGGTGCGCGGCGCCGGCTTCCTGAACGACGGCGACCTGGTACACAACGTCGCCGAGACCGCGCCGGCCGCCAAGCTGGCCGCGAAGTAAGGACACGCCATGAATTTTTCCTCCCTATCGATCAAGAACCCGATCCCGGCGATCATGCTGTTCGCGCTGCTGACGCTGGCCGGGCTGATGGCCTTCAAGGCCAATCCGGTTCAGGATTTCCCTGACATTGAACTGCCCATCGTCACCATCAGCGCCACGCTGGACGGCAGCGCGCCGGCCCAGCTGGAAACCGAAGTCGCCCGCAAGATCGAGGACTCGGTCGCCACGCTGCAAGGCGTGAAGAACATCTCCACCACGGTGCTGGACGGCGTGTCCACCACCGTGGTCGAATTCATCCTTGAAAAACCGATCGCTGACGCCGTCAACGAAGTGCGCGACGCCGTGGCCCGCGTCAAGGCCGACCTGCCGGCCGAGCTGCGCGATCCGACCGTGACCAAGGCTTCCACCGCCGGCCGCGTGATCATGACCTTCACCGCCTCCGCCTCCAATGCGCCCGGCGAGAAGATGGACAAGCAGGAACTGAGCTGGTTCGTCGACAACGCCGTCTCCAAGCGTTTGCTGGCGGTGCCCGGCGTGGGCGCGGTCAAGCGCGTCGGCGGCGTGAAGCGCGAGATCCGCGTGGAACTGGACGACGCCCGCATGGCCGCCCTGCGCGTGTCCGCGCTGGACGTCTCGCGTCAACTGCGCCTGGTGCAGAAGGAAGCGCCGGGTGGACGCGGTGACGTCAGCGGCGCCGAGCAATCGGTGCGCACCATCGCCACCGTGCAGAGCGCGGCCGCGCTGGCCGCCATCGAACTGCCGCTGACCGACGGCCGCCGCGTGCGCCTCGACCAGGTGGCCACGGTGACCGACACCGTCTCCGAGCCGCGCGCCATCGCGCTGCAGGACGGCGTGCCGGTGATCGGCTTTGAAATCTTCCGCACCAAGGGCGCCAGCGAACTGGCCGTCGCCAAGGGTGCGCGCGCCGCCGTCGAAGAACTGAAACGCGCCAATCCGCGCGTCGAACTGAAGCCGGTGATCGACAACGCCTTCCCGGTCGAAGAAAACTTCAACGGCTCGATGGAGCTGCTGTACGAAGGCGCCATCCTGGCGGTGCTGGTGGTGTGGTGGTTCCTGCGCGACTGGCGCGCCACGCTGGTGGCCGCCGCCGCGCTGCCGCTGTCGGTGATGCCGGCCTTCCTCGGCCTGTACCTGTTCGGCTACACGCTCAACATGGTCACGCTGCTGTCGATGGCGCTGGTGGTGGGCGTGCTGGTCGACGACGCCATCGTCGAAATCGAAAACATCGCGCGCCACCTGCGCATGGGTAAAACCCCGATGGAAGCGGCGATGGAAGCGGCCGACGAAATCGGCATGGCGGTGATCGCCACCACCTTCGCGCTGGTCGCGGTGTTCCTGCCGACCGCCTTCATGGGCGGCGTGCCCGGCCTGTTCTTCAAGCAGTTCGGCTGGACCGCCGTGGTGGCGGTGCTGGCCTCGCTGGTGGTGGCCCGTTTGCTGACGCCGATGATGGCCGCCTACATCCTCAAGCCGATCGCGCATGCGGAAGAAAAAGACGGCTGGCTGATGACGCGCTACATCCGCGTCATGCGCTGGTGCCTGAAACACCGCCTGGTGACGGCGATCGCCTCGGCCGCGTTCTTCGCCGGATCGATCATGCTGGTAGGCCTGCTGCCGACCGGCTTCGTACCGGCCGCCGACCGCTCGCAGACCCAGATCAACCTGGAACTGCCGCCCGGCTCCACGCTGGCCGAGACCAGCGTGGTCGCCGAGCGCGCCCGCAAGGCCGCGATGGAAGTCAAAGGCATCAAGGCGATCTTCAGCTCCATCGGCGGCGGCTCCAGCGGCGACGCCTTCGCCCCCGGCACCGCGGCCGAAGCGCGCAACGCCGTGCTGACGCTGACCACCGTGCACCGCAATGACCGCAAGGAATCGATGCCCGACCTGGAAGCGGAAATCCGCGCCAAGTTGAACGCCATTCCCGGCGCCCGCTTCAAGGTCGGCCCGCCAGACAACGGCGTCAAGATGCAGCTGGTGCTGCGCAGCGAAGATCCGGTCGCGCTGAAAGAGACGGCGCAAAAAGTGGAGCGTGAAATGCGCACGCTCAAAGGCGTCGGCAACGTGCGCTCCAGCGCCTCGCTGGTGCGCCCTGAGATCATCGTCACGCCGGACTTCGCCAAGGCCGCCGACCTGGGCGTGACCGCCGCGTCGATCGGCCAGACCGTGCGCGTGGCCACCGCCGGCGACTACGACACCGACCTGACCAAGATGAACCTGCCGGAACGCCAGGTGCCGATCCGCGTCAAGCTGCCGGACGCCGTGCGCGCCGACCTGGAAGCCATCGGCCGCCTGACGGTGCCGGGCAAGAACGGCCCGGTCTTGCTGGCCACCGTCGCCACCATCACGATGGAAAGCGGCCCGGCGCAGATCAATCGCCTCAACCGCAGCCGCAACGTCACGCTGGAAGTGGAACTGGGCAAACGCTCGCTGGGCGAAGTGAACACCGAAGCGCGCGCGCTGCCGACCATGATGAACCTGCCGCCGTCGGTGAAGATCGCCGAACTGGGCGACACCCAGGAGATGGCTTCGCTGTTCGCCAGCTTCGGCATCGCCATGCTGATCGGCGTGTTGTGCATCTACTGCGTGCTGGTGTTGTTGTTCAAGGACTTCATGCAGCCGATGACGATTCTGGCGGCGCTGCCGCTGTCGATCGGCGGCGCCTTCGTGGCGCTGCTGATCACCGGCCGCGCGCTGTCGATGCCGTCGATGATCGGCCTGATCATGCTGATGGGGATCGTTACAAAGAACTCAATCTTGCTGGTTGATTATGCTATTCTGGCGCGTCAGGAAGGCATGAGCCGTTTCGATGCCCTGGTCGACGCCTGCCACAAGCGCAGCCGTCCGATTCTGATGACCACCATCGCGATGGGCGCCGGCATGATGCCGCTGGCGCTGGGCTGGGGCGCCGATCCGAGCTTCCGTTCGCCGATGGCGATCACGGTGATCGGTGGCCTGATCACATCGACGTTATTGAGCCTGCTGGTGGTGCCGGCCGTGTTCACCTACATCGACGACCTGGAACACCTGCTGCAACGCCTGATGGGCAAGCTGCGCCGCACGCCGGCGCCGCCCCCCGAAGCAACCGCGACGCCGCTGCGCAAGATCGCCGGCGGCGGACACTAAACGAAAGGAGATCGAGATGGAATATGAAATCAAGGATTTACCGGCAGTCCGCGTAGCCTACCTGCGCTACAAGGGGCCGTTCGGCGCGCCGATCGGCGAGTTCTGGAAAGAGGTGTTCACGCCGTGGCAGAAAGCCTTTGGCCTGGTGGGCAAGGTCACTTACGGCGTGGCGCAGGACGATCCAAGCACCACGCCGCCGGAGGAGTGCCGCTACGACGCCTGTATCGAAGTCTCGGCCGAGTATCCGATCAAGGAGCCGGCAAAGGAAGCCATGATTCCTGCCGGCCGCTACGCCGTCGCCAAGTTCAAGGGCACCGGCGACCAGGTGCCTGCGGCCTGGGGCGAGTTCTTCGGCCAACTGCATGCCGAGGGCAAGGTCGATGCCGGCCCGTGCTTCGAGCGCTATCCGGCCGATTACGCGATGGACCCGGCCACCGGCGTGTTCGAATCGGAGCTCTGCATCCCGGTGAAATAAACCACCGGACTTAAGGCCGCGCCATCCAGCCACCGCCCATGGCGCGGTACAAATCCACCGACGCCACCAGCATGCGCGTCTTCAGCTGCAGGCGGCCGACGTCGGCGTTGTACAGCGTGCGCTGGGCGTCCAGTTCCTCCAGATACGACGCGTAGCCGTTGCGATAACGGTTATGCGCAATGCGCAGCGTTTCGGCCGCCGTCGCGCGGCGCGCGTCGTTCTGCACCGCCTGTTCCTTCAGGCGCGCCAGCGCACCCAGGCTGTTGTCGGTTTCGGCAAAGGCGGTGCGCACCGCATTTTCATACGCATAGATCGATTGGTCCCGCTGCGCCGCCACTGCGTCGGTCTGGTACTGCACGCGGTCGCCCTCGAACACCGGTGCGACCACGGCGCCGGTCAAGCGCCACAACGCCGTCGGCGCGTTGATGAAATCGTGCCACTTCAGATTCTGCACTCCCCCCACCATCGTCAGCTTGAACGACGGCAGCAGCTGGTCGCGCGTGGCGGCCAGGTTGGCGTTGACCGCCACCAGGTTGAATTCGGCGCGCGCGATATCCGGCCGGCGCCGCAGCAGTTCGGACGGCAGCCCCGCCGGCACCGCCGGCGCGGACAACTGCACCAGCTCCAGCCCGCGCGCCACCGGGCCGGGATTGCCGCCGGTGAGGATGGACAGCGCGTTTTCCTGTTCGAAGATGGAGCGCTTGAGCTGCGGCACCTGCTCGGCGGTGGTCTGGTATTCGGCTTGTGCCTGCAGCCATTCCAGCCGCGAGCTGTAGCCGACGTCGAACTGGCGCTTGGCCAGGTCGCGCGATTCTTCGCGCAGCTTCAGCGTGGCTTCGGTCAGCGCCAGTTGGGCGTCCAGTCCCCGCAGGTTCAGGTAGCCCGAGGCCACGGTGGCGGCGATCGACAACGCGGCCGCATCGGCGTTGGCCTGCTCCGCCTGATAGGTGGCGGTGGCGGCGTCGGTCAGCGCGGCCAGGCGGCCCCACACGTCGACTTCATAGCTGGCCTGGAACTCGGCCTGGTAGACGTTGGTGACATAGGGAACGCCGTTGTAGGCCAGCTGGCGCGTGCGGGTCGGCGCGGTGTCGACGAAGACGTTGGCCTTCTGCCCAGCGGCGGCCACGCCCACCAGCGCGCGGTACTGCGTGACGCGGGCGCGCGCGATGCGCAGGTCGCCGTTGTGTTCCAACGCGGCGGCCACCAGCGCGCTCAGTGCGGGATCGCCGAAAGCTTGCCACCATTGCGCCTCCACGGCCGCGCCCTGCGCCGTCTCGGCGGCGGTGCGCCACGCGGACGGCGTCTGCAAGCTCGACGCGGGCGCCGGCGGCGCCTTGGCCGCGCAACCGCCGATCAACAGCGCCAACGCCAGCGAGCCATTCCCAGCCAAGGCGACGGCCAGTGGAGCAAGCCGCCGCGCGCCGGACCGACGCTCCGATGCTGCATAGCCTTTCATGGCTTGACTCCGGCGGTCTTGGCCGGCGCGGCGCTCGCGTCGTTCAGCTCCGCCGAAGTATCGATGCTGACCACCACCGACATCCCCGGCGCCAGCCGGCGCGCCTTGGCCTGGCCCGGATCGATGCGGATGCGCACCGGTATGCGCTGCGCGATCTTGACGTAATTGCCGGTGGCGTTATCGGCCGGCAGCACGCTGAATTCCGAACCGGTGGCCGGCGAAATCCGCTCCACCTGGCCGGTCAGCAGCGCGCCGTCCAGCGCATCGACCTTGAAGGTGGCGCTCTGGCCGACCTGCACGCCGTTCATCTGCGTCTCCTTCAAATTGGCGATCACCCACATCTGGCGCGGCACCAATCCCATCAACTGCGCGCCGGTGTTGACGTAGGCGCCCTTGCGCACCGTGACCTGGCCCAGCTGGCCGTCCTCCGGCGCCGTGATGCGGGTGTTATCCAGGTCCACCTTGGCCGACTTCAGCGCCGCCGACGCATTCGCCACCGCCGCCTCCAGCGACAGCTTGTTGACCACCACCGTCTGCACTTGCTGCTTGGCGATCTCCAGGCTGGCGCGCGCCTGTTGCACCGCCGCCGCCGTCTGCACCTTGGCCGCCTTGGACGAATCCTGTTCGCGCAAGGACAGCGAGCCGTCGGCCGCCAGCGAATTCACGCGGCTCAAATCGGCCACCGACTTGGCGGCCTGCGCTTCCGCGTTGGCCACGGTGGCCTGGTTCAGCGCCACGCCCGCTTCCGCTGTGCGGCGCGCCTGCTCCCAGTTGGCCAGCGCCGCCTTTTGCGCCGCCAGCTGCGCCTGCGCCTGATCGTAGCGCTGCTGGTAGATGCGGTCGTCGATCAGCACCAGCAAGTCGCCCTGCTTCACCTGCTGGAAATCCTGCACCCGCACGTCGACCACGTAGCCGGGCAGCTGGGTGCCGATCAGCGTGACCTGGCCGCGCACCAGCGCGTTCTCGGTGGAGACGATGGCGGTGCTGAACGGCGGCAGCCGCCACGCATACAGCACGATCAGCACGCCGACCAGCGCCACGAACGAAAACGCGATCGCCGAAACGATCTGCGCGCGCCGGTCCGGCGCCGGCGCGGTGGGCGCTGCGGCGGCAACGGCGGCCGCCGCAGCCGCAGCCGCCACCGCCGCGACGCGGGTTTCGGAGGAAGAGGAATTGTCGGGGGTATTGTTAGCCATAAGGGTCAGCGTGATCCGGAATTATTGAGAGAGACATTGGCCATGCCGGTTTGCGCGTTGTGCGCCGGGCTACCCGGACAGACCACGCACACCGACCACAGATAGCGGCCCAGCATCCAGGCCAGTGTCAGCAGCGCCACCAGGGTAATCATCAGGAAGACATCGTTGTACGCGAGGATGTTGGCCTCGCGCGTGGCCGCCGCGCCCAGCGCCGCCACGCCGGTCGCGCTGCGGGCGGCGGGATCGGCCAGCGCCGCGCCCACGCTGGCGCCGCCGCTCTGGATGCGCGCCGCCACCATCGGATCGAGCAGGGTCAGATGCTCGACCAGTATGCTGGAGTGGAATTTCTCGCGCACCACCTGGAACGTGCCAACCGCTGCCGAACCAAGCAGGCTGCCCAGCGTCTGCGTGATGCTGAACATGACCGAGAAGCTGACCAGGTTATTCGGCGCCGCGATCACCGCGCCGAAGCCCGAGACAAACGTCGGCCCGATGAAGAAGGCGCCGCCGAAGGCCAGCAGGAACTGGCTCACATACAGGTCGGCGGGCCGGGTCAGGTTGGTGGCGTCCGAATCCATGTAGGCGCCAACCGCCATCACCGCCAGCGAGAACATCAGCTGCAACGGGATGCGCGCCGGCGTGATGGTCAGCGCGCTGGCCACCAGCCCGGCCACGGTGCCGATCATGACGATGATCCACAACATCTGCATCTGGTCGTTGTTCAAGCCCAGCGCCTGCAGGAAGCCCACGGTGCCGTTGGCCTCCGACTGCACCACGCGGATCAGCAGCACCGACATGGCCAGCCTGGCGATATTGCCGTTGGTGAGCCAGCGCGTGTTGATCAGCGGGCGCGCGCGGTTATGCTCGACCAGCAGCGCGGCGGCGATCAGCACGATGGCGCCGGCCAGGCACAGGCCCAGCCAGCGCGATTCGAACCACCATACGGTGCGGCCCAGCGCCAGCACCGCCGACAGCAAGGCCACGCCGGGCGCGAACAGGCCGAAGGTGAGGAAGTCCATTTTCTCGAAAGCCTTGACGCGATCGCCCGGCGGCAGCTTGAGCACCAGCACGCAGGCCAGCGACAACAGGGCCAGGCCCAGCTCGAAGAAGTACAGGCCGCGCCATTCGCCGAACTCCATCAGCTCCGACGAGAACAGCCGCGCCATCGGCAGCGCCAGCTGCGAGAAGCCGATGCCGAACACCACCGCCTTGAGCCGGTGCTGCGCCGGGAAGGCCTGCAAGGTGTAGTACAGGCCGAGGGTGGTCAGCGCCGCGCCGCTCATGCCGTGCGCCGCCCGCACCGCGATGGCCGAGGCCAGGCCGTGCACGAACAAATGGGCCACGGTGGCCAGCGCGTACAGCACCAGGAACAGTTCGGTAAAGAGACGCAGGCCGTACTGCTGGCGGAATTTCACCAGCAGCAGGTTCATCGACACATTGGCCATCACGTAGGCGGCCGGCAGCCACTGGATCTCGGCTGAGTACACGCCCAGCGAGCCTTGCAGGTAAGGCAGGTTGACCGACACCAGCGCGTTGCCCAGCCCGCCGGTGACGGCGACGATGAAGCCGATCACCAGGAACGCCAGGCGGCGCTCGGCCGTGTGCAGCGGTGTCGACGGCGACCCCGGCAAGGAGGGACGCTCATGCGGAAGCCATACTTGTGGAGCGTAAACGTCCATGCTCAGCTGATCCTGATTCTATTTTTGCGGGGCGTAAACTGCGTAATGACGAGCATATCACTATGCACGCCATTGTTGCGTATTTTACAGTTTAGCCAAAAGGGATAGGCTGGAGGACGAGGGAAGAGCCGGCCGGCGCCGGCCCGGTGTTACTTGGCGCTGCGCGAGCTCAGCAGCTTGGACAGGCCATAGCCGGCGGCGGCGGCCAGCAGGACGGACACGGCCGGATGGGCGCGCACGCGGCCGCGACCCGATTCGGCCAGTGCCTTGTAGCTCTCACTCACTTGTTTGCCGCGCGCGATCAGGCGGCTGGAAGAGCTTTCCACAGTATCGGCCACTTTGTTGACGCCATCGGCCACCTTGTCGACGCCGGTGTGGGCGCGGTTGGCCAGGCGGTCGGTGGTGGGCGGGACCTTGTCGGCGACCTTGTCGATGGCCGCATGCGCGTCGGCGCGCAGGTTGTTGCCGATCTGGGTGACGCCGTCGCGGGCGGAACTGATTTTGCTGTCGATGCTGTTTTCCATGATGCTTTCCTTTTTCGGGTGAATGTTGGAACTGCAGGGGCTACGATAGGCGCATAGCCGGGACTTAACCGTGCGGAAACGAACAGAAAGACAATCGGTCCACTATGTGAACTGGCACACGGACGACAGCGCCTGAAAGGAGCATGCTGGGCGATACACCCAGCCCAGGAGAGCGGCATGTTTCCCATCTCATCAGCGTCGTTGACGACGCCAGACAGCGTCACTCCGCTGGCGGAGAGCGCCGCCGTGACAGCGGTCCATCCCAATCAAGTGGCCGCCGCCGGCTCGGCCACCGATGCACCGCCAGCGGCCTCGGTCACCATCGAACTATCGCCGGTGGCCAGCTTCCTGCTGACGGTATCGCAGTCCCAGGAGCAACTGGCCCAGCTGCAGACAACGGTCGCCAACGGCGCCGAGCCCCGTGAAGCCGCCGCAACCTTGAATGACACCACGCAAAACGTGGTGAACGCATTCAACTTGCTGCCAGCGGTAGATTTCAACCAGGCTCAGCTGCAAGGACCGTCGCTGCTCAACAAGCTGGTGCAAAGCCTGCAACAACAGACCTTCGGCAACGACGCGACGCAGCCTCAGCAGACGGCGGCGCGGAGCCTGGCGCAGATCGGCGTCACCTTGCAAGCGCCGCTGCTGTCGGATGCGAGCGGCGGCCTGTCGCTGGACAATGAAGTGCTGCGGGCCTCGTTCAACACCGATCAGCAGAACACCACGCAAACCTTGCAAAACACGCTCAATACCTTCAGCGAACTGGCGACGCGTTTTGTCGAACAGTTGAGCGCCGCCGGCACCGGCGCGGTGGAAGCGCTCACCGCCCGCCAGCAGGCGTCCCTGACGCCAGCCGATGTGGCGGCCAAGGCGCCGCCTTCGCCCCTCGTCAATCCGCAGCAGGCCGGCAGTCAGGACCAAGCTCAAGCCAGCACGCAGGCCGGCGCACAGGCGGCAGACGCCGCCGCGGCATCACAGGCAGCGCGCCAGCAGTCATCGTCCGACCTGAGCGCGGCAACCGCGGCCAGCACCCAAGCGGTGGCGCAGGCCGCCATCGCGCGCAATGCCGCCGCCCTGGCAGCGGCCGCGGGCGCCGCAAACGCCGCCAACACCACGGCGGCCCAGCAAGCGACTGCCGAACAAGACGCCGCCGCCAATCTGGCTGCGGCCAACCAGGCCGCCGCCTCGGCTGTCGCGCAGGCGCAGGCGGCCCAAGCCGCCGCCGACGCCTTGGCCGCCCAGAGCGCTGCCGCCTCCGCCGCAGCACAGCAAGCTCTCGCCGCGCAGATCGCCGCCACCACGCCGGAAGCCGCCAACGCCGCAGCCGCCGTCGTGGCGCAGCAGGCCAGCGCCGCCCAGGCCACCGCAGCCAATCTCGCAGCAGCCAACGCGGCCGCCGCGACAGCAGCGCAGCAGGCGAGCGCCGCCCAAAGCGCGGCGGCCCAGGCGCAAACCGAGCAGAACGCCGCCACGCAAGTGGCGACAGTGCAGGCCAGCACACTGCAGAACGATCCGTTGCGCGCCAATCCCGCCCTGGCCGCAGCCATCGCGGCCTACAACATCAACGATACCGGCGCCAACGCCCACACCGCCCAAGCCGCCACCGACACGATCCCCCGCGTCCCGGCAGTGGAAGCTGCCGCCCGCTCACGAGCATTAGGCAACGCGCCATAAACCTTGGGGCGCTTGCAGGAAGCATGTAATAATCGGCCGATAGCCACTGCTCAATTGCCGATGAAACGATTGCCGATACCGGGTACCCTGCTCGCCGCCGTGCTGTCCTGCATCCCGCTGGTGCATGCCGCCCCGGCCGCATCGGCGCTGCCGGTGGTGCCGCTGCTGATCGGCGACACGCTCGATGAGCAAGGCAAGCCGCGCCCGATGCCGGCGGTCAAACGCAAGGTGCTCGATGCGGTGGCCCAGGAGCTGGGCGTCACGTTCGAGCCGCGCACCTATCCGTGGGCGCGCGCCGAGCGCTACGCCATCGACGGCGTCGGCCTGGTGTATGGCCTGCCGAAAACCGCCGATCGCCTGAGCGCGCTGCGCTACTCCGACACCGCCAGCCACAACAGCCTGTGGCTGGTCACGCGCAGCGACGCCACCTTCCCCTTCAGCCGTCTCGAGGACCTGCGCGGCAAGACCGTCGGCACGGTGCGCGGCTATAGCTACGGCCCGGAATTCGACACCGCGCGCGGCAAGCTGTTCCGCACCGACGAAGACATCTCCTCGCGCGGCACCCGCCTCACGCGCCTGATGCTCAAGCGCGTGGACGTGGTGCTGCTGTTCCAGCCCGACGGCCTGAGCGCGAAAGACCTCGAGAACGACATCCGCGCCTTCATGGCTCCGCGCTTGCCGGCCATCGGCGCCGCCGCCAACGCCGGCTTCAGCGTGCTGCCCAAGCCCCTGGCCACCGACAGCGGCCAGTTCTTCGCCATCGCCCGCGCCAAGGACGACGGCATCATCGACCGCATCAACGCGGCGCTGGCGCGCATCCAGAAGCGCGAGGAGGAAGCCAGGCGCCAGCGCGCACCGAATTAAGACGCCATCCACATGGAGAAGATCAAGCTTAACTGCTTTTTTTTGCAGCCGATTTACTCATCAGATGCAGTATCAGGACGATACCAATCGAAACAAAAATGGAAGCGCAATGATATTGGCTATAGATAAATACATTCTCGCTGACCTCGGTCAACTTACCATGATAGGAAAGGAAAAAATGCCCATTCTCCTCTTTTCCATTGAGCGCATCACCGCCGAAATAGGCCATCCCTAAAATCGCGGCCAGGAAATTCAGAAAGGTGAAGTTTCCGGCAAACACCCTGAATTTCTCAAATTTTTCGTTTGTCATATATTGGCATGATGCGCATTTTGTCGTGGCGGGATTTTAATTAATTCATCCAATGCAACACATTACGCTTTAGTAATAGAAGACGTGCTGGCCGCGCTCCTGCGGAAAAAGAAAGCACGAAACCGCCGAGCGCCGAATTAAATTCTGAACGCAGCCCATTTGAAAGGCGATAGCGTGCAAAACAGGCCAATCGAAAGCCCAAGTCACACGATAATATTTTGCGTTTTTGGCGATAATCTTGCCATCACCTCACAACACAACATCAGGAGATCGCATGAAATTGAAGCATATTGCAGCCACCCTCGCCTTGCTGGGCGCAGCCGGCGCCCACGCGCAGGACACCGTGGTCAAGATCGGCCACAGCGGCCCGCTGTCCGGCGCCCAGGCGTTTTCGGGCAAGGACAACGAGAACGGCGCGCGCCTGGCGGTCGAGGAACTGAACGCCAAGCCGATCACCGTGGCCGGCAAGAAGCTCAAATTCGAACTGCAATCGGAAGATGACCAGGGCGACCCGAAAGCCGGCGTGGCAGCGGCCCAGAAGCTGATCGACCAGGGCGTCAAATACGTGGTCGGCCCGTACAACTCGGGCGTGGCCATTCCCGCTTCGCGCGCCTACAACGATGCCGGCGTCCTGATCGCCACCGTCGCCACCAATCCCAAGATCACCCAGCAGGGCTACAAGGGCCTGTTCCGCGTGAACGCCAGCGACTCCCAGCTGGGCACCAAGATGGCGCTGTACGCGGCCAATGAACTCAAGCTCAAGACCGTGGCCGTGATCGACGACCGCACCGCCTTCGGCCAGGGCGTGGCCGAGGAATTCAAGAAGCAGGCCAAGGCCGCCGGCATGACCGTGGCCGGCCACGAGTTCACCACCGATAAGGCGTTCGACTTCACCGCCATCCTGACCAAGCTGAAAACCAAGAAGGTCGAGGCGATCTTCTTCGGCGGCTATGCGCCACAGGGCGCACCGATGGCGCGCCAGATGAAACAGCTGGGCATCAACGCCAAGCTGCTGGGCGGCGACACCATCTGCACCGCGGAGATGGGCAAGCTGGGTGGCGACGCCGTCGGCGAGAACGTCCTGTGCTCGCAGGGTGGCGCCATCCTCGACAAGTTTGCCAGCGGCCCGGCCTTCAAGGCCAGGTACAAGGCACGCTTCAAGCAGGAGCCGGACGTCTACGCGGCGGCCTACTACGACGCGGCCATGATGTACGCGCAGACGATGCAGAAGGTGAACTCGATCGATCCGCAAAAAGTGGGAGCCGCCATCAGCGCCGGTTCGTACAAGGGCGTGGCGGGCACCTACTCGTTCGACGAACACGGCGACATGAAGCAGTCGCCGGTCACCATCTTCAACTTCAGGGGCGGCCAGCCGGTTCCGCTGACCACCTACTGATGTAGCGCGCCGTCGTCCTGCATCGCGGCGACGGCGCTGTTCAGAATCTCAAGCGCCTGTTCCATGTCGAAATCGCCGACCGCCTGTTCCAGCTTGCGGTAGTGCTGGGGGAAGGCGGCGGCCAGCAGCGCGCCATGTTCCACCAGCAGCCGTTCGGAGCGGGCGTCATCGTCCGCCAGCAACGCGCCCAGTTCGCGCACCACGGCGTCGCGCTGTTCGGGATCGACTTCCACCTTCTCCAGTTCCGCTTCCGCCGGCAGGCCTGCAACAATCTCCGCCACCTGCCCTGCCAGCACGGATTCAAGCTGCGCCAGCTGCGGCGCCAGGCGCGCCGACAGCGCGGCGGCGCCGGCCTCCCCCACCGCCGCAGGCGACAGCGCATGTTCGGCTTCGCCAGCCAGCACCTGCAAGGCGCTGGCACCGATATTCCCGGCCAGTCCCTTGAGCGTGTGCGCGCCGCGCTCGGCACCGGCGCGGTCGCCGGCCGCGATCAATGCCGATATCTGCTGTACCGCGCCAGCCTGGTTGGCCACGAAGCCGCGCAGCATGGCCAGGTAGCGCGGCCGCTTGCCCAGCACGCGGCGCAGGCCGGCCACCATGTCCAGGCCCGCAATCTCGTGCGCGAAGTCGTCTTCCTGCGCCGCTTGTAGCTCGGAACCCAGTTCGAATCCTGGCTCACCGCGCTGATCACCGCCGGCAGCATCGTGCGCCGGCAACGCATGGCGCGGCGGTATCCAGCGCAACAGCGCGCGCCACAGGTCGTCCGGTTCGATCGGCTTGATCACAAAGTCCACCATGCCCGCCTGCGTGCACAGGTCGCGGTCGGCCTGCATGGCGTTGGCCGTCATCGCCACCACCGGCAAGCCGTCCAGCTGCGGCAAGGCGCGCAATGCGCGGGTAGCTTCCACGCCGTCCATCTCCGGCATCTGCATGTCCATCAGAACGATGTCGTACTGGTCACGCTGCGCCATCGCTACCGCCTCGACGCCGTTGTTGGCGATGTCCACCACCAGGCCCGCATCGGCCAGCAGCTCCGACGCCACCTGCTGGTTCAGCTCATTGTCCTCGGCCAGCAGCACGCGCGCGCCGCGCAGGGTGGCCAGCGCCGCCAATGTGCTGACCGGCGCCGGACGCGCCAGCGCGCTGTCGTCCACTTCGCCGCCTAGCAGGCGGATCAGGGTATTGAGCAGCACCGACGCGTTGACCGGCTTGATCAGCACATCCTCGATGCCGGCGCCTTGCGCCTGCTGCTGCACTTCCTCGCGTCCGTAGGCCGTGACCATCATCAGGCGCGGCGTCTCCTGCAAGCCCAGCGCCCTGATGGCGGCGGCGGTCTCGATGCCGCTCATGCCCGGCATCTGCCAGTCCAGCAGCACCACGGCCAGCGGCTCGCCGGCTGCGGCGGCATCGCGCACGATGGTCACCGCCTCGGCGCCGGACGCCGCCACCTGCACATTGAAGCGCATGCCGCGCAGCAGCTCGGCGATCACGCTGCGGGCGCTGTCGTTGTCGTCCACCACCAGCAGGCGGCTGCCGCGCAGGTCCGGCGACGGCAGCAGCGAGGCCCGTTCGTTCTGGCCAATATCCAGGTGGGCGGTGAACCAGAACGTCGATCCGTGGCCCAATTCGCTCTCGACACCGACCTCGCCGCCCATCAGCTGCGCCAGTTTCTTCGAGATCGCCAGACCCAGGCCGGTGCCGCCGTACTTGCGGGTGGTGGAGGCGTCGGCCTGCTGGAAGCTCTGGAACAACTGACGCATCTGTTCTTCGCTCAAGCCGATGCCGGTGTCGCGCACGGCGAAGTGCAGCAGCACGCGATGCTCGTCGTGGCTGCGCACGCGCACCGTCACCGCCACCTCGCCGCGCTCGGTGAACTTGACTGCGTTGTTGGCGTAGTTGATCAGGATCTGGCCCAGCCGCAGCGCATCGCCCACCAGCGCGGTCGGCACGTCGGGGGCGACGTCGAATACCAGCTCCAGTCCCTTGGCGTTGACCTTGTCGCCGATCAGCGTGGCCAGGTTCTCCAGCAGCTGATCGAGTTCGAACGGCTGGTTCTCCACTTGCAGCTTGTCGGCTTCGATCTTGGAGAAGTCCAGGATGTCGTTGATGATGCCCAGCAGGTGCTGGCCGGCGCGCTGGATCTTCTGCACGTAATCGTGCTGGCGCGGCGTCAGGCCGGTCTTCAGCGCCAGGTGGCTCATGCCGATGATGGCGTTCATCGGCGTGCGGATCTCGTGGCTCATATTCGCCAGGAATAGCGACTTGCTGCGCGTCGCGTCTTCCGCCGTCTGCTTGGCGGCGCTCAGCGTCTGCGCCGCCGTGTGCTCGGCCGTCACGTCGGCCAGGTAGCCGTTCCACACTTCCTCGTCCGCCTGCTGGTGCACGCAGGTGCAGTGGATGTCGACCCAGCGCGCCGCCACCATGCCCTGCGCGCCGAACTCCATGCGGCGGTGGATGGACCAGTGCTGGCGCGCGCTGTCGGCGATCTGCGCCAGCAGGCCCGCGCGGCCGTCGGGATCGAGCAGCGCGAACAGCATGGCGCCGTCTTCCAGCACATCGCTGGCCTGCAGGCCGGTGATGGCGGTGATGGCGGGACTCATGAAGCGGAAACG
Organism: Duganella sp. BJB476; assembly: GCF_003416895.1. Lineage (GTDB taxonomy): Bacteria > Pseudomonadota > Gammaproteobacteria > Burkholderiales > Burkholderiaceae_D > Rugamonas. The sequence goes on from NZ_QVIO01000003.1 coordinate 640,209, forward strand.
CGGCTGGCCCGCCGCATCCATCTGGAACTGGTACACCGCCACCGGCAGGTTGTTGGTGATCTCGCGCATGCGGCGCTCGTTCTCGAAGCGCAGGCGGCGCGCGCTTTCGGCGGCGCGGGTGCGGCCCGTCACCACCATGCCGCCCAGCCAGACGGCGCCGATGCAGGCCGCGGCCAGCATCATCTGGTTCCACAGCGGCAGCCACTCGCCCTTGTCCTGCATGATTACCACGCGCCAGGCGCCGCCGTCGTCAGGCCAGTTCAAATCGGTGCCGGCCAGCGCGTAGGTCAGCCCCTGGATGCTGGCCTGCTTGCCGACGGGTTCAAACGACAGTTGCAGCGGACCGGTGCCGGTGAACAGTTCGCCGAACTGCTTTTCCTTTTCCAATTGGGCCAGGCGCGCCGGCGCGATCTTCCGCGACTGCGTGAACAGCCATTCATTGCGGTTGGTGGCGAACACCACGCCGTCCGGCGACAGCAGCAGCACCGGGTCCTTGCTGCGCGCGAGGATGCGGTCGATTTCGGCAGCCGGCATCTTGATGGTGTAGACACCGGCGATCGGCGTGTCGCGCGAATTGCCGCTGTAGACCGGCGCGGCGAAATACAGTCCGCGTTCATGCGAATTGCTGCCGATGGCGGCATAGACATTGGCCTCGCCGGCCAGCGCCCGCCGTACGTAAGGGCGATAGCGCAGGTTGCGGCCGACGCCGATGGCCTTGCCCTCTTTGTTCAGGTAAGCGACGGTGGTGCCTTCGCCGTTCAGCACGAACACGGTGTCGGCGCTGTACTGATCGAGGACGGCGGCGAAGTCCACATGCAGGCGATAGGCATCGGCGACCAGTTCACCGGACAGCAGCAGCTTGACGCTGTCCTCCACTAGTCCCATCAGGATCGCGCCGCCCATCACTCGGCCGTCGGTGGAATCGATCTGAATCTGGCGCGCGATGTCGTCCGCAGTGGCTTTCAAGTCGCGGCTATGCTGCTGGAACACCAGCTGGCGCTGGATCAGCACCGCGCCGCCGGCCAGCAGCAGCGCCAGGGTGGCCCAGCGCATGGTCTGGCGGCCCGGCAGGCCGCGCTGGCGCAGCTGCCCCCATGCCGCACGCCAGGTGCGCAGGGGCGGCTTGGGCGACAGCGGCGCCGGTGGCAGGGGTACTCCGTCTGAAGATCCGTTCATGTCGCCTTGCGATGCATAAGGATTTGTCAATGGATTATAGCGGAAAAGTGTTTCTCCAACGCTTCCCCGGCGGCCGATTATGTGCTTTACTTGGCTAGCCAAAATACCAAGGTCCCCGAATGCCGCGCATGCCCTTACGCCCCGTCCTACGCCTGCTGCTGTGCGGCGCGCTGGCCTGCCTGCACGCCGCGCCCTTGCAGGCGGCGCCGCGCCCGCTGGCCTTCACCGCCGTCGATTCGCTGGGCGCCGACAGCCGCGCCATCCTCACCATCCTGCAGGACCGCCAGGGCTTCGTCTGGATCGGCACTATCGAGGGCGGCTTGTTCCGCCACGACGGCCATAAGCAGGTGCGCTACATGAACGACCCGTCCGACCCGCATAGCCTGCCGGGCGGCCGCGTCACCGCGCTGTACGAAGACGAAACCGGCAAGCTGTGGATCGGCACCGACGAAGGCCTGGCGCGCTTCGACCCGGTGGCCAACAACTTCACCCGCTACGTGCCCACCGGAGGCCCGAACAACGCGCGCATCGTGCGCCGCATCGTCGCCGACAACAAGGGCGGCATGTGGGTGGCGACATGGGGCGGCCTGCAGCACTTCGACCCGCGCAAGGGCAGCTTCGTCATGTACCGCCACGACGACGCCAAGCCGGACAGCCTGCTCTACAACGACATCAACGCGGTCGCCGTCGACCACCTGGGCGGCGTGTGGGCCGCCACCTGGCCCGGCGGCCTGGATTACCTGGCGCTAGGCACCGGCGGCTTCCAGCACTTCCGCGTCGACGACCCGGAGCATCCCAACCCCAAGGCCAACGACGTGCGCGCGCTGTACTTCGACAGCGCCGCCACGCTGTGGATAGGTTCGGCCGACGGCTTGGTGACATGGAAGACCGGCCAGCCCTGGGACAAGCGCGAAGCGCTGTCCGTGCAGGCCAAGCGCGTGACCGACATCGACGAAGACCGCGCCGGCGACCTGTGGATCAGCACCCGCACCAGCGGCTTGCTGCGCTGGGACCGCGAGCTACGCCAGTTCCAGAGCTACCGCCACCGCGCCGAGGACGCGCATAGTCTCAACAGCGACGCCATCAACACCACCATGCGCGACCGCAGCGGCACCCTGTGGGTAGGCTCGCTGACCGATGGCGTCAGCCGCGCCAACCTTGGCTATCACGGCTTTGAGCGCTTCGTCCCGCGCGACATCGATCCCGACTTCGTCAAGTCCAGCAATTTCGTGCGCAGCGTCGGCGCCGCCGCCAACAACCAGCTGTGGCTTGCGCTGGATGACGGCCTGGCGCTGTTCGACCCGGCCAGGCGCGAGATGGTGCGCACCTGGAGCGCCACGCCCAAGCGGCCGGGCGCACTGAGTTCCAACGTCATCTACAGCACCTACCAGGCGCCGGACGGAGTACTGTGGATCGGCACCTCGGAAGGCCTGAACCGGCTGGACACTCACGATGCGCCATTCAAGGTGATCCACTTCGGCAGCAAGACCACGGACTTCATCAACGCCATCGCGCCGGGACGCGGCGGCGTGCTGTGGCTGGGCACCGGCACCGCCATGCTGCGCTACGATCCGGCCAGCGGCGCGGTAGAAAGCTACGCCCACGACGACAAGAACCCGGACAGCCGCGGCGTCAACGGCGCCACCACGGTGGTGGAAGACAACGCCGGCCGCGTATGGAGCGGCGAGTTCTATCGCGGCGGCGGGCTCGATATGCTCGATCCGGCCACGGGGAAATTCCGCCACTTCCGGCTCGATCCGAAAAATCCCGCAAGCCTGAGCAGCGACCGTGTCAGCAGCCTGCACCTGGATGCGGACGGCAGCATGTGGGTCGGCACGTCCAAGGGTTTGAACCATGTGGTGGCCGGCAAGGACGGCGCGTTCACCATCACCCGCATCCAGGAAAAAGGCGAACTGGGTACGCGCCTGATCGAAGCGATACGCTCGGATAAAAACGGCATGATCTGGGTGACCACGGCGGCGGGCCTGAGCAAGATCGATCCGGTCTCCGGCACCGTTACCGAATACTCGGTGGAGGACGGCCTGACAGAAGGCTTCTACATGGACTCCGCCGCCAACAGCGGCAACGGTTTCCTGTACTTCGGCAGCAGCAGCGGCGTCACCGCAGTCAACCCGGCCATCCACAGCAGCGCCTCGCGCCCGCCGCAGCTGGCGATCACCGACATCCGCGTGCTGAATCGTTCGCTGGGCGGCAAGAACCCGCCGGAGGACGTGGTGCTGGAAGGCAGCCTGACGCAGCCCCGTTCACTGAGCCTGCCGTGGATCGCCAACACCATCTCGATCGAATTCGCCGCGCTGCATTTCGCCGAACCGCGCAGGAACGCTTATTCCTACTGGCTGGAAGGCTTCGACAAGCAACCGGTGCAAGCCGATGCCGGACATCCCGTGGCGACCTACACCAATCTGGCGCCCGGCAAATACCATTTCCATCTGCAGGGCAGCAACAACAAGGGCGTGTCCAGCCGCGACGAGATCATCCTGCCGATCACGATCACGCCGCCGGTGTGGGAAACGTGGTGGGCGCGCAGCGCCGTGGCGGCGCTGGTGGTAGCGCTACTGGTACTGCTGTTCCGCTGGATGGTGCGGCGCCTGAGCGTGCGGGCGCGCGAACTTGAGGCACTGCTACTGGAACGCACCGAGACGCTGCGGATTACGCAGCACAAGCTGGCCAACCTGTCGGCCACCGACAGCCTGACCGGCATCGCCAACCGCCGCTGCTTCGATGACCAACTGGCGCGCGAATGGCGCCGCGCGGCGCGCGAAAAGAAGCTGATGGCGATCGGGCTGGTGGAGATCGACCAGCTGGGCGCCTACCGCGACCATTACGGCCAACAGGCCGCCGACGACGTTTTGCGACGCGCGGCCAATGCGCTGAACGGCGCGGTGCAGCGGGCCGGCGACCTGGTGGCGCGATACGGCGCCGATCAATTCGCCTTCCTGGCGCCCGGCACCAGCGGCGAAGAAGCGATGCTGATCGCGCGCCGCATGGAAGCGGCCATCAACGCATTGAACCTGCCGAACGTGAAAGCACCGTCGGGCAGCATCAACGCCAGCATCGGCGCGGCCTCGCTGCCGGCGACGCAGGACGACAACGCGGAGGACCTGGTGTTGGCGGCCGACCAGGCGCTGTACCGCGCCCGCTCCGAAGGCGGCAAGCGCAGCGTGCTGGCGCCGCTGGACAACGCGGCCCAGCTGGTCTGACCAACTTGGTCTTGTGCGCCTAAAGTCCACGAGTGGTGAAATGTTGTTATTATTGACACCCTTTCCCCAACAAATCCCGAACCATGCGCTTTCAACTCACCTCCAGCCTGCCCGTCCTTCCCTTTTCCTTGTTGCTCGCTGCCACCGGCATCGGCAATCATGCTTACGCCGAAACGGCGACGGTCTATTTCTCGGCTAGCTCCACCAGCATCGAGCAAGGCCACAGCGTCAATCTGGCCTGGGACGCGAGCAACGCGACGGCCTGTTCGGCGTCTTGGTCCGGTCCAATTCCCTTGTCGGGAAGCTATGCCACACCACCGCTGCAGGCCGGCACGAACTACACCATCAATTGCACCAGCGGCGAGCAAACCATAACGCGCAATGTCGCGGTCGACGTGACGCCAGCCTGCGAGAACTGCTTCAAGAAACGCTGGATCTATTACTACGGCGGCCTGGGCTACAAGCGCGGCAACGACAACGCCTCCTACAAAAAACTCGTCGAGCTGATCGGCCGGGCCAAACAGGCGGGCTACAACGGCATCATGCTAAACGTCGGCAGCGACGATTCCTACACATCCTTGCTTAAACCGGGAGAGGCACCGGAATTCCAGGCGAATTTCGACGAGATCAAAAAGCTGGCCAGCGACAACGGCATCGAACTGATACCGGTCGGCGGCAGCCCCGACGTCGCGGCGAAAATCGACCCCACGCTGGCCGAGGCCCTACCTGTCAGCAATACACCTTTCGTGGTGAACGGCAGCAAGGCGACGCCGGTGGGTGGCACGATCGTGAGCAACGGCGGCTTCGACAAGGGCACCGAGGGCTGGTACTTGTTCGACACCAGCGTCCACTACGACACCAGCGAGCAAAACGGCGCTGTCAAGCTGGACCAGACCGATCCGAATGGCCGGGCGCGCCTGTATCGGCCTTTCACCGACCTCAAAGCGCACACCGCCTACCGCATGTCCTTCTCGGTGAAGACCCAAAACTACGACGCCCCGCTGCGCATACAAATCTACCCGCCGGCAGCGGACGACGTCAACACCGAAATACCGCTCTACCTGAGCCGCAACTACCTCGGCTGGGGCAGTACAAACGGCAAGTGGAACGATAAGGCCAACGCCATCGCCACGACCCAGGACTGGACACGCTACAACATCGACTTCAACACCCGAGAATACAAAGGCTTCCGTCTCTACATCGGCGCCTGGGGCAACGGCACCACCAAGACCGGCTTCGCCTTGATCGACGATATCGACATCCGCGAGATCGGCCTGGCCCACGCCGTGCGCCGGCCATCGCTGCCGGTGGTGGTCAGCGCCGACGCCGACGACGGGCGCACCGTCTACACCGAAGGCAAGGATTACCAAGTCGGCGTCGAGTCGCTGCTCATTCCGGCCGGTAGCGCCATCCAAGACAAGCAGCGTTTGCGCGTGTCGAGCTACCAGGAGGCGACGAACATGATGCCGGTCTGGAACCCGCCGGGCAACTCCTGCTCCAGCAAATACTACGACGTCCAAAAAGCCGCCTACCAGAACATCAAGCAACTGTTCACATCGTCTAAATTCTTCATCAACTACGACGAATGGCGCATCATGAACTGGGACCCTTCCTGCGGCAATCTGACGGCGGGCGAGTACCTGGCCAACACCACCAGAACCATGCAAAACATGCTGTCGGGCGAGAACCAGAACATCGACATGTATGTTTGGAACGACATGTTCGATCCCAACGCGAACGCGGTCGACCATTATCTGGCGGTCAACGGCTCGCTGCTGGACGGCTGGAAGGGATTGCAGAGCAACACGACCATCATGAATTGGATTCAAAACCGGACGGACAAGAACCTGCAAGTCCCCTCGCTGAAATTCTTCAGCGATAGAAAGTTCCACCAGATGATCGCGCTCTACTACGACGACAACAGCAACCTGGACCGTACCAAGCAATGGCTCGACAGCCTCGATGCCGCTGAGAAGGACGGTGTGACCGGCGTCGACGGCTTTATGTACACGACCTGGCAAAACAACAGCAACTACGGCGACCTCGAAAACGTGTCGAACTTGATCAAGACGAAGTATTCAAAGCGCTGGCCGAAGTAGGCCGGGCTAGCCCGAATATTTCATCGTGAACGACGGCGGCATGCTGCTGTTACGACAGATCGGCAGGGGAATTGCGGGCTAGGACAGCTGCAACTCCCAGTAGCCGACATCGATCCAGCGATCAAACTTGCGGCCGACCTGCTTGAAGTGGGCGACCTTCTCGAAACCCAGGCTTTCGTGCAGTGCCACGCTGGCTTCGTTGGGTTGGGCGATGCCGCCTATCGCCATGTGGATTTCTCGCCCGCGCAGTTCTTCCAATAGTGCCTTGTACAACGCCGAGCCGATGCCCTTGCCGCCCTGCCCGAACGCCACGTAGACGCTGGTCTCGGCGGCAAAGCGGTAGGCGCTGCGGGCGCGCCACTTGGTCGCGTAGGCATAGCCGAGCACTTCGCCGTCCTGTTCATACACCAGCCATGGCAGCCCGGCAGTGACGTCGCGGATGCGGCCAGCCATGTCCTCCGGCGTGACCGCATGCTCCTCGAAGCTGATGGTGGTGGTGGCGATGTAGTGGTTGTAGATAGCGACGATGGCTGCGGCGTCGTCTGGCGTAGCGGGTCTGATCATCGGATTCAAAGATAGCGGGTTTCGGTGGGTGGCGAGATCCAGTTGTCGGCGCGGCCATCGACGTAGGTAATCGGCGTGCCGGCCAGGTCCTCGTCGCTGACGCCATCTAGGCTGGCGACATTGACGCCGTAGAATACACCGTAGCGCGGCGAGTTGCCGATGCCGTAGGGACGCACGCCGCAATGCTTGCAGAAGTAGTGATGCTCGTTCTTCGCGCCGAACTGGTAGACGTTCATCTCGGCCTCGCCGGCCAGCAGGCGGAAGGCTTCCGGCTTGGCCATCACGGCCCAGCAGCGTATCTTCAAGCAGAACGAGCAATTGCAGCGCAGGCTGCCCTGGCTCAAATCGAGGTCCGCCTCAAAGCGCACCGCGCCGCAATGGCAGCTGCCGTTGTAAGTCCTCATCATCTGGCGTATTCTCCTTATGACAAGTATAAACGAACGGCGCAGTTTCAGTTCCGGGCAAGCAGAATGTCGTCGATGACGGGGATAATGGCAAGCGACAGCAAGGCCACGGCCAGCGGCACCGTGGAGATGTAGCCCAGGTATTTGAAGCCGAACGCGCCGGCCAATCCACCCAGCAGGAACATCGCCAGCAGGGAACCCAGTAACAGCAACTTGCCGCGGTCGGCCGCGACCCGGTCCGATGCGGTGCCGGCGTTCCAGTAAAACAGTTTACCCAGTTCGATGCCGATGTCGGTCACCAGCCCGGTGACGTGGGTGGTGCGGATTTCTGCCCGCGAGACCTTGGTGATAATGGCGTTTTGAAGTCCCATCACAAAGCACAGCAAGGCGACGATGGCGGAGACCTGGCCGGAAGCTCCCAGGCTGGCGCCCATCAGGCCAAAGCACAACAGCAGCGCTGCCTCCACGATCAGCGGCAGCGCATACTGGCTTTGCGCGCCGCGCCGCCGGCCCCAGTTGATCAGGATCGCGGAAGTGGCAGCGCCCAGCAAGAAAGCCAGCAACGCCGCCAGGCCTGCAGCCACCACCCGCATCTCGCCCATCGCGGCGCTATCCGCCAGCGACGAGACGATGCCTGTCATGTGCGATGTGTACTGCCCCACTGCGAAAAAACCGCCGGCATTGACCGCGCCAGCCACGAAGGCAAGCGAACGGCCAAGGCGGCGGTTGCTGATGTTGGTGCGTTGCGGGCTGGTGAGGGCCCGCAGGTAGTGCATAGGCATGGTTGGCCTCCCTGTTACTGTCGGCCAGACCATTGTATGCCATCAGATCACTTGAGCGTTACTCCCCAGTTCTTCTCCACGCACTTGGTGTAGTTGCCGGCGATCAGAGCGCTGTACGGCGTTTGATAGCTCACCAATTGGCATTGATAGTCGCCGCCGCTGCTCCAGTTCTTCTCCCAGTAGATGTTGTAGGCCGCCGAACTGGATCCGCTGAAGCGCTGCATCGTGGCGCAGGACAGCTGCTCGCTGCCGATGTTCCAGCCCAGGTCCGCCGCGAACTGCTTGTAGTAGTCGATGCGGTTCTGCGCTGCCGCCTTCTCGGTGCCGGTGCCGCATTCGGCGTTGATGATCATGATGGTGGTGGCGAAGTTGTTGTCCGCGCCGGCCGCCTTGTCCGCCGCATTCGGCACCCAGGTCCCGTCCAGCACATGCAGCATCGACGGCTTGGGCGGCTGCGGGTAGACGAAGAAGAACGTCGCCGAGGCGAGGTTCAGCCAGGTCGACGCCACCAGGTCGGGATTCTTCAGCAGCACCGACTGGTCGCCGTTGTACATCACCTGCGAGAACGGGCCGTAGTTGTAGTTGTACGAGAGCTGCTTGGCGCCGCGGCCGTAGTACTTCTTGAAGGTACCGTCGGCGTTTTTACCGCAGGTCCAGACGGTGTTGAACACCGGGTCCGAGCATTCGACGTTGTAGCCGCAGTTGGTGCCGGTTTCGTCGCAACCCATCTCGCGAAGATACTTCAGGCCCTGGCGCCATTGTGGCAGCGGCAGGCTGGCGTTGTGGTCGCCCGTCTCCTGCGCGAAGTGGGCGAACATCGTCGCCAGCGAGTGGCGGCAGATGGCGTCCGCATCGCGGCCGTCGGTGTAGTCGCCGCAGATTGCCGGGAACTTGGCCACCGCTTGCAGGAAGCGGCCGTACGTATAGCTGGGCTCACGGATGCCGAAGTAGTAGTCCCATTTGGCCGACGTCAGCAAACGCTCCACCCGCTTGACGTTGGCCGGGTTGGCCGCCGCGCCGGGCGATACCGCGTCCACCGCCGCGTTGTCCAGCGTACGGATCGATGCCTTCACGGTGCGGAAGAAATCGTTGTCGGTCAGCTGGACTTCGCGCGCCTCGGCTTGCGCCTTGGTCGGCACGCCGCCCGGTTGCGGCGTGCCGGGATCTGGCGGCGTTGTTGGATCGGGAGCGTCGGTAATGTACTTCCACGGCCCCCAGGCATCGGTGGGATTGGGCGCGGTGCCCTGCACCCACCATTTGGCTTCGTACTGCTTGCCCTGGTAGATCGCACACATGCCTGCGGTGTAGACCGCCGTGGCGGTCCATGCCGGGCATGCGGTGGCGGCGGCGGTGGAGATGCCGCCGGAGAGTACGCGCGGAGCGCTGCTGTCGGCCTGGCCGCCGTCGCTGCCGCCGCCACAGGCGGCAAGCAGCAAGGCGCTCAGCACAGCGATGCTGTGAACTGATTTCATCGCGTCCCCTTATTTCAGCGCGACCGGCAAGCCGGGATACTCATCGCTCAAGGCATAGCGCACGCCGTTCACCGTGACCACGTAGGCTGACGGCCCCGAGATCGGCAACGAGTAGTTCAGCGTCAGCGACACCGAAGCACCCGGCGCCAGCGACTGCCACGTCGGAATCGTGAACTTGGCGTGGTTGAAGCTGGCCTTGAAGCCGCCGATGTTGTTCGGTCCCGAGTAGCCGGCCTTGGTCACCACCAGGCCGTAGCCCGATTGATCGCTCATGTTGGCGGGCGCCGATACAGGATAGTCGAACTCCACCACCGAGCCGCCCGGTATCGTGACGGTGGTGTTGTTCGTCACCGTCATCACGGGGTTGATCGGGTAGTTGCTGTCACCCAGGACCCAGCCACCCAAAGCGATGCTGACCTTGGCACTGCTGGCTGGCATTGCCGATTCCGCCCGCGTGGCGCCGTATGGACTGGCGGTCTTGAAGGCGTTGTAGATGTTGGTGGTCAGCGTGTAGCCCATGAAGTACTCGCCTTTGCCGCCGTTCTTGCTGGCGTCCCAGGCGTAGTCGCCGGCCAGTTCCCAGATCATGATGCCGCCGATGGCGTTGTCGATCACGTACTGGGTCTTGGCTGCCATCGATTGCACCGTCTCCGTGGAGATGAAGACTTTGCGCGTGGCGTTCCACAGCCACGGCGCCGCCATCGTGGCGCTGTAGTTGGCGGTGTAGGTGCCGGTGATGGTTTTCTCGGTGACGCCATAGGCATCCAGGTAGTCCGGCACGATGGCGCTTTGCAGGTTGAGCGCATGCCACAGCGGATTGCCGCCGCCGGGAACCGGCTTGCCGTTGGTATCGAGGTCGTACCAGACGTTGTCGATGCCGACCGCGCCGGTGCCGCAGGTTTTGACGCCGGCGCAGGTGACGGTGTCGTTCACCACTGGCGAGGTTCCCCACAGGCCGCTGGTGCCGCCGGTGACATCCTTCCAACCGCGCGTGTAGTACGGCACGCCGATGTTGATGCGGCCGGCCTGCAATGCGCCGCGATAGTAGTGGTACGCCCAGTCGACGTTCAGGTAGCCGATGCCGCCGTAGGAGTAGGCGTTGCCGGCTTTGAGTTCGGCGTCGTTACCGTCGTCGAACAGCGCGGCGTTGGGACCGACGTACTGGTTCCAGCCGCCATGCAGGTCGTAGGACATCAGGCTGGCGTAGTCGAGGTACTGCAGGCCGGAGAGGTTTTCCTCACCGCGCAGTATCCAGCCCGACGCGGAGCCGGCGATGGTCAGCATGTAGTACTTGTTGTCGGCGACGGCTGCGGTGTCCAGCTTTTGACGCACGGTTTTCAGCAGCACGTTGTAGCTCTTCATCAGGCCCGCCAGGCGTGGCTTGGAGAGGCCGAAGTCGAGCGGGTTGCCGGCTTCGTTGTTGGTGGTCGGGTGCTCGTAGTCGATGTCGATACCGTCGAAGAAGGTGTATTGACGGAGCACGGCCACCATCGAGTCGGCCAGGGTGTTGATGCCTGCGGTGTTGAGCGAGCCGTCGGCATTGGTGGTGGCGGTGTAGTAGCCGCCGCTGCCTGCCCAGCCGCCCACTGACAGCATGACCTTCACGCCGGGGTAGCGCTTCTTGTATTGGGACAGCAGGTTGAAGTGACCTTTGTACGGCAGCGACGGATCCATCGCTGCGGCGGGGATGTTCGGCCAGGTCATGCCGGTGTCCGGATTATTGGCGCCGCTGCCCAGTTGGACTTTGGCGTTGGCGTCCACCGAGGCGAAGGCGTAGTTCACGTGGGTGATTTTGTCCCACGGGATGTTGTTGACCAGGTAGGACGGCGTGTTGTTAGCGCCCGTGCGCCAGCTGGTGAAGTAGCCGACGATGCGGCGGTTCAGGCCATTGGCCAGCTTCTCGCGGCCGTTGGCGTCGTACACGCCGCAGTAGTTCACGTTCGGCACCGGCGAGGCCAGGCCGTCGGGACGGCACGCGACCGGCGTTGGCGTTGGCGTTGGCGTCGGTGTAGGAGTCGGCGTTGGTGTCGGAGTCGGAGTCGGTGTTGGAGTCGGCGTTGGCGTTGGCGTCGGAGTTGGCGTTGGCGTCGTGGAATCCAGCGCCCACGGTCCCCACTCTTCGGTACCCGGCACGTTATTTTGCGTCCACCACTTGGCCTTGTAGGTAGCGCCGTTGTAAGTCACGCACATGCCGACGGTGTAGATCGCGCTGGACGACCATGCCGGGCAATCCGCTGCGGCGGCTGCGGTTTGTATCCCGCCCATCAGTTTGGGGCCGGGCGTCGCGCTTTGAGGATCGGAGCCGCCGCCACAGGCGGCGACGGCGCTGCCGATCAGCGCCAGCATCAATAGGTTATGTCGCATTTTGTCTCCCGTATTTTAAAAATCGTGATTGTTCGGGTAATGACTGTAGAAGTCGTTGTCCCACTTGAAGTGGGTGGCAGAGATGGTGATGGTGATATCCAGCGCTTCGACGAAGTGCCACCAACCGACAGGCAGGAACAGGATCTCGCCTGGTTCCAGCACGCAGTCGATGACCGGCACGTCTGCCATCATCGGAAAACGCTGCAGGTCGATGTTGCGTCCATCGACCGGGGTAAAGCAGTGGCGCTGGTTGTACAGCTTGGGCGTATCGCAGGGAGCGATCAGCCGCACGCGTTTGCGCCCTGCGATCTGGATCATGAAGTTGTTGGTCAGGTCGTGATGAAACGGCGTGATGGTGCCGGCCGGACCAAACCAGAAAAAGCCCCGCCCTGCCGCGTTCAGGTATTCCGGCAGCGGCGGTGCGTCGGCCATCAGTTCATGCAGCGACTCGCGATTCTGGCCGTCGTTATTGGCGGTCATGTAGAAGTCGTTGGTATGGCCGCTGTCGCGCACCAGTTCCACGTACTCGCCGAAACGCATGCGCCGCTTGTGCGACTGGCTGTTCATCTCGTAATCGGGATCCGCGCTGCGGCCGAACTGCACCTCCACCATGCGTTCGCCCAGTTGTTCGCTGAGATATTCCAGCGTCCACTTGCTGCGGGCGGCGCAGTCGTCCAGCATGCCGGTGATGATCACCGGCAGGTTGCTGCGGTAGTGCTGTTCGAGGAACTCCGCGCCGGAAAGGCGCTCCCGGTGCGGCACGTCGGTCGGCGCCAGCCGGTTCAATTGCGACTGGATGCGGAGCACCCAGTCACGCTTGGCCAGCCGGTTATGCAGTCGAGATACGCCCTGCAGGTAAGGGCTGCGCAGCGCGGCGGCGATTTCCGTGTTGGCTTCGCGGGCGCCGATGCCGGACTGGGTCAGGATGCCGGCCAGCGTATCCGGCCGGATGCCGAGGATCAGGTTCTCGGCGATCCAGCTGCGCCATGCGTCGGTGACGCCGATGGTTTGGACGACGGCATGGCGCTTCATGGCTTAGCGTCCTTTCCAGACGGCGCTGGTCAGGGCGCCGCTGGCGTCGCCGTCCAACTCCCACGAGAAGGCGCCGCGCAGACTCTGATCCTTCACGTACTGCATCTTGGTGGCGATAACGGTCGGATCGTCGTAGCTCCACCATTCACCGGTTCCGGTGTACAGGAACAGCTGCTTGGTCTGCGGATGGTACCAGCGCGTGCCGGCTTTGTTGACCAGGACCTTGTAGTCATCGATGCCGGTTTCGTAGGTGCCGGCCGCGCCGCCGGTGGTGGTTTGATACAGGCCGTTGGCGTTCGGGCCGGCGGCTACGCCTTTCCATCCGCGTCCGTAGAACGGCACGCCGAGCAGGATCTTATTACGCGGCATGCCGGCTGCCACCAGCGCCGTCACGGCGTCGTTGGTGTTGTACTTGGCGAGGATGCCGGTCGCAGGATCGGCAGGATCGTGATACAGCGGCGCGTGGAAGTTGGTGGTGCTTTCCCATGCGCCGTGGAAGTCGTAGCTCATCAGGTTGACCCAGTCCATGTACTGCGAATACAGGGTCGGTTCGGTTTGGGCGATCTTCTCGGTGCCGGCGCCGATGGCGGCCGTCAGCGCATAACGCTTGCCGTCGATGGCGCCTTGCGCGTCCAGCTGTGCGCGGAACTCAGCCATCAGCAGCGTGAAGTTATGCTTGTCGTTGACCGCGTCGTAGGTGTTGTACGGCTGGCCGCCGCCGCCCGGATATTCCCAGTCGATGTCGATGCCGTCAAACACGCCCTTGGCGGAGCCGGGGCCGCCGCGTCCATCCTGCACCGGCAGGTCGCCGGCGATGAACATCTTCACGCAGGACTTGGCCAGCTGCTTGCGCAGGGCGTCGGTCTTGGCTGCGGCCGAGAAGTTTTTCGACCAGCTCCAGCCGCCCAGCGAGATGAACACTTTCAGGTTCGGGTGCGCGGCTTTGAGCAGCTTCAGTTGCAGGAAGTTGCCGGTCAGCGGAGCGTCCCAGGCGACGGTCTTGCCGTCCACGGTGCGCGTTGGCTGGCGTTGGTAGTCGGCGTAGGCGTCGCCACCGGTGCCGGCTTGCGGCGAGGTCGGTGTGTCGTTGCCCACTTCGGCGCTGGTGACCATGTCGCATTCGTAGCCGCCGTTCTTGGCGTAGGTGTTGCCGAAGGCGTAGTTGATGAAGGTGAGCTGGTCGGCGACGCTGGTCTGCACTCCATTGACCGGAGTCTTGGTGGTGTGGATGTCGGCCACTTCGTAGCTGCGGCCGTACACGCCCCACTGCGCGAAGTAGGAGCCGATTTCACGGCCGCCGGTCGGCGTTGGGGTTGGTGTCGGCGTTGGCGTTGGGGTTGGTGTCGGCGTTGGCGTTGGCGTTGGCGTTGGTGTCGGAGTTGGGGTCGGCGTTGGCGTTGGCGTTGGCGTTGGCGTAGGAGTTGGGGTCGGCGTAGGCGTCACGGCCTGCAGCTCCCAAGGTCCCCACTGCTCTGTGCCTGGCACGTTATTTTGCGTCCACCACTTGGCCTTGTAGGTGGAGCCGTTGTAGGTCACGCACATGCCGACCGTGTAGATCGCACTGGACGACCAAGCCGGACAATCTGCGGCTGCGGCGGCGGTTTGCACGCCGCCCAGCAGTTTCATTTGTGGTGTGGTGGTGGTGGGGCTGTCGCTGCCCCCACCGCAAGCCGCCAACATACTGGCGATCAGGCCGAGTACGGCCGCGTTTCCCTTGACTGCACGTTCCATGCTTTCTCCTCCTTGGGTGGGTGAATCTATGCTTTTATTATTTTTTTAGGATGGAACGCAAAGAAGTGGTAGTCAAGTGGTTTTATTTTATTACATCCAATCAAATACCAGTTACAGCACAGGAAGAGTTATTGCGGCAAGAATCGATATGGAACTTGAAAGAGAGTGTGAGTGCCCACCAACCAGTTTCAGCAAGCAAAAGGGGCGCAACTGCGCCCCCAACTTTCGAATGTCTTAAATTGAACATTGTGTTAATTGGTGAGTACCAATTTTGTGCACTCTGGAAGTGGTACTGACGACGACAGCGGCCCAAAACCGCTGAAATCCAGAAATCAGGTGCTGGTAGCCAATTCCGGATGCACCGCATGCGCACTGCCGTCACGCACCTCGACGATGCGCGGTTGTTGTGGATTACCAAAACTCATCTTGTAGCAAACCTGACCGTTCTTCGAAGCGGTCGGCAGCACCATCAGCAGCTGGAACGCGCTTGGCGCTTCCTCCACCGAGGGGAAAATCGCCGGCAAGCCGGCCAGCACCACGGCCTCCAAAGAGTGCTCGCCTTCGATCCGGGTGTGATGTCCGCGCACCGAAATGCCGGCGGTTTCGCCGCCCTCAAACGCCATCCGCGCGTGGCCGATCACGCTATCGTTTTGCGCATTCACGACCAGATTCAACCACAAGGTGGGCGAGCCGGCGGCGCCGCTGGTGACTTCATACACTGCTGTAAATAATTGACTCATGGTGCTTCCTAACGAAGAGAGGTAAAACATGAGTCAAACTGTAGCGGCGATGCGAAAACCTTGCCTTCCGAATACCTTCCGGCATCCAAGTGGTTGATTACAATGAATATTTATTTCAGCTCAGCGCTTGGGCAATTGCCAGTCCGGACGGATGAAATGGCAGGTGTAGCCGTTGGGAATGCGCTCCAGATAGTCCTGGTGCTCCGGTTCGGCCTCCCAGAACGTGCCGGCCGGCGCCACTTCGGTGACCACTTTGCCCGGCCACAAGCCCGATGCATTGACGTCGGCGATGGTGTCCTCGGCCGTCGCCTTCTGTTGCTCGTTGGTATAGTAAATTGCGGAACGATAACTCGTGCCGATGTCGTTACCCTGGCGGTTGCGGGTGCTCGGATCGTGGATCTGGAAGAAGAATTCCAGGATTTTGCGATAGCTGATGACGGCCGGGTCGAAGACGATTTCCAGCGCCTCGGCATGGGTGCCGTGATGGCGATAGGTAGGGTTCGGCACGTCGCCGCCGCTGTAGCCGACGCGCGTCGCCAGCACGCCAGCTTGTTTGCGCACCAGGTCCTGCACGCCCCAGAAGCATCCGCCGGCCAGGATGGCGGTTTCAGTTGTTGTCATGTTCTATCCTTGGTGAGTGTGTCTGTTCAATTTAGTGACGTTCGCCGTTTCTTCAAGGTGAGCCTATCCCACAACAATTGCTGTTGTGCTAAGCTTGAGCGTTGTTGCACACCTAAAAAAACGGGAGTCCTCCATGCATGTAGAACGACGTTCGCGCCCGGACCGGGTCAAAGCCATCGCTGTCAACGCCGGCTTGGCCCTGCTTGAAACCGCCGGCCGTGAAGCCGCCGCTACTTTTCTGGAAGATGCCGGCGTACCCTTGCCGGTGATCGCCCGCGTGCTGTCGGAACCGGACCGGCGCCGCGCCGAAGACATGCGCTAATACCGCGTGGGCGAGTACCAGAGTTCCTTGTTCTGCAACGGCGTTTCTTCCGGCAGGTCGGGATTGGGCAGCTCCAGTACGACGCGCTGGCTCAGCCTGGTACGCCGGATGAGATCTGCATTATACGAGCGGAACAGCTGCTCGAACGAGCCGTCCTTGCGCGCCCGTTTCAATCCCGCCTCCAGCGCCTCGGCCAGCGCCGGGTTGTTCTTGTTGACGAAGAAGTAGACCGCTGCCGGATAGTGCAAGGCCAGCGTCATTTCCACCACCTCCCCTTGCGCCGCATGCTGCTCCGCCTCGCCCCACACCTGGCGTATCGAGCGCGGGAAATAATCGAAGCGCTTCACGGCCAGCATCGCATGCAGATTGTCGGCGGTGGCGCCGGTGACCACGTCAAAGCCGCTGGCCTTGAGCACGGCGGTGTCGGCCCAGTCGTAGCCTTGTCCGATCTTGTATTGCCGCAGTTGATCGAGGGTGCGCACCGCCTCGAATTTGGCGCTGTCCTGGGCGTTGATCACACCGATGCGCCAGCCGGCCAGCCCCATGTCGAGCGGAATGCGCACCGGCAGCAGCAGTTGTTCACGCTCGCGGGTGGTCATCGCCCAGATCACATCGACGTTGCTGCCATGCGCCAGCTCCTGCACGGCGCGGCCTTTGATCGCCTTCACATCCCAGGTCTGCAACTGGTATTTGGCGCCGGACTTGCGCATCACCAGTTCCAGCATCTTCACGAAGTAGCCCCGGTCGAGCTCGATCTGCGGCTGCGGATAGGCAACGCGCATGGGCTCGGCGTGCACGCCAAGCACCGTGAGCATGGCTAGCGCGCAGGCGGCCAGCCATTTCAAAAGATTGTATTTATTGCCAAGTTGCCTCATATGCAAAGAATAGCACAGAGTATTGTCATGCAACCATGAAGACGCGCCGATCAGGGCTTGAGGAGCACTCGGCCGAAAGCCGTATCAGTATGCTGACCGACCGCTTGCGGGTCGATCGCGAAGCGGCAAGTCTGCAGGTAGGCCTCAGCCTGCTGCACCACATCCGGCGCCTGGCCGTTAGACTCGGCGATCACGCGGATCGGCGCGCCATCGCTGCTGACCAGGAAGCGCAGCAGGATGCCGTCGCTGCCGCTGGGCCGGCGGTCGAATTCCTTGAACGCCTGGAAGCGCGCGGACGGCTGGCAACTGTCGGCCACCAGCAAGGGGCGGACAGCGGGACCGTCGCTAAATTGCCAGACAAATTGCATCGGGAAGGAGGCGCCGTTTTTGGCCTCGTCCAGGTTAGGCTGGAACACGCAGCGGGAGATGCCGCGGATGGCGGCATCGTCGAGTATCTGCCATCCGCTGCCTTGGGACACTTCCGGATGCACCACCTTGCCATCGGCGCCGATCTGGAAACGGATCGTCGTCACGCCTTCGATCTCATAGCGCTGCGCCTCTTTCGGCCATTGCGGCTGAGCGCAGGTGGCCGGAGTGAGCAGCGCGTTGAACGGCGCCTGGCTGCGCTGCTCGGCGTGGCTCATCAAGTTGAGCAAACCCAGCAGGCCGGCGGCGGCGCCGACGAAAATCAGTTTCTTGTTCATCGGGCGATGATATCAGACGCCCGCGAAATACCGATCATGCATGGTTGCGACGTAGCGGACCACATTCGGATGCGACCTCACGATGTCGTTGAACGCATCGTCAAAGTCGGCGTCCACCATCGACTCCATGAACGGATAGACCGCTGCATCGGCGGCGCTCGGTTGCGCGCCCAGCATGAATGGCTGATCGCCGAGTATGTCCGCAATCGAGGCGACCGTTTTGCGCACGAGATCCATCAGTTCCGCCGGCGCGTGTCGCCCCATCCCCTGCGCCCGAAGGTTCTTGCCGGCCTGGCGACGGGCCAGATAGCCCACCAACGGACGCAGCGGCCATGGCAGTTTCCTGAAAAAGTAAGCGGTGACTCTCGGAGCATTCACCGGATCGCGCCAGACCCGGTGCACCAGGGCCCAGTACAGATGGTCTTCCACCAGTTTTTCCAGCGCCCATGCCACGCCGCGCTGCTGGCTGGACAGGCCGGTATCGAAATCGATAGCGTATTTCTTTTCCAGGTGCCAGCGAATGAAGGTCGAGTCCGACAGGATCACGCCCTGGTCATCGATATACGGCAGCTTGCCCTTCGGCGCCCGCAAGAGTTTGCCCGTTCGTTTTTGATATGGCAGATTTGCCAGCTTCAATAGCGTTTCAGTCTTCTTCACAAACGGGCTAGCCTCCGAACGTCCGAACGCCGGGCCGAAACCATAAACAGTAATCATCGTCTTGCTTTCCGAGGCAGGAAGGAGCACCGACTATAGCAACCGTTTATTTTTGGATATTGAACGAAAACGACACGGCGCTTATCTCTCCACCAGGTCGAAATCGCCTTGGGTGTAGCGCTCGCCCTGCACGCTGCCGACGCGGAAGATGGCATCGATGGCGGCCAGGTCCGCCGCGCCCAGCGTCACCGCTGCGGCGGCCGTGTTCTCCTCCAGGTGGCCGAGTTGGCGCGCCCCCGGAATCGGCACGATCTGCTCGTCCCGTTGCAACAGCCAGGCCAGCGCCAGTTGCGCCGTCGTGATGCCGTGGCCGGCGGCCAGTTGCTGCAACTGCCCGATCAGCGCCAGATTACTGCGCAAGGCCGCGTCCTGGAAACGCGGCAGCGAGCGACGGAAATCGTCGTGCGCCAGGCCATCGGTCGAAGTCAGCGCGCCGGTCAGGAAGCCCCGGCCCAGCGGGCTGTATGGCACAAAGCCGATGCCCAGCTCGCGGCACACCGGCAGCACCTGGCGCTCCGGTTCGCGGCTCCACAGTGAATACTCGCTTTGCACGGCGGCGATCGGATGCACCGCATGGGCCCGCCGCACAGTTGCAGCCGACACTTCCGACAAGCCCAGGTGGCGCACCTTCCCTTCGCGCACCAGATCCGCCATCACACCCACCACCTCCTCTACCGGCACGGATGGATCGGGCCGGTGCTGGTACAGCAGGTCGATGGTGTCGATCCCCAGGCGCTGCAAGGAGCCGTTCACCGCGACGCGGATATGTTCCGGCCGGCTGTCGACACCGGCCATGCGCTGCAGGCCCTGGCCATGCGGCAAGATGCGGAAGCCAAACTTGGTGGCGATCTGCACTTTGTGGCGCACGCTGCGCAGCGCCTTGCCGACCAGCTCTTCATTGACGTAAGGCCCGTACACCTCGGCCGTGTCGAAGAAGGTCACGCCCAGATCGACCGCGCGCTCCATGGTGCGGATGGACGCCGCGTCGTCGCCGCCGCCATACGCGAAACTCATGCCCATGCAACCAAGGCCGATGGCCGAAACCTGCAAGCCGCCACTACCTAATTTCCGCTGTTTCATACTTTGCTCCGTGTGTGATCAATGGTGAAAATGATACGTTTGCTCTATCATCCATACAATCGCCAGGAAACCACTTGGACCCATGAACGGAATTCAGCAATAGACGCTATGCGGCACGATCTCAACGAACTGGAAATATTTGTCGCCGTGGCGCGCCACCGCAGCTTTCGCAAAGCGGCCGAAGAAAGAAACGTCACCGCCTCATCGCTCAGCCACGCCATGCGCGCGCTGGAAGCACGGCTGGGCATACGCCTGCTGAACCGGACCACCCGCAGCGTGGAGCCCACCGAAGCGGGCAAGCATTTGTACGCGCGGGTGAGTCGCGTGATCGAGGACCTGGAGCAAGCGCTCGATGAAATCAACGGCTTCCGCGATACGATCCAGGGCACGCTCAGGCTGAACGTGCCGCGCCCTGCGGCACGCCTGCTGCTGGCGCCGATGTTGAGCGGCTTCCTGAAGATGCATCCCGGCGTCAAGATCGAAGTCATCACCGACGACCAACTGGTCGACATCGTGGCCGAGGGCTACGACGCCGGCGTGCGCTTCGGCGAGAGCCTGGCGCTGGACATGATCGCCATCCCCATCGGCGCGGCGCAGCGTTTCGCCGTCGTGGCTGCGCCGGAGTTACTGGCCGTGCATGGCCGTCCCGCCAGCCCGCTCGACCTGCGCGGCCTGCCCTGCATCGGCCGTCGCTTCCCCAGCGGCGTGATCTATTCGTGGGAATTTGAACGCGACGGCGAAAACCTGGCCATTAGCGTCGATGGCCCGCTGGTGCTGGACGACGACGCGATGATGGTGGACGCGGCACTGGATGGGGTCGGCATCGCCTTCGTGCACGAGACCTATGCCGTGGAACAAATCCGTCAAGGCAAACTGGTGCGCCTGTTCGAAGACTGGTGCCCGGCCATGCCGGGCTTCTACCTGTACTACCCCAGCCGCAAGCACATGTCGGCGGCGATGCGCGGCTTTGTCGATTGGTGCATCAAGTATCCGCACCAGCGGTCTGGCGAAGCGGGCATGACGCATCATTCGCCGCACGCCACACCGCTTCCGCCACATCCACGGCCTGCGTAACCGCAGTCGACTGCCCCCACGCCTCGAAGACACTCTTCGCCAAGCCGGCATAGGCTTCGGGTATGCTGTCTCGCATGCGCGCTTGCGCATTTTCGCCGAACCTGGTCGATGGAGCACGTCCCGGCAGCACCAGGTTCACCCGCACATTGAATTGCTGCAGTTCCAGCGCAAGCGACTCGGTGAACGCATTGACCGCCGCCTTGCTCGCCGTGTACACCGACAGCAAAGGCAATGGCGTCAAGGTCACGCTGGACGTCACGTTGATGACGATACCCGCCCGCCGCAGCCTGAACTGCGGCAGCACCGCCTGGGTCATCGCGATGGTGCCGAGCGTGTTCGTTTCGAAGACCTCGCGCGCGGTGGCCATGGAAATGCCCTCCAGCGCACCCAGCACGCCTATCCCGGCATTGTTGACCAGCACGTCGATCTGCCCTGCCGCCTCCACTGCACGGCGGATGCTGTCCGGATCGGTGACATCGAGCGCGAGCACGCGCAGATGCTCGGAACGCGGCAGCAGATCCTCGCGCGGCGTACGCATGGTGGCAATGACCTTCCAATCGCGATCGAGGAAGTATCGGGCGGTTTCGAGGCCGAATCCGGATGAGCATCCGGTGACGAGGACGGTTTTCATGGCGACTCCTGTTGAGTGGTTTGCAGTGAGCAAACTATAGTTCGCCGACCTCGGACTTGCTACAATCAGGAGTCCAGATTTAATGAGCGATAGTCCAGATATGATCGATCCCCTCGCAGAAGTCGTCACGTTGCTGCAACCGCAGGCTCGGTTCTCCAAGGTCGTCGGCGCTGCGGGTTCATGGCGTGTACGGCGTTCGGAATCCGGGCAACCGTTCTACAGCGTGATACTCAAAGGTTCGTGTCGCCTCGAAATCAGCGGCCAGGAACCGATCCAATTGCAGCAAGGGGACTTTGTCCTGATTCCGTCGGCTTACCGATTCACGATGACCAGCCTGGAGCCACCAGCATCGGAGGACCTGGATACCCCGCCCATTCAGTTGCCGAACGGCGAGTTCAGACACGGCGTTCAAGACGTGCCGGCCGACACACAGCTGTTGGTAGGCTACTGCACCTTCGGTTCACCCGATGCGGCCTTGCTGGTGTCGCTGCTGCCGCAACTGGTGCACGTACGCGGCGACAAACGGCTATCCACCGTCGTGCAGTTGGTGGGAGAAGAATCGCGGGCGGCGCGGCCGGCGCGGAAAGTGATCCTGGCGCGGCTGCTGGAGGTGCTGCTGATCGAAGCGCTGCGCTCCGCGGCAGGGACCGCGGCATCGCCAGGTCTGCTGCGCGGCCTGGCCGACGAACGCCTCGCTGTCGCACTACGGCGCATACACGAAAACATGACCAAGTCCTGGACGGTCGCGCAACTGGCCAAGGAGGCAGCCCTGTCGCGCTCGACGTTCTTCGAACGGTTCAGCCGCGCATTGGGTGTCGCGCCGATGGCGTATTTGCTCACCTGGCGCATGGCTTGGGCGAAGCACCTGCTGCGACGGCAAGAGACCGGCATCGCCGAGGTTGCTGGACGCGTCGGCTACGGTTCGGCAAGCGCGTTCAGCGTCGCCTTCACCCGCCATGTCGGACTGCCACCGGCGCGTTATGTGCGAGAGCAACTGGAGATGCGGCAGCCGAATTAATCCGTTGGCAGTTCGCGGATTTCCACCCCGCCGCCGGCTTCGTAGTGCGGATTGCCGGTCAGGAAGCGTGCGGCATCGTCGATGCTCTCGGCGCGTACGCGCAGGAAGCCGGTGACATCCAGGCTGGCGGAATCGGTGGGGGCGCCCTTGCGATACAGCGCGCCCTTGCCGATGGAACTACCGCCGTCGAACTGGCCGCTCTGGCGCAGGCCGGTGATGTAGGATTCCCAAAGCGCGCTGCTGGCGGCATCGGGATGCGCGGTATCGTCAAGCATGAGGATGATGTAGTCGTTCATGGTCGCTCGCGGAGTGGAGTTGATGCTGTATTTTATCAGCGTACGATCTCCGAGCCCGTCGCCGGTTATTGAAGCGCCGTCCGCAACGCAGCCAGGGTGAACGGCTTGCAGAGAAAACTCCCTCCCAATTGACGCACCTCTCCCCCTACCCGGCTGTCACCGGAAACAAACACCAGCTTCAAATCAGGTTGCTGCCGGCGCAGCCGGTGAGCGAGCGCCAAACCATCCATGCCGGGCAGGTGTATGTCCGTCAATAAAACATCGAATGTACGAGTCTCCAGCAAGGGCATGGCCGCTTCCGCGCTGGCGATGGCGCAGACGTCGCAGCCCAACATTTCAAGGCTGTCGACAGTCACCTGCAAGGCATCCTCATCGTCTTCGATGAGCAACACGCGCTTGGAAGCAAGTGGCAACTGTGCCGCAGACGCCGGCGCGACGGGATTTGCCTCGCTCAGTAGTTGGCGAACCTTGTGCGCCAACTGCTCGCGTCGATAAGGCTTGGATAGCAGATGAACACCCGGATCCAGCCGGCCGCCGTGAATGATGGCATTCTGTGTATAACCCGAGGTGAACAGTATTTTCAGATCGGGCAGCAGAGCCTTGGCCTGCTGCGCCAGTTCGGTGCTCTTGATCGTGCCCGGCATCACGACGTCAGTGAACAGCAGATCGCAGCGCACGCCGGCACGCAACACTGCCAAGGCGGTATCCGGATTGTCGGCTTTCAGCACTTGATAGCCGAAACTGCGCAGCACGTCGACCACGACGCTTTGCACTGCCGGATCATCTTCCACCACCAGGATAGTCTCACTGCCACCCTTCACGTCCGTACCTGCAGGCTCCGGCACCGTAACGTCCGACGCATGAGACCGGACGAAATACATGCGGACAGTGGTGCCATGCCCGACCTCGCTGTACAGGCGGAAGTGGCCACCGCTTTGCTTGATGAAACCAAAGACCATACTGAGACCGAGTCCGGTACCTCGCCCTTCCGCCTTGGTGGTGAAGAAGGGTTCAACGGCGCGTTCCAGCACGTCCGCCGTCATGCCGCAGCCGGTATCGCTGACGCTAACGACAACGTACTGGCCGGCAGGAATATCCGGTGTCGCCGCGACATAGGCGTCATCCAGCACGGCATTGCCGGCTTCGATGGTCAGCTTGCCGCCATCGGGCATCGCATCGCGGGCATTGATCGCCAAATTCAATAAAACATTTTCCAGCTGGTGCGGATCCAGGACCGTATTCCACAGGCCGTCGGCGACGACCGTTTCGACGGCAATCGATTCCCCCAAGGCGCGTTGCAGCAGTTCCTCGCTATCGGACAGCGTACGGCCAACGTTGAGCACAACCGGCTGCAGCGGCTGGCGACGGGCGAATGCGAGCAGCTGCGAGGAAAGCTTGGCGCCACGTTTCACCGCCTGCAAGGCAGCCTCCACATGGCGCAGGGCTGGCGCTCGCCCGGCTACGTCGAGCATCAACAATTCCAGATTGCTGCCGACGACTTGCAGGATATTGTTGAAATCGTGCGCCACGCCGCCGGTGAGCTTGCCGACTGACTCCAGCCGTTGTGAATGCTGCAGCGCCGCCTGCATGCCCTCCATTTCGAGGCGCTGCGTAATATCGCGGGTGACCTTGGCGAAACCGATCAACTGTCCTTGATCGTCGCGAATGGCATCAATGATGACGTGTGCGCGGAACTTCGTCCCGTCCTTGCGAATGCGCCAGCCTTCTGCTTCGAAACGGCCGTATTGTGTGGCAGTGTCCAGCGCGCGCTTGGGCTCGTTGAGTACCTGGTCTTCAGCCGAATAGAAGCGCGAAAAATGTGTGCCGATCACTTCGTCGGCGGCATACCCTTTGATGCGTTCCGCCCCGGAGTTCCAGTTAGTGATGACGCCGCCTGGCGACAGCATATAGATCGCATAGTCGGTCACGCCTTGCACCAGCAAGCGGAAACGGTTCTCGCTCTCCTGCAAGGCGACTCTCGCCGCCCGCTTCTCATCGATATCGCGGGTGATCTTGGCAAAGCCCAGCAGTTCGCCGTCATCATCGCGCAGGGCGTCAATGACGACCGACGCCCAGAACCTGGTGCCATCTTTCCGCACACGCCAACCTTCGGCTTCGAAGCTGCCGTGCTCGCGGGCGGCCTGCAGGGCCCGCGCCGGAAGTCCTGAACGCTGGTCTTGCTCGCTGTAGAAGCGCGAGAAATGCTGTCCAATAATCTCGTGATCGAGGTAGCCCTTGAAACGGCGAGCGCCAGCGTTCCAGGTGGCGATGGTGCCATCGACGTTGAGCATATAAATGGCGTAGTCAGCCACCTTTTCAACCATGAACTTTGTGCGGCGAAGAATCTCTAACTCTTCCGGGGTAACGGAACTCGTCTCGGTTTTTTTCATGGCGGAAAATGATCTTCACGTGGTGGCGCAAACTGAACAGTTACGCAGCAGATAACTATCATATCGTTTTTAATCCATGAAACAGCGACGCACGATACGATAGCTGTTGTGGATGAGGTCGAAGATTTCTTTTGCGCACTATATCTCCAAGAGGGTGAGGTGCCGAAAGCCTCGGTTCAAGAACCTGCCTATCCTATGAAGATAAACCGATCACTGACGCAGCTGTTTTTCCACTTCATGCACAAGACCCCGTATGTAGCGCACACGGTTTCTAGATGGTCGTTGATGCATTGGTGAACTCAACTCATCAGGTTGACTAAATCCTTCCGCATCGATTTGCCTGCTGATGATGGCGCGGAGCTTCCTGAACTCATCGTCAAAGCATTCGTCGTTAGCGGCGCGCTCTTTCAAGTGCGGCAGCACCTGAAGGAATTCCGGATTACTGGCAAGGTGACGTATCAACGTGCGGCGCGCCCGTGTATCCCTCACGAAGTAATAGCACTGCAAAACAAAGGCCATCGACGCAATGCACACTCCAATGGCTTCAAGCACGATAGCAGGATGCATAGCTCCTCCTAGTCAGCTCTCAAAAAATCAAAAAACTCTCTCTGATTGACTACATGACGCCTGTATCTCTCTATGATATGCACTCCAAATACGATGGCAATAGCCGCACAGGAAAATAAGCGAGCATGTTCAAGCGGAAGTTGCGTGGACAAGAAACCGAACGCTGCTGAGAAAACGAAACTCAGCAACACGCCTGCACCGAACATCGCAACGTTACGAGAAGACAGGCCAATCGCAATGGAATACAGGGCGGCCGTCAGAGCAGCGGACTTAGCCTCGATTTTTCCTGAGAACCAAAGTTCCAATGCCAGCGGCAATAACGGCAGCAACATATGCAACGCTACACATACAAAAAAATTCTGCCAGCCTGCCGACGCATTCAGAGTATCGTTGTTCACATTGCCTCCAGACCGTCGCAGAGTCCTACCCCGCGCAGCTCTCGCGGCGGGAAATATCGGTTAGCGCCATAGGACTACTATCTAAAACTAATCACTGAGTCATAGGCATGCTTACGAATGAGCTCCGTCAGCTTGGCATCCCCCTTGTATTTCGCTTTCAGCGTCTTCAACTGCTTCTGCGCAGGCCGGCAGTATTGGACAACGGCCCGCTCGATCTCCCGCTGTCGCTGCTCGCTTAAGCTCCCGTCGAACTCCCCCGCTGTATGGTCGCATTCATCTGCATTGAGTATGAAATTTTGGATATCCTTCGGGACGAGAGCCGCGATCACATCAATATTGCCGGTCGCAGAATAGAGGATGCGAACATTTTTTGAAGCAGTAAGCGACAGCAAGTAGGCACTTCTATTTTTTTGAAAACTTCCGCTCTGTCCTAGTACGCCAAAAGGAAAACTGACACAACCGAATTTTCCGCGGGAATCAGTCACAGTGCCCCATTCCGCCACATATGGATTCAGCTCGGTGGGACGCATCGCAAAGCCCGAGAGCGCACGGGCCGAATCGACTGGATAGATCTTGTGATCGAAGAGGATGCCCTTCTCCGCCCCCTTCTCGGCATAGCCGATGTCCTTTCCTTGCACGGCGAGATAATAGGTTGCGTTGAACCCATCCTGGTAGTCATCCTGCGAGTTAATTTCCTCAGTCGACAGAGCCCTCCAAGTAACCGACGAGGAAACGGACCTTGCGGACAAACAGCTAAGAATCGCGGCGTTGGAAGGCTCGGCAGCGCGTGCATCCAACACAAGCAGACAGAACACGAAGCTCAGACGTCGGCGTATCATTTGTATTCCCATCCATGCGTAACTTCCAGAAACTGTGGATTGAACTTCCAGAAGATGGTTCCACCGTAAGCTGCTGTCGAATCGTACTGATGTATGCACGCCCATTCGGATCGATCACGCGATGCGCCAACTGATGCTCGATCAGGTCCACGCGTTCGTTCAACACTTCGTCTAGGATCGTCCGCGCCGTCGCCCGGAAACCATGTGCCGTCATGACGTCTTTCGCGTACCCCATGCCGCGCAGCGCCGCATTGATGGTGTTCTCGCTCATGCACGCATCCTCGGTACGCAGACTGGGGAAAACATATTTCCCATGCCCCGTCACGCGATAAAGTTCGCGCAGAATTTCCACGGCTTGTGTGGGGAGCGGCACCATGTGCTCCATCTTCATTTTCATTTTCGCCGCCGGGATGCGCCACTCCGCCGCATCCAGATCGAATTCCCGCCATTCTGCGGCGCGTAATTCGCCCGGACGTACAAACAGCAACGGTGTTAGTTTTAACGCCGCCACGGCCACCACATGACCGTTATAGGCGGATATCGAGCGTAACAACACCGCCAGTTCCTTCGGCTCCGTGATCGCCGCGAAATTCGTCCGCGGTATGGCAACCAGTGCGCCCTTCAGGTCCGGTGTCACGTCGCGCTCCAACCAGCCTATCGCCACACCAAAGCGCAGAATCTGGCCGCACACTTGTTTGATGCGGTGAGCCGAGTCAATCGCACCACGCGCTTCGACGCGCTGTATAACGCCAAGTATGTCGCGGGCCTTGATGGTCGATACCGGCAAGTTGCCAATGAAGGGGAATAGATCGTGTTCCAGCCAGGCCAGCACCTTGTCCTGAGTGTTCGGGCTGCGGCTGGCCTCCATCTTCGTGAGCCACTGACGCGCCAGTGCCTCAAAGGTGTTGTGCTCAGGCTCCAGCAGATCCGCGCGCGCATCGACCTTGTGCTGCTTCGGATCGACACCGGCGCGCAGCTGCTTGCGTGCATCCGCGCACAGCTCACGTGCTTCAGCCAACGATACCTCAGGATAGATGCCAAGAGCCAAAGTCTTGTGCTTGCCATCGAACCGGTAATTCATACGCCAGTACTTATTTGACTCTTTGACAAGCAGGTACAACGATCGGCCGTCGCTATATTTGTCGCCGCTGGGTTTGCCGGAATGCTTGAGTTTCCGTACGAAAAGGTCGGTAAGGGCCATGACTGCCTCCCGGAGTGATCTGGCGCCAATTGAGGGACCAAACTTCCAAGTGAGGGACCTGGCGCTTTTTTGTCCCTCACCCGTCGTGGATTTCATGGTACTCCGACGGATTTGAAGAGACAACAAAAAACCCGCTTCTCCTATGAGGAGAGCGGGTTTTTAGACTTCTTGGTATTTCTTACTGCTGAGTTCTGGTGCGCTTGCCGGAATCGAATTAGCTATGAGATGTTGGTACAAATTCGGCAAAAAGTACCAACACAGGTACCAACAAAACTGAATGGTTCCTGAGTTCGGTTCCGTTTCATTCCCTCCAGGAAAAATTACATCTCGACTGTACTGTAATTTTGCGAATTCAATTATCTCATATTCACGCCTGTTAACAGCAACATTGAAGGATTCCAACATTTTCAAAAACACAAGCACTTAAAATTCCATAACCCCGCCATCTATTGAAATTAATCATAAACCAGACTGAAACATATCTTCGAATAAGGTAATCGACCCAGCCAAAAAATTTAGATGCCTACACAATACAAATTGGCTATAAATTAAGCATAGTGTCAATTTCAAAAATTACTCGCTTTACCTGCTTATAGTAGCGCGAAACTCTTTCATAAGTTACATCTGCCGACTGTCCATGGGCAATAGAATGTCTAAGCGCTACAATACTATTAATGGCATCCTTCGCCTCATCAACTAAAAGTTCGTCAAGTAATTTTTGCCAATTTTTATTCAAGGCAACATAATGCTTGGTGATTTTCTCACAATTTAAGTTTGTAATTCGATTGGTTTGACTGACGACAAAGTCCGCGATTTGAGGTTGGGAACGCTCCTTAACATATTTTGCTGTGGAGCTTCGCACGTACTGTTCTAAATATCCAGAAACTAATACACATAGATATCGTGAAAAATCCGCTCTAAGCTCAATTTCAGTTGAATCAATGTCATTTATGCGCGCAAACGTCGAATCAAGCACATCTTGCGGAGAATTATTTTTCTTACTCATATTCAAGCAAGGAATGCCTCCGCCGCCAATTTCATTCTAACTGACACTTGATCTTCACGCGCGGTAGCTTTCCCAACTGCCGCCAAATAAGACGAATTCTTTACTAGATTTTCATATATTTCTTTTAATTGGCCAGGCAAAAAATCACGTCCTTCAGCCAGTCTCGTTGCAACACCTACCATGACAGATTCGAAGACCGCAACATTGAATGCCCGTTGCAAACGAAAAGCCTTTTTTCCTATTTCAGCCACTATAAGATCAATTGCGGAAATAAAAGCATGTCTAATTATTTCTTCTGATTGCCGGCTAAGATCAGAATTAAATTGAGCATATTTCGTTAAAAAATCTTTCATCGGACTCTTATATGTTCCAAGAGAAAACCGCATAGCCAAAAATCGGAGTATCAACTCCTGATCCTTTAGCGTTTTCGACGGCTTCCCAAATACTGAACGCCACGACGGGGTACTATTTAAGTCTCGCACCAAATACATGAGAGGTCCGGGCGCTAATGCCACACGAATTTCATGAGGGGAAAGCTGAGTACCGCCGGAATTCAATCTTTCAAAAAGGGAATATACACTTGCCAAATCCTGCGCGTTTTTAGTTTTTCTAATAACAGTCGCATGGATAATTGCGTCATCCAAAGTTCTTCGATTTTCCTCATCTAGAGTCTTATACGTTAATCCAACAAACTCCGACTGGACATGCTCCAGTGAAAATTCTTTCTTATTCAGAATTCCGCTATAGAACGCCGCCAGAGTTAATAACCTTTGCTGTCCATCAAGAACAAGCAATCTCTTATTATTTTGCTGGACCAAAAAAATTCCGGGGACAGGAAACCCCAAAAGCAGCGACTCAACAAATCGATCACATTGTATTTTTGACCAAACAAATTTCCGTTGAAAGGCTTCGACATCAATAGCTAAGTCATGTCCTGGATCAAAAGAAGGAACTACAATATCTTGGTTCCCCAATCGCTTCACGAGGCCATCTACAGGATAATCGGCACCGTAAAATGTTAAGTCAAATTGATACTCGACACTTTCATCAAGTATTTCGCCATCATCAATGTTTTCGGAATTTATTAAGGAATCCATAATATTTATTTTATTTTCCAATGTGCCAGTTTAAATAATATAGAATTTGGCAATTTATTAAGTTATTATAAAATCCTCTATCCAAAAAAAGGAATTAGAGGATTTGTCGAATCTTCCTATTACACCAAGGATAACGCCTAAATTCGGCGGCGCAAAGCTAAACATTTGCATGGCATAAAAATCTTCACTCCACCCCACTTGGTGCTGCTCAGCTCGCTAACTCAAACTTTGCATTGTGCAATTCGACGCATGACACCGGCAATCCATACCGGCGCTAAAGGAGCATCAGCCAAGAGCATGGCCTTGTCCTCCGCAGTCAACTTGGCCGTGAGCATCTCGACCACTTGGTCGTCAGTATGGACTTGCTTGAAATGACGTAACGCCTGGATAACCAAACCACTAATGCGCCCGGCCGTCGCCATATTGCGGGGAGTTGTGTGCTTCAACAAAATGCTCTGATTTCCAACGTGCACGGTACGCGACATACCATCAGTCAGAAATGCCAACTTCACTGGAACCTGCTGGGTCAGACCCAACAGATTCGCGGCATAGGCACCAGATGGTTGCAGCCGCAGGCTACCCTTGCCTGCAATTGCCTTGGCAATATCATCGGCCGATGGCAATAGCAGCCCCAAAACTGCATGTGTGCGCGGAACATCGTAAAGTCCGCGTGCCACTCGTCTAAGCGCTCCGGCGGCCGTTAACCGCGAAAGCACCTTATCCACGGCCGCACGGCTACCTAAATGAAGAAAATCTACTGGGCTGAAGACTTTCCCGGCTTCGCTTGAATTCAACACAGAGCGAATTGCCGCATCCACGCTACCGCGAGCAAGCGGATTTTCCGGCACGAGCCGACTGTGCCCAGTAGAAGTTGACGGGATGTACATGTCAGGAAATATAGCACGTTTTTCTGACAACTCGACTGGATATTGAAGTTCAATCCCCAGCAAAGTCGGCACTACAACTCAACTTTAAGCGCCGGTCCTCCGGTTAACAACAATACGTTTCCATGACAAGTACAACCAAAATCGCTCGTAAAATCGGGCCTCAAGTTGCCAAAGAGCACGTATCACAAAGGCTGCTACCTACAACTAAATCACAACTTGCAATATGCAATTTACAAAATTCCAACAATTTTCCTGGCAACAAAAATTTCCACGTTATAATTTGCAATACCATCATCAAGACAGACCAAGTCTAAATGACAACAAATACCAAAATACTATAGAGATACATTATGGAACAATTAATTGAATGGATTAAAGGCCACATCCTCGAAATTGCAATTCCAACTTCTCTTGCTATTGGACTTGTCGTAATACGTGTCCGTAGCATTCAGGCAAAAATTCGAGGGAAAAACAACAATAACCAAGTCGCGGGTCGCGACATAAAGAACTCGACAATACGGGGCAAAAAAAATAAGGTAAACATCAAATAATTCGTGAAAAAGTATAAAGACAATTTATATTATTACAAATAAATTGCTAAACGAATCCAAAAATAAAATGCTCAGCCTCATTCGTTCAATATTCAATAGCAAAAATCGCAAAACTCAGCTTGCCGGCGAATCGATTGCAAACGTCGAGGTAAAAGGGAATAGCAATAATATATTCATCAACTCTCATGGTCTCGATGACGAATTATCTATGGTTTCCGCAGCGCGGAAATATAAGATTCTTCTGTGCATACCATCTTCTGAAAAAAAACGTCATAAGTGGATTGAGTTCTCCCAGAAATTAGCTACGGCGTTGAGAGACAAAGGCTTCGAAATAGTTGAAGCTGGCCATTTGGTGCCACGGGAGAAAGAAGAGTTTATATATCTAGCAGAACAAAGAGAGCTCATGGACAAGAGCTGTCAAGCCCTGCTAATTCTTGCATGTGACAATACTACTTTAAGCCAACTCACGCATTTAACAAGTGTGGTATTAGGAAAAAATAGAACAAGAAAAGAAATTGTTGTCGTGCAAGATGAAAAACTTATTAGCGGAGAGAAATATTTTGAAGAAGGCGCACTAAAGGCAGTTCAAGCCATGGGAAAAGTCATTGAGACGCCGTCCGGCAAAGTACCGTCATTAGATCTAATAGATGAAATTGTGAGTATTTTCACCACATACCGCCATGTGATGCGTTAGCATTACCTGAATATTCTTCCCGATAAAAAATGAGCCACACAAGAATAAATGAATCTATTTTGCTTTGGGCGATTGGGGTGATTCAACCAGGATCACCGGCCGAAGCAATTGAAATTATTGAAAAGGCAACAAAATCAAAGCTTCCTCCTGGTTCGGCTGAAGGTATCACTCTTCAATGTGAACATTACGTGCAACGAGGTTTGTTGCGGCTAGTTCATAAGAAGAAGAATTGGTACAGCCTAACCCATCTTGGGGACGTAAGTATCCCAAAAGTATTGCGACGTCGAAGAGATAGAATCCGATTGTTCTTGCTAAAAAATACGTGGCAATCTAGAATTGCCGATGTAGGCGCGCCAGTCATGCAGAAGTCGGTCGATGTTTCGTCGACCATGCAAAACAGTGGTGAGTACGTACAAGAAGTTCCGCGGCCAACGAAAAGTTGTAACCGCGGCGAGCGCGGTCACGAACGTTTTCGTTGGCCGCGGATCTACGAGCAGATGACTAAAGGATCTGGTTCTGCTAACGGTGCGCCTACCCCTCCCGTTACACCTAATCCACTCACTTTCTACACCTTCTCTGGAAAGCATCGCGGAGAAATTGAAAACCCCTATCCTATTAATGCGCGTGAACTATCGTTAGCCATTGGGATTAGCGCGCGGCTAATTACGTCCATAGCAAAAATACCTGAGAAACATTATCGACGTTTCAAAATACCAAAAGCAAATGGCAGCTTTAGAAATATCGCCTCGCCGAAATTGTTCTTGAAGGTTATTCAGTACTGGCTAAAAGACTATCTTTTATTCAGGTTACCAATACATGAAACGTGTTTTTCCTTTATAAAAAACGTATCCATTGAAGATAACGCAAGTCCGCATACAAAAATGGCATACGTAGGAACCATTGACATCGAGGACTATTTTGGTTCAATTAAGGTAACAGCCGTTCAATCCGTCCTAAAAAGAGCAGGATTTACAGCATCGGCTTCCAGAATTATATCCAAACTTGTCACTTTAGATGACGCACTTCCTCAAGGTGCCCCAACCAGTCCTATTATATCCAACACATTTTTATTTAGATTTGACGAATTTATTTCTAGGTGGTGTAAAACCCATGAGTGTACTTACACCCGATATGCGGATGATGTGACAATTAGCGGGATGAATAAGAGTTCAGTATTGCAGTGTATTGATCGAGCCGAAATATTGCTAAACAGGTATGGACTAAAGCTCAATTCTAAAAAAACACGCATACAGAGTCAGAGTACTCGCCAAGTAGTTACTGGATTAACAGTTAATGAATTAGCCCAGCCGTCTCGCGAACAACGACGCAAGGTTAGAGCGATGCTCCATAACTATCAAATTGGGAAATTAAATGATCCCAAAGAAATCCAACGGCTAAGGGGCTGGATTAGTTATTTTCGATCGTTTGATCATCTTAAAGAAATTTTCCAGATGCCTGCGTAGATTTACCGGACCGCTGTCGTATTGCCAATATTTTGTCTATTCGTGTATTTATTCAGGATATTTTATGTGATTAAAAAAATGACTACAGATTCTTAATAGGATATAAGCAAATTAAATGGAATTTATTTCACCGGGAAGGCCCAAGTAACCGCCCATATTGCTGGTCTTGCTGTGTAGCCCGGCCCTTCGTCCATTCCTGCGCTAACCGAGCCAAATAAGCTGTTGCCGCTGGGGCGACTTGTCCCAGAGATTCCTCCACTAAGACGAACGGATGCCTTCTGCCTGTGCGAAGCAACTGCTGGTTGGTGAAGCCAGCCAGTCGACCATCGGTGCGACTGACGGCATTCCCCCCAAGACGGCCAAGACCTTGCACCAGCACCTCTGCTGCTCGTCCGCGCACTTGGTCTGCCAATGGATGCTGGGACAGCTTCACCCACGCTTGGTATTGTTCTTTCCCCGTTTCCGCGACCATTGCAGGGGAAAAGCCCCGTTCACGCAACGTCTGCAAATCATTCTTTTTCAAGCCACCCAGTATCACCAGTCCATGCTCACCATCAGGCCGTATCCAGACATCGTAGCCACGCGCATTCATGCGCTTGAGCCACGCCATGCTCTTGGCCACTTCAGCCTTGCTCCACCGCCGTTCCTCTTGCTTGCCCTGCGTCGCGTCCACCAGCGTCACCACGAAACGGTCCACACCCATTGCCGTCATTTGCCTTTGCGCTGCTTCAGCGCTGCGATCTCTGACCGCAGCAGTTCCGCTACCGCCTTTGCGTCCAGCGTGTACTGAACCGTCGGCGCTGGCGCCAGCCAAAGCCAGAATACGCTCGCGAGAATCCCCGTCATCAAGCCCGTCAGCACGGTCAGCAGGTAGTGGCTCACTTCCATCCGCTGCCCTGCCTGGTCCAATCGTTCGGCTGCTCTCTCGGCCGCTATCGTCGCATTGCGCCATGACGTGATCGCTGTCTCGACCTGTGCCCGGAATTGTTCGCCCTGCTCCCGGCTGTGCTGCCCGATCTGCTCCAGGCTTGCCCTCGTCTCGTCCGTCAACGCTGCCATCGCCTGCGCCA
The DNA here is from genome assembly GCF_003416895.1 of Duganella sp. BJB476. Taxonomy (GTDB): domain Bacteria; phylum Pseudomonadota; class Gammaproteobacteria; order Burkholderiales; family Burkholderiaceae_D; genus Rugamonas. The sequence continues at coordinate 675,292 of NZ_QVIO01000003.1, forward strand.
GCGGCTCCAATAGCGTCGCCAGTTCTTCCGCGCTGGTCAGCTTCGCCTGGCGCAGGCTCTCGATCTGCTGGTTCAGCGCTTCCACCCGCGCCGCGTTCGAGGCAGCGGCCAACTGCCGCACCGTCTCGCTCTTTGTCATAGCTCACCCCGCGTTTCGCCAGCCCCATCGGGCTGTAACCCTTCCCCAGGTCGCTGCCTTTCATCATCACGCCATCCAGCCGATACGAAAGGCCCGACATCTTGCGGCCTTCCAGCTGCGTGACCGGCACCAGCTCGACGCCAACCGCCGCCAGGCGCTCGGCGTATTCGCTGAAGCTGTGGCAATGGGCGGCAGCGCCATCGCACAGCTGCTGCAAGCGCTGGCGCGTTGACGGCACGCCAGTGCGTAAGCCTTCCTCGATCTCACCCTTGGTCAGCGCGTGGCGCTGCACCTCGATTGATGGCGTCACGCGCTGCAGGTCAAATTCGCGCTCGATGGCGCGCATCAGCGTCTCCTGGCGTCGATAATCATGGCTGTCAGATGTAACGCCGCCATCAAAGCGGATGCGGTTCACCAGCAGGTGAATATGCTCGTGCTCCGTGTCCGTGTGACGCGTCACCAGGTACTGATTGTTCTCCAACCCCATGCCATGCAAATAACGCTGCGCCACCTGCTGCCACTGCTCGTCGCTTAAGTGCTCCCCTGGTGCCGCCGACAGCGACACATGCAGCACCGCCTTGCCCAGCTTGGGTCTCAGCTTGCGCACCTCGCCGAATTCCTTCGCCAGCTCACGCGGCGTGGTGCCGCTCATGTTGGTGTCGATGACGCGGCCGTGCTCTTTGCTCAAGTCGTAATCGAGTGCGCCACGAAAGCCCTTTCCTTTGACGGCCTTAGCGATCATCGTCGGTCGCCTCCACGCCGAGCAAGGCTTGGCGCAAGCGCTGCGTCTCCGTCAGCAAGCGCGCTAACAAGGCGTCGGCCACCGTCACCTTGCGCCCTTCGTTAGCCAAGCGTGTGAGCTGGTTCAGGTTCGACGCCAGGCGCGCCAGTTCGACGTACTGCTCTCGGTTGATCGCAGCGACGGGGGGCGACGGCAAACGCCGTGATAGCGCGGCGGTCCGCAGCCATTGGGCCGGTTTCATATGCATGGCGGCGGAACGTTCGCACAGCGTGGCGTATTCGGTGATGGAGACGCGCACACCGATGACGGCGGTGCGCACGGCGGCAGGGTCGCCTTTACGGCGGCCGCCCTTGGACTTGCGAGGAGTGAGGTCGGTATTCATCACACGGCCTGGCGGGCTTTGGTGAGCGAAGCGAATGCAGTTAGGCGAGCGCAGCGAGAGTAGCCCCGCAGGGCAAGCCACGTTTGAGTGAAACGAAAACATGGCTTGCTCCTAGCCCGACGGCACATCCCCTACCACTGTAAACGGACTGTGCCGTTACACGCTGAGCCGCATCAAACGTCGGAGGTGTCGCACCGTCCGCAGCACCCAAGGTGCCACCACGACAAGGTATGCAACGCCGCAGAGTTTCCGACACGACAGCCGCACCATGGCAGATTGCGCGGCATCCACTTTGCGGCGCGTCAAATGCACTGCGGAATCTCGACGGCCGCTGCGCTCGCTCAACATTTTCACTACGCCGCCGACCAGAATAGCAACAGGCAGCCGCAACGGCGCGGCGCCTTTCCACAGCAAGGCCTCGCACCATGCGCATCTTCAACATCGACCAAGCACAAGCCTTTCTCAGAATGCACAAAGAAGTGCTGCGCAATCAGGTCACGCCAAGCCAACTTTCTCTGAAATGAATACCGACCAGTGGAGGCCAATATGAACAACAACGATAACCAACCCACAGCGTGCAGATTGATGCGATTGCGGGAAGTCCTTCACATCTGCGGGATGTCCCGGACATCGCTGTATCGCGTGATGAAAGCGCATGAATTTCCGACTCCGGTCAAGCTGTCCGCTCGATCAATTGGGTGGCGCCAGGACGAAGTGCTTGAATGGGTGGAGAATCGGTCGAAGTCGCGCAGCTGGTAACATCAGGCGCCCTACGGAACTGAAGCGCAGCTAAGCTTCGTCGTCACCATAGGGCACTACGATAATTCACTCATGCTCCGGTCTCGAAAGAATGACTTCTCCATCGAAGCGCAGCTTATCCAAATAGTCGGCCCAGCGCTGCATCATCGCGAGGCGCGCCGGCAGGTGCGCGGTGCGGTTGTATGCACGCCCGTTCGGATCGATCACTCTATGCGCCAGTTGATGCTCAATCAGATCAACACGTTCACCCAAGACTTCATCGAGGATGGTCCTCGCCGTCGCACGGAACCCGTGCGCGGTCATGACTTCTTTCGCATAGCCCATGCCGCGCAACGCGGCGTTGATGGTGTTCTCGCTCATACAAGCGTCGCCGGTACGAAAACTTGGGAACACAAATTTTCCGTGGCCTGTCACACGATGCAGTTGACGCAGGATCTCCACCGCCTGCCGCGCCAGAGGCACCATGTGCTCCACCTTCATCTTCATTTTCGACGCCGGGATGCGCCACTCCGCCGCGTCCAGATCGAATTCGCGCCATTCTGCGGTCCGCAATTCGCCCGGACGTACAAACAGCAGCGGCGAAAGCTTAAGCGCCGCCACGGCCACAAAATGGCCGTTGTAGCCGTATATGGAACGCATAAGGGCCCCGAGCTTCTTCGGCTCCGTGATCGCGGCAAAATTAGTTCGGGGCACAGAGATCAGCGCCCCCCTCAGGTCCGCCGTCACGTCACGCTCCACCACGCCGATCGCCACGCCGTATCGCATGATCTGGCCGCAGACCTGCTTGATGCGATGGGCCGAATCAATTGCGCCTCGCGTCTCGACCTTCTGTACCACCGTCAGGATGTCACGCGGCTTGATCAACGTCACCGGCAGCTTGCCAAGGTAGGGAAACAAGTCATGCCTCAACCAAGCCTCCACCTTCTCCTGGGTGCTGGCCGAGCGACTGTGCGACATCATCGCCAGCCAAGCCAATGCCAGCCCTTCAAAGGTGTTGGCTGCCTCTTGAACCTTGTTTGCTTTAGTCTCGCGTTTGAGCTGGCTCGGATCAATACCAGCCGCCAGGGCCTCGCGAGCCTCGGTACGAAGCTTGCGGGCCTGAGCCAGCGAAACTCCAGGATAAACACCAAGCGCCAGCGTCTTTTGCTTACCGAGCCACCTGTAGCTCATGCGCCAGTACTTGTGTGTCTTTTTGACCAGCAAGAACATACCCTCGCCGTCGGAATACTTATCTCCAGCTGTCGCCCCGCTATGCTTGACGTGCCGGATAAAGGTGTCTGTCAGTGCCATAGTTGACTCCGGTGTTGGTACTTTTTTTACCTGCTGAGGTAAGTACCAACAGAAATACCAACCAGATGTTGGTATTTCATGCTAATTCATTAAACGTCCGGGTACAACAAAAAACCCGCTTCTCCTATGGGAAAAGCGGGTTTCGGTACTTCTTGGTATTTCTTACTGCTGAGTTCTGGTGCCGCTTGCCGGAATCGAACTGGCGACCTTTTCATTACGAATGAACTGCTCTACCAACTGAGCTAAAGCGGCGAAGTCGCACATTCTAACAAATATTTCTTGCTACACGCTAGTCCCAACACGATAAATTTTAGCCATGCTGCAAAAATGTCATTGCTTTGTGCGATTTTGAAGCTTCTCAGCCTGCGTGGTAGCCCGTCACCACCGCCACTTCGTCCCGCGAGCCCAGGAACACCGGCACGCGCTGGTGCAGCTTGTGCGGCTGGATCTCCATGATGCGGTTCTGGCCGTCGGTGGCCGCGCCGCCCGCCTGCTCGACGATGAAGGCCATCGGATTCGCCTCATACATCAAACGCAGCTTGCCTGGCATCGACGTGTCGCGCGTGTCGGCTGGGTACATGAAGATGCCGCCGCGGTTCAGGATACGGTGCACGTCGGCCACCATCGAGGCGATCCAGCGCATGTTGAAGTTGGTGCCGCGCGGGCCGGTGTCGCCGGCCAGCAGTTCGCTGACGTAGCGCTGCACCGGCGCATGCCAGTGGCGCTGGTTCGACATATTGATCGCGAATTCCTTGGTCTTGGCCGGGATCTGCATGTTGCGCTGCGTGAGCACCCACGAACCCATCTCGCGGTCCAGCGTGAAGCAGTTGACGCCATTGCCGGTGGTGAGCACCAGCATGGTCTGCGGGCCGTACACGGCGTAGCCTGCGGCCACTTGCTTGGTGCCGGCTTGCATGAAGTCCGCTTCGGTCGGCTGGCCCATGCCTTCAGGCGCCTTCAGCACCGAGAAGATGGTGCCGATCGAGACGTTGACGTCGATGTTCGACGAGCCGTCCAATGGGTCGAACAGCAGCATGTATTCGCCTTTTGGATAGCGGTTCGGGATCGGGTGGATCGATTCCATCTCTTCCGACGCCATCGCCGCCAGGTGGCCGCCCCATTCGTTCGCTTCCAGCAGGATTTCGTTGGAGATGATGTCCAGCTTCTTCTGCACTTCGCCCTGGATGTTTTCGGTGTCGGCGGTGCCGAGCACTTCACCCAGCGCGCCTTTGCCTACCGAGTGGCTGATGGTTTTGCAGGCGCGTGCTACCACTTCGATCAACAGGCGCAGTTCGGCCGGGATCGAGTTGTTCTGGCGCTGTTCTTCCACCAGATATTGTGTGAGGCTGATGCGTTTCATGGTTTCCCTTGAGGTGAAGATAAATCGTATAAATTGTTATGCTTAATTGGCGAGCGCTTTGGTGACCACTTCCAGCACGTCGTTCGACAGCTTGGCGCGGCCGGCGACTTTCTCCAGTGCGCGCTTCATCTTTGCCTGCAGCGCCGGCGCGTAACGGCGCCAGCGGTCCATGCCGCGCGCCAGGCGTGCCGCCACCTGCGGGTTGATCGCGTCCAGCTTGATCACGAACTCGGCCCAGAATTCATACGCGCTGCCATCCGCCGCATGGAACTGCGACGGATTGGCGCTGATGAAGCTGAAGATCAGGCTGCGCGCGCGGTTCGGATTCTTCAGCGTGAAGGCCGGATGCTGCATCAGCTTGCGCACGGCGGCGACGTTGGTGGTCGGCGCGGCGGCCTGCATGGCGAACCATTTGTCGATCACCAGTGCCTCGTTTTCGAAGTCCTGGTAGAACGCCTTCAGGTACGGCCCCGCTTCGGCGCCGCTGTGTATCATCGAGACCAGCGCGGCGGAACGGTCGGTCATGTTGCCGGCCTTTTCGAACTGCTGCTGCGCGAGCTTCAGCTCCGCCATGTCCGGCGCCACCATCAGGTAGGACAGGCACAGATTCCGCAGCGCGCGCTTGCCGGCCGACAGCGCGTCCGGGCTGTAGGCGCCGGGCGTCTGGTTGGCGTGGTATTGCGCCAGCAGCTCGGTCTTCAGGACCGCGCCGATGGTGCGGCGCATGAACTGGCGCGCCACATGGATCGCCTGCGGATCGACCACGTCCATCTGCTCGGCGATGATGATTTCCGACGGCAGTATCAGCGCCAGTTCGCGGAAGGCCGGATCGAGCGACTCGTCGGTCAGCACGGCGCGCTGGGCGTTGAGGAAGGTGGCGTCCAACTTCAGATTGGCGTCGCTGCCGCCTGCCAGCGCCACTTGCGCGGTCAGCTTCAGCAGACGCTCCATCGCCAGCCGCTGGCCCGCTTCCCAGCGGTTGACCGGGTCGCTGTCATGGCTGAACAGGTGCAGCAGCTCGTCGTCGGTGTAGTCGTATTCGAGGATCACCGGCGCCGAGAAGTCGCGCAGGATCGATGGCGTCGGCCGTTCGTCGACGTTGCGGAAGCGGAATATCTGCTCCTGCTCGGTCAGCTCCAGCACCACCGTGGTGGCGCCCTTGGCGTGCTTGCCGCCTTCCAGGGTCAGCGGCAGGTCCTTGCCGCTGGCGCTCAGCAGGCCGACCGCCACCGGAATGTGGAACGGCAGCTTGTCGGCCTGGCCGGCGGAGGCCGGGCAGCGCTGGCTGAGGATGATGTCGAAGTTGCGCTTGACGGCGTCGTAGCGGGTGCGCGCGGTGACGATGGGCGTGCCGGCCTGCGAATACCAGCGCTCGAACTGGTGCAGGTCGCGGCCGTTGGCGTCGGCCATGGCGGCGCGGAAGTCGTCGCATTCGACGGCCTGGCCATCGTGGCGCTTGAAGTACAGGTCCATGCCCTTGCGGAAGCCGTCGCGGCCCACCAGGGTCTGGTACATGCGCACCACTTCGGCGCCTTTTTCATACACGGTGACGGTGTAGAAGTTGTTGATCTCCACGAAGGAGTCGGGCCGCACCGGGTGCGACATCGGGCCCGCGTCCTCCGGGAACTGGGCCTGGCGCAGGGTGCGCACCTGGTCGATGCGGGTGACGGCGCGGCCGCTGTCGGTGCCGATCATGTCGGCGGAAAACTCCTGGTCGCGGAACACGGTCAGGCCTTCCTTCAGCGACAGCTGGAACCAATCGCGGCAGGTCACGCGGTTGCCGGTCCAGTTGTGGAAGTACTCGTGGCCGACCACGGCTTCGATGCCGGCGTAGTCGATGTCGGTCGCCACGCGCGGGTTGGCCAGTACGAACTTGGTGTTGAAGATGTTCAGGCCCTTGTTTTCCATCGCGCCCATGTTGAAGTCGCCCACGGCGACGATCATGAAGCGGTCCAGGTCCAGCTCCAGGCCGAAGCGTTCCTCGTCCCAGCGGATCGAGTTCTTCAGCGACTGCATGGCGTAGTCGGTCTTGTCGAGGTTGCCCTCTTCCACCCACACTTGCAGCAGCACTTCGCGGCCCGATTGCAGCGTGTAGCGCTCTTCCTGGCACACCAGGCGCGCCGCCACCAGCGCGAACAGGTAGGACGGCTTCTTGAACGGGTCTTCCCACTTGGCGTAGTGGCGACCGTCGCCGAGTTCGCCCTCCTCGATCAGGTTGCCGTTCGACAGCAGCACCGGATAGGCGGCCTTGTCGGCGCGCAGCATCACGGTGTACTTGGCCATCACGTCCGGACGGTCCGGGAAATAGGTGATGCGGCGGAAGCCTTCGGCCTCGCACTGCGTGAAGAAATTGCCGTTCGAGACGTACAGGCCGGACAAGCTGGTGTTCTGCACCGGCGCGCACAGCGTTTCGATTTCCAGCACCACTTTGGCCGGGGCCTTGCGGATGATCAGCGTGCTGCCGTCCAGTTGATATTCCGTCGGCGCCAGCGGCTTGCCGTTCAGGCGCAGCGCCACCAGTTCGATCTCCTCGCCATGCAGCACGATGTCGTGGCTTGCGCGGCCCCGGCTGGCCGGGTTCTGCCGCATGGTGATGCGGTTGGCGACCACGGTGCGGTCGGGATCGAGGTCGAAACCGAGTTCTACGGTATCAACCAGGTAGCTTGGCGCGGTGTAATCTTTGCGGAATATCGTCTTAGGACTGCTGTCTGTGCGCATTGGAGGACTCTGGTGACGTGAGCAAAGGCCTATTTTACCAATACCAGCGGGGACGGACGCGTGAATTGCCTGCGCTGGCACATATAAGTTGCTGGTTTCCACCTTGCCGTAACATTCTGTAATAATCGTGCAAGGTACGGGCGACCGTCGTAGACTTAGTACTGAAAAATACCGTCTGAACAGAGAGGGGCACTATCATGAAATACCTTGCCATGCTGGCGACGGCCGCCGTAGTACTGCTGAGCGGCTGCGCCACTACCATCCGCAGCGATGTCACGGCCTTCAACGCCTGGCCGGCTGACATCCAGGACAAATCCTATGCGTTCGAAGCCCCGCAGGGCGCGGACGACACGCTGGAATACCGCAGCTATCAAGTGCTTGTGGGCAACGAACTGGGCAAGCTGGGCTTCCATCAGGTGGCCGACAACCAGCAGCCGAAGTTACTCGTCGGAATGAAATTCAGCACCATCGACCATCCGGTGCGGGTGCTGGAGGCGGATGATCCGTTCATGGGGCCGTATTGGGGTCCGGGCTACGGCCGTTATGGTTGGGGTTATTCGCGCTGGGGCTATCGTCCGTTCTTCTACGACCCTTACCGCTTCGGGCCGACGTATGTGGAAGAGCGCGTCAAGCATGAATACCAGCGCCAGCTGCGCGTGACCATCAATAGCATCGACGGCCGCAAGCTGTACGACGTCACCGTGCAGAACACCAGCCGCGTGCAGGCCACGCCGCACGTGATGCCGGCGCTGGTGCAAAGCGCCTTCACCGGCTTCCCCGGCGTGAGCGGCGTGCCGCGCAGGGTCGACCTGACGATCGAGCCTAAGACGGAAACCGTGCAAGCCGCGCCGGCCAAGGCCGGCTAAAACAGTCGGGGGTCAAGTCTGACATTCGGACACGGGCTCTGCCGTAGCAGCCGCTACGGCAGAGCCCGTGTCCGAATGTCAGACTTGACCCCCGATTTCTTTACGGCAACAGGATAGAGGAGCCGGTGGTCTTGCGCGCTTCCAGTTCGGTGTGGGCCTGGGCCACGTCGGCCAGGGCGTAGCGCTGGCGGATGTCGATCTTGACCTCGCCGCTGGCGACCACGCCGAACAGCGATTTGGCAGCTGCCTCCAGGTCCTCGCGCTTGGCCATGTAGGACATCAGCGAAGGCCGCGTGATGAACAGCGAACCGCGGCTGGCCAGTTCGCCCAGGCTGAACGGCGGCACCGGTCCCGACGCGTTGCCGAAACTGACCATCGTGCCCAGCGGCTGCAGGCAGTCCAGCGAGCCGATGAAGGTGTCCTTGCCGATCGAGTCGTACACCGCCGACACGCCCTTGCCGCCGGTGATCTCCTTCACCCGCTCGGTGAAGTTTTCCTTGTTGTAGTTGATGACGTGGTGCGCGCCGTTCTCGGTGGCCAGCGCCGCCTTCTCTTCCGAGCCCACCGTGCCGATCAGCGTCACGCCCATCACCCTGGCCCACTGGCAGGCGATCAGCCCGACGCCGCCGGCCGCCGCATGGAACAGGATCGTGTCGCCGGCCTTCAGCGGCACCGTGCGGTGGAACAGGTACTGCACCGTCAAGCCTTGCAGCATCATCGCCGCCGCCGTGTCAAAACCGATTTTTTCCGACAGCACCAGCAGCTGCGAGGCCGGCATATTGCGCGCCTCGGCATAGGCGCCGATCGGCCGCCCGGCGTAGGCCACGCGGTCGCCCACCTGCACCTCGGTCACGCCCTCGCCCACCGCCTCGACCACGCCGGCGCCTTCCATGCCCAGACCGCCCGGCAGCGGCTGCGGATACAGGCCGGTGCGGAAATAGACGTCGATGAAGTTCAGGCCGATGGCCGCGTGGCGCACCTGCGCTTCGCCGGGACCGGGCGGGCCCAGCTCGACGTCCACCAGCTCCATTACTTCCGGACCGCCGACGCGGTTGATGCGGATTGCCTTGGTCATGTCTGACTCCGTTGTGGGGATTGCGGAAAGTGTAGCGCCGGTCAGGCCGTGGCGGCGCGCAGCTGCAACTGCGACAGCACCAGGTGCGCCGACGAGACGTTGGTGGCGCACGGCGTGTTGTGCACGTCGCAGGCGCGCACCAGCGCGTTGATGTCCGGTTCGTGCGGCTGCGGCGTCATCGGGTCGCGCAGGAAGATCACGCAGTCGATCTCGCCCTCGACCAGCATCGAGCCGATCTGCAAGTCGCCGCCGAACGGGCCCGAATGCTTGCGGTCCACCGTCAGCCCCAGCTCGTTGATCAGGCGGCCGCCGGTGGTGCCGGTGGCGGTCAGCGTGCAGGTGGCGAGGAAGTCCTTGTACTCGCCGGCCAGCGCGATCATGTCGTCTTTTTTCTTGTCGTGGGCAATCAGGGCAATGCGGGTTTTCATGTCTTGATCCTATTTTTTGACAGCAGATAAATCCCGGCCAGCACCAGCGTGGTGCCTCCCAACTGCCAGGACGTGACAGGCTCGCCCAGCAACAGCGCGCCTAAAAACAGCGTTGAAACGGGGCCGATCATACCAGCCTGCGAAGCGGTGCCGGCGCCGATGCGCTGGACCGCGGTCATGGTCATAAACACCGGCATCACCGTGCACACGATGCCGTTGATCAGCGACAGCCCATACACCGGCAGCGGCTGGATCAGCCCGGACGCCGGACGCAGCAGGAAGAACTGGCCGATGCAGGCCGCGCTGGAGACGCACATCGCATACGACACCAGTCGCAGCGCGCCGAGGCGCCGCACCATCTCGCCCGACAGCAGCAGGTAGACCGAGTACGCGGCGGCCGAGCCGGTGACCAGCGTGGCGCCGAGGATGACGTTCTTGCTGCCACTGTTAAGGTCATGCAGGAAGACGAAGACGATGCCGCAGTAGGAGGTCAGCAGCGCCAGCCACTGCTTGCGGCTGATGTGCTGCTTGAGCAAGGTGGAGGAGATCAGCAGCACGAAGGTCGGCGTCAGGAACAGGATCAGCCGTTCGAGGCCGACCGAGATGTATTGCAGGCCGAGGAAGTCGAGGAAACTGGAGAGGTAGTAGCCGACCAGGCCGAGGCCGACAATGCGCCAGCGGTCGGCGTTGGACAGCGGCGCTTCGGTGCGCATCTTCCACAGCGCGACGGCGGCGAACACCGGCAGCGAGAAGATCATGCGGAAGGCGATCAGGGTGACGGCGTCGATCTGATAGCGGTACAGCAGCTTGGCCACCACCGCCTTGGTCGAGAAAAGAACCGCCCCGCCAATGGCGATACCCAGGCCGCCCAGATAGGCGGCACGCGCCGGCGCGCTGTCCGTGATGCTTTTTTCCATACCGGAATTGTACGGGCAAACGGACAGCGCCGCTGGCGGCGCCTTGTTTTACGCTTAGCTGATGGCGACGGCGGCCGAACCGGCCGTCACGGTGGCGGTGGTCACGCGGGCCACCACGCTGGTCGGCGCGTTGCCGCCCACCAGCTTGTTGACCTGCTTGAACTGCGCCACCAGCTTGCCCGGCGTGAGCGTGACCAGCGTGAAACCCTGCGCATCGGTGTTCAGATGCTTGATCCACGGGTTGTTGCCCAGGCCGGACAACTGCTGCGCCAGCGCCAGCAGCGATACGCTGAAGTCGCTGCTCGCCTGCAGGCCCGCCAGCACCGCGCTGGTGGTCGGGTCCAGCTGCGCTTCCGGCAAGCCCTTCGCGCCCAATGCGCCGCGCACCTGCACGCGGATCTGTTCCAGCAGGCTGGCCACGGTCGGCGTGGCCTTGCCCATGGTGTAGTCCAGCATGTTGATCGAGATGCTCAACGTGCCCAGGCCGGTGACCGGAATCGCCAGCGGGTAGGACACCAGCGCGGCGATGTCGCCCAGCGCCGACGCCGCGTCGCGCAGGTAGCTGAAGAACGAATCCGAGCTGATGCCGGCCGACACCAGGTCCACCATCACCGGCGAACCGCCGCCGGTGGCGTCGAAGTCGTCGTTGACGGTGCCGGCGAAGAAGGCGTGGATGTCGCCGGTGATCGCCACCACGTTGCCGATGCTGTTGGTCTTCAGGTGCGCCATCAGCGCCTTGCGCTCGCTGTTATAGCCGTCCCACTGGTCGCAGTTGAGCAGGAAGCGCGCGAAGAACGGCGCCAGCGCCGCCTTCTTGCCCGACGCCGCCACGAATGGCGAATCGATCTTCTTGGCCTGGATGTCCGGCTTGATGTAGCCGAAGGCGATGGTCTGGGCGGCGACGGCGGCGGTCCGCTGCGCCGCCGGGCGGCTGGAGCTGACCGCATTCATGGCGGCCACCGCGATGGTCGCCTGCTCCTTGCTCAAGCCTGCACCCACGGCATCGAACACCTGCCCATCCACCGCACTGCCGGTGGCCCATTGGATGTGATTGTACGCTGCCGAGGCGCCGGCTTGCGCCAGCGCCGGCGACGCGCCGGCTGTCGCGGCGCCAACAATCCCCGCCGCCAGCGGGAGATTGCCGCCGACCGCCGCCGTCGTGCTGCCGATCGATGCCGCGATGGTCGGCACCGCGTTCAGCGCCAGCAAGGTGGCGATGGCGTCCACGCCGTTCAGGCCCATGCGCAGCAGCGACACTTCATTGCCCCACAGTTTCCAGGTCGAGGTGGCGGCCTTCATCTTGTCCATCCACCACTGGCGCTGGGTGGCGCCCAGCATCGACACGGTGTCCAGCGGCGACGCCAGGCCGATGGTGGTGGCGCCGGCCATCTTCTGCGCTTCCACGGCGTTGAACACGTCCTGCTGCACCAGGTAGCGCGAGCCGATGCGGCCCAGCGGCAAGCCGGTGGCCGGATTGACCGACGATTCCGGAATCACGTGGTCGTTGCGGTACAGGCGCTCGTCGGTCATCACCAGCTGCATCAGCTTACCGAACTGGAAGTCGCGGTAGATCTTGATGTTCTGGAAGCTGCTGGTGGCGGTGTCCAGGTTGACATCGGCCGGCATGTATTCGAACCAGGCCTGGTTGGCGTTGCGGCGGCGGCCGGTCTGGTGCAGGTCCGAACCGTCGGTGGTGCTGAAGGTGCCGTCGTAGGTCTGCGCATCCTGCCAGGAATCGTCCGAGAACTCGTGGTCGTCCCAGATGGCGATGAAGGCGAAGCGCTCATGCAGCGCCTGCAGGCGCGTATCGGTGCGATACTTCTTGTAGAGGTAGCGGTAGTCGGCCAGCGTGGTGGCGTACTTGGCGCCCGAGGTGCCGCTCTTGAAGGCGCCGTCCGGCAGCGTCAGCGCGTCATGGCGCGATTCCACCGCGCCGACCTGGAAGCTCTCGCCCACAGTCTCGTAGATGTAGTCGCCCAGGTGGACGATGAAGTCCAGGTTCTCGCCGGCGATGCTGGTCATCGCGCCCCAGTGGTTGACGCTCCAGTCCTGGCAGGTCATGTAGGCGAATTGCAGCTGCGAGACGTCGGCGTCGGCGGCCGGCGCGGTCTTGCAGCGGCCGACGTTGGAGCGCGTGTCGCCAGCGACGAACTGGTAGTAGTACACGGTGTTGGGATTCAGGCCGGTCACCTTGTGGCGCACGGTATTGTCGTATTGCGACTGCAAAGGCAGTTTGATGTCGACCACGGTGGCACCGCTGAGCGCGGTGCTACCGCCCAGGGCCGCGCCGTTGTCGGCGGCGGTCATCACCAGGCGGATGGCGCTGTCCGAGGCGGTCGGCGCGGGCGCCACGCCGTCTGCCGAGGCCGGCACGGCGCGGGTCCACAGCATGATGCTGTCGCTGTGCGGATCGCCGGATGCTACGCTCTGCGGGAACTTCCAGGCGCCGCTGGCCAGCGGCAAATCGGTGGCACCATCGGCGGCTGCGGAGCTGCTACCGCCACAGGCAACCAGGCCGGCGCCCGAAGCGACCGAAACCGTAATAAAGCTGCCGTATTTGAGAAACTGCCTTCTATCCATGTCTGCTCCGCTTTTTTATAATGTGAAAAAGTAAATAGTAGCAGCAGGATATGACGGTTTCTCTACAAAAAGTGGAGGACCGCCTCTAGGAGTAACATTGTTCTACTGCCTTAACATAATTTGACTTTCTTACACCTGTACACCGCCGATAATTACTGGCAAGCTCCACAAATGAAACAATTGATACCCCCGACACTGCTTGCCCAGGCAAAAAAGATCCTGATCGTCACCCACATGGCGATCGGCGACTTCACTTACATGCAAATGTGCTTCCGCGCCTTGAAGCGCGCCCATCCGCACCTGGAGATCCACCTGTGGGTGGACGAGCGCCGGCGTTCGGCCAATCCCGAGGACTGGCCGCACCTGAAGAATTACTCGCTGTACGACTGGCTGGCCGCCAGCCCCTACATCGACAAGACCTACGACCAGAACTACAGCCCCGCCCTGCATGCGCAATCGATCGCCGAGGCGCGGCGCGAAGACTATCCGATCGTGGCCTCGCTGACCCACATGGCTTGCCACCGCTATGCCAGGCTGACGCGGGAGATCAGTCCGCGCGGCTTCATCATCGGCCTGAAAAAGCAGAAATACCGCTTTTTCGAGCTGTCCAAAAAGCTCAGCATCCTGAAATTCAACGCCACCATTCCGCTCTACGAGTCGCAGGAGCGTGATGTGCCGCACGTGAGCGACATCTACGCGCAATGGTTCTCCAAGGCCTTCGGCCTCGACATCCCCAAGCTGGACCGCTACCCGGTGATCCACATCCCGGACCAATGGACGGCTTATGCGCGAGATCAACTGGCCAGCTGGGGGCTGAGCTCGCAGGTGGTCTTCATCAACACCTATTCAAAAGGCCCGGAGCGCTGCTGGCCGCTGGAGCGCGCGTTCGAGCTGATCAAGGAAATGCGCAGCCATCCGCAATGGCGCGACGCTGGCTTTGTGGTCAACGTTGTGCCGGAAGACTTGCCGGCCGCGCGCGAGATTTACAAAAATGCAGCCTTGCCCGATACACATCTTTTCTCGGCGGTGGACAACTTCTTCCAGCTGCCCGCCATCCTCAGCCTGTGCAGCCTGATCGTCACCGTCGAGACCGCCGTGATGCACCTGGCGAACGCCGTGCACGTGCCGGTGATCGCCCTGATGCGTCAAAACAATCCGGAATGGGTGCCGATCGACCAGGAAAACAGCGCCGTGATCCTGGTCAAGGAGATGGACGCGTGGGTGACGAAAATCGAGTTGCCAGAGGTGATGGAAAAGGTTTTGAGTTGGCCCCTATGCTAGAATACCGCCCTCACCGCACACCAATGACATACCGCCGAAGGAAGACCGAACATGGCTGGACACAGCAAATGGGCCAATATCAAGCACAAAAAAGCAGCAACCGACGCTAAACGTGGCAAGATCTGGACCCGTCTCATCAAGGAAATCACCGTGGCTGCGCGCATGGGCGGCGGCGACCTGACCTCCAACCCGCGCCTGCGCCTGGCCATCGACAAGGCGGCCGACGCCAATATGCCCAAGGATAACGTGCAACGCGCGATCACCCGCGGCACCGGCGGCGAGGACGGCGCGGCCTACGAAGAGGTTCGCTACGAAGGCTACGGCATCGGCGGCGCGGCCGTCATCGTCGACTGCATGACCGACAACCGCGTGCGCACCGTGGCTGAAGTGCGTAACGCCTTCAACAAAAACGGCGGCAACATGGGCAACGAAGGCTCGGTGGCCTTCATGTTCAAGCACTGCGGCCAGTTCCTGTTCGCTCCGGGCACCAATGAAGACGCGCTGATGGAAGTGGCGCTGGAAGCCGGCGCCGAAGACGTGGTGGCCGACGACGAAGGCGGCTTCGAAGTGCTGTGCGGCCCGCACGACTTCGCGGCGGTCAAGGATGCGCTGGAAGCGGCGGGCTTCAAGGCCGAAGTGGCCGAGATCATCATGAAGCCGGCCACCGAAACCGTGTTCACCGGCGATAACGCCGTCAAGATGCAAAAACTGCTGGACGCGTTGGAAGCGCTGGACGATGTCCAGGAAGTCTATTCCAACACGCTGATCGAAGACTGAGGATTTATGAAAATATTGGTAGTCGGCTCCGGCGGCCGTGAACATGCGCTGGCTTGGAAATTGGCGCAATCGGAACGTATCCAGATGGTGTATGTCGCTCCTGGCAACGGCGGTACCGCGCGCGATTCGCGCCTGGTCAACGTCAACATCACGGACCTGCATGAACTGGCGACCTTCGTCGAGCAGGAGCACATCGGCCTGACCGTGGTCGGTCCCGAGACCCCGCTGGCCGGCGGCATCGTCAACCTGTTCCGCGCGCGTGGCCTGAAAGTGTTCGGCCCTACCAAGGAAGCGGCCCAGCTGGAGTCGTCGAAAGACTTCGCCAAGGCCTTCATGCAGCGCCACGGCATCCCGACCGCCAAGTACCAGACCTTCTCGGACGTCGCGCAAGCGCACGCCTACATAGCCGCCAACGGCGCACCGATCGTCATCAAGGCCGACGGCCTCGCCGCCGGCAAAGGCGTGGTGGTGGCGATGTCGCTGGAAGAAGCCCACCAGGCGGTGGACGACATGCTGGCCGATAACCGCTTCGGCGACGCCGGCGCCCGCATCGTCATCGAGGAATTCCTGGCCGGCGAGGAAGCCAGCTTCATCGTCATGTGCGACGGCAAGAACATCCTGCCGCTGGCCACCAGCCAGGACCACAAGCGCCTCAAGGACAACGACGAAGGCCCGAACACCGGCGGCATGGGTGCTTACTCCCCTGCGCCTATCGTCACGCCGGCCATGCATGCCCGCGTGATGCGCGAGATCATCAACCCTACCATCGCCGGCATGGCGAAGGACGGCATCGTCTTCACCGGCTTCCTGTACGCCGGCCTGATGATCGACGCCCAGGGCAATCCGCGCACCCTGGAATTCAACTGCCGCATGGGCGACCCTGAGACGCAACCGATCATGTCGCGCCTGAAGACCGACCTGGTGACGGTGATGGAACACGCCGTCCACGGCACCCTGGACCAGGTCGAACTGGAATGGGACCGCCGCACCGCCGTCGGCGTGGTGCTGGCAGCGGCCGGCTACCCGGACGCGCCGCTGAAAGGCGCCGTGATCGACGGCATCCCGGCCGAAACGCCGGAATCGGTGACCTTCCACGCCGGCACCGCCGACATGGCCGGCCAGCTGCAAGTGACCGGCGGCCGCGTGCTGTGCGTGGTCGGCCTGGGCGACAGCATCAAGATCGCCCAGAAGCAGGCTTACGAAGTGGTCGACCAGATTTCGTTCGACGGCATGCAGTGCCGCCGCGATATCGGCTGGCGCGGCCTCAAGCATTAGGATAAGATGTCGTCCTTTCCGAACCCTTCCGCCGTCAAGGCCTACCTGCTCGGCCTGCAAGATCGTATCGTGCAGGCGCTGGAGGCCGTCGACGGCAAGCCTTTCCTGCGCGACGCGTGGGACCGGCCCGAGGGTGGTGGCGGCATTTCGCGCCTGATCGAGGAAGGCAACGTCATCGAACGTGGCGGCGTCAACTTCTCGCACGTGATGGGCGCCAAGCTGCCGCCATCGGCGTCGGCGCACCGTCCCGACCTCGGCGGCCAGCCGTGGGAAGCGATGGGCGTGTCGCTGGTGATCCATCCCCGCAATCCGTATGCGCCGACGGTGCACATGAACGTGCGCTTCTTCACCACGACCACCGCCGACGGCGAACCGGCGTGGTGGTTCGGCGGCGGCATGGACCTGACGCCCTACTACGGCGACCAGCAAGATGTGAAGCACTTCCACCAGGCTTGCGCCGATGCGCTACAGCCGTTTGGCGCCGAGCTGTACCCGCGCTTTAAAAAATGGTGCGACGAATATTTTTACCTGAAACACCGCCAGGAAGCGCGCGGCGTCGGCGGCGTCTTCTTCGATGACTTTAACGAAGCGGGCTTCGAGCAGAGTTTCGCCATGATGCAAAGCGTCGGCGACGCTTTCCTCAAGGCCTACCAGCCCATCCTGGAACGCCGCAAGGACACGCCGTACGGCGAACGCGAACGCGACTTCCAGGCCTATCGCCGTGGACGTTACGTCGAGTTCAACCTGGTGTTCGACCGCGGCACGCTGTTCGGCCTGCAATCGGGCGGACGCACCGAGGCGATCCTGATGTCGATGCCGCCCATCGTCAAATGGCGCTATCGCTGGGAGCCCGAGGCCGGCACGCCGGAAGCGGCGCTGTACAGCGATTTCCTGCCGCATCGCGACTGGCTCGCCGCGTGACGATGGCCTGCCGCGTCGCACTGCTGGGAGGCAGCTACGATCCGGTGCATCATGGTCATGTGGCTCTGGGCGCGCACTTTGCGCAGCTGCTGCAAGTAGACCAGTTGCGCGTGATCCCCGCCGGCCTGCCATGGCAGAAGTCCACCCTGAAGGCGACGCCGCGCCAGCG
Source organism: Duganella sp. BJB476 (assembly GCF_003416895.1). Classification (GTDB taxonomy): domain Bacteria; phylum Pseudomonadota; class Gammaproteobacteria; order Burkholderiales; family Burkholderiaceae_D; genus Rugamonas. The sequence continues at coordinate 692,971 of NZ_QVIO01000003.1, forward strand.
CGCCGAGATGGTGGCGCTGGCCTTTGCCGGTTCCGCATACGACGTCGTGGTCGACATGCAGGAAATCGAACGCGGCGAACAGGGACTGGCCACCTACACGATAGACACGCTGCGCCAGGTGCGCGCCGAGCTGGGCCCGTCGGCCTCCATCGCTTTCCTGATGGGCGCCGACCAGCTGCAACGGCTCGATACCTGGCATGAATGGCAGGCGCTGTTCGACTACGCCCATATCTGCGTAGCCGCCCGCCCCGGCTTTAACCTGGCCACCGCCGGCCTTCCGCCGGCAGTGGCCGAGGCGTTTTCCCGCCGTCTGGGAACGCCTGAACAAATCCGCAACACGCCGCACGGTCTGACTTATCTGGCACAAGACTTCGCGGTGGATATCTCCGCCACCGAAATACGTGCGGCATTACAACGGGGGGATAGCGCAAACTCGCTTATCCCGCCGCTAGTGCTAGACTATATTGAACAACATAATCTATACAAAAGCTAAATGGACATCAAAAAACTGCAATCCCTCGTCGTTGACGCCCTCGAAGACGTCAAGGCCCAAGATATCGCCCTGTTCGATACCACCCACCTGACCAGCTTGTTCGACCGGATCGCCATTGCCTCCGGTACCTCCAACCGCCAAACCAAGGCGCTGGCCGCCTCGGTGCGCGACAAGGTCAAGGCCGCCGGCGGCGACGTCTACGGCATGGAAGGCGAGGACACCGGTGAATGGGTGCTGGTCGACCTGGGCGACATGATCGTCCACATCATGCAGGCGCCGATCCGCGCCTACTACCGCCTGGAAGAGCTGTGGGGCGACAAGCCGGTCAAGGTCGGCGCCGCCAAGCGCAAGTCCACCGCCGAAGGCGAAGCCGCCGACGCGCCGAAGAAAGTCAGCAGCCACATGGCCGCCGGCAAAGCCGCGGTCGACGTCAAGCCGGTGATCGAGAAGAAAACCCCGGCCCGCAAAGCCGCCGCAGCCAAACCGGCCGCCGCCGCGAAAAAGCCGGCCGCCAAGAAGGCAGCCGCTGTGCCAGCCGGTAAAACCATCAAGGTCGGCAAGACCAAGTCCGCCGTCGCCGCCGCCGAAGTGCTGAAGGCCCTGCCGCCTAAGCGCAAGGTCGCCAAGCCTAAGGCCGACGAAGCGCCGGTCAAGACCGTCATCAAGCGTATCAAAAAAGTCGAAGAGTAATCAGGCATGCAGCTGATCATCGCTGCGGTCGGCCATAAAATGCCGGCCTGGATAGAAACGGGCTTCGCCGAATACGCGAAGCGCATGCCGCCTGAACTGAAGATCGTGCTGAAGGAAATCAAGCCGGTCGACCGTTCGGGCAGCAAGACCGCCGCCACCGCGATGGCGCTCGAACGCGAGCGCATCGAGGCGGCGCTGCCCAAATCCGTCCGCATCATTGCGCTCGACGAACGCGGCAAGGACCTGACCTCGGTCGGCCTGTCGCAGCAGCTGGAAGCCTGGCAGCAGGATGGCCGCGACACGGCCTTCCTGATCGGCGGCGCCGATGGCCTCGATCCCGAGCTGAAGGCCCGCGCCGAAGGCTTGATACGGATTTCCAGTATGACGCTGCCGCATGGTATGGTACGGGTAATGCTGGCGGAACAGCTGTACCGTGCCTGGTCGATTACCCAGAACCACCCGTATCACCGCGTTTAAAACAAAACTATATGAAACCGGTCGACAAAAAGATTTATCTCGCTTCCAAGAGCCCGCGCCGGCGCGAACTGCTGCGCCAGGTCGGCATCGACTTTGAGTTGCTGCTGCTGCGCAGCGACGGCCCGCGCGGTCCCGACGTCACCGAAGAGGTACTGCCCGGCGAGGCGCCACTCGATTACGTGTCGCGCGTGGCGCGCGAGAAGGCCGCGTTTGCGGCCGACCTGGTGGTCAAGCGCCGCATGGCGCCGCGCGCCGTGCTGGCGGCCGACACCACCGTCACCATCGACGGCGCCATCCTCGGCAAGCCGGCCACGCCCAACGAAGCCATCGCCATGCTGCAGCAGCTGTCCGGCCGCACCCACCAGGTGCTGACCGCGATCGCCGTACACTCGGCCGATTTCGCCGGCCAGATCACCCAGGTGTCGGACGTGCGCTTCGGCGTGCTGTCGCCGGCCGCCATCGCCGCCTACTGCGCCACCTCGGAACCCTACGACAAGGCCGGCGGCTACGGCATCCAGGGCCCGGCCGCACAGTTCATCGAACACATCACCGGCAGCCATTCCGGCATCATGGGCCTGCCGCTGTACGAGACCGCACAGCTGCTGCGGCAAGCAGGTTTGCCGCTACCCTGAGCGGCGTGTATGATCGTCGTTCAGCCACAGCGATTACAGAAGCCGCAGTTTTAAAAAACCAGCGGCCCCTGAGACAAATGAACGAAGACATCCTGATCAACATCACCCCGCAGGAAACCCGGGTCGCCCTCATCTTGCAGGGCGCCGTGCAAGAGCTGCACATCGAACGCACACTCACGCGCGGCCTGGCCGGGAATGTCTACTCCGGCAAGGTCGTGCGGGTGCTGCCCGGCATGCAGTCGGCCTTCATCGACATTGGCCTGGAACGCGCGGCCTTCCTGCACGTGGCCGACATCTGGGAAGCCCGTCCGCACGACGGCGGCCAGAACGCGGCGCCGACGCCGATCGAGAAGATCCTGTTCGACGGCCAGGTGCTGACGGTGCAGGTGATCAAGGACCCGATCGGCACCAAGGGCGCGCGCCTGTCGACCCAGATCTCGATCGCCGGCCGCATGCTGGTCTACCTGCCGCAGGACGCCCACATCGGCATCTCGCAGAAAATCGAAAAGGAATCGGAGCGCGAAGCGCTGCGCGTGCGGCTGCAAAGCCTGCTGCCGGCCGAGGAAAAAGGCGGCTACATCGTGCGCACCCAGGCCGAAGACGCGTCCGACTCCGACATCGCGGCCGACGTCGAATACCTGCGCAAGACCTGGGGCGCGATCATGCTCGGCGCCAAGACCAAGCCCGCCACCACCCTGCTGCACCAGGACTTGAGCCTGGCCCAGCGCGTGCTGCGCGACTTCGTGCACGACGACACCGCCACCATCCAGGTCGACTCGCGCGAGAACTACCTGGGCCTGCAGGAATTCGGCCAGGCCTACACCCCGGGCGTGCTGCCGCGCCTGCAGCACTACACCGGCGAGCGGCCGCTGTTCGACCTGTACGGCGTGGAGGAAGAGATCCTGCGCGCGCTGGGCCGGCGCGTCGACCTGAAGTCCGGCGGCTACCTGATCGTCGACCAGACCGAGGCGATGACCACCATCGACGTCAACACCGGCGGCTTCGTCGGCGGACGCAATTTTGCCGACACCATCTTCAAGACCAACCTGGAGGCGGCGCACGCGATCGCCCGCCAGCTGCGGCTGCGCAACCTGGGCGGCATCATCATCCTCGACTTCATCGACATGGAAAACACCGAGCACCGCAACGCCGTGCTGCAGGAGTTGAAGAAGACGCTGTCGCGCGACCGCACCAAGGTGTCGGTGTCGGGCTTCTCGGCGCTGGGGCTGGTGGAGATGACGCGCAAGCGCACCCGCGAATCGCTGGCGCACATTTTGTGCGAACCGTGCCCGGCGTGCAGCGGCAAGGGCCAGGTCAAGACCTCGCGCACCATCTGCTACGAAATCCTGCGCGAACTGCTGCGCGAAGCCAAGCAGTTCAACCCGCGCGAATTCCGCATCCTCGCCTCGCAGGAAGTGGTGGACATGTTCCTGGAAGAGGAATCGCAGCACCTGGCGATGCTGGGCGACTTCATCGGCAAGAAGATCTCGCTGCAGGTGGAGACGGCCTATCACCAGGAGCAGTACGACGTCATCTTGATGTAGACCACGTTTTACCTGGTCGGCGTCACGCTGATCACGGTGCGACTCAGGTCTATGCCCTTGATCTGCACCGAGCCGAAGTTGCTGTTGTCGTTGACGCCGGTGCGAATGTTTTGCAGGTCGAGCTCGCCGATCGTCGCCGGCAGCGCCAGGTTGACGGAGCCGTCCGCGTTCATGCGCAGGGCCGCGCCGTCCGTCCCATACGCCACATCCCTGGCCGTCACATCGGCATTCAGCAATCCCAGCAGCGGGAACAACTGCGTGCCCATGCCGGCGGCCTTGCTGTCGCCGCCGCCCCCGAACAAGCCATGCAGTGGAAACAAGCCCCGGCTCAGCGACCTGGCCGGCAGGCGCGGCACCGGTGCCGGGATCGGCGTCGACACGCCGCGCAACTCGGCGTCATTCAGGGCATGCAGCGTGGCCGCAGCCTCGCCGCCCTGGGCGACAGCGGCCGCGCCCAACAGGGCGATAGTGGCGAAAATCCGGACGACGGTCATTGCTTTACCTTGGAGCTAATGTGATAGCATAATTATAATACTAATCACACTATTGGAGGCGGCATGGCTACACGGCATTTCTTGGCGGTACTGGGTTTGGCCCTCGCGGGGCCGTACGCACTGGCGGACGATCACGCCCCGGTGGCGACGCCCGCTCCCGCCGTCGGCGATTCCTGGACCTACCAGTACACCGACGTCTGGAAGGGCGTCAAGGGCAACGTCAACCGCCTCGAGGTGACCGGCGTCGACGCCGCCGGCGTGCACGTGGACATCAAACGCGCCGCCAGCGGCGCCCTGCTGACCAAACAGCTGTTCAGCGCCGAGATGAATCCCATCGACCGCGGCGCCATGCACTTCGCGCCGTCGTTCGCGCGCTACGCCTTCCCGCTGGCGCCCGGCAAGGAATGGACCACCAACGCCGTCGCCGACAATCCCAAGTCCGGCAAGCACTGGCGCTATCGCATCAAGGGCAAGGTGCTAAACTGGGAGAAGATCACCGTGCCGGCCGGCGAGTTCGACGCGCTGAAGGTCGAGGTGGAAGCGCTGTACAACGGCGAGGAACCCAACAGCCCGGGCGGCAGCGGCCAGCTGACCGAGACGCTGTGGTTCGTGCCCGAGGTGAACAACTTCGTCAAGCTGGACTACCGGGACACCGACTGGAATGGCCGCATCTTCAACCGCGACAGCTGGGAGCTGACCACTTATGTGCGCAAATAGGCACTTGTGAGACCGCATGGACGGCGCCGACAAGCAGCCCGCGCCCTACAGTGACGGGCGGCTGCACGCCCGTCCCGCGCTGCTGCGCCAGCAAGCCACCGCCCTGCCCTTGCCGCTGCCGCCCGGCAGCCACCGGCTGGGCTTCCCCAACCATCGCCACGCGCGCCTGCACGTGCCGCCGCACGACGGCGCCACGCCGCTGCCGCTGCTGGTGCTGCTGCACGGCGCCGGCGGCCAGCACGGCGGCGGCGACGCCATCGCGCTGGCGCACGCGGCCCTGCACGGCTCGCTGCTGCTGATGCCGGAAGCGCTGTCGACCAGCTGGGATGTGCTGCGCGGCGGCTACGGCCCGGACCTGGCCTTCATCGACCGCCTGCTGGTGTGGACCATGCAGCGCTACCTGGTCGATGCCGACGCCGTCACCCTGGGCGGCTTTTCCGACGGCGCCTCGTATGCGCTGTCGGTCGGGCTGATGAACGGCGAACTGTTTTCCGACATCCTGGCGTTCTCGCCCGGCTTCATGGCGCCGCTGCGGCGCAGCGGCATGCCGCGCGTGTTCATCGCCCACGGCAAGGGCGACCAGGTGCTGTCGGTGGAACGGAGCAAGGCCATCGCCGTGCGCCTGGCCGGCGAAGGCTACGACGTGCGCTATGCGGAATTCGACGGCGCCCACGTGGTCTCGCCGCCGGTGGCCATCGCCGCGCTGCGCCAGCTGGCGGCGCGCTAGGCGGCGCTGTCCGGGCTCGGCTCCGGCGCAGTCTCCACCACCACTGGCATGGCGGCCAGGCCGATCTGGTTGCGGCCGGCCGACTTGGCCGCATACAGCGCCTTGTCGGCCGCCGCCGCCAGCTGGCCGGAACTGTCGCCCCGCCGCGGCGCCATTGCCGCCACGCCGGCGCTGATGGTCACCACGCCGAACGGGCTGCCGCGGTGCGCGGTCTGCATCGCCTCGATCGCCAAGCGGATGCGCTCGGCCACCGCCTGCGCGCCGTCGAGCGCCGTGTCCGGCAGCAGGATGGCGATTTCCTCGCCGCCGTAGCGCGCCACCACGTCGCCGGCGCGCTTGGGCGTCAACGCGCGTATCAGCTTGCTCACGGCGCGCAGGCAATCGTCGCCGGCGCCGTGGCCGTACAAGTCGTTGTACTGCTTGAAGTAGTCGACGTCGATCATCACGAAGGCCAGCGTGTCGGCATGGCGCATGGCGCGGCTGAACTCATTGCCCAGCGTGACGTCGAGCTGGCGGCGGTTGGCCAGCCCGGTCAGGCCGTCCTGCATCGCCAGCCGCTCCAGCGTGCGGTTGGCGCCTTCCAGCGCGTCGCGCGCCTGCAACAGCTCGGCCTGGGCCTGCACCCGCAAATTGATCTGGGCCACCAGCCGCTTGCCGAAAAAGCCCAGCAGCGCGGCCAGCACGATCACGCCGATCGACCGCATGAAGCTGTCGTGGCGCCAGTGCTCCAGCATCTCCTCCTGCGACAGCGCGGCCGACACGAACAGCGGATAGTGCTCCAGCGCCCGGTAGCTGTTGTAGCGCACTTCGTTGTCGTAGGGCGAGGCGAACATGCCGCTGCCGTTGCGCTGGGCGCGGTAGGCCAGGAACAGCGGATGCTCGCGCAGGCTGGTGCCGACCCGGTTGTCGTCGAACGGCCGGCGCAGCATCAGCACGCCTTCGCTGTTGACCAGCGCCACCGCGCCGCGCGCGCCGATGTCGAAGCTCTGGTAGAAGCGGCGGAAGTAGTCGATGTCCAGCGTGGCCAGCGCCACGCCGGCGAAGCTGCCGTCGGCCTTGTTCAGGCGGCGCGACACCGGGATGATCCACTTGCCGCTGCTGCGGCTGATCACCGGCTCGCCGACGTGCGGTCCGCGCCCGGCGTGGGTGCGGTGGTAGACGAAGTATTCGCGGTCGGCGTTGTTCAGCGACGGCCCCAGCACGGCGGGCGAATTGACCAGCCACTGGCCCGATTCGCCGTAGATGAACAGGCCCGCCAGCTGCGGCAGGTTGGTCACGTGCTCCAGCATCTGCCGGCGCACCCGCGCCAGCTGCGGCGCTTCCACGCCGTCGGTCTCGATGCGCTCGACCAGGTCGGCCAGCGAAGTGTCGGCGGCCTTGATGGTGTCGTCGGCGTGCTGCGCCATGGCGCGCGCCACGTTCGAGGTCAGCCGCTCCATCTCCTGCAGCTGGGCGTCGCGCGCGATCAGGCTGCGCCAGACGTCGACCGCCACCAGCGACAGGCAGACCACGCCGACAAACAGCGTGGCCCAGAAGGTGATCGTATAGCGTTTAAACATGGTGCGGCATGGCTCAGCCCGCCGGCAGCATGGGGTGCAGGCTGTGCCACACCAGGTCCGGCGTCAGCTTGACCATGCAGTCCTGGTGGCCCAGCGGGCACTCGCGCTGCTTGCACGGCGCGCACGCCAGCCGCAGCGACAGCGCCGCCGCCAGGTCGGAAAACGGCGGCGCGTGGTCGGGGTCGGTGGGGCCGTACAGCGCCACCACCGGCCGGTTCAGCGCCGAGGCGATATGCAGCAGGCCGGAATCGTTGGCGACCACGGCGGCGCTGGCGGCGATCAGGGCGATGGCCTCGGCCAGGCTGGTCGAGCCGGCCAGGTTGAACATGGCGCCGCCCGCGACGCCGGCCGCCACCTCGGCGCAGGCCGGCTGGTCCTTGGGCGAGCCGAGCAAGACGATCTGGGTGGCGCCGTCGCGCGCCAGGATGGCTTGCGCCAGGCCGGCGAAGTGCGCCGCCGGCCAGCGCTTGGCGCCGCCGAATTCGGCGCCGGGCGCGAACGCCACCAGCGGCCGCGCCGGGTCGAGGCCGTGGCGCTGCAAGACGGCGGCGATCTGTGCCGCGCTGACCTGCATGCGCGGCTTCGGCAGGGCGGCGCGTTGGGCCGCATCCTGCAGCGCCTGCGGCGCCGTCGCCAGCGCGGCGTAGAACGCCACCATCGGCCGCGGCGGCGCTTCGTCGTGGTGCATCACATTGATCAGGCCGTGCCGGCTCTCGCCCTTGTAGCCGACCCGGCGCTGGATGCCGGCCAGCCAGGGAATCAGCGCGTATTTGATGGTGTTGGGCAGCACGTAGGCCTCGGCGTAGCCGCGCTGGCGCAGCAGGCGCGCATACTTCCAGCGCTCCTTCAGTTGCAGCGCGCCGTGGCGGAACGGGGTTTCCAGCACCTCGTCGACCTCGGCCATCTGCCGCCACACGGGCGACACCGCCGGCGGCGCCAGCACGTCGATCGGCCGCCCGGGATGGGCCGCGCGCAGCAGTTGCAGCAGGGGCTGAGCCATGACGGCGTCGCCGATCCAGTTGGGGGAAATGACCAGGATGCGCGGGACGCTCCCGGCGGTGACGTTTTTATCTGCTAACACGGAGTCTTTCTTCGTCAGGCCGGTGGCCCATGCCGGCTCGATTATCGCCCATCGCGGGCCCAGCGACAAGCCGTGGCCGCCCCGCCGACGCTGCTATAATCGGCCTTTTCGCTACGGCCGCAAGGCCCTCCCCGCGTGACCATGAATCCAGCCAGCTCCTCGACGCCGCAAACCGAATATGGCGGACCGCTTTCCTCCACGATGATCTTCCTGCTGCCGGCGCTGGCGCTGTCGAGCAAGGTCGGCCTCGGCCTGGTCCAGCTGCTGATCCTGCTGCTGCTGTTCCGCCGCGGCCCGCTGATGCTGGCGCTGTACCGCCGCCACTGGGGCGACATCGGCGGCGTGGTGATGGCCTTCGGCGGCTATTTCCTGATATCGCTGCTGCGCCTGCTGCTGGACCGCCAGAGCCTGCATACCCTGGACGGGCCGTCGCGCCTGCTGTTCGGCCTCAGCTGCATCGGCGTGATGTACTACCTGCGTCCGCGCGCCCGCCATTTCTGGCTGGGCCTGGGCTTTGCCGCCGTGCTGTCGGCGGTGGTGGCGCTGTACCAGGTCACGATCGGCGGCCTGGACCGGGCGATCGGCTTCACCCACCATGAAATCACCTTCGGCGACCTGGCGCTGGCCTGCGGCCTGATGTCGCTGTGCGGCCTGACCGACCTGCGCAACACCCGCTTCTCCTGGCTGCCCGTGGTCGGCCTGCTGTGCGGCCTGCTGGCCTCGATGCTGTCGGCCTCGCGCGGCGGCTGGCTGGCGCTGCCGCTGGTGCTGATCCCGGTGGTCCGCTACGGCGCGCGGCTGTACGGCCGCCGCCTGCTGCTGGCGGGCGCGGTGCTGCTGGCGCTGGTGGTGCTGGCGTTCGCCGTGCCGGCCACCGGCGTGGCGGTGCGGATCGCCCAGGCTTTCTCGGACATCCATAACTATCTGCAGGTGGGCGACGCCAACACCTCGGTCGGCATCCGGCTGGAGCTGTGGAAAGCTTCGTGGATGATGTTCACCGAACATCCATGGCTGGGCGTGGGCCGCGAGCAGTTCGACGTCGCGCTGCACGCGCTGGCGGCCCAGGGCCGCTTGCAGCAATCGGCGGCGCTGCTCTACAGCAGCAGCCACAACGACATGCTGAACTGCCTGGCCACCGGCGGCCTGCTCGACTTCAGCCTGCTGCTGACGATGTATATCGCGCCGCTGTGCTTCTTCGCCGGCCAGCTGCGCCGTCCGGACCAGGGCCAGCATCCGCTGGCGCTGGCCGGCATGGTGGTGGTGGTGGCCTTCTTCGCCTTCGGCCTGACCGACGTGATGTTCTGGCTGATGATGCCGAAAGTGTTTTACGTGATGATGGTGTGCAGCCTGGTCGGCATGTGCCTGGCCGCGCAGTACCCGGCGCCGGTGCCGCGCCGCATCCTGATCGCCCGCACCGACAACATCGGCGACGTGGTGCTGACCCTGCCGCTGGCGGGCTACCTGAAGCAGCTGTATCCGCAGGTCGAGGTGGTGTTCCTGTGCCGCCGCTACGCCGCCGCCGTGGTGGCGCAGTGCCGCCATGTCGACCAGGTGCTGACCCTGGAAGAACTGGGCGACGACTGGGCGCACGGCCTGGCGCAGAGCGGCTGCGACACCATGATCTTCACCTTCCCGCAGCGCACGCTGGCGGCGGCGGCGCGCCGCTCCGGCATCCAGCGCCGCATCGGCAGCAGCCACCGCATCCACCACTGGTACCACTGCAACCGACTGGCGACCTTCAGCCGCGCCAATTCGCCGCTGCATGAAGCGCAGCTGAACTTCAAGCTGCTGCTGCCGCTGGGCGTGGACGTGGAACCGCCGCTGGAACAGTTGAAGACCATGTACGGCCTGGACACGCCGCGCCATCCGGCCGCCGACGCCGTGCTGGCCGCTCCCGGTTTCAAGCTGATCCTGCATCCGAAGTCCAACGGCAACGGCCGCGAGTGGCCGCTGCAACACTACACGGCGCTGGCCCGCCTGCTGGGCAAGGCCGACGGCGTGCGCGTGCTGGTGACCGGCAGCGCGGCCGAGGGCGAGCTGCTGGCGCAACAGGCGCCGGAGTTGCTGGCCTTGCCGAATGTGGAGAATCTGTGCGGCCGCCTGGACCTGGACGGCTTCACCGCGCTGATCGGCGGCTGCGACGGCTTGATCGCCAGCGGCACCGGCCCGCTGCACCTGGCGTCCGCGCTGGGACGGCCGGCGCTGGGCCTGTTCCCGCCGCTCAAGCCGATCGACATCGTGCGCTGGGGCGCGCTGGGCCCGCGCGCGCGCAGCCTGTGCACGCCGGTGGCCTGCGGCCATTGCGAAGACGCGGCGCGCTGCACCTGCATGCTGGCGATCACGCCGGAGCAGGTGTTGGAGGTGGTGGAGTCGTGGCGCGCCGAGGCGCTGGTGGAAGCCTAGTCCTGCACGCAGTTAATCCTGCATTGTTATCCGCACCAGGTCGGCGACGTTGTCGACCCCCAGCTTGGCCATCAGCCGCGCCTTGTGCACTTCCACCGTGCGCACGCTGATGCCCAGCGCCGGCCCGATCTCGCGGTTGTGGCGGCCCGTGACCACCAGCTGCATCACCTCGCGCTCGCGCGGCGTCAACTCGCTCAGCAGGCTGACGCTGCGGCTGCGCCGCTGCTGCTCGCTGTGCACGCTGCGCGCACGCGCCAGCGCCTCGTCGATGGCGGCGATCAGCTTGACGTCGTCGAACGGTTTCTCCAGGAAGTCCACGGCGTCGGCCTTGAACGCCGCGCGCGCCATGCTGACGTCGCCGTGGCCGCTCATGATGATCACCGGCAAACCCCAACCCCGCCGTATCAATTCCATTTGCAGGCTCAGGCCGTCCATGCCGGACATGCGGATGTCGATCAGCATGCAGCCGCGCCAGGCCGGCTGCCACGATTGCAGGAACGCTTCGCCGCTGGCGAACATCGCGGTGCGGTAGCCGCGCACGCCCAGCAACAGGCCCAGCGCGTCGCGCACCGACGGGTCGTCGTCGACGATGAATACGGTTAAATCATGCTGCATAGCTCACCTGCTCTCCATCCTGCTCCAAAGGGCGCGCCAACGGCAACGCCAACCTGAAAATTCCATGCTCGCCCACCTCGGCCCACAGCGATCCGCCGTGCGCCTCCATGATGGCGCGGCTAAGCACCAGTCCCAGTCCCAGGCCGCTGGCCTTGGACGACACAAACGGCTCGAACAAGCGCGCCGCGAGCGCCGCCGACACGCCCTTGCCGCTATCCTCCACCGACAGCTGCAGGCAGCCGCCCTGCTGTTGCTTACCCTTGCCCTTGCGCTTGCCGTCCAGCCGCTGGCCCGACACGGTGATGCGGCGCGCGCCGGCCGGCTGCTCCTGCACCGCCTCCAGCGCGTTGGCCAGCAGGTTGCGCAGCACCAGCTCCAGCTGCAGGCGGTCGGCCAGGATAGACAGCGGCGGGATCTGGCCCACCACCAGCTCGACGCCGTGCTCGCGCAACTGGGCGAAGAACTGCTGGCTGATGCCCGACACCAGCTGCCCGGCGTCGACCACCTCCAGCTTCATCGCGCCGGTGCGGAAGAAATCGCGCAGCCGCCGCACCACGTCGGCGGCCCGGCCCGATTCGGCGATCATGCGCTGGATCGCGCCCTTGAGCACGTCGCCGCTCTCGCCCCGCTCCAGCAAATATTCACACGCCTTGCCGTAGGCGGCCAGCGCCGTCAGCGGCTGGTTCAACTCATGCGCCAGCGCGGCGGCCATCTCGCCGGCCGCCGCCAGCCGCATCGTCTGTTTGAGCTCGCTGGCGACCTTGCGCAGCTCATCGACCGCGATGCCGATCGAAAAGCCCACCAGCGCCAGCACCGCGTCCAGCATCTGCAGTTCATGCACGGCGACATTGACCGCGTGGTTCCATTTGACCAGCGCGCCTATGCCCGCCTGCAGCGCGAACACCATCAGCGCCGTGCCGAACAGCCCCTGGCGGAACGCGGCCCAGATCACCGGCAGGAACAGGAAATAAAAATGCTTGAACTCCGAGGTGGCGATGGTGCCGAACACCATGTCCAGCACGCCGATCGCCAGCGCCAGATAGGCCAGCGTCTCGGCCCGCCACACCGTCGCCCGCAGGCGCTGGCGGTCGCCCGGACTGGCCAGCATCCAGATCAGCGGCATCGACACCAGCACGCCGACCATGTCGCCGATGCCGAAGCGCAGCACCGCCTCGCCCCACTGTCCGGCCGGAATCAGCCCGGCCGCCGACAACAGCGAGATATAGCCGACATCGTTGATCATGGTGCCGACCACCACGATCAACACCCACCGGAACAAGCGATCGCGGCTGTCGAACACGCCGCCGTCGCCGAACTGGCGCCGCAGCGCCGCGCCCAGCAGGCCGTAGCCGGCGGTCAGCCACAACGAACTGAGCACGCTGACCGTCCAGCCGGCCGGCATGCCGCGCACCAGCAACTCGCCGCCCACCAGCGCCACGAACCACGGCAGCGCCGCGCGCCAGCCGTGCCGCAGCCAGAACACCAGGCCCAGCGCCGGATCGGGATTCCACGGCGTGATGTTCAAGCCATACAAGGGGTCGATATAGGTCGCCCAGTCGAATAGCAGGTACAGCGCTATGAAAACGGGAAATTCAAGGTAACGCAGACGGGAGGGAGACATACGGGACGCTTTGTATCGTTATGTAGCATTATGCATTGCCAGAATTCATCGCGCATTGCTTTTCGCAACTACGAGTTCCCCTTATGCCTGCGCTTTCCCCTCTATACAACACTTGGCTTTTCGAAGCGGTAATTATTAAGGGAAAACCGTAAGCCTTTACCCCAATTTACAATACGTTACACTGGATTTACGATGCCCACATGTCGTAATGGCACTCCCCATTGACGAGAAGACACTAAAGTAGCCGTGCCGCCCCATCCTCGCGGTCGTGAATGATGTCTCCCGTGCAGCTGCCGCCATCCATCCCTTGCAGCCCGTTTTACATGAGAGACATCCGATGTCGCAGTTAATCACCCTCCATTCCGGCGTGGCCGACTTCAACGGCCTGAAGCAGTTACGTGAATCGTTCAAGCTGTCGCTGCGCGCCCTGCTGCATCGCCAGGCCACCTATGGCTGGCTGCAACTACTCAATTCCCATCCGCTGTTCATGGACCTGGTCAAGGCCCGTCCGCGCCTGCTGTACAAGATTTACCGTCCCTACCTGAGCAACACGATGAACTGCGCCCAGCGCGTCGACCTGCTGCAACAGCACTACCGCTTCATCTTCCGCCAGGGCCTGGGGCCGCTGACGGTGCGCGCCGCGCGCGGCGCCGTGGTGCTGGGCAGCATCGAGGGCAAGACCGGCCTGCGCTACCAGCTCGAACTGCGCGCCATCGAACCGATGGAGCGTGAAGGCGAACTGGTGCTGCAACTGAAGCATGAGGGCGTGCTGGTCTACAGCTGCGCGTTTTCCTTCCTGCAGGGGGTGCGCGGCATGGTGCTGGGCATAGGCTGCATGCAGGGCTCGAAGAGCGAGCAAGGCCTGCAAGTGATCAAGGACGCCACCCGCGAACTGCACGGCCTGAGGCCGAAGAATATGATGGTCAAGCTGCTGAGCCAGATCGGCCACGACTACGGCTGCGTCGAACTGCGCCTGGTCAGCAACGCCAACCGCGTGGTCTGCGGCGCCAGCCGCCAGGGCAAGGTGCACGCCGACTACGACACGCTGTGGCAGGAGCTGGAAGCGAGCCGCCGCGCCGACGGCGACTGGCGCCTGCCGTGCGAAGCCATCGCGCCGCCGGACCTGGCGGCGATCGCCTCGAAGAAACGCTCGGAAGCGCGCAAGCGCCACGAGACGCTGACGGCCATCAGCGCCGCCATCAGCGCCGGCCTGAGCGCGCCGCGCTTCGAAGCGGTGCCGACGCCGCTGAGCCAGAACTACAGCACGCTGCAGGCCGTCGTCCACGACGACGACGAATACGCCCTGGCTTGAACGGCTACGCGGCGCTCTTGCCGCGCAGTTTGCGGAACGGCCGGAACAGATACTCGGACAGGTTCTTGGCCTCGTCGTGGGCATCGATGCCGGTGTCCGGCCACTCATCCTTGGCGGGGAAATAAGCGGTGCCGAACAGGCTGTCCCAAACCGACGTGAACGAGCCGAAATTCTTGTCGTAGTGATGCAGTTCCACCGAGTGATGGATGCGGTGGAAGCGGTTATCGGCCACCACATAGCGCAGCGGTCCAAGATTCAGCTTGGTGTGCGAATGTTCAAACTGGCCCTGCAGGCCTATGATGAGTCCCACCAGCGCCGGCACCACGCCCACATCCACCTGGATCAGCAAACTGATCGGTATCAGCACGAATGGCACCCGGAAGATCTCTTCGGTGAAGTGGTGGTTGCTGTTCCATGCGCTCATCTCGCGCAAGGCGTGGTGTTCGCTGTGGAAGGCCCACAGGAAGGCGCTCTTGTGCTGCAAGCGGTGGAACCAGTAATAGAAGAACTCGCCGATGATGGCGGCGATCACCGGCATGACGATCCAGCCGACCACCTGCAACCACTTGCCGCCGCCGCTGAACAGGCGGTTCAGGTCCAGCGACAGCAGCGGCTTGACGCCCAGGCTGCCCCAGATGCGGCCGAACAGCGCGTAAAAGCTCACCGTGATGGCGATATAGACCAGCCAGTACAGCGCCGCATTGAAGCGCGAGCGCAGGCTGTAGCGATTGCGGCCGAACGCCATTTCCGCGACAAAGAAGATCATGGAGGCGTAAAAAATGCGCCAGCCGTAATCGGCCATACCGTGAATGATCTGCATGAAATAATTGAACATAGAATGAGGCCGCGGCGCTATCGGGACCTGCCATTATAATCAAACCAGCCGGTCCGATTGCGACTACATGGTGATGCCGGCGTCAAATTCCGGTACCATGGGTTTTTCGTCCAAGGAGAAATACCATGCGTGTGGATATTTATTACCGAGATGAAGCAAAAGGCAAACACAGCTACCTGGCTGTGCCGGAGGGCAAACCCATCCCCGAGGAAGCCACCAACACCGACTGGCATCCCGAGGCCAGCCACGTCGAAGTCGACGACGGCCTCGACGATCTGTCCCGCTACCACATCGTCCACCCCCTGGAGCAGATAGGCGCCAAGGGGTATGCCATTACCAGCATCAGCGCACAGCTGTAACTAGTACTCGATCGCGACGTCCTTGGCGCCCAGCACCTGCTGGAGCGCCAGTTGCAGCTCGTCCGACGGCGCCACGCGCCACGCTTCGCCCAGCTGCACCACGCAACCGACGCCCTGCGGCGTGATGCGCGCCGACACCGGCAAGCCGTCCGCGTGGCGGTGCGGCGCCAGCACTTCGGCCATCTTGCGCACGTCCACCGAGGTCGGCAGCGCCATGGCCAGCTGCTTGCCGTAGTTGACGCGTGCCGTCACGATGTCGAACACCTTCTCGGCCGAGATGCGCAGGCCGCCGGAGAAGCGGTCTTCCGACACCTTGCCGACCACGGCCAGGAACTCGTCGTCCTTGAACATGCGCTTGTTCTCTTCGAACACTTCCGAATACACGGTCACCTCGACCACCGCGGTCTTGTCGTCCAGCGTGACGATCAGGATCTTGCCGCGCTGCGTCATCTGCGGACGGATGCCGGTGATCACGCCGCACAGCATGCGCGGCTCGCGCGACGGTTCCAGCTCGGCCAGCTTGGTGCGGGCGAAGCGGCGCGCTTCCGGCGCGAACGAATCGAACATGTGGCCCGACAGGTAGAAGCCCAGCGCGATCTTTTCCTCGGCCAGCTTCTGGCGCTCGGTGAACGGCGCGGCCTTCACGTATTCGGGCGGCGCCACCAAATCGGAATCGTCGCCGCCGAACAGGCTGACCTGGTTGGCCGCCTTGGCTTCCTGGTCCGCGCATTCCATCGCGAAGCTGACCGTGGCCAGCAGGATGGCGCGGTCGATCGCCAGGCAATCGAAGGCGCCCGCGCGTATCAGCGATTCGATGGTGCGGCGGTTGATCTGCTTCTTGTCGACCCGCTTGCAGAAATCGAACAGGCTGGTGAACGGACCGCCGGCGGTGCGGGCGGCGATGATGGCCTCGATCGCGTTCTGGCCGGCGCCCTTGCAGGCGCCCAGGCCGTAGCGGATCTGCGTGACCTTCTTGCCGGTCACCGAAGGCGGCGGACCGTCCGGCATGAAGCGGAAGTCGGACTTGTTGATGTCCGGCGGCAGGATGGTCAGGCCGCAGATGTCGATCGAATCCTCGACCAGGATCTTGACCTTCTCGGTGTCCTCCATCGCCAGCGACATATTGGCTGCCATGAACGCGGCCGGATGGTGGGCCTTCAGATAGGCGGTGTGGTAGGACAGCAGCGCGTACGCTGCGGCGTGCGACTTGTTGAAGCCGTAGCCCGCGAACTTTTCCATCAAGTCGAAGATCTCGTCGGCCTTCTGCGCGGTCAGGCCGTCTTTGGCGGCGCCGGCGCGGAAGATCTCGCGGTGCTCCGCCATCTCCTCGGCTTTTTTCTTACCCATCGCGCGGCGCAACATGTCGGCGCCGCCCAGCGAGTAGCCGCCGACGATCTGCGCCATCTGCATCACCTGCTCCTGGTACACCATGATGCCGTAGGTTTCGGACAAAATGGATTCGGTGCGCGGATCGGGATAGTCGAATTTTTCGCCGTG
Organism: Duganella sp. BJB476; assembly: GCF_003416895.1. Lineage (GTDB taxonomy): Bacteria > Pseudomonadota > Gammaproteobacteria > Burkholderiales > Burkholderiaceae_D > Rugamonas. The sequence continues at coordinate 710,027 of NZ_QVIO01000003.1, forward strand.
CTTGCGCTTGCAGAAGTCCGGGATCAGATCCATCGGGCCCGGACGGTACAGCGCCACCAGCGCGATAATGTCTTCGAAGCGGTCGGGACGGGCGTCCTTCAACATGCCCTGCATGCCGCGCGACTCCAGCTGGAACACGGCCACGGTCTTGGCCTTGGTCAGCAGCTCGTACGACGGACGGTCGTTCAGCGGCAATCGCGCCAGGTCGAACTCGGCCTCCTTGGGATCGAGCATCTTGATGTAGCGCACCGCGCGATCGAGAATGGTCAGCGTGGTCAGGCCCAAGAAGTCGAACTTGACCAGGCCGACGGCTTCGACGTCGTCCTTGTCGTACTGCGACACCACGCCGCCGTCGCCGCCCTGCGTGTACAGCGGGCAGAAGTCGGTCAGCTTGCCCGGCGCGATCAGCACGCCACCGGCGTGCATGCCGATGTTACGGGTGATGCCTTCGACCTGTTGCGCCAGGTCCAGCAGCTGCGCCACTTCTTCCTCGTTCTGCTGGCGCTCCTTGAGCATCGGCTCTTCCTCGATCGCCTCGGCGATCGACACCGGCTTGCCCGGCTTGAACGGAATCAGCTTGGAGACGCCGTCGCAGAAGTTGTAGCCGAAGTCCATCACGCGGCCGACGTCGCGGATCGCGCCCTTGGCCGCCATGGTACCGAAGGTGGCGATCTGCGACACCGCGTCGCGGCCGTACAGGTCCTTGACGTGCTGGATCACCAGGTCGCGCTTTTCCTGGCAGAAGTCGATGTCGAAGTCGGGCATCGAAACGCGTTCGGGATTGAGGAAACGTTCGAACAGCAGGTTGTACTTCAGCGGATCCAGATCGGTGATCTTCAGCGCATACGCCACCAGCGAGCCCGCGCCCGAACCCCGGCCCGGGCCGATCGGCACATCGTTGTTCTTGCCCCACTGGATAAACTCCGCCACGATCAGGAAGTAGCCCGGGAACTTCATGTTGATGATGGTGTTGTTCTCGAACTCCAGCCGCTCCTCGTAGCGCGCCCGCTGCGCCTCGCGCTTGAGCGGATCCGGATACAGCTGCTCCAGGCGCTCCTCCAGGCCCTTCTTGGTTTCCGCGCGCAGGAATTCGTCGATGGTCATGCCCGGCGTCGGGAAGTTCGGCAGTTGCGGCTTGCCCAGGGTCAGCGTCAGGTTGCAACGCTTGGCGATCTCCACCGAGTTTTGCAGCGCGGCCGGCAGGTCGTGGAACAGCTCGCGCATCTCGGCCTGCGACATGAAGCGCATCTGCTCGTTGAAGCGGCGCACGCGCTTGTTATTGGCCAGCATTTCGCCTTCGGCGATACAGGTGCGCGCCTCGTGCGCGATGAACTCGTCGGGCGAGATGAACTGCACCGGATGGGTCGCCACCACGGGCAGGCCCAGCTTGGCGGCCAGCGCCACCGCGTGGCGCACCTGGGCTTCCTGGTTGGCCTGGCCGGCGCGCTGGATCTCGATGTAGAAGTGGCCGGGGAAGATCTGCGCCCACTTCTCGGCGTTCTTCTCGGCCAGCGCCGGGTTGCCGTTTTCAATCGCCATGCCGACGTCGCCGAAGTGCGCGCCGGACAGCGCGATCAGGCCGTTGGCCGGGCTGACGTCGGGCAGCAGCGCGTAGGTCTTGGAGGTCAGCTCGGCCAGCCACTCGGTGCGGATCTCGGCGCGGCCCTTGTACTGGTTGGTCAGCCAGGCCTGCGACAACAGTTCGCACAGCTGCAGGTAGCCCATGTGGTTTTTGGCGAACAGCATCAGGCGATGCGGCTTGTCGCGGTTGTCGTCGTTGCTGATCCAGACGTCGACGCCGACCACCGGCTTGATGCCCTTGCCGCGCGCGGCCTTGTAGAACTTGACCATGCCGAACATATTGGACAGGTCGGTGACGGCCAGCGCGGCCTGCTTGTCCTTGGCGGCGGTGGCGACCAGGTCGTCGATGCGCACCAGGCCGTCGACGATGGAGTACTCCGAGTGCACCCGCAGGTGGACGAAATCCGGTCCCGCCTTGGCGACGCTTGGGACCATCGCAGGGCTTGCCGCCACTTCTTGTTCGTTTGCTACCATGTTCATACGCCGCTCAATGCTGGTTCAATAACCAGCTATTTTACCGTGCGGCGGCCGGGTTCGAAGAAACTGATTTCTCGCAGTCGCGCAGGGTCAGCGCTTGACATCGCGATAAAAGTTTTCGTGCGGTCCGACCGCCTCCAGGTAGATCAACTGTATTCCCTCGTCCAGGCTATATCCCAGCAAATACTGCTGGCTGCCGCTACGGAATTTGTACACGCGCAAGGCCGCAAGATCGCCTTTCTTGCGTTCGCCGACGTGGGGGACAGCCTGTATCGCCGATACTGCGTTGTCGACGTCCGCAGCGGTCTTGTCCTGTAATTTCTTGTACTGCCGCGCAAACCGGCGGGTTTGAACGACGGCCCACATTACTTGCCCCGGCTGCTGCGCGGAATGAAGGGCTGCGCCTGCTCACGAGGTTCCGCCAATGACGCCAGCGATTCCGCGACGAAGCTGACCGGCAGATCCGGGTTATCCAGGGCCGCACGTCCTATCCTCGCCCAAAACTCGATCTGGCCGGCGATGGTGCGATGCTCCAACGCCGCATCCTGTCTGGCGAGTTCATATAAATCCTGATTAATGCGCACCGATGTACTTTCCGCCATCATCCCCTCCCGACTACATTTGTAGTAAATAGCCTAGCATCTTATTCGAGCGGCTGCTTGTTTTTTAAGCAGAAAAAGCGCGTATAATGTCGGCTCTTCACAATTTTCGATCTTATCCACCATGCACGCTAATACTGCTTTACAAGCTGAAGCGCATGCCGCCGCCATCGCTGCCGCTGCCGCTCACGTCAACATCGCCGCCTACAAGTTCGTCACCTTCGACGACACCGAAGCGATGCGCCCGCTGTACCAGGACATCTGCCAGCGCCTGGCGCTGAAAGGCACCATCCTGTTGACGCCGGAAGGCATCAATATGTTCCTGTCCGGTCCGCGCAGCCATATCGACGAGTTCCTGGCCTGGGTCCGCAGCGACGCCCGCTTCGCCGACCTGGAAGTGAAGGAAAGCTATTCGGTCGAGCAGTCGCACAAGCGCATGCTGGTCAAGATCAAAAAAGAAATCATCACCATGCGCATGCCGCTGATCAAGCCGGAAGAAGGCCGCGCGCCCTTCGTCGAAGCCCACACGCTCAAGCGCTGGCTGGACAGCGGCGTCGACGACCACGGCCGCCCGGTGGTGATGGTCGACACCCGCAACGATTTCGAAGTCGACGTCGGCACCTTCGACCACACGGTCGACTACCGCATCAAGAAATTCACCGAGTTCCCGGAAGTGATCGCCGCCCACAAGGACGACTTCGCCGGCAAGACCGTGGTCACCTTCTGCACCGGCGGCATCCGCTGCGAAAAGGCGGCCATCCACATGCAGAACATCGGCTACGACAATGTCTACCAGCTCGAAGGCGGCATCCTCAAGTACTTCGAGGAAGTCGGCGGCGCCCACTACACCGGCGACTGCTTCGTGTTCGACTACCGCACCGCGCTCAATCCGAAACTGGAACCGACCGAGACCGTGCAATGCTTCGTCTGCCGCTCGGTGGTCACGCCGCGCCAGCAGCTGGCGCCGGAATACGTGTACGAGAAATCCTGCCCGCACTGCTACGGCAAGCACCAGGCGGACTGACCTCGCCCGCATGCAGCATGGACAATAAAAAGCCCCGCCACCTGAAGGCATCCAGGTGGCGGGGCTTTTTTACGGCGGCGCCGCGCGCCTATTGGCGGGTGCGCGGCAGCAGTTGCTGCAGCGCCGCCTGATAGGCGTTGCGGGCGGTCTGGTAGACCGCCAGCTTGGCGTTCAGGTCGGCGATCTGGGCGTCGACAAACTGCAGATTCGCCACCTGCCCCTGGGCCTCGGCGCTGAGCTCGGCAACCTTGTAGCTGACGCCGTCGACCGTCACCTCCAACTCATCGTCCATCATGCTCATTTACTGCGCTGGCTGAAAATAGGGCGCGATTTCCCGCACGTCGGCTTCCGCCAGGGTGCCGGCGGCCGAACGCATGCGCAGGGTGTTGAGCAGATAGTTGTAACGCGCCTGCGCCAGGTCGCGCTTGTTGGTGTACAGCTGCTGCGTGGCGTTGAGCACGTCGAGATTGATGCGCACGCCGCCCTTGACGCTTTGCTCCGTGGCCTTGACCAGCAGTTCCGACGAAGCCACCGCTTTTTTCAGCGCCGCGATGCGCGCCACGCCGCTCAGCATGGCGTCATAGTCCTTGCGCAGCTCGGTCAGCACCTTGTCCGCCTGCCCCTGCAGGTCGGACTTGGCCTTTTCCTGGTTGGCCACCGCCTGCCGGGTTTGCGCATTGACGGCGCCGCCCGAGTAGATCGGAATATTGATCTGTATGCCGATATTGCGCGACAGCGTGTCCTGGTTATAGGTCTGGATCGAATCGGCCGTGCTCTTGCTGTAGGAAGCGACGAAATCCACCCGCGGCGTATGGCCCGCGCGCGATTTGTTGACTTCCTGGCGGGCGATTTCCACGCCATAGGTCAGCGTCTTGATGTCGGGATTGCGTTCCAGCGCGATGTTCTTCCAGGCTTCGAAACTGAGCGTGTCGGCCGGACGGGTTTCGAAGTTGGGGCTGAGACGGTCCAGCTCGCCAAGATCGCCGCCGATGATGGCCGCCAGCGTGGTGCGCGAGGTGTTCAGCGCGTCCTGGGTTTCCAGCACCGCGGCCTCGGACGAATCCAGGCGGGCCTGGCTTTCCAGCATGTCGGTGCGGGTGCCCTCGCCTTTTTCAAACAGGCGGTCGTTGACCTTGCGCTGCTCGACGTACACATCGCGCTCCACCTTGGCCAGCGCCAGCAGCTCGCCCTTGTACAGCACGTCGAAGTAGGCGTTGACCAGCCGCGAAATTACTTCCTGCTGCTGGCTCTCGAACTGCGCCGCCGCATAATTGGATTGCGCCGCGCCCTGCTTGTAGCGCGCATAGCCATCCAGGTTCAGCAGCGGCTGGCGCAGCTGCACGACGGCCGAGCGGCTGAAGTAGTCGCGCGGACCGCTGGCGTCGCCCACGGTGATGGTGTTGCGGCTCTGGGTGCCGCTGTAGCTGCCCGATATCGCCGGCAACAGATTCGAGCGGCCGAGGATGCGGTTTTCCTTGCCGGCCTCGCTGGCAAAATATGCCGAGCGGTAGGTCGGGTCGTTTTTCAGCGCGGCCTGGTAAGCCTCCATCAGCCCCAGCGCGCTGGCGCACGGACTGGACAACATGAACGCTGCGGCCACCGCAACGGCGGCCCCGAGCGGCCGGCCTGGCTTGACGAAATAGCCCACGTTATTCCTCCGTCATCGAGGTTTTGGAGCGGTCGAATACCGGCTTCAACAGGTAGCTCATCATGGTGCGCTCGCCGGTCTTGACGAACATTTCCACCGGCATGCCAGGCTGGACTTCCAGCTTGTGCGCGGCGATCAGCTTGGCGCCTTCCGGCGTCACCCGGGTGCGGATCTTGTAGTACGGCTGGCCGGTGTGCTCGTCGACGCTGCGGTCGGCCGAGACCTGGATCACCTGGCCCGGAATATGCGGCGTCTTGTTGGTGTTAAACGCGGAGAAAATCAGTTCCGCCGGCATGCCGACCTTGACCTTGTCGATCAGATTGATCGCCAGCTGCGCCTCGACCACCAGCGCCTCGCCGCTCGGCACCACATCCATCATGCGGAAGCCGGACGGCAGCACCGTGCCCTTGCCGACCGCGGCCAGGCCCACCACCACGCCGTCGACCGGCGCCTTGACTTCGATGTTGGAGAGATCAAATTCCAGCGCCGTCATGCGGCCCGCGTTGACGCGCACATCCTTCTGCACGTCGGCCAGCTGGCTGGACACTTCTTTCTGATATTCCTGCGTGCGCTGGGCGCGGCGGAAAGCGATTTCGGCAATCTGGCGCTTGCCATGCTCGATATTGCCGGCGTCCTCGGCGATCGCGCCGACCAGCTGGGAATAGCTGCGCTCCACGTCCAGCAGGCGGCTGCGCGCCACATAGCCGTCCTTGGCCAGGTCGCGCAGATTGGTGACCTGCTCCTTGACGAAGGCCAGTTGCTCGACCTTGCTGGCGCGCGAGGCTTGCAAGCCCTCCACCTGGCCCTTCAGGCCGGCGAGGTTTTCCTCATAGGCGGACATTTCGCTGCGCAGCGACATCTGGCGCGAGAGCATCAGCTGCTCCTGCAAGGCCATGGTCTGCGCCACCGCCGGGTCGTTGCGCGCCGCCAGCAGCTCGGGCGGATAGGTGATCGTCGTCTTGCCCGCGCGTTCAGCCAGCAACCGGGCTTCGGTCGCCAGTTGCGAGCGGTATTGGGCGCCGTTCATCTCCACCTGCGCCTGCGCCTGCACCGGATTCATGCGCGCCACCACCTGGCCGGCCTTGACCACATCGCCATCCTTGACCAGCAACGCCTCCAGCGTGCCGCCGGCCTGGTGCTGCACCGGCTTGCGGTTGCCTTCCTTGACCACCACGCCGGACACCGGCACCCCCTTGTCGAGCGGCGCGAACACCGCCCACAACAGGAAGCCGCACACGCCCAGCAGCACGATCATCCAGCCGAATTTGGCATAGGCGCCGGCGTCGGTGTTGACCGTCAGCGGCGTCACGTCATGGGTGATGACTTCGGCCGCGTCTTCTTTTTTCGTCACTAAACTTTTCATGATTTATTCCTGTTCCTTGACCGCGTCGGCCGGCGCCTCGGCCGCCTGCGCCGCCTGCTGCGCAGCGGCCGCTTGCTGCTGCGCCAGTTGTGCTTGCTGCTGTGCCTGTTGCGCTTGCTGCTGTGCCTGTTGTTGCGCCTGCAGCGCCTTTTGCGTGTTTTCCTGCAGGGCCGCCAACACCTGGTTGGTCGGGCCGAACATTTCCATCACGCCATCGCGCAGCAACAGCAATTTGGTGGTCGCGCCGATGATGCTGGTGCGGTGCGTGATCAGCACGATGGTCTTGCCGCGCTGGCGCAGATCCTGGACCGCCTGGACCAGCGCGGCCTCGCCGATGTCGTCCAGGTTGGAGTTCGGTTCATCGAGCACGATCACCGACGGATCGCCGTACATGGCGCGCGCCAGGCCCAGGCGCTGGCGCTGGCCGCCGGACAGGCCGGCGCCGCCGTCGCCCAGCAGGGTGTCGTAGCCCTTGGGGAAATGCAGGATCAGGTCGTGGATGCCGGCGCGCTTGGCGGCCTGCACCACCTTGTCCGCATCGATCTCGCCGAAACGGGCGATGTTCTCGCTGACCGTGCCGCCGAACAGTTCGATGTCCTGCGGCAGGTAGCCGATATGCGGTCCCAGTTCGCCCTTGTTCCATTGGAAGATGTCGGCGCCGTCCAGGCGCACCTTGCCCATCATGGTCGGCCATACGCCGACCAGCAGGCGGGCCAGCGTGGACTTGCCCGAGCCGCTGGGGCCGATCACGCCCAGCACATCGCCCGGCAGGATCGCAAAATTCACGCCCTTCAGCACCGGCATGCTGACGCCCGGCGGCGCGGCGGAAACGCCCTCGATGTTGAGCTGGCCCAGCGGCTTCGGCAGCGGCATGCCGGCCGAACGGGCCGGGTTGTTTTCCAGCAGGGCCACCAGGCGCTCGTAGGCGCTGCGGGTACTGCTCCACGATTTCCACACGCCGATCACTTGTTGCACCGGCGCCAGCGCGCGGCCCACCAGGATCGAGGCGGCGATCATCATGCCCGAGGTGATTTTTCCTTCGATCACCAGCAGCGCGCCAAAGCCCAGCACCAGCGACTGCAGCGATACCTGCACAAACTTGGTGACGGCGCCGATCTTGCCGGCCTTTTCGCTGGCTTCGGCCTGCAGGTGCAGGAACTTGCCGTGCAACTTGAACCAGCGCCCCATCAGGTTGGGCAGCATGCCCATCGACTCGATCACTTCGGCGTTGCGCAGGTTGTTGGTGGCCAGGTTGGTCGAGGCGATCGCCATCTGGTTGGCTTCCGCCAGCGGCTTGTGCGACACCTTTTCATTCACAAACGCCAGCACCACCAGGATGGCCGTGCCGCACAGGGCGAACACGCCCAGCGAAGGCTCGAACACGAAAATGACGATCAGGTAGACCGGGAACCAGGGCGCGTCGAAGAAGGCGAACAGCGCGTTGCCGGTCAGGAATTGGCGCAGATTGGTCAGGTCCTGCAGCGCCTGGCCGGCGTTGCCGCCGCTGCGCTTGAGGTTTTGTTCGAACGACGCGGTGTACACACGCTTGTTCAGGACCATGTCGAAGCGGGCGCCCACGCGCACCAGCACAAAGCTGCGCATCAGGTCCAGCGCGGCCATGAACAGGTAAGCCCCCAGCATCAGCAGGGTCAGCATGAGCAAGGTGATCTCGTTGCGGCTGGCCAGCACCCGGTCATACACCTGCAACATATACAGGGATGGCACCAGCATCAGCAGGTTGGTGATCGCGCTAAATGCCCCGACGGTGTAGAACGTGCTGCGAAATCCGTCGAGGACGGTCTGGATTTCATTTTTAGGCGTAAGAAGTTTTTTCATATGGTGCGGTAAACAATCCAGTGGATGGCAACTTTCAATCGCGGTGCCCCGCGAGGGAAGCGCGTGCGCAATACGGCAATAGATAAGTCAGGCGAGAGATTATAGATCAACTTGCGCAAAAAATGTGACGCAAATCACATTTTCACGGCATTTGCCACGCCTTGGAAAAACAAAGCGGGAAGAATGAGAAAAAATCAATATGAATATTGATATTTTTTTGCGGATGTTGGCGGCCACGGAATCGCGGCGCGAAGGAGCAATAAAAAAGGCCGGGCTTGCGCCCGGCCTTTCAAGGTTTAACCCTTAGCTCTGTGAAGAGCGAGAGTTACGCCAGGGTGATCAGGCCAGCGGCCACTGCGGTGGTGGTGCCAGCGGTGTAACCAACCAGGATGATGGTTTCAAACGCGGTACCGGCACCAACGGTGGTGTCGTAGGTCATTGCGGTGTCCAGACCGTTAGCTGCGTAGGTGAAGGTGCCTGCAGCCGCGTCGTAGGTACCACGAGCGAAGTTGACAACATCATCGGTACCAGCCAGGTTGGTAGCGGTCAGGTTGACAGCTGGGGTGCTGGTGAACAGTTGGATCGTGTCGCCAGCAGCAGCACCTTTGACTACGTCGAAGGTCGAGGTCAGTTCAGCGGTCTGGATGGTGGTCGAGGTGTTGGTACCCGAATCCAGCAGCGCAGCGTTGATCAGCTTAGCGGTCACGCCCGACAGGGTGATGGTGTCAGCACCAGCACCGCCGGTGATGATGTCCGCACCGCCGCCGCCGACGATAACGTCTTTGCCTGCGCCACCAACGATGGTGTCGGCACCGGTACCACCGGTCAGGGTGCTAGCGATGGTCGACGAACCGGTGATGCTGTTGGTACCAGCGGTTTCGGTGATGGTCACAGCGGCCACAGCAGCAGCAGCGTTGATGACGTCGCCGCCAGTTGCGCTACCTTTGATGGTCGAAGCAGCTGCCAGCACGCCGGTGGTGTAGCTGAAACCGGTCGCTGCGGTACCAGCGGTGTTGGTCATGCCGCTTGCATCGATCGAGGTGATCGTGGTCATGGTGCCGGTGCCCAGGTTCAGGCCGGCGTTGCCCGACACTTTCAGGGTGGTCAGCGCGGTGTCAACCAGGGTCATCGAATCAACGTGCTTGGTGGTGTTGCTGTCAAAGGTGGTGATGTTGACGGTTTCCACGTTGGTCGCGGTGACAGCGCCACCGTTGATCGCAGCAGCCGACGACAGTTTCAGGTTCAGCACGTCGGTTGCGGTATCGGTTGCCAGGGTGTAGACGGTGCCGAAGCCAACGCTACCGGTGATGGTCAGGTCGGTACCAGCGGCAACGGTGTTGTAGGTTACGCCAGCGGTAACAGCACCTTCGGTCAGGTGGGTGAAGCCAGCAGCCGAGTAAGCACCGGTTGCCAGAGCGCCCAGGCCCAGGGTTTCGAAGTTCTTGACGTTGGTCAGAGCGAACGAAGCAGCGTTCACTACGAACACGTCAGCGGTGCCTGCGCCGCCGTCAACTGCCACGGTTGGCGCAGCGGTCATGGTGACGGTATCAACACCCGAACCGCCTTTGTAGGCCTGAGCGGCGCCCAGGGTCACCGAGTTTGCACCCGACGAACCCGAAGCGTCGATCGAGGTCAGCAGCGTTTGACCCGACAGGTCGCTGGACAGGCCGCCGGCGCCGGTGACCGTAACGCTGGTCAGCACGTTAGTGGTGTTGAAGCCGCTGACGGTGGTCAGGGCGCTGCCGCTGACGGTCAGGTTGGTGGCCGCACCCAGGTGGGTGGTGGTCAGGGTCAGTGCCTTGTCGCCGTTCAGGATGACTTTGGTTGCAGCAGCAACAGCCAGGTCAGCCACGGTGTTAGCCGCGCCGGTCGAGGTCAGGGTAGCGGTGGTCGCGGTTGCGTCGGTGTAGATGCCGCCGGTGACGGTGTTGACGGTGATGACGTCGGCGCGGGTAGCGGCGGCGGCGGTCACGGTCAGGTTCTGGTTGGTGTTGGCCACCGACACAGCGGTGATGGCGTTACCAGCCAGGGTTGCGGCACCGGTGTTGCCATCCAGCGCTACCGATTTCAGGGTCGAGCCGACAGCTGCCGAAGCGCCCGAACGGTCGGACACGTTGACAGCAACGCCGCCGGTGATCGAAGCGGAGGTGATGGCGTTGGCGACAGCGGTCTGGCCGACGTCGATCTGGCCACCGGCGTTGCTAACCACCAGAGCGCCACCCGTACCGACAACGGTCAAGCCGAAAGCGGTCGAGTTGGTCAGGTTCAGGGTGGTGGTCGCGGCAGCGGTCACGGTTTCACCAGCGGTAGCGCCGGAGGTGATGTTCAGGTTGGTCAGGCCGGTCCACGCGGTGGTGGTGGCGGTCACGTCAGCAGCGCTGACCAGGTTGGCAACCTGGATGTTCTTCACGGTCGCGCCAGCGGTGGTGATTGCGCCAACCGAGGTAACGTTCAGGGTGTTGGTGCCGCCACCGCCGTCGATGTTGTCCAGGCCGGTCAGGGTGCTGGTTGCGCCCGAGCCGGTGATCACGTCGTTGCCTGCGCCGCCAACCACGGTGTCGATGTTGGTCGACAGAGCGGTGTTAACCACTGGGATGGTGCTAGCGTAGATGGCTTGTGCGGTAGTGTGCACGCTGGCTTGTGCGGCGGCCAGGGTTGCGTCGGTGGTTACGCCGGCGATGTAGTTCTTGGCAGCGGTCATGACAGCAGCGGTGCCGCTGGCGTAAGCGATACGCTCGTTTTCGTTACCGGCGGTGCCGATTTCAGCGGTGAAGGAGCCAGCAGCGGCAACTTTGTTGTTGAAGATCAGGCCGTCGGAGTTAGGGGTGCCGTCGGCATTGACTGCGCCAGCGGAAATGAATTTCACCAGGTCAGCGGTCGAGATCGCGCCGGAAGCGATTTTCGGGCTCCAGAAGTTCAGGCCTTCGCTGTCTGGGGTGCGGCCGAACAGATTGTGGTAAACGATGCTGACGATTTCGTCGGAGCTCTTGCCCTTGTATGCGTCGGTGTATTCAGCTGCGTTGTTGAACGATTTGCTGATCAGATCGATCGAAGCGCCGCGGTTGTCGTACGCGTCAACGTAGAATGCCAGACCAGCTACGTCTGCAGGACGGTTGAAATACGCGACGTACAATTGTTGAATCAGATCGGTGGTGGTTGCCATTTGGTGTAACTCCTAGGGTTAAGAAAATAAGCGCTTCGGCGACGCAACCTGCGGACCGCAAGACAGCGTAGCCGAATCATGGCAGAGGATACCTGGGGGAGAATGTGATGAGCATCACACCAAACCTCAATTACCTCTACTTTTTTGCTTTTTATGCGACATTAAATTTACCGCGCGGCCATTATGTAAGAAGGCTCTGCATAAATCAAATCTTTGCGCAAGGGTGTGGAACAGTCCGTCTCCTGACTATCCCCATAACAAAACCCAAATACAGCACAACCCGGAAAGCATACCTGAAAGAAAGACGTTATTGTTTTTCTCAAAACATTACGCGCAAAGAAAAACCCGCCTTCATTGCGCATGAAGGCGGGTTGCTTTGACAATCAGCGATTTACTTCTTCCAAGTCGTTGCGCCGTTGATCACATGCTTGGCGTCCGGCGAGCCCTGGAATATGTATGCCGCGCTATTGAGGTCGTTGAGAGCCCCGGTCACGCTCATATTGTTGGTCTTCGAGTTATTGCTCAGGCTGGAGAAAATGCCATCCTTCGTAATCTTGCCGGTAGTTGCCAGCTTATAAACATCCGAAGTCTGCGTCAGCGCCTCCAATTGCGTCGAGAACGACGCCTTGTCGAAGTTCATCGACAACTGCCCGTTCTGCAAGGTCACCGCCGCCTTTTCGCTGCCATCCAGGTTGCGGATATAGCCTTCGCTCGACGCCAGCGAGAATGCCACCGACCCCTGCACCGGCGTGGCAAAGGTGCTGCCGCTGCGACTGCGGAACAGGACGAAATCCTCGGTCATGCCGAGACGTTCGGTGCCCGCCTTGCTCAAACTGCTGGTTGCAGGGCTGTCGGCAATCGCCGTGAAACGGCCCCAGCTAATCTCCTTGGGCGGCAAAGGCGGCGTGGTTGGCTCGACCGGCACCACCACCACCACCGGCGGCACCTCCACCACCGGCGGCACGACCACCGGCGGCACGACCACCACCACCGGCGGCGTCGGCTCGGTCACCTTGGGCGCATCGGGCACGGTGATCAGCAGCGGCGGCTTGGACGCGCCGGCGTCGGGTGTGGTCGGCTTGACAGTTTGTGCCTGGGTGGCAGCCTGCTGGCTGGCTTTTTCCGCCTCCAGCGTCACATTCTTGCGCGGATCCAGGCTCGGCTCATTGGGGGCGGCAGGCGCACTGACGCTGCCTATCTTGCCAGGCTCATCGCCCCGCGGCGGGGCCACCACGTCCGGCACCAGCGAACTATTACCCTGAAGCAATTGCGGCGCCGCCTGGCCGCGTTGCAATTGCAGCAACTGGCCGCGCTGGGCCGCGCTCAGCTCGCGCGCGGCCGTGCCCTCGCACGGGCCAGTACCTTCCGGACGGCAACCGCCGGCAAAGCCGCTCATGGTGATACCACCGGACAACACCGTCACGCGCGACGTATTGCTATCAGTGAACACCGTGAAGTCGGTGCCGCGCACGCCGATGGCGGCGACCGGGGTGTTGAAGCGGAAATTCTGGCGCGCCAGCTTGACGGCCTGGCCGGACTGGCTGCGCGCCACCCCGCTCAGCAGTTCGAGCTTGATGCGGGTGTTGGCCGGGTTGTCGGCGTCGATATGGTAGCTGGCGATGCGCGCCTGGGTGTTGGGACGCAGGATGAACAGGCCGTTATCGATGGTCTTGATGTAGATATAACCGTCGGCGCCCGTGCTCAGCAGCTCGCCCTCGCCCACCGGGGCGTCCAGGGTGGCGGCAACGGCGGCGATCTTGGCTGCACCAGCGACGAAGATGACTTTCCCTGCCTCGGCGGCATGGGCGGCGTGGGCCAGCAACAGCGCCCCGGTCAGGAATAAAAGTTTTCGCATGGTAGTTCTCCTTGATACACCCCGGATTATCCGTGCTCTGATGGAAGTTTCCGTGATGAACGTCACATTCTACTGGAACGCTTGTGCACGGCTGTAAACTTTACACTTTGTAGCAAAAGCATTTGCTGCCATCTTTAAAGCGTTGTAACCTAGCCGCTTGCCTTCCGAACTCCGCCGACCGCCCGCCGCCGCCGCCTCCCTGATGACCATTTTTTCGGCCTTGCGCGCCCTGACCCTGCCCTCGTCCCGGCACCTGCGTTGGCTGCTGCCGCTGACCGCGGTGCTGATCACGGCCGGCGCCGAATGGCTGCCGCCGCCCGGCTCGTCCTACCTGGCCGAAGAGTGGCTGCGCGACCGCTACATCCGCCTGCAGACCACCGACGCCGAAGAACCGCGCGTGCTGGTGGTCGACATCGACGAGGCCAGCCTGGCCGGGGTCGGCCCGTGGCCGTGGGGCAGCGCCCGCATCGCCGACCTGGTCGAGATCCTGCTCACCGATTACCAGTCGCGCGGGGTGGCGCTCGACATCCTGCTGCCCAAGGCCAGCGACCCGCTGGGCGACACCCGGCTGGCGCTGCTGGCGGCGCACGCGCCGCTGGTGCTGGCGCAGGCGCTCGACTACAGCCGCACCCGCCCCGAGCTGCTGCGCGAAGGCGTGCTGGGCGGCGCGGTCAGCGCCACCGCGCCGGCCGCCGCCGCCACCGGCTACCTGGCCAACCACGCCCAGCTGGCCAGGGCCGGCCGCCATATCGGCAATATCGGCTTCATCCCGGACGCCGACGGCGCGCTGCGCCGGGTGCCGCTGCTGACCCGCTACCAGGGCCAGACCTACCCGGCGCTGAGCCTGGCGCTGGTCAATTGCTGCGGCGGCGGCCTGGCGCTGGCGGCCGGTGGCGACGCCGCCGGCGCCCGCGTGGCCTACCGGCGCGACTGGACCGCCTACACCGTGGTGTCGGCGGCCGACATCCTGCAGCGCCGCATCGACCCGGCCAGCGCGCGCGGGCGCCTGGTGCTGGTCGGCTCCTCGTCGCTGACGCTGTCGGACCGCGTGACCACGCCGCTGGCGGCCAACCGCCCGGGCCTGGGGGTGCAGGCGGCCATGCTGTCGACCCTGCTCGACCGGCGCGACGGCGGCACGCCGGCGCCGTGGCCGGGCCGGCTGATCGCCTGCGGCTGGGCGCTGCTGATGGCGGCGCTGGCCAGCTACACCTTCCCGCGCCTGTCGGCCGCGCGCAATGTCGCGCTGCTGGCGGCCGGCGGCGCGCTGTGGCTGCTGCTGGCCTACGACGTCAGCCGGCACGACCCCGACTTCTCGCCGACCGCGCCGCTGGCCTCGCTGCTATTCCTGCTCAGCTTTGCCGTGCCCTACCAATGGCAGGTGACCCAGCAGCGCTCGCGCCACCTGCTCGACACGCTGCGCCAGTACGTGGCGCCGGCGGTGGTGGCCGAACTGCTGCGCAGCGACCTGAAGGATCCGCTGGCGCCGCGCCAGCTCGACGTCACCACCCTGATCGCCGACATGGAGGGCTACACCACCCAGGTCGAATCGCTGCCGGTGGATGAGGCGGCCAAGCTGACGCGCGACTTCCTCGAGTGCCTGACCGGCCCGGTCATCGCCACCCAGGGCACGCTCGACAAGTACACCGGCGACGGCCTGGTGGCGTTCTGGGGCGCGCCGTTACCAAATTTACAACATGCCGATTTGGCATTGGACGCCGCCCGTGCTATTGTGCGGCGCGTGCAATTACTTAGCCAGGAGCAACAAGCGCGCGGAAGGCCGCCGCTGCGGGTGCGCATCGGCATCGACAGCGGGCTGGCGATGGCCGGCGATTTCGGCACCGCCTTCCGCAGCATCTATACCGCGGTGGGCGACAGCGTCAACACCGCTTCCCGGCTGGAGCAGGCGGCGCGCGACTATCCGCACGACGTGATCATCGGCGCCGGCACCGTGGCGCGGGCGCGCCGCCACGGCTTCTTGCGGCTGGGCGAACGTTTATTACGGGGCAAGGAAAAGCCCACGACTCTTTACACATTTGAAGCAACTATGAGCACCACCACCGACCACCCCGCCCAGCCCCTG
>NZ_QVIO01000004.1 GCF_003416895.1 Duganella sp. BJB476
TCTTTGAAGGGTCGTTCGAGACCAGGACGTTGATAGGTCAGGTGTGGAAGTGCAGTAATGCATTAAGCTAACTGATACTAATTGCCCGTACGGCTTGTCCCTATAACCTTAGCAGGTTATGGTGAATAAGAAGTACGTTGGAACGTTCGTTGATACAACTTCATTACCTAAAATATTTACTACATAAACGATATAAATCGTTTATAATACTTCCTCCAGATTCTTGGCGGCGCTGAAGTTAAGCGACGCTAGTACAAGTCAATGCCTGATGACCATAGCAAGTTGGTACCACCCCTTCCCATCCCGAACAGGACCGTGAAACAACTCTGCGCCGATGATAGTGCTGCAACCAGTGTGAAAGTAGGTTATCGTCAGGCTAGTTATATAGAAGAACCCCACCGAGTGATCTTGGTGGGGTTTTTCGCATTTCCGGGTACTATTTTTTGTGACAAAAGAGGCATATAAGATACAAGCTAGATTTTGATCTAGGGAAACGAAAGGTGTACCATGTGTGCTTTCGTGCTTGCTTCATACCTCAATGAAAAATAAGACAGCTCCAACTATGCTGTACCGTGCCCTGGCGTCCGCCGGCATCGTGGTAACCCTCTTCGCGCTCGCGCCGGCGCGTGCCGATGAGATGGCCGACGTCACCAAACTGGCCAAGGCCGGCAAGTTTGTCGAGGCACTGAACAAGACCAACGAATACCTGAACAAGCACCCATCCGATCCGCAAATGCGCTTCATGAAGGGCGTGCTGCTGACTGAGCAAAACAAGTCGGATGAGGCGATCGCGGTGTTCACCAAACTCACCGAAGATTACAAAGACCTGCCGGAACCGTATAACAACCTGGCCGTGCTGTACGCGGCCAACGGCCAGTACGACAAGGCACGCGTGTCGCTGGAAAAAGCGATCCGTACCAATCCGAGCTATATGACGGCGTATGAAAACCTGGGCGACGTCTACGGCAAGATGGCCAGCCAGGCGTACGACAAGGCGCTGGCGCTCGGTTCGAACAATGCTCCGCCGGCCAAGTCCAAGCTGACGCTGTTGCGGAACTTCTCCAGCAGCACCGGCGCCAAGTTCGGTGCGCCAGAGATCGCCGTGCCAACGCCTGCCCCAGCGCCTCAGCAAGTGGCCCAGGTGGCTGCACCACGCGCCGCAGCGAATGCCGCGCCGCCGCTGATCTCGCAGATTCCTGCCGATACCGGCAAGTCGACTACCTTGCAACGCATACCGGCTTTGTCGGTGACGCCGCCCGCACCGACTCCGGCGCCAGCAGTCAAAGTGGCCGCAGCGCCAGCGCCAGCGCCTGTACCGGTGCCTGCGCCGGTTGCTGCCAAGCCGGTTGCGCCTGCACCTGTGCCGACGCCGGTTCCAGTCAAGCCAGCTGCACCTGCGCCTGCACCGGTGCTGGCCAAGGTTGAACCGCCGAAGCCGGCGCCTGCTCCAGTGCCAGCGCCAGTCAAACCCGCGCCGGTGGTGGTCGCCCAGGCCGAGCCGGTCAAGCCGGCCAAAGTGGAGCCACCAAAACCTGCCAAGCCTGAACCGGAAAAAGCCGCCAAGCCGGATACGTCCGAGCGCGACGCGGTGCTGGCCCAGGTCCACGGCTGGGCCAAGGCCTGGACCACGCAGAATGTCGATTCCTACCTCGGCTATTACAGCCAGGAGTTCGAACCGCCTAAAGGTTTGTCCCGCAAGGCCTGGGCCGATGAGCGCCGCGCCCGCATTGAAGGCAAGGGCCGCATCCACGTTGAAGTGGGCGGACCGGAAGTGGTTGTGAACGGCAATACGGCCAAAGTGACCTTCCGCCAGACCTACGAATCGGATCGCCTGACCGCCAGAAGCCGGAAGACGCTCGTGCTGGTCAAAAATGGTGGAAAATGGCAGATTAAGCAGGAAGCCTCGGGTAGCTGATGTCACACTTTAGATTTTCGCAACACTGGCGCGCCAGTGGGTTGCTTTGCGTCCTCCTCCTCAGCGTGGTGGGAGGGACGGTCAGTTACGCCGCAAAAAAGCCGGCGCGGGCGCCGGTCGTCCGTAAAGCCAATCCGGAAGAGCTGCTGTCCGATATCTACAAAGAACTGTCCCAGCACAATCTGCGTGTCGCCCAGCAGAAGGCCGATGCGCTGGTGGTCGCCTATCCCAATTTCCGCCTGGGTCACCTGGTCCGCGGCGACATCCTGCTGATGCACACCCGCGAAGTGAGCGTGCTGGGTGCGGCCGTGCCGGTGGGAGAAGCATCCAAGCTGGCCGACCTGCGGCGCGAAGCGGCCGTGCGCATGCAGGCTGAGCCTGGCAGGCCGTCGGCGGCGCTGCTGCCGCGCGCGCTGATGCAGATGCGCAAGGACCAGAAGCATGCGCTGATCGTCGACGCCAAGCATTCGCGCCTCTACCTGTACGAGAACCGCAACGACCAGATCCGCCTGCTGTCCGACTTCTACGTCAGCCAGGGCAAGCTGGGCATCAACAAGCTGAAGGAAGGCGATATGCGCACGCCGGTCGGTGTGTACTACATCATCGGCCACTTGCCGGGCGTGAAGCTGCCTGACATGTACGGCAAGGGCGCGTTGCCGCTCGATTATCCGAACGACTGGGACAAGGCGCAGGGCCGCAGCGGCTCCGGCATCTGGGTGCACGGCACACCGCCGGAAACCTTCAGCCGTCCGCCGCTGTCGACCGATGGCTGCGTGGTGGTCAGCAACGACGACCTGAACACGCTGACCCGCACGGTAGAAATCGGCAAGACGCCGATCCTGATCGGTGACCAGGTCGAGTTCGTCAGCAAGGAACAAATGGAGCGCGATCTGCGGGTGGCCAGCGCGTTGGTGGAAGCCTGGCGTCGCGATGTCGAGAACCGCGACGACGCCGGTTTGCGCGCGCTGTATTCGCCGCGCTTCAAGTCGGCGGCCGACGAGGATGTGAATGCCTGGCTGGACAAGAACCGCTTCCTGCCCGGCGCCAAGAAGATCAGCGTGACCGTGAGCGAGCCGAGCTACTTCCGCCAGCCTAGCCAGGAAGAAGTCATCGTCAGCAATTTCACGCAGCAGATCGTGGTCGGCAAATACCGTCACGCGGTGCGCAAGAAACAGTACTGGGCCAAGGAAGGCAAAAGCTGGAAGAT
Organism: Duganella sp. BJB476; assembly: GCF_003416895.1. Lineage (GTDB taxonomy): Bacteria > Pseudomonadota > Gammaproteobacteria > Burkholderiales > Burkholderiaceae_D > Rugamonas. The sequence goes on from NZ_QVIO01000004.1 coordinate 3,123, forward strand.
CGTCGCCGAATCGAACGTCTAAAAGAAAAGGCCCCGAGGGGCCTTGGACTATCGGTCAGAAGTGGTATGCCGCTTTGACTTCGACGTAGTTGACGCCGGTGTTGGGCTTCTTGTAGCCGCCGTTCGAGAAGTGCTGGATCTTGCCGCCGATTTCCCAGTTGTTGTCGAACACGTAGCCGATGCCGATGTGGTCGCCGAACTGGAAGTGCGTCGATAAACGGTATGTATCGTTATCGTACAGCTTGGACAAGCGGTGCACGCCGATGCCGCCTTCGTAGTAGATGCCCTTCTTGTTGTCGTTCTCGAAGCGGAACACCGGCGTGAAGCCTACATCCCACAGGTGGGCGGTGTTGCCCGAAATATTCTGGTACTGGCTTTCTTTCCACAGACCGGCGCTGGCTTCCCAGTAGCCGCTCAGGTGCGTGCCGTTCGATTGGAACCAGCGCGCGCTCCAATCCTTGGCGGCGCTGAAGCGCACCATTTGTACCTTGGCGGCGTTGCCATAATCGATGGCCACGGAATCGATCAGTTTGTCATCGGCAAATGCGCCCTGTGCGGCGATCAGTGCTACTGCTGCTGCAATCATTTGTTTCGCGAACATAGTATCCTTGCAATGTAAATGCCATATCTCATATTTATACGGCTGGCTTGATTGTACCGGGGTTCGTGGAATAATTCCGGCCGGGCTGTTATTTTGATCATCTCAGGAGTTGGAATTGTCTACGCGAATTGCCCTTCTCGGTATTGGCTTGATGGGAGACCCGATGGTGCGGCGCCTGCTGGCGGCCGGCCATGCGGTGACGGTCTGGAACCGCACCTTTGCCAAGGCCGCTGCGCTGGCCGATGCCGGCGCGCATGCGGTGGCGGCGCTGGCCGATGCGGTGCGCGATGCGGACATCGTCATCTCCATGCTGGAGGCCGGTCCCATCGTCGGCGCCGTGATGCAGGAAGCCTTGCCGGCGCTGGCGCCGCGCGCCTTGTGGGTGGACATGAGCTCGACCCGCCAATCGGAAGCGCAGGAGTTCCACGCGCTGCTGGCTGAGCAAGGCCGGCGCTTTGTCGACGCGCCGGTGTCCGGCGGCGTGGGCGGTGCGGCGGCCGGTACGCTGGCCATCATGGCGGGCGGCAGCGCGCAAGATTTCGCCGAGCTGGAGCCGGTGCTGGCGGCCATGGGCCGACCTACCTTGGTGGGCCCGGCCGGCAGCGGCCAGGTGGCCAAGCTGTGCAACCAGCTGATCGTCGGCGCCACCATCAACATCGTGGCCGAGGCCATGCTGCTGGCGCAGGCGGCCGGCGCCGATCCGGCGGCGATGCGGGCGGCGATACGCGGCGGTTTCGCCGAGAGCAAAATCCTCGACGTGCACGGCCAGCGCATGCTGGATAGGAATTTTGTCGCCGGCGGCCAGGTGAAGACGCAGCTGAAAGACCAGCGCAACATCCTGGCGGCGGCGGAAGCGGCGGGCATCACCCTGCCGGTGACGCAGCTGGTGACCGAGCGCTATCAAACGCTGGTGGAGACGGTTCCGCAGGCCGATCATTCGGCGGCCCTGCTGGGACTGGAAGCCCTGAATCCCGGACAACGCGTCGGCACTGCCCCGGACAAGCTGGCTTAAGCGAGCGGCAGGCTCTTCTCGGCCAGGCGCACCCAGAAGCTGGCGCCGATCGGCAGCAGGTTGTCGTTGAAGTCGTAGCTGCCGTTGTGCAGTACGCACGGGCCGAGGCCGTGGCCGCCGTCGCGGTGGTCGCCTTCGCCGTTGCCGATGAAGACGTAGCAGCCCGGCTTGGCTTGCAGGAAGAACGCGAAGTCTTCCGCGCCCATGGTCGGCTCGACCTGGTCGTCGACCTTGTCCGCGCCCACCACCGACTTCATCACCTCCACCGCGAACTTCGTCTCGGCCGGATGGTTGACCAGCGGCGGATAGTTGCGGCGGAACTTGAAGTCCACCTCGGCGCCGAACGCGGCCGCCGTGTGCTGGGCGATCTCGCCCATGCGCTGCTCGATCATGTCCAGCACCGGCTGGGTGAAGGTGCGCACCGTGCCGACCAGCTCCGCTTCATCGGGGATCACATTGGTGGCGCTGCCGGCGTGGATCTGCGTGATCGACAGCACCGCCGTGTCCAGCGGGCTCTTCTGGCGGCTGATGATGGTCTGCCAGCTCTGCGCGATCTGCACCGCCACCATCACCGGATCGATGCCCTTGTGCGGCTGGGCCGCATGCGCGCCCTTGCCTTTGACGGTGACGTAGAACTCATTACTGGAGGCCATCATCGGTCCCTCGACCACGCTCATCGTGCCGACCGGCGCGCCCGGCCAGTTGTGCATGCCGTAGATCGCGTCCATCGGGCATTGATCGAACAGGCCGTCCTCGATCATGCGGCGCGCGCCGGCGCCGCCTTCCTCGGCCGGCTGGAAAATGAGGTAAACCGTTCCATCGAAATTGCGGTGCTCGGCCAGGTGCTTGGCCGCGCCCAGCAGCATGGCGGTGTGGCCGTCGTGGCCGCAGGCGTGCATCTTGCCGGGGTGGCGCGAGGCGTGGGCGAAGGTGTTCACTTCCTGCATCGGCAGCGCGTCCATGTCGGCGCGCAGGCCGATGGCGCGCTTGGAGCTGCCGTGCTTGATGATGCCTACCACGCCGGTCAGGCCCAGGCCGCGTATCACGGGGATGCCCCATTCGCTCAGCTTGTCTGCGACGACGTCGGAGGTGCGTTTTTCTTCGTAGCACAGCTCGGGATGGGCGTGCAGGTCACGCCGGATTTGCTGTATTTCAGATTGAAATGCAATGATGGGGTCAACTAGTTTCATCTGCTTCTCCAAGATCGGGTTCGCTTGCCTTTTGGGCATCGAGAACAGCCATTGTAGCCCTTGTCGTGCAAACAAATCCAGAGTGGGGAGTATCGTCGCCGTATCGATTACCATACTGCTTTGCATCCACGTTTTTTAGGCGTTTGACATGACAACCACACAAGTCCGCGCGACCTGCCCGCACGACTGCCCCGACACCTGCGCGCTGCTGGTGACGGTGGAGGACGGCGTGGCCACCGCCGTCAAGGGCGACCCCGACCATCCGACCACGGCCGGCGTGCTGTGCACCAAGGTGGCGCGCTACACCGAGCGCACCTACCATGAGGACCGCCTGCTGCATCCGCTGCGCCGCGTCGGCAAAAAGGGCGAGGGCAAGTTCGAGCGCATCAGCTGGGACGAGGCGCTGGACACCATCGCGGCCAGGCTCAAGCCGATCGCCGGGCGCGCGCCGGAGGCGATCCTGCCGTACAGCTACTGCGGCACGATGGGGCTGGTGCAGGGCGAGTCGATGTCTTCAAGGTTCTTCAACCGGATCGGCGCCTCGCTGCTGGACCGCACCATCTGCGCCACGGCCGGCTTTACCGGCTACAAGTACACCATCGGCGGCTCGATCGGCATCGACATGGAGCAGTTCCAGAACGCCAAGCTGATCCTGATCTGGGGCGGCAATCCGATCGCCTCCAACCTGCACTTCTGGACCCGCGCGCAGGAAGCCAAGCGCAACGGCGCCAAGCTGATCGCCATCGATCCCTACCGCTCGCTGACGGCGGAGAAGTGCCACCAGCACATCGCGCTGCTGCCCGGCACCGACGCCGCGCTGGCGCTGGGCCTGATGCATGTGCTGATCGCCGAGGACCTGCTCGACCATGACTACATCGCGCAGCACACGCTGGGCTACGAGCAACTGAAACAACGCGCGGCCGAATGGACGCCGGAACGCACCGCCGACACCTGCGGCATCAGCGTGGCCGAAGTGGTCGAGCTGGCGCGGCTGTACGGCGGCATGGCGCGCGCTGGCGAGCCGGTGGCGATCCGCACCAACTACGGCGTGCAGCGCGTGCGTGGCGGCGGGATGTCGGTGCGTAACATGGCTTGCCTGCCGGCGCTGGTGGGCGCATGGCGCCATCCGGCCGGCGGCATCCAGTTGTCGTCCGGCGGTTCGTTCCCGACCAACAAGGCCGCGCTGCAACGCCCGGACTTGCTGAAGCAGCAGCCGCGCACCATCAACATGACCACCATCGGCGACGACCTGCTGCGCGCGACGTCGCCGGAGTTCGGGCCGGAAGTGGAGGCGGTGATCGTCTACAACGCCAACCCGCTGGCGATCGCGCCGGATTCGGCCAAGGTCATGGCCGGCTTCGCGCGCGAGGATTTGTTCACCGTGGTGCTGGAACACTTCCAGACCGACACCGTGGACTACGCCGACATCGTGCTGCCGGCCACCACGCAGCTGGAGCACATCGACGCGCACACTTCCTACGGCCACCTGTACATGATGGCCAACAACGCCGCCATCGCGCCGATGGGCGAGGCCAAGGCCAACACCGAAATCTTCCGGCTGCTGGCGGCGCGCATGGGCTTCGACGATCCGTGCTTCCAGGACAGCGACGACCAGCTGGCGGCCATGGCCTTCGACGCGCAGGACGTCCGTGCCGTCAACTTCGATTGGGAATCGCTGAAGCAAAAAGGCTGGCAGAAACTCAACGTGCCCGACGCGCCATTCGCGCACGGCGGCTTCCCCACGCCGTCCGGCAAGTGCGAGTTTTATTCCGCCGCGATGGCGGCCGACGGACTCGATCCGCTGCCGACGTATCTGCCGCCGTATGAATCGGTGGCCAGCAATCCGGAACTGGCTAAACGATATCCGCTGGCGATGATTTCTCCGCCGGCGCGCAACTTCCTCAACTCCACTTTCGTCAACGTCAAAAGCCTGCGTTCGGCGGAGGGCGAGCCGCACCTGGACATCCATCCTGCCGACAGCGCGGCGCGCGGCATCGCCGACGGCGACATGGTGCGCATCTTCAATGACCGCGGCACCTTCATCGCCAAGGCGCGCGTCACGGACAAGGCGCGTGCGGGCCTCGTTGTAGGCTTGTCAGTGTGGTGGAAAAAGCTAGGCAGGGATGGTAAAAACGCCAATGAGGTTACCAGCCAACAGTTGACTGATATGGGCCGCGCACCAACTTTTTACGATACACTGGTACAAGTCGAAAGAGTCGCTGCTTGAAGGTAATGTATGCGCAACTTAGCCCGCCGAATCGTCCGCGCCAGATACTGGGTGGCGGCGGGCTGCGCAACAATTCTGCTGGCTGGTTGCGCTCAACTCAAGTACTACATGCAAGCCGCCCAAGGCCAGTATGCGCTGTGGTCGGACGCCCGTCCGATTGAAGACTGGCTGGGCGATCCGTCCACCGACCCCCAACTCAAGGCCCGCCTGGAAAAAGCGTTGTTGATACGCCGCTTCGCCGTCAAGGAACTGGGCTTGCCCGACAACGCCAGTTATAAAAACTACGCCGCCCTGACGCGCCCCTTCGTGCTGTGGAATGTGGTGGCGACGCCGGAGCTGTCGTTGCGTCCGATCCAGTGGTGTTTCCCGATCGCCGGTTGCGTCAGCTATCGCGGCTACTACAGCAAGGAAGACGCGATGGCCTACGCCGACGAGCTGCGCAAGGAGAACGATGACGTGCAGGTCGGCGGCGTGCCGGCGTATTCCACGCTGGGCTGGTTCAGCGATCCGCTGCTGTCGACCTTCATCAACTATTCCGACGCCGAGCTGGCGCGCATGGTGTTCCACGAGCTGGCGCACCAGGTGGTGTATGTGCAGGGCGATTCGCAGTTCAACGAAGGCTTCGCGACGGCGGTGGAGGAGGCCGGCGTGGCGCGCTGGCTGGAACTGTACGGCACCGATCCGATGCGCGAGGCCTATACCCGCTACAACGCGCGCCGCCAGGACTTCCTCGAGCTGCTGGTGCGCCACCGCAAGATGCTGGCCGACACCTACGCCGGCAAAACCAGCACCCGCCACAAGCGGGCCGAGAAGGCGCGCATCTTCGCCCACCTGAAAACCGAGTACCAGAAGTTGAAGGACAGCTGGGGCGGCTACGCCGGCTACGACCGCTGGTTTGCCGAGCCGCTGACCAACGCCCACCTCAGCGCTGTGGGAACTTACCACGATTATCTGCCCGCCTTCCGTTCCTTGTTAAAGCAGGAACGAACGTTCGTGCGATTTTATGGTGCAGTGCAAAAATTAGCTTCTCTTGATCTTGTTCAACGTCAGCAGCAGCTGCAGCAACTGGGTCGCCCGGTAATGCTCAACGCGGAGAGCGCCAAGGAGCCGGACACCGCGTCGGAAGGCATGCATTGATGTTGCGGTGCAACATAAAAAGCCGTTAGAAGCCGCGTTCAAATATGGTTAAATGCGCTTGCGTCTGAGCTTGCTGCCCGATAGCATCGTCATAAGTAGGCTCCGGAAGTTCGCATTAGACGAATCCCCCGACCCTGAACCGGCACTGTGCGCCGGACCTTACAACGATAATTCGAGACACGAGGCACAGGATGGAAAAAATCTGGTTGAAGTCGTACCCGCCCGGCATGCTGACGGAGATCGACACGAGCCAATACCGCTCGCTGGTGCAATTGATGGAAGAATCCTTCCACAAGTTCGCAGATCGCAACGCCTACGTCTGCATGGACAAATTCCTCACCTATGCCGAAGTCGATGCGTACTCCAAGCGCCTGGGCGCCTGGCTGCAAAGCCGCGGCATGAAGAAGGGGGCGCGCGTCGCCGTCATGATGCCGAACGTGTTGCAGTATCCGATCGCCATCGCCGCCATCCTGCGCGCCGGCTACACCGTGGTCAACATCAACCCGCTGTACACGCCGCGTGAACTGGAGCACCAGCTCAACGACTCGGGCAGCGAAGCCATCCTGATCCTGGAAAATTTTGCGACCACGCTGGAGCAGGTGCTGGGCCGCACGCAGGTCAAGCACATTGTGGTGGCCAGCATGGGCGAGATGCTCGGCGGCCTCAAGGGCGCGCTGGTCAACTTCGTGGTGCGCAGCGTCAAGAAGATGGTGCCGCCGTTCTCGCTGCCGAACGCGGTGCGCTTCAAGGACGCGCTGTCGCAGGGCGGCCGCATGAAGCTGACGCCGGTGTCGCTGGAGCCTGGCGATCCGGCCTTCCTGCAATACACGGGCGGCACCACCGGCGTCTCCAAGGGCGCCACGCTGACGCACCGCAACCTGGTGGCCAACCTGCTGCAGAACGAGGCCTGGTCCAAGCCGGCGCTGGGCAATGTGAGCGAGCAGATCACCATCGTCTGCGCGCTGCCGCTGTACCACATCTTCGCGCTGACCTGCTGCGCGATGTGGGGCACGCGCGTCGGCGCGCTGAACATCCTGATTCCGAATCCGCGCGACATCGGCGGCTTCATCAAGGAGCTGAGCAAGTACAAGTTCAACATGCTGCCGGCGGTGAACACGCTGTACAACGCGCTGTTGAACCATCCGTCGTTCGGCAACCTGGACTTCTCGGCGCTGAAGATCTGCAACGGCGGCGGCATGGCGGTGCAGCAGGCCGTCAACGATAAATGGCTGAAGGTGACGGGCGTGTCCATCATCGAAGGCTATGGCTTGTCCGAGACGTCGCCGGTGGCTACCTGCAACCGCGCCGACAGCTCGGCCTTCACCGGCACCATCGGTTTGCCGGTACCGTCGACCGACATCGCTATCCTCGATGACGACGGCAATGAAGTGGCGCTGGGCCAGCCGGGCGAGATCGCGATCCGCGGCCCGCAGGTGATGGCCGGCTACTGGAACCGTCCGGACGAAACCGCCAAGGTCATGACGGCCGACGGCTATTTCAAATCCGGCGACGTCGGCGTGATGGACGAGAACGGCTTCGTGAAGATCGTCGACCGCAAGAAGGACATGATCCTGGTGTCCGGCTTCAACGTCTATCCGAACGAGCTGGAGGGCGTGATTGCACTCCATCCAGGCGTGCTGGAGTGCGCGTGCATCGGCGTGCCGGACGAGCACTCGGGCGAAGCGGTCAAGGTGTTCGTGGTGCGCAAGGATCCGAACCTGACGGTCGAGCAGTTGATGGCCTATTGCAAAGAACAATTTACCGGCTATAAAAAGCCAAAATATATCGAGTTCCGCGAGGAGCTGCCCAAAACCAACGTCGGGAAAATCCTGCGGCGCATGCTGCGCGATGAACCACCCGGCCAGAACAAGAAAGCTGCGTAAGACATGGAAAAAATTTGGCTGAAGTCCTATCCCGAAGGCGTGCCCGCTGAAATCGACAGCACGCAGTACCGCTCGGTGACGCACCTGCTGGAAGAATCGTTCCGCAAGTATGCCGACCGCAACGCCTACGTGTGCATGGACAAGTTCCTGACCTACGGCGAGCTCGACAAGCTGTCGCTGCAAATGGGCGCCTGGCTGCAAAGCAAGGGCCTGAAGCCGGGCGCGCGCGTGGCGATCATGCTGCCGAACGTGCTGCAATATCCGGTGGCGATGGCGGCCATCCTGCGCGCCGGCTACACGGTGGTCAACGTCAACCCGCTGTACACGCCGCGCGAGTTGCAGCACCAGCTGGTGGACTCCGGTTCGGAAGCGATCATCGTGCTGGAAAACTTCGCCACCACGGTGGAGCAGGTGGTCGCGCACACCCAGGTCAAGCACGTGATCGTCGCCACCATGGGCGACATGCTGGGCGCGCTGAAAGGGACTCTGGTCAACTTCGTGGTCCGCAACGTCAAGAAGATGGTGCCGTCGTTCTCGCTGCCGAACGCCGTCTCGTTCAAGCAGGTGCTGGCCGAGGGTTCGCGCCTGACGCTCAATCCGGTCAAGCAGGGGCATGACGACATCGCCTTCCTGCAATACACCGGCGGCACCACGGGTGTGTCCAAGGGCGCCGTGCTGCTGCACCGTAACATCATCGCCAACGTGCTGCAGAACGAAGCGTGGCTGCAATTCAAGCCGCAGGCCGAGCAGCTGGTGTTTGTGTGCGCGCTGCCGCTGTACCACATCTACTCGCTGACCATCAGCTCCTTCATGGGCATGCGCATGGGCGGCCTGAACCTGCTGGTGCCGAATCCGCGCGACATCCCCGGCTTCGTCAAGGAGCTGGCCAAGTACCGCGTGGCGGTGTTCCCTGCGGTGAACACGCTGTACAACGCGCTGCTCAACAACGCCGAGTTCGCCAAGCTGGACTTCTCGTCCTACTCGATCTGCAACGGCGGCGGCATGGCCGTGCAACAGGCCGTGGCCGACCGCTGGTTGAAGCTGACCGGCACGCCGATCATCGAAGGCTACGGCATGTCGGAAACCTCGCCGGTGGCCACCGCCAACCGCGTCGACATCAAGGAATTCACCGGCACCATCGGCCTGCCGATTCCGTCGACCGACGTCTGCATTTTGGACGACGACGGCAACGCGCTGCCGCTGGGCTCGACCGGCGAGATCGCCATCCGCGGCCCGCAGGTGATGGCCGGCTACTGGAACCGTCCGGACGAAACCGCCAAGTCGATGACGGCCGACGGCTTCTTCAAGACCGGCGACGTCGGCATCATGAACGAGCAGGGCTTCACCCGCATCGTCGACCGCAAGAAGGACATGATCATCGTGTCCGGCTTCAACGTGTATCCGAACGAAGTGGAAGGCGTGGTGGCGTCGCATCCGGGCGTGCTGGAAGTGGCGTGCATCGGCGTGCCGGACAAGAACTCGGGCGAAGCCGTCAAGCTGTTCGTGGTGCGCAAGGACCCGAACCTGACCGCCGAGCAGCTGCTGGACTTCTGCAAGCACGAACTGACCGCGTACAAGAAGCCGAAGTACATCGAGTTCCGTGATGAGCTGCCGAAGACCAACGTCGGCAAGATTTTGCGCCGTCAACTGCGCGACGAAAAAGTCGCAGCGTAAAAGAAAAAATCGCCTGCTGAGACAGGCGATTTTTTTATCTAGTGGTGCTCTGAACGCGCCCCTTTCTTGATGCAAGCGAGCCGCTTTTCCTTCATGGCCGCGGCCAGCCGCTGCCGCACCTCATGATCGTGATCGACATACCCTTCGACATTGGCCTTGCGGGCGCAATCGGCCCAGTGCTGGTCGTCGACGTCCTGCAGCCTTTCAAACTCGGCCAGTGACAGCATGACCACGGGGTCGTGGTCGGGCTTTTCTACGATGATGGTCTGCGTCAGAGCCCGGTGCAAATAGCTATCCAGCTCTTGCGCAATATCACTTTCTGTTACTTTCAACATGTAGCGCCTCCATACGGTGATGGTCTAGCCAGTATAGGCCGTGTCGGCTCCTATTCAAGCGCTAAGCTGCAGCGCCTTATTTCAGCAGCGACATCAGCATCGTCGAGATGCTATGGCTGTCCCGCAGCACCACGCTGTCTGCCTTCATCAGCATTTGACTGGACAGTATTTCGGCGCTTTCCTCCGCGAAATCGGTGTCCATGATGCGGCCGGTCGCCTGGACCGTATTGGCGCTCATATTGGCCTGATTGCTGTCCGAATGGTTCAGGCGGTTGGCGGCGGAGCCCAGGCTGGAGCGCACGGCGGCGACCGCGTTCAGCGCCAGTTGCAGTTGGTCGATGGCGCTGGCGGCCGCCGATGAGAGGACGAGGTCGGTACCCCGGCCCTTGACCTGAATGCCGAAGGTGTCGTAGGTGGTCGAGGCCGCGTGCAGGGCGGTATGCATATTGCTCAGCAACGGGGTCAGGTTAAATTCCATCACCTCGTTGGCGGAGGCGCCTATCTGGAACTTGACCGCGTTTGAAAACATGCCATTGACGGCCACCACCAGCGCCACGGCGGCGGCATAGTCCTGGGCGTCGGTGGCGGCGACGGCGGCGACGCCGGAGCTCGCCGCCGCCGCCGTGGCCGCGCCCAAAGCGGCGGCGAGCGTCACCTGCGTGGCCGGCGTCGATCCGGCGGCGTCGGCGGCGACGGCGGCATTGTAGGCGGCCACGGCGGCGGCGTGCGCGGCGGCGGCGTTGGCGGCGTTGGCGACCGCGCTGGCGGTCGCGGCGACCACGCCAGCCCGCTCCGCCACCGTGTCGCCTTGCAGCAACTTGCTGCCGCCGAAGGTGGTCGCACTGGAAATATTGCTCAATTCATGACTCAGCGCGGTGTATTCGGCCTGCATCGCATCGCGGTCGGTGGTCGTGGCCGAAGCGTCGGCTGCCTGGGTCGCCAGGTCCTTCATGCGGATCAGGATATCGGTGCTCTCGGCGAGTGCGGCGTCTGCCGTCTGCAAGATGGAAATGTCTTTCTGGATATTGCCCCGCGCTGCCGCCATGCCATGGGTCTGCGCAACCAGCCGGGTGGCGATCTGCAGGCCGGCCGCGTCGTCCTGCGCCGAGTTGACGCGGTAGCCAGTGCCCAGTCGTGTCATGGCGGTCGCCGCCCTGCGTTCCGTGTGGAACAGGGCGTTTTGCGCGGACAGCGAGGCGGCGTTGGTGTGTAGGCTCAGCATGCTGCGTCAGATGCGGTGTAAGGCTGGTCCGGGTGCATCGCGGACGAGGGCGTGTATTCGAATGCGACGGCCGCGACGAGGTCTTCGCCGTGTTCATGACGAAGCCCAACTTTACCAGTTGTGTTCTCGCTTGTGGCGATACTATGGCTCTACGGAAAAATTCATCGGGCGCGTGGCAACAGGCGGAGGCTGCTGCATGCCGCGCCGGATCAGGAACGGATCAGCGTTTCGATCGGCGGCACCTTGCGCGGCTTGCGATCCGAGTCGGTGGCGACGTAGGTCAGCGTGGCCTCGGTGACCTTGACGGTGCAGGCCTGCAGGCGATTGCGCTCGGCGTACACCTCGACGTTGACGGTAATGGATGTATTGCCAACCTTGACAATATCAGCATAAAACGACAGCAGGTCGCCCACGAACACCGGGTTCTTGAACACGAAGGAGTTCACCGAGATGGTCGCCACGCGGCCATTGGCGCGGCGGGTGGCCGGCAGCGAGCCGGCGATGTCGACCTGGGCCATGATCCAGCCGCCGAACACGTCGCCGTAGACGTTGGCATCGGACGGCGCCGGCATCATGCGCAATTCCGGCATTTTCCCGGCGGGCAGGCCGCGGTTGACGGTTTCGGCTTTGATGGAGGTGGGATTTTCGGGGGAGGTCATCGTGAATTCTCTTGAAGGGCTACAATTACCGGGATTGAACCATAAAAAGCCGACATCCGCCATGCGACGTACTACGTACTCCCCGAACACCCCGCCAGCCAACGCCAGCAACGCCGCCGCCCCGCGCAGCGACATGGCGACGCTGAAAACACTCTTCCCTTACCTGTGGGTCTACAAATGGCGCGTGCTGCTGGCGCTGGGCTGCCTGATCGGCGCCAAGCTGGCCAACGTCGGCGTGCCGGTCGTGATGAAGCGCCTGATCGACAGCCTGAGCATCTCGCCATCGCATCCGCAGGCGCTGTTGGTGCTGCCGCTCGGTGCGCTCGTGGCCTACGGCGTGCTGCGCGTGTCGACCACCTTGTTCACCGAGCTGCGCGAGTTCCTGTTCGCGCGCGTCACGCAGCGCGCCGTGCGCACCATCGCGTTGCAGGTGTTCCGCCATCTGCACGCGCTGTCGCTGCGCTTCCACCTGAACCGCCAGACCGGCGGCATGACGCGCGATATCGAACGCGGCACCCGCGCCGTCGGTTCACTGATCTCCTACACGCTGTTCAACATCCTGCCGACGCTGGTGGAGATCACGCTGGTGCTGGGCTACCTCGTCACGCACTACGACATCTGGTTCTCGGTGATCACCTTCGTCGCGCTGGTGACCTACATCTCCTTCACCATCTTCGTCACCGACTGGCGCACGCACTTCCGCCGCACCATGAACGAGCTGGATTCGAAGGCCAACACCAAGGCCATCGATTCGCTGATCAACTACGAGACCGTCAAATACTTCGGCAACGAGGACTACGAAGCGAAGCGCTACGACGAAGGCCTGCAGCGCTACGAAGCGGCCGCTGTCAAATCGCAGACCTCCTTGTCGCTGCTGAACACCGGGCAGTCGCTGATCATCGCCACCGCTGTCACGCTGATCCTGTGGCGCGCCACGCAGGGCGTCATCGACGGCAAGATGACGCTGGGCGACCTGGTGCTGGTGAACTCCTTCATGATCCAGCTGTACATACCGCTCAACTTCCTCGGCGTGATCTACCGCGAGATCAAGCAAAGCCTGGCCGACATGGAGAAGCTGTTCTCGCTGCTGGACCAGAACCGCGAAGTGGCCGACTCGCCGGACGCGCAGCCGCTGGTCACGCATGGCGCGCAGGTGCGCTTCAACCATGTGGACTTCAGCTACGAATCCAAGCGCCAGATCCTGTTCGATGTGGACTTCACCATCGCACCGGGGACAACGACGGCGGTGGTGGGCCACAGCGGTTCGGGCAAGTCGACCTTGTCGCGACTGCTGTTCCGCTTCTACGAAGTCAACGCCGGCGGCATCACCATCGACGGCCAGGACCTGCGCTCGGTCACGCAGGACACGCTGCGCCACGCGATCGGCATCGTGCCGCAGGATACGGTGCTGTTCAACGACACCATCGAATACAACATCGCCTACGGCCAGCCCGGCGCGACGAAAGAGCAGATCGTGTCGGCGGCGCGCGCGGCGTCCATCCACGACTTTATCGACAGCCTGCCGGACGGCTACGCGACGATGGTCGGCGAGCGAGGCCTCAAACTCTCCGGCGGCGAGAAGCAGCGCGTGGCGATCGCCCGCACGCTGTTGAAGAACCCCGCCATCCTGATCTTCGACGAAGCCACGTCCGCGCTGGACTCCAAGGCCGAGCAGGCGATCCAGGCGCAGTTGAAGGAAATCGCCAAGAGCCGCACGACGATGGTGATCGCGCACCGCCTGTCCACGGTGGCGGACGCGCAGCAGATCCTGGTGCTGGACCACGGCCGCATCGTCGAACGCGGCACGCACCAGTCGCTGCTGGCGGCGGACGGCTTGTACGCGCAGATGTGGCAACGGCAGCAGGCCAAGGCCGATGAAGAATTGGCGTCGTCCCCCGACGACGTCGTGGATGCAGTCTAACTAAGGAAGCGACTATGAAGTCTCGTTTTGCGCTGGGTGCAGTAACTGTCTTGATGGCTTGTGTTCAGAATGCGTATGCCGACCCTACGGAACCGCAGTTCCGTGCCCTGTACAAGGAACTGGTCGAAACCAATACCACGCTATCTGCGGGCAGCTGCACGCTGGCTGCCGAGCGCATCGCCGCCCGATTGAAGACGGCGGGTTTTGCTGACTCCCAGCTAAACCTGTTCGCCGACCCGGCGCATCCGAAGGAGGGCGGGCTGGTGGCCGTCCTGCCGGGCAGCGATCCGAAGGCGAAAGCCATCCTGCTGCTGGCGCACATCGACGTGGTCGAAGCCAAGCGTGAAGACTGGGTGCGCGATCCGTTCACGCTGATCGAGGAAGACGGCAAGTTCTACGCACGCGGCGCGCTGGACGACAAGGCGCAGGCTGCCATCTGGGCCGATACGCTGGTGCGCTTCAAGAACGAAGGCTACGTGCCGCGCCACACGCTGAAGATGGCGCTGACCTGCGGCGAGGAAACCGGCGGCGCCTTCAACGGCGCCGAGTGGCTGACCAAGAACCGTCGCGAACTGATCGACGCCGGTTTCGCCATCAATGAAGGCGCGGGCGGCGAATTCGATGCGGCCGGCAAGCGCGTGTCGATGACGGTGCAGGCGGGCGAGAAGGTGTCGCAGAACTATCGCCTGGAAGTGACCAATCGCGGCGGCCACAGCTCGCGTCCGCAAAAGGACAATGCGATCTACCACCTGGCCGGCGCGTTGAAGAAGATCGAAGGCTACACCTTCCCGATCCAGTTGGCCGACGGCAGTCGTGGCTACCTGACCGGCATGTCGAAGATCCAGGCGGCAGAAGGCCACAAGGACCTGGCGGCGGCGATGCTGGCGGTGGTGAAGAATCCGAAGGATGCCAAGGCGGTGGCGCTGGTCTCCGGTCGCGACACCAGCTGGGGCGCGATGCTGCACACCACCTGCGTGGCGACCATGCTGGACGCCGGCCATGCCACCAACGCGCTGCCGCAGCGCGCACGCGCCAACATCAACTGCCGCATCTTCCCCGGCGTGACGCAGGAGACGGTGCGCGAAGCGCTGGTCAAGGCGATCAACGATCCGGCGGTGAAGGTGGAAACGCTGGAAATCCGTGGTGAGAATTCGGCGCCGCCGGAACTGACGCGCGCCATCATGGAGCCGGTTGAGAAGCTGACCGCGAAGATGTGGCCCGGCGTGCCGGTGCTGCCCATCCTGCAATCGGGCGCCACCGACGGCCAGTTCCTGAACGCGGCCGGCATTCCGACCTACGGCATCAGCGGTATCTTCCTGACGCCGGACTTGGGCAACATCCACGGCCTGAACGAATACATCGGCGTGCAGTCGCTGATGGAAGGCCGCACCTTCCTGTACGACCTGGTGAAGGTCTACGCCGGCCAGAACTAAGCCAGCGCGCGGTACTGGAAGTCCCGCATGTGTACAGCGCCTTCGCCGGCGCTGTACACCGCCGGTTGCAAACTAAGGAAGCCGCCAAAGACGTTGTGGTGCATGCCGGAGGTCTCCATTTGCCACGGGTGCTGTATCCATTTGCCGTCGTCCAGCGCGTAGAAGAAGGTCACGATGTGCCGGTCGTTCCTGACGCGGATGCGCACCGTGGAGGCCTTCACGGCTTCGCGCATCCAACTCTGTTCGCTGGCGTATTGATAGGTCAGCATGTGCGTGGCGCTGAAGCCGATGCCGACAAACATACGCTCGTTGTAGTGCAGTAGCAGGCCGCCATGGCCTGCGCCGCTGATCTCCAGCGTGACGCTGGCTTCATAAGCGTGATCGCCGACGATGCAGGACAGCGGCGAGCAGTCGGCCGGCGATGTGCCTTTGCCCGCGATGCTTACCGAGCCCTGTTCAAAGCGCACGCGCTTCATCTCATCCGGTCCCGGATTGAAGAAGCACCACTGCACGCCGAATTTGTTCTTCGTGAAGTCGTCCGATTTGGCGAAGCCTGCTGGAACGGCTGTGCCTTTCTTCGGCATCGGCAGCGGCGACGACAGGTCGCCGCCCTTGGGTTTGAACCAGCCGTCCGCTGTCCATTCGATCGGTTCGAGCAGCGCCTGGCGGCCGAGGGTGCGGTAGCCGTTCTCGTAGCCGTGGTAGACCATCCACCAGTCGCCGGCCGGGCCTTCGACCAGCGTGGCGTGGCCGCGTGACCACCACTTCTCTTCGGCGCTTTTGGTGCGCACCAGCGGATTCTGCGGGCAGTTCTCCCACGGCCCATGGATGGAACGCGAGCGCGCGGCGATCACCATGTGGCTGGTCGGCGGGCCGGAGGTGCCACCGACCGCCAGCACCAGGTAGTACCAGCCGTTGCGGCGCAACAGCTTCGGTCCTTCGGGCGCGAACATCTCCACCACCCAGTCGGATGGATAGCGCCATGGTTCGTAGACTTTTTCGAGCGTGCCGACAGTCGCCAGGCCATCGTCGGTCAGGCCGATGCGGCGTACGCCGTTGACGAACAGGTAGCGCTTGCCGTCCTCGCCGACCGCGTGACCGGGATCGATGGCGTCGATGTGCAGGTCGATCGGATCGCTCCACGGGCCCCTGATGTTGTCGGCCCAGATGACGAGGATGCTGCCTTTGCCGTTCGGGGTGGCGGGGATGTAGATGAAGTAGCGGCCGTTGTGCTTGACGAGGTCCATGGCCCAGACGCTGCCGATCGGCTTGGTCAGCGCCGGGCCGATCGGCTCCCAGTTCACCAGGTCGCGCGAGTGCCAGAGGATGATGCCGGGGTAGGACAGGAAGGACGAAAACGTCATGTAGTAGTCGTCACCGTCCTTGAGGATGGTGGGATCGGGATGGTCGCCGGACAGGATGGGATTGAGGTAGGTGCCGTTGCCCAGGTCCGCCTTGCGCTGGCCTTCGATGCCGCGTCCCCAGGTGGGTTGGGTGTTGGCCGCCAGTGGCGCCAGTGCGGCGCCCGACAGCAGCGTTTTCAGCGCTGTGCGCCGTGTTGATTTCATGTTGTCCCCGCGTGTAGGTATCGTCGCGCTAAATGGTGCCCCGAGTGACGCGGACACGCAATTGCGAAACTCACCAAGCCGGGCAATGATTCCGCGCAAGGCGAAAAAAAAGGCCACCGCGAGGTGGCCTTCTGTTTGGTGGCGCCGCTTACGGCAGCGGTGCATCCGCCAGTTCCCCGGTCTTGAGCGGGTCGACCAGTTCACCTTCCCACTTGGCGACGACCGCCGTGGCGACACCGTTGCCGATGACGTTGGTGGCGGAGCGCGCCATGTCCAGGAAGTGGTCGATACCCAGCAACAGCAGCATGCCCGCTTCCGGAATGTTGAACTGGCCCAGCGTCGCGGCGATCACCACCAGCGAGGCGCGCGGCACGCCGGCCATGCCCTTGGAGGTCAGCATCAGCACCATCATCATGGTCATCTGTTGGCCCAGCGACATCTCGATGCCGTAAGCCTGGGCGATGAACACGGTGGCGAAGGTGCAGTACATCATCGAGCCGTCCAGGTTGAACGAATAGCCGATCGGCAGCACGAAGGCGGCAATACGGTTGCGTACACCGAAGCGCTCCAGGCCTTCCAGCGTCTTCGGATAAGCCGCTTCGCTCGACGCGGTGGAGAAGGCCAGCAGCACGGGGCTGCGCAGTTCCTTCAGCAGCGAGAAGATGCGGCCCTTGAGGAACAGGAAACCGATGAAGATCAGCAGCACCCACAGCAGCGCGATGCCGAAGTAGAACTCGGCCATGAATACGCCGTAGGTCTGCAGCACGCCCAGGCCGCTCTTGGCGATCACGCCCGACACCGCCGCAAACACGGCGATCGGCGCGAACTGCATCACGTAGCCGGTGACCTTCAGCATCACGTGCGCCACGCCGTCCAGCGCGGTGACCATGACGTTGGCCTTTTCGCCGACGGCAGCTGCGGCCGAACCGAAGAACAGCGAGAAGATCACGATCTGCAGGATCTCGTTCTTGCTCATGCCTTCGACGATGGAGGCCGGCACCAGGTGGGTGACGAATTCCTTCAGCGTCAGGCCGGTGGTGACGATGTCGACCTTGGCAGTGGTGGCGGCCATGTGGCCGAGCAGCGCGTCGCCGGGGCGGAACATGTTCACCAGCACCAGGCCCAGGCTCAGCGACATCACCGAGGCGATGAAGAACCAGCCCAGCGTCTTGATGCCGATGCGGCCCACTTCCGAGGCGTCGCCCATCTTGGCGATGCCGCACACCAGCGTGGAGAACACCAGCGGCGCGATGATCATCTTGATCAGGCGCAGGAACAGCGTGGTGATCAGCGACATATAGTCCGCATACTCGACCGGCTTGGCCAGGTTGAGGTTCGCCAGGTAGCCGGCAAAGATACCCAGCGCCAGTGCGACGAGGATGTAGGTGGTCAATCGGCTTTTTTTCTGCATGTTCTGAATTCCCGTGGTAGTGTCTCTTCGGACGCAGGCCGACGCAGGGTAGTCTGCGGTAGCACAATCTAATACAAAATAATGTCATTTCCCCTCTATGTGGGGGTATGATCCTGCCAATGTTAGCCTTGTAAGCTGATGAAACATTAAGCAAGTTCCGCAGTATATATGATCGCGATAAAAAATCTGAATAAATGGTACGGCCAATTCCAGGTATTGGCCGATTGCAACACCAGCGTTGCCAAGGGCGATGTGATGGTGATATGCGGGCCGTCCGGCTCGGGCAAGTCGACGCTGATCAAGACCGTCAACGGTCTGGAGCCGTTCCAGCAGGGCGAGATCCTGGTCGACGGCGTCTCGGTCGGCGCCAAGGGCACGGACCTGCCCAAGCTGCGGGCCCGCATCGGCATGGTGTTCCAGAATTTTGAATTGTTCCCGCATCTGTCGGTGCGCCAGAACCTGACCCTGGGCCAGGTCAAGGTGCTGGGCCGCAGCGAGGACGAGGCCAACGCGCGCGGCCTGCAGTACCTGGACCGGGTCGGCCTGCTGGCACAGCAGGACAAGTATCCGAACCAGCTGTCCGGCGGCCAGCAGCAGCGCGTGGCGATCGCCCGCGCGCTGGCGATGGACCCGATCGCGATGCTGTTCGACGAGCCCACTTCGGCGCTGGATCCGGAGATGATCAACGAAGTGCTGGATGTGATGGTCGGCCTGGCGCAAGAGGGCATGACCATGATGGTGGTGACGCATGAAATGGGCTTCGCCAAAAAGGTGGCGAACCGCGTGGTCTTCATGGACAAGGGCCGCATCCTGGAAGACTGCAGCAAGGATGAGTTCTTCGGTGCGCCGCGTTCCGAGCGCGCGCGCGATTTCCTCGCGAGGATCATCCACTAACTGGCAAGTTTGACGCTCGGTGCATTTTTTCTGCTTAGGGAGGAATCATGTCATTCACGCGGGTACTCATACTTCTGACCCTGGCCTGTCTCGGCGGCCAGGCCACAGCGCAGGAAGCCGGCGGCACGCTGGCCAAGATCAAGCGCACCGGAGCCATCACGCTCGGCGTGCGCGACGGCTCGATTCCCTTCTCCTACCTCGACGACAAGCAGCAGTACCAGGGTTATTCGGTCGACCTGTGCATGAAGATCGTCGTCGCGGTGCAGAGGCATCTCGGCATGCCGGTCAAGGTGGCGATGAATCCGGTCACCTCCGCCAACCGCATTCCGCTGATGGCCAACGGCACCATCGACCTCGAATGCGGCTCCACCACCAACAACGCGGAACGCCAGAAGCAGGTGGCGTTCGCGCCGACCATGTTCGTGATCGGCAGCCGGCTGCTGTCGAAGAAATCGTCGAACATCAACAGCCTGGCCGACATGAAGGGCAAGACCCTGGTGGCCACCGCCGGCACCACCACCCTCAAGCAGATGACCATGCTGAACGCCGAGAAGCAACTAGGCATGAACATCGTGGTCGGCAAGGATCATCCGGAATCGTTCCTGATGATGGAGACCGGCCGCGCGGCGGCCGAGGCCAATGACGATATCCTGCTGGCCGGCCAGGTGGCCAGCGCGCGCAATCCGGGCGAGTACGTGATCGGCAAGGAGGCCTTGTCGGTCGAGCCTTACGGGATCATGATGCGGCGCGACGATCCGGCCTTCAAGGCCGTGGTGGATGCGGCGCTGGTGCAGGCCTACCAGTCGGCGGAGTTCCCCAAGCTTTACCAGAAGTGGTTCCAGAGTCCCATCCCGCCCAAGGGAATTAACCTCAATTTCCCGATGCCGGAGCAGCTCAAGGCCGTCATCGCCAAGCCCACCGATTCGCCTGATCCCTCCGCTTACGGCGCGCGATGAACTACCACTGGAACTGGCGCATTTTCGGCGAGCTGTCGCCGGATGGCGTCCATACCTATTGGGACACGCTGATGTCCGGCCTGGCCTGGACGCTGGCGACCTCGCTGGCCGGCTGGGTGATGGCGCTGGTGCTGGGCTTCGCGGTCGGCGCGCTGCGCACGCTGCCGGGTCGCGTGCTGCCGCTGCTCGGCACCGCCTATGTTGAAGTGTTCCGCAACGTGCCGCTGCTGGTGCAGATGTTCCTGTGGTTCTTCGTCGCGCCCGAGCTGCTGCCGCAGGCGGCCGGCGACTGGTTGAAGGCGCTGCCGAACGCGCCCTTCGCCACGGCCGTGGTGTGCCTCGGCTTCTTCACTTCGGCGCGGGTGGCGGTGCAGGTCACGGCCGGCATCCAGGCGCTGGCGGGCGGGCAGCGCCTGGCGGCGCTGGCGCTGGGCCTGGACCTGCCGCAGACCTATCGCTTCGTGCTGCTGCCGCTGGCGGTGCGCATCATCCTGCCACCGTTGACCAGCGAATTCCTCAACATCATCAAAAACAGTTCCGTCGCGCTGACCATCGGCCTGATGGAGCTGACCGCCAGCGCGCGCGCGATCCAGGAGTTTTCGTTTCAGGTGTTCGAGGCGTTTTCGGCCGCCACGCTGATCTACGTCCTGGCCAACTTGGTGGTGATCGCCGCCATGCGGGTGCTGGAGCGGCGGCTGGCGCTGCCCGGCACGTTGGGAGCCCGCTAATGTTCGCGCAGTTCGACTTCGACGTCATCGGCCGCTCGTGGGTCTACCTGTTCCAGGTCGGCATGGCGTTCACGCTGGAGCTGACGGTGCTGTCGATGATGGGCGGCGTGGCGCTGGGTACCGTGCTGGCGCTGGGCCGCATGTCCAGCTTCAAGCCGCTGGCGCTGGTGACCGCAGCCTACGTCAACCTGATACGCGCGGTGCCGCTGGTGCTGGTGATTTTCTGGTTCTATTTCCTGGTGCCGTACGTCGCCGCGTGGGTGATCGGCGCGGCGGAGCCGGTCAAGGTCGGCACGTTCTGGTCGGCGCTGATTACCTTCACCTTGTTCCAGGCGGCGTACTACTGCGAGATCATGCGTGGTGGCATACAGGCGATCCCGCGCGGGCAGGTGCTGGCGGCGCAGGCGCTGGGACTGAAGTACTGGCAGGTGATGGCTCGCATCGTGCTGCCGCAGGCGTTCCGCAACATGCTGCCGGTGCTGCTGACGCAGACCATCGTGCTGTTCCAGGATGTGTCGCTGGTGTATGTGCTGTCGGTGCCGGATTTTGTCGGCGCGGCCAGCAAGGTGGCGCAGCGCGATGGCCGGCTTGTAGAAATGTACACTTTTGTGGCACTGGTTTACTTTGCGTTGTGCTGCCTGCTTTCATGGGTGGCAAGGCTGCTGCAAAAGCGTGTCGCCATCGTGCGCTAGGCTCTGGTAGTATCCTCGCCACTGCATTGTATAAACGGGGACACAGCATGCCATCCATGAAGAAAATAGCAGGCGCCATGCTGGCGCTTGGCCTTCTCGCCAGCGCGCATGCCGCTGACAAAATCGCCGTCGATCTGGTGCTGACCAAAGCCACGCTGATCGATGTAGCGGGCGGCAAGGCCGTCAAGGGCAAGTCCGTGCTGCTGAAGGGCGACACTATCGTTGCCGTGGTCGACGACCGCCAGCTGTCCGGCTACGCCGCCAAGCGGACCATCCGTCTGCCGGGCAAGTACCTGATGCCGGGCCTGTGGGACACCCATGTGCACTTCGGTGGCGGTCCCGCGCTGATCGAAGAGAACAAGCATCTGCTGGCGCTGTACCTGGCCAACGGCATCACCGCCGTGCGCGATTGCTCCGGCGACCTGCCGGACACCGTGCTGGCCTGGCGCGACCAGATCAAGGCCGGCCAGCTGGAAGGGCCGACCATCTTCACCTCCGGCGCCAAGCTGGAAGGCTACAAGCCGCTGTGGAAGGGCACCATCGAAGTCGGCACGCCGGAAGAGGTGAGCAAGGCGCTGGACGGCCTGCAGGCGCAGAAAGTGGACTTCGTGAAGATCACCGAGAACACGCTGAAGCCGGAGATCTACCTGGAAGCGCTGCGCCAGGCCAAGGAGCGCGGCATGCGCACCTCCGGCCACGTGCCGGTGCAACTGACGCTGGCGCAGATGTTCGACGCCGGCCTGGGCACGGTGGAGCATCAGTCCTACCTGCTGCGCTCCTCGACGCCGAAGGAGGCCGAGTTGACCGCGCAAGTGGCGGCCGGCACGCTGACCGGCAAGGAAGCGATGAAGCAGAGCCTCGCCACCTACGACGAGCCGACCGCGCGCGCATCGTTCCGTTATATGGCCTTGAAGGGCACCGCCGTGGTGCCGACGCTGTCGGTATCGCGCGTGGTGGCCTACCTGGACCGTGACGATCACTCGCACGATCCGGCCTTGCAGTACATCGGCAAAGGCCTGCGCGCCACCTACGACTGGCGCGTGCAGCGCGCCGCGCAGGACAACGCCGAGGCGATCGCGCTGCGCAAGGCGACGTTCGAGAAGTCGGCATCGCTGCTGCCGTTGCTGGCGCAGGAGGGCGTCAGCATCATCGCCGGCACGGATGCGGGCTTTTTGAATTCCTACGATTATCCAGGCCAGGCGCTGCATGACGAAATCGGCCTGTACGTGCAGTACGGCCTGACGCCGGTACAGGCCTTGCAGACGGCCGTGATCAACGGTCCGCGCTTCCTCGGCCACCTGGACCGCTACGGCAGCCTGGAAGCCGGCAAGTCCGCCGATCTGCTGGTGCTGGACGCGAATCCACTGCAAGACATCGCCGCCACCCGCAAGATACGCACGGTGGTCAGCCGCGGCCACGTTTACGATCGCGCGCGACTCGACAAGATGCTGGCCGAGACCAAGGCCTGGGTCGCGGCCCAGTAAGGACGGGCTCCGCGTCTACAGGGGCGTGGAGTATCCCCTCAAGCTGGCCTGCACGAAATCGATGAACAGCCTTACCCGCGACGGGATCAGGCGCGATTCGATGATCGCATACACGGGTATCGGCGCGAAGTCCCACTCCGGCAGCACGCGTTGCAACTGGCCGCGCTCCAGTTCCTCCAACGCCTCCGGGCCGGCGGAAATCGCTATGCCCATGCCCAGCGTTGCCATCTTCTTGCACATGCTGACGTTGTTGGCGGTGTAGCGGCCGCTGACGTCGACGGTTGCCGTCTTTTTGCGAGAGGACAGCGTCCACTGCGCCTTGCCTCCGCCGGGGAACTGGATCATGCACTGGTGGTTCACCAGGTCGTCGGGATGTTTCAGCGGCGGCGCGCCACGTAGATATGCCGGCGACGCGTACAGATAGCGCGGCAGCAGGCCGACCTGCCTGGCGATCAGCGTCGACGGCGTCGGCGGCGGTGTGCCCATGCGGATCGCGCAATCGAAGCCGTCGGTCACCAGGTCGACGCGGCGCGGCGTCAGGTCCATTTCAAAATCGATCTGCGGGTATTGTTCACCGAAGGCCTTCAGCGACGGCGCCAGGTAGGAGATCGCCAGGTCCACCGGCATCGATACCCGTAGCGTGCCACTGGGGCGTTCGGCCAGTTCCTGCAGCGATTCGTGCGCGATGCGGGCTTCGGCGACGATGCTCTCACAGCGGCGGAAGTAAGCCTGGCCGGCCTCGGTCAGCTCGACCTTGCGGGTGGAGCGGTGGAACAGGCGCACACCGATTTCTTTTTCCAGTTCCGAGATGCGGCGCGACAGCGTGGAGTTGGGCATGTCCAGCGTCTCGGCTGCGCGCCTGAACCCTCTGGCGTTGGCTACCGCCACGAACAATTCCATGCTCGATAAGAGTGACATTTCGATTGCTCCATCAGTGGATCAGTGATTTCATTTTAAGCTATTTATCCCAGGCGTGAATCAATGGATGATGGCTGCACATTCACTCACTTAGCGAGGCTCTCCATGAACACCTTATCGACAGCAGTGCAAATCGGCCGTTACACCCTGCGCAACCGCATGATCATGGCGCCCATGACCCGTTCGCGCGCCGACGATGCGAACGGCGTGCAATCCGAGCTGGCCGTCACCTATTACCGTCAGCGGGCCACGGCAGGCTTGATCGTCACCGAAGGCGTCTTCCCCAGCGCGATGGGCAAGGGTTATGTGCGCACGCCTGGCATATACAGCGACGAACAGGTGGCCGCATGGAAGAAGGTGACGGAGGCGGTGCATGCCGAAGGTGGCCGCATCTTCATGCAGCTGATGCATACCGGCCGCATCTCGCATCCGAGCATGCTGCCTGGCGGCGCGCTGCCGGTGGCGCCTTCCGCTATCAAGCCTGCGGGGCAGTCTTTCACGGCCTACGGCATGGCGGATTTCGTCACGCCGCGTGCACTGGAGACCTCGGAAGTGGCCGCCGTCGTGGAGGAATACCGCCTGGCGACGCGGCGCGCGCTGGAGGCGGGCTTCGATGGCGTTGAACTGCATGCGGCATCGGGCTACCTGCCGGAGCAGTTCCTGTCGTCGGGCAGCAACCGGCGCAGCGACCAGTATGGCGGCTCGATTGCCAATCGCGCTCGCTTCATCCTGGAGGTGCTCGATGCGATGGTTGCGGAAGCGGGCAGCGACCGTGTCGGCATCAAGATCTCGCCGGAGATGGGCTTCAACGACATCAAGGATGATGCGCCGGTGGAGACCTACGCCTACCTGGTGCGCCAGCTTGCGCCGCTGAACCTGGCCTATCTGCATGTGGCCAAGTTCAAGGCGGAATATGACTATCACGCCGCGCTGCGGCCGCTGTTCAACGGCGCCTACATCCTTGGCGGCGGCCAGACTAGCGAGTCCGGCGAGCAGCGCATCGCGGCCGGCGAGGCGGATGCGGTGGCCTATGGCAGCGCCTTCCTGGCCAACCCAGACCTGCCGCGCCGCTTCGCGTTGCAGGCGCCGCTCAATACGCCGAATCCGGCTCTGTTCTATGCGCCGGGCGCGCAAGGCTATATCGACTACCCGGCGCTGGCCGATGCCTCTGCAAACCGCGCGCTGCGCATCCATGCCTATGGCGGGGAGGAAGTGATGCAGTGGGATGACGTGCCGGCGCCGCAGCCAGGTGCGGGCGAAGTGCTGGTGAGGGTTGCTGCAGCAGGCGTCAACGGTCTCGATTGGAAGATTCGCGATGGCCTGGTCAAGGATGTGTTCCAGTTGCCGCTGCCCGCTACGCTGGGTCTAGAACTGGCTGGCGAAGTCGCCGCGGTCGGCGCGGGCGTGGAGGGCTATGCGACAGGCGACCGTGTATTCGGCGCGCTGGGTGGCTTGGGCGCCTATGCAGGCCATGTGGCGGTTGCCGTGTCCAAGCTGGCGGCGACACCGGTGGCCATGGACGACGCCACCGCTGCTGCGATTCCCGTCGCCGCGATGACGGCATGGCAGGCACTGTTTGAAACCGGCCAGCTCCAGCGTGGTGAGACGGTGCTGATCCATGGCGCCGCCGGTGGCGTCGGCAGCTACGCCGTGCAGTTCGCGAAGCAGGCCGGCGTCCGCGTACTGGTCACCGCACAAGGCCGCAATGCCGATCTGCTGCGCAGCCTTGGCGCCGATGAAGTGATCGACTACAAAACCACGCGCTTCAACGACGTGGCGAAGAATGTCGACCTGGTGTTCGATCTGGTGGGCGGCGAAACGCTGGACCGTTCATGGCAAGTGCTGTCGCCGCAGGGCCGCATCGTCAGCGTCGCCGCGCCGGACATCGCCCAGCGCGTGCCGGACGGCCGTCGCGGCAGCTGGCACGCGATGCATCCCGACGGCGCGCTGCTGGCGCGGATTGCGGCGCAGGTGGTGAGCGGCGAGTTGACCGTGGTGGTATCGGAGGTCGTCACAACGGAGCAGGCGGCAGCGGCTATCGAGCGCAATAAAACCGGCCATGGCGCAGGGAAGACGGTGGTTCGCTTCTAAGGAATCCGGCCGCGCTATGCGTAGTGCGTCCACATGCGCAGGATGCGAACAACATGCTGATCCGGGAAAACCTCATAGACGAGACGGTGATGTATGTTGATCCTGCGCGAGTAGGCGCCCGCCAGGTCGCCGACAAGTTTTTCAAAAGGCGGCGGGCGCGCGAAAGGATCTTTGGCCAGTAAGTCGAGAAGCGTCTGCACTTGCCGCTTCATTCCTGCTGCAGCAACTTTCTTTGCATCTTTCTGAGCCTGGTGGGAGTACACCAGTTGCCAGCTCACCAGATCAATTCCTTATCGCTGCCGTCAAGTGGTTCGGCGCGGGCGGCAAGGATGGACTCGCGCATTCCCGGCACGGACAGTAGATACAGCGTTTCCTGTATTGCACGCCAGTCATCGGCGGAGATAAGCACGGCGTCGTTGCGCTTGCCGGTGATCGTGATTGGCATGTGGCTGGCTGCGGTTTCGTCGATCAGGTTATAGAGCCGCGCGCGCGCGTCGCTGGCTGAAATGGTATCCATGACTGCTCCCTTGTTGCGTGATCAAAACGTACGCCTTAACGTACGTACTGTCAAGCGAGCGGCGCAAGAGGGTAAAATGGCGGTATTCGCCATTGATAGCCTGAAAGCCCGCCGCCATGTCCGACCTCGAACACACCCCAGACAGCATCACCATCGCCCGTCCCGACGACTGGCATTTGCACCTGCGCGACGGCGCCACCCTAGCCAGCGTGCTGCCGCATAGCGCGCGCCAGTTCGGCCGCGCCATCGTGATGCCCAACCTGAAACCGCCGGTGACCACCACTGCCGCCGCCGAGGCCTATCGCAACCGCATCATGGCGGCCCTGCCGGCTGGCATGAAGTTCGAGCCGCTGATGACGCTCTACCTGACCAACAACACGCCGCCGGACGAGATCCTGCGCGCGCAGGAAAGCGGCATCGTCCACGCGGTCAAGCTGTATCCGGCCGGTGCCACCACCAATTCCGACGCCGGCGTGACCGACCTGTCCAACTGCTACAAAACGCTGGAGATGATGCAGGAAGTGGGCATGCCCTTCCTGGTCCACGGCGAAGTCACCGACCAGGACATCGACCTGTTCGACCGCGAAGCCGTCTTCATCGAGCGCGTGATGCGCCCGCTGCGCCGCGACTTCCCGGCGCTGAACATCGTCTTCGAGCACATCACCACCAAGCACGCTGCGCAGTACGTGGCGGAAGCCGAAGGTCCGATCGCCGCGACCATCACCGCGCATCACCTGCTGTACAACCGCAACGACATCTTCAAGGGCGGCATCCGTCCTCACTACTACTGCCTGCCGGTGCTGAAGCGCGAAGAACACCGCCTGGCGCTGGTCACCGCCGCCACCAGCGGCGATGAGCGCTTCTTCCTCGGCACCGACTCCGCGCCGCACGCGCAGGGCGCCAAGGAAGCCGCCTGCGGCTGCGCCGGCTGCTACACCGCGCTGCACGCGATGGAGCTGTACACCGAAGCCTTCGAACGCGCCGGCGCGCTGGACAAGCTGGAAGCCTTCGCCAGCTTCAACGGCCCGGCCTTCTACAACCTGCCGCGTAACACCGACACCATCACCCTCAAGCGCGAGCAGTGGACGTTGCCGGAAACCCTGCCGCTGGCGGACCAACTGGTGGTGCCGCTCAACGCCGGCGAAACCATCAACTGGAAAATGGTATAAGCAGTGCTGCAAGCGATAGACTGGTCGCGTCCCTGGTACGACTCGGTCCTCACAGCGGCCGGCCAGCTTTCAGCGGACGTGCCCTTCATGGACACGTTCAACGCGCAAGCCGCAGCACTAGGCTTGCGCAATCATTTGGACCTGCCTATCTCCTTCGTTCCGCAGGAGTCGCTGCCTGACGGAACAGCCTACGAAGCCTTCATCGGCGCCACCGGCGGCGTGCCCACGCGCGACAATCTGCACGACTTCTTCAACGGCCTTGTGTGGCTTAGCTTCCCGCGCATCAAAGTGCAGCTGAACGCCTTGCAGGCGGCGCAGATCGAGCGCGATGGCGTCGGAAAATCGCGCGGTCCCGCGCGTGATGGCGCCACCATCTTCGACGAGAACGCAGCCTTGCTGGTGGTGCGCGACAGCTCCGCCGGCCATGCGCTGACGGCCGCGCTGCGCGACCATCAATGGCGCGCCGCCTTCATCGAGCAGCGCGCCAGCTTCGGGCCGGACGCGCAGGTATGGCTGTTCGGCCACGCGCTGATGGAGAAGCTGGTCGCGCCGCGCAAGGCGATCACCGCGCACACCCGCGTGGTGGTGGCCGGCGACGATTTCTTCGCCATGGACCACGACGCCCGCCGCCATTGGATCGACGCCAGGGTGGCGCAGGATCTGGCCGAACATGCCCTCAGCACCGCCGACTTCACGCCGATGCAGGCGCTGGGCGTGCCGGGTTGGTGGCCGGACCAGGACGACGCTTTCTACAACGACGCAACGGTGTTCCGCCCCAAACGCGCACCAGCGGTAAAATAGATTTTTTAACCGACTTCGCCGCCGACGCGGCAGAAAGAGCACGCCATGACGCAGGTAATTCGCTGGGGGATACTCGGCACCGGCAAGATCGCCAAGGCTTTCGCCATCGCCTTGCAGGACACGCCCGGCGCCAAGCTGGCCGCCGTTGCTTCGCGCAGTGTAGATAGCGCTACCACGTTCGGTGTCGAATATGTCGCGGAGCGCTTCCACGGCAGCTACCAGGCGCTTGCCGACGACCCCGAGGTCGACGTCATCTACATCGGCACGCCGCACCCCATGCACCACGAGAACGCGCTGATGTGCCTCCACGGCGGCAAGGGCGTGCTGGTGGAGAAGTCGTTCACCATGAACCGTCGCCAGGCCGAGGACATCATCAACCTGGCACGCCAGAAAAAGCTGTTCGTCATGGAGGCGATGTGGACGCGCTTCATGCCGGCCGTGGTGGAGGCCAAGCGCATCGTCGACAGCGGCGAGATCGGCGTGCCGGCCAACGTCAGCGCGGATTTCGGCTTTACCGCGGATGTGGGACCGGAGCATCGCCTGTTCGCGCCGGAGCTGGGCGGCGGCGCATTGCTGGACCTGGGCATCTATCCTCTCTCGATGGCGTCGTTCTTCCTCGGCCCTGTTACGGGTGTGAAGGCGCAGGCGGAGATGGGCGCCACCGGCGTCGACGTGCAGACCGCGTTCACGCTGAAGCACAAGGACGGCGGCGTGTCGTCGTGCGCATGCAGCCTGCGTTCGCGCACGCCGACCGAGTTGACGATCTCCGGCACCAAGGGCTTCGTGCGCCTGCACGACCGCTTCCACAACACCGAGACCATCACCGTCACGCTGGTGGATGGCGCCTCGCGCAGCGAGCGCACCGTCAACCTGCCGCGCAGCGGCAATGGCTATACCCACGAGGCGCAGGAAGTAGGGCGTTGCATCCGCGCCGGCCTGATCGAAAGTCCGGTGATGCCGCACGAGGAAACGCTGTCCATCATGGGCACGCTGGACGATATCCGCGCGCAGATCGGCCTGAAATACACCTTCGACAACTAAGGCCTTCAAGCGCGGGCGGTGGGAACTGGTTAGAATCGACAGATATCGTTTCCACAATCAGGTCCCTATCATGTTCGTCGCCTCCCGTGCTCCCTCCCTGAAAACCGTCCTGCTGGCTAGTGGCGTCGTCCTGACGCTGGCGATGGGCGTGCGCCACGGCTTCGGCTTCTGGATGCAGCCCATCTCGCAAGCCAACGGCTGGACGCGTGAAACCTATTCGCTGGCGCTGGCCTTGCAGAACCTGCTGTGGGGCGCGTTCGGCCCGTTCGCCGGCATGGCGGCGGACCGTTTCGGCACCATGCGCGTGGTGCTGGTGGGTGCGGCCAGCTACATGGCGGGGCTGGTGTGGATGGCACTGGTGAAGGATCCCACGTTATTTGTGATCGGCTCGGGCGTGTTCATTGGCCTGGCGCTGGCGTGTACCGCGTTCGGCGCGGTCAGCGGCATCATCGGACGCGTGGCGCCGGTGGAGAAGCGTTCCTGGGCGTTCGGCATCTCCGGAGCGGCCAGTTCCTTCGGCCAGTTTTTGATGATGCCGGTGGAGCAGCAGCTGATTTCCGCCGTGGGGTGGCAGAACGCCTTCTACCTGCTGGCCGGGCTGGTGGTGGCGTTGATGATACCGATGGCCTTCTACCTGCGCGAGCCGGCGGTGGCGCATGGCAGCGGCCCGCAGCAAAGCGTGCGCGAGGCGATGAGCGAGGCGGTAGGCAATCGCTCCTTCCTGTTGCTGGTTGCGGGTTATTTTGTTTGTGGCTTCCAGCTGGTGTTCATCGGCGTGCACATGCCGGCGTATTTGAAGGACAAAGGCATCGCCAGTCCAGGCGTGGCGGTGATGGCGCTGGCGCTGATTGGCTTGTTCAATATTTTTGGTTCGTACTACGCGGGCAAGCTGGGTGGCCGTTTCCCCAAGCGCTACCTGCTGTCGTCGATTTACTTCACGCGCGCCGTCGTCATCGGCCTGTTCCTGCTGGCGCCATTGACGCCGTACTCGGTGTACGTGTTCGCTGCTGCGATAGGATTTATCTGGCTGTCGACGGTGCCGCTGACGAACGGCATCATCGCCGGCATCTTCGGCGTCAAGCACATGTCGATGCTGGCGGGTGTGGTGTTCTTCTCGCACCAGGTGGGCAGCTTCATTGGCGTATGGCTGGGCGGCTACCTGTTTGCGAAGCTGGGCAGCTACGACATCGTCTGGGGTATCGCGATTGGATTGAGCATCATGGCCGGCCTGGTCAACCTGCCGATCAACGAGCGCGCCATTGAGCGCGGCGCCTTGAAGGCGGCCTAGCGATGAAAACCTGGCTACTGCGCGCGGCCGGCGTCTTGGTGCTGGCGCTGGTGTTCATGGCTTATCTGACGCCAGACTTCCTGCTGGACCTGGCCAACCGCTTCTACCTCTGCTTTTAACACTGGGGTCAAGTCTGACATTCGGACACGGCCTCTACCGTAGCGGTCGTTACGGCCGAGTCCGTGTCCGAATGTCAGACTTGACCCCAATTAGACTTTGAGGAACTCTTCGCGGCCGCCTAGCCAGCGGGCCAGGTGGGCTTCGACAGTGGCGGCTTTTTCGGGGGTGTTGGCGTGCAGCAGATCGTGGGCGACGTCACGCGCCTGGTCGACTAGCCAGCCGTCCGTCTCCAGGTCGGCGAAGCGCAGCATCGCCTGGCCGGACTGGCGGGCGCCGAGGAATTCGCCGGGGCCCCGGATCTCCAGGTCGCGGCGGGCGATCTCGAAGCCATCGGTGGTTTCGCGCATCGTCATCAGGCGCTGCTTGGCGACGCCTCCCAGCGGGCTTTGATACAGCAGCAGGCACACCGACGCCGCCGAGCCCCGTCCCACTCGCCCACGCAGCTGGTGCAGCTGCGACAGGCCGAAACGCTCCGCATGCTCGATCACCATCAACGATGCATTCGGCACGTCCACGCCCACTTCGATCACTGTGGTGGCGACCAGCACCTGCATCTCGTTGGCGCTGAAGGCGTCCATGACGGACTGCTTCTCGGCCGGCTTGAGGCGGCCGTGTACCAGCCCAACGTTCAGGTCCGGCAGTGCTTCCGCCAGCAGCGCGTGCGTGTCGGTCGCGGTTTGCAGTTGCAGAGCTTCCGATTCTTCAATCAGCGGGCAGACCCAGTAGATCTGACGACCTTCCAGCGCGGCCGCATGTACTCGCTCGATCACTTCATCGCGCCGGTTCTGGTCGATGGCACGCGTGACGATCGGGCTGCGGCCCGGCGGCAGTTCGTCGATCACCGATACTTCCAGGTCGGCGTAATAGGTCATCGCCAGCGTGCGCGGAATCGGCGTGGCCGACATCATCAGTTGGTGCGGGACCGCGCCCTCGACGCCCTTGTTGCGCAAGGTCAGGCGCTGGCCCACGCCGAAGCGGTGCTGCTCGTCGACGATCACCAGTCCCAGGTTGGCGAAGTTCACCGCCTCCTGGATCAGCGCGTGCGTGCCGATCACCAGCTGCGCCTCGCCGGATTCAATCAGCGCATACGCGGCTAGCTTTTCCTTTTTCTTCAAACTGCCCGTCAACCACGCGACCTTGACGCCCAACGGCTCCATCCACGCGGCGATCTTGCGGAAGTGCTGGTCGGCGAGGATTTCGGTCGGCGCCATCAGCGCGGCCTGGTAGCCGCTGTCGATCGCTTGCGCGGCCGCCAGCGCCGACACCACGGTCTTGCCGCTACCCACGTCGCCCTGCAACAGCCGCTGCATCGGATACGGATGGCGCAGGTCGGCGCGGATTTCGTTCAGCACGCGCTGCTGCGCGCCGGTCAGCTTGAACGGCAGCGCGGCCTGGAAGCTTTCGGACAGTGCACCGATGACGGTCAGCGCCGCCGCGCCCTTGGAGCGGCGCGCACGCTGCGCGCGCTTGAGCGACAGCTGCTGCGCCAGCAGTTCGTCGAATTTCATGCGGGTCCACGCCGGATGCGAACGGTCGAGCAGCGCGTGTTCGTCCACCTGCTGCGGCGGATAGTGCAGCAGCTTCACCGAAGGCTCGAAGTCGGACAGCTGCATCTGCGCGCGCAGCTGCTCCGGCAGCGTATCGGTCCAGGCGACCCGCTTCATCGCATCGCCGATGGCGCGCCGCAGTATCGGCTGCGACAGGCCTTCGCCCGATGGATACACCGGCGTCAGGGAAGTCGGCAGCGGCGCGCCTTCGTTGACCACCTTGTAGGCCGGATGCACCATCTCGGCGCCGAAGAAGCCGTGTTTCAGTTCGCCGCGCGCGCGCACCCGCGTGCCCTCGGCCAGCTGCTTGACCTGGCTGCCGTAGAAGTTCATGAAGCGCAGCTGCAAATCGCCCGTCTCGTCGGCGATATGCACCAGCAGCTGCTTGCGCGGCTTGTAGCTGATTTCATTTTTGACCACCAAACCCTCGACCTGTGAGGTCTCGCCGCCGTGCAGACGGGCCTCTTCGATGGTGATGACCTGGGTTTCGTCCTCGTAGCGCATGGGCAGGTGCAGCACCAGGTCCATATCGGTGTGCAGGCCCAGCTTGGCCAGCTTGGCTTCCGGGCTGACTGTCTTCTTGACGGTTTTGGAGGTTGAAACAGGCATATTGGAGCGTTTTTCGGGCACTAGCGTAAAATAGAGGGTTGGCCGCAGCAAAGCAACGCCGGTATTGTACGACTTGCACCGCCTTCGGGCCTATCCGAATTTTCTTCAACAGTTTCCAGAAGTCCGCAAATGTACTCGCTTTCCGATTTCGATTTTAACTTGCCGCAAGAGCGTATTGCGCAATTCCCGCTGCCAGACCGCAGCGCCTCCCGCCTGTTGCACCTGGACGGTGAGCAGATCATCGACCGTCAGTTCGCCGATATCGTCGGCCAGCTGCAGGCCGGCGACCTGCTGGTGATGAACGATACCCGCGTGCTGAAGGCGCGCTTCTTCGGCGTCAAGGAGAGCGGCGGCAAGATCGAGGCGCTGGTCGAACGCGTGCTGGACAACCGCACCGTGCTGGCCCAGGTGCGCGCGTCCAAGTCGCCCGGCCCCGGCGTCAAGATCCGCCTAGCCGATGCCTTCGACGTCACCGTCGGCGAGCGCGCCGGCGAGTTCTTCACCCTGCATTTCGACGCCGACGTGTTCGACCTGATCGAAGCGCACGGTCGCCTGCCGCTGCCGCCGTACATCGAGCACGATGCCGACTCGTTCGACGAAACCCGCTATCAGACCGTGTTCAACAAAGTGCCGGGCGCGGTGGCCGCGCCGACCGCCGGCCTGCACTTCGACGAGAAGCTGCTGGCCGAGCTGAAGGCCAAGGGCGTCAACTTCGCCTACGTCACGCTGCACGTGGGCGCCGGCACCTTCCAGCCGGTGCGCGCCGAGGTGCTGGCCGAGCACAAGATGCACACCGAGTGGTACACCATGCCACAGGAAACCGTCGATGCCGTGCGCGCCACCCGCGCCGCCGGCCGCGATGTGGTGGCGGTCGGCACCACCAGTCTGCGCGCGCTGGAGTCGGCCTCGCAGAGCGGCCAGCTGGAAGCGGGCAGCGCCGATACCGCGCTGTTCATCACGCCCGGCTACCAGTTCAAGACGGTCACCCGCCTGATCACCAATTTCCACCTGCCGAAGTCGACCCTGCTGATGCTGGTGTCGGCCTTCGCCGGTTTTGAAGAGATCCGCAAGGCCTACGCCCACGCGATCGCCAACGAATACCGTTTCTTCAGCTATGGCGACGCCATGCTGCTGACGACGCAAGCACGAGCAAAATAAGGAACAATATGCTGGAATTTAAACTACACAAGACCGACAGCAGCGGCCTGACCAAGGCCCGCCGCGGCGAAGTCAAACTGAACCACGGCGTGGTCCAGACCCCGATTTTCATGCCGGTCGGCACCTACGGCTCGGTCAAGGCGATGTCGCCGCTGGAGCTGAAGGAAATCGACGCCCAGATCATCCTGGGCAACACCTTCCATCTGTGGCTGCGCCCGGGCAATGACGTCATGGCCAAGTTCGGCGGCCTGCACGACTTCATGGGCTGGGACAAGCCGATCCTGACCGATTCCGGCGGTTTCCAGGTGTTTTCGCTGGGCGCGATGCGCAAGATCACCGAAGAGGGCGTCCACTTCAACTCGCCGATCAACGGCGACAAGCTGTTCCTGTCGCCGGAAGTGTCGATGCAGATCCAGCGCGTGCTGAACTCCGACATCGTCATGCAGTTCGACGAATGCACCCCTTATGAAATCGACAACCGCCCGGCCACTCTTGAGGAGGCGGCAAAGTCGATGCGAATGTCATTGCGTTGGGCGCAACGATCAAAAGACGAATTTCACCGTGGCGAGAACCCGAACGCACTGTTCGGCATCGTCCAGGGCGGCATGTTCGAGAACCTGCGCGACGAATCGCTGGCCAAGCTGGAAGAGATCGACTTCCCGGGCCTGGCCATCGGCGGCCTGTCGGTCGGCGAGCCGAAAGAAGACATGATGCGTATCCTGGCCCACGTCGGCCCGAAAATGCCAGCCAACAAGCCGCACTACCTGATGGGCGTCGGCACGCCGGAAGACCTGGTCAATGGCGTTTCCAACGGCGTCGACATGTTCGACTGCGTGATGCCGACCCGTAACGCCCGCAACGGCTGGATCTTCACCCGTTTCGGCGACGTGAAAATCAAGAACGCCCGTTACAAGGAAGACAAGGAACCGCTGGACAGCACCTGCTCCTGCTATGCTTGCCGCAACTTCTCGCGCGCCTATCTGCATCACCTGAACCGCACCCAGGAAATCCTCGGCGCGCGCCTGAACACCATCCACAACCTGCACTACTACCTGGACATCATGCGCCAGATGCGCGAGGCCCTGGATGAGGACCGTTTCCACGCCTGGACCCTGCAATTCCATGCCGATCGCGGTCGCGGCATCTGAATTAACTAAAAGTGTTGTAAGTCTTGTAAAAAGATTTATGTCACCCACATAGCCGGAAGACCTAGCGCCTTCCGGCCAGTGCTAGAATACAGCGCTATTTTTTCAAACTATTATCGGAGTCACCTGTGTTCATTTCCAACGCTTACGCCCAATCGGCTTCCCCACTCGACGCACTCGGCCTGGGCGGTAACCTCACCAGCTTCCTGCCGCTGATCCTGATGTTTGTTGCGATGTACTTCCTGATGATCCGTCCTCAGCAGAAGCGCGCGAAAGAACAGAAGGCCATGATGGAAGCACTGGCCAAGGGCGACGAAGTCGTCACCGCCGGCGGCGTGCTGGGCAAGGTCGTCAAGGTGACCGACCTGTACATCACCCTGGAAATCTCCAGCGGCGCCGAAATGACGGTGCAGAAGAATTCCGTCACCATGCTGCTGCCTAAGGGCACGCTGAAGGCGCTGTAATCAGTCCCGGCCCGCGCTACGCGGGCCTTATTGCATCCGACGCCTAACACTGAACGTTGAACAATATGAATCGCTATCCTCTCTGGAAATACATACTGATCGTAGTCGCCATTCTGCTGGGCGCGCTGTACACCGCGCCTAACTACTACGGCGAATCGCCTGCGGTCCAGGTCACGAGCGGCAAATCGACCGTCAAGATGTCGTCCGACATGGGCGCCAAGGTGGAAGAGGTGCTCAAGGGCGCCGGCATCGCCTACAACGGCATCGCCTTCGACGGCACCGGCACCTACGCTTCCGTGCGCGCCCGCTTCGCCGATCCGGACACCCAGTTCCGCGCCAAGTCGGTGCTGGAAAAGGGCCTGAACGCCGATCCGGCCGATCCGACCTACCTGGTCGCACTGAACCTGCAAAAAGACACGCCGAAATGGATGCAAGCCCTGCATGCGCTGCCGATGTACCTCGGCCTCGACTTGCGCGGTGGTGTGCACTTCCTGATGCAGGTCGATACCAAGGCGGTATTGGCCAAGCGCGTGCAAGGCATCCAGGCCCTGGCCCGTACCTCGCTGCGTGACAAGAACGTGCGTCACGCCGGCATCGACCGCGTGGGCGACACCATCGAAATCAAATTCCGCGACGACGCCACCCGCCAGAAGGCCAAGGACGTACTGCAAGGCCAGATGACCGACCTGCTGCTGGTCGATTCCGGCGAAGGCGATGCGCTGAAAACCACCGTCTCGCTGAAGCCGGTCGCGCTCAAGCAAACCATCGACGACGGCGTCAAGCAGAACATCTCCACGCTGTCCAAGCGCGTGAATGAACTGGGCGTGGCCGAACCTATCATCCAGCAGCAAGGTCCTGACCGCATCGTAGTCCAGCTGCCTGGCGTGCAGGACGTGGCGCGCGCGCGCGCCGTGATCGGCCGCACCGCGACGCTGGAAGTGCGCATGACCGATAACTCGATCACTCCTGGCACCGAGATGACGTCGGCGATTCCATTCAACTCCGAGTTGTTCACCGTCGGCCGCAACGTGCCGGTCGTGCTGAGCAAGGACATCGTCATTACCGGCGACTCCATCTCCAGCGCCACCGCCACCTACGACCAGAACCAGCAGCCTGCCGTCAGCATCACGCTGAACGGCGACGGCGGCCGCAAGATGCGCGACCTGACCCGCGACAACGTGGGCAAGCGCATGGCCATCGTGCTGTTCGAGAAGGGCAAGCCGGAAGTGCTGTCGGTCGCCACCATCCAGAGTGAATTCGGCAGCAGCTTCCAGATCACCGGCATGGGCAACGCGGAGAACTCTGCCGAGCTGGCGCTGCTGCTGCGCTCTGGCGCGCTGTCCGCACCAATGGACGTGATCGAAGAGCGCACCATCGGCCCGCAACTGGGCGCCGAGAACATCAACAAAGGTCTGCACTCGACGATGTACGGCTTCGCCGCCATCGCCATCTTCATGATGGCCTACTACATGATGTTCGGCTTCTTCAGCGTGCTGGCGCTGGCCTGCAACCTGTTGCTGCTGCTGGCGTTGCTGTCGCTGATGCAGGCGACCCTGACCCTGCCTGGTATCGCCGCGATCGCGCTGGCGCTGGGTATGGCGATTGACGCCAACGTGCTGATTAACGAACGTATCCGCGAAGAGCTGCGATCCGGCGCCACGCCGCAGGCTGCGATCGCCGCCGGCTTCGACCGCGCATGGGCCACCATCATCGACTCCAACGTGACCACGCTGATCGTCGGTATCGCACTGTGGGTGTTCGGTTCCGGTCCGATCCGCGGCTTCGCCGTGGTGCACTGCCTGGGTATCTTGACCTCGATGTTCTCCGCCGTGTTCATCTCGCGCGGTGTGGTCAACCTCTGGTACGGCCGCAAGAAGAAGCTGCAATCGCTCGCCATCGGTACCGTTTGGGTACCGGGTCTGAAATAACTCAGGGGTTCACATGGAATTTTTCCGCATCAAAAAAGACATACCGTTCATGCGCCACGCGCTGGTGTTCAACGCCATTTCGGCGTTGACCTTCGTCGCGGCCGTGTTCTTCCTGATCACCCGTCCGCTGAACTTCTCGGTGGAGTTCACCGGCGGCACCGTGATGGAACTGAAATACCAGCAGCCTGCAAAGCTGGAGCAGATCCGTCATTCGCTGGAGAAGATCGGCTACGAGCAGCCGGAAGTGACCGGCTTCGGCACCGCGCATGACGTCATGCTGCGCCTGCCGGTGGTGAAGAACGTCACCTCCAAGGATGCGTCGCAGCTGGTGTTCAACACGCTGTGCGCGGCCGAGCAGGGCGCCACCAAGCAGATCGACACCGTGACCGCCAAGGGCGAGCACGTGGTCAAATCCGCTTGCACCGATGCTGCCGGCGCCGAAACGGTGTCGCTGCAAAAAGTCGAATTCGTCGGCCCGCAGGTCGGCGACGAGCTGGCGCAGAACGGCTTGAACGCACTGGTGATGGTGATCATCGGCGTGATGATCTACCTGGCCGTGCGCTTCGAATGGAAATTCGCGGTGGCGGCGATCATCGCCAACCTGCACGACGTGGTCATCATTCTCGGTTTCTTCGCCTTCTTCCACTGGGAGTTCTCGCTGACGGTACTGGCGGCGGTGCTGGCGGTGCTGGGTTACTCGGTCAACGAGTCGGTGGTTATCTTCGACCGTATCCGCGAAAACTTCCGCAAGCAGCGCAAGTCGTCGGTGCACGAAGTGATCGACAACGCGATCACCTCGACCATCTCGCGTACCATCATCACCCACGGCTGCACGCAGATGATGGTGCTGTCGATGCTGTTCCTGGGCGGTCCTACGCTGCACTACTTCGCCATCGCGCTGACCATCGGTATCTGCTTCGGTATTTACTCGTCGGTGTTCGTGGCTGCCGCAGTGGCCATGTGGCTGGGCGTGAAGCGTGAAGATCTGATCAAGCCGATCAAGGAAAAAGACGAAACTGATGGCGCTGTAGTGTAAAACAACGTTATCGTTTTGATAGTAGAATCCCCCAGCGCTTTTAGCCTTGGGGGATTTTTTTTATGTCGTACAGATTTTTAGCCAGCTTACTGGTCTGCTGCGCCGCGCATGGCGCCGAACTGCCGTGGGACCTGAGCTACACGTCCGCGCTGCGCGACCATCCGATCGCGGACAATGAGTTCATGCGCATCTGGCCGCAGCAGCATCCGCAACGGCCCATCCATCAAAAGCTGGCGGAATACGCGGGCGAGCCGATCGAAGCGTCGATGCTGATCGAGCAGCCCGACGGCCACGCCGGCGACTCCATCGCCCAGTGGTTCATCAAGACGCGCAATACCGCGCAGCTATGCAGCTTCCATCCCAAGCGCTTGAACGATCCCTGCAAGAAGCTCGATCCCGTGCGCGTGCAGGCGGCGATCCGCGACGTGCTGCATATGTCCGACCCGTGGCCGCCGAAGGGCGAAGGACTGGTGGCAGAGAAGGATTACTTCGGCCCCGGCAAGCCGCTGCTGCTCAATTACTTCGGCTACGTCAGCGTGTACGTGGACGGCGTATCCTTGCAGCGTCCTATCGGCGGCGACGAGTGGAAGGAGCGACTCGACAAGTCGCGTCCTGCGGCGCCGGAAGCGGGGCGCTTGCAGCAGGCTTTGGCGCTTGCCTTGGAGGGCGCGGTGGAGCCTGCGCCGGTCGCCGCGGCCAAGCCGGCCAGCGCTGTCCAGGAGAGCGCCGAACTGGTTGCCCGCAACGCGCTGATCGCCGAAGTGCAGGGTTATCTCAGCAAGGGCGACTACAAGAGCCTGGAAGCATTGCGCAAGCGCTTGCTGGATCCGATGCAGCGCACCGGCAGCGGCGTCTGGAAGCTGGCGATTTTCTACAACCAGCTGCGCTGGCGTCCGCACGGCACACGCGATCTGGCCTACTGGACGCGCATGGAGAATGAAGCGAAGGCGTGGGAAAAGCAGTTCCCCAAATCGAACGCGGCTCGTATCTATCACGTCTACGTGCTGCTCGGGCGCGGCACCACCTTCCGTGGCACGGCGAGCTACAAGGACGTTCCAAAGGAAGATATCGAACGCATGCTGGCCTCCACGCGCGAAGCGATGAGTATCATCAACACGCTTGAAAAGCCGATGCTGAAGGAGCGCGATCCGGAGTTCTACAAGGCCCTGCTGCAAGTGCTGCCGTACACCGACCATTACAGCTTCCTCGGCGTGATGAACACCGTGGCCGACGCACGTAAGGAGTTCCCGAACTATCACGAGACCTATTTCACCGCCGCCTTCTTCTCGACCGAGATGTGGGCCAGCGCGCCGGACGCGGTCGACGAAATCGCCCGCAGCGCCAAGGCTGTGCGAACCGCCGATTCCGATGCGATGTACGCCCGCGTCTACTGGTACATGAGTCAGATGTCCTATGACGACAAGCTGTTCGACAACAGCCTCGCCGACTGGAGCGAAATGAAGACCAGCTTCGATGCGCTGGTGGACCGCTACCCCGATCCGTGGAACCTGAACGCCTACGCCTACTTCGCCTGCCAGGCCGGCGACTACGCGACCATGGCCGGCCTGTTGAACCGCATCGGCGAACGGCGCGTGTACACCAGTTGGGGCAAGCGCGGCGCGGACGCCTACGAGGACTGCGCCGGTCATGCCGGCGACGATACCAGCCGCTATCTGTCCGACCTGCGCGAGGTGGTCAAGAAACGCCAGCTACGCACCTTCTACCGCTACATCAACTACGCCGCGCAGACGCGCAAGGACGGCAAGTACGGCGAGAGCCTGCGCATCGTGCGCAAGGCCGAGGAGTTGAACCGCGTATTGTTCAACAAGCCATCGATGATGGTGCAGTACCACCTTGGCCTGACGCTGCATGCCCTGAAGCGCTACGACGAAGCGTTGCAGGCGCTGTCGCTGGGATTGCAGTCGCAGCCCAACTACGCGCCGGCCTACTTCCAGCGCGGGCTGGCCTACGAAGCGCTGGGCCGCCGCGAGGAAGCGCGCGGCCAGTTCGAAACCGCCGCCGGCCGCATGCCGGCCGAGATCAGTAGCACCGAACCGGCGCAGCGCGCGGCGGAGGAGCAGGAGCGCCGCACGATGTCGGCCAAGTTCCGAGAATACGGAATCAGCGCCCCGTTTTAATCATGTCGTACAGCGCTTGCGCGGCCGGCGACAGATGGCCGGCCTTGCGGGTGATGAGCACCAGCTGGCGCGAGATGGTCGGCTCCTTCAGTTTGATGGCGCGCAGGCGCGGATAGCTGCCCTTGATGATCGCCAGGTTGGGCACGATGGCGGCGGCAATGCCCGAGGCCACCAGGCCCACCGCCGTCGCGCTGCGCTGCACGTCGTACTGGAAGTGCAGGTTCAGCTCCGCGCTCTTGCTGCCCAAATAGCTGTCCAGCAGCGCACGGTTGCCGTTGACGTCACCCGAGAAGATCAGCGGGTATGGCTGGATCTGCGTCCACGTCAGCGAGCGCCGCTTGGCCAGCGGATGATCGTCGCGGCACACCAGCACGAAGTGATCCTCCATCAGCGGTACCGACACCAGGTCGGGATGCATGCCGCCCCCCAGTCCGATGCCGAACTCCGCTTCCCTGCGCTGCACCGCCTCCGCCACGCGCGAGGAGGCGTGGTCGAGAATCTTGATGCGGTTGTCGGGGAAGCGCGCTGAGTACTCCTGGATGATCTGTGGCAGATACTGTATGCCCACCGTCGGCACGCAGGCGATCGCTACGTCGCCGCGCTGCGCCTTGCCGGTCTCGCGGATCTCGTTCAGCGTGGACGACAGCTCTAGCAGCAGGCGCCGTGCCTGCGGCAGGAAGTCCTTGCCAATGCTGGTCAGCGCGATCGAGCGCGTGGTGCGTTCGACCAGCATCACACCCAGGAAGTCCTCCAGGTTGCGCAGCCGTTGCGTGACGGCGGTCTGCGTGACGTGCAGCGTCTCCGCCGCTTTTTGAAATCCGCCAAAGTCCGCAATCGCGACAAAAGCCTGCACGCCGAGTATGTCTATTTTCATCAGAAAAATGAATGAATGGTCTAAATAAATTCATTGTACTTATATTTGATGAAGGCGGAAAATTCGCTCCATTGAAACCGAAGGAGAAGATCATGCCGCTATCAACAATTTTCCTGGTGTTCTCCAAGCTGGCGTTGATGGGCTTTGGCGGCGTGATGCCGTTCGCCTACCGCGCCCTGGTGGAGCAACACAAGTGGCTCACGGCCGAGGAGTTCGCGCAGTATCTCGCCACCAGCCAGATGCTGCCCGGCCCGACGATCTGCAACGTCGCGTTGAGGGTCGGCAACCGCTACGCCGGCACCGGCGGCGCGCTGACGGCACTGGCCGGCATGGTTGTCGGTCCGTTCCTGGTGGTCATCGCATTGGGTGTGGTGTACCAGCGCTACGGCGAGATCGAGGTGTTCCGCCACGCGATACGCGGCATGGCGGCGGTGGCGGCGGGGCTGATCCTGGCCACCGCTGTGAAGATGGCGAAGGCCATGTTCGCCAAGGCCGACTGGCGCGAGCGCCGCACGCATTTGCAGGTGGCCTTGCTGGCGCTGGCCTTCATTGGACTGGGTCTGCTGCAATGGCAGCTGGCGCTGGTGTTCTGCGTACTGGCGCCATTGGGCACCGGCGCGACTTATCTGGTGGGAGAGAAAAAATGAACGAGCAATCTCCGGTAGTTGAACTATCGCTGCACATAGCGATGATGTCGTTGATGGCGGTCGGTGGCGGCGTGGTGCTGCTAGGGCCGCAGGTCGGGCACTACGTCGTCGAGGGCAAGCAGTGGCTGAACAACGAACAGTTTTCGGCCGCGTATGCGATAGCGCAGGCGGCGCCCGGTCCCAACCTGTTGTTCGTCTCGCTGGTGGGCTGGTTGATCGCCGGCTGGGCGGGCGCCATCTTCACCACGCTGGCGGTGCTGGGCCCCTCGACGCTGCTGACACTGGCCGCGATCCGCTTGCAGGCACGTCACGCAGGCGGGAGGTTGACGCAAGCGCTGGGAGATGCCTTCGCGCCGATATCGATAGGCTTCCTGGCCGCCACGGCCTGGCTGTTCACCCGCATCTCCAACGTCAGCTGGCATGCCGATGTGCTGACGGTGTTGGCGGCGTTGATACTGCTGCGGACCAAAATCAATCCGGTGATGCTGATCGCGGCCGGCGCGCTGGCCGGCACTCTGGGCCTTATCTGAGCGAGTGCGGTGTTGACCGCGACCGCAGCGACGCCGACGGGCAGTGGCCGAACAGCTTGCGGTAGTCGCTGGAAAACTGGCTGAAGTTACTCAGCCCCCAGGAGCCGGCCACGTCGCCGATGGCGCCGCCGTCCTGCAGCTGCCGACGCACGCCATTCAGACGCACCATGCGCAGGTACAGCATGGGGCTCATGCCCAGCACATCCTCGAAGCAGTATTGCAACGTGCGGCGGCTCACATGCACCCGTTCGCACAGCTCCGGCACGGTAATCGATTCGCTGCGGTGCGCCATGATGTACTCGCGCGCCAGCGAGACCACGTGGCGGCGCCGTTGCAGGCTGGCCGCCAGCGCCGGCTCCACGCAGCTGTGGTCCAGCATGTCGAGCAGGGTGGACAGCACCAGTTCCTGCCACTGCGCCGCGCCTTCCGCCGCACTCTCTCCCTCGGCCGGCAGCAGCTGCGACAGGATGCGCAGGCATTTGGCCTGGGCTTGCGCGTCCACTTGCAACAACTCGGCCGACTGCACCCGCTGCCAGTCGATCTGGCAACCATAGCGCCGCGCCGTCTCGACCAGCAGCTCGCGGCTAGCGACGATGCCGAAGATGCTGTAGGCGCTCGGCGTTACCAATTCGAATTCAACGTTGCCTGGCTGCACCATGATCCAGTCGGCTGCCGTCTGGCGGCCGTTGATGCGGGTGCTGGCGCCGTGGTCGGGCAGGCCGAACCAGATGGCGTCCGGCCACACGCGGCAGGATTGGCGTACCGACTGGCTCAGGCTTTCCCGGAATACTTGCAGCTGCGGCAGGCGCAGCTCAGTCAGCGCGCCGTGGAACAGGCCGGCGCTGATCTGGTCGTAGCTTTGTTGCCAGTTGGTGAGCTTGC
This sequence comes from Duganella sp. BJB476, assembly GCF_003416895.1. Classification (GTDB taxonomy): domain Bacteria; phylum Pseudomonadota; class Gammaproteobacteria; order Burkholderiales; family Burkholderiaceae_D; genus Rugamonas. The sequence goes on from NZ_QVIO01000004.1 coordinate 47,053, forward strand.
TGGCCAATTCGTCGGCGTCGTGCGCCATCACAGTGCGCAAATCTGGCGCACTGTGTAACAACTCTGTCGCAGTCTGGTGCATATTATTTTTCTCCGGCTGTTGTTATTTCTTCCCGTGGAGGCTAGCCCTTCGCAAGTTTGCCGATTTTCGATAACGCTGGCATTTGGCTGGCTCCTATACTCGATTCTGCTGCAACTTCCATACCAGACGCGCTTTACCTTAGGGAGAATCACATGAATGCAAAACAGGCGGCCGGGCAACCGGCGCTGCAACAGTCGCTAGGCACCTTCCAGTTGTGGGGCATCGCGGTAGGCCTGGTGATCTCGGGCGAGTACTTCGGCTGGAGCTACGGCTGGGCCTCGGCGGGGACGCTGGGCTTTACCATCACGGCGCTGTTCATCGCGGCGATGTACACCACGTTTATCTTCAGCTTTACCGAGCTGACCACCTCGATCCCGCATGCGGGCGGCCCGTTCGCCTACAGCAAGCGCGCCTTCGGCCCGACCGGCGGCTACCTGGCCGGCGCGGCCACCCTGATCGAGTTCGTGTTCGCCCCGCCGGCGATTGCGCTGGCGATCGGCGCGTATCTGAATGTGCAGTTTCCCACCGTCGATCCGAAGACGGCGGCGGTCGGCGCCTACGTCGTGTTCATGACCTTGAACATCGTCGGCGTGCAGGTGGCGGCGACCTTCGAGTTGCTGATGACGCTGCTGGCCATCTTTGAATTGCTGGTGTTTATGGGCGTGGTGTCGCCGGGCTTCTCGGTGGCGAACTTCGTCAAGGGCGGCTGGTCGGGCCAGGACAGCTTCAGCATCGCGTCGATCCCCGGCATGTTCGCGGCGATTCCGTTTGCGATCTGGTTCTTCCTGGCGATTGAGGGCGTGGCCATGGCGGCCGAGGAAGCCAAGGACCCGAAACGTTCGATCCCCATCGCCTACATCGCCGGCATCATTACGCTGGTGCTGCTGGCGATCGGCGTGATGGTGTTCGCCGGCGGCGCTGGCGACTGGACCAAGCTGGCCAACATCAACGATCCGCTGCCGCAGGCAATGAAGATCATCGTTGGCGAGCACAGCAACTGGCTGCACATGCTGGTGTGGCTGGGCTTGTTCGGATTGATCGCTTCCTTCCACGGCATCATCCTCGGTTATTCGCGCCAGATCTTTGCCTTGGCCCGCGAGGCTTACTTGCCGCATTACTTCGCCAAGATCCACCCACGCTTCAAGACGCCGCACCGCGCCATCCTTGCGGGCGGCGTGATCGGCATCGCTGCCATCTATAGCGACGAGCTGATCAAGATCGGCGGCCAGACCCTGACCGCCAACATCGTCACCATGTCGGTCTTCGGCGCCATCACCATGTACATCCTCAGCATGCTCAGCCTGTTCAAGCTGCGCCGCACGGAGCCGCACATGGCGCGTCCTTTCCGCGCACCGTTCTATCCGCTGTTCCCGGCGATTGCGCTGGCTGGCGCGCTGGTCTGCCTGGTGACGATGATCTATTACAACCTGCTGATCTTTGGCGTGTTCGTCGGCTTCATGGCCGCCGGCTATGGCTTCTTCCTGGCCACCAAGGGCAATCGTCAGCAGCACGCGGCGTTCGACGCTGTCTAACCCACAACAACGGAGCACTATCCATGTCCAAATACCTCCTCTCCCTGCTGGCCACGGCCGGATGCCTGGCTTGCGCGGCAGGCAGCGCACTGGCTGCCGATGCCGCACCGGCTGCGCCTGCGCCCGACTGGACCAACACCGGCAACGTGACGCTGGTGTCCGACTATATTTTCCGCGGCATCTCGCAGACGCAGGCCAAGCCGACAGCGCAAGCCACGCTGGATTTCACCCATGTCAGCGGCTTCTATCTCGGCCTGTTCGGTTCGGGTGTTTCGCACGCGGCCTATAACAACGGCAGCGGTTCGGAGATCGACGTCTACGGCGGCTATCGCTATCCGCTGAGCGAGGGTAATAATATCGACGCCGGCCTGGTCACCTACTGGTATCCCGGCGCGCACTATGCGGCGGGCGGCAAGGACATCAAGTACCATACGCAGGAGGCCAAGCTGGGCGTGAATATCGGCGCCTTCAACGCCTACGCCTGGGTGGCGCTGAGCGAGTACTGGTTCGGCTTCGCGGTGCAGCCGGACAGCGGCAAGCTAGCCAATACGCGCGGCACCGCCTACGCCGAAGTGAACTGGAATCCCGAACTGATGCCGGGCCTGGTGCTGAACCTGCATGCGGGCCGCCAGCAAGTGCGCAACATGAGCGATTTTAATTTCTTCGACATCAAGGCGGGCGTGACCAAGACGATCGACGTTTGGGCGTTCACGGCGGCGGGGACCTACAACAGCGGCGACGCCAGCAAGAACGGCACGCCCTTGTGGACCTTCTTCAACGCCGACGGCAGCGGCAAGAACGTGGCACAGAAGCGCCTGGTCGTAACCGCCTCGCGCAACTTCTAGACCACCTGTAGCATCGGGAGACGGCAATGAGCAGCTTTGCACATACGGTAGGCAGCAGGACATATCAGTTCCGCGACCTGAAGGACTTGATGGCGAAGGCGACGCCGGCGCGTTCCGGCGACTACCTGGCGGGGCTGGCGGCGGCCAGCGCCGAGGAACGGGTGGCGGCGCAGATGGCGCTGGCCGAGCTGCCGCTGTCGCTGTTCCTGAACCAGATGGTGGTGCCGTATGAACAGGACGAGGTGACGCGGCTGATCATCGACGATCACGACCGCATCGCTTTCGCCCGCATCGCCCACCTGACCGTGGGCGACTTCCGCAACTGGCTGCTGGGCGACGCCGCCGATGAAGCCGTGCTGGCCACCGTCGCACCCGGCATCACGCCGGAGATGGCGGCGGCCGTTTCCAAGATCATGCGCATCCAGGACCTGATCCTGGTGGCGAAGAAATGCCGCGTCGTCACCCGTTTCCGCAACACCATCGGGCTGGCGGGATGCATGTCGACGCGTTTGCAACCCAACCATCCGACCGACGACGCCACCGGCATCGCCGCCAGCGTGCTGGACGGCCTGCTGTACGGCAGTGGCGATGCGGTGATCGGCATCAACCCCGCCACCGACAACGTGCCGCAGGTGATCAAGATCGTCACCATGCTCGACGAGATCATCGACCGCTACGGCATCCCCACGCAATCGTGCGTGCTGACCCACGTGACCAATACCATCGCCGCCATCGAACGCGGCGCGCCGATCGACCTGGTGTTCCAGTCGATCGCCGGCACCGAGGCGGCCAACGCCAGCTTCGGCATCAACCTGGCCTTGCTGGCGGAGGCGCAGCAGGCGGCGCTGTCGCTGCAACGAGGCACTGTGGGCAACAACGTCATGTACTTCGAGACCGGGCAGGGCAGCGCGCTGTCGGCCAATGCCCATCACGGCGTCGACCAGCAGACTTGCGAAACGCGCGCTTACGCGGTGGCGCGCAAGTTCCAGCCGCTGCTGGTCAATTCGGTGGTCGGCTTCATCGGCCCCGAGTACCTGTACGACGGCAAGCAGATCGTGCGCGCTGGATTGGAGGATCACTTCTGCGCCAAGCTGCTGGGCCTGCCGATGGGCTGCGACGTCTGCTACACCAACCACGCCGAGGCCGACCAGAACGACATGGACATCCTGCTGACCTTGCTGGGCACGGCCGGCTGCACCTTCGTCATGGGCATTCCCGGCTCGGACGACATCATGCTCAACTACCAGACCACGTCCTTCCACGATGCGCTGTACGCGCGCCGCGTGCTGGGCCTGAAGCCGGCGCCGGAATTCGAAGCCTGGCTGAAGGAGATGGAAATCTTCACCCGCGACGATTACGTTACACTGGGCAAAGCGCTGCCGGCTTCCTTCCAGCGCGCGCTGGCTAGCTTGAAATAATGGGAACCCGTATGAACGACGACGAGCACCTGCTTCCAGCCAGCCCCGCTGGTGACGATGGCGTGGTGACGAGCAATCCGTGGCAGTCGCTGCGGCGCTTCACGGCGGCCCGCATCGCGCTGGGGCGCAGCGGCGTCAGCCAGCCGACTGCGCCGCAACTGGAATTTCAGCTCGCGCATGCACGCGCGCGCGACGCCGTGCACCTGGCACTGGACCACGCCGCGCTGGGCGATGCCTTGCAGGCCTCCAGCGGCTTGCCCTGCCTGCCGCTGCACAGCGCCGCCGCCAGTCGCGACATTTACCTGCAACGTCCCGACCTGGGCCGGCGGCTGGATGACGATTCGCGCCAGGCGCTGCTGGCGCGCCCGCGTGACGCGGCCGGCTACGACCTGGCCTTCGTCATCGCCGACGGCCTGTCGGCGCTGGCCATCGAGCAGAACGCCTTGCCCTTCCTGAAAGTGCTGATGGCGCGGCTGGCCGCAGAATCCTGGTCGCTGGCGCCGCTGTCCATTGTGCGCCAGGGCCGGGTGGCGGTGGGCGACGAGGTGGGCGAGTTGCTGGGCGCGCGCGCGGTGGTGGTGCTGGTCGGCGAACGCCCCGGCCTCAGCTCGCCGGACAGCATGGGCCTGTACCTGACCTGGGCGCCGAAGACCGGCCTGACCGACGCCGCCCGCAATTGCATCTCGAATGTGCGTCCGGCGGGTTTGACCTACAATGATGCAGCCTTCAAGCTTCATTACCTGCTATCCGAATCGCGCCAGCGGCAGCTGTCCGGTGTCGCGCTGAAGGATGAAACAGCCACCGACAACACCACGCTGGACGCGCCGCAGCGCAACTTCCTGCTCGACCTCGATTAGTCGGGCAGGCGGACGTCCCGCCGACCGACTAGCGAGAGAGCGACAATGAGCCGTACCGGCCGACTTTTCCTGTTGATGGATGCGATGCGCGGCTACCGCCGTCCCGTCACCGCCGCCCGTTTGGCCGAGCAGCTGGGCGTATCCGAACGCACCATCTACCGCGACATCCAGACGTTGTCCGGCCTGGGCGCGCCGCTGGAGGGCGAGGCCGGGGTCGGGTACATGCTCAAGGCCGGTTTCTTCCTGCCGCCGCTGATGTTCGGCGCCGACGAGCTGGAGGCGCTGGTGCTGGGCGCGCGCTGGGTGCGAAGACAGGGCGACGAGGCGCTGGCGGCCGCCGCCAACAATGCGCTGGCAAAAATCGCCGCCGCTTCGCCCAAAGACCTGCGCGATGACATGGCCGAGACCAGCCTGTGGGTGCCGCTGGGCCAGGACCAGGACAGCGCCAGCGACGTCCACGTGCGCCCGGTGCGCGAGGCGATCCGCTACCAGCACCGCCTGCGCATGGCCTACCAGGACGAACACGGCAAGCCGTCGGAGCGGGTGGTGTGGCCGTTCGCGCTGGCCTTCATGGAGGGTAAGCGCTTGCTGGCCGCGTGGTGCGAGCTGCGCATGGCCTTTCGCCATTTCCGCATCGACCGCATCGCGGAGGTGGAGTCGCTGGGCGTGCGCTATCCGGCCCGCCGCAGCGACTTGCTGAAGACCTGGCGCCAGCAACATAACCTGCGCGAAGACTCCTGACAAAAACTGTCGCGGGCCGGTCGTACGATGAAGTCCTCAACCCACCCAACGGAGACTTCACATGCGCTTATACCACCACCCCGCTTCTTCCAACTCGCGCCGCGTCATGCTGGCCGCCCTGCACATGGGTACGCCGTTGGAAGTGACCGAAGTAAACCTGATGAGCCAGGAGGACCGCCGCCGGCTGGAAGTACTCAATCCCAACAGCAAGGTGCCGGTGCTGCAGGATAGCGACTTCATCCTGTGGGAGTCCTGCGCCATCATGCAATACCTGGCCGACCGCACCCATGGCCAGACGCTGTACCCGGACAACATCGTCGTGCGGGCCGACATCAACCGCTGGATGCTGTGGGCCTGCCAGCATTTTTCGCCGGCGCTGGGCATCATCGTCTGGGAAAACATCTGGAAGGGCATTACCGGCGGCGGCGGTCCCGACCAGGCAGAGCTGGACAAGGGCGCGCGGCAGGTGGCGCAATTCGCCGCGGTGCTGGAGCAGCATCTGGCGGGGCGCGAATGGGTGGTCGGCGATAAGCTGAGCCTGGCAGATTTCGCGCTGGCCGCGCCGCTGATGTACACCGAGCAAGCTAAGTTGCCGGTCACTCAATATCCGAAGATGATGGCGTGGTTCGGCCGCATTCAGCAGCTGGACGCGTGGAAACAATCGGAACCGGTGTGGTGATGGAAACTTGTGCCCATATGTGAACTGGCGCACAGAGCAGACGGGGCGGGGAGCGTATTCTGAACTTGTCTCCTCTGGAGGAGATCCCTAGTTTTGGACTTTGCCCGCTCCCCAGCGGGCTTTTTTTTGTTCAGAGCATCAGCACCGCGTACAGCGACTGCACTTCCAGCGCCGATTCGCTCATGATGGCGTGCAGCGTGCCTTCGCCGACCACGAAGTCGATGGTGCGCGCGCCTTGCAGCGTGGTCGCGCCCGGGCGCTGGTAGAGCGGCGAGTGCACCGGCGACAAATCATTGGCCAGCAGCAGCGTATCGCCCAGGGTTTCCGGCGGCAACGCGCGCAAACCCACCCACATCGATTCGATCGCTTTGTAGACGCCTTCCGGTACGCCCAGCTTGGTCAGCACGCCGCGGCCGATTTCCACCTCGCCGTGCTCGACCCAATCTTCCGGTTCGCCGTCCATCACTTCCGGGAAGTCGCCGGCGCAGGACAGCATGTAGAAGCCCGCCACCTCGTGCATGATGCCGGCAAACAGCGCCGTATCCGGATCGACGTGCGTGACCCGGCGCGCGATCACCTGCGACAGGGCCGCGACGTGCGCCGTGTGTTCCCACAGTTGATTGATTTTGGCTTGCAGGCCGGGATCGGTGACCTGGCTGCCGATCTGGCGCACGATCAGCGCCGCCACCAGCGATTGCAGGGTGCGTACGCCGAGCCGCTGCACGGCCGCGCGCACGCTGGAGATTTCAGTACCGGATCGGTTGTAGGCCACTGAGTTGGCGATGGCGACGCTGCGCGCCGCCAGCAACGGGTCTGCCTGTATGAGTTTTGCCGCCGCCTCGGTATGGCAATCGGGATCGCTCAGCGCCTGCTGCAAGCGCAGCGAGGCGTTGACGTTGGCCGGGAACGAGAGCTCCCCCCGGCTCGCCTGAGCAGCAATAGTCTTGAAGGCGTCGAGTCTGTCCATTGCAAAAAATTATACTCGGAATATTGCCGTGTGGCACTTCTTCTGAAAATACTTTTCCGCGGCACAACAGACCGCCTTCAGCGGGATTATTGCTCGCTGAAGATGGCGTCGCAGCCGTCCTGGGTGGCGTCGGTGTCTTGCAGTTCGTCGGTCAGGCCCAGGTCGAACAGCTCTTCGATGGCGTTCATGAAGCTGTTGTGCTTGGTCGCGCCGATCAGGCGGTAGATCTCGCCGTCTTCGTTGCGCACGCCGATGATCAGCTTTTCCTGGCGGACTTCGTCAGGGGTGGACTGGTTCAGCAGCAGGTTGCCGATGATGTGTTTGTCGAATTTGGCAGGCTTTTTGCCTTCGAGCAGAGTCGTTTTCAAATGATTTCCTTGGTTGAGTCGCAGGTGGACGGGCATTCGGTATGGCCGGCCATGATTACAGTTTTAAGATCGCTCAGGGTTTTTTCAAGGGCGGCGAAATCGTCTTCGCTGTAGTGCGCGAACACTTTCCCGCTTTCCTTGACGACCGCGGGGAAGACCGTGCAGAACACCTGCTCGCCCTCCGCCGTCAGCCGGACAAAGAAGGAACGTTTGTCGCAGTCGTTGCGCTGACGCTCCACCAACCCTTTTTGTTCCAATCGCTCGATCACGCCGGTCAGCGTCCCCTTGGTGATCAGCGTCTTGTCGCCCAATTCTTTATAGGACATGCCGGGCGTATTGCCCAGCGTGGCGATGATATCGAACTGGGCGTGCGTCAAGCCGCTCTGGCGCACGTACTGGCCAGAGAGCCGTTCGTAGCTCTGTAAGCAATCGGCCAGCAGCCGGATGCTTTTCAAAAATCGTTCACCCATAGACCGTGATTATAGCCGGTTCGCACCGGCAATCTTGCCCGGGACTATAATGGAGGACGCACATTCATAATAAAAAAACCATGCCTCAACACTTGCGCGGCATTGCCGCTTTGCTGATCGTGACCCTGGTATGGGGCACGACTTTCCCCGCGATGAAGGACATGACCGGCTACCTGTCGGCCAGCTGGATCGTGCTGTGCCGCTTCGCGCTGGCCGGCCTGCTGTTGCTGCCATTTATGTGGCGCGCCAAGTGGAACGATATCCGCTGGGGCATCATCGCCGGCGGCGTGTTGTTCCTGTGCTATGTATTCCAGATCGAGGGGCTGGCGCTGACCAGCTCCAACCGCAACGCCTTCGTCACCGGCCTGAACGTGCTGGTGCCGCCGCTGCTGGGCGTGCTGATGGGCGCGCGCCTGGAGCGCCGCATCGTCGTCGCGCTGGTGCTGGCGCTGGCCGGCCTGTTCGCGCTGTGCTGGGAGGGTAGCTTCACCTGGGGCCGCGGCGATACGCTGGCGCTGCTGTGCGCGCTGTTTTTCGGCATCTACGTCAAGTTGATGGAAACCACCACCCGCAAGGTCGAGAAGCTGATGGTGTTGACCGCCTCGCAAATCCTGACGGTGGCTGTATGCGCCGCTGTGTGGCTGCTGATCCGCGAAGTGCCGCTGGGCTTTGCCGAGCGCAGCCAGGACTTGCCGGACTACGTGAGCTACATCTGGAAGGGCTTGCAGATGTACGGCCTGAACCTGGTCTACCTGGGCGTGGTCGCCACGGCGGCGATTATTTCGCTGCAAACATGGGGCCAGAGCCATAGCAGCGCCAACGAGGCGGCCGTGATCTACGCCTTCGAGCCGGGCTGCGCGGCGATCTTCGCGTATTTCTGGCTGGGCGAGACGCTGGCCTGGAACGGCTTGCTGGGCGCGGCGTTGCTGATCTCCGGCATGATCGTCAGCCAGTGGAGCACCGAGCGGCCTGCCGCCGTGCTGGCTCCGGAGTAGGTGTCCCATGTCTTTCGATAATTTATCCCGCGTCACGCAAGAGCGGCCGTTGCGCATGCTGCTGGTGAACGCGGGCGAGGCCGACGCGATCACCTGGGCCGGCCTGGTGCAGCCGCTGCGCCTGGCCGCCGCCGCGCTGGGCCGCGACGTGCTGCATCTGGAAACCATGACCCCGGCGCAAGTGGTGCTGGCGCAGCCGGGCTGGCACATCGCCTTGTTGGTGGCCGACGAGGGGCAGTCGCCGCTGGCGCCGGAGTTGAGCCGCGCCGTCATCGAGCGCTGCCGCTCGGCCGAATACTGGGGCGGCGTCGGCGCGGGCGTGCTGTGGCTGGCCGCCGCCGGCCTGATGGCGGGCGTGCGCATCGCGCTGCCGTGGGCGCTGTACGCCGACACCGAGGGCATTTCCGAACGCGCCATCCTGACGCCCCATCTGTTCGAGCTGGACGGCCGCCACCTGAGCTGCTGCGGCGGCGCCGCCAGCATCGACTTCTCGCTGACCTTGATTGAGCACTTGTTCGGCGCCACCGTGCAGGCCGGCATCAAGGAAAGCCTGTGCATCGAGCGCGTGCGCAGCCACGAGGAGCGCCAGCGGGTCGCCCTGCAGGCGCGCTTCGGCGCCTTGCAGCCGCGCCTGTCGGAAGCGGTGACGCTGATGGAAACCAATATCGAGGAACCGCTGTCCACCGACGACATCGCCAACCTGGTCGGCCTGTCGCGCCGCCAGCTGGAGCGGCTGTTCAAGCAATACCTGGGCAGCCTGCCATCGCGCTACTACCTGGAGTTGCGTCTGCAACGCGCCCGACAGTTGCTGTTGGAAACCAATCATTCCATCGTGCAGGTGGGGCTGATGTGCGGATTCTCGTCCGGCTCGCACTTCTCGACCGCCTTCGGCGCGCTATTCGGCAATACCCCTCGGGAAGAGCGCCAGCGCAAGCTCATGCCACCTGTATAGGCTAGTCGTTCTGACAAGCTTACTTTGCGGCCAAAAGTGAAAATCCTTGTCGCCATTTGAAAAGAGTTTTAGCATGCCGCTTTTTATAATGGGTCCACGCGGTGCTGTGCCGCGCCTTACCCAACATTAATAGGGAATGCCATGAACGCCAAGCTCGATACGACCGTCACCACCCGTCCTGTAACTCGTCAGACCTTTGATGAAGTTCTGGTGCCAACCTATGCACCAGCAGCGATGGTACCGGTCCGAGGCGCTGGTCTGGACCTGTGGGACCAGAATGGCAAGCACTATCTGGACTTCACCTCCGGCATCGCCGTCGCTTCGCTGGGCCATTGCAACCCGATCCTGGTCGAGGCGCTGACCCGCCAGGCCAACACCCTGTGGCACCTGGGCAATGGCTACACCAACGAGCCGGTGCTGCGCCTGGCCACCGCGCTGACCGAAGCGACCTTCGCCGACCGCGCCTTCTTCTGCAACTCCGGCGCCGAAGCCAACGAAGCCGCGCTGAAGCTGGCCCGCAAGTACGCCCACACCAAGTTCGGCGCGCACAAGTCGCGCATCGTGTCGTGCTACCAGTCGTTCCACGGCCGCACGCTGTTCACCGTGTCCGTCGGCGGCCAGTCCAAGTACACCGAAGGCTTCGAGCCGCTGCCGCCAGCGATCGACCACGTGACCTATAACGACATCGAATCCGCACGCGCCGCCATCGGCGACGACGTTTGCGCAGTGATCGTCGAGCCGCTGCAAGGCGAAGGCGGCGTGGTCCCAGGCGACCAGGCCTTCCTGCAAGAGCTGCGCGACCTGTGCACCAAGACCGGCGCCCTGCTGATCTTCGACGAAGTGCAGTGCGGCATGGGCCGTACCGGCGAGCTGTTCCACTACATGAGCTACGGCATCACCCCGGACATCCTGACCTCGGCCAAGGCGCTGGGCAACGGCTATCCGATCGGCGCCATGCTGACCACCGACGAACTGGCCAAGACGCTGGGCGTGGGCACCCACGGCACCACGTACGGCGGCAATCCGCTGGCCGCGACCGTGGCGCTGACCGTGCTGGACACGATCAACCAGCCGGCCTTCCTGGCCCGCGTCAAGGAAGCCAGCGCCAAGCTGCGCGTGACGATGGAGAAGCTGGTGGCCGATTACTCGCAGGTGTTCACGCTGGTGCGTGGCGCCGGCCTGCTGCAAGGCCTGGTCGTGACCGATGCCTGGAAAGGTCGCTCGAAGGACATCCAGCGCGCCGCTGAAGCGAACGGCCTGATGGTGCTGATCGCCGGCATGGACGTGCTGCGTCTGGCCCCAGCGCTGATCGTCACCGACGCGCAGATCGCCGAAGCCGACCGCATCCTGCGCCTGTCGCTGGACGGCATGATCAAGGCTGCTTAAATAGCACCTACGGCGGCGGACCTGGTTCCGCCGTCTTTCATTTCAGCCCGGTGCTTTGTGCTCCGGGCTTGTGCGTTAATCTGAGGAGTTCCCATGTATGTAGTCCGTCCGGTAGAACTTGCGGATATTGCTGCCCTCGAAGCGCTGGCCGCAGTGACCATGCCGGGTGTGCACACCTTGCCGAAAACGCGCGAGAAGATCGCCGACATGATCGAGCGTTCGATCGCCTCGTTTGCCGCGCACGTCGACATCCCCAGCGAAGAATCCTACCTGCTGGTGCTGGAATCTCCGGCCGATAAAACCATCGTCGGCACCGCCGCGATCTTCGCCGCCGCCGGCTCCAACGGCACCTATTTCTCCTTCCGTAACGACGTGATCCAGCAGGTCTCGCGCGACCTGAACATCAGCCACAGCGTGCACGCGCTGACGCTGTGCTCCGAGCTGACCGGCTATTCGCAGCTGTCGAGCTTTTACGTCGGTGAACGCGAACACGGCACGCCGGAAGCGGCCCTGCTGTCGCGCGCGCGCCTGATGTTCGCCGTGCTGGCGCCGCACCGCTTCGCCGAGCGCTTCTTCGTGCCGCTGGCCGGCGTGACCGATGCCGATGGCGGTTCGCCGTTCTGGGATGCGCTGGGCCGCAAATTCTTCAAGATGGACTTCCTCGACGCCGAACGCGTCATCGGCGGCGCGCGTAACCGCACGCTGATCGTCGAACTGATGCCGCACTATCCGGTCTATGTGCCGCTGCTGCCGGGCGACGCGCAGGCGGCCATGGGCCAGATCCATCCGTCGGGCGAGTTGGCGTTCAACCTGCTGACGGCCGAAGGCTTCGAGGCCGACGACTACATCGACATCTTCGACGGCGGCCCGATCCTGCAGGCGCACAAGAATTCGCTGCGCACCTTCAACGGCGCGTTGCAACGCCGCGTGACCACCGCCGCCGAATCGCCGGACCGTGGCCGCGAACCGCAGCTGCGCTACGCCGTATCTTCCGGCTCCGAACACAACTTCCGCGCCGTGATCACGCATTGCGCGGCGCTGGAATCGCAAGTCAATGTGGCGCTGACGGCCGACGTGCTGGAAGCGCTCCAGATCGCCGAAGGCGATACCGTCATCTGCGTCAGAATCTAAGAGTGGACCAATTATGCTAGTAGTACGCGCAATCACAGCCAACGACCTCGACGCCCTGTACGTGATGGCCACGCAGGTCGGCAGCGGCATGACCACCCTCAAGCCGGACATGAAGATGATGGGCGACCGCCTGGCGATCGCCGTCGCCTCGTTCGCCGAAACCATCCCGCCCGAAAAGCGCGACTACATGTTCGTCATGGAGGACACCGACAACGGCCGTATCGCCGGCGTGTGCGCGATCAAGGGCGCGGTCGGCCTGACGGAGCCGTTCTACAACTACCGCATCGGCACGCTGGTGCACTCCAGCCGCGAGCTGGATGTGTTCACCCGCATGGACACGCTGTACCTGTCGAACGACCTGACCGGCAGCACCGAACTGTGCTCGCTGTTCCTGGCGCCGGACTACCGCACCGGTAACAACGGCAAGCTGCTGTCGAAGAGCCGTTTCCTGTTCATCGCTCAGTTCCCCCACCTGTTCACCGAAAAGCTGATCGCCGAGATGCGCGGCTACCAGGAGGAGAGTGGCCGTTCGCCGTTCTACGAAGGCCTGGGCCGCCACTTCTTCAAGATGGACTTCGACCACGTCGACGACCTGACCGCCGTCGGCAAGAAGTCCTTCATCGCCGAACTGATGCCGCGCCAGCCGCTGTACGTGGCCTACCTGCCGGAAGACGCGCAGGAAGTGATCGGCAAGGTCCACATGTCGACCGCGCCGGCGCGCCGCCTGCTGGAGCAGGAAGGCCTGTACTTCGAAGGCTATGTCGACATCTTCGACGCCGGCCCGGTACTCCAGGCACGCGTGTCGGAACTGCGCGCCATGCGCGAAAGCACGCTGGCCGAAATCGGCCTGACGACGGACTGGGATTCGGCCTGCGCGCCGGAGTCCGCAGCCGCCGAACCGATGCTGGTGTCGAACACCACGCTCAAGGATTTCCGCATGATCCTGTCGCAATCGGTGCCGGTCAACGGCGCCATCGCGCTGCCGGAAGCCGAACAACAACTCCTGCACTGCCATACCGGCGACACGGTGCGCACGCTGACCCTTAATTTGAGGAAGAACCCACATGTCTAACGCTTTGAATAAAGTATTGAGTAACTTCATCAACGGCGAGTGGCTCGCCGGCAGCGGCGCCGAACTGGTGACGATCGATCCATCGAACGGCAAGCAGACCTGGGCCAGCAACGAATCGACCGCGCAGGACGTGGGCCACGCCGCCGCCGCCGCGCGCGACGCGTTCGAAGCCTGGGCCTTGACGCCGCTGGCCGAACGCATCGCCGTCTGTACCCGTTTCCGCGATCTGCTGAAACAGGACGCGGAAGAGCTGGCGCTGCTGATCGCCGAGGAAGTGGGCAAGCCGATGTGGGAAGCCCGCACCGAAGTGACCACCATGGCCAACAAGATCGACATCTCGGTGCAGGCCTACGGCGCGCGCACCGGCGAAATCCAGAACAAGGTCGCCGACGGCGAGGCCGTGCTGCGCCATCGTCCGCACGGCGTGTTCGGCGTGTTCGGTCCTTACAACTTCCCGGGCCATCTGCCGAACGGCCATATCGTGCCGGCGCTGATCGCCGGTAACACCGTTGTCTTCAAGCCTAGCGAATACGCGCCGCGTACCGCCGTCAAGACCGTGCAGCTGTGGGAAAAGGCCGGCGTACCAAAGGGCGTCATCAACCTGGTCAACGGCGGCCGCGATGCGGGCGTCGCGCTGGGCCAGAACGCGCTGCTGGACGGCGTGCTGTTCACCGGCAGCTGCCAGACCGGCACCGCGCTGCACAAGCAGTTCGGCGGCCAGCCGGGCAAGATGCTGGCGCTGGAAATGGGCGGTAACAATCCGCTGGTGGTGTGGGACGTCAAGGATATCGACGCCGCCGTGTTCATGGCGATTTCGTCAGCCTTCATCTCGGCCGGCCAGCGCTGCACCTGCGCGCGCCGCCTGATCGTCAAGCAGGGCGCCGAGGGCGACGCGATCATCGCGCGCCTGGTCGACGTGGCCAGCCGCCTGACCATCGGCGCCTCCGCCGCGGAACCCGCGCCGTTCATGGGCCCTGTTGTTTCGGTGGCCATCGCCAAGCGCCTGGTGCAGGCGCAGGCCGACATGGTTGCCAAGGGCGGCAAGAGCCTGCTGACGATGCGCCAACTGGTCGACAACACCGGCTTCGTCAGCGCCGGCATCGTCGATGTCACCGACGCCAAAGGCATCCCGGACGAAGAGTGGTTCGGCCCTCTGCTGCAGGTGATCCGCGTGGCGGACTTCGACAGCGCGATCAAAGCCGCCAACGCCACCGAATTTGGTCTGGCATCGGCGCTGATCTCGAACGACGAAAACCTGTGGAAGATCTTCCAGGTGCGCGCACGCGCCGGCATCGTCAACTGGAACCGTCCGACCACCGGCGCCGCCAGCAGCGCGCCGTTCGGTGGCGTGGGCAAATCGGGCAACCATCGTCCGAGCGCCTACTACGCGGCCGATTACTGCGCCTATCCGGTCGCTTCGATCGAAAACAATGTACTTGAAATGCCTGCGAAACTGTCGCCGGGCATGCACTTCTAAGGAACTGAAATGCGCGCACGCGAATTCAACTTCGACGGCCTGGTAGGCCCATCGCACAACTACGCAGGTCTGTCGTTCGGCAATGTGGCCTCGTTCAGCAACGTCAAGAGCGCTTCGAATCCGAAGTTGGCGGCGCTGCAAGGCCTGGCCAAGATGCGCGCGCTGGCCGCGCGCGGTTTCGGCCAGGCGCTGCTGCCGCCGCAGGACCGTCCGAATTTCCGCCTGCTGCGCAGCATCGGTTTCACCGGCAGCGATGCCGAAGTGCTGGCCAAGGCCGCCAAGGAGTCGCCGGTGATCCTGGCGTGCGCCTACTCGGCTTCGCCGATGTGGACCGCCAACGCGGCCACGGTCAGCCCGTCGGCCGACAGCGCCGACGGCCGCACGCATTTCACCGCCGCCAACCTGAATAACAAGCTGCACCGCGCCTTCGAGCACATGCAGTCGGCGCGCTCGCTGCGCGCCATCTTCAAGGATGAGAAGCACTTCGCCGTGCATGACGCGCTGCCAGGCACGCCGGCATTCGGCGACGAAGGCGCGGCCAATCACACGCGTTTGTGCAAGGACCACGGCAGCGCCGCCGTCGAGATGTTCGTCTACGGCCGCACCGAGTTCGACGCCTCGGCCACCGCACCGAAAAAATACCCGGCCCGCCAGACGCTGGAAGCATCGCAAGCGGTAGCCCGTCTGCACGGACTGTCGGCCGAGCGCACCGTCTACATCCAGCAGAATCCGGACGTGATCGACCAGGGCGTGTTCCACAACGACGTGATCGCGGTCGGCAACGGCAATGTGCTGTTCTACCACGAGCAGGCGTTTGCCGACGAAGCGGGCGCGCTGGAACAGCTGCGCCGCGCGATGGGCGGCGTGGGCGCGGAACTGAACGCGATCCGCGTCGATACCGCCAAGGTGTCGGTGGCCGACGCGGTGCACAGCTATCTGTTCAACAGCCAGCTGCTGAGCAAGGACAACGGCAAGATGGCGCTGGTGATTCCGCAGGAGTGCGAGGAAAACGCCGCCGTGGCGGCCTACCTGCAAGGCCTGGTCGCCAGCGGCAACGCGGTCGACGAACTGATTCACTTCGACCTGCGCCAATCGATGCGCAATGGCGGCGGTCCTGCATGCCTGCGCCTGCGCGTGGCGCTGACCGATGCCGAAGCGGCTGCGATGCATCAAGGCGTGGTGATGACCGAGGCGCTGTACCACACGCTGGTGGCGTGGGTGGAGAAGCACTACCGCGACCGGCTGGAACCGTCCGACCTGGCCGATCCGGCGCTGGCGATCGAAGTGCACGCCGCGCTGGAAGACTTGAGCCGGATTCTGGGCTTGCCCGGACTGTATGATTTGTAAAACACCATCTCGCCCCCATATGGGGATTTGGTGTCTAATAGCGCTCAACCACTGCCGCGCAGCCACAAGCCGGCGCGGCGCCTGCAACATAAAATACACATAACGTATTGGAGAAGCAACGATGAAACAAATGCCACAAGACCTGCGTAAACAAACGCTGGAATTGGTCAACGCCAGCAAGCCAGCCAGCGACAGCACTCAAGTCGCCGCGCTGATCAGCGCCTGGCTAGGTTCCCTGGACGACGAAGACCTGGCCGGCACCGTGCCCGATAGCCTGGCGCCGGTCCTGTGGGATGGTTTCACTCAAGCTTCCAAGCGCACCGGCTCCGGCGCACAGATCGCCAAGCTGCGCTACGCGGATGGCCGCGGCGGCATGGCCACCGCGCTGCTGGTGCTGAACGACGACGTGCCTTACCTGGTCGATTCCATGGTCATGGCGATGCGCAAGCTGCGCGTGGGTGTCAACGGTGTATTGAACTCGGTGCTGCCGGTTGCGCGCAGCGCGGACGGCGTAGTTACCGCTGTCGGCCAGGCCGGCGACAAACTCGAATCCTACGTCCTGTGCCTGCTGTCCGAAGATCTGCCGGAAGCGGAAATCGGCATGCTGGTCGAGCGCCTGGAAATGGTGTCGCGTGACGCCGCCGTGGTGCGCCGCGACAAAGCCGCGATGCAGGAACACTTCAGCCGCATCGGCGCCGAAGCCGCAACGCACGGCGAAGAAGGCAAGGAAGTCGCCGCCTTCCTGGAATGGGCCAAGACCGAAGGCTTCGAGCCGTTCGGCTACGCCTACTACCAGGTCAAGCCGGGCGTGCGCGAACTGGAACGTGACATCCCTAGCCGCATCGGCGTGCTGCAAGATACGTCGCATCCGGTCTACGGCACCTGCCTGGCCAATATCCCTGGTGACTTCGACACGCTGTCGAAGCGCGCCCACACGCTGTCCATTGTCAAGGCCGACGTTGAGGGCACGCTGCACCGCGACCAGCAGCTGGACTTCATCGGCATCCGCCACACCGATGCGCAAGGCGCGATCCTGGGCGAGTATTGCTTCGTCGGCCTGTTCACCCGCGCCGCCACCGCGACGCCGCTGAACCGCCTGCCGTTCGCGCGTGGCCGCGTGGCCAAGGTGCTGAGCATCGCCGGCGTGCGCCAGGAAGGTTTCCGCGCCGAGAAATTCATCGAGATTCTGGAATCGCTGCCGCGCACCGAAGCGCTGGAAGGCGAGCCTGAATGGCTGGCCGAAGTATGCGGCGCCGTCGTCTCGCTGTACAAGCAGCCGCGCACCAAGGTATTCGCCCGCCGCGACGTGTACGCACGCCACCTGAACGTGCTGGTCTACCTGCCGCGCGAGCGTTACAGCGCAAGCGTCGCTTCGTCGCTGGCCAAGGCGCTGCAAGCCAGCTCCGGCGCCCAGTACGTCAGCTCGCAGACGCTGGTGGCCGACGGCCCGCTGGCCCGCGTCTACCTGATCGCCCACGCCGCGCGCTATCCGCTGGACCTGGAAACCGATATCCAGCAGCCGCTGTTGTCGGTGCTGGATGGCTGGCATGACCAGTTCTCCGCGCTGGCCGACGCCGTGCCGGACGTGCCGCTGCGCGCCAGCCTGCGCAAGATGTGCGCCGCGCTGCCGATCGACTACGTCGCCAGCACCGCACCGGAAGCAGCCTTCCACGATCTGGGCACCATCCTGCGCAACACCGATCCATCGCGCGTGGACGTGCGTGTGGAAACTGTGGCCGATGCGACCACCATCCGCCTGTATTCCGTCGACCGCGTACCGTCGCTGTCGACCATCCTGCCCGCGCTGCATAACGCCGGCGTGGCGATCGACCGTGAGCAGGCGCACTCGCTGCGCGTGGACGGCCAGCGCCACTTCGTCACCAGCCTGTCGGTGGACGCCGCCAGCGCCGCCAACCTGGCCAAGGCCGACATCGTGCCGGTCGCGCAGGAACTGTTCGCCGCATTGTTCAACAACGAAGCCGAAGACGGCCGCCTGAATGGCCTGGTCATCGAAGGCGGCTTGAGCGTGCGCCAGGTACAACTGGTGCGCGCCTACATGAGCTACTGGCGTCAGACCGGCAGCCGTTTCTCGGTGCGTTACATCGCCGAGTCGCTGCGCAAGCAGCCGGTGGTGGTCAAGCAGCTGGTGGACGCCTTCCTGCAGCGCTTCAACCCAGCGCTGGACGCCGCCACCCGCGCCGCCGCACTGGATGCGCTGGCCGGCATCAAGAGCCGCCTGCCGGCGATCAACCACGCCGACAGCGAAGAAGTGCTGGGCGCGATGACCGACCTGATGGTCGCCACGCTGCGCACCAACTACTTCCAGAATAACCAGAAGGGCGACAAGATCATCTTCAAGTTCGACACCAGCAGCCTGGCGCTGGTGCCGGAACCGCGTCCGTTCCGCGAGATCTTCGTGTTCTCGCGCCGCTTCGAAGGCGTGCACCTGCGCGGCGGCCCGGTTGCCCGTGGTGGCCTGCGCTGGTCGGACCGCATGGAAGACTACCGTACCGAAGTCCTCGGCCTGGTGAAAGCACAGATGGTGAAGAACGCCGTCATCGTGCCGGCCGGCGCCAAGGGCGGCTTCGTCTGCAAGCAGATGCCGAAAGACGCCGTGCGTGAAACCATCGCGGCCGAAGGCGAAGCAGTGTATCGCCTGTTCATCGCCAGCCTGCTGGAAATGACCGACAACCGCGTGCTGGGCAAGATCGTTTCGCCGGCCGATACCATCTGCTACGACGAAAACGACCCGTACCTGGTGGTGGCTGCCGACAAGGGCACCGCGACCTTCTCCGACATCGCCAACGGCATCGCCGTGCAGCGCGGTTTCTGGCTGGGCGACGCGTTCGCATCGGGCGGCTCGAACGGCTACGATCACAAGAAGATGGGCATCACCGCCAAGGGCGCGTTCGAAGCCGTCAAGCGTCACTTCTACGAAATGGACCACGACATCCACGCCACGCAAGTGACGATGGTCGGCGTGGGCGACATGTCCGGCGACGTGTTCGGCAACGGCGCGCTGCTGTCGCGCAAACTGAAAATCGTGGCGGCCTTCGATCACCGTCACATCTTCCTCGATCCGACGCCGGACATGGAAAAATCCTTCGTCGAACGTGAGCGCATGTTCGCGCTGCCGCGCTCTTCGTGGGACGACTACAACAAGGAACTGATCTCGGCCGGCGGCGGCGTGTACCCGCGTAGCGCCCGCAGCATCGAGCTGTCGCCGCAGATCCGCGCCGCGCTGGACATCGAAGAAACCTCGCTGCCGCCGGAAGAACTGATGCATCGCATCCTGCTGGCGCCTGTGGACCTGTTCTACAACGGCGGTATCGGCACCTACATCAAGGCGTCGACCGAATCGCACGCCCAGGTGAAGGACCGCGCCAACGACAACATCCGCGTGGATGGCAACCAGCTGCGCTGCAAGGTCGTCTCCGAAGGCGGCAACCTGGGCGCGACCCAGGCCGGCCGTATCGAGTTCGCGCTGGCGGGCGGCCGCATCTTCACCGATGCGATCGACAACTCGGCCGGCGTGGATTGCTCCGACCATGAAGTGAACGCGAAGATGTGGCTGGACGTGGAAATGAACGCCGGCCAGCTGAGCGAAGCAGACCGCAACCGCGTGCTGAACGAAATGACCGCCGACATCGAGCGCCTGGTCCTGCGCGACAACACGCTGCAAACGCAGCTGCTGGTACGCGAAGCACAGGCACAGACCGACGCCGCCGTGCAGGATGGCTACGCCGCGCTGATCGCGTCGCTGGAAGAAGAGGGCGCGCTGTCGCGTGAGCTGGAGCAGCTGCCGTCCGTGGCTGAACTGGCGCGCCGCAAGGCCGACGGCCGTTGCCTGACCACGCCGGAATTGGCGGTGGTGATCGCCAACGTGAAGAACCGCTACAAGCGCATCCTGTCGGCGCTGCCGCTGACGGACCTGAGCTGGGCCGAGTCGGTGCTGAAGCCGTACTTCCCTGATCTGCTGGTGGCAACCCGTCCTGCGCTGGCGCACCCGCTGGCCAATGCCATCCTGGCGACCGTGCTGGCCAATGAATCGGTCAACCGTTGCGGCCCGCTGATGCTGCGTCAACTGGCTGGCGAGCATGGCGTGGACGAATCGGATGTGATCCTGGCCTGGGGTCAGGCATGGTCCGCGCTGAACCTGGCGCCGATCTTCACGACGCTGGATGCGGATGCGCTGAAGGTGCCGCGCGCCGTGTCGATCAAGGTTGATGGCCGTACCCGTGTGCTGCAGAAGTCCGTCATCGAAGGCGTGCTGACGGTGCCTGCCGACCAGCTGCGCGCCGGTGTCGCCGAGTTGACCAAGCTGTTCGCCAAGCCTGAGACGCTGGCGCAGTTGACGCCAGCCGACGGCCAGTCCGATGCGGACATCACGTCCGGCCTGCGCGCCGAATTCGTGCAAGCCTGGAAGGCTGTCGAGGCGATCGATGCGGTGGCGGCGTTTGTGTTCGCGGCGCTGTCGGTATCGCGTCCGGAAGGCATGGATCTGCCGGCGTTCCTGCAAGTTGGCCTGGCGTTGCGCGCGCAGGTCGGCATCGATACGCTGGAACGCGGCCTGAAACTGCCGGCCACCAGCCGCTCGCAAGAACAGCTGCGCAGCTACGCGCAGAATGCGCTGCGCCGCACGCAGCAACGCTTGTTGTCGCAAGTGCTGCAGCATGCGACCGGCGGCCATACGGCGGCGGAAGCGGTGGAAGTCGTGGCGAACACGCTGGGCTTGTCCGGCTACGCAGCGGCGACCGATCTGGAACAGGCGATGCTGGACGTTTGGGCTTTGTCCGAGGCGACCAACGCCGGTAACACGATGCTGGCGGTGTAAGTAGATGAGCGATTCGCCCAAGGTTTTGCCGGAATCAGTGCGCGCGTTGGCTGAGGCGGATTTCAGCGTTGTCGCGCAGCGCTTTTCGGCGGCCGGGTTTGCGGTGACGCAGCCGGCCGACGGTATCCTGACTATCAAGGCCGGGGGCGAACGTCCGAGCGTGCTGATTTCGGTCGGTGTGCACGGTGACGAGACCGGACCGATCGAGGTGGTGGCGTATCTGCTGGACGCCTTGTCGCAGCAGGCGTCCGCTTTGGCGGTCAACCTGATGCTTTGCGTTGGCAATATCGGTGCGATCAGGGCCGGCAAGCGCTTCATCGATGCAGACTTGAACCGCATGTTCCGCAAGGAGCGCGGTACGCTGGAAGGCACCGCCGAAGCGGCGCGCGCCGATGTGATGATCGCCGCGACCACGGCCTTCTTCGACGGCGCGGGGCCGGTGCGCTGGCATCTGGATCTGCATACGGCGATACGGCCGTCGGTGTATCCGACTTTTGCCATCGTGCCGGAACTGATCGCCGACCAGCCGCGCCGCGAGTTGATCGAGTGGTTAGGATTGGCCGGTATCGGCGCAGTCATCATGAACCCGGCTTCGGTCGGGACGTACAGTTACTACTCGGCCGAGCATCACGCGGCGGCCGGCACCACGGTGGAGCTGGGGCGCATCGGCACGCTGGGGCAGAACGATCTGTCGCAGTTTGCCGACGCCTCGCTGGCGCTGGACGACCTGCTGCGCGGCGCGGCCAAGCGTGAGGCCAAACAGCAGCCGCACGTGTTCAACACCGCGCGCCAGATCATCAAGTTGAGCGACAAGTTCCAGATGGCGTTCGGCAAAGAGACGCACAACTTCACGGCGCTCAAGCAGGGCGAGGAAATCGCCCGCGATGGCGATACCATCTACACCGTCCAGTATCCAGAGGAGCTGGTGGTGTTTCCCAATCCCGATGTCCGCATCGGCCTGCGCGCCGGTTTGATGGTGGTGCGGGTCGCTTGATCTTTACGTCGCTTTACACTCTGCGGGGTCATAGTTACATGGATTAGTTCGTTAATAGGAACAACAGTGTCCTAACAACGGAGTAATCATCATGACGACAGCAATCAGCGGCGTTTCAAGCGCCAGCACCCAAGCCACCTCCTTCGATCCTGCGAAGGGGGCGGCGCGCTTTGCGGCCAAGGTATTCACCGACCTGGATACCGACAAGGACGGCAAAGTCAATAAAGACGAATTCGTATCTGGCCTGGAAAAGAAGGGCGTGTCGGCAGACGACGCCACCAAGCAGTTCGACGCGATCGATACGCAGAAGAACGGCTCGATCACCCAATCCGATCTGGAAACCGCGATCAAGAGTGGCACCTTTGCGCCACCGCGTCCCAGCGGTGAAGCGGGTGGCGCGCAAGGCGGCCAGCATGCCGGCGGTGCGCGCGGCGCGGGTGGCGGCGGTAGCGGCGGCGCAGGTGGCGTGAGCAGCGCAAGCAGCTCGACCAAGACCTACGAAGCAGCCGACACCAACAAGGACGGCACGGTCTCCGCACAGGAGCAACTTGTCTACAGCATCGCCCATCCCGACAAAACCACCGACGCCAGCAAGATCGGCAACAACGTCGACCAGTTAGCCTGATTGCCAGCCTCATGGCAGCGGGGCAGTTTGTTGTTGCGCAAGCCAAGCGAAGTCCGACTTGATTTTTATCCGCAGTAGCCTAGAGTTAAAGTCCTGTTAGTTGGAGGGACAGATCATGGCTACTGCATATGTTTCCCCAGATGGAAGCGTGATTATTCCGGAATCGATACGTGTGGCGCTTGGGCTGGAAAATGGTGGTCGTGTAGAGTTTGTTCCCATCATGGAAGGCCACGTCAGCCTCGTCGCGACTAATTTGTCGCCTAGTGCCCTGAAGGGAATCTTGCCTCGCCCCGACGTCGATTGCTCCGTCGAGGAAATGATTGAGCTAGGCATAAAACGCGCGATGATGGCCCGGAAATGGTAGGCGTTGACACAAATGTTCTCGTCCGGTTTTTCATGCGCGATGACGAACTCCAATCAAAGCGAGCAACAGCACTGGTGGATTCGTTTTCAGCAGACGAACAGGGTTTTGTCAGCTTTATCGTTGTTGCGGAACTGGTCTGGGTTCTTCAATATGTATTTCAGCTTCGCAAAGACCAGGTAATCACTGTGCTCGCGAAGCTGGGAAGCATGCCTGCGTTTAAGTTGGAGAATCTGGCGGTCTTTCTGCACGCGCTTCAGTTGTGCAATAGCTCCAGTGCAGATTTTGTTGATTGCTTGATTTCAGGCGTAGCGATGCACGCCGGCTGTACCGGCACGATGACTTTCGACAGAAAAAGCTCCAAGGTGCCAGGCATGACACGCATCAGGTGACTCTTTATTGGCACCGATTGCGCTACACTCGCAGTTCTCTATCTCATCTCTGGAGTTCGCGATGTCGTTATCGATGCATCAGGTTTCGGTGCCCGTGTTTGTGCGTGGCTTGAAGGTGTTGTCGGATTTGCTGGCGAAGGCCGAGGCCCATGTTGAACAGCATGGCTCGGTGCCGGATGCGATGATTTCCGCGCGGCTGGCGGACGATATGTTGCCGCTGTCGGCGCAAGTGCAGCGCGCCAGCGATACGTCGAAATTGTCGGTGGAGCGCTTGAGCGGCGTGCCCGCGCCCAAGTTTGAAGACAACGAAACCTCGTTCGCGCAATTACAGCAACGGATCGTAGATACCATCACTTACCTGGAGAGCGTCGCAGAAAGCGATTTCGCGGGCAGCGAGGCGCGCGCGATCAAACTTAATTTTGGTTCGTTCCAGCCGGAGTTCCAGGGGGACGATTACCTGCTGACGTTCGCGTTGCCGAACTTCTACTTCCACATCGTCACCGCCCACGACATCCTGCGCAACCAGGGTGTCCCGGTCGGTAAGCGCGATTATCTCGGGCCGTTCGCTTAGTTAGCCGCGCATCAGCCAGGCCGTCAGCGTGCCCGCCAGACCCAGAAAAACAACGGCGGCGCCCGCGACGGCAGGATGGAAACGCCGGGATACGGTAGGGATCTTTTGAATTGGCATGATGGGCTCCTTCTTGGCTTGATGTAACACTTGAGCCTAGAGTAGCTTGACAACAATTTCCAATCTATACATCCCGCTGTATCAAAAGTAAGCAACTGTAACGGAGCCCTTGCCCCGCTTGGGGTCTGAGTTGTTTTTCTAACACAAAATTACTGTAATGCGACAGGCCGGAAGGCCCTATAATCGCTTAGTTTTTTTGCCCGTACATATCTCCCACAAGGATTGCCTGTGAACCAAACGCTGGTCCAGAAACTGACCCGTACCAAGCCGGTCGATAACACAGTAGAAACTGCTCATACCAATAGCAACGGCCTGCACCGCTCCATAGGCTTGTTTCCCCTGACAATGATTGGTGTCGGCGCCACGATCGGCACCGGTATCTTCTTCACAATGGTGGAGGCCGTGCCGAAAGCCGGACCCTCCGTGATCCTGTCCTTCCTGTTCGCCGCCATCACCGCCGGCCTGACCGCGCTGTGCTACGCCGAACTGTCGTTCCGCATTCCGGCGTCCGGCTCGTCGTATTCGTTTGCCTACGCCACGGTCGGCGAGTTCCTGGCCTTCATCATGGCGGCCTGCCTGCTGCTCGAATATGGATTGGCGGCCAGCGCGACGGCGATCGGCTGGTCCGATTACCTGAACAACTTCCTGAACAACGCCTTCGGCTGGCATATCCCCGAAGTGCTGCGCTCGCCGATGATCGTCTCCGGGCCCAAGGGCATCGAGTTCCACGCCGGGCATATCAACTTGCCGCCCGTGATGCTGGTCTGCCTGTGCTGCCTGCTGCTGATACGCGGCACCAAGGAATCGGCCACCACCAACGCCATCATGGTGATGATCAAGCTGGCGATCCTGGTGTTCTTCGTGGTGATCGCCTTCGCCGGCTTTGATATAAACAATTTCCATCCATTCTTCAGCCCGGACAACGGCGTGCACATCACCGGCATGACCGGCGTGACGGCCGCGGCGGCGACGGTGTTCTTCTCCTTCATCGGACTGGACACCGTGGCCACCGCCGGCGAGGAAGTGCGCGATCCTAAACGCAACGTGCCGATCGGTATCCTGGCGGCGCTGGGCATCGTGACCCTGTTCTACCTGCTGGTGGCCGTGGCCGCCATGGGCGCGCAACCTGCCTACAAGTTCGCCGGACAGGAAGCAGGCTTGGCCGTGATCCTGCAAAACGTGACGGGCAAGACCTGGCCGGCGCTGGTGCTGGCGGCGGGCGCCGTGATTTCGGTGTTCAGCGTGACGCTGGTGACGATCTACGGCCAGACCCGCATCCTGTACGCGATCTCGAAGGACGGCCTGATCTCGCCATCGTTCCGCAAGGTCAACCCGCGCACCGCTTCGCCGGTGCACAACACGCTGATCGTCTGCGTGGTGGTCGGCCTGGTGGCCGGGTTCGTCGATGCGACCTTCCTGTGGGATATGGTCAGCATGGGCACGCTGACGGCCTTCATCGTGGTATCGCTGGCGGTGCCGGTGATGCGCAAGAAGGAAAACGGCAAGGGCACCAAGGGCTTCCGCGTGCCGTTCGGCCCGTACGTGGTGCCGGGCTTGAGCATCATGGCTTGCCTGTACCTGATGTTCGGCCTGTCGATGACGACCTACACCATCTTCATCATCTGGATGAGCGCGGCGATCCTGACGTACTTCCTGTACGGCATGCGCAATTCGCGACTGAATCACGCCAAGTAAAACGCTTGGACGTAAAAAAGCCCCGGCCGCTTGCGCGTGACCGGGGCTTTTTTACGTCGGCTTGCTTATGCTTCTTCTTTGCCTGGCTTGGCGCCCAGGTAGAGACGCAATACGAGGCCGGACAGGGCGATGGCGGCAGGCAGGTTTTCGATGATGGTCAGCATGGTGATCTCCAGTAATTTGAATTCGGTTCGATTAGCCGCGCGACGCCATGTAGCGCAGTTCGGCAGACAGGTTAGGGGAATGACGTTCGCAGTCATTGGCCAGGCGGTTCAGCCAGGACGCGGAGGCTTCCATCTGGCGTTGCGAAACATCCTCATCCGCCACGACGGCTGGACGTGGCTTGACGGCGAACAGTGCGGCTAACAGCTGGCGGGCTGCGGCGGCAACATTGCTTGCATAGCGAGTCGTGGTCAGGTCGATGTAAATCAGGTTGTTCGTTGCGCTCATCAGAAGCTCCTTAAATGTTCGTTTGTTGCAGTGCAGTATGCGCGTCTTTCAGTAATAAATAAAATTTTGATTTATGATACTCGCCATAAGAAAACCATATAACTGCCAATTTCCCCTATGACGGAAGCGTTCTGAGCAGTAACTTTTTTCGCTCTGGATTTTTTACGAGCCGACCGCCATCAGGTATGATTACTGTCCAACTGGCAATAATTTGACGGAGCTCTGATGTCCCTGCGCACGAAATTCATGCTTGCTTTGCTACTGACCGGGCTGGCGGCGGTGGCGATGGTGGGCGGCCTGGCCTACGTGGGCATGACCAAGAAGGTCGACATCATCCGCCGCCAGAGTGCCGCCAACCATTTTTACGAGGGGATGAGCAGCTACCTGCAAAAGTACGGCAGCTGGCAAGCCGCCACCGCCGCCGAGCCTTTCGACAGCTTTATGCACAGCCGTCAGGATGCGCAGCGCAACCGTCCTCCGCCGCCACCCGAGCAGGATGGTGAAGAGCGTCCGGAGCCGCCGCCGGGCGAGGAGCCGCAGCGGCCAGGCGGCGGACGTCCGCCACCGCCGCGCGCCAACGGCGAGCCGCCGTTTCACTTCATCGTGGCGGACGAGCAGTTCCGCGTGCTGCTGGGGGCCGGCGCGTACCGGCCCGGCGAAGTGCTGCCCGAATCGGCCCGCAAGGATGCGCATGCGGTCAAGGTGGGGGACCGCGTGGTTGCCTATGTTTCGCCGGAGGGGGTGTTCACGCCCAGCAAACAGGAGCAGCAATATATCGATGCGATGCGCGAAGCGCTGCTGGCCGGCGTGACCGGCGCGGCGGCTTTGGCGCTGGTGCTGGGCGTTCTGCTGAGCCGAGGCCTGAGCCGCAAGCTCAGTCACCTGACCAGCGCCGTGCGCGCCATGCATAGCGGCTCGCTGCTGCAACGGGTGCCGGTGGAGGGCAAGGACGAAGTGGCCGCGCTGGCCAGTGCCTTCAACGACATGAGCGAGCAATTGGCGCGCTCGCACGAGGAGCTGAAGGAGTCGCACCAGACCATCCTGGCGCAGGCCGAGCAGATGCGCGAACTGAGCGTGCGCGACGCCCTGACCAAGCTGCACAACCGCCGCCATTTCGACGAGCAGGCGACCACGCTGTTCAGCCATGCAGTGCGCCACAAGCGGCCATTGAGCGTGGTGATAGGGGATATCGATTTCTTCAAGCGTATCAACGACCAGTTTTCGCACGCCACCGGCGACGCGGTGCTGCGGCAGGTGGGCGAGATCCTGCGCAGCCATATGCGATTGAGCGACCTGGTGGCGCGTTACGGCGGCGAGGAATTCGTGATCGCCTTCCCGGAGACCGAGCTGCCGCAGGCGGCGGCCTTGTGCGACAAGCTGCGCAACATGATCGAGGGCTTCCCGTGGCATGAGGTGCACCCGGATCTGAAGGTCACCATGAGCATGGGCGTATATGCCGACCTGGCCGCAGGCACCGCCGAGGCGATGCTGCAAAAGGCCGATGCGCTGCTGTACCGCGCCAAGCAGACGGGCCGCAACCGCGTCTGCTTCGCTTAACTAGCCACGTTGGCCGAGCCATCGGCCGCCGAACATGGTGCAGATCAGCGAGGCGACGATCAGCGCGATGCCGGCCCATTGCCAGCCGGTGATGACGTCGCCCAGCACAAGCATGCCGGCGCTGATGCCGACCACCGGCACGCCGAGGCTGAACGGCGCCACGCGGTTGACCGGGTGGCGTTTCAATAAGCGGGTCCACATGGCGTAGCCGAGGATGGTCGCCATCCAGCCCAGGTAGGCGGCCGAGATCCAGGTGGACAGCGGGGCGCTGGTCCAGCTCCAGCGCGTGGCCGGATCGTCGAAGGCCAGCGACAGGCCGATGAACGGCAAGATCGGCACCAGGCTGCACCAGACCATGAAACCCACCACATCGAATTGCGGCGTGGCCTGCTGCGCGCGGCGCACGACGATATTCGACGCCGCCCACATCGCGGCGGCGGCCAGGCAGAGGACAAAGCCGCCGGCGGTGGTGGCGCCCGCGTGGCCGGGCTGCACATAGTTCATGCCGAAGCAGACCAGGCCCACGGCGGCCAGCAGCAGGCCCGCTTGCAGCGCGCGGCTGGCGCGTTCGTGCAGCAGCGCGAAACCGAAGAAGGCGGTGAAGAACACCTGCGTTTGCAGGATCACGGAAGCCAGCGAGGCCGACATGCCGACCTTCAGCGACAGGAACAGCAAGCCGAATTGGCCGACGCCCTGGCACAGGCCATAGGCCACGATCCATTTCAACGGCAGCTTGGGCGGGCGCACGAACAGGATCAGCGGCAGCACGGCGAAGATGTAGCGGGCGGCGCCCATCTGGAACGGCGTCAGGTCGCGCAGGCCGACTTTCATCGCGACGAAGTTGGTGCCCCAGATCAGGACGACGAACAGAGCTGAGATCAGGTCACGGGTGCTGAATGAAGCTGGGGCGTTGGCGGCGGTCATGTTGCCATCTTAGCAGGCCTGCGCCGGCGGCGCAGGCCGGGGCGCAGATCAGGCGACGTCGCGGACGATGGCTTCGCTGTGGACGATGATCTTGACGGCGTCCGCTTGCAGCAGGCGGATGCGACGCTGCACCAGCGGCCAGCCTGACCCCGGCACGCTAGCGCCGTCCACGGCGGACGCTGGGTCGGTAGCTGACGCGGTGGCCGGTGCAGTGACAGGCGTAGTGGCGGGCGCAATGGCAGGCGCGTTTGCTGACGCGATCGCGATCGCGGTCGTGGAGGCCGGCCGCGCAGCGGCGGCGGCAGCGGATTGCGGCGCCAGCGCCTGCGCCAGCGTGCGCACGACCTGCTCGTGGCTCTCGCGCAGCATGGCGTTGACGGGGGCGGTCGGCAGCTCATTCACGTGGCGACGCAAGATGGCGCGCAGTGCCGCCACGTGCGCCACCAGCAGGTAGTTCTGCACGATGAACAGGTTGATGTCCTCCACCGCGCGCTGCTTGCGGGCCGGCTCGTCGAGCATGCGCACCAGCGCGGAGCTGAGCGCGGCCAGGCTGTCCATCAGGCGCTTGCGTTCGATGCGGTAGGCGAAATCGTCCTTGCCTTTGCCTTGCAGCAGATCGAAGCTGGCCTGCATGTAGCGCAGGTTCACGTCCAGCACTTCGCGGATCAGGCGTGGCAGGGTTTGATATTCCCAGCTGGCCAGCACGAAGCTGAACGCCGTCGCCACCGCCGCGCCGATGAAGGTGTCGATCAGGCGCTCGACGATCAGGTCGTGGTTGCCCGGCGCGATCAGGTGCATCTGCAGCAGGATCATGATGCTGACCGCGATCGCGGCGTAGCGATAGCGCACATAGATGAAGGTCGGCGTGGCCACCGTCGACAGGATCAGGAAACCCAGTATCGCCGCCGGATAGTTCAGGTACTTGATGATCAGCGCCGTGATCACGCAGCCGATGATGGTGCCGACGATGCGGTCGCTGCGGCGCTGCTTGGTCATGCTGAAGCTGGGCTTGAGGATGATGACGATGGTCAGCACGATCCAGTAGCTGTGCGCCGCATACGGCAGCCACGAGGCCACCGCCAGGCCAACCGAGATCGCCATCGCCACCCGCAGCGAGAAGCGGAAGATCGGCGAATCGAAGCGCAGGTGCGACAGGATCATGCGCAGCTCGTACTTCTGCTGCGACAGGAAGGGGCCCATGTCGGCGTCGACCCAGAATGGTGTGGTGTCGTAGACCTTCTGGCTGGCCTGGTGCAGCTCACCGATCATCTTGATGATGGCGCGGACCTTGTTGCGCTGCGCGCGCAGCACGGCCAGTGCTTCCTGCGCCGGCTTGCCTTCGTCCACGCGCTGCTGCAAGGCCACCAGCTCCGCCTCGATGGCGGCCAGTTCCGGCTCGTAGCTGATCTCCGGATAGGAAGCCTTCTTGCGGGTGACGTCGTAGGCCACCGATTCGATATCGCGCGCCGCCTTGTAGGCCAGGTCGTGCAGCGTTTTCAGCACCGGCGAATCGGCCAGGTGCACGCGCAGTTGCGCGTAGTCGGTGTGGGTCGACAGGATCAGCTCATACAGGTCCAGCATGCAGACGTGGGTCTGCACGACGATGGCGTCCTTGCTGTTCTGGTGGCTGCGAAGTATCAGGTCGCGCGAGGCTTGCTGGCGGTCGGCCAGCAGGCTTTGATGGCGTACCAGCTTGTTGAATTGTTCGGTGAGGTTGTAGCGGGTGTCGTAGAAGTCGGCCTTGATGTCGATGTAGGCGGCCAGCTCGAACAGCGCCTCGGCCAGCACCTGCTGCTTGATGCGGTGGCGCAGCATCCACGAGATGCCCATCGCGTAGGCCAGGTAGGCCACGGCGCCCAGCGTGAACAGGCCGGTGTGGATGAAGGACTCGCGCGCCGTCATGTCGTGTTCCATCGACATGGTCATGATGAACAGCGTGGCCAGTTGCAGCGGCATCGACTTTTTGCCGTAGACGACCATCATGCAGGCCAGGAAGCTGACCGCCACCAGCATCGTCATCAGCAGCCAGTGCACCGGCGCGCATAAGCTGATCAACAGCGTGACGGCGCTGCACAGCAGCACCGAGGCGCTCATCTCGTTGAACTTGTGGCGCAGGGGGCTGGGCATGTCCATCAGCGCGGTGCAGAGCGCGCCGACGCAGACCGTCATGGCGGTGGCCATGCCGGCGAATTGCAGCGTAATCAGTGTGACGCCGACCAGGCCCGCAGCAAAGCGCAGGCCCAGGTAAAAGTAATGGCTGTAGAAAAAGGTGCGCAGGTTGAGTGCGTAATGCATGGCTATGGCCTTGTGGGCAGCTTGCATGCGCGCCGCAGGATCGCCGCCGCGCGCATGGGGTAACGCTAGTTGATGCTTGCGGGGACTTAGAGGACGGACAGCACCGGGTAACGGCGCCATTCCGGCTCTGCGTGGCGTTTGCCGTGTTCGAAGATGAAGCCCAGTACCTTGTCCTGCTGCGACAGCAGCGCCGGATTGGCGGCCTTCCACTGTTCGAATTTCGCTTTCAGTTCAGGCTCGGTCTCCAGCATTTCCATCGCCAGGTCTTCGAACACGTAGTCGGAGAATGCTTCTTTTTTCTCCAGCACGCTGTTGAAGAAACCCCAGCGGAAGAAGGAGTCGTGGCCTTGCGGTTCCAGCGTTTCGACGGCGTAGCGGGCGTTGGCCTGCTTGAGCGGGATGAAGTAGTCGCCCGGCTGCACGGTGAAGCTGCCGGTGCGCGCCTCCACTTCCACCACGTCGTGGTACATATGGCCTTCGTAGGCGTTCGGGCGCGAGGTGACGGAGGCGATGTGGTAGTACTGCGCCTCGATGGTGGAGGCTTCGTCGAAGCGCGCCATTTCCACGCCGTTCCATTGCAGGCGCTCGATGACTTCGCGCCATGCTTGCGGGATCACATAGCCTTTCGGCGCACGCACGGTGGCCGACGGCACGAAGCTGTTGTAGTAGGCGATGTCCTTTTCCCACGGCTGGCTGCGGTCGTAGGACAGGCGGGTGTAGTTGCCCAGCAGGCTGGGGCTGCGCTTGGCGGCGTAGCCTTTGAAGCGGAAGGTCGATGGATTCGCTTCGTCCATTTTCCAGCTGACGGTCCACTCTTTGGCGCTGGCGGCTTGCTCGCGCGCGTCGGCGCGCAGCTTTTGAATTTGCTCGCCGTGCGTGACGGTGAAGGCCATCGTCACGTCCAGCAGCGCGCGCATCGAATCGTAGCGGTCCTTGAAGGGCTTGAGCATATGCGTCTCCGGCATGAAGCCGATTACGTGGTGCAGCGCTGCGAAGCCGGTCGAGAAGCGCGGCACTTCCAGGAATTCGGCGATGCCATCGTCCGGGGTGTCCTGCACCGGATTGACGTAAGGGCAGGTCGGCCAGCCTTTCGCTTCCATCTGCGCGTAGATGTGCGGCAGCATGGTCTCGCGCAGGAAGGGGCCGAGGCCGTAGCCCAGTTTGTCCGCCTGGGTGTGGATCAGCGTCATCGTGTACGGATAGTCGGCGCCGTTGGAGGTGTGGGTGTCCACCATCACGTCCGGGTCCCAGCTGGTGACGAGCTGGTTGAACAGCTGCGCGTTGAGCGTGTCGCACTTGATGAAGTCGCGGTTCAGGTCCAGGTGGCGGCTGTTGCCGCGGAAGCCGAACTGCTCCGGACCGTCCTGGTTGACGCGCGAGGTGTTGGCGCGGTTCAGCGCACCGTCGACGTTGTACAGCGGAACGAACAGCAGCACGGTCTTGCCCAGCGTGGCGAGGCGGGCCGGATCGAAGCACAGGTCGCGCACGATGGCCATGCAGGCGTCCACGCCTTCGGGTTCACCGGGGTGGATGCCGTTGTTGTTGAAGAAGACGGTGCGGCCTTCGGCCTTGATTTGCGTGCGGTCGAACACGCCGTCCGCGCTGACTACGCCCGCATGCACCGGGATGCCGCCGTCGGACGTGCCGATCTGTTCAAAACGCAGTACTTGCGGGAAGCGTTGCGCCAGCTCCTGGTAGAAGGCGATGCATTCGCTCCACAAGGTGGTCTGGTTTTGATTGCCTTTTTCGTAAGGCGTAGGCATTTCTGGGTGCATGGCAGTCTGGATCTCAGAGGGAGTTGAGGGGAGGGCGCGTCGCGCTGGATAAGCACTGCGACACGCTGCCGAGGGCGGAATTGTATCATTCGTGCCCGATTTTTGAGCGGCTCGGGCCTAGCCGGGCGCAGGTTTTGCGTTGCTTCAAGAAAACTTTACGGCGGTGGTGCTCTACTGGAGAACACGGACATGGCCGGGAGAGAGCGATGGGCAACAGGTACGGATTGCGCGCGGTGATCGTGATGGCGTTGCTGGCGCTGGGCTGCAGGGTGGGGCTGGCGCAGATCGGGCCGCGTTATGTGATCGAGCTGGAAAGTGCTGCTGCGCCGTTGCCGCCCACTGCGGCGGGCAGGGTGCAGCTGGCCGGCAAGGGGCTGGCGCTGATCCATTTCCAGGGGCTGAGCATATTGACGGCGGGCGCCGATGCGGATGCCTACAGCGCGGAAGCGGTGCGGCAGTGGCCGGCGGCCGACCTGCTGCTGGTCACTCCCGCCGGCAGCGGCCGCTATGGCGGGGTGGCGCCGTTGGCGACGCTGGGCAAGTTGCCGGTGATCGTGGCGGCGCCGGAGTCCGCCGCGCCGGTGTCCGCATCGACGCAGTTGCCGGCCGACGCACCGCAGTTTTATCCGATGCAGACCTGGGATACGCTGCATCTGCGCAAGGGCAAGACACGGCTGCGGGTCACGGCGCTGCCCGGCCAGCCCGGCACGGCGAACGTGGCGGGATTCATGCTGGAGGTGGGTAATAGCTGGGTCTCTTACCGGCTGTATGTCAGTTGCGAACACCTGGCGGAGGACGAGGCTGGCGCGCTGGCGCAACGCCTGCCGGGCGCCGACCTGGCGCTGCTGCCGGACCATCACGCGCCGCTGCTGCTGGCGCTGCAACGCGCGGCGCGGCCGACCGCTGTCGCAGCCAAGCCGGCCGTGCTAACCGAGGCCGGCCACGCCTTCAAGGCGCTTAAACGCTGATCACGCGTTGATCACTGCTTGACGTTGGTGTCCACCCAGGCGGCGAAGGTGGTCATGAATTTTTGCAGGAATTCCCTGGTGCTGTCGTTGTTCAACTTGCCGTTGTCGTCCAGCAGCTTGGCGGCGCCGCCGATGTAGGCTTCCGGCTGCTGCAACAGCGGCATGTCGAGGAACACCATCGATTGGCGCAGGTGGTGGTTGGAGCCGAAGCCGCCCGTCGCGCCCGGCGACACGCTGACGATGGCAGCCGGCTTGCCGCTCCAGATGCTGCTGCCGTAAGGGCGCGAGCCGACGTCGATGGCGTTCTTCAGCGGCGCCGGCACCGAGCGGTTGTATTCCGGCGTGACGAACAGCACGGCTTGCGCCGCCTGCATGCGCTGGCGGAACTGGGTCCAGGCTTGCGGCGCGGTGGCACCGTTTTCCTCCAGGTCCTGGTTGTACAGCGGCAGTTCGCCGATCTCGACGATCTCCAGTTGCAACGACTGCGGCGCCAGCGCGATCAGCTCGTGGGCGAACTTGCGGTTGAGCGAATCCTTGCGCAGACTGCCGATCACTACGGCGACTTTTTTCGCGGCCATGACATCTCCTGAACACGGTTGTGGGAAACCTTAATGTAACCGATCCATGAAAAAAACCACGCCGCGTTGCCGGGGCGTGGTTTCCTTGGTGAAGCGCGGAAGGCTTATTCGGCCTTCATTTCCTTCAGCAGGTTGTCGGCGTGGTCGACGTGTTTCATGTTCCACAGGATGTAGCGCAGGTCGACCTGGATGTCGCGGGTGTTGGCCTTGTTGAAGTCCCAGTCCGAGATGATGGAGTCGAGCGTGCCGTCGAAGGCCAGGCCGATCCATTCGCCCTTGGCGTTCAGCGCGGCCGAACCGGAGTTGCCGCCGGTGATGTCCAGCGTGGCCAGGTAGGCGACCGGCACCGATTTCAGTTTCGGATCGAGGTACTTGCCGAAGTCCTTGGCCTTGATCGCGGCCAGCTGGGCTTTCGGTGCGTTGAACTCGCCTTCGCCGGTGGCTTTGGCGGCCACGCCTTCGACGGTGGTGAAGGCCTTCCAGGTGGTGCCGTCGGCGCCGTGGTCGCGGCCGGCGATCTGGCCGAAGGTCACGCGCAGGGTGCTGTTGGCGTCAGGGTAGACCGCCTGGCCTTTGCTGTGCATGAAGGCGATCTTGGCCTTCATGTAGTTGGCATAGGCTTGTTGCAGCTTGCCGCCTAGTTCTTCGTCTTGCGCTTCTTCCTTCATGTCCGGCTCGTACATGGCCACGGCTGCCTTGATGAAGGCGTCGTTGCTGGCCTTGAATTCTTCCGGCGTCTTGCCGATCCAGCTGGTGCGCTCGGCGGCGTCACCCAGCTTGCTGCCGGCGTATATCGTGTCCAGCACGGCTTGCAGGTCGGCCTTGCTCATGCCGTCCTTGATGCCAAGCACGGCGTCGAAGTCGGCGTTGCGCTGGGTTGCCGGCTGGGCCGCGTATTTCGACAGGCTGTTGATCACCAGTGCCTTGTCGACTTTTTCATCGTAGTTGCGCACCAGGGCGGCCACCGACGATTTGATGCGTGGCACGTCGCGCACCTGGAAGCCGGACTTGCGCTCGGCGTCAGGCTTGGTGTTTTCGTTGGCCAGGCGGTACAAGGTGCGCGCGGTGTTCAGCAGGCGTGGCTTGGACGAGGACAGGAAGTAGTCGCGCTTGGTTTCGGCGTCGCGCTGGGCGATCAGCTTTTCCACCAGTTCGATGTCGCCGGCGTATTCGGCCTTGCGGCTTGGGTTGGCGTTGATCCAGGTCTTCAGCGCTTCGTGCTCGGCGGTTTTGCGCTGGAGCATGTCGCTGCCGGCGTAGGAGTCCAGCATGCCCTGGCGGTTCTTGTAGTAGTTGTTGATGCTGGCCACTTGCGATGCATATTTCAGCGCGGTGTCCTTGTTGTCCTTGGTGGTGTCGGCGATGATCGCCAGGTTTTCCGCCGAGGTCTTGACGAAGCTTGGGTAGCTCCAGTCGAAGGTGTACGCCACTTCCGACGGCAGGCGGTGGCGGTTGGTGCGGCCCGGGTAGCCCAGAACCATGATGAAGTCGCCTTCCTTGACGCCTTCCTTGGCCAGCTTCAGGTAGTGCTGCGGAATGTAGGGGACGTTGTCCTTGCTGAAGTCGGCGGCCTTGCCGTCCTTGCTGACGTAGGCGCGGTAGAAGCCGTAGTCGCCGGTGTGGCGTGGCCACATCCAGTTGTCGGTATCGCCGCCGAACTTGCCGACGCCGGCCGGTGGCGCGTGCAC
Source organism: Duganella sp. BJB476 (assembly GCF_003416895.1). Lineage (GTDB taxonomy): Bacteria > Pseudomonadota > Gammaproteobacteria > Burkholderiales > Burkholderiaceae_D > Rugamonas. The sequence continues at coordinate 83,196 of NZ_QVIO01000004.1, forward strand.
CAGGCGCACGTCGCGGATTTCCAGTTGCTTGATCAGGTAGTACTCCAGGCCGCCGTAGTAGGACGACACTGTGCAGCGGTGGCCTTCGTCTTTTTCGCACTCGGCCTGGATGGATTTCTGGTTCTTCTCGATCGCGTCGCTGCGCTTCTTGCCGCTCAGTTTGGCGACGTCGGCAGTGACGACTTGCTTGCTGACGTCGGTGACGGCCTTGGTCACGAAGATGCGGCTACCTGGGGAGGCTGGCAGTTCTTCGCCGAAGTTATGGGCCAGGAAGCCATTGGCCAGCAGGTCGCGTTCCGGCGTGGAGTTGTGCGCCACGCTGCCGTAGACGCAGTGGTGGTTGGTGGCGACCAGGCCTTGCGGCGAGACGAACGATGCCGAGCAACCGCCCAGGCTGACGATGGCGCCCATCGGAAACTCGGTCAGTTTGGTCAGGTTGGCGGGATCCAGTTTCAGGCCAGCGGCTTTCAGTTGCTTGGCTACTTGTGGCAGCTGTTGCGGCATCCACATGCCTTCATCGGCTTGGGCGGCGGTGCTCAGGATGGCGAGCGCGATCAGAGATTTATGCATTTTTGTCGTTGTTGAAGTGGTGGTAAAGGGAACAACGACGGGAGTATAACGAAAAACCGGGGTCAAGTCTGACATTCGGACACGGGCTCTGCCGTAGCAGCTGCTACAGAAGAGTTCGTGTCCGAATGTCAGACTTGACCCCGGCGTTTATGCAACTTAACTTGTTTAGTCGGCTTTGATGGCTTCGATCTGGATCGCCAGTTTGACTTCCGGCGCGAAGGCCGGGGTGCCGTAGTTCAGGCCGAAATCGGTGCGCTTGAATTCGGCCACGGCGTTGGCGCCGCAGACTTCACGCTTGTAGCGCGGGTGCATGATGCAGTTGAACTTGTCCACCTTCAGCGCCACCGGCTTGGTCACACCCAGCAGGGTCAGCTCGCCTTCGACGCCGACCAGCTTGTCACCCTCGAACTTGAACGATTTGCTCTTGTAGGTGATGGTCGGGAATTTCTCGACGTTGAACATGTCGGCCGTCTTGGCGTGGGTGTTCATCTTGTCCATGCCGAAGTCGATCGAGTCGGCCGCGATGGCGACGTCCAACGCGCCGGTCTTGGCGGCGCGGTCCAAGGTCACGGTGCCGCTGGTCTTGTCGAACTTGCCGCGCCAGACCGACAGGCCCATGTGGTCGGCCTCGAAGCTTGGATAGGTGTGCGTCGGGTCGATGTTGTAGGTGGCGGCGATGGCGGACGTGGCCGAGGCGGCCAGCAGGGTGGCGATCAGGATTTGCAATTTCATCTAACGGTCTCCGGGGTGAAAATTATTGGGCGACGACGTGGAACTTGATGGTCACTTCATCGGCGACCATGCCGGTGTCTTTCCACTCGCCTTCGCCGATGTTGTAGGCCAGGCGTTTGATCGGCAGCGCGCCTTCAAACACTTGCTTGCCGCCGTCGGCCTTGACCGTCAGCGGGAAGGTGATGTCGGCGGTCTTGCCCTTGATGGTCAGCTTGCCGGTGACGGTGAGCTTGCCGGCGCCAGCGCTCTTGATCGACGACGATACAAAGGTCGCTTTCGGGAACTGGGCCGAGTTGAACCATTCCTTCTTCGCCACTTCCTTGTTCATGTCGGCGTCGCCCACGTCCAGGCTGGCGGTTTCCACTTCGACGGTGGCCTTGGAGGCGTCCGGCTTGGCCGCATCGTAGTCGATGGCGACGGTGTATTTCTTGAACTTGGATTCGACCGGCACGTTCATCTGCTTGAACACGGCGGACACGGTCGACTTGGCGGGATCGGTCTTCAGGGCGGCGGCGCTGGCGGCCAGGGCAACACCCATCAGCGTAACGAGGGCGAGTTTTTTCATGGTTTTCATTGTTTGGCTCCGGTGATGTGAGGGGATTACGGCAGCATGCGTTTCAGCGTGGCGTCGCGGTCGACAAAGTGATGCTTGAGTGCGGCGAGGGCGTGGGCCACTACGGCGGCGGCCATCGTCATGGTCAGAACATAATGAACGGTTTTTAAGATCGGCTTAAGTTCGGCATTCGGCTCGATGAGGGCCGGCAGCTGGAACAGGCCCAGGTACACCACCGGCACGCCGGCCGCATACGAATACAGGTAGCCGGAAATCGGCACCGCGAAGATGAAGAAGTACAGCAGGTAGTGCATGCCGTCGGCCACCTTGTGCTGCCAGGCCGGAATGCTGGCCAGCGGCGGCGGCGGGCGGTTGGCCGAGCGCCACAGCAGGCGGATGGCGGCCACGCCCAGCACCGTCACGCCCAGCCATTTGTGCCAGGAATAGTATTTGAGCTTGGTCGGGGTGATGCCGTGGATGTCCACCATGGTCAGGCCGAGGAAGAAGGCGGCGATGATCAGCAGGGCGGTCAGCCAGTGCAGCAGCATTGCCGTTTTGGTGTAGCGTTGCATAAGCGTGAGCTCCAGAAAATAGTACGTGTTAGGACTAATATACCAAAGAAATGCAAGGCTTGCTGGGCAGACGTAAAAAAGCCCCCGGGACAAAGAGTCGGCGGGGGCTAGTGTAAAACAGTTTAGCGGGTTTGCTTAGATGGCTTTAGCCAGATCCGTCGCGATACCGATGTAGTTGGCCGGGGTCATGGCCAGCAGCAGGTCCTTGGCTTCCTGCGGAATCGCCAGGCCGGTGATGAAGTCGCGCAGCGCGTCTTTCGAGATGCCCTTGCCGCGGGTCAGCTCTTTGAGCTGCTCGTACGGGTTCTCGATGCCGTAGCGGCGCATCACGGTCTGCACCGGCTCGGCCAGCACTTCCCAGTTGGCGTCCAGGTCGGCCGCCAGGCGGGCGTGGTTCACTTCCAGCTTGTTCAGGCCGCGCAGGCAGCTGTCGTAGGCCAGCAGCGTGTAGCCCAGGCCGACGCCGATGTTGCGCAGCACGGTCGAATCGGTCAGGTCGCGCTGCATGCGCGAGACCGGCAGTTTTTCGGACAAGTGCTTGAGCACGGCGTTGGCCAGGCCCAGGTTGCCTTCCGAGTTCTCGAAGTCGATCGGGTTGACCTTGTGCGGCATGGTCGACGAACCGATTTCACCGGCCTTGGTCTTCTGCTTGAAGTAGCCCAGCGATACGTAGCTCCAGATGTCGCGGTTCAGGTCCAGCAGGATGGTGTTGACGCGGGCGAAGGCATCGAACAGTTCGGCCATGTAGTCGTGCGGCTCGATCTGGATGGTGTACGGGTTGAACACCAGGCCCAGGCGCTGCTCGATCACGTCCTTGGAGAAGTTGGCCCAGTCAAACGACGGGTAGGCCGACAGGTGGGCGTTGTAGTTGCCGACCGCGCCGTTCATCTTGCCGAGGATCTCGACCTGCTCGATGCGCTTGATGGCGCGCTGCAGGCGGGCCACGACGTTGGCCATTTCCTTGCCCAGGGTGGTCGGGCTGGCGGTCTGGCCGTGGGTGCGCGACAGCATCGGCACGTCGGCGTTGTCGATGGCGATTTCCTTCAGGCGGGCGATGACCTTGGTCAGCGACGGCAGCATGACGCTGTCGCGGGCCGCTTTCAGCATCATGCCGTGCGAGGTGTTGTTGATGTCTTCCGAGGTGCAGGCGAAGTGGATGAACTCCGACGCGGCCACCAGTTCCGGCACATCCTTGACCTGCTCCTTGAGCCAGTACTCCACGGCTTTGACGTCGTGGTTGGTGACGGCTTCGATTTCCTTGATGCGGGCGGCGTCTTTCTCGCTGAAGTCGCTGGCGATCTTGTCCAGCAGGGCGGTGCCCGCGGCCGAGAACGGCTTGATTTCAGCGAAACCGGCCAGCGACAACGCTTGCAGCCAGGAGATTTCTACTTTGACGCGGTGGTGCATGAAGCCCGATTCGGACAGGATAGGACGCAGCAGGTCGGTTTTACCGGCGTAGCGGCCGTCCAGCGGCGACAGCGCCGACAGCGTGGAGTAAGGAGTAGTGGTCATGATGGGAAGGAGGCAGGGTTAAAATGGCGCAAAGGTAGATTTTACCATTGGCCGGGCCTGGACCCTCCGATGTTATACTGGGGCCTGCTCTTTCACTCTAAGCCTCTATGAAACTCATCGGTTCCCTCGCCAGTCCTTATGTACGCAAAGTTCGTGTTGTCCTGGCGGAAAAGAAGCTTGACTACCAGTTTGAATTGGAAGATGTGTGGGCCGCGGATACCACCATCGACAAGCTGAATCCCCTGGGTAAAGTGCCCAGCTTGGTCATGGAAGACGGTGAGGTCATGATTGATTCGCGCGTCATGGTCGAGTACCTCGATACGCTGACGCCGGTGTGCAAGCTGCTGCCGTCCAACGGCCGCGAGCGCGCCGACATCAAAAGCTGGGAAGCCCTGGCCGATGGCATGCTGGACGCCGCCATCATCGTGCGCCTGGAACGCCTGCAACGACCGCCCGAGCTGCAAAGCGAGGCATGGATGGCGCGCCAGATGCGCAAGGTTCAGCTGGGCCTGGCGTCGCTGTCGGCAAAGCTTGGCGAGCAGCCTTACTGCGCCGGCAACCACTACACGCTGGCCGACGTGGCCGTCGGCTGCACGCTGGGCTGGCTGTCGTTCCGCTTCCCGGACATCGCCTGGCGCGACGACTACCCCAACCTGGCGCGCCTGTACGACAAGCTGTCCGAGCGCCAGTCGTTCAAAGACACCGTGCCGCAGTAAGCCATGCCCAAGACCACGCCGCAAGACGGGGACAGCTCCGCCCAGCAGCGGCGCCTGCAGATGGCCGACATCGCGCGGCTGGCCGGCGTGTCGACCTCGACGGTGTCGCGCGCGCTGGCCGGCAGCAAACTGGTCAGCGAGGAGACGCGGGTGCGCATCATGGAGCTGGCCCGCTCGCTCAAGTACACCATCAACATCGGCGCGCAGAATCTGCGCATGAAGCAGAACCGCACCGTTGGCGTGGTGATCCCCTACGACTCGGCCACGCGCCAGCACCTGTCCGACCCGTTCTTCCTGTCGATGCTGGGCAGCCTGGCCGACGCGCTGACCGAGCTGGGTTTCGACATGCTGGTCTCGCGGGTGGATGCCGAGGAACTGGACGCGGCCGCCGCGCCGTTCGACACCGGCCGCGTGATCGGCATCATTCTGATCGGCCAGTGGCGCCACCATGAACAACTGAACCAGCTGGCCGCGCGCCATGTGCCGATCGTGGTGTGGGGCGCGCAATTGCCGCAGCAGCTGTACTGCACCGTCGGCGGCGACAATGTGAGCGGCGGCGAGCTGGCCGGCGCGCACCTGATCGCGCAGGGCCGCCGGCACATCGCGTTCTTCGGCGATATCAACCTGCCCGAAGTGGGCCAGCGTTACGAAGGCATGTGCCGCGCGCTGGAGAAGGCTGGCATGCGGGTCGATCCGGCCTTGCAGGTGTCGGTGTCCTTCCTGCCCGAGGGCGGCAGGGACGCGGTGCGGGAACTGCTGCGCCGTGGTGTGCCGTTCGACGCCGTGTTCGCCGGCAGCGACCTGATGGCCATGACCTCGATTAACACGCTGCGCCAGCACGGCTACGAGGTGCCGGCGCAGGTCGCCGTGGTCGGCTACGACGATATCGAGCTGGCCGGCTACTTCCATCCGCCGCTGACCACCGTGCAGCAACCTATCCGCGAGGCCGGCCGGGCGTTGGTGTCTCAGCTGCTGGAGCTGGTCGACGGCCGCCCGGCGCTTTCGCTGCAAATTCCTACCCAATTGATCGTTCGCAACAGCTCTGTCTGATTTATGCAACCGTTTGCATAAGCTTCATAGTAAGGCAGGTAAATATATTTTTGCAGCGTTATGCAATCGATTGCATTAAATCGAAATCCGATGAATAATGGCGTACCTGCTCAATTAAGCGGCAGATTAAAACGACAATATCTGGAGACGACAATGGAACAACGCACATTCAAACTGGGCGGCATCGCTGCCGCTGTTGCAACGGCTGTCCTGCACATGGGCGGCGCTTCGGCGCAGGAAGCCGCCCCCGCCGCCGATGGCCTGAACATGGAGCGCGTGGTCGTCACCGGCACCTCCGGCGGTTCCACCAAAATGAAATCGAGCGTGTCGATCAGTACCCTGGAAGGCGAGACCATCAAGAACGGTGCGCCGCTGAGCGCCGCCGAAGTGCTGCGCTCGGTGCCGGGCGTGCGTTCGGAATCGTCGGGCGGCGAGGGCAACGCCAACATCACCGTGCGCGGCGTGCCAATCTCGGCCGGCGGCGCGCGCTATGTGCAGATCCAGGAAGACGGCCTGCCGGTGCTGCAATCGGGCGACTTCAACTTCATCACGCCGGACAGCTTCGTCAAGATCGACGGCACGCTGGACCACCTGGAAGTGGTGCGCGGCGGTTCGGCTTCCACGCTGGCGACCAATGCGCCGGGTGGCATCATCAACTTCATCACCAAGACCGGCGAGGAAAAGGGCGGCCATATCGGCATCAGCCATGGCCTGGGCTACGACGAGACGCGGCTGGACTTCGACTACGGCGCGCCGTTGTCGGACAAGACGCGCTTCTTCATCGGCGGGAACTACCGCACCGGTGAAGGCGTGCGCAACACCGGCATGAGCACCGAGGACGGCGGCCAGATTCGCGGCAACATCACGCATGATCTGGACAACGGCTTTATCCGCTTGTCGTTCAAACACGTCGACGACAAATCGCCGACCGTGCTGCCGGTGCCGGTGCAGGTGGTGAACCAGCAGATCCAGGAAATTCCGGGCATCGATCCGCGCAAGGTGACGTTCTACTCGCCGTACTGGATGCGCGATGTCACGCTGGGCAAGAACAATACGCCGGTGTCGACCAACGTCAACGACGGCCTGAAAGTGAAGAGCGATACGGTCGGCCTGGAAGGCTCGTTCGACCTGGGCGACGGCTGGAACCTGAGCGACAAGTTCCGCACCGCCAGCAACAGCGGGCGCTTCACCGGCGTCTTCGCGGGGAATAACGGCACGGTCGGCAGCTATGTGTACGCGACGGGACCGAACAAGGGCAAGGCCTACAACGGCCGCGCTTTCTCCGCTGTGGTGTTCAACACCTCGATCGACGATGCGGGCAATACGCTCAACGACACCAAGCTGGCCAAGACCTTCAAGCTGGCCGACGGCTCCAAGCTGACCACCACCGCCGGCCTGTACCTGTCGACGCAAAAGCTGGCGCTGACCTGGAACTTCAACGAGTACCTGATGCAGGCCAGCGGCGACAAGCCGGCCTTGCTGCAAACCGCCAGCGCCACGCCAGGCCTGGTCGGTCCGGCCTTCGGCGGCTGCTGCTCGCGCGCGGTCGACATGGAATACAAACTGACGTCGCCCTACCTGAACGTGGGCTATGAAACCGGTCCGCTGAACTTCGACGCCAGCGTGCGCCAGGACCGCCAGCGCGCCAGCGGCACGGCCAACATCGCCACCATGAGCGGCGGCGCGTTGCGCTACGATCCGGCGACGCAGCAGTTGGTGGACTACAAAATCAACCACAATTCGTACTCGGTCGGCGGCAACTACCGCATCACCGGCAATCTGGCGGCGTTTGCCCGTGTCAGCGACGGCGTGGCCTTCAATGCGGACCGCATCCTGTTCGGCACTCCACTGGACGGCAGCGCGCCGATCAACATCAACACCGTCAAGCAGATCGAGGGCGGCGTGAAGTGGCGCAGCGGTGGCGTCAGCACCTTCGTGACGCTGTTCCAGGCCAAGACCGATGAGAGCAACTACGAGGCGACCACGCAGCGCAGCACTTCCAACAAGTACGACGCCAAGGGTGTGGAGTTGGAAGGCGCCTACGCGCTGAACGACTTCCGCGTTACCGGCGGCATGACCTACACCGACGCCAAGATCACCGGCACCGCGCCTGGCGACGTGGCGGTAATCGGCAACACGCCGCGCCGCCAGGCCAAGGTGGTGTACCAGATCGCGCCGACCTACACCTTCGGCCAGGCCACCGTCGGCGCCAGCTTGATCGGCACCGGCAAGTCGTGGGGCGATGACGCGCACACCATCGTACTGCCGGCGTACCAGGTGGTGAATGCCTTCGTTAATTATCACGTGACGGAGAAGGCTACCTTGTCGCTGAGCGTGAACAATCTGCTCAACAAGATCGGCTACACCGAAGTCGAAGGCGACGGCCATGCCGCCCGCTCCATCTCCGGCCGTGCCGCGAAAGTCATTCTGTCCTATGCCTTCTAAAGTAATGTCGGACCGCCTGCTGGCGGTCCTTTCCGATGAGCTGCGGCCGCTGGCTGCGCAGCGGCTGGCGGCAGCGGAACCGGTGCTGCGCCGGCTGCTGGCGGGCCTGTATGGCGAGCGTGCCGATTTCGATGCGTGGCTGGGCGAGTTGATGGAATCGCTGGGCGCGTTGTACGCGGCACGGCCGGCAGAGCTGCGGGCGCTTGATGCACAGCGCGTGGCGCAGCCGGATTGGTTCCTCAATCAGCGCATGCTGGGCTACTGCGCCTACGTGCAGAACTTCGGTGGCGATTTGAACGGCGTGGCGGCGCGCATCCCGTATCTGCGGGAGCTGGACATCAGCTATCTGCATCTGCTGCCGTTCCTGCGTCCGCGCGCGGGCGAGAACGACGGCGGTTTCGCCGTCTCCAGTTTCGACGAGGTCGACCCTGCGCTGGGCAGCAATGCCGACCTGGATGCGTTGACCACGCAGCTGCGCGCGGCCGGCATCAGCCTGTGCTCGGACTTCATCCTGAACCACGTGGCCGACGATCATGCCTGGGCGCGCGCCGCCAAGGCAGGCGACGCCGGTGCGCGGGCGATGTTCCATGTGTTCTCAGACCGCGACATGCCGGACCGTTACGAGCGCACGCTGGGCCAGGTGTTCCCGCAGGTCGCGCCGGGCAATTTCAGTTTTATCGAGGCGCTGGATGGTTGGGCGTGGACTACGTTCTACCCGTATCAGTGGGACCTGAACTACGCCAACCCGGCGGTGTTCGCGTCGATGGCCGCCGCCTTGCTGCGCCTGGCCAATCGCGGTATCGAAGTGTTCCGCCTCGATTCGACCGCCTTCCTGTGGAAGCGCGAGGGCACCAACAGCATGAACCAGCCGGAAGCGCACCAGCTGCTGCAAGCCTTGCGGGCGATCGTCGATATCGTCGCGCCGGGCGTGCTGTTGAAGGCTGAAGCCATCGTGCCGACGCGCGAGCTGCCGGCCTACCTGGGCAGCGCGGAAGCGCCCGAATGCCACATCGCCTATCACAGCAGCTTGATGGCGGCCGGCTGGGTAGCACTGGCGGAGCAGGACACCGGCGTACTACGGGAAGTGATCCGCAACACGCCAGCGCTGCCGGCCGCCGCGACGTGGCTCAGCTACGTGCGCTGCCATGACGATATCGGCTGGAACGTGCTGCGCGCGGAGGCCTCGGCCGACGGTAGCGGCGGCAGCGGCAATGCCGGCGACGGCGGCGCTGTGCGGCTGGCACGCGTGGCGCGCTTCTTCAGCGGCGCGGAGGGCAGCTACGCCATCGGCGCCGCCTTCCAGAGCACCGATCCGAACGCGGCGCATGGCAGCAACGGCATGGCCGCGTCACTGGCCGGCTTGCAGGCTGCCCGCACCGACGAGGAACGCGCGCTTGCGCTGCGTCGCATGCTGCTGCTGCACGGCCTAGCCCTGAGCTTTGGCGCGCTGCCGGTGCTGTACATGGGCGACGAGCTGGCGATGGAGAACGACTACAGTTATCAAGATCGCCCGCAGCATGCGATGGACAGCCGCTGGTTGCAACGGCCGGTGTTCGACCAGCAGCGCTGGAAGCATCGCTACGATGTGTCCACCGTGCCGGGAACGATGCATCAGGCGCTGGCGAAGCTGGTGCGCATACGAAGCCGGCATGATGCGCTGGCGGCCAATGCGCCCCGCGCGCTGCTGGCCGATGCGCCGGACGGCATGCTGGCGCTGGCGCGCGGCGATCGCTTCCTGACGCTGATGAATTTCTCCGGTCAGCCGCAAAGCTATGCGCTGCAAGGCGAATGGCGCGATTGTGTGGCGGAGCAGGCGACGGGCGGCACGCTGGTGCTGGAACCGTATGCAACGCACTGGCTGGAACGCGAATAATATAGAATCGCCCAAGCAGGGCGTGGAGACAAGCATGACCCAACAAACCATTGCCGTATTCGGCGAAGCGCTGGTCGACGATTTCATCACCGAGCAGGTTGTCGGCGGTGCGCCGTTCAACGTCGCGCGCAATCTGGCGGCGTTCGGCGTGGCGACGCTGATGGTCACCCGTATCGGCGCCGACAAGAACGGTGCGCTGGTGCGCAACGAATTCGAACGCTTCGACATGAGCGAGGCGGGCCTGCAAATCGATCCGCAGGAGGCCACCGGCCGCGTGGTGGTCGAGCGCAATGCGGACGGTCACCGCTTCATCATCCTGCCGGACCAGGCCTACGATTACGTGGAGACCGGGCCGGCGCTGGCGGCTCTGGCGCAGGCCACGCCAGACACGATCTACTTCGGCACCATGGCGCAGCGGCACGAGCGTTCGCGCACGGCGTTGAGGGCGATGCTCGAAGCATCCCGCGCGTTCAACGTCCAGCGCTATCTGGACCTGAATGTGCGCGATGGCCAGGTGACGGAGCGCTGCGCTTACGAATCGCTGCGCCTGGCGGACATCGTCAAGGTCAACGAGGATGAGCTGAAGGATTTGTTCAGCTGGTACACTCACACCAAGCCAGGCACCAAGGCCATCGACAGCGCCGAGATGGTGGACGCCTGCCAGGCGCTGATGCGCATCTTCTCGCTGCAAGGCCTGATCGTCACACTGGGCGAGCGCGGCGCGCTGTACTTCGGCGCCGACGGTGGAGTCATCGCCAACCAGGATTGCCATGCGCCGGTGCGCATCGTCGACACTGTGGGCGCGGGCGACGCCTTCTCCGCCGTGTTCCTGTTCGGACAAGCGCGGGGCTGGCCGATCAGCCTCACGCTGGCGCGCGCCAACGCCTTTGCCGGCGCCATCTGCGGCATCTCCGGCGCGGTGCCGGACGATATCGCGTTCTACCAGCCGTGGATCGCGGCCTGGCGCGGCGACGCCGTCATGCCCGGAGCCGTCGCATGAAGCCGCGGCTGTCGTTCTGGCAGATCGTGAACATGAACATCGGCTTCTTCGGCATCCAGTTCAGTTTCGGTCTTCAGCAGAGCAGCATGAGCCCGATCTACAAATACCTGGGCGCGGACGAGGCCAGCCTGCCTTACCTGTGGCTGGCCGGGCCGATGACCGGCCTGCTGGTGCAGCCGCTGATCGGCGCCATGAGCGACCGCACGGTCACGCGCTGGGGACGGCGCACGCCGTACTTCCTGATCGGCGCCATCCTGTGCAGCCTTGGCCTGCTGGCGATGCCGTTCAGCCCCACGCTGTGGATGGCGGCCAGCCTGCTGTGGATACTGGACGCGGCCAACAACGTGACGATGGAGCCGTACCGCGCCTTCGTCAGCGACAAGCTCGATCCGCAGCAGCATTCGGTCGGCTTCCTGACGCAGAGCGCCTTTACCGGCCTGGGGCAAACGCTGGCCTACCTGACGCCGTCGCTGCTGGTCTGGCTGGGCATGAACAAGGACGCCGTCAACGGCAGCCATATTCCGCACATCGTCATCGTCGCCTTTTTGATCGGTGCGGTGTTCTCGATCACCTCCGTGCTGTGGACCTTGAAGACCACGCCCGAATACCCATTGAGCAGCGAAGAGCTGGCGCAGATCCGCGCGCGGCCGGCCGGCTGGCGGCACACCTTGGGCGACGTCGCCAGCGCGATCCGCGAGATGCCGCCGACGATGAAGCAGCTGGCCTGGGTCAAGCTGTTCCAGTGGTATGCGATGTTCTGCTATTGGCAGTACATCATGCTGTCGCTGTCGACCACCATCTACGGCACCACCGACCAGGCTTCGCAGGGCTTCCGCGATGCCGGCCTGTTATCAGGGCAGGTGGGGGCGTTCTACAACTTCATCGCGTTCGTGGGCGCGCTGGCGCTGGTGCCGTTCACGCGGCGCCATGGGCCGAAGATCACGCACAGCGTCTGCCTGGCGCTGGCCGGCGTCGGCATGCTGGCGATACCGATGATCCATACGCCGGCGCTGCTGTTCGTGCCGATGGTGGGCATCGGGCTGGCGTGGGCCAGCATCATGGGCAATCCGTATGTGATGCTGGCGGGCTGCATACCGCCGGAGCGCACCGGCGTCTACATGGGCATCTTCAATATGTTCATCGTGATCCCGATGATCATCCAGATATTCACGCTGCCGCTGTATTACCGCAGCCTGCTGGGCGGGAATCCGGAGAACGTGATCCGGCTGGCCGGTGGCCTGATGCTGTGCGGCGCGCTGGCCGTGCTGGCGGTGAAAATAAAAAAGCCGCAGGCGAACCCGCGGCTTGCAGAGGAAGCTAGTCCAGCTTAGTCTTCGCTCATCTGGCTTTGCAGGTAGTTCTGGATGCCGACCTTGCCGATCAGGTCCAGCTGCGTTTCCAGCCAGTCGATGTGTTCTTCGGTGTCTTCCAAAATCATCAGCAGCAGGTCGCGCGACACGTAGTCGGCGGCCTTCTCTGCGGCGGCGATGCCTTGCTTGACGGTGACCTGCGCGCCTTTTTCCAGCTTCAGGTCGCAGCCGATCATCTCTTCGGTGTTCTCGCCGATCATGATCTTGTGCATGGCTTGCAGGTTGGGCAGGCCGTCCAGCATCAGGATGCGGTCGATCAGTTTGTCGGCGTGCTTCATTTCGCCGATCGATTCTTCATATTCCTTCTTCGCGATCTTTTCGAAACCCCAGTGACGGTACATGCGCGAGTGCAGGAAGTACTGGTTGATGGCGGTAAGTTCGTTGGTCAGCTGAGCATTCAGCAGTTTGATGACATCTGGGTCGCCCTTCATGGGAGGCTTTCTTAAGTGGTGATGGAATACTGACATTTTGCCACGAACCGGACGCTTCCCACAGTAAGCTGTGCGAAAGTGTAGCAATATCCCCGGAGTGAGATTGTTGGCGCAAATGAAAACAATTAACATTCCCATATCGCCGTTACGAAAGGATGTCCCATGATGCTGCATATCCCCGCCGTGCTGACCAAGGCGCAGGTGCAGGAGTTCCGCCAACGGTTGGCGCAGGCCGACTGGGTCGACGGCCGCGGCACCGCCGGGGCGCAGAGCGCGCAGGTCAAGCGCAACCGCCAGCTGCCGGAGCTGTCGCCGCTGGCGCAGGAGCTGGGCGCCTTCATCACGCAGGCGCTGGCCGGCCATCCGCTGTTCTTCGCGGCGGTGCTGCCGCTGCGCATACTGCCGCCTTACTTCAACAGCTACGCCAGCGGCGAGCATTACGGTTTGCATGTCGATGGCGCCATCCGCATGCGGGCCGGTACGGCCAACGCGATGCGGGCCGACGTGTCGTCGACCCTGTTCCTCAGCGAGCCGGAGGAGTATGACGGCGGCGAGTTGATCGTCAGCGATGCCTACGGCACGCACGAGGTCAAGCTGGCGGCGGGGGACTTGATCGTTTATCCATCGAGCAGCGTGCACCAGGTGGCGCCGGTCACGCGCGGCGAGCGGGTCAGCTCGTTCCTGTGGGTGCAGAGCATGGTGCGCGACGACGCCAAACGCGGCATGCTGTTCGAGCTAGACCAGAACATCCAGAAGCTGCGCGCCGCGCATGGGGACAACGAGATCACGGTGGACCTGACCGGCCACTATCACAACCTGCTGCGCATGTGGGCCGATGTGTGAGGCAAGCCACAGAGGGCTGAAACCGCCAGGGGTAGTATCGATTCTTTCCCCTACCGGAGTGCGCCGCCATGGACTCGAGCAATGAGAATCATCACCAGGATTTGATCGGCGAGGACGCCGTCAAGAAAATCCGCGACTTTGTCGACAGCACGCCGGGCTGCTTCTTTTGCACCAGCGACGCGGCCGGTGGCCCGGGCGACGCGCGGCCGATGACGGCCTTGCAGGTCGATGCGCTGGGCAATCTGTGGTTCGTCAGCGCCAGCGACAGCCTGAAGAACCTGGAGCTGGCGGCCGAGCCGTCGGCCACGCTGTATTTCCAGGCGTCGGGGCGGGCGGAGTTCATGCACCTGGAGGGCATCGCCACGGTGCTGCGCGACCCGGTCAAGCTGAAGGAGTTGTGGAGTTTTACGATGAAGACCTGGTTCGCCGGCGGCGAGGACGATCCGCGCATCACGCTGATCAAGTTCGCGCCGACCTATGGCTACTATTGGGACACCAGGCACGGCAGGGCGGTGGCCAGCGTCAGGATGCTGATCGGCGCCGTGATCGGCAAACCCCTCGACGACACGGTCGAGGGCAGGCTGGACGTCTGAGCGATCAGCCCAGCTGGAAGTTGACCGGCACCAGCGCGTACACGGGAACCGGCTTACCGTCTTCCATGTTGGGCTTGTACAGGGCGCGCAGCACGGCCTGGCGGCCGGCTTCGTCGAGGTTGCTGGAGCCGGACGATTTGTGGATGAACACTTGTTCGGCCTGGCCTTTTTCGCCGATCAGCACGCGCAGGATGACGGTGCCGCTCTCGCCCATGCGGCGCGAGATGTTCGGATAGACCGCCTGCGGCGCGCGGATGTATTCGACGCCGGACACGGTTTTCGGCGCGGCCGGCGTGGCCACATGGGCCGGCGCCGGTGGCGCGGGCGGCGCGGCGACGGCGACCGGTTCGCTGGTGCGCGGCTGCGGCGGCGCGACGGTGATGGTCGGCTCGGTCTGGACCACGTTCACCAGCGGGATCGGCGGAATGAAGGCTGGAGCCTGATGCACGACCGGCACGGTCTTGAGCGGCGGCGGGGCCGGCTTGAGCGGTTCCGGCGCGGCGATGAAGGCGACGTTGACTACCTGCGGCAGGATCGCCTGCGGGACGTGGCTCAACATGCCCGACTGGAACATATAAAACCCGAAGACATGCACCATGACGATGGCGGCCAGCGGCGCGAACTTGCGGCCGCGGGTCTGCCATTGCGTTTTCAGCTGCGCGGCCAGGCCGGCGTCGTCCGCCGGCGTGTTCGCCGTGCGGCCATAGGTCATGGTGTTCATCGGAGCGATCTTAATAGCTGAGCTTAATTGCTGAAGACTGGGCGCTTCAGTACGGTTTCCTGGATCTCGGCGGTGGCGGCCAAGTGCTCGCTCAGGATTTCTTCGGCGCAGGAAAAGCACTGGCCGCAGCACGTCGCCACGCCCAAGTCGCGGCGCAATTCTTCCATCGACGTCAATCCCAATTCCACGGCTTGACGGATTTCACGATCAGATATGTTGTTGCAGACACATACAATCATCGATACCCCTTGCTAGGCATTACAAAAAGAATGAACTGACATGATTGCCTGTTGGTCAATTAATGCGAATCATTATCATTAATCGTATACTGCCTCAACTTTGAGCGAGATGCAAGCGCAAATAGAAGTAATTCGCATTACCGTTTATAATGCTAGTATCTTATTTCCGGCAAGAACGCGATCTTGCAGTTCGCCGGCAAGCCGCAGCGGCACTGGCCGGGCGGCGATTTGAACGGACTTCGCTATGACGCACGCAGCTCCCCTGATCACTCTTGATGCCCTGACGGTTGGCGCCAGCGCCACCGTGGTGCACATCGCCCCCGGCGACGACGCCCACGACGCCCATGATGGCGCCACGCTGGCGCGCCGGCTGATGGAGCTGGGCTTCGTGCCGGGCGAAAAAATCCGCATGCTCAAGCGCGGCATGCCGGGTGGCGAGCCGCTGGCGATCAAGGTCGGCAACTCGACGTTCGCACTGCGCCGCTTCGAAGCGGCGCTGATCTCGATACAACCGGAATAAACCATGGGTGCAGCAGATATCGCGGCGCCGGTAGCGCCTATACTCACGACGACGCCGATGGTGGCGTTGCTGGGCAATCCAAATTGCGGCAAGACCGCATTGTTCAACCGCCTGACCGGCGCGCGCCAGAAGGTAGCGAACTACGCCGGCGTGACCATCGAGCGCAAGGAAGGCTCGTTCCAGTCCCCGGGCGGCAACGGCTTCCGCGTGCTGGACTTGCCGGGTGCTTATAGTTTGTCGGCCCATACGCCGGACGAGGCGATCACGCGCGACGTGGTGGCCGGCCTGCGCGCGGGCGAGCAGTCGCCGGACGTGGTGGTGTGCGTGGTCAACGCCACCAACCTGCGCCTGAACCTGCGCCTGGTGCTGGAGATTAAACGACTCGGCCTGCCGATGATTTTGGCGCTGAACATGGTCGACGTGGCCAAGAAGCGCGGCATCGTCATCGACGCCGAGCGCCTGGCGCAGGAGCTGGGCATGCCGGTGGTGGAAACCGTGGCGGTGCAGGCCGGCGGCGAGAAGTCGCTGCTGCGCGCGCTGGACGCGATGCTGCCGCTGCAGGCGGTCAAGCCGCAGCCGCTGTCGGCGATCGACGCGGTCGGCGTGGAGGAGACGCAGCGCGAGGTGCGCCGCATTCTGGCGCTGGTCAGCAGCGACGCCCACGACACCGGCAACCTGACCGAGAAGATCGACAACGTGGTGCTGCATCCGGTGCTCGGCCCGGTGATCCTGGCGGTGCTGATGTTCCTGGTGTTCCAGGCGGTATTCAGCTGGGCCAATGTGCCGATGGATATGATCAAGGGTGGCGTCGACAGCGTGGGCACCATGCTGAAGGGGGCGATGGCCGATGGTTTGCTGCGCAGCCTGCTGGTCGAGGGCATCCTGGGCGGGGCCGGCAGCGTGCTGGTGTTCCTGCCGCAGATCCTGATTCTGTTCTTCTTCATCCTGATCCTGGAGGACTGCGGCTACCTGCCGCGCGCGGCCTTCCTGCTGGACCGCCTGATGGGCGGCGTCGGCTTGTCGGGGCGCGCCTTCATTCCGCTGCTGTCCAGCTTTGCGTGCGCGATTCCGGGCGTGATGGCGGCGCGCACCATCCAGAACCCGCGCGACCGGCTGGTGACGATCATGATCGCGCCGCTGATGACGTGTTCGGCGCGGCTGCCGGTGTATGCGCTGATCATCGCGGCCTTCATTCCGGAGCGCGAGGTGTATGGCTTCATGAGTCTTCAGGGGCTAGTGCTGTTTGTGCTGTACTTCGCGGGCATCGCTTCGGCGATGGCGGTGGCTTACGTCATGAAGCGCTCGATGGGTTCTAACCACAAGCATCCGTTGATGCTGGAGCTGCCGGCGTATCACTGGCCGCATTTGCAGAACCTGGCGCTGGGCCTGTGGGAGCGCTGCAAGATCTTCCTGTCGCGCGTGGGTACCATCATCCTGACCTTGATGGTGCTGCTGTGGTTCCTGAGCTCCTTCCCCGGCGCGCCTGAGGGGGCGACGCATCCGGCCATCTATTACAGCATGGCCGGCATCCTGGGACGCGGGCTGGAATATGTGTTCGCGCCGATCGGCTTCAACTGGCAGATCTGCATCGCGCTGGTGCCCGGCCTGGCCGCGCGCGAGGTGGCGGTGGGGGCGCTGGGCACGGTGTATGCGTTGTCGCAGAGCGGCGAGGAACTGGCGCAGTCGCTGACGCCTATCATCGCCAGCTCGTGGACCCTGCCGACCGCCTTGTCGCTGCTGGCGTGGTACGTGTTTGCGCCGCAGTGCATGTCGACGCTGAGCGTGGTGCGGCGCGAGACCAACAGCATCCGCTATCCGCTGATGATGGCCGGCTATATGTTCGCGCTGGCGTACACGGCGTCGTTCCTGACTTACCGTATTTCCCTGTTCTTCATCGGAGGCTGAGCATGTGGCAGCAAGTGATCGTGGCGTTGATCGTGGTGGCGGCGTTGGCGCATTTCTGCACCAAGTATTTGCCGGCGGCCTTGCGCAGGCAGATCGTCTATGTGCTGGCGCGGCGCGGCTTCGACCAGAATAAACTGGCTAAACTGTTTAACACGAAATCGAGCTGCGGCGACGGCTGCTCCAGCTGCGGTTCCTGCGAAACCACGCCGTCGCCATCGCCCGACGCACCCACCTCCGCACCGCTCAAGCGCGTCATCATGCTGCACGTGCAGCGCTGATTCCCGCTCCTCTGCGCCGGCGCAAACGTGCCGGCCACAGCCTGTTTAATCTTGTCCGCATAGCGATTGATTTCTCAATCTTTGCGGATAAGATGAAGCATGGTGATCACCTTCGATCCCAAGAAAGACAAGCTCAACCAGCGCAAGCACGGCATATCGCTGTCTGCGGCGTCGGCGTTTGACTGGGATAACGCGGTGATCTGGATAGATCAGCGCTATCATTACTCGGAAGTCAGGGAGTGCGCGATAGGGTTGATCGGTTATCGTTTATTTCACGTGACCTTCGTTGATCGCGGCCGCGAGCGTCGAATTATTAGTTTGCGCAAGGCGAACAGCGGCGAGGAGATACTGTATGTTGGACAAAAGTAAAATTATTCTTTCGACGCCGGAGGAGGATGCTGCAATTACCACCGCCGCCTTATCCGACCCCGACGCCCTGCCGATGACAGAAGAACAGCTGGCGCAATTTCGTCCGTGGCGCTTGCGGCTGTTGCCGCCTGCGGATGCGCCTAAAGTGAAGATCAGCATCGACTATGACGTGGATCTGATTGACGTCTTCAAGCGCACCGGCGAGGGGTGGGAGCTGGGTATAAACGCTGTATTGCGGGAGTGGGCGATCCGCCGTGGCTATCTGCCCTATCCCGATTAGTAAAGCGGATTGAACGATTCCGCCTGCCGCCAGTGCAGCGCTGATCAGGCCACGTAGGCCATGCCTATCGAGGCCGGCGCGGTCGGGGCGAAACCGTATTGCGCATACAGCTCGTTGGCCTTGCCGTCGGCGATCAGGCTGACGTAGCCGCCCGGCGGTACCTCGCGGTCTAGGTAGGCCTTGATCTCTTTCACGATGGCCTTGCCCAGTCCCTGCCCCTGGTGCGCTTTCAGCACGCCGATATCCACTACCTGATAAAAACAGCCGCCATCGCCGATCACGCGGCCCATGCCGACCGGCTCGCCGTCGCACAGCACCTGTACGGCGAATAAAGTGGCCGGCAGGCCGCGCGTGGCCGCTTCGCTGGACTTGGGACTCAGGCCGGCGCCGATGCGCAAGGCCTGGTAGGTGGCGACGGACGGCGTGGCGTGGATGACGGTGTAGCGGGACATATTGCTCATCACAGTGGGTTGAACGATTCGGCCTGCGCCATCGGCCAGTACAGGCCGAACACCGGCGGCAGGCGCGACAGCTGGCTGGGGTCGAGCAGCTCGCCCGGCTCCAGGTAGGGCAGCAGCGCCGACGCCAGCTTGACCTGGTTGGTCGAGATGCGCCGCACCAGGTGGTGCGCCTTCAGTTGCGACGGGTGCGTCAGGCCGGCGGCGGCGATCAGCTGGGCCAGCGCCTTCAAAGTGTTCTCATGGAAGTTGGCCACGCGCCGGGTCTTGTCCGGCACCACCAGCGCGCGCTGGCGGTTTTGGTCCTGGGTGGCGACGCCGGTCGGGCAGCGGTCGGTGTGGCAGCTCTGCGACTGGATGCAGCCCAGCGCGAACATGAAGCCGCGCGCCGAGTTGCACCAGTCCGCGCCCAGCGCCAGGATGCGGGCGATGTCGAAGGCGGTGATGATCTTGCCCGAGGCGCCGATCTTGATCTTGTCGCGCAGGTTGGCGCCCACCAGCGTGTTGTGCACCAGCAGCAGCGCTTCCTGCAGCGGCGTGCCGACGTGGTCGGTGAACTCGACCGGCGCGGCGCCGGTGCCGCCCTCGCCGCCGTCGACCACGATGAAGTCGGGCGTGATGCCGGTGGCCAGCATGGCCTTGACGATGCCGAAGAATTCCCACGGGTGGCCGATGGCCAGCTTGAAGCCGGTCGGCTTGCCGCCGGACAGGGTGCGCAGGCGGTCGATGAAGGCCAGCATCTCCAGCGGCGTGCCGAAGGCCGAGTGCCTGGACGGCGAGATGCAGTCCTGGCCCATGGGCACGCCGCGGGTGGTGGCGATTTCAATGGTGACCTTGGCGCCGGGCAGCACGCCGCCGTGGCCCGGCTTGGCGCCCTGCGACATCTTCAGCTCGATCATCTTGACCTGCGGCGTGGTGGCGTTGGCGACGAAGTTCGCTTCCGAGAACGTGCCGTCGGCGTTGCGGCAGCCGAAGTAGCCGGAGCCGATCTCCCACACCAGGTCGCCGCCGTTCTGGCGGTGGTAGGGGCTGATGCTGCCTTCGCCGGTGTCGTGCATGAAGCCGCCGGCCTTGGCGCCGCCGTTCAGCGCCAGGATGGCGTTGGCCGACAGCGCGCCAAAGCTCATCGCCGAGATGTTGAACACGCTGGCCGAGTAGGGCTGGGCGCGCGGGCAGTCCGGATGGTTGCCGATTTCGATGCGGAAGTCGTGGTGCTGCTCGGGCGCGGGGCTGATCGAGTGGTTGATCCATTCGTAGCCGGGGGCGTAGACGTCGAGCTGGGTGCCGAAGGGGCGTTTGTCGGTGTCCATCTTGGCGCGCTGGTAGACGATGCTGCGCTGGTTGCGCGAGAACGGTTCGGCCACGGTGTCGTCTTCCAGGAAGTACTGGCGGATCTCGGGGCGTATCGATTCGAAGAAGAAGCGGAAGTGCGCCAGGATCGGGTAGTTGCGGCGCAACGCGCGCTTGGTTTGCAGCAGGTCGGTGACGCCGACCACCACCAGCGCGGCGGCCAGCAGCGGGATCCACCACGGCGCGCCCAGGGCCAGCGAGGCGGCCAAGGTGACGATGGCGGCGTTGAAGACGAGGTAGCGCGGGGAAAACAGTTTCATGGGGGCTCCGGTGGGCGGCTGATGGGGGCAGTGTACTGCTGTTTCTTATGGGAATCCATCAGTCTCTGGCGGGGTGAGGGCGCAAGCCGGCCAACAATGCTAAGCTAGCGGGATTGCGGCGCACGGCCGTTCTTTTTTTGGGAAGCCCACCATGATCGTCGTCCACCATCTGAACAATTCGCGCTCGCAGCGCGTGCTCTGGCTGCTCGAGGAGCTGGGGCTGGAGTACGAGATCGTGCGCTACCAGCGCGACAAGAAGACCATGCTGGCGCCGCCGGAGCTGCGGGCGATCCACCCGCTGGGCAAGTCGCCGGTGATCAGCGACGGCGACGTCGTGGTGGCGGAGTCGGGGGCGATCGTCGAGTACCTGGTCGAGACCTACGGCCAGGGCAGGCTGGCGCCGCCGGCCGGCACGGCCGAGCGCCGCCGCTGGACCTACTTCCTGCACTACGCCGAAGGCTCGGCGATGGCGCCGTTGCTGATGAAGCTGATCTTCGACCGGGTCGAGACCAGCCCGGCGCCGTTCTTCGTCAAGCCGATCGCGCGCGGCATCGCGCAAAAGGTCAAGGCGGGCTATATCCAGCCGCAGATCGAGGCGCACCTGGACTACCTGGAGGCTGAGCTGAGCAAGACGCCGTGGTTCGCCGGCGCCGAGTTCAGCGCGGCCGATATCCAGATGAGTTTTCCGCTGGAGGCGGCCGCCGCGCGCGGCGGGCTGGACGAGCGCCGTCCCAACCTGATGGCCTTCCTCAAACGTATCCACAGCCGACCGGCCTTCCAGCGCGCGCTGGAGCGCGGCGGCCCGTACGAGCTGCTGAAGTAAGGCTCGGTGCGGCGGCGCGGTCGGGTAAAATGATGGATTGAACAAGCCCGGAAGATGTTGAACATGGGTAGACTCCTTGCCATCGACGGCCTCAATATTGTGCGCCGCGTCTACGAAGCCAGCCCCGAACCCGATAGTCCTGAAAAGGCCGAGATCGCGCTGCGCCACGCGCTGTCCTCGTTCCGCAAACTGCTGCACGAGCACGAGCCGACCCACGTGCTGCCGGCCTTCGACTTCGGCGGCCGCACCTGGCGCCACGAGCTGTACGACGGCTACCGCGAGGCCCGCGCGCCGATGCCGTCGGCGCTGCGCGAGGCGCTGCCCGGCTTTTACGACAAGCTGCGCGGCGTCGGCCTGCACGTGGTGTCGCTGCCTGAGGTGGAGGCCGACGACGTGATCGGCACCGTGGTGCTGCGTTGGCTGGCCGACGACCGCGGCGAGGCCACCGTGGCCAGCACCGACAAGGACTTGCACGGCCTGATCGCCCAGGGCGCCCGCGTGTGGGACCACTTCAAGGGTGAATGGCACGACCACGCCTGGGTCGAGCGGAAATGGGGCGTGCCGCCGGAGCAGCTGCCGGACCTGCTGGCGCTGATGGGCGACGCCACCGATTCCATCCCCGGCGTGTCCAAGGTCGGCGTCAAGAAGGCGGCCCGACTGTTGCGTACATACGGCACTCTGGACGGGATCATGGCCGGGGCCGGCATTCTGAAGGATACGCTGGGCGAAACTCTACGAAAAGAACGCGAAATGCTGTATCTTTCGAGACAATTGGTGCAATTAAAAACGGACGTGCGGGTCGGCGTGACCTGGAATATGCTGGCCTGGGATAAGACCTGAGCGCACGCCCACTAAGACAAGGTTTGCAAGATGTTAAAAGCGGTCATTATCGACACCAGCGCCGTCGCGCGCGGCCTGCTCAACACGGTCCTGCTCGATGGCGGCTATGACGTGGTGGGCCAGACCCATACCTGCGCCAGCGGCCTGGCGCTGCTGATCAAGCACAATCCCCATATCGTCTGCATCGCCCGCGAGCAGATCGAGAACGGCGAAGAGGTGGTGCGCGAGATCAAGACCGGCTGGCCGAAGACGCTGATCTTCATGGTCTCGAGCGAATTCGACGCCGCCACCATCCAGGCCGCGCACGCGATGGGCGTGAACGGCTTCATCGTCAAGCCGTTCAAGGCCGACACCGTGCTCAATACCATCCGCAATACCGTGATCGCCATGGTCAAGCGCCAGCGCGCGGCGCTGGCCAAGGATGCCGGCGCGCCGGAAGGTCAGGAAGGGCTGGACGGCGGCGGGGAAGCCGCCGCCGAGTAATCAGGCTGCGAAGGTCGAGCCGGCGATGATGCCGCCGCCGAGGCAGACGTCGCCGTCGTACAGCACGGCCGACTGGCCCGGCGTCACCGCCCATTGGGCGTCCATGAATTTCAACGCGAAATCGGAATCGCCTTGCGGGGCGATCTCGCACGCCACGTCGGCCTGGCGGTAGCGGGTCTTGGCGGACATCGCGCGCGCCGTCGGCGCCTCGCCGGCGACCCAGCTGGCCTGGTCGGCGCTCAGGCTCGACGACAGCAGCCATGGATGGTCGTGGCCCTGGACGATGTACAGCGTGTTCTCGGCCACGTCCTTGCGCGCCACGTACCAGGCGTCGCTGCTGCCGTCCGGGTTCTTGTACGCCTTCATGCCGCCGACGCCGATGCCCTTGCGCTGGCCCAGCGTGTAGAAGCTCAGGCCCACGTGCTCGCCCACCACCTTGCCGTCCGGCGTCTTCATCGGGCCCGGCTTGTACGACAGGTAGCGGTTGAGGAATTCGCGGAACGGCCGCTCGCCGATGAAGCAGATGCCGGTCGAATCCTTCTTGGCGGCGTTGGGCAGCGCCAGTTTCTCGGCGATCTTGCGCACTTCGGTTTTCGGGATTTCGCCCAGCGGGAACAGGGTCTTGGACAACTGCGCCTGGTTCAGGCGGTGCAGGAAGTAGCTCTGGTCCTTGGTGTGGTCGACGGCCTTGAGCAGCTCGTGGCGGTCGCCGTTCTGGCGCACGCGCGCGTAGTGGCCGGTGGCGATCAGGTCGGCGCCCAGGTGCATGGCGTGGTCGAGGAAGGCCTTGAACTTGATTTCGGCGTTGCACAGCACGTCCGGGTTGGGCGTGCGGCCGGCCTGGTATTCGCGCAGGAAGTCGGCGAACACGCGGTCCTTGTATTCGGAGGCGAAGTTGACCGCCTCGATGTCGACGCCGATGACGTCGGCCACGCTGGCGGCGTCGATCCAGTCCTGGCGCGTCGAGCAGTATTCGGAATCGTCGTCGTCTTCCCAGTTCTTCATGAACAGGCCGACCACGTCGTAGCCTTGTTCCTTGAGCATCCACGCCGCGACCGAGGAATCGACCCCGCCCGACATCCCGATCACGACTTTTTTCTTGCTCATCTTACTTTCCTGCCTTATCCATTCGCGGTGCTCACCGCTTCCTTGTACACCGAGGTGTGGGTTTGTATCAGTTCCAGCGGGGCGCGGCGCCCGGCCAGGTATTCGTCCACGCATTGCAGCACCGTCGGGCTGCGGTGACGGTCGGCGCAGGCGGCCAGTTCGTCGCGCGTCAGCCACATGGTGCGCAGGATGCCTTCGTCCAGCGGACGGTCATGTTTGGCGCCCGGCACGCCGCAGAAGGTGAAGCGCAGATACGTCACTTCCTCGCCGGTGCGGTTGGAGGTGTAGCGCGACATGTACATGCCCACCAGCGCGGTCGGCGTGAAGTCGTAGGCGGTTTCCTCCAGCGTTTCGCGGATCACGGCCTGCTCCAGCGATTCGTGCGGGTCGAGGTGACCGGCCGGCTGGTTAATGCGGATGCCGTCGCTGGTCTCTTCTTCGATCAGCAAGAATTTGCCATCTTTTTCGACGATGGCGGCAACAGTAACAGAGGGTTTCCAGATACGCGGCATGAGTCATCCTTGAAAGAGCCGACATTTTATCCTGTTCCTGGCATTTGGTTTGAGCCCGCCGTCGCGTAAAGATGGGTTCGTATTGAAAAATCGCAAGGTTTGTTGTGTTAATCCGTGTTTGACTGGCTGCTTTGCGCAAGATTCAGTGTTTTGGCGGCAATTCATGATAAATAGTAATAAATGATGTGATAAAACCGCTATTTATTGATCATTAGTTATTAAGTATGCTGGGGCCATCGAGGGGCAATGCTGTCCCGGCAATCCGTGTTAGATTCTAGTCAGTTTATTAATCCTTTGGAGGCACCATGAGAGTAGGCATACCGGCCGAGACGCGGCCGGGAGAAACCCGGGTTGCGGCAACGCCTGAGACAGTCAAGAAGCTCGCAGCCAAGCATCAAGTGATCGTGCAGTCCGGCGCCGGCGTATCGGCATCGGTCACCGACGAGGCCTACGCGGCCGCCGGTGCGCAGATCGGCAGCGCGGCGGAAGCCTTTGCTGCGGACGTGGTTTTAAAGGTGCGTGCCCCGAATGCGGAGGAGCGGGGGCTGATCGCCGCCGGCACGGTGGTGATCGGCATGTTGAATCCTTTCGACGCCGACAACAACGCGGCGATGGCGACGGCCGGCCTGCAGGCGTTCGCACTGGAGGCGGTGCCGCGCATCACGCGCGCGCAGTCGATGGACGTGCTGTCGTCGCAGGCCAACATCGCCGGCTACAAGGCGGTGATGGTGGCGGCCAACACGTATCAGCGCTTCATGCCGATGCTGATGACCGCGGCCGGCACCGTCAAGGCGGCGCGGGTGTTGATCATGGGCGTGGGCGTGGCCGGTCTGCAGGCGATCGCCACCGCCAAGCGGCTGGGCGCGGTGATCGAGGCGTCCGACGTGCGGCCTCCCGTCAAGGAGCAGGTGGAGTCGCTGGGCGCCAAGTTCATCGACGTGCCGTTCCTGACCGACGAGGAGAGGGAAATCGCCAAGGGCGTGGGCGGCTATGCGCGCTCGATGCCGGCCGACTGGATGCGTCGTCAGGCGGAGCTGGTGCATGAACGCGCCAAGCTGGCCGACATCATCATCACCACCGCGCTGATCCCGGGCCGCGCGGCGCCGGTGCTGATCTCCGAAGAGACGGTGAAGGCGATGAAACCGGGTTCGGTGATCGTCGACCTGGCCGTGTCGCAGGGCGGCAACTGCCCGCTGTCGGAGCTGAATAAAACCGTGGTCAAGCACGGCGTGCACATCGTCGGCGAGCCGGATCTGGCGACCTTGGTGGCGGCCGACGCGTCGGCGCTGTACGCGCGCAACGTGCTGGACTTCCTCAAGCTGATCATCGACAAGGAAGACAAGCTGGTGATCGACCGCGAAGACGAAATCATCAAGGCCACGCTGCTGTGCTCGGGCGGCGAGCTGTTACGAAAATAAGTAACGAAAAATAAGGGGAAAAACATGGAAGTCAGTCACACCATCATCAATCTGATCATCTTCGTGCTTGCCATCTACGTCGGCTACCACGTGGTCTGGACCGTTACGCCGGCGCTGCATACGCCGCTGATGGCGGTCACCAACGCCGTCTCGGCGATCATCATCGTCGGCGCCATGCTGGCGGCCTCGCTGACCGAGGGCCTGATCGGCCAGGTCGCCGGCACCGTGGCGGTGGCGCTGGCCGCCGTCAATGTGTTCGGCGGATTCCTGGTCACGCAGCGCATGCTGGAGATGTTCAAGAAAAAAGAGCCGAAGGCGAAGCCTGTCGTGGCGGCCATCAAGGAGGAGCACGCATGAATTTCATCTCCATGAACCTGGTGACGATGATGTATCTCATCGCATCGGTATGCTTTATCCAGGCGTTGAAAGGTTTGTCGTCGCCGTCCACGGCGCGTACCGGTAATGCGTTCGGCATGTCGGGCATGGCGATTGCCGCCGTGACCACCATTGCGCTGATCCTGAAGCTGAAGGCGGAAGCCACGGCGGCAGCGGCGGCGGGCACTTCCGGCGGCATGGGCCTGGGCCTGGTGGCGCTGGGCGTGATCGTCGGCGGCGGCATCGGCGCGGTGCTGGCCAAGAAGGTCGAGATGACCAAGATGCCGGAACTGGTGGCGGCGATGCACTCGCTGATCGGTTTGGCCGCCGTGTGTATCGCGGTGGCCGCGGTGTCGGAGCCGCACGCTTTCGGCATCGCCGCCGTGGGCGAGGCGCTGCCGTTCGGTAACCGCATCGAGCTGTTCATCGGAACGTTTGTCGGCGCCATTACGTTCTCCGGTTCGGTGATCGCGTTCGGCAAGCTGTCGGGCAAATACAAGTTCCGCCTGTTCCAGGGCGCGCCGGTCAGCTTCGCCGGCCAGCACATGCTGAACCTGATCCTGGCCATCGTCATGGTGGGCCTGGGCCTGGCGTTTTGCTTCGCCGGCGGTACCGAGCCGGCCTGGGTGCCGTTCCTGATCATGACCGCGATCGCGTTCGTGCTGGGCGTGTTGATCATCATCCCGATCGGCGGCGCCGACATGCCGGTGGTGGTGTCGATGCTGAACTCGTATTCGGGTTGGGCCGCTGCAGGTATCGGCTTCTCGCTGAATAACTCGATGCTGATCATCGCCGGTTCGCTGGTCGGTTCGTCCGGCGCGATCCTGTCCTACATCATGTGCAAGGCGATGAACCGTTCGTTCTTCAACGTGATCCTGGGCGGCTTCGGCGGCGCGCCGGTGGAAGCCGGTGCGGCGGGTTCGAAGGAACAGCGTCCGGTCAAATCCGGTTCGGCCGACGATGCTTCGTTCATCATGGCCAACGCCGAGAGCGTGATCATCGTGCCGGGCTACGGCCTGGCCGTGGCGCGCGCGCAGCACTCGCTGAAGGAGCTGGTCGAGAAGCTGACCCACAAGGGCGTGACCGTGAAGTATGCGATCCACCCGGTGGCGGGCCGCATGCCGGGCCACATGAACGTGCTGCTGGCGGAGGCCGAGGTGCCGTACGACCAGGTGTTCGAGATGGAGGACATCAACGGCGAATTCGGCCAGACCGACGTGGTGCTGATCCTGGGCGCCAACGACGTGGTCAACCCGGCCGCCAAGGATCCGAAATCGCCGATCGCCGGCATGCCGATCCTGGAGGCGTACAAGGCCAAGAGCATCATCGTCAACAAGCGTTCGATGGCTTCCGGCTATGCGGGCCTGGACAATGAGCTGTTCTACCAAGCCAATACGATGATGGTGTTCGGCGATGCGAAGAAGGTCATCGAGGACATGGTCAAGGCCGTGGAGTAAGGTTGATTCATAATTTGTGAACGGTCCATTGGTGTTTGGCCGATTGATGGTGGGGTTGATGAAGCATACGATGGCTACATCAACCCACCTCAAGGAGTCTCACCATGAACCGCTTACAAAACAAAGTCGCTATCGTTACTGGCGCATCGTCGGGCATCGGCCGCGCTACCGCCAAACTGTTTGCCGCTGAAGGCGCACGCGTTGTCGTTGCGGCGCGTCGTCTGGCCGAGCTGGAGTCGCTGGTGGCGGAAATCGTCGCCGACGGCGGCCAGGCCATCGCGCTGGCTGGCGATGTCACTTCCGAATCGTTCAATGCGCAACTGGTGGCCACCGCTGTTGAAGCGTTTGGCCGGCTGGACATCGCTTACAACAACGCCGGCACGCTGGGCGAAATGGGCGCCACCACCGGTGTCTCGGAGCAGGGTTGGAGCGAGACCATCGCCGCCAACCTGACCAGCGCCTTCCTCGGCGCCAAGCATCAAATTCCTGAAATGATCAAGCATGGCGGCGGTTCGGTGATCTTCACTTCGACCTTCGTCGGCTACAGCTTTGCCTTCCCCGGCGTGGCGGCTTATGCGGCCAGCAAAGCGGGCTTGATCGGCTTGACGCAGGCGCTGGCTTCGGAATATGGTCCGCAGGGCGTGCGCGTGAACTCGGTGCTGCCGGGCGCGGTCGATACGGCGATGTATCGCGATATGAATAACACGCCGGAATCGGCTGCCTTCGTCACCAACCTGCATGCGCTCAAACGCGTGGCGCAGCCGGAGGAACTGGCGCGCTCGGTGCTGTATCTGGCTTCGGACGATTCTTCCTTTGTCACCGGCACCGCTTCGCTGGTCGATGGCGGCGCTTCGATCACGCGGACTTGAGCGTAGATCGGCGCAGCGTACCTGTATGGGGTGTCGCTGCGCGCTCCTTCTGAAAAACCACGCTATTTCCGCGCTCTCTTTTCTTCTATTTTTCTTAATTCTTTTCTGATTTTTGTCCGCTGAAAATTAGAGAAGAAAATAGAGAAAACGAAGGGAGAAGAGAGGGCGGAAATAGCGTGCTTGTTCCAAGGGGGCGGAGAAGACACCCCCTGCGTGTATTCTCAGGTCAACTGCGCTCAGGTCAACGGCGGCCGTACATCATCAGCTCGGCCAGCACGCCGCGCGCGGGGCCGACCATGTCGATCGCGGCCAGCGACAGGCCCAGCAGCGCTTGCGCCGGCGAGTCGTTGGCGAAGATGCGGGCCATGGTGTCGGTCAGGCGCACGGTGGTGTCGCGGTCCTGGCGGCGCAGTTCGGTGAATTGCGCCAGCATCGTCGGATTCGCGCCTTGCGCCAGCAGGCGCGCCAGCACGGCGACGTCGCGCAGGCCGAGGTTCAGGCCTTGTCCCGCCACCGGGTGCAGTGTTTGCGCCGCGTTGCCGATGGCGACCGTGCGCGCGCTGCTGCGCGGATCGGCGTTCAAGCCCAAAGGGAAGGCCAGTCGCGGCGAGGCGTGCGTGAAGCTGCCAACGCGCTCTCCAAACGCGGCGCCCAGTTCGGCGAGGAAGGCCGCGTCGTCCAGCGCCTGCAGGCGCGCCGCCGTATCGGGGCGCACGCACCAGACCAGTGAATAGTCTTCGCCTTGCGGCAGCAGGGCCAGCGGGCCTTGTTCGGTAAAACGTTCGTAGGCGCGGTGGGCGATCGGGCGGCTGCTGCGCACCTGCGCGATGATCGCGGTCTGCTGGTAGTCGCGGTGCTGGGCCTTGCTTTCCTGATCGCTGAACAAGCCGCCTTCGGCCTGCACGACGATGGCGGCGCTGGCGGAAGAGGAGTCCGCGCCGGCGATGGTCAGCGCGACGGCGTCGGCGCCTTCGTCGATGGCTTCAACGCGGGCGGGGCGCAGCGTGGCGATGCCTGCACGCTCGCAGACCGCGCCCAGCGCCGTCACCAGATCGCCGTAGCGCAGGACGTAGCCGAGCGCCGGCAGTTTGTGTTCGTCGCGGTCGATCAGGCTGCGGCCGAACTGGCCGCGGCGCGATACGTGGATCTGGTGGATCGCGGTGGCGGCCACCGGCCATGCGCCGATTTCTTCGAGTATCTGCCGGCTGCCCCACGACAGCGCGATCGAGCGCGGGTCCTTGCTGGCTTGCTCCAGCGTCTTGGCGTCGATCAGGGCGATGCGTTGCGCGGGCGTGCCGCGTTTGGCCAGCAGCGCGGCGAGCGCCATGCCGGCCGGTCCCGCGCCGCAGATGGCGACTTCAAAAGTTGTATCTGTCATTGCTGTTGCATCAGTTGTTCGATGTCGGCGACCGTCTTCGGCGCAGCGGCGCTCAGTATCGTGTAGCCGCTTTGCGTGACCAGCACATCGTCCTCGATGCGGATGCCGATGTTCCAGTATTCCTCAGGGACGCCTTCGGCCGGCCGCACGTAGATGCCCGGCTCCACCGTCAGCACCATGTCCGCCTGCAGCGGGCGCGATGGCTTGCCTTCGGCCGCCGTGTCGCGGTACTGGCCGACGTCGTGCACGTCCATGCCCAGCCAGTGGCCGGTGCCGTGCATGTAGAACTGCAGATAGCTCTTGTTGGCGATGATGTCGGCGATGCCGCCGTGGGCGTTCTGGTTCAGCAGCCCCAGATCGAGCATGCCCTGCGCCAGCACCTGTACCGCCGCCTCGTGCACGCCGGAATACGGCAGGCCGGGCGCGATCGCCTTCAGCGCCGCCGATTGCGCCGCCAGCACCAGTTCATACAGGCGCTTTTGCGGCGCGCTGAAACGGCCGTTGACCGGATAGGTACGGGTGATGTCGGAGGCGTAGCCATCGAGCTCGCAGCCGGCGTCGATCAGTATCAGGTCGCCATCTTGGCTTAGCGCGTTGTTTGCGCTGTAGTGCAGCACGCAGGCGTTGGCGCCCGCCGCGACGATGGAGTTGTAGGCCGGCGCCTGCGCGCCGTTGCGGCGGAACTCGTACAGCAGCTCCGCTTCGATTTCGTATTCGTACATGCCGGGCCGCGACGCGCGCATCGCCCGCGCGTGCGCGTGCGAGGAGATGGTGGCGGCGCGCAGCATGGTGGCCTGTTCGGCGGCGTCCTTGAACAGGCGCATTTCGTCCAGCAGCGGCAGCAGGTCGACCGCGCTGGCCGGCGGGGTGACGCCGGTGCGCGCCATGCGCCGCACGTTGGCCAGCCACAGCTTGACCTGCGCGTCGAGGGCGCTGCCCAGCGCGTAGTACAGGGCCGGCGCATCGGCCAGCAGCTTGCTGATTTCGCCGTCGAGGTCTTCGATGGGATGGGCGGCGTCGAAGCCGAAGGCGGCGCGCGCGCCGTCCGGGCCGTGGCGGAAGCCATCCCAGATTTCGCGTTCGACGTTCTTCTGCCGGCAGAACAGGATGGCGCGCGCCGGCGCATCGCCGCGCGCGGCCACCAGCACCAGTACGCTCTCCGGCTCGGCGAAGCCGGTCAGGTAGTAGAAGTAGCTGTCGTGGCGGTACAGGTATTCGCTGTCGCTGTTGCGCGTGACTTCGGGCGCGGTCGGCAGCACCGCCACCGCGCCGGGCGGCATGTGCGCCAGCAGGCGCGCGCGGCGGGCGGCGTAGCTGTGCATCACTGCACGCCCTTGGCGGCCGGCAGGCGCATAGCCAGCGGCGCGTTGAGCAGGTCGAGCTGCTGCACGGTGCCGAGGTTGTGCCATTCGCCCTCGTAGACTTCGCCGCCGACCTGCTGCTTGTCGGCGTAGGCGCGGATCAGCGGTCCCAGCTTGGCGTACTCGCCGGGCGCGATGCCGTCGAACATTTCAGGGCGGTAGACGCCGACGTTGCCGAAGGTCCATTTCGGCGAGCCTTCGTTGGTCAGCGAGTACATCGTCAGGCCGAAGTCGCCCTCGGGGTGGAAGTCCGGATTCGGCACCAGGTACAGCCAGCAGATGTCGCGCTGGTCGGCCGGGTAGGGATTGCCCCACATGTCCTTGTCGTGCAACACGTCCTTGACCTGCTCGAAGTCGAAGTAGGGCATGTAGATGTCGCCCGACACTGCCACGAAGGGCTCCTCGCCCAGCAGGTGGCGCGCGGTGGCGATGCCGCCGGCGGTCTCCAGCGCGGTGCTTTCGTGCGAGTACACCAGCTTGGCGCCGAACTGGCTGCCGTCGCCCAGCGCCGCCTCGATCTGCTCGCCCAGGTGGGCGGTGTTGATGACGATCTCGGTGATGCCGGCCCGCACCAGGTTGAGGATGTGCCAGACGATCAGCGGCCGGCCGCGCACTTTGAGCAGCGGCTTGGGCGTGGTGTCGGTCAGTGGGCGCATCCGCTCGCCGCGTCCGGCGGCGAAGATCATGGCTTTCATGCGCGCCGCCTCAGAAGGTGTAGCCGACTTGCGGCTGCTTGTCTTCCAGCTGGTCGAGCAGGCGCACCAGCGGCCGCAGGTCCTTGTAGCGGCTGGCGGTCTTGCGCACGTAGTCCATCACGGTCGGCAGGTCGTTCAGGTACTGGGCCTTGCCGTCGCGGTAGTTCAGGCGGCAGAACAGGCCGAGGATCTTCAGGTGGCGCTGCAGGCCGGCGTATTCGAAGTCCTGGTAGAAGGCGTCGATGTCCTGGCTGACCGGCAGGCCGAGCGACTTGGCGTGCTGCCAGTAGCGGATCGCCCAGTCCAGCACCAGTTCCTCGTCCCACTGCACGTAGGCGTCGCGCAGCAGCGAGGCCAGGTCGTAGGTCATCGGGCCGTACAGCGCGTCCTGGAAGTCCAGCACGCCCGGATTGCCGGCGTCCATCCACATCAGGTTGCGCGAGTGGAAGTCGCGGTGCACATACACCTGCTGCTGGGCGGTGACGTTGGCCAGGATGGCGTCGAACACCGCTTGCAGCTCGGCGGCCTGCTTGTCGGTCAGGGTGGCCTTCAGGTGCTGGCCGATGTACCACTCGGGGAACAGGTTCATTTCGCGCAGCATGAAGGCGCGGTCGTATTCGGGCAGCACGCCGGGCTGGCTGGTCAGCTGGAACTTGACCAGCGCCTCCAGCGCCTCGGCGTACATGGTCGAGGCGTTGTCGTGGTCCAGCACCTGCAGGTAGGTGGTCACGCCCAGGTCGGACATCAAGAGGAAGCCGCGTTCGTAGTCGGTGGCGACGATGCGCGGCACGCTGACGCCGGCATGGGTGAGCATTTCGTCAAGCTTGACAAAGGCCAGCACGTTTTCGCGCTCGGGCGGCGCGTCCATGACGACCAGGGTGGCGCCCAACGCGGCTTGTTGATCGGGCAATACATCGACGCGGAAATAGCGGCGGAAGCTGGCGTCGGCCGAGGCCGGGCGCGCGCTGGCGACGTCGACCACGTTCAAGGTGGCCAGCCAGGCGGTCAGCTGTTCCAGACGGAGGTCTGGCGCATTGCCGGAAGATGTATCGGAAGTTAAATTCTGTAATAAAGACATTAAGCGAGCCCTGGAAACCGGTGTTGGGTGAAGATTCCCATATAATAAGGGATTCAAATCAAAAAATCGCCTGCTATGGTGTTTCCTCCCTTCTTTTCATGAGTCGCATGCGCTGGCTACCGGCCCCCCCCACCTCCTCGCAACGCTGGGCGTACGCCCTGACTGCCCTCGTCACCGCCACGGCAGTGCCCAGCTACGCCCAGGGCGTGCCGCCGAAGGCGCGCGCGCCGCGCGTGGAGGACAAGAACGCGGTCACCACCATCCAGGCCGAGGACATCAGCGGCCGCCCCGAGCGCGAAATCACGCTGCGCCGGGACGCCGAGCTGGTCAAGGACAAGACCCGCGTCAAGGCCGATACCGCCTGCTACCGCCAGGTCGAGGACGAGGTCGAGGCCGAGGGCCATGTCAAGATCTGGCGCTTCGGCGACTATTTCACCGGCGACGAGCTCAAGCTGAACATGGACAGCGGCAAGGGCTATATGCTCAACCCGACCTACCAGCTGGAGGCCAACCACGCCCAGGGCAAGGCCGAGCGCATCAACTTCATCAATGAAGACGAGGCGGTGGTGATCAACGGCACCTACAGCACCTGCCAGGGGCCGACCCCGGACTGGTATCTGCGCTCGAACACGCTGAACCTGGACTCGGGCCGCGACGTCGGCACCGCCGGCAAGACCATCGTGTATTTCAAGGACGTGCCTATCCTGGGCACGCCGGCGATGTCGTTCTCGCTGTCGGGCGCGCGCCGCTCGGGCTGGCTGTCGCCGATGCCGGGCTTCGGCTCCAAGGGCGCGGCCGAGCTGACCGTGCCGTATTATTTCAACATCGCGCCCAACCGCGATTTGACGGTGTACCCGAAGATCATCCCGCGGCGCGGCTTCCAGCTGGGCGCCAACGCGCGCTACCTGGGCGAGACCGACGGCGGCCTGTATCAGGGCGAAACCTATGTGGAATACCTGCCGCACGACAAGCAGTACGTGCCGTCCACGCCGGGCGGCTCGACCGACCGTTGGTCGATCAAGACCACCCACGCGCAGGACTTGTCGAAGGACTGGACCTACGGCTGGAGCATCCGCGCCGCCTCGGACAACAACTATCCGAACGATTTCTCCAAGACCGTGTCGAGCTCGACCGAGCGCCAGCTGCTGCGCGAGCTGCGCACCGACTACCACGGCGACTTCTGGACCCTGACCGCGCGGGTGCAGAAATACCAGGTGCTGCAAGACCCGGAATCGACGATCGACCCCTCGCTGTTCGTGTCGCGCCCGTACGACCGGCTGCCGGCGATCAACTTCCACGCCGCCCAGTACGACGTGGCCGGCGGCTTCGACTGGGCCGTCGACAGCGAGCTGACCCGCTTCTACCACCCGACCCTGATCAACGGCACGCGGCTGGTGGCGATCCCGCAGGTCAGCTACCCGATCGTCGGCCCCAGCTACTTCATCACGCCCAAGGTCATGCTCAACCTGGCCAGCTACCAGCTGGACTCGTTCGGCACCCAGGGCTCGGAAAACCTGTCGCGCGTGGTGCCGACGTTCTCGCTGGACTCCGGCCTGGTGTTCGAGCGCGACATCAAGCTCGGCCAGCGCGACATGACGCAGACGCTGGAGCCGCGCCTGTTCTACGTCAACACGCCGTACCGCGACCAGAGCAAGTTCCCGACCTTCGACACCGACGCCGCGACCTTCAACTTCAGCCAGATCTTCAGCGAAAACCGCTTCGTCGGCTCGGACCGCATCGGCGACGCCAACCAGCTGACGGCGGCGCTGGTGTCGCGCTTCCTCGACTCGGCCGGCGCCGAGACGCTGCGGCTGGCGTTCGGCCAGCGCTTCTACTTCCGCGACCAGCGCGTGCAGCTGGCCTCGACCACGCCGGTGGTCGACTCGCGCTCGGACATGCTGCTGGCCGCCACCGGCCGCATCTCGGAAACCTGGGGCTTCGACAGCGCCGTGCAGTACAGCCCCAGCGAGAGCCGGGTGGTGTCGGGCAGTTATACCGTGCAGTGGTCGCCGGGGCAGAAGAAGGTGCTCAACGCCGGCTACCGCTACCTGCGCGGCAGCTTCAAGAACATCGAGCTGTCGAGCCAGTGGCCGATCTTCCAGCGCTGGTACGGCGTCGGCCGGGTCAGCTACTCGATGCAGGACAAGAAGATCCTGGAGAGCCTGGTCGGGCTGGAATACAACGGCGACTGCTGGGTGTTCCGCATGGGCGCGCAGCGCTTCGTGACCACCTCGACCAAGGCGTCGACGCCGATCTTCTTCCAGCTGGAGTTGAACGGCCTGTCGCACCTGGGCGTGGGCAGCCCGCTGGAGGCGATGAAGAACAGCATACCCGGTTATCAGCGTTTGAACGAAGGCTACGGCCGCTAAAGCAAGCCACCCCGGCGTCCGCCGCCGCACTACCAGGCAACGGACGCTTTTTGATACTTTTACACCTGACTCATGAGCGTTCTTAAGATGAAGTTCGAAATGAAAATCCTCGCAGTCCTGTTGTGCACGGCCGCCCTGGGCGGTTGCAGCCTGTTCTCGAAGAAGCCGGCCCCGGCCGCCGCCCCGGTGGCGAGCGCCCCGGCCGCCGCGCCGGCGCTGAACACCACGCCGGCCGCGGCCGCCAGCGCCAAGGCGGCCGACGGCAAGGGCTTCCTGCCGCCCGGCGAGTCGGGCAATGTGGCGATCGACTCGATCGTGGTGGTGGTCAACGACGACGTCATCACCCAGCGCGAGCTGAGCAACCGCATCAAGAGCGTCACCGCCCGCATGAAGGCGCAGAACGTGCAGATGCCGGACGCGGCCGACCTGCGCCGCCAGCTGCTCGAGCGCATGATCGTCGAGCGCGCCCAGCTGCAGATGGCCAAGGAGATGGGCGTGCGGGTCGACGACCAGCAGCTCGACCGCGCCATCGGCCGCATCGCCGAAGCGCAAAAGCTCAGCGTGCAGGACTTGCGCAACCAGATGGAAAAGGACGGCACGCCATACGCCGCCTTCCGCGAGGACATCCGCGAAGAAATCATCATGCAGCGCCTGCGCGAGCACGAGGTCGACGCCAAGGTGCAGATCTCGGACGCCGAGGTGGACAGCTTCCTGGCCGCCGAGAAGGCCGCCGCCGCCGAGCAGTTCGAGATCAACATCTCGCAGATCATGGTGCGCATCCCCGACAACGCCACCGCCGAAGTGATCGCCCAGCGCCGCGCGCGCGCCGAGGAAGTGATGCGCCAGCTGCGCACCGGCGCCGACTTCGCCAAGATGGCCGCCACCTATTCCGACGCCAGCGACGCCCTGCAGGGCGGCGTGGTCGGCTGGCGCCAGCCCGAGCGCCTGCCGCCGGTGTTCGCCGAGGCGCTGACCAAGCTCAAGCCTGGCCAGGTCACGCCGATCATCAAGAGCGTGGGCGCGTTCCACATCCTGAAGGCGGTCGACCGCCGCAGCCTGGCCGAGGCGCAAGCCGTGGCCGCGGTGCAGCAGACCCACGCCCGCCACATCCTGATCAAGGTGACGCCGACCATGAGCGCGGCCGACGCCAAGCGCAAGCTGGCCGAACTGAAGGAACGCCTGGACAACAACGCCGCCAAGTTCGAGGACCTGGCGCGGCTGGTGTCGAACGACGGCTCGGCCTCCAAGGGCGGCGACCTGGGCTGGCTGTACCCGGGCGACATCGTGCCGGAGTTCGAGGCGGCGATGAACAACCTGAAGATCGGCGAAGTGAGCCAGCCGGTGGAAACCAGCTTCGGCATCCACCTGATCGAAGTGCTGGAGCGTAAGAGCGACGACGTCTCGAAAGAGCGCGAGCGCAACACCGCGCGCCAGGCCATCCGCGAGCGCAAGGTCGAGGAAGCGGCGGAGAGCTGGCAGCGCGAAGTGCGCGACCGCGCCTACGTCGAGTTCCGCACCGACGACGGCGCCGCCGCCAACAAGTAAGCCACCAAGGGGAGCACGCGTGAGCGCCACTTTGCACACCGGGCGCAGCGCGCTGCGCCCCGCGATCGCCGTCACCGTCGGCGAGCCGGCCGGCATCGGCCCGGAGATTGCCATCCGCGCCGCCTGGGCGCGCCGCCACGAGGTCAATTGCGTGCTGCTGGGCGACGCCGCCTTCCTGGCGATGACGGCCAGCTATATCGATCCCGCGATTCAATTGTCGGCGCTGTCCTTGCAGGCGGTGCGCAACGGCGGCCTGCCGCAGTTCGGCCCCGGCCGCATCAGCGTGATCGACGTGCCGCTGGCGGCGCACGTCGTGCCCGGCAAGCTGGACAAGGAAAACGGCCGCAGCGTGCTGGCCACGCTGGACGCCGCCATCGAAGGCGTGCGGGCCGGCTGGTTCGCGGCGGTGGTCACCGCGCCGCTGCAAAAGAGCACCATCAACGACGCCGGCGTGCCGTTCTCCGGCCACACCGAATACTTCGCCGACCAGACCGGCACCGCGCAGGTGGTGATGATGCTGGCCGGCCAGCCGCCGGCGCCGGCCGGCCAGCCGCTGCCGCCGCCGCTGCGGGTGGCGCTGGCCACCACCCACCTGCCGCTGAAGGACGTCGCCGCCGCGCTGACCCGGGACGGCCTGGCGCGCGTGCTCGACATCATAGCCCATGACTTGCGCAGCAAGTTCGGCATCGCCGCCCCGCGCATCCTGGTGTGCGGCCTGAACCCGCACGCGGGCGAGGGCGGCTACCTGGGGCGCGAAGAGATCGACGTCATCGCGCCGGCCATCGCGGCGGCGCAGGCGCGCGGCATCGATGCGCGTGGCCCGTATCCGGCCGACACGCTGTTCCAACCCAAATACCTGCAAGACGCCGACTGTGTGCTGGCCATGTACCACGACCAGGGCTTGCCGGTGCTCAAATACGCCACCTTCGGCCAGGGCGTCAACATCACGCTGGGCCTGCCGCTGATCCGCACCTCGGTCGACCACGGCACCGCGCTCGACCTGGCGGCCCAGGGCCTGGGCCTGGCCGACTGCGGCAGCATGGCCGCGGCCATCGACAGCGCGCTGGCCATGGCCGCCTCCTCCTCACCTCTCAAATAAGAACAACCATGAAACACGTCGCCCGCAAACGCTTCGGCCAAAACTTTTTACACGATAAATACGTCCTCTCCAGCATCACCGAGGCGATCGCCCCGGAACCGGACGACGCGATGGTCGAGATCGGGCCCGGCCTGGGCGCGATGACCGAGCAGCTGATGCGCACGCTGAAGATGATGCACGTCGTCGAGCTCGACCGCGACCTGGTGGCGCGGCTGGAAAAGACCTACAACCCGGCCAAGCTGACCATCCACGCCGGCGACGCGCTCAAGTTCGACTACGCCAGCATCCCGGTGCCGGCCGGGCAGAAGCTGCGCATCGTCGGCAACCTGCCGTACAACATCTCCAGCCCGCTGCTGTTCCACCTGGCGACGTTCGCGCCGCAGGTGCAGGACCAGCATTTCATGCTGCAGAAGGAAGTGGTGGAGCGCATGGTGGCCGAGCCGGGCAGCAAGACCTACGGCCGCCTGTCGGTGATGCTGCAATGGCGCTACGACATGTCGCTGCTGTTCGTGGTGCCGCCGGAAGCGTTCGATCCGCCGCCGAAGGTGGAGTCGGCGATCGTGCGCATGATCCCGGTCGCCAACCCGCTGGCGTGCGACGGCCCGACCCTGGAGGCGGTGGTGTTGAAGGCGTTCTCGCAGCGCCGCAAGGTGATCCGCAACTGCCTGGCCGGCATGTTCACCGAAGCGCAGATCGTCGAAGCCGGCATCGACCCGACCATGCGTCCGGAAACCGTGGGCCTGGCGCAGTACGTGGCGCTGGCCAACCTGCTCAAGCCGCAGTAAAGGCGGCGGGCAAAAAAAAGCCCGCTGGTGAAAGCGGGCTAAATCCAATTCCTTTGCAAGAAGTGGAGGAGACAAATGAAGTATGCTGCGGCGCGGCATATAACGCAAGTTTATTTTTCGAATATCGAACATCACGATAACGTATAACTCTGCCGCCCCCGCGCCGCGCATTCCGCGCGGCGCTCCCCCTCCTGATTACTTCGGCGTGCAGCTCAGCGTCATGTTGCTGACGGCGATGCCGTTGATCACGCCGACGTTGTTGGCCAGCGTGCAATTGATGTCGGCCGGCTGCGACAGGATGGTCACGCCATAGGCCGAACCGTCCGCCACTGGCGAAGTAAATACGAACTCGCCTTTGCCCAGCGCGGTATCCTTGGCGTCGAGGCTGGAGACCGAAACCTGGCCGCCGGTGGAGCCGTTCAGCAGCACCACGACGCGCGGCACGGCGGCCACTGCGGCGGCGGTGCCGGTGGCGGCGACCGCCTCGGAGATGTTGAACAGGCCGATGAACGGGCCGCCCAGCGGATAGGTGTTCTGGGTGCAGCTGATGTTCACGGCGATCGCCACCGTGTGGCCGGCCGAGCCGGAACCGTTCACCGGCTGGCAGGTCTGGTGCGCCGGATTGGCCAGCACGGTGACGTTGTAGTCGGTGCCGTAGGGGATTTGCTTGGGCATCACGAAGCTGGTGGCGGCGGCCGCCACCGGCAGCTGGTCGGCGCCGTTGGCCAGCACCAGGCCAGGGTTGTTCAGGCCGGTGATCGTGCCTTGCACGGCGAATTGGGCCTTGCCGCCGCAGGCGGACAGCGCGGCGGCCAGCATCAGCGCCGCTACGGCGCTCAAAGTCGAAAATTTCATCAATTACTCCAAAAAGAGGCGGATCGGCCGGCCATCGCCATGCGGACCGGCGCCGGAATTACTTGCAGGTGACGGTCACGCCGCTGAAGTTCGCGCCGGGCATGGTGCCGACGTTGTTGCTCAGCGTGCAGACCTGGGCCGGATCTTTCGGCTGCGACAGCACGGTCACGCCGTAGGGCGTACCGTCGCCGACCATGGTGCCGAAGGTGAAGCTGACCGGCGCGCCGGCGGTGGCCGGCGGCAGCACGCTGACGGTGTCGGCACCATTGGCCAGGATCAGGCCCTTGCTGGTGAGGCCGGTCACGGTGCCGCCCAGCGTCCACGGGTTGGCCTGGCAGGCGAAGCCGATCTGGTACGAGGTATAGGCGTTGGCCTTGCCGACGTTGCTGGTGCCGACCGGTTTGCAGCTGCCGCCGGTAGGGGGCGTGGAAATTTCGATATCGAATTCCTCATCGACCGCCGCCAGCTTGGTGAACACAAAGCTGGTGGTATTGGCGGGGATGGGCAGTTTTTCGCCGGTCTTGTTGTTGACCAGGACCAGGTCGGGCTTGGTCAGGTTGGTGATGGTGCCGGACAGGGCCAGGTTGCCATTGCCGCCGCCGCAGGCGTTCAGCAAGGCGACGCACACCAGGGCCAGGCCCGAACGCAGATACAAACTTTTCATAAAAATCTCTCTCCAAAACGAATAGGGCCCGGCAATACTCGGGTGCAGCATCTTACACGGAATGGCCCGTATTTTAGTGCATTTGGTAAGGCCGGGCCGCTAAGCGATGTAACAGCTTGTGACACTTGCGGCCGCAGCGCCGCCTATTTGACCTGCGCCAGCTCGCAGCGCGAACGCTTGCCGTCGAGCCGGCAGCTGTTGCGCACCCGGCCTTGCTGGTCGTGCACCTGCACCAGCCACTGGTCGGCGCCCAGCCGCTCCATGCTCATGAAGCCGAAGCCGTCGACCCAGGAACTGAACTGCTCGACCCGCGCGCCCGGCGCCGGCGTCACGCCGTCCGGCAAGCGTTCCGGCAGCGGCACGGTGTCCTCGGCGGTGCCGGAAAAGCCGGAAATGAACTGGCTCGGATGGTCGCTGGCGAAGCTGACCTGCTCCCACAGGTGCACATGGCCGGACAGCATGGCCTGGATGGCGGCCGGCAGCAGCTGCGCGTTGAGCGAGCCGAAGGCTTGCTGCAGGCCGGCGTCGCCTGGCAGCAGCACGAGGGCGCCGTCGGCCTTGCGGTCGGCGCCCATGCCCAGCAGCGGATGGTGGGCGATGCCGAGGTTGCGCGGCGCCTGTTGCGCCAGCGCGTCCAGCTTGCGGTACAGGTCGCGGTACTTGTCGTAGCCCGGGTCGCCCGGCTTGAGGCCCTTCCAGGTGGTGTTGGCGGTGTCGAGCACCAGCAGCTGGGTGTCCTGGCCGATCGGCACGGCGTAGGGATCGCTGTAGTTGCCGTCGGCGTCGTCGGCGGCGAGGTTGCAGTCGCGCCCGGCCAGCAGCGGGCGCGGGTCGAGCAGGCGCCAGTAGCCCTGGCCGCCGCGCAGGCAGTTTTCGTGGTTGCCGCGCGCCATGATCCACGGCGCCGCCTGCAACAGCGCCGCGCCGGGCGCGAAGAAATCGGCGTTCCAGGCGTCCCAGCCGTAGCCCCAGGGGCTGCCGGCGCAGCCGGCGTTGCCGTCCGGGCAAGCGTTTTCGCGGTAGTGGTAGTCGCCCACGTGGATCACCAGCTCGGGGCGCCACGCGGCGGCGGCGGCGGCGATGGCGGCGAACGGATAGGCGGCGCCGTCGTTGCAGGCCTGGTAGCTGTGGCTGTTCTTTTGCAGGCGGCAGCCGGTGTCGCCGATGACGACGATGCGTTGCGGCGCCGCGGCCGGCAGCGGCAGCGCCCGGCCCAGCACGCTCGCCTGGCTGGCGCTGGCCGGCAGCGGCGCCTCGCAGGTCAGCAGCGGGAAGGCGGCCGGTTTGGAATCGGCCGCGGCCGACGGCGTGCTGCGCAGCGCCAGGGTGGCGGCCGGCGCGCGCACGGCCATCGCCTGCGGGCGCTGGTCGATGACGATGTCCGGGCAGGCGGGGGCGTCGATCAGCACGCGCGCCACGGCCGCGCCGTGCTCTCCCAGCACCACGAAGGAGGAAAAGGCCGGCGCCTGGCCGACGGTGGCGCAAGCGGCCAGCGCGGCGCACAGCAGGGGCGGCGCCCAGCGGCGGCAAATCGTCACGAACGTAGTCAAAGGCACGGCGGCTCCAGCAGGGGAATCCGGTAATTTACCATGCCGTCGCCATCCCGCGATCGGTGCGACAATACGCAGATTCCACATTTCTGTCTGCCCGCCATGAGCCCACGCCGCCCGCACGCCCTGCTGTTCGACCTTGACGACACCCTGTGGCCGATCGGCCCGGTGATCGCGGCGGCGGAAACCAGCTGGCACGCCTGGCTGGCCGAGCACGCGCCCGAGGTGGCGCAGCGCTACTCGATCGCCGAGCTGCGCACGCGCCGCATGGCCTTGCTGGAGCAGCGGCCGGAGCTGGTGGTCGACCTGTACCAGCTGCGCCGCGTGGCGCTGGAGCAGGCCTTCGCCGAGGCCGGCGCCGACGCCGCCCACATCGACGGCGCCATGCAGCACTTCCACCTGCGGCGCAACGCCGTCACGCCGTACGCCGACGTGCTGCCGGCGCTGGCCGAGCTGCAGGCGCTGCTGCGGTTGGGCGTGATCACCAACGGCAACGCCGATCTGGAAGTCATCGGCCTGCACCACCATTTCGAGACCGTGCTGGCCTCGGCGCGCTTCGGCCGCGCCAAGCCCGACCCGGCGATCTTCCTGGCCGCCTGCGCAGCGATGGGCGTGGCGCCGCAGGACGCGGTCTACGTCGGCGACGATTTGCGGCTGGACGTGCAGGGCGCGCAGGGCGCGGGCCTGCGCGCGGTGTGGATGAACCGGGACGGCAGCACGGCGCATCTGGAGGCCGGCGTGGCGCCGGACGCCATTTGCGGCAGTTTCGATGCACTTCTGGCATGGGTGCGCGGACAAATGCAGCATTGACGCCACGCCGCGGCCCCCGTCCGGCGCAGAGCGTGCATAATAAGCAGAAATACCATCAGTGAATGAACATGCAACTCGAACCACGCGCACAAACCCTGCTCAAGGCCCTCGTCGAACGCTACATCGCGGACGGCCAGCCGGTGGGCTCGCGCGCCCTGTCCAAGATCTCCGGGCTGGACCTGTCGCCGGCGACCATCCGCAACATCATGGCCGACCTGGAGGAGCTGGGCTACGTCGCCAGTCCCCACACCTCGGCCGGCCGGGTGCCGACCCCGCGCGGCTACCGCATCTTTGTCGACACCCTGCTGACGGTGCAGCACCTGGACGAGCAATCGGTCGAAGGCCGCATGCGGCTGCAGGCGCCGCAGCCGCAGAAGATGATTTCCAACGCGGCGCAGATGCTGTCGTCGCTGTCGCAGTTCGCCGGCGTGGTGCTCAGCCCGCGGCGCGAATCGGTGTTTCAGCAGATTGAATTTTTGCGGCTGGGCGAGAAGCGCATCCTGCTGGTGATCGTCGGCCCCACCGGCGACGTGCAGAACCGGCTGCTGCTGACCGATGTCGACTACAGCCCGGCGCAGCTGATCCAGTCGGCCAACTACATCAACCAGAACTACGGCGGCCTGGCCTTTGACGAAGTGCACATGCGCCTGCAAAACGAAGTGCGCCAGCTGCGCGACGACATGGGCCGGCTGATGCAGGCGGCGGTGGAGGCGGGCAGCGAAGCGATGGCCGACAACTCGGATGACATGGTCATCTCTGGCGAGCGCAACCTGCTGTCGGTGAGCGACCTGTCGTCGAACATGACCTCGCTGCGGCAGATGTTCGACATGTTCGAGCAGAAGACGGGATTGATGCAGCTGCTCGACGTCTCGAGCAAGGCCAGCGGCGTGCAGATCTACATCGGCGGCGAATCGAGCCTGGTGCCGATGGACGAGATGAGCGTGGTCACCGCGCCCTACATGGCCAACGGCAAGATCGTCGGCACGCTGGGAGTGATCGGCCCGACCCGCATGGCGTATGAGCGGGTGATACCGATCGTCGACATCACGGCCAAGCTGTTATCGAACGCGCTCAGCCACAATTAAGCGGGGGTCAGGCGCGGTGCGGGCAGGCGGTCTTGGTGCAGTTGCCGTAGATCGCCAGCGCGTGCTCGGCGATCTTGAAGCCGCGTTCCTTGGCCACGATCTGCTGGCGCGATTCGATTTCCTCGTCGAAGAATTCTTCCACCCGGCCGCAATCGAGGCACACCAGGTGATCGTGGTGCGAACCTTCGTTTAATTCAAAGATTGCCTTGCCCGTCTCGAAGTGGTTGCGGTTCAGCAGGCCGGCCTGCTCGAACTGGGTCAGCACGCGGTACACGGTCGCCAGGCCCACGTCCATATTGTCGGACAGCAGGATCTTGTAGACATCCTCGGCGGTCAGGTGGCGCACTTCGCTGTTCTGGAAGATGTCCAGGATTTTGAGGCGGGGCAGCGTGGCTTTCAGGCCGCTGGCCTTCAGGTCGGTAGGATTGTTGCTCATGGTGTCGACTCTTTTAGTGGTTGGCGATAGCTAGGCCACAGTTTAACGCACTCCGGCAGCCACCGCACCTTCGGCGCCGCTACGCGCCCCTCCGGCGTGAAATTTACATTTGCAATGTTTTACAATTAATCTTTATAAAACAAGGACATAGTTCCGGATTTGCTGGATAATGCTCACTCTCCGAGTGCCCGCGCAGCCCCATCTCGCACCTTGTGCTTTATGATATAGCGTTTTTCGGCACTTCCGCTCGATCAGATTGAGGACAACCATGCGCGTCACCCAGGCTTTATCGCAGTCTTTGTTGCACCGTTTCACCCGCCGCGCGCCTCTGCTCGCCGGCGCTGTTTGCGTCGCGCTGGCCGTGGGCGGCTGCGCGTCCAACACCACGCTGGGCGAGAAATCGACCGACGTGAAGGAAACCGGCACGACGCTGGACGCCAACAAAGGCGCGCAAACCACCACCATCACCAAGCTGCAGAAGTTCATGTGGTTCTTCTCGCCGTATCGCCCGGACATCCAGCAGGGCAACTTCGTCTCCGAAGAGATGCTGTCGCAGCTGAAGACCGGCATGACGCGCGAGCAAGTCCGCTTCATCTTCGGCACCGCGCTGCTGGCCGACCCGTTCCACGCCGACCGCTGGGACTACGCCTTCCGCATGGCCAAGGGCAACGGCGAAATCAC
Source organism: Duganella sp. BJB476 (assembly GCF_003416895.1). GTDB lineage: Bacteria > Pseudomonadota > Gammaproteobacteria > Burkholderiales > Burkholderiaceae_D > Rugamonas. The sequence continues at coordinate 128,111 of NZ_QVIO01000004.1, forward strand.
CACCAGCCGCGTGATCGTGTTCTTCGACAAGGACGGCAAGGTGGCGCGCTGGGAAGGCGGCAACCTGCCGACCGAAAAAGAATACATCGCCCGCATCGCCGGCCCGGCGCCCAAGGTCAAGAAGGACCTGAGCATTCCGGACGCGCGCCCGGTGGGCAATACCTCGCCGATTCCGGCCGGCAGCGACAACGCCGCCGCCTCGCCGGTCGGCGTCACGGTGAACAACGACAAGAAATAAGCACGAGGACCGAAGCATGACAGACCTGAACATCGCCATCGCCGGCGCCGGCGGCCGCATGGGCCGCATCCTGATCGAAGCGGTGCTCGACGCCCCCGACGCCACCCTGTCCGGCGCGCTCGACCGCGCGGGCTCGGCCAACGTCGGCAGCGACGCCGCCGCCTTCCTCGGCAAGCCGGCCGGCGTGCCGGTCGAGTCCGAGCTGGCCAAGGGCCTGGCCGGCGCCCGGTTCCTGATCGACTTCACCCGTCCCGAAGGCACGCTGGAGCACCTGGCCTATTGTGCCGAGCACGGCATCAAGATGATCATCGGCACCACCGGCTTCGACGAAGCGGGCAAGGCGGCGATCGCCGAGGCGGCCAAGAAGACCGCCATCGTGTTCTCGCCCAACTTCAGCGTTGGCGTCAACGTCACGCTCAAGCTGCTGCAACAGGCGGCCAAGGCGCTGGCGGTCGGCTACGACATCGAAGTGATCGAAGCCCACCACCGCCACAAGGTCGACGCCCCGTCCGGCACCGCGCTGAAGATGGGCGAAGTGCTGGCCGACGCGCTGGGCCGCGATTTGAAGGATTGCGCCGTCTACGCGCGCGAAGGCGTGACCGGCGAACGCGATCCGTCGTCGATCGGCTTTGCCACCATCCGTGGCGGCGACATCGTCGGCGACCACACCGTGCTGTTCGCCGGCACCGGCGAGCGCATCGAGATCAGCCACAAGTCCAGCAGCCGCGTGACCTACGCGCACGGCTCGCTGCGCGCCTGCCGCTTCCTGGCCGACAAGGCCACCGGCCTGTACGACATGAACGACGTGCTGGCGCTGAACTGATGACGCCCAACCACTTCACCCTGGCCAGCTACTGGGAGCAGGGCGACACCATCAGCCACATCGTGGCGCTGGTGTTGCTGGCGATGTCGCTGGTGAGCTGGTTCTTCATCCTGGCCAAGAGCTACGCCGCGTGGCGCATCCGCCGCAGCGCGCCGGCGGTGCAGGCGTTCTGGGAGGCGCCGTCGATGCAGGACGGCGTCGCCGCGCTGACCCTGGCCGATCCCGAACAGGTATTCCTGCCGCTGGCGCAGCAAGGCGCCGCGCAGCTGAAGGCCGCCGGCCGCGCTTCGCTGGGCGGCGAGATGGGCCATGCGGCCCAGGTCACCCGCGTGCTGCGGGTGGCGATCCAGAATTCCACCAACCGCCTCGAAGGCGGCCTGACCCTGCTGGCATCGATCGGCGCCACGGCGCCGTTCGTCGGCCTGCTGGGCACCGTGTGGGGTATTTATCACGCGCTGGCCAATGTGTCGGCCAGCGGCACGGTGCAGATCGACAAAGTAGCCGGCCCGGTGGGCGAGGCGCTGATCATGACCGCCATCGGCCTGACGGTGGCCATCCCCGCCGTATTGGCGTATAACGGATTCAACCGCGTCAACCGGCTGACCCTGGCCGAGCTGGACGCCTTCGCGCACGACCTGCACGCCTACCTGACCACGGGCGAGCGTGCAAAATAACGGAGGGGGTCAGGTCTGACATTCGGACACGGCCTCTGCCGTAGGCATTGCTACGGCAGAGGCCGTGTCCGAATGTCAGACCTGACCCCCCGCTTTAAAAGGAGCGAGCATGAGCTTTGGCGCATTCAACCACCACCGCAATCCGGGGCCGATGGCCGACATCAACGTCACGCCGATGGTGGACGTGATGCTGGTGCTGCTGGTGATCTTCATCCTCAGCGCGCCGATGTTCACCCACGCCGTCAAGCTGGACCTGCCGAAGGCGCAGGCGCAAGCCAGCCCGCAGCAGGCCGCGACGGTCACGCTGTCGATCGACGGCACCGGCAAAATATTCTGGAATAACGACCCGGTCGAGCAGAGCGTGCTGGAAGCGCGCCTGGTCGAAGCGGCCAAGCTGGAGCCTCAGCCGGAACTGCAACTGCGCGCCGACAAGGACACCCGCTACGAAGTGGTGGCGCAAGTAATGGCGGCCGCGCAGTCGAATGGATTAACGAAATTGGGCTTCGTCACCGACCCCAAGAAAGAGAAAAAATAATGGCAACCGCAGAACTGAACGGCGCGGCGATCACCGACTTTGACGCCTTCCACGCCGCCTGCAAGGCCGCGCTGGGCTTCCCCGACGGCTACGGCAACACCATGGACGCCTGGGTCGATTGCCTGAGCTATCTGCGCGACGAAGACGGCATGAGCAAGTTCCGCCTGAAGCCGAACGAAGTGCTGGAAATCGTCATCACGGGCGCGGAGGCCATGAAGGCCGCCGTGCCGGATATCCTGGAAGAAGTGACGTACTGCGTGGCCGGTATCAACGAGCGCTACGAAGACTACGGCGAAAAGCCGGCCCTGAAACTTACGCTGCGCTAGCGGCAGTACCGGCTGGCACGGCGTTCGGGATCAGCGCCTTGGCGCCGGTCTCGCCTGGGGCCAAGGTCAGCACCTCGTAGCCGGTCTCGGTTACCAGCACCATGTGCTCCCATTGCGCCGACAGCGATTTGTCGCGCGTCTCGACGGTCCAGCCGTCGTTCAATTCCTTGGTCGCCGCCTTGCCGGCATTGATCATCGGTTCGATCGTGAACAGCATGCCCGGCTTGAGCACCACGCCCTGGCCTGGACGGCCATAGTGCGCCACTTGCGGTTCCTCATGGTAGACCATGCCGATGCCGTGGCCGCAGTAATCCAGCACCACGCTGTAGCCGGCCTTCTCGGCGATGGTCTGGATCGCGAAGCCGACGTCGCCCAGCGTGGCGCGCGGCTTGACGGCGCGGATGCCGGCCCACATCGCCGAATAGGTGGTCTCGACCAGCTTGCGCGCCGACTTCGACGGCTCGCCGACGTAGTACATGCGGCTGGTGTCGCCATGCCAGCCATCCTTGATGACGGCGACGTCGATGTTGATGATGTCGCCATCCTTGAGGATGTGGTCTTCCGCCGGAATGCCGTGGCAGACCACGTGGTTGACCGAGCTGCACACGGTGGCCGGGAAGCCGCCGTAGCCGACGTTGGCCGGCGTCACCTGCTGCACGTTGACGATGTAGTCGTTGCACAGCTGGTCGAGGTAGGCCGTGCTGACGCCCGCCTTGACGTGCGGCGCGATCATGGTCAGCACGTCGGCCGCCAGCTGGGCGGCGACGCGCGCCAGGACGATTTGCTCGGGCGACTTGATCAGGTTGGCGTTGCGACGGGACATGGGACTACCTCTTTCATTTTTTAAGCCGCGTATTCTGCCACAACCGCTAGCGCACCGCTTTCAAGTCGAAGTGCGGGTTGTCGATCAGGCAAAGCAAATTACCGAACGGATCGGCCAGTTCGACCGTCTTGATGTTCTCGCCGACGTCCTGGATGGCGCCCTGCACGGTGGCGCCCAGGGCGACGATGCGCTCGACTTCGGCGGCGATATCGTCCACGCCCCAGTAGACCATGCTGCCGGTCTGGCCCGGCTTGCCGTCCGGGATCAGGCCCAGCTCGAAGCCGCCGATGTTGAAGCCGACGTAGAACGGCTGGTCGAAGTAGGGGGCGGTGTCGAATACCTTGCTGTACCAGGCCTTGGCGGCCGCCAGGTCGGTGACCGGGTAGGCCACGGTGCGTAATCCCTTGATCATGCTTGTCTCCACTGAGATGTTGAAAACATCATCTTGGCACAATGCTGTCGCCGGCGATTGTAAAAATGGAAGCTAGGCAGCCAGCAGGAAGCGCTCCGGCGCGCTGCCGGCGAATTCCTGGAAATCGTGGATCAGGTGCGACTGGTCGAAATAGCCGCATTCCAGCGCCAGTTGCGCCCAGTCCGGCGCCGGCGCTGTCTTGAGCGCGGCCGTGGCCCGGCGGAAGCGGCAGATGCGCGCATACAGCTTGGGCGACAGCCCGACCCGCGCACGGAACAGCGCCGCCATGTGCTGGCGCGATACGCCCAGCTGCGCCGCCAGATCCTCGATGCGCAGGGCGCCGCCGCTGGCGTCCAGCGCGGCCAGGGCGCGGCGGATCAGCAAATCGCCCGGATCGCCCGGCTTGCCGGTCGCGCGCAGCCGCAGCAACAGCTGATGTTCGATCAGGGCGATCCGCTCGCGGTCGGACAGCTCGCAGGTCCACAGCGCATCGGCCAGCCGTTCGGCATCGCTGCGGCCCCACAGCTGGTCGATATCGGCCCGCTGGTCGGTCAGCGCGTGCAGCGGCGCGGCCAGGAAGGCGCCGGCCGCGCCGGGCTTGAAGCGCACCGCCACCGTCCGCAGCGGCCCGCCGCTGGCCACCAGGATGGCGCTGCTCATCATGCCGACCGCGAAGCCGGGCCATCCACCGTCCTGCCACAGAATATCGACGCAATTATCCGGCAGCACCCGGTGCGTATGGGCGCCGCCCGGCGCGCAGGCGGCCCACATGCACTCGACATGCGCGGCCAGCGCCGGATGGGGAGGATATTCGCGATAGTACATCCGTCCAGTATACCCCGGGGGTCAAGTCTGACATTCGGACACGGTCTCTTCCGCAGTGCAGCAGAGGCCGTGTCCGAATGTCAGACTTGACCCCCTGGGTTATAATGTCCGGTTCATATTCACTTATTGGCCGCACACCATCATGCAAGATAAATATAGTCCCGCTGACGTAGAAAAAGCCGCTCAATCCCACTGGAAAGCCATCGACGCCTACAAAGCCGTCGAGCACGACCCGCGTTTCCCGAAAGGGAAGTATTACGCCTGTTCGATGCTGCCTTACCCATCGGGCAAGCTGCACATGGGCCACGTCCGCAACTATACGATCAATGATGTGATGTACCGCTACCTGCGCATGAACGGCTACAACGTCCTCATGCCGATGGGTTGGGATGCGTTCGGCATGCCTGCGGAAAACGCGGCGATGGCCAACAACGTGCCGCCGGCGCAGTGGACCTACTCCAACATCGCCCACATGCGCGAGCAGATGGAGTCCATGGGCCTGGCGATCGACTGGTCGCGCGAAATGACCGCGTGCAAGCCGGAATACTACAAGTGGAACCAGTGGATGTTCCTGAAGATGCTGGAAAAAGGCATCATCTACAAGAAGACCGGCACCGTGAACTGGGATCCGATCGACCAGACCGTGCTGGCCAACGAACAGGTGGTCGACGGCCGCGGCTGGCGTTCCGGCGCGCTGATCGAAAAGCGCGAAATCCCGATGTACTACGCCCGCATCACCGACTACGCCGACGAGCTGCTGGCTTACGTCGACGACAAGCTGCCAGGCTGGCCTGAGCGCGTGCGCACCATGCAGACCAACTGGATCGGCAAATCGACCGGCGTGCGCTTCGCCTTCCCGCACCAGATCAAGGGCGCCGACGGCTCCCTGATCCAGGACGGCAAGATGTACGTCTTTACCACCCGTCCGGACACCGTGATGGGCGTGACCTTCTGCGCCGTGGCCGCCGAGCATCCGCTGGCCATCCACGCCGCGCAGACCAATCCCGAACTGGCCGCCTTCAACGCCGAGTGCAAGCTGGGCTCCGTGATCGAAGCCGACATGGCGACGATGGAGAAGAAGGGCATGCCGACCGGCTTGTTCGTCACCCATCCGCTGACCGGCGAGCAGGTCGAAGTCTGGGTCGGCAACTACGTGCTGATCACCTACGGCGACGGCGCCGTCATGGGCGTGCCTGCGCACGACGAACGCGATTTCGCCTTCGCCAAAAAATACAACCTCCCGATCAAGCAGGTCATCGCCGCCGAGGGTAAAGAGTTCTCGACCGAAGCCTGGCAGGAATGGTACGGCGACAAGGACATCTCCATCGTCACCAACTCCGGCAAGTACGACGGCCTGCGCTACGCGGAAGCCGTCGAAACCGTGGCCGCCGACATGGCCGCCAAAGGCCTGGGCGAGAAGAAGATCACCTTCCGCCTGCGCGACTGGGGCATCTCGCGCCAGCGCTACTGGGGCACGCCGATCCCGATGATCCACTGCGGCGATTGCGGCGTGGTGCCGGTGCCGGAAAAAGACCTGCCGGTGGTGCTGCCGGAAGACTGCGTACCCGATGGTACCGGCAATCCGCTGAACAAATACGAAGCCTTCCTCAAGTGCGACTGCCCGCAGTGCGGCAAGCCTGCGCGCCGCGAAACCGATACGATGGACACCTTCGTCGATTCGTCGTGGTACTACATGCGCTATACCTCGCCGGGCGCCGACAAGGCCATGGTCGACGAACGCAATGACTACTGGATGCCGATGGACCAGTACATCGGCGGCATCGAACACGCCGTCATGCACCTGCTGTACGCGCGCTTCTGGACCAAGATCATGCGCGACTTCGGCCTGGTCAAGTTCGACGAGCCGTTCGTCAACCTGCTCACGCAAGGCATGGTGCTCAACGAGACCTACTACCGCGAAGACGCAGCCGGCAAGAAGACCTGGTTCAACCCGGCCGACGTCGACCTGACGCTGGACGACAAGGGCCGCCCGCAAGGCGCGACCTCGAAGGCCGACGGCAATCCGGTCAACATCGGCGGCACCGAGAAGATGTCGAAGTCGAAGAACAACGGCATCGACCCTGCCGCGCAGATCGACCAATACGGCGCCGACACCGCGCGCCTGTTCACGATGTTCGCATCGCCTCCAGAACAGACGCTGGAATGGTCGGGCAGCGGCGTCGAAGGCGCCAACCGCTTCCTGCGCCGCGTGTGGGCGTTCGGCTACGCACAGCGCGAGGCCATCGCCGCCGCCGGCGCGCCGCTGACCGCGGTCGCCACCACGGATGCCGGCAAAGCGCTGCGCCGCGAACTGCACAAGGTATTGCAGCAGGCCGACTACGACATCAAGCGCATCCAGTACAACACCGTTGTATCGGCCTGCATGAAGATGCTCAACACGCTGGAATCGGCCAAGGACGCGGATGCCGCGTCGGTCGCCGAAGGCTACGCGATCTTCCTGCGCCTGCTGAACCCAGTCGCCCCGCACGTCACCCACGTGCTGTGGGAAGAACTGGGCTACGCCAAGGCGCACGGCGACATCCTCAACGTGCAGTGGCCGCAAGTGGACCCTGCTGCGCTGGAGCAGTCCGAGATCGAAATGATGATCCAGGTGAACGGCAAGCTGCGCGGCAGCGTGGTCGTGGCCAAGACCGCCGACAAGGCGAGCATCGAAGCGGCGGCATTGGCCAACGAAGCGGTGCAGAAGTTCATCGAAGGCACGCCGAAGAAGATCATCGTGGTGCCGGGCAAATTGATCAACATCGTGGTTTAACTGGATAGCACATGCTTACTACTTCCGAGTTGTTCCGGCGCGGCCGCCTGGGCGCCGCCGTGCTGGCCGTGGCGCTGACCGTGTCGGCCTGCGGCTTCCATCTGCGCGGCGACGGCGGCCACTACACGCTGCCGTTCCCGTCGATGTACGTCGGACTGCCGGAAGCGTCGCCGCTGGCGATCGATTTGAAGCGCAACATCCGCGCCAACGGCGGCACCACCGTGGTCAGCGCGGCCAAGGATGCCGACGGCGTGATCGAGGTGCTGTCCGACCCCGAAAAGACCCGCACCAAGACCATCCTGACGCTGAACCGCAATGGCCGCGTGAGCCAGTATCTGCTGTCGTACAACATCGTGTTCCGCGTGCTGGACAAGCAGGGCAAGGAGCTGCTGGGACGCACGCAGATCCTGCTGACCCGTCCCATCGACTTCAATGAAACCCAGTTGCTGGCGAAGGAACAGGAAGAAGCGCTGCTGTACAAGGACATGCAGACCGACCTGGTGCAGCAGATGATGCGCCGCATCGCGGCCATCAAGCCGCCGCAGGTGTCGCTGCCGCCGCCGGCCTCCGGCCAGTAAGGACGCGCGATGCAACTGCGGTTAGAAGCGCTGGACGGCCATTTGACGAAGTCGCTGTCCCAGCTGTACGTGATCACCAGCGACGAGCATCTGCTGGCGCTGGAAGCCGCCGACAAGATCCGCAAGGCGGCGCGCGCGCAAGGCTATTCCGAGCGCGACGTGCTGACCGTGGAGCGCAGCTTCAAGTGGGGCGAGCTGCTGGCGTCCAACCAGGCGCTGTCGCTGTTCGGTGACAAGAAGCTGATCGAGCTGCGCATCCCGACCGGCAAACCCGGCAAGGATGGCGGCGCGGCGCTGCAGAATTATGTGAAAGACCTGAGTCCGGACAACCTGACCCTGATCACCCTGCCCAAGCTGGATTGGCAGACGCAGAAGGCGGCCTGGGTCGCCAGTCTGCAGCAGGCGGCGGTGTATATCGACATCGCCCAGATTGAACGGGCGCAGTTACCCAATTGGATAGGCCAGCGCCTTGCCGCACAAGGGCAAAGCGCGGATAGACAGAGCATCGATTTCATCGCCGATCGCGTTGAAGGCAATCTGCTTGCGGCCCATCAGGAGATACAGAAGTTGGCCTTGCTGCACGAGCCGGGCAAGCTGACCTACGAGCAGGTGCACGATGCGGTGCTGAACGTGGCGCGTTACGACGTGTTCAAGCTCAGTGAAGCGATGCTGTCGGGTGATCCGGCGCGTCTGGTGCGCATGCTGGAAGGCTTGAAGGGCGAGGGCGAAGCGCTGCCGCTGGTGCTGTGGGCCGTGTCGGAGGAAATCCGCACGCTGCTCAAGCTGAAGTCGGGCATGGCGCAGGGCCGTCCGCTGGGTGCGCTGCTCAAGGAGTATCGTATCTGGGGACCGAAGGAACGCATGATGGAGCCGGCGCTGCGCCGCATCTCGCTGCCGGTACTGGAAGCGGCGATGCGGGACGCGGCGCAGGTCGACAAGATGATCAAGGGCTTGCGCGCCAAAGCGCACGCCGGCGACGCGTGGGATTCGATGCTGCAGTTAGCGCTGAAAGTCGCACGCGGTTAGGAAAGCTAGCTATGGATATCAAGCACTACATGGAACAACTGGGCCAGCAGGCGCGCAAGGCATCGCGCGCCATGGCCCGTGCCGACAGCGCGACCCGCAACCGCGCGCTGACGCTGATCGCCGACGCGATCGAACGCGACGCCGACCTGCTGCGCGCCGCCAATCAGCTCGACATGGACGCGGCGGCCGCCAACGGCCTGGCGCCGGCCATGCTGGACCGCCTGGCGCTGTCCGACAAGGCCATCGCGACGATGGTGGAAGGCCTGCGCCAGATCGTCGCGCTGCCCGATCCGATCGGCGAAATCTCGGGCCTGAAATTCCGTCCGACCGGCATCCAGGTCGGCCAGATGCGCGTGCCGCTGGGCGTGATCGGCATCATCTACGAATCCCGTCCCAACGTGACGGTGGACGCGGCCGGCCTGTGCATCAAGAGCGGCAACGCCACCATCCTGCGCGGCGGCTCGGAAGCGATCCACTGCAATCGCGCGCTGGCCAAACTGGTCAAGGAAGGCCTGCTGGGCGCCGGCCTGCCGGAGGACGGCGTGCAAGTGGTCGACACCACCGACCGCGCCGCCGTCGGCGCGCTGATCACCATGCCGCAGTACGTGGACGTGATCGTGCCGCGCGGCGGCAAGGGCCTGATCGCGCGCCTGATCGAAGAGGCGACGGTGCCGATGATTAAGCACCTGGACGGCATCTGCCACGTCTACATCGACGCCAAGGCCGACATGAAGAAGGCGCTGGACATTGCGTTCAACGCCAAGTGCCACCGCTACGGCACCTGCAACACCATGGAAACGCTGCTGGTGGCGCGCGCGATCGCGCCGGCGGTGCTGCCGGAACTGGCCAAGCTGTACGCGACCAAGCAGGTCGAGCTGCGCGCCGATCCGGAAGCGATGGCGATCCTGGCAGCGGCGGGCTACCCGCACCTGGTGGCCGCCGTCGAGGAAGACTGGTCGACCGAATACCTGGCCGCGATCCTGTCGGTGAAGATCGTCGCCGGCATCGACGAGGCGATGGAGCACATCAACCATTACTCGTCCAAGCACACGGAAGCCATCGTCACCGAAGACCATACGGACGCGATGCGCTTCCTGCGCGAAGTCGATTCGGCGTCGGTGATGATCAACGCCTCGACGCGCTTTGCCGACGGTTTCGAATACGGCCTGGGCGCGGAGATCGGCATCTCCAACGACAAGCTGCACGCGCGCGGCCCGGTGGGGCTGGAAGGTTTGACTTCGCTGAAGTACGTCGTGTTCGGTCACGGCGAAACTCGTCAATAAGGGGACGTATGCTCTGGATTAAAGCACTGCACATTTTCTTCGTGATTGCCTGGATGTCGGGCGTGTTCTACCTGCCGCGCATCTTCGTCAACCTGGCGATGGAAACCGACAAGGCCACGACCGCGCGCCTGCTGGTCATGGCGCGCAAGCTGTATCGGTTTTCGATGTGGTTGTCGGTGTTCGCGGTGGTGTTCGGTGTGACGCTGGCGTGGATGCAGTACGGCGCGGATTTGCCGCACTGGCTGCACGCCAAGCTGTTGTTCGTGGTGCTGGTGATCGGCTACCACCACGCGTGCGGCGGCATCCTGAAAAAGTTCGAGAAGGGCGTGAACACCCGCAGCCACAAGTGGTATCGCGTCTTCAATGAAATGCCGGTGTTTATGGTGCTGGCGATAGTGCTGCTGGTTGTAGTCAAACCCTTCTGATCGGAGCGTCATGAGTAAAGTTTGCCAGTATTTTTTCGCCGCCCATTCGCCGTGGACGTATCTCGGCCATGAGCGCTTTGTTGCCATGGCGCGCCAGCACGGCGTGCAGGTGGAAGTGCGTCCGGTCGATCTGGGCAAGGTGTTCGGCGTGTCCGGCGGCGTGCCGCTGGCCAAGCGCGCGCCGCAGCGCCAGGCCTACCGCCTGGTCGAGCTGACGCGCTGGTCGGAGTTCCTCGGCATTCCACTGAACGCGCAGCCGAAGTTTTTCCCGGTGTCGCCGGAGCTGGCCAACCGCATGGTGATCGCCGCGCGCCTGACGCACGGCGTCGACGTGTCGCTGGAACTGGCGTTCGCCGTCATGCGCGGGCTGTGGGCGGAGGACAAGAATATCGGCGACGAAGAGACGCTGGCGCAGATCACCGGCAGCCTTGGCCTCGATGGCAAGGCGCTGATCAAGTCGGCGGAGACGGCCAGCGTGCAGGCCGAGTACGACCGCAATACGGAAGACGCAACCGCAGCCAGCGTATTCGGCTCGCCGTGGTATGTGTTGGATGGTGAAAGTTTCTGGGGCCAGGACCGCCTGGACTTCCTGGAAAGAGCAATGCAGAAGTAAGTAGTTTTTTTAACGGACAAAAGGTACACCTATGGCATCCTATTTTTGCCCATGCCCACGCGGCATGGAAGCGGCGTTGGCCGAAGAACTGGGCGAGATCGCCCTGCTGAGCACCACCATGAAGGTGCACAACCAGGTACCGGGCGGCGTGCACTGCTCCGGCGACCTGCTCGATTCCTACCGCATCAACCTGCACTCGCGCATCGCCTCGCGCGTGCTGATGCGCATGGCCGTCACCGGCTACCAGAACGAAAACGACATCTACGACCTGGTGCTGGCGCAGCAGTGGGAAGACTGGTTCACCTACGACCACACCATCCGCGTCGACGTCACCGCCGTGAAGTCCCCGCTGAAAAGCCTGGAGTTCACCACGCTGAAAATCAAGGACGCGATCTGCGACCGCTTCCGCGACCAGTTCGACAAGCGTCCTTCGGTCAACACCAAGGAACCGGACATGCGCATCGTCGGCTTCCTCGACGCGCGCCAGTTCATCATCTACCTCGACACCTCCGGCGAAGCGCTGTTCAAGCGCGGCTGGCGTGAAGAAACCGGCGACGCGCCGCTGCGCGAGAACCTGGCCGCCGGCCTGCTGCGCGTGTCGGGCTGGAAGCCTGGCATGCCGCTGTTCGACCCGATGTGCGGCTCCGGCACCATCCTGTGCGAAGCGGCGCAGATGGTGCAAGGCATCCCGCCGGGCGCGCGCCGCCGCTTTGCCTTCGAAGCCTTCAACGACTTCGATCCGGCGCCGTGGAACGAGATGAAGAATTCGATCAAGGCCAATCCGCTGCCGGCATCGCCGACCATCTTCGGCTCCGACATCTCGGGCGACATGGTGGAGATGACCCGTCATAACCTGAAGTGCGCCGGCATCATGTTCGACGTGCCGCTCAAGCAGATCGAGGCGCAGGAAGTGAAGGCGCCGACCGAGCAGCCGGGCATCCTGCTGACCAACCCTCCGTACGGCGAGCGTATCGGCGTGCGCGGCGACAGCACCATGCCGGAAGACGAACTGGCCACCAGTTTCTACTCGGCCTTGTCGACCACGTTGAAGCAGCGCTTCGCCGGCTGGACGGTGTTCCTGTTCACGGCCGACCTGGGCCTGCCCAAGCTGCTGCGGTTGAAGGAGTCGCGCAAGACGCCTTTCTTCAACGGCGCGCTGGAATGCCGTCTGTTCCGCTTCGATATGGTGGCGGGTTTCAACCGCCGCGAAGCCGCCAAACCTAAAGAAGTCTAAAAACTACGCCACATGTTCCCGACACCTCCAGACTATCTTCCCCCAGATCCTGTCGCGGAGGTGCCGGAACCGCCGCCGTCGCACATGAAAGTCCTTGGCGCCGGCGCGCTGGCCGCCACGCTGGCGGCGCTGTCGATGCTGGGGCCTTTCTCCATTGACGCCTACCTGCCGGCCTTCCCGAATATCCAGGCCACGCTTAATGCCACGCCGATCGAAGTCCAGCAAAGCCTGACCTTCTACATGTTGTCCTTCGCCTGCATGGTGCTGTGGCATGGCGCGCTGTCGGACGCCTTCGGCCGCCGCAACGTGGTTCTGGTGTCGCTGGTGACGTTCGCCATCGGCACGCTGGGCTGCGCCGCCGCGCACAATGTGCACTACCTGTGGGTGTTCCGCATTTTGCAGGGCATGTCGTCCGGCGCCGGCGTGGTGGTGGGGCGGGCCATCATCCGCGACCTGTACGAGGATGCCGCCGCCGCGCGGCTGCTGTCGATGGTGACGATGATCTTCTCGATCGCGCCGGCCATCGCGCCGATACTGGGCGGCTGGGTGGTCACGCTGTTCGACTGGCGGGCGATCTTCCTGGCGCTGCTGGCCTACAGCGTGCTGCTGTTCATCTACTGCTACCGCCGCCTGCCGGAAACCCTGCCGCGCGAAAAGCGCCATCCCTTCAATCCGCACTTCCTGCTGCGTAACTACAGCGAAATCATGCGCTCGCCGCTGTTCCACATGAAGTCCGGCGTGGTGGCCTTCAATTTCGCCGGCCTGTTCCTGTACATCTCGTCGGCGCCGGTATTCCTGCCGCAGCACCTGGGGCTGGGCGCCTCGCAATTCGGCTGGCTGTTCATTCCATCGGTGAGCGGGATTTTCCTCGGCGCGCTGGCGGCCAACCGAATTGCCGGAAAGATGACATTTTCGCGACAGATAGGCATAGGCTTTTGTTTCCTGATGGCGGCGTCGATATTTAACGTTTGCTACCACCTGTTGCTGCCGCCGGCGCTGCCGTGGTCGGTGGCGCCGATGTTCTTTTATACCTTCGGCATGTCGGTGGTCGCGCCGGCGGCGACCTTGCTGGCATTGGACTTGTTCCCGCACATCCGCGGAACGGTGGCATCCTGCCAATCTTTCGCTACCACCCTGCTGGGCGCGCTGGTGGCGGGGGTGATTGCACCCTTCCTATCACACTCGGTGCTCTGGTTAGCCGCAGGACAGATGGCATTTAGTACCTCTGCTCTCGTTTTGTGGTTGACGTCGCGCTATTACCGGAGCATGCTTCTACGCCATCCGGGCCAATAATTATTTACGGCAGGAAATTGAGTTAGTTTAGAAAGAAATCTTACTTGCTGTTAAGTTACTACAAGACTTTATGTTAGTATAACTTTTTGGTAGAAGTTTTTTGCCCACGATTTTTGCACAAACCCGGCCCAGAACCCGCTTGATACGATGCATCAACCTGACCATGATATTCGCAATCGCCTGCTGATTGCCCGTCTGCCGGCAATGCCGCAGATACTCATTAAGTTGATTGAGCACTTGCAGGCCGACGACGCCGGCATGCCGGAGCTGGCCGCCCTGATCGCCAAGGATGCGGCGATGACCAGCAAGATCCTCACCGTCGCCAACAGCTCGGCGTACCACCGCAATGCGCGCGTGGTCGGCCTGGAGCAGTCGCTGGTGTCGCTGGGCACCGACATGATCAAGACGCTGGTCATCAGCGAATCCGTGTTCCAGACCTTTAACAGCTTCCCGCATTCGAGCAGCACCGACCTGCGCGGCTTCTGGAAAGGTTCCCTGACCACCGCCGTCATCGCCCGCGACATCGCCAAGCAGATGGAGTACCCGCACGTCGAGGAAGCCTATCTGGCCGGCCTGCTGCATAACGTCGGCCGCCTGGCGCTGCTGGCCACCGCACCGAAGGAATACGCGTTCAACTTCATGGCGCGCGACGACGAGGACCTGTGCGCCGTCGAACAGCGCACGCTGCAAATCACCCACTCGGAAGCGGGCGCCTGGCTGATCGAACGCTGGCACCTCGATTCCTTCCTGGCCGACAGCGTGCTGTATCACCACGAACCGATCTCGCGTCTGGAGTCGGCCCATCCGCTGATCCGCGTGGTGCGCCTGGCGCACCTGCTGTGCTTCCACGAAGACCATAACCAGGCCATCGAGGAAGCCGGCCACCTGTGCGGCCTGGATGCCGAAAAACTGGAGCAGATCGTCAGCAGCGCCGCCCGTCAGGTGGAGAAGTCCGCCGCCTACCTGGGCATCGACCTGGCCGGCGCCGACGATATTCCAACGCCGACCGCCTATGCGGCGCCGATGGTCGATCCGGTGCAGCAGCGGCTGTCCGAGGAAGTGCGCAATATGGTGCTGGTGTCCGAGATGGGCCAGACCTTCGCGCGCCAGCAGGGCGAAGCCGGCCTGCTGGATGCGATGACGCGCTCGGCGCGCATCCTGTTCGATTTTGAAAACGCCGTGGTGCTGCTGGAGAATCCGACCGGCCACGCGCTGCACGGCACCGCCACCGGCGAGCAGCAGCAGCGGCTGGCCGAATTCGTCATCCCGCTGAACAAAGGCGGCGTGGTGGCCGAGGCGGCGACGGAACGCAAGCTGACCTTCGTCAGCCGCGATTCGCAGGCCCTGAGCGTGGCCGAGGAACAGCTGTTCCGCATCCTCGGCAGCGAGGGCATGGTCTGCCTGCCGCTGGTGGCCAACCAGCGCTGCCTGGGTGTGTTGATCGGCGGCGCGCCGGCGTGGCAGATGGCCAGCTTCCAGAAGCGCGAGCGCTTCCTGCAATCGTTCGGCACCCAGGCCGCCGCCGCGCTGGAAACGGCGATCAGCGAGCGCGGTCACACCAGGCGCCAGATCGCCCACGTGGCCGAAGAATACCGTGAAGCCTCGCGCCGCGTGGTACACGAGGTGAACAACCCGCTGTCGATCATCAAGAACTATCTGTCGGTCCTGGACGGCAAGCTGGCCAAGCGCGAGCCGGTGGTGGGCGAGATGTCCATCCTGAACGAGGAAATCGACCGCGTCGGACAACTGATCAACGGCCTGGCCGATTTGCAGCCGACCGAGAGCTCGCGCGTGACCGATGTCGGCCGCGTGGTGGACGACGTGCTGCGCCTGTTCCGCGCCACCGACTTCGTGCCGGCCTCGGTGCAGATCGTGGTGCGCATGCAGGAGGAGCCGGCCGAAATCGACGGCGACGCCGACCTGCTCAAGCAGATCCTGGTCAACCTGATCAAGAACGCCGTCGAAGCCCTGGCCGACGGCGGCAAGATCGAAATCTCGAACCGCGGTCACGTCAACCGCGAACGCAAGCTTTACCTGGAACTGGTGGTCAGCGACACCGGTCCGGGGCTGTCGGCCGAGGTGCTGGCCAATCTGTTCTCCGCAGTGCGCAGCACCAAGGAAGGCGCACACCACGGCCTGGGACTGTCCATCGTCCACAGCCTGGTGAAGAAAATGCAGGGCCTGATCACCTGCCGGTCCGGTAAAGCGGGTACCACCTTCGAAATCCTGCTGCCCGCCCGTGGCAGCACCAGTCAAGTCGCCGGCGTGCAAACGCGGGCGATGGATTCAGTTTAAGGCCATGATGAACCTGAACCCAGCCAGCCTAACCGCTGTCACCGCGGACGACCACGCCCCCGTCGCCCTCTCCACCGATAACTGCCCGCGCATCCTGCTCGTAGACGACGAGCCGCGTTTGCTGTCATCCCTGTACGAACTGCTGCGTGACCGCGACTACCATCTGGTCACGGCGACCTGCGGCAGCGAGGCGCTGGCCCAGCTGACCAAGCTCAAATTCGACCTGATCCTGCTCGACCTGCGCCTGCCGGACATGAGCGGCCACGAGATCATGGACTTCATCAACGCCAAGGAGATCGACGGCGACGTCATCGTCATGAGCGGCGATGTCGGCATCGAGGCGGCCATCGGCGCGCTCAAGCGCGGCGCCTACGACTACCTGCGCAAGCCTTACAGCCGCGAGGAGCTGCTCAAGACGGTGGAGAACGCGCTGCAAAAGCGCCGCCTGGCCATCGACAACGAGCGCATCGCCTCCAAGCTGGAAAACTCCGAGAAGATGTACCGCTACCTGGTGGACAGCTCGCCGGACATCATCTACACCCTGAACCACGAGGGCAAGTTCACCTTCGTCAACGACCGTGTGCAGCAGCTGCTGGGCTTCACCCGCGAAGAGCTGATCGGCCGCCACTACTCGGTGCTGGTGCACGACGAAGACCAGGAGCGCGCGCGCTACGCCTTCAACGAGCGCCGCGTCGACGAACGCGCCTCGCGCAACGTCGAGCTGCGCCTGAAGTGCAACGCTGGCAGCGGCATCGAGCGCACCTTCAACAATACGCTGATGACGATTTCGCTCAACGCGATCGGCATGCACATCCCCGACCACGAGGTGAAGAAGCACGAGTTCTTCGGCACCTACGGCGTGGCCCGCGACATCACCGACCGCAAGCGCGCCGAGGAAGTGATCTCCTACCAGGCCTACCACGACATCCTGACCGACCTGCCGAACCGCATGCTGTTCAAGGACCGTCTGGGCCTGGCCGTGATCCAGGCCAAGCGCAAGTTGACCGAGCTGGCCGTGATGTTCGTCGACCTCGACCGCTTCAAGCTGGTCAACGACACGCTGGGCCACGTCAAGGGCGACGAGCTGCTGCAGCAGGTGGCCACGCGCCTCAAGGATTGCCTGCGCCGCGGCGACACGCTGGCGCGCCAGGGCGGCGACGAGTTCACCATCGTGCTGCCGGAGCTGCGCGACCGCCAGGACGCCAAGGCCATCGCCGACAAATTCCTCGAAAGCCTGCACAAGCCCTTCGACCTCGATGGCCACGAGGTGCACATCTCGGCCTCGATCGGCATCGCGATTTATCCGGGCGACGGCGAGACCATCGACGAGCTGCTGCGCCACGCCGACATCGCCATGTACCAGGTCAAGGCGCTGGGCAAGAACGGCCACAGCTTCTATCACAACTCGATGCTGGACGTATCGCACCAGAAGATCGCGCTGGAGCAGAGCCTGCGCAAGGCGCTGGAGCTGAACGAGCTGGAAATGTACTACCAGCCGCAGGTCGACGTGGCCACCGGCCGCATCATCGGCGCCGAAGGCCTGATGCGCTGGAACCATCCGCAGCGCGGGCTGCTGTCGGCCGGCGAGTTCCTGCCGTTCGCCGAAGAGAATGGCCTGATGCTGCCGATCTCCGACTGGATGCTGGGCGCGCTGTGCCGCGACCTGCTGCAATGGAACGCGGCCGGCGGCGAGGCGATCCGCCTGTCGCTGAACCTGTCGCCGCAATACCTGGACCGCGGCGACTTCTTCGAGAAGATGCGCGGCGCGCTGACGCGCTACGGCATTTCGCCGGCGCAGATCGAAGTCGAGATCACCGAGAACATCTGCATCCGCAATCCGCAGTACGCGATCGAGCAGCTGAATAAATTGTGCCAGCTGGGCGTGTCGGTGGCGATCGACGATTTCGGCACCGGCTATTCGTCGCTGTCGTACCTGCACCGCTTCCCGATCCACACGATCAAGATCGACCAGTCCTTCGTCAAGGAGATCCACGACGAGAACGGCCACTACCCGGTGATTTTGGCGATCATCTCCATCGCGCGCGGCCTCGGCCTGCACCTGGTGGCCGAGGGCGTGGAGACCGAGGTGCAGGCGCGCTACCTGCAAGCGAACGGCTGCACCACGATGCAGGGCTATCTGTACCACCGGCCGATTTCACTGGCTAGCTTCATGGACGTGCTGCAGGACCAGGGCCGCTTGACGGCGATGCCCTCGGCGCACGTGCTGCACGTGGTTCCCAACCTAGACACCCAACCGGCAATGGTCGCGATCCAGGCCTGACGCAGCATAGAAAAACAGCATGACGAAATACGGTCCCAACGAAGCCGACGCAAATAGCGGCAGCACTTATACCGCCGAGTTCTTGCGCGTCAAGGGACTGGCCGAGCGTGGCGTGGCCAATGCCCAGCACAGCCTGGGCTTCATGTACTTCAACGGCCAGGGCGTGGCGCAGAGCTACGAGCTGGCGGTGGTCTGGTATCGCCAGGCCGCCCACTCGGGCCTGGAACACGCGCAGTACAACCTGGGCGTGATGTACCAGAAGGGCCAGGGCGTCGAACAGAATTACCAGGAAGCGGCCGCGTGGTACCAGCTGGCGGCGGAGCAGGGCTACGCCGCCGCGCAGTACAACCTGGGCTGGCTGTACGCCAAGGGCCAGGGCCTGGACGCCGACACCAACAAGGCCATGCACTGGTTCAGCAAGGCGGCCGACCAGGGCGACGCCGGCGCGCAAAACAATCTCGGCATGATGTACGACACCGGCAAGGGCGTGCCGCAGGACTTCAAGCAGGCCATCGCCTGGTATCGCAAGGCGGCCGAGCAGGGCTATCCGCGCGCGCAGTTCAACCTCGGCCTGCGCTACGACAACGGCCAGGGCGTGCCGCAGGACGTGGGCCAGGCGATGTCCTGGTACCGCAAGGCGGCCGACCAGGGCTATGCGCCGGCGCAGTTCAACCTGGCGCTGCGCTTCGACAAGGGCGACGGCATCGCCCAGGACAGCCAGAAGGCCATCCTGTGGTATCGCCGCGCGGCCGAGCAGGATCACGCCAGCTCGCAGTTCAACCTGGGCCTGATCTACGACAACGGCCAGGGCGTGCCGCGCGACGAGCAGAAGGCGCTGGACTGGTATCGCAAGGCGGCCGAGCAGGGCCACGCGGCGGCGCAGAACAATCTCGGCCTGCGCTACGATCACGGCCAGGGCGTGGCGCAGGATTACGAGCAGGCGCAGTTCTGGTACCGCAAGGCGGCCGAGCAGGGCTTCCCCGGCGCGCAATACCACCTGGGCATGCTGTACGACGCCGGCCACGGCGTGGTGCAGGATCACCAGGAGGCGATCTTCTGGTACCGCAAGGCCGCCGACCAGGGCCATCTGCGGGCGCAGTTCGACCTCGGCCTGCGCTACGAAACCGGACGCGGCGTGCCGCGCGACGACCGCAAGGCCATGGCCTGGTATCGCCGCGCCGCCGAGCAGGATTACGCGGCGGCCCAGTACAACCTGGGCCTGCTGTTCGACAAGGACGACGGTCCGCAGCCCGATTGCGCCCAGGCCAACGGCTGGTACGCCAAGGCGGCCGGGCAGGGGCACGCGCTGGCGCAGTTCACGCTGGGCCTGCGCTTCGACAACGGCCAGGGCCTGGCGCAGGATTATGCGCAGGCGCACCACTGGTATCTGAAGGCCGCCGGCCAGGGTCATGCGCGCGCGCAGTTCAACCTGGGGCTGATGTTCATGGTCGGCCAGGGCGTGCGCGCCGATATCGCGCAGGCCTGGATATGGCTGGCGATGGCCGAGCGCGGCGGTTACGCGGCTGCCGGCCGCTACCTGAAAAATGCCGCCGCCCGCATGGACAGCGGCCAGCTGGCGCAGGCCAGGGAACGCCTTGAGCTGTTGCCTGGCTAGGGGGAAACTGTAACAGCGGTAGACACTTTGCTTGTTTTATAGATAATATCTAAAAACCAACTACAACATAGGGTGTCTTATGCAAAAATTCCTGACCGCCGCAATGCTTTTGGGCTTTATGGGGCTGACCGCCTGCGCCACCGTGGAGCAGCCGGCCGTTCTCGCTGACGCCGCGCCCGCCGCCGACAGCAAGCCGGCCTATGCGGTTGCTCCGACCGGCTCCCGCATCCCTTCGAAGCGAACTGGACAGACGCTGGGATCCACCAACGGCGCCGATTACGACCGCGATATGCGCGGCATCGCAACGCCATTCGAGAAGAAGTAAGTCTTTCGGGCGGGACTGCTCAAGTCCTGCCGTATGTTGCCGTTAGATAATCGACAACCGTCATTCCGTGGCGGCACCGAGAGCAGACGGCATGCAGATCAACACCAACCTATCCGCACTGAACGCCCAGCGCAGCTATGCGCAGGCGGGCGAGGATATGGCTGTGCGCCTGCAAAAACTCTCCAGTGGCCAGCGCATCAATTCGGCGCGCGACGATGCCGCCGGCCTGGCCATCAGCGAGCGCATGAGCGCCAGCATCAATGGCTTGCACCAGGCGCGGCAAAACATCAACGACGGCATTTCCCTGATCCAGGTGGCCGATGGCGCGGCCGGCCAGTTGCTGGAAAATTTCCAGCGCATGCGCGAGCTGGCGGTGCAGGCCGCCAACGACACCAACAGCAAGACCGACCGCGCCGCCATCCAGGGCGAGGTGAACGCGCTGGTCGCGTCCAATGTGGACATCGTCGCCGGCGCCCGTTTTAACAACCTGGGCTTGCTGGACGGGACGTTCTCGCAGCAGTTGCAGGTCGGCGCCGAGGCGAACCAGACGCTGGCGCTGTCCATCCCGGCCGCGCTGGTGCCGATCGGGAACAACAAGGCCAATGTCAACGTCGCGCCGCAGCAGGCCACGGCGGTCGGCACGGCGGTGCTGGGGGCGATCGGCAATGGCGACCTGCTCATCAATGGCGTGGCGGTGGGCGCCTCGGCGGCCGGCGCGCAGCCGGGGCAGGGCGCCGGCAGCGCCTTTGCGGTGGCGGCCGCCATCAATGCCGCCAATGTGCGCAATGTGACGGCCAGCGCCGCCACCAGCTTGTCCGGCGGCGTGGGCGCCGCCGGCGCGTTGGCGGGGGGCAGCTTTTCCATCAACGGCGTCAACATCGGCGCCATCGCCGGTGGCACCGCCGCGATCCGCGCGGCCAACGCCGCCGGCGCCATCAGCGCGGTATCCGGCGCCAGCGGCGTGACGGCCAGCGCCGCCGGCGGCACGCTGACGCTGAGCACCGCCGACGGGCGCGATATCGTCATCGCCGAATCCAACCCCGGCAGCGCCGCCTCGCTGGGCTTGACCCTGGGGGCGAACAAGGGCACGGTCACCGTGACGGAGGCGGTGCGGCCCGGCGCGCACTCGATGGCCATCGCCGGCGCCAATCCGGCGGCGGCGGGGCTGAGCGCGGGCAGGCAGGCCTCGGTGGTGGTGGGGCCGCCGGAGGCGGTGGTGCAGGATGTGTATAGCGGCGGCGAGCCGGTGCAGGACCTGACCACCGCCAGCGGTGCGTCCGCGGCGCTGGAGTATTACGACGGCAAGATTGACGAGGTGACCGGCATCCGCGCCCAGCTGGGGGCGGCCAGCAACCGGCTGTCGGCGGCGGCCAGCAATGCCGAAAACGGCGCCAACAACCTGGCGGCGGCGCGCTCGCGCATCCGCGACACCGACTACGCCAGCGAGACGGCGCAACTGACCCGCGCCAGCATCCTGCGCCAGGCCGGCGCCTCGATGCTGGCCCAGGCCAACGCCCAGCCGCGCGGCGCGCTGCTACTGCTGCTGCGCTAGTCCCGGCGCCGACACGTGGCCGACCCGGTAGCGCTGCTCATGCGGCAGCGGCGGCAGCGCCGGCTCGCCGCGCCACAGGCACAGGCGCACGATGCTCCAGTCGCCCGGCTCGAAGCCGATCACCACCGCCAGCGCGCCGCACTCGAGGGCGTGGCGCGCGTGCTGTTCTTCCCGCAGGCGCAGCTGCGCCAGGTCGCTGTGGGGCGCGATCGCCTCGACGCTGTGGGTGGCGTGGCGCGCCTGCCGTACGGCCTCGCCGACGCTGGCGTGCCACGGCGTCCAGGTGCGCACCGACGGCCAGCCGAAGGCCTGCGCCACGCCGGCGAAACCGGGACCGTTGAGGAAATCGTGCATGCCCTCCTCGCTGTGCCACAGGTAGAAGGGCGCGTACAGGTTTTCCTGCGACTCGCCGCGCTCGGCGTACAGATAGGCCTTGAAGGCCAGGTGCGGCAGCTGGTCCAGCAGCGGCCCCTTGCTGCCGATGCGCTCGCGCACGATGGCCATGTCGTAGTCGGCCGGCAGGCTGAAGCTGTATTGCATCGCGATCATGCCGGCCTCCACAGGCTGGCGGCCGGGGCGCCGCCGCTGAACGACCAGTCGTCGCCCTGCGAGCTCGACAGCACCACCATCACATCCTGCGGCCGCAGGCCCGGCGCCTCGGCCAGCAGTTCGACCAGGCGGCGGTAAAACGCCTGCTTCATCTCGGTGCTGCGCGGCTTGCCGGTGGTGATGTTGATCAGCACGAAGTCGTCGGAGCGCGGGCCGGACGGGCTTTCGTAGTCGCGGTCGAAGACCAGTTCATACGGTTCGTGTTGCTGGATGAGCTGGAAACGGTCTTTTTCCGGCACGTTGAAGGCCTCGACCATGGCGCGATGCAGGCTGTGCGACAACGCGGCCAGGTATTCGGGCGATTTTCCTTTCAGCAGAGAAATGCGACTCATGGGCATGATGGGCTCCGGTGGGGTGATTGACAGCTTCACGATACAGGGCTATTTTGATCCTGAAAATCAGGAATATTTTGATGAATAGTTCGATAAATCGGGATGGTTATGCGAAGAATTACTTTTGACCTCGATGTGCTGCGCACCTTCGTCACCGGCGTCGACCTGGGCAGCTTCGCCAAGGCGGCCGACCGGCTGGGGCGCTCCACCTCGGCCGTCAGCGCGCAGCTGAAGAAGCTGGAGCAGCAGCTGGGCATGCCGGTGTTGCGCAAGGAAGGGCGCGGCATGGTGACCACCTCGGCCGGCGAGTCGCTGCTGGGCTACGCGCGCCGGCTGCTGGAGCTGAACGACGAGGCGGCCACCGCCGTGCGCGGCGCCGAGCTGGCCGGCAGCGTACGGCTCGGCATGCAGGAGGATTTCGGCGAGCACATCCTGACTGAAGTGCTGGGCCGCTTCGCCCGCGTCCATCCGAAGCTGCGCATCGAAGCCTGCGTGGCGCGCAATGCCGACCTGATGGCGCAGATGGCGGCCGGGCGGCTGGAGCTGGCGCTGGCCTGGAGCGATCCGGCGCAGGCGTCGCCGGCGGCGGGGCGCACGCCGGAACTGGCGCGCTTGCCGATGCGCTGGATAGGCGCGGCCGGCGTAGGCGACTGGCCGGCCTGGAGCGGGCACGGCGAGCCGCTGCCGCTGGTGATGATGGACGCGCCCTGCATGATGCGCTCGGCCGCGATCCATGCGCTGGACCGGGCCGGCATCCCATGGCGCATCGCCTTCAGCAGCCCCAGCTTGGGCGGCGTGTGGGCGGCGGTGGCGGCCGGGCTGGGCGTGACGGTGCGCACCCAGGTCGGCCTGCCGCCGGCCTTGCGCGCGCTGGAGCAGCCCGGCCTGCCGCCGCTGCCGGTGATCGGCCTGCGCCTGCATCGCGGTGCGGACGAGCTGAGCGCGCCGGCCCAACGCCTGCACGACATCGTGTTGCAGGCGATCGCCGCGCAGCCGGCGCTGGCGGGTGCTGCGGTCAGCCTTACTTCCTGATGCTGGCGCCGGCCAGCTGGGCCACGCCGGCCAGCGTGGTCTGCGCCGCGTTCAGGCCCAGCAGGAAGTCCTTGTCGGAGTAGGCGGCGTAGACGTCGGTGGGCTGGTGCCAGTTGGGATTCCAGCCGGCGCCGATCTGCTGGCCGCGCTCGTTCTCGCGCAGCGAGATCGAGGGCACCAGATCCATGAACGGCGTCGAGTCGGTGTTGGTCATGTGGAAGCCGACGGCGGCCGGATAGTTGCTGGCGTATTTGTCGTTGGCGGCGCGGAAGGCCCAGGCCAGCCTGGCCGAACCTTCGGCCTGCCGCGACACCGACTGGTATTCGATGTTGACGTCGGCCTCGCGCCGCTGCTCCGGCGGCGACACATACACCGGCTGGCCCTTGGCGTCCAGCACCGGCTTGCCGGCCGCATCCAGTTTCGCGATCGGCATGCCGTGGTCCCACAACATCATGTCGTGCTGGATCATGCCCAGCCATTTCGGCTCGGGATATTTGCCCGAGCCCTTGGGCGATTCGATGCCCTGCAACTCCTTGCGCTGCATGGCGTAGGCGGTGGCGCCGTTCAAGCCGGTCTCCTCGTTGTTCCACAGCGCGAAGCGGATCGAGCGCTCGGTCTGCACGCCGGGCGCGCTGAAGATGCGCGCCAGTTCCATCACCAGCGCGGTGCCGGAGCCGTCGTCGTTGGCGGCCTCGCCGAAACCCATGCCGTCCATGTGGGCGCTGACGATGTACATTTCCTCCGGATGCGTGCTGCCGACCTTGGTGCAATAGACATTCTCGCGCTGCGAGGTGCCGACCGGCGTCTGCTCGGCGTTCAGCGCGCGCAGTGTTGCATCGGGCTGGCGCAGTGGATCGGTGTTGACGCCGATCGCCGCGCGGTTGCCGAACAGCGTGCTGCCGCCCTGGCCGGCGGGACCGCCGGCGCCGCCGCTGGGGATGCCCGGCGCGCGCTTGGCCGCGGGCGCGTCCGGCGCCGGCTGGGTGTACTGGTATTGCAGGCGTTCGGTGTTGCTGCAGCCGTAGGACTTGAGCTGGGCCTCGATCCAGTCCAGCGCCTGGCGGTTGCGCTCGGTGCCCTGGCGGCGGTCGCCGAAGCGCGTCAGGCTCTTGATGGTGGCCTTGTATTTTTCCAGGTCGAGCTGGCCGACCAGGGTGGCGATCGGATCGGCGGCGGCCGCGCTCTGGGCGTGGGCGAGCGGCGCGGCGACGGCCAGCGCGATACTCAAGACAACAACTGGTTTCATGGACATCCTCTGGTTGGCTGAAACAGGCTTTGCCATTCTGCATCAAGATTGCGTAGACTGGGTGCACTATGAAAAAAATCGCCAAGGTGTCCATGTTTGCCGCATTGATCGTCGCCGCCTATCTCGGCCTGTGGCCGGTGCCCATCGTGCCGGTCAGCTGGACCGCGCCCACCCCGCCCGGCTACACGGGCATCCATGCGGTCAACCAGCGCCTGGCCGGTTTGCGGCAGATTGCGCTGGGCGGCGAAGTGGGGCCCGAGCATGTGTTGGCCGGCCGCGACGGCAAGCTCTACACCGGCGTCTTCAGCGGCAAGATCCTGCGCATGAACGCCGACGGCGGCGCGCTGGAAACCTATGCCGACACCGGCGGCCGGCCGCTGGGACTGGACTTCGACGGCGCCGGCAACCTGATCGTGGCCGACGCCGTCAAGGGCTTGCTGTCGGTGGCGCCGGACCGCAGCGTCAGCGTGCTGGCGGACCAGGTCGGCGGCGAGGCGATCCGCTTTGCCGACGGCGTGGCGGTCGCGGCCAACGGCAAGATCTACTTCAGCGACGCCTCGCAGCGCTTCGGCCCGGTCCAGCGCGACACCATGGAAGCGGCCATGCTGGACGTGCTGGAACAATCGTCGACCGGGCGCGTGCTGGAATACGATCCCGCCCGCAAGGCCACGCGCGTGGTGGCCGGCGGCCTGAGTTTTTCCAACGGCGTGCTGCTGAGCGGCGACCAGCGCTGGCTGTATGTGAGCGAGAGCGGCAAGTACCGGGTATGGAAAATCGCCGTCGACGCCGCCGGAGTGGATGTGCGGGTGGCGTCGCCGCAGGCGCAGGTGCTGCTCGATAACCTGCCCGGCTATCCGGACAACCTGGTGCGCGGCGCCGGCGGCCGCATCTGGCTGGGCCGGTCCGGCCCGCGCAATGATCTCGACAAGATGGCCGACAAGCCCTATCTGCGCAAGCTGATGCTGCGCCTGCCGCGCGCGCTGTGGCCCGAGCCCAAGCCCTACGGCCATGTGCTGGCGTTCACCGAGGACGGCCGCATCGTCGCCGACCTGCAGGATCCGGGCGGCGCTTCGCCGGTGACCACCGGCGCGACCGAGGTGGCCGGGCGGCTGTACATCCACAACGTCGGCGCCGGCAGCATAGGCTGGCTGCAGCGCTGAAAAGTGATTGTCAATAAACTTGCATCTTGCTACTTTTATAAAAACAACATTTATACAATATTTTTAAAAATAGCTATCATAATGATAATTTGTTGAAATTTTTACAGTAAAATAACCGCATTGTTGCTCGCCAAATCCTCCAATCGTCTTGAAGGTTAGCCATGCGTAACTTATTTTCTGCCTTGCTGTGCGCTGCGGCGTTCGCCGCCCCGTCCGCCTTTGCCGCCAACCTGATCACCGATGGCGATTTCTCCGCCGCCACGCTGGCGGCCTGGACGCAGGGCGGCGACCCCTTGCTGCAGTATGTCGGCTACGACTATTCCTACATCCCGCTGACCAATGAGTTCAACCATGTGTTCAGCGACGGCAACTACGCCAGCGCCGGCCTGCTGGGCCAGCAGGTCGCCACCGCCCCCGGTTATCGATACACGCTGGAATTCGATCTGCAGCGCGCCGATACCTCGTTCGGCGCTCTCCCGGCAATCAACGACTCCGAGGTGCTGTTCAACGGCGTCGTCGTCTGGCATCAGACCAACACCAGCAGCGAGTGGACCCATTACGTCGTCAGCAACCTGAGCACCAACAAGGCATCGACCCTGTTGCAGTTCTCCAATCGTAACTTCTACGACGTCACGGCGATCGACAACGTCTCGCTGGTGCTGAGCGCCGTGCCGGAGCCGTCCTCCGCGCTGATGCTGTCGCTAGGCTTGGGCGGGCTGCTGCTGGCCGGCCGCGCCAAGCGCCGCCGACCTGACTGACACGGCCCACCGGCCTGCACGCCGTCGTCCGACGGCGTCTTTCCCCTCCGCCGCCCGGCAGTGCCGGCGCGACATCTCTTGCCTACAGGAGCGACCATGTCTGCACCATATTTAGCCGAAATCCGTATGTTCAGCTTCAACTACATGCCCAAGGGCTGGGCGCGTTGTGACGGACAGCTGCTGTCGATCAATCAAAACCAGGCGCTGTTCGCCGTGCTGGGCACTACCTACGGCGGCAACGGCGTGAGCAACTTCGCGCTGCCCGACCTGCGCGGCCGCATGCCGATGCACAATCCCGCGCCGGGCGCCCAGGGCGGCGAAGCCTCGCACACGCTGACGGCGGCGGAGCTGCCACAGCATGGACACGCGCTGCGGGCGGTCAACCAAACCGATCCCTCCGTGCTGCGTTCCACCAGCCCCAGCGGCAATTACCTGTGTTCGGTGCCGGCCGGCGGCGTCAATGTCTACCATGGCTACGACGGCAGCGCGGCGCTGGCGCCGACCAGCGTGACGAATGTGGGGGGCGGCCAGGCCCATGAAAACCGCCAGCCCTATGCGACCAGCTTGTTCGGCATCGCGCTGGTCGGCATTTTCCCTTCGCGCAATTAATCGCGCAACCCGCTCCAGGAGACCATTTATGTCTATGCCATATGTCGGTGAAATTCGTATGTTTGCGGGGAACTTTCCCCCGGTGGGATGGGCGACCTGCAACGGCGCGCTGCTGCCCATCTCGGAATATGAGACGCTGTATAACCTGATCGGCACCACCTATGGCGGCGACGGCCAGGAAACCTTCGGCCTGCCCGACCTGAGCGGGCGGGTGCCGGTCCATGTGGGCACGCTGAGCCCGACGACTTACGTGCTCGGCGAAAAGGGCGGCCTGGAGCAGGTGACGCTGACCACCGCCCAGATCCCGTCGCACAACCACCGGATCAACGCCAGCGCGGCCGTGCCGCCGTCGGCCGCCAGCGCGGTCAATATCACGGACGGCTCCAGCTGGGTGCCGGCGGCGCCTTCGCCCAAACCCAAGCTGTACGGCACCCAGGGTCCCAACCTGTCGATGGGCGCCGACAGCATCGGCTTCGGTGGCGGCAGCCAGCCGCACGAGAACATGGCGCCCTACCTGGCGATCCAGTTCATCATTTCGTTGTTCGGCGTTTATCCATCTCAAGGTTAAGGAGACACCATGGCTGATCAATTCGTCGCGGAAATCCGCCTCTTTGCCGGCAATTTCGCGCCAACTGGCTGGGCCACCTGCGATGGCCAGCTGTTGCCGATTTCGCAGAATACCGCCCTGTTCTCGCTGTTGGGCACGCAATACGGCGGCAACGGCACGTCCACCTTCGCGCTGCCCAATCTGCGCCAGCGCGCGCCGATCGGCGCCGGCCAGGGCGCCGGCTTGAGCGAGCGCTTGCAAGGGGAAGCGGGCGGCGCGGCCAGCGTCACCGTGACCGCCGCGCAGACGCCGGCCCACGCGCATAACGTGATGGCGTCCGGCCTGCCTGCCACCACGACCAACCCGAACGGCAATACGCTGGCGGTGTCGATTTCGCCGTCGCCGCCGTATATCGGCCCCGCGCCGCTGCAACCGATGGGCGCCGCCGTGCTTGCCGCATCGACCGGTGGCGGCCAGGCGCACAACAATGTGCAGCCCTACCTGGAGCTGAATTTCATTATTGCGTTGCAGGGGATCTTCCCGCCGCGCGGCTAATCATCGTGAAGGAACGACTATGGAACGGCGAACATTTGTAATAGCCACCGGCGGCATGCTGGGTAGCGGCGGCCTGTGCGGCGCGGCCGAACTGGTCAAGGCCAAGACGGCGCCGCTGGCCGGCATCGGCGTCTCCCAGGTCGCGGCGGCCGGCAGCGCGGCCTACCTGGCGCTGGTGCAGGAGCGCTTCAATGTGTATCCGGGCGGCAGGGGGATCGGGATGACGCTATTGAGCGTCAAGCGCAGCTTCCCGGCCGCGCGCGGCGACCAGTTTTCGCTGACCTTCGCGGTGGCCGCCAGCCAGTCGCTGGCCAGCGGCGTGTATGAAATCGAGCATGCCGACATCGGCAAGCAGACCGTCTATCTGCAATTGGCCGGCAACGGCCCGGAAGGCAATTACTACCGGGCCGATTTCAACCTGTTGAACTAAGCACGGCGCGCCTGCCGGGGCGCTGCGCGCTCCGGCTGCGCGTGGTGGGAAGCGATCAGCGCCAGGTTGCCGGAGGCCTTGCCCGGCTTGCCCTGCGGCGGCAGCTTGAACACTTCCAAGGCCTTGGCCACGGCCTGCGCCTGCAGGTCCAGCACGCCGGTGGCGGCTGAGGCTTCCTCGACCATCAATGCGTTCTGGCGGGTGACCTCGTCCAGCTGCATGATGGCGTCCTTGACCTGGTTGACGCCGCTGCTCTGCTCGCGCGTGGAACCGCTGATGTCGCCCATGATGGCGGCTACCCGGCCGATGGCGGCGATCACCGCGTCCATATCCTCTCCTGCGGCGCTGGCCATGCCGGCGCCGACCGCGATCTTGCCGGCCGAGGCGTCGATCAGGGTCTTGATCTCCTTGGCGGCGGCGGCGCTGCGCTGGGCCAGGTTGCGCACCTCGCCAGCCACCACCGCGAAGCCGCGGCCGCTCTCGCCGGCGCGCGCCGCCTCCACCGCCGCGTTGAGCGACAGGATGTTGGTCTGGAAGGCGATGCCGTCGATCAGGCTGATGATGTCGACGATCTGGCTCGACGAGGCGCGGATGTCGTTCATCGCGGCCACCACTTGCGTGACCGCCACGCCGGTGCGTTCGGCCAGCGCGGTCGCTTCGCTCGCCACGCCGCTGGCGGTGTTGACGTTGTCGGCGGTCTGGCTGACGGTGCCGGTGATCTGGCCCATGTGCGCCGAGGTCTGCTCCAGGTTGGCCGCCTGCGCCTCGGTGCGCGCCGACAGGTCGGCATTGGCCGCGCGCACCTGGGTGGTGGTGCTGCGGGTCAGCGTGAAGTTGCTGCGGATGTCGACCAGGATGGACGCCAGGTTCAGGTTCAGCTGGCGCACGAACGCTTGCAGCTGGCCCAGCTCGTCATGGCGGTCGACCGCCATGCGGGTGGTCAGGTCGCCGCCGGCCAGGATGCGGGCGGCTTCGATGCTGGCCTTGATCGGCGCGACCACCGCCAGGTGCAGGTTGCGCCAGCTGTACAGGGCCAGCGCCACCATCAGCAGCGCCTGCCAGTGCAGGGCGCTCTCGGCATAGGGCCACAGAGCGTGGCTGGCGATCGTCAACCCGAGCACGGCCATGCTGCCGAAGCACAGGGCCAGGCGCTGCGCCAGCGTGATGTCGCGCAGCGCCTGGGTCCAGCGGCGCCAGCCGCGCGCGGCGGCGGCGCCGCGCACGATGCGGATGCCGTCCGGATTGCCACCCTTGACGGTGCGGTAGAGCTGTTCGGCGTCCTGGATCTGTTCGCGCTTGGGTTTGGTACATACCGACATGAAGCCGGTGGTCTTGCCCTTTTCAATCACCGGCGTGGCGTTGGCGATGCACCAGAAGTGGCCGCCGTCCTGGCAGCGGTACTTGACCAGGCCGCGCCACGGTTGGCCCGACAGCACGGTGCGCCACATGTCGGCGTCCACTTCGGGCGGCATGTCGGCATGGTAGAGCGAGGTCTGCGGGCGGCCGTGCAAGGCCTCGTCGGCGTAGCCGCTGGCCTGGATGAAGGTGGAGTTGGCGTAGGTCAGGCGGCCCTGGAGGTCGGTGGTGGTGACGATGGGCTTGCCGTCTTCAAGGACGGTTTCGCGGCCGGCCGCTGGAGGTGTGCTGCGCATGGGTGATCCTGTGCATGGGTTGGTCGAGGGTGGCTAGCATCCTAACAGATTCAGGTGTCAACTATTTCCCAGGCGATATGATTTTTGTCTGCCGTCCAACAAAACAGCATCATACTTTTTTACAACAAAAAATTTCTTTCGAGGCAAGTAAATTATTTTTTTAAAAAGTAAATTCCTATAGCGCAATCATTATGGTACATTTGCATCACTGGGTTGATGCTAGGCTTCAAGCCCCATTGCAGCGCAATCACTACCAAAAGAGGACTATCTTGAAATTCTCTAAAATCGCAATCGCCGCCTGTGCATTTGCCGCTGCAATTGGTTCGGCACCTGCCGCCTTCGGCGCCACTGAAACCATCGTTCTGGGCCATAGCCTCACCGCCGGTTTCGCCAGCCAGGACATGGCTCACCTGAAAATCGACCAAGTGGGCGCCGATACGGTATGGACCCTGAAGGCCGACTGGAACAATTCGCTTAACGGGACTAGCCCCTTCGTCTTCGATCTGGAATTTTCCAATACGAAGCATGCCGCGCCAGTCAGCTTTAGTCCGCTTGACGGCAGCACCATTGGGCTGGCGAATCACGGCCTGAGCGCCACTGCGGTGAAGTTCCAGCCTGGCAACAACAACAACGGCCGATTTACCGATGGCGAATCTGCCACGTGGACCTTCACCAACACAACCCTGAACGACTTCAGCAACTTCCAGTTGCATGTCAACGCGCTGACGAATAACCAGTCGGTCAAGTTCACGCAATACGTGACACCAGTGCCGGAGCCGGAAACTTATGGCATGCTGCTGGCAGGCTTGGGCCTGGTCGGTTTCGCCGCACGCCGCCGCGCCGCCAAGTAACTCCAGCGGCCATGCGGCAACGTTGTCAACATTGTCGAATCCCGCGTAGAATGCGTGGCATGCGGGTGTAGCTCAATGGTAGAGCAGAAGCTTCCCAAGCTTACGACGAGGGTTCGATTCCCTTCACCCGCTCCAGTCAAATCAAAGACTTAGCGCCGGCCTCCGGCGCTATTTTTTTTCCGCAAACAAGTCCGATTTCCGCAAAAATCACTTTGCCAGCATCACAATCCGGCCCCGCCGCAGATAGTGGCGTTGCGGCGTAGTCGTCTCCATTCTCCGGAGTTGTCGTCAAATGGGTATCAGTTGTCGCAAATTGCAAAGCCAATATGTCTGTATGGCAACTAATATGGCGTGGATGTAATTTGCGTTGTCTAAAGGGTCATGTGTCTTGGGCGAACGCCTACTTCCTTGCACAAATTTTATTCGTTCAGGACAAAATTACATCACTAGTGATAATCGGATAGTTTTCCATGTGGAAATATGTGCGATACTTAACAGACACTATTGGTTGTTTACTGATAGTAAGTGTGGCCCCCGGCTCGGCGATCAGCAATAGTGGCAAGCAATTTTTGATAATCAAATAACAATATTCAAAACATAGGGAAGAAGAATGGATACATTCCGCGTCGCCAAATACGCCATGGCCATTGCAGCCGTGTTGCAAGCCTGCGCAGGTCAGGCCTTTGCTCAACAATCTGCCTACGCAGACTTGGACGCCTGCACCAAGAACGAACAGATTAAATTGACCGCCAAGGGCGCTGCAGTCGGCGCGTTGGCGGGCTTGGGTGGTGCTTTATTCTCCGGTAACAAAGACAAGGCCGGCAAGGCCGCGTTGGCCGGGGCGCTTGGCGGCGGCGCCATCGGTTTCGCGACCGCGTATTACACCGCGATCGATACCTGCAACAAGCTCAACCCGAGTTGGGTTACCGAGTCAAAATTGGTGCGTGATCCAAGCAAGACCTATACCCAGGTGGTCAAGGAAAACCGCTACGCGGCCAAGGATGGCGTCACATTGCGGCTGCGCGACATGGCAATGCCAAGCCAGACCAAGCCGGGTGAGCGCGTCACCATCGATACGGTCTATGACCTGATGACACCGGACGGTGCCGAAACCGCGGTGGTGTTCTCGCGCAAGCTGTTCGTCGTCGCAGACGGGACGGAACAATTGGTTCAGTTCCCGGTAGCAGCGTCGGAATCGCGGACCGTGGAAGTGGGGCGCAGCAAAGAATCGATGGTGCTGCCGATTGCGCCTGACTCCAAGCCGGGCACCGTGTACAGGGTGGAAATTAGCGCCGCTGCGGGCGGCAAGACGCCCGTCACCATGTCGAAGAGCGTGACGGTAATCTGAGCGCTGCATCCAGCAGGCCGCCATGCGGGGCGGCCGTCCATTGCTCCAACGCCTACTGTAAGGCCTGACGATGATTGAACGCACCTATAAGTCGCTCCTGATATTGCTGTTGCTGCTGCTCACCGGTTGTGCTGCGAGCCAGATGCACGGTTTTGAAAACACCTACTACTCGTACAATGTGCCGCAGCTTTTGCTGGACAAGATAGCGCTCAAGTTGCGTCAGGAGGGGCTGGTCGATGCCCGTGTCGGGCGCGACAGTGTGGGCCGGGTCCAGCTGGCCGGCAGTTACCAGACCGAAGACGAAGTCGACCGAGCCTTCGTCATCGTCCAATCGATCGTCGGCCTGAAATCGACCTCGCCTTTTTATCCCGACAATATTCGCCGCAAGCGCTGGGAGCTGGAGGCGGGCGAGCAGTTGGCGCGGATTGCGCAGGCCCAGCGCAGCGCGCCGCGCCCGGAGCATCGGGTAGCCTTGATCATCGGGATCAATACTTTCCGTGACAGTCGCCATTGGCTCCCAATCCAGGGAGAGGACGATGCCGCAGTGGTCCAGCGCGCGGCCGCGCAGGCCGGATATACCGTGACCAGCTTGTTGGGGCGCCAGGCGACCAAGGCCAGCATCGAAGCGGCGTTGCGCAACATCGAGGCCGATCTGCGGCCGACCGACAGCCTGTTCATCTATGTTTCCAGTCATGGGGAGCAGCCGCTGCCCTCGGCGAACGGCAACGATGAACGCAAGATGTCCATCATCGCCTGGGATTCCGGTGATGCGGCCATCAACAACAGGACCGATTACGAACTGAATCTGTACCGGACCGCAGTGCCCGACACCTTGCTGCAAAAGCTGGCCAAGAAGCCGACCCGCAATACCCGTATCCTGATCGACACTTGCTATAGCGGCGAGATGCTCAAGGGGCTACCCGACGAGAGCGGCGGCTATATCGCGCAAGCCAATGGCGGCGCGGCCGAGCGCGCCGGTATT
The DNA here is from genome assembly GCF_003416895.1 of Duganella sp. BJB476. Taxonomy (GTDB): domain Bacteria; phylum Pseudomonadota; class Gammaproteobacteria; order Burkholderiales; family Burkholderiaceae_D; genus Rugamonas. Next base: position 162,171 of record NZ_QVIO01000004.1, read on the forward strand.
TCAATGGCGGCCTGGACTGGCAAGGCCTACACCTCGAAGGCGATCCGTTTCAGCGACGATGCCCCGGCGCGTACCCAGGCGGCGAAGCGCACCCAGCCTCAGGCCAGCGCGGCCGCGAGCGACGCCATCGACGGCGAACGTGCCTACACCATCATCACCGCAACCAGCGAAGGCGAGCAATCGCTGGGACCGCCGATCCAGGTCGGCGAATTCCTGTTGCCCGACCAGCGGCGCACCTTGCGCGGGTCGTACTTTACCCAGGCCTTCTTTGCCTATCTCGATGTCTACGCCGGACAAGTCGAACCGGCTTTTGCGGCAGCCCGTGATTTCACCAACCGTAAGGCGCAGGAAGTAACCGGCGGTGCCCGGACCCAAGTGCCCCGGCAATTTTCCACCCGCTCGGCAGAGCGCAACCGGCTTTGATACATCTGGCCCACATTTCATCATCGAGAAGCCCATGAAACAAACCTTGTCCCTCCTGTCACTGCTGATCATGTCCGGCGCCGCCTGCGGCCAACAGACGTACAACGCCAAATCGCTGTTTTTCGGCGAGGAGGGCGGGGTCGTCGCCGCGTCGACTGCGGCCAAGCCGGCAGCGCCGGCGGCCGAGCCGAAACTCGCGGCCAAGAAAAACATCGCGCCCAAGCAGATCGGCGCCAGCTATTTCATCCGCCTCAAGCGGGCCGATGGCAGCACCGAGGACGTGCTGGCCAGCCGTAACTTCCGCAGCGGCGACCGCTTTCAGCTGGGCGTCAAGGTCAACCGGCCGACCTACGTCTATGTGATGAATCAAGACCCCGAGGGCAACCTGACCCAGATCTTCCCGGTCAACGGCCAGGACAACTATGTCAATGCGATGGGCACGGTGTTCCTGCCGTCCAAGGGGGCGTTCGAATTCGACGCCAAGCCGGGCGTGGAGCAGTTGCTGGTGTTTCTGTCCCCCAATCCGATGGCCGGCAATGTGCATGAGAAGTTGCGCAGCGCCGAACCGGATCTGGTCGCGGGGGTGAGCGGCGCGGCCGAAGGCCACCGTTGTGACGCACCGGCAGCGCTGGCCGGCGCCGTGCCGCGCGCCGGCGACACGCGCCTGGCCATGGGCGATGGCGACACCTATGCCGCCAAGGGCATCGCGTTCAAGGACGACGCGGCGCCAGCATGTGCGGCAGCGGCTCCGGCCTATGCGTCCAAGAGCATCGTCTTCAGCGATGACCCTGCGCCCGCGTCCGGCGGGCAGGTGGCCACCTATGTCGTCAAAAAAACCGCCGCCAAGACCGACAAGAACCTGTACCTGAAACTCAAGCTCAACCACCAATAAGATCTGTCACCCATGTCCAACAATCACCTCATCATCGGCCTCGGCGGGTCCGGCGGCAAGATCATTCGCCACATCCGCAAGACTATCGAACGCAACAAGGATAGCCAGGACCATTCGGCTGCGCACTTCGGTTATCTGTACATCGACACCTCGCACGACGAGTTGGACAAGAAGGAGGAGTGGAAGGTGCTCGGCAAAGAGGTCGACCTGAACCGCAGCGAGTACCTGATCAACACGGCCAGCGCCGTGCGCCCGGTGCTGGACGACCCGGACTCGTTTCCGGGGCTGAAGCAATGGATAGAGCCGCGCAATATTTTTGATTTTGTCAAAGCCAGCACCGCAGGCGCCGCACAGCGCCGCAAGCTGGGGCGCGTGGTCTTTGCCCAGAACGCGCCCAGCTTCGTCAAGGCGCTGGAAGGGCGCATGCGCGAGCTGGAAGCCGGCCCGGGCAAAATGGGGGCGGTCATCCACGTGGTTTGCGGCCTGGCCGGCGGCACCGGCAGCGGCTCGGTGGTGGATGCGGTCGCGCAGATCCGCCACAAGTATCCCGACCAGGACCGTTATCGCATCCTGATCTATGCACTGCTGCCCGAGAAGAATTCGAAACGGGTCAAGGATGTCGCCGGCTTTTCGAATTACTACGCCAACGGTTATGCCGCGCTGTCCGAGCTCAATGCCCTGGCTGTCGGCCAGTACCAGCCGACCAATTTGCTGGACGGCTCGCGCCTCGAGCACGACGTGTACTTCAACGGCTGCTATCTGGTCGACAACGTCAACGAGAACGGCATCCAGTTCGACATCGAGTCGGAAGTGCCGAAGATTGTTGCCGAGTTCATTTACCAGAAAACCCTGAACAAGGAATGGGAAGGCCTGGGGCGCGCCGAAAAGGGCGAGAACGACATCAAGAATTTCGAAAGCGATGACGACATCGGCAAGGCGCGCGCCAAGCTGTTCATGTCATTTGGGATCAAGCGCGTGGTGGTGCCGGAGCAGGAAATCAAGGAATACCTGGCCTACGGATTCGCCGAGCAGGCTGCGCGCCAGCTGATGTTCAACAACTTCCGCCAAGGCGAAGGCTACGCTGACGAAGCGCTGGAGAAGGATTGGGGCGTGGAAGCGCGCAAAGCTGAAAACGCGCAAGGACTGTTGTTGACCGACGCGCATCTGATGCTGGAGACCGGCATCCTGGAGGATGACGCCAAAAATCCGGCCTGGAAGCTGGTGCCTGAATACTGGAAGCAGATCGTCAGCCGGCTGGTACCGGAAATTAAGGCCGACGCCGGTATCGAGCAAACCACCTGGATCGATACCCTTAATACCAAGTTGAGCAAGGTCTTCGACGACACCTACCGCATGCTGGGCGGGGTCCGCAAATTCTACGAAGTCAAGGGCAATGCGCGGGTTGAGATGGCGCGCCATATCGGGCGCCAGGTGGAGAAGGAATTCTTCAGCCGCTGGAAGACCGGCAGCGCATCTCTGCTGCAGCTGCGTCAACTGACCGATGCCTTGCTGGCGCTGCTGGACGAGCATCAAAGCCTCTACCTGGACAAGATCGCCAAGATGCCGGCCACCTTGCAGGACATCCAGCAGCGGGCCAAGGAGCAGACCGATCGTTTCAACGACGTCGGCTTTTTCGGCAAGCACCTGACCGACAAGCGCAGCGCCTTGTTTTCCGATATCGCTACCTTGTACCAGGACTTGTATATCGCGCGCACCAATCTGGAGGGGCTCAAATTTGCGTCGCAGCTGGTGCCGTTCGTCAAGGAGCAGTTGACCGCCATGCGCGGCCGCATCGATGAACTGCACCAGAACCTGGCCGAGGCCACCAAGCGTTTCGGCCAGGAGCGCGACGCCCGCCTGGGCGCGCACGACGCGGCGTACCAGAAGCGCGTATTCGACCAGGACGCGATCGCCGCCATCATGAAGGCGGTGGTGGTGGACGAGACTAGCCAGCGCACGCGCACCCAGCGGGTGCGCCAGTCGATCATCGAGCTGGGTGGCACCGACGTGGATTCGTTCGACCAATTGCTGCAGAGCCTGTCGCTGGGCAGCATCATCGGCCGCCTGTCGCAGGAGTCGGCCCAGATCGTCGAACTGGCGCATGCCGAAATTTCGGCCAATCTGCAGCCAGTGCTGCATGTGAATATCGTCGAACGCCTGCAAAAGAAATACGATGCCAACCCCAACGGCTTGCGCGCCTTTGTCAGCGAACTGTATGACGAAGCGGGCAGCATGCTCAGGTTTAACAAGACCGAGGTCGACCGCACGGTCGCCAATAATCTGGGCGGCTCGCAGGGCACGACCCAGACAGTGGGCGTGTTCGTTCCCGAATGCGCCAACCAGAACGAGTTCCGCACCGGCCTGGCGCGGCTGTTTGACGACCAGAAGCATCCGACCTCCGATACCCAGGTGGCTGCTGGCAGCCTGCCGAACCAGATTGTGATCATGAAGATCACTTCGCTGATGCCGGCGCGTTTCGTCGAGTCGCTGGCCGAACTGAAGAAGCACTATGACGGGCTGCTGAAGGACCATAACGAATCCTTCCTGCTGCACAGCGAAGGCGACGGCCGCAAGCTGCCGGCGCTGTATGCCAAGTCGGCTGCGGATCTGGCGCTGCAGGGACGGCGCAAGCCGATGTTGCTGGTCGCGCGCCTGCTGGGTATGGTCAAGGAACGCGCCAACAAGGTCTCCGGGCTGCCGGAATGGGTGTTCGTCTATCTGGTGGACGGTATGCCGACCTCCAAAGTGATGAATGGCCGCAACTGGGAAGAGGTGCTCGGCGCGGATCATCCCGCGGAGCTGCAGGGCGCGATCGAACGCGAAGTGAGCAAACGCATCGACGCCGACTATCAGCACATCGACAAGAAAAATGAATTGCTGTCGGCATACCGGCAACTGGCGATGGCACGCTACCAGGAGGCGGGCGAAGACGACCAGGATCCCGGCTACCAGCAGCTGCGCGCCATGCAGGCGCCGCTGAAGGTCATTATCGGCATCCCCGCCGGCCAGGATTGATATGGACGCGCCGCCAGGGCGGCGCTGCCACCAGACAAAACACATCAAATAAAAAGGTTAAGCTATGGCGAAGTATAAATGTCCTACTCTGGGCGATTGCGACAAGGCCAACTCGGGCGAAATTTTCGAGCGTTCCCCGGGCGAGGACCTGAAGTGCCCCAATTGCGCCACCCCAATGGAGCCACAGTCGACGGCGTCGACGGGCGCTACCGGCGGCAAGAAAGGCCTGCCGATCATGATAGGCGCCGCCGCGCTGGTGCTGTTGGCGGGGGGCGGTTATTTCTATTCCGTGCGCGGCAAGGCCGTGACGGTAGCGGCCACGTCCCCGGCCGCGGCCGTCGCCGTCGCCCCGGCCGCGGCTCCCGCACCCGCGCCTGCGCCTGCGCAGCCTGCTGCGGGCATCGCGCCATCCGATGCGGAAACCAAGGCGCTGCGCCAACAGGGCGAGGCCCAGCTGGCATCAGGTGATGCGGAACAGGCTGCGGCCGCCAGCAGCCGCGCGGCGGTCAATGAGTTGCTCAAGCTGGCGATCGCGAATATGGCGCAGGGCAAGTTCGATGAGGCCGGCAAGGTCCTGGCGCAGGCGCGCGAGCGTGGACCGAAAGAGCCGCTGGTCTACTACAACACGGCGATCCTGCGCCTCCGGCAAGGGCGCACCGACGATGCGCTCAAGGAATTCGAGGCAAGTTTCATGGCCGGATTCAAGCACTTCGACATGCTGGAAAAGGATCGCGATCTTGACGAGCTGCGCAAAACCCCGCGCTTTGCCGCGCTGATCAAGCAGTACGACACGGCGCCCCGCTAACATGACGTGCTTCCTCGTTGCGCGCAGGGCGCTGCTGATTGTGCTTGGCCTTGTGCTGGCAGGCTGCGCCAAGGAGGACGGCAGCGGCATTATCGGGAAATGGCGGGCTGAGCGGGTGGAGGTGATGAGTCTCAAATTGCCGCTGGGCCCGGAGTTTGAAATCACGCCGACCAAGGTGGCGGTGGGGGACGAATTCAGCATACCGATCGCCAGCATTACGCAACACGGCAACCAGGTGACCCTGGATACCGATTCCCTGATCGGGATGACGTTTTATTTCGTTGAACCCGACCGCATGTATTTGGAACTGCCGATAATGGGGCGGATCTACTACCAGCGGGTGAAAGGACTGGCGATCGCCACGGCCACTTCCGCGCACGCCAAAGCGGCTCCTCCTGAAGCGACCCCAACTGTTATTTCGGCGCCGCCCGCGCTGCTCCGGCCGAGCGCAGTAGAACAACCGGCAGCGGCCGGGGCAAATGAGCCTGGATACTCCCAGGACTACGCTCAAGCGCGCAGCCTGGTGAAGCAGGGGGACCTCGACGGCGCAGTGCGTTCCCTGAACGACGCTTTCAAACACGGATTCCGCGATATTGCACAGCTTAATGACACGCGCGAATTCGACGTGCTGAAGTCGGATGTGCGTTACCAAGTCTTGATCGAGCGCTACGCCGGACAATAGGCTGCGCTGGCGCCGTCACGGTTTTCTACGATCCCACCCGTCCCCTAGTCCACTCCATTGCCTTGCCATCGGTGGAATAGCCGTTTCAGGGACGCGCAGGCCGTCCGGCGCTCGCTTTGATCAGGCTGTCGCGCAGGGTGGCGACGGCTTGCTGCACCCTCGAGAATTCATCCGGCGCCAGGCCGCAGGCCTCCACCAGGTTCATCGCCAGTCCCCGTTGGCGCAGCGCGCGGCCGGCGTCGGTCAGGCTGACCAGCACCTGGCGTTCGTCGCCCGGATCGCGCGCGCGGCGCAGGTACCCCATCACTTCCAGCTTCTTCAGGATAGGCGTCAGCGTGTTCGATTCCAGGAACAGCTTCTCGCCCAGGCTGGTCACGGTCTGGCCATCCTGCTCCCACAGCGCGATGATCGCGATGTACTGCGTATAGGTCAGGCCCAGCTCGTCCAGGATGGGGCGGTAGGCGCGGCCGAACGCCAGGTTGGCGGAGTAGATCGAAAAGCACAGGAAGTCGGCCAGCTTGCGGGCTTCGGTTGGGGCGGGGGCGGTCATGGCGTTTCCTTCTTGGTCTGGATGCAGCAAATTATACATCGGATGCGATTTGATCGGAACTGCTTGACTTTGATTTTGGTTGCGATATTATTCGTCTTATCCGATTACATCGGATGCGATACAAATAAGCCAGCCACCAACTTTAAGGAAATCCGCCATGACCAAGATCGAACAAGTGCTGTACACCGGCAAGACCCACACCACCGGCGGCCGCGACGGCAGCACCCGCAGCAGCGATGGCCGCCTCGACCTCAAGCTGTCGCCGCCCGGCGGCAGCGGCCAGGGCACCAATCCGGAACAGCTGTTCGCGGCCGGCTGGTCGGCCTGCTTCATCGGCGCCATGGGGCATGCGGCGCGGGCGATGAAAGTGCAGCTGCCGCCGGACCTGGCGGTGGATGCCGAGGTCGACCTGGGCACGGCCGGCGGCGCCTACCTGTTGCAAGCGCGCCTGACTATCAGCCTGCCTGGCCTGGACCGTGAAGTGGCCCAGGCGCTGGTCGACGCGGCGCACCAGACCTGCCCGTACTCCAAGCTCACGCGCGGCAATATCAACGTCGAACTGGCGCTGGCAGCATGAATACCCAGCGCCGCAACCTGTTGACCGGCGCGCTGGCCGCGGTCGGCCTGGCCGCCGTCGAGCTGCCGTTCGCCGCGATCGCACACGCCGCCGAGGGACCGCAGCCGCTGGCGCCGATCAGGCAAATCCGCGCCGGCGAGCTCGACGTGGGCTACTACGAAGCCGGTCCGGCCGACGGCAAGCCGGTGCTGCTGCTGCACGGCTGGCCATACGATATACACAGTTTCGCCGAGGTGGCGCCGCTGCTGGCGGCGCAGGGCTACCGCGTGATCGTGCCGCATCTGCGCGGCCACGGCAGCACGCGCTTCCTGTCGGACGCCACGTTCCGCAACGGCCAGCAGGCGGCGGTGGCGCTGGACATCATCGCGCTGATGGATGCGCTGAAGATCGACCAGGCGATCCTGGCTGGCTACGACTGGGGCGCGCGCACGGCCAACATCATCGCGGCCTTGTGGCCGCAGCGCTGCAAGGCGATGGTGTCGGTGAACGGCTACCTGATCAACAACCGCGAGCGCAACAAGCTGCCCTTGTCGCCGCAGGTGGAACACGGCTGGTGGTATCAGTTCTACTTCGCCACCGAGCGTGGCAAGGCGGGCTACCAGGCCAACCGCCGCGAGTTCGCCAGGCTGATATGGCAGGCCAACTCGCCGCAGTGGCGCTTCGACCAGGCCACCTTTGAGCGCAGCGCGGCGTCGTTCGACAACCCGGACTACATCGCCATCGTGATCCACAACTACCGCTGGCGCCTGAGCGTGGAGCAGGGCGATCCGAAGTACGACGCGCTGGAACGGCAGCTGGCCGCCGCTCCGGTGATCGCCGTGCCGACCATCACGCTCGACGGCGACAGCGACGGCGTGGCGCCGGCCACCGACGGCCAGGGTTATGCCGCCCGCTTCTCCGGCAAGCGCACGCACCGCGTCATCAAGGGCGTGGGCCACAACCTGCCGCAGGAAGCGCCGCAAGCCTTCGCCCAGGCCGTGATCGACGTCGACGGGTATTAACGAACGAACAGCGCGATCAGGATGACGATGGGAAGGGGAATGCCGAGTAACAGCAGTAGTATCGAGCGCATCATATTCTCCGGTTAGATGGGGGCGTGCACGATGACGCGGGCGTGATCGCGGTTGCGGCCGCCCAGCGTGGCAAACAGGCTGGCGACGAAGGCGCCCAGCAGCAGGGCAACGAACATCCACAAGGCGGAATGGGCGGCGCTCTTGCGCGCCTCCTCGGCGGCGGCCATCGTTTTGGCCTTGGCGTCGTTGGCGGCCTGCGTCGCCTGCGCGTAGACCAGGTCCACGCGCTGTTCGGCATCGGCCGGCGCCAGGCCGGCGCGCTTGGCGATCAGCTGTGCGAGATAACTGCGGTCGTCGGCGTTGATTTTGCCGGCCGCGAGATCGGTGATCAGGATGCGGTTGATCTCGTTGCGCTGGGCATCGGTCGCGGCGTCGCCGTTGGGTGAGCGCAGCAGCATGTCGGCGAAGTAGGTGTTGCCGCTGCCGCTGCCGCGCGCCAGGGCTGGCGCGGCGGCGTTGGCGACGGCGGCGCCCGAGTCGATGGCGCCGCTGAGCACCGCGCGCACGCCGCCGCCCAGCACCGCCACGGTGATCAGCGTCGCCACCGCCCATGCCAGCAGGCCGTGCGCGGTGTCGCGAAAGTGCACTTCATCGCCGTGGACGCTGGCCCATTTGACGCGCAGCCGTCCCGCCATGTAGCCGCCGATGCCGGCCGCCGCCAGCTGCACGAAGGCGATCCATGCGATGGCGGCTCCGCCCAGCGGCGTGGCGTTGTACTGGTAGGGCGATACCGACGACAGGCCGAGGCCCATGCCGAGTATCAGCAGGATGAAGGACAGCGCGGCCGCCGCGGCCGCGCCGGCGAATACGGCGCCCCACGAAACCCCGGAGGCGTAGCCGTCTCCGAGTTCGTGGCTGGCCATTGCGCCGGCATGTAATGGTTGGGTATGCATGGTCTCTCCTGTGGTGTTGAGTGATGTGGCGGAGACCATCATGCGGTGCGGACCGGCGCGCGTATGTTAGCGCCCGTACGCTCGGCGCGTTTTGACTACAAAATACCGGTCAGGCGATCTTGCGCTCGCCACGCTGGAGGAAGTGATCGATCAGCGCGCGGTGCGTGGGCAGGTCGGCCAGCGCGCGGTGCGACATCTGCTCGATCATCTGGAACTCCTTGCGTGCCTCGTCGAAGCGCGGCAGCGTTCTGGCGTTGGCGTATTGCGCGGTCGGATACTCCATCCCGTACAGCACATACTGCCAGCTGGACGGCGGATACATCTCCAGGTCCACCACGAAGTCCATGCGGTGCGGCGCGCGGCGGCTCCACATGGACAGCTTGTCGCGCAGCGATTCCGGAATGCTGGCCGGGTCGGTGTTGTCGGTCCAGAAGGCGTTGTCCCTGCGCTGCGTGAGGCAGTAGTGCAGCTTGACGAAATCGACGATGCGCTCGTAGCGCGCCTTCATCATCTCGTTGTACACCTTGGCCACCGGCGCCAGGTCGCCGTTGTGCGGGAACAGGTAGCTGACCAGGTAGGCCGCCGTTTCGATCAGGCCGATGCCGGACGATTCCAGCGGCTCCAGGAAGCCGCCCGACAAGCCGACCGCCACGCAGTTCTTCACCCAGTGCTGCTCGCGGTAGCCCACATTGAGCTTGAGCTGGCGCGGATTGAGGCCGTCGCTGGCCGGGCCGATGTACTGGCGCAGCACTTCCTCCGCGCGCGTGTCTTCGGTGTGGCGGCTGGAGTAGACGTAGCCGATGCCGCGCCGCTGGTGCAGGCCGATGTCCCAGGTCCATCCCGCCTCGTGCGCGGTGGCGATGGTGTATGAAGGGATGGGCGTGTCCGCCGTCTCGTAGGGCACCTGCATCGCCAGTGCGCGGTCGACGAACAGCGTGTCGTTGATGTTGCGGAAGGGCGTGCCCAGCGCGTCGCCGATCAACGCCGCGCGGAAGCCGGTGCAGTCGATGTACAGGTCGGCCGTCAGCACGCCGGCCTCCCTGGTGTGCACCGCGCCGATCGCACCGTGTTCGTCCAGTTCCACCCGGTCCACCGTCGCCTGCACGTGGTGCACGCCCAGCGATTGCGCGTGGGTGCTGAGCAGAGTGGCGAATTTGCCGGCGTCGAAATGGTAGGCGTAGTTCAACGGTCCCATGAAGTCGGCGTCGTTAAAGCGCTTGGGGCCGTGCGCTGCGTCGGCCACCCGCTTCTGCATGGTGGCGGCGGCGGCGAAGCCCGTGCCCGGCGCGGCCGCGCCTTGCAGCCAGTAGGGCAGCAGTTCCGGGCCGCCGGGCCGCTGGCTGGGCAGGCTGAAAGGATGGAAGTAGTGGTCGTTGCCCGGCGCGCCGGGCGGGCGCACCCAGTCGGTGAACTTGATGCCCTGCTTGAAAGTGGCGTGGCACTCGCGGATGAAGCGCGCTTCGTCGATGCCGATGGCGGCCAGCGTGCCGCGGATCGACGGGAAGGTGCCTTCGCCGACGCCGATGATGCCGATCTCCTTCGATTCCACCAGCGTGATGCGCACGCTGTCTTCGTCTGCACCGGCGCCCAAAGTGCGGGCCAGGAAGGCTGCCGTCAGCCAGCCGGCGGTGCCGCCGCCGACGATCAGGACGTTTTTGACTGGTGCTGGCATCGTTTTCATATTTTTTTGTCTCCGTCCGTAGAGTGTGCCGCCCCGTGAAACGCCGTCTGGCATGTCAGGGAAACAACGCCGCTACAATTTTTAAATTGACATCCGTGATTTGAATTATGTACCATGAAATCGATTTCACAAATAACGAAATCGTTTTCAGTTAATTTGAAAACGTTTTCAAACAACATGAAATCGATTTCTACGATGATAAATGTGGCACCGCCCAACCCCCTCGGCGATCGCTACGCAAAAGGAGACTTATGAACGTCCACGTACCGCAGTCCGGGAAGCGCTTGCCGTCCCCGATCCAGTTGGCCATCCTCGCCCTGATGGCCGGCACCAGCGTCGCCGCCTATGCGGCCACCCCGGCCGACGCGCCGGCCGCCGAGCAGTCCACCGCCGCCGCCACCGCCGCCGCCGATAAAAGCTCCTCGACCATCACCGAGGTGTATGTCACCGCGACCAAGCGTTCCACTTCGCTGCAAAAGACCCCGGTCGCGGTGACCGCGCTGAACGCCGCGGTGCTGGACGATAACCACGTGCAGACCTTGCAGGACGTGGTCAACCTGGTGCCTGGCTTCGCCGCCACCGGCCAGGGCGACCACGGCGTGATCACCATGACCTTGCGCGGCATCGGCAACGACAGCGCCAAGACCGAATACGCCGATCCTGAAGTGGCCAGCTTCGTCGACGGCATCTACTCGCCGCGTCCGGAAGGCGCGACCGCGCTGCTGTTCGACCTGGAAGCGATCGAAGTGCTGCGCGGCCCGCAAGGCACGCTGTGGGGCCGTAACTCCACGGTCGGCGCGGTCAACATGCAGACGGTGAAACCTGAAATCGGCAGCAGCGCCGGCAACTTCGAAGCGGGCTACGGCAACTACGCCCGCCTGGGCGCGCGCGGCGCGGTCAACATCCCGATCAACGACACGATGGCGATGCGCGTGGCGGTGGTGCACGAGCAGCACAACGGCTACGTCAGCTACCAGACCGCGCCGAACCTGTCGATCGCCTCGCAGCACGCGGCGGCCGATCCGGTGATCGCCGCATGGAACACCGCGCATCCGGGCAACCCGATCGCCTTCCAACCGATCAACACCAACCTGTTCGTCAACAACGGCCAGAAGTACAGCGCACAGGACCAGAGCGCGGCGCGCCTGAGCTTCCTGTGGCAGCCGATGCCTGGCCTGAAGTGGAACGTCGCGTATGAGCACTACATGGACCGCGGCACGCCGAGCATGAACCTGATGCAGACTCCGCGCGCGGGCCAGGACTTCTGGTCGGCGTTGATCGATACGGCGCCTAGCGTCAACCGCGATTCGCACTCGGTGCGCAGCCGCGTCGACTACGAAATCAACAAGGACATCAGCCTGGCCTACATCGCTGGCTACTCGCGCTTCAACGGCTCCTCGACCTTCGACCAGGATGGCGGCGCCAACATCCCGACCAGCTTCACCAGCAACGGCAGCTACCAGGCCAACAACACCGTCTGGTCCAAGTACAAGAACTACAGCCACGAACTGGAAATCCAGTCGACCGGCAAGCGTGACGTGGACTGGTTGCTTGGCCTGTACTACGCCAATGAGGACAACGGCATCCGCTTCGACATCCCGATCATGAACGGCACCCAGCAGGGCACCGTGGGCTGGCAGGGTTCCTTCATCCAGCCCAAGGAAACCGTGGAATCGAAGTCCGTCTTCGGCCAGACCACCTGGAATCCTAGCGACGCCTTGCACGTAACCGGCGGCCTGCGCTACACCTCGGACGAACGCAAGAACATCGGCGGCACCAACAACGGCTGGAGCAATTCGGATGCGCCGCAGATTCCGGTGAGCCCTTCGATGAATCCACTGGGCGGCGGCACCGGCTTCACGACCTATCAGCATAATGATGGTGTGTTCAACGACCACAAGCTGACCGGCCTGGTACGCGTGAGCTACGAGATCGACAAGAACAACATGGTCTACGCCAGCGTATCGACCGGCTACAAGTCGGGCGGTTTGCAGGATGGCGGCGTGCCATATGGTTCGGAGACGCTGACCAACTACGAAGTCGGTTCGAAGAGCACCTTCCTGGGCGGCTCGGTACGGATGAACAATTCGGCGTACTACGAGAAGTTCAAGGGCTTCCAGTTCAGCGCACCGGTGACGTATGCGGACGGCACCCGCGGCCTGGCGACCAGCAATGCGGAAGGCGCCAAGGTATGGGGTATCGAGACGGAAATCGCGGCCAAGATCACGCGTGAAGACCGCGTGCAGTTCACCGCCGCATACACCAACGCCACGCTGAAGCATCTGGTCGGCGGCAGTAACGACTATGTGCTGCCGGCTTGCACGGCGCCTGGCATCACCAATCCATGCCTGGACGTCACCGGCAACACCATGCCGCACTCGCCGAAGTTCAGTGCGCAGATGATGTACCAGCACAGCTTCGCGCTGGCCAACGGCACGCTGATCCCGCGCATCAGCGCGCACTACGAAACGGCCAGCTGGCTGAGCGTGTTCAATCTGGGTGATCCGGACAAGCAGAAGGCTTACACCCGCACCGATCTTGGCCTGCGTTTCGATGCCGATTCGAAGTGGTACTTCGACGCTTACATCCGCAATGCGGAAGACGCGAAGATCAAGACCAGCGCGATGAACGCCAACGGCCCGTGGCAAGCGCAGTACCTGCCGCCGCGCACCTTCGGCATCAACGTCGGCAAGTCGTTCTAAGCAAAGAGTTTTTCATGTAGTCCCAGTGTTGTTGTAGTGGTCTTCCAACCCCTCTTCCTGAAAAGGTCGAGGGGTTTTTTTATGCGTTCACCCCGCGCGTCGCTCCCGCCTGCGCGGGAATGACGACAAAAAGGGCCGGCGCTTGTTTGGCGCCGGCCCTTTTGTTTGCTGCCTTGCTGGTTTAGTCTTTATGATGGAACGGTGCGTACCAGGTGACGATGAACGATGGGATCGTGGCCGCCATCACCAGCCAGAAGTAGTGCACATAACCTAAGGCTTGCTGCAAGTGGCCGCTGACGATACCGGTGACCATCATGCACAAACCCATCAGGCCCGTGCCGAAAGCGTAGTGGGTGGTGGTGTATTTGCCGGGCGCCAGCTGCTGCATCAGGTAGATCATGAAGCCCACCGAACCGAAACCAAAGAAGAACTTCTCGATCGCCACGCCGGCGCTGATGATCAGCAGGTCGTGCGGCTGGTAGATGCTCATCAAGAGAAAGGTGACGTTGGGGATGTTGACCGCGCAGCACAGCACAAACAAGGTCGCCGGCAGCCCGCGCCGCGCGACGAAGATCCCGCCCAGCAGGGAACCTAGTAGCACCGCGATCAGGCCATACGTGCCGTAGATCAGTCCCAGCATCTCGTTCGACAATCCCAACCCGCCTTGCGCCACCGGATCGACCATGAAGAAGGGGCCGATCTTTTCCAGCAGCCCGATACTGAGCCGGAACAGGAACGCAAACGACACCATCAGCCACACGTCGCGCTTCTGGAAGAAGGTGACGAAGGAATCCTTGAGGATAAAGGCCGCTTCGGCTACCGACTTCGGCGCGTTCTCCGCCTTGGCGCCGTCCGGCATCACGCGCATATGCCACAGTGCCGCGACGATGGTGATGGCCGCGACGATGAAGAAGATGATGCGCCACGATTCGATCCACTCCGGCCCAAACACGCCGGCCTGATGATGGAAGTAGTGCGTGTGCAGCCAGCCGCTCAAATACACCATGCCACCCGAGGCGACGATGGGACCGATGTTCCAGCTCAGGCTCTGGATGCCGCAGAACAGCGACTGCGTCTTGGCGTCCAGCGAGGTGACGTACACGCCGTCGGACGCGATGTCCTGCGTTGCGCCGACCAGCGACAGCACGCCGAACATGAACACCATCACCACCATGTAATCCGGCAGCGACATCGCCAGCGCCACGCCGGCGAAACCCAGGCCGATGATCAGCTGCGCGCACAGCACGAAGAACTTCTTGGTGCGGTACATTTCAACGAAGGGCGCGAACAGCGGCTTGATGGTGTAGGCCAGGATCAGGTAGCTGGCGTACTGCGCGGCCTGGCCGTTGTCCATGCCCAGGTTCTTGAACATGATGGAGGTGACGCTGGTGAGCATCATGTAGGTCAGCGCCATCGCGAAATAGCCGCTGGGGACCCACAGCATCGGCGTGCCGCGCGCGAACATGGCGCGCAATAGCGATGGCGGTTGGCTGGCGGTGGCGGAAGCCTGCGGTGCTTGCTGTTCCTGCGGTGGCACAGCGGATGGTGCGGTTTGCATGATGTCGTCCTCGTTATTCTCGTTGGAGTGTAAAGCATCAGGCTCTGTGGCCTGTAGAAAGGAAAACGCCGGCATCTGCGCCGGCGGGGATAAAACGCTTGCTCTAGGCCGCGTGCGCGGTGCGCTGCGGCCTTTGTTTCAGCAGGTACTCGCGGTACCAGTGCGCGCTGTGCTTCAACGTTCGCTTCTGCGTTGCATAGTCGACGTGGACGATGCCGAAGCGCTTCGCATAGCCCGAGTTCCATTCGAAGTTATCGAGCAGGCTCCAAAGGAAGTAGCCCTGGATGTCCACGCCTTGCAGACGCGCGTCGTTCAGCGCCTTCAGGTGACGCAGCACGAAATCGATGCGCGCCTCGTCCGGGATCTCGCCGTCGACGATCACGTCCGGGTTGGCCATGCCGTTCTCGGTGATGTAGATCGGTGGCAGGTCGTATTCCGCTTTCAGTTTCAGCAGCAGCTCGGTCAGGCCGTCGGGGAAGATCTCCCAGCCCATGTCGGTGGTGCCCAGCTTCGCTTCCGGCTGGCGCGGCGGCGTCTCGGACGAGCAGTAGGCGCGGAAGTAGTAGTTCACGCCGAGGAAGTCGATCTTGTGCTGGATGTCCTTGAAGTCGTTCTCGTGGATCTCCGGGGCGTTGTCGCCGTGGCCTTGCAGCGCCAGTTCCGGGTACTTGCCCTTGAAGATGGGATCCATGAACCACTGCACCGAGCGGGCGTATTCGAATTCCGCCAGCGCCTTGTCGGCCGCGCTGTCGGTGGCCGCGTCGGCGGTCCACTGATTGAGCACGATGCCCAGCTGCGCCGGGCTGCCGACGGCGCGCATGGCCTGCATCGCCAGCCCGTGCGACAGCAGCAGGTGGTGCGATACCTGGATCGATTGTTTCAGGTCCGCCACGCCCGGCGCGAACTGCGCGTTGCCGTAGCCCAGGTTGGCCGTGCACCACGGCTCGTTGTGTGTTGCAATCGTTTTCAAGCGCGAGCCAAAGCGACGCGCCACTTCGCCGGCATAGTCGGCAAAGCGGTAGGCTGTGTCGCGATTGAGCCAGCCGCCGTCGTCCTGCAGGCCTTGCGGCAGGTCCCAGTGGTAGAGGGTGACATGGGCGTCGATGCCCTTCGCTTCCAGCTCGGACAGCAGGCGGTCGTAGAAGGCGAAGCCGGCTTCGTTCCAGGCGCCTTTGCCCGTTGGCTGCACGCGCGACCAGGCCATCGAGAAGCGGTAGGCGTCCACCCCCATGCCGGACATGATGGCCACATCTTCCGGGTAGCGGTGGTAGTGGTCGCAGGCGACGTCGCCGTTGCTGCCGTCGATGACTTTGCCGGGCGTGTGGCTGAAGGTGTCCCAGATCGACGGGCCTTTGCCGTCGGCGGCCGCGCCGCCTTCAATCTGGAAGGCGCTGGTGGCGACGCCCCAGATGAATGAGGGAGGAAATTGAGTGAAATCGGTCATGGGTAGTCGTTTTTGTGGATTAACAGGGTGCGAAACAGGGCATTTTGACGTTTGAAAACGATTTCACGCCTCCTGACTCGATTAGACCTCAAGTCAAACGGGGTGTCAATCTTTTGCTGAAGCGGGGCGCTGGGGATGATCAGGGGCGGCTGCGGGGTGACTGATATAATGCTGCCTCATAATTCATCGACTCACTTCATCACATGTCTTCCGATACCCCTAAAGACGGCCCAGCGCGGCCGATGCTCTACGACCCGACCGAACACCGCATCCGCAGCTTCGTCACGCGTGCAGGCCGCCTGTCGACCGCACAGGCGCGCGCGCTGGAGGAGTTGAGCCCGAAGTACATGATCGAATACGCCAAGACGCCGCTCGACTATGAGCAGGCCTTCGGCCGCAAGGCGCCGGTGGTGCTGGAGATCGGCTTCGGCATGGGCGGCACCACGGCACACATCGCCGGCGTGATGCCGGAGAAGGACTTCATCGGCGTGGAAGTGCATACGCCGGGCGTGGGCAGCCTGCTCAAGCTGATCGAGGAACAGGGCCTGACCAACCTGAAGGCGATCCAGCACGATGCGGTGGAAGTGCTGAACCAGATGATCCCGGACGGCTCGCTGCACGGCGTGCATATCTACTTCCCGGACCCGTGGCACAAGGCGCGCCACAACAAGCGCCGCCTGATCCAGTCGCCGTTCGTCAAACTGCTGGTGCAGAAGCTGGCCGTGGGCGGCTACCTGCATTGCGCCACCGACTGGGAAGACTACGCGGTGCAGATGCTGGAAGTGCTGGGCGCGGAAGAGGGCCTGCAGAACACCGCCGACGGCTATGCGCCGCAGCCGGCCTATCGTCCGCTGACCAAGTTTGAAAACCGCGGCCTGAAACTGGGCCACGGCGTGTGGGACCTGGTCTTCACCAAGAAGTAATTATTTGCGCAGCCGGACGATGGTGGCGTTCAAGCGTTTGAACGTCTCGTCCGGCACCGACTTGCTGCACCACAGGCGACGCTCGTAGCCTTTGTACAGGTCGGAGAAGTAGATGCGCTTGTAGTGCGAGGCCGGATAACCCGAAGCCTTGATCGCTTCCTCCAATTCCTCCTCCGTGATGAAGAAGTAATCGATGCTGTGCCGGCGCAGCATGTCCAGCAGTTGCTGGCTGTCCGCGCTGCTCGGGATGGTCGGCGTCTTGTAGCGCAGCAGTCCGCGGTCGATCGTGGTGCCGTAGGATGTGCCTTTTTTCACCACCACGCGCAGCTGCTTGTCGCTCAGCGTATCCTTCAGCGCTTCCTCGTTGTGCATGGCGGGATTGCCGCTCCAGGTCAGCGCGAACGGGCGCTTGTCCTCATACACCACTTCAGAGAATTTTCCGATGCGTTCGCGCTCCGGCGTTTGCAACCAGCCCAGCATGCAGGCGGGTTCCTGCTCGGCCGCCTGCATCAGCACCAGCTGCTGCTTGGCCGGCGTCTGGTGCACGACAAACGGGATACCGGCCGCGGTGAGCGCGGTGATGGCAGGTGTGGCGGCGTGGCCCGTCAGCACGCCGCGCGTGTCGGCATATTGCAGTGGCGGGCTTTGCGCGTAGTGAAGCGCAAGCGGCTGGGCCGATGCGGCGCCCGCCATCAGCAGGGACAGGGCAAACACCTTCATCACTTCTCCAGCTGCTCCATGTCCAATACCACGACATAGGCCAGATGGCCGCTCTGCCACACGCCACCGCCGCGCACCTGCGCCTCGCAGCTGGTGACCTGGCCTTCGATTTCCTTGTGCTTCAGCAGCGCGCGGAAGGTCACGGATGCCTTGGGCGACAGGTAGCCCGTCATGCGGCCGTTGAGGAAGACCGCGACGGCGGCGCTTTCGTAGGGATTGACGTCGTCCGGCACCAGCGTGGCCAGGTAGGGCGTTGCGGCGGCTTGGTCGCCATGGTCGCCGGCCAGTGCCTTGAGCGTGGCCTGGTAGCGCGATTCGTTGACCACTTCGACCAGGAAGCGGCCGTCGTCGGACCAGTGCAGCGCCGGAGCGCCTTCCGGCAGCTTCGGTTCGTAGGGCGTGGCGGGACGCGCCGGAAGCGGCATCGGCTTGGCCGGATTGGTCTTGATGATCGCGTAGACCACCAGGCCGGTGACGGCAATGATCAGCAGGGAGATGACGAGTTCCATGGCGGGCCTGTTTATGCCTGTTTATCTAAAGGCCGACATCTTAACGCATGCCCTGGGCCTGATACACAATTTTGCCGCCCACCATAGTTTGCAGCACCTTGATATTGGCGATGTCCTCGGCCGGAATGGTGAAGAAATTCCGGTCCAAGACGATCATGTCGGCCAGCTTGCCCGGCTCCAGCGATCCGGTCAGCGCTTCCTGGCGCAGTGTGTAGGCGGCGTTGAGCGTGATGGCGCGCAGCACGGCGGCGCGCGGCATGCCGGGCTGCGGCCCCAGCGTGCCGGCGTATTCCTTGCCGGCGTCGGGTGCTGCGGTGCGGGTTACGCCGACCTTCAGCGCGAACCATTCGTCGAGCGGATCGACCGGCCAGTCGCTGCCATAGGCGATGCGCGCGCCGGCGTTCAGCAGCAGCGCCTGCGGTTCGACGATGGCGTAGCGCTGTGGACCCATGTAGTCCTTCAACGCGCCCACAGTGTCGGGCGCCGGTTTCCCCCACTGGAAGGACAGCACCGGCGTCACGTCCAGTTTGGCGAAGCGCGGGTAGTCGGCCGGGGCGACGATTTCGTCGTGCGCCAGCGCGGGGCGGACGTCCTTGCCGGCCGGCGTGGAGCGCAGGTATTCGATGGCGTCCAGCGATTCGCGCACGGCGCGGTCGCCATCGACGTGGATGTGCGGATCGATGTGGGCGTTGGCCAGTTCCGTCAGTGTGGTCTTCAACGCTTCTGGCGAGAAGTAGCTGGCCGGGCCGGTGCTGGCGCCGGGCTGCCAGTCTGGCTTGTCCGCCGTGCCCTTGTTGACCAGGTAGGGTTCCAGCATGGCGCCGGTGAAGGCCGGGGCGGAGATCACGCCGTCCATGAACAATTTGGCGTGGCGCACCTGCATCGATGGCGCGACGACGGTCGGCCCCTGGTCGAACTGCTTCTGCTGCTTGAGCAGTTCGGCCACCGCGCTTTGCGGCGTGGCGCCTTTATCCAGGTCGATCAGCACCGCGAAGTGCGCGCGCGCCGTCAGCTTGCCCTGCTGGTGCAGGTCGGCGAAAGCGGTCATGGTTTCGGGATCGGTGTAGGCGTCGAGGAAGCTGGTGATGCCCTGCTTGCGCATCGCCGCCAGTGCGGCTTTGGACGCGGCCAGGTTCTCGGCCACGGTCAGCTGCGGCAGCAGGTTCATCGCCATGTCCTGCGCGGCGTCTTCCAGCAGGCCGGTGGCGTCGCCCTTGGCGTCGCGGGTGATCTTGCCGCCGGCGGGATCGGGCGTGTCGCGCTTGATGCCGGCCAGTTGCAGGGCTTTTGAATTGAGCAGTGCCGAGTGGCCGAAGGACGAGCGCACGATGACGGGGCGTTCGGTCTTCAGCGCGTCGAGCGTGGCGGCGGTGGTTTCCACGCCGTCCGGCAGCATCCCTTGCTGGAACCAGTTGACCACCACCAGCCAGCGGCCGGCGTCGGATTTCTTGTCCTTGTCCAGGCAGGCCTGGATGCGCGACTGGAACTGGGCTACCGTCAGCGCGGCGTAATCGAGGCTGCAGTTGAGCAGGCGGCTGCCGCCCGATTGCGGGTGCATATGGCCGTCGATCAGGCCGGGCATCAGCATGCGGCCGTGCAGGTCGATGACTTTGGTTTTCTTGCCGGTCAGCGGCTTGGCGCCGGCGTTGTCGCCGACGTAGACGATGCGGCCGGCGCGTACGGCCAACGCCTGCTGCACGCTGTCCTTCGCGTCGACGGTGTAGATGTAGCCGTTGCGGTAGATGGTGTCCGCCGGCGCTTCGGCGCCTTGTGCGGACGCCGCTAATGCCAATGTCAGTGCAGCGACGTATCGGTTCATGCGTTTCCCTGTTTTATGCGGCTCCCATCGCTTTGGTGCGCGAGGCCAGCGGCAGGAACGCCAGCAAATTCCCCGCCAGTACCAGCGCCAGTCCGGCCAGGGCCGTCGGCGTCCAGTGGTAGCCTTCATAGATCGTTGAAATGGTCAGTGCCACGATGGGGAATAATACCGTGGAATAGGCCGCGCGGTCCGGCCCTATGCGGCCGACTAGCAACAGGTAGGCGGTGAAGCCGATCACCGAGCCGGGAATCGCCAGGTACAGCAGGGCGCCGACGTAGCGCGTGCTCGGCTCCAGCGCGAACGGCATGCCCAGCGCCAGCGCCGCCACGCCCAGCGTGGTGGAGCCGATCAGCATGGCCCAGGTGTTGGTCAGCCACGGCGTCAGGCCCAGCGACTGCATGCGGCTCGACAGCAGGTTCCCGCAGGAGAAGCACAGCGTGCCGCCCAAGGTCAGCGCGAGGCCCATCATCACCTTGCTGTCGTTCCAGTGGCCGGCCATCTGCGGCGAAAGCAGCAGCACGATGCCGGTCAGGCCGAGCAGGGCGCCCATCATCACCTGGCGGCGTATCGGCCGGCCGAGGAAGATGCGGCCGTTGATGGCGTTCCAGATCGGCGCGGTGGAGAACACCACGGCTTCCAGGCCGCTGGTGATCCACTGGCTGGCGTAGTAGAAGCACAGGAAGTTCAGGCAAAACAGCGCCAGGCCCTGGGCGATCAGGTAGCGCCAGGCCTGGCGTGGCGGCCACCACGGCTTGCGGGTGACGAGCAAAAATCCCATCAGCACGGCGGCGGCCAGCCAGAATCGATAGGCGATCGATACCGGCGCCGGCACGACGCCCAGCTGGAAGGTGATGGCGATCCAGGTGGTACCCCAGATCAGGACGGTGAGCAGGTAGAGGAAGATATTCATGCTGCCAGCATGCCGGGTGCGCGTGGGCGGCGCTTGTCTGAAATTGCGCAAATCGGCCGGCCGCCAGCGGGGTGGGCGCGCTCCGTGCTAGACTTTAAGTCAACTCTTACTGAATGTTCGCGCCGTGCCAGCCCGCCCTTCCAACGCCACCGATGCCACCCCCGCCCGCGCGCCGGACGGGCTGATTTCGCATGCGGTGTTCCGCACCATGTCCGAAACGGATGCGGTGCTGGAGCGCTTCGCCTGGCTGGGCGACGAGCTGGCGGTGGCCATCTGGCGCCGCGACACCGAGGTGGCCGAGACCAGCTACAACAAGCCGGGCCACCATACGCTGTCCTACTACATGGGCGGCGGCTACCGCACCGAGCGCGACGAGCTGCCCGGCCTGTACGGCGCGCCGGAGCGTCTATGCACGCTGCCGGACTGGCACGAGTCCAGCTGGACGGTGCGCGGGCCGTTGCGCTTCCTGCACGTCTACTTCCTGCCCGAGCATTTCACGCGGCGCGCGGTGGTGGAGCTGGACCGCGAGCCGCGCGAGGTCACGCTGGCCGACCGCACCTACTTTGAAGATGAACGCATCGGCCGCCTGTGCGCGGACCTGGCGGATATGTCGTGGGAAGGTGCGGATGGTCAACTGCGCGCCAACGAGGTCGCGCACGAGACCTTGAGCCACCTGCTGCTGTCGCAATCGATGCCACAGCATCAGCAGCGCGTGCGCGGTGGCTTGGCTCCGGTGGTGCGGCGCCGGCTGGCGGATTACATCGAAGCGAACCTGGGGCAGAATATCTCGCTGGGCATGCTGGCGCAGTTGGCGTGCATGTCGGAGTACCATCTGGCGCGGATGTTCAGGATCTCGTTCGGCATGCCGCCGTCGGCGTGGATCGCGGCGCGCCGCGTGGAACATGCGCGCCAGCTGTTGAAGACCACCGACCAACCCTTGCAGCAGATCGCCGACGCCTGCGGCTATGCTGACCTGAGCCACTTCAGCCACCGCTTCCGCGACAGCGTCGGCGCGCCGCCCAGCCGTTACCGCAGCATCGTTACGTCGTAGGCTTTTCGAACGAGAAGCCCGGCGCGTACAGGTGGTAGCCGTCGAAGTCCTGCTTGCCGATGTCCGCCCCGTGGCTGCGCGCGATCGCGTAGGCCATGCTGAAGTGGAAGTAGAAGTTGGGCAGGATGTACAGGTTCAGATATTCATTGGCCGGCAGTTCGATGTCGGCAAAACCGGCGCGGTCACGGCACATGCGGTCGGCCGGGCCTTCGAACTGCTGCAGCGGGATAGCGGCGATGTAGGCGATGGTGTCATCGATCTGCTTCGCCAGCGCGGCAAAGGACAACTCAACGCCATCGAAACTCACCGGCGGCAAACCCGCTAGCGGACAACATCCCCGCAACGCAAAATTAGCCGTGGCCCGCACCTGCGAGGCAAACGGCAGCATCTCCGCATGCAGCCGAGCGCCAAGTATTTTGGGGTTCGCTTCTAGTTTTTTGATGATTCCGGCCAGTTGGCCGAGCGATCGATTAAATATGGTCGGTGCGTGCATGTCGATATCCTTCTGGTTCGGCATGATATTAGCTCACACAAGCCCTGTGACCAATCAAAACCAGCGTCTTCTTCTCAAGCGATAGTTTGGGTAACCGTGTAGTTGCGAATGAAAAATCCGGCAGGAGCTGGAGATGACGAATCCTGATATTCGTACCACAAGCGCTTTCTATGCAACGCTCAACGACAAGAGTCAAGTCAGCAGCATCCTCAACGGCATTGATCCTAAGTACATGAATCCCAACAGCCGGTTTGGAAAAGCCTTTTATGTTTCGGAGGACGCCGAGACAGCGCTGTCCGAAATGAAGCACTACGGCATCCAGGCAACGCACGTGATCCGGTTCTCGATGACTCAGAGTGCCATGAGAGTGCTGGACTTAACGGAACCTGATGTGGCCGCGAAATATGATTATGTTGGAGGCGCTATTAGCTCGGTCACTCAATCGATAGGGGCAGCCGCACGCAGGGATGGATATAACGTCATTCATTTTCGTTCAGAGAGAGCTGCCGGAAAAAGTAACCACGCTATACTGCAAGACTACAATCAGATATTAAAGCCTCAGATTGTTACTCCGGTGGAAAAATGAAACTTGTACTCTTTGAATACCGATGTGAGTCCTGTGGAATTTCCTTCAAAGCTCCGCAAGTAAGTCCTCATGCCTACGGCGAATTTTTGCTCAGGAAGAAGAACTCTCCCGCGTTACGCTATCTGGATGCTGTACATTGCATCGCCTATTCCGAGGTCGCCAGCGAATTAAAAGCAAATGTTCAGGCAAGAGGGCTGGACGAAGTAAAGCAAGCCGAGGTTTTACAAGCGATCTTTGGGGTGGTCGCCTGCGATCCGGATATCGACGGTGAACCGTTCGAGATGGGACTGCCGCCTTATTGTCCCGAATGTGCCGGCCAGTCGGCTTCCGCCTGGAGCATCACCGAGCCGATAGAGTTTATCGAGCTCGAGATTCCCGCGCCAACCTTCCTGCTCTGGACCAGCCTCACAACTCAAGAGAAAAGAACAAGAATCTGGGACAGTTTGCGCAAGTGCCTACCCCAGTCGCGCGTCGCCTAGTCCATCTCGCTGATCATGGCGACGATCTCGTCGCCATACGACGCCAGCTTCTTCTCGCCGACGCCGGAGATGCCGCGCAGGTCGGACAGCGTGGTAGGACGCGCCTTGGCGATCTCGCGCAGCGTGGCGTCGTTGAAGATGATGTAGGCCGCCACGTCGTGCGCGCGCGCCGTCTCCACCCGCCACCAGCGCAGCTTGTCGAAGATGGCCTGCTCGCGCGGCGACAGGTCGCTTTCCACATAACCCTTGGACGCGCGGCCGGCGCTCTTCTGCTTGACCGGCTTCTGGTACTGGCGCAGCTGCACCTTCTGGTCGCCCTTGAGCACCGGACGCGCGGCGTCGGTCAGCTTGAGCGAACTGTATTGTTCATGGTCGACCGTCACCAGTCCCAGCGCGATCACCTGGCGCAGGATGGCGCGCCATTCCTGTTCGCTGCGGTCGGCGCCGATGCCGAACACCGACAGCGAATCGTGATGCCAGGTCTTGATGCGGTCCGTCTCGACGCCGCGTAGCACTTCGATCACATGTCCGGCCGCGAAGCGCTGGTCGACGCGGTACACCGCCGACAACAGCTTCTGCACCGGCACCGTGCCGTCGAAGGACACCGGCGGTATCAGGCAAGTGTCGCAGTTGCCGCAAGGGCCGGACTGCTCGCCGAAATAGTCGAGCAGGCGCACGCGCCGGCAGCTCAGCGTTTCGCACAGGCCCAGCATGGCATCGAGCTTGGTGCCCAGCACGCGCTTGAAGGTTTCGTCGGCCTCCGATTCGTCGATCATCCGGCGCTGCAGCACCACGTCCTGCAGGCCGTAGGCCATCCAGGCGCTGGACGGCTCGCCGTCACGGCCGGCGCGGCCGGTCTCCTGGTAGTAGCCTTCGATACTCTTGGGCAGGTCCAGGTGGCAGACGAAGCGCACGTTGGGTTTGTCGATGCCCATGCCGAAGGCGATGGTGGCGCACATGACGATGTTCTCTTCGCGCAGGAACTTGGCCTGGTTGGCCGCGCGCTTGGCGTGCTCCATGCCGGCGTGGTAGGCCATGGCCCGCACGCCGTTCTCGTTCAGGAATTCGGCGGTCTCCTCGACCTTCTTGCGCGACAGGCAGTAGACGATGCCGCAGTCGCCGCCATGCTCGGTGGTGATGAAGTCCAACAGCTGCTTGCGGCCGTTGGCTTTCTCGACGATCTGGTAGCGGATGTTGGGGCGGTCGAACGAGGACACGAACTGCATCGCGTCGCCCAGTTGCAGGCGGTGGACGATTTCGGCGCGGGTCTGCTGGTCGGCGGTGGCGGTGAGCGCGATGCGCGGCACGTTGGGGAACTGCTCGTGCAGCACCGACAGCTTGATGTACTCGGGCCGGAAGTCGTGCCCCCATTGCGATACGCAGTGCGCCTCGTCGATGGCGAACAGCGCGATCTTCGACGCCTGGAACAGGTTCAGGCAGCGCTCCGTCATCAGGCGCTCGGGCGCCACGTAGACCAGGTCGATCTCGCCGGTGCGCACCAGCCGCTCGATGCGGTTGGCTTCCTCGTAGGTCTGGGTGGAGTTGAGGAAAGCGGCGCGCACGCCCACTTCGGCCAGCGCGTCCACCTGGTCCTGCATCAGCGCGATCAGCGGCGAGATGACCACACCGACGCCGTCGCGCACCAGCGCGGGAATCTGATAGCACAGCGACTTGCCGCCGCCGGTGGGCATCAGGACCAGCGCGTCGCCGCCACCGCTGACATGGCCGACGATCTCCGCCTGCTGGCCGCGGAAGGCCGGGTAGCCGAACACGGTTTGCAGCAGCTGAAGGGCGCGCTCGTTATTTTCCTGATGATCCATTTCTACTACTCGATTCCGACAACAAAACTACGACTAAGGTTTAATCGGCCCAGACGATGACGCCGGTGTAACCGGTGACCAGCACCATCAGGCCGAAGGCGATGCGATACCACGCGAACGCGGTGAAGGTGTGCGAGCTGATATAACGCAGCAGCCAGCGCACGCACAGGAAGGCCGAGACGAAGGCCGCCACGGTGCCGATCGAGAACAGCGGCAGGTCGGAGGCCGACAGCAGCGCGCGTTCCTTGTACAGCGAATACACGGTGGCGCCCAGCAGCGTGGGGATCGCCAGGAAGAACGAGAACTCGGTCGCCACCTTGCGCGACAGGCCGAAGATCATGCTGCCCATGATGGTGGCGCCGGAGCGGCTGGTGCCGGGGATCAGCGCGAACGCCTGGGCGATGCCGATCTTGAGCGCGTCCACCGGCGTGATGTCGTCCACCGAATTAATGCGGGACATGGCCGGATTGGCTTTCTCGCGCTTTTCCACCCACAGGATGACGAAGCCGCCGACGATGAAGGCCAGCGCCACCGGCACCGGCGCGAACAGCTTGGCCTTGATGGCCTTGTTGAACAGCACGCCCAGCACGGCGGCCGGCATGAAGGCGATCAGCACGTTGAGCGCGAAGCGCTGCTGTTTCGGGTCGCCCAGGCCGGTCAGCACGGCGGCGATGCGCGCGCGGTACTCCCAGCAGACGGCGAAGATGGCGCCCGCCTGGATGACGATCTCGAACACTTTCATTTTTTCTTCCAGGCCGTGGAAGCCCAGCAGGTGTTCCGCCAGAATCAGATGGCCGGTCGACGAGATCGGCAGGAATTCCGTGAAACCTTCAACCAGGCCCATGATCAGGGCTTTGAGTGCGAGAACGATATCCATGAGGTCAATAATTAGTTGGTGGGAAGGGAGGCTCTGTCACAGCGCCGGGGTCGAAGCTTACCATGTTCGCCGCCTCCGATTCTGAATCTCACTCAAGCGTAATGCGGTTTTCGGCGGCCAGACGAAAAAACGCCCCGGAACGGGGCGTTGAAAGGAAGATATTTCGACCGCTGGCTGCTTACCAGCTGGCCTTGAGCGTGTACTTGCCGCTGGTGGCGCCGGTGCCGCCGCCGTAGTAGATCACCTTGGCGTACAGCGTGCCGGCGGTGCCGTAGCTCAGGCTGTCGGTCGCTCCGGTGCCATTGGTGCTGGACGCCACCTTGGTGCCGGCGCTGTTGTACAGCTCCAGGTCGTAGTCCGAGCTGGCGTTCGGGGCCAGGGTCAGGGCCAGCGTTTTGCCCGACGGCAGCACGATCTTGTAGTAATCGACGTCCGACGAGGCGCTTATGGTGCCGTTGACGGTGGTGCCGGCGGTGCCGATGGCTTGCGCGGTGGCGGTGGTGTTATTGCTCTCCACTTCGCTGATGGTCGGGCCGCTGACCACCGACGACAGGATGTTCTGCGCCTCGAACTTGGCCTGGAAGGTGTTGGCATAGGTCAGGTCCGACGGGAACAGCGTCTTGGCCGCGTTGACGATGGCGGTGGCCATGGCCGGCATCTTGACGTTGCTGCCCAGGCCGAAGTGCGCCTCCAGGATGATCTGGTCGATATTGGCGCGCGGCTTGCCGGCGGCGATCAGCGCCACCATCGACTGGTACAGCGGCGCCGACCACAGCTCATCCGACTGGAAGCTGACGCCGCCCTCGGTCACCGACTGGTGCGCGGCGTAGGTCTTGCTGGCGTTGTACTTGGCGTCGGTGCGGTTCAGCATGCGGCCGTCCCAGCAGGCGCCGTGGCCGTCCCAGCTGAAGGCCCATTCCGGGTGGTAGATCTTGCCGTTCGGCGTGCTGTAGGAGTAGGACGCGGCCCAGTAGTCGCCGAAGCCTTCGCCCATGGCGCCGGTGTCGCCGCCGCTCCAGCTGCTGTTGATGTTGGCCTGGATGCCGTGACCGTATTCGTGCAGGATCACGTCGGCGTCTTCGCTGTCGTTCACGCAGCCGTGGCCGAAGGCCAGGTAGTCCGAACCGGCGGCGCCGCCGCTGTAGTGCGAATTGTCGTCGCCGTTGACGCCGTTAGTGTCGACGTCCAGCGGACGGTTGATGATGGACTTGGTGCCGGTGAAGCCCAGCGACTGGATGTAGCGCTGGCTCTGGTCCAGGTGGAAGTAGACGTTGCTGTCGTCGAAGGCGTCGTTGCCGCGCTTGGCCGTCCACACGCCGTTGCTGGTGGTGCTGGGCGCAGTGTTCGGTGCTTCGATGTCCTTGATGTTGACGAACGGGCCGCTCAGCTTGTAGACGCCGCCGGTCACCGTCAGGTCGCGCAGGGTCTTGGTCGAGTAGGCGGCGTCGAAGGCGGAGGCGGGCGAGGTGTCGGTCAGCGCGTCGGTGTTGAGCACCGTGCGTGGATCGGGGTCGAAGGCGTAGCCGGAACCGTTGATGCCGGACGGCGTGGCGGCGGCCACTGTGCCGCCTTGCAACTTGCGGCCATGCGCATCCTGGCTGTCGCTGATCGCCTTGGTGGCGGCGTGGCGGTCCAGCACCGGGCCGGCCAGTTCGGCGCGGGCGTCCAGCGTGCGCTTGCCGCGGCGCGGCAGCGAAGTGGAATAGGAGCCGATGACGGCGCCGCTGTGCGCGTTCAGGAACTGCACGAAGCCGCCGGTCGGCATCTGCGCTTCGATGCGCACCTTGCGCGCCAGTTGCACGCCATCCTTGGTGGTGACCCACACCAGTTCGGAGGACGGGGTGGCCACCAGCGGGTGCTGCACCTTCATATTGGTCCAGGCCTTGTCCAGCGCCTGGTCGTCGGTGATCTGGGCCTGGTTGTACAGCTGGTTGACGGCGTTGGCGTCCACCTTGTCGGAGATGTAGCGGGTTTCGTTGAAGATCTTTTGCAGCTGGCCGCTCTTGCTGATGGAGACGATGATCTCGGCCCGGTCCACTGGCAGGCCGCGCAGCATTTGCTGATAGTGGTAGTGCTTGCCGGTGAGCGATTCCTGCACCTTCACCAGTCCCAGGTTGTTCAGCGACGCAGGCAGGCCGAACTGGGCCGCGTTCTGGCGCAGCGCGTCTTCGGCCGTGGTGGCGGTGGTGCTGGAGAACAGCGTCAGGTTGTCAACGGAGTAGCTGCCGGCGTGCGCGGAACCCGCGTAGGCCAGGACGATCAGGGATGCAATCAGGGGACGGGCGAAGTGGCGCATGCTGCATGAACTCCTATAGGTATTGGTTTATTCGGTATGCGAGCCTTGTGGGTGCCAAACGAGTATAGCCACGCCTTTTTGCCATTTGTAAAATCGGGCGTTTTTAGACAGTTTTCCGGATTCTGTTAAAAATG
This sequence comes from Duganella sp. BJB476, assembly GCF_003416895.1. Classification (GTDB taxonomy): domain Bacteria; phylum Pseudomonadota; class Gammaproteobacteria; order Burkholderiales; family Burkholderiaceae_D; genus Rugamonas. The sequence goes on from NZ_QVIO01000004.1 coordinate 191,083, forward strand.
AGACATAGCGGCGGCCCGCGCGCGGCGCTAAGATGGGCCCCAAATCATCAACGAAAGGTAGCTTATGCACAGGCTGTTTTCCCTGCTCTTGCCGGTCGCGCTGGCGTCCGGCTGCGCGATGGCGCAAGCGCCCAAGCCGATCGAGGACGTGGAGCCGGAGGTGACGCAGCAGGTGGCCGCCGCCGTGGCGAACATGGCGGTCGATCCGGCGGCCGCGCCTGCCGGTGACGGAGCGTCGCTGCTGCGCGCCTGCCCGGCCCAGGCCACGCCGGCGCTGGAGCTGCTGCAACGCACGGTCGACGGCGAAGAGCGCACCTACCTGTACCGCACCCGCTGCGGCAAGGCGCTGCTGGTGTCGGCCACCTACGGAAAGAACCGCGCCATCAAGCGCCTGGTGGTCAAGGCGGAATAAAAAAAGCCCTCCGGCCGCGAGGACGGAGGGCGAAAGAGCGACCTGATGGCGGGGTCGCGAGGAGATGCAAGCTTTAGAACGTCATGTCGAGGCGGGCGCCGAAGTAGCGCTGGAAGTCGCGCGGCGGCAGCCACTCGGTGGTGTTGACCACCAGCGGCGTATTGGGCGCCTTGCTGCTCCAGTTGCTGTTGGCGTAGCCGTTGTTCAGGCCGGCCGCATAGCGCTTGTCGAACAGGTTGTTGACCAGGAAGGTGAACTTGTAGCGGTCCTGCTTGTCCTTCACGCCGAAGCTCAGGTTGGTGATGCTGTAGGCGCCCTGCACCGTCATCGGATCCTGGTTCAGCGAGAACTGCGTGCGGCTCTGGTAGCGCGTGGTGGCCGCGACGAAGCCGTTGAAGCTCTGCGACGGCAGCACCAGGTCATACTGGCCGCCCAGGTTGACCTTGATCTTGGGCGCGTTCGGCAGCGTCTTGCCGGCCAGGTCCTGCACATTGCTGTTGTTGTACTTCGGGCTGACCACGCAGCCAGGTCCGATCACGGTGCCGGTGCCGGTGGCGTTGAGCACGTTGTAGCACGGGCCGTTCTCGAAGGACTGGATGGTGGCCTCGGTGTAGGCGAAGCTGCCGTTCAGCTGCAGCTCGCGCGTGACGCGGATGCTGCCTTCCGCTTCCACGCCCTGCGTGCGCAGGCCGCCGATGCTGTTCAAGCCGGTGCGATAGGTGCCGTCGGCGTCGAAAAAGCTCGACGATTGCTGGAAGTTCGAGAAGTTGGTGCGGAACAGCGCCATGCTGAACATCGCGCGGTTGTCGAGCAGGCTTTGCTTGAGGCCGATCTCATAACTCTTCGCGGTTTCCGGCTTGACGGCCGGCAGCTTGGCGGTGGCGGCCGTGAAGCCGGACGTCAGGTCGTAGGCCACGCCCTTGTGGCCGGTCGAGGCCATGGCGTAGACCATGCTGTCCTTGTTGAGGCGGTGTTCCAGGCCCAGCTTGCCGGTGAAGCTCTTGTCGTTGTCTTCCTTGTGATAGTACTCGGTCAGCGCGTGCACTTGCGGCGGCACCGTGTAGCGGCGGAAGTTGTAGCCGGTGTCTTCGTCGTTGTAGCGGCCGCCGAGGATCAGGCTGGTGTTCGGCACGAAGTCCCACGAACCCTGGCCGTAGATGGCCTTGCTGATGTTCCAGGCGTCGGCGCCGTAGGAGGTGCCGTAGGCCTGGATCAGCGGCGCCTTGGTCAGCTCGCGGTTCAGCCAGTTCTTGCCGTACCACAGGCCGGCGACGTAGCGCACCGCGCCCTTGTCCGGCGAGGTCAGGCGCAACTCCTGCGTGGTCGAGTGGACGTCGAACGAGCCGTACTGGAACAGGCCGCCGTGCATGCCGGTCGGCTGGCCGTTCGGCAGCAGCAGGAAGGGCAGGATGTCGATGTCGGTGTTGTCGTTGTCCTGGTAGTCGTCCATGTGGTAGCGGCTGTAGGACGAGATCGAGCTCAGCGTGTGGCCGGCCAGCGGACCGTTCGGATCGAACGCCCAGTCCAGCTTGACGCCGGTGCCGGCGTCGTGGAACTTGCCGCCGGTCGGGTAATCGTTGCGCACGTCGCGGTTGCCGGGGCCGATGGTGATGCCGTTCAATACCAGCGAGGCCGGCAGCTGCGGCGCGTTGCGGTAGATGCCGCCCGGCGACATATAGCTGTAGGCGTTGGAGCAGCAGAACTTCTCGGTGCGGTTGTAGTGCGGCGTCAGGGTGACGGTCAGCTGGTCGGTCGGGGTCCATTCCAGTTTTCCGCTGAGGTTGTCGCCCTTGCTGCCGTTCAGGTGGCCGCCGGTGGACAGGTCGTTGAGCGTGCCCTGGTAGCTGGTCTTGCTGGCGGCCAGGCGCATGCGCAGCGTGTCCGACACGGCGCCGCCGACGCTGAAGCCGGCCCGCCATTCATGGTCGTCGGTCAGGTAGGTGCTGACGGTGGTCTTGATCGGGCCGCCGATCGGCTTGGTGGTGATGTTCAACGCGCCGGCGATCGAGCTCTTGCCGAACAGAGTGGACTGCGGCCCCTTCAGCACCTCGATGCGGTAGACGTCGGCCAGGTCCTTGAAGGCGCCGGCCTGCATGCCCTGCGGGATATCGTCGACGATGACCGAGACGTCGGCCTCGACGCCGATGCCCAGCGAGAAGGTGCCGATGCCGCGCATATTGATGCTGAAGTTGCCCGGCTGGCTGCCGTAGGACAGCGTCAGCGCCGGCGATAGCGAGGGGATGTCTTCCAGGTCGCGCACGTTGGAGCGTTGCAGCACGGCGTCGCCCAGCACGGTGATCGAGGCCGGCACGTCTTGCAGGTTCTGGGCGCGCTTGTTGGCGGTGACGACCACCGATTCAAGCTTGCCGCTGTCGGCCGGGGTGGCCTGCTGGGCGGAGGCGGCGCCGAGGCCGAGCAGGGGTAGGGCGAGCGCGACTGCAGCCGTGATGGGCCGCAGCGCAGGAATGGCAGGTTTCATGAAGTCTCCAGTTTATTAATTGCTTTGTGGAATCGCTTCCACTTATGGTCAAAAAATACGCCGGCAATCTCATGGACTGCCGGCGGTGGTGCGCTTACTTGGTACTAACCTTCAGTGGCGCCTTCAGTTTCTGTGCGTAGTTGCGCACGTAGGCCTGCCATGCCGCGCCATCGGCGAAATCGCCGCTCTTGTTCCAGCCCGCGCCGAAGTAGTAGACGAAGGGCTTGCCCGCCTGCGCGGCGCCCAGCGTCAGCTGCTGGCCGTCGGTGATGGCGTAGCCGCTGGCGCCGGCCGGCAGGATCACGCCGCAGCCGATGATGCCGTCGTCGCCGTGTTGCGGTTCCCAGTAACTGGCCCAGCCGCCGGCGGCGTCGGTCACGTATTCTCCCTGGCCGTCGCGCTGCACGATGCCCACGCCCACTGTCAGCGGGCCTTTGCCGTCGGCGTTGTAGCGGCTTTCGACGCGGGTCATGTTGGAGCCGGCGTCGATGGAGAAACGCTTTACTTCGGAGACCATGCGGCCATTGCCCGCGTCCCACTGACCGAAACTGAGTTCGAACACGGAGCGCAGCGGACCGTCAGCCAGCACTTTCCAGCCCTGGTAGTTGGAGGAGTTATGCAGCGCGTTATCGGCGTAGATGGTGGTGCCGCCGCAGCCGCGGTTCTGGCCCACGTGGTAGTAGTCCAGGCCTTCGCCGACATCCTTGTGATAGGCGCCGGTCTTGTACCACTTGTCCACCACCGGGTAGCGCACCCGCTTGGCCCACACGTCCACGCCGCTGCTGATCAGGTGTTCCTTCGGATCCTTGATGATGGCCGGTCCGTAGACGCGGTGCACGGTGCGGTCGCTTTCCCACGCGAAGTCGTCCAGCCGTTCCGGCACGAAGCGCGCATGCGTCTTCACGTCGGCCGGTGGCGTGGCGGCCAGGCGTTCTGCCGGCAGCACCAGATAGCGGCGCGTATCGCCGGCCGGCACGTTCACGGAGAACAGCAGCTGTTTGCCTATCACCTGGGAGTTGAGGATCGCCGAGGTGGACGCATCCATCACCACCGGCGTCTTGACGCCTGGAGTGACTTCCACCAGTTCGTCGCCGCGCAGGCCGTCGGTGCCATTGGCCACGCTGACCGTCTGCAGCCTGGCCTTGTCCAGCACCGCCATGCGATACACCTCGCTGCCAGCGAGCAGGAAGCCGCCGACGCCATAGACTTCGGTGGCGTCGTTGTCGAACGATTTGGGATCCTGGCCGATCGGCTGCACGTGGGTCAGCTTGCCGTCGGCCTGCACGTTGGCCACCAGCGCGCTCCATACCTTCTGCACGGCGGGCTTGTAGGTCTTGGCATCCAGCAGGCCCTGGTTGACGCCCCAGGCGAAGGCATAGGCATACAGCGCCGAGCCGCTCGATTCCTTCAGCGGATAGCTGGCCGGGTCCAGCAGGCTGGCACGCCATAGGCCGTCCGGCTGCTGCAGCGTTAGCAGCTTGGCCGACATCTCCTTGTACTGCTGCTCGAAGCGCGGACGGGCAGGGTGCCTGGCCGGCAGGTACTGCAGCATGCGCACCAGGCCACCCATCACCCAGCCGTTGCCGCGTCCCCAGTAGACCTTCTGGCCATTGGCTTCGCGCTTGTCGAAGTATTTGCTGTCGCGGAAGTAGAGGTGCGCTTCCTTGTCGTACAGGTAGTCCGACGTGGCCCACCATTCGCTGACGGCGAAGTCCAGGTAGCGCTGGTCGCCGGTGACGGCCCACAGGCGCAGCCAGGTTGGAGGACCCATGAACAGCGCGTCGCACCACGACCAGCGCTCCTGGTTGCCCGGAACGGTGAAGTCCAGCGTGCCGCTGCGGCGGTTGGCGAGGATGTCGTCGAAGCTGGCGCGCATGGCGGCGATCATCTTCGGATCGCGCAATTGCAGATACAGCTCGGCGTAGGTCTGGCCGATGATGTGGTCGTCCGCGTGGTAGTGGTTGGGACCCAGCTTCCATTGGTTCTTGTCGCCGATGGCGAGCATGGCGTCGCGGTATTTGCGGTCGCCAGAGATGCCCACCAGGGCCATGAAACCGGTATCGCCCACCGCCTGCGTCCAGTCGTCGGTGCGGTGCTTGCTGGGGTTGGCCAGCTGCCAGTCGGCCACGCGCTCCATCGCGTTCAACACCGCTTTCGGATTGATGGCGGCCGATGGCGCGGCCGTTTCGGTGGGTGGCGCTTCGCCGGCGAAGACTGGTGTTGCGGGCAGTGCGGCCACAAAGGCGGCCAGCACGGCGGCGTGCAGATACGTTGGTTTCATGTAGGCGTCTCGTTGAGTTTTATTTGTACATGGGTCCTGCGGTGACGAACGGGCCTCCCTGGTAGATGGTCGGCGCATCGCCGGCGGCCGGGTAGGCCGCGCTGTCGGGGAAGTTGCCGGCGAACTGGCCGGAGCTGTGCTTGGGCACATAGCCCAGGTGCGAGGCGTGCTTGTTGTCCCACCACTTGGTCGGATTGTCCGAGGTGCCAAAGGTGATCGTGTGGCCGACGCGCGGCGTGAACAGCGAGCAGCGGATCAGCTCCACCAGGTCGTCGTAGGCCAGGTAGGTGACCATCATGCGGCTGTTCTTCGGTTCCGGGAAGGAGGAGCCGATGCGCAGGCAGACGGTCTCCGTGCCGAAGCGGTCGTAGTAGTAGCGTGACAGCGCTTCGCCAAAGGCCTTCGACACGCCGTAGAAACCGTCGGGACGCAGCGGCATGCTGGCGTCGATCAGTTGCGTGGTTTCGTAGAAGCCCACCACGTGGCTGGAACTGGCGTAGATCACGCGCTTGACGCCGCACTTGTGCACCGCCTCGTACAGGTGGTGCAGGCCGAGGATGTTGGCGTTCATGATGGGTTCGAACTTGTCTTCGACCGAGATGCCGCCGAAGTGCAGCACGGCGTCCACGCCTTCCATCATTTTCAGCACGCCGTCACGGTCGCCCAGGTCGCCGATGACGATCTCCTCGCCTTCGCCTGCCGGGCCCAGGTCCTTGACGTCGTTCAGGCGCACCACGTCGGCCCAGGCCTTGGCGCGCTCGCGCAGGATGGTGCCCAGGCCGCCGCCGGCGCCGGTCAGGAGGATACGTTTGAATGGTTTTGCGCTAGAAGTAGTGGTCATTTTAGGTTTTGTAGTTAAACGTTTAATCGCAAGTATAGCGAATATTTTTTCGGGGTCAATCGCTTTCGTGTCAGCAGGAGCATGGTGTGTGGCGGATTTGCCGTGCTAAGATCGAAGCGGATGGCCCATTAAAATAGAAATCGATTGACTGGATTGATGAAAAAACCGATACCCACCATCCGCGATGTGGCCGCAGCAGCCGGTGTTTCGACCGCCACCGTGTCCAAGTTCGTCAACGGCGCGCAGCGTTTTTCGGCGGGCGTGGAAGCGACCATCACACAGGTTATCGCCGACCTGGGCTACCGTTCCAATCCGCTGGCGGCGTCGATGATCACCGGCCGCACCAAGAGTATCGGCCTGTCGTTGCTGGACCTGGCCAATCCGCACTTCGCCAGCGTGGTCAAGGGCGCGAATCGCGTGGCGCAGGAGCATGGCTACACGCTGCTGCTGGTCGATACCGACGAAAACCCGGATCGCGAACGTCCCTTGCTGGAGGCGCTGAGCCGCCGCGTGGACGGTATGTTCGTCATTTCGCGCATAGCGGAATCGGACATGGGCTGGATGATGGAGCTGGGGAAGCCGATGGTGTTCTTCGGCCATCTGGCGCAGCACGATATTCCGTGGGTGGCGGGCGACGACCGTCGCGGCGCCTGCATGCTGGCGCGGCACCTGGTGGCGCAAGGGCACCGCAAAATCGCCTACCTGGGCTTCTCCAAGTCGAGGCGCGATGAGGAACGTCTGGCCAGCATCCGCGAATGCCTCTCCACGCACGGCCTGCCACTGGAGCTGCATGACGCCGGCGCGCCGTCGGCGCAGGAAGGCGCGCGCGTGTGCTCGGCCATCATGCTTGGCGCCGACCATCCGGATGCGCTGATCTGCTACAACGACCTGATGGCGCTGGGCTTCATGAAAGCCGCGCAGACGCTGGGCTTCCGCCTGCCGGAGGACATCTCGGTGGCCGGCTTCGACAACATCCAGTTCGGCGCCTACACCTCGCCGCCGCTGACCACCGTCGACCTGCAAAGCGAGCGATTGGGCGCCGCTGCGATGGAGCAGCTGATAGGCCAGATCGAAGGCAAACCTGCCGCCACCTTCAACTTGATCGAGCCGCAGCTGATACTGCGCGGCTCCACCGCCAACCGCGTTTAAGAGCGTTTTTTTCACATGACGCTTTACGTCCCCGGAAAAATCACATAACATCGGTTAAACGTTTTCCAAGAAGAGTCTGCCACCCCATGATTTCGACCCGATTCCGTCTTTCCGCGCTCGCGCTGGCCGCCATGCTGGCCACCGGCGGCGCAGCTGCGCAAACCGCCGCCAACTATGTGCCACCGCAGGCGACCGTGCCGATGAACCGCATCGTGCAGGACAACGCTTACCAGCAGCTGGACTATTTTTTCAAGAAGCTGGTGGCGGAAAAGGAAGCCATCGTCATCGACGGCTACGCGCCGTTCAAGGCTGGCGACAAATTCTTGCCGGGTAAAGTGGCGGCGGGCCTGGGCCATGTACTGCTGAACAGCGCCAAGGACGATCCGGCGCTGCCGCAGAAGCTGCGCGACTATCGCGACATCGCCGATATGACGGTCGGCATGGACAACCACACCTGGGGCATCTATTACTACATCGGCACGCTGGTCAAGCTGAAGGAAGCGGGCTTGCTGGAGCAGGCGGTCAGCCCGGCCACGCTGGAGAAGCTGCGCAAGCAGCTGGACTGGCGCACCTTTGTCACCGTGCCGCAGTATGACTTGATCAACCTGCCGACCAATTACTACGGCGTGGCGTTCAGCATCGCGCGCCTGCGCATGCTCATGGGTTGGGAGGACGACAGCGGCAGCAAGATCCTGCTCGACAAAATGCTCACCCATTACAAAAAGTACTCGGGCAAGTTCGGCTTCTCCGACGAGACCGATGGCGAAGGGCGCTTCGACCGCTACAGCATCTTGCTGATCGCGGAAATCTGCGAGCGCTTCCTGGAAACCGGCATGGAGCCGACCCCGGAGCTGAAAGGCCTGCTGCGCAAGGCGGCCGACATCGCGCTCAACGTCAGCAACGCCGCCGGTGACGGCTTCAGTTTCGGCCGCAGCCTCGGGCCGTATGGCGAGACGGCGCTGGTCGAGATCCTGTCCGTGTCCGCCTACCTGGACGTGCTGACGGCGGAAGAGAAGCAGTACGCATATGCCTTCTCGTCGCGCGTCGCCGCCCGCTACATGGACTTCTGGTACGACCCGTCCATGCACTCGCTGGACATGTGGGGCAAGGGCCGCCGCACCGACACCTATCGCGGCAAGCACCGCATCCTGGGCGAGAACTTCTCGCTGCTGCACCAGCTGATCTACACCAACGACACCTGGAACAAGGCCGGCATGAAGGATGCGCCGCCCAAGGCCGACCTGCAGGCGTGGTTGGACAAGAACCGTCCGCAGTTCAGCACCACCACTTTCGCGCAGGGCGAGTACGACCGCGCGCTGACCGTTTTCCGCGACGGCAAGCACGTCGTCAGCCTGAACATCATCAACGGCGGCATCAGCCAGCATGACAACAGCCCGTACTACCCGCTGCCGTTCGCGCCGGGCATCGTCTCCGGCATCGCCGACAGCGGCAGTGCGCATCCGCAGCTGCTGCCCAAGTTCACCATGGCCGATGGCGCGCAGTTGATCGGAACCGCCTGGATCAAGGACATCAAGACCAGTCAGGCCGGCCAGCGCTACACCGTCAGCTATCGCCAGGATGAGCTGGACCGGCTGGGCAAGAAAAGCCCGGTCAAGGACGGCCGCATCAAGCTGCAAACCACCTACACGCTGGAACACGGACAGCTGACCCGCAACGACGTCTACACGCCGGTGGGTACGCAGGAAGTGGAGAAGATCACGCTGGAATTCGCATCCTTCTCGGAGCAGCCGGCTATTGAAGGCAGCACCGTCACCTTCGCCAAGGGGGATGTGGACGAGTACAGCGTCTCCGGCCTGCAGCAATGCCAGGTCGCGCCGACCAACGGCAGCAAGGATTACATGGCGCCGTATGGGGCGATGAAGACGCTCGTCACCTGCAGCACCGGCAAGCTGACGATGAAGGAACCGCTGACGATCAAGTGGACCATCAAATACCACTAAGGACATCATGCCGCACTTAAAAATCGAATACACCGCCAATCTCGACGCGCTCGCCGACATCGGCGAGTTGTGCAAGACGCTGTCGCACACGCTGGTGACGTTGAAGGACTCCGGCGGAACGCTGGTGTTCCCGCTGCTGGGAACCCGCGTGCTGGCCTATCCGGCCGCGCAGTACGCAGTGGCGGACGGCGAACAGGGGCGCGCCTTCGTCTACATGAACATGCGCATCACGCCGGGCCGCAGCGAAGAACTGGTGACAGCAGTCGGCGACGCCGTGCTGGCCGCCGCACGCGCGCACCTCGCTCCAGTGCTGTACAAACTGCCGGTGCGTCTCACCCTGCATATCGACGCGACACCACCTGCCTACGAAGGCAAATTCAGTAGTTAAAAAACTTGGAGACCTGGATGCGTAGTGTATTGAAGCTGTTGGTGGTAGCGGGCTGCCTGTCGGCGATTGCGGCGGCATGGGCGCAGGACGACCAGGCCCCTGGCCAGGCGATGGTGGTGCCGGCCGCCGGCGCCCGCGTCGCTCCGTCGGCAGTGACGAAGCAGCCGCCCACGCTGCAAAACATCTACGGACGCACCCACCTGCTGCTGGACGGCCGCTGGAACTACATCGTCGATCCCTACGAAGCGGGCTACTACAACTACCGTCACCAGCCGTTCGACCAATCCGCCACAGGCTCCGGCGGCTTCTACGACGACCGCAAGCCCAAGGACAAAACCGAGTCGGTTGAATACAGCTTCGACGGCTCGCCAACACTGGCTATTCCCGGCGACTGGAACTCGCAGAACGCCAAGCTGGAAAACTACGAGGGCACGGTCTGGATGCGCCAGCAGTTCCAGGCCGCCCCCAAGGATGGTAAGCACTACTTCCTCTACTTCGGCGCGGTCAATTACGAAGCGCACGTCTACCTGAACGGCAAGAAGGTCGGAAGCCATAAAGGCGGCTTCACGCCGTTCCAGTTCGAAGTGACGGGCCGCCTGCTGAAGGGCCAGAACACGGTGATCGTCAAGGCCGACAACACCCGCCACCAGGACGACATCCCGACACTGAACACCGACTGGTGGAACTACGGCGGCATCACCCGCGACGTGCTACTGGCCGAAACGCCGGACACCTACATCGCCGACTACCAGATCCAGCTGGCCAAGGGCGACATGGGTCGCATCGAAGGCTATGTGCAGATGACCGGCGCCCAGCGCTCACAGGATGTGACGATCACCATCCCCGAGGCGGGCGTCAAAACCACCGTGCACACCGGCGCAGACGGCCGCGCAGCGGTCAGCATCCCGCTGGCGAAGAGCAGGATGCGCTACTGGTCGCCGGAAGATCCCAAGCTTTACACCGTCACCATCGCCGGCGCGACCGACCAGCTGAATGACCGCATCGGCTTCCGCACTATCGAAACGCGCGGCCAGGACCTGCTGTTGAATGGGAAGTCGGTGTTCCTGCGCGGGATCTCGCTGCACGACGAGAACCCATTGATACCGGGCCGCCTGCGCGGCGAAGGCGACATGCGCATGATGCTGCAATGGGCCAAGGAGATGAACTGCAACTACGTCCGCCTGGCGCACTACCCGCACAGCGAGGAGATGATCAAGCTGGCCGACGAGATGGGCATCCTGGTCTGGGCCGAGGTACCAGTGTACTGGACCATCTCGTGGGAGAAGCCGGAAGTTTACGCCAACGCCAGTCAGCAGCTGACCGACCTGGTCACGCGTGACCGCAATCGCGCCAGCGTCATCATCTGGTCGATCGGGAACGAGACGCCGGTCAGCGATGCGCGCAACGTCTTCATGGGCAAGCTGGCCGACACCGTGCGCTCGCTGGACCATACCCGCCTGGTCGCCGCCGCGCTGGAAGTGCACCGCAAGGGCAACGAGGTGACGGTGGAAGATCCGCTAGCCGACAAGATCGATCTCGCCAGCTTCAACGAATACGCCGGCTGGTACTGGTCCGACAACAAGGAGATGCTGAAGTTCTCGTTCAAGGTCAATTACAACAAGCCGGTGATCATTACCGAATTCGGCGCCGACGCGCTGGGCGGCCTGCACGCCGACGACGACACCCGCTGGAGCGAGGAGTATCAGGACCTGCTGTACAAGAACCAGTTCAAGCTGCTCGATGCGATTCCCGGCCTGCGGGGCATGACGCCGTGGGTGCTGACGGACTTCCGCTCGCCGCGCCGGCCGCACCCGTACTATCAGGACTTCTGGAACCGCAAGGGCCTGGTCTCCGAAACCGGCAAGAAAAAGCTGGCCTTCTACACGATGAAGGCTTACTACGACCAGAAACAGCAGCAGTACAAATGACCATGAAAAAAACCACGCTTGCCCTGGCCGCGGCCTTGCTGCCGTTGTTGGCCCACGCGCAGGACGCGCAGATCGAAAGCAAGGTCGCCGCGCTGATGAAACAGATGACGGTGGCCGAGAAGGTCGGGCAGCTGCACCAGATCTCCGGCCGCCTGGTCACCGGCCCGACCAGCAGCGACTACGCCGCCACGCTGGCCGATATCCGCCTTGGCAAAGTCGGCTCCATGCTCAACGTGAAAGGCGTGGCCGACACGCGCGCGATCCAGGCGCTGGCGCTGCAATCGCGGCTGCATATTCCGCTGCTGTTCGGCCAGGACGTGATCCACGGCTACCGTACAGTGTTCCCCGTGCCGCTGGGCGAATCGGCGTCGTGGGACATGGAGGCGATCGAACAGTCGGCTCACATCGCCGCGCGTGAAGCCGCCGCCGCCGGCATCCACTGGACCTTCGCGCCGATGGTGGACGTGGCGCGCGATCCGCGCTGGGGCCGCGTGATGGAGGGCGCGGGTGAAGACGCCTTCCTCGGTTCGGCCATCGCGCGCGCACGCGTGCACGGCTTCCAGGGCAAGCAGCTGGGCGCAACCGATTCCGTGATGGCCACCGCCAAGCACTTCGCGGCATACGGCGCGGCGGTGGCGGGCCGCGACTACAACGCGGTCGACATGAGCAACCAGCAGCTGTTCGAAGTCTACCTGCCGCCGTTCAAGGCGGCGCTGGACGCGGGCGCGGCGACGTTCATGAACTCCTTCAACACGCTGAACGGCATACCGGCAACCGCCAACGTTTTCCTGCAACGCGACATCCTGAAAAACAGCTGGAACTTCAAGGGTTTCGTCGTCAGCGACTGGGGCTCGGTGCGCGAGATGGTGCCGCACGGTTATGCCAGCGACCTGGCCGACGCCTCCGTCAAAGCCATCAACGCCGGCAGCGACATGGACATGGAGAGCTACGCCCACATCAAGCACCTTGAGGACGCAGTCAAGTCCGGCAAGGTGAACATGAAGACGCTGGACGATGCCGTGCGTCGCATCCTGTACAAGAAATTCGAGCTGGGCCTGTTCGACGATCCGTACCGCTACTCGGTCGCCTCTCGGGAGAAGGCCGTGCTGGCCGATCCGTCGCACCGCGCCGCCGCGCTGGACGTGGCGCAGAAATCGCTGGTGCTACTGAAGAACGGCGCTGCCGGCGCCAAACCGCTGCCACTCTCGCGCGCCGCACAGAAGATCGCCGTCATCGGACCGTTGGCCGATGCGCGGCGTGATCTGGAAGGCGGCTGGGTGGTGGAGGGCGACCGCGCGCCCGTGGTCAGCATCCTTGAAGGCATCCGCAGCCACGCCGGTAAGGCGGAGGTCAGCTACGCGCCGGCCTGCGATAACCACTGCAGCGGCACCGAGGGCTTTGCCGAAGCCGTCGCCACGGCCTCGAAGGCGGACGTCGTCGTGCTGGCCGTCGGCGAGACCTGGGACTTGAGCGGCGAAGCCAAGTCCCGCACCGACATCACGCTGCCCGGTCATCAGGAACAGCTGTTCGCCGCGCTGAAGGCGACCGGCAAACCGATCGTGGTGGTGATGCTGGCCGGCCGTCCGCTGGTGTTCAACACCATTGCCGAGCAGGCGGACGCCATCGTCTATGCATGGTTCCCCGGCAGCGAAGGCGGCAACGCGGTTGCCAACGTGCTTTTCGGCGATTACAACCCGTCCGCCAAGCTGCCGATCACCTTCCCGCGCAGCGTCGGCCAGATTCCGCTGTCGTACGCGCAGTACAACACCGGCCGTCCCGTCACCGACGAGAAGAACGTGGTCTACAAGTCGGCCTACATCGATTCCGTCAACACGCCGCGCTATGCCTTCGGGCATGGCCTGAGCTACACCGATTTCAAATACTCCGGCCTGACCATCAGCGGCAAGGAGATGTCGCCATCGCAGCAGGTCACGCTGTCGTTCGACCTGGCCAACACCGGCAAGGCCGAGGGCACCGAGATCGTGCAGCTCTACCTGCGCGACATGGTCGCCTCGGTGGTGCGGCCGGTGAAGGAGCTGAAAGGCTTCCAGAAGATCCATCTGCAGGTGGGCGAGCAGCGCCGCGTGAGCTTCACCATCGATCGCGAGCTGCTGTCGTTCTTCAACAGCCAGCTGGTTTGGGGCGCCGAAGCCGGCGACTTCAAACTGATGGTCGGCAGCGCCTCCGACGATAGCCGTCTTGAGGGCGCGCTCAAACTGCTTCCACCCAAATAACCAGAAGACATCGACACATGAACAACCCACGTCAACGTAGCACCACGCCCGTCGTCACCGCCATGCGCGTGATCCCGGTTGCGGGGCAGGACAGCATGCTGCTCAACCTGAGCGGCGCACATGCGCCTTACTTCACCCGCAACCTGCTGATCCTGACCGACAGCGCCGGCAACCAGGGCGTGGGCGAAGTGCCGGGCGGTGAAGCGATACGCGCCACGCTGGAAGATGCGCGGGAGCTGATCGTCGGCCAGCCGGTGGGCCACTACAACGCGGTGCTCAACCAGGCCCGCGCCGCCTTCGCGGACCGCGACAGCGGCGGCCGCGGCTTGCAGACCTTCGACCTGCGCATCGCGATCCACGCTGTTACCGCTATCGAGTGCGCGCTGCTGGATTTGCTGGGCCAGCACCTCGACGTGCCGCTGGCCGCGCTGCTGGGCGACGGCCAGCAGCGCGCGCAGGTGCCGATGCTGGGCTACCTGTTCTTCATCGGCGACCGCACCCGCACCGATCTGCCCTATGCCAGCGATCCCGGTGCGGCCGACCGCTGGTCGCGCCTGCGCCATGAACCGGCGATGGATGCGCAAGCCGTGGTCGCGCTGGCGGAAGCGGCCTATGAGCGCTACGGTTTCAAGGACTTCAAGCTGAAGGGCGGCGTGCTGCGCGGCGAGGAGGAAATCGAAGCCGTCACCGCGCTGGCCGAACGCTTCCCCGATGCGCGCGTCACGCTCGATCCGAACGGCGGCTGGCTGCTGAAGGACGCGATCCGCCTGTGCCGCGACCAGGGCCACGTGCTGGCCTACGCCGAAGACCCTTGCGGCGCGGAGAACGGCTACTCGGGCCGCGAGGTGATGGCGGAGTTCCGCCGCGCCACCGGCTTGCCGACCGCCACCAACATGATCGCCACCGACTGGCGCGAGCTGGGTCACGCGATCCAGCTGCAATCGGTGGATATCCCGCTGGCCGATCCGCACTTCTGGACCATGCAGGGTTCGGTGCGCGTGGCGCAGCTGTGCCATGAGTGGGGCCTGACCTGGGGCTCGCATTCGAACAACCACTTCGACGTTTCGCTGGCGATGTTCACGCACGTCGCCGCCGCCGCGCCGGGCAAGATCACCGCCATCGACACCCACTGGATCTGGCAGGACGGCCAGCGCCTGACCAAGGCGCCGCTGCAAATCAAGGGCGGCATGGTCGACGTGCCGGCCAGCGCGGGCCTGGGTGTGGAGCTGGACATGGCGGAAGTGGAAGCGGCGCACCAGCGCTACCTCAACATGGGCCTGGGCGCGCGCAACGACGCGGTGGCGATGCAGTTCCTGATACCCGGCTGGAGCTTCGACGCCAAGCGTCCGTGCCTGGTGCGTTAGCGTTGTCCAGCGCCGTCTAGCGCAGGCGCAGCAGGCGCGCCAGTTCGCCACTTTTCTCGATGGCGTCGATGGCGGCGTTGACCTCGTCGATGCCGGCGTTGCCCTGCTTGGCCACCGCGCACATCGACTGATACTCGTTGACCACCAGCAGATGGTAGCCGGCCGGCAGCGCGCCTTTGGCCGCCTGGCTGTCGATCATGTTGCGGGCGGCCAGAAAATAGTCGTAGCGGCCGGCCTGCCACTTGAGTAGCGTGAGGTCGGAGGAGGGCGCGTCGTCGCGGACGAAATCCGCGCCCAGGCGCTGTTCGACTTCCGGGTAGCGGAAGCCCAGCACCGTGCCTATGCGCTTGCCTTTCAACTCGTCCAGCGTGCGCGGCGCCGGCACCCGGCTCGACGACACCAGCACTTCCGAGGTGGGGATGAAGGGCCGGCTCCAGTACACGTCGCCCTTGACCCAGGCCGGCACATAGCCACACAGGATGTCGCCTTCGCCGCTTTCCAGCGCGCCCATCATGCGTTTGCGCGGCAGCGAGAGGAAGCGCACCGGCCGGCCCATCTGCCGCGCCAGCGCGGTGCCCAGCGCCTCCTGGAAGCGGCTCAGTTCACGTTTGTCGGGGGAGGGGCGCTCTTCGCTCTTCTGCACATAGCGCAGCTCCTGCGCGGCCGATGCCGACGCCGCAAGCAGGAAAAGGACGAGGAATCTGACGGATGAATTCATAAGCGCGCCGGTCGAGGTTCGTTCAAGGTAGATCAATCGGGCCTCGCCGTCAATCCAGCGAGCGTTGCATCTCGTCGATCTCGTCCTTCAGCCAGGCGCGCAGGCGCGCGATCTTGGTCATGCCCTCCTTGCCGCGGCTGACCACCAGCCGGTAGCCGCGCTGGTACGGGGCACTGAAGCAGGCGATCCGCTTCAAGGCGCCGCTGCAGAGGTCTTCGTAGGCGATCGCGTATGAAACGAGGCTGATGCCCTGTCCCGCCAGCGCCGCCTGCGCCAGCACGGCGAAGTTGCTGTAGCTGCGGGAGAAATCGTATGTGCCTTTCAGCGCGCTGTTCTGCCGCAGCAGTTGTATCCATTCTTCGTTGCTGTGTTCATGCAGCAGCGGGAAGCGCTGCAGGTCGGCCAGCGTCAGCGCCTCCTGGCCGGGCGCCAGCAATGACGGGCTGTAGACCGCCACCAGCCGTTCGCGGAACAGCAGTTCGGGATCGCCGTCTTCGATCGGATGGAAGCGCAGCGCGGCGTCGGTGCTGCCGTCTTCCAGGTCGGCCAGGCGGTCGCTGGAATCGATGCGGATGTCCAGCTCCGGGTATAGCTTGGTGAAGCGGTGGATGCGCGGCACCAGCCACTTGATCGCCAGCGAATGGGTGGTTGAGATGCGCAGTATCTTTTCATCGTCGCCGTCCTGCAGCGCCACGACCTTGGCGCGCAGCTCACCCAGCGTGCGGGCCACGGCCGCCGCCAGTTCCTGCCCCTTGTCGGTCAGCGCGATGTGGCGTGGATGGCGCGTGAACAGCTCGAAGCCGACCGCCGCTTCCAGCTGCTTGACCTGGAGGCTGATCGCCGCCGGCGTCTTGTGCAGCTCCTGGGCGGCCAGCTTGAAGCTGCCCCAGCGGGCGGCGCAGTCGAAGTCGATCAGGCCGGAAAGGGAGCGCAGCGGTTTGTTCATGTCGGGTTTAGGCTAAGTTTTTCTTATTCATCGATCGAAAATTACTCGTTTGATCACAGGCGCACCAGCGAGGAAAATATACCTCATACGCTGATAAAACTCCATGAGTAAGGAATTATCGATATCGGCGCCACATTCAACAGGAGGTTGCCATGTTCCAGACCCAGACCGTCACCCCGCCGTGCGTATGCAAACCGGCCGTCCCATGCCCGGCGCCCAAGTTTTCGGCGGAATTGATGCGCATGCTGGCGCAGTTGGTGATGTTGCGCTGATGAGGCGCAGCGGCGGCGCAACAGCCGGCGACGATGGCAGCAGGTTTGTGCAAGTTGCGCTGCATTGCACATCTGCGCCGCCGGCGACGGCGTGACAATCGGTGCTCCACTTAAAAAAATACGGAGACACCATGACCTACCTACGCATCACGGCGGCGCTGGCAGCGCTGCTGGCCGCCGGCGCCGCCAGCGCCGACAATATCTCGCTGCGCCTGAGCTACGCCGATGGCCGCAGCGGCCCGGTATTCAGCGCCCGCCACGCGGAAATCGGCACCTTCGCCCTGACGCCGGACGTGCGCAACCAGGCGCCGGGCGCGCAATGGCGCGTGGTCGCGCGCGATGCGCAGGGCGTCATCCTGCATGAAGTGACCGTGGCCGCCGCCCAGCAGCGCCACGTCGAAGCGTTCAACCCCAGCACCGGCGCCATCGACATCGCCGAAACCGTGCGCCAGGCGAACGGCTCGTTTGAAGTGTCGCTGCCGTTCGACGGCGCCACCGCCAGCGTCGAGGTATTGCCGGTGCAGGCCAGCAGCGGCAAGGGCATGAGCGCCGCCGTCGCCGCCGTCGCGCCGCTGGCGCGCTTCGACCGCGCCACCCTGGCCAAGCTGGCCGGCACCTCGCGCACAGCGCGCGCCGCGCGCGCCGCCGCGCTGGCCCCGGCCGCCACCGCGACCACCATCCTCAGCACCGGACCGGCCGCCGCGCGCATGGACTACGTGTTCATCGGCGACGGCTACACCGCCGCCGAAATGGACAAGTGGCACGCGGATGCGCAAAAAGTCATCGACGGCTTCCTGGCCGACCCGCTGTTTGCCGCCAACCGCGCCAACATGAATGTGCGGCGGGTGGACGTGGCCAGCAACCAGTCCGGCGTGGATGAACCGGACAAGGGCATCTATCGCGACACCGCGATGGACGCCGCCTTCAACTGCTACAACATCGACCGCTTGCTGTGCGTGGACACCGACAAGGTGCACGATATCGTCGGCTCGGTGCTGGCGCCGGATGAACGCGACGTGATCATCGTGGTCGCCAATTCCACGCGCTACGGCGGTTCCGGCGGCGAGGTGGCCACGCTGTCGATGGCGCCCCAGTCGATCGAGATCGCGCTGCACGAGATCGGCCACACCGCCTTCTCGCTGGCCGACGAATACGACTACGGCACCTGCAGCCTGGCTGGCGAACCGGGCGAGCCCGATGTGACGATGAACGGCACCCGCAGCGTCAAGTGGCGCAGCCTGATTTCGGCCAGCACGCCGGTGCCGACCACTGCCGGCGTTTATCCGAACGGCACCGTGGGCGTGTTCCAGGGCGCGCAGTACTGCACCAGCGGCAAATACCGTCCGACTGAAAACTCGCGCATGCGCATGCTGGGCTATCCGTGGCATGCGGTCAACGAGGGCGTGGCGCACAAGGTGTTCGCGCAGTACAGTGGCGGCGCTGGCGTGACGCAGACCGGCACCATCCCGGCCGGCGGCAGCGTCAACGTGCCCAATGTGAACCCGGGCTGGATGCAGGCGGCGGCCGGAAACATCAGCTTGCAGTTGACCGGCAAGGTGGGCACCAACTACCAGCTCTATCTGTACCAGTACGGTGCGAACGGGTGGGCGCAAGTGGCTACCGGAACAGGTGCGGCGGCCAGCCCGTCGATCTCCTACAACGCCGCTGCGGGCTACTATTATGCGGTGGCCACCAGCGGCACCGGCGGCGCGTATTCGCTGACCTACAGCTATGTGAAGCCTTAAAAGCGCAAGCCTTAAGCGGGTGCTGTGGCGCGTTCCAGGTCGGCCAGCCACAGCATGGCCGATTCGCGGTTGGCGCCGCACATCTCGGCCGACGGTTGCAGGCCGCCGCAGAAGGCCGGCCGTTCGGGACGGCCGAAGATCTTGCAGCGGTTGTCGTCGGCCAGCTGGACGCAGCGCACGCCCGCCGGTTTGCCGTTGGGCATGCCGGGGATGGGGCTGGTAATCGAGGGCGCCGTGCAGCAGGCGCCGCAGTTGGGACGACAGTCCAGGGTTGGCGAGGAAATCTTCATAGGGGCGTTATTTTACGCCCCTTTTTCTTGGTCCAGCCATTTTGCGATCTGGGCCGCCACCCACGGGCCGTCGTCCAGCGGCAGGTCGTGGCCGGCGCCGGGGTGGACCAGCAGCGGCGCGTCCCATGCCTGCGCCAGCCGCAGCGAGCAACGGTGGTCGACCAGCTGGTCGCCGGCGCCGGCCAATATCAGCAGCGGCACCGCCGGGCGCGTGGCCGGCGCGCGGAAGCGGGCGGCGGACCACAGCTGGCGCAGCGCGTTGGCGCGCGTGACGGGAAACTCGCGCTGGTAGCCCAGCCAGCGTTGCAGCAGCTGTTCGCGCCCGGCGGCGTCGCCGGTGCGGCTGGTCAGGCGCAGGATCAGGCGCTCCTGGCGTTCGACGCCGCCGCGCAGCATCAGCTCGACGATGGACGGATAGTTCTGCCAGCGCAGCCGCTGGTGGAAGCGGCTGTACGGCCGCATGCTGGTGTTGATCAGCACGCAGCGCGCCACTTCGCCGGGATAGCGGCTGGACCACTCCACCGCCGCCATGCCGCCCAGCGACAGCGCCAGCAGCGAGTAGGGCGGGTCGATGCCGCGCGCTTGCAGGTCGCGGCGGCAGTAGTCCACCATCTGCGCTACCTGCGTGACGCTGCGCATGGCGTGGCGTTCGCCGTTGCCGGGCAGGTCGGGCGTAACGATGGCGGCATCCGGCAGCGCGGCGGCCAGCTGGCCGGGGAAGCCGCCCCAGTGGCGCTGTTCGCGCATCAGGCCGCGCAGCAGCACCCAGCTGCTCATGCGTCGTACCACTGCGCTAGCGCGCGCCGGTGCTGGACCTTGCGCGCCATCCCTTCCGGCATCCAGCGCCCGTGGCTGTTGGCCGCGCGCATCAGGAAGTCGAACCAGATCAGGTGGCGCCGCAGCACGCGCTGCAAGCGGTGCTTGGCGGTCGGGTTAAAGATGGCGATGCGGTCGAAGATCTGGCGTGGATTTTTCTTCACCCACAGCCATGAACCCATCTCCAGCGTCAGCGGCAGGAACACGCGCTCGCTGTAGCTGGTGCCGTTCAGGTACAGGTAGTCCCACAGGTCGCCGTGGGTGCGGTACTGGCGGCTCTGCGGTTCGAACACGTAATTGTGGTTCGGGTAGCTCTGGCTGAACAGCTGCTCCAGCGCGCCGATGTCGGCCAGGTGCGGAATCGGCGCCGTGGTGTGCGCGTGCGGGAACCAGATGCGGTCGCGCAGGCCAAAGCCGGAATGGCAATCGAGCGCCATGCTGAACTGGCGCGATAGCAGTTCGCGCTCGACCAGCTCGCACACGGCCTGGCTTTCCGCCTCCATCGGCGCGCCGGCCTTACCGCGGTACCAGGGCAGGTGATGGCTGTAGCGCTGGCCGCCGAGCATGAACGGCACTTTGTCGACCGCGCTCAGCGGCGCGTTGCGCATCAGGTCCACGCCCTGCGGATTGCAGCGCGTGGCTTGCCACATGCCGCCCGGGTTCACCAGCGGCATGAACACCAGCCGCATCGATTCGAGCTGCTGGTGCAGGGTGCTGTCCCAGCGCAGCCGCGCCAGCAGGCTTTCCATGAACGACAGGATGACCTGGGTGCCGATGCGTTCCAGCCCGTGGATGCCGCCGAAGAAGCCAAGCGCCGGCACGTCCGGGCTGGGGTTGCCCAGTGCGATGGTGTAGACCGGGAACTGGCGGCCGTCCATCGCCACCGTGCAGGAGGTGCCGACTTCCAGATGCCGTCCGCCTTCGTCGATCAGGCGCTTCAGGGTGATCAGTTCGGGCAGGTTCTTCTCGGGCATGGAAGCGGACGCAGAAAGGGGGGATCGACAGTGTAGCCCACTCGCCGCCGCTTGGCGATTCGTATAAATATTGGTCATATGTTAATGTTATGCTCAGGATGCCAAAAACTTAACGGGAGATAGCATTGACAGCACATGCAGTACTTCGTAACACCATCGCCGGCGCCGCGCTGGCGCTGAGCGCCGCAGCCGCGCTGGCGCAGAACGGCATATCCAACTTCACGCCTTCCGAGAAAATCTCGGTCGGCACCATGTCCATCCTGGCCGCGCCGGTGGTCAGCGTGGCCGCGTCGGGCCATGGCGATTCCGGTCCGGCCGCCGGTTCGGTCGCGGTGGTCGCTGGCGGCGCGTATGTCGTCAGCGGCATTGCGCAGAGCGTGGCGGGCGGAGTCGAGGTGGTGCTGACGTCGGTCGGCTCGGCGGCCAAGCTGTCGGTCAAGCTGGCCGGCAAGACGGTCGACGCGATCGGCCTGTCGGTGGGCACCACGGTGCAGGTGGTGTCGGAAACCACCGGCACCCTGCTGGTCGCATCGGGCAAGGTCGTGGCCTTTATTCCTAACGCATTGGGCGAGGCGCTGTTGTCGCAAAAACGCCTGCCGCCGCAATGAGCGCGCGGGCGCGGGCGCTGCTGGGGGCGGCGGGCGTGATCGCCATGTTGGCCGCCGCGCCGGCGCATGCCGGCCGTTCCTGCGAAGAGCATCCTGTGACGCAGGTTTCGTTGACCGATGCGCTGGCCACCGGCCAGGCCTTGCAGGCGGCGCTGGACGCGACCGGCAGCGACGTGGCGCTGATCGCGCGCCAGGGCCAGGACCTGTCCAAGTATGGCTTGAAGTACAGCCATGCCGGCCTGGCGTTCCGCAGTGCGCCCGGGCAGCCGTGGCGCGTGTACGAATTGCTCAACGAGTGCGGCACGGCCGATTCCGCGTTGTGGGTCGACGGCCTGGCGAATTTCTTCCTTGAGAACCCGTACACGCTGGACGCGTTGATGATCGTGCCGCCGCCTAAGCTGGCCGCCAAACTGGGCGAGGCCTTGCGCGATCCGGCGGCGCTGCATGGCTTCCACGGCAGCCACTACAGCATGGTTGCGTATCCGTTCTCGACCAAGTACCAGAACTCCAACCAGTGGGTGCTGGAGGTGCTGGCCTCGGCCGAGGCCAGCGACTTCCGCATCCGCACGCGCGAGCAGGCGCAGTCGTGGCTGAAGATGGCCGGCTACACGCCAACCGAGATGCATATCGGTCCGTTGACGCGGCTGGGCGGCCGCGTGTTCAAGGCCAATATCGCGTTCGACGACCACCCGAACGCGCTGCGTTTCTCCGACCGCATCAACGCCGTCACGGTCGATTCGATGCTGGCCTTCCTGCGCGCGCGCGACGAGGGCTGGACAGTGCAGGAACTCAAGGGGCGCCGCTAAGCCCGCTTGTTGCAATTGCCGGCGATGCGATTCATTATCCGGGTAGCGTATCCAGCGCTGCCAGCATCCGTTGTTTAACTTTCTTTAGGAAGATTATGACCTCTATCGCGATCGTCTATTTCAGCGGCTACGGCCACACCGTCAAACAGGCCGAGGCCGTACAGGAAGGCGCGGCCGGCGTCGCCGGCGCGGAAGTGCAGGTGTTCCGCATCGACCAGAACGGCGACCTGTCCGAGGATGCGTTGGCCGCCATCGGCAAGGCCGACGCCATCATCTACGGCAGCCCGACTTACATGGGCGGCCCGGCCTGGCAGTTCAAGAAGTTCGCCGACAAGTCGTCCGCCTCGTGGTTTGGCCAGAACTGGAAGAACAAGGTGGCCGCCGGCTTCACCAACTCGGCTTCGGTCAACGGCGACAAGTTCTCGACGATCCAGTATTTCTGGACGCTGGCCATGCAGCACAGCCAGATCTGGGTCGGTACCGGCGTGATGCCGTCGAATAAAAAGGAACACGGCCCGGCCGACGTCAACTGGACCGCCGGCTTCGGCGGCGCGCTGGCGGTCTCGCCGTCCGACGCCTCGCCGGACGAAGCGCCACGCAGCGGCGACCTGGAAACCGCCCGCCTGTTGGGCAAGCGCGTGGCCGAACTGGCGGCGCGCCTGGCCTGATCCGCTACCTTCACGTGTCCGCGAGGACACGTGAAACAGGCGCCGCCCCGGCTAAAAAAAGCGGGGCAAACGTGCGTATAATGGCCTCAGGTGAACATTTCTTGACGCCATGCCAGAGGATTACCCTGGGAATGAAGACGCTTCGCTTGCTGCTGTGGGTGGGGTTGATAAGTTTGGCGACCACCATGCACGCGGCCACCACGGTCACCTGCGTCACGGAGGAAAACCGGCCCGTCAATTTTTGGGAAAACGGCAAGATCACCGGTTTTAGCACCGAGGTCGTCGAAGCCGTTCTCAAGGAAATCGATGTGCGGGCCGATATCCAGCTCATGCCTTGGGCGCGCGCCTACGCGACGGCTTTGCATGGGGAAAACGTGCTGATCTTCTCGATCATGCGGACGCCCGAGCGCGAACATCTGTTCAAGTGGGTGGGCGTGATCTCGCCGCCGGACGGCTCCTATTTGTTCGCCCTGCGCGAACGCAATCTCAAGCTCGACAATCTTGGCGACGCGCTGCGCTACAACATCGCCACCATCAACGGCGACGTGCGCGAGCAATATCTGGAGTCGAAGGGCTTCGTCAAGGGCCGCCAATTGCACGGCAATGCCCAGCCAAAAACCAACTACGAGAAGCTGAGGCTGGGACGCGTCGACCTGTGGGCGATGAGCGACATGGTGGCCACGGATATTGTGCGGCGCGCAGGGAGCGACCCGTCCCAGATATTGGTTCGGGCGCTGCAGTTGACCGAATTGGGCAGCAGCGGCAGCTATATGGCGTTCGGGCCGAAGACCGACGATCTGCTGGTCGAGCGTTTTCGCAAGGGCCTTGAAGTCATCAAGGCAAACGGCACGTTCGCGGCGCTGCAAAAAAAATGGTTCTAGCCAAGCGCCGGCGACGGGCTCGCTATTGGCGCTTCCCAAGAGACTGCCGGCAAGCCGCCGCGTATCGGGTCATCGCTTGACGCCACCAGCCCTTGCGCTTATATTAATGACTTATAAGTAAGTTAAAATCGAGTACACCCATGCAAGCCCCTCAAGATACGAAGCCACGCTGGGAGCGGCGCAAGGATGCGCGGCCGCAGGAATTGCTGGCGGCGGCGCTGGACCAGTTCGTCGAGCGCGGCTATGCCGGCACGCGCCTGGAAGACGTGGCCAAGCGCGCCGGCGTGTCCAAGGGCACGCTGTACCTGTATTTCGCCAACAAGGAAGAACTGTTCAAGGCCGTGGTGCGCGAAAACATCGTGCACGCCATCGGCGAGGCCGAGCAGGAAGCGGCCTTGTTCGACGGCCCCAGCGCCGAGCTGCTGCGCGTCATCCTGATGAAATGGTGGAACCAGATCTGCGCCACCCACCTGGCCGGCATCACCAAGCTGATGCTTGCCGAAGGCAACAACTTCCCCGAGCTGGCGCAGTTCTACAATGAGGACGTGGTGGCCCGTGGCAACGGCCTGATCGCCAGCGTGCTGGTGCGCGGCATCGCGCGCGGCGAGTTCCGCCCGGTCGACCCGGCCGTGATGACGCCGGTGCTGGTGGCGCCGGTGCTGATGCTGATGATGTGGACCCACTCCTTCATGCCGACCTGCGAGATGCCGGCGATCGACCCGCAAGCCTTCATGGCGACGCTGATCGACGTCACCCTGCGCGGCCTGGAAGCGCCGCAGCCGTGAGCCGCCCAGCCCGCGATTTGCGCCCAACTTGCCATTTTGGTAGGTTCAACCCCCTTAAACTGCAGACTGTCGCAATTTCCCGCGAACCCGCCGTCATATCGTTAATATGTGCCTCGATGCCAGTTCAACGATAAAATGACGGATTATTTAATCCGACCAGAGTCATAAGATGAATATCGAACAAGCCCGCTTCAACATGATCGAACAGCAAATCCGCCCTTGGGACGTCCTCGACACGAGTGTGCTGGATCTGCTGATGGTGGTGAAACGCGAGAATTTCGTGCCGGCCGCGCACAAGGCGCTGGCGTTTGCGGACACCGAAATCCCGCTGCCGGGCGGCGTTTCCATGCTGAACCCGAAGGTGGAAGCCCGTCTGCTGCAAGACGTCAACGTCAAGAAGCATGAGAGCGTGCTGGAAATCGGCGTCGGCTCCGGCTACCTGGCGGCGCTGCTGGCGCACAAGGGCCGTCATGTGACGGCGGTGGAAGTGTCGGCGGAGCTGAAAGCGCTGGCGGAACAGAATTTGGCCGACAACGGCGTCACCAATGTGACCGTGGAACTGGGCAATGGCGCCCAGGGCTGGAGCAACGGCGCGCCGTTCGACGTGATCGTCGTGACCGGCTCGCTGCCGGAACTGCCGCCAGCGCTGTTGCAACAATTGAAAGTGGGCGGCCGTCTGGCGGCCATCATCGGCCAGTCGCCGGCGATGAAGGCGCAGCTGATCACCCGTACCGGCGAAGCCGGCTACGACACCCGCACGCTGTTTGAAACCGACGTCAAAGCGCTGGCCTCGGCCACGCAGCCGTCGCAGTTCAAGTTTTAAGCCGGGCGGACCAGCATGCAGCAGATCACCGCTCTGGAACTGGCCGATTGGCTGGCGGACGATGCACGGCCCAGCCCGATGTTGCTGGACGTGCGGGAAAACTGGGAATTCGACACCTGCCGTATCGACGGTTCGGTGCAGATCCCGATGAATACCATACCGGCGCGCATAGACGACCTGGATGAGGATGCGGCGATCGTCTGCATCTGCCATCACGGCGCGCGCAGCATGCAGGTGGCCGCCTTCCTGGAGCGTAACGGCTTCGGCAAGATGGTCAACCTGACCGGCGGCATCCACGCCTGGGCGCTGCAAGTCGACAGCACGATGGCCAAGTATTAAGTGCCGCGCAGTTAAACCGAGCGCGGCGCTAAGGTAGTGTGTTTTTGATTTGATCAACTTTTTTGACGACTCCAACGGAGAATGCAATGCAGAGACCCCTTATCGCCGTGCTGATCACCAGCGCCTTCTTGACGCTCAACGCACAGGCGGCCGACCTGATCCAGGTATATCAGCAAGCGCTGGCCAATGACGCCACGTACGCCAGCGCCCGCTCGTCGCTGACCGCCGGTCAGGAACGGATTACCCAGGGGCGCTCCGGCCTGCTGCCGAGCATTTCGGCCAGCGGCAGCAACGTGCGCAACAGCGGCGATTCGGCCGGATTCCTCGGCGACAGCTATCTGCCGAAGACCGACGTCGACAACCACAGCAACTCTTACACCGTGCAACTGAGCCAGCCGCTGTTCAACTGGGGCAACTGGCAGACTTACCAGCAGAGCAAGCTGGCGCAGGCCACCGCCGAAGCCACCTTCGCCCAGGCCCAGCAAGACCTGATCACCCGCGTGGCGCAGGCGTATTTCGACGTCTTGACGGCGCAGGACAACCTGACCTCGACCCAGGCGCAGAAAGTGGCGACCACCGAACAGCTGGCCTCGGCCAAGCGCAACTTCGAAGTCGGCACCCAGACCATCACCGACACCCACGAAGCGCAAGCGGCGTATGACCTGGTGGTGGCGCAGGAGTTTGCCGCCATCAACGACCTGGACAACAAGCGCACCGCGCTGCAGGTGATCATCGGCCAGACCCCGGGCGAACTGGCGCCGCTGCGCACCGGCGTGACGATCAGCGCGCCGTCGCCGGCGGCGGTGGAACCGTGGGTCAGCTCGGCCGAGGGCCAGAACTACGCCGTGGTGGCCGCCAAGCTGAACGTGGAAATCGCCAAGCGTGAAATCGAGCGCAACCGCGCCAACCACATGCCGACCGCCAACCTGATCGCCAGCACCACGCACCAGACCACCACCGGCCTCCAGCGCATCAACAACAACGCCATCGGCGTCAGCTGGAACGTGCCGATCTTCAGCGGCTTCGCCGTCACCAGCAAGGTACGCGAAACCATCGCGCTGGAAGACAAGGCCCGCAACGACCTGGAAGCGACCAAGCGCGCCGCCTCGCAGAACGCGCGTTCGGCCTACCTGGGCATGAACAGCGGCCTGGCGCAGGTCAAGGCGCTGGAAGCGGCCGAAGTGTCGAGCAAGTCGTCGCTCGATTCGAACAAGCTGGGCTACCAGGTCGGCGTGCGTATCAACATCGACGTGCTGAACGCCCAGAAGCTGCTGTACTCGACCCAGAAGGATTTGGCCAAGGCCCGTTACGACACCATCATGAACGGCCTGCGCCTGAAGTCGGCCGCCGGTTCGCTGAAGGAAGACGACCTGGCGCCGATCAACGCCCTGCTGGCGCACTAAGCTGCGCTGAGGCCCACACGAAAACGCCGGCTGCACCGGCGTTTTTTTTCGTCTGCCGATCTGCTCAAGCCGTATCGCGTGGACGGCGATGCCTGAACGTTGTACCATCCGGCGAATTGTTATTAAATAAACACAGGCCGCCGCCATGCAAACCGACCATCCCGCTATCCGCAGCACCGCAGGTACTTTGCTGACCTTGCTGCTGGCGCTGGTAGCATCGGTCTGCATCGCCGGCGCCATTGCCTATGCCGCGCTGGACGCGATGCCTTGTTCGTGGTTCGGCTCGACGTTCGAAGGCGCCTGTGGCTACCGCGCCATGATGGTGAGCGTGGTCGGCGGCTTGGCGCTGAGCGCGGTGCTGTTCCTGGGTTTTGTCGTGGTCTACTTCAAGCGGCGGCAAGTCGTCGCTCCCGCGCCGGCCCTGTCGATGCAAGAGCAGGCGGCCGCGCCGCGCCTGCTGACACGTTGGCGGGCAGTATTCGTACTGATGCTGGCGGTCCATGCGCTGCCGTTGTTGGGCATGCTGGGGTTGGACTATCCGCGGCAGATCTCGTCCGCCTTGTGGTGGCTGGGCATGCTGCTGCTGTTGGCCAACGCGGGGATGGTGTACCTGGTCGCCCAACTGTATCACCAGCAGCCGGCCGTGCTGGCGCTGGTGTCGGTGCTGATCGGCGTGATCGGCGCCATCGGCGTCTTCATCTTCCTGCATACGGCCGGCGGCAAGACGCCGGCCGCGACAACTTAAAGCCCGGCGCCCTGGCCGTCGAAGCTGCGCTCGATCAATTCGATCTTGTAGCCGTCCGGGTCGGTGACGAAGGCGATCACCGTCGAGCCGCCCTTGACCGGACCCGGCTCGCGCGTGACGGCGCCGCCGTTGGCCTTGACGGCGCTGCAGGCGCTGACGATGTCGTCGGCCGAGATCGCGATGTGGCCGTAGGCGGTGCCCAGCTCGTAGCTGGTCTGGCCGTAATTGTAGGTCAGCTCCAGCTCGGCGTGCTCCGGATTGGAACCGTAGCCGAGGAAGGCCAGCGTGTACTGGTACTCGGGATTGTCGCTGGTGCGCAGCAGCTTCATGCCGAGTACCTTGGTGTAGAAATCGATCGAGCGCTGGAGGTCGCCGACTCGCAGCATGGTGTGCAGGATACGCATCGTGGTCTTTCGTGGGGGAGGGTAAATCAGAATTCTATGCGTTTTGTCGCTATTCCGTTTTGGCGAGGTGTTTTTGCCACGGTCGCCGCATTGAATCCTGACAAGTATCGGCTGAAGTCGTTTATCATTTGTACACTTTTTTCCACGCCTCTACGATCAGGATGTTTGCATGAGCACTGCTGTGACCTCGGAACACGACGCCCACGCGCCGTCGGCCAACTGCCCCAACTGCGAGGCGGTGGTCAGCGGCCACTATTGCTCGAACTGTGGCCAGGAAGCCATCCTGCACCACGCCAGCACGCGCGAGTTCCTGCACGAGTTCGTCGGCCATTACGTGGCGCTGGAGGGCCGGCTGTGGGGCACGGTGATGCGCCTGCTGTTCCGCCCCGGCGCGCTGACCTTGGAATACATCCGCGGCCGCCGCGTGCGCTTCGTGCAGCCGCTGCGCCTGTACCTGACGCTGAGCTTGCTGTTCTTCGCGATCATGAAATTCTCCGGCGGCTTCGATCCGGGCGTGGGCGACAACGACAAGCCGGAGACGGTGGTGGCGTCCGGTACGGCGGACGCGGTGGGCAAGGTCGCCGATGCGCAGGCCAAGGCGGCCGAGAAGCTCAAGGCGCTGACGCCGGAAGAACAGCGCGGCAAGACCGCCGCCGAAACGGCGATCAACGACATGCAGAAAGACTTCAAGCTGGAGGAATCCGCCGCCGCCGCACGCGAAGCCGCGAGCGACAAGGGCAAGGACCAGGACATGAATGATCTCAACTTCACCGTGTTGGACAAGGACGGTGATTTCCTGAACCGCTGGCCTAAGCTCAAGCACAAATGGCAGGCGTTCGAACACCTGCCGGGCGGCGAAAAGGGCAAGGTCTTCACGGAAGGCTTCTACCACTACGCGCCGTATGCGATCTTCTGCCTGATGCCGGTGTTCGCGCTGTTCCTCAAGGTGCTGTACCTGGGCTCGGGCAAGCGCTTCGGCGAGCACCTGCTGTTCGCGCTGCACACCAACGCCTTCGCCTTCTTCATCTACAGCGTGATCCTGCTGATACCGTCCGGATTGGTCGGCTTCGTGCTGTGGTGCTGGCTGCTGGGCTACCTGCCGTGGGCCATGCGGCGCGTGTACGGCGGCAGCCGCTGGGGCGTGTTCTTCCGCTGGGGCACGCTGATGACCTTCTATTCGATGGCGGTCGGCCTGGCGATCCTGCTGTCGATGCTGGGCGGGATCATGAGCGTCGGCGGCCACTGAGGTCCTTGCAGTCTGGCCGCCGGCACACTATACTGCGCAAAATACTGTTTAAATGTACAGTTGTGAGGCGGGCGGGCGATGGCAGAAGCCGGCGTTATGGGTTACCCTGCTGCGTGTCGCCGACCTCACCCTTTTGCCGAGATTTTTATGACCGCCACGCCCGCCGTTTATCAAACCATCGCACTGGTCGTGCGCCAGAACACCGACGGCATCGCCGAATCGGTGCGCAGCGTGGTCGATTTCCTGCAAAAGGACGGCTACACGGCGGTGTTTGAAGAGCAGACCGCCGCCCATCTCGGCTTCGAGATGGCGGGCGTGCGGGTGATGAGCGCCACCGAAATCGGCGCCCACTGCGACGCCGCCATCGTCATGGGCGGCGACGGCACCATGCTGGGCATCGCGCGCCAGCTGGCGCCGTTCGACGTGCCGCTGATCGGCATCAACCAGGGCCGCCTGGGCTTCATGACCGACATCCCGCTCGACGCCATGCTCGACGTGCTGCCCAAGATCCTGGCCGGCCGCTACAAGGCCGAGCGCCGCACGCTGCTCGAAGGGCGCGTGGTGCGCAACGGCGAAACCATCCACGTCGGCCTGGCCGTCAACGATGTCGTGGTGTCGCGCGGCGCCGGCGCCGGCATGGCCGAGCTGCGGGTCGACGTCGACGGCCACTTCATGTACAACCAGCGTTCCGACGGCTTGATCATCTCGACCCCGACCGGCTCCACCGCGTATGCGCTGTCGGCCGGCGGGCCGCTGCTGCATCCGAGCCTGGGCGGCATCGTGCTGGTGCCGATCGCGCCGCACGCGCTGTCGAACCGGCCGATCGTGCTGCCCGAGTCGAGCGAGATCGTGATCGAGATCGTGCGCGGGCGCGACATCTCGGTCAACTTCGACATGCAGACCTTCGCCAGCCTGACCGGGCAGGACCAGATCATCATCCAGCGTTCGCCGCACTCGATCACCTTCCTGCACCCGGAGGGCTGGAGCTACTACAACACGCTGCGCGAAAAGCTGCACTGGAATGAACATCCTTCCGCTGAAGGCAAACTCAATTAACCTCACCAGGCCTCCATGCTCCGTACTCTGTCCATCCGCGATTTCGTCATCGTCGACACCATCGAACTGGAATTCTCCGCAGGCTTCACCGTCTTCACCGGCGAGACCGGCGCCGGCAAATCGATCCTGATCGATGCGCTGACGCTGGCGCTGGGCGGCCGCGGCGACGCCAGCGTGGTGCGCGAAGGCGCGGCCAAGGCCGACATCACGGCGGACTTCGCATTGAGCGAGCAGGCGCGCGACTGGCTGGCCGCCAACGAGTTCGCGGTGGAAGAGGGCGGCGCGCTGCTGCGCCGCGTGATCGACAACGCCGGCCGCAGCAAGGCCTACATCAACGGCATCGCGGCGACGGCGGCGCAGCTGCGCGAGATCGGCGACATGCTGGTCGATATCCACGGCCAGCACGCGCACCAGTCGCTGATGAAGACCGAGGCGCAGCGCGTGCTGCTCGACAGCCAGGCCGGCGCCGGCAACGACGTCAAGGCGGTGACGCTGGCCTACCGCGCCTGGCGCGCGCTGGGCAAGCAGCTGGAGGAGTTCGAGACCAATGCCGCCAACGTGTTGTATGAGCGCGAGCGCCTGGAGTGGCAGGTCAACGAGCTGGAAAAGCTGGCCGTCAAGCCGGGCGAGTGGGCGGAGGTGAGCAATGAACAGAGCCGCCTGTCGCACGCGGCCAGCCTGCTGGAGGGCGCGCAGGAAGCGCTGACGGTGATCTCGGAGGCGGAGGAGCATCCGATCCTGTCGCAGCTGTCGTCGCTGAACCAGAAGCTGGGCAAGCTGGCCGGCATCGACACCGGCTTGCAGGCCATCGTCGACCTGATCGAACCGGCACGCATCCAGCTGCAGGAAGCCGTGTATGCGCTCAACGATTACCTGGACCGGGTCGACCTCGATCCGGAGCGGCTGCGCAAGGTGGAGGCGCGGATGGACGCGATCCACTCGGCGGCGCGCAAGTTCCGCGTCACCGAAGAGCAGCTGCCGGAGGAGCACGCGAAGCTGGCCGGGCGCCTGTCGCAGATCGCCGACGCCAGCGACATCGAAGGCTTGCGCAAACAGGAAGAAAAACTCAAGGCCGCGTACATGGAGCAGGCGCAGCGCCTGTCCGGCACGCGCGCCAAGGCGGCCCGCCAGTTGAGCGACGCGGTCACCCAGGCGATGCAGGAACTGAACATGACGGGCGGCCGTTTCGAAGTCGCGCTCAACGCCGGTGAGCCTGGCGCGCATGGCCTGGAGCAGATCGAGTTTCTGGTGGCCGGCCATGCCGGCGTGGCGCCACGGTCGCTGGCCAAGGTGGCATCGGGCGGCGAACTGGCGCGCATCTCGCTGGCGATCTCGGTGATCACCTCCAACGCCACCACCACGCCGACGCTGATCTTCGATGAAGTCGACAGCGGCATCGGCGGCGGCGTGGCCGAAGTCGTGGGCCGCCTGTTGCGCCGCCTGGGCCAGGAGCGCCAGGTGCTGTGCGTGACGCACTTGCCGCAGGTGGCCAGCCAGGCCGGCCAGCACTTCCAGGTGGCCAAGGGCACGCTGGAAAACGGCAAGACCGCCTCGCGCATCGACGTGCTGGATTCGAAAGCCCGCGTGGAAGAAGTAGCGCGCATGCTGGGCGGCCTCGAAATCACCGCCACCACCCGCAAGCACGCCCGCGAGCTGCTTGCCTCCTGAATCGGAATGATCGAATGATACGTATGTTGATGGTAGCCGGCCTGCTCGCGGCCAGTCACTGGGCGCTCGCCGCCGAACAAGTCCAGCCAGCCGCAGCGCCTGCGCCGCAAGACGAATCGGCGGCGATACGCCGCCACCATTTAAAGCGCCTCAACGAGCGTTTGACCGTGGAGCCGGCGGTGCTGGCGAGCAGCTGCCGCTATGAGTCCGACATCGCCACGCCGCCGCCGCTGAACCGCGTCGCGCTGACTTTCGACGACGGCCCCACCGCGCCCGGCACCGACAACATCCTGGAAGTGCTGAAGAAGTACAAGGTCCACGCGACCTTCTTCATGATCGGCGAGAAGGCGCAGCAGTATCCCGAGCTGGTGGACAGGGTGCGCGCGGCCGGCCACGATGTCGTCGCCAATCACTCGTGGAGCCATCCCAACTTCCACGACATCGACGTCGCCCGCCAGGCCGGCGAAGTGCTGCGCACCGACAGCCTGACCGGCACGGACGGCCCCAAGCTGTTCCGCTACCCGTATGGCAATTCGACCTGCGAGACCAACCAGCTGGTGCGCGAGCATGGCTACAAGATCGTCGGCTGGCACATCGACTCCTGCGACTGGGCCTACGACCGCACCGGCGCCATCGACGCGCGCGAAGCGATTTCCTGCGGCGTGCCGCACCAGTTCATGAACGACTACGTCGGCCACGTGCTGGCCGCCGCCCGCGCGCGCCGCGGCGGCATCATCCTGATGCATGAAATTCATCCGAACACTTTGAAAAGCCTGGACGCCATCATCGCCGGCCTGCTGGCGGACGGCTTTGGCTTCGGCATGGTGACCGACGCCGATTTCCAACCATCGCTACGCTAGGCTAACTATAATGGCAAGCTGTCCTAAACACGCTGCCATCGGCCTACATGACCTTCCTAAAAGAACCTCCCTACAAGCACGGCACGGTTGGCCGTAGCGCCATCGTGCTGGTCAACCTGGGCACGCCCGACGCGCCGACCCGCTCGGCGGTGCGCCGCTACCTGAAGGAATTCCTGTCCGATCCGCGCGTGGTCGAGATTCCGCGCGCCGTGTGGTGGTTCATTCTCAACCTGATCATCCTGCCGTTCCGTTCCGGCCAGTCGGCGAAGAAGTACGCGTCGATCTGGACCCGCGAAGGCTCGCCGCTGAAGGTGCACACCGCCGCCCAGGCCATGCTGCTGCGCGGCGCGCTGGGCGAACGCGGCCACCAGAACCTGACCGTGGCCATGGCCATGCGCTACGGCTCGCCGTCGCTGCCCGAAGTGCTGGCCAAGCTGAAGGCCGACGGCGTCGAACGCATCGCCGTGCTGCCCGCCTATCCGCAGTATTCCGGCACCACCACCGGCTCGATCTACGACGCCGTGTTCGGCCACTACGGCGCGGTGCGCAACATCCCCGAGCTGCGTTTCGTGCGCAACTACCACGACCATGACGGCTATATCCGCGCGCTGCGCCAGTCGGTGCAGGCGCATTGGGACGCCCACGGCCGCCCGGACAAGCTGGTGCTGAGCTTCCACGGCGTGCCCAAGCGCACGCTGATGCTGGGCGACCCCTATCACTGCGAATGCCTGAAGACCGCGCGCCTGCTGGCCGCCGCGCTGAAACTGACGCCAGATCAATATGTCGTCACCTTCCAGTCGCGCTTCGGCAAGGCCGAGTGGCTGCAACCCTACACGGCGCCCACCATCGCCCAGCTGGCGCGCGACGGCGTCAAGCGCGTGGACGTGCTGTGCCCCGGCTTCATCAGCGATTGCCTGGAAACCCTGGAAGAAATCGCGATGGAAGTGCGGCACGACTTCGAACAGGCCGGCGGCCGTGAATTCCACTACATCCCCTGCCTGAACGAATCGCCGGCCTGGATCGCCGCCATGGCGGAAATTGCCGAACAGCACATGATCGGCTGGCCGACGCAGATGGTTGCGGCCCAGCATGATGAAGTGAAGAAAGATGCGGAGATCGGCCGCGCCGCCGCCCTCAAACTGGGCGCCGCTGACTGAAAAGAGACAATCTCGCCACAACTCCGTTCAGACAGCGTAATCAGCACTTGCGGGTGACGAGTGCCAGCCTGTTAAAATAGCCGGCTGAAGGGGAAGTCGGCATAGCAGATCCATGCCGTCGCCAAGACGATGTACACCAGGATGGATGCTGCAATCAGTGGCAACTTCATGGTGAGGCGCTCCCGGAAAAACTGCCGCGACGGTTGTCATTAGTACATCTTAGCCGCTGCGGTGCAAAAAAGTAGAGCCTGCACAGACGAAGTTTTGTAACGCCTGTTACATGAGGCCGCTTGTGGGGCAGCGCGCGGCAGCGGTGATGAAATAGCGGGCAGAATAACCCTTGAAAACATAGGTTATCGCCCCATTTGCTGCCAGTGCGGTAAGAAAAGTAATGTCAAACAAATACGATAGTAGGAGTCTATAGATGCAAGATCAGGAAAACCAAGCCGTACCTAATCCAGAGGCGGCAGCAGCCGCTGCGTCGGCCCCGCCATCGACTCCTGACCAGCCTACGCTGGAGGAGCAGCTGTCGGCCACCGAAGCGAAACTGGCCGAGATGCACGACGCTTTCATGCGCGCCAAGGCCGACGGTGAAAACATCCGTCGCCGCGCCCAGGAAGACGTGGCCAAGGCCCACAAGTTTGCCGTTGAAAGCTTCGCCGAGGCCATGGTGCCGGTCAAGGACAGCCTGGAAATGGCCCTGAAAGTTGAAACGCCGTCGATCGAATCGCTGAAGGAAGGCGTGGAAATGACGCTCAAGCAGCTGTCGTCGGCCTTCGAGAAAAACCGCCTGCTGGAGATTCTGCCAGCCCAGGGCGACAAGCTGGATCCGAACAAGCACCAGGCTGTCGCCGTGGTGCCTGCCGACCAGGAAGCCAATACGGTAGTTTCCGTACTGCAAAAAGGCTATATGATCGCGGACCGCCTGCTGCGTCCCGCCATCGTGACCGCGGCGCAAGCGAAATAAATTATTTTTGCTTCCGCGTCGAACTAAGCACTTGAAAACATACAGCTTTTCCACATATTAGTACCATCTGAACTTTAGCAAATAAGGAAGAAAAATCATGGGTAGAATTATCGGTATCGATCTGGGAACCACGAATTCCTGCGTTTCCATCATGGAAAACGGTCAGCCAAAGGTAATCGAAAACGCCGAAGGCGCGCGCACGACGCCATCGATCATTGCTTACCAAGAAGATGGTGAAATTCTGGTCGGCGCGCCGGCAAAACGCCAGGCCGTGACCAATCCAAAGAACACGCTGTTCGCCGTCAAACGTCTGATCGGCCGCAAGTTCGACGAAAAAGAAGTGCAGAAGGACATCGGCCTGATGCCTTACTCGATCATGAAAGCCGACAACGGCGACGCATGGATCGGCGTGCGCGACAAGAAGCTGGCGCCGCCGCAAATCTCGGCTGAAGTGCTGCGCAAGATGAAGAAAACGGCAGAAGACTACCTCGGTGAAGAAGTCACCGAAGCCGTCATCACCGTGCCTGCGTACTTCAACGACTCGCAGCGCCAGGCGACCAAGGATGCCGGCCGTATCGCTGGCCTGGACGTCAAGCGCATCATCAACGAACCAACCGCGGCCGCACTGGCTTTCGGCCTGGACAAGACTGAAAAGGGCGACCGCAAGATCGCCGTGTATGACTTGGGCGGCGGTACCTTCGACGTGTCGATCATCGAGATCGCCGACGTCGATGGCGAAAAACAATTCGAAGTGCTGTCGACCAACGGCGACACCTTCCTGGGCGGCGAAGACTTCGACCAGCGCATCATCGATTACATCATCGAAGAGTTCAAGAAGATCAACGGCCTGGACCTGAAAAAAGATCCGATCGCCCTGCAGCGCATCAAGGCTTCGGCCGAGCGCGCGAAGATCGAACTGTCGTCGTCGCAGCAGACCGAAATCAACGAGCCGTACATCGCCATGGCGAACGGCGCGCCGGTCCACCTGACTCTGAAGATGACCCGCGCCAAGCTGGAATCGCTGGTCGAGGAACTGATCAACGCGACCATGGAGCCATGCCGCACCGCGATCAAGGATGCCGGCGTCAAGGTTTCGGACATCGACGACATCATCCTGGTCGGCGGTATGACCCGCATGCCTAAGGTGCAGGAAAAAGTTAAAGAGTTCTTCGGCAAAGACCCACGCAAGGACGTGAACCCGGATGAAGCCGTCGCCGTTGGCGCCGCGATCCAGGGCTCGGTGCTGTCGGGCGAGCGCAAGGACTTGCTGCTGCTGGACGTGACGCCTCTGTCGCTGGGTATCGAAACCCTGGGCGGCGTGATGACCAAGATGATCCACAAGAACACCACGATTCCTACCAAGTTCTCGCAAGTGTTCTCGACCGCCGACGACAACCAGCCTGCGGTGACCATCAAGGTCTACCAGGGCGAGCGTGAAATCGCGGCCGGCAACAAGGGCCTGGGCGAATTCAATCTGGAAGGCATCCCGCCGGCATCGCGCGGCACGCCACAGATCGAAGTGACCTTCGACATCGACGCCAACGGCATTCTGCACGTCGGCGCGAAAGACAAGGCCACCGGCAAAGAAAACAAGATCACGATCAAGGCCAACTCCGGCCTGACCGAAGCTGAGATCCAGAAGATGGTGAAGGATGCTGAAGTCAACGCCGAAGAAGACAAGAAAGTGAAAGAGCTGGCCGAATCGCGCAACCAGGCCGACGCGCTGGTGCACTCGACCCGCAAATCGCTGACCGAATACGGCGACAAGCTGGAAGCCGGCGAGAAGGAAAAAATCGAAGCCGCGATCACCGACCTGGAAGGTTCGATCAAAGGCGGCGACAAGGCTGAGATCGACGCCAAAGTGGCATCGCTGTCGACCGCTTCGCAGAAGCTGGGCGAGAAGATGTACGCTGACATGCAGGCGCAGCAAGCTGCCGCCGGCGGCGGTGCTGAAGGTGGCGCCCAGCCAGGCGCCGAGCAGGCCAAGCCGCAGGACGACGTGGTTGACGCCGACTTCAAAGAAGTCAAAGACAGCAAGTAAGACATGCCGTTCCCCGCAGTGCGGGGAATGACAGCGCCGAGTCGTGTGGCCGTGTAAACGGCGCCGACTCGGCTTTTTAGCATAAACAGTACATCAGTATTCAATACAGCAAGGTGCCGACAATATGGCAAAGCGAGATTTCTACGAGACACTTGGTGTCGCCAAAAACGCGTCGGAAGACGAGATCAAGAAGTCGTATCGCAAACTGGCGATGAAATACCATCCGGACCGCAATCCGGATAGCAAAGAGTCGGAAGAAAAATTCAAGGAAGTCAAAGAAGCCTACGAGATGCTGACCAATCCGGAGAAGCGCGAAGCGTATGACCGTTACGGTCACGCCGGCGTCGATCCGAACATGGGTGGCGGCGGTGGCTTCGGCGGCGGCGCCGGCGGTTTCGGTGATGCCTTCGGCGACATCTTCGGCGACATCTTTGGTGGCGGTCGCGGCCGCAGCCAGGGCCCGCAAGTATATCGCGGTGCTGATTTGCGCTATAACCTCGAAATTACGCTGGAGCAGGCCGCACACGGTTTCGACACCACAATTCGTGTACCATCCTGGGACAAGTGCGACACCTGCCACGGTTCGGGCGCCAAGCCTGGCACCTCGCCGGTCACGTGCTCGACCTGCGCCGGCCACGGCCAGGTGCGCATGCAGCAGGGCTTCTTCAGCATCCAGCAGACCTGCCCGAAATGCCACGGCACCGGCAAGATCATCCCCGAGCCATGCGCTGCCTGCGCGGGCCAGGGCCGCATCAAGCGCAACAAGACGCTGGAAGTGAAGATCCCGGTCGGCATCGACAACGGCATGCGTATCCGCTCGTCCGGCAACGGCGAACCGGGCACAAATGGCGGACCGTCGGGCGACTTGTATGTGGAAATTCACATCAAGCCGCACTCGGTGTTCCAGCGCGAAGGCGACGACCTGCATTGCGAAATGCCGATCTCGTTTGCCAAGGCGGCTTTGGGCGGCGACATCGAGGTTCCGACATTGTCTGGTAAAGTATCGTTCACGATCCCTGAAGGCACCCAGTCGGGCAAGACCTTCCGCCTCAAGGGCAAGGGCATCAAGGGCGTGCGTTCCGGCTTCGCGGGCGACTTGTTCTGCCACGTGGCGGTCGAGACCCCGGTCAAGCTGACCGAGAAGCAGAAGGACATGCTGCGCGATTTCGAAAAGTTGACCACCGAAGGCGGCTCCAAGCACAGCCCGCAAAGCAAGACCTGGCGCGACAAGGTGAAGGACTTTTTTGAGTAAAGCTTTTGAGTAACTGCGATGTCATGCAGTCTTGGTAATATCGGACCGCCGCGCCACCCTTTCCGGGTGGACCGGCGGTCTTCTTATGTACGAGAGGAGCATCATGAGTGATCTGGACAACAGCAATTCCCCGTTGCGCGACCTGCTGGACAACAACCGCCGCTGGGCCGAATCGGAAGTCGAGCGCGACCCCGACTTCTTCAACCGCCTGGCGCAGCAAGCCTCGCCGGAATACCTGTGGATAGGCTGCTCGGACAGCCGCGTGCCGGCGAACGAGCTGCTGGGCCTGGCGCCGGGCGACGTCTTCGTCCATCGCAACATCGCCAACGTGGTGGTGCACTCGGACTTGAACGCGCTGTCGGTGCTGCAGTTCGCGATCGATGTGCTGAAGGTCAAGCACGTGATCATCGTCGGCCACTACGGCTGCAAGGGCGTGCACGCGGCAATGACCGGCACCCGTGTCGGCCTGGCCGACAACTGGCTGCGCCACGTGCAGGACGTGCACCAGAAGCATGAGCGCTACCTCGGCGATGTGCTGACCAGCAAGCTGCGCGCGGAACGCATGTGCGAGCTGAACGTGGTCGAGCAGGTGTCCAACGTTTGCCAGACCACCATCGTGCAGGACGCATGGGACCGCGGCCAGAACGTCACGGTGCACGGCTGGGTCTACGGCCTGAAAGACGGCAAGCTGCACGATCTGGAAATGACCGTCACCGCCGCCCACGAACTGGCGCCGCGCGTGGCCAAGCGTCTGAGCGTGTACGACTCGGAACTGGGCTGATAAAGATTCTGCATATCGATAGCAGATAAGCTTCGTTTTCTAAATAAAGGAAGCGGCATAGACTAGGCGCCTACTCATTCACTGGGCGCGCGCCATGTCTGCCGTTCTCCAACCCGCTTTTGACATCGAACTGCTCGATGCGCCGCTCGGCGCGGAGATCCTCGGCCTGGACCTGAACCATCCGTTGTCCCCGCGCGCCTTCCAGCGCATCCACCAGGCGCACCTGGAGCACCACCTGCTGGTGTTCCGCGACCAGCGCATCACGCCGCAGCAGCAGGTGGATTTCAGTCGCCGATTCGGCCCGCTGCAAATCCATGTGCTGCGCAATTTCCAGCTGCCTTCCACGCCGGAGGTGCTGATCATCTCCAACATCATCGAAGACGGCAAGCCTATCGGCCTGGGCGACGCCGGCCATTTCTGGCATTCCGACCTGTTGTACAAGGAGACGCCCAGCCTGGGCTCGATGCTGCACGCGCAAGAGCTGCCGGCCGAAGGCGGCGATACCCTGTTCGCCAATATGCACCTGGCGTTCGACACCTTGCCTGCGGCCTTGCGCTTCGCGGTGCAGGGCGCGCGCGCGGAGCACAGCTACCTGGCGCAGTATGAAGAGCTACGCCGCCGCAATCCCTATCGCCCGCCACTGACGCCGGCGCAGATCGCCGAGGTGCGGCCGGTCGTGCATCCGGTGGTGCGCACGCACCCGGAGACGGGCCGCAAGGCGCTGTTCGTCAGCGAGCATTTCACCACCCGCATCGTCGGCATGCCGGCCGATGAAAGCAGTGCGCTGCTGGCCGAACTGTTTGCGCACAGCGTGCTGCCGGAGCATATCTACCGCCATCGCTGGGAGGCGCACGACCTGGTGTTCTGGGATAACCGCTCGCTGATGCACCTCGCCGGCGGCACGCCCGACCATCTGCGCCGCAAGCTGTATCGCACCACCATCGAAGGCGACGCGCCGTTCTAGGGCAGGAAGCGTCGTTTTTCGGCCACCCGAAAATATGCTCACCCGGCAGGACTCGGGCTTTGTGCCGTAGAATGGATTGATTCTTGCTTGCAGTAGAGTCATGAAACATTTACGCATTGTAGTCGTCAACACCATCATCCACGCCGGCGACGAGGATGACGAATCCCTGCGCGCGCAGGCCGAACGGGCGCGCGCGCTGCGCATCGGCCTGCTCGAAGCGGGCTATGACATCATCGCCTCGCTGCCGCCGGACATGTACCTGCCCGAGCGCATCGCCCAGCTGCAGCCGGACATGATCATCGTCGACGCCGAATCCGACGCCCGCGACGTGCTGGAGCACATCGTCATCGCCACCCGCGACGAGCGGCGTCCCATCGTCATGTTCACCGAGAGTGACGACACCGAGAGCATGGAGGCCGCCATGGC
Source organism: Duganella sp. BJB476 (assembly GCF_003416895.1). GTDB lineage: Bacteria > Pseudomonadota > Gammaproteobacteria > Burkholderiales > Burkholderiaceae_D > Rugamonas. The sequence continues at coordinate 231,761 of NZ_QVIO01000004.1, forward strand.
GGCCGGCGTGTCGGCCTATATCGTGGCCGGCCTGCAGAGCGACCGTATCAAGCCGGTGCTGCAGGTGGCGCTGGCGCGCTTCAAGCGCGAGCAGAAGCTGCTGGACGAGCTGTCCGATACCAAGAGCAAGCTGGCCGAACGCAAGATCATCGAACGCGCCAAGGGCCTGTTAATGGAGCGCCAACGTTTCACCGAAGAGCAAGCGTTTCAAAAGCTGCGCAGCATGGCGATGAGCAAAAACCTCAAGCTGTCCGAGGTGGCGCAACGCATCCTCGATGTCGAAGATCTGCTCGGCTAAATCCCGTCCAAAATGATGCACTGCGCAATAGCAGTGCGTTTTCTGCGCCATCGCATGGCGCTGCCATCCGCCTGATTTCCCTCGTTTCCCTCTCAAAACTTGCTGGCACAGACATTGCATAGCCTGTAGGCAAGCGCAACGATGCGCTTGCTGTACCTCGCCAACGGCGGTGAGGTCCACCAGACAACGACGTCTACACTCATGAATCCGTTCATGTTGGGTAGACTTTTTTTTTGCCGTTTTGTCTTGCTGACTACATGAGGGATTTGCGATGGAATATGAAGAGCCACAAGCAGGCACGGACCTGCCATCCGAAACTGTGAACACCAAGCGTCGGCAAATCATTCATGGCGCAGGCCTGGTAGCGGGGGGAAGCATGTTGGGATTGGCAACGGGTGGCGTATGGGCGGCGGGTTCGGACAAGCCGGAGAAGGAAGAAATCAAGATCGGCTTCATTCCGCTGACCGACTGCGCGTCGGTGGTGATGGCCTCGGTGCTGGGCTTCGATAAAAAATACGGCGTCAAATTCGTGTTGAGCAAAGAGGCTTCCTGGGCCGGCGTGCGCGACAAGCTGGCCAACGGCGATCTCGACGCAGCCCATGTGCTGTATGGCTTGCTTTACGGTGTGCAGATGGGCATCGGCGGCCAGAAGAAAGACATGGCGGTGCTCATGGGCCTCAACAACAACGGCCAGGCCATCACGCTGTCGAAGAAGCTGGCCGACAAGGGCGCGGTCGACGGCCCGTCGCTGGCCAAGCTGATGCAGACCGACAAGCGCGAATACACCTTCGCCCAGACCTTCCCGACCGGCACCCACGCGATGTGGCTCTACTACTGGCTGGCCGCCAACGGCATCAACCCGATGAAGGACGCCAAGGTCATCACCGTGCCACCGCCGCAGATGGTGGCCAATATGCGGGTCGGGAATATGGACGGCTTCTGCGTGGGCGAACCGTGGGGCCACCGCGCCATCATGGACGGCGTGGGCATCACCGCCACCACCACCCAGGACATCTGGAAGGACCACCCGGAAAAGGTGCTCGGCTCGACGCTGGAATTCGCGAAGAAGAACCCGAACACCTGCCGCGCGATGATGGCCGCCATCCTCGATGCCGGCAAATGGATCGACGCCTCGCTGGCCAACAAGAACAAGATGGCCGAAGTCATCGCCGACAAATCCTACGTCAACACCAGCAAGGATGCGATCGACCAGCGCATCATGGGCCGCTACCAGAATGGCCTGGGCAAGACCTGGGACGACCAGAACTACATGAAGTTCTACAACGACGGCGCGGTCAACTTCCCGTACCTGTCGGACGGCATGTGGTTCATGACGCAGCACCGCCGCTGGGGCCTGCTGAAGGACGATCCGGATTACCTGGCCGTGGCCACCTCGGTCAACCAGATCGATTTGTACAAGGACGCGGCAGCGATGACCAAGACGCCGGTGCCGAAAAGCCCGCTGCGCACCTCGAAGATGATGGATGGTTCCGTATGGGACGGCAAGAACCCGAAAGCGTTCGCCGCCTCGTTCAAAATCAAAGCCTGATAGGGGAATGCCATGAACGCCATGCTCAAACCCGATAGCGCCGAACCGGTAGCAGCGGCGCCGATCCGCCGCCCACGTCGCCCGCTGGCCGCCAATTCGTCGGTGCGCACGCGGCAGCAGATGTCCGCCACTGCGATGAAGGTCGTCGCGCCGTTGCTGGGCGCCGCGCTGCTGGTGCTGGTCTGGCAGATCATCACCATCAAGAACAGCGCCTTCCCGACGCCGCTGGCGACCTTGCAGGAAGCGGTCAAGCTGTTCTCCGATCCGTTCTACAGCAAAAGCCCGAACGACCAGGGCATAGGCTGGAATATCCTGGCGTCCCTGCAGCGGGTGGCGGTGGGCTTCGGCCTGGCGGCGCTGGTGGGGATACCGCTGGGCTTCCTGATCGGCCGCGTGCAGTTCATCGGCAGCATGTTCGGTCCGATTATCAGCCTGCTCAAGCCGGTGTCACCGCTGGCCTGGCTGCCTATCGGCCTGCTGGTGTTCAAGTCCGCCAATCCTGCCGCCATCTGGTCGATCTTCATCTGCTCGATCTGGCCGATGATCATCAACACCGCCGTCGGCGTGCAGCGCGTGCCGCAGGATTACATGAACGTGGCGCGCGTGCTGAACCTGTCGGAGTGGAAGGTGCTGACCAAGATCCTGCTGCCATCCGCGCTGCCCTACATCCTCACCGGCGTGCGGCTGTCGATCGGCACCGCGTGGCTGGTGATCGTCGCGGCGGAAATGCTGACCGGCGGCGTGGGCATCGGCTTCTGGGTGTGGGATGAGTGGAACAACCTGAATGTCCCGCACATCATCATCGCCATCGTCGCCATCGGCGTGGTCGGCCTGATGCTGGAGCAGGCGCTGATGGCGCTGGCCCGCGCCTTCACCTACGAACAAGTATCCAACTAAAGGACCACGATCATGGACGAGCCAAAATTCATCGACATCGAAGGCGTGGAGATGGTTTTCCATACCCGGAAGGGCGTGTTCCACGCGCTGCGCGAGATCGACCTGACGGTGCGCAAGGGCGAATTCATCACGCTGATCGGCCACTCGGGTTGCGGCAAATCGACCTTGCTGAACCTGATCGCCGGCCTGCTCAAGCCCACGGACGGCGTGCTGTTGTGCGCCAACCGCGAGATCGCCGGGCCGTCGCCGGAGCGCTCGGTGGTGTTCCAGAACCATTCGCTGCTGCCCTGGCTGACCTGCTACGAAAACATCTACCTCGGCGTGGAGCGTGTGTTCGGCAAGACGGAAACGCGCAACCAGCTGCGCGAGCGCACCATGCAGGCGCTGGCGCTGGTCGGCCTGACGGCTGCGGAGTCCAAGCGTCCGCATGAAATCTCGGGCGGCATGAAGCAGCGCGTCGGCATCGCCCGCGCGCTGGCGATGGAGCCTAAGGTTCTGCTGATGGACGAACCCTTCGGCGCGCTCGATGCGCTGACCCGCGCGCACTTGCAGGACGAGCTGCTGAAGATCGTCGCCGCCACCAAGTCGACGGTGGTGATGGTGACGCACGATGTGGATGAGGCGGTGCTGCTGTCGGACCGCATCGTCATGATGAGCAACGGCCCGGCAGCCACCATCGGCGAGATCGTCGACGTGCAGCTGGAACGCCCGCGCGACCGCGTGGCGCTGGCACAGGATGCGCGCTACACCGGGTACCGCACGGCGGTGCTGGAGTTCTTGTACCGCAAACAGGCGCATCCAGCCAAGGAAGCCGCTTGATGGATATGACCACGCCCCCCATGGCGCCGGAAGGCGCCGCCAAGAAGGCGCTGACCGGCGAAGTGTTCGGCGCCTTGATCAATCTGTCGGGCCGCCGCCGCTTCACGTCGCAGCGCATCGTGCTGTATGCGCTGCTGGCGTCGCAAGGGCATGCGGATGGCGCGGCCACCGCGCAGGAGGCACTGGCGTTGTTCCGTGGTGCTCACAAGTCCCTGCTGGCGGAGAAGGATGGTTTGCCGGGCGTGTTTTGTCCTGAGCTGCACGAGGCCTATTTCGGCAAGCTGGATGGGGACCGCCAGATCACGCATTTTGCGGATCTGGGCGAGCGCACCTTGAAGGCGATCGCACAAGGCTCCTCGCAAAGCACTGAGCTGCTGGCGGAGCTGGTGGGCATCACCACGCCGACGCTGGCGATCCTCAACACGATCACCAGCATCTACGAAGAGCAGGCCAAGCTGAACGCGCGCCTGGTGCGCAAGCAGCTGCGCGGTGTGATCACCGATATCGATACGATCAACCGCCAGGCGCGGATGGTGGCCTTCAATGCGCGCATCGTCGCGGCGCGGGCGGGGCACGCCGGCAAGGAGTTCTCGGTGGTGGCGGGCGTACTGTCCAACATCACTGGCGAGATCGATGAAATGGTCAGCGCAGCGCTGGCCGCCGCAGGATAAGGAGAACATGATGAGCAGCGTAACCCTGGTAGGCGCCGGCCCCGGCGATCCGGAACTGTTGACGTTAAAGGCCGTCCGCGCCATCGAGCGTGCCGACGTGGTACTGATCGATGACCTGGTCAACCCGGAGATACTCAGCTTCGCGCCTGCGACGGCGCGCGTGATCCAGGTCGGCAAGCGTGGCGGCTGCGCATCCACGCCGCAGGAATTCATCGAGCGGCTGATGATCGCCGAAGCGCGCGCGGGGCATCGCGTGGTGCGGCTCAAAGGTGGCGATCCTTATATGTTCGGCCGTGGCGGCGAAGAGCGCGCATCCTTGCGCGCGCACGGCATCGAGGTCGACGTGGTGCCGGGCATCAGCAGCGGCCTAGCCGCGCCGACCAGCATCGGCGTACCGCTGACGCACCGCTCGTGGAGCCAGGGCGTGACCTTCGTCACCGGCCATGGCAAGGATGCGGAATCGGAACCCGAATGGAAAGCGCTGGCGCAGAGCGGCCTGACGCTGGTGATCTACATGGGCGTGGCGCGCGTGGATGCGATCCAGGCCGGCCTGCTGGCCGGCGGCGCGGTGGCGGATACGCCGGTGGCGGTGGTGCAATCGGCCACGCGCGACAATCAGCGCCAGTTACTGACAACATTGAGCCAACTGCCACAAGCCCTGCGCGACAGCGGCCTTGGCAGCCCAAGCATCATCGTCGTCGGCGACGTGGTGCGCTGCGCGGATAACTGGCCGTCCATCATCGAACCGGTTCGCGCCAGCGCTTGACCACTACCGGCGCGCACCGCCGCCATGCACCATCAGCGCACCGATAGCGTGCATCGTGCACCGCAACATAGCACGGAGCCAGTGCAAACCAGCTCCTCGGCGGCCTTCTCCCCCTGCAAACAGGCCTTCCAGGGTCTGGCACACCTCTTGCAATACAAAGGCTAAGGGATCAACGGCGATCCCCCCGAATACAACCGCCGGCCCAAAGACGGGGCGGCAGGACAACGGCGTCCGCCCAACCTGGTCTTAGGTGACCTTGGTTGCGCGGGCGCCTTTTTGTTTTCTGAACGGGATAATAAATGGCCACCAAAGCTACCAGCATCAAGCTCTTTTCGATTTCAACGCCTCAGATGCGGGCGTTCCACTTGACCTGGATGGCGTTCTTCGTCTGCTTCTTCGCCTGGTTTGCCTGCGCACCGCTGATGCCGGTGATTAAAGGTGAATTCGGCCTGAGCGTCGCGCAGATCGCCAATATCAACATCGCCGCCGTGGCCATCACCATCCTCGTGCGGCTGGTGGTCGGCCCCCTGTGCGACCATTTCGGTCCGCGCAAAACCTATACGGGCTTGCTGCTGCTGGGTTCCATCCCGGTGATCGGCGTCGCCTTCGCGCAGAGCTACGAGAGCTTCCTGCTGTTCCGCCTCGGTATCGGCGCGGCCGGCGCCAGTTTCGTCATCACGCAGTACCACACCTCGGTGATGTTCGGGCCTAAGGTGGTGGGCACCGCCAACGCCGCAGCCGCTGGCTGGGGCAATGCCGGCGGCGGCGTGGCGCAAGCAGTGATGCCGCTGCTGATGACCGCCATGGTCATGCTGGGCGTGAGCGAAACCTACGGCTGGCGCGCCGCGCTGCTGGTGCCGGGCGTGCTGATGATCGTCATGGCCGGCGTCTACTACCGCTTTACGCAGGACTGCCCGCAAGGGAACTTCAGCGAACTGCGCGCAGCGGGCATCGCCATCGACGGCGGTGCAAAGAAAGGCGGCTGGGAGAGCTTCAAGCTGGCCTCCGCCAACTACCGTGTATGGATGCTCTTCATCACCTACGGCGCCTGTTTCGGCATCGAGATCTTCATCCACAACATCGCCGCGATCTACTACGTCGATCACTTCAAACTGACGCTGGCCCAAGCCGGCATGGCGGCGGGCAGCTTCGGCCTGCTGGCATTGTTCGCCCGTGCCCTGGGCGGCTGGGTGTCGGACAAATTCGCCGCCGCTGGCAACCTGAATAACCGCGTCACGCTGCTGTTCGTGCTGATGCTGGGCGAAGGCGCCGGCCTGCTGTTGTTCGCCAACGCCGGCACCGCCGCACTGGCTATCGGCGCCATGCTGGTATTCGGCCTGTTCACCCACATGGCCTGCGGTGCGACCTACGCCATCGTGCCTTTCGTCGACAAGCGCGCCCTGGGCGGGGTGGCCGGCATCATCGGCGCGGGCGGCAACGTAGGCGCCGTGGCTGCGGGCTTCCTGATGAAAGGCCTGGGCAACGTGCAGCAAACCTTGAGCATTCTCGGCATCGTCGTCGCCGCATCCGCGCTGTGCGCACTGGCGGCCCGCTTCAGCAGCAGCGCCGTCGAAGAAACCGCAACCGCCGCCAAGCTGGCAGCCTAAGAGGACATCATGAAGATTATCGTTATCGGCCACGGCATGGTTGGCCACAAATTCCTGGAGAGCCTGGCCAACAGCGGCGCGGTCAATTTGCAAGTGACGGTGCTGTGCGAAGAGCCGCGTCCAGCGTATGACCGCGTGCACCTGTCCGAGTTCTTCTCCGGTAAATCGGCGGAAGACCTGTCGCTGGTGAAGCCTGGCTTCTTCGACCGCGACGACATGGTGCTGCGCCTGAACACCCGCGCCACCCAGATCGACACCGCCGGCAAGACCGTCACCACTGCCGACGGCAATGTGCTGGACTACGACAAGCTGGTGATCGCCACCGGTTCGTTCCCGTTCGTGCCGCCACTGCCGGGCAAGGAGCGCAAGGACTGCTTCGTCTACCGCACTATCGAAGACCTGGAAGCGATGCTCGAATGCGGCCAGCGTTCCAAGACCGGCGTCGTTATCGGCGGCGGCCTGCTGGGCCTCGAATGCGCCAAGGCGCTGCGCGACATGAAGCTGGAAACCCACGTGGTCGAATTCTCGCCGCGCCTGATGGCGGTGCAGGTGGACGACGGGGGCGCGCGCGTGCTGCGCCGGAAAATCGAAGAGCTGGGCGTGACCGTCCACACGGGTAAGAACACCACCGCCATCGTCGACGGCGTCGATGGTACGCACCGCATGGAGTTCGCCGACGGCGGCCACCTGGATGCGGACATGATCGTCTTCTCCGCCGGTATCCGCCCGCGCGACATGCTGGCGCGCGAGAGCGGCCTGACCATCGGCCCACGCGGCGGCATCGAGATCAACAACAACTGCGTCACCTCCGACCCGGACGTCTACGCCATCGGCGAATGCGCGCTGTGGGGCGGCTTGATCTTCGGCCTGGTGGCGCCGGGCTACGAGATGGCGCGCGTCGCGGCCAAGCACATGCTGGGTGAAGCGGCGGAATTCGCCGGCGCCGACATGAGCACCAAACTGAAACTGATGGGCGTGGACGTGGCCAGCATCGGCGACCCGCACGGCAAGGTCGAAGGCAGCCGCTCCTACCAGTTCACCGACGAGCGCAAACAGATCTACAAGAAGATCGTCGTCTCCGACTGCGGCAAGTATCTGCTGGGCGGCGTGATGGTGGGCGACGCCAGCGAATACGGCACGCTGCTGCAAATGATGTTGAACAAAATCGAACTGCCGGAATCCCCGGAGTTCCTGATCCTGCCGCAATCGGATGGCGCAGCCAAGCCAGGTCTGGGCGTGGACGCGCTGCCGGAAGGCGCGCAGATCTGCTCCTGCAACGACGTGTCGAAAGGCGCGCTGTGCGCAGCGGTGGCCGGCGGCGCCACCACCATCGGCGAATTGAAGAGCTGCACCAACGCCGGAACCTCCTGCGGCGGCTGCGTGCCACTGGTGACGCAGGTGATGAAGGCCGAGATGAAAAAGCTCGGCATGGCCGTCAACAACCACGTCTGCGAACACTTCGCCTACTCGCGCCAGGAGCTGTTCCACCTGATTAAAGTCGGCCAGATCAAGAGCTTCGGCGACCTGCTGTCCAAGCACGGCAAGGGCCTCGGTTGCGACGTCTGCAAACCGCTGGCGGCCAGCATCTTGGCGTCGGTGTGGAACGACTTCGTGCTGAAGAAGGAACACGCCAGCCTGCAAGACACCAACGACTACTTCCTCGGCAATATCCAGAAGGACGGCACCTACTCGGTGGTGCCGCGCATGCCGGGCGGCGAAGTTACGGCCGATGGCCTGATCGCGGTCGGCACGGTGGCCAAGAAGTACGGCCTGTACACCAAGATCACCGGCGGCGCCCGCGTCGACATGTTCGGCGCCCGCGTCGAGCAGCTGCCGCTGATCTGGGAAGAGCTGATCGCGGCAGGGTTCGAATCCGGCCATGCCTACGGCAAGTCGCTGCGCACGGTGAAATCCTGCGTCGGTTCGACCTGGTGCCGTTATGGCGTCGACGATTCCATCGGCCTGGCGATCGAGCTGGAAAACCGCTACAAGGGCCTGCGCACGCCGCACAAGATCAAGTTCGGCGTATCCGGCTGCACCCGCGAGTGCGCCGAGGCGCAGGGCAAGGACGTCGGCGTAATCGCCACCGAAAAAGGCTGGAACCTGTACGTGTGCGGCAACGGCGGCATGAAGCCGCGCCACGCCGAGCTGCTGGCGACGGACCTGGACAAGGCCACGCTGGTCCAGTACATCGACCGCTTCCTGATGTTCTACACCCGCACCGGCGACCGCCTGCAACGCACCAGCACCTGGCGCGAGAACCTGGAAGGCGGTCTGGATTACCTGAAGCAGGTCGTCGTCAACGACAAGCTGGGCATAGCCGCCGAGCTGGAAGCCGATATGCAGCACGTGGTCGACACCTATGCATGCGAGTGGAAGGAAGCCGTCGAGAATCCGGAAACCCGCAAGCGCTTCCGCCACTTCGTCAACAGCGAAAAGGGCGACGAGAACGTGTTGTTCATGGAAGAACGCGGACAGATTCGTCCGGCCACCGTGGAAGAACGCAAGCGCGTGATTCCGATCGCAGTCAAGGCAGCTTGAGGAGAACTTTATGCATCGCGATATTCAAACCGATAACTGGATCGCCGTCTGCAACCTGGACGAGATCGTGCCCAACACCGGCGTGTGCGCCTTGTTGAACCAGCAGCAGGTCGCCGTGTTCCATGTAGACGACGGCAGCGCGCGCGTGTTCGCCATCGATAACTACGATCCGAATTCCGAGGCGTCCGTGTTGTCGCGTGGCCTGGTGGGTAGCCTGGGCGAACGCATCGTGGTCGCCTCGCCGATCTACAAGCAGCACTTCGACCTGCAAACCGGCGAGTGCCTGGAAGCGCCCGAGCATTCGGTCGGCATCTATCCCGCTCGCATCGACGGCGGCAAAGTCTGGGTAGGCCTGTGAAACCCTCGCTGGTCGTGATCGGCAACGGCATGGCTGGCATGCGTACGGTCGAGGAGCTGTACGAGCTGGCGCCGGACATGTACGACATCACCGTGTTCGGCGCCGAGCCGCACGGTAACTACAATCGCATCCTGCTGTCGCCTGTACTGGCGGGCGAAAAGAGCATGGAAGACATCATGCTCAACACGCGCGAATGGTACGTCCAGCATGGCATCACGCTGCATGCGGGCGATCCGGTCGAGCATATCGACCGCCGCAAGCGCATCGTGCGTGCGCGTTCCGGCCTGGAAGTGCGTTACGACCGCTTGTTGATCGCCACCGGTTCCAAGCCTTTCATCATTCCTGTGCCTGGCCACCAACTGCCCGGCGTGCTGGCCTTCCGCGATATCCAGGACGTGGAGACCATGCTGGCGATGGCGCGCAATCACCGTCACGCGGTGGTGATCGGCGGCGGGTTGCTGGGACTTGAGGCGGCCAATGGCCTGCAACGGCAAGGCATGTCCGTCACCGTGGTCCACGTGACCGACGCGCTGATGAACCAGCAGCTCGACAAGCCTGCCGCGCTACTGCTGCAAAAGGCGCTGGAAGCCAAGGGCCTGAAGTTCATGATGAACGCGCAGACCGCCGAAATCGTCGGCCCGGATCGCGTGCGCGCGGTACGCTTCAAGGATGGCAGCGAGATCCCGGCCGACCTGGTGGTGATGACCGCCGGCGTACGCCCAAACATCGACCTGGCCAAATCGGCCGGCTTGCATTGCGAACGCGCCATCGTGGTCGACGACACGCTGCAAACCTACGATCCGCGCGTGTACGCGGTGGGCGAGTGCGTACAGCACCGCAGCGCGACCTTCGGCCTGGTGGCGCCGATCTGGGACCAGGCACGCGTCTGCGGCGCCCATCTGGCCGGCGCCGGCGTGCGCCGCTACGTGCAGCAGACATCGCCGACCCGTTTGAAAGTGACCGGCGTGGATCTGTACTCGGTCGGCGATTTCATCGGCGGCGAAGGCAGCGAGGACCTGGTGCTGCGCGACGCGCGGCGCGGCGTCTACAAGCGGCTGGTGTTGAGGGACGGGCGCGTGACCGGCGCCGTGCTGTATGGCGATGTCAAGGATGGCCCGTGGTACTTCAACCTGATTCAAAACCGCACCGACATTACGCCGATCCGGCAAAACCTGTTGTTTGGCGAAGCGCTTTCCGCGCGCGCCGCATGATTTGAGCGAGAAGCATCTTGAACCTGTCCACTGACCATCTTGCAGTACGCACCACCTGCGCCTATTGCGGCGTCGGTTGCGGTGTGCAGGCCACGCCCAAGGCCGACGGCACGATCGCCATCGCCGGCGACAAGCTGCATCCTGCGAACAAGGGCCGCCTGTGCGTCAAGGGTTCGGCACTGGGCGAGACGACTGGTCTCGAAGGCCGCCTGCTGTATCCGCAGGTACGCGACGCGGACGGCTTGCGCCGCGTATCGTGGGATGCCGCCTTGGATAAAGTCGCCGACGGCTGGCGCGCCATCATCGCCGAGCATGGCCCTGACGCGGTGGCGCTGTACGTCTCCGGCCAGCTGCTGACCGAGGACTACTACGTCGCCAACAAGCTAATGAAGGGTTACATAGGCAGCGCCAACATCGACACCAATTCGCGCCTGTGCATGTCGTCGGCGGTGGCCGGCTATAAGCGCGCCTTCGGCGAGGACCTGGTGCCGCTGTGCTACGACGACCTGGAACTGGCCGACATGGTGGTGCTGGTCGGCTCCAACACCGCGTGGTGCCATCCGATTCTGTTCCAGCGCATCCTCAAGGCCAAGGAAAGCCGGCCGGAGATGAAGATCGTGGTCATCGATCCGCGCCGCACCGCCACCTGCGAGCTGGCCGACCTGCACCTGCCGGTCAAGGCGGGCACCGACGTGTGGCTGTTCAACGGCTTGCTGAGCTACCTGGCGCGCATCGGCGCGGTCGATCCGGCGTTTGTCGGTCACCACACCAACGGACTGGATGCGGCGCTGGAAACGGCCAATGTCGATTGCAGCGATCCCGCCGCCGTGGCGAAGATCTGCCGCATCGAACTGCCGGTGCTGATGGAGTTTTACGAATCGTTCGCCGCCACGCGCAAGACCATTACCGCGTTCTCGATGGGTGTCAATCAATCGTCGGCCGGTACCGACAAGGTCAACGCCATCATCAACTGCCACCTGATCGGCGGCCGTATTGGCAAGCCGGGCATGGGGCCGTTCTCGATCACCGGCCAGCCGAACGCGATGGGCGGCCGCGAAGTGGGCGGCCTGGCCAACATGCTGGCCGCTCACATGGACCTGGACCGCGCCGACCACCGCGACGTGGTGCAGACCTTCTGGGACTCGCCGGCAATCGCCGCCAAGCCTGGCCTGAAAGCGGTCGACCTGTTCCAGGCGATTGAAGCGGGCAAGGTCAAAGCGGTGTGGGTGATCGCCACCAATCCGTTGGTCAGCATGCCTGATGCGGACCAGGTGCGGCGCGCGCTGGAGAAGTGCGAACTGGTGGTCGCCACCGACATCATGCAGAACACCGACACCAACGCCTACGCCGACGTGCTGCTGCCGGCGCTGGGCTGGGGCGAGAAGGACGGCACGGTCACCAATTCCGAGCGCCGCGTGTCGCGCCAGCGCGCCTTCCTGCAGGCGCCGGGTGAAGCGCTGCCGGACTGGAAGATCCTGTCGCTGTTCGCGCAGCGCATGGGTTTCGGCGGCTTCGATTTCTGCGGTCCTCAAGGCGTGTTCGACGAGCATGCGCGCCTGAGCGGCTTCCGCAACGCCGTCGGCGACGTGCCGCGCGCCTTCGACATGTCCGGCCTGTCCGGCCTCAATCAACGCGAATACGACGAGTTGGAACCGACCCAGTGGCCGGTGCGCCGCACCGCATCGGGTGAGCTGCAAGTCGAGGCCCGACTGTTCAAGGACAACGTCTTTGCCCACGGAGACGGCAAGGCGCGCTTCATCGCCACCGCCACGCGCGCGCCGGCCAACGCCATTTGCGAAGACTTCCCGCTGACGCTCAACACCGGCCGCGTGCGCGACCAATGGCATACCATGACGCGCACCGGAAAATCGGCCACGCTGGCCGATCACATCGCCGAATCCTTCGTCGACATCCACCCGCAGGACGCATTGCTGCACGGCGTGCGCGAGGGCGAACTGGCGCGTGTCAGCTCCGCATGGGGCGCGATGGTGGCGCGCGTGCAGCACGGCGGCGGCATCCCGCGCGGCAGCGTGTTTATTCCCATCCACTGGTCGGGCCAGACTTCGTCGGATGCGCGCGTTGGCGCGCTGGTCAATCCGGTGGTCGACCCGGTGTCCGGCGAGCCGGAATTCAAGCACACGCCGGTGCGCATCGAGCAGTTCCGCGTGAACTGGCATGGCTTTATCCTGAGCCGCACCGAAATGAACCTCGACAGCGTGGCCCACTGGACGCGCATCCAGGGCCGCGAATTCGCCCGCTACGAGCTGGCCGGCCGCAATACGATCAAAGACTTCGGCGGCTGGGCGCGCGAGCTGCTGGGTGTCGCCGACCTGGACGCCGACTGGCTCGAATACGAAGACCGCACCGCCGGCGTGTACCGCGCCGTGCATGTGGTGAACGACCGCATCGAACAATGCATCTTCCTGTCGCCGCGCCAGGACATGCCGTCGCGCGCCTGGCTGGCCAGTCTGTTCGTCAAGGATCTGCTCAGTGAGATCGACCGTGTCGGCCTGCTGGTCGGCATGCCGGTCGAGAAGGGCGCCGATACCGGTCCTACCGTGTGCTCCTGCTTCGGCGTGGGCCGCAACACGATCTGCAACGCCATCATCGAAAAGGACCTGAAAACGGTACCCGAAGTGACGGCCTGCCTGAAAGCGGGTGGCAATTGCGGCTCCTGCGTGCCGGAGATCAAAAAGATTCTTGTGCAAACCCGCGTGGAGGCAGAGGAAGAAAGGTTGTAAACATGGTAAATTAGACATATCGATCGCTTGATCATGACCATCGAGAGCGAACATGTCTATCCGTGAAAATTTCTCCGATGCCGATATGGACCAGTGGCTCAACGAGAACCGAGTCACTGAAATCGAATGCCTGGTGCCCGATTTGACGGGTGTGGCGCGTGGGAAGATCCTGCCGCGTGCCAAATTCACCCAGGAGCGCGGCATGCGCATCCCCGAGGCGGTGCTGGGCATGACCGTCACCGGCAACTACCCGACCGAGAACGCGGCCTACGACCGCGCCATCTCCTCCACCGACCGCGACATGATCCTGCGCGCGGACCCCGGCAGCATCACCACCGTCCCCTGGGCCATCGACCCAACCGCGCAGGTGATCCACGACTGCTACTTCGCCGACGGCACGCTGGTCGATTTCGCCCCGCGCTCGGTGCTGCGGCGCGTGCTCAAGCTGTATGCCGACAAAGGCTGGACGCCGGTGGTGGGGCCGGAGCTGGAGTTCTACCTCACCGAGAAGAATATCGATCCCGACCTGCCACTGAAGGCGCCGGTGGGGCGCAGCGGCCGCGCCGAAACCAGCCGCCAGGTCTATAGCATCGACGCCGTCAACGAATTCGATCCGCTGTTCGAGGACATCTACGACTACTGTGCGCTGATGAATCTCGACGTCGACACGTTGATCCACGAAACCGGCGCCGGCCAGATGGGCCTCAACTTCCAGCACGGCGACGCGCTGGCGCTGGCGGATAACGTCTTCTACTTCAAGCGCACCTTGCGCGAGGCGGCGCTCAAGCACGATATGTACGCCACCTTCATGGCCAAGCCGATGGCGGGCGAGCCCGGATCGGCGATGCATGTGCACCAGAGCGTGAGCGACGCCGCCACCGGCCGCAATATCTTCAGCGCGGCGGACGGTTCGCCATCGGCCCACTTCCGCCACTACATCGGCGGTTTGCAGCGCTACACGCCGTCGGTGATGGCGATCATGGCGCCGTATGTGAACTCCTACCGCCGCATCGTGCGCCACACGGCCGCGCCGATCAACATCCAGTGGGGCATCGACAACCGCACCGTGGGCTTCCGCATTCCGATCTCCGGCGTGGAGCAGCGCCGGGTGGAGAACCGCATCATCGGCGCCGACGCCAATCCCTACCTGGCGATGGCGGTGACGCTGGCTTGCGGCTACCTCGGCTTGGTGGACCAGCTGGAGCCTACGCCGATGACCACCGCCAGCGCCTACGACCATCTGTTCGAACTGCCGCAAGGGCTGCCGCAGGCGCTGGAGCTGCTGCGGCGCGAGGACCGGCTGCGCGATGTGCTGGGCGAGCGCTTCATCGACGTCTACACGGCGATCAAGGAACTGGAGCACCAAGAGTTCATGACCGTCATCAGCCCGTGGGAGCGGGAGCACCTGCTGTTGCATGTGTGATTTCGTCATTTATAATCACGGGTTCGACAAAGCACGCGGCCTGCGGTCGGCCTACTTTCACGGGTTTTCCCGTGTATTATTAATATCATTTATATTTTAATAACATGACCCAAGAGCGAGAACCCTTCCTGCTGATCCGCAACCTGGTTAAGGAATTCGACGGCGTCCGCGCCGTCAACGATGTGTCGGTGGCGATCAACAAGGGCGAGATCTTTGCGCTGCTGGGGAGTTCCGGCTGCGGCAAGTCCACGCTGCTGCGCATGCTGGCCGGTTTCGAGACGCCGACCCAGGGCCAGATCACGCTGGCCGGCAAGGACATCGTCAGCGTGCCGCCGTACGAGCGCCCGATCAACATGATGTTCCAATCCTATGCGCTGTTCCCGCACCTGACGGTGTGGGACAACATCGCCTTCGGCCTGCGCCGCGACGGCCTGCCGAAGGACGAAATCGCCGCCCGCGTGGAGCAGATGCTGGCGCTGGTGCAGCTGACCGCCTACGGCAAGCGCAAGCCGCACCAGCTGTCCGGCGGCCAGCAGCAGCGCGTGGCGCTGGCGCGCAGCCTGGCCAAGCGTCCGCAGTTGCTGCTGCTGGACGAGCCGCTGGGCGCCCTGGACAAGAAACTGCGCGAACGCACGCAGATGGAGCTGGTCGGCATCATCGAGGAAGTGGGCGTGACCTGCGTGATGGTCACCCACGACCAGGACGAAGCCATGAGCATGGCGACCCGCATCGCCGTGATGAGCGAAGGCCGCATCCTGCAGGTGGGCGCGCCGGGCGAAATCTACGAAACGCCGAACTGCCGCTTCGTCGCGGACTTCATCGGCAGCGTCAATATGTTCAACGGCAGCGTGACGGTCGATGAGCCGGACCACGTCATCGTCGAAACGCCGGAAGGCCGCCACTACGTCACCCACGGCATTACCGGCACGGTGGGCATGCCGGTGTCGGTGGCGGTGCGTCCCGAGAAAATCGCCGTGCAGGCCGAAGCGCCGACCGCGGCGCAGCGCGCCAACGCCAGCGAGGACGGCTACAACTGCGTGCAGGGCGTGATCACGGCGATGGCCTACTTCGGCAACGAGACGCTGTACCACGTGCGCCTCGACAGCGGCATGGAGATGAAAGTCTCGCGCACCAACGCGGCCCGCCATGACGACTCGGCGCTCAAGCGCGACCAGCGCGTCTACGCCTGGTGGGACGGCGCCGACGTCGTCGTGCTGACCAGCTAAGGCGGAGCGCAGCCATGAAATTTCTCAAGAACCTGTTGACCGGGCGCTGGATCACCGGCCGCAACCTGGTGATCGGCGTGCCTTTCCTGTGGCTGACGGTCGCCTTCCTGGTGCCGTTCCTGATCGTGATGCGCATCAGCTTCACCGAGGCGGACACCGGCGGCAATCCATTCGGCACCTTGATGACGATGGCCGACGGCGTCATCACGCTCAAGGTCAAGATCTCCAACTACCTGTTCATCGCGCAGGACGACCTGTATGCGCTGACCTACCTGAACTCGATCAAGTTCGCCGCCATCACGGCCACGCTGTGTCTCATCATCGGCTACCCGTTCGCCTACTTCATGGCGCGCGCCAAGCCGACCGTGCGCCCGGTGCTGCTGATGCTGGTGATGATGCCGTTCTGGACCTCCTTCCTGCTGCGCATCTACGCATGGAAGGGCATCCTGGCCAACAACGGCATCCTGAACCACTTCCTGATCAGCATGGGCTTCATCACCGAGCCGCTGCATCTGATGAACACGCAGTTCTCGCTCATCATCGGCATGGTCTATGCCTACCTGCCGTTCATGATCCTGCCGCTGTACGCCAACCTGGTGAAGATGGACCTGCGCTTCCTGGAGGCGGCGGCCGACCTGGGCGCGACGCCGTTGCAGGCGTTCTGGCGCATCACGGTGCCGCTGTCGAAGTCCGGCATCATCGCCGGCACCATGCTGGTGTTTATCCCGGCGGTGGGCGAGTACGTGATCCCGGAACTGCTGGGCGGCCCGGAAACGCTGATGATCGGCCGCCAGCTGTGGGACGAGTTCTTCACCAATAACGACTGGCCGCTGGCGTCCTCGGTGACGGTGGTGGTGATCCTGCTGATCCTGGTGCCGATGGCGATCTTCAATAAATACAAGGCAGAGGAGGACCGCCCATGAAAGGACATTCCAATTTCGTGCAGCGCTGGTTCGGGCGCGGCTGGCTGTCGCTGGGCTATCTGTTCCTCTACCTGCCCATCGTGGTGCTGGTGGTGTTCTCGTTTAACAGCTCGCGCCAGGACATGGTGTGGAGCGGCTTCTCGACGCAGTGGTATGCGGCGCTGATGGAGGATACGGAGATCATCAGCGGGTTTGGCCTGTCGTTGCGCATCGCGCTGCTGACGGCTTGCAGCTCGGTGGTGCTGGGGACGTTCGCGGCGTTTGTGTTGAACCGCTACCAGCGCTTCGCCGGCCGCACGCTGTTCTCGGGCATGGTCAGCGCGCCGCTGGTGATGCCGGAGGTAATCATCGGCCTGTCGCTGCTGCTGATGCTGGTGTCGGTGCAGAAGGCCTTCGGTTTCCCGGAGCGCGGCCTGGTGACGATCTGGCTGGGCCACACCCTGCTGGGCATGGCCTATGCGGCGGTGGTGGTGCAGTCGCGCCTCCAGGAGATGAACAAGTCGCTGGAAGAAGCGGCGATGGATCTCGGTTGCCGTCCGTACCAGGTGTTCTTCCTGGTGACGCTGCCGAACATCACGCAGGCGCTGGGTTCCGCGTGGCTGCTGACGTTCACGCTGTCGCTGGACGACGTGGTGCTGTCGGCCTTCCTGTCCGGCCCCGGCTCGTCGACCATGCCTATCGTGATCTTCTCGCGCGCGCGCCTGGGCCTGGACCCGCGCGTGAACGCGGTGGCGGCGCTGACCATCCTCGTGGTGTCGATCGGCGTAATCGCATCGAGCCTGTATATGGCCCGCAGCGAACGCCTGCGCCAGAAGCAGGTCGCCGCCGCAGCCAAGGGTTAATCGACGTAGCCCTGTTTATATTCCCACCAGGCGCAGGCGACGAAAATCGCCGCGCCGCACCACAGCACCGCCGGTAGCGCATTGATGCCGGCGGTCTGCATCAGCAGACCTGTTACCAGTGGCCCGCCGCTGCTGGTGATTCCCCAGCTGGCATTGACCACGGCGCTGGCCGCGACCAGCGATTGTCCCTGGAAGCGCGCGCCGCACGCCACCAGCGACAGCATGTAGATCGCTCCCGCCACAGCCCCCAGCATCAGCAGCAGTATCCACCACAGCCAAGGCGTGCCCGCCGCGAAAGGCAGTAGCGGCAGCAGCACGCACACCGCTATGCCGCAGCCGGTGTGCACGCGCCGGCGGCCCACGTGGTCGGCCAGCCAGCCGAAGGCGAATTGCAACGCGGTGTCGCCGACCAGCACCACGGTGGCCGACAGCAGCGCCAGTTCGGTGAGCATGCCCTGGCGGATCGCGTACAAGGGCAGCAGGCTCAATGCCAGCGTATCGAACAGCGCGAAGAAGGCCGCACCGACGGCGATCATCGGCATGCGCGGCAGCACCGCGCGCCAGGAGACGTGCGGCTCGTCTTCCTCGACCTGGCCGTCGTTGGAGATCAACGCCATGCCGGGCAGGGCGAGCAGGAACAGCGCGCCGCAGGCGGCGAACGGCCACGCTACCTTGCCTTCCAATCCGGCCACCAGCGCAGGGCCTATCAACTGGAACAGCGTGAACGCGGTGGTGTACATGGCCACCACGCGGCCGCGCGAATTGACCGGCGCAAGATGGTTGACCCATGCCTCGCCGATGGTGAACAGCACGCCCATGCAGGCGCCGAACACAAATCGCAGCACACCCCACAGCAGCACGTTGTCGGTCGCTTCCATCAAGCCGGTGGACAGCGCACCGATAGCGATGGCGGCGGTCATGCAGCCGCGCGGTCCGTGGCGGGCCACCCAGCGCGAGACGAAGGGCGTCGCCGCCAGGATACCGAAGGCGCTGGCGGCGGTGATGATGCCGATGATGTCGGTGCCGATGCCGCGCTGGTCCAGCCGCAGCGCCGTCAGTGGAATGGTGGCGCCCAGTCCCAGGCCGACCACGCCGATGCTGCTGACCAGCGCACAGAAGTCCCGCCATGGCATGTTCTTCATGCTGGCACTCCCGTCTCGATCAGATCCGCCAGGATGCGGCCATAGTGGCTGATCTTCTCCGGTGTGCAGTAGGCGTAGCCGACCAGCAGCCCGCGCCTGGTCGGCTGCGCGAGGTAGTAGGTGGAGAGCGCCTTGACGCGGATGTCCAACGCGGCGGCTGCCGCTTCCAGCGCCACATCGTCGGCGTCGTCGGGCAGCTGCACCACCAGATGCAGGCCGGATTCCTCGCTGGAGATGGTCACCTTGCCGCGCAGCCGGGGCGCGAGCTGCTGCACCAGCGTGCGGCGCAGCAGCTCGCGGCGGGCGCCGTAGGTCTGGCGTATCTTGCGGATGTGGGTGGTGAAGTGGCCCAGCGCGATAAAGTCCGCAAGCACTGCCTGCACCGTCAGTTGGCCAGGTCGCTGAAGATCGTACAGCGCGCTCTTGAAGCCATCGACCAGCGCCGGCGGCACCACCAGGTAGCCGACCTTGATGCCGGGGTAGAGCACCTTGGAGAAGGTGCCCATGTAGAGCACGCGGTCGTCGATGTCCAGCCCTTGTAGCGCCGCCAGCGGGCGGCCGGTGTAGCGGAATTCGCTGTCGTAGTCGTCCTCCAGTATCCATGCATCCTTGCGTACGGCGATGTTGAGCAGCTCGCGCCGGCGGGCCAGGCTCATGACGGAGCCGGTTGGATATTGGTGCGACGGCGTGGCGTAGATCAGGCGCGGCTTGGTGGCCAGGTCCGACTCCTTCAGCACCATGCCGTCGTCGTCGACCGCGATCGGGTGCAGCTTCAGTTCGCGCGACTGGAATATGCGGCGCGCCCCCCAGTAGCCGGGGTCCTCGACCCAGGCGGTGTCACCGGCGTCGGCCAGCAGCTGCGCGCACAGGTCCAGCGATTGCTGCGTGCCGGCCGTGATCATCACCTGGTCCACCGTCACCTTCACGGAGCGCGACAGGCGCAGGTACTCGGTGATGGCCTGGCGCAGCGGCAGGTGGCCGCCGGACTGGCCGTAGTCCAGCAGTTCGGTGCGGGCCTCGCGCCAGATGCGGTTTTGCAGCCGCTGCCAAAGCTTGAAAGGGAAGGACGAGAAATCATCCTCGCCCGGTGCGAAAGGCTGGATCTCGAAGCGCGGACCGGCCGCAAAGCTGGTCAGTTCGCGGCCCCGCCGGGACAGCCGCGCCGGACGGCCTTGCGGAGATCCGCGCGGCGCCGGGCCGGAGCCGCGCATGCTGGCGCGTTGCGCCTGCAAGTCCGCCACATAGGTGCCGCTCCCCAGTTGGCTGGTGACGTAGCCCTCGGCCGCCAACTGCTCGAACGCGGCGATCACCGTGTTGCGCGAGATGCCCAGGTCGCGCGCCAGGTCGCGGCTGGACGGCAGTTTGCTGCCCGCACCCAGCAACTGACGGTGGATCGCGCTCTTGGCCGCTTCATACAAACGGCGCTGCTGCGGCAGGCGCGGATGGAAGCCGGATTGCGCCAATGTCTGGGCTAGCAGATCGGAAGTTGGGGAGGGCGGATGCGGCATGGGATTCAAAGTGGTTCCATCAATTTTAAACAAGTGGCACTCACAATGATACCAAAATAGGCATATGATGAAGCCATGCATAGCCCAATTGTCATCGTTCCCGCCTGTGTGAACCAGATCGGCGCCCATGCCAATCACACAGCCCAATTCAAATATGTCGCCGCAGTGGCCGATGGGGCGGGCTGCACGCCGCTCATCATGCCTGCCCTGGGCGCGTCCACCGATTTTGAGACGCTGCTGGCGCTGGCCGACGGCGTCATGTTGACCGGTTCCCCGTCCAACGTGCATGCCAGCCTGTATGGGCATGAAGTGCTGGACCCCACGCTGCCGCAGGACGCGGCGCGCGACGCCACCACGCTGCCTTTCATCCGGGCGGCGCTCAAGCGCGGCATACCGCTGCTGGCGATATGCCGCGGCTTCCAGGAGGTGAACGTGGCGCTGGGTGGCACGCTGCACCAGGCGGTGCACAACGTGGCCGGCATGGCCGACCACCGCGAGCGCAAGGACCAGCCGCTGGAGCAGCAATACGCTGCCTCGCACCGCGTGCGATTGGAGCCTGGCGGGCAATTGGCGCGCATATTGGGAGGCGCGTCCGACATCATGGTCAATTCGCTGCACGGCCAGGGCATCGCCCAACTGGCGCCATCGCTGGTCGCGGAAGCACGCGCCGACGACGGCCTGGTGGAAGCCTACCGCGTAGCAAACGCCAGCAGTTTCGCGCTCGCGGTACAGTGGCATCCAGAGTGGCGCCTGGCGGAGAATCCAGATTCCGTCAAATTATTCAAGGCCTTCGGCGAGGCCTGCCGCAACTATAAAAATCAACGCTAGAAAACAAAGAGAGAAAACCATGGCAATCCGCGAAAATTTTACTTATACCGACATGGACCTGTGGCTCAACGAGAAGCACGTCACCGAAATCGAATGCCTGGTCCCCGACTTGACCGGCGTAGCACGCGGGAAGATCCTCCCGCGCGGTAAGTTCACCCAGGAGCGCGGCATGCGCATCCCCGAAGCGGTGCTGGGCATGACCGTGACCGGCAACTGCCCGGTGGAAGACGCAGGCTACGACCGCGCCATCTCCACCACCGACCGCGACATGATATTGAAGGCCGATCCGACCACCATCACCATGGTGCCGTGGGCCACCGACCCGACCGCGCAGGTCATCCACGACTGCTACTTCTCCGACGGCCGCCTGGTCGATTTCGCGCCGCGCTCAGTGCTGCGCCGCGTACTGAAGCTGTACGCCGACAAGGGCTGGAAGCCAGTGGTGGCGCCGGAACTGGAGTTCTACCTGACAGCCAAGAACAGCGATCCCGATCTGCCTTTGAAGCCGCCTATCGGCCGCAGCGGCCGCGCGGAGACCAGCCGCCAGGTCTACAGCATCGACGCGGTGAACGAGTTCGATCCGCTGTTCGAAGACATCTACGACTACTGCGACCTGATGAACCTCGACGTCGACACGCTGATTCACGAAATCGGCGCCGGCCAGATGGAGATCAACTTCCTGCACGGCGATCCGCTCGGCCTGGCCGACAAGGTGTTCTTCTTCAAGCGCACCTTGCGCGAAGCGGCGCTTAAGCACGATATGTACGCGACCTTCATGGCCAAGCCGATGGCTGGCGAGCCGGGTTCCGCGATGCACGTGCACCAGAGCGTGGTCGATGCCAAGACCGGCAAGAACATCTTCAGTGCCGAAGACGGTTCGGCCGCGCCGATCTTCAAGCACTACATCGGCGGCCTGCAACGCTACATGCCGTCGGCGATGGCGATCGTCGCGCCTTACGTCAATTCGTATCGCCGCATCGTGCGCCACACGGCGGCGCCGATCAATATCCAGTGGGGCATGGACAACCGCACCGTCGGTTTCCGCGTGCCGGAATCGGGCGTGCAGGATCGCCGCGTGGAGAACCGCATCATCGGCGCGGACGCCAATCCCTACCTGGCGCTGGCGGTCACGCTGGCTTGCGGCTACCTCGGCATGACCGAGCAACTGGAGCCGACGCCGATGACCGTCGGCAGTGCCTATGATCTGATGGTCGAACTGCCGCAAGGCTTGCCGGAAGCGCTGCAACTGCTGCGCGGCGAGGACAAGCTGCGCAGCGTGCTGGGTGACCGCTTCATCGACGTCTATTCAGCGATCAAGGATCTGGAGCACCAGGAATTCATGACCGTCATCAGCCCGTGGGAGCGCGAGCACCTGCTGCTGCACGTCTGATCATTTTGAGATAGGAGCCATCATGTCGAACAATTCATTGGCGCCAAGCGCCGCATTGGTCGCGTCGGTCAAGGCCGCTGCGCGCCCGGAAGTGTATGACACCGCCGCCATCCAGAAGCTGGACACGGCCCACTATATGCACCCCTTCACCGACCACAAGGCGCTCGGCGAAAAGGGCGCGCGCGTGATGGTGCGCGGCGAGGGCATCTATCTGTGGGACTCGCAGGGCAAGAAGGTATTGGACGGCATGTCCGGCCTGTGGTGCGTCAATGTCGGCTACGGCCGCACCAGCATCTCGGAAGCGGTGTACAAGCAGATGGAGACGCTGCCGTTCTATAACAGCTTCTTCAACACCACCAATATCCCGGCGGTGGAGCTGGCGGCCAAGCTGGTGAAGATATCGCCGCCGCAGTTCAACCACGTCTACTTCACCGGCTCCGGCTCGGAAGGCAACGACACCAATCTGCGCATGGTGCGCCGCTATTGGGACGTGTTGGGCTACAAGGAGCGCCACACCATCATCAGCCGCCACAACGCCTATCACGGCAGCACCGTGGCCGGCGCGTCGTTGGGCGGCATGGATGGCATGCACGCGCAGGGCGGCTTGCCGATTCCCGGCATCGTGCATATCGGTCAGCCGAACTACCTGGAATCCGGGCGCGGCATGACGGAGGACGAATTCGGCGTCGAAGCCGCGTCGTGGCTGGAGAAGAAAATCCTGGAGGTTGGTCCCGACAAGGTCGCGGCCTTCATCGGCGAGCCGATACAGGGCGCGGGCGGCGTGGTGATCCCGCCGGCCACCTATTGGCCGGAGATCCAGCGCATCTGCGACAAATACGGCATCCTGCTGATCGCTGATGAGGTGATCTGCGGCTTCGGCCGGTTGGGCAAGTGGTTCGCGTCCGAGCTGTTCGGCATCAAGCCGGACCTGATCACTTTCGCCAAGGGCGTCACCTCCGGCTATGTGCCGCTGGGCGGTGTGCTGGTTGGCGACCGCGTGGCCAATGTGCTTATCGAGCAGGGCGGCGAATTCAATCACGGCTTCACCTACTCCGGCCATCCGGTCGCGTGTGCGGCGGCGCTGGAGAATATCCGCATCCTCGAGGACGAGAAGCTGGTCGAGCGCGTCGGCAACGAGACCGGGCCGTATCTGAAAAAGCGTTTTGCCGAGCTGGCGAATCATCCGCTGGTTGGCTATGCTGATAGTTGCGGCTTCGTCGCGGGCCTGAACCTGGTACGCGTCAAGGGCGCGACCGTGCACGAGAACGTGCCGTTCGACGAGGAGCTGGCCGTGGGCATGGTCTGCCGTGGCTACATGTTCAACAATGGCATGATCATGCGCGCCGTCGGCGACCGCATGATCATCGCGCCGCCGCTGGTGATGAGCTGTGCGCAGATCGACGAGATGGTGGCCTTGATCCGCCACTGCCTCGACCTGACCTACGCCGACCTCCAGCAGCGCGGCTGGCTGTAAATCCTGAAGTGGAGACGAATATGACGACAACATCCTGGCACGAGCGGGCGAGCAGCCTGCAAATCGACGGCCGCGCCTTCATCGGTGGCGAGCGCGTATGGGCCAAATCCGGACAGCAGTTTGAAAACCTGTCGCCGATCGACGGCCGCAAGCTAGGCATGGTGGCGCGCTGCGATGGCGCTGACGTCGACCTGGCGGTGGCTGCGGCACGCGCTGCATTCGAAGACCGTCGCTGGGCAGGAAAATCGCCGGCGCAGCGCAAGCGCACGCTGATCAAGTTTGCGGACCTGGTGCAGAAGCACGGCCAGGAACTGGCGCTGCTTGAAACGCTGGATATGGGCAAACCGATCAAATATAGCCAGAGCGTGGACGTGGGCGCGACCGCCAATTGTCTGCGCTGGTACGGCGAGGCGATCGACAAGATTTACGACGAGATCGCACCGACAGCAGCCAACAGCCTGGCGCTGATTACGCGCGAGCCGGTCGGCGTGGTGGCGGCCATCGTGCCGTGGAATTATCCGATGATCATGGCTGCATGGAAGATCGCGCCGGCGCTGGCCGCCGGTAACAGCGTGGTGCTCAAGCCGTCCGAGAAGTCGCCGCTGACCGCATTGCGGCTGGCGGAGATCGCGCTGGAGGCGGGCATTCCTCCGGGCGTGTTCAATGTACTGCCGGGCTACGGCCACGAGGCCGGCGCCGCGCTTGGCCTGCACATGGACGTGGACTGCATCGGCTTCACCGGCTCCACCCGCGTCGGCAAGCAGATTTTGCAGATGGCCGGGCAGTCCAATCTGAAGCGGGCCTGGACTGAGTTGGGCGGCAAGTCGGCCAATATCGTTTGCGCCGATTGCCCGGACCTGGACAAGGCGGTGGAAGCGGCCATCGGCTCCATCTACTTCAACCAGGGCGAGAGCTGCAACGCGCCTTCGCGCCTGTTTGTGGAAGCGTCGATCAAGGAGCAGTTCCTCGAAAAAGCGATGGCGATGATGCCAAGCTTCCAGCCTGGCGATCCGCTCGACGAGAACACCGTCATGGGCGCCATCGTCGATGCGACGCAACTGAAGACGGTGATGGGCTACATCGAAGCCGGCCAGTCGGGCGGCGCCAAATTGCTGTCCGGCGGACGCCAGGCGCGCACCGACACCGGCGGCTACTACGTCGAACCGACGCTGTTCGACCAGGTTGACAGCAGCATGACCATCGCGCGCGAGGAGATCTTCGGGCCGGTGCTGTCTGTGCTGAGCTTTACCGACGTGAAGGACGCGGTCAAGCAGGCCAACGCCACGCCCTACGGCTTGCAGGCCGCAGTGTGGACGGCCGATATCAGCAAGGCGATCCAGACCGCGCGTGCGCTGCGCGCCGGCACCGTGCACGTCAACCAGTACGACGGCGACGACATCACCGTGCCGTTCGGCGGCTACAAACAGTCCGGCAATGGCCGCGACAAGTCACTCCACGCTTTCGACAAATACACCGAGCTGAAAACCACATGGATACAAATCGGCTAGACAGCACGGCGGCCCGCTCGACGGAGGAATTGCAGCGCGAGCTGGCCGCGAAAGGCGTGCGCTTCGTGTTCGCGCAGTTCACGGACATCCACGGCGCGGCCAAGGGCAAGCTGATACCGCTGGCGAATCTGGACGATATCGTTTCGCCGGGCGCGGGATTCTCCGGACCGTCGATCTGGGGCACGGGCTTGCCGCGCACCGGTCCGCGTTCGGAATACTATGGCCGCGCCGACCTCTCCACGCTGAAGGTCATGCCCTGGCTGCCCGGCTACGCGCGCGTGGCGCTGGACGGTCATGTGGCGGGCGAGCCTTTCGACGCCTGTCCGCGCCAGGTATTGCGCAAGCAGGTCGAGCGGCTTGCGCAGCGCGGCTGGACCTTGAACGCAGGGCTGGAGCCGGAGTTCTTCCTGCTGCAACAAGGTGCCAACGGCTACGATGCCGAAGCCGCCGATACGCTGGAAAAGCCATCCTACGACACCAAGAGTTTGCTGCGCCGCCGAGGCTTCATCGAGAAATTGACAACGTCGTTGGATCAGTGTGGACTCGGCGTTTTCCAGATCGACCACGAGGATGCGACCGGCCAGTTCGAAGTCAACTACAAATACGCCGACGCGCTCAAGGCGGCCGATAACTTCATGCTCTTCAAAATGGCGGCGCAGCATATCGCCGAGGAGGAGGGCCTGCTGTTCTCGATGATGCCCAAGCCGTTCGCAGAGCGCCCCGGCAGCGGGCTGCATTTCCATTTGTCGCTGGCGAATGTCGCCGGCAAGCCTTTGTTCGCGTTGGGCGAAGAGAAGGAGCAGGGCGGGCGCGATCTCGGCCTGTCGTCGTTGGCCTATCATTTCATGGCCGGTTTGCTGCATCACGCGCCGGCGCTGACCGCATTGTGCGCACCGACCGTCAATTCGTATAAACGATTAATGTGCGGGCAGTCGCTGTCCGGCACCAGCTGGGCGCCGGCCTTCATCGGCTACGGCAACAACAACCGCACCACGGTTGCGCGGGCGGTCTACCAGCGCATCGAATGGCGCCTGCCCGATAGCTCGGCCAATCCCTATCTGGCGCTGGCGGGCGTGATCGCAGCAGGGCTGGACGGCATCGACCGGGCGCTGGAAGCCATGGAGCCGGTCAATCAGGATGTGTACGAAATGTCCGACGCTGCGCGTGCGGAGCTGGGACTGAAGTTGCTGCCGCAGAATCTGGGTGTAGCCGCCGCCGCGCTGAAGGCCGACACCGTGCTGGCCGATGCGCTGGGCGCGGAGATCGTCAACGAGTTTGTGGCGCTGAAGAGCGCCGAATGGATCGAATACAGCCAACACGTCAGCGCCTGGGAAACCAAGCGCTATATCGACCGCTTCTAGGAGCAAGCGATGAGCCAGGCCATGAAGGACTTTCTACGTGACCGCAATATTCACGAAGTGGAGTGCGTGATCGCCGACATGACCGGCATCGCTCGCGGCAAGATCCTGCCCAAGGACCTGTTCCTCAGCGAAGGCGAGATGCGCCTGCCCAAGAGCGTATTGCTCAACACCGTCAACGGCGAGCAGCCCAACAATCTGCCCTACACCGGCGCCACCGATCCCGACATGATCTGCGTGCCGGACCTGGCCACGCTGCGGCAGGTGCCGTGGGCGGCGGAGAACGTCGCGCTGGTGATCCACGACTGCCAGAACTTCGATGGTTCGCCGGTCGGCCTGTCGCCGCGCGCGGTGCTGCGCAAGGTGCTCAAGCTGTATGCGGAACGCGGCTGGCAGCCGGTGGTGGCGCCGGAGATGGAGTTCTACCTGGTCGCGCGCAGCAGCAATCCTCACGAGCCGCTGACGCCACCGCTGGGCCGCAGCGGCAAGACGGAATCGGGCCGCCAGTCGTATTCGATCGACGCCGTCAACGATTTCGATCCCTTCTTCCTTGAGCTATCCACCTTCTGCAAGCAGCACGAGCTGGGCGTGGAGACGCTGATCCACGAAGCGGGCGCCGGGCAGATGGAGATCAACTTCACGCACGGCGAGGCGCTGGAATTGGCCGACCGTGTGTTCCTGTTCAAGCGCGCGGTGCGGGAGACGGCGCTGCGCCATGGGATCTTCGCCACCTTCATGGCCAAGCCGATGGAGACGGAGCCCGGAAGCGCAATGCATATCCATCAGAGCATATTGGATGCGGCGACCGGCGCCAACATCTTCAGCCGTGCCGACGGTGAGGCCAGCGATTTGTTCTTCAACTATATCGCGGGACTGGAGCAGTACGCGGCGGCGGCCACGTTGCTGTTTGCGCCGCACGTCAATTCGTATCGGCGGCTGTCGCGCTTCATGTCGGCGCCGACCAACGTGCATTGGGGTTACGACAATCGCACCTGCGGCATCCGCATTCCGAACTCCGCACCCGTCAACCGTCGCGTGGAGAACCGCGTGCCGGGCGTGGACGTCAATCCCTATCTGGCGATGGCCGCCACGCTGGCCTGCGGCTATCTCGGCATGACACAAGGTTTGACGCCATCGCCGCCAACCGCCGACAGTGCTGAACATGTGCACGACCAGCTGCCGCGCAACCTGGAGGACGCCATTCTGCGCCTGCGCGAATGCCAGCCGCTGAGCGAGATCCTGGGCGAGTTGTTCGTGCAGGCCTTCTGCGAAGTGAAGGAACTTGAATTCGCCACCTACAGCCGCGTGATCAGCTCCTGGGAGCGCGAGCACTTGATGCTGCTGGTGTGAGCATGGCCGGTACCCGCGACGGATTGAACTGGCCCCGCGCGCAAGCGCTGGCCGCCGCCGAACGCGCCAGCTACATCGCGCGCAATCCCGAATCGGCGCGATTGGCGGGGCAGGCCGCGCAGCACTTGCTGTTCGGCGTGCCGATGCACTGGATGAACGACTGGTCCACGCCGTTCGCGCTGACGGTGCGCGAAGCCTCCGGTGCCCGCTTCCGCGACGTAGACGGCCACGAATACATCGACTTCTGCCTCGGCGACACCGGCGCCATGTTCGGCCACGCGCCGCCATCGGTGGCGCAGGCGATAGCGCGCCAGGCTGCGCGCGGCTATACCGCCATGCTGCCGTCGGAAGATGCCGCGCCGGTGGCGGCGGAGCTGGCGCGGCGTTTCGGCCTGCCGTACTGGCAGTTCGCCCTGTCCGCATCGGACGCCAATCGCTTCGTGCTGCGCTGGCTGCGCGCCGCGACGGGCCGCAGCAAGGTGCTGGTCTTCAATGGCTGCTACCACGGCACAGTGGATGACGTGTTCGTCGATCTGGTCGACGGCGTGCCGACCCAGCGCGATAGCCTGCTGGGGCAAGTGCACAAGCTTACGGAGCATACGGTGGTGGTGGAGTTCAACGACCTGCCTGCGCTGGAAGCGGCGCTCAAGCACGACGACATCGCCTGCGTGCTGGCCGAACCTGTGATGACCAACATCGGCATGGTGCTGCCGCAGCCGGGCTACTGGGAGGCTGCGCAGCAGCTCATCAAGCATCACGGCAGCCTGCTGGTGATCGACGAAACCCACACCATCAGCAGCGGCCCCGGAGGCTACGCGCAAGCGCACGGCATGCAGCCGGACGCGCTGGTGGTCGGCAAGCCAATCGGCGGCGGCATCCCGTGTGCGGTCTATGGATTTACCGAGGAACTGGCGCGACGGGTGGAGAAGGCCAAGCACGACGCGCCACCCGGCCATTCCGGCGTCGGCACCACGCTAAGCGCCAACATGTTCGCGATGGCCGCGATGCGCGCCAATCTGGAGCAGGTGATGACGGAACAGGCCTACCAGCATATGTTCGCGCTGGCGGCCCAGTTGGCGGAAGGCTTGCGCACCGTGATCGCGCGCCACAAGCTGCCGTGGTGCGTGACCCAGATCGGCGTCCGTACCGAATTCCAGTTCACGCCAACCGCGCCGCAAAACGGCACGCAAGCGCAAGCGATACTGGACAGCGATCTGGAGCAGATCATCCACCTCTACCTGCTCAACCGCGGCCTGTTGATCACACCGTTCCACAACATGTTGTTGGTTTGCCCCGAAACCGCTGAAGATGATGTGGTACGCCTGATTTCTGCATTCGAAGCGTGCGTTTTGGAATTGTTGTTTAGTTGATTACATTTCTAGAAAAAACCAATACTTGTACAATGATTGATCTATAAAGCCAATACTTGTACAATGATTTTGTACCTCAGTTTTCTACTCTCAGGATTTCTCAATATGAACATCTTAACTTTTAGCGAGGCACGTGCCGGGCTGAAAGCTGCGATGGACGACGTTTGCACCGACCACACTCCGACAGTCATTACGCGCCAAGGCGGCGAACCTGTGGTGATGATGTCGCTGGCCGATTTCAACAGTATCGAGGAAACGCTGTACCTCCTCGGTTCTCCGAAAAACGCCAGCCGGTTGATGGCGTCGTTCGAGCAGCTGAAGGCTGGTAAGTCCAAGGCCAGGGAACTTATCCGTCATGACGAACAAAAAAACAAGCAACAAGAAACAAGCTAGGCAAAGTGTCGTGGCGTTTACGGATAGTGGTTGGGAGGACTATCTGTACATGCAGAAAGAGGAGCCCAAGCTGGCTCAAAGAATCAACGAACTGATAGACGCGTGCCTGGCTGACCCTTTCAAGGGAATTGGTAAGCCGGAACCTCTAAAGGGGAATTTGACGGGCTTATGGTCGCGCCGTATCGACCTTGAACACCGTCTGGTTTACGCGGTGATGGACGATACGATACACGTTGTGGGCTGTCGGTTTCACTACTAGTGATGAATCGGGCGCAGCTTCAAGGCTGCGCCTTTTTTACGTCGCTTAGAAGCAGTGCTCCAGCGCCGGGAAGCTGCCGTCCTTGACGGCGGTGACGTAGGCGGTGACGGCGGCGTCGATGCTGGTCTGGCCTTCCATGAAGTTCTTCACGAAGCGCGCTTTGCGGCCCGGGAATACGCCCAGCAGATCGTGCATCACCAGCACCTGGCCCGAACAATCAGGACCCGCGCCGATGCCGATCGTCGGTATCGCCAGCAGCTCCGTCACTTCCTTGCCCAGCTGCGTGGGAATCGCTTCAAGCACCAGCAGCGAGGCGCCGGCTGCTTGCAGTTTCAGCGCGTCCGCTTTCAGCAGGTCGGCGCTTTCGGTGGTCTTGCCCTGCACCTTGTAGCCGCCCAGCTGATGCACCGATTGCGGCGTCAGGCCGAGGTGCGCGCAGACCGGCACCGAGCGCTCGGTCAGGAAACGCACCGTGTCCGCCAGCCAGGCGCCGCCTTCCAGCTTGACCATGTGGGCGCCGGCCTGGATCAGCTGCACGGCGTTGTTGAAGGCGCTCTCCGGCGTGGCGTAGGCGCCGAACGGCAGGTCGGCGACGATCATCGCCGATTTGCTGCCGCGCGCGACGGCGGCGGTATGGTAGGCCACCTCGGCCACCGTCACCGGCAGCGTCGACTGGTGGCCGTTGCAGACCATGCCCAGCGAATCGCCGATCAACAGGATCTCGACGCCGCAGCGGTCCATCAGTGAGGCGAAGCTGGCGTCGTAGCAGGTCAGCATGGTGATCTTTTCACCGGCCGCGCGCAGGTTCGCCAGCGTGGGTATGGTGACTGCCTTGTTGGCGACCGCTTTGGCCGGTGCAGGTGCGGTGGTGGCGGCAGGCTTTTGGCTCGCGGCCATTTCGTTTCCTTGCAAATAACCAGACATGGGAAATCCTTTAAAGATGTGATGACACGGCGATAGTGTAGTCCTGAATCCTATCGCGTGCAGGGGAGTCAAATAATGGGGCTGATACCCTGATCGGCTACCGCAGCGGCATAATCCTGCGCCGCACCCTTGCCGGGAATGTGGATGGCCGGCGCCAGTTCCAGCAGCGGCACCAGCACGAAGGCGCGTTCCGTCATGCGCGGATGCGGCACCGTCAGCGTGGCGCTGGCGATCTGCTGGTCGCCGTACAGCAGCAGGTCCAGGTCCAGCGTGCGCGGGGCGTTGCGGTAGGGGCGCTCGCGGCCGTGCGCCTGCTCGATGCCGTGCAGCGCCTGCAGCAGCGCTTCGGCGTCCAGCGTGGTGGCGATGCGGGCTACGGCGTTGATGTAGTCGTCGCCGCTGGAGTCGATCGGCGCAGTGCGGTACAGGCCAGACGCCGCCATCAGCGTGCAGCCGGACAGGCGTTGCAGGCGCTCCAGCGCGTCAGCCACGTTGCCGCGCGCGTCGCCCAGGTTGGCGCCGATGCCGATGTAGGCGATGGTGAAGGCGAACGGCGCGCCGTCATCCGGCTGCGCGCTGAACGCGGCCGAAGGGCTGCCGGTGGTGCTGGTGTTGTTCATGATGCGATGGCGCAGCTCAGTCGCCGCTGCCCTGGCCGCCGTCGCCGGAACCACCGGCGCCGCCGGCATTGCCGCCTTCAGCGCCGCCCTTGCTGCGGCCACCGCGACGCGGTGCGCGCTTGCGCTTGGCGCCGCCGGCGCCCGCAGGCTGGTTGGCGGTTGCGATCAGGTCTTCGCGGGTGGCGTCGTCGCCTTCATAGAACGCGGTCCACCATTCGCCCAACTCGGCGTCGATCTCGCCGGAGGCGCAGCGCAGTAGCAGGAAGTCGTAGCCGGCGCGGAAGCGCAGGTGTTCCAGCAGCTTGTGCGGCGACTTGCCGCTGCGGCGCTCGAAGCGCGGCTGCATCGACCAGATGTCGCGCATGTCGGAGCCGATCTTGCGTTGCAAGGCCAGCTTCTCGGTCTGCGAATCGAGCACGTCGTCGGCTGCCAGGTGCAGGGCGGGGATGGTCTGCTCGCCGGCGGCGCGGTAGGCGGTCCACTTCTCTAGCACCTGGTGCCACAGCAGCGACGCAAACAGGAAGCCCGGCGACACCGTCTTGCCGGCGTGGATGCGGGCGTCGGTCGAATCGAGCGCCAAGGTCACGAACTTGAAGCCCAGCGGCTGCTCCAGCACCACGTCCAGCAGCGGCAGCAGGCCGTGATGCAGGCCTTCCTTGCGCAGCTGCTGCAGGCAGGCCAGCGCCTGGCCGCTCATCAGGAGCTTGAGCATTTCGTCGAACACGCGCGCCGCAGGCACGTTGTCGATCAGCGAAGCCATGACCGGGATCGGCGCACCGGTATTCGGTTCGATGGTGAATTTGAGCTTGGCGGCGAAGCGCACCACGCGCAGCATACGCACCGGGTCTTCGCGGTAGCGCGCTTCCGGCTGGCCGATGATGCGCAGCGTCTTGGCGCGGATGTCTTCCACGCCGCCGTGGTAGTCCAGCACCTGCTGGTTGGCCGGGTTGTAGTACATGGCGTTGATGGTGAAGTCGCGCCGCACCGCGTCCTCCGCCTGCGAGCCGAAGGTGTTGTCGCGCAGGACGCGGCCATGTTCATCCTTAGGCGCGTTGTCCAGCGTGGTGCCGCGGAAGGTGGTCACCTCCAGCAAATCCTGGCCGAACATCACGTGCACGATCTGGAACCGCTTGCCGATGATGAAGGCGCGGCGGAACAGGCGCTTGACCTGCTCCGGCGTGGCGTTGGTGGCGATGTCGAAGTCTTTCGGCTTCACGCCCAGCAGCAGGTCGCGCACGGCGCCGCCGACCACGAAGGCTTCGTAGCCCGCTTCCTGCAACGTGCTGGTGACGCGCACCGCGTTCGACGACAGCAGGCGCGGATCGATGCCGTGGGCTTCAGGGCCCAGTATCACCGGCGTGCTGGTGTCGCGTGCCTTGCTCTTGGTGCCGAGGATTTTGCGGATCAGTTTCTTAATCATTGAATAGGTCAATTAATGGCCAGCCTTGGGCTGTGGCATGCGTTTTCAGTGCGGCGTTGGGGTTGGTCGCCACCGGGTGGCTGACGATGGACATCAGCGGCAGGTCGTTGTGCGAATCGCTGTAGAAATGGACGGTGCCGAAGTCTTCCAGCTTCTTGTCCATCTTCGCCAGCCAGGCCTTGGTGTGCGTGACCTTGCCCGCGCCCTGGGTCGGCGTGCCGAGCAGCTTGCCGGTCAGCTTGCCGTCGGCGTCCACTTCCGGCATGGCCGCGATCAGGTGCTCCACGCCCAGCGCCTTGGCGATCGGCGCGGTGACGAAGTGGTTGGTGGCGGTGACGATGGCCACCAGGTCGCCGGCGTCGATATGCTTTTGCAGCAGCGCGCGCGCCGAAGGGCGGATCGCCGGCAGCACCACTTCGGCCATGTACTGCTGCTGCATGGCCTGCAGGCGCTCGCGCGGGAAGGAGGCCAGGGTGCCGAGCGAGAACTCCAGGTATTCCACCGGGTCCAGCGTGCCGGCCTGGTACTGGGCGAAGAATTCATCGTTGCGGCGGGCGAATTCGGCGGCGTCCACGGCGCCGATGCGCACCAGGAACTGCCCCCACTCGTAGTCGGAGTCGATCGGCAGCAGCGTGTGGTCGAGGTCAAATAAGGCTAAGTTCATGCAGGATTCGTCATTCTTTAGCTTCCGCCTGCAACCACTCGCGCAACAGCGGCAAGGTGATCGGGCGTTGGGTTTCGAGGGAATATTGGTCCAGCGAGTCCAGCATGGTCGACAGCGACCGCATGTCGCGCTGAAAATGGGACAGCAAGTAGGGTATCACGCCGGGCGACAGCGTCAAGCCGCGGGCGGTGGCGGCGGCGGTCAGCGCGGCCACTTTCTCGTCGTCGGTCAGGCCGTGGATCTGGTAGATCAGGCCCCAGCCCATGCGGGTGCGCAGGTCCTCGCGCACCGGCAGCACCGCCGGCGCCACCGCGCCGCTGCAGACCATGAAAGCATGGTTGGCGCGGATTTCATTGAACAGGGCGAAGGCGTCGATCTGCGCCAGCGGCGACAGCTTTTCGCAGTCGTCCAGCAGGTACAGGTCCACCTCCGGCGAGTAGACGAATTCGGACTCGATGGAAAACGGCGAGATATAGCGCGCGCGCAGCTGCTCGGCTTCGCCGCCGGCGCTGGCCAAAGCTTTCAGCAGGTGGGTCTTGCCGACGCCGCCCGCGCCCCACAGGTAGGCAAAGTGCTCGCGCGACGTGCGGTCGGCGAACTGCGCCATCAGCGCTGCCGCTTCGGCATTCTGTCCCACCTCGAACGATGCGAGGCTGTGCGCCTGGTCTGCGCCTAAATCGAGCACCAGCTGTTTCATGGCGTTCGCCTGTTTGTGATCTTTTGCATAACGTTTTTCTGTTCCACGTCACGCATTATAGAAGCTGCTGCTCAGGTAGTGGCGGCGGAGATGCTTAAATGCCACCATCAGCACCGCCGAAGCGGGCAATGCCAGCAGCACGCCGACGAAGCCGAACAGCTGGCCGAAGGCCAACAAGGCGAAAATCACCGCCAGCGGATTGAGGCCGATGCGCTCGCCCACCAGGCGCGGCGTGAGGAAAAAGCCTTCCAGCACCTGGCCGGCGCCGTAGATGCCGGCCACCGCGATCACGCCGCTCCAGTCGGAAAACTGCAGCACCGCCGAAATCAGCGCCAGCACCAGGCCCAGGCCGAAGCCCAGGTAGGGGATGAACACCAGCAGGCCGGTGATGATGCCGACCGGCAGCGCGACGTCGAAGCCGGCGATCGCCAGCGCCACCGAGTAGTACACCGCCAGCACGAACATCACCAGCAGCTGGCCGCGCAGGTACTGGGCCAGCAGGGTGTCGACTTCCTCGGCCATGCTCATGGTGGCGCCTATCCAGCGGCGCGGCACGCAGCCGGCGATACGGGCCAGCATCGGGTGCCAGTCCAGCAGCAGGTAGAACAACACCACCGGGATCAGCACCAGCGTGGCGATCCAGCCCAGCACCGCGGTGCCGCCCACGCGCGCCGAATTGAGCACGGCGGTCCAGATTTCGTCGCCGCTGGTGGCCATCTGCTGCGACACCAGCTTCTTGATGCCGGCGCTGTCGAGGCGCACCTTGATGCCCATTTCCTGCAATTTGGGACCCAGCAGGTCGTTGGCCTTGGCCAGGAAGGCGGGGATTTGCGCCTGCAGCAGGGGGATTTCCTTTTGCAGCACCGGCACCACGATCAGGACCAGGGCGGCGATGGCGGCGAAGAACAGCACCACCACGATCAGCACGGCCAGCGCGCGCGGCACCCGCATCTTCAGGCGGCCGAGGCGCAGATGGTCGAGGAAATCGACGCCCGGATTGAGCGCATAAGCCAGGATGGCGGCGGCCAGGAAGGGCGTCAGCACCGGTCCCAACGTGACCAGCAACAGGAAGAATGCTGCCCAAACCGCTACCCAGAATGCCGTTTGCTTTTGCTCTACCGAGAGGGGAAATGGCATGGAAAGTGATTTAGATGGTTAAAAACGGCTGTTGGACGGGGCATTTTGATAAAATAGCGGATTGACCGGGTTGTTGTGCAGCTTTTTGCGCATTTTCGTAGCTTTTTACTACGAAACAGGTCTCCGCCTTCTATTTTACCGCCTCCGCTGCGAAATACACCATGAGCCAAACTTCTAATGTTTCCCTGTCCTACCGTGACGCCGGCGTCGATATCGACGCAGGCGACGCTTTAGTCGAAGCGATCAAGCCTTTTGCCAAGCGCACCATGCGCGAAGGCGTGATGGGCGGCTTGGGCGGTTTCGGCGCCATGTTCGAGATCAGCAAGAAGTACAAGGAGCCGGTCCTGGTCTCCGGTACCGACGGCGTGGGCACCAAGCTGAAACTGGCGTTCGAGCTGAACCGCCACGACACGGTCGGCATCGACCTGGTCGCGATGAGCGTCAACGACATCCTGGTGCAGGGCGCCGAGCCGCTGTTCTTCCTCGACTACTTCGCCTGCGGCAAGCTGGATGTGGCCATCGCGACCGACGTCATCAAGGGCATCGCCCAGGGTTGCGAACAAGCCGGTTGCGCGCTGATCGGCGGCGAAACGGCGGAAATGCCATCCATGTATCCAGCCGGTGAATACGACCTGGCCGGTTTCGCGGTCGGCGCGGTGGAAAAATCGGCCATCATCGACGGCACCAAGATCGCTCCGGGCGACGTCATCCTGGGCCTGGCCTCGTCGGGCGTGCACTCCAACGGTTATTCGCTGGTGCGCAAGATCATCGAAGTGGCCAAGCCGGACCTGGAAGGCGACTTCCACGGCCGCAAGCTGGCCGACGTGCTGATGCAGCCGACCCGCATCTACGTCAAGCCGCTGCTGGCGCTGATGGCCTCGATGGAAGTCAAGGGCATGGTGCACATTACCGGCGGCGGCCTGGTCGAGAACATCCCGCGCGTGCTGCAGCCTGGCCTGGTGGCCGAGCTGAACGGCAAATCGTGGACCATGCCTCCGCTGTTCACCTGGCTGCAACAGCACGGCGGCGTCGCCGACGCTGAAATGCACCGCGTGTTCAACTGCGGCATCGGCATGACCGTCATCGTTTCGAAAGAAAACGCCGCCGCCGCCATCGCCCAGCTGGAAGCGGCCGGCGAGACCGTCTACACCATCGGCGCGATCCGTGCCCGCGTTGGCGACGAACACCAGACCATCGTTGTTTAAGCGATAGCCTCTTTCCTGAAAGCGGACCACGCCCCGGCGTCGTCCGCTTTTTTTATGCCTGGACCCTGAACCATGAAACCAATGTTGAAAAAACTGGCCGGCCTGGTGCTGCTGGCCGTGAGCTGCTGCGCCACGGCGCACGCCACGCCGTTGACGATCCTGGTGTCGATCGACGGCATGCGCCCCGATTACCTGGAACGCGGCGTTACGCCCAACCTGAACCGACTGGCCGCCGGCGGCGCGCGCGCGGTGGCGATGCGGCCGTCGTTCCCCTCGATCACCTTCCCGAATCACTACACGCTGGTGACCGGCCTGCGGCCCGACCATCACGGCGTGGTCGACAACAATATGGACGACGCGGAGATCCCCGGCGTGCGCTTCAGCATGGACAACCCGGCGGCCGTCACCGACCGCCGCTGGTGGGACCAGGCCGAGCCGGTATGGGTGACGGCCGAGCTGCACGGCATCCGCTCCGGCACCCTGTTCTGGCCCGGATCGGAAGCGGCGATCCACGGCGTGCGGCCGACGGTGGCGCCGCCGTTCGACAGCAAGCACCCGGCCGTGGTGCGGGTCGACCGGCTGCTGTCGTGGCTGGGGCGCGCGAACGTGGAGCCGCTGGGCTTCGCCACCCTGTACCTCGACGACGTCGACCACGCCGGCCACACCTTCGGCCCCGACTCCGGCCAGACCACGCGGGCGGTGGCGCGCATCGACCAGGCCATTGGCCAGTTGATTGACGGGCTGGCCAAGCGCCACCTGGGCGCCAACATCGTCATCGTCTCCGATCACGGCATGGCGCCGGTGAGCGCCGAGCGCGTGGTGCGCATGGACCGGCTGCTGCCGGAGGGCAGCTACCGCAAGGTGGTCAGCGGTCCATATGCCGGCATGGAAGCGATGCCCGGCCGCGAGGATCAACTGGCCGCCGCGCTGCTCAAGCCGCAGGACCATATGCAATGCTGGCGCAAGGGCGAGCTGCCGGCGCGGCTGGCGTATGGCCACAACGCGCGCGTGCCAGCCTTCATCTGCCTGGCCGACACCGGTTGGATGCTGACGTTCAACGACAAGGCGCTGGGCAAGGGCGGCGCGCATGGTTACGACAACGTGGCGCCGGAGATGGGGGCGATCTTCATCGCCACCGGCCCGGCCTTCAAGCCGGGCGTGGTGCTGCCGGCGTTCGACAATGTGGACGTCTATCCGCTGCTGATGCGCTTGCTGAACCTGGAGCCGCTGCCGTCCGACGGCGACATCACGCCGCTGCTGCCGGCGCTGGCGCCATAGTGTAAGCAGCAGCCAGACACCGACAGCAGGAGCGGCTATGAGCGTGAGGGCGATGTGGTCCTCGCCGCACCGAATCTTAGTGACGTTTCGCGCCACCGCGACGGTGAAGATCTTCCAAGTCGATATTGGTCAGCTCGCCGCTGTGTGGATCGGCGCAATCAAAGGTAATGCGCCAGTTGGCATTGACCTCTATGCTGTATCGGCAGGCGTGGCCGCTTAATTGCTTGAAGTTTTTTGATACGCCAAGACCGCCACGAAGGTCATCAAGACTGCGCGCCGTGTGCAGATGTACCAGAATGGCACGCGTGACTTTTGCCTTCGACGCGGAAATGCCGCTCGTATCTTTTCCCGCTGAATTCCAAAAACGTTGCAAACCTTTATGCCGGATTTCTTTGGCCTGAAAACTCATGACAGTACCCTCGGCGCGGTTGACGGCTTACGGCTTTGCTCCTACCATGAAAAATCAGGATCCGACTGGTATTGGAGGCGAACATGATCACTATGCACCCCGGCGAATATCTTTTTCTGTCCTATGTCGAACCGTACAAAATTAGTCACGAAGAGTTGGCTGACCGGTTGGGACTGCCGTTGCAGGTAGTGGAAGGCTTGCTTGCTGAAGAAATCGAACTGACGGCGGAAATGGCAGTTCGGCTCGAACTGGCGTTCGATCGATCGGCCATGTCATGGATGGACATGCAGGCTGCGCATGATGTGATGCAGGCAAGAAAAAAGGTCGATACCGCTACGGTTCGACCTTTCGTTTTTCCCGTCCGGGCAGACGCGGCGTGAGCATCTGAGCTAAATTTCCTACTTGCGCGGCTCCGGCGGTGGCGGCTGGTTGGCGTTTTGCGCTGCGGCGCTCAGTGCCGCGCCGGCCAGCATGGCCAGCAGCATGCCGCGTTTGAATATGCCCATCGTCGTCTCCTATTTCTTCAGAATTTTTTCCACCGGCGCCGGCCGCAGGCGGAACGCGTCCGGCATGCCGGAGCCCAGCAGCGGCCGCAGGTACAGGCGGAAGGCGTCGGTCACGTCGGTGCCGCTGGCGCTGATGAACTCGTCCTCCATCACCCGCGTCTTGCCGGCCACGTCGGACAGCGCCATCAGCTCGTAGTCCACCGAGTAGAAGCCGGTGCGCTTGATCGCCACCGAGCCGTCGCGCCCGCCCCACATGGCGAACTGAACCGCCTTCTCGCCGACCTCGCGCGCTTCGCGCTGGTCCACGTCCGACACGCAGCCGATGAAGGACCGTTGCAGATAGCCGAAGGTATCGCCGCGCACGCGCTTGATGCCCAGCTTGGCCTTGATCTCGTCGCACAGCAGATCGGCCAGCGCGCCGGTGCCCGACAGCTGTACGTTGCCGTGCGCGTCGCGCTCGACTTCCTTGGCCAGCAGGCTGGCGATCGCCTCGCCGGACGCATCGTGGATGCCCTCGGACACGGCGATCACGCAGCGGCCATAACGCGCGTACGTGGCTTTGACGTCGGCCAGGAACTGTTCCAGCGAGAACACCCGCTCCGGCAGGTAGATCAGGTGCGGGCCGTCGTCCGGGAACTTCTTGCCCAACGCCGAGGCGGCGGTCAAAAAGCCGGCATGGCGGCCCATCACCACCCCCACGTACACGCCCGGCAGCGCGGCGTTGTCCAGGTTGGCGCCGGCGAAGGCTTGCGCGACAAAGCGCGCCGCCGACGGGAAGCCCGGCGTGTGGTCGCTGCCGACCAGGTCGTTGTCTATGGTCTTGGGAATGTGGATGCTGCGCAGCGGATAGCCGGCTTTCTGCGCCTGCTCGCTGACGATGCGCACCGTGTCGGACGAATCGTTGCCGCCGATGTAGTAGAACTGCTCGATCTCGTGCGCGCGCAAGACCTTGAAGATTTCCTCGCAATAGGCCAGGTCCGGCTTGTCGCGGGTCGAGCCCAGCGCCGACGACGGCGTGGCCGCCACCAGCTCCAGGTTGTGGCTGGTCTCGCGGGTCAGGTCGACCAGGTCTTCGTTGATGATGCCGCGCACGCCATGCAGCGCGCCGTACACGCGGGTGACGTCGCGGAAGCGGCGCGCCTCCAGCACCACCCCCGCCAGCGACTGGTTGATGACGGCGGTCGGCCCGCCTCCCTGTGCGACCAAAATTTTTCCCGACGACATGCGCGCTCCTCCGTAGACGTTGAACAGGTTTGCTGCAACGAGACTATAGCGCGACTTTCAGTGCGCGCCGATATTCTTGTCGAGGAAATGCTCGACCCGGGTCCAGAAATCGATGCGGTTCTTCGGCAGCGCCCAGCCGTGGCCTTCCTCCGGATATTCGATCCACTCGACGTTGGGATTGCCGGCCTTGACCGCGTCGTAGAACTTCAAGCCGTGCGTGATCGGCACCCGTACGTCGGCGCCGCCGTAGGCCAGCAGCAGCGGCTGTGTCACGCGCGCCGCCTGCCGCAGCGGCGAGGTGGCCTGCAACTGCACCGCATCCTTGACGCGGTCGCCGATCAGCGCCGGCATGCCGTACTGCTTCCAGCCCTGCGGCAGGTCCGAGGCGTAGCGCCAGCCGCTGTCGTACAGCAGGTCGATGTCGGTCACGCCCACCCAGTCGACGCCGCAGCGGTACAGATCGGGATCGTTGATCAGGCCCATCAAGGTGGCGTAGCCGCCGTAGCTGGCGCCGGCGATGCAGATGCGCTTGGCGTCGGCCGTGCCCTGGGCGATGGCCCAGCGCGTGCCGTCGGCGACATCGTCCTGCATCTTCAAGCCCCATTGCTTCCAGCCGGCGCGGAAGTGGGCGTCGCCGAAGCCCACGCTGCCGCGGAACTCCGGCTCCAGCACCGCGTAGCCGCGCGTGGCCAGGAACTGGGCGTCGGCGTTCCAGTTCCAGCTGCCGCCGCGCATGAACGGACCGCCATGCACCAGCACCACCATCGGCAGGTTCTTGTCCTTGCCGCCTGGCGGCAGGGTCAGCCAGGCCGGGATGTCGAGGCCGTCGCGCGCGGTGTAGTGCACCAGCTCGCGGCTACCCATGTCGGCCGGCTTGATCTGCGGCGCCACGTTGCCGACTTCGCTCATGCGTTTGGTCTCGGTGTTGAACACCATGGTGCGCTGCGGCTGCTTGTCCGAATAGGACAGCACCAGCACCCACGGCGTTTCCGGCCGGCTGGGCGGGGTGATCAGGTTGATGGTGCCGGGCAGGAGGGTGTCCACCGTCGCTTGCAGCGCCTTCATGTCGGCGTCGAACCAGGCCGTGCCTTCGGCGTCGCCATGCACCCGCACGCCCAGCAGGCGGTTGTTGCTGATGACCAGGTGGCCGCTGAAGTCGAAACCTTCCAGCTCCACCATCGGTTTGTCGGCCAGCTTGCCGTGCACCAGGTCGTAGCGGTACAGCGCGCTGCGGTCGCGGCCGGCGCGGCTGGTCACGTACAGCGTGCCGTCCGGGCCGAACGCCAGCGGCTCGAATCCGCCGCCGCCGGTGTAGGCGTCGAAGCTGGCCAGCGTGCGCCACTGCTCGGTGGCCGGGTCCAGGTAGTGGATGGACTCGATATTCTTGTCCAGCGTCTCGACCAGGCGCGGCCGGCCGTGCTGGTCCAGCAGCCAGCCGCGCGCCACGCCAGGATGCCCGACCGTATGGGTGATGCTGGTGCGCGTGTTCAGCCGCAGCAGGTCGGACGACACCAGGATGCCGGCGCCTTCGATGCCGGCGTCGCTGACGTAGACTTCCTCGCTGTCCTGCGCGCCGGCCTGGTCCAGCATGAAGGTGTGCCAGGGCAGCATGTCGCGGCCGCTGTCGCCGCTCTGGATGAAGGGGGTATTGCGCCTGGCCAGCTGACGGAAGCGCTTGCCGTCGCGGTCGACCGCGAACAGGCCGGGCCCGAAGCGCACGTCGCGCCGGGCCACGCTCTTGTCGACCGTGCTGAACAGCAGGCGCTCGTTGTTGACCCATTGCGCGCGGCCGATGTCGGTGTCGCGGAACTGCGCCACCATATGCGCGCTCATGTCGGACAGGTCCACCACGGCCAGGCCGTCGCGCTGGCCGCCGGCGCCGACAAAGGCGGCCAGGTAGCGGCCGTTGGGCGACAGCATGGCGCCATTGAAGGCGGGATTGTTGAAGAAGCTGGCCACCGGCGGCGCCTCGGCCTGCGCGTGGCAGGCGGCCGCCAGGGCCAGCGCGGCCAGCATCAGTTGGCGCAGCGGCCTCATTGCGCGGCTCCCGGTCCGATATGCTTGTCGAGGAATTTCTCGACCCGCTTCCAGAAGTCGAAGCGGGTTTTCGGCAGCGCCCAGCCGTGGCCTTCGTCCGGGTATTCGACCCATTCGACGTCGGGGTTGGTCTGCTTGACCGCGTTGTAAAACTTGGTGCCATGCGGCAGCGGCACGCGCATGTCGGCGCCGCCGTAGGCCAGCAGCAGCGGCTGCTTGATGCGCGCCGCCTGCAGCAGCGGCGAGGTGGCCTTCAGTTGCTCGGCGTCCTTGACCGGGTCGCCCACCAGCTCGGCCATGCCGTACTGCCGCCAGACGTCCGAAAAGTCCGACACATAGGCCCAGTGGCCGTCGCGCATCAGGTTGATGTCGGTGACGCCCAGCCAGTCGACGCCGCATTGGAACAGCCCCGGATCGTTGATCAGGCCCATCAAGGTGGCGTAGCCGCCGTAGCTGGCGCCGGCGATGCAGATGCGCTTGGGATCGACGGTGCCCTGGGCGATGGCCCAGCGCGCGCCGTCGGCGATATCGTCCTGCATCTTCAAGCCCCATTGCTTCCAGCCGGCGTGATAGTGGCGCGCGCCGAAGCCGCGGCTGCCACGGTATTCCGGCTCCAGCACGGCGTAGCCGCGCGAGGCGAGGAACTGGGCCTCGGGCTCCCACGCCAGGTTGCCGCCCCGTACATACGGGCCGCCATGCACCAGCACCACCATGGGCAGGTTTTTGCCGCTGCCTTGCGGCACGGTCAGCCAGGCCGGAATGTCCAGCCCGTCGCGCGCCTTGTAGTGCACCAGGATC
Organism: Duganella sp. BJB476; assembly: GCF_003416895.1. GTDB lineage: Bacteria > Pseudomonadota > Gammaproteobacteria > Burkholderiales > Burkholderiaceae_D > Rugamonas. The sequence goes on from NZ_QVIO01000004.1 coordinate 275,132, forward strand.
TTGTGCGCCATCTGGGTCGGCTTGATGGCCGGGTAGCTGGAGCCGACCGAATTCAGCTGCTTGCTGTCGCGGTTGTACAGGAAGGTGCGCGACGGCCACACATCGCTGAAGGAGGTGACCAGCACCCATGGCGCCTGCGGCCGCGTCGGCGGTGTCAGCAGGTTGATGGTGTTGGGCAGCATGGCGTCGATGGATTCCTGCATCGCCTTCATGGCCGGATCGAACCACACCGTACCGCGCGCATCGGTCAGGTAGCGCACGCCCAGCATCTTGTGCTGGTCCATGATCAGATGGCCGTTGAAGTCGTAGCCGTCCAGCTTGACGATGGGCTGCTCGGAGACCTTGTTGGTGGCGAGGTCGTAGCTGTGCACCGACGCCAGGTCGCTGTTCCTGTTGGAGATCACGTACAGCGTGCCGTCCGGCCCGAACGCCAGCGGCGTGAAGGCGCCGTTGCCGCCGGTGTAGCTGTCGAAGCCGGTCAGCTTGCGCCATTCGTTGTTGGCCGGATCGCGGTACCAGATCTCGCTGCTGCGGTCCTTGCTGGTTTGCGTCAGGCGCGGTTCGCCCTTGTTGTCGAGCAGCCAGCCCATGCTGTCGCCGGGACGGGCGATGGTGGCGGCCACGCGGCCGGTGAGGGTGTTGACGCGCTGCAGATCGATGCGGTCCACTTGGCCGGGGCCGCTGATGGTGCTGTTGAGCACGTACATGTATTCGGAATCCTGCGGGCCGTCCTGGTCCAGCATGTAGGTGTGCCAGGGCAGCAGCTCGCGCGTCTGCATGCTGCCGGAGCCGCTGCTGACGAAGGGCAGGCCGCTACGCATGGCCAGCTGGCGGAAGGCGGTGCCGTCGCGGTTGATCGCGTACAGGCCGGGCGCGTAGCGCTGGTCGCCCTGGGCCAGCAGATGGTCGGCGGCGGTGAAGGCCAGGCGCTCGTCGTTAATCCACTGGAACCTGCCGATGTCGGCGTCGCTGAAGTTGCCCACCACCTTGACGGTGTTCGTGCCCAGCTCCACCACCGCCAGCAGGTCGCGCTTGTCCTTGGAGCCGACCTTGACGGCCAGGTATTTGCCGCTGGGCGAGAGCAGCGCGTCGCTGAATTCGGGATTGCCGAAAAAATCTTCGACCGTTGGGCGGGGCGGCGGCGCGTCGGCGGCCTGGACGGCGTGGAAGGACTGGCCGATGGCGCAGGCCAGCAGCAGGATGATGCGAAGTTTCATAGGCGGTCTCGAAATAGGCTGTGCCGGCACAATAGCACCAAGTTATCAAATCCGCCACATGGGCTGTGTATCTTAAAGTTCCGGCGCCCGGATGTAGTCGACCAGCGCGCCGGTCTGGCGCTCCGGCGCCGGCGTCAGCAGGCTGACCGCGAGCATCGTCAGCAGCCCGGCCGGCACGCCGAAGATGCCGGCCGAGATAGGCGCGATATGGAACCACTGGCCGGCCGCGCTGCCGCCCAGGATGGGATTGGCGTGCAGCATGTAGTACAGGCAGACCGCGAAGCCGGTCGCCATGCCGGCCACCGCGCCCTGGTAGTTGGCGCGTTTCCAGAACACCCCCAGCACCAGCGCCGGGAACAGCGCCGAGGCCGCCAGCGAGAAGGCCGCGCCCACCAGCGACAGGATGTCGCCCGGCTTTTGCGAGGCGGCGTAGGCGGCGATGAAGGCCACCCCCAGCAGCAGCAGCTTGGAGATGGTGACCCGCTTCTGGGTCGAGGCGCTGCGGTCGACCAGCTTGTAGTAGATGTCGTGCGACAGCGCGTTGGAGATCGCCAGCAGCAGGCCGTCGGCGGTCGACAGCGCGGCGGCCAGCCCGCCCGCCGCCACCAGGCCGGACACCACGTAGGGCAGGCCGGCGATTTCCGGCGTGGCCAGCACCAGCACGTCGGCGTCGATGGTGATCTCGGCCAGCTGCACGATGCCGTCGTGGTTGATGTCGCTGATGCTGAACAGCGGACTGGCCTTGTCCACATTGGCCCAGTACGACACCCAGTTGGGCAAGTGCGCATAGTCGCTGCCGACCAGCGCGCTGTAGATGTCGTACTTGACCAGCACCGCCAGCGCCGGAATGGTCAGGTAGATCAGCAGGATGAAGAACAGCGTCCAGAACACCGACACGCGGGTCTCGTGCACCGATGGCGTGGTGTAGGAGCGCATCAGGATGTGCGGCAGCGCGGCCGTGCCCAGCATCAGGCAGAACACCAGCGCCAGGAAGTTGTTGCGCTTGATGTCCGAGCTTTCTGGATCGCCGGGATAGGGCGTGGCGTGCGGCGTGATCGGTTCGGCGCGGGCCAGGTTCTGCGCGCGCGCCTCGGTCCAGGTGCGCGCGGCTTCGTCGGCGCTTTTCGGATAGGCGATCAGCGTCCGCTCGGCGCTGCGGATTTCCAGCAGCGAAGCGTTGCGCAGCTTGACGCGGTCCAGCGCGCGCTGGACCTCGGCGCGGCCGGCCTCCCACGACGCCGGCAGGGTGCGGATGCGGGCGTCGAAATCGTCGGCGCGCTGGCGGAAGATGGCGCGCACCTCGGCCTCTTTCGGATCGTTTTGCAGCACGCTTTCGCGCGCGCTCAGCTTGGGCAGCAGCTTGCCGTAGGCCACCTGCGGTATCGGATTGTCGGTGTGCTTGCCGGACAGCCAGACCGCCGGCATCAAAAAGGCCACCAGGATGATGATGTATTGCGCCACCTGGGTCCAGGTGATGGCGCGCATGCCGCCGAGGAAGGAGCACACCAAAATACTGGCCAGGCCGAGGAAGATGCCGACCGAGAAATCGACGCCGGTGAAGCGCGAGGCGATCAGCCCGACCGCGTAGATCTGCGCCACCACGTAGGTGAAGGAAACGATGATGGTGGCCACCACCGCCAGGATGCGCACCGCGCGGCCGCCGCGGCCATCGCCGTCGCCGCCGCCGTAGCGGGCGGCCAGGAAATCGGGAATGGTGTACTGGCTGAACTTGCGCAGATAGGGCGCGATCAGCAGCGCCACCAGGCAGTAGCCGCCGGTCCAGCCCATGATGTAGGCCAGGCCGTCGAAGCCGTGCAGGTACAGGCCGCCGGCCAGGCTGATGAAGCTGGCGGCGGAGATCCAGTCGGCGGCGGTGGCCATGCCGTTGAACATGGCCGGCACGCGCCGCCCGGCCACATAGTATTCGAGCACGTTGGAGGTGCGGCTGAGCACGCCGATCGACGCGTACAGCACGATGGTGGCGAACATGAACAGGTAGCCGATCCAGGTGCGCGACATGCCTTCCTGCTCCAGCACCGACAGCGCGACCAGGAAGCAGGCGAAGCCGGCCGTGAACAGCAGGTAGTAGCCGCGCAGGCGCTGGAAGAAGCTGCGGCTTGCCTTCATGCGCCGTGCTCCGTGGCGGCGGCGCGGTCCAGCTTGCGCATGCGCCAGGCGTAGACGGCCAGGATGGCAAGATAGACCAGCGACGCGCCCTGCGCCGCCAGGTAGAACGACAGCGGCCAGCCGAACACGCTCAGCCCGGCCAGTTCGCGCGCGAACCAGGCGGCGCAGAAACCGGTCGCCAGCCAGACCAGCAGCAGGATGGCGGACAGGCGGCGCGTCTTGCGCCAGTGCTGCTCGCGGCTGAGCGGGGCGGCGGGTTTATCCATTGTTATCCATAGTACGGTTGCTCATCGTCTGGTTCGGGCGGGCGCGGCGGCAGCGGGAAGGTCAGCCGGAACAACGCACCCGGCAGCTTGGCCTGCTGCGCGCGCGGGTTGTTGTAGATATCGACTTCGGCGCCGTGCTGCTGGGCGATTTCGCGCACGATAGCCAGGCCCAGGCCGCTGCCCTCGGCCGTGTTGCCGAGGATGCGGTAGAAGCGCTCGAACACCCGCGTCCGTTCGGCCTGGGCGATGCCCGGCCCGGTGTCCTCGACTTCCAGGTAACCACGCTCCTCGTCGCGGCGCACCCGCACGGTGACGCTGCCGCCGGCCGGCGTGTAGCGCAGCGCGTTGTCGATCAGGTTGGACAGCAGCTCGCGCAGCATGGTCGGGTTGCCGACGATCTGCACCGGCTCGGCCGGCGCTTCGTAGCCCAGGTCGATGCGCTGCGCGAACGAGGCCGGCACCCAGTCCTGCACCGCGCTGCGCGCCAGCTCCGACAATTCCAGCGGCAGCAGGGCGGTGCCGGCCTGCGGCTGGTTTTCGGCGCGGGCCAGGGCCAGCAATTGATTGACCAGGCGGGTGGCCGCTTCCGAGCTCTTGGCCAGCTGTTCCAGCGAGCGGTGGATTTCGCCGCTGTCGGTCTGGCGCAGCGCCAGTTCGGACTGCATGCGCATGCCCGCCAGCGGCGTGCGCATCTGGTGCGCGGCGTCGGCGATGAAGCGCTTCTGCATCTCGATCGACAGCGACAGCCGCGCCAGCATGTCGTTCAGTGAATTGACCAGCGGCGAGATTTCCTCCGGTACCTGGTTGGAGGCGATCGGGCTCAGGTCGTCCGAGCTGCGCGCGCGTATCCGCTCCTGCAACTGCGCCAGCGGCGACAGCCCGCGCGACAGCGCAAACCACACCAGGGCCAGCACGATCGGCAGGATGATGAACTGCGGCAGGATCACGCCCTTGATGATGGCGTTGGCCAGCTGGCCGCGTTTTTCCAGCGTTTCGGCCACCTGCACCAGCGCCAGTTGCGGTTCGTCGCCGCCGTTGTGCTCCAGCCGCACGTAGGCGTAGGCCACGCGCACCGGCGTGCCGTGCATGCTGTCGTTGCGGAAGCGCACGCTGCCGCGCGGCTTGTCGTCCTCGTCGATCACCGGCGGCGGCAGGTCGCGGTCGCCGTCGACGTGTTCGCCGCGCGGGCCCTGGATCTGGAAATAGACGTTGTCGATGTCGTCGGCGCGCAGGATGTCGCGGGCCGGACCGGACAGGCTCTTGATGACCTTGCCGTCCACCGCGCGCACCTGCTGCGCCAGCACGGTGACGCTGTCTTCCAGCGCATGGTCGAACGGCTGGTTGGCGATGGATTTGGCCACCAGATAGGTGATCGCGATGCTCATCGGCCACAACAGCAGCAGCGGCGCCAGCATCCAGTCCAGGATCTCGCCGAACAGCGAGTGCTGGATGCCTTCGTCCGCCTCGGGCGCCGGCGGCTGATACTCCAGATCCTTCGCCAGATCCGGCTGCACATGCGGTGCGGCCGGCGGCGTCACTTGGGTGCGTCCGAATATTTTTCGAGACAGTAGCCGAGGCCGCGCACGGTGGCGATGCGGATGCCGCCGATCTCGATCTTCTTGCGCAGCCGGTGCACATAGACTTCGATGGCGTTGTTGCTCACTTCCTCGCCCCATTCGCACAGGTGGTCGACCAGCTGTTCCTTGGACACCAGCCGGCCGCTGCGCGCCAGCAGGATTTCCAGCAAGCCCAGTTCGCGCGCCGACAGGTCCAGCATCTGCTCGTTGATGTAGGCGCTGCGGCCGACCTGGTCATAGCTCAGCGGTCCGTGCCTGACCACGGTGGCGCCGCCGCCGGCGCCGCGCCGGGTCAGCGCCCGCACCCGCGCCTCCAGCTCGGACAGCGCGAAGGGCTTGGCCATGTAGTCGTCGGCGCCCAGGTCGAGGCCGTTGACGCGCTGCTCGATCGAGTCGGCCGCCGTCAAGATCAGCACCGGCAGCAGCGAGGCGCGCGCGCGCAGGCGGCGCAGCACTTCCAGCCCGGACAGCTTGGGCAGGCCCAGGTCGAGGATCAGCAGGTCGAACTCCTGGGTCGAGAGGGCGGTGTCGGCTTCCTGGCCGTTGCTGACGCAATCGATGGCGTAGCCGGACTGGCGCAGCGAGCGGGTCAGGCCGTCGGCCAGCACGCTGTCGTCCTCGGCAAGTAAAATTCGCATAATGTAGACACTCCAACACTCCGGCTGCAGAAGATTCTATTGTGTTTCATTTCGCGCAAGGTGGCGAGTTTTTGTGCAATCTCAAAATTGTTTAAAAATCGTGCTTGCATTAAGCACTGTTTTTTTATACAGTGCTGCCTGTACCGACGAATTTGCACCCACCTACTGGTTGAAAGAACATTATGGACGATAAAAAAGCTGTTGTACCTGCATCAGAAAAGGCCAAGGCGCTGGCTGCCGCGCTGGCCCAAATTGAGAAGCAATTCGGCAAAGGCTCCGTAATGCGCATGGACGCCAACGCGCCGATCGAGGACGTACAGGTCGTGTCGACCGGTTCGCTCGGCCTGGATATCGCACTGGGCGTCGGCGGCTTGCCGCGCGGCCGCGTGGTGGAGATCTACGGTCCTGAGTCGTCGGGTAAAACCACGCTGACCCTGCAAACTATTGCTGAAATGCAAAAGCTGGGCGGCACCTGCGCCTTCATCGACGCCGAACACGCGCTGGACGTCGGCTACGCACAGAAACTGGGCGTCAACCTGCACGAGCTGCTGATCTCGCAGCCGGACACCGGCGAACAAGCGCTGGAAATCTGCGACGCGCTGGTGCGCTCCGGTTCGGTCGACCTGGTGGTCATCGACTCGGTCGCCGCGCTGACGCCACGCGCCGAGATCGAAGGCGACATGGGCGATTCGCTGCCGGGCCTGCAAGCCCGCCTGATGTCCCAGGCGCTGCGCAAGCTGACCGGTTCGATCAACCGCACCAACACCCTGGTCATCTTCATCAACCAGATCCGCATGAAGATCGGCGTCATGTTCGGCAGCCCGGAAACCACCACCGGTGGTAACGCGCTGAAGTTCTACGCCTCCGTGCGCCTGGACATCCGCCGCACCGGCTCGATCAAATCGGGCGACGAGGTGATCGGCAACGAAACCAAGGTCAAGGTCGTCAAGAACAAGATCGCGCCGCCGTTCAAGGAAGCGCACTTCGACATCCTGTACGGCGCCGGCACCTCGCGTGAAGGCGAGATTCTGGATCTGGGCGTGGAAGCGAAGATCGTCGAGAAGTCCGGTTCCTGGTACAGCTACAACGGCGAGCGCGTCGGCCAGGGCAAGGACAACGCCCGCATCTTCCTGCAAGAGCGCCCTGAGCTGGCGTGGGAAATCGAAAACAAGGTCCGCGAATCGCTGGGCGTGCGCGTACTGCCGCCGCTGGCCGTCGACAGCACCGTGGTCAAGCTGAAATCGGTCGACAAGGCCGACAAGGCTGATAAAGCAGACAAAGGCGACAAGGCCGACGCCGCGTAATCAGCGTCCGCCTTATCCCGAACCACCGCGCTGTTCACTCAGCCGGTGGTTTTCTCATTGTGCAGAGGTTTTTTTATGGCAGCACCGCAACTTAGCCTGAAGGGCCGCGCCCTGCGCTATCTGTCGATGCGCGAACACAGCCGCATGGAGCTGGCCCGCAAGCTGGCGCGCTACGCGGAAGAGGGCGACGACGTCGAAGCCCTGCTCGACCTGCTGGAAAAGAACAACTGGCTGTCGCAGGAGCGGTTCTCCGAAGCGCTGATCCACCGACGCTCGGCCCGCTTCGGCAACAGCCGCATCGTCGCCGAGCTGCAAAGCCACGGCATCAAGGGCGAGGAACTGCAGGAACTGAAGGCCGGCCTGGCCGAAGGCGAGACCGAACGCTGCGTCGACGTCTGGAACCGCAAGTTCGGCACCGTGGCCGCCGATCCGCAGGAGCGCAACAAGCAGATGCGCTTCCTGCTGCAACGGGGATTTTCCCAGCGCGCCGTGCAAACCGCCCTGAAAGGCGCGCCGGAAGACGATTGACAGATCAGGTAGACCTTGCCGCGCCGCACCATGCAATGTTTCCATGACTGAAATAAGACTGGTGAATTTCTTGTAAAAACGATCTCGAAACGGCCATTTTTCCTTCCAAAAGATATGTTCTGACGCAACTGGAGGTCTTGATGTGCTACACTTTTGGGGTTTTTGCAGCGCCGCAGGTGCGGTAGTTGTCCGTAGAAGCTGCGGACACGTGCGATCAGCACATGGCTGCTTACTAAATTTCTGTCGCGAGAGCGGCATCGGTCTTATGTCCCTGTCAACCCCAGTTAACCGACGTGCGCTCCGGCACACGCGCGCAATTGCCGTCCAAGCGTACGCACGCGATGACGGGCTGTGGGATCTCGACGCCCATATCACCGATATCAAAACCATCGACACCGTGCTGGCCTCGGGTCCACGCGCCGCCGGCACTCCCCTGCATGACCTGCACCTGCGCCTGACCGTGGATCTGCAACTGAACATCGTCGATGCCGAAGTCGCATCCGATGCCGTTCCTTATCCCGGCCATTGCGACACCATTGCCCCCGATTATAAAAAGCAGCTCGTCGGCCTGAACCTGATGAAGGGTTTCCGTCACGAGCTCAAGCAACGCCTGGCCGGCATCGCCGGCTGCACCCATTTGACCGAACTGGCGCAGATCCTGCCCACGGCCGCGGTGCAGGCGTTCGCCAACGATGTCTGGTCGACCAACGACGCGGCGACCGAAAATGAAGGCGTGCCGCGCCAGAAGCCGTTTCAACTCGACAAATGCCATGCCCTGCGCACCGACGGCGGAGCAGTGGCGCAGTTTTACCCGCGCTGGGTGGCCAAAGCAGCACCAGGTGGCGCGTAGCAATCTCTGCTTACTAGATTCACACATTTCGCAGTATCAACCGATTTTTACACATCAGCATCAGAAGGGAAGCCAGCATGAAAATCCATGAGTATCAAGGCAAAGAAATCCTCCGAAAATACGGAGTGACGGTTCCGCGCGGTATTCCGTGCATGTCCGTTGAAGAAGCAGTCAAAGCTGCTGAAACCTTGGGCGGCCCGGTCTGGGTTGTAAAAGCACAGATCCACGCCGGTGGCCGTGGTAAAGGCGGCGGCGTTAAAGTCGCCAAATCGCTGGAACAAGTCAAAGAATTCTCCGAGCAGATCCTGGGCATGCAGCTGGTCACGCACCAGACCGGCCCTGAAGGCCAGAAAGTACGCCGCCTGCTGATCGAAGAAGGCGCGGACATCAAGAAAGAACTGTACGTATCGCTGGTCACCGACCGCGTATCGCAGCGCGTTGTGCTGATGGCTTCCTCCGAAGGCGGCATGGACATCGAAGAAGTTGCCGAGTCCCACCCAGAACTGCTGCACTCGATCGCCATCGATCCATCGATCGGCCTGACCGACGCTGAAGCCGCTGGCATCGCCGCCAAGATCGGTGTGCCGGAAGGTTCGATCGCCGACGCCGTCACCAACCTGCAAGGCCTGTACAAAGCCTACTGGGAAACCGACTCGTCGCTGGCCGAAATCAACCCGCTGATCCTGACCGGTTCGGGCAAGGTCATCGCTCTGGACGCCAAGTTCAACTTCGACGCCAACTCGCTGTTCCGTCAACCAGAAATCGTCGCTTACCGCGATCTGGACGAAGAAGATCCAGCTGAAGTCGAAGCATCGAAATTCGACCTGGCCTACATCTCCCTGGACGGCAACATCGGCTGCCTGGTGAACGGCGCCGGCCTGGCCATGGCCACCATGGACACCATCAAGCTGTTCGGCGGCGAGCCTGCCAACTTCCTGGACGTAGGCGGCGGCGCCACGGCTGAGAAAGTAACCGAAGCCTTCAAGATCATGTTGAAAAACCCAGGCCTGAAAGCCATCCTGGTCAACATCTTCGGCGGCATCATGCGTTGCGACGTGATCGCCGAAGGCGTGATCACCGCGGTCAAAGCCGTGTCGCTGAACGTGCCGCTGGTGGTGCGCATGAAGGGCACCAACGAAGACCTGGGCAAGAAGATGCTGGCCGATTCCGGTCTGCCTATCATCGCAGCCGACACCATGGAAGATGCAGCGAAGAGCGTAGTCGCCGCCGCTGCCGGTCAAGCTTAATTAAGGAATCAACATGTCCATTCTGATCAATAAAGATACCAAAGTCGTTACCCAAGGTATTACCGGCAAAACCGGTCAATTCCACACCCGCGGTTGCCGCGACTACGCGAACGGCAAAAATGCTTTCGTCGCAGGCGTGAACCCGAAGAAAGCCGGCGAAGATTTCGAAGGCATTCCTATTTTCGCTAACGTTGCAGAAGCGAAAAAAGAAACCGGCGCCAACGTTTCCGTGATCTACGTACCGCCAGCAGGCGCTGCCGCTGCGATCTGGGAAGCTGTCGAAGCCGAACTGGACCTGGCCATTTGCATCACCGAAGGCATTCCTGTCCGCGACATGATGGCTCTGAAAGACCGCATGGCTAAAGCAGGTTCCAAGACCCTGCTGCTGGGCCCTAACTGCCCAGGCCTGATCACCCCGGACGAAATCAAGATCGGCATCATGCCAGGTCACATCCACCGCAAGGGCCGCATCGGCGTGGTTTCGCGTTCGGGCACCCTGACCTATGAAGCAGTCGGTCAGCTGACCGCACTGGGCCTGGGCCAATCGTCGGCAGTCGGCATCGGCGGCGACCCGATCAACGGTCTGAAGCACATCGACGTCATGAAGATGTTCAACGACGATCCTGATACCGACGCGGTCATCATGATCGGCGAAATCGGCGGTCCAGACGAAGCCAACGCGGCTTACTGGATCAAAGACAACATGAAAAAACCGGTCGTCGGCTTCATCGCCGGTGTTACCGCTCCTCCGGGCAAGCGCATGGGCCACGCCGGCGCGCTGATCTCCGGCGGCGCTGACACCGCACAAGCCAAACTGGAAATCATGGAAGCTTGCGGCATCACCGTCACCAAGAACCCGTCCGAAATGGCGCGTCTGCTGAAAGCAATGCTGTAATTACAGCCGGCTTGAATGTGGAATAATGAAGGGGAGCCCAGCGCTCCCCTTTTTTTGTTTTGGAGACCAGATTGGCGAAGATCCTCATCTCGCGGGATGGACAGATAGAACAGCAAGTACAACTGAGCAAAGAGCGGATGACCATCGGCCGTCACCCGCGCAACGACATCGTGCTGACGCATCCGGCCGTCAGCGGCGACCACGCCGTCATCGTCACCATCCTGGACGACTCCTTCCTGGAAGACCTGCACAGCACCAACGGCACCTTCGTCAACGGCCACCGCATCGGCAAACACTTCCTGCAACACCAGGATGTGATCAAAATGGCCAAGTTCCAGGTCGAGTTCGTCGCCGACGGCGTGCGGCCCATGATGGCGGCGGAGCCCGTGCTGGCGCAAATCGAAGTATTAAATGGCAACAATGCCGGCAAGCAGATGGCGCTGACCAAGCCGCAGACCACGCTCGGCCGCGCCGGCGTGCAGGTGGTGGTGATCCATCGCCAGCCCGACGCCTACACCATCACCCACCAGGAAGGCGCGCAGCCGCCGCTGGTGAATGGGATCGCCCTGGGCAAGCAGGCCCAGCGTTTGAATCACGGCGACGTGATCGACCTCAGCGGAACCCAGATGGCCTTCCGCATCGCCTGACAATATTTGTCAGCGGCGGCCCTGGCTGACAAATTGCGGCCTGCCGACTGACAAAAAACGGCAGTCCGGGCGACCCAAAGCGACAGTTTTTGGCATATTTTGTGGTTTTTGACCCAAAAAACAGGCTGGCACACCAATTGCTCATAGCTAAGTGTCCTACCAAATTTTGATGTTCAACACACCCCAGGAGTCGAAAATGAAATCCATGAAAATGATGAAGAAACAAGCCCAGGCCGGCTTCACCCTGATCGAACTGATGATCGTCGTTGCCATTATCGGTATTCTGGCCGCGGTCGCGATTCCAGCGTACAGCGACTACACCGTGAAAGCCAAGATGGCCAACGCCCAGGGCGCGATCGACTCGATCAAGACTGCGGTGGCACTGTGCGCCCAGGAAGGTGGCGGCGATCTGACCGGTTGTAACGCCGGCGTCAAAGGCGTACCGAACTTCACCCCAACCAAGGAAGTTGTCAGCGCCACCGTTACCGATGGCGTGATTGTTGAGAAATTCGCCACCGGCGTCGGCAAAAACATCGACGGCTTGACCGCTACCTTCACCCCTACCATTGCCCCCGGTGCAGCCAACGTCACCTGGGTCGTGACCACCGACGTCACCAACACCGCAGCGTCGGCAGCGCTGACCAAGAACAACGTAGGCCCTTAATATTCAAGGTCTACCCCTGCGGCCCGGTCGAATTTTCGACCGGGCCGTTTTCATTTGGGCACTAAGTACAGGGCACGATGCGTGTCGTTCGACTGAGCGTGGCCGGCGGCAGCTGTAGCGTCGCCAGCTGCCCCGATCCATCCAGCGTTGCGCTATAACGCTTGCCATTCACGCGGTAGCAGGCGTTGGTCCCTGCGCCATGCAGTGTGAGCCGCCATGAACGCAGCAATGGCGCGCCACGGTAACTGCCACGCGCGGCGCCGATGCTCAGGCTGCGATGGGCGTCATCCCAGCGGATGGCGGTGGTCATCAGCTGGCCTTGTTTGCGATACGCCTCGCTGACATCATCGTCCTCCTGCAACAGCGTGCTGCCCGATGCGCCGGTGTAGATGTCGAGCAGCATTCGTTGCTTGTCGGCGCCGGCGGTGCTGGTGGTATAGCCCTGGCGCGGCAGGATGGCGCCGGCCTTGACGAACACCGGCAGCAAGCCGCGCTCGGCGCCGACGCTGATCACCGTTCCGCCAGCAGCCACGTGCTGCGGCGCTTGCGGTTGCCAGAAATCGTACCAGGCGCCGGCCGGCAGCCAGACTTCGGTCGCGTCATCGCGGCTGGTGCGCGGCGCGACCAGCAGCGACGGCCCCCACATGTATTGCAGGTCGTGGCGCCAAGCCGCGTCGTCATGCGGATAGTCGAGCAGCATGGCGCGCGCCATCGGCAGGCCGCTGGCCGCCGCCTCATGCGCCGCCGAGTAAATGTATGGCATCAGCTGATAGCGGGCTTGCGCAAACTGGCGCGCCGCCGCCTGTTCGCCGGCGCTGCGGTCCAGCGGCCAGCGCGATGGTCCCATGCCGTGCGGCTTCCAGATCGGTGCAAACGCGCCGAAGCCCATCGCCCATTGCTGGTAGAGGGCGGCGTCCGGCCCCTGTTTTGCGTCCCAATCGTAGAAGCCGCCAGCGTCATGGCCCCAGTACGGGAAGCCGGACAGGCCGGCCAGCTGCATGCCGCGGATCTGCATCTTCATTTCGTCGAAGTTGGGCTTGATGTCGCCGCTCCACAGCGAGGCATAACGTTGCGCACCTGCCGTCATGCCGCGCACCCACACATACGGACGTTGGGTGATGGCCGACTTGTCCCAGCCGTCGCGCACCAGGGCCTGCGCAATCAGGAAGAACCAGTAATTGCGCATCTCGGCGAAGCTGCGCCCGTCGGCCAGTTTGGCATCCGCCGGCGCGCCGCCCATTTCGTCGAATTCGTCTATCCACAGCGCATCGCCCGGATAGTGCAGCGCGGGGTCCAGCGACTTGCGGTACAGGACGTCCCAGAACCACTGGCGGAAGGCAGGGTTGGTCTGGTCCGGCGCGCTGGTGGCGAAGTCGACGCCCGCGACGCCGGGCACATTGAACTCGGGCTTCCAGCCTTCGCTGAATTCGAGAATGCAGCGGTTGACGTCGATGGTCGTGACCAGGTGGTTCTGCTTCAGCCATTGCGCATATTCGGCCGGCTGCTGATAGCGGCCGCGATCCCATTCCAGATACGATTCGCAGCGCTTGCCGCCGCCGGCGCGCCAGCGGTTGTCGTTGACGATGTGGTCGATGGGGAAGCCGGCGGCGCGGTGCTCGCCGACCTTGCGCTTCCACCAGGCTTCGTCCGAGGGCGTGGCCGCGTCGTGGTCGTGCGACTTGTCCGACAGCGCCAGGCCGAACATGGCCTTGGGCGGCAGGCGCGGCTTGCCGGTCAGCTCGACATAGTGCGTCAGCACCTCGCGCGGCGTCGGGCCGGCGATGAAATAGTAATCCATGCGGCCGGCGTAACCTTGCGTGTCGATGCCGAATTCATAGCGGCCCTCGGCGCCGAAATTGAAGCGGTTCTTGAAAGTGCTGTTCAGGAAGACGCCGTAGCCCTTGCTGGAAATGTAGAACGGCACCAGCAGCGGCGCCTGCTGGATTTGTTCGCTGCCGTAGTTGCGGCCCAGTTCCTGGCCGCGCAGATCGATGGACTGGGCGCGGCCGTAGTAGCCATGGCCCAGCGCGGTGAAATGCTCCGCCGGATCAGGCGCGAAGCTGCGCACGATGCTGCTGTCGCGCCATTGCAGGCCGCCTTGCTCCGTCAGCACCGGCGCGCCGGCGATCAGGTAGGTGACGGCCAGCGTCTGCCTGTCGATGACGAGACGCAGCGGGGCTGCGCCCGGCAGCTGCAACGCCAGCGTGGCGCCGTGTTCGCTGACCTGCAGCGCGCCGCCATGCGGAAGCGCCTCGACCATCTCGTAGTAATTGTCGGGAAAGTAGTCCTCGCCCTTGCGTATCGTTTGCAGCCGGATCGCATGGGGGCCGTAAGGCGTGATGCGCAGGCTGGCGCCCGCCGCATCGGAGACGATCACGCTGGCGCCGCTGCGGACATAGCCGGCATCCGCATGCGCAGGCATGGGCAACGCACCGGCGAGTGCCACTGCGCCACGGAGGCATACCCGATAAAATTCTCGCATATCCTCGTACCTCTTCCGGGAAGGGCGTATCAGACGATTTTCTGGCGGTCGGCGATCAACGCCTCGTAGGTCAGGTTTTGCAGCATGGTGTAATGGACCGGATCCAGGTCGATGAACTGCACGCCGTAGGTGAACACCTCGGGCTTGTCGCCGGTGGCCGGCTTGACCACGTTGATGTTGCGGATGGTGGCGTTCGGATTGATGCGCACCTGGCGGTTGCCGGGCTGGGCGATCAGGTAGAACGACAATCCGACCTCGGCCTCATCGTCCGACAGCTTCTTGGCCGATTCGATCAGCGCGCCGGAGACGCTCAGGTTCACCAGGAACACGGAATTGGTGCCGCCCGGGGAAGTCACCTGGGCCGGAATGTCGACCTTGACCCGCATCGCCGCGCGCAGGCTGGTGCCCTGGATGGACTGCGGGAACGACAGGTGGACATAGAACAGCGGACGGGGAAACACCCGTTGCACCACGCAGGAGAAGGAGCAGACGTTGACGCCGGAGAAGACGCGGATGGTCAGCTTGTCGCCGTCGTTGAGGGCGATCGGTGCGCCATTCTCGAACGGAACCTTGACGATCATGTACTCATCCTTGGCCCAGCCGATCAGCGTGGAGAAGTGCTGGATCGGCTTGATCGTGCGGTGAGTAATGAACTGAATCCTGCCGCCCACCTGCAGATTCATTTGCTCGAATTCGTATTCCTGAGTCTTGGCTTCGCTCGGTGGAGGGTTGCTGCTCATTCAAATTCTTTCTCGTATGCGCGAGGCGGGTACGGTGAGGCCTACGTCAAAAGATTACTTCAGTGACATTTATTATATACCCACCAAACAAAGGTAACAATCAGACAATAGGATGGGTTGCTAATTGGTCGTACAACTGTCTCAAGACGTTGATATGGCGCTGAAAATCGTTGCATTTTGGAGGTTTACTGCGGGGTTATCAAGAGGCGCGGGGCAACAAAGTGTCCGTCACGCGAATGTCGGCCAAGGAATCTGGTACGTGTTTTTTGGCGAGAATTGAGCCCCAAATCCATGCCATAATCGGGTGGTGTGTTTCCATGTGGAAACCATTCTCATCCTTCATTAATTGTGAATGCGGCTATGCGAACCCCCCAATATACCCCAATTGCACCTGAATCCGTAGTCAAAGCGTGGCCGCACTACAAAGCCATTCTGGCACTATTACTTGCCTTATTGCTACCGGTAATTTTTACCTCCCAAGCAAGCGCGACGTCGTATGTCCAAGCCCAGAAGGTTTATCTAGGTGCAGGCGAATATTTCGCCGACGGCGGCAGTGTAACGAATGCAGTTGCTCTAGATAATTGCAACGGCCACTATTCCCCCTGTAGTGGCTCATATGAGACTGAATATTTTGAGCCCACCCTAAGCTCTTGGTATTGGCGAGGCACCATACACTACACGGTAACCTATCTTGATCCGCCTAATCCGCCCAAGATAACACAGGCCACATCAGCAATTGGAGGTCCAATAACCTTCAATTGCCCTCCTGGTTTTGTTCCTTATAATCTACGGATTGGTTCTGGGCTTTGCTCCGGCCCAGATCCCATAGAACCTCCCCCGCCCCCACCAATAAAGCCACCTTCAAATTGCGATTGCAATGGAAGAGATTCAAGTATGGTTTCTGATCCAAAGGTGGGCAATCCGATAATTCCTGCTACCGGAGTAAAAGAGCAAATAGAAACGGATTACTCTAATTCGGCTGGAACGCTCTATTTCACGCGCATATATCGCAGCAATACCAATCGATGGGAAAATAATTATCAGTCGTTCGCGGCCAGTCTGCAAACTCCAACTCCTTATGCCAAAAGTGGTCCTGGCTGTCTCATGGGAACTGGTTTGATGGGAAAGAAAACAATACCCTATTGCTTTGCATATGTCTCCGTTGGCACAACAAACGATTTTGCCATCCGACGAGCTGGTGGCATGATGCTGTACGCGAGTAGTAATAATTCCTATCTGCCTAAACCTGATGTCAATGATCGCGTGTCGCCTATGGTGGATTCGAATGGCGTGCCAAGCGGTTGGAATGTGGTAAACGGCGATACGGATGCCGTTGAAAACTATGATTTAAATGGCTTATTGCTGAGCTCTACTAGTCGCAACGGTCAAAAAACCACATTTACATACAGCGATGTCAATACTCCAATCTCTATCGCGCCATCAGCGGGGCTACTCCTTAGCGTAACGGATGTTTTTGGTAAACAGTTAAACTTCACGTATAACGCAAATGGTCTAATGGTAACAATGAAAGATCCGATGGATGGGATCTATCTATATTCCTATGATGCCTACAAAAATCTTATTTCTGTCACTTATCCTGATGGGAAAATTCGCAGCTACGTTTATAACGAGCCAGCAAATACTGCGAATACGAATCAACCGTTTGCATTGACCGGAATCATCGATGAAAAAAATTCCAGGTATGCTACTTTTTCATATTTCGCTTCTGGACTAGCTATTTCTACCGAGCACGCCGTTGGGATCGAAAAATACACTTTTTCATATCCTTATAAATATCAAAAAACATACGTTACCGATCCGTTGGGAACAATGCGAGCTTATAACTTCACCAGCGTGTTGGGCGTTGTTAAAAGTTCCGGCGTGACCCAACCATCACCGACGACAGGATATGTCTCTACATCCATCACTTATGACGCAAACGGTAATGTGGCATCAACGACCGACTTCAACGGCAACAGGACGACATACACTTATGACTTAACGCGTAATCTCGAATTAACCCGTGTTGAAGCAGCGGGGACGATAAATGCCCGGACAATCTCAACAGCTTGGCATCCGACTTGGCGTTTACCTTTAAAAATTGCAGAGCCCAAACGACTTACGGTCTTCACTTACGATGCTGGTGGCAATGTTTTGACCAAATCGGTTCGGGCAACCAGCGATACAACCGGAGCCTCAGGCGTCAACGCCACCATGGTCGGTGCGGCGAGGGTATGGACTTATACCTATAACCAATTTGGCCAGATGCTGACAGAGAAGAGTCCGCGAACAGACGTCAATGATGTCACCAGTTATACCTATGATGAACAAGGCAACCTAACATCTGTCGCGAACGCGGCAGGCCATACCACGGCACTGTCGAACTACGATTTGAACGGGCGCGTGGGTAGAATCACGGACCCGAACGGTCTTGTCACGGACCTGACCTATACGCTGCGTGGCCGGCTTTCTTCCCGTACTGTTGGCGGTGAAACCACAAGCTACACCTATGACGATGCTGGCCAGCTGACGCAAGTAACCTGGCCAGACAACTCCACAATTATCTATACCTATGATGGCGCTCATCGGCTGACTAATGTGGCCGACAGCCTTGGAAATAGTGTTGCGTACACCTTGGATGTAATGAGTAATCGCACGACTGAGAGTGTCAATGACCCAAATGGAGTGCTTACGCGAAAAACGACCAGGGTATATAACGCGCTGAATCGACTACAGCAGCAAACTGGAGGTGTGCAATGAGTCGCTCCATGGTTAAGCGCATTATCCCCAGCACGATCAATATTGTGTTCGCGGGTGCCACCGCTTTGGGCAGCCTCGTTAGCATTACAGCGATTGCCCAAACTCAGAATACGACCAGCAGTTTTTTATATGACCCTGTCGGCAATCGGATTCAGGCGACAGACCCTTTGGGACAAGTTACGAACGTCAACTACGACGCACTGAACCGAGTGAAGCAGCAGATACTCCCCACTCCCGCCACGGGCGTCGCCCGGCCAACAATCAACTTAAGCTACGATGGATTAGATCAACTCGCCACAGTCAGCGATCCGCGCAGCTTATCCACAAACTATACGATCACTGGCTTGGGCAACCAGTCAAACTTGAGCAGCCCGGACTCGGGTAATGGTAGTCGAACCTATGACGATGCCGGCAATGTGCTCACCAGCACCGATGCCCGCGGCAAGATAACAATCTATAGCTACGACATTCTGAACCGAGTGACTGGCATTACCTTCAGTACTGGCACTGCCACAACGTTTGAATACGACGGTGGAAGTTCCGGCGCACCGAACGCGATTGGTCGCCTGACGCGCATGACCGATGAGTCGGGACAAACCAACTACGCTTATGATCAGATGGGACGTATCACCAATAAAGTCCAGAGTACAGTCAGTGCCACAGGCACCGTCAGTCGTACAGTCAGCTATTCCTATAGCACCAGCGGTAAGTTGAGTAGTCTGACCTATCCAAGCGGGAATCGCGTCAGCTACAGCTATGATGAGGCAGGGCGCATCAGCAAAGTCACACTCAATCCATCCCTTGGCAACGGCGACACCGATACCGGGACGGCTATTATTCTTCTGGATCAAATCAATTATGCCCCTATCGGCCAGGTACGTGATTGGCTCTGGGGAAATAATAGCGAAACGGCGCCTAACAAATATGCGCGCACCTTCGACCTGGATGGGCGAATCACAAGCTACCCTCTGGGTAATGTGGCTGCAACGGTCCCAGGTGTACTTCGCACTGTGAACTATGATGCGGCCAACTCGATCAGTTCCTTCACGCATACCGGCAATGCTAGCGCATCGTTGTATGATCAAAATTTCAAGTACGATGGTTTAGGTCGCCTGACTTCTTTCACTGATAGCACAGGAAGCCAGACCTATGCCTATGACGCAAACGGCAATCGCACGCAGTTCACGCTGGGCAGCGGCTCGTACATCAATACCATCAGTGCCACGAGCAACCGACTAACTGCATCCACTGGCCCGTATCCGGCAAAGAGCAACCAATATGATTTAGCCGGCAATCTGATTACGAACGGCACGACCAATTTGACTTACAGTGACCGCGGCCGTTTGAAAAGCAGCGCCGGGACGGGGGTAACGGCAAGCTATTTGTACAATGGGCTGGGGCAACGCGTCAGCAAAACGGGGACATTGGTGCCAACCGGTGGTAACGAATATGTGTACGATGAGGCTGGGCATCTGTTGGGCGAGTACGATGCTTCCGGCGCGGTGGTACAGGAGACCATATTTTTGGGTGATATGCCCGTTTCTGTCCTTAAGCAAAACACCATCGGTACTCCGGCAGTGGTTAGTAACTCGGTGTATTACGTTTATGCGGACCACATTAATGCTCCTCGGGTCATTACGGAGGCAAGTACCGGCAATGTCGTATGGACCTGGATAGCCAGCGATCCGTTCGGCATCGCGGGGCCGAACGAAACCCCAAGCGGAACTAATGTGTTTAGTTACAACGTACGCTTCCCGGGCCAGTTGTTTGACAGAGAGACTAATACCCACTACAACTACTTCAGGGATTATGATCCGCAAACAGGACGATATTCGCAAAGTGATCCAATTGGACTTGCTGGTGGTATCAATACATTTGCATACGTTAATGGAAACCCACTGATATATGTTGATCCTTACGGCTTATGGGCATGGGGTGATCCAATCAATCAAAGCGTGGTAGATGCCGCCGCAGGCTTTGGTGACGGTGTTTCTTTGGGATTAACCACTTTGGTTCGCAGTGCGATGGGAACAAATGGTGTTGTAGATTTTTCTTCAGGTGCATACGTGAGTGGACTGGTCGCAGGTACTGTAGTAACGGCTATTGGTATCAAGCGCGGGCCCGAGTTAAGTATCGGTAACGACATAAGGATTGCCCCTTGGGGAAATAGGACAGGGAATCCATACGGTAAGTTTCCTCATTATCATCGTCGAGGAACGCCTGATGCTGATGGAAATACTCCCCCTGGACAAGGTATAGGACGGCATCGTCCGTGGGAGAAAAAGTCTCCCGATAAAAATTTCTGTGACAGGTTCTGATATGAAGATGCCATTGGTCTTTGATGAAAACGGGGACGTCTCTCTTTATTGGTCGCTTGATGAGGCGAGGAGAAATATCGAAGAAATTGATGTTAGAAATAATGAATACGTCGCTTATGATGCTGCAGGCAGGATGTTGACGCTTAGCGTAATGAATGATCAATCGATCGAGATCAAACTTGCTGAAGACATGCCATCCCATGCCCATGACTTGGTCGCTGCACTAAGACGATATGTAAACTCCCGTCAGGCGCGAGTTGACTTGGACTCTCTCTTGTTAGTGGAATTACTGCAACTTATTGATACAGGAAAAATCAAGAACTAATTAAGTGCTGAACTACGCATACAACGGTAGCACAACAAGATACGCACATTGCAGTTTCCCGTTGAGCACAGCAAACGCCTGCATCGAATTCAAGACAGCAATGCAGCGCAAATCTAGAGTCGCAATCAGAGATTACTGCGGTTTTTTATATGATGGGACGTGCAAGAAATGATGGGGAGTCGGGGCCTGCCTGAAGGTGTATTAGGCTTGCGGACCAGTGCACAAGGGTTTGCCGTTGGTAGTTCTCACTCATTGCGTGCATGGCTAATTGCGCTGGACAGTATATTAGCTCTCGAATGCGTTATGTTCACTCCACTGGGACAGGAGTGGGACAAGAACTGTTTTTAGCTTCGTTTCGATACCGGCCTGCAAGATTGTCGAGCAGGGTGGTAAGGTCACGTCCTAATGCGGTCGTGAATAATTCCTTAACCGAATCAGTTAGTTAGCTCGTTACGCTCCAATCGCCCGACTTGCCGCCATGCTTTTCCATCACGCGGATATCGGTCATGACCATGCCCCGGTCAACGGCCTTGCACATGTCGTACACGGTGTGCTTCTGGTCTTTGAGGACCAGCAGCCGCAGGCTTGAAAGCCTTGCTGTATGCGGATTTCAGCAGAATTGGTCGGTCTCAGCAGATCGCTAGATTTCGCTAAATTTTGAGTTCTTGCCCCACGAACTGGGACAAAAATGTGACAGGATTTTTGCCCTGTCTGGGGCGAAGTGTACGGCCAATTTGTCAATTGCTCACTTCTTTTTTCTGTAACCGGCTGAGATATACAAACCGCTCAAAACAACTACAGGCCATGATGTAAATGATTTGAGCGTCGAAGGCTGGAACTTCTATTGCCAGTTCCAGCAGCTTTTCACCGGCCTGCTTCCATTGCTCTGGCAATGATGATGATGATGATGATGATGAAAGCATGTCCAGCAAATCGCCAAGCGGTTTGTCATGCGACTTTATCGCTTCGACTACTATTTTAGAGATCAGATCATCGTTCATTTTTGTCTCGCTATTTCTCAAATCTAGACCCACCAAAATAGCCGTCAGCTAAAGCCCAGCCTCGGCCATCACATCGGCGACGGACACACCCAGTGCCTTGGCTAACCGAACTAGCAGCAGCACTGCAATTTCGTTTTCACCACGTTCAATCCTGCCCAGATGACTACGATCAGCAGTGGCCGCCAATGCAAGCTGCTCCTGACTCATTTTTCGCTCTTGTCTGAGTCTGCGAATGGCTCCACCAAGGGCAATTAAAGCAGGGGCGTGACGCTGAGGAGAAAGATTGGGCATTCATCAATCGTCCCACCCTATGCTATGCTGTTCGACGGTTCATGAACCGCAAATTAACTAAAAATAAAGGTAATAGATGAAACGAATAGCCGGTGTCATTTTTGCATTAACTATTGCCGGATGCGGTGGCGGGGGCGGTAGTGATGGGGCTGGGAGTTCTAGCCCAGCGCCGTACACATACTTCAAGCAAGGCGGGCTTACATGGTCGTCCACATCGTCCCAAACGTATTTCTATGTCCCACTCGGTTCGACCACTATCCCACTGGATCAAGGAGCAGGCTATTTCTGCAATGGCAGCAAAAACGGAGTCATCGACAATTTTAATAAAGAAGCTGGATGGAGACTTCCCACCTATATTGAGCTACAAAACCTATACAAGGAAATGCCAAACCCACAGGGCTGGGTGATAGGTCGAGTCTGGGCGAGCAGCGGCATAGCGCTTGATTTTTCGACTGGCGGAGGCGTAGGGGGCGGTACTCCTGAATTGACCAAGTTCTATGTTGCTTGTGTCCACCAATAGTTGAAACGAAGGCAAGCGGATAGTATTGGATAGAATTTCCACGTTTCAATAATGCTACGCTCCGCTTAACAGGGGAGTGCAGTACGAATTGATCAATAACCAGAGAAGAGAGATCAAATGAAAAAAAAACGAGTGTGGATTATCTCAATCGCAATACTTTCCGCTGTTTTACTTATAGTTAGCACACAAATCACAATATTCGTAGTCCAACCGATTGGCGCTATTCCTGAAGGGAGGACTCTAATAATTGCGCGCCTTAACAAAACAGAATTTATCGACAGTGCTGATGCCATGTGCGAACGAATTCAAGGTGGCGTTAGTATTATGTGCCGTGTAATTACGCTCGGCGCAGTAGCATCGAAATCAACCGTTTACGCTCGACTCCCCTATAGTGAGTTTCTATATAACATATCAACAAATGGTAAAACTTACAGCCGATAGGAAATCAAATGGAAATTCTTGTCATTGCAGTATTGATTGGCTTAGTCCCTGCTTCAATCGCACATAGCAAAGGACGCTCCTTTGGCACATGGTGGTTTTACGGTGCAGCATTATTTATTGTAGCTCTCCCGCATTCAATTATTATTCGACCGAATAGCCAAGAACTGGAGAAGCTTCAACTATCTGATGGAATGAAAAAATGCCCTGCTTGCGCTGAACTGATCAAAGCTGAAGCAAAGATTTGCAGATATTGTCATCATACACAACCGGAAATTATTCAATCAGATGCACAATTGGATGAAAAGGCAGCGATGCGACAATATGGCATCAGTCTCAAAGGCAGCATCTATACTATCGGCGGATACGACTACGACACTCTGCAAGAAGCTGTGAACCATGCTAAGTCTGTCAATAGTTAACTTAAATAAAAAGGAAAACCTACGTGATGCTTTTTCTGGCAATAGTCATACCGTTAGCCTTAATTTTCACTCCTGCATTTAAAAACTTCGGAAATTTTAAGAAATTAGTTATATTCTTGATTGGTGTGTCGGTTACGTTGTTTGCAGTGGCTGCTATCCGAGTTGCGATGCAGTCACCAGAACAAGAAAGAGCTCAAAAAGACGCGGAATCAGCACGTATTATGAATGAATGCGGGGCTACAAAGGAGCAAATGGAGCAGTGGTTTAAAACACATAAAGGATGGGCCGAGCATACCGAAGAAGTAGGGAAATGCATACGAAACCATCAATAGAAATCATTGATCGGTTGATCTATCCATTCAATAGAAAATCAAAAAATGGTTAGGCAAATCACTAAATTTATAAAATTCCCAAGGAGGAATCTTGTTGTAAAAAATTAACATCGCCCTATGGAAATATTATCGTTCTCTATGACATAGGCATCTCAATTCCCAACACAATAATCCCTTAAAGAAATCGAAGGTTTACACACGAAAATATGGAGAGCCTGTTCCTAGTTCTAAACCTACCGTTTAGAAGTGGTAACACTTTTGACATTTCGCAATTACTGTGGAACAATACGTCTCCCTAACAACCATGAAGGAGCGAATGAAAATATTTAATATCATAATAATATTGGAAGTAAATTCCAACTACTCAGCAAAAATTCTGCATTCCTGCCCATCTGGGCTGCCTGCATCACCCTTCCCATCAACTAATTTACCCGCTTCTAAGCACTGAAGTCGCTTCCGTTCGCCCGGATCACTTCGACTGAAGCAAAGACGTGTCAGCTCTGATGCTGGCATTTGACGCCCGTACTACGTGCAGTTCGTTTGCACCGTTCGGATTTTTAACTTTGAAAGCAACACTATGAAAAACTTTACCGTCTACATTTTTGACGTTTACCCATACCATCGAAAGGAACGAATAGATGACTCAATTGCAATTAAATTCTGCCGCAACTCCTGCTGAACCGGCTCCTACAACCACGCTGTTCCCCCCTCTCGCGCTAGTCTCCAGCTGCCATAGCCAGCCTTCAGCAAACTCGCCAAGTCCACTTCGCTTAGCTACAGCGCCAAGCGGCGGGATCAACTCCCTCCTTGATGCCCACGAGTCGCTCTCTCCAAAGCAGGCTGTCCGCCGTTACGCTGACGCCCTCAGAGATGAGTCATGGTGCATTGACACGTCCGGCTTTCCAGTCAAAGCTTTCCATGCACTAAGCAACCGATACGCTGGGCTCGATCACTTCGTGGCACGATTCCCGAAGTGGGCCAGAGAAAATAATGTTCGCGTCGAAGGTGACTTCGCACGGTTCCAGGAGATCCTTGGAAAGCGGCTTACGACGGTAATGCCGAACGTGTTGGGCTCGGCATTTCGGCCTGTGCCGGAGCGGTTTTTCGATACCCATCCCGGTATCACCCTAGCTAATACTTACATTCCATATAAGCCTCAAAGGGTGTTGCAGCTTCTGATGCCTGCGATCTTCAGAGAGTTCTTGGATCGCATTTTCATGAACCGTGAGGATGAGCGGGTAGTACTCGACTGGTGTGCAGATATCATTCAGAACCCTACTCGTCGGCCCGAATGGGGAGTGATCATGTCTGGCGATCATGGTACTGGCAAGTCCACAATGACCACGCTGGTGAGGAAGGCACTCGGCTATAACCATGTATGGCAGCGGGAGCAATATGCTCCGGCCTTGGCAAAGTTCTCAGAGGTCCTCCCGGATCATTTACTTGTTTGCTTTGACGATGCTCCTGCCAAGTCTGACACCTATGAGACTCTGAAGTTCATCATGTCGGCCAAGACGTTGGCGGTCGAACTGAAGTTTGTTCAGAAGATCGTGCAGCGAGAAGTGTACGCCAGAATTCTGATTTGTTCGAACAAGGACACGCCCTTCGAATTTGATGGGCAAGATCGTCGATTTTATGTTTGCGACCGGTCCCAAATGAAGGTTGATCTGGATGAGTCCAAGGGATTTTTTGAGAAATTTTACGAGTGGATGGGGGAGCCCAGCACCGATGCGTTCATCTACAACTTTTTCATGGATCGTGATCTGAGCGGATTCAAGCCGGGCTCAACCGCGCAGACCCCTGCGTTACGGCGAATGCTTGGCCTTTCAGTTGGAGATTTCAAGGATATCCTGACGCAATTAGTGAGGAAAGTACCGCGATTCCACAATGAACGTCTGTTACGTACATTGAAAGAGAATGGCTGCGATAACGTATCGCAAGAAGCCATTGAGCGGGTGATGAGGGGGCTGGGCTATAAGCTGGCACGCAGGAGCGTTCCCGGTTGTCGGACTGCTCAGGTGGATGTTTGGCAGCCTGATGTGAAGCGCAGTCCCAAGCTCACACCAAGCGAAGTGGTGGCTATACAAGCCGACGACAGTAGCGCGACTGATAGAGGTGGTCTGGTGCAGGCTAATGCAGTCTGATGCTTAGTTAGTGCAATGCCGTCCCCGTGAAGAGCCCTGATTCTTCAAGGGGAAGGCCCTATAATGCAGCTAATGCATGCTTTTGATAAAGCTCTTTATATATAAGTATATAGATGCCGAAGGGGGCATTTAGATTTCTTCCACGTCTTCCGTGAACTATTGCGTCTTGTTTGAGCAGCCGCAAAGCCATACAAGAGAAGACAATGGCTATCTGTTTACCACGAGTATCAAGCTGCTATGGGGTAAATTTGGTTAGCAGGAACGATTCAACGAAGGCTAGTACGCTTGCTACGTCGGGCTCACTTAGTTTGGCCCAGTCCCCATGAAGAGCCAAATTTCTAATCCGAGGCATGGCATCCAACAATGTTTTCTGCGCCCCTGCCACGAGTCCGGCAGTCTTTAATGCATTGACGACCTCTGTCATAGTCTTCCCGTCTACTAGCAGGTTGTTTGCTGCCGCGTAGCGTTTGAGGGCATCCTCAAGCGCAGCACACGCTAAGACCGCAGCGACATCCTTATGTCCATCAGTCAGAGATTGCCGGGCCAAGCCAACGAAGTCACCGAAAACCTCGCCAGAAACCTGAAGCTCGACATTGAACACGTAGCCACCATCAAAATCCTCTTTGGCTGATCGGAATAGCGAGAATAACGGCGTAACCTCATGCTCATAGCCCACTCGTGCTTTGTTACAGGCTGTCCTAAACGCATTGGCTTGCGGCGAGTGGTCGCCGAAGACTGCGCTAATTAGGCTGAGTGAACTCGTCGCCCACCCTTGCCACTTTCCATCCGGGACATACCTTGGACCGCCTCCCTGTTGTTGTGCCCAAGGTAGCTTGGCAGAAGCATCCAGTAGCTCCTGAAATCGCCTTACAAACTTCTCGTTCACAATCGTTCCTCTCAGCATAAGATGCCCTAGTGTGAGGGCTTTGTGAGCAGCAAGCAACTACTCAAGTTGGCAGATGTGTTACTCACCTTTAGATGGCTCAACAGGGTATACCTGAAAGCACCTAGTCAAATGAGCTACCAGCCTAGCTCAATAGGGTTGACTGTAAGTGAGCCATCATGTATTATTGAGCTATATACCCAACTGAGCCAAACGTCACCATGAAGACCATCTACTACGGACGCATCAGCACCACCGAGGGACAGACCAGCGCCAGCCAGTACGAGGACGCTACCAAGCACGGCGTGCCAGCCAAGCACACGCACATTGACGAAGGTGTAAGCGGCTACCACGTAGCCCCTATGGACCGTGCGGAGTGGAAGCGGGTCATGGACAAACTGTCTGATGGTGGAGTGCTGTACGTGCGCTGGCTGGACCGTATCAGCCGTCGCTACGACGAACTGCACACTGTCATGCAAACCCTGATGAAGATGGGCGTCAAGGTAGTCTGCACCCTGAACGGCATGGAGTTTGACGGCACGGCCACCGAGCCAATGCTCAAGGCTACTCGTGATGCAGTGCTGGCCTTCATGGCCGCACAGGGCGAAGCCGACTACATCAACCGCAAGGAGATGCAGAAGCGGGGCATTGAAGTAGCCAAGGCAGCGGACGACGGACGATACAAGGGCCGTGCCAAGACCTTAGACCCAGCTACCGTAAAGGCATGGCGTGCTGAACACGGCAAGAGCATCGCGGCTACAGCGGAACACTTCGACATTTCCCCCGCTACCGTCAAGCGCTACTGTGCAGCATAGGATGCGATAGGAGGCCCGTAGCGTCTCGATCACTCAGCAGGCAGTGCAACCCTGCTCATCAACGCCAGCAGCGCCCCCCGCAGATATTTCTGAAACCTGTGTAGCGAATTCTCCCCGGTTCCCCGCGCGTTTAGCAACCCGCTGGACCTCCTGACCTTCCACACCCGATCCGAAACCCTGAAGATATTTCACTGCGTTCAGCTACCGTTTCTGTACGACTGGTTGCGCGTTAAGGCAGCCCCTCTACCTTGCAAAATTTTTTAGGTTTTGGGGACCGTCAGCAGTTACGTCAAATTTACACACTTGCCCACCGGGCCGCTATTTCTTCACCTGCGGCGGCAAGATCGCTAAGACGCCGCTTGTTTGCTGCCGGTGCCGAAGATACCGTCCCCGTCGGTACATCAACGACGTAACACAGCGCCGGATCGACGCTTTTTGGATCTTTTGCATTGGCCTCAAGATGGGCGCGCAAAGCTGTAGCCACATAAGCCCCGGCTTGCTCCAGAATAGGGGCCGACTTGGAGAAGTTCAGCTTCACGCAACCAACGACGTCGCCCGTTTCCTTGTTCTTAAGGATCGCATCAGGTCGCATCGATACCTTCGTACCGCCAAAGTCCACCGTTTCGGAAGCGAAGGCATAGCCCGACTGAACGGAAACGTCTGCTACTTCCAACTCTTCTGCAAGCGGCAAGAAGTCCTCAATCGCTTCCGCAGACAGTTGACGGTCCTGAACGGCAAAATCGGAACCGGACGTGTCCGCCCGCAGTTCGGCAGCCTTCGCTAACGGCGCTCCGTCATCGACCATCCCGCTTTCGATGAAGCCAACGATAACTTCCCGTGCAGCCTTATAACGCGCAGCTTTGAATACGGGTGGATTCTTCTGATCGCGGACAATCTGCCTGCGTCGAGCAGCAGTGGCGGTCATGTACTCGCCAAGCTTGTTAATCGAGATTTTTGGTTCTTCGTTCATATTGCTTCCTTTTAAAAGATGCTGAATCGAATTAATTTCCAAAACACAAAAAACACAACATCTAGTACTTTTTAACAAAGTACATACTAATTGTAGTGTCAGGCATACCAAAAGGCAAGGCGAACGAAGTTTGCGCCCGCCATCGGATAAGAGAAGAAGCTGTTGGTTGCAGCAACGCAGCAGATGCCCGTAGCGGCTCCCGGCAGCTACGCAGAAGCGTTGCGTGTGCTGACCGTTCCCATCACAAATAGTCGGTAGACTTTTACCGAGGATTGATGTACTGTATTTGTGAACAGCGCTGTGTCTATATACAGTGTACCAAACCACACTTTGAAGGAGTGTAATTTGAGTATGAGCATGATGGGAAACAAGGCGGTCGCCTTCGCACAGGTTGCAGCGATAACAGAGGTGCTGAAGCAGAACGGAAAAGACACCTTCACCGTTAAGCTGTTGGTGAACTCTGTGGAAGTGCGCTGTGAGAAGGTATCAATGCAAGAACTGTCAATTCTTTGCAAGAAGATGGATATCACAGTGGATGAATTGATAAACGCCAATGCCAGAACGCCAATGAAAGTAGCTTCGCTACACATTTAGCATGAGTTGATGCAATTGGATTCCGCTTACACAGCACTTACAAGGACCATCCAAAGGATTGTAAGCCGCAAACCCATTGATCGTACTACCTTGTTTTTATTGAGTATTTTGGCCATTGAATCTGCGACCCTCAGCTTAGAAGGCTGAAGGTAAGTACACTGGTTGTGCTTCAACCGATCGAGCCAAGGCAGCTAAGGTGCTAGCTTTGCATGCCAAGGGTGTGACCAAGTAAGATATTGCAGCATGCGACATCGGTATCGCCAGCGTCTACCGTATCTTTAAATCGATGTGCAGAAAGCAATTTCACCACTAGTTGGCGGCAATTGAGCGTTTCATGAACAAGTGCACAGAGCCATAAACATCGCCAGTTAGCGTTTCCGGCGTTTCATGACTAATGTCATGCCATTCCCCCATTTTACTAGTCCATAGACCACTATCTAACTGACGTGACATGTGTGTAGGAACTGAAGCTGAATCCACATACAACGCAACCTTCTCAAAACCGACCTCTAAATCCCCAGAAGTACATTGCTCATATCCGAGAGATTGAAATGCAATTACAAAAGAGTTAACGGTTGTGCTTCTAGGAAGACCTGCTGGCCAAAAATTCTTCTTGGTAATTGGCTGAGGCCACCACCAATTAGATTCATCTTTTGCAGCCCAAGCAATGCAATTATAACGATCGGTTAGTGAGCTAGTTATCGTTGTATTATTATTGTTGACCAAAGGAAAGCCTCCACTATCCGTCAATTCCGATACCATTTTTATCTACCTATATCCGTTTATTGTAGCCCAGTTAAGCCAATCTTGAACCATCGCATCCATATCACCAATGTGATCATCTACAACAGGGTCAATACCTGTAATAGCTTCTAATGCCCAAAACCAATGGGTGCATCCATTTTCAATATCAGAAAAGATGAAAGGTAATGCCTTTTTCCCCAAACCGATAATACGCTGGTAGGAGCGATGCAAAATAATTTTCTCTGTTGAGGAAATGAACTTAGTTTCAGATCGCCATTTTTGCAGATTCTCAATAAATACTCTCTCAGTAGTGTCCTCACGAGCATCTGCATGAACTACCTCTGTATGATGTACCTGGGTTTCAAAAAAATCAATTGCCGGAAGGTGCGGCGAGTATTCGACAATCCAAGGATTGTGTATTTGATGAGTTATTTCAAGATAATCTCTATCATGCTTAACATTTTCAAAATAAAATTCTTGAGCTAATGCCAATAAATGTTTTGACTTATCACTTCGCTGATCTATACGAATTCCGCGTGCAGTCCCTCCTGATACATTCTGAGCGTAAGGGTGCGCGGTGGAGGAGCTTGGTGTTCTGGACGCTTTTAAATCGACCAATTCTCTCTTTCGTTCAGCGAGTGCAATCATTCATCCGCCTCATGATCATATGGGTTCAACACCAAAACTGACGCTGCTGCCATTTTTTTCTTAATCGCTTCGGCCTTCTTTTCTGCTCTCTGCAATGTATGCATGAGCGCCCGTATATCCACGGAATCTAAAGCAACGGAAAACTGAGTCTTGCCATGTGGGAAGCTCATATACTCGATGGTAAGCGTTTGTACCATCAATGTCGCAGCGATTTCAGTGACTTCATCGTCAAAAACTGGTCGAATATCAGTTATCACTTGGGCGCTGACGAAATTATTGACATTCTCCAAAGAAAGCCCAGTCCCCTTGCATGAAACGGCCAAAGACTTAACACTCAAAAGCTTTATTAAGTTATTTTTTAATTTGGCAATCGAGTCAGCGGAAAGTTTTGAATCGGAATCTTCGCTAATCAAATCTTTTATAATGGCAGTCGCAAACCTTTCAATGCTATAGCCTTCTCCCAAATATGAACTGGGATACATCGAATGCACCGCGTCGATTATGCTCTCGGCGAGAGCTTTATCTGTCTTGGTTATCTTGCTTGCAATTCTTCCAACAAAGCCAGCGTCATATAGTGCACTAGACTCGGCTTCAAACAAAGTCACAATCTCATCAACCGAGGCATCATTAAGCTCCGATATGCTAATAATCGGCTGTGTATATTCCTCAGGAATACGAACTTTCTTCATTGTGGTTCCAGAAAATGACTTAATTGAAAATGTTGCGAATAACGAATAAAAATCGACGTGACTTCTAAAAAGTATCTCATGTCGCTCAGCAACACGCACTACAGCATAACGGATATTTTTGCAACTATACAGTACTGGCGCTACCCAATGTACGCAAATTGTTGCAGGCATGCTCACGAATGTTGCAAGAAAATGGCTCGATATGACACCTATCAACAAGTTTGCGACTGCATCGTCGAAGTACAAGAAGAAAATCACAATGTATCTGTGTTGCAAATGAAGCACCTATCCCAGCTTTTGGGCAAGAACCTCCGCCTTGGGATGATAGTACCGCTTAAGCATCTGTATCGTTTGATGCCCCGTGACCGCAGCCAGTTCAATGACGTTAGGAAGCTTCTCAGCGAGTTTGCTGGTTGCCGTATGCCGGAGGTCGTGAAAGTGGAGATTAACGATCTTAGCGCGTTTGCAGGCGTCTACGAAACAGTTGTTCACCACCATATACGAGAGCGGGAATACTGGCCCAGTTTCAGCGTAGGGAAGCGTCAGCAATACAGCGACAGCTTTCCGGGAAAATGGCACCACCCTTGCTGTACCGTTCTTGGTCATTGGCAGCAACACTGTTTGGGCTTGCAGATTGACGTTTTCCCATCGCATTGACAGTAGTTCGCCGCGTCGCATTGCTGTTTCCAGCGCAAGCAAGACTAGTGGAGCCATCCAAGGGCTGCGTCGGCGCACCGGCTGTAGTTCTGCGATCAGACGGGCTTCTTCATCTACGGTGAGTAAACGGGTCCGGCCTTGAGGTGTCGAGGGTTTGCGGACCAGCGCACAAGGGTTTGCCGTTGGTAGGCCCCATTCTTTACGAGCATGACTGATGACGCTTGATAGGATGCTCAGTTCTCTAATGATGGTAGCCGGAGCAACCGTTTTGAGGCGTTCGTCGCGGTAGCTGGCAACTACGGCAGGCGTCAACTTTTCCATACTGTATGCAGCCATCTTGTGGCGTAGTATGAATTGAATCGTTTGCCGTTCGCGTTTCTCACTTCGCTTGGTGGGGCTAACCTCTTCGCCGTAGCGTTGCAGCAGGTCAGAAAGGAGGATGTTTCTGGCTGAATGTGTCGCTTGATACGCGCCTTGGTCCATTGCCGCTTCAATGGCTCTGGACCATGCTTGCGCTTCTGCTTTGCTGGAGAAGGACTTTACTTCGCTCGGATACCCGAAGCGTCTTACTTGAGCTTGCCATACGCCCGAACGTTGCCGAATTGATGCCATGTACACTCCGTTGTGACAGAAGTGTGACAAGAACTAGTTTTAAGCAAAATTTACGACATGCTCCACTGCTGCAAGAAGCGGGGGTATCAGCTAGTGCCGATCTGGTTGTTAAAAATTCTTCAGCCAGATCAATCACTTAACTTGTCGCACTCCAATCCCCCGACTTGCCGCCATGCTTTTCCATCACGCGGATGTCGGTCATCACCATGCCCCGGTCCACCGCCTTGCACATGTCGTACACCGTCAGCAGGCCGACCTGCACCGCCGTCAGCGCCTCCATCTCCACCCCGGTCTTGCCGTAGGTTTCCACCTGGGCCTTGCAGTGCACGCTGGAATTGGCGACATCGGTCTCGAAATCGACCGTCACCCGGGTCAGCGCCAGCGGGTGGCACAGCGGCACCAGGTCGCTGGTGCGCTTGGACGCCATGATGGCCGCGATGCGCGCGATGCCCAGCACGTCGCCCTTTTTTGCCGTGCCGCCGGTGATGATGGCCAGCGTTTCCGGCTTCATGCGGATGCTGCCGCTGGCCAGCGCGATGCGGTGCGTCTCGGCCTTGGCGCCGACATCGACCATGTGCGCCTGGCCGGAGCCGTCGAAGTGGGTCAGTTGATCAGCAGGCGCGGAGTTTTCGATGGTCATGGTGGGCTTTAAAACGTAACAAAATAATTCGTCGGCGGACGCTGTGCGTGAGCGCCCAAGTTGCGGGTATCATATCATCGTGAATACAAAACGCTCCCCCCGCTCTCTGCGCATGCGTGTAGTCGCCGCCGCGCTGCTGGTCGCCATGCCCCTGGCCATGGCGCAAGACGTTCTGGCGCCCGCCAAGATCCCGAACCTGCCCGCGCTCGGCGATACCGAACGCCAGGACTTGTCGCCGCTGATGGAGCGCAAGCTGGGAGAGGAAATCATGCGCGACATCCGCCGCGACCACGATTTCCTCGACGACGGCCCCATCCTCGAATACCTGAACAGCTTCGGCAACGCGCTGGTCGCGGCCCGTCCCGGCGCGCGCGGCGAGGCCAACTTCGACTACTACTTCTTCGCCGTGCGCGATCCGCAGCTGAACGCCTTCGCGCTGCCCGGCGGCTTCATCGCCGTGCACTCGGCGCTGCTGCTGGCGGCGCAGTCCGAGTCCGAGCTGGCCTCGGTGCTGGGCCACGAGATCGGCCACGTGGCGCAGCGCCACATCGCCCGCTCGATCGGCCAGCAGAAGCAGGACGCCCTGATCCCGCTGGCGGCGATGATCCTGGCGGCGCTGGCCTCCAAGGCCGGCGGCGACGCGGCCATTGGCGTGTTCTCGGCCGGGCAGGGCCTGGCCATCCAGCGTCAACTCAATTTCGGCCGCGATGCCGAGCGCGAGGCCGACCGCATCGGTTTCCAGATCATGGGCGCGGCCGGCTTCGACACCTCGGGCATGGTGGCCTTCTTCCAGCGCATGCAGACCGCGACCCGCAACTACAGCGACCTGGTGCCGGCCTATCTGCAAAGCCACCCGCTGACCACCGAACGCATCGCCGACATCCAGGCCCGCATCCGCGAGCAGCCCTACAAGCAGCGCCAGGACAGCCTGGACTTCTACCTGGTGCGTTCGCGCGCGCGCGTGTTGCAGGACCCGAGCTCGTCCGGCCTGGCCGAGGCCAAGGTGTTTTTTGAAAGCCAGATGCAGCAGGAAAACCGCCAGCAGGTCACGGCCGGCCAGTACGGCATGGCTTTCCTGTCGCTGAAAAAAGGCGAGACCGCGCAAGCCCAGGTCTGGCTCGACAAGGCGCGCGCCACCTTCGACAAGCCGCCCGCCGCCGGCACCTTCAGCGTGGCCGCGCGGCCAGCGCCGGATTCGATTTTCGTCAGCACCTCGATCGAGATCAAGCTGGCGCAGCCGGACAACAAGGCCATGATCGACAAGGGACTGGCCGAGGCGGAAGCGGCGCATATGCAGTTCCCGCTGTCGCGCGGCATCGCGCATCAATATGGCGAAGCCCTGATCGCGGCCGGCAAGCTGGAGCAGGCGGCCGTCTATCTGCGCGACCAGGTGCAGCTGTACCGCGAAGATCCCGATGCCTACGATTTGCTGGCGCAGACGTACTCCAAGCAGGGCAAGCTGGCCTTGCAGCATATCGCGCTGGCGGAATCGTATGTGTTGCAGGGCGGCGTGTTGTCGGCGCTGGACCAGCTGAGCTATGCGCGCAAGGCGCCCGACGCTTCCTTCTACGACCAGGCCGTGATCGATGCGCGCGAGCGCGAGTTGCAGGCGCGCCGCCGCGAGGAGCTGGGCGAAAAGGGCAAGAAGGATTTGCGCGAGGCTGATTCGCGCCCGGCGTTCAAGGCGGAGATGCGCAGCGGCCCGGAAGGCGCGGTCTCGGGCAATCCGCTCGACCGCCTGCGCCCGGAGTCCAATCCTATGCCGGTGCGGACGGTGCGTTGACGTAGCCGTAGCGCGCCGGCAGTTCGGCGGCGGCCACGCGCTGCACGGCCACGCCGTCCAGCGTCAGCGCGCCGGACGCCGAACCTTCCATCCACGCCAGCAGGTCTTCATCGACCACGGCGGCGCCGTTCATTTTCAGCAGTGGCAGCACGTGCGCGAAATCGCGGTCGTCCAGCTGCGCCACCACATCTCCGCTGCGCAAGACCAGCGCGCCAGTCTCCGTCAGCACCGCTTGCTCGACCGGACCCAGCGCCGCGCCCGTGTGCAGGGACCAGCCCTGCGCGGGATCGGTGCGGACGATGTAGGGCGTGGCCTCCAGCTGCACGTACACGCGCTGCGGACCGTTCTGGAAATACCAGCAGCCGCGCTCGTCGGCAGCGTAGTTGCGCACGATGAAGGCGACCAGCGCCG
This sequence comes from Duganella sp. BJB476, assembly GCF_003416895.1. Classification (GTDB taxonomy): domain Bacteria; phylum Pseudomonadota; class Gammaproteobacteria; order Burkholderiales; family Burkholderiaceae_D; genus Rugamonas. The sequence continues at coordinate 310,311 of NZ_QVIO01000004.1, forward strand.
CGTGGTGCAGTTTGTCGCCGGGCAGGTTCAGGTGCTGGGCGCGCTCGTCGCGCATGCGCCAGTTGCCGCGCGCATCCAATCCCAGCCAGCCGTAGCAGTAGGGCACGTTGGGCCACTTGGCCAGCGCCTGCTTGACGATGTCATCCATGTTGTTCTGCCAGTGAGTCGTTGGTGGCGCTCACGCCTTGCATGAAATGGATCAGGCGCTGCGGCAGCCAGTGCAGCTTGCCCGGCATGCCGCCGACGGCAAAGCCCACATGGCCGCCCTCGGCCGGATAATCCAGCACCACGTTCGGCGCGGCCCGTTGCGGCAGGTGGCGGCCGGGCAGGAAGGGATCGTTCTTCGCGTTCAGCACCAGGGTCGGCACGGTGATGTCGTCGAGCACGTGCTTGGCGCTGGCGCGGTCCCAGTAATCGTCGGTGTTGCGGTAGCCGTGCAGCGGCGCCGTCACCACGTTGTCGAAGGCGTACAGGTCGCGCGCGGCGTGCAGCGCGTCGAGGTCGAACAGGCCGGGGAACTGCTGGAGCTTGGCGATGCACTTGGGCTTGAGCGTCTGCAGGAACATGCGCGTGTAAATCATATTGAAGCCGCTCGACAGCGAGACGCCGCCCTGCGCCAGGTCCAGCGGCGCCGACACCGCGCAGGCGGCGTCGACAAAGTCGGCCTGGTGCTGCGACTCGCCCAGCCAGCGCAGCAGCGCGTTGCCGCCCAGCGAGACGCCGGCGGCGTAGAACTTGCCGCTGCTGCGGCCGTGCAGGCGGCGCACGATCCAGTCGATCTCGGCGGCGTCGCCCGAGTGATAGAAGCGCGGCGCGCGGTTGGGTTCGCCGGAGCAGCCGCGGAAATGCGGCACCGCGCCCGACCAGCCGCGCGCGGCCACGTCGGCCATCAGCGCCCGCGCGTAGTGGCTGTCGGACGAGCCTTCGAGGCCATGGAACAGCACCACGAACGGCTGGCCCGGCTGGCCGTCGACAAAATCGACATCGACGAAATCGCCGTCCGGCGCTTCCCAGCGCTCGCGCCGGAACCGCACCGCCGGCTTGGCGATGCAGGTGGCGGGATAGATGGTTTGCAGGTGGCCACTCGGGAGCCAGAAGGGCGCGCTGTACTTCATGAGGAAACTTAGTGCAGGATCTGGCTGTGGGTATCGGCCGGCGCCGGTCCCGGCGCGACCGACACGTGGTGCAGCACGATGCGCCAGCCGCGCGGCGTCTTGACGTAGACGTTGGTGGCGACCAGGTGCGCCGCCTCGCCGCCGGCGGTGGTGCCTTCGACCAAGGTGTGCACCGAGCTCATCAGGTTGTGGGTTTCATGCAACTGCGACGGCACGATGTGCAGGCCGCCGTGTTCCAGGATCGCCGCCCACGAGCTGCGGATCGCCGCATGGCCGATCAGGCGCGGCCCGCCCGGATGCACGCAGACGATTTCGTCGTCGTCGGCCCACAGCGCCATCAGCGCATCGAGGTCGGCGCGGTTGAGCGCGTCGTAAAACGCCGATTCGGTCTCGGCGGCACTGCCATTCAACTGCTTGACTCGCTTGGTGGGCATGCTGGCTCCGGGGCGCGTGGCTGGCGGGTTATGTTAGTGGTGAGCGACGACGGTGCCCGGCTTCAGGCGATAGGCGGTGCCGCAGTACGGGCACTTGGCGATGCCGTCGTGGTTGAATTCCAGGAACACGCGCGGGTGGGACGACCACAGCGGCATGGCCGGGTTAGGGCAGTGGGCCGGCAAGTCCTTGCCCTCGAGCTCAACTGCGTTGGTGGCGGCGGACGTGTGGGCGTTGGTCATATTCGTGTGCTCCGAAAGGCTGAGGAAAACCACGATTTTAACGGATTCGCGCATTGAGCAAAAATCATCGGTAAAATAGCGCCTCTACAACCCCGGTGCGGCCCGCTATGTGGCGGGAATGACACACGACTACGCACATGACCGAATTGAGCAGCGCACCACCCCCGCCCTACGTCGCCGAGCACCATGAACCCTCGTGGCGCGAAGGCTTGAAGACCGGTACTCCCACCTTGTTCGGCATCGGCGCCTGGGGCCTGGTGGTGGGCATCGCCATGGTCAAAAGCGGGCTGACCGTGCCGCAGGCGCTGGGCATGACCTTGCTGGTGTTCGCCGGATCGGCCCAGCTGGCGGCCTTGCCGCTGATCGCCTCGCACTCGCCGATCTGGGTCATTTTCGCCACCGCCTTCGTGGTCAACCTGCGCTTTGTCATCTTCTCGGCCCTGCTGGCGCCGCATTTCGCCCAACTGCCGTGGCGCAAGCGCTTCGTGCTCGGCTACGTGGCCGGCGACATGACGGTCGCCATGTTCCTGCACAAATACCCCAGCGAGGCGCCGCAGGTGGGCAAGCTGTCTTACCTGAAAGGCCTGCTGTACCCGAACTGGGCCGCCTGGCAGGTCGGCTCGATCGCCGGCATCTTCCTCGGCAGCGCCGTGCCCGCCGAATGGGGGCTGGGCTTTGCCGGCACCCTGGCCATCATCTGCGTGATGATCCCGCTGGTGGTGGGCCGTCCCGCGCTGTGCGGCGTGCTGGTGGCCGGCGCGGTGTCGGTGCTGGCGGCCGGCCTGCCGTACAAGCTGGGCCTGCTGCTGGCCGTGCTGGTCGGCATGCTGACCTCGATGGCGATCGAAGAGGGCGTCGAAAAATGGAGAAAAAACCATGGCTGATTGGGAAGTCTGGATCATCATCGGCGTGCTGGCGCTGGCCACCGCCGCCACGCGCAGCTCGTTCTGGCTGATCGGCCAGCACATCACCATCCCGCCGCGGGTGCAGGACATGCTGCGTTATGCGCCGGCCTGCGCGCTGGCGGCCATCGTCGCGCCGGACCTGATCATGATGGACAGCCATCCGCTGCTGGATTTGAGTAATCTCAAATTGGTATCAGGTATCGTTGCTACGATCTTTTATTTGCTGCGGCGCAATATGTTGCAGACAATTGTGTTCGGCATGGCCTTTTACACGGCTTTACGGCTGATCCATGTATTTTAATAACAGTTAAATCACCCCGTCCTTGCGGTAAAATAGCGCTCTTTCTTCAACTCGACCCTTGGGTAGCCATGTCCGCTGTTTTGAACTTCATCCGTCTGCAAGATCTCATCGCCCAGAATGCGCTGCAAGGCAAGCGCGTTTTCATCCGCGCCGACTTGAACGTGCCGCAGGATGATAGCGGCAATATCACCGAAGATACGCGCATCCGCGCCTCCGTACCGGCCATCAAGGCTGCCGCGGCCGCCGGCGCCAAGGTCATGGTCACGTCCCACCTGGGCCGTCCGACCGAAGGCGAGTTCAAAGCGGAAGACAGCCTGGCGCCGGTCGCCGCGCGCCTGGCCGAGCTGCTGGGCCAGCCGGTCGAGCTGAAACAGAACTGGGTCGACGGCGCCGGCCTGGAAGGCTTGCAAGCCGGCCAAGTGGTATTGCTGGAAAACGTACGCGTGAACAAGGGCGAAAAGAAGAACAGCGACGAACTGGCGCAGAAAATGGCCGCTTTGTGCGACATCTACGTCAATGACGCTTTCGGCACCGCGCACCGCGCGGAAGCTTCGACGCACGGCATCGCCAAGTTCGCGCCGGTCGCCTGCGCCGGTCCGCTGCTGGCCGCCGAGCTGGACGCACTGGGCAAGGCGCTGGGCGCCCCGGCCCGTCCGCTGCTGGCCATCGTCGCCGGTTCCAAGGTGTCGTCCAAGCTGTCGATCCTGAAGGCGCTGGCCGACAAGGTCGACAACCTGATCGTCGGCGGCGGCATCGCCAACACCTTCATGAAGGCCGTCGGCCTGAACATCGGCAAGTCGCTGGTGGAAAACGAGCTGGTCGAAGAAGCCAAGGCCATCATCGAGATCATGGCCCAGCGCGGCGCGCAGGTGCCGATCCCGGTCGATGTCGTTTGCGCCAAGGAATTCTCGCCAACCGCCGTCGCCACCATCAAGGATGTGGCCGACGTGGCCGACGACGACATGATCCTGGACATCGGCCCGAAAACCGCCGCCATCCTGGCCGCGCAGATCGGCGCCGCCGGCACCATCGTCTGGAACGGCCCGGTCGGCGTGTTCGAGTTCGACCAGTTCGGCGAAGGCACCAAGACGCTGGCGCTGGCCATCGCCAATTCCAAGGCCTTCTCGATCGCCGGCGGCGGCGACACGCTGGCCGCGATCGCCAAGTACAACATTACCGAGCAGATCGGCTACATCTCGACCGGCGGCGGCGCCTTCCTGGAGTTCCTGGAAGGTAAGACCCTGCCTGCGGTGGAGATTTTGACGCAGCGTGCTGCGGCGCAGTAAAAATAATAGATATAAAAGCACGGTCGTGCGGTGTAGCAAATTAACAGTAAAATCAAGTTAATGCCTGATAAGGGGTGAAAATTTGTAGCTTTGCTACAAATTTTGGGCCCCAGCAACACAAAACAGCGCAGCTTTTCCGGGTCTCCGCCGCATTTGCGGAGACTGTTCGCATGACCCAACGCTCAAGGAATACTATGTCCCGTGGTACCAAAATTGTTGCAACGATCGGCCCAGCCTCCACTGACTTCAATGTCCTGGTGAAAATGATACGTGCGGGCGTTGATGTCGTGCGCCTGAACTTCTCGCATGGCAAGGCCCAGGACCATATCGACCGCGCCCGCCTGGTGCGCGAAGCGGCAGCCGAATGCGGCCGCGAAGTGGCGATCATGGCCGACATGCAGGGTCCTAAAATCCGCGTCGGCAAGTTTGAAAATGGTAAGATTGACCTTGCGAACGGCGATAAATTCATCCTGGACGCAAAATGGGGCGAAAACGGCGAACTGGGCAACCAGGAACGCGTCGGCCTGGATTACAAGGCGCTGCCGCAGGATTTGCGCGCCGACGACAAGCTGTTGCTGAACGACGGCCTGATCGTGCTGGTGGTCGACAAGATCGTCGGCCATGAGATTTACACCACCGTGAAAATCGGTGGCGAACTGTCCAACAACAAGGGCATCAATCGCCAGGGCGGCGGCTTGACCGCGCCGGCGCTGACCGCCAAGGACATGGAAGACATCAAGACGGCAATGAGTTTCCAGTGCGATTACCTGGCGATCTCGTTCCCGAAAAGCGCGACCGACATGGAAATGGCGCGCCAGCTGGCCAATATCGCCGGCGAGCCGTTCGGCCACAAGCCGCTGATGATCGCCAAGATCGAGCGCGCCGAAGCGATCCCTGTGCTGCAGGAGATCCTCGACGCTTCCGACGGCATCATGGTCGCGCGTGGCGACCTGGCGGTGGAAGTGGGCAACGCGGCGGTGCCGGCGCTGCAGAAGCGCATGATCCGCATGGCGCGCGAGTCGAACAAGCTGGCGATCACCGCGACCCAGATGATGGAGTCGATGATCTTCAACGCCGTGCCGACCCGCGCCGAAGTATCGGACGTGGCCAACGCGGTGCTGGACGGCACGGATGCGGTGATGACCTCGGCGGAAACCGCCTCCGGTCGTTATCCGATTGAAACGGTGGAAATGATGGCCGCCATTTGCGTGGAAGCCGAGCAGTCCGAGTACAACAAGCTCGACGCCGACTTCCTCAATGCGACCTTCACCCGGATCGACCAGTCGATCGCCTATGCCGCGCTGTTCACCGCGCACCATCTGGCGGTGAAGGCCATTGTGGCGCTGACCGAGTCCGGTTCGACCGCGTTGTGGATGAGCCGTCACAACATCGACACGCCGATCTTCGCGCTGACGCCGAGCGTGACGACCCAGCGCAAGGTGGCGCTGTACCGCAATGTGAAGGCCTACAATCTGCTGCAAAAGGCCGGCAGCGCGGAAGTGTTGAAACAGGCCGAGGATCTGCTGGTCGAGTACGGCATCGCCAAGAAGGGTGACATGATCGTCGTCACCTGGGGCGAGCCGATGGGCCAGGTCGGCGGCACCAATGCGCTGAAGATCGTCAAGGTTGGAGAATTTACCAAGTAAGTCCGGTAGCGCCGCCCTCGCGGAACGAGGGTGGCATGTGGCTCCGGCAACCAGGTTTTTTTATTGTTTGGAGTATTACCATGTCCCTCGTATCCATGCGCCAATTGCTGGACCACGCCGCTGAAAACGGCTATGGCATCCCTGCATTCAACGTCAACAATCTGGAGCAAGTGCAGGCCATTATGGCCGCGGCCGACGCCCTGAACAGCCCGGTCATCATGCAAGCTTCGGCCGGCGCCCGCAAATATGCCGGCGAAGCCTTCCTGCGCCACCTGATCGACGCCGCCGTCGAAGCCTACCCGCACATCCCGGTCGTCATGCACCAGGACCACGGCCAGTCGCCGGCGGTCTGCCAGGCCGCGATCCGCTCCGGCTTCACCTCGGTGATGATGGACGGTTCGCTGGAAGCGGACGGCAAGTCGGTCGCCTCCTACGACTACAACGTCGAAGTGTCGCGCGAAGTGGTCAAGTTCTCGCACGCCATCGGCGTCACGGTGGAAGCCGAACTGGGCGTGCTCGGTTCGCTGGAAACCATGAAGGGCGACAAGGAAGACGGCCACGGCGCCGACGGCACCATGACCCGCGAACAACTGCTGACCGACGTGGCCCAGGCCGCCGACTTCGTGCAGCGCACCCAGTGCGACGCGCTGGCGATCGCCATCGGCACCTCGCACGGCGCCTACAAGTTCACCCGCAAGCCGACCGGCGACATCCTGGCCATCGACCGCATCAAGGAAATCCACGCGCGCATCCCTAACACCCACCTGGTGATGCACGGTTCGTCGTCGGTGCCGCAGGAACTGCTGGCCATCATCCGCGAATTCGGCGGCGACATGAAGGAAACCTACGGCGTGCCAGTCGAAGAGATCCAGGAAGGCATCCGTCACGGCGTCCGCAAGATCAACATCGACACCGACATCCGTCTGGCGATGACCGCGGCCACCCGCAAGTTCCTGTTCGAGAACCCGTCGAAGTTCGACCCGCGCGACTTCCTCAAGCCAGCCCGCGCCGCCGCCGAGCTGATCGTGCGCGCCCGCTTCCAGTCGTTCGGCTGCGAAGGCCAGGCGTCGAAAATCAAAGTCATCCCGCTGGAAAAAATGGCCGAGCGTTACAAGGCCGGCGAGCTGTCGCAGATTGTGAAGTAAAATTCTGTTTTGGAACGGACTGATTCTCTCGGGAATCGGTCCATCTCTCTTGACCGGCTAGCAAGGTTTTCCCTGCGCCGGTTTTCGCTTTTCTATACCGCTAGTCTATCCACCTCCCGCTATGAACAGCCTTTACCAGACCTCCATTCATTCCCTGCCACTGCTCGGCCACGGCAAAGTCCGCGACAACTACGCAGTCGGCGACGACAAGATTTTGATCGTCACCACCGACCGCCTGTCGGCCTTCGACGTCGTCATGAACGAGCCTATCCCCGGCAAGGGCATGGTCTTGAACCAGATGAGCGATTTCTGGTTCGAGAAACTCGGCCACATCGTGCCTAACCACCTGACCGGCGTGGCGCCGGAATCGGTGGTCGCCGCCGACGAAGTCGAGCAGGTCAAAGGCCGCGCCGTGGTCGCCAAGCGCCTGAAGCCGATCATGGTCGAGGCGGTGGTGCGCGGTTACATCATCGGTTCGGGCTGGAAGGATTACCAGGACACCGGCAGCATCTGCGGCATCAAGCTGCCGGCCGGCCTGCAACAGGCTGAGAAGCTGCCAGAGCCGCTGTTCACCCCGGCCGCCAAGGCCGACCTGGGCGAGCACGACGAGAACATCAGCTTTGCCGACATGGAAAGCCGCATCGGCGCCGAACTGGCCGCCAAGATGCGCGACGTCAGCATCGCCCTGTACAAGGCCGCCGCCGACTACGCCGCCACGCGCGGCATCATCATCGCCGACACCAAGTTCGAATTCGGCCTGGACGACAACGGCGTCATGCACCTGATGGACGAAGTGCTGACCGCCGATTCCTCGCGCTTCTGGCCTGCCGATTCGTACGCGCCTGGCATGTCGCCGCCGTCGTTCGACAAGCAGTTCGTGCGCGACTACCTGGAAACCCTGACCTGGGGCAAAACCGCACCGGCGCCGGCGCTGCCAGCCGACGTCATCGACAAGACCCAGGCCAAGTACTTCGAAGCCATCGAGCGCCTGACCGGCCAGAAGCTGAAGGCATAACATGGATCAGAACAAGCCATTGGTCGGCGTCATCATGGGTTCGTCGTCGGACTGGGACGTGATGCAGAACGCGGTCTCCATCCTCAAGCAGTTCGGCGTGCCGTTTGAAGCGCAAGTGATTTCCGCGCACCGCATGCCGGACGAGATGTACGCCTACGCCAAGAGCGCCCGCGCTCGCGGCCTGCGCGCCATCATCGCCGGCGCCGGCGGCGCGGCCCACCTGCCTGGCATGGTGGCCGCGATGACCATCGTGCCGGTGCTGGGCGTACCGGTGCCGTCCAAGTACCTGCGCGGCGAGGATTCGCTGCTGTCCATCGTGCAGATGCCCAAGGGCGTGCCGGTGTCGACCTTCGCCATCGGCGAAGCCGGCGCCGCCAATGCCGCGCTGACCGCGGTGGCGATGATCGCCGCCAACGACGACGCGCTGGCCGACAAGCTGGAAGCATTCCGTGTCACGCAAACCGAAGCCGCCAAGGCCATGACTTTACCGCTGGAATAAATGAGTAAATTGTTTTCACCTATCCTCCCAGCCGCCAATCCGCCAGCCTGGCTGGGTGTGATGGGCGGCGGCCAGCTGGGCCGCATGTTCGCCCAGGCCGCGCAAAGCATGGGCTATCAAGTGGCCGTGCTGGAACCGGCGGCCGATTGTCCCGCAGGGCAGGTCGCGCAGCGCCTGGTTGAAGCCGGCTACAGCGATGCCGCCGGCCTCGACGCCTTGGCCGCGCAATGCCTGGCCGTCACCACCGAGTTCGAGAACGTGCCGGCCGACAGCCTGTCGCGCCTGGCGCAGCAAGTGTTTGTCGCGCCGAACGCGCACGGCGTGTCGGTGGCGCAGGACCGCATCGCCGAGAAGCGCTTCTTCGTCGATTGCGCGTCCAAGTCGGGCGTGATGCCGGCGCCGCACAAGGTGATCGCCTCGCATGAAGACATCGCCGCCATCGGCGACGATCTGCTGCCGGGCATCCTGAAGACCGTGCGCATGGGCTACGACGGCAAGGGCCAGGTCCGCGTGCGCAGCCGCGAGGACGTGCGCGCCGCCTTCGACAGCATGGACGGCGTCACCTGCCTGCTGGAGAAGATGCTGCCGCTGGCCTACGAGGTTTCGGTGCTGACCGCCCGTGGCGCCGACGGCGAATCGGTGGTCTATCCGATCGCCGAGAATGTCCACCGCGACGGCATCCTGTTCACCACCACCGTGCCCGGCCCGAACGTGTGCGACGCCAGCGCCAAGATCGCGCAGCAGGCGGCGCAAGCCATCGTTGCCGAGCTGGGTTATGTCGGCGTGCTGTGCATCGAATTCTTCGTGCTCACCGACGGCAGCCTGGTGGTCAACGAAATGGCGCCGCGTCCGCACAACAGCGGCCACTACACGATGGACGCCTGCGTCACCAGCCAGTTCGCGCAGCAGGTGCGCGCGATGGCGCGTTTGCCGCTGGGCGATGTGCGCCAGCATTCGCCGGCCGTGATGCTCAACATCCTCGGTGACGTCTGGTTCACCGACGACTCCGACGCCACCCGTGAGCCGGCGTGGGACCAGGTGCTGGCGCTGCCGGGCGCCTGCCTGCACCTGTATGGCAAGGACGATCCGCGCCGCGCCCGCAAGATGGGTCACCTGACCTTCATCGCGCCGACGCTGGCGCAAGCGCAGCAGCAGCTCAACGCCGCCTGCGCCATCCTCGGTATCGCGCCGTGAAGCCGCAGGCCGCAACGGTAGCCGATCACACCGCCATCGCGGCGGCGGCGGCGATCCTGGAGGAGGGCGGCCTGGTCGCCTTCCCCACAGAGACCGTCTACGGCCTGGGCGCCGACGCCGAGAATCCGGCGGCCGTGGCCCGCATCTACCAGGCCAAGGGCCGTCCGAACGACCATCCGGTGATCGTGCACGTCGCCCCCGGCGCCGAGCTCGACTACTGGGTCACCGATATTCCGCAGGAAGCCCGCCAGCTGGTCGCCGCCTTCTGGCCGGGACCGTTGACCCTGATTTTGAAACGCGCCAGCCACATTCCCGACGCCGTTTCCGGCGGCCAGGATACGGTCGGCATTCGTTGCCCGTCGCATCCGGTCGCGATCGCCTTGCTGAGCGCCTTCAAGGGCGGCAAGGGCGGTGTGGCGGCGCCGTCGGCCAACAAGTTCGGCAACGTCAGCCCGACCACCGCGCAGCACGTGCGCGACGAGTTCGGCCTGGACGAGCAGGACGACGGCGCCACCGACGGCGAAGCCTGCAGCGGCGCGCTGCTGACCACCGTGCTCGAAGGCGGCGCCAGCCAGGTCGGCATCGAATCGACCATCGTCGACCTGTCGCGCCTGGCCACGCATGGCCCGGTGCTGCTGCGTCCCGGCCACATCAGCGCGCAGCAGATCGCCGACGTCATCGGCGCGCTGCCGGCCGCGCCGGACCAGGCCGCGCCGCGCGCCTCCGGCACGCTGGAATCGCACTACGCGCCGCGCACCCCGGTCACCATGCTGGCGCAAGCCGAGCTGACGGCCGCGCTGGCGCAGTTGCAGGCGCGCGGCGTCAAGGTGGCGCTGATCAGCCACGCCTTGCCGGCGCTGCCGCAGTCGCAATGCATGCTGCCCGCCGATCCGGCCGGCTACGCCTACGGCCTCTACGCCGCGCTGCGCGGCATGGACCAGACCGGCTCCGACCTGATCCTGGTGGAGACCCCGCCGCAGGGTGCGGAGTGGCTGGGCGTCAACGATCGCCTGCGCCGTTCGGTGTTCGGCTCGGCCGGTATCATCGCGTCATTGTTGAAAAAATGAGCTGTGTGACCATCGCAACAGGGTGGTGCGATGGGATTGCTTATCTGCTAAGCTAAAGCGTTGCCGGTCCAAAAAAAGCCCGGCGACCTTGACCTACCAGCAGAGGCCGCTCTTGCGCCCTGCAGCTTATCCAAGGATGCATCATGTTCAACGCCGCCCGTTTTTGCCTGATTTCCCTCGCCGTCCTGCTGGCCTGCTGCGGAGGCGGCGGCGGTTCCGCCGGCAACCAGACCGGCGGCAATGTGGTGACGCAACCGCCGGTCCAGCTGCGCGGCGTGCCCATCGGCGGCGCCACGCTGGTGCCGGCCGCCATCGGCGGCGGCGCCATGGCCAACACCATCGATCCGGCCGTCATGAAGAAACTGGTCGATGGCGCCATCACCCTCGGCAGTTCCATGACCGGCACGCCGACCTGCGCCATCACCACCTACACCCTCAAGTACCACACCGTCGATTCGGTGGCGGCCGACACCGACGCCAGCACCGCCATCATCGTGCCGTCCGGCAGCAACGCGGCTTGCCAGGGCGCCCGTCCGGTGATGCTGTACGCGCACGGCACGTCGCCGCGCAAGACCACCGACATGGCCAACCTGTCCGGCACCGAGGCGCTGCTGGTGGCGGCGATGTTCGCCACCCAGGGCTACATCGTGGTGGCGCCGAACTACGCCGGCTATGCCGGCTCGTCGCTGCCCTACCATGCCTACCTGGACGCCGACCAGCAATCCAACGACATGGTCGACGCCTTGCGCGCCGCCCGCAGCGTGTTCGGCAGCATCAGCGCCAACGCCTCCAGCCGGCTGATGGTGAGTGGTTACTCTCAAGGCGGCTTCGTGGCGCTGGCCACCCAGCGCGCGATGCAGATCAAGTATGCTAGCGAATTCACGGTGACGGCGGCGGCGCCGATGTCCGGCCCGTATGCGCTGCTGCAATTCGGCGACGCCATCTACGGCGGTGCGCCGACCATGGGTTCCAGCGGCTTCCTGCCGATGCTGATCAACGCCGGCCAGCGCGCCGGCGCCGCCATCTACAACAGCCTGGACGACATCTACGAAGCCAAGTACGCCACCGGCATCGATACGCTGCTGCCGGGCACGCAGGGCCTGGGCGACTTGGTCGCGGCCGGCAAGCTGCCGAACGACGTGCTGTTCGCGCAGGATTCCTTGCCGCAGGCGCCAGGCTACGCGTCCTATTTCGGCGTCGACCACCTGATGAAGACCAGCTACCGCAACGGCTACCTGGCCGACCTCAAGGCCAATCCCTGCAACGCCAGCCGCGGCGCGCCACTGGCGTGCTCGCCGGCCCAGCCGCTGCGCAAATGGCTGTTGAGGAACGACCTGCGCACCTACACGCCGACCGTGCCGCTGTTCCTGTGCGGCGGCAACGAAGACCCGGTGGTGCCGTTCGCGAATACCGACGCCACCAATGACTACCTCACCGCCCACGCCATGTCTTCCGGCCTGCTGACGGTGCTGGACGTGGACGACTCGGCGCTGCTGGTGCCGTATCGCGCCACGCGCGCCGAATTCGCCGCCGCCAAGCAGGTGCTGCGCCTTTCCGTGCTGGCCAGCACGGGCTCGTCAACGGCCGCCGACAAGGCCGTCAACGACGCTTATCACGCCGGCCTGGTGGCGCCATTCTGTATGCGCGAAGCAAGAAACTTCTTCGATTCTGCACCAAGCCGGTGAAATCGATTTTGCCGTAAGTTGTCTCTATGAAAATACAGCCGAGCAACCGTTCTTTTTAGCCACAAATGAGGGGGGTTTTTATGTGCTCCCCTATACATTCGCGGTTAAGGCTGGCATATTAGTTGGGTTGCGAATAGCACGGCCGTTCGTATCACACTATAAAAAAATTTTTCTAGGAGACAACATGCGTCATACTAAATTTGCACTTGCGGCAATGACCCTGGCCGTTCTTGCGGGTTGCGGCGGAACCGATCCCAAGCCCGGCGACCAAACCATCAAGAACAAGTACAGCAGCCAGGTGTCGTTTGGCGACAGCCTGTCCGACGTCGGCTCCTACGCCGTCGGCGCGGTAGCCCAGCTCAAGGGCGGCAAATTTACGATCAATGGCGACAGCTCCGCCTCCGTCTCCACGCTGACCGGCAAGAACTGGACCGAACTGGTCGCCGCCCAGCTGGGCGTTGCGGCCCCGTGCGCGGCCCTCACCGGCCTCGACGGCGACGCCAGCAAGAATTTCTCGGTAGCGCCAGTGGCCCATGCCAACTGCTACGGCTACGCCCAGGGCGGCGCCCGCGTGACCAACCCTGTCGGTCCGGGCAACAAGCTGACCGGCAGCCCGCTGGGCGCGCTGACCATCCCCGTCACCACCCAGATCGACAACCACCTGAAAGCCGTTGGCGGCAAGTTCAAGGGCGATGAAATGGTGTTCGTCATGGCCGGCGGCAATGACGCGCTGTTCAACCTGTCCAAGCTGAGTGCCGACGCCACCGCGGCCGGCACCGCCGCCGGCGCCAAGGCTGGCGCTGCGGCAGGCGCAGCCGCTTACGTGACCAGCCTGGTAGGCCAGCTGGCCGCCGGCGCCACCACCCCGCAAGCCGCCGCCGCCGCCATCGGCCTGGCAGCGCAAACGGAAGCGGCCCGCAGCGGCAGCACCCAGAACTCCATCACCCAGGTCGCCATCGGCACCGCCGCCGTCCAGCCGGGCAATTCGTCGGTCGCTACGCCAGCCGTCTGGCAGCCGATGGTCGCCAAGGCCACGGCCGACGCCACCGCCGCCGGCACTGCCGCCGGCAACGCCGCCGGCGCCAAGGCCGGGGCCGACTATGCCGCCGCCCACGGTCCGGATCTGGTGGTCGCGATGGCTACCGCCGGCGCCGAACTGGCCGCCCTGGTCAAGACCAAGATCATCGCCAACGGCGCCAACTACGTCACCGTGAACAACCTGCCGGACGTGGCCACCACGCCGTCGGGCCGCGGCCAGCCGGCATCGACCCAGGCCCTGATCAACGCCATGGTGAGCGCCTTCAACGGCGCGCTGACCACCGGCCTGGCATCGGAATCGAAAGTGCTGATCGTCGACGTGTTCTCGGTCAGCCATGACCAGGCCACCAATCCTGGCCCATACGGCCTGACCAACGTGTCCGAGCCTGCCTGCGATCTGACCGCGCCGACCAACCCGCTGGGCAGCTCGCTGACCTGCAACGCCGGCAACGTCAAGGCCGGCGACATCAGCCACTGGTCCTTCGCCGACGACGTCCATCCGACGCCGTTCAACAACCTGCTGCTGGCCCGCTACGTGGCCGAGAAGCTGGTCGTCAAGGGCTGGCTGTAATTCAGTCGTCGCAGGCAGCCGCCGCCTCCGGGCGGGCGGCTGCCGGACTCACAACACAATAAATCAGGAGACGATATGAAGAACACGGTAAAACTGCTGGCGCTGGCCGCCGCACTGACGGTAGCCTCGGCCGCATCGGCGCAACAGACCCAGGGCACCTGGCTGGGCACGCTGGGCATCAACAAGATCACGCCGAAAGTGGATTCGGGCGATGTGTCGGCGCCGGCGCTGCCGGGCACCAAGGCCGACGTCGGCTCGGACACCAAGCCGCGCTTCGCGATCGCCTACATGGTGACCGATAACATCGCAGCCGAGCTGGACCTGGGCCTGCCGTACAAGCACGACCTGGTCGGCGCCGGTTCCATCCAGGGCACGGGCAAGCTGGGCACGTCGGAAGTGCTGCCGCCGACCGCCTTCGTGCAGTACCGCTTCCTGCCGGCCAACTCGATGTTCCGTCCGTATGTGGGCCTGGGCCTCACCTACGCGATGTTCCAGAAAGAGACCGGCTCCGGCCAGCTGACCGCGCTGCTCAACACCGGCGGCCCGGGCACCACCTTCAAGCTGGACGACAAGTGGGCGATGAGCTACCAGATCGGCGGCACCGTGAAGATCAACGAGAAATGGTTTGTCGACGCCACCGTCATCAAGACCAAGCTCAAGACCGTAGTGCACTTCTCGACCGGCCAGACCCAGGACGTGCGCCTGGATCCGCTGGCGGTCAGTGTTAGCGTGGGCTACAACTTCAAAGGCTTCTAAGGCTTCGAAGGCATAAAAAAAACCGCTGGGGCCTTGCAGCCGCAGCGGTTTTTTTACGTCGGTAATATCACTGGAACGCTTGGATACCAGTCTGGGCGCGGCCCAGGATCAGCGCGTGGATGTCGTGCGTACCTTCGTAGGTATTGACCACTTCCAGGTTGACCATGTGGCGGATGATGCCGAACTCGTCCGAGATGCCGTTACCGCCCAGCATATCGCGCGCGACGCGGGCGATGTCCAGCGACTTGCCGCAGGAATTGCGCTTCATCATCGAGGTGATTTCCACCGCCGCCGTGCCGGCGTCCTTCATGCGGCCCAGCTGCAAACAGCCTTGCAGGCCCAGCGTGATCTCGGTCTGCATGTCGGCCAGCTTCTTCTGCACCAGCTGGTTGGCGGCCAGCGGACGGCCGAACTGATGGCGGTCCAGCACGTACTGGCGCGCGGTGTGCCAGCAGTCTTCTGCCGCGCCCAGCGCGCCCCAGGCGATGCCGTAGCGTGCCGAGTTCAGGCAAGTGAACGGACCCTTCAGGCCGCGCACGTCCGGGAATGCGTTCTCTTCCGGGCAGAACACATTGTCCATCACGATCTCGCCGGTCACCGAAGCGCGCAGGCCGAACTTGCCGTGGATCGCAGGGGCGCTCAGGCCGGCCATGCCTTTTTCCAGCACGAAGCCGCGGATCGCGCCTTCATCGTCCTTGGCCCAGACCACGAACACGTCGGCGACCGGCGAGTTGGTGATCCACATCTTGGCGCCGCTCAGCGAGTAGCCGCCCGGCACCTTCTTGGCGCGGGTGATCATCGAGCCCGGATCGGAACCGTGGTTGGGCTCGGTCAGGCCGAAGCAGCCGATCCACTCGCCGGTGGCCAGTTTCGGCAGGTATTTCTGTTTCTGTTCTTCGGTGCCGAACTCGTAGATCGGCACCATCACCAGCGACGACTGCACGCTCATCATCGAACGGTAGCCGGAATCGATGCGCTCGACTTCGCGCGCGATCAGGCCGTAGGCCACGTAGTTCAGGCCGGGACCGCCGTACTGTTCCGGGATGGTCGGGCCCAGCAGGCCCAGCTCGCCCATCTCGCGGAAGATGGTGGTGTCCATCTTCTCGTGGCGGAAGGCGTCCAGGATGCGCGGCGCCAGCTTGTCCTGGCAATACGCGGCGGCGGCGTCGCGCACCATGCGCTCGTCGTCGGTCAGTTGCTGGTCCAGCAGCAGGGGATCATCCCAGTGGAATTGGGCGCGGGCTTGGCTCATAGTGGTCTCTCATTATGAAAATTGGTGAAGGCTGCCCGCATTCTATGCCGCGGCCACCGGAACGGCTTTTCAAATGGCGACACCAATTTCCGTTTTTAGCCCAGGCTGCCGAACTGGCCGCTGTGGAAAATCAGCGGCGGGGAGGGGGAAAACTCGCACAGCTCGACTTCGCCGACGAAAATCACGTGGTCGCCTTCCGGGTAGCGGCTGCGGTTGTGGCATTCGAACCAGGCCGACGCGCCCTTGAGGATGGGCTGGCCGGTGCGCGACAGCTCGTATTCGGTGTTTTCCCACGGATCGATGCCGCGCGTGGCGAACTGCTTGGCCAGGTGCGCCTGGTCGGCCGACAGCACATTGATGACGTAGTGCGAGTTGCCGGTGAAGATGGCCATGCTGTTGGCCGTGGTCGCCAGGCTCCACAGCACCAGCGGCGGGTCCAGCGACACCGAATTGAAGGAACTGGCCGTCAGGCCGCGGAAGCTGCCGTCCGCCAGCCGGGTGGTGATGACGGTGACGCCGGTGGCGAACTGGCCCAGCGCCTGGCGAAAATGGCTGGTATCGAAGGGGCGCTGGTCGGCGCGGGGGGAACGAGTGTGCATGGTGGACCTGTAACTTTTCAGCCATTATGCCAAAGTTTACCGTGCGATAGCGTATTGCCGTGGTTTGCGTTACAGTGAACCCGTGGGCATTCTTCTACGCGAGGGAGTCATGACTAGTCAGTCCGCGCCAGGCACGGCGCTCGAAACGGCCTATCTGGGCGGCGGCTGCTTCTGGTGCACCGAGGCGGTGTTTGCACGCGTCAAAGGCGTTGTCCATGTCGAGTCCGGCTACACGGGCGGCCACCAGCCCGACCCCACCTACGAGCAGATCTGCGCCGGCGACACCGGCCATGCCGAGGTGGTGAAATTGCAATTTGATCCCGCCGTCATCTGTTTTCGCGACCTGCTGGAAATCTTCTTCACCATCCACGACCCGACCACCGTCAACCGCCAGGGCAACGACGTCGGCACCCAGTACCGCTCGGTGATTTTTTACCAGTCGCCGCAGCAGGAAGCCACGGCGCGCCAGGTGATCGCGCAAATGGCCGGGGTCTGGGACGCGCCCATCGTCACCGAACTGTCACCGGCCTCGACCTACTATCCGGCCGAGGCCTATCATCAGGATTACTTCAGCCAGCATCCGCTGCAAAGCTATTGCGCCTTCGTGGTCGCGCCCAAGGTCGCCAAGTTCAAGAGCACCTATGCGCATCGCTTAAAATAAAACAAGGGGACATGCATGAAGGTGGTGTTGGTCGACGATACCCATATCAACCTGGTGCTGATGTCGCGCCTGGTCGATAAACTGAAAGACGTGAGCACGATCAGCTTCCAGTCGGCGCGCGAGGCGCTGGCCTGGTGCAATGCCCATCCCTACGACCTGCTGATCGTCGACTTCATGATGCCGGACCTGAACGGCCTGGAGCTGATCGCCCGGCTGGAAGCGCCGCCCGACCAGCGCCCGCCGGTGCTGATGGTCACCGCCAGCGTCGACGTCGACGTGCGCCACCGCGCGCTGGAAAACGGCGCCAGCGATTTCCTCATCAAGCCGATCGACAAGGTCGAGTTCCTGGCCCGCACCCGCAACATGCTGGCGCTGCGCAGCGCCACGCTGGGCTTGCAGCACCGCGCCACCTGGCTGGCCGAGGAAGTGGCCAAGGCCACCGCCGAGCTGCGCGCGCGCGAGCAGGAAACCATCATGCTGCTGTGCCGCGCCTCCGAATACCGCGACCCCGAAACCGGCGCCCACATCCAGCGCATGGCGCACTACTCGCGGCTGATCGCCGAGCAGCTGGGCCAGTCCGAGGAACAGCAGCAGGACGTGCTGAACGCCGCCCCGATGCACGACATCGGCAAGGTCGGCACGCCCGACCACATCCTGCTCAAGCCCGGCCGTCTGAACCCGGAAGAGATGGTGGTCATGCGTCAGCACGCCGAGATCGGCTACAACATCCTCAAGGATTGCCAGGCGCGCATGCTCAAGCTGGCGGCCGAGATCGCGCTGACCCACCACGAACGCTACGACGGCCAGGGTTATCCGCGCGGCCTGGCCGGCGAGGCCATCCCGCTGGTGGGCCGCATCGTCGCCGTGGCCGACGTGTTCGACGCGCTGACCAGCGTGCGCCCGTACAAGCTGGCCTGGAGCATGGAGGACGCGCGCCAGCACCTGCTGGACAACTGCAATACCCATTTCGATCCGCGCTGCGTGGAGGCATTGCTGCAGCGCTGGGACGACGTGCAGGCCATCCGTGCCCGCTTCCGCGACGAGCCCGGCGCCGCCGCGCTGACGGCCTGACGCGGCCATGGACCAGGACCGCCACGTCGCCCTGATACGGCAAGCGCTGCACAACTCGGACGCCCAGGAACTGGCGCGCCTGCTGGAGCCGCAACTGGCCGCGCTGGCCGAGATGGAGGCGGAAGTGCTCCAGCTGCGCTCGGCCAACGCGCTGTTGCGCAAGGAGAATCGCCAGCAGCGCGGCAACGTCGGCACCTGGCGCGACAAGCGCACCGCGCGCCTGGCCGGCCTGCAGCGCGAGCTGCACGCCGACCTGCAGGTGCAGCTGCGGGCGCCGTCCGAAGACCAGGCCGCCCGCGACCAGCAGGAGCTGACCGAGCAGATCCTCGACCAGCTGCCCATCCCCATCTTCCTCAAGGACCGCGACGGCCGCTTCCTGCGCTTCAACAGCCGCTTCGAGGAATTCACCCAGCGCTCGCGGGCGGAAATCCTCGGCCGCACGGTCGACGAATTCGCCACACCGCGCTGGGCCGCCGCCACCCACGAGGAGGACGAGCTGGCCTGGTCCAGCGGCCGCATGGTCACCACCGAGCGCCGCATGGCCACCTTCGATCCGCCGCTCGACGTGCTGGTCAGCCGCAAGGTCATCAACAGCGGCGGGCTGTCCTACATGCTGGGCTACTTCATCGACATCAGCGAACAGCGCGCCGCCCGCGCCGCCATGCAGCACGCGGTCGAATCGGCCGAGGCGGCCAGCCGCGCCAAGAGCGAATTCCTGGCCAATATGAGCCACGAGATCCGCACGCCGATGAACGGCATCCTCGGCATGACCGAGCTGGTGCTGGAGTCCGACATCGACGCCCACCAGCGCGCCGACCTGGTGCTGGTGAAAGCCTCGGCCGACGCGCTGCTGCACATCGTCGACGACATCCTGGATTTTTCCAAGATCGAAGCGGGCAAGCTCGACATCGAGGAAGTGCCGTTCGACCTGCGCCAGCTGGTCGGCGACACGCTGCGCGCCATGAGCCTGCGGGCGCGCCAGAAAGGGCTGGCGCTGGCGGCCGAGATTCCGCCGGAACTGCCGCGCATCATGAAGGGCGATCCGGGCCGCCTGCGCCAGGTGCTGCTCAACCTGGTCGGCAACGCCATCAAGTTCACCGGCGAGGGCGGCGTGACGGTGCAACTGTCGATCGCCGCCGAGCACGACGACCGCAGCGAGATCGTGTTCGCCGTGCGCGACACCGGCATCGGCGTGCCGCCGGAAAAGCAGCACATGATCTTCGAAGCCTTCGCCCAGGTCGACGGCTCGACCACGCGCGAGTACGGCGGCACCGGCCTCGGGCTGGCGATCTGCCGCCGGCTGGTGATCCTGATGCAGGGCCGCATCGACGTCCACAGCGCGCCGGGGCGGGGCAGTGTGTTCAGTTTTACCGTGCCCTTGCTGCATACCGGCGTGGCGCAGGCCGCGCCCTTGCCGCCGCTGGCCGTGCTGGCGCCGGGACAAAACCTGAACCGCAGCGCCCACGACAACGGCTTGCTGGTCGGCGAAGGCGATCTTCCGCCAGCCGCGCCTGCGCCTGCATCCGCCCGCGGCGGCCTGCGCGTGCTGCTGGCCGAGGACAACCCGGTCAACCAGCGGCTGGCGATGCGGTTGCTGGAAAAGCTGGGCCACCGCGTCACGCTGGTCGACAGCGGCCTGGCCGTGCTGGAGCGCGCCGGCCAGGGCGGCTACGACCTGATCCTGATGGACGTGCAGATGCCGGGCCTGGACGGCCTGGCCGCCACCCGCCAGATCCGCCTGCGCGAATCGGCGCATGGCGGCCACGTGCCGATCATCGCGATGACCGCGCGCGCCATGAGCGGCGACCGCGAGCGCTGCCTGGACGCCGGCATGGACGACTACCTGGCCAAGCCGGTCGACAGCCAGCAACTGCGCGAGATGCTGCTGCGCTACCAGCCGGACAGCGGCCAGCAACTGCTGGACTGGCGCGGCGCCTTGCAAAGGCTGGATGGCGACGCCGAACTGCTGCTGGAACTGGCCGCGCTGTTCCTGCACGACGGCCCGCAGCTGTGGCAGGACCTGTGCGCGGCGCTGGCCTCGGGCGACATGCAGCGCAGCACGCGCGCGGTGCACAGCCTGAAGGGCGTGTTGGTCAACTTCGGCGCGGCGCGCGCGGTGGCGCTGGCAGAGCAGCTGTCGGCCGCGCTGCACGCCGGCCAGCCATGGCAGCTGGCGTCCGGCCGGCTGGAGCCGGCCTTGCAGCAAGTCTACGTGGCGCTGAAGGACTTGATCGCCGGCGGCATCGACGCCATGTCCACGCCGCCATCCTCCTGAAGCACGGTGAACGCCGGCAGGCCGTCGTCGGTCAGCGCATAGTGCGCGCCGACGGTGACCGGCTGTGGATACATATGCCGGCGCGACCACGGCAGCGCCGCGCTGCGCTGGCCCGCCTTGCGGCCGACGATCTGGTACAGGCTGATCCAGTCCTGCTCGAACGCATAGCTGCACCCGGCCAGGTAGACGTGCCAGATGCGATAGCGCTTGTCGCCCGCCAGCGCCTGCACGCGTTCCGTGTTGGCCTCGAAATTGTCGGTCCAGATGGCGCAGGTGCGGGCGTAGTGGCGGCGCAGGTTTTCCACGTCGGACACTTCCAGCTTGCCCTGCTGCATAGTCTTCAGCACATGGCCGATGTGCGCCAGCTCGCCTTGCGGGAACACGTATTTGTCGATGAAGGCTCCGCCGCCGTAGGGCGTCTCGCCGTTGTCCGGATCGGTGGTGGTGATGCCGTGGTTCATCACCACGCCGTCCGGCGCCAGCAGCTTGTGGATGGCGGCGAAGTACTCGGGCAAATGCTTGACGCCCACATGCTCGAACATGCCGACGCTGGTGATGCGGTCGAACTGGCCGCGCACGTCGCGGTAATCCTGCAGGCGGATCTCGACCAGCTGCTCCAGCCCGGCGCGCCGCACGCGCTCCTTGGCCAGCTCGTACTGGTTTTCCGACAGCGTGATGCCGATGCAGCGCGCCTTGTACTGCTGCGCCGCGCGTATCACCAGCGCGCCCCAGCCGCAGCCGATGTCGAGCAGCGTCTGGTTGGGCCGGAGCTCGATCTTGCGCAGGATGTGGTCGATCTTCTTGGCCTGGGCGCTGGCCAGGTCCTCGTCGCCGTCCTCGAAGTAGGCGCAGGAATACACCATGGCCGGATCGAGGAACTGCTGGTAGAACTCGTTGGATACATCGTAGTGGTAGCGGATCGCCTCGGCATCCTGCTGCTTGCTGTGGCCCATGCTGCGCACGATGCGGGCGAACTTTCCCTCGGCCTTGAGCGTGGTGCGCGCCAGCGCGTTGACGATGGCGATCATGTCGTGCGCGCGGCCCTTGACCTCGATCGCGCCCTCGACATAGGCCGCGCCCAGGTTGGACAGCGACGGCGTCAGCAGGTAGCGCGCCGCCGACACATTGGGCAGGCGTATCGTCACGCGCGGCGCCTCGCTGGAAAAGTCGACCTGCTGGCCGTTCCACAATTCGATGCGCAGCGGCAGCGCGATTTGCTGGCGGATGCCGGCGATCCAGCTACTGAGACGGTTTTGTACGAACACAGTCACACCTCCGAGTCCAGAAATAAAAAGACCACCGCAAGCGATGGTCTGGTGTTCTGCGACGAGGCGGTCTGCTTACGGCTGCAGGCGCTCCTTCACCCAGCTTCCATCTGCCTGTTTCACATACACGATCCGGTCATGGAAGCGCGAACGGCGTCCCTGCCAGAACTCGATGCGCACCGGCTCGAGGCGATAGCCGCCCCAGTTTTCCGGCCGCACCGGATGCTCGCCGCCGACTGCCGCGGCCGCATCGTAATTGGCTTCCATCTGTTCCCGGCTGGCGATGCGCGCGCTTTGCTGCGAGGCGATCGCCGCGATCTGGCTCTTCACCGGCCGGCTGTAAAAGTATTTGTCGCTTTCGTCGGCGGAGGTCTTGACGACCTTGCCTTCTATCCGTACCTGGCGTTCCAACTCGCTCCAAAAGAATAGCAGCGCGGCGTGCGGGTTGTCGCCCAGTTGGCGGCCCTTCTGGCTGCCGTAGTTGGTGTACCAGGTGAAGCCGCGCGCGTCGTACTGCTTGATCAGCACGATGCGCGAACTGGGCTTGCCTTCCGCGTCCACCGTGGCCACGCTCATCGCGTTCGGTTCATTGACCTTGGCGCGCATGGCTTCTTCAAACCACTTGCCGAACTGGGCGATCGGATCGTCCAGCACGTCCTGCTCCGTCAAACTGGCGCGGCCGTAATCGAGGCGCAGGTCGGCCAGTACCACGCCGTCGGCCACCGCATCGGCCACCACCACCTGCTGCTGCTCCGGCACCTGGCTTTGCGGCAGGTCGGGCGTGATGCCGCGCCGTACCTGCATCGCGCTGCCCAACTGCGCCATCTGCTCGGGGCTGAACAAACGCTTGGCCATCGGCGCGATATTGGTTTCCTCGGTGACCATGTGGGCGGCGTAGCTGTCGCAGAAGCGCTGCACCTGCTCGGCCGACAGGGCGCTACCTTGTCCGTTGGCAATTTGTTCAAGTTGCGAATTAATTATATGCCAGTCTTTATCCATCTGCTGGTGGTCGGCCAGAATGCCGGGCACCAGTTCGGCCAGCAGCGCGGCGTCGGCGTCGCGCGCGGTCGCCTGCAGCATCGGCACCAGGTTTTGTTCCTCGTCGTCGTGGTGCAGCGGCGCCGCCTTGTTGAAATATTTCTGCACCGCCTGGGCGGCTTTCTGCGCCTCGGCGTCGGCGCCGTGCTTGGGCAGGTGGGCCAGCAGTTTTTGCAGGGTCTCCAGCTGCTTGCGTATGCGGTCGTGGCAATGTTTCAAGACTGCTATCGGCTGGCTGAAGTCGGGGGCGGTGTCGTGCAGGGAAATGCTCATGGGAGGACGCTCTGGCTGGGTGGGAAAGTCATTCTAAAATAATTTTCGCGGCGGCGTCCGTTAAAATGTCGGCATGAACTCCATAACACCTACTCAATTCGACGATGTCGACTTCGAACGCCGCTTCGGCGGCATCGCCCGCCTCTATGGCGAACGCGCGCTGGCGCGCTTCCGCACCGCCCACGTGTGCGTGGTCGGCACCGGCGGCGTCGGCTCCTGGATCGTCGAGGCGCTGGCCCGCAGCGCCATCGGCCAGCTGACCCTGATTGATCTGGACAACGTCGCCGAGTCCAATATCAACCGCCAGATCCAGGCCCTGGGCAGCACCGTCGGCCAGGCCAAGATCACCGCGCTGGCCGAGCGCATCGCCGACATCAACCCGTTCTGCGTGGTCAACCAGATCGAGGAGTTCGTCACGCCGGACAACCTGGAGCAGATGCTGGGCGCCGGCAACTACGATTTCGTGGTCGACGCCATCGACGACGTCAAGGCCAAGGCCGCGATGATCGCCTGGTGCCGCCAGCACACTATGCCGATGATACTGATCGGCAGCGCCGGCGGCCAGACCGACCCGACCCAGATCGCCGTGCGCGACCTGGCCCGAACCGAGCAGGAGCCGCTGCTGAAGAAGGTGCGCAAGGTGCTGCGCAGCCAGTACGGCTACCCGCGCGGCGAAAAGACCAAGTTCCACGTCGACGCCGTGTTCTCGATGGAGCCGCTGAAGTTCCCGGAGTCGGGCGAAGTGTGCGCGGTGGACGGCGACGAGCGCGCCGCCGGCGTCACCGGCCTCAATTGCGCCGGCTTCGGTTCGGCCATGGTGGTCACCGCCACCTTCGGCATGGTGGCCGCCAGCCAAGTGTTGCGCAAGCTGGCCGACAGCGCGCAACCTGCGGTAGCGCCGGTCGAAACGATTTAGATTGATTTAGATTTTATGCAGCTGGCGATGCGGGTTTGCTATCATGGTGCGCGCTGGCACGGGGACCGTGCTATCCACAGACCACATCGAAAGAATAAAACCATGACGCGTAGTTCCGTATTAGTAGCAATGCTGTGCGCGCTGGCGGCCTCCGTGGCCCAGGCGCAGACCCCGACCGCGCCGGTCGCTCCAGCCGATGTGCCGCCGCCGCCACCGATGGTGGTGGGTTCGGCCACGCCCGGCCCGGCCGCCGAGCAGCTGATCGTCACCGACACCAAGCTTGGCACCGGCAAGGAAGCGACCACCGGCGCCACCGTCTACATGCACTACTCGGGCTGGCTGTATCGTCCGCTGGCCAAGGCCATGCACGGCAAGCTGTTCGATTCGTCGATTCCGCGCGGCGAGCCGCTGGACTTCGTGCTGGGCGCCGGCCGCGTCATCAAGGGCTGGGACCAGGGCATCCAGGGCATGAAAGTGGGCGGCAAACGCACGCTGATTATTCCGTCGGAACTGGCTTACGGCTCACGGCCGACGCCGGGTAGCGGCATTCCGCCGAATTCCGCGCTGATCTTCGATGTCGAGCTGGTGGACGTAAAATAAAGGCGTAGACTGGAACCTCCGTCCCATTCGGAGGTTCCTGATGAAGATAGCCAACGACGTAACCGAACTGATAGGCCGCACCCCGCTGGTGCGGCTGAACCGGCTGGCCAAGGGCAGCACCGCCCAAGTACTGGCCAAGCTGGAATACTGCAACCCGGCCCATAGCGTGAAAGACCGCATCGGCCTGTCCATGATCGAAGCGGCCGAAGCGGCCGGCCAGATCCGTCCCGACACCATCATCCTCGAACCGACCAGCGGCAACACCGGCATCGCGCTGGCGATGGTGTGCGCCGCGCGCGGCTACCGCTGCACGCTGGTCATGCCGGACACCATGAGCCGCGAGCGCCGCATGCTGCTGCGCGCCTACGGCGCCGAGCTGGTGCTCACGCCCGGCGCCGAGGGCATGCTGGGCGCGATCCGCACCGCCGAGGAACTGGCCGAACGCGATCCGCGTTACCTGATGCCGCAGCAGTTCAACAATCCCGCCAATCCCGATGTGCACCGCCGCACCACGGCCGAAGAAATCTGGGCCGACACCGACGGCCGCGTCGACATCCTGGTGGCCGGCGTCGGCACCGGCGGCACGATTACCGGCGTGGGTGAGGTGATCAAGGCGCGCAAGCCGGAGTTCCGCTGCATCGCGGTGGAGCCGGAAGCCTCGCCGATGCTGGCCAAGGGCACCAAGGGGCCGCACCCGATCCAGGGCATAGGCGCGGGCTTCGTGCCGGCCGTGCTCAATACCAAGGTGTACGACGAGATCATCGGCGTGAAGAACGACGATGCGTTCGCGACCGCGCGGCTGGCAGCCAGCCAGGAGGGGCTGCTGGTGGGGATTTCCTCCGGCGCCGCGCTGTGGGCGGCGCTGCAGGTGGCGCGGCGGCCGGAGAATGCGGACAAGATCATCGTGACGATCATCCCGTCCTTTGGCGAGCGCTATCTGAGCACGGCGCTGTACGCCAATCTGGCGGACTAAACTGCCTTAGTGCGGCTGCTCTTGCAGGCTGCACTCGTGCGCGGTGGTGCCTAGCCGTACTTGCAGCGTGCTGTGGTCGATGGAGAATTCTTCCTTCAGCTGCGCGCTGATGGCGTCCATCGCGGCGTCGCCCGGATGGCCTCCGGGCGTCACCAGCTGCGCCGTCAGTGCGTTCTCGGTGGTGCTCATCGACCAGATGTGCAGGTCGTGCACGTCGGTCACGCCGGGCTGGGCGCGCAGGAATTGTTCGACGTCGGCGTGGTCCAGGTTGTCCGGCACGGCGGCTAGCATCATGCGCATCGATTGCTTCAGCAACGACCAGGTGCTGTAGACGATGATGGCGACGATGGCCACGCTGACCAGCGGGTCCAGCCAGTTCCAGCCGGAGTAGCGGACGATCACGCCAGCCACCAGCACGCCCAGCGAGATCGCGGCGTCGGCCGCCATGTGCAGGTAGGCGCCGCGGATATTGATGTCGTCCTTGCTGCCGGACATGAACAACCACGCCGAGAAGCCGTTGACCAGGATGCCCACGCCAGCCACCACCGAGACGGTCAGGCCGGCCACGGGTTCGGGGCGCACCAGTTGTTGCACCGCTTCCCACGCAATGCCGCCGCAGGCCGCCATCAGCAGCATGGAATTGAACAGCGCCGCCAGCATCGAGGTGCTGCGCAGGCCGTAGGTATAGCGGCCGTTCGGCATGCGCTTGGCCAGGATGGCCGCGCCCCAGGCCAGCATCAGGCCCAGCACGTCGGACAGGTTGTGGCCGGCGTCGGCCATCAGCGCGGTGGAGTTGGCCAGGAAACCGTAGAAGAATTCGATCGCCACGAACACCGTGTTGAGCACGATGGCGATGGCGAAGGCGCGGCCCATGGTGTTCGGATCGCCGTGGTGGTGATGGTGGCCGCCGTGGCCATGGTCGTGCCCGTGATCGTGGCTGCAGGCCTTGGCTTTGCCCTTGGCCGGCGCGTGGTCATGGCCGTGATCGTGGTGGTCGTGATCGTGGTCGTGGTCGTGGTGATCGTGGTGCTTGCTCATGCTTCGTTCCCGTTGGAAGGTTCTGCGATATGTTCGAGCATATCGTTGAGTACGCCGCTGATATGGGCGTCGGCGGCGGAATAGAACACTTGTTTGCCCTGGCGCTCAGACTTGACAATGCGCGCTGCGCGTAGCAAACGCAAGTGGTGGCTGACCAGCGAACTGCTCAGCTCCAGCGAGGAAGCGATGTCGCTGACGGCGATCGGCGCCGTCACGCAGGCCAGCACGATGCGCAGGCGTGTCGGATCGCCCAGCAGATGGAACAAATCGGCCAGTTGGGCAATCGCGGGATCGCAAACGGAATAGTCGTGTTGGCAGCTCATAATGCTAACAAGTGAATAGGTGTTCACATGTTAGCATGGAATGGAAGGTCAGGCTACTGGTCGAGTTGCACTACCGCCTTGCCCAGTCCCGCTCCGGCGTCGAGGTAGCGGTGGGCTTGCACGATGTCGTCAAAGGCAAACACTTCAGCCGGACGGGCGTGGTACAGCCCTTGTTCCACCCGTTCAACGATGTCCTGCAAGGGCAAGCGGTCCAGCTCGAACCCGGCCGTGCCGAACGCGAAGCTGCCGAAAAAGCTCAGCTGCACGCGCGGCGGCAAGTGCTGCAGCGGCAGGAAATTGCCGAGCGCTTCCAGCCCGCCGAGAAATCCCGCCTGGCAAACCCGCCCCGGCCGCGCCGCGACGGCCAGCGAGTCGAGCAGGGTGGTGTTGCCGATCAGGTCCAGCACCGCGTCGACGCCGGCGGGGGCAATGGCGCGCACGGCGCCGGTCACGCTGGGCTGCTCCTCGATGATGTCGCGCGCGCCATTTTGCTTCAGTACGTTTTCGAGCTCCACCGGGCGTCGCGTCGTGGCGATCACCTGCGCGCCCATGTGCGCCGCGATATTGCTGGCCGCCTGGCCCAGCGCGGAGCTGGCG
The DNA here is from genome assembly GCF_003416895.1 of Duganella sp. BJB476. Classification (GTDB taxonomy): domain Bacteria; phylum Pseudomonadota; class Gammaproteobacteria; order Burkholderiales; family Burkholderiaceae_D; genus Rugamonas. The sequence continues at coordinate 338,089 of NZ_QVIO01000004.1, forward strand.
CCGCGTATCAGCAAGGTCTGTCCGGGCCGCAGTTCCAGGTTGTCGTGCAGGCAGGCCCAGGCGGTCGCATACGATTCCGGGATGGCGGCCAGCTCCGCCCACGGCAACGACGAACGCAGCGGCACCACATTGGTGGCGGGAACGCAGACATACTCGGCATAGCTGCCGTTGATGCTGCGCCCCATGCCGCCCATGATGGCGGCGACCTTCTGGCCCGGTCGCAAATCGGTGCCCGGCGCGCTGGCCACCTCGCCGACGCATTCGATGCCTGTCACCCTGGCGACCTCGCCCCACAAGCCCCGCCGCATATAGCTCTCCGCTCGGTTGAGGCCAAACGCCCGGACGCGGATGAGCACCTGGCCGCTGGCCGGCACCGGCGTGGGCAGCTGAATCTGTTGCAACTGTTCTGGACCGCCGAACTGGGCGATGTGGATGGCGCGCATGAGGGTTCTCCTGTTGATGATCGAAGCCTCACTGTAGGGAAGAACACATTCGGATAAAATTGAATAATTCCGTCTATCTTTGTAGGATTTATGAACTCTGTCGGTTTTACCCTGCACGAGTTGGCATGTTTCCTGGCGGTGGCCGAGCTGGGCAGCTTCCAAAAGGCGGCGGTGCGCCTGCATCGCTCCCATCCCAGCGTGTTTGCCGCGATTGCCAGCCTGGAGCGGCAAATGGGGCTGGCGCTGCTGGACCGCAGCGGCTATCGCGTTGCCGTGTCCGCCGCCGGGCAGGCCTTTGTCGAGCAGGCCCGGCAGCTGCTCGACAGCGCCAGGCAGATGGAAATGCAGGCACGGCAGATCGCGCTGGGCGAGGAGGTCAGGCTGGCCGTGGTGATCGGCGACCTCTGCCCCTTGCCGGCCACCTTGCGCCTGCTGCGGCAGTTTTTTGCCCAGTGCCCGGCGACCCGCCTGGACCTGCATTTCGAAGCCCTGTCCGGACCGTGGGAGCGTCTGGCCAACGGCGAGGCCGACCTGATCTTCCACCACATCGATCAGGCCGACATGCGCTTCGAGGCGCGGCCGTGGCAGCGCGTCAAGCTGGTGCCGGTGGTCGCGCCCGGCTTCCTGGATTTCCCGCTGCACGCCGGCATCACGCCGGAGATGATGCGGCCTTACGTGCAATGCATCATCCGCGACAGCGCGCGCGACAGCCCACCGCGCGACTACTTCGTGGTGGACGGCGCGCGCCGCTGCACCGTCGCCGACCAGTTCATGAAGCGCGAAGTGATCCTGCAGGGCATGGGCTGGGGCCACATGCCCGGCTACCTGGTGGACGAGGACCTGGCGCAGGGACGGCTGTTGTCGATCGCCGGAAATCATTTCCGCGAAAGCGAGCTGGAGCTGGTAATCGCGCGCCGCCGCGACATCGCCCACGGCCCGGTCGCCACGCGGCTGTGGGATCATTTGCTGGCCGGCCTGGCTTAGCCGCCGGTCTCTTCCCGGCCCTGCCGAATGCTCGATACGATGATTTTTTCGTACAGCTCATACTGGCCGGCTGGCAACACCGGCCGCAGCGTTTCCAGGCTTTTTCCGGCTCCGAACAGCCGTTCGACCACCCAGCCGACCAGGTACAGCGCGGCCAGGCAACCGCCCGCCGTCGCCACGTTTCCCACGCTCATGAACGGCCGCTCGTCCGGCTCCACTCCGGCCGCGCGCAGTGCGTTGCGCGCATCGGGATGGGTGGTGGCCCGCCGCCCCGGCAGCAAGCCCAGTTGCGCCAGGATGAAGGCGCCGCCGCAGATGGAGCCGATCAGCTGCCGCGTGGGGTCCAGTTGAAACGCCCCGATGAAGTCCGAGTCCGCGAGCGCCGCCGGCACGCCTTCCTTGCCGCTGGCGAACAGCACCACGTCGGCCTGGTTGGCTTCGGCCAGCGCCCCGTGCGTGTCCACCAGCAGGCCGTGGGCCGACCGCAACTGGCCTTGCTTGCCGACGATGCGCACGCGCCAGTCGTGGCGATTGCGGCCGAGGATATCCCACATCAAAAACAGGTCGATGTCGGTGAAGTTGTCGAAGGCGACGAGGGTGATGGTCTTCATTGCGGCTCCATGAGCGAAGGTAGGAAGCCGCAGTCTAGCCATGCCGGTGCTACCATACACAGTCTGTATGTTTTCGGGGTGAGACCAGTGTTGACGCGTGACCATTGGATTGCAGCGGGCTTCGATGCCCTGGACCATGACGGCGATGCCGGCATCTCGGCCGAGCGCCTGGCGCGCCGGCTGAACGTGACGCGCGGCTCGTTCTACCACCATTTCCGCAGCCGTAACGATTTCGTCCATGCCTTGCTGGCGGCGTGGGAAGCCGACTACGCCGATCGCATGCTGGCCCATGCCGCCGCCGGCCGCAGCCTGGAAGAGGTGCTGGAACGCTACCTGGCGATCGCCGCCGAAAAACAGCCGGGCCGGGAGACCGCCATCCGCGCCTGGGCGCGCCACGACCCGCTGGTGGCCGGGTACCAGCAGCGCGTCGACCAGACCCGGCTGACGTTCGCCATCAACATCTGCCGCAGCCGCACCGATGCCTCGGTGGATGCCGACCTGGTGGGGCGCCTGGCGCACCTGTGCCTGATCGGCGGCCAGGAGTCCGGCGACCGCATCCAGCCTTCCGCGTTTGCGCGCCGCGTGCAGGATGCCTTGGCCCTGCTGGGTAAATCGCCCTTCCTCCATCGTGCATAAGCCCGCGCTGGACCTGGAGCTACTGGAGCGCTGGCTGGCGGGATGGAGCCTGGCGCGCGGCTTGCCGCTGCCGCGGCGCGATGGCGGCGGATTGGTCGTCGAGGTCGGCTGGCCGGAGCAGTTGCGCCGCCATGTGTTCCTGGATGCGGGGCCGGCGCTGCAAGCCTGCGCGGCGCGCGTCGATCAAGCCGGCATCTACCTGAAGGCGGCGGTCGACACGGAGGCCATGCGGCGCGCGCTGCCGGCAAGCTGGACGATAGAGCAGGCACGCTATCTGATGCACCGCGCCGCGCCGATGGCAGGGCAGGCAGCGGCGCCAGCCGGCTACGCACTGCAAACATCGACGGAGCATGGCGCGCATGTGGTGCGCTACGTCGACGCGAACGGCCAGACGGCGGCGCTGGGCCGCGTGGTGCTCAATGAGGGAACGGCGATCTTCGACCGCATCGAAACGATGGAAGGCTATCGCCGGCTAGGGCTGGCCAGCGCCGTGATGTTCGCGCTGGACGCGCTGGCTGGCGATGCTGAGCGCCTGCTGGTGGCGACCGAAGCCGGCCGCGCGCTGTACGCCAGCCTGGGCTGGCAAGTGCTGGCGCCTTATTCGACGGCCGTGCTGGCCGGCGGCTGATTGACTTCCGCAACGCCGCTGGCAACTGGGCGCGGCTTACGAATGCGGCGTTTCCTTGGCGGACTTGGCCAGGTTGTCCCGCAGCCCCTGCAGGTTGCCGTCCGTGCTCTCGTAGGCGCTGATCATCTGCGACAGCACGCGGTAGATGGTCTTGGGGTCGCCTTGGCCCATGTTGATGTCGCTGATCATGTTCAGCATGCCTGCGCCATCGAGGAAGTTGTTGGCGCCGCTGCTGCTGATGGATTGTATGTCGCGCATGTTGGCGTAAATGGCGGAGTAGCGCTCCAGCTGTTGCTGCGGCATCCAGCTGACTGCCTGGCTGGCGACGGCCACTTCCCAGGCCTCACGGCGCAATGACGGCGACATCATACTGAGCCCCAGCTTGTTGTGCTGCTGCGTCAGCAGCTGTTTGATCAGGAGCTGGTTATCGACCTTGTCTTTGATGCCGGCCAGCAGCTGCTCACGCGTCACCTGTATTTTCTTCAGCTGATCGTTGTTGTGGTTCAGCGCTTCGTCGAGCTCCTGGACATTGGCCTGGATTTCGGCGTCGATCTTGACGCCGGCTTCATGCGCCAGGTGGCTGTGGTGCAGCGTCTGCACGCCATGCTCCAGCGCCAGCGCGGTGGCGATACTGATCACGATCATCAAATATTCGCCACCGAATTCCTTGAGGGTCTTGGCTTTGGGGACTTCAAAATGCATGCATCTTCCTTATTTTTGCAGTTCGGTCTGTAGCTGTTCGCGCACTTTCGGGTCCAGCTTCTGGATCGCCTTGTTCAGTTTGTCTGCGCTGGCCAGCGCGGCGCTTTGCTCCGCCGTCAAGCCTGGCTTGAAGAAGGCCGCCTGGCCGCCGAGCACCAGCAGCGCGCTGAGGACGGCGACGCCGGCAGCCGCGCCCAGCAGCCGCAGTTCGCGCGGTGTAATACCCGGCGCTTGCGTGGCGATCGGCCGCACCGGGCCGGCGGCGGGCGCCGGCGCGTAGGCCGACGGCGTTTCGGCGGCGGCTGCCACCGGTTCGTTGGTGGCGTCCAGCACCACCGGCTTGCGGCCGCCGGCGTGCTGCGCACCCAGTCCGCTTGCCGCCCTGGCGTGCTGCACCAGTTCCTGCGAGGCGGCGTCGATCAGCGCGATGTGGCGCTCGACCGTCTCGGCCAGCACCGCCTCGTTCAGCGCCACCAGCGCGAACACCGGATCGTCGATGTCGATCTTGACGCCGGTTTTTTCAAAGACCAGGCTGCGCAGCTTGTGCTGATCCATGGCGGCTTACCACTCCACTTTGTCGAGTTGCTCGAACAAGTCGCGGAACACCACCTTGATGCGCTGCTTTTCCATCAGGTTGAACTTGTCGCTTTCCTTGACCTCGTTGGCGGTCAGGCGGGCCGTGTTCATCTTCTTGATGTCGGCGCCGAAGGTGTCGGCGTTGCGCGCCGACAGCACGATGCGGCCCTTCACGCGCGACGAGTTGTCGGCATAGGTCTGCGATTCGGTGAACTGCTTGCCGGACGCCGATTGCAGCAGGCCGAAGTGCTCGTTTTCCCACAGCACCAGCGGCACCTTGGTCGACTTGGCGGTGGAGACGAAGCCCATGGCGGTGTCGTGCAGCGTGTCGCCGCCGCCGACGATGGTGTGGATGTAGACCTTGCGGCCCGACTCTTCCAGCAGCGAGAAGCAGTCGTTCTCGATCAGGTAGCCCATCAAAGGGGAGAAGGTGTTGGCGCCGTTGTCGATGACGCAGTTGCCGTCTTCTTCCAGGATGTCGATCATCAGCGCGTCGAAGCGCTTGGGGTCGATGTTGCGGCTGTCGGTCATCACCGGCACATGCTTGACGTCCATCGCCTTGTAGCGCGAGAAGGTCGCGTTCTCCTGGTCGGTGTCGTAGCAGCGCAATGGCGTCTCGTCCTTGCCCGCGATCCATTGCGCCAGGATGGTCGACACCAAGGTCTTGCCGATACCGCCTTTACCTTGGAGAATAAAATGTACCGAATTTTGCATCAATTACTCCTGAATCGCTCGAATGCGTCGAGAGTAATTGTTTTGTGGCGGGATGGCAACCGCCAGCGCGGATTCAGTCGCGCATTCAGTCAATAAACCGTAGCAGACCCTGCAACGCATGGATGACGGTCTGTTCGCGCACCGCCTTGCGGTCGCCGGCAAACACCAGCCGCTCGGTGTGCACGGTGTCGCCATTGGCCCAGCCGAAGCACACGGTGCCGACCGGCTTGCCCGGCACGGCGCCGGTGGGGCCGGCGATGCCGGTGGTCGAGACCGCCAGATGGGCGTTGCTGGCGCCCAGCGCGCCGCTGGCCATGGCCGCCGCCACCTCTTCGGACACGCTGCCCATCTGCGCGATCAGCGCGGCCGACACGTCCAGCATTTCAGTCTTGGAGGCGTTGGAATAGGTGATGAAGCCGCAGTCGAACCAGGCGGTCGAGCCGGCGATCTCGGTGATGGCCTGGGCCACGCCGCCGCCGGTGCACGATTCCGCAGTGGCCAAAATCAGGCCTTTCGCTTGCAGGGACTTGCCGACTTGCGCGGCCAGGTCGAGGATGGTGTCGCTGTTCGAATTCATGGAGTTCTCCTTCTGTTGCGGCAATCTGCGGGCTGGCTTCCACTCTACCATGCACTGTGCAATCGATGCCAGTGATGCACGGATGATTTGCCTGAACAGCAACATGCCAGAAAACATTAGACCGCCGATTTGAACTTGCGTACACTCGAAGGATAGCCCGGTCGCCGCTGCCCAAAAACCGCAGCCGTGCGCCGCCAATTGGGCAAACTGTTAAGCTTGCTCAGGAACAGGACGCGGTCCGAACCGGCCATGACGCCGGCTCATCAGGGACCACACGGAGGGCGCATCCCATGATCAGCCAGACCGATATCTTCAACGCCAGCATCCTGATCGTCGACGATCAGCCGGTGAACGTGGAATTGCTGGAGTTCCTGCTCAGCTCCACCGGCTACACCGCCGTCAGCTCCACCACCGATCCATACGTGGTGGCCGGCTGGCACGCCGAACACCAGTACGACCTGATCATCCTCGACATGCAGATGCCGGGCATGACCGGCTTCGACGTGATGGAGGCGATCCGGCCGCTGGAGACCGAGTCCTGGCTGCCGGTGCTGGTGGTCACCGCCCAGCCCGACCACAAGATCAAGGCGCTGGAACTGGGGGCGCGCGACTTCGTCAGCAAGCCGTTCGACCCGGTCGAGGTGCTGACCCGCATCCGCAACATGCTGGAAGTGCGCCTGCTGCACCGCGAAACGCGCGGCTACAACACGCTGCTGGAGCAGACCGTGCGCGAGCGCACCGCCGAGCTGCAACGCTTCCGCAGCGCCATGGACGCCACCGCCGACGCCATCTTCCTGCTGGACGCGAGCAGCGCCGAGCTGGTCGACGTCAACGATGGCGCCTGCCGCATGCTGGGCTATCCGCGCAGCGAGATGCTGGGCCAGACCGCCAGCCGCATCGGCCTGGGCGCGCCGGCCGCGCTGTGCGAGCAGGCCGAGCGTTTGATCGCTTTCGCCACCGCCGTCGGCCCGGTGCGCGCGCCCGAGCTGCTGGAGCTGGAGCTGATGCGGCGCGACCTGATCGCGGTGCCGGTGGAGCTGTACTGGCAGCTGTTGCAGCGCGCCGGCCAGCCCACCGTCCTGCTGGGCGTGGCGCGCGACATCAGCGAGCGCCGCCAGGCCGAGGAGCTGTTGCAGCACATGGCCCACTACGACAGTCTGACCGGCCTGCCCAACCGCACGCTGTTCTTCCAGACCCTGACCGACGCCGTCGCGCTGGCGCAGGAAAAATCGTGGCGCATCGTGGTGCTGTTCATCGCGCTGGACCGCTTCAAGAACATCAACGATTCGCTGGGCGCGGCGCTGGGCGACGAGCTGCTGCGCCAGTTCAGCAACCGGCTGGTGCAGTGCGTGCGCATCCGTGACACCGTCGGCCGCATGGGCGGCGACGAGTTCGCGCTGATCCTGACCATGACGCGCGACCAGCAGGACGCGGTGCACATGGCCAACGAGGTGCGCGAGGCGCTGCGCCTGCCGTTCGACCTGGACGGCCACCCGGCCGCGCTCAGCGCCAGCATCGGCATCGCCATGTACCCGGACGACGCCACCGATCCGCACACCCTGGTCAAGTACGCCGACACCGCGATGGAGCGCGCCAAGCAGGCCGGGCGCGACGGCTACCGCTTCTTCACCGCCGGCATGAACGTGCAGGTGCTGGCGCGGCTGGACATGGAGCTGGCGCTGCGCCGCGCGCTGGAGCACAACGAACTGCTGCTGCACTACCAGCCCAAGGTCAACCTGCACACCGGCGAGATCGCCGGCGCCGAGGCGCTGCTGCGCTGGCAGCGGCCCGGCTGCGGCCTGGTGTATCCGGCCGAATTCGTGCCGGTGCTGGAGGATACCGGCCTGATCGTGCGGGTCGGCGCCTGGATCATCGACGCCGCCTGCCGCCAGATCGGCGCCTGGCTGCGCAGCGACGTCGGGCCGGTGCGGGTGGCGGTCAACGTCGCCAGCCGCCAGTTCATCGAGGGCGACCTGGAGCTGATGGTGCGCAGCGCGCTGCTGCGCCACGACGTCCCGCCCGAGCTGCTGGAACTGGAGCTGACCGAGACCGCGCTGATGTCCAACACCGAGCGCACCATCAGCGTGCTGACCAGCCTGAAGGCGCTGGGGCTGAAGGTGGCGATCGACGATTTCGGCACCGGCTATTCCTCGCTGGCGTACCTGCAGCGCTTCCCGATCGACAAGCTGAAGATCGACATCGCCTTCGTGCGCGACATCACCACCAACCCCAACGACGCCGCCATCGCCCAGGCCATCATCAGCATGGCGCACAGCCTGAAGCTGCGGGTGATCGCCGAAGGGGTGGAGACGCGCGCCCAGCTGGAGTACCTGCGGCGCAGCCGCTGCGACGAGATCCAGGGCTATTACTTCAGCCGGCCGGTCGCGCCGCTGGAGATGGGCCAGCTGGTGCTGTCCGGCCACAGCCTGCCGCCGGACCCGGCGCAGGACGGCCAGCCGGCGCAGACGCTATTGATCGTCGACGACGACGTCAACGTGCTGTCCTCGCTGCACCGGCTGTTCCGCCGCGACGGCTACCAGATCCTGACGGCGGCCACGCCGGGCGAGGGTTTCGAGCTGCTGGCGTTGCACGCGGTGCAGGTGATCGTGTGCGACCAGCGCATGCCGGTCATGAGCGGCACCGAGTTCCTCAGCAAGGTCAAGGAGATGTATCCGGAGACGATACGCATCATCCTGTCCGGCTACACCGGGCTGGACGCGGTGCTCGATTCGATCAACCGCGGCGCCATCTACCGCTTCTACACCAAGCCGTGGGACGACACCCAGCTGCGCGACAACATCCGCCTGGCCTTCCACCACTACTGGCTGATGCACGGCAGCGGCCGGCTTGTCGGTCATCCGGGCGAGGACGTCACCGCGCTTCAGGAAGTGAAGTGATCGAAGCTGTGTAGTTGCAGCTCGAGCGCGGCGCCGGCGGCGTCCACCAGGCGCAGGCCGGGCGCGGCCTCGATGCGGCCGACGCGAGTGACCGGCGTGTTCACACTGGCCGCCGCCGCCAGCACCGCCGCGCGCGCCGAGGCCGGCGCGGTGAAGCACAGTTCGTAGTCGTCGCCGCCGGCGGCGGTGTAGGCGCGCCGCAGCGCCGTTTCGCGCGTGGCCAGCACGGCGCCGGCCGGCAGCGCGTCGACGTCCAGCGTGGCGCCAAGCCGCGACTGCTTGAGGATGTGTCCGAGGTCGCCCACCAGGCCGTCCGAGATGTCGATCGCCGCGTGGGCGATGGCCTGTTCCGCCAGCAGCATGCCGAGCGCCACGCGCGGCGTCGGCGTGTGCAGGCGCGCCGCGGCCGCCAGCAGGCTGGCCGCGTCCATGGTCTGCTCCAGGCGGTAGCCGGCCACCGCCAGGCGGGCGTCGCCCAAGGTGCCGGAGATCCAGATATCGTCGTCCGGGCGGGCCGCAGTGCGGCGCAGCGCCTGGCCTGGCCGCACTTCGCCGAACACGGTGATGCAGATGTTGAGCGGGCCCTTGGTGGTGTCGCCGCCTATCAGTTCGATGTTGTAGGCGTCGGCCAGCGCGAACAGGCCCTTGGAAAAGCCGGCCAGCCAGTCGCGGTCGGCCGACGGCAGCGCCAGCGCCAACGTGAAGCCGACCGGGCGCGCGCCCATCGCCGCCAGGTCCGACAGGTTGACCGCCAGCGCCTTGTGGCCGAGGCGGGCCGCGTCTTCGCCGGCAAAGAAGTGGCGGCCCTCGACCAGCATGTCGGACGAGATCGCCGTCTGCATGCCGGGCGTGGGCGCGAGCAGGGCGCAATCGTCGCCGATGCCGAGCGTGGCGCGGGCCGCGTGCTGCGGGCGCTGGAAGTATTCCTGGATGAGGTCGAATTCTGAGAGCATGCGTTATTGTACCTGCCGTCAAGCGGAGAGCGCGGCGTGCGGCGGCATGGTCTCGGCCGACAGGAACAGCCAGTCGTGGTTGGCCAGGCGGACCGCCACGCCGTCGACTTCGAAGCGCCCCAGCAGGTTGGGCGTGAAGAACAGTTGCGGCCCGGTCTCGTAGCTGGCGCCGGCCAGCAGGATCAGCAGCCGGCTGCCGGCCGCCTCGATGGTCAGCGCCTGCTCGCCCAGGTGTGTCAGCTTGCCCCGGCCGGTTTGCATCAGCCCGCCCAGCGAGCGGCTGTAGACGAAGGCCAGCTGCATGCCATCGCGCTGCCAGTCCAGCAGGCGGTCCCAGGCGGCGGACGGCGGCATCGCGTCGTTGGTCGTCGGCAGGCCGGAATTACTGCTCACCAAGGTGGACATGGCGCTTCTCCTGAAAAGAGGACTGGTTCAGCTTACCGCCGCCCCGGCCGCCCTCTCATTGGCAATTTCAATCAAATTTCATCACGCGATACAAAATAGTAATAGGTGCGGAAAATTGATTATGTTGAAGCTATTGATAGGTTAATGCCGCTAAAAACATCAAAAATTCGGTTAATGTTGCCTTGAATCATAAATAATGCTGATATCTGTCATAGCTGTTGGTGAAAATACCTACTTAATTGAAAGAATTGGTCTGATAAAATCGGAAGCTTTCCGACAGTACAAACAGGAAGGCCGCACAGCATGGATTCGTCATCTGATAAAAAAGAAGAACTTCGTCAACAATTGCGCCTCGCGGCGCTCGAATACCACGAGTGCCCGACGCCAGGCAAGATCAGCGTCACGCCGACCAAGCAACTGACTAACCAGCGCGACCTGGCGCTGGCCTACTCGCCGGGCGTGGCCGCGCCGTGCGAAGAAATCGTCATCGATCCGGCCAACGCCTATAAATACACGGCGCGCGGCAACCTGGTCGCGGTCATCACCAACGGCACCGCCGTGCTGGGCCTGGGCAACATCGGCCCGCTGGCCGCCAAGCCTGTGATGGAAGGCAAGGGCGTGCTGTTCAAGAAATTCGCCGGCATCGACGTGTTCGACATCGAGATCAACGAGCTGGACCCGGACAAGCTGGTCGACATCATCGCCTCGCTGGAGCCGACCTTCGGCGGCGTCAACCTGGAAGACATCAAGGCGCCCGAGTGCTTCTACATCGAGCGCCAGCTGCGCGAGCGCATGAAGATCCCGGTCTTCCACGACGACCAGCACGGCACCGCCATCATCGTCGGCGCCGCCATCATGAACGGCATCCAGTACGTCGGCAAGGACATCGCCAACTGCAAGCTGGTGGTGTCGGGCGCCGGCGCGGCCGCGCTGGCCTGCCTGGACCTGATCGTCGACCTCGGCTTCCCGCTGGAAAACATCTACGTCACCGACCTGGCCGGCGTGGTCTACAAGGGCCGCACCGAGCTGATGGACCCGGACAAGGAACGCTTCGCCCGCGAAACCTCGGCCCGCACGCTGGCCGAAGTGATCAGCGACGCCGACATCTTCCTCGGCCTGTCGGCCGGCGGCGTACTGAAGCAGGACATGGTCAAGGCCATGGCGCCGAATCCGCTGATCCTGGCGCTGGCCAATCCGAACCCGGAAATCCTGCCGGAAGACGTCAAGGCGGTGCGCGGCGACGCCATCATCTGCACCGGCCGCTCGGACTATCCGAACCAGGTCAACAACGTGCTGTGCTTCCCGTACATCTTCCGCGGCGCGCTCGATTGCGGCGCCACCACCATCACCCGCGAAATGGAAATCGCCGTGGTGCACGCGATCGCCGAGCTGGCCCACGCCGAGCAGTCGGACATCGTCGCCACCACCTACGGCTTCAGCAACCTGTCGTTCGGTCCCGAGTACCTGATCCCGATGCCGTTCGACCCGCGCCTGCTGATCAAGATCGCCCCGGCCGTGGCCAAGGCGGCCGAGGAATCGGGCGTCGCCACCCGTCCGATCAAGGACCTGCAAGCCTACGCCGACAGCCTGCAACAGTTCGTCTACCGCAGCGGCACCTTCATGAAGCCGCTGTTCCAGGTCGCCAAGAAGACCGCCGCCGAACTCAAGCGCATCGTCTACGCCGAGGGCGAAGAAGAGCGCGTGCTGCGCGCGGTGCAGGTGATCGTCGACGAGAAGCTGGCCCGTCCGATCCTGGTCGGCCGTCCGGCCGTGCTGGAAACCCGCATCACCAAGTTCGGCCTGCGCCTGAAGCAGGGCGTGGACTTCGACGTCATCAATCCCGACCACGACGAGCGCTACCGCGAATACTGGCAGGCCTACTACGAGCTGACCGCGCGCAAGGGCGTGACGCAGGAATACGCCAAGCTGGAAATGCGCCGCCGCCACTCGCTGATCGGCGCCATGATGATCAAGAAGGGCGACGCCGACGGCATGATCTGCGGCACCTTCGGCACCACGCAGCTGCACCTGCACTACATCGACCAGGTGCTGGGCAAGCGCGACGGCGCCTGCGTGTACGCCGCGATGAACGTGCTGATCATGCCTGAGCGCCAGCTGGTGATGGTCGACACCCACGTCAACGAGAACCCGAACGCCAAAGAGCTGGCGGCGATCACCGTGATGGCGGCGGAAGAGATGCGCCGCTTCGGCCTGTCGCCGCGCGCGGCGCTGCTGTCGCACTCCAACTTCGGCTCGTCCAACAGCGAATCGGCGCAGAAGATGCGCGCCGCGCTGGAGCTGGTCAAGCAGCTCGACCCGACGCTGGAAGTGGACGGCGAAATGCATGGCGACACCGCGCTCGACTCCAAGCTGCGCAACTCCATCATGCCGGGCACCACGCTGACCGGCGACGCCAACCTGCTGGTGATGCCGAACATCGACGCCGCCAACATCGCCTACAACCTGGTGAAGACGGCGGCCGGCAACGGCATCGCGGTCGGCCCTATCCTGCTGGGCTGCGCCAAGCCGGTGCATATCCTGACGCCGTCGGCCACGGTGCGCCGCATCGTCAACATGACCGCGCTGTGCGTGGTCGACGCGGTGGCCCAGCGCAAGGTGTAAGTCATCCGAGCCTGAGCGCGGCCCAAGGCCGGTCCGTCTGCCGGACCGGCCTTTTTATTGCCTGTGATTCAACTAATTCCGGTCATCACTGCCGCTGATGGTAACAAGATGTAAGGGATGTAATGGATATAATTGGTGAGAAGTGGGACATAAGCGCTCTGTTACAATAGCGGGTTGTAAAGTCACCCATGATTTGGATGGTCATTCACCATGAATAAAACAAAAAAAGCCCTGATTACGGGCATTACCGGCCAGGACGGCGCTTATCTGGCGGAGCTGCTGCTGGAAAAAGGCTATGAAGTCACCGGCACCTATCGCCGCACCAGCTCGGTGAATTTCTGGCGTATCGAGGAACTGGGCATCCAGTCGCATCCGAATCTGAAGCTGGTCGAGTACGACCTGACCGACCTGGGCTCCAACATCCGCCTGCTGCAAAGCGCGCAGCCGGACGAGGTCTACAACCTGGCGGCGCAAAGCTTCGTCGGCGTGTCCTTCGAGCAGCCGGTCACCACTGCGGAAATCACCGGCATCGGCCCGGTCAACCTGCTGGAAGCGATCCGCATCGTCAATCCGAAGATCCGCTTCTACCAGGCGTCGACCTCGGAAATGTTCGGCAAGGTGCAGGCCGTGCCGCAGAAGGAAGACACCCCGTTCTACCCGCGCAGCCCGTACGGCGTGGCCAAGCTGTATGCCCACTGGATGACCGTGAACTACCGCGAATCCTATGGCATCTTCGGCTGCTCCGGCGTGCTGTTCAACCACGAATCGCCACTGCGCGGCCGTGAGTTCGTCACCCGCAAGATCACCGACTCGGTGGCCAAGATCCACCTGGGCCAGCTCGACGTGCTGGAACTGGGCAACCTGGACGCCAAGCGCGACTGGGGCTACGCCAAGGAATACGTCGAAGGCATGTGGCGCATCCTGCAGGCCGACGAGCCGGACACCTATGTGCTGGCCACCAACCGTACCGAAACCGTGCGCGACTTCGTCAACATGGCGTTCAAGGCGGTCGACGTGGCGCTGGCGTGGAGCGGCGAAGCCGACCACGAAATCGGCACCTGCAAGAAAACCGGCAAGGTGCTGGTGCGCGTCAATCCCAAGTTCTACCGTCCGGCCGAGGTGGAGCTGCTGATCGGCGATCCGACCAAGGCTGAAAAGGAACTGGGCTGGAAGCCGCAGACCACGCTGGAGCAGCTGTGCCAGATGATGGTCGAGGCCGACCTGCGCCGCAACAAAGCCGGCTTCTCCTTCTAAGGAGGCGATGATGGCTGCTGAAGGCATGGAGGGCGCCGGCAAGCGGGCCCTGATCACGGGGCTGTCCGGTTTCACCGGCCGCTATGTCGAGCAGGAGCTGCGCGCCGCCGGTTACGAGGTGTACGGCACCATCACGCCCGGCCACGCCGCCGGCGAGCGCCAGTTCGCCGTCGACCTCAACGACCGCGCCGGCCTGGCCGCCGTGGTGGCGCAGGTGCGGCCGGACGTGGTGGCTCACCTGGCCGCCATCGCCTTCGTCGGCCACGGCGACGTCGAGCAGATCTACCGCGTCAACGTGGCCGGCACCCGCAACCTGCTGGAAGCGCTGGCCGCCGCCGACCACCAGCCGTCGGCCGTGCTGCTGGCCTCCAGCGCCAATATCTACGGCAACACCGACGTCGGCGTGATCGGCGAGGACGTGCCGGCCGCGCCGGCCAACGATTACGCGGTCAGCAAGCTGGCCATGGAATACATGGCGCGCCTGTGGCAGGACAAGCTGCCGCTGATCGTGGTGCGTCCGTTTAACTACACCGGCGTCGGCCAGCACGAGAACTTCCTGCTGCCGAAGATCGTCGCCCACTTCCGCCGCCGGGCCGCCGACATCGAGCTGGGCAACCTGCACGTGTGGCGCGACTTTTCCGACGTGCGCATGGTGGCGAACAGCTACCGCCGCCTGCTGGCCGCCGGCCCCGCCGCCGGCCAGACCTTCAACATCTGCTCCGGCCAGGCGTACTCGCTGGGCGAGGCGCTGGCCATGATGGCCGACATCGCCGGCTACCAGATCAACGTCCACGTCAACCCGGCCTTCGTGCGCGCCAATGAAGTGGTGCGCCTGGTCGGCGACAACCGCCGCCTGCAGGCCGCCACCGGCGCGCTGGCGACGGTGCCGCTGGCCGACACGCTGCGCTGGATGTACACGGCGTGAGCGCGGTCCCGACCACGGCCGCGCGCGTGCTGCGCGTGGGCCTGTCCACCACCACCGCCGAACCGGCGCTGACCGGCGGCCGGCTCGACGGCATGGGCGTGTACAGCCGCGCGCTGCTCGAACACCTGCCGCAGGCCGGCGCCGAGGTGCTGCCGTTTTCCTTCCCGTCGCCGGTCACGGCCGAGCGCCTGACGGTGGGCCGGGCGCTGCCGCTGTCGTTCCCGCTGGCGTCGCTGGGCAACCTGCTGCTGCCGAAGTCGGTGCACATGAACGTCAGCCGCCTGGCGGGCCGCGACGCGCCGCCGCTGGACCTGTTCCACGCCACCGACTACCGCGTGGTGCGCATGGATTGCCCGGTGGTGGCGACCCTGCACGACGCCGTGCCGATCGCCCATCCGGAATGGTGCCGGCCGCGCCTGCGCGGCCTGAAGAACTGGCTGCAGATCCAGGCCGCGCG
Organism: Duganella sp. BJB476; assembly: GCF_003416895.1. Lineage (GTDB taxonomy): Bacteria > Pseudomonadota > Gammaproteobacteria > Burkholderiales > Burkholderiaceae_D > Rugamonas. The sequence continues at coordinate 353,473 of NZ_QVIO01000004.1, forward strand.
CCGCGCCCAGCACGTGATCACCGGTTCGCACTACTCGATCCGCGAGCTGGTCGAGCACTTCGGCGTCGACCAGCGCAAGATCAGCGTGGTGCACCACGGCGTGCGTCCCGAATGGTTCGAGGCGCCGGCGGCCGAGGCGCGCGACGCCACGCTGGCGCTGCACGGCCTCAACCCCGGCTACTTCCTGTTCGTCGGCACGCTGCAGCCGCGCAAGAACGTCGGCCGCCTGCTGGAAGCCTACCTGGCCCTGCCGCCGGTGCTGCGCGCCGCGCGCCAGCTGGTGATCGTCGGCGCGCCCGGCTGGCTGTGCGACGAGCTGGTGGCACAGATCAAGGCCGCCGGCCAGCGCGGCGAAAACGTCATCTGGCTCAGCCGGCTGACCGACGACGCCCAGCTGCACCACCTGTACGCCGGCGCCGGCGCCTTCATCTTCCCGTCGCTGCACGAGGGCTTCGGCCTGCCGCTGGTGGAAGCGTTCGCCAGCGGCGTGCCGGTGGCCACCTCCAACGCCACCTCGCTGCCGGAAGTGGCGCAGGGCGCGGCGCTGGAATTCGATCCGCTGTCGGTGCCGGAGATCACCGCCGCGATGACCACGCTGGCGCGCGACGACGCGCTGCGCCAGCGCTGCATCGCCGCCGGCCACCGCCGCGCGCTCGAACTGACCTGGGAGGCCGCGGCGCGCCGTACCGTCGCCGTGTACCACCAAGCCTTATCTTACTGAAGCCGTCATGCGCGTTCTCCATTTTTACAAAACCTATTACCCCGATTCCTGGGGCGGCATCGAGCAAGTGATACGCCAGATGTGCGTGAGCACCGGCCGCCTCGGCGTCACCAATGAAGTGCTGACCCTGACGCGCGACAGCGGCCCGGCCAGGATCGAGTTCGAAGGCCACACCGTGCACCGCATGCCGCTCGATTTCGAGATCGCCTCCACCGGCTTTTCGTTCGCGGCGATCCGCCAGCTGGCGCGCCTGGCGCGCGACGCCGACGTGATCCACTACCACTTCCCGTGGCCGTTCATGGACCTGGCGCACTTCATGGCGCGCATCGACAAGCCGAGCGTGGTGACCTACCACTCGGACATCGTGCGCCAGAAGAACCTGCTGCGTGTGTACGGCCCGCTCAAGCGTTGCTTCCTGCGCAGCGTCGACACCATCGTCGCCAGCTCGCCCAACTACCTGGCCTCGTCGTCGGTGCTCAAGCGCTTCGAGCACAAGACGCGCACCATCACCTTCGGCCTGGACAAGGCGGTCTATCCGCAGCCGTCGGCCGAGCTCAAGGAACAGTGGCGCGCCCGCTGCGGCGAGCGCTTCTTCCTGTTCGTCGGCGTGCTGCGCTACTACAAGGGCCTGCACATCCTGCTCGACGCCATGGCCAACGTCGACTATCCGGTGGTGATCGTCGGCGCCGGCCCGATCGAGCGCGAGCTCAAGGAACACGCGCAGCGCCTCGGCCTGACGCATGTGATGTTCGTCGGCGCGGTGGCCGAGCTGGACAAGGTGGCGCTGCTGGAGCTGTGCTACGCGATGGTGTTCCCGTCGCACCTGCGCTCGGAAGCGTTCGGCATCTCGCTGCTGGAAGGGGCGATGTACGGCAAGCCGATGATCTCCAGCGAGATCGGCACCGGCACCACCTACATCAACATCGACAACGAGACCGGGCTGGTGGTGCCGCCCGACGATCCGCCGGCCTTCGGCGCCGCCATGCGCACGCTGTGGGAGCAGCCGGAGCGCGCCGCCGAGATGGGCCGCCGCGCCGAGGCGCGCTACTGGGAACTGTTCACCGCCGAAACCATGGCGCGCAACTACCACGCGCTGTACCGCGAACTGGCCGGCCGCCAGCGCGCGGCTTGATCTGGCGCAAGTGCGTCCCTGGCGGGCGCGGCTATCATGGCGGTCGAACTCCGCGCCCTGCCGATGGTCCTCATAGATGACGCTGCCAAGACGGCGCCACCCCCTGTGCGACGCAACGACGTCGTCCGGGCGGGAGTTCACCACCGCTGTCGCCACGCCGCAGGGTAGAATACCCGCCACCACCCTGAATCCCGGAGACCCGCGTGCGCTGCCTGGTTATTGAAGACGAAGCCGAAACCTCGAACTACATCTGCAAGGGGCTGCGCGAAGCGGGCTACCTGGTCAGCGCCTGCGACAACGGCCCGGACGGCCTCGACCTGGCGGCCGGCAACGACTGGGACATCATCATCCTCGACCGCATGCTGCCGGGCCGCATCGACGGCCTGTCCATCGTCGACAGGCTGCGCGCGCTGGGCAAGCAGACCCCGGTCATCATCGTTTCCGCGCTGACCTCGATCGACGCCCGCGTCACCGGCCTGCGCGGCGGCGCCGACGATTACCTGTCCAAGCCGTTCGCCTTTTCCGAACTGCTGGCGCGCATCGAGGCGCTGCAGCGGCGCAGCGCGCCGGGCGCCGACAGCTCGCAGCTGCAGGTGGCGGACCTCAAGCTGGACCTGCGCACGCTGCGCGTCACGCGCGGCGCCAGGGTCATCACGCTGCAACCGCGCGAATACCGGCTGCTGGAATACCTGATGCGCAACGTCAACCAGGTGGTGACCCGCACCATGCTGCTCGAATCGGTGTGGGACTACCATTTCGATCCGCAGACCAATGTCATCGACGTCCAGATCAGCCGCCTGCGCGCCAAGGTCGACAAGGACTTCCCCGTCATGCTGATCCACACGCTGCGCGGCGTCGGCTACCGCATGGGCGCGGCCGCGCCGGAAGAGAGCGAGCCGCCGGCCGGGGGCCGGCCCGCTTGATCACCCTGCGCGCCTCGACCGCCGCCCGGCTGGTGCTGGGCTACGGCCTGCTGGGCACGGCCTCCATCGTGCTGGTGTCGGCGGTGTTCTACCTCGGCACGGTGGGCGTGCTGGACCGGGATATCGACGGCCGCATCATTGCCCAGTCGGACCGCCTGCTGGCGCATGCCACCGGCCAGGCGCGCGGCGCGCTGCTGGCCGAGGTGCGGCGCCTGCTGGACGACGGCATCGACAGCGACCTCGAAATCTTCCAGATGCTGGCGGCCGACGGCCAGCCGCTGGCCGGCAACCTGGGCGCCTGGCCGGCGGCCGCCGCGCGCAGCGACAGCAGCGACGGTCCCACCCTGCTCAGCACCGTGGTCACGCGCAGCGGCCGCCGGGCGCCGGCGCGGCTGTACCTGCGCCCGCTCGACGACGGCGGCGTGCTGATCGTCGGGCGCGACCTGAGCGAGCAGGAAGCGGTGCGCGCCGTGATCTGGCACGCGCTGCTGGCCGGCGCCGGCGTGTCGCTGCTGCTGACGCTGGCCGGCGCGCTGCTGTTCCGGCGCGTGGTGGAGCGGCGCCTGGGCGCGATCCGCCGCACCGCCGCCCACATCGAGGCGGGCGACCTCAGCTCGCGCATCGCGGTCAGCGGGCGCGACGAATTCGCGCTGCTGGGGCGCGACATCAACCGCATGCTGGACCGCATCGAGCTGCTGATGGACGGCATCCGCCACGTCTCGAACGCCATCGCGCACGACCTGCGCACGCCGCTGGGCCGCGTGCGCAGCAAGCTCGACGACGCGCTGCGGCACCAGGCCACGGTGCCGGGCCTGTCCTGCGCCGCGCACGACGCCATCGACGACATCGACGACCTGATCCGGCTGTTCGAGCGCCTGCTGCAGATCGCCGAGGCCGAATCGGGCATGCGCAGCCGGCTGTTCGAGCGGCTCGACCTGGGCCACATCGCCACCGACATCGGCGAAATGTACGAGGCCAGCGCCGAGGACGGCGGCGTGACGCTGACGGTGGACGCGCCCGAGCACCTGTACGTGGACGGCGACCGCAACCTGCTGGCCAGCGCCGTCGCCAGCCTGCTGGACAACGCCATCAAGTACGCCGGGCCGGGCCGGGCGATCCATGTGCGCGCCGGCCTGTTCCACGGCGGCCTGGCCTCGATCGCGGTGCACGACAACGGCCCCGGCATCCCGCAGGCCGAGCACGCCAAGGTGCGGCAGCGCTTCTACCGCCTGGACGACAGCCGCCACCTGCCGGGCAACGGCCTGGGGCTGGCCATCGTCAGCGCCACCGCGCTGGCGCACGGCGGCGAACTGCTGCTGGAGGACGGCGCGCCCGGCCTGGTGGCGCGCATCCTGCTGCCGCTGGCGCCGCCGTCCTGACTGCTATCCGATCGGTAATGTAATCGCAAGCCTGCGGTAAGCCGGCGGCCGCTACCATGGAGGGTTACCTACTCAGGCTGGCCATTTCATTCTCCATGCACGACTTAAGCGACATCGCCGACTGGCTCAAACACCATCCCGTCCATCCCGCCGCCCAGGCCGGCGACGAGCGGGTGGTGTCGTTCAGCACCAACGACTACCTGGCGCTGGCCCGGCATCCGCAGCTGGTGGCGGCCGCCGGGGACGGGCTGCGGCGCTACGGCGTGGGCAACAGCGAGTCGCGCCTGCACGGCGGCGACCTCGACATCTACCGCGCGCTGGAAGCGCGGCTCGGCGCCCTCAAGCACAAGGGCGACGCGGTGCTGTTCGTCACCGGCTACATGGCCAATATCGGCGTGCTGTCGTCCATCGTCAAGGCGGCCGCGCTGGCGCGCCTGCACGGCTACCGCGCCCGCAAGCGCCACAAGTACGCCTACTACTCGGACGAGTACAACCACGTCAGCATCCGCGAAGGCATCCAGATGTCGGGCGCGCTGCGCTACAACTACCGCCACGGCGACATGAACCACCTGGAGTCGCTGCTGAAGGCCGGCGCGGCCGAGGGCAGCACGCCGCTCATCGTCAGCGACGGCGTGTTCGCCATGGAAGGCACGATCGCGCCGCTGCCGCAGCTGGTGGAGCTGGCCGAGCGCTACGGCGCGCTGCTGTACCTCGACGACGCCCACGCCACCGGCGTGCTGGGCGCCAACGGCGGCGGCACGTCCGAGCATTACGGCTGTTACAGCCCGTGCATCATGCAGATGGGAACCCTGAGCAAGGCGCTGGGGGCGCTGGGTGGTTTTGTCGCCGTCGAGCGCGAGGTGGCCGACGTGATCCGCCTGACCAGCTCGGCCTACGGCTACACCTGCCCGCCGCCGCCGGACCAGGCGGCCGCGGCGCTGGCGGGGCTCGACCTGTTGCGCGAGGAACCGCAACGGCGCCAGCGCCTGTGGGACAACCAACGCTATTTCATCGAGCGGATGGCGCCGCTGGGCTACTCCATCCTGTCGACCCAGACGGCGATCCTGCCGGTGCTGGTCGGCGAGGCCGAGACTTGCCAGCGCTATGCGATCGCGCTGCGCAAGGAAGGCATCCATGTGGACGCGGTGCAGTTCCCGGCGGCGCCGGTGGGCCAGGCGCGGCTGCGCTTCATGATGAACGCCGGCCACACCCGCGCGCAGATCGACCACGTGGTCGGGGTGATGGCGCGCCTGGCTTGAGCCGCCAGCGCTAGGCGGTGCGCTCCGCCCAGCGCTGCTTGACCTCCAGCAGCGCCGGCATCTGCGTCAGGAACAGGTCGACCAGTTCGGCGTCGAAATGCTTGCCGCGCTGCTGCTCCAGGTATTCCACCGCCTGCGGGATCGGCCATTCCGGCTTGTAGGGACGGGCCGAGGTCAGCGCGTCGAACACGTCGGCGATGGCGACGATGCGCCCCACCAGCGGGATCTCGCGGCCGGCCAGGCCGTTCGGGTAGCCGCTGCCATCCCATTTTTCATGATGCGTCATCGCCACCTGGTGCGCCATCGCCAGCATGCCGCCCGGGTGCTGGCCGATGATGTCGCCGCCGATCGCGGCATGGGTCTGCATGATCTTCCATTCGGACGTCTCCAGCGGGCCGGGCTTGCGCAGGATGCTGTCCGGGATGCCGATCTTGCCGACGTCGTGCATCGGCGCCGCGTGCAGCAGGTCGTCCGCCTCGGCCTCGCTCATGCCGGCCGCGCGGCCCAGGATGCGCGAGTAGTGGCTCATGCGGATCACGTGCAGGCCGGTCTCATTGTCCTTGTATTCGGCCGCCAGCCCCAGGCGCTGGACGATCTCCAGCCGCGTGCGGGCCAGCTCGTCCACGCGCACCAGCGACAGGTGGGTGCGCACGCGGGCGCGCACGATGGGCGGACTGACCGGCTTGGTGATGTAGTCGACCGCGCCGGCGTCGAAGCCGACCACCTCGTCGCTGGCGTCGCTGAGCGCGGTGACGAAGATCACCGGGATGGCGGCGGTGGCCTCGTCTTCCTTCAATAGCCGGCACACTTCATAGCCGGTCATGCCGGGCATCATGACGTCCAGCAGGATCAGCTGCGGCCGCTCCTGGCGCGCCAGCTCCAGCGCGCGCGGGCCGTCCTTGGCGAACAGCAGGCGGTACTGGTCTTGCAGGATATGGCGCAGCAGCTGCAGGTTGCTGGCCTCGTCGTCGACGGCCAGGATCAGGGGCAGGTCGTTGGTGGGTTCTTTAATCATGGGTTCTCCTTGGCCAGATGGTCGGCCAATTCCAGCAGCGTAGCATGGGCTTGCGGAAAATCGAAATCGTTGAGTGCGGTGTGCAGCGCCGCCAGTTCCTGCGCCAGCGCGGCCGACAGGCCGGCGCCGCTCATGGCGCTGGCCAGCACGGCCAGCGCGGCGTCGTCCAGCGCACCGCGCCGCAGCGACGGCAGCAGCGCCTGCGCCGCCGCGTGCGCGCGCGCCGCGTCGAAGGACGGCGCGGCGGCGGCCGCGGCGGCGGCCTGTTCGCGTTCGCGCTGCACGGCGCGCGGGGTTTCGATCGCGTGGATCGCGCTCAGCGCCGCGTCCAGCTGCGAGGTCAGCATGCGCTGCACCTGCGCCAGTTCGGTCGGCAGGGTGGCCGTGCCGGCCTCGCGCTGCGGCGAGCCGCACAGCTTTTCCGCCTGCGCCAGGGTGGCGGCCAGCTGCTCCAGCCCGAGGTTGGCGGCCACGCCGCGCACCTTGTGGCAGCAGGCCTGCGCTTCGGCCAGCCGGGTCTCGCTGTCGCTGGCGAACAGCCGCGCCAGCGAGGTGGCGGCGTCGCCGTAGTCGGTGGCGAAGCGGTGCAGCGCCTGGTGGTACTTGACCTCGTCGCCGGACCAGCGCTGCAGGCCGGTCTTCTGGTTCAGCACGCGCGCGCGCGCCGGCGCGTCGGCCGCTGCCGGCGCCTGCTCCAGCGGCGGCAGTGCCAGCACGCGGGCGATCTCATGCGACAGCGCATACCAGTCCACCGGCTTGGAGGCGAAGCCGTTCATGCCGGCGGCGGAGGCGGCCTCGCGGTGCGCCGCCAGCACGCTGGCGGTCATGGCGACGATGGGAATGGCGGGCGCGCCGGCCGCGCGCTCGCGCTCGCGGATGGCGCGGGTCGCCGCCAGGCCGTCCATCAGCGGCATCTGCATGTCCATCAGGATCAGGTCGTACGGGCGCTCGGCCGACAGGCGCAGCGCGGCGGTGCCGTCGCCGGCCCGCTCCAGCGTGTGGCCGCGCTTGTGCATCAGCAGGGTCAGCAGCTCCAGGTTTTGCGGCACGTCGTCGGCCGCCAGCACCCGCAGCGGCGGCAGCGGATAGGCGGTGCGCTCGGCGGCCTGGCTGCTGTCGTTGCGGGCCGGCTCCAGCGGCAGCCGGACGTGGAAGGTGGTGCCCTGGCCGGGCGTGCTCTCGGCCCACAGCTTGCCGCCCATCAGCGCCACCAGCTGGCGGCTGATGGTGGTGCCCAGGCCGGTGCCGCCGAAGCGCCGCGTCATCGACGGGTCGGCCTGGGTGAAGGGGTCGAAGATCGCCTCCAGCCGCTCCGGCGCGATGCCGATGCCAGTGTCCTGCACCGCGATCTCGAGCTGGCCCTGGGCCGCGCTGGCGCGCAGGCTGACGGTGCCGGCGGCGGTGAACTTGATGGCGTTGTCGAGCAGGTTGCCGAGGATCTGGCGCATGCGCAGCTCGTCGCCGTGCAGCCAGGCCGGCAGCGACGGGTCGTAGACGATGTCGATCGCCAGGCCCTTGCTGCGGGCGTTGCTGCCGAAGGTCGAGGCCAGCTCGTCGATCAGGCCCAGCAGGCTGTAGTCGTCCGGCTCCAGCTCCACCGCGCCCTTGTCCAGCTTGGCGGTGTCGAGGATTTCGTTGAGCAGGCGCAGCAGCGAGCGGCCTTCCTTGCGCACCGTGTCCAGGTGGCGCCGCTGGTTGTCGTCGAGTTCGGTGTCCAGCAGCACGTCGGTGAAGCCGAGGATGGCGTTCATCGGCGTGCGGATTTCATGGCTCATATTGGCCACGAAGCTGGCGCGCGCGGCGGCCGCCTGCTCGGCCGTCTCCTTGGCCTTGCGCAGCTCCTGCTCCATCTGGCGCCGTTCGCTGATGTCGAGGATGACGCCGTCGATCCAGCGCAGCTCGGGATCGCTCTCGTCCTGGGTGACGGCGCCGTGCTCCCACATCCAGCTGGCGTGGCCGTCGGCGTGGCGCAGCCGGTACTCGACCTGGTAGGCGCTGGTGTCGGCGACGGCGCGGTCGATCTCCGCCTCGACGCCGGCGCGGTCTTCCGGCACGATCAGGCTGCCCAGCGTGCGGCTGCGGCTGTCGCCGACGAAGTCGCTGGCCGGGTAGCCGGCCAGGCGCTCGATGCCGTCGCTGACGAACACCGGCGGCGCGTCGAAGCGCATGCTGCTGCGGAAGGAGATGCCGGGGATGTTGCCGATCAGCGAGCGGAACTGCTGCTCGCTGTCGCGCAGCGCCTGCATGATGGCGCGCCGCTCGCTGATGTCGGTGATGAACAGCACGAACAGGTCGCGCTCGGCCAGCCGCGCGTGGCCCAGCGCGCGCCGGATCGGCACCTTGCTGCGGTCCTTGCGCAGCGCGATCACTTCGCTGCCCTGGCCGGGAATGGCCGAGTTCTCGGTGCGCAGGTAGTTGAGCAGGCCGTCGCGCTCGGAGCGCTGGGTGTCGTCCATCAGCACGCGGATGTTCTGGCCGACGATCTCGTCGCGGCGCCAGCCGAAGATGCGTTCGGCCGAGGCGTTGAATTCGTGGATCAGGCCCTCGCGGTCGACGGTGACCACGCCGTCGATGGTGGTGGTCAGCAGGGCGCGCATCCAGGCTTCGCTTTCGCTTTTCTGGCGGAACAGTTCGCGGTAGCGCAGCAGGCCGTTGGCCGACATGATGAAGATGGTGATGGCGATGGTGATCAGCGAGATCGCCAGCGCCAGGAAGGTGCTGCTTTGCTCGGGCGCGGCGCCGGGCAGCGGGCGGCCGGCGAAGCGCGCGGCCGCCATGCCGGTGTAGTGCATGCCGGCGATGGCGCAGCCCATGACGGTGGCGCTGATCGCGCCCAGCACGCTCGACGGCAGGCGGGTGTGCAGGCGCAGGCCGAAGCGCACCCACAGCGCCAGGGTGGCCAGCACCACCGCCACCACGATCGACAGGCCGAACATCAGCGGATCGTAGTACAGGTCGAAGGACATGCGCATCGCCGCCATGCCGGTGTAGTGCATGGCGCCGATGCCGGCGCCCACCAGCAGGCCGCCCAGCAGCAGCGAGCCGGTGCCGATCTGGCGGCGGCTGATCAGCGACAGGGCGATGGCGGAGGCGGCCAGGCTGGGCAGCACCGACAGCATGGTGGTCACGTGGTCGTAGTCGACCTCGGTGCACAGGTTGAAGGCCAGCATGCCGATGAAGTGCATGGCCCACACGCCGCAGCCCAGCGCCAGGCTGCCGGTGCCGAGCATGATGGCGCGCAGGCTGCGGCTCTTGCTGGACTGGGCTTGCGCCACCACCTGCAATCCCATCCAGGACGAAAAGATGGCTATCAAGATGGAGAGCAGCACCAGCGACGGCGTGTAGCTGCCGTATTGGATCAGGGAAGGGTCGGTCGGGGGCGCAAACAGCCGCAGGAGAGTATCGATATTCATAAGGTTTCCGCTGTGGCGAACTGGCACAGCAGAAACCTTATCACAGAACAAGCACCTGCTTGTATCAGGATTTGGCGAAGGCCAGGAAATCGGCGTTGAAGCGCTCCTTGTGGGTGTCGGTCAGGCCGTGCGGCGCGCCGGGATAGGTGATCAGCCTGGCGTGCTTGACGATGGCGGCCGAGGCGCGGCCGGCGGCGTCGATTGGCACGATCTGGTCGTCCTCGCCGTGGATGATCAGGGTCGGCTTGTCGAACTTTTTCAGGTCGTCGCGGAAGTCGGTTTCCGAGAAGGCCTTGATCGAATCATAGGTGTTCTTGTGGCCGGCCTGCATGCCCTGCGCGTACCAGGCGTCGATGATGCCTTGCGACGGCTTGGCGCCCGGACGGTTGTAGTTGTAGAACGGACCCGAGGCGATATCCAGGTACAGCTGGGCGCGGTTGGCGACCGAGCCGGCGCGGATGCCGTCGAACACTTCCATCGGCAGGCCGCCCGGGTTGGTGTCGGTTTTCAGCATCAGCGGCGGCACGGCCGAGATCAGGCCCAGCTTGGCGATGCGCCTGGTGCCGTGGCGGCCCACGTAGCGCGCCACTTCGCCGCCGCCGGTGGAAAAGCCGGCCAGGATGATGTTTTTCAAATCCAGCGCTTCGATCAGCTGCGCCAGGTCGTCGGCGTAGTGGTCCATGTCGTTGCCGTCCCAAGGCTGGCTCGAACGGCCGTGGCCGCGGCGGTCGTGCGTGATCACGCGGAAACCGTTGTTGGCCAGGTGGAAGGCGGCCGATTCCCAGCTGTCGGCGTTGAGCGGCCAGCCGTGGCTCAGGATCACCGGTTGGCCGCTGCGCGGGCCCCAGTCCTTGAAGTAGATCTCGACGCCGTCGCGGGTGGTGATGGTGCTGACGGTTTTTTGCACTTTGGCGGCGGCCTGGCTGTCGCTGCTGACGGCGGCCAGCGGCAGGGCGGTGGCGACCGCGGCGGCTGCGGCGACGGCGCCGCCGACCATGGCGGAACGGCGGGAAGAGTCGGGTGCGTTGCTGGACATGATGGACTTCCTTCAGGAGTGAATGATGAGCCATGGTAGGGCTGTTTTCCCGCGCCGGAAATCCGTCGTAGGGGATAGACGGGGCTTAAGACTTGCATGATTGCATTTCTGGCAAAACGCCATATACTTGGCGGGCCGATCCGCATACCGCCGGATCTCACCTATGGGACTTGTAGAGACGATGGCTTTCCTGACCAAGAAGAAGATTGCGCTGGCCGTAGGCCTGCTTGTTATCGGTGGCGCCAGCGCCGCCTGGTATTCCAAAAGCAAGGCCCCGGTGGTCGAGGCGCCGCGCTTCCGCGTGGCCGCCGCCGACACCGGCAACATCACGCAGACGGTGACGGCCACCGGCACCATCAACCCGGTGGCGCTGATCAACATCGGCTCGCAGGTGTCGGGCACGGTGAGCGAGCTGAAGGCGGACTTCAACGACCATGTGAAGAAAGGCCAGGTGCTGCTCAAGCTGGACCCGACCATCTTCAACGCCCAGATCCGCCAGGTCGAGGCGCAGCTGGCGTCGGCGCGGGCCAGCCTGCGGCTGGCGCAGGCCACCCACCAGCGCAACCAGACCCTGGTGACGCAGAGCTTCATCTCGCCGCTGGCGCTGGACCAGTCCAAGCGCGAGGTCGACGTGGCGCAGGCCAATATCCAGCTGGCGCAGGCGCAGCTGGCGCGCGCCCAGGCCGACCTGGACAACAGCGTGATCCGCTCGCCGATCGATGGCGTCATCATCAAGCGCACGGTGGACCTGGGCCAGACCGTGGCGGCCTCGTTCACCACGCCGACCTTGTTCCAGATCGCCCAGGACTTGACCAAGATGCAGATCGACACCAGCGTCTCGGAAGCCGACGTCGGCGCGCTGAAGGACGGCCAGGCGGCCCGCTTCGTGGTCGACGCCTATCCGGACAAGGAATTCGATGCCCGCATGCGCCAGTTCCGGCTGGCCGCCAATGTGGTGCAGAACGTGGTCACCTACAACGTGGTGCTGGACGTGGACAACAGCGAAGAGCTGCTCAAGCCGGGCATGACGGCGCAGGTGCGGCTGCTGGTCGGCAACCGCCAGCAGGTGCTGCGCATCCCGACCGCCGCGCTGCGCTTCCGCCTGAGCGACGAGGAGGTCGAGAAGCAGGCCAAGAAGGACAAGGCGCTGGCCGCCAAGACGGCCTCCGCCGGCGCATCCGCCAGCGCCAGCGCGAGCGCAGTGGCCGAGGCGCCGCAGGAAGACGACGCCGCCTTCCGCACCAAGAGCGAACTGGCGCGCTCGTTCAAGATCTACACCATGGACGACAAGAACAACCCGGTGGCCAGGGACATCAGGATCGGCCTGTCTAACTTCCGCTACACCGAGGTCGTCGGTGGCGAGCTGAAGAAGGGCGACAAGGTGATCACGCGCGCGATCAACGAGAAGCAGGGTGACCTGTGACCGCGCCGCAATTGCTGATCGATATACGACAGGTCACCAAGAGCTACTTCTCCGGCAACGTTGAAACCCAGGTCCTGTTCGGCATCGACCTGGCGGTGCCGCGCGGCGACTTCCTGGCGGTGATGGGGCAGTCCGGCTCGGGCAAGTCGACCCTGATGAATATCTTTGGCTGCCTCGACCAGGCCACCGGCGGCAGCTACCACCTCAACGGCGTCGACACGCTGACCCTGTCGCGCGCCGAGCTGGCGACCATCCGCAACCGCACCATCGGCTTCGTGTTCCAGAGCTTTAACCTGATCAAGCGCATGAGCGTGGCGGAGAACGTGGCGCTGCCGCTGATCTATGCCGGCGTCTCGCGCGGCAAGGCGCACGCCAAGGCGCTGGTGGAGCTGGAGCGGGTCGGCCTGAAGGACTATGCCAAGCGCACGCCGAACCAGCTGTCCGGCGGCCAGCAGCAGCGGGTGGCGATCGCCCGCGCGCTGGTGGGCGACCCGCCGCTGATCCTGGCCGACGAGCCGACCGGCAACCTCGACACCCAGACCAGCGAGGAGATCATGCGCTCGTTCCAGCAGCTCAACGAGGAGCGCGGCATCACCATCCTGCTGGTCACGCACGAGCCGGACATCGCGGCCTACAGCAAGCGGCTGATGCGGCTCAAGGACGGCCATGTGCTGTACGACGGCCCCGCCGCCGAAGGCTTGCGGCTGATGTCGCAGAGCCACGAACCCATAACCGTATAAATCATATGAATCCTTTACAGATAGTGGTAGAGGCGTTTCGCTCGATGATGGCGAACCGCCTGCGCACGCTGCTGACCATGCTGGGCATCATCATCGGCATCACTTCGGTGGTGCTGTTGCTGGCGGTGGGCGACAGCATGAAGCGCTTCATCGCCAAGGAGCTGGAGCAGTTGGGCACGAATATGCTATTCGTCTCGCCCGGCGGCGACCGCGCGCAGCAGCAGCGCATGCGCACCGGCGCGGCGCCGGCCCTGACCATGGCCGACGCGGCGGCGCTGAACGCGCTGCCGTCGCTGGCCGGCGCGGCCGGCGTGCTGCAGGGCGGCTTCAACCTGGCGGTCGGCAACGAGAACGCCTCGAAGACGGTGCACGGCGTGACGCCGGCCATGTTCAAGATCCGTGGCTGGAAGATCGACAAGGGCAGCGCCTTCAGCGACGCCGATGTGCGCGCCGCCTCGCGCATGGTGGTGATCGGCAAGAAGATCGCCGACCAGTTCTTCTACAAGGTCGACCCGCTGGGCAAGTACATCCGCATCGAGAACGTTTCGTTCCAGGTGGTGGGCGTGCTGTACGGCGAGGGCAAGCAGGTCGACGGCGGCGACCTGGCCGACTACGTGCTGGTGCCGATCACGGCGTCGGCGGCCAACCTGGTGCGGCTGCCGTTCCCCGGCAATGTGCATTACGTGGTGGCGCAGGGCAAGTCCGGCGGCAATCTGCAGGACGCCATCCAGGACATCAATGAAACCTTGCGCGATCGGCATCACATCAAGTTCGAGCAGCCGGACGACTTCCGCATCGACAACCTGGCCTCGTTCGCCGAGACCGCGCAGAAGATCAGCGCCGGCCTGGCTGCCTTGCTGGGCTTGATCGGCGCGATCTCGCTGATTGTCGGCGGCATCGGCATCATGAACATCATGCTGGTGTCGGTGACCGAGCGCACCCGCGAGATCGGCATCCGCATGGCGATCGGCGCCAAGCCGCGCGACGTGCTGCTGCAGTTCCTGACGGAAGCGGTGGTGATCTGCCTGGTGGGCGGCGTGTTCGGCATTCTGCTGGCCACCGGGGCGGCGGCCGGCATCACCTCGACCGGCAAGTTCGACGTGTTCATCACCTTGCGGGCGGTGGTGGTGGCGTGCGGCTTCTCCAGCCTGGTGGGGGTGTTCTTTGGTTTCTATCCGGCGCGCCGGGCGTCGAAGCTGTTGCCTGTCGATTGCCTGCGCTACGAGTAGCTCAGTAGTCGAACTTGTTGCTGCGGGGTGAGGTCTTGAAGAAGGAGGGGGCGGTTTCCTTTTCCTTCTCTTCCTGTTCGCGGCGCTGCTTGGCTTCCAGCTTTTTCTGGGCGATGCGCTCGTTGTGTTCGTCGATGCGCTGCTGCATGTCGCGCCCCTGCTTGCTGTTTTGCAGCAGGCTGAACTTTTGCAGCATGGCGGCGGCCCACAGCAGGAAGATCACCAGCAGGGCCAGCAGGTAGCCGGCCTGCCAGGCGCCGTAGTTCTGGCTGATGATGGGGAACAGCGGACTGGCGTCCTCCAGCCAGCCCTGGCCCAGCACGCCGCATATCGCCGCCAGCACGCCCAGCGCAGAAGTCTTGACGATCAGCCAACGGCTGGCCTTGACGCGCTGCTGCCAAAAATGTCGCAAGTCTTCGTGTGGGTCGGTATCGGTGGTCATGACGATCGGTATGTGTGGCGGTAGGGCGGCAAGCATTATGTCATATTTTCCACTGAGAAATTAAATCCGGCTTTGCGCGGGTGCAAACAAAACGGCCCGGTCCCCTGTGCGGGGCCGGGCCGTGGCGCTGCGTGGGGGAAGCTTAGTTCTTCTTGGCGATCTCGTTGCCGACGTAGGCGCCGCCGACCACGCCGGCGATGGTGGCCGCGGTCTTGCCCTTGCCGCCGCCGACCTGGTTGCCGATCAAGCCGCCAACCACCGCGCCGATGCCCATGCCGAGCGGGCTGTTCTGTGCCACCGGTGCCGGTGCCGGCGCAGGCGCCTGGGCCACCGGCGCCTGGACGCTGTCGCCGTTGCTGTCGACGCGGCGCACCTGCGGGGTTACATGATGCACGGTGCGGTGCTCCATCACGGGCTGGCGCGTTTCCTGCGCAGGCTGGGCGGCCAGTGACTGGCCAGCCTGTGGCGCTGAGTTGGCGACCACCGGAGTGGTGTCTGGGGTGGCATGCGAGCTAGGCAGCAGGCCGGCGATCGACGCGGCGCCGACCAGGCTGACCAGCGTCAGCGACACAGCGGCTACGGCCATCAATGGGTGGATGCGGGTGGTTGGGGTGGTCGTCATTTTTGTTCTCCTGGGTTGCGCCACGGTGGCGCTTGTCCATATAACGGGGCGGAGAGCAAAGCCGGTGACGCAGAAAGTGTTTCCAGAGTAAGCAGATGTTACGGCGCGCCGCGGGCGGCGCTGCGGCGTTCCAGCCATTCGCGGCCGCCGCTGGCCAGCGCCTTGGCGATGACGGCGGGCGGCAGGCTGTAGACGGTGGCCCAGCTGGCGCGGCCGTCGCCGGTGTTGGACGGGAAGCTGCTGGTCTCGACCGGCCAGTTGTATTTGCGTTTGAGCGTCTTGACGATGGCCGCCAGCGAGGTGCGGCCTTGCAGCGGCGGCGCGCCGGTCTGGTCGGCGTCGGAAATCAGGATGGCCAGCACGGCGCCGCGCGCGGTCAGCGGGCCGGGGAATTTGGGGAGTTTGGCGGGAGGCATGCCGCCATTCTAGCGGAACGGGCTGGCGAGGCGGAGGCGGCGATTGCCGTCCGCCTCGCTGGCTGCTTAAGCCGCCTTGGCTTTGCGCTTGCGTGCCAGGCCGACCAGGCCCAGGCCGGCGCCCAGCATCAGGTAGGTGCTCGGTTCCGGCACGGCGGTGATCGACACGGTGTCGATGCCGATGAGGTTGGAGCGGGTGCCGTTCGGGCCGCCGTCATCCAGCGAATAATGGAAGGCGAAGGCGCCATTGGTGGCGCCGGACAGGCCGTTCAGCGTCACGCTGTACTTGGTCCACGCGTCCGGATAAACGCCGGTGTCCTGGCCGGGATTGACGGACAGCAGGAGCGAGCTGAACGAACCGACGCTGTCGGCCGCGCCGCCGACGTTGACGCCGCCGACATTGCTGAAGCGTACTTCCAGGCGGTCGGGGAAGGGCGAGCTTTCGACGGTGCGGGTGTAGAACGACAGGGTGTCGCCGTTATGGTAGGTCGAGGTTGGCAGTATCAGCCAATTGCTGATGGCCGACACGTCCTTGCCGCTGGTCCAGGCGGCGCCGATGTAGGAATTGGGTGCGCCCTGCTGTGCATTGAACGCCATGGGGTTACCCTGAAACCAGGCGGCGTCGCCCAGTGGATTGCTATTGTTGACGACCGTCCAGCCGCTCGGCACGCCGCCGTCGAAATTCTCGCTGAGCGCGTTGGCCGACGCGGCGCCGGCGCTCAAGGCCATGGCCAGCAACAGGGTGGACATCACAGCAGGTTTAAACGATACAGCCATTTCTACACCTCCATCAAACTATCGAAAGAATACCGGCGGGCCCCCCGCCGCACCGGGCCAGGCAATCCGGACCAGGCGGGATTGCATGAAATTACGATAGCATATGCATAATGGAAATATGGAAAGCGGAATAACGTTACATATGGTTTATGCCGTTTTAGCGGGAAACTACAATGAAGCGGTCCAGTGGCTGTTGTTTCGCAAGCTCATCGGCGCGGTCGCGGGTGGCGCCGGCGCCAGGCGATAAAAAACCCGCTAGGCCTGGCAGGCATAACGGGTTTTTCACAGTATTGGGTGGTGCGGGAGCCGGAATCACACGGAAAAGTAGGCCTTGTGATTGCTGGCTGTCTGAAAGTACAGTCTCAAAACTACCGTCAAAAATCCCGTTTTGCGCCAAATCGCACCCGGTTTGGTTCCGCTGATGCAAGAACCTTGTGCTATTAGCTTAGTCCTTGGAGTCTTTTTGCGCAAGGATGCGCGCCACGCTCGCCGAGGTGATCCGGCTGGACCGGGCACTCAGTTTTACCAGGTCCAGCTGGCCGCTCGCGACCATTCGGTAAACAGTCGCGTGAGAAATTTCCAGCAGTTCCATCACGCTGGTGATCTTGTAGAGCATCGGTGTGCGGTCCGTTCTTTGTTTAGCTGAGACCGGCTTCGGAGGGATCTTCATATGTGCTTCGGGCTCGAGGGCACGGAGCGTGCTGAAATCCTGATCGGCTCGGGGAGACTGTCGTAGCGTTCTCATGTTGTCCTCCAATGATGGTTGTCGCTGTACGATACGATGCGCCGTTGTCCGTGCAAGGGCCAGTCGAAATGAGCGTGTTTATCGGGGGCCTTTTTCAATCAGCGTTCGACAAATCAATCGGCGAAAATTTCATGCCGGTGATGCGGGCGCGGTGCCAGGTGGAGGACAATATGCTTTTCGACGCGAAGGGATCGCCCTTCGCGCAACTTGGCATCGCGCCAAGCGTCTGCGCTCGTCACGCGCCCTTAGATAATGCATTCGTGCATAGCTTCAACTTAGATCGGCTTCGCCTTTGAGCGAGCCCGTGATCAGCCCATGACGGGCTGTATCCATATTGCGCATCCTTCCCCTGAGGATGATGCGCGTCACATCGTGCGCATTCACGCACCGCCCCCACCTCACGCGGCGATCTGCCGCCGCGTGCATGTCCTATACGCCGCCCTAGTCCGCGGCGCAAACCGCGCGTCGTTACTGGCGGCCTGCTGCCAGTGACGACGCGCTAGCAACCAAGCGCCATATGGGCTCCGCCACTGTTTTCTCAGTGACGCAGGCCAGTGACAGCGGATCTACCGCTATCAGCGCAGCAGAACGCTGCTTGCCAACCTTGCCCCACGTGGGCCGACAACGTGTGCGAGGCACACCCCATGGACCCTGGGTAACTGGTCCCACCGCGATCAGGCTTCTACAAGGAGCGGATCGCGGCGCCATACGCGCATGCGGCGCGGGCAAGCAGTGAACATACCGCATATACGGGAGTGGTGTCCCGGGGCCTTTACAAACCGTCCTTGCTGCGGCAAGCACGGTGGCCAGAAACACTCATCGGACTTGATCACACCAATTTGCCTGCTGGTGAACCGCATCCGCTTTGATGGCGGTGTCACATCTGACAGTCATGACTATCGGCGGCAAGAGACGCTGATGCGCGCCATCGAGCGCGAATTTGACTTACGGCGCGTGACGCCATCAATCGAGGTGCAGCGCCACGCGCTGACGAAGGGCGAGATCGAGGAAGGCTTGCGCACTGGTGTGCCATCGACGCGCTAGCGATTGGAGCAGCTGTGCGATGGCGCAGCCGTTCATTGCCACAGCTCCAGCGAATACGCCGAGCTCCTGGCGGCGGTTGGCGTCGAGATGGTGCCGGTTACGCAGTTGGAGGGCCGCAAGATGTCGGGCCTATCGTACCCGCTGGACGGCGTGATGATGAAAGGCAGCGACAGGGGGAAGGGCTACAGTCCGATGGGGCTGACGAAACGTGGGATACGCTATGACAAAGAGCGATACGGTGCGGCAGTTGGCCGCTGCCTCGGACGCGGCGCGGGTGGAAGCGCTGAACCAGACGTTATTGGAGCCACTGGCGCAGGCGATGGCCACGTTGACGGACGAGACGAGAGCGAGCCTGGAGCAGATTGCGCAGCACAGCCGGGAGCAGGGCGAACAATTCCGGGCACAGGTGGAGGCGGCGATCACGTCCTGGATTAACGCGACGATAGCGGCCGAGAGAGTAGCCGAACGACTGGACCAGGCGGGGCAGTAGATGGAAGTGAGCCACTACCTGCTGGGTCTGTTAACGGGAATAACGACGGGGCTGCTCGTGAGCGTAGTTTGGCTTTGGCTGGCGCCGGCACCAACAGTGCAGAACACGCTGGACGCAAAGGCGGTAGCGGAGCTACTACGGCCAGAGATCGCAGCAATGAAGCCGCGCAAAGGCAAATGACGGCGATGGGCGTGGATCGCTTCTTGGTGACGCTGGTAGACGCGAGGCAGGGCAAGCAAGGAGCGGCGGTGGAGCAAGACGGAAGTGGTCAAGAGCATGGCATGGTTCAAGCGCATGAATGCGCCTGGCTACGATGTCTGGATACGGCCCGATGGTGAACCTGGTTTGGTACTGCTGGCTAGTCTGAAAAAGAAGGGGGGCAGACGTTGCGCGAATGGGGACTTGTCCCGGCGTCGCTCGTGGAGACGGGGAATGAGCAATACCAAGCATAGGTGAAGCTGTCTCAGACGGCATTGCCTGATCGATTGCGCGGGTTGGCTGCAGACGTGCTTGTGCAAGATGTTGGACGTCATGGGGCGAATGCCATCAGCCGCGCTGATGGGCGACTTGGAGGATTCACCAATCAGCAGGTACAACGGGCGGTTGGACGGCATCCGTTCGTTCTGGTGACGGAGTGCGAAGGGAAAGTTGCGCCGGCTGCGCCGACATATCTTGCGAGGTTAGGGCTGGATACGGGAGGGGCGGCCCAGTTACGGAAGCAGGATCAAGAGCGTCACCTTTCGCGCGGGCCCGAAAGGTGATGAAATTTTGTAGAGCAGAGTTGGGCTGACGACAACTGCCTGATGAATTAGAGTCGTCCAGTTGTTTTTGACAATCTCAATCGTATCTTCGCTGGGCAGTTTATTCATGAAAAATTATGACCAAGCCCAAATATGGATTGCTAAACCATATTTCCGGTTATAGTTCTGTAACGGTTTCCTTTCCCAATATTGCTAATGAATTGAGGTGTTTGCATGTCATTCGTAGACTTTTCAGACAAGAACCTATTTGGAAATGAGGCTGCTGAAGATGAAGCTGAAAACATCTTTTCCAGTTATGCGGTCATGCGGCCAGAGGTTAAAAAATTTCTCGATAATACGGAATCTGTCGCAATTGTACGTGCATATAAAGGAGAAGGGAAATCTGCTCTGTTGCGGCTGGTGCAACTTGAATTGCGCAAAAGAATCCCGCAGCCTGTCGTTCTCGCCGTGCCGGCATCATCGTTGTCACCGGAACTTGAAACCCCGGATCATGATCGATGGGTTCGTGCTTGGAAGCAGAGTATTCTAAAGTTGGCCTGTAACGAGATCGGAGCGCAAATTTCATTTGCGTTTGGGGATGATGCGATTGCGTTGGTCGAAGAAGCGGAAATGAACGGGTTCAAGGAGCGCTCATTCGTTTCAACGGTGGTTGATCGCCTTAAGTCATCGGCATTGCCGATTGAACGTACCCGACAAGGTGTGAAAAATCCAGAGCTAACAATCAAACGCTGGTCGCAAGGCGGTTCAGAGATATGGTTGCTCATAGACGATCTGGACAACAACTTTGAAAATACGCCAATTCAGCGCGCAAAAGTTGCGTCAGCGTTTACCGCATGTCGTCAAATTGCGAATCTCATACCTGAATTCCGATTTCGACTGACGGTGCGACCTAACGTCTGGGCGACCATAAAACAGCATCACGAAACGCTTTCCCATGTGGAACAATATGCAATTTCCTTGTCTTGGTCGCTTTCTGACTTTAATGAACTACTTGCAAAGAGGGTCGAGGCACACTTGCTTCGAACATCTGCTTGGCAGAAGGTACATAAAACGTTAAGCATGACGATAGATAAACGTCGAAAGCAACTTGTAGAGTTGGCATTTGATAGCCTCATGCCTTGGGGGAAAGAGCAATCGCGACCTCCTACAACCATTTTATACACGTTGTCTAGACGACGGCCTCGTTGGCTAGTCGAACTCGCAAAATATGCGGCAGCAAATGCATTAAAGTCGCAGCGCGATCGCATCAATTTTGATGACATTAATGCTGTTCTCCCAGCCTTTGGGGGGCGCCGCATTCAGGACACAATCGCTGAGTTTCGCTCCCAATGCCCGGAGATCGAGGAGTTGTTAACTGCTTTCGTTGGGGAGCCAGAATGGTTCTCCACTGCCGACCTAATATCGGCACTTAATAATCGCGTACTGCAGGGGGTGCATCCGAAAATTGTTGGTGTTGTTGGTACACCAGCCGCAATGGAAGTTGCCCACTTTCTTTTCCAAATTGGGTTTCTTACTGCACGTCAAGAACTCACTGGCGGTCACTATGAACATCTAGCTTATTCTGATAACCCAGCCTTATTAAGTACGAGAACAAATGTTGATCAAGGTTTTACGTGGGAAATTCATCCGGTGTTTAGACAAGCGCTTAAGCTTAAGAACGTGTAAGTCTTAGCGGTGAGGTTGGTATTTTAAGACGTAAGTATCGGCGTGCATGCTAGACGGGATAGGGCAACCTTCCGATAATCCGATGTGGTATATCAGATCCGATTTTCTTTACTACAATTAAGGCTCCGGATAGCCGAAACTCGGACGACCACATCACATTAATAAATTTCTGAAAGTTCCACCTCGTGGATCTTCAACTTCGGGTGAGAAATGCTTGTAACAGAGGATGCGCCCAACTTTCTGGTTAGTTTTTTTTCCTCATTGCACGATTCAATGCACGGGTTTTAAATTCATCATAGCGATCCGCAAGATCATAGACATATTCAACAATCGCATTCACGAACGTTTGTAAGTCGCCGGCGTCCTCTCTTGAAATGCTTATGTCTTCGGGATGGGCGGCAAGATTCCGAAACGCTTGAAGTTGTTGGCTCCAGTCGTATAGCCGATCATCAATAACCTTCGTGTCGCGTAACCTTTTTATACCTTCTCCAAGCATCAGCCTTTTTTTGGACTTCGCAGATGGGCTAGCTGTCTCTGTCCCTGTTTCTGTCTCTGTAGGTTTAGATTCCAGAACATCGCGGCAAAGTGCTTCTAGCGCACGCCCAAGCATTACACACGCAGCGATGTTCGCACCAGCCTGGAGAGAGCGATCTGCTTCGTTCAGTGAATCAGTAACTACGCGTGGGATCCTCCAACTCGAAAAAGACTTCGATGGGTTTGGGAATACGCGGACAACATCGCTCCAACGATCTTCATAAGCATCAAAATTTTCAAAATCGATTTGGTCAGATTCTCCAACCAAAATTATGTCGCAACTTGGGCAGTTGCCAATAAACACTCGGTTTCCATATGGAAGGCTGGCTTCGTCGTCGAAGCTAAATCGCTCGGCTCTGCCGGTCTCAATCGCAGCCACTTTTGCTTTGCAAACATGACAGTCGATAATGAATGTTCGTTTTTTTGCGATGGCCATAGTATTCAAATGATATATTGTAGGTTTAATCAATTACGGTGATGGCTTCGGTCACTTGATATTTTTCTACCGTGATATTGACCTTGGGCCTAAGTAGCAATCAATTTTAACTTTTTGAAACGATAGTGTGATAGGATCCAGGTTTAAATATTTTTCAGAACCTTCTCGACGGTTTAGTTAGACTTATTTTTTAAGTTCGCGGTCAAATAATTTTAGGAAAATATCCCTATTTTTGTTTACCGCTTCCTCGACAGAATTTTGATCGATAACACCAAAATTTCTATACAAAAACACTTCTAGAAGTAATGCATATGCAACTTGTAAAATAAAATATCCGTGTGCATAAGTTTTTAATTTTGCGACACTGCTCCGAAATGGCGGAAATGTCGTTCCATGAAAACGTTCATTCCTGAACTGCGGCATAATGATTGAGATTAAAAATGACGCAATCTTTTCACTTGTTAGACTAAACTTTATACTATTTATGTCCAGTTCTTCTCCAAGAACCAATCTCCTCAAGAATGCGCCTGATTTTCTTTGCGCTTCTTCTGGGGACGCCGACCATAGAGGTTCATATTTTGAAAGAAAAGATACATATAGATCATTTCCTAGGCAACTTTTTACACGCTTTAGAAATTGTTCGGAATGTTGATCTGGTTCAATTTTACTTTTAATTATCCTTTTTGCTGCAAATTCACATGTTTGCATGGGTATTACATTTGCTAGAGGATAGAACGCCTTGCAAGTGTTTGAGTCAGTGGAAACTTTATTTAGAAAGCTTTCGAACCTAGACTCATGCTGGGGAGCACAGGCCTCATCCTTCACCCGAAAAAATTCGGCATCCAACGCCTTCCAAATGGCATCGAACGCAGCATCAGGTCGAAAGGGGAGTTGATCTAATCCTTCTAAGAAGTGACCGAGCAGAGAGTGAAATTCTTGATCGGATGAGAGGTTCAATTTCGCAGGAATGAAAGCTTGTTGGAGATTGTGATCATCAAGAAGTTTCTTTAGCTGTTGTTCAACTGGAAATAAAAACTTAATCGGCCATTCATTATTGTAAGAGATCCTTAGTTGTTTTGTGTCTTGCATGGAAATTGTAATCCTAAAAGTGTTATTTTTGAAAAATATGAAGCGGCCGTAAATCAATATTTTTGTGGGAATTATTATTCGACCAAGTTGTCGATACGCAAAATGTCATGCAACTCACAATGACAATTTGGGCATAAAGCCAACGTATTTTCTATCGTGTCGAGTCCTCCTTGAGAAAGCAACTTAACATGATGAACTTCCAGATAGGGAGTATTGTCGCGTTTACGTTTAAATGGTGCCGTCTTACGACATTTTTCGCATTTGCCATTCGCAATAATAAGCCGTTCAGCTACTACATGAGGGCTACGAGCGTAGCGAGTAACTTGTACCTGTGATTTTTTC
This sequence comes from Duganella sp. BJB476, assembly GCF_003416895.1. Classification (GTDB taxonomy): domain Bacteria; phylum Pseudomonadota; class Gammaproteobacteria; order Burkholderiales; family Burkholderiaceae_D; genus Rugamonas. Next base: position 377,106 of record NZ_QVIO01000004.1, read on the forward strand.
GGTGGATTAGTTGAAGTTGCAACGATCTTTTTTAGCCGAGCTTGTCTTGTTAATTTAAGACTGGCCGATATCTCATCATCAAATTTCTGAGCGGTATTTTTTTCCAGAATTTCAAAGCCCAGTATCTTAAGACGCCGGTGCCAGACACCCTCTTTAGAACCAACGAAGTCATTGGCATAAAGTATCTTTCCTGTCGCAAGGTTATGAGCAATGCTTGAAATTGCCTTGGGGGGATACGGTTTTCCTCCGACAATAACATCGTATTTTGTCGAATTCTTGAAATTTAGATAGCCGCTTTTGGTCCTCCATATTTTAGCTGCTTGCTTGACATGTTTTTTTTGAACTTGTTCAGGTTGCCAGTCGCGAATTGTCATTTATCCCTTGCTCTGCTTGTATTGGTAAAATTTCATTGGCGGTCTAGTCCGCTCTTGGCCGATTTCGGGTTGATGCAGCTAGGATAGCATCTTGATTAAACGCAAGATGCGCAAAATGTCACTGCTTTTCACCGCTATGCGGGAAGCATGGTCTTTCGATCAACGTGGGGCTAGCTCAACGTATCCGAGGGATTGTAGGGGACGGCCTTTTGAAGTTTTCGGTTGGATTACATACCGCATACAATTTTGGAACCCCTATTATTTCGGCTTTCCCGGCATCACATTCCGAATCTCATCCAGGTAATTAGCCCAGCGCTGCATCATTTGCTTTCTGGTGGGGAGGTGCGCAGTGCGGTTATAGGCACGTCCGTTGGGGTCGATGACCGCATGCGCCAATTGGTGTTCGATGAGATCGACGCGTTCACCGAGCACTTCATCGAGGATGGTGCGTGCCATCGCCCTGAACCCGTGGCCTGTCATCACCTCTTTTGTGTATCCCATGCTGCGCAAGGCGGCGTTGACGGTGTTTTCGCTCATGCAGCGATCGTCGGTCCGGATGCTGGGGAAAACGAACCTCCCGTGGCCGGTCATTGGTTCGAGCTCCCGGAGTATTGAAAGTGCTTGAGTGGAAAGGGGGACGACATGGTCTACTTTCATTTTCATCTTCGAGCCGGGGATGCGCCATAGGGCCGTGTCGAAATCAAACTCGGTCCATTCGGCGCAACGCAGCTCCCCAGGACGTACAAACAGCAGTGCGGCCAGCTTGAGGGCCGCTGCGGCGGAGGGATGACCGTCGTAGCCGTATATCGAGCGCATGAGGCCCGCAACCTCCTTGGGCTCTGTGATAGCCGCATAGTTGCCCTTCTTGGGCGTGGCGAGGGCTCCTTTGAGGTCTGCGGTGACATCGCGCTCTATGAAGCCGCTGGCGACGGCGAACCGGAATACCTGGCCGCAGACTTGTCGCACGCGATGTGCGGACTCGACCGCGCCGCGCGATTCCATACGTTGAACAGCCAGAAGCACGTCACGCGGCTTGATCGCAGAGATGGGTAGACGTCCGATGTAGGGAAATGCGTTGCCTTCCAGCCAGCCGGTGATTTTTTCCTGCGTGCTCTCTGCGCGGCTGGCCTTGGTCTTTTTCAGCCAGGTGCGGGCGACGGACTCGAAGGTCTGATTGGCGATTTCGGAGCGCTGCAGTTTTTCGAGGCGTTTGACGGCGCCGGGGTCGATCCCCTCCGCCAGCTGGACCTTGGCGTCGGCGCGTTTTTGCCGGGCCTTGGCCAGGGAGGTGTGTGGATAGACGCCGAGGGCCAGCGTTTTGCGTCGGTCGAGAAACCGATAATCCATGCGCCAGTACTTACCTGCTGAATTGACGAGGAGATACATGCCTTCCCCGTCCGTGTACTTGTCCGTGGTCCCTTTGGTGAGCTTCAGGGCCTTTATGAAGGTGTCCGTGAGCGCCATCGCCGCCTCCCGCCGTGTGACGGTATTTCTCGGTACTCTAGCAAAAGTACCGGGCGACATACCGTCAAATTCAAGAATGTATGCGATTTGTCAAGCGACAGGCTGAGCCAATAAAAAACCCGCCGTCATAGGGAGATGGGCGGGTTCTGAGATACTCTGAGTTGCTTTGAGTGTAACTGTTGGTGCCGGGAGCCGGAATCGAACCGGCACGCCTTGCGGCGCGGGATTTTGAGTCCCGTGCGTCTACCTATTCCGCCATCCCGGCAACGCGACCCGCATTATCACTGATTTGCCTGCGGGCCGCAAGCCATGGCACGGAATTTTTATATTTGTGCAAGGTTGCCGCCGCCAGGCTGTCGGCCCAGCCGCTGCTCCAGCAGCGCGAAGATGGCGTCCTTGGACAGCACGTACTGGTCCATCAGAACCTCCTTCAACTCGCTGATCGCGCCGCGGTAGTCGGCGATCGCCTGCAGCGTGTAGGTGTACAGCTCGTCGGCCTTGGCCTGCACCTGGTCGAGGTCGCGCTCCCGGTGCTTGAACTGGCTGTAGTCCAGCTTGGAACGCGAATACATCGACAGCTGGTTGACCATCATGTCCAGCATGGACGTGGCTTTCTGGATGTCGTTCTGGCTGCCGACCGAAATGCCGCGCGCGCCGTAGAACAGTTCTTCGGCGGCGACGCCGCCGTACAGCTGGATCACGTCGCGCTCCAGCTCCTCCAGCGTGCGCAGGGCGGCGTCGTCCGAGGCGGACAGCACATAGCCCAGCGCGCCCAGCTTGGACACCGACTCGGTGCTGATCTTGAGCAGCGGCGAGCGCTCCTTGACCTGCGCCAGCGTCAAGCCCTGGCGCAGCCACGGGTCGATCTGCATGAAGAAGTGGCCCAGCTCGTGCAACGCCACGCGTTCGCGCTGGCGCGTCTTTTCGGCGCTGGTGGCGCGGTCGGTCAGGCCGATGGTGGCGCGTTCGAAGGCGCGGAACATCAGTCCGGTGTCGATGGCCGCCTGTTCCTGGATGGCGATCATGCTGGCGCGGTCAACCACGGTCTGCAGCAGCGCCGGACTGAGATTGGCGGTGATCTCGGCCACCTGGTCGAGGTCGAGCCGCTCCCAGGCCACGCAGCCGTCGGCCTTGCGCGCCAGGAAGGCGCGCAGCAGTGCGGCCCGTTCGGCCTTGTTGGGCAGGCGGAAATTGATCTTGACCGAGAAGCGGCGCAGCATCGCTTCGTCCATCGCCGAGCCGGCGTCGTCGAAGTTGGAGGCGACCACCCAGATCACGCCCGCGCCCTGGTCGCTGCGCACGCCGTCGAGCAGACCCAGCAGCGTGTTGGCGGTGTCGTCCTCCCATTTCTTGTCGCCGCGTCCGCGCGGCATGAACAAGCCCTGGGCTTCGTCGAGGAATATGATACAGCTGCCGCGCGCGCAAGCCTTGCGATGTAAAGTATGCAAGGCCTTGGCGCCGCCGCCGATGTAGCCGGACTCCAGCGCCGAAGCCGAGGCCTGGATCAGCGGCACGTTCAGGCGCTTGGCCAGGTAGCCGGCCAGCTTGGTCTTGCCGGTGCCGGCCGGCCCGGTCAGCATGACATTGAAGGGCTTGTCGATATCGTGCTCGCGATATACCGCACGGTTGCGGATCATGTCTTCAAGGTGTAACACTTCCTGCTTAATATCCTCCATGCCGATCAGGTCGTCCATGCTGCCGCTCAGCTGGTCCGGGGTCAGCACGGCGGCCGCCACGCCGCTTCCGGGCAGGCCGTGGCGCAGCACGAACAGCACCAGGCCGAGCAGCAGCAGATCGACCGCGTGGCGCCCCAGCCAGCCGCCCGCGCGCGCCAGTTTGCTGTCGTCCTCATCCTGCAGCACCGCGCGGTGCGAGGCCAGGTAGTCGTCGCGCGCGATGGCATACGGGAGGTTGTGCCGCAGCAGCACTTCGCGCTCCAGGCTCAAGTGCGTGGTGGCCGGCACTTTGACCACATACAGCAGCGGATCGCCGCGCAGCTTGAACACATAGCGCGGCGCTTCCGACAGCGGCGCCGCCACCAGCAGGTATTCCAGCCGCTGGCGCTGGCCCGGCAGCGCGGTGATTTGCGCGATGTCCTGCGAGCGCAGCACCGGCTGCGGATCTTGCGGCACGTCGGCGCGCCAGCCGAACAGCATCGCCACGGCGGCGGCCAACAGGGCCAACCCCGCGCGCACATAGTTGTTGCGCAGGGCGGCTTGCATTTTGTACCAGGTATTCATGAATGCTATCCAGGCTAAGGCTGTGCGGCTGATGTCGGGCTGGGGCGCGAGGATGGGGCGCAGCAGCCGAGGCTGCCATGGACGGCGCGCGAGGCGGGGCGCTGCCGTGTGTTGCCCCCAATATAGCGGGACTGTGGAGGTTTGTATCAACTCAGCTGAAAGAAAGGCGCCACTTGCAACAGCGTCGGCGCGGCCGCCGTTCATCGCGTTTTTTTACGCTTGGCGCACGCCGATTTACCGCTCGTCGCATACGCCTGATCTTGCGCGAAGTCTTTGTTAATCTGCACCTGTCTACCGCTGATCCGAAAAATGCAGCGGTGGCTCCCCGGCAGTTTTAATGACTCAATAATCTTACGGAGCACACCATGAAAACCACACTCTTCGGCGTCGTCGCCGCTCTTGCCTTCGCCGCCATGCCAGCCGCCCATGCGGACGATACCAGCGTGCAGATCAAAGGCGGCCACAGCCGCTTTCATATGATGCAGGAAGACTTCGCCGACTACAAAAATTCGTATCAGTTGACCAACGGCCAGATCCTGAAATTCAGCCAGCGCCAGGCCCACTTCTACGCCCAGCTCGACAAGGGCGACCGGGTGGAAATCTTCCCGGTGGCTAAGGACCAGTTCGTCAGCAGCGCCGGCACCCGCTTTGAATTCACCGATCAGGCCGAGAGCGTCGGCGTGGCCAACTTCGGCCTCCTGCCGCTGGCCCAGGCCACCGGCGACACCATCGTCATGGCCCGCCGTTAAGCCCGGCAAGCTAGCATACCGGGCAAGCTGCCCATCCTAAAAATTGATTGGAGCAAGACCATGAAAACCACTCTGTTGAGCCTGGCTGTAGCCGCTGCTTTGTCCATCGCCGCCGTGGCTTCCGCCGCGCCGGCCTCCGCCTCCGCCGAGGTCGCCAGCGAAAGCGTGAAGATCAGCGCGGCGCGCTACCACATGGAGCCGCAGCAGTTCCTCGACTATCAGTCCTCCTACCAGCTCAGCAACGGCGAAACCATGCGCTTCACGCGCCAGGTCGGCCGTTTCTACACGGAGATCAAGGGCCAGGCACGGGTGGAAATCTTTGCGGTGGGTCCGGCGGAATTCATCACACGCAACGGTTCGCGCATGGTGTTCGATGACGCGGGCGACTCCCTCACCGTCAGCAACTACGAGCGCCTGCCGATGACGGCCCAGCTGCCGGCCAACACCATCGTCATGGCCAAGCGCTGATGGCGGGGTTTATTTGGGCAGGGTCCAGTGTTCGTACTTCCGTTCCAGGCGCGTCATGGTGCCGTCGCGCCGCATCTCAGCCAGTGCCGCGTTGAGCTGGGCGACCAGTTCATCCGGCACTGAAGGGTTGCAGGCCAGATAGACCTTGACCCGGTTGAACACCAGCAGCGGCACCACCTTGTCCGCCCAGTCGTACTGGCTCGGTCCGGGGCTGCCATTGCGCATGCCAACGGCCCACAGGTCTATGCGTTTGAGCAGCACTTTCTGCGGATTGGCCAGGTCGTTGCTGACCGGCTCGACATGGAAGCCGCGGCTGCGCAGATACTCGTCGCGCGCATCGCCGATGTAGGTGCCGATGCGCAGATGGCGCGCATCCTCCAGCGTCTTCAGGGGAAACTCGTGGTCGGCGCGACCCCACAGCACCCATTCGGCCTCGTCGGTCGGTCCTATCCATTTGAACAGTTTTTCGCGCTCTTCGGTGCGCGAGGTCGAGTACACGCAGGTGCTTGGCTGCTGTCGCGCCATCACGAAGGCGCGTTTCCACGGCAACAGCTCGACGGTGTAGGTGGTGCCGGTACGGGCCATCATTTCGCGCACCTTTTCGGTCTCGCGACCGGTCACGCCTTCCTGGCCCTGCATGCTGGCGGGCGGCGAGTGCTCGGTCACCAGCGTCAGCGACGCGGCGCCGGCGCTGCTGGCTGCCGCGAGCAATAATGACAGGAAAATAAATCGCATAGGCTGGCCGCTTTCTTCGCCTAAGCATAGCAGCAATGCGCAGCGGGCGGCAACGCGCGCGCCCGCCGCTGCGCCTAGTCCGCGCGGCGGTACAGGCGGAAACGCTCGTCGCGGTCGGCCGGACGCCGGCCTTCCCACAGCAGGCGCCATTGCTGGTCGCGGTAGCGTGCCGGGATCTCGCGCTCGTCGCGCAGTTTGATGCTGTCTTGCAGCAGCAGCAGGTCGCAGCGGCCGCCTTCGACGCCGTCAAACGGCAGCTGGGCGTAGTAGGCGAACGACGCGCGCTGGGCCGGGCCGACATTGGTTTCGATGCAGCGCGCGCCCGGCGGCAGTTTCTCGGCGATCTGGTGCGCCACGCTGGCGTAGCTCTTGCTGTAGTTGACGTCCGGCAGGAACAAGGTCATCAGCAAAATCCAGATCAGGATCAGGCCGCCGGACGACAGCACCACGGCGCGCCACAGCACGGCCGGCTGGCGCGAGATGCGCCAATGCACCAGCGCGAACCAGCCGGCGGTGGCGGCCAGCGCCACCAGCAGCGCGATCCAGCCCAGTTCCGGGTGGAAGCCCGGCACCAGCTTGAGCGCGTTCTTGGCGGCCTTGGCCGGCCAGCCGGTCAGCTTGGCGATCCAGAACAGCCAGATCACGGCCGCGCACAGGGTCAGCGCCATCACCGAGAACCAGTCGATGGCGTTGATGGCGCCGCGTTTCATGGTCAGCAGGCCGAACGCGGCCATGATGGCCAGCGGCGGCAGCAGCACCAGCAGTTGTCCCTGCTCGGGCTGGCCGTTGAACAAGGTCAGCAGCATGCCCATGGTGACGAAGGCCAGCGGCACCACGATGTGCAGCGCGCGGCGCTGGCGGCGCCAGGCCCACACGGCCCAGCCGGCGAACGGCCACGCCGGCCAGAAGAACCAGACGCCGACGCGCAGGAAGAATTTCAGCGACAGCGCGCTCGGCAGGTCGAACAGGTTGAGGTTCCAGGCCAGCCAGGCGTTCAGCGGCAGCTGGTGGTAGGGTTGCAGCAGTTGCGCCGGCAGCAGCCACAGCGCGGCCACGGCGCCGCCGACGGCGATGGTGGCGCCCAGGTCGCGCATCGCGCGGATGGCGGGCTGGTCGAGGAAGCGGGTGCAGGCGAACAGGGCCAGCATGAGGAACACCGGCGTGACCCAGCCGCGCGTCAAGGTCAGCAGGCCGACCGCCAGGCCGCTGAGGGCGGCGTTGCGCAGCGACGGCCCTTCCACGTAGCGCACGGTGCGGTACAGCAGCAGCGCCACCAGCGACACTTGCAGCGCCTCCGAGGTGGTCTCGTGGCTGTGCAGCAGCAGGCCCAGGCAGCCGAGGTAGAGCAGCACGGCGGCGTCGGCCAGGGTGCGGCCGAAGTCGTCCGGTTCGGGCTGGCCGCCGAAGGCCAGGCGCAGCGGTTGCGCATCCTGCCGGCGCCCCAGATTAAAGGTGGCGTACCACAGCGACAGCACGCCCAGCAGGAAGACGCCGACGGTGCCGACGCGCGCTCCCAGCACGTCGCCCAGCAGCCAGCCGAACAGCTTGATGCCGAGCGCGCCCAGCCAGAACGCCAGCGGGCCTTCGTCCGGCATCGACAGGCCGGCGATGTTGGGCCACAGCCAGTCCTGCCAGGTGCCGTGCGCCATGGTCCACATGATGCCGAAGCTGGCGGCGTCGTCGTTCTTCCACGGATCGCGGCCGATCAGGCCAGGCAGGATGTACAGCAGGCCCAGGGCGAACAGCGCCCAGCGCGGCAGTGCCAGGGTAGCGGCGGCGGGAAGACGGACAGGCTTCATCGATCGGTGTGCAAGTGAGAGGTGAACGGGAGTATGAAGGAAAACGGGACAAGAAACAAAAAAAGCAGCCAGAGGCTGCTTTTTTGTTCATCGCGGCGAAAATCAGCCTTGTGCGACTTGGGTCTTCGAGCCAACTGCGCCGAATTTCTGGCGGAATTTCTCAACGCGGCCAGCGGTGTCGACGATTTTGTGCTTGCCGGTGTAGAACGGGTGCGATTCAGCCGATACCTCGATCTTGATCAGCGGGTATTCTTTACCGTTGTGCTCGATCTTTTCGCGGGTCTGGATGGTCGAACGGGTGACGAATTTGAAGTCGCACGACAGATCGTGGAACACAACTTCGCGGTATTCTGGATGGATTTCTGGTTTCATTTTGAAGCCTTCGGTTAGTTAGGTAGCCAAACAGCACTTCGTCGGTCGGTCCAGCTTCTTGACCCGATTGCCGCTCACTTGCCAGAGTTAAAGTTAATGCGATCGGCGATTATACCGGGGTAAACGCAAACAGGCAACCGCTTGGGTTGCCTGTCTGTCATGATTGCATTACGGGGAATTAACCGCCGCGACGCATCATGTCGAAGAACTCACCGTTGTTTTTAGTGGCCTTCATTTTGTCGAGGATGAACTCCATCGCTTCGATCTCGTCCATCGAGTACAGCAGCTTGCGCAGGATCCAGATCTTCTGCAGCTGGTCCGGCTTGATCAGCAGTTCTTCGCGGCGGGTGCCCGATTTGTTCAGGTTGATCGCCGGGTAGACGCGCTTCTCGGCCAGGCGGCGCTCCAGGTGCACCTCCATATTGCCGGTACCCTTGAATTCTTCGTAGATCACGTCATCCATGCGCGAACCGGTTTCGATCAGCGCGGTGGCGATGATGGTCAGCGAGCCGCCTTCTTCGATGTTACGGGCGGCGCCGAAGAAGCGCTTAGGACGTTGCAGCGCGTTGGCGTCGACACCACCGGTCAGCACCTTGCCGGAGGCAGGGATCACGGTGTTGTAGGCGCGCGCCAGACGGGTGATCGAATCCAGCAGGATGATCACGTCCTTCTTCATTTCGACCAGGCGCTTGGCTTTTTCCAGCACCATCTCGGCGACCTGCACGTGGCGGGTGGCCGGTTCGTCGAAGGTCGAGGCGACCACTTCGCCGCGCACCGAGCGCTGCATCTCGGTCACTTCTTCCGGACGTTCGTCGATCAGCAGCACGATCAGCGTGCAGTCAGGATGGTTGGCGGTGATCGCATGCGCGATGTGCTGCAGGATCACCGACTTGCCCGATTTCGGCGAGGCCACCAGCAGGCCGCGCTGGCCCTTGCCGATCGGCGCGATCAGGTCGATGATGCGGCCGGTGATGTTCTCGGTGCCGTTGATGTCACGTTCCAGGCGCAGCGGCTCGTTCGGGTGCAGCGGCGTCAGGTTCTCAAACAATATGCGGTGCTTCGAGGCTTCCGGCGATTCGCCGTTGACCTTGTCGACCTTGACCAGCGCGAAGTAGCGCTCGCCATCTTTAGGGGTACGCACCTCGCCCTCGATCGAATCGCCGGTGTGCAGGTTGAAGCGGCGGATCTGCGATGGGGAAATGTAGATGTCGTCGGTGGACGCCATGTAGCTGGCGTCGGGCGAGCGAAGGAAGCCGAAGCCGTCCGGCAGCACTTCCAGGGCGCCGTCGCCGAAGATCTGTTCACCGGATTTCGCGCGCTTTTTCAGGATCGCAAACATCAGTTCCTGTTTGCGCAGACGCGCCGCGTTGTCGATATCAAGACCGATGGCCATCTCCAGCAATGCCGAGACGTGTAGGGCCTTTAATTCAGATAGATGCATATGTGTTGAGTGTCCCGTGACGGGAAAGTAAAGGTAGGGGAGGGAACTGCGTGGTTGTCTCTAAGTTATTAAACGGCGTCGCGGGCGCGGCGCCGTTTTTTGCAGCGTAATACTATCTTACTTAGATATTGCTGTCGATGAAAGAGGTCAGCTGGCCTTTTGCCATTGCGCCAACCTTTTGAGCGGCGGCGACGCCGTTCTTGAACAGGATCAGGGTCGGGATGCCGCGGATGCCGAACTTGGCAGGCACTGCCTGGTTGGCGTCGACGTCCATCTTGGCTATCAGGATCTTGCCGTCGTATTCCTTGGCCACTTCTTCCAGGATCGGGGCGATGCTCTTGCAAGGACCGCACCACTCGGCCCAGAAGTCGACCAGCACTGGGCGGTCGGATTTCAGGACGTCGGCGTCAAAAGAAGTATCGGTGATGTGTTTGATATTTTCGCTCATATATTCCTCTATCGAGGTCTGTTGGGGTCAATAACGCCTGGGGATTATGCCATGTTGTCTGCAATCGCCTTCAACGTTGCCGGTTACAGGCAGCAGATGGTGGCCAATTGCGCGAATTCAATGTCTTGGAAGGGATGGCAACAAGGTCGGCAGGCGGGGATGGCGTAAATAATAACCCATTTTTTAGAAATGTGCGGCAGATTGTAGAAACCATCTAAACTATTTGCCATTGTTGTCAAGTACCGGGCCGGGCTGGGCCTGGCAGCGCGTGGCGGCGCGGGCCATCAGCGCGGCCAGCGTGTCGACCGCCAGCGGCTTGGCGCAGGCGTCCAGGATGGCCAGTCCCTGCGCCTCGGCCAGGCGGGCGGCGGTCTTCAGCACGGCGCCGTCCACGCCCGACAACAGCACCACGCAGCCGCGGTATTGCTGCGCCGCGGCCAGGCGCAGGAAGTCGATGCCGTCCATCACCGGCATGCTCAAGTCGCAAATCAACAACTCCGGCGGGCGCAGGCGCAGCTCCACCAGCGCGCGGCGGCCGTCGGTCTCGGGCAGCACCTCGTGCGGCCCCAGGCCGGCGATCATGTCGGCCAGCACGTCCAGCATGAACTTGTCGTCATCCAGCAGCAATACCCGCATGATGTCTTGCCCTACCTAGTTATCGTCGGCGAAAGTGGTGTTGGTCATGATTTGTTCGGTGATCTGTTCCAGCAGCGGCCACAGCTGCGCGAGGATGGCTTGCGCGCGCTGCGCCGCCCGCTCGGGCGGGGTGTCGGCCGGCAGCTGTTCGATCTCCAGCATCAGCTCGCCCATGCCCAGCGCGCCGACGGTGCGCGCGGGCGACTTCAGGCGGTGGCCCAGCTCGCGCACCCGCGCCAGGTCGCCCCGTTGCAGCGCCCGCTCCATCTGGCCCAGGCCTTCCTGGGTGTTCTGCAGGAACTTGAAGGCGAACTTGCGCACCTTGTGCGGATGATAGCCCAGCAGCTTGGCCAGGATCGACAGGTCGATCACCGCCGGGTCGCCGCCCAGCGTGGTCTTGAACAGCGGCCGCGCGGCCACGGCCGGCGCCGCGCGCGGGGCGTCGTCGCTGCGCTCCGGCAGCCAGTTGGCGATGGTCTGGTACATCAGCGCCGGCTGGATCGGCTTGGAGATGAAGTCGTCCATGCCGGCCTCGATGCAGCGCACCCGGTCTTCGTTGGTGGCGGTGGCGGTCATCGCCAGCACCCGCATGTCGGCCAGGCTGGGGTCGGCGCGGATGCGGCGCGTGGTTTCCAGGCCGTCCATCAGCGGCATCTGCACGTCCATCAGCACGCAGTCGAACACGGTCTGGCGCAGCAGCTCCAGCGCCTCCATGCCGTTGGCGGCCAGGCACACCGAGGAACCGACTTCCTCCAGCATCTCCAGCGCGATCTGCTGGTTGAAGGTATTGTCCTCGACCAGCAGGATGCGGGCGTTCTTCAGCGCCGCCATCACCGCCGCGCTGCGCGAGGAGGCCAGCAGTTCGGCGGCGGCGTCCTTGACGCGGTCGATCAGCGCCGGCACCGTCGCGCTGGAAATGCCCAGCCGCGCGGTGAACCAGAAGGTGCTGCCCAGGCCGGGCCGGCTGCGCACGCCGACGTCGCCGCCCATCAGCTGCGCCAGCTGCTTGCAGATGGCCAGGCCGAGGCCGGTGCCGCCGTATTCGCGCGTGGTCGAGGTGTCGGCCTGCTGGAACGACTGGAACAGCTTGTCGATCTCGGCTTCCGACAGGCCGATGCCGCAGTCGCTCACCTCGAAGCGCAGCAGGCAGCCGTTGGCGTCGCCCACCACCTGGCGCACCCGCACCTCGATCCGGCCCTTCTCGCTGAACTTGATGGCGTTGTTGGTGTAGTTGATCAGCACCTGGCCCAGGCGCAGCGGATCGCCGCGCAGCACCCGGGGCAGCGTGGGGTCGAGATCGAACACCAGCTCCAGGTCGCGGCTGGCCGCCTTGGGCGCCACCACCGTGGTCAGGGTCTGGATCACGTGGTCGAGCGCGAAGTCGACCTGCTCGATCTCCAGCTTGCCGGCCTCGATCTTGGAGATGTCGAGGATGTCGTCGATGATGCCCAGCAGGTGCTCGCCGGCGAAGCGGATCTTTTCCAGGTAGTCGCGCTGGCGCGGATCGAGGTCGGTCTTCAGCGCCAGGTAGGCCATGCCGATCACGCCGTTCATCGGGGTGCGGATCTCGTGGCTCATATTGGCCAGGAACTGGCCCTTGGTCTGGCTGGCTTCCTCGGCCAGCATGCGGGCCTGGTTCAGTTCATCGGTGCGGATCGCCACCCGTTCCTCCAGGTGCTCGTTCAGTTCGCGCAGCTGGTCTTCGCCGCGCTTGCGGTCGGTGATGTCGGTCAGGCTGGCCACCACCAGCGGCACCATGCCGCGCTCGTCGCGGATCGGCTCGGCGTTGACCGACAGCCAGTGCACTTCGCCGCTGGCCTGGCTCACGCCCATCACCACGTCGCGCACCGAGACCCCGGTGACGATGGCCTGCTGCACCGGATGGCTGGCGACGTCGAACGGCGAGCCGTCCTCGCGCACGCCGCGCCACAGGCGGCCGCCGTCGACCTCCAGCGCATGCGCCAGCATGTGCGCGGCGGCGGCGTTGCTTTCCAAAATATAGCCGTCGCCGTTGATCATCACCAGGCCGTTGGTGACGGCGTTGAAGATCGACGCCAGCCGCTGGCTGGAGCTGCGCAGCGCGCTGTCGGCGCGGCGCCGTTCGGTGATATCGGTCAGCATCGCCAAGGTGCCGGCGTAGTGGCCGGCGTCGGAGTTGATGACGGTGGTCGACAGCAGGCACCACACCACGCTGCCGTCGCGCCGCAGGAAGCAGACGTCGCCCTGGCAGGCCTCGCCGGCCAGGCGCCGCTGCAGGTGCTGCTTGAGCAGCGCGTGGCCGTCGTCGTCCATGAAGTCGGTCATGGCGCGGCCCAGCATCTGCTCGACGTCGTAGTCCAGCATGCGCGCCATGGTGGGGTTGACGAAGCTGGTGCGGTCGTCGGCGCCGGTCATCCAGATGCCTTCGGCGGCGGTCTGCACGATCAGGCGGTAGCGCTCGGAGCTGGCGTGCAGCGCTTCCTCGGCGCGCTGGCGCTGGGTCATGTCGCGCAGCGCCATCACCACCAGCTCCTGGCCGGCCAACATCACCGGCGCGATGTGCACCATCGCCGGGAAGCTGCCGCCGTCGGCGCGGATCGCGCTCAGCACCCGGCCCGGCAGGTTGGGGCGCGAGAACAGCTCGCGCGTGCGGCCGTTGCTGCGCATGGCCTCCGGCGCCAGCTGCTCGACCGAGCGCCCGGCCATCGTGCCCGCGTAGCCGAAGCTGCGGGCGCAGGCCGGATTGGCGTAGCGCACCCGGCCGCTCTTGTCGGCGATCAGCATGGCGCCCGGCGTGGCGTCGACCACGGCGCACATGCGCGCCTCCTCGGCGGCGGTGCGCTCGCTGATGTCGGCCATGGTGCCGGTGGCGCGCAGCGGCCGGCCGCTGTCGTCGCGTTCGATGATCATGCCGCGCGCCAGCACCCAGATCCAGCCGCCGTCCTTGGTGCGCATGCGGTGTTCGCTGAAGATCTGGTTGTTCAGTTCCGAGGCGCTGGCCAGGCAGTCCTGGATGGTGCGCTCGACGCGCGCCTGGTCGTCCGGGTGCACGTGCACCAGCCACTGTTCCAGCGTCGGCGTGAATTCGCCGGCGCCGTAGCCCAGCAGCGCGCCGTAGCGCGGCGACAGCACCAGCGCGCCGGTGTCGAGCCGCCATTCCCACATGCCTTCGCCGGTGCTCTCCAGCGCGAAGCTGGCGATGCGTTCGGCGTCGCCCAGTTCCGCGCGCGCCGTCCGCAGCGCCGCCGCCTGCCGCCGCAGGCGCCACAGCCCGGCCGCCGTCAACAGCAGCAGCAGCGTCGCCGCCAGCGCGCCGGTGTAGCGCAGCAGGCGGTCGCTGGCCTGCGGCTGGAACAGGAAGCCGTCCAGCTTGAAGTCGGCCGGCAGCATGCCCTGCTCGATGTAGGCGCGGGCGATGGCTTGCCAGCGTTCGGGGTTGCTGTAACCGAGTTCGATCAGGCCCTGCTCCAGCAGCGGCGCGATGTGCTGGGCCTCGTACATCAGGTGCTCGCGGCTGTGGCGCTCGGGGTAGCGGGCCCGTATCAGGTCGGCGATCTCGCCCGGATGCGCCATCGCATAGCGCCAGCCGCGCAAGGTGGCGTCGCGCAGCGCCTGCGCGCGCAGCGGATGTTCGCGCAGTTCGCTTTCGGTGGTGTACAGCAGGTCGCCGTAAAAGTCGTCGCCCAGCGAGCGCGCCGACAGGATCTCGTAGCCGACGCTGTGGCGTTCGAGCAGATACGGCGCTTCGGTGATGTAGATCGACATGGCGTCGACCCGGCCTTCAAGCAGGTCTTCGGTATTGAAGCTGTGCACGGCCGGCACCAGGCTGTCGGACCGCACGCCGAGCTTTTTGAGGAAGATGAGCAGTTCTTCGTTGTTCGGCGCCAGCATCACGCGGCTGCCGGGCCACGGCCGCGGCTTGCCGTCGGCGTCGTGCCGCACCAGCAGCGCGCTGGCCGAGTGCTGGAAGATCGAGGCCAGCACCACCATCGGCTGGCCGCGTCCGCGCGCCACCAGCAGCGAGGTGTTGCCGACGCCGTACTGGGCGCGGCCGTCGAGCACGGACTGGATGGGATCGACGCCGGGGCGCGCCTCGAGCAGTGTGACGTCGAGGCCGACGTCGCGGTAGTAGCCCTGGTCCTGCGCCGCGTAGTAGCCGGCGAACTGGAACTGGTGCATCCATTTGAGCTGGATGCTGACCTTCTCCGCCGCCTGCGCGCCATCGAGGCTGCACGCCAGCACGAGCGCAGCCGCCGTCAGGCTGCGTGGCAGACGGCGCCAGAAGAGGGTCCGGCCGGACCTGGGACGGCGGTGCAACAAGAGCTTCCCTTTCAATCCGCAAGGCATTGCTGGTATTTATGCTATGGCCGGGCAACTATAGCATCGAAGGTTGGGCTTTAGTCGACTAAGTTGTAAAGGACGTATTGTCGATGCGCTCCTACTGCGCGAAGCTGCCGGCGAACTGGTAGCGGTGGCCGGGGTGCCACATGGTGGCGATCGAGGCGACCTGGCCGTTGGAACGGGTCTGGCGCTTGAGCACCAGGCAGGCTTGCCTGGTGTCGATGGCCAGCATCTCGGCGATGTCGCGCGGGGCCGCCAGCGCTTCGATGCTGTAGCTGGCGCCTTGCAGCGGGGCCGCCTTCATCAGGTATTCGTTGGGCGTGATGGCGGCGTAGTCCTGCTCCATGTAGTCCGGCGCGCACAGCGGATTGGCCCAGCGGTCCTCGACCTGGATCGGCACGCCGTTCTCGAAGTGCACGATCACCGAATGGAACAGCGGATGGCCGGCCGGCAGCTCGAACTGCTTGGCCATCAACTCGCTGGCCTTGACCCGCTCCAGCTGTTGCAGGCTGCTGCGGTGGGCGTGGCCGCGGGCGCGGATCTCGTCGGCGATGGATTTGATCTCCAGCAGCGTGGCCTGGTACTTCTGCTGGGCGACATAGGTGCCGGAGCCCTGGCGGCGGGTCAGGATCTGGTCGGCGGTGAGCTCGCGCACGGCGCGGTTGACGGTCATGCGCGACACGCCGAACTGCTTGACCAGCGCCTGCTCGGACGGGATCACGTCGCCTTCCTTCCAGGTGCCGGCGGCGATCTGCGCCACCAGGTAGTCCTTGATGCGCTGGAATATGGGGGTACTGTCTTGCAGGGCTTGTTCGTCGTCCAAACGGTTTCTCCGAGGATGCGCCTGACTGGCGGCAAGTGGGCATTTTAGCATCGCGTGCCGGCCCGACGTACAATCTACAATTCAAAAGCAAGAGCCGGAGTGCGTCGCGGCGCGGCGCTGGATAGGATGGCTGCATTCCTTATCCGATCATGGAGTCTGAGATGGGCAAGACAGCAAACAAAGAAGTTACACGCACCGCCTACCAGGGCGATGAGCTGCGCTGGGAAGCCGTGCGGCAGCGCGACGCCGGCGCCGACGGCGAGTTCTGGTACTCGGTGCGCAGCACCGGCGTGTACTGCCGGCCATCGTGCGGGGCGCGGCCCGCGCTGCGCAAGAACGTGGCCTTCCACGACAGCCGCGAGGCGGCCGAGCAGGCAGGCTTCCGTCCCTGCCTGCGTTGCAAGCCGGACCAGCCGCCGCTGGCCGAGCGCCAGGCCGCCATCGTGGCGCAAGCCTGCCGCCTGATCGACGCGGCCGCCGCCGACGCCGAGAGCGCGCCGGACCTGGACAGCCTGGCGACGGCCGTGGGCGTGAGCCGCTTCCATTTCCACCGCATGTTCAAGGCGGTGACCGGGATTACGCCCAAGGCCTACGCCAACGCCCAGCGGGCGCGCCGCATGCAGGACGGGCTGGCGCAGCAGGCCACGGTGACGGACGCGATGTACGCGGCCGGCTACAACTCCAGCGGACGGTTCTATGCGCAGACGCCGTCGGTGCTGGGCATGACGCCGACCGCCTTCCGCGCCGGCGGACGCGGTGCGCAGATCCGTTTCGCCATCGGCGCCTGTTCGCTGGGCGCGATCCTGGTGGCCAGCACGGAGCAGGGCATCTGCGCGATCCTGATCGACGACGATCCCGATGTGCTGGTGCGCGATCTGCAGGACCGCTTCCCGAAGGCGGAGCTGATCGGCGCGGAGCCGGAGTATGAGCAGGTGGTGTCGCGCGTGGTGGGCATGGTGGAGCGGCCGGAGATCGGCCTCGACCTGCCGCTCGATGTGCGCGGCACCGCCTTCCAGCAGCGCGTGTGGCAGGTGCTGCGCGAGATCCCGGCCGGGCGCACGGTCAGCTATGCTGAACTGGCGGCGCTGGTCGGCTCGCCCAAGGGCGCGCGGGCGGTGGCCGGGGCCTGCGCGGCGAACGCGCTGGCGGTGGCGATACCGTGTCACCGCGTGGTGCGCAACGATGGTTCGATCTCCGGCTATCGCTGGGGCGTGGACCGCAAGGCCGCGCTGCTGGACCGGGAGTCGGGCAAATGACGAACGGTGAGTTCGATTTCGGCGGCGGTGCGGCCGAGCGCAAGCCGCGCAAGCCGCTGCCGGTGAGCGTGGCGCCGCCGACGCAGGCCGCAGCGCCCGGAGGCGGCGCTATCCCGGCGGGCGACAACGCCGACGCTGCCGCCCAAGCCGCAGCCAATGCGCTGGCGCTGGCCAACGCCCGCAAGGCGGTCGGCGCGGCGGCCGGCATCGCGGTGCACGTGGCGGGGCTGGACTGGCAGGCCATCGCCGATGAGTTGAACGCGCACGGCTACGCCATCGTCCCCGGCATGCTGGGCGCCGACGAATGCGTCGCGATGGCGGCGCAGTACCGGCAAGCGTCGCTGTTTCGCAGCCGGGTGGTGATGGCGCAGCACGGCTTCGGCAGCGGCGAGTACCAGTACTTCCGCTATCCGCTGCCGTCGATGATCTCGGCGCTGCGGCAATCGCTGTATGGCCCGCTGGCCGACATCGCCAACCGCTGGCACGAGCTGATGGACATGGAAGCGCGCTTCCCGCCCGACCATGCCGACTTCCTGGCGCGCTGCCACGCCGCCGGCCAGCAGCGTCCGACGCCCCTGATGCTGCAATACGGCGCGGGCGACTACAACTGCCTGCACCAGGACCTGTACGGCGAACACGTGTTCCCGCTGCAGGCGGCGATCTTGCTGAGCCAACCGGGCAAGGATTTCGAAGGTGGGGAGTTCGTGCTGACCGAGCAGCGCCCGCGCATGCAGTCGCGGGTGGAGGTGGTGCCGCTGAAGCGCGGCGACATGGTGATCTTCCCGGTCAATCACCGCCCGGCGCAGGGCGCGCGCGGCGTCTACCGGGTCGCCATGCGGCATGGCGTGAGCCGGATCCGCACTGGTTCACGACACACGCTGGGACTGATTTTTCACGACGCGACCTGAACGCTCTTCTGCGTCTGGTACAGGCGGGCGTAGATGCCGTGCTGCGCCAGCAGCGCCTCGTGGCTGCCCACTTCGGCGATGCGGCCGCCGTCCAGCACCACGATGCGGTCGGCGTTTTCGATGGTCGACAGGCGGTGCGCGATGACCACCGTGGTGCGGCCCTGCATCAGCACTTCCAATGCCGCCTGCACCAGGCGTTCCGATTCCGTGTCCAGCGCGCTGGTGGCTTCGTCCAGGATCAGGATGGGCGCGTTCTTGTACAGCGCGCGGGCGATCGCCAGGCGCTGGCGCTGGCCGCCCGACAGGCGCAGGCCGTTCTCGCCGACCGAGGTCTGGTAGCCATTGGGCTGGCGTTCGATGAATTCGTGCGCGTGGGCGGCGCGGGCCGCCGCCTCGATGCGCTGCATCGACGGCTCGGGATCGCCGTAGGCGATGTTGGCCGCCAGCGTGTCGTTGAACAGCACCACGTCCTGGCTGACCAGCGCGATCTGCTGGCGCAGGGAGGTCATGGTGTAGTCGCGCAGGTCGACGCCATCGAGCTTGATGCTGCCGGCGCTGACGTCGTAGAAGCGTGGCAGCAGGCCGGCCAGCGTGGTCTTGCCGCTGCCCGAGCTGCCCACCAGGGCCACCGTCTCGCCGGCGGCGATGTCGAGCGACACGCGGTCCAGCGCCGGCTTGGTGTCACCGTCGGCGCCGTAGTGGAAGCTGACTTCCTCCAGCGCCAGGCGGCCGATGGCGCGCTCCACCTTTTTGGTGCCGGTATCGGCTTCGGCCTCGGTGTCGATCAGGCCGAACACGGATTCTGCGGCGGCCAGGCCGCGCTGCAACGGTTCGTTAATCTTGGTCAGGTTCTTGATCGGCGACTGCATCGCCATCAGCGACGACATGAAGGCCACGAAGGCGCCCGGCGTCAGCGCGCCGGCCCGGGCACGCAGCAGCGCGAAGTAGATCACCGACGACAGCGTGGTGCCGATCAGCAGCATGATGATGCCGGAGTTGAGCGCCGACGTCGCCGCGTGCTTGACGGCCAGCTGGCGATTGAGCTTGACCACGCCGTCGAAGCGGGCCTGCTCGTACTTCTGGCCGCCGAAGATCTTGACCACGCGCTGGCCGCTGATGCTTTCATCGAGCACATTGGTCAGGTAGCCCATGGCCGCCTGCGCGCTCTTGCTCAGGTGGCGCATGCGGCGTCCGGCGAAGGTGACGATGATGGCCACCAGTGGGAGCAGGCCAAGGCAGAACAGGGCCAGTTGCCAGTCGACGATGAACAGCGTGGACAGGTAGCCGATGGCCATGACCGAGTCTCGCACCGCGACGTTGATCACGTTCAGGGTGGCCTGCGCCACTTGGGCGGCGTCGAAGGCCACGCGCGACAGCGTGGTGCCGGTCGAGGACTGGTCGAAGTAATGGTTGGGCAGGCGCATGATGCGGGCGAACATCACCTCGCGTAGGTTAGCCTGCACCCGGCTGCTCAGCCACGCGGCGCCGTATTCGCCGGCGAAGCTGGAAAACATGCGCATCACGGCCAACCCGAAGATCACCGCCGGAATCGACCACAGCGCGGCGTTGATCGGATCGTGCGGCAGCAAACGGCCCAGCCATTCCTGCATTTCGGCCAGCAGGCCGGCTGCCGGACGGACTGCGGCCAGGTTGTGCGTCGGAGCCAGCGCATCGACCACGTTTTGCAGCTGGCGGATCAGCAGCACGTCGGTGGCGGCGGCCAGACCGACCGCGAACAGGGTGACGACGCCGATCCAGGCGTAGGGGGAGAACTGCTTGAGCAGGCGTAAATAGAGTAGGCGGCTGGACACGAGAGGTGCTTATCGGGCGGCAAAGACTGCATTGTAACCGGCTTGCCCGGCCGCAGCCGCTAGCTAACGCGTTGTTCAATCGAAACACTTCGAGGTTGGAAAAACCTTTACCTGTCAAAAATTACTTTAATGCAAAAAAACCACGGACTAGAATGAATCCGCACTGCAATAGTTTCCTCACGTACTTTCAGAGAGGTGATATGGATCTGCATTCGCTCTTTCCGCGGCGGCGCCTGACGCTGCTGCTTGCGGCGGCGCTGTTGGGCGGCACATCGCTGTCGGCGCAGGCCGAACTGGCCATCATCGTCAATCCGCAAAACCCGGCCACCCGCATGTTCCCGTCGCAGGCGGCGCAGTTCTTCCTGGGCGGCTCGGTGCTGTTCACGCCGGTGGAACAGGCGGAAAATTCACCGCTGCGCGCCGAGTTCTGTAAAAAAGTGCTGGAGAAATCGCCGGCCCAGGTCGAGGCCATCTGGTCCAAGATCGTCTTCACCGCCAAGGGCAAGCCCCCCAAGGAATACAAGAGCAGTGCCGACGTCAAGAAAGCGGTGGCCGACAACGTCAACGCCATCGGCTACATCGAAAAATCGGCGGTGGACGACACGGTCAAGGTCGTGGCGATCGTTCCTTGAACCGGCGTGTTCTTCCCTTTACTGGAGTCTGCTCGATGAAAAAAACACTGATAGCGATGGCACTGGCCGCGCTGGCCGGCCTGGCCGGCGCCACCGACCTGACCGACGACGGCACGCTCAAGCTGACCGGCTTCTACAACCTGACCGGCGCCCGCGTGCTGAGCGGCAAAGCCCAGGGCAGCGGCACGCCGTGGGACTACATGCAGTGGAAATGCCCCTGCACGGTGCAAAACTGGGAATACGCGGCGGTCTACGAACGCAGCGAGGGCTGGCAATTCAACCAGGAGTCGTCGGTCGGCTTCCAGCTGAAGAAGGAGTTCTCGCCGACGCTGTCGGCCACGGCGCAGGTGCTGGTGCGCGCGCATAATCCCGGCCACGGCCTGACGCCGACGCTGGACTGGGCCTACCTGACCTGGCAGCCGTCCGCCGATTCCGCCTGGACCTTCCAGGCCGGCCAGTTCCGCATTCCGCTGTACTACTACAGCGATTACCTGTACATCGGCTATGCCTACCCGTGGGTGCGGCCGGCGCCGGACGTCTACGGCTGGCCGATCTACGCCTACCAGGGCGCCAACGCCAGCTACCGCACGCAGCTCGGGCAATCCGACTGGGCCGCCACCTTCCACATGTGGGCCGGCGGCTACACCCAGCACAACGACACCTACGACACGCAGATCTACTATGCCACGCCGACCCATGAATCGTGGAAGAGCATGGTGGGCGGCTATGTGTCGGCCAACAACGGCGTGTTCGACGTGCGCGCCATGCTGATGCACTACAAGGACACCACCTGGCAGGACAGCCCGGCGGGCAAGGTGTTCTTCGTCGACGGCCAGAGCACCCGCATCGCCGGGCTGTCGGCCAACGTCGACTACAAGAACTGGCTGGTCAAGTCCGAGCTGGATCGCTACGAGCAGGTCGACGCCGGCAAGGGGCTCAACAACGTCTACAAGTACGCGCTGGTTGCCGTCGGCTACCAGTACGAGGCCTGGACGCCGATGTACACCTTCTCGCGCTACACCACCATCAACGAGCCTATCGAAGCGCGCAACACGCAGTACCTGTCGCTGCGCTGGGATTTCCGCAAGAACACCGCGCTCAAGGTGCAATACGACGTGAGCAAGGACAAGTCGCACTACAGCTATCCGTTCTTCGGTGACTCACGCCTGTTGTCGGTGTCGCTGCAAGGCTTGTTCTAGACGTTGCGTTCGGCGGGTTGTGCGCTACACTCTGTTCTTGCTTCCGAATGGAGAGTTTCGATGCGCACAACCCTGTTTTCGCCCGCCCCGCTGGCCGCCGCCGTCAGCCTGGCCCTGTCCACCGTCCTGCCGCTGGCGCGGGCCGACACCATCATCGACCACGCCAACGGCTATACGCTCAATGCCGCCGGCACCTTGCAGCGATTCAGTTCGCTGGCTTTCGATGACCTGGGCCGCATCGTCGCGGTGGGTAGCGAGCGCGAGACGGCGATCCGGCTGCCGAAGGCGGAGCATATCGACGTGCAGGGCAAGACCCTGCTGCCAGGCCTGATCGACGCCCACGGCCACGTGTTCGAGCTGGGCGAAATCGCCTCCGGCGTGGAGCTGTTCAGCGCCACCTCGCTGGGCGGCGCGGTGCGCGCGGTGGCGGAGTTCAGCCGCTCGCACCCGAAGAACGCCTGGGTGGTGGGCTTCGGCTGGAACCAGGAGGTGTGGAAGCTGGGCCGCTTCCCGACCGCCGCCGAGCTCGATGCGGTGGCGGGCGACCGTCCGGTGCTGCTGCACCGGGTCGACGGCCACGCCATCTGGGTCAATACCAAGGCGCTGGAAATGGCCGGCATCACCAGGGATACGCCGGATCCGAAGGGCGGCAAGATCGAGCGCGACGCCTCCGGCAAGCCGAGCGGCGTGCTGGTGGACGCGGCGATGGAGCTGGTCGCCAAGGTGGTGCCGCTGCCCACGCCCAACGAGGCGCGCGGCATGCTGGACAACGCGCTGGCCGCGCTGGCCAAGGCCGGGCTGACCAGCGTGCACGACGCCGGCATCAAGGTGGTGCAGGACGACCTGTATCGCGACTACGCCGACCATGGCAAGCTGACCACGCGCGTGTACGCGATGATCGGCGACACCACGGCCGATTTCGACGAGCTGTCCAAGGAAGGCCCGCTCAAATCCTATGGCAACGATGTGTACGCGCTGGCCGCCGTCAAGCTGTATTCGGACGGTGCGCTGGGCAGTCGCGGCGCGGCCTTGCTGGCGCCGTACAGCGACATGCCGTCGACCAAGGGGCTGCTGTTCTATCCGAACGCCGAGATGCTGGCCAAGATGAACAAGGCCATGAAGGCAGGCTACCAGGTCAACGTGCACGCCATCGGCGACGCCGGCAACCGCCAGATCCTCGACGCCTACGCGCAGCTGATCCCGAAATATAACAACGTCGAACTGCGCCACCGCATCGAGCATGCGCAGGTGGTGGCGCTGGAGGACATCCCGCGCTTCAAGGCGCTGGGCATCATCCCGTCGATGCAGCCGACGCATGCGACCTCGGACCAGAACATGGCCGAGCAGCGCGTGGGGCATGAGCGCATCAAGGGCGCGTATGCGTGGCGCACCTTCCTCGACCAGGGCTCGCGGATCGCCTGCGGTTCGGACTTCCCGGTGGAGTCGCCGAATCCGTTCGAGGGTTTGCATGCGGCGGTCACGCGGCAGAACAACGCCGGCGTGCCGGCCGGCGGCTGGTACAAGAACCAGGCGATGACGCTGACCGAAGCGTTCCGCTGCTTCACGCTGGACGCGGCCTACGCGGCGCACCAGGAAAACGTCATCGGCACGCTGGAGCCGGGCAAGTGGGCCGACTTCATCCTGATCGACCGCGACCTGTTCAAGGTGCCGGCAGAGCAAATCGGCAAGACGCAAGTGCTGCAGACCTGGATGGGCGGCAAGCGGGTGTACAAGCGGGATAAGCGGCAGGATTAAGCGTCGATGTGCTGCTTCAGCCATTGCTGCCCCTCCGGGGTCAGCAAGTAGCGTTGTTTGCTGCTGCGGGGTTTGTCGGGAAACTTCATTTGCACCAATCCCGCTTGTATAGCGGGTAGCAGATAGGTCATGCGGAAATGGTCGTCGTCCTTAAGTCCAAGCGCTTGTTGAAGTGCCAGGCGCGGCCATTCGCCGACCAGCAGCTTGATGAGGCGACCGACTTCCGGGGTGACTTCCGGGGTGACTTCCGGGGTGACTTGTGGGGACTGCTCGATGGGCCACTGAGCCAAGTGATGAACGGGCAGCCTGACCATGCATCCGCTGCGATCATCGTCGGTGTCAAACTGCGGCGGTGGCGAGCCATTACTTGCCATTGCCTTCAAGATTTTTGGTACGCCGGTGGAGCGCCCCTCGGTCAGGCCAAGCTCCTTCAGGAATTCTCCGATGCGCCGGTTCCGGTAGCGGTGGCAGGTAGCATGTCCGGTTATCCAGTCAGCCAGTTTTATCGACCGGTCCGGCCCCGGATAGCTCAATACCAGTATTTCGTTGCGCATGATGCGCACTTCTATCGGTTCCCGCTCCTGATACGAGCGATGATAGACCGCATTGACCACCGCTTCTTCTATGGCCGCATATGGGAAATTCCATACTCGGGTCGCTTCGGCACGATCAGGATGTTTCAGGACAGTCTGGTGCAGGTAATTGCGCTCAATGTAGCCCAAGGCCTCGCGCGCAATTCGCGCCAAGGGGCCCTTGAATATCTTTTCATCAAAGTGATCTCCGCCTGGGCCGTCCTGGAACCAGACCACGTCGATTTGTGTGTACGGGAAGAACCGGTCCGGTGTCTCGCTAAAGAACATCAGGCCTACGTTCTTGGGCCAGGGACATTCGCTTGGGCCGTCTACCACGTTCATTTGTCGGCCCAGGTCTTCGATTGAGAGCTTATCCGCATACTCGGCCAGTGCGCTGCCCACTTCCTGAAGATAGGCCAGCATCAAGGGCTTGGAGAGGTCGCTTAACTTTGCCTGTTGTGCGATCCGGTCGTCGAACGGCACATTGGCGGTCAGGTTCAACAGCTCCTGCTCGCATTCGCCCCTTGCTTCAACCGTGCTGCTGTAACGCCGGATGTAGTAATGCCAGCTTTTGTGCCTGGACGATACCGAAGCTGGCGCCTTGTATGGGCGGTGCATGCCGCCCGGAGCATGCAGCACGATCAGCTTGCGGTCATCCACATCGCAGACGGCCAGACTCGGGAAGTAGGGCGGCCGTATCTGCTGGCATGCGGCCAGCAATTCCCGCTGGATCTTATCGATCTGACTCTCTGCCAGCCCGAGTGGCGGCGCTATCGGTCGGCCGTTGGCGTCGCAGTCCTGGCCGATGATGATGTAGCCACCGCCAAGATTTTCGAAGTCGTTGGCAAAGGCGCACAGGGTGCGGATGACCGCATCAGGGTTCCAGGCCGCTTTGTACTCAATGCGCTCGCTCTCCACTGTGCGGTGGCGCAACAGATTCTGTAGGTTGATCGGCAAGGCAACCATATTGAGGCTCCGTGTGAGCATGTGCTGGCGAATGCTGGCAAGATATCAAGGACTGATGACATATTTGACAAGCTCAGGAATTATTCGTTCCCCCAGAACCGCTTAAAAACTGATTGACTTGGTTGTATATACAACTTATCCTTTGAGGATGCGCTGGCCGTGCGTGCGTTGTTGCGCGCGTGGCCGGTCCCACTCACTCAGGAGCAGGAGCCACCATGACGACCCATTTAGACAGCGATCCACGTTTTGACGCCAGCCGCGAAATCCGCGCCCCACGCGGACCGGAGCGTACCTGTAAAAACTGGGGCGCCGAGGCGGCCTACCGCATGATCCAGAATAATCTGGACAAGGAAGTGGCGGAAAACCCGAAACACCTGGTGGTCTACGGCGGCATCGGCCGCGCGGCCCGCAACTGGGAATGCTACGACCAGATCCTGGCCTCGCTGCGCGAGCTGGAAGACAATCAAACCCTGTTGATCCAGTCCGGCAAGCCGGTCGGCGTGTTCCAGACCCACGAGGATGCGCCGCGCGTGCTGATCGCGAATTCGAACCTGGTGCCGAAGTGGGCCAACTGGGAACACTTCAATGAACTGGACCGCAAAGGCCTGTTCATGTACGGCCAGATGACGGCCGGTTCGTGGATCTACATCGGCACCCAGGGCATCGTGCAGGGCACCTTCGAGACCTTCGCCGAAGCGGGTCGCCAGCATTTCGGCGGCGACCTCAAAGGCCGCTGGGTGCTGACCGCAGGCCTGGGCGGCATGGGCGGCGCGCAGCCGCTGGCCGCGACCATGGCCGGCGCCGTGTCGCTGACCATCGAGTGCCAGCAGAGCAGCATCGATTTCCGCCTGCGCACCCGCTACCTCGACAAGCAGGCCGCCAGCATCGACGAGGCGCTGGAGATGATCAAACTGCACAAGGCCAATGGCGACGCCATCTCCATCGGCCTGCTGGGCAACGCGGCCGACGTGCTGCCGGAACTGGTGCGCCGCGCGAAAGCCGGCGGCGTCGTGCCGGACATCGTCACCGACCAGACCTCGGCGCATGACCTGATCAACGGCTACCTGCCGCAAGGCTGGACCGTCGAGCAGTGGAAGGCCGCGCAGCACGACGCCGCACGCCACGAAGAACTGAAGGCCGCCGCCACCGAAGGTTGCGCGGTCCACGTGCAGGCGATGCTGGACTTCCAGACGCTGGGCGCCAAGGTGGTCGACTATGGCAACAACATCCGCCAGGTGGCGTTCGACCACGGCGTCAAGAACGCCTTCGATTTCCCTGGCTTCGTGCCGGCCTATATCCGCCCTCAGTTCTGCGAAGGCCGCGGCCCGTTCCGCTGGGTGGCGCTGTCCGGCGACCCGGAGGACATCTACAAGACCGACGCCAAGATCAAGGAACTGTTCCCGCACCACGCCAATGTGCATCGCTGGCTGGACATGGCGCGCGAGCGCATCGCCTTCCAGGGCCTGCCGGCGCGCATCTGCTGGCTGGGCCTGGGCGAGCGTCACATCGCCGGCTTGGCCTTCAACGAGATGGTGCGCAACGGCGAGCTGAAGGCGCCGGTCGTCATCGGCCGCGACCACCTGGACACCGGCTCCGTCGCCAGCCCTAACCGCGAAACCGAAAGCATGAAGGACGGCACCGACGCCGTCTCCGACTGGCCGCTGCTGAACGCGCTGCTCAACACCGCCGGCGGCGCGACCTGGGTGTCGCTGCACCACGGCGGTGGCGTGGGCATGGGCTATTCGCAGCACTCCGGCGTGGTGATCGTGGCCGACGGCACCGACGCCGCCGCCAAACGCCTGGCGCGCGTGCTGGTCAACGACAGCGGTTCGGGCGTGATGCGTCACGCCGATGCGGGATACGAGACGGCGGTCGCCTGCGCCAAGCGCAACGGCCTCAATCTGCCAATGATTAAATAATTTGAGAACCTCTATGAAAAATGCACTGACCCTGAAACCGGGCGCGATGACCCTGACCGAACTGCGCGCCGTATGGAGCGCCGCCGGTCCGCTGGCGCTGGCCGCCGAAGCCTATCCCGTTATCGAAGCATCGGCCGCCGCAGTGCGCGCCATCGTCGCCAAGGGCGATGCCGCCTACGGCATCAACACCGGATTCGGCCTGCTGGCCAAGACCCGCATCCCGGACGACAAGCTGGAACAGCTGCAACGCAACCTGATCCTGTCGCACTCGGTCGGCACCGGCGATCTGCTGTCGGACGCGGTCTGCCGTCTGATCCTGCTGATGAAGATCGGCAGCCTGGCGCGCGGCTACTCCGGCGTGCGTCCGCTGATCATCGACACGCTGATCGCGCTGTACAACGCCGGCATCATGCCGGCCATTCCGGCCAAGGGTTCGGTCGGCGCCTCGGGCGACCTGGCGCCGCTGTCGCACATGACGCTGGCGATGCTGGGCGTGGGCGACGTCCGCGTCAACGGTGAAATCATGCCGGCCGCAGACGCACTCAAAGCCGCCAACATCGCACCGGTGGTGCTGGCCGCGAAAGAAGGCCTGGCGCTGATCAACGGCACCCAGGTGTCGACCGCGCTGGCGCTGCATGGCCTGTTCATGGCCGAGCGCCTGCTGGAAGCGGGCATGGTGTCCGGCGCGCTGTCGCTGGACGCGGCCAAGGGTTCCGATTCGCCGTTCGACGCCCGCGTGCACGAAGTGCGCGGCCAGCCGGGCCAGATCGCCGCCGCCTCGATCTATCGTCAACTGGTGAGCAACAGCGCGATCCGCGCCTCGCACCTGGTCGGCGACGAGCGCGTGCAAGACCCGTACTGCCTGCGCTGCCAGCCGCAAGTGATGGGCGCCTGCTGGGACATCATCGGCAACGCCGCCCGCACGCTGCTGATCGAAGCCAACGCCGTCACCGACAATCCGCTGCTGTTCAAGGACGGCGAGCTGTCGGTGGTGGTCTCGGGCGGTAACTTCCACGCCGAGCCGGTGGCCTTCGCCGCCGACACGCTGGCGCTGGCGATCGCCGAAATCGGCGCGATCTCCGAACGCCGCATCGCGCTGCTGATCGACGCCACCTTGTCCGGCCTGCCGCCGTTCCTGGTGCGCGATCCGGGCGTGAACTCGGGCTTCATGATCGCCCACGTCACCGCCGCCGCGCTGGCGTCGGAGAACAAGTCGCTGGCCCATCCGGGCAGCGTCGATTCGATCCCGACCTCGGCCAACCAGGAAGACCACGTCAGCATGGCGACCTACGCGGCGCGCCGCCTGGACGACATGGCGCACAACACCGCCGTCATCATCGGCATCGAGCTGCTGGCTGCGGCGCAGGGCATCGACTTCCACCGTCCGCTGAAAACCTCGCCGCATCTGGAGCACGTGCATGCGCAGCTGCGCCAGAAGGTGCCGTTCTTCGACGCCGACCGCTTCTTCGCGCCGGACATCGAAGCGGCCAAGGGCATGGTCATGCGCGGCGAGTTGAGCGCGTCGTGCAAAGGTTTGTTCACGTCCTTGCATCCATAAGAGGAGGCGTCATGGACTATCAGTTCAAAGCAGGCAGTATTCCCTTGCTGGTGTCCATGCCGCACGTGGGCACCGATATTCCCGACGACGTGGCGGCGGCGATGACGCCGGCCGCCGTCGACAAGCAGGATACGGACTGGCACCTGGTGCGCCTGTACGAGTTCCTCGGCGAGATGGGGGCGTCGACATTGTCGGCGCGCTGGTCGCGCTACGTCATCGATTTGAACCGTCCGCCGGAAAACACCAACCTGTATCCGGGCCAGGATACGACCGGCCTGTGCCCGGTCGATACCTTCCATCGCGAGCCGCTGTACCGCGATGGCCATACGCCAAGCGAGGCCGAAGTGCAGCGCCGCCTGGCCGCCTGCTGGAAGCCGTATCACGACCAGTTGCGCGCAGAGCTGGACCGGCTGCTGGCGCTGCACGGCCGCGTGGTGCTGTGGGACGCGCATTCGATCGCCTCGGTGGTGCCGCGCTTCTTCGAGGGCAAGCTGCCGGACCTGAACTTCGGCACGGCCGACGGCAAGAGCTGCGCGCAGGGCCTGAGCGACGCCATCGTGTCGCGCGCGCTGGCGCAGCAGCAGTTCAGCGTGGCCGTCAACGGTCGCTTCAAGGGCGGGCATATCACCCGTCACTACGGCCAGCCGGCCAACAATGTGCACGCGATCCAGCTGGAGATGTGCCAGTCGACTTACATGGATGAGGAAGCGCCGTACGGCTACCGCGCGGACCGCGCGCAGCAGATACAGGGCGTGTTGCAGCAAATGACGCAGGCCGCCGCCGATTGGGGGCGCGCATGAACCGGCTGTTCGCGCGCAATGCGCTGCTGCCGGAAGGCTGGCGCAAGGATGTGCTGGTCGAGTGGGACGCGAACGGCACCATCGTCCGCGTGGATGCGGGCGTGGCTGCGCCGGCCGGTGAGCAGCTGATTGCGCCGGTGGTGGAGTACGCGCTGCCGGGCATGATCAACCTGCATTCGCACAGCTTCCAGCGGGCGCTGGGCGGCCGCACGGAAAAGGCCGGCGAAACCAAGGACAGCTTCTGGACCTGGCGCGACCTGATGTACCGCTTCGCGCGCAACATCACGCCCGAGCACATCGAGGCCATCGCGGCTCAGCTGTTTTCGGAGTGCCTGCGCCATGGCTACACGTCGATGTGCGAGTTCCATTACGTGCAGCGCGCGCCGGACGGCGCCATGTATCCGCGCCCGGCGGAAACGGCGGAGCGTGTCATCGCCGCCGCACGTTTGGCGGGAATCGGCATCACCATGCTGCCAGTGTTGTATAGTTATTCCGGCTTCGGCGAAAGCGCCTTGAAGCTGGAGCAAAAGCGCTTCAAGACCGATCCGCAGGATGTGCTGGGGGTGATCGAGGCGCTGGAGCCCTTGCGCGATGCGCAGACCGAAGTGGGCGTGGCGCCGCATTCGCTGCGCGCGGCCTCGGTGGCGCAGATTAACGAGGTGCTGGTGACGCTGCCGGACGACCGTCCGGTGCACATCCACATCGCGGAACAGAAGCAGGAAGTGCAGCAGTCGCTGGACTGGAGCGGACGCCGCCCCGTGCAGTGGCTGCTGGACCAGGTGGAAGTCGATCAACGCTGGTGCCTGATCCACGCGACGCACTTGATGCGCGACGAGGTGGACAACATAGCGCAGAGCGGCGCCGTGGCGGGGCTGTGTCCGACCACGGAGGCCAACCTGGGCGACGGCCTGTTCCCGCTGGAGGAATTCCTGGCGGCGGGCGGACGGTTCGGCATCGGCAGCGACAGCCATATTTCGCAAAGCGCGGTGGAAGAGCTGCGCTGGCTGGAATACGGCCAGCGCCTGCAACACCAGCGCCGCAATATCGCGGTGTCGGCCGAGCAGCGCAATGTCGGCGACTTCCTGTGGCAGGGCGCCTTGCAGGGCGGCGCGCAGGCCAGCGGACGGCCGGTGGGCGCGTTGGCGCCGGGCCGTCGCGCCGATGTGATCGTGCTGGATGACCAGCACCCGAATCTGTATGGATTGGCGCTGGACGAGGTGCTCGGCAGCTTCGTCTTCTGCGGTAATGACAATCTGGTCAAGGACGTCATGGTCGGCGGCCAGTGGGTAGTACGCAATCAGCAGCACGTTGCGCAGCAGGCGATCGCTGCGCGCTTCAAGCAGACCTTGGCCGAACTGAGGGAGTTCCGATGACCCAGCTAATCCAGTATGCAAGCCTGCGGCCCGCGCCGTGGAAGAACGGCGGCGGCAGCACGACGGAAATCGCCGTCTCTCCCGCCGGCACGAGCTTCGATGAATTCGACTGGCGCGTCAGCCTGGCGACCATCTCGCAGAGCGGGCCGTTTTCCTCCTTCCCCGGCATCGACCGTTCGCTGGCGCTGGTCGACGGCGACGGCGTGCTGCTGGATTTCGGCGACGAGCGCTTTGTGCTCAGCCCCAGCGAGCCGCTGATCGAATTTGACGGCGAGGCGGCGGTGCACGCCACCGTCACCGGCAGCCTGACCACCGATTTCAACGTGATGACGCGGCGCGGTCGCTGCCGCCACCGGCTGGAATCGTGCGAGGTCAGCGGCGCCGAGCAGCTCAAGCGCCGCAGCGGCACCACGCTGCTGTTCCTGGCCGACGGCGAGAGCCTGACGGTGAGCAGCGCGCGCGAACGCATCGCCATGGTGCGCTACGACGTGCTGGTGCTGGAGGCCGAAGAGGAATGGTCGATGGAAGCCCAGCGCGCAACGGTGTTCGTGGTCGACATCATCAACAATTAAAGAAAGTGCGAAGCATGTGGGATGTGTTGTTTACGAACGTGCATCTGGCCACGATGGCCGATGGCTACGGTGAAATCCGCGATGCCGCCATCGCCGTCAAGGATGGCAAGATCGCCTGGCTGGGCCCCCAGGCAGAGATGCCGCCGGGCGTGCTGGCCACCACCGTGCACGATGGCGGCGGCTGCTGGCTGACGCCGGGCCTGATCGACTGCCACACCCACATCGTCCACGCCGGCAACCGCAGCGACGAATTCGAGGCGCGCTTGAACGGCGCCACCTACGAGGACATCGCCCGCGCCGGCGGCGGCATCATGTCCACCGTGCGCGCCACCCGTGCCGCCTCGGAGGACGAGCTGCTGCGGCAAAGCCTGCCGCGCGTGTGCAGCCTGCTGGCCGAAGGCGTGACCACGCTGGAAATCAAGTCCGGCTACGGCCTGACGCTGGAATCGGAAGCGAACATGCTGCGCGTGGCGCGCCGCATCGGCCGCGAGCTGCCGGTCGGCGTCGCCGCCACCTTCCTCGGCGCGCACGCCTTGCCGCCGGAGTTCGCCGGCCGCGCCGACGATTACATCACCGAAGTGTGCGCGATGATCGCGCCGCTGGCCGCCGAAGGGCTGGTCGACGCGGTGGACGCCTTCTGCGAACGCATCGGCTTCTCGCATGAGCAGACGGAGCGCGTGTTCCAGGCTGCGCGCGCGCAGGGCTTGCCGGTCAAGCTGCATGCGGAGCAGCTGTCCGACCAGCGCGGCGCCGAGCTGGTGGCGCGCTACCACGGCCTGTCCGCCGACCACCTCGAACACCTGACCGACGCCGGCATCGCGGCGATGGCTGCCGCCGGCACGGTGGCAGTGCTGCTGCCCGGCGCTTACTACTTCCTGCGCGACACCACGCCGCCGCCGGTGGCCGCCATGCGCACCGCCGGCGTGGCGATGGCCGTGGCCACCGACTGCAATCCCGGCACCTCTCCGATGACGTCCCTGCTGCTGGCGATGAATATGGTCTGCACCCTGTGGCGTTTGACGCCGCTGGAGGCGCTGGCCGGCTGCACGCTGCACGCCGCCCGCGCGCTGGGTCGCGAACAGCAGATCGGCAGCCTGGAAGTGGGCAAACGCGCCGACTTCGCACTGTGGCGCATCGCCCGTCCGGCCGACCTGTCCTACGCCATCGGCCTGAATCCCTGCCGGGGCGTGGTCAATGCGGGCGTGTTGCGTTCGCCGCAGGTTTAGAGGGCGGCCTCGGGAAATTCTGTTTCGTTAGTTATTGTTTCGGTTACAGTACCGGGATGCCTCTTCTAACGTAACAGGATATCCATGTTTGCCTTGAACTCTCTCCGTGCCGCCGTCTTGCTGACGCTCGGCGCGCAGGCGCTGGCCCAGGAGCCGGTGCCGCCCACGCCCGTACCCCACGCACCAGAAGCCCCTGTCGCCGCCAGCGCGCCTGTGGCGCCGGCCGCCAACCTGGCTGCCGTCGCAGCGGCGGCGGCTGCGCCCAAGCCTTACGCCGAGGTGGTGCGTGGCGCGGCCCATGTGCAGGGCTTCCTGAACCTGTACCAGAAAGAGGAAAAAGTCTGGATCGAGCTGCGGCCCGACCAGTTCGACCGTCCGATCTTCATGACCGTGAACATGCCGAACGGGATAGGCGAACGCGGTATCTACGGCAGCCAGATGGGACTGAGCCAGGTGGTGGTGTTCCATCGCATCGGCAACCTGGTGCAGATGATCGCCAAGAATACCGACTACGGCGCCAAGGCCGGCACGCCGCAGGCATTGGCGGTGTCGCAGGCGTTCTCGGACAGCCTGCTGGCGATCGCGCCGGTGGCCAGCGGCCCGAATCCGCAGAATCACGGGATCCTGGTCGAGGCGAACATCCTGCTGTTCGGCGATATCCCCAGCTTTACGACCCGGCTGGAAGCCGCCTTCCGCATGCCGTATGCGATGGACGCGCGCAACAGCAGCTTCCTGACCATCCGCTCCGACGAGTCCATGACCGGCTTCCAGGTCAACGCCCACTTCTTCGTGCCGCGCATCGCGGCGCCGCCGCTGGTGATGCCGGCCACGCCGGTGCCGGTGGCCAGTCCGCCGACCACGCTGCCGGACCCGCGCAGCATGTTCCTCGGCTTCTACTACAGCTTCATGCCGCTGCCGGCGCAGCCCATGCATGGCCGCGCTGCGGACGACCGCATCGGCCACTTCGTCACGACCATGCACGACTACTCCGACGACGTGACGCCGACGACGGCGGTGCATGTGATCGAGCGTTGGCGACTGGAGAAGCAGGATCCGGCGCAGGCGCTGTCGGAACCCAAGCAGCCCATCGTCTACTGGCTCGACGCGAACATCCCCGAGAAGTACCGCGAGTCGGTAAAGCAGGGCATCCTGGCCTGGAACGAGGCGTTTGAACACATCGGCTTCAAGAACGCCATCGTGGTCAAGCAGCAGAGCGAGAAGGACCGCTTCGATACGATGGACGCGCGGCATGCGTCGGTGCGCTGGTTCGTCGGTCGCGATGCAGGCTTCGCCATCGGGCCGCGCCAGGTCGATCCGCGCAGCGGCGAGATCCTCGATGCGGATATCGGTATGTCCGACATCTTCGCGCGCGATGCGCGCCGCATGATCGGCGAGGACAGCATGCCGCTGCAGGATGCGCTGGCGACACCGGGGCAGGAAGCGCGCTGCGACTACATGCTGGAATCGGCGTCCGAGATGGGCTTCGCCATGGGCCTGCTGGAGGCGCGCGGCGAACTGGAAATGGGCAGCCCTGAGGCGGACGCGGTTGCGCAAGCCTACGTGCGTTCGGTGGTGATGCACGAGATCGGGCACACGCTGGGCTTGCGGCACAACTTCCGCTCGTCGACCATCTACAGCCTTAAGCAGTTGCAGGACCCGGAGTTCACGAAGAAGAACGGCCTGGCCGGATCGGTGATGGACTACACGCCGTTCAACCTGTCGCTCAAGGGCGAGAAGCAGGGCGAGTACGTGGCGTCGACGCTGGGGCCTTACGATTACTGGGCCATCGAGTACGCCTACAAGCCTATCGAGCCGGCGCAGGAGAAGGAAGAACTGGCGAAGATCGCCGCGCGCTCGAACGAGCCGCTGCTGGCCTTCGGCACCGACCAGGATGCGGGCGGCTTCAACTCCGATCCCGACGTCAACGTGTTCGACCTGGGCAGCGATCCGCTGGCTTACTTCCAGCGTCGCCTGACGATCTCGCGCGAGCTGTGGGACCGTCTGCAAAACCGCACGCTGAAACCGGGCGAGAGCTACGATACGCTGCGCCGCAGTTTCGACTACGGCTTCCAGCAGTTTGCACGCACCATGCCGGTGGTGGTCAAGTACGTGGGCGGCGTGACCTATTTGCGTGATCACGCCGGCACCGGCCGCGCCACCTTCACGCCGGTGCCGTTGCCGCGCCAGCGGGCCGCCTTGCAGATGCTGACCACCAGCCTGTTCAAGTCGGACAGCTTCCAGTTCTCGCCGGCGATGATCAGCCGCCTGGGAACTGACCATTTTGAATCGCGTGGACGGGCCGACGTGTCGGTCAGCGGACGCGTGCTGTTCTTGCAGTCCGGCGCGCTGGATCAGCTGATGTCCGATGCGGTGGCGGTGCGCCTGCTCGATTCGCAGGAAAAGCTGGACGACCGCAAGCAGGCGCTCAGCCTCGACGAGTTGTACACCACCGTACAGGACGCGGTGTGGAGCGAGCTGAAAACCGGCAAGGACATCAACGGCATGCGCCGCAATCTGCAGCGCGAGCATCTGAAGCGCCTGACCGCGATCCTGCTGCGCTCCTCGCCGACCACGCCGGCCGATGCGCGCAGCCTGCAACGCGAGAACGCGCTGGCGCTGCAACGCGATATCCGCGGCGCGATGGCCAAGCCGATGAGCCGCGAGGCCAAGGCGCACCTGTCGGAGTCGTATGAAACGCTGAGCCAGGCCTTGAAGGCGGCCATGTTGCGCGCGGGTGCTTGATGGTAAGCTCTCTGGATTGACCATCATTTCGGAGAGCGTGTGCAAGGACGATTGCTAGTTTTGCTGGCCCTGTTGTTGGCCGGCGCGGCGCGCGCCGCGCCGGCCGATACGCTGCATGTGGGTTCGAAGCGCTTCACCGAATCCTATATTCTTGGCGAGGTGCTGGCGCAGACCGCGGCTCCGCACGCCCGGGTCGAGCACCTGCAGGGCCTGGGTAATACCGCCATCGTGCTGGCTGCCTTGCAGGCCGGCCGCATCGACGTCTATCCCGAGTACCTCGGCACCATCGACCTGGAAATCCTCAAACACACGCAGGCCGCGCCGCTGGAGCAGATCCGCCGCGAACTGGCTGCCATGGGGCTGGGCGTGGCGGCGCCGCTGGGCTTCAACAACACCTACGCGCTGGCGACGCGCGGCGGTGCGGACGGGCTGACGAAACTCAGCGAGCTGGCCGCGCAGCCGCGCTTGCGCTTCGGCCTGTCGCATGAATTCATCGGCCGCGCCGACGGCTGGCCGGGCCTGGCCAAGCGCTACGGCCTGCCGCAGCAGCCGGAAGGCCTGGACCACGGCATCGCCTACGAGGCCCTGATGCAGCGCCAGGTCGACGTGATCGACATCTACTCCACCGACGCCAAGATCCGCCAGTACGGCCTGCGCGTGCTGGAGGACGACCGCGCCTACTTCCCGCGCTACGACGCGGTGCTGTTGTACCGGCTCGATGCGGCTGAACGCTTCCCGGCCGCGTGGAAGGCGATCACGCAGCTGGAGGGCCGCATCAGCGCGGCCGACATGATCGCGATGAACGCCGCCGCAGAAATCGACGGCCAGAATTTCGCCAACGTGGCGCGCGACTGGCTGGCCGCGCACAAGCCGCTGGCCGCCGGTGCACCGCCCGCCGATGCCGGCAAGGCAGTGCAAGCGGCGTCTATGCGCGATGGGCTGCTGGCCAAGATCTTCGACAAGAACCTGTGGCCGCTGACGCGCCAGCATGTGACGTTGGTACTGGTGGCGGTGCTGCTGGCGTGCGTCGTCGGCATTCCGCTGGGCGTGCTGGCGGCGGCGTTGCCGCGCCTGCGGCAGGTGGTTCTGGGTTTGACGGGCGTGCTGCAAACGGTGCCCTCGCTGGCCTTGCTGGCGCTGCTGATACCCTTGCTGGGCATGATAGGCACGGCGCCGGCGCTGGTGGCGCTGGTGGTGTATGCGCTGCTGCCCATCGTGCGCAACACCTGCACCGGCTTGTTGCAGGTGCCGGCCGGCTTGCGGCTGGCGGCGCAGGCGCTGGGCCTGCGGCCGATGCAGCGGTTGCTGCATGTCGAGCTGCCGCTGGCCTTGCCGGTGATTTTGGCCGGCGTGAAAACGGCGGCGGTGATGAGCGTGGGGACTGCGACCATCGCCGCCTTCATCGGCGCCGGCGGCTACGGCGAACGCATCACCATCGGCCTGGCGCTGAACGATAACGCCATGCTGCTGGCCGGGGCGATACCGGCAGCGCTGCTGGCGCTGTTGACGCAGGCCGTGTTCGAGCTGCTGGAGCGGCTGGCCAGCCGGGGCCGGGCCGCGTCACAGCGAGTGTAGCTTGGAGCGCAGCAGCACCATTTCCTTGTGCAGCAGGCGCTCGGCGAGGAAATCGTTCTCGCGCTGGGCGGCGATGGCTTCCAGCGCCTGCGTGTGGCGTTCCAGCCGGGAGCGAAGCCAGGCTTTGTAGACGGCGGTGGCCAGGGGCGGTAATTTGAGCATGACTGTCTCCTGCGATAGGTTCGACATTCATTCTGCAAGCATGACCACGCCATGCTTTGAGTTATATCAAGACACTTGAGACATCTGCGTCAGCGCCTCGCCGGTGACGCGGCAAATGCGCCATTCCGGCAGCAGCGAGGCGCCCATGCTTTCGTACAGCTTGATGGCGTTGCTGTTCCAGTCCAGCACCGACCATTCGAAGCGGCCGCAGTCGCGTTCCACCGCCAGCTGCGCCAGCGCCACCAGCATCTGCTTGCCGTAGCCCTTGCCGCGCGCGCTTTGCTTGACGTACAAGTCTTCCAGGTACAGGCCTTTCTTGCACAGGAAGGTGGAGAAGTTGTGGAAGAACAACGCGAAGGTGACGACTACGCCGTCGGTTTCGCCGACCAGCGCTTCGCAGACCGGCTTGTCGCAGAACAGGCTGTCGTGCAGCATGGCTTCGTTGGCGACGACCATGTGTTCCAGTTTTTCAAACACGGCCAATTCGTAAATCATGCCGAAAATGGCGGCGACGTCTGCCGGCTGGGCCGGGCGTATGGTCAGGTTGGAAGTGCTCATCAGGCTTCGACTATGCTTTCTGTGGTGGAAGGGGAATCGGATTGCAGTGCCCAGGCGACGCTGGACAGGCACAATATCATGCCGGCCCATTGCAGCGGGCCGGGGCGGAAGTGCTCCAGCTGGATCGACAGCAGCACGGAAATGACCGGCGTGACCACGCCGATGTACACGGCTTTGTGCGAGCCGATGCGGTGGATCAGCGTGAAGTAGGCGGCGAAGGCGATCACCGAGCCGAACAGCGACAGGTACAGCAGCCCGCCCCAGTAAGGCAGGCCGGCCGGCATGGTGAAGGACTGGCCGCTGGCCAGCACCCACAAGGCCACCAGCAGGCTGCCCCACAGCATCGACCAGGCCATCGTCAGCAGCACGTTGGACGATTGCTCGCGCACCTTGATCACCACCACGTTGCCGACCGAGCTGGCGATGGTGGCGGTCAGCGCCAGTCCCAGGCCGAGCAGGAAGTGACCGTTGCCGCCGGACAGGATCTCGCTCCAGGCGCCGACGATGGACTGGAAGAACAGCAGCGTGACGCCGCAGATGGCGACCGCGCCGGCGCTCCAGGTGCGCCAGCTGAGCGGGGTGCCGAAAGCCATGCGGTTGAGGATGGGGTTCCAGAACACCATCAGCGCGAACAGCACGGCGACCAGGCCGGAGACCAGGTATTGCTCGGAGGTGTAGGTGCAGATGTAGCTCAGGCCGAAGGTGGCGCAGCCCTGCAGAAACATCCAGCGCTGGGTGCGCCAGGGCATGATCAGCTTGTCGCCGCGCGCCAGGCACCAGGCGAACAGCACCGCTGCCGACAGCGCGAAACGGTAGACCACCGACACGGCGGGCGCGACTTCGCCCAGTTGCAGCGTGATGGCGAAGAAAGTGGAGCCCCAGATCAGGCAGGCAATGATGAACAGGAGTGGAGAGGACATCGGACGAGTATAGCCGCCCGGGCGATTCCTTGCCTAGCGGCTATGATTTTGTTGCGGCGCAACAGGTCGGCGGATTTGTTTGTATCGTTGCGTAAATTTTGAGCATTTTGTTGAAAATGCAAGTATGATGGAAAGACACATCAATCAAGGGAGAGCGGCATGAGTACCGCGCTGCAAATCAAGGTCGTCGGCTTGCTGGGCTATGTCGCGCTCAGCACCGCGCTGGTGCTGTTGCTGGCCGACGAAGAGATGCAGAGCGCCGCCCAGACCTTGCTCGCGTTTTCAGGTTTCCATTAAGAAGTTGCGTTCAAAAAGACCGCAGCGTCGTTGTGGCGCCTCGTCGTGCAGGCGCACTGCCTTCGTCACCACGCCTAGCTGCGCTCGTTTTGAACGCAACTTCTAGTACGCCAGCTTCATCCGGCGGTACAAGAATCCCAACACAAACAGCGGCCCGATCAGCAGGAAGCGCAGGTCGTCGAAAAACGACGGTTTCTTGCCTTCGATCTTGTGGCCGATGAACTGTCCTATCCACGCCAGCACGAAGATCGCCACCGACAGCGGCAGGACGGCCCGGTCGGGCAGGGCGGCCAGCAGGGCCAGCATCAGCGTGCTCATCAGCAGCATGCCCACCGCGAACGGTTTCGACAGCTTGAAATAGTAGGCCAGCGAGGCCAGCGTGACCGCCACCGCCAGCAGCGGATGCGCCGCCCACAGCAAGCCCAGCAGGGTGAACACGATGATGGGCACGCAGATGAAGTGGATCACTTCATTGATGGGATTGAGGTGGCTTTCGCTGTACTGGGCCAGCAGCGTATCGATGGTGCGGGGTTGCGACATGGGTGTCTCCGGTTTTTTTTAGTACGGTCGTGCCGTCGGTAAATTCTACACCTGAAACGCGGCGTGGCAACGCTTGGGTACAATGCGGCCATGAGCTATGCGACAGATTCCCCCAACCCCGCACTGACCGGCCTGGCGCCGGTAGTCGACGCGCGCACCCGCATCCTGGTGCTAGGCAGCTTTCCCGGCGCCGCCTCGCTGGCGGCGCAGCAGTACTATGCGCATCCGCGCAATCTGTTGTGGCCGATCCTGTCGGGGCTGACGGGGGAGCCGCTGGCCCAGCTGCCGTATGACGAACGCCTGCCGCGCCTGCTGGCGCACGGCTTCGGCCTGTGGGACGTGCTGGGCGCCTGCGAGCGCGAAGGCAGCCTCGATTCCGCCATCCGCAAACCCGCCGCCAACGACTTCGCCCGCCTGCGCGAGTTGTGTCCATTGCTGGAAACGGTGGGCTTCAATGGTCAGACCTCCGGCAAGTTCGCGCCGCAGTTTGCTGCCGAAGGCTACAGGACGCTAGTGCTACCCTCTACATCTCCGGCACACGCGTCGCTTACATTGGCACAAAAGCTGGAGCACTGGAAAATGCTGCGTTAGTCCAGCCCGGTTTCATTTTGCGTTTCCAGGATCATGTGACGCAACGCTCGGTTTTTATCGCTCAGGATTAGCCGATCAGGCAAAGAGCGCCGGCCCCGCCATGAACTGCGGTGACGACAAGGCGGCGGTCCAATGTCGCCAGTTGACCACCATGGGCTTGCGCCAGCGCGAGCAAATAACTATCTGTAGTCTGCGCCGAATTGAGTAGGCCAGTCGTATCGACTTTTTCTTCGTCCAGCAGACTGATATCATCGCTCCAAAATACATGACCTTCGAGCGAGCGCATAGTCCGTAACAACGGTGCTACAGCGGCTGGGTTCCCCAGTGAGTTGGGATAGCTAGCGTGACCAATAATTCGTAGTGCGCCGTTTTCGGTGATGGGACAGGTGGCCCAAGCGCTTATTCCATCTTTTGCGAACCACTCGTGCGCAATGTCGTGCTGGACGTGGCCAGGATCCATCAGTGCAATCAGGACATTTACGTCAAGCAGGTATGTCATCCTGGTAGCTCATCGCGCAATTTGTTTACCATTTCCAGTGTGACCGGCATGGTTCCCGTTTGTAGTTGGAGTAGTGGTACACCGTTGCGCGTGGTGTGACTGGGTGCTTGCCTCTCTACGAATTGCTTGCGTTGTTCAGCCGCCTCCGTTGCCTGACGAATCGCTTCAACCATGAATGCATGTGGCGTAACGCCCAAGCCTTGCGCGGCGGCGATTGCTTTCTGTTTCAATTCGTCGGAGAGTTTAAGGGTAGTGGTCGACATGGCGTATGGTCCGGCAAGAGGGTGTCAACAGAGTAGCACCGTCGGCTGGGGGACTCAAGCGGTTGGCTTTGATGCAGAGACATAACCGGTCATCAGCGCGACGGCCCAGTCTTCGCGGCCGTTGGCGCAGGCCAGTTCGGCCATGCTGCGGTGGTCGTAGGGGACGCTGAGCAAGCTGCGCCTGCCACTGCTGCTGGCGGCGCTCGACGATGGCGTAGCGGGCGTCGGGCGAGCCCGATTCGATGGCGTGGGGATACGGGTGGTCGTCGGCATAGGCCGGCTGGCCGACGCTGCCGGGATTGACGAGCAACTGGCCGCGCGCGCTGCGCACGCTGCGCGGCACGTGCGTGTGGCCGCAGGCGACCAGGCTGGCGTCGACCTGGCCGAGGCGCTGTTCGATGTCGGCGGCGCCGGCGTGGCGGTCGGCCGTTTCCAGCAGGCCGGTGAGGTCGCTGGTCGGCGTGCCGTGGCACAGGAAGACGTCTTCGTTGTATTGCCGGGCGGACGGCAGCGTGGCGATCCACGCCAGTTCGGGCGCCGTCAGTTGCGCGCGGGCGTAGGCGTCGGACGCGCCGGAGCCGGGATGCAGTTCGAGGATCTGCCGCTCGTGGTTGCCGGCCAGGTGGGTCCAGTCCTGCAGCATCAGGAAGCGCGCCGTCTCCAGCGGCAGCAGCGGGCCGGACAGGCTGTCGCCCAGGTTGACGACGGCGTCCACGCCCTGATGGCGGATGTCGGCCACCACCGCTTTCAGCGCGGCGAGATTGCCGTGGATGTCGGAGACGATGGCGATGCGCATGACTAGCTATCCTTGAACGTGGCCAGCAAGCCGGCCGTCTCGACGATGGCGGCGTACTCGCCATCGAGGTTGGACAATGCCATGTAGTGTACATCGTCGGCGCTGCGGGGCGCGCCCGCGTAGTCGTTCTTGGCGTAGGCGTAGCAGGCGTCGGCCACCACGCTGGTGGTGAAGCCGAGGTTGCCGGCGCTGCGGGCGCTGGACTCCACCGAGTTGTTGGTGCTCACCCCCGCCAGCACCAGCCGGTCGATGCCGCGCACCCGCAGCCAGCGCTCCAGCCCGCTGTTGACGAAGCAGTCCGGCACATTTTTTTCCACCACATGCTCGTGCGCCAGCGGCGCCAGGCGCGGCTGGAATTCGGCGCCCGGCTGGCCCGGCCAGAACGGCGAACCCGGCGTGCGCGACATGTGGCGCACGTGGACCACGGTGGCGCCGGCCGCGCGCCAGGCGTCGAGCAGGGCGGCGATGTTGCGCTCGGCGTCGGGGTTGTTGCGCGCGCCGGCGGCCGGGCCGGCCATGCCTTGTTGCATGTCGATGATGATCAATGCCTGCATCTCAGGGTTCCTCGCGGGAGATCACCCGCACCACCGACTCCAGGTAATCCTCGAAGCCCATGCGCAGGTAGAGTTGGTGCGCGTCGTTGCTGCGCATGACGTGCAAAAAAGAAGTGTCGCCGCGCTGCATGTGGCGGCGGATCAGCTTGCCGATGAGTTGTTTTGCCAAGCCCCGGCCCTGGTAGTCGGGATGGGTGCAGACGCCGCTGATTTCGCACAGCCCCGGCGCGCGCAGGCGTTCACCGGCCATGGCCATCAGCCGCTCGCCGTCGAAGTAGCCGAAGTAGTCGCCCAGCTCGATGGTGCGGATGCCGAACGGGCCCGGCTTGCACAACAGGGCCAGCTCCAGCGCCTGCGCCGCGTGCTGCGGGCCCAGCGGCAGCGCCGCCGGCGCCGGATCGGCGGCCGGCATGGCGCCGCGCCAGACCATGCGGAACATGGTGCTCTCGGCGTTGATCTTCCAGCCGGGCGGGGCGGCGCCGTGCCAGCTGTCGCAGTAAAACGGCTCGCCCGGCGCGCACACCGCCGCCAGCGCGGCGAAGTCCGGCCGGGCCGGATCGGCAAAGGCGACGATGGGGGAGAAACCCTGGGTGTAGCGGCGCGCGCCGCCGCTGCCGTCGGCGTGGCGCGCGTGGGCGCCGGTCAGGGTGTGCCAAAAAATGTGGTCCAGCTGGTCGTTGCGTTCCATGCAGCTTGCCTTGTCGAGGGAGCGTGGTTATGCTTGCTTTAAATACACTTTCTTTTTAACACAGTTTTGACAGGGGTCTACATCGCAGTTCAACTTAGCTGGGGACAAAATGGATAATCAGAAAATCGCCATCGTCGGGCTGGGCCGTATTGGCTCAGCCTTCTTGCGCAATATGCTGGGCCGCCGCGAACGCGGCGTGGAGCTGGTGGGCGTGGCCGAAAGCGGCGATACGCCGGGCCGCCAGCTGGCGCTCGACGCCGGCCTGGCGGTGGTGACGCTGGACCAGATCGTCGCCATGGGCAGCGGCGTCGACATCCTGTTCGACCTGACCGGCATCCCCGCCGTGCGGCGCGAGATCCGGGAAAAGCTGATGGCGCAGGGGAATCACCACACGGTGATCGCCTCCGAAACCATCGCCCGCCTGATCTGGGCCATGACCAGCGACGACGACCTGCCCGTCATCGCCGGCCGCAGCACCGGCTACTGACGCGCCTTACGGCCCCACCGGAACGATGGTGGCCACGCCATCGTCGGTGATGCCGATCAATAACAGGCCGTCGCCGGACACCGCCAGCTGGCGCGGCAGCAACTGCTTGCCGCTGCCGACCAGCTTGTACTGGTTCAGCAGCTTGCCGGTGGTGTCGTACATCCACACGTCGCTGGCGGCCGCCTTGACGGCGGCGCCGCAATAGATGCGGCCGTCGCTGCCCAGCTCGATGTTGTTGGGCGTGCCGTCACCGGCCGCCAGGTAGCCCAGCACCCCCAGGTCGAGCGGATTGAGTATGCTGCACAGCTTGGGCGAGCTGTTGGCGGTGTAGATCAGCGTGCCGTCCTGGCTGACGGCGATGTCCTGGCCCAGCGTGCCGGTATTGGCGTGGCTGGCGGCCGGGACCTTGGCCGGGTACAGCGTGCCGCCGTTGAGCGCGGCATAGTCGACGCTGAGCGTGGTGATGCCCACCACGGCGGCATTCTCGGCCTGCAACAGCAGGCGGTTGCCGTCGCCGCTGGCGGCCAGCGTG
The DNA here is from genome assembly GCF_003416895.1 of Duganella sp. BJB476. Taxonomy (GTDB): domain Bacteria; phylum Pseudomonadota; class Gammaproteobacteria; order Burkholderiales; family Burkholderiaceae_D; genus Rugamonas. Next base: position 420,726 of record NZ_QVIO01000004.1, read on the forward strand.
CCGCCGCCGCCGAGCGGCAGGCTGAGGCGGGCCTTATTGGCGGTCAGGTAGGCGGCGCCGTTGCTGAGCACCAGCATTTCCACGCCGTTCGGGCGGATCACCTTGAGGCGGGTGGCCTGGTCGGCGTCGACCGCGATCTGCGACAGCACCGTCTGGGTGTTGAGGTCGATGGTGACCAGCGAGTGGCTGCTCAGGTTCAGCAGGTACAGGTAGTCGCCGTTGGCGCTGGTGACCATGTCGCCCAGGCTGGCGCCCAGGCCGGCGATGGTGGCGGTTTTTTGTCCGCTGTAGAGGTTGTAGACGTCGATGTAGGCGCCGCCGTTGTGCACATAGGCATAGGGCCGGACCGGATCGGTGATCACGTTGGCGTAGGTCAGCACGGTGCTGACGTTGGCCTGCGGCGTGCGCGTGCCTTTCCACAGGGCGACGCGGATCGGCTCGGGCGCGCTGGCGTCGGCGTCGAACGGGGTCAGCGTGACGGTGGCGATGCTCAGCGTGTTCGCGCCCAGCGTGGTCGGGTCGGCCGTCAGGGTCAGCTTGTTGCCGCTGACGCCGGCCACCAGCCAGCCCTGGCTGGAGGCGGCGCCCATGCCGCCGAACGTGCCGTAGTTGTCGCGCACGGTCAGGGTGCGGGTCAGCCGGGTCCAGGCCGGCGTGGCGCTGAAGGCGACCCCGGTTTCCGACGGCAGCAGCTTGTGCTGGTCCTTGTTGATGGTCAGCAGCACCGGCGCCACCACCCGGTCGCCGTTGACGCGCGCGGTGGCGTTGACCAGCGTCGACGTGATGCCGACGCTGGCGTTGGTCGGCAAGGCGTTGAAGGCGACGCTGCTGGCGGCCTGGTTGACGCTGCCGGCGAGGACGTTGGCGTCGGCCCAGGCGGGCAGCGCGCCGAACGACCAGGGCCAGGAATTGGTGACGGTGTTCAGGCTCAGCGCCAGGCTCTGGCTGGCGCTGAAATCGCGGCCGTAGGCGCCGCCCAGGGTGATGCTGTTGAGCGACGCGCTCAAGGTGGCCGGGCTCAGGTTGAGCGTGACCGGCAGGGTGCGGCTGGCCTGGCCGGTGGCGCTCAGTGCGACGCTGCCGCTGTAGCTGCCGCTGGCCAGCGTGCCGACGGTGGGATCGACCGTCAGCACCGCGGTGGCCGGCGTCGTGGTGCCGCTGGTGGGCGAGATGCGCAGCCAGGCGCCGTTGGCCACGGCGCTCCAGCTGGCGCTGCGCTGGTCGTCGGTGTCGAGCGCGATCACCTGGTTCGGCACCGGGGCGCCGTTGATGGCGTTGAAGGTGACGCTGCCGGCGGTGACCAGGCCGCTCGGCTGGACCGACAGCGTGGCCGGCAGCACGGCGCTCTGGCCGTCGCTGGCGCTGATGGTCAGCGTGGTGCTGTAGTCGCCCACGGCCAGGCCGCTGGCGTCGAAGGCGACGCTGAGCGTGCCGCTGCCGCTGCCGGACGCCGCGCCCGGCTTGAGCCAGGCGGCGCCGCTGCTGGCGGTCCAGCTGCGCCCTTCGCTGCTGATGGCGACGTTGATCGCGGCCGGCGCGGCCGCGCCGAGGTGGGCGGTGCCGCCCAGCGCCACGGCCGGCGTGGCGCTGAAGACCAGCTGGCCGACCGCCACCACCTGCAGGCTGTAGGGCAGCTGCATCGGCGAGCCGGGGAATTGCGTGGCGCAGCCGCTGTCGCGGCACAGGCGCACGGTGAAGCTGCCGGTGTAGCTGCCGGCCGCCAGCGACGGCGCGGTTTGCAGCACGGCGTGGTACTGGGTGTCGCTGTCGCGTATCAGCTGGGCATTGGGCAGCAGCACGCCGTTGCTGTCGACCACGCTGGCGAGCACGCTGCTCGCATTGGCGAAGTCGGCCGGCCTGGCCACGGTGGCGATGACGTTGAGGGGGGTTGACGTGCCGGCGGTGATGTTGGCGCGGACCGTGTCGGGGTTGAAGCTGAGGGCCGGCGAGACGGCCGGGGGGGAAGGATCGGCGCTGCTGTTGCCGCCGCCACCGCCGCCGCCGCATCCGGTCAGCAGGGCGGCCAGCAATAGCGGCAGGAGGTAGACGGACCTGGGTCTCAGCATGGCGGTATCCTTGGGGTAAGCACAGCTTGATTTACACATTTTACAATTGTTGCGTGTTTGCAACTATGTGTCAAGCGTTGGACGCGCGCACGGCCGCGCCCCGGCCAGAATACCATCGCGCACGCCTATTTGCCCGCCGAGTGCGCCTCATACGCGCGGATGCGGTCCAGCTTGGCCGAATACAGGTCATGGTCGCCGCGCGTGGTGCTGTTGGCCAGCGCCGTGGCCATGTGGGCGTCGGCTTCGCGCAGATTGCCCAGCTGGTAATTGGCCAGCGCCAGCCAGAAGTGGAACTCGTGGTAGTCCGGCACCCGCTCCACTTCGCGCGCGAACAGGTCGCGCGCGCGGCGGTAGTCGCCGGCCTCCATCGCGGCCTGGCCCAGGTTGAAGAAATGGAAGGGCGGGTCGGGTTCCAGCTGGGTCAGGCGGATGCGCAGCCGGGCCGCCTCGGCCTGTTTGTCAGGGCCGGGCTGGGCGGCCAGCGATTGCACCAGGTTGGACAGGAAGATGGTGTTGTCGGGCGCCTGCGACAGCGCGTAGCGCAGCGCCTGTTCGGCCTCGGGCAGGTTGCCGTGGTGCTGGTAGACCACGGCCAGCGTGTTGTAGGCGTTCAGCAAACCCGGATCCTGCTCGACCGCCTTGCGGGCCGACCAGTAGGCGTCGTCCAGCTTGCCTTGCGACAGCAGCTCGGCGGCGCGGTTGTTCAGGTACATGGCGACGATGGTCTGCTCGTCCAGCGGCCTGGCGTTTTCGCGCGCCTTGGGCGGGATGGGGATGAAGTCCACCGTCAGCGCGTTCGACAGGTCGACGCTGTAGACGTCGCCCTGGCTCAGGCGCGGCCGGCCCAGCGACAGGTTGACGTGGTTGCTGGCGAAATACAGGTTGCCGGCGCGGCTCCAGCTTTCATCGACCTCGACCTGCTGGAACTGCACCACCAGGTTGAGCTCGTGCGCCAGCGCGGCCGTCATGATGGCCAGCGACAGGCAGTTGCCGGCGCGCGCCGCGAAGGTTTGCGCGGCGTCGCGGGTGATGGCCGAATCGTATTCGAGTTGCAGCTTGTCCTTGCGGTACAGGGCGTCGAACAGCTCGCGGCGCGGATCCTTGCGCGACAGGCTGTGGCCGATTTCGTGGTTCAGGTAGTCGCGCATCGCCGGGCTGACGGCGAACACGTGGGCGGTGTCGACCGGCGTCGCCGGCGGCTGGAACAGGGGATCGTGGAACAGCATCGGAGCGGCCGCGCGCTGCGTCAGCGACGGCCCGGCGCAGCCGCACAGCAGCGCGGCGCACAAGGTCAGGGCCCATGGTTTCATGACGAGTCTCCCTTTGCTGCGGAGCACAAGCCGGCGCCGCACCAGGCAGCGGTCTCTGTGTTCCGCTTGAGGAAAGTATCCTCGGCTCCCGGGACGATGTCAAACGGGAATTTGCGGCCGGCTTAAGCCAGCGGGCGCAGCTCCACCGGCTGTCCCTGGGCGTCGAAGCGCAGCGCCACCTGCACCGCGCCGACGCCGATGCTGGCCAGGGCGTCGCGCAGGTCGTCGACTTCCAGTTCCAGGTCGGCGCCGAGGTCGAGCGGCTTGTCGCCGCTGGCCAGCACGGCCTCGCCGTCGCGCAGCTGGACCCGCAGCACCATCTCGTCGTCGACGTCGGACGGCGCGATGACGGCGTTCAATTCCCCCGGCGCGCGGCCGGCGATGGCCTGGTTGAGCGCGGACAGCAGTTGCAGCATCGCGTATTCGGACTGGCCCTGTTCGCGCGCGCCGAAGAACAGGTCCTGGTACAGGAAGTTCAGGCGCAGCGCGCCGTCACCGCGGCCGCGGCCCAGGCAGCGCGCCACCAGCGGCGCGTGCTGTTCGGTCCATTTCTGGTAACGCTCGGCACGCTTGGCGAAATAGGCGTCGGCCGCCTTTTCGCTGGCCGGCACCTGGTAGAAGGCGTCGTCGGCGCGTTTCATCGCAAAGCCGAGCAGGAAGCGCAGCTCGACCGCGGTGTCTTCCGCGCCGAAGCCGGTGGCCGACCAGCCGGCCGCCATGCTGCGCTCCAGCGCCGGCGCGGCGGCGATCTTTTTCTCGGTCAGCGACTGCGCCGCCTCGCGCACCATGGTGTGCAGCTGGCCGTAGCTGACGCGTTCGAACTCATCGAGGTCGTAGCCGTGGCTGACCAGCACCACCTTGGCGTTCGGGCTTTCCAGGCCGGCGTCGGTGAAGCTGGCTAGCAGGGCTTCGTAGGCGGCGGCGTCCTGGAAATCACAGGCCGGGTCGAGGCCGCCCTGGCTGTGGACGAACACCGGAATGGCGAAGGCGTCGATCTCCATCTCGGGCGCGCCTTCGCGGCGCAGCATCAGGCTGGCGGCGCCTTCCTCGACGGCGTTGCGCAGGTAGCGGTAGCCGTCGCGCGATTCGTCGCGCGCCAGCTCGATGGCGCCATACAGCACCTCGTCCTTGCTCTGGTTGAGCAGCTTGCGCAGCAGGCGCTGGAAGTCCAGCGCTTTCTGGGCCAGTTCGGCGCGGGTGCTGTCGGCCACGATGTCGTTGTTGAACTCGCCGTCCGCCAGGTCCAGCGCCAGGGCGCACAATTCGGTGGTTTGCTGTTCGTCTTTCAGTTCCGGGGAGTTCGCGGATTTGCGCGGTACGGGGCGCTTATTCTTGGGCATATTTCTAGTGGTTCGCTTATCGTTCGGTGTGGAAGGCTTCGTGCAGTTCGTCCAGCAGGTCGGCGGTTTCATCCTCGGACAGGCCGAGGTGGCGGCAGGCCTGGTCGCCGCCTTTTTCCCACTCATAGGACAGGTTGCTGCCGTGGAAGCGGGCGATGCCTTTTTCCGCCAGCAGCGCCAGCGCCACCAGCGAGCGCACGGCGTCGTCGGTGGCCGGGTCGTCCAGCACGCGGTAGTCGTGGTGCAGCAGGATGGCCCAGGAGACGTCCGGCGACAGCCCCCAGTTGCGCGCCAGCAGGCAGCCGATGGCGGCGTGGTTGGTGCTGTAGCGGCTGTCCTCGATGACGGTGAAGGCTTGTTCGGCGTCGTCGCAGGCGTCGGCGTAGGTGGCGGCGTAGTCGGCGAAGCGGTTCATCAGCAGCGGCACGCCGATGTCGCAGAACAGGCCGAAGGTGTGGGCGATGTCGGGCGGGGCGATGCGCAGCTTGCGCGAGAAGAACACCACGGCCTGGGCGCGGCGCGCCGAGATTTCCCAGAACGCCGTCAGGTCGGCTTCCTTGCCGTCGATGGCCTGGCGCGCCAGCAGCCCGGTCAGCAGCGCCGCGCACTGGTTGATGCCGAGGAAATTGATGCCCTGCTCGACCGACTTGGCCTTGCGGGCGGCGCCGAAGAACGGCGAATTGGCCAGCTTGAGCAGGGCGCCGGACATGCCGACGTCGTTGCCGATGATGCGGGCGATGCGGCGCGGCGACGGGTCGGGCTGGGCCAGCTCGCGCTGCAGGTCGACGAGCAGGCTGGGCCGTGGCGGAATACGGATGGAGCGCATCAGCGCTTCTTCCACCGCGTTTTCAACTGGCATGGCTGGGGCTGCAACTGTCGTCATTGTGTTCTTCAGGGGTACGGGTGGGGCGATGCAATACAGCACTATAAACCAGTGCGCTCACTCATGCTGGGCATGCTTACCCCGATTATCGCCGCAAGCGCGCGCGGCGGGCGTGAATTTCTCCTGAATTTCTGCCGGGGCCGCCATATTTTGTCGCTAATTTCCGTTAAATGCGGCGATTCGATAATCATTTGTTATGGGTTTCGTGACTAAGCAAGTCAGATTGGCACACAATATAGCCATGGATACATATCTGGCAGGCATCGATTTCAGCGGCAACTCGGCCGAGGTGGCGCGGCGGTTGATCGGCGTCACCCTGCTGGTGGACGGCGTTGGCGGGCGCATCGTCGAGGCCGAGGCCTACGACCGCAGCGAGCCGGCCGCGCACAGTTTCAACGGCCCGACGCCGCGCAATTTTTCCATGTTCGGGCCGCCGGGACGCAGCTATGTGTACCGCTCGCACGGCTTGCACTGGTGTTTGAATTTTGTCTGCCGCGAGGAGGGCCACGGCGCCGGCGTGCTGATCCGCGCGCTGGAACCGCTGGCCGGGCTGGCGCAGATGCGCGAGCGGCGCGGCCTGGACGACGAACGGCTGCTGTGTTCGGGGCCGGGGCGGCTGTGCCAGGCGCTGGGCGTCACGCGCGCGCACAACAACCTGGTGCTGGACGCGGCGCCGTTCGTGCTGCTGGCGCCCGATCAGTCGGCGCTCGAGGTGCTAGCCGGCCCGCGCATCGGCATTAGCAAGGCGGTGGAGTTGCCGTGGCGCTTCGGCCTGGCCGGTTCGCGCTTTTTGAGCAAGCCCATGCGCTGACGGCGGCTCCACCTTGAACACCGACACCGCCTGCGACAGCTGCACCGCCTGCTCTTGCAGGCTGGCGGCGGCGGCGGCGGCCTGCTCGACCAGCGCGGCGTTCTGCTGCGTCACATCGTCCATCTGACCGACCGCCTGGTTGACCTCGGCGATGCCCTGGGCCTGCTCGACGCTGGCCTGGCTGATGCGGACGATTACCTCGTTGACCTGCTGCACCGAGGCGACGATGGCCTCCATCCGCTCGCCGGCCTGGTGCACCGAGGCGCTGCCGCTGTCGATGGTGGCCACCGAGGTCGCGATCAGCGCCTTGATTTCCTTGGCGGCGGCGGCCGAGCGGTGCGCCAGCGTGCGCACCTCGCTGGCCACCACCGCGAAGCCACGGCCCTGCTCGCCGGCGCGCGCCGCTTCCACCGCCGCGTTGAGCGCCAGGATGTTGGTCTGGAAGGAGATGCTGTCGATCACGCCGATGATGTCGACGATCTGGCGCGAGCTGGCGCGGATCGAGGCCATGGTCTGCACCGCCTGGCGCACTGCGGCGCCGCCGTGCTGGGCCAGGTCGGCGGCGCCGGCCGCCAACTGGCAGGCCTGCTGGGCGCCGGCGGCGTTGTCCTGCACCGCCTTGGTCAGGCTGGCCATGGCGCTGGCGGTTTCCTCCAGCGAGCCGGCCTGCATCTCGGTGCGGGTCGACAGGTCGAGGTTGCCGCTGGCGATTTCGTGCGAGGCGCAGTCGATCGCCTGCACCGCCGCCATGATGGCGCCCAGCGTCTGGGTCAGCTTGTGCATGGTGTGGTCCAGCATGCGGGCGGTGTCGGCGATCTCGTCGCGGCCGCGGTTGTCGCCGCGCCCGGCCACCAGGCGGCCGGCGGCCAGCGCCACCACCACGTCGGCGATGGCGCGGATGTCGCGCAGCATGGCGCCGCGCACCGCCATCGTCACCCCCAGCGACAGCGCGATCGACAGCAGCACCATCACCGCCATGCTGGTGCCGAGGGTGTGGAACTCGGCGCGGGCGCGCGCGTAGGCCTGTTCGCTGAGGTTTTTCTCCAGCGCCGACAGCTGCGCCAATTGTTCGTTTAGCAGCAGGAATTGTTTTTCGCCGTGGGCCATGGCGTTGGTGGCGATGCTCTGGTCGATGCTGGCCATCTCCATGGTGTCGCGCACGGCCTTGCGGTAGGCGGCCAGCGATTGCAGCGTCTGCTCGACGATCTTGCGTTCGGCGGCGTTGTGGTCGGCCGCGGCCAGCGCGTCCAGCTGGCGCAGCCGGGTCTCGATGGCGGCGTGGCCGGAATTGATCTGCTTGGCCAGCGCGTCCAGCCGGGGCTGGGAAAAACTGCCGTTGACCCAGGCCAGCAGCTGGTAGATGTGGGCGTGGGCGTAGCGGGTTTCGCCGGTGACGTCGGCGGCGGTCTTGAGGCGGGCCGCGCGCACCTGCACCAGGTTTTCCAGCGAGGCGTTCTGGCGCACCATGCCGTAGTAGGCCGCCGCCGCCGTGACGATCAGCAGCAGCAGCACCAGGCCGGGCGCCAGCAGCAGTTTGGGACCGATACGCAGTTTGCTCAGCATGGTGCTCTCCCGCCGCTATTTTTTGTAGATGCCCGCTTCCAGCACCACGTCGCCGACGCGCAGGACGTAGGTGGTCTTGGGCTCGATCTTGCCGCTGCCGGGATTCTTGTACTGGTAGTCGACCCAGCCGTGGCCCTTCTTGGCGGCCAGCTCGATGATCTCGCGGCGGTACTTCTTGCCGCTGGCGTCGGGCACGTCGGTCAGGTCCTTGCCGACGATGGAGGGGTTGAACGGGTGCGCCAGCACGATGCCGCTGTTGAGGTCGCGCAGGTCGACATACAGCGAACCCTGCACGAAGTCCGGGTCCTTGGCCGCCACTTTCTTGATCAATTCGTCCTTGCCGTGGGCCTTGATAAAGGCGGCGCCCTTCTCGACGATGGCGATGGCGTCTTTTTCGGTGGGCTCGGCGGCGAAGGCCGGGGCGTGCGACAGGGAGGCGGCAATGGCGGCGATGGCGGCCAGCATGGCGGTCTGTTTCATGGCGTGTCCTTGTGGTGGGGGGCGGGAAGGCTTGCTCCCATGAACTTTACGCCGGCGCCGAGGACGGGAATTGCGATGCCGCAAAGTCTGGCCGTGTGGAAATTTTGCACGCGTCCCCCGTCAAGGAAAAATATATTTCCATGCGTCAGTTGATTTGCGGCAATCGCAATTCCGGTGGGCGGCCTAGCATGCAGTTTCCGCCCCCCCTTTTATTGCGATAGGAACCTGCGATGACCTCGACTCCGATAGCCTCCTGGAACAGCGCCGCCGCCCAGGCGCCCAAGTTCAAGCCTTTCATCCGCCAGACCATCCCCCATTCCCGCCAATGGGAATGGCTGACGCCCGACTTGCAGGAAGCGGTGCAGGTGGTGTCGCACGTGCTGCCGTTCCGCACCAACGAATATGTGCTGGACCACCTGATCGACTGGAGCAACATCCCGGACGATCCGATCTTCCGCCTGACCTTCCCGCACCGCGACATGCTGGCGCCGGATGACTACGCGCAGCTGCGCGAGCTGGTGCTGGGCCGCGCCAACCAGCAGGCGCTGACGGAGCTGGTGCGGCGCATCCGCCTGCGCATGAACCCCCATCCGGCCGGGCAGATGACGCACAACGTGCCGCGCGTGAACGACGCCCCGCTCAAGGGCTTGCAGCACAAGTACAAGGAGACGGTGCTGTTCTTCCCCAGCGCAGGCCAGACCTGCCACGCCTACTGCACCTTCTGCTTCCGTTGGCCGCAGTTCGTCGGCATGGACGACATGAAGTTCGACGCCAAGGAATCGCACCAGCTGGCCGACTACCTGCGCCTGCATCCCGAGGTGACCGATGTGCTGATCACCGGCGGCGATCCGCTGATCATGAACACGCGCTCGCTGGAGGCGTATATCGAACCGCTGCTGGCGCCGGACCTGGCGCATATCCAGAACATCCGCATCGGCACCAAGTCGGTGGCGTACTGGCCGCAGCGCTTCGTCACCGACCGCGACGCCGACGACCTGCTGCGCCTGTTCGAGCGGGTGGTCGGCAGCGGCAAGAACATGGCCATCATGGGCCACTACAACCACGCGGTGGAGCTGCGGCCGGAGATCGCCCAGCAGGCGGTCAAGCGCATCGTCGGCACCGGCGCCACCTTGCGCATGCAGGGACCGCTGATCCGCCACATCAACGAAGACCCGCACAGCTGGGCCGAGTTGTGGCAGACCGGCGTGCGGCTGGGCGCCATTCCCTACTATATGTTCGTCGAGCGCGACACCGGGCCGCGCGAGTACTTCCAGCTGCCGCTGGCGCGCGCGCACGAGATCTTCCAGCAGGCCTACCAGATGGTGTCGGGCCTGTCGCGCACGGTGCGCGGGCCGTCGATGAGCGCCTTCCCCGGCAAGGTGGTGATCGACGGTATCGCCAACATCGGCGGCGAGAAGGTGTTCGCCCTGCAGTTCCTGCAGGCCCGCAATGCCGACTGGGTGCGCAAGCCGTTCTACGCCAGGTTCGATCCGAAGGCCACCTGGATGGACGAGCTGAAACCGGCCTTCGGCAAGGACAAGTTCTTCTTCGAGGAGGAGGGCGGCAGCCGCAGCGAGTACGGCGCCGAGCCGCCGGGCCAGCGCAAGGTGATCCCGCTGATCCCGGCGCGCCAGGACGAGGCGCAGCGCGGCGGTGGCGGCGCGGCCGTCGCCAGCGCGGCCGGCTGCGGCGCGCACAGTCCGGCGTAGGGGGGCGCCATGTCCGGCCGCGCGGTGTTCGTGCTGGTGTTCCTGCCGTTCGCGCTGGGCCACTATCTATCGAGCCTGATCCGCACCGTCAACGCGACGCTGGCGCCGCAGCTGATGGCGGCGCTGGCCCTGAGCCCCGCCCAGCTTGGCCTGCTGACCAGCGCCTTCTTCCTGGCGTTCGCGCTGGTGCAGCTGCCGGTCGGCATGGCGCTGGACCGCTGGGGCCCGGCGCGGGTGCAGCCGCCGATGCTGCTGCTGGCGGCGCTGGGCGCGCTGGCCTTCTCCGGCGGCCGCGATTTCGCCCAGCTGCTGGCGGCGCGCGCGCTGATCGGGCTGGGATTGGGCGGCTGCTTCATGTCGGCGGTGAAGGCGGTGTCGATTTGGGTCGCGCCGGCGCGGCTGCCGTCGGTGCAGGGGTATCTGATCGCGGCCGGCGGGCTGGGGGCGGCATCGGCCACCTTGCCGGTGCGGCTGGCGCTGCACTACACCGACTGGCGCGGCCTGTTCGTCGGCCTGGCTGCCGCCGCGGCGGCGCTGGCGCTGCTGATACGGCTGGTGGCGCCGGCCGCGCCGCCCGCCGCGTCGTCGGCGGCTACGGCTACGGCGCCGCGTCCGGCCGGCCTGGCGGCGCTGCGCGAGGTGCTGCAGCATCCGGCCTTCCGCGAGGTGGCGCAGCTGGTGCTGGTGCCGCACATGGTGTTCTTCGGCATCCAGGGTTTGTGGATCAGCCGCTGGCTGACCGACGTCGCCGGTTTTTCCGAGGCGGCGGTGGCCTACCTGCTGTACCTGGGCATGGCGGCGGTGATCTTCGGCGCCATCGCGGTCGGCATGCTCACCGAGTGGGCCGGGCGGCGCGGCGTGGCGCCGATCAGCGTGGCTGCGGCCGGGGTGGCGCTGTTCATCGCGGTGCAACTGGGCTTTGTGTGCAACTGGGCGCCCAGCTACCAGCTGCTGTCGGTGATCTTTACGCTGGTGGGCACGGTGACCGGCATCGAGTATGCGATCGTCGCGCAAAGCCTGCCGGCCGCGCTGACGGGGCGCGGCGCCACTTGCCTGAACCTGCTGATCTTCCTGGGCGCGTTCGCGGTGCAGGCGGGCTTCGGGCTGGTGGTCGGCTGCTGGCGGCCGGACTTTTTGCAGCACTATCCGGCGCAGGCCTACCAGGTGGCGTTCGCGGTGCTGGTGTTGTTGCAGTTGCGCGGACTGTTGTTATTCGCGCGCCGGCGCTGGGGCGCGGGCGCGCAATCCGGTAAAATCGACCACCAATCCGGCAGCCCGGCAACTAGCCCACCGATCGCACGATGACTACTGCACCTACTGTCTTTGTCTCCCTGCCGGCCGTGTGGCAGGACTGGATCATGGAAAACCTGGCACGCGCCTGCAATCCGCTGGACATGGCCAACAGCATGGCGGCCTCCGGCCAGCACAGCATGACGGTGGCGCGCGCCGCCATCGACGAGGCGCTGGCGCTGCGCGCGGCGGCCGATCACGCGCCGGCGCCGGTGGCGAGTGTATTCGTGGCGCCGCAGCAGATGCCCTACATCGACCTGGAACGCAACCTGGTCGCCGCGCCGGACCGGGAGGTGGAGGTGCTGTTCGTGCTGAAGCAGCCGCAGATCATCCTGCTGGGGAATGTGCTCAGCGACGAGGAATGCGACGCCATCATCGCCCATTGCGGCACGCGCTACACCCGCTCCACCGTGACCGGCGAGGCCGACGGCGCCAGCGTGGTGCACGAGGGCCGCACCAGCGAGATGGCCTTCATCCAGCGCGGCGAGGCCGAGGTGGCCGAGCGCATCGAACAGCGGCTGGCGGCACTGGCGCACTGGCCGCCCGAGTGCAGCGAGCCGTTCCAGCTGCAGAAGTACGGCGTAACGCAGGAATACCGGCCGCACTACGACTGGCTGGACCCGGACAGCAGCGGCCATCGCAGCCATCTGGCGCGCGGCGGCCAGCGGCTGGCCACCTTCATCCTGTACCTGAGCGATGTGGAGCAGGGCGGCGGCACGGTGTTCCCCGGCCTGGGGCTGGAGGTGTATCCGAAGAAGGGCAACGCGCTGTGGTTCCTCAACACCGACGTCAACCACCAGCCGGACAAGCAGACCTTGCACGGCGGCGCGCCGGTGGTCAGCGGCACCAAGATCATCGCCAACAAATGGTTGCGACAGGGGCGCTACGGTTAGAATGGCGACATTCGAAATTAACCTAGGAACCCCATGAGACTCGTTCGTTACGGCCGTCCCGGCAAAGAAAAACCAGGCCTGATCGATGACGAAGGCAAGCTGCGCGACCTGTCCGGCGTGATCGCCGACATCGACGCGGCGCAGCTGGCGCCCAAGGCGCTGCGCAAGCTGGAAAAGATCCCGCAAGCCTCGCTGCCGCTGGTGCGCGGCAATCCGCGCTACGGCGTGCCGGTGGCGCGCGTCGGCAAATTCATCGGCATCGGCCTCAATTACTCGGACCACGCGGCCGAAGCGGGCATGCCGATCCCGAAGGAGCCTATCGTCTTCATGAAGGCGATTTCCTGCCTGTCCGGCCCGGACGATCCCGTCATGCTGCCGCAAGGCTCGAAGAAGACCGACTGGGAAGTGGAGCTGGGCGTGGTGATCGGCACGCGCGCGCAGTACGTCAGCGAGGAGGATGCGCTGAAGTACGTGGCCGGCTATTGCGTGGTCAACGACCTGTCGGAGCGATCGTTCCAGCTGGAGCGCGGCCCGCAATGGGACAAGGGCAAGGGTTGCGACACCTTCGGCCCGGTCGGCCCGTGGCTGGTGACGCAGGAAGACATCTACGACGTGCAGCAGCTGGACCTGTACCTGGAACTGAACGGCAAGCGCATGCAGACCGGCTGCACCGACACCATGATCTTCTCGGTGGCGCAGATCGTCAGCTACCTGTCGAAGTTCATGACCCTGGAGCCGGGCGACGTGATCGCCACCGGCACGCCTCCGGGCGTGGGCCAGGGCCGCAAGCCGCAGCGCTTCCTCAAAAAAGGCGACGTCCTGCGGCTGGGCATCGCCGGCCTGGGCGAGCAGCAGCAGGACGTCGTCGCCTGGACGGCGTCGAAGTAAGCAGCTAAGTCGCGCTGGCCAGCGCCCGAGACAGGGCGTCGGCCAGCCGGCTGGTGATCTCCGCCAGCTCGGCCTCGGTGGCGATGAACGGCGGCGCCAGCAGGATATGGTCGCCGCGCCGGCCGTCGATGGTGCCGCCCATCGGATACACCATCAACCCCCGCGCCATGGCCTGCTCCTTGACCGCCGCGTGCAGCTGGCAGGCCGGATCGAAGGGCGCCTTGCTGTCGCGGTCCCGCACCAGCTCCAGCGCCAGCAGCATGCCGCGCCCGCGGATGTCGCCCACGTGCGGATGGTTGCCGAACGCCTCGCGCAGCATGCGGCGGAAGGCGGCGCCGCGCACCGTGACGGCGCCCAGCAGACAATCCCTCTGTATCACCTTCTGCACCGCCAGCGCGGCGGCGGCGGCCACCGGGTGGCCCATGTAGGTGTGGCCGTGCTGGAAGGCGCCGCTGCCCTCGCGCAGGCGCTTCACCACGTGCTGGCGCGCCAGCACCGCGCCGATCGGCTGGTAGCCGGCGCCCAGGCCTTTGCCCAGCACCACCAGGTCCGGCAGTACGCCCTCCTGTTCAAACGCGTACAGCGTGCCGGTGCGGCCCATGCCGCACATGACTTCATCGAGTATCAGCAGGATGCCGTACTTGTCGCACAGCTTGCGCACGCCGCGGAAGTAGCCGGGCGTGGGCGGCACGGCGCCGGAGGTGGCGCCGACCACCGTCTCGGCGACGAAGCCGATGATGTGCTCCGGGCCGTGTTCGACGATGGTCGCCTCCACTTCGGCCAGCAGGGCGGCGGTGTAGTCTTCGGTGCTCTGGCCGGCGGCGCGGTCGCGGTATTCGTAGCAGGGCGCGACGCGCGGCACCGCCATCAGCATCGACTCGAACGGACGGCGGCGCCACTCGTTGCCGCCGATGGCCAGCGCGCCCAGCGTGTTGCCGTGGTAGCTCTGGCGGCGGGCGATGAACATGCCGCGCTGCGGCTGGCCCGCTTCCACCCAGTACTGGCGCGCCAGCTTGAGGGCGGTCTCCATCGCTTCCGAACCGCCCGACACCAGGTAGACGTGATCGAGATCGCCGGGGGCGTCGTTGGCCAGGCGGCTGGCCAGTTCCTCGGCGGCGTCGCAGCTGAAGAAGGCGGTGTGGGCGTAGGCGTTGCGGTCGATCTGGGCGTGCATGGCGGCCAGCACGTCGGGATGGGCGTGGCCCAGCGAGGAGACGGCGGCGCCGCCACTGGCGTCGATGTAGCTGCGGCCCTGGCTGTCGCGCACGGTCAGGCCGGCGGCGCTGGCGGCCAGCGGTGGCGCGCGGCGCAGGTTGCGGTGGATGATGTGGCTCATGGCGTCCTTTCGGTCAGGGTGACGAAGAGCAGACGATAGCCGCGATTGGCTTGTGTTCTGTTGATCTATCCCGCACCATGTGCGAATAATTGACCAGGATGCCAGCAGGAGTGACAGCGATGACCGACCGATTGGGAGCTATTCCGTTTGCCGACATGAGTGCGGCTCAGCAGGTGGCGGCGCAGGCCGTGATCGACGGGCCGCGCGGGGCCTTGTACGGGCCGTTCGTGCCGCTGATCCGCAGCCCGGAGTTGATGGCGGCGGCGCAGCGCATGGGCGAGTACCTGCGCTACCGCAGCGCGATCGGCACGCGGCTGACGGAGCTGGCGATCCTGGTGACGGCGCGCCAGTGGAGCCAGCAGGTGGAGTGGGCGATCCACGAGCCGATCGCACGCCAGTACGGCATTTCAGACGAGGTGATTGTGGCGGTGGCGGCGCGCCGGCGGCCGGACGGCATGGTGGCCGACGAGGCGCTGGTGCACGATTTCTGCATTCAGCTGCACCAGCGGCAGCGGGTCGACGACGAGACCTATGCCGCGGCGCTGGCGGCCTTCGGCGAGCACGGGGTGGTGGACCTGATGGGTATCAACGGTTACTACACGTTTTTGGCGATGGTGATGAACGCCGCGCAGACGGCGGTGCCGGCGTCGCCGGCACCGCCGCTGCCTGACTAGGCCAGGACTTTTTTCAGCCAGGCGCTGATGTGGTCCACTTCTTCCTGGCACAGCGAGTGCTGCATCGCGTAGTCGTGCCATTCGACGCTGTAGCCCAGTTGCTTGAGCAGGTCACGCGACTGTTCGGCGCGGGCCACCGGAATCACCGGGTCCATGCGGCCGTGCACCATGAAGATCGGCGTGGACAGGCTGGCCTGGGTGTGCTCGGCGGCGGCCTTGGCGGCGATCGGCACGTAGCCCGACAAGCACATCAGGCCGGCCAGCTTTTCCTGCAGGCGCATGCCGGTTTGCAGCGTCATCGCGCAGCCCTGCGAGAAGCCGGCCAGGATGATGCGTTCGGCCGGGATGCCGCGCGCTTTTTCACGTTCGATCAGCGCTTCCACCTTGGCTTGCGAGGCGCGCAGGCCGGTTTCGTCTTCCTGTCGACCCAGGTCGCTGGCGACGATGTCGTACCAGGCGCGCATCACGTAGCCGTTGTTGATGGTCACCGGCATGGTGTCGGCGTTGGGGAAGATGAAGCGGATGGCCGGCAGGCCGCGCAGATCCAGCTCGTGCAGCATGGGCACGAAGTCGTTGGCGTCGGCGCCCAGGCCGTGCATCCAGATGATGGCCACGCTCGGGTTGGCGCCGGTTTCTTTTTCGATGGTTTGCAGCAGGGTGCTCATGGGCGTCCTCAGGGTTGGGGGCGTAGCGCGGATTTGGGGCGGAAGGCCTTGCACACGGCCGGATCGGTTTCCATGTAGGGACCGCCGATCAGGTCGACGCAGTAAGGCACGGCGGCGAAGATGCCGCCCACCAGCACGGCGCCGGCGGCGTCCTTCAGGCCGCCCAGCGTTTCGGCGATGGCCTTGGGCTGGCCGGGCAGGTTCAGCACCAGCGCGGCATGGTCGGCGGTTTCGCGGATCACGGCGGTCTGGCGCGACAGGATGGCGGTCGGCACGAAGTGCAGGCTGATCTGGCGCATTTGCTCGCCGAAGCCGGGCATTTCCCTGGTGCCGATGGCTAAAGTAGCCTCGGGCGTGACATCGCGCCGCGCCGGGCCGGTGCCGCCGGTGGTCAGCACCAGGTGGCAGCGGGCGACGTCGACCAGTTCGGTCAGCGTGGCTTCGATCTGCGCGCGTTCGTCGGCGATCAGGCGGGTTTCAACACGGTAGGGAGTGGTCAGGGCGCGCGCCAGCCAGTCTTGCAGGGCCGGCAGGCCCAGGTCCTGGTAGACGCCGCCGCTGGCGCGGTCGGAGACCGACACCAGGCCGATCACCAGGGTGTCTGCATTACTCGTCATCGGACTCGCTGTCTTCGTCGTCGGTCTCGGCGGCAGCCTTGCCCTTCTTGGACTCGATCTGCTTGAGGATCTGGAAGATCTCGCGGTAGGCTTTCGGCGGCTTGCTCTCGGCCTGTTCCTTGCGGGCGTTGCGGATCAGGGTGCGCAGGTGCTGCACGTCCAGTTCCGGGTTCTCTTCCAGCAGCACGGTCAGCGCCTTGTCGTCGACCAGCAGCTTGTCGCGGCGGCGTTCCAGCGCGTGCATGGCGGCCGTCTCCGACTTGGAGGCGCCTTTCCAGCTGTCGATGGTTTGCTGGATCACGGCCACTTCGGCCTCGTCGAGGGTGCGCATCTTCTTGCCGACGAACTGCATCTGGCGGCGACGGCCCTCGTGGTTGGTGATCTGCTGGCAGGCCAGGATGGCGTCCAGCACGTCCTCCGGCATCGGCACGCGCTTGACGCGGTCGCGCGGGGCTTCGACCAGGGTTTCGCCCATTTTTTGCAGGGCGTCCGACTGGCGTTTAAGCTCGGTTTTGGACGGGCGTTCGTATTCTTGTTCGAATTCGGTGGAGCTGAAGCCGACGGCTCCGCGGTTGGGATTTACCATAATATTAACTTTCGGTTCGGCACGTGGCCGCACCTGTAAACTGTAAACGACTGCTATGATACCTGTTTTAGCGGCCACCCGAAGATTACAGCCCATGAGCGATACCCATTTTACCCACACCCAGGACCAGTTGAAGCAGCTCGCACGCGATGTGCTGGCGTTCGCCAAGGAGCAGGGCGGCACCGATTGCGCCGTCGAAATCAGCGAAGGCAGCGGCTTGTCGGTGTCGGTACGCAAGAGCAAAATCGAGACCATCGAGCAAAACAAGGACAAGGGCATGGGGGTGACGGTGTTCATCGGCCAGCGCCGCGGCAACGCCAGCACCTCGGACTTTTCGCCGGCCGCGTTGAAGGCGACGGTGGAAGCGGCCTACAACATCGCCCGTTTCACCTCGGACGATGACTGCGCCGGCCTGGCCGACGCCGACCAGCTGGAACTGGCGCCGCGTGACCTGAAACTGTTTTATCCGTGGGATATCTCGACCGCCGACGCGGTGACGCTGGCGCAGCGCGCCGAGGCGGCCGGCTTCGAAGTCGATCCGCGCGTCACCAATTCGGAAGGCGCCGGCGTGCATGTGCAGCAGTCGCACTTCGTGTCGGCCAACTCGCGCGGCTTCATCGGCGGTTATCCGTACTCGCGCCACACGCTGTCGGTGGCGATGATCGCCGGCAAAGGCTCGAAGATGCAGCGCGACGACTGGTACACCTCGGTGCGCGACGCCAAGCAGATGTCGGCGCCGGAAGCGATCGGCCGTTACGCGGCCGAGCGCGCGCTGGCGCGCCTGAACGCGCGCACCATCGACACCCGCACCTGCCCGGTGCTGTTCGAGGCGCCGCTGGCGGCCGGCCTGCTGGGCGCCTTCGTGCAGGCAACCTCGGGCGGTTCGCTGTACCGCAAGTCCAGCTTCCTGCTGGATTCGCTGGGCAAACAGGTGCTGCCGAAACATATCCAGATCAAGGAAGACCCGCATGTGGTCGGCGGCGTCGGCTCGGCGCCGTTCGATGAGGAAGGCGTGCGCACCGTCAAGCGCGACGTGGTCAAGGATGGTGTGGTGCAGGGTTATTTCCTGTCGACCTATTCGGCGCGCAAGCTGGGCATGAAGACCACCGGCAATGCCGGCGGTTCGCACAACCTGTCGCTGACCTCGTCGCTGACGAAGAAGGGCGACGACTTCGCCGCCATGCTGCGCAAGATGGGCACCGGCCTGCTGGTGACCGAACTGATGGGCCAGGGCACCAACTACGTGACGGGCGATTACTCGCGCGGCGCGTCGGGCTACTGGGTCGAGAACGGCGTGATCCAGTATCCGGTGGAGGAAATCACCATCGCCGGCAATATGAAGGACATGCTGGCGCAGATCGTCGCCGTCGGCGCGGACGTGCTGGTGCGCGGCACCAAGCAGACCGGCTCCATCCTGATCGAAAACATGGTGGTGGCCGGCGGCTGATCGCTGGCTACTCTCGCTTGCAGTGCGCGCTTGACGGCAGCCCGCAAGCGATCAGGCGGCCGACGTCGGGGTTGGTCAGGTAGTTCAGATGCGCGTAGTCGGGGCGCTCCAGCAGACCGAAGTAGGTGCTCGCGTTGGAGACCAGGATGTTGTAGACCGTCACGCCCTGACGCGCATATTTTTCCGATTGCAGTGTGTACGACAGCAGGTCGTTGGGATCGGTGAACGCCACCAGCGTCAGGCGCCGGTCGGCGGCGGCCCCTTCCACCGCCAGCCGCTTTTGCAGCAGCCGTTGCAGACTGTCGGGCGTGGCCGGCGCCAGCGCCGCCGTGCCGATCTGCTGGTCGGCCAGCGACAGCAATGGTATCTGGTTGGCCGCCATCACCAGCAAGCGCAGGCGATCCACCGCCTTTTGCGCCACCAGCGCCGCGCGCGAGCCGGGCGCTTCCTCCGACATGCGCAGCAGGGTATCGAACAGGATCTTGCTGCCCATGCTATGCGAAATCACCACCAGCGGCACATCGGACGCGGCGTCGCCCGCGTCCAGCACTTGCAGGATCGCATCGCGCATGCGGCGCTGGATGTCGTCGCGCGCCACGCCCTGGTAGACCAGCGCGTCCGGCAGGCAATCATCGATCAAGCCATCCTTGAAGCGCGCGTTGAGGCGGGCGCGGGTGGACGTGAACGGCGGTGCGCCTTCGCAGATGGACGACTTGCCGGTCTGGTCGTAGCACAGCTGGCGCTTGAGGGCGGTGGTCAGCGGCGACCAGATCAATGCGTCGAAACGCAGGTGGCCGGCGGGCGTCTGGACGTTGGACGAGACGATCTGCACCTGCGGCCCGCCAGTGGCGGTGTGGGCGGACGACGAACTGCTCGCGCTCGTGAGCGACTGCATCAGCTGGCCCACCACCACGCCGGCCCAACTGGCGTCATGGGTGCAGATGCCGTGCACCAGCAACACATCGGCGTTCTTGCCGCCGGCGCTGGCGGCCAGGTCGATCAGGCCGGGGAAGGTCGTGCCGGCGTCCAACAGCTGCGGCGGACGGTAGGGCGTGGTGCAGGCGCACAGCATCAGCACAAGCAACAGCAGTGCGCGGCGTTTCCAAGTCGGGGTATTCATGCTGAACCTCCAGTCGCGGCGCGCGGGTGCGCCGATGAGGTCCAGTGTATTTTTCCCTGCGGCGGCGACTTTGTCGCACCGCAGGGAACAGGCTCAGCGTGTTACGCCTGCGCCAGCAGCGATTGCAGCACCGGCTGCAACACCGACTTGCCCAGTTCGGCGCTGCGGGCGCCGTTCCAGCCGGTGTCCGGATCCGGATCGTTGGCGTTGTCCTTGAACGGCATCTCCAGCGTTAGCGACAGGCAGCCGAAGGCGTGGGTGATGTGCGGCGAGCCCATGGTCAGGGTTTCGTCGGTGTACGGCGTTTCGCCGTAGCCGTACTCGTCCTGGAAGTCCGGGCTGGCGATCAGGAAATTGTCGATGAAGTATTGCTGCGCTTCTTCCTGGTCCGGCGTGAAGGTCGGCAGCGATTCGCTGCCAGCCACGAACACGTAAGGCAGGCCTTCGTCGCCGTGGATGTCCAGGCACAGGTCGCAGCCGATTTCCAGCATCTTGTTCTTGACCAGGAACACTTCCGGGCTGCGTTCCATGGTCGGGTTCAGCCACTCGCGGTTCAGGTTGGCGCCGGCGGCGTTGGTGCGCAGGTTGCCGCGTACCGAGCCGTCCGGGTTCATGTTCGGCACCACGTAGAACACGGCTTCCTTCAGGCACTGGCGGCCGAACGGGTTGGCCGGGTCCAGCAGCGCCTCGACCATGCCTTCGACAAACCACTCGGCCATCGTCTCGCCCGGATGCTGGCGCGCGATGACCCAGACTTTCTGTTCCGCTTCCGGATCGCCGATGACCAGCATGTTCAGGTCGCGGCCGTCGATGGTGTTGCCCAGGTCGACCAGCTTGACCAGCGGCGACAGTTGCGCATTATCCAGCAACGACAGGTGGCGTTCCCACGAGTACGGTTCGAAATAGGCGTAGTAGACGCTGTCGTATTCCGGCGTGTGGTTGATGGTCATGACGGTGCCGTCATAGGTGGTCGGCACGCGGAACCAGTTGTCGCGGTCGTAGCTGGCGACGGCCTGGTAGTCTTTCCAGCCGTCAGGATAGGCGGCGGTGCCGGCGTTCAGGAAGCGCAGCGCCAGCGGCGTGGCTTGCGCGCCCTGCACGCGGAAATAAAACCATTGGGTGATGTCGGCGTGCGAGTCCTTGCGGATGTTCAGGTCGATGGCGGCCGGATCGTCGGCACGCAGGACCTCGATGGCGCCGGCGTCGAATTGCTGGCTGATTTTGATAGACATGGCTGAATCCCGGTAAATTCTATGTAAGAAGTTTGTTTGCGCTTGTGGCGCAGTGGCGACATGATACAGGGTCCGGGGTCAAGCGCCCTAAGCCAGCCCGCCGAAGCGGTCGAAGAAGGCCGGCTCGGCGGCGGGGGCTTCGGTATCCTCGCGGCGCAGCGTGGCGTCGATGTGCTGCTCGGCCGCCGCGTAGACGGCCAGGTAGATGGCCCGCGTCAGCTCGTAGGCCAGCGCGCCCGGCCACGGCGTCGGCAGCAGCTCGACCGGCAGTTGCGGATCGTGCAGCTGCACCCGGCGGTAGGCGTGGATCAGCAGCGTGCGCACCACGTAGGCTTGCTGCGGCGGCAAGCCGCCTTCCGCTTCGGCCGCCTGTACCGCCGCCAACAGCGGCTCGAACTGCGCGATAAACTGCTGATAGCCCTGCGCCACGCCGCTCAGATCCCAGCCATCGGCCACCAGATCGCTCAGCGGTCGGCCGCTGACCTGGCGCATGGATTTGCCTTGCACCACGAACAGCTTGCCTTCAACTCCCAGCCGCTTGAGCAGCTCATCGAGCGCCGGGCCGTCGGCCGCCGGATGGCCCATGATGCCGGGCGCGATCACGCTATAGCCTTCCCACAGCAACTCCTTGCGCACCGCGCTGCGTTCGGCCGCGTTGAGCGCGCCGTCGCCGTTGAGGATCAGGGTCCAGCTGCCGTCCCAGTGCACATTCAGCGGCGCATAGATGCGGCGGTAGGCGTGCACGAAGCGCGTCATCGCCGGCGGCGTGATCGCATACGAGCTGCGGCGGCCGTCGCGCTGCGCCCCCAGCCAGCCCTCCTGCGCCAGCCGGAACACCGAAGTGCGCAGCAGCCGGTCGTTGACGCCGAACGGCGCCAGCAGCTCGATCAGGCTGCCCAGCCACACCATGCCCCCGTGCGGCACGATGGCGTCGCCGAAGATGGTCACCACCAGCGATTTCGAGCGCGGCGGGTCGCTGGCCAAAAATCCGGTTATCCAGTCATTGCAATTCATGGGCAGGCATCTTTTTCTATACACACAAACAAGAGTTTACTTTGCCTGACCATCGGCGCAGCATTTATTTCACCGTCGTTGCCGATGGGATACTGATTTTTAATCTGAGTCAAAAAAATCGTAGTCAAAGCAAAATATGTATCGTATTATGGATCATCAGCGATGAGGAGACAGCGATGTATGCACAAATGGTGGAGACGGGCCTGAGCACGGTCCGCACGGCGGACGACATGGCCGCCGACGAGCGCGCCTTCCAGGCACGCATCGACGACGGCGTCAAGATCGAGGCCAAGGACTGGATGCCGGACGCCTACCGCAAGACCCTGATCCGGCAAATTTCCCAGCACGCGCACTCGGAAATCGTCGGCCAGTTGCCCGAGGGTAACTGGGTGACCCGCGCGCCTACGCTGAAACGCAAATCCATTCTGCTGGCCAAGATCCAGGACGAGGCCGGCCACGGCCTGTACCTGTACAGCGCCGCCGAGACGCTGGGCGTGTCGCGCGACGAGCTGCTGGCCGCCCTGCACAGTGGCAAGGCCAAGTATTCCAGCATCTTCAACTACCCGACCCTGTCGTGGGCCGACATGGGCGCGATCGGCTGGCTGGTCGACGGCTCGGCCATCATCAACCAGATCCCGCTGTGCCGCTGCTCCTACGGCCCGTATGCGCGCGCCATGATCCGCGTCTGCAAGGAAGAATCCTTCCACGCCCGCCAAGGCTACGACATCATGATGGCGCTGGCCAAAGGCACGCCGGAACAGAAGGCGATGGCGCAGGATGCGCTCAACCGCTGGTGGTGGCCGTCGCTGATGATGTTCGGCCCGTCCGACGCGGAATCGGTCAACAGCGCGCAGTCGGCGCAATGGCGGATCAAGCTGTTCTCCAACGACGAGCTGCGCCAGCGCATGGTCGACCAGACCGTGCCGCAAGCCGAATACCTGGGCCTGACCGTGCCCGATCCGGACCTGAAGTTCAACGCCGACACCGGCCACTACGAATTTGGCGCCATCGACTGGAGCGAGTTCCACAACGTCTTGAAGGGCAACGGCCCGTGCAACCGCGAGCGCCTGCGCACCCGCGTCAAGGCCTGGGACGACGGTGCCTGGTTCCGTGAAGCGCTGGTCGCACACGCCGACAAACACGCCACCGCCAAAGCAGCATAAGGAGATCAAGATGAGCAAAGAATGGCCACTGTGGGAAGTATTCATCCGCAGCCAGCACGGGCTGGCGCACAAACACGTCGGCAGCCTGCACGCGCCGGACGCCGAAATGGCGGTCAACAACGCGCGCGATGTCTACACCCGCCGCAATGAAGGCGTCAGCATCTGGGTGGTGCGCGCGGCCGACATCGTCGCCAGCAGCCCTGGCGACAAGGGCGCGCTGTTCGAGCCGTCCAACAGCAAGGTGTATCGCCACCCGACCTTCTTCCCGATGCCGGAAGAAGTCAAGAACCTGTAAGCGAGGCGCACCGTGCAAAACAAGGTAAATTATTTACTGCGATTGGGCGACAACGCCCTGATCCTGAGCCAGCAACTGTCGCAGCTGTGCGGCAAGGGCCCGGCGTTGGAAGAGGACATGGCGCTGACCAACGTCGCGCTGGACCTGCTGGGCCAGACCCGCCTGTGGTACGAGTACGCGGGCGAGCTGGAAGGCGCAGGCCGCGATGAGGACAAGCTGGCCTACCACCGCGACGCCCACGACTTCAAGAACTGCCTGCTGCTGGAGCAACCGAACGGCAACTACGCCGACACCATGGTGCGCCAGTTCTTCTTCGACGCCTGGCACTACTTCCTGATCGTTGGCCTGACGCGCAGCAGCGACATGCGCATCGCCGCCATCGCCGAGAAATCGCTGAAGGAAGTGACCTATCATCTGCGCCGCAGCGGTGACTTGATCGTGCGCCTGGGCGATGGCACGGACGTCAGCCACGCCAAGACGCAAGCGGCCGTGGACGAACTGTGGATGTACAGCGGCGAAGTATTCGCCTACGACGCCATCGATGAATCGATGGTGGCCGAAGGCGTGGCCCCAGCCGCCGCCGACCTGCGCGCGCAATGGCTGGCGCACGTGGCCGAGATCCTGGCCGAAGCCACGCTGACCATGCCGCCGGCCGACGCCTGGATGCAAAGCGGCGGCAAGCAAGGCCGCCACAGTGAACACCTGGGCTACATCCTGGCCGAGATGCAGTTCCTGCAGCGCGCCTATCCCGGCGCCACCTGGTAACAGCGAGCCCGCCATGACAGCCGCCGCCATCAACGCTCCCGCCACCGCCCAGGTCTGGGCCTGGCTGGGCGAGGTCGCCGACCCCGAAATCCCGGTCATCTCGATCGTCGACCTGGGCATCGTGCGCGACGTGCAGCTGGCCGCCGACGGCGCCTGCACCGTCACCATCACGCCGACCTATTCCGGCTGCCCGGCGATGCAAGTGATCGCCGACGCCATCACCGAAGCCCTGCACGCACACGGCCTGCAAGACGTCCGCCTGCAAAACCAGCTGTCGCCCGCCTGGACCACCGACTGGATGAGCGAAGCGGGCAAGGCCAAGCTGCAAGGCTACGGCATCGCCCCGCCAGCGCAGCAGGTGATCGACATCAGCGGCCTGCGCGCCGGCGCCGGCGCAGCGGGCGCGCTGGCCGCCATCTCGCGTCGCGCGCAGCCACGCCTGACGGTGGCCTGTCCCAACTGCGGCTCGCAGCATACCGAAATCACCAGCCAGTTCGGCTCCACTCCCTGCAAGGCCTTGTACAAATGCCTGGACTGCCGCGAGCCCTTCGATTACTTCAAGTGCCACTAAAAAGATCATGAGCAAATTCCACCCGCTGACCGTCTCGCAAGTGCGCAATGAAACGCGCGACACCATCGCCGTCACCTTCGCCGTGCCGCCCGAACTGCAACAGAGCTTCACCTTCCAGCAAGGCCAGCACCTGACACTGCGCGCCCAGATCGGCGACGAAGACGTACGCCGCTCGTACTCGATCTGCTCCGCCGTGCAGGACGGTGCGCTGCGCGTGGCCATCAAGCGTACCCAGGGCGGGCTGTTTTCCAGCTGGGCCAACGACACCATCAAGCCCGGCATCACGCTCGACGTGATGCCGCCGATGGGTCACTTCAACGTGCCGCTGGACGCCGCCAACCACAAGCACTACCTGGCCTTCGCCGCCGGCAGCGGCATCACGCCCATCCTGTCGATCATCAAGACCACGCTGGCGGCCGAACCACACAGCCGCTTCACGCTCTTCTACGGCAACCGCGCCTCGTCGTCGGTGATCTTCAAGGACGAACTGTCCGACCTGAAGGACACCTACATGGAGCGCCTCAAGCTGGCCTACGTGATGAGCCGCGAGCAGCAGGACATCGAATTGTTCAACGGCCGCATCACCAAGGAGAAGGCGGCGCAGTTCCTGAAGCACTGGGTGTGGGTGGAGGACATTGACGTCGCCTTCATCTGCGGCCCGGAAGACATGATGCTCGGCGTCTCGGAAGCCCTGCAGGAAGCCGGCATGCCGAAGTCGCAGATCAAGATCGAGCTGTTCGCCGCCAGCATCCCGAAGCACCAGCACAAGCCGCGCGCGGTCGACCCGCAAGCGGGCCGCCACGAAACCGAAGTCACGGTTATCCTGGACGGCAACGCCACCAGCTTCACCATGGACCAGGACAAGGAGTCGCTGCTCGACGCGGGCCTCAAGGCCGGCATCGACATGCGCTACTCGTGCAAGGGCGGCGTGTGCTCGACCTGCCGCTGCAAACTGCTCGAAGGTAAAGTCGACATGGACGTCAACTACGCGCTGGAAGACTATGAGATCGCGCGCGGCTATGTGCTGAGCTGCCAGAGCTTCCCCATCACCGACAAAGTCGTTATCGACTTCGACCAGGCCGAATAAAACATCCCCCCGGAGACGCCATGAACTACGAGAACATCCTCTTCGACATCACCGACGGCATCGCCACGCTGACGCTGAACCGCCCCGATAAGCTCAACAGCTTCACCCAGGCCATGCACGAGGAAGTGCGCCACGCCATGCACAAGATCAGCCACGACAAAACCGTGCGCGTGATGGTGCTGACCGGCGCCGGCCGCGGCTTCTGCGCCGGCCAGGATTTGTCGGACCGCTCGGTGGAGCCGGGCGCCCGTCCGGTCGACCTGGGCGACTCGGTGGAAAAGAACTACGCACCGTTGGTGCTGGCGCTGCGCGCCTTGCCGATGCCGGTGATCTGCGCCGTCAACGGCGTGGCTGCAGGCGCCGGCGCCAACATCGCGCTGGCTTGCGACATCGTGCTGGCCGCGAAGTCCGCGTCCTTCGTCGAAGTGTTCTGCAAACTGGGCCTGATCCCCGACACCGGCGGCACCTACTTCCTGCCACGCCTGATCGGCAGCGCGCGCGCCATGGGCCTGGCCATGCTGGGCGATAAACTCAGCGCCGAAAAAGCCGAATCCTGGGGCCTGATCTGGAAGGCCGTGCCGGACGAGGAACTGGCCGCCGAAACGCAGGCCATGGCGCGCCACTTCGCCACTGCCCCGACCAAGGGCCTGGCCTTCACCAAACAAGCCTTGCATTGCAGTCCGCACAATTCGCTGCAACAGCAGCTGGCGCTGGAATGCGAAATGATGAGCGAACTGGGTCGCAGCGACGACTACCGCGAAGGCGTCGCCGCCTTCATGGAAAAGCGCGCGCCGCAATTCAAGGGGAAATAAGATGGCAGCCCTCCACACCGACCGCGCGGTCGCCGTCATCGGCAGCGGCGCCATGGGCGCCGGCATCGCGCAGGTGGCCGCCGTCGCCGGCTATACCGTCAAGCTGTTCGACACCCGGCCGGAAGCCGTGGCCAAGGCCATGTCCGATATCGCCGCCGCGCTGAACAAGCTGGTGGCCAAGGAGCGCATGAGCGCTGTCGATTGCGCAGCTTCCATCACCCGCGTGCAGGCGGCCGTCACGCTGAACGATATCGCCGACGCCGCGCTGGTGGTCGAAGCCATCGTCGAGAACCTCGACGTCAAGCGCGGCCTGTTCGCCGAGCTGGAAGCCATCGTCGCCGACGACTGCATCCTCGCCACCAACACCTCGTCGATCTCCGTCACCGCCATCGCCGCCAAGCTGCGCTTGCCGGCGCGGCTGGTGGGCATGCACTTCTTTAATCCGGTGCCCTTGATGGCGCTGGTCGAAGTGATCAGCGGCCTGGCCACCGACGCCGACGTCGCGCACACCGTGTACGACACCGCCGCCGCGTGGGGCAAGCAGCCGGTGCACGCCAAGTCCACGCCGGGCTTCATCGTCAACCGCGTGGCGCGGCCGTTCTACGCTGAAGGCTGGCGCCTGCTGAACGAGCAGGCCGCCGACGCCGCCACCATCGACGCCGTCATGCGCGATTGCGGCGGCTTCCGCATGGGGCCCTTCGAGCTGATGGACCTGATCGGCCACGACGTCAATTTCTCGGTCACGCAATCGGTGTTCGGCGCCTACTTCAACGATCCGCGCTTTACGCCGTCGGTGCTGCAGCAGGAGATGGTCAACGCCGGTTTCCTCGGCCGTAAATCGGGTCGCGGCTTTTACCACTACGGCGACGCCGCCCCTGCAATGCCGCAGCCGCAGGCGGAAGCCGCGCAGCCGAAGCCGGAATTCGTCAGCTACACCATTGAGCCGGGTGCGGCGGTCGGCCCATCGCATGCGATTGGCGGCGCAGTTTGCGACGCGCTGGCGGCCCGCTTGCGCGCCTCCGGCATCAACATCTCGCACCGCAAGACGCCGGAAGCGCGCAGCCACGCCGCCGGCACCGACGACGCGCCGGCGTTCCACTGCAACGGCGCCGCCGTCTACCTGACCGACGGCCGCAGCGCCACCCAGCGCGCGCACGACAGCCATCATCCGGACACGGTGCTGTTCGACCTGGCGCTGGACTATGCCACCGCCAAGCGCATCGCCGTCAGCTGCTCGGATCAATGCTCGCCCGCGGCCTTCAACGCCGTGGTCGGCCTGTTCCAGGCGGCCGGCTTCACCGTCACGCGGCTGGACGACGTACCCGGCCTGGCCGTCATGCGCACCGTCGCCATGCTGGCCAACGAGGCGGCGGACGCTGTTAATCAAGGCGTCTGCAGTGCGGCCGGCGCGGACCTCGCCATGCAGAAGGGTGTCAACTATCCGCGTGGCCCGCTGGCCTGGGCCGACGCCGTCGGCATTGGCCAGATCGTCGCCGTGCTGTCCAACCTGGCCGCAGGCTATGGCGAGGACCGCTACCGCGTGTCGCCGCTGCTGCGCCGCAAGCAGGCCGCAGGAGGGTGCTTCCATGACTAAGACCGCAACCCTGGCCGAGGAAGCACAGGCGCTGGCGCAAGCCGTCGGCGCCGCCATGTTCGAGAGCGACCCGGCCTCGCAGGGCCTGGGCATGAAGATCGACGCCATCGCCCCCGGTCACGCCCGCATGTCGATGCCGGTGCGCGCCGATATGCTGAACGGCCATGGCAGCTGCCACGGCGGCTTCATTTTCACGCTGGCCGACAGCGCCTTCGCCTTCGCCTGCAACAGCCACAACCTGACCACCGTGGGCGCCGGCTGCACCATCGACTACCTCGCGCCGGCCCGCCTGCACGACGTGCTGACCGCCGACGCGACCGAGCAGGCGCTGGCCGGCAAGAGCGGCGTCTACGACGTCAAGATCACCAACCAGGACGGCCGCACCGTTGCGCTGTTCCGGGGTAAATCGCACCGCGTCAGCGGCCATATCGTTCCTGTGCCGCCGCACGCAGGGTAAAGAGGAGACACCGATGGTTCAACGCATACCCGCGCCGTCCGATCTGGAACCGATCGAACGCGCCAGCAAGGACGAACTGCAAGCGCTGCAACTGCAACGCATGAAGTGGTCGCTCAAGCACGCCTACGACAACGTCGCGCATTACCGCGCCGCGTTCGACGCCGCCGGTGTCCATCCCGACGACCTGCATACGCTGGCCGACCTGGCCAAGTTCCCCTTCACCGGCAAGAAGGAACTGCGCGATAACTACCCGTTCGGCATGTTCGCCGTGCCGCAGGACCAGGTGGTGCGCGTGCACGCCTCCAGCGGCACCACCGGCAAGCCGACCGTGGTCGGCTACACGCAGAACGACATCGACACCTGGGCCAATGTGGTGGCACGTTCGATCCGCGCAGCCGGCGGCCGTCGCGGCGATATGGTGCACATCTCCTACGGCTACGGCCTGTTCACCGGCGGCCTCGGTGCGCACTATGGCGCCGAGCGATTGGGCTGCACGGTGATCCCGATGTCCGGCGGCCAGACCGAAAAGCAGGTGCAGCTGATCCAGGACTTCAAGCCGTCCATCATCATGGTCACGCCGTCGTACATGTTGAACATCATCGAGGAGTTCCAGCGCCAGGGACTTGATCCCGCCGCCAGCTCGCTCAAGGTCGGCATCTTCGGCGCCGAGCCGTGGACCGACGCCATGCGCAAAGAGATCGAACAACGCGCCGGCATCGACGCGGTGGACATCTACGGCCTGTCCGAAGTGATGGGCCCCGGCGTCGCCAGCGAGTGCATCGAGAGCAAGGACGGCCCGGTCATCTGGGAAGACCATTTCTACCCCGAGATCATCGACCCCGAAACCGGCGAGGTGCTGCCGGACGGCGAAGAGGGCGAGCTGGTATTCACCTCGCTGAGCAAGGAAGCGCTGCCCATCATCCGCTACCGCACGCGCGATCTCACGCGCCTGCTGCCGGCCACTTCGCGTTCGATGCGCCGCATCGGCAAGATCACCGGCCGCTCGGACGACATGCTGATCATCCGCGGCGTGAACGTGTTCCCGTCGCAGATCGAAGAATTGATACTCAAGATGCCGAAGCTTGCGCCGCAATACCAGCTGGTGATCAGCCGCGACGGCCACCTCGATAAGCTGGACGTACTGGCCGAGCTGCGCCCCGGCGTTGCCGACAGCGAGGTTGAAGCGCTGGCGCGCGAGCTTGAGCACCACATCAAAACCTATGTCGGCGTCACCACCAAGGTGCGCCTGCTGGCTCCCAACGGCATTGAACGCACATTGACGGGCAAGGCCCGCCGCGTGGTTGACCAGCGCCCAAAACCTTAAGGAGATTCCGTGAACGACGCTTTTATTTGTGACGCCATCCGCACCCCATTCGGCCGCTACGGCGGCGCCCTCGGCGGCGTGCGCGCCGACGACCTGGCCGCGCTGCCGATCGCCGCGCTGATCGCCCGCAATCCCGGCGTGGACTGGTCCAAGGTCGATGACGTCTACTACGGCTGCGCCAACGGCGCCGGTGAGGATAATCGCAACGTCGGCCGCATGGCGGCGCTGCTGGCCGGTTTGCCGGTCGACGTACCCGCCAACACCATCAACCGCCTGTGCGGCTCCAGCCTGGACGCGGTCGGCATTGCCGCGCGCTCGATCAAGGCCGGTGAAGCGCAGCTGGTGATCGCCGGCGGCGTCGAAAGCATGACGCGTGCGCCTTTCGTCATGGGCAAGGCCGATAGCGCCTTCTCGCGCGCCGCCAAGATCGAGGACACCACCATCGGCTGGCGCTTCGTCAATCCGCTGATGAAGGCCAAATACGGCATCGATAGCATGCCGGAGACGGCTGAAAACGTCGCCCAGGAATTCGGCATCAGCCGCGCCGACCAGGATGCGTTCGCGGTACGTAGCCAACAGCGTTGGGCCGCCGCCCACGCCGCCGGCGTGTTCAAGGATGAAATCGTGCCGGTCACGCTGCCTCAGAAAAAAGGCGATCCGAAGATCGTCGACACCGACGAGCATCCGCGTCCGGACACCACGGTGGAGATGCTGGCCAAGCTGAAAGGCGTGGTCAAGCCGGATGGCAGCGTAACGGCTGGTAATGCATCGGGCGTCAACGACGGCGCTTGTGCGATTTTGCTGGCGTCGGCCGCCGCCGCCGAACAGTACGGCCTGCGCAAGCGCGCCCGCGTGCTGGGCATGGCGACCGCCGGCCTGGCGCCGCGCATCATGGGCTTCGGCCCGTCGCCGGCATCGAAGAAGGTGCTGGCGCAGGTTGGCCTGACCATCGAGCAGATGGACGTCATCGAATTGAATGAAGCCTTTGCCGCGCAGGGCCTGGCCGTCACGCGTGATCTTGGTCTGGCCGATGACGCGGCGCACGTCAACCCGAACGGCGGCGCCATCGCCATCGGCCACCCGCTGGGCGCGTCCGGCGCGCGGCTGGTGCTGGCGGCGCTGAACCAGCTGGAACGCACCGGTGGCCGCTTTGCGCTGTGCACCATGTGCATCGGCGTCGGGCAGGGCATCGCCCTCGTCATCGAACGCGTGTAAAGCGCAGGAGCGCCGCCATGGTCAAAGTTTATGAAATCAACGGCGTCACGCCGGTGGTCCATCCGACCGCCTACGTGCATCCCAGCGCGGTGCTGATCGGCGACGTCATCGTCGGCCCGCGCTGCTACGTCGGCCCGCTGGCCGCGCTGCGCGGCGACTTCGGCCGCCTGATCCTGGAAGAGGGCGCCAATCTGCAAGACACCTGCGTCATGCACGGCTTCCCCGGTGCCGACACGGTGGTCGAGCGGGACGGCCATATCGGCCATGGCGCCGTGCTGCACGGCTGCCGCATCGGCCGCAACGCGCTGGTCGGCATGAACAGCGTGGTGATGGACAACGCCGTCATCGGCGCCGACAGCATCGTCGCCGCGATGAGCTTCGTCCGCGCCGGCATGCAGGTGCCACCGCGCAGCCTGGTGGTCGGCACGCCGGCCAAGGTGGCGCGCGAACTGCGCGACGACGAGATCAAATGGAAGACCGAGGGCACCGGCCAGTATCAGGAATTGGCAGTGCGCTCCATGAACACCATGCGCGAAGTGGAAGCGCTGACCGAAGTGGAACCGGACCGCAAGCGCGTCGAGTGGGAAAGCTCGCTGCCGCTGCACCTGCATAAAAACGCTCAAGCATAACGAATCGAACGGAGATAAACATGGCATCAACCCTGCAAAGCTGGATCGGAGGCCGCTGGATCGGCGCCGAAGCATCGGCGCCGCTGCACAGCGCCTTGAACAACGCGCTGATCTACCACACCCACGCCGAGAAGATCGACTTCGACGAAGCCGTCACCTACGCCCGCAAGACCGGCGTGCCGGCGCTGATGAAGATGGACTTCCAGCAGCGCGCCGCGCGCCTGAAGGCGCTGGCGCTATACCTGGCCAGCCGCAAGGAAGAGCTGTACGCGATCTCGCACCTGACCGGAGCCACCCGCGCCGACAGCTGGGTCGACATCGAAGGTGGCACCGGCACGCTGTTTGCCTACGCCAGCATGGGCAGCCGCGAGCTGCCATCGTCGAACGTGCTGCACGAAGGCCCGGCCATGGCGCTGGGTAAGAACGGCGGCTTCTCCGGCACCCACATCCTGGTGCCGCGCGGCGGCCTGGCGGTGCACATCAACGCCTTCAACTTTCCGATCTGGGGCCTGCTGGAGAAGTTCGCGCCCAGCTTCCTGGCCGCCATGCCGTGCATCGGCAAGCCTGCCTCCGCCACCAGCTACCTGACCGAGGCGCTGGTACGCATGATGAACGATTCCGGCCTGCTGCCGGAAGGCGCGCTGCAACTGGTCATCGGCAGCACCGGCGACCTGCTGGACCGTTTGGGCGGCGCCGACGTCGTCACCTTCACTGGCTCGGCCGATACCGCCGCCAAGCTGCGCACCAACCGCAACCTGATCGCCAACTCGGTGCCATTCACCGCCGAAGCGGATTCGCTCAACTGCGCCATCCTGGCGCCGGACGTCACGCCGGACGACGTCGAGTTCGACCTGTTCGTCAAGGAAGTGGCGCGCGAGATGACCGGCAAGGCTGGCCAGAAATGTACCGCCATCCGCCGCATCATCGTGCCGGAAAATATGGTGGACGCCGTCGGCACGCGCCTGCGCGAGCGCCTGGCCAAGGTCAGCATCGGCGATCCTTCGGTGGAAGGCGTGCGCATGGGGGCACTGGCCTCCAAGGACCAGCAGCGCGACGTCGCCGAGCGCGTCGAGCTGCTCGCGCGCGGCAACGAGGTGCTGTTCAGTGAACGCGACGGCTTCAAGCTGGTTGGCGACGGCGTCGCCAACGGCTCCTTCTTCTCGCCGACACTGCTGCTGTGCCGCGACGGCATGCGCAACGACGCCGTGCACGACATCGAAGCCTTCGGCCCGGTTAGCACCATCATCAGCTACAACGGCATCGACGAAGCGCTGGCGCTGGCCGCGCGCGGCAAAGGCTCGCTGGTCTCCACGCTGGTGACCAAGGACCCGGCCACCGCCGCCTACGCCGTGCCGATGGCCGCCGCCTCGCATGGCCGCGTGCTGATACTGGAGCGTGAAGCGTCGGTCGACTCGACCGGCCACGGTTCACCGCTGCCACAGCTGAAGCACGGCGGCCCTGGCCGCGCCGGCGGTGGTGAAGAGCTGGGTGGCATCCGCGCCGTGCGCCACTTCCTGCAACGCGCCGCAGTGCAAGGCTCGCCGACCATGCTGGCCGCCGTTACGGGCGAATACGTGCGCGGCGCCAAAGTGCAGGAGAGCGAAGTCCATCCGTTCCGCCGCTACTTTGAAGACCTGAAGATGGGCGACTCGCTGCTGACGCACCGCCGCACCGTGACCGAAGCGGACATCGTCAACTTCGGCGGCGTCTCCGGCGACTACTTCTACATGCACTTCGACGACATCGCCGCCAAGGACACGCAGTTCGGCAAGCGCATCGCGCACGGCTACTTCGTGCTGTCGGCCGCTGCCGGCTTGTTCGTCTCGCCGGCGCCTGGTCCGGTGCTGGCCAACTACGGCCTGGACAACCTGCGCTTCATCACGCCGGTGGCGATCGGCGACACCATCCGCGCGCGCCTGACCTGCAAGCGCAAAGTGGACCGCAACCGCACCGATGACAAAGGCGTGGGCCAGGGCGTGGTAGCGTGGGATGTGCAGGTGACCAACCAGAACGACGAACTGGTGGCCAGCTACGACATCCTGACGCTGGTGATGAAGCGCGCTTGAACGCTGCCGCCGGCGGTTATTGGTCCGCCGGCTCCAGTGCCGCCAGCAGTTTGATCAGCCCACTGTCCAGCAGCGCCAGTTCCGCTGGGCCCAGGGGCGACAGTATCTTGTGTTCGTTGTCGACGTGCGCGGCCACGGCGCGCTCGATCAGTTCCAGCCCGGCCGGTGTCAGCCGCACCAGCAGGCTGCGGGCGTCGCCGGGGTTGGGTACCCGCTCGACCAGCGCGCTCGCCTCCAGCCGCTGCAGCCGGTGCGTCATCGTGCCGGAGGTGATCATCATCGCCGAGAACAGCGCGGTCGGCGCCAGACAGTAGGGCGCGCCGGAGCGCCTGAGCGTCGCCAGCACATCGAATTCCCACGCACCCATTCCAAATTCGGCAAAGGTCGCGTCCAGCCTGCGTTGCAGCAGCGCGGCACAGCGCTTCAGCCGTCCTATCGTCGCCATCGGCGCCACGTCCAGGTCGGGACGCTCCCGGCGCCATTGCGCCACGATGGCGTCCACGGCATCCATCGCTCTTTCATTCGACATCGCACACTCCAATTTATCTTGACATCAAGATTGTTTTTGATCAGACTTTCATTTTATCTTGAAGTCGAGACAAATGCCATGAGTGAGAAAAGCACGACATCGTCCCTGATCACCACACTGACCACCGCGCTGGCGCCGGCCATCTGGGGATCGACCTATATCGTCACCACCCAGCTGCTGCCGCCGGACCGGCCCTTCATCGCGGCGCTGCTGCGTACCCTGCCGGCCGGCGTGCTGCTGCTGATTTTTGTGGGGCGCCTGCCGCCGCGCGCAGAATGGGGCCGGCTGGTGGTCCTGTCGGCGTTGAATATCGGCTTTTTCCAGGCGCTGTTGTTCATCGCGGCCTACCGCCTGCCGGGTGGCTTGGCGGCGGTGGTCGGCGCGATCCAGCCGCTGCTGGTCATGGGCCTGGCCTGGCTGCTGGAGCGGCGCCCGCCAGCGCGGCTGGCCGTGGGCGCCGGTGTGCTGGGCGTGCTGGGGATGGCGGTGCTGCTGCTCTCGCCCGGCGCGGCCTGGGATGCGGCCGGCATCGCGGCGGCGCTGGCCGGTGCTGCCTGCATGGCGGCCGGCACCTATCTGACGCGCCGCTGGCGCAGCGAACTGCCGGTGCTGGCCCTGACCGGCTGGCAGCTGCTGCTTGGTGGCCTGATGCTCGCGCCGCTGGCCGTGCTGGTCGATCCGCCGCTGCCGGCGCTCGGCGCGGTGCAGGTGCTGGGCTATGCCTACCTGTCATTGGCCGGTGCGCTGCTGGCGTATGCGTTGTGGTTCCGCGGGATCGCCCGGTTGTCGCCGGAGGCGGTGTCCTCGTTGGGCCTGTTGAGCCCTTTGGTCGCGGTGGTGCTGGGCTGGGCTCTGCTGGGGCAGGCGCTGAGCGCCCTGTCGCTGGCCGGCCTGGCCACGGTGCTGGCCAGCATCCTGACGGTACAGCGGGCCTCCGCGCAGCGCCGCTGATGCGCACTCTTCAACCAACCATAGAGGGAATCAAATGAACGTCAAACACCTGATCGAATCGCGCATCTCCGCCAACCGCTTCGACACCGGCCGTGCGCTGAGCGACGCCGACATCTCCGAGCTGGCACGCCTGGCGACGCTGGCGCCGTCGGCCTACAATTTCCAGAACTGGAAATTCATTGCGGTGCGCACGCCGCAGGCGAAGGAGCGCCTGAAGGCGGTCGCTTACGGCCAGCAGAAGGTGACCGATGCGCCAGTCACCTTCATCATCGTCGGCACCCTGGCCGCGCACGAAGGCCTGCCGCAGGCACTGAAGCCGTCGGTCGACGCCGGGATCATGCCGCAGACGGTCGCGGATGTATGGAGTGCCATGGCATGGGATACGCATCCTGGCAATCCCCAGTTGCAGCGGGACGAGGCGCTGCGTTCCGCTTCGCTGGCGGCGATGACGATGATGCTGGCCGCCGAGGGCATGGGCCTGGCCAGCAGCGCCATGAGTGGATTCGATGCCGCCGGAGTGAAGCGCGAATTCAAGCTGGGCGAGGCCGACGTGCCGGTCATGCTGCTGTCGATCGGCTACGCCGCTGCCGGCAACTGGCCGCAGAAAGTGCGCAAGCCGCTGCAGGAGGTGATGGAGTTCGCCTGACGCACCGCTAAGATAACAATGGCGCCGGGGACTGGATTTTCCTGGCGCGGCGGCGCAAAATGCTGGCTACTTGGTAACGACAGGACAGCAAACATGGCGCAGACTTTTCACAAGCAGTCGATCGGCTTCAATCCCTTATTGAGCACGCGCGACCGGATAGTGTGGGGTTGTTTGGTCGCCGGGTTCCTGGCCGTTGCGGGGCTGGCCAATTACTGGATACCGGGTGCGGCCTTGCGTGGAGCGCTGATCGGCGCGTGCATCGGGCAATTGCCCGCGCTGCTGATGTGCCTTCCGGTGCGCGGCACCGTGGACGCGGCGGGAGAGACGGCCTTCATCGGCCGCGTGCAGCAGTTCGGTTTTGTTCCGGCTGGCGAGACCGATGAGGGACGCATCTTCAACTACAAAAGCCCACGCTGGATGCGCTGGGATTCCAACCGTGTCGTGATCCGTCCCGCCGATGGAACGCTGCATGTCACCGCGCCGCTGTACTTCTACAACCGGCTCAAGCGCATGCAGGCATAACGCTTACTTGCGCAGGCCGAACGGATCGTCGATGCTGTGCGCCGGTTCGGTGAACCATTTCGGACCGTTCTCCGTCATGTAGAAGTGGTCCTCGTGGCGCACGCCGAATTCGCCGGGAATGCAGATCATCGGCTCGTTCGAGAAGCACATGCCCACGTCCAGCGGCGTCTTGTCGCCGCCGACCAGATAGGGCCACTCGTGGATATCGAGGCCGATGCCGTGGCCGGTGCGGTGCGGCAGGCCAGGCAGCTTGTAGCCGGGACCGAAACCATCGGCCTCCAGCGAACGGCGCGCGGCCATGTCCACCTGCTCGCACGGCACACCCAACTGCGCCGCATTGAAGGCCGCCACCTGCGCCGCCTTCTCGCTGTTCCACACCGAACGCTGACGCTCGCTGATTTCACCGTACACATAGGTGCGCGTGATGTCGGAAATGTAGTTGTGCAGTTTGCAGCCTGTATCGATCAGCACAGTGTCGCCCGGTTGCAACGTTTGCACATAGCTCACACCATGCGGGTAGGCGGTCGCCTCGCCGAACAGCACAATCACGAAGTAGGAACCGGAGGCGCCGACCTTGCGGTGCGCGCGGTTGATGAACTCCTCCACTTCGACCGTGGTGATCCCCTCGCGCAGCATGCTGGCGGTGGCCACGTGCACGGCCAGCGTCATGTCCTTGGCGCGCTGCATCAGCGCGATCTCGTTGGCGGACTTGCGGGTGCGGCAGTGCGCCGTGACCTTGCTGGCGTTTTCCAATGCGTAGCCGTCGGCCAGCGGACGGATGCCATCGTAGATGAAGAAAGCCGCGCTCTCGCAGATGCCGACGCGCGGCGCGACGCCGCCCGCAGCCGCCGGCGCGATGCCCATGCGCTTGAGCGTATCGATGAACAGCTGGTACGGGCTCTCATGCTCATGCCAGGTATTGACGTTGCCCTCGACCTTCATGAAGTCCTTCAGCGTGCTCTCTTCGAAAGCGGGCGCGATGTACTCCACTGCACCGCTGGCCGGCAGGATGGCGCCGACCATGCGCTCGCTGGCGTGCCACTTGGTGCCGGTGAAGTAGGTCATGTTGGAGCCGGCGTTGACGTAGATCGCCGCGATGCCCTGGTCGCGCATGTAAGCCTGTGCGCGCGCCAGGCGCTGGAGGTGTTCGTCCTTGCCGATGGGGACCGCGCCTGCGGTCATGTCGGACAGCGAGGCCAAGGCCTCTTCTATGGTTTTTCCGCCAATAGTCATTTTTATAATCCCTGAATTGATTTGCGTGACCGCGCGGATCTTTGTCTGCGCCAGCCGACGATCATAACAGTTTTGATCCCGCCGCCAAGTCACAGACAGGTAATACGCCAATGCTAGTGTGCCGAATTCCGCATCCACTTCAGGACTCACTTATCATGTCGCTTGCCTCCCATTTTCGCCCACGCCAATTGCTGATCCCGACCGCCATTGCCATCCTGCTGACCGCCGTTGCCTGCGGCGGCGACCAACCCGCAGCCGTTGTCGTGCCGCCGATTCCGAGCGGCCGCTGGATCGCCGGTGACCTGCACACCCATACCACGCAGTCGCCCGACACAGATGTGAGCCAGACGCTGGACAAGGTGCTGGGCAAGGCCTTCACCACCTATGGCCTGGACTGGATGGCGATCAGCAACCACCTGCGCCTGTCGTCGCGCGACGAGAAGGGCGCAACGCTGCCGGCGGCGATTCCGCTGTCGACCGGCGTGGAACGCTACGAGATCCCGCGCGTGCAGGCCTTGCAGGCGGCCGGCACCTACGCCGACAAGTTGATCTTCTCCGGCTTCGAGTGGGACATGCCGACCCACGACCACATCGGCATCGGCCTGTTCGAGGGCAGCGACAAGCTGGCCTCCAGCACCAAGGGCATGAAGGAATTCGAGTACCTGTTCACCACCCGCGATGCTGCATTGTTCGATGCGGCCGATGTCGCCGCGTGGAAGGTCAAGTACGGAACCACCCGCTACAACGCCACCGCCGACGACGCGCTGAAGGCCATCAGCTGGCTGAAGGACAACTACCCGGACACCAGCTACGCCGTGGTCAATCACCCATCGCGCAACAAGGGCAGCTACACCATCGACGACTTCCGCCGCTTCAACGACATCGCGCCGAACATCGTGTTCGGCATCGAAGGCATGGTCGGCAACCAGATGGAGCCGGACCGCGGCGGCTACACGGCCGCCTACACGCCGGAGAACGCACCGCTGCGCGCCTACGGCGGCGTGGACTACATCGTCGCCAAGGTCGGCGGAACGTGGGATGCGCTGCTCGGTGAAGGCCGCCGCATCTGGAACCTGACAGATTCGGACACCCACTTCAAAATCGTCGGCGGCAATAGCAGCGGCTACTTCCCCGGCGAGTATG
The DNA here is from genome assembly GCF_003416895.1 of Duganella sp. BJB476. Lineage (GTDB taxonomy): Bacteria > Pseudomonadota > Gammaproteobacteria > Burkholderiales > Burkholderiaceae_D > Rugamonas. Next base: position 459,652 of record NZ_QVIO01000004.1, read on the forward strand.
CGAAGAACTACGTCTTTAACAGCGGCCAGGGAACGCCGGTTGCGAAGGACCTGCTGCAAGGTCTGCGCTCGGGAAAAATGTTCTCGGTCTACGGGGACTTGATCAATGCGCTGGATTTCAACCTGGCCAGCAAGGATGACCGCAAGGAGATGGGTGGGGAGCTGAAGGTGGTCAGCGGTGACAAGGTGACGATCACGATCCGCTTCAAGTCGCCGGCCAAGAACAACTACGAGAAGCCGGTCGACAGCGGCACGGCCGCCAACGTCAAGCCGATGGTCGATCACGTTGACCTGATCGTCGGCGACGTGGGCGTCAAGGCCACGCCGGGCAGCGCGGCCTACGGCGTGGCCACCAACGCCAGCACCCGCGTGGTGAAGCGCTTCACCAGCGCGGACTGGAAGGTCGATGCGGACGGTTACTTCAGCATCAGCTACGAGACCACCGCCAGCAAGAACCAGTACTACCGTCTGCGCGGCACCAACCTTGGCGCCGACGTCGCCGGCCTGACCCAGGACGGCGAACCGCTGGCGGACCAGCGTACCGGCACCACCGACAACACGGCGCGCTTCAACGACATCAACGACCGTAACTACCGCAGCCTGTGGTTCTATTCGAACCCGGTGTTCGTCAGCCTGCGTTGATTACCGCGTTATCAGGCTGACCTTGTCGAGCACGAAGGAGGTCTGCTTGCCGTTGTCCTCGCGCATGACGAACGCCAGCGTCACCGTGCGCCCCTTGAAGGCCGACAGATCGTAGCTGCGGATCTGGTAGCCGTCGGCGGCGTCGAGGTTGGACCAGGTGGCCAGCGTGCGCAGCACGGAGCCGGTGCTGCTCCTCACGGTGACGGTCAGCCGGTCGTACACCGTGGGGTTGGTTTCATCGGTGTCGATATGCAGCGCGAAGGTCAGCATCGCCGAGGTGGCGTTCGACGGTATCGTCACGGGCTGGGTCAGCGTTTCGATCGCCAAGAAGCCGTTGCCGCCCAACCAGGCGTAGCGCGTTCCTTCGTACGCCGGCTGGTCGGCGAAGCTGCCGATCACGCCGGTGCTGCCGTGCCATCCGGTGGTGCCGTTTTCGAAGCCGCCGTTGGTCACGCGCTCGGTGCCGCCACCGCCGGCGGTCACGGTCAGTGTCGCCTTGGCCGAGGTGGCGCTCTTCGGTGGCGATGCCGCATCGCTGATGGCCGCGTTGAACATCGCGCCGTTGTCGGCGATCTGCGCCGTCAGCGAGTAGCTGGCTGCCGCCGCGCCGGCGATCTCGGCGCCGTTGCGATACCACTTGTAGGCATAGGGCGGCGTGCCGCCGCTGGCGCCCACGCTGAACGATGCGGTCGCGCCGGGCGCCACGGTCACGCTGGCCGGCTGCGTGGTGATCGAGACATCGCCGCCGGTCGTGCCCTCGTCGATGTCGGCGCCGACGTTGATCGCCGCGTAGGCGCGCTGCACGGCGATGGCCTCTTTCGATCCGGCGCCGTACAACTCCTGCGCGGAGGCCAGCACCTTGGCGCGCGCGTCGGCGTAGTTGGTCGACGACGTGAACTTGGTGGTGTTCGCCTTGAACCAGATCCGGTAGGCCTTGTCGTTGCCCACACCGGTCATCGCGGCGGGGCTCTTCACCAGGTATTTGCTGTAGTAGTCGGACGCGGCATCGCTGCTGGAACCCTGCGACAGGAAGTAGTACATGCGGTTATTCGGTCCACTGGAATAGTGCACGTCCAGGTTTTTGATGGAACTACTCCATGCGTCGGGACTGCGGCCATCCTTGCTCGGCTTGTACATCCAGCGCAGCGGCTGGCCGGATTTGCTGATCTCCTTGCCCATCATCCAATCGTTGCCGGTGGCCGGTATCACGACGCCGGTGCCGCCCGCGCGTGCGTAGGCTTCCACCATTTCGCCGCCGATGTCGGAGTTCGATTCGTTCAAGCCACCCGATTCACCGGAGTAGGTCAGGTCCGAGGTCGACGCGGTAACGCCATGCGACATCTCGTGGCCGATCACGTCGATGGAGCCCAGGCTGTAGAAGCTGCTGCCGTCGCCGATGTACATGCACTTGCAGCTGTCGTCGTAGAAGGCGTTGTCGTACTGGGTGTCGACGTGGGCGGCGATGTAGGTGGCGGTGTTGTTCCCGTCCAGCGAATGCCAGCCCAGCGCGTTCTTGTTAGCGTCGTAGGTGTTCATCAGGCCCCACAGCGCGTTGACCGCGGCGGTCTGGCCGTTGGCGTTGGTGGTGCTGCCGCCGTTGATGTACTGCTGGCCGTCGCCCCAGGTGTTGCTGCTGTTGGTGTAGATGCTGCCGGGATCGGGATTGTTGGCCGAGCTGTGGTTGGCGTTGGTGATCGCCATGCCGCCGAATTTTCCGCCGATGCCGCGCGAGTCGTCCAGCATCTGATAGCTGCTGCCGGGCAGCGTGGTATTGATCGGCACCACGCCGTTGTACTGGCTGTTGCCGGCGCCGACCACCGTTTTCAGCGCCTGCCACTGCGCGATGATGGCGCCGGTTTTGGCGTTGACGACGGTGTCGTAATAAATTGGCTTTCCGTCTTCCGCCATGCGCAGCTTGACGTAGTAGGCCAGCTGGTAGCTGTCCACTACTTCCTCCACGTCCAGCGCATTGAGCTCGGACTCCGGCTTGTTCGCCGCCGAGGGCAGGCGCACCGTCTTCATGATCGGGTAGATCAGCAGTTCGGCGCTGGGTGGCCAGCGGGTGGTGCCGCGCGGCGCGATGGAATTGGCTGCGATGGTAATGGCATCGTTGGCGCTCAGCGTGGGCACCATGTCGCTGATGGAGGCCGGCGCCAGGCCGGTGGCCAATTGGCCGCGCCGGTCGGCGCTCGACACGCTGACGATGTTGCCGGCGGCATTGGTGACCACCACCGACTCCGAGCCGAACACCCGCAAGCCCTTGTAGGTATGCTGGGCGCGGACGATCTTTTGTCCGACCACGCCCGGATGCTGGCTGCTGATGCGGAAGCTCAGGTCGGGCGGGACGCCGCGCGCGGCGTCCATCGCCGCCAGTTGCGCGACCAGGCCGGAGCTGTCCTGCGGCGTGAGCGTGTCGACCGGAGGGGCCATCAGTTGGTCTGCCGCGAGCGTCGCGGTGGCGGCCAGCATCGACGTCGCGGCGGCGACGGCGGTGGTGACGGTGAGCAGGCGTGTACGCAGGATCATCTCATCCTCCCAATTTCAACCATTCCAGCTGGCATCGAATGATGTCGCCGATTCCGCGTGGCGGATGAATCACGCTAGATCCTGGAACGGTGGGAGGTTCTGTCTTAAATCAATAATTCAGCGTTTGGGTTCGGCATTCTGGGGCACGATGAACAGGTCATACGGATAGGCGAATACCCAGTCGGCGTAGCGCGGTTTTTTCGCCAGGCCGGCGTCGTCGTCGTCGAAGTTGTCCTGTTTGATGGGCCGCCTGGTGGAAGTCGAGCGGATGCCGACGATGCGGCCCTGTTGCAGCACCAGCGCCCAATCGGGCTTGCCGGTGATCGGATCGTTGTACAGCCGGCGCAGGTGGCGTTTGGCGTTGGGGAAGCGCGGGTCCTTCAGTAGCTCGTCCAGCGTCAGCGGATACTGGCCGGCGCCATTGGCCTTGTTGTAGCCCTCCAGCGCGTGGCGGAACTCGTGGCCGATGAACAGCAGCTCGCGCTCCTTGTCGCGTCGCATGGCAGTCGCATACAGGTCGGCGGCGATGGTCAGGCCGACCCCCATGAAGGCCACCAGCATCAGTGTCCACAGATAGGCGAAGCCGCCTTGCCGCCTAGAGCTGTTCGAACGGGATGCCATCGCGGGTCTTTCCTTTGGCGCCGCTGCGGATGTCGGCCACGCCGGGCTTGTCGGCGTCGGCCGATGGCAGCAGTTGCCAGGTGGTGGAGGATTCCGTCACCGGATCCAACGGCACCTTGCGGAAGTAGCGCTGCGCGACGAGGTCCGCCAGCGCCGCAGGGTACTCGCCGCGGTCGGCGTAGTATTTGTCGATGCCGCTGCGGAGAACTTGCAGGTTCTCCCTCAGCGCCACTTCCTTCGATTTATCGACGGAGCTGAAATAACGCGGCAGCGCGATGGTGAGCAATAGCGAAATGATCGCCAGTACCACCAGCAGTTCGACCAGTGTGAATCCCTTGTTGCGCCTCATGGCGTCACCATTGTTTGAGGGGGATGCCGTTCAGACCCATGATGGCGGAGCGGGAGCTGACGTCGAATACATCCTCGCCTTCGGATGGATTGTCCGGCGGCGAGGCGTAGGAGCGCACGGCCCAGCCGCCACCGGCGGCGCTGCTGGCGAAGCCGTTGCCGTTGCCGTCGGGCGGCGCGAACGGGTCGCGCGGTATGCGGCGCAGGAAGTACATATTCTGCTTGCGCGGGCTGCGCTGGTCCGGCACGCCTGTGACCAGGTCCTCCAGTTTTTTTGGATAACCGGATTCGCTCATCGTCAGCTTGATGCGGCCGTTGTCGGCGGCGCGCTTGTAGGCGTCGATGGCTTCGCGGATCTCGATCAGCGCGGCGCGCAGCTGGTGCTCTTTTTCGCGCTGCAGCGCCACCTGCGCCATCGGCGCCGCCACCATCGCCAGCGTGGCGAGGATGGACAGCGTAATCATCAACTCGATGAAGGTGAAACCGCGTTGGGCCTTGCGCAGCATGGCTATTGGCCTTTCTTCGGCGGCGTGTAGGGAACGGGATTGACCGGTTCCGGCTTGGCGGGCGGCGCCGGCGGCGTGTCGCCGCCTGTCATGCCCGAGCTGCCGCTCATCGAGGAACCAACCGGCGCCAAGGCTGGCGCGGCGTCGCGCGGCGTGGGCGCCATGTCCGCCGCCGTATCGGGCACGGAGGCCAGCGTGGTGCCGATCTGACTGCGGCCGCCGATATCGGATTCGGTGCCGGAGTTGAACTCCGCAGCCGACAATTCCGGCCGGCGGATCGAGCGCAGCACGCGCGGCGTGATCGACAGCACGATCTCGCTGCGGGTGGAGTCGTCCTTCTGGCTGCCGAACAAGCGGCTCAGCACCGGCAGCTCGCCCACGCCGGGCACCTTGTTGGCGGTGGTGCGGTCCTCGTCACTGATCAGGCCCGCCAGCACCTGGGTCTCGCCGTCCTTCAGGCGCAGCACGGTGGCAGCGCTGCGGGTGCCGATCTGGTAGGCCTGGGTGCCGGATTTGCTGACGATCTCCTTGACCACGCTGCTGACCTCCAGGTTGATCTTGATCGCCACTTCGTCATCGAGGTAGACATTGGGTTCCACGTCCAGCTTCAGGCCAACGTCGACGTAGTTCACGCTGTCTGAGCTGACGCCGTTGTTGGTGGTGACGGTAATCACCGGCACGCGGTCGCCGATCAGCACCTTGGCCTTGTCCTTGTTGCGCACGCGGATGCGCGGGTTGGCCAGGATGTTGCTGTCCGTGTCGTTCTTGTTGGCGTTGATGGTGACGGTGCCGAAACCCACGCCGATGGTGTCGCCAGTGATTTTGCGCAGGTCGCCCACGTTCAGCTGGCCGTACTGGCCGCTGCCCAGCAGGGTCAGGCCAACGGTGTCGGGCCAGCGCACGCCCAGCTCCTGGATGCGTGAGCGCTTCACTTCCAGCACTTCCACTTCCAGCATCACTTCGGGATCGGCCACGTCCTGCACGGCGATGATGCGTTCGGCCATGCGTATCATCTCCGGCGTGTCGCGCATGATGATGGTGCCGATGCGTTCATCGGTGACGATATCGCGCGCCTTGAGCAGCGTCTTGAGCGAGAACGCCACCGTCTTCACGTCGGAGTTCGCCAGGAAGAAGCTGCGCACCAGCAGCTGCTGGTAGTCCTTCTGCTTCTGCGGATTGTTGGGGTAGATGGTGATCGAGCGGTCGCCGGTGATGCTTTGTTCCAGCTGGTTGGCGCTCAACAGCATGCCGATGGCTTCCTCGATGCTGGTGTCGCGCACCGAGATGGTGGCGCGCAGGTTGGGATCGACGTCACGGTCGAACACGAAGTTCAGGCCCGATACCTTGCTGATGAAATCGAAGACGGCGCGCAGCGGGGCGTCGCGGAACTCCAGCGTGACCGGCTTGCGGTAGGCCATGGCCAGCCGTCCACCAGCGGGGCGCAGGCGGGTCTGGGCGTCGCTGACGAGGGTCTTGAGGCGCAGCAGGTCGCGCTGGTTGGGGCGCTCCACCAGCAGGGGACGCAGCAGCTCCTGCGCTTGCGCCAGATTGGCGTCGCCGCCGCGCTGCACCAGCGCTTCGACGTCGCCCGTCACCTTCTGCTGGCGCTGATCCTGCTCCAGCGCCGCCTTGCCCTGGCGCGCCACCTGGTTGGCCGGGTCCAGCGCCAGTGCGCGGTCGTACATCGCGCCGGCTTCGGCGGCCTGGCCTTTCGCGCGCAGTATGTCGCCGTTGTTGTTCATGGCGTTGACCAGTTTGAGCCGGCGGTTCAGCAGCACGATGCGGTATTCGGCGTTGTGCGGATCGTCGCGCGAGGCCTGTTCCAGCTTGGCCAGGCCCTGGTCGATCTGGCCTGCGTCCAGCAGGGCGTTGCCTTCCTTGAAGGTCTGGCTGCCGGCGCAGGCGCTCAGCAACAGCGTGATGGCCAGGATGTGCAGGCGGTGGGCGGTCGATTTCAATTGGTGTCCCCTACGACTAAGGTTTGTTTCTGGTTGAGCGGCAGGTAGATGAAGTTCATCGTGTTGCCGCTGACGCTGTCGAGCAGATAGCTGTCGTTGACTTTTTCGCCGGGACGGGCGACGACGTTCTGGCCGTCGATTTGCAGGAAGTAGGCGGTCTTGCCTTCATCCGTAAAGCTGCCCATGAACTGGAAGGGCAGGGCCGGCGGGCCGGATGGCGCGCTGGCCTGCTGCGCCGCCTGCGCCTGCGCCTGGTCCATCATGATTTTCTTCGGCGTCTCCGGCGCCCAGCTTTGCTTGGCGAAGACGTTGCCCATCTCGTCGTCGGCGACGCGCGGGTGGATTTGCAGGTCGACGCCGTCGGCCTGAGGGGCTGCTGCAGCCACGGGCGGCTGCGCGGCGGGAACCGGTGTGGCTTCGCGCGTGGTGGCGGCTGCGGGGCCGACCACGCCGCCGTCCTGGTCGGGCGCGAACCATGCGGCCAGCAGTGTGGCGACGGCGGCGGCGCCGATCACGATCTTTCTCATCACCGCACCTCCTGTCGCACCAGCAGTACAAACTGGATGCGTGCCTCGATGTCGCCGGACTCGATCTGCTCGCGCTTGAAGGCGACCGAGTCGAGCGTCAGCGTCGGCAGCGCCTGCAGCGCGCCGATGATGAAGGTCTGCACGCTTGCGTAATCGGCCTTGACCGGCAGCGTGATGCGGTAGCGCAGGAAGCCGGCCTTGGCGTCCAGTTCAGGCTTGTACTCCGCCTTGTTCAGCGCTATGCCGCTTTGCTGCGCCACCTTCACCAGTTCCTTGAGCTGCTCGGGGATGGTGTCGTGCGCGGGCAGGTAGGCATGGAAGGCGGCGACGCCGCCGGCGGCCGTGGGCGCTGGCGTATGCGGCGTGGCGGCGGCGCGGGCGGCGGTGTTGAGCTGCCGTGTCAACGCCGCCTGGCGCTGGTCGAGCTGCGTTGCGTGCCATTGCGCCAGCACGGCCAGCAGCGCGCAGGCGATGCCCGCCGCCGCGCCGGGACCGGCCTGGCGCAGCAGGCGGCGGGCTTGCCACGCCAGCCTGGGTGCTAGGTTGGGCGCGAGCTTCAGCTTGGGCAGCGCGCCGGATTTCATTGCCGCCATTGGGCCTCCAGCTGAAAGTGGTAGGGCCGCTCACCAGCGCCGGCCGCCATCTCGTGCTTGACCAGGTACACGGAGCGGAACATCGGTTGCTGGTTGAGGAAGGCCAGGTAGTTGATCATGTCTTGCGCGGTTTCCGCTTCGGCGGCGATCTTCAGCGCGCCGGAAGGGACGGTGGTGTCGGCGCCGTCCTGTGGTGGTTGGCCGTTGAGGTCCAGGGCCAGCAGCGCCACCCGCACGTCGGCTGGTGCGACGATGGCCTTGATCAGCCGCGTCACCGGCAGGTTGAGTTGGCGAACTGCTTCGGCCACCGCCTTCACCTGCAGATCCAGTTCGTGCTGCTGCGCCGGCGCCAGCGCGGGCCGCGTCAAACGCGTCGGTTGCGTGGCGGCCGATTGCGCGTCCAAGCGCGCCTCCAGCCGTTTGACGGTTTGCAGTTGCGAGATCCAGTTGCCGGCGGCGGGCAGCAGCATCAGCAGGCCGACGGCCAGCAAGGCAAGGCGCCAGCCGGTGGGCTGCGTGGCGCGGGGCAGGAAGTTCAGGTGCGTCATGCCGCCACCTCTGGAGATACCGCAGGCGGTTGCCGCGTCGTGGCAGCTGCAATGACGGCGTGTTCGCCGAACGGATTGGAGCTCAGGTGGAAGCGCGAGGGCAATGCGCTGGGGACGAGATGCAGCGCGGCGGCAGTCGGCGTGGCCGCAACCGTCGACTGCAATGCGCTCAGGTCCGTGACGGCCACCTGCTCGATGCCGGCCAGTTCGGGCGCGCGCAAAGTCCAGCGCTGCCAGGCTTGCGGCAGTTCGAGCCGCCACGCCTCGCTGGCCGGCTGCGACTGGATGGCGACGATGCGGTTGTCGCGCAGCGCCGCCATCGTGATGCGGCCAGGTTCGATCAGCGCCAGCGCGCCGGTGGCGGCGGCCGCTCCTTTGCGCAGCCGCTTCGCTGGCGATGCTCGCTGCGCACGCAGGGCGGTGCCCAGCAGCGGTTCGATCACGCGACAGGCATGGCCGCATTCGGCGGCGACGTCCTTCAGGGCTTGCAGCAGCGTGCTGTCGACGCCGCAGACCAGCCGTGTATGGCCGTAGGGCGCATCGTCGCCGACCACGCTCCAGCCGCGCGCATTGTCGCCGTACAGGGCCGCCAGCTGCGTTTGCAGGAAGCGGCTGGCCGACGGCTCGGACAGCAGCGCGTCGCTCCATGGCGCCAGCACCAGCTGGCTCCAGCGGCCCGACAGGCTGATCTCCAGCGGCAGCCTGGCCGCCGCGATGTCCGGCTGCTGCAACAGCGCGCGCAGCGCATCGATGCTGGCCTGCCAGTGGCCGCCGGCGCCATCGACCGCGATCTGCTGTGCGCTGCCTTCCACCAGCCGCTTGCCTTGGCGGATCACGCACAACAGCTGCTGCGGCGCGAGCAGCACGCGCAGGCGGCGTGGCGACAACGGCGCCAGCAGGGCGAGGCGTTCAATAAGTGACACGATTGAGCTCCAGTAAAGTCGTTTCTCCCTGCCGCACCAGATCCAGCCCGGCGCTGCGCGCCAGCCGGAAGCCCATGGTCGCGGCTTCTTCCTTCATGCGGCTGACCGGCGCGCGGGTGCAGATCATCTCGCGCATGGCGTCGTTCAGTATCAGCACCTCGGCCACGGCCTTGCGGCCCTTGTAGCCGGTGCCGCGGCAATGGCCGCAGCCGCTGCCGGCCTTGAAGCGCCAGTCGCACACGGCGTCGGCGGTCAGGCCGCTGTCGATCAGGTCCTGCGGATCGGGCGCCACCTCCACCGCGCAGTGCTCGCAGTTCAGGCGCAGCAGCCGCTGGGCGACGATGCCGTTCAGCGCCGCCGCAAAGCTGTAGGGGTCCACGCCCATGTGCAGGAAGCGGCCCACCACGTCGAACACATTGTTGGCGTGGACGGTGGTGAACACCAGGTGGCCGGTCAGCGAAGCCTGCACCGCGATCTGCGCGGTTTCATCATCGCGGATCTCGCCGATCATGATCTTGTCCGGGTCGTGGCGCAGGATGGAGCGCAGCCCGCGCGCGAAGGTCAGGCCCTTCTTCTCGTTGACGGGAATCTGCAGCACGCGCGGCAGCCGGTATTCCACCGGGTCTTCGATGGTGACGATCTTGTCGCGGCCCGTGTTGATCTCGGTGATGGCGGCGTACAGCGTGGTGGTCTTGCCGGAGCCGGTCGGCCCGGTCACCAGCAGCATGCCGTGCGGCTTGGCGGCCAGGCGGCGGATCTGCACGATGGCGTCGTCGTTCAGGCCCAAGCTCTCCAGCCGCAGCGCGGCGGCGGCCTCGGTCAGCGCGCGCCGGTCCAGCAGGCGCAGCACCGCGTCCTCGCCGAAGATGTTGGGCATGATGGAGACGCGGAAGTCGATCTCGCTGCCTTTGACGCGCACCTTGAAGCGGCCGTCCTGCGGCACGCGGCGCTCGGCGATGTCCAGCTCCGCCAGCACCTTGATGCGCGAGATGATCTGCTCGGCCATCTGCAGGCCCTGCACGGTGCCGGCCTGCACCAGCACCCCGTCCACGCGGTACTTGATGACCAGGCTGGCGGCGTCGCATTCCAGGTGGATGTCGCTGGCCTGGAACTTCAGCGCGTCGTAGATGGTGGAGTTGACCAGCTTGACCACCGGGCTGCTGTCTTCGCTGATGCGTATCAGCGAGATGTCCTCGATGGTCTGGTCCAGGTCCGCCAGCTCGCCGTGGCTGCCGTCTTCCATCATGTCCTGCATGGCCTGCTGCACGCTCTCCTGCTGCACCAGGTAGGCGGTCAGGTCGTCGGGATGGGCCAGCGCCACGCTGTAGGCGCAGCCGATGGCGTAGTCGGCCCACTGCAGGGTATCCTCGGCAAACGGGTTGCCGATGACGAGTACCGGCGCTGCGTCGGTATTACCTTCATCGCGCAGCAGCACGCAGTCGCGCTGTGCGCAGTCGGTGTAGGACAGCAGGTCGAAGGCCGGCCGCGCGGCTTGCAGTTTGCTCATCGGCCAGGCCGGATAGCAGAACAGGTTGGCCAGCTGGCGGGTCAATTCCTCCGGCGTCAGGCCGGAGCTTTCCTGCAGCAGCGCCATGGTTGGACGGCCTTGCGCCATCGCGGCGGCGCGCGCGCTGTGCAGCATCTCGGGGCTGAGGACAGCCGGTTCGCGTGCGTTCATGACAGACTCCCCGCCAATTCGAAGATCGGCATGTACATCAATACGACAACGCCGCCGATCACCACGCCGATCAGCGTCATCAAGACAGGTTCCAGCAGGCGCGAGGCCCAGTCCACCCAGCGCGCGAATTCCTCGTCGTGGAACTTGGCCGAGCGTTCCAGCATGTCGCCCAGGCGGCCCGTGTTCTCGCCGACCTTGAGCAGCGACTGCGCCACCGGCGTGGCCAGCGCGTTCTGTTCCAGCGCGGTGGAAAACGGCAGTCCCTGTTCCACCGCGCGGCGCGTCTGCACCAGCTGCACCTGCTGCTCCGGCAGCAGCATGGCGTTGGTCATCGCCAGCGCCTTCGACAGCGGTATGCCGGCGTGCAGCAGCAGCGACAGCGCGCGGTAGAAGCGCGCCAGGCGGAATTCGGCGGCCTTGGCCGACAGCACCGGCAGCCGCAGCACGGCGAGCACCAGCTTCCGGCGCATGGCGGCGTTACCGAGGCCGAACACCACACCCAGCACCACGCCGCCCAGCGCGCCGGCGCTCAGCCACGGATGCGCGGCCAGCGTCTGGCCGAAGGACAGCAGCATCTGCGAGGCCCACGGGATTTCGCGGCCCGAGCTTTCGTACACCACGCTGAACTTGGGCACCACGTAGCCCATCAAGAACAGCGTGACCAGCGTGCCGACCACCAGCAGCATGGCCGGATAGATGGCGGCCGAGACCAGCTTCTTGCGGATGGCGTCGAACTGCAGCTGGTAGCCGACGAAGCGCGCCAGCGCCTCCGGCAGATTGCCCGAGCGCTCGGCCGCGTGCACGGTGGCGACATACAGGTCGGGGAAGACGGCCGGGAAGTCGGCCAGGGTGTCGGAGAAGCTTTTCCCCTGTTGCAGCGAGCGCTGGATCGCGGCCAGCGTGGCGCGCGCGCCGCCGCGGGTTTCCTTGTTGAGCAAGGTGGCGGTGGCTTCGCTCAGGTTCAGGCCCGCTTCCAGCAGGGCCAGTAGCTCCTGGCTGAATTGCAGCAGCGGGAAGGGCTGCTTGCTGAGGCGCGCGGGCGCACGCGCCCCCGCACCAGTGGATTCGGTACTGCCGATGGCCAGCACGCGCCACCCGTTGCGCGCCGCCTGCCGGATCGCGTCCGCCTCGCTGGCAGCGTCGATCGCTATGGTTTGCGGGCCGGACGGCCCACCCTGCACTTGGAGATGGTACTGCATCGCATGCGTACTGCCTTACTTGGAAGACGTTTCAAAATGACCGTGGCTTCGTTGCGGCTCCTTGCCGTGCAGGCGCACTGTCTTCGTCGCCGCGCCTCGCCACGCCCATTTTGAAACGCCTTCTTATTCAATCAGGTGAAAAAAAACCGGGCGGCGATGGGCTGCCGCCCCGGCAAATACAACCCCGTCGGGTCAGGCGGGGCTGGGTATCACACTTACTGGGTGATCAGGCTGACCTTGTCCACCACGAACGACGTTTGCAGCGACGAGTCTTCCGTCATGGCGAACGACAGCGTGACGGTCTGGCCTTTGTACGCGCTCATGTTGAAGGTGCGGACCTGGTAGCCGCTGGCCGCATTCACGTTCGAGTACGTGGCCAGGGTGCCCAGCACCGAACCGGCGCTGTTCTTCACGGTCACCACCAGCTTGTCGTAGGCGGTGCTGCCCGTTTCAGCGGTGTCGATGTGCAGCGCGAAGGTCAGCGTGGCCGAGGTCACGGTCGAAGGAATCGTCACCGCCTGGGTGATGGTTTCCGACGCGGTCGTGCCGTTACCACCCAGCCAGGCGAACTTGGTGCCTTCGTAGGCGGTCTGGCCGCTGTAGTTGCCGATCACGCCGGTGGTGCCGCTCCAGCCGGTGACGCCCGACTCGAAGCCGCCGTTGGTCACGCGCTCGGTGGTGCCGCCGGTGGAGCCGACGGTCAGCGTGGCGTTGCCCGAGGTGGCGGTTTGGGCCGGCGACGACGAGTCGCTGACCACGGCGTTGAACACCGCGCCGTTGTCGGCCGTCTGCGCCGTCAGCGAGTAGGTGGCCGAGGTGGCGCCAGTGATGACGGCGCCGTTGCGGTACCACTTGTAGGTGTACGGCGAGGTGCCGCCGGTGGCGCCCACGCTGAACGAGGCGGTGGCGCCGGCTGCCACGCTGACGTTGGACGGCTGGGTCGAAATCGACACGCCGCCGACTGCGCCGGTTTCGTCGATGTCGGCGCCGACGTTGATCGCCGCGTAGGCGCGCTGCACGGCGATGGCTTCTTTCGAGCCCGCGCCATACAGCTCGGTCGCTGCGGCCAGCACCTTGGTGCGGGCGTCGGCGTAGTTGGTCGACGAGGTGAACTTGGTGGTGTTCGCCTTGAACCAGATGCGGAACGCTTTGTCGTTGCCGATACCGGTCATCGCGGCCGGGCTCTTGACCAGGTATTTCGAGTAGTAGTCGCTGGTCGAGCTGGAGTTCGAGCCTTGCGACAGGAAGTAGAACATGCGGTTGTTAGGGCCGCTGGTGTAGTGCACGTCCAGGTTTTTCAGCGTGCTGCTCCAGGCGTCCGGGCTGCTGCCGTCCTTGCTAGGCTTGTACATCCAGCGCAGCGGCTGGCCGGATTTGCTGATCTCCTTGCCCATCATCCAGTCGTTGCCGGTGGCCGGGATCACGTTGCCGGTGCCGCCGTTGCGGGCGTAGGCTTCGATCATCTCGCCGCCGATGTCCGAGTTCGACTCGTTCAAGCCGCCCGACTCGCCGGAGTAGGTCAGGTTGGAGGTCGAGGCGGTGACGCCGTGCGACATCTCGTGGCCGATCACGTCGATCGAACCGAGGCTGTAGAAGCTCGAGCCGTCGCCGATGTACATGCACTTGCAACCGTCGTCGTAGAAGGCGTTGTCGTAGGAGTTGTCGACGTGGGCGGCGATGTAGGTGGCGGTGTTGTTACCGTCCAGCGACTGCCAGCCCAGCACGTTTTTCAGGCCGTCGTAGGTGTTCATCAAGCCCCACAGCGCGTTGACCGCGGCGGTCTGGCCGTTGGCGTTGGTGTCGCTGCCGCCGTTGATGTACTGCTTGCCGTCGCCCCAGGTGTTGGTGCTGTTGGTGTAGATGCTGCCGGCGTTCGGGCTGTTGGCCGAGCTGTGGGCGGCGTCGGTGATCGCCATGCCGCCGTAGGTGCCGCCGGTGCCGCGGGTGGAGTCGAGCATTTTGTAGGTGCTGCCCGACAGCGTGGTCTGGATCGGCACCACGCCGTTGTACTGGCTGTTGCCGGTGCCGACCACGGTCTGCAGCGCTTTCCACTGCGAGATCACGGCGCCGGTCTTGGCGTTGACCATGGTGTCGAAGTACACCACCTTGCCTTTGTCGGCCATGCGGGTCTGCACGAAGTAGGCCAGCTCATAGTGGTCGACCACGTCTTCCAGGTCCACGGCGTTGAGCGATGCTTCGGACTTGTTCAGGGCCGAGGCCACGCGCACCGACTTCATCACCGGGTAGATCAGCAGCTCGGCGTTCGGCGCCCAGCGGTGGGTGCCGCTCGGCGCGACGGCCTTGACCACCAGCGCGATGGCGTCGCTGGCGCTCAGCGTCGGATTCCAGTCGGTCGGGGCGGCGGCGGCCGAACGGCCGTTCGAGGCGGCGGGGGCGCCCAGCGCGGCGCGGCGGTCGGACACGGACTCGCTGACGATGTCGCCGGCGTTGTTGGTCACTACCACCGATTCCGAACCGAACACGCGCAGGCCCTTGAAGGTGTGGTTGGCGCGGGTGATTTTCTCGCCGACGACGCCGGGGTGCTGGCTGGCGATGCGGAAGCTATGGTCGGCGGACAGGCCGCGCTGGTTGTCCAGCGCGGTGAGCTTGGCCACCAGTCCTGCGCTCTCTTGTGGAGAGGCCTGGGCCACTGGCGCGGACATCAGCTGTGCCGCCGCTTGCGCTGCGTTGGAAGCCATCATCGGCAATGCTGCGACGATGGATGCAGCAAGTAGGGTCTTACGTAAATTCATCTCTTCTCCATGGGGTCTATGTGTTTTCGCTAGGTGCGGCCTTGGCCGGGATAGTGGCCAACTCGGCGTTCCCGACGCTGCATCGGCGGTTGGCCTGACAGCGTTTTTTTGCGGCTAAAACGGCGAGTAGGGGCGACACTATTCCTGTCGAGATCACGAAGTCAAAAAACTTGGAAAAATAGTCAAGGAAGAAAGAAATGTCCGAAATGAGACACTCCGGCGGGCGGAAAAACCGGGCCTGGCGGCGGCCTCCATACCAGATGTAAGCCGCATGAATGCGCACGATTGGCCGAGTTTGTCTTATATCAACAACGAACTAGGTGCGGCCCTCTATTTTCGGTGGCTACGCAACACAATGCACAAATTTTCAGCAAATCATGGTTGCAGAGTTCTAATATTGCGAATTAAACTAGTTGATGCCAGCTCGGATTATGGTTCGTGACTGGCATATAAAAAGCGCAGGGCACGACCCTTGGTAACAAGCGCAACGGGAACCACAGGAAGAAGAAAATGACCGCACACCCAACGCATAACGTCAGTTCCGCCCGCGCACTGCGCGCCGCCCACACAACGGCGCCGCCACCGGCCTAGCATCGCCCTCCAATCATCACCGCTTGCCGCACCCTGACTGCCGCCGCGCCTCCATCCGAGGCGCCGGCAGCGGGATTGCGTCGCCGCGCGGGCGCCTACCAAGGCGCGCCGCCTGGCGCAGCGCCTGCAGTTCAGTAGAGTTTTTGTCCGCCGGCGCGCGGACAGGGGAGCTTGTATGCTGTCGATTGCAACCAAAGTAGAACGCATCGTCATGGAGTCGTCCTTCCTCACGGAGGGCTTGCGGCGCAATTTGATCAATTTGTCGGAGCTGGCGCGCCAGTTGCAGCCGCAGCTCGAAAGCGACATGTGGAAGCCGGTCGGCCAGGCGGCGGTGGTGATGGCGCTGCGGCGCGTGGCCGAGCGCCTGCCGGAGGCCAGCAACCAGCCGCTCGCGCTGGCGCAGAAGACCGGCGAGCTGACCACCCGCACCGAGCTGACCGAGTACACCTACCGCTATTCGGACAGCATCAACGAATGCCATCGCCAGCTGCTGTCGAAGGCGGAGCCGATGCGCGGCGCCTTCGTCACGGTCACGCGCGGCGTCAACGAGGTGATGGTCATTTGCAGCCGCGTGCTGACGGCGATGGTGGAGGAGGTGTTTGCCGGCGAACGGCTGCTGGCGCGCCAGGACAACCTGAACGCGGTGACGCTGCACCTGAACCCGGACACCAGCCGCACGCCGGGCATCTATCACGCCATCCTCAAGCAGCTGGCGTGGGACAAGATCAACCTGGTCAACATGATCTGCACCTACACCGAGCTGACCATCCTGCTGGAGCAGAACCAGACCGGCGCGGCGTTCACAGTCTTGTCGAAGATCGTCACCCAGTAAGGGCTCAGGCCATCCAGAAGAACACGGCGGTCATGCGTTTGTCGTCGTGGTCGCAGCCGAAGTAGCTGCTGGCCGAGTGCACCAGGTTGGCGCGGTACAGCAGGATGCGGTTGAACTGGTTGTCGACGCGCTGGTCTTCCTGCCAAGCCTGCGGCGGCAGGCTGGTCACGCCCAGCGCCTCGCGCAGGTTGGCGTGCGGCGGGCTGCAGTAATTGCCGCCCAGCGTGCCGTCCGGGTAGCGCAGGCGGTAGAACGAGGTGCCGGCCGCCGGCAGCGGATCGGGCGACAGGTAGATCACCGCCGCGTAGCGGCACAGCTTGAGCGAATCGGTGTGCGGACGCGGACCGGATTCGATCCCGCCCACCAGCTGCACGTAGTTGTGATTGAGGGTGCTGCCTTGCGGCGTGGCTTCCTGCCACAGC
The DNA here is from genome assembly GCF_003416895.1 of Duganella sp. BJB476. Taxonomy (GTDB): domain Bacteria; phylum Pseudomonadota; class Gammaproteobacteria; order Burkholderiales; family Burkholderiaceae_D; genus Rugamonas. Next base: position 476,318 of record NZ_QVIO01000004.1, read on the forward strand.
TTCTTGGCGCCGGTGACTTTCCTGACCCAGGCTTCCACCTGCGCCAGTTCGTCCGGCAGCAGCGCGCCCTTGCTGCGCATGCCGGGCCACGGCTCGGGGCGATGCGGCGCGCCCAGTTCCCAGTCCTCGCGCGCGAAGCAGCGCCGGGCCACTTCCTGCGCGTTCGGCAGGATGTTGTCCATGACCCAGTAGTCGCGCCCCAGTTGCGGTTTGCGATAGGTGAGCGTCGGGCGCGCCATTGCCTTATTTGGCCAGCTGCTCGCGCACGCGGGCGATGGCCTTGCGCACCTGGTTAGGGGCGGTGCCGCCGACGTGGTCGCGCGCGGCGACCGAGCCTTCCAGCGTCAGCACGGCGAAGACGTCGTCGTCGATCAGCGCCGAGTAGGCGCGCAGCTGGTCGAGCGACATTTCCGACAGGTCGATCTTCAGGTCGTCGCAGGCGCGCACGGCGTGGGCCACGGCTTCGTGGGCGTCGCGGAACGGCAGGCCTTTCTTGACCAGGTAGTCGGCCAGGTCGGTGGCGGTGGCGTAGCCCTGCAGGGCGGCGGCGCGCATCGCTTCCGGCTTGACGCTGATGCCGCCGGCCATGTCGGCAAAGATGCGCAGCGTGTCGACCACGGTGTCGACGGTGTCGAACAGCGGTTCCTTGTCTTCCTGGTTGTCCTTGTTGTAGGCCAGCGGCTGGCCTTTCATCAGGGTCAGGAGGCCCATCAGGTGGCCGTACACGCGGCCCGTTTTACCGCGCGCCAGTTCCGGCACGTCCGGGTTTTTCTTTTGCGGCATGATCGACGAGCCGGTGCAGAAGCGGTCGGCGATGTCGATGAAGCCCACGCGTGGGCTCATCCAGATCACCAGCTCTTCCGACATGCGCGACACGTGGGTCATGATCAGCGAGGCGGCGGCGGTGAACTCGATGGCGAAGTCGCGGTCGGAGACGGCGTCCAGCGAGTTGTGGCAGACGTCGTCGAAGCCCAGCGTTTTGGCGACGCGTTCGCGGTCGATCGGGAAGGTGGTGCCGGCCAGCGCGGCGGCGCCCAGCGGCAGGCGGTTGACGCGCTTGCGGCAGTCGGCCATGCGCTCGGCGTCGCGGCCGAACATTTCGACGTAGGCCAGCATGTGGTGGCCGAAGGTGATCGGCTGCGCCACTTGCATGTGGGTGAAGCCGGGCATGATGGTGTCGGCGTTTTTCTCGGCCAGGTCGGTCAGGGCGCCGCGCAGGGCTGCCAGCAGGTCGACCACGTCGTCGATGGCGGAGCGCACGTAGAGGCGGATGTCGGTGGCCACCTGGTCGTTGCGGGAGCGGCCGGTGTGCAGGCGCTTGCCGGCGTCGCCTACCAGTTCGGTCAGGCGTTTTTCGATATTCAGGTGGACGTCTTCCAGGTCCAGCAGCCATTCGAACTGGCCGGCTTCGATCTCGGACGAGATTTGCGCCATGCCGCGCTCGATCTCGGCGCGGTCGGCGGCGCTGATGATGCCTTGCGCGGCCAGCATTTCGGCGTGGGCCAGCGAGCCCTGGATGTCGGCCTTGGCCAGGCGCTTGTCGAAGAAGACGGAAGCGGTGTAGCGTTTGACCAGGTCCGAGACGGGTTCGTTAAAACGGGCCGACCAGGCTTCGCTTTTTTTGGAAAGTTGTGCTGTCATAGTGGGGAAGTCTTGTGCGCGTAATTGATGTCAGCACCGATTATAAACCGCAAGCTGCTCAAAAATATGTCAACATTACTATTTTGGCTATCGAAATCATGACGACTCTGCACATCAGCACCAACAAGGCGGATCTGGACGTGCCGCTGATTTATCAATTTATCAGCGAGCAGTCGACATGGGCGATCGGCATGCCGCTGCCGGTGCTGGAGCGGGCGATCGACAATTCGCTGTGCTTTGGCGCCTACCTGGACGGACGGCAGATCGGCTTCGCGCGGGTGGTGACCGACTGCGCCACCTTCGCCAACCTGGTCGATGTGTTCGTGCTGCCGGAGTTTCGCGGGCGGGGCTACAGCACGCAGTTGATGGAGGCGGTGCTGGGCCACCCGGACCTGCAGGGCCTGCGCCGCTTCACGCTGGCGACCGGCGACGCGCATGGCCTGTACGAAAAGTTCGGCTTCACGCCGCCGGCCCGGCCGACCACGCTGATGGAGCGCTACTTCCCCAACATCTACAGCAATTAGTGGGGTCAAGTCTGACATTCGGACATGAGCTCAACTGTAACGCGCCCTACAGTTAAGTCCGTGTCCGAATGTCAGACTTGACCCCCGACCGTTACTGCCAGTTCATCAGGCACGGCGGCACCAGCAAGGCCAGCGCCAGCACGGCGTAGATCAGCTGCAGCGGCACCATCCATTTCGCCCAGGTGATCCATGGGATGCGCGCCAGCGCCAGTACGCCGACGGTGATGCCGGAGGTCGGTATCATCGGCGTGGTGAACTCGCCGAACTGGAACGCCAGGATCGCCGTCTGCCGCGTCACGCCCACCAGGTCGGCCAGCGGCGCCATGATCGGCATGGTCAGCGCGGCCTGGCCGCTGCCGGAGTGGATGAAGAAGTTGATCACGGTCTGGATGCCGAACATCTTCCACGCCGCGAAGATCGGGCTGGACGACTGCACCAGCGGCATCAGCGAGTGCAGCATGGTGTCGATGATGTGGGCGTCACGCGCCAGGATCATGGTGCCGCGCGCCAGCGCGATCACCAGCGCCGTGCCCACCAGGTCGCGCGCGCCCTGGATGAAGCCTTCGACGATCTGGTTCGAATCGAGCTTGCCCACCAGGCCGATGACGATGCCCATGGTCAGGAACAGCGCGGCGATTTCGTCGATGTACCAGTCGTAGCCGACCACGCCGCCCACCATGATCGCCAGCGAACCGACGAAGATCGCCAGCACCAGCTTGTGGCGCCCGGTCATGCCGTGGAATTCGCCCAGGCCGTGCGGCTGCTCGCGGCGCTTGTCCAGGTCCAGCGCGTAGGTCGGGCTCAGTTCCGGACTTTTCTTCACGCGCGCCGCGTACCACATCAGGAACACGATGGTGATGGCGGTGGCGATGAACCACACGATCAGCCGATACGCCCAGCCGGAGAACACCGGCACGCCGGCGATGCCCTGGGCGATGCCGACGTTGAAGGGATTCAGAAACGCCGCCGAAAAACCGACCTGCGAACCGAGGAAGGGGATCGACACGCCGGTGACGGTGTCGTAGCCCAGGGCCAGCGCCAGCGGCACGAAAATCAGTATAAACGGTATGGCTTCTTCATTCATGCCGAAGGTGGCGCCGCCGATCGAGAACATGGTGACGAACACCGGTATCAACGCCTTCTGGATGAACACCGAGCTGTCGTGCGCGCGCGCCAGCGACTTGATCATCGAGTCGACCGCCTCGGTCTTCTGCAGCACCGAGAAGGCGCCGCCGACGATCAGCACGAAGCCGATGATCAGCGCGGCGTCGACGAAGCCCTTGATCGGCGCCTTCATCAGCGCCGTCACGCCCTGCGGCGCGCTGGCGATGTAGTGGAAGCTGGACGGATCGATCAGCTGCTTGCCGTTGACCAGGTGGGTGTCGTACTTGCCGCCGGGGACCAGCCAGGTGGCCGCCGCGATCAGGGCCAGGATGATGAACAGCAGGACGAAGGTGTGCGGCAGCTTGAATTTTTTAGTGGTCATTTTTTTATACAGCGTTATTGGCTCAGCAGGTCGCCGGCGCGGTAGGCTTCGGCGCCGGCGACTTTGCCGACGTTCATGCCACGGATCACATGGCGGTGCGCGCTGCGGGCAAAGAACACGCCGGCCACGCCGGCGCGTATCACCGTGGTCTCGCCGCTGACCGGGTCGATCAGGTCGGCCACGGCGTCGCCCGGCGCCACGCGCGCGCCCAAGTCGCGGGTGTAGACCAGGATGCCGGCGTGCGGCGCGTACAGCGGCTCGACGCCCTCCAGCGGCGTGGCGGCGCACAGCGGCGCGGGCAGCACGGCGGCTGCCGCTGCGGCCGCGGCGTCCGGCGCCTGCAGCACGCCGTTCAGCGTCAGGAACTGCAGCAGGCCGGCGGCGTCCTGCTCGGCCAGCGCGTAGCTCACTTCCATTTCGCCGCGCAGTTCGACGGTGGTCGACAGGCAGGCTGCAGGGATCGGATAGCGGCCTTCGAAGTGTTTGTCCAGGTCCCACCACAGGCGGCTGCAGGCTTCGTCGAACGGTTCGCCGCCGGCCTGGTAGGCCAGCAGCAGCGCGTGCGCGCCCAGGATGGCCGCCAGCGGCGCGACGCCCTCGGCCAGCGGCGTGCCGGCGTAGATGTGCAGCGCCGCCTCGTTGTCGCAGTGCAGATCGAGCACGATGTCGGCGTCGATCGCCAGCGTCATCAGGGTTTTCTTCAGCGTGTCGGCGTCGGTGGCCGGCTGCCAGGCGGCGATCGAGGCGCGCGCGTGTTCGCGGATCAGGCGCACGTTGGCGTCGGCGTCCGCGCCCAGCAGGCCGTCCAGCGATTTTTTCAGGTCGTCCGCCACGTGCTTGTACGAGCGGTTGAAGTTGATGCCGGTGGTGAGGTCGAAGCGGCCGAAGGCGGCGCCGTGGATCGCCTGCGCCAGGCCGATCGGATTGGCGGCCGGCACCAGTATCACTTCGCCGGTGATGCGGCCGGCCGCTTCCAGCGCGCCCAGCTCCTTGCGCAGGGTTTGCGCCACCAGCATGCCGGGCACTTCGTCGGCGTGCAGCGAGGCCTGGATGTAGACCTTCTTGCCGGCGCCGGGGCGGCCGTAGTGAAGGCTGGTCAGTTCAAAGCTGGCGTTGCTGTGCGGGCCAGACAGGGGATGTTTGTGTACTTGCATGGCAGGAAGGACTTTTTCGACAAAGATTGAGTATGTAGCACTATTTTCACAAAGTAAATCGCTGCACGGCGAAAGGCGGCCCGGTTTCTTGAGTTTTCCCGGCGATGTGCGTACAGTTAGTTTAATAGAATCATTTATATAACAATCAGAGAGAAAATCATGGGTGATGTGCAAAGCATGCGGGTGACGATGATGGCGCGGTCGGTGCGCCTGGCCTTGAGCGTGGGCGCCGTGGTCGGCCTGCTCGGCCAGCCGGCGCTGGCGCAAGCGCAGGGGCAAGATTCGCCGGCCAATCCGGCCTTGCTGCCGAAGGTGGAGATCACCGGTTCGGCGATCCGCCGCATCGAATCGGAAACCGCGCTGCCGGTGCAGGTCATCACCCGCGAGGAGATCGAGAAGGCCGGCGTCACCACCGCCTCGGAGCTGATGGCGCGCGTGTCGGCCAACGTCGGCGGCCTGACCGACGGCGCCAGCATCACCGACGGCCACGACCAGCGCGGCTTCAACAGCGCCAACCTGCGCGGCATCGGCACCTCGTCCACGCTGGTGCTGCTCAACGGCCGCCGCATGGCCAACTTCGCCTCGCCCGGCGACGACACCGGCGTCGACTTGAACAACATCCCGGCCGCCGCCATCCAGCGCGTCGAGGTGCTGCTGGACGGCGCCTCGGCGCTATACGGCACCGACGCCATCGGCGGCGTGATCAACTTCATCACCCGCAAGGATTTCCAGGGCGTGGAGCTGAACGCCTACGGCGGCAAGACCCAGGAGGGCGGCGCCGGCAAGCGCACCGCCACGCTGACCGCCGGCACCGGCGACTTGAACAAGGATGGCTACAATGTGTTCGCGGTGGTGGACGTGCAGCGCACCGACGCCCTGAGCACCTCGCAGCGCAAGTTCATCGGCAACCTGCAGATCCCCGAGCGCCTGCCGCACCTGCTGTCCGGCTATACCTCGCCGGCCAATATCCGCCTGACCGGCGCCCAGCGCGACTACCTGAACGACAACGGCTTCACCCTCAACGGCAAGCCGCTGACCAACCGCACCATCAACCTGTCGGTGCCGGGCTGCGCGCCGCCGGCCAATCTGTACCTGCCGGCCGGTATCGGCGGGGTCGACGCCTGCACCTACAACTACATGGGCGACACCGAGCTGTATCCGAAGTCGGACAAGGCTAATTTCCTCAGCCGCGGCGTGCTGCAGCTGAACGCCGACAACCAGCTGTTCGCCGAGATCGCGTTGAGCCGCTCGAAGACCAACTACGTGGCCTCGACGGCGCGCGTGCAGGCGCCGATCAACTACAAGAAGATACCGGGCCTGGCCAAGTACAACCTGGATTCGGACGAGGCCAGCGCGGACGACGACGTGGTCGGCGATGTCCAGCTGCGCATCCGCCTCAACGACGCCGGCCGCCGCACCAGCGAATTGACCAGCGAAAGCCAGCGCTTCGTGGTCGGCCTGACCGGCAGCGCCAACGGCTTCGATTACGACATCGGCTTGAACCACAGCGTCAACACCATCAAGGACAAGGACACCCACGGCTATCTGCTGTACGACAAGCTGGTGAAAGGCATCTACGACGGCGTGATCAATCCCTTCGGCCCGTCCAGCGCGGCGGGCGTGGCGCTGCTCGATTCGATCCAGGTCAACGACGACGTGCGCCACGCGCGCGGGGTGATGGATTCGCTCGACTTCAAGGTCTCGCACGCGGTCGGCACGCTGGCCGGCGGCGAGGCGGCGCTGGCGATCGGCGGCGAGGTGCGCCACGAGCGCACCGACTTCACGCCGTCGGCGCTGCTGCTGAGCGATAACATCAACAACGACGCCGCGCCCGAAGGCGGCCGCGCCACCAGCGACAAACGCACGGTGCAGGCGGTGTACGGCGAGCTGCTGCTGCCGTTCACCAAGCAGTGGGAAGCGCAGCTGTCGGCGCGCTACGACCATTACCAGGTGGTCGGCGGCGCCGCCAGCCCGAAGGTGGGCGTGACCTATATGCCGGCCAAGACCATGCTGTTCCGCGCCTCGGCCGGGCGCGGTTTCCGCGCGCCGTCGATGTCGGACCTGTACCGCCCGACCATCTACAGCGCCACCGCGACGCTGCCCGATCCTGTCGCCTGCGCGAAGGTGGACAACAGCCTGGCCGACTGCGCCGACAACTGGAATACCCGTCGCTATTCGAACGCGCAGCTGAAGCCTGAGCACAGCCGCCAGTACTCGGTGGGCATGGTGATCGAGCCGTCCAAGCAGGTGACGATGACGCTGGACTACTGGAACATCAAGCGCACGGACCTGATCAGCGAGATCGGCGACGACGTCATCCTGGGCAACCTGGCCAAGTACGGCAACCTGGTGCACCGTGACGCGGACGACGCCATCGACTACATCGAGCTGCGCAAGGAAAACCGTGGCGCCCAGCTGGCCACGGGCCTGGACCTGACCTTGGACTACCGTGGCGTGAAGACCTGGGCCGGCAATTTCGGCGGCCACCTGTCGGGCACCTATGTGCTCAACTCGAAGATCCAGAACGCGGTGGGCGACCCCTACCTGAGCAACCTGGGACGCTTCGTCACCGACGGCGTGGTGCCGCGCTGGCGCCACACGGTCACCTTCGACTGGGACCGCGGCCCGTACTCGGCCAGCCTGTCGAACACCTGGTCGAGCGGCTATGAAGACCAGAACTCGGCGATCAACACCGACGACGGCACGGTGGTGGCGGCCAACCATGTGAAGGCCTATTCGCTGTGGGATATGTCGGGCGCCTGGCAGGTCAACAAGGCTTTCAAGCTGCGCGCCGGGGTGCAGAACCTGTTCAACGCCGCGCCGCCATACTCGAATCAGGCCTTTTACTTCATCTCGGGCTATGATCCGACCTACACCGATCCGCGCGGCCGGCGCTTCTATGCCAGCGCCAATTACGCTTTCAAGTAATGTAACGTAATGATGCTTTAAGCCGGATTGAGTAATTGATTGGTATCATCTGCATTATCGACGGCGCCGCGCGTGAGCGTGGCGCCGGTTTTCATCGGAAGGGCAACATGAAATTAACAGGTTTTACACTGCGGCGTCTCGTCATGCTATGGCTGCTGGTAGTCGCCGGCGCGGGCGTGTGTGCGGCGCAGGTGGCCGGATCGGCGCCGGCCGCCAAGGCGCCGGTCAAGTCCAGCAAGCCGGCCAAGGCGGTGCCGCCGCCCAAGCCGGTGCTGGCGCCGCCGGCGGGCAACCTGGTCATCATCGGCGGCGGCCTGCGGGCCGACAACGCCGAAGTCTGGCAGCGCATCGTCACCCTGGCCGGCGGCAAGGGCGCGCGCATCGGCGTGTTCGGCTCGGCCTCGATCAATCCCGAGAAGTCGGCCCAGAACACCGTCAACAAGCTGAATCAATATGGCGCGCAGGCGTTCTTCATTCCGCTCGGCGTCACGCTGCCCAATAGCGACTACCGCAAGGCGGCCGAAGATCCGGAAGTGGTGGCGGCCATCCATTCGGCCACCGGCATCTACTTCACCGGCGGCGACCAGGCCCGCATCACCAAGGCGCTGGTGCGCCCGGACGGCAAGCACACGGCGGCGCTGGACGCGGTGTGGGACGTGTACCGCGACGGCGGCGTGGTGGCTGGTTCCAGCGCCGGCGCGGCCATCATGAGCACCACCATGTTCTACGACGCCAAGCCGACCCTGGACATGCTCAAGCAGGGCGTCAACGACGGCCACGAAATCGCCTCGGGCCTGGGCTTCATCGGCGACGACGTGTTCGTCGACCAGCACCTGCTGGTGCGCGGCCGCTTCGCCCGCATGATCCCGGTGATGCTGAAGAAGGGCTACCAGATCGGCCTGGGCATCGACGAGAACAGCGCCATGGTGGTCAACGCCCGGCGCGACGTCGAGATCATCGGCTACAGCGGCGCGCTGCTGCTGGACCTGTCGGCGGCGATCACCGACCGTGGCATCAAGGGCTTCAACATCAGCAACGCCACCATCAGTTATCTGGACCGGGGCGACAAGTTCAACCTGGTGTCGCGCGAGTTCACGCCGTCGCCGGACAAGGCCGACAACAAGCTCGATCCCAACCAGCCGGACACGCGCGAGCCGGTGTTCACCAACGACATCCTGGGCAACAACGCGGTGCTGGACCTGATGGTCAACCTGATCGACAACGCCCAGCAGGAAGCCATAGGCATCGCCTTCGGCAATCCGCGCGACGCCTATCCGGACCTGGGCTTCGAGTTCCGCTTCAGTAAAACCATCAACAGCGTCGGCTACAGCTCGACCGAGGTCGAGGCGTATTCGGTGCTCAAGCTGCGCATGGATATCCGGCCTATCCAGCTGCAGCAGCCGCTGTACCGCTACCGCTGATAGCGTCGACGGCCGCGCGAAATCGGGTATATTGGATGGGATGGCGCCTCTGGCTCCATCCCATTTTTCATTGCGGGGGCGCTTATGCGGATGTCAATCTTGAAGCATTGCTTGCAGGCGGCGCTGATGTTGGCGGTGCCGCTGGGCGGGGCGCTGGCCGCTTCGACCGCTGGGCCGTCCGCTCCCAAGGGCTCGCTGGTGATTATCGGCGGCAATCTGCGGCAGGATAACGCCGACGTCTGGCAGCGCATCGTGCAACTGGCGGGCGGGCCGGGCGCGCGCGTGGCGGTGCTGCCGTCGGCCGCCGCCGATCCGGCGCCGGTGGGCGCGGCCATCGTCGGTTTCCTCAAGCAGTACGGTGCGGACGCCTTCCTGGTGCCGCTGGCCGTCAAGCTGGCCGACAGCGATTTCCGCAAGGCGGCCGACGATCCCGAACTGGCGGCGGCAGTGCGCGGCGCCGGCGGCGTGTTCTTCGTCGGCGGCGACCAGGCCCGCATCACGCAGGCGCTGGTGCGTGAGGACGGCAGCCGCAGCGCGGTGCTGGATGCCGTGTGGGAGCTGTACCGCAACGGCGGCGTGGTGGCGGGCAGCAGCGCCGGCGCGGCCATCATGAGCAGCACCATGTTCTATGCGCCGAACACGGTGTTCGCCACTTTGCGCGGCGGCGTGACCGAGGGCAGGGAGATCGCGCCGGGGCTGGGTTTCATCGGCGACGATGTCTTCGTCGACCAGCACCTGCTGGTGCGCGGCCGCTTCGCGCGCATGATCCCGGCCATGCTGAAGAAGGGCTACAAGTTCGGGCTGGGCATCGACGAGAACACGGCGATGGTGGTGGACAGCCGGCGGCGGGTGGAGATCGTCGGCCACAAGGGCGCGCTGCTGATCGACCTGACGCGCGCCACCACCGATCCGGCCAACGCCGGCTTCAACGTCTCCAACGCCGTCATCAGCTATCTGGACCGGGGCGACAAGTACGACTTGGGCACGCACACCTTCACGCCTTCGGAGGCCAAAGCGTCCGGCAAGTTGAAGGCGCATGCGGCGGTGCTGCACGAGCCGGTGTTCTCGGCCGATATCCTGGGCAAGAACGCGGTGGTCGAGCTGATGGAGAACCTGATGAACAACCGCCGCAGCGAGGCAATCGGCATCGCCACCAGCGGCCGCAATACGCCGCTGCCGGAGCTAGGCTTCCAGTTCACCTTCTCCAAGACGCGCGACAGCGTCGGCTACGCGTCGGCGGCGCCGCAAAGCTACTCGATTTTGAATATGCGGCTGGACATCCGGCCGCTCGACATCGGCCAGTCGCTGGTGCAGAAAAACTAGATTCGCCACGAATAAGCGAGAAGCAAACTCAGACCCGGAGGTGTGGGTATTCTTTTCGGCCATAGAGTCTAATTCGATCAAAACCGCGCCGATTCAGTCTAGTGGCGTCTAGAATCCCCGGGGTGCTGAGTTTTCTAGACTGGAATCGCCGGAATGCCAGATTCGCTAGACTGATATCGTCTTCGCAAAGCAACCTCAGGACCGGATTAGACTCTTCATCATGGCTACTTAGACTGGTCCGGATATAGCAGCCTCGTTTATTGCGCGCCTTTGGAGCTGCTCGGCAAAGCGCGACCTGCAACTGTCGGCACGGATCCAGTAATCGTCGCCAGGAAAGCGGAGCCAAACGAAGCGCCAGGCGTTGCGTCCCTTCGCGTGACGATTGGCGAACAGCGAAGGAGTCAAGGACTCGCCATCATCGGACAGGATGCGATCACCGACCACCTTGGCGAATTCAATTGTGTGGTGGTAGCTGGTTCGCAAATTGGTTCCGTCTGGTATGAAGACATTTTTCCATTGAAACCCGCGCATCGCCCGACCGTTCTTGCGCAGCGCGAGTCGCTCCATTTCAATCGCCAACCAGCGCTTGACCAGCTCCGTCACAAAGGCATCAGGTTTAACACCTGGTCGTGTAGCCATTAAATGGAATTCCAGGTTCATAAAGTCGGTTAAAGGCAGGTATATGGGGCGCTTCGCTTCATATGCCATGATTGAGTCCTTTCAAAATGGGTCTATAAGTTGGACCACGGAACAGGACTATGGTTCGTTTTGGACTTTCGCTTTATAAAACGCGATCAAATTAGATTTGGCTACCGGATTTCATGGACTGTTTTAGGTAACGCCTTGGAATTTTGGACTCAATTAGCCGCATTCGGCTCCAATCAGACGGAATTAGACTGAGTTGAGATTTGGAATACCCAAGCCTATGGAGAGCTGTCGACAGGCGTACTTTGAGCCCAGGAAAAGGCCGCATCAGATCGCCTCCCGCGCTGAGCGGGATTACAATGGCGGTCACCGTACACTGAACCATAGGAGTTCCATGAACCGCTTCGTATCTTTTGCGTTGGCCGCTTTCGTGGCTGTCGCCGCGCTGCCAGCGATGGCCGCGCAACCCGCCACCGTCCGTCTCGACTATCTCCACAGCGGCAACGCGCTCAATGAAAGCTATGCGATGGAGCGCGTGGTGATCGAGCCGCTGCCGTGGCCGGGCGATATGCGCCGCACCATCGACGACACCAATCGCGGTAACAACATGGTCGAAGTGGTGGACGCCAAGACCGGCGAGCTGCTGTACTCGCGCGGCTTCTCGACCGTGTTCGCAGAATGGCGCAGCACCGACGAGGCGGCGCACGCCAATCGCGGCTTCCAGGAATCGGTGCGCTTTCCCAAGCCGGACCGCCCGGTGCGCGTGCGCATCCTGAAGCGCGACGACCGCAACGCCTTCTCGGTGGTGTGGACCGCCGATGTCGATACCGATGCGATGGACGTGGTGCGCAAGCAGACGCCTCCCGCATCGATGGCGGCGGCGCCGAAGCCGATCGCCATTCGCGTCAACGGCCCGTCGCCCGACAAGGTCGACCTGCTGATCCTGGGTGACGGCTACACCAAGGCCGACATGGCCAAGTTCGAAGCGACCGCGCGCAAGCTGGCCGACCATCTGTTCGCCACCTCGCCGTTCAAGGAGCGCGCCAAGGATTTCAACGTCTGGGCGCTGGCGCTGCCGACCGAGGAATCGGGCGTGTCGCGTCCTTCGACCGGCGTGCACCACGCGTCGCCGCTGGGCACCCGCTACGACATCTTCGGCAGCGAGCGTTATGTGCTCACCACCGACAACCGCGCGCTGCGCGAACTGGCGCAGTACGCGCCGTATGAGTTCATCGAGATTTTGGTGAACAACGAGACCTACGGCGGTGGCGGCATCTTCGGCCAGTTCAGCACAGCGGCGGCCAACAACGACTGGGCCAACTACCTGTTCGTGCACGAATTCGGCCACCACTTCGCCGGCCTGGCCGACGAGTACTACACTTCGCCGGTGGCCTACCAGTCGAACGGCACGCGTCAGGAGCCATGGGAGCCGAATGCGACCGCGCTGCGTGATCCGGCCAATCTGAAATGGAAGAAGTTCGTCAAGGACGGCACGCCGCTGCCGACGCCGTGGGCCAAGGAGACCTATGAAACCGCATCGCGCGCCTATCAGAAGGAGCGCGCCGCGCTGAGGGCCGTCAACCGTCCGGAATCGGAGATGAGCGCCTTGTTCCGCAAGGACCTGGAATCGACCAATGCGCTGTTCTCCAAGGACCCGCACTTCCACACGGTGGGTGCGTTCGAGGGCGCGAACTATGAGGCCAGCGGCTACTACCGCCCGCAAATGCAGTGCATTATGTTCGATCGCAGCGAGAAGTTCTGCGCCGTCTGCGCCGACGCCATTGGCACCATCATCGATTTGTACTCGCGCCCGGGGGCGGGCAGGTAATTAGCGTTAAGTACGGTACCGTACAGAGTGCTTCCTCTCATCGGCCTATTCTGGATACGTGGACAGACAAGAACACATCCAAATAAACTTTGAGAGGAAACACCATGAACAAGATTATCGCTACCCTGATCGCCGGCCTGTTTGCAACCGCCGCTTACGCTCAAACCACCCCGGTTCAAACCCCGGCCGTCGTCAAGGCTGAAAATGAAGCCGGCAAGGACGTGGCCAAGGCGCAGCAGAAGGAATTGAAGGCCGATGTCAAAGCCGACAAGAAAACCGACAAGGCTATCGCCAAAGCCCACAAGACCCATGACACCACCGCTGCCCACGTCGACGTGGAAAAAGCCAAAGCCAACGAAAAAGTAGCCAAGGCCGATCCTGAAGACAAAGCCAAGGCAGAAGCCAAGGGCGACAAATCGGTCGCCAAGGCTGAAGAAAAAGCCGTCAAAAAAGACGTGAAAGCCGACGCCAAGGCAATCAAGGAAACCGTTGACGCGACCGCTGACAAAGCCATCGCCGCCAACAAGACCGATGCCGTCAAAGCCAAATCGGCCGCCGACATCAAAGCCGCAGCCGCCAAGAACTAACTGGCAGCGCAAAAAAAACCGCCGGCACTGAACGCGATCTCGATCGCGTTCGGGCCGGCGGTTTTTTTCGTCTGTGTGTTTTAGACGATAGGCGTCAGCGAGGTTGGCTTGATCTTGGTCGCCAGCGCCTTGCCTTTGCGGGCGCGCTTGCCGAAGTGGACCGCCAGCGCCGAAGCGGACAGGCGTTCTTCCTGCGCCTTGCCGCCACGGCCGATGCCGGCGACGATCACGCCTTTCTGACTGATAGGCTTGGCCGCGATCAGGGTTTCCTTGTCGTCCAACTCCATCAGGATCACGCCGCGGCCGCCGTTGGTCAGCACCTTCATCTCGTCCATGCCGAACACCAGCACGCGCGCATTGGCCGACAACACGGCTACCGCGCTGGCGCTGTCGGCGATCACCGCCGGCGGCAGCGGCACGTCGCCGTCTTCCAATGTGATGAAGGCCTTGCCGCCCTTGATGCGGCTGACCATGTCGCCGGCCTTGGCGATGAAGCCGAAACCGGCGCTGGTCGCCAGCAGCAGCTGCGTGCTGCCCGTGCCGGCGAAGTAGTGCTGGATGCGGGCGCCGCTGGCCAGGTCGATCAGGGTGGTGATCGGCACGCCGTCGCCGCGCGCGTTGGGCAGGGCGGCTACCGGTACCGAATAGATCTTGCCGTTGCTGCCGAAGGCCAGCAGGTTGTCCACCGTGCGGCATTCGAAGGCGCCGTACAGCGTGTCGCCGGCCTTGAAGGTGAACTGCGCGGCGTCGTGGCCGATGCCGGTGCGCGCGCGTATCCAACCTTTTTCGGAAATGATGACGGTGACCGGTTCGTCCACCACCTTCTGTTCGACCACGGCTTTCTGCGCTTCCTCGATCAGGGTGCGGCGGGCGTCGCCGTAGGTCTTGGCGTCGGCGTCGATTTCCTTGATGATGGCGCGCTTCATCGACGATGGGTTGTCGAGCAGGTCTTGCAGCAGGCCTTTTTCCTTGCGCAGTTCGGCCAGCTCTTGCTGGATCTTGATCGCTTCCAGGCGGGCCAGTTGGCGCAGGCGGATTTCCAGGATGTCTTCGGCCTGGATCTCCGACAGGCGGAAGCGCTCCATCAGCGCCGCTTTCGGTTCGTCCGAGTTGCGGATGATGTGGATCACTTCATCGATGTTCAGCAGGATGGTCTCGCGGCCTTCCAGGATGTGGATGCGCGCGTCGACCTTGCCCAGCTTGTACTGCGTGCGGCGGGTGACGGTGGCGAAGCGGAATTCGATCCACTCCTGCAGGATGTCGGTCAGGCCCTTCTGGCGCGGACGGCCATCGCCGCCTATCATCACCAGGTTGATCGAGGCCGACGATTCGAGCGAGGTATGCGCCAGCAGCAGCAGCATGAATTCGGTCTGGTCCTGGTTCTTCGACTTCGGTTCGAACACCAGGCGCACCGGCGCGGCGCGGCCCGATTCGTCGCGGATGGTGTCGAGCGAATTCAGGATCAGCGACTTGAGCGCCATCTGTTCCGGCGACAGCGCCTTCTTGCCCATCTTGATCTTGGGATTGGTCAGCTCTTCAATCTCTTCCAGCACCTTCTGCGACGAGGTGCCCGGCGGCAGTTCGGTGACCACCGCCTGCCACTGGCCGCGCGCCAGTTCTTCGATCTTCCAGCGGGCGCGCACTTTCATGCTGCCACGGCCGGTCGCATACATGTCGCTGATCTGCGACGGCGGGGTGATGATCTGGCCGCCGCCCGGGAAGTCCGGGCCGGGGATCATGGCCATCAATTCGCCGTGACTGATCTTGGGATTGCGGATCATGGCGACGGCAGCTTGCGCCACTTCGGTCAGGTTGTGCGACGGGATTTCCGTCGCCAGGCCGACCGCGATGCCGGAGGCGCCGTTCAACAGCACCATCGGCAGGCGCGCCGGCAGCAGGCACGGTTCTTCGGTCGAGCCGTCGTAGTTGGCCTGGAATTCCACGGTGCCGAGGTTGATCTCGTCCAGCAGCACCTTGGCGATCGGCGTCAATCGGGCTTCGGTGTATCGCATTGCCGCGGCGCCGTCGCCGTCGCGCGAGCCGAAGTTACCCTGGCCGTCGACCAGCGGATAGCGCAGCGAGAAGTCCTGCGCCATGCGCACCATGGCGTCGTACACCGACTGGTCGCCGTGCGGGTGCAGCTTACCCAGCACGTCGCCGACCACGGTCGCGGACTTGCGCGGCTTGGCGGTGCTGTTCAGGCCCATTTCGTTCATCGCGTACAGGATGCGGCGCTGTACCGGCTTCTGGCCGTCGCACACGTCCGGCAGCGCGCGGCCCTTGACCACCGAGATGGCGTAGTCGAGGTAGGCGCGTTCGGCGAAGGTGGACAGGGTCAGCGTGTCGCCGCCGTCGCCGTCATCGCCGCCGCCCAGCGGGCCGTCGTTGCCGCCGTTGCCACCACCGTTGCCACCGTTGCCGTCATTGCCGCCGTTGTCGCCGCCGCCGGCGCCGCCGTCCGGCGGATTGCCGGTTTCGCCGCCGTGTGCGGCCTCGTCACCGGCCGCTTGCACAGGCGCTTCGGACGCAGGCGAGGGCGCAGTTGCCACAGGTTGAGCCACCGCCGCCGCTTCCGGCGCCGGTTCGTCAAAGAGATTTGCTTGATGAGTCATAGTCGGTCAGTAATTAGATATCTGCTTCGGCTTCGTTGCCGTGTTCTTCGATCCAGGCGCGGCGCGCGGCCGCTTCGCCTTTACCCATCAGCATATTGAAGCGCGCCGACGATTCGCCGTGCGCGTAGGCGCCCAGCGACACCGGCAGCAGCCGGCGGGTGTCCGGGTTCATGGTGGTTTCCCACAGCTGTTCGGCGTTCATCTCGCCCAGGCCTTTGAAGCGCGAGATCGACCAGGCGCCTTCCTTCAGGCCGTCCTTGCGCAGCTTGTCCTCGATCGCCACCAGTTCGCCGGCGTCGAGCGCGTACAGCTTCTGGATCGGCTTCTTGCCGCGCGCCGGCGCGTCGACGCGGTACAGCGGCGGACGGGCGATGCAGATGTTCCCGTTGGCGATCAGGCCGGGGAAGTGCTTGAAGAACAGCGTCAATAACAGGACCTGGATGTGCGAGCCGTCGACGTCCGCATCGGAAAGGATGCAGATTTTTCCGTAGCGCAGACCGCTCAGGTCCGGCATGGTGTCGGCGTTGTGCGGATCGACGCCGATCGCCACCGAGATGTCGTGGATCTCGTTGTTGGCGAACAGGCGGTCACGGTCGGTCTCCCAGGAGTTGAGCACCTTGCCGCGCAGCGGCAGGATGGCCTGGAATTCCTTGTCGCGGCCCATCTTGGCCGAACCGCCCGCCGAGTCGCCCTCGACCAGGAACAGTTCGGTGCGGGCGACGTCGCTCGATTCGCAGTCGGTCAGCTTGCCCGGCAAAACGGCCACGCCGGACGACTTCTTTTTCTCGACTTTTTGCAGCGAACGCAGACGCGATTGCGCCTGCTTGATGACCAATTCGGCCAGCTTCTTGCCGTAGTCGACGTGGTGGTTCAGCCACAGCTCCAGCGCCGGCTTCGAGTAGGTCGAGACCAGGCGCACGGCGTCGCGTGAGTTCAGGCGTTCCTTGATCTGGCCCTGGAATTGCGGGTCCAGCACCTTGGCCGACAACACGAACGAGACGCGCGCGAACACGTCTTCCGGCAGCAGCTTGACGCCTTTCGGCAGCAGCGAGTGCATCTCGACGAAGTTCTTCACCGCGCCGTACAAACCGTCGCGCAGGCCCGATTCGTGGGTGCCGCCGTTGGGCGTGGGGATCAGGTTGACGTAGGATTCGCGCACCACGGCGCCCTGTTCGGTCCATGCCACCACCCATGCCGCGCCTTCGCCCTCGGCGAAGCCTTCGGCGTCCGGGCCGGCGAACTGCGCGCCTTCGAACAGCGGGATCAGGGTCTCGCTGTCGGTGGCCTGGGCCAGCGCCTCGGTCAGGTAGCCGCGCAGGCCGTCGTTGTACTGCCAGACCTGCGATTCGCCGGTCTTGGCGTTGGTCAGCGTGACGGTCACTCCCGGCAGCAGCACGGCCTTGGAGCGCAACAGGCGCTGCAACTCGGTCTGCGAGATGGCGGGGGAGTCGAAATATTTGGCGTCCGGCCAGGCGGTGACGCGGGTGCCGGACTTCTTGCCGTCGCGCGGGGCGACCACGGAGGACAGCGGCTCGACCACGTCGCCGTGCTCGAAGGCCAGCTTGTGCAGGCCGGTGCCGTCGGGCTCCTTGCGCCAGACGGTGATCTCCAGGCGCTTGGACAGCGCGTTGGTGACCGACACGCCGACGCCGTGCAGACCGCCGGAGAAGGCGTATGCGCCGCCCGAACCCTTGTCGAACTTGCCGCCCGCGTGCAGGCGGGTGAACACGATTTCCACCGTCGGCACGCCCTCTTCAGGGTGCAGGCCGACCGGGATGCCGCGGCCGTCGTCTTCGACGGTGATGCTGCCGTCGGCGTTCTGCGTGACGATAATGTTTTTGCAATGTCCGCCCAGCGCTTCGTCCGAGGCATTGTCGATCACCTCCTGGATGATGTGCAGCGGATTCTCGGTGCGGGTGTACATACCCGGGCGTTGCTTGACGGGTTCCAGGCCCTTGAGGACCCGGATGGATGCTTCGCTGTAGTCGGAAACTGGTTTTTTAGTGGCCATACGTGATCAAGCTTGTAATTTCGATACTGGGTTTATGTACAGTTTTATGCGGACGTTTGCGTATTCTATCCTCAACCGGGCGTAATCGCGGCAAAAAAACGGCGCGGGCCAATTTATACACGATGTTTACAACCCCGGCCCGCCTTTTTAGACCGTTTTTACGGCGCTGTCGATAAGCTGTTTTGTATCGCAACGATCAATCCAGGGGTTCGATATGCATGCTTTCTTCCATACCAAGGCGGCCCAGCGCCGCTCGATCTGGGCCGCCAGCGCTCGCCCGGCAGCGCCGGCCTGCGTGATGCAGCTGACCGTGGACACCGGCGCCGTGACGGCGCTGCGCCAGATGGTGATGCGCATTTGCGGCGACGGGCTGCAGTTCATGCGCATCGAAGCCTGCGAGCACGGCGCCCGCATGAAGGTGTGGCTGTGCGTGGGCGCCGCGCTGGTGGCGCGGGTGATGGAGGCGGTGATGCAGTCGCTGCCGGGCGCCGAATTCGGCCGCTTCACGGTGCGGGGCGGGGCATGATCGCCGGCCCCGGCGCGGTGGTGCTGGTCGATGCCGAGGGCCGCGACAGCGCCGAGAGCCACGCCGCGCTGGCCGCCGCGCGGCTGGCGCTGGTGCCCTTGACGCCGGAACAGGCCGACCTGTCGACCCGCTACCAGCTGATCGCCCGCTTGAATGCCGCGCGCATGTTCAATCCCGGATTGCACGTGCAGTTTGTGCTGGTGGGCGAGGCCACGGACGCCGAGCGCGTCGCGGTGTGCGCCTATGTGGCGCAGGTGATGTCGGCCACGCTGGCCAGCACCGTCATCCACGGCCGGGCACCGGCCGACGTGGCGTCCCTGTGCCGTGAAGTTTTTACCGTTTAATTTGACTTAACCACTGAAGGAAAGACCGCAACATGAAAAAAATCATACTCGCCGCAGCCATCGCCGCTGCTTTCGCCGGCACGCAGGCTTACGCCGAGGATGCCGCGCCGGCCGCCAAGCCGGACAACGAAACCAGCTTCAATGCGGCGGTGATCAGCGACTACCGCTATCGCGGCATCTCGCAGACGCGTTTGAAACCGGCGCTGCAGGGCGGCTTCGACTACACAAACAACCCGACCGGCTTCTACGCCGGCACCTGGCTGTCGACCATCAAATGGACCAAGGACGCTGGCGGCAGCGGCGACATTGAGTGGGATATCTACGCCGGCAAGCGCGGCCAGGTCACGGCCGACGTGTCCTACGACGTGGGCGTGCTGACCTATGTCTACC
Organism: Duganella sp. BJB476; assembly: GCF_003416895.1. Taxonomy (GTDB): domain Bacteria; phylum Pseudomonadota; class Gammaproteobacteria; order Burkholderiales; family Burkholderiaceae_D; genus Rugamonas. The sequence goes on from NZ_QVIO01000004.1 coordinate 495,738, forward strand.
CGTCGAACGACCTGTCGCACGTCAGCGGCTTCGCCAATGCCAACACCACCGAGCTGTATGGCCAGCTGGGTTATGGCCCGGCTTATATCAAGTATTCGCACTCGGTGACGAATCTGTTTGGTTTTGTCGACAGCAAGAACAGCGGTTATGTGGACCTGGGCGCCAATATCGAGGCGGGCGAAGGCCTGACGGTCAACCTGCACGCCGGCCACCAGAACGTCAAACATAACGGCGCGGCCAGCTATAGCGACTGGAAAATCGGCGCCACCAAGGACTTCGGCGTGGTGACCGGCGCGCTGGCCGTGATCGGCACCAACGCCGACAAGACCGCCTACGCATCGCCGGCCAACGGCAAGTTCCTGGGCAAAACCGCGCTGCAACTTACCATCAGCAAAGTGTTCTGATCGGGTTAGCTTCCGGTCATCGAAGGGGCGGCGCCTTGCGCGCGCCCCTTTTTTTACGTCCGCTGTCCGCGAAATACTTCGCTGTAGAGGTGGCGGACTTCCGGGGCGCACAGCACATAGGCGGTCTTGCGGCAGTCCAGTTCCAGCTCGCTGTGATGCGAGTGGTAGGTGCCGCGCTGGTCGAGTTCCAGCGTGTCGGCCAGGCGCGCGCCGGGGATTTGCGCGACGAACACCAGCAGGCATCCGGTCTGGTGGGGCGTCAGCGGCTTGCTGCCGTGGGCCACGGTCACCAGCACGCGGGCGCAGGGATTGAGTTCTTGCGCCCGTCGCAGGCGGCTCAGGAAGTCGGCGTGGCGGCCTTGCTCGATCTCGGCCGGGCGCACCAGCGCCACGATGACGGCCGCGCGGGCCAGCGCCGCATCGGCGTCGCGGTGGGAGGCGTCGATCACCAGGTCGTCGTACAGCTGCGGATCGTAGGCGCCGGGGTTGGGGCTGACCAGCAGCACCCGGCTGCCGGCCGCCACCCGCAGCATCGCCAGGTCTTCGGCCAGGTCGGAGACGGTGGCGTTGCCGTCCATGCCAGTGAGGGCGACGATCATATGGCCTCCGCCGAGGTGTAGACGGGAATATCGTCCAGCGCTTCCAGCATCGTCGCGATGCGCGCCTTGCAGCCGTTGGTGGCCGGCGTCATGGGCAGGCGCAGCTCGTCGCGCACCAGGCCCTGCATCGCCAGCGCGGCCTTCAGCGGCGCCGGGTTGGGTTCCGAGAACATCAGCTGGATCAGCGGCTGCAGCCTGGCGAACAGCTCGCGCGCTTCGGGCAAGCGTTGTTCGTCCACCAGTTCATACAGCTGCACGAACAAATCGACGCGGATGTGGGCCGAGGCCGAGATGGCGCCATGGCCGCCGCTGCACAAGGCGGACAGCAGCAGCGCATCGTCGCCGCACAGCACCGACAGCGGCGTATGTTCCACCAGGTCGGTGATCTGGCGCAGCCGGCCGCCGGCTTCCTTGATGGCGGCGAACTGCGGCCGCTCGGCCAGCCGGGTGGCGGTCGCCAGCTCCAGGTTGACGCCGGTGCGCGCCGGCACGTTGTACAGCACGATGGGGCGTCCGGTCGAGGCGGCGATGGTCTCGAAGTGCCGCACCAGGCCTTCCTGCGACGGCCGCACATAGGCCGGCGTCGACACCAGATAGCCGGCCAGGTCCATGTCGTCGAACTGCAGCACGCGGCTGGCGGCGGCGTAGGTGTCGCTGCCGCCTATGCCCATCAGCACCGGGCAGCGCTTGTGCGCCACTTCCAGCACGGCGGCCAGCGCCGCGCCTTGTTCGGCCAGGTCCAGCTGCGGCGCCTCGCCGGTGGTGCCGCACACCACCAGGCCGTGCGCGCCCTGGGCGATCAGGCCGGCGGCCAGGTGCTGTAAACGGCATAAATCGATTTCGCCATGATGCATGGGGGTGACCAGCGGCACCCAGATGCCTTGCAGTAGGGAGGTAAGCATATTTTCTTCAGGTAGTTGCGACAGAAAAAGCGTATTCCTGCCCCCGTAAAAATGTTCTAAATAGTCGGGCCGCGCCTGTAAACAAAGCGTAAATGCCGGCTATTTTTACGCTTTGTTTACACCCCGTCCCCAAGTCTTTACACCATCTTTAGACGCTGGCCGCTAACCTTCTCAGTATCAAAACAAGACCTGTGAGGGGTGTGATGGACATAGTATTTATCGGCGCAATGGTGGTCTTTTTTGCCGTGACCGTGGCGTTTGCCATCGGCTGCGACAAATTGGGAGGTAAGCAATGAACACCTTTTACCTGATTGGGGCCTTGGCTGCGGCCGGCCTGCTGGTCTACCTGGTGGTGGCCTTGTTGAAAGCGGAGGACCTGTAATGACTACGCAATCCATCATCCTGCTGGTGGTGTTCCTGGTGGCGCTGCTGGCGCTGTCCTACCCGCTGGGCATCCTGCTGGCCCGCGTCGGCGACGGCAGCGCCGCAGTTAGCCCGATGCGTGGTCTCGGCTGGCTGGGCAAGATCGAATCCCTGCTGTACCGCGCCGCCGGCATCGCCGGCAAGGACGGCAAGGTCGAAGGCCAGAACTGGAAGGCCTACGCCATCGCGCTGCTGCTGTTTAACGGCCTGGGCGCGCTGGTCACTTATGGGCTGCAACGCGTGCAGCTGTACCTGCCGCTCAATCCACAGGGCTTGGCCAACGTCAGCCCGGACTCGTCGTTCAACACCGCCGTCAGCTTCGTCGCCAACACCAATTGGCAGGGCTACGGCGGCGAAACGACGATGAGCTACCTGACCCAGATGCTGGTGCTGGCCGGCCAGAACTTCTTCTCGGCCGCCACCGGCATCGCCGTGGCCTACGCGCTGATCCGCGGCTTCTCGTCGCGCTCGGCCAAATCGATCGGCAACTTCTGGGTCGACGTCACCCGCTCCACCCTGTACGTGCTGTTGCCGCTGTCGTTCATCTTCGCCGTGTTCCTGGTGGGCCAGGGCGCGATCCAGAACTTCTCGGCCTACAAGGACGTGGCCCTGATGGATCCGGTCACCTACACCCAGCCGAAAGTCGGCGCCGACGGCCAGCCGCTGAAGGACGCCAAGGGCGAGCCGGTCACCGAAACGCTGACCACCTCGACCCAGAGCATCGCCATGGGCCCGGTAGCCTCGCAGGAAGCGATCAAGATGCTGGGCACCAACGGCGGCGGCTTCTTCAACGCCAACTCGGCCCACCCGTACGAGAATCCGACCGCGCTGACCAACTTCGCGCAGATGCTGGCCATCTTCCTGATCCCGGCCGGCCTGTGCTTCGCCTTTGGCCGCATGGTCGGCGACCAGCGCCAGGGCTGGGCCGTGCTGGCCGCCATGACGCTGCTGTTCGTGGTGTGCACCGTCGCGGTGATGGGCGCCGAGCAGCAAGCCCACCCCGCGCTGCAGGCGATGGGCGTCGACCAGTCGATGAACGCGCTGCAACCGGGCGGCAATATGGAAGGCAAGGAAGCGCGCTTCGGCATCAGCGCCACCACCCTGTTCGCGGCGGTGACCACGGCCGCCTCGTGCGGCGCGGTCAATGCCTGGCACGATTCCTTCATGCCGGTCGGCGGCATGATCCCGATGTTGCTGATGCAGTTCGGCGAAGTGATCTTCGGCGGCGTCGGCTCCGGCCTGTACGGCATGCTGATCTTCGCCATCATGGCGGTGTTCATCGCCGGCCTGATGATAGGCCGCACCCCGGAATACCTGGGCAAGAAGATCCAGTCGTATGAAATGAAGATGACCTCGATCGCCATCCTGGTCACGCCGACCCTGGTGCTGGCCGGTACCGCCATCGCCGTCATGTGCGACGCCGGCAAGGCCGGCATCCTCAACCCCGGGGCGCACGGCTTCTCCGAGATCCTGTACGCGTTCAGCTCGGCCGCCAACAACAACGGCAGCGCCTTCGGCGGCCTGTCCGCCAACACGCCGTTCTACAACACCATGCTGGCCGTCGCCATGTGGTTCGGCCGCTTCGGCGTGATCGTGCCCATCCTGGCGATCGCCGGTTCGCTGGCCGGCAAGCAGCGCCTGGAAGCCAACTCCGGCACGCTGCCGACCCACGGCCCGATCTTCATCGGCCTGTTGATCGGCGTGGTCGCCCTGGTCGGCGTGCTCAATTACGTTCCGGCGCTGGCGCTCGGCCCTGTGGTCGAACACCTGCAGCTGTTTGCCCAATAAGGAATCATCATGTCACAAGCTACTCAAAAAGAGATGACGCTGTTTACCAATCCGCCCGCCCGGAAGCTCAAGCTGTTCGATTCCGAGCTGCTGGTGCCGGCCATCGTCGATTCGTTCCGCAAACTGAGCCCGCGCGTGCAGCTGCGCAGCCCGGTCATGTTCGTGGTCTACGTCGGCAGCATCATCACCACGCTGCTGTACTTCCAGGCGCTGTACGGCCAGGGCGAGGCCGCTCCCGGCTTCATCCTGGCCACCAGCATCTGGCTGTGGTTCACGGTGCTGTTCGCCAACTTCGCCGAAGCGCTGGCCGAGGGCCGCAGCAAGGCGCAGGCGGCCTCGCTGCGCAGCCTGAAGCAGTCGGTCACCGCCAAGAAGCTGGCCTCGCCCAAGCATGGCACCACCTGGCTGCCGTTGTCGGCCGCCGACCTGCGCAAGGGTAACTACGTGCTGGTCGAAGCGGGCGACGTGGTCCCCATCGACGGCGAAGTGATCGAAGGCGTGGCCTCGGTCGACGAAAGCGCCATCACCGGCGAATCGGCGCCGGTGATCCGCGAATCGGGCGGCGACTTTTCCAGCGTCACGGGCGGCACCCGCGTGCTGTCGGACTGGCTGGTGGTCAAGGTCACCGCCAATCCGGGCGAAACCTTCCTCGACCGCATGATCTCGATGGTCGAAGGCGCCAAGCGCCAGAAGACCCCGAACGAAATCGCCCTGACCATCCTGCTGGTGGCGCTGACCATCGTATTCCTGGTGGTGACCGTGACCTTGCTGCCGTTCTCGCTGTTCTCGGTGGAGGCCGCCAAAGCTGGCACGCCGATCAGCATCACGGTGCTGATCGCGCTGCTGGTGTGTCTGATCCCGACCACCATCGGCGGCCTGCTGTCGGCCATCGGCGTGGCCGGCATGAGCCGCATGATGCAGGCCAACGTGATCGCCACCTCCGGCCGCGCGGTGGAGGCGGCCGGCGACGTCGACGTGCTGCTGCTGGATAAAACCGGCACCATCACGCTGGGCAACCGCCAGGCCTCGGCCTTCATGCCGGCCCCGGGCGTGACCGAACAGCAGCTGGCCGACGTGGCGCAACTGGCCTCGCTGGCCGACGACACCCCGGAAGGCCGCAGCATCGTGGTGCTGGCCAAGCAGAAGTTCAACATCCGCGAACGCGAGATGGCGGCGCTGAACGCGCTGTTCATCCCGTTCTCGGCCAACACCCGCATGAGCGGCATCGACATCGGCGACCGTCACCTGCGCAAGGGCGCGGCCGACACCGTCAAGCAGTACGTGGAAGGCATGGGCCAGCCGTATCCGGTGGAAGTGGCGCGCGCCGTCGACGACGTGTCGCGCCGCGGCAGCACGCCGCTGGTGGTGGTCGACGCCGGCCGCGTGATGGGCGTGGTCGAGCTGAAGGACATCGTCAAGGGCGGCATCAAGGAGCGCTTCGCCGAGCTGCGCCGCATGGGCATCAAGACCGTGATGATCACCGGCGACAACAAGCTGACCGCCGCCGCCATCGCCGCCGAGGCGGGCGTGGACGACTTCCTGGCCGAAGCCACGCCGGAGGACAAGCTCAAGCTGATCCGCAGCTACCAGTCCGAAGGCCGGCTGGTCGCCATGACCGGCGACGGCACCAACGACGCCCCCGCGCTGGCCCAGGCCGACGTGGCGGTGGCGATGAACTCGGGCACTCAGGCCGCGAAAGAGGCCGGCAACATGGTCGACCTCGATTCGAATCCGACCAAGCTGCTCGAGATCGTCGAAATCGGCAAGCAGATGCTGATGACGCGCGGTTCGCTGACCACCTTCTCGATCGCCAACGACGTCGCCAAGTACTTCGCCATCATTCCGGCGGCGTTCGTGGGCACCTTCCCGGCATTGAAGGCGCTCGACGTCATGCAGCTGAGCAGCCCGAACTCGGCCATCATGTCGGCCGTGATCTTCAACGCGCTGATCATCGTGTTCCTGATCCCGCTGGCCTTGAAGGGCGTGCGCTACCGCGCCATCGGCGCCGCCGCGCTGCTGCGCCGTAACATCTGGGTGTACGGCGTGGGCGGCCTGGTGCTGCCGTTCATCGGCATCAAACTGATCGACATGGTGCTGGCCATGTTCCATCTCGTCTAATCGTACGGAGAGCAATCATGACATCCCAAATTCGTCCCGCCCTGGTGCTGTTCGGCGCCCTGACCGTGATCTGCGGCGTGCTGTATCCGCTGGCCGTGACCGGCGTCGGCAACGTCGCCTTCCCGGCGCAGGCCGGCGGCAGCATCATCGAAGTGAACGGCAAGGCGATCGGCTCCTCGCTGATCGGCCAGTCCTTCTCCTCGCCCAAGTACTTCTGGGGCCGTCCGTCGGCCACCGGCCCGATGCCCAACAACGCCGCCAACTCCGGCGGCAGCAACTTCGGCCCGACCAACCCGGCCCAGAACGACGCCGTCAAGGGCCGCATCGACGCCCTCAGGGCGGCCGAGCCGGAAGGCCGGCCCAACCCGCTGGCGATTCCGGTCGACCTGGTCACGGCCTCGGCCAGCGGTGTCGATCCCGACCTCAGCCTGGCCGGCGCCCGCTACCAGGTGGCGCGCGTCGCCGCCGTCCGCAAGCTGGACCCGGCCAGGGTGCAGGCCCTGGTCGACGCCCAGCGCCAGTCGCAAGTGCTGGGCTTTTTCGGCGAGCCGCGCGTGAATGTGCTGGCCTTGAATCTGGCGCTGGACGCGGAAAGTGCGCATACTCGCTAAATCAGCGGTTTTAGCGCATAGTTCAACGACACTTCATGTTCCCAAACGATAAAGAACGACCCGATCCGGACGCCTTGCTGGCCCAGGTGCAAGCCCTGGACCGCAAGGCGGCGCGTGGCAAGCTGCGCATCTACTTCGGCGCCTCGGCCGGCGTGGGCAAGACCTACGCCATGCTGGCGGCGGCCCGCAAGCTGCAGGCCGACGGCCAGCCGGTGCTGGTCGGCGTGATCGAAACCCATGGCCGCAGCGAGACCGCGGCCATGCTGGAGGGACTGGACGTGCTGCCGCTCAGGCAGGTCGCCCATCGCGGCAAGCAGATCGCCGAGTTCGACCTCGACGGCGCGCTGGCGCGCCGGCCGCCGCTGATCCTGATGGACGAGCTGGCGCATTCGAACGCGCCCGGCTCGCGCCATCCCAAGCGCTGGCAGGATGTCGAGGAATTGCTCGACGCCGGCATCGACGTGCTGACCACGGTCAACGTGCAGCACCTGGAAAGCCTGAACGACGTGGTCGGCGGCATCACCGGCATCCGCGTCGGCGAAACCGTGCCCGACACCGTGTTCGACCAGGCCGACGAGGTGGTGCTGGTCGACATCCCGGCCGACGAACTGCTGGCCCGCCTCAAGAGCGGCAAGGTCTACAAGGAACAGCAGGCCGAGCGCGCCTCCAGGAATTTTTTCCGCAAGGGTAACCTGATCGCGCTGCGCGAGCTGGCGCTGCGCCGCACCGCCGACCGCATCGAGGACGACGTGCGCGCCTACCGCGTCGAGCAGTCGATCGGCGACATCTGGAAGACCGGCGCCGCGCTGCTGGCCTGCGTCGGCCCGCGTCCGGGCGGCGAACACACGGTGCGCAGCACGGCGCGCCTGGCCAGCCAGCTGGGCACCGGCTGGCACGCGATCTATATCGAAACCCCGTCGCTGCAGCGGCTGCCGGCCGCCCAGCGCGAGCACATCCTCAAGATGCTGAAGCTGGCCGAAGACCTGGGTGCGACCACCGCCGTGGTGTCCGGCCACGACATCGCGCAGGCCGCGGTGGACTATGCGCGCAGCCACAACCTGTCGAAGATCGTGCTGGGCCGCGCCCACCCGACCTGGCCGTGGCGCACGCCCCACATCAAGCGCCTGGCGCGCTGCGCGCCCGACATCGACCTGGTGGAGATCGGCGCGCCCAGCAACGAGGTGGCGCCGGTCGCGCGCGGCGTCAACCCCGCCAACACCGCCGACGCCGGCCCGGACGGCGAGCCGGATGCGGAACTGACGCGCAAGCGCGTGCTCGGCTACGTGGCCGCCAGCGGCGCCAGCGTCGCCACCGCGCTGCTGGCCACGCCCTTGCTGGCCTACCTCGACCTGGCCAACATCGCCATGCTGTTCCTGCTGGTGGTGGTGCTGGTGGCGGTGCGCTTCGGGCGCGGGCCGTCGGTGGTGGCCACCTGCGTCAGCGTGGCCTGCTTCGATTTCTTCTTCGTGCCGCCGCGCTTCACCTTCGCGGTGTCGGACTTCCAGTACCTGATCACCTTTGTCGTGATGCTGGCGGTGGGCCTGATCACCGGCCACCTGACGGCCGACCTGCGCTTCCAGGCGCGCGTGGCCTCGCACCGCGAGAAGCGTTCGCGCGCGCTGTACGAGTTCGCCCGCGAGCTGTCGGGCGCGCTGCAAACCGAGCAGATTTTCGAGACCACCCAGGGCTTCATCCAGCGCGCCTTCCGCGCCCGCGCCACCTTGCTGGTGCCGGACGACGCCGGCCGCCTGCTGCCGCCGGCGGCCACCACCACGCCGCGCGAGGCCGACGCCGCCGCCCGCGCCCACCGTACGGTGCTCGACATCGGCATCGCCCAATGGGCCTTCGACCGTGCCGAGAGCGCCGGCCTGGGCACCGACACCCTGCCGGCCAGCCGCATCTTCTACCTGCCGCTGGTGGCGCCGATGCGCACCCGCGGCGTGCTGGCGATCGAGCCGGAGCACCGGCGCTGGATCCTGATCCCGGAACAGCGCCAGCAGCTCGACACCTTCGCCGCGCTGGCCGCGATCGCGCTGGAGCGGGTGCACTACATCGAGGTGGCGCAGAACGCGCTGGTCAACATGGAATCGGAACGCTTGCGCAACTCGCTGCTGGCGGCGCTGTCGCACGATCTGCGCACGCCCTTGACGTCGCTGGTGGGCCTGTCGGAATCGCTGGCCGGCTCCAGGCCGGCGCTGGCGCCGGCCCAGCTGGAGGTGGCGTCGCTGCTGCACGACGAGGCGCTGCGCATGAGCGCCCTGGTGTCCAACCTGCTCGACATGGCGCGCATCCAGAGCGGCGAGGTCAAGTTCAACCTGCAATGGCAGCCGCTGGAAGAGGTGGTCGGCAGCGCGCTGCGCGCCAGCGCCTCGCTGCTGCAAGGGCATGCCGTACGCACCCGGCTGCAGCCCGACCTGCCGTTGCTCAGCTATGACGCCGTGCTGATCGAGCGGGTGCTGTGCAACCTGCTGGAGAACGCCGCCAAGTACACGCCGCCCGGCTCGCGCATCGAGATCGCCGCCGCGCTGCGCGGGGCCTGGATCGACGTCATGGTCTATGATGACGGACCGGGCCTGCCGCATGGGCGCGAGGAGGCCGTGTTTGAAAAATTCACCCGCGGCGAGCGCGAATCGGCCAAGCCGGGCGTGGGACTGGGGCTGGCGATCTGCCGCGCCATCGTCGACGCGCACGGCGGCCGCATTCACGCCGCACCGTCGCCGCTGGGCGGGGCGGCCTTCGTCATGACGCTGCCGCTGGGCACCCCGCCGGCCATGCCGGAACCGGAAACCGAAGGAATTGTATGATGACACCCGACACCGCCCCCACCGCCCTGCTGGTGGAAGACGAACCGCAGATCCGCCGCTTCGTGCGCAGCGCGCTGGAGGAGGAGGGCTGGCAGGTGCACGAGGCGGCCACGCTGCAGCGCGGCCTGATCGACGCCGGCACCCGCAAGCCCGACCTGGTGGTGCTGGATCTCGGCCTGCCGGACGGCGACGGCGTCGACTTCATGACCGACCTGCGCAAGTGGTCCAGCGTGCCGGTGATCGTGCTGTCGGCGCGCGTCAACGAGGCCGACAAGATCCGCGCGCTGGACGCCGGCGCCGACGATTACCTGACCAAGCCGTTCGGCGTGGGCGAGCTGCTGGCGCGGGTGCGCGCCACCCTGCGCCGCCAGCGCCAGCCGGCCGCCGACCACGCCGGCGTGATCCAGTTCGGCGACGTCGCCGTGGATCTGCAGAACCGCCGCGTCACGCGCGGCGGCGAGCATGTGCATTTGACGCCGACCGAATACCGGCTGCTGGCGGTCCTGGTCGGCAACGCCGGCCGCGTGATGAGCAACCCGCAGCTGCTGCGCGCCGTGTGGGGGCCGTCGCAATCGGAGAACGGCCACTACCTGCGCATCTACATGGGGCACCTGCGCCACAAGCTGGAGGCCGATCCGACCCAGCCGCGCTACCTGCTGACCGAAACGGCGGTCGGCTACCGCCTGCAGCTGCCGGCCTGAGGCCGCGCGGCAAGGCTGGCCGTTTAGTCGCGCGCCAGGATCAGGTAGTCCTGGTTGTCGCTGCGGGTCAGCTGGGCGAAGCCGCGCCGCGTCAGCAGGCGCAGCATGGCCGAGCCATCGCGGCAGGCCGCGACCAGGCGGCGGTGCTTGTAGTGGGTGCAGAAGAAGTCGACCATCATGGCGCCCACGCCATGGCCGCGGTAGGGCTGTTCGACCACCATCGCATGCAGTTCGCGCTGCATGCTTTTCTGCCCGTCGACCCCCAGTATCATCATGTAGCTGACCACGCGGGCGTCGATCTCGCACACCCAGAATTCGATCGGCACCGTGCTCTGGCCGCCGCTCCACAGGTCGCGCAGCGCTGCGCCGTCGACGATGCCGGCCGTGAACGTGGCGGCCAGCGCGGCCTGGCGCACGCTGTCGGTGACCGTCTGGTCGAAGCCGCCGCTTTCGCCGCCCGAGGTGGTCAGCCGGATGATGGCCGCGACATCTTCCGGGATCGCGCGCCGGATGGACGAATCGAGCCGGCGCCGATGGCGTTCGCGGCGCGCGGCGTCGCGCACCTTGCGCGCATGGCGCAGCAGCGCGTCGCGCCGGCCGCGCAGGTACAGCACCAGCAGCGCGACGATGCCGAACAGCAGCGCGCTTTGCAGCAGTTCGTACAGCAGCAGGGCGGGGCCGTCGTGCAGCCCGCGCGTGGTGGCATAGTCATACACGCGGGCCACGCTGGACAGGACCACGAACAGCAGCGCGTGACGCCGCCCCAGCAGCCAGGCGGCCAGCGCGGTCGGCGCCATCAGGAAGGGCGAGTAGGAGATGCCGGCGCCGGTGTCGAGGTCGAGCACGAAGATCAGCGTCTCCAGCACCAGCAGGCCGGCGAAGAGCAGGCGGCTGCTGGCGTGGCGCAGCCGGCGGCGCAGGCGCAGTTGGATTTTTTTTGTACGTGACATAAAACGTGCAGTCTTGGTGGGCGGGGGCGCGGCCCATAGCATAAAGAAAAGACAGGCTATACGTCGTACGATACGGCTATTTGCTCAGCGTGCGCATGGCTCGCTCCAGGCCGTCCATGGTCAGCGGGAACATGCGGTCGTTCATCAGCTGGCGGATGATGGAAATCGACTGCCGGTACTGCCACACGCCCTCCGGCTCCGGATTGAGCCAGGCGAACTTGGGGAAGGCGCTGGTGAAGCGCGCCAGCCAGGCGCTGCCCGCCTCCTCGTTGTTGTACTCGACCGAGCCGCCCGGCTGCAGCACCTCGTAGGGGCTCATGGTGGCGTCGCCGACGAAGATCAGCTTGGTGTCCGGCGGGTATTTGCGCAGGATGTCCCAGGTCGGGAAGCGTTCCGAGTTGCGGCGGCGGTTGTTCTTCCACATGTAGTCGTAGACGCAGTTGTGGAAGTAGAAGAACTCCATGTTCTTGAACTCGGTCTTGGCGGCCGAGAACAGCTCCTCGGTGCGCTCGATGTGGTCGTCCATGGTGCCGCCGACGTCGAACAGCATCAACACCTTGATGTTGTTTTTGCGCTCGGGCTGCATCTTGATGTCGAGGAAGCCGGCGTTGTTGGCGGTGGCGCGGATGGTGGCGTCCAGCGCCAGTTCGTCCTCGGCGCCCTGGCGCGCGAACTTGCGCAGCCGGCGCAGCGCCACCTTGATGTTGCGGGTGCCGATCTCGCGTTCGCCGTCGTAGTCCTTGTAGGCGCGCGCCTCCCACACCTTGACCGCGGTGCGGTTGCCGCCCTTGCCGCCGATGCGCACGCCCTCGGGGTTGGTGCCGCCGTTGCCGAACGGCGAGGTGCCGCCGGTGCCTATCCACTTGCTGCCGCCTTCGTGGCGTTCCTTCTGTTCCTTCAGCAGCTCGTTGAGGCGGTCCATCAGCTTGTCGTAGCCGAATTTTTCCAGCTGCGCCTTCTGCTCCTCGCTCAGCTCGCGCTGCATGCGCTTGAGCAGCCAGTCCAGCGGGATCGCGGCGTTGGTCTCGAAGGCGGCGTTGATGCCCTTGAAGTACTGGGCGAAGGCGCGGTCGAACTTGTCGAAGTGGGCCTCGTCCTTGACCAGCGTCAGGCGCGCCAGGTAGTAGAAGTCGTCCATCGAGGCCTCGATGACGTTCTGCTGCATCGCCTCGAGCAGGGTCAGGAACTCCTTGATCGTGACCGGGATCTTGGCGTCCTTGAGGGTGAAGAAGAAATCGATCAGCATGTCAGAGGGTCCCGTGTTGCGCCAGCTTGTAGCGCAGCTGCGCCTTGATCTCCGGCCATTCGCCGGCGGCGATGCTGTACATCACCGTGTCGCGCACGGTGCCGTCGCGGCGCAGCGCGTGGTGGCGCAGCACGCCGTCCTTTTTCGCCCCCAGCCGCTCGATCGCCGCCTGCGAGGCGAAGTTGAAGTTGTCGGTGCGCAGGCCCACCAGCGCCGCGCCCAGGGTTTCGAAGGCGTGCGTCATCAGCAGCAGCTTGCAGGTGGTGTTGACGTGGCTGCGCTGGCGGCTCTTGCCATACCAGGTATAACCGATCTCCAATCTGGCGATGGCCGGCACGATGTCGTGGTAGCTGCTGGTGCCGATGACCGCGCCGCTGGCGACGTCGACCACGGCGAACGCCAGCCGCGCCGGCCGCATCTCCAGCGCGGTGGCGATGTAGGCGTCGACCTGTTCCGGCTCCGGCACCGAGGTCACGCGCAGCTTCCACAGCTCGCCGTCGTGGGCGGCCGCGCGCAGGCCGTCGGCGTGCTGCGGGCCGAGCGGCTCCAGGCGCACGCCGTGCAGTTCCAGCGTGACGGGCGCGATCGGGGCGGCGGGGCGGGCGAGCTGGTGCATCAGCGGTTGGCCCGGTTCATGGCCACCAGGCGTTCGAACAGGTGCACGTCCTGCTCGTTCTTGAGCAGCGCGCCGTGCAGCGGCGGCACGATGGCCTTGGCGTCCTTGCTGCGCAGCGCCTCGGCCGGGATGTCCTCGGCCAGCAGCAGCTTGAGCCAGTCGAGGAATTCCGAGGTCGACGGCTTTTTCTTCAGGCCCGGCACGTCGCGCACCTCGTAGAAGGTTTGCAGCGCCTGCGCCAGCAGCTCCTTCTTCAGGTTGGGGTAGTGGACGGCGACGATCTGCTCCATGGTGTCGCGGTCCGGGAACTTGATGTAGTGGAAGAAGCAGCGGCGCAGGAAGGCGTCCGGCAGCTCCTTCTCGTTGTTGGAGGTGATGATGACCAGCGGCCGGTGCCTGGCCTGCACCATTTCGCGGGTTTCGTAGACGTAGAACTCCATGCGGTCGAGCTCGCGCAGCAGGTCGTTGGGGAACTCGATGTCGGCCTTGTCGATCTCGTCGATCAGCAGCACCACCGGCTCGGGCGCGGTGAAGGCTTGCCACAGCACGCCCTTGACGATGTAGTTGTGGATGTCGCGCACGCGCTCGTCGCCCAGCTGGGAGTCGCGCAAACGCGACACTGCGTCATATTCGTACAGCCCCTGTTGCGCCTTGGTGGTGGACTTGATATGCCACTGCATCAGCGGCATGTTCAGCGCGGCCGCCACTTCCTCGGCCAGCATGGTCTTGCCGGTGCCCGGCTCGCCCTTGATCAGCAGCGGGCGTTGCAGCGTCAAAGCCGCATTCACGGCCAGTTTCAGGTCATTGGTCGCGACGTACTGGTCGGAACCTTCAAAGCGTTGTTTGGCGTGCATGCGTGTCGATCTCAAAAAGAAGGGGATGGGTGAGAGTATAGGGGAGTTCGTTAGAGGGAGTGCTCGGCCGGCCGGGCTTGACAGTGTGTTGTTGCGGCAATGATTCCCTGTAGCGTAGCCGAAAGTCTTGAGTTAGAATCGCAGGTTAATAGTGCAAAAGTCAAGTTTTGCATCCGCGGTAGTATCCGATTACTTACCTTGCAAATACCATGAAAAAAATCACCGCACTTCTCGTGCTCGCAGGCCTCGCTCAACTCGCCACGGCGGCGGACGTCGTGGGCAATGCCCAGAACGCCAAGGCCAAGATTGAAATGTGCATCGGTTGCCACGGCATCCCCGGCTACAAGGCCACGTTCCCGGAAGTGTTCCAGGTGCCGATGATAGGCGGCCAGTCGGCCAAGTACATCGAGGGTGCGTTGAAGGCGTATCAAAAAGGTGACCGCAAGCATCCGTCGATGAAGGGCATCGCCGGCAGCCTGTCGGACCAGGACATCGCCGACGTTGCCGCGTTCTATTCGCAGCAGACCGCCACCGCCACCGCCGCGAAATGAGGACCGACGACATGAAAAAACTGATCACCGCGCTGTTCTGCTCCGCCGTTTCCTTCTCCGCCCTGGCTGGCGGCAATATCGACGCCGGCAAGGCGCTGGCCGACAAGTACAGCTGCTTCGCCTGCCACGGCAAGGATTTCAACACCCCGATCGACCCGAGCTATCCTAAGCTGGCCGGCCAGCACAAGGATTACCTGGAGCACGCGCTGACCGCCTACAAGCGCGGCGACGGCGCCAACGGCCGCAACAACGCGATCATGACCGGCCAGGTCAAGCCGCTGAGCAACCAGGACATCAAGGACCTGGCGGCCTACCTGCACAGCCTGCCCGGCACGCTGGCAGTCCACCGCTAAGCCACGCAAAACCACGGGGGTCAAGTCTGACATTCGGACACGAGCTTTGCCGTAGCAACCGCTACAGCAGAGGCCGTGTCCGAATGTCAGACTTGACCCCCGACTTATTTGAGGCGGCGCTTGATCGCTTCGATGTAGGCGTCGCCGTCCGGCGGCAGGCCGTTGCGCTGGGCGTTCCAGATCATCTCGCCCAGGCATTCCATGATTTCATGCTGCGCCGCGTGGGCGTCATCCAGCTTGAGCGTGAGCGCGGTGGCGGCGTCGCGGATGCCGCGCGGCTGGTCGATCGAGATCTGCTCGTCGATCGACAGGTGCATCGACAAATGCAAAAACGGATTGGCTTGCGCGCCTTCCACCGAGTAGTCGCGCGCGAGCGCGGCGTCGACGTCGCTCAGCACGTCGTGGTACTCGGGATGGTGGCGCACCCAGTCGGCCGCCATGGTTTCAAGCGGGGTCAGGATTTCGTTGGCGCGCTGCTTGCGGAAGGTCTCGCAAAAGAAGCGGCGCACGTCGTCGGAAGATGGATTAAACATGGCGCCATTGTACCCGCTGGATAAAATGTGTACTGTGACCCCGCACCGCCATAGCAATTCATTAAACTTAATGGATCAACCATGCTCAATCAAACCGCCCTCGACACCCTGTTCTACAACGCCCGTACCCACAACGGCTGGCTGGACCGCGCCGTCAGCGACGCCCAGCTGGAGCTGCTGTACGACCTGATGAAGTGGGCGCCGACCTCGGCCAACGGCTCGCCGGCGCGGCTGGTGTTCGTGCGCTCGCCGGAAGCCAAGGCCAGGCTGCTGCCGGCTCTGTCGGCGGGCAACGCCGAGAAGACCATGGCGGCGCCGGTCACCGTCATCGTCGGCATGGACCTGGAGTTCTATGAAAAGCTGCCGCAGCTGTCGCCGGCGGTCGACGCCCGCTCCTGGTTCGCCGGCAACGACGCGGCGATCCAGGCCACCGCCTTCCGCAACTCATCGCTGCAAGGCGGTTATTTGATGATGGCGGCGCGCGCCATCGGCCTCGATTGCGGACCGATGTCCGGCTTCGACAACGCCAAGGTGGACCAGGCCTTCTTTGCCGACAGCGCGGTCAAGTCCAACTTCTTGTGCAACCTCGGCTACGGCGACGTCGCCAAGCTGCGTCCGCGTGCGCCGCGCCTGGCGTTTGACGAGGCTTGCCGCATCGTCTGAGGGAAAGCCTCAGCGCAAAAAAAAACGGGACAGTCAGACTGTCCCGTTTTTTTTAACCGATTTTCTTTTGCGGCTCGGCGGCCACCGCCGCTTCGGCCGGCGCCTCCGTGCCGCAGGTCGAGCCCGGCGCCTCCGGATTCGGCCGCGGCGGGTGCGGCTGGCGCAGATAGCGCGAACCGTGGTGCCGACGGTCGTGGCCGTTGGCCGGCCAGGTCAGGAAGCGCGACAGCTCCTGCAGGGCGCGCTGGTAGACATCGCGCTTGAATTCGATCACCACGTCCAGCGGCACCCAGTAATCGTGCCAGCGCCAGGCGTCGAATTCGGGATGGTCGGTCAGACGCAGGTTGACGTCGTTGTCGCGGGCGCACATGCGCAGCAGGAACCAAATCTGCTTCTGGCCACGGTAATGGCCGCGAATCTCGCGCTTGATGAAGTGGTCGGGCACCTCGTAGCGCAGCCAATCGCGCGTGCGGCCGACGATTTTGACGTGCTCTGCCCGTAATCCGATCTCTTCTTCCAGCTCCCGATACATCGCCTGTTCCGGCGTTTCTCCGTACTTGATGCCACCTTGCGGAAATTGCCATGAGTGCTCGCGCACCCGCTTGCCCCACCACACCTCGTTCTGGGCGTTTAGCAGGATGATGCCGACGTTGGGCCGAAACCCTTCACGATCGAGCATATTGCACCTCAAACTTTCTGCGACCGAGCTCCCTGCTTATATTTTTGCCCACAAAACCGCGCTCCGGCTGGGTTTTCGGGGTACGAAAACGGCCGGAGAGGCATCAATTGAACGCATTTGTATAAAGTATGGACGCATCAGCCAGCTAATCCTTTAAAATTAGGTTGATTATAACTCTCTCTTTTTAAAAAGAATTCACCGTATGCGCGCCTCACGATTTTTTATTTCCACGCTTAAAGAAGCGCCGTCCGACGCCGAGATCGTCAGCCATCAGTTGATGATGCGCGCCGGCATGATCAAACGCCTCGGTTCGGGCATTTATACCTACATGCCGATGGGCTTGCGCGTCATCCGCAAAGTCGAAGCCATCATCCGCGAAGAGATGAACAAGGCCGCCGCCATTGAGCTGCTGATGCCTTTGGTGCAGCCAGCCGAGCTCTGGCAGGAGACCGGGCGCTGGGACAAGATGGGCCCGGAACTGATGCGCGTGAAGGATCGCCACGGCCGCGATTTCGCGATCCAGCCGACTTCGGAAGAAGTTATTACCGATGTGGTGCGTTCGGAAATTAAATCCTACCGGCAGCTTCCGTTGAATTTTTACCACATTCAGACCAAATTCCGCGACGAACGCCGTCCCCGTTTCGGCCTGATGCGCGGCCGCGAGTTCACCATGAAGGACGCTTACTCCTTCGACCGCGACCTGGCCGGCCTGCAGGCGTCGTACAAAGTCATGTTTGACGCCTATGTCTCGATCTTCACCCGCTTCGGCCTGAAGTTCCGCGCCGTGGCGGCCGACAACGGCGCCATCGGCGGCACCGGTTCGCACGAATTCCACGTCATCGCCAGCACCGGCGAGGACGCCATCGTGTATTGCGAGACCTCGGACTACGCCGCCAATATGGAAGCGGCCGAAGCGCTGCCGCTGGCCGCCGCCCGTCCGGCTGCCGCGCAAGCGCTGACCAAGACCTCGACCCCGAACGCCACCAAGTGCGAAGCGGTGGCCGAGCTGCTCAAGCTGGACCTGTCGCAGACCGTGAAAACCATCGCGCTGACGGTGGAAACCGAGACCGACGGCAAAGTAGCTAAACAGTATTTCATGTTGCTGCTGCGCGGCGACCATGAGCTGAACGAAGTCAAGGTCGGCAAAGTGCCTGGCCTGGCGGCGCACCGCTTCTCGACCGAAGCCGAGATCCTGGAAGTGTACGGCTGCGTGCCCGGCTACCTGGGCCCGATCGGCACGAAGGCCCCGGTCACCGTGGTGGCCGACCGCACGGTCGCCAACATGGCCGACTTCGTCTGCGGCGCCAACGACGCCGGCTTCCACTACACCGGCGCCAACTGGGGCCGCGATACCGCCGAGCCGACCATCGTGGCCGACCTGCGCAATGTGGTGGCGGGCGACGCCTCGCCGGACGGCAAGGGCGTGCTGGCGATCGAGCGCGGCATCGAAGTGGGCCACGTGTTCCAGCTGGGCACCGCGTACTCGGAGTCGATGAAGGCCACCTTCCTCGACGAGAACGGCAAGCCTGCGCCACTGCAGATGGGCTGCTACGGCATCGGCGTGACCCGCATCCTGGGCGCGGCGATCGAGCAGAACTTCGACGACAAGGGCATCATCTGGCCGACCTCGCTGGCACCGTTCGAGCTGGTGCTGTGCCCGATGGGCATGGACCGCAGCGAAGCGGTCAAGGAAGCGACCGAGAAGCTGTACGCCGACGCGCAGGCGGCCGGCATCGACGTCATCCTCGACGACCGTGGCCTGCGTCCGGGCGGCATGTTCGCCGACTGGGAGCTGATCGGCGTGCCGCACCGCGTGGTGATCGGCGACCGCGGCCTGAAGGAAGGCAACCTGGAATACCAGGGCCGCCGCGACACCGAAGCGACCGCCGTGCCGGTGGCCGACATCGTCAGCTTCATCAAAGGCAAAATGGCGGCGTGAACGTGAAGCCCATGCTGGCCGGGTGTGTGGTGATGCTGGCGCTGGTCGGCGTCATCGGCGCCGCCCACGCCGGCAACCAGAAGGAAGAAGCGCTGGCCGATTCGGTTCGGCTGGCGCTGTCGAACGCCATCAAGGATGCGACCCCGCCGCAGCCGACCTTCCGCACCGACACCGAACGCCTGCGCTACCAGGGCTGGCTGGCGCAGGTGTCCTCGCGCCTGAAGCGCAAGCTGCCCGACGAGCAAACCCGCAACGAGTTCCTGACCACGGTCTGGTACGAGGCGCGCCGCGCCGGCCTGGAGCCGGGCATGGTGCTGGGCCTGATCCAGGTGGAATCGGCCTACCGCAAGTACGCGGTGTCGATGGTGGGTGCGCGCGGCTATATGCAGGTGATGCCGTTCTGGACCAATGTGATCGGCGACCGCAACCGCAGCGCGCTGTTCAATATGCAGACCAATCTGCGCTACGGCTGCGCCATCCTGCGCATGTACATCGACATGGAGTCGGGCAACCTCTACCTGGCGCTGGGCCGCTACAACGGCAGCCGCGGCAAGCCGGAGTATCCGAACGCCGTGCTATCGGCCTGGAACAACTGGAAGGTGCAGTAACATCCCGCCCATAAAAAATGCCGTCATCGCGTGAGCGAGGACGGCATCCCGGCGCGGCTGTACTGGCCGCTGCGCTTATTTCAGGTGGTCGGAAATGAGCTTGGTCATTTCGAACATGGACACTTGTGCTTTGCCGCCGAACACAGCTTTCAGCTTGTCGTCGGCATTGATCATGCGGCGGTTGGCCGGATCTTGCAGGTCGAGCTTCTTGATGTAATCCCAGACTTTTTTGGTGACTTCGGTGCGTGGCAGCGGTGCGGCGCCAACTACGGCGGCCAGGGTGGCCGATGGCGTCATCGCTTTCATGAAGGCGGCGTTCGGTTTGCGCGGTGCGGCCGGTGCGGCTGCTTTTTTCACTGCTGCTGGCTTGGCTGCTGCTTTTGCGGGTGCTGCCTTTTTTGCGGCTGCCGGTTTCGCGGCGGCTTTCTTAGCTGGTGCTGCTGCTGGGGTTTTTTTGGCTGTTGCCATCTTCGAGCCTCCTTAACGAACACATGGAAAATTGCGCAATTGATCGCACCGGCTAATATTGGTGGTGATTTACCGAGTATGCAAGTGTTTTTCGCGTTTTTTCCCGGAAACACCACGTAAACACGGGCTTTCGCGGGGCAGCGCACCGTGGCGGCGCGCTTTTCCCTCTATGACGCAGGCTTTTCCCCAGCTTAGCGCATGCCCGGCATCATGCCCTTCATCGAGCGCATCATCTTCATCATGCCGCCGCCGGACAGCTTTTTCATCATCGATTGCATCTGCTCGAACTGGGTCAGCATGCGGTTCACTTCCTGCACCTGGACGCCGGCGCCGGCCGCGATGCGGCGCTTGCGGGTGGCCTTGATCAGCTCCGGCTTGGCGCGTTCCTGCGGCGTCATCGAGTCGATGATGCCGACCATGCGCCGCACCTGCTTGTCGGCCTGGTCCATGTTGGCGCCGCCTGCGGCCTGCTGGAACTGCGCCGGCAATTTGTCCACCAGGCTGGCCATGCCGCCCATTTTCTTCATCTGGCCCAGCTGCGCCTTGAAGTCGTTCATGTCGAACTTGCCGCCCGACTTGACCTTGGCCGCCAGTTCCGCCGCCGCCTTGGTGTCGACGCCTTTGCGCGCCTCTTCCACCAGCGCCATGATGTCGCCCATGCCCAGCACGCGGCTGGCCATGCGCACCGGATCGAACGCTTCCAGGCCGTCCAGCTTTTCCGACACGCCGGCAAACTTGATCGGCTTGCCGGTGATGTGGCGCACCGACAGCGCGGCGCCGCCGCGGGCGTCGCCGTCCAGCTTGGTCAGCACGATGCCGGTCAGCGGCAGCGCGTCGTTGAAGGCCTTGGCGGTGTTGATCGCGTCCTGGCCCAGCATGGCGTCGACCACGAACAGGGTTTCGATCGGCTTGACCGCCGCGTGCACGGCGGCGATTTCCTTCATCATCTCTTCGTCGATGCCCAAACGGCCGGCGGTGTCGATGATCAGCACGTCGTGGTAGTGCTTCTTGGCCCAGTCCAGCGCGGCCAGCGCGATGTCGACCGGCTTGTCCTGCGCGGTGGACGGGAAGAAGTCGGCGCCGACCTGGGCGGTCACCGATTGCAGCTGGGCGATCGCGGCGGGACGATACACGTCGGCCGAGACGGTCAGCACTTTCTTTTTCTTTTCTTCCTTCAGGTACTTGGCCAGCTTGCCGACGGTGGTGGTCTTGCCCACACCTTGCAGGCCGGCCATCAGGATGATCGCCGGCGGCTGCTGGGCAAAGCTCAGCTGCGCGGCCTCGGGGCCGAGGTCGGCGCCCATGATGGCGGCCAGCTCGCGCTGCACCACGCCGACCAGGGCCTGGCCCGGCGTCAGCGAGGAGATCACTTCCTCGCCCAGGGCCTTTTCCTTGACCTTGGCGATGAATTCGCGCACGGCGGGCAGGGCGACGTCGGCCTCCAGCAGCGCCAGGCGCACTTCGCGCAGCATCTCGGCGGTGTTGGCTTCGGTCAGGCGGGCCTCGCCGCGCATGGTTTTAACGACCTTGGCAAGGCGTTGGGTAAGATTGTCTAGCATGATGAACCCGGAATGAACAGTGGCCGTCATTTTACCCCATCGGGCAGGTCGCGGGCGCCGGCGGGCCTGTTATCATTTACCGCATGAACCGAGCGCACCTCTTCCTCTGCACAATGCTGGCGCTGGCCGGGCCGGCCGGCGCCGCCACCGTCAGCATGGCCTTCGGCGACAATCTGCCGCCCTTTATATTAGTGCGCGAGGATGCGGGCATCGAAGTGGAGGTGGTGCGCGAGGCGCTGGCCTACCGCGGCCACGTGTTGCAGGCGCGCTATTTGCCGATGGGCCGCATCCCGGTCACGTTCAAGGCGGGCGACATCGACGCCATCATGATGGACGTCGGCGAGGACATGACGCGGTATGGCGGCCACTACGGCGCCGCGCCGGTCATCTACGACAACGTGTTTTATACGCTGGCCAGCCGCAAGCTGCAGATCCGCACGCCGCGGGACTTGCAGGGCCACAGCGTGAACGCCTTCGTCGGCGCGGCCGCGCGCTACCCGGCCTGGTTGCAGGCGCTGGTCCACAACCGCGACTATGTCGAGAACAATCGCCAGGAGGCGCAGCCGCAATTGCTGGCGCTGGGCCGCTACGAGGTGGTGCTGAGCGACCGCAGCATCTTCCAGTACTACACGCGGTTGCTCAGGCAGCGCCAGCCCGGCTTCGTGATGCCGGCGCTGGACGAGCACAGCTTCACCCGCGCCGATCCCAACGACTACCGCCCGGTGTTCCGCGACGCCGCCATCCGCGACGACTTCAACGCCGGCCTGGCGCAGCTGCACAAGAGCGGCCGCTACCGGGCGATCTACGACAAATACCTGAAGGACTGAGTCGCGCCGTTACGGCAGCACCAGCCGCAGGATAGCGCCGTCGACCGCGATGGCAAAGGTGCCGGGACCGGTGGCGACGATGCTGTTGGCTTTGCCCAGCAGCGCGTCGCCCGGCGCGCCCAGGCGCGTGCCGACCACCTTGGATTTGCCGGCCACCACGGTCTTGCTGCCGTCCGCGTTGCTGCGCACCACGGTGTTGTCCTGCACGGCGTAATGCAGGCCGTCCGGCGCCAGGTTGGCGCTGCCCGGCAGTGGCGGCGGGTCGTCGCTGCGCGGTGGCGCCAGTATGGTGCTGACCACGCCGGCCGGCGTGATCTTGCGCAGCCTGGCCTGGAAGTTGGTGATGCCGATGGTGATATTGGGCTCGGTCACATACAGGTTGTCGTCGGCGTCGATGGCCAGGTCTTCCGGGATGAAGAAGCGCGCCGCGCTGCCGGTGCCGTCGACTTGCAGCAGCGCATCGTGGGGGACGGCGGCGCCGGCAGCACCGGCGATCAGGGTGGTCTGGCCGTTGGCGTCGAGCCGGTAGACGGCACCGCCGCGATCGACGTTGGCGTCGTACTTCAGCGAGAAATACAGGCGGCCGCTGCGATCGACCGCCAGTCCCGTGATCAAGCCCATCTCGCGGTCGAGTATGGTGCTGACCTGGCCGGACGGCGTGGTCTTGCGCAGGACGGCGCGGTTGCTGGACTCGTCCAAATAGCGCTTGTCCCCGGTAGTGTCCCAGCGCAGTTCGACCGAATAGACATTGCCATCGCGGTCGGCAGCCAGGCGGCCCGGGCGATGGTAGCTGGCGGCGGCGCCTTGGCCGTCTTTGCCCTGCGCGCCGGTGTCGAGGCCCAGGCCGGCCAGCGGCGTGCGGCTGCCGTCGGGATTGACGGTGCGTAGCGTGTTGCGGTTGCCGACGATCAGCCGGCCGTCGATGGTGGCGTACAGCAGCTTGTCGGGCGACGGATAGCCGATCTCGTCCGCGTAGTACTGATTAGACTCAAGCGGCGCCGGCGCCGGGTCGCTCTCCACGTACAGCGTGGTGACGGTGGTGCCGCTGACTTTGCGGATGGCGTAGCCGCCGTCCTTTTTCGGCCGCTCCATCAGCAGTACGTTGCCGTCGCGGTCCAGCGTCAGGCTGCGGGCGCCATGCAGCACGGCGCCGCTGCCGTCGTCGGCTACGTCCTGCGGCTGGCCGCGCACCAGCGTTGAAATGGCGCCGTCCGGGGTGACCTTGCGCAGGCTGCCGTCGTCGATGACGAGCAGATTGCCGTCCCGGTCGCGCAGCATTTCGGTTGGATGGTCGAGGCGGGCGACCCCGGCCGGGCCGTCGACATAGCTGCGATTGCGGTAGTCGCCGGCGACCAATACCGTGTTGCCGTCCCCTGCGCCATAGCGGACGATGGCGGCATACGGTGCACTGTAGAGCAGGTAGACGTTGTTATTATCCGCCGCCATTTTTGTTGGACCAGAGACGACGCCGTAATCCTTGTTGCCGCCGTCGCTTTTTCTGGCGTACAGGTGCAATTCATACTGCAGGATGCGGATGAAATATTGTGTCGTGCCGTCCGGCGAGGAGACCATCGGGCCCCGGTCGTAGCTGTCGTCGCTGGCGATGGTGCTGACTGTGCCATCGGGGGTGAGCATGCGCAGGCGGCGGCCGCCGCCCAGGTAGACATTGCCGGCGGCGTCGCCGCTGATGTCCGCGAGGCCGTCAAAGCGGACGTTGTCACCCTTGCCGTCCAGGTTGCCGCTGCCGCCGATGGCGCCGGCCACCAGCCACAGTCCGGGCGCCGGCGTCAGGGTCAGCGTGATGGACTTGCTCAGGCCGCCCGAAC
Source organism: Duganella sp. BJB476 (assembly GCF_003416895.1). GTDB lineage: Bacteria > Pseudomonadota > Gammaproteobacteria > Burkholderiales > Burkholderiaceae_D > Rugamonas. The sequence continues at coordinate 519,760 of NZ_QVIO01000004.1, forward strand.
TGGCGGTGATGGTGACCGGCGTGTTGCGGTACACCGCGCCCGCCGGTGGCGGCGCATAGCTGACCGTGGCGCCGCTGGCGGCCGACAGGCTGCCGGCGCCGCCGGCAGCCAGCGTCCAGCTGACGCTGCCGGTGCCGTTGAGCGTGGCGTTTACGACCAGCGGCGCGGCGCCGGCCACCAGCTGGCTCGGCGCCGGCGACAGCTGTAGTTCGCTGGCGGTGGCTGGGGCGGGGGGCGGCGCGACGGCGCTGCCGCCACCGCCGCCGCAGGCGGTCAGCAGGGATGCCGAGAGGATCAGGCCACCGGCGTTGCGCCAGCTGCGGTAGCTAATGGGGTGAGGCATGGTGTGGGCCTTAAAGAAATAGAACGGGATGCGAGTTGGCGCTGAGTGCGGTACGACCTGCTTGACGATCAGCGCATAGGTGGCCGGGCCTGCGCGCGCCAGGCCATGGTTTGCCATTCATTGACGACGCCGGCCGGCCGGTGTACGCGCAAAGATGGCAATATTGGCGGATTTTTAAAGCTGCGTATTGTAGGCTTTTTGTCGACGGGAGGCCAGGAGGCCCCGCCGGGTCTTGTAATGCCGGCCTGGCGCGACCGCACAAGAGCGGCCGCTACCGGGCGATCTGCGACAAATACCTGAAGGACTAGTGCGGCAGAACCAGCTTGACGATGGCGTTGCCGGAGATGACGGCAAAGCTGTACAAGCCGGTCGGCACGATCGCCTGCGGCTGGTACAGGCCGCCGGGCAGGCTGCCCAGCACCGTGCCCTGCACGTTCGGCACGCCGGCCACCACGGTCTTGCCGCCGTCGGCCGCCACGCGGTAGACCACCGCGCTGGCGGCATCGACCGTGTAGGTGGCGCCGTCGGGCGCCGAGACGATGCCGGCCGGCAGGCTAGGAATGGTGCTGACCACGCCGGCCGCCGTCAGCTGGCGCAGCTTGTCGTTGTCGCGGATGTACAGCGTGCCGTCGGCGTCCACGCCCAGCAGCACCGGGTTCTGGAATTGCGCGCTGGCGGCCGGGCCGTCGACCTGCTGGTAGTCGAGCCACGGCGCAACGTAGCCGCCCGACAGCGTGGTGAAACTGTTGTTCTGCCACTTGCGCAGGGCGCCGCCCTTCGGCCGGTTTTCCAGCGACTGGATGCCGACTTCGCTGATATAGAACTGGTGGTTGCGGTCCACGGCCAGGCCGCTGACGGTGTTGACGCCGTCATATTGCTGGAACACGGTGGAGGTGGCACTGGCCGTGACCTGGCGCAGGCTCAGGCCGTGGCCGCCGATAAAGGCGCCGCTGCTGCGGGCGTCGTCGGCGACGTACAGGTTGCCGTCGGCGTCGACCGCCAGCTGGGTCGGCTTCCGGAAGCGCGCGCCGGCGTTCGGTCCGTCGAGGTCGGCGTCCTGGGCGGTGGGCGTGGCGATCGAGCCGGCGATCAGGCTCAGGCCGGCCGGACCCGGGTCCGGGTACAGCGCCAGGTTGACGTTCTTGCTGACGCCGCCGGCGGTGGCGGTCACCGTCACGGTTGCCGGCTTGGCCACTCCGGCCGCCGGCGGCAGGTAGTTGACGCTGGCGCCGCTGGTGGCCGACAGTGTGCCGGCCGCGCCGGCCGCCAGGCTCCAGCTGACGGCGTCGCTGCTCGACACGGTGGCCGTCAGCGCCACCGGCTTGCCGCCGGCCAGGGTCTGCGTCGTTACTGCCGCCAGCGTGACGGTGGGCGGTACCGGCGGGGCCGACGTACCGCTGCTGCCGCCGCCGCAGGCGGTCAGTGCGGTGGCCAGCAACAGCGTGGGGATAGCGGGTGACAAGCGGGAAGACAGACGCATGTGAAACTCCTATTTATTAAATTAGAATGATTATGTATTAATAAAGTTCCGTCTTATTCACCAATTGTCACGACCGGCTGCCGGCCACCCTGTATTTTTTGTATTCTTGAAATTGTCGGCTGTTGGTATGATGCGATCACAAGACTATTCCTCAGGAGAGAGACGGTATGAAACTGCATGCACGCTGCAAGGTGTTGGTGATGGCCGCGATGGTTGTTGCCGGTTCGGTCCAGGCGCAGGAAGTGGTTCGGCTGGGTAACCTGAAGTTCGCCCACTACGGCGCCGTCTCCTACATCAAGGAGATCGCCCCCAAGTGCGGCATCAAGGTCGAGGAGCGGGTGTTCGCCAAGGGACTGGATGTGATGCAGGGGATTATCGCCGGTGAGCTCGATGTCGGCACCACCGCGTCGGAGGCGGCCATCTCCGGCCGCGCCAGCGGCGCGCCCATCTTCGTGGTGGCCGGTTTCGCCAAGGGCGGCGCGCGCCTGGTCGGCCGTGCCGAGCTCAAGCTGAAAAGCGTCAAGGACCTGAAGGGCAAGAAGGTCGGCGTCACGCGCGGCGGCATCCAGGAAGTGCTGCTGCTGGCCGAGCTGCAGCAGGCCGGCCTGAGCGCCTCCGACCAGCCGGGCAAGGACGTGCAGCTGATCTACCTGGCCTACGCCGACCTGAACCAGGCGCTGCTGGGCAAGAACATCGACGCCATGATGAACTCCGAGCCGCAGTCCTCGCAGGCTATCAACAAGGGCTACGGCAACGAGATCATCAAGCCTTACGACACCCCGATCGGCGAACCGGTACGCACCATGGTGATGACCGAGAAGTTCTATAAAGAGAAGCGTCCGCTGGCCGAGAAGTTCATGCGCTGCTTCGTCGAAGCCACCAAGACCTTCATCGAGCAGCCTGCCGTGGCCGAGAAATATGTGCGCGAGACGGTGTTCAAGGGCCAGATCAGCAAGGACGATTTCGACGACGCCATCGGCAATTCGCCGTACTCCTACGACATCACGCCCGAGCACATCCAGATCACCACCGACGTCATGTTCAAGACCGGCGTCGGCCGCATGAGCAAGCCGCCCGCCGCCAAGGAATGGGTCAAGACCGATCTGCTGGACGCCGCCAAGAAAAGCCTGGGCGTCAAGTAAATGGCCAAGTTCAATCTGAAGCAGGCCGGCGTCGGCCTGATCGTGCCGGCGCTGGTGATCGGCGTCTGGCAGCTGGTGTCGATGAAGGGCTGGGTCAATCCGCAGATGCTGCCGTCGCCGCTGGCGGTGCTGGAACGCTGGATCGCCTATCTGCTGCCGATCCAGCCGTACAGCCCGGAGCAGGGCAGCTGGCTGCTGTGGGCGGTGTCGGGCGAACTGATCGTCGACGCCCTCGGCAGCCTGTACCGCGTGGTGGTCGGCTTCGCCATCGGCGCCGCGCTGGCGTTGCCGCTGGGCCTGGTGATGGGCGCCAGCCAGACCGTGTACGCCTGGCTCAACCCGCTGATGCAGCTGCTGCGGCCGATTCCGCCGATCGCCTACATCCCCTTGTCCATCCTGTGGTTCGGCCTGGGCAATCCGCCGGCCATCTTCCTGATCGTGCTGGGCGCCTTCTTCCCGGTGCTGATGAACACCATCGCCGGCGTGCGCCAGGTCGACAGCATCTACCTGCGCGCGGCGCGCAACCTCGGCGCCAGCGGCAGCACCATGTTCCTGCGGGTGATCCTGCCGGCCGCCGTGCCCTACATCCTGTCCGGCGTGCGGATCGGCATCGGCACCGCCTTCATCGTGGTGATCGTGTCCGAGATGATCGCGGTGAACAACGGCCTGGGCTTCCGCATCCTGGAGGCGCGCGAGTACTTCTGGTCGGACAAGATCATGGCCGGCATGATCACCATCGGCCTGATCGGCCTGATCATCGACACCGCCGTCAACAAGCTGAACAACCATCTGCTGCGCTGGCACCGCGGCCTGGAGAACTGATGAGCGCTACCCACATCGTCGTCTCGAACGTCAGCAAGGTGTTCCAGACCGCCGAGCGCCAGCTGGTGGCGCTCAAGGACATCGAGCTGGAAATCCCGCAGGGCCAGTTCGTCTGCCTGCTGGGGCCGTCGGGCTGCGGCAAGTCGACCCTGCTGAACGCGATCGCCGGCTTCGCGCCGCCGACTTCCGGCCGCATCGTCGCCGACGGCAAGGAAGTGACGGCGCCCGGTCCCGAGCGCGGCATGGTGTTCCAGGAATACGCGCTGTTCCCGTGGATGACGGTGGCCGACAACGTCGCCTTCGGCCTCGAGATCAAGGGCTTGCCCAAGGCCGAGATCAACGCCATCGTCGACAAGCTGCTGGCGATGCTGTCGCTGAGCGACTTCCGCAGCCGCTTCCCCAAGGACCTGTCGGGCGGCATGCGCCAGCGGGTTGCGATCGCCCGCGTGCTGGCGCTCGATTCGCCGATCATGCTGATGGACGAACCGTTCGGCGCGCTCGACGCGCTGACCCGCCGCAACCTGCAGGACGAGCTGCTGCGCATCTGGGCCGAGCTGAAGAAGACCATCATCTTCGTCACCCACAGCATCGAGGAAGCGATCTACCTGGCCGACCGCATCGTCGTCATGACCTACCGTCCCGGCACCGTCAAGCGCGACCTGATGGTGGAACTGCCGCGCATGCGCGATCCGGCCTCCGCCGAGTTCAACGCCCTCAAGCGCGAACTGGGCCAACTGGTGATGGAAGAACAGCAACGCCATCACAACGACGAGCTGCGCATGGCAGCCGTCGACTGAGCGATGGTGTAAACTGAAGGACATGCAGACTTCCTTACTCTTCGCAGCCATCGCGCTGTACCTCCTCTGTGCGGTGCTGCCGTCGCGCCGCGCCGTCCTGATTTCCGGCTTGACGGCCGCCGCCTGGCTGCTGCACGGCGCCGGCCTGTGGTCCGAGGTGGCGGGTTTTCCCGGTACTAGCGCGGGCTCCATCCGCATCGGCTTCGCCGCCATGCTGTCGTCGGCGCTGTGGATGTCGGTGGGCGCGTACTGGATAGAAAACCAGAATTTCAGCCTGGACGGCATGCGCCGCCTGGTCATGCCGAATGCGGCGCTGGCGGCGGCCCTGCAGGCCGGCTTCCCCGGCAGCGTGATCCCGCTGGAGGGCAAGTCGCCCTTGTTCGGCTGGCATATCGCCATCGCCACGCTGGCCTACAGCACGCTGACGGTGGCCGCCTTCCACGCGGTGCTGATGGCCCTGCAGGAAAAACGCCTGCACGCCGGCACCGACAGCAAGAGCTTCATGTCCGGCGCGCTGGACCGGCTGCCGGCGCTGCTGACGATGGAAAAACTGTTGTTCCGCATGATAGGTATCGGCTTCGCTTTGCTCAGCCTGACGGTGTTATCGGGTATCGTGTTCTCCGAACAGCTGTTCGGCCAGGCGCTCAAGTGGGACCACAAATCGGTGTTCACGCTGATGTCGTGGGTGCTGTTTGCCTCGCTGCTGGCGGGCCGCCGTTTCCGCGGCTGGCGCGGCAAGACCGCGCTGAGCTTCACCCTGGCCGGTTTCGCCACCTTGTTGCTGGCTTACGTCGGCAGTCGTTTTGTGTTTGAAGTGGTTTTGCATAAGGGTTGGGCATGAGCCGTATTATCTTTTGGTTGGCCTTGGTGTTCCTGGTGATCTTCGCCGTCCGCAGCAAGATCCGCGAGGCGCAGAAGCGCCACCAGCAGCAGTTCCGCGAGCCGCAGCAGCCTGCCGGCGGCGGCGCGCGCTCCAATGAGAAGGTCGTGGCCGAGGCCGAGACCATGCTGCAATGCGCCCATTGCGGCATCTTCTATCCGGCATCGGAATCCGTGCAGGCGCGCGGCCGCGACTATTGCAGCGCGGCCCACGCCACGCTGCCGGCAGCGTAGGACCCCGCGCGTGATCGCGCGCCTGCAAGCCCTGTCGGCCGAATCGCGCGCAACCTTCTGGCGCTCGCTGCAGACGCTGAACGCCACCCGCGTGGTGATCGCGCTGGTGCTGCTGGTCTACCTGAGCTTCGACAACCACGGCCTGCGCGCCTCCGGCCCCTATCTCTACCTGCAGATCTGCCTGATCTACCTGGGCCTGGCGATCGTGTTCGCGCTGACGGCGGTCTACTGGCAGCGCCGCTTCCTGTTGCAGCTGCTGTCGCAGATCGCCTGCGACCTGGCCATCATCTCGCTGCTGTATGTGGCCGGCGGCGGCTTGCGCAGCGGCCTGGCCATCCTCTATTTGTTCCCGCTGGCCGGTTCGGCCATCCTGGCGCCGCTGATGCTGTCGCTGTTCTGCGCCGCGCTGGTGGCGCTGTTCATGCTGGGCGAATCGACCTGGCAGGTGTTCATGATGGAGGGCGACCAGCCCTACCTGCAGGCGGGCCTGTACGGCGCGGCCTTCTTTGCCGCGGTGTTCGTGGTCAACCGCATGGCGGCCAAGCTGATCGGCCAGGAAGAACTGGCGATCCAGCGCGGCGTCGAGATCACCGTGCAGCAGGCTGTGAACCAGCTGGTGATGGCCAACGTCGGCGACGGCATCCTGGTGGTCGATCCCGACGGCCAGGTGTTCGCCGGCAATCCGGCGGCGCAGCAGATGCTGGGCATGGTCGGGCCGGAGATGAAGTTGCGCCTGTCGGCCGCCGCCGCGCTGGCGCCGCTGGCGCAGGCCTACGCCGAATGGCGCGCCGACGCCGCGCGCAGCACCGCCTATGTCACCATCAAGCCGTATGCCGAGGCGGCGTTGCAGGACGTGACGGCCGCCTGGAGCGCGCGCCGCGACCTCTCCGCGCATCTGAAAGTGCGCTTCGCGGCGGTCAACACGGCCGGCCTGGGCACCGAGCGCAGCGTGATCTTTTTGCAGGACGTGACCGGCATCGAAAACCAGGCGCAGCAACTGAAGCTGGCGTCGATGGGGCGGCTCACCGCCAGCATCGCGCACGAGGTGCGCAATCCGCTGTCGGCCATCGGCCACGCCACCGCGCTGCTGGGCGAGGACCTCGACAGCACGGTCCACCTGCGCTTGCTGAAGATCGTCGGCGACAACGTGGCGCGGGTCAACCGCATGGTCGAGGACATCCTGCAGCTGTCGCGCAAGGTGCAGCCGCACAGCGAGCCGCTGGCGCTGGACGTCTTCCTGGCCGAACTGAAAACCGAGTTCATCGAGACCCACGGCCTGACGCCGGACATCATCGGCGCCTCGGCGCCGGCCGGCACGCTGGTGCGCTTCGACGCGCTGCACCTGCGCGAGGTGGTGCTCAACCTGCTCAACAACGCGGTGCGCTACGCCAGCGGCGGGCCGGACTCGATCCGCATGGACCTGGTCAGCGACAAGGCGCGGCGCATGGAACTGCATGTGCAGGACGACGGCCCCGGCATCTCGCCCGAGGTGCGCGCCCACCTGTTCGAACCGTTTTACACCACATCCAGCAAGGGCACCGGGCTGGGACTATATCTGGCGCGCGAATTGTGTTTGAATAACGAGGCGCGACTGGACTACGAATATCGTTTTGATATCAAAGCCAGCCCCGATGGGACTCCCCGCTCGCGCGGGCGATTTGTAATCACCTTCGCCCATCCGGCGCAGACGTAGAAAGGCTGTTTGATGAGTGCTAGAGGTTCCCAACGCGCGCCTCGCGTGCTGGTCGTCGACGATGAGGCCGACCTGCGCGAGCTGCTGGAACTGACCCTGCTGAAAATGGGCCTGGACGTCGACAGCGCCGCCACGCTGGCGCAGGCGCGCGGCCTGCTGGCCACGCCGGAACGCGAGTACCAGCTGGTGCTGACCGACATGCGCCTGCCCGACGGCCTGGGGCTGGAACTGGTGCGCGAAGTCAGCGCCGCATATAAGAACACGCCGATCGCGGTGGTGACGGCTTTCGGCAGTGCCGACAACGCCGTCATCGCGCTCAAGGCCGGCGCCTTCGACTACATCTCCAAGCCGGTGGCGCTGGACCAGCTGCGGGTGATGGTGCAGTCGGCGCTGCGGCTGAACGCCGAGCCGCCGGCAGGCGAAGCGCTCAACGCCGAGCCGCCGGCCAGCCGCCTGAAGGGCGAATCGGCCGTGATCCAGGCGCTGCGCGCGCAGATCGCGCGGCTGGCGCGTTCGATGGCGCCGATCGCCATCAACGGCGAATCGGGCAGCGGCAAGGAGCTGGCGGCGCGCGAGATCCACGCCCAGAGTTCGCGCAACGGCAAACCTTTCATCGCCGTCAACTGCGGCGCCATTCCCGAGGCGCTGATGGAGGCCGAGTTCTTCGGCTACCGCAAGGGCGCTTTCACCGGCGCGGCCGATGAGCGCGACGGCTTCTTCCAGGCGGCCAACGGCGGCACGCTGATGCTCGACGAGGTGGCCGACCTGCCGCTGGCGATGCAGGTCAAGCTGCTGCGGGCGATCCAGGAGCGGCGCGTGCGCAAGATCGGCGCCACCGCCGAGGAGCCGGTCGATGTGCGCATCATTAGCGCGACCCACAAGAATTTGGCGCAGTGCGTGGAGCAGGGCAGCTTCCGCCAGGATCTGTTCTACCGCCTGAACGTGATTGAACTGAGCCTGCCGCCGCTGCGCGAACGGCTCGACGACCTGGCCGTGCTGACCGGCGCCATCCTCGAGCGGCTGGGCACCTTCGAACACCAGGTGCGGCTGGGCGAGGGCGTGCTCGATGCGCTGCGCGGCTACTCCTTCCCCGGCAATGTGCGCGAACTGGAAAACATCCTGGAACGGGCGCTGGCCTTCGCCAACGACGGCGTGATCGAAGTGGCCGACCTGGCGCTGAAGGGCGCGCGCATGGTCGAAGCCATCGTGCCGCTGCCGACGCCCGCGCTGCCGGCGCCCTACCTGGCCGCCACCGAAGCCGCCGCGCTGGGCGTGGCGCCGTTGCCGTCGCCGCCGCCGGCCGAGCCGGCGCCGTCCGCCGCAAGCACGCCGCCGCTGCCGCATCTGGACGCGCTGCCCAGCAGCCTGCCCGACTACCTGAACCAGATCGAGCGCGACATCATCCTGCGCGCGCTGGCGCAGACCCAGTTCAACCGCACCCAGGCCGCCCAGCTGCTGGGCATCAGCTTCCGCCAGCTGCGCTACCAGATGCAGAAGCTGAACATCCAGGAGCCGGAGGCGTGAAGCCGCCGGAACTGGGCGCCGACGGCTGGTGGCTGCCGGCCCTGCGCTACGACAGCCCGCACACCGACTGCCGTCCCGACCCGGCCGACATCACGCTGCTGGTGGTCCATAACATCTCGCTGCCGGGCGGTTGTTTCGGCGGTCCGCACGTGTCCGACCTGTTCAGCGGCCGCTTGGACTATAATACTGACCCCTCGTTCGCGGACCTGCGAGGGTTGAAAGTGTCGAGCCATTTTTTCATCCGCCGTGACGGCCGCGTGATGCAGTATGTTTCTGCTAACGAGCGGGCCTGGCACGCGGGTGTATCGGCGTTCCAGGGACGGGAGAAGTGCAACGACTATTCGATCGGCGTCGAGCTGGAAGGCACCGACGACAGCGGTTTCGAGCCGGCCCAGTACCAGGCGCTGGCGGCGCTGACGCTGGCGCTGCAAACGCGCTATCCGCTGACCGATGTGCAGGGTCATGAGCACATCGCGCCGGGCCGGAAAACCGACCCGGGACCGTTGTTCGATTGGGAATGCTATCGCAAAATCTGGCAGACTTTGCTTAATCAAAAGGCACCGGATGAGCTCGCGTTAGTGGGCGCTAGCGCCGGACTACGCTTTGCAAAAGGGCTTCCACAAAGTCAATAGAAAAATTGCCGTTTAAGGCAAAATTTCCACTTGTCTTACCCTTACCTGACCACTACAATCAGTGTATCGATTCACACCAATCACTAGATATAGTAGTTCTCATGACACTGGTTCTTAAACTATTTACAAGCCGACAAGGCCAGTTCATCACCCATTTTATTGCAGTTTAACCAGCCAGGCAGGTTTGGCAGGTCGCTTCATTTTGGCCTTTTTTCATACAACATTACGTCGCGCAGCACTGACTGCACGCTGTTATCGGGGAGCTTAAATGCAATCTACTCAAGACATCACCATCAATCCAGCGCTGGTACCAGCAGCCGCTGCGAGCACCGCCAGCAGCCCGGTCACGGCCGCCAGCGATCTCGGTGACTACCGCATCATCCGCCGTAACGGCGCGGTCGTCGCGTTTGAACCGTCGAAAATCGCCATCGCCGTGACCAAGGCCTTTTTGGCCGTTAACGGCGGCCAGGGCGCAGCTTCGGCGCGCGTGCGCGAATTGGTAGAACAGCTGACCGCCAGCGTGGTCACCGCACTGGTGCGCCGCCAGCCATCGGGCGGCACCTTCCACATCGAAGACGTGCAAGACCAGGTTGAACTGGCGCTGATGCGCTCCGGCGAACACGATGTCGCCCGCGCCTACGTGCTGTATCGCGCCAAGCACATGGAAGAGCGCCGCGCCGCCAAGGAAGCCCAAGGCGCCGCCGCCACGATCGACGCACCGCAAATCCACGTGCTGGAAAACGGCGAGCGCAAGCCGCTGGAAATGGACCGCGTCACCGGCCTGATTAACGCCGCCTGCATCGGCCTGGAAAAGCACGTCGACGCCGACGCCATCCTGGCCGAGACGCTGAAGAACCTGTACGACGGCGTGCCGGTCGAAGAACTGCACAAATCCGCCATCCTGGCCGCCCGCGCGCTGATGGAAAAAGATCCGGCCTACTCGCAAGTGACGGCCCGCATCCTGCTGCACACGATCCGCAAGGAAGTCTTCGGCAAGGAAGTCGCGCAGGGCGCCGCTGCCGCCGAATACGTGACCTACTTCCCGCAATACATCGCCAAGGGCATCACCAACGAATTGCTGGACGTCAAACTGGCCGAGTTCGACCTGGCCCGCCTGGCCAAGGCGCTGGTCGCCGACCGCGATCTGCAGTTCGGCTACATCGGCCTGCAAACCCTGTACGACCGCTACTTCCTGCACGTCCGCGACGTCCGCATCGAAATGCCGCAGGCGTTCTACATGCGCGTCGCCATGGGCCTGGCCCTGAACGAAAGCGACCGCGAAGCGCGCGCCATCGAGTTCTACAACCTGCTGTCGACCTTCGACTTCATGTCGTCGACCCCGACGCTGTTCAACTCGGGCACCCTGCGTTCGCAGCTGTCGTCGTGCTACCTGACCACCGTGTCGGACGACCTGGAAGGCATCTACGACGCCATCAAGGAAAACGCGTTGCTGGCGAAATTCGCCGGCGGCCTGGGTAACGACTGGACCCCTGTGCGCGCACTGGGCGCCCACATCAAGGGCACCAACGGCAAATCGCAAGGCGTGGTGCCGTTCCTGAAAGTGGTCAACGACACCGCCGTCGCGGTCAACCAGGGCGGCAAGCGCAAGGGCGCGGTCTGCGCCTACCTGGAAACCTGGCACATGGACATCGAAGAGTTCTTGGACCTGCGCAAGAACACCGGCGACGACCGCCGCCGCACCCACGACATGAACACCGCCAACTGGATCCCGGACATGTTCATGAAGCGCGTGATGGAAAAAGGCGACTGGACCCTGTTCTCGCCGTCCGACACGCCTGACCTGCACGACCTGGTCGGCAAGGCCTTCGAAAAAGCCTACCTGGGCTACGAAGCCAAGGCCGCCGCCGGCGAAATCCGCGTGTTCAAGAAGATCGCCGCGCTGGACCTGTGGCGCAAGATGCTGTCGATGCTGTTCGAAACCGGCCACCCATGGATCACGTTCAAAGACCCATGCAACATCCGTTCGCCACAGTCACACGTCGGCATGGTCCACAGCTCCAACCTGTGCACCGAGATCACGCTGAACACCGGCCCTGACGAAATCGCCGTCTGCAACCTGGGTTCGGTCAACATGCCAGCCCACATGAAAGAGGGCAAGCTGGATCACGTCAAGCTGAAAAAGACCATCCGCACCGCCATGCGCATGCTGGACAATGTGATCGACATCAATTACTACGCAGTCGACAAAGCGCGCAACGCCAATATGCGTCACCGTCCGGTGGGCCTGGGCGTGATGGGCTTCCAGGACTGCCTGCACATGATGCGCATTCCGTTCTCGTCGAACGAAGCCGTGTCCTTCGCCGACACCTCGATGGAAGCGGTGTGCTACTACGCCTACCTGGCTTCGACCGAACTGGCCGAAGAACGCGGCCACTATCAGTCGTACAAAGGCTCGCTGTGGGATCGTGGCATCCTGCCACAGGACTCGATCAAGCTGCTGGCCGACGAACGCGGCGGCTACCTGGAGCAGGATACCTCGGCCGCCATGGACTGGACCCCGGTGCGCGACCGCATCAAGAAGTTCGGCATGCGTAACTCGAACTGCGTGGCGATCGCTCCGACCGCGACCATTTCGAATATCATTGGCGTGTCGGCTTGCATCGAACCGACCTTCCAGAACCTGTACGTGAAGTCCAACCTGTCGGGCGAGTTCACCGAGATCAACGCCTACCTGGTGCGCGACCTGAAGGCGCGCGACCTGTGGGATGAAGTGATGATCTCTGACCTGAAGTACTTCGACGGCTCGCTGGCCAAGATCGACCGCATCCCGCAAGACCTGCGTGACATTTATGCAACCGCGTTCGAAGTGTCGCCGACCTGGCTGGTGGAAGCAGCATCGCGCCGCCAGAAGTGGATCGACCAGGCGCAGTCGCTGAACATCTACATGGCTGGCGCATCGGGCAAGAAGCTGGACGAGACCTACAAGCTGGCATGGCTGCGTGGCCTGAAAACCACCTACTACCTGCGTACCATCGCCGCCACCCACACGGAGAAATCGACCTCCAAGACCGGCGCGCTGAACGCGGTGGCCGTGGACGGCGGCATGTCGGCCAGCGCGATGTCGGCGGCCGGTCCGGCGACGGCGGCCCTGGCGGGTTCGGCGGCAGCGGCATCGTCGGTGGCGCAAGCCGAAGCCGACGGCGCGGCCTGCTACCTGCGTCCTGGCGACGACGGCTTCGAGGAATGCGAAGCTTGCCAGTAAAAACGTACTAATATAGAGAGTGAACCGTCCCGGCCCGTCCGGGCGGTTCTTTTTACACCGAATTCAGAAGGAAACCACCATGTCGCTGTCCTGGGACGAAGAGGCCGCATCGGCCGCACCGCAAGCTGTCAATCAAGCCGCACTGGCCACCGGCGAAGCCAACGCCGAGCAAGTCGCGCGTCGCGTCAATGCCGACGACAAGCGCATCATCAACGGCAAAACCGACGTCAACCAGCTGGTGCCGTTCAAGTACAAGTGGGCATGGGACAAATACCTGGCCGGCTGCGCCAACCACTGGATGCCGCAGGAAGTGAACATGCAGCGCGATATCGAGCTGTGGAAGAACCCGAACGGCCTGACCGAAGACGAACGTCGTCTGGTCAAGCGCAACCTGGGCTTCTTCGTCACGGCCGACTCGCTGGCCGCCAACAACATCGTGCTGGGCACCTACCGCCACATCACCGCCCCTGAGTGCCGCCAGTACCTGCTGCGCCAGGCCTTCGAAGAGGCGATCCACACCCACGCCTACCAGTACATCGTCGAGTCGCTGGGCCTGGACGAGGCGGAGATCTTTAACGCCTACAACGAAGTGAAGTCGATCCGCGACAAGGACGAGTTCCTGATCCCGTTCATCAACACGCTGACCGACCCGGCCTTCACCACCGGCACCGTGCACAACGACCAGCAGCTGCTGAAGTCGCTGATCGTGTTCGCCTGCCTGATGGAAGGCCTGTTCTTCTACGTCGGCTTCACCCAGATCCTGGCGCTGGGCCGCCAGAACAAGATGATGGGCGCCGCCGAGCAGTACCAGTACATCCTGCGCGACGAGTCGATGCATTGCAATTTCGGCATCGACCTGATCAACACGATCAAGATGGAAAACCCGCTGCTGTGGACGCCTGCGTTCAAGGAAGAGATCAAGCAGCTGTTCCTGAAGGCCGTGGACCTGGAGTACGCCTACGCCGAAGACACCATGCCGCGCGGCGTGCTGGGCCTGAACGCCACCATGTTCAAGGGCTACCTGCGCTTCATCGCCAACCGCCGCGCCACCCAGATCGGCCTGGAGACGCTGTTCGAGCAGGAAGACAACCCGTTCCCATGGATGAGCGAGATGATCGACCTGAAGAAGGAACGCAACTTCTTCGAGACCCGCGTCATCGAATACCAGACCGGCGGCGCGCTGAACTGGGACTGATCGTTACGCTGTTTGTAAAGTTTTAACCAAAAAAAGCCTGGCAATCGCCAGGCTTTTTCATTTCAAGCGGTCGCGATTGGCGTGGATGGCGCGGCCGATGGCTTTGACCGTGGCGGCGCGGATAGGGGCGCTGTGGGCCAGGTCGGCAAACAGACCGGTCTGCGCGGCCATCGCGTCGATGACGCCGCGTGCGTGCCGTTTGGTGACGCCGGCATCCGCAGCCAACCGCAGCAGGTCATCCAGGCCGGGCGCCCGGCTCTCGCCCATGACCGCCATCTGATGTTCGCCTCCGGGGCCGGGATTGAAGCTCAGGTCGTAGCATGGCGATAGCTGCCAGTGCCAGTCCCGGCTCATCCGGTATGAGACGTTCTTGGCATGGTCGTCCCGGTTATTGAACAGCACATTGAAGACGCAGCGCAGGAACGCGGCGTCGACCTGCCGCTGATCGCCGGTCACCAACCGTGTGGCGCGCAGGAAGGTGCTGTAGTCGACCGACGGCAGCCGGAAGTCGACCTGCAGCAGGGCGGCCAGCGTGTGGACCGGCACGCGCATGTCATCTTCGCGGTCGAAGCGCCGGGCGCCGAAGGCCGCCAGTCGCCGGTCCAGATCGAAATGGCGCGTCGCCGGCATGTCCAGGCCACAGTGCCGCGCCAGTTCGGCATACACATGTTCGACCGCGCAGACTTCCTTATGCTCGCCTCGCGCGGGGAACTTGACCAGCCAGGGCTCGCCGCACGTCGCCTCGTCGAGCGTGCTGACCTGGCCATTGGACGAATCGAAGCGCACCAGTACCTTGGGCCGGGAGCCGTGAGGCGATCCACCCAGCAGGACCAATTGTTTGAGGATGACGCTGTCCTTGCCCTCGGCTAGCGTGCGCGCCGCATTCGCCAGGTCCAGTAGATGCAGGTCGTCCGGCGACAGGTGTAGCGGATCGGGCGGCACATAGCTGAGCGCACCCATGCCGCGATCGCCGACGAAGGCCAGCCTGTCGAGCGGCGAGATGCTGCTCTGCGTCCGACCTTGTTTGCGAAATAGTTTATCCATCAGGAGCATGCCCCAGCCATCGGGGAGCGAATCGGCCACCAGGCCGGGCAGCCGTTGCTGATGCGGCGGAAAACCGCTGAACCCTTCGGCACGCAGCGGCAGATGGCGTGGCGACAGTTCCATGCCGCGTCGTAGCGCCTCAGGGGAATACTCAAACAGGATGTCGCTGCCGTTGTCGGCGAGGATGCCGAGCGGCCAATGTTCGCCCCAGCCTTTGAAGATGACGTTCAGCAGTCTCATTTGACTGCAGCTCTGCGCGGAGCGCGCTTGCGGTTTGCCCGCTCCGCTTTTTCCATGGCGGCGACCGACACGATCTTGAGACGGAAAAGTTCGCCCAGGTCGTCCGCAAGGCCAAGCGCCGCGACGACTTGGATGAAGGACATCAGCGAGGCCTGTCCTTTGGATTCCAGGTTCTTGATCGTGCCGCCGGAGAGTCCTGCGCGCTGGGCAAGCTCCACTTGCGACCATCCTTGCATCAGGCGCCGCGCGCGCAAACGGCGTCCGAGTTCGACGCAGATCTCAGGCGTGGTCGCCATCATAAAGTCAAACATATTGCCTCCCATCGAGCATATGCCAGCTTAATGATTAAGATATTACTCCTTAACTTTGCAGCCTGCGCCGCGCGGCTCATAGCGCGACGACGAGTGTCCGCCGCGAACTCATAGCGTAAACACACCGTGCGCTCACCGTCCGCACGCACCGACATCGTCGACTCGAAGCGCAGCGCCGACATCTGCTGGCGCTTCGCTGCGGCGAACTGTGTGAGGCGATGAGGCGCGTCGCCGTCGCGCAGATGCCGCTGCAAAAACGGCGACGAGGAGCGCGCCGCATCACGTCGCGACACGCTCGACGTTTGCGCGCGCGATGCGCGCACGTCGTCGCGATCGGCATCGCAGCACATCAACGCCGGCGCGCACCGCAGTATTCTGCTTGCCATTCGCCGCACTCTGTCTCATAATCGCGACGAAATTAAAACAGTGAGTAGCGGCGGCGCGCAAGCGATGCGCAAGCGCTCTCGGATTCGACAGCGGGTGATGCGGATTTTTTCGCCGGCGACGACGGCGTCGCAGAAACCCAGGCGGCACAAGGCGCGCTTTCAAGCACTCCTTTTTCGCGCGACAGCGCGAACGTTTTTTCGAACTCGATTGAGCGCGCACATCGCGGCGCGACGACGCAAGCAGGCATGCAGAATCGGCATGCGCATGTGAGTTGAAGCGCTTAACGCGAAAAAAAGCGCGTGAATATCTATCGTGCTGGTTGCGCACCGACAAGGTTTTCGTGTACTTTACGAGATTGAAAATGCGTGTTTTGAAGTGTGCAGAAATTTGACGTCGCACACGCCGCAGAAATGATCGCGATACGGGATACAGATTCACACAGATATGCACAAGACCACACCGTTTTTGTTTAGCCGTCTCGCCTGATTAGGTTCAGGCTGGGCGGCTTTTTGTTTGAAAACGAAAACGGTGGAGGTCAGCGACGTAGGTCCCTGGAGCTGAGTACACGCCCGACCACCCGCAAAACGTCGCAACAAGATTTGTACCTGAGCGCCGACCGGCCACGGACGGCGACCAGGTTGATGGCTGAAGTGCTGCACTCGTGAGGGGTTGCAGCAGTTCAGCTGGTGCCGAATTCATTAGCGCAAACCGTAGTTCGTTTGCGCCGATGAATAATTCGCCTGGCCTAATTCCGGGCCGGACGGGTTTAAATCTTGTAATGAATTTTTCCCATCCCCGATGAAGGAGAACTAAAAATGGCAACAGCCGCAAAGAAACCAGCAGCAAAGAAACCGGCCGCAAAAGCCGCCGCCCCAGCGAAGAAGCCTGTCGCAGCGAAAGCCGCCGCCAAGCCAGCAGCAAAAGCTGCCGCCAAACCAGCCGCTAAACCAGCTGTGAAAAAAGCCGCTGCCAAGCCAGTCGCGAAAAAAGCCGCCGCTAAACCAGCAGCCAAGCCAGCAGCAAAAGCAGCAGCTAAACCAGCAGTGAAAAAAGCTGTCGCCAAGCCAGTCGCTAAAAAAGCAGCAGCCAAGCCAGCCGCTAAACCAGCAGCGAAAAAAGCAGCAGCCAAGCCAGCAGCGAAAAAAGTAGCAGCTAAACCAGCAGCGAAAAAAGTCGTCGCTAAAGCAGCAGCGAAACCAGCAGCGAAAAAAGTAGCAGCCAAGCCAGCAGCGAAGAAAGTCGCCGCCAAGCCAGCAGCTAAAAAAGTCGTCGCCAAAGCCGCCGCCAAGCCAGCAGCTAAAAAAGCAGCAGCCAAGCCAGCCGCCAAACCAGCAGCTAAAAAAGCAGCCGCCAAGCCAGCAGCGAAAAAAGTAGCCGCTAAACCAGCAGCGAAAAAAGTCGCGGCCAAACCGGCAGCCAAGCCAGCAGCGAAAGCAGCAGCCAAGCCAGCAGCTAAAAAAGCTGTCGCCAAAAAACCAGTGGTAAAAGCAGCAGCCAAACCGGCTGCAAAGGCCGCGGCTAAGCCAGCAGCAAAAAAGCCGGTTAAAGCAGCTGCTGCCAAGCCAGCTGCTAAAAAGCCAGTCGCCAAGAAGGCCGCCGCTAAACCGGTAGCCGCTCCGGCCGCAGCTCCAGTAGTGGCAGCCGCCGCTCCTGCTGCCAAGCCAGTCGCGAAAAAAGCTGCGCCGAAAAAGGCTGCTGCACCGAAGAAGGAAGCTGTCGCCAAGCCAGCCGCTCCAGCTCCGGCCGCCGCTCCTGCAGCAAAAACCGTGTTGGCACCGGCCGCAGCATGGCCGTTCCCAACCAGCACCCGTCCTAGCTAATTAAATAGCTTCGATGCCTGCTGAGGCAATAGGCCGCTGTGTGAGACAATCACACAGCGGCTTTTTTTTGGAGGGGACTCGTGCTTAGTATCGTTAAGTTGATTGTCGACGCCATCGCCACCCTGTTGGGCGGGGCTTTATTGTTACGTTTCTGGATGCAAGCGATCCGTGTCCGCCCACCGGCATCGGTGGCCCAATTTACCTTCCAGCTGTCGGACTGGCTGGTGCGCCCGCTGCGCCGCATCGTGCCCGGCGTGGGCGGCTATGACTGGGCCAGCCTGATCGGGGCGTTCCTGATCGTGCTGCTGGCCACCTCGGTGATGTACCTGGCCGGCTGGACCACGCCGCTGGTGCTGCTGATGGCCTTCCAGCGCTTCCTGGAATGGATTTTGTACGGCTTCATGGCCTTGCTGGTGATCGAGGCGATCTTCAGCTGGGTGAATCCGCATGCGCCGCTGGCGCCGTTCGTGCGCGCGCTCAACGAGCCGCTGCTGCGGCCTATCCGCCGCGTGGTGCCGCTGGTCGGCAACCTGGACTTGTCGCTGCTGGTGGCGCTGATCCTGCTGCAGATCGCGCTGCTGGTGCTGGGCATGCTGTTCAGCGGACGCTGACCCGCGCCCCAAACAAAAAAAGCCCCGTCTGCACCGGGCGCGCTCTTGAGCGCGTCCAGGCAGGCGGGGCTTTTTGCCGTTGTGCGGCTTAGTAGCGGTAGCCGAAGGCGGCTTCGAAGCGGTCGGCGATCTCGGCGGCCGTCAGCTTGTGGTTCTGCGCGCCCTTGCTGGCGATCTTGATCGCACCCAGCAGGCTGGCCAGGCGGCCGGTGGTTTCCCACTTCCAGCCCTTGGTGATGCCGAACAGCAGGCCGGCGCGGTAGGCGTCGCCGCAACCGGTCGGGTCGATCGCCGCGTCCACCGGCACGGCCGGGATCTCGATGCGCTGGCCGCCGGTGTAAATCTCCGAACCCTTTTCGCCGCGCGTGATGATCAGCGCTTCCAGGCGGCTGGCGATGTCCGGTACGGTCAGGCCGGTGCGGTCCATCAGCAGTTCGATTTCATAGTCGTTGGTGGTGACGTAGGTGGCCTTGTTGATGAACTCGATCAGCTCCTCGCCATTGAACATCGGCAGTTGCTGGCCCGGATCGAAGATGAACGGGATCTGCAGCTTGGCCAGGTCGGCGGCGTGCTTCTTCATGCCCAGGTGGCCGTCCGGCGAGATGATGGCGAGCGCGGCAGGACCAGCCTTGGCGACGTCGTTCTCGTGCGCGTACGACATGGCGCCAGGGTGGAAGGCGTTGATCTGGTTGTTGTCTTCATCGGCGGTGACGAAGCACTGCGCGTTGTAGGCTTCCGGTTTGATCAGGATGTTGTCGGTGGACAGGCCCAGCTTGCGGAAGCGCTCCATGTAGGCGGTGTTGTCCTGGCCCATGACGCCGACGATGCGCGGCTCGCCGCCCAGCATCTGCAGGTTGTAGGCGATATTGGGCGCGCAGCCGCCAAACTCGGTGCGCATGGTCGGCGCCAGGAAGGAGACGTTGACCTTGTGCAGCTGGTCGGCCAGCAGGATGCTGTCGAAGCGGCCGGGGAATTGCAGGATGGTGTCGATAGCGATCGAACCGCAAATCAAAGAGGTCTGGGTCATGATAGGTCTTTAAGGATAGAAGACTGCGATGTGATAGCCGGATGCTTTCAGCTGTTTTAATTCGAAGTACAGTTTGACAGATTGTTCGGTGTGCGGGGCAAAGCCTTTGTCCAGCGCGACGTCTGCGCCCAGGTATTCGCGCGGCGTGAACACGCGGCGCAACACGGCCTTGTCGCTGGCGTCGTCCAGCACCAGTTCGATGTGCGGCCAGGCTTGCGCGGTGGCGCTCTGGTTGCGCAGCTGGGTGGTGAAGGAGAACGTGGTCTCGCTCAGGGTTTGCAGTTCGCCCTGTTCGATGCCGAGGTCGTCGATCTGCGCCGGCAGTTCGATCTTGCAGCCGAGCGCGTTGCAGGCGGCGGTCAGCGCCGGCTTGAGCGGCGGCAGCGCGGCGGCGATCTGGTTGCGGAAGGTGGTCAGGCCCTGGGCCGCCAGGGTTCCCAGCAGTAGCAGCGCGCCCAGGCTCATGGCGATGGTGGCGGCCTTGCCGAATTTCTGGCGGCGGCGGTCGCGCTTGATGAAGCCGGGTTCTTCGGCGTCGTCGTCGGCGGCGAGGGCTTCCTCGGTGGCGGACTCGTCCGGCAGCAGTGCGTGCGCGTGGACGGCCTGGATCTGGGCTTCGGCCAGGCCGGCGGAGGACAGCTGCACCAGCGCTTCCTCGTCGACTTCTTCGAGTTCGTTGAAGCGCTCGGCCTCGCTGACGGACGCGGCGGCGATGGCGGCGGCCGGTGCGGCGTCCAGCGTCGGCTCGCGGCGTTCGTCGGCCAGCATGGAGGTGAAGGCGACGGGCGCGGCGTCGGCCTCGGCGCCATCCTGCTCGATGACGGCCAGTTCGGCTTCCAGCGCGGCTTCCAGTTCTTCGTCCGACATGGCTTCGATGCTGAGCGCGTTTTCGAACGGCTCGGCGTCGGCTTCGGGTTCGGGTTCGGCGTCCCACTGCGGTTCCGGGATGGCGGCTAAGACAGGCTCGGGCTCGGGTTCAGGTTCCGGCTCCGGCTCGGCGTCCGGCTCCACGTCCAGATCGAGGTCGAGGTCCAGCGCTTCTTCCACGGCGGGCGGCAGGCTGGGCGGCTCGGCTGGCAGGGCCAGGGGGCTGGTGGCGATCGGTTCGTCGTCGTAGCGCCCGTCGTCGTATGGCGGGGCGGCGTCAGCCAGCGGCTCGGGCTCGACTGCGGTGGGCGCGTGGATCTGCTCGACTGCTTCGACCGCGTCCATCGCGGTATCGAGCTCAAGCGTGTAAATGGGTTCTGCGGTTTCGCTGCCCAGCACTTCGGCGGCGCGGGTGTCCAGCGCGGCCATCTTCTGGTCGAAGGGCGTGGTGTCAGGCAGTGGGGTAGGGGAGGATGCGGGCGCCGGAGGCGCTGCGGCGAGCGGCTCCAGCAGGGCCGCGTTGCCGTCAAAGACTTCATTGCAGGAGCCACAGCGCACTATGCCCCCACGTAATTTCAACTGGTCATGGGCGACCCGAAATATCGTGTTGCAGTGGGGGCATTTGGTGGCGAGCGCCATTGCTGTGGTTAGCGCGCCGCTGGAACCACATCGCTGCCGAGGCGGCCGTGCAGCGCCACCCAGCCGTCTTGCTCAGCCCACACGCCCAGCTTGATGAACGGGGCGTAGGCCGCGGCCACTTCTTCAGCCTGGCGCGCCAGCACGCCGGACAGGATCAGCGCGCCGCCGTCGGCCACGCGGCCCGACAGCATCGGCGCCATCAGCTTCAGCGGGCTGGACAGGATGTTGGCGACCACGATGTCGAAACGCTGCGTCGCATGCTTCGATTGCGCGAAGGTGTCCGGCAGGAAGTACTCGATTTCGCACTTGTTGCGTTCGGCATTGTCGGCCGCCGATTCGATCGCCTGCGGATCGATGTCCACGCCGACCACTTCGCCGGCGCCGACCTTCTTGGCCACCATCGCCAGGATGCCGGAACCGCAACCGTAGTCGAGCACCGTCTTGCCCGGCGCCGGATTCGCTTCCAGCCACTCCATGCACAGACGGGTGGTCGGGTGCGAGCCGGTGCCGAAGGCCAGGCCCGGATCCAGTTCCAGGATCAGGCCGTTGGCGTCCGGCGCTTCGTGCCAGCTCGGCACGACCCAGATGTTCTTGCCGATATGGATGGGCGCGAACTGCGACTGGGTCAAACGCACCCAGTCCTGCTCTTCCACCTTGCGGGTGGTGAACTTCGGCAGAGTGGTCAAGCCGACTTGTCCTGCAGCGGCGGCCACGATCACGGCCTGGTCGTCGTCTTCGTTGGTCAGGGCGACTACGCGGCTGTGATCCCATGCCGCTTCGGTCGGTTCCATGCCCGGCTCGCCGAACAGCGGTTTTTCCGCGTCGGTGCCTTCGTCCGCGTCTTCCACGGACACCGACAGTGCGCCCACGTCCATCAGGGCTTCCGACAGTGCTTCCGCGTGGTCGCGGGCGATTTCGATGACGATTTCAGTCCAGCTCATTATTGTGGCGCCTTGTTACTCAAACTCAGTTTATGCAGGTCTGGCATGTCTGCCAGCTTTTGTTCCAGATAGTGGATGTTGGTGCCGCCTTCGATGAAACGGGCGTCGACCATCAGCTCGCGGTGCAGCGGGATGTTGGTCTGGATGCCCTCGACCACCATTTCCGACAGCGCGATCTGCATGCGGCGGATCGCCTGCTCGCGGGTGGCGCCGTAAGTGATCACCTTGCCGATCATCGAATCGTAGTGCGGCGGTACATAATACCCCGCATAAGCGTGCGAGTCGACGCGCACGCCCGGACCGCCCGGCACGTGCCAGGACGTGATGCGGCCTGGCGACGGCGTGAACTTGAACGGGTCTTCGGCGTTGATGCGGCACTCGACGGCATGACCGGACAGCATCACGTCGCGCTGGCGGAAGCGCAGCTTCTCGCCGGCGGCGATGCGGATCTGTTCCTGCACGATGTCGATGCCGGTGATCATTTCGGTGACCGGATGTTCGACCTGCACGCGGGTGTTCATCTCGATGAAGTAGAACTCGCCGTTCTCATACAGGAACTCAAAGGTGCCGGCGCCACGGTAGCCGATCTTGCGGCAAGCTTCGGCGCAGCGGTCGCCGACTTTTTCGATCAGCTTGCGCGGGATGCCAGGCGCTGGCGCCTCTTCGATGACCTTCTGGTGGCGGCGCTGCATCGAGCAGTCGCGTTCGCCCAGCCAGACGGCGTTTTTGTGTTCATCGGCGAGGATCTGGATTTCCACGTGACGCGGATTTTCCAGGTACTTCTCCATGTAGACTTCCGGATTGCCGAAAGCGGTGCCCGCTTCGGTCTTGGTCATCGCCACGGCGTTGATCAGTGCGGCTTCGGTATGCACCACGCGCATGCCACGGCCACCACCGCCGCCAGCCGCCTTGATGATGACCGGGTAGCCGACCTTGCGCGCAATTTGCACGATCGCCTTCGGATCATCCGGCAACGCGCCTTCCGAACCTGGCACGCACGGCACGCCGGCCTTGATCATGGTTTGCTTGGCCGAGACCTTGTCGCCCATGATGCGGATCGATTCGGAGCGGGGACCGATGAAGACGAAGCCGGATTTTTCCACGCGTTCGGCGAAGTCGGCGTTTTCCGACAGGAAGCCGTAGCCCGGGTGGATCGCTTCGGCGTCCGTCACTTCGGCGGCGCTGATGATGGCTGGCATGTTCAGGTAGCTGAGCGTCGACGGTGCTGGACCGATACACACCGATTCATCCGCCAACTTCACGTATTTGGCGTCTTTGTCTGCTTCCGAGTGGACCACAACCGTCTTGATGCCCAGTTCGCGGCAAGCGCGCTGGATACGGAGGGCAATTTCGCCACGGTTGGCAATGAGGATTTTTTCAAACATGATAGGTTCGCGTATGTCTGTGAGCACCGGCAGGCCGGTAACGTCAGGTAGAGGAGGGAATGCGGACCAAGCCGGCGCGCCCGTCACCGATGGGGAGGGCGCAGGCCGGTCTTAGCCTATCACAAACAGCGGCTGGCCGAATTCGACCGGTTGGCCGTTCTCGACCAGGATCTGGGTGATCGTGCCGGACTTGTCGGCGTCGATTTCGTTCAGCAGCTTCATCGCTTCGATGATGCACAGGGTGTCGCCTTCCTTGACCACGGCGCCCACTTCGACAAACGCCGGCGAGCCAGGTGCGGACGAACGGTAGAAGGTACCGACCATCGGCGACTTGACCACGTGGCCGGTCGGCTCGGCGGCGACTGCAGCCACCGGAGCGGCGGCTGGCGCGGCGGCTTGGGCCGGGGCGGCGTGGTATTGCGGCATGCCTTGCGGCTGCATCATCACCATCTGGTTTTGCGGCAGGGCGGACGACTTGACGATGCGTACTTTGCTTTCGCCTTCGGTCACTTCGAGCTCGGCGATATCCGATTCCGCGACCAAATCAATCAAGGTCTTCAGCTTGCGTAAATCCATGTAACCCCCAGGAATGTCTTTGTTATGTAAGTGTGAACGGCAGCGCTTTTTGAGCGGAGCCGCGCGAAATTGCGCGCAGATCGCGTAGATTATCGCTTTTTAAGAACGAAGTCGATGGCAAACCGATATCCTTCGATACCCAGTCCGCAAATAGTACCTATAGCGATCGCGCTAAGAAATGAGTGGTGGCGAAACGACTCGCGCTGGTAAATATTCGAAATATGCACTTCAACAAACGGTATCGCCACGCCCGCCAGGGCGTCGCGCAAGGCCACGCTGGTATGCGTCAGGCCGCCCGGATTGATGACGATGGCGTCCACGCCTTCCGCTCTGGCGGCATGGATGCGGTCGATCAGCGCCCCTTCGTGGTTGCTCTGGAAGCAGGACAAGCTCGCGCCCGCTGCCTGGGCTTGTGCCTGGGCAGCGTGTTCGATGTCGGCCAAAGTGCTAGCGCCGTAGACCTCAGGCTCACGGCTACCCAGTAAATTCAGGTTGGGACCGTTGAGCAGTAGGAGGTTTTTTGCCATGGGTTCAGGACCGTTTTCCGCGAAAGTTCCGCATTTTGCCGCCAACCGCCGGCATTGGCAAGAGAAAAAAACTTGTGAAACTATTTACAGAGTTGCCAGGTCCTTGCGCAGTTCGTCAAACTTCAGACGGCCCAGATAGGTCTTCTTGACCTGGCCGTCGGCGCCGATCAACACCGTGTAGGGAAGGCCGCCGCCGCCGTTGCCGAACGATCGCGAGAGGTCAGTGCCGGCCATGCCGGCCACGAAGACTGGGTAGCTGATTTTGAACTTGTCGCTAAATTCGGCGATATTTGTTGGCGAATCTATACCAATTCCGATAACTTGCAGCTTCTTACCCTCTTCTCCGGCGGCCAGCGCCGACAGCTCCGGCATCTCCTGCACGCAGGGACCGCACCACGGAGCCCAGAAATTGACCAGCATGGCCTTGCCTTTATATTGGGCCAGGGACTGCGAGACACCTTTTGCGTCCGGCAGGGACTGCTTATATAAGGCGTCCACCGGACCGGTGACGCCGGCCGGCTGGGTGGTGGTGATTGGCGGTGCCGGCGGTTTTTTATTTAAGCCGACATAGGCGCCGGAGGCGGCGAATAGCAAAGCGACAACAACGTAGGCTGCGAGATGTTTTTGGTTCATGGTTGAGTTTGATCAGGTTTTTCGTGAGTACTGTTAACTAGTAGGGCGCGTACGGCGGCGATATCGGCGCGCATCAATTTGCCATCGCCACGGGTTTTGACGGCGCCGCGCAAATCGTCCAGCTCATATAAGGCGGCGTGCACGCCTTCCTTGTGCCACATGAAGCTGACCGTTTCGACCGAGCCGTGGCGCGGGCCCTTGAAGTGCGGCGTCTCGGAGATGTCGATTTGCAAATTACGGTTCAGCAGGAAGATCTCCACTTCCTTGGCGCTGTCGGCGAACAGTTGCAGGTGGATGTCGTCGTGCGGGCCGGCCGTGCCATTTAATACGGCGCCGGTCAGGTAGGGATGGAAGGCTGCCAGGCCATCCATGATGTCGACCGCCAGGGTGCGCAGCCGGAACAGGCGCGCGGGCTGGGTGTCGGCATGGAATAGCGACTGGTAGATCCGCACTTCCGCCTCGATCTGGGCGTTGTCCGGCAGCAGGTTGGGCGGCGGCTGGGTGTCGCCGAGGATCTGCTTGGCGGCCTTGCGCTTGGCCGCGTTGTAGTCCAGGCCATCCTGGGCGATCAGGCGTGCGGCGGCCGCGGCGATCTCCGCACGCAGCAGCAGGACTTCTTCGATAACATTCGGCGTCATGGACGAGATAATACTCTTAACCGGGAAAAGGGCGTCGGGTCAGGTAAAATCCCGTATT
The DNA here is from genome assembly GCF_003416895.1 of Duganella sp. BJB476. Lineage (GTDB taxonomy): Bacteria > Pseudomonadota > Gammaproteobacteria > Burkholderiales > Burkholderiaceae_D > Rugamonas. The sequence continues at coordinate 545,428 of NZ_QVIO01000004.1, forward strand.
CAATCGTCGTCTTGATCACTATGCATATTCATATCCTCGGTATTTGCGGCACCTTCATGGGCGGCCTGGCCGTCCTGGCAAAAGAAGCGGGCCACCGCGTGACGGGTTGCGATGCCAACGTGTATCCGCCCATGAGCACCCAGCTGGAAGCCCAGGGCATAGAACTGATACAGGGCTTCGGCCCGGAGCAGGTGCAGCTCAACCCCGACCTGTACGTGATCGGCAACGTGGTTTCGCGCGGCAATCCGCTGATCGAAGAGATCATGAATCGCGGCCTGCCCTTCGTTTCCGGCCCGCAGTGGATCGGTGACCACATATTAAAAGACAAATGGGTATTGGCCGTGGCCGGCACGCACGGCAAGACCACCACCTCGGCCATGCTGACCTGGATCCTGGAAGACGCCGGCTACGCGCCCGGCTTCCTGATCGGCGGCGTGCCGATGAACTTCGGCGTCTCGGCGCGCATGCAAGGCGATAAGGATTCGATCTTCTTCGTCATCGAGGCCGACGAGTACGACACCGCCTTCTTCGACAAGCGCAGCAAGTTCGTGCACTACCACGCGAAGACCGCGATCCTGAACAACCTGGAATACGATCACGCCGACATCTTCCCCGATCTGGGCGCGATTGAAACCCAATTCCATCACCTGGTGCGCACCGTGCCCGGCATCGGCCGCGTCGTGTTCAACGCCGACGAGCCGGCGCTGCAACGCGTGCTGAAGCGCGGCTGCTGGAGCGAGAAGGAAAGCTTCGGCCGCACGGAAGGTGCCGATTGGGCGATGAACGAATACGATGACGGCAGCTTCGACGTGATCTTCGGCGGCGAAGTGGCCGGTCGCGTGGAGTGGAGCCTGACCGGCAAGCATAACCGCGCCAACGCGCTGGCCGCGATCGCCGCCGCCCGTCACGTAGGCGTGCCGGTGGCGCAGGCGGCCAAGTCGCTGGCCACCTTCGAGAACGTCAAGCGCCGCATGGAAGTGCGCGGCGTGGTAAACGGTATTACTGTTTATGACGATTTCGCCCACCATCCGACCGCCATCGCCACCACCGTCGGCGGCCTGCGCCAGAAGATAGGCAAACAAGCGCGTATTCTGGCCGTGCTGGAGCCTCGCTCCAACACCATGAAGCTGGGCGCGATGAAGGATGCGCTGCCGGGCAGCCTGTCCGACGCCGACCTGGTGTTCGGCTTCGGCAGCCAGCAGGCGCTGGGCTGGAGCCTGGGCGATGCATTGGCGCCGCTGGGCCAGGTCGCCAGCGCCTATGAAGACATCGACGTGCTGGTCGCCGCCATCGTCAAGGCCGCGCAGCCGGGCGACCAGATCCTCGTGATGAGCAACGGCGGCTTCGGCGGCGTGCACAACAAGATCCTGGAAGCGCTGGCGCGATGATTCTTTATCTGCACGGATTCCGCTCGTCGCCAAAATCGATGAAGGCGCGCGTGATGGGCGAACGCATGGCGGCGCTGGGTTTGTCGGCGCAGTTCATCTGCCCGCAGTTGCCGGCCTCACCGAAGCTGGCGATGGAATTGGCGCTCTCTTTAATAGAGGGCATTCCTGCCAGCGAGCTGACCATCGTCGGTTCTTCGCTGGGCGGCTACTACGCCACCTGGCTGGCCGAGCGCATCGGCTGCCGTGCTGTGCTGCTGAACCCGGCCATCGTGCCGCTCAAGGACCTGGACAAGCATGTCGGCGTGACCACGCAATACCATTCCGACGAGCCGTTCGAGTTCAAGCGCGAATACATCGAGGAACTGCGCGCGTTGGCCGTCAACCCGGTCACGCGCCAGGAGCGCTACTTCCTGATCGCCGCCACCGGCGACGAAGTGCTGGACTATCGCGACATGGTGGCGCACTATGCGGGCGCGCGCCAGCAGGTCATCGAAGGCAGCGACCATGCCATTTCCGAGTTCCCCGACTATGTGGAGTCTGTTCTGGAGTTTTGCGGTATCGAGGCACAGCAGTGACGGCCTCTACGCGTGGCGCGTCGCTGCGGCAGACGCAGTGGCAGCCGCATGTGCTGGCGCTGAATGCGCCGCACGCCTACCGCGAGTGGCTGACGGCCGACGGTTCGCTGACCGCCAAGCTGAAGGATCATAGCCGGGCGTTCCGCGTGCAGTGCCTGCATCAGACCACGGCGCGCTGCCTGACGGACGAGGCGGTGGCGATCGGCATGCACAGGCCCGGCCGCGTCTGGGAGAGGGAAGTGCTGTTGCGGTGTGATAATACGCCTGTGGTGTTCGCGCACACGGTGGTGCCGATGTCGGCCACGGCCACGGACTGGCCATTGTTCAGCGCACTGGGCGAGCGCTCGCTGGGATCGACCTTGTTTGGCGACCCGCAAGTGCGGCGCGGTGTTTTGGAATTTGCAAGATTGCGGGAAGGACATCCCCTGGCGCAGCGCGCGCGCAAGGCGCTCGGGTTGGATGGTCCGCAAGAACTCATATTGTATGCACGGCGCTGTTTATATCGGCGCCGTCAGGGTACCCTGCTGGTGACGGAAGTGTTTCTGCCTTCCGTGCTGGAATTGAAACTAATAACAACGAACAGAAGCTAGCAATGAATCTATTTTTCGAAGAATCCGGCGATTTCAAGGTCGGCTCCATGATGTCGCAAGCGGGCGAGGCCTACCAGGTTGAAATGGCCAGCGGCAAGCGCACCAAGGTCAAGATCAAGGACGTGCTGCTGCAGTACGAGAAGCCGTCGCCGACGGATTTGATGGAACAGGCCAAGGCGATCGCCGCCGGCATCGACCTCGACTTTCTGTGGGAAGTGGCGGGCGAAGAGGAATTCGGTTTCGCCGAACTGGGCGCGGAATACTTCGGCCACGCGCCGCTGCCGGCCGAAGCCGCCGGCCTGATCCTGAGCCTGCATTCGGCGCCGATCTACTTCTACAAAAAAGGCCGCGGCCGCTACAAGGCCGCGCCCGAGCAATCGCTGCGCGCCGCCCAAGCCGGCATCGAGAAAAAGAAACAGCAGGCGCTGGTGCAGGCCGAGTACGTCGAAGAGCTGAAGGCCAACAAATTGCCGGCCTCGATGCAGAACATCGTCATGCAGCTGTTGTTCAAGCCGGACAAGAATTCGATCGAATACAAGGCGATGGAAGCGGCCTGCAACGAGCTGCACACCAATCCGCAGCGCTTGATGCTGGCGGCCGGTGGTGTGGCGTCGCCGAAGGCGCTGCACATGGCCAAGTTCCTGTTCGAGAATTTCCCGCGCGGCGCCGGCTTCCCGGACGTGCCGGTGCCGGTGGCGCCGACCAAGCTGCCGCTGGCGAACGTGCAAGCGTTCTCGATCGACGATGTCACCACCACCGAGATCGACGACGCCTTCTCCGTCACCAGGCTGGACGACGGCAACCTCAAGATCGGCATCCACATCGCCGCGCCTGGCCTGGGCATACAGCCGGACGACGCGGTCGACAAGATGGCGCGCGCGCGCATGTCCACCGTCTACATGCCTGGCGATAAGATCACCATGCTGCCGGACTCCATCGTCGAAGCATTCACGCTGGCCGAGGGCAAGACCTGCCCGGCGCTGTCGCTGTACGCCACCCTGAACCCGGCCGACTGGTCGGTGCTCGCCACCGAGACCCGCGCCGAGATGGTGCCGATCGCGAACAACCTGCGCCACAACGACCTCGACGACCTGGTCAACGAAGAAACGCTGGCCAGCGGCGAGGGCGACTATCCGCACAAGGAATCGCTGGGCCTGATCTGGCAATGGGCGCAAGTGCTGGAAGCGGCGCGCATGGTCAAGCGCGAAGGCTTCGGCCTGAAGCCGGAACAGAACAACCGCGTGGACTTCAACTTCTACGTGGAAGACGACGTGGTCACGGTCAGCCGCCGCAAGCGCGGCGCGCCGCTGGACAAGATCGTCGCCGAACTGATGATCTTCGCCAACAGCACCTGGGGCAAGCTGATGCACGACCATGGCGTGCCGGGCATTTACCGCAGCCAGGGCCAGGGCGTGGGCGGCTGGGCCGCCAAGATGCAGGTGCGCATGCTGACCCATGCGGCGCCGCACCAGGGCCTGGGCGTGGACCAGTACGCATGGAGCACGTCGCCTTTGCGCCGCTATACCGACCTGGTCAACCAATGGCAGATCCTGGCCTGCGCCGAGCACGGCGTGACCGCGCCGCTGGTCGCGCACTTCAAGCACAAGGACGCCAACCTGTTCGCGATCGTGTCGCAGTTCGACGCGGCGTACGCGGCCTATGGCGATCACCAGTCGAACATGGAACGCTACTGGTGCCTGCGCTGGCTGGGCCAGCAGGACGCGCGCCAGGTCGAGGCCGTGGTGCTGAAGGACGAGGTGCTGCGCCTGGTCGATATTCCGCTGATCATCCGCATGCCGGGCATGCCGCAAGTGGCGCGCGGCGCGCAGGTCAAGCTGGACATCCTGCGCTGGGACGAAGTGGACCTGACCATCGAAGCCCGCATTCTGGAAATCCCGACCACCGAAACGGTGGCCGCCGATGCCGAGTTGGACTACGAGGACGAGGAAGCGGGCGATGCGCCGGAAGAAGCGGTGGATGCGCCGGAAGTGGCTGTCGAGGCTGCCGCCGAGGAGCCGGCTGCAGAGTAAGCAAACTCAAAAAGCCGCAGCCTCGCGCTTGCTTTGACGTAAAATCAGCCCTAACTTTCCTACCCCGGCCTCGCGTGAAGTCTTTCAAAGAAAATCGCTTGCTGTACCTCGCCATCGGCCTCTCGCTGATGGCGCATGGCGCCTTGCTCGCGGTGCACTTTGTCGCGCCCAAGCCGGCGCCGGTGCAAGCCACCGATCCGGGGCTGGAAGTGATCCTGGTCAACGCCAAGCACAGCAAGGCGCCGCTGAAGGCCGACGCGCTGGCCCAGGCTAACTTGGACGGCGGCGGCACCGTCGACAAGGGCCGCTCCAAATCGCCCATGCCCGACATGCGCAAGATGGAAACGGGCGATAGCATCAAGGCCGCCAAGCGCCGCATCGCCGAGCTGGAAGAACTGCAGAAGAACCTGCTGACGCAGGCGGCCAAGCAGACCCCGTTCACCGCGCCGCCGGTGACGGAAAAGAGCAAACCCGATCCGCTGCCGACCGGCGCCGACCTGCTGGACTCCAGCAAGGCCATCGCCCGCCGCGCCGCCGAGATCAGCGAAACCATCGAAGACCAGAACAAGCGCCCGAAGCGGACCTTCATCACGCCGAGTACGCGCGGGGTGGGTTACGCGATGTACTACAAAGCGATCCAGAAGCGCATCGAAGACATCGGTACGCTGAACTTCCCGCAGCAGAACGGCCGCAAGCTGTACGGCACCCTGGTGTTGTCGATCCCGGTGTTCCAGGACGGCACGATCTATGAGAAGGATGGCGGCATCAAGGTCGACAGCAGCTCCGGCAATGCCGCACTGGACGAGGCGGCCATGAAGATCGTGCGCCGCGCCGCGCCGTTCGGCAAGTTCCCTCCGAATATGCTGTCGAGCGACAAAGACGATCTGTGGGTGATCGTCACGACTTTCAAATTCACCCGCGAAGACAAACTACAAGCCGACTTAAGCGGCGGAGGACGTTGATGGACCGCTACTGCGTATTCGGCAATCCGATTGCCCATAGCAAATCACCCGAGATTCATGCCGCGTTCGCGGCGCAGACCGGGCAGGAACTGAGCTATGAAAAACGGCTGGCGCCGGTGGACGGCTTCGCCGCCGCCGTGCAAGCCTTCATCGCCGAGGGCGGCAAGGGCGCCAACGTCACCGTGCCGTTCAAGCTGGACGCGGTGAAAGTGGCGCAGGCGCTGACCATCCGCGCCCGCGCGGCCGGCGCCGTCAACACGCTGCACTTCACCGAAGACGGCATCGTCGGCGACAACACCGACGGCGCGGGACTGGTGGCGGACATCGTCAACAATGCCGGCGTGCAGATCATCGGCAAGCGCGTGCTGCTGCTGGGCGCAGGCGGCGCCGCGCGCGGCGTGGTGCTGCCCATCCTGGAACATCGGCCGGCGCAACTGGTCATCGCCAACCGCACCGTGGCCACGGCCGAGGCGCTGGTGGAACAGTTTGCCGCGCTGGGCGGCGAGGGCGTGGTCTCCGCCTGTGGTTACGGCAAGATCGAAGGCGCGTTCGACATCGTCATCAACGCCACCTCGGCCAGCCTGAGCGCTGAACTGCCACCGGTGCCGGCGTCGGTATTCGCGCCAGGTTCGCTTGCTTACGACATGATGTACGGAGCCTCCCCCACGGTATTCTTGCAGTTCGCGGGCCAGCACGGCGCACGCTTGCGCGACGGCCTGGGCATGCTGGTCGAGCAGGCCGCCGAGGCGTTCAGCCTGTGGCGCGGCGTGCAGCCGGCCACCGCTGAAGTGCTGCAATCGCTGCGGGCTAAACTGTGAGCGCGGCCAAGGCGGGTAAATGGCGCTGGGTGAAGTGGATCTTCATCCTGCCGATCTTGCTGTTCCTGGTGGTGCAGCTGTATTTCTTCCTGCAGATCTGGTGGTGGGTCGACCATAATCCGTCGACGACCAGCTTCATGCGCGAGCAGCGCTCGGTGCTGCGCGAGAAGAACCCGGACGCCAACATCCAGCAGATGTGGGTGCCGTACAGCCGCATCTCGAACAACCTCAAGCGCGCCATCATCGCTTCCGAGGACGCCAATTTCTCCGAGCACGAGGGCGTAGACTGGGAGGCACTGCAAAAGGCCTACGAGAAGAACAACAAGAAACACAAGGTGGTGTCGGGCGGCTCGACCATCACCCAGCAACTGGCCAAGAATCTCTTCCTGTCCGGCTCGCGCAGCTATGTGCGCAAGGGCCAGGAGCTGATCATCACCTACATGCTGGAAACCTTGATGGACAAGGAACGCATCTTCGAGATCTACCTGAACGTGGTGGAGTTCGGCACCGGCACTTTCGGCGCCGAGGCGGCGGCGCGGCATTATTATGGCGTCAGCGCGGCCAACCTGGGCGCGGCCCAGGCGGCCAAGCTGGCGGTGATGTTGCCCAATCCGCGCTTCTTCGACAAGCACCGCGATTCGGGCTATCTGGCGCGGCGCACCGGCGTGATCCTGCGCCGCATGGGATCGGCGGAATTACCTTAGGAGGCAGCGATGTTAAGCAAGCAGCGTGGACTCGGATTGATACAGGTGGCCATCATCATGGCTTCGCTGGCGGCGATTGCGATGGCGTTTTTGATGTCGGCCCGCCATGAGCGCAACTTCTTCACCGAAGGCTTGGCCAAGTTGACCGGCCAGGCGCCGGCGGCCGCTTCGGCCTCTGCCTCTGCTTCGGCCACGGCTGCCGTCCCGGCGGCGCCGGCCGGCGTGCTGCGCAAGTGTGTCATCGACGGCAAAACCGTGCTGTCGGACGTCGACTGCAAGGACGGCAAGGTGGTCAAGGCCATCGACACGCGCGGCATCGAAGCGCCCAAAGTACCGAAGCCGGACCCGGCCGACGCAGCCCCGCAGTCGGCCACCGATAAAATGATCGAAAAAGCGACCCGCTAGGCTGAAATACCGCATGGCAGGCTGGCCTCGGCAGAGGCTTTGCGGGTACACTTGCGCTGTTTCCAGAAGGCTCGCGTACCCATGATTAATGTTTTCGTTCTCCAGAATGGCCGGCTCAACCAGGTGCCCATCGACAGTCGCGCAGACCTGGAACAGGTCGAGCCGGTCTGGGTCGACCTGACCGACCCGACGGACGACGAACGCGCATGGGTCAAGACCATCTACGGCGTGACCTTGCCGGGCGAGGACGAAGTCAAGGACATCGAAGCGTCGGCCCGCTACTACGAAGCGGAAAACGGCGACCTGCACCTGCGCACCGACTTTTTGCTGGAAGAAGAGGACGGCCCGTCGCGCATCGTCACGGTGGCCTTCATCCTGGCGCGCAAGATGCTGTTCTCGGTGCACACCGACGATTTGCCGGTGTTCCGCCTGGTGCGCATGCGCGCCCGCTCGCGGCCCGGCTCGATCGCCGACTACATGGACGTGCTGCTGGATCTGTACGCGACCGACGCCGAATACTCGGCCGACGCGCTGGAAGGCATATACCAGAACCTGGAAGAAGTCAGCGGCCGCGTGCTGCAGGAAGAGTTCACCGACCAGGACGCGGCCTCCGCGCTGAACGCCATCGCCCACGAGGAAGACTTGAACGGCCGCATCCGCCGCAACATGATGGACACGCGGCGCGCGGTCAGCTTTTTGATGCGTGGTCGTTTGCTGAATTCCGAACAGTTCGAGGAAGCGCGCCAGATTCTGCGGGATATCGAATCGCTGGACGGCCACACGTCCTTCCTGTTCGACAAGATCAACTTCCTGATGGACGCCACGGTCGGCTTCATCAACATCAACCAGAACAAGATCATCAAGATCTTCTCGGTGGCCAGCGTGGCCTTCCTGCCGCCGACCCTGATCGCCTCGATCTACGGCATGAACTTCAAGTGGCTGCCGGAGCTGGAATGGCAGCTCGGCTACCCGTTCGCCATCGTGCTGATGATCACCAGCGCGATCGCCCCGTTCTGGTACTTCCGCCGCCGCGGGTGGTTGAAGTAAGCGTCACACTGGCTGCGGGCTGAATTCCAGCGACAGGGTGCTGAAGTAGGGCGCCGTAATCCATTTTTCGTTCAATGACAGCGCGCGGTCGTACAGGGCCGCCTTGATGTCGATGCCGATCTTGCCGAAGTCGAAAGGCTGCTTGTCGCGCGCCGTGCAGGCGGAGGCGGCGCCGGCCAGGAAGGCTTCCTCGTCGAAGGCGCCCGACCACAACTGCGCCTGCAAACCCTCGACGATCGCTTCCGCCTGCACCGCCTCGGTCTCCACATCCTTGTTGGAGGCGTCGTGCACCGCTTCCATGACGAACTGCGCATCCGCGCCGCGCGCCAACAGGCTGAGGAAGCCATGCCGCAGCGGCAAGGCCGATTCCACCACATAATGCAGCAGATCATGCGGCAAAATACCCTGGCGCGGCATCACCGTGTCGGTGCAGCTGCCGTTGTTGCGCACGAAGCGCAAAACATCATATTTGTCGGTCTTGGACCGTTTTTCAGCAATTAATTTCATAACGCGCAATATTATTCCGAAAGTCACATAATTATGCGCCTTACAAGGGCCGTAAATAGTCACCAACTTTCACGATCGTAATTAATTTCACTTAAGTTATCCTTTAGAATGGCGGCCTGTGTCACTCTCCGGTCACTCGCATCGGTTATTCTGGCTGAAGAAAGCACAAAACAATGAGCAAAAAACGGCAATTTTTCCCCCGTCAGGTGGTCGAGGCTGGCGGTAACCGCTGGGACTGGGCCCTGCTGCCCATCGTGCTGGCGCTGTTCGTCCTGCTGGCCTACGGCAGCCAGCAAATGGTCCGCCCATACGAGGTGGGTCAGACGTTGCCGCTGTCGCTCGACCCGACCTATCTGCCTTACTACCTGCTGCGCACCACGCTGCGCATGTTCATCGCGCTGGGCGCGTCGGTGGTGTTCAGCTGCGTGTTCGCCGCCCTCACCACCAAATACCGGCTGGCCGAAAAAGTGCTGGTGCCGATGCTCGACATCCTGCAATCGATCCCCATCCTCGGCTTCCTGTCGATCACTGTCACCGCCTTCATCGCCTTCTTCCCCGGCAGCCTGCTGGGCGTGGAGTGCGCGGCGATCTTCGCCATCTTCACCTCGCAGGCCTGGAATATGGCGTTCTCCGCCTACCAGGGCTTCCGCACCGTGCCGGCCGAACTGTCGGAAGCGGCGCGCGTGTTCCAGCTCTCGGGCTGGCAGCGCTTCTGGCGCCTGGAGCTGCCGTTCGCCATGCCCGGCCTGCTGTGGAACATGATGATGTCGATGTCCGGCGGCTGGTTCTTCGTGGTGGCGTCGGAAGCGATTTCGGTCTCCGGCCAGGACATCAAGCTGCCCGGTATCGGTTCGTATATCGCCATGGCCATCGCCAAGAGCGACATGGGCGCCATCGGCTGGGCCATCCTCACCATGCTGGTCGGGGTGCTGATGTACGACCAGCTGTTCTTCCGTCCCCTGCTGGCCTGGGCCGACAAGTTCCGCTTCGAGGAAACCGGCAGCGACACCGCCCAGCAATCCTGGCTGCTGACCTGGCTGCGCCGCACCGAGCGTACGCAGGCCGTGGTCGAATGGTTCGGCAGCCTGCTGTCGCGCTCCATCGCCCTGTTCCGCCTGGGCCACGACGGCACCTCGATCCGCGCCCGCCGCGACCAGCCGTCGCTGGTGCCGCAGCGCGTGTGGGATGCGGTGATCGCCGCCGTGGTGTTCTACGCCTTGTGGAGCCTGGGCCACTTCATCAGCACGGAAGTCGGCTGGGCCGAAGTGGGGCACGTGTTCGTGCTTGGCCTGTACACGCTGGCGCGCGTGATCCTGCTGCTGGCGCTGGCCGCCCTGGTGTGGGTGCCGGTCGGCGTCTGGATCGGCATGAACCCGCGCTGGGCTTCGCGCACGCAGGCGGTGGCGCAGTTCCTCGCGGCCTTCCCGACCAATCTGGTGTTCCCGGTGGCGGTGGTGCTGATCGTGCGCTACCATCTGAACCCGGACATCTGGTTGTCGCCGCTGATGATCCTCGGCACCCAGTGGTATCTGCTGTTCAACGTGATCGCCGGCGCCTCCACCATCCCGACCGAGCTGCGTCACGCCGCCAAGAACTTCGGCCTGACCGGTTGGCTCAAATGGCGCCGTTATCTGCTGCCGGCTATCTTCCCCAGCTTCGTCACCGGCGCCATCACGGCCACCGGCGGTTCGTGGAACGCCGCTATCGTGGCCGAATGCGTCAGCTGGGGCTCGACGACGCTGCGGGCGCATGGCATCGGCAGCTACATCCAGGAGATGACCACCACCGGCGATTTCCCGCGCATCGCGCTGGGCATCGGTATCATGTGTATCTTCGTCATGGGCTTCAACCACTTCGTGTGGCGCCGCCTGTACACCATGGCCGAGAGCCGGCTGCATTTCTAGTATTGAGATCGAATTATGAGCACTCCTATCGTCGAATTGAAATCGGTCGGCAAGCATTTCCGCGGCGCCGACGGCTCCGCGCGCTCGGTGCTGGAAGGCGTGGACTTCACGCTGAACGAGGGCGAGATCGTCGCGCTGCTGGGCCAATCGGGTTCCGGCAAATCGACCATGCTGCGCATCATGGCGGGGCTGATCCAGGCTGATGAAGGCCAGGTGCTGTATCGCGGCATGCCGCTGTACGGCACGGCGCGCGGTATCCGCATGGTGTTCCAGTCGTTCGCGCTGTTCCCGTGGCTGACGGTGCAGAAGAACGTCGAGCTGGGGCTGGAAGCGCAAGGCATGCCGGCCGAGGAGCGCGCGCGCCGCGCCGAGAAGGTGATCGATTTGATCGGCCTGTCCGGGTTCGAAGGCGCGCTGCCGCGCGAGCTGTCGGGCGGCATGCGCCAGCGCGTCGGCATCGCCCGCGCGCTGGTGATGGAGCCGGAAGTGCTGCTGATGGACGAGGCGTTTTCCGCGCTGGACGTGCTGACCGGCGAGCGCCTGCGCGAAGAGATCCTGGAGTTGTGGCAGTCCGGCCAGATCCCGACCAAGGCGATCCTGGTGGTGTCGCACAACATCGAGGAAGCGGTGATGATGGCCGACCGCGTGCTGATCTTCGCCAGCGATCCTGGCCGCGTGCGCGCCGAGCTGCCGATCTCGCTGCCGCAGCCGCGCAAGGCCGAAGGGCCGGAAGTGCGCCAGCTGATCGACAAGGTGTATGAGCTGATGACCGCCGGCGCCGGCCGCCGCGGTTTGATCAGCGAGAAGGAGGTCAAGCTGCAGCTGGGCGACCGTCTGCCGCAGGCCGACATCGCGCACATGGAAGGTATCCTGGAGCTGCTGTCGGAAGAACCGTTCTCCGGCCGCGCCGACCTGCCGCAGCTGGCCGAAGAAACGGAGCTGACCGACGCCGAGCTGCTGGAAGTGCTGAACGGATTGATACTGCTGGGCTTTGCCTACCTGACCAACGGCGATATTTTGCTGACCGATTTGGGCGGCAGGTACGCGGCGGCCAGCAACACGGAGCGGCAGGAGATCTTCGGCAAGCAGCTGCTGGAGCATGTGCCGCTGATCGCCTACATCTGCCATGGCCTGCAGCAGGACAAGTCGGGCGACCTGCCGGAGGACCTGTTCCTCAAGCTGCTGCGCTTCACGCTCAGCGAAGAAGAAGCGGAACGCGCACTGCGCGTCGCCATCGAGTGGGGCCGCTACGGCGACCTGTTCGAATACAACTTCAACACCGGCGTGATCCAGCTGTCCGAAGAGGACGAGGAAGACGAAATCTAACCCGGGGTCAGGTCTGACATTCGGACACGAACTCAGCTGTAGCGGCTGCTACAGCTGAGTTCGTGTCCGAATGTCAGACCTGACCCCGGCCGGTTAGGCGGCCAGCTTCTTGAACACGCGGGCGGCGGCGGCGATGGTTTCGTCGATCACCGCGTCGCTGTGCTGCGCCGAGACGAAGCCCGCCTCGAACGCGGCCGGCGCGAAGTACACGCCTTCATCCAGCATCGCGTGGAAGAACACATTGAAGCGCGCGCGGTCGCCGGCCATCATCTCGGCGTAGTTGTTCGGCGGCGTCTCGCTGAAGTACAAGCCGAACATGCCGCCCACCGCGTCGGCGCAGAACACGATGCCCGCATCCTTGGCCGCCTTGGTCAAGCCGGCCGCCAGGCGCGCGGCCGTCGCGCTCAGTTTCTCGTAGAAGCCCGGCTCCTGGATGATCTTCAAGGTCGTCATGCCCGCCGCCACCGCCACCGGATTGCCCGACAGGGTGCCGGCCTGGTACACGGCGCCCAGCGGCGCCATCTTGCTCATCAGCTCAGCGCTGCCGCCGAAAGCCGCCACCGGCAGGCCGCCGCCGATCACCTTGCCCAGCGCCGTCAGGTCCGGCTTGATGCCGTACAGCTGCTGCGCGCCGCCCAGCGCCACGCGGAAGCCGCACATCACTTCGTCGAAGATCAGCACCGAACCGTGCTTGGTGCACAGCTTGCGCATCGCTTGCAGGAAGGCCTCGCTGGCCTTGATCAGGTTCATATTGCCGGCCACCGGCTCGACGATCACGCAGGCGATTTCGTCGCCGAACGAGGCGAAGGCCTCTTCCAGCTGCTGCACGTTGTTATAGTCCAGCACCAGCGTGTGCTTGACGAAGTCCTCCGGCACGCCGGCCGACGTCGGATTGCCGAAGGTGAGCAGGCCGCTGCCCGCCTTGACCAGCAGCGAATCGGCGTGGCCGTGGTAGCAGCCTTCGAACTTGACGATCTTGTCGCGTCCCGTGGCGCCGCGCGCCAGGCGCAGCGCGCTCATGGTCGCCTCGGTGCCCGACGAGACCAGGCGCACCTGCTCGATCGACGGCACCAGGCGGCAGATTTCTTCGGCCATCAGGATCTCGCCTTCGGTCGGTGCGCCGAACGACAGGCCGCGCGCGGCCGCTTCCTGCACCGCCTTCACCACCACCGGATGCGCGTGGCCGACGATGGCCGGGCCCCAGGAGCCGATGTAGTCGATGTAGCGCTTGTCGTCCGCGTCCCAGAAGTACGGGCCTTCGGCGCGGGTGATGAAGCGCGGCGTGCCGCCCACCGAGCGGAAGGCGCGCACCGGCGAGTTGACGCCGCCGGGCGTGGTTTTCTGGGCGCGTTCGAACAACTCGTCGTTCTTTGAAACCTGGTTTTTGGAAGTCGTGGTCATGATGGCATCTTCAATATCAAGTTGGTAAAGCCTGCTGCATGTGGAAGAAACGGTTCGGTATGAACTTGCCCATGCCGTAGCGTTGGGCGTGCGCCAGTGCGCCGATGGTGTATTCCTGGGCCGCCTTCACCGCGTCCGGCACGTCGCTGCCGCGCGCCATGAAGGCGGTGATCGCCGCCGACAGCGTGCCGCCGGCGCCCAGGAATGGGCCGGGCATGTGCTGCCAGGCGTCGTGGCTGATCATGCCGTCGGCGCCGAACAGGGTGTTGGCCAGCGTGTTCGGTGCGGCCGTTTCGCCCTGCTGCGAGCCGGCGTGGGTGCCGGTGACGAGCACGAATTCGCAACCCAGGGCCAGCAAATGCTCGACGTCCGATTCCATGGTGTCCTCGGCGCCTTCGCGCCAGGTTTCGGCCAGCCGGCCCAGCTCCACCTGCGACAGCATCAGCAGCGTGGCCTGCGGCACCAGCAACTGGCGCAATGCCGTCAGCAGCTCCTCGACTTCGTCGGCGTCGGCCGGATCGGGCAGGCGGGAACTGAAGGGATCGAGGATCAGCGGCGCATCGGGATAGTCGGACAGGATCTCGGCGATGGCCGCCACCTGCTCGACATTATTCAACGCGCCGACCTTGAAGGCGGCCATCGTCATGTCTTCCAGGATCACGCGGGCCTGGTCGGAAACCCAGTCTGGATCGATGTCCTGCGCGTCTTCGACGCGGGCACTGTCGCCGATCAGCAACGCAGTGGTCACCGCCAGGCCGGTGCAGGAGAGGGCGGAAAATGCTGCCAGGTCGGCCTGGACGCCGATCGCGCCGGCCGGATCGGCGGCGCCGAAGCTTAATATGAGAGGAGATGTTTGGTTTTGCACGGCGGGTAGATTAAGATACCTAATTCAGCATTTTACTTGATTGAAGGGTGGCAGAACGTGAGTAGCAATGAAACAACGCAGGAGTTCCAGACCTGGATGTGCCTGATCTGTGGCTGGATCTATGATGAACAAGCCGGCTTGCCGGACGAAGGCATCGCCGCCGGCACCCGCTGGGCCGACGTGCCGATGAACTGGAGCTGCCCGGAATGCGGCGCCCGCAAGGACGATTTCGAGATGGTAGCCATCTGATACCCGCGCCGGCCGCCTGCCGCCTATGCTATGGTGTAGCCACCATTCCAGCGAACCGATTATGACGACGACCACGCCGCACGCTAATGCCCTGAAAATCATGGTGATCGACGATAGCAGCACGATACGTCGTTCGGCCGAGATCTTCCTGACCCAGGCCGGCTACCAGGTGGTGCTGGCCGAGGATGGATTCGACGCGCTGGCCAAGATCAACGACCATCATCCGGCGCTGGTCTTCTGCGACATCCTGATGCCGCGCCTCGACGGCTACCAGACCTGCGCGCTGATCAAAAAAAGCGCCAAATTCCACGCCACGCCGGTGCTGATGTTGTCGTCCAAGGACGGCCTGTTCGACCGCGCGCGCGGCGCCATGGTCGGCTCGGCGGCCTACCTCACCAAACCATTTACCAAAGATAGCCTGCTGGCCGCGGTGCGCGAGCACACCGGCGGCGGCGTCTCGACACAAGAATAATTAAGATAATAACTAAGCTTCAGGGGAATGCCATGACCATACAAAGAATTCTGATCGTCGACGATTCGCCCACGGAGCGCTACTACCTGACCGATATCCTGGTCAAAAACGGTTTTTCCGTCTCCACCGCCGAAAACGGCGAGGAAGCGCTGGCCAAGATCAAGGCCGACAAGCCCCAGCTGATCCTGATGGACGTGGTCATGCCCGGCGCGAACGGCTTCCAGGTCACCCGCGCGATCGCCCGCGATCCCGACCTGCAGGACGTGCCGGTGATTATCTGCTCCAGCAAGAACCAGGAAACCGATCGTATCTGGGGCCTGCGCCAGGGCGCGCGCGACTATCTGGTGAAACCGGTCGACGCGGCCGAACTGCTGGCCAAAATCGCCGCCCTCGGCTAAACGATGAGCAGCCAGACGCCCGATACCCCCTCCACACCGGCCGGTCCGGAACGCCGCAGCCGCCTGCGCCAGTACCAGGTGCAGCTGCTGGAGCGCATGCAGGCCGCCAAAACCGGCGCCGCCGTCGGCGGCCGCGAACTGGGCGTGCTGATAGGCGGCCGTCTTTGCCTGCTTGATCTGACGCAGATTAGCGAGATCGTTCCGCTGCAACCGGTCACGCCGGTGCCGCTGGCGCAGGACTGGTATCAGGGCCTGGCCAATATACGGGGCAACCTGACCGGCGTGATCGACCTGGCGCGCTACCAGGGCCAGGACGGCGGCGACGCTGCGGCTTCCGATTGTCGTTTGATCACATTCGCGCCCGCACTGGGCTTCAACTGCGCGCTGCAGGCCGAGCGCGTGCTGGGCCTGCGCAAGCTGGCCGACATGCAGGCCGAGGAGGCGTCGGACGATGCCGGACCTGAATGGCGCCGCCAGCATTTCACCGACAGCGAGGGCCAGCAATGGACCCGCATCGACCTGGCGCAGCTGGTGCGCGAAGCGCGTTTTCTGCAAGTTGGTTTGTAAGGGCGGCATACTGGTGTAGGTCGCAACTAATCCGGAGAGGGTGTAATGGCTTTCAAGATGGGGTTTTTCTCGCGTGGCAACCGGAATGCCGGCCAGGATCTGGCAGCGAATTCAGAATTCGGCGAAGCAGGCGATTCGCAGTTCATGCACACCGCCGTTCAAACGGCGCCGGCGCCCGCCGCAAGCAGTCAGGCCGACAGCGAAGATAGCGCCGCACCGCTGCGCTTGCGCGACGCGCTGGGCCGGCGTGGCGCTCCCGTCGCGGCGGCCGAAGTGGGCGCCGGCTTCAAGCTGCCGTTGATCGGTCACCTGCCGGCGCAGCGCCAGCTGAGCATACTCTCGACGGCGCTGGCGGTCAGCCTGCTGCTGAGCGCCTTGTTCGTCGCCCTGAACACCATCCATAGCGCCAACCGCTCGACCCAGACCCAGGTCGCCAGCGATGCGCTGATGCACTCGCAGCGCATCGGCAAGGCGACGCCGAACGCGGTGCAGGGCAGCGCCGAAGGCTTCCGCCAGCTGGAGGAAAGCCGCAAGGAATTGAACAACGACTTCCAGCTGATGACGCGCGGCGGCCGCTATCAGGGCCGCGAGATCGGCGAGCCGATTTCGTCGTTGGCGCCCGTCGTCGCCGCCGCGCGCAAGCAGTGGAACCAGTCGGACAAGGCGGCCAACACCATCCTGCTGCTGAAGGCCGACCTGAGTGACGTCGACAAGACCCTGCAAAAACTCAACGCCATGTCACCGGGCCTGTTGACCCACACCGAGGAAATCTCCGCGCTCAAGGTGCAGCGCGGCGGTTCGGCGCGCGAGATCGCGGCGCTCGGCAAACTGACCATGCTGACCCAGCGCATGAGCCGCAGCGCCGGCGAATTCCTGATCGGCGGCGGCATCAAGTCGGACAGCGCGTTCCAGTTGGGGCGCGATACCACGGTGTTCCGCAATACCGTCGACGGCTTCCTCAACGGCAGCGCGCCGCTCGGACTGGCCGCCGTGCGCGAGCCGGACCTGCGCGAGAAGCTCACCGCGTTGAAAACCGAGTTCGAGGAATATCAGAAGCTGGTCACGGGTATCCTCGACAAGCTGGATAAATTCAGCGCCGCCAAAGGCGCGGAGCAGCTGATCTTCACCGACAACGAAGCGCTGCGCCAGCGCCTGTCGGTCTTGCAGCAGGCCTACCGCCAGGACCAGGATTCGCTCGGCATGACCTTCTGGCTGATGGTGGCCGGCGGCATGCTGACGCTGGTGTCGGCGGCGGCCATCGGCCGCGTGCTGCTGGTCGATTCGTACAACCGCACCCGCGGCGCCGACCGCCGCCGCCAGGAAGCGGAAACCATGCGCCAGCAATCGCAGCGCAAGGAAGAAGAAGCCAAGGCCATGAACGACCAGAACCAGGCGGCGATTCTGCGCCTGATGAACGAATTGCAGGAAGTGGCGGACGGCGACTTGACGGTGCAGGCCACGGTGTCCGAGGACATCACCGGCGCCATCGCCGACTCGGTCAACTACACGGTGGAAGAGCTGCGCGGCCTGGTGGGCCGCGTGACCGCCACCGCCGAGCAGGTGACCAAGGCGTCCACCCACGCGCAGAGCATCTCCAGCGACCTGCTGCTGGCGTCGCAGCAGCAGTCGCGCGAGATCCAGGATGCATCGGCCACCGTCGTCAAGATGGCCAACGAGATTACCGACGTATCGCGCTCGGCCAGCGAATCGGCCGACGTGGCGCGCCAGTCGGTGGCGGCGGCGCAGCAGGGCGCGACGGCGGTGGAAA
Organism: Duganella sp. BJB476; assembly: GCF_003416895.1. Classification (GTDB taxonomy): domain Bacteria; phylum Pseudomonadota; class Gammaproteobacteria; order Burkholderiales; family Burkholderiaceae_D; genus Rugamonas. The sequence goes on from NZ_QVIO01000004.1 coordinate 563,404, forward strand.
ATGCCATCAAGGGCATGCACGAGATCCGCGAACAGATCCAGGATACCTCCAAGCGCATCAAGCGCCTGGGCGAATCGTCGCAGGAGATCGGCGAGATCACCGAGCTCATTTCCGACATTACCGAACAGACCAACGTGCTGGCGCTGAACGCGGCGATCCAGGCCGCGTCGGCCGGCGAGGCCGGACGCGGCTTCTCGGTGGTGGCGGAAGAGGTGCAGCGGCTGGCGGAACGCTCGGCCGAAGCGGCCAAGCAGATCGGCGCGCTGGTGCGCACCATTCAGACCGATACCCACGACGCCGTGGCGGCGATGGAGAAGTCGACCCAGGGTGTGGTCGAAGGGGCGCGCCTGTCCGACGCGGCCGGCGCGGCGCTGAACGACATCTCGCAGGTGTCGAACCGCCTGGCCGAGCTGATCTCCGGCATCTCGATGGCGACCGGCCAGCAGGCCACGTCGGCGAACGGCGTGGCGCAGAACATCCAACACATTTTGACGGTGACCGAGCAGGCGCAGGACGGCACCCAGCAAACCGCACAATCGATTCATAAGCTGTCAGTGCTGGCGCAGGAATTGAAAAACTCGGTGGCGCGATTCCGTATCGCGTCCTGAACCGCCCATCATTGAAAGGCCGAGGCAAGCATGACCACAACTGATTTTCCGAATCCGCCGCAACCGCAATTTGATACCGGCCCTTTGTCGTGGGTGATGGTGGAAATCCGCGAGTCGCTGGCACGCTCGAAGACCGCCCTGTTCGAAGCGGGCGGCCGGGCGCCGGAGGATCAGGCGACCCAGCTACAGCACGCCAAGTCGCATCTGCACCAGGCGCACGGCGCGCTGATGATGGTGGACGTGGACGGCGTCGGCCTGATGACGCAGGTGGCCGAGGATGCGCTGGACCGCTTCAAGGCCGGCGCGCTCAAATGCAGCACCGACCATGCTCAGACGCTGGCGGAGCTGTATCAGGCACTGGTCGAGTATTTGCAGGAGCTGCTGGACGGCGGCCCGTCGCAGCCGGTCAAGCTGTTCCCTTACTATCGTGCGGTGCAGGAGATGCTGGGTACGGAGCGCATCCATCCGGCCGACTTGTTCTATCCCGATTTGTCGCGCAGCGCCGATCTGTCGACGGCCGGCGAGGTTCCCGCCGCCGACTACACGGCCTACCGTCAGCGCTTTGAGAAATCGTTGCTGCCGTATCTGAAGAGCACCGACGCGGCGCAGCAGCAGGAGCATGCCGCCGCGCTGCTGGAGGCCGTGAAGCTGGTCGCCTCCGCCCAGCAGGACGCCAAGGCGCGCACCTTCTGGCTGGCGATGCAGGCTTTCGCCGAGCTGGTGGCCAATGGCGAACTGGCGGGAGGACTGTACGTCAAGCAGCTGTTCGGCATGATCAATTTGCAGATACGCCGCCTGAGCCAGGGCACCGCCGCGCAGCCGGATGCGATGCTGCGCGACGCCCTGTTCTTCATCGCAGCAGCAGGACCTGCATCGGCCTCGGAAACGGTGCAGCGCTTGCGCCGCGTGTTCGCGCTTGACGGCCTGGTGCCTGCCGATTACGAACGCCGCCGCTACGGCCAGATCGACCTCGAGGCGCTGGAGCGCGCCAAGGCGGGCATGGCCAAAGCGAAGGCCAATTGGGACCGTCTGGCCGGCGCGGAAATCGATCCGGCGCTGGATGCGGCTTTCGGTGGCGCGCTGGGCGAGGTGGCCGAGGCTTGCGATCAACTGGAGATGCCGGCGCTGAGCGTGCTGCTGCGGCAGTTGGCCGAGGTGGCGCATACCGCCATCTCCGCCGGCCGCAGTGAGGAGTTGGCGCTGGAGATGGCCACCGCGCTGCTGTTTGCCGAACATGGACTGGAGCAGATCCGCCATCTGCCCGACGATTTCGCCGCGCACGCCGACACGATAGGCGCGCGCTTGCTGGCGCTGGTGTCCGGCGACACGCCGCCGGAGCCCGCGCAGTGGCAGCGCGGCCTGGCGCAGCAGATGCAGCAGGACGACACCGTCGTCGCGCTGGCGATGGAAATGAAGACCGGCCTGCGGCAGGTGGAGAAGGTGCTCGACGAGTATTACATCGATCCTTCGAAGCGTCCGTCGCTGGTGGAGCTGGACAAGGTGCTGCACCAGTTGCAGGGCGCGCTGGCGATGCTCGACCAGGAAGGCGCGACGCAGGCGGCGCAGCACGTGAAGGCTGCCGTGCATGCGCTGGCGGTGGGCGCCGGCGATCCGTCGCTGGAGCCGAAGGCGCTGGACGATATCGCGCAGAACGTCGGCGCGTTGGGCTTCTTTGTCGATATGCTGGCGCAGAACGCGGCCGGCGCGCGCGAGCGCTTTGCGTTCGACGCGGAGCATGGCACTTTCCGTTCGGTGCCGTTCAAGAAGATGGCGGGTTCGGAATCGATACCGGTGCTGGACCAGCAGGTGCCCGCACCGGCGCCTATCGCCATGCCGGTACAGGCGCCGGCGCCAGCCAGCAGCGATGCGGCGGTGGAGGCAGAGCTGCTCGATATCTTCATCTCCGAGGCGCAGGATGTGCTGAAGTTTGTCGATGCGACGCTGGCCAAGCCGCGCGCGGAGTCTGGCAGCGAGGAGAATCTGACCATGCTGCGGCGCTCCTTCCATACGCTGAAGGGTAGCGGGCGGATGGTGGGCCTGAACCAGTTTGCCGATGCGGCGCATGGCATCGAACGAGTGATGAATGTGTGGCTGGCCGAAGCGCGGTCGGCCACGGATGCGTTGTTTGATCTGCTCAACGAGGCGGCGCGGCAGATGGGCGCCTGGGTTGCCGAGTTGGTGGCCTCCGGCGTTTCGGCGCGCAATGCGGATGCCTTGGTCGCTGCGGCGGCACGCGTGCAGGACGGCGGCGATTTTGCGATCGATGCGTCGCCCGAGCCGGCGACGCTGTCGCCTGTGCCGCCGCCGGAAGTTGTGGCGGAGGAGGAGCCTGCGGTTGCTGCAACCGAGGAAGCGCCGGTGGTCGAAGCGCCACCGGTGTTTGCAGCCACCGGCAACGTCATCGAATTCCCGACCATCACGCCGGCCGTGCCGCGCGACGACAACGTCAAGCATATCGGCGAGCTGGAAATCCCTCTGCCGCTGTACAACATCTATCTGCACGAGACGGACGAACTGGTTCGCCTGCTGACACAAGACTTCGGCGAGTGGCGCCATGAGCCGCGCCGTCCGGTCAATGCGGAAGCGTTGCAGGCGTCGCATACGCTGGCCGGTACTTCGGGCACGGTGGGCTTCAAGGCCTTGCGCGAGTTGGCGCTGGCGCTGGAGTCCACGCTCCAGGCGCTGCTGCCGCCTGCGCCGCATCTGGACCAGGTGCAGCATGATTTGCTGGACTTTACGATAGAGCGCATACGCCAGATGCTGCACAGTTTTGCGGCTGGCGATATGCCGTCTGCGCAGCCGGAGCTGGTCACCGCGCTGCACGATCTACGCGCTGAGCTGGAGGCTACGCCGCCTGCCGCTAGCAATGCGATCGAGGCGCGACTGGATGATCTGGTCGCGGAGACGATGCACGACATCACCAGCGCGCCGCCCGCGCCGGTGGAGTCGATGATGGACAGGCTGTTCCGCGAGACGTTTGATGCGATCAGCGGAAGTGTGCCGGAATCCGATGCCCCTGCGGCAGCGGAAGCACCGAAAAAAGCGGAAGCGCGGACGGACGACAACATCGATGACCTGTTCAACGCCGCGTTTGATGACGCCTTCGCCGAACCGCCGCTCAAGATCGCCGAGCCGCTGGCCCCGGAACCTGAGCCAGAACCAGAACCAGAACCTGAACCTGAGCTTGCGCCGCCAGTTCCCGCGTTGGAGCTGGAGCCCGAGCCGGAGCCCGAGCCAGTAGCTGCCGCGCCTGCGCCCGAGCCCGAGCCATTGCTGCCGGTGGCAGCGCCTGAGCCGGAACACGAGCCGGAGATCGAGCAAGCTATCGAACCTGAGCCTGAATTGGAAGCCGAGATCCTCGAACTCCCTCCTGCCGAGCCGGAAATCCTGACCGCCGCGCCAGCGATCTTCAACGACGAACTGGATGCCGATCTGCTGCCGGTCTTCCTGGAGGAGGGCGCGGACCTGCTGCCGCAAGTAGGCGAGGCGTTGCGCGCCTGGCAGCATAATCCCGCCGACACCGCGCACGCCCAAAGCCTGCTGCGCCTCCTGCACACCGTGAAGGGCAGCGCCCGCATGGCAGGCGCGATGCGCCTCGGCCAGCACGCCCACGAAATCGAAACGCACATTGAAAACATGGTGCACGCCGGTTCCGCCACGCCGCAAGCGTTCGACGAACTGCTGGCCCACTACGACCACGCGCTGCTGCTGTTCGAACAGCTCCAGCACCCGGAAGCGTTGCAGCAAGCCGCCGCCGGCCTGGCCGCCGATGTCGCCAGCCTGGAGGTCGGCGAACCGACCATCGCCGGCACCAGCGACATCACCGCCGGCGCCATCGACAGCCCGGCCGCACCTGCCGCGCCGACCGTCCAGGCAGCGGCCGACGACCTGCAATCCAGCGTCAAATCGCCACTGGTCCGCGTACGTGCCGACATCCTGGACCGTCTGGTGAACCAGGCCGGTGAAGTATCGATCTCCCGCTCCAAGCTGGAAAACGAAGTCGAAACCTTGCGCGCCTCGCTGTTCGACTTCTCCGAAAACCTGACCCGCCTGCGCCGCCAGCTGCGCGAAGTTGAAATGCAAGCCGAATCGCAGATCGCCTCCCGCATGTCGATCTCCAGCGAACGCGAATTCGACCCGCTCGAATTCGACCGCTTCACGCGCCTGCAGGAGCTGACCCGCATGATGGCGGAGAGCGTCAACGACGTCGCCTCCTTCCACGAAAGCCTGACCCGCAGCGTCGACAACGCCGGCGACGACCTGGTGCTGCAAGCGCGCCTCACGCGCGACCTGCAACGCGACCTGATGCGCGTGCGCATGGTGCCATTCGCCAGCATCTCCGAGCGCCTGTTCCGCGTCGCCCGCCAGAGCGCCAAGGAAGTCGACAAACGCGTCAACCTGGATATTCGCGGCAGCGCCGTGGAGGTCGACCGCAGCGTGCTGGAACGCATGGCCGCACCATTCGAACACCTGCTGCGCAACGCCATCGCGCACGGCGTGGAAAGCCGAGCCGCCCGCAGCGAAGCCGGCAAGAGCGAAACCGGCGAACTGCTGGTGCAGGTCACGCAGCAAGGCAATGAAGTCGTCATCGAATTCACCGACGACGGCGCCGGCCTCGATCTGGAACGCATCCGCGCCAAGGCGATCAGCAACGGCCTGCTGCAGGAAGACGAAGAAATCTCCGATATCCAGATCGCCGACCTGATTTTCGAGCCGGGATTTTCCACCGCCGAAGCGCTGACCGAGCTGTCCGGGCGCGGCGTCGGCATGGACATCGTGCAGTCCGAAGCGCAGGCGCTGGGCGGCCGCGTCGACACGTTCACGGAGCGCGGCAAGGGCACGCGCTTCACCATCCACCTGCCATTGACGCTAGCCGTGACGCAGGTCGTGCTGCTGGCTGCCGGCGGCAAGACCTATGCGCTGCCGGCCATCCTGGTCGAGCAGGTGCTGCAAATGAAGGACGCCGCGCTGGTCGAAGCGCATCACAACGGCTACGTGCCGATTCAAGGCCAGCACGCCGTGCTGCATTACCTGCCCGCCTTGCTGGGCGACGCGGCACATCCGCCGGTGCAGCGCTCCGCGCCGGTGATGATGCTCAAGAACGGCAACGAACGGCTGGCCGTGCGTGTCGATGAAGTGCTGGGCAACCGCGAGGTCGTCATCAAGAACATCGGCCCGCAGCTGGCGCGGATGGTCGGCATCGCCGGCGCGACGGTGCTGGGTTCGGGCGACATTGTCCTGATCCTGAACCCGGTGGCGCTGGCGCAGCACCTGGCGCATCATCCCGAGATGATGCAGCACTATGCGCAAGCGGCCGGCGACAGTTCCGCGCCGCGCGCGCCGGGCCGTTCGATCATGGTGGTGGACGATTCGATGACGGTGCGCCGCGTGACCCAGCGCCTGCTGGAGCGCGAAGGCTACAGCGTGGTCCTGGCCAAGGACGGCGTCGACGCGCTGGAACAGCTGCAAGGCGCCACGCCCGACCTGATGCTGGTCGATATCGAGATGCCGCGTATGGACGGCTTCGACCTGACCCGCAACGTGCGCGGCGACGAGCGCACCAAGGACATCCCCATCATCATGATCACCTCCCGCAGCGCCGACAAGCACCGCAACTACGCGCTGCAGCTGGGCGTGAACGCCTACTTCGGCAAACCGTTCCAGGAACCGGTGCTGCTGGATGCGATCGAGGGGCTCTTAAAACAGTGACGAATACATACGCAAGCGATGAATTGAAAGCCCTGGGCATAGTCGGGCGATTTTTTTTGCCGCCGGGGCAGGACGTATCCGCTGCCGTACTTGTGCTTGGTGGTTCCGATGGCGGGCTGGGGTATGCATCGAGCTTCGGCCGGTATCTGGCTGCGCAAGGCTTTGCCGTGTTGGCCCTGGCATATTTCCAGAAGCCGGGGCTGCCGGTTGCATTGGCGGAGCTACCGCTTGAATACTTCGACGTGGCAACCCGGTGGCTTGAAAATCACCCTCGCATCGACGCGGCGCGGATCGGTGTGTTTGGCTTTTCCAAAGGTGCGGAGGCCGCGCTTCTGCTGGCCAGTCGCAACCGCTTAATTCGTGCAGTGGTTGCGGCTGCCCCAAGCAGCGTTGTGTGGGAAGGATTGAACAGGTATCGGCCATCGGGCCGCTCGTCCTGGTCGGTGAATGGCTTGGCTGCTTCCTATGTACCGTATGACCGGTCAGTCAAACATGTTACGCCATTGGCCATGTACACCCACAGTCTGGACGGCGCCGACGATCTGCCTGAAACCAGGATCGCGGTTGAAAAAATTAATGGGCCGGTACTATTGCTGTCTGGTGGCCGGGACAAACTGTGGCCTTCGTCCCGCATGGCGGAGCAGATAGTGACCAGGCTGAAGGACCGCGCTTTTTTGCATGTCCATCAGCATATTTTCTACCCAGACGCAGGCCATCCAGTGATGCCGCTGTTTCGACTTCGGGATCGCATCATGTTCCGCCTGATGTCGGGAATTTTTGGCGGCGACGCCAAGGCCAACAGGTCCGCACAGCGCGATGCGTGGGACCGTTCCTTAACTTTCCTTGGCCAGCATTTAGGCTGAATTTGGCGCGCCAGGGTCAGGAGTCGCCGCGCACCGCCGCCTCGATCCTGGCCACATCGATCTTGCGCATCTCCATCATCGCCGCGAACGCGCGCTTGGCCACATCGCCGCCCTTGGTCATGGCGTCGGTCAGCACGCGCGGCGTGATCTGCCACGACAAACCCCATTTGTCCTTGCACCAGCCGCAGGCGCTTTCCTTGCCGCCGTTGTTGACGATGGCGTTCCAGTAGCGGTCGGTCTCGGCCTGGTCGTCGGTGGCGATCTGGAAGGAAAACGCTTCGCTGTGCGTGAAGGTTTTCCCGCCATTGAGGCCGATGCACGGGATGCCGCATATCGTGAACTCGACTGTCAAAACGCTATCCGCCTTCCCACCCGGGAAGTCGGACGGTGCGCGATGCACCGCGCCGACTTTGCTGTCGGGGAAAGTACGGGCGTAGAAGTGTGCGGCTTCTTCCGCGTCATGGTCATACCACAGGCAGAGTGTGTTCTTGTTCATCGTCATCCTCCTCAAAATGGTTGGCCGACATAGTCTACCTCCGCTTTCTCACGGGGGGGCGCGAGCTTGCCGTTTGGCTAGCAGGCATTTGCAAGTCATTTGTGGGTCGGACAAGATTAACGTTCTTCCAGCGGTCACCGATATTCCATCGGCGGCGCTTTATCTACAGGAAGAAAGCATCATGTCAGTCACCAGCACATACTCATTCATACAAGGGTTCTTCAACGGCGTCTTTGTCGGCCAGAACGCCGTGAGCGCAGCGGATCAACCGTTCACTGAAACGCCTCCGGGCAGCGGCGTGTTCACCGTGCACCGTCCCAACGGCGAGAACGTGGTCGATCTCGGCAAGCTGATTAACACCAACGCCAACGTCGGCATGGTCGCCAAGCAGTTGATCGGCGCCGGCGCGTCGCTCACCAGCGGCCTGCGCGTGCAGGGCACGCCGTGGATCAGCGTTCCCTACTTTATCCAGTCGCCGGCCGCGCACAAGCCTTTCGACATGCTAGCCAAGGTCAATTTCGATTTCCATATCGAGACGCCGTGGTTTTGCAGCGATATCGATGGCACCATCTCGGTGTTCCTGTTCGTCTTCCTCGACAGCCAGAAGCACCTGCACGTGACGGTCGACGGCACCTGGTTCTCGTTCGAAGGCGGTTCGCCGTTCTGCGCCGGTCCCGCTTCCGATGCGTTGAAAGCCGCCATGCCGGCGGTGCGCAAGGAGGTGCAGAACCTGCTGCCGCAACTGACGTCGGCCATTGCCAACGTCAAGTTCTCCAAGATTTACTTCTTGCCCGGCGATGGTAAAAAAACCGCCGGCGCCTTCGTACAAAACGCCAGCAGCGACGCGTCGCTCGGCCTGCTCTTAGCTTAAAAGGAAAATGAAAATGGATAAGGATCAAAAACTGGTCAACGACATCTGCGCGCTGCTGCGTGAAGCCGGCTTTGCCGGCCTGACCGTGCACAGCGACGAACACGGCACGCTGCTCAACGCCACCCGCGATCACGGCGGCGTGGTACTGCGCCTGTCGCCGGACATGCAGAAAGTCACGCGCCGCACCGAAGCCGGCGCGGCCGAAGCGCACAGCGTGCGGCTGGATGTGCAAGAGGTGCCGGCGATGGAGGGCGTGGAGCAGCAGATGCGCGCCAATCCCGAACTGGCCAAGGCCATGGGCATCCCGGCCCAGCATCTGAAGTACATCATGTAGTTCGCGTCGGTCCGGCCTTGCCCGCAAAGTGGGCGGGGCCGGATTGCGCGGCGCCGGCCAGCAGCTGCTGCGCCAGCGCTTCGATTTCCGGCGCCACCGGCGCGCCCAGCGCGCTCAATGCCATGCGTTGATAACGGCGATAGACCGACAGTCCCGCTTCGAATGCCGCGTCGTCCAGATGGATGCGCATCAGGTCCGCGCTCAGCGCCTTGCAGTACTGGTCGGCCTCCAGCGCCCGTTCCAGCAATTGCGTGGCGGCGGCCGTATTGCCGGCATGGGCCAGCTGGCGTCCGGCATCGCCCAGCACGCGCGCCAGTTTGCCGCGCCACAGCTCGCGCCGCGCCAGCAACCAAGGCGCGCTTTCCCCGACCAGCAATTCTCCCCGATACAGCGACAGTACCTGCGCGGCCGTCGCCAGCAGCGCGGCTTCGTGCGATGCCGGGGCGGCGTCGCTGGTGGCCGCCCATTCCTGGGTCAGCGTCTGCAGGCGTGGCAGCAGCCGGTCCAGCGCCGAGGTATCGCTCCAGCACTGCTGCGGCGCCAGCGACAGCGTGCCCTGTTCCAGGACGATGCAGCCGGCGCCCACCGTCGCCCGCAAACGGGACAGCGTGGTCTCCAGCGCGTGGCGCGCGGTGTCGCCGTCGGCGTCCGGCCATAGCAGCTCGGCGGCGCGCTCCAGCGAGATGCTGGACGGCGCGTGGGCCGCGATCAGTTTCAGGATGTCGAGCTGGCGGTGCTTGGATTTTCCTTGCGAGCGCAGTGGCTCGCCGGCGATGCGCAGCTCGAAGCCGCCAAAGCTGCGCACCTGCACCGGCCAGGGCCAGTTGTCGCCGGCGTCTTCCGGCGGAGTCAATCGCCAGGCGCGCACCAGCATATTGGCTGCGGCGGGGATGATGCCGGCCGCCAGCGCGTGCGCGCACAGCGGTTGCAGGAGGTGCGGCGTGGCGAAGGTCAGGTAGCCGCCGCCCTGCGAGGCGATGTGGTTCAGCGCGCGGCGCAGCTTGTCCTGCGCCAGCAGCAGCTGCGCCGGGTGCGCGCGTTGCAGTTGCTGCAGCGCTTGCGCCTTGCCGTCGGCGCCGGTGATGAACAGCCATGCCTCCAGCAGGTCGGCCAGGGTTGCCGCCAGCGGCGAGCTGTAGTCGCGGGCATGCTGGCGCAGCACGACGGTTTCGGCGGCGCAGCGTTCGCGGTCCAGCAAGGTCCAGGCGACACAGCTGGCCGCCTGCGCGTAGATCTCGTAAGGCACGCTGCCGAAGCGCAGCGCCGCTTCGTGCGCCAGGCGGGCGTGCGCCAGCGCGTCCTGGCCGTCGCCACGGCAACTGGCCAGCCAGGTCTGCGTCAGCTGGAGATGGGCCACCAGGTTGTGGTGCTGCGGCGGCGTTTGCGCCGCCACGTCGGCGATGGCGGCGGCGGCCTTGTCGAGTTCTCCGCGCAGCAGGCAGGCGGCCGCGTACAGCAGCACGTAGTGCGCGTCCATGATGCGGATGCCGCTGCTCTCCGAGCTGGCGCGACAGGCGGCGAAGACGGTGTCGATGCGGGCGTGGTCCATGGCGGCCAGCGCGTCGTACAGCTGCACCAGGTGCGACAGGTAGCGCGCGTACGGCGGCAGCGCGGCCGCTTCCGGCAGCGCGTCCAGCAGCACGCGCACCGAACGCACGGCGGCGTAGCGGCCGGACTGGTAGTAGTGCTGGCCCAGCATCGCGCCCAGCCGCACCTTCAGCGTGGGATCGGCCGGCTGGCGCAGCACGTCCAGCGCGCGCTGCTCCCACAGGTCCATGTCCTGGTGGCCGGGATCGGTCATGAAGAGGCCGCTCCACATGCTGTGCGTCAGGTGGGCTTTCAGGTCGGGATCGGGCAGCTGGTCGTAGTCCTCCGACGGATCCACATGCTGTTGCAGGAAGGCGCGCAGCGGCTGCTCGGCGGCGCCGTCGAAGAAGTAGGAGCTGATGATGGCGCTCAGCGCCAGGAAACGGTGCATCGGCCGGTTCTGTTCCGTGAACGCCCGCAGCGCCTTGAGCAGCGCGGCGCGGGCGCGCGCGGTGTCGCTCATGAACACGGCCAGGCCCAGCCAGTAGTAGTGCCATGGGCTGCGCTGTGCTTCGGGCAGGGCGTCGATCCAGCGCGCCAGCGTGGTGTGGCGGGCGCTGGCCAGCATCGCTTCGGCGCGCGATTCGATCAGGCCGGCCGCGCGTTCGGGCATGCCGTATTCCAGTGCCAGCTTGATGGCGGTGTCGCCGCTGCCGTCGGCCAGCAGGGTGTCGACGCAGCCGGCGATCCATGCGCGGCGCTGCGCGTCGTCGATGCGGGTGGCGGCCCACTTGCGCAGGAAGCCCTGGAACAGCGGATGCAGCGCGTATTGGCGGCCGGGGTATTCATAGATCAGCGCTCCCTGTGCGGCCAGGCGGGCCACGATGTCGGCCGCGTGCGGCGCGCCGGACAAGGCCGCCGCCCAGGCGCCGCTGAAGTGCGGCAGCCAGCAGACGGCCAGCAGCGTGGCGCGTTCCTCGTCGCTGTAGGCGTTGAACACTTCCTCGGCCAGGTAGCCCACCATCGCTTCCGACAGCACGTCCTCGGCGGCCAGCGCGGCGCCGGGGCGGCGCTTGAGCCACGAGGCCACCAGCGCGATGCCGGCGGCCCAGCCGCGCGTGAAGGTGTAGACGCTGTCGGCCACGCTGTCGGCATGGACGATGCCCAGCACGTTGAGCAGGATTTCGGTTTCGTCGCGGCTGAAGGCCAGCGCCGCGCCGTCCAGTTCATGCATGTCGCCGTGCGCCAGCAGGCGCGCGCAGACGGCCGGCGGCAGCGCGCGGCTCAGCACCACGACCTTGCTGGCCGGCGGCAGTTCGGTGGCCAGCGTTTCGAGGAACTGGCGGAAGAAGGGCGCGTCCTGGCAGCGGTGGGCGTCGTCCAGCACGATGCAGCTGGCCGGCGCCAGCGCCGCGCCCAGCGCGCGCACATACAGCCGCAGGTAGCCGTGCAGCGCCGGCAGGTGTTCGCGCAGCAGCGGCGGCGGTTGCCAGCCCGGCGCCACGCCGCCGTTGGCGATCGCCTGTTCGAAGTAGAGCAGGAAGCTGGCCGGGTCGATGTCCGCCTCGTCCAGTCGCAACCACGCCACGGTGGGGCCGGCGGCCTGGCAGAATTCCAGCCCCAGGCTGGTCTTGCCGGAACCGGCCGGCGCGGCGATCCAGGTCAGCGTGGCGGGGGAGTCGAGCATGGCCTGCACGGCGCTGTGGCGGCCGATCAGGCGGGCGACGGGACGGGAGGTCTTGGCAAGTGAAGCCATGATGGCGGTTCCTGGAAGCGGACTGCGCGGGAACCACTAGTTTAATTCTGATTATGAAAAGAACAAATCTTTTATTTCGACAACTATCGTGCTGCAAGGGGCGGTGCAATGGCCATATTGCGCCGCCCCCGGGCTTGCTGCTTACACCGGATCGACCTTGTTGCTCAGCGTGAAGTGCGCTTCGGCGTAGTTGTCGCCGTCGACGAACATCCACCAGGTGCCGCTCTTGTTAGGTCCGATGGTGAACGGCGCCAGGTGGCCCTCCTGGTAGTTGTCGCCGTCGGCATAGCCTTCGCCGTAGCAGCGCAGCGTGGCCTTGACCTGGATGACGTCGTTGGCCAGCAGGTCCAGCGTCAGGATCAGGCGGCCCATCGCGTCGTCGGCCACCTGGTCGAACACCTTGACCACGTGGGTGGTGGACGCGGGACTCAGCTCGGCGAGGTTGTAGAAATCTCCGACGCTGTGCGGATAGGCCGCGGCGGCGAATTCATAATCGGTGGTCGCCATCCAGCCGTCGATGGTCAGGCGGCGGAACAGGTGCGAGGGCTGTTTCAGGTCCACCGTCACGCTGACGGTCTGGTTCGCCGCCACCGTCACCGATGCCTCGCCGTGCAGCGCCTGCTGGTCGGCGGTGACCAGCACACTGCCCACCGGCACGCCGGTCAGCGTGAAGCTGCCGTCGGCCGCGGTGTGGGTGAACTGGTTCTGCGAAATCTGCACGCTGACGCCGGCCGCCGGCTTGCCTTCGAAATGCACCACGCCGTGCAGCGCGCCGGTCTGCGCCACCTTTTTCCATTTGTAGATGGTCACTTCCTCGAAGCGCGCCGGCCGGTAGATCAGCGGTTCGCAGTAGCCGTACAGCGGCGCGTCGAAGAAGCACAGGTTGGCGGGGCTGACAGCGTTGGCGTCGCCGGTCTGGCGCCAGGCGTCGGAGTCCTTGGAGCCGTTGTCGACCCAGTCGGAGGCGAATGCGTTGAGCATCTGGTTGGCGGTATCGTCGGCGGCGTCGGTCAGCGCGTTGCCGAACCAGCCCGCGCTCTCCAGCACCATCTCGTGGATCTTCGAATACAGCACTTCGCCGGCGGCGATGCGTTCGTCGGACTGGTAGACGTACAGGCCGTCCGGCGTCGACGCCACGATTTGCGCGCCGGCGGCGAGGTCGCTCTGTTCCAGCATGCCGCCCTCCATCGGCACGCCGGACTGGCGGATCGACATCCACAGCAGCGACGAGCACACGGTGGGGAAGGTGTTGGCGGCCCACTTGGCGCTGGCCGGCGCCTTGTCGGTCAGGCCGAGGGCGGGATTGGTGTAGCAGAAGAAGCGGTAGTGGCTCTTGCCGGCCTGCTGGGCGGCGAAATCGGCGATGCCGTGCAGCGTCTGGCGGATCTCCAGCGTTTCCTTCAGCGGATCGGGCTTGACCACCATGGCCGGCACGATCTCCGGCGCCACGCCGCCCAGGTCCATCTTCGATTCGATGGTGGCGAAGCCGGCGATCGTGTGCTTGGTGCCGGTCTCGGGATCGATCATGTCCTCGCCGTCGACCGCGTGTTCGACGGTCTGCGTGACCACGCCCGGCCACATGTATTTGAGCACGTCGGGACGGGCGCCATCGCCGCCGATGAATTCGATCAGGCGGTCTTCCGAGGCGGTGGAGTGGGTGATCTCGTCGTGGTTGCGGGTCATGATGCCGGAGTGCGAATAGCGCTGCGGCGGCGTCACGGTCTGCAGTACGGCGGAGATCAGGCTGCCGTTGCTGGGGTTGAGGATCAAGTCGCCCTTCTTGGCGTTCATGAAGCGCGGCCGCATCTGCATCCAGCGTTTTTCCTGGGTCGGCATGCAGAACATGCCGTCGGGGATATGGTCCGGCAGGTTCCATGGATTGCATTCCTGGTCCTCGACCGGGAATGGCGGCGCCTCGTGCACGTCCATCGCGGTCAGCGCGTGCACCGGCTGCAGCGCGCTCGCCAGCGCGGCGGGCACGCGGCCCATCTCGACCTGCAGCGCCGACGAGGTGGCGGCCGGCAGCATGCCGTAGCTGCTCAGGCGCGCCACTTCATCCAGCGTGATCAAGCCGGGATTGGCGACCAGCTGGCGGCTGGCCAGGTCGGTCAGCAGGGTCTGCGCGTTGGCGTTGACCAGCAGCTTCTTGCTCATGTGCTGAGGCAGGTCGAAGTGGGCGCTGACGCGCACCGGCAAGCCGTTCGGCGCCGTGCCCTTGTAATGCACGCTGAAGGCGATCGCCTGCTGCGGCAGCTGCGCTTTCGGGATCGCGACGTCGACGCGGGTGCTGGCCTGGGCCTTCAGCACGACGGCGCTGGCGACGGCGGGGCGCAGCTCGAATTCGCGCGGGCCGTCTTCGTAGGCCAGCTCCAGCTGCATGCTGCTCAGCGTGAGGTTGCTCGCTTCGGGATTGCGCACCACGAAGCTGGCGCGGAAGCTGCCGTCGATGAACTGCGCGCTGAAGTCGCTGCTGTCCACCGGCGGCTGCAGCACGCCGCGCTGGCGCGCCAGGAAGTAGGGATTGGCCACGCTGACGCTGCGCTGGATCACGCGCGCCGCATCGCCCGGCTGCTGTACCGTCACCTGCACGTGGAACACCGTGTGCGGCCGGTTGGGATTGAGCTGGGCGGCGAAATCGTGCTGCAGGGTGGGATGCGTGCTGCCCAGGGCGACTGCGCCCAGCTGCCAGTTGTAGACGGCGGCGGTGGCGCCGCCGCCGGCGTTGATGGCCACGCGCGGCTGCGTGGTCGGCAGCAGGATAGGATGGCTGGCGGCGTCGCGCGCGGGGATGGTCAGCGCGCTCATCGCCGTTATGCGCGGCACGATGGGGCCGGCCGGCACGGCGGGAGTGGCCGGGGTGCGCGGCTTGATCTCGATGCGTGGCCGCGGCGTGCCTTGGGTGCGGCGCTCGGGCGCGTTCTGCACCGTCAGGATCAGCGCGGTCGGGTTGTGCGGCGCGCTGCGCACCGTCAGCATCGGCGGCTGCTTGCCGTCGGCCGGGGCGTTGATCTGGACTTCGGCCTTCAGCTTCTCGATGGCGCCGCGCTTGCCGGCGGTGACGTTGATGGTCTTCTTGCCGGCGCGGTTCCACACCAGGTACTGCCTGGAGCCGGGCACGCCGTTGATGCTGATGTTGCCGCTTTCGTTGTTATCGTAGGACTGGCCGTTCGGCGCCTTGACTTCGACGCAGACGCTGTCGCCGATGGCGGCCACGGCAGGCGTGCAGACGACGGAACCAAGCAGCGGGGTTGGGGCGGTTGGTACTTGCAACATGGGAACTCCTGTGGATGGTGGGAATGATGACGTCAGGCCTGTTTGCAGCGGTCCTGATGTTCCCAGTGTCGTGTGGAGCGTCCCACAAATCGCTCACAAATGCGCTAGTCCGGTTTTTTTACCACTACGTAGCGCTCCAGCGTACGCTTGCGCGCCTCGTCGTGCATGACGATGGGACCGGGGTAGTCCAGCGGCAGCATGCGCGGCACCAGCCATGGCGCATGGATTTCCTTGTCGCTCAAATCCTTCAGCTGCGGCAGGTAGCGGCGGATGAACTTGCCCGTGCTGTCGAATTTTTCCGATTGCGTGATCGGATTGAAGATGCGGAAGTAGGGCTGGGCGTCGCAGCCCGACGACGAGGCCCATTGCCAGCCGCCGTTGTTGGAGGCCAGGTCGAAGTCGTTCAGGTGCAGCGCGAAATATGCCTCGCCGCGGCGCCAGTCGATGCCCAGGTCCTTGATCAGGAAGCAGGCCGTCACCATGCGCAGGCGGTTGTGCATGTAGCCGGTCTGGTTCAGCTGCGCCATGGCGGCGTCCACCAGCGGGTAGCCGGTGCGGCCCTCGCACCAGGCGGCGAACAGTTCGTCGGCTTGCGAGCCGGTTTCCCACTGGATGGCGTCGTAGGCCGGCTTGTAGGCGCCGCCCACCACGTGCGGGTTGTGGAACAGGATCATGGCGTAGAACTCGCGCCAGATCAATTCCGCCAGCCACACCGGCGCGCCTTCGCCGCCGGTGCCGCGCGCCATCAGGTCGACCACGGTGCGCACCAGGTGCCGTACCGAGAGCGTGCCGAAGCGGAAATGGATGGACAGATAAGACGGCCCCTTCACGGCCGGATAGTCGCGCCCATCCTTGTAGCTGGCGATGCGGGGCAGGAAATCTTCCCATAGTTGCGCCGCGCCCGACATGCCGGTCGGGATCTTCATCTCGGCCAGGTTGCTGGGCTCGAAGCCGAGCTCGGCCAGCGTCGGCGGCGGCTGAACCCGGGCGGGCGGCTGCGCCAGCCGTGCCGCGTGCGGTTCGATGTGGTAGGGCGCCAGTACCGACGGGTCCGCTTCCAGCTTCTTCAGCCAGGCGTTCTTGTAAGGCGTAAACACCGAGAACACGCCGCCGGTCTGCGACAGCACTTCGCTCTTTTCAAAGATCACCTGGTCTTTGTAGCTGAAGAACTGGCGGCCGTCGGCGCGCAGTGCCTGCGCCACGGCGGCGTCGCGGGCTATGGCTTGCGGTTCGTAATCGTGGTTGCAGTACACGGCGTCCACGCCCAGTTCGGCGGCCAGGGCCGGGATGGCGGCGGCCGGATCGGCATGGCGCACGATCAGGTGGCCGCCCAGTTGTTGCAGTTCGGCCGCCACTTCGGCGATGCTGGCGTGGATGAAATCGACCCGGCGGTCGCGGCGCGGCAGGCCGGCCAGGATGGTGGTGTCGTAGACAAAAACGCAATACACCCGCTCGCAGTCTTGCAGGGCCTGGTGCAGGGCGACATGGTCGAAAACGCGCAAATCGCGGCGCAGCCAGACCAGGGAAGAATTCAGTTTCATTCAGTCTGTGTCAATGGGTTGGGGGAACTCAAACATGGCCGCATCCGCAATTCAGTGTAAACTATCGTTTAGACAGAGTTGCTAGCCGCGCGAATACTACAGTAATTGTCAGCAGCACAGAAAGAACACGCATATGAAGAAAAGCAAAATCGGCAAAACTCTCCCTGTACCCGGCCTGCTGCAGGAAGCCGGCGATCCGTTGGAATCCACTGGAAGCGGTATGGCGGCGACGCTGAACCTGGCAAATCATTTCCTGATTGCAATGCCTTCCATGCAAGATCCGGTCTTTGGCGGCACCGTCGTGTACGTGTGCGAGCACAATGAAAACGGTGTGCTGGGCGTGGTCATCAACAAGCCCACCGACATGACGATGGAGGTGCTGTTCGAGCGCATCGACCTCAAGCTGGAGTCCAGCGTCGACGTCGACGCCCCCATCATGTTCGGCGGCCCGGTGCAGGACGACCGCGGCTTTGTGCTGCACACGCCGGGCCAGCGCTATTCGTCGTCGCTGACGGTGACCGAGGACGTGGCCTTCACCACCTCGATCGACGTGCTGGAGGCCGTGGCCGCCGGCGACGGTCCGCCGCGCATGCTGGTGTCGATCGGCTATTCGGGCTGGAGCCCGGGGCAGCTGGAAGACGAGATCAGCCGCAACGGCTGGCTGACCGTGGGCGCCGATCCGGAGATCCTGTTCAACCTGCCTATCGAAGAGCGCTACACGGCCGCGATGCGCCTGCTGGGCATCGATCCGCTGATGCTGACCTCCGAGGCGGGTCACGCTTAAATGACCATAGAGACCATCTTCGCTTTCGATTTCGGCGTCAAACGCATCGGTGTGGCCATGGGCAATACGATGATCCGCCAGGCCGAACCGGTCAAGGTGATCAGCGCCATCGACAACGCCACCCGTTTTGCCGACATCCAGGCGCTGCTGGACGAATGGAAGCCGGCGCGGCTGGTGGTCGGCCTGCCCATGCATCCCGACGGCGCCGAGCACGAGATGACGGCGCGCGCGCGCAAGTTCGCCAACCAGTTGCACGGCCGCTTCAGCCTGCCGGTGGAGCTGGTCGACGAGCGCTATTCGTCGGCCGTGATTTCCGCCAAGCGCGGCGAAGTCATCGACGACCGCGCCGCCGCCATCATCCTGCAACAATATTTCGACACCCACTAAATCCCATGTCCACACTGAACCCCAACCAACTCGACGCCGAAGCGCTGTACGCGACCCTGCTGGCCGACGTCAAAGCCGGCCTGGCCGGCGTGGCCGATGTCGCCATCGTCGGCATCCACTCCGGCGGCGCCTGGATCGCCGAACGCCTGGCGGCCGACCTCGGCCTGTCCGCCCGCTGCGGCGTGCTGGACGTGTCCTTCTACCGCGACGATTACGCCAAGAAGGGTCTGCCGGCCGACGTCAAGCCGACCAGCATCAGTTTCGAGGTGGCGGCCGCCAACATCCTGCTGGTGGACGACGTGCTGTACACCGGCCGCACCACCCGCGCCGCGATCAACGAGCTGTTCGACTACGGCCGCCCAGCGCGCATCATGCTGGCCGCGCTGGTGGACCGCGGCGAGCGCCAGCTGCCGGTGGCGGCCGATTTCGTCGCCGCGCACGTGCAGGTGCCGCAAGGGCAGGCGCTGGTGCTCAAGCGCGCCGACGATGGAAAATTTACGCTAACCATAGAATAAAACCATGCTTAATCCGCAACTGAACAAACACGGCGAGCTCCAGCACTTGCTGTCGATCGAGGGACTGCCGAAGTCCATCGTCAACCACATCCTGGACACCGCCTCGTCGTTCGTCGGCATCTCCGACCGCGACGTCAAGAAGGTCCCGCTGATGCGCGGCAAGTCGGTGTTCAACCTGTTCTTCGAGAACTCCACGCGCACCCGCACCACCTTCGAGATCGCCTCGAAGCGCCTGTCGGCCGACGTGATCAACCTGAACATCCAGGCCTCGTCCGCCAGCAAGGGCGAATCGCTGCTCGACACCATCGACAACCTGTCGGCCATGCACGCCGACATGTTCGTGGTGCGCCACGCGCAGTCGGGCGCGCCCTACCTGATCGCCAAGCACCTGCACGACACCAGGCAGTCGCACGTGCACGTGGTCAACGCCGGCGACGGCCGCCACGCACACCCGACCCAGGGTCTGCTGGACATGTACACCATCCGCCACTACAAGAAAGACTTCACCAACCTGACGGTAGCGATCGTCGGCGACATCCTGCACAGCCGCGTGGCCCGTTCCGACATCCACGCGCTGACCACCCTGGGCGTGCCGGAAGTGCGCGCCATCGGCCCGCACACCCTGCTGCCTGGCGGCCTGGAGCAGATGGGCGTGCGCACCTTCACCAATATGGAAGAGGGCTTGAAGGGCGTCGACGTGATCATCATGCTGCGCCTGCAGAACGAGCGCATGAGCGGCGCGCTGCTGCCGTCGGCGCAGGAATACTTCAAGAGCTACGGCCTGACGCCGGAACGCCTGGCGCTGGCCAAGCCGGACGCGATCGTCATGCACCCGGGCCCGATGAATCGCGGCGTCGAGATCGACTCGGCGGTGGCGGACGGTCCGCAGGCGGTGATACTGCCGCAGGTGACTTTCGGGATTGCAGTACGCATGGCGGTAATGAGCATAGTGGCGGGGACGCAGGGATGAACGCAGGCATGAAACTACACATTAAAAACGGTCACCTGATCGATCCGGCCAACGGCATCGACGGCAAGAACGACCTCTACATCGCCGACGGCAAAGTGCTGGCGGTGGGCACGGCGCCAGCGGGCTTCGCGGCCGACCAGACCATCGACGCCGCCGGCCTGATCGTCTCGCCGGGCTTCGTCGACCTGTCGGCGCGCCTGCGCGAGCCGGGCTACGAATACAAGGCCACGCTGGAATCGGAAATGCAGGCCGCCATGCAAGGCGGCGTGACCAGCCTGATCTGCCCGCCGGACACCGATCCGGTGCTGGACGAGCCGGGCCTGGTCGAGATGCTCAAGCACCGCGCCAAGACGCTGAACCAGGCCAATGTACACCCGCTGGGCGCGCTGACCGTCGGCCTCAAGGGCAAGGCGCTGACCGAGATGGCCGAGCTGACCGAGGCGGGCTGCATCGGCTTCGCGCAGGCGGAAGAGCCGATCGAAGACACCAACGTGCTGCTGCGCGCCATGCAGTACGCCAAGACCTTCAACTATACCGTGTGGCTGCGTCCGCAGGACGCGCACATCGGCCGCGGCGGCATCGCGGCCAGCGGCCCGCTGGCTTCGCGTCTGGGCCTGTCCGGCGTGCCGGTGATGTCGGAGACCATCGCGCTGCACACGATCTTCGAACTGATGCGCTCGACCGGCGCCCGCGTGCATCTGTGCCGCATGTCGTCGGCGGCCGGCCTGGAGCTGGTGCGCAACGCCAAGAAGGAGGGCTTGCCCGTCACCTGCGACGTCGGCGCCCACCACATTCACCTGACCGACGCCGATATCGGCTTCTTCGATTCCAACGCGCGCGTGACGCCGCCGTTCCGCAGCCAGCGCGACCGCGACGCGATCCGCCTCGGCCTGCTGGACGGCACGGTCGACGCGCTGTGCTCGGACCACACGCCGGTCGACGACGACGAGAAACTGCTGCCGTTCGGCGAAGCGTCGCCCGGCGCCACCGGACTGGAACTGCTGCTGTCGCTGGCGCTGAAATGGGCCGACGACTACGCCGCCACCCAGGACACGGGTGCGGTGCGGCCGCTGGCGCGCGCGTTGGCCCGCATCACCTCCGACGCGGCCCGCGTGGCCGGGCTGGACGCCGGCACCTTGTCGGTCGGCGCTTCGGCCGACGTCTGCCTGTTCGATCCTGAAGCGCGCTGGACCGTGGAAGCATCGGCGCTGGCCAGCCAGGGCAAGCACACGCCTTTCATCGGCTACAACCTGGCCGGGCAGGTCCGCACCACCATCGTGGCAGGTCACGTCGCCTACCAACGCAGCTGATCGGTTTGCATGAAGCTTACGATGATCTTCCGCCTGGTGCGGGTGTTTCTGCATGTGCTGGTCGGGATGACGATCTGTGCGACGGTGTTCCCCTGGATCGGGCAGGAAAAGCGTAACGGCCACATCCGCCGCTGGTCGACCCGGCTGCTGGCGATGTGCAATGTGACGGTGGAGCAGAGCGCCGGCGTGCCCTTGCTGGATCGGGCGATGGTGGTGGCCAATCACGTCTCGTGGCTGGACATCTTCGTCATCCACAGCCTGCATCCGAGTCACTTCGTGGCCAAGGCGGAGATCCGCTCGTGGCCGCTGGCGGGCTGGCTGGCGGAGAAGGCCGGCACCGTGTTCATCTCGCGCGGCAACCGGCGCGACCTGCGGCATATCTTCAAGGGACTGGTGAACAGCCTGGAGCGCGGCGAGCGCGTGGCCTTCTTCCCGGAGGGCACCACGGCGGCGCAGGGCAGCCTGTTGCCCTTCCACGCCAATCTGTTCGAGGCGGCGATCGACGCCAAGGTGCCGGTGCAGGCGATCGCGCTGTCGTACCGCGATCCGTCAGGCGCTTCACATCCGTCGGTGGATTTCATCGGCGAGACCACTTTCGCCGAGAGCATCATGCTGATCCTGGATGGGCCGCCGGTGAAGGCGCGCTTGACGATACTGCCGGCCATAGCCAGCATCGGCGCGCATCGCCGTGAACTGGCCGAGGCCACGCACCAGGCCGTCGCCGCCGCGCTGGGTGTGACGGCTGCGCCGCACTAGTTCTTCTTGCCGCCGTGCTGCTGGAACTCCGGGCACTGCACTTGCAGCAGGCTGCGGTCTTCCAGGCACACGGCGGTCAGCTGGCCGCCCCACACGCAGCCGCTGTCGAGCCCGATCAAATGCGGCTTCAGCACCAGGCCCAACGCCGACCAGTGGCCGAACACCACCGTCTCCTTGCGGCTGCGCCGGCCCGGCACCTCGAACCACGGCATCAGGCCTGAGCCTTTTTCTGCCGTGCCGCTTTCCTTCATCTTGAAATCCATCACGCCGTCGGCGTCGCAGAAGCGCAGCCGCGTCATCGCGTTGATGATGCAGCGCAGCCGGTCCGCGCCTTGCAGATCGTCGCTCCACCGGTCGGGCAGGTTGCCGTACATCTCGGCCAGGAACTCGGCCATGCCGGCGCCGCGCAGCATCTGCTGCACTTCGCCGGCCAAGGCCATCGCCTGCGCCGCCGTCCATTGCGGCAGTAGGCCGGCGTGCACCAGCACATGGCCCTGGGTGTGGATGGCCAGCGGACGGCGCCGCAGCCAATCGATCAGCTCGTCCCGGTCGGGCGCGTGCAGGATCTCGGCCAGCGTATCGGACTTGTGCTCCGGCCGGATGCCGTAGGCCACCGCCAGCAAGTGCAGGTCGTGATTGCCGAGCACGCTGTCGATGCGGCCGCCGCTGCCCATCGCCAGCGCGCGCACATGGCGCAGCGTGGCCAGCGAATCCGGGCCGCGATTGATCAGGTCGCCAGCGAAGAAGATGCGGTGCTCGACGCCGGGGTCGCGCCGCTCGGCATCGGCGTTGACGCTCTCCAGCAGGGAAAGTGTTTGCTCATGGCAACCTTGAAGGTCGCCAATCAGGTAGGTTCTCATTATTTGAGCTGTTTGCCCTTAGCCGTGCATAAAATATCGCTCAAAAAATCCGGCACCCAAGCGAATTTTCTCACCTGCGAGTGCAAGATCACATAAAATTGAAGACATTGCTTAATTAACTTGCTCTACGGGATACTAAATGATTTTTGTGACGGGTGGTGCTGGTTTTATAGGTTCAAATTTCGTACTGGATTGGTTGGCGCAAAGCGATGAACCGGTACTCAATTTCGACAAACTCACCTACGCGGGCAATCTGAATAATCTGGCGTCGCTGAAGCAGGATGCGCGCCACACCTTCGTCCGCGGCGACATCTGCGACCAGGCCCAGGTGCTGGCCTTGTTCCAGCAGCACAAGCCGCGCGCGATTGTGCACTTTGCCGCAGAAAGCCATGTGGATCGCTCCATCCTCGGACCGGGCGAGTTCATCAACACGAACATCAACGGCACCTTCAGCCTGCTCGAAGCGACCCGCGCCTACTGGTCGGCGCTGCCGGACGACGAGAAGGCCGCCTTCCGCTTCCTGCACGTGTCCACCGACGAAGTCTACGGCACGCTGGGCCCGGACGATGCGCCGTTCAGCGAAACCACCGCGTTCGCGCCGAACAGCCCGTACTCGGCATCGAAGGCCGCCTCCGATCACCTGGTGCGTTCGTACCACCACACCTACGGCCTGCCGACGGTGACCACCAACTGCTCCAACAACTACGGCCCGTATCACTTCCCCGAGAAGCTGATCCCGCTGATCATCGCCAACGCACAAGCGGGCAAGCCGCTGCCGATCTACGGCGACGGCCAGCAGGTACGCGACTGGCTGTACGTCAGCGACCACTGCGCGGCGATCCGCCGCGTGCTGGCGGCGGGCCGCCTGGGCGAGACCTACAACGTCGGCGGCTGGAATGAGATGGCCAACCTGGACGTGGTGCACACGCTGTGCGACATGCTGGACCGGCTGAAACCGAAAGCGGACGGCGCCAGCTACCGCGCGCAAATCACCTACGTCAAGGACCGCCCCGGCCACGACCGCCGTTACGCCATCGACGCCCGCAAGCTGGAGCGCGAACTGGGCTGGAAGCCGGCCGAGACCTTCGAGACCGGCATCGCCAAGACCGTGCAGTGGTACCTGGACAACCAGGCCTGGGTCGCCGACGTGCAGTCGGGCAGCTACGCCAAGTGGGTGGAAACCAATTACTTTAACCGCGAAGGCCAGCAATGAGCACTCCTGTGAATAGCCGCAAAGGCATCATCCTGGCCGGCGGTTCCGGCACCCGCCTGTATCCGGTGACGATGAGCGTCTCCAAGCAGCTGCTGCCGATCTACGACAAGCCGATGATCTACCATCCGCTGACGGTGCTGATGTTGGCCGGCATGACCGAGATCCTGCTGATCTCGACGCCGCAGGACACGCCGCGCTTCCAGGACTTGCTGGGCGACGGCAGCCAGTGGGGCATCAGCATCAGCTACGCGGTGCAGCCTTCGCCGGACGGCCTGGCGCAAGCCTTCATCATCGGCAAGGAATTCGTCGGCGACTCGCCGTCCGCGCTGATCCTGGGCGATAACATCTACTACGGCAACGACCTGGACGCACTGCTGCGCCACGCCACCGAGCAGACCGACGGCGCCACCGTGTTCGCCTATCACGTGCAGGATCCGGAGCGCTACGGCGTGGTCGAGTTCGACGCCGAGCGCACCGCCGTGTCCATCGAGGAAAAACCGCTCAAGCCGAAATCGAACTACGCCGTCACCGGCCTGTACTTCTACGACAACCAGGTGTGCGACATCGCCGCCAGCATCAAGCCGTCCGCGCGCGGCGAGCTGGAGATTACCGACGTCAACCGCGTCTACCTGGAAAAGCAGCAGCTCAACGTCGAGGTGATGGGGCGCGGCATGGCCTGGCTGGACACCGGCACCCACGAGTCGCTGCTCGACGCATCGCAATTCATCGCCACCATCGAAAAACGCCAGGGCCTGAAAGTGGCTTGCCCGGAAGAGATCGCCTACCGCAAGGGTTATATCGACGCCGTCCAGTTGCGCAAGCTGGCCGAGCCGCTGAAGAAAAACAACTACGGCCAGTACCTGTTGCAGATTCTTGAAGACAAGGTTGTGCCACGATGAATGTAATCACGACGCCACTGGAAGGCTTGCTGGTACTGGAACCGCGCGTGTTCGGCGACGACCGCGGCTTCTTCTACGAGAGCTTCAACGCCCGCCGTTTCGCCGAGCTGACCGGCGTGACCCTGCCCTTCGTGCAGGACAACCATTCGCGCTCGGCCAAGGGCGTGCTGCGCGGCCTGCACTACCAGATCCAGCAGGCGCAGGGCAAGCTGGTGCGCGCCAGCGCCGGCAGCGTGTTCGACGTCGCCGTGGATTTGCGCAAGAGCTCGGCCACCTTCGGCCAATGGTACGGCCTCGAACTGTCGGCCGAGAACAAGAAGCAGCTGTGGATACCGCCCGGCTTCGCGCACGGTTTCGTGGTCACCAGCGACACCGCCGAATTCCTCTACAAGACCACCGACTACTGGGCGCCCGAGCACGAGCGCTCGGTGCTGTGGAACGATCCGGCCATCGGCATCGAGTGGCCGGCGCTGGACGCGGCGCCGCTGCTGTCCGGTAAAGACCAGGCCGCAGTGCTGCTGGCCGACGCCGAGGTGTTCGCATGAAAATCCTGCTGACCGGCAGTAGCGGCCAGGTGGGGTATGAACTGGCGCGCAGCCTGCAAGGCATAGGCGAGGTGGTGGCGGTGGACCGCAACGTGATGGACTTGTCCGACCTGGATCAGGTGCGCGACGTGATCCGCCGCGAAAAGCCGGGGCTGATCGTCAATCCGGCCGCCTACACGGCGGTCGACAAGGCCGAGAGCGAGCCGGAACTGGCGCACCGCGTCAACGCCGAAGCGCCGGGCCTGATGGCGCAGGAAGCCAAACTGCTGGGCGCGGCCATGGTGCATTACTCGACCGACTACGTGTTCGACGGCAGCCAGCCGGCGGCGCGGGTGGAGGACGACGCCACCGGCCCGCTCAACGTCTACGGCGCCAGCAAGCTGGCCGGCGAGCAGGCCATCGCCGCGGCCGGCATTCCGCACCTGATCTTCCGCACCAGCTGGGTGTACGGCATGCGCGGCAAGAACTTCCTGCTGACCATGCTGCGCCTGGCCAAGGAGCGCGACGAGCTGCGCGTGGTGGCCGACCAGCACGGCGCGCCGACCTGGAGCCGCACCATCGCCGACACCACCGCGCTGGTGCTGTCGCAAGCCCACGCGGGCGGACGCGAGTGGTGGGTGCAGAACAGCGGCGTGTATCACCTGAGCGCCCAGGGCCAGACCACCTGGTTCGACTTCACCCAGGCCATCGTCGAGGCGGCGGGGCTGGAATGCCGCGTGCTGCCGATCACCAGCGCCGAATACCCAGTGCCTGCCAAGCGCCCGCAGTACTCGGTGATGTCGTCCGAGCGCCTGATGGCGCGTTTCTGCCACTTGCCGGACTGGAAAGAAGCCTTGCATCTGTGCATGCGCTGAGCGGTATCGCGAGTTGTATCGTTTGGTAAGCGTTGTCACCTGCACCATATGCTGCTGCTATCATGCCGACGCGCTTCGGCAGGCGTTTTTGCGCCTGCCGTTGCAAAACTGTCTAAGTTTGACGCCGCGCGGCTATTACCGGCTGTCAATTCAGGACCTGCCCGTTTAATCCGGTACAATCGCGAGTTAGCGTGTAGTCCATCCTTATCGGTTAGCGCATCCGGTAATTTTGTATAGAAAAATATGTTTTCCTTTTTACTGAGCTTTGTCGCTTCCGCGCTGCTAACCCTGCTGGTGATTAAAGAAGCGAGATTGCACGGTCCTGCGCTCGATTCCGATTTCATGGGCGTGCAAAAAGTGCATGCCCACCATGTCGCCCGTATTGGCGGCTTATCGATATTTTTATCGGTGGCGCTGAGTTCTTTCATTTCCATTTGGCGGGTGCCGGCCATGACGCATTGGCTGATGTCGCTATTGGCCTGTTCCGCCGTGGCCTTTGTCGGCGGCATCGTCGAAGATTACACAGGCAAAGTCAGTGCCGCGCGCCGCCTGGTGCTGACCATGGCCGCCGCCGCGCTCGGCTATTTCCTGCTCGACGCCCGCGTCGACCGCATCGACTGGGCGTTTTCCGCCTGGCCGCTGCAATATATGTGGCTGACCCTGCCGCTGACGGTGCTGGCGGTGGCCGGCATCGCCAACGCGGTCAATATCATCGACGGTTTCAACGGCCTGGCCAGCGTGGTGTGCATCTGCATGCTGCTGTCGCTGGGTTATGTGGCTTTGCAGGTCAACGATATGTTCGTGCTGATCGCGGCGCTGATGGTGGCGGGCGCCACGGCCGGCTTCCTGATCTGGAATTATCCGGTCGGCATGATCTTCCTGGGCGACGGCGGCGCGTATTTTATCGGCTTCATGCTGGGCGAACTGGCGTTGCTGCTGGTGATGCGCAACCCGCAAGTTTCTACCTGGTACGCGGCGCTGCTGTTAATCTATCCGACCTTTGAAACCTTATTCTCCGTTTATCGCCGCATGTTTGTCCGTGGTAAGTCTCCGGCCATGCCGGACGGCATCCATTTGCATAGCCTGATCTTCCGCCGCATCGTGCAATGGGCGGTCGGCCGCAAAGAGGCGCGTGCGCTGATCCGCCGCAATTCGATGACTTCGCCGTATTTATGGCTGTTTTCGCTGATGGCGGTGATACCGGCCACGGTATTGTGGCGCCATACCTGGGCATTAATGGTTTTCTGTATTTTGTTTATCAGCAGTTACATCTGGATATATGTCCGTATCGTCCGCTTTAAAGCACCGCGCTGGATGATACGCCATAAGAAAACCTGACTTTTTTATGTTGATGTAATATATTCCCGCCGGGCTTTATATCACCTCACTTAAAAGGAATACCAAATGGATCTGTCGAATATGTCCTCCGCCGATTTGCGTAATCTGCAAGAGCAAGTTAAACGCGAATTAAAACAGCGCGAAAGCCAGGACCTGGCCAAGGCGCGCGAACAGATACTGGCTATTGCCCAAAGCGTGGGCGTGCCCTTGAAAGACCTGGTCGGCGGCGCAGCCGGCACCCGCGCCAAAACCGGCAGCGTGGCGCCACGCTACCGCAATCCGGCCGACGCCACGCAGCTCTGGACCGGCCGCGGCCGCCAGCCGAAATGGGTCAAGGACTGGCTGGAAGCCGGTAAAGACATTGCCGGCTTAAAGGTTTAAACTGCCTGCACTCCGATAAGCTGCGGCTGGCAAGTCCAGCCGCTTTCATTCCTCTCGCATACATTCCACACTATGGTTTCTTTATCTAAAACGATCTTCAAGGCTTACGACATTCGCGGCATTATCGATAAAACCCTGGATGCGGGCGTCGCGCGCCAGATCGGCCAGGCCTTCGGCCAGGCTGCGCTGGCCAAGGGCGAAAAGAAAGTCGTGATCGGCCGCGATGGCCGCCTGTCCGGCCCGGTGCTGACGGCAGCGCTGGCCGAAGGCCTGCAAGCGGCCGGTGTGGATGTGATCGACCTGGGCGTGGTCGCCACGCCGATGGTGTACTTCGGCACCAACGTGCTGGGCGCCGCCTCCGGCATCATGGTCACCGGCAGCCACAATCCGCCGGACTACAACGGCTTCAAGATGGTGCTGGCCGGCGAAGCGATCCACGGCGACGCCATCACCGCGCTGTACCAGCGCATCGTCGACCACGACGGTTCGTCGGCGGCCAGCAAGGGCGCGTACAGCACCCACGACATCCGCGCCCAGTACCTGGAGCGCATCATCGGCGACGTCAAGCTGGCGCGTCCGATCAAGATCGCGGTGGACTGCGGCAACGGCGTGGCTGGCGCCTTCGCGGGCGACCTGTTCCGTGGCATGGGCTGCGAAGTGGTCGAACTGTTCTGCGAAGTGGACGGCAACTTCCCCAACCACCATCCCGATCCGGCCCATCCGGAAAACCTGCAAGACCTGATCCGCTGCCTGCAAGAGACCGACGCCGAGCTGGGCATCGCCTTCGACGGCGACGGCGACCGCCTGGGCGTGGTCACCAAGGATGGCCAGATCATCTACCCGGACCGCCAGATGATGCTGTTCGCGGCCGACGTGCTGAGCCGCCATCCGGGCGAGCAGATTCTGTACGACGTCAAATGCACCCGCCACCTGGCGCCGTGGATCAGCAAGCACGGCGGCGTGCCGCTGATGTACAAGACCGGCCACTCGCTGGTCAAGGCCAAGCTGCGCGAAACCGGCGCCCCGCTGGGCGGCGAAATGAGCGGCCACATCTTCTTCAAGGACCGCTGGTACGGTTTCGACGACGGCCTGTACTCCGGCGCCCGCCTGCTGGAAATCCTGACCCGCGAAGCCGATCCGTCCAAGTTGCTGAACTCGCTGCCGCAATCGGACAGCACGCCCGAGCTGCACCTGCACCTGAACGAAGGCGAGAACGTCATCGTCATGGACAAGCTGCGCGCCGACGCCAAGTTCCCCGGCAACGTGCAGATCATCACCATCGACGGCCTGCGCGTGGAATACGAAGACGGCTTCGGCCTGGCGCGTTCGTCCAACACCACGCCGGTGATCGTGATGCGCTTCGAAGCCGAAACGCCGGCCGCGCTGGCGCGCATTCAGGGCCAGTTCAAGAGCGTGATCCTGGCTGCCAAGCCGGACGCGGAACTGCCGTTCTAAGCGCATGACGGCGCAGGCGGGCGGCCGCAAGCCGCTGAACATTTTGCTGGTGCGCGTCTCCTCGCTGGGCGACGTGCTGCACAACCTGCCGATGGTGGCCGATATCGCCCGCCATTTCCCGGACGCGAACATCGACTGGGTGGTGGAAGAGGGCTACGTCAGCCTGGTGCGGCTCAACGCCCGCGTGCGCACCATCATTCCGTTTGCGCTGCGGCGCTGGCGCAAGAGTCTCGGCAAGCCCGAGACCCGCGCCGAGATCAAAAGCTTTTTCCGTACCCTGCGCGAGCAGCAGTACGACTATGTATTCGATACGCAGGGATTGCTCAAGACCGGCATCATCATGGGCGCGGCCCGGGTGGTGAAGGGCGGCCGCAAGGTCGGCCTGGCCAACGGCAGCGAAGGCTCCGGCTACGAGGGCATCTCGCGCATCTTCCACAATCAAAGCATACCGACCGATCCGCGCACGCACGCGGTGGCGCGCGGCCGCCTGGTGGCCGGCGCGGCGCTGGGTTACGCGGTCGATACGCCGGCCGATTTCGGCCTGCCGGAAGTCTCGTCCAGCGAGCCGCGTCCGGACTGGATGCCTGCCGAGCCATACGCCGTCTACTTCCATGGCACCGCGCGCGATCCGAAGAAGTGGGCGCCGGAGAACTGGAGAGCGCTGGGCCGCGAACTGGCGCCCATGCCCATCCTGCTGCCATGGGGCTCGCCCAAGGAAAAGGCCGAAGCCGACGTACTGGCCGCCGGCCTGCCGAACGCGCGCGTGCTGCCGAAACTGTCGATGGCCGATGCCATGCTGCTGGCGCGCCACGCCGGCCTGGTGATCGGCGTCGATACGGGATTGACCCATATCGCCGCTGCCTTCGTGCGGCCGACCGTGGAGATCTACGCCGATTCGCCGCGCTGGAAGACCGAGGGCAACTGGTCGCCGCGCATCATCAACCTGGGCGATCGCGGCACGCCGCCGTCGGTGGCCGAAGTGCTGTCCGCGGCCCGCAGCCTGCTCGCGTAACCATGCGTATTTTCTATTCCGTGATGTGGTGCCTGGCCTTGCCGCTGGTGCTGGCCCGCCTGTGGCTGCGCGGCCGCAAGGAGCCGGGTTATCGCCAGCATTGGGGCGAACGCCTGGGCTTCTACAGCGGCGCCGCCTCGTCCGCGCAGACGCTGTGGGTGCACGCGGTGTCGGTGGGCGAAACCCGCGCCGCCGAACCGCTGATCGACGCCTTGCTGGCCGCGTACCCGCACAGCCGCATCGTCCTCACCCACATGACGCCGACCGGCCGCGCCACCGGCAAGACGCTGTTTGCCAAGCATGGCGCGCGGCTGGTGCAATCGTATCTGCCGTACGACACGGCGATGATGGTGGGCAGTTTCATCAAACATTTCAAGCCTGCGGTCTGCATCCTGATGGAGACCGAGGTGTGGCCAAACCTGATCGCGGTATGCGGCAAGCGCGGCGTGCCGGTGGTGCTGGCCAATGCCCGCTTGTCGGAGCGTTCGCTGCGCAGGTCGCGCCGCTTTGGGTCCTTGCTGGTGGATGCCGCGCGCGGCATCTCGCTGGTCGCGGCGCAGACGGCGGCCGATGCGGAGCGCGTGCGCTCGCTGGGCGTGCAGCGCGTGGAGATCACCGGCAGCATCAAGTTCGACGTGGTGGTGCCGGATGCGGCGCTGGCCATCGGTGCGGCGCTGCGCGGCGTGATCGGTGGCCGTCAGGTGCTGCTGTGCGCCAGCACGCGCGAGGGCGAGGAAGAATTGATACTCGATGCCTTCCGCCAGGAGCGCGCCGGCTTGCCGTCCAATGTATTGCTGCTGATCGTGCCGCGCCATCCGCAGCGCTTCGATGAAGTCGAGAAGATGGTCGGCGCGCATGGCCTGAACGCACAGCGTCGCAGCAAGCTGGCGCTGGACGGCGGCGATGCCGCGTTGCCGGGCTTTGTCGACGTGCTGCTGGGCGATTCGATGGGTGAGATGTTCGCCTACTACGCGGCCTGCGATGTGGCCTTCGTCGGCGGCAGCCTGCTGCCGCTGGGCGGCCAGAACCTGATCGAACCGGCGGCGCTGGGCAAGCCGGTGCTGATCGGCCAGCATACCTTCAACTTCGCGCTGGTGACGGAAGATGCGCTGGCGGCAGGCGGCGCGCAACGCGTGGCCGATGCGGCGGAGCTGATGTCCGCCGCTGGGCGTCTGCTGAACGACGAAGCGGCGCGCGCGGCGATGGGCCGCAACGCGCAGGCCTTCGCCAACCAGCATCGCGGCGCCACGCACCGCACGCTGGCGCTGTTGCCTGCGCTGATTAAACCTTAACCCGCCAGTTCCGTCTCTTCTGCATAGCGCAGCACCGTGGAGTGCTGGCGGCAGAAGCGCGTCGCCGCCTTGTAGCCGATATCGAACAGGAACTGCATGTTCGACGTCGACCAGTCCATCGTGTTCGGCATATGGTCGTCCGGCACGGCGGCCATCAACTCCAGCTTGAGCAGGCGGCGTTTCGGCAAGCCGGTCTTGCGGTCGGTGTTGTGTTCCAGCTCGAACAGGCGGATCTGGTTCTGCGAAATCTTCACCAGCGGCGTGATCATCGAACCGACCCACGCGTCATACAGGTTGCGCGGCTTGCGCAGCAGGCGTTCGTCGCCGAGGATGTCGAGCACGATCAGCGTGTCGGTATCGTGGTGATCGCCTTTGCCTTCGATGAAGGGATCGAAGTTCAAGGTCTCCAGCGCGGCGCCTTCGATGTAGTCCTCGCCGTCGATTTCAGTCGGCGCGTACAGGAAGGGGAAGGACAGCGCTGCGCGCACATGCTCCGCCTTGATTTCGTGCTTGTCCCAGATCGTCATGCGATGCTGGTTCAGGTTGTAGGCGTTGATGTAGAACTCCGGCTTCATGCTGGCGATGGCGGAGAAATTCACAGCGCCTTCCAGGAACGGCGCGTGCGCGCACAAACCCAGGCTCTTGGCCGACAGGTTGGACGGCGACATGGTCGACATCAGCAGCTGCGTCCAGTCGGTCCACGGCACCGAGCCTTGGGCGAACACGTTTTGCATCGCACCAAACACCGGATGGCTGTTCGATGGCGCGAAGGCGTTGCGGAAGGCGTCCGCTTCCTGGCCTGGCTTGTGGAAGATCTTGTAATTCACCGGCATCATCTTGTAGATGCTGTCGGAGACGCCGGTATCGGCCCAG
Source organism: Duganella sp. BJB476 (assembly GCF_003416895.1). Taxonomy (GTDB): domain Bacteria; phylum Pseudomonadota; class Gammaproteobacteria; order Burkholderiales; family Burkholderiaceae_D; genus Rugamonas. The sequence goes on from NZ_QVIO01000004.1 coordinate 595,826, forward strand.
CGTTTCAGCGCTTCGCGGGGCGAGCCTTCCAACGGCGCCGCGTACAGCAAGCCCATCAAAACACCCGCTCCGGAAGCGGAAATCACGTCGAATTCGACTTCCTGGTCGAGGAAGGCAGCCAGCGCGCCGGCGATCAGAGGCGAGTTCGGCGCGCCTCCACCCAAGACCAGGCCGGTCTTCTTTTTCATAGTTTGTTGCATTGAATTTATCCCTTATGCGGCAGTGCAGCAGAAGTTATCACGATAAATTCCGTGCGGCAACTTTTAATATCGAATGATAGATATTTGCGATTCGGATAATGGTATTGCAATTATGTTGATTTTGACGTGCGGCCCAGCATGCGCTTCAGGGTGGCGTCCTTGTCGATGAAGTGGTGTTTGAGCGCTGCTGCGGCGTGCAGCACGATCAGCGTCAGCAGCAGGTAGCCGAGCAAGCCGTGCAGCGTCTGGCCGATGTCGGACCAGCGCGCGCTGAGCGGCACGGCCTGGTCGCCGAGGTAGTGGCTGGGGAAAATCTCCCAGTCGAAGATGCCGAAGCCGTGACCGCTGGCGCCGGAGTAGAGCATGCCGCTCAGCGGCAGCACGACAGTCAGGATCAGCAGCACCACGTGCGCCGCCACGGCGGTGACGTACTCCAGCCGCGACACCGGCCGCACCGGCTGCGGCAGGCCATTGCGCCAGCGCCAGGCCAGCCGCGCCAGGATCGCCACGAACGTCAGCAGTCCGATCGATTTGTGGATGTCGTACAGATGCCAGGATTCCGTCTCGACCATGTAGATGCCGAGCGCGATCAGGCCGATGATGCTGGCCGCCACCAGCCAATGCAGAACGATGGTGGTGCGGCTGAAGTTCGTTTTATTATCCATGGCGATAAATTACCTTCGCATTACCCAGACGTCAATTATTGGAACGCAAAATACATGGCCGTCTCCAGGCTGAATGCGCGCGCCTCGCTGAACGGCAAGCTGTCGGTGCGTACGCGCAGACGGAGCGGGCCCTGTTCGTATCCCAGTCCCACCATGTTGAAACGCGTGTCATAGCTGGCGCTGAACGTTCCCCAGCGACTGGCATAGCTGCCGATGGCTTCCGGTATGGTGGTGCCGGCGATGCGCTGCGCACCGATCCGCAGCCCCCATTGCAGGTGGCGGTAGGTGAGGTTCAGCGCGGTGCTGGCACCGATGGCGCCGGTGCGCTCGATCAAGCTGTTCTGGCCGGCGATCTGCGGCTTGTAGTTGATGTAGCCGTCGCCATCGACCGTGCGCACGTCGGACGCGATGCTTTGCGCCTTCGACGGCAAATTGGTCCAACGCATGCGGCTCCACAAGTCATTGACCGCCAGGTTGGCGGTCAGCTGGCTGCTCAGCGGCCATTGCAGGGCGGCCGAGATGCTGGCGCCCGACGATTTCTGCGTGGCCTCCGGCATGAACGGATAGGTGTAGTCCGTCTGCGAGTTCGCGTACGTGCCATCGATCCGGTAGGCGGTATCGGGCTTGTAGCTCACCTTGCCGGACGCGCTGCTGTCGTGATTGCGGGCGTGCCCGTACACGGCGGCCGACACCATCAGCAAGGGATTGCCCGCGCCGTGCTCGGGCAGGGTGAAGGTGCGGCCCACGCGCGCGCCCGCTGCCGCCCATTGTTTCGATTGGGCGTACACCGCGAAATCGAGCGCCTTGTCGGGCGTCTTGTGGCTTTGATAAAGATGGTACAGGTCCACCGTGTCGCGGTTCGTCTGCAGCGACACTTCCAGCCGGTATTCCGCGCCGATGCGCCAGCCGTCCTTCTCCACGCCGAATTCCACGCGGTCCCGCTGCAGGAAGACGTTGCGGCCGTTGCGCGGGGCGTAGCTATTACCCCAGTCACGGCCAAGTTCGCGGATCGGCACGGTATCGTAAGCCGCCCAGGCTTGTGCCTTGGCATAGGGTTGCCAGGCGGCGCTGGGAGCGCGCAGTGCGATGTCGCTGTCGGCGACGGATGTTTGCGCCGCTGCCCCGTTTGCCGCAAGCAGGGCGCCCAGTAAGGAAATCAAACGCATGATGGATCAGTTCAGTGTCTCGAAACTGCCGTCGACGTAGTTGATCATCCCGGTGCTGGTATTGATCAGTGCAGTCTTGCTGTTGTTGTTGTAGACGTCGATGTACTTGGCGCCGTCCACCAGCGTGACCGTGACACCCGTGGCACTGGCGATGCGGATCGTTCTTGGCAGCGAGTTGTTGCCGTCGAACGAGATGACGTTGGCGCCGTCGTTGTAGGTGCCATTGTATTCGGCCGTCTTGTAGCCGGTGGTGCGGGCGGCAAACGTGACTGCCAGCGCGGGACGGCTGACGATCTTCAGGCTGCCTTTGAACGATGCGTTGGCAAGCAGGAAATTGGTCGCCGACAGCGGTGCCGCGCTATCGTAGTTCTTGTAGTTCGACACTTCGGCCGTGATGACGCCGTTGAAGTTTTCCGCGCGGCTATTGGTGAAGCTGCCGGTGAACTGTGCATAGTTGGGCAGGTCGCCATTGCCGTGTTTGTCGGTATCGAATTTGCTCAGGGACAGGGAGCCGCTGATGGTGCTGTTGGCAGTTGCGGCTACGATACCCAGCCTGGCTTCGATGACGCGGTAGGTGTCGCCCGTGGTGGTGGCGCGGACGAAGGACGTGTCGGCAATCTTGACGGTGCCGAGCGTCGCGCCGTTTTTGAGCGCGCCGATGGAGCCGGAGAGCGCATAGTTGTTGATGCCTCCTGCTTCCGCCGTGGTGGAGGTTTTGATACGCCATGTTTCGAAGTCGGTGAGCACCATGCCGCCGGCGTCGGTGCGCGCGGGCATGGTGCCTTCAATCAGCGCGGTGGCGACGGTATTGCCGTTCATCGTATAGGCGATGACGCCGCTTGCTGAGCTGCCGACGGTCGTCGGGCCGCTCAAGGTGCGGATGTTGTAGGGGCCGAACCGGTCCTTTTGATATTCCTGCGCGAAGCGCAGCGTCCGCGCGGTGTAGGCGAAGTTGCTGCCGGCTGCCGGCGTCAGGGTGATGCTTCGGCCGATCACTGCGCGGGTATATAGGCCGCTTGATGCCGAGTTGCGCTCCGATCCTTCGACGATCCTGCCGTTCAGCGTGCAGGAGACGCTCTTCGGCGTGACTGACGACACGTCCTTGCCGGTCATGGCGACGGTCGCGGCCACATCCTTGTACAGCGTACACGAAGCCAGTCCCGACGCTGCCGTGCCGTCGCTGACGGTGACGGCCGTGGATCTTTTCTGGATAAAGTCGTTGTAGAGCTCGATACCGCGACCGGAGACGACGACCCAGTCGGCCAGGCTCTGATCCAGCGGCGATACGGCGTTGTCGAAATCGGCCTTCATCGCGTTCAGGCTGTTGCTCAGGCCGCCGCCGTCCTTGCTGGCGTCGGACCAGGCTTGCAGGTTGGTGCGCAAACTGGCGAACAGGGTTTTCGTGGCGGCTACCGGATTGGCCTGCGTCGGCGTTGGGATATTGATGGCCACGTCGGCGAACAGCCGTTGGCCATCCAGCGTTTTCAGTGTGGTCTTGTTGACGGTGGTGTCGTTGGCCACTGTGGTCAGCGCGGCGAGCAGGGCGGCCTTCGCGCCGCTGCCGATGCTAACGGCTCCAGCTTTCATCTGTGCAGTACCGGTCGTTGCGTTCACTGCGCATTTGACCTTTTCACCCGGCGTGCCGGCGCATCCCATGCCGTTTGCATAGGCAATTTGCGAGATCGCTGCCAGCGCCAGGGACTGCAATTTTTCCGACGTATCGGTCGTATTGGCGGCGGCGTCACTATTGGCGTTGAGCGGCTTGGTCGTCAGCGGATTGAAGCCGAGAATCTTGGTGACTTCGGTCTGCGCCGACGCCACGTTTGCCATGGTCAGGCTGTTTGCCGTGCCGGCGCTCATCGCCGCTGTCACCAGCATGTCGGTGAACGGCGTAACGTGGCCGGTCGCGTTGTTGTTGCCGCCGTCGAGTTGGACCAGGCTGCGCATCGTCATCGTGGCGGGCATGCTAATCGTGCCGCTGTACTCGTCTTCCATGGTGGTGTTCGCGTCGGCGCTCACTTCCACGGTGAACAAGCCGGTGCGGTCGCCCAGGTTGAACGAATAGCTACCATCGGTTTTGGACGTGCGGCCAGTGGCGACCGGCGCCGCAGAGCGGTTGCCGGCGGCATCGTAGGCATAAATGCCGACGATACCGTCCTTGATGAGGCCTTTGGCCGCCACGCCGCTGATGGTGCGGGACTGACCGGCTTGCGGACTAGAGGTGTTGCTTCCACCTCCGCCACCGCAGGCGGCCAAGGTGGAGGCAAGTGCGCAGGCGAGGGCGAGTTTTGTCAAATTCATTGCAGTAGTTAAATAATAGTTTTCTCACTATCAATTATAACGTATGCAACTTATTGTCATGGGTAAATTAAGTTATCGGCAGCATTGCTGAAATGGCAGCCGACGAGGCCGACCGAATCCTAGGGAAACAGCACCGGCAGCTCCTGCGCGCGCTTGCGCAGCAGGTTCTTGGCTTCCTCGTATTCGGGATAGATCAGGCCCACCGTGTTCCAGAACTGCGCGCTGTGGTTCATCTCCAGGATGTGCGACAGCTCGTGCGCGATCACGTAGTCGATCAGCGGTTGCGAGAAATGGATCAGCTTCCAGTTCAGGCGGATCTTGCGGTCCACCGTGCAGGAACCCCAGCGCGTGCCGGCCGACGACAGGCCGAAGGAGTGATAGCGCACTCCCAACCGCTCCGCATACACGTCCAGCCGCTGCTCGAACAGCACCTTGGCTTCCTGCTGGTACCAGGACTTGACCCGCTCCTTGAGCAGCGTCTCGGTGGCGCCGGGCACCAGCACCATCGACAGCTCGCGCGTGGCCGGGTTGTAGCTGCTGCGATTGCGTCCGCCCACCAGCAGCCGCAGCGTGATGTCCGCGCCCAGGTAGGGCAGCTGCGCGCCGTCCGTCCACTCCACCGGCGGCTTCTCCAGGCGCGCGGCGCGGCGCTCGCGGCGCTCTTTCAGCTTGCTCAGTATCCAGTGCTGCTTGGTGCGGATGGCGTTGTCGATTTCGGCGATGCTGATGCGCTTGGGCGCGGTCACGCGCAGGCCCTCGTCGTCGATCATGAAGCCGATCGAGCGGCGGGTCGAACGGCGCAGCGAATATTCGAGCACGAAGTCGCCCACCATCAGCTGGCGCTTGGGTGCCTGGTCCGACGGCGGCGGTGTCTGCGCGCGCGGTTTGACCGGCACGGCGGTCTGCGGCGGCGCCACGTAAGGCGAAACGGGAGGAGGGGTATTCGAGGCGGGTGAGGTCGGAATCGACCATACCGGTGCGGTGTACACCGGCTTGAGAGACGACTGCGCCTCCCGTCCAAACAGGTCCAGTTGGCTGGCGTCGTCTTTCGGCGACGCCGGCTTCACCAGCGTGGCCAGATCATCTAGCCAGCGTTGTAGGCGTGGGGCGAAATGACGCGCATTTCTGATTCTATCCAATTTTCCACCTGTTGCATCATGCTGTCCGGGGTCTGGCCTTCCGGCGAAATCGGTTTGCCTATCGATACTGTAACAAGCCCTGGGCGCTTGATGAAAGAATTTTTTGGCCAGCACTCGCCGGAGTTGTGCGCGATCGGTACAACCACCGCGCCGGTCTCGATGGCCAGGCGCGTGCCGCCGCTCTTGTACTTGCCCGCCTTGCCGACCGGGATGCGGGTCCCTTCCGGGAACATGATAATCCATTGGCCGTCGGCCAGGCGGCGCTTGCCGTGGCGGACCACGTCCATGAAGGCGTTCTTGCCCTGCTTGCGGTCGATCGGGATCATGCGCAGCAGCGCCATCGCCCAGCCGAAGAAGGGGATGTACAGGATCTCCTTCTTGAACACGAACACCAGCGGGCGCGGCATGTTAGGCAGCAGGAAGATGGTCTCCCATGCCGACTGGTGCTTCGACAGCACGATGGCCGGCGCGTCCGGGAAGTTCTCGGCGCCCTTGATTTCGTAGCGGATGCCGCAGATGACCTTGAGGCACCAGATCATGAAGACGTTCCAGCGCGCGGTAACGAAGAAGCGTTTGTTGTACGGCAGCGGCGCGGCCAGGAAGCATACGCAGGCCCAGACGATGGTCGATACCACCATGACAATGGTGAAAATCAGGGAACGCAGAAACAAGACGGGATGACCCAATGCAGACTCCAAAACTGTTTAACTAACGACGTGCAGCGCCGGCGGGGCGCTGGTTTTCAGCAGGTGATTGACCATCGCGGCGAGGTCGGCGAAGACCATGGTGCCGGGCGGCAGGCCACCCGTGGCCTGGGTTTTCTCGCCCTTGCCGGTCAGGACCAGGTAAGGCACGCAGCCGCTGACGTAGCCGGCTTGCAGGTCGCGCAGCGAATCGCCGACGGTCGGCACGCCTTTCAGGCTGATTTTATAACGCTGCGAGATTTCCGTGAACATGCCTGGCTTCGGCTTGCGGCAATCGCAGCTGTCGGCCGCGGCGTGCGGGCAGAAGAAGATGGCGTCGATGCTGGCGCCGACTTGCTGCGCCAGGTTGTGCATCTTCTGGTGGATCGCGTTCAGGATAGACATGTCGAAGAACTCGCGGGCGATGCCCGACTGGTTCGACGCCACCACCACCCGATAACCCGCCTGGTTCAGGCGGGCGATCGCTTCGAGCGAGCCGGGGACCGGAATCCACTCGGCCGGCGACTTGATGAAGTCCGGCGAATCGTGGTTGATGACGCCGTCGCGATCGAGGATGATCAGTTTCATGGACGGCGCACCCATTTAAGCCGCCAGCTTCGAAATGTCGGCCACGCGGTTCATCATGCCGTGCAGCGACGACAGCAAGGCCAGGCGGTTGTTGCGCAGGGCGACATCCTCGGCCATCACCATCACGTCGTTGAAGAAGGCGTCGACTTCCTCGCGCAGCTGCGCCAGGGTTTTCAACGTGCCGGCGAAGTCGCCCTGGTTGAAGGCGGCGTCGATTTCCGGCAGCACGCGCACCACGGCGGCGTGCAGGTTCTTCTCGGCGGTGTCCTGCAGCAGCGCGGTATTGACGCCGCTGTTGCCGGCTGCGGCCAGCGCTTCCTCGTTCTTCTTCAGGATGTTGGTGATGCGCTTGTTGGCGGCGGCCAGCGAGGCCGATTCCGGCAGCGCGGCGAAGGCTTGTACGGCCTCCAGGCGCTGCACGATGTCGTCCAGGCGGTCCGGATTCTGTGCGACCACCGCTTCGATTTCGTTCGGCGAGAAGCCGCGCTCGCGCAGGATGCCGCGCAGGCGGTCGATCATGAAGGTGTAGACGTCGGCCGATGGGTCCTTGAAGCCGGCCACGGAAGCGAACAGCCCCGAAGCGTGCGACAGCAGGCCGGAAATCGACAGCGGCAGGCGCTTCTCGATCAGCATGCGCAGCACGCCCAGCGCGTGGCGGCGCAGCGCGAACGGGTCCTTGTCGCCGGTTGGCGCCAGGCCGATGGCCCAGATGCCGACCAGGGTTTCGAGCTTGTCGGCCAACGCCACGGCGGTGCCGGTGACGGTCGACGGCAGGGCGTCGCCGGCGAAGCGCGGCTGGTAGTGCTCGGACGCGGCCAGCGCCACGTCTTCCGGCTCGCCGTCGTTGCGGGCGTAGTAGGTGCCCATGATGCCTTGCAGCTCAGGGAATTCGCCGACCATCTCGGTGACCAGGTCGGCCTTCGACAGTTTGGCTGCGCGCGCGGCCAGTGCGGCGTCGCCGCCGATCTGGGTGGCGATGTAGCGTGCCAGCGCGGCTACGCGTTCGCCGCGTGCGGCCTGCGTGCCCAGCTTGTTGTGGTAGACGATTTTTTCCAGCAGCGGCAGGCGCGATTCCAGGGTCTTCTTCTTGTCCTGCTCGAAGAAGAACTTGGCGTCGGACAGGCGCGGGCGCACCACGCGCTCGTTGCCGTCGATGATGGCGGTCGGCGTGTCGGTGGCGATGTTGGAGACGATCAGGAAGCGCGAACGCAGCTTGCCACTGGTGTCGGTCAGCGCGAAGTATTTCTGGTTGGTCTGCATGGTCAGGATCAGGCATTCCTGCGGCACGGCCAGGAACTCTTCCTCGAACTTGCATTCGTAGACCACCGGCCATTCGACCAGCGCGGCCACTTCGTCCAGCAGCGCTTCGGGCATCAGCACCTGGTCGGCGCCGGCCTTGGCCAGCAGTTCGGCACGGATTTTTTCCTTGCGGTCTTCGACGCCCGCCAGTACCTTGCCTTCGGTCGCCAGCGTGGCGGCGTAGCTGTCGGCGTTGGCGATGGTGATCATGCGCTGGCCCGGCGCGGTCAGGAAGCGGTGGCCTTCGCTGACGTTCGACGCGGTCAGGCCCAGCAGGGTCAGTGGCAGCACGGTGGCGCCATGCAGCGCGATCAGGCTGTGCGCCGGACGCACGAACTGCACGGTGGCGCCGTCGGGCCGCTGGTAGCTCATCACTTTAGGAATCGGCAGCTTGGCAACCGATTCTTCCAGCGCGGCTTGCAGGCCCGCTTGCAGCGCGCTGCCGGCTGCGGTGTAGGTGTAGAAGAAGCTTTCGGCTTTGCCATCCTGCGCGCGTTCCAGGTCGGCCACGGTCAGGTTGGGGAAGCCCAGCGCGGCCAGTTTCTTGGCCAGCGGCGGCGTGCCGTTGCCGGCGGCGTCCAAGGCTACCGACACCGGCAGCACTTTTTCGCGGATAGCTTTGTCCGGCGAGGTGGCGCGCACCTTGGTGATGGAGACGGCCAGGCGGCGTGGCGAGGCGAACGAGGTGGCGACGCTGTCGGCTTCCAGGAAGTCGCGCGATTTCAGGCCGTTGACGATGCCGTCCGCGAAAGCCTTGCCCAGTTTGGCGAGCGCCTTCGGCGGCAGTTCTTCGGTCAGCAGTTCGATGAGCAGAGTTTGAGTCATATTATTTATACAGTTTATTCAGCGGCGGCAACGGCGGCAGCGGCGGGAGCCATAGGGAAGCCCAGGCGTTCACGCGAATCGTAGTAGGCTTGCGCGACCAGGCGCGACAGGGCGCGCACGCGGCCGATGTAGGCGGCGCGTTCGGTCACGGAGATGGCGCCGCGCGCGTCCAGCAGGTTGAAGCTGTGCGAGGCCTTCATGATCTGCTCATACGCTGGCAGGGTCAGTTGCAGCTCGATCAGGCGCTTGGCTTCCGATTCGTGGTTGTTGAACTGGGCGAACAGCAGCTCGGTGTTCGAGTGCTCGAAGTTGTAGGCCGACTGCTCCACCTCATTCTGGTGGAACACGTCGCCGTACTTCAGCGTCTTGGTCTCGCCATTCTCTTCCCAGGTGGTCCACACCAGGTCGTACATATTCTCGACGCCCTGCAGGTACATGGCCAGGCGTTCGATGCCGTAGGTGATCTCGCCCAGCACCGGCTTGCAATCGAGGCCGCCGACTTGCTGGAAGTAGGTGAACTGCGTCACTTCCATGCCGTTCAGCCAGACTTCCCAACCGAGGCCCCAGGCGCCCAAGGTCGGCGATTCCCAATCGTCCTCGACGAAGCGGACATCGTTCTGCTTCAGGTCCAGGCCCAGCGCTTCCAGCGAACCGAGGTACAGGTCCAGGATGTTTTCCGGGGCCGGCTTCATCACCACCTGGTACTGGTAGTAGTGCTGGCCACGGTTAGGGTTCTCGCCGTAGCGGCCGTCCTTCGGGCGGCGCGATGGCTGCACGTAGGCCGCGCGCCAAGGCTCCGGGCCGATCGCGCGCAGGAAGGTGCCAGTGTGGAAGGTGCCGGCGCCGACTTCCATGTCGTACGGCTGGAGCAGGGCGCAGCCTTGCTTGTCCCAGTAGGTTTGCAAGGTCAGGATAATTTGTTGAAATGTCAGCATCTTGTTTGGTCGGTGGCGCAGCCCATGGGCGCGCGGTTGCAGTTTCGCTAAAGGGGCAATTTTAGCGGGTTTTACAGGGAGCCTGTAGAGATTAAGCGGCTTAGCCCCGGTTTTTTGCGCGCTTGGCCCAAAACCAGGCTCCGGCCAGCGACAGTGCGGCCAGCGCCAGGAACAGCTTGTTCCCCCACAGGATGTACGGGGTGCTGCCGCCCATGCCTTGCACCGAGGCCGCCAGCGCGCCGTAGGTGTTCACGGGCAGCTGCTGGACCACCTTGCCTTCGCCATTGATGATGGCGGTGGCGCCGGTGTTGGTCGCCCGCAGCATCGGACGGCCGGTCTCCAGCGTACGCATCTGCGAGATCTGCAAATGCTGGGGGATGGCAATGGTGTCGCCAAACCAGGCCAGGTTCGAGACATTGAGCAGCATGGTGGCCGGTTTCTGGCCCTGCGCCGGGTTGTTCAGCTGGTCGGCGATCTCTTCGCCGAACAAGTCTTCGTAGCAGATGTTGGGCAGCACGCGCTGGTCCTTGATCGGGAACGAGGGCTGGATGTCGCGGCCACTGGTCTGGTCGCCCAGCGGGATCGACATCAGGTTGACGAACCAGCGGAAGCCGAACGGAATGAATTCGCCATACGGCACCAGGTGGTGCTTGTCGTAGCGGTAGTAGCTGGAACCCAGGCGCGAGGGGATGCCGATCACGCTGTTGAAGTAGGCGGTCTGGCTGTCGGCCAGCGGGATGCCCAGGATCAGGTTGCTGTTGGTCTTGTTGAGGAACTGGGCGATGCCGGGCAGGTAGTCCGGCGGCAGCTGCTGCGGCAGCATGACGATGGCCGTCTCCGGCGTGGCGATCAGGTCGGCCGGGGCCGCCGTGATGGCGTCCTGGTACAGCTTGAGCGCCGACATCACGCGCGAGCCGTTGAATTTTTCGTCCTGCGGGATATTCCCTTGCAGCAGGCGCACCGAGATCGGCTTGCCTTCCGGGTAGGTCCAGTGCAGCAAGCTCAAGGCGACGCCGGCCACGGAAATGGCGACGATCAGCCCGGCCGCGCGCAGGCGGGTGCGGTGCAGCAGCAACAGCAGGGCGCCGGCGATCACCGCCGCCAGCCAGCCCAGGCCGTACATGCCGATCACCGGCGCAAAGCCGGCCAGCGGACTGTGGTTGTGGGCATAGCCGGCCGACAGCCACGGGAAGCCCGTGAACAGCCAGCCGCGTATCCATTCGAACAGCGACCACATGGCGGGCAGCACCAGCAGGTTGGCGGCCGGCAGCGGCAGCGCCCAGCGCTTGCGCAGCCAGGCCGCGCCGCCCATCGCCAGCGCGACGTAGAAACCCATGGCCCAGGCCAGCAGCAGCACGGCGGCGGCGGCCAGCGGCGCCGGCATGGCGCCGTAGGTATGCATGGAAACGTAGAGCCAGTGGGTGCCGGCGGCGGTCCAGCCGAAGCCGAAGGCCCAGCCGATCAGGCCGGCGGCCTTGACGTCGCTGCTGCGCAGCACCTGGTAGAACAAGGTCGCCAGGCCGAGGATCTCCAGCGGCCACCAGCCGAACGGCGCGAAGGCGAACACGCACAACGCGCCGGCCACGGCGGTGATGGCCATGCGGCCACGGGTGGAGCGTTGCGGCTTGGGTGGATCGTTCGGGTTGGCGCGGCGAAAACGCATTATGCGTCGTCGCCGGCTTCAGCGGCGGCCGGCAGTTTTTCCACCAGCAGCACGTGGATCTGGCGGGCGTCGGCGCGCAGCACTTCGAAGCGCAGGCCTTCCATGTCGAACACGTCGCCCTTGTGCGGCATGCGCGCCAGGTGCTTGGCGACCAGGCCGCCGATGGTGTCGACGTCGTCGTCCGGCAGGGCGGTGTCGAGTTCTTCGTTGAATTGTTCGATCTCGGTCAGCGCCTTGATGCGCCAGCGCGGGCCGTGCACGCCTTCCTTGATCGACAGGATGTTGTCTTCTTCCTCGTCGAAATCGTATTCGTCCTCGATGTCGCCGACGATCTGCTCCAGCACGTCCTCGATGGTGATCAGGCCGGCCACGCCGCTGTATTCATCGACCACGATGGCCATGTGATTGTGGTTGGCGCGGAAGTCGCGCAGCAGCACATTCAGGCGTTTCGATTCGGGGATGAAGATGGCGGGGCGCAGCATGTCGCGCACGTCGAACGATTCTTCGGCGTAGTAGCGCAGCAGGTCTTTCGCCAGCAGGATGCCGATCACCTTGTCGCGCTCGCCTTCGATGGCGGGGAAGCGCGAGTGGGCGGTGGCCAGCACTTGCGGCATCCATTCCTCGATCGGCTTGGAGATGTCGATGACATCCATCTGCGAGCGGGGAATCATGATGTCGCGGGCGGACAGATCCGACACCTGGAACACGCCTTCGATCATCGACAGGGCGTCGGCGTCGATCAGGTTGCGTTCGTGGGCGTCATGCAGAACTTCGAGCAGTTCCGCGCGGTTCTCTGGCTCGGGGGAAATCAGTGCGGTCAGGCGTTCAAACAGTGACCGATGGGGTTTGGCGTCAGTCTTGACGCCACTAGAGTGCTCTTGCATAGGAGGCGTGAGCCGTTGTTTCGAAGGGGTATAGGATACACGAAATGGGGAGGCGGGTCCGTTTTTGGCAAAAAGACACCGCCTGCTGCTCAGTCCGCGTAGGGATCGGCGTAGCCGAGGCCGGCCAGGATGTCGGTTTCGATGCCTTCCATCTCGGCCGCTTCCTCGTCGTCCATGTGGTCGTAGCCTTGTGCGTGCAGCACGCCGTGGACGATCAGGTGGGCGGCGTGTTCTTCCACGGTTTTCTTTTGCTCGGCCGCTTCCTGCTCCAGCACGTCGGTGCAGAGGATGATGTCGGCCTGGGTCGGCGCGTCGTCCGGGATGTCTTCGCCTTCGTTGTAGGCGAAGGTCAGCACGTTGGTGGCGTAGTCCTTCTCGCGGTAGTCGCGGTTCAGGGTGCGGCCTTCCTCTGCGTCGACGAAGCGTATCGTCAGCTCGGCCGGCGCGAACAGCGCGGCCTGCACCCAGCGGCGTATCTTCGGACGGGTGATGGATTCCTGCAGGCGGGTGTCGGGGTATTGCACCGACAGCGTCAGTTTATTTTTTGCGGACATTTTTGAGGGCTGTGGCTTTGAGGAGGGGAGCGATTTCCGCTTCGTGGTTGTGCGCCGTTTCGTAGGCGTCGACGATGCGCGCCACCAGCGGGTGACGCACCACGTCCTCGCTGTTGAAGTGGCTGAAGGCGATGCCGCGCACATCCTTCAGCACCTGGACCGCGTCCACCAGGCCGCTCTTCTGGCTCTTGTGCAGGTCGACCTGGGTGACGTCGCCGGTGACCACGGCCTTGCTGCCGAAGCCGATGCGGGTCAGGAACATCTTCATCTGCTCGACGGTGGTGTTCTGCGCCTCGTCCAGGATGACGAAGGCGTGGTTCAGCGTGCGGCCGCGCATATAGGCCAGCGGCGCGATCTCGATCACCTGCTTCTCGAACATTTTCTGCGTGCGGTCAAAGCCCAGCAGGTCGTACAGCGCGTCGTACAGCGGACGCAGGTAGGGATCGACCTTTTGCGCCAGGTCGCCCGGCAGGAAGCCCAGGCGTTCGCCCGCTTCGACGGCGGGGCGGGTCAGGATGATGCGCTTGACGGCATCGCGTTCCAGCGCGTCGACCGCGCAGGCCACCGCCAGGTAAGTCTTGCCGGTGCCGGCCGGGCCGACGCCGAAGCTGATGTCGTGCTCCAGGATGTTGCGCAGGTAGCGGATCTGGTGCGGCGTGCGGCCGCGCAGGTCGGCGCGGCGGGTCTTCAGGATGGGGCTGTTGATGTCCGGCTCGACGAACGGCGCTTCGACCACGCGCGGCTGGTCCGGCGCCGAGGCGGCGGCGATGGCGGCGTTGGCCACTGCCAGGCCGGCGCGTTGCTCGACCAGCGCCAGTTGCACTTCCTCGATCGGCACGATCTTGTTGGCGACCGCGTAGAACTGTTCGAGGATCTGCACCGCCCGTTCGGCGTTGTGGCCGCTGACGATGAACTTCTCGCCGCGACGGAAAATGGTGACGTCCAGCGCGGCGGAAATCTGGCGCAGGTTTTCGTCGAGGGGGCCGCACAGATGGGCCAGACGCGCATTATCGAGCGGTTCCGGGACAAAGTAGTGCGGCTGGACTGGTGTTTTGGTTTTCAATGGGATGCTTTATGAGAGAGGCCGGCAGTGCCGGCACAGGCCATAGTTTAACGTAATTTTCCGTCGCCAGATGCGATAGGCCTTGATTTCAGGCACCTGAGCTTCTACAGTGAAAGAGTAGCCTGCCGGCAATTTCTATTGGAGGGTTTCATGGCGGCCAATGCGATTTCGTCCTCGCGCATCAGCACCCCGCTCGATAGCGTGCAGGCGGCCAACCAGCGCGAAACCCGCGCCCACCGCGAGCAGCAGCGCGCCCAGCAGGCGAGCTCGACCGAGAGCGTCGAGCGTGAACAGCGCAGCAACGGCGCCGAACGCGCGGTGCAGACCCGCGTGGAAAAGAATACCGACACCCAGCGCAGCCGCGCCCAGGCCAATGACGACGCCACCGCGCTGCAGCGCCGCGCCGCCCAGGCCGCCGACAAACACGCCGAACAGGATCGCCGCCAAAGCGAGAAAACCCTGGGTCGCCACATCGACACCACCGCCTGATTTATCCCCGCCCCCGCCTGTGTAAAGACGAACTTGCTTTGTGTAACAGTTTCCTACAAGTTCTTGCGTGCGACACCCTCCAGCCCCATGTGATGAAATAGCATTGTTGCTAAGGTTTCTAGCCAGCGATTGATGTCGAACAATCTTCGCTCGACGGAAAGCGGCAGGAACAGGCCCTTTTGAGCATAGAATTATCTTGCACGAAAGGCAAGCAGGGAGCCGGAAAGCTTAGTCCAAGGAATCTAAGTTGCCCTTAAGTTCAGGCCTGCACACTTCATTCACCTAATCAACGAGGAAAATCATGACACATCACGCACTTGCTTCCCAGGAAAGCTACAACCCCAATCATCTCCTGGACATCTTGCTCGGCAAGATGCAATTGAAAAACGATGCCGCACTGTCGCGCCTGCTGGAAGTGGCGCCGCCGGTCATCAGCAAGATCCGCCACCACCGCTTGCCGGTCGGCGCCTCGCTGCTGATCCGCATGCATGAAGTGACCGGCATGAGCATCCGCGACCTGCGCGACTTGATGGGCGACCGCCGCACCAAGTACCGTCTGTCCGACGCCCAAGGCCGTCCAAAGCCAGAAGAGCGTACCGAAAAGGCCGAGGCCGGAAACTACGCGCGCCACTAATGCGCCCGCATGCCTGCACCTGCCGTCGCCGGGCTTGATTTGAAGCCGGCCGGCAGGGCGCTCGCTCAGCTCAACAGTACCATCGAAATTTCTTCATATTGCAGTTCCGTCTCGCGGAACAATTGCAGATAGATTTCCTCATCGAGGCCCAGCGCAGTCCAGGCCACGGTGGATACCGGCGGGACCAGATCGTCCTGCACCTGCGCCAGATCGAGCGCATGCACGATGGCGTCGGCCACATGAATGATTGCGGCCAGGAACCCTGCGCCCGGCGCTTCCGGGTCGTGATGGCCGCCGATGGCCAGCCGCATCGTGTCGGAAAAATTCCAGTGCTCCGCCAGGGCCAGCCCGGCGTCGACATGATCGACGCCCAGCACGGTACGCTCGGCGTCCAGCAGATAACAATCGTGGGCGTCGCGGTAGGCGATGGTTTCCGAATACTGGTTCGGGAAGCAGGACACCAGCACCAGCCGGCCGATATCGTGCAGCAGCCCCGCCGTGAAGGCGTAGTCCTGGTTGAAGCGCATCTGCCGCGCCAGCACCTTGGCGCAGGCGGCGGTGGCGATCGAATGGCGCCAGAAGGCCTTGTGGTCGAAGCCGGGGCAGTGGCCCTCGGCGAAGCAGCCGGTGACGGCGGCCGCCGTGATCAGGTTGCGCGTGGTCTGGAAGCCCAGGTAGGTGATCGCCTGCTGGATGGTGGTCACCTTGACTTGCAGGCCGTACAGCGAGGAGTTGGCCAGCCGCAGCGTCTTGGCCGTCAGCGCCTGGTCGTGCGACACCTTCTTGGCCAGCACGGAGATGTCGACATCGTCCTGGTCTATGCTGTTGAGCAGCTCCATCACCACCGCCGGCAGCGAGGGCAGGTCGTCCAGCGTGCGGACGACGTCGTCGTAACTCAGGGTATTACTCATGCTCGGGAGTCTCCGGTAGGCCCAGGCGGAAGTCCGACACGAAGCGGCGCAGCAGCGCGGTGGCCCAGTCGCTGTCGCTGTCGGCGTCGTTTTTGCGGAACAGGTGGGCGATGCGCGCCTCATGGTGCTCCAGCGTCGCCTGCGCCACTTCCGGCGACACTTCTTCTTTCAGGATGGGTAGCATGGCGATGCCGTGGCGCGGCATCAGCGCCAGCATGGCCTCGGTCAGCTGCGTGCCTTGCGGCAGCAGCACATGGCCTTGCACGTCCAGCAGCACGTCCGACAGGACCATGCCCGGCCGCACCTCCGCCAGCGTCAGTTGATGATAATTGCCTGTCATGATGCCCTCCCGGTTTGCCACCTCGTCTACATTGCCCGATCTTACCATTGCGGGCAAGCAAAGTCTGCCGCCTCGGTGTGACGGTGGGGGCCATAACTTGCCAAGTCGCATGCCATACCGTACATTGGGACGTTGCCGTCAATTCCATCACTGCACGGAGGTTGGTCGATGTTTGGTATCCAAGGCCGCTTGACGCTGCTTTTCGTGGTCATCGTGACCCTGGTGTTGGGTATTTCCGGCACTTACGCCCAGTACAGCCTCGGCCACGAGCTGGAAGTGAGCAGCCAGCGGCTGCGCCAAGGCGTGCTGACCCGCTTGCAAACCAGCTTGCCGTCGGCGCTGTGGGACCTGGACAAGGCCAAGGTCGACAACATCGTCGCCGCCGAGATGCTGCCGCCCGAGCTGGTCTCGATCCGCGTCTACGACACCTCGGTCGGCCTGTTCTCCGGCAAATTACGCAATGAAAACGGCAGCGTCAGCTCGATCGAGAACGACGCCGCCGTCGGTGGTTCGCCGGTGGTGGCCGACCTGGCCTACCGCGATTCCGGCGCCGCCGGCGCCTCGCTCAAGCCGGTCATCGTCGGCCGCGTGGTGGTCAACTTCAGCCGCGCGCAGATCGACGCCACGCTGGCGGCCGAAGTGCGCCGCAAGGTCACCGAGGTGCTGCTGCTGGACCTGATTCTGGTGGCGGCGCTGGCGCTGTCGCTGCGCATCGTGTTCGACCCGCTCAAGCGCCTGCGCGACGGCCTGTTCGACCTGGCCACGCGCGGCAGCGACGAGGTGGAGGAGCTGCCCGACAGCCGCCACGACGAGCTGGGCGAGGTGATCCGCGGCTTCAACGCCATCCAGCGCAAGGTCAAATCGAATATCCAGCGCATCCGCGAGGCCGAGGACGAGGCCCGCAAATCGGCCCAGACCACCGCCAAGGCACTCGACGACCTGCGCCGCACGCAGGAATCGCTGCTGCAGGCCGAGCGGCTGGCCTCGCTGGGCGGCCTGGTGGCCGGTGTCGCGCACGAGATCAACACCCCGGTCGGCATCGCGCTGACCAGTGCCTCGGTGCTGATGGAGGCCACCGAGAAGGTGCACCAGTCGGTCGCCAGCGGCAATATCAAGAAATCCGACATCATGCGCTACCTGGAGACGGCGGCCGAGAGCACGCGCCTGATCATGAACAACGCCTACCGCGCGGCGCACCTGATCCACAGCTTCAAGCAGATCGCGGTCGACCAGGTCAGCGAGGCGCGCCGCCGCTTCGAGCTGCGCGACTACATCAACGAGGTGGTGTCCAGCCTGCAGCCCAAGCTGAAGAAGACCCGCATCACCGTCAGCATCGCCTGCCCGCCGGACATCATGCTCGACAGCTATCCGGGCGCGCTGGCCCAGGTCATCACCAACCTGACGCTCAACTGCGTCGAGCACGCCTTCGACGCGGGCGACGAGGGCCGCATCACCATCGGCGTGGCGCAGCAGGCCGACTGGATCGAGATGCAGGTGGTGGACGACGGCAAGGGCATTCCGCCGGACATGCTCGACAAGGTGTTCGACCCCTTCGTCACCACCCGGCGCGGGCAGGGCGGCACCGGCCTCGGACTCAATATCGTGTTCAACTTGATCGCCAAGCAGTTTGGCGGCACCATTACGGTTTCCAGCATCCTGGGGCAGGGCGCCAGCTTCGTGCTGCGCATGCCATGCGTAACGCCGGTCGACGATCCGGCGGTGCTGCAAGCGGATGCCCGTCTCCACACTTGAAAGGCCAGCAATGCCCAAAATCAGCGGTGAATTCAACGTCAAGATGGCGCCTGAAACCATGTCGCCCGTTGCGGCCGAGAGCGGCATAGGCCGCATGTCGCTCGACAAGCGCTACCACGGCGCGCTGGACGCCGCCGGCGCCGGCGAGATGCTGGCCTATATGGATCGCGAACTGGGCTCCGGCGCCTACGTGGCGATGGAAAAAGTGACGGGGACGCTGGAAGGGCGGCGCGGCGGTTTCCTGCTGCACCACAGCGGCACCATGGAACGCGGCACGGCCGGCCTGAAGGTGGCGGTGGTGGCCGATTCCGGCAGCGGCGAGCTGGTCGGTCTGAGCGGGACCTTGCATATCCGCATAGAGGGCGGCAAGCATTACTACGATTTCGACTACACGCTGGGCGACGCCGTTGCTTAAGCGTCCGGCGCCACGCTAGAATGCCGCCATGGATAAAGACACACTTAAAGGTTTGGTGATTTTAGTCGGCGTGGCGGTGGCGCTGGCGATTTTTGCGGTACTGGGTACCGAAAACGGTGTGCAGAAACTTTCCTGCGTCGGCCGCGCCGTCCTGCATGGCGTGGCGATCACCAACATCCATGCGGTGTGCGGCCTGTAGCGGCAGCTCGGCTCAGTCGCTGAATTTATCCGAGGCGCCGCCGCTGCGCGAGGAAAAGCCCAGAATTACCAGTCCCAGCATCAGCATGACGAAGGTCTGCGGTTCCGGCACTTCGGCCACCGGGTCGACGGCTTGCTGGTTGACCGGGGCGTTGCCGGCCAGCGCTTCAGGATCGCGATCCGAGGCGGTCTTCTCCGCGGCCACGGGGCTATCGATGCCGCACGGCGTGGTGCTGTGGGCATCGCATTGGGCGAGTACGATTGCTGCGGTCGCAACTTTGCTGTTGTCCGGGCTGACGGTCTGAGCCTGAGCGGCTCCGGCCATTCCCAGGGCCAGCAATAATGTCGTTATAAAATTCAACTTCTTCACAGTACTCTCCTGACTATGCTGCACAAGCAGGACGTTAAGGCTACATTAAAACATATACATTAAGCTAAGATTGGTCATGGCTCCAACCGTGCTCGACGGATGCTCATTAAACCATATTTAATAACATATTGCCATCTGTATTTTTCTTGGGGCAATCAAATCGTGCGGTGCAACAACGGTTGTACTTCACAAGCAATAATTCGATAGCATAGGATCCGGCACAGATGATTTCCACATATGGCGGCAAATTGGGATGGACTTTCGCCGCTGCGGCGCTGGCTTTGCTGGCCGGTTGCGCCAGCGGCGGCAAGGGCGCAGGCGGCGCCACCGCGGCGGCCGTGCCGGCGCCGGCGGGCCCCAATCCGCAGGTGCTGCTGCTGGGCGAGGTGCACGACAACGCCGCCGGCCACAAGCTGCGCTACGAGTTGCTGCGCCAGCGGGTCGAGGCCGGCTGGCGTCCGGCCATCGTCATGGAACAGTTCGACCGCGAAAACCAGGACGTGCTGAACAAGGCCCAGAAAGGCTGCCTGGACGCCCAGTGCGTGATCCGCGTGGTCGGCGCCGGCCGCTGGAACTGGCAGCTCTACTATCCAGTGATCCAGCTGGCGCTGACCTACCAGTTGCCGCTGGTCGCCGGCAACCTGTCGCGCGCCGACGCCTCGCGCGTGGTGCGCGACGGCATCGCCGCCACCTTCGACCCGCAAAGCGTGCGCGACTACCACCTGGACCAGCCGCTGCCGGCCGACGTGCGCGGCGCCCAGTACAAGGAAATCATCGCCGGCCACTGCAATATGTTGCCGGAGATGATGGTCGACGGCATGATCAACGCCCAGGTGTCGCGCGACATCTGGATGGCCAAGATCGTGCGCGACCAGCAGCCGCGCGATGTCGTGCTGATCGCCGGCAACGGCCACGTGCGCAAGGACATCGGCGTGGCGCGCTGGATCAACGAGCTGGCGCCGGCGCTGACGGTGCGCAGCGAAGGCTATGTCGAAGGCGCGGACGGCGCCGGCCGCTACGACGCGGTCTACACCGTGGCGCCCCAGCCCCGTCCCGACCCGTGCGCCGAGCTCAAATCCAAAGCCAAATCCTGACGCCATGGAAAAAATCTACCTGCCCACGGCGCCCGACCGCGCCACCGTCGACGCCCTGGCCGGCGCCACGCTGTTGGAATTCGGCGCCAACTGGTGCGGCCACTGCATCGCCGCGCAGGCGCCGCTGGCGCAGGCGTACACCGGCCACGAGGGCGTGCGCCACTACAAGGTCGAGGACGGCCCCGGCCGCGCGCTGGGCCGCTCCTACCGCGTCAAGCTGTGGCCGACCTTGATCTTCCTGCGCGACGGCCAGGAAGTGGCGCGCCTGGTGCGGCCGCTCAAGGCCGACGAGATCAGCGTTGCCTTTGCGCAAATCGATACCTAGCGAACAAGCTTATCTGCTTGGCAGCAGGCGAGGCGGGTGTGTATGATGGGCCGCACCATCCACCCGCAGGAGCGTCAAGCATGAGTCAGCCTCACCCCGGATCGTCCAAGGCCAATTCCCCGGCCACCGTGCTGTTTGCCAGCCTGATCGGCACCACGATTGAATTCTTCGATTTCTACATCTACGCCACTGCGGCCGTGCTGGTGTTCCCCAAACTGTTCTTCCCCGCCAGCGATCCGGCCGCCGCCACGCTGCAATCGCTGGCCACCTTCGCCATCGCCTTCTTCGCGCGCCCGGTCGGTTCGGCCGTGTTCGGCCACTTCGGCGACCGCATCGGCCGCAAGGCCACGCTGGTGGCGGCGTTGCTGACCATGGGTATCTCGACCGTGGTGATCGGCGCGCTGCCGACCTACGCCTCGATCGGCACTTTGGCGCCGGCGCTGCTGGCGCTGTGCCGCTTCGGCCAGGGCCTGGGCCTGGGCGGCGAGTGGGGCGGCGCGGTGCTGCTGGCCACCGAGAACGCGCCGCCGGGCAAACGCGCCTGGTACGGCATGTTCCCGCAGCTGGGCGCGCCGATCGGCTTCTTCCTGTCGGGCGGCATCTTCCTGCTGCTGAGCCAGACCCTGAGCGATGCCGAGTTCTTCAGCTACGGCTGGCGCATTCCATTCCTGGCCAGCTCGCTGCTGGTGATCGTCGGCCTGTACATCCGCCTGAAGATCCATGAAACGCCGGACTTCCAGAAGGTGCTGGAGAAGAACGAACGCGTCAAAGTGCCGGTGCTGACCGTCTGGCGCGACCATCGCCGCGTGCTGGTGCTGGGCACCTTGATCGCGCTGGCCACCTTCGTGCTGTTCTACCTGATGACGGTGTTCGCGCTGAGCTGGGGCACCAGCGCGCTCAAGTTCAGCCGCAAGGACTTCCTGATTCAGCAACTGTTCGCCGTGATCTTCTTCGGCCTGACCATCCCGGTCGCCGCGCTGTGGGCCGACCGCTACGGCCGCCGCATCACGCTGGTCTGGGTGTCGGCCGCGATCGCCGTGTTCGGGCTGGCGATGGCGCCGATGTTCGGTTCCGGCAGCAGCCTGCTGGTGACCGTGTTCCTGTCGCTGGGCCTGGGTCTGATGGGCATGACCTACGGCCCGCTGGGCACCATGCTGTCCGAGCTGTTCCCGGCCGAGGTGCGCTACACCGGCGCCTCGCTGACGTTCAACCTGGCCGGCATCCTGGGCGCCTCGCTGGCGCCGTACGCGGCCACCTGGCTGGCCACCAACTACGGCCTGCAATACGTCGGCTACTACCTGTCCACCGCGGCAGTGATCAGCCTGGTTGCGCTGTTGTTGTCGCCTTCCGGTGTGAAGAAGGCTTGATGAATGTAAGCGGACGTAACTGATACATACTTACATCTACGCCGGCCGGCTCCGCAACGCGGATGACCGGCCGGCGGCTTTTGCGGCGTCCGCCACAGTCCGTTACAAGCAATATATTGCGTTACAAAACCGGCCGTTCCGCCGCAGGAGAAATGGGAGACTGGTGCCGCTAAGGTATTTACCCCACTCACATTTCTCAGGAGGTCATCATGGCGATAGACGGTATCGGTAGCAGCAGTGCGTCGGCAGTGGCGTACACCCAATTGACGGCGGCCAACGCGGCGGCCGGCAAGACGCCCGTGGCAGGGCCGGCGCAGGGCGGCGGCGGCAAGCTGGCCGACGCGATTTCGCAGGCGCTGGCGCAGGCCACGGACAGCAGCACCTCGTCCACCACGGCATCGGCCGGCGCCGACGCCACGCAAAACCCGCAGCAGGCCGAAGCGGCGTTCGCGCAGAGCCTGTTCACGGCGCTGCAATCGCAGGCCGGCGACCAGGCCGGGCAGGCGGCAACCGGCGCGGCCGGCGGACATCACCATCATCACGGCGGCGGTGGCGGCGGCAAGATCGCCGGTGGCTTGCAAAGCCTGGCCCAGCAACTGAGCTCGACCGGCACGCCGGCCGACGGCGCCGCATCGGCGGACGCCGACCTGCAGGCCAAGTTCAACGCGCTGCTGCAAGCGAACGGCAAGTCCGCCGATTCGGCCTCGCTGCCGCAATTCCTGCAGACGCTGTCGCAAAACCTGCACGGCGCATCGAGCGCCGGCAATGTGGTCAGCACCAAGGTCTAAACCGCCGCAAGTTGTTGTTTCACAAGCGCCCCTGCATAATGCAGGGGCTTTTTTTTGCTCTGGAACTTGCAAAAAATGTCATCGTACAACAGTGGCTGATTTACGGCGCCTCCGCGCCATATTTCGCTTGCCTCCTCGTATCTTATGGTTGTACGATGACTTACGACTAGAGTGATCTCGTGGAGACCGGGAGATCATCACCAAAAACCAGAATAGAAGTGATGCCATGAACCTGAGCGAACCTGTGAACGCGCAAGCGGTGGGAAAAACCGTCGGTAAATACCGCTGGACCATCTGTGCACTGTTGTTTTTTGCCACCACCGTCAACTATCTTGACCGCCAGGTTTTGAGCTTGCTGGCGCCCGACCTGTCCAGGGAATTCGGCTGGAGCAATACCGACTACGCCAACATCGCCGCCGCCTTCCAGTTCGTCTACGCCATCTCGATGCTGTTCGCCGGCCGCGTGGTCGACAAGATCGGCACCAAGGCCGCCTACGCGCTGGCCATCACGATCTGGTCGCTGGGGGCGCTGTTGCACGCCTTCTCGGTGCCGATGGGGCAGGGCGTGGGCGTGCTGCTGGGCGCCTTCGGCATCGTCGCCGCGCCATCCATCGTCGGCTTCATGATCTCGCGCGCGGTGTTGGCGGTGGGCGAGGCCGGCAACTTCCCGGCCGCGATCAAGGCCACCGCCGAATACTTCCCGAAGAAGGAGCGCTCCTTCGCCACCGGCATCTTCAACTCCGGCGCCAACGTCGGCGCCATCCTGGCGCCGATCTGCGTGCCGCTGATCGCCGGCATCTGGGGCTGGCAGGCCGCCTTCATCATGATCGGCATGCTGGGCTTCATCTGGATGAGCGTGTGGATCACGCTGTACGACAAGCCGGACCGGCAACCGCGCCTGTCGGCGCAGGAACTGGCCTACATCCGCAGCGACCAGGTGGCGCCGGTGGAGACCCCGGCCGCCGGCAAGAAAGTGTCGTGGTTCCAGCTGCTGAAGTACCGCCAGACCTGGGCCTTCGCCTTCGGCAAATTCATGACCGACGGCGTGTGGTGGTTCTTCCTGTTCTGGCTGCCCACCTATCTGTCGGCGCAGTACGGCATGAAGG
Source organism: Duganella sp. BJB476 (assembly GCF_003416895.1). Classification (GTDB taxonomy): domain Bacteria; phylum Pseudomonadota; class Gammaproteobacteria; order Burkholderiales; family Burkholderiaceae_D; genus Rugamonas. The sequence goes on from NZ_QVIO01000004.1 coordinate 619,580, forward strand.
GCGATGCCATCGTCGCGCCGCTGGCGGTCCTGTACAGCATGACGATGATCGGTTCCATCGGCGGCGGCTGGTTCCCCAGCTACTTCATGGCGCGCGGCCATGCGCCGTATGACGGCCGCATGAAAGCCATGCTGGTGATCGCCTTCTTCCCGCTGGTGGTGCTGCTGGCGCAACCGCTGGGCGCGATCAGCTTCTGGGTGCCGGTGCTGCTGATCGGCGTCGGCGCCTCGGCGCACCAGGCCTGGTCGGCGAATATCTTCACCACCGTGTCCGACATGTTCCCGCAAAAATCGGTGGCCTCGGTGATCGGCATCGGCGGCATGGCCGGCGGCATCGGCGGCGTGCTGCTGACCAAATTGGGCGGCTGGGTGTTCGACTACTACAAATCGGTCAACGACATCCGCACCGGCTACATGATCATGTTCGGCATCTGCGCGCTGGCCTACCTGGTGGCGTGGTGCGTGATGAAGGCGTTGGTCCCGCGCCACAAGGAAATCACCGACCTGTGATCGGGCGGCGGCGAGATGCCGACATGCTAAGATTGTCCTTTGGCGCCGCCGAAGCACCGGCGGCCACGCATCCCCGACAATCAGAACATGAAAAAAAATGTAGCAACCATCCGAGACGTCGCCGCAGCAGCCGGCGTCTCGACCGCCACCGTATCGAAGTTCGTCAACGGCGCGCAGCGCTTCTCGCCGGCGGTGGAGGCGACCATCAAGGAAGTCATCGCCCGGCTGGGCTACCGCTCCAATCCCCTGGCGGCGTCGATGATCACCGGCCGCACCAAGAGCATCGGCCTGTCGGTGCTGGACGTGGCCAATCCGCATTTCACCAGCATCGTCAAGGGCGCCAACCGGGTCGCGCTGGCGCACGGCTACACGCTGCTGCTGGTCGACACCGAGGAAAACCCGGACCGCGAAAGGCCCTTGCTGGAAGCGCTGAGCCGCCGGGTGGACGGCATCATCATGTTCTCGCGCATGCTGGAATCGGAGATGGACTGGGTGATGGAGCTGGGCAAGCCGCTGGTGTATTTCGGCCGCCTGTCGCGGCTGGAGATCCCGTGGGTGATCAGCGACGACCATCGCGGCGCCTACATGCTGGCGCGGCACCTGGTCTCGCTGGGGCACAAGCGCATCGGCTACCTGCGCTTTCCGCGCTCGCGGCGCGACGAAGAGCGCCTGGCCGGCATCCGCGCCTGCCTGGCCGCGCATGACCTGGAGCTGACCGTGTATGAAGGCGGCGCGCCGACGGCGGCCGAAGGCGAGCGCGTATGCTCGTCGATCATGCTGGGCGCCGAGCACCCGGATGCGCTGATCTGCTACAACGACCTGATGGCGCTGGGCTTGATGAAAGCGGCGCAGACGCTGGGCTTCAAGCTGCCGGAGCAGATGTCGGTGGCGGCCTTCGACAACATCGAATACGGCCAATACACCTCGCCGGCGCTGACCACGGTGGACTTGCAGAGCGAGCGCATGGGCGTGGCCGCGATGGAAAAGCTGATCGCCGCCATCGACGGCAAACCCGCCCCCGCCACCACGATGATCGAACCGCAGCTGATCCTGCGCGGCTCGACCATCAAGCGCTAAAATCCGGGGTCAAGTCTGACATTCGGACACGAGCTCTGCTGTAGCCATGGTTACAGCAGAGCTCGTGTCCGAATGTCAGACTTGACCCCGGGGTGATTTTAGAACAGCGTGCTGACGTCCGGACGGGTGGCCAGCGCCTGCTGGACAACTGCCGTGACGCGGGCGCGGTCGGCGCCTTGCAGCGGCTGGCGCGGACGGCGCACGAACTCGTTGCCGACGCCGGCCAGCGTTTCCACCAGCTTCAGGTTCTGTACCAGCTTGGTCGACACGTCCAGGTGCATCAGCGGCATGAACCACTGGTACAGCTTGAGCGCTTCATCCCAACGCTTGGCTTTCATCAGCTTGTACAGCGCCACCGTCTCTTTCGGGAAGGCCACCACCAGGCCGGCCAGCAGGCCGTCCGCGCCCACCGCCAGGCCTTCGAACGACAGATCGTCCACGCCCATGAACAGCTGGTAGCGGTGGCCGACCGCGTTGCGCAGGTCGGTGATGCGGCGCACGTTGTCGGTCGATTCCTTGATCGCGACGATCCATTCGCAATCGGCCAGTTCCTTGAAGTCTTCCGGCGTCAGGTCGACCTTGTAGGAGACCGGATTGTTGTAGACCATGATAGGCAGCTGCGCCGCCTTGGCGATCACGCGCAGGTTGTCCATCGCCTCGCGCGAATCGGCCGCGTACAGCACCGACGGCATCACCATCAGGCCCTGCACGCCCATCTCATGCGCCTTCTCGACGAAGCGGCAGGCGGTGGCGGTGCGCGTCTCGCTGACGTTGACCAGCACCGGCACGCGGCCGGCGGCGACGTTCAGCGCGGTCTTGGTGACGGCCAGCTTCTCGTCGAACGACAGCGTGCTGGCTTCACCCAGCGAGCCGCAGGTCAGCAGCGCGTGCACGCCGCTGTCGATCTGGAAGTTGAAGTGCTTTTCCATCTCTGCGTGATCGAGGTCCTCGTTCTCTTTGAACTTGGTCGTTACTGCGGGGAAGACCCCTTCCCATTTTGCTGCTGCCATGCTGTTCTCCTTGTGATGAATCGGTGGTTGTTATGACGATGATGATTAATCGATGATGCTGGCGATGCGGGCCGGTGAAATCGGCATCCGCACCGCGTCCGGCCGCCAGCCATACAGCAGTTCGGTGGCGCCGCCGCAGATGCGTCCCTGGCACGGCCCCATGCCGCAGCGTGTTTGCAGCTTGGCGCTGCGCCAGCTGGTATGCGTGCGCAACTCGCTGTGGCAGACGTCTTCGCAACGGCAGACGATGGTGTCGTCGCCGGCCAGTTTCAGTAGTTCCGGCCGCAGCGCAAAAGCGCGCTCCAGCCTTGCCGCGAATTTCTTCCAACGCGCGCGTTCGGCGTACAGCTGCCGCGCGGCGGTGAGCTGGCGGGTGGCCGCCAGGCCGGCGATAGCGCCCTCCGCCAGCGCAAGGTCCACGCCGCCGACGCCCGTGCCTTCGCCGGCGCAGTACACGCCGAACACGGAGGTCAACTGTTCATCGTCCACCAGCACCGTCGTTTGCCGGTTGTTCGATGCGGTGACGCAGCCCAGCGCCTGCGCCAGTTCGACGTTGGGCAGCAGGCCGTAGCCGCAGGCCAGGTAGTCGCATTGCAGCGCTTCCAGCTCGCGCGCGCCACCGCGCTGGATCAGGATCGATTGCAGCGTGCCGTCGCCCAGCGCCGAGTGCACATGGCTGCCGCGCAGGTAGGGGATGCCGCGCAGCTGCGCGGCCAGTTGCAGCGCCTGGGTGATCTTGGACGGCGTCGCCAGCAGGCCTAAGCCGAAGCGCGCCAACGCCGGCAAGGGCGCCTGTTCGATGATGGCGGCGATCTCCGCGCCCTTGGCGCGCAGCGTCGCGGCCACCGCCAGCAGCAGCGGGCCGCTGCCGGCCACCACCACGCGCTTGCCCTGTACCGGATAGCCGCCCTTGGCCAGCGCCTGCAAGCCGCCGGCGCCGGTCACGCCGGGCAGCGTCCAGCCGGGGAAGGGCAGCAGCCGCTCGCGCGCGCCGGTGGCCAGTATCAGTTTTTCGTAGTGCAGCGTGGCCGACGACGATGGCGTCTGCACTTGCAGCTGCTGCGGCGCCGGTGCGTACAGCACGCGCGTCTGCGGCAGGTAGGTCAGGTTGGAGGCGGCGCGCAGGTCGCTCCACATTCTTTGTGCACGCTGGTCCTGCTGCTGCTCCGGGCCGCCGCGCCAGATCTGGCCGCCGGCCAGCGGGTTGTCGTCGACCAGGCCGACCTGCGCGCCCTGCGCCACGGCCGCATGTGCCGCCGCCAGTCCGGCCGGTCCGGCGCCGATCACCAGTACGTCGTAGCGGGTCATGGCTGGACCTCGCCGGTGGTCACGCGCATGCCGTCGGCGCACAGCGTCTGGCAGGACAATTGGTGCATGCGGCCGTCGATGGTGACACGGCATTCCTGGCACACGCCCATGCCGCACAAGGGCGCGCGCGCCGCGCCGCGCACCGAGCGCCGGGTGACGGCGCTGCCGGCCATGGCGATCGCCGCGGCCACGCTGACGCCTTGCGCCACATGGATATCGCAGCCGTTGATGTTGATGTTGAGGACGACGTCAGTCATTGAAGCGTCCCGGCAAATAAGGTGCGGCGGGAATGCGCGTGCCGTCGCCGGTCATCTGGCCGGCCAGCAGTTGCGCCGTCGCCAGCGAGGTGGTGATGCCCAATCCTTCGTGTCCGGTCGCCAGCCACAGTCCGCGCCGCGCGGCGTGGGGGCCGATCAGCGGCAGGCCGTCCGGCGTGGCGGCGCGCAAGCCGGTCCAGCAGCGCAGCACGTTCAGTTGCGCCAGGGCTGGCGTGAACGCGGCGGCATGGCGCAGCATGCGTTGCAGCATGGCCGGCTCCACCGCCAGATCGATTGTGTCGAACTGGCGGGAGGAGCCGATCAGTACTTGTCCGGTAGGACGGGGCTGCAAATTGAACGCGACCGAGTCGCCGCTGGCGGCGTGGGCGCTTTTGATGTATCCCAGTTCCACCAGCTGGTGGTGGACAAAGCCGGGATAGCGGTCGGTGATGGCGATATGTCCTTTTTTGGGCTGCACCGGCAGTTCCGGCAGCAGCGTGGCGGAACGCGAACCTGCGGCCAGCACCACGTGCTGCGCCTGGTGGCGCGCGCCGTCGGCCAGCAGCACGCCGTTGTCTTCGATGGCGGCGACGCTGGCGCGCAGCGTGGTGGCGCCGCGCCGGATCGCCCGGTCCAGCAGGATGCGCGCGCTCTTGGGCGGATATACCAGGCCGTCGCCGGAGACCAGCAGGCCTCCGGCCAGGCCGGTGCGCAATTGCGGTTCGCGTGCATACAGCGCGGCGGGCGCCAGCAGCTCGCAGGCGATGCCATAGGCGGACAGCGTGTCGGCCTTGGTGCGCGCCGCCGCCATTTCTTCTTCATCGGCGGCGACCCAGATGGTGCCGCAGCGGCTGTACTCATGGCGCTGCGGCAGGTCGCCCACCAGCGAATTCCACAAGGAGACCGAATACGCCGACAACGCCAGCTCCGCCGGGTTGTCGTCCATGACTACCAGGTGTCCCATGCCGGCAGCGGTGGCGCCGCTGCCGGGCATGTCCTGTTCGATCACCATCACCCGCAGGCCGCGCTGGCTGAGCGCATCCGCACAGGCGGCACCGACGATGCCGGCGCCGATGACGATCACGTCGTGGTTGTTCACCGGATGCCCCATACGAAAGGATCGGTCGGATCGAGGATCAGCTGCGCCTGCGAGTTCACCCATGCGCGGCCGCGGATGCTGGGGATCAGCTGTTCGTCGCGATGGCGGTACGAGGCTTCGAACACGCTGCCGATCACGCTTTCCTGCTTCCACAGCGCGCCCTCGGCCAGCTTGCCGTCGGCCGCCAGGCAGGCCAGCTTGGCGCTGGTGCCGGTGCCGCAAGGCGAGCGGTCGTAGGCCTTGCCGGGGCAGAGCACGAAGCTCTGGCTGTCGGCGCCGGTGCGCGATGGCGCGAACAGTTCGATATGGTCGATCAGCGCGCCGCCGTCGCCGGTGATGCCGGCCTTTTCCAGTGCCGCGCTCACTGCCACGGTGTAGGCGGTCAGCGCCTCGACGTTACCAACCCCCAGTTCCAATCCATGACCGGAAACCAGGAAGAACCAGTTGCCGCCCCAGGCCACGTCGCCGGTGACCGGGCCGTGGCCAGGCACGTCGACCGTGACCTGGGCCTGGCTGCGGTACGAGGCCACGTTGTCCACCGTGACGCTGCCGTCGGCGTGCAGCTCCGCCTCGACCACGCCCACCGGCGTATCGATGCGATGGCGGCCGGCGCCGATGCGGCCCATGAAGGCCAGCGACGCGACCAGGCCGATGGTGCCGTGGCCGCACATGCCGAGGTAGCCGACATTGTTGAAGAAGATGACGCCTGCGGCACAATCGGCCTCGTAGGGCTCGCACAGCAGCGCGCCGACCAGCACGTCCGAACCGCGCGGTTCGCACACCACGGCGGAGCGGAAGCGGTCGTGCTGGCGTTTCAGCAGGGCGAGCCGCTCGCTGAGCGGTCCTTGGCCCAGTTCCGGGCCGCCGTCGGTCACCAGGCGGGTCGGTTCGCCGCCGGTGTGGGAGTCGATGATGGAGATGGTTTTCATGCTCAAATCTTAGGCCTCCTGAGGTTAGTTGTCTTGCACGTCCTGCGCATGATCGATGACGAAATCTGCACAACTGCGATAAAACAGGAGACGCCGCCGGGCGCCGCTGGCACAATCGCCTTCATGCATAAAGAACTCCCTCACGACGACGCCCGCCGCGCCCTGGGCACGGGCATCGCCGATCCCTTCTTCGCCGAAGCGCTGTTCGACGCGCTGCCGGACGTGGTTTTCTTCGTCAAGGACGTCGAATGCCGCTATGTGGTGGTCAATCAGACGCTGGTGCAGCGTTGCGGTCAGCGGCACAAGGCGGCGCTGATCGGCCGCACGCCGGCCGAGGTGTTCGCGCGGCCGTTCGGCCAGACCTACCTGGCGCAGGACATGGCGGTGCTGGCCGGCGGCAGCGATATCGAAGACCAGCTGGAACTGCATCTGTATCCCAACCGCGATCCCGGCTGGTGCCTGACGCGCAAGACCGCGCTGCGCGACGCCGCCGGCCGCATCGTCGGCCTGACCGGCGTGTCGCGCGACCTGGCGATGGCGGACAAGAAGAACCCCGCCTACCGCAAGGTGGCGGCGGCGGTGAACCTGATCCACCAGGAATACGGCCAGGCCTTGCCGCTGGCCGAGCTGGCGCGCACGGCCAATATGTCGGTGGCGCAGATCGAGCGCTACTTCCTGCGCATCTTCCACCTGACGCCGCGCCAGATGATCATCCAGACCCGCGTCGACGCCGCCTCGCGCTTGCTGAAGGGCGCCCCCAGCGTGGCGGAAATCGCCCAGGCCTGCGGCTACGGCGACCATTCCGCCTTCACGCGCCAGTTCAAGGCCACCACCGGCGTCACGCCGACCCAGTACCGCCAGCTGGCGGTGGCGGGCAAGGGCGGTTAGCGCGCTCATACCGGCAGGTGGATGTCGCGGATGTCGGCCATCTCGGCGCGGTTGCGGCCCATCTGCTTGGCGCGGTAAAGCGAGGCGTCGGCCTGCTTGAGCAGGTCGGCGGCGGCGCTGTCCGCATCGGGCACCGTCACGGCGACGCCGACGCTGACGGTGACCACGCCGTAGGGCGACAAGGCGTGCGGCATGCGCAGCGCCTCGACCACCTGGCACACCATATCCGCCATCTTTTGCGCGTGTTCGGCATCGGTCGACTGCGAGATCACCGCGAACTCCTCGCCGCCGTAGCGCGCGACGAAATCGCCGCTGCGCCGCACCTGGGCGGCCAGCGCCTGCGCCACCATGCGCAGCACCTCGTCGCCGGCTTGGTGGCCGTAGTGGTCGTTGTATTGCTTGAACAGGTCGACATCCAGCATCGCCACCGCCAGCGGCTGGCGGCCGCGCCAGGCGCGGCTCCATTCGGCGTTCAGCATCTCGTCGAAGCGGCGCCGGTTGGCGATGCCGGTCAAGCCGTCGGTGGCGCTCATCGCGGCCAGCAGCTGGTTCGATTGTTCCAGTTCGCGCGTGCGTTCCTGCACCCGGCTTTCCAGTTCGCGTTCGCGCATGCGCAGTTCGTTGAGCATCACGGCGAAGCCGATGCCGACGATGCACAGCGTCAGGATGAACTCCTGGGCGTGCAGTGTCTCCAGGTACACCGGCACGTCGCCGAAGGGTTTGAAATGGGCGGTCATCGTCATCGTCATGCCGAGCGAAATCAGGGCCACGAACAACGTCGTCATGCGGATGCCGAAGCGGAAGGCGATGACCGCCACCGCGGGCAGCAGCAGGGTGGGCGTGACGGGGAAACCGTCGATGGCGCCGCCCTGCGCGAACAGCACGGCCGTCGCCAGCATCAGCGTCAGCGCCAGGCCGGCGTCGTCGAGCCATGTGCGGCGCCGTTTCTGGCGCGGCGGGTAGGTGAAGGCCAGCAGCATCGGCGTGTAGATCAGCAGCCCGAGGGCGTCGCCGAACCACCACAGGCGGACCAGTGTCGGGTAGGGCGTGGTGTCGCCGCCGACCTGCTGCATCACGACCGCCGCCATCAGCGCAGCCGCCAGCGTGCCGGCGATCGGCCCGGCCACCACGAAGCGCAGCAGGTCCTGCGTCCGTTGCAGGCGGAAGGTGGCGCCGCTGCGGCGCATCAGCAGGAAGGACAGCATCACCTCGAACAGGTTGATGACGCTCAGCAGGACCGCTTCATGCAAGGGGAAGGTACCGAGATTGCCCAGGATGTCGGAGCTGAAGGTCATCGCCGCCATCAGCGGCGCGCGTTGGCCGTTAAAGCGCACCAGCGCGGCCAGCAGCACGGCGTTCGGCAGCCAGACCACCACCACTTTTTCAGGCGTGACGGCGCAGAACAGCGTCAGTTTGACGCTGGCGAAATGGAGCAGGAACAGTAGTACGCAGAACAGCCAGCCAGGCCGTTCCCAGAACGTGGCACGTTTGATCATCAGCTGCCTTTGCGGAGGGAGGCAACCGGCGCGGCGGTCGGTTCACGCTAGATTGCCCCGCAACGGCAGCGCTGTCAATCCCTGCCGAATCGGGCGGCCAGCTCGCGCTCTTCGTCGTTGGCCTGGTGCAGATCCCAGGCCCGCAGCCGCGGCGTCATCAGGTGGTGCCACAGCGGCGGCACCAGCGCCACCAGGATGGTCGACAGGTAACCGCCTATCATCATCGGCGCATCTGGATACGGATGCAGGTCCTGGTACGGCAGGCCGGCGCGGGCGTGGTGGTGCGAGTGGCGCGTCAGGTTGAACATGGTCCAGGAGCTCAGGCGCTTGTTGGTGTTCCACGAGTGGCGCGGCTGCACCGGTTTGGCCGGATTGCGTACCAGGCCATAGTGCTCCATGTAGTTGACCACCTCCAGCAGCGCCTTGCCCCACAGCGCGCAGGCGGTGAAGAACAGCGTCGCCGTGGCGCCGCCCCAGTACCAGGCCGCGGCCAGCAGCAGTACGCTCATCAGGTAGCCGCGTATCACCAAGTTGTGCCAGGTGTACTGGCGATGGCCGCGCCGTTCCAGCCGTTTGCGTTCCAGCTTCCACGCGCTGATGTTGCCCTTGATGGTGGAGCAGACGATGTGCCAGTAGACGTTGCGTCCACGCGGCGCGGTGGCCGGGTCCTCGCAGGTGGAGACGTAGCGGTGGTGGCCGTACACATGCTCGATGGCGAAGCCGGTGTCGAAGCTGAAGGCCAGCAGCCAGCGGCCGATCAGCAGCGATACCGGTTCCTTGGTGCGGTGGACCAGTTCATGCGCGGTGATGGTGCCTATCATGCCTATCATCAGCCCGGTCAGCAGCACGGCGGCCGCCAGCTGGAGCGGCGAGGCGTAACGGCCGGCGATGAAGCTGTCCAGCGCCGCGCCGACGATCAGCAACAGCAGCGGCAACGCCAGCCACAGTTGCCCGGTCAGGATGGCGTGATGGCGCAGCGACGGCGTGCTCAGATCGTCGCCGCCCAGTAGGTCGCCGAGCACGTAGAACAGCACCACGCCAAGCAGCGACGCCGTGACCGTGTCGCCGCCCACGTACAGCGCGGCGGCGGCCAGCAGGCCGACCACATGGAACAGAAAAAACTTCAGGTAGTGCAGGACGTTCATCGACGCGGTCTCCTTGTTGTTATTACGTCCATTGTAGGCAGCGTCGCGGCGTCCAAGGGAGGTGCCGAATTGACATGCAGGGGTTATTTATTGACAATCGATTCATCTTCATTCAGGCGCTCCCCATGCAGGCAAACGATCACACGCTGGCAAGCAGCTACCTGCGCCAGATCGCCGAGCAAATCGGCAGCATGGGCGGCGACGTCGGCGACTGGCTGGCGCGCAGCGGCCTGCGCGCGGACCAACTGGACGACGGCGAACTGGCCGTGTCGTTCCCGGTTTTCCGCCAATTGGTGCTGGACTCGGTGACGCTCACCGGCGAACCGGCCATGGGGCTGCTGGTGGGCGACCGCATGCGCGAGCACACCCACGGCATCCTCGGCTACGCCGCCATGAACAGCGCCACGCTGCGCCAGGCGCTGGAACTGCTGGAGCGCTTCTTCATGCTGCGCACGACGATGATCTCGATCGACTTCGCGCAGCAGGGCGACGACTTCCGCGTGCGCCTGCATGAACGCATTCCGCTGGGGGATATCGCGCGGCCGGTGCTGGAGGCGGCGCTGCTGGCGTTTAAAAATGTGCTGGACTTCATCGCGCGCGGCTCGTATCAATGCCGCAGCGTGGCCTTCCAGTTCGCCGCGCCGGACGATGCTCCGCTGGCGCGGGAGCTGTTCCGCTGCGAGGTCAAGTACGAGCAGGATTGGACCGGCATGGTGCTGCCATCGGCGGCCATCGATGTGCCGTTGCGGGTGGGCGATCCCGCCACGTTCGGACACGCGGTGCAGATCTGCCAGCGGGAGCTGGACAAGCTGGCGGCGCAAGTCTCGCTGAGCGCGCGCGTGCAGCGGCTGATGCTGGAGCAGCGCACCAGCTTCCCGTCGCTGCAACTGACGGCGCGGCTGTTGTGCATGACACCGCGCACCCTGCACCGGCGCCTGCTGGAGGAGGGCAGTTCATACAAGCAGATACTGGAACAGGTGCGCCGCATGCTGGCGCTGGAATACCTGCGCGCCGGACAGCTCAGCGTGCAGGAGATCAGCTACGCGCTGGGCTACACCGACGTCGCTAACTTCCGCCGCGCGTTTAAGCGCTGGGAGTCGGTGCCGCCATCGGCGCGGCGCTGACGATTTATGGCATTATCGTTATCACTGACTTCATCACATGAACGGAGACCAGCATGGCGACTAAAGCGTTGGTATTGACGGCGGAGGCGCTGCGGCGCCGTTCCTTTCTACGGCAGGCCGGCGCGATAGGCGCAGCGGCCGCATTCGGCAACCCGGTGCTGGACGCGCTGGCGGCGGAACCGGGCCGCGTCACGCTGCCGTTCGAGAACGGCGAGCGTGAACTGGTCGCCTATCCGCAGAAGCGGCCGCTGATCCTGCTCACCGCCCGTCCGCCGCAACTGGAAACGCCGTTCAGCGTCTTCAACGAATCGGTGATCACGCCGAACGACGCCTTCTTCGTGCGCTATCACTGGAGCGGCATTCCGACTTCCATCGACCCGCAGGCCTATCGCCTGCGCGTAGGTGGCAACGTCAATACGCCGCTGGAGCTTTCGCTGGCCGACCTGCGCCAGATGGCCGATGCGACCGAGTTGGTCGCCGTGGTCCAGTGCTCCGGCAACAGCCGTGGACATTTCGAGCCGCGCGCCAATGGCGGCCAGCTGTCGAACGGCGCCATGGGCAACGCGCGCTGGACCGGCGTCCCGCTGCGCAAGGTGCTGGAGAAGGCCGGCGTAAAGGCTGGCTCGGTGCAGGTGGCGTTCAATGGCCTCGATACGCCGCCGCTCGGCGACGGCCCCGATTTCGTCAAGGCGCTCAATCTCGATCATGCGCTCGATGGTGAAGTCATGCTGGCCTGGCAGATGAACGGCGCCGACCTGCCGATGCTGAACGGCTATCCGCTGCGCCTGATCGTGCCGGGCTACTACGGCACGTACTGGGTCAAGCACCTGTCCGATATCACCGTGACCGACAAGGTGTTCGATGGCTTCTGGATGAGCACCGCCTATCGCATACCGGACAACCAGTGCGCCTGCACCGAGCCGGGTAAAGGACCGGCCAAGACCGTCCCGATTAACCGCATGAATGTGCGCTCCTTCGTGACCAGCCTGACCGAAGGCATGCACGTCAAGAGCGGGCAGCAGACGGCGGTGCGCGGCATCGCCTTCGACGGCGGCTATGGCGTGAACGAGGTGGCTTTCTCGTCGGATGGCGGCAAGAACTGGCAGGCCGCGCAACTGGGCAAGGACCTGGGCAAGTACTCGTTCCGCGAATGGAGCGCGGCGTTCACGCCCAAGCAGAAAGGCAGTCACGAGCTGATGGTGCGTGCGGTCAATCGCATCGGCCAGGGCCAGCCTGCCAGCGCCTTGTGGAATCCACCCGGCTACATGCGCAATGTGGTCGAATCGACGCGCGTCGTCGCGGTTTAAGGAGAGAGTCATGATGATCCGTTCCCTGCTCGCCGCCGGCCTGATGATGGCGGCCCCCGCGTTCGCGCTCGATATCGACCTGCCGTCCGAAACCGCGCTGTTCAAACCCAGCACACTGCCGGGTTATGCGCTGGTCCAGAACAATTGCATGCTCTGCCACTCGGCGCACTACATCCACTCGCAACCGCCGGCATCGCCGCGCGCCTACTGGGAAGCCACGGTGAAGAAGATGAAGAAACCGTTCGGCGCCCCGTTTGCGGATGCCGACATTCCCGACATGGTCGATTACCTGGTCAAGACCTACGGCGCCGAACGCACCGCTGCCACCCGTCCCGCCGCCACCAAATAGCGCGACACATAAGCAAAAAGGGCGATAACTCATCGAGTTATCGCCCTTCGAAATTCTTGGTGGTGATAGGTGGACTTGAACCACCGACCCCAGCATTATGAATGCTGTGCTCTAACCAACTGAGCTATATCACCTGCAACGCCCAGCATTATGGGGGTTGGAGCCTTCGCTGTCAACGACCGTTCCGAAAATTTTTTAAAATTTTGAATCGCGTCGCCAAAAGATAGTCAAATTGGTATGCTGTTTCGCTGGATGTGAGCATTTTTTTAACGGAGACGATATGGCGACCAATATCTTTGTGAACCTCCCCGTGCGCGACCTGGCGGCCTCGGTCAGGTTCTTCACTCATCTGGGCTACTCCTTCAACCAGCACTACACCGACGACAGCGCCACCTGCATGATCGTGGCGGAAAATATCTTCGTCATGCTGCTGGTCGAGGAGCGCTTCAAGGGTTTCACACCCAAACCCATCTGCGACGCCCGTACCTCGACCGAGGTGCTGCTCTGCCTGCAGGTGGAATCACGCGAACAGGTCACGTCCATGGTCAACAAGGCCATCGAGGCCGGCGGCAGCGCCTACAAGGAGCCGCAGGACCATGGCTTCATGTACGGCCACGGCTACCAGGACCTCGACGGCCATTTGTGGGAAATCATTTATATGGATTCGGCGCCGCCGAAAACCTAGCCCAGCTTCTCGGCGATCTGCGCCAGCATCGCGCTGGCCGGATCGGCGCCCAGGCAGTCGAGCACCACGCGCTCCGGCATGGAGCGCAGCCACGTCAGCTGGCGCTTGGCCAACTGGCGCGTGGCGATGATGCCGGTTTCGCGCATCGTCTTGTAGTCGATGGTGCCGTCCAGGTATTCCCATGCCTGGCGATAGCCGACGCAGCGCATCGACGGCAGGCCTGGATGCAGGTCGCCTCGGCGGCGCAGCACTTCCACTTCGGTGATCAGGTTACCGTCCGGGCTTTCTTCCAGCATGATGTCGAAGCGGCGCGCGATGCGTTCGTGCAGCACGGCGCGGTCCGACGGCTCCAGCGCGAACGACAGCAGGTCGAACGGCAGCTCGGTCTTTTCCTTCAACGCCAGCAGTTCCGACATCGGCTTGCCGCTCAAGGCGCAGATCTCCAGCGCGCGCTGGATGCGCTGCGCGTCCGCCGGCGCCAGGCGGGCGGCGGTTTCGGGATCGAGCAATGCTAATTTTGCGTGCATCGCCGGCCAGCCGACGCGGGCCGCTTCCTCTTCCAGCTCGGCGCGCAGCGCCGGATCGGCGCCGGGCAGGTCGTCGAGGCCGTCGGCCAGGCCTTTGAAGTACAGCATGGTGCCGCCCACCAGCAAGGGCAGCTTGCCGCGCGCGACGATGTCGTCGACCAGCCGCAGCGTGTCGTTGCGGAACTGCGCCACCGAATACGAATCTAGTGGATCGATGATGTCGATCAGGTGATGTGGCGCGGCGGCGCGTTCTTCGCGCGTGGGCTTGGCGGTGCCGATGTCCATGCCGCGATACACCAGAGCGGAATCGACCGAGATGATCTCCGACGGAATACGCTGCGCGATGGCCAGCGCGGACGCCGTCTTGCCCGACGCCGTAGGCCCCATGATGGCGACCGCCAGCGGTTTTGAAACGTGAGTGTTCATCTTATTGACCGCGCAGGAATAGCTTGTCGAGCGCGCCGATTTCCACCTGCACCCAGGTCGGGCGGCCGTGGTTGCACTGGTCGGCGCGTTCGGTGATTTCCATCTGGCGCAGCAGGGCGTTCATCTCCTGCGTCGACAGGATGCGGTTGGCGCGCACCGCCGTGTGGCAGGCCAGGGTGCCGAGCAGCTCGTTCTGGCGCTCGATGAGCACCCGTGAGCCGCCGAATTCGCGCACGTCGCGCAGCACGTCGCGCGCCAGCGTCTGGGCGTCCGCGTTCTTCAGCAGCACCGGCACCGAGCGCACCGCCAGCGTGGTCGGCGACAGCGTGGCGATGTCGAAGCCCAATGCCTGCAAGGTCTCCTGGTGTTCGGAGGCGGTGGCCACTTCCACCGTGTCGGCGTAGAAGGTGACGGGGATCAGCAGCGGCTGCACCTGCATCTCTTCGCCGGCGACGCGGCTGTCCAATGCGGTCTTCAATTGTTCGTACAGGATGCGCTCGTGCGCGGCGTGCATGTCGACCAGCACCATGCCCTTGTTGTTCTGCGCCAGGATGTAGATGCCGTGCAGCTGCGCCAGCGCGAAGCCGAGCGGGAACTCTTCCTGCGCCATCGCGGCCGAGGATACGGTGAACGGGCTGGCCTGCGGCAGCGCCATGTCCGATTCGGCGCGGTAGCCGGTGACGGGGCCGGAGCCGCCGAACAGGGCGCCGTATTTTTCCGTGCTCTGGGCGATGCCGCCTTCGCTGCCGCCGAAGCGCGGTGCGCCGAAGCCTGCGCCTGCGCCGCTGTCACGCGACCCGAATGGCGACGGCGAGAACGTCGGTGCATAGTCCGGCGCCAGCAACGGCCCGAACGAAGTCTGTTCGCCGCGCCAGGTCGAACTGCCCAGGCTTTCGGCCGCCGGCAGCGGCGACGGCACGCTGCCGTGCGCGGTGGCCGAGGTCTGCGCCAGCGCGCGCTGCACCGCATGGAACACAAACTGGTGCACCGCGCGGCTGTCGCGGAAGCGCACTTCGATCTTCGACGGATGGACGTTGACGTCCACCAGCGCAGGATCGAGATCGAGCGCCAGCACGTAGGAAGGGAAGCGGTCGCCGTGCAGCACGTCCTGGTAGGCCGCCTTGACGGCATGCACCAGCACTTTGTCGCGCACGAAGCGGCCGTTCACGTAGAAGAACTGGCCGTCGGCGCGCGCCTTGGAGGCGGTCGGCAGGCCGGCGTAGCCGTGCAGGCGCAGCGGGCCGGCGCTTTCGTCGATCGGCAGGCGCGCCTCGGCAAAGCCGTCGCCGAGGATGTGGGCGCTGCGCTTGGCCATCTCGCTGACGTTCCAGTGATCGATGGTGCGGCCGTTGTGGCTGAGCGAGAACGACACGTCCGGCCGCGCCAGCGCGATGCGGCGCACGACTTCGGCGCAGTGGCCGAATTCGGTCTGCTCGGATTTGAGGAACTTGCGGCGCGCCGGCGTGTTGAAGTACAGGTCCTGCACGTCGACCGTGGTGCCCTGGGCGCCGGACGACGGCGCCACCGCGCCGTTGTGCGAGCCGACGATTTCCCATGCATGGGCGGCATCGGCGGTGCGCGAGGTCAGCGTGACGGCGGCCACCGAGGCGATCGAGGCCAGCGCCTCGCCGCGGAAGCCCAGCGTGCCGACGTTTTCCAGGTCGTCCAGCGAGGCGATCTTGGAGGTGGCGTGGCGCGCCAGCGCGAGCGGCATCTGCTCGGGCGGGATGCCGCGGCCGTTGTCGGTGATGGCGATGCGTTTGACGCCGCCTTCCTCCAGCCGCACGGTGATCTGGGTGGAACCGGCGTCGAGGGCGTTTTCCAGCAGCTCCTTGACCACGGCGGACGGCCGTTCGACCACCTCGCCGGCGGCGATCTGCGAAATCAGCTGGTCAGGCAGGGCCTGGATGGGGCGGGGAGTGTGGGGGGAAGTGTCGGGCGCGTTCATCACGAGATTATAACTGCTCGCCGCGCCCGCTCCCCCGCCGGGCTTAGTCTTTTGGATGCTCGCGCACCGGAATCGGCGCATTGCACAGCTCAACGTAATGCGGCGTGAATTTGTTCCACGGGCCGCCACGGTTGCGCGCCGCGTCGACCACGTCCTTGTAAATTGCCGCCTCGCTGCGCATCACTTCCAGGTGGCTGCGCTCCGCCTCCGGCACATCGGCCTCCAGCCGCACCGATTTGATCGGCATGCGGGTCTCGCTGGCGCCATAGAAGCCCATCGCCTCGCTGCCGCGCGGCAGTCCGGTCAGCAGCGGCATGCCCGCTACCACCCGGCCCACCACCGTGATATTGCGGTCCAGGTGGCGCGGCGCGTTGCCGGTGACGGCATACAGCTCGGCCCCGGTGCCGCTGTCGGTGTCGTTGTCGCGGCCCACGCCGACCATGCCGTAGCAATGCGCCAGCCAGGTGGTCTTGGCCTTGGGATCGCGGCCGACCGGGAAGCCGTTCGAATGGCCGATCTGCGGCGCGTAGCCGTCCGCGTCCTGCTGGCGCACGAAGCGCTTGTCGTTCGCCATCGGCACCGTGAACTCGCCCGGCACCTTGGCCTTGGCCGATCCCAGCGACTTGGGCGTGGTCTCGGCGTTCGGGTCGCCCCATTGCGCCACATAGTTATCCTGCGAGCGCAGCATGGCCAGACCGTCGAAATACCCTTCCTTGACCAGCGTCTTGATGTTGGCGGTGCCCTGCGGCGCGAAATCCGGCGCCAGCTCGATCACCACGCGGCCGCTGGGCAGCTCCATGTACAAGGTGTTGTTGGGGTCCAGCGGACGCCAGTCGGACGGCTTGGACAGCTTGACGATGTCGCCGGCGCTGGGCCGGACCGGCAGGTCGGCGGCATGCGCCAGGGAAGCCAGGCTGATCGCCAGGGCGGAGAGGGGAAGGGCGCGGAACGGGTGGGTCAGGGACATCCATTATCTCCTTGGTTGGTCGCGCCTGCTTGTTGCGGGCGCCCGGGAGATTGTAAACTGGATATCAACGGTCTGGAAACTTCCGCGACCGGGGCAAGGGTGGTGTATGATTCCGGCGCAGACTTTATGGGAAGAATATGGATTTTATGCAATTTTTTGACATGATCCTTCATGTCGACAAAACACTGGAAGTGCTGATTCAGCAATACGGAACCTTGGTCTATGCCGTGCTGTTCGCGATTATCTTCTGCGAAACCGGTCTGGTGGTGCTGTTCTTCTTCCCAGGCGATACGCTGCTGTTCATTGCCGGCGCCCTGTGCGCGCTGGGCGAAATGAATCTGTTCCTGCTGATGCTGCTGCTGATTACGGCGGCCGTCACCGGCAACACGCTCAATTACTGGATAGGCGAGGCCATCGGGCAGCGCGTGTTCACCCACGATTACCGCTGGCTCAACAAGGATGCGCTGCGCCGCACCCACGATTTCTTTGAAAAACACGGCGGCAAGACTATCGTGCTGGCGCGTTTCGTGCCGGTGGTGCGCACCTTCGCGCCGTTCGTGGCCGGCGTGTCGGACATGACCCATACCCGCTTCCAGATGTACAACATCACCGGCGCCGTGCTGTGGGTGGCGCTGCTGACCACCGCCGGCTACTTCTTCGGCAATATCGCCATCGTGCGCGAACACCTGACCGAGATCGTGCTGTTCGGCGTCGGCGTGGCCGTGGTGCCGATGGCGCTGGGCGGCATGTGGAAGCTGTCGCGCCGCATGCTGGGCCGCTGAGCGTGATGTTTTGTAAATAAAGTCCTTCGAAAAGGCCCGGTCCGCTCAAGTTTTGCCCAAATGCATCCGTATACCAGTGTGAATTCTCTTCTTTCTGGATACACATGCGACCTCTTCTCACCCTGATTGCCTGCTGCTGCGTCCTCGCGACCGCCAGCGCAGCAAACGATCCGCTGATTTCGCCTTCGACGAAATCGGCGGTGGGTGGCGCCACGGGGTCGATCGCGTCCATTCGTCCGAATAGTCCAGGTTCTTCCAGCGCTTCCGCATCCAGTGGCTCTTCGCCGACCCGCAAGATGTCCGAGCGCGAGCGCGAGGCCGAGGCGGAATCCGACCTGTCGGCCAAGATCGCGGCGCGCCTGGCCATCATGCGCGCCAACCAGCAGGCCCGCGCCGCCGCGGCGGCCAAGGCCAAGAAGGTCGCCGCCGCCGCGCCGGTGGTGCCCAGGGTGTACAGCAATGTCTGGTCGTACGAGGGCGAGAACGGCCCGGCCAACTGGGGCAAGATCAATCCCGAGTGGGCCAAGTGCGGCACCGGCAACCGCCAGTCGCCGATCGATATCCGCGACGGCATGAAGGTCGAGCTGGAACAGATCGCCTTCGACTACCATCCCTCCTCGTTCAACGTGACCGACAACGGCCACACGGTGCAGGTCATGCTCGGCGGCGGCAATTTCATCACGGTGAACAACCGCATGTATGAGCTGATCCAGTTCCACTTCCACCGGCCGTCGGAGGAGCGCATCAACGGCAAGGGTTACGAGATGGTGGTGCACCTGGTGCACAAGGACGGCGAGGGCAAGCTGGCCGTGCTGGCGCTGCTGCTGGAGCGCGGCAAGCCGCAGCCGGTGATCCAGACGGTGTGGAACAACCTGCCGCTGGAGAAGCTGGAAACGCTGGCGCCATCGACCGTGCTCGATCCGATGGACCTGCTGCCGGCGCGCCGCGACTACTTCACGTTTATGGGTTCGTTGACCACGCCGCCGTGTTCCGAGGGCGTGTTGTGGCTGGTGATGAAGGAGCCGGTGCAGGCCTCGCCGGCGCAGATGGCGCTGTTCAGCCGCCTCTATCCATTGAATGCGCGGCCTATCCAGCCGGGTTCCGGCCGCATCGTCAAAGAATCGAATTAAAGATCTGACTTAATCCGCAGTGATGCGATGGTTGCCGGTCCACGTGGCGCCGGCGGCCAGCTGCTGCTGGTCGATGCGCGCCGGCTCGATGCAGACGAAGCGCAGATACTCGTCATCGGCCAGGTCCACCAGCGCCCTGGCGTCGTCCTGGCCCGGATTCCACACCACCCAGTTATCGTAGCCTTGCTGCTCCAGGCGCAGCGTGGCGTTGGCCGTGTTCAGCGTCAGCGTCGGCGTGGACTGGTACAGGCGGTCCAGCTTCGCGGTGAAGTGTAGCGCCGGATGCTCCTGCGTCAGCGTTTCCTGGTGATGGTCGGTGCAGCGCATGTGCTGCAGGCCGCTGATGCTGGTCGCTGCCAGCTGGCCGACGTCGTAGTAGGTGTGCAGCGCGACGCCGAACGGGAACTCCTGTGTGCCGCTGTTATGCACGGTGAACTGCGCATCGAGCGACTCGCCGTGCAGGGTGAAGCGCAGCGTCAGTTCGAAGGCGTGCGGCCAGGCTTGCGCGTGTTCCGGCGCCAGGTCGTTTTGATTGAGGCTGAATTCGAGGAAGGACTGGCCGCCGTCGCCGCCGCTGCCGGTCAGGCGCCAGGTGCTGACGCGGGCGAAGCCATGGCGCAGGCCGGGGCCGCGCACATTAAACTGCGGGAAGATCACCGGCACGCCGCCGCGTATGGCCTTGCTGCCGTCCAGCGGCGTCTGCGAGCTGACGAACAGCCGCTCCTTGCCGTCGCCGGTTTTCCAGGACAGCAGGTGGGCGCCGAACAGCGACACCGTCGCCTGGCTGCCGTCGGCCGCCGTGATTTGTACTGCCGGCAGTGCGCCGTATTCCGTGTTTGCTATTACAGCCATGTCTCGTCCGTTTTAATCAGGTCAGCCGGTTCTTTGCCAGCGGTGGGTTCTTCGCGAAATAACGCCGTATGCCCTTGACGATGGCATCGGCCAATTGGTTCTGGTAGCCGTCGTCGAGCAGCTTGGCTTCTTCTTCCGGGTTGGAGATGAAGGCGGTTTCGATCAGGATCGACGGAATGTCCGGCGCCTTCAGCACCGCGAAGCCGGCCTGCTCGACCGAGCCTTTGTGCAGGCGGTTGATGCCGCCGATCTCGCCCAGCACCGACTTGCCTAGCCGGAGCGAATCGTTGATCTGCGCCGTGGTCGAGAGGTCCAGCAGCACGCTGGCCAGCTGTCGGTCCTGGGTCTTGACGTTGACGCCGCCGATGGTGTCGGCCAGGTTTTCCTTGTCCGCCAGCCAGCGCGCGGCCGACGAGCTGGCGCCTTTTTCCGACAGCACGAACACCGACGAGCCGCGCGCGGTGGGCTGCACGAAGGCGTCCGCGTGGATCGAGACGAACAAATCGGCCTGCACCTTGCGGGCTTTGTCGACGCGGGTGCCGAGCGGCACGAAGTAGTCGCCGTCGCGCGTGAGCATCACGCGCATATTGGGGAATTCCTCGATCTTGTCCTTCAGGCGCTTGGCGATGGCCAGCACGATGTCCTTTTCGCGGCTGCCGTTCTTGCCCGAAGCGCCGGGGTCTTCGCCGCCGTGGCCGGGGTCCAGCACCACGGTCAGCATGCGTATCAGCTTGCCGTTCTTGTCGGTGCGGGTTTGGGCTTCGGCGGTTTTCAGCTCGTTCTTCAGTTCCGCGCGCGGCTCGGCCTTGGTGTTGGGCTTCAGTGCCTCCAATTGCGCCTGCGGCGCGGCGGCGATGGCGTCGGCTTCGGACGGCTTCAGCGGCGGCATGTCGCCCTTGGGCGCGCTGCCGCTTGCGGCCGCGCCGGACGGCGGCGGTTTGCCGTCTGTCGACCAGTCGCCTTTTTCGATCATCGCGGCGATCGGGTCGACCGGCTTGACCGGATACAGGTCGAAGATCAGGCGGTGCTTGTAGTTGCCGGCCGGGGCCAGCGTGAACACCTGGGGTGTGATCTCTTCCTTCAGGTCGAACACCAGGCGCACCACGTTGGGCCGGTTCTGGCCCACGCGCACCTGCTTGATGTACGGGTCGTTGGACTGGATCTTGGCGACCAGGCTTTTGAGCGTGGGGTTCAGCTCCAGGCCTTCGATGTCGACCACCATGCGTTCCGGGTCTTTGACGATGAAGTGGGTGGCCTTGAGCGCGGCGTCGTTTTCCAGCGTGACGCGGGTGTAGTCCTCCGCCGGCCAGACTCGCACCGCCAGGATTTGCGCGGCGTAGGCGCGGATCGGCGCCACCACGGAAAGCAGCAGCGTGGCGCCGGCCTTGAGGACGGTGCGGCGCGAAACAGGCTTGCTGCTCACATGTTCGGGGCGAATTTGAGGCGTTGAAGGCATGAGTTACCCAGTGCGGTGGACGCCTGCAATTCTACATCACGGCCGTTGCCGGCCACAGTCAGAAACAGGTTGATATCGGCGGCAGGCAGCACGCGGTCGGCCTTTTCGGGCCATTCGACGATGCAGATGTTGTCGCCGTTGAAGTCTTCACGGAAGCCGGCGTCGAGGAATTCCTCCGGGCTGCCCATGCGGTACAGGTCGAAATGGATCACGCTGACGCTGCGACCGTCGAGCTCGATTGCATACGGTTCGGACAGGGTGTAGGTCGGGCTTTTGACCGTGCCCACATGGCCGGCCGCGTGCAGCAGGGAGCGGGTGAGGGCGGTTTTTCCGGCCCCCAGGTCGCCGTGCAGGTAGATCACCAGGCCGGGCGCCAAGGCGCGCGCCAAGGCCGTGCCCAGGGCGGCGGTGCCGGCTTCGTCATGGAGATGGGCTTGGAAGTGCTGCATCAATTAGAATGTCGTGTTGGTTGGATCGCCAGCCATTGTAACCGCCACCTGCTACCGATGTCCCTGCCTGTCACCAATTTAGCCGAACTTGCCCTCAGCATCAAGCGCTGGGGTGTAGAGCTGGGCTTCGCCGAAATCCGCATCACCGACATCGACCTCAGCCATGCCGAGGCCGGCCTGCAGGCCTGGCTGGACGCCGGCATGCACGGCGAAATGGACTATATGGCCACCCACGGCATGATGCGCGCCCGTCCGGCTGAGCTGGTGCCGGGCACCATCCGCGTGATCAGCGCCCGCATGAACTATCTGCCGAGGGACACGGAAACCGGCGGCGACAACGACTGGCGCGAGCGCGAGGCCCGGCGCCTGGCCGATCCCGGCGCCGCCGTGATCTCGGTCTATGCGCGGGGCAGGGACTACCACAAGGTGCTGCGCGCGCGGCTGCAGCAGCTGGCCGACAAGGTCAAAGCGGAGATCGGCGACTTCGGCTACCGCGTCTTCACCGACTCGGCGCCGGTGATGGAGCTGCCGCTGGCGGAGAAGGCCGGCCTGGGATGGCGCGGCAAGCACACCTTGCTGCTGTCGCGGACCGCCGGCTCGATGTTCTTCATGGGCGAATTCCTGGTCGACCTGCCGCTGCCGGTCGACGAACCGACCGGCCGTCATTGCGGCCAGTGCTCGGCGTGCATCGACATCTGCCCGACCCAGGCCATCCTCGGGCCGGGCAAGCTGGATGCGCGGCGTTGCGTGTCCTACCTGACGATCGAACTGAAAAGCGCGATACCGCTGGAGATGCGGCCGCTGATCGGCAACCGCGTCTACGGCTGCGACGATTGCCAGACCGCCTGCCCGTGGAACAAGTTCGCGCAGCGCGCGGTGCTGCCGGACTTCGACGAGCGCCACGGCCTGGGCAGCGCCTCGATGGTGGAATTGTTCGCCTGGAGCGAGGAAGAATTCAACCGCAAGATGGAAGGCAGCCCGATACGCCGCATCGGCCATGAACGCTGGCTGCGCAATATCGCGGTCGGCCTGGGCAACGCGGCGGCGGCCGGCGCCAAGGGCGATGCGGCCGTCGTGGCGGCGCTGATGGCGCGCCGCGAACACCCGTCGGAACTGGTGCGCGAGCACGTCGAATGGGCGCTGGCCTGCCACGCTTGAACTGCGCTACACTCGTGCGGTTCTTACACAAGGCCCACGCAAATGCATACTTCAACCAGATTCATTGCGCTGCTTGCCGGCGCATCCTTCACGCTGGCCGCGCATGGCGCCAGCTTCGACGACTGGGCCGACAAGGTCGCCAACGCCAAGGTGCGCAACGACCCTGAGCAGGCCACGCAGAAGCAGTACTTCAGCGGCAAGGAGCAGGATCGCCTGGACCGCAAGCTGACGCCGAACTCCATCGTCTACCGCGCCGGCGAAGTGGCCGCCGCCAAGACCGCGCTGGCGCAGCTGGCCAGGATCGACCAGCAGACGCTGACGCCGCAGCAGCGCGCCAGCGCCGCCAGCATCGCCTGGAATTTGCGTGGCGCCGTGGATGCCTGGCCTTACGCGGACTATAACTTCGTGTTCAACCAGTTCGGCGGCCTGCATGTGCAGCTGGTGAATTTCCTGACGCAGGCGCACCCGATCCGCAACCAGCGCGACGTGGAAAACTATCTGATGCGCTTGAAGGCGGTGGCCGGCAAGATGGACACCGGCATCGTGCAGGCGCGCGGCGCCGCCGGCCACGGCATCCTGATGCCGACCTTTTTGACGCAGTCCTCGATTGGCCAGCTGGACCGCTTCCTTGGCGACGCGCCGGAGAACAATGTCTTCGTCGCGACGCTGAAGCAGCGCATGAGCGGCTTGAAGGACGTGTCGCTGGAACAGCAGGCCAAGTTTGCGGCGGCGGCTGAAACCATCGTCAAGCAATCGATCATCCCGGTGTTCCAGCGCGCCCGCGCGATGCTGCAAGAGCAGCTGCCACGCACCACCAACGACGCCGGCCTGTGGCGCCTGCCCAATGGCGACAAGGCCTACGCGCTGTTGCTCAAGCAGATGACCTCCACCGACTACACGCCGGAGCAGATCCACAATATCGGCTTGCAGGAAGTGGCGCGTATCGAGAAGGAGATGGATGGTCTGCTGGCGTCGCTGGGCTACAGCGCCGGCACGATCAAGGAGCGCATGGCGCAGCTGGAGAAGGACTCGCAGCCGAAGGATGCCGATCCGCGTCCGGCGCTGCTGGCCCGCTACGACGGCGTGCTGCGCGACGCCGAGGCGCGCGCCAAGGAGCTGTTCGACGTGACGCCGAAAGCGCCGGTAGTGGTCAAGCGCGAGCCGTCCTTCACCGAGAAGACGGCGGCGGCTCACTACACGGGGCCGGCCAAGGACGGTACGCGGCCGGGCATTTTCTGGGCGCCGATGCCGGGGCCGGAGTTCCGCATCGTCGGCATGCGCACGCTGGTGTATCACGAGGGCGTGCCGGGCCACCACTTCCAGGTCGCGCTACAGCAGGAGAACGACAAGCTGCCGCGCTATCGCCGCGACCGCGTGTTCGCGGTGGGTTCGGCGTACGGCGAGGGCTGGGCCTTGTATGCGGAGCAGCTGGCGGCGGAAAACAACTGGTACGACGGTGACGTGGTCGGCCACCTGGGCCAGCTGGATGCGGAGCTGTTCCGCGCGCGCCGGCTGGTGGTGGACACCGGCCTGCACGCGATGAAGTGGACGCGCCAGCAGGGCATCGACTACGGCATTCCGGCGGCGGAAGTGGAGCGCTACGTCGCCATGCCGGGCCAGGCCTGCGCCTACAAGATCGGCATGATGCGCATCCTCGACCTGCGCGCCAAGGCGCAGAAAGCGCTGGGCGACAAGTTCTCGATCAAAGCCTTCCACAACGTGGTGCTAGAGACCGGCAACGTGCCGCTGCCGGTTCTGGAGCAGGTGGTGGACGAGTGGATCGCCGCGCAGAAGGCGGCTTAAAACAACTGCGGGGTCAAGTCTGACATTCGGACACGAGGTCAGCCGTTGAGCGATTTACAGTACAGCTCGTGTCCGAATGTCAGACTTGACCCCAGTTTTATTTCAGCAGGCCTGCGAGCTCGACGGCGGTCTTGACCTGCATCTTGTCGAAGATGTGGGCGCGGTGGACTTCGACGGTGCGCATGCTGATGCCCAGCTGGTCGGCCACCACCTTGTTCATCTTCCCCGCCAGGATCAGGTCCAGCACCTCGCGCTCGCGCGCCGACAGCGTGGCCAGGCGCGCGTGCACCGCCGCCATCGCGCCGGCCTGGCGCGAGTTGGCCATCGCTTCCTGCACGCGGTCCATCAGCTGGTTGTCGTTGAAGGGCTTCTCGAAGAAATCGAAGGCGCCGCGCTTGAGCGCATCGACCGCCATCGGCACGTCGCCGTGGCCGGTCAGGAAGATCACCGGCATGCGCTGCACCAGGCCGCGCGCGGACATCTGGTCGAACGCGGCCACGCCGTTCATGTCCGGCATGCGCACGTCGAGCAGCACGCAGTCGCCGTCGGCGTCGAACTGGCCGGCCTCCGTATGCGCCAGCAGCTGCGGCGCCGATTCGTAGGCGCGCGAGGGGATGCCGCGCGAGGTGGCGAGCCAGGTCAGGGAGTCGCGTACGACCGCTTCATCATCGACGATATGCAGCATGCTTCAAGTCTCCTGTTCTGCCGCCGCCAGCACCGCCGGCAGCGTGAAGGTAAATATGGTTCCGCCTTGCGGGTTGGCGCTGTGGGTCAGCGCGCCGCCGTGGAATTCTATCGCGGTGCGGCAGATGTTGAGCCCCATGCCCATGCCTTCCGCCTTGGTCGAGAAGAACGGCGAGAACAGGCGCTGCGCCACGTCCTCCGGTATGCCGTGCCCCTGGTCGATCACCGCCACGCTGACCTGCGCGTTGGCCGCGTCATACGCCGCCACCACGTTGAGTATGCGTCGCTGCGGCGGAATGTGGGCCATCGCTTCGATGGCGTTGCGGGTCAGGTTGAGCAGCACCTGTTCGATCATCACGCGGTCGGCGCGCACCGGCGGCAGGTCGGCGGGGATGCTGGCGTTGAAGGAGACGTAGGCCTGGCGCGCCTGCAGTTCGATCAGCGCGCGGATGCCGTCGAGCAGCGAGGCGATGCCGATCTCCTGCCGCTGCGGCTCGCTCTTCTTGACGAATTCGTGCACGCTGCGGATGATCTGGCCGGCCCGCTGCGCCTGCGCGCTGGCCTGTTCCAGCGCCGGCTTGAGCATGCTGCAATCGACCGCCGCGCCGCTGCTGTCGGCGCGCGCCAGCACATTGAGCGCGCCGGTGGTGTAGCTGGAGATGGCGGCCAGCGGCTGGTTCAGCTCATGCGCCAGCATCGAGGAGATTTCGCCCATGGTCGCCAGGCGCGCGCTCGCCTGCAGCTTCTCGTGCTGCTGGCGGTTCAGTTCCTCGATGCGCTTGCGGTCCGAGATGTCGAGGATGGAGCCCATCCAGCCGGTCTGGTTGCCATCCTTGTCGACCAGCGGCGCCTCGAAGATCAGCACCGGCACGCGCTCGCCGTCGGGGCGTTGGAAGATGGTTTCGAACTGCGGCGTGACCCTGCCCGCCAGGACCGAGGCGAAGCGGCTCTGGTATTCGGACATGGCTTCTGCCGCCCAGTAGGGCATGGGCGGCAGCATGCCGACCAGTTCCTCGGCCGGATAGCCGACGATGTGGCAGAAGGCCGGGTTGACGTAGGTGATGCGGCCTTCGAGGTCGCGCGCGCGCAGGCCGGTGACCAGCGAATTTTCCATCGCGGTGCGGAACGACATCTGCTGGCGCAGCGCGCCTTCCGCCTCCAGCCGGCGCGAGATGTGTCCCCACAGGGCCAGCAAGCTCCATAACAATCCCAGCGACAGCACGATCACCGAGCCGACCAGCAGGTTGGGCAGCAGCTGCGGTTCGCTCTTGACGCTGTCCGTCACCAGCGTGATGGTGGCGCCGGGCAGGTCCAGCGCGCGCTTGTGGGTGTAGACGCCGTGGCCGGGACCTGCGGCGGCGCGGCGCGCCAGCACCTTGTCGTCGCGGTCGATCAGCGAGACCTGGTTGTCCTGCGCGAACCACCACGGCACCATTTCCTCCAGCAGCGTGCTGGTTTGATAAGTGGCCACCAGGTCGCCCAGATATTCGTCGCCGCGGAACAGCGGCACGTGGTAGTCCATCAGCACGGCGGCGGGCGCGGCCGACAGGTTGGGCGTCTGCGCTTCCGGTTGGGTGTAGGTCGCGTGGCGGGTCTTGCGGGACAGCTCCATGCTTGCCAGCGAGGCGGCCGACAGTTCCACCGGCGCCGCCTGTGGATCGCTGCTGGCGGCCAGGGTGCCGTCCGGCCGCAGCCAGATCACGCGCAGCAGTTCGTGGCCGTTCTTCAGCAGGCGCGCCAGGCGTTCGTGCATCTGTCCCGGCGGCAGGCGGCCAGCGCTGATCTCGGCGCCCAGCCCGCGCAGGCTTTCCTCGTCGCGCGCCATTTGGAAGCGGATGGTTTGTTCGACCCACAACGTGTCGGCGATCAGCTGTTCCTGGCGCTCGTTGCTCTCCATCTGGCGCGCCTGCCATGGTAGCCAGATCAGGATCGCCAGGAAGAACAGCACCAGCACAATGGGCAGCAACCAGCGCAGCGAAGAGCTGTACTGGGCGCGGCGCGGCGGGGCTGGGACTTGTGTGGCTGTCATGGACACTCAGGGTAAAGCCTTGGAGTGGCGGCACCATTGTGGTTTTCCACAGTTGTGCCCCTTGTCACTAATGGTAAGAATCGGTCAAACTAGAACAATAGTGTATTTTAATTCCCTTCTGGAGACTTCATGAAACTGAAATCCGTACTACTGGCACTGAGCGTCGCTCTGAGCTTCAATGCCTACGCCCAGGCGCCTATCGTCATCAAATTCAGCCACGTGGTCGCCACCGATACTCCAAAAGGCCAGGCCGCCGAGCGTTTCAAGCAGCTGGCCGAGAAGGCCACCAATGGCCGCGTCAAGGTCGAAGTCTACCCAAACAGCCAGCTGTATAAGGACAAGGAAGAACTGGAAGCGCTGCAGCTGGGCGCCGTGCAGATGCTGGCGCCGTCGCTGGCCAAATTCGGCCCGCTGGGCGTGAAGGAATTCGAAGCGTTCGACCTGCCGTATATCTTCCCGTCGAAGACCGCGCTGTACAACGTCACCGAGGGCGAAATCGGCAAGGGCCTGATGAAGAAGCTGGAACCGAAGGGCATCATCGGCCTGGCGTTCTGGGACAATGGCTTCAAGGTCATGTCGGCCAACAAGCCGCTGCATAGCGTGGCCGATTTCAAAGGCCTGAAGATGCGTATCCAGTCGTCCAAGGTGCTGGACGCGCAGATGCGCGCGCTGGGCGCCAACCCGCAGGTGTTGGCCTTCTCGGAGGTGTACCAGGCGCTGCAAACCGGCGTGGTCGACGGCACCGAGAATCCGCCATCGAATATGTACACCCAGAAGATGCACGAAGTGCAGAAGTATGTGACGGTGTCCAACCACGGTTACCTGGGTTATGCGGTCATCGTCAACAAGAAGTTCTGGGATGGCCTGCCTGCCGATATCCGCACCGCGCTGGACAAGGCGATGAAGGATGCCACCACGTTTGAAAAAGCCATCGCCCAGCGCGACAACGACCTGGCGCTGGAAGCCATCAAGAAAGCCGGCAAGACCGAGATCTACACGCCTAGCGTGAAAGAGCAGGCGGAATGGCGCAAGGCGCTGCTGCCGGTGCAGAAGGATATGGAAGGCCGTATCGGCAAGGATCTGATCTCGGCGATCAACAAGGAAGCAGCTAAATAATTTAGCTCGTTTTTAAATTAAAAGGGAGGCCAGTTTCGAACTTGGCCTCCCTTTTTTATTACATCAAGCCCATCGCCTTGGGCAGCCATAACGACAGCCCCGGCCAGTAGGTCACGATCACCAGGAACACCAGCATCGTCAGCAGCCACGGCATCACCGCCACGGTCAGCTCGGAGATGCTCATCTTCGAGATGCCGCTGGCCACGTACAGGTTCAGGCCGACCGGCGGGTGGCACAGGCCCACTTCCATGTTGGCGTCGATCATGATGCCGAAGTGGACGGCGTCGATGCCCAGGCGGATCGCGGCCGGGTGCAGAATCGGCGCCATCACCAGGATGATGGACGACGGCTCCATCACGTTACCGGCCAGCAGCAGCAGGATGTTGGTGAAGAACAGGAAGCCGGCCTGGCCCAGGTCCTTGGCCAGGATCCAGTCCGCCATCGCCTGCGGAATGTTCTCGTGCGCCATCAGGAAGGAGAACAGCACGGCGTTGGTGATGATGTACAACAGCATCGCGCTCAGGCTGGCCGATTTCTTCAGCACTTCCGGCGTCTTCTTCAGCGGCATGTCCTTGTAGACGAACACCGAAATGATAAAGGCATACACCGCGCTCATCGCCGCCGCCTCGGTCGGCGTGAAGATGCCCTTGGTGATACCGCCGATGATGATCACCACCAGCATCAAGCCCCACACGCTGTCCTTGAACGCCTTGCCGCGCTCGCCCCAGGTGGCCTTGCGCATGCGCGGATAGCCGTTCTTCTTGGCCAGCACCCAGGTGGTGGTGCACAGCATCACGGTCAGCAGGATGCCGGGGAACAGGCCGGCCAGGAACAGCGCGCCGATCGAGGTGTTGGTGGAAATGGCGTAGATCACTTTCGGGATCGACGGCAGCATCAAAATGCCCAGCGAACCGGCGGTGATGATGACGCCGGCGCCGAAGCGTTTCGGATAGCCCTGCTTGACCATGGCCGGCAGGATGATCGAACCGATCGCCACCACCGTCGCCACCGACGAGCCGCACACCAGCGCGAACATGGCGCAGGCGATGATGCCGGCCAGCGCCAGGCCGCCGTGCCAGTGGCCGATCAGGCTGGTGGCGAACTTGATCATGCGCTTGGCCACGCCGCCGTGGGTCAGGAAGTTACCGGCCAGGATGAACAGCGGGATCGCCATGATCTCGAATTTCTCGATGCCGCTGAACAGCTTGAGCGCCACCGCCTCGACCGGCACGTGGGTCAGCAGGTACATGAACATCAGCACCGTCAGGCCGAGCGCGATGGAGACCGGGATGCCGGTCAACATCAGCGCCAGCAGCAGCGCGAACACGATGCCGACCTTGCCGCCGATCACGCACACCGCCAGCAGGATGGCGGCGATGCCGATCAGCCAGGTAGCCGCGCGTTTCTTGGACATGACATTGACTGAAGTGAGTGCAGCGCCGCTCATTTGGCACCTCCGTGGGCTGGGGTAGGGTGGGCGACGGCAAACATGTCGTCGTCTTCGGCATCGTCCAGGCCATCGACGTGCGATTCGTCCTGGTGCGGCATCTCGCCGGTGCGCCAGTAGACCAGCGACACCTGGATGAAGCGGAAGCACATCAGGTAGGAGCCCATCGGCACCACCGAGTAGATGAACCAGGTCGGCCACTCCAGGTCGGGCGTGGTCGGGCCTTCGGTCAGGGCGCTGATATCCATGCCCAGCTTGTTGAACAGCGCGTAGTGCAGGCCGTTTTCCCACACGAAGGTCAGGCCCAGCGTGCCGATGATGCCGGTGAACAGCATGCCGCAGGCCAGCGCGACGTAGGTGGCGCGGCGGCGCCAGGCGTCCGGCAGGCGGCTGACCAGCACGTCGACGCCGACGTGGACGCCCATGCGCACGCCGTAGGCCGCGCCGAACTTGGCCATCCACACGAACATGATGATGGCCAGCTCCTGCGCCCATTCGAAGTGCAGCGACAGCAGGTAATCCTGGACCCCGGGGATGGCCAGGCCGGTGCCGTAGCGGTGCACCACGGACAGGAAGATGATCAGGGTGGCGCCTGCCATCAGGAAGGTGATGATCCACTCCTCCAGATGATCCAGTAGTTTTGCGAACATGATTTGTCTCTAGGGTTTTATTGATACCGGGAAATCCGGCATTTTCGCCTAAATTATAATTTTGTTGGGATGAAAGCAATGAGGGGTACTACTAGGTCTTTTGGCAATTTCAAGCCCAATACCACAACTTTCTTGATATGCGTCAGATTTGTTTCATGTTTAAAGCAAGGCCGTCATCAGGCCGAAAAAAAAGGAGAAAAAGCGAAATAGATACGTTATGATTGCGTCGCTCTCAGGGATAACTGCATATCAATATGCGATCCGGTAGCAAGAGCCCAGAATTGTAGGTGGGGAGTGTGTAGAGAAACGGTACTGAATACCGGCAATAGATCGAGGAGACGCACGTTTTACAGAATGTCGTTGTTATAGTCGCTGAAGGCCGCCACAAGCGTGCTACGGGGACAGGCAAACGACCGGGAACGTGAAGCAGGATTTGGAAACGCACCGCAAGGTGCGTTTTTTTTTGCCTGTCGATCCGTTGTCGTTGGCGGCGCGGATTTACAATGCAACCGTGTGGTTTTTTTAATGTAGTTCGAATGCAACAAAATGGTGCATTTCGACAACTTTAGCCGGATTTTTTGGTGCATAGCGTGTGATGAAAATACAACAGCAGCATGAATTGTTTTCCGCCGTCCTGGATTTGCCGCTTGGAAAACTGGGCGTGCGCACGGCAAGTGGTCTGATAACGGAACTGTGTTACCTGCCGCCCCATTTTGATGCAAAAGCACCACAGGACGCCGTCGCGGAACTGGCGGCCGGGCAGCTGGAGCAGTATTGCCAGGACGCCGATTTCATCTTCGACCTGCCGCTCAAGCGCGCCGGCACCGAGTTTCAGCACAAGGTCTGGGACGCCATCCGTTCGATTCCGCGCGGCAGCGTGCGCAGCTATGGCGAGCTGGCCCGGCACATCGGCTCGGCGCCGCGCGCGGTGGGCCAGGCCTGCGGCGCCAACTGGTTCCCGGTGGTGATTCCTTGCCACCGCGTCACCTCGGCCAGCGGCCTGGGCGGCTTCGCCAACAGCGACGACCCCAATGGCTACCTGCTGGGCATCAAGCGCTGGCTGCTGGCGCATGAAGGATCGAGCGAATACGCATGGCAACAGACAACACTGCTCTGATCGACGAGTTCTGCGACAGCCTGTGGCTGGAGGACGGCCTGTCGAAGAACACGCTGGAAGCCTACCGGCGCGACATGCGCCTGTTCGCCACCTGGCTGGAGAAGAAGCGGCCGCAGGTGGCGGGGCTGGCGGCGGTGGCCGCGCACGATATCGAAGGCTATATCGCCGCCCGCCACCAGGACAGCGGCAAGGCCACCTCGTCCAACCGGCGGCTGTCGGTGCTGCGGCGTTTCTACCAGATGCTGCTGCGCCAGCGCCGCATCGCCGACGACCCGACGCTGAAATTGGTATCTGCCAAACAGCCGGCGCGCTTCGTCCACACCTTGAGCGAAATTCAAGTGGAGGCCTTGCTGGCGGCGCCCGACGTCGCCACGCCGCTGGGCCTGCGCGAGCGCACCATGCTGGAGCTGATGTATGCCAGCGGCCTGCGCGTGTCCGAGCTGGTCACGCTTAAGCTGCTGGAGTTGAGCCTGAACGACGGCGTGCTGCGCATCACCGGCAAGGGCGCCAAGACGCGGCTGGTGCCGTTCGGGCAGCAGGCGCGGGTGTGGATCGAGCGCTACGTCAAGGAAGCGCGCGGCATCATCCTCAACGGCCAGGTCGACGACGCGCTGTTCATCACCGCGCGCGGCGGGCCGATGACGCGGCAGATGTTCTGGGTCTTGATTAAAAAACATGCATTAAAGGCCGGCATCACCGCGCCGCTGTCGCCGCACACCTTGCGCCACGCCTTCGCCACCCACTTGCTGAACCACGGCGCTGACCTGCGGGTGGTACAGTTACTGCTGGGGCATTCGGACATTTCGACGACGCAAATCTACACCCACGTCGCCCGCGAACGCCTGAAGCATTTGCATGCGCAACATCATCCTCGCGGCTGAAAAACTTGCGCCGGCCGTAACTGCGTCATAATGTGGGCAGGTAATCGAACCGTATAAAGAAGAGGTGGCAAATGGCAAAGACAAATTTCGCGTATGAAAAGCGCCAGCGTGAGCTGGAAAAGAAGAAAAAAGCGGATGAAAAAGCCCGGCGCAAGGCCGAGCTGAAGCAGAACCCCGGCCTGGCCCAGGAAGGCGAGCTGGAAGAGATGGACGGCGACGACGCCGCCGATGGCGACGCCGCAGCGGCCGAGTAAGAACGAAAAAAAACCGGGCATGCAGCCCGGTTTTGCGTGGTGCCTGCTAATCAGGCGACTTCGTTGCGGCTCTTGACGTCGTGCAGCGGCTCGATGGCGTCCTGCAGCGCGGCCTCTTCGTCGTGCGCCTTGCCCTTGAAGAAGCGGGCGCAGCGCTTGCCCAGGCTGTCCAGGTAGGTGTAGGCCACCGGCACCACCACCAGGGTCAGCAGGGTGGAGGTGATCACCCCGCCGATCACCGCACGGCCCATCGGCGCCTGCGTTTCGCCGCCGTCGCCCATGCCGATCGCCATCGGCAGCATGCCGAACACCATCGCCAAGGTGGTCATCACGATAGGCCGCAGCCGCACCTGGCCGGCCGACATGATGGCTTCGCGCTGGCCCATGCCGCCTTGCTGCGCATGGTTGGTGAAGTCTACCAGCAGGATCGCATTCTTGGTCACCAGGCCCATCAGCATGATGAAGCCGATCACCGAGAAGATGTTCAGGGTGCTGCCGGTAATCAAGAGCGCCACCAGCACGCCGATCAGCGACAGCGGCAGCGACATCATGATCGCCACCGGCTGCAGGAAGCTGCCGAACTGCGAAGCCAGCACCAGGTAGATGAAGATCACCGCGATGCCCAGCGCGATCATGGCCGACGACATGCTCTCTTCCATGTCCTGCGCATTGCCGCCGACGTCGAAGCGCACGCCGGCCGGCAGCTCGATTTCCTTCATGGCCTTCTTGACGTCGCTGTCGACGTCGCCGCCCGGACGGCCTTCGACACCGGCATACACCGCCACCCGGCGTTGCAGCGCCTGGCGCTTCAGCACCTGCGGGCTGAACGACGGCACGAAGTCCACCACCTGGCGCAGCGGCACCATCACCGGACGGCCGTCCGGTCCCAGCTTGCTGGAGGCCAGCGACAGGTCGGCCAGGTCGGCGATTTTCTGGCGGCCGGATTTCGGCAGTTGCACGTTGACGTCGTAGTTCTGGCCGTCGTCGGCCAGGAAGTGGCTGGTGGTGTCGCCCGCCACGAACGGCCGCAGCGCGCTGCCGATCTGCTGCACCGACAGGCCCAAATCGCTGGCCAGCTCGTTGTTGATCTTGACCGTGGTCGACGGGTTGGCGCCTTCCTGGCTGTATTCCAGGTCGGCGATGCCCTTGATCTTGCGCATCTTGTCCATCAGGTGATGGGCGACGGAATCGAGCTTGCCTTCGTCGGTGCCGAGGATGGCGATGAAGATCGGCTTCCAGCCCACCGACATGGTGATGCCGGCGATCTTGCTCAGGCGCGCGCGCACCACGCCTTCCAGCTCCTTCTGCGAGCGCCGCTTGTAGGTCTTGCGGTCCTGCAGCTTCATGTCGATCTGGGCGTTGTTGCGGCCGTCCTGGGTGCCGACCACCGAGATCACGCTGGCGATTTCAGGGAAGGCCTTCAGCGCTTCCTCGACCTGGTGCACCTTGTTGTCGGTGTACTCCAGGCTGGAGCCGACCGGCGTCTTCAGGTGCAGGTTGATCCAGCCGTTGTCCTGGTCGGGGAACATCTCGCCGCCTATCATCGGCACCAGCATCAGGCTGGCGACGAACAGCGCGGCGGCGAAGGCCAGGGTCAGCTTGCGCCAGCGCAGCGCCACCGCCAGCACCTTGCCGTACACCACGTGCAGCGCCTCGACGCCGCCCTCCAGCCAGTGCATGAAGCGGCCCAGCCACGGCACATATTTGAAACGGTCCTTGACCGGGTCCGGCCACACCGACGACAGCATCGGGTCGAGCGTGAAGCTGACGAACAGCGACACCAGCACGGCCACCGCGACGGTGACGCCGAACTGCAGGAAGAAGCGGCCGATGATGCCCTGCATGAAGGCCACCGGAATGAACACGGCGACGATGGCGAAGGTGGTGGCCATCACGGCCAGGCCGATTTCATTGGTGCCGTCTTCGGCCGCGCGGCGGTGGTTCTTGCCCATGCCCAGGTGGCGCACGATGTTCTCGCGCACCACGATGGCGTCGTCGATCAGCAGGCCGATGCACAACGACAGCGCCATCAGGGTCAGGAAGTTCAGCGTGAAGCCGAAGAACTTCATGGCGATGAAGCTGGCCATCACCGAGATCGGCAAAGTCAGGCCGGTGATGATGGTCGAACGCCACGAGTGCAGGAACAGGAACACGATGAACATCGTCAGCACGGCGCCTTCGATGATGGTTTCCTTCACGTTGTCGAGCTGGCTTTGCACCTTCAGCGATTCATCGTTGAGCACGGTCAGCGTGATGTCGGCCGGCAGCGTCTTCTGCAGGTCGGCGGCGACCTTCTGGATGCGGCGGCCCACTTCGACCACGTTGGCGTCCTGCACCTTGGTGATGTCGATGGTGACGGCGCGCTTGCCGTTCAGGCGCGAGACCGACAGTTCTTCCTGCGCGCCGTCGATCACGGTGGCGACCTGCTCCAGGAATACCGGACCGTTGGCGCGGCGCGCCACGATGATCTTGTTGAAGTCGCGCGCATCCTTCATCTTGCCCTCGACCCGCACCAGCTGCTCGTTGCCGGCAAAGCTGATCGAGCCGGCCGGCAGGTTGGTGTTGGTGGCCTGGATGGCGTTGATCACTTCATCGACGCCGATGGCCTGCGCGTTGAGGTCGTTGGGACGCAGGCTGATCAGGATCTGGCGCGAGGCGGTGCCGTTCAGGCGCACCTGGCCGACGCCAGCCACGCCCTGGAAGCGCTTGCCGATCAGCTGGTCGGCCATGGTCGACAGGTCGCGCAGCGAGTGGTCGGTGGCGGTCAGGCCGATCTGCGCGATCGGGCGGCTGTTCTCGCCCTCGAAGCGGACGATGAACGGATCCTTGGCTTCTTTCGGGAAGCGCGGGCGCACCTGCGCCACCTTGTCGCGCAAGTCCTGCATCGCCTTGTCCATATTGGTGGACAGCTCGAAATCGATGTACAGGCCGGCGCGGCCTTCCCACGAGTTGGCGCGCAGCGTCTTGATGCCGCTGACGGTGTTGACCACGTCCTCCATCGGCCGCGTGATGTCGTTCTCCACCGCCTCGGGCGACGCGCCCGGATAATTGACCTCGATCAGCGCGCCGGGGATGTCGACGTTGGGCATGGCTTCCAGGCCCAGTCCCCGGTAGGAGAACAGGCCCAGCACCACCAGCGCCACCATCACCATGGTGGCGAAGACGGGGTTCTGGATACTGGTTTTAGTGATCCACATGATTTAACCCTTCTGAGCCAGCATGGCGGACTTTGCCGAATTGGTCAGCAGAGCCGGCGTGGCGACATTGGCCGGCAGCTTGACCTGGCTGCCCGGCTTGACGCTGTCGAGCTTGGAGACGATGACGTTGGCGCCTTGCTCCAGGCCTTCGACCACTTCGGCGTAGCCCTCATCCTCGTTGCGCAGCCCCAGCTTGACCGGCTGCGCGATCACCTTGCCCTGCTCGATCTTGTACACCACCTGCTGGCCCTTGTCGGTGCGCAGCGCCGTCATCGGCACGATGGGCATCACGGCGGAACGGTCGGTGACGATGCTGCCCTTGGCGAACATGCCGGCGCGCAGCGCGCTGTCGTCGTTCCTGACCGAGATGTAGACCAGCATCGCGCGCGAGCCAGCCTCGGTGGCCGGGTTGATGCGCGCCACCTTGCCGGCGAAGTCGCGGCCCTGGAAGCCGTCGACCCTGAACTTGACGTCCTGGCCCACCTTGACGCGCGGGATTTCCGAGGCCGGCACCTGCGCCTCCAGCGTCAGCTCGGCCAGGTTGACGATGCTGTAGACCGGCATGTCCGGCGCCAGCTTCTCGCCGGCCTGCACGTGGCGCTTGCTGACCACGCCGCTGATGGGCGCCTTGATGACGCCGTCGTTCAGCGCGATGCGCGCGATCTCCACCATCGCGGCGGCCGACTTGACGTTGGCGCGCGCCAGGTCGACGCTGTTCTGGGTCGAATCGTAGGCGTTTTGCGAAATGTATTTCTGCTTGAGCAGGGCGCCGCTGTTGGTCTCGTTCTTGGTCGCCAGCGACAGCTTGGCCTGCGCCTCGTCGAGCATGGCCTGCTGCTGTTGCAGGCGCGCGCGCAGGTCGGACTGGTCGATGCGCGCCAGCACCTGGCCGGCGGACACCGCCATGCCTTCCTGCACCGTGGTGGCCTCCACCACGCCCGACACCTTGGACTTGAT
The DNA here is from genome assembly GCF_003416895.1 of Duganella sp. BJB476. Classification (GTDB taxonomy): domain Bacteria; phylum Pseudomonadota; class Gammaproteobacteria; order Burkholderiales; family Burkholderiaceae_D; genus Rugamonas. The sequence goes on from NZ_QVIO01000004.1 coordinate 656,593, forward strand.
GGTGGCCGAACTCAGGGGCGCCAGCGAGCCGGATAAGGGCAAGCTGACCGCCAATGACCTGGCATCGATGGCCGCGATATCGCCGCTGGCCAACTCGAAGATTTCCTGTTTCTTTTTATCGTCCTTGGCCGCCTGCGCGCTGGGCGGCGGGGCGTCCTTCTTGTGCATGACGGTCCAGCCGCCGCCGGCCAGGCCGATGACGATCAGCGCCGCCAGCGGCTTGCGCCAGCGCTTGCTGCGCACCGTGGATTGTGGGGAGACGGGCAAGGTTTCTAGTTTCATATCGTTCTTCTATTTAAAGGTCGCCACGGCGCATATTGGCACTTTAGGAATTTTCAAGGCCGGCCGCCAGAGAAATGCGACAGGCCGCGAAAAAATACGGATGAACGGTAAAAACGCGGGATCAAGCGCGTTTGATGGAAGTCAATGGTCGATTCCTGTCAGCGGCAAGAATGAGCAAGGCCTGAGAGGGCGCTATGGGCGCTATGCCGGAGAGGGCCAGGTGGCACCAGCACACAAACGAGATGACGGCGCGGGCGCGGACTTGCTCGCGATGTATGCGCAAACCAGCGACGCCTTGCTGTTGTTGCAAGATGGCCGCGTGGTGGCCTGCAATCCGGCCGCGCAGGCGCTGTTCGAGTGCGCCCAGCCGGACCGCCTGCTGGGCCTGGGATTGGTCGATTTGTCACCATTGCAGCAGGCCGAGGGCGTGTTGTCGGCGCGCGCGCTGGCCGACTTGCTGGCCGATGCGCAACGCGACGGCAACCGCCAGTTCGAATGGTGCTGCGTGGGTTGCGGCGGGCGCCGGTTTTGGGCCGAGGTGTTGCTGACCGCCATCGGCCCGCAGCGCATGGTCGCGGTGATCCGCGACATCTCGGCCCGCAAGCAGGACCAGCTGGTGATGTACCTGGCCTTGCTGGCCGACGTCGCCGACCGCCGCCGCTCCGAGGAGCAGACCCGCCACCTGGCCGAGCACGATTTCCTGACCGACTTGCCGAACCGGGTGCTGCTGCTCGACCGCCTGAGCCTGGCGATGGCGGTGGCGCGGCGCAAGCGCAGCCGGCTGGCGATCCTGTTCCTCGATCTCGACCGTTTTAAAAATATCAACGACACCCTGGGCCATCACGTCGGCGACCAGTTGCTGCAGGAGGTGGCGGCGCGGCTGGTGCGCTGCGTGCGCAGCGTCGACACCGTCAGCCGCCAGGGCGGCGACGAGTTCGTCATCATGCTGCCCGAGATCGGCGGCATCGACCAGGTGGCGCACCTGGCGGACACGGTGCTGAACGCCATCAGCCAGGAGTTCGTGCTGGAGCCGCACCGGCTGCATGTGAGCACTTCGATCGGCGTCAGCATCTACCCGGACGATGGCGCCGACATCGACACCCTGGTCCGTAACGCCGACCTGGCCATGTACCACGCCAAGGAAAAAGGCCGCAACGGCTTCCAGTTCTTCAGTCCCGAAATGAACGCGCAGATCGTCGAGCGGGTGACGTTTGAAAACGACTTGCGGCGCGCGCTGCGCGAGCAGCAGTTCGTGCTGGAATACGAGGCCCAGATCGACATCGCCAGTGCGCGGCCACTGGCGGCCGAAGCCTTGCTGCGCTGGCGCCATCCGGCGCTGGGCTTGCTGCGGCCGGAGCGTTTCATCGCGGTGGCCGAGGACAGCGGGCTGATGGTGTCGATCGGGCAATGGGTGCTGGAGCAGGCCTGCCGCGACGCCCGCCGCTGGCAGGATGCCGGTTGTCCGCTGGCGGTGGCGGTCAACCTGTCGCAGACGCAGTTCCTGCAGCGGAACCTGGCCGACAGCGTCGCCGCGGCGCTGACCTTGTCCGGCCTGGCGCCCGAGCTGCTGGAGCTGGAGCTGACCGAGGCCGTCATCATGAAGCACAGCTCCACTGCGCCGGCCACGCTGCGCGCCTTGCGGGCGCTGGGCGTGCGGCTGGCGATCGACGACTTCGGCACCGGCTATACGCGGGTTGGCCATTTGCGCGAGTACCCGTTCGACAAGTTGAAGATAGACCGCACCTTTATCGGCGACATCGACGGCGCTGGCGACGGCGCGGCGCCGCCGGTGGTGGTGATCGCCATCATCGCGATGGCGCGCAGCTTGGGCTTGACGGTGTTGGCGGAAGGGGTGGAGACCGAAGCGCAGCTGCATTTCCTGGCGCAGCATGGTTGCCAGCAGTACCAAGGGCACTATGTGCGGCAGAACGGCTTGCTCGACGGCCTGGGCGGCCTGCTGGACGGTGCCTGATACGCCAGGCTACATGGCTTGGGCGCGGTCGCGCGCGCCGTACAGGCGCAGCCGCACCAGCACCTGACCGTGGTCGGACGCTTCCGGCTTGTCCTGCAGCAGGTGGTCATTTAGATAAGTCACGTCCAGCACCTCGCCGACCGCGTAGCGCGAGGCCGGGTTGAACTCCTCCGACACCAGCACATGGTCGATGGTCATGTAGTGGCCCTCGTGGATGTTGGTGTAGCCGACCTGGCGCAGCGTGTCGCGGCCCAGCTGGATCTGGTTGCAATCGAACATGCGTCCGCTCAGTTCCTCGCCCGGCAGGCCGGCCGCGCCGGAACCCATGACGATGGCGGTGGTGACGGCGTCGGCGGTGTCGTTGAAATCGCCCAGCACCACGCGCGGCCGGCGCGCGCTGCTTTCGAGCTGGCTGAGCAGGGCGCGCAGGGCCACCGCCTCGGTGCCGCGCCGTATCAGCGAGCGCAGGTTGGCTTGCGCGTATTGCATCGGATCGGCGTAGTCGTCGCCGCTGCTGTAGTCGGGCCGCTTGGATTTGAGGTGGATGACGATCACGTCGACGATGCGCTGGTCCGGCAGCAGCACCTGCGCGTGCAAGGGCGCGCGGGCGAAGCGGTCGGCGTCGCGGCTGCCGGCCGGCAGCGCCACGCCGTCGGGGAAGGCGCGGTATTCGGCGGCCGGCGCCGCCAGCGGCAGGCGCGAGATCAGCGCCACCTGCGGCACCACGCGCGCGGCGCCGGTGCTCGGATCGGGCGCGGCGTCGAAGCCGGCCAGCGTGGCTTCGCGGTAGCGGGCGCTGTGGGCCAGCACGTCGCGCAGCGCCGCCAGCGAGAAAATTTCCTGCAAGCCGATCACGTCGGCGTCGAGCTGGTCCAGCTGCTGCGCGGTCCACAGGACTTTCGCTTGGTACTCGGCCGGCGTCAATGGCGGCAGATTGTCGTACAATTTCGCCCCAGGCTGGGAAAGATTGCAAACATTGAAAGTGGCAAAGCGAATTTCCTGCTGCATAATTAGAAACTCCCGATCGACATTACTTCACAAGCAGCGTATCACGCATGGCTAAAAAAGAGCACATCTCCGAGACCCCGGCAACGCAAATGCTGCGCAAACATAAGGTGGTCTTCAGTGAGCACCCCTACGACTACGAAGAACACGGCGGCACCACGGTGTCGGCGCGCGAACTGGGCGTGGACGAACACGCGGTGGTCAAGACCCTGGTCATGCAGGACGAGGCCGCTAAACCCTTGATTGTGCTGATGCACGGCGATTGCAAGGTCTCGACCAAAAACCTGGCGCGCGGCATCGGCTGCAAATCCGTCGAACCCTGCAAGCCGGAGGTGGCCACCCGCCACAGCGGTTACCAGATCGGCGGCACCTCGCCGTTCGGCACCCGCAAGGCGCTGCCGGTGTATGTCGAGGATAGCATTCTTGCGCTGGAAACGATTTATATCAATGGCGGCCGCAGGGGTTATCTGGTTGGCATCGCGCCGCAGGTGTTGATCGATTTGTTGCAGGCCAAGCCGGTGCACTGCGCGCTGGCCGATTAGTTGGCTGATTGGCCGCCGGCAGTGTATATTCAGCGGCCCCCAACGGGCGTATGACTACTTTTGAGGAAATAATGAATACAGTTTGGATGACCGTCGCCGCCTATCTGATCGGCTCGATCTCGTTTGCCGTCGTGATGAGCAAGTTGTTCGGCATCGCCGATCCCCGCACCTACGGCTCGAAAAATCCCGGCGCCACCAATGTGTTGCGCAGCGGCAATAAGGCGGCCGCCATCATGACCCTGATCGGTGACGGCGCCAAGGGCTGGCTGGCGGTGTGGCTGGCGATCCGTTACCAGAATCAGTTGCAGATCGGCGACGCCACCATCGCCCTGGTGGCGATCGCGGTGTTCCTGGGCCACCTGTGGCCGGTGTTCTTCCGCTTCGTCGGCGGCAAGGGCGTGGCGACCGCGCTGGGCGTGCTGCTGGGCCTGAACCCCTGGCTGGGCCTGGCCACGCTGGTGACCTGGCTGGCGGTGGCGTTCGCGTTTCGCTACTCGTCGCTGGCGGCGCTGGTGGCGGCGCTGTTCGCGCCGTTCTACTACGGCCTGCTGTTCGGCGTCGAGCCGCAGCTGTTCGCGGTGTTCGTCATGAGCGCACTGTTGGCTTTCCGTCACAGCAAAAACATCTCGAATTTGCTGGCTGGCAAGGAAAGCCGCATCGGCAGCAAAAGCAAAGAAGCCGTCAAAGCCAAGAAAAAGTAAGGCCATCCCCCGTCCCGGCGCTTGATTTTGCGCCGGGCATCGCCATATGCTGAAAATTACGTTTAGCAAAGGCACATCATGACCACTCCCCTGAAGATCGATTTCGTCTCCGACGTTTCCTGCCCGTGGTGCGCCATCGGCCTCAAGTCGCTGGACCAGGCGCTGGCCAATATCGGTGATGAAGCGGCAGTGAGCATGCACTTCCAGCCCTTCGAACTGAATCCCAACATGGGTCCCGAGGGCCAGGACATCGGCGAGCACCTGGCCGAAAAATACGGTTCGACCCCGTCGCAGCAGGAACAGGCGCGCGAGATGATACGCGCACGCGGCGCCGAAGTCGGCTTCGATTTCGCCATGGGCAAGCGCAGCCGCATCTACAACACCTTCGACGCCCACCGCCTGCTGCACTGGGCCGAGGCCGAGGGCAAGCAGAAGGAGCTGAAGGAAGCGCTGTTCGGCGCCTACTTCACCAAGGGCGACGATCCGAGTTCGCACGACGTGCTGCTGCGGGTGGCCGGCGAAGTGGGGCTGGACACCGGCGTCGCCGCCGAGGTGCTGCAATCGAACCAGTACGCCGACGAGGTGCGCGAGCGCGAGCAGTTCTTCCAGCGCCACGGCATCAACTCGGTGCCGGCCGTGATCATCAACGAGCGCCACCTGATTTCCGGCGGCCAGCCGGCCGAGGTGTTTGAAAAGGCGCTGCGCGAGATCATGGCGCAAGCGGCTTAAAAAATGCGGACCGCGGCGGGGGCAAGTGCTCCCGCCGTCCCTGTTTTGCGATAAACTGATCGGGTAGCACCATAGTTCGGCCCCGCTGCATTCCGGGTGCCCAAAAAAGATCGACGTCGCTACAGGGAGGCCTATGCTGGCCGCAGAAAAAGTACACACGCTGTCCATCGCCCGTCCGCAGGCCGACCAGTTCCGGCTGGCCGCACTGCACCGCTACCACATCCTCGATACCCCCGCCTGCGAAGACTTCAGCTTCCTCACCGAGCTGGCCGCCAAAGTGTGCGAGGTGCCGTATGCCTTCATCTCGCTGGTCGACGCCGAGCGCGTCTGGATCAAGTCCTGCGCCGGCATGCAGCTGGGTGAGCTGCCGCGCGGCGAGAGCTACTGCTCGCTGGCGGTGCTGGGCGAGACCGCCACTGAAATCCCCGACCTGACGCTGGACTTCCGCACCGCCCACATGGCGCTGACGGTCGATGAACCCCACATGCGCATGTACAGCAGCGTGGCGCTGACCTCGTCCGACGGTTTCGCCATCGGCACGCTGTGCGTGATGGACACCAAGCCGGGCGGCCTGAGTGCCGAACAGCGCGCCACGCTGGTCAAGCTGGCGCGCCAGGTGATGGCGCTGATCGAACTGCGCGCCAACGAGAAGGCGCTGGAATCCACCGTGCGCGAGCTGGAGCAGCTGGCCACCACCGACGAGCTGACCGGCCTGCACAACCGCCGCTCGCTGCTGCACCGCCTGAAGTTCGAGACGGCGCGCGCCAAGCGTTTCCGCTCGCCGTTGTCGGCGGTGATGATAGACCTCGACCACTTCAAGCAAATCAACGACGAATACGGCCACGCGGTCGGCGACCAGGTGCTGGCCAGCGTCGGCCTGCTGCTGCGCGAGAGCGTGCGCGTGATCGACGTGCCGGGCCGCTACGGCGGCGAAGAGCTGTGCGTGATCCTGCCGAACACGCCGGTCGAAGGCGCCTGCAAGTTCGCCGAAACACTGCGCGCCAAGATTGAAGCGCAGCTGCACTACGCCGGCCCGCGCCTGCTGCCGGTGACGGCCAGCATCGGCGTGGGTTCGTTCGACCACATGGAAATCAGCGACGCGGAAAGCCTGCTGCGCCAGGCCGACGCTGCGCTGTACCGCGCCAAGCACGCCGGCCGCAACCGCGTGGAATGCGGCCCCACCTGACACTGAAAGGAAGTCCCCATGCCTACCGCCAGCTGGAACGGCGTCGTCATCGCCGATGCGAAGGACGACGAAGTTGAAATCGTCGAGAACAATGTCTACTTCCCGCCGTCCAGCGTCAAGACGGAGTACCTGCAGGCGAGCGCGCACACTTCGCGCTGTCCGTGGAAGGGCCTGGCCAGCTACTACAGCCTGAACGTCAACGGCAAGGTCAACGAGAACGCCGCCTGGTACTATCCTGAGCCGTCCGAGAAGGCTGCGCAGATCAAGGACCATGTGGCGTTCTGGCGCGGCGTGGACGTGCAGCGCTAGGCGATGGCGTTACAGGCCAAGCCGTATCTGCAAAGGATCACGGCGCTGTTCGGCGATGGTGTCGACTGGGAGCGGCATCCCTACACCGTGCCGGCGGTACGCAACCTGGAGTCGATCAGCTTTCACCCGGATGTGACTTTCTTCATCGGCGAGAACGGCGCCGGCAAATCGACGCTGCTGGAATCGATCGCGCTGGCACTGGGCTTCAGCATGGAGGGCGGCACCAAGGGCGTGCGCTTGAATACGGCGCGCGAAGATGCGCCGCTGTTTGAGTCGCTCAAGCTGTCCAGGAGTTTTCGCGCGCCGCGCGATGGCTATTTTTTTCGTGCCGAGAGTTTTCACAACGTCGCCACCTACATGGACGAAGTGGGCTACCTGGATGGTTACGGCGGCCGCTCGCTGCATACGCGCTCGCATGGCGAGGCGTTCATGGCGGTGCTGCTCAACAAATTCAAAGGCAAGGGCCTGTACCTGCTGGACGAGCCGGAAGCGGCATTGTCGCCCAACCGCCAGCTGGCGGCGCTGACGGCGATCCATCAGCTGGTGGAGGACGAGTCGCAATTCATCATCGCCACCCACTCACCGATACTGCTGTCCTACCCGAACGCGAAGATACTGCTGTTCGACGGCACCGGCATCACCGAAGTCGCCTACGAAGACACCGAGCATTACGCCGTCACGCGCGACTTCCTCAACCACTATCCGCGGCGGCTGGAACAGCTGCTCAAACCAGAATAGGTACATGGACAATATCACCCACAGCATTATCGGTTTCGGCGTTGGAGAACTGGTGCACCGCAGCCTGCCCGACGAGGCGGATGCGCCGTCGCAGCGGGTGCGGCACCGGCTGTTGCTGGTGGCTTGCGCGCTGGCCAGTAATTTCCCCGATCTCGACCTGGTCCTGAACAAGCTGCTGCCCGATCCGCTGGGCTATCTGCTGCATCATCGCGGCCATACGCATACGGCCTTGCTGGCGCTGCCGCAGGCCTTGCTGCTGGCGGCGCTGCTGTGGTTCTGCTGGCCGTCGGCGCGCGCGCTGCTGAAGGCCAGCCGGCCGGCGCGGCTCGGCCTGGCCTTAAGCGTGGGGCTGGGCTTTGCGCTGCACCTGCTGATGGACTTCACCAATTCCTACGGCATTCATCCCTGGTATCCGTTCACCGGACGCTGGTTCTATGGAGACATGGTGTTCATCGTCGAGCCGCTGTTCTGGGTGGCGATCGGCGTGCCGATGGCGCTCATCATGCGCTGGCGTTCCTTGCGCATGCTCGGCTTGGCCTGCCTGTTCGGCGCGCTGGTGGTGTTCGCGGCCAAGGGTTATCTGGCGTGGACGTCGTTTGCCGCGCTGCTGTTGATCGCGGCCGCTTGCGGCGCAGCGCAGTGGCGCGCCGGTGCGCGCGGCCGCGCGGGCCTGGTGCTGGCGCTGGTAGTCAGCGCCAGCTTCATCGCGCTGCAGGGCGTGGCCTCGCATTACGGACGCGAGCAAATCAGCGCTGCGTTGCTGAAGGCCGATCCGGGCGTGCGCGTGATGGATGTGGCGATGACGGCGTTCCCGTCGCAGCCGCTGTGCTGGTCGTACGCCAGCGTGGAGGCCAATGAGAAGCAGGGCTACTACCGTCTGCGGCGTGGCGTGGCCAGCCTGGCGCCTGAGTGGCTGGCGCCGTTGGCCTGTCCTGCGGGCCTGGTCGGAGCGCCGGAGCAGGTGCTGGCTTTGTCGCCCGGTGTGCAGCAATTCGGCACGGTGCTGGCCAGCCTGACGGCGCTGCGCATGCTGAAGGATGAGAACTGCCAGGTGGACGCCTGGCTGCGCTTTGCCCGCATGCCGGCGCTGATGCTGTCAACCGGCGAGCTGGCCGATTATCGTTTCGCGACCACGCCGCGTGGGAACTTCACGACGCTGCATGCGGGGCAGGCCGGGCCATGTCCGGCGGGCGTCCCCGGCTGGGGCTACCCGCGCGAGGATATGCTGTCGCTGCACCCGCCGGGCAAGCTTTAAGCCGCTTTTTGCAGCGCGTTGAAGTCGGTCGATACCGCCAGCTCCAGCCACTGCGCCATCTCGGTTTCGACGAACTGGTTCTTGGCGCGCACGCGTTCCACCGTGTCCGAGCCCAGTTGCAAACGCACCGGCGGCTTGGCGCTGTCGGCCAGTTGCAGCAGGGCGCCGGCCAGCTTGGCCGGATCGCCAGGCTGCTGGTGATTGACGCCGGCGGCGAACTCGCGCATCGCGCCCACGGTGGCGGCGTAGTCTTCGATGCGGCTGTGGGTGGACACCAGCGACGAGGCATCGAGGAAATCGGTGCGGAAGAAGCCCGGTTCCACCACCGTCACATGGATGCCCAGCGGCGCCATTTCCATCGCCAGCGCCTCGCTCAAGCCTTCGACCGCGAACTTGGTCGAGCTGTACAGGCCCCAGCCGGCAAAGGCCGAATAACCACCCACCGACGAGATGTTGATGACATGGCCGCCGCCTTGCTTGCGCATCGCCGGCAGCACGGCGCGGGTGACGTTGAGCAGGCCGAAGACGTTGGTGTCGTACAGCGCGCGCACTTCCTCGGCGCTGGCTTCCTCCACCGCGCCCAGCAGGCCGTAGCCGGCGTTGTTGACCAGCACGTCGATGCGGCCGAAACGCGCAATCGCTTGCTGGGCGGCGGTGATGGCTTGCGCTTCCAGTTTGACGTCCAGGCGCAAGGCCAGTAGATTCGGATGGTCGCCCAGAACGGCGGTGACGGATTGCGGATCGCGGGCGGTGGCGACCACGAAGTCGCCGCGTGCCAGCGCTTTTTGCGCCGTCAGCATGCCGAAGCCACGGGATGCGCCGGTGATGAACCATACTTTTTGTGCAGTGCCAGTCATGATCGTTTCCTTGGTGTGAGGTGAGTTGGTAGATGCCAGTGTAGGCATCACCGACCTGTTACACTAGCCATAGGGAAGCTGTTTGATTATCACCTTTTGGTTGTAAATATGGATAAAGCCAGGGTTGTCAGTCTGTTCATCGGCGTGGTGCGCGCCAAAAGCTTCAGCCAGGCGGCGGTGGATGCCGGCCTGACCCCGCAGGCCGTCAGCAAGGCGGTGCGGCAGCTGGAGGATCATCTGGGCGTGCGCCTGTTCCACCGCACCACCCGCAGCCTGAGCCTGACGGAGGAGGGCGCGCGCCTGTTCGAGCTGGCCAACCCCGGCCTGCGCCTGCTGGACGAGGCGCTGGACCATATCCAGAACAGCCGTCTCGAAGTGGACGGCCTGATCCGCGTGGTCGCGCCCATGTCGATCGGCAATACGATCCTCGTGCCGCTGCTGCCGGAGTTCCAGCGGCGCTATCCGGGCGCGCATTTCGATGTGCAACTGGACGACCACTTCACCGACCTGGTGGAGAGCAAGATCGATGTCGGCTTCCGCGCCGGCAATCCGCCCGAGCGCAACCTGATTTCCCGCAAGCTGGGCGAGATCCTGCTGGTGCCCTGCGCCACGCCCGGCTATCTGGCCCTGCACGGCACGCCGCAGACGGCGGCGGATTTGCAGCAGCATCGCTGCACCGGCTTCCTCCACCCTTCCACCGGCCGCGTGATGGCGTGGGAATTGCAGGTGGACGGCGCCACGGTCTACCAGGAGATGCCGACGGTGGCCAGGTTCAATACGGTGGAAGGGGAGTTGACGGCGGTGCTAAACGGCCTGGGTATCGGCCAGTTGCCGGTCTTCATGATCGAGGCCGAGCTGGCCAGCGGCGCGCTGGTGCCGCTGCTGCGGCAGACGGCCACGTCCAACAGCGGCGTGTTCATGTACTACCAGCAACGTACCTTGATGCCGCTGCGGGTGCGGCACTTCATCGATTTCGTCGCGGAGCGGGCGCCGCAGCGGCTGGCGGCGCAGCAGGCCGCGCTTGCTTAGCGGTATCGTGTCGCGTGTTTGCCACAAAAAGGCCTAAAATCAAGTCGTATAGGCCACTTTTGGACTAGATGGCTGGCATGACAATTGCGTTGCCCTCCAGAAAGGAAGAAGATCGTTAAACATGGAGGCTGTTATGAATACCGCAACTGAACAAAAAACAACGAACAATGTAGTCCACGAATCGGCGTCGGACGAGCACCGTCTGCGCAGCGAACGCATCGCCGCGCGCGGCGTGCGCTTGGGTAAGGGCAAGATCAAGTACCTGCTGGCGCTGGCCGGCCTGGCCGTATTGGCCTCGGTCGCGTTCGCGCAGGCTTAAACGACTTTGATGTCGTCCAGCGGCCAGCGTGGCCGCACGTTGAACGAGTAGTCTTTCTTTGCCGCGTCCGGGTTGATCATCAAGCGCATGGCCCCGGCGAAGGCGATCATCGCGCCGTTGTCCGTGCAAAATTCCAGTTCGGGGTAGTAGACCTTGAATTTCTTCTTGGCCGCCGCCTCGTTCAGCGACGCGCGCAGCTGCGAATTGGCGCCCACGCCGCCCGCGATCACCAGCCGCTTCAGGCCGGTGTGCTTGAGCGCGGAGATGCACTTGGCCGTCAGCACGTCGACGATCGCGTCGACGAAGCCGCGCGCGATGTTGGCCTTGTCCTGCTCGCAGATATTGGCGATGACTTTTTCTTCGTGGTTCTTCACCACCGTCAGCACCGCCGTCTTCAGGCCGGAGAAGCTGAAATTGAAATCCTTGGTATGCAGCATCGGGCGCGGCAGCTTGTAGGCCGTCGGGTCGCCGAACTCGGCCAGGCGCGAAATCGCCGGACCGCCCGGGTAGCCCAGGCCCAGCAGCTTGGCCGATTTGTCGAAGGCTTCGCCGGCCGCGTCGTCCAGCGTTTCGCCCAGCAGCGTGTACTGGCCGACGCCGTCCACCCGCATCAGCTGCGTGTGGCCGCCCGAAACCAGCAGCGCGATGAAAGGGAACTCCGGCGGCTGCGACGCCAGCAGCGGCGACAGCAGATGGCCTTCCAGGTGGTGCACGCCCAGCACCGGCTTGTCCAGCGCCAGGCCCAGGCTGCAGGCGACCGAGGAGCCGACCAGCAGCGCGCCGGCCAGGCCGGGGCCTTGGGTGTAGGCGATGGCGTCGATGTCGGCCAGCGTCTTGCTGGCCCCTTCCAGCGTCTGCGTCAGCAGAGGAATGGCGCGGCGGATGTGGTCGCGCGAGGCCAGTTCCGGCACCACGCCGCCGTATTCTTCATGCATCGCCACTTGCGAATACAGGGCGTGGGACAACAGGCCGTGTTGCGTGTCGTACAGCGCAAGGCCGGTTTCGTCACAGGAGGATTCGACGCCGAGAACGATCATGAAGGGTGCACAAATGAAAAGGGGAATCCGCCATTGTAATGGAAAGTGCGTGCAAGCATGCACCATGTCAGGTCCGCGCCGCACTGGCAAAGTGCGGAATTTTGCCGTTCGGTCAGGATTCCGGGCGTTTTTCGTGGCACCGGTTTTGCTTAGACAACTGGGGGAAGTTGACTAGGGAGGCGCGCGATGACCGGACAATGGAAGCTGATTTGCAAACTCAAGGATGTGCCCATGAGCGGCGCGCGCCTGGTGCCGCGCGGTCTGGCCTGGCAGGAATTGCCGGGCGTGGCGCTGTTCCGTACCGGCGAGGAGCAGGTGCATGCGGTGCTGGCGTGCAGCGATGTCGAGCCGCGCCGTTACTCGGTCAAGGTGGAGGACTGCAAGGTCTATCTGGATCTCGATGAACTGAGCGCCCCGGCCAGCCAGGCCGAAGCGGCGCTGGCGGGGTCTTTCGGCGTGGCCACCAGGGTGATGGCCTTCGGCTGACTTCGTTGACTTACGGACGGTTCTTCAGTTGCTTGTGCGCGTCGAGCAGCATCTTCTCGGTGGTTTCCCAGTCGATGCAGCCGTCGGTGACGGAGCAGCCGTACTTCAGTTGGCTCAGGTCCGCCGGGATCTTCTGGTTGCCGCCGACGATGTTCGATTCGATCATCACGCCCACCAGCGACTGGTTGCCCTGTGCGATCTGGTGGATGACATCGGCCATCACCAGCGGTTGCAGTTCCGGCTTCTTGTAGCTGTTGGCGTGCGAGCAGTCGACCACCAGGTTGGCCGGCAGCTTGGCCTTGGCCAGCGCCTGCTCGGCAATCGCGATCGACACCGAATCGTAGTTCGGACGACCGTCGCCGCCGCGCAGCACCACATGGCCGTAGGCGTTGCCGCGCGTGCGCACGATCGCCACGTTGCCCTGCGCGTTGATGCCCAGGAAGGAGTGCGGATGCGCCGACGACAGGATGGCGTTGATGGCGATGCTGATGTCGCCGTCGGTGCCGTTCTTGAAGCCGACCGGGGTCGACAGGCCGGACGACATCTCGCGGTGGGTCTGCGATTCAGTGGTGCGGGCGCCGATGGCGGTCCAGGCGATCAGGTCGCCCAGGTATTGCGGCGAGATCGGATCGAGCGCCTCGGTGGCGGTCGGCAGGCCCAGCTCGCATACGTCCAGCAGGAACTGGCGCGCCTTTTCCATGCCGACGTTGACGCGGAAGGAATCGTCCATGTCCGGATCGTTGATATAGCCCTTCCAGCCGGTGGTGGTGCGCGGCTTTTCGAAATACACGCGCATCACCAGCAGCATGGTGTCGGCCACTTCGGCTTGCAGGGCTTTCAGGCGGCGGGCGTAATCCAGGCCGGCCACGGGATCGTGGATCGAGCATGGACCGACGACCACGAACAGGCGCTTGTCCTGGCGGTCGATGATGTTGCGCAGGGCTTCGCGGCCCTTCATCACGGTGTCCGAGGCGCTGTCGGTCAGCGGCAGCTTGCTGTGCAAGGCTTCCGGCGACGGCATCGGCGCGAACGAGGTGACGTTGATGTTTTCGATATCTGGGGAGATCATGATTCTCTACGTATATTTATTGCGGGGGAGGGATAGTGTAGCCGAAATGCGGCGGACTGGTTTAAGCTGACGTCATGACGACACACTCCACCGAACCATTCCTGGCCGCACGTTTCATCAAAGAAATAGGCCGCGGCAAAAACGGCGCCCGCAGCATGACCCGCGACGACGCCCACGATCTGTACGAAGCCATGCTGGACGGCCGCGTTTCCGAGCTGGAGCTGGGCGGCATTTTGCTGGCTATGCGCATCAAGGGCGAGTCGGTGGAAGAGATCGCCGGCTTCCTCGATGCTGCAGAGGCCGCTTTTGAACCGCTCAGCGCGCCGCCGGGCCAGTTCGCCCCGGTCTGCATTCCGACCTACAACGGTGCCCGCAAGATGGCCAACCTGACGCCGCTGCTGGCGCTGCTGCTGGCGCGCGAAGGCGTGCCGGTGCTGGTGCACGGCGTGGCGCATGACGCCGGCCGGGTCGCCACGGCCGAGGTGTTCGAGGCGCTGGGCTTGCCTGCCGCGCGTCATCGGTCCGAGGCGGAGGAGGCCATGTCGCAAGGGCATCCGGCCTTCATCACCATCGACGTGCTGGCGCCCAAGCTGGCCTACCTCCTGTCGTTGCGGCGCCGGCTGGGCGTGCGCAATTCGACGCACACGCTGGTCAAGATCATGCAGCCGTTCGCCGGGCCGGCGCTGCGGCTGGTGTCGTACACCCATCCGGAATACCTGGAGATGCTGGGCGAATACTTCACTACGGCGGCCTTGCCGGAGCGCGGTGACGCCTTCCTGATGCGCGGCACCGAGGGCGAAACCGTGGCCAACGCCAACAAGGCGCAGCAGATCGACTGGTTCCACGGCGGCCTGCGCACCACGCTGGTGCCCAAGCAGACCCTGGTGGGCGAGTTGCCGCTGCTGCCGGAAGACAAGGACGCGGCCACCACGGCGGCCTGGATCCAGTCCGTGCTGGACGGCGATGTGCCGGTGCCGCCGTCGATCGCCGAGCAGGTGGCGCAGTGCATGCTGGTGTCGCGCACCTTGCAGTCGCGCCAGCGGGTGAGCGAGCCGATCGAGTAAGCGGGCGGTCCGGTCAAGTACAATACGCCTTTGGACGATTGGATTTGATATGGCAAAGTTTGATGTAGCGGTAATCGGCGCGGGCGCGGCCGGCATGATGTGTGCGGCGACGGCGGCCCAGCGCGGCAAGCGCGTGGTGCTGATCGACCATGCCACCAAGCTGGCGGAAAAAATCCGCATCTCCGGCGGCGGCCGCTGCAACTTCACCAATATCAACGCTGGTCCGGCCAACTTCCTGTCCGAGAATCCACACTTCTGCAAGAGCGCCTTGTCGCGCTACACCGCCGCCGACTTCGTCGCGCTGGTGAAGAAGCACCGCATCGGCTACCACGAGAAACATCGCGGCCAGCTGTTCTGCGACGACTCCGCCGAGCAGATCATCGACATGCTGAAAGACGAATGCGCGGGCGGCGACGTGCACTGGCGCATGCCGTGCAAAGTCACCAGCCTGGCGCAGGCGGACGAGGGCGGCTTTGTGCTGCAAACCGACACCGGTGAAATTGAAGCCGACAGTGTGGTCATCGCCACCGGCGGCCTGTCGATCGCCAAGATCGGTGCGACCGACTTCGGCTACCGCATCGCCGAGCAGTTCGACTTGCGCATGGTTGAGACGCGCCCTGCGCTGGTGCCGCTGACCTTCGACCCGCAGCAATGGGCGCCGTTCGTGGAAATGGCCGGCATCGCGCTGGAAGTGGACGTGGAAACCGGCTCCTTCAAGGGCCGCAACCCGACCGGCGGCCGCTTCCGCGAAGACCTGCTGTTCACTCACCGAGGCCTGTCCGGCCCGGCGATCCTGCAGATTTCCTCGTACTGGACGCCGGGCACGCCTATCGTCATCAACCTGATTCCCGAGCTGGACCTGGCCGCCACGCTGATCGAAGGCAAAGGCACGATCAAGAAGCAGCTGGGCAATGTGTTGTCGCAATGGCTGCCGGCGCGTCTGGCGGAAGGCTTGCTGCTGGCGCACGGTTTCGCGCTGGACGCGCGCCTGGCCGACCTGCCCGACGCGCAGCTGCGCAAGCTGGGCGCGGCCGTCAACCAGTGGACCATCACCCCGAACGGCTCGGAAGGCTACAAGAAAGCCGAAGTCACGCGCGGCGGCGTCGACACCCGCGAGCTGTCGCAGCAGAGCATGATGGCCAACAAAGTACCGGGCCTGTATTTCATCGGCGAGGCGGTCGATGTCACCGGCTGGCTGGGCGGCTACAATTTCCAGTGGGCATGGGCATCCGGTGTGGCGGCGGGGCAAGCAGTCTGATATACTGACTGTCTCTGGAAGTTAGTGGCGTCACGCAATCGTTGAAGTTCCTGAAAGATTGCACCATACGCCGCGTTGTTTTTGCAGTCAAAGCCTTACGGTTGGCCGTTCAGATGGCCAGGCGTCTTCCATTTTCCTGCAAAAGCTGCTATAGTCTCTTTCTCCCTATAACCTCAAACGGTTTGAATTTTTACATGACCACTATTCGCCTTAAAGAAAACGAGCCGTTCGAAGTCGCAATGCGTCGCTTCAAACGCACCATCGAAAAAACCGGTCTGCTGACCGAACTGCGTGCACGCGAGTTCTACGAAAAGCCAACGGCTGAGCGTAAGCGCAAGCTGGCAGCTGCAGTGAAGCGTCACTACAAGCGCATCCGCAGCCAGCAACTGCCGAAAAAACTGTTCTAAGACTGCTCTGCAGATTCAACCCGGTAGTATGGCGCTTACGCCTCGGGTTGTATCTTGCTGCATCTGGAAGATACCCGCTCCGGTTCGCCGCAGCGGGTTTTCGCATTTTTACTCCAACAATTTTTTGAGAGAAACTACGCCATGGGCTTGAGAGAACAAATCACCGAAGACATGAAAAACGCCATGCGCGCCAAGGAAGCCGGCCGCCTGTCGACCATCCGCCTGATCCTGGCGGAAATCAAGCGCAAGGAAGTGGACGAGCGCATCGAAGTCAACGACGACCAGACCGTGGCCATCGTGGAAAAGATGATCAAGCAGCGCAAGGATTCGATCACCCAGTTCGAAGCCGGCGGCCGCGCCGACCTGGCTGACATCGAAAAAGCCGAACTGGTGGTGCTGACCGCCTACATGCCTGCCGGCCTGTCCGACGAGGAAATCGCCGCCGAAGTGGCCGCCGCCGTGGCTGCCTCGGGCGCCGCCGGTCCGCAGGACATGGGCAAGGTCATGGCCATCGTCAAGCCTAAGCTGGCTGGCCGTGCCGACATGACCGTGGTGTCCGCACTGGTCAAGAAAGCACTGACCCCGGCATAATGCGCCGGTAGTTCCCTCCGCCGCAGCTTGATCCGTGTCAAAACCGGATTAGCGCGGCGGTATAGTCTGATCCATAACAAGACCGCATAGCCCAGTGATCCCACAATCCTTTATTTCTGATTTGCTGAACCGGGTCGACATCGTCGACGTGGTCGGACGTTATGTGCAGCTGAAAAAAGGCGGCGCGAATTTCATGGGCCTGTGCCCGTTTCACAACGAAAAATCGCCCAGTTTCACGGTCAGCCCGACCAAGCAGTTTTACCATTGCTTCGGCTGCGGCGCCCACGGCACCTCGATCGGTTTCCTGATCGAATATTCCGGCATGGGCTTTGTCGACGCCGTCAAAGACCTGGCGCAAAACGTCGGCATGGTGGTACCCGAGCAGGACGACAAGATTCCGCCGGCCCAGCGCGCGCAAATGGCCGCGCAAAGCCTGGCATTGACCGAGGCGATGACGCGCGCCAGCGACTTTTACCGCGCCCAGCTGCGCGGCGCCAGCGACGCCATCGCCTACCTGAAGAACCGTGGCCTGACCGGCGAGATCGCCGCCCGCTTCGGCCTCGGCTACGCGCCGGCCGGCTGGGACAATCTGCGTTCGATCTTCCCCGACTACGAAGTCGTGGCGCTGGCCGAGGCCGGCCTGGTGATCGACAAGGTGGACGAGGACGGCGGCAATCGCAAACGCTACGACCGCTTCCGCGAACGCGTGATGTTTCCGATTAAAAACACCAAAGGCCAGGTCATCGCCTTTGGCGGCCGGGTCCTGGACCACGGTGAGCCGAAGTACTTGAATTCCCCCGAAACGCCTTTATTTTCAAAGGGATTCGAGCTGTATGGCTTGTTCGAAGCGCGCCAGGCGATCCGCGATGCGGGTTATGTGCTGGTGACGGAAGGCTATATGGATGTGGTGGCGCTGGCGCAGATGGGCTTCCCGCAAGCCGTCGCGACCTTGGGCACCGCCTGCACCACCAACCACGTACAGAAATTGTTGCGTCAAACCGACACGGTGATTTTCAGTTTCGACGGCGACAAGGCCGGCCGCCGCGCCGCACGGCGCGCGCTGGAAGCCTGTCTGCCGCACGTGACGGACAACAAGACCATCAAATTCCTGTTCCTGCCGACCGAGCACGATCCGGACAGCTACGTCCGCGCCCACGGCAAGGAAGCGTTCGAACAGGAGATCCACGAAGCGATGCCGTTGTCGCAGTTCCTGGTCAAGGAAGCGGTCGGCGAGCATGATTTGCAGAGTCCGGAAGGCCGGGCGCGCGCGCAGTTCGACGCTAAGCCGATGTTGCAATCGATGACGCCGACCGCGTTGCGCCTGCAAATCGTGCGCGGCCTGGCGCAGTTGACGCAGACCACGCCGTCCGAGATCGAGGCGCTGTTCGAGCTGGCCAAGCCGGTCGCCATCGCCCGCCAGGCGCCGCCGCGCACCGGGCGGCCGGTGCCGGTGGGGCTGGAGTTGCAGATCGTGCGGATGCTGGTGGCGCATCCGCCGCTGGCGCTGAATATCGATGCGGCGGCGCTGGCGGCGTTTAATTACTTTGGCGCGGCGCCGGCCGAGCGCCTGGCGCAGCTGGTGGCGTCGGCTCAGGCGCTGGGGCCGAACGGCGGCTTCGCAGCCTTTGCCCAGCACCTGAAGTCGCAGGGCGACGAGTACGACGCGCTCATCGGCGAGATCGTCAAGGAGCCGGAGGCCGACATCGACGCGGTGCTGATGGAGTTGCGCGGGATTATCCGACAGGTGAAGACCGAAGCGTTGAAGCAGGAGCTGAGCCAGTTGTTCGCGGCCGGCCTGTCGTCCGACGAGATCGGCGTGCGCTACCGGGAGCTGACGGCGCAGCAAGATCAACTGTTGCGCGAGGCGCAGGCGGAGTTGGCTAACCGATAATGTTGCAGGTCGTTTTGTGTAGTAATGTTTCTGTCATGATTGCAGTGCTGGGAAGTGGGTTCTGCCCTCTGGAAATTGAAAAGTGACGTGCTATAATAAAACGCTAAGTGTTGTATGTTTTGGCATCGTTTTTCAGTTCAGAGTGTGTTTGTTTTCAGTAAGTTAGGCTCTTGATCGGCATGGAAAGACGGGTGTCGGCGGCCAGGGCCAGCTTTGGTTGAGTCAGCGCGCTACGGCGGCGCTGTATAGCGAGCGTTCCGTTCGTTTTCCAACCTAGTCATGGTTTCTTGCCCCCACGCACGTGTCTGATGCAGTAGAATTTCCGCCATGAGAGGGTGGAGTTCTGTTGAGGCCGGTCGGTCTGACCAGGTGTAAGTAAGTCGTAGTATTGTCGGACTTGTGCAGTCGGCATGTTCGAAGACGTAGGCCCGAAAGGGCCGCAAGAAACTTTATCCTAAATAAGCAAGTCGTTGTGTAATCGAAAGCGCCTGTGCCAATCAAGAAACCTGAATCCCAAGCGGCTGCAAAGCCGAGCAAAGTGACCGCGAAGTCCGCCAAGACAGCGGATAAGTCGGAAACGCGTGTCGCCAGCAACCCGCCAGCGGTCAGCCAGACCACCGACGCGGCCACGCTCGCTGCCATCGATACCTCGGGCTATGTGCTGCCGTCGGTCAAAGTGCCGGGCCGGCGCGGGCGCAAGCCAAAAGAATTCCAGCCAGAAAACGACGAAGTCGCCGCGCTGAACGCGGTCGAACGCGCCGAACTGAAGGCGGTCGACAAGGCCAAGGCCAAGGACCGCAAGGCCAAGGAAAAGGCGCTGCTGAAGGACGCTTTCTCGTCGGACACGGAAGCCACCGAGGAAGAACTCGAACGCCGCCGCCAGAAACTCAAGACCCTGATCAAGTTCGGCAAGGAACGTGGATTCCTCACGTACGCCGAGATCAATGACCATTTGCCTGAAAATATCGTCGATCCGGAAGCGATCGAGGGCATTATCGGCACCTTCAACGACATGGGCATCGCCGTCTACGAGCACGCGCCGGACGCCGAGACCTTGCTGCTGTCGGACAACGTCGCCACCGTCACCAGCGACGACGAAGCCGAAGCGGCCGCCGAAGCGGCGCTGTCGACCGTCGACTCCGATTTCGGCCGCACCACCGACCCGGTGCGCATGTATATGCGCGAGATGGGGTCGGTCGAGCTGCTGACCCGCGAAGGCGAGATCGAGATCGCCAAGCGCATCGAAGACGGCCTGAAGGACATGATACAGGCGATCTCTGCCTGCCCGGTGACGATCGCCGAGATCATCGCCGCCTCCGACCGCATCCGCGCCGATGAAATCAAGATCGACGAAATCGTCGACGGCCTGGTCGACGATAGCGATGAAGTGGCGCCGCCGGTAGCGGCCGCGCCGGCCGAAGAGGACGAGGAAGAAGAGGAAGAGGAAGAAGAGGAAGAAGAGGAAGAGGAAGAAGCGAGCGCGTCTGGCGCCGCCGGTTTCTCGGCCGAACAGCTGGAAGCGTTGAAAAACGCCGCGCTGGAAAAATTCGACGTCATCTCCCTGCAATTCGACAAGATGCGCCGCGCCTTCGAGAAGGAAGGCTACAACTCCAAGGCCTACGTCAAGGCGCAGGAAGCGATCTCGTACGAGCTGTTGGGCATCCGCTTCACCGCCAAGGTGGTCGAGAAGCTGTGCGACACGCTGCGCGGCCAGGTCGACGAAGTGCGCCACATCGAGAAGCAGATCCTCGACGTGGCCGTGAACAAGTGCGGCATGCCGCGCGCCCACTTCATCAAAGTCTTCCCAGGCAACGAAACCAATCTGGAATGGGTGGACGGCGAAGTGGCCGCAGGGCACGCGTACAGCGCCATCCTGGGCCGCAACATCCCGACCATCAAGGAACTGCAGCAGCGCCTGATCGACCTGCAAGCGCGCGTTGTGCTGCCGCTGCCGGACCTGCGCAACATCAACCGCCAGATGGCGGCCGGTGAAATGAAGGCGCGCAAGGCCAAGCGCGAAATGACCGAGGCCAACTTGCGCCTGGTGATCTCGATCGCCAAGAAATACACCAACCGCGGCCTGCAGTTCCTCGACCTGATCCAGGAAGGCAATATCGGCCTGATGAAGGCGGTGGACAAGTTCGAATACCGCCGCGGCTACAAGTTCTCGACCTATGCGACGTGGTGGATCCGTCAGGCCATCACCCGTTCGATCGCCGACCAGGCGCGCACCATCCGTATTCCGGTGCACATGATCGAAACCATCAACAAGATGAACCGGATTTCCCGCCAGATTCTGCAGGAAACCGGCGCCGAGCCGGACCCGGCGACGCTGGCCATCAAGATGGAGATGCCCGAGGACAAGATCCGCAAGATCATGAAGATCGCCAAGGAACCGATTTCGATGGAGACGCCGATCGGCGACGACGACGATTCGCACCTGGGCGACTTCATCGAGGACAACAACACGCTGGCGCCGTCGGATGCCGCGCTGCACGCTTCGATGCGTGGCGTGGTCAAGGATGTGCTGGATTCGCTGACCCCGCGCGAAGCCAAGGTGTTGCGGATGCGTTTCGGTATCGAAATGTCGACCGACCACACGCTGGAAGAAGTGGGCAAGCAGTTTGACGTGACGCGCGAGCGGATACGTCAGATCGAAGCCAAGGCGTTGCGCAAGCTGCGCCACCCATCGCGTTCGGACAAGCTGAAAAGCTTCTTGGAAGGCAACTAAGACTTGACTAGTGGCCGGGCTAGCCCTTATCCTCGCGAGTTCGTTTTAAAAACGAGCGCGCGTTAGAGGGGCTGCCAGGCTCCCAGCGCAAAGCAAGACCCTGGGCCTCTAGCTCATGCTTGGTTAGAGCAGCGGACTCATAATCCGTTGGTGCCGTGTTCGACTCACGGGAGGCCCACCAGAATTTGCATAAAGAAAAAAGGGGACGATCATTCGTCCCCTTTTTTTATTGGTACTTTGCCGGCGCGTTCGGCGCCGGCGTCGCCTTGCGGATGAAGTCGCGCAGGTCTTCGTTGGACGTGGCCAGGTCTTCCGAACGCAGATACATCATATGGCCGCTGCGGTAGCCTTCAAAGCGCAGGCGGTCTTTCATTTTTCCGCTGGGATCGAGCTGCCACATGGTGTACTTGGCGTCGAAGTAGGTGCAGGCGCCGTCGTAGTAGCCGGACTGTATCATCACCTTCAGATACGGATTGGCGGCCATCGCCAGACGCAGATTGTCGCCGGTTTTTTCGTTCTTGAAATCCCATGGATGGACGTCGCCGAACAGCGCGTACTTGAGGTCGGTCTTGAACTGCAGCTCGTTGCGCAGGTACTGGTTGATGGCCGGCGTGAACGAATGCAGCCACGAACTCAGCTCGGCGTTGTAGTCGGGCGCGTTGCCTGTATCGCTCTTGTCGATGCCGAGGTAGCGCGAGTCGAGGCGGCCGACGGTCTTGCCCTGCGCGCGCAGCAACTCCTTCCAGAAATGCTCGGGTGGCACCGACAGGTTGTGCTGCAACAGGAAGGTTTCCGACAGGCCCGAATAGCGCGCCATCTTGGCGGCGATCTGGGCTTTTTTCTGCGGATCGAGGAAGCCGCCCTTGGCCAGCGCCGGCAGCAGTTCGTCGACGGTGAAGGCTTCGACTTCCGGCAGCACGTCTTTCAGGTCGCGGCTTTGCAGGTCCGCAGGCAGCACTTTCTGGTACCAGGCGGTGGCGGCGAAATACGGCAGCGCCAGCGCCTCGCCCACCGCGCCTTCGCGCTTCAGGCCCAGCTCGGTTGGCGACACCAGCACCACGCCGTTCAGATACATCCACTGCGCATTTTGCAGTTCCAGCGCCAGGCCCGCCACGCGCGATGTGCCATAGCTTTCGCCGATCAGATATTTGGGCGAGGTCCAGCGGCCTTCGCGCGAAACGAAGGCGCTGACCCATTCCGCCAGATAGGCGATATCGGCATTGACGCCGAAGAAGCGGGCGCGGTCGTTCTTGCCGTCCAGCACGCGCGAGAAGCCGGTGTTGACCGGATCGATATAAACGATATCCGCGACGTCGAGGATGGAGTGCGGATTGTCGTGCACGCCGTAGGGCTGGGTCGGATAGCCTTCGGCGTCGAGGTTCAACAGTTTGGGACCGGTGTAGGCGATATGCATCCACACCGACGCCGAGCCCGGCCCGCCGTTGAACGACAGCACCAGCGGGCGCCGGCTCTTGTCGGCCACGTCGGTGCGCTGGTAGTAGGTGTAGAACAGCGATGCGATCACCTTGCCGTCCTTGTCCCACACCGGCTGGGTACCGGCCGTTACTTTGTATGGAACGCTCTTGCCCTTGATGACGACCTGCGCCGTCTTGCTGACCTGGGTGTCGGCCTTGAGCACGCGCTCATGGGCCAGCAGGTCGGCAGCGCGGTCCTTGCCGAGCGCCGGTGCGGCCGCGGCGGGGGCGGGCGCCGCCGCGGGTTCCGCATCCTGCGCGGAGACGGTCGCGCTCAACACCAGCAGCAACATGGCAAGCTTGGATTTCATACACAACTCCCGGAGGTGAAATAACCAATAGTAGTTCAGCTTCGGGCTTGCAGTCCAGTTTGCTGCAGGTCAGGTTTTGTCGGAGGCTTCCACCGCCCGCACGTCCAGCATCGCAATCACCAGATCGTCCGCTGTCAGCAGCGTCTTCGCCGGGAAGCCATCCTCCAGCGCCACCACGGCGCCGCCGGCAATCTTCTCGTTGCCGCCTGGTGAGTTCGGCATGAAGGCGAACTGCGGGAATTTGGTCTTGCCATGCTGGGCGATGTCGCGCAGGGTGCGCGGGGCGGCGCGCAACAGGCCGTTGCGGACGTGACGCTGGCGCTCTTCGTTGCGCTCTTTCACCAGCGCCGTCAGGCGTTCAACTTCCTTATGCAGGCGGTCTGACTCGGCTTGCAGATTGCGCAGGTCGTCGTCGCTGAGCGCGTCTTCCCACTGCGTCAGTTTCAGCAGGCCGCGCTTGTGCAGCGCTTGCCGTTGCAGGTCCAGGTCGACCGTGGACAGGCGCAGTTGATGCGCTTCCAGATCCTGCTGTTCGTTCACGTCGCCGTTGGCGCGATGCCATTTGTCGCTGAAGTCGAACACCAGCCCGTCGAAGTAGAAATACATCGGCAGGCCTTGTTCGATCAGCTGGCTGGAGGTCTTGTTCCAACGGCTGGCCAGTTCGGCCAGCGTCAGGGTGATAGGTTCGATGATGGGCATTGTTGTCGCGAGTAGAATCCAATCCGGGATTTTCTCACAGACGCCGTCCGGCCATCACTTAATCAGCTTGCTGCTTTTGACGAACAGCAGCCGCTCGTTCTCGTCCGGGCCGGCGATGCGCTTGCCGTTACGTTCGGTGGCGACAGACAGTTCGACTTTTTTGCCGATTAGCGCAGGGCGCAGGGTGACCCCTTCGCCGTTCCTGGCGGGCTCGAACCAGTCGCCGCATTGGCCATCGCAGTAGGCGTCGATTGGCGCGTTGTCGCGACTGAGCACGGAAACGCTCACATCATCAATGCCACCTCCGCTCATCAGCCTGCCGGTCAGCTTTCTCGTTGGCGGCTGGGTGGGCGATAGGGCGCTGACGCTGAATGCGGCCAGCAGCAGGGATGCCAGTAGCAATGTTTTTTTCAGGGACGCCATCAATGCACCTCCCTGGACTGCGATTGCGCTTCCATTTCGCATTCCTTGCGCGCCTGCTTGCAGGCGTACAGCACCTCCATGTAGCGCGCTTCTTGCCGCAGTCCCAGCAGGGGTTCGCGGAATTCGCTGGCCGCGTCGGCTGGCATTTTCTGCAACTGATGGGACAGGTCGGCGACCTTTTCCCTGATGCGCCTTAACTTGGCGGCCTTGATGACGGCTAGTTCCGCCGGCGGCGGCGCCGGCATGGCGCGCTGCCGGTCGTCCTCCTCGTAGCCATTCGGGAAGCTGATCTCCACGCGACCGTCCGGCTGCACCGCGACCCACAGGTTGCGCGGGCTGTCGTACTTCGGCACGGCCAGCGGCATGATTTTCTGCTTGCCATCGGCGCGGTACTCGACGTTGACGCGCAACGACGGTTTCCACTCGGCCGGCAGGTAGAAGCAGCAATTCGGCACGCTGGTCATGTAGCCGTTCAACGGATCGGTGTCGACCGCGTTGTTTTTGTTGGCCGGGTCGCTCAGGCCGATCTGGATCTGTTTGGCGCTGTAGTTCAGGGTGCTGACCGCGATCTTTTGATCGCTGTCCAGTGCGCTGTAATCGTTCGCCGCGCGTTCGCCGCGCTCTCTGTGGTCGGTGATCAGCGGACGCCGCTTCATTTCCACCGTCCCCAGCCGAACCATCTGCGCAAGGTATTCGGTGTCGGATCTGCCCGCGCGGGAAAATGCGCCGGCGGGCAAGTGATACAGCGAACCGAGCTCGTCGACGGCCAGCGTGACCACCCGCGGATCGTGAGGGAAGGGGCCAGGCATCGCCCACTGCTGGGCTGGCTCACCCACCTTGCCGTCGAACGGCCCGGACCAGCGTTCTCCGCGGATGAACACGGTATAACCATCATCCAGAAATTTGCGAATTTTCAGCAAATCCACCTCCACGCCGGTGCGCGGGTCGATGGTCGAGTAGATGCCGGTGAAAGGATCGCCATCGGCCGATTGGCCGATGGCGGGCATCGTGAGGCTCAGGCAGCTGGTGGCGATGGCGAGCAGGGTTTTCATGGCGTTCCGGTGTGAGGTGTATATATTGCAATATTACTCCTTCGCTACGAGAACGGCCGCACGCCTCAGCCCAGCCGTTTGCGCATGAAGATGGTGGCCTGCGGATTGTCGTTGTAGCGCTCGCAGCGTTCGTAGCCCAGCTGTTCGTACAGCCTGATCGCCACGTGCAGGTCGTCCTTGGTGTCCAGGTAGACGGCGTTGTAGCCGGCTTGCGCGGCGTGACTTTCCAGCGCCTGCATCAGCGCTTCGGCCAGGCCGCGCCGGCGGAAACGGTCGACCACATACAAGCGCTTGCACTCGGTCGCGCCGGCCACTTCCGACAGCGCACGCGTGGCCACGCAGGCGGCCGGCACACCGTCCACATAGGCGATCCACATGGCCGAGCTGGCATCGTTGAGGAAGGCGCGGATGGCATCGTCGTCATCGCGCAGCACGACGTTGATCAGGTCGAAATACTCGTGCAGCAGATGGCGCGCATCGTCGAGCTGGGCGGCGGTGGCGCGCACCACGCGCGTGGCCGGGCTCGACAGGATGTGCTGCATCTTGCGCATCGCGTCCAGCAATTCCGTGCGCTGCGATTCGCCCAGTTGGCCCAGCATGCGCACCGTTTCCGCCGAGACGCGATGGTTGATGTCGGCAATGACGGCCTGACCCGCGTCGGTCAGGCTCAGCAGCGTTGCGCGCTTGTCCTGTTCCGAGCGCACGCCGCTGATCAGGCCGCGCTCGCTGAGCGAACGCACCAGGCGGCTCATGTAGCCGGCGTCCAGGCCCAGCTTGTTGCGCAGATGATTTGCCGTGCAGCCGGGATTCATCGATAGTTCGTACATGATGCGGCCTTCGCTGAGCGAATAGTCCGTGTCCAGGTAGCGCCCGCGCAGCAGGCCCAGGTGGACTGTGTAGTAGCGGTTGAACTGACGCACGACGTCGGCTTGCTGTTGCATGTCCTGATGCATGGCTTTCTCCTGATGCTTGCTTTTGGCAACTATATCGGCGAAGGGCGGTGCAGTCAACCGGACGTGCATGTAAAATGACAGCTTCCATTAGCGGAGTAGCGACGATGATGTTTTTAAAAGTTCCGTTTGCGGAAAAAGACGAAGCCAAGGCCCTGGGTGCGCGCTGGAATGGCGAGCGCAAGTCGTGGTACGTTCCCGACGGTAAGCCGACCGAACCCTTCGAGCGCTGGCTGGCCCCAGGCGGCGCCGATTTTGTGCCGGCCAAGGCCTCGGTGGCGCCGAAAGCCAAGCCGCTGTCGGTCGATTCGTACGTCGGCAAGTCGGTGGTGGGCAAGTTCTACCAGGAATTGCCGCACGACTGTAATCCGTTCGAGGCATGCCCGGTGTGCGCGCCGGTGCTCGCCAGTTCTGGCTGGCAAGCCGCCCACGACAGCGTCGACCAGATGTTGTCGGCGCTGCGCGCCTGATTCGCAAGGCCATGCAGAGCCCGCCGGTTTTTCGCACCCAGGACGCGGCGAACCGGCCGGTCGCCAGCTTCCAGCATCCCGATGATGTGTTCGAGACCTTGTTTCAAAGCATACAGGGCGGCGAACAGCATGTGCGGCCGCCGCTGGAGCTGAAGCCCGACTCTCCCTTCCTCAGGTTTATCGAAGTCGGCTACGCGTTGCGCGCCTGCCTGGAAGACAAGTCGCGCCGCGATTATCTTTTGCAACGCTTGCGTCCGCACCTGAGCGTGATCACCGGCACCTTGCCGGCGGGTTTGCTGCCGCACGGAATGTTGCCGCGTGTGGCGGCGCTGCCCGGCTTTCGTTCGCTGGAGCAGATCGGCGACGCGGAAGTGCGGGCCTGGCTGGTGGAGGACGGCGGCCTGATCTACGGCGAGTTCCGGCGCTACGAACTGGACAATTACTTCGACGCGATCGCCGCGTCCATCCGCCCTGGCGGCGTGATGGTCGATCTGGGCAGCGGGCTGGGCAAAGTGGTGATGTCGGCGGCGCTGGCGTTTCCATTCCAGCGCTGCATAGGTGTCGAGTTGATAGGCTATCGGCATGCGATGGCGGTCCAGCGCCTGCACAACTTGCTGGCGCTGGCGCGGCAGGCGCTGGCGGCCTTGCCGTCGCCGCTGGCGCCGGAGACGCCGCTGCAGTTGCCGTTTGGCGGCGAGGCGCACGGCAGCCATCTGCTCGATCTCGCTTCCCGCATCGCATTTATCGAAGCGGATATGTTCCGGGTCGATGTGCGCGGCGCCAGCCTGGTGTTCATGTACAGCACCTGCTTCGGTCCGTTGATGGACGCGCTAGGCGACAAGCTGGCGCGCGAGATGCAGGAAGGCGCGCTGGTCAGCACGACTACCTATCCGTTGAGGCATCCGGCGTTCAAGTTGTTATGCAGCTTTCCGGCCGGCACGGTGGCCTGGACGAATGTGATGCTCTACCAGCGCACCGGGCCGCTGGAGTATGTGGCGCCGACGGCGACCTTGTATGAGCCCGACCCGGCCGCGTGGGAAGAGCGGGTGCGGCAAGAGTTCGTGGTCATGGATGATAAGGCCTCAAAGTAGCCATTTGCGCGCTGTAGCGATCATATTGTCCGACAATGCGCGAGTAAGCGCTGTCTGGATATCCCATCGGTGCCAGATCAGCGGCACCTCCAGCGTGTCGCCGGGCGTCATTTCCACCAGCGTTCCCGCCTTCAATTGCTGTTCGCACTGCAAGAACGGCACCATGCCATAGCCGAAGCCCGCCTCGATAAACCGTACAAAACCATCCGAGCTGGCCAGCGAGTGATGTGGATAGTGGCCGCTGTAGCCGGTGCGGCGGGCGATATAGCGTTCTTGCAGCGCATCTTTGCGGTCGAAATTCAGCGCCGGCGCCAGTTGCACGGCGGCGGCCGTCATGCCGTCCGGGAACCAGCGTTGGGCGAACGCCGGGCTGGCGACGCAGTGATAGCGCATGATGCCCAGCGGCGTCGAGGTGGTTCCGGCAACTTGCGCCGCTTCGCTGGTCACGCAGCCGAATACCCGGCCTTCCCGCAACATGGTCAGCGTATGGTCCTGGTCGTCCAGGCGGATGTGAAGCAGGCACTGGCCGCTGTTCATCAGTGGCGTTACCGCTTCCTGCACCCAGGTCGCGGCGCTGTCGGCATTGACGGCGATGGCGATCTCCGGCCGCGCTTCGCCCGAATCCGGCCGGTGGAGCAGTGCCGCTTCCAACAGGCGCACCTGGCGGTAATGGGCGATCAGCCGCTGGCCGGCCTCGGTCGGTGTGGGCGGCTGGCTGCGCACGATCAGCAATTCGCCGGCGCTGTTTTCCAGCATGCGTATCCGCTGCGAGACCGCCGATTGGGTGATGGACAACGCCAAAGCCGCCTTGTCAAAGCTGCCATGATCGATGACGGCATCCAACGCCGCCAGGCCGCGATAGTCTACTTGCTTCATTAGCCGCTCTAATATTTGGTCAGTAATATTAATTATACTTATCTTGGCGAGCTAAGTAAGCTGTCGTATCGCTTTGGGAGAAAAATATGGAAGTTACTGCTTTTTTGAAGGGTGTCGGTCTGGGCGGCAGCCTGATCGTCGCTATCGGTTCGCAAAACGCTTATTTGCTGAGGCAGGCGTTGAAACGCGAGTTTGTGCTGACCTGCATTGCTATTTGCGTTATCTGCGATGTTGTATTAATTGGCGCGGGCGTGGCCGGCATGGGGCAGTTGATTACGGAAGCGCCGGCGCTGTTATTCTGGATTAAGATCGCCGGTGCCGGATTTTTATTCTGGTATGGATTGCGGGCTGCCCGATCGGCTTTAAATCCCGGCGCAATGGCGGCCGGCGACAGTGCCCCGGTCGGCGATCGCCGCACGGTTATCGCGGCCATGCTGGCATTCAGTTTATTGAATCCGCATGTATATCTGGATACCGTCGTATTACTCGGTTCGATAGGCGGACAACAGGCCGGAAACGGGCGCCTGTATTTCGCATTGGGCGCCATGCTCGCTTCCTTATTGTGGTTTAGCAGCCTGGGATTTGGCGCCCGTTATTTAACGCCTGTATTTGCCAAGCCGCGCGCCTGGCAGATATTGGATGGTGTGATTGCGCTGGTCATGTGGTGCCTGGCTATTTCCTTATTCGCTTGATGGCATTGAATAGATCGGCAATCAGCGCCTGCTGGTGCCGAGGTCCGCGCCCTGCCCCGGGGCAGGGCGAGCCAAGCTCAAAACTGGCTGGTACATGCCAATTTTTGGCATAAAAAACATAGTTCCCGGGGCCTTTTCGGGCGGACAGCCGCATTGTGCCAATCGGCAACACTGTATCCGGCCTGAGATACCGCCCGCGCGGCCGTTCAGCATACAATGAAGATAGTTACCTCAAAAACAGTTCTTCAGGATTCCGGGCCAGAAGACGGCCGATAAATATGAGCACGGACCTCAGCAATTACGCCCACCTCTCCGCAGTAGCGGCCGCTTTTGCGGCAGACGCTATTCTGAGTACATTGCTTATTTTCCTGTGGCTTATGCAACGCAAGGAAAAGCACGCCCTGTTCTGGGGGCTGGGGCAGTTATCGGTAATGAGCGGAATTATTATCTGGTTTATCGGCGACCGCGTATTTTCCGAAACCCTGCGTATTCAGCTTTGCGCCGTATTACTTAGCGCCGGCCTGATAGGTTATTGGAGCGGCACCAAGTTTTTCTTGGGAGAGTTATACCGTTATCAAATACGCTGGATATTGCCTGCAGGTATATTGATAGCCACGATATCAGGTGTGGTCTGGTTTAGTAATCCGGCCATTATCGCGCCCGGCAGCGCCGCCATATTAGGCATGATGATGCTCTGGTGCGGCCAGCGCCTGATCAAGAATAAAAACCGCTATCGCCTGTTGGGTATTACCTTGATCTTGCGTGGCGGTTTTAACCTGCTCAGCGCGGTAACGCTGGGACCCGAGTTATATTTGATCTGGTTTGTCGGCACCACGATATTAAAAACCCTCAGCATGCTGGGTTTGATTTATGCGGTACAGGATGAGATCCAGCAACGCTATGCGCGCACCATCGATAGCCTGAGCAATGGTTTTTTGATTCGCGACCGCCGTGGCTATGTCATGGTGGCCAACGAGCGCTGCGCCCGTTTGCTGGGTTTTAATGCCCCTGCCGATTTGATCGGTCGCCATGTCACGGACTTGCTTCCCGGCCTCACGCGTGAGATGGCGGACCATTATTTCAGCCAGTTCGTGACCGAGGGCGTCCATTACCCCATCGTCGATACCGCCATCGTGACATTGCACAATGGCAATAAATTGCCCGTTGAAATGCTAGGCTCGCCTTACGAAGAGCGCGGCCGCACGTATTGCCTGGTCCAGCTGCTGGAC
Organism: Duganella sp. BJB476; assembly: GCF_003416895.1. GTDB lineage: Bacteria > Pseudomonadota > Gammaproteobacteria > Burkholderiales > Burkholderiaceae_D > Rugamonas. The sequence continues at coordinate 687,319 of NZ_QVIO01000004.1, forward strand.
ATCAGCGAGCGCAAAAAGAAGGACGATCTGCTGTACCAGGCGGCCCGCATCGATCCCGTCACCGGCTATTTCAATCGCCATGCGCTGTCCAAACGGCTGGAAGAGGAGCTCGCGAATGCCGCCTTCGACCGCAACGAATGCGCCGTGCTGTTCATCGACCTGGACAAGTTCAAGCGCGTCAACGATTCCTTCGGTCATGCCGTCGGCGACGAATTGCTGCGCCAGTTCGCGCGCCGCCTGCACGCCATCCTGCGTCCGCAGGATGTGCTGGCCCGTTTCGGCGGCGACGAATTCATCGTCGTCCTGCCCGGCCTGCCAGCAGGCGGCAGCGAGAAAACCGCCGGCGACTGCGCGGCCGGCATCATCGCCACCATGGGCGACAGCTTCAACCTGTCGCACCATGCCATCGGCGTCTCGGCCAGCGTGGGCATCGCCTGCTATCCCTTGCACGGCACCGATAGCGATACGCTAATCCGCAACGCCGACATTGCCATGTTCGAAGCCAAGAAGGCGGGACGCGGCGAAATGCGTTTCTTCAACGACGCCATGAACGCCGCCGCCAAGGATGCGCTGGTGATCGACGGCGCCCTGCGCGGCGCCATCGAGGCCGGCGAGTTCCGCCTGGTCTACCAGGCCATCACCAACTCCCACACCGGCAAACTGACCAAGGTGGAGGCGCTGCTGCGCTGGGACAGCGCCTTGCTGGGCGCGGTTCCGCCGGACCGTTTCATACCAGTCGCCGAAGATAGCGGCATGATCGTCGAACTTGGCACCTGGGTGCTGAACCAAGCCTGCCGCCAGGTGGCGCAGTGGAAGGCCAGCCCGCTGGGCGAGATCACCATCAGCATCAACGTCTCGGCCTGGCAGCTGGCCGATCCGGGGTTTGTCGGGCTGGTGCGGCAGGCGCTGGCCAGCAACGGCCTGGCGGCGCGCCAGCTGGAGCTGGAGCTGACCGAGCGGGTGCTGATCGACGATGGCGGCCACGTACAGGCGGTGCTGGCCCAATTGCGCTCGCTGGGCATCAGTATTTCGCTGGACGATTTCGGCACCGGTTATTCCTCGCTCAGCTACCTGACCCAGTTCCACCTGAACACCTTGAAGATAGACCGTGCCTTCGTGATGGACATCGAGCACAGCGAGCGCAGCAACAATCTGGTGCACGCCATCATCGCGATGGGACACAGCCTGGGCTTGCAGCTGGTGGCGGAGGGCGTGGAAACGGCCGGCCAGGCGGCCATCCTGGAAAAGATGGGCTGCCATTACCTGCAGGGCTACCATATTTCCCGGCCGATCCCGGCGGAGGAACTGCTGGTTTTTGCGGACGGCCTGCTCGACAGGCCGCACGTTGATAATTTCGCTATTTAGCGTCCGACGCGGTAGGCAGTTTCTGCGCCGCTTCCTCGGCGGTCAATATCCAGATGCGGTCGATATTGCCCTGGCCGTCCACCGTGTAGTTGACCACGATGTCGCTGCCGCGCAATGCGGCCGGCATTTCGATCATATTGTCGCGGTTGAAGATGCGCGCGGCGGATGACAGCTGGCGCGGCTTGCCGTCGATGCTGACATCGGGGAAATAGCCGGGCGTCATTTTCCCGCGCAGTGCGTTGGCCGGAAACGGCCGTTCGAACGCCAGCGCCGACAGCGACAGCAAACCCGCCATCAACAGTGCACAGAATCGCAGCATGGGTGGGCTCCACAAATATTGAGGCCCCAGCTTACCCGATTATTTTCCCAGCGTGGCGAACATCGCCAGCACGGCCGCAGCCATCACGCCGGTGCACAGCCAGCCCAGCACGCTGAGCCTGCGCGAAATCACCAGCTTGCCCATCACCGCCGGCCGCGCGGCCAGCAGCATCACCACCACCATGATGGGCACCGAGATCACGCCATTGAGCACCGCGCTCCAGTACAGCGCCCGGATCGGGTCGATATTGGTGAAGCACAGCGCGGTGCCGATGACGGTCGCGCCGATGATGATGGCGTAGAACTTGGGCGCGCCGGAATATTGCAGCTCCAGGCTGTTCTTCCAGCGCATGGCGCCGGCGATGGCGTAGGCGGCCGAGCCGGCCAGCACCGGCACCGCCAGCAGGCCGGTGCCGATGATGCCCATGCTGAACAGCGCGAACGCGAAGTCGCCGGCGATCGGCCGCAGCGCCGAGGCGGCCTGGGCCGACGAGTCGATATGGGTGATGCCGTGCGCGCCCAGCGTGGCGGCGGTGGTCAGCATGATGAACACGGCCACCAGGTTGGAAAAGCCCATGCCGACCACGGTGTCGACCTTGATGCGCTGTAGGTTGCGCGGCGCCTGCTCCTGCGCATGCTTGAGCGCCCTGGCGCCGGGTTCGGCGTGCAGGTCCTCGACTTCTTGCGACGCCTGCCAGAAGAACAGGTAGGGGCTGATGGTGGTGCCGAAGATGGCCACCACCGTCGTGATGTAGGCCGCCTGCCAGGACAGCTTGGGCAGCAGCGCCTCATGCAGCAGGGTCAGCCACGGCAGCTTGAGCGTCAGCGCGGTGGCGACATAGGCCAGCAGGGCCAGCGTCAGCCATTTGAGTACCTTGACGTAGCGGCTGTACGGCAGCGTCACCTGCAGCGCCAGCGACAGCATGCCGGCCGCCGCCGCATACCAGTGCGCCGGGCCGCCGGCCAGTAGCGCGACAGCCTGGCCCATGGCGGCGATGTCGGCGGCGATGTTGATGGTGTTGGCCACCAGCAGCAGGCCGACCAGCAGATACAGCAGCGGCGCCGGAAAGTGGTGGCGGATATTGGTCGCCAGCCCGTGCCCGCTGACGCGGCCGATGCGCGCGCTGACCGCCTGGATGCCCACCATCAGCGGATAGGTCAGCAGCATGGTCCACAGCATGCCGTAGCCGAATTGCGCGCCGGCCTGCGAATAGGTGGCGATGCCGCTGGGGTCGTCGTCCGCCGCGCCGGTGATCAGTCCCGGTCCCAGCTTGCTGAGCCAGCCTTGCTTGCCGCGCTGTGGCGTCGTCATGTCCATGAAATCTCCCTGTTGATGACCATGCTAAGGCGGAGGCCAACCGGCGGTCCGTACGCTCGCGTACTTATCCTGAGTGAAGAAATGTTGTTATGTCACCAAGTTGTCACATTCCCGTCATCGCCGCGTCACATGCAGTTCCTACAATCTTGCGAGTTTAGTTTCCAGCCTAGTCCACACTAACCAGCAAGAAAGAAGAACAAATTATGCAACAGCGCTTCCCTCTGAAACCTTTGTGCCTGGTGGTCCTGCAAGCCCTGGCTTGCCACGCCTACGCCGCCGACGCGGCCGATGCCGCCGCCGACAGCTCGGTAGCCGGCGCCATCATCGGCCCTGTGCAAACGGTGGAAATCACCGGCCGTGGCCAGTCGCGCCAGGTGCAGAACATCAACAAGGCCGACCTGGCCGAAGCGCTGCCGGGCACCAGCCCGCTCAAAGTCCTGGAGAAACTGCCAGGCGTGAACTTCCAGTCCGCCGATCCGTTCGGCGCCTACGAGTGGTCGACCCGCTTCAGCGTGCGCGGCTTCAACCAGAACCAGCTGGGCTTCACCTTGGACGGCGTGCCGCTGGGCGACATGAGCTACGGTAACAACAACGGCCTGCACATCAGCCGCGCCATCTCGTCGGAAAACGTCGGCAACGTCACCGTGTCGCAAGGCGCGGGCGCGGTCGGCACCGCCTCGACCAGCAACCTGGGCGGTACCGTGCAATTCTTCACGCTGGCCCCTAGCGATGTGCGCGGCCTGACCTTCGCGCAAACCTTCGGCAGCGATTCGACGTCGCGCACTTTCGCCCGCGTCGATACCGGCCTGATCAACAACGTCGTCAAGGCCTACATCAGCGGCACCCGCCAGCGCACCGACAAGACCAAGGGCGAAGGCGGCCAGGACCAGGATCAGCTGAACTCGAAGTTCGTGTTCAACTTCGGCGAAAACAGCCTGACCGGTTTCCTCAACTATTCCGACCGCCGCGAAGTCGACTACCAGGACGTGTCGCTGGAAATGGTGCGTCGCCTGGGTTACGGCTGGGACAACTACCAGCCTGACTGGCAGCGCGCCGTCAACGCCGCCAAGGGCGTCTACACCGGCGGCGTCAACAGCATGGACGACGCCTACTACTCGGCCGGCGGCCTGCGCAAGGACACCATCGGCGGCCTGACCTTGGCCCTGAACTTCGGTCCGTCGATCGAACTGAAGACCACCATCTACCACCACGACAACGACGGCCAGGGCCACTGGTACACGCCATACGTGGCGACCGACGCCGCCAACCCGATCTCGCTGCGCACCACCGAGTACTCGATCGGCCGCGACGGCGTCACCAGCGACCTGACCTGGGAACTGGGCGGCCACACCATCACCGCCGGCCTGTGGGGCGAGCGCAGCAACCACAACGTCAGCCGCAACTACTACAAGGTGACCGGTCCTGCCGACACCATGTTCTTCCTGGCTAATCCGTTCCGCACCGACTTCAAACAGAACTTCGTCACCACCACCTCGCAGTACTATGTGGCCGACACCTTCAGCGCCATGGACGGCAAGCTGAAGTTCAACGCCGGCTTCAAGGCGATGGACGTCGACATCCACGCCACCAACCTGATCGGCACCCGCGCCGCCGGCGACCTCGACGCAGAGAAGAAATTCCTGCCGCAGGCCGGCGTCAACTACGCCCTCAGCGCCGACGACGAAGTGTTCGCTTCCGCATCGAAGAACATGCGCGCCTTCCAGCCGGGCGTCAGCGGTCCGTTCTCGCAGACCCAGGCCGCCTACAACGCCGGCATCGCCAACCTCAAGCCTGAAACCTCGGTCAACATCGACCTCGGCTACCGCTTCAAGCGCGCCGACATCCAGGGTTCGGTGGCGGTCTACAACGCCCGCTTCGACGACCGCCAGCTGAGCGTGGCCACCTGCGCCGGCATCGTCGGTTGCCCGTCGACCTTCGTCAACGTCGGCAAGGTCGACACCAAGGGTCTGGAAGCGATCGCCGTGTGGAAGTTCAACCGCGAAATCAGCTGGTTCAACTCGTACACCTTCAACGATTCCAAGTACAAGTCGAACTACCAGGATGGCGCCACGCTGGTGGCCGTCAGTGGCAAGCAAGTGGTCGATGCGCCGCGCAATCTGTTCAACACCGAAGCGTCGTATGAAAGCGGCACCTGGTTTGCGCGCGTCGGCGGCAAGTACACCGCCAAGCGCTACTACACCTACCTGAACGACGGCGGCGTGCCATCGTTCTGGCTGGCTAACCTGTCGGCCGGCTACAAGATGAAATCGCTGGGCATGCTGAAAGACCTGTCGCTGCAAGTCAACGTCACCAACCTGTTCGACAAGCAGTACATCAGCTCGATCGGCACCAACGGCTTCCAGGCCAGCGATGTCAACGGCACCGCGCAAACGCTGCTGACCGGTGCGCCGCGTCAAGTGTTCATCACGCTGAACGGCAAGCTGTAAATGGTGCGCTCGCTGGTCTGCGGTGCGTTGATGTTGTCGGCCGCCGCAGCGGCCAGCGAGGTGGCCACCACGCCGATCCAGCACGTGATTGTGCTGGTCGGCGAGAATCGGACTTTCGATAATCTGTACGGCGTGTACGAGCCGCGCAAGGGCCAGACGGTGGCCAACCTGTTGTCGAAGAAAATCGTCAACAAGGATGGCACGCCGGGGCCGCGCTTCGCGGACGCGGCGCAGAAGCTGGGCCTGTCCAGCGGCGCCTACACGCCTACGCCGGAATTCAACGGCGTCTACGGCACCTTGCCCCAGCCCTGGGCCTGGGGTGCTTTCGGCCAGCGGCAGGACGTGGCCGATGCGCGCTTCCCGTCCAACCTGCCCAACGGCCCGTTCCAGATCACCCACCACGTCGGCTACGGCGCCCACACCGGCGATCCGACCCACCGTTTCTTCCAGATGTGGCAGCAGGTCGACGGCGGCAAGAACGACTTGTTTGTCTGGGTGGCCGACCAGACCGGACCCGGTCCCAGCAATCCGGCGCCGCTAGCGCCTGGCAAGACCGGGCAGGGCGCGGTCGCCATGGGCTTCTACAATATGGCGCGCGGCGACGCGCCGCTGTTCAAGCGCCTGGCCGACCAGTACGCCATCGCCGACAACTACCATCAACCCATCATGGGCGGCACCACCGCCAATTACTTCGCGCTGGCCACGGCCGATGTCGGCTACTACACGGAAGACGGCAAGGCCGCCGTGCCGCCGGCCAAGCAGATCGAAAATCCGGACGCCCAGCCCGGCACCAACAACTGGTACACCGAGGACGGCTATCGCGGTGGCACCTACGTCAATTGCGCCGATCCGGCGCAGCCCGGCGTGGCCGGCATCCGCGCGCTGCTGGCGCAACTGCCTTACCCCGCCTTCAACGACGGCAACTGCGCGCCCGGCCACTACTACATGGTCAATAATCTCGACCCCGCATTCGGCCCGCTGGGCGAGCCTTTGCCGCTGGGCCCGGACAAATTCCTGCTGCCGCCGCAACCTATGCCGCACATCGGCGATGCGATGACGGCCGGCGGCGTGTCGTGGAAGTGGTATAGCGGCGGCCGCAACGACGGCAAGAAAGTCGACAAGGAATACTGCGGCATGTGCGACACGCCGACCTTCTTCAGCTCGACGATGAACGGCCCGGACAAGGACAAGCTGGCCGACCTGATGCAGTTCTACGTCGACGTCAAGGACGCCGCCAGCTTCCCGTCGGTGGCCGTGATCGCGCCGTACGACAGCATCTCCGGCCATCCCGGCTATGCCATGGAAACCAGCTTCGACGAACTGGTGGCCGGCGTGCTGGAGCGCGTGCAGGCCAATCCGGCGCTGTGGAAGAATACCGTCATCCTGGTCACCTTCGACGAGGGCGGCGGCTATTACGATTCCGGCTATGTGCAGGCGATCGACTTCTTCGGCGACGGCACCCGCATTCCGCTGCTGGCGATTTCACCGTGGGCCAAAAAGGGCGCGGTCGACCACACGTATTACGACCACGCCTCGATCGCCAAGTTCATCGAGCGCAACTGGTCGCTGCCGCCGCTGTCGGCGCGCAGCCGCGACAACCTGCCTAACCCTGTTCATGACAAGGCCTCGCCCTACGTGCCGCGCAACCGCCCGGCCATCGGCGACTTGATGAACCTGTTCGACTTTTCCGGCGCCCGCCGCTGATCCTCAACCGGGATGGCGCTCGCGCCACGCCTTGAGCGCGGCGCGGTAGCGCTCCAGTTCATCCTGGTACATGTCTTCCACGCAGAAGGTGCAACCGCTGTGGCAGCAGTCGCCCGGCTGCGGCGCTGGCGGCGGCAGCGGCATCGGATCGTCGTCCGGCGCGGTGGTTTGCTTCGTATCCATCACTACCTACATCGGCGGCATGGCCAGCAGCGCCATGTTGCGGCCTTTTTCCTTGGCGCGGTACAGCGCGCGGTCGGCCATCTGCACCAGCAGTTCCGGCGAGCTGTCCTCGGTCGGCACCATCACCGCCACGCCGATGCTGATGGTCAGGATACCGAACGGCGACTGCTCGTGCGGCAGCTGGCGCCGCGCCAGTTCGGCGCAGATTTCCTCGGCCACGCCGAAGGCGTCGGCCGCGTCGGTGGCGGCCGCCAGCAGCGCGAATTCCTCGCCGCCGTAGCGCGCAACCAGGTCGGTGGTGCGGCGGCCGTGCGAGGTGATCAGCTCGGCCACGGTGCGCAGGGTCGAATCGCCGGCCAGGTGGCCGTAGTGATCGTTGTACTTCTTGAAGTAGTCGACGTCCAGCATCGACAGCGCCAGCGTCTGGCCGGTGCGCGCGGCGCGCCGCCATTCCGCCTCCAGCGCCAGGTCGAAGCCGCGCCGGTTGCTGACGCCGGTCAGGCCGTCGGTGGTGCTGAGCGCGGCCAGCTTGCGGTTCGATTCCTCCAGCTCGCCGGTGCGCGCGGCCACAAGCTGCTCCAGCTCGGCCTGGTGGCGGGTCAGGCGGTGGATGCGGATCTTGTAGGCCAGCAGCAGCGAGCCGACGATCAGCGCGGCGCCGCCGGCGCGGAACCACCAGCGCTGCCAGAACGGCGGCGTGATGGTGATGTCGAGCGTGGCCGGCTCCGGATTCCACACGCCCAGGTGGTTGGCGGCCTTGACCCGGAACACATAGTGGCCGGGGTTCAGATTGGTGTAGCTGGCGCTGCGGTGGGCGGCGTCGGTCTCGACCCAATCGCGGTCGAAGCCCTGCAGCTGGTAGGCGTAGCGGTTCTCGCTGGGCTCGGTGTAGTGCAGCGCCGCGAACTCCAGCGAAAACACCGAGGCCTGCGACGACAGGGTCAGCGCGGTGGGCGAGGTCACCGGCCCTTCGGCCTTGACGTTCTCGCCCGGCTTGCCGTCCTGCAGCGAGTGGTTGAACACGGTGATGTCGGTGATCGCCACCTGCGGCGGCACCGAGCTGGTGCGCACCGCCGACGGCGTCACCGCCGTCATGCCGTGCACGCCGCCGAAGTACAGCACGCCGTTCTCGCCCATCGATGAGGAGTTGACGGTGTAGCCCTCGGTCAGCCCGTCCGACGCGCTGAAGTGGCTGACCTGGCCGGTGGCCGGGTCCAGGCGGTACAGGCCGGCGATGGTGCTGCACCAGATCTTGCCGTCGCGGTCGTGCTCGATGGACAGGATCTTGGGCGCGCGCATCGCCGCCGCGTACGATTTGAAGCTGACCTGGCCGTCCGCCGCCACCACCACCAGGTCCAGGCCCTTGCTGGTGCCGACCCAGATGCGGCCTTGCGCATCCTCGTGCAGGCTGGCGATGTTGTCGTCGCTCAGGCTGTTGCGCTCGTTGTTGACGTGGCGGTAGTGGCGGAACTTGCCGCTGGCCGGATCCAGCAGGTCGAGTCCGCCGCCATTCCATTCCGAGCCGGCCCACACCCGGCCGCCGCGGTCTTCCAGCACCGCCGAGGTGCCGTTGACGCTGCGCGTGCTCGGGTCTTGCGGATCGTTGTAGTAGATCTTGCGGGCGTCGGTCCTGGTGTCGTAGCGGATCAGGCTGTTGCCGGTGGCCAGCCACAGCACGCCGCCGGCGCCGGGCGCGATGGCGTTGATATAGTCGCTGGCGGTGTTGCCGAAGTGGATGACCTGGAAGGCGCTGTCCGGCGTGTCCAGCCGGTTCAGGCCGTTGGAGGTGCCCAGCCACAGCGGCCCTTTGCCGGCCTCGTCCTGGTACATGCTGTAGACGATGGAGTGGCTCAGCATGCCCGGCTTCTTGTCGTCCGCGTGGTAGCTCTGGATGACGCTGCCGCTGGCCGGATCGTACAAGCTCATGCCGACGTTACCGCCCAGCCAGATGCGGCCGCCCGGCGCGCGGGCCAGGCTCAGCAGCGCGTTGCTGGCCGGCGCCGAGCGGCTGTCGATGCGGAACGGCACGTGGCGGGTGAAGCCTTCGCTCGACAGATTGGCCAGGCTGATGCCGTCGGTGAAGGAGGCGATCCACAGCATGCCGCCGCGGTCCTGCAGCACCGCGCGCAGATTGTCGCCGGGCAGGCTGTAGGGATCGTCGGCCGCGTGCACGAACTGGTCGAACTCGCCGTTGGCCTCGTTCCAGCGCAGCAGGCCGGCCGACAGCGTGGTGCACCACAAGGTGCCCTTGTTGTCGAGGTTGAAGTTGGTGATGCGGCTGTATGGCGAGGTGATGGTCTGGCGGGTGTCCCAGTCGCGCTTGCCGTCCCAGCGGATCACGCCCGATTCGGTGCCTATCCACAGCATGCCGTTCTTGTCGAACTGCAGTGCGCGGACGATGTTGACGCGCGCGTCCGGCTTGGGCGCCGGGTCGACCTGGTGGTGCTTGAAGCTGGTCGCGCCCGGCGCCAGGTAGTCCAGCCCGCCGGGCCAGGTGCCGATCCAGACGCCGCCCTTGGCGTCCAGCGCCAGGGCGTTCAGGTCGTTGCTGGCCAGGCTGCCGGGATCGGCGTCGTCGTGGGCGTAGACGGTGAACTTGCCGCTGGCCGGATCGAAATGCTGCAGGCCGCCCCAGCTGCCGACCCACATGCCGTTCTTGCCGTCGGAAATGATGTTCTTGATGATGCGGTGGTTCTTGGGCGCCTTGCCGGGCGGCGCGAACAGGGTGAAGTCGTTGCTCTCCGGGTTGAAGCGCGCCAGGCCGTTCTGGGTGCCGGCCCAGATGCGGCCTTGCTGGTCTTCGTAGATGGCCGACACGCGGTCGTGCGGCAGGCTGCGCGGGTCGCTCGGATTGTTGATGTACTTGACCGCCTGGTAGCCGTTGTAGCGGTACAGGCCGTTGGTGTGGGTGCCGACCCAGATATAGCCCTTGCGGTCTTGCAGCAGCGACAGCATCGACGGTTCGTCGCCGCCCAGCGGGCCCAGTTTCTTGAAGCGCAGCGACGGCGCCGGCGCCGCCAGGACGTCGGCGGACGGCAGCCAGGCCAGCAGGGAAGTCAGCAACAACAGCAAGGACAGCAATAGGGAAGGGCAGCGGCGCAAGACCGGCGGGAGCACGTGCATGTAGGAGTATCCGGTGGCGTAACGGGTTGCGCGTGCGGAGCAGCGCTCGGTTTTATAGGCTATTCTGGTCAGATTGGCTATTATACATACCATTGATGCAAGGGTTTCGATATAAAAGCCGGTGGTTTTTAGCGCAGTTGCCGGAAATTAGGGTATAGTTTACGGCGCTCATTGTATCCTGCTCACCGCGTGTCCGCCCGCCGGTCCCTCCGCACTCCTCCAAGTCGTACATCCGCCGGGCCGGCAGCACAGATATGTTAATTGAAGAAAGCTTGGCTGTCCGCCGCAGGGCCGCCGCACACATTATGTCCGAAACCGAGATCATCACCCCGACCGTTATTGAGTCCGCCGCCCAGCAAGCTGTCGCCGCCGAAGCCGTGGCCGTGCCTGCCGCCGTCGCAGCAGCCGAGCCCGCCGAAGTCCGTTTTGCCGACTTCGGCCTGTCGCCGGCCATCCTGCGCGCGCTGACCGACCAGGGCTATGTGCACCCGACGCCGATCCAGGCCCAGGCCATTCCCGTGCTGCTGCAGGGACGCGACGTCATGGGCGCGGCCCAGACCGGCACCGGCAAGACCGCCGGCTTCGCGCTGCCGATCATCCAGATGCTGCTGGCCCACGCCAGCACCAGCACCTCGCCGGCGCGCCACCCGGTGCGCGCGCTGATCCTGACCCCGACCCGCGAACTGGCGGTGCAGGTGGCCGAGAACGTCAAGGCCTACGCCCAGCACACCCCGCTGCGCTCGACCGTGGTGTTCGGCGGCATGGACATGAAGGGCCAGACCATCATCCTCAAGGCCGGCGTCGAGATCGTCATCGCCACCCCGGGCCGCCTGCTGGACCACGTCGAGCAGAAGAACATCAGCCTCGGCCAGGTGCAGATGCTGGTCATGGACGAAGCCGACCGCATGCTCGACATGGGCTTCCTGCCCGACCTGCAGCGCATCATCAACCTGCTGCCGGCCAAGCGCCAGAACCTGATGTTCTCGGCCACCTTCTCGCCGGAGATCAAGAAGCTGGCCAACACCTTCCTCAGCAACCCGGTGACGATCGAAGTGGCGCGCAGCAACCAGACCGCCGACAAGGTCACCCAGGTGGTCTACAAGGTGCCGGAAAACCAGAAGCACGCGCTGACCGCGCACCTGCTGCGCCAGCGCGAGCTGAAACAGGTGATCATCTTCTCCAACACCAAGATTGGCGCCTCGCGCCTGGCCAAGGGCCTGGAGCAGGAAGGCATGAAGGCGGTCGCCATCCACGGCGACAAGACCCAGCAGGAGCGCATGGCGGCGCTGGAATCGTTCAAGAAGGGCGAGATCGACATCCTGGTCGCCACCGACGTCGCCGCGCGCGGCCTCGACATCACCGACCTGCCGTGCGTGATCAACTACGACCTGCCGTACAACGCCGAAGACTATGTGCACCGCATCGGCCGCACCGGCCGCGCCGGCGCCTCGGGCGACGCGCTGTCGATCTATTCGGACAAGGATGAACGCCTGCTGGCCGACATCGAAAAACTGATCAAGCAGACCATCCGTCGCGGCGAGCTGGACGGCTTCAACCCGGCCCCGAGCTATGGCGGCGACGAACGCGGCGAACGCCGTCCGCGCCGCGACGAGGGCGGCCGTGGCGCGCCGTCGTCATCGTCGGCGCCGGCCGGCCGCGGCGAGCGCAGCGACCGTGGCGAGCGTCCGCCGCGCGCCGCCGGTGCGCCGTCCTACGGCAGCCGCCGCGAGAAGGTCGACCCGTGGTTCCTCAAGCCGTACGAGCCGGCCAAGGCGCCGGCGCCGACGCCCGCCGACACGCTGAGCAGCGCGGCAGCGGCCAAGCCCAAGCAGAAGATCGCCTTCCTGCTGGGCGGCGCGCCCAAGCAGTAAGCCGCCGGCGGCATCAGGCCTTGCGGTAGACGCAGACCACGATGTCGCTGGGGAAGGCGCGCAGTACCGGGATCGTCAGCATGACGGCGGCGTATTGCGCGTAGATGCCGAGCCAGCTTCCCTGGCCGGCGCAGCGCAAACGCTCCAGCATGTTCTTGGCGCGCACCGCAGGCAGTTCGGCCTTGAGCCGCAGCTCCAGTCCTGCTCCCCCCACCAGTTTGCTCAAGTTGCCGGCCTCGAAGTAGTGCACATGCGGCGACGGCAAGTCCTTCTGCCACAGCCGCTCGAACGGCGTCCGCCAGCCGACGCGCGCGAACAACTTGGACAGCCGATAGAAGAAGCCGCGGCTGTTGGGCAGGTTGAGGATCAGGATGCCGCCCGGCGTCAGCCGTTCACGGCAGGCGGCCAGCGCCGAGCGGATGTCGGGGATGTGCTCGATGACGTCGTTGAAGACGATCACGTCGAAACGCTCGTCCGCCTCCAGCGCGTCGGGGAAGAAGCCGTTGCGCACCGGCAGGCCGCGGGCGGCGGTCTTGTGCGCCACCGCCGTATCCGGCTCCATGCCCAGCACGTCGAAATGGCCGCGCGCCGCCTCCAGGAACCAGCCATGCGCGGCGCCCACGTCCAGCAGGCGGCGGGCGCCGGGCGGCGCCAGCTCGACCGCGTAGCCGACGATGGTCTCGAAGTTCTGCTGACGTATGGCTTTCAGGCCGGCTTCGCGCTGCGCCTCGTCCACGTGGACATGGACGTCGGCATCGTTGATGGTGGGCAGCAGCGCGGCGCTCTCATAGCGGCAGGCCGGGCAGATGCGGTGCCAGGGCGACAGCCCCGGCGAGGTGGTTTGCTGGCAGACGATGCAATTCATTGATATCCCTCATTCGTGCAGCGTGAAATGACGGAGTTAAATATATAGCAATACCGATTCCGCGGCCAGCGCTTTCAAGCCCGGCAGAAGATTGTCTTCCCGCCGTGGCCGCCACGCTGGCGTGGCCCGGACGGCTTGTGCTAGCCGCAGCAGGCGCATCAGTCCGCGGCGCATCGCGGTCGACAGTCCCTGCTCCAGGTAGTGGTGCGACAGCGCCGCCACCGGCAGCGCCACCGCGGTCGAGATGAACATGAAGCCCCAGCTGTGGGCGAACTGGCGCATGGCGTGGTTCTCCAGCCAGCGCGTCAGCAAGTCCTGGGTGATGACGTGGGTCAGGTACAGCGAGTAGGAAATCGCGCCCAGGCCCAGCACCTGCCAGGCCTGCGCCGCGCTGCGCAGGCGGAACCAGGGCTGGCGGTACAGCCAGCCGATCAGCACGCCGGCGAGGAATTCCAGCACGAACGGGCTGGTGACGATGCTCAGGTAGCCCAAGTCGTAGCCGAGGTCGCGCGTGATGTCCATGTCGAAGCCGCGCCGGCCCAGCGGCGCCAGGATCACCGTCAGCAGCACCCACGACCCCAGCACGAACCAGCGCAGCCGCTTGAACAGCATGCTGCCGGCGTACACCAGGTAGAAATACATTTCGAATTCCAGCGTCCAGCCCACCATCAGCGTCAGCGTGAAGTAGGGTAGCACGTGCGGCTGCGCCGGCAGCATGCCCAGGCTGTGCCAGAAGGTGAGGCGGTTGACCGCATGCTGGAAGTAGTCGATGCCGCCGCTCAGCAGCAGCGGTCGAGTGGCACATGATGAAGCCGCTGATGATGAAGAACAGGTCGCCCCCCAGCGCGCCCGGCATGAACAGCTGGTTGGCCAGCGGCCAGCTGTCGCCGCCCAGCATCGCATAGCGCGCGTGGGTCAGCAGCACCAGCACCGCGGCGGCGCCGCGCAGCAACTGGATCCAGTCCAGATTTCGTTCGTCGCAGCGTGTGGCTTCCTGTCATCGGCTTGCTTGGTTCATCGTAGCGTCGCTCCCTGCAGGAAGAACGCGAGTTGGCGGCCGTCCTGCGGGCCGGGGCTGTGCGGCGCCTCATGCGTCAGCTCGATCGTCACGCCGTGCTCGGCGCCCTTGGCCTGCACCGCCAGCGGCGCGCCGGCCTGCAGGTCGAACCAGCCCAGGTCCTTGCCGTTGAGGGCGACGCGGGTGCGGCGGTTGCCGTCGAGATAATAGCCGTGGATGACCACCTGCTGCGGCGGCGCGCCGCGCGCATAGCTCAGCACCAGCTGCGAGCGCATGCTGTCGCTCCACACGCCGCGCCCCTGTTCGACCTCGCTCCAGCCCTGGCCCAGCAGCAGCCCGGCGCCGCGCTGGAACTGCGCCGCCGCCAGCTGGACCGGCGCCGCGCAGGCCGCCGGGTGGTCGAGGTAGCGCCATTGGCCGGCGCCGCCGTTGCCGGCCGGCGCTTCGCCGCACAGCCGCGCCTGCGGATCGGCCAGGCTGCTATGGTACAGCACCTTGAGCGGCACGCCGTCCTGCTCAAAGGCGTAGACCTTGCCAGGATCGAGCTGCAATTCCCCGTGGGTGGCGCGCTCGGCAAACACTTCCGGTTCCGGATTATACAGACCGGGCGCGTGCCGCATGACCCAGGTCGCCAGCGGGCTGAACTCCAGGTACAGATATTGGCTGGCGTGCGCCATGGCCAGCGCCTGGCTGGCGGCCAGCAGCGCGATCGGCAGCGCCGGCCAGCGCCGGCCGCGCAGGCGCCACAGCAGCAGGAACAGCAGCGGCATCGCGGCCCAGAAGGCGTAGCGCATGACGCCGGCCGCGCCGGAATTCCAGTTGTGCACCGACAG
Organism: Duganella sp. BJB476; assembly: GCF_003416895.1. Classification (GTDB taxonomy): domain Bacteria; phylum Pseudomonadota; class Gammaproteobacteria; order Burkholderiales; family Burkholderiaceae_D; genus Rugamonas. The sequence goes on from NZ_QVIO01000004.1 coordinate 702,364, forward strand.
CGCCGGCACCGCGAAGGCCACCGTCAGCGCCGCCGCCAGCAGCAGCGCCAGCGCCCCCAGCCGGCGCGACGGCGCCGTGCCGGCGCGCCAGCCGCCCAGCAGCAGCGCGGCGGCCACGCCGGGGATGGCGATCAGCATGCCCTGGTTGAGGTCGAAATACAGCGAGTGCAGGCGCACCAGGCTGATCAGCTCGTGCGCGGTGGCGACCTTGGCGATCAGGCTGGGGGTGCCGAACTCGATCAGGTTGAAGACCGGCGACAGCGACCAGATCGCCAGGCCGATGGCCAGGCCGGCCAGCATGCGCGGCGTCAGCGTGGCGCGCAGGTTGGCGCCCGGCGTGGCGTCGCGCCGGTAGTGCAGGCACAGCGCCAGCAGCGGCGCCGCCCCCAGCACGAACACGATGCTGGGGTTTTGCAGCGCGGCGACGCCGGCCAGCAGGCCGGCGCGGCGCGGCGCGCCGCCGCACCAGCACAGCAGCGCCGCCAGCAGCGCGGCCGCGCTGACCACTTCCGGGCTGCTCCAGTTCCAGTACAGGATGCCGCCGCAACCCATGAACAGCGCCACCCCGGCCAGCGCCTTGGGCGCCGAGCCGAACACGCGCAGCAGGCACAGGCCCAGCAGCCAGACCAGGCTCAGGTTGGCGATTTGGAAGCAGCGCAGCGGGTTGCCGCCGCTCCATTGCAGCAGCTTGAACGGCAGCGCCGCCAGCGCCGGGTAGCCGAAGAAGTGCAGCGAGTAGGCGCGGCCGTCGTTGCCGCGGTAATAGCCCTGGCGCGGCACCAGCGCGCCGGCGGCGATGCCGCGGCCGAGCTCGTCGAGCGCCGGTTCATAGCCCGGCATCAGCGGCCGCGCGCGCGCCAGGTCGTCCAGCCGCAGGTCGGGGCTGCCGTGCGCGGCCAGCGCCACCGTCATCAGCAGGTATTCCTCGCCGTCGCCGCTCAGGCTGGCCGGGCGCGACAGCGCCAGCGCCGCCAGCAGCAGCGCCAGCAGCGCGCCGAACAGGGCCAGCGCGCGGCGGCCGGGGGCGGCGACGGCGTGCGCCGCCGCCGGAGGCGGCGCCGTGCTGGCGCCGTCCGTTTGCATCAAACTCATGGGGGGTCCGGTTTCTTGGGTGTTACGATGAGATTAATTATATGCTAATTAGTTCCACATCACCAAGATTTCCGATCTGATAATTGACGTTTACTTCAGCGTCACGCCCTGCAGGAAGAACGCCAGCTCGCGCGGATCCTGGCTGTTGGGGGCGTGCGGCGCCTCGTGCTTGAGCTCGATGCGCAGCTGGCCGTCGGCGCCGGCGCCGGCCGGCAGCGCCAGCGTGTTGGCCTGGTCCAGCTGGACCCAGCCGAGGTCGATGCCGTTGACGCGCACGCCGCTGCGGGTGTTGCCGTCGAAGTAGTGGCCCTGCAGCGACAGCTGGCGCACGCTCAGCTGCGCCGGCAGCGTGATGGTGATGGTCGACTGCGCGCCGGTGCTCCAGACGCCGTTCCAGATGCCGCCGCCCGATTCGACGCCGCTCCAGCCGGCGCTGAGCTTGAGCGGGGTGCCCTGGCGCAGCTCGGTCAGGCCGTACTGGATCGGGCCGCCGTCGCTGCGGCAGTGCAGCGCGCCGTCGATGTAGCGCCAGTTGCGGTAGCTGTCGGTGATGCGGTTGCCGTCGGCCAGCGCCATGCCGGGGCCGCACAGGTGCGCCTCGATGCCGGGCTGGGCCTGGTTGTACAGCCACTTGATCGGCTGCCCCTCGCGCGGGTAGACGTAGATGTCGGCCGGGTTGATGTAGTCATCGTTCTGGCCGCTGCGTTCGGCGAAGATTTCCGGCTCCGGGTGGTAGTGGGCCGGCGCCAGCGCCAGCGCCAGCCGCGCCAGCGGGCTGAACTTGACGTACGAATAGGTGATCGCGTGCACCATGCACAGCAGCTGCAGCGCGAACAGCGCCTGCAGCGGGCGCAGCGGCCAGTGCGGCACCAGGCTGGCGCGCCACAGCAGCACGAACAGCAGCGGCATCGCCGACCAGAACACATAGCGCATCATGCCGGCCGCGCCGGAGTTCCAGTTCAGCACGGCCAGCGCCGGCACCGACAGCGCCAGCACGAACAGCGCGGCGGCGGCCAGCACCAGCGCGGCGCGGCGGCGCTCGGGCGCGCGCCAGGCCCACAGGCCCAGCGCCGCCAGCACCGCCGGCAGGCCGATCAGCATGCCCTGGTTGAGGTCGAAGAAGAAGGAGACCAGCCGCGTCAGGCTGATCAGGCCGGCGTCGGAGAATTTCTTGACGATGATGTTGGGCACATGGAACTGGTACAGATTCCACAGCGGCGGCAGCACCAGCAGGCCCAGCCCCAGCGCCAGGCCGAGCGCGGCGCGCGCGGTGATCTGGCGCCGCAGGTTGGCGCCCAGGCCGGCGCCGGCCTGGTACTCGATGGCCAGCTTGATCAGCGGCGCGAAGCCGAAGAAGAACAGGATGGTCGGATTTTGCAGCGCCGCCAGGCCGCCCAGCAGGCCGCCGCGCAGCGGCGCGCCGCTGGCGTAGTAAATCAGGCCGGCCAGCAGCGCGGCCGCGCTCAGGCATTCTGGGCTGGTCCAGGTCCAGTACAGCACGCCGCCGCAGGCCATGAACAGCAGCACGCCGGCGCCGGCCTTGCGGGCCGAGCCGAACAGCCGGAACAGCGCCAGGCCGAGGATGTAGACCATGCCCAGGTTGATCACCTGGAAGCTCTTGAGCGGCGGCAGGCCGCACCATTGCAGCAGCTTGAACGGCACCGCCGCCAGCAGCGGGTAGCCGAAGAAGTGCACCGCGTACACCTGCTCGCCGCGGCCGCGCTCGAACGCGGCATAGACCTCGTGCTTGCCGGCCAGCATGTCTTTCTCCAGTACTTCGTAGACGGCGGCCCGTTCCGGCGCCAGGCGCTTGAGGTCGGCGATATCGCTGAGGCGCACCTCCGGCGTGCCGTGGGTGGCGAAGGCCGAGGCCAGCAGCGTGTATTCGACAAAGTCGCCGTTGATGTTGGGACGCAGCGCCGTCAGCAGCGCCAGCAGCGCCAGCGCCAGCGCCAGCATGTAGCGGCGCGCTTCGTGGCCGGCCAGCTTGTAGGGGGAAATCATCGACGGGGCTCCAGTTATCCGTGCGGAAAAAACGGGAGTATATTGCAAGATCGATATCGCCGCCAGCCTTGCCGGCGGGCGCGCTGCGCTGCGGGGTAGGAAATGCTTGTCATTTCATATAAAATTTGCTCCTTTCCGCCCAGTCTGCTGTACCGCGACGCCAACCACCTGAGCCATGAGGGCAAGTTGTACATCGGTGCCCGCTGTGCCCAGGAACAAGCCGAACTCAATAAAAGGCCGTGATATGACCCAACTTTCCCGCGCTCCGCGGCTGACGGCGCTGGCGCAGCGCCACGGCTTGACCGCCGCCGTGCTGCTTATTTTCATCTACCTGGTGCTGCGCAGCACCGGCCTGTACCCGCTGGTGTTCGCCGACGAATGGGCCTACAGCAGCGCCGCCCGGCTGCTGCCGGCGGCGCAGGCGATCGTGCCGTCGTGGCTGTACCTGTGGCTGTTCGGCCTGACCAGCGCCTGCGGCAACGGCTTCCTCGACTGCGCCCGCATCGTCAACGCGCTGCTGTTCGTGGCCTCGGCGCCGTTCCTGTACCGGCTGGCGCGCCAGGTGGCCAGCGAGCGCGTGGCCGCCGTGGTCACGGTGCTCAGCCTGCTGGCCCCGGTCAATTCCTACACCGCCTACTTCATGCCCGAGGCGATGTACTTCTTCGGCTTCAGCGTGCTGTCGTGGGTGGTGCTGGGCTACCGCCAGCTGCCGCCGCTGCGCTACGGCCTGCTGGCCGGCGCGGTGCTGGGCGCGCTGTCGACCGTCAAGGTGCACGGCGTGTTCCTGCTGCCGCCGTTGCTGGCCTATATGCTGTTCCTGAGCTGGAGCGGCGGCCGCGGCTGGCCGCTGCGCTGGCTGAAGATGGCGCTGGCGGCGCTGGCCGCGGTGTGGGCCGTCAAGGCCGGCCTCGGTTACCTGGCGGCCGGCAAGGCCGGCCTGTCGCTGTTCGGCAGCTTCTACGGCGACCACGCCAGCAACAGCGGCCGCTCGCCGCTGCACCTGCTGGCGCCGGCGTTGACCAGCCTGCGCGGCCACGCGATGGCGCTGCTGCTGCTGCTGGCGCTGCCGCTGGCCGGCCTGCTGCTGGCGCTGCTGAGCGGCGCGGCCCGCCGCAGCGCGCCGGCGCCGCTGCGCCATCTGCAGGTGTACGGCGGCCTGATGCTCGGCGGCGTGCTGGGCGTGACGGTGCTGTACACCGCCACCCTGGTCGAGGTCGGCCCGGACGAGCTGTACCGGCTGCACCAGCGCTACTATGACTTCGTCTTCCCGCTGCTGGTGATGATGGCCGCGCCGCTGGCCGCCGGACCGGTGCAGGGCGGCCGCCGCGCCGGCCTGGCCGCCGCGCTGCTGCTGGCGGCCGGGCTGGTGGTGGCGGCGCTGACGCTGCTGCCGACCTTCAAGCCGGGGCTGGTGGACGGCCCGGAAATCCAGATCCTGGCGATTTCCAAGCGCTCGCTGCAGATCGTCGCCGCGCTGCAGATCGCGCTGCTGCTGGTGTGGCTGCGCAACCGCGGCCTGGCGGCGCGGCTGTACCTGTACGCGCTGCTGCCGCTGATCACGCTCAGCGGCGACATCGGCGTGCGCCGCGTGCTGACGCGCGCCCACATCGCCGACACCTACGACAGCGCCGCGCTGACCGCGCGCACCCTGCTCACGCCCGAGCAGCGCAGCCGGGTGATCGTGTTCGGCGAGGGCAGCGGCCTGCTGCGCGCGATGTTCCACCTGGACCGCGCCGACGCGCTGTATGTCGACCTGCCGCCGGGCATGCCGGTGAGCGCGGCCGACGTGCCGCCCAACCATGAATGGCTGCTGGTGGTGGGCCGCCACCCGCTCGACCCGGAGATCAAGCCGCAGGTGCAGGGCACCGGCTTCGTGCTGGCGCGCCACGGCGTGGCGCACACGGTGGTGGCCAATGTCGACATGACGCAGCCGCTGGCGGGCGGCGTGCTGGCCAGCGTCGACGGGCTGGCGCCGCCGGAGCCGTGGGGTTCCTGGTCGGTGGGCAAGGAAGTGAAGATGACGTTCGCGGCGCCGCTGCCGGCCAAGCTCAGCCTGCTGATCCGGGCCAGCGCCTTCGGCCCCAACGTCAACGCCGATGTCGCGGTCGAGGTCGGCGGCCAGCGCCAGGTGGTCCGCCTGACCGGCGCGCCGCAGGACCGCGTGCTGCAGTTCGACACCGACGGCCGGCAAAGCGGGCTGACCATTGTGGTGCCGCAGCCGGCCTCGCCGAAGTCGCTCGGCCAGGGCAACGACGTGCGCACGCTGGGGATCGCGCTGAGCCGCTTCGAGATCGGCCGCAGCGAATAAAGGAAGAGCGGGCTAGCGCGCCAGCAGGAAGGCGCCGCCGGCCAGCAGCAGCATGCCGGCCGCCTTGGCCGGCGTGATCTGCTCGCCCAGCGCCAGCGCGCCGATGGCGGCCACCAGCACCATGGTGATGGCGGTCATGACCGGATAGGCGATGCTGATCTGCAGCTTCTGCAGCGCCAGCGAATACGCCACAAAGCCCAGCACATAACTGCCGCAGGCGCTGCCCAGCCAGAACAGGCGCAGCACATTCCAGTCCGGCCCGTGGTGGGTCGAGACCTTGATCAAATAAGTGGCCAGCGCGCTGAACAGCGAAGCGGCGGCGCACCAGGCGTAGCCGAGCAGGACGGGATTCATGGGGTTCCGATCTTAAAAGCGCGTGGCGGTCACCGCCAGCAGCAGGCACAGCGCGATGACCAGCAGGCTGGCCTTGTCCTTGCTGACGTACAGCACCGGGTCTTCATTGACTTCGCCGCGGAAGGCCAGCACCCACAACCGTCCCATCCAGAACACCAGCAGCGGCACGATGCCCAGCAGCAGCTCGGGCACGCGGTACATCTGCAGCACCGTGGTCGAATTAAAGTACAGCATGAAGATCAGGATCGACAGGAAGCCGCTGCCGACGCCCATGATGGCGATCGGCGCCTTGTCGGCGGTGGTGTAGCCGCGGCCGCTGGTCTTGTCCTTGCCCTGGCGGGTCAGGTTGTACAGCTCGCTGTAGCGCTTGAGCAACGCCAGGCTGAGGAAGATGAAGAAGGAGAACGCCAGCAGCCAGAACGACGGCGCGATCAGGGTGGCGGCGGCGCCGCCCAGGATGCGCAGCGTGTACAGCAGCGCCAGCGTGACGATGTCGACCATCAGCATGCGCTTGAGCTGGAAGGAATAGGCCAGCGTCGAGATGAAGTAGATCACCACCACCGCCAGCAGCAGCGGGTCGTACAGCGCGCACAGGCCCAGCGCGGCCAGCGCCAGCAGCGGGCTGGCGACCATGGCCAGCGGCAGCGGCAGCGAGCCGGCCGCGATCGGCCGGCGGCACTTGGTCGGGTGCAGGCGGTCGTCGTGGGCGTCGAGCGCGTCGTTGAGCAGGTAGGCGCTGGAGGCGCACAGCGAAAACGCCAGGAAGGCCAGCAGCGATTCGGTCAGGGTGGTCACGCCCAGCGCGTGGCCGGCCAGCATCGGCACGAACACCAGCATGTTCTTGAGCCACTGGCGCGGCCGCATCGCCTTCAGCAGCGCCTTGAGCGGCGCCACGCGGCGGCTGCCCAGGTGCTCGGTGCGGCGGCCGTCGGCCAGCCGGAACGGGCGGCGCGTGACGGCGTAGGCGTGGCGCGCGTGCTGCCACACGGCCAGGTCGGCGCGCGAATTGCCGACGTAGTCGTAGCCGCCGGCGCCGTACAGCTTGATCAGCGCGTCGGCCTTGTTGGAGGAGGTCAGGTTGACGCCGTCGGCCGAGGCCAGCACGTGGTCGAACACGCCCAGGTGGTCGGCGATGCGGCGCGCGAAGCGCTGGTCGGCGCCGGTGGCCAGCACCACGTGGCGGCCGTGCGCGCGCTGGCGCGCCAGCTCGTGCAGCAGCACCTGGTCGTACGGCAGCGTGGCCGGCTCCAGCGTGACCAGGCCGGCCAGCTTGTCCTTGAAGCCGGCCTTGCCCAGCAACAGCCAGAACGGCAGGCGCCAGGCTTGCCAGATGCTGGTCTTGAGGAACAGCAGCAGCGCTTCCCACAACATGTCGGAATAGCTGAGGGTGCCGTCCAGGTCGACCACCAGCGGCGGTTGCTGTTGCAGGTCGGCGCCGCTGGCGTACAGCTGGTCGGGAGTCGATAAGGTCATAAGGTGTCGTCGTTAAAAATGATCAGGAAGCGGCGCGGCGCGCCAGCCAGGCCGCCATGTCGCGCTGCAGGGCGTCCCAGGTGTAGAAGCGCCGGTGTTCGTAGTACAGCGGGCCGGCGTGCGGCCGCTCGGCCAGGCGCGCCGGATCGACCGGCTGCAGCTGCTGGCAGCCGTGGCGCAGATAGTGCCACAGCACGAAAGGAAACAGGCCCAGCCAGGTTTTCCACTGGCTCGGGTAGCGCCCCAGCCGCGCCAGGTGGCGCAGCCGCGCGCGCCAGGCGATGGGCGTGCGCTCGACCGCGCCGTTGGCCGGCAGCGGCGTCAGCACGTTGAACCACGGCGCGCGGCGCCGCCAGGCGTTGTACAGCGCATACTGGCGCAGCCGCCCGCCCAGGCCGAGCGCGGCGGTCAGCTGCACCGCCAGGAAATGCAGGGCGTCGTGGTCGTGGTGGCCGCCTTCCCAGGCGGTCACGCACACCAGCTCGACCTGCGGGTAGCCGGCCAGCCATTGCGCCAGCCAGGCGCCGGCGGCGTCCAGGTGCTGCGGCAGCTGGCCGTCGGTGATCGCCAGCTGGTCGCCGGCAAACGCGATGTCGTGCGCCGCCACGCCCATCGCGCCCAGCACCGCCAGCGATTCGGCGTTGCGGCGCGGGCCGCTGCCGTGGGCGCCGGCGGTCAGGTAGGCGCAGGCCACCCGGCGCCCCTGGCGCAGGCTGTCCTCGATGACCTGGAACACGCCGTACTCGTCGTCCTGGTGGGCGAACAGGAACAGCGCGGCCGGGGTGGCGTCAGTAGGCATCGAAATCCAGGAAGCTGAAGCGGATCGCCGCCGGGTCGAGCGCCGCCACGCGGCCCGACAGCGAGCGGTAGATCAGGTTCAGCGGCGACGGCCGCAGCCGCGCCGGGATGGTCGGGTAGCCGGTGAAGCGGCGTTCGCTGTCCGGCACCAGGCCCAGGTACAGCCGCGCCGGCGCCCAGCCGCCGGCCGCGCTGGCGCCGGCCACGCCGGCCAATGCCGGGTCGGCCGGCAGCGCCAGCTCGCCGTAGGCGCGCGCCAGGCCCAGCGCGGCGGCGTCGAATTGCCACAGCGCGCCGGCGCGGCGCATGCGCACCGGGTTGTCGGGATTGGCGCAGCGCCAGGCCAGCGCGGCGGCGCTGCGCACCCGCTCGAAGCTGACCGGCGCGCCCTGGCCGTGGGCGCGGGTGCCGACCCCGCCGAGGCCGACGCGCGCCTCCAGCGGCCGCACCAGCTGGAAGCCGAGCTTGCGGATGAAGCCCGGCGTGCTGTTGGCGTTGGCCACGCCGTACACCGCGTCGTAGCCTTGCTCGCGCGCGCTGTCGTAGGTCAGCGCGGCCAGCCTGGTGAACAGGCCCTTGCCCTGGTAGTCCGGATGGGTGGCGGTGTTGAGCGAGAGCAGCACCCGCGCCGGCTGGCCGCCGAGCAGCGCCTGGCCGGGCACGCACACATAGTGCGCCGCCAGCCGTTCGCCGTCCCAGGCGTCGTAGCCGGCCACCGGGCCGTCCGGATTGTCGACGTACAGCCAGCGCAGGTAGGCCGGCGTGAACTTGGCGCTGCCGGGGAAGCAGGCGGCAAACAGCGCGCCGTAGTGCCGCAGCGCGTCGGCGTCGGCGCGCACCGGGGCGTAGGTCAGCGCCGGCGTCGGCGCGGAGGAGGAAGGCGTGTGCTCTGTGCTCATTTGAATACCCAGAATTTACTCAGCAGGAAACCGTTGGCGGCCACCACCGGCAGCGAGGCCAGCTTGCCGGCCAGCGGCATGCCCAGCAAGGTCTGCGCCAGCCACACCAGCAGCAAGGTGATGCCGTAGTTGAGCGCCACCACGCACAGGTAGCGCGGCAGGCTGTGGCGCTGCGTCAGGCGCGCGAAGGTGACGCGCGCGTGGAACGCGTAGTTGACCATCAGCCCGGCCACGAAGCCGGCGCTGGCGGCCGCCAGCGGCGCGGCGCCGGCGCCCAGCAGCAGCTGCATCAGGCCGATGTCGACCAGCGCCGACAGCACGCCGCCGGCCACGAACACCAGGAACTGGCGCTGCAGGAACAGGCGCTCAGGCATGCGGCGCCTTCAGCGCGGCGCGCAGGTGCACCGGACGGCGCGGCACGGCGGCGATGTCGTAGGCCAGGAAGGCCAGGATCAGCTGCATGCCCATCAGCACCGGCAGCGCCGACAGCATGACGGTGCCGGGCGGGGTGGCGATGCCGGCGCGCGCCGAATCGATCCAGTGGCTGATGCCGTACACCGAGCCGCCCACCAGCATCACCAGCCCCAGCGGCAGCTCGATCGACGCCAGCGACATATTGCGCAGGTAGTAGTTGTAGAACAGCCGCTTGCCGAAATTGCGCGCATGCTTGAGCAGGAATTCGGTGACGATCTTGGAGATCTTCAGGTTGCTGACCTCGTCGCCGTAGCTGGCGTCCATCGGCACGTCGGCCACCACCGCGTGGATGGTGTTGAGGCGGAACAGCATGTCGGTCTCGAAGAAGTAGCGGCGGCTGACCTTGGCGAACGGGATGTGGCGCGCGGCGTTGGCGTGGATCGCGGTGAAGCCGTTGGTGGGGTCGAACAAGTCCCAGTAGCCGGACGACAGCTTGGTCATCAGCGACAGCACGGCGTTGCCGAACAGGCGCATGGCCGGCATCTGGCGGATCTGTTCCAGGTCGAAGAAGCGGTTGCCCTTGGTGTAGTCGGCCTCGCCGTTGGCGATCGGCGCGACGAAGGCCGGGATCAGGCGCGCATCCATCTGGCCGTCGCCGTCGACCTTGACCAGGATCTGCATGCCGTCGGCGATCGCGGCCTGGTAGCCGGTCATGACGGCGCCGCCGACGCCCTGGTTCTCGGCGTGCTGCAGCACCACCACGCGCGGGTCGCGGCAGTGCGCCTTGACGTGCTCGCCGGAACGGTCGGGGCAGCAGTCGTCGACCACGTAGATGCGGCCCACTTCGGGGCCGATGCCGGCGATCACGCCGAGGATGTGGCGCGTGACTTTGTAGCTGGGGATGATGACGGCGATCGCCGGGGCGGCGGTGACAAGCTCGCTCATACGCTGGGGCCTTCCTGGGTCGATGGGGTGGGGAACAAAATGGCGGTCAGGTTGCGGGCGTTGTCGGCCCAGGTCTGCCACGGCATGCCGGACGAGGGCTGCACCTGGCCGGCCGCGTGCAGCCGCAGCCACTCGCGCACGGCGGCGGCCAGCGCGGCGCCGTCGTCGCCACTGAAGTATTGCGCGTGGGCGCCGGCGATCTCGCGGAACACCGGAATGTCGCGCGTGAGCAGCGGCAGGTCGTGGCGCGCGGCCTCGATCAGCGGCAGGCCGAAGCCTTCGCCCTCGCTCGGGAACAGCAGGCAGGCGCAGTCGCGGTAGACCCGCTCCAGGTATTCGTCGCTGATGCCCTGCAGCCAGTGCAGGCGACGGCCCAGTTCCGGGTGGCCGCGCAGGCGCGCCATGATGGCCGGGATGGTGCGGCGGCCGCCGTCGGGCAAGCCCTTCCAGCCTTCGCCGCCGACCACCACCAGCCGCACGTCCGCGCCGGCGGCCCACAGCTGCTCGAAGGCGTCGAGCGCCTGCAGGTGGCCCTTGCGCGGCTCGATGGTGCCGACCATCAGGAAGCTCGGCGCCGCGGCGATGTCGGCCAGCACGGCGGCGGCGTCGTCGGCCAGGCCGGTGCTCGGCAGCGAGGCGGCGATGTCGGCGCCGTGGTGCAGCACGGCGAACTGCGGCAACGGCCGCTGCGGCGCGTGCTGCTGCAGCCAGGCGCGGGTTTCGTCGGCCACCGCGCCGCTGATGCACAGCAGGCGGTCGGCGTTGTTGCTGACGGTGTGCAGCCATTTTTCAAACACGTCGTCCACCCGCGCCGGGAAGAACTCCGGCCGCAGCACCGGCAGCAGGTCGTGGATCAGGAAGTTGACGCTGACGCCGGCGTCGCGCCAGCGCTGGAACAGGCCGATGCGGCCGGCCTCGGTGACGGCGCCGGGGAAGAAGTCGGGGCTGTAGAACACGTCGCCGGCCGCCACCACCACTTCGTCCTCGATCACGCCGTAGCTGTCGGTGCCGGTCAGCGTGTGCTGGTAGCGGCGCGCGTAGCGGTAGTGCCAGCGGCCGCCCTCGTCGCTGAGGTAGACCGGCAGCACCTGGTAGCGCGTGCTGTGCAGCGCCATCAGCTCGGACAGCTGGGCCCGCACCACGCGCTGGATGCCGGTCTTCAAGTCTTCGCGCGCCACCGCCGAGACGTCGACCAGCAGCTGCGGGGCGACGCCGCCGCCGCCGACGCTGGCGTGGGGCTGGTCGGACAGCAGCGCCTGCTGCAACTGCTGCGCGCTCTGCTGCCAGGTCAGCCACGGCATGTCGGCCGAGGCCGGCGCGCGGCCGGCCGCGTGCAGCGCCAGCCAGGCCTCGATGGCGGACGCCAGGTCCTGCGGCGACTTGCCGTCGAAGTAGTAGGCGTGCTCGCCGGCCACCTCGCGGAACACCGGGATGGCGCGCGCGATGATGGGCAGCCGGTGCTGGGCCGCCTCGATCAGCGGCAGGCCGAAGCCTTCGCCTTCCGAGGCCGCCAGCAGCGCCGCGCTGTGCTGGTACAGCTGTTCCAGCATTTGGTCCGACACGCCGGGCAGCCAGAACAGGCGCTGTTCGCGCTGCGGGTGCTGCTCCAGCTGCCTGACCAGGGCCTCGACCAGCCAGCCGTTCTTGCCGACGATGACCAGGTTGACCGCCACCCCTTGCGCCCACAGCAGCTCGCAGGCGGCCAGCGCCTGGGCCTGGCCCTTGCGCGGCTCCAGCGTGCCGACCATCAGCAAGGTCGGCGCCTCCTGCAGCGCCTGCAGCACGCGCCCGGCGTTGTCCGGCAGGCCGGTGCTGGGGGCGCTGGCGTCGAGGTCGGCGCCCAGGTGGAAGTGGCTCAGCTTGAGCGGCGCCTGGCGCCGGTTGGGGCGGGTCGCCACCCACGCCGCCAGCTCCTCGGAGACGGCGCGCGAAATGGCGACGATGCCGTCGGCCGCGTAGGTGATGGTGTCGAGGTAGTCGGCGTAATACTTGTCGGCGGCGAAGGTGAAGCATTCGGGACGCAGCACCGGCAGCAGGTCGTACACCACGAACCACACGGCGACGCCGCGGCGGCGCATCGCCAGCAGCTGCGGCTGGTTCTGCGAGGTGATGTTGGAGGCCAGGTCGAGGCCGAGGAACAGGTCGCCGGCGCGGCTGTCGATGGGCGCGTCCTCCAGCTGCGGCGAGCGCACGCCCAGCATCTCGGCGGTGAAGCTGCGCGCGTAGCGGTAGCTGCGGTTGCTGCCTTCGCTGTACACCGGCTCGACGCGGTAGCCGGCCGGCGGCGCCTTGATCAGCGCCAGCACGATGCTGCGCACCACGCGCTGGATGCCGGTCTTGTAGTCGGCCTGCACCAGCGCCGAGATATCGATCAGCATCTGGCGCGGCGTGGCGCCCGGCTGGTTGGCGGCGATGGAGGCGGCCGCGCCGATCAGCTGGCTGTCGTCCGGCGCCGGGCGGATGGCGCTGACGGCGGCCACCAGCTGGCGGTAGTGGCCGGCGGCGCTGTCGCGCGCCAGCTCTTCGATGGCGCCATGGTACTGGCGGCCGACGGCGGCCGGCGCGTGGTGCAGGCGCACGTGCGCGCGGCCGGCCTCGGCCAGCTGGGCGCGGCGCTGCGGCTGCGCGTACAGCTCGGCCAGCGCGGCGCTCAGCTGGGCGTCCTCGAACAGGTCGGGCAGCTTGACCAGCACCGCGTCCGGCAGGGTGGCGGCGGCGCCGTGGGCGTTGATGATGGCCGGCACGCCGTGCAGCAGGCAGTCCAGCACCGAGGCCGAGGTTTCGCCGCGGGTCTGGGTGCGCAGCTGCACCGCGACGTCGCTGGCGGCCAGGTAGTGCTGGTAATCGTCGGTGCTGACGAAGCCGGTGATGGCGATGCTGGCCGGCGTGTCGTGGGCGGCGCCGGTGATCCTGCGCGCCAGCTCGGCGCCGTACTGGCCGCCTTCATTTTCGCCGACGAACAGCAGCCGGCAGTCGATCTGCCGCGCCAGCGGCGAGGCCAGGAAGGCGTCCAGCAGGCGGTGATTGAGCTTGGTCGGTCCCAGCATGCCGAAGCTGCACACCAGGAACTCGTGTTCGGCGATGCCCAGCTGGCGGCGCGCGGCGGCGCGCAGTTCGGCCGGGGTCTGGCCGGCCGCCTGCGGCGGCAGGCCGCGCAGCAGCGGCAGCGTGCGCCAGGTGTCGGCGCTGCCGGGGCCGTACCATTGTTCGGCCAGCGTGCGCGAGAAATCGGAATGGACGATGACGCCGGCGGCCTGGTCCAGCACCGCCTTGTTGCTCGGCATGGCCCAGATCGACGGGTTGTGGCCCAGCTCCTTGTGCGCCAGCAGGCCGCTGTGGCCGTGCGAGGCGTACAGCGCGCGCACATAGGCCAGCGGCTGCACGCCCTCGCGTTCCATGTTGTCGATCACGCCGCTGAGGAAAAAGTCGTGCAGCACGACGATGCCGGGGTGGCGCTCGAGCAGCGGGAACATGTACTGGTGGGCGTTGGAATTGCCGAAGTGGTAGAGCAGGCGCTGGAAGTGCGGCGCCTGCTGGTCGAACTGTTCCGGCGTGAGCAGCGGCAGGCGGGCGCCCAGCGCGGTGGCGGCGACGCCGCCGGCGCTGGCGGCCGCGACCACCAGCGTGATGTCGTAGTACGGTTCCAGTTCGGCGATCAGCTCGACGCTGTAGTCGGCGATGCCGGATTTTTCCGGCGGCAGCGGCGAGATGTAGGCCAGCCGCGGACGGGCGGCGGCGGTGTTGGCGCTGGCGGCGCGCTGCGCCAGCCGGGCCGCGTGCGCCTGTTCCAGCGCCAGCCACAGCGCGGCGGCTTCGGCCTCGGCGTCGAGCCCGGCGGCGATCGCCGGCCGCACCAGCGCGGCGCCGCGCAGCGCCGCCTGCTGGCGCTCGGCCAGCGCCTTGTCGGCGGCGGCGCCGGCTTCGGTGTAGACCATGGCCACGCCGTCCGGGCCGGGGCCGAACACGGTGTCGTTGAGCGCGACGTCGAACAGGCCGGGCGCGAACACCGCGTCCGGGTTGAGGCTGGCGAGGAAGCCGTCGCGCACCAGGGTGGCGGCGTGGTGGCTCCAGCCGTGGCCGGCCGGGACTTCATAGCTGAGCAGTTGCGCCGGCGGCAGGCCGGCGAAGGCCAGCCGCAGGCGGTCGATGTGCTCGCTCTGGCCGGCGGCCAGCGCCAGCAGGACGGTGTGCGGGGTGCTGCGGGTGGCGGCCTGGCGCAGCAGCGCCTGGGCCAGCGCGAGCACCGCGTCCGGCGCGCGGGCGGCGCCGTTCTGGCAGGATTGGAGATCGATTACAAGGCGCATGTTCAGTGGTCGTTAGAGTGTTGTGCGCGGCGCAGGTCGTCGAGCACCTTGCGCGCCGACAGCGGCAGTTCGCGCAGCAGGTGCGGCACGGCGGCGGCGCCGACGGCCGGGTCGCCCTGCTTGATGGCCTGCAGGCTGCGGCTGATGGTGCTGCTCAGCTTGGGTGAGCGGCTGATCAGCGGGATCAGCACGCGGCGCAGCGCCGGGCGCGAGCTCAGCCAGCGCACCCCGCGGCGCACGCCGCTGTGCGCGGCGCGCACGGCCAGCTTGGGCAGGCTGTTGTCGCCGCGCCGGGCCAGCGCGCGCAGCGGCGCGGTGAGGCGCCACGAGCTGCTGGCGTACACCGCCGTCAGGCGTTGTTCCATCAGCGTGCCCCATTCGGCGGTCTGGTGCAGATTGTTTTCCAGCTGGCGCGCGGCGCTCTCGGACTGGCGCAGCTCGGCCTGCAGCTGCAGCACCTGGTCCTGGCGCTGTTGCAGCTGCTGCGTCAGTTGCTGGCGCATCTGCAGCATCTGTCCGCTCAGTTGTTCGGCGCGTTCGGCGCCGCTCCGCACGGCGTCGTTGACGGCCTGTTCCAGTTCCTGCCCGCGCTGCACGGCGCGCGCGACGTCCTGTTCCAGCGCGGCGCTGTGGCGGGCCGCGCGGGCCACGTCCTGCTCCAGGGCCGCGGCATGGCCGGCCTCGCGCGCCACCGCCTGTTCCAGCTCGGCGCCGCGCTGCACCGCGCGCGTGACGTCCTGCTCCAGCGCGCTGCTGCGGGCGTCGGCGCTGCGCGCCAGCTGCCAGGTGCTTTCGACCTGCTGGTCGAGCTCCTTGCCGCGGCGCCAGGCCTTGTCCAGGTGGTGGGTGATGAAGTCGTCGAACACATTGGGCTGCAGGTGCAGCCGTTCGGCCAGTTCGGCGTGTTCGTCGGCGACGTAGTAGCGGTTCAGGCCGTCGAACCAGGCGTACTGGTAGCGGTGGCCGGTGACCAGCGCTTCCCAGTCGCCGTGGTTGCTGTCGCGGCTGTTGGGCATGATGGCTTCGACCACCACGATCCACGGCCGGCACAGCGTGAAGTCCATGCCGCGCAGCACGTCGCCCTCGAAGCCTTCGACGTCGATCTTGAGGAAGTGCACCTCGCCGCGCACATGCTCGCGGCAGATCTCGGCCAGGGTCAGCAGCGGCACCGTGTGCTCGACCACCTGGTGGCCGTGGGCGCGGTGGGCGGCGGCCACGCTGCTGTCGGTCGAGGCCCAGCCGTTGACATCGGGCACGTCGAACAGCGTGATGCTGCCGCTCTCGGCGCCGGCCGCCACGTTCAGGTTGATGTCGCGCGGGCGCTGCTCGCGGAAGGCCGGGCCGTAGGACGGCATCGGCTCGACGTTGATGCCGGACCAGCCCTGGTCGTAGAAGGCCTTGGTGACCGAGTGCAGTTCCGGATCGTTGGCGCCGACGTCGATGTAGCAGCCGGCCGGCACGTCCTTGAGCGCGCGCCACAGCAGCACGTCTTCAAAATTCTGGGCGTAGGAGATAAAGCTCATGTGCGGGTGATCTCGATGGCGGGGTCCAGCCAGGCCGAACCCTCAAAATGGGGACGCTGCATGTTCACCACGGTAAACACCAGCGCCAGGTCGCGCCACTCGTAGTTGTTGACCAGGTGGGTGGCGGTGCTGACGATGGCGGTGGCCACCGAATAGCTGCCGGCGCCGAGGTTGGCGGCGAAGCGGAAGCTGTAGGTGACGCGCTGGCCGGCCTGCATGTCTTCCAGCGGCAATTCCTTCAGGTGGGTGTTGGTGCCGTACATGGCCTGGCCGAGCCGGTCCTTGATCATATAGCCGAGCACCATGCGCGGGATGGCCTCGTGCACCGCCACGGTGATGCGCAGCGTGACTTCCTGGCCGACGTCGACCACTTCGACCGCCTCGCCGGCGTCGTTCAGCAGCACGATCTCGGCCACGGTGGCCTCGCCGGTGCCGGAGGTGACCTGCAGCTTGCCGTCGTCGCGCTGGTTGAGGCGCAGCGTGCTGTTCTCGCGTTCGGCGATCATGGCGTTGTAGTAGTCCATGATTTCCTCCGGCTTGCCTTCGCGCGCCAGGCGGCCGCCGTCGAGCAGGATGGCGCGGTCGCACACCGACTGGATCGCCTGCTTGTCGTGCGACACCAGCAGCAGCGTGGTGCCGGCGCGGCGGTACTGGCGGATCCGCTCGAAGCTCTTGTGCTGGAAATAGGTGTCGCCCACCGACAGCGCCTCGTCGACGATCAGGATGTCGGGGCGGCGCGCGGTGGCCACCGCGAACGCCACGCGCATCTGCATGCCGCTCGAGTACACCCGCACCGGCTGGTCGAGGTAGTCGCCGATTTCGGCGAAGGCTTCGATGTCGGGCATCAGCGCGCTGATCTCGTCGACCGTCAGGCCGATCAGCTGGCCGGCCATGTAGACATTCTGGCGGCCGGTGAAGTCGGGATGGAAGCCCATGCCCAGCTCCAGCAGCGCGGCCACGCTGCCCTGCATGTGGACGCTGCCGGTGCTGGGCTGGGTGGTGCCGGTGATCAGCTTGAGCAGGGTGCTCTTGCCGGCGCCGTTGATGCCGATCAGGCCGACCGCCTCGCCCGGCGCCACCTGGAAGCTGACGTCCTGCAGGATCCACTTGAGCTTGTGGCGCGGGCCGTTGAACGGCAGCATCCATTCGCCCAGGCGCGACCAGCGGTTGGGATAGAGTTTGTAGGCCTTGCCCAGATTGCTAACAGTAATTGCGCCCATCAGAGTTCATCCACCATTTCACCCGCGCGCTTGCGGAACAGTTGCAGGCCCAGCAGGCAGGTCGCCAGCGCCGCGCCGACGGCCGGCAGCAGCGACAGCCATTGCGGCGGCTGGCCGCTGACCAGGATGGTCTGGTAGGCCTCGATCACCGCCGCCATCGGGTTCCACACCAGCAGGCCGCGCACTTCGGGCGGCAGGATGCTGGCCGGGTAGACGATGGGCGTGAACCAGAACCAGAACTGGATGAAGATCTGGAAGAACTGGCCGACGTCGCGGAAGAAGACGTTGAGCACGCCGAGCACCATGCCGACCCCGATCGCCAGCGCGACCTGGATCAGCAGCACCGGCAGCAGCGCCAGGAACACGGCGCCGGGGAACTGGCCGGAGGCGATCAGGAACACGGTGAACAGGCCGAAGATGATGCCGAAGTTGACCAGGCCGTTGAGCACCACGATCAGCGGCAGGCAGATGCGCGGGAAGCTGATCTTCTTGAGCAGGTTGGCTTGTTCGAGGAACATGTTTTGCGCGCGCGAGGTGATCTCGGCGAACATGCCCCAGGCCAGCACGCCGGCGCACAGGTAGATGCTGTAGCCGTATTCGCTGGCGTTGCCGGGCAGGCGGTTCTTCATCACCTGGGAAAAGATCAGCGTGTAGACCAGGATCATGGCCAGCGGGCTGAGCACGGTCCAGGCGGCGCCCAGCATGGTGTTGCGGTATTTGGACTGGAATTCGCGCTTGACGCTGCCGAGCACGAAGCCGCGGTAACGCCACAGCCCGCGTAGCATGGCGATCGACATCATGCGGCCCGTGCGCGCTGCGGTGAACGAGGGGAGGAAGGGCGGAGAGGCATCATGGGACAGGCACGCGGGGCGGAAATTACGAGACGGGGATTATACCGCACGTCTTGTTATGCAAGTAACATGTTACAGCTTGTCACACTGCGCAGCGACCGCCGCGCACGGCCGCTCAGTCGCCCTGCACCAGCTTTTGCAGCGCGTCCGGATCCTTGATGAGCAGGCGGTGCGGCTCCTTCTGGACGATGCCCTGCTGGACCAGGGTCAGCAGCGCGCGGGTGACGGTCTCGCGGCTGGTGTTGATCATGTTGGCGATGTCCTGGTGGGTCGGCAGGTTTTCCACCACGGTGCCGTCCGGGTTTTTCTTCTGCATCAGCACGATGTAGGCGTAGATGCGCTTGGCCGTGTTGTTGATGCTGAGCAGGGCGCGGAATTCCGAGTCGCGCTGGATCTTTTGCGCCAGGTGGCGCAGCATCTGGCGCGCCACCGACGGCGAGTGCGAGAACAGGTTCATCGCCACCGGCGCCGGCAGGAAGGCCACCAGCACGTCGGTCATCGCCACCACCGAGGCCGAGCGGGTGGAGCTGTTGATCAGCGCGATCTCGCCGAAGAAGTCGCCCGGCACCAGCATGCGCAGGCCGATCGCGCGGCCGTCCTCGGTGACGTCGATCACCTGGAGCGAGCCCGACAGCAGGAACAGCAGGCCGTCGCCGCTGCCGCCCTTGTGCAGCACCACTTCGCGCTTGGCGTACTGGCGGATGCGCATTTCCGGCTTGATGGCCAGCACTTCCTCGTCCGACAGCTCGGACAGCAGCGGAATCTTGCGCAGATGGATCTGGATCTGGCGTTCTTCCGCGGGCGGTACGGCCGGCGGCGACAGGGGGGCAGGGGCGGGTGTGGACGTCATGGTGCGATTGTAACGTGTTCGGCGGACGCCGGCTTCACAGTCCCTGCCACTGCCAGCTGAGCTGCAATTGCCGGTCGTTGTATTGGAATATGGAAATATTCTCCTTGTTGCGCACCTGGCGCGCCTCCAGCTGCAGCGACTGGGTGTTGCTCAACGGATAATTGATCGAGGCGCGCAGCACCTGCGTGGTCTGGTCGCGCACCTGGTCGAGGAAGCCGGGCGAATAGGCCGAGCTGCTTTTCCAGGTCTGGTGCGTGTAGCCGAGCTCGCCGCTGGTCTCGCCGAACAGGCGGCGCCGCCATTGCGCGTTGAGCAGCCAGCCCTCGCGGTTGCCGCCGGGGCGGGCGCTGCCGCCGCGGTCGCTCAGCCGCGCCAGGCTGGCGCTGGCGCTGTCGTCGTCGAGCCGGTAGTTGAACTGGCCGCGCAGCTCGGCGGTGTTGGAATCGAAATTGCTCAGCGTCAGGTAGGTGACATGGGTCAGGCTGGTCGTCAGGCTGAACTGCATGCTGCCCGGCAGCGGCAGCGGCGGGCCGATGCGCGCCTGCACCTGGCTCTGGCGCTGGTACAGCTGGTGGCCCAGCGTGATCAGGCCCAGGCTGGCCGAGCCGTGCAAGGTCCAGCGGCCGAAGCGCCACGGCGTGTCGACGCCGGCAAACAGCGACGACGAGTTGTACAGCCCCAGGCGGTCGTAGCGGCGCGACTGGAACTGCGCATAGCCGGTGGTGCCGTTGGAGGTGATGTCGCTGACGTAGTCGGCCGTGAGCACCGTGTACTGGTCGTGCTTGGGATGGAAATCCTCGGTCAGCGGCACCTCGACCGGCACCCCGGTGACGCTGTAGCCGCCGCTGCTAGCGCCCTGGTTGACGTTCTGGTCGATGCCGCGGCCGACGCTGAAGGCGGTCTGCGCGTGCGGGCGCCAGTGCGCGCAACCGGCGCTGCGCGCCTCGGTGATCAGCTGCACGATGCCGGGCGAGGGGTTGAAGCGGCTGCGGATGATCTCGAACATGCGTTCGGCCTCGTCCTCGTGGCCGAGCGCGCACTGGATCAGCGCCAGGTCCAGCCAGGCGCCGGCGTGCAGCGGCTCGCCCTCGATCACGCGGCGCAGCGTTTCGCTGGCGTCGGTGTTGCGGCCCTCGGCGATCGACTGCAGCGCCTGGCGGTACAGCTGCTGGTTTTCGCCGTCCTCGGTCTGCGCCGGCGCGAGCGGGCTCAGCACCAGTGCGGCGACCGCCAGCAGCGCGCGCGCGATGGACTTCAAAGACGGGCCTCGGCGGCCGCCGCGTGGGCGGGCTGGGCGGGGTGGTCGGTGG
>NZ_QVIO01000005.1 GCF_003416895.1 Duganella sp. BJB476
TAAAGCCACGTTGATCACTCCGATCTCCTGCCGATGAGACAGGTGGAATTGTGCTACTAACGTGGGTCAGATTCCGTTGCAAATTCGTGGGGAACGTGGGTCAATTTTCAGTGCAACTTAACAGGCACCAGCAACATGTATCACCCTGTATTACGCAGTCTCGAAACCCGCTCGCCTCATAGGTGAAGCGGGTTTTTTGTTGTCTCACCCCAAGTTA
Organism: Duganella sp. BJB476; assembly: GCF_003416895.1. GTDB lineage: Bacteria > Pseudomonadota > Gammaproteobacteria > Burkholderiales > Burkholderiaceae_D > Rugamonas. The sequence goes on from NZ_QVIO01000005.1 coordinate 218, forward strand.
TGCAATAGCATGCGATACCAACAAAATGATGGGATTTTTGTTGGTATCACTGAAGTACAAAAAACAGCATACCAACAAAGGGTTAGGCGATGGCATTGACGGACACAGGTAGCCGGTCGCCCGGTTCCAGTCGCTCATAAAGCGCGCGATGTGCATCGGTCAGAAAGTTCGACCTTAACGCCGAGCGAACTTCGGCCCATCCTTCCAATTCTTTTTCTGCGGCGATATGCGCGAGCGCTATCCGTTGTAATCGGGCCTCAGCCGGCTGCTGGGAAAAATCGTTTTGCAGTGCCCGCTCGATATTCCGTGGATGAGTGCTCTGCCCTTCTATCCGATTGCTATAGAAGGAATTCATTTTTCTGACCAACTGGCGCAACGTGGCCCGCGTTGTTTCATGCGCGGCAGACGCTAGCTTCACTGATCCCAGAACAACGCTCTCGCCCAAGGCGCCAACCTCTTCCAGTTGTCGCTCGTTTAACAAGAGTGGTTCAAATTGGTGTGGTGGGTCGTACATTTCTGCCGCTTTGATTACCGGTCGTTTGTAGCTCGCTGATTTACGACGGCGTTATAACATGGCGAACCCGCTTGCGCCGATAGGCGCCGTAACCGACATGGCAAAGCCAGTACACCAGCAAAGCCAGAATCAGCAGCGCCGGTGCATTCAGCGCACCCGAATCCCGCACCGCATTCGGAAAGACCTGCTGCTGCCCCAGGAAAAGTGAATTGGCCGCAATGAAAAAGGCGACGGTCATGCGCCACAGATGGCGGGCCACGCGCATCGCACCGGTGACGCCGCGGTTCAAGATCAATCTCAGATCGCCCACCGCAGCGACGCTGCCGATGATCACGAATAAGACAAAGGCGGCGCCCGGCTGGCCATCCAGTTTGCCAGTCGCGCTCTGTGCGGCCAGCCAGAAGAAATAGGTGCCGGCAATGGTGATGCCCAACGACGTCAAGAGCACGCCGTAGTCGAAGCGGCCGACCTGGCCGGGCTTGCGCTTGACGGCGGTCCACGAGGTCAAGACCAGGTAGAAGGTCAACACGCCGGCCACTACCGAAGCGCGCTCGGGCGTCGGCAAGAACGGCGCCACGCAGGCACCGATCCCGGACATCAGCATCATCGCCACGGCAAATATTTTTCCCGCCATGCGGTGCAGATCGGAGCCCTTGCGGAACACGAAGGCGGCCGCGCCGGACAGGATGCCGACGCTGCCGGCGCCGATGTGCAGGTACAAGACCGCCGCAGCGGCAACGTGAACCAGGACAGAGCTGGCGGGATCAACATACAGTATGGTCATTTTCAATAACTCCGAAGTAATGTGGATAGCGCGAAAAAATTTATGGCCGCTGCCGCTCGAAGAAGGCCCAGATCATGGCCGGCCCGTTGGGCTCCATCGGCGAAGGACCCAACAGGCGCGGGCGGCGCGCATAGGGTTGTGGCAGGCCGTGGCCGCCGCCATGTATGGTCACCAGTTCGACCTCGGTCTTGCCGTCGTTGCGCCAGCGGGACTGCTCGACGCTGACGCCCTCTGCCGCTGGTGTCCGGCTGGTCTGTGGCGCACCGACAAGCTGGCTGCGATCCGCGAAATACTGCGCCGATGCGATCGAGGAAATGACCTGCCCGCCCTTGTAGAACAGCCCCAACAGGTTGATCTCGCCGCCTGCGTAGGGCACCAGTGGATCCTTGGTGCCGTTCATGATCATCACCGAAGTGGTCTGCGCCACAGGCTTGCATTGGAAATTCTGCGCCGCCGGCAGATTGGCGATCACTGCGGCCACCGCGCGGTACCGGGTTGGTTGTTCCAGCGCCAGGCGTATCGCCATCGAGCCGCCGTTCGACACGCCGGCGGCAAACACACGCGTCGGATCGAGTCCGATTTCGCCGGCCAGCTTGTCGACCATGGCGTCCAGAAAGCGTACATCGTCGGCGCTGACGCCGTTCACCTTGGCGTCACCGATCGAACTGCAGTCATTCCAGTCGAATGCGTAGGACTTCGGGTAGACAACGGCGAAGCCATGCTGGTCGGCCAAGCGTTCGAAGCTATAACCGGTGCCGACGCGAACTTGCTGGATGCCTTCTCCGGAACCATGCATTACCACCACCAGGGGCGCGCCTTTGGGCAAGCCCTTGGGCACATACGTCCGGTAGCTGCGTGTCAAGCCGGCTACTTCGATCGTGCCCTGGCTCAGCGTACCGGATAGCTGCGGCTTCTCGGGATCGGGGGTGTAGACAAAATAGCCGAGCAGACCGGCCAGCACAGCCACCAGGGCGAGCAGGCCCAAGAAGGTGAACATCAGGAAGCGCAGAACTTTTTTCATGGCAAGGCTCTCGTTGTTGTTGTTGCGAAAACGTTCACCTTACCAGCATGACCCAGACGGGCCAAGCCGCAAGCGACCGGCTACGCCTCCGCCGGCACAAACCACGTCCTGGCGCGACGAACGACGCCGGCGCCCGCGCAGAGCCCCTCCAGACTCACTCATCCCGCCAGGCCGTGGCTGAATACCCGCGCGCCGTCGTTCGTCCGATACGCCGTTTGGGTGGGGCGGCAGCGCAATACCATGGTGCTGTCCTTGCAGGATCCGCCCCGCGCCGCTCTGCTTCCCGCTTCTTCAACCGCCTAACTTAAGACAAAGCCGACCATGAAAACTCAATGCAATCGTCCACGCAACACCCATTCAATCGCCACCGCAATCGCCACGCTGGCGCTGTTGGCCGGCATGGGCACAGCCCAGGCCGCCATCTTCAAGGATGCGCAGTTTGAGTCGCTGCAAGACGCTGGCAACTACGTCGAACTGGAGCGGCAGGCGCAAGCCCGCTTGCAGGCCGATGCCGGCGACGCCGAGGCCAGCGCGGCCTGGTCGCTGGCGCTGACCTTTGTCGACGCCGGCGATGCAAAACGGCTCGAAGCCGGCGCCAAGCAGGCCAAACGATGCGTCGAACAGCATCCGACGGCAGCGGTGTGTCATCTGGCGACGGCGCAGAACCTGAGCATGCAGATGCTCAACGTCGGCATGTTCAAGGCCATGCGCATGCTCGATACCTTGAAAGCGTCCTGGAGCCGCACCTTGGAACTGGCCCCCGACAGCTTCGTGGCCCGTGTGCAATTGGCCAAGCTCTATCTGACAGTGCCCGGCATGATGGGCGGCAGCGTATCCAAGGCCAAGGAGCTGGAGGCCGCCGTGCACGCCAGCCAACCTGAAACGGCGCGCATCATCCGGGTCAACATCGCTGCCGAAGCCAAGCAATGGGGCGCGATGGAGGGCGAGTTGTCGGCGCTCAAACCGGCCAAGGATGCCGCCATGCGGGAGGAAATTCGCGACGCCACCATGCAGCTGGCACAGGTCTTCCTGACGGACGGCAAAGACCTGGCCAAGGCCAAGAACCTGTATGCGACCCTGCTGCGCGACCAGCCCGACCACGCCGCCGCTTACTACGGGCTCGGCCGGGTCCATACCCAGATGGGCCAGGCGGACGAGGCGATTCGCAACTTTGAGCGCGCCAAGACCATGACCGGCGCCGACGGCTTCCCGATCGACCACCGCCTGGGCGACGCCTATCTGGCCAAAGGAGACAAGGCGCAGGCCAAGGCGGCCTATGAACGCTTCATCGCCAACAAACGCTCCAATCCGGCCAATCTGGACGACGCCCGCAAGAGCCTGTCCAAGCTCGGCTGAACGTATCCCTGCATCAAGGCGGCCTCGGCGAGGCCCGACAAACTCATCCACGAAAGGTGTACTCATATGCACAACGACGATCTCCCACTCTGGCGCTTGAACCTGCTGCGCGCCTTCTATTTGCTGGTGACGGTGGGGCTGGCACTCAGCTTCGGCCCATTGATGCTGCAGCACAGCGACGTTTGGGCGCAGCGCAAGGGCGAAACTGCGGCGCTGTTGAGCGGCTTGGCGATCCTCTGCCTGTGGGGGCTGCGCTATCCGCTGCAAATGCTGCCGCTGCTGATATTCGAGCTGGTCTGGAAAACGCTCTGGCTGCTGGCCATCGCCTTGCCGTTGTGGCTGGGTGGCGCCATGACGCCGGGCGTGGAAGGGACCGCCTTTGCCTGCCTGGTGGCCATCGTGCTGACGCCGCTGGTGCTGCCATGGCGCCATATCGCGCATCACTATTTCGCCAAGCCGGCGCAGCGTTGGCGCTAAGCCGCTGCCGCCCTTCGACCATACATCCATCGAGTATCATATGGACATGCCATCCGACCAATCAGCCCGCTTCAACGATCCCGCCGCGCCCGCCAACTGGCGCGCCATGTTCGGCTGGCGCCGGCTGCGCACCGTCGCCATCCTTTGTACGCTGATCATTCTGCTGTTCAGCTTTGGCTGGAAGGCGGGCCTGTCCGTTCTCGTGACCAGGATATTCTGCGTCGGCCTGGCGTTGCTGCTGGTCTTCGGCCTGTTCGAGCAATGGCCGCGCCGCCTGCCCAAGTGGATGGCCCGCTGGGTCCTGCAAGTCGCGGCAGTCGGCGTGACGGTGCCGATCACCATGTTCATCGCCTATATGTGGAGTACCGCGCCGGGCGCGCCGATGTTCTGGAACGAGCCGGCCCGGCTGGAAGGCTTCGTGACCTTCACTTTGCTGGGCATGCTGCTCGCGCCCTGGACCGCGCTGACGGCCCTGCTGCGCCAGCGCGAAGCGACGGTGGAAGAACAGGCCATCGGCTTCGAGCTGGAGCGCAGCGAGATGGCGCGGGCCGCGCTCGATGCTCGCATGCGCCTGCTCACCGCCCAGGTGCAGCCGCATTTCCTGTTCAACACCCTGGCCAATGTACAGGCCCTGGTGGAGGCCGGCTCGCCGCGCGCGCCGCAACTGCTGCAAAGCCTGACGGCCTATTTGCGCGCCGCCGTGCCCCGGCTCGACGGCTCGACCAACACGCTGGGCCAGGAACTCGAACTGGTGCGCGCCTATCTGGAGTTGATGCAGATGCGCATGCCCGACCGGCTCGCCTTCGAGCTGCACATCGGCAGCGGCGGGCATCTGCTGCACTGCCCGCCGATGACGCTGCTGACCCTGGTTGAGAATGCGGTCCAGCATGGCATCGACCCGAGCGAAGAAGGCGGCCGTATCGATGTGCATACCGAATTGCTCACCGGTGAAGGCGACACGCCGCGTTGCCGCATGACCGTCATCGACACCGGCATCGGCCTGCAGGCGACCGGCCGGGGCCTCGGCACCGGGCTGGCGGCGCTGCGCGAACGGCTGCAATGGGCCTACCGAGGCACCGCAACGCTCGACCTGGTCGAAGTGGAGCCGCACGGTGTACAAGTGACTATTGAATTCCAAATCGAGACTACATGACCTCCACCATCAGCGCCCTGATTGCCGACGACGAACCGCTGCTGCGCGAGATTCTTGAAGCCCGGCTGGCCGCCGCCTGGCCTGAATTGCAGATCGTCGCGCAGGCGCGCAACGGCCGCCAGGCGATCGAACTGTTCGAGCAACATCTGCCGACGATATGCTTTCTGGACATGCATATGCCGGGCCTGAACGGCATCGAAGTCGCGCGGCACATCGGCAAACGTTCGCATCTGGTGTTCGTCACCGCCTTTGACCAGTACGCGCTGGATGCTTTCGAACATGGCGTGCTGGACTACCTCGTCAAACCCGTCACCGCCGCCCGCCTGGCGGAAACGGTGGAGCGCCTGAAAGCGCGCACCCAAACGGCGCAACCGGCCGTGCACACCGAGGCGCTGCTGGCGCAACTGGCCGAGCGGCTCAAGCTCGGCCAGCCCGAAGCGCTGCGCTGGCTGCGCGCGACGGTGGGCGGCTCCTTGCGGATGATACCGGTCGACGATATCGACTATCTGAAGAGCGATACGAAATACACCCTGGTCGCCTTCCGCGACGAAGGGCACCCCGCCGAAGCGCTGATACGCATGCCGCTAAAGGAGCTGATTGCGCAACTCGACCCGCAGCTGTTTGCGCAGGTACACCGCTCGGTGGCGGTCAATCTGCGGGCGATACGCTGCGTCACCCGAGGCGAAAACGAGACCGCCGACATCGAGCTCAAGGGACGTAACGAGCGCCTGCCAGTCAGCCGCAGCTACTTGCAGTTCTTCAAAGAGATGTAAGCCTGCCCGCCATCAAAAACCACCTGCGGGACTGCCAGTCTGCGCCTCGGCTTGTGTCGTCGATACGAACCAGCGCCGGAGCGCCTGCTTCAATCCGCAGGTGTCGTTCTCCGTCCCTATCCAGGCAACGCACGCATCGGGACGGATCAGCATCGTCGGCCCAGTATCGACGCCCACGCAACGTATTCTCTGCGTCGCGGCAGCGACCATCATCGATGCCGTCCTCCCAGCTGAAGCATCGAGCAGAACGCCCCTTCCGTCCTGCATGAGATCGTAAAGCGAGGCGCCGCCTGTGCTGCCGGCGACCGGCCGGTCGCCCACCAGGCGCCCCACCTCATCCAGTTCCGACCCAAGATCGTATCGCGTGGCCAACCCGCTCGTCATCGCGCCGATGAGCCGGTTGACATCATCGAATTGCAACAGATCCGCCATCAGCTCCCGCATCGCCCCCGCTTGCGGATCGGGCCGCATGATGGCGACCTGGGCCAAGGTATTGGCCAGCACCGCCTGGGCCACGGGCCGCCGTTCGGTTGTGTAGGTATCGAGCAGGCTATCGGGCATCTCGCCACGGATCACCGCCGCAAGCTTCCAGCCGAGGTTGGCCGCGTCCACCAGGCCAAGACCCAGGCCCTGTCCACCAAATGGCGTATGGACATGCGCCGCATCGCCGCCAAGCAGCACCCGGCCTCGGCGATATGTATCGACCAGCCGGGTATGGTCCGTCCACCGGCTGCCGCTTTCGAGCGCCCTCACCCGGACGTCGGCACCGCTGACGCGGCGGAGTACGGCCTCGACCTCCTCCCGCGTAACCGGAGCCTGCCGGTCTTCGGGCGGCCCACTGAAATCCAACATCAGCAACCGGCCCGGCGCAGGACCAAAGGAAAACATGCCGCCCGATGTGCGGTGCCAGCCGAGCGGCAATAGGCGCTCCGGCTGGTCGATCTCGGCGACGGCCTGATAAAAGGTCAGCGTCGGCGGTGTGCCGGGAAAATCAAACCCAGCCATCTTGCGGACGAGGCTGCGCCCGCCGTCGCAACCCACGAGATAGGCGCAACGAATACGGCCGGCGCCTCCCGGCGCTGTCCATTCAACTTCGACGCCATCCGGCTGTTGGACGAATTCGGCGACGTCGCACTCGCGGCGCACCTCGATGCCCAGTGCCTGCGCGCGCTCGGCCAGCATGGCTTCAAGGGCTTGCTGATCCACTGGACGGGGGCGTCGTTCCGGCTCTTTCTGGGCGTCCTTGCGTATCAAGGACAGGCCGGCGAAATGGCCGCTGAACTTGGATGCCCGGCCCCGCAATACCGCTCCGGCCTGTTCCATCTCCGCGAAGCTGCGCGCCTCTGCCGCGGCAATCGCCTCAGACATGCCGCGACGCATTAACGCTTCCACGCCTGGCGGTCCGATGCCAAATGCCTTCATCGCCGTGCTCGGCGCGGCAAGGCGTTCCAGCACGAGAACGCGCGCGCCTCCCAGGGTCAGTTCAATGGCGGTCAGCAGTCCGACCGGTCCCGCGCCCACAACGACAACATCAATCATATACTCAATCCCAATATGTACTTAGTATATGTAAACTATGCTATCATCCGCCACATGTCAATCCCAGCCGATCTCCGATCCCGCAAGCGCCTCGCCACGCGACAAGGCATCTCCAATGCCGCCACGCGCCTGTTCCTTGAACGGGGCTTCGATCATGTGACGGTGGACGACATTGCGGCAGCGGCCGACGTCGGGCGGATGACGGTGTTCAACCATTTCCCCCGCAAGGAGGACATGTTCTTTGATCGCGACGAGGAAGGCCGCGAAATGCTGCGCCTGGCCCTGCGGGAGCGTGACCCGCATGTCGCTCCGATCGAGGCATTGCGCCTGCTCGCCCATCGACTGGCTGAGGAACAAAGCCCTTACACCAGGTTTTCCGCAGCAAGCCAGGGCTTCATCGAGACGATCGAAGGCAGCGCAACCCTCAAGGCGCGGGCCAGGGCGATCCGCGACGAGATCGCGCAAGTGGTGGCAGTGGCGCTGTCCGAAAGCGCGGGGCGAGAGTCCAGCGATCCCGACGCTCATCTGGCGGCCAGCCTGCTGCTGGCGACATGGACCGTCGCCCTCATCCAGGCTCACCAGACCTTCCGGCAAGGGCGCGATACCGAGCAAGCGAAAGCCGTCTTTCTCGCCGTCGTAGACAAAGGAAGCACGGGCCTGCATGCCGCCATGGCCGGCACGCTTTACATCTGATCGAGCCATTTCGTACGCTAAAACCCGCACTTGGATATGCAGAAATATTCCGCCTGCGCGAAACGCCAGCGGAACGGCGCTGCGCTACACTAGCCGCTCGCCCACCTGCCTGAGGAATCGAGACATGACACGCAAAACCGCTGCCGATTTTGACCCGGAAGTATTGAAGCTGTTCGACCAGTACGTACACGGCGGCATCACGCGTCGTGATTTCCTGTCCTCGGCGACACGCTATGCCGTGGGCGGCACGACTGCCGCCGGCCTGCTCGGCGCACTCAGCCCGAGCTTCGCCGCACCGCTGGTCACCCCGGACGACCGCCGCATCAAGGCACGCTACCTCGAACTGCCTTCGCCGCAGGGCAACGGCACCGTGCGCGGCTACCTGGTCTCGCCGGCAGACGCCAAGGGCAAGCTGCCACTGGTGTTGGTGGTGCACGAGAATCGCGGCCTGAATCCGCACATCGAAGACATCGCCCGCCGCCTGGCGCTGGACGGTTTCATCGCCTTCGCGCCGGACGCCTTGTTCACCCTGGGTGGCTACCCCGGCGACGAGGACAAGGCGCGCGCCCTGTTCAGCAAGCTGGACCAGCCCAAGACCCGCGCCGACTTCGTCGCCTCCGCCCGCTGGCTGCAGCAACAGCCGGAAGGCAACGGCAAGCTCGGCGTGGTCGGCTTCTGCTTCGGCGGCGGCATCGCCAACTATCTGGCCACGCAGTTGCCGGAACTGGCGGCGGCCGTGCCTTTCTACGGCGGCCAACCGGCGGCGGCGGACGCGGCGCGCATCAAGGCCCACCTGCTGATCCACGACGCCGGCAACGACGAGCGCATCCGCGCCGGCTGGCCCGCCTACGAGCAGGCGTTGAAGGATGCCGGCGCGGCCTACCAGTACCACGTCTACCCCGGCGTGGAACACGGCTTCAACAACGACACCACGCCGCGCTACGACGCCGCCGCCGCCAAGCTGGCCTGGCAGCGCACGACCGACTTCTTCCGCGCACGGCTGGCCTGACGCGCTCAGTTATTCGTATTTGGCCGCCAGCCGCTGCCACTCGGGATCGTCCTTGAGCTGGCGGATCACCGGGGCGATCTTTTCATAGATCGCCCCCTTGGCGAGCGGCACCAGAAAGCGCCGCTCGGTGGCGCGCGACGGCAGCTCGTGCAGCTGGAATTTGTCCGCCTCCACCGCATGCACTTTCATGTAGTAGCGCACCACCGACTCGGCGGCAGTCACGCTGTCCACCCGTCCAAACCGCAGTTTGTCCAGATTGTTGTCGTCGCTGATGGCGTCGCTGCGAACCAGCCCCTGCAGGCGCATCCACGCTTCCAGGTCGGGATAGCTGTAGCCGAGCACCATGCCGACCGTGCGGCCGCTCAGCGCGCCAGGCTTGGACACATTAAAGGCCTGCCCCGCCGGCAGCACGATCACATAGCGGTCGATGTCGAATGGCACGGTCCACAGGTATTTTTTCTGGGCGACGTCGTTGAACCAGTGCGGCATCATGCCGATGACGATGCCGTCCAGCTCGCCCCGCTCCACTTGCAGCTGCAAGCGCTTGCGCGGCAGATAGATCAACTTGAAACTCAGCTGGCCGAGTTTTTTACGGTTCAGGTAATCCACCAGGTCGGGATAGATGCCGCTGCCGTCGACTATCATCAAGGGCGCGACACGGGCGCTGGTGTAGACGTTGACGACCTCACTCCGCGCCGCTCCATGGAGCACGCACAAGCACAGCATCGTCATTGCCATCAGGAACTTCTTCATGGTTGAAATATAGCATGCCACAGCACGGTCCGATTTAAGCCCATCCTCACCTTGCAGCCCGTGAAAGGGTCCTGCGGGGCCCTTTCTTCGTTTTAGGACTGGGCGAAGGCCAGGAAGTCGGCGTTGAACTGGTCCTTGTGGGTGTCAGTCAGCCCGTGCGGCGCGCCGGCGTAGACGATCAGCTTGGCGTGCTGGACTATGGCGGCCGAAGCCTTGCCGGCGGCGGCTATCGGCACGATCTGGTCGTCGTCGCCGTGGATGATCAGCGTCGGTTTGTCGAATTTCTTCAAATCGTCGCGGAAGTCGGTTTCCGAGAAGGCCTTGATCGAGTCATAGGTGTTCTTGTGGCCGCCCTGCATGCCCTGCGAGTACCAAGCCTGGATGAGGCCCTGCGAAGGCTTGGCGCCCGGACGGTTGTAGCCGTAGAACGGACCCGAGGCGATATCCAGGTACAGCTGGGCGCGATTGGCGACCGAGCCGGCGCGGATGCCGTCGAACACTTCCATCGGCAGGCCGCCCGGATTGGTCTCGGTTTTCAGCATCAGCGGCGGCACCGCCGAGATCAGGCCCAGTTTGGCGATGCGCTGGGTACCGTGGCGGCCCACGTAGCGCGCCACCTCACCGCCGCCGGTCGAGAAGCCGGCCAGGATGATGTTTTTCAAATCCAGCGCTTCGATCAGCTGCGCCAGGTCGTCGGCGTAGTGGTCCATGTCGTTGCCGTCCCAAGGCTGGCTCGAACGGCCGTGGCCGCGGCGGTCGTGGGTGATGACGCGGAAACCGTTGTTGGCCAGGTGGAAGGCGGCCGATTCCCAGCTGTCGGCATTCAGCGGCCAGCCGTGGCTCAGCACGACCGGCTGGCCGGTGCGTGGGCCCCAATCCTTGTAGTAGATCTCGACGCCGTCGCGGGTGGTGATGGTGCTGGTAGTTTGAATAGCGTTGGTCATGATCTTCTTCCTTTTAGTCGATGTGTGGATATCAAGTGTTGTGCTACAGTTCCCGGCAAGTTTGGCCTTGCGATGGAGTGAATCTTAGGCCTGCCAGCGGGTTTGCGGAACAGACAACCTTGCAAGGTCGCTTTGCAAAAATGCAGGCCCCCAACCCGACATCGCCCATGCCCTCAAGTACCGACTTCGACTGGAACGACATCCCGCTGATCCTGGCGCTGGCCCGCAGCGGCAGCATGAGCGCCACCGGCCGCCAGCTGGGCGTGGACGCCTCGACCATCAGCCGCCGCATCGCCGCCGCCGAAAAGTCGCTGAAGCTGCGCCTGTTCATCCGCGATAACACCGGCTACCAGCTGACCGACGCCGGCCAAGTCTTCGTCCAGCACGGCGAAGCGGTGTACGGCAACGTCCAGAGCATGTTGCAAGCCTCGTCGCTAGAGGCCGACGCCACCGCCGGTCCGGTCAACATCACCTCCATCGACTTCCTGTTCGACTACTGGCTGCTGGAACACGTTCCCGCGCTGCACGCCGAGCATCCACAACTGCAACTGACGCTGCAGGCGGAAAACCAGAACCTGTCCTTCACCCGCCGCGAGGCCGATTTCGCCCTGCGCCTGGGCCAGCCGGGCGAGGACGCGGCGCTGGTGATGCGCAAGCTGGGCGACCTGGGCTTCGCCGTCTACGGCCACGCCCGCTTCGCCGACACACCGCGCGCCTGCTGGGGCACTCAGCCCTGGATCGCCTACGACGAGGCGCTGGCCGCCACCGGCGAGATGCGCTGGCTGGCGCAGATGGAGCCGCAGCCGCGCATCGCCCTGAGGGTGAACAGCCTGAGCACGATGGTGCGCGCCTGCCGCGCCGGCGTCGGCATGGCGCTCCTGCCCTGCATCATGGGGCAACAGGAGGGACTGGTGCGCATCGGCGGCGGCGTCGAGGTACAGCGCGACATCTGGCTGCTCAGCCATCGCGACGCCGGCTCCATCGCCCGCTTCAAAACTGTCTCCGCCTGGCTGTCGCAGCTCTACGCCAGCAGCCAGGACCTGTTGTGCGGCACGGTTTCACACCGCTAATCCGCATTCTGACCCCTCGTTTTTGCAGTTCGTCACATCCCGGTGGATGTACAGGGGGCCCTTGTCTATAGTTCACTCAACGCAAGACAAAACGCAGTGAACCACACAACCCAAGGAGCTCAAAATGAACATCGCTAAAAACATGGAAGCCATCTTCGTAGCCGCAATCGTCGTCGCCAGCGCTACCTCGTTCGCCACCGCCGCCGTACCGGCAATGCACAGCGCCGCCCCAGTGGCAGCAGTCGCCGCCAAGGCCGACACCACGAAAATGCAAGTGGTGACCGTCAGCGCCAAGCGCCTGACCGCCGCTGAAAAAGCCGCACTGTAATCGATACTTAACTCACGCTGAACGACGGAGCGCATGATGAAAAAATATCTGAAGGCTGCGATGCTGGCCACGGTACTCAGCAGCGGCGCCAGCGCCGCGCTGGCCGCCGATGTGATCAGCGAGAACCGCAGCGTCGATGCGCGCGCCGTCAACATCGACCTGGATGGCGTCATCAGCCTCAAGGTCCGGCAAGGTCCAGTCGCGTCGCTGACTCTATACGGAGAGGCTGACGCGCTGAAAAAAGTGACGGTGGAGCAGACGGGCGATACCCTGCACATCGGCACCAGCAAGACCCGCGGCTTCAACTTCGGCTTCGGAAGAAAGCAAGACCTGCGGGCGGAGCTGACGCTGCCGAATCTGCGCCAGGTGGTGTCGGGCGGCGTCGGTTCCACCGAAGTGTATGGCTTCAGCGGCGACAACCTGCGCCTGGCGTTGGACGGCGCCGGCTCGGTCAAGGTCAACGCCCAGTACCGCAACGTCGATGTGAAGCTGGGCGGCGTCGGCAGCATGACCGTCAACGCCGGCAACAGCGACAACGTCGACCTGAATTTGCGCGGCACCGGCCACATCGAAATCACCGGCCAGACCAAGCAGCTGCACGCCAGCCTTGGCGGCGTCGGCGGCCTCGATGCAGAGCAGCTGCGCGCCGACACGGTGGAAGTCAATATGTCGGGACTGGGGAGCGCGTCGGTGTACGCGAAGACCAGCGCGAATATGAAGTTATCGGGCATGGGTTCGGCCAAGGTGTACGGCAACCCGGCCAATCGTAGCGCCAGCGCCCACGGCATGGGCAGCATCAGCTGGCAGTAAGGAATGCGGTAGTCCGCAGCAGGAAACACATGGGTGTGTTTTTACCGTCCGCGAGGCTCACTCCTCCCGGACGGTTTTTTTTATGGCGTCGCGTCCCAGCACGATACGCATGTCGGCGTAGACCGGCTTGCCGTTTTGCGCTTGCAGCGCCAGGCCCAGTCGCTGCGCCAGCGTCTGCGCCAGCAGCAGCTGGTCGCGCCGATATTCGATGCGGCTGGTCGGCACCACGAACGGCTTCACATTGGTCAGGCGCGTGGCCTTGATGCCTTCCGCGTCCAGCGTGCGTGCCAGCCGCGCGGCGGCGCCGGCAACGCCGTTGCCGTTGCTGATTTCCAGTTTGACGCCTTGCGCCGCAGGCGCCGTTTCAACGCTTGCGGCCACGCGCAGCACTTCCACCAGCGCCGCGCCGATCTTCCTCACTTCCGTGCGCGGCATCGAGGCGTCGACGACGGCCCTGGCTTGCGCCGCGCCTTCCCTCAGCAGCGCGTAGTCGCGCCGCACGTCATGCGCGCGCAGCGTGGCGGCTTGCCGGAACATGGTCACCGCCCGTTCGCGTTCGCCGCCCGCCTCCAGCGCCGCGCCCAGCTGCTCCCAGCGCGAGGCGTCGGTCGGCTCCAGCAGGCAGGCTTGCTCCAGCGCGGTGACGGCGCTGGTCTGCTGCTCCACCACCGGCGCGGGCGCCGGGGCCATGCCGCCGCACGCCATCAGCAACGCGCCGGTGCATGCGGCGCCCAGTGTACGTTTCATCATCGCCTCCTATTTTCCCAATATGCTCGGCAGCGTGCGGTAAATCTGTATGCCGGCGGGGCCGATCAGCACCAGCATCAAGGTCGGAAAAATGCAGAAGATCAGCGGGAACAGCAGCTTCAACGCGATCTTGGCGGCGGCTTCCTCGGCGATCATGCTGCGCTTGGCGCGCAGGTTGTCCGAGTGCACCCGCAGGGATTCGCCCATGCTGGTGCCGAAGCGTTCCGACTGTATCAGCATCGCCACCAGCGTATCGACATCGTCGACGCCGCTGCGCAAGGCCAGGTTGCGCAAGGCCTTCTCCTTGCTGAAGCCAGCGCGCATTTCCATCAACGCCAGCTGCAGCTCCTGCGCCAGCGCCGCGCTCTTGATGTGGATCTCGCCGGCCACCTTGGCCATGGCGCGTTCCAGGCTCAGGCCCGCTTCCACGCAGACGGTCAACAAATCCAGCGCATCGGGGAAGTTTTCGAAGATGTCCCGGCAGCGGGTAGCCGCCTTGCGCGTCAATATGACGTTCGGCAGGTAGTAGCCGATGGCCGCCGTCATCAGCAGCAGGTAGATGAAGCCCCGGTTCAGCGTGTGCTCCAGCGCCGCGGCGCCCAGCCCCGCCAGCAACACCGGGAGCCCCAACGCCAACAGCGTCTTGGCGGCGAAGTACAGCGACGGCGCCGACGCGCCGCGCCAGCCGGCGTTCATGAAGCGGGTGCGCAGCGGCGAACGTTCCCAACCCTCCTCCGGCAGCGACAGCCGCGAAAACGGTTGCGCCGCCTGCGCGACCTTCTCTATCCAGCCCCCTTCGACCGGCGCCGACGATTCCGACTTGCCGATAAAATCAATGAGCCGCTCGCGTATCGGCACCGATGAAAAACCAAGCAGCGCCACCAGCGCGACGCCCACCACCACCGCGAACACGATAACGAGAAAACCTATCTGCCGGATATCCATGCCGCGCTCCTCAAACCCGTATGCGTATCACTTTGCGCATCCACAGCACGCCGCCCGCCGCCATCGTCAACGCGTACCACGTCAGCGTCACGCCGGCCGGATCGGTCCACAGCACCTTCACGTAGGCGGGGTTGGTCACCATCATCAGCGCCAGCACGCCCAGCGGCAGCAAGCCCAGTATCCACGCCGACATCCGTCCCTCGGCCGACATCACGCGCACCTGCGCCAGCAGCCGCAGGCGGGCGCGTATCAGGCGGCTGATGTTGCCCAGGACTTCGGCCAGGTTGCCGCCGGACTCACGCTGTATCAGCACCGCGATCACCAGGTAGCGCAAGTCGGTCAGCGGCACGCGCATCGCCAGGTTGTGCAAGGCTTCGTTCATCGGCACGCCGTAGTTGATCTCTTCGTAGGCGAACTTGAATTCGCCGGCGATCGGCTCCGGCATTTCCTCGCCCACCATCTGCATCACGTTGGCGAAGGAGTGGCCGGCGCGCAGCGCCCTGCCGAGAAAATCTGCGGCCTCCGGCAATTGCTCCTCCAGCTTGACCAGGCGCGCGCGCCGCGTGCGCATCAACAGCGCCCAGGGCAGCGACAGTATCATCGCCAGCATGCCGCTCGCCGCCAGCGCGGGCAAGTCCAGCATGGCCGGCAGCATCAGCGCCGGCGCCAGCAACACCAGCACGCAACCGAGGAACTGCGCCACCGACCAGCGCACGCCCGCTTGCAGCAGCAGGCGGTCCAGCAAAGCGAGGTGCCGGAAGCGGCGCAGGATTTTTTCCAGCGCCGGATTGCGGCTGTAGCTGCGCTGCTTGAGGATATCGATCCGCTCTCCACCGCGCTCGCCGCGCGCCGCCATCAGCCGCAGGCGCTTGGAGATGCGCCGCGCGCCGCTTCCGTGCGCGCCCGACCACCACAGCCAGGCGCCTTCGATCATCAGGATCACGGCGGCGAACAGCAGCACCGCAAAGGCGGAGAAGATCGCATCCATGCCGCTACTCGTAGATCTTGTCGGGGTCGAACACCGAATCGGCCACTGGCACGCCGAACATGCGCAAGCGGTCGGCGAAGCGCGGCCGCACGCCGGTGGCGGAGAAGTGGCCCAACACTTTGCCGTTCGCATCCACGCCTTTTTGCTCGTAGCGGAAGATCTCATGCATGGCGATCACGTCGCCCTCCATGCCTGTGATCTCCTGCAGACTGACCAGCTTGCGCGTGCCGTCGGTCAGCCGCGACACCTGCATCACCACCGTCACGGCGGAGCAGATCTGCTGCCGCGTAGCGCGCGGGGTCAGGTTCAAGCCGGTCATGCCGACCATGTTCTCCAGCCGCGACAAGGCGTCGCGCGGGGTGTTCGAATGGATGGTGGCCAGCGATCCTTCGTGGCCGGTGTTCATCGCCTGCAGCATGTCCAGCGCCTCCGGCCCGCGCACCTCGCCGAGGATGATGCGGTCCGGCCGCATGCGCAGCGCGTTGCGCACCAACGAGCGCTGATTGACCTCGCCCTTGCCTTCGATGTTGGGCGGCCGCGTCTCCAGCCGCACCACATGCGGCTGGCGCATCTGCAACTCCGCCGCATCCTCGATGGTAACGATGCGCTCCGCCACCGGGATGAAGCCGGACAGCACGTTCAGCATGGTGGTCTTGCCGCTGCCGGTGCCGCCGGAGATCAGGATGTTGACCTTGGCCTGGCCCAGCGCCTTCAGCACCTCCATCATCGGCGGCGTCAGGCTGCGGTAGTCGAGCAGGTTCTGCACCGTCAGCGGATTGACCGCGAAGCGCCGTATCGACAGGATGGGGCCATCGATCGCCAGCGGCGGAATGATGGCGTTCACGCGCGAGCCGTCCGGCAGCCGCGCATCGACCATCGGGCTGGATTCGTCCACGCGGCGGCCCACGCGCGAGACGATCTTCTCGATGATCTTCATCAGGTGGGCGTTGTCGTTGAAGGTGACGTCGGTCAGCTCCAGCCGGCCGGCGCGTTCGACGTAGACCTTGGCGCAGGTGTTGACCAGGATATCGGACACGCCGGGATCGGCCAGCAGCGGCTCCAGCGGCCCGAAGCCCAGCATCTCGTGCTGGATGTCGAGCACCAGGCTATGCCGCTCGTGCTGATTGAGCACGATGCGCTCTTCCTCGATGATGCGCTGGACCAGCAGCGCCAGCTCGTGCTTGAACTGCTCCGGCGTCAGCCGCTTCAGGCGTTCCAGGTCGATACGGTCAAGTATCGTCTGGTGCATGCTCTTCTTCAGCTCCTGGTAGGCCGATGCCGCCAGTCCCGGCAGGCCGCCGATAATCATGCCCTGGCGGTTGTCGTCCGCCGTCGCCAGTCGTTCGCGTAAGCTCATGTCATTCTCCGCTGTGGTTGTTCCTACTCGCTCTCGTTGCGGCCGAACAGGCGGTCGAACAGGCCTTTGCTCTCGGCCACCCGGCGCGCCGTCACCAGTTCCACCAGCTCGGCGAGGCTGCGCGCCACCGCGCTGCTGCGCGACAGCTGCAGCACCGGGATGCCCTGGTTGACCGAATCGGTGGCCGACAGATAATCGTTCGGCACGGTGTGCACCACCTCAGCGCCCAGCGCCTGCTCCAGGTCCATCAGCCGCAGCTTGCCGCCCTTTTCGTAGCGGTTGACGATCAGGCGGATACGCTCGCTCGGATAGCCCAGCGAGCGGAAGATGTCCAGCAGGCGGCGGCCGTCGCGGATGTCCGGCAGCGCCAGTTGCAGCACCGGGTGGATGGTGTCGGCCTGGTCCAGCGCGCGCAGCGAGATGGCGTCGATCTGGCGGCCCACATCGAGCACGATGAAGTCGTAGTGCTGGCGCGCCACGCGCAGGATGGTGTCCATGTGCTCCGGCTTCATGTCGACCGCGTGATTGGGATCGTCGGCCGCCGCCAGCACGCCGAAGTTGGACGCCACGTGCACCAGGCAGGAATCGAGGAAGGAACCGTCCATGCGGCTGATCTGCGCGCAGATGTCGGACAGCGTCATCGCCGGCTTCTGGTCCGACACATACAGCGTGGCGTCGCCGAACTGGCCATGCAGGTCGATCAGCAGCACCTTCTTGTCGGCCAGCGCGGCCAGCGCGTAGCCGAAGTTGGTCGACAGGAAGGTCGCGCCGCTGCCGCCCTTGCAGGAGATGAAGGCCAGCACCTTCCCCTCGCGCATCTGGCTGACGCCGGCCGCCACTTCGATGCGGCTCATCGTTTCATGGAAGGCGCTGTGCACCAGCGGCAGCTGCAGCACTTCGCGTATGCCGGCGCGCATGGCGCGGATCAGCAGGTCCTGCTGCGGCTCGCGCGTCAGCAGCATGAAGGAGGAGGATGGATACAGCTTGCTCAGGCGCTCGACCAGCTCCGCCTCGTCCGGCGCCACATCGCTGGCGTCGACGATCACCAGCTCCGGCAGCTCCGGCAGCTGGCGTTCCACCGCATCGCGCAGGCCGTTGCGCGACGCCACCAGCTGCACGGCGGGCATGCGCGCGGAGCCTTGCGCGGCGACTTCGGCGTGCAACAGGCTGTCCCTGCTGATCATCAGTGCTTTCATGGTCGCTCCTCACTTGGCGCCGCTGACGCCGATGGTAAATGCCGACGGCTGCGGCGCGGGATCGCTGCTGGCCTTTTGGTAGCGCTCAAAAACGGCGTGCGCGGCGCGGCCGTCCATGCCGGCCACCGGGTCGCGGTTGCGGCCGGCGTCGGCGTCGATCACCTGCTGCGCCAGCGTGGCGCGGGCGACGTCGCCGAAGTGCCGATCCCATTGCGGCGTGGTGGGCGTGAATGGCAGGGCGCAGGAGGCCAGCGTGCATGCCAGCGGCAGGCTAAGTAGGTATCGCATCGTCGTATCCCGTTTATTTGTGCTCGGTACTCTGGGCCGGAGGCCCTTCCATGCGCCCTTCGAGGAAGAGCTGGGCGCGGCTCGGTGTGGTGACACTGTCGGTCGGCAGCTGGTAGTTCGGCGGCAGTGGCTTGACCAGGTGCGGCGTCACCACGAACAGCAGCTCGGTGCGGTCCTGCTGGAAGTCGCTGCTGCGGAACAGCGCCCCCAGCACCGGCAGCTCGCCCAGCACCGGCAGGCCGTGGATGTTGGTGGTCTGGGTGTTGCGGATCAGGCCACCGATGGCGAAGCTCTGGCCGTCGAACAGTTCCACCGTGGTGGCGGCGCGGCGCGTGGTAATCAGCGGCAGGATGGCGCCGCCGGAGAAGCCGGCTGCCGAGATGCCGATGCCCTCGCGCGACAGCTCCGACACCTCCGGCGCCACGCGCAGGTTGATGCGGCCGCCGGCCAGCACGGTGGGGGTGAAGTGCAGGCCGATGCCGAACTCCTTTTCCTCCAGCGTGATCTTGTTGTTGTCCTGCGCGACCGGGATGAAGATCTTGCCGCCCGCCAGAAAGCTGCCTTCCTGGCCGCTGATGGCCATCACCGTCGGCTCGGCCAGGATGCGCACCAGGCCATCCTGCTTTTCGGCCGAGATGCCGACGTGGTTGCCCGTGGCCTTGCCGCCGCTGAGCAGGCCTTTCAGCGTGCCGCTGATGAAGTTCGACGCCAGCGTGGTGCTCCAGCTGCCGCCGCCAAAGCTCAGCGACAGCCCGGTCTCCAGTTTGTCCAGCAGCGTCTTGGAGACCTCGGCGATTTTCACTTCCAACATCACCTGCTGCGGCGCGCCGACGTTGAGGAAGTTGACGATGCGCGCGGCGCCGCCGGCCGCCGATGCCGATGCCGGCGGCGTTGGCGTCGCCGCGCCGCCCTTGTCGCCCTTGGCCGCCTCCAGCGCCTGCGCCGGACGCCGCACAAATGCGGCCGCCAGCTCCAGCACGCGGGCGGCGGTCTGCGCGTCGTCGACCGTGCCGCTGAGGACCAGCGTATCGCCGGCGGCGCTGACCTGGATGTCTTTTTGCGTGGGCATCAGCGCGGCCAGCGCGCTTTGCAGCGCCACCGGATCGACGCCGACCACCACCTCGATAACATTGCATACGCCGCTGCGGCCCCGCACGATCATATTGCTGCTGCCGATGTCGACGCCAACCACATACAGCGTGTCCGGCGCCACCAGCATCGCCTGCAGCACGGCAGGATTGCCGACGCTGCGCGCCTGCACCGCTTCCGGCATGCGCATCAGCGTCGACTTGCCCAGCGCGAGCGTCAGGCTGCCCGGCGTGGCGGCCTGGCCGCTGCACCGCAGGTTTCCGGTGTCGCGACCCTGCACTGGCTGCGCCGCCTCCGTCCCGGCGCGGACGGGGGCGGCGCCGGACGGCGCCACAGCCGGCACGGCTGCGGAGGGCAGTGCGGCGGCGATGGCGGCCGGCCCGAAGCTAGCCATCGCCAACAACAGCGCCGCGCGTCGTAGCGTCGTCATGGGCGGCTCACAAGCATTCCTGCGTGCGCTGCACGCCGGCGATCACGCCGACGCAGGCGCGGGCACGCGGCGCGGCCTGCGCCAACTGCGCGCGCGGCTTGGCGACGGCGGCGGGCGTCTCCGCCGGCGGCGCCACCGGCGGCCTGGCGATGCCGAGCAAACTGGTCTTGGTCGCGCCGCCCGTCACGCCCGGACGCGGATCGACCTGGTTGCGCAGCACCAGCGACAAGGTGCCCACGCTGCGCGCCAGGTCGATGTTCTCGGCCTGCGCCGGCGTCACCTCCAGCGTGACGGCGTTGACCACGCGCGGCTTGGTTTCGTCGCGTCCCACTTCCTGCGCCACTGCCAGCACCAGTATCCGTTCCAGCACGATCTTGGAAATCGCGTTCTCGTTGCCGGTGGCGGCGGCCTGCGTGTTGACGAGGATGTCGACAAAATTCCCCGGCAGCGCAAAGCCGGCCACGCCCACCACGTCATTGACGCGCACCGTGATGGCCCGCTTGCCTTCCGAGATCAGCGCCGACAAGCCGCCCAGCGTGCCGGCCGGCGCCAGCTTGGCCTCGCTCAAAGGCTCGTCGCGCAGCACGCTGGTTTTCAGCACGCGTCCCACCAGCTTGGAGCCGTCGCGGATGGCGCCGCGAGGCAGGTTGTCGGCTGGCCAGTCGATCGCCTTCAACATCTCAGGCGTCAGCCGCTGGCCGAGGTTCACATCGGTGGCGGCGACAATGATCTTGTTGGCCGATGCCGGCGTCTGGCGCAGCAGCCAGCGCGAGGCCAGCACCACCGCCACCAGTCCCAGTACGATGGCCAGCGCCATCATCATCAGTGCGCGACGGTTGTTCATGCTATGTGCCGTTGCAGTTGGTCGATGGCGTCGGCCGGCGCCGCAACGCCGGTGGCGAACATGCTGATCCAGGCTTGCTCCAACGTCTCCACGCTGACGCGCGCGGACTCGCCGAGGAAGCCGGCGAAATCATTGATGCGGCCGATGATCTCGCGAGGGTAGCAGGCCAGCAGCGGCAGGCCGGCGCCTGCATGCAGCTCTTCGATCAGGTAGCGCAGCGCTGCCTCGTCGAACGCCACGCCGGCGGCTACGCACTGTTGGCGAAACAAGGTGCGGTAGTTGGCCACATCCAGCGGCCCGACCGGAATCTTGTAGCCGACCCGGCGCAACGCCGGCGCGTCCAGCAGCGCCTCCGGCGCCAGGCTGGTGGCGAACACCAGCTGCATGCGGCACGGCACACTGAAGTGATAGCCGCCGGCCAGCGCCAGCTGGCTGCGTTCCAGTTCCCGCGCCTGCGAGAAGCGGTTCAGCAGATCGGCGGCAGCCATGCGCTGCCGGCCCAGGTCATCGACGATCAGCAAGCCGTTGTTGGCCTTCAGCTGCGGCGGCGAGCGATAACAGCCGCTATGGCTGTCCGCCTGCAGCTCCAGCATGTCGGCACTCAGGTCGGCGTCCAGCGCCACCACGGGCCGCGCGCATAGCACCCAGCGCGGATCGCTGCTGCGGCGTTCCTGCGCCTGCCGCAGCTGGCGCAGATGCGGCGGCGCCGGCGCGCGGTGCACCAGCGCGTCGTAGACCTGGATGATCTCCTGCCCCACCACCAGCGCATGCGGCACCGCGATCACGCCTTGCAGCAGGTCCCCCAGCCGGCGCGCCAGCACCGACTTGCCGCTGCCCGATGGACCATGCAGCAGCACCGTGCGGCCCGCATGCATGGCCGCGCCCAGCATGCGCTGCACGGCGGGGCTGAGGAAGTCGTCGGCGAATTCGGCGGCCAGTTCTTCGGCACATAGCTGCGGCGCCTGGCCGGCCTGGCGTTCGACCACGGCGCGGTAGGCATCCAGCGTCACCGGCGCCGGGCCGACGTAGGGGCTGCGGTCCATCCAGGCGCTGGTGCGCAGGCGGCCGGCCGACGTCAGCTGGTACTGCACGTCAATGTCCGACTCGCCGCGCCAGGCCACTTCGACCACATGCTCGGCCACCATGAACTCCAGCGCTTCGCGCAGCACATTGATCGACAGGTGCAGCCGCGTGGTCAGCACCGGCAGGTGGATTTTTCCGTTGATGAAGATGGTCTTGGCGATCAGTTCGACGATGATCTGTTGCGACAAGCCGCTGTCGCGCACCGTCTTGGGCTGGGCCGGCAACAGCTCGGCGGGATCGGCATGGATGGCGGTGGAAGGCGATTCTACGGCGAGCATGGCGATCTCCAGCGGTGGAATTAGTTACGTTGAGGAATCAAGTCTATCGGCCCACGTTTTGTGGATATTGACGCGCAGCAAATTCGTGGCTAGCAAGCGATTAGCGATGTGCGAACGCCAGCATCGCCATGGTGGCCAGCGCGATCGCCAGGCCATAGGGAATGCCGCCGACGCTGGCGCCCGGCGCCAGCGGCACCGCTTGCAAGGGCATGCCCAGGCTGCGCAGCAGCAGCGGTTTGCAGATCGTCACCACGTTGCGCCAGCCGTCGCGCCAGCGGCCGTTAAACAACAGCATCAGCAGGCCCATCAAGCCGCCGATCAGCGTGGCCAGCACCGCCACCTTCAGCGCCATCAGCGGCCCGACGAAGCTGCCGACCATGGCCATCAGCTTGACGTCGCCGGCGGCCATGCCGCGCAGCAGATACAGGGGCAGGAATAAAAAAAGGCCGGCCACGCTGCCGGCCACCCATTGCGTCAGCGGCGCCCAGTGCTGGTTACCCAACATGTGCAGCATCAATGCCAGCAGCAGGCCGCTGAGGATCAGCACATTCGGGATCTTGCGCAAGGCCAGATCGGTCACGGCCGCCTGCGCAACCAGGCAGATCAATATCACTTCGATCGCATTCAACATGACGGTCTCTCCGATGAAAGGCTTTCCAGCCGACTACGGCTGGAAAGCCTGCTGCTTAAGGCACGGTGATCTTGGCCGCGATGTTGGTGAACGCGGCGAGCAGTGCCGGCCCCAACAAGACAAAGGCGGCGCTGACCGCCGTTACCATCGTCGCCGCGATCAAGCCATATTCAATGGCGGTAATCCCGTCTTCGTCGTGCGCAAACACCTTTGCAGCTGCAATAAGCGAGTTCATGATTTACTCCTTGGATTAAGTCAAAAAAGTACCCCTGGCGCGGTTGGCGGACTATCAAATCGCCAGTGCCCTGCCATTAAGGCCTACTATACGGATCGGAGTTTTCCGAGAGTTGACGTGACGCAAGTTTTCCATGCGGCATTTATTTTACGGGTATGATGAAAATGTGCGTGCGAAGCACACTTCACGGCTGGCTTATGTCAAACTGCATCAGTTTCCCGGCCGATAAGCTGGAAGGGCTGTTCCAGCTGTCGGAAAAAGGTCGCATACAGTTGCAAGGAATGTTTTTTTTCGCACACATGAATTGCCTTGATTGCAAAAAGCTATTATCCTGCTTAGCTGTTCTTTGGAAAGGCCCCGTGTTGCAGCTTCACTGTGCGCCTGACTATCAAAGAGATTGGCTTGATAGGCGTGAACCAAACGTGGCTAGACACAAGGTTGTGTGATTATTTTCCAGAGAAGAAAATGGATTCCCTACTGAAACACATGGTGGACATGACCGGCCACCGCGATCACACGATGCTCGACATCTCCGTGATCTCGGCGGTGCAGGAGCTTGCCCGCGCCAGCCAGGCCCGCGTACTGACGCTGGCCACAGTCAGGGGCAAGACCTTCGTGCGGCCGCGCGCCATCATCTGCGCCGGCGAAGCGGCGCGCATGGTCGATACCACGGACCTGCACAATCCCGGCGAACCCATCGAGAACTTCCCGGCCCTGGCCCACTGCATCGCCACCCACGAATCGGGCGCCGACGTCGCCAACGAGGCGGGCGAGCACACGCTGTGGCTGCCAATCTGGCTGGGCGACAAGGCCGACACCTGCCTGGAAATCGTCAACCCGACCCCGTACACCAGCGACACCATCCACGTCATCGGCGGCATCGTCAGCGTCTACCGCAACTTCCAGAACTTGCTGGACTACAGCGAACGCGATTCGCTGACCGGCCTGCTCAACCGCAAGACCTTCGACGACCAGCTGGCCAAGATGCTGGCCGCCAGCACCGAGCAGGATGCCCTCACCTTGCCGGGCGAGCCGGAGCGGCGCAGCCACCACGAGCAGGAAAAGCAATGGCTGGCGGTGGTCGATGTCGACCATTTCAAGCACGTTAACGACCGTTTCGGCCATTTATACGGCGATGAGGTCCTGATCCTGATCGCCAACCTGCTCACCTCCTCGTTCCGCGCGCAAGACCGCGTATTCCGTTTCGGCGGCGAGGAATTCGTCGTACTGCTGCGTTCGACCACCTTGGACAACGCCAAGAAGATCATCGACCGCTTCCGCATGAACGTGGCGTCGCATGATTTCCCACAAGTGGGCAAGGTGACTGTGAGTGTGGGGTTTGTCAGCATCAGCGCGCTGGAGGCGCCGGTGATCATCCTGGGACACGCCGATCAGGCGCTGTACTACGCGAAAAGCCACGGCCGCAACCTGGCCTGCCACTACGACGAGCTGGTCGATGGCGGTATGTTGCAAGCCATCGAATCCAACGATACCGCCGAGTTCTTCTAAAAACCCCCGGCCTCAGGCCAGGGTCAGGAAACGCATCGGATCGACATTCCACTTGCTGGGCGATTCGTGGCCGACGATCTTGTCGCCGCCGCCAAAGCCCAGACCACGCGACAAATCGATGGTTTCCGGCTTGATGTAGAGATTTTTCTTGGTGTTAAAGAAAACATTGACCTTGGGCGCCAGTAAGTTGGTCTCGTGTGGTTCAATCACCACACCCAGGCGTCCCGACTCCAGCATCACCATGGTTCCAACCGGATAGATCCCTACGCAGCGCATGAATTCCTGCGCGTACTGCGGATTGAAGTGGAACTTGCTCCATTCATAGATCTTGCGCAAGGCCGCCGCCGCCGACATGCCCTTGTGATAGCAGCGGTCCGCCGTAATGGCATCGTACACGTCGACAATCGCAGCCATCTGCGCCAATTCGCTGATTTCATCGTTGGCTTGCTTGTTCGGATAGCCGCTGCCGTCGCGCCGTTCGTGGTGGTGCAGCGTGATGTCCAGCGGAATCGGCCCGACTTCCGGCGATTGCAGCAGGATGTTGTAGCCATCCTGGGGATGGCGCTTGATGATGGCGAATTCCTCGTCCGTCAGCGGACCGGGCTTGTTCAGGATGGCGTCCGGCACCAGCGCCTTGCCGGTGTCGTGCAGCAAGCCGCCGAGGCCGGCCTGGTGGGTGGTTTCGGCATCGAAGCCTCGCGAACGACAGAACGCAACCAGCAGCGTACAGACGCTAACCGAGTGCAAAAAGGTGTAATCGTCTTTGTTCTTGATGCGCAGCAAACCGACCAGCGCACCCGGATTGCGCAAGATGGATTCGGTGATATTCTGCACCACTGGCTGGACTTGATCGAGTTCGATGGCTTTGCCCAGGCGCGCATCCTGCATCACGGTGCGTACCAGTGTCGATGCCTGGTGACGGATCTGAACCGCGCGCTTCATCTCCTCACCCAGCGATACGCGGGTGATCACGGGCGCCTTGGCGACGATTTCGACGATTTCGCGTTCGGTGGCCGCCTGCGCCTCGTCCAGCGTCGGTGCGTCCTGCACGTCCAGTCCCTTGCCGCTGTCTATGACAACGTCATGGATCCCGGCGTTGATGATCTTGCGGATTTCATCTTCGCTGGAGATCAGGAAACGATTGCGGACGAACGGATGGGTCATCCAGTCGCAGCTCAGGTCATGAATGTACATGCCCACTTTTAGCTGCGAAGAGTCGACTTTCTTTAACATACTGGTACCCACTTTTCAAAGGCTGGAAGCAGCGGAAAGCGCTGATGCCAGTATAGCAAATAGTTTCCCATCAGGATTAGATTTACAGGTGCTACCATTTGTTTGTCTAGGCTAACACTACCCCAAAAAACTATGGAATTACGCCAACTTCGTTACTTTGTAGCCATAGTAGACCACGGTTCGCTGTCACGGGCGGCCGTGGTGCTGCATGTTGCGCAACCGGCACTAACGCAACAGTTACGGCAACTGGAAGAAGAGCTGGGCGTGCAGTTGCTGCACCGCTCGGCGCAAGGCGTGCTCAGCACGGATGCCGGCAAGATCTTCTACGAACATGCGCAAGCCATCCTCAAGCAGGTGGCGGACGCCCGCTCGGCCGTGGCGCAGTCGGCCGAGCGCCCCAGCGGTGCCGTCACGCTGGGGCTGCCGCACAGCATTTCCGGCGCGCTGGCGCTGCCGCTTTTGACGGCAACACGTGCCCAATATCCTGAAATTACCCTGCAACTGACGGAAGAACTGACCGGCAACCTGAGCGAGCAGCTCAAGTCCGGCCGCGTCAACCTGGCCGTGCTGTTCGATGACGGTCAACTGGCCCAGTTCGCCACCACGCCGCTGGTGGAGGAGGAACTGCGCTTCATCTGTCGCGCCGATGCGACTTATGCGCAAGGTGAGCAGGCACTCACATTGACGCAGACGCTGAAAACCACGCTGATCCTGCCCGGCCTGCAACACGGCGTGCGCCCGCGCATCGAAAGCGTGGCGCGCGAGGCCGGGCTGACGCTGGGAAACGTCATCGAGATCAATTCCATCGCCATCCTCAAGTCCGCCATCCTGGCCGACATGGGCGCCACCATCCTGCCGTCGGCGCCTGTCCTGGACGAGCTGGAGCGCGGCGCCATGCGCTCCCACCGCATCCACAGCCCGTCGATTTCGCGCACGGTGGTGTTGTGCGCCTCCAAGAACATTCCGCTGACCAATGCCGCGGCGGCGGTCAGCCGGCTGGTGCAGCAAGTGAGCGCGCAGTTGTGCGCCGGCGACACCTGGCCGGGCGCGACCGCCATCGGCTGACTCATCGCCCACGTACCTCGCCTTAGTCATCACTTTTTCTTATACCCCCATCGGCAATCCGTATTTCCGTATACGTCAACTAGCGCCCATACTCTGCTACAAAGCGGGTTTTTTAAGCCTAAAATACCTGCAACGCCGCTAACCATGCGGCCCATGGCCTGATCCTGGCGCGCCTACCCGGCGCCACCAAGTTTGGGCGCGATCTGACACAAAACCGGAGACACCACCATGCCCGATACCACGGCAAACGGCCCAGCAACGTCCACCAGAGACGCCACCGCCCCATCCCGCCTGACCACCGTCAGCCTCGACGACAAATACACAGCCATCAAGGGCGACATCTTCCTGTCCGGCATCCAAGCCCTGGTGCGCCTGCCGATGATGCAGCGCGTGCGCGACCAGGCGGCCGGCCTGAACACCGCCGGTTTCATTTCCGGCTACCGCGGCTCGCCGCTGGGCGGCCTGGATGAAAACCTGTGGAAAGCCAAGCCGCACCTGGAAGCGCACCACGTGCAATTCGTGCCGGGCGTGAACGAGGATCTGGCCGCGACCGCCGTCTGGGGTTCGCAACAGGTCGACCTGATCGGCGAAGCCAAGTACGACGGCGTGTTCGCCATGTGGTACGGCAAGGGCCCGGGCGTGGACCGCTGCGGCGACGTCTTCAAGCACATGAACCACGCCGGCACTTCGAAGCACGGCGGCGTGCTGCTGGTGGCCGGCGACGACCACGGCGCCTATTCGTCGACGCTGCCGCACCAGTCGGACCACCTGTTCTCGGCCTCGATGATCCCGCTGCTGTATCCATGCAATGTGCAGGAATACCTGGACCTGGGTATCCACGGCTGGGCCATGTCGCGCTTCTCCGGCTGCACGGTGGCGTTCAAGGCGCTGGCCGATACGGTCGAATCGTCGGCCTCGGTCGACGCCGATCCGTTCCGCGTCGAGGTCAAGATCCCGCAGGACTTCGTCATGCCGGAAGGCGGCCTGAATGCACGCCTGTCCAGCATCCCGCTGGGCCAGCAGGCGCGCAATCAGGAAGCGCTGATGCAGGACTACAAAATCTACGCCGCGCTGGCCTATGCGCGCGAGAACAAACTGAATCACACCACCATCACCAGCCCGAACGCCAAGCTGGGCATCATCGCCTCCGGCAAGTCCTACCTGGACGTGCTGGAAGCGCTGGAAGAACTGGGCATCGACGAGAAGATGGCGGCCGACGTCGGCCTGCGCCTGTTCAAGGTCGCGATGCCATGGCCGCTGGAACCGGACAGCGTGCGCGAATTCGCGCAGGGCCTGGACGAGATCCTGGTGGTCGAGGAAAAGCGCCAGATCGTCGAGTACCAGTTGAAGGAACAGCTGTACAACTGGCGCGACGACGTGCGTCCGCGCGTGATCGGCAAGTTCGATGAAAAAGGCGAATGGGTCGCCCCTCGCGGCGAATGGCTGCTGACTTCCAAGGCCGACTTCTCGGTGTCGCAAGTGGCGCGCGTGATCGCCTCGCGCGTCAAGCGCCTGATCTCGGACCCGGTCACCTGCGACCATATCAAGGCCCGCCTGACCTTCCTCGACGCCAAAGACGCGGTGCTGAAGAAAGCCATCAACACCCCGTTCCGTCCAGCGTTCTACTGCTCCGGATGCCCGCACAACACCTCGACCAAAGTCCCTGAGGGCAGCCTGGCGCTGGCCGGCATCGGCTGCCACGTGATGGCGACCTCGATCTACCCAGAGTTCAACAAGCTGACCACGCACATGGGTGGCGAAGGCGCACCGTGGATCGGCCAGGCCGCGTTCTCGAAGATCCCGCACGTGTTCCAGAACCTGGGCGACGGCACCTACTTCCACTCCGGCTACCTGGCGATCCGCGCAGCCGTGGCGGCCAAGGTCAACATGACCTACAAGATCCTCTACAACGACGCGGTGGCGATGACGGGCGGCCAGCCGGTCGACGGCATCACCTCGGTGCCGATGATCGCACAGCAGATGGCGGCCGAAGGCGTCAAACGCATCGCGCTGGTCACCGAAGACCTGGGCCGCTACACCGACCGCAGCGCCCTGCCATCCATCGTCAGCCTTCACGACCGCAAGGACATGGACGCAGTCCAGCGCGAGCTGCGCGAAATCGGCGGCGTATCGGTGCTGATCTACGACCAGACCTGCGCGGCCGAGAAGCGCCGTCGCCGGAAAAAAGGCGAGTTCCCCGACCCGGCCAAGCGCATGGTCATCAACGAAGCCGTGTGCGAAGGCTGCGGCGACTGCGGCATCCAGTCCAACTGCACCTCCATCCTGCCGAAGGAAACGGAGTTTGGCCGCAAGCGCACCATCGACCAGTCGTCCTGCAACAAGGACTACTCGTGCGTGAAAGGCTTCTGCCCGAGCTTCGTCACCGTCGAAGGCGGATCGCTGAAGAAGACCAAGACCGGCGTGACGAAAGATAACGCCCACGACGGCTTCGGCGCCCTGCCGGAACCGGCGCTGCCATCGTGCGAGCAGCCGTACAACATCCTGATCAACGGCATCGGCGGCACCGGCGTGATCACCGTCGGCGCGCTGATGGGCATGGCCGCTCACCTGGAAGGCAAAGGCGCTTCGGTGCTGGACATGACCGGCATGTCGCAGAAAAACGGTTCGGTCACGTCGCACGTCAAAGTCGCCAAGACCCCGGCCCACCTGCGAGCGCAACGCATCGCCACCGGCGAAGCGGACGTTATCCTCGGCTGCGACATGCTGACCGCCGGCGCCGCCGACGCGGTATCGAAAATGCGTCCGGGCCGCACGCTGGCCATCGTCAACCTGCACGAACAGCCGCCAGGCACCTTCGCGCAGAACGCCGACTGGCAGTATCCGGTGGAAGAAGTACGCGCGCTGATTGAGGAATCGGTCGGCGCCGGCGCCGCCGATTTCATCGACGCCACCAAGCTGGCCACCGCGTTGATGGGCGACTCCATCGCCGCCAACCTGTTCATGCTGGGTTATGCATGGCAGAAGGGCCGCATCCCGCTGACCGAAGCATCGCTGCTGCGCGCGATTGAGCTGAACGGCGTCGGCATCGCGTCCAACAAGAAGAGCTTCCTGTGGGGCCGCCGCGCCGCCGTGGACCTGAAGCGCGTCGAGCGCGTCGCCACGCCTACGCAAGCGATCGTGATGCAGATGCCGCAAAGCCTGGAGAACGTCATCAACAAGCGCGTCGAGTTCCTGACCGCGTACCAGAACGCCGCCTACGCTACCACCTACGAGCAGCTGGTGTCGCAGGTGCGCGCGAAGGAGACCGCTCTGGGCCTGGGCAACAAGCTGTCCACCGCCGTCGCCAAGTACGCCTTCAAGCTGATGGCCTACAAGGACGAATACGAAGTGGCGCGCCTGTACACCGACGGCCGTTTCGTCGAGCAGCTCAAGCAGCAGTTCGAAGGCGACTTCTCGGTCAAGTTCAACCTGGCGCCGCCGATGTTCGCCAAGAAGGACGCCAAGGGCCACCTGGTCAAGGCGGAATTCGGTTCGTGGATGTGGAGCGCGTTCAAGCTGCTGGCCAAGTTCAAAGGCCTGCGCGGTGGCGCGTTCGACATCTTCGGCTACACCGAGGAGCGCAAGATGGAGCGCGCGCTGATCGTCGAGTACCGTGAAATGGTCACCGCGCTGACGGACAAGCTGTCGCCGGAAAACCACGCCACCGCTGTGGAACTGGCCGGCCTGCCGGAGAAAGTGCGCGGCTTCGGCCACGTGAAGGAAAAGGCCGTCGCCACCTTCCGTACCGAGAAGGCGCGCCTGCTGGCGCAATTCAGCCAACAGCGCGCAGCGTAAGGCAACCTGGGGCAGGCTGCGGCCTGCCCCAACAATTCGCTTGACTTGACGTTAACGTAAACGTCATATAATGAACCGAACAAAGCAAAAAAGCCCAAGGGACACCATGAACG
Source organism: Duganella sp. BJB476 (assembly GCF_003416895.1). Lineage (GTDB taxonomy): Bacteria > Pseudomonadota > Gammaproteobacteria > Burkholderiales > Burkholderiaceae_D > Rugamonas. The sequence goes on from NZ_QVIO01000005.1 coordinate 31,268, forward strand.
ACCTCTCCGCTCCGAAAGTTGTAGCCGTGCCGGATCAACCGCGCCTGAACAATAAAGTCCGTTTCGTCACCGCCGCCTCGCTGTTCGACGGCCACGACGCCTCGATCAACATCATGCGCCGCATCCTGCAATCGAACGGCGTCGAAGTGGTCCACCTCGGCCACAACCGCTCGGTCGACGAAGTCGTCACCGCGGCGCTGGCCGAAGACGTGCAAGGCATCGCCATCTCCAGCTACCAGGGCGGCCACGTCGAATACTTCAAATACATGATCGACCTGCTGCGCGCGCGCGGCGGTGCGCACATCAAGGTATTCGGCGGCGGCGGCGGCGTCATCGTCCCCGACGAAATCGCCGACCTGCATGCCTACGGCGTCACCAAGATCTTCAGCCCGGAAGACGGCCAGCGCATGGGCCTCGTCGGCATGATCCAGTGGATGGTGCAGCAGTGCGACATCGACCTGTCCAACTATTCGCCTACCACGCTGGCGCCATTGAAAGACGGCGACATCGCCGCCCGCCACCGCCCGCTGGCCCAGCTGATCACCGCGCTGGAAAACGATAAAGCCTCCCCTGCCCTGCGCGCCGAACTGCTGGCCGCCGCAGAAGGCCTGGCCGTGCCGACGCTGGGTATCACCGGCACCGGCGGCGCCGGTAAATCCTCGCTGACCGATGAACTGATACGCCGCATCCGCCTCGACCAGGGCGACGCCGTCAACATCGCCATCATCTCGATCGACCCGTCGCGCCGCAAATCCGGCGGCGCGCTGCTGGGCGACCGTATCCGCATGAACGCGATCAATCCATGGAACGGCCAGACCCGCGTCTTCATGCGCTCGTTGGCCACGCGCGAAGCGGGCTCCGAAATCTCGCAGGCGCTGCCTGACGTTATCGCCGCCTGCAAAGTGGCGGGCTTCGACCTGGTGATCGTCGAAACCTCCGGCATCGGCCAGGGCGACGCCGCCATCGTGCCGCACGTCGACGTGTCGATGTACGTGATGACGCCGGAATTCGGCGCCGCATCGCAGCTGGAAAAAATCGACATGCTCGATTTCGCCGACTTCATCGCCATCAACAAATTCGACCGCAAGGGTTCGCAGGACGCGCTGCGCGACGTCGCCAAGCAGTACCAGCGCAACCGCGAAATGTGGAGCAAGCGGCCGGAAGAAATGCCGGTCTACGGCACCCAGGCATCGCGCTTCAACGACGACGGCGTCACCTCGCTGTACCAGGGCCTGCTGCCCAAGCTGGAGCAATTCGGCCTGAAGGCCAAGCCAGGCAAGCTGGCGCCGGTGGATGTGCGCTTCTCCAGCGGCAAACACGTGATCGTGCCGCCGGCACGCGCGCGCTACCTGGCGGAGATCGCCGACACCGTGCGCGGCTACCACCGCTTCACGCGCAAGCAGGTCACGCTGGCGCGCGAACGCCAGCAGCTGACCGAATCGAAACGCATGCTGGCCATCGCCCACAAGACCGCCGACTTCGACGACCTGATCGCCGAACGCGATGCCGAGATGGACGGTGGCGCCAAGAAGCTGCTGGCCCAGTGGCCGGACATGCAGGCCGCGTATGCCGGCGACGATTACGTCGTCAAAATCCGCGACAAGGAAATTCGCACCCGCCTGATCCAGCACACGCTGTCCGGCACCAAGATCCGCAAGGTCGCCCTGCCGCGCTATGAGGACCACGGCGAAGTGCTGCGCTTCCTGATGCTGGAAAACGTGCCGGGCTCCTTCCCGTTCACGGCCGGCGTGTTCGCCTTCAAGCGCGAAGGTGAAGACCCGACCCGCATGTTCGCCGGTGAAGGCGACGCCTTCCGCACCAACCGCCGCTTCAAGCTGGTCTCCACCGGCATGGACGCCAAGCGCCTGTCGACCGCGTTCGACTCGGTAACCCTGTACGGCGCCGATCCTGCGCTGCGTCCTGACATCTACGGCAAGGTCGGTAACTCCGGCGTGTCGATCGCCACGCTGGACGACATGAAGGTGCTGTACGACGGCTTCAACCTGTGCAGCCCGAGCACCTCGGTCTCGATGACCATCAACGGCCCGGCGCCGACCATCCTGGCGATGTTCATGAACACCGCCATCGACCAGCAGGTTGAAAAATTCGTCGAAGAGAACAAGCGCCAGCCTAGCGCCGACGAAGCGGCCAAGATCAAGGACTGGGTACTGCAGAACGTGCGCGGCACCGTGCAGGCCGACATCCTGAAGGAAGACCAGGGCCAGAACACCTGCATCTTCTCGACCGAGTTCTCGCTGAAGGTGATGGGCGACATCCAGGAATACTTCGTCCACCACCAGGTGCGCAATTTCTACTCGGTGTCGATCTCCGGCTACCACATCGCCGAAGCGGGCGCGAACCCGATCTCGCAGTTGGCGTTCACGCTGTCGAACGGCTTCACGTTTGTGGAAGCCTACCTGGCGCGCGGCATGCACATCGACGACTTCGCACCGAACCTGTCGTTCTTCTTCTCGAACGGCATGGACCCGGAATACACGGTGCTGGGCCGCGTGGCGCGCCGCCTGTGGGCGGTGGCGATGCGCGACAAATACGGCGCCAACGACCGTTCGCAAAAGCTCAAGTACCACGTGCAGACGTCGGGCCGTTCGCTGCACGCGCAGGAGATCGACTTCAACGACATCCGCACCACGCTGCAGGCGCTGATCGCGATCTACGACAACTGCAACTCGCTGCACACCAACGCCTATGACGAAGCGATCACCACGCCGACCGATGAATCGGTGCGCCGCGCGCTGGCGATCCAGCTGATCATCAACCGCGAATGGGGCCTGGCCAAGAACGAGAACCCGAACCAGGGCTCGTTCATCATGGAAGAGCTGACCGACCTGGTGGAAGAAGCGGTGTTGCAGGAGTTTGAACGCATCGCCGAACGTGGCGGCGTGCTGGGCGCGATGGAGACCGGCTACCAGCGTGGCAAGATCCAGGAAGAGTCGATGCTGTACGAGCACCAGAAGCACGACGGCACGCTGCCTATCATCGGCGTCAACACCTTCCGCAATCCAAAGGCGACCGGCGAGCCGCAGAAGATCGAACTGGCGCGCTCCACCGACGACGAGAAGCAGTCGCAGCTCACGCGCCTGGACGACTTCCATGCTCGCAATGCGGAGCACGCGCCGCAAGCGCTGGCAGCGTTGCAGCAAGCGGCCATCGACAACGCCAACGTGTTTGAAAAGCTGATGGACGCCGTGCGCGTCTGCTCGCTGGGCCAGATCACGACGGCGCTGTTCGAAGTCGGCGGCCAGTACCGCCGCAATATGTAAGACTGCGACAAGGGGGCGGATCATCGCCCCCTTGTTTGCTTCTACCTCAGGCCTCCGCCAGCGTCCGCAGCACCTCATCAAGCTGGCGCTCCAGTTGATCCACGTTTGCATAACCGGGACTGATGCCGATCCGCCGGCCATCGGCTTCGAGCAGTAGCGCCGGGAAGCTGCGGATGCCCATCGCCCGTACTGCGGCGAATTCGGCCTGCGCATCGGCGATCGTCGCGGGATGCGACCACGCCGCCAGGAAGGCGGCGGCCTCCATCGCAACGCCCTGCCCCTGCAGTTCGGCCACGGCCGCCTGGGCCAGCACCGCGCCGTCGGTGGTGTCCTGGCCGTCGACATAGAACGCCCTTTGCAGCGCGCGAAACACCGCCAGTTGATCAGCGCCCGGCGCCACACGGCGCGCCGTCACGACCGCGCGGCAAATCGGCTCAGTGTCATAGACGAAGTTCTCACGCGCCATCAAGGCCTTGCGGTTGAACGGCAAACCGCTGCTTTCCTCGACGCGCGCCCAGTGCGTGAGGCGGAACTGCTTGCCGCTGTCGTCCAGCACATCGGTGGCGCCGGCGCGCAAGCCGCCGACCAGGATCTCCACCGGCAGTTCCGGGTGGCGTTCCGACAAGGCCGTCATTTCCTTGCCGAAGCCGTAGCACCACGAGCACATGGGATCACCAACAAAGAGCAGCTTCATTACCATTTGCCGTTGTGTGCGCCGCCGTCCACCCGCAGCACTTCGCCGGTGACTTGCTTGGCCTCGGTCAGGTACACCACCGCATCGGCGATGTCCTCGACGTTGGAGATGGTTCCCATCGGGTGCAGCGACTTCAGGAAGTCTTGCGGAATGCCTTTCAACAGCGGCGTGTCGACCGAGCCGGGCGACACTACGTTGACGCGGATGCCATCCTTGGCGAACTCCGAGGCCAGGCTGCGGCTGATGGCATCGATGCCGCCCTTGGTAATCATCGGCACGGCCGCCGTCAGGGCCGCGTTGGGCGCATCAACCAGCGTGCTGCTGATGCCGACGATGCTGCCGCCGCGCTTCTGGGCCAGCATCTGCTGGATCACCAACTGGCTGATGTGCAAATAGCCATCCAGGTTGGTGCGTACCAGCGCGTTGAAATCATCCTGGGTGTATTCCAGGAAGGGCTTGGCGATGAAGATGCCGGCGTTGTTGACGAGACCATCGATGCCGCCGAATTTTTTCATGGCGATATCGACGATGCTGACCGCGGTCGCTCGTTCGGCAATATCGCCATCGACCAGCTCCAGCCGGTCCGAGGGCGCAAACGTCGCGCTCTTGCTGATGTTGCGCGAGGTGGCGACGACGTTGTAGCCGCGTGCCAGGAAAGCGTTGACGACACCCGCGCCTATGCCCTGCGACGCGCCGGTGACGATGATGGTTTTTTGTTGTTGCTGGCTCATGATGCTCTCCAAGTAAGTGGTCGGTTTAATCCGACCTCTGTCGATCGGATGGAGGCACTGTACGCTGGAGGTGGAGGCAGATAAATACGGATGGTGGACAGAAAGTAGTTACATAATGTAATGAATAAACCTGAAATAACAGTAAATTATTACCTTCTGCGACACATTAGTTCTCTTCGCCCCTTGGAAAGTTCTAAATATGATATCTTTGCTCATATTACATTTTTGTGAAAGATGGTTATGAAAAAACGACTGTTGGCAGCTGGTGCCTTGGCGATGGTCTTAATGGTGGCGGCTTGCGGCGGCGGTTCCGGCAGTGGCGCTGTCACGCCGCCGCTTCCTGATGTGCCATCAGTCAAACTGGGCAGCCTTTCCCTGCTGGCCGGCAGCATCGGCGGCGGCGGTACGCTGGACGGCAAAGGAACGGCAGCGCGTTTTAGTTTTGCCAACCGCTCGGTCGCTGATAGCGCCGGCAACATCTACGTTACCGACCTCGGCAACCACACCGTCCGAAAAATATCGCCTGGCGGCGATGTCACCACCCTCGCCGGCAAAGCGGGCCAGAGCGGCAGCACAGACGGCGCCGGCGATGCAGCACGCTTGAGCTATCCGAGCGATCTGGTGATAGATAGCAAGGGCAACCTGTTGGTCCTTGAACCGCAGAGCGTCCGCAAGATCACCCCGGCCGGCAACGTCAGCACCTTATTCGCCAGCAACAATACCGCTTTCCAGTTCAGTATTGCCAACAACCTCGCCATCGACAAGGACGATAATGTGTACGTGTCGGATACCGGCGCCCATCACATCCACAAGATTACGCCGGCCGGTGTAGCCAGCACTCTCCCTGTTTCGCTGGGTTCGCCAGATACGGTGGTGACGATCGGCGAAGGCTATAACTACAACGGCCAGCGCGGCGTGGCGGTCGATGCCGCCGGCAACGTCTATGCGGCCGAAACAGCCGATGACCGCATCCGTAAAATCGCCCCCGACGGCACGGCGAGCGTGTATGCGCGGCTCCCCAAGCCGAACGCGCTGCTGCTGGATGCATCCGGCGCGCTGCTCGCCACGTCCGCCAGCGGCATTAGCAAAATTTCCGCCGATGGCAGCGTATCGGCGATGGCCTTGACACCCGCCGACCAGAGCGCCAGCAGCTGCGCCACCGGCATGACTGGCGTGGGCCTGGATGGCGCGGGCAAGCTGGTGATCGGCGCCGGCAATGTGGTCTGCCGCGTCACGGCGGGCGTCGCGACCGTGCTGGCCGGCATGGCCGGCGAATCCGGTAGCGCCGACGGCACCGGCGCCGCCGCCCGCTTCGACTATATCGGCGGCATCACGCTGGACACCGCCGGCAATCTGTTCGTCACCAACGGCGGCAATGGGGTGCGCAAGATTACGCCTGCCGGCGTGACCGCCACGATAGCAAATACCGGCAACAGCGGCGCCCAGGGCATCGCTGTCGACCAGGCCGGCAATGTTCTGATGATCACCGGCACCCTCATCCGCAAAGTCGCGACTGACGGCACGATCACTACGCTGGCCGGCAACGACCGGCTCAATTATCGCGACGGTGTCGGCGCCGACGCCGCGTTCAACTATCCGCAGGCGCTCACCATCGATGCTGCCGGCAACCTTTATGTCGCCGATAGCGGCAATAACGCCATCCGCAAAGTGACCCCTGCGGGTGTGGTGACGACCGTGGTGAGTCCATCGTCCGGCCAGGCGCCCTATCCGGTCGGCATTGCGCGCGATGCCGCCGGCAACCTGTTCTTCACCGGTGATAACCGCGTGTTCAAGGTCAGTTCGGATGGCAAGGTCAGTACTCTGGCGGGAGATGCGGCTTCGGGCTATCAGGACGGCAGCGGCGCCAGCGCCAGATTCAACCATCCACGCGGCATTGCCATCGACAAGAACGGTAACCTCTATGTGGCCGATGTCGACAATCAAACCGTGCGCAAGATCAGCGCGGCCGGGGTCGTCACGACGGTGGCGGGCAAAAGCGGTGTGCTCGGCATCAGCCTGGGCGTGCTGCCCGGCACACTGGACAACCCGCGGCAGATCGCCTCCAGCCCGGACGGCGTGCTCTACGTGTCGACGCCCCAGGCCGTGCTGAAGATCGAGCAGCCCTGAGCGTCAGGTCGCTGCCGGCGCTATCTGAAATGTGGACCCGCGCCTGCCTGCGCCAGCGCGTCCTGCGCGTTGCGCAGCGGGCAGGCCTTTAGCGACAGGCATCCGCAGCCGATGCAGCCGTCGAGCTGATCGCGCAACTGCGTCAACGTCTTGATGCGCTCTTCCAGTTCCAGTTTCCACGCAGCCGACAGACGGCGCCAGTCGGCCACGGTGGGCGTTCGCCCTGACGGCAGGGCATCCAATGCCTGCGCGATCGCCGCCAGCGGCAGGCCGACGCGCTGCGCGACCTTGATCACCGCAAGGCGACGCAACACCGAACGCGCATAACGGCGCTGATTGCCGCTGGAGCGGACCGAATGTATCAGTCCCTTGGCCTCATAAAAATGCAACGCCGATACCGCCACGCCGGCCCGCTCGGCCAGCTCGCCGACGCCGAGTTCTTTCGGAGGAGATGCCATATAAAATCCTTGACCTCAAGTTAAGTTGAGATTTTATAGTGTCTTCACACACACCACCTGAAGGACACCATGAAATTCATCAACCCCACCGGTCTATACGATCCCCGCCCCAACGGTTACAGCCACGTCGTCGTCGCCGAAGCACCTGCGCGCATCATCTACATCGCCGGCCAGGGCGGCGAGAATATCGATGGCGTACTGTCGGAAAGTTTTGAAGCGCAGGTCCGGCAGGCGTTGGCCAATCTGCAAACCGCCCTCGCCGCCGCCGATGCACGCCTGAGCGACGTCGCCAAAGTCACCGCACTGATCGTCGATCACAACGAAGAACGCCTGGGCATCTTCAGCAACGCATTGCGCGCCGCCTGGGGCGAGCATCCCACCCCGGCCTGCACGCTGATCCCTGTGCCACGCCTGGCGCTGGACGGCATGCTGTTCGAGATCGAAGCAACAGCGGTTATTGCTAAGTAGGTGCGCCGACGGTCGATCCCGCCAGCAGCACCGGCTGCCACAGCTCTTGCAGTTCGCCGGCCGGCTTGCCGTCCACCAGCGCCAGCAGCATCTCGACCATGCGGGCGCCGGCTTTGTGCGCGTCTGGCTGGTCTATCGTGGTGACGTCGACGCCGGCCAGCGTGTCGGCCATGCTGCCCCAGACGATGACCGACATCTCCTTGCCGATATCGATGCCCGCATCGAGCAGCGCGCGCACGGCGCCAACGCCGGACAGATGATTGTCGACGATAACCGCAGTTGGACGCGGCGAACACGCCAGCAACTGCTGCATCGCCTGGTAGCCGCTGCGGCGGTCCAGCGTGTTGTCGATCAGGTAGCGCGTATCCACTTCCAGCCCGGCCGACGCCATCGCCGCCACAAAGGCGTCCTTGCGCTGGCGGGCGAAGTTCAATTCCAGCGGCGCGCTGACCAGCGCCACACGCTGATGGCCCAATCCCAGCAAGCGCTCCATCGCCATGCGGATGCCCGCCGCATTGTCGTAGTCGAACCACGCATACGGCGCATCAAGCTGCGTGCGGCCATGCGCGACAAAGGGGAATTTTGATTTACTCAGAAACGCGATGCGCTCGTCGCGCACCAGCGTGCGGCTGACCACCAGGCCATCCACGCGCCGTCCGCGCACGATCTGCTGGTACGACGGCTGCTCCGCCGCCGGCGACACCGGCGCGATGATCAGGTTCTTGCTGACCTGCTCCAGCGCGGCCGACATGCCGGCCACCACGTCGAGGAACATCGGATCGCCCAGGTCCGCCGGCAGCAGCGGATAGATGATGCCGAACACATTGGTGCGCCCCAGCGCCAGCGAGCGCGCCATCGGATTGGCCTGGTAGCCGTTCTCCTTGGCCGCCTTCAGCACACGCTCGCGGGTCCGGCCGTTGACCTCGGGGTAACCGTTTAACGCCCGGCTTACCGTGGTTTTCGACATGCCGAGTAAGTTCGCGAGACGCTCCAGGTTCATAGACAAGTGCTCAATGTTGACCGCTGATTATAGCGGACGGGTCGAAACCACCACCACCGTCATCTACTGCTTTTTTGAAAAAATACAACATAATCAAGACGATAGAAATGGGCACCAGGGTCAGGTAGAAGGCGAAATGGCCGCTGAAGTTGCCGAATACGTAGCCGGTGATCAGCGAGCCGGTGGTGCCGCCCAGTGCCGAAAAAATCACCAGCAGGCCGGTCATGGCCGAATGCTGGTTCTTCGGCAAAGAGCTGAGCATCACCGAATTGATGCCGGGGTAGATCGGCGCCATGAACAATCCGATCAGCGGGAACAGGAAGGTCGCCAACGGCGCGCTGGACCAGCTGATGTTCGGATCGGCCACCACGTTGTGCGTCAACGGCAGCGCAAGAAGCACCATCGCCGCCATGCCGATCACGCAGGCATTCATCACCGGATACCAGTTCAATTTGCGCATCAACACGCCGGCCGACAGACGCCCGATCGCCAGGCAGGCGGCAAAGATGCTGGTCACCTGCACGCTCATCGCCGCCGGCAGTTTCAGAATCTCATTGTTAAACGTCGGCAGCCAGGTGCCCACGCTTTGCTCGATCAGCACATACAAAAATGCCGTGATGACGAACACGCACACCAGCGGCTTGAAGAACAGCTTGAGCATCGCGGCGAAATCCTGCGCGATGCTGCGGCCCTGCGGCAACGCCGCCATATCCTCGTTGAAGGGAGTCGTCAGCAACAGCGCGAACGTCACCGCGCACAGCACGGCCAGCACCCAGTACACCTGCAACCAGCTGCGCGACAAGGGATCGGACGAATCGATGAAGTAACCGAACACCCAGTAGGCGCTCAACACGCCGACCATGAAGAAGCCTTCCAGCAGGTTCATGATGCTGGCGTGCTGCTTGCGGTCGGCGGCGATCAGTCCCAGCGTCGAATACACCGACACCTTCACCAGCGCGAACGACACGCCGACGCAGAAGAACAGCAGCTTGGTGGTGGCGAACGACGGCAGCACCGGCATCGCCACGCAGGCGGCGGTGACGATGGCCAGCCCGGTCAGCATGGCCTTCTTGTAGCCAAGGCGCGGCAGGAAGGACGCGATCAGGAAGGATACCGCCGCAATCGGCAAGTCCTTGAACCCTTCCAGCACGCTGGCGCTGGATTTGCTGATACCGTAGTTGTTGATGACCTGAAGGATGACCGTGCCCACGCTATTGAGCAGGATCGCAAAAACAAAGTAAATCAGAAATAGCGCAAATAGAATGCGATTGTTCTTCATACTGTCTCCGAATTTTTATAATTTATATTATTTAGTATGATTCGAGATTGAAGTCGCTCAGGCTCGTGATGACCACGTCGGCCTGAGTGAGCACAAAGGGATGGCCTATCCCCAGTGCGAACATGCCGGCCGATTTGATCGACGCCACGCCCGCCACCGCATCCTCCACGCCAAGGCAGTCCTCCGGCGCCACGCCCAGTTCCCGCGCCGCCTTCAGGAAGATCTCCGGGTCCGGCTTGCCGCGCGCGATGGTCGCCGCATCGACCACGTAATCGAATTTATCGGTGATGCCCAGGCGGCCCAATACCGTAAAGGCGTTCTTGCTGACCGACGCCAGGCCGATGCGCAAACCCCGCGCGCGCACCGTATCGAGCGCCCGCACCGCGCCCGGCAGCAGATCGGCTGCGGACATGGTGGAGATCAGCTCCTGGTAATGCAGGTTTTTTTCGTCGGCCAGCGCCAGCTTTTCCTCCCTAGTGTACGCCCGCTTGGACGACGCCAGGATCAGGTCCAGCGACCCCATGCGGTCGATGCCCTTCAGGTTCTCGTTGAAGGCGTGGTCGAAATGCACGCCCTGCGATTCCGCCAGGCGCTTCCAGGCCAGGTAGTGATAGTGGGCGGTGTCGGTGATGACGCCGTCCAGGTCAAAGATAACGGCTTTAAAGCGGCTCATGCAAAACTCCTCGATTGCGTCGGTTGCGACAGCGTCAGTGCGACAGGTTCGCCGCCGTGGGTAAAGTTCAGCGCTTCGCCTTGCAGCAGGCGATAGTCCGCGCGGCCCGGCTCCACGTGCACCTCCAGCAGAGCGCCTTTGAAATGAATCTTGAACGTGTAGTGCTGCCACTGCTTCGGCACCGACGGCGCGAAATGCAGTTCGCCGCCCACCACGCGCATGCCCGCGAAGCCATACGCCACGCCCATCCACGTACCGGCCATCGCCGCCGTGTGCACGCCGTAATGCGTATTGCCGTGGGTGTCGTCCAGGTCGAGGCGCGCGGTCTCCATGAAGTAGTCGTAGGCCTTGTCCTGATAGCCCACTTCCGCCGCGATGATGCTGAAGATGCAGGACGACAGCGACGAATCGTGCGTCGTCACCGCCTCGTAGTAGTCGAAGTCGCGGCGCTTGTCTTCCAGCGTGAACTGGTCGGACAGCAGCAACAGCGCCAGCACCACGTCCGCCTGCTTGCACACCTGATGGCGGTAGATCACCATCGGGTGGTAGTTCAGCAGCAGCGGGTAGTTCTCTTTCGGCGTGTTGGCGAAATCCCACACTTTCTTGGATAGGAAGCTGTCGTCCTGCGCGTGGATTTGCAGCGCCTTGTCGTAAGGAAGATTCATCAGCGATGCGGCGCGGCGCCATGCGGCCGGCTCGCTCACATCCAACACCGTGGCTGCGGCGATGCGCGCAAACTCCGCCGGCTCCCGCGCCTGCAACTGCTCCGCGATCGAGGCCGCAAAGTTCAGGTGCATCTGCGCCATCGCGTTGGTGTAGTAGTTGTTGTTGACCAGCGCCGTGTATTCGTCCGGCCCCGTCACCTGGTTGATGCAGAAGCGGCCTTCGCGGTCGTAGCTGCCGATGCCCATCCAGATGCGCGCCGTCTCCATGACGATTTCCGCGCCATGCTTGACCAGGTATTCCTGGTCGTTGGTCGCTTCCATGTACAGCTTGATGGAGTAAGCGATATCAGCGTTGATGTGATACTGCGCCGTCCCTGCCGGGAAGTAGGCAGAGCATTCGTCGCCGGCGATGGTGCGCCACGGGTACAGCGCGCCGGTCGCATGCGACATCTGGCGCGCGCGCTCGCGCGCCTTCGGCAGGCCGGCGTAGCGGTACTCCAGCAGCTTGCGGGCGATTTCCGGCTTCGAGTACAGGAAGAACGGGAAGATGTAGATCTCCGTGTCCCAGAAATAGTGGCCTTCGTAGCCCTCGCCCGTCACGCCCTTGGCGGAGATGTTGGTCTTGCCGTCGCGGCCCACCGATTGCAGCAGGTGGAACTGGTTGAAGTGGATGCCTTGCTGGAGCGCGTCGTCGCCGGCGATCTGCACGTCGGCCTGCTGCCAGAAATCGGCCAGGTACTGCTCCTGCGCCAGGCGCAGGTCGTCGAAGCCGGCCGCCTTGGCGGTGGCCAGCGTGTCTTTGCTGCGCCACATCAGCTCCGCCTCGGCGTAGTCGCGCGACGAGAAATAGCTGCCGTACTTGTTCAGCGTGATGGTCTGGCCGGCCTGCGCTTGCAGTTCAAATGTCTGCGTCAGGCGCTGCTCCACCTGCGCGATCTCGATGGTCGCATCGGCGCCAGTCAGTTCGGTATCGGTGGCGCTGACCAGCATGAAGCCGCTGTTGTGCGTGCGCTGCACCAGCGCCGCAAAGCCGACGTTCTGCTCGTGGCCGACCATGTGCAGCGATTGGCCCGACACCGCCGAACCCACGCGCGGATCGTCGCCGGCCTCCTGGTTCTTCACCGCGCCGTCGAGCGCCGACACCAGCCGCACGCGGCCCGTGAAATTCAGCGGCGTCACCGCGAACTCGATTGCGAACAGATGCTTGTTCTCGAAGCACACCAGGCGGCGGCTGTGCAGCTTCACGCTGCGGCCCTGCGGCGAGGTCCATTCCACGGAGCGCGTCAGCACGCCGGTGCGGAAGTCCAGCACCCGCTCATACGACTGCACGGAGCCGCTCAGCAAATCGAAGCGCTCATCCTCCAGCCACAGCTCGACGCCCTTCGCATTCGGCACGTTCAGCATGAACTGGTTCACCTTGGCCAGGCCGTAGGCCGCTTCCGGATACTGGATAGGCTCCGATTCGTAGAAGCCGTTCAGGTAGGTGCCGTCGAGCGAGGTGCCGGCCGGGCCGCCGTAGCCCTCCTCGCCGGTACCGCGCAGGCCGATGTAGCCGTTCCCCAGCGCGAACAGGGTCTCGTCGAGAAAGTGGGAGTCGGTGTCGAAACTGGTCTCGCGGATGCACCAGGCTTCGAGGGGATAGGTGTGTTGTTGCACAGCGTATTCCTTAAAAATGCGATTCAAAGCGGTTTGAATTTTAAAAAAAGCCGATTTATTGACGTTTTTGGCTTTATTCAGGGGAAACGGGGGAAACTAGGTCTGGCGTACCATCAAGGTGGTCGGCAGCATTTCGGACGCGACCGGGTGGCCTTCGATCAGGCCCAACATCTTCTTGGCCAACAACACGCCACCGTCGCGCAGGTACTGGTGCACGCTGGTCAGCGGCGGCACGAAACTGGCCGCGCCGGGCGTATCGTCGTAGCCGATGACGGAGACATTCTCCGGCACCCGCAAATTCTTCTCGGCCAGCGCGCGGATCGCGCCCATGGCCAGCAAGTCACTGGCGGCAAACACGCCGTCGAAATTGGCGCCCTTCTTTTTCAACAGCGCCGAGATGCTGTCGAAGCCCGCCTCGAAGGTGAAGGCTTTGGGACGGATGATGTGCACCGTCGCCCGCCCGCCCATCGCGTCGATGAAACCGGCGCAGCGTTCCTGCACCTCGGCGTGGTCGACGTCGCCCAGGAACACCAGCTTTTGCCGGCCCTGCGCGATGAAGCGCTCGGCGGCGCTGATGCCGCCCTTTCTGTTGTCCGAGCCGACCACGATGTAGTCGGTGTCGGCTTCCGGAGCTCCCCACACCACCAGCGGCATGCCGGTCTGCTGCAAGGTGCGCACCGCTTCGCCGTGCGAGCCCTGGCCCAGCAGGATCAGCCCATCGGCGCCCTGCACCGGCGCCGTGTTCATCAACTGCTTGGACGTCAGCACCACGCTGTAGCCGGCGGTCGTCAGTTCCTGCGTAATGCCGCCCAACAGCTCCAGCGGATACGGATCGGACATCGGCCGGCCGCGCACGGGTGTCATTTCCACCACAACCGCCACCGAATAACTGCGGCCCATGCGCAGATTGCGCGCGCTCACATTGAAGCGGTAGCCCTGCTCGCTCGCCAGGACGCGGATCTTCTCGCGCGTCTCCGCCGTCACCAGCGGACTATCGCGCAGCGCGCGGGAAACGGTGATCTTGGAGACGCCGGCCAGCTTGGCCAGGTCTTCCATCGTCAATGCTGTTTCGGCTTTGCGGGCTACAGACTTATTCGAAGGCATTGATCGCTCATAGGTTGAAAACAGGGGGTGCGCACGCATTATGACAGAAATTTTTCGTTTGTCGCGAAAAATGACATCGATAACATTTCGATTGACATCGATATCATTTCTTGTTTCAATGACCCATCTTCACGAATCGTGGAAGATGGGGATGGAACTACCGGAAGCTGTTTTGGCTGGTGGCGCGCCGTCCAGGAGACGATTTACACCATAAGAAAGCATAGACCACATGAAAAGCCAGAATCCGTTCTTGTTATCCGCAGTCACGGCTGCCGTCCTCACGCTCGTCAACCAGACCGCCGCGCAAGCCCAAAGCGCCGCCCCAACTGAACCTTCCACCTCCAAGGAAGTCGCCGCCGAAGTCCAGCAAGTCGTCGTCACCGGCGTCGCCTCGGCGCGCGGCGTGCGCAAGGTCGACTCGGCCTTCTCCATCACCACCGCCAACGAAGAGCAGCTGAAGCAGGCCTCCCCAAGCAGCACCGCCGACATCATGAAACTCGTGCCGGGCGTGTATGCGGAATCGACCGGCGGCCAGTCCGGCGCCAACATCGAAGTGCGCGGCTTCCCTTCCGGCAGCGATTCACCCTTCGTCTCGGTGCAATTGATGGGCAACCCTATCTTCCCGCCGCCTACCTTGTCGTTCTTCGAAGGCTCGTCGGCCTTCCGCCTGGACGACACCGTCGAGCGGGTTGAAGTGCTGCGCGGCGGCCCGTCCACTATCTGGTCCAACGCCCAGCCCGGCGCGACCATGAACTTCATCCTCAAAGAAGGCAGCGACACGCCGGAAGGCTCGGTGCGCTTCACCACCGGCACTGGCAGCCTGCGCCGCGTCGACATGTACTACGGCGGCAAAATCAGCGACGGCTGGTACGGCTCGGTCGGCGGCTTCTACCGCAAGACCGACGGCGTGCGCGACGCCGGCTTCCCGGCGGACGACGGCCACCAGCTGACCGCCACGCTGACCCGCAAGCTCGACGACGGCAAGCTGACCATGTACGTCCGCAACACCGACGACAAGAACGCCTTCTACACCGGCGTACCGCTGATCTCCAGCAATGGCGGCCACACGATCTCGGAATTCCCCGGCTTCAATCCGCTGACCGGCACCTTGATGAGCGGTGAAATGCGCAACTTCACCATCGAAGCGGCGCCCGGCAAGACGCTGAACCGCGACCTGGCGGACGGCCGCGGCCTCAAAGCCACCGTGTTCGGCGCGGACTTCGACCAGAAGATCGGCGAATGGAGCGTATCGAACAAGTTCAACCGCTTCGATGGCGACCTGAACACCAACGCCATGTTCACCGGTAACAACCCGCTGTCGATGAACGATTACCTGAACGCGGCCATCAGCTCGGCCAACGGCAACGCGGCAACCGTCGCGGCGGCTGGCGGCAAGCTGGCCACGGCCGGCACCGCCACCTATGTGCACGGCGGCGCGGTCGACGGCAACCAGCAGGTGGTGCAAGCTGGCCTGTGGTCGGTGGAAAAGAAACTGACCTCGTTCACCGACGAACTGCGCGTCAGCAAGGAAATCGGCAAGGACAACACGGTCACCGTGGGCGGCTACTTCGCCGACTACTCGTCGCGCGATGTCTGGTACCTGGGCAACAGCCACCTGATGTCGGCCGTGCCGCAAGCCAGCCTGATCAACGTGACCCTGAACAACGGCGTGATCGTGTCAAAGAACGGTACCGACGGCAATGTGTTCTACGCGCCGGTCGCTTCGTATGACGGCCGCAACACCGCCGCCTTCATCTCGGACGAGTGGAAGGTCAACGACCGCATCAAGGTCGACTTCGGCATGCGCCATGAACAGCAGAAGATCAGCGGCACGATCTCCAACCTGACCTCGGCCGACACCGACAACAATCCGCTGACCGTGTACAACAACGGCACCTCGATGCCGGACGGCTCCAACACCTACCTGAGCCGCACCGACAGCGCCAACTCCTTCACCATCGGCGGCAACTACAAGCTGGCCAAGGATACGGCGGTGTTCGTGCGCGCCAACCGCGGCCACACCTTCATCTCCTTCGACGACCTGCGCGGCGCCGGCAACCAGAAATCGGTCGATGACCGCGGCATCCTGCCGACGCCGAAAGTAAGCCAGTACGAAATCGGCTTCAAGACGGCGACCCAGATGTACAGCGCCTACATCAACGCCTTCCACACGGAATTCGACGGCATCGCCTTCTCGCAGGTGCTGGCCGACGGCCGCGAGCTGCATTCGATCAGCGGCTCCAAGGGTAATGGCCTGGAATTCGAACTGGCGGTGCGTCCTATCGCCAACCTGCAACTGGCTTTGACCGGCGATTACCAGAAATCGGAATACCGCGACAATCCGGATACCGCAGGCAAAACCGTCCAGCGTCAGCCGAAGCTGCAATTCCGCTTCACGCCGACCTACAAGATTCCTCTGGGTGACGGCAACTCGGCCAAGATCTACGGCACCTACACTTCGATCGGCGAGCGTTGGGCTGACCAGGCCAACCAGCAATACCTGCCGTCCTACCGCACCATCGATGCCGGCGTGCTGTTCTCGCTGGGTGAGAAGATCGAAGTGCGCCTGGCTGGCACCAATCTCAACAACGCGCTGGGCCTGACGGAAGGCAACTCCCGCCTGACCGCCGGCGGCACCGGTCCGATCAACGCACGTCCGCTGTTTGGCCGTACCTGGGAAGCGTCGTTGCTGTACCGCTTCTAAGCTGTAGTTCCCTCCCTCACAGGCAAGGCGCAGTTAGCCTTGCCTTTTTTGTTTTTCTGGCCTAATCTGAAACAGATCGTGCTCATCACGATCCTGCCTTATCATGCCTAGAATTATTGCTTAGGGGTTAGATCGTGGCTTCCGTAACGTCCGTCAGCGCGCTGCAAGCATCGATTGCACAGGCCGAAAGGCAGGTGCAAACGGACCAGTCACGCGTGAACCAGGACGCCAGCCGGCTGGAACAAAGCCGGGTGCAGCTGACCAAGGATAAGCAGACGCTGAGCGATAGCCAGCAAGAGAGCGATCAGGCGTCCGCGCCGCCGTTGAAGGCGGCGCCAGCCCCGAATTTGAATAATGCGATTGAAAGACCATCCCGCGCCGAGCAAGTGCTGCCGGCCGACCTGCAGGCGCCGCCCAAGCCGCAGATCAACGCGCAGGGCGAGACCATCGGCAAGCTGATCAACGTCGTCGCCTGAGCCTCAGGCGGCCTGCATCGCCGCTTCCAGTTCCTTCACGCCATCCCACCAGCGGCCATCTGCCAGCGGCAGGCGGATGTCGAGCGCCTTGCCGATTTCCGGCGTGGCCAGTGGCAAGCGGCGTTCCGCAGCCAGCTCGGCGATACGGTCGAACGGGTCATGCCAGGCGTGCAGCGACAGGTCGAACGTGCCGTTATGAATCGGCAGCATCACCTTGCCGCGCAAGTCGATGTGCGCCTGCAAGGATTCCTCCGGCTGCATGTGCACATCCGGCCACTGGGGATCGTAGGCGCCGGTCTCCACCATCGTCAGGTCGAACGGACCATAGCGGCGGCCGATTTCCTTGAAACCGTCGAAATAGCCGCTATCGCCGCTGAAAAACACCTTCACGTCCCGGTCTTCGATGACAAACGACGCCCACAGCGTCTTGTTGCGGTCACTCAAACCACGGCCGGAAAAGTGCTGGGCCGGCGTCGCCACCAGCTTCAGCCCGGCCACGTGGGTGGACTGCCACCAGCTCAGCTGTTGCACCTTGGCGGCAGGGATGCCCCAGGCGATCAGACGGTCGCCCACGCCCAGCGGCGTAATGAAGTGCTCGGTCTTGGCGGCCAGCTTCATCACGGCGGCGTAGTCCAGATGGTCGTAATGATCGTGCGACAGAATGATGCCCTTGATCGGTGGCAGTTCCTCGATGCTGATCGGCGTCTGGTGGAAACGCTGCGGCCCGGCCCACTGCACCGGCGACGCGCGCTCGGAAAACACGGGATCGGTCAGCCAGAAATGGCCGTTGAGCTTGAGCAGCACCGTCGAGTGCCCGAGGCGGAACAGGCTGCGATCCGGAGCATCCAATAACTGCTGCTGCGTGATCGCATGAACGGGGATGGCCTGGCGCGGCACGGTGTCCTTGGGTTTGTCGAAAGCAAAGCGCAGCATGACGCCCAGCGACTTGAAGAAGCCCATCTGATGCATCTTGACCGGATTGCGGAACTTGCCGTCGCGGGTACGCGGCGCGCTGGGCACGGACAGGCCGTCGAGGTCGGATTCGGCGATAACGGATTGATAAGTCATGATGGGCGACTCCAGGGTTTAGAATGTACACTACACAGTGTAGTTCTTATTTTTTGAAAAGTAAACTAGTCGGTGTAAAATAAAGCCATGAACACGCCCCTCAAACTGACCGACCGCAAACGCCAGGCCATCGTCGAAGCCGCCATCGCAGAATTCCGCGTCAGCGGTTTCGAATCGACCAGCATGGACAAGATTGCCGCCACCGCCGGCGTGTCCAAACGCACGGTGTACAACCACTTCCCCAGTAAAGACGAATTGTTCGCGCAGATATTGCATGAGTTGTGGAATAGTTCGATGGCGCAGGAACAGCAGCCCTACGATGCGGCCGTGCCCATGCGCGAGCAGTTACTGGCTTTGCTGTGGAAAAAGATGGCCATGCTCCAGGACAGTTACTTCCTGGATCTGGCGCGGGTGGCGATTGCCGAATCCATCCACTCGCCCGAGCGGGCGCAGGAGATGGTGACGCGGCTGACCCGCAAGGAAGAAGAAGCCGTGGTCTGGCTGCGCGCCGCCCAGGCCGACGGCAAGCTGCTCAAGGCCGACCCGGTGTTGGCCCCGCAAATGCTGACCGGCCAGTTGAAGACCTTCGCCTTCTGGCCGCAAGTGACGCTGAACCAGCCGCCGCTGGACGCGGCCATGCAGAAAAAAGTGGTCGAAGCGACCGTCGATATGTTCCTGGCCTACGCCGGGTAAGCTAGGCGAAACTGACCGAGTAAATCGGCGGCAAGGTGGTGGAGATGGTCTGCCACTGGCCGCCGCCATCCTCCGACAGCCAGGCGCCGCCAGTGGTCGACCCCATCAGCAGGATCTGTCCGCAATCGCTGACGGCCAGCCCGTGACGGTAGACCAGGTCGTAGCAATGCTGCTGTGGCAGGCCGCCGCGCCAGGCGGTGAAAGTCTTGCCGCCGTCGGTGGTACGCGTGACCGCCAGCGCCGCATGCGCGGCGAAGCGCTTGCTGTCCGCCTCGGCCGGCACGAACCACGCCGTCTCACCATGTTGCGGATGCACCGCCGTCACGAAGCCGAAATTCGACAGCGGCGCGCTGTGCACCTCGGTCCAGTTGGCGCCGTTGTCCACCGAGCGCCAGATGCCGTTGTGATGCTGGCACCACAGCTTGTCCGGCTCGCCCGGGCAGCGCACGATGCGGTGCGGGTCCTGCACCTGCTGCACCTCGGCCAGCTCCGGCGGCATGTAGCTGGCGACCATGCCCTTGGCGCGCATGGCCCAGCTTTCGCCGCCGTCCGTGGTCAGCCAGGCGCCGCCGCAGGAGATGCCGACCAGCACCGACTTGCTGTCGCGTGGATCGACGCAGATGCTGTGAATGCCCGGCACGTCGTAGCCGCCGCCCATCCACTGCGCGCGCTCAGGCACGTTCCACAGCGACTCCACCAGCTGCCAGCTGTCGCCCCGGTCGTTCGAGCGGAACAGGCCGCCCGGCAAGGTGCCCGCCCACAGCACGCCCGGCTGGTCCGGCCCGCCCGCCGCCAGCGACCAGATCTGCTTCATCGTCCACTCCACCGGATCGGCCGACTCCGCCGGCTTGACGGGAAACGCCGGCACCGCCACCTCCACCCAGCTGTCGCTGCCCGCATCGCGCCGGTGCAGCTTGGCGCCGAAGTGGCCCAGGTTCAGGGCCGCGTACAACGTGCCGTCGCGCCGGTCCGACAGCACCATCGACACCGGATCGCCCAGGAAATGCTGCTGGTCGATATGCCACGCCTCGTGCGTACGGTAGATTTCAAACAATCCTTTGCGAGTGCCGATGTAGGCGCGGTCAGACATGTCAACCTCCAGAAAGAGCTTGCAAGATATAGACTTTGGAATGCGGCGCGAGCGCATCGTTCAATATTTTTCGCTCACGGGTGCGTTGTCCGTCGATGAAGATGACGACGTTCTCGCGCAGCTGGCCCTGCTCGTCGAGCACGTAGCCGCGCAGCCGGGGATGGTCGGCAAAGGCGGCGTCGAGGGCGCTGCGCAGATCGGCCGCACTGGTCTCCACCTGCGGCACGGTCATGAAGCGGCCCAGTTGCTGGGTAAAAACAAGTTGCGCCATCGTTATGCTTGTTGGTTTGATCGACGGGATTAGCGATTCTATTCCGGTTTGGCCTAAAATGAAAATGCCTCAACTAACGGAGCACTGCATGACGATCACACCGCAAGAGCTGGAACTGCTGATGGAGGAAGTGGAAAAGGAAGATCCGATCGATTTCGCCGACCTGCCGTTCGACGAGCACGATCTGCGCGGCCTGATCTCCAACCACCTGTGCGAGATGGCCGAGGCGATGGAGAGCTTCAGCGAGGAAGACAAACACCTGACCCTGCTGGCCGTGGCGGCCAAGCTGGTGCTGGAAAACATGGTGCTGAACATCCAGCTGATGCGGCGCCACGGCGTGCCGCTCAGCGAGTCGACCGACGCGCTACTGAGCCGCCTGCGCAAACGCGACGACGGCCCAAAAACTTAAGGCGCGGCAGGGAAATCCAGCGTCGTCGCGTTGACGCGGTTGAACAGGTTGGTGAACGTGATGGTGGCAATCGCCAGCAGCGTGTCGACGATCTGCGCGTCACTGTAGCCGGCCTGTCTGACCGCCACCACCACCTCCGCCGGCACCTCGCCGCTGGTGGTGAAAACGGTATGCGCAAAAACCGCCAGCGCATCGATGCGCGCGTCGCCACTGACCTGACGGTGGCGCACGTTGAGCATCGTCTCGCTGCTCAAGCCGGACTTGCCTCCCGCCAGCGTATGCGCGGCCAGGCAGTAGTCGCACTGCGCATCCTGGCTCACGGCCAGTTTGACCACCTCCACCTCCTTCGCCGCCAGACTGCTTTTGCGCAGCGCGGCATCCATATTCAGCGCGGTTTCCAGCGCGACCGGGCTGTTCGTGCCCAGCGTGACATAGGCGTTGGGCACCTTGCCGATCGCTCCCTTGATGGCGGTGAACAATTGCGCAGCGTGGCCGGTGGCTTCCGAGACAGCTTGAGTGGTCAGACGGGACATGATGTTTCCTTTCAGGTGAGTTGGTATGGAAACAGTCTACGGCCACCCGATGAGATGATGAATGCTCAAACATCGCTATAATTTGCTTATTCGTCTCAACCAAGCTTGCCATGGATACCCTCAGCCACCTGCTCTCGCTGTACCCGATGCGCACCGCACTGGACACGCGCTGCCACTTCGGCGCGCCGTGGGTGCTGGATCACGCGGCGACCGCCAGCGGCATCGCGCCCTACCACCTGATCGCGCGCGGCACGGCGCTGGTGGACGGCGCCGACGGCCTGACGCTGCAAGCGGGCGACCTGATCGTCTTCCCGCACGGCGGCGCGCACCGCCTCTACATCGGCGATCCCGCGCAGGCGTCGGCCATGCACAGCGCGCCGGGCCTGCTGCGCTACGAAGGCAACGTCGGCGACGGTCCCAGCACCGATATTCTGTGCGGCGAATTCCGCTTCGATGACGACGGCGCCAACGGCCTGTTGGCCGCGCTGCCGCCGATGCTGGTGGTGCGCAGCGCCGACCGCGCCGACGCACAAGGCCTGAACCACCTGATCGCCATGCTGCAGGCGGAAGCCGAGACGCCGCGCGCAGGCTCGGAAGCCATCGTGCGGCAACTGGCCTCCGCGTTGTTTGCGCTGCTGATACGCAGCTGGCTGGAGCAGTCGATGACGATACCGGGATTATTCGCGGTGCTGGGGGAACGGCGCCTGCTGGCTGCACTGGACGGCATGCTGTCCGCGCCACAGCGGGCGTGGACGCTGGACCAACTGGCGACGGCATGCCATATGTCGCGCGCCACCTTTGCGCGCCTCTTCAAACAAGCGGCCGGCGCCCCACCGGCCGCCGTGCTGACGCAACTGCGCATGGCGCAAGCCGCGCGCCTGCTGGACGCCGGCCGGCAGGCAGGCGACGTCGCCGAAGCGGTGGGCTATCAATCGGAAGCGGCCTTCAGCCGCGCCTTCAAACGCCAGTATCAGGTGGGGCCGGGAGCCTGGAGGCGGCGGGCGCCTCGATCACCAGGTCGGTGACGGCGATGGCCACGCACGGCAGGATGTAGCCTTCGCGCTTTTCGTCGAAGCTCAGGCCCGGCCACTCGATCAGGTAGCGCACCGTACCGCTGGTGCTCAGGCAGATGCAGGTGCGGCAGGTGCCGTTGCGGCAGGAACTGGGCAGGCGCACGCCGGCGCGGTCGGCGCTTTGTAACACCGTCGCCGGCGCTTGCGCGTCGAAGCTCCATCCCTGTCCCGCCAGTGTTACCCGTACCGCTTGCTCCATGCTGGTTCCCGAATTGCCGTGTCAAACCAGCATGATAAACCCTCAGGCCAGCAGCTTCAGCCTCGGCTTGGGTTGGCTCACCGGCGCCGCAGCGGGACGCCGAACCGCCAGCCCGCCCTGCAACTTGAACACCGCCATCGCCTGCGACACGCAACGCGTCTGCTGCGCCAGGTTGCCGGCGGCGGCGGCGGCCTGCTCCACCAGCGCCGCGTTCTGCTGCGTGATGTCGTCGATCTGTATCACCGCCTGGTTGACCTGGACGATGCCGTCGCTCTGCTCGCGGGTCGAGTTCGAAATCTCCTCCATCACGCGCGACACCCGGTCCACCGATTCGATCACCTGGCTCATCGTCATGCCGGCGCTGGTGGTCAGTGCCGTGCCGGCCTGCACCTTCAGGATCGACTGGTCGATCAGCACCTTGATTTCCTTGGCGGCCGTGGCCGAACGCTGCGCCAGGTTGCGCACCTCGCTGGCCACCACGGCGAAGCCGCGTCCTTCCTCGCCGGCGCGCGCCGCTTCCACCGCCGCGTTCAACGCCAGGATATTGGTCTGGAACGCGATGCCGTCGATCAGGCCAATGATGTCGAGCACCTTGTTCGACGAGGCGCTGATGTCGACCATCGTCGACACCACCTGCGACACGATGCTGCCGCCCTGCGCCGCCACCGCCGACGCGCGCTCGGCCAGTTCATTGGCGCTGGCCACATTGCTGGCGCTCTGCTGGACGGTCGACGTCAGCTGCTCCATGCTGGCCGCGGTCTGCTGCAAACTGGAGGCCTGCGACTCGGTGCGCCCCGACAGATCGAGATTGCCGTCGGCGATTTCGCCGGTCGCCACCGAGATCTCGTCGAAGTTGGCGCGCACGTCGCCGATGATGCTGTGCAGGTTGATATTGGTCTGCCGCAGCGCCGCCAACAACTGTCCCATTTCGTCGTCGCGCTGGATCGCGAAAGTCGCCGTCAGGTCGCCGCCCGCCATCATGCGCGCCGCGCGCGTCGCCTCGCGCAGCGGCAGCGCCAGGTTCAGATACAGGCTGCGGCCAAACCACACCATGCCCAGCATGGCGCCCAGCGCCAGCGCCCCCATCCAGCTGCGCGCCGCGTTGATGCCCGCATCGTCCAAACCCAGCAAGGCAAAGGCCAGCAAGGCCAGCACGCCGCCAGTCAGCAGCGTGGCCGCACCGATCTGACGCGTCAGTGGCATCTTCAGCATGCCCATCAGCCGCGCCACAATGCCGGTCGCCACCACGCGCCCGTTGACGATGCGCAACCGGCGCGGATTGCCCGCCTTGAATTGGCGATACAGCTCGTCCGCCTCGCGCACCTGCTCGCGACTGGGCTTGGTCCGCACCGACAGGTAGCCGACCGGCTTGCCCTGCTCGATCACCGGCGTGACGTTCGCCATCACCCAATAGTAGTCGCCGTTCTTGCAGCGATTCTTCACCAGGCCGGTCCACGGCATGCCGTCGCGGATGGTCCGCCACAAATCGGCAAAGGCTTCGACCGGCATGTCGGGATGACGCACGATGTTCTGCGGCGCGCCGATCAGTTCCTGCTCCGTGAAGCCGCTGACCTCGATGAAATAGGGATTCGCGTAGTTGATGTTGCCCTGCAAATCCGTGCTGGAGACGATGGTCTTGCCATCGTCCATCAGGTATTCGTTTTGAGTGATTGGACTGTTGATGCGCATGGCCGTTCCTTTTTTATATTTGGGAAAAGGGCGTGCCGGGGTTTGGGGAGCGCCATCGGCCAGTGGCCAACGAGTCCAGAATAGTTAGGTTTTCCCCGCAACAAAGTCACCAATTGTCGCAGGGAATTTTTACTGCTGGTTTTTATTGTCCGTTTTTGATCTACATCAATTTTGCTGTGCATGAACGCAACAACTGTCAGTCCGGCTTGAAGTTTTGGCCAAGAGACATTGGTTTATTCAGCAGGATTGTTTGCGGATTTCGGCAAATGATGACTAGCACCACGATAGTAGCGAGGTAGGGCAGCATCGACAAAAACTCCGACGGGATGTCCAGCCCCATGCCCTGCCCGTGGAACTGCAACACCGTCACGCCGCCAAACAGATAGGCGCCCACCATCACGCCGCGCGGCTTCCACGTCGCGAACACCACCTGCGCCAGCGCGATCCAGCCGCGTCCCGCCGTCATGCCCTCGACCCACATCGGCGTCAGCGCCAGCGACAGGTAGGCGCCGCCCAGGCCGGCCATGGCGCCGCCGAACAGCACCGTGCCGTAACGCAGGCCGATCACCGGATAACCGATCGCATGGGCGCTGTGCGGCGACTCGCCCACCGCGCGCACCACCAAGCCGATGTGGGTGCGCGCCAGCACCCAGCCGATCAGCACCACCAGCAGCACCGAGCCATACACCATCGCGTCAAAGCGGAACAGCAGCGGCCCGACAAACGGCAGGTCGGACAGCAACGGGAAGTGCAGGTGTGGCATCGGCTCCACCGTCTGCCCTACCAGCCCGCGCCCCATGAAGGCCGACAGCCCGATGCCGAACAAAGTCAGCGCCAGCCCGGTGGCCACCTGGTTCGTTTGCAGCGTCAACACAAGGAAGCCGAAGATCAGCGACATCAGCATGCCGGCTGCAATCGCCGCCAATAGCCCCAGCCACATCTGCCCCGTGCCCAAGGTGACGCCGAAGCCCACCACGGCGCCGACCAGCATCATGCCCTCCATGCCCAAATTGAGCACGCCGGAACGCTCGGTCACCAGCTCGCCCATCGAGGCCACCACCAGCGGCGTGGCGGCGCCCGCCGTGCTGGCGAGGAAGGCGATTAACAGTTCGGTGCTGATCATGCGGGTTCTCCAGCGGTGACAGGCAAGTGGCGCTTGCGCGGCTTGAAGCGGTAATGAATGAACAGGTCCGCCGCCAGCAGGTAGAACAGCAGCAGGCCCTGGAACATGCCGGTGATGGCTGACGGCACCTGCAGCTCGATCTGCGCCGTCTCGCCGCCGATGTACAGCAGCGACATCAACAACGCCGACAGCACCACGCCCAGCGGATGCAAGCGTCCGACGTAGGCGACGATGATGGCCGCGAAGCCATAGCCGGCCGACACCGACGGCTGCATCTGCCCCAGCGGCCCCGCCACTTCGCCGACGCCGGCGATGCCGGACAAGGCGCCGCTGACCATGAAGGCCAGCCACACATTGCGCGGTTCGCTGAAGCCGGCGTACAACGCGGCGGCAGGCGCCATGCCGCTGACCTGCATGCGGTAGCCGGCGAACGTGTGCTTGCAGAAGAACCAGGCCGCCACCGCCGCGACCAGCGACAGGATGAAGGCCGCGTTCAGGCGCAAGCCTTCCACCAGCAGCGGCAAGGTGGCCGAGTCGCTGAACATCTTCGACTGCGGGAAGTTGAAGCCGGCCGGATCGCGCATCGGCCCGTGCACCAGGTAGCTCAGCAAGTGATACGCCACGTACACCAGCATCAGGCTGACGAGAATCTCGCTGGTGTTGAAGCGCGTGCGCAGCAGCGCGGGAATCGCCGCCCACAGCATGCCGCCCAGCGCACCCGCCAGCAGCATCAGCGGCAACACCCACCATGCCTGCACCTCGTCGAAATACAGCGCCACCGCGCCGGCGGCGATCGCGCCCACCGTCAGCTGGCCATCGGCGCCGATGTTGGCGACGTTGGCGCGGAAGCCGATCGCCAGGCCCACGCCGCACAGGATCAGCGGCGTCGCCTTCAGCAGCAATTCGCCGACGCCGTACAGCGTGGTCCACGGCTTGATGAAGTAGACGTAGAAGGCATGCAGCGGCTCCTGCCCCAAAAAGAAGAACAGCACGGAGCCGGTCACCAGCATGGCCGCCGCCGCGATCAGCGGCGACGCCAGCATCATCGAACGCGATGGTTCGGGACGTCGTTCAAGCCGCGACATGTTCTGCTCCCTGGTAATCGAAATCGCCGCTCATCCACACGCCGATCTGGTTGATGCTGGTGCCTGCGGCCCGCACCACTTGCGACAAGCGGCCATCCGCCAGCACGGCGATGCGGTCGCTCATCATGAACAATTCGTCCAGCTCCTCCGACAACACCAGCACCGCCACGCCCTGGTCGCGCATATCGATGATGGCCTGCCGTATCAGCATGGCGGCGCCGATGTCCACGCCCCAAGTCGGCTGCGCGAACACCATCACCTTCGGCGTCAGCGCGATCTCGCGGCCGACGATAAACTTCTGCAGATTGCCGCCCGAAAGACTGGCCGCCGCAGACTGCTCGCCACCGCACTTGACGTTGAAGCGCTCGATCACCTTGCGCGCGAACTCGCGCACCGCGCCGCGCTGTATCAGGCCGCGCTTGACCATGCCGGTGTTGGCGGCCGGCAGATAGCCGGTCAGCAGCGCGTTATCGGCCAGCGACAGGTCGGGCACGGCGCCGCGCCCAAGGCGCTCCTCCGGCACGAAGCCCAGTCCCAACTGGCGGCGCTGCGCCGCATTGAGCCTGCCCACGTCCTGCCCGCACAGGCGGATCGCGCCACTGCCCACAGCCAGCGCGCGCTCGCCGGAGATGGCTTTCAATAGTTCCTGCTGGCCGTTGCCGGAAATGCCGGCGATGCCGACGATCTCGCCGCTGCGCAGCGCCAGGCTGATGTCCTTCAAGCGCGTGCCGAACGGATCGTCGCTGCGCACATTGAGTTTTTCGAGCGCCAGCAGCACCTCGCCGGGCTCGCGCGGCTCGTGCACGCATACCGGCAGCTCGCGGCCTATCATCAACTCCGCCAGCGACTTGGCGCTTTCCTCTTTCGGATTGGCGGTGCCGGAAACGCGCCCCGCGCGCAGCACGGTGGCCTTGTCGCACAGGGCCTGGATTTCATCGAGCTTGTGGCTGATATACAGGATGCTGACGCCTTCGGAGGCCAGGCGTCGCAGCGATTCGAACAGCTTGAGCACCGCGTCCGGCGTCAGCACCGAGGTCGGCTCGTCCATGATCAGCAGGCGTGGCGACTGCAACAGGCAGCGCACGATCTCCACCCGCTGCCGCTCGCCCACCGACATGCTGTGCACCAGCCGTTGCGGGTCCAGCGGCAAACCGTATTGTTCGGAGACGGCGCGGATGCGCGGCGCCAGCGCGGCCGGCGCGATCTTCTCGTCCAGCGCCAGCGCGATATTCTCGGCCACGGTCAGCGTCTCGAACAACGCGAAGTGCTGGAACACCATGCCGATGCCCAGCTTGCGCGCGTCGTGCGGCGAATGGATGTGGACCTGCTTCCCCTCCCACATGATCTGGCCTTCATCGGGTTTGGTCACGCCGTAGATGATCTTCATCAGCGTACTCTTGCCGGCGCCGTTCTCGCCCAGCACGGCGTGGATTTCGCCCGGCATCACGGTCAGGTCGACGGCGGCATTGGCCACCACGGAAGGGTAAATCTTGGAGATGCCCAGCATCTTCAGGCGCGGCTCTGTCATCGGCGCTTCCCTCATCGTATACAAATTGAATACAAAAACAGACGCAATTAACATGCCAGTCACGATCCGCCTGAAACGCGCTATTTTGGGCGGAAGAGTGCACTAAATATGACACACTTCCTCACCAAAAACGTGCGCAACGTTCAAAAATGAGGACAGAACAAAGTACTTTCGTACACAATACAAGACAGCTTTAGCGCAATCGTTGTACACGATGTAGTTAGCATGGTTCCTGCTTTATGCAGTGTGAGTACCACCCTCACGGAGAATCGATCGATGCCATCACCAGGCAAACGCAAACCTCGCAAGGCCGAAGCTGCGGCCATCGCCGTGGGCGCGCCTGCCGCCACCAAGCGCGGCACCACCGCCGTCGACCTGCGCATCTATCGCGCGGTCGTCAACGCCGTCATGAGCCACCGCCTGCCTCCCGGCACCCACCTGGGCGAAGCCGATTTCTGCGAACTGTATCAAGTCAGCCGCACCACCGTGCGCAAGGCGCTGCAAAGGCTGGCGCACGACCACATCATCGAGCTGCGGCCCAATCGCGGCGCGGTGATCGCCTCGCCCACGCCGGAGGAAGCGCGCGACATCTTCGCAGCCCGCCGCGCCATCGAACGGGAGATCGTGCCGCTGGTGATACGCAACGCCACCCCCGCCTCGCTCAAGCAGATCCGCGCCGCGCTGCACGCCGAGGACCAGGCCCGCCGCACCGGCGACCGCGCCGGCTGGATACGCCTCGGCGGCGAGTTCCACATCCTGCTGGCGGAACTGGCCGGCAACCAGGTGCTGCAACGCTTCATGGCGGAGCTGGTGTCGCGCTGCTCGCTGATCATCGCCCTGTACGAAGCGCCCGGCGCCACCATGTGCGAGAACGACGAGCACCAGGACCTGGCCACCCTGATCGAGCAGGGAAAAATCAAGGAGGCCACCCATTTGATCGAGCACCACCTGCTGGAAATCGAAGCGCGCCTGCATCTGAATGAGCAGGACAAGAAAGTGAATCTGGCCGAGGCGCTGTCCGGGTATTAGCGGCGTGGCCCAGGAATTGCTAGAGAAGTCGATGAGATTGAATCCAATCGCCACAACGAATTGGATACAAAAGAAGTTCTTACAAACCGTACTGTCCACTTTATCTCACTGAATGGAGTTCATGATGTCCCGTCTCGCTTCCCGCACCGCCCTCGTCCTCCTCGCCAGCTGCGCCTGCGCCGCCCACGCCGCCGACTGGAGCGACACCTCGCTCAGCTACCGCTACGGCACCAAGTTCGCCGAGCCGTTCAACAACAACGACATCACCAAGAACATCGTCAACCTGAGCAGCGTGTCCGGCTACAAGTACGGCAAGAACTTCTTCAGCGTCGACTTCCTGATGTCGTCGGAACTGGACCCGTCGTCGGCCGGCGCCAAGAGCGGCGCGCATGAAGCCTATGCGCTGTACCGCCACACGCTGGACCTGGGCAAGGTCACCGGCAATAGCTGGGCCTTCGGTCCGGTGCGCGGCGTCGGCGCCACCGCCGGCTTTGATTTCAACAGCAAGACCGACGCCGGCTACAACTCCAAGAAGCGCATGATCGTCGCCGGCCCGACGCTGATGCTGGACGTGCCGGGCTTCCTCGACGTCAGCCTGCTCGCGCTGTGGGAGAGCAACGCGCCGTTCAACACCTTCACCGGCGCCGCCACGCCGCGCTACGCCTACAAGACCCACCCGATGCTGACCGCCGCCTGGGGCATCCCGTTCAACGTCGGCATTCCGCTGTCGTTCGAAGGCTTCGCCAACTTCATCGGCACCAAGGGCAAGAACGAATTCGGCGGCGACACCGCGCGCGAAACCAATATCGACATGCAGGTCATGTACGACATGAGCGCCGTGGTCAGTGCGCCGAAGAACACCTTCAAGGTCGGCGTCGAATACCAGTTCTGGAAAAACAAGTTCGGCAACCCTGACACCAACAATCCTGGCGCAACGGCGAAAACGCCGATGGTCCGCGCCGAATACCACTTCTAACTCCGTCCAAAGGAAACCGTATGATGAATCGTCGCAAAGTACTGGCACTGGCCGCGCTGGCCGCCGCAAGCATCGGCCTGTCCGCCTCCGCGTCCGCAGCGGAGCCGCTGAAGATAGGCTTCGTCTACGTCGGCCCGGTCGGCGACGCCGGCTGGACCTACGCCCACGACCAGGCCCGCCTGGCGATGGAGAAGGAGCTCGGCGCCCAGGTCAAGACCACCTACGTCGAAAACGTGCCGGAAGGCGCGGATGCGGAACGCGTGATCCGCAAGCTGGTCGCCGGCGGCAACAAGCTGATTTTCACCACCTCCTTCGGCTACATGAATCCGACCGAGAAAGTCGCCAAGAGCACGCCGGGCGTGGTGTTTCTGCACGCCACCGGCTTCAAGACCGGCAAGAACCTCGGCACCTATGAATCACGCCTGTATGAGGGCGCGTACCTGAACGGCGTCATCGCCGGCAAGATGACCAAGTCCAAGACGCTAGGCTTCATCGCCTCCTTCCCCGTGCCTGAGGTGATCCGCAACATCAACGCCTATACGCTGGGCGCGCAGAGCGTCAATCCCGGCGTCAAGACCAAGGTGATCTGGGTGAACTCGTGGTACGACCCGGCCAAGGAACGCCAGGCGGCGGAAACCCTGGTGGCGCAAGGCGCGGATGTGATGGCACAGAACACCGACTCGCCGGCCACGCTGCAAGTGGCGCAGGAAAAAGGCGTGTACGCGTTCGGCTGGGATTCGGACATGTCCAAGTTCGCACCGAAGGCGCACCTGACGGCGGCCACCAACAACTGGGCTCCCTACTACATCGAGACCGCCAAGGCGGTCATCGCCGGTACCTGGAAAACCGGCGATTACCATGGCGGCATGAAGGAAGGCATGGTCAAGATGTCGCCCCTGAACGCCGCGGTGCCTGCCGAAGCGGCCAAGGTGTTCGAAGAGAAGAAAGCTGCGCTCACCGCCGGCACCCTCGCGCCGTTCACCGGTCCGATCAAGGACCAGTCGGGCGCGGTCAAGTACGCGGCCGGCGTGGTGGTGCCGCTGAAGGACCTGCTGTCGATGAACTTCTACGTGCAGGGCGTGGAAGGCTCGATTCCGAAGTGACCCCTGATCCGGTCCTGTTGAACGACTGGCACCCGGTCGCGCTCTCGCAAGAGATCGTGGCCGGCGCGATCGCCGCCACCGACCTGCTGGACACGCGCCTCGCCCTGTGGCGCGACAGCGGCGGTGCGCTGCACGCGTGGCAAGACCGCTGTCCGCATCGCGGCACCCGTTTGTCGATGGGCGCACTGCACGGCGACACGCTGCGCTGCGCCTACCACGGCTGGACCTTCGGCAGCGAAGGCCGCTGCCGGCACATCCCCGCGCTGCCGGCGCTGGGCGAAGCGAACCTGAAGGCGCAAGTCGCCACCTTCCGTGTGCAGGAATGTCATGGCCTGGTGTGGGTCTGCCTCGGCGAGCCTGCCGTGGCCACGCCAGCGCCGCCGCGCTTTCCCGAATTTTCCGACCCGGCCTTGCGCAAGGTCTGGTGCGGCCCGTACGACGTGCAGAGCAGCGGGCCGCGCATCGTCGAGAACTTCCTCGACATGGCGCATTTCGCCTTTGTCCACGAGGGCATACTGGGCTTGCAGGAACAAGCCGCCATCGCCAACTACACCGTCGAAACCTTTGACGATGCCGATTACGGCAGCGGCGTCTGGGCCAGGCAATGCCGCGCATGGCAGCCGCAGGCCAGCAAGGCCGCCACCGGCGGCGCCGACATCGAATACACCTACCGCGTGGTGCGTCCACTGACGGCGGTGCTGACCAAGCATCCGGTGGACAGTGTGCGCGAGGCGATCGCGCTGATGCTGCAACCGCTGACCGAAACCACTACCCGCGTCTGGATCATCCTGGCGCTGGACGACTTCACCTCCGGCGACGACGAACTGCGCCAGTTCCAGGACACCATCTTCCTGCAAGACCGACCGATCCTGGAAAGCCAGAGCCCCGCCAGGCTGCCTTTGATACCGGGCGCCGAAGTGTCGGTGGCCTGCGACCGCATGTCGCTGGCCTACCGCGCCTATCTCAAACAGCAGAACCTGCGCTACGGGGTGCTGCGCAACGATCAGGAGACAACATGAGCAACGCCACCGATCAGGACCACGAATTCCTCACCCGCGTGCTGGCATTGGCGCAGCGCTCGCGCGACGAAGGCCACCATCCCTTCGCCGCCATGGTGGTCGCCGCCGACGGCACGGTGATCTCGGAAGCGATGAACGCCTCCAGCAGCGACCGCACCGCGCACGCCGAGATGAACGCGCTGCGCCAGGCATCGCAGCGCCACGGCCCCGAGCAGCTGGCGACGGCCACGCTGTACGCCAACGCCGAACCTTGCGCCATGTGTGCCGGCGGCACCTACTGGAGCGGCGTGGGACGGGTGGTGTACGCGATGTCCGAAGCGAGCCTGCTGGCATTGACCGGCAGCGATCCTGAAAATCCGACGCTGTCGCTGCCCTGCCGCGAGGTGTTCGCGCGCGGCCAGCGCCCGACTGAAGTCATCGGACCACTGCGCGAGGACGAGGCGCGGCAGGCCCACGCAGGATTCTGGAAAAAATAGCTGATGCATTTCATGCAAGTCGGGATCATAATTGTGATCCGGCCTGGTGGAGAGCACAGTGGCAAATTCTACAAAATTGCGGTGTGAGTTGCGCGCAGCGGCGTTTGCCGCCTGCGCCGCGTTATTGGTCGCCTGCGGCGGCGGCGGTGGCGATTCCAGTGCGGCGGTAACTCCCACGCCCCCGGTCACGCCCACCACGCCGACGGTGCCCGGCGCCTTCGACGACACGCTGGCCTATTCCAACCTTGCCAGCGGCTCGCTGTCCACCCCCAATGAAAACGCCGCCGTCATCGCCAGCCATATCCAGCTGAACGGCCAGCAGTTCAACTACACCGCCACCACCGGCCACCTGACCGCCACCGACGTCCGTACCGGCAAGGCCTCGGCCTCGTTCTTCTACGTCGCCTACACCGTGGCCGGCGCCGGTGCGGCCAAGCGGCCCGTCACCTTCTTCTACAACGGCGGCCCCGGTTCCTCCTCCACCTATTTGCATCTGGGTTCGTTCGGGCCGCGCCGGCTGGTCAGCACCATACCCAACGCCACCGTCATGCCGGTGCAGCTGGTCGACAACCAGGAAACCCTGCTGGCACAATCGGACCTGGTGTTCGTGGACGCCATCGGCACCGGCTACTCGCAAGCCATCGCGCCCAACACCAACCAGACCTTCTGGGGCGTGGATGCGGACGCCGCCGCCTTCCGCGATTTCGTGCAGCGCTACGTAGCCGTCAACAAGCGCGAGGCCTCGCCCAAGATCCTGTTCGGCGAATCGTATGGCACGCCGCGCACGGCGGTGCTGGCCAACCTGCTGGAACTGGCCGGCGTGCAGGTGGCGGCAGTGGTGCTGCAATCGTCCATCATGGACTACAACAGCAACTGCGGCGTGCTCGATCCGGGCGCCATCAGCTGCGAAGGCTACGTCCCGACCTACGCCGCCACCAGCGCCTACTACCAGCGCAGCAATCCGCTGCCCAGCGATTTCAGCGCCTACGTGCAGCAGGCGCGCGGCTTTGCCGCCGGCGACTATCGCAGCGCCATGACGGCTTACCTGGCCAGCAAGGTTGCACCGCCGGCCGGCGTGATCGCGCAGCTGGTCGCCTACACCGGCCTGCCGGTGCTGACCTGGCAGCAGAACTTCGACATGGGCCCGGACTACTATCAACGAAACGCCGTGCCGGGTAGCCTGGTGGGCCGCTACGACGCCCGCGTCTCCGCGCCCAACGGCAGCGCGCTGACGGTGGACGGCGATCCCTCGCTGACGGTCATCAACTCCGCCTTCGTCAACGGCATCGCGAGCTACCTGGCCAACGAGCTGCACTACAGCGCCCGTTCCGGCTACACCAGCAGCAACAACATCGTCGACCAGTGGAACTTCAGCCACGACGGCAAGCAGCTGCCGGACACCATTCCGGACCTGGCCGCCGCCATGACGCTGAATCCGTCCATGAAGGTGCTGTCGGTCAACGGCTACTACGACCTCGCCACTCCCTTCCACCAGA
This sequence comes from Duganella sp. BJB476, assembly GCF_003416895.1. Classification (GTDB taxonomy): domain Bacteria; phylum Pseudomonadota; class Gammaproteobacteria; order Burkholderiales; family Burkholderiaceae_D; genus Rugamonas. The sequence goes on from NZ_QVIO01000005.1 coordinate 65,444, forward strand.
CCGAACTCGATCTGGCGCGTTTGGGTGCAAATCCGCTAATTGTGCTCAAATATTATGCAAGCGGGCATATGACGTATCTAGACGACAGTGCGCGCCGGGCACAGCAAATGGATTTGATTAATTTCTTCAACAGCGTCACAGTGACACCATAAGCCATGCGCCAGGCTCAACAAGCTGCGCGGGGGAGACGATCATGAAACTGCTAGTCCACATTGCCATGCTGACCGCCGCCACAGCCTGCGCCTGCGCGCATGCCCAGGCGCCGAATCGGGAAGACGCGCCGGTCATGATGTCGGCGCCGCTCCATCCCGATCCCTATATCCCGCCGGCCATGCGCAAGCCGCCGCGCGACGGCGCCTCCGGCCCGGTATTGCAATACCAGGCCATGCAGAAACTGAAACGACGTTTTGAGGAAGCCGACCTGGACGGCAGCGGCAGCCTGAGCCGCGAAGAAGCGCACAAGGCCGGCCTGGGCTTCATCGAGAAAAACTTCGACCATATCGACAGCGCCCAGCGCGGCGTGGTCACCTTCGAAGACTTGAAGACCTTCATCATCCAGCGCCGCGAAGAAGCGCGCTCGCGTTGAGCGGCGCGCTTCTTCGGCTTACAGCTTGTAGTTCAAGCCCAGCAGGAACTGGCGGCCGTAGGTGGTGTAGCGCTCGGGCGCGTACGAACCGCCCGAGAACGCATCGCCCTGGCGTGTCTGGTAAGGCGAGTTGTTCAGGTTGTTCACCTGGAACAGGAAGGACAGGCCCTTGTAGCGGCCTTCCTCGATCGCATAACCCAGCTGCAAGTCGATCTGGCGCTCGGCCAGGATCTCGCTGAAGGAACGCTGCGCGAACAAGCCCGTCACCTCGCCACGATACGCCGAACGGTAGCGCCGGCTGGCGCGCGCCTGGTAGCCCGCTTTCTCGTAGTAGACCGTGAAGTTGGACACCACGCCCGACAGCCCCGGCAGCTTCTCCTTGGTGCCCGGACCGTTGGGATGGATCGAGCTCTCGGTGCCGGACATGCTGCCCGTCACGCCGAAGCCTTCCAGCGGTGCGTACAGCAGGCCGCCGTCCAGCGCGCCCGACAGCTCGACACCCTTGACCAGGCCGCCGGCGCCGTTGGTCGGCCGGTTCAGCGTGCCGATGTCCTGCAGCGGCACCACGCCCGACGGGTTCGGGAAGCCGGCAAAGCTGAACGCGGTCTGCTGGTTGTAGATGTAGCTCTGCAGCTTTTTATACCAGAGCGCGGCGGCGATGTAGCTGCGCTTGCCGATGTATTTCTCCATCGACAGGTCGTAGGAATTGGCGCGCCACGGCTCCAGCTGCGGATTGCCGCCGCTGCCGTTCCACATGCGGGTGGTGGCGTCGACCCCGCCCGAAACGCCGGCGCGCATGTCCTGCATCTGCGGGCGGGCCACCGTCTTGGCGGCGCCGAAGCGCAGGTTGGTGGTGTCGAGATACTTGCCGAGGTCGAAGTTCAGGTTCAGGCTCGGCAGCACGTCGGTGTAGTTGGCGCCGCCGGTGATCGAACCCAGCTTGCCGGCGTTGACTGTGGCGCCGCGCGATTTCTGGTCGACGTTGACCGCTTGCAGGCCGAGGTTGCCGCGCAGCGGGAAGGGGCCGATGTCGGTGTCGATGCCCAGCCTGGCGTAGGCGGTGGTGACTTTCTCGGTCACGCCCCAGTCCTGCAGGGCCTGGTCGTCGGGACGAGCCGGCTGCATCGTGTAGTACTTGCCCAGCACGCCCATGACGTCATAGGTCAGCACGCTCGGGATACCGGCGAAGGCCAGCGAGGTCGACGGCTGGATCAGGTCGGGCGAGACGACCGCCGGCGCGCGGCCGTTGTTCAGGTTCCAGTAGTTGTTGGTGTCGGCGTGGGTCTTCTCGCGCTTGCTGAAGTTGACGCCGCCTTCCATGTTGCGGAACATGCCCTCCAGGTCGCGCTTGGCCGAGAACTTGAGCGAACCCAGCTTGTCCTCCACCACCGGGTGGTGCATGTCGGCGTCCTTGCCCCAGCCGCCGACGTCGGTCAGCTTGATGATGGACGGGTCGGCGAAGTTGAGGCTGGGCGTGAAGGTCGGCAGGCCGCTGGCGGTCGGGATGCGGAACTGGAAGTTGTTGTCGGTGATGTGCGAGCCGGCCGGGCCCAGGCCGGCATAGGTTTCCAGCACCATCTCGCGGCGCTTGGCGCTCGAGTACGACGCATCGCCCACCAGCGTCCAGCCGTCCTTCTTGTAGGTGTTGTTCCAGCCCACCGCGCCCAGCTGGTCCTTGCGGGTGTTGAAGTCGTTGCGGACGATGGGTTCCAGGTTGACCAGCGAACCGCCCACCAGCAGACGGGTGCCGCCTATGGTCTGGATGATCGGGTTGGTGTAGATGACGTCGCTCCACTGGTGCGAGTTCCACATCATGCCGCGCATGGTGGTGTCTTCCTTGAACTCGGAATAGTACAGGTCCAGCGAGGTGCGGAATTCCTTGGTCGGACGGTATTCGATCACGCCCATCAGGCCATCGCGCTTCTGCTTGCGCGAGGTGGCCGTCACTTCGGCGCCCTTCAGCGCCACCACGTCTTCATCGCCCTTGGGCAGCTTGTTGTCGGTGCCCCACCACCACGATTTGTATTCCTGTTGCTGGCCCGGCGAATCCAGGTGGGCGTAGCCGAACGCCACGCCCAGCGTGTTGTTCATGAACTGGTCCACATACGAGGCGCTGATGCGGTTGCCGTTGGCCGAGGTGTTCGAGTTCAGCTTGCCGTTGGAATTGTGCTCGCCGCGCGCGTTGAACACGATGGTGCGTTCACGGATGTCGAGCGGACGCACGGTGTGCAGGTCCACCGTGCCGGACAGGCCGCCTCCCGCCAGCGATGCATCCGGCGTCTTGTAGACGGTGACGCCGTTGATCAGCTCGGACGGATACTGGTCGTACTCGGCGCCGCGGTTGTTGCTGGTGGAGACCAGTTCGCGCCCGTTCATCAGGGTGCCGGAGAAGTCCGGCGCCAGGCCGCGGATCGAGATCACCTGCGCCCGGCCTTCGACGCGCTGCGCCGTCAGGCCGGCCAGGCGGGCGATGGATTCGGCGATGCTGACGTCGGGCAGCTTGCCGATGTCTTCGGCGGTGATGGCCTCGACGATGGAATCGGCGTCGCGCTTGACCGCCATCGAGGTCTCGATGCTGCGGCGGATGCCGGTGACGACCACCGACTGGACTTCCTTGTCGTCCGCAGCGGCGGACGGTCCCTGCTGCGCCCATGCCGGGGCGGAGGCGAACACCAGCGCCGCGCAGGCGGCGGCGATCGGTGTCAGTACGAGTGCTTGGGTTGGCTTGCTCATCATCTGGTCTCTCTTATAGTTTTAGACGTGGTGGGAACTGCAAACGGCTACTGGCGGAACTGCTATGACGCGAAATGGAAGCGCTTCCACTTCTGTGCTGAAAAAACTGCCGCGCAACTGCACGACAGTGCTGGTTATGGTTTCCAGGTAAACGTGGCGACGCTGGCGGCCGGCAAGGTGTAGCTGAAGCTGCGCTGGCCCGGCGCCAGGCGCACGGCGAAACTGCGCGGCGTCTTGGCCGAGTTCACCACCAGCAGCGCCACCGAACCGTCGTCGGCGTTACGGAAGGCCACCGTGTCGAGCTCGTTGTAGCCGCTGCTCGAGGCAATGCGGCGCGCGCCCTGGCGCACGAAGCGGCTGGCGTGGGCCAGCGCGTAATACTCCTCGTTGCGCGTGACCTTGCCGTCACGGCTGTCGATGGTGACGACGCCGCGGCAATCCTTGCAGCCGCCCAGGTGCGGGCCGTCGTTCTCGTCCAGCGCCAGGTTCCACAGCAGCACGCCCTTGGCCCAGCCGCGCGTGGTGCCGATCACCAAGGTGCGGGCGAAGTGCTGCAGATTGTCCGACCACACCGGCGCCCATTTGCCGCCCGAGCATTCGGTGAAATAGGTGTCCTTGTCCGGCCAGCGGTCGTGCAGCGCGGCCTGCACCCGCACGTCGCCGTTGTAGCCGTGCCAGGCCACGCCGTTGACGTATTTGTTGGCCACCGGGTCTTTCAGCACATCGGCCGGCGAGCCCGGCTCGTCCCAGTTATGGTCCCAGTCGAGGATGCGGGTTTGCGGATGTTCCTTCGCCAGCAGCGGGCCCAGGTGGCCGCCGATGAAGGCGGCGCGCTTGGCCGGCTCGACCCGCATGCCGGGATAATCCTTGGGTTCGAAGTGCGGTTCGTTCTGCAAGGTCAGCGCGTAGATCGGCACGCCCTCCTTCTCATACGCGCCGATGTAGCGCGACAGGTAGGCGGCGAACGGCGCGAACGCTTCCGGCTTCAGGGTGCCCTGGATCAGGCTGTCGGTGCTTTTCATCCAGCCCGGCGCGCTCCACGGCGAGGCCATCACACGCAGATTCGGATTGATCGCCAGCGCGGCCTGGGTGACCGGCAGCACGTCGGCGCGGTTGGGTTCGATGGAGAAATGCGCCAGCGATGGATCGGTCTGGCCGGGGGGCATGTCGTCGAAGCTGTAGTGGCTGCGCGAGAAGTCGGAGGCGCCGATGGTCAGGCGGGTGAAGCTGAAGTTGGCGCCGGGCGCCTTGCCGAACAGCTCGTTCATCAGCGCGCCGCGCTGCTGCGGGTTCAGGCGGTTCTGGATCAGCCAGGCCGAGGCGTCGGTGATGGCGGCGCCGAAGCCCACCATCTCCTGGTAGCGCTGGGCGGGATCGACGTCGATGACGATGGCGGCCTTGACGCCGGAACCGAAGGCGGCGTCGGCGCCGCGCGCCAGCAGCTTGCTCTGGTCGCCGGTGGTGATCCACGCTTGCACCGGCCCCTGAGCCTGCGCCGCGCCGTGCGCGCACAGCAGCAACGGCAGCAACAACGGCACGGCAAGCCGGCGCAACAACGGTGATAGCGGATGGCGGACGTGCGAAGGGCGCGAGGCCGCATCGCCCGGCAGAGCGGGGCTGGCTGTGAACATTCTGTCTCCATGCAGAAGGGTCGTGGCCCGTCCGTCTGTGGTTTTTACATGAGTGGAAACGCTTCCATTTGTTAAATTCACTATAGCACCGCGAATTCTGCGATGTCAATCAGGGAAAAGCGCCAGCGGTGTTAATTGGTGAGTTTTCGGCGTGCAAAAAGTGCGCAAAATTAAGTTGGCCGCCCATCGCGAAACCAGTATTCTGCCCCTTCGCCATCGGCGATTTTTCGCTGTCTCGAATTTGCCACGCTGGACCAACCACCCACGCCACAGGAGTCCCACATGTCCACTTCCGACCAAACGCCCGACCTGGTGTTTTATCTCAACGGCGAGCGGGTCCAGCTGCCCACGGTCGATCCGACCGTGCTGCTGGCCGACTACCTGCGCTCGCCGGAAGTCGGCCTGACCGGCACCAAGATAGGCTGCAAGCAAGGCGGCTGCGGCGCCTGCACCGTCATGCTGTCGAGCTGGAACGAGGACAGCCAGCAGGTCGAACACCGCTCGGTGAACTCCTGCCTGCGGCCGGTGGCCTCGCTGGACGGCATGCTGGTGACCACGGTGGAAGGCACGGGCAGCGTCAAGTCCGGCTGCATCAGCACCGTGCAGGACGGACTGGCCTGCAACAACGGCACCCAGTGCGGCTACTGCACGCCCGGCTGGGTGATGAACATGACGGCCGCCGTGGCCCAGCGCGGTCCCAAGCCGGGCACCAAGCAGGAGATCGAGGCCATGTTCGATGGGAATATCTGCCGTTGCACCGGCTACCGTCCCATCCTGTACGGCTTCAAGAAAACCTTCGCCTCCGACTGGAACCCCAAGGTCGACGAGGCCGGCAGCATGACGTGCGAAGTCGACCCGGCCGAGAAGGTGGACAAGGTCGCGCCGGTGGAGATCGCCTTCCCCGCCGAGCTGCGCAAGCCGCCGCGCCCGGTGCACTACTCGGCCAACGGCTATCACTGGTTTCGGCCGCTGACGGTGTCCAGCGCCATCGGCCTGATGCGCGACTTCCACGACCGCGCCGACTTGCGCCTGGTCGGCGGCAACACCTCGATCGGCATCTACCCGCGCACAGTGGAAAATCCGCACGTGTTCATCGACATCTCGCACGTGCCGGAACTGCATGAGCTGAGCCTGGCGGACGGCCAGCTGCGCCTGGGCGGCGGCCTGCTGTACGCCAAGCTGCTGGACTTCCTCGACGCCGCCAACGACCGCGCGCCCAACGCCGGCCTGCAAGCGCTGGCCTACATGGCCGGCCGCACCGCCGGCGGCATCGTCCGCAACGCCGCCACCCTGGCCGGCAACACCATGCTGGTGGTCACGCATGCCGAACAGGGCGTGCCCTTCCCTTCCGACGTGTACACGGCGCTGGCCGCGCTGGGCGCGACGGTGACGGTGGCCGCCCCCGACCAGGCCGAGCCGAAAACCCTGCCACTGCTGGACCTGCCCGCCTACTGGCGCCAGCACGCCGACGGCTGCGTGCTGCTGTCCTACCAGCTGCACCTGACCGGCGCCGACGAATACGCGCAAACCTACAAGACCGCGCAGCGCGAGGTCAACGCCCACTCCATCGTCAACGGCGGCATGCGCGTGCGGCTCGACGCGCAGCAACGCGTGGCCGACATCACGCTGGTGTATGGCGGCATGTCGCCGACGGCCACCCGCATGCCGCACACCGAGCAGGCGCTGCGCGGCCAGCACTGGGACGCCGCCGCGCTGGCCAAGGCGATGCCGGTGCTGCGCCAGGAACTCGATGCGCTGGCCGACCGCTACGCCGCCCACTACGCGCAGCTGCCCGACGAAGGCTACAGTTCCACCTACAAGCGCCAGCTGGCCGAGTCGTATCTGTACAAATTCTTCATCGCCGTCTGCGAATGGCGCGGCCTGCCGGTGCCGCCGGCGCTGCGCTCGGCCGGCGAACGCGGCGAGCGGCCGGTGTCGACCGGCACGCAAGCCTACGTCACCTACACCGACCAGTTCCCGGTGCATGTGCCCTACGTCAAAATCGAAGCCATGCTGCAAGCCACCGGCGAAGCCCAGTACATCCACGACATCCCGATGCCGCCGACCGGCATGAACGGCGCGCCGGTGCAGAGCCAGGTCGCGCTGGGCAGCTGCATCTACCAGGTGCCCGGCGTGGCAGGCCCGGCCTCGCCGGCCGAGGTGCTGGCGGCGCTGCAGGCGGTGTATCCCGGCGTGAAGGACTACATCACCGCCATCGACGTGCCCGGCGCAGTGATCGACGGCATGGCGCTGGACGATCCCATCTTCGCCATCAGCGTGGCCGTCAGCGCCTGTCCGAAAGGCGCGCTGCCCAAGGGCTACAACCCGCGCGCGCCGCTGATCCTGACCGGCTACGGCCAGTGCATCGGCATGGTGGTGGCGCGCAACGAACAGCTGGCGCAGGAAGCGGCGTTCTACCTGCAAACGCATTTCTGCCGGTTCAGCGCCGAGCGCCCGCAGATCGAGCTGCCGGACACCGACGCCGCGCGCAACAAGCTGGTCTACCTGGACCAGCCGGCCGGCGCGCCGTGGTATTCGCATATCTGGAAAATCACCCGCGCCGGCAGCAGCCTGGACTGGGTGGCGCCGCGCACGCCCGAACAGCCGGACCTGAAGCGGCCGGTGGTCGACTACAAGGTGGCCATCGCCAGCGACATCTACGGCGCCGTCAGCTGCACCCGCACCGCCAGCCAGCAGAAGGTGGGCAGCCAGATCCACTTCTACATGGAGACGCAGTCGAGCTACGTCGAACCGGTGGAAGACCGCCAGGTGCGCGTCTACGCCTCCACCCAGGACGCCAACGTGGTGCAGGGCGCCGTCGCCAGCGTGCTGCAACTGCCGGTCAACAAGGTCGACGTGCGGGTGCGCCGCATCGGCGGCGGCTACGGCGGCAAGTGCGGCCAGTCGGCCTTCGCCAGCACCATCGCCGCGGTCGGCGCGTGGAAGCTGAACCGGCCGCTGCGCATGGCCGCGCTGCGCCAGGTCGACACCGCCATGTTCGGCCACCGCCACCCGGCGCTGGGCAACTACAACATCGCCATCGGCGACGCCAGCAACCCGCTCACGCACGGCAAGCTGTTCGGCTTCCAGGCCGACTACTGGCTCGACGGCGGCCGCACCTACGATTGCAGCTTCGTCATCAGCGACTGCATGTCGCTGCGCAGCGACTCGGCCTATTTCATTCCGAACTGGTCGTGCACCACCGACGTCTGCCGCACCGACAAGACCACCAACACCTCGATGCGCACGGTGGGCATGATCCAGGGCGCCATCATCGTCGAGGACGCGATCGAGGCGGCCGCGCACAGCGTCGGCCTGACGCCGGAGCAGGTGCGCGCGCGCAACCTGTACGTGCAGGGCCAGGTCACGCCGTATGCCGAACCGCTGGAGTCGTGCTACATGCGCGAGGTGTGGCAGTACACGCTGGACAAGGCCGACTTCACCAGGCGCGCGGCGGCGGTGGAGCAGTTCAACGCCGCCAACCGCTGGCGCAAGCGCGGCATCTCGGTGCTGCCGGTGAAGTACGGCTCGGGCTTCAACCTGGCGCTGCTGGAACAGGGCGGCGCGCTGATCGAGGCGTATTCGCAGGACGGCACGGTGCTGGTGCGGCACGGCGGCATCGAGATGGGCCAGGGCCTGAACACCAAGATGGCGCAGGTGGTGGCGTACGCGCTCAATGTCCCGATCGGCATGATACGGGTGGCGGAAAACGACACCGCCGTGGTGCCCAATCCCGAGAGCACCGGCGCCTCGACCGGCACCTCGTTCAACGGCCTGGCGGCGCAGCAGGCCTGCGGCGAACTACGCGGCCGGCTGGAGGCCTATTGCCTGGGCCTGCTGACCGCCAACGGCAACGAGTGGTGCGCCGCCAACCAGATCAACTTCTGGGACTACAAGGAAGGCTGGCGCACCGAGGTGGTCCACAACGGCAAGACCATGACGATGTGGGCGGTCATCGTCGGCAACGCCTTCAACGAGCGGCTCAACCTGTCGGCGCAGGCGCGGGTGGCGATCGACGGCGGCACCCATCCCGACGGCAACCTGGAATTCAAGAAGGTGGACGGCAAGCCGGCCAAAGAGGAGGTCGACTACTTCACCGGCTACACCTACAGCGCGGCCTGCATCGAGGTCGAGCTCGACGTGCTGACCGGCGAGACCACCATCCTGCGCGCGGACGTGGTGTACGACGGCGGCAAGTGCCTCAATCCGGCGATCGACGTCGGCCAGGTGGAAGGCGGCTTCGTGCAGGGCCTGGGCTATGTGACCAGCGAGGACCTGAGCTACCAGCCGGCCGATTCCAGCACCGAGCCCAGCGCCACGCGGCCGGCGCCGGGCGCGCTGTACACCACCAACACCTGGGAGTACAAACCGCCGGCAGCGCAATCGATCCCGCTGCAGATGAACATCATGATGTTCCCGCGCGAGCTGGCGCCGAACGCGCCGCCGGACCAGGGCGATATCCTGTCGGCCAAGGAAATGGGCGAACCGCCGATGACGCTGGCGGTGGCGGCCTTCTTCGCGATCAAGCGCGCCGTGCTGGCGGCGCGCAAGGACCGCGGCCACCACGAGTGGTTCCAGATGGAGTCGCCGGCCACGGTGCAGCGCGTGCACGAGGCCTGCCTGGTCGACACGGCCGACCTCAGCGCGGACTAGTGGATGGACAGCACCGCACGCACGCTGGAATCCAGCGCGCTGCGGTCGATATAGCCGACCAGGTTGGGGTTGTCGGCCACCAGGCGCTTGATGGCGGCGCTGTCACCCGATTCCACCGGCGGCTGCCCGCGTCCGGTGAACAGCATGTGGGCCCAGTAGGCCTTCATCTGGGCCGGCGCCTTGCCGCTGCTCTTCAGGTAGAACACGTCGCGCACCGGCGAGCCTTCGGTCTGGTCGATCGGCACCGCGTGCTGGCCGTTGGGGAAGTCGACCGCCTTGCCGAGGAACAGGTCGGCCGCCTGCTCGCCGCTCAGGGCCTTGACGGCATTGCGGGCCGAGACGATCACCACCACCTCGGCGCGGCTGCAACTGCCGGCCAACAGCAGCGCGGCCAGCAGGCAATGGGGGATGGACTTGTGCATGATCTGCCCTCCCGTCAGTAGAGGAAATCGGCCAGCAGGCTGACCACGTTCACATGGCCGCCGCGCGGCGTGCCGGCCACCACGCTCTGCAAGGTGCCGTAGGAATTGGCGCCCAGGTGCAGCTGGTCCCATTGCACTTTGAGATCGAGGTTGCGCGCCACATCCCAGCGCAGGCCGGCCGCATAGGTGTGCTGGGCAATCGGGAGGTTGCCGGTGTCGGTCAGCGGCCGCAGTTCGGACACGGTGACATAGGGTGTCAGCGTGCCGAAGCGCATGCCGCCGTTCACATACCAGGCTTCGCGGATGGCCTTGACGCGCTTGCCGTCATAATTGGTGGCCCGCACCCATTCGCCGGAGACGAACCACTCGCCCGGATCCCACGATGCGCCCAGCGACGTAAAGCGCCCGCGCGGCGGGTTCTGGTTGTCGACGTCGCGTTCCTGGTAGGCGGCGTGCAGCGTCAACGGACCGCGTTCCAGTGTGTCGAAGATGCCCATCACGGCGGTGGAGTGAACGTCGACGCCGCGCGTGTTGGTGACGGTGCGCTTGCCGTACAGGATGCTGGTGGTGTTGCTGATGCCGCCGGCGTGGATGCGATACGAGGCGTCCACGCCGTCGCTTTCCTTCAGCGCCAGCAGGCGGTAGACCTCGATCGGCGGACGCGCCGTGATATTGCTGTAGCCGACCCGGCGCGAATCCGACGCCAGGAAACTGGCCAGTCCGATCCGCCCCACGCGCACGCTGAGGTCCGGTGAAAACGCGTACTTCAGATTGGCCCAGGTCAGCAGGGGCCGATAGGTATCGTTCCAGCGGTACTCGGACACCACCTGCACCACGCCGGACAGCTGCGGCGTGAAGTTGGCCGTCAGTTGCAGGCCCAGCCGGCTGTCGATGTCGCCGGTCCACTGGCGGTTGCGGCCGGTGCCGGAGGGTTGCAGGTTGTCGAACACATAGTCGGCGCCATGCTCGTCCGAGTGCGCCAGGCCGACCGTGCCAAAGCCGTTGACCGACAGCCAGGGCCGCACCGGATCGGCCGCGAACTCTCCCGCGCGCGCGGGCAAGGCCAAGGTCAAGCTCAGCAGCACCGCAGTCGTGGCCGAAATCAGATGGGAGATGGCAAGCATCCAGGCTCCAGGCAGGTTGGTTATTGTTCCATGTAGTGCGCCAGCAGCTTGTCGAGCTCCCTGGTCTTGGCCAGCCGCGCCAGGCCTTCGTTCAGGGAACTCAACAGCTTGGCCGCGTCGGCGCCGCTGGCCGCCACGCCGAAGTACAGCGGCCGCAGCGGCGAATCCGGCAGCGGCTGGCTCACCAGCGTGCCGTCCACCAGCAGGCTGCGCAGCTTGGGGTTGATCAGGTACTGGCCGGCCATGGTCTCGCGGCTGTCGATGAACAGGTCGCAGCGGCCCAGGTGCAGCTTGCCGATCAGTTGTTCGTAGCCGATGGTGGCGCCGCGGTCGACCGTGTTGGTGGGAATGCCGTAGACCTCGAAGCGGTAGCCGCCCAGGCCGCACAGATGGTAGTGGCGCACATCGCCCAGCTGTTGCAGGTTGAGCCCTTGCGGCCGCGCCCGGCGCGAGTAGAAGTACACATTGTGCATGGTGAAGTAGGCGTCGCTCAGCACCAGGTTGCCGGCGGCATCGGCCTGGCCGACGTTGAGCGCGATATCGACGCGATGGTCCGCCACCAGCGCCAGGCAGCGCGCCCAGGGCAGCAGTTGCACGCTGACGGTCCAGCCGTAGCGCGCGCCGACCAGGTTGAGCAGGTCGACGCTGGCCCCCACCACGTGTCCGCCGCGCTGGCCATTGGCGCGCTCGGCGAACACGAACGGCGGCATTTCCGCCTGGTCGGCACAGACTTGCACCGTGCCGGCGCAGGCAGAGCCTGCAGCAAGGCACAGCAGTAGCAAGAATGCGTAGAAACGATTCATAACATAGGGGCCGACCGCAACAATCCGAGACCCATTCTAGCAAATGCCGTCTCGGCCGCCGTAATAAGTGTTGCGCCGATGAAAACTTTTTTTACGCTGAGCGGCGCGAGGACTACTTGCGGCGGCGCGCTACCACGCCGGCAAAAGCCAGTCCCGCCAGCAGCATCGCCCAGGCCTCCGGCTCGGGTACCGGGGCCAGGGCGGTGTAGATCGTCAGCTTGGGATCGTTAAGGTGGATCTCAGCGTAAGACGGCAGCTTGTAGTCCCCATCGGGGGTGGACCAATACCCGGCTTGCGTGTAGGCGACCAGCTCGGTATCAAAGACAAATTTCTGCGTTTTGTCGATCGAGAGGTCGTTGCGAGCAAACGAATACTGCACCGGATCGGTCACATCCTTGGCGAGCTTGGTGACCGCTCCCCCCTTGCCATCCGGCAGGGAGATTCCGGCGGTATTCGCCGCCATGCCCGGGTTCAGCCATCCCGGTAGCTGCGGCGGGCTGGTCGTCTCCAGTACGCCGGAAACCGTCGCGGAGAATGAAAAGCCGGTAATGACGTAACCGGCTTTCGGCGCCAGGTTCATCGACAGCACATAGTCCGAGCCTATGCTCCAGGTGCCGCCATTGACCTGATTCAATACCTTGCCCCAGGACGCCGTGGTGATGGTCGTGGCCCCGCCGACGTCGCTGAGGATGGTCAGTCCCGCATCCGCTGGCAAGGGGTTCCAGTACGACTCGTGCCGCACATCGCTAAAGGTGAGCGTGCTGGTTTGTATGGGTTGCGCAGCGTACGAGGCCAGTGGCAGGGCCAGCGCCAATACCGTAAAAATCGCTTTCATGAGCTTTCTCCAGATAGGTCTACATTAAAATTTCGATGCATCGGAAAATTATTATATAGACAATCTTTCGAAATAGCTGCAATAAAAACAACTTTCGGACAGCAAGTCGCGCGCCGGCGGCCGCCCTATTCGTCCCACACCGCGGCCGCCGCGCGCTCGATCACGGGGCGCCAGTCCGGCGTCACCGGCAGCAGGAACACCTCGGCCAGCGCCTGCTCAAGCTGGTCGGCGCTCAGGAAACGGCGTTCGCTGGCGCCGTCGGCGCGGCGTATCGTCAGGCGGTTGCGCAGCAGCGCGTGGCGCGCCTCGGGCGTGCTGCGTGCCACGATCAGGTCGTGGCGGAAGTGCGATTGCGGGTAGGTCGACGAGTAATAGTTCGCCATCACATAATCGCCGTCGCGGCATGGCGCCGGCGAGATCAGGTAGACCGGCATCCAGTCGTCGCCCAGCAGCGCTTCCAGCAGATGCTCGTTGCCTTGCGGCGTGAGGCGGAAGCGCTCGTGCTGGGTGGACTGCGGCGTGGTCAGGTCGAAGCGGATCGGCGCCGTCAACACGCAGCTGCCGAAGCCGACGTCGCACAGCCAGGGCCGGCCGTCCACCGTCACCCGCAACACCATGTGGGTGCGCGGCCGCTGCCGCGCCTCGGGGCCGGCCATCCATTGCACCTGGGCGATCAGGGGCTCGACCTGGAAGCCCAGCGCGCACAGCACGCGCTGGAACAGGCTGTTCTGCTCGAAGCAATAGCCGCCGCGCCCGGCCTGCAGCAGCTTGGCATCCACCGCTTCCGGCGCCAGCAGCACCGGCCGGTCCAGCAGCACATCGATGGCCTCGAAAGGAATGACGGCCGGGTGCAGCTGCTGCAAGGCGCGCAGCGTGTCCAGCGTGGGAGTGCGCGGCCCCGTGTAGCCGATGCGCGCGCAGTATGCGTCCAGTAATTCCATGGTCCCGCCTGTTTGAAATGTTAGCGAAAGAGCCATCATCATAGCAGTCCTGTCGCGTTTCACAATTCCCACAGATCCACCTGACGCTATATCAAATGCAAGTCGAACGGGAGTAGTATCAACCTTGCACTTATTGGCGTAACGCAAATACCCAGGAGGCGTAAATGTTTTCCAATTTAAAGGTTGGCACGCGTTTAGGACTGGCATTTTTCCTGCTCACTTTGCTGTCGGTGGCGCTGGGCTGGATCGCCATCCACGAGACTTCCGCCATGAACGAACAGTGGAAGACCATCAAGGAGGATGCGCTGGCCAAGCGCAGCGCGATCAACCGCGGCTCCAACGCCCTGGGCGCCGGCATCCACCATTTCAAGAACTACATCCTGCGCGGCGGCGACTACGACAAGAAGTTCGAAGCCGACATGGTCGATATCGACCGCACCATGGACGACTACAAGGCCACCGGCTTCGTGACGGCCGACGAAGACAAGCTGCTGAGCCAATTGCGCGACGGCGCCACCGCCTACCGCAAGGACATGGCGGTGCTGGTCTCCATGCGCGCCAAGACCGACAATCCGAACGAACTCGACAAGGCAGTGGCCGGCGCCGACAAGCCGATCAACGCCGCCCTCAACAGCCTGCGCGAGAAGACCGAGGCCACCCTCAAGCACTCCGACCAGGTCATGAGCGAGGTCAGCGCCGCCGCCCAGACCAAGGTGATGCAGACGCTGGCGCTGATCGTGGTGCTGACCATCGCCGCCGGCATCTACATCACGCTCAGCATCACTCGCCCGATCAGCCAGGCGGTGGCGGCCGCCGAGACGCTGGCGCGCGGCGACCTGAACCTGGACATCCAGGTCAAGTCGAACGACGAGACCGGCCAGTTGCTGGCGGCGATGAAGCACATGATCGTGAAGTTGCGCGAGATGATAGAAAGCCAGCGCAGCATGGTGGACGCGGCCAATCGCGGCAACTTCGCCATGCGCATCAGCGCCACGGATCTGCAGGGCTTCCAGAAGGACATGGCCGACGGCCTGAACGCGCTGATGCAAACCACCGGCGCCAGCATCGACGACGTGGTGCGGGTGATGGGCGCGCTGTCCGCCGGCGACCTGTCGAAGAGCATCGAGAAACCCTATGAAGGCGCGTTCGGCGAGCTGAAGGATTACGCCAACCAGATGATCGCCAAGCTCAAGCAGGTGATCGAAGGCCAGCGCCGCGTGGTCGAGGCGGCCAACCACGGCAACTTCAACGACCGCATCGACCTGGCCGGCCTGCAGGGCTTCCAGAAAGAGATGGGCGAAGGCTTGAACAACCTGGTCACCACCACCGGCGCCAGCATCGACGACGTGGTGCGGGTGATGGGCGCCATGTCCGAGGGCGACCTGAGCGCCAGCATCGACAAGGATTACGAGGGCTCCTTCGGCGAGCTCAAGGAATACTGCAACAACACCGTCTACAAGCTGGGCCAGGTGGTCACCGAGGTCAATGGCAGCGCCGAGGCCCTGGCCAGCGCCTCCGAGGAAATCAGCGCCACCGCGCAGACGCTGTCGCAGGCGGCCAGCGAGCAAGCCGCCGGCGCCGAGGAAACCAGCGCCGCCATCGAGCAGATGACGGCGTCAATCTCGGCCAACACCGAGAACGCCCGGGTCACCGACGGCATGGCCAGCCAGGCCGCCAAGGAAGCGGTCGAAGGCGGCGACGCGGTGCGCTCGACGGTGGCGGCGATGCAGCAGATCGCCAAGAAGATCCACATCATCGACGACATCGCCTACCAGACCAACCTGCTGGCGCTGAACGCGGCCATCGAGGCGGCGCGCGCCGGCGATCACGGCAAGGGTTTCGCCGTGGTGGCCGCCGAGGTGCGCAAGCTGGCCGAACGCAGCCAGCTGGCGGCGCAGGAGATCGAACAGGTCGCCACCAGCAGCGTCGACCTGGCCGAGAAGGCCGGCCGCCTGCTCGACCAGATGGTGCCGAACATCCGCAAGACGTCGGACCTGGTGCAGGAAATCACCGCCGCGTCGGAGGAGCAATCGGCCGGCGTGGGCCAGATCAACAGCGCGGTGGGCCAGCTGAGCCAGACCACCCAGCAGAACGCCTCCAGCTCGGAACAACTGGCGGCCACGGCCGAGGAAATGAGCGGCCAGGCCGAGCAGCTGCAAACGGCGATGGCCTTCTTCAAGCTCGAAGGCAGCGGCCGCGCCAGCGCGCCCGCCAAGGGCGGCCGGGCGCCGGTGCGCGGCGGCAGGCGGCCGGGCCCGTCGCAGAACATCCACACCATGTCCGGCAGCGTCCAGGAGGTCGACGAGAGCAAGTTCGCCAAGTTCTAGCAGCGCTGCGGGAGCGCCGTCACTTGGCCTGTATGACTCCCCACATGAAGTCGAACTTGAGCGAGTCCTTCAGCACGGCCGGTATCGGCGCGCCGGTCGGATTGAAGGGCAGCATGGCCTGCGCCGCCAGGGACGGCGTGCCCGACGCATTGAACGACGCATACACATGACAGGCGATGCAGGACGACGCCACCACCGTGCCATTGCCGACGATGCGCTCAGTGACCGAATTACCCAGCGCATACGGTGTGCCGTCAGCCGCCGTGTAGTCGACCTGGGTGGACTTCAGGCAGTAGTTCTGCCAGACCGGCGACAACTTGGCTTCGCGCATCAAGGCCAGCAGTTTGGGCGACTTGGTGCAGGCCCCGTACTGGGTGTTGATCGCGCGCCGGTTGGGCGTCACCACCGGCTTCGTGGCGCCAAAGCTGTCGTAGCAGCCCAGGTCGTCGCAACGGCCGGGATTTTTCTGGTGTTCAAAGGAACCCCAGACCCAGTTCGGATTCTGGCGGCTGCTCACATGCAGGGCCACCACCGCATATTCCACCTGCTCCGACACGCTGGTGTAGTACAGCGTGCGGATGCGTTCCACGCTGCCCAGTTCAGGTATCCACTTCAACAAGGTCTGGACGGGCACCCAGTCACTCTTGACGGAAAGGGCATCGAGCGGCATCTGCACGTTGAGCGAGACCTTGTAGGCCGCCGCCAGGCCCGCCTGGGTGTTGAGGCCGTTCGACTTGATGTACTCGAACTGCGGGCGATTGCGCCGGACCTCTTCGGCGATGCAGGGCGTCGGCGTGCCATCGGTGGGAAAGCCACCCGCAGCGGCGCCGGCCGGCGCCAGGCAGGCCAGGTCTATCGGACCGCTGCCATGCAGCTTTGCGGTCATCAGCGCGCTCGCCTGGAATTTCCTGGGCCGGTCCGGGCTCGGCCACACAGGGTGGGCTGCGAAGGTGTCGGCGTCCGACGCCCAGGTGTCGAAGATCACCGACGGCGGCTGCGCGCCCGGCGTGGGCGCCGTGAACTGCGTGAACAGGCGCCAGACAAATTCGTCGGAATTCTGGCGCGTGCCTTGCACCGCGCCGGCGCGCGCGGTTTCAACGATCCGGAATGCGCCGGGCGCCTTGGCGGCAGGCCCGGCCAGGACTGCCGGACACACGCCAACCAGCAGCGAGACCAACAAAGTCATACGTATCTGTTTGATGAACATGGATTCCTCCGTAAGTCTCGTCGATGGGGTCACAAGGCCGAAGCGATGGTCTGCCGAACCTGAACAATATTGCTGACCTTGCCGCCTGCCGGGCTCGCGCCGCCATCCGACAAGTTCGCGTTGTCGGTGATGTAAAGCTGCGAGATCTTGGCCTTTTCGAACAGCATGCAGCAGGTCGATCCGCCGAACGCAAAATGCCCGATCTCGTCGCCCAGCTTGACGGTGTCGCCTTTCTTGACCGTGGCCTGGCAGGAGGACACTTCGGTCAAGCCGACGAAGATCAGGGCGATATCGCCGACGCGCTCATCCTGCGGCTCGATGAACACGATGGTGCGGGTGTTCACATGGCTGAGGAACGGGAAGGACGCGGCGTAATCCTGGTCCGGCGTGGGCGCGGCGAAGAACAGCCCCGGCACGGTCTTGACATCCTTGATCCGCCCCGCCACCGGCGCATGCCAGCGGTGATAGTTGAACGGCATCAGCACGACCTGCACCGCGAGGCCGTCGATGAACGGCGTCAGCAAGTCACTGTCCTTGGCTTCATCGAGCAAATCGGTCAGGTAATATTGTTCGCCTTTGATCGCGAAGGCGGCCTTCTGCTGGACCTGCTTCGAGATCTTCCATACCTGGCCGTCCACCGGACTGATGATGTCCTTGCCGGTGTGGTTGGCAGCGATGGGGCGGCTCTTGTTGATGTCCTTGAAGGGACGGGTGAAGAAATCGTTCCATGAACTGAAGCCGCCATGCGGCAGCTTCGGATCGTAGACGGACTCGTCAAGACTCAGGTATTGCCGCGCCTCGGCGCTGAGCCAGTTGCCATACGAGTCGTTCAAATAGGCGAGCGACTCCGTCCCCGCCAGCTTCTGGTGATAGACGCTGAGTATCCTGGAAAAATAAGGCCGGACCTGCTCGTTGGTGAACAAGAAATAGCCGTACTTGTTCGCCATGAACGGTTGCAGGACCGCGTAGAACGGCAACGCCGCGATGAACTGCGCATCGTACTTCGGATAGCTGTGCAGGGCGTTATCGAGCTGCTGGAAAAAGTCCGCCGGCGTTTTGATGTTGATGGGACTTTTCTGGTTTGCTTCATCCAGCATATTGCTGATGTAGATGCGGAGGAATTCATTTTGCGGCTGTTCCACATACTTCTGCAATTCCACTATCGACGGATCCAGTTCCAGCGCGTGCTTGCGGGCATGCGTGGCAAAAATGCGATTGGACTCTTCCACAACGTCTGGAGCATGGGTGCTGGATGCGCTGGAAAACAATTGAAAGTACGAGAGCTTGTTCATGGGTCGCCTCATCAAGGTTAACGTGTTGAACAGTCTACCCACTCCATTTTTCTCCAGGTACGCACAATGTAACAATGGAAAAATTAATTTCCTAACATCATTCTTGATAGTGAGACGTCCCCCCGCTACGCGCCAAACAGGTTCGCCAGCAGCCAGCCGGGCAGGCCCACATACAGCGCCGCGCGGCCGGCGCGCTCCAGCCAGCGGCGGACTTCGATCGCCCGCCCTGGATGCAGCAAGGCCGCCAGCAGCGTGCCGGCTTCGATCGCCGCGCGCAGCAAGGCCGCGCTCAGCACCACGCCGATGGACCAGGCCGCCCACCACAAGGCAAACGCCAGCAGGTAAGCCTTCAAGCCGAAGGTGTAGTACTCGCCGAAGGCGCTGCCGTAGGCGATATGCTGGTGTAGGTGGAAGGCGGGGATGGCCAGCGCCAGCGGCAGCAAACCGAACTTGACCAATGGACGGTCGAGCTTGCGGCTGCGCAGCGCCAGGCGGGCGCGCGCATACACGCCCATCGTCGCGCCGGGCTGCTCGAAACCCTGTGGACCACCGGCGCCGGCCAGCGCGGCGGCGAAGGCCAGCGGGTTGGCCAGCGCCAGCCCGTAGCGCCAGCGCTGGCCCGACGCCAGGCGCAACGCCAGGCCGGCGGCCGGAACCGGCAAGCGCCACAAGCGGACCGCGGCAATCTCGCCGAGCGCCAGTTCGATGCGCTGGGCGCCGCGCGTCAACACCAGCACGCCATCGCTGATTGACGCTTGCGCAGCAAACGCCAGCAGCACGCACCACGAGGCGGCTTCCGGGGCAAGGAACAGTCCGCTGAACAGGCGGATTTGCGCCAGCGTGTTGGTCCGCAATGCTTCGTTGAGCAGCAAGGCCACGCAGATGCCGAGCAGGCCGGCGCGCGCCATGACGCGCAGCAACGCTGCGGCAAGGCGGGCCGCCGGCGGCAACACCGCGACCCGGACCGGAAACGTCATCGCCAGCCGAGCCGGCGATACGCCGTCCGCCGCTGGCGAACGCCAGGAAGGGATGGCCGCCCTGGCCGCCAGCAACAGCAGCAAGGCGCAGGCGGCGCGTCCCACCCAGTCGCCCCAGCGGACCATCAAGGTCGGCGCCGGCTTGCGCACCGCGACGTCCGCGACCACCAGCGCCGGTTCGCCCATGCGCGTGCCCGCCAGCAGCGCGCCGCTGGCGTCGAACGCCGCGCTGTAGCCGTTGCTGGTGACGCGGAATTGCGGCAAGCCGGTTTCGATGCTGCGGAACGCGGCCACCGTCTGGTGCAGGCGCGCGCCTTCGGGAGCGTCGCTGAACCAGGAGTCGTTCGACATGGTCAGGATGGCCTGCGCGCCCAGCTTGGCGCCGGCGATCGCCAGCCCGGCATCGACATCGTCGAGGCAGATCAGCGGCAGCACCGGGATCTCGCGGCCGTCGGCCAGGCGCAGCGGGAACACCCGCGCGCCATTGCCCGCCTTCCAGTTGCCGGTCCACGGCAGCAGGCTCCGCAAGCGCGGCCCGTCCAGCCAGGCCGGCACGTATTCGGTGAACGGGAACAGATGCGTCTTGCGATAGAAACCCACCGGGCCGCCGGGCTGCACGAAGGCGGCCGCGTTGTATTCGCCGCCGCTGTCGATGTCGTAGGTGCCGAACACGAAGGGCACGCCGGCGGCATGAACGGTGGCGAGGATCTCGCGGTCGAAGCCCGCGCCGGCTTCGCTCTTGGGATGGCCGAAGGTGGTGGGATAGGCGGTCTCCGACCACAGCACCGCGTCCGCATGGCGCCGCACCACCGCGTCATAGCTCATGGCGAAATGGGTATCGAGCACGTCGCGCACCACCGCGCCCGCGCCCTTTTGCCGGCGCAGGCCTTCGTAGTCGACGATGTTCGATTGGACCAGGCCCATGCGCAATGGCTTGTCGGCGGCGGTGCCGCTATCCGGCAGCGCCACCAGTCCGTAGCCCGCCAGCAGCAGCGGTCCCAGCGCGGCCAGCGCCAGCGGTTGGGCGGCCGCGCGCCAGCCAGCGCGAGCGTTTGAGCGATCGCGCGCCAGCGCCGCCACCACGCCCTCGTTGGCCAGCAACAGCAGCACGGTCAGGCCGGCGGCGCCACCCACGGCGGCGCCCTGGCGCATCAGCGCCGACGGATACAGGCCGTGGCCCAGCGTGTCGCCGAGCAGCTTGGGCAGCAGCCATTCTGCCGCCACCCAAGCTGCGGCCGCAGCCAGCGCGCGCAACAGCGGACCATGCCCGCGTCCGCTCACATGGCGCACCAGCGCGAACACCAGGAACTGCGGTTGGAACAAGGGCGCGGCCAGCAGCAGCACGGCCAGGCCGGTGCTGGCGCCAACGTGCGTGTAGCGTCCGAGCGCGATGCCGAACCAGGGGAAGACGGCCGCCGTGAAAGCCAGCGACATCAGGTAAGCCGAACCCAGCGTCGCGGCCAGCGAGCGGCTGGCGTTCAGCGTGCCCAGCCACGGGACCAGCATCACGAAGCCCAGCAGCCAGCCGGGGCCGCCGCGCGCATACAGGGCCGACAGGACGGCGCTCGTCAAAATGCCGGCAGCCATGCGCGCCGGGGAAGAGTTCAGGAATTGTCGCATGCGGATCAGCGGCCGGGAGCGGCCGGTTCAATTGGAGGTGGAATGACGATGCGCCGGATCGGCAGGCCGGGCGGCGCCAGCTCCGGCGGCACGACGCGGTTCTTGGGCATGGGAATCGGATTGTGGGCGGCGTCGTACAGTTTGAAATCCGGCGCGAACATCAGAATCGCTTCGATGCGCTGGCCATCGTCGGTGGCCTGGTGGTGGCGGACATAACCCTCCGGCAGCACGAAGTCCTCGGGCACCGCAAGGCCAACCATGGGCGGCCGGGTGCCCGGCGGCGAAAACGCGCCGAGGCCGGAGTAGATGCCGCGCTCATGCAGGCGTTCGATCACTTCGGGCATGGTCGGCTTCTCGCCGCGCGACACATAGCTTTTCAGGTCGCGCGTCGGGTCGGCGTCGCCTTCCGGCGCGCGCTGCGGTTCTGCTGCTGCGGGCTGCGGCGCGCCAGGCGACGATGCAAGCGGCGACCCGGAAGCCGCCGCCGCGCTGGCCGTAGGCGGCTGCGGCGACGCCCCGGCGGCGACGCCGGGATCAGGCGTCGTGACCAGGTAGATCAGCACGCCGAAGCCGATCACGGCAAGCACCAGCGCAACGGCCAGCAGGCCGGTGCGCGGACGCCAGGCGCCGTGCATCAGGGCGTGGCGACGTTGTAGGTCGACACCGCCCAGCCCATCCGCTCATGGCCATATTGATTCCAGATCGGATTTTTCCCGCCGGCGATGGAGCTGTAACGCGGCGCGCCCGAACCGGTGGTGCCGCCAAACAGGCCGGCCGTGACGGTGCTGCCGTTGTAGGTCGGGTGGGTGTCGTCCGACTGGATGTAGTCGTAGCTGCTGCCGGCCGACACGAAGTGCGTGTTGGCGTCGCGCAGCGTCGAGCGCAAGGTGGTGGTGATCCGGGTCAGGTAGCTGGCCTGGCTCTCGCCGGCGACATAGCGCAGCGCTTCGGAGTCGATCTTGCCGTCGCCGTTGCTGTCATAGTCGGCGCCCATGTACTGGGCGAAGTTGTCCGCGCAGGCGAAGCCCTTCTGGCGCGCCAGGTCGCACATCGCGAAGTTGATGCGCACCAGCGAAGGCAGGAACTTGTCCTGCATGTTGACGGTCTTGCCGGTCGATGCGTCCTTGCAGGAGCTCTGGACGTTGTCGGCGTCGTAGCCTGGGTAATGCAGGTTGGACACCAGCTTGAGCTTGACGCCGGAATAGGCGTTGGCGTTGATGTAGTCCATCGCCGCTCCGACATAGGTCTTGCAGCTGCTTTCCGCCGCCGTCAGCACGCTGTCGTCGCAGGTGCCGGTCTGGCTCTTGAAGGCGGTACGGGCTTGCAAGCCATCATTGCCGCACATCTCGAAAGCCACCACGCGGGTGTTACTGGCTTGCATATACGAACGCTCGGCCACGATCTTGTTGTTGTACACGTCCGAGGCCACCGCGCCGGACTTGGTGCGGCGCACGCTCTCGATGTCGGCGTTCCACAGCGCGGACAGGTATTCGGCGTCCACGGTCGGCGCCGAGTACTTGGCGGCGCTGGTGACCGAGCCGTTGTAGCCGGCAAAGATCGAATCGCCGTAGGCCACCACGCGATAGACGGTGGAGGTGCCGGGACGGTCGATGGTCCAGGATACGTTTTGGTTCAGGGTGCTGGCCGCCGCGTGGTTTCCAACGGCGAGCAAGACGAGTGAGGACAACAGCGTAGGCAACGACTTCTTGTGAAAGCGGGTGTACGACATGGGGTGTCTCCGGTTAGGGGATCTGCAAGATGGCTGTTTTTATGAGGTCTCTCGCGCTACGGCGTACAGCTACCTCGGCAGTGCGAGCCATCACATCCTACCCCGGGCGCGGGTGCGGTTCTGCACCGCCCGTCGCCTGTCTCGAAGGGACAAGAGAATGTCTCGACAGGACCGGAGTCCTGTCGCGTTGCGATCACAGCGTGCCGGAGCTTAGCGCCGCAGCTTGAATACGCTGACGGCGCCGGCCAGCTCGGCGGCCTGCTGCTGCATCGATTGCGCCGCCGCCGTGGCCTGCTCGACCAGCGCCGCATTCTGCTGCGTCACCTGGTCCATCTGGACGATGGCGTTGTTGACGTGCTCGATGCCGGAGGTTTGTTCTTCGCTGGCGTCGGCGATCTCGCCCATGATGGCGCTGACGCGATTGACGCTGGCCACGATCTCGTCCATCGTGGTGCCGGCCTGCTCGACCAGGCGCGCGCCTTGTTCCACGCTTTGCACGGAGACGCCGATCAGTTCCTTGATTTCCTTGGCGGCGGAGGCCGAACGCTGGGCCAGGTTGCGCACCTCGGACGCCACCACGGCAAAGCCGCGCCCCTGCTCGCCGGCCCGCGCCGCTTCAACCGCCGCATTCAACGCCAGGATATTGGTCTGGAAAGCGATGCCATCGATGACGCCGATGATGTCGACAATGCGGCGCGACGATTGGTTGATCTCGCCCATCGTCGTCACCACCTCGGCCACCACCGTGCCGCCCTTGACCGCGACGGCGGCGGTCGCCGCCACCAGGCCGCTGGCTTGGCGCGCGCTGCCGGCGTTCTGCTTGACCGTGCCGGTCAGCTGGTCCATGGCGCTGGCGGTCTGGCCCAGCGAGGTGGCTTGCTGTTCCGTGCGGTTGGACAGGTCGAGGTTGCCGTCGGCGATTTCGCTCGACGCGGTCGAAATGGTCTCGGCGCCGCTGCGGATCTGCGCCACGATGCCGGCCAGGCTTTGCTGCATCGACTTCATCGCCGACAGCAGGCTGTCGCGATCGCCGCCGCTCGTTTGTATCTCTTCGGTGAAATCGCCGGCGGCGATGCGGCGCGCGATGTCGGCGGCATAGTCCGGTTCGCCGCCCAGCTGGCGCATCACATTGGCCGACAACAAATAGGTGACCACGCCGGCCGCCACCAGGGTGGCCAGCGCCAGGCCCAGGCTGACCCACATGGTGCGCTGGGTGGAGGCGATCACGCTGGCTTCGGCCAGCTTGACGTCGTCCTTCTTGGCCTTGAGGAAGTCCAGCAGATGGCCACGCATGACGCGCCAGACCGGCGTTTCATCCTTGTTCAGCACCTGGATCGCGGCGGGCTGGTCGTCCTTGGCCAGCGACATGATCTTCGCTTGCAGCCCGGCCTGTTTTTCACGCAATTGCGCCATGTCCGCGAACATCTTGCCGGCCTCGCTTTGCGGTGCGACCAGGCCTTGCGCCACCTGCAGGTATTCCGCGAAGGACTTGCTGGCGTCGTCGATATTCTTGAGGCCGGCCTTGTTGCTGGGATCGAGCACCACGTTGCGCAGCGCCTGTCCCATTTGCAGGCCTTGCGCGTACAGGTTGGTGGTAGTCTGCAGCAAGGCTTGGTCCACTTCCAGGAATTGCTGGAACTGGTTGCGTGCGCTTTGCATGCCCATCAGCGCCACCCCCAGCGCGACCAGGAAAGCACAACATACAACCGCCATGCACAGCACCATCTTGTCGCGTAACTTCATCGGTGTTCTCCCCTTGTTGGATATTCTAGGTTTTTTTCACTACATTAACGGCAACGATATGGAACAGGAAATGTCTTGCATAGAGGAACTTGTACAGGCTAAGCTTATCCCCACAAAAACACAAGGAGACCGGCCGTGACGGATGTGCTACGCACTATCGGCAGGCTGTTGCAAGCCCCCGAGCATCATCTCGGTGAGGCCCAGCATGCACAGGCGCGTACCGCGCGCCGCAGCTTCATGGGCAAGGCCCTGGCCATGGGCGCCGGCGTCGCTGCGGGCGGTGTGGCCGCCGCACAGAACGCGGCCGGCGACGACGCCATCCTGACCCTGCCGGCGCACAGCAAAACGCTGGGCCAGCCGGTCGCCGCCCTGCCCTATGGCCAGCCGTCCAAGTGGGAAGGCAATCTGCAGCGCCGCGAAAGCCCGGGCCTGACCCGCGTGCGCCAGGCGTCCGTCAGTTTCACGCCACTGCAAGGGCTGTTCGGCATCATCACGCCCAGCGGCTTGCACTTTGAACGTCACCACCAGGGCTGGCACGACATCGACTCCAGCCAGCATCGTTTGATGATCAACGGCCTGGTGCGCGAGCCGCGCGTGTTCACCATGGACGACCTGATGCGCCTGCCGTCCGTGTCGCGCATCCACTTCATCGAATGCGGCGCCAATACCGGCGCCGAGTGGGGCAACGTCGCGCTGCCGACGGTGCAATATACGCATGGCATGCTGGCCTGCTCGGAGTACACGGGGGTGCTGCTGTCGACCCTGCTCGACATGTGCGGCATCGACCGCAAGCGCGCCCGTTTTGTGCTGGCCGAAGGCGCCGACGGTTCCAGCATGACGCGCACCATCGCCATCGAACGGGCGCTGGACGATGTCATCGTGGCCTGGGGCCAGAACGGCGAAATGCTGCGGCCGGAAAACGGCTATCCGCTGCGCCTGGTGGTGCCGGGCGTGCAGGGCGTCAGCTGGGTCAAGTATCTGCGCCGCATCGAAGTGGGCGACCAGCCGTGGGACACCAAGGACGAAACCATCCACTACGTCGACCTGATGCCGGACGGGCAGCATCGCCAGTACACTTCCATCCAGGAATGCAAGAGCGTGATCACCACGCCGTCCGGCGGCCAGACCTTACTCGATCGCGGCTACTACAACATCAGCGGGCTGGCCTGGTCGGGACGCGGGCGCATCAAGCGCGTCGACGTCAGCACGGACGGCGGCCGAAACTGGCGTACCGCCCGCATCGAAGGACCGGTGCAGAACAAGGCGCTAACGCGCTTTAATATCGACTGGGTGTGGGATGGCGGCAACGCCGTGCTGCAAAGCCGCGCCATCGACGACAGCGGTTATGTGCAACCCAAGATCAACCAGCTGCGCGCCGTGCGCGGCACGCGCTCCATTTATCACAACAACGCCATCCAGTCCTGGCAGGTGTCGCCGAACGGCGAAGTCTCCAACGTGCAGGTGAGCTGATGAAAAAAACGATCCTCGCCGCCGCCGCGCTATTGGGCGCTTGCCTGCTGGTGCAAGCGGCCGACGCGCCGTGGCAAGCCATCGGCCGCGCCGCCACGCCAGCTGAAATCAAGGCCTGGGATATTGACGTGCGCGCCGATTTCCAGGGACTGCCGAAAGGCCGCGGTTCCGTCGCCCAGGGCGAGCAGATCTGGGAAAACCGCTGCGCCGGCTGCCACGGCAGCTTTGGCGAATCGAACGAGGTGTTCACGCCCATCGTCGGCGGCACCACCGATGCCGATATCAAGAGCGGCCACGTGGCGGCCTTGTCCAACGGCAGCGTGCCGCAACGCACGACGCTGATGAAGGTGGCCCATCTGTCCACGCTGTGGGACTACATCAACCGCGCCATGCCATGGGACGCGCCCAAGTCGCTGACCACGGATGAGGTGTATGCAGTCACCGCACACATCCTGAACCTGGGCGGCATCGTGCCGGCCGATTTCGTGCTGAGCAACGACAACATCGCCGACGTGCAGCAGCGACTGCCCAACCGCAATGGCCTGGTGCGCCAGCCCGGCCTGTGGGACATCAAGGGCAAACCCGATGTGCTCAATACCGCCTGCATGACGAATTGCCCGACCGAGGCCAAGCAGACTTCCAGCCTGCCCGACTTCGCCCGCAACGCGCATGGCAATCTGGCCGAGCAAAACCGTCTGCTGGGCGGCGTGCGCGGCACCGATACCACGCGTCCCCCGCGCGCCGCACTGGCGCCGGCCGCAGCAGCCGCAGTTGCGCCGACCGCGGCCCCAGCCAAGGCTGCCGCCGGCGGAGACGTGCAGCAGCTGCTGAACAAGAACGGATGCCTCGGCTGTCACGGCGTGACCAACAAAATTATCGGTCCCGCCTTGCGCGACGTCGCCACCAAATACCAGGGCCGCGCCGACCGCACAGCCTATTTGCAGGCCAAGATACGCAGCGGCGGCGCGGGCGCCTGGGGCGCCATGCCCATGCCGCCGCAAAGCCAATTGAAAGAAGCCGACATGCAAGCCATCATTCAATGGCTGGCCAGCGGTGCACAATGAGCGGGCCACCCCGCAACCACCAGGAGACTGCATGAACCCGACCCGTCGTACCGTATTGAAAACCAGCTCGGCCCTTGGCCTGCTGGTCGCCTGTGGCCTGGTGACCAGCCAGCAAGCGCTGGCCGCCACCGGCCGCGAAGGCTTCAGCGCCAAGAGCCTGGCCGATGCGCTGGCCGCCGTCGGCGGCACGCCGGCCGACAGCAAGGACATCGTCATCACCTCGCCCGACATCGCTGAAAACGGCGCCGTGGTGCCGGTGGGCGTGGTGTCCAATATTCCCGGCACCAGCGAAATCTACTTCTTTGTCGAAAAGAACCCGAACCCGCTGGCCGCCATGTTCCGCATTCCGGACGACACCAACGCCGCCGTGCAGAGCCGCCTGAAGATGGGCCAGAGCACCAACGTGGTGGCGGTGGTGAAGACCGCCGACGGCAAGCTGTACTCGGCGACCAAGGAAACCAAGGTCACGCTGGGCGGCTGCGGCGGCTAACCACAATCAGAATCAGGACAGGAGCAAACATGGCAGATCCAATGAAAATCCGTGCCAACGCCGCCAATGGCGTCACGGAAGTAAAAGTACTGATGGCCCATCCGATGGAGGCCGGCATCCGCAAGGACGCGGCCGGCAACGTGGTGCCGGCGCACTACATCACCGACGTCACCGTCAAGCACGGCGAGCGCGTGGTGCTGCAATGCATGTGGGGCCAGTCGGTCTCGCAAAACCCTTACCTCGCCTTCAAGTTCAAGGGCGGCGCCAAGGGTGATACGGTCAGCGTCAGCTGGCAGGACAATCGGGGCGAGAGCCGCACCGACCAAGCCACCGTAGCCTGAGGCCGCCACCATGCCACTATCCCGTGTCACCTGGGCCAGCCTGTTGGGGCTGGTCATTGCAGGCAGCGCCGCAGCGCAAAGCGTCAGCGATGAAATCGCCAAGTACCGCGCCATGCTGGCCGACGGCAACCCCGCCGAGCTGGTCGAAGGCCAGGGCGAAGTGCTGTGGACCACCAAGCGCGGCCCCAAGCAGGCCACGCTGGAAGGCTGCGACCTGGGCAAAGGGCCGGGCGTCATTGCCGGCGCCTATGCCGAGCTGCCGCGCTATTTCAAGGACACGGGCAAGGTGATGGATGCCGAAGCGCGCCTGGTGCATTGCATGGTGACGCTACAGGGCATCGAGCGTGCCGACATTGTGCGCAAACCGTATTCCGAACAGGGCGAACGCGCCACCGACATGGAGGCGCTGGCAGCCTACGTCTCGGCCGCCTCGCGCGACATGAAAATCAATCTGCCGCAGCAGCATGCCGAAGAAAAGGCCGCGTATGCGCGCGGCAAGCAAGCGTTCTTCTACCGCGCCGGCCCGCATGATTTTTCCTGCGCCTCCTGCCACAGCAAGAACGACCAGCGCATCCGTCTGCAAGACCTGCCGAACCTGCAACAGGCGGCTGCGGCGCGCGGTGCCTTCGCCAGCTGGCCGGCTTACCGCGTCAGCCAAGGCGCGGTGCGCACCATGCAGTGGCGCATGGCCGACTGCTTCCGCCAGCAGCGCTTCCCGCAACTGGAATACAACTCCCAGGCAGCCATCGACCTGATCACCTACCTCGGCGTCAACGCCAAGGGCGGCGTGATGGCGGCGCCGGGCTTGAAACGCTGATACCGGAGTGTCCATGCACAGCAAATTCATCACCGCCGCCCTGTTGGGCGCGCTGGCCTCCAGCGCTGCACTGGCCGCCGGGCCAGCCAAGGATAGCGCCGACCTGGCCGCTTTCAAGGCTTCGTTCCGCGACAAGAACGAAGCCACCGTCGACCGCCTGGAGCAGACCGAGGCGCAACGCCTGTGCTCGCAGGATGCGCAGCACCCGCTGAAACCCGCGCAGCGCAAGCAGATCGAGCAGCAGGCCACGGCCACCGTGCGCTATCCGGCCGACGGCAACTATCTGGGCGACTGGAAGGAAGGCGAAAAGGTCGCGCAGAACGGCCGCGGCCTGCAATCGTCCGATCCGAAAGGGACGGCGGCCGGCGGCAATTGCTATGCCTGTCATAAGCTGGACCAGAAGGAAATCGCCTTCGGCAATATCGGCCCCAGTTTGCAGCAGTACGGCAAGCTGCGCGGCGGCCCGACGCCGGAGATCCTGAAATACACCTGGGCCAAGATCTACAACTCGCATGCCTTCCAGGCGTGCTCGGTGATGCCGCGCTTCGGCGCCGCCGGCATCCTGACGGAGAAGCAGATGCAGGATGTGATGGCGCTGCTGCTGGCGCCTGAATCGCCGGTCAACCAGTAATCCATCCGAACCTTAGCCAGGCTACCCCATGCAACGACGCGAATTCATGCAAATGCTGGCCATCGCCAGCGCCGGCGGCCTGGCCTTGGCCGGCAAGGATGCGCTGGCCGCCACGCCCGGCGCCGCCGAGCAGCTGTATGCGGTGCCGAAATTCGGCAACGTCAGCCTGCTGCACATCACCGATTGCCACGCCCAGCTGCGGCCGCTGTATTTCCGCGAGCCCAGCGTCAACCTCGGCATCGGCGAAGCGGCCGGCAAGGCGCCGCACCTGGTGGGCGACGCCTTGCTCAAGCAGTTCAAGATCGCACCGAAGACGGCGCGCGCGCACGCCTTCACCTACCTCGACTTTACCGCCGCCGCCAAGGTGTACGGCAAGGTCGGCGGCTTCGCCCATTTGTCCACCCTGGTCCAGCAGCTGCGCGCCAGCCGTCCGCATGCCGTGCTGTGCGACGGCGGCGACACCTGGCAGGGCTCGGCCACGGCGCTGTGGACCAATGGCCAGGACATGGTCGATGCCGCCAAGCTGCTGGGCGTGGAGATCATGGCGCCGCACTGGGAGTTCACGCTGGGCGCGCAACGGGTGCAGGAAATCGTGCAGAAGGATTTCCAGGGCAAGGTGGATTTCGTCGCGCAGAACGTGGTGACGGCCGATTTCGGCGACTCCGTGTTTGCCCCCTACAGCTGGCGTGAAATGAACGGCGTGCCGGTGGCCGTGATCGGCCAGGCTTTCCCGTACACGCCGATCGCCAACCCGCGCTACATGGTGCCGGACTGGAGCTTCGGCATCCAGGAGGAGCGCTTGCAGGCGCTGGTCAAGGAAGTGCGCGCCAAGGGCGCCAAGGTGGTGGTGCTGCTGTCGCACAACGGCATGGACGTGGACCTGAAGCTGGCCAGCCGCGTCAGCGGCATCGACGCCATCCTCGGCGGCCACACCCACGATGGCGTACCGACACCGGTGGTGGTGTCCAACCAGGGCGGCCAGACGCTGGTGACCAATGCCGGCTCGAACGGCAAGTTCCTCGGCGTGCTGGATTTCGACGTGCGCGACGGCCGCATCCAGGGCTACCAGTACCGCCTGCTGCCGGTGTTCTCCAATCTGCTGCCGGCCGACCGCGCCATGCAGGCGCACATCGACGCGGTGCGCGCGCCGTTCCGCGCCAAACTGGATGAAACACTGGCCGTCACCGAAGGCTTGCTGTACCGGCGCGGTAATTTCAATGGCAGCTGGGACCAGTTGATCGTCGACGGGCTGCTGGCGGTCAAGGGCGCCGACCTGGCGTTCTCGCCGGGCTTCCGCTGGGGTACGTCGCTGCTGCCGGGCGCCCCCATCACGCGCGGCGATCTGATGGACCAGCTGGCGATTACCTACCCGGCCACAACGCTGACCGAGATGACGGGCGCCACCATCAAGACCATCATGGAAGATGTGTGCGACAACCTGTTCCACCCGGACCCCTACTACCAGCAGGGCGGCGACATGGTGCGCGTGGGCGGCATGAACTACACCTGCACGCCGACCGCTGCCACGGGTCGGCGCATCAGCGACATGCGATTGAACGGCAAGCTGCTCGACGCGGACAAAACCTACAAGGTGGCCGGCTGGGCGCCGGTGGCCGAGGGCGCCAGCGGCGCACCGATCTGGGACGTGATGGAAACGTATCTGCGCGCCCACCCGGTGGTGCGCGCGCGCCGTCCCGACCAGCCGACACTGGTGGGCACGGCCGGCAATCCCGGCATGGCTGTCTGAGCTGCCGTGGCCGACGCCCTGCCCGCCCCCTTGTTGCCGCCGCTGCGCGATCTGCGGGCGGAACTGGCCGCGCTGACGGCCACATCGGCGGTGCTGGTGCTGCTGGTGTCGCGCCGGGACTGCCCGTATTGTCTGGAAGTGCGGCGCAACTATCTGGCGCCGCTGCTGCGCGAAAACGATCCGCACCTGGTGCTGCGCGAACTGGAAAGCGATACGGTGGAGCAGTTGATCGACGCGGCAGGACAGCCGCAGCCCATTGCCGAAGCGCTGCGCCAGCTGCATGTGAGTTTCTTTCCCACGGTATTATTTCTCGGTAGCGGAGGCCGCACACTGGCCGCAGCCTTACCCGGCCTGGATCAGGCCGGCTTCTACGGTGCCTATCTGGAGGGCCGCCTGCAACAGGCGCGAGCTGCCGCCCTCGCCTCACCCAAGGAAACCAAATGAACCTCGTCCGCCGACTGCTGTTGCTGGCTGCGGTACTGCCGGCGCTGACGGCCCAAGCCCAAGCCGTTCCGGACATCGTCCTCAAGCCGATCCAGGTCAGCCCGCACGTCTACTACTTCCAGGGGGAAGCCGGCATGGCCAGCCAGGCCAACCAGGGCTTCATGTCGAATGCCGGCTTTGTCGTCACGCCCGCCGGCGTGGTGGTGTACGACGCGCTGGCCACGCCGGCGCTGGGCGCCGCCATGCTGCGCGCGATCCGCCTGGTGACATCGGCGCCGCTGAAGATGGTGATCGTCGGGCATTACCACGCCGACCATTTCTACGGCCTGCAAGCCCTGCGCCAGCCCGGCGTGGTGATCGCCGCGCATCGCAACGGCCGCGACTACCTACGTTCGGACCTGGCGCGCGAACGGCTGGCCCAGCGCCGCGCCGAACTGGCGCCGTGGGTGGATGAGCGCACGGAACTGGTGTCGGCCGACCGCTGGCTGGACTTTGCCGACGGCCAGCCGTGGCGCTTCGAACTGGGTGGCCTGCACTTCCGCGTGATCGACAGCAGCGGCGCCCATTCGCCGGAAGACTTGCTGATGCTGGTGGAAGAAGACCACGTGCTGTTCGCGGGCGACCTGTTCTTCAGCGGCCGCCTGCCGTATGTCGGCGACGCGGACAGCAAGCGCTGGTTGCAAGCGCTGGATCGCATGCTCGACGCGCAGCCGGCCGTGGTGATCCCCGGCCACGGCCCGGCCTCGCGCGCGCCGCGCGAGGACATGCTGCTGACCCAACGCTATCTGCGTTACCTGCGCGAACAGATGGGCAATGCCGTGCAGGAACTGCTATCCTTTGATGAGGCCTATGCGCGCACCGATTGGTCCGCGTTCAAGGACTATCCTGCCTTCAGCCAGGCCAACCGGCTCAACGCCTATGGCACGTACCTGCTGATGGAAAAAGAAACTCTGCAAACTGGCAAGGAGTCCAAATGAAACTGTTCCGTATTTTGATGCTGCCCCTGCTGCTGCTGTGCGCCCAGGCGTCGCAGGCCGAGGCGCCGCGCGTGGAAAAAGTGGTCTATCACTTCAGCGAGAGCGGCAATGCCATGGGCGGCTTGCGCAACATCCGCAACCACCTGGACGCCAGTCCCAATGCGCAGATCGTCGTCGTGGCGCTGGGCGCGGGCATCGATTTCCTGCTCGACGGTGAGAAGGACAAGAACGGCAATCCGTATGAAGTGGTGGTGCAGGAGCTGGCGGCCCGCCATGTGCAGTTCCGAGTCTGCAACAACACGCTGAAAGCACGCAACATCAGCAAGGACAAGGTGCTGCCGGAAGCAACCATCGTCCCATCCGGCGTGGCGGAAATCAGCCGATTACAGGCATTGGAAGGCTACGCTTACATCAAGCCGTAGGCTGTTCAAGAGTTTGTGTCAGTGCAGTACCCAGGCTGATGCGATTGAGCATCAAGGTGTCGCATCGCGATAGCGCGCCACGATACGCTCGATGCTGCCGTCATCGATCAAGCTATCGAGCGCATGGTTCATGCGCGCCGCGCCCAGCTTCGCGCGGCGCGAAAATGCGCAGCGCGCGTGGAACCTGGAGACCACCAGGTCAATGCGTAGCTGATGTCTGGGATCGATGCGCATTTGATAGCCCGCCATCAATTCCTCGACGATCGCATACTGGCTGCGGCCTGCCATCAACTTGCGCAGGCTATGCTCGGCGGTCGGCCCGTCGTCACGCAAGAAACGCGGCCCTAGCGCATCGACCAGCTGCGGATAGCGATAACCGCTCACTGTCCCCACCCGCTGGTCGGCCAGGTCATTGAGCGTATTGATACGCGGCGCATCGGCGCGCGCCACCAGCACGCCACCGTCGGACATGATGGGATGACTCCAGTCGAATTCCCCGTCCAGCCAGCCGGGTAAGACGTAGCACAGGCAATCGGCCTCGCCCCGTTGCAGTACCATGGACACGCGTTTGCTCGGCACCGTAATGTAGCGGGCCTCCACGCCCAGGCGCTTGGCGAAGGCATCGCCCAGGTCTTTCAGGATGCCGCTCTTGAGCTGGCCCTCTTCAAACTGCATCAGCGGCATCGCATGGTTGGCCGGCGCGACAAAGACGATTTCCGCCGCCAGCGAACTGGCCTGCCGGGTCATCAACAACACCGTCAAAGTGACCAAGATTGCTCGCCACATGCGCTCTCTCCGGACAAGTTCCGGCATCCGAATGGCGGTGCCGGGACTATCAAAAGTATACTCTTCTCTCGGCATTAGGAACACCGTACCGTCCACGCCCCTCTCGATCGCGGCGGCGTTAACGAAATTGATATTTAGCTCAAGGTCCGAGTATGACAATTCATACTCTTGCACCGGCGCTTGGCCCCATCCATCTCAAAAAAATTCATGTAATCAATGGCTTGGTTCAATAGTCCGGCTTGCCATTCCCATGGCACGGATAGTGCTATCTCTGTTGTGAAAAGCATATTCGATGACGGCCATCCGCTTCGAATCGCTTTTTACTACAAATAAAACGGAGACCAAAAAATGAACAAAGTAATTCCCGCCCGAACGCGCAAGCCAGCTTCTTGACGTAAGCGCCGGCACCGCCTCTCTGGCGGCGCCGCTTGCGCGTCACTCCATCGCTAATTTCACGGCTGACCGAGCCCGGACCTTGCTCCCGCAAGTCCGGCGGGTATCGCTGCGCCCTCGATTTTCCGGGTGCGGCGTTCCAGTGCTCCCGGTCGCGTGGTTGTACCTATCACACAATCTTATTGGATCGTTTATGAAAGCATCATTAGTAGCTGGTCTCTTGCTCGCCTCCACAGCCGGCGCCGCCTCAGCGCAATCTGGCATCACCGTCTACGGCATACTGGACGCGGGCATCACCCGCGAAACCGGGGGCGCCGATGGCGCGGTCACCAAGCTGGCCTCTGGCGTGCAGTCCGGCAGCCGGCTGGGCTTCAAAGGGCAGGAGGACCTGGGCAATGGCATGAACGCCCACTTCGTGCTGGAGAACGGGCTGGATCTCGACACCGGCAAGGCGCGCCAGAACGGCGCTTTGTTCGGCCGCCATGCCTATGTCGGCCTGACTACCAGCGCCGGTACCGTCAACCTGGGCCGTCAATGCAACCCGATCTTCATCGCGCTGGACGGCATCGACCCGTTTGAAACCGGCTTTACTGGTGCCGCCACCAACCTGATGAGCATCGGCACGGCACGTACCAATAACACCATCAGCTATGCAACGCCCAAGCTGAATGGACTGTCGGCCACCGTGATGTATGGTTTTGGCGAACAGCCCGGCGATAGCACCTTGGGCCGTACCGTCGCTTTTTCCGTCGACTACGCCGCGGGCCCGTGGGTGGGAACCTTGGCATATGACAGCTTGAAGGCCACTTCTTTCAATACGCTGAAAGAGGTCCTGCTGGGCGCCAGCTACAACTTCGGCCCCGCGACCGTGCACGCCGCGTTTGAAACCGAAAAGAACGACGTCGGCGGCGATTTCCGCGACTTCCTGCTGGGCGCCTCAGTGCCGCTCGGACAGGGCAAGCTGCTGGCCTCGTATGTGAAAAAGCAGGACCGTTCCGCGACCCAGCGGGGCGGAAGACAGCTTGCGGTGGGCTATACCTACGCGCTGTCCAAACGCACCAACCTCTACAGTTCATTCGGCACCATCCGCAACGAGCTGGCCGCCACCAATGTGGTGGGCGATGCCTCCAGCGGCGGCAGCGCGCCGGCTGCCGGAGATGGATCGCGAGCACTGTCGGTCGGAATCCGTCATAAGTTCTGACATCCCGACGAATAAAACCCACAAAGCACCACCGGGGTTAGTCCCCTTTCGGGACCAGACCCTATCCATCCCCTTATCTTTCTTGGAGACTCTATGTTCGTTCCTATTTCCTCCCGTCTGTTGTCCGCGCTGTGCGCCTTCACACTGCTGGCCGGGGCTGTTCCAGCGGTCCGCGCCGCTGACGCCGCGCCATCGGCCCATGTGACCATCCTGGCCACCGGCGGCACCATCGCCGGCAGCGGCGCCACCAGCACCACCACGGTCGGCTACACCGCCGCTACAGTCGGGGTCGACCGCCTGATCCAGGCCGTGCCGGAACTGGCCAAGGTGGCGCAAGTCAAGGGTGAGCAAGTGTTCCAGATCGCCAGCGAAAACATGAGCAACGAACACTGGCTGGTGCTGGCCAAGCGCGTCAACACGCTGCTGGCCCAGCCTGATGTGGATGGCATCGTCATCACCCACGGCACCGATACGCTGGAAGAGACCGCCTTCTTCCTCGACATGGTAGTGAAGAGCCACAAGCCGGTGGTGCTGGTCGGCGCCATGCGTCCGGGCACCGCGCTGTCGGCCGACGGTCCGATCAACCTGTACAACGCGGTGCTGCTGGCGGCCAGCAAGGAAGCCATCGGCAAGGGCGTGCTGGTGGCTTTGAACGACCAGATCCAGGGCGCGCGCGACGTCACCAAGACCAACACCTCGACCCTGGACAGCTTCAAGACGCCGGAGCTGGGCATGCTGGGCTACATCCAGGGCAACAAGCCCTACTTCTACCACACCAGCACGCGCAAGCACACGGCCGACACCGAGTTTGACATCAGCAAGCTGGACGCGCTGCCGCAGGTCGACATCGTCTACGGCTACGCCAACGTCAACCCGGTTGCATTGAATGCGCTGGTGGCCGCTGGCGCCAAGGGCATCATCCACGCCGGCGTCGGCGACGGCAGCCTGGCGTCCAAGGTCCTGCCTTCGCTGACCGCGGCCCGCAAGCAAGGCGTGCTGATCGTGCGCTCGGCCCGCGTCGGCCAAGGTATCGTGGCCCGCAACGGCGAAGCCAACGACGATGAGCTGGACTTCGTGGTCTCCGATACGCTGAATGCGCAAAAGGCGCGCATCCTGCTGATGCTGGCCCTGACCAAGACCAGCGACAGTAAGGAAATCCAGCGCATGTTCTACACCTACTAAAACTTGGAAAACTCCGGGGGCAGGTCTGCCATTCGGACAAAAAAGTTCATCACGGATGATGGGGAAAGGTCGAACTTACCCCGCAAGCTTTAGCAACGACGTATGCTGCACCGCTTAGGAGTCGGACCATCTACGGGGTCCGACCCCGCCGGCCAGCGACTGCTTAACCTCGATAAACTGGTCAAGCGTTAAAACGAGCTGCAAAGTAATGTCTCGCCTGATTGAACGCTCTTGGAGCTGCTCACGTCAAAAGCTTTCCCATACACACAAAAGTTTTGCTTGGCAGCTCGGCCATGCTATAAAATGCAATTTTGGCAATGTTGTGCCATGGCGGTGGCGAGTATCGCGGCCGTTGCATATGCAAAACTCCCCTCGTGGGAACGAGAGTCAAGTTCGTAGGCCAAGTCATCCCAAAGGAACTCATGGAACTCACCCAACTCATTGAGCAAACAACTCGCGTTCTTACAGTAGTTGGCGGCCTTGGGTCGGTCGCTCTTCTTGTGAAGACAGTGATCGAACTGAGTACCGGCCCGACCATTCGCGCCCGTAGTGAGTACGAGTTCGCGAAGTCGTTAGCACAACAAACCGGTGATCCTGCACTGAACAGCTATGTAGAAGAGCTTGCGTTCAAAATTTTGATTGGCGATCAAAATCTGAACATGAGTCAGAGACGCGCCTTACTCACTCTACCAAATCGGGTCCGGTCCATGCCGCGATATTTGAAATCGCGCCGATTTTTAACTGTTCATCACTCTGGCCAAGTTTTACGGTGGAAGGTGGAGCGCTATAAATCGCGCTGGTACAGAAAGTCGATAATGGGAACGCTGTTCTTCCTCTATCTGGCGTTTTCGTTAGTTGGCCTGCCGGCATTGTTCGGTCCGTATCCTAAAACCTTCTCCTTGATTCTGGATGCAATTCTTAAGCTTCCGCCGCTAGCCTCGTTGTACTTCGTCTTTTTAGCCGGCTTGTGCCTGTTCCACGCTTTAACTCTCAGCACAGCCGAGTCTCTCATTGAAGAAGTAGAGGCGGTCGGCCCGTTCCTCCAGTAGACGAATGTATCGAGCTCGCCTAGTACGTACCGACAGCTAGCTTATGCAGTCACATTCGCGACCAGGTCCCATTGAGAGAGATCGCCAGG
Organism: Duganella sp. BJB476; assembly: GCF_003416895.1. GTDB lineage: Bacteria > Pseudomonadota > Gammaproteobacteria > Burkholderiales > Burkholderiaceae_D > Rugamonas. Next base: position 103,170 of record NZ_QVIO01000005.1, read on the forward strand.
CGATTGGGAGTCTCCAGAAACACCGTCCGACGCTATGGCTATTCGAAGCCAGCAGGAAAAGACGCTAGTCGAAATTGACATCAGCGAAAAAATTGCGTTTTGAAAAATGGGAGCGATAGATGCGTATTTACTTAGACGACGAACGCACCACGCCTGAGGGCTGGGTTCGCACCTACTGGCCCGAGGAAGTGATCGCTCTGCTTGAACAAGGGGGAGTTACCCACGTTAGCCTCGATCATGACCTAGGGGACGATGAGCGAGGAACAGGCTACGACGTCATTCTATGGATCGAAGAGGCGGTTGCACTCAGGGGGTTTAGCCCTCCGGCACTCTTTGTCCATTCGGCTAACAGCTCTGCACGGGAAAAAATGTTAGCTGGTATCAACGCTATTGAGACTCTCGCGAAGCGGCAGACAGATCAAGGCTAAGTCCGAGCATATGTAAGCTCAATGCAGCACAACTGTGCCAACGATCCTTTTACAACGCCTGATGACAGAAAGCTTGGCACAATTTTGTGCACAGTGAGTGTGCCAAAATGTGCGAATTAACGCATCGCATTGCGAACCAATGCAACAGTTAAGTATTTGATTTATATAGGAAATTGTGGTGCGGCTGGCGGGGATCGAACCCACGACCCTTGGCTTCGGAGGCCAATACTCTATCCACTGAGCTACAGCCGCGCTGGGGGAATTTCTGAAGTGTGCCGTAGGATACCGTTTTTATCGAGGGCCGTCCATGGAAAGTGTCGTTTTGAGCATCTTAGCGTTTCCAAGCAGGCATTTTTAAGTCTATAATCGCCCGTTTGGTGAAGGTTTTGCAAGGCAGCTGGTTGATACTTTTCTTCTCACGCCACCCGGCTTCGAAATTAGTCTGTTAAGGAAATCATGAGCGACGCACATAACGAACACGAATCCGCCATCAGAACGCCTACGCAGCTCGTTGCTGCTGTTATCGGCTTCTTTGGAGTCACAGTAATTGGCATCATCCTGCTGGTGCAGTACGTGACCGCAGACAAATTGACCGGCGCCGGCTCCAATAGCCAGGCCCCCGAAGAAATCGCCACCCGTATTGCCCCCGTCGCCGACGCCGGCTTTACGCTGAAAGACTCGAACGCGCCGAAAGTGCTGCAAACCGGCGAAGCCATCTACACCTCGACCTGCGCAGCCTGCCACGGCAGCGGCGCCGCCGGTGCACCGAAGTTCGGTGACGCTGGTGCCTGGAGCGCTCGTATCGCCCAAGGTTACGATACCGTGGTCAAGCACGCGCTCGAAGGCCTGCGCGCCATGCCAGCCAAAGGCGGCAACCCGGATCTGGACGACGTGGAAGTGGCTCGCGCCGTGGTCTACATGGCCAACAAAGGCGGCGCCAAGTTCAAGGAACCTGAAGCACCGGCTCCAGCGGCCGCAGCAGCAGCGTCCACGCCAGCCAAGTAAGCCCCAGCCTCTCCTGAAGAACCGGCCCCATGCGGCCGGTTTTTTTACGTCCGGATTATTTGCGGCCGGTGACGATCTGGTATTTCTTCAGCTTGTCGTACAGGGTTTTGCGCGGCACCATCAGGTTGTCCGCCGCCAGCCCGACGTTGCCGTCGACCGCCGACAGCGCCTGCACGATCAGCTCGCGCTCGTGATGGTCGACCTGCTGCGGTAGCGACAAGGCCACGCCATCGACAGCCAGCGCCGGTGCTGCAACCGCCGCAGCGGCTATGCCCAGCACCAGCCGCTCGGCGAAGTTGCGCAACTCGCGCACATTGCCCGGCCAATCCGCCGCCTGCCACTGCGCCATCTGCTGCGCGCTCCAGTCCGGCAGCGGGCGATGGTAGCGGGCTGCAGCGTCGGCGGCGAAGTGGGCCAGCAGCAGTGGAATATCGTCGCGCCGGTCGCGCAGACGCGGCAGGTCGATGCTGACCACGCTGATGCGGTAGTACAGATCCTCGCGGAACTGGCCCTGCGCGCTCAACTGTAATAGATCAAGTTTGGTGGCGGCGACGATGGTGCAATCCAGCGCCACCGTCTCGTTGGCGCCCAGCCGTTCCAGCCGCCGCTCCTGCAACACCCGAAGCAATTTGACCTGCAAGGCCATCGGCATGCTTTCGATTTCGTCGAGGAAGACGGTGCCGCCCTGCGCGTACTCCAGCTTGCCGATGCGGCGCTTTTGCGCGCCGGTGAAAGCGCCCGCCTCGTGGCCGAAGATCTCGCTTTCAAACACCGATTCCGGCAGCGCGCCGCAGTTGATGGCGACGAAGTTACCCTTGCGTCCGCTGGCCGCGTGCAGCAGGCGCGCGGCCACTTCCTTGCCGGTGCCGGTCTGGCCGTTGATCAGCACATCCACGCCGGCCGGGGCGATATTGCGGATCAGGACTTTCAACTGCTCGATGGCGGCCGAGCGGCCGACCAGGTCGGGCACGTCCGGATGCTGGGCGCGGGCGCTGCGCAGTTGGCGGTTTTCCAGCACCAGACGACGGCGTTCCTGGGCGCGGCGCACCGCTTCCAGCAGGCGCTCGGCCGCGAACGGTTTCTCGATGAAGTCGTAGGCGCCGCTGCGCATCGCGGCCACCGCCATCTCGACATCGCCGTGGCCGGTGACGACGATGACTGGCAATTCCGCGTCCAGCGCGGCGGCCTGCGCCAGCAGTTCCAGGCCGGAGCGGCCCGGCAAGCGCACGTCGGTGACGATCACGCCGGGATAATCGGCGCGCAGCAGCGCCAGCGCTTCCTCGGCGCTGGCGCAGGCCTGCACGCTGAAGCCGCCCAGTTCCAGCGTCTGGCTGGTGGCCAGGCGCAGCGCGGCTTCGTCTTCGATCAAAATAGCCTGCACTTTATGCTCCCTCGGTTTGCAGCGGCAGGCGCAACTCGAAGCGCGCGCCGCCGCCTGCTTGATTATGCGCCGTCAATTGGCCGTTCATGGCCTGCACGATGGACGATGAGATCGCCAGCCCCAGTCCCAATCCCTTGCCGGACGGCTTGGTGGTGAAGAACGGCTCGAACAAATGCGCCACCACCTGATCCGGTATGCCGGCGCCACTATCGCTGATGCTGACCAGCGCACACGCGCCGTCGCGCTCCAGACGGATGGCGACTTCGCGCCGCTCTGCCGTCTCCACCGCGTCGAGCGCGTTGCGCAGCAGGTTGATCAGCACTTGTTCGATGCGCACACTGCTGCCGGTCACTTGCAGGCCGTCGGCAGCGGCGATGTCCAGCGCGACAGCGTGACGGCGGAACTCGCTTTCCAACAAAAACGCCGAAGCGCGCACCGAGGCCGCCAGATCGACCATCGCCACCGTTTCATCCTTGCGCGCGAAGCCCTTCAACTGGCCAATAATGGCGCCCATGCGCGCGCTGGCCTCGCTGATGTGGCCGAGGTTGCCCTCCACCTGCTCGCCCTGCCCGCGCGCCAGGAACACGCGGGCGTTGTCGGCAAAGGCGCGGATCGCGGCCAGCGGCTGGTTCAGTTCGTGGGTGATGCCGGCCGCCATCTGGCCCAGCATCGCCAGCTTGCCCGCCTGGACCAGCTCGTTCTGCGTGGAGCGCAGCAGGTGTTCGGTCTCCTGCAACTTGGCGTACTTGCTTTCCAGATGCTGATTGGTAGTGCGCAGTTGTTGCGTGCGTTCGACGATTTTGTCGTCCAGCTCGTCGGCCGCCTTTTGCAGCGCTGCGGCCGAGGCCATGCGCTCTTCCAGGCGGCGACGGCGCTGATGCAGCGCCCAACTCGACACCGCCGCGCAAGCCAGCAGCAACGCCGCCGCAGCGGCCCACTGCACGCCGGTGCGCACCACGCGCAGCTGGCCGGGGAACAGCATCAGCTGCCAACCCAGCTGCCCCACCGATTGCGTGACGAACAGGTCGGCATGCCCGCTCAGCGGCGTGATCTTCTGGCCGGTGTATTGCTGGGTGTGCGCCAGTTGGCGCTCGGTGGCCGCGTCCAGCGCGTGCAGGCTGCGGTAGATCCAGTCCGGGCGGTTGCTGAGGAAAATGACGCCGGTGCTGTCGGCCAGCACGATGGCGTCGTCGCTGCTGCGCCAGGTGCGTTCGAAGTCGGCCAGGCTGATCTTCACCGCCACCACGCCGGTGACCGGGCCACCTGCCGTGCCGTTGCGGTACACCGGCTGCGCGATGAAGTAGCCGGCCTCGCTGGTGCTGGTGCCGATGCCGTAGAAGCGCCCCGCCCTGCCATGCAGCGCGGCGTCGAAATAGGGACGATAGGAAAAGTTCTTGCCGACGAAACCCAGCGGCTGGTCCCAGTTGCTGGCGCCTATGGTCAGGCCGTCGCGGTCCATCACGTAGATGGCGCCCACCTTGGCTTGTTGCTGGATGGTTTGCAGCGTGCTGTTGAGGCGGGTGATCGCCTGCGCGTCGGACGGATGCGCCAGCGCTTCGATCAGGTCGGGCTGGAAGCCCAGTACAAAGGGCAGCGTTTCATATTTTTGCAGCAGCGATTGCAGGTCCGGCGCCATCAGTTGCAACTGGCGCTGGCCCTGCTGCCGCAGTTCCTCACGCGCGCGCCAGGTGCCGGCCAGGTAGGACCCGGCAATCACACCCAGCGCGCACACGAGTGCGAACAGCAGTAGCAGGTTTTTTTGAGCGCGCATACGCAGATTCTACTGCACCTGCTCAGTCCACCGCCGCCATGCGCATCTCGTCGTTGTGATGGCGTTGCTGCTCTTCCATCACCAGCTGGCCCAGTTCGCGCTTCAGTGCGTTGAACTCGGCGGCGGACGGGTCGCGCAGGCGCGGCAGGTCCACCATCAGGTCGCGCTTGACGGTGCCGGGACGGTAGGTCATCACGACGATGCGGTCGGCCAGGTAAATCGCTTCCTCGATGCTGTGGGTGACGAAGATGATGGTCTTCTTCAGCTCGGCCCAGATGCGCAGCAGTTCGTCTTGCAGGTTGCGGCGGGTCAGCGCATCTAGTGCGCCGAACGGCTCGTCCATCAGCATGATCGGCGAATCTAGCGCCAGCACGCGGGCGATGGCGACCCGCTGGCGCATGCCGCCGGACAGGTCTTTCGGGAAGCGGTGCTTGAAATCGCTCAGCGACAGCATGCCCAGCAGCTGATCGACCTTGGCCGTGATCTCGGCCTGCGGCATGCCCTTGATCTCCAGGCCGAAGGCGATGTTCTTTTCCACCGTCATCCAGGGGAACAGTGCGTACTCCTGGAACACCATGCCGCGTTCCGGGCCGGGACCGGTGACCAGCTTGCTGTCGGCGGTGATGGCGCCGGACGACGGCAGCGAGAAACCGGCGATCGCGTTCAGCAGCGTGGACTTGCCGCAGCCGGAAGGCCCCAGCAGGCAGACGAACTGGCCTTGCGGGATCTCCAGGTTGATGTCCTTGAGGGCAATCACTTCGCGGCTGTCGGTCTTGAAGACCTTGTTGACGGCTTTGACTTCGATATGGGTCATCTTAATTCTCCAGGCCGCGGTGCCAGCGCAGCAAATGATTGTTCAGTTTGTTCATGCCGACGTCGATGATCAGGCCCAGCAAGCCGATGCTGATCATGCCGGCGATGATTTTGTCGGACCAGAAGTATTCGCGCGCTTCGAGGATGCGGAAGCCGAGGCCGTTGTTCACGGCGATCATCTCCGACACGATCACCACGATGAAGGCGGTGCCGATGCCGATGCGCACGCCGGACAGGATGTAGGGCACGGCGGCCGGCAGCATCACGCGGACAAACATGGTGCGCTGGCTGACGCCCAGGTTGCGGGCGGCGCGGATGTAGATGCCGTCCACCTGGCGCACGCCGGCGATGGTGTTGACCAGCACCGGGAAAAACGCACCCAGCGCGATCAGGAACACGGCCGGTGCATTACCCAGGCCGAACCACAGAATCGCCAGCGGAATGTAGGCGATCGGCGGAATCGGCCGCAGCACCTGCATCAGCGGATTGAACCACGCATACATGCGCTGGCTCGATCCCATCAGCAAGCCCAGCGGCAGCGCCAGGCCGGCGCCGATGGCGAAGCCGACGATCACGCGGTACATGCTGCTGAAGGTGTCGCCCAGCAGCTCGCCGGACAGCGCCCAACCCAGCCACGATTGCGCGGACGGATCGTAGGCCGTCAGCGGCAGCAGGTACTCGATCCACTTGTGCACCACCGCGAACGGCGACGGCAGCACCTGCGGATTGACCCAGCCCAGCATGGCGCTGGCTTGCCACAGGGCGACGATTACGATGGGCACAACCGCGCCCGAGGCGGACTGCCGCCAGTCTTGCTTGCTCATGATGTGTCTCCGTCGTTATTGAATATTGAGGCTTTTCTTGGCCGCTTCCAGCAGGTCGGTCTTGACCCAGTCCTTGGCCACAGGCGCGGCGCGCATCTTGCCGGTGCCGTGCTTGGCCATCACGTCGGTGGTGATCTGGATGTGCTCGGCGGTGATGTCGTAGGTGTACGGCGAATTGCTGATGGCGTCGTCGAAATCGTCCTTGCTGATCTGGTTCTTGAAGATCACTTCGCGCACGTATTTCTCGGCGACCGGCTTGTTGTCGAGGAACAGCTTGGTGGCCTGCACGAAGCAGGTCATGAACTTGGCGGCGGTGGCGCGATGCTCCTTGTAGAACTTCTCGCTCATCACCATGGTGCGCACCGGCGCGCCGATCGGCGTGTCGTACGGCTTCATCACTTCCACGCCGTAGCCTTTGTTGATGGCTTGCGAAGATTGCGGTTCGCTTTGCATGATGGCGTCCAGGTTCTTGCCCATCAACGCTTGGTTCAGGTCGGCGAACGCCAGGAACACCAGCTGCACATCCTTGCCCGGCGAGTCGGAGGCGGTCAGGCCGGCCTGGGCCAGTTCGGCGATCAGCAGCACCTCGTGGATGCCGCCGCGCGTGACGCCGACTTTCTTGCCCTTCAAATCCTTGATGGCCTTGATGTTGCTGTCGGGACGGGCGACCAGGCGCGCGCCGCCCTTGGCGAAGCCGGCCACCACGTAGATGGGCGCGCCGTTGGCGCGGCCGGAGATGGCGGCCTCGGAAGCGGTGGCGCCGACGTCGAGCTCGCCGGCCAGGATGGCTTGCATCACGTCCGGACCCTTGGCGAAGACGTGCTCTTCCACCTTGATGCCGCACTTGGGCGCGATTTCCTTGATGTACGAGACGGCGCCGTAGTGGGCGAACTTGAGGTTGCCGAGGCGGACCACTTCCTGGGCCTGTGCGGTGGACGCAGCGGCGACGATGGCGAGCGTCAGGGATAACAGACGGAACTTGGACATGCTTGTCTCCTTTGTGGTTGTAGTTACCGGGAGACATTGCAGCTTCCGTGCCAAGCACGGACTGCGGTTCAAGTCATTGATTTATAAGGGATGGCGAAACTGGCGCGCGGCGGTTCAGGCGGAAAACCGCATGAACCGGGCGGTGCTTATGCGGAAATCCGCCAAGCTTAGCTGCGCATCAGCTGCACAGGCCGAAGGCTTTGCGGTCGGCGAAGTAGCGATAGGTGAAGGTGCGCATCGGGTACTTGGTCAGCGCGATCTCGAAGGCGGGCGGCACCACGTCGAAGCGTTCCGGCAGCTTGTCCTTGACGCGCAGGCGCACGCGCCAGATCGTGTCATCGCTGGTGGCGCCGGCGACCAGCATGTCCGGCACCTTGGGGATCACATCGACGATTTCCGGCCGTGAATTGGTGGCGCGCTGGTAGAAACTGACCAGTTCCGCCTTGGCCAGCACCGGGCCCTTGGGTGCGGTGACGTGGTATTCGCGGCTCAGGAACATGGCCCGCTCGCCGCGCGGCACCAGGTAGACGAAGGTGAACTCCGCGCCGCCGTCCGGCAGCGTGACCGGCGGCGTGGTCGACACACTGATCCCGCGCGGCAGCTCATAGCGCGAGCCGTCCTGCCAGGTGGAGCACTCCGGCGTCTTCGCCATGTAGACATCGACAGGCGTGAACGAATCGCCGCAAGCGGCCAGCAGCAGGGGCAAAACGATGAGTGCGGAATAACGCAAGCGCATGGGGTACCGGTTTCTTGTAGTTCGAAGTCCGTAGTTTACTCTGAAATGAAAAAGGGCCGCATCGCTGCGGCCCTTGGTTGCGTCTACGTGGTGATTACCACATGATCACGCGGTCTTTTGGTTCCAGGTACATCTTGTCGCCTGGCTTCACGTTGAAGGCGTCGTAGAAGCCTGGCTGGTTGCGCATCGGGCCGTTGGCGCGGAATTGGCCTGGCGAGTGCGGGTCGGTCTTGATCTGCACGATCTGCTGCGCTTCGCGCATCTTCAAACGCCATACCTGAGCAAAGCCCATGTAGAAGCGCTGGTCGCCGGTCAGGCCGTCGATCACTGGTGCTTCCTTGCCGCCCAGCGACAGCTTGTAGGCCTTGTACGCAATCGCCACGCCGCTGTTGTCGGCAATGTTCTCGCCCAGGGTCAGTTCGCCGTTGACATGGTAGCCAGGCAGCGGGCTGAACTGGTTGTACTGCTCCACCAGCATCTTGGTCTTGGCCGCGAAGTTCTTGTGGTCCGCAGCGGTCCACCAGTCACGCAGGTTGCCGTCGCCGTCGTACTGCGCGCCCTGGTCGTCGAAGCCGTGGCTGATTTCGTGGCCAATCACGCCACCGATGGCGCCGTAGTTGACCGCGTCGTCCGCGTCAGCATTGAAGAACGGTGCTTGCAGGATCGAGGCCGGGAACACGATTTCGTTCATTTCCGGGTTGTAGTAGGCGTTGACGGTTTGCGGCGTCATGCCCCACTCTGCGCGGTCGATCGGCTTGCCCAGCTTGGCCAGTTCCTTGTTGTACTCGAACTCGCGCGAACGCACCACGTTGCCCACCAGGTCATCCTTGGAGACGACCAGCTTGGAGTAATCGCGCCACTGGTCCGGGTATGCGATCTTGGTGGTGAACTTGGCCAGCTTTTCCTGCGCCTGTTTCTTGGTGACTGGGCTCATCCAGTCCAGCTGGTCGATGCTGACCTTGTAGGCGGCCAGCAGGTTGTTGACCAGCGCCTGCATGCGCGCCTTGCGCTCGGCCGGGAAGTTCTGCTCGACGTAGATCTTGCCGACGGCTTCGCCCAGCGCGCCTTCGGTCACGGATACGCCGCGCTTCCAGCGTGGACGCTGTTCGGTCACGCCGCTCAGCACGGTGCCGTAGAAGGCGAAGTTTTCATCGACGTAGGCTTTGCTCAGGTAAGGCGCACCCGAACGCAGCAACTGCCAGCGGAAGTAGGACTTCAGCGTGTCCAGCGGGGTCTTGGCCAGCAGCGCGGTCATGCCCTTCAGGTAGCTAGGCTGGCCGACGATCACGTACTTGACCTTGCCGGTCACGCCGGCGTCGGTCAGGTAGGCGTTCCAGTCGAAACCTGGCGCGACCTTGCCCAGCTTGGCGATGTCGACCTTGTTGTAGGCCTTGACCGGGTCGCGCAGTTCGACCTTGGTCCACTGGATCTTGGCCAGCTCTTTTTCGAATTCCACGATGGCGTGCGCGGTGATGGCGCCGTGCTCGTCGCCTGCCATGGTCAGCATTTTGCCGATGTGCAGTTCATACTTGGCCAGCGCATCGGCCATCTTCTTGTCGTCCGCTTTCAGGTAGTAATCGCGGTCCGGCAGGCCCAGGCCGTCCTGGCCGATATCGACCACATACTTGGTCGAATCCTTGTTGTCCTGGTGGATGCCGTAGCCGTACGGCGCGGTCACGCCGATTTTGTTCAGGTGCGAGATCAGCGCCGGCAGCTGCTTCTTGTTGTTCACGGCGGCGATCTTCGCCAGTTCCGCGTTCAGCGGGGTCAGGCCCAGCTGTTCCAGCTTGGCTTCGTCCATGAAGCTGTTGTAGAAGTCGCCGATGCGCTGGGCTTCAGGGCCGCCGGCCTTGTTGGCGGCGGCGCCTTCGATGATGGCGCGCAGTTGCGGCTGGATATCGTCGCGCAGCTTGGCGAAGCTGCCCCAGCTGGCTTTGTCGGCCGGGATTTCAGTCGTGGCCAGCCATTTGCCGTTCATATGGGTGAACAGGTCGTCCTGCGCGCGTACCGCTGGATCGATGTATTCCACCGCAATGCCGGAAGCCAGCTTGGCGTTTGCTACTTGGGCGCTGGCCGGAGCTACACTTGTGGTGTTGTCGGCGGCGCCCGCCAGGCCTGCGATCAGGCTCAGGGTCAATGCACTTACGAGATGACGTTTCACGAAAATATCCTCTTGATTTAATAAAGGCCAATCCACGGTGTTTGGCCCTGTTGCGCTTTATATCACAGGGCCGCTACCGCATAAAGTGTTACCACATGATGACGCGGTCTTTTGGCGCCAGATACATCTTGTCGCCCGGTTTTACGCCAAAAGCGTTGTAAAAACCCGGCTGGTTGCGCACCGTGCCGTTGGCGCGGAACTGGTCCGGCGAGTGCGGATCGGATTTAAGGTAAACGATTTGCTGGGCGTCGCGGATCTTGCTGCGCCACACCTGGCCAAAGCCCATGTAGAAGCGCTGCTCGCCGGTCAGGCCGTCGATCACCGGCGACGGCTGGCCGTTCAGCGAGATCTGGTAAGCCTTGAGGGCGATCGCCGCGCCGGAGTTGTCGGCGATGTTCTCGCCCAGGGTCAGCTCGCCGTTGACGTGGTAGCCCTTGACCGGGCTGAAGGCGTTGTACTGCTTGACCAGCATCTTGCTCTTGGCGGCGAAGTTCTTGTGGTCGGCCTTGGTCCACCAGTCGCGCAGGTTGCCGTCGCCGTCGTACTGGGCGCCCTGGTCGTCGAAGCCGTGGCTGATCTCGTGGCCGATCACCGCGCCGATGGCGCCGTAGTTGACCGCGTCATCGGCGTCGGCGTTGAAGAACGGCGGCTGCAGGATCACGGCCGGGAACACGATCTCGTTCAGCTCCGGGTTGTAGTAGGCGTTGACGGTCTGCGGCGTCATGCCCCATTCGTCGCGATCGATCGGCTTGCCGAGCTTGTTCACTTCCTTGTTGTAGTCGAACTCGCGCGAGCGGCGGACATTGCCCACCAGGTCATCCTTGACCACCACCAGCGACGAGTAGTCGCGCCATTTGTTCGGATAGCCGATCTTGACCATGAACTTGGCCAGCTTGGCCTGCGCCTGTTCCTTGGTGGCCGGGCCCATCCAGTCCAGCGTGTTGATGCTTTGCTTGAAGGCCGCCAGCAGGTTGTTCACCAGCGCCTCCATGCGCGCCTTGCGCTCGGCCGGGAAGTGCTGCTCCACGTACAGCTTGCCCAGGCTCTCGCCCAGCGCGCCGTCGGTGGCGTTGACCGCGCGCTTCCAGCGTGGCTCTTGCTCTTTGGTGTCGCTCAGCACGGTGCCGTAGAAGGCGAAGTTCTCCAGCGCGAAATCCTTCGCCAGGTAAGGCGCGCTGGCGTGGATCACCTGCCAGCGGAACCAGGCCTGCCAGGTGGACAGCGGGGTTTTGTTCAGCACCTTGTTGAAACCGGTGATGAAGCTGGGCTGGCTGACGATGACGTAGTCGACCTTGCCGCCGATGCCGGTGTCGTTGAGCCAGGTGGTCCAGTCGTAGCCCGGCGCCAGCTTGGACAGGTCGGCCAGCGGCACCTTGTTGTAGGCCTTGACCGGGTCGCGCAGCTCGACCTTGGTCCACTGGATTTTCGCCAGCTCGGTTTCCAGCGCGACGATGGCCTTGGCGTCGGCCGCCGGGTTGGCGTTGCCGGCCAGGGTCAGCATCTTGGTCACGTGCTGCTGGTACTTGGCCAGCGTGTCGGCCATCTTCTTGTCCGACTTTTTCAGGTAGTAGTCGCGGTCCGGCAGGCTCAGGCCATCCTGCACGAGGTCGGCCACGTATTTGGTCGAATCCTTGTTGTCCTGGTGGATGGCGAAGCCGTAGGGCGCGGTCACGCCGTAGCGGTTGAAATGGGCGATCAGAGCCGGGATGTCCTTCTTGTCCTTGAGCGCGGTCACGCGGTCGAGCTCGGCGCGCAGCGGGGTCAGGCCCACCTCCGCCAGTTTGGCTTCGTCCATATAGCTGGCGAAGAAATCGCCGATGCGCTGGGCGTCGGAGCCGGGCGTCTTGTTCGGGTCGGCGGCGGCCGCCTCGATGATGGCGCGCAGTTGCGGCTTGGTGTCGTCGTCCAGTTTTTCAAACGAACCCCAGCTCGATTTGTCGGCCGGGATGGCGGTCTTGGCCAGCCATTTGCCGTTCAGGTTGAGGAAGAAATCGTCCTGCGGGCGCACTGCGGCGTTGATTTCGCCCACGTCCACGCCCGAGATTTTTTGCTGTGCCTGGACGCCGGCCGAAGCCAGCAGCGCCAGCATCAGCGCGCTTAACAGATGTGCTTTCAAGTCACTCTCCAAAGATGGGGGTCAAGTCTGACATTCGGACACGGCCTCTGGCGTAGCAAGCGCATACGGCCGAGCTTGTGTCCGAATGTCAGACTTGACCCCAGTGTTTTTCAAACAATAACAAAAAGGCCACACTTGGTGGCCTTTTTATGCGTTTTTCAGGCGATTAAGCGCTTACCAGATGATCACGCGCTGTTCCGGCGCAACATACATCTTGTCGCCCGGCTTCACGCCGAAGGCTTCGTAGAAGCCCGGCTGGTTGACCATCGTGCCGTTGGCGCGGAACTGGCCCGGCGAATGCGGATCGGTCTTGATCAGCACGATCTGCTGGGCGTCGCGCGTCTTGCTGCGCCATACCTGGGCAAAGCCCATGTAGAAGCGCTGGTCACCGGTCAGGCCGTCGATCACCGGCGCTTCTTTGCCGCCCAGCGACAGCTTGTAGGCCTTGTAGGCGATCGATACGCCGCTGTTGTCGGCGATGTTCTCGCCCAGGGTCAGCGAGCCGTTGACGTTGTAGCCCTTGATCGGGCTGTAGCCGTCGTACTGCCTGGTCAGCGCGTCGGCCTTGGCCTTGAAGTTGGCGCGGTCTTCCTTGGTCCACCAGTCGCGCAGATTGCCGTCGCCGTCGGACTGGCTGCCCTTGTCGTCGAAGCCGTGGCTGATTTCGTGGCCGATCACCGCGCCGATGGCGCCGTAGTTGACGGCATCGTCGGCCTTGGCGTCAAAGAACGGCGGCTGCAGGATCGCGGCCGGGAACACGATCTCGTTCATCGTCGAATTGTAATAGGCGTTGATGGTCTGCGGCGTCATGCCCCACTCTTCGCGGTCGACCGGCTTGCCCAACTTGTTGACCATGCGCTGATGGCCGAACACCGAGGCGCGCATGGCGTTGCCCACCAGGTCGCTCTTGACGATGGCCAGCGACGAGTAGTCGCGCCACTTGTTCGGGTAACCGATCTTGGGCGTGAACTTGGCCAGCTTGGCTTGCGCTTCCTTCTTGGTTTCCGGGCTCATCCAGTCCAGCGTGTCGATGCTGGCCTTGTACGAAGCCAGCAGGTTCTTCACCAGCTCTTCCATGCGCGCCTTGCGCTCCGGCGGGAAATGCTGGCCCACGTACAGCTTGCCCAGCACCTCGCCCAGGCTGCCCTCCACCAGATTCACCGCCGATTTCCAGCGCGGCGGCTTGACGGCCACGCCGGTCAGCACGGTGCTGTAGAAATCGAAGTTGGCGTCGGCGAAGTCCTTCGACAGGTAAGGCGAGGCGCGGCGCAGCAGCTGCCATTCGAAGTAGGATTTCCAGGTCGCCAGGTCGGTCTTTTCCAGCGCGGCGTTGAAGCCACTCAGGTAGCTCGGCTGGTTGACGATGACGTAGTCGATCTTGTTCGCCACGCCGGCCGCCGACAGCGCGTGCTGCCAGTCGTAGCCAGGCGCAAGCTCGGACAGCTTGGCGATCGACATCTTGTTGTAGCGCTTGACCGGGTCGCGGTTCTCGACCTTGGTCCACTGCACCTCGGCCAGCGCGGTTTCCAGAGCGACCACGGCCTTGGCGCTGGCGGCGGCGTGCTTGTCGCCGCCCAGCGCCAGGATCTTGGCCACGTGCGCCTCGTACTTGGCCAGCGTGTCCACCATCTTGGCGTCGTCTTTTTTCAGGTAGTAGTCGCGGTCCGGCAGGCCCAGGCCGCTTTGCGAGATGCCGACCGCGTACTTGGTCGATTCGCGCGCATCCTGGCTGACGTAGATGCCGTACGGCGCGCCGACGCCGATCTCGTCCAGGTGGGCGATCAGCATCGGGAAGGCCTTCTTGTCCTTGATGGCGCGGATGCGGTTCAGTTCACCGGCCAGCGGCTTGACGCCCAGCGCCTCCAGTTTTTTCTCGTCCATGAAGCTGGCGTACAGGTCGCCGATTTTCTGGGCGTCGCTGCCGGCCTTGCGGTTCTTGTCGGCCTCGGCCGCTTCGATGATGGCGCGCAGCTGCGGCAGCACATCATCGCGCAGCTTGGCGAAGGTGCCCCAGCTGGATTTGTCTTCGGGGATTTGCGTGCTCTTCAGCCACTCGCCGTTCAGGTAGTGATAGAAGTCGTCTTGCGGACGCACGCTGGCGTCGATGTATTGGGTGGCGATGCCGGACACGGGGGCGGTGTCGGCGGCGCCGGCAACGGCGGTCATCAGGCTCAGGGTAAGCGCGCTCAGCAAGTATCGTTTCACTGCATTTCCTTCTTGGTCAGAATTTCATCTCGTATTTGACGCTCCAGACCACGTAAGTCTGGTTGGTCGTGTTGGCCAGTTGTGCCAGGCCATTGGTGGTCACGATATTACTACCCAGCGCGTCTTCCGCCATTAAATTATTTGCAGAAATGCGGACTTGATTGCGCGCGTTGAACTTCCACAGGCCGTAGGCGTCGAACGAGCGCTTGCGGCTGGTGGTCACCACCTGCTCGGCGCTGCTCTGGATGACGGTCTCCGGCGTCCAGTTCAGGCTGGCGCCCAGGGTCAACGGCACCGGTTTCAGGCGGTAGTCCAGGCCGACGTTGGCGGTCTGCTTGGGCTGCGCGTCGAGGCGGTTGTTGGGGCCGGGGATGCCGTCCACGCTGGACCAGAAGCGGCTGTAGTTGGAACGGAAATCGATCGCCGGGCCATCCGCGATCAGCTCCTGCAACTGGAACTTGGCCTCCAGCTCGATGCCCTTGGTGAGCGCGTGGCCGATGTTGGCCGGCGTCGACACCCAGCGCGGGCCGGTCGGCGTGTTCTGCAAGGTCAGCTCGCGGCGGATCAGGTCCTTGATGTCGCGCACGAAGCCGCCGGCCGTGATGATGCCGCTGCGGCCCAGGTAGTGCTCGTACGCGAAGTCCAGGCCGGTCGCCAGTTCGGGCTTCAGGTCGGGGTTGCCGGTACGGTCGGGACGGGTGGCGCTGTTCAGCCGCGACAGCGACGGCAAGGCGATCAGGTCCTGGATGTTGGCGGCCTTGTAGCTCTTGGTCAGGCTGGCGCGGATCTGGTCCTTGTCGTGCTCGGGAATGCGGTAGACGCCGTGCAGCAGCGGGCTCAGCACGCTGCTGGTGTTGCTGATGTCCTGGCCGGCGCGAGTGCTGGTGGTGCGTATGCCTTCCCAGCGCAGGCCGGCATAGCCCGACCACTGCTTGTTGATGTCCCACTCGTCCTGTGCGAACACGGCCAGGCGGCGGGTGTCGGCGGTCAGGTTGTCGCCGGAATCGCCGAACTGCGAGACACCGTTCTTGTCCAGCGAAGTCTTGGTCTCGACGCGATGGCCCAGCTCGACATCCCAGCCGGCCGCCAGCGAGTGTTCCTTGCCGATCGGCGTGGTGTACTTGCCGCCGCTGCTGGCGCTGCGGTCGCGCACGGTGGCGTCGTCGGTGTAGCGCTGCAGCAGGTTACCGGCGTTCTCGTATTGATAGCGCAGCGAGTCGCTGTCGCTGTGGCCGCTGCCGAAGCCGAACTTGACGTCCAGCTTGGACGCGCCCTCCAGCTTGTGCACCCAGTTGCCGAAGCCGCGCAAAAAGGTCGATTCCGAGTGGGTGCCGGTCAGCGCCAGGTTGTATTCGGGCGGTTGCTGCAAGGCCGGCGGCACCAGGCCGAAGTTCTGCGTCAGGTCGCTGCGCGAGTTGCCGTCGCTGCGGTTGACCATCAGGAAGGGCTGGAAGTTGAGCGTATCGCCGCTGTCGAATTTATAAGACAGGCGCGGCGTCAGGTGGATGCCGCGCGAAGTGCGCTTGGTTTCGTCGAGGACGTTCTGGTCCTTGAGCACCACGCCGTCTTCGCGGGTGTCGCGGTTGTAGGTTTCGGTCTGGTCGTGCTGGCGGTTTTCGAAGACCGAACCGGTCAGCAGCCAGGTCAGGCTGCCCACCTTGCCCGGCACCGTCAGCGAGACGTTCGGCGCGTGGCGGCCCTGCTCGATGCTGTCGGTGAACTTGAGCTGGTTGTCTTTTTGCTGGTAGCCGTCGCGCAGGATGATGTTGATGGTGCCGGCGATGGCGCGCGTGCTGTGCTCGGCGATCGGGCCGCGCATGATTTCCACCCGCTCGACCTGGTCGGGCGACAGCGATTCCATCGAGAAGCCGGCCGGCGGCCGTTCGCCGTTCAGCAGCACCTGCGTGTAGCCGTTGCCCATGCCGCGCATGCGCACGTCGCCGCCACGGCCGGGACGGCCGCCGATGGTCACGCCCGGCAGGCGCTTGAGGATGTCGCCGAGGTTGCTGTCGCCGTTGCGGTCCAGCTCTTCGCGGCCATATATCTGCTTGCCGGCCACCGAGTTGCGGCGTTCGTCCATGTCGCTGGCGCGGCCGCCGCTGATGGTGACCTGGGGCACCGGCTTGCCGTCCGGCCCCAGGGCCGGCTTGGCGGGTGCGGTGGTGGTGGGTGCAGCGTCGGCTTGTGCATACACATCGGAAGCGCCCAACAGGGCCAGACAGGCGAAGGGGATCAGTTTGTTCATAGGCTGCACATTCTACCGGCAGCCCTGCTGGCAAAAGGGCCAGCAGGCCGATTTTTACTTTACGATACACACCCGCGCCGCGTCATTCCCGCGAAAGCGGGAATCTATACTGAGCCAGACCGGATACTCAGCATGGGTTCTCGCCTGCGCGGGAACGACGGGCGGCTTAGCCGCCCGGCAGGCTGATGCTGGCGCCGCCAGGTCCGCCGATGCCGCCACCCATGCCGCCCTTGCGGCCGCCGCGATGCTGCTCGCCGCCCTCTTCCTTGCGCGGCGCACCGCCGCTGCGGACGCCATTGTCCGGCACCCGCATCAGCTGTTCGCCGACCAGCTGCACCACGGCCTGGCGCTGGGTTTCATTCAGGGCATCGTTGACGGTCAGCCACCATTCGCGCATCAGCTTTTCCTCCAGCGCGCTGGCCGTAGTTTCCTCGTCCACCGCCTTGGCCAGGTCGCGCAGCTCGACATTGGCATTCCTGGTGCCTTCCAGCGTGGCCGCCTGCAGGCGTTCGCGACGCGACTGGCGCTCGCGCAGCAGGTTGCGGGTCTTGCTTTCGGTCTGCTGCCACAGCACTTGCTGGTTGGCGTTCAGGTTCAGCGATTTTTTCAGCTCGGCCGCCATCGGCAGGAAATCCTCGGCGCGCATTTCCATGACAGGCAGCGCGAAAGCCGGCAGCAAGGCCGCGCTCAGGGCCAGCGCGACAGTCACGCGCTGCAACTTGAAACAGAAACTAGTACGCATGTGAGCTCCGTAGATAAAAAAAAGCCTGCGCTTGGGGCGCAGGCGAAAACCACTTCAGGGTAGAGAGAAATACGAGTTCAGTTTAGGTCGCGCCCCCCGCCGTTACAGGACTTCTTACAATTGCTTACGGTCGTGAACGTGAAGGATACACTGCGTACAAAACAGCAAACTTGATGCAACGCCAAGCGGGCGCTGGTGTGCTTCAAATGTCAACGGCCAGCGTTGTAAATTCTCGTAAAGGTATAAATGATTTCGCGACGGCTACTACGTTTGCCGGGAATCAGGTTTATACTCAACTCAAGCGCGTTGCGGCGGGGTGGCCCACCGGCGACGGCTGTCGGCAACAGCTTCGATAGGTGAAACATGGGCAAGAAACTAAAGAATTCCGGACTGGTCGGCCTGGGCGTCATTGCCGGCATCGCTGTGTCCCTGCAATTTTCCGCCATGGCGCAAAAGCCGGTGGACCCGCCGCTGCCGTTGGAGGAACTGCGCCAGCTGGCCGACGTGTTCGGCCTGATCAAGTCCGACTATGTCGAAAAGGTCGAGGACAAGAAGCTGCTGACCGAAGCCATCTCCGGCATGGTGGCCTCGCTGGACCCGCATTCCGCCTATCTGGACAAGAAAGCCTACGCCGAGCTGCGCGAGGGTTCGCAGGGCAAGTTCGTCGGCCTCGGCATCGAGATCGGCCAGAGCGAGGACGGCTACATCAAGATCGTCGCGCCGATCGAGGATTCGCCGGCCTGGCGCGCCGGCATCAAGGCGGGCGACCTGATCTCCCGCCTGGACAACACGCCGGTCAAGGGCCTGAGCCTGGACGAGTCGGTCAAGAAGATGCGCGGCGAGCCGCACACCAAGGTCAGCATGACGATCCTGCGCAAGGGCGAGGCCGAGCCGCTGGTGTTCAACATCACGCGCGAAGAGATCCACCAGAAGAGCGTCAAGGGCAAGATCGTCGAGCCTGGCTATGCATGGCTGCGCATTTCGCAGTTCCAGGAGCCGACCGTCGATGACCTGGCCGCCAAGATTATCGAATTGTACAAACAGGACCCGAACATCAAGGGCCTGGTGCTGGACCTGCGCAACGACCCGGGCGGCGTGCTGCAAGGCGCGATCGGCGTGGCGGCGGCCTTCCTGCCCAAGGATGCGGCCATCGTCTCGACCAACGGCCAGCTGCCGGACTCCAAGCAGATCTTCTACGGCCGTCCCGAATACTACGCGCTGCGCAACGACAGCGACGCGCTGGCCAAGCTGCCGGCCGCCATCAAGCAGGTGCCGATGGCGGTGCTGGTCAACACCGGATCGGCCTCGGCCTCGGAAATCGTCGCCGGCGCGCTGCAGGACTACAAGCGGGCCGACATCATCGGCACCCAGACCTTCGGCAAGGGATCGGTGCAGACCATCCGCCAGCTGACCGCCGACACCGCCGTCAAGCTGACCACGGCGCGCTACTACACGCCGAACGGCCGTTCGATCCAGGCCAAGGGCATCGTGCCGGACCTGGCGGTGGATGAAAACGCCGACGGCGACGGCCTGAACGCGCTGCGCACCCGCGAAGCCGACCTCGACAAGCACCTGACCAACGACCGCGACCAGGAAATCGCCAAGAGCAAGCGCGACGAGCTGGAAGAACAGCTGCGCATCGTGGCGCTGGAGAAGAAACGCAAGCCGCTGGAATACGGCAGCGCCGACGATTTCCAGCTGGCGCAGGCGCTGAACCACCTGAAAGGCTTGCCGGTGCAGCTGGCCAAGCCGGAGACCACGGTGGTGCAGGCCGAAGTGGGCGTGAAGAAGGATCTGGCCAAGAAATAACTGTATTTGTTGTAGCGAACTCAGCGGCGCCCCAGGGGCGCCGCTTTTATTTTCGCCTAACATGCAGTCATTGTGTAGAATTTGCCTCATTATTGGCGTAAGCCATTGCTTAATTTGAAAGTTTAAACATGAAACAAGCGGTCATCAGCGGTACCGGTCTCTTTACGCCAGCCCAGTCGATCTCCAACGAAGAGCTGGTGGAATGCTTCAATGCCTATGCCGAGCAGTTCAACGCCGACAACGCCGCCGCCATCGCGGACGGCAGCGTCACCGCCCTGGAACTGTCCAGCGTGGCCTTCATCGAGAAGGCGTCGGGCATCAAATCGCGCTACGTGATGGAAAAGACCGGCATCCTGGACCCGCAGCGCATGGTGTCGCGCATCCCCGAGCGCGCCGACGAGGAATTGTCGCTGCAGGCGGAAATCTGCGTCGCGGCGGCGCGCCAGGCGCTGGACCGCGCCGGCCGCGTGCCGGCCGATATCGACATGGTGCTGGTGGCCTGCTCGAATATGCAGCGCGGCTATCCGGCGATGGCGGTGGAAGTGCAAGGCGCGCTGGGCATCGAAGGCTACGGCTTCGACATGAACGTGGCCTGCTCGTCGGCCACCTTCGGCATCCAGCAGGCGGTGGCGGCGGTGCAGAGCGGCCAGGCGCGCGCGGTGCTGGTGCTCAATCCTGAAATCACCAGCGGCCACCTGAACTGGCGCGACCGCGACAGCCACTTCATCTTCGGCGACGCCTGCACGGCGATGGTGATCGAGGCGGCCGACACGGCCAAGGGTTCGCACCGCTGGGAAATCGTCGAGACCAAGCTCAAGACCAGCTTCTCCAACAACATCCGCAACAACTTCGGCTTCCTGAACCGCTTCGACGAAGCCGGCATCGGCCAGCCGGACAAGCTGTTCCGCCAGCAGGGCCGCAAGGTGTTCAAGGACGTGTGCCCGATGGCCGCCGAGATGATCAAGACCACCGTCGCCGGCGCCGGCCTGGAAGTGCCGCAGGTGAGCCGCTACTGGCTGCACCAGGCCAACCTGAACATGAACCTGCTGATCAGCCGCATGGTGCTGGGCCGCGACGCCGAACCGGGCGAAGCGCCGGTAATCCTGGACACCTACGCCAACACCTCGTCGGCCGGTTCGGTGATCGCCTTCCACAAGCACTCGGACGACATGGCGCCCGGCCAGCTGGGCGTGATCTGCTCGTTCGGCGCCGGCTACTCGATCGGCTGCGTGGTGGTGCGCCGGATCTAAGCGACTAGGCGACGCAGTCGTCCAGTTCCCGCTCGACGGCCGCGAATGCGGCCGTCGTCGCTTCCGGGCCGGCGACGGTGGACTCGACGGAGAAGAAGGTCAAATTCTTCAGGCCTATCGTCGGCAGGATCGCGCGCAGATAGGGTTCGAGGAAGTCGGGCTGGCGGGCGCGTTCGCCGGTGCGGTAGCCGCCGGAGCTGACGGCGATATACACCGGACGGTCCGCCAGCGTGCCGATCTTGCCTTCCGGGGTGGCGTTGAAGGTGACGCCGATGCGCACCACGTGGTCCAGCCAGGCCTTCAGCGCCGACGGCACCGTGAAGTTGTGCATCGGCGTGGCGATGATCACGCAATCGGCGTCGCGCAGTTCGGCGATCAGGCGTTCCGACAGCACCAGCGAGGACATGGCGCGGCCACTGGCCGCCCTCGCGCCATCCCGAGTGCCCCCCAACGCGCCCGCATACTCGCCGTCGACATGCGGCAGCGGCTCGGCCCACAGATCGCGCGTGACGATCTGCGCGGCAGGGTGCTGCGACAACAGCCGGTCCATCACGCGCTGGGACAGGCGATAACTCACCGATTGCTGTCCGCGCGGGCTGCAGGTGATGTGCAGGATCTTCATGCCGCACCCGCTTTCAGGAATTTACCGAAGCGCATCGCGCCCGTCAGCAGGCCCTGACGGAAGTAGAAGCGCTGCGCCAGCGCGTTCGTCATTCCGGTATCAAGTACCAGCTTGGCGCATGCCGCCTGCTCCGCGTAGACGGTCAGGTGCTCCAGCAGCCGCGCGCCCCAGCCCTGGCCGCGCGTCTTTTCGCCGGCCACCAGGTCGTCCACGTACAGGAATTTTCCGTACACCAGATTCTCTTCCACGCGATAGCCGGCCAGCGCCACCACTTCGCCATCCTCCCAGGCGGCCAGGATGCGGTAGCCCTGCTCGTTCATGCGCGTCACGCGCATGACGAATTCTTCTTCGGTTTGCAGGTGCGGACGCAGTTCCTTCATCACCGGATAGCAGGCGCGCAGCTGCTCCGCCGTCTCCACATCCTTCAGTTTGTCGTGCATGGTGGCTCCTTTTAAAACACCATCTTATGGCTGCAATGGCATAATCTCCAGAGCCATAAAATGACATCCCGACTAGGCCATGAAAACCAAGCCCGACTTCCTCCAGCTCGACAACGCCGCCGCCGAACCTCTGTACCGGCAGATCTACATCCGCTTCCGCAGCGCCATCGCCGACGGCCTGCTGCTGCCGGACGCGCGCATTCCATCGGCCCGCGCGCTGGCGCTGGAACTGGGCCTGGCGCGCGGCACGGTGGAAGCGGCCTACTCGCTGCTGGCCGCCGAAGGCTACGTCGAAACGCGCGGCCAGGCCGGCACCGTGGTCACGCCGGCGCTGGCGCGCCACGCCGCGACAGCGGTATCGAAGCCTGCCACGCGTGCGCGCCGCGCACCCGCCGGCGCATCGCCCTCCCCCGTGCGGGAAACGCTGAACCGGCCCTTCCAAATGGGCTTGCCGGCGCTGGACGCCTTCCCCCGCAAGGTATGGGCGCGGCTGGCGGCGCGCGCGATCCGCGCCACGCAGGCCGACGACATGGTCTATCCACCGCTCGCCGGCCAGGCGCCGCTGCGCGCGGCCATCGCCACGTACCTGCAGCTATCACGCGGCATCAACTGCTCGCCGTCGCAGGTGTTCATCACCTCCGGCTACCGCAACACGCTGGAGCTGATCATGCGCGCCCTGCTGCAACCGGGCGACGGCGTGTGGGTGGAAGATCCCGGCTTCCCGGCCACCGGCGAGCTGCTCAAACAAGCCGGCATGAAACTGGCCCCGGTGGCGGTTGACGCGGAAGGCCTGGTGGTGTCGCACGGCGTGGCGACGGCGCCGCGCGCAAAGGCCGCCATCGTCACGCCGGCGCATCAAAGCCCGCTGTGCGTATCGCTGTCGCTGCCACGCCGTCTCGCGCTGCTGGACTGGGCGGCGCAGGCCGACGCCTGGATCGTGGAAGACGACTACGACGGCGAGTACCGCTACGCCAGCCGCCCGCTGCCGGCGCTGCAAAGCCTGGACCGCGACGGCCGCGTACTGTACGCCGGCACCTTCAGCAAGGTGCTGTTCCCTGCGGTGCGGCTGGCCTATCTGGTGGTGCCGGAGGCGCAGGTGCGGCGCTTCGAGCAAACCTGCCATACCTTCGCCGCCGGCGGACCCGCGCTGACACAAACCATCGTCAGCGATTTCATGAACGAAGGCCATTTCGCCCGCCACATCCAGCGCATGCGGCGTCTCTACGCCGAACGCAGCCAGATCGCCGCGGAAGGATTGAGTGCGGCGCTGGACAAGCACCTGCGCATCGATCCGCAGCCGGGCGGCATGCACCTGGTGCTGCGCATGAAGGGACACCACACCGACCGCGTCCTGGCCGAGCGCATGCGGCAGGACGGCATGGCGGCGCTGGCGCTGTCCGAGCGCACACTGCTGCCGCACGCGTCGTCGGCGCTGCTGCTGGCCTTCACCAACATCGACACGCCGCAGCGGGCGCGCGAACTGGGCAAGCGGATACTCAGGCTGCTGTAACCATGCGATCCGCGCGGGCATGATTGTGCTACGCTAGGGTTCATCCACCCTATCGCAGGAGCTCCGCACGCATGCCCCACAATATCAGCCTGATCACCACCATCGCGGCCGCACTGGGTTTCGGCCTTTTGTTCGGCTATCTCGCAACGCGCCTCAAGCTGCCGGCGCTGGTGGGCTATCTGGCTGCGGGCATCATCATTGGCCCCGCCACACCGGGCTTCGTGGCCGATACGGCATTGGCCGGGCAGTTGGCCGAAATCGGCGTGATGCTGATGATGTTCGGCGTGGGCCTGCATTTTTCCCTTGACGACCTGTGGGCCGTGCGGCGCGTGGCGCTGCCGGGCGCCGTGCTGCAAATTGCGGTTGCCACCGCGCTCGGCATGGTGCTGGCCCACTTCTGGGGCTGGAGCCTGGGCGGTGGGCTGGTATTCGGGCTCGCCCTGTCGGTGGCCAGCACGGTGGTGCTGCTGCGGGCGCTGGAGGAGCGCGGCATCCTCGATAGCTTCAACGGCCGCATCGCGGTCGGCTGGCTGGTAGTGGAAGACCTGGTGACGGTGCTGGTTCTGGTACTGCTGCCGGCATTGGCCGGCTCGCTGGGCGGCACGTACAGCGAAAGCCACGGCGTCACCGGCATGGGCGAAGCGAACCTGTGGACCACGCTGGCCATCACGCTGGGCCAGGTGGGCGCCTTCATCGCGCTGATGCTGGTGGTCGGCCGCAAGCTGTTCCCGTGGATCCTGTGGCAGGTGGCGCGCACCGGCTCGCGCGAGCTGTTCACGCTGTGCGTGATCGCCGCCGCCGTCGGCATCGCCTATGCATCGACGCATTACTTCGGCGTCTCGTTCGCACTGGGCGCCTTCTTCGCCGGCATGGTGCTGCGCGAATCCGAGCTGGCGCACCGCGCCGCCGAGGAATCGCTGCCGCTGCGCGATGCGTTTGCGGTGCTATTCTTCGTTTCGGTCGGCATGCTGTTCGAGCCGTCGATACTGGTCGAGCAGCCGCTCAAGCTGCTGGCGGTGGTGTTAATTATCGTGGTCGGCAAATCGGTCGCGGCCTTCCTGCTGGTGCTGCTGCTGCGCTACCCGGCCAAGACTGCGCTGATGGTCTCGGCCAGCCTGGCGCAGATCGGCGAGTTCTCCTTCATCCTGGCGGCGCTGGGCCTGTCCCTGGGCGTGATGCCGGTCGAAGGACAAAGCCTGATACTGGCCGGCGCCATCATCTCCATCGCGCTCAATCCGGTGGTGTTCCGCGTCACGAAACCATTGGAGCGCTGGCTGGGCAAGAACGTGGCGCTGGCGGCCAAGTTCGAGCGCCCCGCCGATCCGCTGGCGGAGTTGCCGACATCGGTGCCGCAGGAGCATCTGTCGGGACAAGTGGTGCTGGTCGGGTATGGCCGCGTGGGCCGGCGCATCGCCGCGGTGCTCACCGAGCACGGCATCCCCTTCGTGGTGGCGGAGCAGAATCGCGAACTGGTCGACCAGTTGCGCAAGGACGGCGCGCATGCGGTGGCCGGCAACGCCGGCGAGCCGGCGGTGTTGATCCAGGCGCACATCGCGCGCGCCGCGATGCTGGTGATTGCGACGCCGGACACTTTCGACGTGCGGACCATGATCGAAACCGCCCGCGCGCTCAACCCCAACATCAAGACCGTGGTGCGCACGCACAGCGACGAAGTGGCGGAACTGCTGCGCGGCGAACGCGCCGGCGAAATCTTCATCGGCGAGCAGGAGCTGGCCAAAGGGATGACGGAGTTCGTGCTGGCCAATATGAAAAAAGACGGAGGTTCCCATGCTCACTAGGCGCGCGCTGATGCGCTTTGCTGCGGCGCTGCCGTTGTCCATCATCGTTGCCGGTGCGGGCGCTTCGCAGGCACGCGTAAAGCTGGAGTTCCACAGCGCGTTCCTGATGAATCTGCACCACTTCCTGTACAACCTGGGTGTGCACCCGGATCAGCTGGAAAAAATCAGCTGGACGGCCGCGCCTTCCGCCGACGAGATGGCGGCGCTGCGCAGCGCCGTCGCCTGGTATCACGACAACTACGCCAAGCGCGACCTGCTGTTCGGCGATCAGATGGCGTCCATCAAAACCGCGCTGAGCGTGGCCGATACGCGGCGCGACACCAGCGGCCTGGCGCTGCCGCCGCAACTGGCGGCCACCCTGGATAGCGTCGCGCCGATGTACGCGCGCTGCATCTGGGCGCAGCAGGATGCCAGCAACCAGCAATGGATCGCCGAAGCGAAGCGGCTCGATGAACGCTACGGCGCCGAGGTGCAGGAAGGCGTCGCCCGCTATCTGCAAACGCCGTTCCCGCTGACGCCGATCCGCATCGACATCGTGGTGGAAACCGGCAAGCGCCAGGGCGCCTACACCGACACGCAAGCGGTGATCCCGAGCGGACGTCCCGGCTATCAGGGCTTGGCGTCGCTGGAGATGGTGTATCACGAGATTTCCCACATCGCCTCGACGGAGAAGCTGGAGGACGCCATCGAGGCGCGCCTCAAGGCGACACAACGCAAGCCCGATTCGGACCTGTGGCACGTGGTGCAGTTCTACACCGTAGGCGCCGTGGTGAAGGACGCGTACAAACGGCGCGACGGCATCGACTACGAAACCTACGCGGACAAGGGCGGCGTGTACAAAGGCTACTGGGCGCCTCTTGCGCCGCTGGTGGAGAGCGAATGGCGCGCCTACATGGACGGCAAACAGACCTTCGACCAGGCAGTGGTCCACATGGTGAACCGGCTGCCCGCCGCATAGCGACCGTGCTTACAAACTGACTGCCAGCTCCGCGCCTTCCTTGATGGCGCGCTTGGCGTCCAGCTCCGCCGCCAGTGCGGCGCCGCCGATCTTGTGGAAGCGCGGCCATTTGGCGTTGGCTTTGACTTCCTCCTCCGACGGCATCAACTCCGTCAGGCTGTCCTGGCCCGCACAGACCACCACGTTATCCACCGACAGCAGGCGCTGCTCGCCGGCGATGGTCACGTGCAGGCCCTGGTCGTCGATGCGGTCGTACTGCACACCGGCCAGCATCACCACGCCGTTGCGCGCCAGGACCGCGCGGTGCACCCAACCCGAGGTCTTGCCCAGGCCAGCGCCCAGCTTCGACACCTTGCGCTGCAACAGATACAGCTGGCGCACCGGCTCCGGCGCGGAGACGGTCGTCAGGCCGCCCGGCGCGTCGCCCTTCATGTCCACGCCCCATTCCTTGGCCCAGACATCCAGCGCCAGCGGCAGCGGATGCTTCGGGTCGTGCAGCAGGTACTCGCCGACGTCGAAGCCGATGCCGCCCGCGCCGATGATGGCCACGCGCTTGCCCACCGGCGCCTTGTTCTGCAGGACGTCGATATACGACAGCACCTTCGGATGGTTGATGCCCTCGATCGGCGGACGGCGCACCTTGATACCGGTGGCGACCACCACGTCGTCGTAGCCGTCGGCGATCAGCTGCTCGCGCGTGACGCGCACGCCCAGCTTGACGCTCACGCCGGTCAGCTCCAGCTTGCGGCGGAAGTAGCGGATGGTCTCGGCGAATTCCTCTTTGCCCGGAATCTGCATGGCGATCTTGAACTGGCCGCCGACGCTGTCGCTGGAATCGAACAGCGTCACGTCATGGCCGCATTCCGCCGCCACCGTGGCCGCCGACAAACCGGCAGGGCCGGCGCCGACCACCGCCACGCGTCGCTTTTTGGCCGTTGGCGCGTATACCAGTTCCGTCTCATGGCAGGCACGCGGGTTCACCAGGCAGCTGGCGCGCTTGTTGGAGAAGGTGTGGTCCAGGCAGGCCTGGTTGCAGCCGATGCAGGTGTTGATTTCGTCGGCGCGACCTTCAGCGGCCTTGATGACGAAATGCGAATCGGCCAGGAAGGGACGCGCCATCGAAATCATGTCGGCGTCGCCGCGTTGCAGGATGCCTTCCGCCTCGGCCGGCATGTTGATGCGGTTGGACGCCACCACCGGTATCGTCACCTCGCGGCGCAGGCGGCCCGCCAGGCTGGCGAAGGCGCCGCGCGGCACCGAGGTCACGATGGTCGGCACGCGCGCCTCGTGCCAGCCGTAGCCGGAATTGAGGATGGTCACACCGGCGTGCTGCAAGGCCTTGGCCACGGCCACCACGTCGTCCCAGGTGTTGCCGCCGTCGACCAGGTCGAGCAGCGAGTGGCGGTACATGATGATGAAGTCATTGCCCACTTCCGCGCGGATGCGCTTGACGATTTCCACCGGCAGCCGCATGCGGTTCTCGATGCTGCCGCCCCAGCGGTCGGTGCGCAGGTTGGTACGCGCGCACAGGAACTGGTTGAGCAGATAGCCTTCACTACCCATCACTTCGATGCCGTCGTAGCCGGCGTCGCGCGCCAGCCTGGCGCAGCGGGCATAGTCGCGGATGGTCGCTTCGATGCCGGCCTCGGTCAGCGCGCGCGGCTTGAACGGCGAGATCGGCGATTTTTTCTCCGACGCCGACACCACGAAGGGCTGGTAGCCGTAGCGGCCCGCGTGCAGGATCTGCATCAGGATCTTGCCGCCCTCCTCGTGCACCGCGCTGGTGACGCGGCGATGGTTGATCACGTCGCCCTTGAAGTTGAGCGTACCGCCGAACGGCAGCAGCCATCCGGAGCGGTTGGGCGAGATGCCGCCGGTGACGATCAATCCGACGCCGCCGCGCGCGCGTTCGCGGTAGAAGGCGGCCAGCTTGCCGTAGTTGTAGAAGCGGTCCTCAAGACCGGTGTGCATGGAGCCCATGAGGACGCGGTTGCGCAGCGTCGTGAAGCCCAGGTCGAGGGGGGCCAGCAGGTGTGGGTATGGTGAAGTTGTCATTATGGTTGTTAGAGTCAGACGTGGGTCAGAGCCGAGGCAATGCCCGCATTAAAACGCAATTCTCTAGACCTGGGCTTCTAAAGTCCCGGCGCCCGTCCCTGAATTTTGCCGTGGGTGCGGTAGCGCTCTTGTATTCTGCCACCCTTTCCCTTACGCTGGAAAGATGATGCGATTCCTTCTGTTTTTGATGCTAGGTGTAGCCGCCCCGGTGATGGCGCAGGCACCTAGGCTTGAATTGCCCAAGCTGGAGGTGTCAGTCAACCGGGTGGAACTCGATGCGCTGCATATGTACGAAGTGGACGCCACCGGCACGGTGGCGGCGCCACTGCCGAAGGTATGGCGCATCCTGACCGGCTATGAGCGCATGGCCGAATTCGTGCCTGACATGGAGTCGTGCCGGGTCCTGTCGCGCAATGGCAATGAAGTCATTGTTGAACAATTCGGCGTGGCCCGCTTCCTGTTCATGTCCAAATCCATCCACCTGATCGTGCGCGCGACCGAGCAGCCGATGTCGTCGATCGACATCTCGCTCATTTCCGGCGACATGAAGCACTACGAATCGCACTGGGAATTGATACCGGTGCCCGAAACCGGCGGCACCAAGGTGGTCTACAGCGGCAAGCTGATACCGAACTTCTACGTGCCCGGCATCCTGGGCGCGAAGATGATACGCGGCGATATCGAGCGCATGATGAGCGCCGTGCTGGCGCGTCTCGACCGTCGCGAAGACGCTACCAAATGAAGCTGATTCAAAATGAGCGCAGCTAGGCGCGGCGACGAAGACAGTGCGTTAGCACGGCGAGGCGCCGCAACGACGCTGCGGTCTTTTTGAATCAGCTTCAAGCCAAATAGGTGTCGCGGTCGCGAAGTTCGGCGAAGTTTTCCAGGCTGCCGATCTTCACCAGCACCGGATTGAGGCTCAGCTTCGCCTGCATGGCGCGCCAGGCGAACTGCCATTCCTGTTCCTGCGCTTCGGCGGCGGTCTTGGTGAAGGCCGCGCCCAGGGCTGCACGGGTGCCGTATTCGATGGCGCCGTCGATGCCGGCCCAGCTAGGCAAGGTGCGCTGCACCGCGCGGTGCAGGCGTTCGCCGAATTCCTCGGTGTTGTGGATGACCAGGCAGGTGTCCGACGAGAACAGCTCGAACAGCTTGCGGTCCCACGCCTGCGAGAAGCTCAGGGTCAGGCAGCTGTTGGCCGGGGTCAGGATAAACTGGCCCTGGGTCAGCGCCAGTTCCAGGTCTTCGCGCACGCCGTAGCGGTACAGGGTCGGAGGGCGTTTGTAATCGTGCATGTTGATACTCTATTCTTTGCAAAGTTATTTGATCGTGCGGCGCACGTGGCGGTGCGAGCGCATCGCCGCCGAGGCGATGAAAATCTCGCGCAGCAGGTAGCAGAAGCTGCCGATCAGGGCCAGCATCGCCACCACGAACATGCCCGCGATGTACTTATCCAGCGAGATGTTGGTGATATCGCCCAAAAACAGCATCGCAATCACCAGGCAAATCAGCAGCCCGCAGGCGGTCGACAGGGTGATCGAGGCGTTGATCAGGTGCGATCGCCGGTACAGCACATCGAGTTCGTTCAGATAAACGTCGCTGTAGCCGATATCGAGCCTGTCTTCCAGCACCCGCGAACGGTCGATGATGCGCGCCAGGCGGTTGGTCAGCACCATCAGGTTGGTGCATACGCCGGTCAGCAGGAACACCGGCGCGATCGCCAGCTGGATGATGTGGCCGATATCGCCGACTTGTATATTCATGGATGCGTTGTAGCTGGAATTATCGATAGTGTATCAGCCCGCGCCGGGTATGCCCCGATTCCGGGCCGATTCCGGACCGGTTCAGGCAAATCCGCGGCTCTTCTTGAACTGCTCGGTGGCGCCCACCAGGGCCCGCGAAATGCCCTTTTCCATCGCGCCGTGACCGGCGTCCGGCACCATGTTCAACAACGATCCCGGCCAGGCCTGGTGCAGGCGCCAGGCCGATACCGGCGGGCAGATCACGTCGTAGCGGCCCTGCACGATCACCGCCGGCAGGTGGGCGATGCGGTCGACATTGCGCAGCAGCTGGTCCTCGCTGAAGAAACCCAGGTTGGCCATGTAGTGCGATTCCAGCCTGCCCACGCCCAGGTCCAGCGTGTCGGATGGCGGATCCTCGGCCTGCGGCATCAGGAACACGCGGCGTCCTTCGAAGCGGCTCCAGGCGCGCACCGCCGGCCAGTGGATGGCCGGGTCGTCGCTCATGATGCGGTCGACATAGGCTTGCAGCAGGTTGCCGCGTTCCGCCGGCGGGATAGGCGCGACGAATTCGGCGTGCACTTCCGGATGGAACCACTGCGCGCCGTGCAGGAACCAGTCCACTTCCGCCTGCGTGCACAGGAAGATGCCGCGCAGGATGAAGCCCAGGCAGCGCTCGGGATGGGCCTGGCCGTATGCCAGCGCCAGCGTCGAACCCCAGGAGCCGCCGAACACCAGCCACTGCTCGATGCCGCACATGACGCGCAGGCGCTCGATGTCGTCGACCAGCAGCTCGGTGGTGTTGGCGCGGCATTCGCCCAGCGGCAGCGACTTGCCGGCGCCGCGCTGGTCGAACAAAATCACGCGGTACTGGTCCGGATCGAAGAAGCGGCGGTGCTGCGGCGACAGCCCGGCGCCCGGCCCGCCATGCAGGAAGACCACCGGTATGCCCTGTGGATTGCCGACCTCCTCCCAGTAAATGGTGTGCAGGTCGTCGACCGCCAGCATGCCGTGGCGCGACGGCAAAACGGGCGGGAACAGGGGCGAAGTCGGGTCGAACATGGCTATCCTTTAGGCATCGATAGCAGATTGTACGAAAAAAAAGCCAGGATCGCGAACGATCCTAGCCCGAGGCTACAACATCATGCCGCTTAGGACATGTGCTGGCCGCCGTTGATGGCGATATTGGCGCCGGTGACGAAAGCCGCTTCGTCCGACGACAGGTAGGCCACCAGGCCCGCCACTTCTTCCGGCTTGCCCAGGCGGGCCATCGGAATTTGCGGAATGATTTTGGTGTCGAGCACTTCCTGCGGGATCTCCATCACCATTTTGGTGCCGATGTAGCCCGGCGAAATGGTGTTGACGGTCACGCCCTTGCGCGCCACTTCCAGCGCCAGCGCTTTGGTGAAGCCGTGCATGCCGGCCTTGGCGGCCGAATAGTTGGTCTGGCCGAAGGCGCCCTTCTGGCCGTTGACCGACGAGATGTTGATGATGCGACCCCAGCCGCGTTCCACCATGCCATCGCACACCGGCTTGGTCATGTTGAACACGGAGTCCAGATTGGTGGCCATGACGGCGTCCCAATTCGGCTTGTCCATCTTCTTGAAGGTCATGTCGCGGGTGATGCCGGCGTTGTTCACCAGCACGTCGATCGGACCGATATCTTTTTCGATCGCGGCGACGCACGTTTGAGCCGAATCGTAATCGGCCACATCGCACGGGTAAGCGCGGAAATTAAAGCCCTGATCGCGGGTAGTTGCGAGCCATTGCTCGACCTTCGGATTGCCAGGGGAATACGTGGTAACGACGCAATAGCCTAGTGCCGACAGTTTGAAACACACTGCCTCGCCCAGACCACCCATGCCACCGGTTACTAATGCAACTCTTGCCATTTTCGTCCCCTCTTAAATTGACACCAAAAATCATCTGACACCGCACCGGGACCAGCCCGGCGCGGCACTGCTGCTGCGGATGCTACAAATACGGATACAAATCCGAATGCCGATTAAGCGCGCTCGATCGCCAGCGCCACGCCCATGCCGCCGCCGATGCACAGCGAGGCCAGGCCTTTCTTGGCGTCGCGACGCACCATTTCGTGGATCAGCGTGACCAGGATGCGGGCGCCGGATGCACCGATCGGGTGACCGATGGCGATGGCGCCGCCGTTCACGTTGATCTTGCTGGTGTCCCAGCCCATTTCCTTGTTCACGGCCACGGCCTGGGCGGCGAAGGCTTCGTTAATTTCCATCAGGTCCAGGTCGTCCGGGGTCCAGCCGGCTTTTTTCAGGCACAGCTTGGTGGCCGAGACCGGGCCCATGCCCATGAAGGCCGGGTCCAGGCCGGACGAGGCGTAGGCCTTGACCTTGGCCAGCACCGGCAGGCCCAGTTCCTTGGCCTTGGTGGCGGACATCATGATGACGGCGGCGGCGCCGTCGTTCAGGCCGGAGGCGTTGCCGGCGGTGACGGAACCGTCCTTGGCGAACGCGGGACGCAGGCCGGCCAGCGCTTCGATGGTCGAGCCCGGTTTGACGTATTCATCGCTGTCGAACACGATGCTGCCCTTTTTCTGGACGATTTCCAGCGGCAGGATCTCATCCTTGAACTTGCCGGCTTTTTGCGCGGCTTCCGCTTTCAGCTGCGAGTTCAGCGCGAACTCGTCCTGCTCGGTGCGGGAAATCTCGTATTTCTTCGCGACGTTCTCGGCGGTGGTGCCCATGTGGTACTGGTTGTAGGCGTCCCACAGGCCGTCGACGATCATGGAATCGACCATCTTGAAGTCGCCCATGCGGAAACCGTCGCGCGAACCATTCATCACGTGCGGCGAGGCGCTCATGTTTTCCTGGCCACCGGCAATGATGATTTCAGCATCACCAGCCTTGATGGCTTGCGCCGCCAGGTGGGTGGCTTTCAGGCCGCTGCCGCACACGTGGTTGATGGTGAAACCAGGAATGGTATTCGGCAGGCCGGCCTTGATGACGGCCTGACGGGCCGGATTCTGGCCGACGCCGGCGGTCAGCACCTGGCCGAGGATGGCTTCGCTGATCAGGTTGGGATCGATACCGGTCTGGGCCAGCAAGCCCTTGATCACGTGTGCGCCCAATTCGGCAGCCGGCGTCTTGGCCAGGCTACCGCCGAATTTGCCGACACCAGTACGGCCAGCGGCCACGATAACTACATCATCCATTTGACTCTCCAATGCGCCGGCCAAGGCCGGCTTAGTTTAGCAACAACGCGAACTTCGATAATACGCTTCGACGACTGGGCCGTGCGGTGTTTCGATGGTGCGTCGCCGCGAGAACTTTCCCAAGGTAATGACAGGATTTCTCTAGCAGCATCCGTGCCAACGACTAGCTGTCGTTGGGCACCCATCGTAAGCGTCGCACATGGTGGCAACTTTGACTTTCGTCAAAGCTGCGGCAATCATTCTGAAGAAACAATGTCAGTCTGTCACGATAATAATTTGATACCGTCCAGGGTGCTGGCGCACTGTTCGCGTATCACGTTGACGAAGTCGAGCACGTAGGCCTTCTGCTTCTGCGCCTCCGGCACCGACACGAACAAATCGCTCCACAAACCCTGCTCGCCGATCGGCTTGGCGATCACGTAGTCGTAGTCGACGTAGTTCTTGATCGCCCAGTTCGGCAGCGCGGCGATGCCGCGGCGGCTGGCCACCAATTGCAGCACCGCCACCGTCAGCTCGGCGGTGCGGCGTTCGAAGTGGATATCGGCCGGCTGCAGCACTTCGCGGATCAGGTCGATACGGCTTTCCGGCACCGGATAGGTGATCAGCGTTTCGCCTTCGAAATCGGATGCTTGCAGGCGGCGCTGCGCCGCCAGCCGGTGTTTCTGCGCCATCACCACCAGGATTTCAAAGCGGAACAGCGGGAAGGTGGCGAAGTCCGGGCCGTAGGGCGAGCCGATCACCAGGTCGGCGGCGCCGCTGCGCAGCAGCTCGGCCGGTTCGCTGTGGAAGCCCGACACCAGGTCGATTTCCACTTCCGGCCAGCGTTTGCGGAATTCATCCATCACCGGCATCAGCCAGTCGAAGCAGGTATGGCACTCCAGCGCCACGCGCAGCTGGCCGGTGTCGCCCTGGGTCAGGCGCGCCACTTCGCGCTCGGCCGATTCGATTTCCGGCAGCAGCAGATCGGCCAGCTTGAGCAGCCGCGCGCCGGTGGCGGTAAACCCGATCGGCACGGATTTTCGCTCAAAAAGCGGCCCACCGTAGCGATCTTCCAGCAACTTGATTTGATGCGACAAGGCCGACTGCGTCAGATTCAGCAGTTGCGCAGCACGAACCAGGCTGCCGGCGGAACGGAGGGCACTCAGGGTGCGCAGGTGACGTATCTCTAGCATGGTCTATTAAATTTTTTCATGTGAAGCCGCAAAATCTTTCGTTTTGATTATAGACCGGATTGCCGCACACTTTATATCACCAATATTAAATGCGGATGACATCAAAATGACAACACCCAATAAAGCCATACAAAGCCACATTCCAGGCTTCCCACGGATAGGCGCGGCGCGCGAACTGAAGTTCGCGCTGGAAGCCAACTGGCGCGGCGAATTGCCGGACGCCGAACTGGAAAACGTCGGCCGCCAACTGCGCGCCCGTCACTGGGCCTTGCAGCAGCAGGCCGGGCTGGACTTCGTCACGGTCGGCGATTTCGCCTACTACGACCAGGTCGCCAACCACATCCAACTGCTGGGCTGCGAACCGGCCCGCTACGGCTTCAGCGCCGATCAGTCGCAATTGAGCCGCTATTTCGCCATGGCGCGCGGCAACGGCGCCAAGGTCGAGCCGGCCGCCTGCGGCCACGACCACGCGCATGACGACGGCCAGGTGCACGCCTCGGCCGCGCTGGAAATGACCAAGTGGTTCGATACCAACTACCACTACCTGGTGCCGGAGTTCACGCCGGAAACCGCTTTCTCGCTGGCTTGCGAGCGCCTGTTCGACGAAGTCAACGAAGCGCTGGCGCTGGGCCATGCGGTCAAGGCCGTGCTGCTGGGACCGTTGAGTTTCCTGTGGCTGGGCAAGACCAAGGACGCCGGCTTCGATCGCCTCAGCCTGCTGGACCAGCTGCTGCCGGTCTACGGCCAGGTGCTGGACCGCCTGAAGGCGCAAGGCGTGCAGTGGGTGCAGATCGACGAGCCCATCCTCGGACTCGACCTGCCAGCGCCATGGCGCAGCGCGTTTGAAAACAGCTACTGGCAGCTGAACCAGGTCGGCGTGCCGCTGCTGCTGGCCACCTATTTCTCGCCGCTGGAAGAAAACCTCAGCCTGGCCTGCCGCCTGCCGGTGGCCGGCCTGCACGTGGACGGCGTGCGCGCCCCGCAGGAACTGACCAGCATCGCCGACTGGCTGCCGGTGCACAAGGTGCTGTCGGTCGGCATCGTCGACGGCCGCAACATCTGGCGCACCGACCTCGACGCAGCGCTGGCCACGCTGGCGCCTATCGTCGAAAAACGTGGCGGCAAGCTGTGGCTGTCGTCCTCGTGCTCGCTGCTGCACGTGCCGTTCACGCTGGCGGCGGAAAGCGCGCTCGATCATGAAATCCGCTCATGGCTGGCCTTCGCCACCGAAAAGCTGGACGAGCTGTATGTGCTCAAGCAAGCGCTGCAAGGTGAATACGACGCCGCCACCGCCGAGGCGCTGGATGTGTCGCGCGCCGCCATCGCCAGCCGCCGCGCCAGCCCGCGCGTGCACCAGGACGCCGTGCGCGAGCGCATCGCCGCGCTGCCGGCCGACGCCGACCAGCGCCGTTCGCAGTTCGTCCAGCGCCAGGCCGAGCAGCGCGCCCGCTTCAAGCTGCCTGCCTTCCCGACCACCACCATCGGCTCGTTCCCGCAAACAGCGACTATCCGCGCCGCCCGCGCCAGCTTCAAGCGCGGCGAACTGAGCGCCACCAGCTACCACGCCAAGATGAGCGAAGAAATCGCCTACGCCGTGCGCCGCCAGGAAGACCTGGGCCTGGACGTGCTGGTGCACGGCGAAGCCGAACGCAACGACATGGTCGAGTATTTCGGCGAGCAGCTGGAAGGCTTCGTCTTCACGCAACTGGGCTGGGTGCAGTCGTACGGCTCGCGCTGCGTCAAGCCGCCCGTCATCTACGGCGACGTCAGCCGCCCGAAAGCCATGACGGTGGACTGGACCGTGCACGCGCAAAGCCTGACCGCCAAGCCGATGAAGGGCATGCTGACCGGCCCGATCACGATTTTGCAATGGTCCTTCGTGCGCGACGACCAGCCGCGCTCGCTCACCGCGCTGCAGATCGCGCTGGCGATCCGCGACGAGGTGGCCGACCTGGAGCAGGCCGGCATCGGCATCATCCAGATCGACGAGCCGGCCGTGCGCGAAGGCTTGCCGCTGCGCCGCAGCCGCTGGGACGAGTACCTGGACTGGGCCACGCGCGCCTTCCGCGTGTCGGCCAGCGCGGCGGCCGACGGCACGCAGATCCACACCCACATGTGCTACGCCGAGTTCAACGACATCCTGCCGCAGATCGCCGCCATGGATGCCGACGTCATCACCATCGAGACCAGCCGCTCGGACATGGAGCTGTTGAACGGCTTCGGCCAGTTCCGCTATCCGAACGAGATCGGTCCCGGCGTGTATGACATCCACTCGCCGCGCGTGCCGGGCCAGGCCGAGATGGTGCGGCTGTTGCAGAAAGCCAGCGAGGTGATCCCGCCGGCCAATCTGTGGGTCAATCCGGATTGCGGACTGAAAACCCGTGGCTGGCCGGAAACCGAAACCGCGCTGCGCAACATGGTGGCCGCCGCCCGCCAGCTGCGCGCCGAGCACACGATCTACTAAGCAACACTGTGGCGGCGGCCTGCCGGGCCGCCGCCATCCCGCATTTTTACTGGCCCAGTACGGTGCCAGCCCTCCCCATCCGTCGTTTTCCACAGTAAAATGCTCGTGCCTGCGCATGCGCGCGAGGTTAAACCTCTAATACTGTCGCCCATGTCCAAGAGCCTGTTTCAAAAGCCCATAGAAATTAAGATTTCCACCGTAGTCGCAGTCTCCGCCATCCTGTCCACGGCGGACCGCCTGGCCCTCGACGCCGCGCTGGCCGAAATGACCGGCGGCACCACCGACTTCTTCGAAGACGACCTGACCGTGATCGACGTCGCCGCGCTGCCGGCCGGCACCGAGATCGACTGGGCCGGCATCATCGCCCTGCTGAAGAAATACCGCCTGAACCCGGTCGCCGTGCGCAACGCGCCGCCGGCCATGGCCGCCGAAATCGCCGCCCACGGCCTGAGCGTGGAAACCGCGACCAAGCCGCGCGAAGAGCAGGAGCCCGCTCCAGCACCGGTCAAGGCGGCCCCGGCAGCAGCACCCGCGCCAGCGGTTCCAGCAGCAGTGGCCGAAGCCCTGCCCGGCAAGGCCGGCGTGATGATCATCGACACTCCGGTGCGCGCCGGCCAGCGCATCTACGCGCGCGGCTGCGACCTGATCATCACCGCCGTGGTCAACAACGGCGCCGAAATCATCGCCGACGGCAGCATCCACGTGTACGCCACGCTGAACGGCCGCGCGCTGGCGGGCGCTTCCGGCAATGCCGAAGCACGCATCTTTGCAATGAATATGTCGCCGGAGTTAGTCTCCATTGCCGGCGTTTACCGCACTTTTGAAGACGGCTTCCCGACCGAATATGCACGTTCCCCTGCGCAAATTCGCTTGGTCGGCGACCGAATCGATATACTATCTGTCAATTCTGCAAACCGCGCTTGAGTAGCAACTCTCTGAAAAGGATTTTTTTGTGGCGAGAATTATTGTTGTAACGTCCGGTAAGGGCGGTGTCGGTAAGACGACTTCCAGCGCCAGCTTCTCCACCGGGCTGGCCATGCGCGGCCATAAAACCGCGGTGATCGACTTCGACGTCGGCCTGCGTAACCTCGACCTGATCATGGGCTGCGAACGCCGCGTGGTGTACGACCTGATCAATGTGATCAATAAAGAGGCGTCGCTGACCCAGGCGCTGATCAAGGACAAGCACTGCGACAACCTGTTCATCCTGCCGGCGTCGCAGACGCGCGACAAGGATGCGCTGTCGGAAGACGGCGTGGAAGTCGTGCTGCACGAGCTGATCAACATGGGCTTCGAGTTCATCATCTGCGATTCGCCGGCCGGCATCGAGCACGGCGCGCTGATGGCGCTGACCTTCGCCGACGAGGCCATCATCGTCACCAACCCGGAAGTATCGTCGGTGCGCGATTCGGACCGCATCCTCGGCATCATCCAGGCCAAGTCGCGCCGCGCCCAGACCGGCGGCGAGCCCGTCAAGGAGCACCTGCTGATCACCCGCTACTCGCCGAAACGCGTGGAAGCGGACGAAATGCTGTCGTACGAAGATGTGCAGGAAATCCTGCGCATTCCACTGATCGGCATCATTCCGGAATCGGAATCGGTGCTGCACGCGTCGAACCAGGGTAACCCGGCGATTCACTTCAAGGGCACCGATGTTGCGGAAGCCTACGAAGATGTGGTGTCGCGCTTCCTCGGCCAGGAATTGCCGTTGCGCTTCACTAACTACGAGAAGCCTGGCCTGCTGCAGCGTATTTTCGGGAGCAAGTAATCATGGCCCTGCTTTCTTTCCTGTTCCCGCAAAAACCCAAAACCGCCACCGCGGCCAAGGAGCGGTTGCAGATCATCATCGCGCGCGAGCGCAATGGCCGCAGCGGTCCCGACTTCCTGCCGGCGCTGCACAAGGAGCTGATCGAGGTGATCTCGAAGTACACCAAGGTCAACGCCGACGACATCAAGATCTCGCTGGACCGCCAGGGCAACCTGGAGGTGCTGGACGTGAACGTGGTGCTGCCGGACGCGTAACAGCTACAACGGCCGGGCGATCCCGGCCGTCACCAGTTCCTGCGCCACCTTGGCGCAGGCATCCACGTGCTGGTAGCCGATCTGTCGGAACGCCACGAAGCCGATGCCGGCCGAGGCCAGTTGTCCGGCCAGCGGCACCAGCTTGCTGGCTTGCCGCGCCACCGACTTCAGGCCGGTGCGGCGCAGCAGGTGCAACACCACTTCCCGCGTCACCAATTTCCCCACCAGCATGCCGCCGACGCCGATCGCGGCCTCGTAGGCGATCAGCCGGAACTTCGGCTGCATGCGCTCGATCTGCTGCGCCGTCAGGCCGAATTCCTGGTTGATGTCGTCGATCAACAGCGAGAACAGGCGCAGGTCGGACACCACGTCCAGCCCCGGTATCGGCACCGCCGCCACGCCGGCCGAGACCATGGCGCGCCGCCGCACCAGCTTGCGGCAACGCTCGCGCACGGCCTCGATATCGCGCTCGGTCCCCGGGACCAGCGTCCAATTTGTGTCTTTTTTCAGTCCCATGCGCGCTCCCGGCGGTAACTAGGATTTCTTTCCTTTTTTCAACTTCTTCATTGAATTCAGCGTTTTTCCAGTGTACCGTGTAATGGTTGTGCAGGTACGCACGGTGAATTATCGAGTTGTCGTCAAGGAAATATTAGTGCATTAAGAAAAATAATTAGCCATTTTGCTAACTATTTTTGTAAATCTCTGTTATATTTGTAGTGACTTCTCCTTAACATAATTTCCTACAGGCAGTAGTATGAGAATCGCCGTACTTGACAATGACCGCAGCCAAGCCGATCTGATCTGCCAGGTGCTGACCTCGGCAGGACACATCTGCCACAGCTTCCAGACCGCCAAGGACGTGCTGGCGCAATTGCGCAAGGACAGCTATGACATGCTGATCCTCGACTGGCAAGTCGTCGATCTCAGCGGTGCCGAAGTGCTGCGTCGCGCCCGCGAAAAACTGCCCGACAGCGCCCCGGTATTGTTCCTGACCACCAGCTCGGGCGAGGACGACATCGTCGCCGGCCTGGCTGCCGGCGCCGACGATTACATGATCAAACCGCTGCGCCGCAGCGAAATGGTGGCCCGCGTGCAAGCTTTACTGCGGCGCGCCTACCCGGCGCAAAATGGCGCCGAACAATTACAATTCGGTCAATATGTGTTCGAGACCCGTCCCGGCCGTTTGTTGATGGATGGCATCGTTTTGGACGTCACCCACAAAGAGTTCTACCTGGCACTGTTATTTTTCCGCAACATCGGACGGCCGCTATCGCGCGCCTACATCCACGAGGCGGTGTGGATACGCGAGACCGCCGTGCCGTCGCGCACCATGGACACCCACGTGTCGCGCGTCCGCAATAAATTGCAATTAAAACCAGAAAACGGCTTCCGCCTGGTGCCGGTCTACAGCTACGGCTATCGCCTGGAAAAACTGGGCGCTTGATCGGACCCTCGATATGGCCGGTATGCTGCCTGACATATAGGCAGCCCCAGGCAACCTACGGGTACAACACGGTATAATGTCCGCACAATCAACGCCCGGACCCGAAATGCAGCTGCTTGCCGTCGGCCTCAACCATAACACTGCCCCCGTCTCGCTGCGCGAGCAGCTGGCGTTCGCCCCTGAGCAACTGGGGCAGGCGGTGGTGGCGGCACGTTCCTGGTTCGAGCGCATCGACCATCGCGGCAGCGACGAGGCGGCGATCCTGTCGACCTGCAACCGCACCGAGTTGTACGCGGCCAGCCGGGTGCCCGACCCGCTCGACGCCGGCGCCCACTTCCTGGCCGACTTCCACAAACTGAACTACGCCGAACTGCGCCCGCACCTGTACCTGCTGCCGCAGCACGACGCCGTGCGCCACACCTTCCGCGTCGCCTCCGGGCTCGATTCGATGGTGCTGGGCGAGACGCAAATCCTCGGCCAGATCAAGGACGCGATCCGCACCGCCGACGAAGCGGGCGGCCTGGGCACCTATCTGCACCAGCTGTTCCAGCGCTCGTTCTCGGTCGCCAAGGAAGTGCGCAGCACCACCGAGATCGGCGCCCACAGCGTGTCGATGGCGGCGGCCGCCGTGCGGCTGTCGCAGCGCATCTTCGACAAGATCGCCGAGCAGAACGTGCTGTTCATCGGCGCCGGCGAGATGATCGAATTGTGCGCTACCCACTTCGCGGCGCAGAATCCCAAGTCCATCACCATCGCCAACCGCACGCTGGACCGCGGCGAGATCCTGGCGCACCGCTTCGGCGGCCGCGCCATCCGCCTGGCCGAGCTGCAGGACAAGCTGCACCAGTACGACATCGTCATCTCCTGCACCGCCTCGTCGCTGCCGCTGATCGGCCTGGGCATGGTGGAGCGCGCGATCAAGGCGCGCCGCCACAAGCCGATGTTCATGGTCGACCTGGCCGTGCCGCGCGATATCGAAGCCGAAGTGGGCCGCCTCAACGACGTCTTCCTGTACACCGTGGACGACCTGGGCAAAGTGGTGCAGACCGGCATGGAAAACCGCCAGGCCGCCGTGGCCCAGGCGGAAGCGATCATCGAAACCCGCGTGCAATCGTTCATGCACTGGATCGACGACCGCGCCGTGGTGCCGGTCATCCAGAGCCTGCAGGAAAACGGCGAAGCGCTGCGCCAGCTGGAACTGGAACGCGCCCGCAAGATGCTGGCCAAGGGCGAAGACATCGACGCCGTGCTGGAAGCCCTGTCCAAGGGCCTGACCGCGAAATTCATGCACGGCCCGCAGCAGGCGCTGCACCGCGCGCAGGGCGAAGAACGCGCCCACCTGGCCGAGCTGCTGCCGCAGCTGTTCCGCGGCCGTCGTTAGCGACACTGCCTGATCAGCGCGCGCGCCACGCCGCCGCGCACTCCCCGCCGCCACCGCGCGGCATCTGCTCCAACTCCTTTACCGAATACGCTATGAAACCATCCATGCTGGGCAAGCTCGATCAATTGGCAAACCGCCTGGTCGAACTCGATGAATTGCTGATGACCGAAGGCGCGACCAGTAATATGGACGCCTACCGCAAGATGACCCGCGAGCACGCCGAACTCGGCCCGCTGGTGGCGCTGTACAAGTCCTACCAGGATGCCATCGGCGACCTGGACGCCGCGCAGGAAATGCTCAGCGATCCGGAAATGAAGGACTTCGCGCAGGACGAAATCGAGGCGGCCAAGACCCGCCTGGCGGAACTGGAACTGGAGCTGCAGAAAATGCTGCTGCCGAAGGACGCCAACGACGAGCGCAACATCTTCCTGGAAATCCGCGCCGGCACCGGCGGCGACGAGTCGGCCCTGTTCGCCGGCGACCTGCTGCGCATGTACACCCGCTTCGCCGAGCGCAATCGCTGGCAGGTGGAAGTGGTGTCGGAATCGGCGTCGGACCTGGGCGGCTACCGCGAGGTGATCGTGCGCCTGATCGGCAACAGCGTCTACTCCAAGCTGAAGTTCGAATCCGGCGGCCACCGCGTGCAGCGCGTGCCGGCCACCGAAACCCAGGGCCGCATCCACACCTCCGCCTGCACCGTGGCGGTGATGCCGGAGGCGGACGAAGTGGAAGACGTCAACATCAACCCGGCCGACCTGCGCATCGACACCTACCGCGCTTCCGGCGCCGGCGGCCAGCACATCAACAAGACCGATTCGGCCGTGCGCATCACCCACCTGCCGACCGGCATCGTGGTCGAGTGCCAGGACGACCGCTCGCAGCACAAGAACAAGGCGCAAGCGATGAAGGTGCTGGCGGCGCGCATCAAGGACGTGCAGCTGCGCGAGCAGCAGTCGAAGGAAGCGGCCACCCGCAAGAGCCTGATCGGCTCGGGCGACCGCAGCGAACGTATCCGCACCTACAACTACCCGCAGGGCCGCATGACGGACCACCGCATCAACTTGACCTTGTACAAGCTGGACTTCATCATGGACGGCGACCTGACGGAGCTGACCAATGCGCTGGCCGCCGAACACCAGGCCGAGCTGCTGGCGGCGCTGGGCGACTAAGTTAACGCCGGCCTAAGGCTGAAGCGACAACTTTGTGCGAAAATTGCCCGCTATTCCCACCGCCACCGAATCGGATCACCCCATGCTACATACGCGCTCCCTGCTGCTGTCCATAGCCATCGCCTGCTTCGGCGTGATCGGCGTCGCCCTGTACTTGCAGATCGGCCTGGACATGCTGCCG
This sequence comes from Duganella sp. BJB476, assembly GCF_003416895.1. GTDB lineage: Bacteria > Pseudomonadota > Gammaproteobacteria > Burkholderiales > Burkholderiaceae_D > Rugamonas. The sequence continues at coordinate 145,780 of NZ_QVIO01000005.1, forward strand.
TGTCCCCTGTGCGTGATCCAGCGCTACCTGTTCATCGCCATCGGCATCTGCTGCCTGGTCGGCGCCTACAGCAAGCCCAAGCTGGGCGCCGGCCTTGGCCTGCTGGCCGCACTGGGCGGCCTGCGTATCGCCGGGATGCACCTGTACATCCTGGCCCATCCCGGTCTGTCGTGCGGCATCGATCCGATGGAGACCTTTCTCAACAAGATCCCCACCGCGACCTACCTGCCCGTCCTGTTCCACGCCGACGGGCTGTGCGAAGACGCGCTGGCGCCGTGGTTCGGCCTGTCGATTCCGCAGTGGTCCTTCCTGAGCTTCGGCCTGTGCACGCTGGGCCTGGCCTGGCTGCTGATCCGCCGCGCACGCAAATGATTTCGGACATCAGCACCATCGCCGCAGGCATCACCATCGGTGCGCTGCAAGTGCAGTCCCTGTTGGACCCGCTGGACAACCGCGTGCTGCTGTGCCACGCGCTGGGCCTGTCGCGCGTTAGCCTGATCACCCAGTCCGAACGCCAACTCGATGCCGAACAGGCGGCGCGTTTTGCCGCCCTGGTGCAGCGCCGCGTGGCCGGCGAACCGGTCGCCTACATCGTCGGCCAGCGCGAATTTTTCGGCCTGCCGTTTGAAGTCAACGGCGCCGTGCTGATCCCCCGCCCCGACACCGAACTGCTGGTCGAACTGACCCTGGACCGCCTGCCGCCGCAAGGCCGCGTGCTGGACATGGGCACCGGCAGCGGCGCCATCGCCGTGGCGCTGGCGCACACCCGGCGCGACGCCGCCGTCACCGCGCTCGACGTCAGCCCGGACGCGCTGGCCGTGGCGCGCCGCAACGCCGCCGCCAACAGCGCCCAGGTCAACTTCCTGCAAAGCGACTGGTACGCCGCGCTGCAAGGCCAGCCGCCGTTCGACGTCATCGCCTCCAACCCGCCCTACATCGCCAGCGGCGACCGCCATCTGTCCGAAGGCGACCTGCGCTACGAACCGACCGGCGCGCTGACCGACCACGCGGACGGCCTGTCGGCGCTGCGCATCATCGTCGCCGGCGCCGCCGCGCATCTGAAGCCGCAAGGCTGGCTGCTGATGGAGCACGGCTACGACCAGGCCGCCGCCGTGCGCGACTTGTTAACCGCACAAGGTTACAGCGAAGTGCAAAGCTGGACCGACCTGGCCGGCATCGAGCGCGTCACAGGTGCGCGGACGCACTGACAGCGTCATCGATACGCAATATTCTGGCTTTCGGCCCCCCTTCCAAGTATTTGATAAACTAGCAAGCGATCTTCGGCTCCGGTGAACTTTGGGCCGGCGCCGACGCGATTGGCCGTTTTCGGTTAATCTCGCACCTCACGCTTTGATGCAACACTTGATGCACTACGAAAGGAAGATCCAATTGTCCAATCTATTGACTCGCCGCCTGGCCTTGCTGGCCCAGCCAGAGCACCGTCCGGTGCTGGGTGGCTTGCGTGGCATCGAACGCGAAACCCTGCGGGTGGACGCGCGTGGCCACCTGGCGGCGACGCCGCATCCGGTGGCCATGGGCTCGGCCCTGACGCACCCGCAAATCACCACCGATTACGCCGAAACGCTGCTGGAGTTCATCACCCCGGCCGAGGCCGACATCGCCACCACCATCGCCAAGCTCGACGGCATCCACCGCCACGCCTACACCAAGCTGGGCGACGAGCTGCTGTGGAGCCAGTCCATGCCCTGCCAGCTGCCGGGCGAGGAAGACATCGAGATCGCCTGGTATGGCACCTCCAACATGGGTACGCTCAAGCATGTGTACCGGCGCGGCCTGGCGCTGCGCTACGGCAAGGCCATGCAGTGCATCGCCGGCATCCACTACAACTACTCGCTGGACGAACGCCTGTGGCGCGTGCTGGCCGAGCATGAAGGCAACGACAAGCGCCTGACGTCCAAAGCCTTCCAGTCCGAAGCCTACCTGGCGACGATCCGCAACTTCCGCCGCTACAGCTGGCTGCTGATGTATCTGTTCGGCGCCTCGCCGGTGCTGTCGACCGGCTTCCTGCGCGGCCGTCCGCACAAGCTGGAAACGCTGTCCGACGACACGCTCTACCTGCCCTACGCCACCAGCCTGCGCATGAGCGACCTCGGCTACCAGAACGACGCGCAATCGGGACTGAGCCCGCATGAAAACTGCCTGGACAGCTACGTCGCCGCCCTGACCAAGGCCGTCAACCAGCCGTACGAACCGTACGCGGCGCTGGGCACCAAGCGCGACGGCGAATGGATACAGCTGAGCACCAACGTGCTGCAGATCGAAAACGAGTACTACTCCACCATCCGCCCCAAGCGCGTGATCCAGACCGGCGAGCGGCCGATCCAGGCGCTGTGCGCGCGCGGCGTGCAATACATCGAAGTGCGCTGCATGGACGTCGACCCGTTCGAACCGGTCGGCATCAGCGTGCCGACCGGCCGCTTCCTCGACGCCTTCCTGCTGTTCTGCGCATTGGAAGAAAGCCCGGCCATCTCGCCGGAAGAAGGCCTGCGCCACACCGAGAACTTCGCCCGAACCGTCAAGGAAGGCCGCCGTCCGGGCCTGACGCTGAACAGCGACAACGGCGAGATCAGCCTGCAAGCCTGGGGCCAGCAGCTGCTGGAGCGCATCCGCCCGGTGGCGGCCCTGCTCGACGCGCAGCGCGGCGACACCGTGCACGCCGACGCCATGGCGCAGCAAGCGTCCAAGCTGCTGGACGCCGACCTGACGCCGTCGGCCAAGGTGCTGGCGGCCTTGCGCGCCAACGGCAAATCGTTCGCCGCCTTCGGCCTGGAGCAAAGCAAGCGGCACGCGGCCTACTTCCGCAGCCACGCGCCGGACGCAGAACAAGCCGCCTACTTCGACGGCCTGGCCGCCGTCTCGCTGGCCGAGCAGGCGGAGATGGAAGCTGCGCCGCAATCGAGCTTCGACGATTACGTCGCCGCCTACCGCGCCAGCAATCTGTGCCACTCCAGTATGGATTGCGACTAAACCAGGGGCCTCCTTGCTCACCTTCTACAACGAACTGCACGCGCAGCATCGCGGCCGCTACGAGATCTTCCGCGGCGAGATGGTGCCGTGCTTCGAAAAACCGGAGCGGGTCGATTCGGTGCTGGCGGAGCTGGGCCGGCGCGGCCTGGGCAAGATCGTCACGCCGCACGGCGTGCCGCTGATGTCGCTGGAACGCATTCACACGCCGCGCTACCTGCAGTTCCTGCGCGGCGCCTGGAACGAATGGCTGGCGCTCGATCCGGCCAACGCCGGCAAGGACGCCTTCCCCGCCGTCTGGCCTATACGCTCGCTGCGCGACGACATCGAACCGGACAACTTCTGCGCCAAACTGGGACTGTATTCGATGGACAGCGGCACGCCGCTGACGGCCGGCACCTGGACCGCCGCCAAGACCGGCGCCGATTGCGCGGTCAACGCCGCGCACGCGCTGCGGCTGGGAGAGCGCGGCGCCTTCGTGTTGAGCCGTCCGCCGGGCCACCATGCGGGCGCGGATTTCTTCGGCGGCTACTGCTTCCTCAACAACGCCGCGCTGGCCGCGCAGCACATGCTGGACGACGGCGCCCGCAAAGTCGCCATCATCGACATCGACTACCACCACGGCAACGGCACGCAGAGCATTTTCTACAACCGCGACGACGTGCTGTTCATCTCCATCCACGCCGATCCGCGCAACGAGTATCCGTTCTACCTGGGCCATGCCGACGAGCGCGGCGAAGGCGCGGGACTGGGCTACAACATGAACCTGCCGCTGGCGGCTGGCAGCTCGCCGCAGGCCTGGTTCGCGGCGCTGGAGACGGCCTGCATCCGCCTGGGCAGCTTCGCGCCGGATGCGCTGGTGGTGTCGCTGGGCGTCGACACCTTCGCCGGCGATCCGCTGTCGCGCTTCGCGCTGCAAAGCGCCGACTACCTGAAAATCGGCGAGCGCCTGGCCTGGCTGAACGTGCCCACCGCCTTCATTTTCGAAGGCGGCTACGCGGTCAAGGAACTGGGCACCAACGTCGTCAACGTCCTCGAAGGTTACGAGACGGCGCTCTGACCAATCCATGAATAAACCTCTGCCCTGGGCCGACGACACGCCGCAACTGACCATGTGGTGCGCCGTGCTGTTTTGCTGTTTCAGCGCCCTGCTGGCGGCGGTGTATCTGCTGCCGCCGCTCGCCAGCCTGCTGTGCGTGGTGCCGGTGGCCTCCTACCTGATGCTGGGTCTGCACATGGGCATGGTGTACAGCATCGGCTGGTCGGTGCTGGGCATGGCCGTGCTGGTGCTGCGGCCGGGCAGCTCCACCGAGGCGCTGCTGGGCACCGCCGCCGCCGTGCTGGGCGCGGGCCTGCTGTCGCACTGGTTCGAAGTGCGGCGCGCGGCATTGATGGCGGTATTGCGCCGCACCGCCGCACTCGATCCGCTGACCGGCCTGCACAACCACCTGTACCTGGAATCGATCTTCAGCCAGCTCACGCGCAGCCAGCGCGGCAAGCCGCAATCGGTGACGATGATGCTGGTGGCGCTGGCGCCCGGCGCCGACGACGCCCGCCTGATCGAGGCCGCACGGCTGATCGAGGAAGTGTGCCGCGGCAGCGACTGGGCCTTCCGCTTCGGCGACGACAGGTACTGCGTGCTGGTGCCGTGGGTGTCGCAAGTGCAGGGCCAACAGATCGCCGACCGCCTGCTGGCGCGCCTCAACGCAGAAACGCACACGCCCGCCAGGCTGGGCCTGGCCCGCTGGCCGGAAGACGCGCAAACACTGGCGCAGCTCCACCAAATCACCGCACGCAGCTTGACGGCGGACTACGCGCCTAACGCTGGAAAGGCCCCCAGGTCGGCTGCCTGATGTCGCCGTCCTGGGCGCTGAGTTTCTGCTTCACGCGGCCGTCCACCGACACCACCATCAGCGATTTGCGCCCGGCCGCTTCGGTGGCGTAGATGATGTACTTGCCGTTCGGCGCGAAGCTGGGCGACAGGTCGTCGGTGCTGTCGGACAGGCGCTGCTCCTGGCCGGTGGTCAGGTCCAGCACGTACAGCTGGTAATTGCCGTCGCGGCGAGAGATGTAGGCCAGCGTCATGCCGTCGGGCGAGATGCGCGGGCTGATGTTGTAGCCGCCGGCAAAGGTGATGCGCTTGACGTCGCTGCCATCCACATTCATGCGGTAGATCTGCGGACCGCCGCTGCGGTCGCTGGTGAAATAGATGCTGCGGCCGTCGGCCGAGAATTGCGCCTCGGTGTCGATGGCGGCGCCAGTGCCGTCAGACACGCGGCGCAAGCCGCTGCCATCGGCGTTGACGGTGTAGATCTGCGTGTGGCCATCCATCGACAACGAGACTGCCAGCCTGGCGCCATCCGGCGACCATGCCGGCGACGAGTTGCTGCCCTTTTCGTTGGCGACCACGGTGCGCGCCTGGGTGAGCAGGTTCTGCACATACACCACGGGCTTCTTCTGCTCGAACGACACGTAGGCGACCTTGCCGCCGTCCGGCGACCAGACCGGTGAAATGATGGGATCATTCGAACGCCGCGCCGCCTGCTCGCCCTCGCCGTCGATATCGGCCACGGCCAGCTGGTAGTTGCGCCCCTCCTGCTTGACGTAGGCCACGCGGGTCGCGAAGGCGCCGGGGACGCCGGTCAGCTTGAAGAACACATCGTCGGCGATCTTGTGCGCCGCCAGGCGCGCGGCCTGGCTGGACACCGACTGGTCCTGGCGCGACAGCTGGCTGGCCTTGACGGTGTCGAACAATTTGTAGCGCACATCGTAGCGGCCGTCGGCCAGCGCCGACACCGTGCCCACCACCAGCGCATCGGCGCCCTTGGCTTTCCAGCCGGCGTAGTCGATGTTGTTGACGTCGGCGATGGCGCCGGCATCGATCACCTTGAACATGCCGCTGCGTTCCAGGTCGGCCTTGATGATGGCGGAGATCTGCTGCGGCGCCAGGATTTCATCGGCGAAGCCGGCCACGGCAACGGGAATCTGATTGCTGCCGACGCCGCTGATTTCAATCCGCATCTGTGCCTGCGCGGTGTTGATGACGACGGCCATGCCGGCGAAGATTAAGTAGTGACTGAGTTTTTTCATGGAAGGGACGGATAAATAGTCCGAGCGAATATAGTCGAAATCACTGGCGGCGGCTACTTCGCTCTCGATATTCAATTGTTTTTCCAACGATAAATTATCGGTGTAGTATCCAACTTTGCTTTCCTTCATCCGATAGGTGATAGAAATGGACAATTCCCCAGGCAAACAGGCGCACATCGATCGCTGGCAGAAGGACCGCCAGAAGGCTTTCAAAATAGTACCCGAGGGCGGCAAGACGTTTCGCTACCTGGGCAAGGAATTCCACGTTTTCCCCAACACCTTCTGGCCCTACACGGATAGCCAGCCGCTGGTCAGCAGCCTGCGCGTCAAGCCGGGGGACAGCGTGCTCGATGTCGGCACCGGCTCCGGCGTCATCGCGGTATTCGCCTGCTATGGCGGCGCCGCCCGCGTGCTGGCGGTCGACATCAACCCCGCCGCGCTGAAGAGCGCGCAACACAACGCCACCGAGCACGGCTTCGGCGAAACGATGGAAGTGCGGTATTCCTGCCTGTTCGACGGCATCGGCAACGAGCAGTTCGACGTCATCACCGCCAACCTCCCCTTCCGCAACAAGGAGGCGCCCGACGTCGTCGCGCGTTCGCAATGGGACACTGACTTCCGTACCAATACCCAGTTCTTCGAGCAGGTCGGCAAATATCTGAAGCCGGATGGACGCATCTATTTTGCGCATTCCAATTTCGGCGCGGTCAAGGAAGTGCGCAAGCTGGCCAAGGACAACGGCTACAGCATGCGCATGGTGGCCCGCGCGCGCGCCGACGAGACCAAAGAGTTTTATGCGTTTCTCATCAAGCGATTGCCTCAAGCCGCACGCGCATGAACCAGGTGCTCGACACCATCGCAGGCTTGCGCGCGGTGGCCCATGCGCCATGGCGTCCGCTGGTGCGGCGTGTGGTGGTGGTACTCTGCAACTCGCGCGCGGGGTCCAGCCTGGTCAAGCACGTGCTGGCCGATCATCCGGACATCGCTTCGCTCGATGGGGAGATGGAACCGTATCTGGCGCTCACCGGCAATAGCTTCGGCGTCCACGCCGACAGCGACGCCATCGGCACCCTGGCGCAGCCGGACCTATTGGCCGACAACATCTTCGCCGAGCTCAGCGTACCCAGTCCGGTACTGCCGCCATTGGAGCAATTGAAGGACCGCTGGCGGCGGCGCCTGCTCCTGCAGTTCCCGCTGCTCTTCATCGACCCGGTGCAACAGCAACAGCTCAACGCTGCGCTGGACGTAGCCTTGCAATCGCCGGACAGCGCGCTGCAACGCACGATACTGGCGTCGGTGTTCCGCGATCAGCCGTGGCGGATGAATTTTTATGACGGACAGCCGCCGTCGTCGCTGCGCGATTTCGGACTGGGCCCCAGCGGCTACTACGACGAACAGCTGAAGATCGAAGAGCCGCCGTTCGTGCTGCCGCGCAGTTATCGTCGCCCGTTCACCATCGACGACGCCGCCAACAAGATCCTGCTGTTCAAATCGCCGAGCGATGCCTACCGGATCGGCATGCACGAGCAGCTGTTCCCGCAGGCCGACATCCAATACATCCACCTCACCCGGGGCTATGCGCAATCGGTCAATGGCCTGATGGACGGCTGGCTGTCGCCCAAGGGCTTCTTCGCGCACGACATGGCGCGGGCCGGCATGGCGCTGCGGATAGGCGGCTACTCCGACGCCATGCCGTTCGGCCAGCGCTGGTGGAAGTTCGACCTGCCGCCCAACTGGCGCCAGTTCATGCACTCCGGCCTGGGCGACGTCTGCCTGAACCAATGGCTGGCAGCCAATGAGGCGATCATTGCCAGCGGCGTGCCGGCGCTGCGCATAGCGTTCGAGGCCTTCATGGAGAACCCGGCGGCGCAGTTGCAGCGCATCGGCGACTTGCTTGGCTTGTCCAATCTGGCGCTGCCCGCGCGGCTGCCCGTCACGATGGCCACCGACGCCCCCGGCGCGCTGCGCTGGCGCAAGCGCGAACAGGCTTTGCTGGAGATGGGCCAACACCGGCCGGTGCGGGCGATGATGGAGCAGCTGGGCTACACGATGAATCCGGAGACGTGGACATGAACAATCACTTGCTGGTGCCCTTCCTGATCGGGCAACGCCGCGATGGCCTGCGCCGCGTCACTGACCTCGACCGCCATGACTGGGACATCGTCGACGTCGCCGATTTCACCGAGACCGCGCTGAGCGATCCCAACGAGAAGCTGCGCAGGATGGGCAGGATCTACGCCGGGATGGCGGAACGCGTGCACCGGATCGTCGATGCGGGCAAGGTCCCGGTCAGCATCGCCGGCGACTGCATGTCCACGCTCGGCATGCTGGGCGGCCTGCAACGCAGCGGACGCCCGCCGGACCGCATCTTGTGGCTCGACGCCCATGGCGATTTCCACACCTGGGAAACCACGCAGACCCAGTACCTCGGCGGCATGCCGCTGGCGATCCTGGTGGGACGCGGAGACCGTCGCAAGCAAAGCCGCGACACCATCGGTTCGATGCTGGCGACCATCGGCGTCACGCCATTCCCCGAACAGCGGGTGATCCTGTCCGACGCGCGCGACCTCGACCCGGGCGAGCTGGAGGCGGTGAGAAGCTCCGGCATCACCTGCTGCACCATCGCGCAGATAGGCGAGCACCTGAAGCCGGGCGAACGCCTCTATCTGCATTTCGACAGCGACGTGATGGACGCGGAAGCGGAAATGCCGGCGCTGAAATACCACGTCAAATCAGGGCCGAACTACGACGACATGGCGGCGCTATTCCGCTCACTGCGCGGGCATGACATCGTTGCGGTATCGGTGTCGGCCTGGCACGAGGAAAAAGACCTGGACAACGCGGCCGCGCGGGCATGCCTGGCACTGCTGGGTGAATTGGAGACGTAAAATGACTTTCATCCGCCCCCGCATTGCACTCACCCTGACCCTATGCGCAGCACTGGGCGCCCACGCCGAGGCACCGCGCGCGATGCGCTACTCGCTCGAAGGCCTCGAGGCGCCGGTGCGCATACAGATCGACACCTGGGGCGTGCCGCACATTTACGCCGTGCGCCTGTATGACGCGTTCTACGCACAGGGCTTCATGGCCGCGCGCGACCGGCTGTGGCAGATCGACCTGTGGCGCAAGCGCGGTCTCGGTGAAATGGCCAAGGACTTCGGTCCCGCCTACGCCGAGGGCGACCGCATGGCGCGCGCGGTGCTGTTTCGCGGCGATATGTACCGCGAATGGATCGCCTATGGCGACGACGCCAAGCGCGTGGCCGAGGCCTTTGTCGCCGGCGTGAACGCCTATGTGCGCCTGACCGAGCGCGAGCCGGCGCTGCTGCCGCCAGAATTCAAACGCCTCGATTATCGCCCGGGCACCTGGAAGGCGGACGACATCGTGCGCATCCGTCACCATGGCCTGACTCTCAACTTCCTCGGCGAGGCAACGCGCGCACAAGCCCGCTGCAAGGGCAAGACCGACGGCGAACGCGCCGACTGGCTGCGGCGCGAGCTCGACCCGCCCGTGACACCGCAACTGGCCCAAGGTCTCGACCCGTGCGACATTCCCGTGGCCGCCATCGAGAAGGCCTACGGCCTGGCCACGGCGGTGGCGCGCTTTCCGAAAGAAGCGTTCACCGCGCAGCTGGCGGGCACGCCGGCAGCGGCCGAACTGTATGCGCTGGAGCCGGCCGACGGCGAGAACATGCGCAACACCGGCTCGAACAGCTGGGTGGTTGCGCCTTCGCGCACCAGCACCGGCCGCCCTATCCTGGCCAACGACCCGCACCGCGCACACGGTGCGCCGTCGCTGCGCTACATCGTGCACCTGGACGCGCCGGGACTATCGGTGGTCGGCGCGGGCGAACCTTTCCTGCCCGGCATTTCGCTCGGACACAACGAGGACGTGAGCTTTGGCCTGACGCGCTTCTATATCGACCAGGAAGACCTGTATGTGTACGAGACCAATCCGGCCGACGCGCACGAATACCGCTATCAGGGCCGCTGGGAACCCATGCAGCGTGTGACCGAAGCGATCAGCGTCAGGGGTGAAGCCACGCCACGCACGGTCACGATCGACTACACGCGCCACGGCCCCGTGCTGCACGCGGCGGATGGCCGCGCCTATGCGCTGCGTGCCGCCTGGCTGGATGTGGGCATGGCGCCTTACTTCGGCGCGGTCGCCATGATGCGTGCACACACCTGGGACCAATTCAACGGCGCACTGAATCGCTGGGGCGCCCCTGGCCTGAACATGGTGTACGCCGACCGGCGCGGCAATATCGGTTGGCATCCGGTCGGCCTGACGCCGATCCGGCCCAACTGGGATGGGTTGACGCCGGTACCCGGCGACGGGCGTTACGAATGGGCCGGCTACCGCTCGATGGACGAGTTGCCGACGGTGCTCAATCCGGCCGCCGGTTTTGTCGTCACGGCCAACGAGAACGGTATCCCGTCCGGCCACCCGGCCGCGAAGCTGGGCATCGGCTACGAGTGGAACGACAGTGCTCGCGCGCGGCGGCTCAATCCCCTGCTGGCGGCCCAACCCAAAGTGAGCGTGGCGCAGGCGCAGGCGTGGCAGAACGATGTGGTGTCGATGCCCGCGCGCCAGTCGGTCGCACTGCTCAAGGATCTGCCGGCCAACGGCGACGCTGTCCGCGACGCGGCGCTGGCATTGCTGCGCGGCTGGGATGGCAGCGAGTCCGCCGACAGTGCGGCGGCGGCGCTGTACGAAGTGTGGATGTCGAAGTATTTGCGCCCGGCCGCGCTGGCCGCCATGCTGGGCAAAGACGGCGCTGCCCTGGCCGCGCCGGGCGACCAGGCGCGCGTGCTCGAAGCACTGGCGGCGCCGTCCGGCTGGCTCACGCCGGCGCAACGCGATGAGGTCCTCGGCAGTTCGCTCAAGGCCGCCATGACAGAAACGGCGCGCCTGCTCGGCCCCGACGCGAAAACCTGGCAATGGGGCGCCCTGCACCACGCGGCCTTCCATCACCCGATGGACCAGCTGTACGACGCGGCCACCGCCAAGCGCATGAACGTGGAGGCAGGTCCGATGGGCGGTTCGGCCTACACGCCGATGGCGGCCGCCTACCGCGCCAGCGACTTTGAACTGACCGCCGGCGCTTCGGTGCGCATGGTGCTGGATGTCGGCAACTGGGACGGTTCGCGCATCGTCAATGCGCCGGGCCAGTCCGGCAACCCGGACAGCCCGCACTACCGCGATCTGGCGCCGCTGTGGGCGCGGGGCGGCTATTTTCCGATGCTGTACAGCCGAACGGCGATCGACAAGGCGACCACGGAAATCATCGAGCTCGCGCCAGCAGTGCGCTAGACAGGCGTCGTATTCCAAACAAATATAGTCGCTAACAAGGTGTAGGGCTACAGAGATGTTTTGGCGTAACTGACGCGCTGGCTAAAGTCGCTATTAACTGTATCTTGGAATATTCGAACTGTTAAAGCGTGCAAATATAGTCGCTAACTTCTGTGTGTTCGTTTGTGCGCCGATTTGACCCACTATGATTGACCCGCCTTTTCCGACATAAAGCCTGTGAATAGATGAGTTACGGGCCAAGTCGCACGAGTCAGCCGGCAATGCAAATCTATCCTTAAGGTTGGGTCAAAAGTTCATGCAAATCAACAGTTTGACCGGCTGTCGAAATGCGATCGCTGGGTTTCGACTATGTGGGCGCGCAAATACGATGATCGCGTCGACTTCTCGGTTCTAAATCGATATTGGGGTAGAACACTCCCCAATAGACTATGCCCAGAGTGTTGGTTGTTTTGTGACGAACAATGTCTTAATCGGAACTTTTCTTGCAACCGGAGGCATTAGTGCTCGTTGTCGTGCAACCTCCACCCTCTCAGTCAGGATCTCACCGATCGCCCTAAGGCGCTGGTCTTCAGCAGCCCGAACGGGCGAACGCGGGATCCAGCGCGGGAGCGAGCGGAACTTTTGAGCGAAGTTCCTTAGGAAAGTACAGGCATCCGTTTGAAAATGTAATGGGCAATCAGGATGGCGGAAAAACGGCTCGTACAGAAATTCGACGAGCTCGAGCAATACTGAAAGCGTTACTCCCGCTTTGGAGACCGCGTCCAGCAGTTCTTCGACGACTTTGTTAGAAGTGATAACATCGCTTTGGCGCGAACCGAAAATGCCAGCGACCTTGGCCAATCCCCCTTGAAGAGATTCGCCGCCCTGCAGGCACATGAATAATAAGTCGCGAGCGTCAACATAAACATGGGTCCGGTTGCTGCGAAACATTTGCTGGGTGGCGTTGCGGTACGTTATCCAATCCAAATGGCCAGTATTCACGGCGTGGATCATGATCGCCTGAGGCCAAATCCCTTCGACCTTAAGGCAGATATCAGCCATTTGTCGACAGTGGAGATCGACTGACAGCAGGATGGCTTTCCTTTCTATCGCCAGGAGCAATGCGGCGTACTCGTCGTCACCGAGCTTGCCGTCCATGTCAGCCATCTCAATTGACAGATCGCTGGTACCGTACACGGCGCACACTTCGCAATACCTTGAGATGGCAGCGGCAATGCGATCATAGAAGCCAATTTTTTTAGACGCGTAGTCTGCGGGGTAAGCGAAGATCCTGAGTTGCCCTTCGATCTCGCAAGCGCGTCCAAGAGATCTATCATCAGCGGCCTCTTCACGCAGTCCGTTCAGCATTTGAACTGCCGTCGCACTGATATACACTACGGGCACACTCGCAAGTGATGCCTCACAGCCAAGCGACACAAGGTCGCCAAGGGTCGCAAGGTCGACTACAATGGCTTTCACGTCGGCATTTTGAAGTAAGCCGGCGCGTGTACGCTCCTCGTTGGTGCCCAAAGAAATGCGCAATGGGCTTGCGTCAAGCGGCCAATCCCTGATCAGTTCAACCGTGGTTGTCTGAAGCGCGTGCGCCATAATGCCTAAGGTCATCGGACCGTTGGCATAGGCGTCGAATACAAACTGGGCATTTCTACTACCGGGTTGAGCTAGCTTACGGAACGCCGAAACATCCACGCTCCCATCCTCGTTGATTACCTGGACCGATTGCACCCGAGGGATGCCCTCGGGCGTCTGGTTGGCCATCTCCTGAATGGTGTGCAGGAGGTGCAAGTAAACTGGAATGATCCGTTCAATCAAAAAGGCACGAGGCGATCCGAACGGTCCTTTGATGTCAACCGTGTCGCCGACGCTCTTACCGATGACAGCGATCGCGACATCGCTCGTCGCCTGGAAATAAGTCAGTTGCTGGGGCAGGGCCTCCATGCAATCGGGGTCGATATTGACGGTCATTTCGGCACCGTTTTCGCTCCTCATTATGCAGCTTGTACCCGGAGCCGCAACACCGATCGGAGCCGTCAGTTCAGATAGTTCCCTCTGCATCATAAAGCTCATCATGTAGGCACTGGCGGCCTCCGTGGATTGCATGTTTGATCGCATCATGCAGTACAGACTGCGCATGCCGTTCGTTGGTGTTCCAAACTGAAATTGCAGCGATGCGACCTGAGCCACTTGTCGAAACGAGCCCTGCAGCGGTTCCGGAACTTCGCCAAGCAGGGCGATGAATTTTTCCTTAGAACCTCCGAAATGCTCGCAGTGCAGCGCCAATAACCATGATCCGGCGTACATAGGGCTCCGCTGAATCTGTTCCTTCGCCATCTCGCTGAGAAGATGCCAATCGGTGGCTTTCTGCGCAAGGAAAATGGCTGCCTCGCGTGTACTGTCGTCGTTGACCCATTCGGGCGGGAAGCTAGCTAACAGATCACGCGCCTTCGCCCTTAAACCGGACTCGACATACGCGCGAAACAGTCGCCCATGTAATTCAGAAAACTTCCCTGTCGAGCAGTACGGTGCATAAATGATGGCTGCTTCGGAAAAGCGCTTGGCAAAAAAGAGGCAATCAGCGAGCATCAGGCGCATTTGGGGGCCAGCCTCTTCGGTGATCGCTGCTGCAACAGCATCGAGTCGCTGCGCACCAGCGTCGACTTGGTTCGCCGCGAGTAGCGTCCGGACAGCTACCAGCGCTGCGCCGGGGTGGTCCCCACGAACGTACCCGATCGCCAAGGCTTCACGAACCGCTTCCGTATCGGAGCCGCGATGAAGAAGTGCAATTGTGCGTAGCGCTGAGACCACTTTGGGGACTACGTCGGTTGCCTCGATCTTAGCTGCATGCAGCGCCAGCTCGTCTACCAGCTCGACATCGCCGCGCGATGCGGCGCCTTCCGCGACCATCATGATTGAGGCCCCCTGCAGTTCACTTACTTTGCCCTTGACGGATTCCATCATTTCGTCAGGACGCCCCAGCGCGAGGAGGGACGCCAGTTTTAAACCAAGCAAGTGTTCAGGATATGGATCCATCGAACTCGCCTCTGTGCAAAGCGACAGAAGATCATCGTATCGGTCCAACAGGTAGTAGGCATAGCAAAGGTTGGAAACGTCTGCAGGAAGCGTCACTAAACTCTGATTTGTCCAGAGGGCCGTAGTGCGAGGATGGAATATCTCCACGGCTTCCGCGAGCGCCGCCATAGCATCGGCGTCGATAAGACCGTAAGTCCGCTTGACCGGATCGCCAGCGGCCCACGAGAGCGCCGTCGCGAACGCTGCCGATTTGCTCGGCTGGCGTGCATCCGGATGACGGAGTATCTGCCGGCCGTATGCCCAACTCTGTTTCATGTCGCCGGCCTTTTGTGCAGCAGAACACATGGCAGTTAGCACATCAACGTCGCCAATGAGTTCCGGCGGCACGTCGTCGATGGTGAGCATCTCGCCGGCGTCCAGTCTCGCGTATGCCGTCGCCGCCCAGATGTTGCCGGAACCGGGAAAGGCTTTTGACGCCGCCTTTCCTGCGACGACAGCTTCGGCAACTCTGCCAAGGAGATGGAGTCCTCGGACACCTGCGGCGGCGATTTTTTCGTCATGGGGGTACAGGCGCGCTGCTTCCAAAAGATCGTCGGCGGCCCCCTTTCCATCAAACAGATGCACACGACAGACGCTGCGTTGCACGTACCACCTTGCCTTTTGATGTTCATCAAAAGCATCGAATGACCGCCAAATCTCGTCGAGTCGCTCGTTCGCATCGCGATACCGGCCAGCTTTGAGAAGGTCGTTGATACCGTCGATATTGCTTGTCACGACCTGGTTCAGTGAGCTTTGGCGGGACGCGGGGACCGAAGTGTCATTGGATGCCGACTGCGCAAGGGAGACTTGCCTGGACAGTTGATCAAAGCGTGCCACCATAGCCTGGTTCATCGACTCTTGCGTTTCGCCGAAACGATGGAATGAGCCGCCAGGGGAAATTGGGTCATACAAGGAAAGTAATTTGACGCTTCCCGTTATATGGGCCTCTATCTCCTCCCAAAAATCAATCTCGACGGGAAAATGGCCGGCTGCCTCGCGCTCGTCGGACAGCAGCAGCACCTTGCCCACCAGATTCGAATCGCTCGCCGCAGTTGTGGCGATAATTAAGCGCTTGATTGAGACCTCGCCGGAGTCGGCAGCAGCGACCTCCTTTTCGACGTGCCGAAACGTCAGGCCGCCATCCTTGTATCGCTTGCACTGGATGCCAATCCGCCCTTCACTTGCGCGCACGAACACGTCGACTCCCGATTGCTTTTGTCCGCGGCGCCCGTTGCGTTTAGGGCTGGAGTCGCTGTGGACTTCACCGTACACGCGTGCGCACATTCCTTCAAACTCGGCGTCGTCGGATGGCTTTTGGATTCTGTGCGCGTAGAATTGGGACAAGGCCGGCTCGGGTTGGTGTTGACTCTTGGCATTATCGCACTACCTAAGGTCTCGCCGTTGAAAATGCGTGAGCCGTGCGAGATCAATGGTGCAATCATCGTGTTGGTGCCGAAGCGCTTGGCTGCACAAGGTAACGTTGCAAATTGCGGCCCAGACGCGTCCGGCAGACGCGCTTCGCAACTCCCCGGCGGTCCGCGGGCTCCGATTGCTAGCCGCCTGGTGCACACCTGCATGCACCGGTTCTTTCCTCAGCGACATGGCGGCGTTCCCGGCACGAAGCCCAAGGTCTGGGCTGGTATGATCACTGGAGCTGTCGGCAGGTTGATAGCCAAGGGGACGAACGAGAACAGCGCTTGGTAGCGGACGGGGGGCAGCTACCGGCACTTGCTGGATCGCAGATGCGCACCCGCACCAGGCTGATGCAGCTGGCGTCGTAGGGGTCATTCATGCACACCAGTCTGTTGCTGGCCGGGCAGGCCGGCAGGTTGGCCGGCGCGATCGGCACGCTCGTGAGCGTACCATCGCTGCCCCGCAGCTGCGCCATGTAGTCGATGCGGACGTAGGCATCGGTGATGGGGGCGCCGAGCGGCAAGCCTCCCGGGCCTTGCCTGAAGATCGCCGTCTGGCGCACCGTCGCCATATCGCCGCCTGGTCGCTGAAGTCGGCGTTGACGGCGGCGTGGGCGGCCCGGCGCGCCGCCATTTGAATGGAGTTGAACATGTACATAAGCCGGGCGAGCTCGATCACCCCGAACATCAGCATCAGCATCAGCAGCAGCATCAGCACCAGCACCAAAGCGAATTCCGCGACCACCGCGCCGCGCTGGCGGCCAGGCGGCTTGACCTGCGCGAGGCTAGCGGCCGACATAGGGCTGGGAGACGTAGGTGGCGATGTAGATGCCCAAATTGTTCGCCGCGTCGAAGTAGTTGTTGGTCTCCGCCGCATACAGGGGATCCTGCACCGCCTGCTGCGTCCAGGCTTGCAGCGTATCGGGTACCGTGTAGCCCACGCAGGCGCCGCTGTCGCAGTAGACGCCGTGGTACACCGGATAGTCTCCCGGCTTCAGCTCCACCAGCTCGGCCGTCATGATGTCGTTCGCTGCCGCAGCGGCCGCAGGCGCCAGCATGATGTCGGCCATGATTGAATAGGGTGTCTGTGCCAGATAGAGTTGCGCGTCCTGGGCCGCACCCAGCGTGACCGTGTAGTGCCACCACACCCGGCCCAGGAACAGCGGTACCGATCTTCCAGGAGCAGGTCATGTCGATCGCGATGGTCGCCGCCGGTTTCACGGCGGGCGAAGCAGACCACTTGCGGCGCGCCATGTCGGCCTGGAAGCGCAAGGGCGGGCTGGAAGAGTTCGATCAGAAGCTTCTGGAGGGGATGGCGTCGCGCGGCTACACCGAGCAGTTCGCGCAGTCGATCGTGGCGCAGATCCGGGGCTTCGCCGAGTACGGTTTTCCGGAGTCGCACGCGCACAGCTTCGCGCTGATCGCCTATGCCAGCTGCTGGCTAAAATGTCACCACCCGGCCGAGTTCCTGGCGTCGCTGCTGAACTGCCAGCCGATGGGATTCTACTCGCCGTCGGCGCTGGTGCAGGACGCGCGCCGCCACGGCGTCGAAGTGCTGCCGGTTGATGCCTGCGTCAGCGGCTGGGAGGCATCGCTGGAGCCGCGCGCCGATGCCTGGCCTGCGGTGCGCCTGGGGCTGAACTTGATCCGCGGCCTCGAGCGCGAGGCCGGCTGGCGCGTGGAGGAAGCGCGCTCCGCGCGGCCGTTCGCCAGCACCCAGGACCTGGCAATGCGGGCCGCGCTGACGGCGCACCACATGACCGACCTGGCCGCCGCCAACGCGCTGGCGTCACTGGAAGGCAACCGCCGGCAGGCGCTGTGGCAGGCCGCGTCCGGCGTGCCCGACCGTGGCCTGCTGCGGCACGCCGCCATCGAAGAAGCGCCGGTGGCGATCGCTGCGGCGACCGAAGGGCAGGAGATCGTCGCCGACTACCGGCGCCTGGGGCTGACGCTGGGACGCCATCCGCTGGCCTTGCTGCGCGATGAGCTATACCGCCGCCGCTTCACGCCTTCTGATGTGCTGCAAAGTTTCGAAGACGGCCAGTTGGCGCGCGGCTGCGGCCTGGTGACGGTGCGCCAGCGGCCGGGCACCGCCAACGGCGTGACGTTCCTGACACTGGAGGACGAAGGCGGCACCATCAACGTGATTGTGTTCCCCGACCTGGGCGAGAAACAGCGCACGGAGCTGGTGAAGTCCAGGCTGCTGGGCGTGTACGGTGTATGGCAGTCGCGCTCAGGGGGGCGCAACCTGATCGCCAAGCGGCTGGTGGAGTGTTCGCATTTGCTGGGAGACCTGAGCACCAGGTCCCGCGACTTTCATTGACCAGGCAGTTCATGCAGTGGACCAGATGGCAGCAGTCGCGCTGTCGCGTGCCACGCCAGCGATCCTTTCGCGACAGTGCTTGCCCGACCAAGGCGACATCCCCCCTACGCGCCGGGCCCAACCGGCTCCGGTCCGGGTTCGCTGTTGTGGCGATGTTGGTAAAATGCTAGTATTTGAATAATGGCAATGCCCTCACAGCGTCTGTCGCCGACGCGTCGGCTGGCCTGAGCAAACAAGCCGGTTGCTTGTCGGCTAACTGAACCTTGCGCGAACCGGGATGGGCTACCGAGCATCGCGTTCCTGTTTTTGTTCACAACGCCGACGCGCGCTGGCAGGCGCTCGACGCCATCAGCAGTGCAGTCAATCAGGTCGCGCCAAGGAGAGTAAGCCATGTCAGAAGTCCAGCATTTGAAGACGACGTTCGACCCGATGAAGCTGGACGAGATCATCGCGAACGCCAACGAATACGATCCGATCCTCCTTAGCAGTGTCGGTGGCAATGTAGATCTCATGGAACTGACGAGCTGCAGCGGCACTGCCGACTTCCTGGTGAAGGTGTACGGACGTAACGAGTTCTTCAAGGGAGCACTTGAGATCGTTGTCCCCAGAAATGACAACGGACCCGAGTTGAAGGGCTCCCGCTCGGCCACGGCGACGGAATCGGAAAAAGCACGGACTGTCGATCGAGACCACTCCATCAAGTTTTCAACCGACTGCCGGTCAGAGCTGCTGCAGCTCAAAGCCAAGGGACTAGGCGTCCTAGCCAGCCATTACATCACGGTCATCAAAAGCGGGGATGATATCGCCGTACTGCATGGATGGGCCTCCAAGTTCTCGATGTTTAAAACGCTCAACGACCAGGGCGTGCCGGATAACAACAGGCTCTTTATCGAAAATGCCGAACAGCAGTTGCAGGAGTTTCTCACCTGCGGTGCGAAGTTAGAGGTAAGTTCGCTGGCAGGGCTCATTGCGGCTCAGCCCGCGCCCGCGCGACGTGTGCCGCCAGTGTCGAGACTGAAGCCATCATCCGCATCGATCACGGGTCCCGCGCTGCCCGCGCAGGATAGGTCCCCGGCAATCCCCTCGGCGCCGCGGCTGGATGCATGGTCGGCGGCCAGGGTGCCGCCGACGTTACGGTTGCCGCCGCCACTGACTGGTTCCTCGGCGCCGAGGTTGGATGCGTCGCTGTCGTCCGAGTCGCCGCCGGCGTTGTCCTTGCCGCAGCCAGCGATTAGTTTCCCGGCAGTGCCCTCGGCGCCGCGCTTGGACGCGTTGCGGTCTCCAATCTCGCCGCCTGAGTTCTCGTTGGTGCTGCTTCCGATCGTGATGCCGAATGCCTGGGAAGTCGTTTGCCGGTACAAGAAATTGCAATAGGAATACGAACAGCTTCTGGTTGGAGGCCTCTACACGGTTAAACAAACAAGTGGTGCATAGACCGCAGTGTCAGCGCAGTCCCGGCAGCACTGCCTGTCGCTGGCGGCGACGGGTGGGCCACCGCAAGGTGCGCCGAAACAGCAGGGATAGGCGTGCATGCCTGTTCTACTTGGATAGTTGACCAGATTGACGTAGTTGACACGGTTGATGGATGGTGTAAACTGGCCGTTAGCTACAGGAGCCCATCATGACCACACTTGCCAGAAAGAAAGTCAGCGCCTCGGCCGTTCAGGTGCCGCCTGTGCAGGACCGGCAGCGGCCTGTCAGAGGCGTACCGCCGGGGGCTGCCGGCGTCGGTGCGGTGATTCCGGGTTCCGCCATCGAGCGCGCATTGAATCTGGGTGAGGGTTACTACGTCCTCAAGTTCCGCTTCCCCAAGGCGGACAAACGTGGGGGATCGGGGCCGGCCGACGCTCCCGTGGAGTTCCTTGAACATGGCGTTCCGACCATCGATCCGGCTGCGATCGATGCCCTGTTGAACAGAGGCGCAGGGCACTTCGTCCAAACACCTGGCGGGACGGGCGCGCGGCGCGGTCGTGGACGGCGTCCTCAGGCAGACAACGAAGCGTTCACTGCGAAGGTGAACCTGGAGAGCGTGAATTCCCGGCAAGTGCACCTTGCCGAGGGGCGATTGCTGACGTCCGCAGATCTGTGCGAGCGGCTCGGCATTTCCCGCCAGGCCTTGAGCAAGGCAGTGAAGGAACAGCGCATGTTCTATGTGGACGGGCTGTCCGGCTCCCAACTCTATCCGGCATTCTTCGCGACCGGCAAGGCGGAGCGCCGCAAGTTGGAGCAGGTCTCGCAAGCCTTGGGCGATCTGCCTGGCCCGAGCAAATGGGATTTCTTCATTTCACCCAAGTTATCCCTGAACGAACGTTCGCCGGTGGCCGCGCTGGCGGACGGAGATTTGCCGAAGGTCCTCGCTGCCGCTGGCGCATTCAGGGGCCGCTGAATTGGCCGCGTCGTCGCTGGGGCCACCGCCGGCCGTCCTCTCTTCCGAACCGTTTCGCGCCACCCTGGTGGCGCCGGAAACATTGTTTCGCATCAGTAGTTACACGACGGGCGAGCCGTTTTTCGGGCGGTCGGGCGGCAACCGCTTCGACGCACCTGGGTGGGTAGCCGGTGCGTCGCAATTCGGCGCCTGCTATCTCGGTGCTACATTGGAAGTCGCGTTGGCAGAATCAGTGCTGCACGACCGGCTTGCCGTGGCGGGAAAGTTCATGGTCGCCAATACGGTGCTTGCCGGGAGCTATGTGCATCGTTTTGACGGCGAGAAGCTTCGTTTGCTGAACCTGACTGGCGCCATCCTGAAGCGGTTGAACGGACACGCTGAGCTGACCGGCACCGGCGACTATCACCTGCCCCAGCAATGGTCGCTGGCGGTGTTCAATAACCCCGCCATGTACGATGGCTTCATTTATGCGTCGCGGCATGCGACCTTGAGCAAGGCTGTGGTGCTGTTCGACCGCGCACAGTCCAAGCTGCACAGCGCGTCGCACTCTGTCTTGATCCGAACTCCAGGGTATGTCACCGTTGCGAGGAAGTTCGGCATCGTGGGCATCTGACCTGGACCCCATCCAGGATTCCCAATATTGAGAGGCCATTGCGGTGTGCTATGCGGGTCGCGGAATCGCTACGCCAGTCCTGGGAATGCAACTAGCCTCAGGGCAGGCTGGCGTTTGTAGTGGGTAAAGTCGCCGCCGAAAATGGGTGATCTCTCTCCACTTGCCGGCGTCGATGCTGAACCAGATGCCGCTGCGCCGGCACAGGCCTGGATGACAGCCAGGTCGGTTTCTCGCGCCTGGGCGCTGCTCGTGTTAGCGCAGCAGAGCGAAGCTGAAATGGCTGGCGTCGGCGGCGAAGCCGTGCTCGCGGAGCATGGACTCGATGACTTGCCGGAAGCTCCGGTCGATGAACAAACGGCACCCCGAAGAAAAGTTACGCGTAAAAAAACGTCATCGACACGAAAACCGCCAACGCGTATAGTCTTTGAGCGCACGACAACGCTGGACGCGTTCCCGACGATGCGTCGCACCTGCCTGCTAGGACGGGCCTTTGACCTGAGGACAACAATGTTTGATATTGAAAGAAGCATAACGTTCGACCGTCCACCGATCGAATCGGGCAACTACTGGGTTCTTTTTGACGACGACAGTACCGGGGAGCTGTTGTGGGATGGTCAGAAATGGGTCACCGAAAAGACCGTTCTGCGCTACTGCGGCCGTCCGATGGGGATAGATGACGAAGAAAAAGCTCAGCACATCAGCAACATCCTGGCTGGCTTCCATGTCCCGGTTGGGCACCATGAGCGGACCATCGCTCAACAATCAGCTATGCGACTGGCGCGTTCGAACGCCGATCGTAGTGAAAACGCCGCGACCGATTCGGTGGTGAGAAGCCGACGTACAGACGCCTGTGGTTACTACAAAGTGGCCCAATCGCTGGGTGTCAGCTTCGTTTCGCCCCCGGTGTCAGAGAGTGCTATCGATGGTGGCCACATTGCGAGCGCGACCGATAGAAAGGTATTAGAGGCGTTCTGGCAGCTCATAGCGCAAGAAAAGCGGGACTCCATTACGACGATCGTCGAAGGCTCTGGCCCGCGCAGTAACGATTTGCGAGAATGGCTGGTCGAGCGGGCCTCTGATTAACTTGAGCCCAGCGATACTGGACCGGCCAGTTGTTGCCATAGGCCTAGCCTACGCCACGGTCCATAATTTCCAACCATGCTCGGAGGTCGTCGACACCCACGATCACGAGCATATTTTCACCTGTACCAGGCTGCAGGTGAGTAATCGCATCACAGCCGCCACCTGGCTGCGATAGATCGTCTCATGCGACACGTGGTACTCCTCGTAGCTCGGGAACAGTTGCCTGAGCCATCCAGCAACCTGTTCCGGCGACCATTGCAACTGGAGCTTGCTGGTGACCATAATAAGCTGTGTTGATTTGCATCGAAAACTGACCCACTTCACCCCATAATTTGCAGGCGAATCTGGCCCACGCATAAGACACAATCCTGCTCATGACATTGAGCGGGGAAATGGAGTGATCGACGTGGAGCTACTACGAATTATTCGACGCTGGCACATTCGTGACCAGGTCCCATTGAGAGAGATCGCCAGGCGCTTGGGCATCTCCAGAAACACCGTCCGACGTTATCTCCGCTCGGAGATGGTGGAGCCCGCCTACCCTGAGAGGCGTGCAGCCAGCGCCATCGACAAATACGCCTTCCAGCTCGCTGCCCTGCTCAAAACAGAGGCTATCGGAAATAATGAGAAACGGGGAGAGTCCAACCAAGGCCGAGGCAGCTATAAGGGCCGCGCACGCAGCCCTCCAAACAATTGCTGGAGCCACGAACGGGCCTTAAGAGCCTAGTGATATCGGGAAATCAGCTTCAGGAGCTAAGGCGCGTCCTGCTTTCGTGACAAAGCGAAAGAATTTCCAAGGTTAGGTAGCGTCGTCGGCGATGTCGTCAAAGATACTTCTCGTGCCGTGCTTTTTCTCAGCGGGTTCCACAGTTCCCAAAGTCCGGGCACTAACTTTCAGCTCCGGAGGCTCGGTCTCGGCGATCCACTCGTTGGCGAGGTCGACCTCCCTTTCAATGACCTTGGCCACGTTTTCGTCTTCCTCGAATTGCTTCCGGAGAGTGCTGAGCGATTCGAGCATGTCCTGCATGTGCTCGTCAGGAGAAACGTCGGGATCATGACTGCGCTGCACCTTAAGCCGCACGTCTGCGAGCTTCGGCAGGAGGTCAGTACGCACTGTCTCCACGAGCCGATCGAATTCGCTGTCAGTGAAAACGCTGCGTATGCCGGCATCGGCCAGTGCGTGCATGTCTTCCCCCTCAATCGCGTAGTTACTTACCGTCTCGACGAACTCTTTGCGATTCACCTCGGGCAGGAGGTCGAAACCGTGCAGTCTAACGGCCAACTCTACCTCGGCAACTACGCTAAGGCAAAGGCTTGGCTGCGATACCCGATTCGCGATGTCCGGATCCTGCTCAAGGTAGAGCGCGAGGAATTCCTTAGAACAGCGGTTTGCAAGAAATTGATACAGCGCCCGTCTTGCTCCCCACGAGGACATCCACTGCACTTTGTACTGGTCGCTGGCGGTGAATTCGAGGAGACGCGCGCACATCGTTGGAAAAAGCGATCTCGGGACGACGACCGCTTTCTCCAGGCCGACGTTTCCGCAGGTGACTTGTGAAATAAGATTTTCCGGGGAGCTGCCACTCAGGAAAATCCCGAGCAGATCCGGGCTGAACGCTAGTGTCGCCGCGTAGGCGTCGCCTATGGTTGGGTGCTTGAAACGCCAAACGTGTTCGTCGTCAACCTGCAGTTGAGTCACCAGGCTGCCATTGAGCGCGTTGAGCGCCGCAATACAATCCCCCAACGTGCTGCCGAGCATTTCCAGCGCCTGCCGCTCCGAGCCTTCTAGGCTAACGGGGCTTTCGAGGTTGTCTTTCCTCATGTAGACTAAGCCGAGCGCGGCCTTGCTGCTCGCGTCCAAGCTCTGGATCACTTCGAGCAGGAGCTGCTCGCGCTTTTCCACGAACTGGCCTAGGTGGTACTCGCTGAGATAAAGCTCCTTGGTAAATAGCGGATCCGCAACGCGTCGTGCCGTCTCCGGGATGAAGCGCGCATGTGCCGCCACGTATTCCAGATGGTCCTTGATCTTCGCACGAAATGAAGAAGGCTGCTTGCCCAGCTTCAGGTGGTTGTACAGGATCTGCTCCCTTTCGAAGGCGGACAGGTCGTGGACGTCGATCACGACCTGGCTTTCGCTGAGGAGAGGAAAGGCGCTTTCCTTGAGGTCGTGGCGAGCGCGGTTGTAGATGTAGTCCCGCGAGGTCATGACGATCTTGGCATCTTTGCGGAGCATCGCCCTTACTTGGGCTAGCGAGTGGTTCCACCCGTGCGCTAGATCTGACTCGTACTGCGTCACGCCGAATGCGTCGTCGATCCAAAAAAACTGCGACGGTTCATCCACGTTCCAGTGCTCGACGACCTTTGCCGGATCGGCCAGCTTGAGCACCGATGACTTCCACTTGTCGGCGGCAGCCATTGCCAACATCGAGGCGATGGTCGTCTTTCCTGCCGCAGGTTCACCAATCAGCAACACGAAACCGTGCTCGTCCAAGGCATGGACAGCCTTCCGGTAGGAGTCCGTGATGACGACCTTGGCCAAGTCTTCTCGCAGCGACTCTAGAACAGCGCGTGCCTGCGCGTAGGCGCGTTCGTCGAGGATCTGGCTCAGGTCTCCAAGTCCGTACAGACGGGGCACGAGCATCCGAAGCCTCGTGTTTGCTTTGATCTGGTCCTCTATCCAAGTGGGCCCGTATATCAGGACCTGCTTGGCTCCCGCAGTCATTAGCACCGATTTAATATGCCCGTCCTGCTTGCCCGACACGCCTGCATTCGTCATCAGCACGTAGACGTCGCAAAGCCCTTCGGCTGCGAGCCTGCGCACCTTGGGGATTTCGTCGGCCATGTCTGACATGCTCAGGAGGTAACCGGGCTTGCCCGAAAACTTGCACTGAATTACGAAATTCCCGCTGAGATGCTGTCCCGGCGCCGGCGCCCAGTTTCCGGCGAACGCACCATCCCTTCCCGCGTCGTTAGAATCCAGAAAAGACTGAACCGTCTGACCAAGTATCTCCCTAGCGATGGTGAGGCAAAGCTGCTGGAAGCTGTTCCATCCGAGACGGTGCAAGTCGTACATGTAAAAATCCCGTTTAATAGATAAACCATTCGCGTTTCGACTAGGCTTTATTCGGAGATGACAATATGCGCGAATCTCGTCTCAGTCCTTGATCGAGTATCGGCCCTCTCGTTCCTTGAAGGCCCGCTTCCCTCCTTCCAAGAGCGTACAAACAGCCTGCCGAATTCCCGGCGACTCGTCGCTGTGCGCATGTTCTAACGAGCCGCTGCGATAAGTGATCCTCGGGTAATGCTGGGTCGTCGGCCTTTCTGCCGTCGCCACGATAACCTGTTCTGCATCGGTAGCCACGACGAGGTTCGGGTTGTGGGTGACAAGGATTATCTGTCGCTTCTCCTTCGCGGCCCTGATGTACGGCACGAGCTGCGCGTAGATAGACGAGTTGTCCAGATTGCCTTCCGGCTGATCGATGATCAGTGGACGCCTGTCGTCGTCATCCATTAGGAGGTACAGCACGAGAAGCGCAATTCCGCGCGTACCCGGAGACAGGTATTCGAGTTCTGTCCCCCCGTAAAGGATCTTGTAGCTGATGTCCACGTGATCCGTCGAGTACATCCAATCGAACAGGTCCAGCAGCTTGAGGCTCGGCGTCGCTTGCAGGGCTATGAACGAGTCTGGCGCAATCAGGTCGTGAAACTCGCCGAACGCTGCCGCGATTTTTTCCTTCTCGCCGGTTTTCCAAGCTGGGGCCAGGGAATCGAGCGCGAATTTCTCCACAGCGTCCTTGAGGTTGGAAGCCGTGGACTTTCTTCCGTCGTAGAAGCGCGAAGCCTTTTCGAGCCATCCCTTGGTGTCCACGCGATAGCCGGCAGATAATTCGAATTGCATTTTCGAGCCGAGTGCTCCGAGTTGGCTTTTCATCGGCGCGTAGAGTTCCCTCAGCCCTTTTCCGTCCTCCTCCAAAGCCGCGAAATAGCTCTCGTACAGCTCGCTCCTTTCTGCTTGCTTGGCGAGGAGCTGCTTCCTAGCTTTGCCTTCTAGCTCGGATATTTCCTTCGCTATGCGCACGATGGCCGCATCCTGGTCGGCTACTTGCTTCTGCAGGTCCAAAAGGCGCTTACGGTTCTGCTCGTCCTTGGAAAGGGAATCTTGCAGCCCCTTGATTCGCGCTGCTCTCGACGCTAGCGACACGCCATCCGGAACAGCTCCTTCTGCCGGCCCCTTTAACGCGGCTATCTCCGCTTCCAGCGCTTCGGCCACGCCCGCAAGGCTGAGCTCTATGCTGTCGTTCCATAGGGGATGGAGCCCGGCTTCAAGCATTGGGGCCAATTGCGGGATACCCTTGGCGGACTCTGTCAACTCGTCGATCTGCTTCCCGGTGCGTTCCTTGATGAGTACGTAAGCTTTCGCCATGTCATCAATCGCCCGTCTCTGCCGCGACTTCTCCGCTATAAGCTTCTCGACGGACAAGGCCTCGGCTTTTTCCTTTTCGAGCTTTTCGAGGATAGTCTGGTCTGCAAGTGCCTCGACTTCCGGCAACTGCTTCTTAAGTTCTTCGACGCGCGTCTCGGCCTGTTCCTTAAGGGCGGCCTTGGCAGGTATCTGTGCGATCGACTGCATGATCCGCTCGATTTCCCGATGGGTCGCGGCAAGCTCTCCCCGGATCGTATCTCGCTGGGATTGGGACGCGAATTCCCTCGACGCGCGCAATTCCGCGAAAGAGGAAAACCCTTCTTTGCTTCCTTCATCCAAATGTGCGAAGACGACTTCTTCTATCGCCTGCTGAAGCTCGTGGCCATCATGGTCGTTGCTGCAGAGCTGTTCGACAAAGTCCTGCGACAGGTAGCGAACAAGGGGGCGCTGCGCGCGGTAAGGACTTCCAGTTAGGGTTGCATTGGTCGGATCTCCCGCTTCCCATGCCAGGCACGTCTCGATGCCGTTGAGGTGCAAACGGCCTTTCGCGATAAAGGAAGACTGGGACTCCTTCGCGTTGTAGGCACCTGCCGCGAAAGCGATCAGGTCGGCGACTGCGGTCTTGCCGGACCCCTTCTCTCCGATTATGGCCACCAGCCCGGGATTAAGCTGGATGGCGGATTGGGCAAACCACGAGTTTTTCGACGGAATGCGGAGTTCGGATATTACGCGGCTCCTGTCCGACTGCTCAGGCTTAGAGGCGCCGATCGCAACGCGCGCCTCTGGCTCCCACAATACTTGACGCAGCCCTTCGAAGGTCGGGTCGCCCTTAATCCAACAGTACCTGTTCTCGTCGGGCTTGAAAAGCGTGGCGACTGAATGCGCGTCTGAACCGTGAAGGCATGGCTTGAGGGAGCCGTATTGGCGCACGATTTCGGCAACCGGCACGCCAGATTTTTTCCCCACGTAATATTCGCGGTCCTTCGGATTTCCCGAAAATACGAAATGGGCCAATTTCAGCAGCTCGTCCCTCGTTGCGGAAAAGCCGTCGGCGGGCAAGCCGCTAATTCCGTCTTTGCCATTGGCCACACCGATCAAGCAGTTGTCCCTGAGCCATTTCTCACTGGCGATCCATTCCGCAATGGCCTCGTACGACGGCTTGAATTGCTCGATGCCAAACTTGTAGGCTACTTCCTCGTCTTCCAGACCTGCCTGCTGCTTTCTCGCGAATTCGATGAGCTCGTCTCTGCAGCAGCCGTAAGTTTCCCCGTTGTACTTGACTCGGAGCTGGCGCATGGCCCGCTTGATCCTGTCCACATGATCGGGGGCAGTCGGGTCGACGAGGACATGGACATTGAGGGCCTTGCTATCCTTCGTTGCGGGAAGGACGCGCAATTCGATGTTCGGAATAAGTAGGGCAACGGCCCCTAAGCGCGGGTTGGTGGGATGAACCTTCGATTCCAATGCTTTCTCGTAGCCGTCTATAGACATGTAATCCGTTATCCCGACTACTGCAATGCCGTTTGCGAAAGCCGCCGCTTCGAGCGCCGTCACGTATCCTTCCCAATCCATGCCGGGAAACGATGTTCCCAGCTTGCTTTCTGGCGTATGGATGTGTAGATCCCACCGCCGCCACTCCGAACCTCGGGGGTAGCTTGATTCTTTGAAGTTTTCCATTCGGTAGCGCTCGCGGGTAAGGATTGACTACCGGTAATATTGCCGGTTATTGCACATTTGGCAAGCGTTTTCTTTTTGCAGGAGAATGTTACGTGGGGGGCTTCGCTGTTGGCGCCGAGGCCAGATTGCCCCTCAGCGCCGAAGTGCCTGAACCGGGTGCCAACTTCGGGAGCCGCACGGAGCGTGCGCTTGAGGGAATTCGCCTGGGTCAGCGAATCTCGGCTGTCTGGTTCAATTTGGCATCGGCGTGAACACCCTGGGCCAATTAGCGGGCGGCCGCATCTCCCAGCTCCTTCAACTATTTGTTGGCGTCACGATTTTTTTATGCTGTCGCGTTTTTTGGATGGAAGCACGGCGGTTTTTAAGTCGGCCGGCGTCAGTCCATGCTCATGCGCTAAGCGGCTGATCTCTTGCTGAACCTTGGACTTTCTCTCGCGCGCGGCGACTTTTCGAAGCACCGCCGCCTCAGTCGAGTCGTTGAACTGGACGACTCGCTTCCGAAATTCCTGCGTAAATTTTGTCTCTGTTACTTCGAATAGTTCAAGCAAATACAGTACTTCGACCCAGTCGAGTGTTCGTTCTCCACTCTCGTACTTTGATACAAACGCCTGGCTGCGCTGCAGCAGTTTGGCCACGTCTTTTTGAAACCAGCCCTTCGATTGGCGAGCCTCAATCAGCATTTCCCTGAGGATCTGATAGTGCGCGTCTAGGTTGGGATTGTATGTGCTCATCCCTTAAGTCTGAATGCTGAAATCGGATATCCGATTTTCGGATATCCGATTATGGAATTTATTGTTAAAATAAATTCGTTTCAATCGGGAAATTTAATTTCAGCCGCACCAATCTATGCCAACTCATCGAAGTTAACAAAAAGGAAATTCATGCGAAGTAAGACCAGATTTGTGCTGTCCTTAGCTATGACGCTTACAGCTTGCGGCGGGGGTGGATCGTCATCGGTCCCCCAGGCCGTAACACCGCCGGTTGTCGCGCCGCCGATTGCAGATGTCAACGAGCTCGTAAAAACCGTTAGCGCACCTATCTATACCAGCGATTCCGGAAACCTCATCGTGTTCAATGCGGTGAACGCCTTGCGTGAGAAGATCGGGTCTGGCTTGCTTGCTCAAAGCACTATGCTTGACCAAGCGGCGCTCGCCCACTGGAAGTATCTGGACGCGAACACCATCGTTAGTTTGCATAGCGAGACCGAGGGGAAAAGCGGATTCACCGGTGTCGATGCCACTGCCCGTGCGAAGGCCGTAGGATACTCAGGCGCATATGTGGATGAGGTCATCTTTGGCACCAACGGCGCCGATAATTTCGCCGGCTGCGCCGCTAGCTGGGCAAACAGCGTTTACCACATCGGTGTTTATTTTTCTGGGATGCGCGATATCGGCGTATCGGCTTTAACCACGAAAGATGATCCGGTCTACGGTAAATACACCGTGTGCGTGACCGATTTCTCCCTGGTTTCTTCAAAGTCGGAGCAACTGCCGGCCGATGGCACAGTTCGTGTTTATCCTTATCCAGATCAGACGGCGGTACCTATCGTATTCTACAACCAGGCGGAATCACCTACGCCACTTCCTCAATATCAGGAATTGGGCACACCAGTTACGCTAAATTTCAAGACCAAATCGTTCGCGGCGGCTGGCGCGAAGCCATCAATCTCCGTTTCGCAATTGACGATCACGCCGGCCGGAGCTCAACCGCTGACGGCACGCGTCCTAGCCAATCTCAACGCTGGAGGTGTGCTAACTGCTGGTCCAGAGCTGATCGGTGATGATCGAATGGCTGCCTACACGCTCACGGTCGTGCCGATCGCCAGGATGGTGCCAAATACTGTTTATACCGTTTCCTTCTCGGGGACCGTAAATGGCGCATCGATTTCAAAGTCCTGGAAATTTACCACCGCAGCTAACTAAATCAGTCCAGGGCCGCCGGCGTGGTGGCCCTTTCGATTGCTCCCTTAACCTGTGAGGTAACTATGTGGGGAAATGATTCGGGCGGACGAGATAACAGTCATCTTTATCTCGGCTTGGCAGTCGGCGCCGCCAAGCGTGCCAATAGCGCTGAGGATGATGTCGATAGAATGTACGCTGCGCTTGGATATGCCTATGCCGACACCATTGCGTGGCAAGCCATTTCCACTGGCTACCAGCAGCTTTGCGAGGCCATGCTGGACGAACTCGCAGATCCTGCTAAGACGAAAGATCTTAGCAATCCTAGTCGTCCAGAGGCGCGTAATCTTTTTCTTCGGCACGCGGTCTCTCAAGCCATTGATGCGAGCACAAAAAAGCACCAGGATAATGGCAATGCCAAGCGCTGGCCCGATATGCTAGGCAAGGCGAGATCGAACGCTACAATAACTGCCATGGAAGCGGTCAGCAGAATGGATACGCACGCGTACACGCATTTTCAAGCGCAGCTTCGAAGTGGACGGATCAAAAAATAACGGCGGCAGGAACGGGAGCGATCGAATGGCGACGAATTTGGCTAGACCGGAAATCTGGTTCGCAGGTGACTGCCACGGACAGTTCTCGCATATTCTTGAAACTGCGTATAAGCATCGTCCGAATGCGATTGTTTTGCTGGGCGACCTTGATTGTCCGACGCCCCTTCAGCAGGAATTGCGCGACCTGGCGGCGGATGTCGAAGTGGCCTATATCCCCGGCAATCATGACAGCGATTCCGAGGCGAACTGGGACAATTTGACAGAGAGCGGGTTTGTGAATTTGCACGGCGCCGTTGTAACAGTCGCGGGAGTGCGTATCGCTGGCCTTGGCGGTGTGTTTCGAAAACCTTGGTATCCGCGCTTGCAGACACATTTCGATCCAGAGTTCAGCGGCGAGGCATACGCGAAAACGCTTGGCAGAGGAAATCTGTTCAGAGGTGGCCTGCCGCTAAGGCATCGCACGACAATTTTTCCGGCGGATCTCTTTTGCCTGTCGCGACAGTCAGCCGATATTCTTGTCACCCACGAAGCTCCTGGAATGCACGCGTGCGGATTCGATGTCATCACACAGCTTGGCCAAAGTATGGGAGTAAAAAAAGCATTCCATGGACATCTGCATGATTTCATCTGTTATCTGTCGAGCCCCTGGATGGGCGTAGGATATCGAGGCATCGTGGACCTTGATGGGAAAGTCATCTACGCGAGTCCTGATGAGTAGGCCAATCCGCCTAGCTGATTGAAGTTCCGCATGTCACTTTGTCGAACCGTACTGTTTTCACCGATACGCACGTGGAGGAAAAATGCAAGTCATGCTTTCAACGCAGAAAATCGAAATGGAAGTGGAGAAAGTCGTCGCCTCATTGTCACTGCCAACGCCGGTTCCTCTAGCAGAATTAATGGATGCGTTGCGTACAGGTGACGCTGGGCCGGAGCTCGAACTTGTCATCTCAGGTTTCCTCAGTTGTGCGTCCGCGGATTTAATTCTCCAGGCATGCTGCTCGGCGTCCGGCGCCGACGTCGGTGCGCTGCACGCGATCGATTCCGTTGTTTCGCTGGCTGAACGCGTTCGAAGCGGCCGCGCGTCGACGCTGAATATCGAACTGAGACGCGTGCTTGTGCCGCCAGATTTTCCAGCACAACCGCTGGCCGCCGCTCTTAGCGGTGCCCATCCAAAAATTGCGTTGGTGGCCTATGGAGGGAAATTTTACGAGCCCGGGACGTCGCCACCCGAAGTGCTTGAGAGGTGGGAAGTATGCGAGGACCTCGCGCGGCAATTTGCCGGTAAATGCCTGGAAAATGAAAAGGGGAAATATGCTCACCTTTCCCAAAAGGAGATTCTCAAGCAGTACCTGGATCGTCTTCTCCGCACCGGTTGGGGATCAGACGTCGATATGAAATGGGTCATAGGCCGTACAGCAAAACAGCTTTCCTGGGATGCTCCCGGCGAAGTTTCAGCATCGCTAGTTCAGATTCCACCGGATCCAAATTAACCGTTGAGTTCAAGTCCCCTCATTCGCAACCGGACCGTAGCGAGACAGTATCGGTAGGACCTTCGATGGTTACTTTGCCGATTGGATCAGGGTGAAATCCAGTGGTATCTCATGAAGGTATGATCGCGCCAGCCAGCTGCTTCTGTTTTTGAATTTCTTATGTTCAAGGTAGTGGCGTAGCTCTTTGATCATCGGATTCACCTCTCGTAGGAGCTGCTTTATGCCATGCTCCTGCGCGTTAAAGCTTATGAGGCATCCTAACGCGGGACTGCCCTCGTTAGGGTTTCCCCCTTCTCATAGTCGACAACGTTTTTCGGCCGAAGTTTCGGGCCTGCAGTGGCGTTTTGAACCTCACCACGTTCGATCAGTCCCCTCAAGGCAAGTTGAAGCTCCGATGGGAAGCAATTGCTCTGACATATGAGGTTTGCAAATACGGGCTCCGTGACCAATAAATTCTGATCGCCAATGCGCGCAAGCCAAAGCTGCTGGAGCTCGTGGATGCGTGCATTCGATTCGTTCCAACTTGGTTCCATCTGGCCGGCGTCGATTCCAAAAAGGTCGCCTGTTTTATCAGCTTGGGTTTGTTTATTGTATTTGGCAGTATTGCGCACGGCGCTTTGCACCCCAGCCAGCTTGTCCGATTGCTTCATGAATTCGATAATCCCTTTGGGATGCCGAGTCAGGTAGATGAGATGGTACTTTGTTCGGTCCACGGTTGGATCTAGTATGGTGACATACCCAGACAAAGCTTTAGCGTTTGCGGTGCTCACTCGGTCTGCCAGCGCACTACGATATCGTTCCAGTAAAAACTGCTCACGCTGAGCTGGGTTGCTTGGTATTTTTTCCGCATCAAGTTGGCCACCAAGGAGGGCTGCGATATCGTCACGCAGAGCATTCATTGAGGCCGCGCGATTGATGAAGTCATACATGAAATTGATCAGGAACTCGCTGCGCGGGCGTTCGAGCAACGGCTGAAGAATGTCGGGCTTCACCGCCATCCACCCCTTCGGGTCGATGAAAAAGAATGCGAAACTTTTTGTCGGGCAGCGTGCCAGGATGTCGGGAATGCTCCGCGTGAAATCCCCGTGAATTGCTTCGGTCTTTACATTCGCAGGCGAATGACTGGCTAAGAACTGACTTAGCCGGCCGAAGGCGCCATCGTCCTTTTCTACATAGACAGCTCGGAATTTCACTGACTTGCCGACCTTCTCAAGGGCGTATTGGACCATCGAGAGCAGGTTCATAGAAATCGCGATCGATGTCGATGCTAGGTCATCGCTCTCGTCCTTCCAGGGCCCTGCAAAGCAATCGACAAAAATGATCTCTTCGTGACCGAGTTTGTTGGCGCTCCAGCCGACAATGTAGAGTAGTCGTTCGAGATACCCGTCCAGTAGCAGATGCTTTATGTATGCCTGCTCGCGGCCCACGTAGGACGACGGAATAATTTCGTGTGGGTCAAATTTCATCACAGGTGCCCTAAGAAGATCGATCTTTGACGATGCGGAATCAGTATGTCGGTGCCGTGGATGGAACTGCCTTTCGCACGCAACCCGCCCCCCTCGATGACTGCTTGCACTTCCTTGGATGCCACGCCGACATGGAGCGATTCTTTGACGATCTTTTCCGTGGCGGTGGTCTGATTGGCGATCTGCGACATGAGGTCGTTGAACAGAAGGCCCTTTGGATTGCTATAGATCATGCGAGGGAGCAGATCCTGCAGCGTCTCCACGCTTTTCGAGCGCAGGGTGTCATCGAAAGCACGCGTTTCCGTAAAATTCATCTCGGACTGAGACGTGACATCAATGTCTTTGTTTGCCTCGTAGCCGATTTCGAAGAAGCCACCGTCAAGGCTGTGCCCAAAGCTATTGCCATGGTCCCAGTGCACTGTCTTCATTACGTCATTCGCGCGGTACGCATTGGACAAATGTACGAGCCAATATGACCAAGGGCGGTTCCCTTTTGGCGTAACGAAGAAAAGAGTCATAAAGCGGGCACCGCTGGCCTTCCAGATGCCGTGCGAGATTTGACGCTGGATCATCTGGCGCCAGTGGGAGCCGGCCTTCAGGCGCGCGATATCCTGCCAATTGATGTAATGCTCCAATCCGATTTTTTGCGTGATCGAGTGGAACTGCTTGCTATCTGTCAGGAACGTCAGCAGCGAGTCGACGTTGAACGTTAAGATGACCTCGGCACCTTTAAGGTGCTGGAAAATATTGCGCACCGTGGGCATCGAAATATCATTGTATGCATACTGATCGAGAAGAAAAATCGCGCGCTGTCCGCCTTGGTGTGAAACGCCGGCCGCAGTGATGTCGGCGCAGACCGACTCGAATTTATTCTTGTACAGCCGGATGTCGTTATCGATGAGGTGGCCGTAATTCTCGGCCTTGAGGGTGTGCGTGAGGTACTCAAACGAACTCGGATTGGGCTCGACGAAATGGTACTGAGCTTCTACCGCACGACGGGTCTGCGTGCGTGTGGCGTTCAGATAGGCCTCAGCCTCCTTGACGGTCTGAAGCATGATCAGCGGGGATCCTGGCGCAATACCATTGCCGTCGGTGTACAACCCTCCGCCGGCAAAACCATCGACCAGCGTGAGCTTAAGCCGCGGGATCTTCTCGTTGGCCATCAAGACGCCAATGTACTTGTAGAGATAATCCCTAACTAGCTGATGTTTTACTTTTGAGTGTGGATCAAGTGGAGGAGGTGCATCTCCAATTATCCATTGCCATTTATCGCCAGTTTTAGTCAATTATTCGTCCCGTTATCGTGCAAGCCCTCCGTCTAGCAAAGGTACTTGGTCCCACGTCGTTCCACCTAATTCCCGTCCACCCTTTGATTTACCAACCTTGACCAACCGAATAATTGCCCCATCGCGGCCCACGACGTCGATACGTTGCGCTCTGGCCGATATGCCCTCTGCAATCAGTTCTTCGGGCGCCCAATGCCCCCACTGCTTAAAGTGGAAGGGTACATTGGCTTCGTTGCACTGGTCGCGCAGGTCTTCCGGCCACGCAGGATTCATGGACCGCGAATCTGGTCCGCTCTCACCGCCTGCAATCACCCAATTGATTCCGGGAACACTTGACCCTGGCGCTTGTAACCAAGGTCGTAAATTCAGAGGACC
The DNA here is from genome assembly GCF_003416895.1 of Duganella sp. BJB476. Taxonomy (GTDB): domain Bacteria; phylum Pseudomonadota; class Gammaproteobacteria; order Burkholderiales; family Burkholderiaceae_D; genus Rugamonas. Next base: position 181,223 of record NZ_QVIO01000005.1, read on the forward strand.
CAAAAGTGGCTCTGCTGAAACGAAGCGTACCACTACATTGTGCTGAAGCAAATGGTCTACTCTTTTTTCTAACCAATTTTGATTTTCGGTGCTGGTGCCCAGCCAAATGTTCTCGGGCCACTTTCCAGACCAAGGAGCCAGTTTTTTAACGTGGCGTATCCTTTTCGTCAGCAGCAGCCAATCGAGATTTGGCGTCGCTTCAATCAGCGCCCAAAGCCTTTCCCGAGTTTCGTTCAAATCTGCCCGATCTTCAAACACATCCGCCATCGATGCGCAAAATACTCGTCTGCGTTCGCCCGCAGCGGCGGCATCTCTGTCCCATTTAAGTGGTTCGCGCCAGTGAGCATCAGTAAAGAAACGCCTAGGCGCTTCTTTTCCCCAGAGATCATTCATGCCTACACGCTTCGCCCAAGTCTCAGCGTAGCAGTGTTTGCATGCAGGCGAGATGCGTAGGCACCCCCACCAGGGATTAAATGTGTGATGGGTCCACTCAATCTTACTGTTGACGCCCATGATGCTCTCCAAAAATGTAAGACAACTGTATGTTAATACAGTTGTAAATTCGTCGCACTACGCAATAAATAGTTAGTCAAACCGCACCTCATTTTTACCTAAGGCTTTCATACATTGCATAAAAAATGCGAACGTGAAGCGGCCGCGCGTGATTTTAGTAGCGACACCCTTATAGGTGTCCTTTACGCCAATTTGGGCCAAGCGTGTGACTAACTCACCGTAGCCCACTCCCGACAGCCGCAATTCGGCCTTCAGTTTGTTGGCGGCCTTTTCAGACCATTCATCGGAATACACGTCGGCAATTGAGTTAAATTTGATTGTGACATTGTTCCTCATATGCGGGGATAAATCAATGTATATGAGATATTATCCTTATATATGAGGAGGTTTCGTTTATGAAAGCAAGTTCTCCACAAAATTCCAAAAGACGCTTAGAAACATCATTTATTCATTAAATGATGCATCTAAGCGACATTGACGATAGCATGAGAACCATCAGTCTTAGAGCTATCAATCATGCGACACGATCAAAACTTTAATTCTATTGCTGTCCAGAGTGCTGCTCAGCGTCTTGGTGAGCGTATTCGCACCTCTAGAAAAGCACAGAAGCGCTCGTTGGTCGATTTGGAAAGCGCGTGCCGCGTGCACCGGCAAACACTCGCACGCCTCGAACGCGGCGATCCAGGTGTTTCCATCGGTGTCTTTTTGAGTGTGCTTGAGGCGTTGCGAGAACTGTCCAGTGTCGAATTGCTCGTCAACCAGCCAGATACGCCTACGCATTTGCGCTCGGGCGTCGATGTGCCTCTTGAGCGAGATTTCTAATGACGATCGAGTCCTGTATCGTCTTCGACTGTTCCAATCCCGAAGCTTCTATTCCGATCGGACGCTTTGGACTTGATGCGCATGGCAACGGACGCTTCGGATATGGATTGCGATATCTGCAAACTTTGGGAGCGTTTTCGCTTGATCCAATCCATGTGCCCTTGCAAACGCATGAAATCGCGATCCCCCGCAGAGGAGATGGGACATACGGCGTTTTCTCCGATGCAGGTCCTAACGCCTGGGGAGCCAAGCTCACCCTCAAGCTGCTGTGCGAATCCAATCACCGCGCGCCACAGAACGCCATTGAATGGCTTCTAAGTTCGCTCCATCACGGTTCGGGCTGCCTTGGTTTCTCCACTGATCCCCGCACGCCACCGCAGCTCAAGAATGACATTCAATCTTCGCGTGCACTGTCAGCCAGAGCGTTGCAAGAAATGGAGGCCTACACTGCCGATCCGGCGGCGCGAATCGATGCAGAAACGGCACACCTACTTTTCCCCGGCAGTGGCCTGGGCGGCGTCCGCCCTAAAACGGTGGTCATGCACGATGGCAAAGAGTACATTGCGAAATTCAGCCGGCCAGATGATTTGTTCGACGTGCCGGCCGCAGAATATGCCACGCTGAGACTAGCGACCAGAGCAGGTATCAATGTGCCCAGTTTCGAGCTCATCAAGATTTTAAACCGGTCCGTTCTGCTTGTTGATCGATTTGATCGAGTGGAGGGCAACCGCATTCACTACGCAAGTGCGCACAGCTTCCTCGATCCGAAGCCGCTCAGTCCGGACGGTCGCGATTACGTCACCAGCTTTTCATACGCGGGAATCGCCGAGATACTGCGGCCCTACGGGGCTGATGCGCGCGGTGATGCGCATGAGCTGTACCGGCGCATGGTGCTCAACATCATGGTGGGTAATGTTGATGACCACTTACGCAATCACGCCTTCCTGATGCTCCAACCTGGTCAGTACCGTCTTTCTCCAGCCTTCGATATCCTCCCCGATATCGAAGCGGCCGGCCGGCCACAGAGCATTGGTGTCGGTGAATTCGGACCGGCGCGCACCATTGCGAACGCCCTCTCACAATGCGGCCGCTTTCTGCTTACGCAGCCTGAAGCACGCGAGATCATCAGCGAGGTGAAGGACATCGCCTCCACTTGGCGCGACGAATTCCGGGACGCAGGCGTTGCGCCGCGCGACATCCATACGCTCGCTGGCTGTTTCAGTGTTGCTGACGAAGCTGAACGGCCGCAGGTACAGGTCATCAATGCCGTGCTTGCTCATGATCAGTTCGTGGAGTTGAATGAGGCGCCGCAAGCAATCGGCAATCGCCCGAAGCCCAGATAAGGTGGTTAGGTTAGTAGATGGGCTCTGCTGAAAACAACCGAAGCTGCCGTCATGTAGCGTAGTGCTTCACGCTAAGAGCGATTGCATCTGTATCAAAACTTGAGCATCCGGTACCTTTTCCATCACCTCAATTCCCCTGCTGGATTTCCTTACTATCATTTAGCTGTACAGATAAACTATGAGATATTCATAAAGTAAGGCTAAATCAATTTAGCTATCTGGACAGATAAACCGTATGCAACTCTATGAAGAACCGCTTGGTGAAGCCGTGTCGCAAGCCATCGAGGCGAACGGCATGATGCGGGTGAGCGAACGGGAGTTCGAGGTGCCGCACTATCCTTATCGCCCACGCAGGACTTCTACTTATCCAATGTTTAGGCGGCGTAGAACGGCGGTGTTGTGCACATTGTCGAGCGGCCTCTAGCCGCAAAATCCCGCCTCCAGAGACTCAATGTAACGCAGTACATCATTCGTCCGACCAGCGGAAGCTAATGCGTAGCCGGTCTTACCATCCAGAGATGGTATGGGGGCGTTCTTAACCCAGAAAAGTGCCTTCTCCACGTTGTCCACTACTTTCGCTGCTGCCTGTGTGATTTGAAGACAGTCGCTCAGGTATCGCTGAATTCGCTCATCGTGTGGCGTATTCCAGAGCTTATCCACGGGCACTTGGGAGGCCAAGGCTAGTGTCTGGAGGTCGAAATTGAAAATACGGGCAAAACGTGTCGGCGAAATTGCCCCATCCACATCGCAAAGAAAAGTGAGAAGCTGCTCGAAGTCCTGTTCAAAAACAGGGATTTTCTCAATGCGTTCTTCCAATGCCTTCTCCTTACAAAAAACGTACAGTCTGGATGGCTGTCCAGGTATCGCTCGATTTTACCCTCAACTGCCGGCGAGACCGCCGGATCTGCGCAGTATTTCACATTGGCGCCGGCGAGGCCCACATACTTCCGCCGCCGCGTGACCGCTTACGCATGTGGGCCCATAGCCAGTGTTCTTGACACCACGCAAGCTCGAACGCCCAATCGTAACTAGATAGATAACATTCCTGTGATTTAATACAACCTTAGACTTTTTTCGCCACCAATATCAAGCTGCGATCGACTCGCCTCCCAGGAGCCCCCCCTATGTCAGCGCTGCTCAACAGCTTCACTCAAGATACTCGCTTGCTTACGTTAAGCACGCCGATTGGCCGCGACAAGCTTCTTGCCGAATGCTTTCGCGGCGAGGAAGGACTGAGCGAATGCTTTGCATTCAAGGTCACTGCGCTCTCGACCGATGCGGGAATTACTCTCAAATCGTTACACGGGCAGCCGGTTCTGCTTGAACTGCTGACGGCCACGAGTTGTGATGACAAACGCCCATTCCATGGCCATATCACTTCGGCCGAGCTCGTCGGTGCTGATGGCGGCTTTGCGCGCTACGTCTTAACGATCGGCCCCTGGTACGCGTTCCTGGCTCATGGCCGCGATAGCCGAATATTCCAGGACAAAACTGTATTCGACATCCTCGACGCGATCTTCGGTGGCTGGCAGAACGTGGGGCCCTTGGTGCCGGCGTGGCGCTACGACATCCTTGACAGAGACGTGTACCCGATCAGATCGCTGACTTGCCAGTATCAGGAAAGTAACATGGCGTTCGCCGAACGCCTGATGCGCGACGAGGGCTTGTTTTACTACTTCGAGCACACCGGCAATGCTGAAAGCGCCACCCTTGGCTCCCACACAATGGTCATCGCCGACCATAATGGCAGTTTCAAACCAAATGTTCAGGCCACGATCAATTTCACGCAGCCCGGCGCGGTAATGAAAGAGGACAGTATGGACCGCTGGCGCACCAGCGTGCGCCTGCAAACGAACGCCATCGAGTTGTCGAGTTGGGACTACCGCACGACTGGATCGCGACCGGTGAGTTCTGTCAGTGCCAATCGTGACGGCGGGAGTCCGCTGATCAGCCGCGACACGCCCGGCGCATATGCCTACGAGTCGAAGGAGCAGGGCCAGCGCATCGCCGACAACCAGATGCAGGCGCTGGACGCGATGCGTGAAACGCACATCGGTGCAGGTACCGTGCGCACGCTCTCAGCCGGCACGACCTTCACGCTCCACGGGCAAGCGCAACTTGACGCCGCCAGTGTCAGCGACGGCGACGATGCTCGTACCCTGCTCATCGTGCGAGTGGTGCATCTCGCCCACAACAACCTGAGTACCGAGGCGAAAACAGAAATCACCGAACGACTGGGCCAGAGCGTACTCGACGCCCTTATCCAGAAAGAATGCAATCATAGTCTGCATGCAGTGGGGGCGGAGAAGGGCGAACGTCCCGTCTACCGCAACCGTATCGACGCCATCCGCAGCAAGACACCCTATCGCAGCAGCGGGCAGGATGGGCATGGCCAACTTCTGAATCCCCGTCCCACCGTCCGCGGGCAGCAGACCGCCATCGTGGTCGGACCGGCAGGCGCGGCCACCTACACGGACCGCGATCATCGCATCAAGGTGCAGTTTCATTGGCAGCGTGGCGCGGGCGAGAACGACCTCAGTCACAGCCGCCTGAACCATCCATCGTCCGACGGCCACGCAGGTGCGCCGGCAAACGAGAAGTCAGGTACATGGGTGCGCATAGCCACGCCGATGGCGCCGGTCGCGGGCGCCAACTGGGGATCGGTCGCCGTGCCACGCGTCGGCAGTGAAGTCATGATCGATTTCCTTGATGGCGACATCGACCGCCCCGTGGTTATTGGAAGCCTGTACAACGGCAAAGGCCAGGATGACGCCCAAAACAACCAGGTGGCACAGGGCGCGGGTGTTTCGACCGGCAACGCACCAGCATGGTTCCCGGGCGGTGCCGGCGCGCATGCGCATCCAGCTGTACTGTCGGGTTTCAAGACACAGGCAATGAATACCAGCCAAGACGGCAGCGGCGCCTACAGCCAACTGGTATTTGACGATACGGCCGGGCAGTCCCGCGTGGCATTGCAGCGCCATGCCAACCCGCACCAAGGCACGGACGAATTGAACATGGGACACTTGCGTCACCAGACCGATAACCAACGACTCAATCCCGTGGGATTCGGCGCCGAGCTCAAGACGGAGCACGGCGCCGCCATTCGAGCCGGTTCCGGCCTGCTGCTGTCGACCGACGCGCGGATCAATGCCAACGGTAGCCAACTCGATTCGCGCGAGGCAAAAGCTCAGATCGACCAGAGCCTGCAATTGCAGATGGCGCTTGCGACGACGGCGCAAAGGCACAATGCCATGCTCAAGGATGACAAGGGCCAGGCCGAGCCAGCGCCCGAGAAGCTGCAATCGATCGCGCAGATGGCGCACAGCGTCACCGTCATCGAAGCCACGGCGAGCAATACGTCCAGCGGCGACGGCGCCGGCGGCGACGGCGAGGTAACGGCCTACGACGAACCGCATCTGCAGTTGTCGAGCCCTGCCGGCATCGCGGTGACCACGCCGGCCGACGCGATCATCAGCGCAGGCAATACCAGCAGCATCACGGCTGGCCAGGACATCAACTTTGCGGCCCAAGGCAACGGCCTGTATGCGGTCAAGGGCGGCATCAGCCTGTTCACGTATGGCAAGGCCGACAGCAAGGACAAGCCGAACCAGGAAACGGGCATCATGCTGCACGCGGCCAGCGGCAAGGTGTCCAGCCAAAGCCAGTCAGACGAAACGCGCATCACCGCCGACAAGTCCATCACGGTGGCGAGCATCACCAAGAGCGTGTCCGTCGCGGCCAAGGAGCATGTGCTGCTGACCTCACAAGGCGCCTACATCAAGCTCGAAGGCGGCGACATCATGATTCACGGGCCGGGGACCATGACGTTCAAGGCCAGCATGAAGGAACTGGCTGGGCCTGCATCCTCCGCTCCCATCCTGCCACCGTTACCTAAGACTGACCAGATCAAGAACTTCATCGAATTCAACCATCACTGGCCGGACTTGACGCCTGTTGCAGGCGGTGCGTACCGTGCGGAATTCGCCGACGGTACCGCACGTGTCGGCAGGCTGGACGCCAAAGGCCACGCCCGCCTGGAAAACATTCCGCAAGGAGCGGTCAAGGTCTATTTCGGAGAAGACCCTAAACCGTTCACAGCAGACAGCGCCAAAGACGCCGGAAAGACCACCTTGGAAAACGTGCTAAACGACTTGAAAAAACACGGCCACCCCACCGATTCGGATGATGTCGAGTCGCTGCTGTACAGCATGGCTGGAAGGGATATCCAATGAGCGACGCACCTGCGACCACCTCATCTCAAGTAGGTGAGACACAAACCGACAGCGCGGCCATCACCAGTGCCATCGAAGAGATCAGCGTCGCCGTAGCTACCGGACTCGTCCCCTTCCTGGGCCAGGCGATCAATATCTACGACACCATCACATGCATGCTGACACTTCACAACAGCACGTCGGCGGAAGACCAGATGGAAGCCAAATTCGACCTGGTCTTGGCACTGGTGGGCTGGATACCGGGCGCGGGCGGCGGAGTCAAGAAAACGATCCGCATCGTCAACAAGCATCCCGAGCGCTTTGCGCCGATTCTGTTCGACGTGCTTCGCATGGTTTGCGACAAAGTTGGCATCCACACCAGCCCGGAATTCTTGCTTGACAAATTATTCGACGCTGTCGGTCTGAAAAACCAGCTCGGAACGGTCCAGAGCGCGATCGAAGGTTCATGGCTTTACGACGACCTGCCCGCCGAAGGACGGCTCGCCCTGAGCACCTGCATGAGCACGGTGCGTGCTCAGTTGCCGGCAATGGTGATGCTTGTCACGCTCAAGTTGGCCCACTGGAAGACCAAGCAACGTAACAATGCGGCGCAGGTCATCGGCCCGCAAGGCAAGGTCAATCCGGCGGAAAAGAAGCCCGAAAAGAAAGATCCCAAAGTCGCCGAAGCCGGCCACAATGCCCCCACGCTTAGCACGTCGAACAATACGGTCAATGCCTCGATCGGCACCAGCGTCATCGAAGGTGTGAGCAACACCCTGACCGGCATTGTGGGCGAGCATATTACCGATTATTTTCTGTATGAAAAATACGGCTGGGGCAAGGGCTGGAGCCGACACGACACGGGAATGCAAGGCGAGTGGAAAGAAAGGCCAAGCAAGACTTTTCCTGGCAAACTCAACGAGGGAACCCGGCTCAATCCGCTGTTCGCCCTGAAAGCGCATGGCACAGGCATAGATGGCGTGTGGAAAGTGCAAATGGGCGATCCGCACAACGGCGGCAAGCCGTATGCAATCGTGGAATCGAAGGCGTCAAAGGTAGGCAAGGCACCGAAGAACGCCTCCAGCAAGCCCGGCGTGAAAAATAAGCTGATGGATAATGCCCGGCGGATCAAAGACGCAGCGCTGCCCAGGTCTGAGGAATTGTTGGAACCGGATACGAGTGAGGACAACGGATCTGCTGGCACCGGAAAACCAAGCGGTAAGCCAGGCGGGAAAAACGGCATAGGGGGCGGCAAGCTTTCAACTGGCGCCAAGCAAGCGCAGCCGAAGCGGGATGCGCCAAGTGCCGGTGTGTCGCCGGCATCGAAGAGTAGCGGAGCTGAGCAACCACTTGTGCAGATGAGTCATCGGTGGATAGGTAAAAATCTATTCTCGGCAGTCGGCCGTGTTCTCGAAGTTGATATCAAACAATTCGGGTATTCGCGTCACCTTTTCTATACTCCGTTCTATCTGCCTTCGGCCGCAGAACATGAGAAGGCGTTGCTTGAGGATGAGCGAGGCAAGCCCGAGAAACATGCCAATCACGATATTCCATCCACGCACCGGCACGATGAACAGGAAGTGAAAGCAGCCGTTAATCACAAGCTCGCAAAGTTGAGCTTAACGCTTGAGCCGTAAGAGTATCAACTATTTTGATGAAACCTAATTAGGTGCACAACATGCAATTCCATGAAAAACGAAGACAACAATTTTTAAACGAAAACTACTATAATTTCTTCACGAACTTTATAGAAAAAACAATTTTGCATTGGCGCGATCATATTCCTTCCAATGCTGGCTCAGAAGTATTTGGTCGAGCATTGGCATCTATCGATGTCGCGAATCAAACATTTGATCTATTTATTCTTAAGTACACTGGCGGTGAGCCGATAGATACTTTTCGCGATGATTTGACTAAAGTTATTGAAACTTTCGAGCTGAACACAATATACGAACGAGAATATTCAGACGATCCGAATTTTCCGCCACTTCGCTTTGCCGAAATAGACGAATACGAGCGCGCAATGCAACTCATTGGGTTGTGCTACCTACTGCATCGCCGCGACTTGTTGCCACGATTGGCAGCAATGCTCGATGGCGCTTTTGCGGGAAAAGATACGCTCTATGAAGACATGTTTGCATATGAACTCAAAGATCGTTATGAAGTCGACGAGTGGTACCACGATAAGCCGTATCGTGATCTGATTAACAGCTTTTATCGGGACACGCCGGAAGAAAGTATTATGGATATTGACAGGTATCTGAAGGCTTGGTACCAGTCAATGAAGAAAGCGCCGTGGCACGATAGCCATTTAGATACTAGCGAGGCCGGTGGCGCATATAGCGGTTACTGGGCCATTGAAGCTGCAGCTGCAGTGTATCTTTTGGACTTGGACGACCGCAGTTTCCGCGATCACATCGTATATCCCAAAGACTTGGTGGACTACGCCAGAAATCTCGACAAGCAACTGGGGCCCGCATCCTCAGTGCCTGAAGAATTGCGTGTCGAAGGCGGCAAACCATGTCCCCAAACCGGCAACTGGTTCAGCCCCGCCATACCCGATAGTCTTCGTCATTTCGAACAAGGCGAGATCATGCCTGTGTCCGCAAATTCGCAATATGGCGTGACCATCTGGCAATGGAGTACGGAGCAATTACCTCCCCTTAAACCAACTGTGGAGTGAGCCGTTCTTCGCCTCATTAAATAGGCCGCTGAATAATTCGAAAATCACCACAGACGGGACGCCGACCATTGCCATCTTGCCATCGTGCGCCTGGGTGTTTGGGAAGTCGCATTCCTCGCACCCGCCGTCCCCGGCGCGCGCAAACGGCCGGTCCTTCGCGCTCCCGCGCTCGGTTGCGCCCCGATGATGAAGCTATCGGCGCGCTTGCATGATCCAAAGGAGTGGTGGAAGGGTGACGAGTCGATCATGACCCACGCAACAGCGCAGTCGGTCGTGGCCAAGCCTCAACCCCCTGTTCAAGTAAGGTGGCACTTCATGCAGCCCAAGAGCTATCGATTCTTTTCCAAAGTATTCTCCGCAATGCGGCTCCCCATCGAAACGGTCTTCCAGCCATGAAGCGACCATATGAACTGACCGTCATTTTCCGGCAACCTGGCCCGCTGGATGTGCCCGCCATGTTGACGGAGGTGCATTCAATCCGTCAGGAGTTGAAGGCGTGTTCGCCCCTGCTCGATGATTGGCTCTTGAAGCGCAACACCAAGGATGAGACCTACCGTTACGACGTCTTTGACGCCGCAGGCCCGACGTCAGCGGCTATTGCCGTGCTTACCGAATCACTGAAGGCCGTCGTCGATCCCAAGATCATCAGCATGTGGAATGGAAGGGAACGACTGGAAGGAGTGTCGCTGCAATATGTCGGCCGTATTGCGCCGGAAACAAGCATGCTTGTGCTCAGAGCAAAGCCAGCGGCCTTTTCGAGGACTGTGGAGCCCGTCTTGAAGGCCATTCTCAAGACCGCTGGATTGTTCGCCCCCGCGGCGGTATCGGTCGAAACGACTGCCTACTTCGACAAGAAGGTCTTCAAGGATCGGCCTGGAATCGGTTGGATGCTTTACCTGCCGCGTGTGCTGACCGTCCAGCAAGTCCCAGAGGCCCGAGCTCTCGTACCAGTGGCAGGCAAGGACGCGAAAGGAAATGAAAAACAGATCGGGACCGTCATCGTTAGCGTCACCGACGCGCCGTTCTCGGATGAGAATCCAGAGCACGTCAAGATCGCCAACGCCATCGAAATTCGTCTAGTCGACCAGGACTTGCTGCCCCGATACGTGGATCTCTGAACGACGTGGCCATAAGTTAGACTTCAGAAGAACTCGATGTGTGGCGGCGCCAGATGCGCTTGCGCTTCTGTTTCACGGCCATCCTCAGCACGGCAAAGCATTGGACCGGACAACTTCCGCTCCGGCCTTACCAAATGACTCCGCCATGGCAGGAGGGATGGCATACCAGCATCCGTCGCCGACTTGAGACGGCACGCCAGCTGCCGATAGCAGTGCGCCGCTGCAGCTGCGGCGGGAACTAGCACTCGAATCTCAGTCGCATTTTATTCGTCTCAGTCGCATTTATTTCGAAATCTCACAACGGAACAATACAACGCATCGATACACTTCTAGCAGCAGTCGAGGGTGGAAAACTGATCTATGGCGCCGCGTGTCTCCATGCGTCTGTCCGGCGCTCACCAATAAGAAACAGATGCTGGCTGCCAACGCATCCAGGCGCGATTTCAGGTTGCGTGCTGCGATTGCTGATGTGGGCACGGCGCTGACCTGAACTGCCGGATCACAGAGATACTGAAATGGTCATACAAAAATAATCGACGCTGCCTATCCCTCATGAAAATAACTAACAGATAACCTTCGTTGTAACTCTCCATACGATTGGCGCGCCCGTACACGTTATGACGTGTACGAAACACGGAAAAGCACCATAAATACCAAATTTTCTATTTATCAAATATTTTTCTGCTGATAAGATGTTCTCAACTGGAATGACTAGACCAGTACTGCAGCTATTTGAGTGATGAGATGCATCCGCTATGCAATCAATTAATTATTGATTTAAAGAAATAAAACTTTCCTAATGGATTTCTTATAGAAGTTCGCCGTTAAGTCGGGATCGTTAGCAATCTTCTATGGCTACCCGGGCCGGAACTCGTCTTGCATAGCGATGTCGGGAGCAGCCTGTGGACAGCATCGGTATTCCGCCGATACGTATTTTTTAATTCGAATGCGAGCGGGAAACCTTCGTCCCGTGTAATTCGAGCATTAGATCGCGCTACAACGACAGTCTGCTCATCGTGATACACCGTTGCAATCAATTGCGGAGAACGAACATGCCTTGACCAAAACCGAACGATAACAACTAGGGCAAAAAAGAAAAAACCCGCGAGTTGCGAGCTCACGGGTTCGGGTACTTGGAATCACATGTACACACCAAGTATCTTCTTTCCCCCTTCCCCTGTCAACGATTTGCTTCGCATAGCTATGCGAGGCGGGCCTCGTTTTGTCTCGAAAAAGCCATCCGTGCGCTTTCGAGTTGAGTCGTTACACCCCAATACAACGGAGAAAGGAAATACTTCATGAGGAAAAAACCACTGTTCACCCCGCGCGACCTTGAGCGGTTTAGAGAACGTTTTCGCGGCACTGGCATTTTTGAAGCTTTTATAGCTTGGCATCGAGTTACGCGTACTGACCCGTCCAGCAGGGGACGTTCACACCTACAAGTATGGGCAGGCCCCTCGAATGAGTGGAAACCTCGCCATTACGAGTTCCTCTCTGATGGCGAGCTTGTCGCATTCCACTTAGCGACTATGCATCCTGGCATCCTCGATATACGTGAGCAATTTCCGCTGGCGCTGGACTCCGGAACGCATGAGCTTAATGCGTATCGCGACCGTTTTGTAGACTCTACCTTCCCCGGGACTATCGAGTTAGCGGAAAAACTTCATATGAAACACCCAATTGTTACCCATAAGGGGGACTCGGCTCCTTGGGTGCTTTCGACTGATCTGCTTCTCACAATTAGAGAGACAGGAGGCGAACTCAAGCTCTTGGCTGTTTCAGTTAGGCCAGCCATACCGTGGAAAGACGAGCGCGCTAAAGAACTACTCAATTTAGAGAGAGAGTATTGGACTGCCCGAGGCGTGCAATGGCTCTTAATTACGCCGACGCTATACGATCCGCTAGTAGCAAGAAACCTGCACATGACGAGCTGCTGGGCACTCGCCCCAAAGTGCGATCAACAGCTTCTGCAGTGGATGGTGGAGGAACAACACGGTCTTAATGGCGAAAACCTGACCTCAATCCACCGGCGTTGTCGCGAGATGGGTACGAACGCTGACGCTGTAAACCGTGCGCTATGGCAGGGAATATGGTCCAGCAATCTGCTGTTTGATTTGCGGCGAACACGGTGGCCGTCCGCGCCGTTCGTACTTCTTTCATCTCGAGAGTATTGGGATCGAAACCCGATCGTTTCAGGGCGAACCTCATGGAAATTCTAATCCACAATCAAACCGTACGTGTGATTTCTGAATTGGGTGAAGGCATGTACCGAATAGTGCTGAACGAGAAGGCGGATGGCCTGATAGCAGTAGTACGCATTGACCAGGTTGAGGGAGGCCCATTTGAGGAAGATGCTCGTCCACGCCAGGTTGCTACGCGCAATGGGAAAGCACGAAACACCGGGCAGATCCGTTGGCTGAAGCAAAACGTCCTGGATGCCCTAGGGGATAAGGGCCTGTTGCACGCTATCGAAGTAGGCCGCCAAAACTTCAGAGAAAGCGAAAAAGCGAAGAGTATCTTCGAACGTCGCAAGGCCGTTATGGCTGAGTTTCTCAATTTTGATTCATTGCGAAATTCAATCCTGCAAAGCCGAACTGGCTCAATCGGGCCGCTAGTAGAAGCGACGGCGGAAAAATATGGGGTAAGCAAATATTTTGTTTACAACTGTTGGTCGATGCTATGTCGTCTCGGTTTCCTGGAAGATAGCCTGCGTGCGCGTTACGATCGCTGCGGAGCGCCCGGCGTCACGCGAGATTGCGATCCAGGTGGCAGAAAGAAACCCGGCCGTAGAACCAACAGGCAGCGGATGTCCGCAGATACAGGCGAGCCGGTGGAAGATGGTACGCCAGCAATGAGCTCTAAATGGCGTCAAGTGATCGTGATCGCAGATCGAAATATACCTTCACCAAAGCCGAGGTGGAAAAGACGATACGCTAAGATCATGGAGAGCTTCGTCAAACACTTCCAACAGGAAAACGGGGAGAAAAAACCGCAGCCTCTAGAGCATGGGCTTTATCCAAACGAGCAGCAGGTCCGTCGCGTATTAGATATTGAGATACCGAGCATGCAGCAGATTCTCGAGCTGACGACGAAAGGGCACTTCGCTGGACATAAACGTTCGATGACGGGCAAAGCCTGGGAACACTCCCCGGGCCCCGGACATACGCTTGCCATCGATTCGACTAAATGGGACATCTACCTGCGTTCGAGCGTTAACAGGGCATGGCCTATAGGCCGGCCGATCGTGTACATCATTGTATGTGTTTGGTCCACTGCCATCGTGGGATTCTATTTGTGCTTACGGGGTCCAAATTGGGATATGGCAAAGATCGCGCTCTATAACACCGTCATAGGCACGGAACTATATCAATCGCTCTGGGGCTTTCAACCAATGCAAAGTCTCTATCCAGCACCCTCCTTGCCGGCAGTCCTGCTGTGCGATCGTGGCGAATACTTAGCCGAGAGAGCAAAAGAGACGTTACTCGATTTGGTTGACCGTCAGAGCTTCACACCGCCTTACAGGGGAGATCTCAAAGGAAATGTAGAGGTCATTAATCGAATCGGAAAAGACCATCAGAATTGGATTCCTGGCGCTATCGATGCCCGAAAAAAAGAACTGGAATTGCGTAAGTTTGACGCCAGCTCCGGTATCTTCACTGTGCCAGAATACGTGCAAGTTTTGAGCAATATCTTTTCGGAGTACAACCTCACAGCGGATCGGTCCAATCGCTTAACGACCGGCATGATCGCGGATGGCGTCCGCCCCACTCCGGCAGGATTGTGGCGGTGGGGACATGAAGTGGGCATCGGCTTCCAACGACACATGTCCGATGACGATCTGATTCAAAAGCTTCTATGCCAGAGCCAAGCCAAAGTCACACGATCGGGGATCATATTCAACAAAATGGCATATGAATCAGACGTGATCAATGCTGAACAATGGACTGGTCTTGCTCGCAACTTTGGCAGCTGGGAAGTACCTTGTCATCATTATCCGGGAAGTGTGTCACGCATATGGATCCCTAACGAGGTTTCCGGGACCGGGCGCTTAGAACTCAAACTTACGGACACCGCCACCGCAACTGACACTCAGACCTTTGAAGAGGTGATAGATGCGTTTGCCTTCAACGATCTCGACAAGAGTGAAAAGCGGCATGAGACCTTCAATCAAGAGATGGAGTTCCATCACAAAAACGAAGCGCTAGTCGCGAAGGCAAAGGCCAAGACCAAACAGGCTGTGAAAGATGCATCAGGCCCCAAACCATCGATACCTGAGGCTCGTGATATGGAATCAAAGGTTGCAGAACCATCTGTTGTGCAACCTGCCGCCGGCCGCTCGGCCCGTGACGTGGACGAGCTTGAGGATGATGATTATTCCTACAGCTCGATGATGGCCGCGGTTTTGAACGCTCAACGAAATACGTGATGGGAGGGAGTGAAAATGTATAACCCCTATGCTGGCAATATTTTGATTGACCGCTTGCGTCCGTTGTTATCACGGGACGAGGCTATGGCAGCTCTAACGTATCTGCCGGCCGTCCATGAAAACATTGCAGAGGTCCCACCTCACATCCGTCTTCACATTTTGCAAAACGTGCGCTCAATGCATATTCCACATCCATCCGAGCTTCGGTTGTTCGAAACGGTGGAGCTGAACATGAGGAGCAACCTCGCTTCTTTAGATCCAAGAAATCCCTCTGCAAGGCGCTTTATAAATAAGGAGAAGGGAGGAAGCCGCCCGATTCCTCCTGCAATGAGCGCAATCGTGGAGGCCCTCTCCGGGGTAGGTAAAACTGCAGCAGCCAAGCATATTTTAGGGACACTCGAACAGTTAATCATTCACGACGATTTCCCAGATGTCGCGTGGCCGGTTCCCCAACTCGTGTGGATAAGTTGCACTGTGCCTGGATCTGGGAAATTGGTGGATTTGGCGCGAGCTTTGATGCGCGAGACCGATAGAGTCTGTCAGACTTCCATATTCGATGACGATCTTGCAAAACCTAGACCGGACGCTGAAGAAATGCTGAATCGTTGGATCTGCGAAGCGAACTCGCTCTACTTGGGCCAGCTCCACCTAGACGAAATACAAAATTTATTTACACTTCCAACATTAGAAGCTAGACGGAGAAAAAAAGACGATGCTCGTCGGATATCGTCGTTATCGTTGAAAGACGACCTTTGTTTGAGGGGGCTTTTAACTCTAATGAATTCTCAGATTTCGGTCCTCTTCACCGGAACGCCCGACGTTACACCTGCGTTCAATACGCGGTTCTCGACTGGCCAACGTATTTCGGAAGGTGGGCATCATCGTTTCAAGCCAATTGAGAAAGTCAGCGATCCCTACTATCAGCAATTGTTGGGGGAGCTAATGAAGCATCAGTATGTAGCAGATCCCTTGAACAAGAAGGATGCGCATGAGCTGCCGCAACTTCTTCTTGACCTGACAGGCGGAGTTCTGCGGATCATATTCGCTCTGTGGATAGGAGCACATAGAGTCGCATTCTTACGTCAAAATACAGACTCCCTGAGGCTCGGTGACTTCGAGCGTGCCTCTGTCCTTTATCAACAGGCCATTCATTCTCCGATCGAAGCTGTAAGGTCCAGGGATCCGAAACGGATGGGAGAATTCTCAGACATGCTCCCGTCGGATGATGCGAACTGGGCAGCTAATTGGGGATAGTGGTCTGCCTTCCGAGCCGCAGTTGCCCGAATTTGTCGGGGGCGCGGCTTCAGTACTTTGCCAACGGTACTCAGTATTCTCATCAATCCGGGCATCGATTCTCGCGGCAAGCCGGATCAGCCCACTTTCGGCCGAGTGTCCGGCACGATGAGAATACTCACGGTACCATAACCCCCACGATTATTTATGCGCTGCTTACCATTTCTTCGAATCTCGCCGCAGCCGCTGGTACAACGCAAAACGCTAGCAAGTATGCGATCCAA
Organism: Duganella sp. BJB476; assembly: GCF_003416895.1. Taxonomy (GTDB): domain Bacteria; phylum Pseudomonadota; class Gammaproteobacteria; order Burkholderiales; family Burkholderiaceae_D; genus Rugamonas. Next base: position 197,859 of record NZ_QVIO01000005.1, read on the forward strand.
GAGCCAGCGTTAGGGGACCGCAGCAATACCCTATCAATCCGAGAAAACTGACCTCGCTTTTTCTTTAGGGTCTCGGGCAATGTCGCCTCAAGCCACGATCGAGGAAAAGCAGCCAGGATCTGATCACTGAGTAGTCGATGGGGCGCAGGTGCTTGCTCTCTGAGCGTGTAATCTATCCGCGATTCCTTCAAGTTGAAGATTTTATAGGCAATGTGCGTAGACAACGGCCGCTTGGACGTCATTGTGACATTCGACAAACGTACAAATTCTGAGACGAATGGTGACGTGGCCGCCTCCATTGCGATCTCGTCTCCGACGGAATTGGCGAATTCTAGCGCTGCAGACGGCGCTAGGTCAAATACATCCCGCCCCCCCAAATAATGCAGTGGCGTTCGATGGTCACTACACAAGTAGATACCGGGCAATTGGTGAGCCCGTCTCCAATAGCTCGGTCCATGCAATTCGAAATCATCTGCAATGCATTGTGCGCAAAGATAGCCACCTGGTCTCAATATCCTTGTTGCCGCCCTGCACATGAAGGGCAACCGTTTTGGTTCCCCATGTTTGATGAGCGTGTCATTCCAGCGTATTGCGTGCTGATAAGGTAGTAAGGTGTGCGCAAGAACAAAGTCGGCAAAGTCCGCATTGGCCGCCTGAGCTAAAAGCTCAATCAAGTACCTTTTCTTCTGCGCTGGGTTCGCCGAAGGAAACTTGGCAGCAATTATTTTTTGTGCGCGGAGCGACGAACAACCGCTGGAACGTGCAAGGCGTCCGGAGTATCCCAAGTAAAATTCGTCGGGAAGTGGTAGCTGGTAGAGCAATCTTCAATCCAAAAAAAGTCCCGGACCAAGATTGTAAAAGAAATCCCAAAAGACAACTCAAATTTCCAATACCCAATACCACCCCTTGAGGGCCAAATTATAGTCTCCCTTTTGAATCAGAGCCGTCCTGACTCACCAATTTCCCAAGCGCATAGAAGCAAGTGCTCTAATGTTTTTAGACGGCTCTTGCCATTTACGTATCGCGACAGAAGCCGGTGAGCTGAAAGAACGGTATCGGGCATGCTTGCGAATTCCGGCGCACCGCGATAATTTTCCACGAAAGTCAGAAACCGCTTACAAATATTGGCGATTTCAGAATTGTCCGGACTGCGAAGCTTGTGCGTCGGGGTCAATTTGCCGCCCTCATGTAAGCGCTTGCGAAATCTAGCTCTCGTTGTCTCGACTAGGACTCGGCCTGAGTCAGATACCAGCTTAGAGGTAATTAGCTCCCCAAGCCAAACAAAATTGCTGAGGTTGGCTTGCCCGGCAAGGTGCGTGGGCGCTTCCAGAAACTCCTCCGCACCGGGAGTCGCCCACATGAACCGCTGCCGCCCCTTCGCGGTCATGGACGCCGAAAGTAGTCCGCGACCATGGTGTAGACAAACCCAGACCCCAGGATACTGGTGAACCAAATGCCAGTATGCGACACCGAAATTTTCTAGGTCATTTTCTACACACTCTGGACAGGCTTTGTGTGGATGCAAACCACTAAAGCCTCCCCGCCAAAGGTTCAGAGGAAATTTCAGAACGGTTTCGGCGCGCGGTCGCGCAGACCCCAGCAGCAAAGTTTCACGTTCGCTCATGAACGAGCGATAGAACCGCAACAGCGTATGCTCCACCAAGATCGACTTCGGAGTTCCTAGGCGGCCACCTGTTTTCCTCACGAAGACATCAAGGCTAGACAAGTTTTCGTGAAGGCTGGCGCCATTGTCCGTGCCAAAGAAGCGTTTGATCGTGTCAACTGCCTCAATATGTCCCCGAGACTGGTGGTGTCTGGAGAGTAACCCGTATATCGTTTCCCCTGGAAACCAGTCGAAAAGGTGGCCTTCGAACGCACTGAGTTGAGAACTTTTTGTGATCGAGTTTTGTGTGTTTTTTATCAATATTTTCATTTAGCGACTTTATTTGGCTGTTTGCGACTTTTTTAAAACATTAGCGACTTTATTTGCACGGAATACGTCGACGGGCCACGCATCCCGTGTAAAAAATATTTTTAAAAATCGCTTGCTATTCAATAGCACACGATCTATAGTGTGTTCATGGGCGCTGCAAACAGCGCCGGATAGTAGTAGAAGTAGGTAGCTAGCGATTAGATAGTTAATTAAACATTCTCACCAACTCAAAGGAAATCATCATGTCGATCCAACAAGTTCTGTACCGCGCAAACGCAAAAGCAACCGGTGGCCGCGAAGGCCGTGCTGTTTCCTCCGACGGCGTGCTGGACGCGAAACTGACCACCCCGAAAGAACTGGGCGGCGCCGGCGCCGTCGGCACCAACCCTGAGCAGCTGTTCGCTGCAGGCTACTCGGCCTGCTTCCTGGGCGCGATGAAATTCGTCGGCGGCCGCGACAAGATCGCCGTTCCGGCAGACGTTTCGGTGGAAGGCACCGTCGGCATCGGTCCTATCCCTACCGGTTTCGGCATCGAAGTCGAACTGAAAATCTCGCTGCCAGGCCTGGACCGCGCAGAAGCCGAGAAACTGGTCGCCGCCGCCCACATCGTGTGCCCATACTCGAACGCCACCCGCGGCAACATCGACGTCACCCTGACCATCGTTTAATCGATACGGTCCCCGAATGAAAGGCCGGCCCCTCCTCCGAGGCGCCGGCCTTTTTTCACATACAATCGTTGTTTTGAACCGCATCGGGACACGCAATGATTGAGTGGCAATGGCTGGCCTTTGACGACATCCCCCGCCTGGACTGGCATGAAGTGCTGCTGCAGCGTCAGCAGGTGTTCATCCTGGAGCAGACCTGTTTGTACCCGGACATCGACGGCGCCGATCCACAGTGCCATCACCTGATGGCCTGGCGCGAGATCGACGGCAAGCGCACGCTGGTTGCGTATCTGCGCTGCGTGCCGCCCGGCGTGAAGTATGACGAAATGTCGCTGGGCCGCGTGCTGACCACGCAGGCCGCGCGCGGCAGCGGCATCGGCCGCGAGCTGCTGGCCAAGGCGATCCCGCTGGCAGAAGCACTGCATCCCGGCCACGGTTTCCGCATCGGCGCGCAGGCGCACCTGGAAAAATTCTACGGCAGCTTCGGCTTCAAGACGGTGACCGAGCCTTACGACGAAGACGGCATCCTGCACATCGACATGCTGCGGTAAGACCCGTGCGCTAGAACGTCAGCATGAAACGCGCGCCGGCGCTGACCGAGCGCGCGTAACGCACCGTGCCGCCGTTGGCGTGCACCAGGTGCCGCACCATCGCCAGGCCGATGCCCCGGCCCTGTTTTTTGGTCGAGAAGAACGGCGTGAAGATGTGCGCGGCCAGCGCCTCCGGCACGCCTGGGCCGTTGTCCACCACCTCGATGCGCAAACGGCCACCCCGGCTGAAGCGCGCGCGCACCTGCGCTTCCGGCGCCTTGTCGGTGATGGCTTCGGACGCGTTCTTCAGCAGGTTGATGAGCGCCTGCTCCAACTGGCCGGGATCGACCATCACCGCCAGCGACGCCGGCTCCACCGAGAACGACACCTTTCCACCCAAGGCCTGCCATTGCGGCGTGATCAGCATCGACAGGCGGTCGAACAACTCCTCCAGCAGCACGCGCTGCGGCTGCGCCTGCGGCACGGTCGACAGGCTGCGGTAGCTGCCGACAAAATCGACCAGGCTGGCGGCGCGGCGCGAGATGGCGTCCAGCGCGGTGCCCAGGTCGGCGTGGATATCGGCCGGCAGTCCGGCCGCCGCTTCGTCCAGCAAGCCGCAGGCGGTGCGCGACAAGGACGCCACCGGGGTCAGCGAGTTCATGATCTCGTGGGTCAGGACCTGCACCAGTTCGCGCCAGGCGTTCAGGGCTTCGGCTTCCAGTTCGCTTTCCACCGGCATCAGCGCGGCCAGGCGCTGGGCCGCGCCCTGCATCGTCAGCGCGGCGACGGCGACCAGCGCGCGCTCCACGCCACGTTCGGTGTCAAAGCTGATCAGCTGCCGCTGGCCGGCGGTCTGCGCGGCCAGCAGTTGGTGCAGGTCCTGCGGCGCGCTGGCGCGGCCGGGTGCGAGCAAGCGGCGCGCGCTGGCGTTCAGCGGCGCCACCGCGCCGGCGCCGGCCGCGTTCCGGATGCTGAACAGCGCGATGGGCGCGTGTTCGAGCCGGGCTTCCAGCGCGTGGATGGTGTCGGCCAGTTCGCGACCTGCGGGGGCGCCGTGATGCATCGCGCTATCGTGCGCTTCCATGCGTGGGGTGCGCGGAGCCAGGCGGCGCAGGCATTGCCACAGCACGGCCGCAGGCACCAGCGCGGCCAGGCAGCACAGCACGATGCGGCGCGGCTCTGGCGTGGCGGACATAACGTCGGCAACGGCGGTCAGCGCCATCAAGCCGGCGACGCTGGCGGCAGCGCCCAGCTTAAGGAGGCGTTCAGATGCCATGCTTGCCCAGCTTGCGGTACAGCGCTGCGCGGCTGACGCCCAGCGACTTGGCGGCGTGGCTGATATTGCCGTTGAACTGGGCCAGCGCCGAGGCGATGGCTTCGCGTTCCAGCGCGTCGAGCGTCATGTCGCCGGCGATGGCGCCGCTGCCGGAGCCGCTAGTGGAGCCGCTGACGGAGCCATTGATGGTGGCGCGCGCTGAAGCGGCAACTGCGACGCCCGGCGATGCGATGAAATCTTCGCCATCATCCAGCGCCGCAGCGCCGGCGCCGAGGCCGAAATCGCCCAGCGAGAATTCAGCGCCCTGCCCCAGGATCACGGCGCGTTCGCAGGCGTGGCGCAGCGCCCGCACATTGCCCGGCCAGTCGTGGCGCAGCAGGCCGTCCATCGCCGCCGCGCTCACGTTGCGGACCGGCCGGTCGTACTGCAAGGCGTACAGGTTCAGATAATGCGCCAGCAGCAGCGGAATGTCCTCGCGCCGTTCGCGCAGCGGCGGCACGCGGATCACGATGGTGTTCAGGCGGAACAGCAAATCCGGCCGGAACACGGCGGGATCGAACAGCCGCGCCTCGTCCAGATTGGTGGCGCTGACGATGCGCACGTCGATGGCTTCCGGCTTGTCGGCGCCGATCGGCGTTACCTCGCGCCGTTCCAGGGCGGTCAGCAACTTGGCCTGCGCCGCCAGCGGCATGTTGCCGATTTCGTCCAAAAACAGCGAGCCGCCGCGCGCGGCCTGGAAGCGCCCCGCCCTGTCGGCCTTGGCGTCCGTGAACGAACCTTTGCGGTGGCCGAACAACTCGCTCTCGAACGTCGATTCCGGCAGCGCCCCCATGTCCACCGCCAGCAGCGTGCCGGCCGCGCGGCGCGACAACGCGTGAATGGCGCGCGCCACCAGCTCCTTGCCAACGCCATTCTCGCCCAGCACCATCACGTTCGCCTCGGTCGGCGCCACGCTGGCGATCAAGGCCTTCAACTCGCGCATCGCAGCCGACTCGCCCATCAGCTCCGGCGTCGCCGCGGTCGGCCCGCGCAGGGCGGCGCGACGGGCCAGCGCCTGGTCGATGGCGGCTACCAGCCGCGCGTTGTCCCATGGCTTGGTGATGAAATCGCCAGCGCCGCGCTTCAGCGCTTCCACCGCCAGCGGCACGTCTGCGTAGGCGGTCATCGCGATCACCGCCGGCGGCTGTGCCTGTGGGCGCAACAGGTCCAGCAGCGCCAGGCCTTCGGCGCCGTCGATGAAGCCGGGCGTGAAGTTCAGGTCCAGCAGCACCACATCCGGCACGCCCTGCGCCAGCAAGGCCGGCAAGCCTGCCGGATCGCACAGCGTGGCGACCTTGTCATAGCGTCGCCGCAGCAGCAGCTGCGCGGCAGTGGCGACATCGGCGTCATCATCGAGTATCAGTACGTAGGCGGTCATGCAGGCATTCTAGCAGCCGCCAACGGGCGCCGGACATGGCTTCCGGCCGCAGGCCCCGGACGCGCGCCGCAAGTGTTCAGTTCCGAACACTGGCCGCTGTTCATAAGCGGACACCGGGTAGCCAATGAGCGCCAATGAGGGCCAAACAGGCCGTCGATACAGGCTTTTTGACCATGGCACAGGGCTTGCTGTATGGCTGCCATGCACATCAAAAAAAATATCGGCCCCTCTCCTTCCCACCTGCCATCCAGCGGCGCGGCGATGGATGTCGTGGTGCCCCGCAAACGCGGCAAGGCCATCGCCATCGGGCTGGCGGCCACGCTGGCCGTCGCGGCGGCCGGCTACGCCCTGTGGTCGTGGATGCCGCGCGGCCTGCAGATCGACGGCGCCGACCTGCGCATCGGCCAGGCCGCGCGCGGCATCTTCGTCGACGAAATCGTCGTGCGCGCCAATGCGGAGCCGCTCAATTCCGTGATACTCGACTCGGTTGAATCGGGCCGGGTCGAAGAAGTCTTCGCCATCGACGGCACGCTGGTGAAAAAAGGCCAGCTGCTGTTCCGCATCTCCAACCCGCAGCGCAACCTGGAGCTGCTGGCGCGCCAGTCGGAACACGCGGTCAGCATCTTCAACCTGTCCAACCTGCGCGTGGCGCAGGAGGCCAGCGCCAGCGACCACCAGCGTCGGCGCGAAGATCTCCAGTACGCGCTGGAGCAGGTCCGCAAGCAGCATGAGCGCAACGTGAGGCTGGCGGCGCAGGGCTATATCTCCGCCGTCGCGCTGGAGGAATCGGCCGACAAGCTGCAACAGCAACGCCGCCTGCTGGCACAGGAGGAGCGCGCCTCCGGCACCGAGGACAGCGTGCGCCGCGATGCCGCAACGCAGCTGGAAACGGCGATCGGCGGCCTGAACTCCGGCCTGAAGCTGGTCGCCGCCACCGTCGATGCGCTGGCCGTGCGGGCACCGGTCGACGGCCGGCTGACCAACTTCCGCCTGCAGGTGGGTGAATCGATCAGCACCGGCAAGAACATCGGCCGCATCGACGATCCGGCGCGCTTCAAGCTCTCCGCCAGCGTCGACGAGTACTACCTGAACCGCATGGCGGTCGGCCGCCATGGCAGCGTCAAACAGGACGAGCGCAGCTACGCGATCGACATCCGCGCCATCTACCCGCAGATCAAGGAGGGCCGCTTCATGGTGGAACTGGTGTTCACCGGCGGCCAGCCGCCGGTGCTCAATCCCGGCCAGAGCCTGGACGCGCGCATCACGCTGGGCGAGCCGGCCAAGGCGCTGCTGCTGCCGAACGGCGCCTTCATCAACGACAGCGGCGGCGCCTGGGTCTATGTGCTGGACGCCGGCGGCCGCACGGCGCAGCGGCGCGCGGTACGCGTCGGCCGCCGCAACAACAGCCAGCTCGAAGTGCTCGAAGGCCTGGCCGCCGGCGACAAGGTGATCCTGTCCAGCTACGCGGCCTACGGAAATTCACCACGGCTGCAAATAACGCAGTAAATTCCCATAACTATCACTAAAGGCAAAACCCCATGCTCAAACTCGTCGGCATCAGCAAAATCCACCAGGCAGGAGAAATCCAGACCACCGCGCTGGATCGCATCGACCTGGAAATCGAAGCGGGCGAATACGTCGCCATCACCGGGCCGTCCGGCTGCGGCAAGTCGACCATGCTGGGCATACTGGGGCTGCTGGACGTGCCGAACCACGGCGAATACTGGTTCGAAGGCCAGAACGTGGCCGGCTGGAGCGAATCGAAACTGAACCAGCTGCGGCGCGGCCGCATCGGCTTCATCTTCCAAAGCTTCAACCTGATCGAAGAATTGACCGTGTTCGAGAACGTCGAACTGGCGCTGGAATACAACGGCACGCCGGCGCGCGAACGGCGCGAGCGCGTAACAGCGATGCTCAACAAACTGGGCGTGGGTCATCGCGCTTCGCACCGCCCTTCGCAACTGTCGGGCGGCCAACAACAGCGCGTGGCGATCGCGCGTGCGCTGGTGGCCGGCCCCGCAGTCCTGCTGGCCGATGAACCGACCGGTAACCTGGATACCGCGCACGGCGATGAAGTCATGCGCCTGCTGCGCGAGATTAACGCCGAAGGCACCACCGTGGTGATGGTCACGCACTCGCCGGACCATGCCGCGCAGGCTTCGCGCACACTGAATCTTCTGGATGGCCGCATCATGGTCGACGTCCTGCAAGCCGCTTAAAACGTCAGGACCACCTTCATGAACCTGCGCGACTTTCGCATCGGCTGGCGCCTGCTGTTGCAGCAGCCGGCCTACTCCGCCGTGGTCATCGGCGGCCTGGCGATCGGCTTTGCCGCCTGCTTCCTGCTGTTCGGCTTTGTCGAGTTCTGCCTGAACTTCAACAGCGCCATCCCCGACAACGACCGCCTGGTCGTGGTCAAGCAGCGCATCAACGTCTTCCCGCGCCCTGAATGGCAAGCCTGGGCCTTCATGCCCCTGCGCGATGTGGCCCTCGCCAGCGGCATGGTATCGGAGGCCAGCGTCGCCAAGCCGCTGGAATCGCCGCTACGGGCCGGCAACGAACTGCGCGCACTGGCGCTGCAAGTGGTCGATCCCGATTTTCGCACCATGTTCGGCATCGTCGCGCTGCAAGGCGACTTGAACGCGGCGCTGACGCAGCCGGACGGCCTGGCGTTGACGCGGACCGGTGCGCATAAACTGTTCGGTGACAATCCCGCGATCGGTCAGACCGTCAGGGTCGACGGCACGGTATTGCAGGTGCGGGCGCTGATGCCCGATCCGCCGGCCAACAGTAGCCAGCAGTACGAGGCGCTGGTCGGTACCGGCAGCAGCGCCTGGCCGGAGCGCGAGACCGCGATCAGCAAATGGGGACGCGGCACCGTCTACATGAAGCTCAAGCCCGGCGCGTCGATGGCGGCGTTGACGGCGCTGCTGCAGGAAGCCAGCGAAAAATCGCCCACCAACCAGCGGGTGAAAACCAGCGCCATGGGCAAAGGCCTGAACGGCCGCAACGTCGCCGATATCAGCCTGCTGCCGCTGCGCGACGCCTACTTCGACGAAGGCCTGGCCAACAGCCGCGCGGGCGAGCAGTACGGCCAGCGCAGCAGCGTGTTCGGACTGGCGGCGGCGGGTTTCCTGATCCTGCTGCTGGCCGCGATCAACTACATCAACCTGGCGACGGTGCGCACCTTGCGCCGCCAGCGCGAGATCGGCATCCGCAAGCTGCTGGGCGCCAGCTCGATGCGCCTGGTACGCCAGTTCCTCAGCGAGGCGGCGCTGACCTCCGTGCTGGCGGCCATGGCCGGCCTGGTGCTGGCGTGGCTGCTGCTGCCGACCTTCTCGGAGCTGGTGAACCGCCCGCTGGCCGGCATGTTCACGCCCTGGCGCTGCGTGATCGCGCTGGCGTTCGGACTGTTCATCGGTGTGTGCGCGGGCGCCTATCCTGCATGGCTGGCGCAGCACGCGTTGCCGGGACCCGCGCTGGCGGGACGCGGCAACAGCGAAACCGCGGCCGGTCTGTGGGTGCGGCGCGTGCTGACGGTACTGCAGTTTTCCAGCGCGATGGCGCTGTCGGCGACGGCGCTGGCGGTCGGCTGGCAGACCTGGTTCGCCATGCACGCCTCGCCGGGATTCGATACCGCGCACCTGCTGGTGCTGAACCTGCCGTCCGACGCGGAGGGCAGGCAGGGTGCTGTCGCCTTCATGGAGCAACTGGCCCGGCTGCCGCGCGTCGAAGGCGTGTCGTCCATTTCAGAGGCGGTCGGCCGCGATGGCATGAAGCTGATCAACACCGTGACGACCAGGGATGGCCGCGAAATCCCATTGGAGGGCAAGAACATCAGCGCCAACTGGTTTGAGCTGAACCGCCTGCAAGCGCTGCACGGACGCCTGTATAACGCGACGCAGGATGTCGACTACGGCAAGTCCCCGCGCGCGGTGGTCAACACCGCCGCCGCGTTGGCGCTGGGTTTTGCGGCGCCGAAGGATGCGGTCGGCCAGGTTGTACCGGGCGGCATGGAGATCGTCGGCGTCGCGCCCGATGTGCGCTTCCAGGGACTGCACCAGCCACCGAAAGCGATCGTCTATTTCGTCCGTCCCGGCGGCGTGCTGATGATACGCACCAGCGACAGCCTGGAGACGGCGTACAGCGAGATCGAACCGGTATGGCGCCGCCACTTCCCCAACGCCATCATGGAGATGAAGACGCAGCAGGCCGTCATCGAAGAACGCTACGCCACCGAAGCGCGGCTGATACGGATACTGGCGGCCACCAGTGTGATCGCCATCGCCCTGGCGGCCTTCGGCATCTACGTGCTGTCGGCCTACAGCGTGCAGCGCAGCCGGCGCGAGATCGTGATGCGCAAGCTGCACGGCGCCGGCCGCGCCGACATCGCGCTGATGATGGGCCGCGAATTCTCGGCGCTGGTGGGCGCCGGTGCGCTGATCGGCCTGCCGCTGGCGGCGGTGGCCATCCAGCGCTACCTGGCGGTCTACACCGAGCACGCCCCCATCGGCATCTGGACGCTGGCGGCGGCGCTGGCGATGGCCCTTCTGGTGGCGCTATTGGCCACCACCCGCCATACCGTGACGGCCTTGCGCATGTCGCCCGCATTGGCGCTGCGCGACTGAACCGGAGACTGGAATGAAAACGAGCGACTTTCGCATCGGCTGGCGCCTGCTGCTGCGCCATCCCTTGCACTCCGCCGTGGAGATACTGGGACTGGCGACCGGCTTCGCCGTCTGCTTCCTCCTGCTGGGATTTGTGGCCTACTCCTTCAGCTACGACCGCGACGTGCCGCAGCGCGAGCGCGTGTTCGTCATCAAGCACCGGCTGAACTTCATCCCGCAGCCGCAATGGATGGAATACACGCCGTTCGCGCTGCGCGAGGTGGCGCTGCGCAGCGGCGTGCCGCTGGAAGCCAGCGCCTGGTGGCCGCGCCAGACCACGCTGCAACTGCACGGACGCACGCAGCAACTGGAGGTCACGGCGGTCGATCCGGCGTTCCAGTCCATCAGCGGCCTGCCCGCATTAGCCGGCGACCTGCGTGCGGCGTTGACCCGGCCCGACGGCCTGGCCGTGACGCAGCAGACCGCGCTGCGCCTGTTCGGCACCACGCAGGCGCTGGGACGCAGCATCGAGATCAATCGCCAGGCGCTGCAAGTACTAGCCGTGCTGGCGGACCGTCCGGCCAACAGCACGCTGCAATTCAACGCGCTGGTTGGCGTGGGCAGCGCGCTGTGGCCGGAGAAGGAGCGCCAGGCGGCGCTGTCCAACTGGATGGGCATCGGCGGCCGCATCTACGTCAAAACCGGCCAGGGCGTCAATCCGCAAGCCCTGCAGCGGGCGCTGCAGGACGTGATCGACCGTGCTCCGTGGGCCAACCTGGCGACGCCTGAAATGAAGGTGGCGCTGGGCCGACGCAAGATGGTCGATGTCGGCCTCGGTCCGCTGGCCGACGCCTACTTCGACCGCAGCGTCGCCAACACCATGGGCACCGGCCCGCGCGGCGACCTGCGCGTGGTACTCGCGCTCGGCGCCACCGGCCTGCTGATACTGCTGCTCGCCGTGATCAACTACGTCAACCTGGCGACGGTGCGCACCTTGCGCCGCCAGCGCGAGATCGCCGTGCGCCGCGTACTGGGCGCCAGCACGCGCCAGTTGCTGGCGCAGTTCATGGCCGAGTCGTTGCTGCTGTCGGTGGCTGCCGCCGCGCTGGGCGTGCTGCTGGCGTGGCTGCTGCTGCCGCTGGCCTCCGACCTGCTGGAGAGACGCCTGGACGGCATGTTCACGCCGGCGGCGATCGGCGTGTGCCTGCTGGCCGGCGCGCTGGTCGGCGCGGCGGCCGGCGTCTATCCGGGCTGGCTGGCGCGCGGCGTCGACATGGGCATCGCGCTGGCCCACCGCAGCGGCGAGACCGCCGGCGGCGCTTGGCTGCGCCGCGTCCTGACGGCGGTGCAGTTCGGCGCGGCGATGAGCATGGGCAGCGTGGCGCTGGCGATCTTGTGGCAGACACAGTTCGCCGCAGCGGCGCCGCCGGGCTTCGATGCCGAACCGCTGCTGGTGGTGGAGATGAGCGAGAACCTGCGCGACAGTCCCGCTGCCCGTTCGCTGCGCGACGCCATCGCGCGACTGCCCGGCGTGGCCGGCGTGGCCGACACCCGCGACGTGCCGGGCCGCGACGACCATACCGGCACCCACGGCAGCACCACGGTCAAGCGCGTGGACGGCAGCAGCGCAGCGCTATCGGTGCATTTTGTCGGGCCGGATTTCTTCAACGTCTATGGCCTGAAAGCCTTGGCCGGACGCCTGTTCGATCCGCGCATAGAAGGCGCGGCCGGCGACGGCGAGCAAAACGTCGTGGTCAACCAGGCGGCGGTGCAGGCGCTGGGTTGGTCGTCCTCGCAGCAGGCGGTGGGACAGCGCATCAATGGCAGCCAGTTCCGCATCGCCGGCGTGGCGCCCGACCTGCGCTGGGAAACACTGCGCGACCCGGTGCGTCCGACCATGTACCAGATCACCCAGGACAATCAGCTGCTGACGGTGCGCATGCGCGCCGCGCCGGATGCCCAAGGCCGCGCCGTACTGGAACAGGACATCGCCGCCGTCTGGAGCCGCTACTTCCCGGCCAGCGAGCCGGTGATACGCCGGGCCGGCAGCTACTACGCGCAGGCCTACGCCGACGATGTGCGCATGGCCAGGCTGCTGGCCTGCGCCACGGCGGTGGTGTTCGCGCTGGCCGCTTTCGGCATCTACGTGCTGGCGGCGCACAGCGTGCAGCGCCGCGCGCGCGAGATCGTGCTGCGCAAGCTGCACGGCGCAGGCCGCAAGGCGATCGCGAAGCTGGTCAGCCGCGAATTCCTGCTGCTGACGATGGCCGCCGCCGCAGCCGGGCTGCCGCTGGCGTGGCTGGCCATCGAGCGCTATCTGGCGGGCTTCGCGGCGCGCACACCGCTGGGCGGTTGGGCGCCGGCGGCGGCGCTGGCGTGCGCGCTGCTGATCATGGCGCTGGCCACCGCCCGCCACACGCTGGCGGCGATGCGCATCGCACCGGCGCAGGCGCTGCGCGACTAGGCGCCCCGCATCAAAAAAAAAGGCCGGTTCCCTCAACAGGGGAACCGGCCTTTTTCATTTGCATCCGATCGAATTAATTGACCGTGATGAGTTGTATCTGGAAGATCAGCGTCGCATTGGGCGGAATGCTCCCTTTGCCGGCCGCACCATAACCCTGGTCGGGCGGTATGGTCACGGTTCGCGTACCGCCGACCGCCATGCCGATGATGCCATTGCTGAACCCCGCAATCGAATCGCCGCTGCCAAGGACGAACTTAGCCGGATCGGTCGCGGTCACATTACTGTCGAACTGAGGGCCCTTATAGTCCGCGCGGGTGCCGTCATACAACCAACCGGTATAACGCACAGTCACGGTCTTGCCGGAGGCCGCGACAGCGCCGGTGCCGACCGCGTCATTGACTATAGTCAGCACCGTCGGCGGCGGAACGGGAACGATTACCGTGCCCGGGATGACATCGACCAGTTCGAAGTCATAAACCATCGGCGAATTGGCGGGAATCGCCGGATAGATGCCTGTCGCGACGCGCGTTGTGGCGCCGTACACCAGGTTGGCCGGCAGGATCGCGGTGCGCTTGCCGCCGATTTTCATGGCGGGGACAGGATCCACGCCGAGGATGGACTGGTCCCAGCCCGCCACCACGGCGCCCAGGCCCACCGTGAACGGCGTGGCCGGTTTGCCGGTATCGACCGAGCTTTCCACTTTGGCGCCCTTGAAATCGGCCTTGGTCGAGTCATACAGGTAGCCGGTGAAGTTGATCACCACAATGTCGCCCGCCTTGGGCGCGGCGCCGGTGCCGACCACGGTATCGGTCAGTTTGAACGCCGGTTGCGGCACCACCACCGCCACCGGAGCTTTCGAGCCCCCGCCGCAGGCCGTCAGGGCCGCTACGCAGGCAACGGCAGCAATAAATTGAAACATCGATTTCATGATTACCTTTGATGAGTATTCGTATTGGTCGCACATTCGGAGCAGAAGTTTAGCAGACCATGCCGCTTCCGCTCCGGGCGCTACATTCGGTTACATCTTTTAGCGCCGTGGGTGTGCTTAAATTTCCACTTGCGTGCCAAGTTCGATCACGCGGTTGGTGGGAATCTGGTAGTAGTCGGCGGCGCCGCGGGCGTTGCGCGACATCGCCACGAACAGGTGCTCGCGCCAGGTCGACATGCCGGCGCCGGGGGTCGAGATCACCGTCTGGCGGGCGATGAAGAACGAGGTCTCCATCATCTCGAACGGCAGGCCGAGGCAATCGCACAGGGCCAGCGCTTTCGGGATGTCCGGTTCGTCCTTGAAGCCGTAGTGGACGTTCACCTGGTAGCACTGGTGGCCCAGGTCCGTGACCTTGACCTGCTCGGCCGCGGGCACGAACGGCTCTTCCACCACGTGCACCGTGAAGAACACCACGCGCTCATGCAGCACCTTGTTGTGCGACAGGTTGTGCAGCAGCGCGTGCGGCACGCCGTCGCTCTCGCCGCGCAGGAAGATGGCGGTGCCGTAGACCCGCGTCGGCGGCGCCACGAACAGCGAGGCCAGGAAGTCTTCCAGCGGAATCGCATGCTTCTGCAAGTTCTGGAACACCAGCTCGCGGCCGCGCTTCCAGGTCAGCATCACCGTGAACAGGATGATCGCCAGCAGCAGCGGGAACCAGCCGCCGTGGAACAGCTTGAGCGAGCTGGCCGAGAATAGCAGCATGTCGATCACGATGAAGAAGCCGGTGGAGGCAAAGCACACCCACAGCGGCAGGTTCCAGCGGAAGCGGATCACGAAGAAGGTCAGGAAGGTGGTGGCCAGCATGGTCGCGGTGACCGCGATGCCGTAGGCGCCGGCCAGTTTCTCCGACGAGCCGAAACCGACCACCGCCATCAGCACCACCGCCAGTTGCAGCCAGTTGACGATAGGAATGTAGATCTGGCCGATCTCGGTGGCCGAGGTATGCAGCACGCGCATGCGCGGCAGCAGGCCCAGGGCGATGGCCTGCTTGGTCATCGAGAAGGTGCCGGAAATGGTGGCTTGCGAGGCGATCACCGTCGCCAGCGTCGACAACGCCACCAGCGGGTAGACGCTCCAGGCGCCGAGCTGCTGGAAGAAGGGATTGGCGATCGCTTCGGGATGGGTCAGCAACAGCGCGCCCTGGCCCAGGTAGTTCAGCGCCAGCGACGGGAACACGATCATGAACCAGGCGAAGCGGATCGGCCGCTTGCCGAAGTGGCCCATGTCGGCGTACAGCGCCTCGGCGCCGGTGAAAGCCAGCACCACGGCGCCCAGCGCGACAAAGGCGATCATGCGGTTTTCAAACATGAAGCGCAGCGCGTGCAGCGGGTTCAACGCCCACAGGATCTGCGGCGCCTGCACGATGTTGATCAGGCCCATGACCGACAGCGCGGCAAACCAGACCACCATCACCGGGCCGAACCAGCGGCCGATGCCGGCCGTCCCGTGGCGCTGCACCGCGTACAAGGTCACCAGCACGATGATGGTCAGCGGCACGATGTACTGTTCCAGTCCGGTCGCGGCCACTTCCAGGCCCTCGATCGCGCTCAGCACCGAGATGGCAGGGGTGATCACGCTGTCGCCGTAGAACATGGTGGCGCCGATCACGCCCAGCAGCATCAGCGGATAGTGCCAGCGCGGCGCTTTCTTGGTGACCGAGTTCAGGGCCAGCGCCATCAGCGCCATGATGCCGCCCTCGCCACGGTTGTCGGCGCGCAGCACCAGGCTGACGTATTTGAGCGAGACGATGGTCGTCAGGCCCCAGAAGATCAGCGAGATGATACCCAGCAGGTTGAACTCGTTCAACGTCAGGCCGTGCTCGGGATCGAAGATGGTTTTGAGGGTGTAGAGGGGACTGGTACCGATATCGCCGTAGACGATGCCTACCGCAGCCAGCGTCAGGGCGACGAGGCTGCTTTTCTTATGTTGCTCGGTCAAGATTGCACCTGTTGTTGTTTTGGTGCATTGCACAATAGGATAAGTATTTGCAAAAGGCAAGGAGATTTTCGCATGGAAGGGCGTTCCAATATTTCAATAACGCCAGTGTACGCTGGTGCGGGCTGAAGCGCGAGTACGGCGGCAGGCGCGGCGGCGGGCCCGGCAGCGGCGCCACGCCATTTAAGCGATAATGGCAGACCTTGCCCTCGTCCCCGCCGTCCTTCCCCATGAACATAGGTATTGTTTACGCCACATTCGCGTTCTTTTGCTGGGGTCTGTTCCCGCTGTATTTCCACGCCATTGGCGAGGTGCCGGCGATGGAAATCCTGGCGCATCGGATGTTGTGGTCGCTGTTGTTCCTGGGCCTGGTGCTGACCGCGCGCCAGCAATGGAAGTGGCTGCCGAAGGTGCTGCGCAATCCGCGCGTGCTGGCCAGCTTTGTCGCCTCGGCGCTGCTGCTGACGGCCAACTGGTTCGTCTACATCTGGTCGGTCAACAACGGCCACGTCATCGATTCCAGCCTGGGCTACTTCATCAATCCGCTGGTCAACGTGCTGCTGGGACTGCTGGTGCTGAAGGAAAAGCTGCGACGCGGCCAGTGGATCGCCATCGGTGTGGCCACCAGCGGCGTGCTGTGGCTGACCTGGTCGGCCGGCCAGGTGCCGTGGATTGCCTTAATTTTAGGCATCACCTTCGGCGGCTACGGCCTGCTGCGCAAGACGGCGGCGCTGGCGGCGCTGGAAGGCCTGTCGCTGGAGACCATGCTGCTGTTCCCGCTGGCGCTGGTGTATGTAGTCTGGCTGACGCTGCACGGCCACAATACCTTCATCAACACCCCGTACGACAGCACCCGCTGGCTGCTGGCGGCGGCCGGGCCGATCACCGCGATTCCGCTGGTGATGTTCGCGGCCGGCGCGCGCAAGATCCCGATGTCGGTGCTGGGCCTGCTGCAATACCTGTCGCCCACCATGCAGGCGCTGCTGGGCGTGTGGGTGTTCCATGAAAGCTTCCCGCCGGCGCGGCTGATCGGCTTCGCCATCATCTGGAGCGCGCTGGCGCTGTACGTGGCCGAGGGGCTGTGGGCCGGCAAACGCGCTAAATAGTGGGCGGACGGCGGGATTTATCGTAT
This sequence comes from Duganella sp. BJB476, assembly GCF_003416895.1. Classification (GTDB taxonomy): domain Bacteria; phylum Pseudomonadota; class Gammaproteobacteria; order Burkholderiales; family Burkholderiaceae_D; genus Rugamonas. The sequence continues at coordinate 214,806 of NZ_QVIO01000005.1, forward strand.
CCTGTCGTCCTTCCTTGCATTTCTACGCAATTAAAAAATTCTTACTGAGATTCTCAATGGCAAATTACGTCTATACCATGAACAAGGTGGGCAAAATCGTCCCGCCCAAGCGCCAGATTCTGAAAGATATTTCGCTGTCCTTCTTCCCGGGCGCAAAGATCGGCGTGCTGGGCCTGAACGGCTCCGGTAAGTCGACCTTGCTGAAAATTATGGCAGGCATCGACACCGACATCCAGGGCGAAGCCGTGCCGATGCCGGGCCTGAACATCGGCTACCTGCCGCAGGAACCGCAGCTGGATCCCGAAAAAACCGTGCGCGAGGAAGTCGAATCGGGCCTGGGCGAAGTGTTTGAAGCGCAAGCCAAGCTGGAAGCCGTGTACGCCGCCTACGCCGAGGAAGACGCCGACTTCGACGCCCTCGCCACCGAGCAGGCACGTCTGGAAGCGATCATCTCGACCTCCGACGGCGGCAACCTGAACCTGCAACTGGAAATGGCGGCCGACGCGCTGCGCCTGCCGCCTTGGGACGCTAAGATCGGCGTGCTGTCCGGCGGTGAAAAACGCCGTGTGGCGCTGTGCAAGCTGCTGCTGTCCAAGCCGGACATGCTGCTGCTCGACGAACCGACCAACCACCTGGACGCCGAGTCCGTCGATTGGCTCGAACAATTCCTGCTGCGCTTCCCGGGCACCGTGGTCGGCATCACCCACGATCGCTACTTCCTCGACAACGCCGCCGAATGGATCCTGGAGCTGGACCGCGGCCATGGCATTCCATGGAAGGGCAACTACTCGTCGTGGCTGGACCAGAAGTCCAATCGCCTGAAGCAGGAAGAATCGACCGAATCGGCGCGCCAGAAGGCGCTGCAGAAGGAACTGGAATGGTCGCGTCAGAATCCGAAGGCGCGCCAGGCCAAGTCCAAGGCCCGCCTGGCCCGCTTCAACGAGCTGAGCGAGTACGAATACCAGAAGCGCAACGAGACCCAGGAGATCTTCATCCCTGTGGCCGAGCGTCTGGGTAACGAAGTGATCGAGTTCAAGAACGTGTCGAAAGCGTTTGGCGACCGCCTGCTGATCGACAATGTGTCGTTCACCATTCCGCCGGGCGCCATCGTCGGCATCATCGGCCCGAACGGCGCCGGTAAATCGACGCTGTTCAAGATGATCGCCGGCCTCGACAAGCCGGACAGCGGTGAAGTGGTGATCGGCCAGACCGCCCGCATCTCGCTGGTGGACCAGAGCCGCGATACGCTGAGCGACAGCAAGAGCGTGTTCGAGGACGTGTCCGGCGGCGCCGACATGCTCAGCGTCGGCCGTTTCGACATGCCGTCGCGCGCCTACCTGGGCCGCTTCAACTTCAAGGGTTCGGACCAGCAGAAGATCGTCGGCAACCTGTCCGGTGGTGAACGCGGCCGCCTGCACCTGGCCAAAACGCTGCTCAAAGGCGGCAACGTGTTGCTGCTGGATGAACCGTCGAACGATCTGGACGTGGAAACCCTGCGCGCGCTGGAAGATGCGCTGCTGGAGTTCGCCGGTTCCGTGCTGGTGATCTCCCACGATCGCTGGTTCCTGGACCGTATCGCCACCCACATCCTGGCATTCGAAGGCAACTCGCAGGTCACCTTCTTCGACGGTAACTATCAGGAATACGAAGCCGACAAGAAGAAACGTCTGGGTGAAGAGGGCGCCAAGCCTAAGCGCATCCGCTACAAGCCACTGACCGTATAAAAACAAAAGGCCACCGCGAGGTGGCCTTTTTTTATGCAGGAACGAAAGCGTTAGAAGTTGTAGCGCACGCCTGCAGTGATGGCGCTGTTTTTGCGGCCCAGGTCGATGTTGTTCTTGCCGTAGTTTTCATACTCCAGCGAGACCTTCACGTTCTTGTTGATCGCGTACTCTGCGCCAACCGAGGCGTACAGCGCGCTCTTGTTGGCGTCGCCACTGACGGAGGCGATGCCGGTGGTGGTGACGTCGTTGTGGTTACGCGCCACGCCCAGCTTGCCGAACACGGCGACCTGGTCATTCACCGTGTAGGTGCCCTTGCCCGCAACGTAGAACGAGCTTGCTTTGGTCTGCACGTGGCCGGGTGCGCCGCCTACCGTGTAGTCATAACCTTTCTTGCCGAAGTCGGTATAACCGCCTTCAACCGCCCAGGTCTTGTCGATGTTGTAGCCGGCGAATATCTTGCCGGTCGCCTTGTCGCCACTGCGGTCGGAGGTGCTGGTCGCGCCAGGCACGTCGAACTTGTAGTGGCTGCCCACGACACCGGCGCCGATGTAGGCGGTGCCCGCGTCATCGGCGGCGTAAGCGGAGGTGCCGGCCAGGGCGGCAGCGGAAGCAACTAATGTGAACAGAATTTTTTTCATGGTCTTGGATCTTTCAGCAAAATGAGTGTTGGACTTGCTTGGGATCGCAGTTCTCTGAATTGCGATGGAGCCAAGATAGCACTCACGCCAACACCTGTCCGCACCGATTTAGTAAGAAGTGTGACAGGATGTAAGCCGAATTATAGATGGCTTACACTAGCTTCCTCCAAACTTAAGAGAGGCTTAAGGTTCGCGCAGAATATTGCGGAAAGTGAGGTTGATGCGCGGCCCCTTGGGTCCGCGTTCCTTGTTGATGCCATGCAGCCAGTGATGCTGCAAGCTGCCCGCCATCAGCAGCAGGCAGCCGTCGCCCAGCGCCAGCTTGACGGTCTTCGGCAGGGTCCGGTGCTTGAGGATAAAGGTGCGCGCCGCGCCGAAGCTGACCGAGGCGATGGCGGGATTCGGCCCCAGCGTCGGCTCGTTGTCGGCATGGAAGCCCATGCGGTCGCGTTCGTCGCGGTAGTAGTTCAGCAGCAGGCTGTTGAACTGGCGGCCGGTGGCCAGCTCCACTGCCTGTTTGATGTGCAGTTGCAAAGGGGTGAAGGGCAGCGGATGGAACAGCTTGCCGGAATATCGGTAGCGGGCGTCGCCATGCCAGGCGCTCAGGCGCGGCTGCATGTGCAGCTTGCCCCAGACCTGGATCTGTTCCTCGCGCCAGTCGGTTTCGTCGAGCAGGCGCTGCATGGCCTCGGCCGGCGCCAGGTCCAGCGCCAGCCGCTGCTGGAACCACAGTTCGCCATCCTCGATCGGGATGGGCGTCAAGTCGCCGTCGTCTGCAAATAAGTCCATGCGCGGTATGATACCGGCACTACGTCAGACAGGAGAACCTCGTATGCAAAAACGCCAGTTTCTGGGCCGCGCCGCCTTGGCCGGCATGGCCGCCGCCCTGCCCGTCTCGCAAGCCACCGCAGCTGCGGGCAACGCCGGACCGGCGCTGTTGACCGTGACCGGCGCCGTCGGCAAGGTCAACCGTGGCCGCTTCGATCCAGTGCGCGACCAGATGATGTTCAAGCAAAAACTCAGCTTCGACAAGGCGCATGCCTTCGACTTCGCCGCGCTGGCCGCGCTGCCGGCCATCACCATCCAGCCGACGCTGGAATACGACGGCAAGGTGCACACGCTGCGCGGCCCGCTGCTGCTGGACGTGATGAAGGCGGCCGGCGCATCGCTGGGCGATAGCGGCAAGCTGGTGTTGCGTGCGGTGGATGGTTATGCGGCCACGGTCACCGTGGCGCAGGCGCGCGCGCAGCGCTACATCGTCGCCACCCATCTGGATGGCGCCGCGATGGCGCTGGGCGGACTGGGTCCGCTATGGGCGATTTACGATGCCGACAAGGTCCCGAAAATGGCGGCCAAACCGCTCGCAGAACGGTTCGGTTCCTGCCCGTGGGCCCTGTATCACATCGAGGTGCAGGCTTAGGCTTAGGCGTACGCTTCGGCCAAAGTCATCACGCGCGGCGCGATGGTGATGCCGATGCCGCTGAACAGCGAAGTGATGGCGGCCATATTGGCTTCCATCTCTTCGGCTTTCCAGCCTTGGAACAAGTCGGTGCCGTCTTTCTGGAAGTGCAGGTCCAGCACCTTGCCGCGGTCCTTGTGGGTGTAGCCGCCGCTGTAGGTGTTCTTGAAACCCATCGCCGCCAGTGCCGCCAGCACTTCGGCCGGAGGATTGTCCGGATCGGTGGCCATGAACACACCAAAAGTCTTGCCGGGTGGTTTAGCGGCGATATCTACGTCGTAAATCCCTGGCGCTTTCGTGACGGTCGTACTCTTCAGAAATAACATGTTCTTACCCCTATCCTATTGGTGCGCCGGCTTATTGCTAGATTCTTCAAGAAAACATTCTAAGAAACAAGCTTATTGCTAATTCCGAGGTTTGTCGACTAATCCCGCCACTTATTTGTCAATTCGTACCAATAAAACTGCAACGCTCGCTCACGGGAAAAGCATACACCTACTTAAAATATAGTTGTTAAGTAGTAATTTGCAAGGAGATAAGAGGCGTAGCCGTCACGGCGGGCTATTTCTGCCGTTTTCGCTGCGCCAGATCGACGGTGGGCGCCACCAGCGCCCGGTAAAGTTCGCCGGTTGATCTGTCCCACTGGTCGACCGCCCGTTGTTGGCGATCCACAGTGACCATGTCGCCGCGCGCGATCGGGCCGCTGAGCGCGGCGGCCGCGCCGAGCCGGAACACATTGGCCATCGACTCGGTCGCGAGCGGCTGCGCCATCTGGCGCGCCACCTCCTCGGGGATGCCGGCCGCCATGTAAGCGCGCAAGGCGGCGTCCAGCACCGTCACCAGGTAGTTGCTGGCGAAGACGGCGGCGGCGTGATACACGGTCTTCGCCGAGGCATCGATCGGCACCGGCTGCGCGCCGATCGCCTGCAAGGCCGGCGTCAGCACGGCCAGCGCGACGGCGTCGCCCTCGATGCCGCAGTAGGTGCCCGGAAATTGGGCAGCCACCGCTTCCGGATCGGCAAAGCTGCGGATCGGATGGACGCTGGCGACCAGCGCGCCCGCATCGCGCGCGGCCTGCAACTGGCCGGACGCCAGCGCGCCGCTGCAATGGAATACGATGCTGCCTTGCAGCGGCACCGCCAGCGCCAGCGCGGCGCAGGCGCTGGCGATCTGGTCATCGCCCACGGCCAGCACATGGATGTCGGCCGGCAGCAATTGATCGTAACGCTGCACCGGCGCGCCGCTGCCGATGAAATCCACGCCAGCCTGCGCCGACGCGGCGGAGCGCGTCAGCACCTGCCGCACCTGGAAGCCACCCTGTGCAGCCAGCAAACGTCCCAGCACGCGGCCGACATGGCCGGCGCCGATCAGGTTGAAGGTCGCCATCAGAAACCGGACCCCGGCTGCTGCAAAAACTCCCGTTCTTCCGGCGTCGACGCGCGGCCAAGGATGGCGTTACGGTGCGGGAAGCGGCCGAAGCGGCGTATCACCTCGCGATGGCGATGAGCGAAATCGAGCATGCCGGCGATGGCCTGGCTGGTGGCCGGCGGCGTCGTGTCGCGTCCGGCGTCCGCCATGCGGGTGTACAGGGCCACGGCCTGCTCCTGCATCGCCATGTCCTCCGCGTGCTCGAACGGCAGGTAAACAAAAGCGCGTTGCAGGGGCGGCAGCGCCAGGTCCTGCTCCGTCTCGACCATATTGCGCGCCGCCTGCAAGGCTTGCGGGTCGCCGCCAAAGGCCAGCGGCGTGCCGCGGTGGACGTTGCGGCAGAACTGGTCCAGCACCAGGATGCGCGCCAGCGCGGACTGCGGACCTTCCGCATCCCACGCATGCAACCCGCCGGCCAGCGCCTGCTCGATCAGCGTGCCAAAACGGCTGGCGATCTCACGGTCGAAATCGTCGTTCTTCTGGAACCACTCGCGCCGCGTCGCGTCGGCGGCCTGCCCTGCGGTGGGCTGGAACCAGAAATCGAATACTGCCCTGGCTTGTTCGTTCATGCTCATGTTAGTTGCGTGCGTGCGAGAGTTGGAAGCTGTGGATGCCGTCGAATTGCGCCAGCTCAGCCGACAGCACCGACATCGGCGCACCGCTACGCTTGCTCAGCGCGATGGCGACGAAGCGCCATTCCTGCATGCCGCCGTCGCTGCCTATCATCAGCGAGCCGCCGGCGATTTCATAGCCGCGTTGCAGCGCCATCTGCCGCAGCGCCGGTTCCTGCGGCAGATAACCGGCCTTGAAGCGCATGGTGATCGCGATCGCATGCCGCGACGGCAACCAGGCCTCGACCCTGGTCAGCAGGATCATCGCGCCGGCGCACAGCACCGCCAGCCCCATCGCGCCCAGGTAGAAGCCGATGCCGACCATCACGCCGATCACCGAGGAGGCCCAGATCGAGGCCGCCGTCGTCAGGCCGCTGATATTAAAGCCTTCGCGCATGATGACGCCGGCCCCGAGGAAGCCAATGCCGGTGACGATGCCCTGCACGATGCGGGTCGGGTCGGAGGTCAGGATGGTGTGACCGGCATGGCCGCCAAACCACTCGCCGGGATAGCCGCCGATCACGGTCAGCGCGGCGGACGCCATGCATACCAGCCCGTAAGTGCGCATGCCGGCGGCGCGGCCGTGATACGAGCGCTCGTAGCCGACCATCAGGCCTAGCAGCAGAGCGCCGACCAGATTCAGCAAAATTACGCCGTTGGTGGCGATTTCATGGGCGGACCAGTAAGCAAACAGGAACTCGATCGGTGGCATGCGTGGTCTCTTTCAGCGGTGGCGCTATGGTGTTTTTTTAACGAGCTGTTTTTCGAATGCGACATCAAGCTTGCTCACGCGCCGCGGCGGCCCCGGCGAAATGCCGTTGACGAAGGCAACGAAATCGTCGAGCTCCAGCGGCGCACACAGCGGCGGCTGGCCGGGGCCTTCGGTCAGGAAGAAATGGCCGCTGCCGGTGCGCGACATCGAATACTTGGCATTTCCACTACGAACCTTGAGACGGTCGACGGCCGTCGTGGCCCGGGTTGCGCGGCCGCTCATAGCGCCTCCGTGCGGGTTTCCAGCCAGGCCAGCGCGGCGCCCGACAGCAGCGGACGCAAACGCTGGCGCACCGTGGCGTGATAGTCGTTCAGCCAACGTTTCTCGTCGTCGCGCAGCAGCGAGGGCTCGATGCAGCGCGTGTCGATCGGGCACAGGGTCAGCGTCTCGAAATCGAGGAACTCGCCGAACTCGGTCTGGCCTGCGGGACGATTCAGCACCAGGTTTTCAATCCGGATGCCCCACTTGCCGGGGCGGTACAAGCCCGGTTCTATCGATGTAATCATGCCTGGTTCCATGGCGGTGTGCGGCTCCGGCATCGCCGATTGCGAAATCGACTGCGGGCCTTCGTGCACGTTGAGGAAGTAGCCGACGCCGTGGCCGGTGCCGTGGCCAAAGTCCATGCCTTCGGCCCACAGCGGCGCGCGGGCGATGGCGTCGAGCATCGGCGATCTGGTCCCGCGCGGGAAGCGCGCCGAAGACAGGGCGATCACGCCCTTGAGCACCAGCGTGAAATCGCGTCTGTGTTCGCCCGTGATGGCGCCGACGCCCACCACGCGGGTGATGTCGGTGGTGCCGCCCACATACTGGCCGCCGGAGTCGATCAGCAGCAGGCCGTCGCCTTCGATGACGGAGTGCTGGGCTTCGGTGGCGCGGTAATGCATGATCGCGCCGTTGGAGCGGAAGCCGGCGATGGTGGAGAAGCTGGGGCTGACGAAGCCCGGACGGCGCGCGCGCGCGGCCGTGATTTCACGGTCGATGGCCAGTTCGGTCAGCGGCGGGCGTTGCGGATCGGCCAGCGTCTGCTCCAGCCAGGTGAAGAATTCGCACAGGGCGGCGCCGTCCTGCTCCATCGTGGCGCGCACGTGCGCCGCATCGGCCTCGCTTTTCTTCGATTTGGCGAAGGTGGTCGGGTTAATCGCCTCGATCACCTGGACCGTGGCCGGTATCCACTGGCGCGTGCCGTAGGTGAGGCGGCGCGGATCGATCAGCAAGGTGCTGTCGGCCGGCAGCGTGGCCAACGCGACGGCGGCCGTTTCATATGGCGCAACGTCGACGCCGTCCTCCGCCAGTGTGAGGTGCAACGCCGGCGATATCTTGCCGTCGGCGACGAACAGCGTGGCCCGGGTCGGGCCGATCAGCGCGTGGGACAGGAAAATCGGGTTGTAATTGACGTCGGCGCCGCGCAGGTTGAACAGGTAGGCGATATCGTCCAGCGTCGAGATCAGGTGGCGTTGCGCGCCCAGTTGCTGCATCGTTGTGCGCAAATTGGCAAGTTTTTCGGCGCGGGTCTGGGATGCGAATGGCGGCAGATGCTCGTACACCGGCGTGGCCGGCAACGCCGGGCGGCCGCTCCAGACCTGATCCAGCAGATCGAGATCGGTGCGCAATGTGATGTTTTTCGCTTGCAACGCGGTTTCCAGCAGCCGGGCGATGGACAGGCCAAGCACCGCGCCGTCGACCGCAGCCGTCTGGCCGGGCGTCAGGGTCGCGGCCAGCCAGTCGACATATTGCACGCTGGCGCCGGAGGTCAGTTTCATTAGCGCAATACCGGTGCTGGCCAGTTGCTGCTCGGCCTGGGTCCAATAGCGGGCGTCGGTCCAGATGCCGGCAAATTCCGGCGTGATGATGAAGGTGCCGACCGAGCCGGTGAATCCGGACAGCCACTCGCGGCCCTGCCAGCGGGCCGGCAGGTATTCGGACAAATGGGGATCGGCGGACGGCACGATCAGCGCGTCGATCTGCTGTTGGCGCATCGCCGCGCGCAACAGCGCCAGGCGCTCGGCAACGTGGGAAGTTTCTGGAATATGCATGGGATGAGTCGATTTCCGGTGCGCCGCCGATGCGGCATAGCTTGTCGCTATGATACCGCGATTGCCTGGGGCACAGGCCTTGAACATTGATCTGCCATCAGATGGGCGCCAAGGCAAAATGCTTTAATCGCTCAGCTTGTTCCGCAATGCGTCGAAAGCTATAGTGATCATGATCGTCTCGTTCCAGCACAAAGATTGATTGATATGCACAATCCTCTTCATCCTGGCGAATTCATCCTGGAAGTGTATTTGCGTCCGCAGAAAATCAGCGGCCGCCGTTGCGCCGCCAAATTAGGTGTCGCGCCGTCAACCTTAAACCGCATTTTAAGCGGCCGTGGAAGAGTGACGGCCTCAATGGCACAGCGCCTGGCATCTGCTCTGGGAAGCTCACCGGAAAGTTGGCTTGCCATGCAGGAAATGCATGATCGCTGGCTAGAAAAACAGCGCAACGCAGCATAGCGGTTAACTTTTCGACCAGAAAGTCGAATAACAGTTCGAACTACCCTGCCACGTCGCCGATCAATTAATGAAGCAACATTATCTATGGCTGCAACTAAGCCGGAGTAAATCACGCCTTGGCAGCACTTAATCAACAGTTCGGTTCCCTGGCATTATCGGTAACGGACACTGAGAATACCAAGTAATCTCAAAATACTCAGTGATCAACCTCCTTGTGAATAACACGGATACTTGCGCATTGAGTAATTACTTTCAACGTGGGACGAAGATTGGCAACGCATGTGGTTCGAAGAGAATGCATCCGTTGACATTGGTGCCATCCCGTTGGAAATAAATGTTATCCGACCGTGGCTGCGGAGCACGGTTTGGCGGAATCAAGCTACCACACCAGATTGAAACGGAAAGCTTGAAGGACTTAATCTCTTCCGTCAATCCGGAATTTTCTTATCCCGAAACTGATCACAAGTCTAAGTCCGAGAATAGACCATCATCGCTTATTTACCGTCTGGCTAAACCCCATGAAGTTCCCAATGTCGTGACGTTCGTGGCCAGCGATCGCGCCGCGGTGATTAACGACGGCGCCATCCGTGTCGAAGGCAGAACGGTGCCAACCGTCGCCTGACGACCGACAAAAGCTGGAATCTGGCGCAAACACGCCAAAAACTAGCATGATTTAAGGGTAAAACTTCCCTGATCGGCGATTCATAGCTAGGGGAAGTGGTGCTCAGGCCTCGTAGCGGCGCAGGCCTTCGAGATCAAGTATGCGGATGCCGCCATAATCAAGACTTAATAAGCCTTGTTTCTCAAGCAGCTGCAATGCCTGATTGGCGCGCTGGCGCGAAGCGCCGGATAGCAGGCCCAACTCCTCCTGCGATATCTGCACCAGTTTCTCCAGTCCCGGATAAAGATGGGAATTGAACATGGAAACCAGACAGCGCGCCACGCGGGTATCGGGATTTAATAAGCGGTCATTTTCCACCATGCCGATAAACTGCCCCAGCCGCTCATTCAGCTGCATCAATAAAAACCGCGTGAATGGCAAACTGGTATCCAGCAACCAGTGAAAAGTGGACATCGGCATGCGGGCGATACGGCTATCGCGCAATGTCATCGCATCGTATTTCAGTATTTCCCGCTTTAATATCGAACCCTCGCCAAACCAGCCACCGGGCGGTACGCCGGTAAATGACACGCTTTTACCGGCAGCCGAGAAATTAGTCATCTTGACCATGCCCTCCATAATCCCCAGCCAATGCTCGACCATTTCCCCCTTGCGGCAAACATAACCGCCCTTCGGAACAAAAGTTTCAAAGGTCTCAGCCTCCACGCGCGCCATTTGTTCCGGCGTCAGACCCTGGGCCCAGATCGCCGTGCGCAATGATTCCTTGAGAGTAATTTGATGTCGATTAGGCATTATTGCAACGCAATATGGAAAGTTCGGTCAAATGTCGCCGAAAAGACAACCTGACTCTCGGCGGCAGGCTAATATCATCACATAAAAAGGCTGCCGTATCAGAAGTTTAACAAGTACGAGCAAACAGCAACAGGAGACACTGGTGCATACACAGAACGAGACGTTCCCGCGTTGGCTGCTGACCCACGGTCAGCTCCGGCCGGGGAAACCCGCATTCCGGGAAAAATACCTGGGCATCTGGCAAAGCTGGACCTGGGCCCAGGTCAACGACGAAGTGCGCGCGCTGGCCTGCGGCCTGGCCGCCATCGGCTTCCAGCGCGGCATGAACCTGGCCATCATCGGCGACAACCGCCCCCGCCTCTACTGGTCGATGCTGGCCGCGCAATGCCTGGGCGGCGTGCCGGTGCCGCTGTACCAGGACGCCCCCGCCGCCGACATGGCCTACGTGCTGGAAAACGCCGAAATCCGCTACGCCATCGTCGAAGACCAGGAACAGGTCGACAAGTTGACGGAATTGCAAAGTCTGTACCCGCATATCGCCCACGTCGCCTATGACGACGAGCGCGGCATGCGCCACTACCGCCAGCAAGGCCTGCTGTCCTTCGCCCGCCTGCAAGAGCTGGGCCGCGACTGGGACAAGGCCAATCCCGGCATGTTCGACGCCGCCGTCCAAGCCGGCAAGGGCAGCGACAACGCCATCATCCTGTACACCTCCGGCACCACCGGCAAGCCCAAAGGCGTGTGCCAGACCCACAGCGCGCTGATCGCGGCCGGCACCGGCGGCGTCGGTTTCGAGAACCTCACCGACGAGGAAGACATCCTGTCCTACCTGCCGATGGCCTGGGTGGGCGACTGCCTGTTCTCGTTCGCGCAGGCGATGACGGCCGGCTTCACCGTCAACTGCCCCGAATCCGGCGACACCGTCATGACCGACATGCGCGAAATCGGCCCTACTTATTACTTCGCCCCGCCGCGCGTGTTCGAGAACATGCTCACCACCGTGATGATACGGATGGAGGACGCCGGCGCCATCAAGCGCCGCATGTTCCATCACTTCATGGCTGTGGCGCGCCGCAGCGGCGCCGCCATCCTGGACGGCAAGCCGGTGCCGCTGTCCGACCGCCTGGCCTACGCGGTCGGCAAGGTGCTGGTCTACGGCCCGCTGAAAAACGTGCTCGGACTGTCACGCGTGCGGGTCGCCTACACCGCCGGCGCCGCGATCGGCCCCGACCTGTTCCGCTTCTACCGCTCCATCGGCGTCAACCTGAAGCAGTTCTACGGCTCCACCGAAACCTGCGCTTATATATGTCTGCAGCCGGACGGCCAGATCAAGTTCGACAGCGTCGGCCTGCCGGCGCCCGGTGTCGAAGTCAAGCTGGCCGATAACGGCGAGGTCCTAGTCAGGTCACCAACATTGATGGATTGCTACTACAAGCGCCCCGACGCCACCAACGAAGCGATCGACGCCGAAGGCTACTTCCACACCGGCGACGCCGGCCTGTTCGACCACGAAGGCCACCTGAAGATCATCGACCGCGCGGCGGACGTCGGCAAGATGAACGGCGGCGCCATCTTCGCGCCCAATTATGTGGAGAACAAACTCAAGTTCTTCCCCTTCATCAAAGAGGCGGTGGTGTTCGGCGACAAACGCGACGAGGTCTGCGCCTTCATCAATATCGACATGGAAGCCGTGGGCAACTGGGCCGAACGCCGCAGCATCGCCTATTCCGGCTACACCGACCTGGCCGCGCATCCGCAGGTATATGGCCTGGTGCGCGACTGCATCGAGCAGGTCAACGCCGACCTGGCGGCCGAACCGATGATGAGCGACACGCAGATCCACCGCTACCTGGTGCTGCACAAGGAGCTCGATCCCGACGACGATGAGCTGACCCGCACCCGCAAGGTGCGCCGCAAGTTCATCGCCGAGAAGTACGCGGTGCTGATCGAGGCGCTCTACAGCGGCAAGCAGTCGCAGTACATCGAAACGCAGGTCAAGTTCGAGGATGGTCGCAGCGGGCTGGTGGCGGCGGACCTGAAGATCGAGTCCAGCAAGACCTTCCCTGCCATCAAAGCAGCGGCATGATCGAGGAGGCCACCATGCAAATGAACGAACCAGACACCCACTTCGGGGCGGACGCAGATCCCGGCCGCCGGAAAATCGGCCCGGTGATCCTCGACCTGAAAAACATCTCGCTATCGTTCGGCGGCGTGAAGGCGCTGACCGACATCTCCTTCGACGTGAAGCAGCACGAGATCCGCGCCATCATCGGTCCCAATGGCGCCGGCAAAAGCTCGATGCTCAACGTGATCAACGGCGTGTACCGCCCGCAGCAGGGGGAGATCATCTACCGCGGCGAACACCGCAAGAACATGGACTGCCACGCGGCCGCCAAATCCGGCATCGCCCGCACCTTCCAGAATATCGCGCTGTTCAAGGGCATGACGGTCCTCGACAACATCATGACCGGCCGTAACCTGAAGATGAAGTCCAACTTCCTGATGCAGGCCCTGTACTGGGGTCCGGCGCGGCGCGAGGAAATCGCCCACCGCGTCAAGGCGGAGGAGATCATCGACTTCCTGGAGATCCAGGCGATCCGCAAGACCCCCGTGGGCCGCCTGCCCTACGGCCTGCAAAAGCGCGTGGAACTGGGTCGGGCTCTGGCCGCCGAACCGGAAATCCTGCTGCTCGATGAACCTATGGCCGGCATGAACGTCGAAGAGAAACAGGACATGTGCCGTTTCATCCTCGACGTCAACGACCAATTCGGCACCACCATCGTGCTGATCGAGCATGACATGGGCGTGGTGATGGACATCTCGGACCGCGTGGTGGTGCTCGACTACGGCAAGAAAATCGGCGACGGCACGCCCGACGACATCCGCTGCAACCAGGACGTGATCAACGCGTATTTAGGAAAGGCCTGCGAATGAACTTTTTCTTTGAAGTGCTGATCGGCGGCCTGCTGTCGGGCGTGATGTACGCGCTGGTGGCGATCGGCTTTGTGCTGATCTACAAGGCTTCCGGCGTATTCAACTTCGCCCAGGGCGCGATGGTGTTCTTCGCCGCGCTGACCTGCGTCGGCATCGTCGACAACTTCGGCGTGTCGCTGTGGGTAGCGATCCCGCTGACCATCGTGGTCATGATCCTGCTCGGCATCGCCATCGAGCGCGTGGTGCTGCGGCCGCTGGTGAACCAGCCGGAGATCACGCTGTTCATGGCCACCATCGGCCTGGCGTTCTTCATCGAAGGCCTGGCGCAGCTGATGTGGGGCTCGCAGGTGCACAAGCTGGAGCTGCCGATCGAGGACGTGCCGTCCGAGTACCTGATGAACAAATTTAACATCCTGGTCTCGCAGTTCGACATCATGGCGGCCGCCGTCTGCGGCCTGCTGGTGACCGCGCTGGCACTGCTGTTCTCCAAGACCAAGGTGGGCCGCGCATTGCGCGCGGTGGCGGACGATCACCAGGCCGCGCTGGCCGTCGGCATCCCGCTGCAACGCATCTGGGCGGTGCTGTGGGCGGTGGCCGGGCTGGTCGCGCTGGTGGCCGGCCTGCTGTGGGGCGCCCGCAACGGCGTGCAGTTCGCGCTGACCTTCGTGGCGCTGAAGGCGTTGCCGGTGCTGATACTCGGCGGCTTCACGTCGATGCCGGGCGCGATCGTCGGCGGCCTGATTATCGGCGCCTCCGAAAAAATGGCCGAGGTGTATATCGGCCCGCTGGTCGGCGGCGGCATCGAAGGCTGGTTCCCGTATGTGCTGGCGCTGTTGTTCCTGCTGGTGCGGCCGGAAGGCCTGTTCGGCGAAAAAATCATCCGCAGAATCTGAGAGGCCAGAATGCTCTACCGCGAAGCAGGACAATTTAAAACCAGCTATCAGGCCGACAGCCAGATCTTCCCCATCCTGCAGGACCGCATCGCGCTGTTTGCGTTGCTGGCCGTGGCGATCGTGGTGGTGCCGCTGTTCGCATCGCCGTACGCCTTGTCGGCGATCCTGATTCCCTTCCTGATTTTCTCGCTGGCCGCGCTGGGACTGAACATCCTGACCGGCTACGCGGGCCAGCTGTCGCTGGGCACGGCGGCCTTCATGGCGGTCGGCGCCTTCGCTTCGTACAACTTCCTGGCGCGCTTGCCCGGCCTGCCGGTGCTGCTGGCCTTTGTGCTGGGCGGCTTGAGCGCGGCAATGGTCGGCATCGCCTTCGGCTTGCCGTCGCTGCGGATACGCGGCTTCTACCTGGCCGCCTCCACGCTGGCCACGCAGTTCTTCGTGGTGTGGTGCCTGACCAAGATCCCCTACCTGACCAACTACAGCAGCTCCGGCGTGATCACCGCGCAGAAGATCGCCATCCTCGGCTACCAGTTCGATACGCCCAGCCGCAAGTACCTGCTGGTGCTGGGCGTGGTGGCCGTGATGGCGCTGCTGGCCAAGAACATGATCCGCTCCAACGTCGGCCGCTCGTGGATGGCGGTGCGCGACATGGACGTGGCGGCCGAGGTGATCGGCTTCCGCCTGATGCGCACCAAGCTGCTGGCCTTCGCCGTCAGCTCCTTCTACTGCGGCGTGGCCGGCGCGCTGTACGCCTACGCCTACCTGGGCACGGTGGAGCCGGAAGCCTACAACCTCGACCTGTCGTTCCGCATCCTGTTCATGGTGATCATCGGCGGCGTCGGTTCGGTGCTCGGCTCCTTCCTCGGCGCAGCGTTCATCGTGCTGCTGCCGGTGTTCCTGAATATTTTCGCGCACAGCCTGGCGCTGCCGACCAGCGTGGCGTCCAACCTGGAGCTGATGGTGTTCGGCGCCCTGATCATATTTTTCCTGATCGTGGAACCGCACGGTCTGGCGCGTCTATGGCAAATCGGTAAAGAGAAACTGCGTCTGTGGCCATTCCCGCACTGAGCGCATAAAAAACAATAACCTGGAGGAGAAGACAAATGAAGCGCATCGCATCCCTGGTAGTTGGACTCACACTGGCGGCATCCGTTACAGCGTGGGCGCAGGACCAATACGTCGCCCTGCCCTCGTACCGCGTCGGCCCTTACGCGGCGGGCGGCTCCGGCTTTTACGGCGGCATTATCGATTACTTCAACCTGGTCAACCTGGCGGGCGGCGTCAACGGCGTGAAGATCTCGTGGGAAGAGTGCGAAACCGAATACAACCCTTCGCGCGGCGTCGAATGCTACGAGCGCCTGAAGACCAAGAACGGCGGCGCCACTTTGGTTGAACCATTGTCCACCGGCGTCGCCTACGGCGTACTCGATCGCCTGCCGACCGATAAAATTCCGATGACGATGATCGGCTACGGCCGCTCGGACGCCGCCAACGGCAAGGTCTTCCCCTATGTGTTCCCGCTGATTACCAGCTACTGGAACCAGGCCGCCGCGATGATCAAATACCTCGGCGATAAAAACGGCGGCATGGACAAATTGAAAGGCAAGAAGATCGCTTATCTGTACCACGACTCGGCGTTCGGCAAGGAACCCTTGCCGGTGCTGGAGGCCTTGTCCAAGCAGTACGGCTTTGACCTGGTCAAGATCCCCGTCACGCCGCCGGGTACCGAGCAGCAATCGCAATGGCTGCAGATCCGCCAGGCCAATCCTGACCATGTGATCCTGTGGGGCTGGGGCTCGATGAACGCGGTCGCCATCAAGACCGCGCAGCGCAACGGCATCCCGCGCGAGAAGCTGCTGGGCGTGTGGTGGGCCGGCTCCGAAGAAGACACCGTGCCGGCCGGCGACGCCGCCAAAGGCTACAGCGCGATGACCTTCAACACGCCGGGCAACTACCCGGTGATGGATGAGATCCACAAAAAACTCTACGACGCCGGCAAGGGCAACCTGGCCGACCGCAGCCGCATCGGCTCCGTGTACCACATGCGCGGCGTCAGCGCGGCCATCCTGTGGGTGGAAGCGATGCGCACCGCGCAGGACAAATTCGGCAAAGGCAAACCGGTCACCGGCGAACAAATGCGCTGGGGCCTGGAGCACCTGAACGTCGACGAAGCGCGCCAGAAAGCCATCGGCGCCTTCGGCATGCTGCCGGTGGTGAAGACCAGCTGCGACGACCATGAAGGCTCGGGCGCGGTCAAGGTCCAGCAATGGGACGGCAAGAAGTGGAACGCCATCACGCCGAACTGGATCGTCGGCGACAAGGCCCTGACCCGCAAGCTGCTGGAAGAAAGCTCCGCAGCCTACGCGACCGAGAAAAAAATCACCCCGGCCTGCGCAAAATGATGACAGCCACCAGCACCGGTACCAGCAACCCCACCGCTCCGGCGGCAGCGCCCTACCTGTCCGTGAATAACGTGGAAGTAATCTACGACCACGTGATCCTGGTGCTCAAGGGCGTGTCCCTGCAAGTCCCGCAGGGGAAGATCGTGGCCCTGCTGGGCGCCAACGGCGCCGGCAAGTCCACCACGCTGAAAACCATCTCCACGCTGCTGCGCGGCGAACGGGGCGACGTCACCAAGGGCGAAGTCCAGTTCAAGGGCGAGCGCATCGACCAGCTCACGCCCAATGAACTGGTGCGGCGCGGCCTGTCGCAGGTGATGGAGGGCCGTCACTGCTTCGGCCACCTGACCATCGAAGAGAACCTGCTCACCGGCGCCTACACCCGTAGCGCATCGCGGGCGGAGCTGAAGGAATCGCTGGAAAAGGTCTACCACTACTTCCCGCGATTGCGCGAACGCCGCGGCAGCCAGGCCGGCTACACCTCCGGCGGCGAGCAGCAGATGTGCGCCATTGGCCGCGCGCTGATGGCCAAGCCGTCGATGATCCTGCTGGACGAGCCGTCGATGGGCATCGCGCCGCAGATCGTCGACGAGATCTTCGGCATCGTGAAGGACTTGAACAGCAAGGAAAACGTCTCCTTCCTGCTGGCCGAGCAGAACACCAGCATCGCGCTGCGCTACGCGGACTTCGGCTACATCCTGGAGAACGGCCGCGTGGTGATGGAAGGCGCGGCCTCCGAGCTGGCCAGCAATGAAGACGTCAAGGAGTTCTACCTCGGCGTTTCCGGCGCCGGCCGCAAGAGCTTCCGCGACATGAAATTTTACCGCCGCCGCAAACGCTGGCTGGCCTGAAGAACAGAGGATCACACCGCATGAATATCAAGCAGGCCAAGGCCCTGTGCCGCACCTTCCCCGGCGCGACCGAGGATACCAAGTGGGGCGCGGATCTCGTGTTCTCCGTCGGGACGAAAATGTTCGCCGTCACCGAGCTCGATGACAAGGCCAAGGGCATCAGCTTCAAGGTGGACGACGACCGCTTCCTGGAACTGACCGACCGCCCCGGCATCATTCCCGCGCCCTACCTGGCGCGGGCGAAGTGGATATATGTCGAGGATTTAAAAACCCTCAGCGACGCCGAAGCCAAAGAACTGCTGACGCGCTCTTATGAACTGGTGTTCGGCAAACTGACCAAGAAGCTGCAACGCGAGATACAAGGATAAACAATCATGGCCGATACCTACGACAGTCTCGAAACGCGCTCGCCAGAACAACGCGAACGCGAGCTGATGTCACGCCTGCCGCAGCTGGTGGCGCGCGCCAAGGCCGCCGCCGGCTGGTCGCGCATCCTGCACGACGTCAACGCCGCCGACATCAACAGCCGCGCCGCGCTGGCGACGCTGCCGGTGACGCGCAAGTCCGAGTTGCACGGCTTGCAGAAGCAGCAGGCGCCGTTCGGCGGACTCAATACCACGCCGGTCGGCCAGTTGTCGCGCGTGTTCATGTCGCCCGGCCCGATTTTCGATCCCGAAGGACGCGGCCAGGACTGGTGGCGTTTCGCCCGGCCGATGTATGCGGCCGGCGTGCGTCCCGGCGGCCTGCTGCAGAACTGCTTCTCGTATCACTTTACGCCGGCGGCGTTCATGGTCGAAGGCGGCGCCGCGCGCATAGGCTGCGCCGTGATACCGGCCGGCGCCGGCCAGACCGAGATGCAGGTGCAGGCCATCGGCCACTTGCGGCCCGATACCTACATCGGCACGCCGTCCTTCCTGAAGATCATCATCGAAAAAGCGCAGGAACTGGGCGCGGACGTCAGCAGCATCCAGCAGGCCTTGATGTCCGCCGAGGCGCTGCCGGAATCGCTGCGAAGCTGGTTCATCGAGCGCGGCGTGCCGCACGTGCTGCAATGCTATGCGTCGGCCGATATCGGCAGCATCGCCTATGAAACCCAGAGCGGCGGCGTGCGCGATCCGGGCATGGTGCTGGACGAGGACCTGATACTGGAAATCGTCCGCCCCGGCAGCGGCGATCCCGTGCCCGACGGCGAAATCGGCGAGGTGGTCGTCACCCTCTTCAATCCGGACTACCCGCTGATCCGCTTCGCCACCGGCGACTTGTCGGCAATCCTGACCAACGTACCGCCCTCGCCCTGCGGCCGCACCAACACCCGCATCAAGGGCTGGATGGGCCGCGCCGACCAGACCACCAAGGTACGCGCGATGTTCGTGCATCCGTCGCAGGTGCACGACGTCACCCGCCGTCACCCGGAAATCGTCAAGGCGCGGCTGGTGGTGTCCGGCCATATGGCGCAGGACGTGATGACGCTGCACTGCGAAGTGGCCGATCCGTCCAGCGCCTCCAGCGCCGTCGCCATCACCGAATCGATACGCGACCTGACCAAATTGCGGGGCGAGGTGCGGTTTGCCACCATCGGCAGCCTGCCCAACGACGGCAAGGTGATCGACGACGTGCGCGACTACACATAGGCTGCGCCTATTGTGGTGGAAAACCAACGGCATGCGGCGAGGTGGGATATGGCGGATAATAGCGAACTTACCTCCTGTTTTTAGAAGCCGACGAAGATCATGCAAGACTTCCACCACACCCGTGCCCGCGCCCTGCTGGAGAACGCGGAAGAACTGTTCACCAAAGCAGACGTCGACCAAGCCGTCACCGCGATGGCCGACACCCTCAACGCCCGTTTCGACCGACCGGACAGCGATTCCTTCCCGCTGGTGCTGGGCGTGATGGGAGGCGCCGTGGTCTTCACGGGCAACCTGCTGCCGCAACTGACCTTCCCGCTCGAATTCGACTACATCCACGTCAGCCGCTACGGCGACGACGACAAGGGCGGTCAAGTGGTCTGGAAAGTGGTGCCGCGTTCGAACGTGGCCGGCCGCGTGGTCATCGTGCTGGACGATATCCTGGACGAAGGCGAAACGCTGGCCCACGTCAAACAGCGCCTGCTGGACATGGGCGCCGCCGAAGTGGTGCTGGCCGTCTTCGCCGACAAGGCGATCGGCAAGGCCAAGCCGTGCAAGGCCGACATCGTCGGCATCACCATTCCCAACCGCTTCGTGGTGGGCTTCGGCATGGACGCCTACGGCTACTGGCGCAACCTGCCAGGCCTGTGGGCCATCCAGACCGAGAACTAAGCCTTACGGCCGCAGGCCGTAAGCGTCGACAAATTTGCGGATGCCGTCCGGGTGTTCGCGCTTCCACGCCTCGAACTCGAGGCGCCAGGATTCCTTGTACTGCAACAGCATCAGCGCGGTTTCCAGCTGGCCGGCCTTGGCCAGCATGCGCATGGTCTTCAGGTTCGGATCGGTGACTTCGCCGGCGCCGTTAGCGGCCAGTTCATCGGCCACCTGCATCGCGCCCTGCCACGACGCCAGCTCGATGGCGAACGGCTTGTCGGCCACCTTGTCTTCGCGGTTCTTGCTGCGGATATTGCTCTCTTTGAGGGCTAGCGCCAGCCATACCGCGCCATCGGGGCTTTTTTGCTCGGCCGGCGGACTGAATTTATCGTCAAGATGGATGGTGAACTTGCCGGTCGCCGGATCCATCTCGGCGCGCGCCTTGCGCTGCATTTTCAAGGCAGTCAGCGGATAGCCATTGGCGGCGCGAAGCGACGCCAGCTTGTCCCAGTTGGGGCGCTGGCTGGGCTGCGCGGCGATGCCGCTCAACAGCGCCGTTTCCGCCGCCGCCCGCTTGCCCTGCTGCGCCAACGCATCGGAATAGAAGCGCCAGGCCTGGCCGTTCAGCGGCTCCAGCTCAGCGGCCTTGCGGAAGTACGCTTCCGCTTCCGGCATGTTCTTCTGCGTGTAGTAGGTATCGCCGATATACACCAACGCCGAGGAATACTGCGGGTCCAGCTTGGCCGCCTGCTCATATTTGGCGCGCGCCTCGTCCAGCTTTTGCCCTTGGTATAGCACCTCGCCCTCCTGCGTCAGCTTCCAGGCGTCGGGCGACGGCACGTGCAGCGGCGCGTCCTTGTCGTCCAGCAGTGAGCGCAGCACTTCCTGTGCCAGCGGGTCCTGGGCATCGAGCGCCAAGGCCTGGCGCGCCACGCCTTCCGACTGCTGCCGCAGCTTGGCCGCGTTGTCACCGTTACCATTCAACGACGCCATCAACAATACATGGGCGATGTGGGACAGCGGCATCGATGCCGCCGGATCGGCCTTCATCGCTGCAGAAAATTTGTTCAGCGCATCCTGATACTTGCCCTGCGCGGCCAGTACCGATCCTTCCTGCACCAGCGGCTTGGCCGCTTCGTTGGGTAGTACGGTGGCATAGGCATAGGCATGGACGCTGGCCAGCGCCAGCACCATCGTCAAAACGCGAATTTTTTTCATCGAGCGAAGTTCACCAATTGATAAGATTGGAATTAGTATAATTGCTTTCCATCCCAGAAAATGTCAGCATGGCCGGAATGTACAATTTGATACTTTCGTGGCTCTTTCTCCTGGCGATAGGTCAGGCCTTTCTGATGACGGCGACGCTGCTCAGCGTCCGCCAGTCGGAGATGCGCACCGCCAACCGGCTGCTGTCCGCGCTGTTGCTGGTGTTCGCGGCCATCATCGGCCACAACTGGCTGGGGCTCAACCACCTGTATCAGCAGTATCCGCACAGCGCGCTGGCCATCGTCACCTTGGGGCTGGTGGTCGGACCGCTCCAATATCTGTACCTGCACGCGATGCTGTCCGATCAAAAGCTGGGCCGTCGCGTACTGCTGCACTTCATACCCTTCGCCGTTGCCACGCTGGCGATGACGCCGTTCTACCTGCGCTCGGCCGATGAGAAGCTGGCGTGGATGCATCAATGGCATGGCTGGCCGTGGTATCTGACCGTGGCGGGGCTGGCCAAGCTGGCCATCCTGCTGACCTACATCCGCGCCACCTACCGGCTGGTGGGCCGCGTGCCGGCCGATTCCGACCTGGTACGCGACCTGCGGCGGTTGATGGGCATGTGGCTGGTGAGCGCGGCGCTCAGCATCGTCGCGCTGGCGATGGCGGTGCTGGACGTGGAACAGCCAGTGTCCGCCGACGCGATGGACGGCATTTCGCTGATGCTGTTCGTATTCGCGACCGCCTTCACGGCGATGCGGCTGCCGCTGGGTTATCGTCCGCGCGCGCTGCCACCGCCCCCGCCGCCCAAGCCACGCTACGCCAGCAAACAGTTATCCACAGCCGACCGCGATGCCTTCCTCGCGCGGCTGAACGCCTGCATGGAACAGGAGCAGCCCTACCGCAACGGCGAATTGAAGCTGGAAGACCTGGCCGCGCAGGTGGCGATGACGCCGCACGAACTGTCCCAGCTGATCAACGAAAGCTGCGGCGTCAATTTCGCCGATTTCCTGAACCGCCACCGCGTCGAAGCCCTGAAACAGGCCTTGCACGACCCCGCGCAAGCCAGCGCCAGCATCCTCGATCTGGCGATACTGGCCGGATTTAACAGTAAAAGCGCGATGAACCGCGTATTTAAGAAGCAGACCGGCATGACGCCGGGCGAATTCCGCGACCAGGCCAAAACGCCCGCGTAGCAGGTGCCAAATCATCATTTGAGACGCAAAACGCGATGTGCGGCGGCACACTGGGCTCCTCACAACACGGAGCTTCACATGAAAACCACCCGCATTCTCGCCAGCCTGTCCCTCCTCCTCTGCGCCCAGGCCTGGGCCGGCCAGCAAACCTGGATCACCAACGTCAAGCTGGTGTCACCTGAAAAACTGGACCGCATCGAGGCCGGCAGCGTGCTGATCGAGGACGAGCGCATCGTCCGCGTCGAACGCGGCGCGGGCAAGAAAGCGCCGGCCGGCGCCCGCCGCATCGACGGCAAAGGCCAGTTCCTCACGCCCGGCCTGATCGACTCGCACGTCCACCTGTACTCCGTCCCCGGCATGAGCTTCGAGCAGGCCGACCAGAAGAAGACCATGGCCGCCGAATACTTCGCGCAGATGCCGCGCTCCTTCCTCTACTACGGCTACACCACGGTGATCGACCTGGCCGCCGGCAGCCGCGAATTCATCGACCGCGTGAAGGCCACGCCGCTGCACCCGGACGTCTACGACTGCGGCGCGCCGCTGGTGTTCGCCAACGGCTATCCCTCCTCCTACGCGCCGCCGGAAAGCCGCTTCGAGATGTTCTCCAACTTTATCTACGACCCGGCGCAGGCCGACAAGATCCCCGCCCGCTTCAAGCCGGAGGACTACACCCCGGCCAAGGGCGTGGCGCGGGTCAAGGCCGACCACGCCATTTGCGTCAAAACCCACTTTGAGCACGGCTTCGGCACCATGCACAACCTGCCGGTGATGAGCCCCGCCGTGTACTCGGAAGTACGGACGGCCGCCAGCAAGGACGGCCTGGTGCTGGTCACCCATGGCAATTCGTTCGAGGCGCAGACCTTCGCCGTCAACGGCGGCGTCGACGTGCTGGCGCACGGCATGTGGCACTGGGGCGCGATGGACAAGGAGAAGGAACTGCCGGCCGAGATCAAGCAGCTGCTGGACCGGATCGTCGAGCGCAAGATCGGCTACCAGGCGACGATGCAGGTGCTGTATGGCCTGAACGCCTATTTCGAACCGGCCTACCTGAACAACCCGGCGCTGGCCAAGCTGCTGCCGCCGTCCATGCTGGCCTGGCTCAAGACGCCCGAAGGCCAATGGTTCAAGCAAGAGCTGGCGGAAGACGAAACCGATGCGGCGGTATTGAAGGGCATGGAAGCGCCGCTGCGCCGCCAGCAGCAGGTGGTGGCCTACCTGGCCAGCAAGGACGCCAACTTCGTGTTCGGCACCGATACGCCGTCGTCGCCGACCTACGGCAACATCCCCGGCCTAAACGGCTACCTGGAGATGCAGGACCTGCACAAGGCCGGCCTGTCGCTGGCGCAGCTGTTCAAGGCGGCCACCATCAACAACGCCCGCACCTTCAAAATCGACGCGCAAGTGGGCACCATCGAAGCGGGCAAGGTCGCGAACCTGGTGCTGATGAAGATGTCGCCACTGGCCGATATCCGCGCCTACGACAGCATCGATACGGTCTGGGTACGCGGCAAACAGGCTGCGCGCGGCAGCCTGTCGGTCAAGCAGTAATTACAGCGCCAGTTACAGGGCCAGGCGCGCGCGCGCGGCGTCGTATTCCTGCTTCAGACGCGCCACCATATCGGCGGTGGTCGGCACGTCGTCCATCAGGCCCACGCCCTGGCCGGCGCCCCAGATGTCGCGCCAGGCCTTGGCGCTGGCGGAGCCGAAGTTCATCGAGCTCTTGTCGGCCTGCGGCAGCGCTTCCGGATCCAGGCCAGCGGCGACGATGGATTTTTTCAGGTAGTTGCCATGCACGCCGGTGAACAGGTTCGAATAAACGATGTCCGCAGCGGTCGATTCCACGATGGCGTTGCGATAGTCGTCGCTGACGTTCGATTCCTGTGTCGCCAGCCAGCGCGAGCCGATGTACGCGAAGTCCGCGCCCATCGCCTGTGCCGCCAGGATCGCATCACCGGTGGCGATGGAGCCGGACAGCGCGATCGGGCCCTTGAAGAATTTGCGGATTTCACCGACCAGCGCGAACGGCGACAGGGTGCCGGCATGGCCGCCGGCGCCGCTGGCCACCAGGATCAGGCCATCGACGCCCGCTTCCAGCGCCTTTTCGGCGTGGCGGATCGAGACCACGTCGTGCAGAACGATGCCGCCGTAGCTGTGGATCGCGTCCAGCATCTCTTTCGGCGGCGCGCGCAGCGAGGAGATGATGATCGGGATCTGGTGCTTGACGCAGACTTCCACGTCATGCGCCAGGCGGTCGTTCGACTGGTGCACGATCTGGTTGACGGCGATCGGGCCGACGCGCTTGCCGGGATTGGCGGCCTGGAATTCGGCCAGCTCTTTCTGCAAATCGGTCAGCCACACGTCCAGCAGTTCCGCCGGGCGGGCGTTCAGCGCCGGGAAGGAGCCGACGATACCGGCCTTGCACTGCGCCGCGACCAGGGCCGGGCCGCTGGCGATGAACATCGGGGATGCGATAACTGGGAGGGAAAGGTTTTGCAACGCTGCTGGCAG
Organism: Duganella sp. BJB476; assembly: GCF_003416895.1. GTDB lineage: Bacteria > Pseudomonadota > Gammaproteobacteria > Burkholderiales > Burkholderiaceae_D > Rugamonas. The sequence goes on from NZ_QVIO01000005.1 coordinate 239,616, forward strand.
GGCCATGGCGAACTCGCTGTCGGTGAGTTAAGGAAAATCGATTATAGATCGAAAATAGTACGACCGTGCCGAAACTAGGCGGCTTCCTCTATATTTCCTGGCGACTATTCGCTCAACTACTCATTAAGTAAGTACTCACCCTCGACACGGGCCGCAGCAGCACGCACCAGCTGGCCGACCGCCCAGGCGCCGACCTGCTCCGGCGTCTGCTTCAGGAAGTTGGTGTTGGCCTTTTCAAATACCGGCATCGCCATCAGCAACTGTGGCACGTCCGCCAGCGGAATGCGCTGGCGCTCCAGCAGCAGGAACTTCAGCAGCACCTTCAGCGCGTTCTGCGCGTTGCGCACCGGATCTGCCTCCAGGTAATCCAGCCGCGAACGGGCCCGCGCCAGCGCGCCGGCCACGTCGTTGAACGGCTTGCCGTGGCCGGGGATCACCAGCCGCACGTCCAGCCCCTCGATCACGTCCAGCGTGGCGCGTTCCTCGGCAAAGCCGGACTGGCCGTCCAGCTCCGGGAAGATGATGCCGAAGCCGTTTTCCCACAGCGCGTCCGCCGAAATCAGCAGCCGCTCCTGCGGGCAGTAGAAGATCAGCGAATGCGGATCGTGGCCGGGCGCGCCCAGCGCCTGCCATTCCAAGTCCGCCAGTTTCAGCACGTCGCCGGGGGCGATGGTGGCGTCGAAGGTGAATCGCTCGCAGCGCTGGCCGGTGGCCTTGAAGCTGAGCGCCTCCACGTCCCAGCGCCGCACCTTGTCCGCCTCGGCGACCGGGATCGACGTGCGGCTGCCGAAATGCGCCTGCAAGATGGCGTTGCCGCCGCAATGGTCGGAATGCAGATGGGTGTTGACGATCTGGTCGAGGTGGCGGCCGTGCAGCGCATGGCGCACCATCGCCAGCGTTTGCGGCGCGTGGCTCAAATAGCCGGTGTCGATGATGGCCGTGTCGTGGCGGCCCAGCAGCATCACGTTGTTGGACGACAGCCAACCCCGTTCAAACACCTGAATCGAGTCGGGCAGCGCGTTCATTCGTCGTCGAAGTTGATTAATTGTTCACGGCGGCGGATTTCCGCCCACACGCCGCGCTTGTAGTCGTCGTCCGCCTTGGACCAGGCGATGATCTCCGGGATCGTGCGCATGCAGCCCATGCAGTACAGGCGGTCGGCGTCCATTTTGCACAGGCTGACGCAGGGCGACGGCACCGGTGTGGCCAATTCCGGCGCACCGGGGGGAATTAAGTTAGCTGGTTCACTCATGCCGCCATTATGCCCGCGAACGCGCTTGACTTGGTGATTTTCAGGCCTATACTACCATCCATGTAGATGGTAACCGGATGGAGACTCATGGCAAAGCAAGAATTAAAACTGAAGACCGCTGAATCGGAAAAGATCACGATCAATCTCGGTCCTATCGACCTGGGACAAATTGACCTGTTGGTGCAGGAGGGGTTTTATTCCAACCGCACCGACTTGATACGAACGGCGATCCGCAATCAGTTGAACCAGCACGCCGACGTCGTGAAACAGACGGTGGCGCGCAAAAGCCTGGTACTCGGGATGCAGCACTATTCGCGCGCCGACCTGGAAGCTACCCAGGCGGCGGGACAGCGGCTGCAAATCCAGGTACTGGGCTTGGCCAGCATCGCCAGCGACGTTTCCGTCGAACTGGCGCTGGCGACGATCGAATCCATCTTTGTATTGGGATCGCTGCATGCCAGCGCCGTGCTCAAAACCGCGCTGGCAAACCGCATCCATTAAAGGAGCATCATGAAATTACCGTTGTTTTCACACATGCGCGAAGCAGCGCAGAAGCTGATGAACAAGAGCGCGTCGGCCGCCATCCAGCAGGCCATGGACAGCCTGCGCGGGCATCCGGCCGCGCCGCCGCAACCGGCCATGCGCGACATCAATCCGCCGCCAGGCCAGACCGCGGCGCCCAAGGCAGCGCCGGAACCTGCAACGCCGCCGCGCAACGGCGCCAAGCCGAATCCGGCCACGCATCCGACCGAGTTCGCGCAGGATATGCTGAACCGCATGGGCATCAAGGTCGACCTGCAAGCCAATATCGACCGCGCCATCGACGTCGGCGCCCTCATGCATCCGGCGCCGGAAGTGGCGCTGCCGGACGGCGCGCAGTTCATCAAGAGCAGCTACACCAACCACGCCGGCACCCGCAACTACAAGCTGTACATCCCGGCCAGCTATCACGGCCAGGCGATGCCGCTGCTGGTGATGCTGCACGGCTGCACGCAGAACCCGGACGATTTCGCCGTCGGCACGCAAATGAACCAGTTGGCGGAGGAGAAGGAATGCTTCGTGGTCTACCCGGAGCAGACGCCCAACGCCAACCAGCACAAATGCTGGAACTGGTTCAGCGCCATCGACCAGCAACGCGGCCAGGGCGAACCGTCCATCATCGCCGGCATCGCCCAGCAGATCATCGACGACTATCCGGTCAACGAGCGCCAGGTGTATGTGGCCGGCCTGTCGGCGGGCGGCGCGATGGCGGTCATCGTCGGCACGCTGTATCCGGAACTGTTTGCGGCGGTGGGCGTGCATTCGGGGTTGCCGTTCGCCTCGGCGCAGGACCTGCCGTCGGCGCTGACGGCCATGAAGCGCGGCGTTCCCGCGCCGCGCAAGGCCGGCGACGGCTCGCAGCCCATCATCGTCTTCCACGGCGACAGCGACAGCACCGTCCATCCGCGCAACGGCGAACAGGTGATCGAACAGCTGCTGCACCAGCAGGGCAAGCAGTCGGTGCAATCGGGCAGCGTGCCGAACGGCCACCGCTACACGCAAACCAAGCACACCAAGGCGGACGGCACGCCGATCGGCGAGCACTGGGTGGTGCACGGCGCCGGCCATGCCTGGTTCGGCGGCAACGGCAGCGGCACCTACACCGACGCCAAAGGCCCGGACGCCAGCCGCGAGATGCTGCGCTTCTTCCGCACCGTCAGCTGATTACCCAGTAAAACGCTCGATCTTCTCGCGGTTCTGCTCCATGTCGTGGTCGGAATCCGCGTAGCGCTTGGCGATGTCGATGAATTCCTGTTGCAGTTCCAGGAAGGCGTCGACCATGTCGGGATCGAAGTGCTGTCCGCGTCCCTCGATGATGATGGCCACCGCCGCCTCGTGCGACATGCCGGCCTTGTAGACGCGGCGGCTGATCAGCGCGTCGTACACGTCGGCCACCGCCATCAGGCGCGCGGAGATCGGGATGTTGTCGCCGCTCAGGCCTTCGGGATAGCCGCTGCCGTCCCACTTCTCCTGGTGGCCGTAGGCGATCTCCTTGGCGAACTTGAGGAAGTCCACCTCCAGCCCCAGCTCGCGCTCGGCCTGGCGGATCGCGTCGCGGCCCAGCGTGGTGTGGGTTTTCATGATCTCGAACTCGTTGCCCTCGAAGCGACCGGGCTTGAGCAGGATGCGGTCCGGGATGCCGACCTTGCCGATGTCGTGCAGCGGCGCAGACTTGAACAGCAGCTCGATGTTTTTATCGGTCAAAAAATCGCTGAAGCGCGGATTGGTGCGCAGCTTTTCCGCCAGCGTCTTCACGTAGTGCGCGGTGCGGCGGATATGGTTGCCGGTTTCGCTGTCGCGGGTTTCGGCCAGCGAGGCCATGGTGTGGATGGTCACGTCCTGCAAGGCGACGATTTCGCGCGTGCGCTTTTCGATTTCCGTTTCGAGGAAGTTGTTCTGGTCGCGCAGGAAGTCGTGCACCCGCTTCATCGACAGCTGGGTCTTGATGCGCGCCTGCACGATCGGCGCGGAGATCGGCTTGGTGATGTAGTCGGCCGCGCCCAGGCTCAGGCCCAGCTGCTCGTCCACCGCCTCACTCATGGCGGTGACGAAGATGACCGGAATGTCGCGCGTGTCGGGATTGGCCTTGAGCGCCTTGCAAACATCATAGCCACTCATCCCCGGCATCATCACATCCAGCAGGATCAGGTCCGGCTTGGATTCGCCGTTGGCGATCTTCAGGGCGCGCTCGCCGTTGACGGCGATCTTGGTGCGGTAGTCGTCTTCCAGCACGGCGCACAGCAGATCGATGTTGTCCGGGATATCGTCGACCACGAGGATCGTTGGTTTTGCGTTCATCGGCATACTCTCTTCACAAGGCGATGTTCAATGCATCGGCGGCGGCCTTCAGTTCATCCAGCGCGCCTTCAAAATCATATTGTCCCAGCATGCGCCGCATCTGGCGCGCATGTTCGGCCTGGCCGACGGCGGTCAGCGCGCCGCACAGGCGGTCCAACAGCTTGACGGCGGCGCCGTCGTCCTGCGCCAGCAGGCGCGCCATCTCATGCGCCAATGCCGTCAGCTCGGCCGTGTCGACGACTTGCGCGGCCGCTGCGGCTTCGTCGGCGGCCGGCTTGTCTTCCATCGACATCGCCATCGCAATGCGCGCCACCAGGTCGTTCAACTCGCCCGCCATTTCGGCGATGGCTTCGTCGCGGCCCTTGGTCGCGCCCATCGCCAGCATCTGCTCCACCTTGCCGGCCGCATCGGCCATGCCGCCGGCGCCGATATTGCCGGCCAGTCCCTTGACAGTATGCGCCTCGCGCGTGGCCCCTGCCAGATCGTTGTTCTCGATGGCGGTGGCGATGCGCTGCATGGCGTCGATCTGGGTTTCGACAAAGCGCGACAGCAGCTTGCGCATCAGCTTAACATTACCGCCGACTCGCTGTAGCGCGGCTTCCATGCGCAGGCCGGCGACCACCGGCAGCGCCTCGTCACGGGCCGCGCCGAAAGGCGTTTCGGCCACCGCTTCGGGCGCCAGCGGATTCTTCACCGTGACCCAGCGCGCCAGCGTGGTGAACAGCTGCGCCACGTCGATAGGCTTGGCGATGAAGTCGTTCATGCCGGCGGCCAGGCACTTCTCCTTGTCGCCGACCATGGCGTTGGCGGTCATGGCGATCACCGGCAGGCCGGCGTAGCGCGCGTCCTCGCGCAGCTTGCGGGTGGCGTCGTAGCCGTCCATGACCGGCATCTGGCAGTCCATCAGCACGCCGTCGTAGTCGGCCACGGCGATTTTCGCCAGCGCCATCGCGCCGTTGACGGCGATGTCGACACGGATACCGGCGTCGCTGAGGATCTGCTGCGCCACTTCCTGATTGACCTCGTTGTCCTCGACCAGCAGCAGGTAGGCGCCGCGCATCGCCTCTTCGGCCGCCATGTAGTCGGCGCGACGGCGCGTGCTGCGGCAACGGCTCAAGTCCTTGCCGAACACGGTGGAAATCGAATCGAGCAGCGTGGACGCGCTGACCGGCTTGTTCAACATGGCGTCGATGGCGATGCCGCGCGCCTCGTCCATCAGCACGTCGCGGTTGTAGGCGGTGACCATGATGAAGGCCGGCGACTCGGCGCCGGCGGCCACGGCCTGCTCGCGTATCGCCTGCAGCGCCTCCAGGCCGTTCATGCCGGGCATTTGCCAGTCCAGCAGCACGATATTGAACGGCCGGCCTTCGTTGCGGGCCTGCGCCGCCATGTCGACGGCGCGCTGGCCGCTGTCGGCGCAGGCGGCGTTGAACTGCATGGTCGACAGCATGCCCATGAAGATTTCGCGGGCGCTGGCGTTGTCGTCCACCACCAGCGCGCGCAGGCCGGAAATGTCCGGCAGCGGCAGCGGCGCCTCGACGGTGGCGACGCCGAATACCGCCGTGAAGTAGAAGGTGCTGCCCACGCCGGGCTGGCTTTCCAGTCCGATCTCGCCGTCCATCAGCTCGACCAAACGCTTGCTGATGGTCAGGCCCAGGCCGGTGCCGCCGTGGTGGCGCGTGGTGGAGGTGTCGGCCTGCGAGAAGGCCTGGAACAGGCGCGCCTGCTGTTCCGGCGTCAGGCCCGGGCCGGTGTCGCGCACGTCCACGCGCAGGCGCACGCGCTCGTCAGGCAAGCGCTCCTGCACGTGGATCGTCACCACGATCTCGCCCTGCTGGGTGAACTTGATGGCGTTGTTGGTCAGGTTGATCATCACCTGGCCGAAGCGCAGCGGATCGCCGACCAGCGCCTGCGGCACGTCGGGCGCGACATCGAACAGCAGCTCCAGGCCCTTGTCCTGCGCCCGCATGACGGACAGGTCGGCGATATTCGCCATCACGTCCTCGACGTAGAAATCGACCTGCTCGAAGGCCAGCTTGCCGGCCTCGATCTTCGAAAAGTCCAGGATGTCGTTGATGATGCCCAGCAGGTTCTTGGCCGCGCCTTCCACTTTCTCCAGGTAGTTGCGCTGCTTGGGCGTGAGGTCGGTTTGCAGCGCCAGGTGGGTCATGCCGATGATGCCGTTCATCGGCGTGCGGATCTCGTGGGACATATTGGCCAGGAAGTCGGACTTCATCTTGGTCGCGTCCTCGGCCACCGTCACCGCGCGGCGCAGCTGCTGTTCGGCCGCCAGGCTGGCCGTCATCAGCTTCAGCGCGTGCAGCAGTTCGCCCGTCTCGTCCTGCGAGGTCACTTCGATCACGGAACTGAGGTCGCCCTGCCCGACGCGCTTGGCGATGCCGATGGCCGCCTCCAGCGGCCGCGTGATCGAGCGCGCCGAAAAGCCGAAGCCTATCCCCACCAGCACCGCCGCGCCGCCCATCAGCGAAATCAGCATCAGCGAAAAATTGATGTCGGCCCGCGCGCGCCCGGCGCTGGCCATCACCTGGCTTTGCTGCAGCTGGCCCAGTATCCGGATCTGCTCCAGCAGGTGATCCAGCGCCGGCAGCGCGATCGCGTTCATTTTTTCTTCGGCCTGGTCGCGGTCTTCGGCCTCCACCATGTCGGCCACGGCGATGAAGGTGTTGTAGTAGGCGGCGCGCGCCTGCTTGACCTTTTCGATCTGCGCCCGCGCTTCCGGCGTGGCGTCCAGCTTGGCCAGCAGTTCCAGCTGGGCGTCGATATCGAGCTTGATGCGGTCGATGTGGCTGTAGCTGTCGACGCGGTGCTTCTGGTCCTTCTGGATGATCAGCGTGATGATGCGGGTCGCGGCCTCGCGCGATTGCGTATCGATGGCGTTGATGGCGGCGCTGGCGGCCCAGTCCTGGTGCAGGATATGGTCGCTCTCGCCGCGGATGGCGTAGATGCGGCTCACGCCCACCAGGATCACGCCTATCATCAGCAGGATCAGGATGATGTAGCCGCTGCTGATGCGCGCGCGGATACCCATGTCGCTAAAACGGCGCATCATGCTTCCTTCAGGTTAGCCGGCCGGCCTGGGATGGTCGGCAATATGCTGTTTCAGACAATCCGGACACCAGCAGCTGGCGCCCGGCGCGGACGGCACCGGCAACGACGCCGGCAAATACGTGCACCAGCAAGGCTGGGCCGGCGCCGCCGGATCGGCGTCCACCATGGCGCAGCTGAATTGGACGCCGCAGCGCGAACAGGTGCTCATGGCGCGCGCCTACGAGTGATGATGTCCCGCGTGCTCGTCGTCGTCCAGCGGCGGCGGGCTGTCGTCCGGGAAGCGGTGCATGGCGGTGCGCAGCAGCGACATCTGGCCGTTGAAGCGGGTGCAGGCGTCGCAGACCATCAGGTGCAGCCGCATGCGGGTGCGTTCGATGAAGGACAAATTGCGGTCCATCCCCTCCGACACCAGCCGGTGCACTTCACGGCAGGTCGGTTTCAAGCCGGTTTTATGTGGTTCCATAGTCGCAGACAGTAAGTGGCGCGGTCACGTGGCCTGGCGGTTGCCAAACCAGTTCAAGTCCAGGCATTCGCGCAGACGCATGCGGGCCCGGTACAGGAGCACCCAGGCATTAGACGTTGTAATCGCCAGTTCCTTACAAATTTCGTCGGTTTCCAGCTCCAGCCATTCGCGCATCATGAAAATGCGGGCGGTCTTGGCGGGCAGCTTTTCCAGGCAAATCTCCAGCACCTTGAAGAAATCCTTCTGCTCCAGCGTGGCATCCGGATCGCCCCAGGCCATCGGCTGATTAACGGTGTGGCCGTCGGCCTTGAACAGCGAATCGATGGCGTCGTCCTCGGACTGGTCCTCGGCGGTGTCGATCTGGCGCTCGCGCGAGCTGGCGCGCAGGCAGTCGATGATCTTGAACTTCAGGATGCCCGTCACATAAGTGCGCAGGGAAGACTGTCCATTGAAGCGTTCGGGCTTTTCCAGCACGGCGATCAGCGCGTCCTGGACCGCGTCTTCGGCCATGGCTTGATTCCGTATTTGCAACTGTGCAAATCTAACAAGCAGGGGGCGCATGACTTCCAGCTGGCGGTGAAGGGTATCGATAGGGCTCATATGACGGCCAGCGTATCGGATGATCTCTGAAAATACAACCGGATAGCCCTATAATGCATGGTTGATTGCAGCATCAGGCTGTAAAATTGCACAAAATTTTCTAACCGGACTCGCCATGACCCAACTAAGCAACCTTAACTTAGGCATGACTGACGACTTGACCGCGGTGGCGCCGCAGATCAAGGCGCAGATCCTGGCTGAGGCCCTGCCCTACATCCGTAATTTCCATGGCAAGACCATTGTCATCAAATACGGTGGCAACGCAATGACCGACGAACGCCTGAAACACGGCTTCGCGCGCGATGTCATTTTGCTCAAACTGGTGGGCATGAACCCGGTCGTGGTGCACGGCGGCGGTCCGCAGATCGACAACGCGCTGAAAAAAATCGGCAAGCAAGGCACTTTCGTGCAGGGCATGCGCATCACCGACGAAGAAACCATGGAAGTGGTGGAGTGGGTGCTGGGCGGCGAAGTCCAGCAGGACATCGTGATGCTGATTAATCACTACGGCGGCCAGGCCGTGGGCCTGACCGGCAAGGACGGCGGCCTGATACGCGCCAAGAAGATGGCCATGCCGGACAAGGACAATCCGGGCCAGTTCCTCGACATCGGCTTCGTCGGCGAGATCGACGCGATCAACCCGGCCGTGGTCAAGGCGCTGCAGGACGACGCCTTCATTCCGATCATTTCGCCGATCGGCTTCGGCCAGGATGGCCAGGCGTACAACATCAACGCCGACGTCGTCGCCGGCAAGATCGCCGAGATCCTGAAGGCTGAAAAGCTGATCATGATGACCAACATCGCCGGCGTGCAGGACAAGCAGGGCAACCTGGTGACCGACCTGTCGGCGCGCGAGATCGACGAGATGTTCGCCGACGGGACGATTTCGGGCGGCATGCTGCCTAAAATTTCATCAGCCCTGGACGCGGCCAAGTCCGGCGTCAACACGGTGCACATCATCGACGGGCGAATTGAACACAGTTTATTGCTCGAGGTGTTGACCGAACAGGCTTTTGGCACTATGATCCGGTCTCACTGAAAAAACGGCGATGCACTTCTAGCCGCGATTTCAAGTGCATCGTCATACCAGTACGCCCTTTTAGCTCAGTGGTAGAGCACTCCCTTGGTAAGGGAGAGGCCACGTGTTCAATCCACGTAAAGGGCACCATTTCTGCAATACCCTTCCTGTAGCACCCTCCCCGTTTAGTAAATCCGCTCTACCGTCATGCCGCGTTTGCGCAGCAGTTCCGGCACGCTTCCGTTACCGACCAAATGCAGTATGCCGATCGCCGCCACGCTATTGTTATCGCGCGCCATCAGCTTGGCCATGCCGTCGGCCAGCGTGGGATTGCGTCCGTCCAGCAGCACCTTCTGCACGAAGCGGCCGGAAAAGCTGTCGTCCATCTCTGCCTTGAGCGCCAGCGCGTCCAGCGCGATGACATCGGCCTTGCGCCAGGCGTCGGCGATCTCGCGCGCCTGGTTGGCCTGCTCCTTGTCCTCGATGCCGGCGATGGCCTCTTGCAGGAAGACCAGCTGCTCGGCGGCGCTCATCTGGTCGAACAGCGCCATCTGGCTCTCGGCCGATTCCAGCTCGACCACTTTCTGGCCGCGCGCGTGCGCCTGCCGCGACAAATGGGCATCCACCGCCAGCGCCGCCTCGTAACCCTGGGCCGAGAACTCGCTCACCGTCAGCAGGCTGGCCAGCAGCCAGGGCTTCATCGCCGCCACGGTCTCCGGTTCGATGTTGTACTGCTTGAGCAGGCGGTCCAGCCGCTGCCGCCAGTCGGCCGACAGTTCCGGTCCGGCCGGGCCGCCCCTGGTCAGCATGCCGTGGCGCTGCACGGCGCGCATCAGCGGCTGCTGGTCGCCCAGCGGATCGATCTCCAGCGCCAGCACCGGCGCCTTCTTCAACGCGGCGGCAATGCGCGGCTCCAGCGGATAGAAGTCGGCCGCGCCGACGTGGATGGTGCCAAACAGGTACAGTGTATGTCCGCCCTGCTGCACCTTGAACAAGGCGCCGTGGTTGGGTACTTGGACCTTGTCGGCGGCCCACGCCGGCGTGAGCATAAGGTAGGACAATGAGAACAAAGTCCAGAACATCACTATAATCTGGCGCTGAATGGCTACCCGCATGGCTTCCTTGGATGACTGACTTGAAGTGAACATTATTACTCGCAACGCCCCGGTGTGGCTATTCGATCTGGATAACACGCTGCACAACGCCTCCCACGCGATCTTCCCGGCGCTCATGGCCAACATGAACGCCTACATCGCCAATGTGCTGGGCGACGGCGTCACGCCCGCCGGCGAAGACGCCGTCAATGCCGCGCGCACCCTGTACTGGCGGCGTTACGGCGCGACCATGCTGGGACTGGTGAAGCACCATGGCGTAAAAGCCGCGCACTTTCTCGACGAAACCCACAGCTTCGACAGCCTGACCGACATGATCCGCGCCGAACGCGGCCTGCGCCAGCTGCTGCGCCGCCTGCCCGGCCGAAAAATCCTGCTGACCAACGCGCCGCACCGCTATTCGACGCAGGTGCTGCGCCACCTGGGCTTGCAGCGCCACTTCAGCCACCACATCTCGGTCGAATCGATGACGGTGCACCGGCAGATGCGGCCCAAGCCGTCCAAGCTGCTGCTGCGTAAGCTGATGCGCAGCCACGGGCTGACGCCCGGCCGCTGCGTGCTGGTCGAGGATACGCTGGCCAATCTGCGCAGCGCCCACGCGCTGGGCATGCGCACCGCGTGGGTCACCCAGTACCTCGAAGTGGGCGACGCGGTTGGCCTGGCGCATCCGCAAAAAAGGTTAATTCGCCCCGCTTATGTCGATGTCAAAGTAAAATCTGTCAGGAAACTGCCGGCACGCCTGCATCACCTGCGCTGAACAAAAAACTTACACATCCATTCACTTATCCGCGAGATCACATGGCAAGCAACCCGCCGGGCCAGCGCCGCATGCAAATTTTGCAGGCGCTGGCGGAGATGCTGGAACAACCCAAAGGCGAGAAAATCACCACCGCTGCGCTGGCGCGCAAGCTGGAGTTTTCCGAGGCCGCGCTGTACCGGCACTTCGCCAGCAAAGCGCAGATGTTCGAGGGGCTGATCGAGTTTATCGAGTCGTCGGTGTTCGGCTTGATCAACCAGATCGCCGAACGCCAGAGCGATGGCCTGGCGCAGGCGCGCGACATTCTCGGCATGCTGCTCAACTTCGCCAGCCAGAATCCCGGCATGACACGGGTGCTGACCGGCGAAGCGCTGGTCAACGAGGACGAGCGCCTGCAACTGCGCATGAACCAGTTCTACGACCGCGTCGAGCTGGCGCTGAAGCAGGCCTTGCGGCTGGCCGTGACCGAAGGCCAGGCGCACGAAGCGGAAGTGGCCGCGCGCGCCGGCATGCTGGTGAGTTTCGTCATCGGCCGCTGGCACCGTTACGCCAAGAGTGGATTCAAGAACAACCCGGCGCAGGACGCGCCGCTGCAAATAGCCCTGTTGCTGCCTTACGTAGAAGATGAACGCTGAATGCTTTGCACTGCTGGATGACGCCAGCCCGGAAGGTACGCAAACTCCGGGTGCGCGTTCACGCCTGTACACCGGCCACACCGGCACGCTGCGTTGCGACGACATCGGCCAGTGGCCGCAACTGCTGGAGCGGATGCAGGCGGCGCTGACGCGCGGCGAATACGCCGTCACCGTATGCAGCTACGAGCTGGGAGCGGAGCTGCTGGAGCTGGGCGCAGCCGCCACCCGCACCGCAGAGACCCCGCCGCTGGCGCAGATCCTGCTGTTCTCGCACTGCGCCCAGCTGTCGTCGGACGAAGTGGGCGACTGGCTGGCGGCGCGTTCCTTCCCGGTCGACCGTCCGTCCGGCATCGCCAACATCCGCCCCAACATCGACCAGGAAGCCTTTAGCGGCGCCCTGGCGCGCATCCACGACTACATCGAGGCCGGCGACACCTACCAGGTCAATTACACGTACAGGCTGCGGTTTGACGCCTTCGGCAGCATCCACGCGCTGTACGCGCGCCTGCGCGGCCGCCAGCCGGTGCCCTACGGCGCGCTGGTGCGGCTGGAGGACGGTACCGCCATCCTGTCGCTGTCGCCCGAACTGTTCGTGCGCCACGAGGACGGCGTGCTAACGGCGCGGCCGATGAAGGGCACCGCGCCCGCCGCGCCGCCATCGCAGCCGGCCGAGAACATCCTGCGCGCCACCACGCTGGCAGCCGATCCGAAGAACCGCGCCGAAAACCTGATGATCGTCGACCTGCTGCGCAACGACATCGCCCGCATCGCGCAGACCGGCAGCGTGGCGGTGCCTGCGCTGTTCGAGGTGCACCGCTACAGCAGCGTGCTGCAAATGACGTCCACCATCACCGCCAGACTGCGCGACGACGCCACGCTGGCCGACATCTTCAACGCGCTGTACCCATGCGGCTCGATCACCGGCGCGCCCAAGCGGCGCACGATGGAGATCATCCGCGAACTGGAGCCGGATCCGCGCGGCGTCTACACCGGCGCCATCGGCTGGTTCGATCCGCGCAAGGATGGCAAGGTGGGCGACTTCTGCATGTCGGTGCCGATCCGCACGCTGACGCTGCAAGCGCCGGCCAGCCCGAACGGCGCGCGCCGCGGCGAGATGGGCGTGGGCGCCGGCATCGTCTTCGACAGCGACGCGCAGGAGGAATACGCCGAATGCCAGCTCAAGGCGCGCTTCCTCACCGGCCTGAAAAACGACTTCGAGATTTTCGAAACCATGCGCGCCACGCGGGCCGACGGCGTGCGCCATCGTGACCGCCACCTGAAGCGGCTGGCGGCATCGGCGGCCTGCTTCGGCTACGCCTGGGACGCTGCGGCGGCCAACGCCTACCTGGACACCGCCTGCGCGATGCTGGATGCGGGTGTCGACTACCGGGTGCGATTGGCGCTCAGCTCAGCGGGCGCGTTCTCGGTGCAGCATGCGCCGGTGACGCCGCTGACGGAACCGGTGCGCGTGCTGCTGGCGCCGGACGCCACCGAGTCGGGCGACCTGTTCCTGCGCCATAAAACCAGCATCCGCAGCCGCTACGACGCCGCCTGGCGCGAGGCCGAGGCGCAGGGCGCTTTCGATACGCTGTTCTTCAACGAGCGCGGCGAGCTGACCGAAGGAGGCCGCACCAACGTCTTCGTGCGCGTGGACGGCCGCTGGCTGACGCCGCCCCTGAGCAGCGGCGTGCTGCCCGGCGTGATGCGCGGCGTAATGCTGGACGATCCGCAATGGCAGGCCAGCGAAGCCGTCATCACGCGCGCGATGCTGGCGGCGGCTGACGAAATCATCGTCTGCAACGCGCTGCGCGGCGCCATGCGAGCCGTATTGGCAAGCTAGGAACGCCACTCCAGCATCTTGTACGGGCCGGCGTCGCCGGTGACACGAAATCCCAGGCGATCATATAAACGCTGCGCCGGATTGCTGCCCTCCACGTGCATGCTGATGCTGCCGCCATCGCGCGCCGCGTCCTGCTGCAAGCCTTGCAGCAGTTGCGTGCCGATGCCCTGGCCTTGCCACGGCGGCAGCAGCGTGATGTCGATCACGTGCGTGACCTGCGGCCGCTGCGCGACGTAGAGGCGGCCGATCGCCGCGCCATCCAGTTCGACGATATCGAACCGCGCGTCGGGATAGGCCGAGCGGTAGTGGCGGTCCTGCGCGTCGAACTGCATGCGCAGGAAAATCTCCGCCTGGCTGGAGTGCCAGCCGAACAAGCCGATTTCGTTCGCGCGGGTGGAGGCGTACACGCTGCGCAGGAAGGCCTCGTCGTCGGGCTGGCTGGATCGGCGCGCCAGCATCACAGGTCGATCATCATTTCGAATCCGCCCCAGACCATGCGCTTGCCGTCGAACGGCATGTTCTTCGGATCCATGTAGTGGGCGATGCGCGGGTCTTTCATCACCTTCTCATTGATCTCGTCGCGCGCGGCGCGGGAGGCGTAGACAATCCATGAAAACACCACGGACTCGCCGTCCTGCAGGTCGACGCTGAGCGGGAACGACGTCACCTTGCCGGGCGGGACATCGTCGCCTATGCACTCGCGGAATTCGAGCGCGCCGAACTCCTTCCAGACCTTGCCGCATTCAAGCGACATTTTCTTGTACGCCTCAACATTTTCCTTCGGCACCGGAATCACAAAACCGTCTACATAGGACATGGCTGTCTCCTTCTCAGTTTGGAAATTCAGGGTAGCCAAATATGGCAGATTTGACAAGCAGTGCCGTGCGCGCGGTTGAATGGAGTAAGCTTGGACACCAAAGAAATCGGGAGAGCTGCATGACCATCAACGCGGGCCGACTGTTCGCTGCTGCGCTACTCGCTAGCATGCTGGCATCATCGGGGCCGGCACGGGCCGCCCCGTTGATCCGCCTGGGCTCGGACGACTGGTGCCCGTTTGTGTGCGCGGTCGACGGCAAGCCGCCCAGCGGCTATCTGGTGGAGCTGACCGCGATGGCGATGGCGCTGGAAGGGTATCGGGCGGAACCGGTGCTCATGCCGCTCAACCGCGCCATCACGCAAACGGCGCACGGCGATATCGAAGGGGTGTACGCGCCGCCGATCGATCAGCGCCTGCGTTTGAGCGCCCCCCTGGCGCAGTCGCGGGCCTGCTTCTACACGCGGGTGGGCGACGATTGGACTTTTCAATCCATCAAGTCGCTCAAAACACTGGTGGTCGGCGTGATCGACGACTACGGCTACGACGACGGGCCGATGGATGCCTATATCGCGGAAAACCGGCATAAACCTGCCCTCATCGCACTCGCCTTCGGCGCATCGGCCGGCACCACCAATGTCCAGAAGCTGCTGGGCGGACGCTATCGTGTGATGCTGGAACATACCGCCGTCATGGCGCAATTGAGCAAGCGGCTCGACGTGGCCGACCGCATCCGCCAGGCGGGCTGCCTGGAACACGAACTGCCCCTGACCATCGGCTTCGCGACACAGGATATACGCGCCGACACCTGGATCCGCGCGCTGGCCGACGGCATGCACAAACTTGAAACTTCGGGCGATCTGAAGGCGCTGCAAAAGCGCTACAAAATCGACTAGATCGTGTGGGCGAAGCGGCGGCGGTAGGCGCCCGGCGTGGTGGCGGCCAGGCGGCGGAAATGGTGGCGCAGCGATTCCTCCGAACCGAAACCGGCACGCTCGGCGATCTGCGCCAGCGGCACGTCCGGCACCTCCAGCATGTCCTTGACGATGGCGACGCGCTCGCGGATCAGCCATTCGACCGGGCCGAGGCCGGTAGCCTGCTGGAACTGGCGCTGCAAGGTGCGCGGACTCATGGCGGCGCGTTCGGCCATGCTGTTGACGGTGTGCGGCTGTTCGGGGTGGCTGCGCAGCCAGTCCATCAAGCGCGACAGGCGGCCCTGCTCGCCCTGTGCCATCGGCCGCGGCAGGAACTGCGCCTGGCCGCCTTCGCGATGCGGCGCCACCACCAGCCGCTGCGCCACCAGGTTGCCGACCTTGGCGCCGTAATCCCTGCGCACCAGATGCAGCAGCATGTCGAGTCCGGCGGCCGAACCGGCCGCGGTGATGATCTGGCCGTTGTCCACATACAGGTCGTCGGGCTGGACCTGGATCTGTGGATAACGTTGGGCCAGGCGGTCGGCGTAGCGCCAGTGGGTGGTGGCGCGCTGGCCGTCCAGCACGCCGGCGGCGGCCAGCACGAAGACGCCGGAGCAGATCGAGCACAGGCGGGCGCCGCGCCGGTGGGCGGCGCGGATCATATCCAGCACGGCCGGCGGCGGCAGTTCGTCGGCGTCGCGCCAGCCGGGGATGACGATGGTGTCGGCCCGTTCCAACAGCTCCGGCGCGTACGGCGCCTGCACGGTGATGCCGCCGGCCGCGCGGATCGGGCCGGGTTCGACGGCGCAGACGGCGAAGTCGTACCAGTCCACGTCCAGCTCGGGACGTTCCAGCGCGAACAGTTCGACCGTGCAGCCGAACTCGAAGGTGCACAGGCGGTCGTAGGCCAGTGCGACAACCAGATGTTTTTTCATGGCGTAATCTTAACGCAGAATGGCTTATGCGCCACTGCCGGCGATGGCGGCGGCGTCGCACAATGGCGTCACTGTCCACTCATTGAAGGAGATCACGATGTCCGCCAAGTCCCTCGTCGCCGCCATTCCCGCCGCCGCCAGCAGCGATGCGCTGGCCCGCTTTGAAGCCAGCTTCAGCTACGAAACCGACTGCTGGGACGTGCACAACGCGCTGACCAACGGCCCGCAGGATTTCGTTCTGCTGGATGTGCGCGGCACGGAGAAATACGCGGCCGGCCACGTGCCGGGCGCGCTGGACCTGGCGCACCGCAAGATCATCGGCTCCAGGCTGGCCGAGTTCCCGGCCGACACGCTGTTCGTGGTGTACTGCGCCGGCCCCCACTGCAACGGCGCCGCCCGCGCCGCCGTGCGGCTGGCGCAACTGGGCCGCCCAGTCAAAGTGATGCCGGGTGGGATTACTGGTTGGGTGGATGAGGGCTTTGCGTTGGCGACAGCGTAAGGTCACGGGACCTCGATAAACTTCCCCGCTTTAAAATACCCTCTCGCCACCCGGCCATCAAGTTCACGGATGACCAGTTGGGGGTCTTGCGGATCGGTGCTGAAGATGGGCGTGCCCGGCTCGGTGAGCGCATCGGCTAGCGCAATCACACCGCGCTTGCCGAAGTTGCGCGCTCGCACCAATTGCAGGACCGTTGACGGTTTCGTCCGGATTGTAATGCTGCCAACCGAGATATCAAGCATGGCGCCTCCACTCTGCCGATTGAGCTGCCGGGGCAGCCATTATTGGTAGACCCCGGTCCTGCTCAAAAGTTCACGACAGCGGCGCAACCAGATCCAGCCACCGCGTGATGGTCTGCGCAGGAGCTCCCATTTCGCGGATATCGAACAGAATCTCTTTGTTTGCGCGCACATGAACGGGGGTGTAAGTCTGCCGAAGCGTGCAGCTGTTATCAAACAGAATCGCAGCATCCACGACGTCCAGCGCATGCGCAACCGCCTGCTGGGTGCGTGGAAAGCGCTCGATCAACTTGCGGTGCGCAACTTTGTGACCACCCTCATGTACTCGCGTCAGTACTCGTCCGATGGAAAGGCCCACATCAGCCAGGCCAACGAACAACAACACTACAAAGTACCCGGCGCTGCGCAGTCGTTCTATCAGATCTATCTTGCTGCGAACAGTCCCGTCTGGCATTGGCTGCCAATACGAAAACACGGTCTCAAAGGCAAAAGTGGCTTGGCTGGCAATGGCCTCGTTCATCAAGTCAGCGATACCACGCTGGGAGATACCCATCCATAAGGAATTTTGATCGCGAAATCTTTGCGCCCACGCCGGCCAAAGACGGCCGTCATGCTGTTCAGGCAACAACGAAAGCAACATCCGATCTGCATTTAGCAGTGGAATTTTGAAATGATCAGCAAGAAACTCGTACCATAAGGTCGACTTCCCCGATCCATTATGCCCGCAGAGGACAATAGCCAATTGCCTGCTCTCCTGCGGCAGTGCCATGCGGACCGCGCCGCGAACTGTGCGTACCACGCGCACAATAGGCTCACTTTATTTCGACAAACTTGCCGCCAATGAAGCGGCCACGAGAGGTTTTTCGTTTGAGTTTACGGATGACGATCGTTGGATCGGAGGGATCGGCGGAAAACAGCGGTGTATCGCTCTTGAAGCGCAGGCTCAGCTCAGCAGGCAAAGCGGCTACTGCCACGGGTAAGGCCTTGGCTACACGACGGCTGTCTCGCAGATCGGCATCCTCTGCAACCGGCGGAACTACTACCTGCATCTTTCTGTTACGCGCCATAGCATCCTCCTGCACTGGCGGTTAAGCCGCCGGGGCAGCCATGATTGGTAGACCCCGGCACTGCTCAAAAGTTCAGCACCGCTTACATCGCCAGCGCTTTTTCCACCGCGCCGACCAGTTGCTTGTCGCTAGGCGTGACTTTGCTGCCGAAGTTCTCCACCACCTTGCCGTTGCGGTCGATCAGGTATTTGTGGAAGTTCCACGCCGGCGCCTTGCCGGTGATTTTGATCAGGTTGGCGAACAGCGGATTCGGCTCCTTGCCCGACACCACCGACTTGGCGAACATCGGGAACTTCACGCCGTAGGTGTTGTAGCAGAAATCGGCGATTTCCTTGCTGCTGCCCGGCTCCTGCTGGCCGAAGTCGTTCGACGGGAAGCCCAGCACCACCAGGCCCTTGCTGCCGTACTTGGCGTACATCGCTTCCAGGCCCTCGTACTGGCTGGTGAAGCCGCAGTAGCTGGCGGTGTTGACCACCAGGATCACCTTGCCGGCGTACTGGCACAGGTCCTGCGGCGACTCGTCCTGCAAGCGCTTGAAGGTTTGCTTGAGAATGGCCGGGCAACTGCCCGCCGCAGCGGCCGGGGCCGCCGTTGGCGCGGCGGCGGGCGCCTGGGCAAACGCGGACGCGCTGGCCAGCAAAGTCAGCGAGGAAAGCAGGCATAACTGGGCAAAGGTCTTGGACATGGTGATGGGCCGAAAAAGGGAAAAAACCATTCTATGCCAAACGCCAACACCCTGCTTGCCGAGGCTGTGAATAACAATTTTATGCCCCGCGCACGATTGAGCGAAATTAAGAAAATGACACTCCCCTGCCCCACACTCGACTCCAGATCCGACGCGAGGAGAGCGTGATGAGAATACTGTGTCTGCTGTGGCTGCTGATGGGCGCGGCCCAGGCGCAGATGGCGCAGCTAGAACCACTGCCGAATATGACGACCACCCAGGTCACCGTCTCCGGCCTCTCGTCCGGAGCCTACATGGCGGTGCAGTTCGAGGTGGCCTTCTCGGAGACGGTGCGGGGCGCCGGCGTCATCGCCGGCGGGCCGTACTTCTGCTCGCAGGGCAGCGTGTTCACCGCCACCACCAGTTGCAGCTGCACCAGCGAGCTGTTCACCTGCCGCGTGCGCCCCGGCGGCACCCGCATCAACGACCTAATCGCCTTCACCGACTGGTTCGCCGGCGCCGGCACCATCGACCCCACGGCCGCCCTGGCCGGCCACCATATCTGGATGCTGTCCGGCAGCGCCGACTCGGTCGTGCCGCAGGCGGTGATGACCGACCTGTACTTCTACTATCGCCACTATGTCGACGCCGACCACATCTCCTACACCCGCACCCTGCCGGCCGAGCACGCGATGCCGACGGACCAGTTCGGCAACACCTGCAGCACGCTGGGCACGCCCTACATCAACAACTGCGGCTACGATGCGGCGGGCGAACTGCTGCGCTGGATCTACGGCCCGCTCACGCCACGCAACAACGGCACGCTGGGCGGCCGCCTGATCGCCTTCGACCAATCGGATTTTTTGCCGCTGCCCGGCTGGCACGGCATGGCCAGCACTGGCTATATGTACCTGCCCAAGGCCTGCGACGGCAACAGCGGCGCCGGCTGCAAGCTGCACGTGGCCTTCCATGGCTGCCTGCAAGACCTGGACAGCATCGGCACCACCTTTGTCGAGCACGCCGGCTACAACGCCTGGGCCGACAGCAACAAGATCGTGGTGCTGTATCCGCAGGCGTCGGCGATCTACCCGTACACCAATCCCAACGCATGCTGGGACTGGTTTTCCTATGACGATCCGCGCTTTGCACAGCAATCCGGCCACCAGATGGCGGCCGTCAAGCGCATGGTCGACCGGCTGACCGGCGTGGCGCCGGCCACCGTGCTGGTGCGGCTAGGCGCGCACGACTAGATGCCGCCGAGGCAGATGTATTTGATGACCAGGTAGTCGTCCAGCCCGTAGTGCGAGCCTTCGCGCCCCAGGCCCGATTGCTTGACGCCGCCGAACGGTGCGATTTCATTGGAGATCAAGCCGGTGTTGACGCCGACCATGCCGCTCTCCAGCCCTTCCGCCACGCGCCAGATGCGGCCGATGTCGCGCGAATAGAAGTAGCTGGCCAGGCCGAACTCGGTGTTGTTGGCCAGTTCCACGGCTTGCTCGTCGGTCGTGAAGCGGAACAGCGGCGCCAGCGGACCGAAGGTCTCTTCGGTGGCGACGATCATGTCGCTGGTGACGTCGGCGATCACGGTCGGCTGGAAGAAGCTGTGGCCCAGCGCGTGCCGCTTGCCGCCGACCAGCAGGCGACCGCCCTTGGCCAGCGCATCGGCCACATGCTGCTCGACCTTCTGCACCGCCTTATCGTCGATCAGCGGCCCCTGGGTCACGCCCTCGTCCGCGCCGTTGCCGACCTTGAGCTTGGCCACGGCGGCCACCAGCTTTTCGGCAAATTGTTCGTACACGCCGTCCTGCACGTAGATGCGGTTGGCGCAGACGCAGGTCTGGCCGGCGTTGCGGTACTTGGAGGCCAATGCGCCCTCCACCGCCGCATCGAGGTCGGCATCGTCGAACACGATAAACGGCGCGTTGCCGCCCAGTTCCAGCGACAGCTTCTTGATCGTCTTGGCGCTCTGCTCCATCAGCAGACGGCCCACCGCCGTCGAGCCGGTGAAGGTCAACTTGCGCACGGTCGGGTTGGACGTCATCTCGGCGCCGATATCCTTCGGCGTACCGGTCACCACGCTGAACACGCCAGCCGGTACGCCCGCGCGCTCGGCCAATACAGCCAGCGCCAGCGCGCAGTACGGCGTCGATTCCGCGGGCTTGAGTACCATCGGACAGCCGGCGGCCAGTGCGGGACCGGCCTTGCGGGTGATCATCGCGATCGGGAAGTTCCACGGCGTGATGGCGGCGCAGACGCCGATCGGCTCCTTGGTCACCACCAAACGGCGGTCCAGCCACGGCGACGCCAGCGTTTCGCCGGACACGCGCTTGGCTTCCTCGCCAAACCATTCGATGAAGGACGCGCCATACGCCACCTCGCCGCGCGACTCAGCCAGCGGCTTGCCCTGTTCGGCCGTCATCAGCTGCGCCAGGTCTTCGGTGTTTTCCAGGATCAGGTCATTCCACTTGCGCAGGATGACGGCGCGCTCCTTGGCGCTCTTCTTGCGCCATGCGGGCCACGCCGCGTTGGCGGCGGCGATGGCGCGGCGCGTCTCGGCGGTGCCCATCAACGGCACGGTGCCGAGTTGCTCGCCGGTGGCGGGATTGGTCACGGCCAGCGTGGCGCCGTTGTCGGCATCGGCCCACTCGCCGTTGATGTAGGCCTGCTGCCGCAGCAGGCTGGGATCTTTAAGTTGCAGCATTGGTAGACTCCTTTACTCCACGGTGAACGAGGACAAATCGGGATGCGGTTCGGGATACGCCAGGTCCATGCCTTCCAAGGTCTCCAGCAGCAGGCTGGCGACCACCAGGTTGCGGTGGGTCTTGGAATTGGCCGGCACCACGTACCACGGCGCATGCGGCGCGTTGGTCTCGCGGATGGCCTGTTCGTAAGCGCGCTGGTACTCGCCCCATTTCTTGCGCTGCTCGACGTCGGCCGGATTGAATTTCCACTGCTTGTCGGGATCGTCCAAGCGCTCCTGCAAGCGCTCGCGCTGCTCTTCCTTCGAGATGTGCAGGAACACTTTGACGATCACCGTGCCAGTCTCCGCCAGCATGCGTTCGAAATCGCGGATCTGCGCGTAACGGCGCTGGCATTCCTCGCCGTCGATCATGCCCTGTACCTTGGTGATCAACACGTCTTCGTAGTGGCTGCGGTTGAAGATCGCGATCTCGCCCTTGACCGGTACCTGCTGGTGCACGCGCCACAGGTAGTCGTGCGCCAGTTCGTTGTCGGTCGGCGCCTTGAAGGCGGCGGCCCGTATGCCCATCGGGCTGATGCCGCTGAACATGGCGCGTATCGTGCCGTCCTTGCCGGCGGTGTCCATGCCCTGCAAGATCAGCAGCACCTTCTGCTGGTGCTGTGCATACAGCTTGTCCTGCAAGGCGCCGATGCGGTCGAGCAGCGCGGCGATGCGCTTGCGGTCCAGCGCCTTGGCCTTGGACTTGCTCAATTCCGGGTTGGCGGAGCGGCTGGAAAAAGCCGCGTCGTCTGCATATTTTTCGTGCAGTTTGAGTTTGGCGGAGGCGCCGAAGCGCTGGCGGGCGTTATGTGTCATGAGATCAGCTTATCACTTTGCGGCAAGGGTTGCGGCGCGATAGCCCCACCACGCGGCCTCCTCGAACACCGAGAAGCCCGACAGGTCGGCATGCGCGAACAGTATGGGACCATCGACCTCGCGCAGCGCCTTCATGCCGGCGTTGCTGCGGAAGTTGGGTCCCGGCGACGCCATCGCGTGGCCGCGCAGCGTGATGTCGACCCGTTCGACGCAGGAGGCGAACTGCGAGCCGTAGGCTTCCTTCAGATCGGCGCTGGCCAGCGCCAGCAGCTCCTCCGGCTTGGCCGCCTCCAGCCAGCGGCGCGCGGCGGCAGGCTTGCGGTCCGACAGCGCGACGTAGGCGCTGAAGACGGTCTTCTCCGGCGGCCGCACGCGGATGTCCTGATGCGTCGAGACGACAAAGCCCAGTCCCGGCTCGCTGTACACCACGTTATCCCACGACAGCGGCTGGCTGGGACGCTCGTCCGGGAAGCGCTTGAGCAGGAAGTTCGCCACCATCCACGGCGCGTAGTCGGGAACGTGTTTGACCGGATCGAAACCGTAAGCGGCGATGTTATCCACAACCCGCGCCGCCACGTAGGTGGGCATCGCGCAGATCGCCTTGCGGGCGCGGACCATGTAGGTGGACGGCTTGCCGTTTTCCAGCTTGAAGCACAGCGCCTCGACGCCGCCCGCCGTGGTCTTCAGCGACACGACGGTGCCGGCCTTGCGCTGGATGCCGGACGCGCGCTCGATGCCGGAAGCCAGCGGCTGCAAGCCTCCCGGCCAGGTGAGCCAGGCACCGTTGCCGGCGTTGGCGGCCTGGCCCCAGCGGCTGCAATAGTAGTGCAGCCCGGCCCAGGCCGAAACCTGGTCATAGCGGGTGCCGTAGTCGTCGCGGCAGCAGTAGTTCAGGTACCAGTGCAGCGTCGGCGACTTGTAGCCGTTCTGCTCCAGCCACTGCTTGAGAGTGATGCGATCCAGCGCCTGCCACTGCGGGTCTTCCGACGACAGCACGGTCGGGAACACGAACACGCGGCGGCCGTCGGCGCCGTGAGTCTGGCGCAGCCGCGTTACCTCGGCGAAGAAGCGCGTGTGTTCGTCGCGCTCCCATTGCGGCACGCCGTCGGTGGGAATGAAACCGTCCTGCCAGTGGCCGTTGAACAGCAGGCGTTCTTCCGGACCGTGCAGGATGAAACGCTCGTCGTAGTAAGGCTTCTCCGCCATCGCATCTTTTTGAATGATGCCCAGGTCGGCCAGGATCTCGCGCACGTGCACCGATTCCGGCGATGGCAGCGGCAGGTAGTGCGCGCCGGTCGGATATTCGAGGTCGCCGAAGGCGCCGCCGGCGGCGTTACCGTGCGGCTGCGGGCCGTCTATCATCAACACATCGGTCTTGCCGAGTTTTTTCAGCTTCCACGCGGCGGTCAGGCCGGCCACGCCGGAGCCGAGGATGGCGATGTCGGTGTGGATAACTTCCGATGGCGGCGGCAAGGCGCGGCGGTCGCGCAGGAAGTGGCCCTCGTCGCGGCCCGGATAGTGGACCGTTGGCGTGATCTCCTGCCAGCGATGAAATCCTGCCACGCTACCCGCCGCCACCACGCCGCTGGCGCCGGCCCATACAAGGAAGGAGCGGCGCAGCATCAGCGTATCACCCTGCGCCAGTCCTGCTCGAACTCGTGCACCAGCGACTGCGTGTTGAGGCGGTTCGGCTCCATCGGCAGCGCCTTCATATCCGGCGGGAAGATGAACATCTCGCGCGTGGTGTCGGCGTTCAGGTAGCGCATCGGCAGGCGGTATTCGGTGGGCGGCTTGTAGTCCGCCTGCGGCGTGGCGAGGATGAAGCCCCATTCGCCGAACGACGGCACGTAGGCGTGGTAGGGATAGGTCTTCAGGCCCACTTCGCGCAGCGTGGCGTCGATGGTCCAGTAAGCGTGCGGCGCGAAGAACGGCGACGTCGATTGCACCACCATCAAGCCATTGGCGGCCAGGTGCTTCTTCACCATGCCGTAGAACGGCACCGAATACAGCTTGCCCAGCGCGAAACTGGACGGATCGGGGAAATCGACGATGACGGCGTCAAACATATCGTCGCTGTGCTGCAGCCAGATCGCCGCGTCGGCGTTGATGACGCGCACCCGCTTGTCGCTGAAGGAGCCATGATTCAGCTTGACCAGCTCTTCGCGCTTGGTGAAGGCGCCCGTCATTGCCGGGTCGAGGTCGACCAGCGTGACCTGTTCGATATTCGGATAACGCAGGATCTCGCGCAGCGCCAGGCCGTCGCCGCCGCCCAGCACCAGCACGTGCCGCGCCCAAGGCAGCGGTTGCAGCACCGGGTGCACCAGCGCTTCGTGATAGCGGTACTCGTCGCGCGAGGAGAATTGCAGGTTGCCGTTGATGTACAGGCGCAGGTCGTCCTTCCAGCGCGTGATCACCAGCCGCTGATAGGGCGTGGTGGTGGCGTACACGATCTCGTCGCCGAACAGGCCATGCTCGCCCCAGTAGGTCATCTTGTCGGCGAAGGCGAAGCCGAAAATCAGCACGCACATCACACTGGCGGCGCGCAGCATGCGGCCGGTGACGTTTTTCAGCTCTGTGCGAAACGCCGTAATTGTCCACAGGGCGACGCCCACATTGAGCATGCCGAACAAAAACCCGGTGCGCACCAGCCCCAGATACGGCGCCAGCACCAGCGGGAACAACAGCGACACCGCCAGCGCGCCCAGGTAATCGAAAGTCAGCACGCGGCTGACCAGCTCATTGAATTCGGTCTTGCGCTCGTTAAGCGCGCGCATCACCAGCGGCACCTCCATGCCGACGAAGGCGCCGATCAGGAATACCATCACGTACAGCAGCGTGCGGAACGGCGCCGCCATCCACGAGAAGGTCAGGAACAGCACCGCCGCCGACAGGCCGCCCACCAGGCCGACCGCCAGTTCGATATCCACAAAGCGCGCCAGCACATCCTCATCCCTGACATACTTGGAAAAGTGGGCGCCGACGCCCATGGCGAACAGATAGCAGCCGATGATGGTGGAGAACTGCAAGATGGAATCGCCCAGCAGGTAGCTGGACAGGGCGCCGGCGATCAATTCGTAGGCCAGGCCGCAGGAAGCGACGACGAAGACGGACAGGATGAGAATCTTTTTGGTCATTTAGCTATTTTTGCACTAATATGTTTGAGCGTTAGCAAGTTAACCACTTTAACCCAAGGTGCGCCGTGCCCGCCATCCTAAACTACCTGATTCATCTTTTGCTGGCCGCCGTGCTGCTGGCGATATTTTTCAAAGCCTACACGTGGATGACGCCTTTTGACGAGGTGCTGCTGATACGGCAGGGGAATTTCGCCGCGGCGCTATCGCTGGGCGGGGCCTTGATAGGTTTTTCCATCACCATCGCCTCGGCGCTGGTGCATACTGCCGATTACAAGGAGTTCTCCGCCTGGGCGCTCGGCGCGATGGTGGTGCAGATGCTGGCCTATGCCATCACCACGCGCGCGCTGAACATGTCGAAGGACCAGATCGAAGGCAACAACGCGGCCTTCGGCGGCCTGCTGGGGGCCATTTCCATTTCCATCGGCGCCATCAACGGCGCCTGCATTTCCTAATTAGCGAGGACCATCATGGGCTTAGGCAGCTTTATCAAGAAGCAGTTTATAGACGTACTTCAGTGGAACGAGGAAGTCGACGGCGTACTGGCCTGGCGTTATCCGATGCAGGACCAGGAGATCCAGAATGGCGGCGTGCTGGTGGTGCGTGAATCGCAGATGGCGGTGTTCGTCAACGAGGGCCAGATCGCCGACGTGTTCGGCCCCGGCACCCATAAGCTGAGCACCCAAACCCTGCCGGTGCTGACCAACCTGAAAAACTGGGACAAGCTGTTCGATTCGCCGTTCAAGTCGGATGTCTATTATTTCAGCACCCGCGTGCAGACCGGCCGTAAATGGGGCACGCAGCAGCCGATCACCATCCGCGACAAGGACTTTGACATGGTGCGCGTGCGCGCCTTCGGCATGTATTCGTACCGCGTGGCCGATCCGCGGCTGTTCTTCAAGGAGATCAGCGGCACCCGCGAGGCCTACACCCGCGACGAGGTGGAAGACCAGCTGCGCGGCATCCTGATGGCGACCATGGCCAGCTCGCTGGGCAGCGCGCAAGTGCCCTTCCTCGACATGGCGGCCAACCAGGCGCTGATGGCGCGGCAGGTCAAGGGCGACCTGGCCACGGCGTTCAGCCGCTACGGCATCGGCCTCGATGAATTCAACGTCGCCAGCGTCAGCCTGCCGGAAGAACTGCAGGCCGCGCTGGACGAACGCATCTCCGCCGGCATGAAGGGCGGCATGAGCGCCGACAAGATGGCCGGCTTCACCAAGTACCAGGTGGCCAGCGCGATTCCGCTGGCGGCGCAGAACGAGGGCGGCATGGCCGGCATCGGCGTCGGCCTGGGCGCGGGCGTGCAGCTGGGCCAGGTGATGGGCCAGGCGCTCGGCGCGACCCTGGCGCCGCAGGCGGCTCCCACAGCAGCAGCACCGGCCGAGGACTCGATCGAGGCGCGGCTGGAAAAACTTAAGGGTCTGCTCGACAAGGGCTTGATCACGGCTACCGACTACGACAGCACCAAGGCCGAGCTGCTGAAAAAACTGCTCGGTTAAGCGCACTACATGCAAATCGTTTCCTGTCCCAGCTGCGGCGCGGAAGTCAAATTCCGCTCGGCTGCCTCGGTTATGGCTGTCTGCGAATATTGCAGCACCAGCGTGCTCAAAGACGCCGACTCGGTCAAGGACCTGGGCAAGATGTCGTCCGTGCTGGAGGACTATTCGCCGATCCAGATCGGCACCACCGGCATACTGGGCAAGCGCCAGTTCACGGTGGTCGGCCGCATCCAGCTGCGCTATTCGGCCGGCATGTGGAACGAGTGGTACCTGCTGTTCGACGACGGCGTCACCTCGTGGCTGGGCGATTCGTCCGGCATGTACACCGTCACCGCGCAGTACAAGGGCGAAGGCGAACTACCGGCCTTCGAGCAGCTGCAGCCCGGCCGTAGCTACCCGATCAACGGCGCGCCCTATATTGCCGCCGAAATTCGCACTGCGGATTGCATCGGCGGCCAGGGCGAGCTGCCGTTCAAGGTCGGCGAAGGTTACCAGGCCAAGGTGGCGGACTTCCGCCGCGGCGGCGAATTCATCACGCTCGATTATTCGGATTCGCCGCGGCCCGTGGTCTACACCGGCGTGGCCGTCACGCTGGAAAGCATGAAATGCCAGCTGCTGCGCGACGACGACACCATCCAGCGCGCGGCCGGCCGTTATCGCGGCAAGCTCGATGCGCTCGATTGCCCATCCTGCGGCAGCGCGATCAAATACATCCCCGGCGTGACGGCGACGCTGGTGTGCCCGGCCTGCCACGCGCAGATCGACGCCGCCAGTCCAAAGGCCGAAGTGCTGGCGGCCGGCGAACGCGTGGCCGCCGTGCCGATGACGATAGAACTGGGCGCGACCGCCAGGATCAACAACCAGGACTTCACCATCATCGGCATGATGCGCCGCGCCGACGACGAAGGCACGCAGTGGAACGAGTACCTGATGTACGGCACCCGCGCCGGCTTCTCGTGGCTGGTGGAGACCGACGAAGGCTGGTCCGGTTCCAACGTGATGGCCGAGTGGCCGGCCTGGTACGCGCCCGGCGCGCCGACGGTGACTGTGGATAAGTCGCAGTTTTCCCGTCTGTACGATTACGGTTCGGTGGTGACCTTCGCGGCCGGCGCCTTCAACTGGCGGGTGGCGGCGGGCGACCGCACGCGGGTGGAGGAATTCTCCGCCGGCCAGATCCGGCTGGCGTCCGAAACCACCGAGCAGGAGATGACGTGGTCGCGCTCCTCGCCGGTATCGGCCGACCAGCTCAAAGCCTGGTTCGGCGACCAGTTCAAGGGCCGCGTGGGCGCGCCGGCGGCGGCCAAGGGCGGCAAGCGCCGCTACCGCGACACGGCCAAATACATCATCTGGTTCATGCTGGCGATTAATGCGATTCCGTTGCTGATGAATTTCTCCGGAACCTGGTTCCTCAGCCTGGTCGGCGCGGCGGCGATCTACCTGCCCGCCTGGTTTATGGATAACGAAGACAAATCATGAGCAAATTCTTCATCTACGCGATCATCGTTTCGGTGGTCACCTCGGGCAGCAGCTGGATGCGCGCCATGAGCGGCAGCAGCAACTACAGCAGCGGCTACCGGGGCAGCACCTGGAGTTCGAACACCGGCGGTGGCGGCGGCAGTTACGGCGGCGGCTCCGGCGGCGGAGGCCACAAGTGAAACGCGAAGCACTCCCGGATCCGGCGCAGCCGGTGGTCCACCAGCCGGCCGGCACGCATCTGCTGGCGGACCTGAGCGGCATCGCTGCCGAAAAACTGGGCGATTGCGCCGCGCTGGACGCGCTGCTGCGCGCGGCCGCCGAGGCCGCGCACGCGCGCGTGCTGTTCAGTCATTTTCACGGATTTGGCGAGGGCCAGGGCGTGACCGGGGTGGTGCTGCTGGCCGAATCGCACATCTCGATCCACACCTGGCCCGAATGCGGCTTTGCCGCCGCCGACATCTTCATGTGCGGCAGCGCGAGGCCTGAGTTAGCGCTCACCATCATTGAAACGGCCTTGCAGCCGACGTCCAGCCAGATCAACACGGTGCGACGCGCACCGCCCGCGATCAGTTGACCCGGGCGGCGCTCTGGCTCGGCGACATCAGCTTCAACGGCACTTCCTCCAGCGGCAGGCTGGCTGCCATGACGGGCGCGGCGACCTGGGGCGCCGGCACAACGACGATGTGCGGCGCCGGGGCGCAAGCCGCCATCGCCAACAGACACGACAAAGCGAGTATTCTCTTCATGTATTTCCCCTGATGGACATCGTCTCCATCAAATTATCACTCAGGAAATGGACGATGACAATATGCAATTTTCAAAGGTGTGCACCATGACGCTTTCCTGCCTAGGGCAGATCGCCCTGCCCATTTCCGATGCCGACCGCTCCGAGCGGTTTTACGGCGACAGCCTGGGCCTGCCCAAGCTGTTCCGCTACGGTGAACTGGTGTTTTTCGATTGCGGCGGCGTGCGCCTGATGCTGGATGGATCGGGCAAGGCGCCGGTGCAAGCCGGCACCGGCGTGTGCCATTATTTCAAGGTCGAGCAGATCGAGGCGGTGGCCGCCGCGCTGCAAGCGAAGGGCGTGGTGTTCGAAGCGGCGCCGCACCTGGTGGCGAAAATGCCCGACCACGAGCTGTGGATGGGCTTTTTCCGCGACCCGGACGGCCACCTGCTGGCCGTGATGGAAGAAAAGCGCTAAGCGGCCTGGGCGGCGGCCAGTTCGCCGTCCTTGGCATTGGCTGCGGCAAAAGCGGGCCGGCTCATGACGCGCGCCACATATTGCTCGATCACCGGCAGCTTGGGCAGCAGCTCGTAGGCGCCCATCCATCCCATCGATGAAGCCCACAACACGTCCAGCGCGCTGAACTGCTCACCCAGCAGGTACGGGCCCTTGGACAGCTGTTCGATCAGCGTGTTGAACATGGTGTCGAAGTCGCCGTAGTGGCAGGAGGTCTTGTCGGCCGGCGTGTTTTTCATCCACTTGTCGACGATGGCCGGCTCGAAGCAGCTGCCGTAGAAGGCCATCCAGCGCAGATACGGTCCACGTAGAGGATCGCCCAGCGGCGGCGCCAGTTTGGCGTCCGGGAACAGGTCGGCCAGGTACAGGTAGATCGCCACCTGCTCGGTGATGACGGCGTCGCCGTGGCGGATCGCCGGCACCTTGCCCATCGGGTTGATGGCCAGGTAAGCCGCTTCGCGGTTCTCGCCCTTCTTCATGTTCATCACATGCAGGTCGTAGGGCGCATGCAGCTCTTCCAGCAAGGTCATGACGCCGGTGGAGCGGGAATACGGGCAGTGGTACAAAGTCAGCAGTGGTGCCATGTCAGTTCTCCTGTCGGTGGTGAAGAAACGTCACGATAACTCTTGCTATGATAAGGGTCTTGTAAAAACGCGAACACCTTATGCAAACCGTGACGAGCCGGCCCAAGGGCGTGGTCAATCCCGCCGCAGCGGAAAAAATCTTCCGCCTGGAACGCTACCTGCCGACGCCGGACCTGGCGCCTTTCGTCGAGTATTTCTGGCTGGTGGCGTGGCAGTTGCCGGAGGGCGTAGTCCATGTGCAGCGCACCCTGCCCTCGCCCTGCATCCACCTGGTGTTCGACGCCGGCCGCACGGCGGTGTTCGGCGTGATGACTGGCGCTTTCGAATATACGCTGAAAAACAGCGGCCGCATCTTGGGCGTGCGCTTTTTGCCGGGCGCCTTCCGCAGCTTCCTGAAGCAACCGGTGCAGTCGGTGACGGACCGCGAATTGCCGCTGTCGGCGCTGTTCGATTGCGACGATGCGGAGGCCGAGCGCAGCGTGCTGACGGCGGCCGACGCCGCCGGCATGGTGGAAGCGGCCAGCGCCATCCTGCGCCGCGCCCTGCCCGTGCCCGATCCGCAGACCGCGCGCATCGCCGAGATCCTGGATGCGATCGCGCACCATCCCGAGATCACGCAGGTGCAGCAGCTGGCGGATCACACCGGCATCAGCGTGCGCCGCCTGCAAATCCTGTTCAAGGAATACGTGGGCGCCACGCCGAAATGGGTGATACGCCGCAACCGCCTGCTGGACGCGGCCGACCAACTGTCGCACGGCAGCGAAATCGACCTGGCCTCGCTGGCGCAGGCGCTGGGCTATTACGACCAGGCCCACTTCACCACCGATTTTGAAAAACTGGTCGGCAAGCCGCCGGCCGATTACCGCCGCAGTTGCAAGGAGCAGGCATGAGTCGTCGTTTCAAGCAGGTCGATGTCTTCACCACCGCGCCGTTCATGGGCAACCCGTTGGCGGTGATACTCGATGCGGAAGGACTCAGCGGCCAGCAGATGCAAGCCATCGCGCGCTGGACCAATTTGTCCGAGACCACCTTCGTGCTGCCGGCCACCGATCCGGCCGCCGATTACCGCATACGCATCTTCACGACGTCGGAAGAATTTCCATTTGCCGGCCATCCGACGCTGGGCACGGCCCACGCGCTGCTGCAGGCGGGACTGCGGCCCAAGACGCCCGGCGTGCTGGTGCAGGAATGCGGCGTCGGCCTGGTGCTGGTGCGTATCGCCGATGATGGCGGCCTGGCGTTCCGTGCGCCGCCGGCCACGGTCGCCGCGCTGGATGCCGGCCTGATGCCGCTGCTGCGGACCGCGCTCGGCACCGCTGCGCCGACCGAAGGCCAGCCGCCGGTCGTGGTGAATATCGGCATACGCTGGCTGGTCGTGCGGCTCGATACGGCGGCCGATTGCATGGCTGCGTCGTTCAGCGCGGCGGCGATCGCCGAGCTGACGCAGCGCGCCGGCAGCGACGGCGTTGCGGTCTATGGCCCGCATCCGTCCGGCGCCCCGGCGGACTACGAGGTGCGCGCGATGTGCGTGGAAAACGGCGTGATGATCGAAGACCCGGTCACCGGCAGCGCCAACGCCAGCATCGCCCGCTTGCTGATCGGTGGCCCGGACTACACCGTGCGCCAGGGCACAGCGCTGGGACGGAATGGTCGCGTGACCATCACCTATCTCGATGGCGAACCGTGGATAGGCGGACATGTCGTCACGGTCATCGATGGTGTGATGAAGAACCATTGACCACCCATCATCCAGATGAGACACTGTGCGCCTTACCCCAACCACAGGAGACCATAAAATGCGCCAAGTAGATACTGCCCTCCTGTCGGCTGCCTGATTACGTCGGGACTCCCCCTGTAGTGTGTTGATCCGCGCGTTCTCGCGCAGCTGACTTCCCGTATTCGCCACCTATTCGCATATTCGCGAAGGGTACTGCTCGTCTTACCGGAATCAGGAAATACACACACCATGATCGACATCGATTTTGAATCGCTGCGCCTTATCGGCTTAACGCAAACCATCGCCAGCCAGCTCTACCAACTGCACGACGCACCGGCCAACGCCAGCCTGGTCCGCATCACCGAAATCCAGCGCGACTGGCTCACCGTCCACGATGGCCAGGCCGAGTTCCGCGCGCGCGTGCTGCCGGCGCTGCACGACGAAGCGCTGGCCGTCGGCGACTGGGTGCTCAGCACGACGCTGGCGCATGACGAACGCTGGCTCAGCACGCTGCTGCCACCCACCACCCACATCGCCCGGCGCGGCAACGACGGCCGGCATCACAGCCTGGTCAGCAATGTCGACACGGCGCTGCTGGTGATGGGCCTGGATCACGACTTCAATCCGCGCCGGCTGGAGCGCTACCTCGCCATCGTGAAGACGGCAGGCGTGGAGCCGGTGGTGGTGATGAGCAAGGCCGACATCGGCGACGATGTGGAACAGCGCATGGAGCTGCTGCGGCAACGCCTGCCCGCCAGCATTCCGCTGCTGGCCGTGAACACGCTCAGCGACTACGCTGCGCAGCAACTGGCGCCGTGGCTGGGAGTAGGACAGACGCTGGTGTTGCTGGGCTCCTCAGGCGCAGGCAAGTCCACGCTGACCAATACGCTGACGCAGGCCGGCCAGCAAACCGGCGGCGTGCGCAAGGGTGATGGGCGCGGCCGGCACACGACCACGTCCCGTTCGCTGCACCTGTGCGCCGGCGGCGCCTGCATCATCGACACGCCCGGCCTGCGCAGCTGGCAGCCCGATGCCGACGAGGCCAGCCTGACGGCCGCCTTCGAAGACATCGACGCGCTGGCGGCGCAATGCCAGTTCCGCGACTGCCGCCATGCCGGCGAACCCGGTTGCGCGGTGCGTGGTGCGGTAGATGAGGATCGTCTGCTGAACTACCACAAGCTATTGCGCGAGGCGCGCCGCAGCCAGCAAACCCCGCTGGACCGCATCGCCGAAGTCGCCAAGTGGAAAGTGATGCAACGCGCCGCCGTAGCCCGCTCGAAAGACAAGCTCGGCAAGCGTTAGCCGAGCCAGGATGCGCCGTCGGCTAGGATGCAGCCGGCGGCGCTTCAGGTTTGCGCATCAACACCGGCAGGCACAACACGCACAGGCCGGCGCCGATCAGCCAGACCAGGCCGGGGAAGCTGCCGCGCGACATGAAGTAGATGGTGCTGATCGCCACCGGGCCGATCACGGTCGCCAGGCTGGCGGTGCTGGCCAGTACGCCTTGCAGTTTTCCCTGCTGTTCCGGGCCGACGCTGGCCGACACCAGCGACTGCAGAGCCGGCGCACCGATGCCGCCAAGGCAGAACAAGGGCATCAGCGCGAACGCCATCCAACCTTGGCTGGCCAAAGCGATCAGGATATAGGCGCAGCTGTCGGCCGCTATGCCGACCAGCAACGCGCGGCGTTCGCCCCAGCGTTCCGCGATCGGCCCGACCACGAAGGCCTGCGCCAGCGCATGAAACGCGCCAAAGCCGGCCAGCGAGATGCCGATGGTCAGCGAGTCCCAGGCAAACTTGTCTTCGCCGTACAGCACCCAAACCGTACCGCCGATTTCCCCGATCAACACCAGCACGCCGGAAGCGCCGATCAGCGGCAGCAGCGACTTGAAGCTGGCCGCCCAGCGCAGATTGGCCAACGGATTGAAGGACATGCGTTCGGCAGGCGCCGCGTCGGCCGCGCGCGGCGTGTGCGACTCGCGCACCACCAGCAAGGTCAGGATCAGATTGACGGCGTTCATCGCCGCAGCCGCCAGGAACGGCGCCCTCACCCACCACGCACCCAGCAAGCCGCCGATCACCGGACCGATGATGAAGCCGATGCCGAAGCAGGCGCCCAGCTGGCCGTAGCGGCGCGACCGCTGGTCTTCCGGCGTGACGTCGGCAATGTAGGCCGAGGTGACGGCCATGCTGGCGCCGGTGATGCCGGCGATCGCGCGGCCGACGAACAGCAAGGCCAGCGACGGCGCCATCGCCATGAACAGGTAGTCGACCACGGTGCCGGCCAGCGACAGCAGCAGCACCGGCCGGCGTCCGATGCGGTCGCTCAACACGCCGAGTATCGGCGAGAAGATGAACTGCATCAGCGCATACAGCCCGGTGAAGGCGCCGAAGCGCCAGCCCAGCTCGGACGTATGGCCGACATCGCGCATCAATTGCGGAATGATGGGCATGGTCAGCCCGATGCCGACGGCGCTCAGGACAACGGTGGAAAGTATGGTCAGCAGTGCTCGGTTCATCGGTGCTTTTCGTGAAGTAGACGAACATTGTATTAGTGGCAAACTTTTCTAGCTGTGCCCGCTGTCACAATGCCGGAGCCGATTTGACGTCTCCAATGTGTCAAATCAAATCGACTATACTTCTTGGATGTAGATGAAGGAGCACTCCGTGTCTACGAAAAAAACACTGCCTCTAAGCGATGAGGAACTGCCGGATCTTCATATAAAAAAAGGCAGCCGAGGCTGCCTTTTTGCTGTGATGCTGTGCGTTGCTTAGTGCTTGGCGCGCAGTTTGGCGATCGCCGCCAGCTGGCCGATGGCCGCTGCCAGTTCGGCTTGCGCTTTCGCGTAGTCGATACCGGAGGTGTTGTTCGCCAGCGCTTCTTCGGCGCGTTTCTTGGCCGCTGCCGCTTTGGCTTCGTCCAGATCCTTGCCGCGAATCGCGGTATCCGCCAGCACCGTCACGGCGCCCGGCTGCACTTCCAGCAGGCCGCCCGCGACGAAGACAAATTCTTCCTCGGCTTGACCTGGTACCTGGATGCGCACCGCGCCCGGACGGATGCGGGTGATCAAAGGCGTGTGCTTAGGGTAGATCCCCAGCTCGCCCTGTTCGCCCGGCAACGCGACGAATTCGGCTTCGCCCGAGTAGATCAACTCCTCGGCGGAAACCACGTCAACGTGTATAGTGTTTGCCATGTGTGTCCTGTCGGTGTGATGCGGCCCCGCTCACACGGGGCCGCGATCGAAGCTCAATGATTAGTTGAGTTTCTTGGCTTTTTCGATGGCTTCATCGATCGTGCCGACCATGTAGAACGCTTGTTCTGGCAGGTGATCGAGTTCGCCGGAAGCGATCATTTTGAAGCCCTTGATCGTGTCTTTCAGCGAAACGTATTTACCTGGCGAACCGGTAAACACTTCAGCAACGTGGAACGGCTGCGACAGGAAACGCTGCATCTTACGTGCACGCGATACCAGCAGTTTGTCTTCAGGAGCCAGTTCGTCCATACCCAGAATCGCGATAATGTCACGCAGTTCCTTGTAGCGCTGCAGGGTGCCCTGAACGGCGCGCGCGGTGTCGTAGTGCTCTTGGCCGACGACCAGCGGATCCAGCTGACGCGAGGTCGAATCCAGTGGGTCCACCGCAGGGTAGATACCCAGCGAGGCGATGTCACGCGACAGAACGACGGTCGAATCCAGGTGACCGAAGGTGGTCGCTGGCGATGGGTCGGTCAAGTCATCCGCTGGAACATACACAGCCTGGATCGAGGTGATCGAACCGGTCTTGGTCGAGGTGATGCGCTCTTGCAGACGGCCCATTTCTTCGGCCAGGGTAGGCTGGTAACCCACTGCGGAAGGCATACGGCCCAGCAGTGCGGATACTTCGGTACCGGCCAGGGTGAAGCGGTAGATGTTATCCACGAAGAACAGAACGTCCTTGCCTTCGTCACGGAACGATTCCGCGATGGTCAGACCGGTCAGCGCGACGCGCAGACGGTTACCAGGTGGTTCGTTCATCTGACCGTAGACCATCGCTACTTTCGAGTTGGCCGGGTTTTCCAGGTCAACTACTTTAGCGTCAGCCATTTCGTGGTAGAAGTCGTTACCTTCGCGGGTACGCTCACCAACGCCGGCGAACACGGACAGACCCGAGTGCGCTTTAGCGATGTTGTTGATCAGTTCCATCATGTTCACGGTCTTGCCCACACCTGCACCGCCGAACAGACCGACTTTACCGCCTTTGGCGAACGGGCAAACCAGGTCAATCACCTTGATGCCGGTTTCCAGCAGGTCCTGCGATGGCGACAGTTCGTCGTATGCAGGAGGAGTGCGGTGGATCGAGGCGATCTGGTCGTGAGCGACCGGGCCGCATTCGTCGATCGGGTTGCCCAGCACGTCCATGATGCGACCCAGGGTAGCTTTACCCACTGGCACCATGATTGGCTTGCCGGTGTTCTGGATCATCATGCCGCGACGCAGACCGTCGGACGAACCCAGAGCAATGGTACGGACCACGCCGTCGCCCAGCTGTTGTTGTACTTCCAGGGTCAGCTCGGAGCCTTCCATTTTCAAGGCATCAAATACCTTAGGCATCGCGTTGCGTGGAAACTCTACGTCCACCACAGCGCCGATACACTGAACGATTTTGCCATCAGCCATGTTCGTTCCTTCTATATAGTTTAATTCGTTTAAACCGCAGCCGCACCGGCGACGATTTCGGAGAGTTCTTTGGTAATCGCAGCTTGGCGGGTCTTGTTGTAGATCAGCTTCAATTCGCCGATCACACTGCCGGCGTTGTCGCTTGCCGACTTCATCGCCACCATACGCGCCGATTGCTCGGACGCCAGGTTTTCCGCCACCGACTGGTACACCAGCGCTTCTACATAGCGCTCCAGCAGCTCATCAATCACGGTCGCAGCATCCGGCTCGTAGATGTAATCCCAGTTGTGATTACCCGCGTCGGCCTGCGTCTTCGCGGCTGGCAGTGGCAACAATTGCTCCACTACCGGCTCTTGCTTCATCGTGTTAATGAACTTGGTGTAGCACAGGTAGACTGCGTCAACTTCACCGTTCTGGAACTTCTCGAGCATGACCTTGACAGGTCCGATCAGTTTTTCCAGGTGCGGCGTGTCGCCGATCTGCGTTACTTGCGCAACGACAGGGATGCCTACGCGATTCAAAAACCCCAAACCTTTGTTACCGATAGCTACTGCGGCAATCTTGTTGCCGGCTGTTTCCAGCTCACGGGTTTTCGCCGTCACCATGCGCAGGATGTTGGTGTTCATGCCGCCGCACAGACCTTTGTCGGTGGTGACGATCACGAAGCCAACTGCCTTCGCCGAGTCCTTTTGCTCTTCAGCCAGGAACGGGTGGGTGTATTCCGGATTTGCGGTAGCCAGATTAGCGGCGATATTGCGAATCTTTTCACTGTAGGGACGGGCGGCGCGCATGCGATCCTGCGCTTTGCGCATTTTCGATGCGGCGACCATTTCCATCGCCTTGGTGATCTTCTTCGTATTCTCTACGCTCTTGATCTTGCCACGTATCTCTTTGCCTACTGCCATGAGTCCTTACTCCTTCTGCGCGTAAGGCGCCCCTCGCGGGGCGCCGTTGTGCTTAAAATGCGCCGGATTTCTTGAAGTCCGCAATGGCGGCCGACAGCGTTGCTTCGCCGTCTTTGTCCAGTTGCTTCGACGATTCAATCTTGGACAGCAGGTCAGCTTGCTTGGTCTTCAGGTAGGCGTGCAGGCCGGCTTCGAACGGCAGTACTTTCTTGACTGGCACATCATCCAGGTAGCCCTTGTTCACTGCGAACAGCGAAGCGGCCATCAGGGAGATCGACAGTGGCGAGTACTGAGCCTGCTTCAGCAGTTCGGTCACGCGGGCGCCGCGGTCCAGCTGCTTGCGGGTCGATTCGTCCAGGTCGGAAGCGAACTGCGCGAACGCAGCCAGTTCACGGTACTGCGCCAAGTCGGTACGGATACCGCCGGACAGGTTTTTGATGACCTTGGTCTGAGCGGCACCACCAACGCGCGACACCGAGATACCGGCGTTAATCGCAGGACGGATACCCGAGTTGAACAGCGAGGTTTCCAGGAAGATCTGACCGTCGGTAATCGAAATCACGTTGGTTGGAACGAACGCCGAAACGTCGCCAGCCTGGGTTTCAATGATCGGCAGTGCGGTCAGCGAACCGGTCTTGCCGGTGACTGCGCCGTTGGTGAAGGCCGACACGTAGTCGGCGTTCACGCGTGCTGCGCGTTCCAGCAGACGGCTGTGCAGGTAGAACACGTCGCCTGGGTAAGCTTCGCGGCCTGGTGGGCGGCGCAGCAGCAGGGAGATCTGACGGTAGGCAACGGCTTGTTTCGACAAGTCATCGTACACGATCAGCGCGTCTTCACCGCGGTCGCGGAAGTACTCGCCCATGGTGCAGCCCGAGTAGGCCGAGATGTACTGCATCGCTGCCGATTCGGCGGCCGATGCGGCAACAACAATGGTGTACTCCAGCGCGCCGTGCTGTTCCAGCGAACGCACGATGTTCTTGATCGTCGAGGCTTTCTGACCGATAGCCACGTAGATGCAGGTCATGCCCTGGCCTTTTTGGTTGATGATCGCATCAACCGCTACGGCGGACTTACCGGTTTGACGGTCGCCAATGATCAGCTCGCGCTGGCCACGGCCGATTGGTACCATCGCGTCGATCGATTTCAGACCGGTCTGCATAGGCTGCGAGACGGACTCACGGGCGATAACGCCTGGAGCGATCTTTTCGATTGGCGAGGTCATCTTGGCATCGACAGCGCCTTTGCCGTCGATCGGCTGGCCCAGGGCGTTGACCACACGGCCACGCAGTTCAGGACCGACCGGCACTTCCAGAATGCGGCCGGTGCACTTGACCGTGTCGCCTTCGGAGATGTGCTCGTAAGCACCCAGAATCACGGCGCCGACGGAGTCACGCTCCAGGTTCATCGCCAGACCAAAGGTGTTACCAGGGAATTCCAGCATTTCGCCCTGCATTACGTCCGACAGGCCGTGGATGCGGACGATACCGTCGGCGACGGAAATAACCGTGCCTTGGTTGCGTACTTCAGCGCCGCCATCAAGGCCTTGGATACGGCTCTTGATCAGCTCGCTGATTTCAGATGGGTTGAGTTGCATACTAACTCCTAAAAGTGTTTCTCTCAGCTTGCGCGAGGGGAAGAATCTGTTCTAAGCGGCGCTTACGCGACCAGCGCAACACGCATTTGCTGCAACTTGGCGCGGACCGACGTGTCCAGCACCTGGTCGCCAACAACGACGCGTACGCCACCGATCAACGCTGGATCCACGGTCACGACCGGGTTCAGCTTGCGGCTGAATTTCTTCTCCAGCGTGGCGACCAGCTCGTTCACTTGAGCCGAGCTCAGGTCGAAGGCGCTGGTGATGTCGGCGTCTGCCGCACCTTCCACGGCGTTTTTCAACGCCTGGAATTGCGCGCCGATTTCCGGCAGCAGACTGATGCGGCCGTTGTCGACCAGCATCGCCAGGAAGTTTTTCGCTTCCGTGTTCAACGGCGACTTGACCAGTGCCGTAATGGCGGCGCTCACATCGCTAGCCGAAGCTTTCGGGTTGCGGGCGAATGCTTGCACCTCGGGGTGGGCACCGACCTGGGCCAGTTCGGCCACCAGTTCGGACCACGCCGCGAGGTTGAACGATTCCTTACCTGCTTGGGCTACGCGGAACAAAGCTTCCGCGTAGGGACGGGCGACGGTTGCGTTTTCTGCCATGATTACAGCTCGACAGACAGGCGCGACAACAGATCGGCGTGAGCCGAAGCGTTGACTTCGCGCTTGAGGATTTGCTCGGCGCCCTTCACAGCCAGGTCAGCCACCTGAGCGCGCAGCGTGTCGCGCGCTTTGGCCAGTTGCTGATCGGCGTCTGCCTTGGCTTGCGCAATGATGCGGTCCGCTTCGGCTTGTGCATTTGCTTTGATTTCTTCTGCCACCAGTTGCGCGCGCTTTTCAGCGTCGGCAACGCGTTGCGAAGCTTCTTCGCGTGCACCTGCCAGCGCTTCGCTGGCGCGCTTCTCAGCCACTACCATCGCTTGCTGGCCTTGGTCGGCCGCAGCCAGACCGTCAGCGATACGCTTGGCACGCTCATCCAACGCTGCATTCAGCGATGGAAATACGAACTTCATCGAAACCCAGACCAACACCGCGAAGGTGATCATCTGACCGATGAGAGACATATTGATGTCCATACCTTTGCTCCTAACTAAAAGTTTCTCCTAGAAGGGAGCGAATTAATGTGCCGCCAGAACAGCTGCCAGGAATGGGTTGCTGAAGGTGTACAGCAGAGCAACGCCGACGCCGATCATCGAGATCGCATCCAGCAGACCAGCGATAACGAACAGTTTGGTTTGCAGTTGTGGCATCAGTTCTGGTTGACGAGCCGAAGCTTCCAGGAATTTGCCGCCCAGAATTGCGAAACCGAGTGCGGTGCCGATAGCGGCCAGGCCGATGATGATTGCTGCGGCCAGAACGGTCATGCTTTGTACTTGTGCGATCAGAGCTTGCATTGAATTTCTCCTAAGATTTTAAAAAAGACTACAGATACTAAAAAGTTAAAACTAAGTTGCTTAGTGCTTCTCAACCGCGAGGCTCAGGTACACAACAGTCAACGCCATAAACACAAACGCTTGCAGGGTCACCACCAGGATGTGGAAGATAACCCAAGGACCACCCAGCAGCCACTGCGCCCACCATGGCAGCAGAGCGATCAGAATGAACAGCAGCTCACCGGCGTACATATTGCCGAAGAGTCGCAGCGACAGCGACAGTGGCTTAGCCAGCAACTCGATCATCTGGAAGGCGAAGTTGACCGGAGCCAGCACGACGGCCATGAAGCCGTGGGCGTGGAACGGAGCGGTCAGCAACTCTTTACCCCAGCCGCCGAGACCTTTGGCTTTGATCGAGAAACCAATAATGCACAGCATGACGCCGAACGACATGCCGAAAGTGTGGTTGACGTCCGCGGTCGGCACGACACGCAGTTTGTGGACGCCAGCGTAGCCAAGAATCTTAGGCAGCAGATCGACCGGCAGGAAGTCCATCGCGTTCATCAGCCAAACCCAGCAGAAGATCGTGATAGCCAGCGGTGCGATGACCTTGCTCTTGGCGTGGAATGCGGAATTGACGACTTCGTTGACCAGCTCCATGACGGCTTCGACGAAGTTTTGCAGCTTGCCCGGCACACCGGCGGTCGCACGGCGCGAGGCCATGTAGAACACGCCGAGGAAAATCATGCCCAGAACGGCCGAAACCCAGAACGTGTCCAGGTTATAAGCGCCGTCGGCAGACTTCAGGTGCGACAGGTGATGCTGAATATACTCAATGGAGGTGGGCGCTTCGTGTGCCCCTACAGCGTTTTCTGTGGTCATAAAAGTATTAGATTTTGGTGATTAAATTGCGAGCAGTGAAAACCAATAAGCTAAGGTTGCCACCGCGAAACCCAAGATCAGCCATAACCAAGAGGCCGACTGAAACAGCGCCAGTGCCAAAACAAACAGCACTACCGTGATAAATATTTTCACTACTTCGGCGCGTACATGCGACCGGAAAGCTTTTTTGGCGTCATTTGTTCCGCCCGCAACAATCATCGCGTACATCAGACTCCCGATGACTGCGATTGCTCCGCCATAGGCGGCCGACCAAGCTTTGAGTACTCCACCCAAGTTCCAGGCGAGCAAGGCGAATCCAGTTGCGATGGCTAACTGGAGGGCGACGACTTTATACACCGGCTTGGAAATACTCGTCGAATCATTCATCTGGCGAGCTCCCTGAAAAGCCGATAAAACCCAAAGACACGGGATTATATGTGTCTTTACTGTATCACGTCAAACATTGCTGCACCGCAGCAGAGCAATTGGTGCACGAAAGCGACGCTTTTATAAACATTTCCAAGCCGGTTGCACCAAGTTGGAACCAGTTAAGCGT
This sequence comes from Duganella sp. BJB476, assembly GCF_003416895.1. Taxonomy (GTDB): domain Bacteria; phylum Pseudomonadota; class Gammaproteobacteria; order Burkholderiales; family Burkholderiaceae_D; genus Rugamonas. The sequence goes on from NZ_QVIO01000005.1 coordinate 281,504, forward strand.
TTTCGTTTTTTATTGCCTCTGCTGCAACTTCAACAAGTTTAAGCGCGCAGTCGGGCGAGCACGCCGTCGAGGATGTCGAGGTCGGCGAAGTCGATGATCATCTGACCACGACCCTTGGTGCCCATCTTGAACACCACCGGCGTGGCCAGCTTGTCCGACAGCTCTTCTTCCAGGCGCACGATGTCGCCGGACTTTTCTTTCTGGCGCGCTTCGGTCGGCGAGGCTTTTTGATCTTCCAGCGTCTTTGCCACCAACTTTTCAGTTTCACGTACCGACAACCGTTTGGCGATGACCATATTGGCCAGGTTGATCTGCGTGGCCGCATCCACCGACAACAGCGCGCGGGCGTGGCCCATGTCGATATCGCCGGCCATCAGCATGGTCTGCACCGGATTGGCCAGGTTCATCAAACGCAGCAGGTTGGACACCGCGCTGCGCGAACGGCCAACGGCCGTGGCCGCCTGCTCGTGCGTGAAACTGAAATCGGTGATCAGGCGATGTATGCCCTGCGCCTCTTCCAGCGGATTCAAATCCTCGCGCTGCATGTTCTCGATCAGGGCCATCGCGGCGGCGGCCTGGTCGTCCACGTCGCGCACCAAGACCGGCAGCACTTCCAGGCCGGCGATTTGCGCGGCGCGGAAACGGCGTTCGCCGGCGATGATCTCGTACTTGATGGCGCCGGTCAGCTTGTCGGTGCCGACCGGACGGACCAGGATGGGCTGCATGATGCCCTGGGTTTTGATCGACGCGGCCAGCTCCTGCAAGCCGCCCTCATCCATACGGGTACGTGGCTGATATTTACCGGCCTGCATTTGCGTGACCGGGAGTTCGGACGGCGTGTTGGCGTCCGGAGTGGTGATGTCGCCGTCGCCGCCGAGCAGCGCTTCCAGGCCGCGACCCAGGCCTTTGAGTTTTTTGGTTGCCATTTTATTGCCTTACATTTTCTTGATGCGCTTGACCATCTCGGCGCCGAAGGCGATATACGCCTGCGCACCCTTGGAGGATGGATCGAAGGTGACGCCCGGCAGGCCGTAGGACGGCGCTTCGGCCAGGCGTACGTTGCGGGGGATGATGGTTTTGAAGACCTTGTCGCCGAAGTGCTGCTCCAGCTGGGCCGACACTTGCTGCGACAGCGTCATGCGCGGATCGAACATCACGCGCAGCAGGCCGATGATCTTCAGGTCCGGGTTCAGGTTGGCGTGCACCTTCTTGATCGTGTTGACCAGGTCGGACAAGCCTTCCAGCGCGTAGTACTCGCACTGCATGGGGATGATGACGCCGTGCGCGGCGCACAGGCCGTTCAAGGTCAGCATCGACAATGCCGGCGGGCAGTCGATCAGGATGAAGTCGTACTCACCGTCGACCAGGGCCAGCGCATCCTTCAGGCGGCGTTCGCGGTTTTCCAGCGAGACCATCTCGACTTCGGCGCCGGCCAGCTCGCGGTTGGAAGGCAGCACGTCGAACTGGCCCGGCTCCGAACGCTGGCGCGCGGTGGCCACGTCGGATTCGCCCAGCATCACCTCATAGGTCGATGCAGGCAGTCCCGCCTTGTTGATGCCTGCGCCCATCGTGGCATTGCCTTGTGGGTCCAGGTCGACCAGCAGTACCCGCTGGTCCAGCTTTGCTAATCCGGCGGCCAGGTTGACCGTCGTGGTAGTCTTACCTACGCCACCCTTTTGATTCGCTACGCAAAAAATTTTCGCCATGTATTTCTTTGGGTTGTGCTTCTTAATTATTTATACTATTAAAACGATATAAACGATTTATACTGTTTATACAGAATAAACTGTATAAACCTTATAAATGATTAATATCGTATAAATCATTTACTCGTTTCGGCTTGAATGAAAACCAGGTGGCGCTCCGCGTCCAGCCCCGGTACTTCTAACGGCTCTAATTTCTGCACTTTCCATGGCTCTGGCAGTCGCTCTCGCTCCTCTGCCGGCGCCGTTCCTTTCAGGGCTATGAATCGCCCGCCCTCTTGCAGCAGGTGCCCCGACCAGTTGACGAAGTCGGACAGGTCCGCAAAAGCCCGCGAGGTGATGACGTCGAATTTCGTCTTCACTTCCAGCTGCTCCACGCGCTTGGTGTACACCGTCACGTTGGCCAGGCCCAGCTCCGCCTTCACCTGGTTCAGGAACGCGGTCTTCTTGTGCACCGTGTCGATCATCGACACTTTCATGTCCGGACGGCTGATCGCCAGCACCATGCCCGGCAAGCCGCCCCCTGCTCCCACGTCCAGCACATTCTGCGCGCCGGCGAAGGCAGGCACCGCCGCCAGCGAGTCCAGCACATGCAAGGTGACCATCTGCATCGGGTCGCGCACCGAGGTCAGGTTGTACACCGAATTCCACTTGTTCAGCAGCGCCAGGTAGTCCAGCAATTTCTCCACCTGGTCGTCGCCGAGGCCCAGCTTCAGACTGTTGATGCCTTGTTTTAAAACATCCGCTAGTACTGCACGGTCAAACACCTTCATTGAACAGCCTCATCTTTTTGATTCAAAAAACCGCCGAAACCGGCCTTCTTCAGGTGCACCAGCAGCAGCGAAATCGCCGCCGGCGTCACGCCGGAAATGCGCGATGCCTGGCCCAGCGTTTCCGGACGCTGCGCGTGCAGCTTCTGGCGCACTTCCACCGACAGCGCGGTGATGTCCAGATAGTTGAAACCTTCCGGCAATTTCAGGTTTTCGTAGTGCTCGTGGCGCTCGACTTCCTTGGTCTGGCGGTCGATATAGCCCGAATATTTGAGCTGGATTTCCACCTGCTCGCGCACTGCTTCGTCGGCCACGCCGGGGCCGGCCAGCTCGCGGCCGTCGATGCCGGACAGGCTCATCAGCTTGTCGTAGTCGACGCCGGGACGGGCCAGCAGGTTCGCCAGCGAGTACTCGCGCTCGATCGCCTGGCCAATAACGCGCTCGGATTCGGCCGCTTCCAGGATGCGCGGGTTCACCCACGTGGAGCGCAAACGCTCCAGTTCGCGGGCCACGGCTTCGCGTTTGGTCTCGAATGCCTGCCACTGCGCATCGCCAACCACGCCCAGTTTGCGGCCGATTTCGGTCAGGCGCATGTCGGCATTGTCTTCACGCAAGCTCAGGCGATACTCGGCGCGGCTGGTGAACATGCGGTACGGTTCCATCACGCCTTGCGTGACCAGGTCGTCGACCATCACGCCCAGATAGGCTTCGGAACGAGCCGGCGTCCAGGCTTCACGGCCCTGGGTTTGCAGCGCGGCGTTGATACCGGCCAGCATGCCCTGCGCCGCCGCTTCTTCGTAGCCGGTGGTGCCGTTGATCTGACCGGCGAAGTACAGGCCGCCAACCGCCTTGGTTTCCAGCGAGGCTTTGAGGCCGCGTGGGTCGAAATAATCGTATTCGATGGCGTAGCCGGGGCGCAGGATGTGGGCATTTTCCATGCCCTTCATCGAACGCACCAGGGCGATCTGCACGTCGAACGGCAGGCTGGTGGAGATGCCGTTTGGATAGAATTCGTTGGTCGTCAGGCCTTCTGGTTCCAGGAAAATCTGGTGCGATTCCTTGGCCGAGAAGCGGTGGATCTTGTCTTCGATCGACGGGCAGTAGCGCGGGCCGACACCTTCGATGACGCCGGTGTACATCGGGCTGCGGTCCAGGCCGGCACGAATGATGTCGTGGGTCTGGGTGTTGGTGTGCGTCACCCAGCACGGCATCTGCTCAGGGTGCATGGCGGCATTGCCCATCACCGAGAATACCGGCACCGGATCGAGGTCGCCAGGCTGTTCGGTCATCAGCGAGAAGTCGATGCTGCGGCCGTCGATGCGCGGCGGCGTGCCGGTCTTCAGGCGGCCTTGCGGCAGCTTCAGTTCCTTCAGGCGGGCCGACAGCGAGATCGCCGGTGGATCGCCGGCACGGCCGGCCGAGTAGTTCTGCAGGCCGACGTGGATCTTCCCGTCGAGGAAAGTACCGGCGGTCAGCACCACGGCCGGCGCCAGGAACTTCAGGCCGATCTGGGTGACGGCGCCGATCACGCGGTCGCCCTCCACCATCAGGTCGTCGACAGCCTGCTGGAACAGCCACAGGTTGGGCTGGTTTTCCAGGCGCGAACGGATGGCTTGCTTGTACAGGATGCGGTCGGCCTGGGCGCGGGTGGCGCGCACGGCAGGGCCTTTGGACGAGTTCAGGATGCGGAACTGGATGCCCGACTCATCGGTGGCGATGGCCATGGCGCCGCCCATGGCGTCGACTTCCTTGACCAGATGGCCTTTGCCGATACCGCCGATGGATGGGTTGCACGACATCTGGCCCAGCGTCTCAATGTTATGCGTGAGCAGCAAAGTCTTCTGGCCCATGCGGGCCGAAGCGAGGGCAGCCTCGGTGCCGGCGTGACCACCACCGACGACGATGACGTCGAATTTTGTAGGAAATAGCATGTTGGAATTGGTTAAAGCGAAGGGATCAAGGTCAGATTATAGAGTCTTTTTGCTGCTGCGACTTTTTTAAGCAAAAAAATATCGCCAAATTGTTCCACGTGAAACATTGAAAAAGGGCCCTTATCGTTCCCAATAAGAGCCCTTTTTTGGTTCCACGTGAAACAGTGTCACCAACGCAACCATGCATCGTAGCCAGTCTTTATGATCAGGATGGTGACCACGACCAGGAACAGTTTGCGCACAAAACCGCTGCCGTGCTTCATCGCCATGCGCGAGCCGATGATGGAGCCGGCGATCTGAGCCACCGCCATTGTCGCGCCCAGTTGCCAAATCAAGTGGCCGCTGTAGCCGAACCAGATCAGCGCGGCAAAGTTGCAGGCGACGTTGACGACCTTGGCCACGGCCGAAGCGCCGAGGAAGTCGAAGCCGAAGATACGCACGAACAGGAACACCAGGAAGCTGCCGGTGCCGGGGCCGAAGAAGCCATCGTAGAAGCCGATGCCGGCGCCGATCAGCAGCGCCAGCGTCTGCTCCCTGGCGCCCGAGTGGATGGGCGCGTGCACGCTGCCGAAGTCCTTCTTGGCGAAGGTGTAGATGGCGACCGCCACCAGCACAACCGGCAACAGTAGGCGCATGAATTCGGCCGAGACCTTGGTCACCGTGTACGCGCCGAGGAAGGCGAAGACCAGCGCGGCCAGTGCGGCCGGTGTCGCGACCGACCAAGCGATGGCAACCCGGCGCGCGTAGCTGACCGCCGCAACGCTGGTGCCGAAGATGCTGGCCAGCTTGTTGGTGCCGATCAGCGTGGCCGGCGCCATGTTGGGAAACACAGAGAACATCGCCGGGAGCTGTATCAGTCCCCCGCCCCCAACCACCGCATCCACCAGACCCGCACCGAACGCCGCCACTCCCAACACCAGATAATCGACCATCACCTTGCCATCCTTTACGCTTGCGAAGGCTATATTGTACGGAAGAAATTCGGAGCGGTTCATGCACATCCTGCATAGCCCAAGACAGGCACGGGGGCCTCGCTTGAGGTAAGCTTCACGTGAAATCCACCACCCTGGAACCGCCATGACCGACTTCCCAGCGTTCGCATTCAGCACCGTCGCCCACATCGTTTCCGAGCTGGGCGCAGCCGGACGGTTGGGCGAACATATCGTCCAGCGCTTCCCGGCGGCCAAGCGCGCCCTGCTCGTCACCGATCCCGGCTTCCTGGCAACCGGCCTGGTCGAGGCTCCGGCCGCCAGCCTGCGCGCCGCCGGGGTGGCGGTGGAAGTCTATTCCAAGGTCGTGGCGGACCCGCCTGAGCAGGTGGTGCTGGATGCTGTGGCTGCAGCCCGCAAGCACCGGGCAGACCTCATCATCGGCCTCGGCGGCGGCAGCTCGATGGACGTCGCCAAGCTGATCGCGGTGTTGGCCGGCAGCGACCAACCGCTCAGCGCCATCTACGGCATTGGCAATGTGCAGGGTGCGCGGCTGCCTTTGGTACAGATTCCGACCACCGCCGGCACCGGTTCCGAGGTCACCAATATCGCCATCGTCACCACCGGCACTACCACAAAAATGGGCGTCGTCGGGCCGCAACTCTATGCCGATCTGGCATTGCTGGATGCCGAGCTGACCATTGGCCTGCCGCCCATGGTCACCGCTGCGACCGGCATCGACGCGATGGTGCACGCCATCGAGGCCTACACCAGCCGCCATAAAAAGAACCCGCTGTCCGATATCTTTGCGCGCAAAGCGCTGGGTCTGCTGTCGGCCAACCTGATCCGGGCTTGCGAAAACGGTCGCGACCTGGCGGCGCGGCAGGCCATGCTGCTTGGCGCGATGTTGGCGGGACAGGCGTTTTCCAACGCGCCGGTCGCGGCGGTGCATGCGCTGGCGTATCCGATAGGGGGCATATTTCACGTTCCACATGGGCTGTCGAACTCGCTGGTGCTGCCGCATGTGCTGCGTTTCAATGCGCCGGAGGCGGCCACGCTGTATGCGGAACTGGCGGAGATCGTCGTGCCCGAGGTCAGCGGCAGCGCCGAGGCGAGGGCTGAGGCGCTGGTTGTTGCGATGCAACAAATAGCCACCATCACGGGGATAGAGCGGACTTTGCAGCAGGTGGGGATCAGGGAAACGGATCTGGACCGGCTGGCGGATGACGCCATGCTCCAGACCCGCTTGTTGGGAAATAACCCCCGCACCGTCACGCGCGACGATGCGAGGGCGATCTACGCTGCAGCGTTGTAGACCTTAGTTCGGCACATCGACCGTGGTGCCGGTGACCGTGATGGCATTGGCGCCAGGCGCTGCGGCGATCGGCGGTACGTTGGCCACGGTGATCAGCGTGGTGTTATCGACGCGCGGCACCGTGCGCACCACCTGCGAAGGCGGCAACGCCACGGCCGAGCTGCGCAGGTTGGCCAGCATCGCATCCAGCGCGCGGAACAGGTAGACGTGCAAGGGCACGATATTGGCCGGCAGCGCGTTGGTGAACGAGTCGAAGTGGTTGGCGTTGGTCACTTCGATGTAGCGCAGCTTGCTCGCCCCACCCTCCGCCGATGCATTCAAGCCCAGATATGCGCGTGAAGCAAAGTTGACCGGGATCAGGGTATCGCTGCGTCCCTGCACGATGATGGCCGGTTTGCCGTGCAGATTGCCGGTCGCCGCTACCTCGGCCATGCCCGCCATCACGCGTGCGCTTTGCGCCGCCAGCGTCGCGCTCAGGGCGCCGCCGGTGACCGGATCCACACCCGTCGCCAACGAGCGCAGGCACAGAAAACCGTCCAGCGACTGGTCCGCCAGAGTGCTGCTCGGCGATACGCCAAGGCTGTAGGCCTTGGCGCCGCCCACCGAATTCTCGTAAAGCACGCTGCCGATGATGCCGTTTTGCGTGGCAAAGCTGCTGGCCTTTTGCGCCGCAGTGAAGGCCACCGGCACACCCGTCGCGTCAGTCGGGGCGAACGAGAATCCACACACCTTGTCCGTCACGGAGAACTTGCCGTAGGCATTGGCGTACGTCACCGCCACCAGGATGTTGGTGCCGGCGTGCGCCGCTTGCAGGATATCGGAGTCCACCAGCCAGCCGTAGGCCTTCAGGCGGGCCTTGGCGTCGGCCTGCTGCGACGGCAGGTCGGTGCCGGTCAACAAGCCTTTGGCGGCCAGCGCGGTGCAGCGGCCCGGTACGGCGGCGGTCGATGCGATGCATGGCTGGTACAGCGCGGCATAGGTCGAGTAGTCGAACAGCGCCTTGCCCTGCCCCGTCACGTTGACGCCGCCCTGGCGCACCATGTAGCCGGTGGCGGCCTTGGGCTGCACCTGTGGCTCGGTGGCCGCCACGCCGCCGATCAGGCCCTTGGTGTCCTGTTCCGCAGCCAGCAGAGCCGAGCCGGCGCCGTTGGAAATGCTGGAGGCGATCGTCACCGTGTTCTTCGGCGTCAGGCGCACGATGTGGCTTTTGTTATCCTTGGCCAGCACGCCGTACTTTTCGTTCAGCACGTAAAACGCGAATTCCAGCGATTGCAGCGTGACCTTGCCCCAATCCTTTTCCGGGTTCTGCTGCGAGTGTGCGTGCTTGAAGGCGATGCGCGCCGGCGACGACGAGGCGAACGCGGCGCGGTCGGCATCGCTCAATGCCGGTGCGAAGATGGCGTTCTTGCCGGCCGCGGTGCGGGTGGCGCGCACGCCGTTCTGCAGGTTCACGCTGTCGTCGTCAAACGTGTAGAGGCCGTTGCCGCTGCCCTTGTCGGCGTAGGCCACGGCGCAGTTGTTCTTCAGGCCCCATTCGCCGGCGCTGCCGATGGCGCCGTACACGCCGCGCGATCCGCTCGAGGTGCCGGTGACGATGCAGGGATTGTTGATGTCGAAACCGTTCGGTATCTGCACCATCAGCGTCACGTTCTGGTTGCCCGTGCCGTCGTCGGAGTAGGCGATGTACTCGGTGCCGGCGATCATGCCCTGCCCCGATCCGATCCCGCCCTTGGCGTCCACATTAGGGCCGTACAAGGTGCCGTAGCCGCTGTTGACGTTGATGTCGAGCACGGCGCGGTAGTTGGCGTAGATGGCGTTGCGGCGCAGCTCGGCGGCAGTGGGATTGGCCGGGTCGACATATGCCGGCGTGGCGCCGGCCAGGCCGGTCGCGCCCAGGCCGGCGGTCAGCAAATCGTCGGTGGTGCCGTCGTAGGTCTTGCTGCTGATGGTGCCCAGGTACGCCGGCAGCACGTTCAAGTCCTCGGCCGTGTCGTGTTCATTGGCGCCGCAAGCGGTCAGCGCAATGCCGGCCAGCGCCAGCGTGATTTTGTTGATATGCATGTCATCCTCTATGTCGATAAAAGTTACAGACGGACTACTCCCACTCCGGCCGGTGGCCAGACGAAAATTTACTACCGATGAAAAAAAAACGCCGGACAGAACGTCCGGCGTGTGCGCTACATCAAGCTGTTTTTTTGCCGTTGTTGACAGCGAACTTGGCGATGATTTCACCGACGATGCCGCGCCGGAACAACAACACGCAAACGATGAAGATAAAGCCGATCACCATGTTGACCGCCTCGCCGATGGTGTTGAACCATTCGATGCCGGTGTGGGCAACCATGAAGATGCCGAAATCGCCCAGCTTGTTTTCCAGCGCGATGACGAGGATGGCGCCCAGCATCGGACCGGCAAACGTGCCCATGCCGCCCACCAACGTCATCAGGATCACCAGGCCCGACATGCTCCAGTGCACGTCGGTCAGCGTTTCGAAACCCTGCACCAGCATGTTGGAGGCGCCCGCCAGGCCGGTCAGCGCGGCCGACAGCACGAAGGCCAGCAGCTTGTACTTGTCCACATCGTAGCCCAGCGAAATCGCGCGCGGCTCGTTTTCCTTGATCGCCTTCAGCACCTGGCCGAACGGCGAATGCACGGTGCGCACAATCAGCATGAAGGCCAGCACGGCGATGCCCAGCACGAAGAAGTACAGCGCGGTATCGTTGGACAGGTCGACCAGGCCCAGCAATTTTCCACGTGGAACACCTTGCAAGCCGTCTTCGCCGCCGGTGAATTCGCCGGCGCGCAGCGCGCCGAAGTACACCATCTGCGCGAGCGCCAAAGTGATCATCGAGAAGTAGATACCCTGGCGGCGGATCGCCAGCGCGCCCATCACCAGGCCGACCAGGGCGCCGGCCGCGACACCGGCCAGCAGGCCCAGCTCAACCGGCAAGCCCCACACCTTCATCGCGTTGCCGGCCACGTAGCCGGCGGCGCCGAAGAAGGCCGCATGGCCGAACGACAGCAAACCGGTAAAGCCGATCAACAGGTTGAAGGCGCTGGCGAACAGCGCAAAGCACAACAGCTTGGCCAGGAAGATCGGATAGCCGACAAACGGCGCCGCCAGCGCGATGGCGAAGGCGACGAGATAACCTAAGTTCTTATTCATGTGCGGCCTCTTATTTTTCTTTGCCGAACAAGCCGGCAGGACGGATCAGCAACACGATGACCATCACCAGGAACACCACCGTCGACGAAAACTCGGGGTAGAACACTTTGGTCAGGCCTTCGATGATGCCCAGGCCGAGGCCGGTGAGGATGGAGCCCATGATCGAACCCATGCCACCGATCACTACAACGGCGAATACGACGATAATCAGGTTCTGACCCATCAGGGGCTGTACCTGGATCACCGGGGCCGCCAGCACCCCTGCAAAGCCCGCCAAAGCGACGCCGAAGCCGTAGGTCAGCGTGACCATCAGCGGCACGTTGATGCCGAAGGCTTCGACCAGCTTGGGATTCTCGGTACCGGCGCGCAGGTAGGCGCCCAGTTTGGTCTTCTCGATGACGAACCAGGTCGACAGGCACACCGCCAGCGACGCCACCACCACCCAGGCGCGGTAATTCGGCAGCACCATGAAGCCGAGGTCGGTCGCCCCCGCCAGCGCCTCCGGCACCTGGAACGGTTGGCCGGAAACGCCGTAGAACGAGCGGAACACGCCTTCGACCAGCAAGGTGATGCCGAAGGTCAGCAGCAGGCCGTAAAGATGGTCCAGCTTGTAGAGCCAGCGCAGCATGGTTTTTTCGATGACGATGCCGAACACGCCGACGATGAACGGCGCCAGCACCAGCATCACCCAGTAGTTCAGGCCGAGGTAGGCCATGCCCATCCAGGCGACAAACGCGCCCATCATGTACAGCGCGCCGTGCGAGAAGTTAATCACGTTCAGCAGGCCGAAGATCACCGCCAGGCCGAGCGACAGCATGGCATAGAAGGAGCCGTTGACCAGGCCCAGCATCAGCTGGCTCATAATCATGGGCAAGGGGTAGCCGAATATTTCCATGAGATCACAATATAAAGATCGCCGTCCCGGACGGGCAGGCGTGGCACCAGAAAAAGGCCGGGCAAGGGCGCCCGGCCTGTGTACAACTCAGCTTATTTCCACAGGGAGCATTTGGTTTCCGCCTTGGTGGCGTAAGCCTGGTCGCCTGGAATGGTGGCGACGACCTTGTAGTAATCCCATGGATATTTCGATTCCGCCGGCTTCTTCACTTCCATCAGGTACATATCGTGCACCATGCGGCCGTCCGGACGGATCACGCCGTTCTTGGCGAACATGTCGTTGATCTTGTTCGCCTTCAGGTAGGCCATGACCTTGTCGGTGTCGTCGCTGCCGACGGCCTTGACCGCTTTCAGGTAGTTGGCCGCCGCCGAGTAGTCGGCCGCTTGCAGCATCGACGGTTCCTTCTTCATCTTCTCGAAGTAGCGCTTCGACCAGGCGCGGGTGTCGGCGTTCGCATCCCAGTACCAGCCGTCGGTCAGGTACATGCCCTGGGTCAGGTTCAGGCCCAGCGAGTGCACGTCGTTGATGAAGATCAGCAGGCCGGCCAGCTTCATTTTCTTGGTGATGCCGAACTCGTTGGCGGCCTTGATCGAGTTGATCGCGTCGCCGCCGGCGTTGGCCAGGCCCAGGATCTGCGCGCCCGACGACTGCGCCTGCAACAGGAAGGACGAGAAGTCCGACGCCGACAGCGGATGCTTGACCGAACCCAGCACCTTGCCGCCGTTGGCTTTCACCACGTCCGCGGTATCTTTTTCCAGCGACTGGCCGAAGGCGTAGTCGGCGGTCATGAAGTACCAGCTCTTGCCGCCTTGCTTGACGATGGCGCCGCCGGTGCCGCGCGCCAGCGCGATAGTGTCGTAGGCGTAGTGAATCGTGTACGGCGAGCATTCCTCGTTGGTCAAACGGGCCGAGCCGGCGCCGATCGAAATGAAGACTTTCTTCTTCTCGGCCGCGACCTTGGCCATGGCCAGGTTGGCGCCAGAGTTGGTGCCGCCGATCAGCATGTCGACGCCCTGCTGGTCGAACCATTCGCGCGCCTTGGAGGCGGCGATGTCGGCCTTGTTCTGGTGGTCAGCGGAGATGAATTCGACCTTTTTACCAGCGATGACCACGCCGGCGTCGGCAATCGCCATCTTGATGGCCTCGGCACCGCCGGCGCCGTCGATGTCCGTGTACAGGCCGGACATATCGGTGATCAGGCCGATCTTGATGGTGTCGCCGGAAACCTGGGCTTGGGCAGCAAAGGACAGGCCGAGTGCGCACACGGCGGTGGCTGCGATGGTGATGGCTTTGAGTTTCATTTTGTCTCCGTTTTCAAGAAGTAGTGTTTGCTTATTTTTGTACACTTATTTCCAACCCTTTAGACACCCAGAAGCTCGGTCAGGACCGGCATCTTGGCGCTCAATTCCGATGCAACAAAGGTCTCGACGATCTGACCGTGTTCCATCACATAAAACCGGTCCGCCAGCGGGGCGGCAAACCGGAAATTCTGTTCCACCATGACGATGGTGTAGCCCTTGGCCTTGAGCGTGGTGATCATCCGGGCCAGGCCCTGCACGATGACCGGCGCCAGGCCTTCGGAGATTTCATCGAGCAACAGCAGGCGCGCGCCGGTGCGCAGGATGCGCGCCACCGCCAGCATCTGCTGCTCGCCACCTGACAGGCGCGTGCCCTGGCTGTGCTTGCGCTCTTCCAGGTTGGGGAACATAGCGTAGATTTCCTCGACCGACATACCCTTCTGGCCGGTCGCCAGTTGCGGCGGCAACATCAGGTTTTCCTCGGTCGACAGCGACGAGAAGATGCCGCGCTCTTCCGGGCAATAGCCGATGCCGAGGTGGGCGATTTTGTGCGTCGGCAAGCCGATCGCTTCCTCGCCGTTGACCTTGATCGAACCCTTGCGGGCGCCGGTCAAGCCCATGATCGCGCGCAGCGTGGTGGTGCGACCGGCGCCGTTGCGGCCCAGCAGCGTGACCACTTCGCCGGGCTGCACCGTCAGGTTCACGTCGTGCAGAATATGCGATTCGCCGTACCAGGTTTGCAGGTTGGAGATTTCCAGAGCGGCCGTCATCAGTGGGCTCCTTCCAGTACTGCGGCTTCGGTACCCATGTAGGCTTCCATCACCTGTGGATTACTTGAAACTTCGGCGTACGTGCCTTCGGCCAGCATCGCGCCGCGCTGCAAAACGGAGATCTTGTCGCAGATGCCGGACACCACTTTCATATTGTGTTCGACCATCAGGATCGTGCGGCCGGCTGAAACTTTCTTAATCAATTCCGTCACGCGGTGCACGTCTTCGTGGCCCATGCCCTGGGTCGGTTCGTCCAGCAGCATCAGCTCCGGTTCCATCGCCAGCGTGGTAGCGATTTCCAAAGCGCGCTTGCGGCCATAAGGCATATCGACGGTGATGGTGTCGGCGAATTCGGTCAGGTCGACCTCCGCCAGCAACTGCATGGCGCGATCGTTCAACTTGCTCAGCGACCGTTCGCTCTGCCAGAAATTGAAGCTGGTGCCGAGCTGGCGCTGCAATCCGATGCGGACATTCTGCAGCACCGTCAGGTGCGGGAAGACAGCGGAAATCTGAAACGACCGGATCACGCCCATGCGGGCGATCTGCGCCGGCTTGGCGGCGGTGATGTCCTTGCCGTTGAAGAGGATCTGGCCCGAGGTGGGCACCAGGAACTTGGTGAGCAGATTGAAGCACGTGGTTTTACCGGCGCCATTGGGGCCGATCAGCGCGTGGATGTGGCCGCGCTGCACTTTTAAATTCACATCATTGACCGCGGTGAAACCCTTGAATTCCTTGGTCAGATGCTTTGTTTCCAAGATAACGCCGGACATCCTGTCTCCTTGTTATTCTTTTCAAACTACTAAATTTTTTTAGATCATACACAGTAACAAATTGGCTAACAATACAGTATAACTACGGTCGACTTTTGATCTAGACCTAGCGGGCACAGGGTTTCATTTCCACTCTGAACGGATCAGCTCTGAAGCTTTCTCCGCGATCATGATGGTGGGAGAGTTGGTATTTCCCGAGGTTATGAACGGCATAACGGAAGCATCAACTACGCGCAATCCATGTATGCCAATTACATGCAGCGCGCTGTCCACCACGGCGCTCGGATCGTCCGCGCGGCCCATCTTGCAGGTGCCTACCGGATGGAAAATCGTGGTGCCGATCGCGCCTGCCGCCTGGGCCAATTCTTCCTCGGTTCGGTATTGGATACCGGGCTTGTATTCTTCCGGCGCGTAGCGCTGCAAGGCCGGCGCGGCGACGATCTTGCGCGTCAACGTCAAGGCGGCGGCGGCGACTTTGCGGTCTTCCAGCGTGCTCAAATACATCGGCGAAATCTTCGGCGGCGCATAGGAATCCGCGCTGGCGATGCGCACATGGCCGCGTGAGGTCGGACGCAGATTGCAAACGCTGGCCGTGAATGCTGGGAAAGCGTGCAAAGGTTCGCCGAACTTTTCCAGCGACAGCGGCTGCACGTGATATTGCAGATTCGGCGTGGCCTGCGCGGCATCCGAACGCGCAAAGGCGCCCAGCTGCGAAGGCGCCATCGACATCGGCCCGCTCTGGAACATCGCGTATTCGAGGCCGATTTTCATCTTGCCGTACCAGCTGGCAGCCATCGTATTCAGCGTGCGCGCGCCGCCGCCGAGCTTGTAGATCATGCGCAGTTGCAGATGGTCTTGCAGGTTTTCGCCGACGCCGGGCAGATCGGCCAGCGGCTCGATGCCATGCTGGCGCAAGCTGCCGGCCGCGCCGATGCCCGAGCATTGCAAAATTTGTGGAGAACCAACGGAGCCAGCCGCCAGCAGGGTTTCTTTGTCGGCGATGGCCGTGAACTGCGTGCCGCCGCCGGTGAAAATCACACCTTTACACACCGGTCCGCGATCGCTCATTTCGATCTGCAAACGTTCCACGTGGCAGCCGGTCATGATGGTCAGGTTGGGCCGCATCGACACCGGTTTCAAAAACGCCTTCGACGTATTCCAGCGGATGCCGCGTTTTTGATTGACGTCGAAATAGCCGCAGCCGGCGTTGTCGCCGCGATTGAAGTCGTCCACTTTCTGGATGCCGACCTGCTCCGCCGCATCGCGGAACGCGTCCAGGATTTGCCACGACAGACGCTGCTTTTCCACGCGCCATGGGCCGCCGGCGCCATGCAGTTCGGAAGCGCCGCCGTGATAATCCTCGCTCTTTTTAAACAGCGGCAGCACCGACTGCCAGCGCCAGCTGTCGTCGCCGGTCAGCTCGGCCCAGCGGTCGTAGTCGCTGGCCTGGCCGCGCATGTAGATCATGCCGTTGATGGAGGAACTACCGCCCAGCACCTTGCCGCGCGGGTAGAGCAGGCTGCGCCCGCCCAGGCCCGGATCGGCTTCGGTGCGGAACATCCAGTCGGTCCGTGGATTATCTATGCAATGCAGATAACCGACAGGAATATGGATCCACACATAATCGTCTCTACCACCCGCCTCGATCAGCAGGACATTCGCGTTTCTGTTTGCGCTCAACCGGTTTGCCAATACGCAGCCCGCCGAGCCAGCACCAATAATGATGTAATCGTAAATGCCTGCTGATTCCAAAAACTTCTCCTCCAAGAGTGCTGTTTCGGTCAGGCGGCTGCTATCTCCGCCAGCAATGTTTCAACCAGTTTTGCCGCCGGCATCGGCCTGGCGCGCGCGACGCCGGTACCGCACCACAGCGACATCAATTCCGTCTCGCCGCGCTTGCCCGCCTCCGCCCGGATGGCGCCGGTCAGTGCGTTTTGTATCGGATAGGCGGGGATCTGTTTTTCCACCGCAGCCATTTCAAGCATGAAACGGTTCTCCAGGCCGCGCGCATAGCGACCGGAAAACGTGCGCGTCAGCCGGGTCGGATGATCGCCGGCCGTCAGCAAGCGCTGCTTGTAAATCGGATTGATGGACGATTCGTCGCACACCAGGAACGCCGTGCCCATCTGCACCGCCTGGGCGCCGCCATTCAACGCGCGCTTGATATCGGCGCCATCCATGATGCCGCCGGCGGCGATCACGGGAATATGCACCGCCTCGACAATGGTCGGCAGCAGCTCGAAGGTGGTCAGTTTGGCGTCTTCCTGCGCGCCGATGAAGGTGCCGCGATGGCCGCCGGATTCGGTGCCGGAAGCGATCACCGCATCCGCGCCCCTGCTTTGCCAGGCCAGCGCTTCGTCGGCGTGGGTGATGGTGCCGATGACGAAAATGCCGGCATCATGCAGGCGGCGGATCTGCTCGGTGCTGAGGATGCCGAAGGTAAAACTGGCTACGGCGGGACGCAATTCGATCAGCGCCTCGAACTGGGCGGCAAAGTCTTCGCACCATTTGGCGGGCGTCGGCACTTCGGTCCAGCCCAGCGACGATGCGATCGGCTTCAGCCATTCCTTGGCGCGGGCCACTTCGTCCGGATCCGGCTTGGGCGTCTCCAGCACGAAGAAATTCAGGCAAAACGGCTTGTCGGTCAGGGCGCGGATCTGCGCGGTCTGGGTGCGGATGGTGTCCGGCGCAAGTAAGGAGCAAGCCAGCGAACCCAGCCCGCCGGCATTGGAGACCGCAGCCACTTGTGCGGGTGTGTTATTGCCGCCGGCCGTAGGTCCCTGGATGATGGGATGAGGAAAAATTGATGCCAGATTCATCTGATTTCTCGCATAAAGTGGCGTTTACGACATGTGGATAAGTCTATGGATATCCACAGGCACGAAATGTGAGTAAACAAAAAATTTTTGGGGACGCTTTTTCTTATCCCAAAACAGTTCTTTGCTCATACACGGCTTTCTCGCCCGCTTATGCAGCCCGTAAACGCCTGATTTTAATCCAAAATGAACACTTATCCACAGAAAAGTGTCTGCGTTAACAACTACTACTATTTTTATATATACATCTTTAGAGTAAACCATAAACCCAAAAACCACAGGCGGCTGCGCCGGAACGGCCTGATACCCCACTGGAACGGAAATAAGATTTCGCCAACATCTGCTTTCCCCTATACTGAATTCGCAAACAAACAGCCCCTGGCGGAGACATTTTGTCCTCACAGCGCAAAAATATGCGGTCGCCGGCTTATCTGCGCTTTCGGCGACGTCTGATCACCGGCCTTTTCCTCATGGCTGCGCTTGCCATTGCTGTTGTCGTTTCTCAATTCCGCACCGCCTACGTCGAACGTGAACTCGCGGTCAAAACCCAGACCGAGCACTACGTCAAAGCGATGGAAGCGCATGTGCTGTACTCGATACAGTCGGTCGACTTGTCGCTGATGGGATTTGCCAACGCCATCAAAGTTCTGACTCCCCAACAGCGACGGTCACCGGAAACAATGTCGGAGCTGTTGTCCTCGCGCGGTTCAGGTTTCAACAGCGAGTACTGGATCAGTTTTCTTGATGCCAAAGGCGATGCGATCGCCACCTCCACCGGCAACAATATTTCCGGCACCCGATACGGTGATCGCGATTACTTCAAAGCCCACCTGAATGTCGCCATGCGTGGCAAATTGTTCATCGGCGAACCGTCGATAGGACGACGCAGCAACCAAAGACTGTTTTTTCTCAGCCGTCGTGTGGAAAGCGCCAAGGGTGAATTCCTGGGAGTGATCGTCGCGCCCCTCAACGTCAACCGCTACGTCACGGTGTTTGAAAATTCGCGTTTCAACTCAGATATCTCGATTACGCTGCTACACAGCGGCGGCAAAGTGATCGCAGGTGTGCCCAATTTTGAACAATCGTTTGCACGCGATCAGGGACCGACCGACCTGTTCGACAACGTACGCCGCGCCAGTTCGGGGACTTTCAAAACAGTCAGCAGTGCCGACAGCCTTACCCGCGTGTTCAGTTATCGGGTGTTTGAAAACCTTCCCTTGATCATCGTCGTTGGCAGCAACGATGCGGAATCAGCCAGGCTACTCCAGCAAAACTATCTGATTGCCGGCGCTGGTTTGATCATGCTGCTGATACTGATGGCAGGCGCCGGTCATTTTTCGCTGCGCACCTACACCAAGCAGGAGGAACGCGAACTGCGCTTCCGCGCCCTGTACGCCGCCAGTCGGGAAATGGAGCAAAAGCTGCTGGCCAACGAGGAAGAACGCAAGAAAAACGAAGAATCCATGAAACTGGCTGCCCTGCTTTTCCAAAACAGCGGCGAAGGCATGATGGTCACCGACGCCGATGGACGCATATTGACCGTGAATCCAGCCTTCTCCCTGTTGAGCGGCTATACGGAAAAAGAAGTCATCGGCCACCGCGGCTATGAATTGACGACCAACCGCCAGGACATCAACTTCTTCACCCGCATGTTTGAATCGATCGCCCAAACCGGACAATGGGAAGGCGAACTCTGGCATCAGCATAAAGACGGCGATGAGTACCTGGTCGCGATGCGCTTCAACACCGTCTACGACGAGGTCGGCAATCCATTCCGCTACGTGGCGCTGCTGAGCGACATCACGAAAAAGAAAGCATCGGAAGAATTGATCTGGCGCCAGGCCAATTTCGATGCGCTGACCGGCTTGCCGAACCGGCGCATGTTCCACGAGCATTTGCGCCAGGAAATGAAAAAAACCGACCGCTCCCATCTGCCGATGGCGCTGGTTTTCATGGATCTTGACCACTTCAAGGAAATTAACGACACCCTGGGCCACGATAAAGGCGATTTGCTGCTCAAAGAAGTGGCAAGCCGTTTGTCCAGCACCGTGCGCGGCACCGATACGGTGGCGCGATTGGGCGGTGACGAATTCACCATCATCCTCAGCGAGTTGCGTAACGCCGGCGATGTGGTGCGCACAGCCCAGGAAATTCTCAAGCAAATGAGCACGCCGTTCAACCTGGGTAATGACGGCGACAAGCATATTGCCCGTATTTCGAGCAGCATCGGCATCACGCTCTACCCTGAAGACGGCGCCGATGCTGATACTTTAATCAAAAACGCCGACCAGGCCATGTACGCAGCCAAGCAACAGGGCCGCAACCGCTTCAATTATTTCGCTCCGTTCATGCAGGAAGCCACCCGCGTGCGCATGACCCTGGTCAACGAATTGCGCGAAGCGGTCAATCACAACGAACTGCGGATCTTGTTCCAGCCGATTATCGACCTGGCCAGCGGCAAGATTTGCAAGGCGGAAGCACTGGTGCGATGGCAGCACCCGGTGCGCGGACTGCTGAATCCTGCTGAATTTATCAGCATCGCCGAAAGCAGCGGCATGATCGTCGGCATCGGCGACTGGGTTTTCAAGCAGGCGGCACAGGAAGTGCAGAAATTACAGGCGCTGGGATTGCCCGATTTCCAGGTCAGCGTGAACAAATCGGCCTGGCAGTTCCGCGACGACGGCAGCAACTACCAGCAATGGCTGGATTTTCTCGAGGAACTGCACCTGAATGCCAACAGCATCATCATCGAAGTGACGGAAAACCTGCTTTTGGACACCGCCAACTCGGTTTCGGAACGAATGTTGGCTTTCCAGCATGCTCACATGCAGATTTCACTGGACGATTTCGGCACCGGCTACTGCTCGGTGGCGTTTTTGAAGCGATTCGATATCGATTACATCAAAATCGATCCAACTTTTGTCTCAAATCTGTCCAGCGGCACCGACGGCATCGTGCTTTGCGAGGCAATTATCGCCATGGCGCACAAGCTGAACATCAAAGTAATCGCCGAAGGCATCGAAACGCCTCAACAACTGGCGGCTCTGACAGCCGCAGGATGCGATTTAGGGCAGGGATACCTGATTTCCAAGCCGATTTCAGGCGAAGAACTGGAAAAACAGATCAAAAGTGAGCAGGCACCTGTGAATAACTCGCTGGATATCCACAGGACGACTTGTGAGTAAGGACCAAGTTGTCCAAAGGCCGCCATTTTATACAGAATTGCTCCTGAACTGGTACAGCGTTTATGCAAGCGCTTATCTTTCTCGTAAACGGATGATTTGTAAACGTATACATGACTTATCCACAGGCTTTTGGTCGTTTACTATTACTACTATTTTTATATAAATCCTTTGTAAACTACTAAACCCGTAAAACGCGAAATCTGAAGACCTCCTCGTGTTTTAAAAACACTCCAGACCACAAAAAACGCCTTAAAATCGATCGTTTTTTGTAAACTGCTGTGGAAAAGCAGCTCGAAATCCACAGCCTCCACCTCTACAAACCAAGGAAAACTATGCGTTTAGGCATCATCAGCGCTTTGGCTGAAGAACAGCACGGGCTGATAGAAGCCCTTGAGAGCCCCTACAAGCTCGTCCATGGCATGCGGGAGTACACGGGCGGGAAACTCTGGGAAATCGACGCTGTGTGCGTTCTATCGCGTATAGGCAAGGTTGCAGCAGCGATGACAGCTTCCATCCTTGTGGAAAAGTTCAGAGTTACCCACATCGTCTTCACCGGCGTTGCTGGAAGCGGGGATAAAAATGTACAAGTTGGTGATATCGTCGTTGCTGAAGAGCTGGTTCAGCATGATTTCGATGCCAGCCCGCTTTTTCCACAGTTTGAGATCCCGCTGACAGGCTTGTCGCGCTTCGCGACCGACACGGCCCTGACCCAGCGATTGGCTGTCGCCGCCGCACAAACCACGCGGGTACACCGGGGATTGATCGCCAGCGGTGATCAATTCATAGGCAAACTGGCTCAAATTCAGGCCTTGAAAGCTGCTTTTCCTGATTTATTGGCAGTGGAGATGGAAGGCGCAGCGGTCGCGCAAGTGTGTTTCGAGCTGGGCATCCCGTTTGCCGTCATCCGCACGATCTCGGACAACGCCAATGACGATGCGGCCGTCGATTTCATGCATTTCATCAAAACCGTGGCTTCGCGTTATGCTTTTGAGGTGATTGAAAACTTTTGCAAGGCATAGAAATGGTGATCATCCCGGCAGGGACCATCGCAATGCGGGATGACCGAACCGGTCGCGCATGGGTAGTCGAACTTCCATCGTTTGAGATCGGCCGCTATCCGGTCACCCAGGCCGAATACGCGGCAGTCAGCGGCGCGTGGCCAGCATCCCACGATTCCCCGCACAGTCCGGTGGAAAACGTCTCCTGGATCGATGCCGTCCGGTTCTGCAACAGCTTGTCGGCTAGCGCAGGATTGAGGCTGTGCTACGAACTTCATGAAGACAGCGCCACCCGTATCCCTGGCAGCGACGGCTATCGCCTGCCCACCGAGGCGGAATGGGAATATGCATGCCGGGCCGGCACTAACGGCCCACGTTATGGCGAACTCGACGACATCGCCTGGTACCGGGAGAATTCCGGCGGCCGTTCCTGCGTGGTCGGCCTGAAGCAGCCCAATCTGTGGGGGCTGCACGATATGCTGGGCAATGTCTGGGAATGGTGCGAAGACCAGTACGACCCCGCGGTCTATGGCTTGTATCGGGTATTCCGGGGTGGCGGCTGGTCGGATGTCGAACGCGGTTGCCTGGCGACGAACCGCCGCCGCAGCCATCCCACCTATGCCATTGACGATCTCGGATTCAGGGTCGTCAGATCGCAGGCGTAAAAAAAGGGCCAGGTTTTATCCTGGCCCCCAAAACAACAACAGGTAATCGTTACAGTTATGCGTCCAGCGTCATCAGGCTGGCGTTGCCGCCGGCTGCGGTCGTATTCACGCACAGAGCGCGCTCAGCGAGCAAACGCCACAGGGGGATGGCGCCATCCTCGTTGGTGTCGATCAAGCCCACTAGCGCCCCGCTACGGGCCGCCAGCGAGGTGCGCAGGCCGGCGACCAGCATGGTCTCCACCAATGCGATCTGGAAATCGCCAGCGAAGCTTTCCAGCGAGCCAACCACCTGGATGCGGTCCTTGACCACCGCCGGCAGGTCCGCAGGCAGCAATTTGGACGATTCCGCCGTCAGCAACGCGATATTGCCAGTCGCCAGCGTCGCCGCGATCTGGTTCAGCAGGCCAGCTTGCGTGCCGGCTGCGCACACCACGGAACCGCGTGCGACCAGCGCCAGCGTGTTGCGTTCACCGGTCGGGCCAGGCAATACGGTCACGCTGCCCAGCATCGTGGTACGGCTGTATTGCTCGGCCAGGGTGGCGGCACGCTCGTGGCCATGCATTTTTGACCAGACTGCCAGCGCATCCAAGCCGGGCGTCGCTTGGCTCTCGTGCTGGGCGCTGGTGATGGCGCCGCGTTGCAGACGCTTCAGGTACAGCGGACCGCCGGCTTTCGGGCCGGTGCCGGATTTGCCTTCGCCGCCGAATGGCTGGACGCCGACCACCGCGCCGACGATGTTGCGGTTGACGTAGATATTGCCGACATGCGCGCGCGAGGTGATGTAGTCGATGGTTTCATCGATGCGCGAATGCACGCCCAGGGTCAGGCCGTAGCCGCTTTCGTTGATCTGCTCGATCAGCTTCGGCAGATCGGCGCGCTTGTAGCGGATCACGTGCAGGACCGGGCCGAACACTTCCTGCGTCAGCTCGGACAGCGAACGGATCTCCAGCACGGTAGGCGGCACGAAGGTGCCGGCCGCTGTCACGCTGGAAGGCAGGTCCAGCGAGAAGTAGTTCAGCGCGGTCGCCTTCAGCTTGTTGATGTGCGCCAGCAGGTTTTGCTGGGCTTCGGCGTCGATCACCGGGCCGATGTCGGTCACGAGGCGGTCCGGGCAGCCGACTTTCAGCTCCTGCATCGCGCCCTTGAGCATTTTGATGGTCTTGTCGGCGATATCTTCCTGCAGGAACAGCACGCGCAGCGCCGAGCAGCGCTGGCCGGCGCTGTCGAAAGCCGACGAAATCGCATCCTGCACCACTTGCTCAGGCAAGGCCGACGAATCGACGATCATGGCATTCTGGCCACCGGTCTCGGCGATCAGCGGGATATCGGCGTTTTCAGCGACGGCGCGCTTGGCCAGGGTGCGGTTGATCAGCTGCGCCACTTCGGTCGAGCCGGTGAAGATCACTCCTTTGACGCGCGCGTCGGCGGTCAGCGCGGCGCCGACCACTTCGCCGCGGCCCGGCAGGAATTGCAGCGCGGCGCGCGGAATGCCCGCTTCGTGCAGCAGCTCGACGGCGCGGTGGGCGATCAGCGGCGTCTGCTCGGCCGGCTTGGCCAGCACCACGTTGCCGGCCGCCAGCGAGGCCGCCACCTGGCCCGTGAAGATCGCCAGCGGGAAGTTCCACGGGCTGATGCAGGTCACCGGACCCAGCGCCAGGGTGTTGGTCGAGCCATGCACTTCGCCAGCGTAGTAGCGCAGGAAATCGACCGCTTCGCGCAGCTCGGCGATGGCGTTCGGCAGCGATTTGCCGGCTTCGCGGATCGCCAGCGTCATCAGTTCCATGGCGTTGGTTTCGAACAGGTCGGCGGCGCGGTTCAGTGCATCGGCGCGCAGCGACGGTTCGGTGGTCTGCCAATCCATGGCGAAAGTGCTGGCGCTGGTCAGCGCGGTTTCAACGTCGGCGGCGCTGGCTTCCACCAGCTGGCCGACGATGTCGCTGCGTTGCGCCGGATTGCTCACGTCCTGCGTCGGCTGGCCGGCGCTCAGGCCGCCCGCCAGCAAAGGCGCGGCGCGCCAGCTGCGCGGCGCGGCCAGTGCTGCCGAAATATTACGCAGCACGTCTTCATTGGCCAGGTCGAAACCGGCCGAGTTCTTGCGGTCGCCGAACATGTCCAGCGGCAGGGCGATGCCGGTATGCGGCAGGCCGCCCTGTTCGCGCGCTTGGGCGACCGGGTCCTTGACCAGCGAGTCGACCGGGATCGCTTCGTCAACGATCTGGTTGACGAAGGACGAGTTGGCGCCGTTTTCCAGCAGGCGGCGCACCAGGTAGGCCAGTAGCGTTTCGTGGGTGCCGACCGGGGCGTAGATGCGGCAAGGCTTGTCCAGGTTGTCTTTGCCGACCACCTGGTCGTACAGCGATTCGCCCATGCCGTGCAGGCACTGGAATTCGTAGTCGGTCACGCCGTCGCGCTTGGCCCAGGTGTAGATCGTCGACAGGGTTTGCGCGTTGTGGGTGGCGAACTGCGGATAGATCACGCCGGTCGAGCCCAGCAGCTTTTGCGCGCACACCAGGTAGGACACGTCGGTGTAGACCTTGCGGGTGTAGACCGGATAGCCGCTCATGCCGTCGACTTGGGCGCGCTTGATTTCGGCATCCCAATACGCGCCCTTGACCAGACGCACCATGAACTTGCGGCCGCTGCGCTTGGCCAGGTCGATCAGGTAGTCGATGACGAACGGGCAACGCTTCTGGTAAGCCTGCACGACGATGCCGATGCCTTCGAAGCCGGCCAGTTCAGGGTCGTAGGCCAGTGCTTCAACCAGGTCCAGCGACAGTTCCAGGCGGTCGGCCTCTTCCGCATCGATGTTCAGGCCGATGTCGTAGTGCTTGGCCAGCAGCATCAGTTCGCGCACGCGCGGCAGCAGTTCTTCCAGCACGCGGGTGCGTTGGGCGCGGCTGTAGCGCGGGTGCAGCGCCGACAGTTTCACCGAAATGCCGGGGCCGTTCTTGATGCCGCGGCCGTTCGAGGCCTTGCCGATCGCGTGGATCGCGGTTTCGTAGGAAGCGTAGTATTTCTTGGCGTCGGCCTCGGTCAGCGCCGCTTCGCCCAGCATGTCGTAGGAGTAACGATAGCCGCGCGCTTCGTTGGACTGGCCGTTCTTGATTGCTTCGTCGATGGTCTGGCCGGTGACGAACTGGTTGCCCAGCATACGCATCGCCAGGTCCACGCCCTTGCGGATCAGCGGTTCGCCGCCCTTGGAAATGAGCTTGGTCAGTGCCGAGCCCAGGCCGGTTTCGCTGCTGGTGGAGACCAGCTTGCCGGTGATCAGCAGACCCCAGGTGGCGGCGTTGACGAACAGCGAAGGCGATTCGCCCAGGTGCTTGCGCCAGTCGCCCTTGCTGATTTTGTCGGCGATCAAGCGGTCGGCGGTGGCGTTGTCGGGAATACGCAACAGTGCTTCGGCCAGGCACATCAGCGCCACGCCCTCTTCCGACGACAGCGAAAACTCGTGCATCAGGGCATCAACACCGGAGGCGCGGGTGCGCTGTTCGCGCACCGAGCTGACCAGTTTATGTGCCAGTTGCTGGGCCTGCTGCAGGGTGCCGGCATCGTTGTTTTTGATTTGTTCCAGCAGCCACTGAACGGCGCTGACTTCATCGCGGCGATAGGCTGCCGTCACTGCTGCGCGCAGGGGAATCGGGTCGCGCAGGATTTCGGCCTGCATGGCGGCGAAAGGGGTAAAACCGGTGGCTGCTGCTGCTTGCATTGAATACTCTCAGAAGGAAAATTTTGGCGCAGCTGATTGCAAAAAAACGCTCTGCCTGCGAGTGCTGGAGAGCGTGAATCTGAGTCAACTGCTGATGATTCGATTGTAGTGGGATTTCTTCTGGATTAATTCTGGTATTGCAGGGGGCTAGCAATAGATTGTTTTTAGTGCGACAATTTAACCAAATAATATTTATTTGGGAGTTCCCGGAAATGTTAGACAAGATCAGCAAAAAAATCTTGATGGAATTGCAGAGCGATGGCCGCATCAGCAATGTGGAACTGGCGGCGCGGGTGAACCTGTCACCAGCCGCTTGCCTGGAACGCGTGCGCAAGTTGCACGAATCTGGCTACATCATGGGCTACACGGCACAATTGAATCCGCAGCTGCTGGATGTGTCCCTGCTCGTTTTCATCGAAGTGGTGCTCGATCGCACGACACCCGAAGTGTTCGACGCCTTCAAACATAGCGTGCAGGTGATACCGGAAGTGCTGGAGTGCCACATGGTTGCCGGCGGCTTCGACTATCTGGTCAAAGCCCGCGTCAAGGACATGGCGGCCTACCGCGAATTCCTGGGTAAAACCCTGCTCCAGAAGGGCGTACGCGAAACGCATACCTACGCCGTCATGGAAGAGGTGAAGAATACCACCAAGTTGCCCATAAAATAGCATCAAGGAAATAAATTAGTCGAGACGCCCGAGGCGCCTGGTAAAACGGGGGACAGATGAAGCTTTTGCAGCACAAGCTGGTGCAACGTGGATTGTGGTTATTGGGCGCGACGGCTGGTGGTACCTGCCTTGCATATTTGTTCAAGCTGGCGGCCGGCGACGGCGCCGCGCTGGTCTATACGGCGGCGCCGGCGGCGCTGACCGGGGCTTTGGTGGCCCGCTGGGCCGCCGGCCTGAATAAGGACGAGGGCGGCGTGCGCCGCTTCGCCCAGGTGGTCGGCGACGAAATCGACGCCATCATGATCGGCGCGGCGGAAACCTCGTATTTCGTCGATTCCGTCAAAAAGAAAATCGAACTGGACGTGGGCACGGCCGGGGTCATCGTCCGCAGCGCGGCCCACAATGCGCAGGCTACCGCCGCCATTGCCGCCAATGCCGAGCGCGCCGCCAAGATCGCCGCCCAGGTGCGCGGCGAGACGGTGGCAGGGCGCACCGAGGCCGATCACGGCTTGCAACGCATCAACACGGCGCGCCAGGATGCGCAGACCGCAGCGGCTGTCATGGCCAGCCTGCAAATGAATTCCCGCAAAATTTATAGTTTTACCGAGGCCATCAGCGAAATCTCGGCCCGCACCAACCTGCTGGCGCTGAATGCCGCCATCGAGGCCGCGCGCGCCGGCGAACAGGGGCGTGGTTTCGCCGTGGTCGCCAGCGAGGTGCGCCAGCTGGCGCTGCGCACCAAGGAAGCCACCGACGAAATCAGCACCATGGTGCGCGAGATTAATCAGCAGGCCGAACAGGCGGCCACCGGCATGAATTCGCTGGCGCTGAAGGTCAGCGATGCGGCCGGCAATGTGGAAACGGTGCATGGTTTGCTGGGCAATATCGAGCGTTCGTCCGGCGTGTCGGAGGAAGAGATCGGCGAGATCGCCCGGGCGTCGCGCGAGCACGTCGCCACGACTGAAGAAATCGCCACGGCCATTGCCAGCATCCGCGACAGCTTGTTATCCACAGAAAAGGAATTGCCGCGCGCCGCCAGTTCGGCGATGGCGCTGGCTGAGCGGGCCGAAGTCATCACCGGCGCGCTGGGGGAATCGTCGATAGAAACCTCGCACGATGCGATCCGCATCGCCGCGCAGCAAACGGCCGAACAGGTGGGACGGATATTCGAGGCGGCTATCTCTTCCGGCAAGATCACGCGCGATGCGCTGTTCGACCGCACCTACACGCCGATCCCGAACACCGACCCGCCCAAGCACAAGACCCGCTTCGACGATTTCACCGACCGGGCGCTGCCGCAGTTGCAGGAAGGTTTGCTGGTTGCCATGCCGCAGCTGGCCTACGCCGGCGCTGTGGATAACAATGGATATTTCCCCACCCACAATAAGAAGTTTTCGCAGCCGCTGACGGGCA
The DNA here is from genome assembly GCF_003416895.1 of Duganella sp. BJB476. GTDB lineage: Bacteria > Pseudomonadota > Gammaproteobacteria > Burkholderiales > Burkholderiaceae_D > Rugamonas. Next base: position 308,505 of record NZ_QVIO01000005.1, read on the forward strand.
ATTACGACGTCGATATCGTCAACAACCGCACCAAGCGCATCTTCAGCGACCGCACCGGCAAGCGCTGCGGCTCGAACACCAAGCCCTTCCTGCTGCAAACCTACAAGCGCGATACCGGCGAAGTGATGCACGACCTGTCGGCGCCGATTTATGTGAACGGCAAGCACTGGGGCGGTTTCCGCATCGGCTACCGCTCCAGCCACCAGTAATCAGTACCGCCGTTCAGTACGTGTCGTTCTTGGGCGCCGTGCCCGGCGCGGTGCGCTGGGCCACGGTGTTCATGCCTTCCAGATGCATGCGCAGCCACTTGTGGGCCGGGCTGCGGGCATCGCGCTCGTGCCACAGCATGTCCAGGTGCACGGCCGGCAAGGTGAACGGCAATTCCTTGGAAATCAGCGCGTCGGTCATGCCGGTCGAGGCGATCAGGTGGCGCGGCAACACGGTGATCAGGTCCGAATTGGCCACCACGCGGCCGGCGGTGAAGAATTGGTTCACCGTCAGCAGGATGCGGCGCTCGCGCTGGATTTGCGCCAGCGCCTCGTCCACCAGGCCGTGCGCGCGGCCGGAAAAACTCACCAGCAGGTGATTGGCCTTGCAATAGTTGTCCAAGGTCAGGTCGACCTTGGACAGCGGATGGTCGCGCCGCATCACGCACACATAATGTCCAGAATACAGTCGCTCATGGCGGATCGGCGAGCCGGTCTCGTATGACAACTGCGCCGCCACGCCGGGGAAGAAGCCCACCGCCAGGTCGATATCGCCGCGCAGCAGCATCGGCCGCGGCTCGCGCGTGGTCAGCGGCACCATGCGCACGTTGACGCCCGGCGCTTCGCTCTCGATCGAGCGCATCAGCGACGGCAGCCAGAAGGCGGCGGTGGCGTCGGCCATCGCCATGCGGAAGGTGGCGTGGGCGGCGGAGACGTCGAAGGTTTCCGGCGCCACGGCCGCTTCCAGGCTGGCCAGCGCGCTGCGCACCGACGGCCACAGCGCCTCGGCGCGCGGGGTCGGCTTGACGCCGTAGGCAGTGCGGATCAGCAATTCGTCGCCCAGGCTTTCGCGCAGGCGCTTGATGGCGTTGGAAACAGCGGGTTGGGTCATGGCCAAATGGCCGGCGGCGCGTGTCAGGTTCTGCTCTGTCATCACGGCGTCGAAGACGCGTAACAAATTCAAGTCCAGCGTCAAAAAGCTCATGTTGGCTCGGGATGTGGGGTTGGGGTCGGTACAGTATCGAGAAATATGGATTTCTCGTCAATGATAGGCATCCCATTCACCAAACGAATAATTGTTATCGGGGAAGTAAATTGGATACTTATGTTGCGCTGCACTATAGTTACACTTGATTCTAAATGCAGTGCTACAACATGTCTACCATCATCTCAGTCGTACAAAATTTTTCCTTGATCGCCGCCGGTGAGCTGGCGCTGGTCAGCGGCGCCGTCTGCGCGCTGATCGTCCTGTTCAAACCGCTGCTGCGCGGCCTGGCGCGTGCCGCCATGCTGGTCATCAAGCCGAAACGCAGCAAGGAAGAGCAGTTGCAGCGCCGCCAGATGCGCGATGCAATGATGCTCAAGCGCATGCTCAATGCGATGGAACGTGATCCCAGCCATGCGGCCGAACTGCGCGCCATGGCTGCACGCGCCTAAGTTTTAAGCAACGGTACCGGGCCTCCGGTACCGCGCCGCAACATTACTTCTCGCCCAGCAGGGCAGGTTTCAGCGAGCTGTCGACCGGATGGTCGCCCAGCCAGATGCGCAGCACGGCGTTGTAGAACGCCATGTCCGGCATCAACTCCCCGATTTTCTTACCGTTCAGATAGCACTGCGTGCCCTCGCCCGGGGTCCAGTCCAGCAGCATCTGGTCGCCCTTCTTCAGCGCCTGGATCTGCGCGAACACTTCGCCGAACTTCATCGTCTGCGTCGCAATTTTGCTGCGTTCGTTCTTGTCGGTGTTGTTGTTCAGGCCTTCCAGGAAGGCCTTGCCGAAGTCTTCCGAGCTCACTTCGCGCAGCATCGTGATCGACACGCGGCGCGGGCCCTGGGTGGCCAGCACGTCCGGCACGGAGGTTTTCTTTTCGGACAGGTACAGGCCGGCGGCGTAGACCTTGAAGATGACCTTGGTGCGCAGACCGGCGCCGTTCAGCTTCAGTTCTTTACCGGCAACGTTGATGGTGTCGTCGAATTTAACGCCGGCCACTTCCACGGCGGCAAAGGCGGGCAGGCTAAAGCTGCCGGCCAGGAAGGCGGCAGCCATCAGGCTCTTGATGATATTTCTGCGATTCATGAGTTGTCTCCGAGGATGATAGATGCCCGCATCTCGCCCGCGATGTAGGCGTTGCTGGAATATACCATCGGGAGTCGCGCAAAAACGCGTGGCGGCGCAAATTGGCCGCACGGTCATGCTTTTTCAGGCTCGTCAGGCCTTGCTGGCGGCTTGCAAACGGTCGAATTTGTCGCGCAATTGCTCTTCGGTCTCGCGCCAGGCGGGATTGAAGGGGATGCAGCTGACCGGGCACACCTGCTGGCATTGCGGCTCATTGAAATGGCCGACGCACTCGGTGCACTTGTCCGGATTGATTTCGTAAATTTCGGCGCCCATGTAGATCGCATCGTTCGGGCACTCAGGCTCGCAAACGTCGCAATTGATACAGTCGTCGGTGATCATCAAGGCCATGATGGAACTCGCTTATTGCTGCTCGGCGGCGTTGTTGGCGGCAATTTTCTTTTGCAACCAGCGGTCGACCGATGGGAAAACAAACTTCGATACGTCGCCGCCCAGCACCGCGATCTCGCGCACGATGGTGCCGGAGATGAACTGGTATTGGTCGGACGGGGTCAGGAACAGGGTTTCGACATCCGGCAGCAGGTAGCGGTTCATGCCCGCCATCTGGAACTCGTATTCGAAGTCGGACACGGCGCGCAGGCCGCGCACGATGACGCGGGCGTCATGCTCGCGCACGAAATCCTTCAGCAGGCCGGAGAAACTCTGGACCTTGACGTTGGGATAGTGGCCCAGGACTTCGTTGGCGATGGTCAGGCGCTCTTCCAGCGAGAAGAACGGTTTCTTGTTCTTGCTGTCGGCAACACCCACCACCAGCGTGTCGAACAGACCGGATGCGCGACGCACCAGATCTTCGTGACCACGGGTCAACGGATCAAAAGTTCCTGGATAAACGGCTACTACCATCGCGGCTCCTTGCAGTGCACCAATATAGAACGCGCATTATGCCTGAAAATCCCTGTTTGCCTTAATTTGGGGCTGCTTGCAGCCCTTTTAGCGGCAAATGCGGGCCGTTCAGGCTGCCGTTTGCTTGTGCTTTAATAAATGATAGAACACCATCCCGGCCTTGTCAGCCCGCAGCACTTCCCACGGCGCCATCCACTCCGGCGCGGCGTCCTCTTCGAACTCCAGCGCCAGGCCGGATTCGGCGTAGATCAGGCCGCTCTCTTTCAAAATGCGCGTGCACAGCGGCAGGCAGCGTTCGAGGAACTCCTGCTGGTACGGCGGATCAAGGAAGATCAGGTCGTATTTCTGACCGCGCGCGGCGGCCGACTGGGCCACGGCCAGGGCGTCGGCGCGCATGATCTGCACGTTCTCGGCTTTCAGCTTGGCCTTGATGTCTTCCAGCTGGCGTACCACCGGCACCACGGTGTCGATCATCGTCACCGATTGCGCGCCGCGGCTGGCCGCCTCGAAACCCAGCGCGCCGCTGCCGGCGAACAAGTCCAGCACCTGCGCATCGGCCCAATTGCCGTCGCGCTGGTGATTGATCCAGTTAAACACGGTTTCGCGCACGCGGTCCGGCGTCGGACGCAGGCCGGAGGCGCTCAGCACCGGCAGCGGCGTGCGCTTCCAGGCGCCGCCGATGATGCGCACCTGGTTGCTGTGCTGGGGACCGTGGACCGGTACTTTGGCTGGTTTCGCGGGCTTGGTGGCGGGCTTTTTTTGCATGTGGCTGTGTTCTAAGTCATTGATTCAACAGGGGCCACTATACCATATGGGCCTTAGCGGGGTTCCGCCGCCAGGCTGTTGAAGTCGTCGATCCAGCCTTGCATGCGCTTCTGCGCGTGGGCTTTCTGGGGCGGCGTGGCGATCTTGATGACGGTCAAGACCAACTGCACGGTGGACTCATTGTAGGTGTCGAAGAACTGTTTGCGCTCGGAATGCTCGAGGCGCTCGAAGCTGTCCTTGATCAAGGTGTGGAGCAGCGCCATGGTGGCGTCCTTGCCCAGCTTTTCGCGCTGGACCTTCTGCACCAGCGTCAGGATGTTTTTCTGGCGGCGCATGCGTTCGTCCAGCCAGATCTCGTTGTCCAGCGGGCGGGCGTCGGAAGCCTTGCGGATCTGGGCTTCCTGCTCGGCGCTGAAGTTGCCGAACCACAGCTCGAACTGCTCCATCGATTTCTTGAAGCGGAACTTCTGCTGCGCCTCCTTGTCGCCCTTCATATTCTTCTTGCGGAACTCGGCGTTGTTGGCAGTGAACTTCTTATCCAGCGCGGCGATCTGCTCGGGCTGCAGCGAGCGCACCAGGTCCGCCAGTTCCGGCAGCGCCTTGAACAGCAGCAGCTGGGTGCGGCTTTTGATATCGTCGTAGTCGTTCATCAGGTCGGCCGCCGTCGGGTTGCCGGCCAATTGGCGCTGTCCCGTTTGCAGGACTTGCACGTAGTCGTGCAGCTGGGTTTTGCGATGCCAGTGGAACAGATCGTCGATATCCTTCTTGACCCAGCCCTTTTGATCGGCGTTGAAGTCGACGTAAGCGTCCAGCCACCAGTACAGCAGCGTATCGCCGTGGTTATAGGCCAGGCGCAGCGAGCTGCATCCGGCCAGGACCGCCATCAGGACGATCAGGAAAAGGCGGCGCAGTGCGCGGTTGTGGATATCTGGCATGTTAAACTTTCGCTTTAATTAACTCTCTGATTTGGCACCTATGAACGTAGTTATCCTCGCAGCCGGCATGGGCAAACGCATGCAATCCGCGTTGCCGAAAGTGCTGCATCCGCTGGCGGGCAAGCCGCTGTTGTCGCATGTGCTGGATACGGCGCGCAGCCTGTCTGCCAGCCAATTATGCGTGATTTACGGACATGGGGGCGCTGCGGTGCTGGAGATGCTGGCTGCGCAGCCGGAAAAGGTCGCCACCGCGCTGCAAGAACCGCAGCTGGGCACCGGTCACGCCGTCATGCAGGCCTTGCCTGAACTGGACGACAGCGCCGCCACCCTGATCCTGTACGGCGACGTGCCGCTGACCACCTCCGCTTCGCTGCAAGCGCTGGTGGACGTGGCCGGCAACGACAAGCTGGGCATCCTGACTGTGGTGCAGGACGACCCGACCGGGCTCGGCCGCATCGTCCGTGAAAATGGCAAAATTGTGCGCATCGTCGAGCAAAAAGATGCGAACGAAGCCGAACGTGCGATTAAAGAGATCAACAGCGGCATCCTGGTGGTGCCGACCGCGCGCCTGAAGCAATGGCTGGGCGCGCTGAAGAACAACAACGCCCAGGGCGAGTACTACCTGACCGACATCGTCGCCATGGCGGTGGCGGATGGCGTGCCTGTGGTTTCGGCCCAGCCGTCGGCGCAGTGGGAAGTGGCCGGCGTGAACAGCAAGGTGCAGCTGGCCGAGCTGGAACGCATCCATCAAGGCAATATCGCCCTGAAATTGCTTGAACAGGGCGTGACGCTGATGGACCCTGCCCGCATCGATGTGCGCGGCGAACTGATCTGCGGCCGCGATGTCACCATCGACGTCGGCTGCGTGTTTGAAGGCAAGGTCGAGCTGGCTGACGGCGTGCGTGTCGGACCGCACAGCGTGATCATCAATTCCCGCATCCTGGCCGGCGCCCACATCAAGCCCTTCTGCCATATCGAAGAGGCGGTGGTGGGCGAAGTTTCCATCATCGGCCCGTATGCGCGCCTGCGTCCCGGCACCGTGCTGGCGGAGGATGTGCATGTGGGTAACTTCGTCGAAATCAAGAACGGCCAGGTCGCCGCGCACAGCAAGGCCAATCACCTGGCCTACATTGGCGATGCGACGATCGGCTCGCGCGTCAACATTGGCGCCGGTACCATTACCTGCAACTATGACGGCGTCAACAAGTTCCGCACCGTGATCGAAGATGACGCCTTTATCGGCAGCGACAGCCAGCTGGTCGCTCCGGTAACCGTCGGCAAGGGTGCGACTTTGGGCGCAGGCACCACGCTGACCAAGGATGCACCGGCCGGCAAGCTGACGATTTCCCGCGCACGCCAGATCACCCTGGACGGCTGGAGCCGCCCGGTCAAAAAGCCGAAGTAATAGCACCACACTCCACACCAAACCGGGATGCGTCCCGGTTTTTTCATTTGTGGATAACAATGTGGAGAAGCCTGCTAATAAGCCCTGAAGAAGCGGCGTATAAGCCAGGGAAAAGTGTTGGACAACTCCCCTTGCATCAAAAAAGTGACCCCTTGCCACGGCATGCAGCCGCGATTCAGCCTGGGCTGTGGATAAGCCTGTGGGAAATCATGTGAGTAAATCAGGACAACTTTTTACTGTGGATAAGCTTGGGTATAAGCCAGTGCAAAGCCCTTGGAAAAGCCGTGGAAAACGCGGGAAAACATTTCCCGCGTTTTAGTCAGTGTGGATAAGCCTGTGCAAAAGCACCTGAACAAGGCAGGGATAAGTGGCTAGACCGCGATCCGCGTCTCGAATTTGCTGCGGAAGGTGGAAAAGTAGGCTTTGACATTGCGCACATTGGTCTGCGTGGCGAACAGGCGGTGCGCCAGCGCGTGATAGGCCGGCATGTCGGCCACCTGGACGATCAGCACGAAATCCGGCCCCGGCGCCACCCGGTAGCATTGCAACACGGCCTCGTCGGCCGCCACATGGGCCTCGAACTCGGCCATGCGCTCGGCGGCCTGGATATCCAGCGAGATTTCCACAATCGCCGTCAGGCTGGGGCCGACCTTCTCCGGCGCCACGATGGCCACTTGCCGCTGGATCACCCCGCTCTCGGTCAGATGCTTGACCCGACGCAAACAAGTCGGCGCGGAAACATGGACCGTCAGCGCCAGCTCGCTGTTTGTTTGCGACGAATCAACTTGCAGCGCATTCAAAATGCGACGATCTATCTCATCCATAAAAATAATCCTAGAAAATGAAATAATATTTCACGCTTTAGACGTGATGAAAGAATATTCCAAAATATACAGGATTTAGAAAGCTTATTTCAGAAGTACTGCTCTAGCATGGCTACACTTATTTTTAGCGAGGTTTTCTATGTGCGGCATCGTCGGCGCGGTAGCGCAACGCAACATCACTCCCATCCTGATCGAAGGCCTGAAGCGCCTGGAATACCGTGGCTATGACTCCTGCGGCGTCGCCCTGCATGTGGATGGTCAGTTGCAACGCTCGCGTAGTACCTCGCGCGTGGCCGACCTGGAAAAGCAGATCGCCGAAGGCGGCATGCAAGGTTTCACCGGCATCGCCCACACCCGCTGGGCCACGCACGGCGCGCCGGCCTCGCACAATGCCCACCCGCACTTCTCGCCGACCACCGAACAGGCGCGCATCGCGCTGGTTCACAACGGCATCATTGAAAACCACGACGAACTGCGCGCCGAACTGACCGCGCTCGGCTACGTCTTCCAGAGCCAGACCGACACCGAAGTGATCGCCCACCTGGTCGACCACATGTACAACGGCGACCTGTTCGACACCGTCCAGCAAGCCGTCAAGCGCCTGCATGGCGCGTATGCGATCGCCGTGTTCTCGCGCGAAGAGCCGCATCGCGTGGTCGCCGCGCGCCAGGGTTCGCCGCTGATCGTCGGCCTGGGCCAGGGGGAAAACTTCGTCGCTTCGGACGCGATGGCGCTGGCCGGCACCACCGACCAGATCATCTACCTGGAAGAAGGCGACGTGGTCGACCTGCAACTGGGCCGCACCTGGATCGTCGACATCGACGGCAAGCCGGTCACCCGCGAAGTCAAGACCGTGCAGGCGCACACCGGCGCGGCCGAGCTGGGCCCATACCGCCACTACATGCAGAAGGAAATCTTCGAACAGCCGCGCGTCATCGGCGACACGCTCGAAGGCGTCACCGGCATCATGCCGGAACTGTTCGGCGACGGCGCCTACAACGTCTTCAGGCAGATCGACCGCGTGTTGATCCTCGCCTGCGGCACCAGCTATTACTCCGGCCTGACCGCCAAGTACTGGATCGAATCGGTGGCCAAGATCCCGGTCAACGTCGAGATCGCCAGCGAATACCGCTACCGCGACAGCGTGCCGCACCCGAACACGCTGGTGGTGACGATTTCGCAAAGCGGCGAAACCGCCGACACCCTGGCCGCGCTGAAGCACGCGCGCAGCCTGGGCATGGAACACACACTGACGATCTGCAACGTCGCCACCAGCGCCATGGTGCGCGAATGCAAACTGGCTTATATCACCCGCGCCGGCGTGGAAGTGGGCGTGGCCTCGACCAAGGCCTTCACCACCCAGCTGGCCGCGCTGTTCCTGCTGACCCTGTCGCTGGCCCAAGTCAACGGCCGCCTGACCGAAGAGGAAGAAGAGCAGCACCTGAAAGCCATGCGCCACCTGCCGGTAGCGATCTCCGCCGTGCTGGCGCTGGAGCCGCAGATCATCGCCTGGTCGGAAGATTTCGCCCGCAAGGAAAACGCGCTGTTCCTCGGCCGTGGCATGCACTACCCGATCGCGCTGGAAGGCGCGCTGAAGCTGAAAGAGATTTCCTACATCCACGCTGAAGCCTATCCAGCTGGCGAACTGAAGCACGGCCCACTGGCGCTGGTGACGGAAGAAATGCCGGTCGTCACCATCGCTCCTAACGATGCGCTGATTGAAAAGCTGAAGTCCAATATGCAGGAAGTACGCGCGCGCGGCGGCCAGCTGTACGTGTTTGCCGACGTCGACTCGCGCATCACCTCGGGCGAAGGCGTGCATGTGATCCGTCTGCCTGAACATTATGGTTTGTTGTCGCCGATCCTGCACGTGGTGTCGTTGCAGCTGCTGGCCTACCACTCGGCGCTGGCACGCGGCACCGATGTGGACAAGCCGCGTAACCTGGCAAAATCGGTTACGGTCGAGTAATTCAGCGGCAATCGTGTCAACGGCCCTTACGAGAAATCGTAAGGGCTTTTTTTATGCCCTCAAAAAGGAGGTGAACACTGCACAATAGCAATATTACTTTTTTGTAAATGTGCTATAGAATGCCCGAGCACGCTTCTGATTTCTTGTTCATCTTGTATGGCATTTTAGCTGGGAGACTTCTGTGGCATTCATTCAATCCATCCTTCAGCAATCCCCCGAAATAGCATTGTTTCTCTCCCTGGCCGGCGGCTACTGGATTGGCAAATTCCACCTGGGTTCTTTTCAGCTTGGCGGCGTGGCCGGCTCGCTGCTCGCGGCGGTTGCCATTAGCCAGTTTGGCGTGCATATCGACAGCGGCATCAAGTCGGTACTGTTTGCTTTGTTCATCTATGCGGTCGGCTTTGAAAGCGGACCGCAGTTCTTCCGTTCACTAGGCCGCCAGTCCCTGCGTGAGATCGCGATGGCGGTGGTGCTGGCCGTCAGCGGCCTGATCACGGTGATTATCCTGGCGCGTGTGCTCGGCCTCGACAAAGGCCTGGCTGCCGGCGTGGCTGCCGGCGGACTGACCCAGTCCGCCATCATCGGTACCGCCGGGGCGGCGATCACCAAACTGGGCCTGGCCGCCGACGAAGTGCAGCGCCTGCAGGCCAATGTCGCCATCGGCTACGCGGTGACCTACATTTTCGGCTCCTTCGGCGCCATCATCGTGTGTGTCAACGCACTGGAATGGCTGATGGGACGCAGCATACGCGACGACGCCATCAAGGCGGAAGCGGCCATGCTGTCCGGCACCCATGCCGAAGGCGAACAGTCGGCCTTGCCGGAGCTGGTCGGACGCTTGTTCTCCATCGACCAGGCGGCAGGCAAGACCCTGGCCGACCTCGAGCGCATGGAGGCGGCGCCGGGGATTTCGATCGAACGCGTGAAACGCAATGGCCAGTTGATCGGCAACGATCCCGGCCTGGCGCTGCTGCGTGACGACATCGTCCTCGTCGTCGGCCGACGCAGCGCGGTGGTCGCCGCTGCTCCGCTGCTTGGCGCCGAAGTCCAGTCGTCGGCCGGGATGGATGTGGTGGTGGTCACGCGCGACGTGGTCATCTCGAATGCCGAATTTTCCGGCCATACGGTAGCGCAGATCCGGGCGCAGACCGGCCGCGAGCTGAAGCACGGCATCTTCGTGGTTGAAGTCAAACGCGCCGGGCAGCAAGTGGTGCTGGCGGCCGATACCGGCATCGCGACGGGCGACGTGGTCACGCTGTATGGCACCGTCGATGATGTGCAGCGGGTTGCGCGGCGCGTGGGACCGATGATCATCGCCAGCGACAAGACCGATTTCGTGTTTCATGGCATGGGCCTGGTCTGCGGCCTGCTGGTCGGCCTGCTGACGGCGCATATCGGCTCGATCCCGCTGACGCTGGGCAGCGGCGGCGGCGCCCTGCTGTCCGGCCTGCTGTTTGGCTGGTACCGCACGCGTCATATGACACTGGGCAATATGCCGACGGCGGCATCGACCTTGTTGCGCGACCTCGGCCTGGCCGGCTTTGTTGCCGTGGTGGGCTTGCAGACCGGCCAGCAGGCGGTGACGACCATCGCGCAGCACGGGGTGTCGATCTTCCTGGTCGGTGTGGCGGTCACGATCATCCCGCTGCTCATCACCATGCTGTTCGGCCGCTATGTGCTGCGCTACGACAACGCCGCCGTGCTGGCCGGCGCCCTGTCCGGTTCACGCAGCGCCAATCCGGCCTTTGGCGAGATCCTCGACAAGGCCGGCAATTCCGTGCCGACCATTCCTTTCGCCGTCACCTATGCGCTGGCCAATGTCTTCCTGACCTTGCTCGGCCCGTTGGTGGTCGCTTTTGCCTGACCTTTCCAAGGAGCGATTCCCCATGACTGACTACAGCCGTTATGCCAAACTCAGCCCGTTCGAATTGAAGGACGAGTTGATCAAGCTTGCTTCCGCTGACAAGAACCGGACTATGCTCAACGCCGGGCGCGGCAATCCGAACTTCCTTGCCACGCTGCCGCGCCGGGCCTTTTTCCAATTGGGTTTGTTTGCCACGGCGGAATCGGAACTATCGTTTTCCTACCTGCAGAAAAGCGTCGGCGGCCTGCCCAACATCGACGGCATCGAAGCGCGCTTCGAGCGTTTCACTTCCGAGCATCATGACAAGGAGGGCATCGCCTTCCTGTCGCGCGCGCTGAGCTATGTCCGCGATCAGCTGGGCCTGTCCGCCTCGGGCTTCCTGCATGAAATGGTCGAGGGCATCCTGGGCTGCAATTATCCGGTGCCACCGCGCATGCTCAGGATAGGCGAGCAGATCGCCAAGCAATACGTGGTCAAGGAAATGGTCGGCGACACCCTGCCGCCGGGCGCCATCGACCTGTTCGCGGTGGAGGGCGGCACGGCGGCGATGACCTACATCTTCAATACGCTCAAGCAGAATAAGCTGCTGCAAAAAGGCGACAAGGTCGCCATCGGCTTGCCGGTCTTCACGCCGTACATCGAGATTCCCCAGCTCGACGAGTATGCGCTGGAGGAAGTGGCGATCAACGCCGATCCGGCCAATGGCTGGCAGTATTCCGACGCCGAGCTCGACAAGCTGAAAGACCCGGCGATCAAGATTTTTTTCTGCATCAATCCCAGCAATCCGCCATCGGTCAAACTGGACGAGCGCAGCCTGCAGCGGCTGGCCGACATCGTCAAGCACGACCGCCCGGACCTGATCATCCTGACCGATGATGTGTACGGCACCTTTGCCGACGACTTCCGCTCGCTGTTCGCCACCTGCCCGAACAATACGGTGCTGGTGTATTCGTATTCAAAATATTTTGGCGCCACCGGTTGGCGGCTCGGCGTCATCGCCACGCATGAAGACAACGTGCTCGACCAGAAACTGGCGGCCTTGCCCGAAGCGGACAAGCAAGCGCTGGATCGCCGCTACAGTACGCTGACGCCGGATGTCCGCGGCTTGAAATTCATCGACCGCCTGGTGGCGGATAGCCGCACGGTGGCGCTCAACCACACGGCCGGCCTGTCCACGCCGCAGCAAGTGCAGCTGGTGCTGTTCTCGCTGTTTGCCTTGATGGATGAAAATGAAGTCTACAAGACCTCGCTGAAGAAAATCATCCGCCGGCGCCAGGCCGCGCTGTACCGGGAGCTGGGCGTGGCGGTGGAAACCGATCCGAACGGCGTCGACTATTACACCTTGCTGGATCTGGAAGACCTCGCGCGCAAGATGCACGGCGAAGCCTTTGCGGCATGGGTGAAGCAGAAGTTCAGCGGTGGCGAACTGCTGTTCCGTATCGCGGCCGAGACCGGCATCGTGCTGCTGCCGGGCCAAGGCTTCGGCACCCAGCAGCCGGCGGGACGCGCCTCGCTGGCGAATCTGAACGAGTTCGAGTATGCGGCGATCGGCCGGGCGCTGAGAAAAATGGCGGACGACGCGTATCGGGAGTTTGGCGCGCGGTCCTGACCAGCATGCCGTTATTGCGGCCGTCCGTAACCGCTGTCGGCCAGCAGGCGTTCGAAGTCCTTGGCGTTGAGGATGTCGACGATCGCCTGCTTCTTGTCCTTGGCGTTCTGGTAGTTGGCCTGGCAAATGCGGAAGCCCATGAAGTAGCTCAGGTCGGCACGCCTGGTACGCCACCGTACATCTCGGCGGCGATCATCAGGCCGTCCGGCGTGGCCATGCCGCCGGAGTTCATATTACCGATCAGGAAGTAGACATCGGGGAAGGTTGCCTTGTTGTACAGGCCGTTGAACTTGCGCATCGCGGCGCGCACTGCAGGCTCGGCCTGGCCGGTTTGCAAGGTCAACGGACGGATCGCGGCGTAGTACTTGGGCCGCTTGACGATGGCCGTCCAGCGCGGATCGATAGCTGCTGATGGCCTTCGTGTAGTCGTTCTTTTCCAGCGCAGTTCTCGCCTCCCCGGCCAGTTGGCGCGGCGACTGCTGCGCCTGGGCGCCTGCCGCTGCGGCGGACAGGCATATCGTCATGATCAGGGTGGCGTTCATCTTCATTTTTTCTCCTGGCTCGCTTTACTGCCCGCCGCAGGCCACGGACGAACCGTCAGACGAGGCCTGGCAGAACGGCGCCGCGCCGCCGCAGGCAACCTTGTGGCCGTCGGCCGAGTGCTCGCAGAATGGCGCTTTGCCGCCGCAGGCGACGTTCTGGCCATTCTCCGATTTCTCGCAAAACGGCGCGGCGCCGCCGCAGGCCACCTTGCCGCCATCCTTCGATTTGGCGCAGAACGCCGCCGCGCCGCCGCAGGCGACTTGCTTGCCGTCGGACGAGGTTTCGCAGAAAGCGGCTTTGCCACCGCAGGCGACCGCGCTACCGTCGGACGATTTCTGGCAGAAGGCGGCGGTGCCGCCGCAGGCCACCGCCTTGCCGTCCGGCGAGCCCTGGCAAAACGGCGAGCCGCCGTTGATGCTGGTGCTGGACGGCGCCGGGCCGGACTGCGGCACGATGGCGACGCAACCGGCGCACAGCAGGGTGGCAATCAGGGTCAAGCCGGAGCGTACTGCCTGCGAAATGCGCATTATTTTCCTTAAAGTGATTGTTGATCTTTTGCTACGATAACCGAGCCGAAGGCTGGTGTCCATGCTAACCTTGGCCGATGCTATTCCCATTTGGCAGAGAGGATGACCATGCAGACCCTGGAATCTGACACCCGCGCCGCCGAGGCGGCCCTGACGGACTGGCATCGCGCGCTGGAACTCCATGACTGGGGCGCGGTCGAGGCCGGGCTGACGGCGGAATTCCTCATGATCGAGCAGGACCGTATCCTGGACAGGGCCGCCGTCGTGGCGCTGCTGAGGTCCAGCGCCGCGCTGGGCCGGCAACGGGCCAGCCTGCACGGATTTCGCAGCCAGGTGCAGGGCGATGTGGCCTGGACCACTGTCAGCAACGATGCCGTCTGGATCGCCAGCGATGGCGCGGAAACCCCCTACGGCTTTCTGGAAACGGCGGTCTTCAAACGCGACGGCGGCATCTGGTTGATCGACCGCTACCACGCGACCCGCCTGGCCAAGCGCTGAAAGTTGCAATTTCCGCATATCGCGGCAAGAATGGCTGCTGTTCAATTAACAACAGGATCAGCGATGACAGACTTGAGCCATGACGGCCAGCCGCAGATGAGCAAACACCGTATCGAAGCCCTGGTGGACGGCATCTTCGCCGTCGCCATGACCTTGCTGGTGATCGATTTACGCCTGCCCGAACATGCCCACCTGGCCAGCGAAGCGGCGCTGCAAGGCGCGCTGGTGGGCCTGATCCCCAACCTGATCTCGTGGCTGATCAGCTTTTTCGTGCTGGCGATTTTCTGGATCGCCAACCACCGCCTGTACAGCTACGTGCGGCATGCCGACCAGGGCCTGCTGTGGTTGACCATCCTCAGCCTGTCCGGCGCCTCGCTGCTGCCGTTCGCCTCGGCGGTCAACGGCCAGATCGCTTCGATGACGGGGCAGATGGTGTATTCCGGCGTGATGATCTGGCTGAGCGTGTCCACGCTGCTGGTGGCGCGCCATATCTACCGCCATCCCGGCCTGTGCGTGCATCCGATGAACCTCGGCGCCTACCGCGCGACGCTGGTGCGCGGCTTCGGCGTGATGCTGATCGCGACGCTGGCGCTGCTGATCGGCTATGTGGCACCGGGCAAGGCCAACTTCGTGTTTGTGCTGATGTCCATGCTGCGCCCGCTTGGCGCGCGCATCGAGCGCCGCTACGCGCGCCCCACCGCCACCGCCTGAGCTAGACCTCGCTCCACTGCCGCAGCAGGTTGTGGTAATGCCCGGTCAGGCCGACCAGTTCCGGGCAGTCGCCCAGGCGCGCGCGCAGGCTCTGGATGTTCTGGTCCAGCTCCAGCAGCAGGCTGCGCCGCATGTCGTCGCGCACCATGCTCTGGGTCCAGAAGAAGGAACAGACTCGCGCCCCGCGCGTGACCGGCTCGACCCGGTGCACGCTGGTCGACGGATACACGATCAAATCCCCGGCCGGCAGCTTGACTTCATGCTCGCCATACGCGTCGGTGACGATCAGCTCGCCGCCGTCGTAGTCCTCGGGATCGCTGAGGAACAAGGTCGACGACACATCGGTGCGCAGCCACTGCCCGGTGGCCGCCACGCGCCGCAGCGCGCCGTCGACGTGGGCGCCGTAGTGCTCGCCGCCGGCGTAGCTGTTGAACAGCGGCGGACAGGTGCGCAGCGGCAGCGCCGCCGCAAAGAACAGCGGACTGGCCGCCAGCGCCGCCAGCACTTCCGCGCCCAGCTCCTGCGCCAGCGCCGAGCCCTCGGCCAGCTGGCGGTTCTGCTTGACCAGCGCGCCCTGGGCGCCGACCGTGCTGCGGCCGTCGACCCAGTCGGTCTGGTCCAGCCGGCGCCGCATGGCGGCCACTTGTTCACGGCTCAGTACGCCGGGGATATGCAGCATCATGGAAAACTCTCCTCAAAAAAAAGGCCTCGCCGGAATGGGCGAGGCCTGTGCGCGGTGCCGGCAGGCGGCGCCTGCGCTTAGAACTTGAAGTTGGCGGTCAGGCTGGCCGAGCGCGGCGCGCCAGGGGTGTAGCGGTAGCCCGACTTGTTGATCGCCTGCACATACTGCTTGTCGGCCAGGTTGTAGACGTTCAGGCGCAGGTCGACGTGCTTGTTGATCGGATACGAAGCCATGGCGTCATACACCCAGTACGAATCGGCATAGGCCGGGGTGCCGACCGCGCCGTCGGTGCCGCGCATCAGCTTGTCGCTGAAGCGGGCGCCGCCGCCGATCTGCAGGCCCACCGGCAGCGTGTACGAGGTCCACAGCGTGAACGCCTGTTTAGGCGTGTAGCTCAGCAGGTTGTCGCCGGCGGCGGTCACCACCTTGCCGGACACCACTTGGGTCGACATGCGGGTGTAGCCCGCGCTGATCAGCCAGTTGCGCATGAGTTCGCCGGTCACGCCCAGTTCGATACCCTGCACGCGCTTCTTGCCGGTCTGGAAGAAGTTGGCCGCGTTGTTCGGGTCGACTTCGATCTCGTTGCGCACGTCGGTGCGGTAGGCCGCGGCCGACAGCGACAGCTTCTGCTTCAGCAGATCCCACTTGGAGCCGAACTCGTAGTTGGTGGTGATTTGCGGATCGTAGTTCGGGTTGCCCGCGCTGCTGGCGGCCGAGCTCAGCGTGAAGTTGGTGCCGCCCGGCGGCGCTTTCGACGTCGCCACCAGCGCGTAGACGCTGCTGTCGGCGGTCGGCTTGTACAGCGCCGACAGTTTGCCGTTGAGCAGGTTGTCCGAGGCCGTCAGCGAGCTGCCCAGCAGCGTGCCGACCGGGATGGTCTGCGGCGTGGCCGCGGCCTGCACGGTGACGCCGTTGTAGGTGGTGTTGTAGTGGTCCAGACGCACGCCGGCGTTGAAGATCCACTTGTCGCCCAGCTTGGCGGTATCGAACACGTACACGCTTTCGGTGGTGGTGGTGCCGTCGCCGCGGGCACCGTTGCGCACGGTGCTCACCTGCGCGGCCGTCACCGGCTGGCTTGCATCCGGGTGGTAGATGCTGACCAGCGGCAGGCCGATCGCGCCCGGCGCGTTGACGTTGGTGTAGTTGGTCTGCTTCTCGTTGATCAGCTCGACACCGGCGACGACCGTGTGCTTCAGCGCACCGCCGTCGAGGTCGGCGGTGACGGTGGTCTGGTTGGTGATGATTTCGTTCAGCTGGTCTTTGTAGTTCAGGTTGGTGCGCGCCATCATCCAGCTGTCCGGACTGGAGCCGGCCACGACGTTGCGCAGGTTGGCGCCGGTCGACATGAACGAGGTCAGCAGGTAGTCCTGCTTGGTGCGGCCGTAGCGGGTGGTGCTTTGCAGCCTGGCGCCGCCGGCGAAGTCATGCTCGATGCGGGCGGTGAACATGTCGGCCTTGACCTTGTCGAAGTCCAGCACCGAACCGTAGAAGTTCTTCGGATCGACCGGCTTGGCGCCGGCCATGAAGGCGAAGCTCGGTCCCAGCACGGCCGGCTTGGTGGCGGTGGCCGCCGTGATGACGACCGGCGCCGGCGGGGTCCAGCCCGGCAGGCCGATGGTCAGCACGCCGCCGTCGGGGATGTTGTCCTGGTCGACGTGCAGGTAGTTCAGGTAGACACGGGTCGGGCCGTTCAGGCCGAAGGCCACCGACGGCGCGATCGCCCAGCGCTTGTTCTTGACCACGTCGCGGCCCGGATTGCCGCTGTCCTGGTCGAGCAGGTTGAGGCGGAAGGCGGTGCCGGTGTCGGCGTTGATCACCTTGTTCAGGTCGGCGGTGGCGCGCTTCTGGCTGCCGCTGCCGACCGTGACCGAACCCATGTAGGCGTCTTCCAGCAGCGGTTTCTTGCTGACCAGGTTGATGGAACCGGTCGGCGAACTGCGGCCGTTGTCGGTGCCGGCCGGGCCCTTGAGCACGTCGATCTGTTCGATGTTGAAGGTGTCGCGCGAGATCGAGCCGACGTCGCGCACGCCGTCCACGTAGATGCTGCCGGAGGCGTCGAAGCCGCGCATGTAGACGCCGTCGCCGGTGGTGGTGCTGCCGTTTTCGCCCAGGAAGAAGGCGCCCACGCCCGGGGTGTTGCGCAGCGCTTCGGTCAGCGTGACGGCGCCCTGCTGCTCGATCAGTTCTTTCTTGATGACGGTCAGCGACTGGGCGGTGTCGACCAGTTTCTCGGTGTACTTGGCGGACGAGGCTTTGTCGGCCTTGAAGTCGTTGATGACGTCGCCCTTGACGCGCACTTCCTGCAAGGTCTGGTTGCTGCCGGCGACGATCACCGGGTCGGTGCCGGCGTCGGCCGCATGGGCGGCGACCGGCAGCAGCATCACGGCCAATGCCGCGCTCATCTGTTGATTGAAGCGCGATTGCGCGTGTTTGCGACTCTTAATCATTTGCATCTTTCTTCCGAGAATGTAGGCGGCTGGCTGCGCTGGGCTACTGCTTTCTTGCGTCTGGCTGCCGGATCATGGCGATTTCATGCGGAGGATTGTAACAATGAAGCGAGCATATGTAAATGCGAATTATTATCAATAGCGTTTCGCTATGCGAAAAACCACGGCGTCCCGGGGCTGGCCGGGGACGCAAAATGTTACGGGTGTGAAGCGGCGGGAGGTCAGGACTGTTCGGTGTCGAGCCAGGCGCGGGCTTGGGCCAGCGTGTGTTCCAGCTCGGCGCGGACGGTCTGGTAGCGCTGTTCGAGCTCGTCGTCGCGCTGTTCGTTGATGGCGTTTTCCGCCTCGACGGTGGCCTGGATCAGGCGCTTGGCGCCCAGCACGCCGACCGCGCCGCGCAGGCTGTGGAACAGGCGGGCGGCATCGCGCAGCCGCCCTTCCTGCAGCGCCTGGCCGGCCAGGTCGGCCGGTTCCATGCCGGTGTCGACGGCGCCGCGCACCATCTTGACCATCACGGCGCGGCCCTTGGCATCCTTGCCCATCACCCGCATCAGGCTGTCCATATTGAAGACGGCGGCCTCGCCGGCCGGCATGGCGGCGGTCGGAGCCGGCGTCGGCTGCGCCTGGACGGGCACCGGCTCGGGCATAGCCGGGGCCGGAGCAGGCGCGGCGGCGGCCATGGCGGCCAGCAAATCGTCGGCGCTCGGCGTCGCCGGTAGCGCCCGGTCCGTCAGGTGGCGCTGCAGCACCGCCAGCATTTCGTCGACCTCGATCGGCTTGGGGATGAAATCGGTGATGCCGGCCTCCTCGCTACGGTGGCGCTCGGAACCGAGCACGCCGGCCGTCATGGCGATGATGGGCAGCGTCAGGCCCAGCTGCTGGCGCAACATGCGGGTGGCGGTAAAACCGTCCATCACCGGCATCTGCATGTCCATCAGCACCAGGTCGTAGCGGCTGGCGCTGGTGCGCAGCAGGTCGACCGCCTGGCGGCCGTCGCCCACCACGTCCAGCGTCGCGCCCGCGTGTTCGAGGATGCCGCGCGCCACAACTTGATTTAGCGCATTATCTTCCACCAGCAGGAAATGGCGGCCGGCCAGGCTGCCGGCGATGCCGGCCTCGGCCACCGCCTGCGGCAGGCCGTCGATCTTGGCCGCCAGCGCCTGGTGCAGCGCGTCGAACAGGTTGGAGCTGGTGATCGGCTTGACCAGCACCACGTCGGCTTCCGGTGCGTTGGAGATTTCCTCCGCATGGTCGCGGGCGAAGGCGTTGACCATCACCACGATCGGCTGCTTGCCGCCGCCGGCCGCCTCGCGGATGCCCTTGGCCGTGGCCAGGCCGTCCATGCCGGGCATGTGCCAGTCGGCCAGCACCACGTCGTAGACCTGCTTGGCCTGCTGGCTCTGGCGGTAGCGGTGCAGCGCGGCCGCGCCGGAATCGACCTCGTCGGCATGCCAGCCCCAGGCGCGGATCAGCTTGGCGATCACCTCGCGGCTGGTGCGGTTGTCGTCCGCCACCAGCAGGCGCAGATTGCCCAGCGCCGGCTTGCGGCGCTCGTCCGGCAGCTCGGGCAGCACCTCGAACGGCAGGCTGAACCAGAACCTGGTGCCCTGGCCCTGCTCGCTGTGGACGGCGATCTGCCCGCCCATCAGCTCGATCAAGCGCTTGGTGATGGCCAATCCCAGGCCGGTGCCGCCGAAGCGCCGCGTGAT
The DNA here is from genome assembly GCF_003416895.1 of Duganella sp. BJB476. Taxonomy (GTDB): domain Bacteria; phylum Pseudomonadota; class Gammaproteobacteria; order Burkholderiales; family Burkholderiaceae_D; genus Rugamonas. The sequence continues at coordinate 328,176 of NZ_QVIO01000005.1, forward strand.
GCTCTGGTCGCCCTGCGAGAAGGCCTGGAACAGCTGCGCCAGCTGGGATTCGGTCATGCCCATGCCGGTGTCGCGCACCTCGAAGCGCAGCAGCGCGTGGTCGGCGTCGCGCGCGCTGAGCTCGATGCTGACCACCACTTCGCCGTGTTCGGTGAACTTGATCGCGTTGCCGGCCAGGTTGACCAGGATTTGCTGCAGCCGCATGGCGTCGCCGCGCAGCTGACGCGGCACCGCCGGGTCGACGCTGATCGCCAGTTCCAGCTCCTTGTCGCCGGCGTTCATGGTCATCAGGGTGGCCAGCGAGTTCATGGTGTCGTCCAGCGCGAACTCCACCGGCGACAACTCCATGTGGCGCGCCTCGATCTTGGAAAAGTCCAGCACGTCGTTGAGGATGCCCAGCAGCGACTGGCCCGACACCCGCACCATGCTCAGGTATTTGCGCTGCTGCGGCGTCAGCGGCGTATTGCCGAGCAGGTAGACCATGCCCAGCACCGCGTTCATCGGCGTGCGGATTTCGTGGCTCATATTGGCCACGAACTCGCTCTTGGCGCGGTTGGCGGCCTCGGCGCGGTCGCGCTCGCGCTCCAGTTCGGCGGCGCGCGCCTCCACCTCCAGCCCCAGCCGGTGGCGCTCGGTGATGTCGGAGATCACCGCCAGCACCTTGGTGCCCTGGTCGGTGCGCACCGCGCTCAGGTTGACTTCGATCGGGAACTCGCTGCCGTCCTGGCGCAGGCCGTACAGCACCGTGCCGTCGCCCATGCGCACCGGCTCGGCGCTGAGGCGGTCGGCAAAGAACTTGACGCGGTGGGCCGCATGCTGGCCGCGCAGGCGTTCCGGCACCAGTATTTCCAGCGGCTGGCCCAGCACCGCCGCGCGCGCGTAGCCGAAGCAGCGCTCGCCCTCGCGGTTGAAGGTTTCGATGCGGCCGTCGACGCCGACCACCACGATGGCGTTGGGCGCGAACTCCAGCAGGCTTTGCAGGCGGGCGTCGGCCGCCAGCCGTTCGTGCATCAGCGCGTTGAAGGCGCTGGTCAGCTGGCCGACCTCGTCCTGCGCGTGGGTGGGCAGCGGCGTGAAGCTGCCGGGGTGGTCGCGCAGCGCGACGATGGCGTCGCGCAGCCGGATCAGCGGCGCCAGCAGCCGCGAGGTGACCCAGCCGATCAGCGCGGCGGCCGCCAGCGAGGCCACGGCGCTCCACAGCGCCAGCCGGTACAGCACGCCGTTGAAGGGCTCGAACGCTTCCTCGGCCGGCAGCGAAGCGGCCAGCACCCAGTCCACCGACTTCAGCGTCTTGTAGCTGTTGAGGGTGCGCTTGCCGGCGCCGTTGATGCTGTCGACCGTGCCTTCGAAATCCTGTTCCAGCGCGCGCGTGGTGGCGGCGTTGGCGTGGGCCTGGCGCGGCTGCAGCATGCGGCTCAGGTCGGGATGCAGCACGTACACCGGCGCCGGGCCGCGGGTCAGCGCGAAGTAATAGCCGGTGCGGCCGACCTTGGCGTTGCGCAGGTGGCCCAGCAGATTGTCCTTGTACAGCCGCAGCACGCCCACCAGCACGCACACCACCTCGCCGTGGGCGTCCAGCACCGGCGCCACCATCTGTACGATGGGCTGCCTGCCGGCGCGGCCCAGCAGCGGTTCGGTGATCATCGGCTTGCGGGTGCGCATCACCGTCTTGAAGTAGTCGCGGTCGCCGGCGTCGATGCCGACCCGGGCCGGCACTTCCGGCAGGTCGGCAATGATGGTGCCTTGCGGGCTGAGCACCAGCAGGTCGTCGAACAGCGCCAGCACCGCGCGGTCCTGGTAGTAGGCGCGCAGCTGGCCGGGGGAATGGGCGATGGCCGGCGGCTGGTTGCGCGCCGAGACGGTGACGATATCGAGCAACATCAGCAGCTTATCGTCCAGTTCTTCGGCGGTGCGGTTGATCAGCGCCGTCTGTTGCGAGAACAGCACCTTGGTGAAGTCGTCCTGCATGCGGTGGGTCTGCACCACGGTCACCAGCGCGATCATCAGGACCGAGGTGATGCTGGTGGCCAGCGCAACTTTAGCCTTGATGCCGGGTGACTTCATTTCGTCCTTGGAGGCGAGGTCGGGCAGCGAATCGGAGAAATGCCAAACAGACAGCAAATTCTCCTATCAAAGCCCGGCCTTGGCAACAGGATTAACGCTGGGCAGCAGCAATGATCACTTCCGCCACCTTGGCCGGCTGCGACAGCATCGGCACGTGGCTGGTTTTCAGCGTGATGGTGGTGGCGTTCAGTTTCTTGGCAAACGCCTGTTGCAGCGCCGGCGCGATCATGCGGTCGTTGGCGGCGGCGATGTAGTAGTTGGGCTTGGTTTTCCATGCCGCCACGGTGGTGACGTCGCCGAAGGCCTTGGAATTGATCGGGCCCTGGGTGGCGGCGATCAGCGCGGCGGTGGCCGGGGAGACGTCCTGGGCGAAGTTCTTGGCGACCGAGTCGGTCGGCAGCCACAGGTAGCCGGCGGCGTCGGCCTGCAGGGTGGCGATGCCGGGCGGCACGGCGTAGTCCTTGCCCAGGTTGGCCGAGGCTTCGCCTTCGGACGGCGCGAACGCGGCCACATAGACCAGCGCCTTGATTTTGTCGCTGGTGCCGGCCTGGGTGATGACGGTGCCGCCCCACGAGTGGCCCACCAGCACGACTTTGCCGGTCTGCGCATCCACCACGCGCTGGGTCGCGGCGACGTCGTCGGCCAGCGAGGTCAGCGGGTTCTGCACGGCCACGACCTTCAGGCCCTTGGCTTGCAGCAGCGGGATGATCTTGTCCCAGCTGGAACCATCGGCGAAGGCGCCGTGTACCAGGACGACGGTGGTGTCGGAGGCTGGGGCGGCAGCGTGGGCGCCCAGTGCGGAAGTCAGCAGAGCGGTAGCGATCAGAGTGCGTTTCATGATGATGTCCTTGTGGTTGAGTAGTTAGCGATCAAGTAGTGCGCTACTTGATGTGTTGAACTATAGCTCGCAATTTAATCGCGTGCAAGATAATTATTTTAAATAATTTGTGATAATTCGGCCGGAGCGCGAATCCAAATGGCCTTGGCCCGCCTCTTAGCTGCCGAGGGACTTCCTCTGCAACGAATTGGAGTGCACTATGTTTTATGTCAAGAACGTACCGAACTGGGAACGCGCGCTGCGCGTGGTGGCTGGCGTGATCGCGGCCTGGGCCGGCATCGCCGTGCTGGGCGGAATGTGGGGGCTGGTGCTGGCGGCGTCGGCGGCGGGCATCGTCGCCTCCGGCCTGTTCGGCTTCTGCCCGATGTGCGCGCTGGTCGGCCGCCGGCTCGATAAGGCTAAGGCGGCCAAACAATCTGGGGGACTATGAGCCTGGCAGTACAACATTTACCGGTGCTGGACGCCGCCCATCGCGGCGATCCGGCGGCGCTGGCGCAGCTGCTGCGGCTGTGCCAGCCCGACATCCGCCGCTACGCCCAGCGCAACTGCCTGGTCGGCGACGTCGACGACGCCGTGCAGGAAGCCTTGCTGGTGCTGTCGCGGCGGCTGTCGTCGGTGCGCATGCTGGCGGCGTTTTCCGGCTGGCTGTTCCAGGTGGTCAAGCGCGAGTGCCGCCGCCTGGGGCGCGCCGCGCTCGGCCACGACCCGTGGGACGACGAACGCGCCGAACAATGGCTGGCCAGCCAGGACACGGCCGGCCTGCGGCTGGAACTGGTCAACGCGCTGGAGTCCTTGCCGGCCGATTACCTGCAGGTGGTGCTGTTGCGCGATTTCGCCGAAATGTCGATCGCCGAGATCGCCGCCGACGTGGGCCAGAGCAGCGCCGCCGTCAAAAGCCGGCTGCACCGGGCGCGCAAAATGGCGCGCGAATACCTGATCGGCTAACTGTGGAATAAGCCAAAGATGACGACTAATGGTCTAGACTAGGGCCATGATACGAGAACTTCCCTCCCTGGTCCTACCCGGCGCCACGATTGAAATCCTCAAGGCCAGCTGCGCGACGTGCAGCATGCACCAGCTGTGCTTGCCGATGGGATTGGACAACAATGACATGGACCGGCTGGACCAGATCATCGGCCGCCGCCGCAAGGTGGCGCGCGGCACGCCGCTGTTCCGTATCGGCGACGCCTTCCAGAGCCTGTTTGCGATCCGGCTGGGCCACTTCAAGACCTACCAGGTCAGCCGCGACGGCGTCGAGCAGATCACCGGCTTCCAGATGGCCGGCGAACTGCTGGGCATGGACGCCATCAGCGCCGACCTGCACCATTGCACCGCCGTGGCGCTGGAGGACAGCGAAGTGTGCGAGATTCCCTTCGACAGTCTGCAGCAGCTGCTGGCCGATATGCCAACCTTGCTGCGCCACTTCCACCGCATGATGAGCCAGGAAATCACGCGCGAGCAGAGCGTGATGCTGTTGTTGGGGAATATGCAGGCGACCCAGCGTTTTGCCGCCTTCCTGGTCAACCTGTCGTCGCGCTACGAGGCGCGCGGTTATTCGCCGCACATCTTCCAGCTGCGCATGTCACGCGAGGAAATCGGCAACTATCTCGGCCTGACAATCGAGAGCATCAGCCGTTTGCTGTCCAAGTTCAAGAAGGAAGGCTTGCTGCGCGTGAGCAATCGCGAGATCGAGTTGCTGGAACCGGCGACGCTCAAGGCGATCACCGCCGGCACCCAGACCTGTGCTTAATTATCGGCGGGCTCAGGCAAGTCGGCCTGCAGCGTCACCTGGCGTTGCGCCGGCCAGCTCCACGTGCCGGCCAGGCGCCAGTCGCGCTTCTCGCCTTCGATCAGCACCACCCAGCGGCTGCGCTCCAGCATCGGCAGGTTGATCTGGAATACGCCGAACTCATCCGGCTGCACCACCAGCTGGATATCCTTTTCCGGCTGCGTCGCGTGCGACAGGTGCACGAATAGCCGCTCAGTCTGGCCGCGGTCGCTGGCGGTGCGGCGCAGCTGGCCGCTCAGCGTACCCTGCGTGGCGTCATAGCCTATCACCGCCGACAAGCCCAGCGATGAAGCCAGGCGGTCGCGCCGCAAGTCCTGGTTGATGGCCTTGCCCTGCTTGTAGTAGTCGCCCACCACCAGCACGTCCTGGCGCGAGTAGGCCAGCCAGCCGGTGTAGGTCGCGGCCACCACCACCACGGCCGGGCCCAGCATCAGCAGCCACGGCCAGCGCTGCTTCCACCACGGCGCCTGCGTCATCATCGAAGCACTCATCTGCATCCCCTTAGCGCGGCACGAAAAACACCGCATGTTCCTTCACGTGCAGCGACGGCTGGTCGACTGCGGTCAGTTCAATCTCGATCTTGTTCGAGCCCGGGTTGCCGGCGCCGTGCGCGCTGCGCAGGCGGATCGGATAAGCCTTGGTCTCGGTGCCTTCCAGCCGCACCAGGTCCGGCGTCACCTGCGCCAGCGTGGCCATGCCGCCGACTTGGATGCGGTAGGTATGCGCCTGCTCGGTGGTGTTCATGATCTGCAAACGATAGACGTTTTCGATCATGCCCTCTTCCACCTCGCGCCCCATGGCGCCGCGGTCGCGGATCACGTCCAGCTTGAGCGGCGTGCGCAGCCACAGCGCCGCGCCGACCGCCATCACGATCAGCGCCAGGATGCCGGCGTAGATCTTCACCCGTGGACGCAGCGTGCGCTGGCGGATCGCGGTCGGCGTGTAATGCATCAGCAGCGCGCGTTCGGTGCTGTAGCGGATCAGGCCGTGCGGCTGGCCGATCTTGTCCATCACGCCGTTGCAGGCGTCGACGCAGGCGGCGCAGCCGATGCACTCGTACTGCAAGCCCTTGCGGATGTCGATGCCGGTCGGGCAAACCTGCACGCACAGGCTGCAATCGATGCAGGAACCGCCGTTGACTTCTTCGCGCTTGGACAGCGGCGCGCGCGGTTCGCCGCGTTCGTTGTCATAGGTGATGATCAGCGTGTCGCGGTCGAACATCGAGCTCTGGAAGCGGGCGTACGGGCACATGTACTTGCACACCTGCTCGCGCAGCCAGCCGGCGTTGCCGTAGGTGGCCAGGCTGTAGAACAGCACCCAGAACCATTCCCACGGGCCGAAGCTCAGGGTCAGCACCTCGTTGCCGAGTAATTTGATCGGCGTGAAGTAGCCGACGAAGGTAAAGCCGGTCCACAACGCCACCGCGCCCCAGGCCAGGTGCTTGGCGCCTTTTTTTGCGAACTTGGCGGCCGACGGCGGCTGCCGGTCCAGCGCGATGCGGGCGCTGCGCTTGCCTTCGATCCGGCGCTCTATCCACAGGAAGATTTCGGTATAAACCGTTTGCGGACAGGCGAAGCCGCACCACACCCGCCCGGCCACCGCGGTGGCCAGGAACAGCAGGTAGGCGCAGATGATCAGCAGCGCCGCCAGGTAGATGAAGTCCTGCGGCCACAAGACCAGGCCGAAGATGTAGAACTTGCGCGCCACCAGGTCGAACAGCAGGGCCTGGCGGCCGTTCCACTGCATCCACGGGGTGCAGTAGAACGCCAGCTGCGTCAGCCAGACACACAGCCAGCGCAGCCGGGCGTAGCGGCCCGAGGTTTCGCGCGGATAGATCTCCTCGCGCGCCGCATACATCTTGATCACTTGTGGTGCAGGATCGTTCATTTTGCTGCCGTGACCGGTGCTGTTTCAACCTGGTTGACGTCGTTCGACAAGCTCCACACGTAGGCGGCCAGCACATGCACCTTGGCGTCGCCGAGGAAGTCCTCGAACGCCGGCATGGTGGTGCTGCGGCCCTTGCGGATGGTTTCCATGATGGTTTCGGCGCTGCCGCCGAACAGCCAGATCTTGTCGGTCAGGTTGGGCGCGCCGATGGCCTGGTTGCCGGTGCCGCCGGCGCTGTGGCAGGCCATGCAGGCGCCGAACTTGTCCTTGCCGAACACCGCCTTGATCGGATCGGCGGTCGAGCCGGACAGGCTCAGCACGTAGTGGGCGACGTTTTCCACGTCCTTGTCCGAGCCCAACGCCGCGCCCATCGGCGGCATCACGCCGGTGCGGCCATGCAGGATGGTTTCCTTGATGGTCTCAGGGGCGCCGCCGAACAGCCAGTCCTTGTCGGTCAGGTTGGGGAAGCCCTTGTTGCCGCGCGCATCGGAGCCGTGGCACTGCGCGCAATAGGTCAGGAACAGGCGCTCGCCGATGGCGTGCGCCTTGGGATCGGCCGCCACTTTTTTCAGATCCTGCTTCTGGTATTGCGCGAACAGCGGACCGTAGTCGGTCTCGGCCTGCTTCAGCTCGGCCTGGTACTGGCCCGAGGATTTCCAGCCCAGCTTGCCGGCGTAGCTGCCCAGGCCCGGATACAGCACCAGGTAGACCAGCGCGAACACGATGGTGATGTAGAACAGCCACATCCACCAGCGCGGCATCGGCGTGTTCAGCTCGCTCAAGTCCTCGTCCCACACGTGGCCGGTGGTTTCGCCGGCCTTGCCCTTGATCTGGGATTGCGAATACAGCAGGATGCCGCAGCCGGCGATGCCGAGCAAGGTCAGCACCACGATGTACATATCCCAGAAACCGTTGGTGAAATCAGCCATGACTGTTCTCCTCGTCGTCGAACGGCAGATGTGCCACCTCCGCGAAATCGGCTTCCTTGTTGCTGATGAAGGCCCACCACAGGATGCCGGCGAACGTGATGAAGGAAATCACCGTCATCACGCTGCTGGCGCGGTCAAACAGGTTCTCGATAGCCATGCTAGTTCCTCGTCTTGATTAATGTGCCCAGGCCTTGCAGGTAGGCGATCAGGGCGTCTTCTTCGGTCTTGTCTTTCAGCTCGGCCGGTGCGGCGGCGATCTCGGCGTCGGTGTAGGGATCGCCCAGGCGCTTCAGGGCCTTCATCTTCGGGACAATGGATTCCGGCGCCAGCGCGGTCTGCGCCAGCCACGGATAGTTCGGCATATTCGATTCCGGCACCACGTCGCGCGGATTGGCCAGGTGGGTGCGGTGCCATTCATCGCTGTAGCGGCCGCCCACGCGCGCCAGGTCGGGCCCGGTGCGCTTGGAGCCCCACTGGAACGGCCGGTCGTAGACGAACTCGCCGGCGACCGAGTAGTGGCCGTAGCGTTCGGTCTCGGCGCGGAACGGCCGTATCATCTGCGAGTGGCAGTTGTAGCAGCCTTCGCGCACGTAGATGTCGCGGCCGGCCAGGCGCAGCGGCGAGTACGGCTTCAGGCCGGCGATCGGCTCGGTGGTGGACTTCTGGAAGAACAGCGGCACGATCTCGACGGCGCCGCCGACGCTGACCACCAGCGTCACCAGCGCGATCAGCAGCCAGGGGTTTCTCTCGATCCAATCATGTGAAAATTTCATGCTTCGCTCCGATATCAGGCGTGGCCGGCGGCAAGCGCGGGAATGCGCGCCACGGCGGTTTCGCGGTTACGCAAGGTCATCCAGGTGTTGTAGCCCATCACGCACATGCCGCTCAGGTACAGCAGGCCGCCGAGGAAGCGCACCACGTAGTACGGATAAGTGGCTTTGACGCCTTCGACGAAGGTGTAGGTCAGCGTGCCGTCGGGATTGACCGCGCGCCACATCAGGCCCTGCATCACGCCGGCGATCCACATCGCGGCGATGTACAGCACGATGCCGATGGTGGCGACCCAGAAGTGCAGGTCGATCAGCTTGGTGCTATACATTTTTTGCTGGCCGGCCAGGCGCGGCAGCAGGTAGTAGATCGAGCCCATGGTGATGAAGCCGACCCAGCCCAGCGCGCCGCCGTGGACGTGGGCGATGCCCCAGTCGGTGTAGTGCGACAGCGCGTTGACGGTCTTGATCGACATCATCGGGCCTTCGAAGGTGGCCATGCCGTAGAACGACAGCGAGACGATCATGAATTTCAGGATAGGGTCGGTGCGCAGCTTGTGCCAGGCGCCCGACAAAGTCATGATGCCGTTGATCATGCCGCCCCAGCTCGGTGCCAGCAGGATCAGCGAGAACACCATGCCGATCGATTGCGTCCAGTCCGGCAGCGCGGTGTAGTGCAGGTGATGCGGGCCGGCCCACATATAGGTGAAGATCAGCGCCCAGAAGTGCACGATCGACAAACGATACGAATACACCGGACGCTCGGCCTGCTTGGGAATGAAGTAGTACACCATGCCCAGGTAGCCGGCGGTCAGGATGAAGCCCACCGCGTTATGGCCGTACCACCACTGGATCATGGCGTCCTGCACGCCCGAGTAGGCGGAGTAGGATTTGAACAAGGTTGCCGGCATGCTGGCGCCGTTCACCACGTGCAGGATCGTCACGGCGATGATGTAGCCGGCGAAGAACCAGTTGGCGACGTAGATGTGCTTGACCTTGCGCGTTAAAAGCGTGCCGAAGAACACCACCGCGTAGGCGATCCACACCACCGCGATCAGCAGCGTGATCGGCCATTCCAGCTCGGCGTATTCCTTGCCGCGCGTGAGGCCCATCGGCAGCGTGACGACAGCGCTGAGGATCACCGCCTGCCAGCCCCAGAAGGTGAAGGCGGCCAGCTTGTCCGAGAACAGCCGCACCTGGCAGGTGCGCTGCACGACGTAGTACGAGGTAGCGAACAGTCCGCTGATGCCGAACGCAAAGATGACGGCATTGGTATGTAAAGGCCGCAGGCGGCCGTAGGTCAACCATGGAATGTCCAGGTTCAGCGCCGGCCATGCCAGCTGGGCGGCGATAATGACGCCTACCAGCATGCCGACGATACCCCAGACCACGGTGGCGATTGCGAATTGCTTCACAATCTTGTAGTTGTAGTTCTGTGCAAGGTCCACTTGAAGTTCTCCCAAGAACGCTTTAATGATGTGTATCAAAGGTTACTTTTGCGAGACTCAAAAATCCTTGATGTGAATCAAAATTTCCCGGATCAGCTCATTCCACTGGCGGCTTGTCGTCGTCCTGCAGCACGCGCAGCGCCGGGCCGACCAGGTCGTCGAACTGGCCGCCGTCCGAGGCGCTGAAGAAGATCCACAGCGCGGCAAACACCAGCAGCACGCTGAGCGGGATGAGCAGGTAGAGCGCTTCCATCATCGTCCCCTTCTGAGGCGCAGCGCGTTGGCCACCACCACGGCCGAGCTGAGCGCCATGCCGACGCCGGACAGCCACGGGTTGAGCCAGCCCAGCGCCGCCGCCGGGATCGCCACCGCGTTGTAGACGCTGGCCCAGCCCAGGTTCTGGCGGATCACGCGCATGGTGCGGGCCGCCACGCGGGCGCTGTCGGCCACCGCGTCCAGGCGGCCGCACAGCAGCACCGCGTCCGCGTGGGCTTGCGCCAGCGCGGCGCCGGCGCCCATCGCGAACGAGACGTCGGCCGCGCTGAGCACGGCGGCGTCGTTGATGCCGTCGCCCACCATCGCCACCACCGCGCCCTTCTGTTGCAGGCGCTTGACGAAGGCCAGTTTCTCATCGGGCAGGTAGCCGCCGACGGTGGTGTGGATGCCGAGCTGGTCGCCGACCTCGCGCGCCAGCCGGTCGTGGTCGCCGCTGAGCAGCACCACGGTCTTGCCGGCCCGGCGGAAATAGTCGACCGTGGCCTGGGCGTCCGGCCGCAAGCCGTCGTGCAGGTGGAAGCAGGCCAGCCACTGGCCGTCGACGCCGAGGTAGACCGGGGTCACGCCGCTGCCGGCGTCGTGCGGCGGCGCCGTACCGCTGAGCTCGGCGACGAAGCCGGCGCTACCCAGCCGGTACAGGCGATTGTGCAGCACGCCTTCGATGCCGCGGCCGGGCGCTTCGACGGCCACCACCGGATGCCAGTCGGCGCGCGCGCCGCCCTGGGCTGCCGCCGCCGCGTTGACGATAGCGCGCGCCAGCGGATGGGTGCTGCCGGCATCCAGCGCGGCCGCCACTTGCAGGCAAAAGTCGGGCTGCATCAGGCCCAGTTGCTGGATCTCCCGCAGCATCGGCCGGCCGAAGGTCAGCGTGCCGGTCTTGTCGAACACCACGTGGGTGGCGCGGTGCAAGGTCTCCAGCGTTTGCGGGCCGGTGATCAGGACGCCTTGCCGCAGCAGGCGGTCGGTGGCGGCGGCCAGCGCCGTCGGCGTGGCCAGCGACAGCGCGCACGGGCAGGACACCACCAGCACCGCGATCGCGATCGGCCAGGCGCGCGCGGCGCTGTCGCCGTCCAGCCAGTACCAGAAGGCGAACGTGGCCAGCGCCAGCAGCAGCAGCGCCAGCACGAACCAGCCGGCCACCTGGTCGGCCCATTGCGCGATGCGCGGCTTGTCGCGGCCGGCGCGGTCGATCAGCTTGACCAGCTGGGACATGGTGCTGTCCAGCGCCAGCCGGCTCACGCGCGCGAGGATCACCGCACCGGCGTTGATGGCGCCGCCCGGCAGCGCGTCGCCGACGTCCTTGGCCACCGGCGCGCTCTCGCCGCTGAGCAGCGACAGGTCGAGCACGGTGCGGCCGTCGATGATGACGCAGTCGGCCGCCACCGCCTCGCCCGGCTTGATCATGATGACGTCGTCCACCGCCAGCGCGGCGGCCTTGACCAGGGTGGCGGCGTGGCTGTCCGGGTAGTCCGCCAGCAGCGTGGCCGAGGCCGGCAACGCGTGCTGCAGGCGCTCCAGCGCGGCGCCGGCCTTGCGGCGCGCGCGCAGCTCCAGGTAGCGGCTGCACAGCAGCAGGAAGATGAACATCGTCACCGAGTCGAAATACACTTCGCCCTGGCCGCGCACGGTGGCCGCGACGCTGCCGCCGAACGCGGCGGCGATGCCCAACGCCACCGGCACGTCCATGCCCGGCGCGCGCGCCCGCAGGCTGGCCCAGGCGCCGCGCCAGAACGGCTGCGCCGAGTAGCAGATGGCCGGCAAGGTCAGCAACAGGCTGGCCCAGCGCATCAGCGCGGCCATGCTGTCGTCCAGCGTGCCTGACTCGGCGAGGTAGGCCGGCGCCACGTACATCATCACCTGCATCATCGACAGGCCGGCTACGAATAGCTGGCGGCCCAAGGTCTTGGCGGCCTTGCGCTGCTGCTCGCCGTGGCGCTGAGCGTCGTAGGGATAGGCGGCGTAGCCGATCGCGTGCAGCGCGGCCAGGATGTCGCCGGGCTGGCAGGCATCTTTGCGCCAGCGCACGTACAGGCGCTCGGTGGCGACGTTGAGCTGGGCGCTGTCGACGCCGGGCAGCTTGGCCAGCCGCTGTTCGATCAGCCACACGCAGGCGGCGCAGCGGATGCCTTCGACCGCCAGCGTGGTTTCGCGGCTGTCCTCATCGAGGGCGAAGCGCGGGTCGGCGTTGTCGTACAGACGCAGTTCCGGCGGCAGCATGTCCGCGCCCTCGGCGCTGGCGGCGAAGGCGGAACGTTCGCGGTAGTAGGACTCCTGGCCCAGGTCGACAATGGTTCGCGCCACCGCCGCGCAGCCGGGGCAGCACATGGTGTGCTCGGCCCCGGCGATGCGCACGGTCCACGCCGGATTGACGGCGGCCGGCAGCGGCAGGCCGCAGTGATAGCAGATGCTGGCGTCGGCATTGGCGCTAGTCGGCGCGGCGCTGCTTATTGATGTGGTGTCAGGCATAAAGTGTCCATCCAGTCAGGCGCGATGCCGCCGGCCGCGCGCGCCAGGCCCAGCAGGCCGAAGGCCAGCACCAGCAGGCCGCAGGCGATGCGCACGCGGCGTTGTTGCAGTGCGCGTTGCAGGCGGGCGCCGATCAGCCCGAGGCCGGTCAGCATCGGCAGCGTGCCTAGGCCGAAGGCCAGCATCACGGCGGCGCCGTCGCTGGCCGAGCCGCTCAGCATCGCGGTCAGCAGCACGCTGTAGACCATGCCGCACGGCAGCCAGCCCCACAGCAGGCCCAGCGCGAAGGCCTGGTGCGGGCGGTGGGCCGGCATCAGCGATTTCATCATCGGCGCGATGGCCGGCTGCGCGCGTTGCCACAGCATGCGCCCGCCCTGCTCCAGCAAGGCCAGGCCGCGCCAGGCGTCCATCAGGTACAGGCCCAGCGCCACCAGCATCAGGTTGGCCAGCCAGTAGAAGCCCAGTTGCAGCCCGGCCAGCGAGGCGATGCTGTGCGCGCCACCGGCCAGGCCGCCCGCCAGCGCGCCGGCCGCCATGTAGCTGGCGATGCGGCCGGCGTTGTACGACAGCACGCGCGGCAAGGCGCTGCTGTGGGCGACGGCGATCGGTATCACGTTGCGCGGCAGTGGCGCGGTACTTACCGACAGCGCGCCGACGATGCCGCCGCACATGCCGATGCAGTGGACGCTGCCCGCGAGCCCCACCACCATCACCGGCAATAGCTGCAAGGCGTTCATATCGTTTTTGAGTAACGCAAAGGCTGCGGGCCTTCGCTGCGCGGCAGGCTCAGGTAGCGGTCGAACACCATGCAGATATTGCGTATCAGCAGGCGGCCTTTCGGCGTCACGGTGATCCATTCCGGACCGGTCTCCACCAGGCCGTCGTCCTCGAAGGCTTTCAGTTTTTCCAGCTCGGCCGCGAAGTACTGCGGGAAGCGGATCGGGTAAGCCTGCTCGATCGAGGCGATCGACAATTCGAAATTGCACATCAGCTTCTGGATCACGATGCGGCGCAGCAGGTCGTCGGTATCGAGCTTGATGCCGCGCGTGACCGGCAGCTTGCCCTCGTCGAGTTTTTCGTAGTACGCCTCCAGCGTTTTCTCGTTCTGGCTGTAGGTGGCGCCGACCGCGCTGATGGCCGACACGCCGCAGGAAATCAGCTCGGCCTCGGCGCGCGTCGAATAGCCCTGGAAGTTGCGCTGCAGGCGGCCCTGGCGCTGCGCCACCGCCAGCTCGTCTTCCGGCTTGGCGAAATGGTCCATGCCGATGTAGACGTAGCCGGCCGCGCACAAACGGCGGATGCACAGCGCCAGCAAGTCCAGCTTGACGGCCGGCGTCGGCAGGTCGTCGTCGGCGATGCGGCGCTGCGGCTTGAACAGGTGCGGCATGTGCGCATAGTTGTACAGGGCGATGCGGTCGGGATCGGCGGCGATCACCTTGTCCAGCGTTTGCTCCATGCTGGCCATGCTCTGTTTCGGCAGGCCGTAGATCAGGTCGATGCTGATGGAGCGGAAGCCGGCTTCGCGCGCGGCGTCCATCACGGCGCGGGTTTCCGCCTCCGGCTGGATGCGGTTGACGGCCTTCTGCACCTCGGGATCGAAGTCCTGCACGCCCAGGCTGATGCGGTTGAAGCCCTGCGCGCGCAGCGAGTGCACGCGCTCGACGCTGACGGTGCGCGGATCGATCTCGATCGAGTACTCGCCCTGGGCGTCCGGCGCGAACTGGAAGTTGGCGTGCAGGTGCGCCATCAGGTCGCCCATCTGGCGGTCGCTCAGGTAGGTCGGCGTGCCGCCGCCGAAGTGCAGCTGCTCGATCTGGCCCATGCCAGCGAACAGGCGGCCCTGCATGTCGATTTCCTGCTTCAGGTAGCCGAGGTAGGTGGCGGCCTTGCTGTGGTCCTTGGTGACGATCTTGTTGCAGCCGCAGTAGTAGCAGATGGTGTCGCAGAACGGGATGTGGATGTACAAGGACAAGGGCCGCCGGCTGCGGCGCATGCGCAGGCCGGCCACCGCCTCCAGGAACTGGCCGTAGCCGAAGTCCAGCTGGAAGCGGTCGGCCGTCGGGTACGAGGTGTAGCGTGGGCCGGATTGGCTCAGCTTGCCGATGATGGCGGCGTCGAATTCGACGCTGGGGAATGTGCCGCCGGTGTGGTTCTCAGTGGTATTCATGTTCAGGCCGCGAGACGTTTCATGGTTTGTGGTTGGCGAACCGGTGGGCGCATCGTGCGCACCTTGTGCGTGCTGCCGAATTTGAACAGGCTGACCGCCTGCGTCAGGCCGCCCGCCTCCAGCGCCAGGCTGGCGGTGGCGGCGGCCGCTTCTTCCACCAGCGCGGCGTTCTGCTGCGTCACCTGATCCATGTGGGCGATGGCGGCGTTGACCTGGTCGACGCCGATGCTCTGCTCGTGCGAGGCCACCGAGATGTCGTGCATGATGGCCGTCACCTGCTGCACAGAGGCCACCACTTCCTTCATGGTGGCGCCGGCGCGGTCGACCTGCACCATGCCGTCGCTGACCTTGCCGACCGAAACGTTGATCAGGTTCTTGATGTCCTTGGCGGCGGTGGCGCTGCGCTGGGCCAGGTTGCGCACCTCGCCGGCGACGACCGCGAAGCCGCGTCCCTGTTCGCCGGCGCGGGCCGCCTCGACGGCCGCGTTCAGCGCCAGGATGTTGGTCTGGAAAGCGATCCCTTCGATCAGGCCGATGATGTCGACGATCTTGCGCGAGGAGCTGTTGATCTCGTCCATGGTGGCGATGACGTCGGCGACGATCTCGCCGCCCTGCACCGCGACGTTGGAGGCGTTCTGCGCCAGCTGGTTGGCCTGCGCCGAATTGTCGGCGTTCTGCTTGACGGTGGCCGAGAACTGCTCGACGCTGGAGGCGGTTTCCTCCAGGCTGGCGGCCTGCGCCTCGGTGCGGCCGGACAGGTCGGCGTTGCCGGCGGCGATCTGGCGCGTGGCCACGGCCATGGTCTCGACGTTGTTGCGGACGTCGCGGATGGTGGCGATCAGGTTGCTGTTCATTTGCTGCAGGGCGCGCAGCAGCTGGCCCACTTCGTCGGTGGACTCGGTGTCGAACGAGCCGGACAGGTCGCCGGCGGCGATGGCGCGCGCGCCGTGCAGCGCGCGGCCCAACGGTTGCAGCACCGAGGAACGCATGGTGTACCACAGGAAGACGTTGATCAGCAGGCCGGCGAAGGTGGCGCCGAAAATGCCGTAGCTGTTGCCGCCGCCGCCCATCAGCGCGGCCGCGCAGACGATCACCTGCAGCACGTTGACCACGCTGGTGGCCAACCAGATGCGCATCGCCAGCGACACATGGCTCAGGCGCGACAGCAGCGTGCCGGCGCCGGAACGGATCACCTGGCCGTTCTTGATGCGGATGCCGTGCTTGCCGCCTTCGCGGATGGCGCGGTAGGCCTGTTCGGCGCTGTCGATCTGTGCGCGCGTGGGCTTGACCCGCACCGACATGTAGCCGGTGGTCTTGCCGTTTTCGCGGATCGGCGTGACGTTGGCGCGCACCCAGTAGTAGTCGCCGTTCTTGCAGCGGTTCTTGACGATGCCGGTCCACGGCGTGCCGCCCTTGATCGAGTCCCACAGGTCGGCGAAGGCTTCGGGCGGCATGTCGGGATGGCGCACGATGTTTTGCGGCGCGCCCATCAGCTCCGCCTCGCTGAATCCGCTGATTTGCGTGAAATAGGGATTTACATAGACAATATTGCCATTTAAGTCAGTTTTTGAGACGATGGCCTGGTCGTCCAGTACTTCCATTTCACGGTTGCTGACGGGCTGGTTGTTACGCATGTTGGGACTCCGATCGATTTATTGCTCTATCGCAATTGACCCGATCAGTTTACGTAGTCCGACCTGCAATTTTATTGATGTGGATCAAAAATCCCCGGATTGGGATAGCAAAGGAAATCATGGAACTGCAACGTCCTATAGGAATTTTTGACGCCGGGATCGGCAGCTACGCCATCGTCGAACGCGTGCGGGCGGCCTTCCCGGCGCAGGACATCGTGTATTTCGCCGACCGCGCCAGTTTTCCCTACGGCGCGAAAACGCCGCAGCAGTTGCTGAACGTTGTGCAAAGTGCTACCGAATATTTGCAGGCGCAGGGCTGCGTGGCGGTGGTGCTGGCGTCCAACGCGCCCAGCGTGGTGGTGCTGGAGCCGCTGCGGGCGGCGGTGTCGGTGCCGGTGATCGGCATCTTCCCGCCGGTGGCGGAGGCGGTGCGGCGCTCGGCCAGCGGCCGGGTGGCGGTGCTGGGCGTGCGCTCGATGGTGGACAGCGCCGCCATGCAGGCCTATGCCGACGCCCATCGCGGCGATGCGGAGGTGCTGCTGGTGAATGCTTCGGCGCTGGTGGATCTTGTGGAAAACTTCGCCTTTGTCCACAGGCCTCAGGAAACCCAGGCCGCCATCAGCGGCTTCATCGCCGAACTGCGCGCCGCCCATCCGCAGGTGGACGTGATGACGATGTCGTCCACCCACCTGCCGTGGCTGAAGCCCTTTTTCGTGGCGGCCGCGCCGGATGTGCAATTCCTCGATCCGGCCGACAGCGTGCTGGCCGAACTGGCGCCGCACACCAGCGTCGGCGGTGGTCGCACGCGCTGCGTGGCCACCGCCAGCGCCGAACTGAGCCTGGATGATTTCAACACGGCCTTGCGCGCGCTGGGCACGCCCTTGCAGGCCGAGCTGGCCGCCTAGGCAGCCAGGGGGCGCAGCGTGCCGACCGCGTAGCCCTGGGCATAGTCCAGGCCCAGTTCGCGCACCACGGCCAGGGTCGGTTCGTCCTCGACGTATTCGGCCACGGTGCTGATGCCCATCACGTGGCCGACCTCGTTGATGGCCTTGACCATGGCGCGGTTGATGGCGTTGTTGGCGATGTCGCGGATGAACACGCCGTCGATCTTGAGGAAGTCCACCGGCAGCGCCTTCAGGTAGGCGAACGAGGACAGGCCGCTGCCGAAGTCGTCCAGCGAGAAGCGGCAGCCCAGCGCCTTCAGTCCGGCCATGAAATCCTGCGCCTTGATCAGGTTGGCGATCACGGCGGTCTCGGTGATTTCAAAGCAGATCTGCTCGGGCGCGATGCCGTGCTCGGCGAACTGCTCGATGATGTAGTCGTGCAGGCCCTCGTCGCTCAGCGAGGCGCCCGACAGATTGACCGAGTACTGGGCCGGCGCCGGCGGCTGGCTTTCCGGGCTGCCGCGGGTGCGCTGCACGTAGCGGCAGACGGCGCGTATCACCCAGCGGTCGATCGCCGTCATCATGTCGTAGCGTTCGGCGGCGGGGATGAAGGCGCCCGGCAGGATCAGATCGCCCTTGGCCGGCTGGATGCGGATCAGCACTTCGTCGTGCGTTTCCTCGTGCGGGCCGAGGCCGACGATGGGCTGGGCGTACAGCCGGAAGTACTGGTGCTCGAAGGCTTCGTTCAGGCGCGACACCCACTGCATCTCGCCCTGGCGGCGCGCCAGCCGCAAGTCCGAGTCCTGGTACAGGTGCACGCGGTTGCGGCCGCGCTCCTTGGCCAGGTAGCAGGCCTGGTCGGCGGCGATCAGCAGCGCGGTCATGGACTTGCTGTGGTGGTTGATCTCGACCAGGCCGATGCTCACGCCCAGCTCGAAGGTGTGGTGGTCCCACACGAAGCGGAAATTCTTGATCGATTGCCGCAGCTGGTCGGCGATCAGCAGCGCCTGGTCGGGCGGGCAGTGCGGCAGCAGCACGCCGAGCTCGTCGCCGCCGAGGCGGGCCAGGATGTCGCTGTCGCGCATCTGCGTTTGCAGCATCTTCGACAGCAGTTGCAGCAGCAGGTCGCCGGCGGTGTGGCCGCAGGTGTCGTTGACGATCTTGAACTGGTCCAGGTCCATGTACAGCAGCGCGTGCACATGGTTTTCTTCCTTGGCGCTGTGCAGCACGGCGGCGATCTGCACTTCGAATTCGCGCCGGTTGATCAGGCCGGTGAGTGTGTCGTGGCTGGCGTTCCACGACAGCTGCTTGCTGAGCTTGCGCTCGTGGCTGACGTCGCGGAATATCACCACCGCGCCCAGCAGCTCGCCGGTGTCGGACCAGATCGGCGCGGCCGATTCCTCCACCGCGATGTGGCGCCCCTCGCGCGTGACCAGCTGGTTTTGCGATGACATGCCGATCGCCTGCCTGAGCCGCAGGCATTGCAACGCCACGTGTTCCAGGATGGGCGTGCCGGCGTCGTCGATCAGCTTGAGCGTGGCGGAGATGGGCAGGCCGCGCGCCTGCTCCAGCGTCCAGCCGGTCAGCTGCTCGGCGATGTAGTTCAGGTAGTCGGTTTCGCCGTCGGCGTTGGTGGTGATCACGCCCTCGCCGATCGAGCGCAGCGTGACGGCGGCCAGTTCGCGCTGGCGCGCCGTGGCCTGTTCGTTTTCCTTGCGTTCGGTGATGTCCCAGACGATGCCCAGCGTGCCGGCCGGCTGCTGCTGCTCGTCGCAGAACACATGGGCCTTGGCGGCCAGCCAGTGGCGGCTGCCGTCCGGCCACAGCACCCGGTACTCGACTTCATAGCCGACGCGGCGGTCGACCGCGTTCTGCATGGTGTCCAGCAATTGCTCGCGGTCTTCGGGCTCAACGGAGAGTAAAAAAATGGAAAACGGCTGCGACAGGTCGCCAACCGGCAAGCCCAGCAGGCTGGTGCCGGCGCCTATCCACTTGACCGTGCTATCGATGACCTTGCCATCTTCCAGCGCGGAATCCCAGATCATCATCCGCGCCGCGTCCAGCGCCATGCGCAGATGCCGCTGCAATTTCTCCATACCCTACCTCCCTCGCTGTTTGAGCGAAAAGGGGTCAGGGAGTTCCGTGCCGGGTGACTTATTTTTTCTGTTTAAATAGTTTTAATAGTTTTCCACCGAGCATCACCAGCGCCAGGGTCAGCGCGCCGGCGATGACGCCGGCCAGCGCATCCAGCGTGACCGGCGTGGCCCAGGCCAGCAGCGGTCCCGCCGTCGGCACCGTGGCGACCGCTTCGGCGGCGTGGTGGATCACATCGTGGGCGCCGGGCAGGCCGTGGGTCAGGATGCCGCCGCCGACCATGAACATGGCCGCCGTGCCCACCACCGACAACAGCTTCATCAGCTTGGGCGCCGCCGCCAGCAGCACCCGGCCCAGCGCGCGTACCGCGCTGCCGCCGCGCTGGCTCAGGTAGAGTCCGGCGTCGTCCATCTTGACGATGCCGGCCACGATGCCGTACACGCCCACCGTCATCACCACGGCGATGCCGACCACCACCGTCACCTGTTGCAGGAAGCTGGCCTCGGCCACCGTGCCCAGCGCGATGACGATGATCTCGGCCGAAAGAATGAAGTCGGTGCGGATCGCGCCCTGGATCTTGTCTTTTTCTAGCGCCACCAGGTCGACGTCCGGATCGCTGACGGCGTCGGCCAGTTCGCCCAGGTGCTGGTCTTCCTCGTCCTGGTGCAGCAGGTTGTGGGCGATTTTCTCGAAGCCTTCGAAGCACAGGTACAGGCCGCCGACCATCAGCAGCGGCGTGATGCCCCACGGCGCGAAGGCGCTGATCGCCAGCGCGGCCGGCACCAGGATGGCCTTGTTCTTCAGCGAACCGACCGCCACCGCCCACACCACCGGCAGCTCACGCTCGGCGCGCACGCCGGCCACCTGCTGGGCGTTGAGCGCCAGGTCGTCGCCCAGCACGCCGGCGGTTTTCTTGGCCGCCATCTTGCTCATCAGGGCGACGTCGTCGAGGATGGTGGCGATGTCGTCGATCAGCGCCAGCAGGCTGGTGCCGGCCATTAGCGGTGCTCCTGCGGAGTAGGGGTCATGTGGATTCCTTGGTTGATAAGCAATATTAACCGATGACGGGCCGGGCGGCGAGACGCCAACGCCGCTACAATGTACTTTGCCCCGCAGCATGGTGCTGCGGCTGACCGCACGGGACTATCATGAGCTTTGCCACCTGGATCACCTTTTTCATCGCCGCCTGCATCATCGCCGTCTCGCCCGGCTCGGGCGCGGTGCTGTCGATGTCGCACGGCCTGTCGTTCGGCGTGCGCCGCACCACCGCCACCATTCTCGGCTTGCAGAGCGGCTTGATGATGATCTTCTTCATCGCCGGCGCCGGCGTCGGCTCGCTGCTGCTGGCTTCGGAAGTGGCGTTCAGCGTGGTCAAGACGGTGGGCGCGCTGTACCTGATATACCTGGGCCTGAGCCAGTGGCGCGCCAAGGTCAGCGTCAGCGCCCAGCAGGACCGCGCGGAAGTGGTGGTGCCGAGCGCCGGAAAACGCTTCCTGACCGGCTTCCTGACCAACGCCACCAATCCCAAGGGGATTATTTTCATGGTGGCGGTGTTGCCGCAGTTTATAACCCAGGGCGCGCCGCTGCTGCCGCAGTTGCTGATTTTGGCCGCCACCATGTGCTGCATCGACCTGGTGGTGATGCACAGCTACGCTTTCCTGGCCTCGTCGATGCAGCGCTATTTCCGCGACGCCGGCGCCGTCAAGAAGCAGAACCGGGTGTTCGGCGGCCTGTTGATGGCGGTCGGCGCGGCTTTGTTCTTCGTCAAGCGGGGCGGCGCAAGTGCCTGATTTGCCTGAGATGTGTAACGCGGTGTAATCCCGGTAGTCGTATGCCTCGCAGCAGCGTTAAATGATAAATAAACAAGGAGACGCCGCCATGAGCCGCAAGTTGATCCAAATCGCCGTGCTGGCCGCCCTGGCCGGCTTCAGTTCGTTCGCGCTGGCGGACCCGCCCGCCATGGTCGGCCGCATTTCCGCGGTGCAGGGCCAGGTCACGCTGGTCGGCGACGACGAGCCCATGGCCGCATCGCTGAACTGGCCGGTCACCGGCGCCAGCCACCTGACCACCGCCAGCGGCGCCCGCACCGAATTCCGCGTCGGCTCGACGGCGGTGCGGCTGGATGGCGATTCCGACCTGGAAATCATCGACCTGGACGACGACCTGCTGCACCTGCGCCTGAATTACGGCAGCGTCAGCATCCGCGTGCGCAGCCCGGAGCTGCTGCGCGATTTCGAACTGAGCACGCCGCAGGCGCGCATCACCCTGCTTGAACCCGGCCTGCTGCGGGTCGACGCCGAGCGCGTCACCGACACCAGCCAGATCAGCATGCTGGCCGGCAGCGCGCGGGTGGACGGCGCCGGTTCGTCGGTGACGGTCAGCCCCGGCCGCCATGTCGACGTCAGCAGCGTGGATGTCAGCACCAGCGTGGCCCGGCGCGACGGCTTCGATGTCTGGTCCGACGAGCGCGACCGCGCCGCCGAGGCCGTGGTGAGCAGCCGTTTTGTCTCCACCGGCATGACCGGCTACGAGGAGCTGGACCGCAACGGCAGCTGGACCGAGAGCGTCGAATACGGCGCCTTGTGGACCCCGCGCACGGTGGCGATCGACTGGGCGCCCTACCGCGACGGCCGCTGGATCTGGCTGGCGCCATGGGGCTGGACCTGGGTCGACAACGCGCCCTGGGGCTATGCGCCTTCGCATTACGGCCGCTGGGTGATGGTCGAACGCCGCTGGTGCTGGGCGCCGGGACGGCCCGCCGGCCGGCCGGTGTGGGCGCCGGCGCTGGTGGGCTGGGTCGGCGGCGACGGTTTCGTGCGCGACCATCGGCCCGGCCTGGGCTGGTTCCCGCTGTCGCCGCGCGAGCGTTACGTGCCGGCTTACCAGGTGTCGATCGATTACGAGCGGCGCATGAGCTGGACCCACAACGGCAAGTCTTTCGAGCCGCGTACGGTCGTGCCCGGCCAAGTGGTGCGGCGCGACGGCCTGACCGTGTTGCCGCGTGATCAGTTTGAGGGGCGTCATCGCACCGTGCAGGTGCCGCGCGGCCAGCAGGTGATCCCGGCGGCCAGTCTGGCGGCGACCGCCGCGCCGGTGGCGCCGCCGCAGCCGTCGATCGCGCGCACGCTGGACACCAACCGCCGTGGCTGGCAAGAGCGCGACCACGACGGCCGCCCGGATCGTCCGGTGCGGGTGTTGACCGCGCCTTCCGTGCCGCAGCCGGCGGCGCCCTTGCAGCCGGGCCGGACGCAGACCACGACGACGCTGGCGCCTGGGCAGTTCGGTCATCCGGACGCGCCGCCGCAAACCATCCAGCCGGGCGATGTGCGCATCGATGTGCGGCCGTACGGCCGGCCGGGCCAGACGCCAGGCCAGGCGCCTGGCCAAATGCCGGGCACGCCGCATGTCCAGCAAGCCAATCCGGTGCTGGCGCCGACGCCGACGATCCAGCAGGCCAATCCGCCGATCACGGTGACGCCGAATATCCAGAGAGCCAATCCGCCGATCACGGCGGCGCCGATAGCGGCGCCCACCGTGCCGACGCCTTTCCCGGCCAATCGTGAGCGGGACGATAGTCGCCGTCCATACCGGCAGCAGGAAGAGCGGCGCCCGGTGCAGCAGCCTCAGCAGCAAATTCAGCCGCAGCCGCAGCAACAAATTCAGCTGCAACCCCAGCAGCCGGCGCCGCAGGTCATGCAGCCGCAGCGCCAGCAGCCGCAAGCCCAACCACAGGCTCAGCCGCAGCAGCAACAACGGGATAACCGCGACAAGCAGCAGGACCGCCGCAAGGAGGAAGGCAACAAGGACCGCGGCGACAACCGGCATCAAAATCGCGAGTAACCGCCTGCTCCGGGAAATAGGTCGTTCAGGGAGCCAAAACAGCAGTTCATCACATTTGGATGGACTTTATCTATCGCAATGTATAACGTTGCAATATTGATAAACCCGGTGGTAAGCGTGAGAACAAGGATGGCAGCATCCGCCACGCAGGACCGTCGAGACTGCTCCCCTTTGCCCCAACTATTTTCCGGATTTTTCCCAATTTCCGATCAGAGAATAGTTTTTCGCCAGCCCTAGGGCTGGCTTTTTTTTGGCGCGGCGGTTTAGCCCTGCTCCGCCTTCAGGCGCAGTCGCGCCCGCCATTCGCCCAGCGCCGACAGCGCGCCCTGGAATTCGCGTTCGATCAGGTCCGCTTCGGCCGGCGTGACCTTGCCGTCCAGCAGCGCGGTCGATACCGCTTCCGCCACCGCCCCCACCTGGCTCATCACCTTGCACACGGTCTGCGACAGGTCGTCGTCGCCGATGTTGGCCGGGGTCGGCACGACGAAGGCCGCCATGCCGTGACGCACCAGCAGCGCGTGCAGCGGCAGGTGGGCGTCGGCCACGCCGGCCTTGTGGCACAGGTCCACCACCGCCGAGACTTCCTCGAACGAAGGGTAGTGCGAGGCGATGGTCGGCGCCAGCTTGTTGCGCAGGACGTTGACCGAGATGCCCATCGCCTGCGCCAACGCGTCGATGCCGCCGGGATAGCTGCGCGCCACTTTGTAGAGCGCGTCGTGTTGATTCATGTCGAGGTATTTGCGTGTCATGGTGAAGCGAGCCTTTTATTACCGATGCAGTCGCCGACGCGCGGCGCTATGCTGATTTTCATTCAACTTCTTTGCGAAACGACATCATGAAGTCCTTCCATACTGCACTGTTATTGACGCTGTGCCTTGCGCTAGGCACCGATGGGCTGGCGGAGGCGCGTACGTCTTCACATTCTGGCACATCGTCGTCGTATAAAAGTGGATTTTCTTCACAAAAGAGCAACTCCACGCGGAGCTCGCCGGTCGCGCCGCCGGCCGATCGCCAGAGCGGCCCCGGCGCTTTCGGCAAGGCGCCCGGCTCGCCGGCCTCGGCCACGCCGCGCAACACCTCGGCCGCCTCGCGCGACCTTGACCAGAGCGCGGCCCAGGCCAACGCGCTGAAAACGCTGGACGCCCGCCGGGCCGCCGCCGCCGCGCCGACCGCGCCGCCGCCGTTAAACGATACGGTTTCCCGGCCGCAGCCATCGCCGGTGTATCAGGCGCCGCCGGTGTACCAGCAGGCGCCGATCATCGTGCAGCAGCCAAGTAGCGGCCTGATGCACGGCGTGCTGGGCTTCATGCTGGGCCGGGCGATGAGCCAGAGCCATCAGCCGGTGTCGTACCCGACCACGACGGCGCCAGCCGCCGCCGGCCAGGCACCGGCACCGGTACCGGCAGACGGCGCTGCCGTCCAGGCCGGCATGGTCAACGGCATGCCGGGACTGGGTGATCCGGTCCCGGCCGCCCGAGTCCCAGCGCCGGCGCCGTCCTTCCTGGCCACGGTGGCGCGCTGGTTGGTCTGGCTAGGTGTGCTGAGCGTGATGGTGTGGGCGCTGGTGTACACGGTGCGCAAGCTGCGCCGCCTGCGGGCGGGCAATGCAACGAATTATTCATTTGAAAGGAATTGAGATGGGCTGGTCGGATGCATACAACTACCTGCGCAATGGCGCGGCCAAGCTGGGCGGCGCAGAGGCGCCGCGCACGGACCAGGGCTTGCCGCTGGGAGCGCGCATCGGCAGCGTGATCCAGTTGCAGCAGTCTCCGCTGCTGCGCGCGGCCGGCGACGGTTCGCTGATCACGCTGCCGGACGCGGGCGACACCCGCATCGTCGCGGTGTCGCAGATCCGGCTCAAGCAGAGCGGCGGCCTGTACCGCTACTACCTGGACACCGGCGACCGGGAGTCGAAAGAGAAGTTCCTGCAGGTGTACCAGGACGCCCAGGGCCAGGTGGCCGAGGTGATGTATTGCACCCAGCTGGCCCGCGTGATCCCGGAAACGGTGGAAGACCAGGAAGCCTACATGGGCCTGGCCGGCGCCGGCCTGGGCGACCGCAGCTACACGCTGTGGCGCGAGCAGCTGGGCGATGTCGGGCTGGACGAAGCCGACCTCGACCTGGTGTTCGGCGAGCGCGACGGCGTCGACTACCGGCGCGACGCCGGCGACCCCAACGCCGAGTTCGTCACGCCGTTCTCCGGCACCGAGACCCGGCTGGACGACGCCAGCGGCCGCACCGGCCTGCGCCAGGAAATGTATTTCATGCCGTATGTGCGCGAACTGCGCGGCGGCGGCAACGAATATTTGCTGATCACGACTGAAATCATCAGCAGCGTGAACGGCGATGCATCAAAACGCGGGATCCATGTCGACTTCGTCATTGGCATCCCGGTTGAGCAGCAACGCGTCGTTATCCAATGACGCGCAACTTTTTAAGGACGACTGACATGAGCAACTTGAATGGCTGGGGTTTGACCGCGCGCCTGATTTCCAAACATTTTGGCGCGCTGGGCGACCGTGTTTCCGAAGCGATCGCCAATTTTGATCCGGAAACGGCCACCGAGGCCGACCGCGACCGGCTGGCCGACAGCCTGCGCCTGACCGCGCAAAAACTGGCCGCCGCCCGCAGCTCCTTCGACAAGGAAGCGGCCGACGTGGTCAAGCTGCGCCAGCTGATCGCCACCGACGAGCAGGCGGCCGGCACCTTGGCCGACCGTCTGGCCGCCGGCAAGATCTCGGAAGCGACCATCACCCTGTTCTGCGACGAGCTGGAAGGCAACAAGGCGCGCATGCCGCAGGAATTGCAGGAAGAAGCCGACGCCCGTCAGTACATGGACGAACTGCAAACCATCGTCGACGCGCTGTCCAAGCAGCTGGCCGAGTTCGATTCGGCGGCGAAGAAGGCGATGCAGGCGCTGGCCTCGGCCCGCGCCCAGCAGGATTTGCAGAACCTGCGCGCCGAGCGCCAGAGCCAGCTGGCCGGGCTGTCCGGCATGCGCGGCAATTCCAGCGCGCTGAACGCGCTGACCCGCCGCGCCCAGGCCATCAGCAACGAGGCGGCCGGCATGAAGATCGTCACCGACATCGGCCAGCGTCCGTACGAGCAGGCGGCCGAGCTGGAGGCGATCCGCAAGTCGGTCAGCCAGCCTGGCATCGCCAACGAATCGGCGCTGGCGCGTTTGCAGCGGCTGTCCGGCCAGCAGCCGGCGCAGCTGGCCGCGCCGCAGGAAGCGGCCCCTCTGGCGCTGGGCAAAGCGTAAGCCTGCGCTGAATTGGCTACAATAGAGGCCGGTGGCGTCGTGTTGACGCCGCCGGTTTTCTTTTTTGATTGGAATGAATATGCAAGCGATCCCGCCGTCAGAGTCCCTCATCGAGTACCCGAGCGACTTCCCGATCAAGGTGATGGGCCCGACTCATATCGATTTCGCCCCGACCATCGTGCTGGTGGTGCAAAAGCACGACAAGGATTTCCATGAAGGCAAAATGGAAGTGCGTCCTTCGCCCAAGGGCAACTACACCGGCCTGACCGTGACCGTGCGCGCCATCAGCCGCGAGCAGCTCGACGCGCTGTACAACGAACTGTCGGCACACCCGATGGTCAAAATCGTCATGTAATCAACGCCGTCGTTCCCGCGTAGGCGGGAACCTATAGAACGCTGGCTTAGCCAGCTAAGTATGGATTCCCGCCTGCGCGGGAATGACGACGTCAGGCTTGCTGGCGCTGGAAGACGGCAATCTCCTCCAGCAGCCAGTCGCGGAACGCCTGGACCTGCGGCCTGCCGGCCGCTCCGGGCGGCGAAACGAAGAAGTATTCATCCGGGCACGGCGTGGCGGTATCGAACAGCCGCAGCAGTTGTCCGGAGGCGATCTCCTGCATCGCCACCACATGGCGCACCAGCGCCACCCCGTTGCCGTCGGCGGCGGAGCGTATCAGCATCGACAAATCCTCGAACATCAAGCCGCCTGACGGCTCGGCCATGTCGACCCCGGCCGCGCGCAGCCAGGGCGACCACGGCTCCACCGAGCGCAGCAGCGTGTGCTGGCGCAGCTCGTGTGGTGTTGTGGGTTGCCGCCCGCCGCGATAGTGGGGACTCACTACCGGGTAGTAGACGTCGCCCATCAGCCGCTGCACCACCAGCCCCGGATAGTTGCCGCGTCCGAAGCGGATGCCGACATCGATGCCGTCGCGCGCCAGGTCCTGCAGTTGTCCGCTCGATTGCAGCACCACCTCGATATCCGGGTACAGGTCGATAAACCGGCCCAGCCGGGGCGCCAGCCAGCGCGCGGCAAACGATGGAATCGATGAAATCGTCAGCCGCTGGTTGACGCTGGAAGCCCGCATGGCGTCGGCCGCGGCGGCGATATCGGCAAAGGATTTGCCTAAAAACTGGGCAAATTTGAGCGCATCGCTAGTTATTTTCACCTGTCGGCCATGGCGCACGAACAGCGGCCGCCCCAATTCCTCCTCCAAAGCGCGCACCTGATGGCTGATCGCGCCATGCGTCAGATGCAACTCTTCCGCCGCCCGCGAGAAGTTCTCGTGGCGTGCCGCCGCCTCGAAGGCGCGCAGTGCGGAAAAATTGGGCAGGCGGCGGCTGGCGCTCATCAGGTCGGCATGCTGTGGATAACTATGTGAATAAAATTAGCTAGAATCACGAAAATATAACGTTATACAGGCGCTACGGCAAGGCTTACCATGTGAATAAATCTACTCTAGCCGGAGCCATCATGCCTTTTGAACTGTATGTCGACAGCCTTTTCACCAGTCCTTACGCCATGTCGGCCTTTGTCGCGCTGACCGAAAAAGGCTTGCCGTTCACCGTCAAGACCGTGGACCTGGAAGCCGGCCAGCAGAAACAAAGCGCCTACACGGCGCGCGCGCTGACCGCCCGGGTGCCGGCGCTGGTCGAGGGCGATTTTGTGTTGACCGAGTCGACCGCCATCACCGAATACCTGGAAGAGAGCTTCCCGGCGCCGGAATACATCGCGCTGTACCCGAAAGACCGTCGCCAGCGCGCCCAGGCGCGGCAGATCCAGGCCTGGCTGCGCAGCGACCTGCTGCCGGTGCGCGCCGAGCGGGACACGGAAACTGTATTTTTTGGCAAGGCTAGCCAGCCGCTGACGGCCGCCGGCCAGGCCGCCGCCGGCAAACTGATCCACGCCGCCAGCCAGCTGGTGCAGGAGGGCCGCCCCAACCTGTTCGATACCTGGTCGCTGGCCGATGTCGACCTGACGCTGATGCTGAACCGCCTGATCCTGAACGGCGATGAGGTGCCGCAAAAGCTCAAGGACTACGCCGCCGGCCAGTGGCAGCGGCCGTCCATCCAGCAGTGGCTGGAGCGTCACCAGCCGGGCTGATTTATAATGGCGGCATGACGTCTCCTACCCCAACCGAGCCGGCGCTGATACGCCACCTCGGCCTCGCCGACTACGACAGCACTTTCGCCGCGATGCGCGCCTTCACCGACGCGCGCACTCCGGACACCCGCGACGAACTGTGGATCGTCGAGCACCCGCCCGTGTTCACGCTGGGCCTGGGCGCCGACCGCGGCCACCTGCTGGCGGGCGCGGATGCCATCCCGGTGGTGCAGACCGACCGCGGCGGCGAAGTCACCTTCCACGGCCCCGGCCAGGTGGTCATCTACATGCTGATGGACCTGCGCCGCAACAAGCCGGGCGGCAAGCTGTACGCCCGGCAATTCGTCAATAAAATCGAGCAGGCGATCATCAACGTCTTAGGCGCGTATAATCTCGTCGGTGAGCGCGTTGACGGCGCGCCGGGCATCTACATGGCCGGCGGACCGAAACAAGGCGCCAAAATCGCCGCGCTCGGCTTGAAAGTGCGCGGCAACGGTTGCACCTATCATGGGCTGTCGCTGAATGTGGCGATGGATCTGGCCCCGTTTTCCTGGATTAATCCTTGCGGCTATGCCGGGCTGGAAACAGTCGATATGCGCACCGTCGGCGCGACCGCAGTGTTGTCCGACGTGCAACAGCAGCTGGCCGATGAGCTGATCAGCGTTCTGGCGCATGTGGCCGAACCCGCAGTACACGAATAACCAAACTTTGCCCGCGAGGGCACGCAGCCAAATGACTTCTGAAACCACCACCAGCGTTGCCCCGGCTTACAACCCAAGCGAAAAGCAAAAAGGCGCCAGCAAGACCGCGCGCATCCCGATCAAGATCGTGCCGATCGAGCAAGTCGAGCGCCTGAAAAAGCCGGACTGGATCCGCGTCAAGGCGGCCTCGGCGTCGACCCGTTTCTACGAAATCAAGGACATCCTGCGCGAGAACAAGCTGGTGACCGTGTGCGAAGAAGCGAGCTGCCCGAACATCGGCGAATGCTTCGGCAAGGGCACTGCGACCTTCATGATCATGGGCGACAAGTGCACCCGCCGCTGCCCGTTCTGCGACGTCGGCCACGGCCGCCCGGATCCGCTGGACAAGGAAGAGCCGTTCAACCTGTCGAAGACCATCGCCGAGCTGCGCCTGAGCTACGTGGTGATCACCTCGGTCGACCGCGACGATTTGCGTGACGGCGGCGCCGGCCACTTCGTCGAGTGCATCCAGAACACCCGCGCGCTGTCGCCGAAGACCCAGATCGAAGTGCTGGTGCCGGACTTCCGCGGCCGCCTGCAAAAGGCGCTGGACATCTTCAAGGACGGCCTGCCGGACGTGATGAACCACAACCTGGAAACCGTGCCGCGCCTGTACAAGGAAGCGCGTCCGGGTTCGGATTACATGCACTCCTTGCAGCTGCTGAAGGAATTCAAGGATCTGTACCCTGCGGTGAAGACCAAGTCCGGCATCATGGTCGGCCTGGGCGAGACCGACGAAGAGATCCTGCAAGTGATGCGCGACATGCGCGAGCACAACATCGACATGCTGACCATCGGCCAGTATCTGGCGCCGTCGAACAGCCACCTGCCGGTGCGCCGCTACGTGCACCCGGACGTGTTCAAGATGTTCGAAGCCGAAGCCTACAAGATGGGCTTCAAGCACGCCGCCGTCGGCGCCATGGTCCGCAGCTCCTACCACGCGGACGAGCAGGCGCACAACGTGCTGGCCGCCGGCTAGAAATTCAGCAACACCAAGAGAAGCAAGCCCTCGCAAGACGGCTTGCTTTTTTTTCGTTGATCGATATCAGAGGATCGTCATATACGTGCCTTGTCTTCATCTTTACGCAAGCTAGACTGGAATTAGTTTGCCCGGAGATGAACATGGCGATATTCGATATTGATGAAGCGAAAATCAGGCTATCGACACTGATCGAGGATGCTTCCAATGGCCAGGAAGTCATCATCGCCGCAGGTGGCAAACCTCTTGTCCGACTGGTAGCGATCCACGCTCATGGAGCATTGCGAAAGCCCGGCTCAATGAAGGGAAAGATCTGGATCGCCGATGATTTTGATGGGCCACTCCCTGAAGACATACAGGCTGCATTCGAAGGCAAATAGTGCAGCTTCTACTAGACACCCATGTCTTGCTCTGGTGGCTGCAAGACAGTCGAAAGTTGCCCCGGCGTTCACGCGCCCGTATCGCGGCAGCGCAGGTGGGGTTGTTACCTCCAATCCATCGCGATCCATTTGACCGCATGCTGGTTGCCCAGGCCATCTGCGAAACCATGAAACTGTTGACCGCCGACCGCGTTTTGGCGGACTATTCCGAACTTGTCGAAATAGTCTGAGTCGGGGGATGAATGAGCGTTCGTATCGAGGCTTCCTGGAAGGCACGGTTGGAGCAGGAGTTTGAACAGCCTTACTGGGAAAGCCTGACGTCCTTCGTGCGGGCGGAGTATGCGGCGCATCAGTGCTGCCCGGCCGGCAAGAACATCTTCAAGGCCTTCGATCTGACGCCGTTCGATGACGTCAAGGTCGTCATCCTCGGGCAGGACCCGTATCACACTCCCGGCGCGGCGATGGGTTTTTGCTTCTCGGTGCCGGAAGGCAATCGCCCGCAACCGAGCTTGCAGAACATCTTCCAGGAACTGCGCAACGACCTTGGCCTCGACCGCCGCCAGACCGATCTGACGGATTGGGCGCAGCAAGGCGTGTTCCTGCTGAACAGCGTGCTCACCGTGCGCGCCCGCGAGGCCGGCTCGCATGCCCACAAAGGTTGGGAGACCTTCACCGACAGCGCCATCCGCCACCTGTCCGAACAACGCGAGCATCTCGTGTTCATCCTGTGGGGCAGCTACGCGATATCGAAGAAAGCCTTTATCGACGGGCGAAAACACCTGGTCATCACCTCGCCGCATCCGTCGCCGTTCTCGGCGCACAAGGGCTTCTTCGGCAGCAAACCGTTCTCGCGCGCGAATGACTATCTGGCGGCTCACGGCCAGACACCTATCCAATGGGCGTGATCAGCTTCATGTCGAACGCGCGTTCGGCCAGCCACACTGCTGCCACCAGCGCGATCGCCGCCGAACCACCGCTGAGCAAACGACGATAGAACCAGGTGCCGCGCAATGCGAACGCCAACGGCAGGAAGGCGGCGACGATGCACAACTGGCCGATCTCCACGCCCAGGTTGAAGCCGAATAAACTGGTCAGCAACGCGCCCTGCGGCAGGCCAAGGTCGATCAGCACGCTGGCGAAGCCGAAGCCGTGGATCAGTCCAAACCCGAACGCCGCCACCGGCCGCCGGCTGCGGAATAGCGGATAGATGTTGTTCAACGCCGCCAGCACCACCGACGCCGCGATCGCCGATTCCACCCAGCGCGATGGCAGCGATATCAGCGACAGGCTGGCCAGCGTCAACGTCAGCGAGTGCGCCAGCGTGAAGGCCGTCACCACTTTCAGCACGTCGATGAAGGACTCGCGCAGGCTGGCCGACGGCGTGCCGCGCGCACCGAGCATCACCGCCGGCAGCAGCAGCGACAGCAGGAACAGGATATGGTCGTAGCCTATCCAGATATGCCACACGCCGTCCTTCACGTAGGCGGCGAATTGCTGCCAGTGGTCCGGCGACGCCAGCGACAAGGTCTGGCGCGCGTGCGATGGATCGAAAATCTCGGTGGATGTCGCGCCGTCGTGCGTCAAGCGCAGCAAGCCTTTGTGCTGCGGATCGAGATCGGCGAACAGCTGGTAGTTGATGGTCAGCGCCGTTACCGGGCCGGGGCAGGCGGCGCGAAAGCGCAGCACACTGTAGGCGCCGTCGGTGTGGTCGTCGACCAGCTGCTGGTTGGTATCGATGCGGCAGGCGCCTTTGTCGGTGGCGATGCCCAAGCGCTCCAGCGCATATGCCGCTATCGCCGCATGCCGCGTGCGGACCTCGTCCCACGTCAGCTTGCCGTCGCCGTCCTGATCGAGACCGATGGCAAAATCCAGGTCGCGCAGCGCAATGTCCCACTGGCCGGTGACGCGCTCACCCTGCACCTCCAGCGACAGATAGCTGTCGCTGGGCTTGTGCGCATAGGCCGGCAACGCCGCGCCGCACAGCAGTGCAAAAAATAGCATCAGGCGTTTCATCATGTCCCCGCTTGCAGTTGGCGGATCAGGCGCGATGCGGCCACGTCCTCGGTGTGATTCAGCGTGACCCAGTCCAGCACTGGCCTGGCGGCGTTGGCGTCGCGCGCCTGCACTGCGGATTCCAGATAGATGCGGATGTCGGCCGCTTCCTTTTGCACAGCCCAGTTCTTGCGCGCCAGCGTTAGCGCGGTGGCCGGATCGTGGCGCAGCATCAGTTCGAAGCGCGCCTGTTCGCGCTGGTGTACGGTGTCACCGCGTTGGGCGGCGGCGTCGAAGCGGGCCGCCAGTTCCTTCACATCTGCGGCCAAGGCCACGCGCGCGTCGCCACGCTGCTGCAACGCCAGTGCGCGACGCAGCAGCAACGCGTCGATGCGGGTCTGGTCCTTCAGCAGCGCGGCGACTTCGTTCGCGCGCCGCTGCTCCAGCAGAAAATCGGCATAGGCGCCCAGCAGGTAGCTGTCGCGCGGGCTCAGTGCCAGCGCACGTTTGTAGCGCGCCTCGGCGATGTTCGCCGCACCGCGCCGTTGCGCCATCTCCGCCAGCAACGTCAAGGCCCATACCTGAAGCTCGGCTGGCGCGTTGCTGCTGCGTTCCAGCGTCAGGTCCAGCAGCTGTTCGCTTTTAACGGAACGCCCGGTCGCCGCGCCGACGTTGGCGATGCAGGTGATGGTGATCAGTTCTATCGACATCGCCGACAGGTGGGCGCAGCTGGCGGTGGCGCTGGCATAGTCGCCTTGCACGGTTTGCACGGTGGCCTGCGTCAGCCACGCCTGCGCGTTGGCCGGATCGGCCGCCAGCACGGCCTTCAGATCGTCCATCGCCGGCTTGAACTGGTGGGTACTTTGCAGCAGCGTGGCGCGCAGCAGGCGCACCGGCGGCGGCGGCGACGACAGCCACCACCACGGCGCCAGGGCCGCCTGCGCGTAGCCCAGATAGCGCGGATCGGTTTCGCTGCGGGCCAGGCCGATGTAGCGCGTGGCAAGGCCGGTGGCCAATGCCATATCGTTGGGGCGC
The DNA here is from genome assembly GCF_003416895.1 of Duganella sp. BJB476. Taxonomy (GTDB): domain Bacteria; phylum Pseudomonadota; class Gammaproteobacteria; order Burkholderiales; family Burkholderiaceae_D; genus Rugamonas. The sequence continues at coordinate 361,745 of NZ_QVIO01000005.1, forward strand.
GCATTCAATTCGCTGCGCATGCGGCGCAGTTCCTGTTGCGCCGGATCGCCACGGCGCGGCAACGTCTCGATGACCTGCTGCCCGCTGGCGGGTATGTATGGCGCCGCCTGCGCCGCAGCGGCAAAGCACGACAACAGCAGCGCAAATAATGGTTTCTTCATGATGACCTCAAAACGGCGGAAAGGGCGCACGAAAATTGCGTACGCCCTTGTAGCGCATGGCTTACTTGTATGCGACCGGTTCCGTATCCTCCGGCGCGGTGGCGACGATGCTGTCTGTCGCTATCGGCTCGGAGGAGGTTTCGCTGCCATCGCCGATGATGGCCAGTACCGCCGTGTAGAACGCGTCGAGCGTCACCACCGGCGGCGGTGGCGGCGGCGTGACCGGCGTGTGGTCTTCATAGTGGGTGCTGCCCCCGCATGCGCTGAGCACCAGCAGCGCAATCAGGCCAAGGTACTTCATGGCGCGCTCCGGTTGGATGGCACGCCCGAGGTTTGCGGCGAACCGGCGATCGGCGTCTTCAGGTAGGGGAAGGCGGCGGTGAAGAAGCTGTCGTCCAGGTAGGCGCCGTCGGTGAAGTGCAGGCCGCCGGCCGGTGCGTCGGTGGGCGCGCAGCCCAGGTTCAGCGTGCACAGTTTGCCCATCACCACGCGCAGCGCGATGTCGACCACGTCGTCGCCGGGACGGCGGCCGTTGGGGAAGCCGGCATTGTCGCCGCCGATCACGCCCAGGCGGTTCTGCGCGCCCATCGCGACGGCGGGCGTCGAGGTGTTCAGGCGCAGCATCTCCGAAGCGACCACGGTGGCCGGCTGGTTCAGGCCCTTGACGCCGGTGAGGAAGGCCGCCACCAGGTCGTTGCGCGGGAAATTGGTCGGCGCCTTGGCGCCGGCGCTGCCGTACAGGATTTCGATCAATGCTGGCAGCGTTGGATTGGTGACGTAGGTCGCGAACTGCGCGTCGCCGGAAGGCTTGCTGCTGTTGAAGGTGTCCTTGTCCTTCAGGCCGATGACGACTTCATTCACCAGCGGCATGCCGAGGCGCGATACCTGGGTCCAGGCGCCGCCCTCCTTCGACGGTGCGCTGGAATTCGGCGTCGGATTGAGCAGGCGCGCCTGGCGCACGCTGGCGGTGGTCCAGCCGCCGATCACGGGATCGCTGCTGCCGGCGGCGGTCAGGCAGGAGGCGGCCACTTCAAGTTCGATCGAGGTCACGTTCTTGTCGGCCAGGTCGTCCCTGGCGGCCTTCTCGGCGTTGGCGCTGAACTCGGTGGCCGGGGCCTTGATGTTCACCAGGTCGAAGGTCTCGCCGAGGTTGACCACGAACGGGTCCTTGCGCTGGCCGACGAACATGCGCGCCGGCGTGCTGCAGCCGGGGATGTTGACGTTGTACATGTGGGCGGCGGCATAGGCCGCATAGTTCGGTATCGACTTGTTGCCGATGTTATCGAGCGGCTTGTCGAAGGTGCTGGTGCCGTCGGCCGCGTTGGTCACGGCGGCCTTGGTGCCGGTGCGGCGGTCGCCGCGCACCACGTTGACGGTGTAGGTCTCGCGCACATTGGCGCCGGGCGCGTTGGGGCCGGCGATGGCGCCGCCGTTGATCACCAGCGGGATCGACACCTGCTTGCCGCCGACGGTGAGCTTGGTGTCCTTGTTGGCGTTGCTGAAGCGGAACTGGAAGGTCAGGTCTTCCTTGGCGTCGCCGTTGTTGTCGATGTGGATCTCGTACAGCGCGTTCGGGTCCATGGCGAAGTAGTTCGGGCCGCCGTAGGCATCCTGCAGCGGGATGTAGTTGGCGATCAGGGTGATGAAGTTGGCGCGGCCGCTTTCATAGCTGCGGAAAATGTAGAAGTCGGTGCCGTCGACTTTGGGACTCTGCGCGACGAACGGTGCCTCGCGGTGGCTGGATGCCATGGCCGCTGGTGCGAATGCGCTTGCCACTGCGCCGATGACGGCCGCGCGCATCGCGTGTTTGACGATAGTTTGCATTTCGTTTTCTCCCCTATAGGTTGATCTGCCAGGTACTGCGTCTTGATATACGGTGCTGGCCGCGCGCCGGATTCAAATTAGATAAGATTTATCGCTTAAAAATTCCTGCTCAATGTCAGTCGCAGCGTGCGCGGTTCGACCGGATGGACGTGCACGCCGTTGACGCCCTGCGCCGGCTCGCCCGGCAAGCGCGACGCGTAGTAGTAATCGATGTCGCTGGCGCGGCGGTTGAACAGGTTGAAGCCGTCCAGCGTCAGCCTGGTCTTGCGGTCCAGCTGGTAGCTGATGCGGCCGTAGGCCAGCGTGGCGGCGGCGGAGCGCACGCTGTTGTCCTCGATCAGCGGACGCGGACCGAAGTAGCGCAGTTCGAAGCCGCCGGACCAGCGGCCGATATCCTTGACCGTCACGCCGAACGAGGCCACCTTGTCCAACGCCTCCGGCACGTAGTTGCCGGCCGGGTCGTTGCGGCGATAGCGGGCGCGCGAGGCCGACAAGTCGAGATCGAACAACAGCCACGGCGCGGCGATGTAGTGGTTGCTCCACTCGATGCCGCGGCGGCGGCTGGGGCGGCTCGCCTCGGTGTCGCCGCTGTCGCCGGCGAACACCAGTTCGGAATCGATATCGAGGGTCCATAGCGACAACGAACTTTGCAGGCCGGGCAGCCATTCGCTGCGCACCCCCAGCTCGGCGCCGCGCGTGCCCACCAGCGGCGTGGCCGGATCGGCGGCCTTGAGCACGCCGCGCGCGTCGTTGCTGTGGAAGCCGGCGCCGTAGTTGACGAAGTACTCGGTCTGGTTCCACGGGCCGAAGATTAGCGACAGCTTGGGCGAGGCCTTGTGCGCTTCGGCGCCGCCGCCGTTGACGTTGAAACGGTAGGCGTCATAGCGCAGCCCCGCGATGCTGCGCAAGGCCGGCGACCAGTAGCTGGTGTTTTCCCAATACAGGCCGGCGCTGGTTTCGTTGACGCGGTCTTCGCTGACGGTGGCGATGCGCCGGCGCGCGACCGTGTGGTACAAGCCGAGCGGCGCGATGTGGTCGTAGCGCGTCTGCACGCCGAATTTGTTGCGCATGTCCACACCGGCAAGCTGGCTGACCCACGTCTGGCTCGCATTGATGCCGGCCATCGTGCGGCGCTCGCTTTGCTGGAACTGGTCGCCGTTGACCGGGTCGTTGAGCAGGTAGGTGAAGTCGCTGTACAGGTCCAGGCTGGAGCGCACCACATAGGCTGAAGCTTCGGTGATGCTGCCCTCGCGGCGCTGGTGCATAGCCCACGCAAGACTGGTGCGCGAGGTGTCGCCGCCGTCGCTCGGATCGGCGCTGCCGTAGCGGTCCAGGCGGCCGTCGTCCAGCGCGCGCTGCGGCAGCTGGTCGGTGGCGTTCCAGCGGTTGCGGTAGGCCATGGCGGTGATGCTGTAGCCGTCCTGCGCGTCGCCGCGCGTGTAGCGCAGTGTGCCGCTGGTTTTGCGCACCTGTTCCGGCGTCTGCCACGGGCCGTTGTTGCGGCTCAGTTCCAGGCCGTACAGCAGCGTGCCGCCGGCCGCCGCGAACGAGTCGGCCAGCACGCCGCGCTGGTAGCCGTAGCTGCCCAGCGTCAGGCTGGCGGAACCTTGCGCCAGGCGGTCGGCGAGCCGGATGTGGGCGGCCCCGGCCGATGAGAAATCACCCTCGTCGGCGAAGTAGCTGCCCTTTTTGTAGTCGATGCGCTGCACCAGCTCCGGGATCAGGAAGTTCAGGTCCGAGTAGCCCTGGCCGTGGGCGTTGCTGCGCATATTGACCGGCATGGCGTCGACGTAGGTGGCGAAGTCGGTGCCGTGGTCGAGGTTGAAGCCGCGCAGGAAGTACTGGTTGGCCTTGCCGTCGCCGCTGTGCTGGGTGACGATCATGCCGGGCACGAATTCCAGCAGCTCGCCGGTGCGCAGCGCCGGGCGGCTGGCGATCAGGCTGGACGTGACCGTGCCCTGGCTGGCCGCGTCCGAGGTGCCGACCGCGTTGTCGTAGTGCGCCAGCACGATCACGCGTGCGGCCGGCGCGCCGTCTTCGGTGGCGCCGGCGCCGGCCGCGCAGGCTGCGGCGGCCAGTCCGGCGATACCGTTCTTGATCACGCTCTTGCTCACAATTCTGCTCCCGCGTTGCCTTTTCGATGAGCCATGTACGCAGCGGCGTGGCGGTCGGATTCAAAATAAATATGTGGTCGCGCGCATGCGCGATATGGTATTTTTCTCACGCTTGCTACTTTTCCCCACTTCCCGAAGGCCCGCAGTGTCAGACGCGAATACTCTCGATCCCCAGCAGCTGCGCATCTGGCTGCAAGGCGCGGCCAAGCGCGACGCGGTCGCCTTTCGTTCGCTCTACGATGCGACTTCGGCGAAACTGTTTGGCTTCGCGCTGCGTATATTGATCAAGCGCGAACTGGCCGAAGAGGTGCTGCAAGAAAGTTTCGTCGCGATCTGGAACAACGCCGGCACCTATCAAAGCCATTTGGCCGCACCCATGACCTGGATGACGACCATCGTCCGCAACAAGGCTTTCGATCTGTTACGCCGCAGCGATGTGACCACCGAAATCGACGGCGAACAGTTTGACAGCGAGGTTATCAATGCACTGCACGATCCCGGAGCCACGCCCATCGAGGCGCTGGAAATGAGCCGCGACGCCAAGGCGCTGGCCTACTGCATGTCGGCGCTGGAAGGGCTGCACCGGCAGGTGCTGGGCCTGGCTTTTTTCCATGACCTGTCGCACAGCGAAGTGGCGCAGCAGATGGCGCTGCCGATCGGCACCGTCAAGACCTGGATACGCCGCAGCCTCGACAAGTTGAAGACTTGCCTGGCCAAGGGAGAGCGCGCATGAACCTCCGCGACAACGCTGCGCTGCGCGACAAGCTGGCGGCGGAATACGTGCTGGGCACGCTCAAGGGCGGCGCGCGCCGCCGCTTCGAAGGCCATCTGCATAACGATGCCGCGCTGCGCCGCATCGTCGTCGAATGGCAGGACCGGCTGGTGCCGCTGGCCGAGTTCTCCAGCGCGCAGCAGCCGCGCAAGCAGGTGTGGCTAGGCATCGAGCGCCGCCTGAACCTGCCGCGCGCATATGCGGCGTGGCAGTTCTGGCGCAACGATTCGCTGACGTTCTGGCGTTCGCTGGGCGTGGTGTCGACCGCCGTGGCGGCCTTGCTGGTGGTGACGATCAGCGTGCGCACGCTGCAGGCGCCGCAGCTCGACTACGTGGCCACGCTGACCGACGACAAGGCGCAGACCGCGCTGCTGCTGACCGGCGACAGCCGCCATCAGGCGATGACGGTGCGGGTGGTCGGCGCGGCGGCGGTGCCGGGCGACAAATCGCTGGAACTGTGGGCGGTGCCGAAGTCGGGCCATCCGCGTTCGCTGGGTTTGCTGAGCGAGCGTGGCGAGGTCAAGCTGGCGATGACCAGCAAGGCCATCGGCGACGACGTGGCGCTGCTGGCGGTCACGCTGGAACCGAAGGGTGGCTCGCCGGATCCGAACGGGCCGACTGGACCGATTCTGTACAAGGGTAACTGGGTCCGGGTGATGTAAGGGGAAAGTTGCTATCATCGCGGATGTCGGGCGCAAGCCCCATTCGCGAAAGGCAGTCATGGACGCCAGCAAGTTCAACCCGGAATACTTCAACCAGTTCGGCAAGGGGACGTTGCCCGACCTCCTGGGCATCGTCATCACCGGCGTGCGCGAAGGCGAGATCGTCGCCGAGTTCGCCGTCACGCCGCAGCACCTGGCGCCGAACGGCTTCCTGCACGCGGGCAGCGTGGTGACGTTGGCCGACACCGCTTGCGGCTACGCCTGTTTCTCGCACCTGCCGGAAGGCGCGCACAGTTTCACCACCATCGAGTTGAAGTCGAATCACCTGGGCACGGCGCGCGACGGCGTCGTCGAGGCGACCGCGAAGGTGGTGCATCTGGGCCGCACCACGCAGGTGTGGGACGCCATCGTCAGCAACAAGGCTACTGGTAAGACGATAGCGTTGTTCCGCTGCACACAGATGGTTCTGTACCCGAAATAACTGCTAAATTGGCGTTGGACACACATCCCACGCGTAAGGACCCGAGATGATGACATTCTCCAGGATGGCCGTGCTCGGCTTGCTATTGGTCTCGTCGCTGGCCTCCGCGCAAACGCCTTACACCGATGACGCCACCTACGTAGGCCTCGGTGGCAAGGACGGCATCAAGAAAATCGTCGATACCTTCATTCCGCTGGTGCTGGCCGATCCGCGCATCAAGGACAACTTTGCCGACTTCGACATGGCGCAGCTCAACGTGCGCCTGCAGGAACAGTTCTGCGAATTCGCTGGCGGTCCGTGCAAGTACACCGGCAAATACCGCGACAAGACGATGGACGGCGTCGGCACCGTGCGCGACATGACCACTGTGCACCAGGATTTGAAGATCACCAATGCGATGTTCAACGCGCTGACCGAGGACTTGCAGATCGCGATGGAGCAGAATCAGGTGCCCAGCCGTGTATCGAACAAGCTGATCGCCAAGCTGGCGCCGATGCAGCGCGCCATCGTGACCACGACCACGCAGGCCAAGCCGGAGATGGGCAAGTTCCTCGCCACCGGCGGCGTCAGCCAGGTGGAAGGCGCCGGCGGCGGCGGCATCACGCCGTGGGCGCTGATCAGCGGCTACGGCACGCGCGACAGCTGGGGCGCCAATGCGCACTACACCTACATCGACACCCAGGACTACAAGCTCAACAGCTACGGCGTGGCGGTGGGCATCGCCGACCGGCTGGAGCTCTCGCTGGCGACACAGGAATTCAAGGGCAGCCTGGCGCCGCTGAACCAGCTCAACATCAAGCAGGACATCCTGGGCGTGAAGCTGAAGGTGGCGGGCGACGCCGTCTACGAGCAGGACAGCATGATGCCGCAGGTGGCGGTCGGCATCCTGTACAAGCGCAACAAGGGTGTGGGCGGACTGGGCGCGCTGGGCGTGACCAATGTGATGCAGTTGGGCGCCAAGGATGATCATGGCTACGATTACTACGTGGCGGCCACCAAGATCCTGTTCGAGCAGAGCCTGCTGCTAAACGGCACGCTGCGGGCGACGCGCGCCAATCAGATGGGCTTATTGGGATTCGGCGGCGACCAGGGCGACAGCATGCGGCTGATGCCGGAGGTGTCGATTGCCTACCTGGTCAACCGCAAGCTGGCGGTCGGCGCAGAGTACCGCCGCAAGCCGCACAACCTGGGCGTGGACCACGAGAAGGCGTATTACGACGCTTTCGTCGCCTGGTTCCCGACCAAGCATGTCTCGCTGACGGCGGCGTACGCGCAGCTGGGCGATATCACGGTCTTCAATCCGAAACAGCAGCACGGCCTGTATCTGTCGCTGCAAACCGGTTTTTGACGCTGCGCGCCGCCATGCACGTTAGTATGATTTGTAGGGCAGGAATTTGCCGCTCAGGACCACCTGCACGCGGTCGCCCTTGGGATCGGCTTCGCGCTGGATGTCCATCGAGAAGTCGATCGCGCTCATGATGCCGTCGCCGAACTCCTCGTGTATCAGTTCCTTGATGGTGGTGCCGTAGACGCTGACGATCTCGTACCAGCGGTAGATCAGCGGGTCGGTCGGCACCGCGGTCGGCAGCGAGCCCTTGTATGGCACGATCTGCAGCCACGCCGCCTCTTCGTCGGTCAGGCCGAACAGCGCCTGCGCCTTGTCGGCCTGGACGCGGCTGAAGGTCATCTGGCCCAGCAGCGCGGCGGTGGTCCACTCCTTGCTCTGGCCGAATTCGGCGGCGAGTTCGGCCCAGCGCAGCTGTTTGGCGACTTTGACGGACAGGATTTTTTGCGTGACTTGGTTGCGATCCATGATGGGCTTTCCGGTGGTTGAGGAGAGTCCTATGCGATGCAAGTGCCGTGCCAGATAGCGGCCTTCCAGGCTTTTAGCCGTGCAGTGATTCTTCCAGCAGCTTGTGCAGGGCGGCGAAGTCCGGTTCGCCCAGGTAGCGCTTGAGGATCTTGCCATCCTTGCCGATGACGAAGGTGGTCGGCGTCATCGCCACGTTGCCGTAGGCTTTGGCTGCCGAGCCGTCGGCGTCGAGCGCCACCTTGAATGGCAGCTGGCGGGTTTCGGCGTAGTTCAGCACGTAGTTCGCCGGGTCGTAGCTCATCGCCACGGCGACGAACTCCAGGCCCTGGCCCTTGAACTTGTTGTAGGTGTCGACCATCTTCGGCATCTCGGCCACGCAGGTGGTGCACGAGGTGGCCCAGAAATTGACCATCACCACCTTGCCGCGCAGGCTCTCCGGCGAGATCTTCTCGCCCTTGATGCTGAGGAAGGTGACTTCCGGCGCGCTCTGGCGCTTGTTCAGCGACAGGTAGCCGCCAAAGCCGATGGCGCCGATCAGCACGGCGGCCAGCACTGGCTTGATCCAGGCGGGGGATTGCGTCTTTTGCATGATGGACCCAGGCGACTAAGGAGATGAGGCCATTATAGACCTCCTCCGGATTACGGGTTGGACGCCGACTTGCTCGGCTGGAAGCTCTTCCACTCTTCCTCGGTGATGTATTCGAACACCTTGACCACCTTGTTCACGCCGCTCACGCCGCGCGCCACGTCGGCGCCGATCTGGCCTTCGCGCTGGGTCACGCGACCCATCAGGAAGACCACGCCGCGCTCGGTCACCACCTGGTAGGAGTTGGCCGAGATATCCTTCATGTCGACCAGGCTGGCCTTGACCTTGGTGGTGATCAGGGCATCGTTGGAGCGCGAGGTGTAGCTCGACGGGCCGGCGATTTCCAGCTCGTTGATGACCGTCACCACGCCTTCGATGCCGCGCAGTTCGCGCTCGGCGGCGGCCTTCATGGCCTCGTCGCGCACTTCGCCGGTCAGCAACGCCCGGCGGTTGAAACTGTTGATGTTGGTATGACCCGCATCGCCGACGACGTTGTTGAGCTTGATGCTGCCCTTGACCTCGATCGCCCGGTCTTCCGTCTGCGCACCCAGGGTGCGGCGGTCGGTTGCGGCCAGCGTCCCGGAAATGGCGCCGCCCGCGACCAGCGCGACGCAGCCCGACAACGACGCCAGCATAGCGCCGCACAGCACGCTCATGGCCAGCGGCCGTTGTACTTTTTTCCAGATTGCGCCGGGATTAGTCATTCACATCTCCTCCGAATAGCGCGACGTCGATGCCGTCGCAAATGCAGTGTATGGTCACCAGATGGACTTCCTGGATACGGGCAGTACGGTCGGCCGGCACGCAGATGTGCACGTCGGCGTCGGTCAACATTTTGCCGATGGCGCCGCCGCCCTTGCCGGTCATGGCCACCACGCGCATTTCGCGCTCCAGCGCCGCTTCGATCGCCGCCATCACGTTGGCCGAGTTGCCCGAGGTGGAGAACGCCAGCAGGATGTCGCCGGCCTGGCCGAACGCCTGCACCTGCTTGGAGAAGATCTCGCGGTAACTGTAGTCGTTGGCCACCGCCGTCAGGATCGAGGTGTCGGTGGTCAGCGCCATGGCCGGCAGCGGGAAGCGTTCGCGCTCGAAGCGCCCCACCAGCTCGGCCGCGAAGTGCTGGGCGTCGGCGGCCGAACCGCCGTTGCCGCACACCAGAATCTTATTGCCGTTGGACAACGCCGAGAACATCAGCTCGATCGCTTGAGCGATGTGCGGAGCGAGGACGGTGGCGGACTGGATTTTGATTTCGGCACTTTCGTGGAAGTGCGAGAGTATGCGTTGATTATTCATAGTGTGCTGATTATAGTGCAGCCGCACATCGAGCCGGACAAGCGCTGTTAAAAATGCTTACATTTCCAGCGCATTTTGTATCCATGACAATTTTTCGCCGTCGATGGCGACCAGGTCGAAGCGGCACGGCGGCACATTGCGGTAGCGCAGCAGGTAGAACTGGGCGGCGTGGATCAGCCGCCGCTGCTTGGCCGGGGTGACGCTGGCGGCCGCCCCGCCGAACCGGCTGAGGGCCCGGCGCCGCACTTCGACAAACACCAGGTGGGCGCCGTGCTGCATGATCAGGTCGATCTCGCCGGCCTTGCACAGGAAATTGCGCTCGACCAACACCAGCCCGGCGGCGCTCAGGTGGGCCAGCGCCCGGTCTTCGCCGAGCCGGCCCAGCCGTTGTTGGGTGGTCTGCGGCATGGCGGTCTCACGGCGTGACCGGCAGCGGCACGCCGTTTTTATACACCGCCGGCTGCTCGACGCGCTCGAAACTGGCCGCGCCCTGGCCGAAATCGATGGTCAGCCGGCCGGTCACGCCGTCCAGCTGGAAGCGGCCGGAGCGGTGACGGACGATCTCGCGCGCCACGCGATAGGCGTCGATGCCCAGCGCGTACAGGCGCTCGATGTCGGCGCTGTTCGATTGCAGCGGATGCGGGTAGACCATCACCGCCGGATGGTCGCGCTGGATTTGCCACGGCAGGTCCAGCAGGCGCACGCCGTCCAGCTCCTGGGTCGGGCTATTGCTGCCGCTGCCGGGGTTCAGCGCCGAGGTGCCGTAGATCGGCAGCGCGCGCAATTGCGGCGCCGGCGCCGGAACGGGCGGCGGCGGCAGCGCATCGGCGGTGCTGAAGGTCGGATTGGTCGGCTCGCTGTTGAAGGCGTCGCCGAGGGCGCCGCGCAGCTGGCGGGTCTGGTCGGCGCTCATGGCGGAAAACAGCAGGCCGGGCGGATCGTCGCGCAGGCGGGCGCGCAGTTGCACCAGCTCCGGGTCGCTGAGGTAGCCGTCGGGCGCGCTCAGCTCCACCATCTTGACCGGCAGGCCGTGGCGCTGCCACTGGGCGGCGAAGGCGGCCGCCACGCGACGCTGCCAGGGCGTGCTGGTGCTTAAAATGATGGCAGTGCTGCCGGGCAGGTCGGCGGCGGCCCACTGGGCGGCCTGGCGCGCTTCCTCTTCGATCGACAGGCCCATGGCCAGCATCAGCGGCGGCAGCGGCGCGGCGCCGGCCATGCCGTAGCCTTCCGGATAGTTCAGCGCGATGGTCGGTTTTTGCAGCAGCGGGCTGGCGGCGATGGCCGCCACGGCGGAGCGCGCCAGCGGGCCGACGATGATGTCGTCCTGTTGCTGGGCGCGGGCGTAGCTGGCCAGCACGTCCTGCGGCACGTCGCCGGTTTCCACCACGGTGACGGTGATGTTGTCGCGGTCGCGCTCCCAGGCCGCCAGGAAGCCGGCCCGCACCGACGACGCGGCCAGGCCCAGCGTTTCGGAACGCAGCGGCAGCAGCAAGGTCATGCGGATAGTCGCGTTGGACGGTTGCGCCGTCTCGTCGGCGGCGCGCGCCGGGCCGGGAACGGCGTCCGGCGTCACGGTCAGGCCGGCGCCGGTGGGGGCGGTGCGGGCTGGCGGGGCCATGCCGGGCAGCGTGACGGCGAAGGTTTCGGCGGGCGGCGGCGTCGGTTCCGGCGGCGGCTTGGGCAGCGGCGCCGGGCGCGCCGGCGGCAGTGCGGCGGGCGCGGCACTTGTATTTGATGAGCCGGGCGCGCACAATCCTCCGGGCGCATTGCAGAACGGCGTGCTGCACGCACTGACCAGGGCCGCAATCGCACACAGCAGCGACAACCTCACACTATTCATCCTACCCCCAATGACCGCACAAGAATCCAGCTCCATCGCCACCCTGCCCGTGATGGGCGAAATGGCGCACCAGACCTATCCTAGCGCAACCTTGTACGTCGTGGCGACCCCGATCGGCAATGTGACGGATATTAGCCTGCGGGCGCTGCATGTCTTGAGCCTGGTCAACGCCGTGGCCTGCGAGGACACCCGCAACACCGCCCAATTGATGACCCGTTTCGGCCTGCACAAGCCGCTGATCGCCGCCCACCAGCACAACGAGCGCGAAGTGGCGGAAACGCTGATCGCCCGCCTGCAGGCCGGCGAGCGCATCGCGCTGGTGTCGGATGCGGGTACGCCGGCCGTGTCCGATCCGGGCGCGCGCATCGTCGACGCGGTGCGGGCGGCCGGCTTGCGTGTGCTGCCGCTGCCGGGCGCCTCGGCGGCGGTGACGGCCTTGTCGGCCAGCGGCCTGGTGAACGACCAGTTTTACTTCGTGGGCTTTTTGCCGGCCAAGGCCAAGCAGCGCGAGAACTTCCTCGGCACGCTGCGCGCGGTGACGGCCACCATGGTGTTCTACGAGGCGCCGCACCGCATCCTCGATTGCGCCACGGCGCTGGCGGCGGTGTTCGAGCCGGAGCGCCAGGTGGTGTTCGCGCGCGAGCTGACCAAGATGTTCGAGGAAATCCACCGTTGTCCGCTGTCCGAGGCGGAAGCGTGGATCAAGGCCGATGCGCATCGCGAAAAAGGCGAGTTCGTCGTGCTGCTGGCCGGTGCGCCGGCGGCCGAGGATGAGCAGGATGTGGAGGCTGAACGCATCCTCAAGATTCTGCTGACCGAATGCTCGGTTAAGCAGGCGGCCAACCTGGCGGCGCTGATCACCGGCCGCAAGAAAAACGCGCTGTACGACCGCGCCTTGCAGCTCAAGGGCGACGAATAGTCATCAGAATTTGCAGCCGCTGTCTTTCTTGTCCAGCAGCCAGATGAGCGGGGACAGCAGGCCGGCGCCGGTGTTTTTGCAGTCGGGCCGCTTGGCGCCCTGGATGTCGCGCGCCAGCTGACTCTCCCGCTGAGGATACAGCGGATGGTCTTCCAGCTGCGCCACCGGCAAGCCGGCGCGGGCCGGATCCTTGGCGTTGGCCTCTTTGCGAGCGGTTTTCAGCGCCTCGTTCATGTCGAATTTCTTCGGTTGCAGTTCCGGATGCAACGGATCGGGCGCGGTGCTGGCCGGCGCCGGCAGCGTGATCGCCTGCGCTGTGACCGGGGCTGGCTCGGCGGCTGGCGCTGGCGGGCTGGCGCGGCTGGCCAGCCGCGGCCGTTCGCGCTTGCGCGCCTGGACAGGCTCCGGTTTCGGCTTGGGCGGCGGCTCCACCTTGGCCACGACCGGCTTGGGCGGCTCGGGTGTTCGCAGCCAGACCGTCATGGTCTTGGCCGGCCGCTGCTCGTCAGGGGCGGTGGGGGCCGCCAGCCGGTAGCCGAAGATCAGCGCCGCATGCAGCACCAGCGAGACGGCGATGCCCGCGACGATCCCCGGCCGCCGCATCGGGGCGGGTTGGAATTGCTCAAAGGTCGCGCTCATGGCTTTTTAGATAATTTATGCACACCGCCATAATCTCACATTGAAAAAAAATCGCCATGGTACATACTGATTTCATAGTGACACTTGACGGATACTGGAGCAGCTTGTATTATCTTGCTTCTTCGGAGTGTGGCGCAGTCCGGTAGCGCACCTGGTTTGGGACCAGGGGGTCCAAGGTTCGAATCCTTGTACTCCGACCAAGATTCAAGAAAAAAGACTCAAGAGTTTCGGCTCTTGGGTCTTTTTTTTATCCAGCGCCGGAAAATTGCCCTGTTCATCCTCGTTTTTGGGCCGTTGATCGCAAGCGGCGTCGCATCGCCAGCCAGCGGATAGAATGTTTTCCCGTTGCCCCAGGCTGGAGCCTATGATGATGTCCACCACCAAACCGTCTTTTCTTGTCAGGCCGCAGGTCGTCGAGCACGACCGGTCGCTGATGCGCCGCTACCTGTGGCAATCGATACTGCGCCCGGCCGCCAGCATGGCGATCGTGCTGGCGCTGCTCTGCATGCTGTTCATGGCCGCCGCTTATTCGGCGGGACCGGTCATGGGGCACTGGCCGCGCTGGGGCTGGTCGGTGCTCATCGCATGCTATCCCCTCTTCCTCGGCGGCATGGTCGGTCTGGGTAGCGTGCGCCGCACGCTGGCCGAATTGCGCGAAGCCGGCACGCCGCTGAGCGAGGCGATGATCTCCTCGCGGCCCTGCGTCTTGCTGGTCTCGCCGCTCGATCCGCTCAGCACCATCGACCTGTGCGCCGAAACGCTGTCCGGCCTGGCCATCGGCGTGGCGCTGGGCTATCACCGTCCGCCCGTGTTTGCGCGCAATATGTTCCAGGGGAAGATCTGGCTGGGACCATGGCGGCCGCTGTGGTCGGGACGCAGTATCGAAGTGGCCATCGTCGGTGAGCCTGGCGAGGCGATCCAGGTCCGCATCCGGCGCCGCTTCGGCCTGGATTTTTTCTGGGCGCAGGACGGCAGCGCGCTGCGCGCCGTTGAGGCGGTGGCCGCGCATCTGCGGACTCAACTGGAGCAGCGCGACCACGCGCTGAAGGCGGCCAGGCGCGAGCGCGAACTTGAACGGGTGGCCCTCAACGCCAAGCTGTCCGCCTTGCAGGCGCAGGTCGAGCCGCATTTTTTGTTCAACACGCTGGCCAATCTGAAATACCTGATCCGCACCGACGCCGGCGCCGCCCAGCAAATGCTCGACTATCTGGTGGGCTACCTGCAGAATGCCCTGCCGGATATGCGCTCGGTGTCGTCGACGCTGGAGCGGGAGCTGGAATTGGCGCGCAACTATCTGTCGATCATGCAGGTGCGCATGGGCCACCGCCTGCGTTTCCGTATCGATGCGGCGCCTGAGTTGCTGGCGCTGCCCTTCCCGCCGGCGATGCTGATTTCGCTGGTCGAGAACGCCGTCAAGCACGGCCTGGAACGCGCCAGCCGGCCCGGCGAGATCGCCATCGTCGCCACCTCGAACGGCGCCCGATTGCGGGTGCTGGTGAGCGACGACGGCACCGGCCTGGCCGACCAGATGGGCCAGGGCTTCGGCCTGGCGAATATCCACGAGCGCCTGCAACTGCTGTACGGCGATGCGGCGTCGCTGGCGGTGACGGCGGCGCAGTCCGGCGGCGTCGACGCCGCACTTAGCGTGCCACTGCCGGCCGGGAAGGAGTGAACATGCCCACCGCTGTCATCGTCGAAGACGAACCCCTGCTGATGGCCGAACTGGCCGATCACCTGCGCGCGCTGTGGCCTGAGCTGGAGATCGTGGGACAGGCCGAGAACGGCATCGAAGCGGTGGCGCTGCTGGAATCGCGGCAGCCCGACATCGTGTTCCTCGACATCCAGGTGCCCGGCCTGAGCGGGCTGGAAGTGGCGCGGCATATTCCGGAATCGACGCAGATCGTCTTCGTGACCGCGTATGCGGAATACGCGGTGCAGGCCTTCGAGGCCGGCGCCGCCGACTACCTGGTCAAGCCGCTCAACGCCGCGCGGCTGCTGCAAACCATCAAGCGCCTGAAGACCCGCAGCCGCGATCCGTTCCAGGTGCCGCCCGGCGTCTGGCAGCAGGTGTTCGGCAATCCCGCGGCGGCGCCTTACATGAAGTGGATCAAGGCCTCGGTGGCGAACACGGTGCGGCTGGTCATGGTCAGCGATGTGCTGTACTTCCAGTCCGAAGACAAATACACGCGGGTGGTCACGGCGGCCGGCGATGCGCTGATACGGCTGCCGCTGAAAAGCCTGGTCGCGCAGCTGGACCCCAGCCAGTTCGCGCAAATCCATCGCGGCGCCATCGTCAACTATCAGGCCATCGACCACATCGACCGTTATGGCGGGGCGATGGAAATCCAGCTCAAGGGGCGGGCGGAAAAACTCCAGGTCAGCGAGGCGTACAGCCGGCAGTTCCGGCAGATGTAAGCCCGGCGCACGGCACGCCGCCGGCATCGTTCAAATATTTATATAAGTGCTTATATAGTTGTGTTAATCTCCTTGCATGAAAACCATGAAACGCATGACACAAACCGGCCTGTTATTGTTGCAGTGCCTGGTACTGAATCCGGCATTCAGCGGCGGCCAGGACGTTCCAGAAGCGGTCGTCGTCAGCGGTGCCAAGGACCCTGACTGGAAAACCTACCGCGCCTTCAGCGCCGGACTGGACGTCTTCGAGCAGCAGCACCAGATGGCGCCCGGCGCGTCACTGCGCTTTGTGCTGTTGCCCAGGACGGCCAACGCCTCGCTCCAGAACATCAAGCTGCGCATCGCGGGCGATGAGATGAGCCTGCCGCTTGCGGTCGCCGAAGACGGCACGTTCTCCGTGCCGCGCAGCGAGGCCGCCAGCAAGGAGGATGCCGAGCTGCTGCTCAATCGCAAACCAGGCACGTTCCGCTGGCGTCCGGACGTGCACACGCCGGGTGTGCCGCCCAACGCGCGTCGCCTGGGCGATCTGCGGCTGGAGTGCGCGGTGCGCTGGGCGGTCGAGCAATACGAACTCCCCTACGTGATCCGTAAGCTGATGAACGCGGCGGGCCAGCCTTGCGTGACATCGCGGATCAAGGTCGACAATATCGCACCGCGTCCGGTCGCCGCGATGTATCTCAGCTGGAATGGCCGCCGCAGCCAGCTGTCGGCCAGCCTGCTCGAGGATGGCGGCAAGGTCTACCTGGCCCCGGTCCATGACCAGGACTGGCCGGACGACGCGCTGCTGGAATTCGATTTCGTGCCGGCCGTGACGCGCTGAGCCGCAAGCGAGCTATACGAATAGTTCATAGATCCTATTAAATATGAAATTGGTTGCCAAATAAGCTCTTGCGTAATATGAAACGAGCGCGGGGAAAACGCGCATTCAAAAATTACGGAGAGACCATGCAACCGACTACGCTCAACTGGCCCATCGCCTGCTAGCTCGCCGCATCCGGCGAGCGCCTGTTTCCAACTATTAGAGCTTAGCGCCGTGACAGGCAGGCATTCGCACATTCATTCATTCCTAAAATTAAAAATCTGGAGACACAATGAAATTGAATACTTCGAAAACAATCATCGCCGCCGTCGTAGCTGAAATGTTGATGATGATGGGCGCGTCCGCGCAAACGTCGAGCGAGGCCAAGCCGCTCGATACCGGTCCCGTTGTCGTCGTCAGCGGCATCCGCGCCTCGCTGTCCTCGTCGCTGACCACCAAGCGCATCCAGGACGGCGTGGTCGATGCGGTGTCGGCCGAGGATGCCGGCAAATTCCCGGACACGAATATCGCCGAATCCCTGCAGCGCGTTACCGGCGTGCAGATCCAGCGCAACAACGGCGAAGGCCGCTATATCTCCGTGCGCGGCCTGGGCCCGGAGTTCAACAATGTGCTGGTCAACGGCCGCACCATGACCAGCGACACCGGCGGCCGCGAATTCTCCTTCGACCTGCTGTCCTCCGACCTGATCTCGAAAGCGCTGGTCTACAAAACGTCGCAAGCCTTCCTGCCGGAGGGCGGCATCGGTTCGACGGTGGATATCCAGACCGCGCGGCCGCTGTCGGGCAAGCTGGGCCACAGCTCGGTGGTCAATGTCTCGGACTCCTACGATAGCAACTCCAAGAAGAACACGCCCAATATCAGCGGCATGTACTCGTTTGCCAATGCGGACCGCAGCTTCGGCGTGACCGGCTCTCTCTCCTACACCGACCGCGCCTCCAAGCAAAACAAAGCCGTCAACGACGCCTGGAACTACCGCGACGTGTCCATGATCAATGGCGACCTCAACTCCAAAGGGTTGACGATGGCCGACGTGACCACCAAAAAGCTCTACATGCCGCAGAGCTATGGCTTCCAGCAGGAGAACGAAAGCCGCAAGCGCCTGGTCGGCAATCTGACGGTGCAATACAACCCGTCGCCGACCTGGAAACTGACGGCGGACGCCCTGTACTCGCGCCTCGACCAAAAGAACGACGTGATCGCGTTCTCCGATTGGAACAACCCGGTGCAGCTCGGCGTCAAGTATGACTCCAACAACCAGGTCACCAGCTTCCTGCGGCCCGGTTCTATCTTCTACGCCAACAACCCGGCGCTGGCCGGTAGCGGCCAGCTGCTGGGCGAAGCCAACTCGAACGACATGATCGTCAAGGGCGGCGATCGCCTGTCCACCACGCAGGCGTTCGGCCTGAACTCGAAATGGGCGCTGGCGCCGGAGCTGAAACTGGAAGGCGATATCTCCAGCTCGCGCACCACTTCCAAGTCGCCGAATATGTGGATCGTGGCCGGCATGGTGCCCAAGAATGGCGACACGCTGACCTTCGGCGCCACCCCCGGCCTGGTGTTCGGCGACGGCATCGCCGATCCGACCGCGGTGCGCGCGCACGCCGTCTCCTATGGCGACATCCGCAATCTCGACGATCTGCAGGAAGGACGCTTCAGCCTGGCCTGGAATCACGAGATGGGCTATTTCAAGGGCATCGATACCGGCATGGCCTACTCGCAGCGCAACGTCGAGCGGACCCAGTGGAATAACGACGCCTGGAATGCCTTCAGCGGCTATCACGTCGGCTTGCCATCGTCGCTGTTCACGGTAACGCCGATGGATAACTTCCTGGGCAATGGCGCGCAGATTCCAAGCGCTTATCTCAGCTTCAATCCGTACGAGTACATGAACTATCTGAACCAGCCGTCGCTGCTGGCGCAATCCAACGATCCGGCGCTGTATCTGGACAAGAGCAAGTACCCGAACGGCCCGATGGCGATCGACTACACCAAGCCGGATATGTGGGGCGTGAAGGAGAAGGTATCGAGCTTCTTCCTGGACTCCAAATGGGAAGGCGCCGGCTGGTCGGCCAACGCCGGCATGCGCGTGGTGCACGTGAACTCGGCGTCGACCGGCATCAGCCGCGTCCTGCTGTCGGCAACCAAGAGCCCCAACGACACGACCTACATCCTGAACTGGGGCCCGACCGCCGTCAACACCGTCACCAACAGCTACAACAGCTTCCTGCCGTCCGCCAATCTGAAGTTCGACCTGACGGCGGATATGCTGCTGCGCCTGGCCGCATCGAAGACCGAGACCCGTCCGACGCTGAACCAGATGGGCGTGAGTAATTCCTACGGCGGCCGTTACGGCGACGTGCAAACCGGTGGCGGCAATCCCTACCTGAAGCCGATGCAGTCGAAGAACTACGATCTGTCGTATGAATGGTATCTGTCGAAGACCAACTACGTCAGCCTCGCCATCTTCCGCAAGGATGTCTCCAACTTCCTGGAGACCAAGATGGTGGACATGAAAATCCCGCAGTACACCGAAGTGGTTCACGACACCCGCGTGCGCAACGGACAGGAAGGCAAGATCAAGGGCGTGGAACTGGCCGGCCAGTACGCCTTCGACAACAACATCTCCTGGCTGAAGGGATTC
This sequence comes from Duganella sp. BJB476, assembly GCF_003416895.1. Lineage (GTDB taxonomy): Bacteria > Pseudomonadota > Gammaproteobacteria > Burkholderiales > Burkholderiaceae_D > Rugamonas. The sequence continues at coordinate 380,725 of NZ_QVIO01000005.1, forward strand.
GGCGTCGCCGCCAACTACACCTATGTGGACGCGAGCGCGACCCGCGACACCGACACCGGCGCGCCGGCCTGCGGCTATCCTGGCTTGTCGCCGCAGTCGTACAATGGCTCGGTGTTCTACGAGAACGACAAATTCCAGGCGCGGGTCAGCTACAACTGGCGCAACCACTTCTCCGTCGATTGCGGTGGCGGCAGCACCCTGCCGCGCACCCGCGCAGCCTACGGCCAGAGCGACGCCAGCCTGCGCTACAACCTGACGCCGAAGATGGCCCTGTACGCGGACTTCATCAACCTGAACAACGCCCGGATGCACGAATATGCCAACAACGAATCGCAGTTCCTTACGCTGGAAGATGTCGGCCGCCGCGCCAACGTTGGCCTGCGAGTGGCGTTCTAAATGACGCGAGCGAACCTGCCCCGCCGCCGCCTGCTGCAAGGCGCTGCTGCCGTCGCCGGCGGCGCCCTGCTGCCGATCCACGCCGGCGCGCAAGCCGCGCCGCGCTTTGCGGTCGGCGCCAGCGATTTTCTCATCGACGGCAAACCGTTCCAGATCCGCTGCGGCGAAATGCACTTCGCCCGCGTGCCGCGCGAGTACTGGACGCACCGCCTGAAAGCCATCAAGGCGATGGGCTTGAACACTGTGTGCGCTTATCTGTTCTGGAACTACCACGAGTGGCGCGAAGGGAAGTTCGACTGGAGCGGCCAGCGCGACGCGGTGGAATTCTGCCGGCTCGCGCAGCAGGAAGGGCTGTGGGTGATCCTGCGTCCCGGTCCCTACGCCTGCGCAGAGTGGGAGATGGGCGGCCTGCCGTGGTGGCTGTTGAAGAAAAATCCGGGCGACGCCTTCCTTCGCACGCGCGATCCGGCCTTTATCGACCCGGCGCGGCGCTACCTGAATGAAGTCGGCCGCGTGCTGGGGACTATGCAGGTGACCCAGGGCGGCCCGATCTTGATGGTCCAGGTGGAGAACGAGTACGGCTTCTTCGGCGAAGACCTGGACTACATGCGCGTGCTGCGCCAGGCGCTGCTCGACGCCAGGTTCGACGTGCCGCTGTTCCAGTGCAATCCGACCAACGCGGTGGCCAAGACCCATATCGCCGGCATGCTCTCGGTGGCCAACTTCGGCAGCGATCCGGCCAGCGGCTTCAAGGCGCTGGCGGCGGTGCAGCAGGCGCCGCTGATGTGCGGCGAATACTACTCGGGGTGGTTCGACACCTGGGGCAATCCGCACCGTCGCGGCGACAATACGAGCGCCGTCATCGACATCCAGGCCATGCTGAAGGCGAATGGTTCGTTCAGCCTTTACATGGCGCACGGCGGCACCACCTTCGGCCTGTGGGGCGGCTGCGATCGTCCCTTCCGGCCGGACACCACCAGCTACGACTACGACGCGCCGATCAGTGAAGCCGGATGGATGGGCGCCAAGTTCAACGCCTATCGCGAAGGCATGCGGCCGTTCCTGGCGGCGGGTGAAGTGCTGCCCGAGCCGCCGGCGCGCAATCCCGTCATGCGCATCGATGCGTTTGCGCTGAGCGAGTCGGCGCCGGTGCTGGCCAACCTGCCGGCGCGCACGATCAAGGCCGTTTCGCCGGAGCCGATCGAGCAGTACGACATCAGCCGCGGCCTGGTTGCCTATCGCGTGCGGCTGCCGGCCGGTCCGGCGGGGTTGCTCGCCGCCGCCAAGGTGCGCGACCTGGCTTGGGTCTACATCGACGGCAAGCAGGTGGGGACGCTGGATACGCGCCATCGCCGCTTCTCGGTTGCCGTGCCGGCGCGCAGCAAGGCCGTGACGGTGGAGATCCTGCTGTACACCATCGCGCGGGTGAACTTTGGGCTGGAGGTCCACGACCGCAAGGGCCTGCATGGTCCGGTGACGTTCACCACCAAGGACGGCGCGGCGCAGACGCTGGAGAACTGGGAAATCCGCGCCATCGACTTCGATGCCGATGGCGTGCTGCCGCCGCTGTCGTTCAAGCGCGGACGCACCAAAGGACCGGCCTTCTGGCACGGCGGCTTCGAGGCCGGCCGGCAGGCTGATACCTTCCTCGACATGTCGAGCTGGGGACAGGGCATCGTGTGGATTAACGGCCGTTGCCTGGGCCGCTACTGGAGCATCGGACCGACGCAGACCATGTACCTGCCCGGCCCGTGGATCAGGAAGGGCCGCAACGAAATCGTGGTGCTCGACCTGACCGGCCCACGCAGCGCCCGCATCGCCGGGTTGACGGAGCCGATACTCGACCAGCTCAATCCTGAGCTGGATCTGGCGCGGCCACCCAGCACGGTCAAGCCGGCGCTGGAAGGCGTCACGCCGGCGCAGGCGGGCGAGTTTGCCGCCGGTGGCGCGACCCAGGATGTGCTGTTCGCCGCGCCGGTCAAGGGACGCCAGTTCTGTCTTGAATCGCTGAGCGCCTTCGACGGCAAGCAGTATGCGGCGGTGGCTGAGATTTCATTGCTGGGCAAGGACGGCAAGACCATCAACCAGCAATCTTGGACGATCGCCTACGCCAGCAGCGAGGAGTTGAAGAAGGAGGATGGCTCGGCGCTCAATGCGATCAACGGCCAAGCGTCGGATCACTGGCACACCGCGTTTGCCGGTGGGACCGGCCACCCGCACCAGCTGATCATCGATCTGGGTCAGCAGGTGGAGGTGGCGGGCGTGCGCTACATGCCGCGCCAGGGGCCCGACACCGTCACCGGGCGTATCAGGCAGTACCGCATGTACGTCGCGGACAAACTGGTCCGCGAATAGCCGGTGCGGATCAGCCGGCGCGCTTGGCGGCGATGGCGTTGCCCGCGCGGCTGGCGCCTTTGCGGCCCAAGAACTGCGAAATGAACTGGCCGGCGTCGACCACGATATCGAGGTCGATGCCGGTTTCAATTCCCAGGCCCTGCATCATGTACAGCACGTCCTCGGTGGCCACGTTGCCGGTGGCGCCCTTGGCGTATGGGCAGCCGCCCAGGCCCGATACCGACGAGTGATAAATCGTGATGCCCAGCTCCAGGCTGGCGTAGATGTTGGCCAGCGCCTGTCCGTACGTGTCGTGGAAGTGGCCGGACAAGCCGTCGAGCCGGAACGCGCGGATCGCCGTCTCCATCACCGCCTGCGTCTTGCGCGGCGTGGCGACGCCGATGGTGTCGGCGATGTCGATCTCGTCGCAACCCAGGTCGCGCATGCGGCCCACGACGTCGGCCACCGCATCCAGCGGCACTTCGCCCTGATACGGGCAACCGAACGAGCAGCTGATGCTGCCGCGCAGGCGCAGGCCGTTATCCTTGGCCGCTTTCGCCACGCCTTCGAAGCGCGCGATCGATTCGGCGATCGAGCAGTTGATGTTCTTTTGCGAGAACGCTTCCGAGGCCGAACCGAAGATCACCACCTCGTCCGCCTTGGCTGCCAGCGCCGCTTCGAAGCCCTGCATGTTCGGTGTCAGCGCCGAGTAGATCACGCCCGGCTTGCGCGTGATCGCGGCCATCACCTCTTTGCTGGTGGCCATCTGCGGCACCCACTTCGGCGACACGAACGATGCCGCTTCGATGTTCTGGAAACCGGCGCTGGTCAGGCGGTTCACCAGCTCGATCTTCACTTCGGCGGGCACGCTCTCTTTTTCATTTTGCAGGCCATCGCGCGGGCCGACTTCGACGATCTTTACCTGTTTCGGCAAACTGTTCATATCAATATCCTCTATTGCGGTCGACCACGCCGGCGACGGTATCACCCTTCGCGGTCTTGCGGATTTTTTCGGCGATCTGCTGCACGCTCTCGCGGCGCAAGGTCAGCGCCGAAATGTGCGGTGTGATCGTGATGCGCGGCTCCTGCCAGAACGGATGCTGCGCCGGCAGCGGCTCGTTGCGGAACACGTCCAGCGTGGCGGCGGCGATGTGGCCGGACTTGATCAGCGCGAGCAGGTCCGGCTCGGCCACATGCGCGCCGCGCGCGACGTTAATCAGGTACGAGCCTTGCGGCAGCTTGCCCATGTTGGTGCGGTTGAGCAGGTTGTTGGTGTCCGGCGTCAGTGGCAGCATGCAGACCAGCACGCGGCTGCCGCGCAGGAAGGTGTCCAGGCCGTCGGCGCCGTGGAAGCACTGCACGCCCGGCATGCTCTTCTCGGTGCGGCTCCAGCCGCGCAGCGGGAAGCCGAACGGCGCCAGCGCCTCCAGCACGCGCTTACCCAGCACGCCCATGCCCAATACGCCGACCGCGAAATCTTCTTTCGGATGCTGCGGCAGCGGCAGCCACTGGCCGGCGCGCGCCTGGGTTTCGTACTCGTCGAAGCGGCGGAAATAACGCAGCACCGAATAGGTCACATACTCCGCCATTTGCAACGCCATGCCGGCGTCTTCCAGGCGGATGATGGGAATGTGCGGCGGCAGTGCGTCGCTGAACTTGAGCAGCGCGTCAACGCCGGCGCCGGTGACGAAGATCGCCTTGACCTGCGCCAGGTCCGGCAGCATCGCTTCCGGCGGCGACCACACAACCGCGTAGTCGCATGCCTGGCACTTTTCGCCGGCATGCCAGATTTCGACTTCGGCTTCCGGAAGGTACTTGGCAAAGTCCTTGATCCAAGGCTCGGTCTTGCCGTCCGCCCGATGTAAAAGAATACGCATGATGTCCTCCTTTACGCCGTCTTGAACGCCAGCAGCGGCGCCCCGTCGGCCACCTGGTCGCCCACGCTGTACAGGATTTCGTCGACCACGCCATCGTGCGGCGCGGCGATGGTGTGTTCCATTTTCATGGCTTCCATGATGACCAGGGCGTCGCCCTTCTTCACTTCCTGTCCTTTGGTGGCCAGCACCGCGACCACCTTGCCCGGCATGGGCGCGGTCAGGCGGCCGCCTTCGGCCTCGGTCTCGCCGGCGTGCGCCATCGGATCGTTGTAGGCCAGCGGATAGTGCGCGCCGTTGGTGAACACGTGCAGCATGTCGCCGTCGCGGCGCACGGTGCCGTGTACCGCCTGCTCGCCCAGCTTGATGCTGAAGTCATTTCCGTCCTGCGACATCAGGCTCAGTACCTGCGGCTGCGCCGTGCCGACGCTGAACAGCCAGTCGGTGGCGCGGTAGCTGACGTTGACGCCATACGGCTTGGCCGCCGCGAATTCGTCGCCGAAGGACAGCGCGCGCACGTACGGATGGTTCATGCGCCAGCCCAGCGCCTGGCCCCAAGGATCGGCGGCGTTGGGGCCGGATTGCGCGGCGGAGCGGTCCTTTTCGGATTCGATCAGAGACACGGCGGCCAGCGCCAGTGCTGCATCCGGCGCAGCTTGCGCGGCCGGGAACAGCGCGTCGTGATTGCGTTCGATCAGGCCCGTGTCCAGGTCGGCCGTCGAGAAGGCCTGGCCTTCGACCAGGCGTTTCAGGAAGGCGATGTTGGTGGCCAGGCCGACGATCTGGTACTGCGACAGCGCTTGCGCCATGCGGGCCAAGGCCTGCTTGCGGTCCGCGCCCCAGACGATCAGCTTGGCGATCATCGGATCGTAGAACGGCGAGATCGCATCGCCGGCGCGCACGCCGGAATCGATACGCACGCCGGCCGGCAGGTTGACGGCGCCGCCCAGCTCAAAGGCGACCGCGCCCGGCGTTTCCATGTGGCGCAGCGTGCCGATCGACGGCAGGAAGCCCTTCTCTGGATTCTCGGCGTAGATACGGGCTTCGATCGAGTGGCCGTTGATGGCCAGTTCGTGCTGCTGTTTCGGCAGCGGCTCGCCGGCGGCCACGCGCAGCTGCCATTCCACCAGGTCGGTCCCGGTGATCATTTCGGTGACCGGGTGTTCGACTTGCAGGCGGGTGTTCATCTCCATGAAGTAGAACGAGCCGTCCTGGTTGGCGATGAACTCCACCGTGCCGGCGCCGACGTAGCCGACGGCCTTGGCGGCGGCGACGGCGGCCTCGCCCATCGCTGCGCGGCGTTCGGCCGGCATGTTCGGCGCAGGCGCTTCTTCCAGCACTTTCTGGTGGCGGCGTTGCACCGAGCAATCGCGCTCGAACAGGTAGATGCAGTTGCCGAGGGTATCGGCAAACACCTGGATTTCAATGTGGCGCGGACGCTGGAGGTATTTCTCCGCCAGCACCTTGTCGTCGCCGAAGGAACTGATCGCCTCGCGTTTGCACGATGCCAGCGCGTCCTTGAACTGCGCCGAGTTCTCGATCACGCGCATGCCCTTGCCGCCGCCGCCGGCCGAAGCCTTCAGCAGCACCGGGTAGCCGATCTTGTCGGCCTGCGCGTGCAGGAAGTCGGCGTCCTGCTGTTCGCCGTGGTAGCCGGGCACCAGTGGCACGTTGGCCTTCTCCATCAGCTGCTTGGCGGCGGACTTGGAGCCCATCGCGCGCATCGCCGATGCAGGCGGGCCAATGAACACCAGGCCCGCTTCGGCGCAGGCGTCGGCGAATTCGGCGTTCTCGGACAGGAAGCCATAGCCCGGATGGATCGCTTGCGCGCCGGTGGCCTTGGCGACGGCGATGATTTTCTCGCCGCGCAGATAGCTTTCCTTGGCGGCTGCAGGGCCGATCAGCACCGCTTCGTCGCACACTGCGACGTGCTTGGCATTGGCGTCCGCTTCCGAGTACACGGCGACGGTCTTGATGCCCATGCGGCGCGCGGTAGCGGCTACACGGCAGGCGATTTCACCACGGTTGGCGATCAGTATTTTTGTAAACATGGTCTCTCTCTTTGCAGCTTGTGGCTGGAAGTTTTTTTATCGTGTGGTGTATCGACGGGCTGGATTAGCAGCCGCACTTCTCCTTCGGTGCCGAGTCCAGCACGGCACCGCGGGTTTTCAGGCCCAATTTGTTCAACAGCGCGCGGTCGTCTTCCGCTTCCGGGTTATCGGTGGTCAGCAGCTTGTCGCCGTAGAAGATCGAATTGGCGCCGGCCAGGAAGCACATGGCTTGCACCGCTTCGCCCATCTGGCGGCGGCCTGCCGACAGACGCACGCGCGCCTTCGGCATCGTGATGCGGGCGACGGCGATGGTGCGCACGAATTCGAACGGGTCCAGCGGGTCCATGCCGTACAGCGGTGTGCCTTCCACCTGCACCAGGTGGTTGACCGGAACCGATTCAGGATACGGATTCAGGTTGGCCAGCTGCGCGATCAAGCCGGCGCGCTGCAAGCGCGACTCGCCCATGCCGACGATGCCGCCGCAGCAAACCTTCAGGCCAGCTTCGCGGATGCGGCCCAGCGTGTCCAGGCGGTCCTGGTATTCGCGGGTCGAGATCACGTTGTCGTAGAACTCAGGCGCGGTGTCCAGGTTGTGATTGTAGTAATCGAGGCCGGCGGCCTTCAGGCGCTCGGCCTGTTTTTCTTCCAGCATGCCCAGCGTGGCACAGGTTTCCAGGCCCAGCGCCTTCACTTCGCGCACCATCTCTTCGACCTTGTCCATGTCGCGGTCTTTAGGGCTGCGCCATGCGGCGCCCATGCAGAAGCGGGTGGCGCCGTTGTCCTTGGCCTGCTTGGCTGCGTCCAGCACGGTGTCGATGTCGAGAATCTTCTTGGCTTCGACGCCGGTGTCGTAGCGCGCCGCCTGCGGGCAGTAGCCGCAGTCTTCCTCGCAGCCGCCGGTCTTGATCGACAGCAGCGTGGCCAGTTCGACGTCGCCGTCAGGGAAGTTGGTGCGGTGGGTTTGCTGTGCGCGGAACATCAGGTCATTGAACGGCAGGTCGAACAAAGCCATCACGTCATCCAGCGGCCACGTCGCGGCAGGCGGCAAGGTGATGGCGGCCGTCGGACGGTGCAGCGCTACGGTTTTCGGTTCTTGGAGGGTGTTCTGGGACATCGTGATTCCTTCTTCGTTCAAAGTTTGTTTTGAGCTGGCCAATTTGGCAGCTGCGTAAAATCGATATATGCGGCGGCGGCTTGCGCGCCGGGTTCGGCCAGGCGCGGCACGCGGCCCAGCAGCGGTGCGCTGATGCGTTGCTCCAGTGCGGCGACGTTTTCGTCGGCGAAGGCCATGTCGTCCTGCGTTTCGTTGGCGACCCAGCCGGCCAGCCGCAGGCCGCGCGCTTCGATCGCTTCCACCGTCAGCAGCGCGTGGCTGATGCAGCCCAGCCGCAGGCCGACCACCAGCACTACCGGCAGGTCGAGCTGCTCGGCCAGGTCGGCGGTGTCGAAATCATCGTTCAGCGGCACGCGGAAACCGCCCACGCCTTCCACCACCGTCGCATCGGAGGCGGCGTTGATTTCGACGTAGGCCGCCAGGATGGGCACTGGCGAAATCGTCACGCCTTCCAGCGCGGCGGCGATGTGCGGCGCGGCAGGCTCCTTCAGCAGGAAAGGCGTGGTGATCGATTGCGGCAGGTGGACATTGCCGGCGGCGGCCAGCTGGTCGCAGTCGTCGTTGTGCAAAACGCCGTCGCGCAGTTCGGCGCCGGCGGCCACCGGCTTCATGCCGCAGGCGCGCACGCCGGCCTGCACCAGCGCATGCAGCATCGCCGATGAGATCAGCGTCTTGCCGATTTCGGTGTCGGTGCCGGTGACAAAACAGCTGAAACGCGGCGGGATGCCGGTGGCGGCGGGCGCCGGTTGCACCTGCGTGCGCGGTGTGTCCACAGCTATGACGGGATCGTCGAGACTCATATCAAGTCCTTTCCAATGCATTGATCGCGGCTATCAGCTTCGCGACTTCCATGCTGCTATGCCCTGCGGACAGCGTCACGCGCAGGCGCGAGGTGCCTGGCGCCACGGTCGGCGGACGGATGGTGCCGACCCACAGGCCCTGCTCGTACAGGGCCGCGCCGGCGCGCATGGTCTCGGCATTATCGCCGATCAGGATGGGCTGGATCGCAGTCATCGAGGGCAGGCGCTGCCAGCGCTTCAGGCGCAGGCCATCGTCCAATTGTGCCACCAAAGCTTGCAGCTGTGCGCGGCGGTTGCGGCCTTCGTCGCCTTCCAGCAGTTCAAGGCTGGTCAGCAGCGCGTGCGCCAGCGCCGGCGGCGTGGCGGTGGTGAAGATGTAGGGACGGGCTTTCTGGATCAGCGTTTCGATCACCGTCTCGTGCGCGGCGACGAAAGCGCCGCTGACGCCGGCCGCCTTGCCCAGCGTGCCCATATAGACCAGGTTGGGCGAACGCAGGTCGAAGTGCTCCAGCGCGCCGTGGCCGTTGGCGCCCAGCGTGCCGAAGCCGTGGGCGTCGTCCACCACCAGCCAGGCGCCGTATTGTTCGCACAAGGCCAGCAACTGCGGCAGCGGCGCCAGGTCGCCGTCCATGCTGAAGACGCTGTCCGTCACTACCAGCTTGGTAGCGGCCTTGGACGCGGCCAGCATCTGCGCCAGCGCTTCCAGGTCGGCATGCGGGTAGACCTTGACGTTGGCGCGCGACAGGCGGGCGCCGTCGATCAGCGAGGCGTGGTTCAGCGATTCGGAGAAGATGTCGGCGTCGCGGTCGCCGGCGGTCAGGCCGGTGACGATGGCCAGGTTGGCCATGTAGCCGGTGCAGAAGGTTAGCGCGCGCGGCGACACCAGATGGGCGCCGACGAATTCCACCAGGCGCTCTTCCAGCATGGCGTGGGCGCGACCGTGGCCGCTGATCAGGTGCGAGGCGCCGCTGCCGACGCCATACATCGCCGCGCCTTCCTGCAACGCGAGTTTGATCTTGCGGTGGTTGGCCAGACCCAGGTAGTCGTTGGTGCAGAAGGCCAGCAGTTCGCGGCCGCCCACCGACACGCGCGGACCACAGGGCGTGTCGACCGTGCGGCGGGTGCGGATCAGGTCCTGTTCTTCCAGCGCTTGCAGCTGCTGCTTGAGTTGGTTCAGCATTTCCATGGTCAGCCCGCCATCACTTTGTCGAACACGGCCAGCGTGTTGGCGGCGAGGCCGTCGATTTCCTCGTCGTTGAGGATATACGGCGGCATCATGTAGACGGTGGAGCCGATGGGGCGCATCAGCAGCTCGTGCTCCACCGCCGTGGCGAAGAAGCGGCGTGAGAAGTCCGGCGTGGCGTCGATGGCGTCGAAGGCCCAGATCATGCCGCGTTGGCGGAAGTTGCGCACCTGCTTGTGCTGCGCCAGCGGTTGCAGCGCTGCGGTCAGGCGCGCGGCTTTCACGCGGTTGGCGGCCAGTACATCGTCTTCCTCGAAGATTTGCAGCGTCGCCAGCGCGGCGCGGCAGGCCAGCGGGTTGCCGGTGTACGAGTGCGAGTGCAGGAAGCCGCGCGTGACGTCGTTGCTGTAGAAGGACTGGTAGATCTCGTCGCGCGTCATCACCAGCGACAGCGGCAGGTAGCCGCCGCTGATGCCCTTCGACAGGCACAGGAAGTCCGGCCATACGCCGGCCTGCTCGCAGGCGAAGAAGGTGCCGGTGCGGCCGCAGCCGACGGCGATTTCGTCGAGGATCAGGTGTACCGAGTGGCGGTCGCACAGTTCGCGCACCAGCTTCAGGTACAGCGGGTCGTGCATCGCCATGCCGGTGGCGCATTGCACCAGCGGTTCGATGATGATGGCGGCGATCTTGTCGGCGCGTTCGATGAACAGGCGTTCGACGTCGGCGGCGGCTTTGTGGGCCATGTCTTCGGCGGTTTCGCCGGGAGCCGCATTGCGGGCGTCCGGCGACATCACGGTTTGCGAGGCGCGCAGCAGCGGGCCGTAGGCATCCTTGAACAGGGCGACGTCGGTGACGGCCAGGGCGCCGATGGTCTCGCCGTGGTAGCTGCCCTTGAGGCAGACGAATTCCTGCTTGCCGCTCTTGCCGTTGTTGCGCCAGGAGTGGAAGCTCATCTTCAGCGCGATTTCCACGGCCGATGCGCCGTCGCTGGCGTAGAAGCTATGGCCGAGCACATGGCCGGTCAGCGCCGACAGTTTTTCCGACAGCTCGATCACCGGTTCGTGCGTGAAGCCGGCCAGCATCGCGTGTTCCAGCGTGTCCAGCTGGTCCTTCAGCGCGGCGTTGATGCGCGGGTTGGCGTGGCCGAACAGGTTCACCCACCAGGAGCTGATCGCATCGAGGTAGCGGCGGCCTTCATGGTCGTACAGCCACGCACCCTTGCCGCTCTTGACCGGAATCAGGGGCACAGTCTCGTGGTGTTGCATCTGGGTGCACGGATGCCATACGCTGCGCAGGCTGCGTGCTACCCAGTCGCTTTGTTTATTCAATTCCAAAGAAGCTCCAAACTATTTTTTTGTTCTCCCCGCTGCGCGGGGAGAACGGTATTAACTCAGCCATGACGGCTTGCGCTTCTCAAGGAACGAGGCCACGCCTTCGCGGCCCTGTTCCGAGGCGCGGATATGGGCGATGCGCTCGGCGGTATCGGCCAGCAGCGCATCGTTGACGGTTTGCCCAACCACGTCGCGCACCAGCACCTTGGCTTGCTGCACGGCGTTCGGGCTGTTGTTGACCAGCGCCTTGACGATTTCCGCTACTTTGGCGTCGAGCGCGTCGGCGGCCACCACTTCGTGCGCGAAGCCGATGCGCAGCGCTTCCTGTGCGCCGAATCGCTCGGCGGTCAGGAAGTAGCGGCGCGATGCGTTCTCGCCTATGGCCTTGATCACATATGGCGAAATGGTGGCGGGGATCAGTCCCAGTTTCACTTCGCTCAGGCAGAAATTGGCCTGGTCGACCGCGACGATGATGTCGCACGCGGAGACCAGCCCCATGCCGCCGGCGTAGCAATCGCCCTGCACCTTGGCCACCACGGGCTTGGGACACAGGTAGATCGTGCGCAGCATCTCCGCCAGTTGCAGAGCGTCGGCGTGGTTTTCGGCGTGCGTGTAGCCCGCCATTTTTTTCATCCAGTTCAAGTCGGCGCCGGCGCAGAAGGCCGGGCCGTTCGCCGCCAGCACAATCGCGCGCAAGTCTGCTTCGGCACCGAGCTCGCCGAAGGCTTGCGTGATCTCGGCGATAGTGGTTTCGTTGAAGGCGTTGCGCACGTCCGGGCGGTTCAGCGTGACGGTGGCGACCTTGCCTTCGCGGCTGATGGTCAGCGTGGTAAAGCCGATCTCTAAGCTCATCTCTAGTCCTTGATCGTGTATTTGATTTCGGTCGGCATGCCGACGCTTTGCAGGAAGCGCGTGGTCTCGGGCAGCCAGATGGCGACGCCGTCCGCGCTGGAGCTCATGCCGTGCGCGTCGCGCTTGAACGGTCCGTAGGCCACCAGCTGCGCCTTGCCGCCGCCGGCGGTGTAGGCCGCGTACATATCGGCCGCCAGCTTGGGGCCGAAGTGCTGGTCGTTGGCGCCGTAGAACCAGATGCTTGGCGTGGTGCTCACCGCCCCATAGGCCTTGAAGGCATCGACCAGCGCGGTCTTCCAGTCGCAGTGGGAGCGGCTGTTGACGCCACCGGCGAAGTTAATGATGCCCTGCACGCCGCTGATGTTATGGCTGCCGGCGGCGATCGCGGTCAGGCCGCCGTGCGACTGGCCGGCCAGGATCACATGCTGCTGGTCGGCCCATGGCTGCTTCATTACGTAGGCCATGGCGGAGTACAGCGATGCAGCCTGCTGTTCGCCGTTTTCCGTAGCCTGGCAGTGCGAGTTGGCGTAGGTGCCGCCCGAGCCGGCAAAACCCAGCCGCATCGGGATCACCACCGCGTAGCCACGCTTGATAAACTCGCGGCTGATGACCGGATAGCGCGCCCGCTCCTGCTGGTGAGCGTCGCCGCCGGCTTTACCGTGATTCATGAACAGCACCGGGAACGGACCGTCGCCCGGCGGCTTGTAGATGGTGGTTTGCAGCGTGATGTCGGCGCCGGCTATCCTGGCGGGGATGGCGATGACCTGCTCGCCCATGCTCGCATCGACCACCGGCAGCGGGCCGGCCTGCGCCGAGGCGCAAGCCGCCACCAGCAGCAGCGCTGCCAGTCCGTGACGGTATCGGGTCTGCATGGTCATCGTCCGCTTACATCCTGAAGACGCCGAACTTGGTGTCCGGGATTTCGGCATTGAGCGCGGCCGACAGGCCCAGGCCCAGCACCATGCGGGTGTCGGCCGGGTCGATCACGCCGTCGTCCCACAGGCGCGCGGTGGCGTAGTATGGGTGGCCCTGGTGTTCGTATTGATCCTTGATCGGCTGCTTGAACGCGGCTTCTTCCTCCGCCGTCCACGAGCCGCCCTTGCCTTCGATACCGTCGCGCTTGACCGTGGCCAGCACCGACGCCGCCTGGTCGCCGCCCATGACGGAGATGCGGGCGTTAGGCCACATCCACATGAAGCGCGGTGAGAAGGCGCGGCCGCACATGCCGTAGTTACCGGCGCCGAAGCTGCCGCCGATGATGACGGTGAACTTGGGCACGGCGGCCGTCGCCACTGCCGTCACCATCTTGGCGCCGTTGCGGGCGATGCCTTCGTTTTCGTATTTGCGGCCGACCATGAAGCCGGTGATATTTTGCAGGAACACCAGCGGGATCTTGCGTTGCGCGCACAGCTCGATGAAGTGCGCGCCCTTCAGTGCGGACTCGGAGAACAGGATGCCGTTGTTGGCGATGATGCCGACCTTCATGCCGAAGATGTGGGCGAAGCCGCAGATCAGCGTGGTGCCGTAGCGCGCCTTGAATTCATCGAATTCGCTGCCGTCGACGATGCGGGCGATGACTTCGCGCACATCGAACGGCTTGCGGGTGTCGACCGGGATCACGCCGTACAGTTCTTCGGTGGCGTACTTCGGTTCCGCCGCCTCGCGCAACGCGCCCTGCTGCGGCTTGGTGCGGTTCAGATTCGATACGATGGTACGCGCCAGCGACAGCGCATGCAGATCGTTCTGCGCCAGGTGGTCGGCCACGCCGGACAAACGGGTGTGGACGTCGCCGCCGCCCAGGTCTTCAGCGGTGACCACTTCGCCGGTGGCTGCCTTCACCAGCGGCGGGCCGCCGAGGAAGATGGTGCCCTGTTCCTTGACGATGATCGATTCGTCGCTCATCGCCGGCACGTAGGCGCCGCCGGCGGTGCAGGAGCCCATCACCACCGCGATCTGCGGGATGCCCTTGGCCGACAGGTTGGCCTGGTTGTAGAAGATGCGGCCGAAGTGGTCGCGGTCCGGGAAGACGTCGTCCTGGTTCGGCAGGTTGGCGCCGCCCGAGTCGACCAGGTAGATGCACGGCAGGTTGTTCTGGTCGGCGATCTCCTGCGCGCGCAGGTGCTTCTTGACCGTGATCGGGTAGTAGGTGCCGCCCTTGACGGTGGCGTCGTTACAGACGATCACGCATTCCTGGCCGGCCACGCGGCCGATGCCGGTGATGATGCCGGCGGCCGGCGCGGCGTCGGCGCCGTTGGCGTCCTGGTACATGCCGTAGGCCGCCATCTGCGACAGTTCGAGGAAAGGCGTGCCGGGATCGAGCAGCATCTGCACGCGGTCGCGCGGCAGCAGTTTGCCGCGGGCGACGTGCTTGGCCGATGCCGCCTCGCCGCCGCCGAGGGCGATCTTGGCGACCTTGTCGCGCAGGTCATCGACGACGGCCTGCATGGCGGCCACGTTGGCTTTGAAATCCTCGCTGCGGGGATTGAGTTTGCTTTCGATCTGCGGCATTGCTTTTCCTTTTTCTGCGCGGTGTCTCCGCCGCGTCCTGATGATTTATTCTGGAAAACTACCGTCAACGTAAAACCAGCGCAGCCCGCCTTCGGCCGGCTCGCGTACAAAATTGCTAATTTCGTGCAGACGCTGGGCCCGGCCATTGGTCTTGAACCGTGCCACAAACTCCACCGTATCCGTGGTCAGGTCGGCATCTTCTGCTTTACGTTGACGTAAACGTAAAGCAGATTTTACCTCAAGTCCCAGCCACTGCAATTTTTCTTCGTTGCTCATAATCGGCTCGGCCGGACGGGTGCTGGCGTGCCAGGTGGCCATCAGGTAGGGCTCGTTGCGCTGGACATAGGCGGTATAGCGCGAACGCATCAGCGTTTCGGCGGTCGGCGGGATGGCCGCGCCGTCGATATACGGGCCGCAGCAGCTTGCCAGGGAGGGGCCGCCGCAGGGGCAGGCCGCGGGGGCGGTGGACTTCTTGGACATGAATTCAGGTGGTCGGGCTGGTGTGGCGATCCAGCATTATCCGCCAAATAGCCGCATTCCGCCGGGCTTGCCGTTATGCTATGTGTACAAATATTGTTATTTTCAACGTCCTGATGCGTACATGTTTTCTGTAACGCTATTACACTAGAGGCGTGAGGAGATTTGAATGAGCCAGACCAGTTTTGAATTCAAGGCGGATGCCAATGACAGTACGCCGCTGTACATGCAAATTGCCCGCAAATTAAGCGATGATGTGCATAACGGCCGCTACCAGGTGGACCAGGCGCTGCCGTCCGAGCGGACCTTGTCGGAGTTGCTGAACGTGTCGCGGGTGACCGCGCGCAAGGCCATCGACCAGCTGGTGGACCAGGGATTGGTGGTGCGCCGTCGCGGATCGGGCAATTATATTGCGCCGCGCATCGAGCAGCCGCTGTCCAACCTGACCAGTTTTTCCGAACAATTGCAGCAGCGCGGCCACATCCCCGGTTCGCGCTGGCTCAAGCGCGCGGTGGTGACGCCGACGCCGGAAGAGCAGCTGAGCCTGGGCCTGTCGCCGTATTCCAAGGTGGCGCGGCTGGAGCGTTTGCGCCTGGCCGACGACGTGGTGATGGCGTACGAGGTGTCGGTGCTGCCGCAGACCGTGCTGAACGACCCGAACGCGGTCGGCGCCTCGCTGTACCAGTACCTGGAAAGCATAGGCCAGGCGCCGGCGCGGGCCTTGCAGCACATCCGCGCGATGAACGCTTCGGCCGAGCTGGCCAAGCAATTGGGTGTTCCCGAGGGGCAGGCGGTGCTGTACATTACCCGTATTGCCTATCTGGAATCGGGCGAGGCGATGGAGTTGACTCACTCGTATTGCCACAGCGATCACTATGACTTCGTCGCGGAGATGCGTCGCGCTACGTAATTTAAAACCTATGCTAAAAACCGAAACGCCGAGTACGCAGCACGCGCAGCTGGATCAATATTCGGTTGAGGCATTGGTGGCGGCGCTGGTCGAGGACCAGACCCACGCGCTGCGGGCGGTGCAAGCCGCCGAGCCCAGCATCACCGCCGCCGTGCAGTCGATGGCGCCGCGCATTGCCGCCGGCGGACGGCTGATCTATGTCGGCGCCGGCACCTCGGGGCGGCTGGGCATACTCGACAGCGTGGAGCTGTTCCCTACTTTCTCATGGCCGCATGAGCGCGCCATTGCCTTGCTGGCCGGCGGCCTCGGCGCCATGTTCGAGGCGGTGGAGGGGGCGGAGGATGATCGCGCCAAGGGCGCTTCCGATCTGCGCCTGCTCTATCCGGTCTACAACGACGTGGTGTTACTGGTGGCGGCGTCGGGCACCACGCCGTATGTGCTGGGCGCCTTGCAGGCGGCGCGCACGGTGGGGGCTTTGACGGTCGGCATCGCCAACAACGTCGGCACGCCGCTGACGGCGGGCGCCGACATCGGCATCACCATCGACACCGGGCCGGAAGTGATCTCCGGCAGCACGCGGCTGAAGGCGGGCACGGCGCAGAAGATCGTGTTGAACACCTTGTCGAGCGCGCTGATGGTGCGCTTGAACAAAGTCTACGGCAACCTGATGGTGGACATGCACGCCACCAACGTCAAGCTGGTCGAGCGCGCGGTGCGGCTGACCATGCACGCCACCGGCGTCGATGCCGACATCGCGCGCGGCGTGCTGGAGCGCTGCCACTTCCACGTCAAGGTCGCGATCGTCGCGTTGCTGAAAAACACCTCCATCGAAGACGCGCAAAACCTGCTCGACGCATCGGACGGCAATGTCCGTCGGGCTTTGACGCCATGATCGAGATACGGGCGGTAGCGCAAGAGGATTACGACGCCTGGCATTTGTTATGGCTGGGGTACAACAAATTCTACGGTCGCCATGGCGATACGGCGCTTCCTGAGGAAATCACCCGCACGACATGGTCGCGCTTTTTCGACGAGAGCGAGCCGGTGCATGCGCTGGTGGCTGTGCATGAGGGCCAGTTGGTCGGCCTCGCCCACTATCTCTACCATCGCGGCACGACACAGATAGGCCTCAGTTGCTACATGCAGGACTTGTTCACCGCTGAAGCCGCCAGAGGCCAGGGCGTGGCGCGCAAGCTGATTGAGGCAGTGTACGAGCAAGCCCGTGCCGCAGGCAGTCCGAGGGTCTACTGGCAAACCCACGAAACCAACCACACCGCCAT
The DNA here is from genome assembly GCF_003416895.1 of Duganella sp. BJB476. Taxonomy (GTDB): domain Bacteria; phylum Pseudomonadota; class Gammaproteobacteria; order Burkholderiales; family Burkholderiaceae_D; genus Rugamonas. The sequence continues at coordinate 397,835 of NZ_QVIO01000005.1, forward strand.
GCAGCTGTATGACAAAGTCGCGGACAAGTCCGGCTTCATCGTCTACCGCAAGCTGCTGTAGCCAATCACACCTGACTGCGGGGCGCCCTCAACGCTGCGGTTAAATCCGAAAGCGTGATCATCAGCGTCATAGCGTCCAGCGGCGAAACAACGAAACCGACTTGCTCATAGAACGATTTGGCCGCCGGTGTCAGTGCGTGCGTGATGATGCCACGGATACCGATTGATTCGGCGGCTTGAAGAATGCGATAGCTGGCATCTCGAACCAATGCGCGCCCCAGCATTCTGCCTTGAAGACGCTTGTCGATGGCGATGCACCGCTCGCCTGATTTTGCATGGCGCGACGTTTAAGCCATACATCCAGGCTATCGACTCCGCACGAAAAGCGATTGGTGGCATGCTGGCTGGTCATCGGCTCCGGTGGCCGTATGATCATTTTTTATTCCAAGGCGCCTTGGTTTGCATGGTTTCAAGAAGGTGCGCGTTGGGTGCGGGGGGCATATCCAGCCTTGCCAGGAACTCCGCGTAGGCTTCCGGCGTTACGACAATATTGACTTGGTTCAGTAGCGCGTCGTCTGCTGCTCGCCGTAAGGCATCGAGGATGAAATCGTTGCTATTTTTGCCAGAGGCTTTGGCGGCGCGCTCGATGAGGTTGCGTTCTTTCGAACCCATGCGTATGGTGAGCGTTTCTGGCGTGTTTTGGGTATCGGCTGGTGTGGACATGTCTCGATCTCCGATGGCTGTCTGAATTGTAGTCCGAATTTTGCCGAACAAAATCGAAGGATGTATGGATCGAGCGCAACAACGCAGTGCCTGGGCTTGGGTGCCTAGTATTTCATTTAGCCAGGCTGTGCCTTACGTCGCGGTGATGATGTTGTCGACGGTGATGTACAAGAATCTCGGCGTGTCCAATACCGACCTGGCGTTTTATACCGCGTGGCTGTACCTGCCGTGGGTGATCAAGCCGCTGTGGTCGCCCGTCGTGGAGTTGTTCGGCACCAAGCGGCGCTGGATCGTCTTGCTTCAGCTGCTGACCGGCGCGGCGCTCGCTTCCGTGGCGCTGACCTTGCATCTGCCGGACTTCTTCCGCATGAGCCTGGCCTTGCTGTGGCTGATGGCGTTCAGCTCGGCCACCCACGATATCGCCTCCGACGGCTACTACATGCTCGGCTTGCCGACCCAGCACCAGCAGGCCGCGTTCGTCGGCGTGCGCAGCGCGTTCTACAAGCTGGCGATGATCGCCGGACAAGGCGGCCTGGTCTACCTCGCCGGCAAGCTGGCCACGTCCAGCGGCGATCCCGCCTGGGCCTGGTCGGTGGTGTTCTGCGCGATGGCGGCCTTGATGCTGGCCTTGAGCGCGTATCACCAGCTGATTCTGCCCCGCCCGGATTCCGACCGCAGCCACGCAGGCGGCGGCGCGTTGTGGAAGGATTTCCTGCGCACTTTCCACAGTTTCTTCCAGAAGCCGGGCATCAAGGCCACGTTGGGCTTCCTGCTGCTGTACCGCCTCGGCGAGGCGCAGTTGCTGAAGATGGCGGCGCCCTTCCTGCTCGATCCGCGCGCGCAAGGTGGCCTCGGCCTGAGCACCGAGACTTTCGGCGTGGTCTACGGCACCGTCGGCGTGTGCGCGCTGGTGCTGGGCGGGCTGAGCGGCGGCGTGGTGATTTCCCGATTCGGCCTCAAGCGTAGCCTGTTGCCGATGGTGTTCATCATGCACGTGCCGGACCTGGTGTTCGTCTACCTGGCCACCGCGCTGCCGACCAACACCGTGCTGATCTCCGCCTGCCTCGCGGTGGAGCAGTTCGGCTACGGTTTCGGCTTCTCGGCCTTCCTGCTGTACATGGTGCTGGTGGCGGACGGCGAGCACAAGACCGCGCATTACGCCATCTGCACCGGCTTCATGGCCCTCGGCATGATGTTGCCGGGCATGATCAGCGGCTGGATACAGCAGCACCTGGGTTATCAACATTTCTTCATCTGGGCCTGCATTTCGACCCTGCCCGCGTTCGCGATGACGGCGTTGGTACGGATCGATTCAGAGTTCGGCAAAAAATAAGCGCCCAGCGCATTACAATACGGTGCTCAACAGATTCGGGGAATGGTTTTGGTTTTTAATGCAAAGAAGCGGCTGACGCTGACAGCCGGCATGGCCGGCGCCCTGGCCGTGCTGCTGGATGGTTGTTCCAGCACACCGATAACGCCTGCCCCGCCAACCGGCGCCACGCCGCGTCCGCCGGCGGCCGGCGTCCCTGCGCCAGCGGCACCGTTCGATATGAATATGCCGCCACCGGCGCCGCGCGAGTTCCGCGCAGCCTGGGTGTCGACCGTGGCCAACATCGATTGGCCTAGCCGCAGCAACCTGACCATGGCCAAGCAGCAGGCCGAAGCGCTCGCCATCCTCGACCGCGCGCAGGCGCTGAACCTGAACGCCATCGTGCTGCAAGTGCGGCCGAGCGCGGATGCGATATATCCGTCCGAACTAGAGCCGTGGTCCGAGTTCCTGACCGGCCAGCAGGGCCGCGCGCCGGCCACCGCCTGGGATCCGCTGCAATTCTGGATCGAGCAGGCGCACGCGCGCGGGCTGGAGCTACATGCCTGGTTCAATCCCTACCGCGCCCGCCACGCCACGGCCAAGTCGCCGCTGGCGCGCAACCACATCGGCAGCACCAATCCCGACGTGGTCAAATCCTACGGCCGCTACCTGTGGATGGATCCGGGCGAAGCCGCCGCCTCGCAGCACACGCTGGACGTGGTGCTGGACGTGGTGCGCCGCTACGATATCGACGGCGTCCACATCGACGATTATTTCTATCCCTACCCGATCGACACGGCCGCCAGCACGGCCGGCCCGGAAGGCGTGGCGCTGGACGCCGGCGTCGGCCAGAAGCAGGAGCTGGAGTTCCCGGACCAGCCGTCGTGGCAGCACTATCTGCTGGGCGGCGGCACGCTGGACCGCGCCGGCTGGCGCCGCCAGAACGTCAATTCGCTGATCGAGGCGATGTACCTCGGCATCCACAAGGAAAAGAGCTGGGTGCGCTTCGGCATCAGTCCGTTCGGCATCGGCCGCCCGGACCGGCGCCCGGCCGGCATTGTCGGCTTCAGCCAGTACGACAAGCTGTATGCGGACGCCGAACTGTGGCTGGCCAACGGCTGGCTCGACTACCTGGCGCCGCAGCTGTACTGGCCGGTGGCGCAGGCGCCGCAAGCGTTCGACGTGCTGCTCGACTACTGGCTGGCGCAGAACACTCGCGCGCGCCACGTCTGGCCGGGCCTGTACACCAGCCGCATCGACAACAGCGCCAAGGCGTTCGCGCCGGAAGAGATCGTCAAGCAGATCGGCGTCACGCGCAGCCGCGCCGGCGTGCAGGGCCACCTGCATTTCAGCATCGCGGCGCTGATGGACAACCGCAAGGGCATCGCTGATCAACTGCGGACGCAGACCTATCAGACTGCCGCGCTGGCCCCGGCCAGTCCGTGGCTGGGCTCGGATCTGCCGCTGGCGCCGAGCGTTGCCGTGCGGCGCGAAGGCAATGGCGTGGGGCTGAAATTGTCTGCCGGCGGCGGCAAGCCGGTCGCGCATTATGCGATCTGGTCACGCTACGGTTCGGAATGGCGCTTCGCGGTGGCGCCCGCCTCGCGTGCGGTGCTGCTGTTGCCGGACGATGCGACGGCAGGCGCGGCGCAGGCGGTGGTGGTCAGCGCCATCGACCGCTTGGGTAATGAAAGCGAACGTATCAGCGTCATGCGCTGACTATCACGGAGCGACATATGAGCGAGCTGGGACTGGGCATCGACGCGGGCGGCACGCAAACCCGCTGGGCGTTGGCCGATGCGGCAGGTGCGATCGTGGCCGAGGGCGCGGTGGCCGGCATGTCCGCCACGCAGATGGGCAACACCGCCGGCCGCGACGCGGTACGCGGCATCTTCTCGATGCTGGCGACCCAGGTGCTGGCGGTGGGCAAGCCGCTGGGCGTGTGCGCCGGCCTGACCGGCTTCGACGGCCTGGCCACGCTGCCCGCGCAATGGCTGGCGGAACTGCTGCAAGTCGCGCCGCCAGCGGTAACGCTGCGCAACGACGTGGAAATCGCCTATCTCGACAGTTTCGCGCCCGGCGAAGGCTATCTGGTCTACGCCGGCACCGGCTCCATCGCCGCCTGGATCGCCGAGGACGGCGTGTTCCACCGCGCCGGCGGACGCGGCGTCACGCTGGACGACGGCGGCGGCGGCTTCTGGATTGCGCGCGAAGCCATGCGCCACATCTGGCGGCTGGAGGACGAGCAGCCCGGCGTCTGGCAGCAATCGCCGATGGCATGCGCGGTGTTCGAGCAGGTCGGCGGCAGCGACTGGGCCTTGTCGCGCCAGTTCATCTATGGCCAGGACCGGGGCGCCATCGGCCGCCTAGCCTTGGCCGTGGCCGCCAGCGCCGATGCCGATCCGGTGGCGCGCGCCATCCTCGAACAGGCGGGCCAGGAGCTGGCGCGCATAGCGCTGGCGCTGGTGGGCCGCTATGGTCCGCGCCCGCTGGTGCTGAGCGGACGTGCCGCCATGCTGCATCCGCTGATCGCGCAGGCGATGCGCGCGGCGCTGCCGCCGGAACTGTCGCTGCGGCAAAAAGAAGCGCAGTCGCACCACGCTGCGGCCCGCATTGCTCTACACTCATGCAATTGAACCGCTGCCGAGACCGCCAATGATGAAGATTCTTCCGCTTGCCGCCCTGTCCACCGCCGTCGCCCTGCTGGCAGGCTGCGCCACCGCGCCACCCGCCGGCCCACGCCTCGATACGACGTTGAGCGCGCGCAGCCAGAGCGATCGCATCAAGTACATCATCATCCACTACACGGTCAGTGACCTGCCGCGTTCGATCAAGATCCTGACCCAGCAGGAAGTCAGCGCCCACTACCTGCTGACCGATACGGAGCAGCCGTTCTTCTACACGCTGGTGGACGAGTCGCGCCAGGCCAATCATGCGGGGCTGAGCAGCTGGAAGATCTACAACCAGCTCAATTCGGCGTCGATCGGCATCGAGATCGTCAATCCGGGTTTTGTCGAAACGCCGCAGGGCCGCGTGTATGCGCCGTTCCCGCAGGCGCAGATCGACCAGCTGATTTTGCTGTTGAAGCAGATCGTGGCGCGCCACGACATCAAGCCGGAAAATATCCTTGGCCACAACGATATCGCGCCGCAGCGCAAGCAGGACCCCGGCCCGAAATTCCCGTGGAAGCAGCTGGCCGACGCCGGCCTGGTCGCGTGGCCGGAAGCGAGCCGCGTGGCGGCGCGCCTGCCGGGCTTCCAGGAGCAGTTGCCGGACGTGGCATGGTTCCAGCGCAAGCTGGCCCAGCACGGCTACGCGGTGCCGCAGACGGGCGAGATGGACCAGGCCACCCGCAACGTGATGGTGGTGTTCCAGTCCAAATACCGCCAGTCGCTGTATGACGGTGTGCCGGATGCGGAAACGGCGGCCATCCTCGATGTGCTGACCAGTCCGCTGCCTGCCATGCAAATGGCGATCCCGCCGACGGTGATGCCGCCGCCGCAACCGGCGCCGGGCACCGTGCCGACTGAATAATTTGCACGGAGCGCCGCATGGCTTTCACCATCACCTGTGAAGAAATTGCCGGCCATCCCGATTTCCGGCGTCTCGACAGCATAGACGGCATCGCCGTCGAGCTGCGCTACGCCACGCCGGATAATTTTGTCGGCCGCGATTTGTATTCGCCGCTCGATTGCGCCTGGCTGCACAACAATGCGGCAGCGGCGCTGGAGAAGGTGGTGGCGTGGCTGGCCGAACGTCGGCCCGATTGCAAGGTGTTGGTGCTGGACGCCTTGCGTCCGCAGCGCGTGCAGGAGCAGCTGTGGCTGGCGCTGCAAGGCACGGAGCTGCTGGGCTACATCGCCGATCCGGCGCGCGGCTCCATCCATTCCTTCGGCATGGCGCTGGACCTGACTTTGCTGGACGCGCAAGGCCGCGAGCTGGACATGGGCACCGGTTTCGATGATTTGTCCGAACGCTCGCATCCGGCGCTGGAGGCTGAACTGCTGGCGCGCGGCGAATTGACGGCGCAGCAGATCGCCAACCGCCAGCTGCTGCGCGACGCCATGTTGCAGGCCGGCTGGGTCGGCATCAACAGCGAATGGTGGCACTTCGATTGCGGCGACCGTTTGCTGGTGCGCCGCGACTACATCCGCGTACTGTAGTGGATTAACTCAGCGATCCACCATCGCCATGCGCTCCTTGCTGTAGCGCAGGCCGGACACCTGTTTCAGCGCGCTATCCAGCACCGCCATCTCGGTCTCATCCAGCGTGATCTCCGCTGCCGCCACGTTCTGCTCCAGGAAGGCGCGACGGCGCGTGCCGGGGATGGTCACGATATCGTCGCCCTTTTGCATGGCCCAGGCCAGCGCGATCTGCCCCGGCGTGACCAGGCGATGATCGGCCAGCTCGCGCACGATGGCGGCCGCCTCCATATTACGGTCGAAGTTCTCGCCTTGCAGGCGCGGGTCCAGATGACGGAAATCGTTCGGCGGATACTCTTCCGCGCGCTTGGCGGTGCCGGCCAGGAAACCCCGTCCCAGCGGGCTGAACGCCACCAGGCCGATGCCCAGTTCGCGCAGCGCCGGCAGCACGTCGGCTTCCAGGTTGCGCTCCCACAGCGAATACTCGCTTTGCAGCACGCTGATCGGGTGCACCGCATGGGCGCGGCGGATGTTGGCCACGCCCGCCTCGGACAGGCCGAGGTAGCGCACCTTGCCTTCGCGGACCAGGTCGGCCATGACGCCCACCACGTCCTCGATCGGCACCAGCGGATCGATGCGGTGCTGATACAGCAGATCGAGGTAGTCGGTGTTCAGGCGGCGCAGCGAGCCTTCCACTTTTTCGCGGATATGGGCCGGGTCGCTGGTCACGCCGACGGTCTTGCCGTCGCGGATGTCGAAGCCGAACTTGGTGGCGAGGATGACCTCGCTGCGGCGGCCGGTGAAGGCGCGGCCCAGCAGCGCTTCATTGTCGTAAGGACCGTATTGTTCGGCCGTGTCGAAGAAGTTGACGCCCAGTTCCAGCGCCCGGTGCAGCGTGGCGACCGCCTCGGTCTGGTCGGCCGGCCCGTAGGTATTGCTCATGCCCATGCAGCCCAAGCCCTGCGCCGATACCGTCAGACCCTGGCTGCCTAAAGTACGTTGTTTCATGATGACTCCCTGCGTGATGTGGTGCTTTTAGTATCGCGGCTGCACAAAAAATACACAATCCGCTTACAATGCAAAGCATTGTTGATGCAGCTGCAACGGTGGAGCGATGCGATGGAAATGTTGAAGGAAATGGCCATCTTTGCACAGGTGGTCGACAGCGGTGGTTTCTCGGCGGCGGCGCGGCAGCTGGAGCTGACCACGTCGGCGGTCAGCCGCCATGTGTCGAGGCTGGAGGCGCACATGGGCGGACGGTTGCTGCATCGGACCACGCGATCGCTGTCGCTGACCGAGCTGGGGCAGCAGGTGCATGCGGCTTGTTCGCGCATGGTGAGCACGGCGCGCGAGGTGCACGCGCTGGCCGGCAGCTACAGCGCGCGGCCGAACGGCACGATACGCGTCAGCGCGCCCATCGTGCTGGGGCAGGTGTGGCTAGCGCCCAAGCTGCCGGGCTTCCTGGCGCGCTATCCCGAGGTGAATGTCGAGCTGCAACTGATGGACCGCAAGATCGACCTGATCGAGGAAGGCATGGACCTGGCGATCCGCATCGCGACCGAGCTGGCCCCGGGACTGGCGGCGCGCACGCTGGGGCCGGTGAGCTATGTGCTGGTGGCGTCGCAGCAGTATCTGGACGCGCATGGCGAGCCGCAGTCGCCCCACGAGCTGCCGGCGCATCAGTGTAGCTACCTGGGCTACGCGCGCTTTGGCGACGCATGGAGCTTGCGGCGCGGTAGCGAGACGGCCAGCATCCGCGTGCCATCGCGGCTGACGATCAATAACAGCGCGGCCTTGATGGCGGTAGTGGAGGCGGGTGGTGGCATCGGCCTGGTGCCGGATTTCACGGCGCGCCCGGCGCTGGCGCAGCAGCGGGTGCGGCAGGTGCTGCCGGAGTGGATTTTCGACGAGCCGTATGCCGGCACCGTGCACGCGGTCTACATGCCCGGCCCGCACCTGGCGTTGAAGGTGCGGGCGTTCATCGATTATCTGGTGGAGGAAGGGTTGCCGGGGGTGTGATTACCGGGAGCGAGCAAACTCCAGGATTGGCGTAACGCTATCGTGGTTCACTACGATCACGTTCTTTGCTTTCAACTCAGCGACAATCTCGCTCTGGGCTCGGCCGCGCGGTGTAGTCTCGTTGGACTCAGGCCCTTTGACGGTGAAGAGGACTTGAGGGGGCAACAGGTCGCGCTTCTTGAGCGAATCTATGCGGTAGAGCCATTGGCCGCCATGGTCGATGATTTTCGCGGCATCAGTGTAATTGAGGTTGAGCGGCTTGATGATTTTTTCGGGATGCTCTTCCGAACCTGCCACGAAAGGAAAATGCGCGTGATATTCCTCGTTTCCTATGCGCGCCGCATGGAACTTGTTTTGGAGTCCTGCATCACGCAGCCATCCGCTGACATCGCGTTCCAGCAGTTTTTCCTGATACTCCTTGTTCGCGAAGTTGTGCCCGACATAGTAGTCATAGAGCTCCAGCAGTTTTGCTTTGCAATCCTCGGCCAAGACCAGACGTGGTTCGCTAAAGCGCAACATGGTTTCGCGGGGCTTAATCAGCTCTGTCCAAATGCGCAGCAGCGTTTCCTTGTCGTAGTTGCCAGTCTGGTTCAATATCAAACCGAGCCGATCCATCTCCTCGCGCAGGTCGCCGATCGATGTTTTGAAAACTCTGGGGTCTAGCCCTTCAAAGAAATTAGTCACGCGAGCGTGTCGGTTGACCAAAAGCTTAAACCCGAAGTAGCGTATTCCAGGCGCGAGCATCACCAAGCCGACATTGGCGAACTCCCCCGTTTCTATGAACGGGGTAAAGCGAACAATGGCGTAATGACAGGCGATATTCATGTTGGTGGTAACTGCCAGAATGCATCTGTTAAGGCACGCTCCAGAAGCCGCTTGATCTCATCAAACGGGAACTTGGCCGGCATGGTCATTTCGGCGTCGATAAAGTGCCAAGCTAAAGGCAGCGTATCACAAATATCATCCCAATTTTCCAGTACCGTGGCAAAGCGGGTACGGTATGTGTCGCGCAGGAGGAAATCGCTGAACAGATCGGCCACTTCTGAGGAAAATACATGCAGATGAAGGAATTGTGTTGGGTCGAAGTCCGCATCAAAAGCCAAATTGTGATCAATCATGACCAAGGCTGGTGGATCACCGACAGTCCAGAGGAGATTGGGGTTGCCGCCGATGTCAGTTAAGTTGCGATCCGCATTGTGTACCCACCAGTCAAACAAGATGATGTCGCGACGCAGGCTTTGCTGTACCCGTTTGATATGGCTGCGCATCAGGTTTCTTGCGTTCACGCGGCGGGAGGCGAAGACTGGGCCCGAACCCAAGTCCTGGTAGTCGCCGGTTAAGTCAGCTTCGATTATTTCGACGGGTACTGTCGCCAAGGCATAGTGGGCAATTGGCAATTCCAGCGCTGTGCATAACTGAGCGCATATCCACTCGGCGATAAGTTGATACCGAGTGGTCGATCTCCCTTTGACGAAGTAGACGTCACCGTCATCGCACCGACAGATGTAAGGGCGTGTTTGTCCCTCTTGAGAGCGGCCCAGTATTTCGGTGACGGTTAAGGACATCTTGCAATGTTCCCCGCTGCGTTATGTTCAAATCATTCTACGCGAATTTCAGTTTGGAAAATTACAGCTTACTTGGAGCGGGACACCCAATCGATCACGCCGTCCAGCACGGTGCGGCCGGCGCCGTTGGCGACGTGCTCGTCGTTCAGGATGGCGACCACGATGCAGGGTTGGTTGTTGGCGTCGGTGACGTAGCCGGCGATGGCGATCACGCTTTTCAGGCTGCCGGTCTTGATGCGGGCGCGCAGTGCGGCCGGGCTGTCCTTGAGGCGCTTGCGCATGGTGCCGTCGGTGGCGGCGATCGGCAGGCTGGACAGGAACTCGGGCATCCACAGGCTTTTCAGGCCGGCTTGCAGCACGCCCGCCAGTTGCGCCGGCGTGGTGCGCTCGGTGCGGGACAGGCCGGAGCCGTTGTCGAAGACCAGGCCGTTGGCGTCGATGCGCTGGTTTTGCAGCCAGCCGCGGATCGCGGTTTCGGCGCGCATCGGCGTGCTGGCCTGGCTGCCGTCGGGCGCGATCGGGCGGCTGCCCAGCACCGGGTCGGCTTGCAGGCTGCCCAGCATCAGGAAGACTGTGCGGGCCAGGGTGTTGTCGGAGAACTTGTTGATGTCGCGTAGCATTTCCGGCAGCGGGCGGGAGACGTGTTCGGCCAGCAGGCGGGTGGCCGGGGCCGGCGTTGGCGCGTCGGCGGGCGTCGCATCAGTCGCCGCTGCGGCATCGCTCGCGGTGGCCGAGGTGGTCACGGTAGCGGTTGGCGTGTCCGTGGCCGCTGGCACGCCGGCCTCGCGCACGTCGCCGACTATGCTGCCGCCCAGCTTGCGCCAGGTGGCGCGCAGCAAGCGCTCCAGATAGTCGTGATGGTCCAGCACATCGACGCTGGTCGACTTGATGCAGTTCTTGGGGTAGCTTCCGTGCAGTACTACTTCAATCTTGTCGCCGCTACGCGCGACGTCCGGCGAACGCCAGCCCTGCTCCCACGACGCGCACGGCGCATCGCTGAGCTTCATGTCCGAGCGGATGCTGACCTTGTCCATCTCCGGCATCATCACCAGGCCGATCTTGTTGCCGGTCGAGCGCATTTCCACTTTCAGCAAATTGGTGTTGGTCAGCAGCGCGTCGGGGATCACGTTGTAGTAAGCCCACGGGAATTCGTCGAACGGCGGCTGGCCCACATCCGACCGCGCCGGCTGGAACAGTAGACGGTCCAGAATCACGTCGCCCTTGATCTTTCGGATGCCCTGGTTGCGCAACGCTTGCAGCATGTGCAGCAGCACGTCCTCGTTGAGGTCGACATCGCCGCCGCCGCGCAGGATCAGGTCGCCTTGCAGCACGCCGTTGACCACCTCGGCGCTGCTGCGGAACTCGGTGCGGCCACGGAAGGCCGGGCCCAGCTGCTCCAGCGCCGTCAACGTGGTGAACAGCTTCATGGTGGAGGCTGGCTGCATGCTTTGCTGCGCGTTGTGCGAGACCAGTGTGGTGTCGCCGCGCAGCACGACGATGCCGGCGCCTTCCAGCGGAATATGCGCCGCCTGCAGCAGGGCGCCGATCGGCTCCGGCAGGTCGGCGGCGTGGGCGGTGCCGGTGGCAATCAGCGCGGCGAGAATGAGGCGACGGAACATGGCGACCTTGTTCAATGGAAGAAGATGTAGGAGACGAAGATGGCGGCGATGACACCGGCCAGGTCGGCGATCAGGCCGCAGGAAATCGCGTAGCGCGTCTTGCGTATGCCCACCGAGCCGAAGTACAGCGCGACGATGTAGAAGGTGGTGTCGGCCGAGCCGTTGAACACGCAGGCCAGGCGGCCGACAAACGAATCCACGCCGTAGGTGCGCATGGTGTCGATCATCATGGCCTTGGCGGCGCTGCCGCTCAGCGGCTTCATCAGCGCGGTCGGCAGCGACGGCACGAAATCGGTGTTGACGCCCAGGTGGCCGAACAGCCAGCCGAAGCAGTCCATCACATAGGCGAACACGCCGGCGTTGCGGATCACGCTGATCGCCACCAGCATGCCGACCAGGTAGGGAATCACTGTGATCGAGGTCTGGATGCCGCCCTTGGCGCCTTCGATGAAGGCTTCGTAGACGTTGACCTTGCGCCGCAGCGCGCCGATGATGAAGCCGGCGATCACCACGATCAGCACCAGGTTGCTGAAGACCTTGGAGAACAGCTCGATCTCGATCTTGGTCAGGTAATGCGTGAAGTAAAAGACCATGCCGGCGATGGCGGCCGTCATGCCGCCCAGCCAGCTCAGCACCACGCCGTTGAACAGGTTGATGCGCTGGCGGATGGCGACGGCGATGATGCCGGTCACGGTCGCCACGTAGGTCGCGATCATGCAGGGAATGAAGATGTCGGACGGATCGGCCGCGCCCAGGATCGAGCGCTGCGCCATGATGGCCAGCGGGATCAAGGTCAGGCCGGAAGTGTGCAGCACCAGGAACATGATCTGCGCGTCGGTCGGCTCGTCCTTGCTGGGGTTCAGCGTTTGCAGGCTTTCCATGGCCTTCAGGCCGAACGGTGTGGCGGCGTTGTCCAGGCCCAGCAGGTTGGCCGAAAAATTCATCACCATGTGGCCGGTGGCCGGATGGTTCTTCGGCACGCCGGGGAAGATGCGCGAGAAGAACGGCTGGATCAGCCGCGCCAGCAGGTCGATGGCGCCGGCTTTCTCGCCGATGTTCATGATGCCCAGCCACAGCGTCATCACGCCGGCCAGCGGCAGCGCGATGTCCATCACGGCGGCCTTGGCGGAGTCGAAGGTGCCGTCGATGATGCGCTTGAAGATTTCGGTGTCGCCCGTCAGCAGGAACTGCACCAGCGCGGCCGCAAAGCCGACCAGGAAGAAGCCGGACCAGATGTAATTGAGCGACATATCTAGAAATTTTCCTGAAAGCAGTGGGCGATTTTCGAAGTATAGCGGGTAAGCCTGCGAAAAAAGTTATAAGCTGCCGCTTTACGTATGCGATGTGGAATGGACCTGATGCCCAAAAGTTATGCCGCAGCCCTGCTGGCGCTGGCGTTGTCCTCCGGCCTCGCCGCAGCCGAGCCACCTGCGCCGCCTGCACCCAAGGTCCTGCACGCCTTCCTCAGCACCGGCGAGACCGGCCTCGATCCGGCGGTGGCGTCCGATATCGCCAGCCTCAGCCTGCTGGAAAACCTGTTCGATCCATTGCTGCGCTACGACTACCTGGCCCGCCCCGTCAAACTGCAAGCCAACACGCTGAGCGCCATGCCGACCGTGGAAGACAACGGCCTGAGCTACACCTTCCATCTGCGGCAGGACATCTACTTCACGCCCGATCCGGCGTTCAAGGGCGTGCATCGCCAGGTAACCGCGCAGGATTACGTCTACAGCCTGAAGCGCCTGTACGATCCGACGTTGAAATCGCCGTGGCTGTTTCTGTTGGAAGGCAAGATCGCCGGCGACGAAGCGCTGAAGGCCAAATTCAGCTACGACAGCAACATCGCCGGCCTGCAAGCGGTGGACAAGTTCACCCTGCGTATCAAGCTCCATGCCGCCGATCCCAACTTCCTGTTCTACCTGGCGACGCCCTCCACCGGCGTGGTCGCGCGCGAGGTGATGGAGGCTTACGGCGCCCAAGCCGGCAATCACCCGGTCGGCACCGGTCCCTTCATGATGGGACGCTGGAAACACAGCGACCAGATCACGCTGCTGGCCAACCGCGACTTCCGGCCGACGATATTTGAGGGCCGGCGCTTGCCTCTGCTGGATCAGGTCGATATCAAGGTCGTCGAGGAATACCAGTCGCGCGTGCTGGGCTTCCTGAACGGCGAATTCGACTTCCTTGAGCAACTGCCTGAATCGATGAAGGACATGGTGCTGACCGCCGACGCCAAGCCGACGCTGAAACCGGCGCTGGCGAAGCAGGGCATGGTGCTGTCGCCCTTCCCCGTGCTGCAAACGTACTACATGTGGATGAACATGGACGACCCGCTGATCGGCGGCTACAGCAAGGAGAAACTGGCCTTGCGGCGCGCCATCGCGCTGGGCTATAACAGCGGCGAGGATGTGGCCTTGATGAAGAAGGGCCTGGCGCTGCCGGCCGTGACGCCGCTGCCACCGAATGTGCTGGGCTACGATCCCGCCTACCGCAGCCCGGTCGCCTACGATCCCGCGCTGGCCAACGCGCTGCTGGAACGCTACGGCTACCGCAAGGCCGCCGACGGCTTCCGCACCCAGCCCGACGGCAAGCCTTTGACGCTGGTGATGCACAGCGAATCGTCCACCGTCGGCCGCCTGCGCGATGAGCTGTGGCGCAAGAATCTGAACGCCATCGGCCTGAAAGTGACTTTCAAGAGCGACAAAAAAACCGAGATCATCAAAGCCTCGCGCCTGGGCTCAGTGATGATGTTCGAAACCAACTGGGTGGCCGACTTCCCCGACGGCGAAAACTTCTACCAGCTGCTATACGGCCCCAACAGCGGCCGCGCCAACTATTCGCGCTTCAACCTGCCCGCCTACAACCAGCGCTACGAGCAGAGCCGCAGCATGGGCGACTCGCCGCAACGCACCGCGCTGTACGATGAAATGGCGCAGCTCATCCACGCCTACACGCCGTGGGTGCTGCTGACGCATCCGATTTCCGCCGACCTGCAACAGCCGTGGCTGAAGCATTACCAGCGTCATCCGGTGGAACTGACCAACTGGCGCTATCTGGACGTAGACGCACATAACTCGCGCTGATCCATGCGTACAATGGCCGCATGAGACTATTTAACCGCAGGGCGCTGCTACACGTCAGCGCGCACCCGATGGACTTTCTGGTGCAATGCCTGAAGGGCTTCCGCGCCAACCAAGGCTTGCTGCTGGCGGGCGCAGTCGCGTATTACTCGCTGCTGTCCATCGTTCCACTGGTGATGCTGGTGGTGGTCGCGCTGTCGCACTTCATCGCGCAGGACGAATTGCTGGCGACCTTGGGCCGTTACCTGAACTGGCTGGTGCCAGGCCAGGCCAAACCCATCGTGACCGAGGTCGGCCATTTCCTTGAACACCGCGACCTGATCGGCGGCGTGCTGGTGGTCAGCATGATCTTCTTCAGCTCGCTGGCGTTCACGGTGCTGGAGAACGCCATGTGCGTCATCTTCAAGCACCGGGTCGAGATACGGCGCCGGCATTTCCTGATCTCGGCGATCATGCCCTACTGCTACATCCTGTCGCTGGGCGTCGGCATGTTGCTGGTGACCCTGGTGGCGGGCAGCCTGCAGGTGCTGGGCGAGGAAAGCGTGCAATTCCTCGGCTACAGCTGGTCGCTGCACGGCATCTCCGGCGTGCTGCTGTACCTGCTGGGCCTGGGCGGCGAGGTGCTGGTGCTGACGTCGATCTACCTGGTGATGCCGGTGGGCCGCCTGTCGCTGTCGCACGCGCTGATCGGCGGGGTGACGGCGGCGCTGCTGTGGGAACTGGCGCGCCGCATTCTGGTTTGGTATTTTTCAACCTTGTCGCAGGTGAACGTGGTGTACGGCTCGATGACCACCGCCATCATCGTCATGTTCAGCCTGGAAATCGGCGCCACCTTGCTGTTGTTCGGCGCCCAGGTCATTTCCGAGTTTGAGCGGGTCGGCCGCCATCGCACATTGCGCGAACCGACGCCGATGACCACTCAAGCTACAGAAGTAAAATAATTTGTGCGTCGCACAAAAAACTGTGGTACACTACGTTCGTGGTTGAGGTTGTAAGGGAGGAATCCCGGCAAACAGTCCCACGTCCAAGAGGAGCGCCGCAGTTCGATATGTGTAAGACCGAACCGCAGTTGACGCAAACCCTGGAGTTGTAATTCCGGATACGATGGTCGATTTACACGTTGGGGGCACCACGCAGATAGCATGGGCGCCCGAGACTCTGGAGTCACTTTGCAGATAGCACTGGACCCCGGCATACGATTAAAGCATTGGTAATACATTGGAACAAAGCCCGCTGAGATGCGGGCTTTTTTTTATTGCCGATTCATTTCAATATTATTTGAAATGTCGAATCGTTTACGCTAGCATGGGCGCATGGATACTAAACAAGCTCTGGCGGCCCTGTCGTCGCTGGCCCAGGATAGCCGGTTGGCCGTGTTTCGCCTACTCGTGCAAGTCGGGTCGGATGGCATGGCGGCCAGCAAAATCGCTGAACGGCTCGATATTTCGCCGTCGTCGCTGTCTTTCCATTTGAAGGAGCTGAGCCATGCTGGCATGGTCGGCTCGCGCCAGGATGGCCGCTTCGTCATCTACACGGCCGATGTGGGCGCTATGAACGGCCTGATCGGCTTCCTCACTGAAAACTGCTGCGGCGGCCTGCCCTGCGGCGTCTCTGAATGCTCCCCATGAATGTTCTGTTTCTCTGTACCGGTAATTCCTGCCGCTCGGTGTTGAGCGAAGGTGTCTTCAACCATCTGGCGCCGCAGGGTTGGCGCGCGCTGAGTGCAGGCAGCCAGCCGGCGGGTGCCTTGCATCCGCGCGCGGTGGCGCTGCTCACCCGCAAGGGAATTTCCACCGAAGGCTATTACAGCAAGTCGTGGAATGATTTGCCGGTCACACCGGACATCGTCATCACCGTCTGCGGCAGCGCGGCCGGCGAGACTTGCCCTGCCTATCTGGGCCAGGTGCTGCGTGCGCACTGGGGCGTGGACGATCCCAGCCATGTGCTCGGCACCGAAGAAGAAATCGAGACGGCGTTCGAGCTGGCTTACCGCATCATCCGCGCGCGCATCGAGGCCTTGCTGGCGTTGCCGCTGGCGCAGCTGGCGGCCGACAAGGCAGCATTCAAGCTGGAGCTGGACCGCATCGGCGGCCTGAGCGTGGCCTGATGCTGACCGCCTTCCTGATTTTCCTGGCGACGCTGACCCTCGTCATCTGGCAGCCGCGCGGCCTGGGCATAGGCTGGAGCGCGGTGGCCGGCGCCTGCGTGGCGCTGCTGGCCGGCGTGATCCATGTCGGCGATATCCCAGTGGTGTGGCATATCGTGTGGAACGCCACCGGCACCTTCGTGGCGATCATCATCATCAGCCTGTTGCTGGACAAGGCCGGCTTCTTCGAGTGGGCCGCGCTGCACGTGGCGCGCTGGGGACGCGGCAGCGGCAAGCTGCTGTTTGCGATGTTCGTGTTGCTGGGCGCGGCGGTGTCGGCGCTGTTCGCCAATGATGGCGCGGCGCTGATCCTCACGCCCATCGTCATCGCCATGCTGCGCGAGCTGAAATTTTCGGGCAAGGCCACGCTGGCGTTTGTGATGGCGGCCGGCTTCGTCGCCGACACGGCCAGCTTGCCGCTGGTGGTGTCCAACCTGGTCAACATCGTCTCGGCCGACTACTTCAACGTCAGCTTCGCGCGTTATGCGGCGGTGATGGTGCCGGTGAACTTTGTCGCCGTGGCGGCCACGCTGGCGGTGCTGCTGTGGTTCTTCCGCCGCGATATTCCGGCGGACTACGATATGGCGCAGGTCAAGCGGCCTGAAGACGCGATCCACGACCGCGCGACCTTCGTCACCGGCTGGTGGGTGCTGGGCTTGCTGCTGATCGGCTTCTTCTGGCTGGAGGATCTGGGCGTGCCGATCAGCGCCACCTCCGCGGTCGGCGCCGCCATGCTGCTGGCGGTCGCGGCGCGCGGCCATCGCATCTCGACGCGCGAGGTGATCGGCAATGCGCCGTGGCAGATCGTGGTGTTCTCGCTGGGCATGTACCTTGTGGTGTACGGCCTGCGCAACGCCGGGTTGACCGACTACCTGACGGCCGCGCTCAACGCCTGCGCGCAGCATGGCGTGTGGGGCGCGGCGCTGGGCACCGGCTTCATCACGGCGATCCTGTCGTCAATCATGAACAACCTGCCGACGGTACTGATCGGCGCGCTGTCGATCGATGCCAGCTCTGCGCAGGGCGTGGTGCGCGAGGCCATGGTCTACGCCAACGTCATCGGCAGCGACCTGGGACCGAAGATCACGCCGATCGGCAGCCTGGCCACGCTACTGTGGCTGCATGTATTGGCGAACAAGGGCGTGCGGATTTCGTGGGGTTACTACTTCCGCGCCGGCGTCTGCCTGACCTTGCCTGTGCTGCTGGTAACGCTGGCGGCTCTCGCTGTGCGCTTGAGCTGAGAGGACAATATGGACCACCTGCCAAACATCAATCCCTTGTTGTTGGAAACGCCGACGCTGGACAAGCTGGCGCCGGTCGGCGACCTCGATCATCCGCCGCGCATCCTGATGCTGTATGGCTCGCTGCGCGAGCGTTCGTTTAGCCGCTTCCTGACCGAAGAGGCTGCACGCATCCTTGAGCATTTCGGCGCCGAGGTGAAAATCTTCGATCCGACCGAGTTGCCGATGGCGGGCAGCGTATCGGAGGACCATCCCAAGGTGCAGGAGTTGCGTGCCTTGTCGCTGTGGTCCGAAGGCCAGGTGTGGTGCAGCCCGGAGCGGCACGGCGCCATCACGGCGGTGATGAAGAACCAGATCGACTGGATACCGCTGGAGCAAGGCGCGCTGCGTCCCAGTCAAGGGCGTACGCTGGCCGTGATGCAGGTATGCGGCGGATCGCAATCGTTCAACGTGGTCAACACGTTGCGGCTGCTGGGACGCTGGATGCGCATGTTCACGATACCCAACCAGTCATCGGTGCCGATGGCCTACAAGGAATTCGACGACGCCGGCCGCATGCGTCCTTCCGGTTACTATGAACGGGTAGTGGATGTGATGGAGGAGCTGTACAAGATGACCTTGCTCTTGCGCGGCCGCACCGATTACCTGACTGACCGTTACAGCGAACGCAACGAGCGTTCAGTGAAGGCGATCAATCGACAACTGGGGAAGATTTAATTGGACTTACATGTGCTGCCAGTCGAACTGGAAAAAGCCTACCGTTTGTTGAACCACGGCCCGACGGTGCTGGTATCGGCCACGCACGGCGGTGTGACGGACGTGATGGCGGCGGCCTGGTCGTGCGCGCTGGATTTCATGCCGCCGAAGATCACGGTGGTGCTGGATAAATCGACCAGCACGCGCGGGCTGGTCGAGCAGAGTGGCTATTTTGCGATCCAGGTGCCGAACATGGCGCAGATCGATCTGACCTACGCGGTCGGCAGCATGAGCCTGGCCGATACGCCGGACAAGCTGGCCAAATGCGGCGTGGAGCTGTTCCATGCTGAAGGTCACGAAACGCCGCTGGTGGTGGGCTGCTCGGGTTGGCTGATCTGCAAGCTGGTGCCCGAGCCGCACAACCAGCAGACCTACGACCTGTTCATCGGCGAAGTGGTCGCAGCGTATGCCGATACTCATGTGTTCCGCAACGGCCACTGGGAATTCGAGTCCGCCGGCCCGGATTGGCGCAGCCTGCACTACATCGCCGGCGGCACCTTCTACGCCATCGGCGAACGTGCTGTAGTCAAAACCTAAACCCGGGGTCAAGTCTGACATTCGGACACGAGCTCAGCCCTAAGCAGGTGCTTACGGCAGAGCTCGTGTCCGAATGTCAGACTTGACCCCCAATGGTTGTTACAGCGCGCGGGCGATCAGCAGTTTCTGAATGTCGCTGGTGCCTTCGTAGATCTGGCAGACGCGCACGTCGCGGTAGATGCGCTCCACCGGGAAGTCCGACACGTAGCCGTAGCCGCCGTGCACCTGGATGGCGTCGGAGCAGACCTTCTCCGCTATCTCGGACGCGAACAGCTTGGCCATCGCCGCTTCCTTCAGGCACGGCAAGCCCGCGTCCTTCATCGAGGCCGCATGGCGGATCAGCTGGCGCGCCGCTTCGATCTGCGTCGCCATGTCCGATAAACGGAACTGCACCGCCTGGTGCTCGAAGATCGGCTTGCCGAAGCTTTCGCGATCCCTTGCATACGCCAGCGCCGCTTCATACGCGGCGCGCGCCATGCCCACCGCCTGCGAGGCGATGCCGATGCGGCCGCCTTCCAGGCCGGACAAGGCGATCTTGTAGCCCTGGCCCTCTTCGCCGATCAAATTCTCCGCCGGGATGCGGCAGTTCTCGAACAAGATCTGCGCCGTGTCCGACGAGTGCTGCCCCATCTTCTGCTCCAGCCCGGCCACGATGTAGCCCGGCGCCGAGGTCGGCACCCAGAAGGCGCTGATGCCCTTCTTGCCGGCCGCCTTGTCGGTGACGGCCATGACGATCGCCACGTCCGCATACTTGCCGCTGGTGATGAACTGCTTGACGCCGTTGATCACATACTCGTCGCCATCGCGCGTGGCGGTGGTGCGCAGCGCCGCGGCGTCGCTGCCGGTGTGTGGCTCGGTCAGGCAGAAGGCGCCCAGCATCTCGCCTTGCGCCAGCGGACGCAGCCACTGTTGCTTCTGCTTGTCGTTGGCGTACATCATCGCGATGCTGCACACCGGGCAGTTGTTGACCGAGATGATGGTGGACGTACCGCCATCGCCGGCCGCGATCTCTTCCAATACCAGCGCGAGGGACACGTAGTCCATGCCGGCGCCGCCCAGCGCCTCCGGCACCGCGACGCCGAACGCGCCCAGCGCGGCCAGCTCCTTCAGCTCCTCTTTCGGGAAGTGGTGCTCCTTGTCCCAGCGGGCGGCGTTGGGCGCCAGGCGCTCCCGCGCAAACGTGCGCAGGGCGTCGCGTATCATTTCGTGTTCTTCGCTCAGTATCATATTGTCTCGTCTTTTTAATTTACCAACCGATGCTTGTGCCATCGTAGTTGCGATACACCGCCTGGTCGGACGCGGGTAGCGCCGCCAGCGTTGCGCGTATGCCTGCCGCGCTTTGTTCCACCGGGAGATCGGCGCCGCCGCCTCCCATGTCCGTGCGCACCCAGCCCGGATGCAGGGCGACGCAGGTGGCGCCCTGCTTGCCGAAGCTGAGCGCCGTGTCGATCAGCACCGAATTCAGCGCCGCCTTGCTGGCGCGGTACAGCGAACCGGTGGGATTGCTGCGCTCGCTGAGCGAACCCATCTTCGACGACAGCACCGCCAGCTTGCCGCGCACCGCGCACACCATCGGCGCGATGACGGGCAGCAAGCGCATCGCCGCCAGCACGTTGGTGTGCATCACCGTGTCGAAGTCCGATTGCAGCGGGAAGCCGTCATGGCGCGGGCCGTACACGCCGGCGTTGAGGATGGCCACGTTGAGCTCCTCGCCGTCCAGCTTCCAGCCCAGGCCAGCTACAGCTTCGACGTTAGTCACATCCAGCCCGTGGGCTTCGGCGCCCATGTCGGCCAGCGCATCGATGTCTTCCGCCTTGCGCGCGGTGGCGATCACGCGCCAGCCGTCGGCCAGGTACTGGCGCACCAGTTCCAGGCCGATGCCGCGCGAGGCGCCGATGATCAGTGCCGTCGCCATCCGCTTACGCCAGTTCGATGGCCATGGCGGTCGCTTCGCCGCCGCCGATGCACAACGCCGCCACGCCCTTCTTGCCGCCGGTGCGCTTCAACGCGCCGATCAGGGTGACGATGATGCGCGCGCCGGATGCGCCGATCGGGTGGCCCAGCGCGCAGGCGCCGCCATGGATGTTGACCTTGTCGTGTGGGATGTCGAGGTCGCGCATGGCGGCCATCGGCACGGCGGCAAACGCTTCGTTGATCTCGAACAGGTCGACGTCCTTGGTGCCCCAGCCGATTTTCTTGTACAGCTTTTCAACCGCGCCGATCGGT
Source organism: Duganella sp. BJB476 (assembly GCF_003416895.1). Lineage (GTDB taxonomy): Bacteria > Pseudomonadota > Gammaproteobacteria > Burkholderiales > Burkholderiaceae_D > Rugamonas. The sequence goes on from NZ_QVIO01000005.1 coordinate 419,198, forward strand.
GCGGTGGTGAACAGGTTTGGCTCTTGCGCGAAGGTGGCGTGGCCGTGGATCTTGGCGATCACGGTCAGGCCCAGTTTCTTGGCGGTCGATTCGCGCATCATCACCAGCGCGGCGGCGCCGTCGTTGATCGACGACGACGAGGCGGCGGTGATGGTGCCGTCTTTCTTGAACGCGGCGCGCAGGGTCGGGATCTTTTCGATCTTGGCCTTGAGCGGGCCTTCGTCCTTGTCGATGACGGTGTCGCCGACGCGGCTGGTCACGGTGACCGGCGCGATTTCCCACTTGAAGTAGCCTTCGTTGGTGGCGACCTGCGCGCGCTTGACCGATTCGATGGCGAAGTTGTCCTGCGCCTCGCGGGTGAACTCGTACTTGGCCGAGCACTCTTCGGCGAAGGTGCCCATCGAGCGGCCTTCGCCGGTTTTCTCGTTGCGCGAGTAGGCGTCTTCCAGGCCGTCGTACATCATGTGGTCGAACAGCATGCCGTGGCCGATGCGGTAGCCGCCGCGCGCCTTCGGCACCAGGTAAGGCGCGTTGGTCATCGATTCCATGCCGCCGGCGATCACCACTTCGGCGCTGCCTGCCACCAGCTGGTCGTGCGCGAAGATCGCGGCCTGCATGGCCGAGCCGCACATCTTGGACAAGGTGACCGCGCCGGTCGAGGTCGGCAGGCCGGCTTTCAACAGCGCCTGGCGTGCTGGCGCCTGGCCCTGGCCCGCCATCAGGCAGTTGCCGAAGTAGACGTGCTCGACCAACTTGCCGTCGATGCCGGAGCGTTCGACGGCGGCCTGGATCGCGACCGCGCCCAGGTCGTGTGCGACCTTGCTGGAGAAGTCGCCCTGGAAGGCGCCCATAGGGGTGCGGGCTGCACCGACGATTACGATAGGATCATTCATTTTCTAGAGTCTCCATAAATGGCGGCTGGATGGCCGCCGGTGGGGTGGTGTGTTGATTGCAAAATCGGATGTGCTGCGGATACGGGAATACGTCTTCCACGTGGCCTTCAAGGATGCGCTGCTTGCGCGCCTGCCACCAGGCTTGCGTCAACAGGTCGCTGTGGTGCTTCATGAAATATTTTCGGATCTTGGCGTTCCCCAGCAGGAAGCGGCCGAACTGCTCGGGGAAGACGTCGTACTTGCCGATCGGGTACCACGGCTCGGAGGCCATTTCCTCTTCCTCCGTGCGGGCTTCCGGGATCACGCGGAAATTGCAGTCGGTGATGTATTCGATTTCGTCGTAATCGTAAAACACCACGCGCTGATGGCGCGTGACGCCGAAGTTCTTGTACAGCATATCGCCGGGGAAGATGTTGGCGGCCACCAGTTCCTTGATGGCGTTGCCGTACTCGAGCACGCCGTGCTCGATCTGCAGGTCGTCGTTGTCCTTCTCGGCGTTGGTCAGCCACATGTTCAGCGGCACCATGCGGCGCTCGATGTACAGGTGCTTGATGACCAGCTGGTCGCCTTCCTCTTCCAGCAGCGACGGCACGAAATGCTTGAGCTCGGCGATCAGCTCTTCGCTGAAGCGGTGGCGCGGGAAGGCGACGTTGGAATATTCCAGCGTGTCGGCCATGCGGCCGACGCGGTCGTGGTGTTTCACCAGCAGGTATTTTTCCTTGATCAGCGCGCGCGTGGTTTCCTTGGGCGCCGGGAAGAAATCCTTGATGACCTTGAACACATACGGGAACGACGGCAGCGCGAACACCAGCATCACCAGGCCGCGGATGCCGGGCGCGATGTCGAACAGGTCGGACGAATGCTTGAGGTGTTGCAGGTAGTCGCGGTAGAACAGCGTCTTGCCCTGCTTTTGCAGGCCGAGGATGGTGTAGATCTCGCTGCGCGGCTTGCGCGGCAGCAGCGTGCGCAGGAACTGCACATAGGCCGACGGCACTTCCATGTCGACCAGGAAGTAGGCGCGCGTGAACGAGAACAAAATCGTGATCTGTTCCTGGTCGAACAGCACGGTGTCGAGTATCAGCTCGCCGTGCTTGTTGTGCAGGATGGGCACGACGAAGGGATATTCCTTGTTGCCGTTGATGCCCTTGCCGACGATGTAGGCGCCCTTGTTGCGAAAGAACAGGCTCGACAGCACATGGATCTGGTGGTTCGGTTCCAGCTTGATGCCGCCGAACAGCGTGCGCAGCCGGCCTTCGATCTGCGCCACGTCGCGCGTCAGGTTGGCGAACGTGGTCGCCAGCTGGAAGTTGGTGATGATGCGCTTGAGCGTGTAGTGCAGGCCGTCGGTGCCGGGGTAGTAGACGCGGTAGGTCGGCGCGATTTCCTCGGTTTCGATGTACTCGGTGGACACCACCGGGCGCACGAAGATGAATTCGTTGTGGAAGTAGCGGCGGTGGAGGATGTTGCAGCAGACCGAGTTGAAGAAGGTCTCGGCCAGCTCCGGCTGCTTGTGGTCGGACAGCATGCCGATGAAGTGCAGCTTGAGTTCGCGCCACACTTCGTCGGTCAGCTCGGCCGGATCGTATTCGTCTTCCAGCATCTGCACGCATTCCTGCACGCGGCGGTCGTAGAAGTCGATGCGTTCGCGCGCGGCCTGCTGCGCGGTGCGCCAGGCGCCCTGCTCGAAATGCTGCTTGGCCTGCTGGCTGGTGAGCCGGAACAAGCGGTAGTGCTTGTCGAAACCGTCGCGGATGGTGCGGGCGATGTCGAACGCGATCTGCGAGCGCAGCAGTTTGGGGAAAGCAGCCTGGATCATGGGTCAGCCCTGGTGTGCGTTAGCTGGCTATCAGCGGAATACTGCCGCCGGGCCAGCCCACGCACACGCGATGCTTACTTGGTTTCCGCGAACAGTTCGCGGCCGATCAGCATGCGGCGGATTTCGCTGGTGCCGGCGCCAATTTCATACAATTTGGCGTCGCGCCACAGGCGGCCGACCGGATACTCGTTGATGTAGCCGTTGCCGCCCAGCGTCTGGATCGCCTCGCCGGCCATCCAGGTCGCTTTTTCTGCGCTATACAAAATGGCTCCCGCTGCATCCTTGCGCAACTGGCGGACCGCTTCCGGGGTTTTGGCCCGGTCGCAGGCCTGACCGACGGCGTACACATATGCCTTGCACGCCATCATGGTCGAGTACATGTCCGCAATCTTACCCTGCATCAGCTGGAATTCGCCGATCGGCTGGCCGAATTGCTTGCGGTCGTGGATGTAAGGCACCACCGCGTCCATGCAAGCCTGCATGATGCCCAGCGGGCCGCCGGACAGCACGGTGCGCTCGAAGTCCAGGCCGGACATCAGCACATTGACGCCCTTGCCCAGGCCACCCAGCACGTTCTCGGCCGGCACTTCGCAGTTGTCGAACACCAGCTCGCCGGTGTGCGAGCCGCGCATGCCCAGCTTGTCGAGCTTCTGGGCCACGGAGAAGCCCTTGAAGTCTTTCTCGATCAGGAAGGCGGTCATGCCTTTCGGGCCGGCTTCCAGGTCGCTCTTGGCGTAGACCACCAGCACGTCGGCGTCGGGGCCGTTGGTGATCCACATCTTGGTGCCGTTCAGCACCCAGCGGTCGCCCTTGAAGTCGGCGCGCAGCTTCATGCTGACCACGTCGGAACCGGCGTTCGGCTCGGACATCGCCAATGCGCCGACGTGTTCGCCGGAAATCAGTTTCGGCAGGTATTTTTGTTTTTGCTCTTCGGTGCCGTTGCGCTTGATCTGGTTGACGCACAGATTCGAGTGGGCGCCGTACGACAGGCCGACCGAGGCCGAGGCGCGCGAGATTTCTTCCATCGCGACGATGTGGGCCAGGTAGCCCATGTTGGCGCCGCCGTATTCTTCGCCGACGGTGATGCCGAGCACGCCCAGATCGCCCATCTTGCGCCACAGGTCCATCGGGAACTGGTCGCTGCGGTCGATTTCAGCGGCGCGCGGCGCGATTTCGGCGGCGGCGAACTGTTGCACGGCTTCGCGCAGGGCGGCGATGTCTTCGCCGTGGTCAAAGGTCAGGCCTGGGAGATGGAGCATGTCGTCCTCATTCTTGTGTTTTGATGGAAGCGTCAATAATACGCCGGTGTGACGTTAACGTAAACGTAAAGCAGCGGTGACGGTGGGCCGTCACGCAATATTGTTATTTTTGTCAGATGGTGGCCGGCCGGGGTTCGCCGATGGCGGCCAGCAGGCGCTTGCATTCGTCCTCGTGGGCGGTGATTTCGGCCAGCGACATTTCGATGTCCTCGCGCTGCTGTTCCAGCGTTTCGCGGTGCTGCGCCAGCACGCCCAGGAAGCGGTTCATCTGGGCGCTGGTGTCCTTCGGCGATTCGTACATGTCGACCAGGCTCTTGATCTCCGACAGCGACAGCCCCAGGCGCTTGCCGCGCAGGGTCAGCTTGAGGCGGGTGCGGTCGCGCGGCGTGTAGACTCGGTTGCGGCCGCCCGCGCCTTCGCGGGACGGGCTCAGCAGACCCTGGTCTTCGTAAAAGCGGATGGCGCGCGCCGTGATGTCGAATTCACGGGCCAGTTCGGTGATGGTGTAAGTGTTGGGCATCTCTGGGTTTGCGGTAAAGTCGTACAATTTCCGTTTACGTCAACGTCAAGCACATTGTAGCGCGCCTGACATCCCGAAAGAAGAAAAATGAACCTGCTCGAATCGCAACTGGAGTACCCGCTGGGCGACACCATCCCGGCCACCGGCGCCGTGCACGAGATCGTTCCCGGCCTGCGCTGGCTGCGCATGCCGCTGCCGTTTGCGCTGGATCATATCAACCTGTGGCTGCTGCGCGACGGCGACGGCTGGAGCGTGGTCGACAGCGGCGTGGCCGGCGACGCCACCCGCGCCGCCTGGGAAACCATCTTCGAAAGCGGCCTGGACGGCCTGCCGGTGCGGCGCGTGTTCGCCACCCATTGCCACCCCGACCACATCGGCCTGGCCGACTGGCTGTGCCGCCGCTGGGATGCGCCGCTGTGGACCACCACCGGCGAATACGCCTTCGCGCGCATGATGTCGGCCGCCCTGCCGGGTGTGGACGGCTCGGCGGCGCTGCCGCATTTCCAGCGCCACGGCCTGCGCGACCCGGAGATGCTGGAAAAAATGGCAAGCCGGAAAAACTACTATCCGACCCTGGTACCGTCGGTGCCGGCCGCCTACACCCGCATCCAGGATGAACAGTTGGTTGTTATCGGCGACCATCGCTGGCGGGTAATCACCGGCTTCGGCCATGCTCCCGAGCATGCCTCGCTGTATTGCGAGGCGCTCAACGTGCTGATTGCCGGCGATATGGTGCTGCCGCGCATCTCCACCAATGTGTCGGTTTTCGCGGTGGAACCGGAGGCCAACTCGCTGACGCTGTATCTTGACTCATTGGGCAAGTTTGTTGACTTGCCGAACGATGTATTGGTGCTGCCCTCGCACGGCAAACCGTTCCGGGGGCTGCATACCCGCATCGCCCAGTTGCGCCAGCACCACGTCGAGCGGCTGGCCGAGGTGGTCGACGCCTGCCGCGATTGGCAGTCGGCGGCCGACATCGTGCCGATGATGTTCAAACGGCCGCTAGACGCCCACCAGCTTAGCTTTGCGCTGGGCGAAGCGCTGGCGCATCTGCACAAATTGTGGCACGACGGTATCGTGCGCCGTGAAACAGGAGCGGACGGCATCATACGTTTCCGCGTCGCGTAGCGTTGAAAGTGTGGCCGTAAACTAGTAGTGGTGTTATTGTAATAACTTCACTATTTCCACTGAAAACGGCTCCGAGGCTTCGGTCCAATTAGTAGTGGGAAACCGAATAAAGTTCGGTGCGGGTTCTTGCCCGTACTTGCACTTACAGAGGATAAAGTGTTAATTATAAAATCCCATCACGTCACAATCAGATCTTAAAAACAAGAGACTGACTTTCATGACGCAACGTGAAATAGTGCAATTATGAATTCTTCTAATGAACGCGAAAGCTTTAGCCAGCGCTTGCAACAGGCTCTCAAAAACGCCCACTACTCCCCCGACAGCCCAACTCGATTGGCGCGGGAATTCAATATTCGATTCGACGGCCGGCCGATCACCGTGCACGCCGCCCGTAAATGGCTGGTAGGCGAGGCGATTCCGACCCAGGAAAAGCTGCGCATGATTGCGCAGTGGCTGGGCGTGCCGGCCGAATGGCTGCGCTTTGGCGGTGCCGAAGCGGACGCTCCGACCGGTGAAGGCGGCAACGGCTTGTCGCGCTTTGAGTCGGCCGATGTCAAGCTGATCGCGGATTTGCAACGCCTGGACGAGCATCACCGCCAGATTGCACGCGAATTTATTCGCATGCTGGTGCGGGTTAATTACCAAAAGTAGTCATTTTCAGTACTACTACGGAGTTATTTTTACCGTTTGTGGCTAAGGCTGAAAGTGTTTCCATGTGAAACTAGTTTCACGGTTTGGCCGGTTTTTGTTCGGATAGGGCGTCCCTGAGGGGGCGCCTTTTTTATTTTCGGGGGCTTTACGAATTGTCATAGTTTCGACACGGATTTGAGGCACAATAGGTAATCAGCCGTCGCTGAGCCGCAGCATTTACTTCGGGAGCCAAGCTTTTGAGCCGTCTTATGAAAAGTAACTACAGCAATGTCGCGCAGCTAAAAGATTTGATGACCGTCCCCCCGATGACCGCCGCCCAGCACGCGGAAGTAATGCGCAAGCGCATTGCCCACCGCCGCATGGTCGAGGAAGCACGGGATCTGAAGAAAGCCAGCGGATCGCAGTTCGATAAACGCTAGGCCGGGGTAGCAGGAGCGGTACGGCAGGTCTTAGTTGGAATCGCTGGTCGGCTTCATGCCGTTCCAGCGCGGGGCCATCGTGTGCTCGATGCCGAACAAATCGATGACCCGGCCGACCGTGTGGTCAACCATCTCCGCAATGCTTTGCGGGTTGTGATAAAAGCTGGGCAGCGGCGGGAAGATGATCCCGCCCATTTCCGTCACCGCCGTCATATTGCGCAAGTGCGCCAGGTTGAACGGCGTTTCCCTCACCATCAGCACCAGCCGGCGGCGCTCCTTGAGCACCACGTCGGCCGCGCGCGCGATCAGGTTGTCCGACAGGCCATGCGCCACTGACGCCAGCGTCTTCATCGAGCATGGCGCGACGATCATCCCATCCGACTGGAAAGAACCGCTGGCGATCGAGGCGCCGACGTCGCGCACCTTGTGCACCACGTGGGCCAACGCCTCGACTTCGCGCCGCTGCAAGCCGGTTTCCTGGTGCAGCGTGAGGACCGCGGCATCCGAGACGATCAGATGTGTCTCTATGCCGGCGGTATGTTGCAACTGTTGCAGCAGACGCACGCCATACACCGCGCCGGTGGCGCCGGTGATGGCGATAATAATCCGCCGCGGACGATCAGGCATCCAGCAGGGCCTTCAGTTCGCCGGACTCGAACATCTCGTTCATGATGTCCGAACCGCCGATGAACTCGCCCTTGACGTAGAGCTGAGGAATGGTAGGCCAGTTCGAGTAGTCCTTGATGCCCTGGCGGACTTCAGGATCTTCCAGCACGTTCACGGTTGCAATGTTCTCAACGCCGCAGGCCTTCAGGATCTGGATGGCGCGGCCGGAAAAGCCGCATTGCGGGAACTGGGCGGTGCCCTTCATGAACAGCACCACAGGGGTGTTGGTCACGGTTTCTTTGATCCAGGTTTGTACGTCGCTCATAGCTGCCTCAGTGAAAAGATGTAAATAGATGCCGTCATTTTATAAGAAAACGACGGCACCGGTATTTTTATGGCCGTTGGCTCAGCCGCGCAGCTTGGCGAACGCCGCCGCCATGCTGCCGCCGACCGGCTCGGACTTGGCGGCCTGCTTCTGGTGCTGGCCCATGCTCTTGCGGTCGTTGCGATCGCCGCGCTGCTGCGGCTGCGAGCCGGCTTGCGGCGCGCTGTCGCTCAGGCGCATGGTCAGGGCGATGCGCTTGCGCTTCTCGTCCACTTCCAGCACCTTGACCTTGACCACCTGGCCAGCCTTGACCACCGTGTGCGGATCCTTGACGAAGGTGTTCGACAAGGCCGAGATGTGCACCAGGCCGTCCTGGTGCACGCCGATGTCGACAAACGCGCCGAACGCTGCCACGTTGGTGACCACGCCCTCCAGGATCATGTCCGGACGCAGGTCGCGGATTTCTTCCACGCCGTCCTTGAAGGTGGCGGTGGTGAACTCGGGACGCGGATCGCGGCCCGGCTTCTCCAACTCCTTCAGGATGTCGCTGATGGTCGGCACGCCGAACTTGTCGTCGGCGTACTTGGCGGGATTGAGCGTCTTGATCAGCGCGGTCTCGCCGATGACGGCCTTGATGTCCTTCTTGATGTCGCCGAGGATTTTTTCCACCAGCGGATACGATTCCGGGTGCACCGCCGACGCGTCCAGCGGGTTCTCGCCGCCCATCACGCGCAGGAAGCCGGCTGCTTGTTCAAAGGTCTTGTCGCCCAGGCGCGGCACCGCTTTCAGGCCGGCGCGCGAGGTGAACGCGCCCTTGATGTCGCGGTAGGACACGATGGCCTGCGCCACCGAAGCCGACAGGCCCGACACGCGCGCCAGCAGCGGCGCCGAGGCGGTGTTCACATCGACGCCGACCGCGTTCACGCAATCCTCGACCACCGCGTCCAGCGAGCGGGCCAGCTGGGTCTGCGAGACGTCGTGCTGGTACTGGCCGACGCCGATCGATTTCGGATCGATCTTGACCAGCTCGGCCAGCGGATCCTGCAAACGGCGGGCGATCGAGACCGCGCCGCGCAGCGACACGTCCATGTCCGGCAGTTCGCGCGAGGCGAATTCCGACGCCGAGTACACCGACGCGCCCGCTTCCGAGACGACGATCTTGGTCATTTTCTGCTCAGGGAATTGCTTGATCAAATCCTGCGCCAGCTTGTCGGTCTCGCGCGAGGCGGTGCCGTTGCCGATCGAAATCAGCGACACATTGTGCTTGGCGGCCAGCTTGCCCAGCGTGTGCAGTGAGCCGTCCCAGTCGTTTTTCGGCTGGTGCGGGTAGATCACGGCGGTATCGACCACCTTGCCGGTGGCGTCCACCACCGCCACCTTGACGCCGGTGCGCAGGCCAGGGTCCAGGCCCATGGTGGCGCGCTGGCCGGCCGGCGCGGCCAGCAGCAGCGCCTTCAGGTTGGTGGCGAAGACGTTGATCGCGTCCAGCTCGGAACGCTCGCGCAGTGCGCCCATCAGTTCGGTTTCCAGGTGCATGAAGCTCTTCACGCGCCAGGTCCAGCGGGCGGTGTCGCCCAGCCATTTGTCGGCCGGACGGCCCTGGTTCTTGATGCCGAAACGGGCGGCGATGCGGCCTTCGCACGGATTGTGCGGCGCATCCCACTTCGGCTTTTCGGCTTCCGTGTCCAGGCGCAGCACGACATCGAGGATGCCTTCGCGGCGGCCGCGCAACAGTGCAAGCGCGCGGTGCGACGGCACGGTGCCGATGGTTTCGGAATAGTCGAAGTAATCGGCGAATTTTTCGCCTTCGTCTTGCTTACCTTCAATAACCTTGGATTCAACAATGCCATGATCCAGTACGTATTCGCGCAAGGATTGCAGCAACGTTGCATCTTCGGCAAAGCGTTCCATCAGGATCTGGCGGGCGCCGTCCAGCGCGGCCTTGGTGTCGGCCACGCCCGGATTGTTGCCCTCGGCGGTGGTGAAGGCTTCGCGCAGGAATTTGTTGGCCTCCATCTCCGGGTTCAGTTCCGGGTTGTCCAGCAGGCCGTCGGCCAGCGGCGCCAGGCCCGCTTCGATGGCGATTTGCGCCTTGGTGCGGCGTTTTTGCTTGTATGGCAGGTATAAGTCTTCAAGACGGGTCTTGTCTTCTGCATGCATGACAGCATCTAACAGTTCCGGCGTCATCTTATTCTGCTCGGTGATCGATGCCACAATCGCGGCGCGGCGGTCTTCCAGCTCGCGCAGGTAGCGCAGGCGTTCTTCGAGCAGACGCAGTTGAATGTCGTCCAGGCCGCCGGTGGCTTCTTTCCGGTAGCGGGCGATGAAGGGTACCGTGGCGCCTTCGTCCAGCAGGGCGATGGCGGCGGCAACCTGTACCGGTTTGCAAGTCAGTTCCAGGGCAAGACGTTGTTCGATTGAAGGCAACATGTGGGCGATTCCTAAGCAGTCAAGCCCGGAATCATACGCAATCGGCGCGAATGTGCCAGTCTTGACAGTCCAAAAGGACTGTGCACGGCTTTGGAACGTGCAAGGAACACGTTTACATGCGGGTTTTATGAAGAATCCGCAAACACGAACGCGTGTATGGCGGATAATATCGCCTGTTGCCGTTTTTGAACCATCTTTGACCAACAATGCGACCTATGGATTTTACCCGCGACGACGCCACCGACGATGTTCCCGCCAAGCCAGCTGCTCCGGCCGCCCCAGCATCTCCCGCTCGCCCTGCGCCGCCCGCGAATCAATTGTCGTACGCCGTAGCCACCTGGCTGCAGCGTGTGGATGCGGCAGCGCATCCCAAAGCCAAACTGAACGCGCCGCCGGTCGATACTGATCCGAAGCAACAAACCCAATACAAGCTGATCTACGTGATGGCGCCCACCAGCGGCGGCCGCCATGTGGCGCTGTGCCTGTACAAGGCGCGCCTGCGCTCGAACGGCGACGTCGCCGCGGCCAGCCCGGTGAGCGAAGTGTTTTCGCTGCTGTCGGCGCCGCCGAGCTTCCTCGCGGCCGGCGACGAGGACTTGATCCGTTTCTTCGTTGCCATGCGCAGCGGACAGAATTCCCAGACCGGCTCCGCCACCGAGCCGCGCGGCAAGATCGGCGCGGCCCTGCTGAACATGTTGGCCGAACAGGATAAGTTGCTCTGGGCAAACTCCTGGGCCGACGTCGGCAACGGCCTGGTCTACCCGCTCAAGGGCGGCGTGATGCGCGAAGCCAACCTGGCCTGGCGCGAAGAAGGCAAGGGTTTGCGCCTGGGCTGGCAAGTGCAGGCGCCGCCGAACGCCAAGCATGTCGGCGCCGACCAGGTCGACTACATGCTGCCGACCGATCCGCCGTGGTATATCGACAATCTTTCCTGCGGCGTGCTGCAGCTGAACCAGGGCGGCGCTTCGATTCCGCTGGCCGATTTGCAGGCGTTGGTGGCGCAAGCCCCGCTGCTGACCAATAACGACAAGATGCGTGTATCGCAGTTGCTGCTGGCCCACGGCCTGCAACAGCTGATGCCGCTGCCGCAACCGCTGCCGCAGCGCGTGCGGGACGACGTCAAGCCGCGTCCGGTACTGACCCTGGACGCCGCCATGCTGGCCGACGGCTCGCTGCAACGCTGGCACGACTTCGCCGTGTTGTCCTTCGACTACGACGGCGAGCGCGTGTCCTTCGACCCGTCGCAGCGCGTGGTGCGCCAGAAGGGCGAAGTGACCGAAATCATCCAGCGCGACAGCGCCGCCGAAGAGCTGGCCCTGTCGCTGCTGACCGAACGCCACTTCCTGCCGCCCGCCACCTTGCCGCTGAGCAGCGTCAAGGGCGGCCTGTTGCTGCCTAGCCAGGCCGAATGGCTGCGCTTCGCCCGCGATGGTATCGAGGCGCTGAAGCTGGCCGGCTGGAAAGTGGAAAAAACCGTCAAGTACCGCTACGACGTCAGCGACGTCGGCGACTGGTATGCCGACGTGGTGGAAGATCCGGCCGACGGCGGCCACGCCTGGTTCGAGCTGGAACTGGGCATCATGGTCGACCAGGACCGCGTGCCGCTGTTGCCGGTGCTGGTGCAGATGATCCGCAGCGCGCCGAACGACTTCAATCCGAAGACCATCGCCCTGCACGGCGACGAAGACCAGATGCTGGCCACGCTGCCCGACGGCAGCCGCGTCGCCCTGCCATGGGGCCGCGTCAAGCCCATCCTGACCACCTTGGGCGAGCTGTATTTCAGCGACAAGATCAAGACCTCGCTGCGCATGGCTACGCTGGACGCCGCACGCCTGGACGACCTGGCCCGCAACGTCGAGCTGAACTGGACCGGCGGCGCCGAGCTGCGCGAAATGGGCGCCCGCCTGAACCAGTTCGGCGCCGTCAAGCGCATCGCCACCCCGGCCGGCCTGCAAGCGACGCTGCGCGACTACCAGACCGACGGCTTGTCGTGGATGCAGTTCCTGCGCGAATACGGCTTCGCCGGCATCCTGGCCGACGATATGGGCTTGGGCAAGACCGTGCAGACGCTGGCCCACATCCTGGTTGAGAAGGAAGCCGGCCGCCTGACCGCGCCGGCGCTGGTGATCGCGCCGACCAGCCTGATGGGCAACTGGCAGGAAGAGGCAGCCCGTTTCGCCCCCGGCCTGCGCGTGCTGCTGCTGCAAGGCAAAGATCGCATGGCCCAGTTCGACCAGATCGCCGAAGCCGACCTGGTGCTGACCACCTACGCGCTGCTACCCCGTGACGAGGAAAAACTGCGCGAGCATGATTTCCACCTGGTCATCCTGGACGAATCGCATTACATCAAGAACACCCGCAGCAAGGCCGCCCAAAGCGCCGGCCTGCTGCGCGCGCGCCACCGGCTGTGCCTGTCCGGCACGCCGCTGGAAAACCACCTGGGCGAGCTGTGGTCGCAGTTCCACTTCCTGCTGCCGGGCTTGCTCGGTGACGAGAAGGGTTTCAACACCGTGTTCCGTCATCCGATCGAACGCCAGGACGACCCGCTGCGGCGCGCGCTGCTGAACCGCCGCATCAAGCCCTTCCTGCTGCGCCGGACCAAGGACAACGTAGCCAAGGAATTGCCGCCGAAGACGGAGATGGTGCGCAAGGTCGAGCTGACCGGCGCTCAGCGCGACCTGTACGAGACGGTGCGCCTGGCCATGGACCAGAAGGTGCGCGAGGAAATCGACCGCAAGGGCGTGGCGCGCAGCCAGATCGTCATCCTGGAGGCGCTGCTGAAGCTGCGCCAGGTGTGCTGCGATCCGCGCCTGGTCAAGTCGCTGCCGTCGAAGAAGCAGACGGCCGGCTCGGCCAAGCTGATCGACCTGATGCAGATGGTCGAGGATTTGCTGGAAGAGAACCGCAAGATCCTGGTGTTCTCGCAGTTCACCAGCATGCTGGAGCTGATCGAGGAGGAACTGGAGGCGCGCGATATCCCGTATGCGTTGCTGACCGGCGAAACCAAGGACCGCAGCGCGCAAGTGGCGGCCTTCCAGCAGGGCGCGGTGCCGATCTTCCTGATCAGCCTGAAAGCGGGCGGCGTCGGCCTCAACCTGACGGCGGCCGATACCGTGATCCACTACGATCCGTGGTGGAATCCGGCGGCGGAAAACCAGGCTACCGACCGCGCCTGGCGCATCGGCCAGGACAAGCCGGTGTTCGTCTACAAGCTGATCGCCAAGGGCACGCTGGAAGAAAAAATCCAGGTGCTGCAGCAGAAGAAATCCGATCTGGCGCAATCCATCCTGGCCGAAGGCGAGTCGCAGAAAATGGCGCTCACCCAGGAAGACTTGCAGCAGATCTTCGCCCCGCTGGCGGAATAGGTGGCGACCGTCGCCGAACTGCAAGCGGCATTGCGCCAGTCGCAGGCGGAGGCCGAGCGCTATCGCCTGCTGCTCCAGCACAGCGGCGAGGTCAGCTGGATGGCCGACTGCGCCAGCCTGCAATTGTCCTGGCTCAGTCCGGCGGCCGAGCGCCAGTTCGGCTATACGCTGGACTCGGCGCAGGCGCTGGCGGCCAGCCTGTTGCAGCAGCTGCCCGCCAGGCTGGAACGCCACGCCGGCGGCGACCTGAGCCGCCTGCGCCTGGTGCGCGAAACCGAACTGCCCCATGCGGACGGCCGCCTGCTGCCGGTGGAAATCGAATCGACCCTCATCGTTGACGAGCACGGCGTCGCCATCTCCGTGGTCGGTGTGGTGCGCGACCTGAGCGCGCGCCGCGAGCTGGCCGCGCAGCAGAAGAAGTTCGCTTCCATGCTGTCGCACGAATTCCGTACGCCGCTGTCGACCATCGACGGCGCCGTGCAGCGCCTGGAAATGACCGGCGCCCACCACGATGAAGCCACCCGCAAGCGTTACCGCAAGATCCAGACCGCGGTCGACCGCATGCTGGCGATGCTGGACGAGTACCTGTCGCCCGAGCGCATGGCCAGCATCGGCCGCGAGCGCCAGCCGAATGAAATCTCCCCCGCCGCGCTGCTGGAGGCTGTGGTCGAGCAGGCGCGTAGCCGCCGCAGTGGCATCACGCTGCGGCTGGAAACGCTGCCGCAATGGATGCGCTGCGACCCCGCCGGTGTGCGCTTATGCCTGGAAATTTTGCTCGACAATGCAATTAAGTACACGACTGCCAATACTCCGATAGAATTGATAGGCAAAATAGCAAGCGAGGGCGGCGTCGAGTTCCTGGTGCGCGATCACGGGGCCGGTCTGCCGGCGACGGAATTGGCGCATGTATTCGACAAATCCTTCCGCGGCAGCAACGCCGCCGGCATCGCCGGATCGGGGCTGGGCCTGTATATGGCGCGCGCGGTGGTGGATGTACACGGGGGAACGCTGACGGCAACAAATGTTTCTGAAAGCGGCACGGAATTTCGGATTTGGCTGCCCATAGCGGCCAGCGCCGGGAAAAGCCTTGCGCGGGCGGGTGGCAGCAGTGATAATTCCTTGAGCGCAAGCTGAAATAGCAAGGCAGGACTGAGCACTGTTGCTCAATAATCGATCGAATGGCGCATCAATGACGCAAATACTCATCGTGGAAGACAATCTGGACTATGCCGAAGAAATGGCAGAGTTTTTGACTGAGCTTGAACACGAAGTGCACATCACTAACAACGCCAGCGAAATGTGGTCGGCCCTAAGCCAGGGCAATGTCGGCGTGGTGGTGCTCGATCTGGGCCTGCCGGACGAAGACGGTTTCAATGTGATCCCCCGGATGCGACAGTTGTACCCGCAAATCGGTCTGCTGGTGCTGACCGGCCGGGTCGCCTTCGACAACCGCATCCTCGGTCTGCGCCTGGGCGCCGACCACTACCTGACCAAGCCGATCAAATTCCCGGAACTGGCCGCCCACATCGAGGCGCTGGACCGTCGCGTCGGTCCGCAGGAAACCATCCCGGCGCCGAGCAAGTGGACGCTCAAAGTCAGCGCCCGCCAGCTGGAACTGCAGGGCATGGCGATCACCTTGACCGAAAAAGAATGCAATTTCCTGCATCTGCTGACGATTAACACCCGTCCCGTGCCGCGCCAGGTCATCGTGGCCGGCATCGGCGGCGACGATCCGGACGCTGGCCGCCGCGTCGACATGCTGGTGTATCGCCTGCGCAAGAAGGCCCGCACCGGCCTGGGCCAGGACCTGCCGCTGCGCAGCGCCTACGGCGAAGGCTACAGCCTGTCCGCCAGCTTCAACCTCTCCTGATAAAACAGGGACAGAGTCGCGTCGGTATTTTGACGCGCCTGAATAATCGGGGACAGAGTGGTGTAAAATCAGAGCATCCGATTCATTTTGCTCAAATTTATGGCACGTCTCCCCCGCTTGATCGTCCCCGGCCAGCCTCATCACGTCATCCAGACCGGCAATAACAACCAAACTATCTTCCAGGACACGGAAGATTATCAAACCTTCCTGGGCTGGCTGCGCACCGCCGCCAAGAACTACAAAGTGGCGGTGCATGCTTATGTTTTGATGCCGAATCACCTGCATTTGCTGGTCACGCCGGCCGATGCGGACGGCCTGGGCCAGATGATGCAATGGATAGGCCGCTATTACGTGCCCTATTTCAACCAAAAATATGGCCGCAGCGGCACTTTGTGGAACGGACGCTACAAAACCTCGCTTATCGACGCAGAGCAATACTTCATGTCGTGCAGCCGATATATCGAGTTCAATCCGGTGCGCAACGGCATGGTCGGGCGGGCCGAGGATTATCCGTGGTCCAGCTATGCGCACCACGCCGGGCTGCGCTCGGACGGCCTGATCGTCGATCACCCGAAGTTCTGGGAGCTGGGCAACACGCCGTTCCAGCGCGAGGCGGCCTACATCGCGCTGGCAGAGCCGGAGCTGAGCGAGGACGAGGTGGCCAGCATCAGCAAGGCGCTGCTCAAGGGCTGGCCGTTGGGCACCGAGCAATTCAAGACGGCGCTGCAGCACAAGGTCAAGCGCCAGGTATTGCCGGCCAAGCGCGGCAGACCGTTCAAAATCAAGCCAGAAGCGGCCTGAACCGCTAGTTGAAACCGCAGGAATCGCCAGTTCCTGCGGTTTTTTTAGAACTGCTTTCGCTCTGTCCCTAATTAAAATTTTCGGAAACTTTGAAAAAATTAATCTGACTCCGACCCTAATTGTTATTGTTGAAGTTTACGCTGCATTGCACTACTCTAGCTTTTCGTTAGTCAAAATTGCAGTGGAGAGCCCCATGAAAGCCCAAGGTCTGTACGATCCGTCCAATGAACACGATGCCTGCGGCGTCGGTTTCGTCGCCCACATCAAGGGCAACAAGAGCCACTCCATCGTGGAACAGGGTCTGTTGATCCTGAAAAACCTCGATCACCGGGGCGCCGTCGGCGCCGATGCGCTGATGGGCGATGGCGCCGGTATCCTGATCCAGATCCCGGACCAGTACTACCGCGACGAGATGGCCAAGCAAGGCGTGGAACTGCCGCCGCCAGGCGAGTACGGCGTCGGCATGGTGTTCCTGCCGAAGGAAAACGCCTCCCGCATCGCCTGCGAACAGGAAATCGAGCGCGCCGTGCGCGCCGAAGGCCAGGTCGTCTTGGGCTGGCGCAACGTGCCGGTCGATTGCGACATGCCGATGTCCCCTACCGTGCGCGCCAAAGAGCCGGTGATACGCCAGATCTTCATCGGCCGCGGCGCTGACATCATGGTCACCGACGCGCTGGAACGCAAGCTGTACGTGATCCGCAAATCGTCGGGCCACGCTATCCAGGCCTTGAAACTGATCCACGGCAAAGAATTCTTCGTGGCCTCGCTGTCGGCCCGTACCATCGTCTACAAAGGCCTGCTGCTGGCCGACCAGGTCGGTGTGTACTATAAAGACCTGCAAGATGCGCGCTGCATTTCCGCGCTGGCGCTGGTGCACCAGCGTTTCTCGACCAACACCTTCCCGGAATGGCCGCTGGCCCACCCGTACCGCCTGATCGCCCACAACGGCGAGATCAACACCGTCAAAGGCAACTTCAACTGGATGCGCGCCCGTGAAGGCGTGATGAAATCCGCCGTGCTGGGCGACGACCTGCACAAGCTGTTCCCGCTGATCTACGAAGGCCAGTCGGACACCGCCTGCTTCGACAACGCGCTGGAACTGCTGCTGATGGCAGGCTATCCGATCGCCCAGGCGATGATGATGATGATCCCGGAAGCCTGGGAAAATCACGGCACGATGGACGACAATCGCCGTGCGTTCTACGAATATCACGCCGCAATGATGGAACCATGGGACGGCCCGGCCGCCATGGCCTTCACCGACGGCCGCTACATCGGCGGCACGCTGGACCGCAACGGTTTGCGTCCGGCCCGCTACATCGTCACCGACGACGACCTGGTGGTGATGGCGTCGGAATCGGGCGTGCTGCCGATTCCTGAATCGAAAATCATCCAGAAATGGCGTCTGCAACCAGGCAAGATGTTCCTGATTGACCTGGAAGCCGGCCGCATCATCGACGATAAAGAGCTGAAAGACACCTACGCCAACGCCAAGCCATACAAGGCATGGATCAACGCGGTGCGCATCAAGCTCAACGAAATCAAGCTGAGCGAAAGCCAGCTGGCGCACAACCGCGCCAAGGACCATGCGGCGCCAGGCGAAAAAGCCGTGCCGTCGCTGTTGGACCGCCAGCAAGCCTTCGGCTACACCCAGGAAGACCTGAAATTCCTGATGGCGCCGATGGCCGCCGCCGGCGAAGAAGCCACCGGCTCGATGGGCAACGACTCGCCGCTGGCCGTCATGTCCAACAAACTGAAGCCGCTGTACAACTACTTCAAGCAGCTGTTCGCGCAGGTGACCAATCCGCCGATCGACCCGATCCGCGAAGCGATGGTGATGTCGCTGGTGTCTTTCATCGGCCCCAAGCCTAACCTGCTGGACACCAACAACGTCAATCCGCCGATGCGCCTGGAAGTCTCGCAGCCGGTGCTGGGCTTCGACGACATGGCCCGCCTGCGCGGCATCAGCCAGCATACCGGCGGCAAGTTCAAGTCATATGAGCTCAACATCTGTTATCCGCTGGCATGGGGCAAGGACGGCGTGGAAGCCTGCCTGGCCTCGCTGTGCGCCGAAGCGGTCGATGCGGTCAAGTCCGGCCACAACATCCTGATCGTGTCGGACCGCTCGGTCGGCCCTGAGCGCGTGGCGATTCCTGCGCTGCTGGCCACCTCGACCGTGCACCAGCACCTGGTCAGCAAGGGCCTGCGCGCGTCCACCGGCCTGGTCGTCGAGACCGGTTCGGCCCGCGAGACCCACCACTTCGCGCTGCTGGCAGGCTATGGCGCCGAAGCGATCCACCCTTACCTGGCGATGGAAACGCTGGTCGAGATGTCGCTCGGCATGCCTGGCGACATGACCGGCGACAAGGCGGTCTACAACTACACCAAGGCCATCGGCAAGGGCCTGATGAAGGTCATGTCCAAGATGGGCATTTCGACCTACATGTCCTACTGCGGCGCGCAGATCTTCGAAGCTGTCGGCCTGAATAAGTCGCTGGTCGACAAGTATTTCAAGGGCACGGCCTCCAACGTTGAAGGTATCGGCGTGTTTGAAGTGGCGGAAGAAGCGCTGCGTCTGCACAACCTGGCCTTCGGCAACGATCCTGTGCTGGAAAACCACCTCGACGCCGGCGGCGAATACGCCTTCCGCGTGCGTGGCGAAGACCACCTGTGGACCCCGGATGCGATCGCCAAGTTGCAGCATTCGACCCGCAGCAACAACTTCTCCAGCTATAAAGAGTACGCCCAGATCATCAACGACCAGAGCAAGCGTCACCTGACCTTGCGCGGCCTGTTCGAGTTCAAGCTCGATCCGACCAAGGCGATCCCGCTGGATGAAGTCGAATCGGCCAAGGAAATCGTCAAGCGCTTCGCGACCGGTGCGATGTCCATGGGTTCGATCTCGACCGAAGCCCACGCCACGCTGGCGGTGGCGATGAACCGCATCGGCGGCAAGTCCAACACCGGCGAAGGCGGCGAAGATCCATCGCGCTACACGATGGAACTGAAAGGCATCAAGATCAAGCAGGGCGAGACCATGGCCTCGGTCATGGGCAAAGAGCAGATGGTGGTCGACATTCCGTTGCAGGAAGGCGATTCGCTGCGCTCGCGCATCAAGCAGGTGGCGTCCGGCCGTTTCGGCGTGACCGCGGCCTACCTGAACTCGGCCGACCAGATCCAGATCAAGATGGCGCAGGGCGCCAAGCCGGGCGAAGGCGGCCAGCTGCCAGGCCATAAAGTATCCGAATACATCGCCACCTTGCGTTTCTCGGTGCCGGGCGTGGGCCTGATTTCGCCGCCGCCGCACCACGATATTTATTCGATCGAAGATCTGGCCCAGCTGATCCACGACTTGAAGAACGCCAATCCGCGCGCTTCGATCTCGGTCAAGCTGGTGTCGGAAGTCGGTATCGGCACCGTTGCCGCCGGCGTGACCAAGGCCAAGGCCGATCACGTTGTCGTCGCCGGCCATGACGGCGGCACCGGCGCTTCGCCGTTGTCGTCGGTCAAGCACGCTGGTACGCCGTGGGAGCTGGGTCTGGCGGAAACGCAGCAGACCCTGGTGCTGAACGGCCTGCGCAGCCGCATCCGCGTCCAGGCCGACGGCCAGATGCGTACCGGCCGCGACGTCGTCATCGCCGCCATGCTGGGCGCCGACGAAATCGGCTTCGCCACCGCACCGCTGGTGGTCGAGGGTTGCATCATGATGCGCAAATGCCATCTGAACACTTGCCCGGTCGGCGTCGCCACGCAGGATCCTGTGCTGCGCGCCAAGTTCTCCGGCAAGCCTGAGTACGTCGTGAACTACTTCTTCTTCGTCGCCGAAGAAGCCCGCCAGTTGATGGCGCAACTGGGCATCCGCACGTATGACGAGCTGATCGGCCGCGTCGACCTGCTGGACAAATCCAAGGCGATCACGCACTGGAAAGCCAAGGGCCTGGACTTCAGCAACATCTTCTACTCGCCGGAAGTGCCGAGCGGCGATTCGATCTACCACACGCAGGAACAGGACCACTGCCTGGACAAGGCGCTCGATCACAAGCTGATCGCGCAAGCCAAGGCCGCGCTGGAAAAAGGCGAACGGGTGTCGTTCATCTCGCCGGTACGCAACGTCAACCGCACCGTCGGCACCATGCTGTCGGGCGAAGTGGCCAAGCGCTACGGGCACGCCGGCCTGCCGGACGACACCATCCACATCCAGCTGCAGGGCACGGCGGGCCAGTCGGCCTGCGCCTTCCTGGCGCACGGCATCACGATCGACCTGGTCGGCGAAGGCAACGATTACGTCGGCAAGGGCTTGTCGGGCGGCCGCATCATCGTGCGTCCGAACACCGAGTTCCGCGGCTGGGCGGTGAACAACATCATCATCGGCAACACCGTGCTGTACGGCGCGATCGCCGGCGAAGCCTTCTTCAACGGCGTGGCCGGCGAGCGTTTCGCTGTGCGTAACTCGGGCGCCACCGCCATCGTCGAAGGCACTGGCGACCACGGTTGCGAATACATGACCGGCGGCACCGTGGTGGTGCTGGGCGCCACCGGCCGCAACTTCGCGGCGGGCATGTCGGGCGGTATCGCCTACGTGTACGACCCGGACGGCGATTTCGAAGCGCGCTGCAACACCTCGATGGTGACGCTGGAACCGGTGCTGACCATCAAGGAGCAGGAAGCCCAAAGCGAAACCTGGCACGTGCAGCACAAGGACCTCGGCCGCGAAGCGGATGAAGTGATCCTGAAGCGCTTGATCGAGCGTCACTTCAAGCATACCGGCAGCACCCGTGCCCGCCTGTTGCTGGATAACTGGGCCGAAGGCCGCAGTAAATTCGTCAAGGTATTCCCAAGCGAATACAAGCGCGCCCTGGCCGAAATGGCCGAGGACGTGGCGAACGAAGCCGCATCCGCCCAGCCGATCGCAGCCTGATGCTGACCGTACAGAACAATATTTAAGGAATTATCGTGGGTAAAATCACCGGCTTCATGGAATTCAAGCGTCAGGACGAGAGCTATCTTCCGCCTGCTACGCGTTTGAAAAACTATTCGGAATTCGTCATCACCCTGACCAATGAACAGGCCAAGGTGCAGGGCGCGCGCTGCATGGATTGCGGCATCCCGTTCTGCAACACCGGCTGCCCGGTCAACAACATCATCCCGGACTGGAATGACCTGGTCTATCGCGGCAACTACCGCGAGGCGCTGGACACCCTGCACTCGACCAACAACTTCCCGGAGTTCACCGGCCGCATCTGCCCTGCGCCGTGCGAGTCCGCCTGTACGCTGGGGATCAACAACGATCCGGTCGGCATCAAGTCGATCGAGCACAAGATCATCGATGAAGGCTGGGAGCATGGCTGGGTCGTGCCGCAGCCGGCCGAGCAGCAATCCGGCAAGAAAGTGGCCGTGGTCGGTTCCGGTCCTGCCGGCCTGGCGGCGGCGCAGCAGCTGGCGCGCGCCGGCCATGCCGTCACCGTGTTCGAGAAGAGCGACCGCGTCGGCGGCCTGCTGCGCTACGGCATTCCAGACTTCAAGATGGAAAAGTCGCATATCGACCGCCGTATCAAGCAGATGGAAGCCGAAGGCGTGGTATTCCGCACCAGCGTGCTGGTTGGCAAGGACTTCCCGGCCAACGTCAACAACTGGGCCAAGGAAACCATCTTCCCTGAAGATCTCGCCAAGGACTTCGACGCCGTCATCCTGGCCGGCGGCGCGGAGCAGCCGCGCGACCTGCCTGTGCCTGGCCGCGAGCTGAAGGGCGTGCACTTCGCCATGGACTTCCTGCCGCTGCAAAACAAGGTCAACGCCGGCGACAAGGTCAAGGACCAGCTGAAAGCCACCGGCAAGCACGTGGTGGTGATCGGCGGCGGCGATACCGGTTCCGACTGCGTCGGCACCTCGAACCGCCACGGCGCCGCTTCGGTGACCCAGTTCGAACTGATGCCTATGCCGCCTGAGCAAGAGAACAAGCCGCTGGTCTGGCCGTACTGGCCGACCAAGCTGCGCACCTCCTCGTCGCACGAGGAAGGCTGCGAGCGCGACTGGGCAGTGGCCACCAAGCGCCTGGAAGGCAAGAACGGCAAGGTCGAGAAGCTGGTCGCCTGCCGCGTCGAGTGGAAAGACGGCAAGATGGCCGAAGTGCCGAACTCGGAATTCGAGATGAAGGCCGACCTGGTGTTGCTGGCCATGGGCTTCGTCTCGCCGGTGGCCAACGTGCTGGACGCGTTCGGCGTCGAAAAAGATGCACGCGGCAACGCCAAGGCCACCACGGACGGCGAAGGCTGCTACAAGACTTCCGCCCCCAACGTGTTTGCCGCCGGCGACGTTCGTCGCGGCCAGTCGCTGGTGGTGTGGGCGATCCGCGAAGGCCGCCAGTGCGCGCGCGCGGTCGATGAGTTTCTGATGGGCAGTTCGGAGTTACCGCGCTAATCCCCGCGGCCGCATCAGCCTGTCTCCGCCGGTAGTGAATGGGTGATCCCCGTTCCTGCCGGTTTTTTTTATTCTGTGGCGGTGATTCTGGCAGCATCCCTGGCGACCGCCGCCGGATCGATCCGCATCGCCCGCGCGCGCGCCTGGGCTGCCGGTTCCATGTCGCCGCAGCGCTCGCATGCCATGGCGAGATCGAGCAGTGCTTCTGCGGAACGCGGTCCCAGGCTGACCGCGCGGCCATAGGCGCTGGCCGCATGCCGCCACTGCCCCAGCATGCGCTCGGCCATCCCGAGTCCGGACCAGGCGAAATAGTCGCGCCCGTCATGCGCGATCGCGGCGCGGAAGCTGGCGGCCGCCAATTCCCATTCCCGTTGCACCAAGTGGGCCCGGCCCAGCCACATGGCGGCGTTGACGGGCGGCGTGGCGGCGTTCGGGGAGCTGGCCTGGAGGTGCGCTAATGCGCCCAAGCGCGCCATCGCCTGCGGCCAGTCGCCGCTGGCAAAGGCAACCATGCCTTCGGTCGCATCGGCCCAGGCGCCCCCCGCCCGCACCAGCGGGAAATCGCGTGCAATGGCCAGGCATTCGTCGAATTGGCCGGCCAGCAGCAACTGCTCGGCCAGCGCGATGCGCACGTTCAGGTCGCCGTCGAAGCGCTGCTGCAATGCGCGCAACTGCTCCAGCGCCGCGCTGCGGTTGCCGCGCAACGCCGTCATCGTCGCCAGCGCAAGGCGCGTCTCGCATTCGATCTGGCGGACAAACGCAATCTGCGGCGTGAAATCGGGCAGCGCCAAACCTTCTCGTTCGAACATGGCCGATTCCGCTGCCGACAGTGCCGGCGCCTCTGGCGTGATGCTGATATCGGATGGTGTCAACGGCGCCACTGTGGCGACTGTCGCGGCGTCCATGCGGACCGGCGCGATGGTCAACGCCTCGTCGATAACGCGCCCGTCGAGGTCACCGCCGGCTGGCAAGTCCAGCACCGCCGCCACGGTCGGCCAGATATCGCAGGCGGCCACCGGCGCAATGGTGTGGTCCCGCGCGATGCCGGGGCCGCACAGCAGCATGAAGCCGGCGTCGCGCGCGCCGTTCGACAGGATCGCGAAACAGGCGTCGCGGCCGGCGAGGTTTTGGTAGCGGCCGCATAGCAGGTCGAGAAACTGGTAGCAGCGGGCCAGGCAGGTGCTGGCCGCGTGCCGGTCCGCCACCTCGGCCAGCGCGGCGGTCATGACGGCGATAAACGGCAGGCGCAACATCAGCACATCGGCGCCGCGCTCTTCGATGGCGGCAGTTCCCAGCGCGTGCAGGGTCGCGCATTCGGCCAGCGCCGCCGCCGTCGTGCCCGCCAGTCGGCGCTGGGTGGCCGTATCCAGCGGAGCCAGCAGGAAGTGCAGGTCTTGTGCCTGGATGTCGCCAGGCGCCAGGCGCGCCGCGTGCACCAGCTCGCGCGCTTCGGGCGGCCAGACCGCCTGCGGGTCCAGTGGCCAGACATGCTCGTCGTTGGCCGGCGAGGCGCCGGTGCCCGGCGCGATGACGGTGCCATGCCGCAGCCGCAGCCCGCGCGTGGCCGGCCAGCCGATGACGGCGGCGTGACGGCCGGCGGCATCGGCCGCGTGCCAGATGGCCTCGGTGCGCAGCGCGGAGGCGTCGGGCGCCTGCATGAACAGGGAGCCGTCGATGGCCGTCAGCGGGTGCAGGATGCCGTGGCGGTCCGGCTGCATGCCGCTGGCGATGCTGGCCCAACCGCTGTCGGCGCAGGCCGGCAACGGAAAGTCGAGTGGCGCCCAAGTGCCCGCGCCAATCAGGCTGGAGAGAAAAGGCGTCAGTCCGCTCTGGTCCAGCTCCTGCAACAGACGCCAGTCGGCGCCGTCGAGTGCCAGCATGACCAGCGCCGGCGCGGTTCGCGTTTCAGAGGGCGAGTGCATAGGTATGGGTGGTGTGCAGCAGCATGGCGTCGACGCGGCGGGCCATCTGCAACGTGGCGCCGGCCGCGTCGTTGCAGTGGAAGCGGAAGCGGGGCCCTGCCAGCTTCGCCAGTTGCCGGGCGGCCGCGTCCAGCAACATCAAGGCCGGCCAGCCGTGGCGATGGCCGGGTTGGGTGATCCACAGGTCCACTTCGGGCAATTCCTGGTTCGGCTTGCACAGCAATAAACCGATCAGCTCGCCATCCAGTTCGACCGCCTGCGACAGCGCGGCGTAGGCCGGGTTGGCCAGTGCAGCATCGAAGCGGGCGGCGGCGGTGCCGTGGGGCAGCTGGGCGTAGCTGTCGTACAGTGCGATGGCCTGCGGCAGGTGGCGCGGCGCCAGCGGCAGGACGGCGGCGCCGGCCGGAATGCGGCGGCCTGCGCGCAGGCGTTCGAGCATCAGATTGGTCTGCTGGCAGGCGTTGCGGGTGTCCACCTCAAAGTGCAGCACCGCGCGTTGCGGCACGAAGCCGTTGCGCGCCAGGAAAGGCGGCGCGTTGGCGGTGTCCCATTCGCCCCAGGCGTGCAGGTAATCGACGTCCCACTGCCGCAGTGTCCCGCTGAGCGCCGCCAGCAGCGCGCCGCCGACGCCGCGCTGGCGCTGCGATGGCAGCACGAAGATGGCGCCGCGCAATCCGCTGCGCCGCACTTCCCAAGGGATCGCTGAAAACGCCGCCGCGCCGACGATCGCGTGGTCGCCGAGCCGGCGCGCGACCAACACCGATTCGGCCGCCACGCCCTGGTTGGCGACGTGGGGCAGCAAGGCGAAAGCCAGGTCCAGTTCGCCCGGCTGCGCCACGGCGACATGCACCGTCGCCATCGGCAACACTACCTTGCGTCAGGCCGGCAGCGCGGCGTCGGTGCGCCGGCCGCGGCCTTTGCGGCGGTAGGCGGCGATGCCGGCCAGGCCGCTGGCCAGCATCAGCAGCGACGACGGCTCGGGTACCGGACTGGTGAAGGCGGCCGCGCCGGCGGCCACTGCGGCGCCGGTATTGTCGTAGCCGTAACCGTTGAATGTCACGATGTACGGGGACGTGGCGACTTTGACTGAGGGGTTGTCCAGGATGGTCACGTCTATCCAGCCGTATTGCGTTTGCTGGCCGCTGGAGAACTGGAACGGCACCAACAGGTTGTTGCCGATATTGTTGTTGGTGATGGTGCTGGCCAGCACCGGCAATTGGCCGCATTGCTGGCCGCCGCCGGGGGAGCCCTTGCCGGTGTTGTTGCAGGGCCCGATGATGCTGCCCACCTGCCGGTTGGTGGTCAGGTCAAGGGTCACCGTCTTCGACATCGCCAGCGACGGCCCGATCAGCGTGCCGGCGGCCACCGAGCTCGCAGCTACGCCTTGGGCGCCGGCCGTGACCGAGCGGTCATACGCGGGGAGCGAGAAGGCCGTGCTGCCGATCCCTCCAATCACGGCCCAGCTCTGGCCGTAGAGTGCCGCATTATTCGCCAGCGAGAAGTCGGTCGTGCCGTTGTGGTCCACATCCACGGCGACCGATGCGGGGGTCCCTGGGGGGACGTACCATTGCCCCAGCGTCTGGTGGATACCGTCGACCCGGATCACGTCCGCATGCGCCGCCAGCGACGTCAGGGCCAGCAGCGCGGTGCCGGTTATTTTTTTGTTCGGCAAGATGTTGGATGGACTAGACATGGCGGCTCTATTTCGGAAAGGGAACAGGGATTGTCATCATTTACACATATGTTGTCAATCGACATATTGTTTCTGGCGGCAATAGTGTGACTTATATGTTGTGCAATGGTTGTGCAATGCAGCAATGTAACAATTCTTGATAGGTGTAAATTGCTGACTTTAGGTTCAGTAGTGTTGTATTATCTGCTACTTACGCTGTCTTCCTCTGTCACAAAAGAGGGGGGCGCCAGCAGAGATTAACCTTTCTGCACTACAATACGGCATTAAAAACAATGAGTTCAGTCGTGGCTAATCTAGTCGAAATCCGTGATTTACACTTCTCCTATGGAAAGCGCTCGATCCTGTCGGGGCTCCAGATGGATTTCCCACGCGGGAAAGTAATCGCAGTGATGGGTGGCTCGGGCAGCGGCAAGACCACGGTATTGCGCCTGATCGGCGGCCAGATCCGCCCGCAACGCGGCCATGTCAAGGTGCAGGGCCAGATCGTGCACAAATTGAATACCGCCGGCCTGTATCTGCTGCGCCGCAAGATGGGCATGTTGTTCCAGCACGGCGCGCTGTTCACCGACCTGAGCGTATTTGAAAACGTCGCCTTCCCGCTGCGCGAGCATACCGACTTGCCGGAAGAGCTGATCCGCAACCTGGTGCTGATGAAATTGCACGCCGTGGGCCTGCGCAACGCCGCCAAGCTCAAGCCGGGCGAAATCTCCGGCGGCATGGCGCGCCGCGTGGCGCTGGCGCGTTCGATCGCGCTGGACCCGGAACTGATTATGTACGACGAGCCGTTCGCCGGCCTCGACCCGATCTCGATGGGCGTCACCGCCAACCTGATCCGCAACCTGAATACCGCGCTGGGCTCGACCACCGTGCTGGTGTCGCACGATGTCAAGGAATGCTTCGCCATCGCCGACTACGTGTACTTCCTGTCGCAAGGCAAGATCGTCGCGCATGGCACGCCGGCCGACATGATGGTGTCCACCGACCCGTACGTGAAGCAGTTCGTCAACGCCGAGGCCGATGGCCCGGTGCCGTTCCACTATCCAGGCAAGTCCCTGGCCGACGATCTGGGCCTGGGAGTGCAAGTCTTATGAGCATCAAGAACTGGTTGTCCAAGCTGGGCGCGCCGCTGCGCGACTACGTCGAAAGCATAGGCTACGGCGCCCGTACCTTCGCCAACATGCTGGGCGTGTCGCCCGGCCTGCTGCGGCGTCCGGCGCTGCTGATCGAGCAACTGCACTTCATCGGCAATTATTCGATGCTGATCATCACCCTGTCCGGCCTGTTCGTCGGCATGGTGTTGGGTCTGCAGGGCTACTACACGCTCAACAAATACGGCGCCGAACAGTCGCTGGGCCTGCTGGTGGCGCTGGGCCTGACCCGTGAACTGGGCCCGGTGATCACCGCGCTGCTGTTTGCCGGCCGCGCCGGCACCTCGCTGACCGCCGAAATCGGCCTGATGAAGGCTGGCGAGCAGTTGTCGGCGATGGAAATGATGGCCGTCAATCCGATCCAGCGCGTGCTGGCGCCCCGTTTCTGGGCCGGCGTGATCTCGGTGCCGCTGCTGGCGTCGGTGTTCAGCGCGGTCGGCGTGCTGGGCGGCTGGCTGGTCGGCGTGCAGCTGATCGGCGTCGACGACGGCGCGTTCTGGTCGCAGATGCAGGGCGGCGTCGACATCTGGAAAGATATTTTCAACGGTTTTGCCAAGAGCGTGGTGTTCGGCATCGCCATCACCTTTATTGCGCTGTACCAGGGCTATGAAGCCCAGCCGACCCCGGAAGACGTGGCGCGTGCCACTACCCGCACGGTCGTGATCTCGTCACTGATGATCTGGTGGCTGGACTTCATGATGACGGCGCTGATGTTCAGCAAATAAGCGTTAAAGTACAAGATAAGAAACTAAGGAATCGCTATGCAACGTAAATCTCTGGATGTCTGGGTCGGTCTGTTCATCGTCGTCGGCGTCGCCGCGCTGATGTTTCTTGCGCTGAAGGCCGGCAACATGGGTTCCATGTCATTCGGCAAGGTGTATCCGATCACCGCCAAGTTCGACAACATCGGCAGCCTGCGCCCGCAAGCGGCGGTCAAGGCGGCCGGCGTGGTGGTAGGCCGTGTGGGAGAGATCAAGTTTGATGACAAGAGTTACCAGGCACTGGTAACCTTGAACATGGAAGAAGGCTACAAGTTCCCGAAAGACAGCTCGGCCAAGATCCTGACCGCCGGCCTGCTGGGCGAGCAATACGTGGGCATCGAAGCCGGCGGCGACACCAACAACCTGGCCGCCGGCGACAAGATCGCCCGTACCCAGTCCGCCGCCGTACTGGAAGACCTGATCAATCAATTCATCTACAGCAAAGCTGCAGAGGGAAAGGACAGTAAATGACGTACCGTACTCCGAAATCTCTCCGCAGCGCCGCATTGGCGCTGGGCGTCACCGTGCTGCTGGCCGGCTGCGCCGGCCCGAACCCGCGCGACCCTTACGAGGGCTTCAACCGCGCCATGTTCAGCTTTAACGATACGGTCGACACCTACGCGCTCAAGCCGGCCGCCACGGCCTACCGCAACGTGCTGCCGAACTTCGTGCAGACCGGCGTCAACAATTTCTTCGGTAACCTGGCCGACGCCTGGACCGGCGTCAACAACCTGCTGCAAGGCAAGGGTGAGGCCGGCATGTCGGACGTCACCCGCTTCGCGCTGAACTCCACGCTGGGTATCGTCGGCCTGTTCGACATCGCCTCGGAAGCCGGCTTGCAAAAGCACAAGGAAGACTTCGGCCAGACCTTGGGTACCTGGGGCGTGCCTTCCGGCCCTTACCTGATGCTGCCGCTGCTGGGCCCATCGACCGTGCGCGACACGGTGGCCTTGCCGCTCGATATCAAGGGCGACATCTGGGCCTACAAGGAACCGGTCTACATCCGCAACACCGGTACCGCGATCCGTGTCGTCGACCAACGTGCCAACCTGCTCAACGCGACCAGCCTGCTGGAAGATGCCGCGCTGGACCGCTACGAATTCATCCGCGACGGCTTCCTGCAGCGCCGCGAAAGCCAGATCCATCCTGACGACGGCGACGCTCCGCGCAAGTCCAAGAAGGATGATTCGGCCGAGATTGACGCCAAACCAGCGGCCGTTCCGGTTGCCGCCGCACAAAGTTCTGCCCCCGTGTCATCCGAATCGGCGCCAAAAGAGTTAAACTCTGGCGCACCGGCTGCGGCTACCGCCAGCCAGTGACCCCGAAGAACCACACAAAGGTAACGACAACATGAAATTGATCAAACAACTTATCGCTTTAGCAACTGTTGCACTGGCCGTCAACGCCCACGCGGCCACCGCGCCGTCCAACGAAGCGCCGGACGTGCTGGTCAAGCGCATCAGCCAGGAAGTGATTGAGACGGCCAAGGCCGACAAAGCCATCCAGTCCGGCGACCAGAAGAAGGTGCTCGACTTGGTGGAAAGCAAGATCCTGCCCTACGTCGATTCGCAGCGCATGACCGCGCTGGCGGCCGGCCGCTTCTGGCGCGACGCCACGCCCGACCAGCAAAAAGCGCTGTCGGAACAGTTCCGCACGCTGCTGATCTTCACCTACTCCGGCGCGCTGTCGCAAATTAAGAACGAAACCATCGAATTCAAGCCGATGCGTTCCGATCCGACCGACAACGAAGTGGAAGTGCGTTCGCAGGTCAACGTCGCCCGCGGCGAACCGATCCCGCTGAACTACCGCGTCGCCAAGACCCCGTCGGGCTGGAAGATCTACGACATCAATGTGCTGGGCGCATGGCTGGTCGAGACCTACAAAGGCACGTTCGCCTCCGAAATCAGCAAGGGCGGCATCGACGGCCTGATCAAGACCCTGACGGAAAAGAACAAGTCGCTGGCCAACAAACCCCTGAAAACCGTCGCCAAGTAAGCCACAACGAAGCCATAACGCCATGTCTACCGCCGTTTCCGAAGCCATCGACAACTTGCAGTCGCTCACGACCCTGACCGTGCTCAACGCCTCCGCGGCGCTGGAGCGCGGCCTGGCGGCCCTCAAGGCCGGCCAGACCGTGTTCGACCTGCGCCATGTGTTGACGGTGGATTCGGTGGCGGTGTCGGTCATGCTGGCGTGGCAACGCGCCGCCCAGGATGCCGGCGTCAAGCTGGAACTGAAAAACCTGCCGCCGGCGCTGCAAAGCTTGACCAAGCTGTATGGCGTGTGCTCGCTGCTGTTCCCGCCGGACGCCAAGCTGGACCAGGACGGCGCCGCCGCGCGCAACCCCGCTCACGACGAATTCGCCCCGGTCGATGCGCCGGAGTCCTTCTTCACCAAAAAGACCGGTCTCGCCGACGACTCGGCTTCGCACCACCATCATTGACCCTCGCCGCACCCCCGCCGCCTGTTGTTCCCTCGGTAAATAGCCTGTCCGGCTCTGCCGAAGCAAATTTCCAATATAATTGAACGTTGCCGCTGCCTGAGAGCCGCGGCGCCCGCAGCATCTTCCGCCACGTTTAGGCCACACAGCGCCGGCTCGCGCCGCCGCACCTTACAGATAAGTCAAGCATGACAGCGATCCAAATAAGTAATGTCGAGAAGCGCTACAAGTCGCTCCAGGCACTGGGCGGCGTGTCCCTTTCGATCGAAGAGGGCGAGTTTTTCGGCCTGCTGGGCCCCAACGGCGCGGGCAAGACCACACTGATATCCATCATCGCGGGCCTGATCCGTCCCGACGCCGGCAAGGTCACCATTCATGGCCACGACGTCACCGGCGATTTCCGCGCCGCCCGCAAGAAGCTGGGCGTGGTGCCGCAGGAACTGGTGTTCGACCCCTTCTTCACGGTGCGCGAGACGCTGCGCCTGCAGTCGGGCTACTTCGGCCTGCCGAACAACGACGCCTGGATCGACGAGGTGATGCACAACCTCGACCTGACCAACAAGGCCGACGTCAACATGCGCGCTCTGTCCGGCGGCATGAAGCGCCGCGTGCTGGTGGCGCAGGCGCTGGTGCACAAGCCGCCCGTGATCGTGCTTGACGAGCCGACCGCCGGCGTCGACGTCGAACTGCGCCAGACGCTGTGGAAGTTCATCTCGCGCCTGAACCGCGAAGGCCACACCGTGGTGCTGACCACCCACTACCTCGAAGAAGCGCAAGCCATGTGCAAGCGCGTGGCCATGCTCAAGAGCGGCAAGGTGGTCGCGCTGGACACGATGGCGTCGCTGATCCGCCGCATCTCCGGCTCGCAGCTGACGGTCAACCTGGCCGCCGGCGACCTGCCGCAAGACATGCGCCACCTGGTCACGCATCCGGAGCAGTCGGAGCACGGCAAGAAGTACAGCCTGCGCGTCAACGAATACGCTGAAGTCGAAACCCTGCTGGCGCGCCTGCGTGAATCCGGCGCCGTGATCGACGAAATGCAATTGCAACAAGCTGACCTGGAAGACATCTTCTTGCAGATCATGGATAAGGGCACCGTATGAACTTCATCTCCACCGGCTTCCGCACCCTGGTCTACAAGGAGACGCTGCGCTTCTGGAAAGTCGCCACGCAAACCGTCGCCGCGCCCATCCTGACGGCGATGCTGTACCTGCTGATCTTCGGCCATGTGCTCGAAGGTCGCGTCACCGTGTACGCGGATGTCAGCTACACCGCCTTCCTGATTCCCGGCCTGGTGATGATGAGCGTGTTGCAGAACTCCTTCGCCAACTCGTCGTCGTCGCTGATCCAGTCCAAGATCACCGGCAACCTGGTGTTCGTGCTGCTCACGCCACTGTCGCACTGGGAGATCTTCTCGGCCTACGTGATCGCCGCCATGGTGCGTGGCATCGTGGTCGGCTTCGGCGTGTTCGTGGTGACGGCGTGGTTCGCCCACCTGTCGTTCACGGCGCCGCTGTGGATCGTGGTGTTCGCGCTGCTGGGCGCCGCCATCCTCGGCACCATGGGCCTGATCGCCGGCATCTGGGCCGAGAAATTCGACCAGCTGGCCGCGTTCCAGAACTTCCTGATCATGCCGCTGACCTTCCTGTCCGGCGTGTTCTACTCCATCCACTCGCTGCCGCCGTTTTGGCTGACGATCTCGCATTTGAACCCGTTCTTCTACATGATCGACGGCTTCCGCTACGGTTTCTTCGGCCAGTCGGACGTCAACCCGCTGATCAGCGTGAGCATCGTCTCCGCCTTCCTCGTCGTGTTGGCACTGCTGGCGATTCGTTTGCTGCGCAGCGGTTACCGTCTGCGCTATTAATTCCAAGGACTTCATCATGACCACTACTCCAGAACTGATCCACGGCTACCTGAGCGCCGGCCTCGAATGCACCCACCTCGAAGTGGAGGGCGACGGCCAGCACTTCCAGGCCATCATCGTTTCGCCGGCCTTTGTCGGCAAGCGTTTGATCCAGCGCCACCAGATCGTGTACGCCGCGCTGGGCGACCGCATGCGCGAAGAAATCCACGCGCTGTCGATGAAAACCCTCACCCCTGACGAATACCAAGGATAAGCAAGCATGGACAAGCTCCTCATACAAGGCGGCAACCGCCTGAACGGCGACATCAACATCTCCGGCGCGAAGAACGCGGCGCTGCCTATCCTGTGCGCCGGCCTGCTGACGTCGGGCGATGTCGAACTGTCCAACGTGCCGCACCTGCACGACGTGGCGACCATCCTCAAGCTGCTGGGCCAGACCGGCCTGAAAGTGACACAGGACGGCGACAAGGTCACGCTCAACGGCAGCGCCATCGACAAGCTGGAAGCCCCGTATGAGCTGGTGAAAACCATGCGCGCCTCGATCCTGGTGCTGGGCCCATTGCTGGCGCGCTTCGGCGAAGCCAAGGTCTCGCTGCCGGGCGGCTGCGCCATCGGCTCGCGTCCGGTGGACCAGCACATCAAGGGCCTGCAGGCGCTGGGCGCGGACATCACCGTCGAAGGCGGCTACATCTACGCCAAGTGCAAAAAGCTCAAGGGCGCGCGCATCGTCACCGACATGATCACCGTCACCGGCACCGAGAACCTGCTGATGGCAGCAACGCTGGCCGAAGGCGAGACCGTGCTGGAAAACGCCGCCTGCGAACCTGAAGTGACCGATCTGGCCAACCTGCTGGTGGCGATGGGCGCGAAGATCGAAGGCATCGGCACCAACCGCCTGACGATCCAGGGCGTGGCCGAACTGCACGGCGCCAAGCACGCTGTCATCTCCGACCGTATCGAAGCGGCGACCTTCCTGTGCGCGGTGGCTGCCACCGGCGGCGATATCACGATCCGCAACACCCGCGTCGACATCATGGACGCCGCGCTGGACAAGCTGCGCGAGATCGGCCTGCAAATGACCATCGGCGACAACTGGATCCGCGCGCAGATGGACAAGCGCCCTACGCCTGTGACCTTCCGCACCACCGAATACCCAGGCTTCCCGACCGACATGCAGGCGCAGTTCATGGCGGTGAACACCATCGCCGACGGCGCCAGCCGCGTGACCGAAACGATTTTCGAAAACCGCTTCATGCACGTGCAGGAGATGAACCGCCTGGGCGCGTCGATTGAAACCGACGGCAACACCGCCTTCATCAAAGGCGTCGAGCAGCTGGTGGGCGCGCCCGTGATGGCGACCGACCTGCGCGCCTCGGCATCGCTGGTGATCGCGGCGCTGACCGCGCGCGGCGAAACGCTGATCGACCGTATCTACCACCTCGATCGCGGCTACGACCAGATGGAAGTAAAACTGTCCGCAGTCGGTGCCAACATCAAACGGATTAAATAATCATGAGCGCATTCCAGGCCAACTCGCAGCTGATCCTCGCGCTGTCGAAGGGACGTATTTTCGAGGACACCCTGCCGCTGCTGGAAGCGGCCGGCATCACCGTCACCGAAAACCCGGAGACTTCGCGCAAGCTGATCCTGTCGACCAACGATCCTGACGTCCGCGTCATCATCGTGCGCGCCACGGACGTGCCGACTTATGTGCAGCACGGCGCGGCGGACTTCGGCGTGGCCGGCAAGGACGTGCTGCTGGAACACGGCGGCGAAGGCCTGTACCAGCCTATCGATTTGAATATCGCGGCCTGCCGCATGTCGGTCGCGGTGCGCAACGGTTTCGATTACGAGACCGCCGTGCGCCAGGGCGCGCGCCTGCGCGTGGCCACCAAGTTCGTCGAGACGGCGCGTGAGCACTTCGCCAAGAAGGGGGTGCACGTCGACCTGATCAAGCTGTATGGCTCGATGGAACTGGCGCCGCTGGTCGGCCTGTCGGACGCCATCGTCGACGTGGTCAGCACCGGCAATACGCTGCGCGCCAACGACTTGAAGGAAGTCGAAGCGATCATGGACATCTCGTCGCGCCTGATCGTCAACCAGGCCGCCCTGAAGCTCAAGCGCGCCCGCCTGCAACCGATTATCGAAGCATTCGAACGCGCCTCTAAAAAGTAAAACATCATGTCGATTCAAATTACCAAGCTCGATTCCACCCAAGCCGATTTCAAAAAGTCCCTGGATGCCCTGCTGGCATTTGAAGCGAGCACTGATGAAGCGATCGAACGCGCCGTCGGCGGCATCCTCGCCGACGTCAAGGCGCGCGGCGACGCCGCCGTGCTGGAATACACCAACCGCTTCGACCGCATTCCGAACGGCGGCGCCCCCAGCATGGCCGCCTTCGATATTCCCGAAGCCGAATTGCAGGCCGCATTGGCCGCGATCCCTGAAGCGCAACGCAACGCACTGCACATCGCCGCGCAGCGCATCCGCGTATTCCACGAACGCCAGAAGCAGGAACTGAACGGCTTCACCTACACCGAAGCCGATGGCACGGTGCTGGGCCAGAAGGTCACGCCGCTGGACCGCGTGGGCATCTACGTCCCGGGCGGCAAGGCCGCCTATCCGTCGTCGGTGCTGATGAACGCGATACCCGCGCACGTCGCCGGCGTACAAGAGATCATCATGGTGGTGCCGACTCCGGACGGCGTGAAGAACCAGATGGTGCTGGCCGCCGCCGCGATTGCCGGCGTCACCCGCGTCATCACCATCGGCGGCGCGCAGGCTGTCGCCGCGCTGGCGCACGGCACCGAGACCATCGCGCCGGTCGACAAGATCGTCGGCCCCGGCAACGCCTACGTGGCCGCCGCCAAGCGCCGCGTGTTCGGCATCGTCGGCATCGACATGATCGCCGGCCCTTCCGAAATCCTGATCATCTGCGACGGCACCACCGATCCG
The DNA here is from genome assembly GCF_003416895.1 of Duganella sp. BJB476. GTDB lineage: Bacteria > Pseudomonadota > Gammaproteobacteria > Burkholderiales > Burkholderiaceae_D > Rugamonas. The sequence continues at coordinate 454,484 of NZ_QVIO01000005.1, forward strand.
GACTGGGTGGCGATGGACCTGTTCTCGCAGGCCGAGCACGACGAACTGGCGCAAGCCATCCTGCTGTGCCCCGACGCCGACTACATCGCCAAGGTGGAAGCGAGCATCAACAAGCTGCTGCCGACGATGCCGCGCGCGGAAGTGATCCGCACCTCGCTGACCGACCGCGGCGCCCTGGTGAAAGTGTGCGACATGGCCGAAGCCTGCGCCATCGCCAACAGCATCGCCGCCGAACACCTGGAAATCTCGGCCGAGAACCCGCAGCAGTGGGCGGACCAGATCCGCCACGCCGGCGCCATGTTCCTCGGCCGCTATTCGTCCGAATCGCTGGGCGACTACTGCTGCGGCCCTAACCACGTGCTGCCGACGTCGCGCACCGCGCGCTTCTCGTCGCCGCTGGGCGTGTACGATTTCCAGAAACGCTCGTCGATCATCCACGTCAGCGAAGCCGGCGCGCAAACGCTGGGCAAGGTCGCGGCGGAGCTGGCCTACGGCGAAGGTCTGCAGGCCCACGCCCGCAGCGCGGAGCTGCGCCTCAAATGAGTGAAGCATGGATCAATCAGGTCTTCTGTGAGGATGCGCTGGCCGGCCTGGCGCGCATCCCGGACGGTTCCATCGACCTGATTTTGACCGACCCGCCGTACAACCTGGGCAAGGACTACGGCAACGACTCCGATACCCAAACGGTGGAAGAGTACCTGCGCTGGACCGAGCAATGGATCGACGCCGCGCTGCCCAAGCTCAAGCCCAACGGCAGCCTGTACATTTTCCTGACCTGGCGCTTTTCGCCGGAGATCTTCGTGCTGCTGAAAAAGCGCATGACGATGATGAACGAGATTATCTGGGACCGCCGCGTGCCGTCGATGGGCGGCAGCGTGCGCAGCTACTCGTCGGTGCACGACACCATCGGCTTCTTCGTGCGCCGCAAGGATTACTACTTCGATCTGGACTCGGTGCGCATTCCCTACGACGCCGAAACCAAGAAAGCCCGTTCGCGCTCGATCTTCGTCGGCGCCAAGTGGCTGGAAGTGGGCTACAACCCCAAGGATTTGTGGAGTGTGTCGCGCCTGCACCGGGAGCATCCCGAGCGCGCCGACCATCCGACGCAAAAGCCGCTGGAGATCATCGAGCGCATGCTCAAGGCCTCGTGCCCGCCGGACGGCGTGGTGCTGGACCTGTTCATGGGCAGCGGCACGACGGCGATCGCCGCCAAGCGCTGCGGCCGCAATTTCGTCGGCTTCGAACTGAATCCCGATTATTGCGCCATCATTGCCGAACGCCTGGCGATGCCGGAAGTGCCGGCGCCGCCCGAAAAAAAGAAAAAAGCATCACCCAAGCGAAGTTTAATTAACTCATAGGAGCCTTAGTAAGATGTCTTCCATCGACACCCTGGTCAACACCACCATCCGCTCCGACGTGCGCGCCATCCATGGCTACCACGTCGCCGACGCGAGTGGTTATATCAAACTGGATGCGATGGAGAACCCTTACCACCTTCCGCATCATCTGCGCGAGGAACTGGCCCGCCGCCTGGTGGACGTGACGCTGAACCGCTATCCGGTCGCGTCCTACGCCACCATCAAGCAAAGCGTGTGCGCCAGGCTGGGCGTCCCGGCCGGCTACGACGTCATGCTGGGCAACGGCTCCGACGAATTGATCTCGATCCTGTGCATGGGCTGCGCGCTGCAGGACCGCCGCGCCGTGGTGCTGGCGCCGACGCCGTCGTTCGTCATGTACCAGCGCTCGGCGCAATTCGCCGGCATGGATTACGTTGGCGTGCCGCTCAAGGCCGACCTGACGCTGGATATGCCGGCCATGCTGGCCGCGATCAAGCAGCACAAGCCGTCGCTGGTGTTCCTGTCCTATCCAAACAACCCGACCGGTAACCTGTTCGCCGCAGACGATATCGTCGCCATCATCAAGGCGCTCGATGGTTTCGGGTTGGCCGTGGTCGACGAAGCCTACGAGCCGTTCGCGCAGCAAACCTTTATGCACCGCCTGCCGGAATTTAACAATCTTGTGGTCATGCGCACCGTATCGAAGCTGGGCCTGGCCGGCATCCGCCTGGGCTACATGTCGGCGGCGCCGCAATTGCTGGCGGAGTTCGACAAAGTGCGGCCTCCTTACAACATCAACGTGTTGACGCAGGCAGCGGCCGAATTCGCGCTCGACCACGTGGAGGTGCTGAACCAGCAGGCCACCGCTTTACGCGCAGCACGCGCCGATCTGACGGCTGCATTGGCCGCTATGCCCGGCGTCGAGGTATTTCCCTCGGCGGCGAATTTTATCTTGATACGGGTGCCAAATTCCGACGATGCCTACGCAAAACTGCTGTCCCGCAAGGTATTAGTCAAAAATGTAGGTAAAATGCACGATGTGCTGGCCAATTGTTTGCGTATCACGGTCAGTACCCCGGAAGAGAATTCCACCTTCCTCGATGCCTTCGCCGCATCGCTGGCATCCTGAGACCCATCGCGAGCCCTTCATGAACCGCACCGCAGAAATCATCCGCAACACCAACGAGACGCAAGTCCGCGTTTCCATCAACCTTGACGGCACCGGCCAGCAAAAGCTGAACACCGGCGTGCCCTTCCTGGACCACATGCTGGACCAGATCGCCCGTCACGGCCTGTTCGACCTGGACGTGGAAGCGACCGGCGACATCCATATCGACAACCACCACACGGTGGAAGACGTCGGCATCACGCTCGGCATGGCCGTGGCCAAGGCCATCGGCGACCGCAAGGGCATCGTCCGCTACGGCCACTCGTATGTGCCGCTGGACGAGGCGCTGTCGCGCGTGGTGCTGGATTTCTCCGGCCGTCCAGGCATCGAGTACCACATTCCGTTCACGCGCGCGATGATCGGCACCTTCGACGTCGACCTGACGCTGGAATTCTTCCGCGGCTTCGTCAATCACGCCCTGGTCACGCTGCACATCGATAACCTGCGCGGCACCAACGCCCACCATCAATGCGAAACTGTGTTCAAGGCCTTCGGCCGCGCGCTGCGCATGGCGTCCGAGCTGGACCCGCGCGCCGCCGGCACCATCCCGTCGACCAAGGGCAGTCTGTAACGAGTTTGCACACCACACATCATGAAAAAAATCGTAGTAGTTGATTACGGCATGGGTAATCTGCGCTCGGTCGCGCAGGCCCTGCGCGCCGTCGCGCCCGAAGCCAATGTGCTGATCTCCGGCGAAGTGGCCGACATCGAAAGCGCCGACCGCATCGTGCTGCCCGGCCAGGGCGCCATGCCGGACTGCATGCGCAGCCTGCGCGAGTCCGGCGTGCAGGAAGCGCTGCTGGTGGCCGCCAAAACCAAGCCGCTGATGGGTGTGTGCATCGGCGAGCAGATGCTGTTCGACGTCAGCGAGGAAGGCGACGCCGCCGGCCTCGGCCTGTTGCCGGGCAAGGTGGTACGCTTCCAGCTGGACGGCCAGATCCAGGAAGACGGCTCGCGCTTCAAGGTGCCGCAAATGGGTTGGAACCAAGTCCACCAAAACGCGTCTCACCCGATGTGGCAGGACATTGCCGACAACAGTTACTTCTATTTCGTGCACAGCTATTTCGCCCAGCCTGAACGCACCGAGCACACCGTCGGACAAACTGTCTACGGTGCGGCGTTCAGTTGCGCCGTCGCCCGTGATAATATTTTTGCGACCCAGTTCCACCCGGAGAAAAGCGCCGCGGCCGGATTGCAGTTGTACAAAAATTTCGTTCACTGGAACCCTTGATTTCATTTACCCCTTAAATCTACTGAAACCATCATGCTGCTCATTCCTGCCATCGACCTCAAAGACGGTCACTGCGTTCGCTTGAAACAAGGCGATATGGAACTCGCCACCGTATTTTCCGAAGACCCGGCCGACATGGCCCTGCATTGGCTCAAGCAAGGCGCGCGCCGCCTGCACCTGGTCGACCTGAACGGCGCCTTCGCCGGCAAGCCGAAGAACGAAGGCGCGGTCAAGGCCATCCTGAAGGTGGTGCAGGAATACGCTGAAGAAAACGACCTGGACGAAATCCCCGTGCAGCTGGGCGGCGGCATCCGCGACCTCGACACCATCGAGCGCTACCTGGACGCCGGCATCAGCTACGTCATCATCGGCACCGCCGCGGTCAAGGAGCCGGGCTTCCTGCATGACGCCTGCGGCGCCTTCCCCGGCCACATCATCGTCGGCCTGGACGCCAAGGACGGCAAGGTCGCCACCGACGGCTGGAGCAAGATGTCCGGCCACGAAGTGATCGACCTGGCCAAGAAGTTCGAAGCCTATGGCGTCGAATCGATCATCTACACCGACATCGGCCGCGACGGCATGATGGGCGGCGTCAACATCGAAGCCACCGTCAAGCTGGCGCAAGCGGTCAAGATCCCGGTCATCGCGTCGGGCGGCCTGCACAACCTGGGCGACGTCGAAGCGTTGTGCGCTGTCCAGGACGAAGGCATCGAAGGCGTGATCTGCGGCCGTTCGATTTACGAAGGCACCATCGACCTGGCTTCGGCCCAGTTGCGCGCGGATGAACTGAGCGGCGACCTGGAAGTCGACTCGGAAGAAAACTAAAGTTAAATACCATGCTCGCTAAACGCATCATCCCCTGCCTGGACGTGACCAATGGCCGCGTCGTCAAAGGCGTCAATTTCACCGAGCTGCGCGACGCCGGCGACCCGGTGGAAATCGCCCGTCGCTACGACGAGCAGGGCGCCGACGAACTGACCTTCCTCGACATCACCGCCACCAGCGACAACCGCGGCCTGATCCTGGACATCATCGAAGCCGTCGCTTCGCAGGTGTTCATCCCGCTGACGGTGGGTGGCGGCGTGCGCGAAGTGGCCGATGTGCGCCGCCTGCTCAACGCCGGCGCGGACAAGGTCAGCATGAACTCGTCGGCGGTGTCGAATCCGCAGCTGGTGTTCGACGCCTCGCAAAAGCACGGTTCGCAATGCATCGTGGTGGCGATCGACGCCAAGCAGATTGCGCCAGGGCGTTGGGAAGTGTTCACCCACGGCGGCCGCAAGGCCACCGGCATCGACGCCATCGAATGGGCGAAGAAAATGGAGCAGCTGGGCGCCGGCGAAATCCTGCTGACCAGCATGGACCGCGACGGCACCAAGTCCGGCTTCGACCTGGGCCTGACGCGCGGCGTGTCCGACGCGGTTGGCATCCCGGTGATCGCCTCGGGCGGTGTCGGCGGCTTGCAGGATCTGGCCGACGGCATCAAGCTGGGCAAGGCCGACGCGGTGCTGGCGGCCAGTATCTTCCACTACGGCCAGCACACCGTGCAGGAAGCCAAGCGCTTCATGGCGCAGCAGGGCATTCCGATGCGCCTGGCGTAGTTTCATAACAGTTGGGAAAGTAAGATGTCGATCACCGCAAGCGCCTTGGCCAAGGCTAAATGGCTGAAGAAAATCCAGTGGGACGAGCACGGCCTGGTGCCGGTCATCGCCCAGGAAGCGGGCAGCAACGATGTGTTGATGTTCGCCTGGATGAACCGCGACGCGCTGGCCAAGACGGTCGAGCTGGGCGAGGCTGTCTACTGGAGCCGCTCGCGCAAGAAGCTGTGGCACAAGGGCGAAGAGTCCGGCCACGTGCAGAAGGTGCTGGAAATCCGCCTCGACTGCGACGAGGACGTGGTGCTGCTGAAGATTGAGCAGGCCGGCGGCATCGCCTGCCATACCGGCCGCCATTCCTGCTTCTTCCAGAAGTTCGAAGGCGACGCGCTGGAAGGCGACTGGCAGAATACCGAGCCGGTGCTGAAAGACCCGTCGGAAATCTACACCCCCGCCACCGTGGCGAAAACCAAAGCAAAGAAATCGACATGAGCACTATCCTGGACCGCCTGGCCGACATCATCGAGTCGCGCAAACTGGCCAACGGGGGCGATCCCGCGACGTCCTACACCTCCAAGCTGTTCGCCAAGGGCGACGATGCCATCCTCAAGAAGATCGGCGAGGAAGCCACCGAAACCGTGATGGCCGCCAAGGATGCGCGCGCCGGCGGCGACAGCGGCAAGGTGCTGTACGAGGTGGCCGACTTGTGGTTCCATACGCTGGTGCTGCTGGCCCAGTTCGATTTGAAGCCGCAGCAGGTGCTCGACGAGCTGGCGCGCCGCGAAGGCGTCTCCGGCATCGACGAAAAAGCCGCCCGCAAGGAATAATTCCCCCATTTACGGAGTCGTTGTGGAAAACTGCCTGTTTTGCAAAATAGCCGAAAAAAAAATCCCCTCAGCCATCGTCTACGAAGATGAAGACCTGCTGGCCTTCAAAGACATCAACCCGGCCGCGCCGGTGCATTTGCTGGTGATCCCGAAGAAACATTTCTCGACCTTGTCGGATTGCAGCGCCAACGAAGCGCCGCTGCTGGGCAAGATGCTGGCGCTGGCCCCCCGTCTGGCAGAGGAAGCCGGCTGCGCGGTCGGCTATGATGCGGACGGCTCGCCGACCGGCGGTTACAAGACGCTGATTAACAGTGGTCCCAACGGCGGCCAGGAGGTGTACCATTTACATCTGCACGTGATCGGCGGCCCGCACCCTTGGCGCGGACAGCGCTAAGCAGCCGCTAAGCACGACGGCGTTATATCGATAGCCGCATGACATCTACATGACAGGCGGCGGTTCGCTTATACTGTCGCAGCAGTTCTCGAATCAACGGATAATTTGGGCGCATGCGCCTTGCAAGGGGAATATGATGGGTTCATTCAGTATTTGGCATTGGTTGATCGTCCTGGTGATTGTGATGCTGGTTTTCGGCACCAAAAAACTGGGCAATATGGGTTCGGACATCGGCAAGGCCGTTAAAGGCTTCAAGGATGGCGTCAAGGGCGACGACGACAAGCCGGCCGCGCCAGCCGCTCCCGGCACCATCGACGTCGACGCTAAAGAGAAGAAGTAAGCTGGGGGAGCAGCGCTCCCTTCAGGCTGAAACACCCTTATGATCGATCTCGGTCTTACCAAACTTGCTGTGATCGGCGTGGTTGCGCTGGTCGTCATCGGTCCTGAAAAGCTGCCCAAGGTAGCGCGCATGGCCGGGACGCTGTACGGCCGCGCCCAACGCTACCTGAACGAAGTCAAATCCGAAGTCTCGCGCGAAATCGAACTGGAAGAGTTGAAAAACCTCCAGAAAGAAGTGCAGGCGGCGGCCGAGAGCGTGAAGGCGGACGTCGAAAGCTCGATGTCGCAGCATGCGGCCGACGTGGAAAACGCCTGGCACGACACTCCGACCATCCACTCGCCGACCATCAGCAGCGCCACCACCGACGACCTGTCGCGCAAGGCGCGCGAATTCCGCCGCAAGAAGCTGGTGCGCAATTCGGCCATCCCCGGCTGGTACAAGCAGCGTCACGGCGGCAAGATGCACGTGACGTCCGGCGCCGCGCGCGTGGCGCGCTTCCGCCCCGGCAGCAACTCCTCTTCTTCGTTCTACTAAATGACTACACCTGAAAAGGGCGAAGAGACCTTTATCTCTCACCTGATCGAATTGCGCGACCGCCTGGTCAAGGCGTCGATCGGGATTGCCATCGTCTGCATCGCGCTGATGATCTGGCCCGGTCCGTCGCAGATTTATGACTTTATTGCGCGGCCGATGATCGCCTCGCTGCCGGTCGGTTCGAAGATGATCGCCACCGGCGTGATCTCGCCCTTCCTGGTGCCGATGAAGGTGACACTGGTTATTTCCATCATCCTGTCGCTGCCGTGGGTGCTGTACCAGTTGTGGGCCTTCGTGGCGCCCGGCCTGTATGCGCATGAGAAGCGGCTGATCGCGCCGCTGGTGATTTCGTCGTCGGTGCTGTTCATGGCCGGCGTGGCGTTCTGCTACTTCCTGGTGTTCGGGCGCGTGTTCCAGTTCATCTCCGAATTTTCGCCGCATTCGATCGCGGTGACGCCGGATATCGAGAACTATCTGGATTTCGTCATGTCGATGTGCCTGGCGTTTGGCGCGACCTTCGAGGTGCCGGTGGTGGTGGTGATTTTGGTGCGCATGGGCTTGGTGTCTGTGGCCAAGCTGAAAGAGATACGGCCTTACGCCATCGTGGGTGCCTTCGTGATCGCCGCGATCGTCACGCCGCCCGACGCGGTCAGCATGTTCTCGCTGGCGGTTCCGATGTGCCTGCTGTTCGAACTGGGCCTGCTGGTCGCGCCGATGTTCGTGCGCATGTCGACGGCGCCGGAAGAGAAGGCCTGATTTATCTGGCTATGGCAGCCGGCTCAATATTTTGAAGAGCACGCCGAGAGTCACGCCATGTAGCACCAAGGATAGTCCGGTCACCATGTAAAGTATGTTGAACCGGATATTCATGTGCGCTTTCAACTCGTCGATTTGCCTTTGCAGATCGCAGCGCAGCTTTTCGATCTGCGCGTACACGTCGCTGCGCAGTATCTCCAGCCGGGCGATAAGGTCTGTTTTCAGCAATAGCATATCGCCGGGCGTTACCGTGGATTCGGCTAGCGCGTCGCGCAAGGCCAGCGACTGGGCCTCGGCTTGCTGCTGAGGCAGCCCTGCTTCCTCAAGTTTTCTGGCGTATGAAAGAGTGTCGAATTTGATAGGCATGTTCATGACCGCTCCCTGATTTAATCGTAGCAGAAACCGGCCCGAATGCGAGCCGGCTCACCAGCGTATCGAATCAATGGATGAGCCGTTTGCGCGCACTCAAGTGCGCGCAAACCCATGCCTTCCTACTGCGTCATCAAGCCCTTGATCACCCGCACCGGCGCGCTGCCGTAGCTCAGGAATTGCTCGTGGAATTCCTTCAGGTTGAACTTCGCGCCCAACTGCTGCTTGCGCTGCTCGCGCAATTCCATGATCTCGCTGTAGCCGCTGAAATAGCTGGTCAGCTGCACCGACGACACCTGCACCCGATGCCACTTCTCCACCGCCTCGCTGCGCGTCTGGAAGGCCTGGCGCGTCAGCAGGTCGATCGCCTGCTCTTCGGTCATGCCCAGCACATGCACGCTGTAATCGAGGATGGTGTTGGTCACGCTGCGCAGATTCCATTTCGAATACATCAGCCACATCTCCGGCGCGTTGTCGCCATAGCCGGACTCCAGCATCATGCGCTCGCCGTACACCGCCCAGCCCTCCACCATCGCGCCATTGCCGAAGATGGATTTGACGATCGACGGCGACTTGTTCGCATACACCAGCTGCGCGTAGTGCCCCGGTATCGCCTCATGAATATTCAGGATCTGCAAGATCCAGTAGTTGTACTCGCGCAGGCTGCTCTCGGCCGCTTCCGGCGTCGCGCCGTCGAGCGGCGTCACGTTGTAGTAGGTGCGGTCCTGCGGACGATACGGTCCCGGCGCATCGATGCTGGCGCCCGCCACGCCGGCCTGGTAGGCAGGCGTCGCGCGTACTTCCAGCTGCTTCTTCGGATCCAGCGTCAGCAGGTTGTGGCTGATCACCCAGTCCTGCAGCACCGGCACCTGGCGGCGGATCTCGGCGAAGAAATCCTCGCGCTTGACGTGGCGCTCGGACAGCTTGTCGATCACCTTGCCGATCTTGGCAAAGCGGTCGGCCGGCTTGGCGGTGGAACCCATGGTCTTGTCCCACAGCTCGTCGGAGATGCGCTCCATATTGGCCAGCAGCTCTTCGCGCGCGGCCAGCGCCTTCTGGTAGGTCTGCTCGGCAGTGCTGCCGGACTGGATGTCGAAGGCAAACTTCTGCTCGTACAGTTCCTTACCCAGGCGGAAGGTGCGGCGGCCGCTGGTGTCCATCTGCTTGTCCATCTCGGTCAGGAAGGCCACATAGCCGTCGACCGCGGTCAGCGCCGCGTTCACGCGCTGGGTGTACAGCTGCTTCTCCACCGGCGTCAGGATCGACGCCTGCGCGGCCTTGTCCACCTCGGTCAGCAAGGTCTGCACGCCGGGCGCCTGCGCGATCGCCAGGCGCGTATGTTCGCGCGTCGGGTTGACGATGTTGGCGCGCGCCGCCTCGTAGTAGGCCGGAATGCCGGCGATGCGCTTGAGCAGCGTGCGCAGGCGCTGCGGCTGGGCCGCGTATTCGGTGTTCAGGATCAGGTCGATCGGGCCGGCCACGTTGTAGCTGGCCGGATTCCACTCGTATTCCTTCAAGGTGGTCAGGCGGAAGCGGTCGCTGTCGAGCTTGTTGATCAGCAGCGCCAGGTCGGTGCGCTGCTTGGCCGACAACTGGCTGGCGTTGATCGCGCCGAAGCGCTGCTTCCATTCGTCGATGAAGGCCAGCTCCTTGGCCTGTCCCGCCTTGTCGGGGATGGACAGCGTGGCGGCGGTATCGTACTTGCCGGCGTAGATCGCGCTTTCCGAATCGATGCGCCACAGCGCGTTGAGGAACTGGCTGCTCTGGCCGTCGAAGGAGCGGTCCTGGCGGCGCTCCGGCGTGCCGGAAGGCTTCAACGATGGCGCGGCGACGGCGGCCACTGCGGCGGTGGCGGCGACGGCTTTCGCCTTGCCGTGCTTGCCGGTGCTTTTGCTGCTGCCCTTGCTGCTGCTTTTGCCGCTCTTGGTGGACTTGCCGCCGCTTTTAGCGTGGGTGGCGTGCGAGGTGTGCGCGCTCTTGCCGCCGCTCTTGGCCGAGGTGTGAGTTGTCTTGTGGTGCGTGGTGGCGCCGGCTGGTGCGACGGCGAGCGTCGTCATCAATACAGCCAGTGCGATATTTGTCTTGATCATCTTGAACAGCCTTGTCGATAAAGTGGCCCGGCGTACCGGGCCGAAGCGGAGGAGATTATCATTAATCCGCAGGTTTGAGCGCATCCGGTTTGTAACCGGACGGCTACTTTCGCATTCCTTCTTGCAGCATATTCAACATCTCGGAGGCCGACATGCGGCCCGAGACGTCGCTGCCTTCCAGCAGGCTGTCGGCCAGGTCGCGCTTGTGCTGGTGCAGGTCGACGATGCCTTCCTCGATGGTGTGGCGTGCCACCAGGCGGTAGATGGTGACCGGCCGCAGTTGGCCCATGCGGTGCGCGCGGTCCGAGGCCTGGTCTTCCACCGCCGGATTCCACCATGGGTCCATATGGATCACGTAGTCGGCGGCGGTCAGGTTGATGCCGACGCCGCCCGCTTTCAGGCTGATGAGGAACACGTCGCCCTCGCCGGACTGGAACAGGTCGACGCGCTTCTTGCGGTCGGCCATGGGCGTCGAGCCGTCCAGGTATTGATAGCTGATGTTGTTGGCGTCCAGGTGGGCGCGGATCAGCGACAGGTGGTCGACGAACTGGCTGAACACCAGCACCTTGTGGCGGTTCTCCAGCAAGCCTTCCAGCAAGTGCGCGAAGGCCGCCAGCTTGCTGCTGGCCAGGCCCAGTTCCGGCGCCACCAGGTTCGGGTTGCAGCAGGCGCGGCGCAGCCGCATGATCTCGGCCAGGATCTGGATCGATTTCTTCTCGGCCGGGCCTTCGACGGCGGCCAGGTTTTCCAGCGCGGCGCGGCGCAGCGATTCGTACAGCGCCGTCTCGTCCGCCGACAGGTCGACTTCCATCGTGATCTCGGTGCGCGATGGCAGCTCGGTTAGCACCTGCGCCTTGGTCCGGCGCAGCATGAAGGGCTGGATCAAGCGCCGCAGGCGATTGCGCGCGCCCACTTCGGCCCGATGGTCCTGCGGTTTTTCGATCGGCGCGGCGAAGCGCAGGTTGAACTGCTCGATGCTGCCCAACAGGCCCGGATTGATGAAGCGGAACAGGTTCCACAACTCGCCCAGGTGGTTCTCCAGCGGCGTGCCGGTGGCGATCATGCGGAAGTCGCCCTTGAGCGCCATCACGGCCTGTGAGCGCTTGGTGGCGCCGTTCTTGATCGCCTGCGCTTCGTCGAGCACGATGGTGTTCCACTGCACGCCGGCGAACAGCGCGGACTCCAGTTGCAGCAGGCCGTAGCTGGTCACCACCAGATCGTAGGGCTGCAAGGTGGACATGGTCTCGGCCCGGTCGCCGGGGCCGAATAGTTTCACGTTCAGCGTCGGCGCGAAGCGCGCAGCCTCGCTGATCCAGTTCATGCAGACGGAGGTCGGCGCCACCACCAAGGTCGGGCCTTGCGGTGCGCGCGAGAGGATCAGCGCCAGCGCCTGCAGCGTTTTTCCCAGGCCCATATCGTCGGCCAGGCAGGCGCCCACGCCCCAGCTGGCGAGGCGCGACAGCCAGTTGAAGCCTTCCAGCTGATAGTCGCGCAGCTCCGCCTGCAGAGTGGTCGGCAGCTGCGGCACGAAGGCCGCCTGCGCCTCCATGCGCGCCAGGTGTTCCTTCCACAGCTTGTCCGACTTCAGGCCGCCGATATCGTCGGCCAGCTCCTCCAACGCGAACGACGCCAGCGGATGCACGCGCACGCCGTCCTCGGTGATCTCGCCGTAGACCGACACTTCCATCAGCCGGCGGTGCAGTTCCTCGGTCAGCGCCAGGTAGCGGTTCTCGCCCAGTTCCACGAAGCGGCTCTGGCTCTTCTGCATCAGCTCCAGCAGCGTTTTCAGGTCCATGACCTTGCCTTCGTCGATCTGCAATTCGCCGCTGGCCGCGAACCAGTCCTTGTTGCTCTTGATGGCCAGGCGCAGCTGCTTGGTTTCCACCTTGGCGGTCACGCGGAAGCTTTCGCCTTCCGGCCAGGCCAGTACGATGGCGTCCGGGTTCATCTCCTGCAGTTCCACCAGCAGTTGCAGGCACAGCGCCGGTTGGCCCAGCAGCCATTCGCCGTGTTCCTGCTCGGCCGATTCCAGCACCGGGCACTTGGCGATCAGTTCGCGCTCGGCGTCGCGCTCGTCGATCAGCTTGCGGCGCGCCTGTACCGGCTTGCCGTTGACGTCGGCGATCACGCTGTCGGCGCCCGCGCCGGGCGCGTAGTACGCGCCGTTGGCCAGCGGCCGCACCAGCACCTGCATCTTCAGGCCGTGCTGGTAGGGCAGCAGGTGCAGGTGCAGGCGCATGTCGGCCTCCACCTGTTCCATGTCCGGCGCGGCGCCACCGATTTCCGACTGCACCGTCACCAGCGAGGAGATGGAGCTGATCGCATGCAGCACCTGTTGCTCCGCGTGGGCCGGCACGTTCAAGCCGTTGCCGACGATGGCGGCGATGCGGCGGTGCTCGTCGAGGATGGTGACCACGCGCAGGCGGGTCGGCGTCTCCTTGCTGACGATGACGGAGGAGCTGTCATCCGGGATCGGCGGTTGCAGGCGCAGTTCCAGGTTGCCCGGGCTTTTCTTGATCAGCAGCTCCGGTTCGCCGGCCAGCATTTCCACGCGCGTATCCGGCGCGTCGGCCCAGAACAGCAGCGGATGGCCGATCAACGCCGACGCGGCGCGCTGCGGATCGATTTCGTAAGCCAGGCCGCTGGACTGGTAGCTGCGGTGTGCAACCGAGATCGCCTCGGACGCGCGGATGTCCTGCGGCGTCAGGAAATCGAACTGCTCGGCCTCGAAGCGCAGCCGTTTCAGGCCGACGGCGCGGCCCTTGCTCCACAGGCCGCGCGCATCGCGCTTCTGTTCCACCGGCGCGACGTCGGTCAGGCCGTGGCGGTTGTCGTAGTTCAGCATCCACACCAGGCGCGTGCTGCCGGCGGCATCGGCGGTGGCGGGCTGCTGGAGGTTGATCAGCGCCGTCAGCTGCCGTTGCCACGCTTCCTGGCGTTCGAACCATACGCTCATGTCGGGATAGCCCAGGCGCGAGCGCAGCGCGTTCGCGTGGCGCTGCTGTTCGACGTCGCCCAAGTGGCCCAGCAGGCAGGCGGCCTGGCCGGCGATGAACAGGTAGCCGGCGCGCTCGGCGTTCTGTGCCAGCTCCTGCAACTGCGCCTTGCGCTCGGACAGCTGCGGCAGCGACAGCCAGAAATACAGCAGGCACTGGAACATCTGCGTTTGCAGGCTGTTGTCCCAGGCCAGCGCGGCGACGGCGTCGGTCTGCATGGTGCCCGCGCGGATCTGGCGCAGCATGTCGATTTGCTGGTGGACGGCGGTGTCGTGGTTCTGCGGCATGCGCACGGCGATTTCGAGGTAGGCCTCGGCCGCCTTCAGGTGCTTGGCATCGCCGCTGCGCAGCATCGACAGCAGGTACAGGTAGCCGGACATGCCGGTGAACAGGTGCTTGCGTTTGCCGGTGTCGCGGCGCAGTGTCTTCAGCGCGGCGTCGAAGCCGACGATGGCCGCGCCGCTGGCGCCGCGCAGCAGCACCACCGCGCTGGCGAGGTACTGGCTTTGCGGGCCGGCGGTGCGTTCCAGGTAGCGTTTGGCGTCGTCCAGGCGGCCGCACAGGATCGCATCCTCGGCCAGCGCCATGCGCAGCTCGGGGCTGATGTCGTCCTTGGTGGCCAGGCGGCGCTGCATGTGCTGTTCGCAGAATTCGCGTATCACCGGCACCGTCAGGAATTCATGCTGGGCGTTTTGCAGCAGCACCATCAGCACATCGTCCTGCAGCAACGGATGCACGCGCGCCAGCATGCCCGGCTCGAAAGGACGGCCGAAGATGTCGACGATAGGATGCAGTTGCGCCGCTTCGTAGCTGCCCAGGCAGAATGCCAGTATCGGCTGGATCTGCTGCGGCGCCAGGCCGCGCAGAAGGCCCATGCGCAGGCGCGCCATGCCGGCGCGGTAGCTGCGCGGCTCGAAGCTGTTCCAGGTCTGGCGCATCGGCGTCAGCTCGTCGTAGGCGCTGCACAAGTCGTCCAGCGCGTGCGTGCCGATGGAGGCGCGCATCGCCGGCCAGCGCAGCTTGGGATTGCAGACGAAGCCGCGCCCCGTCACGATGCTGATGAAGGCCAGCCGTTCCAGCTTGCGCATCGATTCGTCCAGCGTGCCGACGCCGTAGGCATTGCCGTCCTTGTCCTCGATACGGGCGTGGTTCAGGTGATCGAGGATGGCCGTGCGTCCCACCGGCTCGCCGATCAGGGCGAGCAGCGCCAGTATCATTTTTTCGTTGAATTCTAGCGCGTCAAATTCGGCGAGCAGCTTAGCGTCGGCCATGCGGGGTCAGTCTTTCAGGTTATCGATGTGTACCGGCGGCGTGGCCGCAGGATCATGCAGGCCAAACATCCGTTGATAGAAGTACAGCTCCGCTTCCAATGTGCGGACGATGTTTTCGCCCTTGCGGAAGCCATGGCCTTCGCCTTCCAGCGGCACATAGGCCACCGGCACGCCGCGCGCCTTCAACGCGTCGACCATCATTTCGGATTGCTGCGGCGGCACCACCTTGTCGTCCAGGCCCTGGAAGAAGATCATCGGGCGTGCCAGCTTGTCGGTGTGATTGATCGGCGAGCGGGCCTGGTACAGCGCCTCGGCCTGCGGCTGCGGCGCGATCAGGTACTCATTGTAGTGCGATTCGAACTTGTGCGAGTCCTGGTCCAGGCCTTTGAGGTCGGACACGCCGTAGTAGCTGGCGCCCACCTTGAACACGTTGTGGAAGGTCAGCGCGCACAGCGTGGTCAGGCCGCCGGCGCTGCCGCCACGGATGATCAGGCGTTCGCCATCGGCCAGGCCGCGTTCGACCAGCGCCTGCGCGCCGGCCACGCAGTCCTCGACGTCGACGATGCCCCACTGTCCCTTGAGCAGGTCGCGGTAGGCGCGGCCGAAGCCGGTGCTGCCGCCGTAGTTCACATCCAGCACGCCGAAGCCGCGGCTGGTCCAGTACTGGGTCTTCAGGTTCAGCGTGTTGACGGTCATGCCGGTCGGGCCACCGTGGCTGATGACGATCACCGGCGGCTTGCTGCCCGCAGGCGCCGCCGCGTCGCGGTTGCGTGGCGGGTAGAAGAAGGCGTGCGAAGTGCGGCCGTTCGCGCTGGCGTAGCTGATGCTGGTCGGGATGGACAGGTAGTCTTCCGCCGGCAGTTCCTCGATCGACTGCGCCAGGATTTCCACGCCCTCCTCGGTGAAGTCGATGCGCGCCAGTTCCATCGGGATGGTCGGGCCGCCGGCCAGCATGGCGATGTAGCCCTTGGCCACGCGCAGTTCGCGGATCTCTTCGTAGGGATTGGCGATGGCTTCCAGCTTGCCGCTGCCCGGCAGCAGGCGCGCCAGGCGGCTCACGCCCTTGTCGATGTAGGTGCAGATGATTTCGGAGGACGAGCGAAAGCCGTACATCGAGTTCCCGAAGGTCCAGTGCGGCGAGGCGAATTCCGCCTCCATCGGGCACAGGCCCTCGGTGCGATCGCGTTCGCGGCACAAACGGTACAGGTTCCACCAGCCGCTGCGGTCGGAGACGAAGTGCAGCAGGCCGTCCGGCGACCATTCGGGCTGGCACACCGATTCCTCGGCGCCGCCGGCGATGCGCACCGGCGCGGCCAGCGCGCCGTCGTCGCCGATGTCGGCCAGCCACAGCGTGGTGCCCTGCCACGGCATGCGCGGATGGTCCCAGCTCAGCCAGGCCAGCGAGCGGCCGTCCGGCGACAGGCGCGGCGACGAGTAGAAGTCTGCGCCTTGTGCCAGTACGGTCTCGCTGCCGTCGGCGTCGATGGCGCAGATGGTGTTGGCCGGCTGGGCGTGGGCGTCGCCCGCGTCATCCCGATGCAGCTCGCGCACGCCGATCAGGCGTCCGCGCGCGCGGTCGACCACGAAGTCGGCGAAGCGCTGCTTGCCGGCCCTGGTCAGCGCCACGGGGACCGCGCCGTCGTCGGCTACATCAAGTTTGTAGACGACGTTGTCGGCAAAATGCGAAAAATAGATGGTATCGCCGTCCACCGTATAGCCGCCGCCGCCGTATTCGTGTACCCGGCTGCGCACATTGAAGGGGGCCGGCGTCAGTTCGCCGGTGGTCACGCCGTGGTGGCGCAGCAGCGTGTTGCGGCCCGCTTCGGCGGCGCGGCCGGCCAGCCAGAAGATATCGCTGCCATCGGCGCCGCCCAGCATCAGCGTGGACAGGGGCGTGGCGCCGGCGGCCACGCGCGCGGCGCTGATGGTCGATGGCCAGGCGCCGAAGGGCGCGGTGATGGTGCTTGTTGTCGATCCAGCGGATGTCATGGCGTCTCCAAAGTCGGGTGCTACGCATGATAGAGAATGAACGGACTATCATCCAGCAAAAAAAATCCGCGCAGGATGCGATAATAGTCTTTTGACCGATTTCGATTGCCTTCCATGCCACAATTTGCCCCGCTCCAGAACGACACCTTCTTGCGCGCGTTGTTGCGCCAGCCGACCGACCACACGCCTGTGTGGCTGATGCGCCAGGCGGGGCGATACCTGCCAGAATACCGCGCCACGCGCGCCAAGGCTGGCTCCTTCATGGGCCTGGCCACCAATCCGGACTACGCCACCGAAGTCACCTTGCAGCCGCTGGACCGCTTCCCGCTGGACGCCGCCATCCTGTTCTCGGACATCCTGACGGTGCCGGACGCCATGGGCCTGGGCCTGTATTTCGTCGAAGGCGAAGGCCCGAAATTCGAGCGTCCGCTGAAAACCGAGGCCGACGTGCTGGCCCTGCGTGCGCCGGAACTGGGCTCGCTGGACTATGTGTTCAAGGCCGTGACCCAGATCCGCACCGAATTGAACGGCCGCGTGCCGCTGATCGGCTTCTCCGGCAGCCCGTGGACCTTGGCCTGCTATATGGTCGAAGGCCAGGGCTCGCGCGAGTTCCACACCATCAAGAAGATGCTGTACAACCGCCCGGACTTGATGCACCACATCCTGAGCATCAACGCCAAGGCCGTGGCCGAGTACCTGAACGCCCAGATCGATGCCGGCGCCCAGGCGGTGATGGTGTTCGATTCGTGGGGCGGCGCGCTGGCGGACGGCGCCTATCAGGAGTTTTCGCTCAAATACATGCAGCAGGTGGTTTCCCTGTTGAAACGTGACAAGGACGGCGTCAAGATCCCGGCCATCGTCTTCACCAAGGGTGGCGGCCAGTGGATCGAGCAGATCGCCGACATCGGCGCCGACGCGGTCGGCCTGGACTGGACCGTCAACCTGACCCAGGCGCGCAAGCTGGTCGGCCACAAGGTCGGCCTGCAGGGCAACCTGGACCCGGCCATCCTGTTCGCCAGCCCGGACCAGATCCGTGCCGAAGTGCATAAGGTACTCGACGCCTACGGCAAGCCGACCGACGGCAATGGCCACGTGTTCAACCTGGGCCACGGCATCTCCCAGTTCACGCCGCCGGAGAACGTCGCCGCCATGGTCGAAGCCGTTCACAGCTACAGCAAGGCCCAGCGCGCATCCTGATGTAATTTCCGAACATGGGGCACGTTTCTCCGGAGGCGTGCCCTTTTTCATTGGTGTTCACGGCTGAGTAAAACCGACTTATGCACAATTTTTTTTACTGCGGAAATATTAGGCAGGGCTTTTTTGCTAGCCCGTGAGGATGTTGCAAGTCGTTGATTATGAAGGATAAAATTTGTGGTCGAAGAGGCAATACATGGCAAGTCGTAAACCTTGACTGTCCACTGAAACTAGTTTATTTCCTCATTGTCCACAAAGTTATCCACAAAAACTGTGGATAAAAAATAAAAGTACTTAGTAAACCGTGACTTAGCCATAATGTTGCTGTTTTGCCTGAGGTTTATGTTGCGTTGCACGATTTTTGAGCAAAGTTTAGGCCGTGATAACGAAGTTGTGAACAGACAAACCTTACACATAAGGTATGTCTAAAGCTATCCACTGGAAGTAGCGTATTGTGCTCTGCAATATCGGTGGATAAGTTCTAAAAAATGCTTGATTTCGTCAAAAAATGCATCCTAAATACTTCACTTATGCACAGCGGCGGAGAAAAAACACGAATTTTTCTTCTCCTAGGAAGCATTTTCCAAGTGATTGATTTTAAAGAGAAATAATTTTGAATTTTTGCCCGGTTTACGACGATGCGAAGCCAGAAGTCTATGCTTTCCGGGGATTAAGATTCCTTTGTCCACAAAGTTATCCACAAAAACTGTGGATACTTCAAAGCGCCCCAATGAGGGCGGTATTTGCGCCCAATTGCCGCAAGAATTTTCTACTGTGACGGGATCTATGCAGGGCCTTTTCCACCATTGCATTCTTCAGATTGCGCTTGATACGCCGCTGAACGCGATTTTCGACTACCGCTGGCATTGCGACGCGGGAGAGCAGCCGCAGGTCGGCCAGCTGGCGCTGGTGCCGTTCGGCCGCCGCGAGGTGATGGGCTTGATCGTCGGCGTGGCGGCCGAGACCGATGTGCCGGCCGAAAAGCTGAAGGATGCGCTGGCCGTGCGCAGCCAGCTGGGGCCGCTGTCGCCGGAATGGCTGGCGCTGGCCGGCTTTGCCGCCGACTATTACCAGCGTCCGCTGGGCGAAGTGGCGCTGCCGGGCCTGCCGAAGAACCTGCGCGTGCTGACCACGGTGGCGCTGGACCGGGCGCTGAAGAAGCTGGCCAAGCTGGACGCGCCGCACGACGGCACGCCGCTGAACATGCCACAGCTCAATCCATCGCAGCAGGAGGCGGCGGACGCCATCGGCGGTGCGGCGGGTTTCAAGCCCACTTTGCTGTACGGCGTCACCGGCAGCGGCAAGACCGAGGTCTACCTGCAATCCTGCGCGCAGGTGCTGGAACGCGAGCCGGACGCGCAGATCCTGATCCTGGTGCCGGAGATCAACCTGACCCCCCAGCTGGAAGGCAATATCCGCGCGCGCTTCCCCGGCGTGATGCTGGCGACCTTGCACAGCAGCCTGTCCGAAGGCGAGCGCATGTTGCACTGGCTGGCCGCGCACCAGGGCAAGGCTCGCATCGTGCTGGGCACGCGGCTGGCGATCCTGGCCTCGCTGCCCAACCTGAAGCTGATCGTCATCGACGAGGAGCACGATCCCTCGTACAAGCAGCAGGAAGGCCTGCGCTACTCGGCGCGCGACCTGGCCGTGTGGCGCGCCTGGCAGTTGGGCATCCCCATCGTGCTGGGCTCGGCCACGCCGTCGCTGGAGAGCTGGCACCACGCCCAGTCCGGCCGCTACCGCAAGCTGGAGTTGCGCGAACGGGCCGTCAAGAACGCCGTCCTGCCGCAAGTGAAGCTGCTGGACATGGAGCGCGACAAGCCCAAGGATGGGCTGACGTCCCACTTAATCGCAGCGATCAAACAGCGCATGGAGCGCGGCGAGCAGTCGCTGCTGTTCCTGAACCGGCGCGGTTATGCGCCGGTGATCTGCTGCGAATCCTGCGGCTGGATCAGCGAATGCACGCGTTGCACCTCGTTCATGGTGCTGCACCGTCCCGAGCATCGGCTGCGCTGCCACCATTGCAGCCTGGAGATGCGCATCCCGCGCCATTGCCCGACCTGCGGCAACGTCGATCTGCAACCGCTGGGGCGCGGCACGCAGCGCGTGGAGGAAGGCTTGCAAGCCATGTTCCCGGAAGCGCGGGTGTTGCGTATCGATGCCGACTCCACCCGCAAGAAGGGCAGCGCGCAGGCCGCCTTCGATACCGTGCACCGGGGCGAGGTCGATATCCTGATCGGCACGCAGATGGTGGCCAAGGGGCATGATTTTAAAAAGCTGACCCTGGTCGGCATCCTGAACCCGGATACGGCGCTGTTTTCGCAGGACTACCGCGCCAGTGAGCGCCTGTTCGCGCAATTGATGCAGGTGGCGGGCCGCGCCGGCCGCTCCGCCCAGACCGAAGGCGGCAGCACCAGCGAGGTGCTGATCCAGACCCGCTATCCGCAGCATCCGCTGTACGACGCGGTGGTGCGCCATGATTACGACCATTTCGCCTCGGCCCTGCTGGAGGAGCGCGAACAGGCCGCCTTGCCGCCCTATCTGTTCCAGGCGCTGCTGCGCGCCGAGGCGCCGGAGCTGGCCACGGCCATCGAATTCCTCACCATCGCCCGCGATTGCGTCGAGCATCCGGGCATCACGATCAACGATCCGATCCCGATGAGCATGACGCGGGTGCACAACGTCGACCGTGCGCAGTTGCTGGTGGAGTCGGCGTCGAGGCCCATGCTGCAAGCGTTTCTACGAGAGTGGCTACTCACTCTGAGGGAAATGAAGAGCCGCGTGAAGTGGTCGCTGGAAGTCGATCCGCTGGATATTTAACATCGGGGTCAGATACCGTCTTGAATGACAAGCCCTTTCGATAAGTAATTAGGATCGAAGGGCTTGTCGTTGCGTATCACTCCATAAATCAGGTGTGCCAGTTTGTGCATGACTGCTCCGATGACAGTTTTCTTCGCCATCCCAGTTGCAGTAAGTCGTTCTGCAAATTGATGCAGGATGGGGTTGTGCCGGCGTGCCACCAAGCTAGGCATGTACAGCGCAGCGCGCAATGAGGTACTGCCGGTTCGACTGATC
>NZ_QVIO01000006.1 GCF_003416895.1 Duganella sp. BJB476
GGCGACGAAATGACTGGTTGAATTTTTGTGTCCATGATTGAATTTGTGGGCACAATTCATTTCGCACCCTATTCAATCATGCGGACAGCGGATCAGATCGTACAGACGTGACTGGGAAGACGCTTACCAAAATGATGCAGGACTGGGCTGACTACATAGATTCCGTTGCGTAGATTGCACGTAAGGCACCGGCAACAACCGTTCCGTGAGCCCGCGCCAGGCATTCGTATGCGAGAACGGCACGGGCCTGTATTACCTGCCGTTGGCGCGGGACCGGGTGCGCAGTTGGAAATACGAGAGCCACGTAGAGGCGATTATTTTGGGCTATCGGTAGAAAATGAAAGTGTCCCGCCAGCCGAGCTGAATACGGGCCACAGTTACCGCCCCTCTACATCATTTTAGTTTTGATAACAGTAAAGCTATCAATGCTGTGAGGGTAATGGCAACTACTGGCGGAAAGTTTAGGGCAAGCGCCCCGTACAATCCCGTAAAAGCCACCAACCTCTGATGCAAAGGTGCTGAACCTGTCAAATTTGGTTTGGCCATAGCCTCTCCTCCAAAGACTGCACCCGGTCTCATGAAGAGTCGGAAGGGCGCATTCAGACTTCAGTACTTTGTGGGTTCAGCAATTGCACTGTGGCTTTTGCGCAGTCCCCTTGGAGTACCAATCCGACTGCTCAGTTTGCCTAGCGAGAACGCCGGGCGAGTTCTGTAAATTGAATTGCATTGTATTCTTCGTGTCTTCAGTTGCAATACTGTAATTTTATACAGGTAATGCTTGATATCTGATATGCGCAGTTGCGTCCTAAATTTGCTTAGATTTCCGCCTCTAAATTACATATTCGTGGGGTTTGGAATGACGGAGATACTTTCAGGGATAGTTATCGCCAGAAGTAGTGGACCGCCAATTAGCGGGCCACAGCGCTGGATGACCAATGCCGACTAGCAGGCTTGTGGTCCAGTTAATATGCCATTGATTGAAAAAAAATCTTCTCACGACTTGAAACACATACGCCTAGGATTCCTCAGGGCGCATCAGCGATATCCAATCAACGACATCCTTTTCGCGGGCCTTCAACAACCGGTCACGCACTCTTGCAGCGATGAGTGGACGTATCGAACCCATTGCGAATACTTCTTCCTCGGCCATAGCACATTCCTTAGCGTAACTACGCCAGTTCTGGTGCAAACGGCAGAACGCCTTTTGTTTCCTGGAGTCCTTCGCTATGCTCCGCGCTCGTACCAAGACGCCAGCGAAACGAATACGTGTGGCGCGATACTCATCCCAAGCATCAACGTTTATTTCAAGTTGGGTAGGGGGCGTATCCCTTTTCGAGAACGTAGTTCTCGATTATCCCCGTCACCCCTCGAATACGTCATCACGCCCCGAAATTCGGTGACTTGGTGGGGTGACGAAATGAGATGACTTTGAGGGGTGACGCATCGTCACTACCGTCATCCTTGAAGCTTATAGAGGTCGTCACCCCTCATACCGCATTGTGAGAAGCAATGCGCAAGAAACGCGCAACCATTTCAGCATCAATCCCGTCACCGGCTCCGGGTCTCATGAGCCGATACATTTTGGAGGAACGACTATGCGTAGCATCACCCTTGAACAACTGGCCGATATTTTGGAAGTCATGACCATCACTCGAACCATCGACAGTGGCTTTGCCATCACCCATCACGGGCATATCGGAGGGCAGCCGACGGTTGCGATTTCGACGTGTCGCGGTGACGGCGGCGCTTTTATCGTCCAGTAACGAGTCGCTACGCTAGCTCGCACAACGCCAAGTAGCGTGTGGCTATGCACGATTGCTTTTTAGGCCGAGCATCTTGCAAGCTATTTCGTGCATGTCTCCTTTCCCCGCCTTTGCATTCGAAGCTAATTCAAGTAATTCAGCTCTTGTGACAAGAATATCTTCGGAGTGGGGAATTGCCCCTTTACACCCGGCAGTGAGCTTGCAGCGATAGTCAGAGTCGATGTTAGAGTCGATTCGTAAATGAACAGCCATTACCGTCACGAAGCCGCCGGGAGCAAGCCTGACTTCGCGAGGGGAAATTATGGAGCAATCAACACCTACGACAGATGTGGCGGGCCAGTCTATTTTTCTCTCCATAGCGAGCGTGTCCCCAGTGCCAGGGACACGCGGAAACAGTATAGAAACGAATAGGTCTTCGGCAACGACCTGGCCATTGTTGACGAGCATGATACCGGCGGTAGCTAGCACTTTCCCATCGGCGAGCAATCTGGCCGGAGTTACAATGAAATTAGGGTAGACAACGGGATGAGGCGGATGGCCAAATAGACCGGCTACGACGCCGTGCGGTGCAGGAACGAAGTCAGAGCCAGCGCGGATCATATACTTCCCTTCGCCAGCGACTTGATGCGGTGCGTGCGGACTTTTGGGGATAAGTGTGGCGACAACTCCGGTGCTCGCATCGAGTTCTATTGCAATTGATCTAACGCCAGTCACAGGTGGCACCGAGCAGCCTGAAACTGCGCCTTCGATCCAGCTTACAAACCTGCGCGTATTTGTGATAGGAACCTTTGCTTGGGCGACGTCTCCAATCCTACTGTCCTTCGAGCAGTCGATTCCCCAAACTACTACACCCCCTTCGGAATTTGCGAAGCCGCTAATCGCTTTGCGTAGATTAGCGCGGTCGTGCTCGTGGAGCCGGCTGCCTTGGCCTGAGTCACTTGAACGTTTGAATTCGAGAAACAGTTCTTCTGATGCCCTATCGGCGATTAGCGAGTCAATGAATGCCATTCCCTCCCGTTCGATGCGGGAAAATAAATCTTCAGCTCGACCCATCGTAGTCTCCTTGTTCAATTGTTGTGCTGGCGATTTGCTTGGCCAGATTTTTTGAGGCTAAATGCGAAGTCCTAGAAAAAAAACAGTTCGCGCATGGGGCAGCGTTCATCAACTTCGAGGTTTTCAACGCCAAACCTTATACACCGGGGCTTACTTATCTGGTCAGTAGTCCACCAAATTCGATGATAGGATACTGTAGCAGACTTCATAGGATGGAATTATGCAGCAGGAGACCCAACCACAATTTTCACCTACTGGTCACGAGACCCCACTGACCGAATACGCCATTCTTTTGATAGCTTCGAAGGGTGAAAAATGTTTTGCGTCCGGGACAGCTATTATCGTCGGGTCCAACTTGGCAATCACCGCCACGCATGTCATTTCGGACTTTATGAAGATGTTCGACAATGTGGATTACCCACAAGATGGAGCATTCACAGCTGATTTCTCTATACAAGCAGTTCAAATAATTGGACAGCAGCAGATCGCCGTCTGGAACGTCGTAAAAACCTACAACGCGACAGCATTAGACATCACTTTCTTGGCCTTGTTACCGCACACTGATACGGCAGAAGCGTATCGCTGGCGCATTCCTGTTATCGCGTTAACTCCCCCAGCTACGGGGTCTACTGTGCTGGCCTTTGGCTATCCACGCTCAAGCGCAAAAATTGCTGGGCTTTTTTCGGGCGATGTTGAAATAAGCGTGATATCCGAACCCGCGCAAGCTACTGGCACGGTATTAGAAGTCTATCCTCAGTCACGAGACAGCGTGATGGCCCCGTTTCCCTGCTTCCTTACTAACGCTCGCCTTGATGGCGGAATGAGCGGTGGGCCAGTATTCGACGATCAAGGGCGTCTTTGCGGAATAGTTTGCAGCTCATTGCCACCGTCAGAGGATGACGACAGCCATAGCTCTACCGTTAGTTTACTTTGGCCCGCGCTGGTAACAGAAATGGACCTGCCGGTGACTGGGCTGCCGCCAGGGGGAAAATACGAGGTCTTGGAATTGGCCAAGTTAGGCATTATTGTGGTGGAGGATATTGAGAGGCTGCGCGTTCAGCGACACGCCGATGGATCGAAGACGATCCGTTTTCAATTCCCTTAGCCCCTTGTCCCGATTCTAAGCTCCAATTTTTCCGGGGCTATTTTCATGGTAAGGTCAACTGCATGGGTTGTGGCAAACTATAGCTGATAGTCGCAGTTTGTCCGATGTTCACACCGACCGTGCATAATGACCATACCGACTTTTGAGTTTGATGAAGCAGATCGTCTTGAGTGGCGCGCAATGGCCGCAGATCACCGCGACCATTTGCTATGTAACGTGCTGGCCACTATCATCAGCGAGGGCGACGCCCGGATTCGCATAGTAGGACCGCTTTCGCGTGACATTAAGGATGAAATGATTCATGCCTACCAGACTTGGTTCGGTCGCGGTATGCCGGTCTGGAAGTTCCCCGTTCTGATCCTTGTGAGCATACTGGTGCTCGTGGGTTTCAAGCAGGCAGGTGTGGGCTGGCTACTTAGTTTCGCCGGGGGCGTTGCTCTATTCCTGTTGATTGGCATTCCGTTGTCGCGGCGGGACTCCGAAAACGCTATCGCACGCATAACAGCACGAAACCCGGAGTTCTTTGATGTCGTTTGGAGCGCGGGTATCGTGTCGCTGGTGGTTCCCTCGCGCAGTATGGAGTTTGATGCGCGCGAGGGCGGAGCGTGGCAGGACGCGATTCTGCAATTGGTTGGTGTGCCGGATCTCGCGAGCGGCGTATCCAAGAGCGAACGGCAGCAGGCCGCCCAATGAAGGCAGCTGACAGGAGGGGGGCTGCTTGTTGTGTTGTAACCCGGCGACGTTCGAAGAGAAATTTGAACACCGCAATTGAAGCGATTGGCGGTCCAATACTGGGACAGTGGCGTGAGGCGCGTGGGTGATTTTTTGACGGTATGGTTGACGGTATTAGCCTTTTCGCCACTCATCAAATCCAGCAGTCATGCAGGTTTCAAGGCATGATTCGACTTCCCCTCTCCGGGCCTTGCGCGGGGGATTCGAAGGCATCGCCCCTGCAGGGGCGAGCCGCTCCGAATCGTCCATCTGCCACCGCTTTGCGGTGGCGCGTCGGAGGCGCCGCGCGCAGAGCAAAATTCCTCAGAGAACTATTACCCTGGCTTAGTCACATAGCCAGAACTACCCCTCACGCGCTCACGCGCGCTCCCCAGACGATAAAATCAGGGCCGCTTCAACTGGTCGATAACGCTCGCCACCTTGGTAGTAATCATATCGACCGCCGGGCCATTGGCGCCATGCGGAATAATGATATCGGCGTTGCGCTTGGTCGGCTCGATGAATTGCTTGTGCATTGGACGGACTGTTTCCAGATATTGGCTGACGACGCTTTCTACCGAGCGGCCGCGTTCAGTAATATCCCTTTGCATACGGCGGATGAAGCGGATGTCGGAGGCGGTGTCGACATAGATCTTCAGCGACATCATGTCGCACAAGTCCGAGTCATACAAAGCAAACAGGCCTTCGATCACGATCACCGGGGCTGGCTTAACCGGTATGGTCCGGTTGGAGCGGTTGTGAAGCGTGAAGTCGTACTCTGGCATCTCGATCGCTTCGCCATTGCGCAAGGCTTGGATATGTTGCACGAGTAATGACCATTCGAAAGCCTGCGGATGGTCGTAGTTCTGCTGAGGGCGGACTTCAGGGGGGAGATGGGTCTGGTCGCAGTAGTAATCGTCCTGCATCACGACCGAGACCATATCAGCGCCAAACGCAGCTAGCACTTTCTGGGACACCGTGGACTTGCCACTGCCGCTACCGCCTGCGACGCCAATAATAAACGGTTGGAAAGAAATCGTATTCATGCCGAATGATACCGGAACCGCGACCGAACTGACAGGGACCGGCTGATCCCATATGAAGCATTCCTGTGACACTGCTTGATGATAGCCCGTGCAACGAATGGCAGAACGTGAGGTGTGATCTACCGCAGAGCGTCTAGTGGCCGTTTCTCTAATATTGACAGGGGAGCAAAGAGATTGTTGCGTTTTTGATTCCAATGGTGAGAAAAATGAAACTTCCAATTCTTGTTTAAATGCCATTGCGTGCTAAGCTTGAACGCACAAATTGCAATCAGGCACATATCTCAGTTGAAGCACACTCAGGAGAAGTACGATAGAGTGTGTGGCATTCTGAATAACGCCGCCGTGCATACCACGTCGGTGTTCATCGTCCACCGATATTGAAGCGCTGACCTGGAAATAAAGCATGCACGCCGCCGCCTGGCCTCCATCGATGCATTGAACGTCCCTAGCGGGAGTTGCTGCGCGGCTTAACCGTCGCGGAGCGCTGCTGCCTCTTGCCGTTCCCGCCACGCGCGGGCCGGCTGATTCGCTTCGTCCCTCCTTGTTTCGTCGTATGCCTGCGGCGGGGACGCGGCTGCCCGTTCTTCATCCTGGATACAGACATGCAAATTTTTAATACCCTGCTGGCGCGCGCCATCCCTTGGCTTCCCCGCGCAGCGATCCATCGCATCTCGCGTCGCTACATCGCCGGCGACACGCTGGCCCATGCGCTTGCGCGTGTGCGGCAGCTCAATTCCAAAGGCTTTCTCGTCACGCTAGACGTGCTGGGCGAAACGGTCTCGACCTTGCAGCAGGCCGAGACCATGGCCACGGAATATATCGATGCGCTCGAAGCGATCGCAGCCGATGGTTTGTTGGCCACCGTTTCCATCAAGCCTAGTGCGCTGGGACTCTTGCTCGATGTGGCACATTGCGAAGGCCTGGCCCGGCGCATTCTCGCTTCTGCGCGAGAGAACGAGAATTGCGTGTGCATCGACATGGAGGATGTGCGCTGTACGCAATTGGAAATCGACTTATTCCTGCGCCTGCAACGCGACCATGACAATGTCGCGCTGGCCTTGCAGGCCTATTTGCAGCGCACCTACCAAGACATTGAGATGCTCGCGCGCACGAGCATGACTTTGCGCATTTGCAAAGGTATCTATGTGGAAGAGCGTTCCCATCTGGTCGACCAGGCCTGGCACGACCGGCGCGCCATCAACGCTCATTACCTGAACCATGTTGCGCGTTGTTTCGACGCCGGCACCTTCGTCGCTGTCGCCACACATGACGTCGAGCTAACCCGGCAAGTCATCGTCCTGGCCAGCAGCAAAGGGATCGACCGCACGCGCTTCGAGTTTCAGTTGCTGCTGGGCGTATGCGAACCTTTGCGCGACCAGTTGCGCGATATGGGCTATGGCGTACGCATCTACGTCCCATTTGGTGTGGACTGGTATGGCTATAGCACGCGTAGGCTGAAGGAGAGTCCCGCCATCGCCGGTCATGTGGCGAGGGCGCTGATCGGACTCTGACGCCGGCAGGGATAACGCGTTCCTTTTGCCGGAACCGGTGCGAGCACTTCGTCAATAAAACTGGCGAACCTCGACCGGCGCCCGGCAGGCGATGACGGCCTTTTGGCCCCAGGCCAGCGCCTCTTCCAGGTCCTTGGTTTCCAGCATCCAGAATCCGCCGATATGCTCCTTGGCCTCCAGGTAGGGCCCATCGGTGATGAGCACCTTGCCGTCGGACTGGGCGCGTAGCGATTTCGCGCTGCGCGCCGATTGGAGGCCGCCTGCGAACAGCCTGACACCGGCAGTCTCCATCTCAACATTCAGCGCGTGGATACCGTCCATCAACGCCTGGTTTTCGGCGGTGTCCGGGTCGAAGTCATCGGGGTGGTGTATGGCAACCAGAAATTGCGGCATGATTTTCTCCTTGATCTAGAACGGTCTTCATTCTCACGACGAACGATGGGGCAGGGAATCGACAAAACGAACCAAACTATTTTCAAATATTTATATAAGTGCTTATGTAATTGGTGATACTATCGCCACATGAAACAAGGACTCGGAACTCAACTAAGACATCTGATCGAACTGCTCGACGGCGCGGTGCAGCAAGCCTATACCGACGCGGGCCTCGATTACCGGCCGCGCTACACGCCGGTGATGAAGGTACTGGCGCAGCAGCAAAGCGCGACCGTCGGCGAGCTGGCCGAACTGGCCGGCATCACGCAGCCTGCGGCCACGCAAACGGTGGCGCTGATGAAGAAGGAAGGCCTGCTGCTGGTGGCTGCCAGCGGCGAGGATGGCCGGCAGCGCGTGGTGCGTCTCAGCAAGCAGGGGGAGGATTTGTTGCCCCATCTGCAGGCGTGCTGGCAGGCCACCAAGCGCGCGGCCGACAGCCTGGATGCGGAGCTGGAGTTTCCATTGTCCGAGTGTCTGGCACAAGCCATCGCCGTGCTGGAACAACGCTCGTTCGGCGAGCGCATTGGCGCAGCAAGCAAGAAAGTACGTTCAACTCCCTGAAGAAAGCGATTATGGAAACTACTCTGAACATGGCATCGAATAAACCGACCGTGGCATCGCGGCTGATGGCAAATCCCGTGGTCCGCATCGTGCTCGGCCTGGTGCTGACCTTTGCCGCAGTGCCGCTGACGATGATCGTCGCCTCGCAGCTGGTCGCCAAGCCGTACCGCGTCGCGTGGCCGCAACTGCTGGCTGCCGTGTTCGTGTGGTTCGGCTATCGCTTTTATGTCCGCCGTATTGAAAAGCGCCAGCCGACTGAGCTGGCGACGCAGGGCATGGCGCGTGAAGTGGGCGTTGGCTTGTTGATCGGCGCCGGGCTGGTGATGTCCAGCTTTGCCGTGCTGGGAGCACTCGGTGCCTATCGGTTCGAGGGCGTCAACGCGCTGAGTTTCGCGATGCTGTTGCCGCTGGCTGAACTGGTGCTGGTTGGCATGGCTGAGGAGATGATGTTCCGCGGCGTGATCTTCGGTGTGATCGAGCGCTCGCTGGGCAGCAAGCCTGCCATCGTGATTTCCGCGCTGCTGTTCAGCCTGGGCCATCTGCCGAATGAGGGCATCTCGGTATTGGCGATCGCTTCGCTGGCCGCGTATGGCGTGTTGCAGGCCGCGCTCTACATGAAGACGCGCCGGCTCTGGATCTGCATCGGTACCCACATCGCTTGGAACTATTGCGTCAGTACCGTGTTCTCGTCGACCGTATCGGGCCACGCGGCCACGGATGGCTTGCTGCGCGGCGAGCTGGCGGGCGATGCCTTGTTGACCGGCGGTGTATTCGGCGTGGAGGCTTCGCTGATTGTCGTATTGTTGATTGGCGCCGCCGCCGTGTTCTGCGTGCGCAAGGCCTTTGCCGGCAAGGTGTGATATCGCAAGACCAGCACTTATCGCATGTCTTGAGCAACTCGGGCGCATGCGGTGTTAAGGTCGTCCATGCCAGAAGCAGGCTGACGGCCAACCTCATTGAACCATATCCCACAAGATCTGCATGGAGTCGGGGTTTGCGGCCAGCTTGTTTGCCGCCGTCTGGATCTTGCTGAAGTAAAGTCCGTTCCTGATGCCGCGATAGTCCTTGAAGGCCTCGACGATGGGGAACTTCGCGCCGGCTGCCGTGTTCTTTTTTATCAGCGCTTGCAGATACGCGGTGCCGGTTCGGATGTTGGTGGCCTCGTCGACAAACTGCGGACTGTCGTGGAAAGCATCGGCTTCGCGGTAGAGTTCCGTCTCCGGCCTGCGGTCCTTGGGGGCTTTGGCGAGGTTGGCCAGGCGCGCCAGTTCTCGCACGGGGGCTTTCAGCAATTGCATGAGTCCCCGGGCCGAGCTGCCTTGGGCGTGGGCGTTTTTATCAAATCGTGATTCCATGTAGATCTGGCAGATGATGATGTCGCTGCTGAGCGAGGATTGATTGTTGGCCTCAACGAGCTTGCGGATTTCACGCAGCCTGGTCGCGTCGACGATTTCTTCAGTGGGATGTTCCATAATAAATTCTCCCGTAGCAGGCGCTAGTGATTCATTATTGTTTGGATGTGTGGCCGCGATTTGAGGCAACGCAGGAGTCGATGGCGCGCTAGAATTGGATGTCGCCGACCGGGAGCTGAACATGGTTGCATCGCCGCTGGAAGTACGTCAGATGAATGAGGCCGAGCTTGAAGTCGTGCTGGGTTGGGCGGAGGCCGAGGGCTGGAATCCCGGCCTGCACGACGCGGCATGTTTTTATGCCACCGACCCTGGTGGATTTCTGGCCGGGGTGGTGGATGGCGAGCTGGTCGCCAGTATTTTTGCGGTGAAGTATGGCGCCGGTTTCGGCTTCATCGGCGGCTACATCGTCAAGCCTGCCTGGCGTGGCCGTGGCCATGGTTGGGCGCTGTGGCAGGCTGCGATGGCGCGACTGGCCGGACGCAACGTCGGGCTCGATGGTGTGCTGGCGCAGCAGGCCAACTATGCCAGGTCAGGCTTCCGTCTCGCGCATCGCAATTTCCGGTATGAAGGGCGGGGGACTGGCCGGCCGATGGATGCGTGCCTGGCGATACCGCTGTCCGCGCTGGGCGATGAGGAAATCCGCCGCTATGATCGCAGCTTCTTTCCGGAGGAGCGTGACCGCTTCCTGCACGAATGGGTAGGGCAGCGGCAGCATATTGCGCTTGGCATCGTGGGTGCGCGGGGATTGGCCGGCTACGCGGTGGCACGGCCGTGTCGCACGGGGTACAAGGTTGGCCCGCTGTTTGCCGATACGCCCGCCGTGGCGGAGCAATTATTTGCCAGCGTGCTGGGCAAGTTGGCGCCGGATGTGCCGGTGTTTCTTGATGTGCCGGAACTGAACCCGGCTGCCGTAGCGCTGGCCGAGCGTCATCAGATGCAACGCTGTTTCGAGACGGCGCGCATGTACACGCGGGAGCAGCCCGAAATCAGCATGGACAGGCAGTACGGCATCACCAGTTTCGAATTGGGCTGACGTTGTCCTCTCGCAGCGGCGATGGCACGATGCCGGAACTGACCCCGTTCTCGCAAGCCAAGACCTGCCTGAGGTTTCACCAATAAGAAAAGCTCGCCGAAGCGAGCTTTCTTGTGAGGCTGGAACCGTGATTAGAACTGGTTCATGGTGTTGTCTTTACCAGCGGCCTTCAGGGCTGCTTCGCCGCTGAAGTAATCCTTGTGGTCGTCGCCGATGTCCGAGCCGGACATGTTCTGGTGCTTGACGCAGGCGATGCCCTGGCGGATCTCTTTGCGCTGTACGCCAGCCACGTAGCCCAGCATGCCCTGGTCGCCGAAGTATTCCTTGGCCAGGTTGTCGGTCGACAGCGCGGCGGTGTGGTAGGTCGGCAGCGTGATCAGGTGATGGAAGATGCCGGCTTCGCGGGCTGCATCAGCCTGGAAGGTGCGGATCTTTTCATCGGCGGTGATCGCCAGTTCGGTGGTGTCGTATTCCACGCTCATCAGCTGGGCGCGCTCGTATGCCGACACATCCTTGCCTGCGGCCTTCATCGCGTCGTACACCTGCTGGCGGAAGTTCAGCGTCCAGTTGAACGACGGGCTGTTGTTGTACACCAGCTTGGCGTTAGGGATGACCTTGCGGATTTCGCTGACCATGCCGCCGATCTGGGCGATATGCGGTTTTTCGGTTTCGATCCACAGCAGGTCGGCGCCGTTTTGCAGTGAGGTGATGCTGTCGAGTACGCAACGCGCTTCGCCAGTGTCGGCGCGGAACTGGAACAGGTTGCTCGGCAGGCGCTTAGGACGCAGCAGCTTGCCTTCGCGCTTGATGATGACGTCGCCGTTGCCCAGCGCGTCGGCCGACACTTCTTCGCAATCGAGGAAGGAATTGTATTGGTCGCCCAGGTCGCCTGGTTCGTTGGTCACGGCGATCTGCTTGGTCAGGCCTGCGCCCAGCGAGTCGGTACGGGCGACGATGATGCCGTCGTCCACGCCCAGTTCCAGGAAGGCGTAGCGGATCGCGCGGATCTTGGCCAGGAAGTCTTCGTGCGGCACGGTGACCTTGCCGTCCTGGTGACCGCATTGCTTCTCGTCCGACACCTGGTTCTCAACCTGGATGCAGCAGGCGCCAGCTTCGATGAATTGCTTGGCCAGCAGGTAGGTCGCTTCGGCGTTGCCGAAACCAGCGTCGATGTCGGCGATGATAGGCACGACGTGGGTGACGTGGCCGTCGATCTGGGCCTGGATGGCTGCCTTGGCTGGGCCTTCAGCGGCGTCCAGCTGGCGGAACAAGCCGCCCAGTTCGCGGGCATCGGCCTGGCGCAGGAAGGTGTACAGTTCTTTGATCAGCGCCGAGACGGCGGTTTTTTCGTGCATCGACTGGTCCGGCAGCGGGCCGAACTCGGAGCGCAGCGCGGCAACCATCCAGCCCGACAGGTAGAGGTAGCGGCGGTCGGTGCTGTTGAAGTGCTTCTTGATCGAGATCATCTTCTGTTGACCGATGAAACCGTGCCAGCAACCCAGCGACTGGGTGTACTTGGATGGGTCCGCATCGTAGGCGGCCATGTCGGCGCGCATGATCTTGGCGGTGTACTTGGCGATGTCCAGCCCGGTCTTGAATTTGTTCTGCGCGCGCATGCGGGCGGCCGACTCGGGATTGATGGCGTTCCAGGCGCTGCCTTGTTGCTCTTTCAAACCAGCAACTGCCTTGATGTCGTCTTGATATTGGGACATGTGTATCTCCTAAAAATAAAGCAAGTTTGAGAAAATCGTCGAGTGAGCCGCTGCGTCTTTGTTGAAGCAAACTGCATGACTAAATAGTAGGCCATTCTGGTGCACTGCATCAAGGTCTTATATAAGACATATAACTAAATTTAATTCCTTGTTTTTCAATGACTTGAGTATTAATTTTCGGGATGTGAAACGAATTTTCAAAAGGTGAGCTAAAAGCCTCGTCAGGTTTTCGACGGCGATTTCGCGATGTGAAACGATTTTTCAGCTTTTGAGCTGGCTGGCGTATCGGCGATCTGAGCAACATTGCGCGCCGGTTAATGAATCTTTATCAGCTATGTGCAACCGTGTTGTCATATTTGCTCGTTATCATCGCTGCTTCCCTGCCTACGAGAGCCCAGCCGATGTCCATCAGCCGCCGCAAATTCCTCCGCTACGCCGCCGGCGCGGGGGCGACCGCCACTTCCATGTTCCCCGACCTGATACGTCAGGCGCTGGCGGTGCCCGCCAATAACGTCACCGGCACCCTGGCCGACGTCGAACACGTGGTCATCTTCATGCAGGAGAACCGTTCCTTCGACCATTACTTCGGCACCTTGCCCGGCGTGCGCGGCTTCGACGATCCACGCGCCATCGACTTGCCGGACGGCCGCCCGGTCTGGTACCAGCCGGACGGCACCGGCGGCTACGTGCTGCCTTTCCATTTCGACGCCAAGAACACCAGCGCGCTGTCGGTCGGCACCAACCACACCTGGAAGGGATCGCAAGCCACCTGGCAGGGCTGGGATGCCTGGGTCAAGCAGAAGACTCCGCAGTCCATGGGTTACTTCGATCGCGGCGACCTGCCGTTCTATTACGCGCTGGCCGACGCCTTCACCATCTGCGACGCCTATCACTGCTCGATATTCGGCGCCACCGATCCGAACCGCCTGTACTCGCTCACCGGCAGCAACCAGGGCTGGATGGGCGCGATGGGCAGCCTGTACAACATCAGCGCGGCCGGCTACTACAACGCCGACCCGGCCGGGGACAACGTCACGGCCAGCGTCACCGCCGGCGCGCCCAACTGGCGCACCTACGCCGAAGTGCTGGAGGCGAACCAGGTCAGCTGGAAGGTGTATCAGGAGTGGGACAACTACGGCGACAACTACCTGGCCTACTTCAAGAACTTCCGGGTCAACCCCGACGGCAGCCATCTCAGTTCCAACGCGCCCTTGTACCAGAAGGCGCGCACGCTGGCGCCGGGTTCCACCGCCGCCAACTCCACCGGCACCACCGGCGACTGGCTGGTCAACGCCTTTGCCGACGACGTGCGCAATAACCGCCTGCCGCAGGTGTCGTGGATCTGCTCGCCGAACGATTACACCGAACACGCGCCCAACTCGCCCAACGCCGGCGAGAACATCACGGCGCGCCTGCTGGCCGCGCTGGTGGCCAATCCGGACGTCTGGTCCAAGACCGTGTTCCTGTTGATGTACGATGAAAACGACGGCTTCTTCGACCACGTGCCGCCCGATATCGCGCCGCTCAACGACGGCATGGGCAAGACCACGCTGGCCGACATCGGCGCGCATGAAAACTACCAGGGCGTGCCGGTGGGCCTGGGGCCGCGCGTGCCGATGCTGGTGATTTCGCCGTGGAGCAAAGGCGGCCGCGTGTGCTCGCAGCTGTTCGACCACACCTCCAAGATCCGCTTCCTGGAAGAGTGGCTGGTGGCGGGACACGGCAAGGCGCGCGCGAATGTCCAGTGCGACTTGATCTCGCCGTGGCGCCGCGCCGTCTGCGGCGATCTCACCTCGGCCTTCGATTTCAGCGCGCCCAACAGCGCCTGGCCCGCCAGCGTGCCGAAGACTGCGGCTTACCAGCGCGTTTCCGGCAAGCCGTATCCGACGCCGCCGGTGGTGCAGTCGCTGCCGAGGCAGGAGCCCAGCACCAGCGCGCCCGGTCCGCGCATCGCCTGCGCGTTGCCGTACGAATTGTCGGTGCAGGGCCGGCTGGCCGGCGCCAAGCAGTTCGAGCTGAGCTTCGCCAACAGCGGCCAGGCCGGCGCGGCGTTCATCGTGTATTCCAGCCTGCGCAGCGACGGCCCGTGGTATTACACGGTCGAAGCGGACAAGGAAATCGCCCACGAAATGTGGAACTGGACCGGCACCGCCTACGACCTCAGCGCACACGGCGCCAATGGCTACCTGCGCCAGTTCAAGGGCGCGCTGGCCATCGCCGGCGGCGCGCGGCCGGAACTGCAGACCCGCTACGACCGCAGCAACGGCGACATCAGCCTGATGCTGTCCAACCTGGAAGGCACGCAGGCGTGCAGCTTCACCGTCACCGACAATGCCTACGGCGCGGCGGTGGCGAGCTACAGCGTGGCCGCGGGCCAGACCTTGTCGGTGCCTTGCAATCTGTCGGGCAGTTTCGGCTGGTACGATTTCAGCGTCACCAGCGACGCCGATCCGCAATGGCTGCGCCGCGCCGCCGGCCACGTGGAAACCGGACAGGCCAGCCACACCGATCCGATGATAGGCACCAATCGCGTCAAGATCTTTCTCAGCACCGGCACGCCCAACGTGACGCGCGGTGGAGCCGCCGTGTTCGGCTACACGGCGCCTCCGGGCAAGATCGACGCGAAGAACTGGATAGGCCTGTACGCGGCCGGCACCTCGCCCGGCAAAGGCAATGCGGTGGTGTGGGCGTATGCGCCCAACTTCAGCGGCAGCGTGTCGTTCAACACCAGCGCGCTGGCGGTGGGCGAGTACAACGCCTGGTATCTGTACCAGAATGCGTTTGTGGCGCTGGGCGGCCCGGTCGCGGTCAGCGTCAATCAGCTGACCGCCTCGGCCGCCAGCGTCAAGCCGGGCGTGGCGATCGTCTTCAACTATGCGCTGCCGGCAGCCAAGGTCAACAGCACCAACTGGATCGGCATCTGGAAGGCCGGCG
The DNA here is from genome assembly GCF_003416895.1 of Duganella sp. BJB476. GTDB lineage: Bacteria > Pseudomonadota > Gammaproteobacteria > Burkholderiales > Burkholderiaceae_D > Rugamonas. The sequence continues at coordinate 15,277 of NZ_QVIO01000006.1, forward strand.
TGGCGCCCGCCGGCGGCGGCTACATCGCCTGGCAGTACGTGACAGCGGCCAGCGGCAGCGCCAGTTTCGATACCAGCAAACTTGCATCCGGCAACTATAGCGCGTGGTGTCTCTACAACGACGGCTACGCCATCCTGGCTGGTCCCGCCAACTTCAGCGTCGCCTGACCTGCGCCGACGCACATTGCGAGGTGTGGTGAAATCACACCACACCTCCTGCATCTAATTGATTGACCCAGCCTATTTGCAAGCGGAGAATGTGTCCCGGTGGCATGCTCTTCACGTTAAGTTTGCCCTGATGCCAGCTTTAGCAACACATAACGTTCCTTCTAGGGAGACATGATGTTTGCAAACATGAAAGTGGCGACCCGCCTGGGTCTGGGTTTTGGCGCTGTCGTAATCCTGCTGTTGGTGTTGTCGGTGGTCAGTACCATGCGCCTTGCGGCGCTCAATGACGGCGTTAAACGGATTACCGAAGACCGCTATCCCAAGGTGGTGTTCTCGAAAGACGTCATCCGGTACACGATAGACAATGGCCGCCAACTGCGCAGCATGATGCTCAGTAACACCGACGAAGAGCGCGACAAGTTTCGCCGCCTGGTCGAAGCCAACCGGACCAAGGTCGCCGATGCCCTGGACAAAATGGACAAGCTGATCAGCACCGAGAAAGGGCGCGCGCTGTTCAAGGATATCGCCGGCAAAGGCGAGGCGCTGACTACCAAGTACGACACGCTCTACTCGCTGGCCAAGAGCGACCAGAAAAAAGCCATCGAATTCCTCAAGAACGATTTTGCCGAAGGTAACAACGCCTACGCCGCGTCGCTGGAGGCGATGGCCAAGTTCCAGGGCGACCTGATGGACCAGGAAGCCGCCTCGTCCGAGGAGACCTATCTGGCGACGCGCAAGGTCGTCGTCTCGCTCTCCATCGCGGCGGTGCTGGCGGCGGTGCTGATCGCGTGGCTGATCACGCGCGACCTGGTCAAGCGCCTGGGCGGCGAGCCCTACTATGCGGCCGAGTTGATGGACCGCGTCGTCAAAGGTGATTTGAGCGGCGAAGTGCGCCTCAAGTCCGACGACCGCAGCAGCATGTTGTACGCCATCAGCGAAATGATGGTGAAGATGCGCAAGGTGGTCGACGGCCAGCGCACCCTGGTGGCGGCCGCCAATCGCGGCAACTTCGACGCCCGCGTGGACCTGGCCGGCATGTCGGGCTTCCAGCAGGAGATGGGCGAGAGCCTGAACCAGCTGGCCATCACCACCGGCGCCAGCATCGCCGACGTGGTGCGGGTGATGGGCGCGATGTCCGAAGGCGACCTGACCAAGACCATCGACAAACCCTACGAGGGCGCGTTCGGCGAGCTGAAGGAATTCACCAACAACACGGTGAGCAAGCTGGCCCAGGTGGTCAGCGAAGTGAACAACAGCGCCGAGGCGCTGGCCGCCGCTTCCGAGGAAGTGAGCGCCACCTCGCAGTCGCTGGCGCAGGCCGCCAGCGAGCAAGCCTCCAGCGTCGAGGAAACCTCGGCCTCGGTCGAGCAGATGACCGCCTCGGTGGCGCAGAACACCGACAACGCCAAGGTCACCGACGCCATGGCCAGCCGCGCCGCAGTCGAGGCGAGCGAAGGCGGCGACGCGGTGCGGTCGACGGTGGCGGCCATGAAGCAGATCGCCGCCAAGGTACTGATCATCGACGATATCGCTTACCAGACCAATCTGCTGGCGCTGAACGCGGCCATCGAGGCCGCGCGCGCGGGCGAGCACGGCAAGGGCTTTGCGGTGGTGGCGGCGGAGGTGCGCAAGCTGGCCGAACGCAGCCAGGTGGCGGCCCAGGAAATCGGCCAGGTGGCCAGCGGCAGCGTGGACCTGGCCGAACGGGCCGGACAGATGCTGGGCGCGATGGTGCCCAACATTAAAAAGACTTCCGACCTGGTGCAGGAAATCACGGCCGCCTCGGAGGAGCAATCGTCCGGCCTGGCGCAGATCAATTCCGCCATCAGCCAGCTGAGCCAGACCACTCAGCAGAACGCTTCCGGTTCCGAGGAGCTGGCGGCCACCGCCGAGCAGATGAGCAGCCAGGCGGAAGAACTGCAGCAGACCATGGGCTTCTTTGTCGTGAACGGTTCCGGCGGGAGGCCTGGCCGGCAGCGGGATGGCGGCAGCCCGATCCGCATGCGTCCGGCCGCCTTGCGCGCCATCGCCGTGGAAGCGCCCGACGAATCGCAGTTTGTCCGCTACTGAACCGGCAAGTAAGGACGGGGCCGCCGCTAGGCGCGTCCCGTCGGGCCGGCCTTGATCGAGGCCACGATATCCTGCGCCGCCACTTCCGCGGCGGCGCAGGCCGACGCCGCGTCCTCAAACCGCTGTATCACCGCCACCCGGTGTTTGCGCTTGACGTTCAGGCGATGCATGGGCGTGCCGGACGGCGCGAACACGGCGACGTAGGCGCCCCACAGCTGGCAACCCTCCAGGCGTTCCGCTGAAATCTCCACTTCGTAGTCGTCGATGTACTTGGTCGGCACGGCTATCTCCTTGATGGCTGGCGTCATGCCACCAATGTACGCGCTCCGGACCGGTAATGTCGCGCAGTTTCTGCAATCCTTTACAATCGCGGCACTGCCGACACCAACACCACCATGACCGATACCCAGAATGTCCGCCGGCGCTCGCTGATCGCCGCTTGCAGCGCCCATGCCATCCATGATGGCCTGACCGACGTGATCTACGTGCTGTTGCCGGTCTGGCAGGCGCAATTTGCCATCAGCCTGGCGATGGTGGGCCTGTTGCGCGGCGCCTACTCGGGCATGATGGCCGGCTTCCAGCTGCTGGCCAGCCGCTTGGCCAGGCGCTGGGGTCGCGAGCGCATGCTGATCGGCGGCACCGCGCTGGCCGGCATCGCCTACCTGATCGCCGGCCTGGCCGGCGGCATGACGGTGCTGCTGATCTCCTTGCTGCTGGGCGGCCTGGGCGCCAGCACCCAGCATCCGCTGGCCTCGTCCATCGTCACCGACACGCACGAGGCGGGCGGCGGCGTGAAGGAGGCGCTGGCGCAGTACAACTTTGCCGGCGACATCGGCAAGACGCTGGTGCCGGGCGCCGTCGGCCTGCTGCTGGTGGTGGTGAGCTGGCAGGCCAGCGTGACGCTGATCGGCTGCCTGGGCCTGGCGGCGGCCGCGCTGCTGTGGTGGCTGTTGCCGACGGCGGCCGAATCGGCGCGCCACCAGGCGGCGTTGGCCAAGGTCGCGACCGGCAAAGGCTCGGCCAGCGGGCTGCGCGCGCTGATCGCGACCGGTGTGCTCGATAGCGCGGTGCGCATGGGCTTCCTGACCTTTTTGCCGTTCCTGTTGCAGAGCAAGGGCGCCGGCACCGCCGGCATCGGCCTGGCCCTGTCGCTGCTGTTTGTCGGCGGCGCTTTTGGCAAGCTGCTGTGCGGCTACCTGGGCGCGCGCATCGGCATGATGAAGACGGTGTGGATCACCGAGTCCGCCACGGCGTTGCTGATCCTGCTGTCGGTATGGTTGCCGCTGGTGGCGATGATGGCCATGCTGCCCTTGCTGGGGCTGGCGTTGAACGGCACCTCGTCGGTGTTGTACGGCACCGTGCCCGAGCTGGCCGGCGCGGGCAAGCGCGAGCAGGCTTTCGCCCGCTTCTACACCGGCACCATCGGCGGCGGCGCGCTGGCGCCGGTGTTGTTCGGCCGGCTGGGCGATGTGGCCGGCGTGCCGGTGGCGGTGATGGCGCTGGCGGCGCTGCTGCTGTTGACGCTGCCCTTGTCCTACCGCGTGCAAACCGCGCTGGACCGCTGAAGCCCCCCCCCAATATCATTGGCCGCCTTGGTGATTTTCGCAATTGCCGCGTGCGGGGGCAGCTTGCAGAATATACTCACAACAATTTCAATTGAGACAAGCCCCCATGAATTTTATCCGTTGGCGCCTGGCGTTGTGCCTGGCCGCCTGGTCGGCGTCCGCCCTGGCGGCGCCGGCGCCAGACCTGAATCTCTACGTCGGCGGCCCGCTGGCATCCTGGCACATCACCGTCGCCGACTACGAAGAGCACATCACCCTGGAAGGCGCCAACGCCGGCGTCCCGTCCAAGGGCCGGGTGCAGGACCGCCGCATCAGCGTCGACAAGGACGGCGACGCCCTGATCATGCGCTTCAGTTCCTGGTACGCCAGCGTGCGCGTGGAAGGCGGCAAGCCGGTCGATCTGCGGCCCTATCTGGCGCATGGCGTGCTGTCGCTGGATGTCAACGTCAAGGACCTGGCGAAAGGCGGCTTGAGCTTCGCGGTCGGTTGCGGCGAGGAGTGCAGCCGCAACGTGCCTTACGTGCTGCCTGCGCGCGCCTTCGCCGGCAAGGGCTGGCAGCACGTGGCGGTGCCGGTGAGCTGCTTTGTGCACGAGGGCGACGATTTGCGCGCCATCGCGCAGCCCTTCGCGCTCGACGCCCACGGCAACGGCGATGTATCGGTGGCCAATATCAAATTCCAGGCCAGCGGCGTACCCAATGTCAGCTGCCCGGACTACAGGACCGTGTCGGTCACGCCGGACAAGCTGAACGAATCCTGGGCGATCGACTGGTGGACGCCGCGCCATGAGCAGAAACTGGCCGAAGCGCAGGCGCTAGGCAAATCGGCCGAGGTGGTCTTCATCGGCGATTCGATCACCGAGGGCTGGGAGAAGGGCGGCGCGCCGGTCTGGGAGCGCTACTACAAGCCGATGAACGGGCTGGCGCTGGGCTTCGGCGGCGACCGTACCGAGAACGTGCTGTGGCGCCTGCTGCACGGCGAGGTGGACGGCCTCGCGCCCAAGGTCGCGGTGCTGATGTTCGGGACCAATAACACCGGCCATCGCCAGGAAGATCCGACGACCACCGCCGCCGGCATCCGGCGCAATATCGACGAACTGCGCCGGCGCCTGCCCGACACCAGGATCCTGCTGCTGGCGATCTTCCCGCGCGGCGAGAAGCCGGACGACAAGCTCCGCCAGATCAACGAAAAGGTCAACGCCATCATCTCCGGCTTTGCCGACAACCGGCATATTTTTTACCTCGACATCAACCAGGCGTTCCTGGCTGCCGACGGCACGCTGTCGAAGGACATCATGCCCGACTTGCTGCACCCGAACGAGCAGGGCTACAAGATCTGGGCCAAGGCCATGGCGCCAGCGTTGGACAAGCTGATGGGGCGCGAAGCCTACGCGTGGGATAACGTCGCCATCGGCGGCAGCGGTTATGTTTCCGGCATCGTCACCAGCAAGGCCGAGAAGGGCCTGGTCTACCTCCGCACCGACGTCGGCGGCGCCTACCGCTGGGACGGCGCCGGCCAGCGCTGGATACCGTTGCTGGACTGGGTGTCCGACCAGGAGACCGGCTTGCTGGGCGTGGAGTCCATCGCCATCGATCCGAATGCGCCGGGCAAGCTGTATCTGTCGGCCGGCATCGGCTACCTGAACGGCGGGGCCAGCGCGATCCTGAAATCGAACGACTACGGCCGCAGCTTCACCAAGATCGATGTCACCAAACAGTTCAAGGTGCACGGCAACGGCATGGGGCGCGGCAATGGCGAGAAGCTGCAAGTGGATCCGCTCAACGGCAAGATCCTCTACATCGGCACGCGCGCCAACGGCATGTTCAAGAGTGTGGACGAAGGCCTGAGCTGGCAGCATCTGGACGGGCTGCCGGTGGCGGACACGCCCAACAAAAACGGCCTGAGCTTCGTGGTGCTGGACCCGGCCAGTGCGGCCGGCGGCGCCACGCAGCGCATCTTCGCCGGCGTATCGCGCTTTGGATCGGTGGGCGCCAATCTGTATCTGTCGGGCGACGGCGGCAAGACCTTCACCGCGTTGAGCGGCGGCCCCACGGCGTTGATGCCGCAGCGCGCGGTGCTGGCCAAGGGCAGCCTGGTGGTGGTCTACGCCAAGGGCGCTGGTCCGTGGGGCGACGTGGCGCATGGCGAAGGCATGGAGCAGGGCGCGGTATGGAAGTACGATATCGCCGCCCGCAAGTGGAGCGATATCTCGCCGCCGCTGAACCGCGCCTACGGCGGCATCACGGTCGATCCGGCCAACCAGGAGCGGATGATCGTCTCCACCACCAACTACTACGGGAAGCCCGGCACGATGGGCGACCGGTTCTTTGAAACGCTGGACGGCGGCAAGCGCTGGAACAGCATCGTCGACCAGGGCGTGCGGATAGATCCCAACGGCGTGAGCTGGATCGCGGGCAGCTTCATGCACTGGACCTCCAGCATCGAGTTCGATCCCTTCGACACGCGCACCGTGATGGTCGTATCGGGCAATGGCATTTTTAAAACGGGCGACATCCATGCCGCGCCGGCGGTGTGGAAGTTCGAGGATGCGGGGCTGGAGGAATCGGTGCCGCTGAATATCGTCAGCATTCCCGGCGGTCCGGTCGTTTCGGCCATCGGCGATTACGATGGTTTTCGTCACACCGACGTGAGCAGCTACGCGCCCATCCACACGCCGACCATGGGCACTACCTGGGGGCTGGACTACGCGGCCGCCAGTCCGAATGTGCTGGCGCGCGTCGGCAGCGCGATGTATGTGTCGCGCGACATGGGCGTGAGCTGGGCGAAGACCGCCAGCATGAAGGGCAAGCAGGGACAGCTGGCGTTGAGCGCGGACGGCAAGGTGATCGTGCACAGTCCGGAAAAATCCTCCACCGGCTACTACTCCAACGACGGCGGCGACAGCTGGAACGCCGTCAAGGGGCTGAACGGCGCGCGGCCGGTGGCCGATCCGGTCAACGCCAGCAAGTTCTATGCACTGAGCGGCGCCACCATGCTGGTCAGCACCGATGCGGGCGCCAGCTTCGCGCCCGCAGGCGCCGTGGGCAGCGCCAAGGGATCGCAAGTGGTGCGGGCCGCGCCCGGCAGGGAAGGCGACGTCTGGGTCGCGCTGTATGACGGCGGCCTGGCGCGCTCCACCGATTCCGGCGCCAGCTTCGCCAGGCTCGCCAACGTCGGCCACGCGGCGGCGGTGGGCTTCGGCAAGGCAGCGCCGGGCGCGGACTACCCGGCGGTGTATATCTGGGGCTCGGTGGGCGGCGTGCGGGGCGTGTTCCGTTCGATCGACAGCGGCGCCAGCTGGATGAGGATTAATGACGATAATCATCAATACGGTGGCCCGGGCGATGCCCAATTCGTTATCGGAGATGCCAATACCTACGGGGTTGTGTATATGAGCACGGCAGGCCGCGGCATAGTGACTGGCAAGCCGATTGTCGCCAAATAGGGACGGGTTCGCCTTTTTCATCGGAACAGGATCGGAAACATGCCACAATACTTGGTGCCGAGATTGAGGTCGTTGAAAATGTCGATGAAGTCCCACCGTATTGCGCTGCTGTTTAACGCGAACAAGATTTTTGACCGCGAAGTGATTGCAGGGATTGCCGCTCACCTGAGCAGCACCCGCGCCTCCTGGGATTTGTTCCTGGAGGAAGACTTCCGCCTGCGCCTGCCCGGCATCGAGCACTGGCAGGGCGACGGCATCATCGCCGATTTCGACGATCCCGCCGTGGCGGCCGCGCTCAGCCGCAGCCGCATCCCGGTGGTGGCGGTGGGCGGCTCCTACGCCGACGACAGCAGCTACCCGGACGCCGTGCCTTACGTCGCCACCGACAACTTCAAACTGATCAAGATGGCCCACGATCACCTGATCGAGGCTGGCCTGCGCAATTTTGCGATGTTCAGCCTGCCGGAAGCGCAGGAGAACCGCTGGGCGCAGGAGCGCGAGACCGCCTTCCGCACGCTGATGCGCAAGGACAAGATGGAACCGCAGATCTACCGCGGCCTGGGCACCAGCGCGCCGTCCTGGGACGAGGCGGTGGAGCAGCAGATCAAGTGGCTGCACAGCCTGCCCAAGCCGGTCGGCATCATCGCCGTCACCGACGCCCGCGCGCGCCAGCTGCTGCAGGCCTGCATCATGGCCGGCATCGAGGTGCCGGAGCAGGTGGCGCTGATCGGCATCGACAACGACCCGCTGGCGCGCATGCTGACGCGCATTCCGCTCAGCTCCGTGATCCAGGGCGCGCAGGAGATGGGCCGCACCGCCGCCCACCTGCTGGACCAGATGCTGCACGGCGTGCGCCTGGGCGGCACGCGCATCCTGGTGCCGCCGGTCGGCATCAACGTGCTGACTTCGACCCGCCACGAAGCGCCCAAGCACCCGCACGTGATGCGGGCGCGCCACTTCATCCGCCAGTACGCCTGCCAGGGCATCAAGACGCACCAGGTGGCCGAGTACGTGGGCATTTCGCGCTCGTCGCTGGAATCCTACTTCCGCCAGGAGCTCGATTGCAGCGTGCATGATGTGATCCTGCGCTTCAAGCTCGATGCCGCCACCGAGATCCTGACGCGCGGGGAACGCAGCATCGCCGACGTGGCGCTCAGTTGCGGCTTCACATCGGTGCAGTACATGCACGCGGTGTTCAAGCGGGAGCTGGGCTGCACGCCGCGCGCCTACCAGGACCGGGCGATGCAGGGCGGCGCCGACGAGAAAGTCGACAACGGCGTCGACGTGGCCGACCTGCGCAGCGTCGCCTGAGCGGCGGACGCGTAAAACATGACCGTGATTGGTGAGTTTCATAATTGCCGTCACTGGGGAATCGGGTCAAAATCCTCCACGCAGTTTGCTTGCCAGCTTGGAGAGAGAGACCTTGGAAAATAATGTGAAAACGATGCTGCCCGACGATGTCGAACGGGCAGTTCTGGTGGGCCGTGTCTGGCGCGATGGCGTCATCGACGGGCCTTGCGTGGTGGCCGTCCGCAACGGCGAGGTGTTCGACATCACCGGCCACGCCCCCACCATGTCCGACCTGCTGGAGCGCGACGATGTCCTCGACATCGCCCGCAGCGCACCCGGCGAATCGCTGGGCAGCGTGCAGCAGCTGATGGCGCATGCGTTGGACGGCAAGGCCTTCGCCGGCGCCCCGCGCTTGCTGGCGCCGTGCGACCTGCAAGCGATCAAGGCCTGTGGCGTCACCTTCGCCGTCAGCCTGCTGGAGCGCGTGATCGAAGAGCAGGCCGGCGGCGACGCCTCCCGCGCCAGCGCACTGCGCGCGGAGATCCAGACCATCATCGGCTCCGACCTGTCGGCCATCCGTCCCGGCTCGCCGGAAGCGGCGCGGCTGAAGGCGGACCTGATCGAACGCGGCCTCTGGTCGCCGTACATGGAAGTGGGTATCGGCCCGGATGCGGAGGTGTTCTCCAAGTCGCAGCCCATGTCGGCGGTGGGGCAGGGCGCGGACGTCGGCCTGCATCCCGATTCGAAATGGAACAACCCGGAACCGGAAATCGTCCTGGCCGTCAACAGCCAGGCACGCGTGCTGGGCGCCACCTTGGGCAATGACGTCAACCTGCGCGACATCGAAGGCCGCAGCGCGCTGTTGCTGGGCAAGGCCAAGGACAACAACGGTTCCTGCGCCATTGGCCCGTTCATCCGCCTGTTCGACGAGCACTTCACCATCGACACCATCCGCAACGCGGAAGTGAGCATGCTGATCGAAGGCATGGATGACGACTTCCACCTGGCCGGCGCCAGCCGCATGCGCGAAATCAGCCGCGATCCGCTCGACCTGGTCAGCCAGGTCTGCGGCCGCCATCATCAATACCCGGACGGCTTCATGCTCTTCCTCGGCACGATGTTCTCGCCGATCAAGGACCGCGATACCGCCGGCGGCGGCTTCACGCACCACCTGGGCGATCGCGTCAGCATCTCGACGCCGTCGCTGGGCGCGTTGGTCAACCATGTGCAGCGCAGCGACACCATCGCGCCGTGGACGTTTGGCGTGCGGGCCTTGCTGAACCGGGCGCGCGGCGCGGGTGCTGTGCGCGCTGCGCCGGCCCTGCAGACCAGGGTGCAGCAAGCGATCTATCCTAGCCTGGCAGGCAAGCGCGTGGTCATCACCGGCGGCGGCAGCGGCATCGGCGCCGGCATGGTGGAGGCGTTTGCGCAGCAGGGCGCGCAGGTGTACTTCCTCGACATCGCCGAAGAAGATTCGCTGGCGCTGCAAGGCCGCCTGTCGACACAAGCGGTACCGCCGACCTTCGTGCGCTGCGACCTGACCAATCTCGATGCGTTGGCTGCGGCCTTCGACCGCATCGGCCAGGTCGATGTACTGATCAACAACGCCGCCAACGACGACCGCCACAAGCTGGTCGACGTCAGCCCGGAATACTGGGACGAACGCATGGCCGTCAACCTGCGTCACCAGTACTTCTGCGCCAAGGCTGTCGCCGTCGGCATGCAGCAGCGTGGCGGTGGCGTGATCCTGAACTTCGGTTCGATCTCGTGGCACCTGGCGCTGCCGGAACTGACCCTGTACATGACGGCCAAAGCCGCCATCGAGGGCATGACGCGCGGCCTGGCGCGCGACCTAGGTCCGCACAACGTCCGCGTCAACTGCATCATCCCCGGCGCGGTGCGCACGCCGCGCCAGGAAGCCCTGTGGCACACGCCGGAAGAGGAAGCGCGCATCCTGGCAGGCCAGTGCCTGCCGCAGCGCGTGCAGGTGGACGACGTGGCCGCGCTGGCGCTGTTCCTGGCCTCCGACAACGCCGGCCGTTGCACCGGGCGCGATTACTTCGTCGACGCAGGCTGGTACGGCGCATGAGTACCCCACGCCGCTACCGCTCGCAGGATTGGTTCGACAATCCCGACCACATCGACATGACGGCGCTGTACCTGGAGCGCTTCATGAACTACGGGATCACGCCGGAGGAACTGCGTTCCGGCCGTCCCATCATCGGCATCGCGCAGAGCGGCAGCGACATCAGCCCCTGCAACCGCATCCATCTGGAATTGGCCAAGCGCGTGCGCGACGGCATCCGCGATGCGGGTGGCATCGCGATGGAATTCCCGCTGCATCCGATCTTTGAAAACTGCCGGCGCCCGACCGCCGCCATCGACCGCAACCTGGCCTATCTGGGGCTGGTGGAAATCCTGCACGGTTACCCGATCGACGCCGTAGTGCTGACCACCGGCTGCGACAAGACCACGCCCGCGCAGCTGATGGCCGCAGCGACGGTGGACATTCCCGCCATCGTGCTGTCCGGCGGGCCGATGCTGGACGGCTGGTTCGAAGGCGAACTGGCAGGTTCCGGCACCGCGATCTGGAAGGGCCGCCGCCAACTGGCCGCCGGTGAGATCGACAATGAAAAATTCCTGCAGATCGCCGCCGCTTCGGCGCCATCGGCGGGGCACTGCAACACCATGGGCACCGCCTCCACCATGAACGCGATGGCCGAGGCACTGGGCATGTCGCTGACCGGCTGCTCGGCGATCCCTGCGCCGTACCGCGAACGGGGCCAGATGGCGTATGAAACCGGCCGCCGCATCGTCGAGATGGCGCGGCTGGATATCAAGCCGTCCAGCATCCTGAATCGTGAAGCCTTCCTCGATGCGATCGTGGTCAATGCCGCCATCGGCGGCTCCACCAATGCCCAGCAGCACATCATGGCGATGGCGCGCCACGCCGGCGTCGAACTGCATTCGAGCGACTGGATGGAGTACGGCCATGCCGTGCCGCTGCTGCTGAACATGCAGCCGGCCGGAAAATTCCTCGGCGAGCGTTTCCATCGCGCCGGCGGTGTGCCGGCCATCATGTGGGAGCTGGAGCAGCAGGGCATGCTGCGCTCGGACCGTCCCACCGTCACCGGCCGCAGCATGCGCGACAACCTGGCAGGCCGCGAGACGAACGACCGTGAAGTGATCTATCCGTTCGACCAGCCGCTGAAGAAGGATGCGGGCTTCTTTGTCCTGAAGGGTAATCTGTTCGACTTCGCCATCATGAAAACCAGCGTGATTTCGGACGCCTTCCGCGCCCGCTATCTGAGCACGCCGGGTAGTGAGAACATCTTCGAAAGCCGCGCCATCGTGTTCGACGGTTCCGGCGATTACCACGCCCGCATCAACGATCCGGCGCTGGACATCGACGAGGACTGCATGCTGGTGATACGCGGCGCCGGCCCGATAGGCTGGCCCGGTTCGGCCGAAGTGGTCAACATGCAGCCGCCCGATGCGCTGGTCAAGCGCGGCATCAATGCGCTGCCGACGCTGGGCGACGGCCGCCAGTCCGGCACCTCGGACAGCCCGTCGATACTGAATGCGTCGCCGGAGAGCGCTGTCGGCGGTGGTCTCGCCTGGCTGCGTACCGGCGACCGTATTCGCGTCGATTTGAACGCCGGCCGTTGCGATGTGCAGGTTGGCGCGGCGGAGTGGGAGGAGCGCAAGAAGGACGGCATTCCGGCCATCCCTGCCAGCCAGACGCCATGGCAGGAAATCTACCGCAGCACCGTCGGACAAATGGAAAACGGCGCTTGCATGGAACTGGCTGTACCATATCGTGGAGTGGCCAATAACCAGGCACGCCATAATCATTAGTGGACAAAGATCCACCGAACAAACAGGAGACCGTAACAATGAAGAAATTACTGAGCGCGGCGGCAGTCGCCGTCATGCTGGTGTGCGCCGGCGGGAACGCCATGGCCGACGCCAAGAACCCGAAAATCGGCTTTTCCATCGACGACCTGCGGCTGGAACGCTGGGCGCGCGACCGTGATTACTTCGTCGCCGCCGCCGAGCAGCAGGGCGCCAAGGTCTATGTGCAGTCGGCCGACGCCAGCGAGCAGCGCCAGATCGCTCAGATCGAGAATTTGATTTCGCGCGGTGTCGATGTGCTGGTGATCGTGCCTTACAACGCCACGGTGCTGAACAACGCGGTGCGCGAGGCCAAGAAGGCCAAGATCAAGGTGGTCTCCTACGACCGCCTGATCCTCAATGCGGATATCGATGCCTATATCTCCTTCGATAACAAGTTGGTTGGCGAGATGCAGGCGCAGGGTGTGGTGGCGATTAAGCCCAAGGGTAACTTCTACCTGCTGGGCGGCGCTCCGACCGATAACAACGCCAAGATGCTGCGCGAAGGCCAGCTCAAGGTGCTGCAGCCGCTGATCGACAAGGGCGACATCAAGGTGGTGGGCAAGCAGTGGGTCAAGGACTGGAATCCGGCCGAGGCCATGTCCATCGTTGAAAATGCGCTGACGGCCAACGCCAACAAGCTCGATGCGGTGGTGGCGTCGAACGATGCGACCGCCGGCGGCGCGATCCAGGCGTTGGCTTCGCAGAAGCTCGATGGCAAGGTGGCGGTGTCCGGGCAGGATGCGGATCTGGCGGCGGTGCGGCGCGTGATCGCTGGTTCGCAGACCATGACGGTGTACAAGCCGTTGAAGCTGATCGCTTCCGAAGCGGCCAAGTTGTCGATCCAGCTGGTGCGCAATGAGAAGCCGGCATACAACGCGGAATATCAGAATGGTTTCAAGCAGGTCAGCACGCTGCTGCTGAAACCGACCATGCTGACCAAGGCGAATATCGACCTGGTGGTCACCGACGGTTTCTACACCAAAGCCCAACTCGCGGCCAAGTAATTCCTCTGGCGGGGACGCGTTCCACGGGTTCCCGCACCTCACCTCTGCGAGAACCCGTATGTCCGGCTATTTGCTAGAAATGAAGGGCATCGTCAAGAAATTCGGCGGTGTTCCCGCGCTCGACGGCATCGACCTGCAAGTCAGGCCCGGCGAGTGCATCGGTTTGTGCGGCGAGAATGGCGCCGGCAAATCGACCCTGATGAAAGTACTATCCGCCGTCTACCCGCACGGCACCTGGGACGGCGAGATCCTGATGGACGGCCAGCCGATGAAGGCGCAATCGATACGCGAAAGCGAAGCGGCCGGCATCGTCATCATCCACCAGGAACTGATGCTGGTGCCCGAATTGTCGGTGACGGAGAATCTCTTCCTCGGCAACGAGATCACGCTGCCCGGCGGCCGCATGGACTATCCGGCCATGAACCAGCGCGCAGAAACCCTGCTCAAGGAACTAAAGCTCAACGACGTCAACGTGGTGCTGCCGGTGATGAACTACGGCGGTGGCCACCAGCAACTGATCGAAATCGCCAAGGCGCTCAACAAGAATGCGCGCCTGCTGATCCTGGACGAACCCTCGTCGTCGCTGACGGCGTCGGAGATCGAAGTGCTGCTCGATATCATCCGCGGCCTGAAAGCCAAGGGTGTGGCCTGCGTCTACATCTCGCACAAGCTCGATGAGGTGGAAGCGATCTGCGACACCATCGTCGTCATCCGCGACGGCAAGCATATCGCCACCACGCCGATGCAGCAGATGGACGTGCGGCAGATCATCGCGCAGATGGTGGGACGCGAGATGAACCAGCTGTATCCAAAACTGGAACGCACGCAGGGCGAGGTGATGTTCGAAGCCCGCAACGTGGTGTGCTACGACACCGAGAAACCGGACCGCAGGAAGGTGGACAACGTCTCCTTCACGCTGCGCCGGGGCGAGATCCTCGGCATCGCCGGCCTGGTGGGGGCAGGCCGCACGGAGCTGGTGTCCGCGCTGTTCGGCGCCTACAACGGCCGCTGCGAGGCCGAGGTGTGGCTCAACGGCGAGAAGATCGATACCCGTACGCCGCTCAAGGCCATCCGCGCCGGGCTGGCGCTGGTGCCGGAGGACCGCAAGCAGCACGGCATCATCCGCGACCTGGACGTGGGCCAGAACATCACGCTGTCGGTGCTGGGCCGCTACGCGCGCTTCACCCGCATCGACCGCGAGGCCGAGCTGAAAACCGTCAGCGAGGAAATCGCCCGGCTTGGGCTGAAGACGGCCAGCCCCTTCCTGCCGATTACCTCGCTCTCCGGAGGCAACCAGCAGAAGGCGGTGCTGTCCAAGATGCTGCTGACGCGGCCCAAGGTTCTGATACTTGACGAGCCCACGCGCGGTGTGGACGTCGGCGCCAAGTACGAGATCTACAAGCTGATGCTGGAACTTGCCAAGCAAGGCGTGTCCATCATCATGGTGTCGTCGGAGCTGGCCGAAGTGCTGGGCGTGTCCGACCGCGTGCTGGTGATGGGCGAAGGCCAGTTGCGCGGAGACTTCATCAACCAGGACCTGACCCAGGAAATGCTGCTGTCTGCGGCGCTCGATCATTCATAGTGACCATGCATACCAATAAACTCAAACAACTGTTCACGCAGTACAAAATCCTCGCGCTGCTGATCGCCATCGCCATCATCTGGAGCTTCTTCAGCTGGAAGACGGAGGGCGGCTTCATCTCGGCGCGCAACCTGTCCAACCTGATGCGGCAGATGTCGGTGACCGGCGTGGTGGCCTGCGGCATGGCCTTCGTCATCATCTCCGGCGAGATTGACCTGTCGGTAGGCTCGCTGCTAGGTCTCCTGGGCGGCGTGGCGGCGGTGCTCGACGTTACGCACCACATGCCGCTGCCGGTGACGGTGGCGGCGGTGCTGGCCTGCGGCCTGTTGCTAGGCCTGTTCAACGGCTACCTGACGGCGTATGCGGGCATACCGTCCTTCATCGTGGGCCTGGGCGGCATGCTGGCCTATCGCGGCATTGTGCTGGGCGTGACGGACGGCGTGACGGTGGCGCCGGTGTCGGAAGCGATGGTGCAGGTGGGGCAGGGCTATCTGTCGCCGGAACTGGGCGTGACGCTGGGCGTGGCGCTGTTTGCGCTGGCCGCCGTGCTGACCTGGCGCCAGCGCCTGAACCTGGGCCGCCACGGCCTGCCGGTGCCGCCGATGTGGCGCGACGGCGTGCGCCTGGCCGCCATCGGCGCCGTGCTGTTCGCCTTCGTGCGAACCCTGAACAGCTACGAAGGCATACCGCTGCCGGTGCTGCTGTTGCTGGTGCTGCTGGGAGTCTTCAGCTACGTCGCCACGCAGACCGTGTTTGGCCGCCGTATCTACGCGGTGGGCAGCAACATGGAGGCGACCCGCCTGTCCGGTGTGAACGTGCAGGCGGTGAAGCTGTGGATCTTCGGGATCATGGGCTTGATGTGCGCCCTGGCGGGCCTGGTCAACACGGCGCGGCTGGCGGCCGGCTCGCCGTCGGCCGGCACTTCGGGCGAGCTGGATGCGATCGCGGCCTGCTTCATCGGCGGCACCTCGATGCGCGGCGGCTCCGGCACCGTCTACGGCGCCTTGATCGGCGCGCTGGTGATGGCCAGCCTGGATAACGGCATGTCCATGCTGGACGTGGACACGTACTGGCAGATGATCGTCAAGGGCTGCATCCTGACGCTGGCCGTCTGGGTCGACGTGGCCACGCGCTCCAGCCGCCGTTGATGTTTTTCGCGCGGCCCACAACGCGGGGCCGCGCCGCTTCAGCCGCTACGTTGTCTGATCGACGCTACGCTTGCTGATTATCATTCTCCCGCTTGGTGAATTTCGCAATTGCGGCCAGTTGGCGTAACTTGCAAAATGGTCTCATAACATCGTATGACCTGGCACCCCGCCAGTAAGCCATAACGATAAAAAAACCAAAAGCGAGACACTATCAAATGACGATGACAACCCTGCGCCATTCAGCGCCCGCGAACCCGTTCGCCTGACAAAAACACCCGTAACAGATGGCCAAAGAGCCATGAATAATTCGTATAACTCCGGAGATCATAGATGAAACAGTTTAAGAAAACAGCGATCGCGTTGGGCCTGGCCCAGATGGCATCCATGTCGGGCCAGGCGTTCGCACAAACCACCCCTACCGATACCGGTGCAACAGTGGTGGTGACCGGCCAGCGCGCAGCGCTGCAGTCGGCGCAGAAGATCAAACAGAATTCCGATGAAATCGTCGATTCCATCGTCGCCGACGATATCGGCAAGCTGCCGGACCGCTCGGTGACGGAAGTCTTGCAGCGCATCGTGGGCGTGACCATCGACCGCACCATGGCCAAGGGCGACCCGGAGCACTTCTCGGTCGAAGGCTCGGGCGTATCGATCCGCGGCTTGAGCTATGTGCGCTCCGAGCTCAATGGCCGCGATTCGTTCTCCGCCAACGGCGGCCGTTCGCTGAACTTCGAAGACGTGCCGCCTGAACTGATGGCCGGCGTCGACATCTACAAGAACCCGTCGGCGGAACAGGTCGAGGGAGCCGTCGGCGGCCTGGTCAACCTGCGCACCGCGCTGCCGTTCGACTTCAAGGGCTTCCACGGCGCCATCTCCGGCCAGGAGACCTATTCGGAACTGAAAAAGGGCAAAACGTCGCCGTCGATGTCGGGCATGGTGTCGAACCGCTGGAAGACGCCGATCGGTGAGGTGGGTGCCTTGCTGGACCTGGCCTACTCGGAAAGCGGCACCCGCACCGACGCCTTCCAGGTCGAGCCCTACTATCCATTGAAGGACGCATCCGGCAAAACCATCTGGGTGCCGAAGGGCGCACAATGGCGCACGCTGGAGTTCAACCGCCGCCGCGAAGGCGCATACGGCGCCTTGCAGTGGAAGGCCAACGATCAGCTCAGCAGCTCGCTGACCTACTTCAAGTCGCGCTACACCATGACGTGGGACGAGCAGGCGATCTTCGCGCAATCGAGCCCCTACAACATCCAGGTCACCAACGGCACCTATGATTCCAAGGGTGCGCTGCTGACGGGTGTTTTGACCGACACCAAGGACGGCGGCATCAACTTCGGCGACGACACCCGTTCCGCCACCCGCAAGTCCGACACCACCGACCTGTCGTGGAACCTGCGCTGGCGTCCGAACGACCGCTGGACCATCACCACCGATTTGCAGCACATCCGGGCCAGCACCCGCAGCCTCGATTCGACCGTGGCCACCGGCGTGCAGATGCCGAAGGAGCAGCTGGACCTGACCGGTAATGTCCCCAACCTGATCTTCGACGCCTCCGACCGCGCCAACCTGGCCGATCCCAAGAACTACTATTGGGCGTTCACGATGGAACACCAGGACAAGAGCGTGGGCCATGAGACCGCGTGGAAGACCGACGCCAAGTACGACTTCGATCATCCGGTGCTGCGCGACATCCGTTTCGGCGTGCGCCTGACCGACCGCGACGCGCTGACCCAGAATACCAATCCAAGCTACAACTGGTCGCCGATTTCGCAGCCATGGCAGCTGGGCTGGAACATCAGCGGCCTGGCTTACCTGAGCGATCCTCGCTTCAGCGGCAACACCAACCTGCACAGCTTTACCAACTTCTTCAACGGTAAAGTCTCGGTGCCGTCGGTGGTGTTCCCGAACGTCTCGCTGGCGCAGGGCTTCCCGGACAGCTACGCGGCGCTGCACAAGTATCACGACATCCTGTGCGCGGAAGTGAGCACCTCCTGCGACGTATGGAAAGCCGCGACCTTTGGCACCGACCCTGCCGGCACCAACGACCAGACCGAAAAGACCCAGGCCCTGTATAGCCAGATCCGCTTTGGCTGGGATAACCTGCAATATCCAATCGACGGTAACCTGGGCGTGCGCTACGTGAAGACCGCCAGCACCGCGCACGGCTACACGGTCTTCAAATCGACCGCGCCGAATATCCCGGCAGGTAACACCACCACCGGCGTGGCGATCCCTATCATCGCGCCGTTCGCCAAGGCCCAGGATTACGAGAACAACTACCACAATGTTCTGCCTAGCCTGAACCTGCGCATGAAGGCGTCGGATACGCTGCAATTCCGCTTTGCGTTCGCCGGCGCGCTGTCGCGCCCGGACTTCGACAAGCTGCAAGCCTATACCTCGATGGAGCAGACGGCCAGCAGCACCACCAATACGGCTACGAACGTCACCACCATCAACAGCATCAGCCAGACGGGTACCGGCTCCGGCAACCCTTACCTGAAGCCGACCACCTCCAGGCAGATGGACTTGACGGCGGAGTGGTACTTCGCGCCGGCGGGTTCGTTCACGGCGGCGGTGTTCAACAAGCAGCTGAAGGACATCGTCATCAACCAGACCTACCTGTATGCGATACCGGACGTCACCGGCAAGCTGCAGAACTTCTCGGTGACGGGACCGATTAACGGCGCCAAGGGTTATGCACGCGGTATCGAGCTGGCTTACCAGCAGTACTTCGACAAGCTGCCAGGTTTGTGGTCTGGCTTGGGCTTGCAGGCCAACTTCACCTTCGTCGATAGCAAGCGCGATCTGTACAAACCTGTGTACCAGGCTTACTGCACCAGCGAGAACTCGGCGGCCAACGTCAACCTGACGCTGAACGGTTGCGACACCAACGGCACCACCTTCGGCAACCTGCCGCTGGAAAACCTGTCGCGTCAATCGTTCAACCTGGCGCTTATGTACGACAAAGGTCCATGGTCGGCGCGCCTGGCTTACAACTGGCGTTCGAAGAGCCTGCAGGCGGTCAATGTCAACGGTACCCAGGGTAGCGACGGCACCGACACCAATCCGGCCAGCCCGGACGTCGGCAAGCAGAACGTGGTGTGGGGCCTGCCTGTGTGGGCGGATGCCTACGGCCAGCTGGATGCGTCGATGTTCTACAAGATCAACGAGCATATGTCCCTGGGCTTCGAAGCGCAGAACGTCACCAACTCGCAGTTCAAGCAGCTGATGCAGCAGAGCGTAGGCATGAAGGGCCGCGCATGGTTCGTCACCGGCCCGCGCTACACTGCGCAACTGCGTTACACCTTCTAACTTGAAAAAGGCTTGATCGCATGAAGCATACCGCCCGCCAGCTCGTCACCGTTTTGAGTTTTACCGCTTTAGCCGCAGCTGGCGCGGCGGCCGCCGATTTGCCGCAGATTGTGAAGAAGGACGGCCGCCACGCCTTGATGGTCAATGGCGCGCCGTTTGTGATGTTCGGCGCACAGGTGCACAACTCCAGCAATTATCCGCTGGCCTTGAGCAAGGTGTGGCCGGCCATCAAAGACATGAACGCCAACACCGTCGAGATTCCCGTGGCGTGGGAACAGATCGAACCGGTCGAAGGCAAGTTCGATTTCAGTTATGTCGACACCTTGCTGGCGCAGGCGCGCCAGCACAAGGTACGCTTGGTGCTGCTGTGGTTCGGCACCTGGAAGAACACCGGCCCGCAGTACACGCCGGAGTGGGTCAAGTTCGATAACAAGCGCTTCCCGCGCATGCTGGACAAGGACGGCAAGACGATCTACTGCCTGTCGCCGAACAGCGAGGAGACCATGAAGGCCGACCGCAAGGCCTTTGTCGCGCTGATGGAACACATCAAGAAGGCCGATGCGGCGCAGCGCACCGTCATCATGATGCAGGTCGAGAATGAAGTCGGCACCTACGGCTACGCACGCGACTTTGCGCCCAAGGCGCAGGCGGCGTTTGAACAGAACGTGCCGCAGGCCGTGCTGGATCATAAAAAATCGCCGGTGGCGCTGGCTGCCAGCGGCAGCTGGAAGCAGGTCTACGGCGACTACGCCGACGAATACTTCCACGCTTATTCGATCGCCAGCTATATCGAGGAAATCGCCAAGGCTGGCCGCGCCGTCTACAACCTGCCGATGTACGTCAACAACGCGCTGCGCGATCCGCTGGAGTCGCCGGTGATGCCGTGGAAGGGCAACTTCGCCAGCGGCGGACCGACCTACGACGTGATCGATATCTACAAGGCCGCCGCGCCGCACATCGATATTGCCGCGCCGGACGTCTATGCGCCGGAGTCGGATAAATTCAATGCCACGCTGGACCGATTCCAACGCGCCGACAATGCGCTGATGCTGCCGGAGATGAGCAACGCCGCCCAGTACGTGCGCTATGCCTACCTGGTACTGGGTCGCGGCTCGTTGTCCTTCTCGCCGTTCGGCATCGACTACGCGGACTACAGCAATTTCCCGCTGGGCTCCAAGGCCACCGACAAGACGATGGTGGCGCCGTTCGGCAAAATCTACGCAGCCTTCCGGCCGATGGAACGCCAGTGGGCCAAGTGGGCGTTTGAAGGCCGCACCCACGGCGTGGCCGAGGGCGACGACCGCAAGCCGCAGACCGTCGCGCTGAAGAATTGGACGGCCACCGTCAGCTTCCGCATGTGGCAGTTCGGCGATGCGGAGTGGCTGTCCAAGGTCAAGGATGTGCCGGCCGATACCGAGCAGCCCAACGGCGGCGTGTCGATCGCGCAGATCGGCGACAACGAATTTATCGTGGTAGGGCAGCACGCGCGCGTGAGCTTCGCCAGCAGCGACGGCAAGCCGTCCATGCTGGCGCGGGCGGAGGAGGGACACTTCGACCCGTCCGGCAAATGGATCATGGAGCGCAACTGGAACGGCGACCAGACAGATTTCGGTTTGAACCTGACCGGCAATCCGGTGGTTCTCAAGGTCAAACTGGGTACTTACTAAAAAAGGGAAAAGAGATGCGATTCAAATCGATAGTGCCTGCGGCGTCGTGCCTGGCGGTCATGGTGTCGGGCCAGGCACTGGCTGGCACGTTTGAGAAGACCTCCACCGGCGTGGTGGTGAAGCCTGATTCGGGCGCGGCGCAAGAGGTGCGGCTCGAAGTCATGGGCGATAACATCATCCACGTGGTGAAGCTCGATCGATCGGGTAAAGAGCTCATGCCATCGCTGATGACGGTGGCGGCTCCTGTTAGCGGTAACTTCAATGTCTCCTTATCAGGCAAGGACAAGGTCACGCTGAAGGCGAAGAAGATTTCGGTGGCGGTGTCGCTGGCGACTGGCGAGGTGCAGTTCTTCAATGCGGCCGGCAAGGCCTTCCTGAGCCAGGCCTCGGAGAGCATGGCGCCGGTCGATGTCGCCGGCAAGCCGTTCATGGCGATCAAGGAAGGCTTCAACCACGGCACCAAGGACGCCTACTACGGCCTGGGCCAGCACCAGAACGCGCAGATGAATCTCAACGGCGAGGACGTTCTGCTCATGCAGCACAACATGGCGATCGCCGTGCCGTTCGTCGTCTCGGACAAGAACTACGGCGTTTTATGGGATAACAATTCGATCTCGCGCTTCGGCGACGCCAAGCCCTATGGACCGATGGTGCGCGACCTGAAGCTGGTCGACGACGACGGCAAGGCTGGCGGCCTGACGGCGCGCTACTACGTCGGCGGCAAGCTGGTCTTGACCCGCCACGAGAAGGACATCGCCTACCAGTACCTGAAGGACGTGGCCGAGAACTGGCCGAAGGAACTGGGCGACCTGAAAACACTGAACGATGTCAAAGTGGTCTGGGATGCGACGCTGAGTTCCGACAAGCCGGGCGTGCACAAGATGCAGCTGTACTCGTCGGACTATGCGACGTTGACGCTGGACGGCAAGCAGGTCATGGACGTGTGGCGCCAGGGCTGGAATCCGTGGTATCACAACTTCGAGGTGAAGTTCGAGGCCGGTAAGCCGGTCAAGCTGCACCTGGAGTGGAAGCCGTCCGGCGGCATGGTCGCCATCACGCACAACGATCCGCTGCCCGATGCGGAACGCCACTCGCTGACCTTCTCGTCGGAAGTCGCGCAGAGCATCAACTACTACGTCATCAACGGCGACAGCATGGACAAGGTCATCGCCGGCTACCGCCACCTGACCGGCCAGGCGCCGATGATGCCGAAGTGGGCCTACGGTTTCTGGCAATCGCGCCAGCGCTACGAAACGCAGGAGCAACTGCTCGGCGTGCTGCGTGAGTACCGCAAGCAGGGCTGGCCGGTGGATAACATGGTGCAGGACTGGTTCTACTGGCCGCAGGATCAATGGGGCTCGCACGATTTCGACAAGGTGCGTTTCCCGAATCCGAAGGGGATGCTGGACGAGGCCCACAAGTCCCATGCACGTATCATGATTTCGATCTGGGGCAAGTTCTACTCGAACACCGACAACTACAAGGAGCTTGCGGCCAAGGGCCATATGTGGACCAAGAACGTCGAGGACGGCGCCCTGGACTGGGTGGGACCGGGCTACAAGAACAGCCACTACGATCCGTACACCAAGGAAGCGCGTGACATCTACTATCGCCAGATGAAACCGAAGCTGGTCGACATGGGTTTCGACGCCTGGTGGATGGATAACACCGAACCGGACGTGCTGTCCAACACCAGCGTCGCGGACTTCAAGAAGCTGATCGGTCCCACCGTGTACGGCGGCGGCGAGATCACCTTCAATCCGTATAGCCTGGTGCATACGGAGGGCTTCTATCAAGGCCTGAAGCGCGACCAGCCGGACAAGCGCCAGTTCATCCTGTCGCGTTCCGGGTTCGCCGGCATCCAGCGCAATGCGGTCGCGGTGTGGAGCGGCGACACGGCCAGCCGCTGGAACAACCTGTACGACCAGATCTCGGCAGGCGTGAGCATCTCGATGTCGGGCATTCCGAACTGGACGCACGATATCGGCGGCTATGCGCAGGAAGTCCGCTACCAGGTCGGCGATGTCGGCTCGGCACAGGAGAACCGCGTCACCGGCGCCGCCAAGGGCAGTGCGGAAGACATGAAGGAATGGCGCGAGCTGAATCTGCGCTGGTTCCAGTTCGGCGCGTTCTCGCCGCTGTTCCGTTCCCACGGCGAAGTGGTGAAGCGCGAGATCCACGAGATTGCGCCTGAAGGCTCGCCGATGCGCGATTCGATGGTCTGGTACGACAAGCTGCGCTATCGCATGATGCCTTACATTTACTCGGCCGCCGCCGACATCCACTACGAATCCGGCGCCATCATGCGCGGGCTGGTGATGGACTTCCCGAAGGACGAAGCGGTCAAGGACATCAAGGACCAGTACCTGTTCGGCCATAACCTGATGGTCGCTCCGGTGTATGTGTACGGCGCGCGCGAACGCAGCGTCTACATGCCTCAAGGCGCGAACTGGTATGACTTCTATACCGGTGAAGTGCACAAAGGTGGCAGCACCGCCGCGATCAAGGCGCCGGAGACCCGCATGCCGCTGCTGGTGAAAGCCGGTTCGATACTGCCGATGGGACCAGTGACGCAGTATGTGGACGAGAAGCCGGATGCGCCGATCACCCTCAACGTCTACACCGGCGCCGATGGGAAGTTCAGCCTGTACGAGGACGATGGTGTGAGCAATGCCTACCTGCGCGGAGAGTTCAGCCGCATCCCGTTGAGCTACAACGACAAGACCGGCGTGGTCACCATCGGCGAGCGCGTGGGCAAGTACAAGGGCATGGTCGGCAAGCGCCAGTTCAAGCTACGCTTCATCAAGGCCGGCGTTTCGAGTTCGGATGATTTCGATGCCGCCGACAAGGTAGTCGAGTACGAAGGCAAATCGATCACGGTAAGGAAGTAAGATGTTTCAAAAATCAATGATAGCGGCGGCCATGCTCGCCGCGCAGCTGTGCGGCGCCGCGGAGGTGCGCCGCATTCCGGTCGATCTGCAAGGACCGTCCGCACCGCGCGACCGCTTTGCCGATCTGTCGGTTGGTTCGGATTATCCCGGCACGCTGATACGCGACGACAGCCTGGCCCAGCTCAAGATCGCGAAGGATGAACTGGGGTTCCGCTACATCCGCTTCCACGCCATCTTTCACGATGTTCTGGGCACCTACAAGGAGGTGAATGGGCAGCCAGTGTATGACTGGACGCGCCTGGACTACCTGTACGACCGTTTGCTCAAGATCGGCATCAAGCCCTTTGTGGAGCTGGGTTTCACGCCGCAGGCGATGAAGACTTCGGACCTGAGCATCTTCTACTGGAAGGGTAATACATCGCATCCCGATCCGAAGAAATGGGCTGCTCTGGTGGATGCCTTTGTTCGCCATGCCGAAGACCGTTATGGCAAGAGCGAAGTGCGCAGCTGGTTCTTCGAAGTGTGGAACGAGCCGAATCTTGACGGCTTCTGGGAGAAAGCCGATCAGCAGGCCTATTTCGAGTTGTACGATTCCACCGCGCGCACCATCAAGAACGTCGACAGCGAGTTGCGGGTCGGCGGCCCATCCACCGCCGGTGCCGCGTGGGTGCCGGAGTTCCTGGCGCATACGAAAGCCAGCGGTGCGCCGGTCGATTTCGTCACCACGCATACCTACGGCGTGGATGGCGGCTTCCTCGATGAGAATGGCGTTGGCGATACCAAGCTGTCGCCGTCGCCGGACGCCGTCGTCGGCGATGTGCGCAATGTGCGCAAGCAGATCAACGAGGCCGGCAGGACGGGGTTGCCGATGTACTTCACTGAATGGAGCACGAGCTACACGCCGCGCGATCCGGTGCATGATTCCTATATCAGTGCGGCTTACATCCTCAGCAAGCTCAAAGCCACCGAAGGGCTGGTCCAGGGCATGAGCTATTGGACCTACAGCGATCTGTTCGAGGAGCCCGGTCCGCCGACCGCGCCGTTCGAAGGCGGCTTTGGTCTCATTAATCCACAGGGCGTGCGCAAGCCGGCCTGGTTCGCGTACAAGTACCTGAACCAGCTGGGCGCGACGGAGTTGAAGACCGCCGATGCGCAAAGCTATGTGGCGCGCGACGGGAAGGGCGCGCAGGTGCTGGCGTGGGACTTCCAGACGCCGAAGCAGGAGAAGAGCAATCGTCCGTTCTATACTGCCGTGCAGCCTACCCGAGCCTCGACGCCGCTGAAGCTGGATCTGAAAGGGTTCAAGCCAGGCCTCTATCAGCTCAGCATCCACCGCACGGGCTTCAAGGCCAACGATGCGCATACCGCGTATATCGAAATGGGCGCGCCGAAGACGCTGACGGCCGCGCAGCTGGAAGCGCTGCAAGGCCAGACGCAGGACCGTCCGGAGGTGCGCAGCATACGCATCGCCAAGTCCGGTGTTGGGAGCGCGCAGATTCCGATGCGCGTCAACGATGTCGTGTTGATCAACATAACACCGAAATAGACTCGTGAAAATTTTGCTTCGTGTAGCAGTCATTGGTGCTGGTGTTTTGCTTGCTGCCGCTGCGGCGGCCGGCGATCTCGCGCTGCGCTACGACCGGCCTGCGCCCGATACGGCGCAAGGCTGGGAGCAGGAGGCGCTGCCGATCGGGAATGGCCGCATCGGCGCCATGATCTTCGGCCAGCTGGCGCGGGAGCGCATCCAGTTCAACGACATCACCTTGTGGACCGGCGACGACAAGGCGATGGGCGCTTATCAGCCGTTTGGCGATGTCTATATCAACCTGCCGGGGCATGAGCAGGGGACGACGGCCTACGCGCGACAGCTGGACATTGGTCAAAGCCTTCACAGCGTGAGCTACACACATGGCGGCGTCAAGTTCAAGCGCGAGGCTTTCGCCAGCTATCCGGCGCAGGTGATCGCGATGCGCCTCAGTGCGGACAAGCGTGGACAGTACACCGGCTCGATCGAGCTGACCGATATGCACGACGCGCAGATCAAGGCGCTGGGCAACCGCATCGTCGCCACAGGTTCGTTGCCGGGCAATGCGATGGACTACGCCAGCCAGGTGCAGGTGCTGAACGAGGGCGGGGCGATTGCGGTCGATGGCAACCGGATCACTTTCACCCGCTGTGATGCGGTGACGCTGATACTGGGCGCCGGCACCAGCTACGCTCTCGATCCGACGAAGAAGTTCCAGGGTGAGCATCCGCTGCCGCGCGTGACGGCGCAGGTCAGCGCTGCTGCCCTTCCGTGGCCGGCGCTGCTGGCCGAGCACCAGAAGGATTTTCACGCGCAGTTCAATCGCATGAGCGTGGACTTTGGCACGGCCGTGTCGGCACGCCGCGCGCAGCCTACCGACCAGCGTATCGCCACCTACACGGCGGAGGGCAACGATCCCGAACTGGAGGCCCAGTTCTTCCAGTACGGCCGCTACCTGCTGATCTCCAGTTCGCGCGATTCGCTGCCCGCCAATTTGCAGGGACTGTGGAACAACAACCTGACGCCGCCCTGGAATTCGGACTACCACACCAACATCAACATTCAGATGAACTACTGGCCGGCGGAACCGGCCAACCTGTCGCAGAACGCGCTGCCGTTCTTCGCGCTGGTGCAGGGCATGGCGCCGGTGTATCGCCAGGTGATCGCCGGCACGGAGACTTTCGTCAGCAGCGCCGGCAAGCCGGTGCGCGGCTGGACGGTGCGCACCGAATCGAATCCGTTCGGCGCCATGGGCTATATCTGGAACAAGACCGGCAACGCCTGGTACGCCCAGCATTTCTGGGAGCACTATGCCTACACGCAGGACAAGGCGTTCCTGCGCAAGGTGGCGTATCCGACGATGAAGGAGGCGGTGCACTTCTGGCAGGACTACCTGAAGCAGCTGCCGGATGGCCGCCTGGTGGCGCCGCTGGGCTGGTCGCCGGAGCACGGGCCGATCGAGGACGGCGTCACCTACGACCAGGAAATCGTCTGGGACCTGTTCAACAACACCGTCGAAGCGGCGGACGTGCTGGGCGACGACCAGGCCTTCCGCGCGCAGGTCGCCGCCATGCGGGACAAGCTGGCCGCGCCGCGCGTGGGCAGCTGGGGCCAGCTGCTGGAATGGCTGGAAGAGAAAAAAGATCCGGTGCTCGATACGCCCGGCGATGCGCATCGCCATGTGTCGCACCTGTTCGGGCTTTATCCCGGTCGCCAGATCTCGCCGACGCAAACGCCTGAACTGGCCGCCGCCGCGCGCAAGTCGCTGGAAGGGCGCGGCGATGCCGGCACCGGCTGGTCGATGGCGTGGAAGACGGCTTACTGGGCGCGGCTGCTGGACGGCAACCACGCCTACAAGATGCTGCGCGGGCAGCTGGCCAAGCCGGGCGCGCGCGCCGCGCAGCAAAGCGGCAAGGGCAGCGAGGGTAACAACGCGGGCGGGACCTATCCGAACATGCTGGACGCGCATCCGCCGTTCCAGATCGACGGCAATTTCGGCGCCGTGGCGGCGATCTGCGAGATGCTGGTGCAGTCGCAGACCGGAGAGATCCATCTGCTGCCGGCGTTGCCGTCGGCGTGGCAGGCCGGTTCGGTCAAGGGCCTGCGCGCACGGGGCGGCTATGAAGTTGACGTGGCATGGGCTGGCGGCAAGCTGACTTTGGCCACGATACGCCGCACCGCCGGCTCTGGCCCCGGCAAGGTGCGCTACGGCGACAAGGTGGTTTCCTTGAACCTGAAGGTTGGCGAAAGCCGGCGGTTACGCTTGTAGTTGGCCGGCGGCTGTGAGCCAGGCCCGATAGCGCCTGGTCAGCAGCGCCATGCGGACCTGACCGGCGATCATGGTCAGCAGCGGCGAGTAGCGACGTGCCTGCGCCGTGTCGCCGTTGCCCAGCGCCCGCATGCGGCGCTTGACCAGCGCCATCGAGGCGAGCGACGCCATGGTCTTATCTTTCCACTCCACCGGCGCGGGCAGCGCCGCCGGTTCGCGGCCTGCGCGCCATTGCTGCGGCAGGTCCGGCACTTCGGCCAGCGCGGTCGCAATGCCGGCCACGGCGACGCCGCTGGCCAATACCTGCTCGGCCACGGCCTTGCGGGCGATGCCGCCGGTGGTCATGACCGGCATGCGCGCCACCGCCGCCAGCTCCTTGGCGAACTCCAGGAAGTAGGCTTCGCGCGCCAGCGTGCGGCCGTCGGCGGTGCGGCCCTGCATGGCCGGGCTTTCGTAGCTGCCGCCCGACAGTTCGATCAAATCCACCGGCAGCTCGTTCAGCAGCAGCACGACCTGCCTGGCGTCGTCCTCGGAGAAGCCGCCGCGCTGGAAGTCGGCCGAATTCAGTTTGACGGCCACGCTGAAGCGGGGCGATACACGCGCCCGCACGGCGCGCACTACCTCCAGCAGCAGGCGCGCGCGGTTGGCCAGGCTGCCGCCCCAGTTGTCGCGGCGGCGATTGGTCAGCGGCGACAGGAACTGGGAGAGCAGGTAGCCGTGCGCGGCGTGGATTTGCACGCCGTTGAAGCCTGCCTGTTCGGCGGCGCGCGCGGTGGCGGCGAAACGGTTGATGACTTCCTCGATCTGCACGGTGCTCATCTCGACCGGCTGCGCAAACAGCTTGCTGTGCTTGCCCAAGTCCAGCGCCACCGCCGACGGCGCCCAGGCGTTGCCGCCCATATTGGCCATCACCTGGCGGCCGGGATGGTTAATCTGCATCCACACCTGCGCGCCTTGCTGGCTTGCCGCTTGCGCCCATTGCCGGAACGGTTCCAGCTGCGTGCTTGCTTCCAGCACTACGCCGCCCGGTCCGGTCATTGCGCGGCCGTCGATCATGACGTTGCCGGTGATGATCAGGCCCACGCCGCCTGCGGCCCAGCTTTGGTATAAACGGTTTAGCGCGGGGCCGGGCAGCTGGCCGGCGTCGGCCATGTTTTCTTCCATCGCGGCCTTGGCCAGGCGGTTGGGGAGGGTGCTGCCGTTCGGTAGTGTCAGTGGAGTGAACATCATGTCGGATCCGGGCTTGGTGTAGGAAATGATGTATCCTAAGGTTGAAGTTCACTTTAAGGTCAAGCGAAATATGAAAATAGGCGAATTGGCGGAGCGTTCGGGCCTTGCGGCGTCGGCGATCCGCTATTACGAGAAGGCTGGCTTGCTGCCGAAGGCGGTGCGCGGCGCCAACGGCTACCGCGTGTATGCGGAGACGGCGCTGGAACGTCTGCACATGATCCAGATCGGGCAGAACCTCGGCTTTACGCTGGAGGCGATACGCGCGGTGTCGCAGCTCGAAGGTGCTGCCTTCCAGGATGGGCTGCTGCATAACCTCGATGCGCGCCTGGGCGAGATCGAGCAGATGATGCAGACGCTGCGCACCCAGCGCGAATCGCTGCTGGACACGCGGCAGAGGCTACAGCAGTCCTGGGCGAACAATGAATGCCTGAGCAATGCCGACCTGGCGGCGGCAAAGCGCTAGAAGCCGACGATGTCGCCGTCCAGCGGCATGCGGCGGCGCAGCTTGGGCGCTTGCGGCGCGAGCTTGATGGTCGAGGTGCTGTTCAGCGCTTCGCTCTCGCTGCTGTGGCCCGCGGGCGTGTAGCTGTCGAACACGAAGGGCAGGCCTTGCGAGTCGGCGAAGCTGGCCTGGTCCGATACGTGGAAGTGCAGGTGCGGTGCGCCGGCGGCGCCCGTCAGCCCCAGGTGCCCCAGCAGCGCGCCGCGTTTCACGCGCTGCCCCGGCTTGACCTGCACGCTGCCCTGGCGCAGGTGGGCGTAGTGGACGAACACGCCGGGCTGCACCTCCAGCACGATGAAATTACCGTACAGGGTGCGGGCGCTGAGTTCTGCCGGCTCTTCCTGCGGCGACAAAGGCTTCTGGTCGGCGAGGCCGTCCCGGGTGTCGCGTACCACGCCGTCGGCGGCGGCCAGCACGTCGCTGTTCCAGCCGGTCCAATCCTCGACGCGGCTTTCCGCCAGTTTTTCCACCGGCGTGCGCACGGCGTGGCCCTGCGTGTCCAGTCCGAAGAAGTCGATGGCGTAGCGTTGAGGGATGGTCAGGCGGCCGTTCTGCGCGATCACGCTGCCCCAGTGGTGCGATTGCGCGTGGCCGGGGCCTTCGTCGGCCAGCCACAGGCCGCCGCGCAGGGGCGGGCCCAGTACAACCGGCGGCCTGGCGTCGACCGCTACGGCGATGTCGTCGGCGGTTTGAAGTTCGCCCTTGGCGGTCTTGAAGGTGAGCTTGTGGCGCAGCGTGTGTGGCGGTTTGCGGCCGTCCGGCAAAGGCGCGGCGATCAGCAGCAGCGCATGCATGCCGCCGGCGATGGCGAGGCTGTTGTCGGCTTCCAGCTCCTTGTTGGGGCGCAGCAGGCCGGCCAATGCAGCGCCGCTGAAGGTGGCCAGCGGTTTGGCGTCGCCGTCGGCGTAGACGGCGGCCTCGGTCAGTTTCAGCACGCCGGTGTCTGCGTAGAAGTTCCCGATATCCAGCTCGTAGTAGAGGCGGCGCACACCGTCGCTGCCCGCCACCGTTTGCGGCGCGTGCAGCGCATGCGCTTCGACCTGCGCCTGCGACGCGGCCCCAGCTCCCGTTGCGGCGCACGCCAGCAACAGCGCCAGCGCGGCCGGCACGACCAAGTGGCCGGGCCTCATTTGAAGATCCGTTTCGGCAGCATGGCGTGCACGCCAACATTGCCGTCGACGAGCTGCGTGATCTCCATGTCCACCGCCACGCTGGCGAGCATGTAGGCGTCGTCGCGGCCCAGGTGCTTTTCCGCGACCAGGAAATCGATCATGTCGCGCAGTGCGTGTTCGGTGGCGGTCTTCAGGTCGGGGCTGAAGCCCATCGAGATGTAATGGGTCGGGGTTTCCGCGCGCGGCCAGATCAGGTGGCGGTCCTTGTGGACGATGAAGCGGAAGCTGCCGCTCAGATAGGTCTCCAGCGCGGTGATATCCACCTCGCCGTTGCCCTGCGCGGCGTGGCCGTCGCCGGCCTGGAATAGCGCGCCCTTGGCGGCCACCGGGATGTACAGCGTGGTGCCGGCCACCAGCTCCTTGTTGTCCATGTTGCCGGCGTGGGCGAACGGCGGCGCGCTGTCGATCTTGCCGCCGGCCGGCGCCAGGCCCATGCTGCCGAAGAAGGGCCTCAGGGGAATCTCGATACCGGGTCCGAAGTGGCCGATCATCTTTTGCCGGTCCAGCGGGATGATCTTGCTGCGGCTGTACGGATACTCCATCGGCAGGAAGCCTTTGCCCAGCGCGAAGCCGTTGCAGGCGAAGTTGGCGTCCAGGTCCACCTTGAGGATCTGCACCTCCAGCACGTCGCCCGGTTCCGCTTCGGCGATGGCGACCGGGCCGGTGAGGATATGCCCGCCCGGTCCCTTGTCCTTGACTTCGTTGTAGATGGCAGCGGTGTAGGGCGGGATGTCTTCCGGCTTGACGCCGTTGGCGATCATGCGCTCCGGCGTGCCGCAGGTGGACAGGGTTTGCATGCGCACCGTGTCGCCGCTATGCACCGTCAGCACCGGCTTGGACTGGCCGGAGTAGTAGCCCCAGGCCACGGTATCCGGCCGAGCCGGCAGGTTGTAGTCGGCCGCCGTGGCGGAGTGGCACAGCAGTGCTGCGGACAGCAATAAGCTAGGACGGCGCATGCGTAACGACTCCGGCTGGTGGCGAAGCACCGACAGTGTCACACCTGCGCGGGGCTTGTCAATCGGTGGTGACTTCGGCGTCGGCCAGGAAGTTGACGATGGCCGGGTTGACCACGGCGCCGTGGGTGATCGGCCCCATATGGCCGCCGCGCGTTTGCAGCGCCGTGGCGTCGGGCAGGGCGGCGGCCAGCGCTTCGGCCAGCAGGCGGGTCGAGGCCGGGCTGTTGGCGCCGGACATGACCAGCGATGGCATCGTCAGCGCCGACAAATCGTCCAGCGTGGCCGCTTCGCCCAGCAGCGCCTGGAAGTCCAGACGCACCTTGACGATCATGCCGATCATCTTGTCCTGTGCCGCCGGCGGCGCGGCGTCGAAGGCGCCGGCGCGGTTCCAGTAGTCGATGAAGATGCGGGTGGCGTCGCGGTCCTGCTCCGGTCCACAGGCGTTGATGCGCTCCACCACGGCGACGATCTCGGCGCGCGCCGGATGCTGCGCCGGCAGCAGGTGGAAGGCCACCGGCTCGAACAGTGTCAGCGACAGCACGCGGGCCGGCATGCGGCGCGCCATGTGCAGCGCCGAGGCGCCGCCGAAGGAGTGGCCGATCAGGTGGAAGGCTTCGCCCGGCTCCAGGCGCGAGGCGACGGCGGCGTTGACGGCGTCGACTTCATGCGCCAGCGTGTGGACATAGCCGGCGTCGACGTCGGTAGGGAAGGGCGAGGCGCCGTAGCCGAGCAGGTCGACGGCGATGCAGCGGAAATTGCTTTCGAGTTGAGCGATCAGGTCGGCCCATTGGGCCTTGGAACTCATGGAGCTATGCAGCAGTACGACAGCAGGTTTCATTATCGGGAATGCACGAAAAAACGGAGCGCGTATTATACCGGCTCTTGTGAAACTGGCCGCGCGGCACTATGTGTGGCCTATACCACGCACGACTTCATTTTTCGTACCGTGGACACG
Source organism: Duganella sp. BJB476 (assembly GCF_003416895.1). Taxonomy (GTDB): domain Bacteria; phylum Pseudomonadota; class Gammaproteobacteria; order Burkholderiales; family Burkholderiaceae_D; genus Rugamonas. The sequence goes on from NZ_QVIO01000006.1 coordinate 47,930, forward strand.
AGGGACGAGAGTAAACTAGAGGTCATGAACAATTCCAAAAAAGTCGCGGGTTTTGCCGGTCTCGTCAGTGTGCTCTGGATGGGGCTGACGGCCGCGGTGGCGGCCAACCAGAAACGGCTGCTGTTCAATCCGCTGGGCAGCAAGCGCGAGGTGCTCAAGCCCTACAGCAGCGGCCATCGCACGCGGCCCATCGTGGTGCGTTCCAATGACGGCACGCGGCTGTCCGGCTGGCTGATGACTCCACCTGTCAAGGGACCGCATCCGGGCGTGATTTATTTTGGCGGCCGTTCGGAGGAAGTGTCCTGGGTGGCGCGCGACGCCGGCAAGCTATTTCCTGGCATGGCGGTGCTGGCGGTGAATTATCGCGGCTACGGCGATTCGCACGGCGATCCGGCGGAGGAACATTTCGTCGACGACGGCCGCATGTTGTTCGACTGGCTCAGCGAACGCCATCATGTCGATCCCAAGCGCATCGCCGTGGTCGGGCGCAGCCTCGGGTCAGGCGTGGCGGTGCAGGTGGCGATGGAGCGCGACGCCAATTCCATCGTGCTGATCACGCCCTATGATTCCATCCTGGCCATCGCCAAGCGCAAGTTCAAGGCGATCCCGGTCGAGTATGTGCTGCGGCATAAATTCGAATCGGTGAAGTACGCGCACCACCTGAAAGCGCCGACCTATGTGCTGCGCGCCGCCTCCGACGACGTGGTGCCGCATTCGCATACCGACCTGCTGGTCGAGAAGCTGGGGCAATTGCATGCGGACGAAATCGTTCCCGATTCCGACCACATGAACATCCCCTACCTGGAAGCCACGCAGGATCGCATCGCCAGCTTCCTGCGCGGACGATTCGGCCAGACATGACGGCCCCGTTCATGCGTGTTTCTCCCTTGTTGCTGCTGCTCTGTTGCGCCGGCCTGGCGCAGGCGGCCGTGCCCGCCCTGGTGCGCAGCGTGGGGGTGCAGGGCAAGTCTGCCGATGGCAAGCCGGTGCCCACCGGCGATATCGTCATGCCGCTGGTGCAGGCGGGCGATCCGGTGCTGTCGGCCAAAATCAACGACAAGCTGTTTCTCTCGCGCTTCGGAGTGCTGGCGCCCAAGCAGGCGGGCAAGGCGGTGGGCGCGGCCGACGGCATCGTCCTGGACGGTATCGCGACGCAATCCTTCAAGGTCGGCCGCAACGATGGCCGCATCCTGACCGTCGCCTTCGACAGCGAATTCTGCGCCGCCTATTGCGAGAGCAGCCAGGCGTACTACAGCTTCGACATGGCCAGCGGCCGCTCGCTGCAGGCGGAGGACCTCTTCACGGCCGCCGGCATGCGCGAGCTGGCGCGGCAGATGCGCAAGCAGCGCCTGGCGATCTACCGCGGCGAGACGGCTAAGCAGAAAGCATCGCTGGACGCGCTGCGCAAGCAAAAGAACGCATCCAAGGACGACCTCGACGATCTTGAACAGCGCGTGGCGCTCAATTCCGACTGCGCCGACGCGGAAAACCAGCGGGCCACCCAGTCGGACGCCGATTTGCTGGCGGCGTTCCGCTCCTACCAGCTGGAGGCGGCCGCGCAGAAGTACACCATCTATTCGTCGGGCTGCTCCAGCCATGCCGAGCGCGCGCTGGACGATGTCGGCAGCGTGAAGCTGGCGATATCCTATGCCGAGCTGTCGCCGCAGTTGAGCGGATACGGCAAGGCGCTGCTGTTGGGAACGGGGCCGGTGCCGGCGGGCGGCGGATACTTCGGCCAGGTGCTGCATGGCAGCCTGGGGACGATGGCGGTGACGATGATGCTGGACAAAGACGACGACGGCGGCGTCCACGGGACGTATTTTTACGATAAATTCCGCCAGCCCATCGCGCTCGACGGCGCGGAGCGCGACGGCAAGCTGGTGCTGAACGAGCGCAGCGGCGACAAGGTCAGTGCGACGCTGCAGCTGGGCTGGTCGGAGCCAGCCCACGCGCTGCAAGGCCGCTGGGCCGGCAAGAAGGAGCTGGACGTCAGCGTCGCTCCCTGAGACCGTCAGGCGTGGCGGGCCTGCGAACTGCCCGGTCCGGTCAGCTGCTTGTGCAGCCTGCGCAAGCCCATCCACACACCGATGAACACCAGCGGCGCCGCCAGGCCGGTGAGGATGTCCGGATTGATGGGCACGTTGCTGGCCTTCATGGCCTTGCCCGCGTAGCCGATCAGGCCCAGCGTGTAGTACGAGATCGCCACCGCCGACAAACCTTCCACCGCCTGTTGCAGGCGCAGCTGCTGCGCCGCGCGCGCGTCCAGCGATTGCAGGATCTTGCGGTTCTGCCGTTCCTGCTCGATGCCGACCCGCGTGCGCAGCAGATCGTTGCTGCGGGCGATACGCTTGGCCAGCGTTTCCTGCCGCTGCGAGACCGAGGTGCAGGTGTGCATGGCCGGCGCCAGGCGGCGGCCCATGAACTCGGCCAGGGTCGGCATGCCGGCGATGCGTACTTCGCGCAGCTCCTGGATGCGCGATTGCACCAGGCTGAAGTAGGCTTGCGCCGCCGCGAAACGGTAGCTGTTGTTGACCGACAGTTTTTCCAGCCGCGCCGCCAGGCTGGTGATGCGGTGTAGCAGCGCCTGCTCTTCGCGCGCCTCGTTGGGCGCGCCGTCCGACTGGTCGCCCTGCACCAGCGTGGCGGTCAGGTCGGCCAGTTCGTTCTCGATGCCGTTCAGCACCGGTTGGCTGGCTTCCGCCTGCGGCAGGCCCAGCAGCGCCATCATGCGGTAGGTTTCGATTTCCAGCAGGCGGCCGACCAGGCGGCCGGCCTGGAATTCGCGCAGGCTGAGGTCGCGCACCACGAAGCGGCTGAAGCCGTCCGGCTGGATCAGGAAATCGGTCCACACCTCGGCGCCGCTGCCGACGCTGCTGCCGACCAGCGACTTGCCCTGGAACAGGTCGCGGATGGCGCCCACCGCGCCATTGTCGTCCGGCTCGCCCTTGCACAGCAGCACATGGGCGGCGACGATGATCTTGCCGTGCAGTCCGGCCAGCCATTCCTGCGGCACGTGTTGCAGCGGCATGCGCTCGAAGGCCTCGCCGCAGGACGCGCCCGGCTCGCCGCGTTCGACGAAGGTGTAGGTGGCGAACTCGGTGTGGCATTCCCACTTCAGGCGGAAGCGGTCGAAGTCATGGAAAAAATAGCGCGCCTGCGGGGCCGGCGCGGCCACGCCGTAGTGCATGCACAGCTGTTCCAGGATCTGGTGCTGGCTGCTGCGGTGGAATTTCTGCGACGGCTGGTCCTGCTGCACGTAGAGCGCGAAATGGGTCAGGCTTTCCGGCGCTTGCAGCTGCAGGAAGGGGCGTGAGTGGATTTCCGCCGACAGCGGCACCCGCATCGGATGGTTCAACTTGGCGAAATCGGCATTGGCGCGGTAAGCGAGAGACATGACCTTCCCCGGGAATAGACTGCGATCGGATGTGAAAAAACGCGCATTGTTGCAGTGCAGTATAGCCAGCGTATCGCACCGGCACAACCACGCATTCCGCATACCAGTCATGCGGAACGCTGATGTTACCGGGGAAAACGTGTCGAAGCGATCACTTTTTGAGCGCCAGTGATGCCGCTCAACGGGGCAGGGCGATGATCAGCTGCTGGCTGGCGTCCCAGCTGCGGGCCGCCGTGTCGAGGCGGAACACGGTGAACGGCACTTGGCCGACGATGTCGCCGACGCCGTCCCAGTCGATGTCGGCGTAGGCGCCGGCGTAGTCGACGTCCTTGCCGGCCCTGACCAGCGCCAGGGCGGCGCCGATGTTTTCCGGCCTCACCTTGTCGCCCGGCGCGTTCATGACGAAGCGCAGGCTGTCGCGCACCATCAGGCCGGTGGGGCTCTTGCTGTTGTTGACCAGGCCGGCCCGCTCGATGGCCAGCGCCATCACCATCGCGATGTCGTAGGTGGGGGCGGTGAAGTCCTGCGGTTCGCTGGCGTACTGGGCGATGTAGCCGGTGCGGAAGCTTTGATACGAGCTGTTGCCGTAGGCGCCGATGGTGGCGGCCGAGCCGCGCGCGCCGCCGATCAGCTTGCCCGGATCGGCCAGGTTGTCGAGGAAGGTCTGGTTGCCGGCGGCGGTGCCGGGCAGCAGCCACATGGCGCCGCTCTGGAACGGCAGCGATTCGTTGAGCACGTTGGCCGAGATGTCGGCCGCCAGGATGCCGTTCAGGATCACGTCCGGCTTGGCGTCGTAGACCTGTTGCAGGTAGCTGGCGAAGCCGTTCTTCAGGCCGAACGGAATGGTGACGGTGGCCACCACCTGTCCGCCCAGCTTCTGGAAGGCGGGCGAGAACAGGCTGGCCAGGCCGGCGCCGAAGGCGTCGCCGGCGTTGATCAGCACCACCGCGCGGCGCTTGCCCGCCTCCCACGCCACCTTGGCCAGCACCGGCGTGGCGTCGACGTCGGAGACGCCGATGCGGTAGATCAGGTCGTTGTCGGCCACGGTGCTCAGCGACGGCGCGGAACTCGATTCGGTGAGGATGGGCACGCCCTTGGCCAGTGCCTGCGGCAGCAGGTTCAGCACGCGGGTGGAGGTCGAGACGTTGAGCGCGATGACGCCGGCGTCCAGCAATTGCTGGCCCATGTCCTGCGCCTCGGCGTTGTCGCGCGCGACCAGCGCGATGGCGTTCAGGCGCTTGCCCAGCACGCCGCCGGCATCGTTGATCTGCTTGGCCGCCAGCAGGAAGGCGTCGCGGGTCGAAGTGCGCCAGCCGACCGAGCCGATGTTGATGGCGGCGGGATCGATCATGGCCTGGATCGGATTGGCCGGCAGCGGCGTGGTGGCGTCGCCGCTGCCGCCGCCTCCTCCGCCGCAGGACGCCAGCAGCGCCAAGGCTGTGGCCAATGCCGCGGCGGCCAGCAGGCGGCTAGTAGCGGTATTCATATTGCACTCCATAGCGCCGTCCCAGCGAAGGATAATCGATGCCGCCCACGCCGGGATCGACGTACTGGCTGTTCCACAGGTCGCGCACCTGCAGGCGCAGGCTGGAGCGGGCGTTGATGCTCCAGCGCGCGCCCAGCGTGGTGTCGACATAGCTGGCCAGATGGTAGGCCTGGTTGGCCAGCAGCACGTTGGAGGTGGCGGCCGGGCGCGGGCCGACATAGCGGTTGTCCAGGCTGAGCAGCAGCTTCTGTCCCATCAGGCTGGCGCTGGCGCCGGCGTTGGCGCTGTTGGTGGGGAACAGCTCGCCGTCGCTGCGCTGGGCCAGCGGCGCCAGCGTGTAGCGGTTGATGCCGCGGCTGCCGTTGGCGCGACTGAGGTTGGCATAGGCGTTGAACCAGTCCTGCTGGTAGCGCAGCTCCAGCTCCACGCCGTTGACCTTGCTGTCGCTGGTGTTGCGCGCCACCAGGTTGAAGAATTCCTGCTCCAGCGTGACCAGCTCACTGACCTTGGTGTGGTAGACCGTCAGCGCGCCGTTCCAGTGCGGCCGGGGGGGCGTGCTCAGCTGCAGTTCCAGCGTGCGCGATTTTTGCGGCGCCAGGTCGGGGTTGCCCTTGATGTCGCCCGGCTGCACGGCGGTGCGGTACAGCAGCTCGGCGGACGGCGCCTGGAACGCCGTGCCGCCCAGCACTTTCAAGCCCCAGTCGCCCGGCAGCGTGCCGACCACGCCGGCGCGCAGCGATTCCTGGGTGCCGTAGACCGAGTGCCGGTCCTGGCGGCCGCCGAGGATGGCTTGCCACTTGCCAACCAGCGGGAACTGCCATTGCGCATACAGGCCGGTGTTGCGCAGGGTTTTTTCGCCAGGCTGGCTGAGCTGGAAATTACTGCCGTCGACCAGGCTGTGGCGGCGGAACGATTCCAGCGTCTCGCGGTCGCGCAGCACATCGGCACCCAGCAGCAGGCTGGTCTGCGGGCCTGGCTGCCACAGCCATTCGGCGCTGCCGTCGACCGCCTTGTAGCCGAAGTCGCGCAGCAGGTAGTAGTCGGCGGCGCCGGTGCGCAAGATGTCGCCGCTGCCCGGCTCGCCCTGGCCGTAATTGAGGCTGGCGCGCAGCGTATGCTGCTCGTTGAAGCGGTGGCTGGCCTCCAGGTGCACAAAGCCCTGTTCCAGCACCACGTGGCTGGGCGGGCGCAGCAGCGGATTCAGGTTGGCGAAGACGTTGTCGCTGTCCTGCCGTTGCCAGAAGGCGCTGGCCTGCACCTCGTCGCTGGCGCCGCGCCAGCCGCCGCGCAGGTACAGGCTGCGCGGATCGGCGTCGTCCACCGGGGCCGGGCTGAGCGCGGCGTAGCGCTTGTAGTCGGGCGAGATGCGCGGCAAGGCCAGGCCGCTGCGGTCGGCCTTGGCCGCCTGCAGGCCCCAGGCCAGCCAGTACGGTGATGGTGCGCCGCCGGCCGCACCGAACTGGACGCTGCCGCTGGCCGACAGCAGGTCGGCGCTGCGGCCGCCGCCGGACCATTCGTGGTTGAGCGCCAGGCGCTGCTCAGTGCCGTCGCGCCGGGTGATGACGTTGACGGCGCCCAGCAGCGCGTCGGCGCCGTACAGCACCGACACCGGGCCGCGCACGATCTCAATGCGCTCGACCATGTTGAGCGGGATGAATTCCAGCCCGGTCAACTGCTGCTGGGTGCTGCGGAAGGCGATCGGCTGGCCGTCCAGCAAAATCTTGATGGCGCGGCTGGCCGACTGCGCGCCGGCGTTGATGCCGCGCACGCCGAAGTTGTGGTTGAGGCGGTCGTCGCTCTCGACAAAGCCGGCCACGTGGGACAAGGCTTCGGCCAGCGTCTGGTAGCCGTAGCGGGCGATGTCGTCGGCCGTGACCAGCGTGACCACGGCGGGCGTGGCGTACAGCGGGGTGGCGGTCTTGGTGGCGGTCAGCACCTTGACGTTGCGCAGCTGGTCAAGGCTGAGGTCGAACAGCGTGTCGTCATCGCTGGCGCCGTCGGCGCCGGCGGCGGCCAGCGGCAGCAGCAGCGCGCAGGCAGCCGATAGCAGTGCCAGGCGCCGGCGGGAAGTGCTGCGATACAGTGTGCGTTCGCTCAAGAGGTTTCCCCTATGCTGCACGAATTATTTAACAAAGTATTCACCAATTCCGACACGATCACAAGCTGCAAGTTTGCCGTCCGCACGATGCGTTGTGTTTAGAGAACAAGGCCTTACCACTATGCAAAAAAATATTGCATCGGGGGCTATTCGGATAAAATCAACGGGCGTTGGAACCGCCGGGAGGGGCGTTCGTGATGAGACGACTGGGCGCTGCGAAAATCAGGATATTGGCCACGCTGTTGCTGGCAAGCGTATCCGTGCGTGCCGAGCAGGCTATCCCCGAGCAGCAGGTCAAGGCCGCCTACATCCTCAACTTCACCCGCTACGCCAGCTGGCCGGCGCCGGCGCTGGTCGAGCCGCATGCGCCGCTGGTGGTGTGCATGGTGGGCCCCGGCGCGGTCGAGATGGCGCGGCAGTTGCAAAAACGCGCAGCCGGCAGTCATCCGCTGGAACTGCGCATCGTCAACCGGGTCGAGGAAACCGAACCCTGTCACGCGGTCTACCTGGCGCTGCCCGAGCGCAGCCGCCAGAGCGCATGGCTGACGCGCATGCGCGAACAGGCCATCCTCACCATCGGCGACTCCGCCTCCTTCCTGGCCGACGGCGGCATGATCAATATGCTGCTGGTCGATGGCAGCATCCGCTTTGAAGTCAACCTGACGGCGGCCAAGCATTCCGGCGTCAGCCTCAATCCGCGCATGCTGGCGCTGGCCGAACGCGTGGTCGGCGGAGATCCCAAGTGAGCGGGCTTCGCCTGCGCTGGCACGACCTGGCCTTGCAGCGCAAGCTGCTGATCGTCTCGCTGATGACGGCGATGACGGCGATGCTGGTGGCGTTGGTGGCGCTGATCGCCTACGACTTCAGCGTGGTGCGGGTGCGGCTGGTGCAGGACCTGGCCAGCCGCATGGACCTGGTGTCGCTCAACCTCGACGTCGACCTGAATTTCGGCGACCGTCCGGCCGCTGCCCGCACGCTGTCGGCGCTGCGCGGCACGCCGGACATCCACAGCGCCTGCCTGTTCGATGCACAGCACCAGCGCTTCGCTGACTATGCGCGCAGCGGCGCCGCGCAATGCGACTGGTCGGAGGAGATGGCGCCGTCCGGCCACCGCTTCCACGGCGACTATCTGTCGATGCTGGCGCCGGTGCGCTTCCAGCATGAGGTGGTTGGCTACCTGCAGGTGGAATACGCCTTGCAGCCGCTGGCCGAACGCCTGAGCAAATACGGCCTGGTGCTGGCGGTGGTGATGATGACGTTGCTGATCGGCGGCATATTGCAGGCGGTTGGCCTGCGGCGGCTGGTGACGCAGCCCTTGCTGGCGCTGTCGAAAGTGGCGGACCAGGTGACGCGCGAGGAGCGCTACGATCTGCGCGCGCCGCATTTTTCCAATGACGAAGTGGGGCGGCTGTCGGCAGCCTTCAACACCATGCTGGCCACCGTCGCCGCGCGCGATGCGGCGCTGCGGGTGAGCCAGTCGCTGTTGACCAATATCGCCGACAAGTCCTCGGCCGTCATCTACGTCAAGGACCTGGAGGGGCGCTACCTGATGGTCAACGAGCGGCTGCGCCAAGTGCTGCCGCCAGGCTCGCCCGATCCGATCGGCCACAGGGACGCCGACATGTTCGACGACGACACGGTGAAGGTGATACGCGAGGGTGACCGGCGCGCGCTGGAATCGAGCCATTCCTACATCTACGAGGAAGGCGTGCCGGATGCGCAGGGCGTGGTGCGCACCTATATCTCGGAAAAATTCTGCCTGCGCGACGACCACGGCAGGGTGTGGGCGATGGGCGGCATCTCGACCGACATCACCGACCGCAAGAAGAGCGAGGTGGAATTGATCCAGTACCGCGACAAGCTGGAAGAGCTGGTGCAGCTGCGCACCGGCCAGATGGTCGACGCCAACAAGGACCTGGCCGAATCGCTGGAGACGCTGCGGCGCGCGCAGGATGAGCTGGTGCGCAGCGAGAAGCTGGCGGCATTGGGATCGCTGGTGGCCGGCGTGGCGCATGAACTGAATACGCCGATCGGCAACAGCCTGCTGGCGGTCAGCACGCTGATCGACCAGACCCGCTCCTTCACCAAGCTGACCGCCGATGGCATGAAGCGCTCGACGCTGCAAGCCTTTGTCGACGATGTCGCCAGCGGCGGCGAGATCGTGCTGCGCAACCTGCACCGGGCGGTGGACCTGGTGTCGAGCTTCAAGCAGGTGGCGGTGGACCGCACGACCTCGCAGTGCCGAGAGTTCCTGCTGTGCGACCTGGCCAATGAGATCCTGCTGTTGCTGCTGCCGTCGTTCAAGAAGAGCGGCATCACGGTGCGCCAGGAGATACCGGTGACGATACAGATGAAGAGTTATCCGGGGCCGTTCGGCCAGGTGCTCATCAACTTGATCAACAACGGCCTGACGCACGCCTTCGAAGGCTGCAGCGAGGGCGAGATACTGATCTCCGCCCGCATGCTCGATGCGGAGTGGGTTCAGGTGGTCATCCGCGATAACGGCGCCGGCATCGCGCCCGAGAACATGGGCCGCATCTACGATCCGTTCTTTACCACCAAGCTGGGACGGGGCGGCTCGGGCCTGGGCCTGAACATCGTCTACAACATCGTCTACGGCGTCTTGCGCGGCAAGATCGAAGTGGAGAGCGAACTTGGCGCCGGCACCCGCTTCGTGCTGACGCTGCCCGTCACCAGCTGACCGTCATGAGCTGACCGGCAGCAGGTTGGCGCATGGCGCGCCGTTCATGTGGCAGGCCAGGTTGGCGAAGGTGACGGCGGCGATCTCGCGCATCGCTTCGATCGTGAAGAAGCCCTGGTGGCCGGTGACCAGCACATTGGGGAAGGTCATCAGGCGCTGGAACACGTCGTCGGCGATGATGTCGCTGGAGTGGTCGTGGAAGAACAGGCTGGCCTCCTGTTCGTAGACGTCGATCGCCAGCGCGCCCAGTTGGCGCGACTTGAGCGCTTCGATCACGGCGGCGGTGTCGATCAGTGCGCCGCGCGAGGTGTTGACCAGCATCGCGCCCGGCTTCATGCGCGCCAGGCTGGCGGCGTCGATCATGTGGCGCGTGGCTTCCATCAGCGGGCAATGCAGGGAGACGATGTCCGATGCGGCCAGCAGCTGGTCCAGGGTGACGCGGGTGACCACGCCGTCCAGCTGCGGCGCCGGCGCCGGATCGCTGACCAGCACCGTGCAACCCAGTCCCTTGAAGATGCGCGCCGCCGCCGTGCCGATCTGGCCGGCGCCGACGATGCCGACGGTCTTGCCGTGCAGCGTCATGCCCAGCAAGCCGTCCAGCGCGAAGTTGCCTTCGCGGACGCGCGCGTAGGCGCGGTGCGTGTGGCGGTTGAGCGTCATCACCAATGCCAGCGCGTGCTCGGCCACCGCTTCCGGCGCGTAGGCCGGCACCCGCGCCATGAACAGGCCGAGGCGCGCGGCGGCGTTCAGGTCGACGTGGTTGAAGCCGGCGCAGCGCAGCAGCACGGCGCGCACGCCCAGCGCGTGCAAGGCTTGCAGCACGGCGGCGTCCAGCTGGTCGTTGACGAATACGCAGATGGCGGTGCAGCCTTGCGCCAGCGGCACGGTGTCCAGCGTCAGCGGATCGGAGAAGTAGACCGCGTCGACCGCATGCTGTTGGCGTGCTTCGTCGAGGAAGCGGCGGTCGTAGGGCTGGGCGCTGTAGACGGCGATCTTCATGGCGCTTCGATGTCGGGAACGATGACCAGCAAATCGGTCACGCCGATGTCGACGCCTGCTTGCGACAGCAAGGTGCTGGCCTGGCCGCGATGGTGGGTCTGGTGGTTGAAGAAGTGCTGCACCACGCCGCCGAAGGACTTGCAAAACCGGTCGCCCTTGGTGTTGCTGTATTCGAAGGCGTGCGCCAGGTCGGCCGCGCTGACCTGTGCCGCCCATTGCGTGATGATGGCGTCCAGTTGCTGGCGGTAGGCCAGCAGCGGTGGCAGGTCTTCGCCGAAGCTGTGCGTCAGTCCGGACGGGGCGGGCAGGTCCCGCATGCATTCCAGCGCGCTGAATCTGGCCGGATGGGTGGCGAAGCGGCGCAGCCAGATGGTGTCGCCGGCCAGCAGGTGGTTCATGGTGCCGAGCAGGGAACCGAAGAAGGCCTTGCGGTCGGCGGCCAGTTCGCCGTGCGGCAGCTTCGCTGCGGCGGCGTACAGCTTCTGGTTCATGGAGGCGTTGTAGGCCGCCATCAGGACGGTGGATTCTGGTGTCATTTTGGGAGCGCGCCTGGTTCTGGTTGCAGGAAGATCATTTGGTTGGCCGCGTTCAGCCTGTTGCGGCCTTCATGTTCGTCGATTTTCTTTTTCGGCGCCAGCATGTCGAGCAGGTCGCGGGTGTGGGCCGCGCTGGATGGAACGGTAAGGTCCTCGACCAGCTTGTCCAGCAGGTACTTGACGGTGCGTGTCGATTGGCTGGCCGATTGATCCAGCGTGGCCTTGGCCAGCGCGCCGTCTTCGTACGCCAGCGCGGCATTGCTGCTGGCGTTGTCGTCGACCAGCACGTAGTTGTAGTTCTGCGATGCGCGGTCGAGCGTCAGGGCCAGTATGCCGTCCGCCTTGCTGGGCGCGTGGTAGCTGGCCTTGAGCTGCGATTGCTGTTGCTGCGCGACCGAGCGGTCCAACTGGCTGTGGCCTTGCACGCTGGTGCTTTGCGAGGCCTGGTAATCGAAGCTGTCATGCTCGCTGAGACGCAGCGGATTGGGCGATGTTTCGGTCTGCGTGATGGAGGCGCTGAAATCGGCCAGGCCGGTGAGGATGGCGTGGTCCTGGTCCTCCAGCGTGACCCGCTGCTGCGGCGCGGCGGGCTGCTGGCCGTAGTTGCTGTGCATCTCGGTGAAGGCGTCCTTGAACAGGCCTGTCAGCTCGGCGTCGCCGTGGCCGCGCGAGGCGGCCTGGTCGAACTGGTGCAGGTAGTTGGCCAGTGCCTTGGCCTGCTGTTCCTTGCTGCCCCAGGCTACGGGCTGGCTCAGGTCGACGCTGATCTTCGCTTCTCCGGTCGGGCCGTTGAAACGCACCGAGCGTTGTTTGGCGTCGGCGTGGAAGTCCAGTTGCTGCGTATCGGTTGCGTTCAGTTTGATGTGCGAGTGCAGGTCCACCGACGACAGCATGGAGGCGTCGAATCCGGTCAGGCCGGACAGGTCGATTTTCGGCGGCACGGCGGCCAGGCCGTCGATCGCTTGTTGAAAGGCGCCGGAGAGTTTGGCCAGCGCCGCGCGCTCGTCGTCGCTGAGTTTTCCGCTGCTTTTCACCTGCACCGCGACGCCGTTGTCCGAGCTGTCCAGCGCCAGGCTGACTTTGACGCCGCTCCTGGTGGTGATGGTCAGGCCGGCCTGGTCGTCGCCGACGCGATGCAGCGGCGGCAGCTGCGCGTACAGCAACGCATCGTAGGTGCCGGTGCGCGGATCCTGGGACGGCTGCTGCACCGATTGCGAGTAGTCCGAGCTATCGGTCTTGAAGCGTTCCAGCAGCGCGGCGCCCAGGTTCTTGAAGCGGCTGGCGGCAGGCAGGTAGCTGTAGTTGCGCGCGACCAGTGCGGAGATGGCGTCCTTGTTGTTGCGCTCCCAGACCAGCGGCGCGCGCGGAGCGCCATCCACCGCCTGTGCGTCGGCAGCGCTGAGCGTTACCACAGAGGCGGGCGTGGCGAGCGGCGCGATGCCGTCGGCAGCGGTGGACGAAATGCCGGACGTCTCCGCCGTGGCGGGCGGAGACGTGGGTGGACTGCTTTTGCTTAACGGGGTTAAGGTTGTCATAACCTTATTATACGGCGAGATCCCTTCAGTGCAGCTTCACCGGCGGCAGTATCTTCGCACGTAGCCAGTCGACCAGCGCCTGGGTGACCACGCGCGCCGTGCCGTGCAAACTGAGCAGGTGCTTCTGGTACAGCAGCTGATACAACAGGCTCGCCGTGGCGCCGCCCACGCGGATGCTCTTGCCGGTGATGGCGCCGGTCAGCACACCCACCGCAGCCTGCGGTCCCAGCGAAACCAGCGAGCCGTAGTCGTGATAGCGGAAGTCCGGACGCGGCGTGCCGGTGCGGCGGGCCAGCAGGTCGGCCAGGAACATCGCCTGCTGGTGCGCTACCTGCGCGCGCGGCGGCGCCGCACCCTTGATCGGGCAGACGTAGCTGGCGCAATCGCCCAGCGCGTAGATCTGGCTGTCGTTGGCGGAGCACAGGCTGGAGTCCACCACGATCTGGCGCAGATGGTTGACGGTCAGGCCAAACGTCGCGCACAGCTGCGGCGCTTCGACGCCTGCCGCCCACAAGGTCAGGTCGGCGCAGTGGGTGTTGCCGGCGCCATCGATCACGGCGTCTTTCTGTACCTCGGCGACGACGGTGCTGGTCAGTACATCGATGCCGAGCGCGCGCAGCTCGCGCGCCGCGCGGTTGGCCTGCTGCGGATGCAGCTGCGGCAGCAGGTGCTGACCGCGTTCGAGGATGCTGATGCGGATATCGGTTTCCGGGTTCAGCGTGTGCACGCGGTAGGCGGCCAAGGCGCGGGCGCTGTTGCTCAACTCCGCCGCCAGCTCGACGCCGGTGGCGCCGCCGCCGACGATGACCACGTCGACGCCGGTCTTCTGTTCGCCGGCCTTGATGCAGGCTTCGATGAAGCGGCGGCGGAAGGCTTCGGCTTCGTCCACGCTGTCGAGCGTGAGGGCGTGTTTGGAGGCGCCGGGCACGTTGTAGAAGTTCGTCACTGCGCCCAGTGCCAGCACCAGCTTGTCGTAGGCGACGGTGCGGCAGACGCCATCGGTGCCGCTGCCCTTGCGTGGGGCCAGGGTGATGGTTTGGTGGGCGCGGTCCACGCACAGCACTTCGCCTTGCACGAATTCGAAATCATGCTCGACGGCCTGGGCGGGGAAGGACAGTTCTTCCACGCGGGGATCGCATTTGCCGGAAGCGACTGTGTGCAGCAAGGGCTTCCAGAAGTGGCCTGGGTTGCGGTCCACCAGCAGCACGCGGGCGCGCTTGCTGGCGCCGAGGGTGTCGCCCAACCGGGTTGCGAGCTCGAGTCCGCCCGCACCGCCTCCTACGATGACGATGGTTTCCATGTTGCGCCTCCAGATAAGTAAAAAAATCTGTGCCGCGGCCACGATGCCGCGTGATGCTATGCCGCCAGCTCGTGCTTTGCGCGCTGGTCCGGCGTGTAGGGGCTTGAGCGCAGCTCGCGCAGCGCGTCGAATGTGATGAACTGGCGTGGACGTACCACCTCGTTGCCGTACGGGGCGACGGAGACGGTCCACAGGCCGGCTTCCTCGGCGGCGCGCAAGCCCGGCACCGCGGTGTCGATGGCGATGGCGTCCTGCGGCGCAACGCCCATGGCGTTCAGCGCGCGGGCGTAAGGGCCGGTGCCGGAAGGGCCGTCGAAACTGGCGCCGCCGGTGACCACGGTGAACAGGCTGTTGACATCGGCGCCGAAGCAGCCGCTCAGCAGCGCCGAGGTGGCGGGCGCCGGCAGGTCGGTCAGCACGCAGATCTTGCAGCCGGCGTTGAGCGCGTCGTCGATCAGGGCCAGCGCGGCCGGCAAGGCCTTGGGCGGCTGGGCGCTGATTGCCTGATGGAACTGGCGGTGCTTGTCGGCGAACAGTTCGGCCACGCGGGCCTTGTCGCGCGAGAGCAGCTCGCAGGCGATGGCGGAACCGATGGCGCGGGCATAGCCGTGGGTGGCGGCGGCTGCGCGCAGCGCCGGCAAGGTCCAGCGTACCGACAGGCCGGCGTTGGCAAACGCCGCGTTGCATGCTGCAAGGTGCAGTGCTTCGGTGTCGAACAGTACGCCGTCCAGGCCCAGGAAGATTACGTCGATGCTCATGTCGGTCTCGCTTAAAACGATGTCAGATGATTATGAATATACGGGTACAATGAACAAAAGAAAAATTAAACATTTTGAATAATCGATAAGGAACGACTTATGTATCACGCCAGCTTTCGCCAGCTACAGTCGCTGGTATTGGTAGCGCGCCACGAGAGCGTGTCGCGCGCGGCGGACGCGCTGCATGTGACGCAGCCTGCAGTTTCGTTGCAAATCCGCACACTGGAGGAGATTGCCGGGATTCCGCTGACGCGCAAGGTCGGCCGCAACATCCAGCTGACGGCGGCCGGCGAGGTGATGGTGGAATTCTCCGAACGCATCCTGCGGCTGTGGGAGCAGGCCGGCGACGAGCTGGCGGCGCTGCAGGGCGTCACCAGCGGTACCTTGCGCATCGGCGCGGTGACCACGGCGGAGCACTTGCTGCCGCCGTTGCTGGTGCCGTTCACGATCGAGCGGCCGGACGTGCGGCTCAAGCTGCAGGTGGGGAACCGGGCGGAGATCGTGCAGATGCTGGCGCGCCACGAGATCGAGCTGGCCATCATGGGCACGCCGCCACGTGAGCTGCGCACCAATGCCGCCAAGTTTGCGCGGCATCCGATGGCGTTTGTCGCCAGCCCCACGCATCCGCTGATGAAGAAGAAAAAGATCACGCTGAACGACGTGATGGCGGCCAACCTGATGGTGCGCGAACGCGGTTCGGGTACGCGCACGGCGGTGGAGCGGCTGCTGCGCGATGCCGGGCATCCGCTGGAGTTCGGTTCCGAAGTATCGAGCAACGAGGCTATCAAACGGATGGTGTCGGCCGGGCTGGGGCTGGGCTTCCTGTCGGTGCACGCCTGCGGCCTGGAGTTCGAGGCCGGCCTGCTGGCGATCCTGCCGATGCAGGAGAATCCGGTGGAGGCGGACTGGCACATCATGCACCTGACCGGCCAGCCCATCCCCAAGGTGGCGGCCGCGTTCCAGGATTTCGTCATCGAGAACGGCCAGGACCTGGTGCGGCGCGAGCTGGAAAGTTTCTACAAGCTGCTGGGGCGGCAGCGCAAGCGGGGCTGAGTCGTATAGGTGGAATGACCGATACACCTGTGCGTACTGTTTGCATAAGTGTACTGGTACAGTTAAGCACACTTTCCCTACAATGGGTGTTCTTGCCTGCTACCGGATACGCCCATGTCGCCCGATCTGTTATTTCCTCTTTGTACCTTTGCCGCCATCACGACCATCACGCCCGGCCCGAATAACGCCATGATGCTGGCCTCGGGCTTGAATCATGGCTTTACGCGCTCACTGCCGCATTTGTTCGGCATCTGCTGCGGCTTCACGTTCATGATCTTCGCCACCGGCCTGGGCTTGCACGCGGTGTTCGAGCAGGTGCCGATGTTGCAGCTGATCCTGAAGTACGCCGGTGCGCTCTACATGTTGTGGCTGGCTTGGAAGCTGGCGCATGCGGCGCCGATGAGCGCGGAGCAGGCCGGGCGGTCCAAGCCGATGAGCTTTGCCGGCGCGGCGGCCTTCCAGTGGATCAATCCCAAGGCCTGGGTGATGGCGATAGGCGCACTCACCACGTATCTGCCGCCTGGTTTCAGGGTGCTGGATGTGGCGCTGCTGGCGGGGGTGTTCGGCGTGATCGGAGTATTCTGCGTCGGCTCGTGGGCGGTGTTCGGCGTGGCGATGCGGCGTGTGCTGCAGGATGCGCGTTCGGTGCGTATCTTCAATGTGGCGATGGCCTTGCTGCTGGTCGCCAGCTTGTATCCGATCCTGATAACATGACCTTTTAACGTCTTCCGAGGATTTTCGATGTTGCGTCTGATTGCTACCGCCTTGTTGTTGAGTACTCCGCTGATGGCTGCCGCCGCCACCTTGCCGTCGGATTTGATGCGGCCGGTGCCGGAGCAAGCCGCGCGCGGCATCGCCGTCAGCTGGGAGTTCAGGGTAGAGGTGGAGTCGGACCAGTTGAAGGACATCGAGCCGTGCCGCAGGGTGCTGGCCGAGCGCGGCTTCTATCCGTTGCTGTCCAAGACGGCCAGCTCCAGCGCGCCGGCGCTGCATTTCAAGATCGTTGGCGCCAAGCAGTATCCGCAGGCCGACATCGACGCCGACGCCGCGCTGGAGGCGATACAGCAGGCCAAGTGCCCCGCAACGCTGACCTGGACGGTGGAGTCCAAGGTGCGCCAGGCGGTCCGCTAGCGCTTCTGATATTCCGCTGGTAAATGGTTCAATTTTGAACTATGCTGTTCAAAATTGAACCATTTACCAGCGTGACGCCGTCAGGAGCCTATCCATGAATCTCATCTTTCGCCTGTTGTATGTGCTGGTCGCCTCGCTGTTCCGGCCCCGGCTGCCGGTCGGGGCGGCCACCAGCGAACTGTCGCTGCTGACCTTTCCCAACGACCTGGACATCAATCTGCACGTGAACAACGGGCGTTACCTGACGCTGTGCGATTTGAACCGGGTAGACCTGTTCATCCGCTCCGGCCTGGTGAAGCAGATGCGGCGGCATGGCTGGATGCCCGTCATCACCGAGCACACGATGACTTACCGCAAGCAGCTGGGTGTGTTCCAGCGTTTCACCGCCACCATGCACCTGACCCATTGGGACGAACGGCATTTCTTCATGACGCATCGTTTCTCGGTCGGCGACAAGCTCATCGCGGAAGGCACGTCCAAGGGCCTGCTCCTCAGCAAGCAGGGCGTGATCGCGCCGGAGACGGTGATTGCCGCGCTGCAGGCCGCGCGCTGACCAGCGGCCAGTCGCGCGTCTACAGCAGCGTTTCCAGCTGAGCGGAAACGCGGTCCATCACGCGCTGGATATCGGCCAGTTCTCGTTCCGAGGCCCCGGCCACCATGACGCTCACCACGTCGGACTGGATCTTCATGGCCTGGGCCGCCAGTTTCATGCCGTCGCCGGTCAGGGCCAGGCGCTTGGAACGGGCATCGCTGGCGTCGGCGGTGCGGGTGACCAGGCCGCGCTCCTCCATTTGCGACAGCAACATGCTCACGCCGCTTTTGGTGATGAAGCAGCGCGCCGCCAGCTCGCGCTGGCTCAGTCCCGGTGTGGTGGCCAGCGTGGCCAGCACTTCCAGGTCACCGACCCGCAGCTGGATATCGGCCAGCCGGTGGCTGACCACGGTTTCGCACAGATTGTAGGCGCGGACAGCCGACAGCCAGGCCTGCGTGCCGTGCGGTGATGAACGGGGTTTCATGAGTGATAGTAGGGGCGGATGCCGATTGTTCAAAGTTGTACCAATTTACCACAAGCCTCTGTGGCGTTACGGCAGCCGCAGTGCGTGCAGGTTGGCGCAGATCGTCGCCAGGTCGGCCGGCTGCGTGGCTTGCAGCGCCTGCAGGTAGCCGCGCGCGAACTGGACGGTTGCACCGGCCGCGTCGTGCTGCTGGCCCAGCTCCCGCAACAGCCGGTCGGCGACCACCAGGTCGTTGTGGCGGCCCAATTCCTCTTGCGTGGCGGACAGGGTTTTCAGATACGTCCGCAGCGCCTTGCCGCTGTGCAGGGAATGGAAGAACTCCAGCGCGTAACGGGCTCGCTTGGCGGCGATGCGTGTGCGGTGGATGCTGTCCGGCGCGTCGTCGTCCATGCGTTGCGAGCGTCTCATCAGCTTCTTGTGCAGGCGCTTCATGGTGCGGTTGGCGAAGTCGATTGCCGGCTCGTCCATGCCCTCGGCCGGCAGCTGCATCCATAAGCCCATCGTCAGCAGCAGGCGCGTGTAGCGTTGCGAGAGCAGGGCTTGCGCCGCTTCGCGCCGCTTGGCGTGGGCGGTCTTGAGCGCCAGCGCTTGCAGGTCCAGCACGCTGTTGCGGCCGCCGGGATTGGCCTGGATATGCGTCAGCGTGGACGCCAGCAGCACATCCCAATCGCGCGCCGCGCCCAGTTCTGTGCCCAGCCAGATGATGTCTTCCTGCAAGGCGGGCGGGCAGGGCGCGGCTGCTTCGAACAGCTTCAGCGCCGAGCGCAGGCGGCGCACGCCCACGCGCATCTGGTGCAGCGTTTCCGCGTCGTCGCCTTCGATGACGGCGTTTTCGTTGCGCTGGATGTGCTGCAGGCAGTTGTTGAGGATGGCCAGCCGCGCGTCGGCAGCAGTGGCGTCCGGCGCCAGCGACAGGCTTTGCGCGCGGTGCGGCACGGTGCCGGTCTGGCGGCACAGCATGTAGCCGCGCTCGGCCTTGTTGGTGTTGCTGAGGCGCATGGGGATCTGCTCCTGCAGCTGCAAGGCGAAGGCGAACAGGCTGGCCGGGTCGCCGTCTTTCAGTTCCAGTTCGATTTCGTTGACCGGCACCTGATGGCCGTGGCGCTCGATGTGGCCGTGGTCGAGCACCAGTTCGATGTGGTTGCCGTCGACGTCCAGGTCCCAGCTGTGGCGCTGCACCGTGACCACGAACAGCGGTTCCAGCCGGGCTTTCAGGTCGTCGCCGTCCAGCACGTCCAGCCATTGCTGCTGGTCGCCGATCAGCTTGCGCAGCTTGCCCAGGCGCGGCCATGGACGGTCGACCGGGCCTTCCCATTCATTACGCCGATGCAGGCCGCTTTGCACGCTGCCGCCGGCCTTCATGGTTTGCATCCAGGTGCCGTCGATCTTGCGGACGCGCAGGCCGGCGCCGTGGCGCAGCAGGTGCAGGTCCGGCGTGTCGAAGTAGCGAGCCGACAGTGGCTGCGAGCGCACCGGCGCGCGCGCGTGGGCGGCGATCAGCGGGTGTTGCAGCAGCTGGTCGTTGTCGGCGGGCGAGAGCAGTAGTTTGAGTTCGACTTCCATTGCTTCAGTGTAGAGGAAAAGCCGGCGTGCATCGCGCACGCCAGTGCCGGTGTTGATCGATATCGAGACTAGCGTGGATTCGGCAGATTCCGCAGAACTTGCGCCCACGCGGGCACGGCGGCGCGCCAGAAGGCGTCGATGTTGTCGGCCTGCAGGTCCATGCCAAGGAAGCGGGCGGCGGGCAGCATGGCGTCCTGCAACAGCTGTTGCGGGGCGGCGCCGTTGTCGAAGGCCATGGCGCCGGTCTGCTTGGATAGTTTCTCGCCCAGTTCGTTGGTCACCACCGGCACGTGCAGGTAGCTCGGTTGCGGCAGTCCCAGTACTTGTTGCAGGTAGAGCTGGCGCGGCGTGGAGTCGAGCAGGTCGGCGCCGCGAACGATGTCGGTGATGCCCTGGGCGCCGTCGTCGACCACCACGGCCAGCTGGTAGGCCCAGAAGCCGTCGGCGCGCTTGATGACGAAGTCGCCGACGTCGTCGGTCAGGTCCTGGCTGACCGGGCCGGCCCAGCGGTCGTCGAAGCGCAGCACGCAGTGTGGCGCTTGCGGCACTTTGAGCCGCAGGGCGCGGGCGCTCTTGCCGGCGGCGAGGCCGTGGCGGCAGGTGCCGGGGTAGATCAGCGCCTGCGCCTGGCGGCCGGTCAGGCTCAGCTGCGAATCGGCGATTTCCTTGCGCGAGCAGCCGCAGGGGTAGACCAGGTCGCCCAGCTGCCGCAAGGCTTGCTGGTACAGGTCGGTGCGACGGCTTTGCCAGGTGACGTCACCGTCCCAGCGCATGCCGCAGCGTTGCAGCGAGGCCAGGATGTGTTCGTCGGCGCCGGCCACGTTGCGGTCGCCGTCAACGTCTTCGATGCGCACCAGCCATAGTCCTTGGTGCACTTTGGCGTCCAGGTAGCTGGCCATGGCGGCCACCAGCGAGCCGATATGCAGTGGGCCGGTGGGTGAGGGGGCGAAGCGGCCGAGGTAGGGAACTGAATTCTTCATCGACCAGATTGTAAACGAAGCGAACCGCCGCCCGCTCGCCGCACGCAGATGTTTACTGCACCTTGACCGCCACGTTCGGGCTTTGTTCGCCGAACCAGGCCACGTTATCCTGCAGCATTTGCCATTGGAAGTTATACACGCCGGGCTTGGCCGGCGCCGTGACGGTGAAGTTGAATTGCTTCTGCTGGCCGGGCTTGACCAGTTCCGCCGGCGCGCTGTTGAGTGCGATGCGGTTCGGTCCCCACAGGTTGTTGTCAGGATTCAGCGTGCCCAGTTTGTAGTTCACCAACGCCCAGTTGTTGCTGCCGGTGTTGTTGAACGTGATGCTGACGTTGTACGATTGTCCCGCCTTCATCACGCTGGGCACGTTCTGGGTCACGAAGTGCGAATTGCGGGCGATTTCATGATACGACTTGACCACGTAGGCGGCGGGCCGCAGGCTGCCGTCCTGGTTGATCAGCGACATCGGATGCTGATCGTCGCTCAACGACAGGCTCCAGAAGGCGCTGCCCACGTTCTGACGCTGCAGTTCGTTGAAGTAGGCCCGGTAGGCGGCCGCCTGCGCGGCCTCGTCGGGGACATGGTCCGGCACGTTGTAGCCGAACTCGCCGACGATCATCGGCATAGAGCCGCTCTCGGCCTTTGCCAGGCGCATCGTGCCCTCGGTGGTGTAGGCCATCTGCGGCATGTTGGTCTGGTACAGATGCGGCGAGGCGAAGGATTCGATATCCGTCCAGTAGTGCATGAACGGCAGCGGCGAATCGCCCACCGTGGTCGGCTTGTTGGACGGATCGTTGGCGCGCACCAGGTTGTACATCGCGTGCACGCCATCGACCACGTTCTGGTAATCGGAAGTGTTGGGCAGGCAGTCCGACGTCGATGCGAACCACAGCGGCTCGTTGTTCAGGTCCCACGCCATGACGGCGGGATGGGAGTACATCGTGCGGATGAAGCTGGCCGCGCTCTGGTCCACCTGGATGTAGCCCTGTTCCCAGCTGCAGGCGCCGTTATATTTGTCGTAGCCTCCGATCGCCAGGATCACGCGCAGGCCGTAGCTCATGGCGATGTCCAGGTCTTTTTTGACGGCCGTGTACAGCGCGCTGGTGTCGCTGCCGTTGAGGGGAATCGCGACCGCCATACGCAGCGCGTTCAGGTTCATGTCCTGCGCGGACTTGGAGATGGTGGCCATCTGGGCCTCGGTGGGAATCCAGCCCAGCACGCCGTCCGGACGGGTGGTCGCGCTTTCCAGCACGTTGGCGCCGCGGAAGTGGTCGAAGTCGAAGTCCGAGGCGGTGACCGGCGCGGGCGGCAGGGTCGGGGCGAAATTGGTGCGGATTTCGGGCGTGGCGATGGAATAGACCACCACATTGGGCGACTTGTCGCCGAACCAGGCTTCGCCTTCCTTCAACATCTGCCATTGGAAGTTAAACGGCTGCAGCTTGCTGGCGGCGGTGTAGGGGCCGTTGACCGGGAAGGTGAAGGTCCTGGTCGCTCCGGGCGGCACCGTCTCGCCGGGGGCCAGGTCGACCCGGGTGGTGTGCCAGTTCCAGGTGTTGGCCGGTTCGCCGAGACGGAACGAGCCGGCGGTCCAGGTGGTCGTGCCGGTGTTTTTGAAGGTGACCGAGACGGTGTAGCTGGCGCTGGCTGCCGTGCTGTCCATCACCGATTGGGAGACGTACTGCGCGTTGTGGCCGGCCTGCGCCTGCATTGCGAAGCCGAGGCCGGTGCATAAAAGGATGGGAGTTAGAAACTGTTTCATATTTTCCTGGAAGGTTGGGCTGCCACCATTGATGCGTGTGGCTTATTTGTACAGATTGTCAGGACGCCACTATAGGCGAGCCGAACGGCGCACAAACTATCGAAATGTCACTGTGCATCAGCAAATTTTCCCGCCCCTGTAACGGTCGCAGTTGTCATACAATGCTGGCGCGCGGCTCTTTGCCGCGCCTGACGACAGACCCCCTTACGCACCAGGACATCATGCAAAAAATGACCACCTCCTATGTTGCCTCCGCCCTGGCCATCAGCCTGGCATTGGCATTCCCGGCCCACGCCGACAGCGTCAAAAACGCCGCCGTGAAGGAAGCTCCGCTGCGCGCCCACCTGGCCTTCCTTGCCAGCGATGTGCTGGAAGGCCGCGGCACCGGCCAGCGCGGCGCCGACCTGACCGTTGCCTATCTGGAAACGCAGGCGCTGGCGCTGGGCCTGAAGCCGGGCAATGGCGACAGCTATCGCCAGTCGGTGCAGATCGCCGGCGTCAAGACGCAGCCGGCCGAGAGCACGCTGAAGCTGGAAGCGGGCGGCCAGGCGCTGCCGATCAGCTTTGGCAAGGACTGGGTATTCGCGCCGGGCGATGCGACCGCGTCGCACAGCTTCAATGCGGACCTGGTGTTTGTCGGCTATGGCATCACCGCGCCGGATGAGCAGTGGAACGATTACAAGGGCGTGGACTTGAAGGGCAAGATCCTGGTCATGATGGTCAACGACCCGCAGCCGACCGCCGAGCAGCCCAACCGTTTCAACGGCAAGGGCCTGACTTACTACGGCCGCTGGACCTACAAGTTTGAAGAAGCCCAGCGCCAGGGCGCCGCCGGCGTGCTGCTGATCCACACCACGCCGACCGCGTCGTATGGCTGGAGCGTGATCCAGAACAGCTGGTCGGGCGTGGAACGCTTCCAGCTGGCGGCCGGTACGCTGGGCACGCAGCTGCAAGGCTGGATGACCGACGACACCGCCCGCGCGCTGTTCAAGGCGGCAGGCCAGGATATCGATGCGCTGCGCACCGCGGCGGAACGCAAGGATTTCAAGCCGGTCCCGTTGGCCGCCAAGCTGAACGGCGAAATGAAAGCGGCCGTGCGCAAGGTCGAGCAATTCAATGTGTCGGCCGTGGTGCCGGGCACCGATCCCAAGCTGAAGGATGAAGTGGTGATCTACAGCGCGCATTGGGATCACCTCGGCAAGCAGGGCGACACTGGGGATACGATTTTCAACGGCGCGGTCGACAACGCTTCCGGCTCGGCGGCCCTGCTGGCGATGGCGCAGGAGGCGGTGCGCGCACCGGCCAAGCGCAGCCAGATGTTCCTGTGGGTGGCGGCTGAAGAGCAGGGCTTGCTGGGCAGCGCGGCCTATGCGTCGTCGCCGTTGTGGCCGCTGGCGAAGACCGCCGCCAACCTGAACCTGGACAGCCTGAACTTCGTCGGCGCCACGCGCGACATCGGCACGCAAGGCAGCGAGCGTACCGAGCTGGGCAAGCTGGCGGAGACGGCGGCCAAGGCGATGGGCATGCACATCGCCGAAGCGGAACCTGATCTGGCGGGCGGCTACTTCCGCAGCGACCATTTCAACTTCGCCAAGAACGGCGTGCCGGCGTTCTCGATCGAATCGGGCCGCGAGTACATCAAGGATCCGGCCGGCTCGAAAGCCAAGGCCGCCGCGTACGACAAGCGTTACCATCAGGTGAGCGATGAGTACGATGCGAGCTGGGACTTGTCGGGCATGGTGCAGACGGCGCAATACACGCTGAACCTGGGCCGCCTGATCGCCAACGGCGCCAAGCTGCCGGAATGGAAAGCCGGCGACGCCTTCGCCAAGCCGCGCAACGCCAAGTAAGCCGTGGCGATCACGTAGTAAAAGCAGCCTGTGGGCTGCTTTTTTTTTGATGCGACGGTGAATTTTTTATTACGAAATGGTAAGTTCTTATTGCTGATTTTTCATGCCATGATGCTATTCTTTATTTCTTGGGATGCCGTGTTCATGAAGCGATTTTTATTGATGCTGTGCCTGGCCTTGGCGGGGTGCGGCGGGCCGCAGGTGGTGGTGGTGCAGGGCGAGGGCGCGCAGCAGGCGATTGAGAAAAAATCGCTGGCGATTGTTTTCAGCGGCAAGACCAGCACCGGCTGGACCAAGCATCAACGCGGCACCGGCTTGCAGCAGCCGATGATCACCGACGAGGAAAAACTCGCCACATCGGCCCGCTGCAAGGAATTCGGCAACGGCATCGTCAAGAATCTGCCGCTGATGTCGCGCACCCCGCTGGCGCCTTACCTGGCCAGCTCCGACAAGGATTTCCGCAACGCGCTGACGGTGGAAATCAACCGCATCATGGCCGACACCGACGGCTCGGCCGATATCGTCGTGACCGTTTCCTACGGCGCGCGCGGCAACGCCAAGCAGGGCTGGTCGCGCATCATCCACATCCAGGCCAGCCCCTTCAGCTCGGCCGAATCGGTCAGCCGCGAACTGGCCGATTCCATGCTGGCGCAACTGAAGGCCAGCGCCCTGATTCAGTGATGGGCTCAGCGCCTGTCTGGAATGCGCCGGTCAGGAGCGACTGAGGTTTTCTTGCCGGCGGCGAGAAACTGCCAGGCCCGCCAGGGCGGCGCAGAAAAGAAAGACGGTGCCGGGCTCGGATACCGAAGCCACATCGTGCAAACTTTCAACATCGCCCACGCCGGTAAAGGGCGTTCCGTTGCTAAAGCCGGTGGCAGGATCGAAATCGAAGGGCGTTGTACTGAACTTCATTCCGGGCAGGCCGGCGACGCTGCCATTCACGATGTCAAACGTGTCGCCAAGGTTGAAGCTGGGCGGCGCCTTCAGGTAGGTGTTGATATCGACCATGCTGTAGAGGAGGTCGCCGTCACCGATCACGCCGTCTCCATTGGTATCGGCGTAGAGGTCGGGTATGCTCAGGAAAACGCCGTTGCCAAGCTCGACTTGCAAGCGCCCGAACAGACCTTCCAGAGAATAAGTGCCGCTCACGCTATCGAACTGAATTGCCTCCAGGCTGAGGTCCGCCATTTCGCCGCCCTCTGTGATCGGGCCGGCAGCAAGGGGGCCGTCCTTTTTCTTCGGTAAAGGAATGGTTCTGTTTTTGACGTCGCAGGTGAACGGGAAGGCCGGGATGTCCACGTCGACGCCAAAGCCACCACCGGCCAGCGCCACCCCTTTGGCGAAAACGGGAAATTTGGGCGGCTGCGGCACCAGGACTTTGCCGTCCGGCCCCGTGATGCGAACCTGGAAATTGGCAGGGTTAATAGAACGTTCCCTGACAAAGCCGGCCTTGGACCCGCAAGGAATATCCCCGCCCGAGCCAGCCAGTGCCGGTGTTGTTACGATCGATCCCGCCAACAAGGCAGCCGTCAGCAAGCACAAAGTATTTGCGGTGTTCATGGATTTCTCCTCCTGGTGATTCCACGGAATGTGGCAGTCCCAAATCACTTGGGACCTCGCATACTTCGTGCCACTGCAGAATTCGCAGGAGGACCAGCAAACAGCGCAAACTCTCTGTAAAAATTCCCGACCGGCGTCAGTGATGGAAGGCCATCGTGATCGAGGTGCCGGTCAGGTCGATGCCCTTGATCGAGATGCTGCCGAAGCTGGCGCCCTCGGTGCCCTTGACGCGGATGTTGTTGAAGTTGAGCTCGCCGATCGACGAGGGCAGGTTCAGGGTCAATGAGCCGTCCTTGTTGATGGTGGCGGTGGCCTTGCTCGGATCGTAGACCACGTTCTTCATGCTGGTGTCGGCTTCCAGGAAACCCAGCACCGGATTGAGCAGCTTGGCCATGTCGCCCACCACTTCCAAGCCGTTGTTCTTGGTCTGCTTGACGATTTGCAGCAGCTCGTCGCTGAGGCCTTGCGCCGAGGTGTCGCCCAGTTCCTCTTCGCTCAGGGCTTGCAGGCCCGGACGTTCCTTGATCTGCAAGCCGCGCTGGTCCTTGCTGAGCACCACCGGCGTGCCCACCGCCAGCGACGGCAGGGCCTGCGCGGCATAGGTTTCCATCGGCGCCAGCAGGGAGGTGGCGATGGCCGCCGCCATCCGCAGGCGGCGCTGTTTGCGCAGCGCTTCTTCGATGTGCTGATGCGTGATCAGGTTCAGCTCGGCGAAGATGTCACCCAGCCGCTGGCCGGTCGTGCGTTGCAGCTCGATCGCGTTGGCCAGTTGTTCTTCGGTAATCAGCTTCTGTTTAACCAGCAGCTGACCCAGCATCGACTTGCTTTGATTATTCGATAACCATCCCATCGCCCCGTCTCCTTTTTGTTGTTATGCCGATTTGCGCGGCGTGGTGGCGTTCATCGACTCGGGCTCGGGGCCCGGCTGATGCGCCATGTGCACGATGTCCGACGGCGCCATGCCGAACCAGCGCTTGCAGGCCCGGTAGAACGCGCTCGGTTCCGAAAAGCCCAGCTGGAAGCTGAGCATCTTCAGCGACAGTTCGCCGCAGCTGAGCGATTGCCGCGCCAGCTCGCGCCGGGTGTCGTCGACCAGGTTGGTGAAGCTGGTGCCTTCCTCGGCCAGCCGGCGCTGCAGGGTGCGCTCGCTCATCATCAGCTGGTTGGCGACGTCGTCGCGGTGCGGCGGGCCTTTCGGCAGCAGGCTGGCCAGCAGCCCCTGCACCTTGGCGCTGAAGGTCGGCGGCTCGGCGCGCGCCAGCGTGGCCAGCACGCGTTCGCCGCTGCCGGGCACCAGCGGAGGATTGGCCGGCAGCGCCATCACCAGGTCGGTGTCGGAAAACTCCATGACGTTGTGCGGCATCGAGAACTTGACCGGGCAGCCGAAGGTCTCTTCATACACGTGGGCGTTGGCCGGCTTCGGGAAGGTGTATTCGACCACCACCGGCGCGATGTCGTCGCGGCCGGCGGCGCAGCGCAGCGAACGCAGCAGCACGCACCAGACGAAGTCGTAGCGTTGCTGCGGCACGTCGCGGCGCGCGCCGGGCAGCAGCAGGCCGACGCGGGTGTGGCCGTGGCAGCGCTCGATCGAACTCTGCACCGTCGGCGACACCAGCATGATGTGGCCCATCACGCCCAGCCAGCCGAGCCGGTGCGGCGAGGAGATCTTCAGGCCGATCAGCGGATCGCCGGATTTTTCCACCACCAGTTCCCACAGGTGGCTCAGTTTGTCGGACAGCGTGAGGGCGTCGCAGGCGAGGCCGTCCCCTTCGTCCAGACCGGCTTCAGCGAACAGCGCTTCCGCTTCCACGCCGGAATGGGTCAGGCGCGATTTGACGCCGCGCACCAGATGCAGGGCGGAGGAGTAAGTCATGGCGTGACCGCGGTGCGCAGACGCAGGCCGATTTTTTCCTTCAGGCCTTGCAGTTTCGGGTCGATGACGGCGCGGGTGTCGGCGGCCACGCCTTCGCCCAGGGTCTTCTGCATTTCCGGCAGCATCGCTTCGAATTTTTTCTTGACCGGCGATTCGAGGATGGCGATCAGCTGCTTCAGTTCTTCCTCGGTGTAGCGCTCGGCCAGCAGCGGGGCGATGGTGGTCGGGATCAGCTTGTCGGCGCTGCCCTTGGTGATCGGCGTGGCCTCGGCCATGAACTGCTTGGCTTCGCCGACGATGTCGTTCATGGCGGCGTCGCGCTTCTCCGGCACGGCGCGCCCTTGCAGCATGGCGCGCGCCTGTTGCACCGCGTCCGCCACCGGCGCCTGCAGCATCTGCTGGCCGATGTTGTCCGGGTTCCACAGCTTCAGCACCTTGTCGACCAGCGCCTGCTTGGCCGGCGGCACCGGCGCGGCGGCGTACGCGCCGGCGCAGGCCGAGGCCAGCGCCAGCAGCAGCAAGCCGCGCTTGCAATGGGTAGTGATGGGTGTCGTCATAATGTGCTCCTTAAAAAATCAGAAACGCTTGTTGATTTCAAAACCAAAATAGCGCACGTGGATGTCGCCCTTGACGTTCTGTCCGGCATACGGGTTGTAGATGATGTTGAGGAAGTTGCTGCAGTTCAGATTGCAGTCGGTGTTGGCCGGCACTTCGTACTTGCCGCTCAAGTAGGAGCCGGTGACGCTGACTTCCATGTTCTTGCTGATCTTGTAGCTCAGGCCGGCGCTCAGCAGCTTGGTGTTGGGCAGCGGCGCCAGCAAGTCGATCTTGTCGTTCGGGATAGAGGTCTTGCGCGGCTCGAAGCCGAAGCGCAGCGCCAGCTTCTCGATCGGGAACAGTTGCATGCCGTAGGCCAGGTTGACCACGCTCTTGTAGCCGCGCGGGATGACCAGCTTGGTCGAATCCGGAATGCCGTACAGCCGCGCCACCTCCAGCAGCTTGACGCTCTGGTCGAACTGGAAGCGCAGCGCGTCCCATTCGCTCCAGCGGGCGTAGCTGGCGTCGACGTTGAGCTGGACGTAGCGGACGGGCTTGAGCTTGATCCCCACCTGCAGGTGCGAAGGGAAGGGGATGATGGCGCTCATATTGCCCTTCTGCGTGGCCGGGATCGAGGTCGGGAAGCCCAGCACGGCGCCGGCGATCGGGCCCAGCAGCGAGGCGTTCATGCCGCGCACGAAGTTGCGCAGCATCGGCTCGGTGTCGAACTGGTAGCTGCCGGTGTAATGGGTCTTGGAGCCGCCCTGGTAGACCGCGCCCAGCGCCAGCCACGGCCGCGGTTCCCACAGCACGCCGAGGTTGATGGTCGGGTCGAACGGGGCCGTCAGTTCCAACCGCATATTGGCGGCCTTCTTGAACGGGCTGACCATGCCGTCCTTGCCGCCGCCGCACACGCCGAAGCCGAGCACATCGATGATGTTGCCGCCGTCTTCCGGGCACCAGCCCTTTTGCAGCTGGCCGAACACGCCCAGCAGCTCGTTGGGGAAGCGCATATTGGTGTCGACCACGAAGGCGGCGTGGGCGATCGGGATGGCGACGCCGAAGCGCAGCGTGTCCGAATACTTGTAGCCGACCGAGGGCGACAGGTAGACCAGGCGCTGGATCTGTTCCTGCCGGCCCTGGTACTGGCCGGGGTCGTTGGGATCGGTGGTGCGGTCCAGGCTCATCGCCTGCGACATATAGCTGTCGGTGGCGAAGGTCCACGGCGAGCCGGCCTTGTTCCAGTACATGCCGATGCCGGGCACGGCCACCGCCGGCAGGCGCCAGCCGGGCATGCCGTAGCCGGGCACATACATCACCTGGCGCACCGGGCCGGTGCGGGTGTTGGAGATCGGGTCGTCCTTCCAGCCGCCGATGTCGAAGTTCGGCCCCGGCGTGAAGCTGGCCGCGGTGCGGATCGAGGCCACGAAGTTGTGGATGCTCTCGCCGTCGCCGGTCAGCCGCGCCAGGCCGGCGGGGTTGAAGTGGATCGAGGCGACGCCGGGCGGATCGGCGGTCACGGCATTGCCGAGCGACATGGCGACCACGCTGGTGGTCAGGTTCTCGGTCAGCGCAGCCTGCGCCGACAGCGGACACAGCGCCGCGCACAGCGCCGCGGCCGCGGCGGCGGTGGCGCGGCGGCGCGCGTGGACTGGACTGGACGGGCTCATGGATCGTTACGCCGTCAGAAGTTCAGCGGGATGTTCATGCTCACCGTCATGTTCGGCGAGTCCGGCGTCAGGCCGATGCCGACCGACATATTGACCGTGGTCTTGGGCGAGATGCGGTAGCCCAGGCCCATGTTGAGGATGCTGGAGGTCTGCATGTGGGTCTTGGCTTCCAGGCCATCGGCAAAGCGCAGCTTGGAGCCGGCCGAGATCGCTTCCTGGAAGGAGATCGTGGTGGAAATGCCGTACGACAGCGCGTATGCGAAGCCCATGCCGAAGCCGAGCGTGCCGCCCGGCGCCACGCGGGTCAGGATGCGGGTGCCGTTGACTTGCCACAGGTGCTTGGCCGGCAGGCTGGCGGTGTAGTTCAGCGAGCCGAACAGCGCGACCGGGTCGACGATCTTGTTGACGCTGAGGCCGGCCGTGAGGGCGCCGACGCCGCTGCCGGTGGCCTCGCCGCTGCCGGCGATGATCTTGAACGGGCTGCGGCCGGTCGGCAGGCGCACATTGCTGGTCACGGTCAGGTTGGGGGTGTCGCGGCGCGCTTCGAACGGCTGCCAGCGCGCGCCCACCAGCAGGTCGCCCAGCGAGTTGGAGACGCCGTTGGACAGGTTGTTGTCCGAGTAGCGCGAGATCAGCGGCAGGGTGACGTTGCCGGTGACGTTGTCGAGCAGGCCGTAGTCGGCCGAGAAGGTGTTGGTGACGCTGTGCGAGCTGGTGTTCTCGATGTTGAACAGGGTGGTGCTGCCGTTGGCCAGGTCGGTGACGATGCGTTCCTCGCCGACGTAGGCGTAGGTCAGGTCGTAGGTGACGGACAGCTGGTTGCGGCGGATCATCGAGTACTGCTTGTCGACGGCGGTCAGGGTCTGCTTCAGCAGCGCGCTCTGGTCGCCTTCGCCTTCCTTCTTGGCCAGGGCGTCGCGGGCGGCGTCGGCGCTGGCCGGGGCGGCGGCCGGGGTAGCGGCCGGGGTAGTGGCCGCTGGAGGTGTCTGTTGCGCCACAGCGGGCAGCGCCAGCAGGGTGGCGGCAATGGCTGCGGCGATAGGCAGGGTACGGAAAATCATCTTGGTCATCCTTGAAGAGTAGTGGCGCTGCTGAGGTTTAATTGCGATGCATCCAGGTGCCGGCGGCGCCTGAGTTGACGGCGCGCAGCAACTGCTGGGCCGAGTTGGACAGGCCGTCCTGCCGGCCCTTGCCTGTGACGCGGTCCATGTCGGTCACGCCCAGTTCCTGATCGGTCAGCGCCAGGTGCGCCACCGGTGGTTGATCCTTGGCCGGCGAGATGATGAACAGGGTGTTCTTGTCCCACCAGCGCGCGAACTCCTCGACCGAGAACACGATGTTGCCGGCCGACGGGTCGGCGATGAAGACCACGCCGTCGCGGATGCCGCGCAGCACCACGAAGTGCTTGGAGCCGGCGTAGTCGATCGGCACGATGGCCGGTTCGTTGAGCGTCATCAAGTCCTTGATCTCGGCCTTGAAGCCGGCGCCGGACATGCCCAGCGAGCCGACGTAGCGTTTCATGTCCAGCAGCGAAAAGCCGCGCCGTTCGATGATTTTTTCCTTCTCGCCCTTGTCCAGCATGCCTTCCATGGCCTGCTGCTCGTTGACCATCACGCCCAGGTGGTAGTTGAGGATGGTGACCAGCGCGGCCGAGCCGCAGCTGAAGTCGAAGGCCTGGCGCACGATGTGCTTGTATTTGAGCTCGGAGAACGGCTCCATCGTCACTGATTGCACGTAGGCGCCGCCGCCCAGCCGGGCTTGCGGCATCTCGAACTGGTCCTTGGGGCGGTCTTGCGGTTCGTGGCGCGACATCACACCGGCGCCGCCGATGACGGCGGCAATGACGGTCAGCAGGATCATCAGCATGGCGTCAGCCCTCGCGCGCGGCACGCGCTATGCGCGAGAGCGTGCCCATACGCGCGCGATAAAAATGCCATCGGCACTGGCGGGAAAAACTGCGGGCGTAGGCTGCGCCCAGAGGCGTCGGGCGCCCCGCTGTTGGGTTCATCTTGTCTCCAGTATTTATATTAGAACGGTCGTGCTTTATTAAGGCGACAACACGTCTTTCTTTTCTAGTAATTAATTAACGCATGGTTTGGCAAAACCGAGCATCTGTTTTTTTAGAGGTGTGACTCTAGTCGGTCCGGGACGAAGTTATGCTACTTGGCGGGGCGTTTGTCGCAACTATTTGACAACACACGTGCAACAACGACCACACTCCGCGTCCTCACTCTGCATGGCTCTCAGGGCCAAGTCGTTGGCTTTGCAAGTCAGCGCGACACGCTGGACCGGCGTCGGGAGCGACTCATATGATGGACTCAATTAATAGTCAAATATTAAGATTTTCACGGCACCAGACAGTGCGCCGCAGCTCCTACCCGGAGCTTAGGACCAGCCTGCGGGACGTGAGCCCGGCCAAAAATTTCAAACACAACTCGGAGATAAAAAATGCAAATCGTTAAAAGCGCAATCGCAGCAGCCCTGGCAACCCTGGCTTTCTCGGCATCGGCCATGACCCCGATCCAGGACGCAGAACTGAGCACCGTCAGCGGCCAGGACGGCGTGTCGATCGCTGCCAATCTGAACATCAAGATTGACTCCTTCGTCTACACCGACACCGACGCACTCGACGCCAACGGCATGGGTGGCGGTTCGATCAGCTTCAACGGCATCAAAGTTAACGGCCTGATCGCCGCTAACATCGACATCCTGTCGAAAAACTCCTTCCTGGCCGCTGCTGGCGCCGCCGGCGTGACCAACCCAGGCACCTTCTACAACCCAGCTACCGGCGGCGACGTCGTACAGATCGCTATCCCAGCGAGCGTGGTTGCTGACGGCCACTACCTGAACGTGTCGGTTGACGCGATCAAAATGGGCAACAGCGCAGCTTCGTTCGGTTCGGTCGCAATGAACCAGATCGACATGCGCGGCACCACCGTCTGGATCTTCGCGCACTAATCCAGACTTGTCCGCGCTGGCTCGCAGGGTCTGTAGCTTGGCCTGAAAAGTCAGCGCGGCATGCTAGACGCTTGCAACAGCGTAGCCCTAAGATGGTTACGTAGCATTGAAAAAAACACAAATACCCAGACCAAAACCTCACGGAGACAAACACATGCAATTCATCAAAACCGCAGCAGCAGCAGCCCTGGCAACCCTGGCCTTCTCGGCATCGGCCATGACCCCGATTCAAGACGCAGAGCTGAGCACCGTCAGCGGCCAAGACGGCGTGTCGATCGCTGCCAACCTGAACATCAAGATCGCATCGTTCACCTACACCGATACCGACGCGCTGGACGCGAACGGCATGGGTGGCGGTTCGATCAGCTTCAACGGCATCAAAGTTAACGGCCTGATCGCCGCTAACATCGACATCCTGTCGAAAAACTCCTTCCTGGCCGCTGCTGGCGCCGCCGGCGTGACCAACCCAGGCACCTTCTACAACCCAGCCACCGGCGGCGACGTCGTACAGATCGCTATCCCAGCGAGCGTGGTTGCTGACGGCCACTACCTGAACGTGTCGGTTGACGCGATCAAGATGGGCAACAGCGCAGCATCGTTCGGTTCGGTTGCAATGAACCAGATCGACATGCGCGGCACCACCGTCTGGATCTTCGCTCACTAATCAGTCGAGCAACGGCAGCCGCGCCCGCGGCTGCCGTTCCCACATCATGAGCCCCCTCTATTTCCTGCGTTCGCTGTGGCTGTGCGCGGCTTTGGCCTGCTGCACGCTGACGGCTTCGGCGCAAATGCAGCCGCTGAGCGAAGAAGAGCTGTCCAACACGCGCGGACAAGGTTTGGTCGCGCTGACCAACACCAGCCTGGGCGGCTTCGACTTCAGCAAGGTCGCGCTGGACGCCGACATCACGCTGAGCGCCAACCTGCGCAATATGCGCCTGGGCGAATACACTTACGCCGCGCGCAACGGCACCGGCGCCGACCTCGATATCGGCCTGCTGCAGTTCGGCCGCAGCGATGGCACCGAGGCGCAGCGCCTGGTCCACATCAGCAATCCCTATTTCGAATTCGTCTACAAGAACGCGGCCGACGGCGCCTCGCGCGAGGCGGTCGGCATGCGCTTCGGCTTTGAAGGCATCAGCGGCGATATCGGCCTGAAGATCAACAGCCTGTCGGGCTCGATGAAGGTGAGCGGCCTGGCGGCCGACGGCAGCGCCGTGCAGCTCGATACACACACCGATACGCTGGGCGGCAAGCGCTGGGACGGCGGTTGCACCGCGCCTTGTTTGTCGCTGGCGCAGCTGGGTGGCGTGACGGCCGGCGATGCCGCCGGACCGAGCCGCGATTTCTGGATCTCCGTGTTGAAGACCGGCGTGCAATTCCCTAGCGCGGCCGGAGTGCCGGCTTCCGATCCGGCACAGGCAGGCATCTGGCTGAACTGGCGCGACAAGCTGCAAGCGCTCAACACCACCGGCCTGGTGCCGCCGAATCTGCCGAAGGGTCGGTGATGATGGCCGCGCGCGCTTCCTTGCTGGCCGCACTGGTCGCCGTGTGCGCGCCGGCGCCGGCGATGGAGGCACTGACCGATGCGGCGCTGTCGTCGGTGCGCGGACGCGACGGCGTCAGCTTCGACCTGAACGGCTTCGCCATGAGCGGCGATGCGCGCGTGACCTACACTACGCCTATCGGTTCCAGCCTGTACGTGGAAAAATTCAGCGCGTCGCGCAGCGATAATCCGTTGCCGTTTTCCGATCCCTACAAGCTCGACATTGTGGCCGGCGCGCCCGGCCTGGCCGATGTGGTCAATATCGCTTTTCCCTTGAACATCAATGCCGACCAGCGCTGGCAGGCCGCCTATGATTGGGGCGTGACGGCGGACGGCGTCACGCGCGAGCAGGGCAGCGTGGTGATCAAGGACCTGGTGTTCTCCGGCGGCGGTTTGCAATTCTCCACGCCGCAAGTCAACGATGGCGTGGCCTTCGGCGCCGCGCTGCGCATGGATATCGGCCAGCTGTCGTTCCAGCCGCGCGGCCGCACCGACGCCACCGAGGCGATGGTGCTGAGCGGCGTGCATATCGGCGGCGTCGACGGCAACGGCGTGTTCAACAATACGCCGTGGATGCTGGCCAATGTGGCGTCGCAGCCGGCGGTGATCAATGCGCTGACCGACGAGACCGGGCCGCGCCTGCACATCGGCATCGACTGGCCTGACTCGCGCTACGGCAGCGGCGTGGCGCCGGCCGGCGGCATCGTGGTCGACAATATTTCCTTCGTCAGTCCGGGGCAGGCGCCGGTGGACCTGGGATCGTCGCGCATAGGCTCGATCCAGATCCAGTACCTCGACATAAAGTTCAAGCACTGATGGCGCGCGCCCTGTTCCTATCGCTGATGTTGGCGGCCGGCGTGGCGCAGGGTGGGCCGTTGCAGGCGCTCGACGACAAGGAGTTGTCGCAGGTCAGCGGGCAGGACGGCATCAGCTTCGCGGCGCATATCTCGCTTAACGATCCGACGCTGGTGGGGGCGGTCAGTGACAGCCGTTTGTCGCTGGGCTTCAATGGCGACGGGCAGAACCGCTACATCGTGTTCAAGAATGTGCGCGGCATGGTGGACATGTTCGCCGTCAGCCTGGGCGTGCAGACGCGCCCTGACGGCGGCGGCGACTACATCGCCATCGGCTTGCCCGGCTATGTACGCTACACCAACTTCGGCTTCGAATCGCTGAGCGTGCAGACCGATCCGAACGCGCCGGTCACCGGCAACCTAGGCAGCCTCAACATCAACGGCACCGTTTCGCTGCAAGGCCAGGTCCGGCTCTGGTCGCACTAAACCCGGGGTCAAGTCTGACATTCGGACACGGCCTCTGCCGTAGCGGCTGCTACGGCAGAGGCCGTGTCCGAATGTCAGACTTGACCCCGATTTATTCGGTGGCGAAGATGCACAGGGCGGTCAGGGGGAAGGCGAGGCCGGCCCACAGGACGCCGGTCCAGCCGTGCGCGGCAAACATCCAGCCACCCAGCGATGAACCCAGCGCGCCTCCCATGAAGAACAAGGCCATGTAGAGACCGTTCAGGCGGCTGCGGATTTCCGCCGGCATCGCGAAGATGGCCCGTTGTCCCGTCACCAGGTTGGCCGAGACGCCCATGTCCAGCACGATCGAGGTCAGCACCAGCACGCCCAGGTCGACCACGCGGCTGGAGTGGATCAGCAGCGGCAGGGCGAAGGCCAGCGCGCCCAGCGTCAGCGCGACGGCGGTGGTGGAGCGGCTCTTGCCGTGGTCGGCGCGGCGGCCGGCGATCGGCGAGGCGATCGCGCCCGCTACCCCCACCAGCGCGAAGATGGCGACGCCGGTCTGGCTCAGCTCGAAGCGCGGGCCGGTCAATTCCAATGAGACGCAGGTCCAGAACAGGCTGAAGGCGCCGAACATGCACGCCTGGTAGGCGGCGCGGCGGCGCAGGATGGGCGTGGTCTTGAGCAGATGCCACATCGAACCCAGCAACGCGAAATAATGCAGGCCCGAATCGGGCTGGCGCTGCGGCAGCCGCGCGCGCAGCAGGAAGGCCAGCGCCGTGGTGCCGATGGCGGAGATGACGAAGATGGCGTGCCAGCTCAACGCGTCGGCCACCAGGCTGGCGACGGGACGCGCCAGCATGATGCCCATCAGCAGGCCGCTCATCACTTTGCCGACGGTCTGGCCGCGCTTTTCCGGCCGCGCCATGTGGGCGGCGAACGGCACCACGATCTGCGCCGCCACCGAACCCAAGCCGATGCTGAAGGCCGCCAGCAGGAACAAGGGCGCGCTGCGCGTGAACGAGGCCGCCAGCAGGGCGGCCGCCGTGACCAGCAGGGCGATGAAGATCAGGCGGCGGTTTTCCAGCAGGTCGCCCAGCGGCACGATGAACAGCAGGCCGAGGCAGTAGCCGATCTGCGTCAGCGTGACGATCAGGCCGGCGGCGCCGGGGTCTAGCCCGGTGGCGCGGCTGATCGGGCCGATCAGCGTTTGCGCGTAGTACAGGTTGGCAACGATGAGTCCGGTCGCGGTGGCGAACAGCCAGACCATGCCTGGGGAAATGTCTTGCTGGGCGTGGGACTGGCTCACGGGTGCTCCTTCAATTTGCAGGTCGCAATTTTACCGGCGATCACAAAATGCTGCTGAGCACGGGTCGTTTTCGCTACAGGCCGGCTTGCGCGCGCAGCAGGTCTTGCCGCACCTCGGCCGTGATTTCGTAGGAGCGCAGGCGCTGCGCGTGGTCGAAGATTTGCGAGGTGATCATCAGCTCGTCGGCGCCGGTGCGGGCGATGAAT
This sequence comes from Duganella sp. BJB476, assembly GCF_003416895.1. GTDB lineage: Bacteria > Pseudomonadota > Gammaproteobacteria > Burkholderiales > Burkholderiaceae_D > Rugamonas. The sequence goes on from NZ_QVIO01000006.1 coordinate 84,986, forward strand.
TCCTGCAACTGGCGACGCACTGTGTCCGGCGCGCCGATGGCCGAGCAGGACAGCACGGAGTCGAGCAGCGCCCGTTCCTGCGGCCCCAGCGCTTGCAGATAGCCGGCCTGCGGCGGCGGCAGGCGCGCGGGGCGGCCGCTGCGCAGGTTGACGAAGGCTTGCTGCATCGACGTGGCGCGGTAATGCGCCTCTTCGTCGCTGTCGGCGGCGAACACGTTAAAGCCGAGCATGACGTGTGGCTTGGCCAGTTGCGCCGATGGCTGGAAGTTGCTGCGGTAGAGAGCTATCGCCTGCATCATCATCTGCGGCGCGAAATGCGAGGCGAAGGCAAACGGCAGGCCCATGTGCGCGGCCAGCTGCGCGCCGAAAGTGCTGGAACCCAAAATCCACAGCGGCACCTTGGCGCCTTGGCCGGGCACGGCCAGCACGCGCTGGCGCGGCGTGTCGGACATGTAATCCTGTAATTCGAGCACGTCCTGCGGGAAGGCGTCGGCGTCGCTGTCCAGGTTGCGGCGCAGGGCGCGCGCGGTGGTCTGGTCGGAGCCGGGCGCGCGGCCCAGGCCGAGGTCGATACGGCCGGGGAACAGCGCCTCCAGCGTGCCGAACTGCTCGGCGATCACCAGCGGCGCGTGGTTGGGCAGCATGATGCCGCCGGCGCCGACACGGATGGTCGAGGTGCCGCCGGCCACATGGGCCATGACCACGGCGGTGGCGGCGCTGGCGATGCCGGGCATGCCGTGGTGCTCGGCCAGCCAGTAGCGCTGGTAGCCCCAGCGCTCACCGTGCTGCGCCAGGTCCAGCGTGTTGCGGAACGATGCGGAGGGCGTGCTGCCTTCGGCGATCGGGGAAAGGTCGAGGATGGAAAATGGAATCATGAGGTCTATATCCGGGCGCTTGCGCATTAATCAATGAAGCCCATGGATTGAGTGTGGGTATTAGGCGTAATAAATCAATAATATCTAATCATTTAAACAGTATTTTTATTAAACACCTGACATTTAGTGTGTTTATTCCGCTGAAGTTTAGCCGGAAGTTTTAAAAAAATACTTCGCCGCGCATTTTCCTGATTTACCATAGGAAACAGTAAAGCGCATCGCATTACTACTCCCTTATTAAATTTTCATTCTTTCGATGGCATGCCTGCTATCGCGGGGAAAACTCATGCCAAAGAAAATTGCCATTCTATTTACGATATTGCTGGCTTGCTGCCAGGCCTTGTTTGCCGCCGGGCTGAGCGAGCCTGGTTCGGTCGTGCACCGAGGCCAGCTGTATCGGGTTACGCATGATGGCAAGACCAGCTATTTGTTCGGCACCATCCATGTCGGCAAGGATGGTTTCTATCCGCTGGACCCGGTGGCGTCGCGCGCGCTGCTCGATTCCAAGGCGCTGGTGATCGAGCTCGACATCCGCCAGGATGCGCCGTTCCAGCTGGCGCTGGCGCGCCATGGCCGCTATCCGGACGGCGACACGGTGCAGCGCCATCTGTCGCCGGCCGCGCTGCGCCTGACGGTGCAGGCGCTGGCGCGGGCCGGCATGTCGCTGCAATCGGTGCAGCAGTACAAGCCCTGGCTGATCGCCAACCTGCTGATCGGCGCCGAGATGGAGGTGCACGGCTTCCAGCGCAGCCAGGCGGTCGAATACGCGCTGCTGGCGGCCGCCAAGAGCCAGGACAAGGCGGTGCGCGAGCTGGAAAGCGCCGATTATCAGCTGAGCCTGTTCGATACGCTGGATGAACGCCAGCAAGAGCAGTATCTGCTGGAGAACCTGGCCGACCTGGCCGACGGCGCATCGCTGAAGAAATCCACCGCGTTGATCGACGCCTGGAACGCCGCCGACGCGCCCGCTATCCGCGCGGCGTGGCAGTCCGCCACCAGCGGCGACACGATCTCCGCCGGCTTCATGAACCGGGTACTGCTGGGCAAGCGCAACCCGGAAATGGCCAACAATATCGAGCGCATCATGCAGCAGGAGCCGACCGCCTTTGTTGGCGTCGGCCTGCTGCACCTGGTGGGCGACGACGGCTTGCCGCAGCTGCTCAGGAAGCGCGGCTACCAGGTCGAACAGCTGTACTAGTAGCTGGTGAGCGTGCCGTTGTTGTAGCGCACGCGGTCGCCGATCTTGTAGCTGGGCATGGAGTCGACCACCACCATCTGGTTGCTGCCGTCGTCCATGCGCACGGTGACGCGGTAGACCTTGTCGGTCGGCATGCCAACGCTGCCGCCGGCCGCCGCCGCGCCTGCCATGCCCACGCCCGCATCCTGGCGCTGCATCTGGTCGATGGCCTGCACCACGCCATAGGAAGTCTGGGCGCTGGGGCTGCTGCTGGCCATGCCGCTGCTGCTCATGGTGCCGGTGGTGCTGCTCTGGTTGGCGCTGCTGCTCTGGGTAGTGGTGCTGGTGGTGGCGGGACTGCTGCCGTCGGACGGGTAGCTGCCGGTGCTGCTGCTCGCGCCGGGTTCGCTGCTGCGGTCCGAAGCGCAAGCTGCCAGCGTCAGGATAAATAGCGCGACGATAGAATTTCTTGGCATATTCATTTCATTCTCCCCTCGGTCGAATCATCAAAAAGGCCAGCCTTTTGATTCAGAGGTCGTTTGCTCGGTTTTGTTCCTCCACATTCTGTCGCGGTTGATATACATCAATTGAACGGTGCTACTCACACGCAATAATTGTCGGGTATCACTTTAAAGGATATCGATATGTTGACACGCGTGACAGACACTATTATCGAAGATTTAATTAATTCAACTTGTGGAAACGGGCCGGACCCTCGCAGCCGGCATTTATTAACGCACTCATTGCACGAATTGGTACGCGTGGCCAAGGCGGAGCAATTGCAGCAGATGCGTTTGGACGTGGAGCTGGCGATGGGCGCGCCTGGAGAACGCGCCGCAAGTATCAGTTTGACGGCTGGATGCGATAGCGGGTCCACAGGACCCACATGAAGAGCGCCGTCAGCACGGCGGCGTTGCAGTCGACCAGCCAGTCGGACACGGCACCATGACGGTAGGGGAAGAAACTTTGTACGAATTCGTCGAGTGCGCCCATCAGGGCGATGGTCAGTACGGCCTTGCCGGCGCGTAGCCGCAAGCTGCCGGTGCCGCCGGTGAAAATCAGGAAGGTCAGGCCGGCGTAGGCGATGGAATGCAGTATCAATCCCGAGGCCACCTGGCCGATGTCCTGGCGGGCGCCGGGCAGCGAGCCGAGTATCAGGATCAGCAGGTACAGGACGATGGCGGTCCAGTAGCGTAGTCGGGCGTGGGAATTGGTCAGGAGGAGTAGCTTGATCATGACCCGGACAATACCATGCAGCGCAAAAAAGGGGGAGTGGTGCACCGGAACCCCGGTGCACCTTTCTTCCGTCATGCCTATCGGTTGCATGTACTGAAGATGTGACCAGTATAGGGGGCGAATATGACGCCGTAGTGACAATGGGCAAAAAAAAGCCCGCTGGTTAAAGCGGGCTTAAAACTATTTTCTTGGAGGAGAATAGTGGAGACAGGTGTAATTATGGGGGCGCCAAAGATATGTGTCTAATTGTTGTTTCAGATACCAGACATCAATAATGCGTATAACTCTTTATTTCACCGGCACCGTGTAGTTCAGGGCCAGCCGGCCGCCGTCCACGTACAGCGTCTGGCCGGTCATGTAGCTGGCGTCGTCGCTGGCGAGGAAGGCGGCAATCGAGGCCACTTCCTCCGGTTCGCCGCAGCGGCCCATCGGCGTGCGCGACAGGATGGTGTGGCGCGCTTCCGGGCTGGCCATCACGGCCTGCTTGGCCAGCTCGGTCAGGATGGTGCCGGGGCCGATGCCGTTGACGCGGATGCCGTGCGTGACCAGGTTCAGCGACATGACCTTGGTCAGCTGGTTGATCGCGCCCTTGGACACCACATACGGCACCTGGTTCGGGATCGCCAGTTCGGCGTTCACGCTGGACATGTTGATGATGCAGCCGCTCTGCTGCTTGGCCATCTCGCGCGCGACCGCCTGGCCGCACAGGAACATCGATTTGAGGTTGATGCGCAGCACGCGGTCGAAATCGTCCTCGGTCAGGTCAAGGAAATCGGCGGCGTGGGTGACGCCGGCGTTGTTGATCAGGATGTCGATGCGGCCGAATTCGGCGAGGGTGGCGGCCACCAGGGCGTCGACATCGCATTTCTGGCTGACGTCGGCGGCGAAGAAGCGGGCCTGCTCGCCCAGCGTGGCGGCGGCGGAGGCGCCTTCCGGCTTGATGTCGACCAGCATGACCTTGGCGCCTTCGGCCACCAGGCGCTGCGCGCAAGCCAAGCCTATGCCTTGGGTGGCGCCGGTCACAATCGCGACTTTATTCGTGAGTTTCATAGGAATTCGCTTTCTAAGGAATGAGGGCCAAATTTTAACAGGCTGCTGCGAGGGCGTTACAATAGAGGGTTTGCAACAAATTCGAAGGGTGCGTCGTGACTTTCATCAACAAATTATCTGCCGCCTGGGCGGCCAACGACTCCCTGCTGTGCGTGGGCCTGGATCCGGACATGGCCAAGCTGCCGGCCCAGTTCCAGAACGACCCGCAAGGCATCTACCACTTTTGCCGCGAGATCATCGACGCGACCGCCGACCTGGCGTGCTCGTTCAAGCCGCAGATCGCCTACTTCGCGGCGCTGAGCGCGGAAGACCAGCTGGAGAAAATCTGCCACTATGTGCGCGACAATTATCCGCACATCCCGGTGATCCTGGACGCCAAGCGCGGCGACATCGGCGCCACCGCGCGCCAGTACGCGCGCGAAGCGTTCGACCGCTACGGCGCCGACGCGGTGACCGTCAATCCCTACATGGGTTCGGATTCGGTGGAGCCGTACATGGAGTGGAGCGACCGCGGCGTCATCATCCTGTGCCGCACTTCCAACGCCGGCGGTTCGGACCTGCAGTTCCTGAACGTCGACGGCAAGCCGCTGTATCAGCACGTGGCGCGCCTGGTGGCCGACAAGTGGAACGCCAACGGCCAATGCGCGCTGGTGGTGGGCGCCACCTTCCCGGAAGAACTGGCGCAGGTACGGGCGATCGTCGGCGACATGCCGCTGCTGGTGCCGGGCATTGGCGCGCAGGGCGGCGATATCGAAGCCACCGTCAAGTCGGGCCGGACCTACAACGGCACCGGCATGATGATCAACTCGTCGCGCGCGATTTTGTACGCGGCGCCGCAGGGCGCTGAAGACTTCGCGGCCGCCGCGCGCCGCGTGGCGCAGGAAACGCGCGACGCCATCAACCAGCATCGCGCTTAAGCCAGCCTAGTGCGCTGGAGCGATCAGCTCCACGTACTCGTACAGCTCGGCCAGTATGTGTTCGGCGCGCTCATCGGCATCCTGTTGCAGATGGTCGATCTCCCCGAAGAACTGGTCGATGCTGCGCGCACCGCCGGCGCCTTCGTAGAAGCGCGCCGCGCGGTGCTGTTCCCAATGCTCCATCTCGCCCTCGGACAGCGTCTCCGGGAAGTTGCGCGCGCGGTAGCGGAACAGCAATTCCAGCAAGCGCGGATCGCTGAACGACGGCGATGACGTGGCCAGCTTGGCCGGCGTCTCCTTGCGCAGCGTGTCCAGCATGCGGCGGTCGTCCTTGCCGACGAAGCCGTTGTACAGATCCTCGTCCACATCCAGCTCGTCGCCGGCCGGACGGTGGAATACCTGCTCCCATTCCACATCCATGTTGCGGCCGGCTGCGGCCAGCGCGGCGTTGGCCTTGCCTTGCTCCAGGTCGATGCCCCATTTGGCCGCCATCGCCGGCGACAGCGTCTTCAGGTTGGACACCAGCATCGGCGACTTGTTCAGGTGGATGCTCTTGACCGGCAGGCGCGTCACGCCTTCCGGCAGCGCGTCGGCGCGGCTGAAGATGCGGGTGCGGATGGTGTCGGCGTCCAGCGTGAACAGTTCGGTGGGATCGTAGGTGCAATCCCAGACGATCACTTCATTCTTGTTGGTCGGATGCGTGGCCAGCAGCCACACCAGCGCGATGCAGCCGCGCTCGGCCGGGAACATGCCCGACACGTGCAGGAACGGCGCGCGCAGCTGCGGCGCCACATGCATGCCGATCTCGTCGGCCACGCGGTCTTTCTTGTGCAGCGCCAGGCAGAAGTCGAACAGCTTCGGCTGCTTCTGCTTGATCAGGCGCGCCAGCGCGATGGTGGCGCGGACGTCGGACAAGGCATCGTGCGCCGCCTCGTGCAGCAGGCCGTTGGCCTTGGCCAGGTGCTCCAGCTTGAAGCTGGGCTTACCGTCTTCACGCATGGGCCACTCGATGCCTTCCGGGCGCAGCGCGTAGGTCATGCGCACCACGTCCAGCAAGTCCCAGCGGCCGCACTGGTTTTGCCATTCGCGCGCGTACGGGTCGATCAGGTTGCGCCAGAACATGAAGCGGGTGATCTCGTCGTCGAAGCGGATGGTGTTGTAGCCGACGCCGATGGTGCCCGGCTTGGAGAAGGCTTGCTCGATGGTGGCGGCGAACTTGTGCTCGGGCACGCCCCATTCCAGGCATTGCTGCGGCGTGATGCCGGTGATCAGGCAGGATTGCGGGTCCGGCAGGAAATCGTTGGCCGGTTTGCAATACAACATGATGGGATCGCCGATCTCGTTCAGGTCGGCGTCGGTGCGGATCGCGGCGAATTGCGCCGGGCGGTCGCGGCGCGCCTGGGCGCCAAAGGTTTCGTAGTCGTGCCAGAGAAAGGTCTGTGTGGTCATAGTTGCGGTCAAGGGGGCTACAGTTATTCTTAAGTCTGCCGATAATTAAAGGATCTTCCAACAGGAGCCACATCATGGCCACTCCCGTCACTGCAACATCCGGCAGTTCAACAGCCGCGACGCCGGTCCAGGCCAAGGACGATAGCAATGTGAACGTCCAGGCCAAGGCCAAGGCGCAGCTCAACGTGTCTATCGTACAAGCTTCCTTGACGGTCTCGCTGAATTCTTCCAACGATCCGTTGTCGGTGGTGCTGAAAACGGCGCTGACCGGCATTAACGAGGCGCTCAAGGACGATTTCGGCGACAACGCCATCCAGAACGCCGTATCGCAGGATAATACGCCGGAAGGCACCGCGAGCCGCATTGTATCGCTGTCGACCGCGTTTTATGAAGCCTTCAAGCAGCAGCACCCCGGCGAGGAGGGCGATGCGGTGCTCAACAAGTTCATGGATACGCTGAAAAAGGGCGTGGACCAGGGCTTCAAGGAGGCGCGCGGCGTGCTGGACGGGCTGAAGGTGCTGAATGGCGATGTCGCCAGCAATATCGACAAGACTTACGAGCTGGTGCAGAAGGGCTATGCCGACTTCGCCGCCGCGCACCAGGCGCAGCCGGCGGCAGAGACCGACCCAGCGCCGGTCAAGGCTGGACCAGGCCAGTAGGCTCGTGATGGGCCACGCGGTTGCGGCCCAGGTGCTTGGCGCGGTAGAGCGCACCGTCGGCGGCGGCGATCAGCGCATGGTCGTCCTGTCCCGCCTGCAGCGTCGCCACGCCGAATGAGGCCGTGATCTGCGGCAGCGCCACGCGCATGTCGGCAAACACCACCGCCTGCTGCATGCGTTCGCACAGGCGCTCGGCCACCGCCACCGCGACCTTGTCGCTGGTGTCCGGCAACAGCACCATCATTTCCTCGCCACCGTAGCGGACCGCGAAATCGGTCGGCCGCAGCGCGCTGCTGAGCACGTGCGCGGCCGTGCGCAAGGCCTGGTCGCCGGCCAGGTGGCCGTGGCTGTCGTTGAATTTCTTGAAGTGGTCGAGGTCGATCATGATCAGCGCCAGCGGCGCGTGCGAGCCTTGTGCGGTGGCGATCATGGTCGGCAGCAGGTCGTTGAGCCAGGCGCGGTTGTACAAGCCCGTCAGGCCGTCGATCATCGACAACTGGCGGTAGAACTCGCCCAGCTTCTGGCGCCGGCGCAGCTGCGCGTTGGCGGCGCGGATGCGGAAGGACAGCAGCCGCAGCAGGTTACGCGCCAGCACATTCGATTCGTCGATCAGCTTCCAGACGATGTCGGCCTCGATCACCAGCACTTCGCTCTGCTCCAGCGCGGTGATGCTGGACAGGTTGGCTTCCTCGTCCAACACCGATTGCTCGCCCACGCTTTCGCCCGGCAGTATCTTGCTGACGGTGCCATCGGCCATGCCGGTGCGGGTGTCGGTGGCGACCGACAGCGCGCCGCGCAACACGATGTAGAGGCGGGCGCGGCTGGAATCGGTGACCGCCTGCTCGGCTTCCAGTTGCATCACGGGGCAGGGCGCCAGCAGTCTGGCTATGGCGGCGTCGTCATCGGCGTTGCGCAGCAGCTGCAAGTCGCTGATCTGGTAGCGGGAGGCGCCGAATGTGCTGATTTGTTTCAAAATGGTCTTTCAGGATGCTGATGGGCAAGCACAGTAATCATAGCTGAACTGCCTTGTATCCAGTGTAAATTTCATGCCCGCAGTTGTTGCACGTTGTATCCGCAGATGCTTCAATGTCGCATTGCCCACACTGGATGACAACATGGAATATACCGACGCGATCGGCACTACACACCGGGCCGATCCGAACGCGCGCATCGTCTCGCTGGTGCCGTCGATTACCGAGCTGCTGTGCGACCTGGGACTGGCCGGGCAACTGGTGGGGCGCACCGGCTTCTGCATCCATCCGGCCGCGGTGGTGCAAGCCATCCCCAAGGTCGGCGGCACCAAGGATGTGAATATCGACAAGATCCGCAAGCTGGCGCCGACCCATTTGGTGGTCAATATCGACGAGAACGAAAAGCCGACCGTCGAGCTGTTGGCGGAGTTCATTCCGAACATCGTCGTCACCCATCCGCTGCGCCCGCGCGACAACCTGGAGCTGGCGCGCCTGATGGGCGGGGTGTTCTGCCGCGAGCAGGCGGCGGCCGACTGGTGCGCGGCGTTCGAGGCGGAATATGCGCTGCTGCGCGCCATGCCGCCGGGCCGGCCGCAGACGATGTTGTACTGCATCTGGCAAGACCCGTGGATGACAATCTCGCCGGATACCTACATCGCGCGCATGCTGGAGGAAATCGGCTGGCGCGTGCCGGACCTGGGCGAGGTGCGTTATCCGCGCTTCGAATGGTCGTCGGAATTGATCGCTCAGGTGGACGGGGTGTTGTTGTCGAGCGAACCGTATCGCTTCACGGAAGCCCATGCGGATGCGCTGGAAAAACAGATCGGCAAGCCGGTGTTGCTGGTCGATGGGGAGATGATGTCGTGGTATGGCAGCCGGTCGCTGCAAGGCTTGAAGTATTTGCGGGAGCTAGCACAGCGCTAGCTCCGCCCATTTCAGAATTATTCGGTGTCGTCTGCGTCGGCTTCGGCCGGCACGGCGCCGTTGGCGTGACGCTTGTCTTTGTCATGCAGGCGGCCCAGGGCGCTGTCGATGGCGCGCTTGAGTTTGTCCGCCGAACCGCCGATGGCCTGGTGCAGCGTGGCGGCGTGATCGCTGACGGCGATCGGTTGATACCCGGTGACGCGGGCTTCCATCAGGCAGCGGTTATCGCCATCGGCCGATTTCTGCACCAGGTTATCGCTCAGGTGGACTTCGACGCGGGTGATCTGCTCGCCGAAGCGGTGGAGGGCATTGCTCACGACCGTTTGTACATGTTCATCCAGACCGGCGTGGCGGTCGATGGTTTTGTCGGCATTGATATTGATTTGCATACGCTTGCTCCTGTTTGTTGAACTGCAAAACAATATTACTCCTTTTCTCCTTAGGTTCCCGTTAAGTCGCTAACCATTGATGAGCGAAGCGGCAATGTTGATCGACAAACCCAGGATCGCCAGGTTGTAGAAGAAACACAGCACCGACTGCCCCAGCACCACCTGGCGCATGGCGCGGCCGCGCACGGCCACGTCCGAGGTCTGCACCGCCATCGAGATGGTGAACGAGAAATACAGGAAGTCCCAGTAGTTCGGCGTCAGTTCCTGGTCGGGGAATTGCAGCGGTTTCTCGCCGTCTTTCTTGATGTAGTACAGGTGCGCGTAGTGCGAGCAGAACATGGTGCCGATCATGAACCACGAGCCGGTCAGGGTCAGCACCACGAAGCCGTAATGGTAGGCCATGTCGGCCGGCGGCACGTCTTTCAGCGCGGACAGCTGCGAGATGATGGCCACCAGGCTGATCATGATTACCAGCGACAGCGTGGTCAGGATCACCGGCCCTTTTTCATCCTGGCGGCAGGCGGCGCGGTGGATGTCGTGCTGGTCGGCGCGCACCATCATCCACCACATCGACAACAGATAGGACCAGACGGTGATATTCCACGCCGTCAGCAGGCGCGACAGCAGCGGCCAGGCGTTCGGCAGCAGCGGGGCGGCCAGGGCGCCCAGCAAGACCGCCAGGCTCAGGTGAGGGCGGCTGTGGATGATGCCAGGCAGGCGTATGCGTAAAGTCATGGTTGATCCTCGTGTGGAAAGCGGTCCATGCGCGACAGGACGGGGAACAGCACGGCCCAGGCGCCGGTGACGGCCAAGGTGGCGGCGCCGCCGAACAACACCGCGCGCGTCAGGCCCATCCAGCCGGCGGTCAGGCCGGATTCAAATTCGCCCAGCTCGTTCGAGGCGCCGATGAACACCGAATTGACGGCGCTGACGCGGCCGCGGATCGCGTCCGGCGTTTCGTACTGCACCAGCAGGTGCCGCACGTAGACGCTGATCATGTCGCCCGCGCCCATCAGGAACAGCGCCGCCAGCGCGATGACGAAGGTGGAGGTGGCGCCCAGCACCAGCGTGCAGACGCCGAACACGCCGACGCCGCCCAGCATCCACAGGCCGACCCGGCGCGTGATCGGGAAGAAGGCCAGCGCGATCGAGCACAGGGCGGCGCCGGCGCCGGGCGCGGTGCGCAGCATGCCGAGGCCGGTCGGGCCGACGTGCAGCACGTCGTGCGCCAGCGCTGGCAGCAGCGCGGTGGCGCCGCCGAACAGCACGGCAAACAGGTCGAGCGAGATCGCCCCCAGCACCACTGGCTTGGACCAGACGAAACGCAAGCCTTCGAGCACGGTGTGCCAGGTGGCCGGTTCGCGGTTGCTGGGCTGCTTGACCGATTTGACCAGCGACATCATCACCACCGCGGCCACCAGCAGCGCCGAGGAAATCATATAAACCGTTTTCGGCCCGGCCAGGTAGAACAGGCCGCCCAGGGTGGGGCCGAGGATGACGGCGACGTGGAAGCTCGACGAGCTCAGCGCGACGGCCTTGCTGAAGCTCTCGGCCGGCACCAGGTTGACCAGGATGGCTTGCGTGGCCGGCCCCATGAAGGCGCGCGCGCTGCCAAACAGCACCAGCACGGCAAACACCGGCCACACGGCGCTCAGGCCGGCGATGGTGAAGCCCAGCAGCATCAGCCCGCACAGCAACTGCGCACCGAGCGCCAGCGCGATCAGGTTGCGGCGGTCGTAGCGGTCGGCGGCGTGGCCGGCGATCAGGATCAGCAGCAGGAAGGGCGCGAACTGCGCCAGCCCGATCAGGCCGAGGTCGAACAGGTTGTGGGTCATCGCATAGACTTGCCAGCCGATGGCGACGTTTTGCATCTGGACCGCCAGGGTGGCGAGGGTGCGGGCGGAAAGGTAGAGGGCGAAGTTACGGTGGCGCAGGACGCTGAAGCCGTTGCTGGAGCTGGTACTGTCGGTCATTTGAGCTTTCAGGGAGCAGAGCCTTGGGACTCCGCATCCCTGTCTGCTCCCGGTGGAGATGGATGCTTAGGCTTAGGACTTGTGGATGTCGGCTTCGGTGGTGAAGGCATCGGCGTAGAATTCATCCTCCGGCAAACGGCATTGCGCGACGAAATCGCGCTTGGCCGAATCGACCACGATCGGCGCGCCGCAGGCATACACCTGGTGGCCGGACAGGTCGGGCAGGTCGGCCATGACGGCGGCGTGCACGAAGCCGGTGCGGCCGCTCCAGTGGTCTTCCGGCAGCGCGGCCGAGATCACCGGCACGTAGGTGAAGTTCGGCAGGATGGCTTCCCATTGGCGGCACAGCGCGTCCATGTACAGGTCCTGTGGGCGGCGGCCGCCCCAGTACAAGGTCATCGGACGTTGCGAATCCTGCGCGCGCAGGTGCTCGATGATGGCCTTGATCGGCGCGAAGCCGGTGCCGGAGGCCAGCAGCACCATCGGCTTGTCGCTGTCCTCGCGCACGAAGAAGGTGCCCATCGGGCCTTCGAAGCGCAGGATGTCGCGTTCCTTCAGGGTGCTGAACACCTGGTCGGTGAACAGGCCGCCCGGCATGTGGCGGATGTGCAGGCTCAGCGGCTGGTCCTGGTCCGGCGGCGAAGCCAGGCTGTAGCTGCGGCGCTTGCCGTCGCGCAGCATGAATTCGATATACTGGCCGGCGCGGAATTTCAGCGTTTCGTTGGCCGGCAGTTGCAGGGTCATGACGATCACGTCGGGCGCCAGTTTTTCCAGCGTCGCCACGCGCGACGGCATCTTGCGGATCGGGTAGTCGTCGCTGCCGGCCACTTCGCGCGCCTCGATCACCAGGTCGCTGTGGGCGGTGGCGCAGCAGAACAGCGCCTGGCCGGCCGCTTCCTCGTCCTTGGTCAGCGCACGTTCCTGGTGCGCCTTGTGCGTGACCGAACCGGAAATGACTTTGCCCTTGCAGGAACTGCACGCGCCATTCTTGCAGCCATAGGGCAGGCCGACGCCGGCGCGCATGGCCGCGGCCAGCACGGTTTCGTCTTGCTCGCAGCTGAATTGATGGCCGCTGGGCTGTACAGTAATTTGAAACGTCATACAATCCTTCAATGAAAAAACTTACTATTCAAAAATTCAAGCTGCCGCGCCTGTTGATCGTGGGCTGCGGCGACGTCGGCATGCGGCTGCTGCCGCTGTTGCGTCCGTATTTTCGCGTGTTCGCCACCACCAGTCAGCCGTCGCGCTGCGCCGAATTGCGCGCGCTGGGCGCCGTGCCGCTGGTGGTCGACCTGGACCAGCCTGCCACTTTGCGGCGCCTGGCCGGCCTGGCCAGCCATGTCGTGCATCTGGCGCCGCCGCCCGCCGAGGGGCCGCTGGACCGCCGCACGCGCAATCTGACCGCCATTTTACCTGAGCACGCCCGTCTGGTTTATGTCAGCACCACCGGCGTCTACGGAGATTGCGGCGGAGCGTTGTTTGACGAGAGCCGTCCGGTGGCGCCGCGCAACGCGCGCGCCCTGCGCCGGGTGGATGCCGAGGAGGTGCTGCGGGGCTGGGCGCGGCGCGCCGGCGCGCAATTGTCCATCCTGCGGGTGCCGGGGATTTATGCCGCCGAGCGCCTGCCGCTGAAGCGCTTGCAGGCGGGCACGCCGGCGCTGGTCGAGGCCGAGGACGTGTACACCAACCACATCCATGCGGACGACCTGGCAGCCATCATCGCGCGCGCACTGTTCCGCGCCTTGCCCAACCGGGTGTATCACGCGGTGGACGATAGCGATATGAAGATGGCGGAGTATTTCGATGCGGTGGCGGACGCCTTCCAGCTGTCGCGCCCGCCGCGCCTGGTGCGCGCCGAGTTGCAGAAGGTGGTGACGCCGGCCTTGCTGTCGTTTATGTCGGAGTCGCGCCGGCTGAGCAACGGCCGCATCAAGCGTGAGCTGGGCGTGCGGCTGCGCTACGCCACCGTGGCGCAGATGTTGAAGGGGTGATCAGGCGCGCGGCGGACGCTTCTTCTGCTGCACGCGCTGTTGCTGCTTCTTCTGGGTCTGCACTTTGTTCTGCTTGGCTTCGTACAGGGCGACGGCGTCCTTGCGGGCCTGTTCCGGCGTGCGCATTTCCTCATTGTCATCGTGGGCGACGAAATATTCGGCGTCCTGGGCGTCGACCACCAGCTTGATGGCGGCGGCGTCGTCCAGGTCATAGATTTCGTGGAGCAGCGTCGTTACTTCGTCGAGAAATTCTTCGTAGGTCATGGATGTATGTAAAAACAAGTAAAGACGGGGCGGAAATTACACTAGTGCAAGTCGTTTCCGTGAGGTTTGTGCCAAAATGGCAACGCAATTTTTATGAGCTATATCAATCAAGTCTGCACATGATACGATATTGTTAGCCATCTCACGAAGGAGCCATGGGTATGACAGCCACTTCCCATCCCAGCAAGGAGCAGGTTCGCGCCTATATGCACCAGCGTGAGTGCGACCGCCGTCCTCCTCCTACTCCCGACGAGATCCGCCGCCAGCTGGGCTGGTACTACAATTCTCACGACATCGACTTCCTCGGTTCTTCCACACTTCTCTTCCCAGGCTCTATCGCCCAACTGGCCGCTTTGATGGCCGTTGAATGGTGTTTCCGTGCCGCCGGCATCAGCCGTTCCAACTGACTTTACCAATATTTATACCTTTTCTCGCAACAAATATCTTCCTAGCACAAGAAATAGGGGTAGAATCTCTCTAAATCTCACCGAAATGTCTGATGAGTTGGCCGTTCGTTAACGTAAACGTGTATTATCTCGGCTAAGCACTAAAAACCGGCACAAATGACTGTGTTTTGTAGTGCTTCATTGGTAATAGAGCTGAAAATTTTTTTTACCCATGTGTCGTTTTTTTTCAAAGACGGCCAGAACCTACTTAAAAAACATTATGTCTATCAAAGAAATCACCGCATCGCCGACCTACAACCCAAATCGCGTGCTGGACGCCATCATCGAGAAGTTGCAACTGAAAAATGATGCAGCCCTGTCGCGCGCGCTGGAAGTAGCGCCACCGGTCATCAGCAAGATCCGCCACAACACGCTGCCTATCGGCGCGACCATCCTGATCCGCATGCACGAGATCAGCGATTTCAGCATTCGCGAACTGCGCGAATTGATGGCGGCCTGATGACGGGCCAGTCGTAAAGAAAACGGCGCGGACCTCTCGGTCACGCGCCGTTGTCTTATGCGGCCTGGTTCGTCTTGCCGTTGGCCTGGTGCTCAGGCCGACGTGCTGATGGTGGTGCCGATGCGCTGGCCGCTGGTGTTGACGGTCGGCGCGGCTGCCACTTGCGGCGGCACCGGCGGGGCCGGCGGCGTGACGCGTTCGGCGGGTTTGTCCGCCGCCTTCACCGGCTCAGGCTGGCGGGGCGGCGTCGGTGGTACGACGGCGGTACTGGAAGCTACGGTATTGACAGCCATGATGAACTCCCATCATCCATAAATATCCCCAGAGTATGCCACTTATTTGAGCAGCCCGCCTGTTCGCGTTGCCGTGTGTGGCGCAAACGCCAGTGCTCAGGCCGACGGCGTAAGGCGCGGACGGTCGCTGTAGAAGCTGGCGACGCGGGCCTGGTCGATGATCGCGCCGGCGTCGGCGGCCGTTTGCAAGCCTTCCGCTACTTTGCCTGGCGCCGCCGAGTAGGCTGTCACGCCGGGAGCGGCTGAGTACGCAGTCTTGGCGCTCACGCCTGGGGCGGCCGAGTACGCGGTTTTGGCGGAAACGCCAGGGGCGGCCGAATACGCGGTCTTGGCGCTCACACCTGGGGCAGCCGAGTAGGCGGTTTTAGCGGAAATGCCTGGGGCAGCAGAGTAGGCGGTTTTGGCCGCGACGCCAGGAGCAGCCGAGTAAGCGGTCTTGGCCGCGACGGCAGGCGCTGCCGAGTAAGCCGTCACACCCGGTGCGGCCGAGTAAGCCGTTGCGCTCGGCGCTGCCGAGTAGGCCACGTCCTGATGCGCCGCGCCGCGCAGATAGGATTCGCCGAAAGTCGCCTCATACAATTCCTGCATGCGATGGCCGAGACGCTCGTGCGCCACCAGGTCGTCCTCGCCGCGCAGGCCGATGTACGGGAAGTGGTGCAGGAAATGGCCGAACACGGCGTCGCAGTCGACGGCGTATTTCATCGTGTCCAGGATGTGGTAGTGCCAGAAGGTATCCACGTCGACCAACGGTGCGGTCTGCTCATTCGGGAACTGCTTCATCAGGAACAGGAAACGGCGATATTCGGTTTCGATGGCGTTGGCGCGTTCCAGCGACCAGCCTTCGCCGGATTCCTTATGCATCAGCTTGACTTTGATAGGTTCCAGGTCCAGTGCATTGATGACGTTCATGGCATTTCCTTTGCGTTGATGAGGCGGGTTGAAAAAATAGAACAATTGCAATTCTTGCCCAGCGTAAGCGAAGGGCCTTTGATTTTTCTCAAGCTTTATCAGGAACGTCCTACGGTATTGGGAATGCGCTGACCCAGACGCGGCCGTTTACGCCGGCGCGTCGGCCGCCAGGCGGGCGGGGAGTTGGTGGTCGTCGGCCGTCGGGGGCGGAACGTACTCGACCGGTACCGAGATCGATACCGTGGTGCCGGCGTTGTGGCCGCCGGTGATGGCGCAATGGCCGCCGAGCAGGCTGATGCGCTCCTCGATGCCGACCAGGCCGAAGGAGCCGACCTTGTTGCGGCTGCTCTCGCGCATGCCGACGCCGTTGTCGCTGATGGTCATGCTGAGCATGCCGCCGGCCTGGCGCAGCTCGACCCGCACCAGGCTGGCGCGCGCGTGCTGCAAGATGTTGCTCAGCGATTCCTGCAACACGCGGAAGAAAGCGGTGGCGCAGCGGTCGTCGAGGCGGATGTCGCTCTGGTGTTCGATCAGTTCGCAGACCATGCCGGAGCGCTGGCGGAACTGGGCGATCTGCCATTCCACCGCGGCGTTCAGGCCCAGGTCCAGCACCGTCGGCCGCAGGTCGTTGATGATGTGGCGCACGCTCTTGATGGTGCTGTCGATCTGGGTCAGCGTGCTGCGCGCGCGCGCGTGCAGGCGCGGGTGGTTTTGCCGGGTGCGCGAGGCCAGCAGGTCGGCCTCGATGCGCAGCACCAGCAGGTTCTGGCCCAGGTCGTCGTGGATTTCGCGGGCGATGCGCTTGCGTTCCTGCTCCTTGATCTGGTCGGCGTGGGCCGCCAGCTGGCGCAGCTTGTGGTGCGACAGTTGCAGCTTGGCCTGGCTGTCGCGCAGCTCCTTGGTCATGGCCTTGGCCATTTTGATGGCGCGCATGCGCGACGACGACAGCGTGTGGAACAGCAGGTAGAACAGCAGCGAGCCGACAAAGCCGCAAGCCATGGCCAGCCACGGCAGGAAGGCGTCGAAGCGGCTGTACCAGACCGTCTTGGGGGCGCTGAAATGGGCCGACCATAGTCGGCCGTTGAAGTCCAGCGGCAGCACGATGGCGAACTTGTCGTCGCGGTGCGCCGTGTGCCGCGCGCTGGCGCTGTTGTCGTACAGCAGGGTGAGCGGCGAGACGCTGCCGTCGGCGTTCTTGCCATCGTCGTACAACATCAGGTGCACTTCGCGCACCTGCATCTGGTCCATGGCCGCGCGCACCAGGCGCGGCACGCTAAAGCCTATGCCCACCGAGCCGACGTAGGCCGCCCGGCGCTGCGCCACGTCGTTAAGCGGCA
This sequence comes from Duganella sp. BJB476, assembly GCF_003416895.1. Classification (GTDB taxonomy): domain Bacteria; phylum Pseudomonadota; class Gammaproteobacteria; order Burkholderiales; family Burkholderiaceae_D; genus Rugamonas. Next base: position 102,306 of record NZ_QVIO01000006.1, read on the forward strand.
CGTCCTTGTGGTAGAGCGGCAGGCGCATCGCCAGCGCCCAGCCCTGGGAATTGCGGGTGTTTTCGATCGGCATGCCCGAAGTGATCAGCTTGCCTGTGTCGCGCGCCAGCGCGATGGCGCGCGCCGCCTGCTCCCTGGCGCCGATGTCGACGCCAAGCCGGTTGCGGTAAGGGGCGATGGGCTCGATCATGGTCAGCACCGAATACTCGGCGCGCCGGCCGGCGGGCTTGATGGTGAAGTTGGGGTAGCCGTCAGGCTGGCTGTCGCCGCTGCGGGCCGCGGCGCGCTCGAAGGCGTCGCGCTGGGCATCGGTCACGTGCTGGGTGAAATTGATGTTGTCCAGCGCAGGAAACTGTTGTGCCAGGTCCAGTCCGTTGACGTAGCGGTGGAAGCTGGCGCGGTCGACGCGGTCGCTGGCATCGAAGAAGCTGGCGGTGCCGCGCAGCACGTCGGTGTAGGCGTTGATGCGCGAGGTGATGTTGTATTGGGCGTTGCGGGCCTGCTGCGTGAAGCGCTCGGCGGCATCGTGTTCGATGGTTTTGTAGACCAGCACATAGCACAGCGCACTAATCCCCAGCGATAGCAAGACGCCAGCCCACCACACCGGCTTGCTCGGGGAGAATAGTTGTTTTTGCGCAAGTAACGCTGCCATATCGAATGCTTGAAGCAACTCCTGGGACCGGATGAGGCTGAATATAGGAAACTTTGGCGATGCTAGTCAAGTAAATTTGTGAATTTGCTACTTGTCCTGGACGTTTTGTCATGAGCGGCCATGCAAAAAGGCCGGCGCCTCCAATGGAGAGAGCGCCGGCCCGGGGGCCTGCAACTTGCCGTATCGGTTGCGCTTTACTTGGCGACCCAGCTGTCTTTCAGCGTGACGATGCGGTTGAACACCGGCTTGCCTGGCGTGGAATCGACGCGGTCGGCGACGAAGTAGCCGTGGCGCTCGAACTGGAAGCGCTGGTCCGGCTGGGCCGCGCTCATGCCCGGCTCCAGGTAGGCGGTGATGACTTCCTTGGCGTTCGGGTTCAGCAGCGAGATGAAGTCCTTGCCGCCGGCGTCCGGATTGGCGTCGGTGAACAGGCGGTCGTACAGGCGCACTTCGGCTTCCAGCGCGGTGGCGGCGGAGACCCAGTGGATATTGCCCTTGACCTTGTAGTTGTCCGAGCCCGGCGTGCCCGATTTCGAATCCGGGAAGTAGTTGACGTGCACCGCCACCACTTTGCCGTTCTCGTCCTTGTCGTAGCCGGTGCATTCGGTCACGTAGCCGTGGCGCAGGCGCACGCGGCTGCCCGGCTTGTCGTCGACCGGCGGCGCGTAGCGGAAATAGCCCTTGCTCGGCACTTCCATGAAGTCCTCTTCCTCGATCCACAGCTCGCGCGTGATCGGGAAGCTGCGCACGCCCATTTCCGGGTGGTGCGGGTGGACCGGCGAGCTGCATTCCTCGCTCAGGCCTTCAGGGTAGTTGTCGATGATCAGCTTCAACGGACGCAGCACGGCGGTGGCGCGCGGCGCCTTCGGGTCCAGGTCTTCGCGGATGCAGCCTTCGAGCGTGCTCATGTCGATCCAGCCGTCGGCCTTGGTCACGCCGATGCGTTCGCAGAACAGCTTGATCGCTTCCGGCGTGTAGCCGCGGCGGCGCAGGCCGACGATGGTTGGCATGCGCGGGTCGTCCCAGCCGTCGACGATCTTTTCTTCCACCAGCTGGCGCAGCTTGCGCTTGCTGGTGACGACGTAGGTCAGGTTCAGGCGCGAGAACTCGTACTGGCGCGGCACCGGCAGCTTGAAGAAGCCGCCCGCCGACAGGGTTTCCAGCAGCCAGTCGTAGAACGGACGGTGGTCCTGGAATTCCAGCGTGCAGATCGAATGGGTGATGTTTTCCAGCGCGTCCGAGATCGGGTGCGTGTAGTCGTACATCGGGTAGATGCACCAGGCGTCGCCGGTGCGCACGTGGTGGGCGTGGCGGATGCGATAGATGGCCGGGTCGCGCAGGTTCATGTTCGGCGACGACATCGCGTCTGCGCTGGTCTTGGCGCGCAGGATGTGCTGGCCGTCGGCATATTTGCCGGCCTTCATGTCGCGGAAGATCTGCAGCGATTCGGCGGCCGGACGGTCGCGGAACGGCGAATTCTTGCCCGGGGTGTTGAAATTGCCGCGGTTGGCCGCCATCTCGTCGGCCGACTGGCTGTCGACGTAGGCAAAACCCTTTTCAATCAGGTATTCGGCCATCGCGTACAGCTGCTCGAAGTAGTCGGACGCGTAGTGCAGATGGTGCTCGACGCCGCCGTTGGCAGCCGGATAGTCGTAGTCAAAGCCCAGCCATTTGACGCTGTCGATGATGGTGTCGACGTATTCCTGCTCTTCCTTGGCCGGGTTGGTGTCGTCGAAGCGCAGGTTGCAGCGGCCCTGGTAGTCGCGCGCCAGGCCGAAGTTCAGGCAGATCGATTTGGCGTGGCCGATGTGCAGGTAGCCGTTCGGCTCCGGCGGGAAGCGGGTGATCACGCTCGGCATGCCCTCGCGGACGTGGGTGCCGGCCGCCAGGTCGGATTCGACGATGGCGCGCAGGAAATTGGAGGTCAGGACGGGCGTTGGGCTGTTTTTGTCGTTGCTCATCTGAAAAGTTGGCTTTGCAAAAGTTCGAGTGAAGGGCATTTTACCGTATCCCCTCTATGACAGCGGCGGAAATGCTGCATTGCGGCGGCCCTCGGAGGAAATTGCAATGCCTACACGGGTATAATTCGTCTTTAATTGTTCGGCATCACGGCCCGGAGTTTCCAAAATGGAAAATTATTACAACACGCTGGGTATCGCGCCTAACGCCACCGACGACGAGATCAAGAAGATTTACCGCTCGCTGGCGATGCGCTTCCACCCGGACCGTAACCAGGCGCCCGGCGCGGAGGCGCGCTTCAAGGCCATCACCAAGGCTTATGAAATCCTGTCCGATCCGGTCAAGCGCGAGGAATACAACCAGAGCGTGAACCACCGCATCATCATCGACCCGGAAGCGGAAGCGTACCAGTTGTGGCGTGCGGTGTTCAACCTGCATGGCACCGTGCTGCCACCGGCCTGAGCCGGCCACACACCAGAAAAAGAAAGCAAGCAATGTCTAGAAAAGTACACCCTGAGTTCGCCTATCAATCGCGCGAGCTCGAAGGCCAGATCGAGGGCATCCTGGGCGACCCTCCCGACCGCAAGAACTACCAGCGCATGATAGCCGCGCTGGTGTCGGAGTACGCCAGCGGCGGCGGCATCGAAGACGTCAACATGCTGGCCTTCGCGCTGGTCGACCACCTGGAGTTCAACAACCCGAAAGGCTTGCTGGCCGAGGCGGAAGACTACGAGTTCGGCGACGCCGGCCGCGTGTTCGCGATGGCGTCGTGCAAGGGCGAGGAAGCGGCGCGCATGTACGCGGCGCTGGAAGAGAACCTGCCGGACCTGGCGCGCCAGGCCATCATCACCGCGTTCCTGTACAAGAACCCGCGCAAGTGGGACGACGACGACCAGTCGCTGGAGCAGCTGTCGGCCAACGACGACGGCGACGATGTCGACGACGAAGACCAGGCGACCGACGACTTCGCCCAGATGTTCGATCAGGATGGAGAGTAACCATGACTGAAAAAAGTAATCTGCCGGCGCTGAGCAAGCAAGTGACCGAGCTGGTGCTGGCCGGTTCGCTGGGCCACGCCGAACAAGCTTTCGCCGAGGCGGCCGACCAGTTCGGCGACCTGGCGGTGGTGGAAGTGCTCAACAACATTCCGCCGCAAGTGACGGCGCTGCATCTGGCCGGCTTCGACGGCGGCAAGATGTCGCTGGCGACCCTGCTGGTGCCGGCCAAGGCCTGGGCCGACAGCCTGGCTTTCTTCGCCGCGACCTGGCCGGACGACCAGATCGAGGACGATCCGGAGCGCATCGCCGAGTCGCTGTTCGCGCACATCCACGGCGTGGTGTTCTCCACCGACGACGAAGAGCGCCGCAAGGAACTGCTGGCGGCGGCCTCGGCCACCGACCATGGTTCGACCGCGTTCGCGATCCTGTTCTCGATGGCGCCGAAGGAAATCCTGGAAGTGGCCGGCGAGATCATCTCCAAGGGCCCGTACCTGACCGGCCAGACTTCGTCCGACAACGACGTGGTTCCGCTGGCGATCCTGCTGGCGCAGGCCTCGGAAGATGGCTGGGACCGCGCGCTGTTCGAGCTGTTCCCGGAGTTCCGCCACAGCGCCGACCTGGCCGACGCCGAATTCAGCGACGACCCGGACGACGAGCCGAACTTCCTGCAGCGCTCCACCAAGGAATTGCTGTACCGCTTGCGCAAGCAGGTACCGTCCACGCGCAGCGCCGCCAAGCCTGGTTCGCGCCGCAGCCTGGGCACCGGCATTTTCTCGTGATGGAATCCTGATACATGCTGCCAGCAATAGTCGTAGAAAATTTACCGCGCCTGACCCGCGCCATCCAGCAACTGGCGGCCAACCCGGACGACGAGGCCGCCTACGCGCTGGCCGATGAACTGACCGGCATCACCGCCATGGTGGCCGAGAAGTTCACCAACGACCGCACCGCCGACGGCATCCAGAAAGCCTTGCAGCTGACGGTGGGCGGGGTGTCGCTGGGCCTGGACCACGCGCTGATGCACGAGGGCGACCTCGCGGCGCTGGACTTCCTGATCGAGCACGGCGCCGAGCACGCGTTCCAGATCGGCTTCCGCCTGGTCAAGGAATTGTCGGCCTTGCCGGAGGATGCGCTGGTCGGCGAGTACGATACCGATCCGGTGTATTCTGCACGCCGCCTGCGCGACCTGTTCATCGATTTGTGCCAGACCGATCCGAACCAGAACTGGAACGGCATGGAGCGCTACGAAGTGCTGCTCAAGCAGCGCAAGGAAGTGCAGGCCGTGGTGCGCTTGGCCGGTTGGCTGCGTCGTCACAACAGTGAAGGCCCGGTCAGCGATACCGACCTCAATGCCGAGGGTGTGATTGCGCTGTCCATCATCTTCGCCATCGAAGGCGGCGGCCGTGTGGTGGCGCGCACCGGGCAGAAGGAGTTCGAACGCTTCGTCAAGTCGGTGCGCAAGTCCAAGCCGGATTACGAAGAGGGCTGGGCGGCGCTGGTGGCCAAGGTGCCGGTGCAGCATCACCCGGTGCTGCTGGATCGTATTGCCAGTTATCGCACCAGCTGCACGGTGATCCAGAACATCAAGGGCCGCACGGCGATGAAAACGCTGTTCGCGGAACTGGAAAACTACGCCGGCTCCGAGCTGGACGCCGACTACAACTAGCAACTAAGTTAAGCCGCAGCAGCCTCCGTCGCCACCGCGACGAAGGCCGCCACCAGCGGCGAGCTTTCATCTTTGCGCTGCGCCAGCAGCAGCGTAGTGTTGGCCTCCGGATCGGCCAGCGGGCGATAGCAGACGCCGCCCATGTGGATGATGTCGAACGAGCTGGGCAGCACCGAGATGCCGCAGCCGGCCGCCACCAGGCCGATGATGGTCGACGCTTCGTTCGCTTCCATCGCTATCGTCGGCATGAAGCCGGCGGCTCGGCACAGCCGGAAAATCTGCGGATAAATCCCGGTGCCGGCCGTCTTCGGATACATCACGAACGGCAGGCCTTGCAGGTCGCTGATGGCGACCGCCTTCTTCTTTGCCAGGGGATGGCCCAGCGGCAGCACCAAGGTCAGCGGATCGTGCCGCAGCACCGTCATCTCGACCGCATCGGTCACCGCCACTTCCGGCGGACGCACCAATCCCAAATCCAGTTCCCGCGCGGCGATGGCGTCGATCTGCGGCACCGTCGACATTTCGCGCAAGGTCAGCGTCACGCCCGGATAGCGCTGGCGGTAGCGGTTGACCACGGTCGCGAACAGCGGCGTCAGCGGGGTGGAGAAGGTGAAGCCGACCCGCAGTTCGCCGGCTTCGCCGCGCTCGGCCCGGCGCGCGGTCTGCACCGCCTGCTCGGACAGCGACAGCACGCGGCGGGCGTCGTCCAGGAACAGCTTGCCCGCTTCGGTCAGTCGCACCCAGCGCTTGCTGCGCTCCAGCAGCTGAGCGCCCACTTCGGCTTCCAGCATCTGGATCTGGTGGCTCAGCGGCGGCTGGCCGATGTGCAGGCGTTCGGCGGCGCGGGTGAAACTGAGCTCCTCGGCGACGGCGACGAAGTAGCGCAGGTGGCGGAGTTCCATCTCTGTTATCTTTTTAAGGTATGAGTAACGGCTTAAATATATATTGGACAGTGGTTCGGTGCAATCCTAAGATGAAGACATCGTACCTCTGAAGAGAGCACCACCATGTCGTTGAGCGCCGCCGTATTACCTGCCATCTCCGCGCCTTCCGGTCCAGTGCCGCGCATTGCCGTCGGCAGTCCTGAATTCAAGCGCAGCAATCGGGCGCTGTTCTTTGGCGGCTTTTCAGCCTTCGCCTTGCTGTACAGCGTGCAGCCGCTGATGCCCTTGCTGTCGCATGAGTTCGCGCTGAGCGCGGCGCAGAGCAGCATGGTGTTGTCGGTGTCGACCGGGGCGCTGGCGGTGTCGCTGGTGGCGTCGAGCGCGGTGTCGGAGCGGCTGGGCCGCAAGCCGCTGATGGTGGCGGCGATGGCGATCGCGGCGTTGCTGACGATCTTGTGCGCGTTTGCCCAGAGCTATCCGCAACTGTTGCTGATGCGCGCCGCGCTGGGCGTGGCGCTGGGCGGCATGCCGGCCATCGCCATGGCTTATCTGGGCGAGGAGATCGAGCCGGCCTCGCTGGGCTTGTCCATGGGGCTCTACATCAGCGGCAGTGCCTTCGGCGGCATGGCGGGGCGAGTGGTCACTTCGGTGTTGAGCGATCATTTCTCGTGGCGGCTGGCGATGGCGGCGGTGGGCGCGGCCGGTGTGCTGGCGGCGCTGGAGTTCTGGCGTTCGTTGCCGGCGTCGCGCCATTTCGTGCCGGCGAGCGGCGGCTGGCGCACCTTGCCGGCCGGCTTCAAGCTGCATCTGTCCGATCCTGGCTTGCCCTGGCTGTTTGCGCTGGCGTTCCTGCTGATGGGTAGTTTCGTCAGCCTGTACAACTACATCGCGTATCGCCTGCTGGGCGCACCCTTCGGGCTGAGCCAGAGCGTGGTAGGGGCGGTGTCCTTCCTGTATTTGCTGGGGATTTACAGTTCGGTGTGGGCGGGGCGGCTGGCTGACCGCTACGGCCGGCGCCACGTGCTGTGGGCAGTGATGACCATCATGATCGCCGGTCTGCTGCTGACCTTGTCGAACTGGCTGCCGTTGATTGTCGTTGGCGTGGCGCTGTTCACCTACGGCTTCTTCGCCTCGCATTCGATGGCCAGCAGCTGGGTGGGGCGGCGCGCCACCACCAACAAGGCGCTGGCGTCGGCGCTGTATCTGTTTTTCTATTACCTAGGTTCCAGCGTGGTCGGTTCGGCCACCGGCGTGATGTGGGGACGTAGCGGTTGGCCCGGCGTGGTGCTGGTGTTGAGCGGCTTCCTGGGCCTGGCGTTCATGGTGGCGCTGCGCCTGCGTCGCCTGGCGCCGTTGGGGCAGGCCGAGCGCTAGTCAACGCGGGCAGTTGGTATATGACCTCCTGCCGTCCGGGTGGATGTTGATGCAGTAGGTGACGATAGCGGTGATGATTTTGTAGGTGCGTGTTTTGTTCTCGCCGTCTGGCGTGCTCAGTTCGATCATTTTTGCGGCCTGGTACCACTTCGGCGGCACGGCTTCGTGCGCGGCGTTGATGCCGCGTTCCAGGCGGGCTTGCTTGCTGTCCGGCGGCGGCACCGGGGCGCGCTCGGGATAGGCAGCGCGCAATTCCTTGTCTATTTTTCCCACGTCCAGCCTGGCCTGGTTCAGGATGTCGCTCGCGCTGGGTGGGCGTTGCGCGGCCGGCGCCTGGGCGAAGGGATCGTCGGCGATGCTGGCCGGCGTTGGCACGGTTGCGGGCGGGCTTGGGGCGGCTGTTGGAGGCGTAATAGCTTTCGGCGTCGGCGTCGGCGTGACCCGGGCCTGAGGCTCGGGTTTGACCTGCGGCTTGGGCAGGCTCTTGGTTGCGGGCCGCGCCATCGGTAGCAGCCATTGCATCGCTTCACGCGGTGCGCGCGGCGTGTCGGCGGCATGCTGGCGCTGCATGAATGCGTAGATGATTGCTATGTGCAGCAATCCGGTGATGAGCAATCCCGGCAGGTGGCGTGGTCGATGTTTGATCATGCCGGGAGGATAACTTATAAACTGTATATTTATTGGTTTTATCACAAGTCCTTACAAAGCCTGTAAGTTTGCCGTCGGCGGCGCGACCAAGGTGCATCACTTATCGCATTGGAGACGCCGTGAAGCATTTAATCCTGAGCCTGGCCGCCGCGGCCGCGCTGAATATTCCGCCGGCGCTGGCCGCCGGCTGCAGTGCGCAGAGTCCGGCCTATCGCATTGCCTTGCTGGAGTTGTACACCTCCGAGGGCTGCAGCAGTTGTCCGCCGGCCGACCGTTATGTCAGCGGCTTGCGCGCGGACGGCGTGACGGCGCAGCAGGCGGTGGTGCTGTCCGAGCATGTCGACTACTGGAACTACATCGGCTGGAAAGATCCGTTTTCCAGCAAGACCTACACCGACCGCCAGCACTGGCTGAGCGACCTGGCCGGCTCGCGCACCATCTACACGCCGGAGATTTTTGTCGGCGGCAAGGAGCAGCGCGGCTGGCCGCGCGGTGTGGTCGATACGGTCAAGCGTATCAATGGCTTGGCGGCGCAGGCCGATATCGGCATCACGCTGGATGCGGCCAGTGCGGGCGGACTGGCGGTCAGCGTGACGGCCAAGTCGGCGCATGAAGGCAAGCTGTTCGTCGCGTTGGTCGAGAACGGCGTGACCAGCCAGGTGAAGGCGGGCGAGAACAGCGGCCGGTTGTTGCGTCATGATTTCGTCGTGCGCGAGTGGCTGGCGCCGATGTCGTTGACGTCGGGTGGCGCGGTCGTCAGCCGGACGCTGGCGCTGCCTGCCGGTGCGGCGGCCAGCAGGCTGGGCATCACCGCCTTCGTGCAGACGGACAAGGGTGAGGTATTGCAGGCAATGTCGCTGCCGGTTTGCGGCGGCTAAATTTGACCGCGCGCTGATCTGCATCAGCGCTCCCTTGGTTAGGGTTTCGTCCGCCGAAACCGGCGGCGGCCTCCACTGTCGAACTTCCTTGGCACGTCTGTGCCGGAGAAAACAGAGGAGGGATAGATCATGCTGCAAGCGAACGATATCCAACATCGGTTTCATTTATTGGAGCAAGCGATAGGGCAGGCCTCGCAAGCCTGTTCCGCCGAGCGCCACGTGCCCGGCGAACTGCGCGACAGCATCCAGCGATTGGACCGGCAATCCGATACGGCGAAGGAAGTGTTGCTGTCCCAGGATCAGCTGCGCATCCACAAGCTGATGCGCGAAATGGAACGGCTCTCGGAGCGGGCCAGGCAGGTCTGCATCAACGTCCCGCAACTGTCGTCGCAGATGCGCGGCGCGGTGAGCTATATGCACGGACAAGTCATGGAGCTCAAGCGGGACATGCGTATCAGTTCCTAATCACACGGAGGCGGGTCGCCTTCGCGGCGACCTGTGAATGCTATGGACCATAAGCAAGCCACCAAGTACCAAATAGTTCGCCTGCTTTGCAGTATTGCCTTGTTCCTGGTGTTGGCTGCGACTGCGGTGGCGTTAGACCTGTTGTCACAGTGGGTAAAGACCTTGGGCGTCGCAGACTGGACATACGAAATAATCGCCTGGAGTGCGCACTGCATGTTCGCATTGGACATGCTACTATTTTTTGTCTCCTTGCTTTTTCAGAGCTGGGATTTTGTGAAGGGACTTCGGAAATGAATAATCCTGCAAATCACAAAGAAGAGAGTTATGCATGGCGCATGTTCAAGGAGAGTTTGCGCCTTTATTTTCTTCCGATAACCGGCGCTTGCCGGGCTATGAAGGCGGAAATGATCCGCTCCGAACGGAGACGCAAACGTTCAAGAGAATGAGTCTTTTGGAATCACATGCCGGAACGTCGGTTCGATGTTTTTGCCGTGCAGGTGCTGGATGATGTCTTCCAGCGTCGCGTCTTTTAACAGCAGGCCTTCCTGGGCTATGTGCGCCGCCGGCGCTGCCGGTTTGTGCGGGCGCTCCTTGCCGTGCGCCGGGTGCATGGTGGTGATGGCGTGCGTGAACTGCTTGTCGCTGATGCTTTGCAGTCCCTCCAGGAACGCGGCTTGCGCGGCGTAGGGCGGCATCATTTCCAGTCCCGATTCGTCGGCGAACGAGGCGCCCATGCCGGGATTGATGAAGGCGGCCCAGCGGCCGCTGGCCATGTGCAGGCAAGGCGGCAGTTCGGCCGTCGTGCTGGTCAGGGTGTCGGGGCGCAGGCCGATCTCTTCGTTCGGAATGTCGGGGAAGTAGGTCTTGCGCAGCAGGTGCAGGAAATGCTGCGCCTGATTCAGCGGCACCGGCGTCTCCAGCGACAGCCACAGCGAATAGCCATTGCCACCGCTGATGCTCACCGCCGGCGCAGGAAGGCTCAGTTGATCCTGCAGCGCGTTCGCCACGCCGCACAGACGATCCCAGTGTTGCAAGGCCGGCGCGTCGCCCATGCGGTTGAAGTCGATGATCATCGTGCGCACCAGGCCGTTGTCGGAGACCAGGTTGATGGCGCCGGTCTTCTCGCCGCCCAGGTGCTGCGCCAGCATCTCCGGCGTCAGCGCGCCTGCGGGGAAGCACTCCTGGTCGTCGAGCAGGTACAGCCGCTGCAATTCCGCGATCAGCTTGTCCATCACAGCACTCCCTGCGCGCGCAAGGCGGCGATGTCGTCGTCGCTCTGGCCCAACAGGCTGCGCAGGATCTCGTCGGTGTGCTGGCCCAGCAGCGGCGGCGCGACCGCGTTGTCGGTCGGCGTGAGCGACATCTTCATCGGGCTGCGCACCAGCCTGGTGCTGCCGGCGGTCGGATGCGGCACCTCCATCACCAGCTCGCGCGCCAGTACTTGAGGGTTCTTGTAGACGTCGTCGAGGTTGTTGATCGGGCCGCACGGCACGCCGACCGCTTCCAGCTTGTCGATCCAGAAATCGCGCGGCTGCGCCAGCACCATTTCGGCCAGCAGCGGCACCAGCTCGTCGCGATGCTTCACGCGCAGCGGATTGGTTGCATAGCGCTCGTGGGTCGCCAGGTCGGCGCGGCCGCCCACTTCGACGAACTTCTGGTACTGGCCGTCGTTGCCGGTGGCGACGATGATGTAGCCGTCGGCGCACTGGAAAGTTTGATACGGCACGATGTTCGGATGCGCATTGCCCCAGCGCTTGGGCGGCTTGCCGCTGTTGAGGTAGTTGCTGCCCATATTGGCCAGCATCGCCACCTGCACGTCCAGCAGCGCCATGTCGATGTACTGGCCTTCGCCGCTGCGGTCGCGGTGCGTCAGCGCGGCCAGGATGGCGATGGTGGCGTACATGCCGGTCATCAGGTCGGTCAGCGCCACGCCGGCTTTCTGCGGACCGCCGCCGGGCAGGTCGTCGCGCTCACCGGTGACGGACATCAGGCCGCCCATGCCCTGGATCAGGAAGTCGTAGCCGGCGCGGTGCGCGTACGGGCCGTCCTGGCCGAAGCCGGTCACCGAGCAGTAGACCAGGTCGGGCTTGATGGCCTTCAGCGATTCATAGTCCAGGCCGTAGCGCTTGAGCTGGCCGACCTTGAAGTTTTCCAGCACCACGTCGCAGTGGCTGGCCAGTTCGCGTATCAGGGCCTGGCCGTCGGCGCTGGCGATGTCGATCGTGACCGAGCGCTTGCCGCGGTTGGCGGCCAGGTAGTAGGCCGCTTCCGTGGTGTCCTGGCCTTCGGCGTCCTTGGCGTACGGCGGGCCCCAGGCGCGGGTGTCGTCGCCGCTGCCAGGCCGTTCGATCTTGATGACGTCGGCGCCGAGGTCGGCCAGATTCTGCGAACACCACGGTCCCGCCAACACGCGGCTGAGGTCGAGGACGCGGATATGGCCTAGCGCTTTTGGAGCTGTCATGATGAGTGTAACCTTTTGAGTAATCCGATCAGGCCGCTAGTGTAGTGGCTCAGTCGGCGCTTGCACATAATTTTTTTGCAAGGTGGCGGCCAGTTCGCGCGCGGCCTGCCAGCGCAGCTGCGGCGATGGATAGTCGGGCTTGATGAGGCGCGGCTGCGCGCTGCCCCGGTACATTTTCCTGAAATAGCCCGCCAACTGCGCCGCCGGCCAGCCGGCCCGCCAGGCCAGCAGCATGCCTTCGCGGTCGGCTTCGACTTCCTGGGCATAGTTGGTGGGCGCCAGTTGGCCGATCAGATCGTTGTCGTAGTCGACCGCGTGTTCCAGTTCCAGGAAGGGGCGCTCGGCCCAGCGCGGCGCCAGCTTCAGCGCCTGCTGGTATTCCTGCAGGTTGTGGTGCAGGGCGGCGTGCTCGATCTCGTGCGCCAGCAACATGGCCAGCTCGGCGTCGCCCAGTTCCAACCGCTGCACATAGGCCAGGCTGACCAGGATTTTGCCGCCCGCCATGCAGTCGGCGTTCTGGTCGGGATCGTTGGTGGTGTGGACTTCCCAGGCCCAGCCGGCCGTGTCGGGATAGTCGCGCCTGGCGCGGGCGATCAGCGTCGCGGCGATGGCGCTGACGCGGGCGGTGAAGCTGGCGTCGGCGTCCAGCACATGGTCGTTCAGGCGGGCGGCGTACACCTGGGCGGCGCGGGTGATAAGCAGTTGCTGGGTGAGGGCGGCGGCGTCCTGCGCGGGCACGGCGGCGGGCGCGCCGGCCAGCAGCGTGAACAGCGCGGGCAGCAGCAGCCGGCCTGCCCAGCGCCGCCTATTTGCCAGGTCCCGCATTCGTGATAATGTTGACATCGTGTCCATTACTGCTTTCGAGGCATCCACCATGTGGCCTTACCCAAAAATCGTTGCACACCGAGGCGGCGGTACGCTGGCGCCGGAAAACACCGTCGCCGGCCTGCGCGCCGGCCTGGCCTACGGCTTTCACGCGGTCGAGTTCGACGTCATGCTGTCGCGCGACGGCATCGGCATGGTGATGCACGATCCCGACTTCGGCCGCACGGTGGCGGGGCAGGGCAGCGTGGCCGAGACCGACGCCATCGAGTTGTCCGGCATGGACGCGGGCAGCTGGTTCGGGCCGCAATTCCGCGACGAGCCGGTGCCATTCTTCACCCAGTTCATCGATTATTGCAAGCAGCAACGCATCTGGATGAACGTGGAAATCAAGCCAGCCGACGGTTACGAGCGCGAAACCGGCGCCTGGGTTGCAAAAATAACACGCGAGCACTACGCCGCCGAGATGGCGGCGGGCGACCCGGCCGCCGTTCCCCTGTTGTCCTCGTTCAGCTTCGACGCCCTGGCCGCCGCCCGTGACGCGGCGCCCGAGCTGCCGCGCGGCTACCTGCTGGACCGCATCCCCGCCGACTGGCAGGCGCAGGCGCGCGAACTGGGCGCGGTGGCCATCCACACCAACCAGAAGCACCTGACCCGCGAGCTGGCGGCGCAGATCAAGGCGGCCGGCTACGGGCTGTTTTGCTATACCGTCAACGATCCCGAGCGCGGCAGGGAGATCCTGTCATGGGGCGTGGATGGCTTTTGTACGGATCGGATCGATTTGATCGGACCGGGTTTCGCCTAAGACCCTGTGGCTCTCGCGGTCATATATAATCAACCCTTTGCATTTGCCAGCTACCACTGCTTACGACATGAAATCATCTGAAATCCGCGACAAATTCCTCAAGTTTTTTGAATCCAAGGGTCATTCGATTGTCCGTTCCAGCTCCCTGGTGCCTGGCAACGACCCGACCCTGCTGCTGACCAACAGCGGCATGGTGCAGTTCAAGGACGTGTTCACCGGTACCGACAGCCGTCCGTACACCCGCGCCACCTCCGTGCAGCGCTGCGTGCGCGCCGGCGGCAAGCACAACGATCTGGAAAACGTCGGCTACACCGCGCGTCACCACACTTTCTTCGAAATGCTGGGCAACTTCAGCTTCGGCGACTACTTCAAGCGCGATGCCATCAACTTCGCATGGGAACTGCTGACCAAGGTCTACGGCCTGCCGGTCGACAAGCTGACCGTCACCGTCTACATGGAAGACGACGAAGCCTACGACATCTGGGCTAACGAAGTGGGCGTGCCGAAAGAGCGCATCATCCGCATCGGCGACAACAAGGGTGCGCGCTACGCATCGGACAACTTCTGGCAGATGGCCGACACCGGCCCATGCGGCCCGTGCACCGAGATCTTCTACGACCACGGCGCCGACATTCCAGGCGGCCCTCCAGGTTCGCCTGACGAAGACGGCGACCGTTTCATCGAAATCTGGAACCTGGTGTTCATGCAGTTCAACCGCGACGAAGCGGGCGTGATGCACAAGCTGCCGAAGCCGTGCGTCGACACCGGCATGGGCATGGAGCGCCTGGCCGCCGTGCTGCAGCACGTGCACTCGAACTACGAGATCGACCTGTTCCAGGCCCTGATCAAGGCCGCCGCGCGCGAAACCGGCGCCACCGACCTGGAAAACAAATCGCTGCGCGTGATCGCCGACCACATCCGCGCCGCCGCCTTCATGATCGTCGACGGCGTGATTCCTGGCAGCGAAGGCCGCGCCTACGTCCTGCGCCGCATCATCCGCCGCGCGCTGCGTCACGGCCACAAGCTGGGCCAGACCAAGCCGTTCTTCTTCAAGCTGGTGGCCGACCTGTCGATCGAGATGGGCGCCGCCTATCCTGAGCTGGAAGAAGCCAAGGACCGCGTGGCCCAGATGCTGAAGGCCGAGGAAGAGCGTTTCGGCGAGACGTTGGAAACCGGCATGAAAGTGCTGGAAGCGCAGCTGGCCAAGGACGGCAAGGGCATCGACGGCGCCACCGCCTTCACCTTGTACGAAACCTACGGCTTCCCGCCGGACCTGACCGCCGACATCTGCCGCGAACGCGATATCGAGTTCGACCAGGTCGGCTACGACGCCGCGCTGAAAGAAAGCCAGGAACTGTCGCGCAAAGGCGGCAAGTCGACCAAGGATGCCAAGGTTGAGTACACCGGCGAGAAAAACAAATTCGTCGGCTACGACAACCTGACCCACAGCAGCAAGATCGTTGCCCTGTATGCAGCCGGCACGCCGGTGCAGGAACTGAAAGCTGGCCAGGCCGGCATCGTGGTGCTGGACACCACGCCGTTCTACGCCGAATCGGGCGGCCAGGTCGGCGACCAGGGCGTGATCGCCACCGGCGCGGCGCAGTTCGCCGTCAGCGATACGCTGAAGATTCAAGCCGACGTGTTCGGCCACCACGGCGTGCTGGAATCGGGCTCGCTGAAAGTGGGCGACGCCGTCAGCGCCAACGTGGACGAAGCCAAGCGCGCGCGCACCATCCGCAACCACTCGGCCACCCACTTGATGCATAAAGCCCTGCGCGAAGTGCTGGGTTCGCACGTGGCACAGAAAGGTTCGCTGGTCGATCCTGACAAGGCCCGTTTCGACTTCAGCCACAACGCACCGATGACCGCCGAGCAGATCGCCCAGGTGGAAGCCATCGTCAACCGCGAAGTGCTGGCCAACACTTCAGTCCAGCAGCACCACATGTCGTTCGACGACGCCGTCAAGCATGGCGCGATGGCGCTGTTTGGCGAGAAGTACGGCGATGAAGTGCGCGTGATGGACATCGGTAGCTCGAAAGAACTGTGCGGCGGCGTGCACGTGCACCGCACCGGCGACATCGGCCTGTTCAAGATCATCTCGGAAGGCGGCGTTGCTGCCGGTATCCGCCGCGTGGAAGCAGTTACCGGCGAAGGCGCAGTGGCACTGGTGCAGTCCATGAACCGTCGCCTGCTGGAAGCTTCGGCAGCGTTGAAGGCGACTCCGGAAGAACTGACCGCGCGTATCGGCCAGGTGCAGGACCATGTCAAGGCGCTGGAGAAGGAACTGGCCGCGCTGAAATCGAAACTGGCTTCGGGCCAGGGCGATGAGCTGGTCACGCAAGCGGTCGATGTCAACGGCATCAAGGTGCTGGCGGCCGTGCTGGAAGGCGCCGACGTGGCCCGCCTGCGCGAAACCATGGACAAGCTGAAGGACAAGCTGAAAACCGCCGCCATCGTGCTGGCCAGCGTAGCCGACGGCAAAGTCAGCCTGATCGCGGGCGTGACGGCGGACGCCACGTCCAAGGTCAAGGCGGGCGAGCTGGTGAACTTCGTTGCACAACAAGTGGGCGGAAAAGGCGGCGGACGCCCTGATATGGCGCAGGCCGGCGGTACCGATCCTAGCGGTTTGCCAGCGGCTCTGGCGGCTGTTCCGGGCTGGGTAGGCGAGCGCGCTTAAGTTGCCAAAAAGCCTTGTAATGCAGTAACTATGCGGCCTGCGTATCTTGCGCAGGCCGTTGTTGTCTGAGGCGAGCTGTTGTATACTTGCCAGTTCCCGTTGCAAACTTGCAACGCACTATGAACTATTTTGGTGCAGCGCGTCATTTGATCCGTTTTGGAGTAGTATGACGACAGTCCTAACAAAACATGCGGGTTCTTGATGAGCGACACGATACTTGAAAACGAAATCATGGAATTCCACAAAGAACTCGACGCACGCGGCCTGAACTGCCCGTTGCCGATTCTCAAGGCCAAGAAAGCCTTGTCCGAGTTGCAAAGTGGCGAAGTCCTGCGCATCATGGCGACGGACCCAGGTTCGGTGCGCGATTTCCAGGCATTTGCCAAGCAAACCGGCAACGCCCTGTTGTCCCATGTCCAGACCGGTCGTGAATTTGTCTTTTTGATGCAGCGCAAATAAGCCTGCTGCGTCTTTTTCTGTAGAAACATCGTCTGAGAGATTTATTTTTTAGACGATTTCTACTAGCTAAAAAACGCACGATCGTGCTTTATTTTCTTGTGCGGGCTGAATTTCTCATATAATCTAGCCCACATAATTTAGTCCCGAATTCTTTAATTTTTCCAAAGGCACAGCTATGAAAGTCTTGGTACCCGTCAAACGCGTGGTCGACTACAACGTCAAAGTGCGCGTCAAGTCCGACGGCACTGGCGTCGATATCGCCAACGTCAAAATGTCGATGAACCCATTCGATGAGATCGCGCTGGAAGAAGCGATGCGCCTCAAAGAAGCCGGTAAAGTCACCGAAGTGGTCGCCGTGTCGTGCGGCGTGACCCAGTGCCAGGAAACCCTGCGCACCGGTATGGCGATCGGCGCCGACCGCGGCATCCTGGTGGAAACCGCTGTCGAGCTGGAGCCGCTGGCGGTCGCCAAGCTGCTGAAGGCGCTGGCTGACAAAGAGCAGCCGCAGCTGATCATCCTGGGTAAGCAAGCCATCGACGATGACTCGAACCAGACAGGCCAGATGCTGGCAGCCCTGCTGGGTTGGCCGCAAGCGACGTTCGCGTCGAAAGTGGTGCTGGAAGATGGCAAAGTCACCGTGACCCGCGAAGTGGACGGCGGCCTGGAAATCCTGGCGCTGACGCTGCCTGCAATCATCACCACCGACCTGCGTTTGAACGAGCCACGCTATGTGACCCTGCCGAACATCATGAAGGCCAAGAAGAAACCGCTGGATGTGACCAAGCCGGAAGACCTGGGCGTCGATGTGACCCCGCGCCTGAAAACCCTGAAAGTCGTCGAGCCTGCAAAACGCTCGGCCGGCATCAAGGTGCCAGACGTCGCCACCCTGGTCGCAAAACTGCGCACCGAAGCCAAAGTCATCTAAGAACTTCATTTTCGTCCCCGGTGGAGCCGGGGACGGGAATAATCAAAGGAAAAATCATGGTCGCATTAGTTATTGCAGAACACGACAACGCTAGCCTGAAAGGCAGCACCCTCCACACCGTGACCGCCGCAGCCCAATGCGGTGGCGACGTGCACGTCCTGGTCGCTGGCTCGAACGCCGGCGCCGCCGCTGCCGCCGCCGCGCAAATCGCCGGCGTGTCGAAAGTCATCGTGGCCGACGCCGCTTACTTCGCCGACGGCCTGGCCGAGAACATCGCCGAGCAAGTGCTGGCGCTGGCCGGTTCGTACAGCCACATCCTGGCTCCAGCCACCGCCTACGGCAAGAACATCCTGCCGCGCGTAGCCGCCAAGCTGGACGTTGCGCAGATTTCGGAAATCACCAAAGTGGACTCGCCGGACACCTTCGAGCGTCCTATCTACGCCGGTAACGCGATCGCCTACGTGCAATCGTCGGACAAGATCAAGGTCATCACCGTGCGTTCGACCGGCTTCGACGCCGCTGCCGCCACCGGCGGTTCGGCTGCGACCGAGAACGTCGCCGCAGTTGCCGACAACGGCAAATCGGCCTTCGTCGGCCGCGAGCTGGCCAAGTCGGATCGTCCAGAACTGACCGCCGCCAAGATCATCGTTTCCGGTGGCCGCGGCATGGGCTCGGGCGAAGCGTTCAAGATCCTGGAACCGCTGGCAGACAAGCTGAACGCCGCCATGGGCGCATCGCGCGCAGCAGTCGACGCCGGCTACGTGCCGAATGACTGGCAAGTCGGCCAGACCGGCAAGATCGTTGCGCCTACGCTGTACATCGCGGTCGGCATTTCCGGCGCGATCCAGCACTTGGCCGGTATGAAGGACTCCAAAGTGATCGTCGCGGTCAACAAGGATCCTGAAGCACCGATCTTCTCCGTTGCCGACTACGGCATCGTCGGCGATCTGTTCGAAATCGTGCCGCAACTGGTTGCAGAACTGGGCTAATCAAGCCGTGATGAATACAGGGCCACGCTGATCCGGATGACCGGATTGCCGTGGCCTTTTTCTTGGAGACATAAGATGCCGTATCAAGCACCCCTGAAAGACATGCTGTTCGTGATGAACGAACTGGCCGACCTGGCTGGCGTCAACGCGCTGCCGGGCAATGAAGACGCGACCCCGGACACGGCCGAAGCCGTGCTGGAAGAGAACGCGAAGTTCGTCGCCAACGTGGTGGCACCGCTGAACAATCCTAGCGATAAAGATCCGAGCTTCTGGCACGATGGCCAGGTCACGACCTCCAAGGGCTTCAAGGACGCCTTCAAGGCGTTTGCTGAGGCTGGCTGGCAGGGCGTGCAGCATCCGGTGGAGTTCGGCGGCCAGGGCTTGCCGAAACTGCTGGCGACGCCGTGCATTGAAATGCTCAACGCCGGCAGCATCTCGTTCGCGCTGTGCGCGTTGCTGTCGGACGGCGCGATCGAAGCGCTGCTGACCGCCGGCAGCGATGCGCAAAAAGCCACCTATCTGGAAAACCTGGTGTCGGGCAAATGGACCGGCACCATGAACCTGACCGAGCCGCAAGCCGGTTCCGACCTGGCCGCCGTGCGCACCCGCGCCGTGCCGCAGGACGACGGTACCTACAAGGTGTTCGGCACCAAGATCTTCATCACCTACGGCGAGCACGACTTCACTGAGAACATCGTGCACCTGGTGCTGGCGCGCACGCCGGACGCGCCTGCGGGCGTGAAGGGTATTTCGCTGTTCATCGTGCCCAAGTTCCTGGTCAACGCCGACGGCTCGCTGGGCGCGCGCAACGATGCGCATTGCGTGTCGATCGAACACAAGCTGGGTATCAAGGCCAGCCCGACCGCCGTGCTGCAATTCGGCGACCACGGCGGCGCCATCGGCACGCTGGTTGGCGAAGAGAATCGCGGCCTGGAATACATGTTCATCATGATGAACGCGGCCCGCTTCGGCGTCGGCCTGCAGGGCATCGGCCTGGCCGAGCGTGCTTACCAGAAGGCGGTTGCCTTCGCCAAGGACCGCGTGCAGTCGCGCGACCTGGCCGGTTCGGCTGGTCCGGTTTCGATCATTCATCATCCGGACGTGCGCCGCATGCTGATGTCGATGCGTTCGCAGACCGAGGCGGCGCGTGCGCTGGCCTATGTCGGCGCCGGCATCAGCGACGTGGCGCATAGCCACGCCGACGCCGAGGTGCGCAAGGCCAACCTGGCCGTGTACGAATATCTGGTGCCGGTGATTAAGGGCTGGTCGACCGAGATGTCGCAAGACGTTACCCGCGACGGCGTGCAGGTGCACGGCGGCATGGGCTTCATCGAAGAGACCGGCGCGGCCCAGCACTATCGCGATTCGAAGATCCTGACGATCTACGAAGGCACGACCGCGATCCAGGCCAACGATTTGGTTGGTCGCAAGACCGTGCGCGACGGCGGCGCCGTGGCCAAAGGCATCATTGCCCAGGTGCGCGCGACCGAGGCGCAGCTGGTTGCTGTGGACAATGCCGACTTCAAGGCGATCCTGGCGCAGCTGTCGTCCGGCGGCAAGGATCTGGAAGCGGTGGTGGACTACGTGGTCGCCAATATGAAGAGCGATATCAAGGGCGTGTTCTCGGGCAGCGTGCTGTACCTGAAGTTGGCCGGCCTGGTGCTGGGCGGCTGGCAGATGGCGCGCGCGGCCCTGGTGGCGCAGCAGAAGCTGGACGCCAACGAAGGCGACGCCAGCTTCTACAAGGCCAAGATCGCCACCGCGCGTTTCTTTGCCGACCACATCCTGTCGCAGGCATCGAGCCTGCGCATCGCCATCATCGACGGCAGCGCCGGCGTGCTGGCCTTGAGCGAAGACCAGTTCTAAGCGGCGTTTTCGTCTCCAGCAAAGCGGCCTTCGGGCCGCTTTTTTTATGCGCAGTCGTCGAGGTTGGTTTTGACTTGCAGCAGCAGACTGCGCAGCGTTTGCTGCTGTTCGGCGCTGAGGTTTTGCATGGCTTGCGGATTCAGCGCTTCGGCTTGGCGTCTGATCTTTTGCTGGATGGCACGGCCGGCGGCGGTCAGCCCGCGCTGGAAGATTGAGGCCGAGCCTCAAAAAGTTGAATCCACCGCTGTGTGTGTTGCGTACAAGGAGGATATCAACCATGAGGCCCAGTATGAAATCCATCGTTCTGTCCCCGACGCCTTCCACGTCTGATCGCAAGGCCTACGCTGTCAAGCGCATGAATATCGCCGCCCAGCGCCTGCTGTATGCCGAGTCGGCCGGGGAGGAAATCCAGGCCGGCCACTGGGTGCTGGCCTGGGCTGTGGCCGCCGGCGCCCGCCCATCCGCCCGCGCGCTGCGCGAGGCCGAGTCCTGCATGACCACGCTGGTGGAGTTGCGCTTGCACTGACCCCGCGCCGGCCAGCATGGTCGCTTACGTGGACGTCGCAGCCTGACTCGGGCTCATCACATCGATGATGGCCTGGTAGACGCGCACCGGTTCTTCGGCGATGCGGTTCAGCACGTAGAGGAAGTGCTCGTCGCCGAAGACGGCGTATTCGCGGGTGGGGAAGCCGCGTGCGTGCAGCTCGGCGATCTGCTCGGTGCCCAGGCCGATCAGCGATTCGAATTCAAACCAGCGCGGGTCGACGCGTTCCTTCAGGATCAGCGCGCTGACGTCTTGCTGGATGCCGCGGTCGTGGGTGGCGATCGAGCACTTGTGGCCGCTCAGTAGCAGTTCCTGCGCATAGCGGCGGTAGGCTGCGGCCAGCTCGGGGCTGTTGCGATGGTGCGAGACCTGCTCCGACTCCAGGAAGGCGCCTTTCACCAGGCGGATGCGGCCGGGGATCTTCATCAGCGTCGGCAGGTCCTGCGCCGTGCGGTGGCGCTTGGCCGGCACGGTGATGCCGACGTTGTGCAAGCCGTCTTCCTTATGCAGGCGCGCGTAGATGGCGTAGATGTCGTCGGCGCGGTCGGCGGCCTCCATCGAGATCATCACCTCACGGTTGATCTCGGCCGCCGCCAGCGCGATGCGGCGGGCGTTGCGGTAGCCCAGTTCCGGGTCCACCGTCATGCCCACGTGCGACAGGTCGAGCGAGACCGAGCAGTTCAGGTTGCGCTGGCCGATGGCGCGGGTCAGCTCCATGAACACTTCCGTCTCGGCCATCGCGAAGGCTTCGTCGCGCACGCTCTCGCCCATGTACTCGACCGATGCCGCGTGGCCCTGGGCGATGATGTGCTCGACCCGCTGCAGCGCCTCGGCCACGGTGCGGCCGGCCACGTAGCGCTGCGACACCTTGTGCATGTAAGGGCGCAGCAGCGGATCGTTGCAGAACTTTTCCTTGGCGCTCTCGTCGAGCGCCAGCGCGCGCAGGGTGGTGGCGGCCTGGTCTACCAGCGGCTGCCATTGGATGGGGAAGGCGGGTTGGTGCACGGGATCTCCAGTAGTGGTCGAAAAAAAACAGCCCGGAGGCTGTCTTTATTCTACCTAGTTGCGGACCAGGTTGCCGTTGTCGTTGCGGACCCGGTCGCCGCTCATCATGCGCGGGTCGTGGTCGAAGTTGAAGCTGACCTGCTTGCCGTCGTCGTATTGCACGTGCACGGTCCACTGCTTGCTGGACTTGGCCTTCTCTTCGATCTTCTTGCCGGCATAGGCGCCGCCTGCCGCACCCGCGACGGTGGCCAATTCGCGGCCGTGGCCGCTGCCGACCTGATTGCCCAGCAGGGCGCCCGCGACGCCGCCGGCGATCACGCCCAGCGCGCTGCCTTCGCCGGCCTTCTCGCTGACCACCACCGAGGTGACCTTGCCGCATTCCATGCAGCTGCCCGGCTTGGCGGGGCTGGCTTTGAGCTGGGCCTTGGCCAGCGCCAGCGATCTGTCGTATTCGGATTTGGCGTCGCGCGTGCATTGCATGCGGGCCGCCGAGTTGCTTTCTTCAGCGCACAGCTTCTTGTCGTCGGCGTAGCGGGTGGCGATGCGCTTGGATTCTGCGTTGAATTGCTCTTTAGGGCTTTGCGCCTGGGCCGAGGAGGCCAGGCCGGCCAGCAGCAGTGCTGCCAGAATAGAACGGTTCATGCTTTTTCTCCTTATTAACCGTAGGAACCACCAGTGTACAACAAGTCAAATAGCCGGGAAATCGTGGCGATCAGGCTGCCCGCGCCCAGCATCATGCTGGCCACCAGCACCACGGCCAGCGGCCAGTGGGTGTCGGACTGCTTGCCGGAGCCGGGGTTGAAGCGGGCATCCCATTTTTCGTCGGACATCAGGCCCAGCACCAGCGCCTCGAGGAAGCCGACCAGGCCGGAGAGCATGATGGGCAGCAGCTTGTAGAAGCCGTCGGCGTCCGGCCAGGTGGCGGCGATGGCGGCGGCGGCCGGCAGCGCGGCCAGGTGGGTCCACAGCCAGGGGTCGCGCGGGCCGCGCAGGTACAGCCGTTGCAGGCCCAGGCCGCCCACCAGGAAGGCCAGCAGGGTGGCGAAGGTCTTGTTTTTGTGCGATGTGTGGTGCGAAACAGTCATGTTTGTTCGGCAGTAGACGGAAAACATGCAGTATCGGTCATAATACGGCCCCCGGCGGACCTTTTTTATGGACAAGGCTATTGCCCCGCACGCCGGTTCGGGGGATAATCTTCGATTACCCCAATCTGCCCGATTATTTCATTAACGCTTGCTGCTTCGCGGCAAAGCGCGCTATAATTTGCGGCTTTTTCCGTCCTAGCACACTTTTTGGAAATATTATGGTCGTTATTCGTTTAGCTCGTGGAGGCGCCAAGAAGCGTCCGTTCTTCAACATCGTTGCAACCGACTCGCGCAATCGTCGCGATGGCCGTTTCATCGAGCGCATCGGTTTCTACAACCCGATGGCATCCGGTGGCGAAGTGCCACTGCGCATCACCGCTGACCGTCTGGCTCACTGGCAATCGGTTGGCGCACAACTGTCGCCTACCGTGGCTCGCCTGGTAGCTTCGAACAAAGCTGCTTAAGTCTGGTTGCTGGTTTGACCGATAAGAATGCATCCGGGGTGCAAGTCCCCGACGATCTGGCACAGGTAGGCTTTGTCTTCGGTGCTTACGGCGTCGCTGGCTGGGTGAGGATACGTCCTTTCTCGGAAGATGCGGATGCACTCCTGTCGGTAAAAAACTGGTGGATCGACAAGCCTAGCTTGCACGATGTCGAAGTCAAGCAGTGCAAACTGCATGGCGGCGACGTGGTCGCACAGCTGGTGGGAGTGACCGATCGGGACGTCGCAGAAGCGCTCAAGGGCGCAGCTGTTTCGGTTCCGCGCAGTCGTTTCCCGGCCTTGTCCGACGATGAGTTTTACTGGACCGAGTTGATTGGTCTGGAAGTAGAGAATTTGCAAGGTGAGCACCTCGGTACGGTGACTGACATGATGAGCAATGGTCCGCAGTCGATCTTGCGCATACAGCCAGCCGCTACGCCAGATGCAGATCCCGAGGTTGCGGCGCAAGAGCGCCTGATTCCATTTGTGGACGCGTTTGTCATCAAGGTAGACAAGGCCGCAAAGAAGATCACTGTCGACTGGGGCCTTGATTATTAAAGAACATAAGGGCGGCCCGCCATGCAATTCGATGTCGTGACCCTGTTCCCTGAAATGTTCGCCGCACTGACGCAGTCGGGTGTCACCCGGCGCGCGTTTGAACAGAATAAATGTGGCTTGTCGTTGTGGAATCCGCGCGATTTCACGACCGACAATCACCGCACCGTGGATGACCGCCCCTATGGCGGCGGCCCCGGCATGGTGATGCTGGCCAAACCCCTGGAAGCGACGCTCAACGCGGCGAAGCAACGCCAGACCGAAGCCGGTCTGCCGACGCCCCGCGTGGTGTTCATGTCGCCCCAGGGCAAGCAGTTGACGCACGAGCGCGTGATGCAGCTGAAGCAGGAGCCCGGTCTGGTGATCCTGTGCGGCCGCTACGAAGCGGTGGACCAGCGTTTGCTGGACCGTTGCATCGACGAGGAAATCAGCCTTGGCGATTTCGTGCTGTCCGGCGGCGAGTTGCCGGCGATGGCCTTGATGGATGCCGTGATCCGCCAGATTCCCGGCGTGTTGAACACGGATGCGTCGGCGATCGAGGACAGCTTCGTCAACGGCCTGCTGGATTCGCCGCACTACACGCGGCCGGAAACGTATGAAGGTGTGGGCGTACCGCCGGTGCTGATGGGCGGCAACCACGCCGAGATCGAGAAATGGCGCCGTCAGCGCATGCTGGAGGCGACCGCGCGCAAGCGCCCGGATTTGCTGGTCAAGGCGCGTGAGGCAGGGCAGCTCACCAAGCTTGATGAAAAGTTTTTGGCAGGTTTGTAAACCTGTTGTTGTAGAAGCCGGCGGACATGTCGTCCGCATGGTTGTTTAACCCCATCCTCTACTGGGCATCGAGTTTCGACTCATAGCGCGCCAGCACGATGGTTTATGGAGTCATCTAAATGAATCTGATTCAACAACTCGAGCAAGAAGAAATCGCTCGCCTGGGCAAAAGCATCCCTGACTTTGCACCTGGCGATACCGTGATCGTCAACGTTAACGTAGTCGAAGGCACCCGCAAGCGCGCCCAGGCTTACGAAGGCGTAGTCATCTCCCGTCGTAACCGTGGCCTGAACTCGAACTTCATCGTTCGTAAGATCTCGTCCGGCGAAGGCGTCGAGCGTACCTTCCAGCTGTACTCCCCGCTGATCGCTTCGATCGAAGTGAAACGCCGCGGTGACGTACGTCGCGCTAAACTGTACTACCTGCGTGATCGTTCCGGTAAATCGGCACGTATCAAGGAAAAACTGCCAAACCGTCGCCCAGTGGCGAAAGCAACCGCCGCTTAATAGCTGCGTTTGTGTTTGGATAGAAGGGGCGCCATCGGTGCCCCTTTTTTTTCATAATGGAGTCGCGTTTGGCCAAGTCCCTGTTCGATCCCCAGCAACTACCAATTGACGCCATCGCCGGCGAACCCGCCGTCGCGCCGGAGCGCCTGACGCCCGCGTGGCTGCGCGGCCGCTTCATCGAGCAGCCGGCCTGGAAGCCCGAGGGCGCCGAGGAATCGCTGGGCAGCCTGTCGCAGCGGCCGACGCCGACGCCGGCCTCGGTGCTGATTCCGCTGGTGTTGCGCGAGGGCGGCCTGACCATCCTGCTGACCCAGCGCACCGCGCACCTGACCGATCACGGCGGGCAGATCAGCTTTCCCGGCGGCCGCGCCGAAGACTACGACAGCGATGCGGTCGACACCGCGCTGCGCGAGTCGGAGGAGGAGATCGGCCTAGCGCGCCGCCATGTCGACGTGCTGGGCACCTTGCCCAAGTATCTCACCGGCACCGGTTATTGCGTCACGCCAGTGGTGGGCCTGATCGCGCCGCCGTTTGAGCTGACCGCCGATCCGTCCGAAGTGGCGGAAATCTTCGAAGTGCCGCTGGCTTTCCTGATGGATGGGCTGAACCACCAGCGGCTGTCGGTGCAATTGCCGGGCGGGCGGCGCAGCTTCTACGCCATGCCATATGGCGACTATTACATCTGGGGCGCGACGGCGGGCATGCTGCGCAATCTGTTCCATTTCTTGCGCGCATAGTCACACTACGCTATCGTAGCGGGCATCAAGGCATTGCCGACTCAAAGGATTCTTAATGACTTTTCTTTCCATTCTATGCGCGCTGTTGATCGAGCAAATGAAGCCGCTGCGCGCAGACAATCCGATCTACGCCGAAATCAAGCGCCTGGCGTTGCGGATGGAGATCTGGTTTAACGCCGGCGACTCGACCCACGGCCGCATGGGCTGGTTCCTGATGATGGCCATCCTGATGGTGCCGACGGCGCTGATCTACTGGGTGCTGAAGCACTACAACTGGTTCCTGGCGGCGTTCGCGTGGAACGTGCTGATTGTCTACCTGACCTTGGGCTTTCGCCACTACAGCCACTATTTCACCTCGATCCAGCTGGCGCTCAACGCCGGCGACGACGCCGCCGCGCGCGCGCTGCTGGCCGAATGGACCCGGCAGGACACGGTGGGCATGGAAGCGTCGGAGATCGCCCGCCTGGCGGTCGAGAAATCGCTGATCACCACGCACCGCAATGTGTTCGGCGTGTTTTTCTGGTTCCTGATGCCGCTGGGCCCTGCCTGCGCCGTGATGTACCGCGTGTCCGAGCATCTGGCGCGCGCCTGGAACGAGCCTGAGCACATGCGCAACGAAGCCTTCGGCCAGTTCGCCGCGCGCGCCTTCTACTGGATCGACTGGATACCGGTGCGCCTGACGGCGGTGGCCTTCGCCGTGGTTGGCAATTTCGAGGACGCGATCTACGCCTGGCGCAACTTCGCCCACCGCTGGGCGGACGAGGCCATCGGCATCATCCTGTCGGCCGGCGGCGGCGCCATGGGCGTGCGCCTGGGCTCGCCGGTGGAAAACGCCGCCAAGGTGCTGCCGGCCGATGCCGCCACCGTCGACATCGGCGACGAAGAGCCGGACATGCTGCCGGGCGAGGAGCCCAGCGTGCGGGCGCTGCAAAGCACGGTGGGCCTGGTGTGGCGCGCCTTGCTGCTGTGGATGATGTTGTTATTGCTGTTGTCCGGCGCAGTCTGGCTCGGAGCGACCCCTTAAGCGGGTACAATAGCGGCATTGCTGTGGTGCAGAATAATGATTATTCTGCACCAAAGTGGTTAATCGCGTTGGAATCTGGATTGAAATCAATGACTTACGTATTCAGGTCTTCTATAAGATATAATACGTAAGAATCTTACAGAATGATATCCGCCCGACCGACCAAGTCGGGATCTTCCACGCATTCTTGTTACCAACAAGTATCTACTCATAAGCAGCCGCCTATGGCAGAGTCAGCTCAAAAACCGTCAGAACAGCAGGATTCGTTCTTCATCCTCGGCCAGACCAGCAATGGCAGGCAGTTCCGTCCCAGCGACTGGGCCGAGCGCCTGTGCGGCGTGATGTCGTGCTTCAAGCCGGAAGGCTATGGCGGCGGGCGCGACGCCCATTTGCAGTTCTCGCCGTATGTCACACCGACCGTCATCGATGGCGTCAAGTCGGTGGTGGTCAACGGCAAGCTGCGCCAGCTCGAACCGCTGGCCTATCACTTCGTCATCTCCTTCGCCAAGGACAACGACCTGCAAATGGTCGACGCCTGCATCCTGCCTGAAAAAGCCTGATCCTGGCCTGACCTCCCCCTTGTTTTAAAATTTGCTTAAGCGTCTACCCACGAGGGCGGGGTAGGGCGTATGCTGCCTGTTCTTCAGTTTTTTTCGCGAGAGACCATGAACAACAGCCGTTTGAAACACGCCGCCGCCGCCAGCCTGATGCTGTGCGGTTTGTCCTTTGTCGCCACCGGCAGCGCGTGGGCGCAGGCCTTGCCGGCCGGCGTGGTCAAGGGACCTTCGGTCGAGGGCATCAGCGAGTACCGCCTGCCGAACGGCTTGAAAGTGCTGCTGTTCCCCGATGCGTCCAAGCCGACGGTGACGGTCAATGTGACCTACCTGGTCGGCTCGCGGCACGAGAACTACGGCGAGACCGGCATGGCCCACCTGCTGGAACACATGATGTTCAAGGGCGCGCCGAAGAACCGCAGCATCCCGCAGGAATTCGCCAACCGCGGCATGGAATTCAACGGCACCACTTCCTACGACCGCACCAACTACTACGAGGTGTTCCAGGCCAGCCAGGACAACCTGAAGTGGGCGCTGGACATGGAGGCGGACCGCATGGTGCATTCCTTCATCGCCCGCAAGGATCTCGATTCGGAAATGACGGTGGTGCGCAACGAGTACGAGAGCGGCGAGAACGATCCGTTCTCGGTGCTGCTCAAGCGCATGCAGAGCGTGGCGTATGACTGGCATTCGTATGGCCGTTCGACCATCGGCAATCGCAGCGATATCGAGAATGTGCGGATCGAGAATCTGCAGGCTTTCTATCGCACCTACTACCAGCCGGACAATGCGGTGCTGCTGGTGGCCGGCAAGTTCGAGCCGTCGCAGACGCTGGCCTGGATCAGCAAATCGTTCGGCGTGATCCCGAAACCCAAGCGCAGCCTGCCGCCGTTCTGGACGGTCGAGCCGACGCAGGATGGGGAACGCAGCTTCGTGGTGCGGCGCAAGGGCGACATGCAGGTGATCGCGCTGGGCTACAAGATTCCGTCGGCCTTGCAGGAGGATAGCGATGCGCTGAGTTTCATGTCCGAGATCTTGGGCGATACGCCGACCGGGCGCCTGCACAAGGCGCTGGTGGAGAGCGGCAAGGCGGCGCAGGTGTTCAGCTTCGGCCAGACCGGCTATGCGCCAGGCCTGCAGATCATCGGCGCGGTGGTGAAGGCGGGCGAACCGCTGGAGCCGGTGCGCGATGCGCTGATCGCGACGGTGGAGGGCTTCGCGGCGACGCCGCCGACGGCGGAAGAGATGGAGCGCGCGCGGCGCAACTTCGCCAACGGCATCGAGAAGTCGCTCAACGATCCGCAGCGGGTGGGCGTGAGCTTGTCCGAGGAGATCGCGCTGGGCGACTGGCGCCTGCTGTTCCAGGGCCGCGACAAGCTGCCGGGCATCACGCCGGAGCAGGTGGCCGCTGCGGCGGGACGCTATCTGAAGCGCGACAATCGCGTGGTCGGCAGCTTCGTGCCGGAGGATGCACCGCTGCGCGCCGAGATCCCGGCCGCGCCTTCGGTGGCGGAGGTGATGAAGGACTTCAAGGGCAAGGACAGCGTGCTGACGTCGGAGGTGTTCGATCCGAGCCAGGCCAATATCAATGCGCGCACCGAGATCAAGACCGTCGGCGGCTTGAAGGTCGCGCTGCTGAACAAGAAGAATCGCGGCGAGGCGGTGTCGGTGGACTTGCAGCTGCATTGGGGCGATGAGAAAAACCTGTTCAACACGGCCATCGTCTCGAGCGCTGCCAGCGAGATGCTGATGCGCGGCACCAGCAAATACAGCCGCGAGCAGCTGGCTGACGCCTTCGCCAAGCTGAAGATCTCCGGCAGCCTGTATCGCTTCGATACCACGGGACCGAACCTGGACGCGGCTCTGCGGCTGGTCGCGCATGTGCTGAAGGAGGCCAGCTTCCCGGCGGCGGAATTCGAGCAGTTGCGCCAGCAGTGGCTGGTGGCGATCGAGGCGTCGCGCAATGAGCCGCAAGCGCTGGCGCGCACGGAGGTGGACCTGTATTTCAACCACTATCCGAAAGGCGACGTGCGCGCGCCGATGACGGTCGATGAGCAGCTGGCGGCGGTGAAGGCGCTGAAGCTGGAGGACGTGATCGCCTTCCATCGCGAGTACTACGGCGCCAATCATGGCGAGCTGGCGATCGTCGGCGATTTCGACAAGGCTGCGATCGGCAAGACCATCGCCGACAGCTTCGGTGGCTGGGACAGCAAGGTGGCTTATACGCCGATCACGTCGGCCAACGAGGACAAGGCGCCGCTGCACAAGGCCATCAACGCGCCGGACAAGGAGAACGGTTTCTACACGGCGCGCCTGAACCTGGACCTGAACGTCAATGACCCTGACTATCCGCTGCTGGACCTGGCCAACTACATCTTCGGCGAAGGCGGTTTGAAATCGCGCCTGATGGACCGCATCCGACAGAAGGATGGCTTGTCCTACGGCGGCGGTTCGGGCCTGCAGGCGGGCGAGATCGACCGCGCCGGCAGCTTCGGCATCGACGCCATCGCCGCGCCGCAGAACCTGAAGAAGCTGGAAGCGGCGATCCGGCAGGAGCTGGAGCGCGCGGTGAAGGACGGCTTCACGGCGGCCGAACTGGCGGGCGCGAAATCGGGTCTGTTGCAGCAGCGGGTGCAGAACCGCTCCAAGGACAACGTGCTGGCCGCGGGCTGGACGCGCAACCTGTACATGAACCGCACCTACAGCTGGAGCAAGGAGTATGAGGACAAGCTCAAGGCGGCCACGCTGGCGCAGGTCAACGCCGCCTTCCGCAAGGCCGTCGATCCGGCCAAGCTGACGGTGGTGACGGCGGGCGATGAGGCCAAGGCCAAAGGTGCGGCGTCCGCCGCGAGTGCGAAATAGCCAGACTTGGCGGCGTCAATGGATGTCGTCCAACTGGTCGTGGGTGCGGCGGTAGCGGGGCAGGCGGCGTTCCAGCGTGTTTTGCGATTGGTGGTTCGCGTGTTCGACCAGTGTGAGCGCCGTGCTCAGTGCGGCGCTCATGGCTTTGGCGGCGGCGGCCATCGCGTCCGCCGGCGACAAAGGCGCCTTGGCGGCAAGCTCGTTCTGGCAGGCGCGCAACTGGGCGGCTTTGGTCCAGTTCTTTTCACCCGGGAAGCGTACCCAGAGTTCGAGCCAGGCATTGCGCGCATCGCCGCATACTTGTTGTACCATCTGATTCGGTGAGACCGCCGCGCCGCGGAAGATGAGGTCGTCGCCGACCACTTCGGCGCCGTGCCAGTTGTCGCCGCTGTGCAGGCGCAGACGCGTGGCTTCGGGCAGGAACAGCTGCTTCCATTGGTAGCCGCGCAACGGGGCTGCGTCTTCGCGGTTCTTTTCTATCCATAGTTTGATCGCGCCGGCGATGGCTTCGGCGGGTGTCAGCGGGCTGCCGCTCTGGCGCAGGAAATCGCAGAGCTCGTCATAGGCGGCGGGAGGGACCTTGGGGGAGGTTTTTTGAGACCTTGTGAAATTCATTTCTGATTCTCCTGTCTGGTTTTTGCTGGCGTCTTCTATTCCTCTCTGTTGGACCAGCGCTCGAAAAAAGAGTTCGGAAATGACGAAAATAGATAAAAGCAGAAAGCCGAAATAGTATCGTCCGGCGAAGGGACGGGCAGTACTAGCCCCACCCTGTATTCTCACGGAAATTTGGGAGCGATCATGAGGCGATTGATGATAGAGGGGCGGGTCCAGGGTGTCGGTTATCGCGCTTCGTTTGCGGAGCAGGCGCGGGCGCTGGGTCTGTCCGGCTGGGTGCGCAATCGCCGCGATGGTTCGGTGGAGGCTGCCGTCGATGGCGGCCCTCAGGCGATCGAAGCCATTACCACCTGGGCCAGGCGTGGCCCGCCCGCCGCCCGCGTTGCCAACGTCGTTATCGAAGAAGGCCTGGCGCTGGAATCGGCGGACGGCGACTTCAAAATTCTGCCCACGCTGTAAAAAGCGACGCGGCAAGCGCGCTTTCCGATTATGTACTATCATTAGTTACATGAGACGAGACAGCAAACTATCTTCCATCCTGCACGTGCTGCTGCACATGGCGCACGCCGAGCGGCCGTTTACCTCCGACGAGCTGGCGAGCTTCCTCGGCACCAATCCGGTGCTGGTGCGGCGCGTGCTGGCCGGGCTGCGCGAGCGCGGCTACGTCGGCTCCGGCAAAGGGCACGGCGGCGGCTGGAGCATCACCTGCGACCTGCGCAAGGTGACGCTGCGCGACATCTACGAGGCGGTCGGTTCGCCCACGGTGTTCGCGATGGGGAACCGCGAGGAGCATCCTCGGTGCCTGGTGGAGCGCGCCGTCAACGACGCGCTGTCCAGCGCCTTCGATGAAGCCGAGGCTTTGCTGATCGAACGTTTCAAGGACGTGACGCTGGCCGACCTGTCGGCCCGCTTCAACGACGGATACGCCCATCACAAAGGAGCTTCCCATGCACATCCCCCATCCGGCGACTGAGTTCGACGTCATCGTCATCGGCGGCAGCTACGCCGGCCTGTCGGCGGCGATGCAGCTGGCGCGCGCCCGCCGTCGCGTGCTGGTGATCGATGCCGGCCAGCGCCGCAACCGATACGCCCAGCATTCACATGGCTTCCTTGGGCAGGATGGCCGCGAGGCTGCGGCCATCGTCGCCGACGGCCGCGCCCAGTTGATGAAGTATCCGACGGTGCGCTGGATCGAAGGCTCGGCCACGCAGGCGGCGCGGACGGCGCAAGGCTTCCGCGTGACGCTGGACGACGGCAGCGCGTTCAATGCGTTGCGGCTGTTGCTGGCGACCGGCGTGGTCGACGAGCTGCCGCCTGTCGCCGGCCTGGCCGAGCGTTGGGGCAGCAGCGCTTTCCACTGCCCCTATTGCCACGGCTATGAATTGATGGAGGGCGCGATCGGCGTGCTGGCGACCGGCCCGCTGTCCATCCACCACGCGATGATGCTGCCGGACTGGGGGGCGGTGACGTTCTTCCTCAACGGCGCGTTCGAGCCGGACGAGGCGCAGCTGGCGGCGTTGGCGGCGCGCGGTGTGGCGATCGAACGCGTGCCGGTGCAGTCTGTCGGCGGCCATGCGGCCGTCCAGTTGCAGGATGGGCGCAGCCTTGAGATGGCGGGTCTGTTCGTGCTGACCCGTACTCACAGCGGCAGTGCGCTGGCCGAGCAGCTCGGATGCGAGGTGGAGCAGGGGGCGACCGGCTCGCATGTGCGCGTCGACGCGATGAAGGCGTCCAGCGTGGCCGGCGTGTTTGTGTGCGGGGACGCGGCGCGCATGTTCGGCAATGTGGCGTTGGCCGTGGCAGACGGCGCGATGGCCGGCGCCGCCGCCCATTAGTCGCTGATCTTCGGGCTGGCCGCAGCCGCCTGAGCATCTCGGCCTGCAATGCGCGGCGTCAGGGCTGGCGCGGCGGGCGGGCGTTGTGTAGCACGCCCTGTTTGTGTTCCGGTATGTGCGCGGACGGGTCTTGCGCCGGATCGAACACGTAGTGCTGGAAGATCGCGCCCCATGCGGCGCGCAGTTCCGCTGGCTGGTGCTTCATGCTTTGCAGCGTGGCCACCAGCGCTTCGAAGGTGGTGCCGGCATCCGGCGCCGGCTCCTCATTCTTCCACCAGTAGTTGACCATCATGTTCAGGATGCCGTTCGACTGCACGTGGTGCCACCACAGCGGCGGGATGAACAGCGCGTCGCCCGGCAGCAGGTCGGCCACCAGGGCCGCTTCCATCGCCTGCCGGAAGCGCGGGTGCCGCACATAATCGGGATCGCGGAAATTGACCATGCTGATCGGCGTCGGCGTCGGCGCGAAATCCAGCGGGCCGATATACAGGTTGGCTACCTGCTCGGGCGGGAATAGCGTGAAGCGCCGCTCGCCGCTGACCACGCAGGCCAGGTTGTACGATTCGTCGAAGTGCGCCGGCGTGGTGATGGTGTTGCCCAGCCAGATGCGCGGCCGCACCGACGGCGGCAGCGCCGGCGCCACGTTATGCAGCGCGAACTGCGGCAGGCAGTCGTCGATCAGCGCGCTCTGGATCGCCACCGACGGCGGCGCCTCGAACTGTGAGTAGCGCGCCAGCTGCTCGATCACCTTCGATACCGGCACCTTGTTGCGGACGAAGTTGAAGCCGTCCATGTCCGGCTTGTAGAACAGCCGCCCGCGCTGGTCCGGCGGCGTCATGACGGCGTCGACCTGGTGGCCGCTGTCGAACCCCATCAGGTACTGGCACAGCGCTTCCGGCGCCTGCAGCGCCTGGTGCACGGCCGGCCAGTGGCGCACGAAGCCGCGCAGGATGGCGGGCCGGTAGCTGCCGACGATCTCGTCGTCAAAGCGCGCCGGGTCGAGGTCCTGATATTCGATGATCTGGTTCATGGATCGTATGATGGCATAAAAAAAACCCGCCAGGGCCGGGAGCGGCCGTGGCGGGAACAGACTACACAATGAAACGGTTACCGATCAGTACTTGATATGCAGGCCAGCGTAGTACTGCGCGCCGTTGGCATAGAAGCGTGCCGGTTGATCCTGGTTGAAGATGTAGTTCTTCAGGATCGGGTTGTTCAGGTTCTGGCCACTCAGCGTCAGCACGATGTTCTTGCTGATGTTGTAGTTGAACGAGGCCGACAGGGTGCCCGAAGCGTCCTGGTACAGCGGGGTGCCGCGGTCCTGGGCTGCCAGGAACGCCGAGCGCCATGCGTAGCTCAGACGGACGTTGAACTTGTCGTTTTCGTAGTACACGCCGGCGTTGGCCGTGACCTTCGAAGCGCCCAGCATGTCGCACGGATCGCCGGAGGTGGCGGTCTGCATCGCCGGGCAGGCGCCGAAGTCCAGGTGCGAGTCGGCGAAGGTGGCGTTGGCGTCGAAGCCGTAACCCATGCCGACCGGTACCTGGGCAGCCAGTTCCATGCCCTTGACCTTGGCGCCGACGTTGATCGGCGAGGTGATGCTGTAGGTCGCGAACACGGGCTTCTTCTGTTCCTGCGAAGCGCGGCTGTCGATGAAGGTGCCGGTGCTGACGCCGTAGCCGACGTAGTCATGCAGGTCCATGTAGAACACGCCGGCCGACAGCAGGGCGCGCGGTGCGAAGTACCATTGCAGGCTGGCGTCCAGGTTGTTCGACTTGACCGGTTTCAGCGCAGCGTTGCCGCCGTTGCCGGTGTGGGTCTCGTCGGTCAGCAGCACCGCGCCGCCCAGGGCGCCGTAGTCGGGACGGGTCATGG
The DNA here is from genome assembly GCF_003416895.1 of Duganella sp. BJB476. GTDB lineage: Bacteria > Pseudomonadota > Gammaproteobacteria > Burkholderiales > Burkholderiaceae_D > Rugamonas. The sequence continues at coordinate 137,283 of NZ_QVIO01000006.1, forward strand.
TGCGCGACAGGCCGACGCGGGCCACCAGGTCGGAGCGCAGGTCGAACTTCAGGTTCAGGCTAGGCAGCGGGATGGTGCTGTTGTTGTCGATCGCCGTCTTCTGGACGAAACCGCCCCATGGATAGGCTGGCAGCGTGCCGCCGGCTGGCTGGTTCTGCAGGATCTGGTAGCCGTTCGAGGTGCCTTCGGTGCGCACGATGCGCAGGCCGACGTTACCGTTCCAGCCTTCGCCTTCCATCTCGGCCTGGGCGTAGATCGCCTTGGTGTTTTCCTTCAGGTCGAACATGTCCTGGTAGTAGGTGCGCGAGACATCGCGGTTCGAGTGCAGGTCGCCCCAGGCGTTCAGGATCGCCGGGTCCAGGATCCAGACGTTTCTAGGGAAGTCGCCGCCCAGGTCCTTGCCGAAGTTGCCAGGATAGGTGGTGCCGTTCCAGGCCGGGTTGGTGGTGCTGCCGCCGACGTCGGTGTTGGCCCAGTTAGGACCTTGCGCCACTTCGAAGTTGGCGCGGGTGTGGTGCGAGCCGCGCACGCCGAACTTGAGTTCGCGGAACACGCCGCTGTCGAGCGCGAAGGCCGCGTCGATCTGGCCATAGGTCTCTTTGTCGTCGGTGGTGGCCGGCGAGACGCCGAACACCCAGTCCAGCGGGGTGCCGGTGAACTTGGAGACGTCGATGTTAGGGAACTTGACGTTGGCCGGGCTGCCCAGGCCATTCAACTGGTAGCTGGCGCCGGAGTTGTTGACGTCGCCCTCGAACACGCCCTGGCTCGGGGTCACGCCCTTGCCCTTGGTGGAGCCGGCCTTGGCGGTGAACACCAGCTTGTCGGTGGCGCGCCACTTGCCGTCCAGGTCGAAGAACTCGGTCTGGGCGTAGGCGCCTTCGCGGACGATGTCGTCGACGATGCCGTAGCGCAGCGGCTTGGCGGCCGTGCCCTTGTTGGCGAACGAGGCCGACACCAGCGTGCCGTTGCGGATCACGTAGCCCGGATCAGGCGCGACGCCCGAACCCAGCATGCCGGAACCGTTCATGTCGGTCATGTAGTTGGTGTTGAAGTTGGACGCGTCCATCTTCGAACGGAAGTAGGTCGCCTCCAGGCTCAGGTCGCGGCTAGGCTTGAATTGCAGGTCGAGCAGGCCGCCCTTGCGCTTGCGCTCCTGCTGGAACAGCGAGGAGCCGATCAGGCGCGGGAACCAGACGTTGGCCAGGTCGGGATTGGTCTTGACGGCGGCGTTGGTCGGTGCGACCTGGGTCCACTGCAGCAGCTCCTGGCCGTCGCGGCGCAGGCTGCGTTTTTCCGAGAAGCCCTGCACCATCAGGCCGAGCGTGCCGGCTTCGTTTTTCCAGTTGAACAGCGCGCTCACTTGCGGGTCGGTTTTTTCCGGCAGGGTGGCGTACACCGCCTGCACCGTCGCCTCCATCGAGATCGGCTGCTTGAAGTCCAGCGGATGACGGGTGCGGATGTCGATCGAGCCGCTCGAGCCGCCTTCGATCTGGTCGGCGGTCGGCGATTTGTAGACCACCACCTGGCCGACGATTTCCGACGGCAGCAGCGAGTAGGAAGCGGAACGGCCGACGGCGCCGCCCACCTGGTCCAGCACGAACCAGTCGCCCGAGGCGACGGCGTGGCCGTTGATCAGGGTCTGGGTCAGCGACGGCGCGGTGCCGCGCATCGAGACGCGGTCGTTTTCATCGAAGCCGCCCGAACCTGCGCCCGAGGTGGAGATGTTCACGCCGGGGACGCGTTGCAGCGAGTCGGCGACGTTCTTGTCCGGCATCTTGCCGACGTCTTCGGCGGTGATCACGTCGACGTTGCTCGACGCGTTGCGCTTGACCGACAGCGATTGCTGCAGCGAGCCGCGGATGCCGCTCACGATCACGACTTCAGGCTCTTTGTCTGCCGCGGCCTGTTGTGCCTGAGCGGTCATCGAGACGCTCAGCGCCAGGATGGCGGCTGCGGTCGCGATAGGCGTCAGTTTGGACATTTTAGTGTTATTCGAATTGTGGTACATGTTCCCTCCCGTTGATGAAGGCTCCGCCGAGCCCACTGATTGTTGATGCCGTTTTTTACTTCTTACAAACCACTTACAAAACCAATCCAACGCCAATATACCCGTCTTTTAATACCAGATCACTACCACTTTGAAATTCTTTTTCGTAATGTTGTATGCGGCATACAGAGTGTGTCTTCGGCAACTATGTAATACCGCTGCGGCGCTGGTATGGACCGCTGTTGTGATGATCTGCAACAGCCTGAAAGCCAGCATCCATGCGGGTTGTGCGGGTTTTGCGAAAAATATTTGCGGATCCGGATGGTGACGGCGATTGTGTGCTGGTCTTTTTTTGGTATTATCAATTGACAACTACAAACAGGATGCCTGCCTCGTTATGGACAACGATTCTATGACCCCACTGGTACACATCCGGGCGCACCTCAATGAGACCAGTAACCTGCCTCTGTACCAGCGTCTGCAACGGGCCTTGCGCTCGGCCATCGAGCAGCATTTGCTCAAGCCGGAGGACGCGCTGCCGGCCGAGCGCCAACTGGCGGCGGACCTGGCGGTGTCGCGCATCACGGTGCGCAAGGCCATCGACGGCCTGGTCGCCGAGGGCGTGCTGGTGCGCCGGCCCGGCTCGGGCAATTTCATCAACACCCGCATCGAGAAGAACTTCGCCAAGCTGACCTCGTTTTCCGAGGACATGCGGGCGCGCGGGCGCACGCCGCGCAGCGTCTGGCTCAAGCGCTCGGAGGGCACGGTCACGCCGGACGAGGCGATGCGGCTGCGACTCAGTCCCGGCGCGGCGGTGTACCGCTTCCACCGCATGCGCTACGCCGACGACGTGCCGATGTGCCTGGAGTACGCGACCATCGTGGCGTCCTGCCTGCCGTCGCTGGAGGCGGTCGACGTGTCGATGTACGACGCGCTGGAAAAGGCCGGCAACCGGCCGGTGCGCGCCCTGCAGCGGCTGTCGGCGCTGCTGCTCAACGCCGAACAGGCCGCGCTGCTGCAGGCGAAGGAGGGCGACGCCGGGCTGTCGGTCGAGCGGCTCGGCTTCCTGCGCGACGGCCGCGCGGTGGAATTCTGCCGCTCCTACTTCCGCGGCGATATGTATGACTTCGTGGCGGAATTGAACGCCAGCTAACCTTGCAAGGATCTATGAACGCGCATCACCTGAAACGCTGGGCCATGGCGGCGGCGCTGGCCGCCGCGCTGCCTGTCACCGCCAGCGCCGCCACCACCGCCACCACCGCCACCTCGGCGGAAATCGTCGGCTACTATCCCGGCTGGAAGTCGGACGCCTTCCCGGTCACCGCCGCCAACGTCGGCGCGGGCAAGCTGACGATGGCCTTGTACGCCTTCCTCGACGTCTGCTGGAACGGCCGGCATGGCAACCCCGAGCCCTCGGTCAACTACGTGGCCGCGTGCCAGGACGCGGCCGGCGACGCCGCCTCGGCCAACGGCGCGCTGGTGTTCCGCGACGCCGCCAGCGATGGCGCCAACCTGCGCGCGCTGGTGGCGCTGAAAAAGCAGCATCCGCGCTTCAAGGTGGTGGTGTCGGTCGGCGGGTGGGACTGGTCCAACCAGTTTTCCAACGTGGCCGACAGCGTGGCGGCGCGCGCCAGCTTCGTCGCCTCGTCGGTGAAGCTGATGCGGCGCTTCGGCCTGGATGGCGTCGACATCGACTGGGAATATCCGACCGAGGCCGGCGTGCCTTGCGTGGCGGGCGCGGTGTGCGCGCGGCCGGCCGACAAGCAGAACTTCATCCTGCTGGCGCGTGAGCTGCGCGCGGCCTTCGACGCCGCCGGCAAGCAGGATGGCAAGCATTACAGCATCACCATCGCGGCCGGCGGCAATGCCAACTACGTCAACGAGGGCGCGGCCGGCAGCGGCTGGATCAAACAGCTGTCGCAAAGCCTGGACTGGATCAACATCATGGCCTACGACTACCACATGCCGTGGGAGAAGAGCAGCGGCCATCACGCGGCGCTGTTGGCCGATCCCGGCGATCCGGTGGCGGCCAGCGGCTTCTACGCGGCGGGTTCGGTGCAGCGCTACCTGCAGGCCGGCGTGGCGGCGCACCAGCTGGTGCTGGGCGTGCCGTTCTATGGCTACGGCTGGAAGGGCTGCGCGCCCGGCGCCAACGGCGACGGCCAGTACCAGCCGTGCGACGGCGGCGCCAGCGGCGGCGTGGACGGCGGCAATTCGTATGGGTTCAGCCATCTGCTCAAGCAGGGCTATCTGACGGCGGGATTTGAGGGCGACAGGGGCTACCGGCGCTACTGGAACGACGCGGCCAAGGCGCCGTACCTGTACCACGCGGCGGAGCGGGTCTGGATCACTTACGAGGACCCGGCCTCGCTCAAGGAGAAGGCCCGCTACATCAAGGCGCAGGGCCTGCGCGGGGCGATGTTCTGGGAGCTGAGCAACGATGGCCAGCACCAGCTGCTCGACGCCTTGTCGGCCGCCATGCGGCGATAAAAAAACCGGCGCGAGGCCGGTTTTTTGGGGGGGAATTACTTGGCTTCCGCCACTACCTTTGGCGGGTTCTGGTACATGATCCAGTAGCGCGCCAGGTCGCCGCGGCCGTCGGCGCCGCTGATGGTTTCCAGCAGCTTGACCGATTCGTCCTTCTTGCCGGCGATGGCCAGCGCGTAGGCCAGGCGCAGCTTGGCGTCTTCCGGATTCTTGGCCACGCCCTTGGCGATACCTTGCTTCATCAGCTCGATGCCCTTGTCGGCCTGGCCCAGCGTCACGAAGTTGTAGCCCAGGTTCACCATGCCGACGCCGTCCTTCGACTTCTGCGCGGACTCGATGCCCTTGTCGATGTTCTTGGCATCGTCGGCGGCGCCCTTGTTGGCGCTGTCGCGGATTTTCTGCAGCGCGGCCTTGTTCTTGTCGGCCGGGATGGCGCCCGGGTAGCCCTTGTCCATGGCGATCTTGGCTTCGGTGAAGAAGCCGCCCAGCACCGCCAGTTCGGCGATTTCCGCGTAGTCCTCAGGCTCCATCTTGGCTGGCGCGGCCAGCGCTTTCAGGCGGGCGATGTCCAGGTCCAGGCGCGGCGCGTAGGATTTCTTGCCGCGGGTGCGGTTCAGCAGGTCGAACCAGTAGTCTTCGTTCGGGTAGTAGCGGGTCAGCTCTTCCACCGCTTGCAGATACAGCTCGGTGTCCTTGGTCTTGATGCCGACGTTGCCCAGCAGGTTCAGCTCGTCCTTCGGCGGCGCGATGCCGGACTGCTTGGCGGCGGCGACGTCCTTCAGCGCCTCGGCCTTGGCGGTGGCGAAATCGTCCTTGAAGAAGTAAGAGCGCACGATGAACTGGCGCTGCTTGAGCGTGTCGCCCGACTCGGTGCCGTAGCGGGTGAACCAGGCGATGGCCTGGTCGTAGTCCTTGATCTGGCTGTAGTAGATGCCGCCGACGGCGTCGATGAAGCGCAGCTTGTCTTCAGACTTCAGACGGCCGGAGTCGATCATGGCGCTCAGCGCCTTGACGGTGCCTGGATAGTCGCCGGAGGCCTGGCCCAGTTGCACGCGCATCTGGTTCAGGATGAAGTCTTCATACGGCGTCACGTTCGGCATGGCGGCCGCGGTGTCGATGCGGTTCTTGAATTCGGCGTAGTTCTTGGCTGCCAGCAGTTCCTTGGTCTGTGCCGGGTCGATCAGTTTGTAGATCTCGGGACGCACGGCATCCTTCGGCGCTTCGGCCGGCTTGGCGGCTTCGGCGGCGTAGACCGGGGACATGCCCAGCACGGCCGGTACGGCGTTCAGGCCGATGGCGGCCAGGATCAGGCTAATACGAGCGAGACGAATGTGGGACATGAATTATCCTTCTTTCTATCAAACAAATTAGAGGGCTGGCGGGTAGGCCGTGCCATCGCGACAGTACAAACCCGCGTATTGTTACATAAAACCGGTAGCAATTACGAATTCAAGCGTGTGTCGGCCCGCGCGCCAGCGCCTGGCCGCCGGCGTTAAATAACAGGCAACGCGACGGCGGCAGGTGGATGCGGGTGAGGTCGCCGGCGTGCAGCGGCGGCGCTTCGGCCGGCTGCTTGACGGCGATCATTTCGCCGGCGCCGGCCAGCGTGGTGTAGACGATGGACTGGTCGCCCAGGTATTCCACATGGCCGATGCCGACGTCGATGGTGTTGGCCCCGGCGCCGGCGGCGCCGACGATGGACAGGTGCTCGGCGCGCACGCCCAGCGTGACGCGGTCGCCCCGTTGCGGGCCGCGCTCGGAACCTCGCGCGTCCACCTCGACGATGGCGCCGCCGGGCAGCAGCACGCTGGCGTGGTCGGCCGACAGCGCGACGATCTCGCCGGCGATGAAGTTCATCTTCGGCGTGCCGAGGAAGCCGGCCACGAACAGGTTGGCCGGATGGTTGTACAGTTCATGCGGCGTGCCGACCTGCTCGATGCGGCCGGCGTTGAACACCGCGATGCGCTGGCCCAAGGTCATCGCCTCGACCTGGTCGTGGGTGACGTAGATCATGGTGGTCTTCAGCTCCTGGTGCAGGCGGCTGATTTCCACCCGCATCTGCACGCGCAGGCTGGCGTCGAGATTGGAGAGCGGCTCGTCGAACAGGAACACCTCCGGCGTGCGCACGATGGCGCGGCCGATGGCGACGCGCTGGCGCTGGCCGCCGGACAGCTCCTTGGGCCGGCGCTTGAGCAGCGGCGCGATCTGCAGGATGGCCGCCGCGCGCTCCACCGCCGCCGCCACCTCGGCCGGCTTGCGGCCGGCCAGCTTGAGCGCGAAGGCCATGTTTTCGTACACCGTCATGTGCGGATACAGCGCGTACGACTGGAACACCATGGCCAGCTTGCGCTGCGCCGGGGCGATGTCGTTGGCCAGCGCGCCGCCGATGTGCAGCGTGCCGCCGCTGATGTCTTCCAGGCCGGCGATCATGCGCAGCAGCGTCGACTTGCCGCAACCGGAAGGGCCGACGAAGACCATGAATTCGCCGTCGGCGATATCGAGGTCGACGCCGTGCACCACCGGGGTCTTGTCGTAGCTCTTGACGATTTGTTTGAGGCTGACGCTGGCCATCCGCTTATCCCGCGCGCACGGCTTGCGGCGCCGGCTCTTCCTCCGCCTGCGGGCGCGCGGTCATCGGAATGATCTGCGACAGCACCGCCACCGGAATCGCGCACAGCATCACCCACACGAAGAAGTGCTGGTAGCCCAGCGACAGCTGGATGTCGCCGCTGAACAGTTTGAACAGCACGAAGCCCAGCTGCATGATGCCGGTCGAGAAGGCGTAGTGCGCGGTCTGGTATTTGCCCGGCGCGACCACCTGCATCATGTACAGGATCAGGCCGACGAAGCCGAAGCCGTAGCCGAACATCTCGACGCTGAGCGCCACGCCGATCACCGACAGCTCGGTGGGCTGGAACACCGACAGCAGGTAGAAGGCGAGGTTGGGCAGGTTGACCGCGAGGATCAGCCACAGGATGGCGCGCTTGAGGCTGAGCCACGAGGTGAAGTAGCCGCCGGCGATGCTGCCGACCACGAAGGCCACGGTGCCGACGGTGCCGTACACGGCGCCCACTTCGGCGGTGGTCAGTCCCAGGCCGCCGAGGTTGCGCGCCTCGCGCAGGAACAGCGGGCCGATCGACTGCACCTGCGCCTCGCCGGCGCGGAACAGGATGATGAACAGGATCGAGACCCAGATGCCGGGCTTCTTGAAGAACTCGACGATCACTTCGCCCAGCGTGCGGGCGATGGCGCCGGCGTTGGTGTCGGCCGTGACTTCGTTCAGCGCGGTCGGCAGCGCCCAGCTGTTGTACAGGCCCAGCGCCACCATGATGACGGCCAGGATGCAGAAGCTGATGGTCCATGCCGGCACCACGCCCAAGGTCTTCTCGAAGTGGCCGGCCAGCAGCAGCAGGCCGCCGGTGGTGAAGAATTTGCCGGCGTTGAAGAAGGTGCCGGTCCAGCCGGCGTATTTGGCCTGGCCTTTTTCATCGAGGCTGGAGATGTACAGGCCGTCGCAGGAGATGTCGTGCGTGGCCGACGAGATGCCGACCAGCGCGAGCATGGCCATGCAGGCCGCGAACCAGAACGGCGCATGCAGCGCCAGCGCCACGCCGCCCAGGCACAAGCCGCCGAAGATCTGGAAGCCGACCACCACCAGCTTCTTGCTGCTGGCCAGTTCCAGGAAGGGACTCCACAGGGGCTTGAACACCCAGGCGAAGCCGATCAAGCCGGTCCAGTGATTGAGCTCGTCGTTGGGCACGCCCATGCTCTTCAACATCTGGTTGGCGACGATCGCCACCGCGAAGAACGGCAGGCCCTGCGCCAGGTACAGGCTGGGTACCCAGAACTTCGGGTTGCGTATTTTTTTGTTGTCCATATTGCCTCCTCCCCTGATTGATTGTTTATGCGAAGCCGGGCACCGGTGCGTTGCCGGTGGCTTCCAGTTCGCCGCACAGCCAGCCGTTGACCGCGTCCAGCGCCGGCTGGGCGAAGCCGTAGGTCATCAGCGATGGCGCCTGGATGTCCAGCGCCTGGTACGGATTCCACAAGGCCAGGTGCAGGTCCGGCTTCCACGTCGCGCGCGCGTGCTCGCCGTAGCGCAGGCGCGAGGTCGAGGCCAGGATCGTGAAGCGGCCGTCCTGCGGCAGCGCGCTCCAGTCGAAGGTGTCGGCGTCGGCGAAGGTGGTCAGTTCGACGTCGTACAGGCGGCGCAGCGATGCGGCCACGCCTTCGGCCGGCACGCCGGCTTCGGACACGCCGTCGCTGACCACGTCCTGGCGCACCACCAGGCGCACCTGCGCGCCGGCGGCCGGGCGGGTGGGCGCGCCGTAGGCGGTCAGGCTGCGGCGCCAGCCTTCGGCCATCACTTCGCGGTCGGCGGCGTCTTCCTTGTACGAACGCGGCTTGCATGGATAGGCCAGCGCCAGCGACGCCAGGCGGTCCAGGCGCTGCTTGACGGCGTCCATGGACAGCTCGCCCGAGGCGATGGCGGCGGCGATGGAGTCCAGCGTTTCATTTTGCGTTTCGGTGGTGCCCAGCGCCATCACCATGTCGGCGCCGGCGGTCAGCGCGCGCACGGCCGCGTTGCCCACGCCGTAGCGGCCGGCGATGGCGTGCATGTCCATGCCGTCGGTGATGACGACGCCCTTGTACTGCCATTCCTCGCGCAGCAGGCCGGTGAGGATGCGGCGCGACATGGTGGCCGGATTGTCCGGGTCCAGTGTCGGGTAGACGATGTGGGCGGTCATCATGGCCGGTGCCGCGCCGGAGGCGATGCGGAACGGCGCCAGTTCCATGCGGTCCAGTTCCTCGACCGGCTTGTTCACGGTCGGCAGGTCGCGGTGCGAATCGACGTTGGTGTCGCCGTGGCCGGGGAAGTGCTTGACGCAGCAGGATACGCCTTCCGCATGGCTGCCGGCCATCCACGCCATCGCCAGTTCGGCGGCGCGTTGCGGCTCGGCGCCGAAGGAGCGCTCTGCGATCACCGGGTTGTGCGGGTTGTTATTCAGGTCCAGCACCGGCGCGAAGTTCCAGTTGAAGCCCAGCGCCTTGACCGCGCGCGCCACGGCGGCGCCGGTGCGGTAGGCCAGGTCGGTGTCGTTGGCCGCGCCCAGGCCCATGGCGGCCGGCGGCGCCGGCACCCAGGTCGAGCGCACCACGGCGCCGCCTTCCTGGTCGATGCCGATCAGCGACTCGGGGCCCATGACGGCGCGCAGGTCGGCGGTCAGCTTGGCCAGCTGTTCGGAGTCGGTCATGTTCCCGCGGAACAGGCAGACGGCGCGGATGCCGTTGGCCTTGATGAAGTCGGCGGTGGCGGCATCGAGCACGGTGCCGGGGAAGCGGATCATGATCAGCTGGCCGGCGATTTTTCTGAGGTCGTTTTGGGTTGGGGTCATTTCACAGCTCCGTCCATGCCACGCATGAAGAATCGTTGAGTAAAGAGGAAGGCTGCCAGCGTGGGCAGGATGGTCAAGATGGTGCCGGCGGCGATCACGCGCGTGCTGCTGCCGAAGGTGCCGCGCAAGTACAGCACGCCCACCGACAGCGGGAATTCGTCCGGTTTGCTCATCACGATGGATGGCCAGATGTATTCGTTCCATGCCTCGACCGCCGTCAGGATGCCGACCGTGGCCAGCCACGGCGCGATCAGCGGCAGCATGATTTTACTGAAGATGGTCCATTCGGAGGCGCCGTCGACGCGGGCGGCGTCGATCAGGTCCTGCGGTACTTCCTCGAAGGCTTGCTTGAGCAGCAGGATGGCAACCGCCGTGACGACGTTGGGCAGGATCACGCCGGTGTAGGTGTCGACCAGGCTCAGTTTCGTCACGGTGATGAAGTTGACCAGGAAGTTCACTTCCGACGGCAGCACCAGCGTGGCGAGGATCAGGCCGAACACCAGCTTGCGGCCCTTGAAGTGCATGCGCGCCAGCGGGTAGGCTGCGGCGGAGCACAGCGCCAGCTTCCAGAACACGGTGCAGGCGGCGATGAAGACGGAGTTGCGGAAGAAGGACCAGATCGGAATCGCCCTGAACACTTCGATGAAGTTCTCGAACGACGGCTGGTTCGGCCAGAAGGTCGGCGGGAAGGCGAAGATGTTGCCTTCGGTGGAGATGGCCGTCACCAGCGTCCACCAGAATGGGAACACGCAGACCACCGCGATCGCGCAGAGCAGCAGGTAGTGGGTGATCGTCTTCATCGGTGTTTGGGCTTGATGTAGCGAAGGCAGAGCAGGGCGATGCCGATGCAGAAGATGGACATGACGAAGCTGGCGGCCAGCGCGCGCGGCAGCTTCAGGTGCTTGAGGCCCTGGTCGTAGGCGTAGTACAAGCCGGTGAAGGTGGAGTTCATCGGTCCGCCCTGGGTCAGCACGTCCACTTCCTGGTAGGCCTTCAGGGCGGCCAGCACGGAGAGGATGGTGCAGACCATGATGGTCGGGCGCAGCATCGGCACGGTGATCCGCCAGAAACGCTGCCAGCGGTTGGCGCCGTCGAGGATGGCCGCTTCCTGCATGTCGGCGGGGACGGCTTGCAACGCGGCCAGGTACATCACCATGTACCAGCCCAGGCCGCGCCACAGCGTGACGAACATGATGGCGAACAGCGCCAGGCTGTCGTTGGAGAGCCAGCCGACCGGCGCGCCGACCAGCCGCAGCGTCATCAGCACGTAATTGAGCGCGCCCTGTTCGTGGAACATGAAGCCCCACATGATGCCGACCACCGACACCGTGGTCACCACCGGCACGTAGAAGGCGGCGCGGAAGTAGCGGATGCCGGGCAGTTGGTTGTTGACCAGTACCGCGAGGCCGAGTGCGCCGATCTGCACGAAGGGCACCATCAGCAGGAAGATCAGCGAGTTTTTCAGGCCGGTAACGAACATCTCGTTGTCGAAGATGTAGCGGAAGTTGTCCAGGCCGACCCAGTGGGTGTCGCGTATCAGGCTGTAGTCGGTGAAGGCCAGCAGGGAGCCGAAGGCCACCGGCCAGAACGAGAACACGGCCAGCAGCGCCAGCGCGGGGGCGAGGAACAGCCAGGCGGTGAGGTTCGAGCGGCTCATCTCAGTGGCTCCGCTGCGCGCTGAGTTTCTTGTTCCAGATCGCCACCGCCTGGTCCAGCGCTTCCTTCACGTCCTGCTTGCCGGTGACGCCGGCTTCGACGGCCTTCACCAGGTAGCGGCGCAGTTCGTCGTAGTCGGTGATGCCGGCCACGTACAGCGTGTGTGAATGCGGCATCGAAACGGCGCCCGCCGATACGGCCTTCTCGGCCGCACCGGCGCCTGGCGGCACGGTCATGAAGAAGGGATCGTTGGCCGCCTGCGACATGGCCGGATACACGCTGGCCTGCTTGGCGAAGGCCAGCTGGTTGGCGTCGTTGGTTAGGTAGCGGGCGAACTTGCCGACCGCCGGCAGCAGTTTTGCGTCGACGTTCTTTGGCACGGCGAAGTGAATCAGCCAGCCGCCGTCGGCGATGCCGGTGGGACCCAGCGGCGCGGGGGCGACGTCGGTGATGGCGTAGATGTCCCTGGCGTCGCTCTGGATGCGCTTGACGGCCGTTGGTGGCGCCAGCAGCATGCCGAGGCGGCCGCCTTTGTAGGCGTCGATCGCGGCGGGGAAGTTATCTTCGGCGAACAGCGCATCTTTCAGCAGGCCGCCGGCCTTGTAGGTCTCGGCCAGTTTCTTGATCAGCGCGATGTGGGCGGGCGAGTTGAACACCGCCTTGCCGTTCTGGATCACGGCCAGGCCTTGCTGCATCATCAGGCCGTCGATCTTGGACAGCGCGGGGCACAGGCCGGCCTTGCCGGTGCGGGCGGCGATCTGGCGCGCGAACAGTAGTTGTTCGTCGAGATCGCGCGGCGCGTGCGGGATGGCGGCGGCTTTGAATATCTGGGTGTTGTAGGCGATGACGGCGACGTTGCTGTACATCGGGAAGCCGTAGGTCTTGCCGCCGAAGGTCAGGTCTTCCAGTGTGCTGGGAAGGTAGCGCGGGCGGGCGTCGCCGAGCAGGGCGTCGACCGGCGTGAGCAGGCCGTCGCGGGCGAATTCGTCGGCCCAGGGCACGTTCAGGTTGACCAGCGCGGGCGGGGTGCCGGCGACGATGCGCGTTACCAGCTTGGTCTGGATCACGTCCCATGGAAAGTCGACCCACTCGACTTTCACGCCTGGATTGCCGGCTTCGTAGTTTTTCACCAGCGTCTCGAAGTAGGGAGTGAATTTGGGCTTCATGCTGAAGGTCCAGAATTCGATTTTTTCAGGCGCCGCGAGGGCAGCGCCGCTCAGCAAGGCCTGCACCATCAATGCCGTCAGCAATATGCGTTTCTTCATTGATGGTGCCGCTGCTTAGTTGGTCTTGGTGACTTTGCTCAGGTGGCGCGGGGCGTCCGGGTCCATGCCGCGTGCCGCCGACAGCTGGGCCGCCATCACGTAGAAGGCCTGGATCGCCACGATAGGATCCAGATCCGGCGTCGCCGCCACTGGCAAGGTCAGGTCGCGGTCGGCCACGTCGGCCGGCGCGGCCAGCAGCACGCGCGCGCCACGGCCGCGCATCTCGGTCGCCAGCTGCAGCAGGCTCGCTTGCGTAGGGCCACGGGTGGCGAAGATCACCAGCGGGTAGCCTTCTTCGATCAACGCCATCGGGCCGTGCTTGATCTCCGCGCCGCTGAAGGCTTCCGCCTGCAGGGCCGAGGTTTCCTTGAATTTCAACGACGCTTCCAGCGCGACCGGGAAGCTGATGCCGCGGCCGACCACCATGATGTTGCGGGCAGGCGCCAGCACTTCGATGGCCGAGGACCAGTCTTCCTTGGCGGCCTCGCGCAGCGAGTCGGGCAGGGCTTCCAGGCCGGCCAGCAGCTCAGGATCGTTCTGCCATGCGGCGACCAGGCGGGCGCCTGCCACCAGGCTGGTGATGAAGCTCTTGGTGGCGGCCACGCTTTGCTCTTTGCCGGCGCGCAGCGGAATCGACCACTCGGCGGCATGCGCCAGCGGCGAGTCGATGTCGTTGACCAGCGCGATGGTGGTGGCGCCGCCGTCGCGGAAGTATTTGATCGGCTCGACCACGTCCGGGCTCTGGCCCGATTGCGAGATCGAGATCGCCAGCGTGTCGCGGGTGATCAGCGGCGATTTGTTCAAGGTCACCAGGGACATCGGCAGCGACGCCACCACGCGGCCCAGGCGGGCCATGATCAGGTAGGCCGCGTAGGCGCAGGCGTGGTCGGAGCTGCCCCGCGCGATGGTCAGCGCGGTCGAGAAGGACGTGCTCCTCAATTTGCGGCCCAGCTCCGCGTAACGGTCGCCATCGCTGGCCAGCTGGAGGGCTACGCAATCGGCTGCGGACAGGGCTTCTTTCAACATCATTGAGGTCACAACAATTCTCCTTCGATATAGACGGCTTTGAGATTCAGGTCACGGTCGAGCACTACAAAGTCGGCGTAGGCGCCGGGGGCCAGGCGGCCCCGCTCTTGCAGGCCGAGATAGTCGGCTGCATACGTTGAGACCCGTGCCGAGGCGTCCGCCAGATCGAGGCCGAGTCCGACCAGGTTGCGCAGCGCCTGGTCCATGGTGAGGGTGCTGCCGGCCAGCGTGCCGTCGGGCAGGCGCACGCCGCCCATGCATTTCATGACGGTGTGGCGGCCCAGCATGTACTCGCCGTCCGGCATGCCGGTGGCGGCGGTCGAATCGGTCACGCAGTACAGGTGCGGGATGCAGCGCAGCGCGGTGCGGATGGCGCCGGGGTGCACGTGCAGCAGGTCGGGGATGAATTCGGCATACTGCGCATGGGCCAGCGCGGCGCCGACCATGCCGGGTTCGCGGTGATGCAGGCCGGTCATGGCGTTGAACAAATGGGTGAAGCCGTGCGCGCCGTGCTCCAGCGCGGCCACGCCGTCCTCGTAGGTGCCGAGGGTGTGGCCGATCTGCACGCGCATGCCGGCGTCCGACAGTTCGCGTACCAGCTCCAGATGGCCGCCGATTTCCGGCGCCACGGTGATCAGTTTGATCGGCGCGATCGCTTCCAGGCGCTCGACGTCGGCCAGCTTGGCGGTGCGCGCGAACGGCGGCTGCGCTCCCAGCTTGCCGGAGTTGATGAACGGGCCTTCCAGGTGCACGCCCAGCACGCGCGCTTCGCCTTTGCCGCGCAGGGCGGCGGCTTTGCCGATGCCTTGCAGCGCCAGGTCGATGTCTTCCGGCGGCGCCGTCATGGTGGTGGCCAGCATGCTGGTGGTGCCGTGCCTGGCGTGGATGGCGGCGATGGTGTGGACGGCGTCGCCGCCTTCCATCACGTCCTTGCCGCCGCCGCCGTGCACGTGCAGGTCGATAAAGCCAGGCAGGATATAGACGTCTTCGTTTTTCGACGGGTCGGTGCTGCTGCCGTGGATGGCGGCGATGCGGTCGCTGAAGGTGATCTCACCGCGGACCCAGCCCGCCGAGGTCAGGATATTGCCTTGGATTGCACTGCTCATCTGCGCGACTCCGCTACGAATTCATAATAATCACTGCGGCAATACGAGTGGGTCAGTTCCACCGCTGCGCCGTTGTCGAGATAACTGACGCGGGTGATGTGCAGCATCGCGGCACCCGCAGGTATGTTGGCCAGGCGCGCTTGCTCCGCGCTGGCGTTGACGGCGCGGATATGCTGCAGCGCGCGCATCGGAATGGTGCCGTTGGCTTCCAGGTAGCCGTACAGCGAATCGGTCACGCTGTGCGGGTTGGGCATGTACTGGGCCGGGATGGTGGTGGTCTCGATCGCCATCACCACGTCGTCGGCGGTGCGCAGGCGCTTCAGGCGCGCCACCGGCATGTTGGGCGACAGGCCGAGCGACAGCAGCTCGACCGGCGAGGCGATGCCGATGTCGCGCTGCAGCCAGCGCGAGCCGGCCGTGAAGCCGCGTTCGCGCAGCTCTTCGGAAAAGCTGGTCAGGCGGGATAAGGGCTGCTCCAGTTTCGGCGTGATGTAGGTGCCGGAGCCGCGCTTGCGGGTCAGCATGCCGCGCTCGCACAGCATGTCGATCGCCTTGCGCGCGGTCACGCGCGAGATGTTGAGCATGTCCGACAGCACGCGCTCGGACGGCAGGGCCTCGTTGGCGCGCCAGTCGCCGGCCGCGATCCCGTCGGACAGCTTGTTCGCAAGCTGCATGTAGAGGGGGGTGTCGCTCTCGGCATCGGGCTTGAAATCGCTCAACTGGGCTAGCACAGGCTTACTCCTTCAGACGTTGTTGGATCAGCCGCAAGGCACCCGCTGCGGAATCGCCTTGCGGCGTGACGATCCGCTTCAACATCGATACCGGCAAGTAGGGGCGCAGTGGCGCGGCCAGTCCGCCGCACAGCGCGATCGGCAGCTTGCCGCCGGCGTCGAGCGCGTTGCCCATCAACTCCACCTGGCGTCCCGCTTCAAGCAGGATGGCGCGCGCGGTGTCGTTCGATTCGCCGTGCTGCAGCACGATGCGCGCCAGTTGCGCGTACTGCGTTTGCGTGGCCTTGGCCAGCCAGTTCTGCAGCGCGTCGCGGCCACCGCCGCAGGCTTGCGCCAGGTCGGCGCTGAAGGGGGAGGCCGGCAAGCGGCCGTCCAGCACCTGTTGTACGTGGTTGATGGCGCGCAGGCCGATCCAGGCGCCGCTGGCTTCGTCGCCGGCCGGGAAGCCCCAGCCGCCCACTTCGACGTGGACGCCGTCGGTGCGCTTGATCTCGCCGACGCTGCCGGTGCCCAGCGCGATGATGGAGCCCGGCTGGCCGCGGTGCGCGCCCAGCACGGTGGTGTGGCCGTCGGTTTCCAGCGCGACGCGGGCGTAGCCGGGATTGGCGGCGACGAATTCGGCCGCCCAGGCGCGGTTGTGCACGCCGGCCAGGCCGAGGCCGATGGCGACTTGTTCCTTGGCGGGGATGGGCAGTTCGGCGGCGCGGAAGGCCATGCCGGCCGCGTCCTCGACGGCGGCCCAGGCGTTGGCGATGCCGTGCATCAGGCCGGACGGGCCGCTGACGCCTTCGGCCAGTTCAATGCCGTCGACGCGCGCCAGTCGCACCCTGGTGCCGGTGCCGCCGCCGTCTACGCCGATTAAAAATTCGATCATGATTATCCGAGAATGCTGTGCCGGGATCCCCCGTGTGAGGGCACTATATGTTTGGCAAACCAGCTTGTCAACAGGTATTTAACTGGTATTATAAAATATTGAAGTGGACTGGCGTTGTCGACTTGGAACGTATTTGTAAGTGTTTGTTTTTGCTGGGTATTGCTGGATTTTTCGGCAAGTGGTTTGGTGTCGCATTTGCATGCCACTTTGGTCTGCTTTTGGTAGGGGGCGGGGCGAGGGAGTACACTACGGCTTTAGTGCACTTTGAAAGCAAGATGATGAACGATTACTGGGACGACTGGCAGAAGGAAGCGTTGGCTGCGGGCGTGAAGGCGCCGCTGGCCAAGCTGGGGATGGAAGTGATGAAGGCGAACCGCAAGAATCGCTGGCCCAAGCATTTCATCGGGCGGATGGAGGATGGTCCGATGATGCTGGCGATGTGTCTGGAAGAGCCGGATGAGACGGAGTTGCTGTTTATCGAAAACCTGCATCCGTACGACGACAAACTGATCGCCGCCACCAAGAAGCGCCTCTGCTTCGATTAACACACCGGGGTCAAGTCTGACATTCGGACACGAGCTCTGCCGTAAGCGGGCTTACGGCAGAGCTCGTGTCCGAATGTCAGACTTGACCCCGATTTTTACTGGCTGCGGCCTTTGCGGTCGTAGGTGACGGCTTTGTCGGCGACGTTGACGACGGCGTTGCCGGGGCCGCTCACCTTGACGTCGGCCTGGCTGGTCCACAGCTGGCGGGCATGCAGGCTGCCGGAGCCGCTCAGCTGCGCGACCAGGGTGTCGGTCTTGCCTTCGAGCTTGACCTCGCCCGGGCCGTGCATGTTGAGCTTGACGTTCTTGCAGGCGGTCGTGGCGCTCAGGTCGCCCGAGCCGCTCAACTCGGCGTCCAGCGCGTCGCTGACTTTGCTCAGGATGATGTTGCCCGGGCCGCGGCTGCGCGTGACCGCGCGCGCCACTTGCAATGCTTGCCCCTCCAGATCGCCCGAGCCGCTCACTTCCGCGCTGAGCACGCCCACGCTGCCCGACAGGTTCATATTGCCCGGTCCGCTGAGCAGGGCGCGCGCGCTCGGCGCTTGCAGGCCGCGCACCGTCAGGTCGCCCGAGCCGTGCACTTCCGCTTCGAATTTCTTGATGGCGCCGGCCAGGCAGGCTTCGCCCGGGCCGTGCAGTATGGCGCTGGCCGCTTCGGTGTTGAGCGAGCACGCTTCCAGGTCGCCCGAGCCGGCGATCTCGGCGCGGATTTCCTTGCTGGTGCCGTGCAGCGACACCGATCCCGGTCCGTGCATCGAGGCGTTGATCTTGCCCGCGTGCAGGTCGCCGAGGTCGAGGTCGCCCGAGCCGCTGACGGTCAGGTTGACGTCCTGCGTCATGCCGCCGGCGTTGACGTCGCCGGGGCCGCTCATCGTCAGGTTCAGGCTGGCCGCCTTCAGGGTGCGCAGATCGAGGTCGCCGCTGCCGGAGGCGGTGACGGTCAGGTCGCGCACGGCGCCGCTGGCGTGCAAGTCGCCCGGGCCTTCGGAGGTCAGGCTCAGTTGCTGGCCCTGGAATTGTTGCAAATCAACGTCACCGCTGCCGGAGTTGCGTAGGCTCTTCAGGCCGGCCGCGCTGATGCGGATGGTCATCGGCGGCTTGCTGTCCTTCTTGCCCCAGCCGAAGTTGAAGACCCAGCCCTTGTTCTTGCGCGGCTGGCGCACGGTGAGGGTATCGCCGCTGACCGAGGTTTCGATTTCGGCGAACTGGCGGCGCAGGCCGGACAGCTCGATGGCGTTGCCCGGCTGCGCGGTGACGATCACCTGGAACGGGCCGCTGATGGCGATGTTGCTGAAGGCCGCCACGGTGCGGGTTTCGGTGCCGACGGTGTCATCCTGTTTGGTGTCGGCCTGGACGGCGAAGCTGGCCAGGGATGCCACCATCAGGGCGGAAACCAGCGCGGTGTGTTTGATCGTCTGCTTCATTTTTATCTCGATTATGGGAAGTGGCGAGGATTGAACGATATGACAAACGCCGCCAGCCGGCGCGCGGAATGGGACGGACGCGCGGAATGAGGGGATCAGCTGCAAAAAAACGGTGATGAACCGTCATTCAACTTCAGTGCGGCACGACCGTTAATGTCATAATGGACGTAAGATGTATTGCCGGGGAACACCTGCGCAGATCAAAGGAGCGCACATGATCAGGTACATGGGGACCAAAAATACGGAAGACGGCTCGGTGCTGTATATTTTTTTGATTAACGGCTTGCAGAAGGAAATTCGGGAAAGCGCCTTGAAACAATACCCAGGCTGTTACGAAGCCCTTCCTGCCACCGCCAAGGCGCGCATCAGCGCCAACCGGTCCTGGTTGCAGAAATTATAATGCCGTCATTCATGCGCTTGCTGCGCGGCGTCCTGGCCGCCGTGCTGGCTGCGGCTTGCTGCGCCGCCGGTGCGCAATCGGTGCCGACCACCTTCGGCACCATCGTTGGCAACGGCCTGCTGTGCCGCGACCAGACCGACAACCTGTATTACTACGACTATCTGCTCAAGGCTTTCGGCCCGGCGTACAAGCACGACGGCGGCGCCTACTGGTTCAAGACCGACGGCGCCAATCTGTGGGGCAAGCCGATTTCCGAGGTCATGGTCAGCGACGACACCAGCACCTATATCTTCGTCGGCGCCGTGGCCGAGGCCACGCCGGAGGAGCTGGAGCAGGCCATCATCACCCAGGTCGGCCTGCATTATGCGAGAATCGACAGCTCGGCCTATCCGGTGCGCGAGGCCAAGCCGGCCAGCCGCATCGTGTATTTCGATACCAAATCCAAGATTTACTGCGCCAAGTTCAAGCCCTTGCCGCCGGTGCAGCCGCCGCCGGTGCGCCAGCGCTTGAAGTAGCGCATCGCCAGGGTCTTCATGTACACGCATTTTTTTAATCTGAAGCAATCGCCGTTTTCCATCGCGCCCGATCCCCGCTACCTGTTCATGAGCGAACGCCATCGCGAGGCGCTGGCGCATCTGCTGTATGGCGTCGGCAGCGGCGGCGGCTTCGTGCTGCTGACCGGTGAGATCGGCGCCGGCAAGACCACCGTGTGCCGCTGCTTCATGGAGCAGATCCCCGAGAACTGCAAGCTGGCCTACATCTTCAATCCCAAGCTGTCGGTGGAGGAGCTGCTGTTGTCGATCTGCGACGAGTTCGGCATCGCGCTGGTGCCGCCGGGCGCGGGGGCGGTCAGCGTCAAGGGTTATGTGGATGCGATCAATGCCTATCTGCTGGCCAGCCATGCGCAGGGCCGCAACAATGTGCTGATCATCGATGAGGCGCAGAACCTGTCGGCGGAGGTGCTGGAGCAGTTGCGCCTGCTGACCAATCTGGAGACCAGCGAACGCAAGCTGTTGCAGATCATCCTGATCGGCCAGCCGGAACTGCGCGCGATGGTGGCGCGGCCGGAGCTGGAGCAACTGGCGCAGCGGGTGATTGCGCGTTACCACCTGGGCTCGCTGAGCGAGGCGGAGACCGGGGCGTATATCGAGCACCGGCTGGCGGTGGCGGGCGCGGCGGCGATCGCGCCGTTTCCGCGTGGGCTGATGGGCCTGGTGCACAAGCTGGCCAAGGGCGTGCCGCGCCGTATCAATCTGCTGTGCGACCGGGCTTTGCTGGGCGCGTATGTCGAGAACCAGCCGCAGGTGACGCGCACCATCCTGCGCAAGGCTGCGGCCGAGGTGTTTGCGCGGCCGGATGCGGCGATCGGCGGCGAGGGCGCGCAGGCGGGCGCGGCGCGCTGGCCTTTGGTGGCGGCCGGGGTGCTGGGCGGCGTGGTGTTGAGTGTGGCTGCGTGGCAGTTGGCCGCGCATGATGCGAAACCGGTTTTGCAGGGCGCGCAAGCGGCTTCGGCGACGGCGCGAGCGACGCTTCCCAAGGCGGCGGTGCCTGTGTCGGCTCCAGCGGCGACGCCTATGCCAGCGGCAGGGGCGACGCCTGTGCCTGCCTCTGTGGCGGCAGGCGGTAGCGCGGCGGCTTTGCGCCAGCTGGCGGCGGTCTGGGGCTTGGCGCTGCCGGACGGCGAGCCTTGTCCGACGGCGGCGCGCTTGAACCTGCGCTGCTTGCAGGTCAAGGGCGGCGTGGCGGAATTGCGTCTGCTGGACCGCCCGGCGATGCTGACCTTGCATGACGATCCCACCGCGCCCAACTACGTGCTGCTGACGGCGATGGACGAACACAGCGCGACCATCGCCGCACCCGGCGGCAAGCCGCAAAGCATCAGCCTGGACGCGCTGGAGGCCCGCTTCGATGGCGAGTTCACGACCTTCTGGCGAGCGCCGCGTAGCTGGCGCGACGAGGTCCACGGCGGCGATCATGGTCCCGATGTGGATTGGCTGGCGCGGCGGCTGGCGCAGATCTATGGCCTGAAGAAGCCGCAGGACGATCAGCCGCTGAGCTCCGGCTTGCGCGCGCGCCTGACCGAATTCCAGACCGAGCAACATCTCAAGGCGGACGGCGTGGCCGGTCCGAAAACTTTCATCCGGCTGTATCAGCTGGGCGGCGTGCAGGAGCCGCGCTTATTGGCCAGCGCGGCAGGGAAATAATATGTCTTATATTTTGGAAGCGTTGAAGAAGGCGCAGGCGGAACGTCAACTGGGCAGTGCGCCGACGCTGCACGCGCCCACGCTGCATGCGGCGGACGGCAAGTCGGCAGGCGGCGCCTTGAAAAAGCCGGTGGTGCTCGCGCTACTGGCGATGGGTGTGGCGATCGCGGTATTGCTGGCGTTGGTGCTGCGCCCCGCGCCGCAACCGCAACCGCAACCAGCCGCGGCGCCAGTCGCAACAGCAGTCACGCCAGTCGCCGCGTCAGCCGCACCTGCGCCTGCGCGCGCTGTCGCGCCAGCCGTTCCGGCGGACGGCCAGCCGCTGGCGGCCGCCTTGCCGCCGCCGGTGGCGACGGTGACGCCGGCGCCGCGTCCGCATCCGGCGCCGGAGCCGGTCGCGGCGGCGCCGGTGGTGGAGCAAGCCGCCAAGCCGGCTGTCGCGCAGGAAGAGCCGGTCCAGAACCTGCGCGATTTGCCGGAACCGATACAGCGCTCGATCCCGCATATCACCGTGGGCGGCTACATCTATTCCAAGAATCCTGCCGACCGCCTGTTGTTGATCGACAAGATACTGCGCCACGAAGGCGAGGAGGTCGCCCCCGGCCTGATCCTGGATAAACTGCAGCCGCGCGAGGCGGTATTCAATTTCAAGGGTTATCGCTACCGCGTTCCGTATTGATATCTGTCATCCGCCCGTCATGTTGCAATGATATTTTCCTATCATTGACATACATGCACGGGAAACACGATGAAATACATGAAATTGCTGCCGCTGCTGATCGCCGCAGCCTTCGCCGTTCCGCGCGCCCACGCCGCTGAGCAGACGCCGCAAGTGCAGCAGGATACCGGCTCCTATGTCGCCGGCTTCATCAGCCTCGGCTTGCTGCTGCTGGGCACGCGCAGCGCCCGTAGCGAACGCTTCAAGGCCTTGAACGAAGAGTAAGCCGCCAGCCCCGCTCCGATGTTGCTGCGTATAATGGCGGCAACATGATGCAGCGGAGAGTCAGGCAATGCAGAGAGTAATTCCCGCGCGCGAGCGCACAGTGCTGGCGGTGACCGGGACGTCGGGCAGCGGCAAGACCACGCTGCTGGAGTTTCTGATCGCCGGGCTGGCCGCGCAGGGCTTGAAAGTCAATGTCGTCAAGCACAGCCACCACGACCTGGAGCTGGAGCCGCCGCACAAGGACAGTTCCCGCCTGCGCCGGGCCGGCGCGGCCGAGGTGATGGTGGCGTCGCCGTTCCGGGTGGCGATCGTGCGCGAATTGCGCGGCGCGCCCGAGCCGTCGCTGGATGAGCAGCTGGACCGTCTCGCCCCCGCCGACCTGACCCTGCTGGAAGGCTTCAAGTCCTATCCGGTGGCCAAGCTGGAGGTGTATCGCACCGCGACCGGCAAGCCGCCGCTGTATCCCAACGATGATTGCGTGATCGCGGTCGCCTCCGACCAGCCGGCGCCGGCGGATTTGCGGCCCGGCCTGGCCTGGCTGGACCTGAACCAGCCGCAGGCCGTGCTGGCCTGGTTGGGCGGCCATCTGAAAAAAGTTTCAGCCAACGCCTAAAGTTACGCCCGGAACGTCCGTAAATAAAGTGATACGCCTTACTGGAGAATCACATGGACGTTTCAGGTATTGCTCAAACGGCAACCACGATTGCAGACACCGGCACCAAGCAGGCGGTCGGCATCGCGGTATTGAAAAAAGCCCAGGATATCCAGGCGTCGAGCGCGGCTGCCCTGATCGAGGCGATTCCTCCGGTGCCATCGGCGCCGAATCTGCCTTCGCATCTCGGCAACACCATCAACACGACTGCCTGAACGGCATCGCCGCGGCCCGCCAGGCGCCGCGTGAACGCTCTGCGCGCCGGCCGGTGTGCAGCGTGCCGGCGTGTGTTCGCGCCCGGCATTCCCCTCCCGAATTGAATCCTGTCAACAGAATGATGCAGAGTCGCGTTATTGCTGGTACGCTGCTTCTGCTTGAAGATCTTGCGAAAAAAAATTCTGAAAAAAAGTGTAAGGCTGGAGCGCTGTTTGCCGACTACCGTACAGTTGCAGACGATTTTCGTTGCACGTTGAACTTAACTTCCATCATTGAGGAGACTTACCATGAATAAACGTCAAGCCCTGATCGCCGCCGCCCTGGCCACCGTATGCGCCGCTTCCGTCGGCACCGCTTCCGCCGCGACCGCGTCGGCATCCGCTGAAAAAGAGAAATGCTTCGGCATCGCCAAGGCAGGCCAGAACGATTGCGCCGCCGCCAACGGTGCGCACTCCTGCGCCGGCCAGTCGAAGACCGACAACGGCGCCGCCGAGTGGAAATATGTGGCCAAGGGCACTTGCGAAAAAGCCGGCGGCAAAACCGCAGCGCCAGCCAAGTAATCGCAGCCGGCGGTCGCGGAGCCATGTCCTTGCCCGGTCCAGCGCAGTCTTTGCCGGGCGTGGGCGTGGGGCTGAGGGCTCCGCATTACCGCCAGTTTATCGAGCAGCGGCCACGCGCCGCCTGGCTCGAAGTCCATACCGAAAATTACCTCGATCAAGCCGGCTGGGACTGGCACGTGTTGCAGCAATTGCGGCACGATTATCCGATCAGCCTGCATGGCGTCGGGCTCGGACTGGGCTCGGCGCGCGGCTTTTCCGACCATCATCTGGAGCGCGTGCGCGCCCTGGTGGAGCGGGTGGAGCCCATGCTGGTGTCCGAACATCTGTGCTGGGGCGCCGTCGGCGACCGGCAACTCAACGATCTTTTACCGCTGACCCTGGACCAGGCCGCGCTCGACCTGCTGTGCGCGCGCGTGAGCCGCGTGCAGGACACGCTCAAGCGCCAGCTGTTGCTGGAAAACGTGTCGACCTATGTGCGCTTCCGGCGCGACGCCATGAGCGAGGCGGAATTCATGGCGGCCTTGGCGGCGCGCACCGGCTGCGGGCTGCTGCTGGACATTAACAACCTGTACGTCAATCAATGCAACCATGGCGAGGACGCGCTGGCCGCGCTGGCCGCGATCCGGCCCGGCATGGTGGGCGAGATGCATTTGGCCGGCCATCTGGTGACGCCGCAGGCGGTGATCGACCATCATGGCGACACGGTGGCCGAGCCGGTCTGGCGCCTGTACGAGGCGGCCTTGCAGCGCTTCGGCGCGCTGCCGACCTTGATCGAGTGGGATACCGATATTCCCGAACTGAGCGTGCTGCTGGGCGAGGCGGAAAAGGCTGATTTGATGCAGCGCCGCCATGCTGCGATTGCCGTGGCCGCTGCGCCGCGCGCGGCCGTGCCGGCGGACCACGTGGCGGACCAGCAGGCGCCGGCGCTGGCCGCCAGCCAGCAAGTGTTCGCCGACGCGCTGTTCGACGCGCGACTGACGCCGGCGGCGCTGGCGCTGTTCAAGGGCGAACACAAGGAACACCGCTACGCGCTGTATCGCGGCAACCTCAGCGCCAGCTGGAGCAAGGTGCTGGGGGAGGCCTATCCAGTGATCCAGATGCTGGTGGGCGAAGAATTCTTCGGCGGCCTGGCGCAGGCTTACGGCCATGCCCATCCTTCCGACAGCGGCGACCTGAACCGCTTCGGCGCGCACTTCGGCGCCTTCCTGCGCGCCTTCCCGCATGTGGCCGACTACCCGTATTTGCCGGACATGGCGGCGCTGGAGTGGACCCTGCACCGCGCCCACTACGCGCCCTCGGCCGACGGCGTGACGGCGCAGCAGATGGCGGCGCTGACGCCGGAACAGATCGAAACGGCGCGGCTGCAACTGCATCCGGCCTGCACGCTGCTGGCGTCGGAGTGGGCGACGGTCGCGCTGTGGCAGGCGCACCAGCCCGGCAGCGGCGTGCCGTTCCCGGACGAGCTGGCGGCGCCGGGCTACGGACTGGTCACGCGGCCGCACTGGAAAACCCGGGTCCTGCCGCTGAGCGCGGCCAGCCATGCGGCGCTGTCGGTGCTGGTGGCCGGCGGCGCGCTGGGTGAGGCGCTGGACGCGGCCTTCGAGCGTGACGATGACTACGACTTCGCCGCCAATTTGCGGCAGTGGATAGATTTCGCCTTGATTGTCAGGATAGACGCCTAGCGGCGACTAACTAATTTTGAAAGCGCAAAGATGAAAACTATCCTCGGACTGCACCAACAATTATCCCGCTACGACGCGGCGCTGACCGCCTGGGGCGGTTCACTGATGAGCCTGGCGCTGCGCTGGTATGTGGGCTGGCAATTCTTCAAGGCCGGCCTGGTCAAGGTCGGCGACTGGAGCGCGACGCTGGCGCTGTTCCACGACGAGTACATGGTGCCGCTGCTGCCGCCCGACCTGGCGGCCTATTTCGGCGCGGCCGGCGAACTGGCGCTGCCGCTGCTGCTGTGGGTGGGATTGGTGTCGCGGCCGGCGGCGCTGGCGCTGTTCCTGGTGAATGCGATGGCGGTGATTTCCTACCCGCAGCTGTTGAGCTTTGAATGCCCGGCCGCGATCAACGACCATTTCTACTGGGGCGCGATGCTGCTGGCGCTGGTGGCCTTTGGTCCGGGTAAATTTTCGCTGGATGCGTGGCTGGCCGGCCGCCGGGCGGCCTAGCCCGGGCGGAAGGCGCGCAGGATTTTCGCTTCGCCGGTCAGGTCCTGGTGCAGGCGGTTGGCGGCGGCGGTCAGCTCGATCATGCGGTTGAGCTGGGTGTCTTCGAAGCGCGCCAGTTCTTCGGTGGCGGTCAGCAGCGCCTGCGCCAGCTTGGCGCGGGCCGCCTGGTACAGCGCGCCGTTGTACTGGTCTGTGTTCTTGAGCAACTCCTCGGCGTTTTCGATCACTTGCCGCAGGTCGTCGAGCAGGCGTTCCTGCGTTTGCATATTGTGTTCAGGATCGTCCATGACGTTCCCCTGGTCATAAGAAAACTGGTTGAACAAGCCGGGTAGCAGGCCATCCCAATATATCGGCGGTCAGGTCCGCCGGTTTGCGTTGGATCAAACGCGCCCACCCGTCCTGACTCTCAGCTTAGATCGTTATTGCCCAAATGCAAGACCAATTCACGCGCCCTCGACGCTGATGCGGATGTCGCCCACGCTCACTTGCTGGCCGGCGCGGATCTTGGCGGTCTTGCGCAATTCCTGCTTGCCGTCGACCTTGACGCCGCCGCCGGCGACCAGCATCTTGCCGGCGCCGCCGCTATCGCACAGGCCAACCAGCTTGAGCAGTTGATTCAGCTCAACAAACTCCCCGCTCAATTCAAAACTTACTTTCTGCATTTTATCCTCTGTTGCTATGATGTGAAATCGGCGCCGCCGCTTACTTTCAGTAGTGTAGCGGCATTCCGACAGGGCCGCAGTTTACTCCACGAATCCCGCACGGTTGAGGTTGCCGTCTGGAAAAAAAGTTGCTATCCTGAGTTAACTGCTGAATATTTGTGCAGCATGGTTTGCTCTCAGTGAGTTGCATCATGAATAAGCTCTACTGGCCAGTCGCAGTCCTGATTTGTCCGCTTTCCGGCTTGGCGGGCGCCGCCACATCCGATCCCTTTTCCCTGCAAAAACCGCCGCCCGCGTTTGAAAAACGGGCCAATTCGTCCTTGCTGTTCGAGGCGGCGGACCGGCAGCTGGCGCTCAGCGAGCAGCTGCAGAGCGACGCCGCGCCGCGCTATGGCGCCGCCTACAGCGGCGGGCCGCGGCTGCACTTCGGCGCCTTGCCGGACAACCTGGCGCTGCTCGATCCGCTGGGGCCCATGCTCAACGAGTACAGCAAGCGTTTCCTCACCAGCGCGGATTTTGAAAAGAAAATGGGACGTGCGGTCGGCATCCTGACCATCGGTGTGTTGCGCGAGACCGGTTCGGCGCTGGGCTCGCAGCAGTCGCCGGCGCTGGCCATGAACACCCGGCCGACCACCACCTTCACCTCGCTGTCGCTGGGTTATGCGCTCAGCTCGCGCAGCGCGCTGATGTTGATGGCGTCCTACGGCAAGACCGAGGGCATCGGCAATCCCGACAGCCTGATCGCGCAAGTGTCGTCGGTGCGGACGATGGCGTTCAGTGTGGGCTTGTCGACGCGCGAGGTGTTCAACAGCCATGACCGCTTTGCGGTGACCCTGTCGGTGCCGGCCAAGGTGCGTTCTGGCACGCTGCAATACAGCGGCTCCGCGCCGCAGTCCGGCGACCCGGGCGCGCCGGCCTTCGGCGCGCCGACCCTGAACCTGCGGCCGACCGCCACCGAGCGCGACCTGGAGTTCGGCTACACCACCTCGTTCGGCCGCGATGGCCGTGGGGGCAAGTTGACCGGCGCGGTGATGTGGCGGGTCAATCCCGGCCACGACGCCAACGCCCGGCCAGACTGGCTGACCGGGGTGCGCTACTCCTACGGCTTTTAGCCCTTGGCGCCGGGACGGGTCATGTCCAGCGGCACGATCCATTGCTCGAACTGCCCGGCGCTGACGTAGCCCAGCGCCAGCGCGGCTTCCTTCAACGTCGTCCCTTCGTGCTGCGCCTGCTTGGCGATGGTGGCGGCCTTGTCGTAGCCGATGTGCGGCGCCAGCGCGGTGACCAGCATCAGCGAACGTTCCATCAGCTCGGCGATGCGGCCGAGGTTGGGCTCTATGCCGTGCACGCAATGTTGCTCGAAGCTGCGCATGCCGTCGGCCAGCAGGCGCGCGCTTTGCAGGAAGTTGTGGGCGATCAGCGGCTTGTAGACGTTGAGCTCGAAGTTGCCGGAGGCGCCGCCGATGGTGATGGCGACGTCGTTGCCGAACACCTGGCAGCACAGCATGGTGAGCGCTTCGCACTGGGTGGGATTGACCTTGCCCGGCATGATGGAGCTGCCCGGCTCGTTTTCCGGGATGCTGATCTCGCCCAGGCCGGAGCGCGGGCCCGACGCCATCCAGCGCACGTCGTTGGCGATTTTCATCAGCGCGGCGGCCAGGGTTTTGAGCGCGCCGTGGGCCGACAGCAGGGCGTCGTGGCCGGCCAGCGCGGCGAATTTGTTGTCGGCGCTGCGGAAGGGCAGGGCCAGCGTGTGCTCCAGCTCGGCGGCGATGCGGTGCGCGTATTCGGGGTGCGCGTTGAGGCCGGTGCCGACCGCCGTGCCGCCGGCCGCCAGTTGCAGCACGCCGGGCAGGGCGGTGCTGATGGCGCGCTCGGCGAAGTCGAGGTGGGCAACGTAGCCGGAAAATTCCTGGCCCAGGGTCAGCGGCGTGGCGTCCTGCAGGTGGGTGCGGCCGATCTTGACGATGTCGGCAAACGCCTCGGCCTTGGCGTGCAGGCTGTCGCGCAGCGCGCGCAGCGCCGGCAGCACCTGGTTGGCCAGCGCCTGGGCGGCGGCCACGTGGATGGCGGTGGGGAAGATGTCGTTCGACGACTGGCCCTTGTTGACGTCGTCGTTGGGGTGCAGCTTGCGGCCTTCGCCGCGCACGCCGCCCATCAGCTCGGAGCCGCGGTTGGCCAGCACTTCGTTCATGTTCATGTTGGACTGGGTGCCGGAGCCGGTCTGCCAGACGGCCAGCGGGAACTCGGTCGGGTGCTTGTCGGCCAGCACTTCGTCGGCGGCCTGGGTGATGGCGATGGCCTTGGCGCCTTCGAGCAGGCCCAGGTCCAGGTTGACGCGGGCGGCGGCGCGCTTGACGCTGGCCAGCGCGTGGATCAGCTCCGGCGCCATGCGCTC
This sequence comes from Duganella sp. BJB476, assembly GCF_003416895.1. Taxonomy (GTDB): domain Bacteria; phylum Pseudomonadota; class Gammaproteobacteria; order Burkholderiales; family Burkholderiaceae_D; genus Rugamonas. The sequence goes on from NZ_QVIO01000006.1 coordinate 165,992, forward strand.
GGTGGAGATGTGGAAGTGTTCCAGCGAGCGCTGGGTTTGCGCGCCCCACAACTGGTGGTCGGGGACGTCGATCGGGCCAAAACTGTCACGTTCACTTCTGGTGTTCATGGTTTTTCCTTTGGGCGGGGAGGCAATCATGTGTGTTTGCTAAGTGCCTGCCAGTGTAGCGCAGTCCTGAAAAATTAACCTAGGGCTACAAAACCGGGAAAATCAGCCGTTATAGCTGATACACTTTAAGAATTCGCGTCCAAGCGACCCCGACATGCAGCGCACACCATTCCTGACCACGATCTTTGCTTGCGCCGGCGCGTTGCTGCTGGCGGCCGCCGCGCCGGCGGCGGAACTGGGCGATATCGCCGTGCGTTCCTACATCGGCCAGCCGCTGGCGGCCGATATCGAGCTGGTGCAGCTGGCGCCGGACGAGGTGTCGGCCCTGCAGGTCCGGCTGGCGCAGCAGGATGTGTTTCGCGGCGCCAATATCAGCATGAATCCCGCGCTGGCCTCGCTGCACCTGTCGGTGGTGCGGCGCGATGGCCGGCAGTTCCTGCATGTCACGACCACCCGCGCGATCGATGCCGAGTATGTGCATTTGTTCCTGGAGCTGAGCGCTGCCGGGCGCCAGGATGTGCGCGCGGCGACCGTGTGGCTGCAGGCGGATCCGAATCCGGCGCCGCCGCCACCGCCGGCCATGACGGCGGCGCAGGCGGCGGCGTTGGCGCGGGCGGAGCGGGCGGCCAGGGAGGCGGCTTTGGCACCGGCGCCGGTCGCCGCAGCGGAGGCGCCGGCCGTGGCGCCGGTGCGGGACCGGACGCGGCCAGCGCCGATGCCGGCGGCGCATGAATCCGAAGTGGGCGAGCCGGCTGGTTTGCGGACGGCGCCGGCGCGGCGGCTGTCGCCGGCGGTGCGGAATTTGCCGGAGCGCATAGCCGACGCGATGGGCTCGACGCCGCGCCTGCCGCCACATCCTGCGCCGGCCAAGCCGTCGGCCAGCAGCGAAGCGGCGCAGGCTGACGGCGGCGTGCCGCTGGGCGTGGCGCAGGCTTTGTTGCCCCTGGCGCCGTTGCCGCTGCCTAAGGGCGTGAAGCGGCCTGCGGCTCCGGCCGCTTGCACTCCGTCCGGCATGAGTGCGAAAGAATGCGCGGCGCTGGATACGCACAGTGTGGAATTGTCCAGCAAGCTCGTCGAGCTGGAGGGCAAGGTGAAGGTGCTGCAAGGGGCGTTGGCCGCGAAAGGCGGGGCGGCCACTGCGGCGGCGCCGGCTGCGTTGCCGTCTTCTGCGTCGGCGGGGACGCATGGCGGCGCGGCAAGTGGCGGGGCTGCGGCTGGGCATGCAGCGGCCGCTTCGGCGGCGCATGCAGCGTCGGTTCAGGCAGCGGCAGCATCGGCTGTGCCAGCCGTGCCGGCCGCTGAGCATGGCGCGCCGGCATCAGCATCGGCATCGGCTTCTGCTGCGAGCGCGGCGGCGGCCAGTTCGTCGGCGTCCGGCGGGGCGGCATCGGCATCCGCATCCGCGGAGGCATCGGTGCCGGTCAAGAAGGTGCGCGTGTTGCCCAAGCTGAAGTACAAAAAGGAAAAACCGCCGGAGCCGGCTGCCAGCAATCTGCCGCTGATCGCCGCTGGCGCGGGCGCGCTGGCCTTGTTGCTGGGGGGCGGCGGCTACTTCTACCTGCGCAAGAAACGCGGCAGCGGGCCGCTGAAAATCTGGCAGGGATTCCGCAAGAAAAAGCCGGCCGGCGAGGGCGAGCCGCCTGTGGAGGCGCCGCCGCTGCACGAAGTCACGCCGGAATCAATGATGCAGCAGTAATAAGTATATAACTGCACGCTCTTATCGAGGCCAGGCAATCTGGGGTATAGTATTCGACGCCCACCGTCTTCCCCATACTGAAAGAGCGCTATGACCGCAGTAGATCTCCCCTCTCAGCATCACGAGCAATACCAAGCTTTCAAACAACTCGGCCTGAAGCTGGACATGTCCCGCGGCAAGCCAGCCCCCGAGCAACTGGATCTGTCGAATGGCCTGATGGCCGCGCTGGACGGCTACAAGGCCGCCGACGGCACCGATGGCCGCAACTACGGCGGCACCATCGGCCTGCCGGAAGCGCGCGAACTGTTCGGCAAGTTGCTGGACGTGCCGGCCGCGCAGGTCGTGGTCGACAGCAGCGCCAGCCTGTCGCTGATGCATGACGTGATCATCTACAGCCTGCTCAACGGCACGCCCGGCAACGCGCCGTGGGTGCGCGAGCCGGTGACCTTCCTGTGCCCGGTGCCGGGCTACGACCGCCACTTCGCCATCTGCGAAGCGCGCGGCATCAAGATGATCAACATCCCGATGAGCGAAGCCGGTCCGGACATGGATCTGGTGGAAAAACTGGTGGCCGAGGATGCCAGCATCAAGGGCATGTGGTGCGTGCCGAAGTACAGCAATCCGGGCGGCGTGGTGTTTTCGGACGCCGTGGTGGCCCGCCTGGCGGCGATGAAGACGGCGGCGCCGGACTTCCGCCTGATGTGGGACGACGCTTATCGTTTCCACCATCTGGGCGAGCAGAAGCTGGAAGTGGCCAACATCCTGGACGCCTGCGCCAAGGCCGGCAACCCGGACCGCGCGATCGTGTTCGCATCGTCGTCGAAGGTGACCTGGGCCGGTTCGGGCATCGCCGCGCTGGCCGCTTCGCCGGCCAATATCGCCTGGTGGACCAAGCATGCGGGCATCCGCAGCATCGGCCCGGACAAGATCAACCAGCTGCGCCATGTGCGTCTGCTGAAGGACGTGGCGACGGTGGAAGCGTTGATGGAACAGCATCGTTTGCTGCTGAAGCCGAAGTTCGATGCGGTGCTGGCGCAGTTCGAGCACTATCTGGCCGACGTGCCGGGTGTGTCGTGGACCCGTCCGCAAGGCGGCTACTTCATCGATCTGGTGACGCCGGACGGTTCGGCCAAGCGTACCGTGGCGCTGGCCAAGGAGGCGGGCATCACGTTGACGCCGGCCGGTGCGGCTTTCCCTTACGGTAATGATCCTAAGGACAGCCATATCCGTATCGCGCCGAGTTTTCCGTCGCTGGACGAGATCACCAAGGCGGCGCAGGGCATCGCGCTGTCGCTGAAGGTCGCGTTGGCGGGCTGATAGCCTCGGACGTAAAAAAAGCGCCTGCGGGCGCTTTTTTCATTGAGTGGCGGATTTTACTGATGCGTTACGCCGGGTACATTGTTCAGCCAAGGCTCGGTGACGTCGCGGATGGCGCGGTCGTTGGCCAGGATTTGCTTCAGCAGGTCGATCTTGCGCAGGCGCGGGGCGCCGCTCAGGGCTGGTACGCCGGTGGCGGTGGCGCGGGCTTCGCTGGCGCATTGCGCTTCCAGGCGGCTCAGGCCGTCGAAATCACCCAGACGTGCGGCGGCGGCCATTTGATTGGTCAAACCGGCAATATTTTCGTACATCGAGAGGACTTCGGTGGAGGTCATGTTCTCACCCTGGCTAGTTAAAACGAATTACCGCATGTCCTGATTAACGTCGCCTTAAACGGGAACTTTAGGGTGTTTTGAAAAAATATTTGAAAAAGATTGAAAAAAAAGCCCCATGCGGGGCTTTTTGTGGCTTAAAAAGCAAGTTGGCTTATTTGACCAGCTCTTCCAGGCCGGCGCTCAGTTCGTCCGGCGACGGCATTTCGTCGATCAGCGCGTTGTCGTCCAGGCCCAGTTCCTCGGCCAGGTCGGACGGGTAGCAGGCGGCGATTTCGTCTTCGCTCAGGCCGGCCTGCTCGACGCGGGCGCGCCAGGCGGCCAGCGAGACCACGGCGGCCAGGCGGTTCAGCTCGCCGTTGTGGTGCGGCTCGGGGAAGGCCAGGATGGTTTCCGAGAAGGTCAGCGGGAACTTCCAGCGCTTGGCCAGCTCGGCGCCGACGTCGGCGAAGGTGTAGCCGAACGACTGCTGCTCGGCGTCCAGGCGGCGCGAGTCCAGCGGGCCGGCCACCTTGTCGAGCGCCATCGCCTGCTCGGCCATCGCCGAATGGATCACCAGCTGGCCGATGGCGTGCATCATGCCGATGGTGAAGGCGAGATCGGTGTTTTCCTTGGTTTTCTTGGCGATCCACTTGGCCGACACCGCGGTGTGCAGGCTGTAGCGCCAGAATTGCTTGAGGTCGAGACCGGGCACGGTCTTGAAGCCGCTGACCAGGCCGGAGCTGATGACCAGCGTGCGCACGGTCACGAAGCCGAGCATCAGCACCGCGTCTTCCACCGTGCCGATGCTGCGCGAGACGTGGTAGTAGGCCGAGTTGGCCAGGCGCAGCAGCTTGGCGCTCAGCACCGGATCCGTCGACAGTTTCTTCGCGATCTCTTCGGTCGAAACGCTGGCCTTGTCGAAACTGCTGATCAGCTCTTCCACGACTTTAGGCGCGGTGGGCAACGCAGTTGGATTCTGGAACAGGGCATCAAGTTTCATATTTATCTCCTGGGTAATTAGCGCGTTGCTATAGGCTAACTATATAGCGATTCGCCCGTTGAATGAAACAATTTTGCGGGGCGGGCGTCTCTTTTCTGCCGAGTTGCCACCATCTATTCCGCCAAATCCGCCGTTCGTCGCAAAGCTGCATCGTCGGGCGCGCCGCGGCGATATAGTGCACGCTGGCGTACCACGCCTGACATTCAACCAGATCCACGACCAAGGGACTCCCATGCACCCATCCGCAAGCAAGTTAAGCCTGGCCATATGCGCCGCCCTGATGCTGGCCGCGCCGCTGCGCGCCGAGCCGACCTCCGCCGCCCCATCGACCGCCGCCGCCAAGAGCGCGGTGCTGCCGGGTGACGATTTTTTTGATTACGTCAACGCCGACTGGCTCAACAGCGTCGAGATTCCGGCCGACCGCAGTGGCTGGGGCGTGGGCAACGCGCTGATCGAGGACACCAACCAGCGCATCGTCAAATTGATCGAAGCGATGGCGGCGCAGCCGGCCGACGCCGAGGCGAAGAAAATCGCCGACTACTACGCCGCCTTCATGGACGAGGCGGGAATCGAGGCCAAGGGCCTGACGCCATTGCAGCCGCTGCTGCAACAAATCGCCGCCATCGCCGACAAGCGCGCGCTGGCCCAGGCGCTGGGCGGCTCGTTGCAAGCCGATGTCGATCCGCTCAACGCCACCAACTTCTTCACCGAAAACCTGTTCGGCCTGTGGATCGCGCAAGGCCTGAAGGACTCGGCGCACTACACGCCTTACCTGTTGCAGGGCGGGCTGGGCATGCCGGACCGCGCCTACTATCTGGACGCCACGCCGGCCATGCAAAAGCTGCGCGGCCAGTACCAGGCGCACATCGCCGCCACCTTCAAGCTGGCCGGCATCGCCGACGCCGACGCCCGCGCTGCGCGCGTGTTCGAACTGGAACGCAAGATCGCCCTGGCGCACGCCAGCCGCGAAGTGTCGTCCGATGTGCTGAAGGCCAACAACAACTGGAGCGCCGCCGATTTCGCGCGCAAGGCGCCGGGCCTGGATTGGAAGGCCTTCTTCGCCAGCGCCGGCCTGGGCGAGCAGAAGAAATTCATCGTCTGGCATCCGACCGCCATCGTCGGCGCGGCCAGGCTGGTGCAGTCGGTGCCGCTGGAAACGTGGAAGGATTTCCTCGCCTTCCACCGCATTAACCAGGCCAGCAGCGCGCTGCCGAAGGCGCTGGCCGACCAGCATTTCGATTTTTACGGCCGTACGCTGAACGGCACGCCGGAGCAATCGCTGCGCTGGAAGCGCAGCCTGGCCGCCGTCAATGCGGCCATGCCTGATGCGCTGGGCAAGGTGTATGTCGCCAAGTATTTCCCGCCGGAGTCCAAGCAGCGCTTGCAGCAGATGGTGGGCAAGATCGTCGATGCCTTCCATAGCCGCATCGACCAGCTGGCATGGATGGCCCCGGCCACCAAGAAGGAAGCGCATGCCAAGCTGAAGACCTTGTACGTGGGCATAGGCTATCCCGAGAAGTGGGCCAGCTACGAGCAGCTGGACGTGGTGCCGGGCGATGCGCTGGGCAACCTGCTGCGCGCGCAACGCGTGCATACGCAGCAGCAACTGGCCAAGCTGCATCAACCGGTGGACCGCGCCGAGTGGTGCATGCCGGCGCAGCTGGTCAATGCGGTGAACATGCCGATGCAGAACGCGATCAACTTCCCGGCCGCGATCCTGCAGCCGCCGTTCTTCGATGCCAGCGCCAGCGACGCGATCAACTACGGCGGCATCGGCGCCACCATCGGCCACGAGATCAGCCACAGCTTCGACGACCAGGGCGCGCAGTTCGATTCCCAAGGCCGCCTGCGCGACTGGTGGACGGCGTCCGACGGCAAGCATTTCAAGCAGGCCTCGGCGGCGCTGGCGGCGCAGTATTCGGCGTACAAGCCGTTCCCGGATCTGGCCATCAACGGCCAGCAGACCTTGAGCGAGAACCTGGCCGATCTGGCAGGGCTGGCGGCATCGTATGACGCTTACCACACCACGCTGGACAAGCAGCGCGTGACGGCGGAAGCGGACCAGCAATTCTTCACCGGCTACGCGATGAGCTGGCGCGAGAAGCAGCGCGAGGCCGCGCTGCGCCGCGCGATCCTGACCGACGGCCACGCGCCCGACAAATGGCGCACCGCCACCGTGCGCAATATGGACGCGTGGTACCAGGCCTTCAACGTGCAGCCGGGACAGACCTTGTACCTTGCGCCCAAGGACCGCGTGCGCGTCTGGTAAGCTGAGCAGGGAGGATGTGCGGTGGGCGTCCTATCGCACATCCTTCGACAGACCTTACTATTCCGGCCCTCTGAAACTCTCTATTTTTGTTCGATCTTCTCTGGGTTTGGCTTGTGCGCCGCACAAGGTAAGGATCCGGGCAAAATAGAGAGTTTCAGAGCGGCGAAATAGGACCGTCTGTCGAAGGTTTGAATTCAGCACCCACCGTATATACTGGCGGCATGGAACCCGACCCTATCGAGCAGATCACTCAGACCACGCTGCAGCATTATGAGCGCAATGCCGAGCAGTTTTTCGCCGGCACCATCGACCACGACGTCAGCCAAAACATCGCCGCCTTGCTGGGTGCGATACATGGCAGCGCGCCATACCGCCTGCTGGACCTGGGCTGCGGCCCCGGCCGCGACCTGAAGACCTTCAAGAGCATGGGCCACGAAGCGATCGGCGTCGATGGCTCGGCGCGATTCGTCGAGATGGCGCGCGCCTACAGCGGCTGCGAAGCGTGGCAGCAGGACTTCGTCAAACTCGACCTGCCCGCCGGTTTTTTCGACGGCGTCTACGCCAACGCTTCGCTGTTCCACGTGCCCAGCGCCGCGCTGCCGCAAGTGCTGCTGGACCTGCATGCCGCGTTGAAAACCGGCGGCGTGCTGTTCAGTTCCAATCCGCGCGGCGACAACCGCGAAGGCTGGAACGGCCCGCGCTACGGCAGCTACTACGATTACGAAACCTGGGAGCGTTACCTGCTGGCAGCAGGATTTATCGCAGTCCAACATTACTATCGTCCTGAGGGCTTGCCGCGCGACCAGCAGCCATGGCTGGCCAGCGTCTGGCGCAAAATCTGATTGCCTCCGTGGGTGCGCAATCGCACAGAGTGGCAGCCGGTGCCTGCCTATAGTGGGCCTCATGCACTCAGCACAGCGCTGTGTGTCCTGTAGCTTCATCACCCACTAAGGAGTTCACCATGAACAAGGATCAAGTCAAAGGTACGGCGAAAGACATCGGCGGTAAAATCCAGGAAGAGGCTGGCAAACTGGTCGGTAGTTCGGAGCAGCAAGCCAAGGGCCTGAACAAGCAAGCTGAAGGCAAGCTGCAAAAAGGCCTGGGCGACGCCAAGGAAGCCGTGAAAGACATCACCAAAGGCAACCGCAACTAATCGTTGTCGCGCCAATAAAAACAGCCGCTTGTAGCGGCTGTTTTTATTGGCGCGGGCTTCAAGCCGCGATGCGGTTGGTACTCAAGTCCCAGCCGCCGGCGGTATTGCCGCCCGCGCCGCCGCCGATCTTTTGCTGCGTGTAGCGCCACTTCACTTTTGAAAACTTCAGCGCCACATGCTCGCTCAGGATGTCGCCTTCCTCCACGCTGGGCGACACGGCGCCGACCAGCACATTTTCCAGCTCGATCTCGAAATACTTGACGCGCTCGCCCTGGCCATCCGCACGCATGAATTCAAACTTGGCCTTGGGGATGGTTTTGCCCGACGAACAGGTTTGCAGCAGCACCGGCGAGGCCAGGTCGGCCAGCTTCATCAAGGTGATGTCGTGATGCTCGCAGCGTTCGGCGGTGTGGCCGCCGCCGGTCGACGCGGTGGCGGACTTGGGCTGGCTGACCGCCCAGCTGACCGACTTGCATTCGATCCAATCCTTGTGTTTATCGTCGGCCGATTCGCCGCGGATACCGTCAATTTGCAGGTAGACATCGATAGCCATAATTCCTCCAAGATATGAATGGAGCGGTGCGGAATGCACCGCAGCGGGCATTATCGAATGGCTAACAAATCGGCACTTGTGGCCGCTCAAGCGCACCATAAAAAAAGGGCCCGCAGGCCCCTTGGTTGTTTGCTTACTTCGTCGTTTCCGGCATCAAATTCTTCTTGAAGAAGGCCTCGATATTGCCGTACACGTGGCGCTGCGGACCGCGTCCCGAGATGCCGTGCTTGGCGCCCGGATAGGTCATCAGCTCGAAGTGGACATTGCGCTTGACCAGCGCGTCGATCATGCGCGTGGTGTTGGTGAACAGCACGTTGTCATCGGCCATGCCGTGCATCAGCAGCAGCGGCGATTTCAGGCCATCCAGGTGCGAGTACACGCTGCCCGATTCATAGCCGGCCGCGTTCTCTTTCGGCGTGCCCATGAACTGCTCGGTGTAGTGGGTGTCGTACAGCGACCAGTCGGTCACCGGCGCAACCGACACGCCCATCGCGATCTTGTCCGACGCTTCCGCCAGCAGGCGCAAGGTCATGAAGCCGCCGTAGCTCCAGCCGAACACGCCCACGCGCTTGGCGTCGACGAAGCTCTGCTTGCCCAGCCACTCGATGCCGGTGATCTGGTCTTCGACCTCGACCTTGCCGAGGTTGTGGTAGTTGGCGTCGGTGAACACGCGCTCGCGGCGCGACGAGCCGCGGTTATCCAGGCGCCACACCACGAAGCCTTGCTGCGCCATGTACTGGTCGAAGAAGTTGCCCCAGCGGCGAGCCACGTGCTGCGAGTGCGGGCCGCCGTAGGTCGACAGGTAGACCGGGTATTTCTTCGATGCGTCAAAGCCGCTCGGCTTGATCATCGAGTAGTACAGGGTCTGGCCGTCCTTGGCCTTAAGGCTGCCGTACTCGGTGTGCAGGTGGGCGTCCAGGTACTTGCCGTACGGGTGGGACGCGTTCAGCTCGTTGTGCTCCAGCCAGCTGATCATCGCGCCGTCCGGACGGCGGATGCTGACCTGCGGCGGGGTGTCCGGATCGGAGTAGGTGTCGACGAACACTTCGCCGTTGCGGGCGAACGCGGAGTCGTGCCAGCCGTCGCCCTGGGTGATGCGCAGCGGCTTGTTGGCGGTGCTGCCGTCCAGTTTGAGCGCGTAGGTCTGGCTGTCGACCACGGCGTCGCGGTTCGATTGCACGAACACGCGGCCGCCTTTTTCATCCACCGCCAGCACGCGGTCGATGCCCCATTCGCCGCTGGTGATGGCGTGCTGCAGCTTGCCGTTCATGTCGTACTGGTACAGGTGCTTGCGGCCGCTGCGCTCGGACGACCAGATGAAGCCCTTGTCGTTGCCGAGGAAACGCAGGTCGTCGAAGATGCTGACCCAGGTCGGCGAGGTTTCGGTGATCAGCACCTTCTGCGCCAGCGTGGCGGCGTCCACCGACACCAGCTCCAACGTCTTCTGGTCGCGGCTCTGGCGCTGGAACAGCAAGGCCTTGGCGCTGCCGCTCCAGTCGGCGCGCACCAGGTAGATGTCGGCGTTGGCGCCCAGTTCGACGTTGCGGATCTCGCCGCTGACCGGCGAGACGATCTTCAGCTGCACCAGCACGTTCGGATCGCCGGCGGCCGGGTAGCGCTGCTCGACCACGTCGGTGCGGTCGGCGAAGATTTCAAAGCGGCGCACCACCGGCACCGGCGCTTCGTCGTAGCGCTTGTAGGCGATGGCGGAATCGTCCGGCGCCCAGTAGTAGCCGCTGGTCTGCGCCATTTCTTCCTGCGCCACGAACTCGGCCTCGGCGTTGTGGATGGTGCCCTTGCCGTCGCTGGTCAGCTGCTTTTCCTTGCCGGTGGAGAGATCGATCACGTACAGGTTCTGGTCGCGCACGAAGGAGACGTAGCGGCCCTTGGGCGAAATCTTGGGATCGAGCACATTGCCCGAGGCCACCATGCGCGCGGCGTCCGGCTTGCTGGCGTCGATCAGGTACAGGTTGCCGGCGATCGGCACCAGCAGCTGCTTGCCGTCCGGCGACCAGCTGTAGCTGAGGATGCCCTTCAGGCTGGCGGTGCGCTCGCGCTCGCGGCGCGCCTTCTCGGCGTCCGACAGGTTCTCTTCCGGCACCAGGATCTTGGAGTCGACCAGGCGGTGCGTGGTCTTGTCCTTCAGGTTGTATTCCCACAGGTCGAGCTGGAACTGGTTGTCGTCGCGGCCGCGCAGGAAGGTCACGCGGGCGCCGTCCGGCGACACCTTCAGGCTGCGCACGCCGGGGCCGCTCAGCGACGGGTCGGAATGCAGGCGGTCCAGGGTCAGTTTTTCGGCCGAGGCTTGGGAGCCGGCCAGCAGGGCGAGGAAGCAGAGGATGAAGCGCATGGGGTGAGTGTCTCTTGGTTATCAGAACCCAAGACGATACCAGACCGGCCGGTTTGTGGCGAGACGGCAATGTTCTGAATCCGCGCAGGAAAACCGTTTTTCCTTCGGCGTCGGTAACACAGTGTAGGGCTTCAGCCGGCCCGCGCCGGCGCCCGCTCCTGGCCCTGATCCTGCGCGACCCGCGCCAGCGACAAACGCTGCAGCGCCCAGCTCAACAGCACCGCCGCCACCGTCAGCCCGATCACCAGCCCGATCCAGAAGCCGGCCGCCGCCATCGGCTGCGCCGGCGCCCACGGCAGCCACTGCGGCGCCAGCCCCAGCCAGCAGCCCAGCGGCAGCGCGAAGCCCCAGAACGCCAGCAGCTGGATCTGCATCGGCTGGCGCGTGACCTTGTAGCCGCGGATCGCGCACGAAGTCGCCACCTGGGTGGCGTCCGACAGCTGGAACAGCGCGGCAAACAGCAGCAGCTGCACGCACAGCGCCTGCACCGCCGCGTCCGAGGTGTAGGCCTCGGCGATCTGCTGGCGGAACACCACGATGAACAGCGCCGACAGCACCGCGCAGGCCAGCGACATCCACACCCCGGTCCACGCCACGAAGCGGGCCCGCGCCGGATTGCCTTCGCCCACCGCCTGGCCGACGCGGGTGATCAGCGCGATGCCAAAGCTGAGCGGCACCATGAACACCAGCGAGGAAAAGTTTAGCGCGATCTGGTGGGCGGAAATCTGCACCACGCCGTAGCGCGCGATCAGCAGGCTGATGGCGCCGAACGCGCTGACCTCGGCGAAGTAGGTGACGCCGATCGGCAGCCCCAGCCGCAGCATCGAGCGGATCTCCGGCCAGTGCGGCCACTCCCAGTGGGTGAACGGATAGGTGGCGCGGTAGGCCGGCGCCACGCGCATCCAGCCCAGCATGGCGGCCAGCATCAGCCACATGCACAAGCCGGTCGCGACCGCGCAGCCGACCCCGCCCAGCTTGGGCAAGCCCCAGTGGCCGAAGATCAGCAGCCAGTTGACCAGCACATTGAAAGCCAGGCCGAGCAGGGCGATCAGCATCACCGGCTTGGTCTCATTGATGCTGGTGCTGTAGCCGTACAGCGCACGGTAGGCGGCGAACGGCGGCAGGCCGATGCTGATCACGTGCACGAACAGGGTGGCCTGCCGCTGCACATACGGGGTCAGGTACAGATGGTCGAACAGCAGGGTCGCCAGGTTGGCCAGCAGCATGGCCGCCACGCCCACGCCCAGCGCCTTCCACAACGATTGCCGCACCGCGTGCGGTATGCGCCCCAGCTCGCCGGCGCCGACGTCGTGCGCCACCACGCTGTTAATCGCCATCATGGTGCCGCTGACGGTGACCAGGATGATCGACCAGATCGACGCCCCCAGCGACACCGCGCCCAGCTCGTCGGCGCTGGCGTGGCCGGTCATCGCCACGTCGGCCACGCCCATGCCGACCGTGGCCAGCTGGCCGATCAGCATCGGCCAGGCCAGGCGCCACAGGGCGGCGGTTTCACGGCGGAGATTGGGCAGGGTGAAGGAGTGGGGCATGCGCGGCGGTCAAGAAAAGGGCGGGCGACAATTCTACCCCGGACCGGCCGGGGCCGCCGCGCTGTATCATTACACTTTCTTGCAATTTAGCCATATTGTCTTGTCGGCCGAAGCGCTAGCATACGCGTTGTCGGTGCATGGCACTGGCTGATCAACTTTTTACCTGAGCGAGCTTCATCATGAAACCATTCCTGCACCGTCTGACCCGCGCCGCCCTTTTGCTGGCCGCCGCGCCCCTGCTGGCCGCCAGCGCCGCCCACGCGGGCGAGCTGACGCTGTACACCCATTCCAACTTCGCCGGCCCGCCGCTGACCCTGCGCGGCACCACGCCCGACCTGGAGCCGCTGGGCTTCAACGACCGCGCCTCGTCGGTGATCGTGCGCTCCGGCACCTGGCAGCTGTGCGAACACGCCAATTTCCAGGGCCGCTGCATGACGGTCGAGCGCGGCGAGTATCCGGTGCTGGACGGCTTCAACGACGTCATCTCCTCGGTGCGCGAAGTCAACGGCGGCGGCCGCGACGACCGCGGTGGCCGTGACGATCGCGACGATCGCGGCGGCCGCCGTGGCGACCGCGACCGCGACGACGACCGCGGCTACGGCCAGCGCCGCGAAGCCATCGTGCTGTTTTCCAAGTCGCGCTTCGGCGGCGCCCGGCTGGAGCTGCACAACAACGAAGTGCGCACCCTGGACCGCTACGACTTCAACGACCAGGCCGGTTCCGTCATCGTCAACGAAGGCCGCTGGGAACTGTGCGAGCACGCCGACTTCGGTGGCCGCTGCATCGTGCTCGAGCCGGGCCGCTACGAGTTCCTGGACGACATGAACAACCGCATTTCCTCGCTGCGCCGGGTGCGCTGAGCGGCATGCGCTATCATGCAGGCCACCGCCCCGACCTGGAGACCCGGCCATGAATCGACTACTGTGCGTCATCCTGCTGGGCGCCGCCGCGGCGGCGCAGGCGGGCGACATCACGCTCTACACGCGTGAGCATTTCGGCGGCCCGGCCCTGCAGCTGCACGGCTCGGAGCCCGACCTCGACAAGCTGGGCTTCAACGACAAGACCTCCAGCGTGATCGTGCACAACGGCACCTGGGAGGTCTGCGAGAACAAGCACTACAAGGGGCGTTGCCTGGTGCTGGAAAAGGGCGAGTACGCCGAACTGAAGAATTTCAACGACATGATGTCGTCGGTGCGGGAGGTCGAAGCCAGGCCGGCCGCCAAGGACAAACGCGAGCACAAGTGAAGCAACGCACGCCGCCCGCGTCCAATCGGCGCTAGACTGTGGCACATGCATGACGGGAGCGCGCAACGTGGAATACAAGGATTACTACCAGACCCTGGGCGTGGCCAAGACGGCCAGCGAGGATGACATCAAGAAAGCCTACCGCAAGCTGGTCCGGAAATACCATCCGGACGTCAGCAAGGAGGCCGACGCCCAGCACAAGACCCAGGAACTGAACGAGGCCTACGGCGTGCTGGGCGACGCCGAAAAGCGCGCCGCCTACGACGAGCTCGGACGCGGCCACCAATACCGCGCCGGCCAGGAATTCCGTCCGCCGCCGGACTGGGGCCGCGGCTTCGGCAACGGCGGCGCCGGCGCGGGCGGCTTCGGCGGCGACCCCATGGGCAGCGACTTCTTTGCCGACCTGTTCGCCAACCTGGGCGGCGGCGGCCGCCGGCGCCAGGCGCCGCCCAAGCGCGGCGAGGACAGCCACGCCAGCATCACCATCGACCTGGCCGACAGCTACCACGGCGCCACCCGCACCATCGGCCTGACCGTGGCCGAGCGCGACGCCCAGGACCGCATCGTCACGCGCGAGCGCAACCTCAGCGTCAACATTCCGAAAGGCGTGACGGCCGGCCAGCAACTGCGGCTGTCGGGCCAGGGCCAGCCGGGCGCGGCCGGGCCGGGCGACCTGTACCTGGAAATCCAGTTCCGCCCCAACGCCCGCTACCGCATCGACGGCCGCGACGTCTACGAAACGGTGCCGGTGGCGCCGTGGGAGCTGGCGCTGGGCGGCGAGATCGACGTCGCCACGCCGTCCGGCAAGGTCACCGTCACGGTGCCGGCCGCCTCGCAGAGCGGCCGCAAGCTGCGCCTGCGCGGGCGCGGCATCCCCGGCAAGGAGGCCGGCGATCTGTACCTGCTGCTGGAGGTGGTGCTGCCGCCGGCCAGCAGCGACAAGGCACGCGAACTGTATCAAACCATGGCGCGCGAACTGGCGTTCAACCCGCGCGCGGGAGGATGAGCGATGGGACAGGCTATTTTGAACCCGGTGCTGGTCGATGAGGCCGCGCTGACGGTGGCGGAACTGGCGCAAGCCTGCGCCGTCGAGCCGGACTGGGTGGTGCAGCGGGTGCGCACCGGCATCCTGCTCGACTGCGCCGACGGCGACGATGTCGCCTGGCGCTTCACCAGCGCCGACCTGGTGCGCGCGCGCCGGCTGTGCCAGGTCGAGCGCGACTTCGACGCCAACGACGACGTCGCCGCGCTGGTGGTCGATCTGTCGGAAGAAATCCGCCGCCTGCGCGGCAAGCTCAGCGCCGCCGGAGTGAAATAGGCGAGGGCGCCGCCAAGCCGGGCGGGACCTCGGCGATCGGCGGCGCGGGTTTCGTCTTGCCTTTCGGCTCGCCCTTGGGCTTGGCAGCCTCGGACTGATCGCTGAGGCGGTGGTACATATGGCTGACGCCCGGATCGCCGGCCACCGGCACCGGCCGCATGTCGTGGTTGGGCAGCGGCGCGCCGGGCTGCTCCAGCTCGAGGAACTGCTGCATCAGCCAGCGCGTGGCCGGCCCCGGCTCCTCGTCGCCGCGCCGTATCACGTACAGCGGGAAGCTGAAGGCGCTGCCCTCGCTGATGTGCAGCTGCACCAGCCGTCCCGCATCCAGGTCCCACTGCACGAACTCGACCGGCATATTGCCCCAGCCGATGCCGCTGCGCAGCAGCGCGTGCTTGGAGCTGAGGTCGCCCAGCCGCCAGTCGCGCAGCGCCAGCACGCCGAAATCCTGGCCCTTGGTCAACGTGCTGCGGTCGGTCAGCACCAGCTGGGTGTGCTCGCGCAGCACCGTGCTGGGGATGATGCCCTCGATCTGCGCCAGCGGATGCTCGGGCGCGGCCACCGGCACCATGGTCACGAAGCCGCAGCTCTGGCGCTCGATGGTGTCCGGCGTGCCCGGCATCCAGCCGCTGATGCCGATGTGGCACTCCTGCTCCAGCACCAGCTGGGTGACGGCGCCCAGCGCCTCGGTGCGCAGGCGCATCGCCACGGTCGGGAATTCCTTCTGGAAGGCGTGCAGGATGCGCACCAGCTTGCAGGTCGAGAACATCACGTCGACCACCACCGACACCTCGGCCTCCAGCCCGGCCGACAGCGCCTTGGCGCGGGCCCGCATGCCGTCCACCTTGAGCGACACCGCGCGGGCGTCGGCCAGCAGCGCCTTGCCGGCCTCGGTCAGCACCGGCTTGCGCTTGCTGCGGTCGAGCAGCGCGATATTGAGCTGCTCCTCCAGGTTGGCGATGGTGTAGCTGATCACCGACTGCGTGCGGTGCAGCGCGCGCGCCGCGTGGGCGAAACCGCCATGGTCGATGACGGCGATGAACACGCGCAGCTGGTCGAGGGAGGGAAGGCCGGGATCGCGCATACAGCACCTTGTTGAGAGATTGATATCGAAAGAATTTATCTAATATATCGATAGGTAGGATTTAAATTTACCTAGTTTCATCGATATTAAACTCGTTCTATGATGAATGCAATCCCTCCCCACCCGAAAGGAAACAGCATCATGGCAACCGTACTCCACATCAACAGCAGTGTTCGTCAAAGCGGCTCCCTGTCGCGCCAGCTCGGCGGCGAGTTCGTCGCAAAATGGCAGGCGGCCAACCCGTCCGGCACCGTCGTCACCCGCGACCTGGCTTCCAGCCCGGTGCCGCACCTGACCGAACAGATGATGGGCGCCTACTTCACCCCGGCCGAGCAGCGCAACGCCGACCAGGCCCACACCATCAAGACCTCGGACACGCTGGTCGACGAACTGCTGGCCGCCGACACCATCGTCATCGGCGCGCCGATGTACAACTTCTCCGTGACCTCCGGCCTGAAGGCCTGGATCGACCACGTGGCGCGCGCCGGCCGCACCTTCAAGTACGGCGCCAACGGCCCTGAAGGCCTGGTCCACGGCAAGAAAGTCATCGTGTTCGTCGCCAGCGGCGGCGTCTACAGCGAAGGCCCTGCCGCCGCCTACGACCACGTCACCACCTACCTGCGCTCGGTGCTGGGCTTCCTGGGCATGACCGACGTCACCTTCGTGGTCGCCGAAGGCGTGGCCATGGGCGAAGAAGCGGTGGCCGCCGCCGTCGCCAAGGGCCGCTCGAAGATCGAAGCGATCGCCGCCTAAGCGCAGTCCCCGCAATGAAAAACTCCCTGCCGGCGGCTGCCGGCAGGGAGTTTTTTTGCGTCGGGCGCGGCCGTTCAGCCGGGCACGTAGAAGCGGTACAGCGCCTTGTACGGCACCCGCGCTTCCTTGCCCAGTTCGGCCGTGGTGCAGCCGCCGGCCGGCGCCTTGCCCGCTTCGGTCGCCAGCCTCTGCACGTAGCTGACGCGGCCGAACGTGCCGTCGCCGCTGGCCGACTTGGCCGTCAGCAGCAGCCACGGGATCGCCTGGCCGGCCGGATCGTCCTGTTTGGCCTTGACTTCGCCGACCACCTTGCTGCCATCGAGGCCCTCCCAGGTCGGGCCGGCGTAGTGCTTGCCGAGGCTGGCGCCGGCGGCGTCGAACAGCGCCGCCTCGGGCGCCTTGAACACCCATTCCGCCTGGGCCGGACCGGCCTTGGCGGCGCTGCAGACATAGATCTGCACGCCTGTGGCGTTGGCCGCCAGCGACAGCTTGTGGCCGGCGGGCGCTTGCAGCGCGTCCGGCACCGTCACCGGCGGGAAGCCGGCGCTGGCGCAAGCGGACAGCGTGGCCGCCAGCGCGGCGGCGGAGAGCAGGCGAGTGTGCATATGGTTTCCTCCATGTTATTGAAAAGGCATTTTACGCAAATTCGTGCGGCTTGGCCGATAATCCTCACCGTCGGCCCGCGCTATCGGGCAAAATCATATACAGTTAAGCAAGCATCGGAGCTCATATGAAACGCAACCTGCATCTGCTGATCATCGATCCGCAAAACGATTTTTGCGATCTGCCGGACAGCCACCTGCCGCTCGACCCGGCTACTCGCGCGCCACATGCGCCGGCGTTGCCGGTGCTCGGCGCCCACCAGGACATGCTGCGCCTGGCCGGCCTGATCAACCGCGGCCGCGCCGGCCTGACCGCCATCAGCATCACGCTCGATTCGCACCACCGCTTCGACATCGCCCACCCGACCTTCTGGATCGCCCGCGACGGCGCGCCGGTGGCGCCGTTCACGCAGATCAGCGCGGCCGACGTGCGCGCCGAACGCTTCCTGCCGCGCCATGCCGGCGCCTTGCCGCTGGCGCTGAACTACCTCGATAAACTGGAGGCGGCGGGCCGCTACCGGCTGATGGTGTGGCCGGTGCACTGCGAGATCGGCACCTGGGGCCACAACGTCCACGACCATGTGCGCGCCGCCTACGGCGCCTGGGAGGAAGCCTCGCTGGGCATCGTCGCCAAGCTGGCCAAGGGCTCGAACCCGTGGACCGAACACTATTCCGCCGTGATGGCCGAGGTGCCGGACGCCGACGACCCGGACACCCAGCTCAACACCAAGTTCATCGCCTCGCTGGCTGAGGCCGACCAGGTCTACATCGCCGGCGAGGCCGGCAGCCATTGCGTCAAGGCCACGGTCGAGCACATCGTCGAGCACTTCGGCGGCCAGCCCCTGTCCAAGCTGGTGCTGCTGACCGACTGCATCAGCCCCGTGACCGGCTTCGAGCCGCAATACCAGGCCTTCCTGCAAGCGATGCAGGCGCGCGGCGTGCAGCTGCGGCAGGCGGCCGACGTGCTGCCCGAACTTCTGGCCAACGCCGGCCGCCCACTGGGAGCGGACCCCGCATGAACCAACCCATCGTCCGCAGCCTGCTGGAGACCGATTTATACAAGTTCACCATGTGGCAGGCGCTGTTGCACGGCCATCCGAACTCGCACACCGAGTACGAGTTCGTCTGCCGCAACGCCACCGCCTATCCGCTGACCGAGCTGCTGCCCGACATCGAACGCGAACTCGACCACTTGTGCTCGATGAGCTTTCGCGACGACGAGCTGAACTACCTGCGCTCGCTGCGCTACATCAAGAGCGATTTCGTCGACTTCCTCACCGTGTTCCGCTTCCAGCGCAAGTTCATCGAGGTGCGCGCCGACGGCGCCACGCTGGTGATCCACGCCAGCGGCCCGCAGGTGCACGTGATGGGCTTCGAGATCTATGTGCTGTACATCGTCAACGAGCTGTACTTCCGCCGCTTCGACGGCGCCGCCGCGCTGGCGGAGGGACGCGCGCGCCTGAGCGCCAAGATCGCCGCGCTGCAGGCCTTCGGCGCCGAGCCGGCCAAACGCCATCCCTTTGAATTCTCCGACTTCGGCACCCGCCGCCGCTACTCGGCCGCCTGGCACGACGAAGTGGTGCAGCGGTTGGCGCGCGAAGTGCCGCAATACTTCAAGGGCACCTCCAACGTCTACCAGGCGATGCAGTTCGGCCTGGTGCCGATCGGCACCATGGCGCACGAATACATGCAATCGTTCCAGGCCTTCGGCGTGCGCCTGCGCGACTTCCAGAAAGCCTCGCTGGAAGCGTGGGTGCAGGAATACCGGGGCGACCTCGGCGTCGCCCTGACCGACGTGGTCGGCATGGACGCCTTCCTCGACGACTTCGACCTGTACTTCGCCAAGCTGTTCGACGGCCTGCGCCACGACTCCGGCGACCCGGTGGTGTGGGGCGAAAAGGCGCTGGCCCACTACGCCGCGCTGCGGGTCGACGCCAAGACCAAGCGGCTGGTGTTTTCGGACGGCCTGAAGCTCGACACCGCGTTCGCGCTGTACCGCCACTTCGCCGACCGCATCATGACCGGCTTCGGCATCGGCACCCACCTGACCAACGACGTCGGCCTGACGCCGCTGAACATCGTCATGAAGCTGGTGTGCTGCAACGGTCAGTCGGTGGCCAAGCTGTCCGACTCGCCGGGCAAGACGCTGTGCAAGGACGAGACCTTCCTGGCCTATCTGCGGCAAGTGTTCAACCACCCGGCGGCCTGACATGGACAGCATGCGCTACCTGTACCTGCTCAACGCCGCCATGTACGCCGTCATCGGCGCGGCGCTGCTGCTGGTATGGCGACGCCACCGCAATCAGGCCTTCGCCCACCACATGGGCTGCTCGACGCTGTTCGCCGCGCTGATCCCGGTCGCCTACCTGATCCACACCACGGCGCCGGCGCCGTTCGACAGCCTGGGCGTGCCGCTGGTGCTGGTCGGCGCCATTCCCAACCTGCTGTTCCTCGGCTCCGGCGTGATGCAGCTGGCCGGGCGCCATCTGGCGCGCGGCGCCGCCATCGCCATCGGCGTGGCCGCCGCCGCCGCGCTGGTGGCGCCGGACGTCGCCGGCAAGCTGTTCTACTGGCCGCTGTGCAATATGCTGGTGCTGTGCGGACTGGGCGCGCTGGCCACGCGCTGGCTGTGGTCCACCCACGCGCTGGAGCGCCTGGTCGGCCCCTTGCTGATCCTGCTGGGCCTGAACCAGCTGCTGCTGGTGCTGTACGGCGAGCAGGGCATCGCCGCCAACATCGTCATCGGCACCGTGTTGCGCGCGGCGATCGGCACCGTCTTCGTGCTGAGTGCGCTGGACGGCGCGCTGCGCGACGCCGGCAAGCTGGCGGCCCGCTTCCAGCTGCTGACCGAGCACTCGGTGCAGGGCGTGGTGGTCACCGACGGCCAGCGCATCCTGTACGCCAATCCGGCGGTGCGCGGCATCTACGGCATGCCGCTGGGGCAGGGCAACTACACGGTGTTTGCCGACCTGCCGCCGGAGAGCTTCAGCGACGAGCAATTGCAGCGCCAGCACCGCCTGCTGCAGGACGGCGCGCTCGACATCGCCAGCTGGGAAGGCCGGCGCGAAGTGGCCGGCGGGCGCGAGCTGGAGCTGCGCTTCGAAGCGTGGCGGGTCGAATGGGACGGCGTCGGCGCCACCCAGATCCTGATCACCGACGACACCGAGCGCAACGCCAGCGCCCGCGCGCTGGTGCACCAGGCCACGCACGACAAGCTCACCGGCCTGCCCAACCGCGCCGTGCTGATGCAGCGCCTGCGGGAATATTGCTACCTGGCCGACGGCTCCTTGCACTGCACGCTGGTGGTGCTGAATATCGACCGCTTCAAACTGTTCAACCAGAGCCAGGGCCATGTGACGGGGGACCACGTGCTCAAGGCCTTCGCCGCCAAGCTCAAGGACGCGCTCGGCGCGCGCGCCGAACTGATACGGCTGGGCGGCGACGAATTCGCCATCGTCGATCCCGACGAAGGCAATGCGCGCGACATCGGCGAGCGCCTGACCAATGCCTGCGTGCAGGCGCTCACGGTGCCGGGCGGCGAATACTTCATCGACGCCTCGATGGGCATGGCGGTGTTCCCCGACAACGCTGGCAACGCTGAGGCGCTGCTGCGCGCCGCCAACGCCGCCATGTACCAGGCCAAGCGCACGCCGGGCACAGCGTTGGCCATGGCCGAGCAACGCTTCGAGCAGATGTCGAGCCAGACCCTGGACAACGAACAGGCGCTGCGCAAAGGCATCAAGAACCACGAGATCTACCTGGACTACCAGCCCAAGATCGACGCCGTCACCGGCAAGCTGCTGGGCTTTGAAGCGCTGGCGCGCTGGGTGCGGCCGGGCATCGGCTGGGTCAGTCCGGTGGAATTCATCGCCATCGCCGAGCGCACCGGGCTGATCCCGGAACTGGGCGCCATGCTGCTGGGGCAGGCTTGCCGCCAGATCGCCGCCTGGTGCGCCGAGCTGGGCGACTGTGTGCCGGTGGCGGTCAACGTCTCGCCGATGCAGCTGCTCAACCGCGGCTTCCTGCAGATCGTCGAGCAGACGCTGATCGACACCGCCATCCCGCCGCGCTGCCTGACCTTGGAGATCACCGAAAGCGCCGCGGTCGACAACCTCGACGACACCCGGCTGCAGTTGCAACACCTGAGCACCCTGGGCATCGACGTCGCGATGGACGATTTCGGCACCGGTTTCTCGTCGCTGAGCATGCTGCGCCAGCTGCCGCTGAGCACGGTGAAAATCGACCGCGGCCTGATCGACCCGCTGCCGGCGCCGGACGCGGTGGCGGTGGTCAAGGCGATCTGCCAGCTGGCCGCCGCGCTCGAGCTGCAAGTGGTGGCCGAAGGCATCGAAACGCTGGAGCAAGCGGTGGCCGCGCGCGACGCCGGCTGCCACGCCTTGCAGGGTTTCTTCTACGCGCGCGCGCTGACCGTGGCCGACGCCGGCGAATGGATGCGGCGCCAGCAGGCCGAAGCGGCCGGCCTGCTGGCCACCTGACTGGCGGACTAGGCTGCGGTGGAGCCGAAGCCGCCCATGATGGCGTCCGCCTTGGCGCCTTCGTCCTCATCGTAGATATCGATGGTCAGCATGGCACCGCTGCGCTGGCGCGCCTGTGCGGCGGCGGCCGGCCCGCCCGGCGTCAGCGAGTCGAGCAGGTTGCCGACCATGCTGGTCGAGACGCTGGGCGGCAGCGTCGTGTGCTTGGTCAGCTTGACGCAGGACGGCGGGAAGCCGCTCGACAGCAGAGCGCTGCGGGCGCTTTCGGCGTCCGTCACCTGGTCGAAATTGCGATGGATGGTACGTGTCATGATGAGCCTCCGTCTTGAGACTGGACAGCGATGGGCGGCTTAAAAGCCGGGGACCACGGTTTCGAAATGTTCCACTTTCGGCGGCAGGGCGAAATGGCTGCCCACCAGCCCGCGCCAGACCAGGAAACCCTGGCTGGAGCGAAAATCGACCAGATGGTTGTCCAGCGTTTCCCAGCCCACCACCAGATGATACGTGTCCGGCACCTCGATGTCGCGGTCCAGGCGCATCGACAGGCAGCCGGTGGCGGCGCGGAACACCGGCACAGCCTCGGCGACCGCGGCCTGGAAGGCGGTGTGGGATTCGGGTTTGATGTACAACTCGGCGATTTCATAGATCATAGGGCATTCCTTTCAAGATACGCCTCTATTGTGCCTCAAGCGCGGCCGGCGTGCGCAAGATGAACAGCATTGCCTGCCGGGCCAGTTGCTGGACGTCGACGCCGCTGCCGGGTTTGTACCATTGCACCGTCCAGTTCAGCGCGCCGAAGATCAGCAGGCGGTCGAACTGCGAGGGCATGGCCCAGTCGCCGGAACGGTGCAGCGCGGCGATGGCGTGGTCCCACACCGCCTCGTAGCGGTCCTTGAGGGCGACGATGCGGGCCCGCGAGGACTCGTCCAGCGAGCGCCACTCGTACAGCAGCACGGCGATGAAATGGTGGTCGGGCGCCAGCAGCGTATGCAGATGGGCCTCGACCAGCTGGCGCAGCAGCTCGCAGGGCGGCAGCGGCTGGCGGGCGATGGCTTCGATCTCGGCCAGCGAGCGGGCCAGGCCTTGTTCCATGATGGCGGCCAGGATGTCCTGCTTGGACTTGAAATGGTAAAACCAGCTGCCGGCCTGGATGCCGGCGGCGGCCGCGATCTCGCGCACGGTGGTGTTGTCGTAGCCCTTGGTGCGGAACAGTTGGGCCGATTTCTCCAGCAATTCGGCGCGCAGGCCGCCGCCTTCCCCCTTGTGGGGCCGCCCGCGTTTCTTGGGGCTGGCAGCGGCGAGGACGGCGGCATCGGGCATGGCGAGGCTCAGGCGCGGGAAGTGTGGCTTTCATTTTAATGCAGAGCGCCGCTCGCACCCGAAAAAGCATGCAGAAATCCTATTTTATGCTGCGTCGCAACAACGCTGCGCAAGGATGGGCTTGAGGCAGATCAGAGATGTAGCGCGGAGCCGGGATTAAGCTGCTTGGATAGGCCAGGGGCCGTTCCAAGCATGCGAAAAATAACGCGTTAGCTCAGCTTGACAACGGCCACAGTGGTGCCGAGGATGAGGATATGAGCCCGGAGATGGAAACACTAAGGCAGGAGATGGGTGCCGGCTTCAAGGAGGTCAATGCCCGGATCGATGAGCTGCGTCGCGAGACCACGGCGCGGATAGATGAGTTGCGCAAGGAGACTGCAGATAACTTCAAGCTGGTAGACGCCAAGTTTGAACAAATCAGAAGAGAGACGGCGGATCATTCCCTTGCGGTCAATGCGCAGATCCACGAACTGCAGAGAGACACTACCAGCCGCTTGGACGGCATGCACAGGGACATCAGCAGTCGCATCGACAATATGCATCGCGAGACGACGATCCGTATTGACACGATGATTCATGAGAGCCAGAAGCGCATGGACCGCAGTGATGCACAGTTCCGCTGGCTGGTTGCCCTGATCGTTTCGAGTTTCCTGGGGATTTTCGGCCTGCTGGCCAAGGCTGGAGCCGTGTTTTAGCGAGGTGTAGAGTGTTGGTGCCGGTATATTTCCCGACCGCCGGCGCCGGTAGTAGCCGCCTCTGGGAGGCGCTAAATGGTCGTTCTGTGTGAGAACTGCGATCATCATAACGGTCAAATATGACGGGCGTTTGACGTGCTCTTCAGGGGGAGGGTGCGAACGCGGGCAAAGTGCGGTAAAATGGAGTTCTGTGGGGTCGACCTGGTTTCGACGTGGGTTGCAAAGCAGCGCAGGGCATACCGAGGGCGGGCTACCTCGTAAATACAACCTGAAAAAACTTAACTGCAAACGATAACTCGTACGCACTGGCAGCTTAATTGCTGTTAGCTCCACAACACCTCGTCCCTGGGGTGGGCCGTTAAAAGCTGTGGAGTCATTTACAGGGACTCGCGCTGTGAGGGGTCACTTCAATCCGCGCTAAATCTAAGGTGAATCGCTAGTCCAAAACGTGCACATCCGTGTTGTACTGGTTAAATTAAATGATAGTGCTAAGTATGTAGAACTGTCTGTAGAGTGCTTGCGGACGCGGGTTCGATTCCCGCCGACTCCACCACTAATACGTTTTAAGCAGCCTCATGAAGCACCAAAAACCCGCCTCCGAGCGGGTTTTTTACTATGAGCGGCCGTCCGCCGACGTACGTGGACGACCGCCGGCATCCGATAGCAAAGTGGGGTAACTGTCAGGGGTAACAGCCAACGACGGCGGGGAGTTACCCCAGTTTGTCGAGGTGAGCGTGATGGCGCGGTTGCCTCGCACGGAAAGCGCTCTGAACCGTTTGATTTACCTCAACGCGGTATGGGAACTATCGATGGCAGGAGAACTCCAAAGTTTCAGACGGAGACAACCCATGCTACTTACCGACGTCAAAATTAAGAACGCGAAACCAGCTGTGAAACCTTACAAGCTGTACGACGAGCGTGGACTTTTTCTCATCGTCACTCCAAACGGCGGTAAATGGTGGCGCTTGAAGTATCGTTTTGAAAATAAGGAAAAACTGCTTTCGCTGGGCGTCTATCCGGACATTGGATTGAAGGACGCCAGGGAGAGAAGAGAGGAGGCCCGCAGGCTTGTGGCGCACTTCATAGACCCTGGACTTCAGCGCAAAGCACAGAAGAGCGTAAGGCAAGAGCATGCCGCCAACAGTTTCGAGATTGTGGCGCGGGAATGGCATGCAAAGTACGCCCCTACCTGGGCAGAACATCACGGCGACCGTATTCTGCGTCGACTGGAGCGCGATGTTTTTCCTTGGATCGGCGGAAGGCCAGTCGTAGACGTTTCGGCACCGGATCTGCTCTCGGTCGCACGTCGAATAGAACAACGCGGAGCGCTTGAAACAGCTCACAGGGCGCTTGCAAACTGTGGCCAAGTGTTTCGCTATGCGGTCGCTACTGGCCGTGTTCAGCGTGATCCAACGGGCGATTTGCGTGGAGCGCTTCCGCCTGTCCGAGGCGAGCATTTCTCCGCTGTGACTGAACCCAGCAAAGTTGCAACCTTGTTGCGTGCGTTGGATAACTATGAAGGCTCGTCAGTCGTCGCTTGCGCGTTACGTCTGGCACCACTTGTCTTTGTTCGACCTGGCGAGTTGCGGAAAGCGAAGTGGAGCGATTTCGACCTTGGTAATGCGGAATGGCGGTTTCACGTCTCGAAGACCGATACTCAGCATATTGTTCCGCTGTCTTCGCAAGCTCTGACTGTATTGCGGGAGCTATACGCCATAACAGGTGACGGCGAATACGTTTTTCCCAGTGCCCGCACGAATGAACGGCCGATGAGTGATAACGCGATTTTGGCGGCCATGCGGAGATTGGGCATTGAAAAAGAAGAGATGAGCGGGCACGGCTTCCGTGCGATGGCACGCACCATTCTCGATGAGGTGCTTGGTGTGCGTCCGGATCTCATTGAGCACCAGCTGGCGCATGCAGTGAGGGACCCTAACGGCAGGGCCTATAACCGCACGGCGCACCTGCCCGAACGAAAAAAGATGATGCAGCAATGGTCAGACTATCTGGACCGTATAAAGAGGGAGGGGCGCCAAACAGATAGTGGTGCGCATGGCGACTGAGCGGCTGCAACCCCTTAGCAGACCTCTATCAACATTACCAGCTCTTCCTCTTCATTTTTCAGTATCGTCAGTACAGCCTAAATGCATCACCTACGATTCCTTTGAAATTCTCCAACAATGTCTGAAATTTCTTTGTTGACTTTCTTATACGCAAGAGATTCAAAGGGGGTAGCGTTCGCTTTTGTTACCTGCTGACTAATGGCTTCCCAGGAGCGAATATTAGCTTTCTTAAACGCCTGCCCTTCAGGCGAAGAAAAAAAAGCAATGGCAGCACGTAATTCTTTCTGCGATAAACTATTAGCCATTTCTTTTGCGACTATATCGTTGACGCCATCAATATTTGACTGTCGACAAATTTCCACTTGATATTTCTTGTATGCTGCTACTACTCTCGGCCAGTACTTTGATTCTGGAGTTATGCCGCCAAATGCATCCGGCTGCACCTTGAAAATAGATTTCGGGTCTAATGCCGCAGCTTGACTTAGCTCGCACTGATCTTTAAATGAAGTCGGCACAGACTGATAATCTAAAAGCTTTCCCAACTGCGCACCTTGTTTTGTCGTAGATGTAGTTGATTCAGCGAACACGAATAAAGGCATAACCATACACACAATAAAAAACAAATTTTCAAACATAAATTTTTTCATAAATATAATATTATCACTTATCATTTTATTTCATTAAGGTATTAACCAACCGACAATAACCGCAATGCGAACAATAGTCTAACGTCCATTCGGCAAAATTAACATTGCAATGTTGACACGTATACGGCTAAATGCCCAGCAGAAAAGTGGACATATCGACGTACCATCTGAGGACTTTCCCAGCCGCCTAACTCTTGCAACACGTTCAAAGGCGTACCATTTGGCACATGCCGGTTTAGCAATATTTCTTTGTCTTTACAATTGTCCTGGTGGTCTGCTTCTGGCCGATAAAAGTCGCACTATCGCTGGCAACAACACTATTTTCATACGCCGAGTTTTCGCGTTGACGGGTCATGGCTCTTATTTCAATTGCAGTGTCTTCATCAGTTCCAGCAGCCCCCCGATATCCGGGCGTTCTTTGTTGGTCTGGGAAATATGGATGTCGAACCACAATCCATCCACATAAGCGCTCGCCAATACGTGCGCTTGACTCACCGCTAAACCTTGCGGCTTATCGAGATAAAAGTAAGCTACCTTGAATTGACGGTCATCGGTCATCTTTATTTCTTGCGCATCCTTGTACAGAGGATTCTTCAGCGCCTCTTTCAGACAGTCATCCGCTGACCGGCAAGGTCCCGTTTTGTCTATGTAGACCGAAAAGACAGTACGTGCCTGTTCACTGTACATCATGTAATAGGCGACCTTACCATCCGAACGTCTTTGTTCTTTGTTCAACGCCCAGTCCGCGCGCGGCATCACCAGCCCTTGCGCACCTAACGGTATCGAAAACCTGCGGTCGGTAATTGAATCGTTCACATCAGCATATACCTGCGGGGCAGTTAGCATAACTATTGCGGACAAAACATAGCGAAAAAATTTCATTACATCCCTTGGTTAATTAAATGGGTGACCGTTGCAAAACCATTTTCAGCGGTTGGCGCAAGCGCAACGACTACAGCTTTTGGCCGAGTTCGGCCTATGAGGACGAACGTAAAAAACGACCGGCTTTTACTTCTAAGAGCTTTATGAGCTCAGGTTGCATGTACTCATAGTCATCCGGAATATCGAGACAGATAACTCGCTTCCCATTTAAATATGAACGGAATTTGGATGAGAGTCGATTCCGATGGGCTTTTTCCATCACAAATATGATGTTTGCCCAAGCTATTTGCTCAGAAGACAGCGGTACAGTTGCATCGCCACCCAACCCCGCCGAATCGGTCTCAACATCTGGCCAAGCAGAGAATATCTGTTCAGCTGTCGGGCTTCTCAGACGGTTTTGGCTACAGATGAACAGTGCACGCTTCAATCGATTTCAACCTCAAAGTATCTTTTTAAATGTTGGGAACGGCAGCTTCTGGCCGGTCTCGGCTTAGCTCGATAGTTGATGCGAATTATCTTTCGCTAGCTCATCAGCATACCTTTTAGCTAAGGCAAGCAAATTCTCTCGTCTATCCGCCAAGGCTAGTGAAAGGTACGACGCAAACAGGTCTGAACCGACTGTGTTGAGCGCTGAAAGTGCCCCCATCTGCGAATACTCGTCTCCACTTTTCCAAGCAGCCTTGGCAAGAGCAGGAACGGCAGGTGATCGCATGTGCGCCAATGAGAGTAGTGCCATTCTACGCGTGCGCTCGTGCTCGTCCCGCATAAACGCAATCAGTAGCACTTCCGCCTCATCGCGACGCTGAACGCAGTACCCTAGATGCTCAGCAATGTCGTCGCCAGCAACCCCGCCTCTAGCAAGAGAATGCTTGGCGATCGCCAGCATCGTCTGCTCGCTTTGTGCGACCAGTTCAGCAATGTAATCTGTATTGACCTGTTCAAGCACGTAGAGTATGTCCGTGACATCATCGTCAGACCAGTTCTCAGGCGGCACGCGCGTCAAGAATTCTTGGAGAGCGCTTATCACGCCACCTTCGCTCCACCAGAACTCATATTGATCTACCCAACGGTTGGTGGTTAGCCAAATGCGAACTTTTTCGACCTCGGCACGAAAATCTGCAGCCATATTTCTTTATCTTTCCAATTGTCCTGGCAGTCTGCCTGTGGCTGCGGAAGTTTGCAAAACTATCTCTTCGACTTTGGAATCAAAAATTTTGGCGGTACAGCACGGAGAAAAATGCAAAGCGCGCCAAATGCGATAAAACCTGCCATCTTAACGAAGTGAGGGTCCGGGAAGAACATCTCCCATGCCGTCGCGCTCGCAATCACCAACCCTAGGAGGCTGATCATTGCATTGATGTAGCCCCGCATATTTCTTCGATCCATCTCCCCCCCCAAGCATTTACCTATCGTGGCCGAAGCCATCCATACATGTCCTGCAAAATTGCTCTTAGCTATGAGACCTTTTCGTTTGGGAAAGCATACCATTTTGCCAAACAGGAAAATGCGCAAATTTCCACATGTCGTGCGAACGATTTCACTGCCGTTTGGCAGCGGACAAAGCCTGTGCAAGATGAACTGCATTAAACGACCGCTGCGGCAGCAGCGTTGCCCCGCAGGGCAGGTTCCCGTTGAGCACCGCAGGTGCAAATAAGGGAAGTGGAGTTAGCAAACCGCAAGGTTAGCTAACTTCACATATCCTGCCCGTCATTTCTGCGCTTTTTTTCCGCAACTGAGTGCGATCGAACGCTGTAGAAACGCGTTTCAAACGCGATTTCTCCGCAACTAAGCGCGGTTGAAACGCTGTTAATCGCGATTTTTCCGTAACTGAGCGCGACTTTTTGCAACTGCCAGTTGTACTGATGCGTACCGGAAAAATTTTAGGACGACGAATAGGCCAATATTTAGCCGAGCTGAACAGTTAAAACGGCCATTGAAGTGAAATCAAGCGGTCCAATCCAGCCAGCGTCAACCCGTTGTGTCAGGCAAAGAACTGGCACGGCCAATGGTGACTTGGCATCGTCATCGACTGAGCGGATTGCCGGCCCCAGAATCGCCTGCGTTCCTCGAACGTCACTTTGCCCGCAGACCTGTCTTGGAAGCGCGCCAGCAGTCATTAAACGCGTTGGAGCTATATCGGCAGCCGTATGCCTGCCTACGCGGAAAGCCAATCCGACGAAGATTCCTGGCTTCAAGCTGAACATATGGCGCTTGCAGGTCTCTCGCTTTACCGTCTGTTCGCCACCGCCGACATACTGGGTACGTTCTGGGGGTAACTGGAAAGATAAGCGCGGCGTTTTTATCGATTTTCCCTATGAGGCGATTTTGCAGTTCGATTGACGCCGACTCCACCACTGGATTAAAAACAAAAGGCCCCGGCGCGAAAGCGCCGGGGCCTTTTGTTTTTAATCCTATCGCTAGCGTTGGCGGGAATCGAAACCGCGTCCGGCACGGACGGCGGGGCGGAGCGGGGAATTCGCCCCGCATGCGGGGCGCCCGCGCAGCGGGTTGCGCTTGCAAGCGCAACCCTCTCCGATTCGACTGACTTCAAAATCGCCGCAGGCGATTTTTCCTCTCAGCATCAATTTCCACGCAGAAATTTGATCAAATCCGATACCCTGCGTGCGGTATAGCTTTAGATTGATAAAGCTATATTTGAGCTATACTTCTCATGAACTCAATCGTCTGGAAGCCTCAAGCCGTGCGTCAGCTTCGCAAGATCGCGGACCAAGCGAAGCGCGAGGCTATCTATGACGCGGTCCAGAAATTAGCAGCCTGGCCGATATGCGATGGCGATATCCAACGCCTGCAAGGCCGCGAAGACTACCGATTGCGCGTCCGCGACTACCGAATTGTTTTCGAAATTGACCAGCACGGCAACCCTGTCGTCATCACCATCGCCCAAGTGAGAAAACGAAGTGAACGCACCTATTAACATTCAGATCTTGAAGGGACCGGATGGTTTGCCAGCGTTCGCTGTCATCCCCTACAACGATTATCTAACCATGACCAAGCAGAGACCAGAACTCACCGTTCCCAACGAAGTGGTCGGCAAAGTCATCCAGGATGGCGTCACGCCGATCCGCGCCTGGCGCGAACATCTGGGGCTGACGCAAGCAGAAGTTGCTAGTCGCTTGGGCATCGCACAGTCGTCCTATGCAGTCCAAGAGAGTAGCGCCAAGCTGCGTAAGTCGAGTCGCGAAAAAATCGCCGTGGCGCTAGGTGTGGCGCTAGAACAGTTGAGCTTGTAAATGCAGTTGTTCTCCCGTCGCGCCGGCCCGCCACGGCCGGCGCGATGCCCAAGTCAGGCGTAGGTTACATGGTCGAAGGTGGAGGCGTTCAACGACGGATTGTTGTGGGACAGCACAGACAGCCCGCTGAACACCGTCGCCGGCATGCCGACGTCGATGCTGCCCGCCTGCGTCCAGTTCACCCCATCCGGCGAAATGAAGCCGGTGAAGGTATTGCCAGCCCGCGCCAACCGCACCCAGTAAGGCGCCGTGATCCCCGCCAGCTGGTTGACCGTGCTGGTGCCACCGCCTGTGGAGCCACGGTAAGTCATTTGCGCGCCGTTGCCGGGAGTGACCGCCAGCATCACGTTCTGCGCGTTGCCGTCCAACGTGGCGCGCATCATCACGCCGGACTTGGCCCAGGCGTTGCTGTTGCCGATGCTCGCCACGCGCGCGGTGATGCTGCCGTCGCCGGTGGCGCAGGCCGAGGCGAAATGGAAGCCGTCGCTGTTGCCCCAGATATCCGCGCCGCTACCCGCCACCGTGTACACACCGTTGGCGAGGCTGGCGCTGCCTTTCACCGCAACCGAACCGACGTCGACATCGAACATCGGCGCCGGCAGCGACGAGCCGCTCAGCGCGGCGATGTCCGCCGCGCTGGCCGCGCCGTTATAGATGCGGAAGTCGTCGATCATGCCGCTGAAGGTCGGATCTGAGAATTGCGAGCGGCCGATATAGTTTTGCGTGGTATGCCCGACCTGGAATGGCGGCATGCGGAAGTTGGCGGTGGTCTGGATCGGCGCACCGTTCAGATAGATGGTCAGGTCGGTGCCCGCCAGCGTGACCGCGACATGCACCCATTGCGCCGTCGGCAGCGAGGTCGGCGCGTCGACGCGCCATTCGCTGTCCGAGCCATTGAGCGTGACCGCGAACCCCAGCGTGCCGCGGCCGGTGTGCGGCGACAGGAACATGTAATGCAGGGAGTTGCTGCCAAAATCGAAGATCCGGCTCCAGGTCTGGCCGCCGTTCCAGTACACCCAGGCCGCGATGGTGAAGTCGCCGACGGTATCGACCACATTGGCCGGCAGGCTGGCGTACGCGCCATTGCCGTTCAGCGCCAGGGCCGTGCCCTGTCCCGACACGCCCGGCGCCCACGCAGCGCCACCGGCCAGCGTGCCGATGTGTCCGTTGCCGCTGCTGTCGGCGGCAGTAGTGCCGCTACCCTCGTCGAACGCCAGGCGGGTGTGTAGCCTGACGCCGGCGATGCCTTGCGCCTCGTTCGACGCGGCCGTCTCGCCGGATGGCGTACTGGCCGTGACGACGTAGTAATACACGCCATTCGCCAGGTTGGCGTCGGTATAGCTCAGCAGGTCGGTGATGCCGGTGGCGATCACCGCGTAGGGACCGCCGGCGGTCGTGCCGCGCTTGACGGTGTAGCCGGTCGCGTAGGCGCTGCCCCACAACGACAGCACCACCTGGCCTGCGGTGGTCACGGCGCTCAGGCCGCTGGGCGCCACGCCGGCGGCGATCGGATCGCGCGTGAACAGCAGCGTGCCATAGCCCAGCTGGTCCCAGGTGCCGCCCGTTTGCGGATAGCGCCCGCCGCCTTCCGGCGCCACTTTTTGCGCGAACTGTTGGGTATAGGGGGCGGCCAGTCCCTTGCGGTTGACGTAGTGGTTGTAGATCAGCGCCCATGCGGGCCGGGCATTGCCCTGCGCCGAGGTGGAGAACGTGGTGAAATAGAAGCCCGGCACATCATAGTTCACGAACGGGACCGGATTGTAGGTCGTCCCCGACTGGATCAGATTGCCCTTGGCCGAATATTCGCAGGCGGCCAGCACGCGGTTGTTATCGTAGCCATACAGGTCGATGCCCTGGTTCCACGCCATCTCGCAGATGGTGGTGACCAGCGCGATGCTGAGCATGTTGTGGCCCTGGTCGCGTCCGGACTCCTGCGTCTGGCCGAGGTAGCCGGGGTGGATGTAAAACACCATTTGCGCGATCGCGCCATTGCCCAGGCCTTGCTTGAAGTAGCTCACCGCGTTGTCGAACCGCGTGCGGTCGTCGCACAGCACCGCGATGGCCATCGTGGCGGCCAGGCTGCTCAGGTCCCAGTTGGAGAACACGGTCAGCTGGCTGAAGCCTCCGGTCAGCGGCAGGAACACGTTGATCATCATTTGCTGGAAGGTGGCCAGATCGGCCGCGGCCCAGCCGGAATAGCCGCGCATGATTTCCGCCGCGTTGGCCAGTTGATAACCCTGCAATCCGGCGGCCAGGTAGCCGTCCCAGTGGCCGTCCGTCATGTTGATGCCAGTGAGCGTGGAGCCCCACGCGTTCAGGATCTTCACGGCGGTGTTGGCGGCCGCGAGGTTGCCGTTGATTTTCCACTGCAGCGCGTTCAGGTAGGCGGCCATGGTGTCCCACTGCAGATTCTGGACGTTATCGCCATGCACGCCGTCGTTGCGGTAGATCACCGGTCGCGCCCCCGGATTCCACGAGTTGCTGGCCAGGTTATTCTGAAGCATCAAGTTCCAGTCATCGATCCATGGCGATGCCTGGGCGCCGACCTTCTGGCTCATGCGGTCGAAGTCCGCCTGGGTGTGCAGCAGGCCGGGATGGACGAAAGCGCCAGGCGCTCCGCCCATCCGTTTGGGCGCAACCTGCGCGGCAGCGGTGGCGGCATCCGCGCCGCCGCCGCAAGCTGTCAGGCTCAGCGGGCCGAGCGCGGCGAATCCGAGCGTGCTGGAACAAAATGCCCGTCGTTTTGGGGAAAAGGGTGGGTTGGTGTTTGACATGGTATCCAGACAGAGTGAGAGTGGGCCATGCATGCCGGATAGCCAGGGAGGCTGGTGCCGCTCCGGAATGCGTCCTTGCTGAAGTCGCAATCGCGGGCGCCGCGCTGACGACGAGCGGATTATGTCAGTGAATATTGCTGTGCGGCAATCGTGCGCAGGTATTGGGAAAAATCGTAATCCGGCTTGTCGGATTTGTTAAAGGGCCGCGAAAAACCTCGGCCAGGCAGACCCTAATCCGCTCTTTGCACGCAGTTGCGGCCGGCGCGCTTGGCGGCATACAGCGCCGCATCGGCTCGCGACAAAAGGTCGGTCATCGATTCGCCGATCCGATGCTCGGCCACCCCGACGCTGATCGAGAGCCTCAACTCGGACAGCTCCCCATCCAGCCGGGTTGCGCACACCGCCTCGCGAAAGCGCTCGGCAAACGCCACGCATTCCATGTCGCCGATACCTGATTGAAAAACGGCAAATTCGTCACCGCCAAAACGCACCGCGACATCGGACCGGCGCGAGTGCTGCTTGAGCAGGAGCGCGATATGACGCAGCACCGTGTCGCCGCCGAGATGCCCGTGCGCATCATTTATGTCCTTGAAGCGATCAATGTCGAACACCAGCAAGGCCAGCCGCGTGGCCTCGTCGCGCTCATGCAGTTCGATCAGGCGCGCCGCCGCGTCTTCCATGTAGTAGCGGGTGAACAAGCCGGTCAGTGGATCGCGCACCGCCAGTTGATAGTAGCGGCGCCGGTCTTCTTCCATCGCCGCGTAGCTGATCTGGGCCAGTCGCAGATCGTCATAGGCCACCTGGAGCTCCTTGTTGGCGGCCAGCAGATGCTGCGCATGCTGATGCTCGCGCGTGACATCCTGATAGATCGTGACGAAGCCGATCGCCTGCCCATCCGGGTCATGGATCACCCGGCCGGTGATGTCGAGGACGGTGCCGTCGGCGCGGGTGCGGGTGAACTGGTGCGGTTGAAACATCATGCTCAGCCGGATGCGTTCCCTGGCCTGGTCATCGGGATCGCCGGGACCATAGTCGCCGCGCCTGGCGTTAAACAGGAACAGTTCCTGCAACGTCACGCCCGCGTGCATAACCTCTTGTGGAAAATCCAGCAGACGGCAGAACGCGTCGTTCCAGAATCGCATCTGCAGGCTGCGATCGATAATGGTCACGCCCACGGGCATGCACTGCATCGCTTCGACCAACTCGATAGTGCTGAGCTGCGAGATGTTGTTCGCCGGTTGATTTGTCATTTTTGGGGCCGCTACAAGTTGAGAACTGAGGTCTGAAGTTTGTCGCAGTTTTATGGTATCACCGGGCGTCGCCGCGCTGGTAGAATCATCCTCCCCAGTTTCGTCGCCCAGGCCACATCCATGCTCAAATTCGCCCAACCCCAACTTGATGAAGACACCATCCAGGCCGTAGCCGCCGTGCTGCGTTCCAATTGGATAGCCACCGGCCCCAATGTCACTGAGCTGGAGCACGCGCTATCGGAGAGTTTCGGCGCGCGTCCCACGCGCGTGCTGACGTCGGCGACGGGCGCGATGGAGATCGCGCTGCAAGTGTGCGGCATCGGCCCCGGCGACGAGGTGATCACCTCCGCCCAAACCTTCTTCTCCGCGATGAACATGATCGTTAAGGTCGGCGCCACGCCGGTGTTCGTCGATTGCGAGCTGCACACCCGCGCCATCGACCTGGCGCAAGTGGAGGCGGCCATCACGCCGCGCACCAGGGCCATCATGCCGACCCATTTCCCCGGCGCGCTCGGTGACATCGACGCCCTGTACGCGCTGGCCCGGCGCCACCAGCTGCGCGTGATCGAAGACGCCGCATTGGTGCAAGGCTCGTACTGGAAAGACCAGCCGGTGGGCGGCTTCGGCGACATCGCCGTCTTCAGCTTCCACCCGAATAAAAACATGACCACCATCGAAGGCGGCGCCATCGTCGTCGCCAGCGAGGACGAGGCCAAACTGGTGGACCTGTTGCGCTTCCACGGCATCAAGCGCCTGCCGGACGACACGCGCGACGTCGCCATCGCCGCCGGAAAATTCAATATGTCCGACGTGTCGGCGGTGATCGGCGTCCATCAACTGAAGCAGCTGCCGCGCTTCCTGGCGCAGCGCGCCACGCTGGTCGAGCGCTACTTTGAAAAATTCCCGCCGGTGCCGGGCGTGGTGCTGCCGCCACAGGGCGTGCCGCGCCAGAGCTGGAACATGTTCAATGTGCTGATCCCGTACGAACAGTTCGGCCTCACGCGCCAGAGCTTCCGCGCGGCCTTGCAGGCGCAGGGCGTCGGCACTGGCATGTCGTATGAGGCCTGCCACCTGACCACCGTCGGCCGTGGCTACGGCTACACCGAGGGCCAGTTCCCCAACGCCGAACGCATCGCGCGCGAAACCGTCACCCTGCCGCTGCACGCGGCGATGACGCTGGAAGAGGTCGACCACGTCTGCGCCGTGGTCGCACAAGTCCTCAAGTACTGACCTTACATGCCGGGCGCCGGCACTTCCGGAATCTGGTTGCGCAGGCTGGCGTTGATGGTGTTCCAACCCTTGATCACGGCGATGGTGTAGCTGATCTCGGCGATTTCGTTATCGGTGAAATGCTGCTGGAGCAGGGCGAAGTCGTCGTCGCTCGGATGCTGGTGCGGGATCGCGTTGACCGCCTCGGCCCAGTTCAGCGCCGCGCGTTCGCGGTCGCTGAAGAACGGCGCTTCGCGCCAGCCGGCGATGGCGTTCAGGTGGCGCGGATTGGCTTCCTGCTTGATCAGGTCACGCCAGTGCATGTCGATGCATACGCCGCAGCCGTTAATCTGCGACACGCGCAGATTGATCAGCTCCACCAAGCGCGCGCCTAGCGAGCTTTTTTTGACGGCGCCGGACACAGTGATCATGGCTTGCAGCTGGGGTTGTGCCAGTTGGAAGAAAGGAATGCGGGCAGAGTGGTTCATGATGGTGCCTTTCAGTCAGTGAGGGCACACCATTGCGCCCTCCATACCTGTAAGACGCCCCGGCTTCGCGTTCTGTGACAGCTTTTCTAAAAAAATCTCAAATAAATTGCGGCACGCCGGTCAGCTTGTCCGGATTGCGCACGATGAAGATCGCCACGATGCGGCCATCCTCCACCTGGAAGGATTGCGCCGATTCCAGCTTGCCGCCCACGTAGCGCACCAGTCCCGGCACGCCGTTGACGCGCGCCTGCCGGTAGGCGACCTGCTTCGGGTTCTGGTGTTCCAGCGACCAGTACACACCCGCCACGCGCCCCGCGCCGTGCAGGATGTGCAGGAAGGAGTTGACCTTGCCGCCGCCGTCGGCCACCAGCTGCACATCGCCGGCCATCATCGCCTTCATGGCCGCGCGGTCTCCGACCTTGGCCGCCTCCATGAACTTGACCAGCAAATCGCGATGCTGCTCCTTCGGCACGTCGAAGCGCGGCTTCTGCTGCTGCACGCGCTCCTGCGCGCGATGCACCATCTGCCGGCAGGCCGATTCGCTCTTGCCCAGCATGCCCGCGATATCGGCGTAGTCCTGGTCGAACACCTGCCGCATCAGGAACGCCGCGCGCTCCTCTGGCGACAGCCGCTCCAGCACCCACAGGAAGGCCATCGACACCTCGCTCGCCAGCTCCGCGCTGCTCTCCGGCGTGCGCTCGTCCAGCTCCACGATCGGTTCCGGCAGCCACCAGCCGACATAGGATTCGCGCTCCGCCATGCGCGAGCGCAGGCGGTCGATGGCGAGGCGGGTGGTGATGGTGACCAGCCAGGCCTCGGCCGATTGCACCGCTTCCTTTTCGCTGCCGTGCCAGCGCAGCCAGGCATCCTGCACCACGTCCTCGGCGTCGGCGCGGGTGCCGAGCATGCGGTAGGCGATGGAGAACAGCCGTGGGCGCAGCGCGGCGAAGGTGGCCAGTTCGGCAGGGGAGGTGGTCTCGGTCATGGCAAGTAAAAGTAGTCGTCGTCGAGCTTAGACGCGCTGGCATCCGGTTTTGTGACAGATGTTGATCAGCTGTTGATGAACTGTTGATTTCATAGCACCCCGCAGTGCAGCAAAAAAATACAACACTCTGCGCAAAAATATTTTACGTTCTTCCCGCAAGCCGCGCCAGTCCACACAAGGCGTGTGGTGTCTTTATCCAGAATGTGAATTTAGATGTACGTAATGATTCGTGTGCGACGCAACAAATTCGCCTTACGCTGACTTGACTCCTCAACAATAACAGGAACCGCCGTGGACAAACTACTTACCTTCCCCGACCAGTCCGGGATGACCCTGTCGATCCGCGCCAAGGCCATGCTGTTTCATGATCCGCGCTCGTCGGAGCTGTTGCAACAGGTGGAGCGCATCGCGCGCAGCGACGCCACCACGCTGATCATCGGCGAGACCGGTACCGGCAAGGAGCTGATCGCGCGCCACATCCATACGCAGAGCGGGCGGCGCGGCCCCTTCGTCGCGGTCAACTGCGGCGCCTTCAGCGAATCGCTGATCGATGCGGAGCTGTTCGGCCATGAGGCGGGCGCCTTCACCGGCGCCACGCAGGCGCGCTCCGGCTGGTTTGAAGCGGCCAACGGCGGCACCCTGTTCCTCGACGAGATC
This sequence comes from Duganella sp. BJB476, assembly GCF_003416895.1. Lineage (GTDB taxonomy): Bacteria > Pseudomonadota > Gammaproteobacteria > Burkholderiales > Burkholderiaceae_D > Rugamonas. Next base: position 204,018 of record NZ_QVIO01000006.1, read on the forward strand.
GGCGACCTGTCGCTGGCGCTGCAAGTGAAGCTGCTGCGCGTGCTGCAAGAGCGGCAGGTGGTGCGCCTCGGCGCGCGCCAGCCCATCCCGCTGAACGTGCGGCTGGTGGCGGCCACCAACGTCGACCTGCACAAGGCGATTGCGGCCGACCGCTTCCGCTCCGACCTGTACTACCGCCTCGGCGTGGCGACCGTGCACCTGCCGCCGCTGAGCGAGCGCACCGGCGACATCTTGCCGCTGGCGCGCCACTTCATCGATGTCTACAGCGGCAAGCTGAATCTGGAGAACGTCACGCTGGCGGCGGATGCCAGGGCGGCGCTGCTGTCCTACGAATGGCCGGGCAATATCCGTGAGCTGGAAAACGTCATCCACTTCGCGCTGATCGTCTGCCGCGACAACCAGATCCAGGCTGAAGACCTGAAGCTGACCGGCATCTCGCACCGCCATCACAGCCATCACGCGCGGCAAACGCCGGCGGTGCCACCGCGTCCCAGCGCGGACACGTTCCAGCAGCAGCTGTCCGCGCTGGTCAACAGCATGATCGACAGCGACCAGCCGGACCTGTTCGACCGCTTCGAGGAAGGCCTGGTGCGCACCGCCTTCGACAGCTGCCATCGCAACCAGGTGCAGACGGCGCGGGTGCTGGGCATCAGCCGCAACATCCTGCGCACGCACCTGAAGCGCTTTGGCCTGATCGGCTTCGAGACGGCGGGTGAGCTGGGCGCGGTGGGCGGCCACGGCGAACTGCTGCAGCATTGATGGGGGCCACGACCATGCGTCTGCAGGCGCACCGGCTGGCGTGCGCGCGCGGCGAGCGGCAGCTGTTCAGCGATCTGAATTTCGAGCTGCAAAGCGGCGAGGCCTTGTGGCTCAAGGGCGGCAACGGCAGCGGCAAAACCAGCCTGCTGCGATTGCTGTGCGGCCTGGGGCGGCCGCTGGCCGGCGAAGTGCGCTGGAACGGCCGTCCCATCCAGCAGCTACGCGAGGATTATCACCGCCAATTGATCTACTGCGGCCACGCTAGCGCCGTCAAGGACGACCTGTCGGCGTGGGAGAACGTGGCCACCGCCAGCACACTGTCCGGCACCGCGTGCAGCCGCGAGCAGGCCGTGGTGGCGTTGGTCAGCGTAGGACTGGGCGGCGCGGCGGATCTGCCGGCGCGCGCGCTGTCGCAGGGGCAGCGGAGGCGGGTGGCGCTGGCGCGGCTGGCGATTGATCCGCTGCCACCCTTGCTGCTGCTGGATGAACCGTTTGTCGCGCTGGACCAGGCGGCAGTGCAAACCTTGTGCCGCACGCTGAACCGGCACCTGGCGGGCGGCGGCATGCTGGTCTACACCACACACCAGGCGCAGGCCCTGCAAGCGCGGCGCCTGGAGCAGTTCGACCTGGACCGGCTGCTGCCATGCTGACCGCGCTGGCCCATGTGATACGGCGCGACCTGCTGCTGGCCTTCCGCCGCCGCACCGATATTTTGAGCACGCTGACGTTCTTCGTCATCGTCTGCACCTTATTCCCGCTGGGCGTGGGGCCGGAGCCGGAACTGCTTCGGACACTGGGCCCCGGCGTGCTGTGGGTGGCGGCGCTGCTGGCCAGCACGCTGGCGCTGAACCGCCTGTTCGGCCTCGATCACGCCGACGGCACGCTGGAGCAGATGCTGCTGTCGTCCGAACCGCTGGTGCTGATCGTGGCCGGCAAGGTGGTCGCGCACTGGCTGGTCAGCGGCCTGCCGCTGGTGCTGCTGACGCCTGTACTGGCCTTGCAGTTCGGCTTGAGTGGGGAGGCGACGACGTCGGTGGCTCTCAGCCTGCTGGTCGGCACGCCGGCACTGAGCCTGGTGGGCGCCATCGGCGCCGCGCTCACGTTGGATGTGCGCGGCGGCGGCGTGCTGGTGGCCCTGCTGGTGCTGCCCTTGTATGCGCCGGTGCTGATCTTCGGCGCAGGCGCCGCCGTGGCCGATGCCGGCAGCAGCACGGCCGAAGCCAATCTGCTGCTGCTAGGCGGCTTGCTGGCCGGCGCGGCGGCACTGGCGCCGTGGGCCACCGCATCGGCGCTGCGGATTTCGTTGGAATGACTAAAGAAGGAACACCATTGTGCTGAGCATCCGAACCTTCTACACCACCGGCGCCGAACATCCGCGCGCCGGCAGCTGGCTGCGCTACGCCGCACCGCAGGCCTTCTTCCCGCTGGCCGGGCGCCTGATACCGTGGCTGCTGGCCGCCGCGCTGCTGCTGTCGGCTATAGGCCTGTATATCGGCCTGTTCGCCGCGCCGACCGATTTCCAGCAGGGCGACGCCTACCGCATCATCTTCGTCCACGTTCCCGCAGCGTGGCTGTCGATGCTGATCTACCTGGCGATGGCCTTCTGGGCGGCCGTCGGGCTGGTGCTGAACACGCGGCTGTCGTCGATGATGGCCAGCGCGCTGGCGCCCACCGGCGCCTTGTTCACCTTCCTGGCGCTGTGGACCGGCGCCTTGTGGGGCAAGCCGACATGGGGCGCGTGGTGGGTGTGGGACGCGCGGCTGACGTCGGAGCTGATCCTGCTGTTCCTCTACATCGGCTTCATGGCGCTGCAAGCGGCGATATCCGATCCGCGCCGCGCCGACCGCGCCGGCGCCGTGCTGGCGCTGGTGGGCGTGGTCAACGTGCCGGTGATTTATTTTTCCGTCCAGTGGTGGAACACGCTGCACCAGGGTTCCTCGGTATCGCTGCGCAGCGCGCCGACGATGGCGACGCTGATGCTGCAAGGGATGCTGATCATGACGCTGGCATTGTGGGCCTATGCCATCGCCGCCACGCTGCAAAGACTGCGCGCCATCGTGCTGGAACGCGAGCGGCGCGCGGAATGGGTACAACGTTACATCACGGAGCAACAATGATTTGGGATAGCTGGAGCGATTTGATCGCGATGGGTGGGTATGCGAAGTACGTATGGGGCTCGTTCGCCGTCGTTGCGGTGGTGCTGGTAGGAGAACAGGTTGCACTCGCGCTGCGCCACCGCTCCGCGCTGAAGGCCGCACGCACCGCCGGGGAAAGCTCATGACGCGCCGTCAACAGCGCCTGGCGTTGCTGGCGGCGGCATTGAGCGCATTGCTGGTGGCGGCGTGGCTGATACTGTCGGCCTTCCAGAAAAACCTGGTCTTCTTCTTCACCCCCAGCCAGGTGCTGGCCGGCGAAGCGCCGCACAACAAAAGCTTCCGCATGGGCGGCATGGTCGAACCGAACAGCCTGAAACGCGAGGCGGACGGCATCACCGTCAGCTTCATCGTCACCGACACCGTGCAGCGCCTGCCAGTGCACTATCGGGGCATCCTGCCGGACCTGTTCAAGGAAGGCAAGGGCGTGGTCGCGCAAGGGAAACTGGGCGACGACCACCGCTTCGTGGCCGACGAAGTGCTGGCCAAGCACGATGAAAACTACATGCCGCCGGACGCCGCCTACGCGCTGAAAAAAGGCCGGCAAACTGCCAAGGTGGACAAATGATCGCCGAATTGGGTAACTTCGCGCTGATGCTGGCCCTGTGCCTGGCGCTGGTGCAAGGCAGCCTGCCGCTGCTCGGCGCCTGGCGCGGCAACCAGCGCTGGATCGCGCTGGCGCGGCCTGCGGCGGCTGGCCAGTTCGTGTTTGTCAGCTTCGCCTTCGGCTGCTTGCTGGCCGCGTTTGTCGGCAACGATTTCTCAGTCGCCTATGTGGCGTCCAATTCCAATTCCACGCTGCCGGTCTACTTCCGCGTGGCGGCCGTGTGGGGAGGGCACGAGGGTTCGCTGCTGTTGTGGGTGCAGATCCTGGCCGTGTGGACCGCTGCGGTGGCGGTATTCAGCCGCCGCCTGCCTGCCGCGATGACGGCGCGGGTGCTGGGTGTGATGGCTTGGATCAGCGTCGGCTTCCTGCTGTTCATGCTGTTCACCTCCAATCCCTTCGACCGCCTGCTGCCTGCCGCGCGCGATGGCCGCGACCTCAATCCGCTGTTGCAGGACTTCGGCATGATCATTCATCCGCCCTTGCTGTACATGGGCTACGTCGGTTTCTCGGTGGCGTTCGCGTTCGCCATCGCGGCGCTTCTGAGCGGCCAGCTGGATGCGGCTTGGGCGCGCTGGTCGCGGCCCTGGACGCTGGTGGCATGGGCCTTCCTCACGCTGGGCATCTTCATGGGCAGCTTCTGGGCCTACTATGAACTGGGCTGGGGCGGCTGGTGGTTCTGGGACGCGGTGGAAAACGCCTCTTTCATGCCATGGCTGGTCGGCACGGCGCTGATCCATTCGCTAGCGGTGACGGAAAAGCGCGGCAGCTTCAAGAACTGGACGGTGCTGTTGGCGATCGTCGCGTTCTCGCTGTCGCTGCTGGGAACCTTCCTGGTGCGCTCGGGCGTGCTGACGTCGGTGCATGCGTTTGCGACCGATCCGCGCCGCGGCCTGTTCATCCTGATCTTCCTGGCGATCGTCATCGGCGGCTCGCTGGCGCTGTACGCGTGGCGCGCGCCGTCGGTCGGGCTGGGCGGACGCTTCGCGCTGTTCTCGCGCGAATCGCTGCTGTTGCTGAATAACGTGCTGCTGCTGACGGCGGCGGCCACGGTCTTGCTGGGCACCTTGTATCCCTTGTTCCTGGATGCGCTGGACCTGGGCAAGATATCGGTGGGCGCACCGTACTTCGAGTCGGTGTTTGTGCCGCTGATGCTGCCGGTGCTGGTGTTGATGGCGGCCGCGCCTTTCGTCGAATGGAAGTCGGCGCCGCTGCCGCCGGTGCTGGCGCGGTTGTCGCGCATCGCGCAGACGTCGTTGCTGTTTGGCCTGGCAGCCTGGCTGGCCTGGAAGATGACGCCGGCCGTGGCGGGCGGCTTGATGCTGTCGGTGTGGATTTTGCTCGGCACGGCGCTGCATCTGTATCAGCGTGTTGCGGCGCCGGGGCAGGGCGTATCGCTCGGCCACCATCTAGGCAAGCAGCCCTTGAGCTACTGGGGCATGCTGGCTGCACACGCGGGCGTGGCGGTGTTCGTGGCCGGTGTCACGCTGGTCAAGGGCGGTGAAGTCTCCGAGGACGCCAGCATGCGCGTCGGCGACCGCATCGTCAGCAGCGGCTGGCGCTACAGCTTTACCGCGCTGGAGAAAGTCGATGGCCCGAACTACATCGCCGCCCGCGCAACCTTCGAAGTGCGCACCGGCGATGGCCAGGTACTGATGCTGCATCCGGAAAAGCGCTACTACACCGTGCAGCAGATGCCGATGACGGAGGCGGCCATTGATCGCGGCTTCACGCGTGACATCTACCTGTCGCTGGGCGAACCATCCACTGACGGCGCCTGGGCGGTGCGCATGCAGCGCAAGCCGTTTGTCGGCTGGATCTGGGCCGGCTGCCTGATTATCGCCGCTGGCGGCTTGCTGGCCGCATCCGACAAACGTTACCGGCTGGCGCGGCAAGCGACTGTCTTGCCGCCCACCACAGCGATTCCCATTTGACCCGGAGTGAAGATGAAACGATACATACTGCCGCTGGGCGGCTTCCTGATACTGCTGATTTTTCTGGGCATAGGCCTGCGCCTCAAGCCCCAGGAGATACCGTCGCCGCTGATCGGCAAGCACGTGCCGGTGTTCTCGCTGCCGCAGGTTGAGGACGCGGGGCGTAGCTTCAGTTCGAAGGATATGGAAGGCAAGGTCTGGGTTCTGAACGTCTGGGCGTCGTGGTGCGCGCCATGCCGCGCCGAGCATCCCGTGTTGCTGGAGTTTTCCCGGCTGGCGGCGGCGCCGGTCGTGGGACTGAACTACAACGACGTGCGCGGCGACAGCCAGAAGTGGTTGAAGGAGTTCGGCAACCCCTACCAGGTATCCGCCTTTGACGGCGACGGCAAGACCGGCATCGAGTTCGGCGTCTACGGCGTTCCGGAGACCTTCGTCATCGACAAACAGGGGCAGATACGGTTGAAGCTTACCGGCCCGCTGACGTCGGAGCTGATACGCGAGAAGCTGCTGCCCATCATAAAGGAGCTCAATCGTGCCTGAGCTGCGCCGCCTGCTGGCATGCCTCGCTGCGGCGTTGTCGCTGCTCGCGCAGGCCGCGCCTTCCACCGCCGATGCGGCACTGGAGCTGCGCGTCCAGCATGTCGCCGAGCAGCTGCGGTGCTTGGTCTGCCAGAACCAGACCATCGCCGACTCGCACGCCCAGCTGGCGATGGACCTGAAGAAGGAAGCGCGCAACCAATTGGCGCAAGGCCGTTCGGAGCAGGACGTGGTTGAGTTCATGGTGCAGCGCTATGGCGACTTTGTGCTGTACCGGCCACCGTTCAAGGCCGTTACCTGGCTGCTATGGGTGGGGCCCTTCGCGCTGCTTGCCGCCGGTTTGCTGGCGCTCCTGTATCAATTGCGACAACGCGGTCTTGCCGAAGGCGAGCTCGCAACAGAGGAATTCGAATGACGCGCTTTATCCTGATCGCCGGCGCGATGCTGGTTTGCAGTCTGCTGTTTGTATTGCCGCCATTGTGGCGCCGTGAAGCGGGAGGCAGCGCGCGAGCAGCGTCGCCGCGCCAACGCTGGCCGGTGCTATTGGTGGCGTTGCTGGTGCCGCTGCTGGCGGCATCCCTGTACGCGGTGCTGGGCAATCCCAAGGGGCTGGAGCCGCCGCCGGAGATCGCGCTGGCTGCAGATAGCGTGGTTGGGCCGGAACAGATCGAGGGCATGGTCGCCCGCCTGACCCAACGCCTCGCCAAGGAGCCGAACGACGCCGATGGCTGGCGCATGTTGGCGCGCTCCAATGAGACACTGCGGCGCTTCGATCAAGCTGCGGACGCATATCGCCATCTGCTTGCTTTGGAGCCGGATAATCCAGAACTGCTGGTGGACTACGCGGTGGTGCTGGGCATGACTTTGAATACCACTTTGGTCGGGGAGCCGGAAGCGCTGATCGCCCGTGCGCTGGCGATCGATCCGAATCATATTCAAGCACTGGCCTTGTCGGGGAGTGCAGCGCTGGAACGCGGCGACTATACCGCCGCCGTTAAACCGTGGAAGAAGATACTGGCGCTGGTGCCAGCGGATTCGGAGATGAGAAAATCGATTTCGGCAAACATCGCCAAAGCGGAAGCACAGGCGCAGCTGCGATAGCGCCGCGCCTGTGCCGGGCGGCTGTCAGGCCGCTTCCTCGTGGTGATGATGGTCGTCGTGCGCCGAAGGCGGAAGCGGGATGGTGTAGATGCCTGCATCGGTCGTCAACAGCAAGCCGGCGATGGATGCGGCGTTTTGCAGCGCCGCTCGCGTCACCTTGACCGGGTCCAGCACACCCAGCTCGATCAGGTCACCGTAGCTTCCGTCACCCGCGTCATAGCCGAAATTGCCGCTGCCCTCCAGCACCCGCGCCAGCACCGCAGCGGGATGGCCGCCGGCGTTCGTCACGATCTGGCGCAGCGGCTCCTCCAGCGCGCGGCGCACGATGGCGAGGCCCGCATCCTGGTCGGCGCTGTCGCCGCGCAGCTGCTGGATTGCCGTCCTCGCGCGCAGCAGCGCCACGCCGCCGCCCGGTACCACACCTTCGGCGACGGCCGCACGGGTCGCATGCAGGGCATCTTCCAGCCGTGCCTTTTTCTCCGACAGTTCCGCCTCGGTGGCGGCTCCCAGCCGTATCACCGCAACGCCGCCGGCCAATCCTGCCAGACGCTCTTGCAACTTGTCGTGATCATAGCCGGCGGACGTCGCTGCGATCTGCGACTTGATCTGCTGCGCGCGTAATCCTGTCCGCTCCGCCGTGCCGCCGCCATCGATGACGATGGTGTGCTCCTTGCCCACCTCAACCCGCCGTGCTTCGCCCAGGTCCGCTAGCGTGACCGCCGCCAGCGTCAGGCCGCTATCGTTGGACAGCACGCGCGCACCGGTCAGCGCAGCCAGGTCCTCCAGGCTATCGCGGCGACGCTCGCCAAAGCCAGGCGCCTTGACGGCGACGGACTTCAGCAGCCCGCGCGCGTGATTGACCACCAGGCCGGCCAGCGCCTCGCCCTCCACATCCTCCGCCACGACCAACAGCGGCCGACCGGTCTGGGCGACCAGTTCCAGCAGCGGCAACAGCTCGCGCACGTTGGCGATTTTTTGATCGGCCAGCAGTATCAGCGGCCGCTCAAGTTCCGCCACCTGCCGCTCGGCGTCGCTGATGAAGTAGGGCGACAGGTAGCCGCGCTTGAATTGCGTACCCTCCGCAACGACAAGTTCATCCCGCAACGACGGCCCATCCTCCACAGTAATCACGCCATCCCTTCCGACCTGCTCGAAGGCCCGCGCGATGATGTCGCCTATCGCCGCGTCGCCGTTGGCGGACACCGTCGCCACTTGCGCGATTTCCCGACTGTCTGAAACCGGACGCGCGATAGCCGCCAGTTCACCAACGACGGCGGCTGCCGCCTTGTCTATTCCGCGCTTCAGCTCTATTGGACTGAAACCGGCCGAGACGTACTTGAGGCCCTCGCGTACGATGGCCTGCGCCAGCACGGTGGCGGTGGTGGTGCCGTCGCCGGCGTCATTGCCGGTGCGCGCCGCCACCTCCCTGAGCAGCTGGGCGCCCATGTTCTGCAACGGATCCTCGAAGTCGATCTCCCGCGTCACGGTCACGCCGTCCTTGGTCAGTGCCGGCGCGGCATGGCCACGTTCCAGTGCCACGTTGCGGCCCTTCGGCCCCAGCGTCAACCTGACCGCGTCGGCCAGGATGTCGACGCCGGAAGCCAGGCGCCTGCGGGCACTATCCCCGAATACGATGTCCTTTGCCGACATCAGTTGGCTGCGAAGCAGTAGAGCAGGCCGGCGCCGCCGGTGGCCACCAGGTTAGGCTGGCCACAACCGCGGCTTGGATGCGCCGCGTTCCAGGACGAGTTGCCGCCACCGGTGCGGTCGAAGTGACCCAGCTGCGCGGAGCCGTCAGCGGCGCTGCTGGTGTAGTTCTTACACGTATGATCGGCTGCATCTGCATAGGCGCGGCCATCCGGCTGCGAACCGGTGATGATGTCATGCTCGTTCGGCTTGTCGCCGGCGCCCTTCACCGGTTCGTTCTTTTCGGTGAAGACGGTGGTGCGGGTCAGGTTGTTGCCGAGACGGGCGGCATCCAGCGTATCGCCATGCAGGTGCGCCACGTCGCGCGCCACCACGGCGCCGCGCGTGTTGAACCATGGCCCGTTGCCGATGCGGTCGCGCGCATTGACAGCCGGCTTGCCGTCGGCCGCCTGCGTGCTCAGATACGCGCGCCAGGTCTGCTTGCCCGCGCCGACCGACTCCGCCAGCTTCTGGCAGTGCGCATCGGCGCCGGCCAGGCCGCCAAGGTCCGCGCCTTTGCCCAGGCCTTCGCTGGTGACGAAGAAACTCAGCGGCTTGGCAGGATCGGTGGAGCGCGCGGTGTTCGGCTGCGCCGGAGCAGGCGTTTGCCCCAGCGCGGCATGGGACAGGCACAGCGCCGCGATGGCGCTGCATATCAAGCTTGTTTTATGAGTGGTCATGTTCAGTCTTTGGATTTGAAATCGTCGTGGCAGGATTTGCAGGTGCGTTGCAGCTTGCCGAATTGGGCCTTGATCGCGGCGACATCGCCGCCGCCGGCCACGGTCGCGAGCTCGGTGGCCTCCTTGCCGAAGTTGGCGCCGAGTTCAGCGAAATGCTTGCCGTCCTTGAACAGCTCCGGCTTGGCGCTGGTGTCGTGCCAGCCCTTGCCTTGCTCGGTGCCCGCTGCGAACAAGCCGCCCAGGCCCGAGTTGGCGATGGCGGCGATGGTGTTGGCCGCGCGCTGCACTTCGTCCTTGTTGTACTGGCCTTCCACCGAAGCCTTGATGCGGCCGGTGTTCCAGGCCACCACCTGGAACGCCGACTGGCGCCACTTGATCAGGTTCTCCGGCTTCGGCGCCTGCTGCGCCAGCACGCTGGCGGAACCGGCGAGGAGGGCGATCGCCAGCGTGGATATGAGTGCTTTTTTGAGTGTTTGTTTCATCAGTTTTCCGTCGTCAGGTTGAGAAGTCTTCACTTGGCGCGTCCGCCGTAGCCCTCTGCCAGCAGGGCGATCTTGTATGCTGCACCGCGTCCGACCACATACAGGGTTTTCTTGCCCGGTCCCGCAAAGGCCAGGTTCTGCGGCGCTTTCGGCAGGGCGATCACGCCCAGGGCTTCGCCCTTGCTGGAGAAGACCTGGATGCCTGCGGTGGATGCCACATACAGCCTGCCGCTGCCATCCACCGCCAGGCCGTCGGCGCCGCTGCTGGCGCCGGTGTCGGTCTTGCGCCAACCTTCCAACTTTGCGAAGTTGCGGCGTGCGCCGATGCTGCCGTCGGCGGCGATGTCGTAGGCCAGCACGTGCTCACCGGCGGTATTGGCGACATACAGCACCTTCTCGTCAGGGCTCAGTTGGATGCCGTTCGGGCGCTCGATATCGGCGGCGATGCGTTGCAGCTCGCCGGACGGCGTAATGTGATACACGGCCGGCTTGGCCACTACCGGCTGCTCCGCCGGTGCGGGCGTACCCGCTGGACGCGGTGGCGCGCCGGAATCGGTGAAGTAGACGCCGCCCTTGCGGTCCACCACCAGGTCGTTCGGGCGGCCGAATGGCTTGCCGTCGTACTGGTCGGCCAGCGTGCGCGCATGCGAAGGCGGGTAGACGATACCGACGCGCGGCTTCAGCACCTGCACCGCGTACAGGTCGCCGTTGGCGGTGAAGCCCAGTCCATTCGAGCCGTTGCTGTTGTCGAGGAAGGTGGAAGTGCTGCCGTCGGCGGCGATGCGGGTGATGCGGTTGGCGGTGGTCTCGGTGAAGATCAGGCTACCGTCGGGCAGCACCACCGGGCCTTCGGTGCCGGTGAAGCCATCGCGTATAAGTTCTATCGGCGTGCCCGCCGCCACCACGCCCGCAATTGCCGGCGTGGTGCTCGGGCCGGGAGCTGTTTGCGCGTGGGCGGTGAGGTCCAGGGCCACCAGCGCCAGGCCGGTGGCGACGATGGTGGCCAGGTGCGGACGCCAGGTCGTGTAGAGATCTTTCATGTTCTGGCTCCTCAGGATTTCTTGGCTGGACGCTGTGCCAGTTGCTGCACCGCCGCCAGCGCTTTCTCGACATTGGCCTCCGGCGTCAGGCCGCCCACAGTGGCGGCGATCCTGCCGTTCGGGGTGATGACGAAGGTGGTGCGCTCGGCTGCGGCATGGTCGATCTCGACACCGCGTGTGTCCTTCTTGCCGGCGGCGATGTCGCGGATCGCCAGTTCGTAGGACTTGGCGATGTCGCCGTCGACATCGGCGGCCACCGGGAACTTGCCGGCGCAGTAGTTCGGATCGGCGGAGAATTCGTTCAGCCGCGCGATGCTGTCCAGCGAAACGCCGACCACGGTGGCGCCGGCGGCGCTGAACTTATCGTGATTGACCGCGAAGCTATGCGCCTGGATATTGCAACCGCCGGTGAAGGCGGACGGATAGAAGTATACGACCACCGGGCCTTTCTTCAACGCGTCCTTGAGCGAGAAGGAGAAGGCCTTGCCGGCCTGCGAAGCCTGTGCCTTGAAGGCCGGCGCCGCGTCGCCTTCCTTGAGCGCGGCGGCGGCGGGCAGCGTGACAACAGCCGCCAGCAGCGATGCGATTAACATGCGTTTCATTGGAACTCCTGTTTTGGTTAAGTGGACTACATCTCGGATACGTAGCGCGCCAGCGCTTCGATTTCCGCATCGCTGAGCGGCGCCGCCAGCTGGTTCATGACGCCGCCGGCGCTGTTGTTGCGGCTTCCGTTGCGCCAGTCGTGCAGCTGCTGCTCCAGATAGCGCTGGCCCTGGCCGCCAATGACCGGGCCGACACCCGCCGTGCCCTTGCCGCCTTCGCCGTGGCAGGTGGCGCAGGCGGGCAGCCTGCGCGCCGGATCGCCGTGCACGTAGAGTTGCTGTGCTGCGGCTTGCTGCGGCGCGGGCCTGGCCGGCGCGGCGGCCGGCATCGGCGGCAGCGTGGCGAAGTAGGCTGCGATGTCTGCCAGGTCGGCGTCGCTGATCCCGGTGGCCATCATCTTCATGAATTCATGCTTGCGTTTACCGCTGCGGAAATCCTGTATCTGCTTGATGATGTACTCCGGGTATTGACCGCCCAACTTGGCGAACTTGCCGTCCGTGCCGACGCTGAAACCCTGGCCTTCGCCGCTGCCGCCGTGGCATTCCAGGCAGCGTTCGGTGTCGGCCTTTTCCTTGCCGGCCACCGGATCTCCCGGTGGCTTGGCTGAAGCGGGCAGCAGAACCAGCAACGACGCCAGTGCGGCCGCTTGCAATGCTCTGTAAATACGCTACTCCTTCTTGTAGAACGTGTGGCAGGTACGGCAGGTGCGCGAAAGCGTGGTGGCTGCAGTGGTGGCCGATTCAAAGTTATTGGCCGCCACGTAGCCGACGATTTCGGTCGACAGGTCCTTGCTCTGCTTCGCCAGGTCCACCGCATTCTTCGCATCGCCCTTGTGGTCGAAGAAGGTCTCGACCTGCGCGAACATCTGCGTCAGTTCCTTCGCGTCCGCCGTGGCGGCCTGCTTGTTACTGAGGGCGATATTCGAGGACAGGCTTTTGTTGGTGTCCTCGATCGACTGCATCAGGTCCACGCTCAACTCCTCTGCCGACCGGACCCCGGCCGACAGCGCCATCGCGACTGCAAATAACAAAATGACTTTACGCATGGAGACCTTAGGCCAGCAGTTCTTTGATCACTTTGCCGTAGACGACGGTTGGGCGTTCCGAGCGGCCGTTGTTGAGGAAAGTGGTTTTCAGATGGTCGAGGCCCAGCAGTTGCAGCACCGTCGCGTGCAGGTCGTAGGTGTCGACCGCTTTGTCCTTGTCCGCAACCTGCAGGCCGATTTCGTCAGTCGCGCCGTAGGTGGTGCCGGCCTTGATGCCGCCGCCCGCCACCCATTGCGTGTAGCCCCATGGATTGTGGTCGCGGCCATTGCCGCTTTGGCCGTAGGAGGTGCGGCCGAATTCCGAGGTCCACACCACCAGCGTCGATTCGAGCAGGCCGCGCGAGGCCAGGTCCGCCAGCAGGCCGGCGATCGGTTTGTCGATCATGCGGGCGTTGACGCTGTGGTTCTTTTCCAGCTCGCTGTGCGCATCCCAGCTGGTGATCTCGGTCTGGCCGTCCGGCGCGCCGGACACAACCTGGATGAAGCGCACGCCGCGCTCCACCAGACGGCACGCGCGCAGCAGCGTGGTGCCGTAGCTTGCGCTGGTTTCGTCGTTCAGGCCATACAGCTCTTTGGTGGCGTCGCTTTCCTTGGTCAGGTCCACGGCTTCTGGAGCCGCGACCTGCATACGGTCGGCTAGCTCATACGAGCGCACGCGGGCTTTCAGTTCGGTGTCGGCCGAGTAGCGCGCCGCGCCTTCGTTGTTGAGGCGCTTGAGCAGGTCCAACGAGGCGCGCTGCTGCGACGCGGTGCGCAGCTCCGGGCGCTCCAGGTACAGGATGGGCGACGGGCCGGGACGGAAGGCCGTGCCCTGGTACACCGCCGGCAGGAAGCCGGAGTTCCAGTTGACCGAACCGGCGCTAGGCTCGCTCTTGCCGTTGTAGAGCACCACGTAAGGCGGCAGGTCGGGATTGGCGGAACCTAGCGCGTAGCTAACCCACGCGCCCAACGATGGACGGCCGGGACTCAGGTCGCCGGTGTTCAGCTTCAGGATCGAGATGTCGTGGGTGGCGCCCACCGTCACGCTGGATTTGATGAAGGCGATCTTGTCGGACTGGGTGGCGATGTTGGGTACCAGGTCCGAGAACCAGGAGCCGCTGTCGCCATGCTGCGCCCAGGTGCGCTTGGATGCATACAGCTTGCCGACGCCGCCCTGGGTACTGGTCTTGATCCCTTTCAGGAAGGAGGCCGGCACGTCCTGGCCTGCCAGCTTGATCAGGTCCGGCTTGTAGTCGAACAGGTCCAGCGTGCTCGGTGCGCCGTTCATGTGCAGCCAGATGACGGATTTGACCTTGGCCGGGAAGTTGGGCTGTTTCGGCGCCAGCGGATCCGCTAATTCGGCGGCGCTGGCCGCGTGCAGCAGGCCACCGCCCGGCAGCAGGCCGGTGAGGGCGCCGGCGCCCAGACCGAGGCCGGATTTAAGCAGGAAGTCGCGACGTGTATTGATGCTCATGGTGCTGTCCTTTTTGTCGTGTTAGAAGCGGTATGCAAAGTCGTTGGAATTGGAAACCGCGTGCACCAGGTCGACGAATGCCGCCGCCCGCACCGGGTTCACTTGCTGTTTCTCGTTCAGGCCGGACGGCACGGCGATTTCAAACTTGCCCTCCGCGTTCTTGGCCAGGATGATTTTTTCTTCCTTGTCGAGGAAGTCCTTCAGCGCCGCCTTCTCCGACTTGTTCGGTGCGCGGGCAAACAGGATTTCGTACAGGCGGTTCAGCTGCGCCGATTCATCCTTCCCAGCCTCGCGGATCACGCGGCCCGCCAGCGCTTGCGACCAGCCGAACACCACGTCGCTGTTGAACAGCGTCAGCGCCTGCAGCGGCGTGGTGGTGACATCGCGCTTGTGGTGGGCGTGCGAAGGATCGGCCAGGTCGAAACTCTGCATCAGCGGATACGGCACGCTGCGGCGCACGAACACGTAGACACTGCGGCGGTTCTGCTCCGCAGGGTCGGCCGACGGCGTCCACAGGTTGCCGGCGTTGAAGTTGGCCGGCACCGGTGGGAACACCGCTGGGCCGCCGATCTTGTCTTCCAGCTTGCCCGAAGCGGCCAGCAGCGAATCGCGGATCTCTTCGGCTTCCAGGCGCTTGCGTGGATAGACCGCCAGCAGCTTGTTGTCCGGATCGACCTTCAGCACATCGTCGCGCTGGCCGGACGATTGGCGGTAGACGCTCGACAGCAGGATCTGGCGGTGCAGCTTCTTGACGCTCCAGCCCTGCTTGACGAAGTCGGTGGCCAGGTAGTCCAGCAGTTCGGGATGCGTGGGCTTCTGGCCTGCGCGGCCGAAGTCCGCCACCGTGCTGACGATGCCGTTGGAGAAGTACTGGCTCCACACGCGGTTGACGAACACGCGCGCCGTCAGTGGATTCTCAGGACTGGCCAGCCAGTTGGCCAGCGCGGTGCGGCGGCCCGACGACGTGGCGGTCGATTTGATCTCCAGCTTGGCATTGGCGCCGGCCCACAGCGCCGGCAGTGCCGGTTGTACTTCATCGGTCGGACGCTCATGCACGCCGCCGAAACGCACGAACGTGGCCGGCGCATCGGCGTGACCCAGTTCGGTCGCGGTGGTCAGCGTCAGGCTGCCTTTTTCAGGTTTCAGCTTGTCGAACTTTTTCAGGTCGGCGGTCAGCTTCTGGTACTGCTTCCACTTGTCGACGTTGGCCGGGGTGAAGTCGGTGCTGTCCTTGTCTTCGGCGGTCAGCTTCAGGTAGGCCACCACGTCCTGCTCGGTGCTGACGGACTTCAGGCGGAAGTTAACCCAGCGGTCCATCGCCGTCCATTCGGATTCCGGCTTGAAGATCGCCTCGCGGCTGTCGGTCAGGTAGCGCTCCTTGTGATACTTGACGGCCACCGTGCGGATGGTGTCGAGGATGGCCTTCTGCTGCGCGCGGATATCCTTGGTCGCCTCGCGGTAGGCGGCTTGCTGCTTCTCGTATGCCAGTTCGGCTTCGCCTTTGATGGCGGGCGCCTTCTCGTCGAAGCTGGTGTTGGCGAAGAAGGCCTGCAGCTGGAAGTATTCCTTCTGCGTGACCTTGTCCGCCTTGTGGTTGTGGCAGCGCGCGCAACCGACGGTGGCGGCCAGGAAGGTCTCGCCCACCAGGTCCGTCATGTCGGTGGCGATCTGGTATTTGCGCTGTACCAGGTCGCGCGAGTTCGAGTTGTCCGGATAGCCGGCCAGGAAGCCGGTGGCGATCTTCGCTTCCTGGCTGTCCGGCCACAGCTCGTCGCCCGCCAGCTGTTCCTTGATGAAGCGGTCGAACGGTTTGTCGGCGTTGAAGCCGTTGATGACGTAGTCGCGATAGCGGTAGTTGTTAGGACGGGTGGTGTCGTTCTGGAAGCCGGCGCTGTCGGCGTAGCGCGCCAGGTCCAGCCAGCGGCGCGCCTGGCGCTCGCCATAGTGCGGCGACGACAGCAGGCGGTCTGCCAGCTTCTCGTAGGCGTCCGGCGACTTGTCGTTGACGAAGGCGTGGACTTCCTCCGGCGTCGGGATCAGGCCCCAGGTGTCGAGCGTGGCGCGGCGGATGAAGGTGGCGCGGTCCGCATCCGGCGACGGCTTCAAGCCTTTTTCCTCCAGCTTGGCCAGCACGAAGGCGTCGACCGGCGTGCGCACCCAGCTTTTCAGTTTGACGATGGGGGCGGACGGCTGCTGCGGCGTGGTGTATGCCCATGCCTTGCTGCTGGCTGGCGCCGCTGGCTTGGTGGTGTCGTCTGGCGCTGCCGACAGCACTGCGGAAAAGCACAGCAGCACGGCGATCGATAGCGTCTTTATGGCGGGCTTGTTCACTGACTTGCTCCTTCTGTATGCGTGGACGAGATAAGGTGTTACTGCTTTAGATAGCAACTATCGGACCAGCAGTCGCTTTGCATCCATGTACTTGATTTGATTGGGAATTGCGTCGCAGGCGGGAAGGGCGCCTGCTGCGGCGCGGTCAGTTGTCGCGGCCTGCTGTT
Organism: Duganella sp. BJB476; assembly: GCF_003416895.1. GTDB lineage: Bacteria > Pseudomonadota > Gammaproteobacteria > Burkholderiales > Burkholderiaceae_D > Rugamonas. The sequence continues at coordinate 220,593 of NZ_QVIO01000006.1, forward strand.
GAATAAACAGCAGGCCGTTGCTGCGATTACAGCTTGCCGCTGAAGGTCAGGCCAAACCAGCGCGGATACGGATTGGGCGCGTAGCTGGTCCATGCCGGTTCGTGCGCGCGGTTGTCGGTGGCGTTCTTCACGACCAGGCTGACGTCGAAGCCGGTCTTGAAGGTCAGGCCCACCGACAAGTCGGTGACCGCGTTGCCCGGCACGTAGCCGTAGTCCGACAGCGTGTCCGTGTTGTTATAGCGGCTGGTGAAGGCGGTGGTGAAGCTGGTGTGGAACTGCTTGTCGCCCCACACCGGCAGGCGGTATTCGGCGCCGACGTTGCCGGTCCACTTGGCCACGCCCGGCAGCGTCAGGCCGCTCTGGTCGACGTACGGCGCCGCCAGGTAAGCCAGTTCGTCCGGCTTGGCCGCCAGCGGGAAGCTGACGTAGCGCGCGTCGGTGTAGGCGCCGGCCACGCGGATGCTGAGGTTCTGGATGCCGGAGTAGACCGCGTCCAGTTCCAGCCCGCGCGCCCGCACCTTGGGCACGTTGCCTTGCGCCGTCACGTAGGCGGTTGGATTGGCCTGGCCGTTGGCGATGTTGGTCTGGGTGGTGAAGTCGTCCACCACCCGCACCGTCGACTGGTAGTCGCGGATATTCATCTGGAACAGGTCGGCGTTGAGTATCAGCGTGTTTTTCAGCAGGCTCGATTTCAGGCCGACTTCAAAGGCGTTGGTCTTCTCCGGCCGCACGTTGGCCGACAGGCCGTTGACGTTGAGCGCGGAGCCGGACTTTTCGCCGTACTGCCACGAGGTGTAACCGGAGACGTTGTCGTTGAAGCGGTAGCTCGGGCTCAGGGTGGCGGTGACCAGGTTGTCGTCGTAATGGCTGGTGATGCCACTGATGAGTTGTCCGACCTGGCCGGCGCGCAGCGCCTTGGCGGCGGCCACCTGCGCCAGCTGCGCGGTGCTCAAAGCGCCATACGAGGCGGCGCCGAAGTAGCGGCTGGCCACCGCGTCGGCCAGCGCCACCTGTGCGGTGCTGTTGCCGGCGGCGAGCGCACCGCTGGCGGTGGAGTTGAAGCCGCCCAGCTGCACGCCGCGCACCGCGACCGGATTGAGCGCGGCGCCTGCGCCGTTGGCGGTCAGCACCTTCAGATCGGTGGTGGTGCGGTTTTCGTGCGTCAGCCGCAGGCCGCCGTTAAGGCTGATGGCGTCGGTCGCGTGCCAGGTGCCGTTGCCGTAGATGGCGCTGCTCTTGGTGTCGACCATGGTATCGCCCTTGGTGAGCGCATCGTCCAGCGCATCCTTCAGCAGCGCCAGGCCCGCGCCGCGGTTGACACCCGCCAGGCGGTCCAGCGTGTTGTATTGCGCGGTGGTGGCGAACCATGCGCCGGCGTCCGAACCCCAGCCGGTTTTCGAGGCGATGTCGTCTTTCGTCTTCAGGTAGAACAAGCCGGTCACGTAGTCGAACGCGCCGCCCGGCTTGGACTTGAGCTTGAGCTCCTGGCTGAATTGCTGGTAGTCGACGCCGCCGCCGCCGTTGCGGTTGATGTCGAACGGCGTGCCTTCGTCGTTGTGGGCGTCGAAGCTGTATTTGCGGGTGGCGGTGATGGAGGTCAGTGTGTGGTTGGCCAGGTTCCAGGTCAGGTCGATCTGGCCGCCCTTGTTGTGGACCGTCTGCCCCTGGTTCTCGTTGAAGTTGATGTTGTTGTCGCCGATGTAGTTGTTGGCGTAGGTGTAGGGCGAACCATTGAAATCGCGGCCGGCGAACCATGCGCGACCTGGCGTGTAGGCGCCACTGGCGTTGGTGTAGCCGGTCAGCTTGGCGCGTGTGGTGGTGCCGCTAGGGTCGGTCAACGAACCGTCGGCGAAACGGTCCGGTTGATTCTTGTAGAAGGTCAGGCCGTTCTGCACTTGCGGCGCGTGCGGCTCCAGGTCGAAGCTGATGCGGGCATTGAAATCGGCGCTGGGCGTGAACAGGAATTGCGTGCGGCCGCTGACGCGGTTTTTGTTATACAGGCTGTAGTTGCTGTCGAAGTTGTTGGTGTAGTAGCCGCGGCTGCGGTCGACCAGGAAGGAGCCGCGCCAGGCCAGCAGGTCGTCGATGATAGGGCCGCCCAGGTTGGCCTTGGCCATCAGCGTGTCGCGCTGGCCGTAGGTGATCTGGTAGTCGGCGCTCGGGTAGAACGATGGCCGCTTGGTGTTGATGCTGACCACGCCGGAGCTGGCGCCTTTGCCGCCCAGCGTCCCTTGCGGGCCACGCGTGACGTCGACCGAATCGACGTCGTAGAAATCGAAGTTGGCCAGTTGCGACAAGCCGTAGCTGACGCCGTCGACCACCATGCCGACGCTGGGGTCCTGGGTTTCGGTGAAGGAGCGCTTGCCCAGGCCGCGTATCGACAGCGAGGCGCCGCGCGTGTTGTTCTGGTTGAACTGGATGCCGGCGCTGCGTTTGGTGATGGCGCTCAGGTCTTGTGCCAGTTCGCGGTCCAGCTCCGCTCCGGTGACCACGGAGACCGATAGTGGCACGTCTTTCAATAGTTCGATCTTGCGCTTGGCGCGCACGGTGACGGCGCCCAGCGCTTGGGGCTCGTCCTCGGCGGCGGCGACCGTCGGCGCGGGGGCGGCTTCGGGGGCCGGCTGCGCGGCTGACGTTGCTGCGCCTTCCTTCGCGGCCAACGCCTGCTTGAGCCGTGCGATTTCGGCTTGCAGTTCGGCAATGGTCGGTGGTTCGGCGGCGTGCAGGGCGCCCGACGACAGCAGCCCCAATGCGGCAACGACTGCGGCAGCCAGCGGCGCCGCTCGGAAGTGTTTAGGTAAAACGTTATGCGTTTTGCTCATTGTTTTGCTCTCCTGGTGATGGCGTTGGTATTGACCACCATTCCGCAAGTAGCGTGCCATCGTGGAGAAAACGTTTATACGATTAACGCATATGGTTAAGCATCAGTATCTGACTGGAATTTCGACTCCGGGCTTTGTGACGGCGGTGCAGGGCGGGGGTTGAAGGGGTGTTGAATTTGCAGCAGCGCTGTTTCTGTTTCTGGTGGCCTGACAGCACCGGCGCCATGGCGGAAAATCCCACAAAGCCCGTCAATACAGGCTTTGCGCCGCATCGACAGGTTTGGCACGATAGTTGCAGAAGTGGCTGGGGAGACATCCCACTCAATCACTTTGAAAGCATCGACACCATGAAAAAAATCCGACTCGCCGCAATCGTTCTGGCGTTGAGCGCCACCGTATCCGCATGGGCGCAGCAAGCGCCGCAACCGTGGACCTACAAGACCAAGCAGCTGGAGCGCGCCGAAGTCGACGCGCTGCTGGCGAAACCGGAAAAGCTGGTGGTGCTCGACGTGCGCCGTCCGGACGAGGTGACCGCCAAGGGCAGCTTCCCGGTGTTCCTGAATATCCAGGCCAAGGATGTTGAGAGCCAGCTGGCCTATATACCGAAGGACCGCGTCATCGTCACCGTCTCCAACCACGCGCACCGCGCTGGCGCTGTCGGCGACCTGCTGACGGCCAAGGGCTACAAGGTCGCCGGCGCCGCCGGCTCCGAAGACTACGAGGCGCAGGGCGGCAAGATCGTTCGCATCGCCCCGCCGGCCAAGCAGGTCGCGGCAGCCGCGCCTAACTGAGGCACATCATGAACAAGCGCGCCAGCTATGAGGAAGTGCAGTCCGCAGCAGCCGCCGTAGCGGCAGCCGTGCCGGCGCGCAAGCGCATCCTGGTATGGGACCTGCCGACGCGCGTGTTCCACTGGTCGCTGGTGCTGGCGGTGACGGTTGCCGTCGTCAGCGGCGAAGTCGGTGGTGACTGGATGGAAGTGCATGGGAAAGCCGGGCTGGCGATTCTTGGCCTGGTTGCGTTCCGGTTGGCGTGGGGCTTTGCCGGATCCACCCATGCGCGCTTCCTCAGTTTTCTGCCGACCGCCACCAAGCTGCGCGCCTATCTGCGCGGCCGCTGGAAAGGGCAGGGTCACAACCCGCTTGGCGCGTTGTCGGTGCTCGCCTTGCTTGGCTTGCTGGCGGTCCAGGCGGGGACTGGCTTGTTCGGCAATGACGAAATCTCCTTCACCGGGCCGCTGTTCGCCTTGGTGGAGGAGGGGCTGGCGAACCGTCTCACTGGCCTGCACAAGCAGCTGGCCTATGTTCTGTTGGCGGTGATGGTCGTGCATATCGTGGCGATCCTGGTCTACCTGTTGATCAAGAAGGACAACCTGGTCAAGCCGATGGTCACCGGCTGGAAAGAAGTACGCACCGGCGCCTCGGCGGCCAAGGGCAGCTGGCCGGCGCTGCTGCTGTCGATCGCGTTTGCCGTCGCGGTGGTGGCTTGCGCCAGCGGGGCTGTTCGATGGTGAGCAGCGTTATCAATGAATTCAGTCACACAATCGAGAGGGCCTCTTCATGACCGCACTGACTTTTGAGAGCATCAATTATTCGCCGCGCCGCGCAGCAGTTCGCCGCCAGGCGCGGCCTGCGCCGATGGCTGCGCCCGCACTGCCGGTGAACGTGGCGATACCGCAAGCGGGAACCATCGCTGGCAAGGGCAATAAGCGCGGCCTGGCTGCGCTGGTCGGGGTGGCGGTGCTGCTGCACGCGGGCGTGATCGTCGCCCTGCAGCAGGGTGGCCAGATCGACCCGCTGCCGCCGAAAGTGGCCGAGCCGCTGGCGATCGAGTTCGCGCCGCCACCACCGCCGCCGCCCGAACCGCCGAAGGTGCAGCCGCAAGTGGCCAAGGTGGCGCCAGCGCCGGCCAAGGCGCCGCCGCAAGTGCCGGTGGTGGCGCAGGCGCCGGTGGACGATGGCCCACCGAGCGCCAACACCGTGCAGGTGGCGACGCCTGCGCCGCCGGCGCCAGTCGCTGCCGCACCGGCGCCCCCAGCACCGGAACCTGTGACCGAGCCGCGCGGCTACGCTGGCTACCGCAGCAACCCGGCGCCCGACTATCCGGCGCTGGCGCAGGACCGTGGCCTGCAGGGGCAGGTGGTGTTGAAGGTGCACGTACTCGCTTCCGGCAAGCCGGATAACGTCGCCATCGACAAATCCAGCGGCCACAAGATCCTCGACGACGCGGCCGTCAAGGCGGTGCTGGCGTGGTCCTTCGACCCGGCTAAACGCGGCCAGACGCCGATCGACGGCTGGGTCAAGGTTCCGCTGAATTTCAAACTTTCCTAATCCTTTTTTAAACTGAGAGCGCTATCCATGTCTTCCTACTACTTAGATCTTATCGTTCAAGGCGCCCTTTACGCACTGGTGCTGTTCTCCGTCATTACCTGGGTGCTGATACTGGCCAAGGGCGTGCAGCACTACCGCCTCGGGAAACGGGATAAACAATTTACCAGGCAGTTCTGGAGCGCCAGCACGCTGGATGCGGCCAGCGCGCTGGCCAGCGACGCCAGTCCGAAATCACGCCTGGCCAACGTCGGCTTCGCGGCGCTGCATGTGAGCGAATCGGGCGACGCCAGCAGCGACCTGGAACACAGCTGGGACAGGCAGGAACTGCTGGAGCGCCACCTGCGCCAGCAAATCCAGAAGGAGTACCAGTCGCTGGAGAGCGGGCTGGCGGTGCTGGCGTCGATCGGCAGCACGGCGCCGTTCGTCGGCTTGTTCGGCACCGTGTTCGGCATCATTCATGCACTGGGCGCGATCGGCAAGAGCGGCTCCGCCAGCATCGACGTGGTGGCCGGCCCGATTGGCGAGGCGCTGATCGCCACCGGTGTCGGCATCGCGGTGGCGGTTCCCGCCGTCCTCGCGTTCAACTTCTACGTGCGCCGCTTGAAGGTGACGGCCGCCGAACTGGATAACTACGCCACCGATTTCGTCAACCTGGCGCAGAAGAACGGCTTCCGCGTCACCCGCCCCGCGACCAAGGCCGCGCCGCAGACGGCTCGTCCGGCGAGCGCGCCGCAACAGGGAGCATACGCATAATGGCCTTCTCGACCGGTAGAGACAATAGCGACGTGGTCAGCGAGATCAACATCACTCCGCTGGTGGATGTGATGCTGGTGCTGCTGGTGACTTTTATCCTGACCGCGCCGCTGCTCAATAATGCGGTGCGCATCAACCTGCCCAAGACCTCGACCACCACGCCGGCAAATCCGTCGAAGACGGTGACGGTCAGCATCGATGGCAGCAACAAGATCTTCATCGACAAGCGCGAGGTGGAGCCGGCGGCGCTGGAGCCGGAGCTGAAAGGCCTGGTGACCAAGGACCCTGATCTGGCACTGAGCCTGCAAGCCGACCAGGGCGTGCCGTATCGCGCCGTGGCCAAGGTCATCGCCAATATCCAGCGCTCCGGCGTGACCAAGCTGTCGGTGTTGACCGAACCGGGAGGGTGAGACCGTATGAAACTTGAAACTATGGAGGGCTAGGGCTTGGTTTTTTCCTGCACGCGCGTGACCAGTACATCGCCGTCGACGATGGTGCAGTCGAGGATGTGGTTGCGCGACACCGGCGCGTGCTTGGAGAACAGGTCGTGGTACTTGCCCGGATCGTCCAGCCGCAGGTCGATGCGGAAGATATCCAGTTTGTTGGATTCCTTGATCTGACGCACGCGCTGCTTGCGGATCTCGGCTTCCTTGTCGCTGCGGCCGTGCATCTCCGGGCCTTCGAAGTAGCGTATCAGCGCGCATTCGATGACGTCGATGCGGTCCTTCAGCAGCACGTCGGCGGCCACCGGGTTGTCGTTGGCGGGCAGCTCGGCCGGGTCGCCGTCGTCGGAGATCACTTCCACGTTCATGCGCTGGATCAGCAGCAGCATGTCGTTGTCGTCGCTGTTCTGCTGGTGGATGCGCTGCACCGCCGGCAGGCGCGCGCGCGCCAGGCGGCCCAGCGGGTCCTTGGTCTGGCCGACGTATTGCACCTTGCTCTGGAAGGTCAGCGCATTCTCGTAGTGCTGCAGCACGTCGTGGATCGACAGCGCCTCGATCAGGCCGCCCCAGTTCAGGGTGATGAAGCGGTCGGTGACCACCACGCTCGGCTTCTTCAGCGTGGCGGCGAACGGCACTTCCAGGTCCAGGGTGATGCTGTCGCGCTTTTCCTCGGCGCCCACCAGGATCGGCACCGTCAGCTTGAGCGAGAAGAAGCCCCAGCTGGTGCTGCGGCTGGCGTCGAAGCGCACGCGCGGACGGTTGATGGCGAAGAAGATCAGCCGCTTTTCCATCGTCGCTTCAAGGTCGAACTGCATGCGGCGCAGGTGGCGGCCGACCGGGTCGCGGATGTCGGGAATCTCGGGGAAGCCGGCCACCAGGTCGTACCAGTGGAATTTGGCGTCGGCCACGGTCACCGCCCAGGTTTGCGGCGCGCTGGTGCGTTGAGGCATCAGCGGCAGCAGCTCGTCGAGCTGCTCGGCCGGCGCTGCCATCAAGTCATGGAACGGCTCCGGCGCCTCGGCGAATAATGCACCCACGCCCAACTCGTCCGGCGAAGGATCGGGGTAGTCGTCATCAGCGATTATGGCTTTGTAATCGCTCGTCATGGCGTGCGCTCCAGGGTCTCAAGTATTGGTTGCCCACAGTATAGTACGTCCCTGCAGATATTTCCATATTGCAAGTTGGCACGATGTGAATTCTCTCTACAATGTAACACTGCGGAGGCCGGCGCGCACGCGCGCGCCGGCAAGCGGACATCAGGACTTGGCGTTTTTCGCCGCCGGCGGCAGCGGCATGGGGGCGGTGATGGCCTGGCCGTTGGCGATGTGGCAGCTCAGCAGGTGGCGCTTGGCGCTGGCCGCCTGTTCGGAGCACAGGTATTTGTAGCGCCCGGCATCCTCGTATTGCAGGTCGATGGTGAACTGGACGAGGTTGTGCTCGGCCTGGACTTCGGTCAGGCGGGCGGTGCGCAGCAGGCGTTGTTCCTGGTTGCGGCTACGGGGATTGGCGCCCTCGAAATAGTTGGACAGCGCCGCTTCGATCACGTCCATGCGGTCGGCCAGCAAGGTGTCGGCCGCCAGCGGGTGGGCGTTGTGCGGCGCCTCGGCCGGATCGCCGTCGGCGCAGCTGACCTGCACGTCCAGCTGCTGCACCAGCAGCAGCGTGTCGAAATGCTTGCTGTGCTGCGCGTGCAGCTTTTGCAGCGCCGGCAGGCGCCCCTTGCCCAGGCGGGCGTCGTCGTCGCGGGTCTGGCCGACGTAGACCACCTTGCTCGGGATCTTCAGCGTGTGGGCGTAGGTTTGCAGGATGTCGTGGATCGAGAGCGCTTCGACCAGGCCGCCCCAGTTCAGGGTGACGAAGTTCGGCGTCAGCGTCACGGTCGGCTTCTTCATGGTGGCCGCGAACGGCACCTTGAGCTCGATGGTGATGCTTTCCTTGGCCTCGTCCGCGCCCAGCAGCAGCGGCAGCGTCAGCTTGAGCGAGAAGAAGCCCCACTGGATCGTGCCCTTGATGTCGAAGCGCACGCGCGGGCGGACCACGGCGAAGAACAGGTGGCGCTGCGCCGCGGCCGCCTCCAGCTCGAACTGCATGCGGCGCTGGTAGCGGCCGATCGGGTCGCGGATGTCCGGGGCTTGCTGGAAGCCGGCCACCAGGTCATACCAGTGGAATTTGGCGTTCGCCACGCTGACCATCCAGCTTTGCGGCGCGCCCGGTTCGGACGAGGGAGAGGCTAAGACAGCGAACTGCTCAGAGTGAGGCTGCGAGGTCATGGCAGCCAGCTCAGGAAAAGTCATAATGCTCCTGATTGGAAAGTTGAGATAGTGTGGTGACTGTCTCCCTTCCCATTCAGCGAGGTTGTGGCTTGCAGGAAATAAGTAATACTACGCAGTCGGTGCCGATTATTGCGTAGTTAAACTGCTTGAACAACCGATTAGTGTGCCTCTTCAAATGGCAGCGATACCATTGACTCGTCTATACAACGGTTAGCGTTATCAAATGCAAAATCGCCAATGTTATGCGGCCAGTTCGGATCTTCCGGACAACGACTCTTGCAAGAGTGTCAATAGTTGCGAAGGACTATCAAACAGATAGTCGGCCTGCCAGCCTTGCGGTTCGACCGGGCCGCAGTAGCCCCAGCCGCAGGCGATGGTCGGCATGGCGGCGGCCTTGCCGGCCTGGATGTCGCGCAGGTCGTCGCCCACGTACCAGCATTGCTCCGGCGCCAGGCCGAGGCGGGCGGCCGCCTCGAACAGCGGCGCCGGGTGCGGCTTGGCGTGCGCCGTGGTGTCGCCCGAGACCACGCAGGCCGCGTGCGCCAGGCCGATCTGCGGCAGCAGCGGATCGGTGAAGCGGGCCGGCTTGTTGGTGACTATGCCCCATTGCAACCCGGCCTGCTCGATGCCGGCCAGCAGCTCGACGATGCCGGGGAACAGCGAGCTGTGCACCGCCATCGCCGCCTGGTAGTTGGCGAAGAAGCCGTCGCGCAGCGGGATGAAGCCCTCGTCCTCCGGCTTCAGGCCGAAGGCCGCGCCTATCATGCCGCGCGCGCCGGCCGAGGCGGTCGGGCGCAGCAGTTCGTAGGCGGTCGGTTCCAGGCCGCGCTCGGTACGCAGCAGGTTGACGGCGGCCGCCAGGTCGGGGGCGGTGTCGGCCAGCGTGCCGTCGAGGTCGAACAGGATGGCGCGCGGAGGATTGATCTGGGTCATAAAGGTACTTTACAGCGGACGGGTGGTGGCGACCAGGTAGTTGACGCTGGTGTCTTCGTTCAGGGAATAGATCTTGGTCAGCGGGTTGTAGCCCATGCCCTTGAAACCCTGCACGTCGAGACCGGCGCTGCGGATGTATTGCGACAGCTCGGACGGCGTGATGAACTTGTCGTAGTCGTGGGTGCCCTTGGGCAACATGCGCAACAGGTATTCGGCGCCCAGGATGGCGAACAGATAGGCCTTGGGGTTGCGGTTCAGCGTCGAGAAGAAGACGTGGCCGCCCGGCTTGACCAGGGTGGCGGCGGCGCGCACGATGGCGCTCGGGTCCGGCACGTGCTCCAGCATTTCCATGCAGGTGACGACGTCGTACTGGCCCGCTTCCTGGGCCGCCATTTCTTCGGCGGCGATCAGCTTGTAGCGCACCGCCACGCCCGATTCCAGGCTGTGCAGGTCGGCCACCTTCAGCGCTTTTTCCGACAGGTCGATGCCGGTCACCTTGGCGCCCTTGCGCGCCATCGATTCGCTCAGGATGCCGCCGCCGCAACCGATGTCGATCACGTTCTTGCCGGCCAGTGGCGCGCGCGCGTTGATCCATTCCAGGCGCAGCGGGTTGATTTCGTGCAGCGGACGGAACTCGGAGGTCGGATCCCACCAGCGATGGGCGAGGTCGGAGAATTTTTGCAGTTCTAAGGGATCGGCGTTCATCGGTTCAGCTCATAAAGACTAATCCCGCTATTCTAAAGCAGCGGGCGAAAAAAAACCCCGCCGGAGCGGGGCCTTAAGCTACGGTACGAGCAATTACTTGCTGGTGCCGACTACTTCGATTTCTACGCGACGGTTCTTGGCGCGGCCTTCAGCAGTTTTGTTGTCTGCTACTGGCTGTTTCTCGCCTTTGCCTTCGGTGTACACGCGGTTAGCTTCAACGCCTTTGGAGATGATGTAGGCTTTGACGGCTTCAGCGCGGCGTACCGACAGCTTCTGGTTGTATTCATCGCTACCAACGGAGTCGGTGTGGCCGACGGCGATGATGACTTCCAGGTTGATCGAACCCAGTTTTGAGGTCACGTCGTCCAGTTTCGCCTTGCCTTCTGGTTTCAGAACGGCTTTGTCGAAGTCGAAGAACGCGTCGGCTGCGAAGCTGACTTTTTGTGCGGTAGGCACTGGTGCGACTGGCTTAGGTGCCGGTGCCGGGGTAGGCGCTACTGGTGCTGGAGCAGCTGGAACGACTGGAGCGACGCACTTGCCGTCAACCAGTTTCTCTGGCTCGACGCACAGTGGCAGGTCGCAACCTGGAACCGCGTCAGCCGGGGTCCAGTAGCCGGTGCGCCAGCACAGGCCGAACGGGTCACGGGCGATAACGCCGCGTGCATCCTGAACGTAAGCACTCTTAGGGGTTGCTGCCTTGATGTCCTGGGTAACCGGAGCATATGGAGGAGCGGTAGGTGCGGTTTGTGCAATAGCCGAACCAGCGAATGCAGCCGATACGGCCAACATCGAAATCAGTTTTTTCATATTTTTCTTCCTTTCGGGGGTGATATCCGCAGAAAAACTGCGCGACGTAGTGATACGTGGGGCGAATTCTACCACGCAGGGGCGTCGCGCCTGTCTCCCGATTGCGAAACGAGCAATTAACTTCTAATCCATTTTGCCACAAGCTATGTTTGGGCGTAAAAAGGGACCAACACGAGTCCTTTTTGATTCCGACCAAAATGTTGTTTTGTTGCAACGTGATTATCGATAATAATTGAGTAATGTGTCATGAATATTACATGGCGTTACAAGGTGGGCGCGCCTTGTAGTGGCGGGGCGGCGCCGGAATTGTGCTGGTTGCTGTGCGCGCATGCTAAAATCGCACGCTTGCCTGTCCGTAGTGAGGGGCGACGCTAGAAATGCAGTAAGTGCGGCATACATTGCTTAATAAACCACAGTCAAAGATCAGTCGACCCGCCAATGGATCAATTCGCAAAAGAAACAATCCCTATTTCCCTCGAAGAAGAGATGCGCAAGAGCTACCTCGATTACGCCATGAGCGTGATCGTGGGCCGCGCCTTGCCGGACGTGCGCGACGGCCTCAAGCCGGTGCACCGCCGGGTCCTCTTCGCGATGCACGAAATGAACAACGTGTGGAATCGCCCTTACGTCAAATGCGCCCGTGTGGTGGGCGAGACGATGGGTAAGTACCACCCGCACGGCGACGCGTCGATTTACGACACGCTGGTTCGTATGGCGCAGGACTTCTCGCTGCGCTACATGCTGGTCGACGGCCAGGGCAACTTCGGCTCGGTCGACGGCGACGGCGCCGCGGCGATGCGTTACACCGAGTGCCGCCTGGACAAGATTTCCGCCGAGCTGCTGGCCGACATCGACAAGGAAACCGTCGATTTCCAGCCCAACTACGACGGCAAGGAAAAAGAACCGACGGTGCTGCCGACCCGCATCCCGAACCTGCTGATTAACGGCTCGTCCGGTATCGCGGTCGGCATGGCGACCAACATCCCGCCGCACAATCTGCACGAAGTGATCGCCGGCGCGTTGCACGTGCTGCGCAATCCGACCTGCTCGATCGACGAGTTGATCGAACTGATCCCGGCGCCGGACTTCCCGACCGGCGGCACGATCTACGGCGTCTCCGGCGTGCGCGACGGTTACCGCACCGGCCGTGGCCGCGTGGTGATGCGCGCCAAGACCCACTACGAAGAGTACGGCAAGGACGGCGGCCGCACGGCCATCATCGTTGACGAGCTGCCGTACCAGGTCAACAAGAAATCGCTGCTGGAACGCATCGCCGAAAACGTGCGCGACAAGAAGCTCGAAGGCATTTCCGACATCCGCGACGAGTCCGACAAGTCGGGCATGCGCGTGGTCATCGAGCTCAAGCGCGGCGAAGTGCCGGAAGTGGTGCTGAACAACCTGTACAAGCAAACGCAATTGCAGGACACCTTCGGCATGAACATGGTGGCGCTGGTCGACGGCCAGCCGCGCCTGCTGAACCTGAAGGAAATGCTGCAGTGCTTCCTGTCGCACCGCCGCGAAGTGGTCACGCGCCGCACCGTGTTCGAGCTGCGCAAGGCGCGCGAGCGCGGCCACGTGCTGGAAGGCCTGGCGGTTGCGCTGGCCAACATCGACGACTTCATCGCCATCATCAAGGCCGCGCCGACCCCGCCGGTCGCCAAAACCGGCCTGATGGAACGTTCGTGGGATTCGTCGCTGGTGCGCGAGATGCTGGCCCGCACCGCCGATGGCACCACCATCGGCGGCATCGACGCCTTCCGTCCCGAGCACCTGCCTAAGCACTACGGCATGCAGCAGGACGGCATGTACAAGCTGTCGGACGACCAGGCGCAAGAGATTCTGCAGATGCGCCTGCAACGCCTGACCGGCCTGGAGCAGGACAAGATCGTCAACGAATACAAAGATGTGATGGCCGAAATCGCCGACCTGCTGGACATCCTGTCCAAGCCGGAACGCGTGACCACCATCATCACCGACGAGATGACCCACGTGGTCAACGAGTTCGGCGACCCGCAGAAGGATCCGCGCCGCTCCAACATCGAGCACAACGCGACCGACCTCGGCACCGAAGACCTGATCACGCCGCAGGACATGGTGGTGACCCTGTCGCACACCGGCTATATGAAGGCGCAGCCGATCACCGAGTACCGCGCGCAGAAACGCGGCGGACGCGGCAAGCAGGCCATGGCGACCAAAGAGGAAGACTGGATCGACCAGCTGTTCATCGCCAACACGCACGACTACATCCTGTGCTTCTCCAACCGCGGCCGCATGTACTGGCTCAAGGTATGGGAAGTGCCGCAAGGTTCGCGCAACTCGCGCGGCAAGCCTATCGTCAACATGTTCCCGCTGGCGGACAATGAGAAGATCACCGTTATCCTGCCGCTGTCCGGCGATAACCGCGTCTTCCCTGAAGACCACTACGTGTTCATGTCGACCAGCCTGGGCACCGTGAAGAAGACGCCGCTGAAGGACTTCAGCAATCCACGCAAGGCCGGCATCATCGCGGTCGACCTGGACGAGGGCGACTTCCTGATCGGCGCCGCGCTGACCGACGGCCAGCACGACGTGATGTTGTTCTCCGACGCCGGCAAGGCGGTGCGCTTCGACGAGAACGACGTGCGTCCGATGGGCCGCAACGCCCGCGGCGTGCGCGGCATGAACCTGGACGAAGGCCAGCGCGTGATCGCGCTGCTGGTGGCGGAAAACGAGCAGCAGTCGGTGCTGACGGCGACCGAGAACGGCTTCGGCAAGCGTACTCCGATCACCGAGTACACCCGCCACGGCCGCGGCACCAAGGGCATGATCGCGATCCAGACCTCCGAGCGTAACGGCCGGGTAGTGGCGGCGACGCTGGTCGATTCGACCGACGAAATCATGTTGATCACCACCGGCGGCGTGCTGATCCGCACCCGCGTGTCCGAGATCCGCGAGATGGGCCGCGCCACGCAAGGCGTGACCCTGATCGCAGTCGAAGACGGCACCAAGCTGTCCGGCCTGCAGCGCGTGGTGGAAACCGACATCGACGAAGTCGAGCTGGAGCCGGGTCCTGACGCCAAGCCGGACGACGCTCAGCCAGACGAAGCTCCAGCTGAGTAAGTCCTAGCACACACCGCCCCGGACGCAGGTCCGGGGCCAGCGGGGTCAGGTTTATTGCGCGGATAAATGCGACAATAGGACTGACCCCATTTTTATTTTTTGAGACCGTAAAATGAAAAAAATCCTGGCAACGCTGGTAACCTCCCTGGCCCTGATCGGCGCCGCTCCCGTCTACGCGCAAGCCGACGCCGCCTCCACCGCCGCCGCCCAAGAGCTGTTCGACGCGATGAACCTGCGCTCGGTGATGGCCGGCGTGATGCAGCAGATGTCGCAAAACATCGGCACTTCGATGCGCGCCGGCGCCGAGGCGTCGATCAAGAACAACCCGACGACCACGCCGGAGCAGAAGAAGCAGGCGCTGGCCAAGATGGAAGCCGAACTGCCGGCCGCCATCAGCACCCTGCAGGGCGCCATCACCGATCCGACCATGGTCGACGAGATCCTGGTCGAATCGGTGCCGATGTACGCCCGCACCTACAGCGCCGATGAACTGAAGCAGATCGCCGCCTTCTACCGCTCGCCGGTGGGCGCCAAGATGCTGGCCACCATGCCCAAGCTGACCGCCGAGAGCATGCAGATCGGCCAGGCGATCGCGATGCGCCGTCTGGGCCCGCTGATGCAGAAGCAGCAGGAGCAGCGCCAGCAGGCGCAGGCGCTGGAGCAGGAACAAAAGCAGAAGCCGAAACAACCCGTCAAAAAATAAGGACCGCAACGTGACTCACATCTATAACTTCTCCGCCGGCCCCGCCGTATTGCCGAAGGAAGTGCTGGCGCAAGCCGCTGCCGAAATGCTGGACTGGCATGGCAGCGGCATGTCCGTCATGGAGATGAGCCACCGCGGACCGGAGTTTATTTCGATTTACAAGGCAGCCGAGCGCGATCTGCGCGAGCTGCTGGCAGTACCGGACAATTACAAGATCTTGTTCATGCAGGGCGGCGGACTGTCGCAGAACGCCCTGATCCCGCTGAACCTCGTCGGCCACAAGCCGCAGCCAGCGACCATCGATTTCATCCACACCGGTTCGTGGTCGGGCAAATCCATCAAGGAAGCCGCCAAGTACGCCAACGTGAACGTCGCCGCCTCGTCGATGACGTCGGTGCCGCCGCAGTCGGAGTGGAAGCTCACGCCCGGCGCCGCCTATCTGCACATGTGCACCAACGAGACCATCGACGGCATCGAGTTCGACTTCGACGCCGGCGTGCCTGCGCCGCAAGAGGGCGTGCTGCTGGTGGCCGACATGTCCTCGCACATCCTGTCGCGCCGCATCGACGTCTCGAAGTACGGCGTGATCTTCGCCGGCGCGCAGAAGAACATCGGCCCTGCCGGCGTCACCATCGTCATCGTGCGCGAAGACCTGCTGGGCAAGGCGCTGCCGGCCTGCCCGTCGGCGTTCGACTTCAAGCTGGTGGCCGACAACGAGTCGATGTACAACACGCCGCCCACCTACGGCATCTACATCGCCGGCCTGGTGTTCCAGTGGCTGAAGCGGCAGGGCGGCGTGGCCGAGATGGAGCAGCGCGCCATCGCCAAGGCCAGGCTGCTGTACGACGCGCTGGACGCCAGCGATTTTTACCAGACCCGCGTAGCGAAAACCAGCCGCTCGCGCATGAACGTTCCTTTCTACCTGAAGGACGAGAGTCAGAATGAAGCATTCCTGGCCGGCGCCAAAGCGCGCGGCCTGCTGCAACTGAAGGGCCACAAGTCCGTCGGCGGTATGCGCGCATCGATCTACAACGCGATGCCTATCGAGGGCGTGCAAGCGCTCGTAGACTACTTGAACGAATTCGCCGCCAGTGCGGGCACCGGAAAATAAACCCATCATGAACGACAAACTGACACCCTTGCGCGAGCAGATCGACGCCATCGATGCCCAGATCCTCGACCTGTTGAACCAGCGCGCCAAAGTGGCGCAGCAAGTCGGCCACGTCAAGGCCGAGACCAACGCCCCGGTATTCCGGCCCGAACGCGAGGCGCAGGTGCTGCGCGGCGTGGCCGAGCGCAATCCCGGCCCGATGGGCGACACCGAGCTGCAAACCATCTGGCGCGAGATCATGTCCGCCTGCCGCTCGCTGGAGAAGCGCGTCACCATCGCCTTCCTCGGCCCGGCCGGCACCTACAGCGAACAAGCCGTGTACCAGCAGTTCGGCACCGCCGTCGACGTGCTGCCTTGCTCGTCGATCGACGAAGTGTTCCGCGCCACCGAAGCCGGCACCGCCGAATTCGGCGTGGTGCCGGTCGAGAACTCGACCGAAGGCGCCATCGGCCGCACGCTGGACCTGCTGCTGCATACGCCGCTGACCATCAGCGGCGAAGTGTCGATTGCCGTGCGTCACAGCCTGCTGACCGGCACCGGCAATATGGACGGCATCACCGCCATCTGCGCCCACGCGCAGGCGCTGGCGCAGTGCCAGATCTGGTTGAACAACAACTACCCTGAAATCGAACGCCGCGCCGTGTCGTCCAACGCCGAGGCGGCGCGCATGGCGCGCGACGACCACGGCATCGCAGCGATCGCCGGCGAACGCGCCGGCGTGCGCTATAGCCTGGGCACGGTCAAGGCCAACATCCAGGACGATCCGCACAACCGCACCCGCTTCGCCGTGATCGGCCACCTGCAGGCCGGCCCGTCGGGCCAGGATCGCACCTCGCTGGCGTTGGCCGCGCCGCACAAGGCGGGCTCCATCTACCGCCTGCTTGGTTCGCTGGCCCAGCACAATGTGTCGATGACGCGCTTCGAATCCCGCCCGGCCCGCACCGGCACGTGGGAATACTACTTCTACGTCGACGTCGAAGGCCACGTGCAGGATGACGGCGTGGCCAAGGCGCTGGACGAATTGCAAAGCAACGCAGCCTTCTTCAAGGTGCTGGGTTCCTACCCGGTCAGCCTGACTTAATCGTTATTTCTACTTAGAGAGAGACCATGCCCAAGAACTACGGCCCCGAATACGTCCGCGCTATCGCTCCTTACCAGGCCGGCAAACCGATTGCGGAAGTCGCGCGCGAATTTGGCCTCGATGAAGCGGCCATCGTCAAACTGGCGTCGAACGAGAATCCGTTCGGCGTGCCGCCGTCGGCAGTGCAGGCGATGACCGCCGCCGCCGCGGACCTGGGCCGCTACCCGGACGCCAACGGTTTCGACCTGAAGGGCGCGCTGTCCAAGCGCTACGACGTGCCGGCCGAGTGGATCACGCTGGGCAACGGCAGCAACGACATCCTGGAAATCGCCGCCCACGCCTTCGTCGAGCGCGGCCAGTCAGTGGTGTACTCGCAGTACTCGTTCGCCGTGTACGCGCTGGCGACCCAGGGCGTCGGCGCGCGCCACATCGTGGTGCCGGCCAAGGACTACGGCCATGACCTGCCGGCCATGCTGGCCGCGATCCAGGATGACACCCGCCTGGTCTTCATCGCCAACCCGAACAACCCGACCGGCACCTTCATTCCGGCCGCCGACATCCAGGCCTTCCTGGACAAGGTGCCTGCCAATGTGGTGGTGGTGCTGGACGAGGCCTACAACGAATTCCTGGCGGAAGAAAACCAGTTCGAGTCGGCTTCGTGGGTCAAGAAGTATCCCAACCTGCTGGTCTCGCGCACCTTCTCCAAGGCTTATGGCCTGGCCGGTTTGCGCGTGGGCTTCGGCATCGCCCAGCCGGCGCTGACGGACCTGATGAACCGCATCCGCCAGCCGTTCAACGTCAATTCGATGGCGCAGGCAGCGGCCATAGCGGCGCTGAACGACAAGGCCTTCCTGGCGCAGAGCGCCACCAACAACGCCGCCGGCTACCAGCAGTTCACCGAAGCGTTCGACAAGCTGGGCCTGCAGTACGTGCCGTCGTACGGCAACTTCGTGCTGGTCAAGGTCGGCGACGACGTGGCGGCCGGCGCGCGCGTCAACCTGGCGCTGTTGAAGCAGGGCGTGATCGTGCGTCCGGTCGGTAACTACGGCCTGCCGGAGTGGCTGCGCATTTCCATCGGCCTGCCGCAGGAAAACGCGGTGCTGATCGCGGCGCTGACCAAGGCACTGGCGGAGTAAGAATGTTGAACAAGGTCGTCATCTTTGGCGTAGGCCTGATCGGCGGATCGTTTGCGCGGTCGCTGAAAAAGGCCGGCGCCGTCGGCAGCGTGGTCGGCATGGGGCGGTCCGCCGCCTCGCTCAAGCGCGCGCAGGAACTGGGCATCATCGACGTCATCGGCGTGGCCGACGCCGGTGGTGGCGGCTGCACCATGGCCGAGGCGCTGGACGGCGCCGACCTGGTGCTGCTGGCCGCGCCGGTGGCGCAGACCGAAGCGATTCTGGCGGCGATTGCGCCGCATTTGCAGCCGGGTACCGTGGTCACCGATGCCGGCAGCACCAAGGGCGACGTGGTGGCTTCGGCGCGGCGCGCGCTGGGCGGCAAGATCGCCCAGTTCGTGCCGGGCCATCCGATCGCCGGTCGCGAGACCAATGGTCCCGAGGCGGCGATCGACGATCTGTATGTCGGCAAGAAGGTGGTGCTGACGGCATTGGATGAAAACGCGGCAGTGGATGTCGAGCGTGTGGCCGCCGCGTGGCGCGCCTGCGATGCGATCATTCATCGTTTGACGCCGCAAGAACATGACAAGGTGTTTGCCGCCGTAAGTCATTTGCCGCATTTGCTGGCATATGCGCTGGTGGACGACATCGCGAACAAACCGCATGCAGATTTACTGTTCCAGTATGCGGCCAGTGGCTTCCGCGATTTCACAAGGATCGCGGGATCGTCGCCCGAAATGTGGCGCGACATTAGCCTGGCCAACCAGTCGGCGTTGTTGACGGAGCTGGATGCTTATCTGGCACAATTGACGGGCCTGCGCGCCCGTCTGGCCGCCGGTGACGGGGCAGGGCTGGAGAGCGTGTACAGCAACGCCCAGCGCGCCCGCCACCAGTGGATTACAGCGATCGAGGCGGCCGAGGCGCCGCCGTCGCAAGACCAAGCAGACTAAATCAGGAAAATCAGCATGACCCACGAATATATCGACCTGCAAACGGTCGCGCATGTGCAGGGCGCGGTGCGCCTGCCAGGCTCCAAATCCATCTCCAACCGCATCCTGCTGTTGTCGGCGCTGTCGCAGGGCGACGTCGCCATCGTCGACCTGCTGGCCTCCGACGACACAGCCGTCATGCTGGCCGCGCTGCGCTCGCTGGGCGTGCAGTGGAGCGAAGAGAAAACCGCCACCGGCACCATCCACCACGTCAAGGGCGTGGCCGGCGTGCTGCCGAATAAATCGGCCGACCTCTTCATGGGCAACGCCGGCACCGCGATCCGTCCGCTGACCGCGGCGCTGGCCGTGATCGGCGGCGACTACACGCTGCACGGCGTGCCGCGCATGCACGAGCGTCCGATCGGCGACCTGGTCGACGCCCTGAACGCCGCCGGCACCAACGTCGAGTACACCGGCAACCCGGGCTTCCCGCCGCTGCACATCAAGCAGGGCAAGATCCACGCGCAGCGCCTGTCGGTGCGCGGCGATGTGTCCAGCCAGTTCCTGACCGCGCTGCTGATGGTGGCGCCGCTGATGGCGCGCGAACACGCGATCAGCATCGACGTGGTCGGCGAGTTGATCTCCAAGCCCTACATCGAGATCACGCTGAACCTGATCCGCCGCTTCGGCGTGACGGTCGAGCAGAACGGCTGGGAGTCGTTCACCATCCAGCCCGGCCAGGTCTACCAGTCGCCGGGCACCATCCACGTTGAAGGCGACGCCTCGTCGGCATCCTACTTCCTGGCGGCCGGCGCGATCGCCGGCGGCCCGGTGCGGGTCGAAGGCGTGGGCAAGGACAGCATCCAGGGCGACGTGCGCTTCGCCGCCGCGCTGGAGCAGATGGGCGTGCAGATCACCATGGGCGACAACTGGATCGAAGCCAAATCGAACGGCGTGCTGAAAGCCATCGACGCCGACTTCAACCACATCCCCGATGCGGCCATGACCATCGCCATCGCCGCGCTGTACGCCGACGGCACCAGCACGCTGCGCAACATCGCCAGCTGGCGCGTCAAGGAAACCGACCGCATCGCCGCCATGGCCATCGAGCTGCGCAAGGTCGGCGCGATCGTGGAGGAGGGCGCCGACTACATCAAGGTCACGCCGCCGGCCGTCATCACGCCTGCTACTATCGATACCTACGACGATCACCGCATGGCGATGTGCTTCTCGCTGGTGTCGCTGGACGGCGCCGCGCGCAAGGGCAATGTCATGCGCATCAACGATCCCAAGTGCGTTGGCAAAACCTTCCCCGAGTATTTCGCGGCTTTTGCCGCCATAGCAAAATAAATAAAGTAGATTAAATGGTAACTTCCGTAATTCCAGTCATCGCCATCGACGGCCCTACCGCATCCGGCAAGGGTACTGTCGCGCACCGCGTCGCCGATAAGCTCGGCTTCCACTACCTGGATTCGGGTGCCCTGTACCGTTTGACGGCGCTGTCGGCCATCCGCCGCGGCACCGACCTGAACGACGAGCACGCCCTGGCCAAGCTGGCCGAGCACCTGCAATGCAGCTTCCAGGGCGGTGACATCATCCTGTCGCACGAAAACGTCACCGAGGCCATCCGTGCCGAAGAGGTCGGCAACACCGCTTCAAAAATTGCAACATTCCACGCCGTGCGCCATGCGCTGCTGGGGCTGCAGCTGGGCTTCCGCAAGGCGCCGGGCGTGGTGGCCGACGGCCGCGACATGGGCTCGGTGATCTTCCCGAACGCCGTGTTGAAGGTGTTTTTGACCGCCAGTGTGGCGGCCCGTGCGGAACGCCGCTATAAGCAATTGATTGGCAAAGGAATTTCTGCTAATATGGAAGACCTACTGATGGATTTGCAGGCGCGGGACGACCGGGATACGAACCGGACCATCGCGCCGCTGGTCCCCGCAGAGGGGGCGCATGTGCTCGACACCTCGAATTTGACCGCTGATGAAGCGGTTGCCCAGGTGTTGCAGTGGTATGCGGCCATCGGTAAATAGCTGGTGTTGCGGTCGCTCTGATGTCCGCAACGTTTATTAACCCTAACCCAACTGAAGTCGCATATCGCGAGCCTTGTTGGTAACCTGGAAGTTACAATGTCTAATATGGAAAGTTTTGCAGCCCTCTTCGAAGAATCCCTGTCGCGTCAAGACATGCGTTCGGGCGAAGTGATCTCGGCTGAAGTCGTTCGTCTGGATCACAACTTCGTGATCGTCAACGCCGGCCTGAAATCGGAAGCATTCATCCCTGTTGAAGAATTCAAGAACGACCACGGCGAACTGGAAGTCAAAGTAGGCGACTTCGTTTCCGTGGCGATCGAATCGCTGGAAAACGGTTTCGGCGATACCATCCTGTCGCGCGACAAAGCCAAGCGTCTGGCTTCGTGGCTGGCACTGGAAAAAGCAATGGAATCGGGCGAAATCGTCGTCGGTACCGTCAATGGTAAAGTAAAGGGCGGCCTGACCGTTCTGACCAACGGCATCCGCGCGTTCCTGCCAGGCTCCCTGGTTGACACCCGTCCAGTTAAAGACACCACCCCATTCGAAGGCAAGACCCTCGAATTCAAAGTGATCAAACTGGATCGCAAGCGTAACAACGTCGTTCTGTCCCGCCGCGCCGTCATCGAAGCTTCGATGGGCGAAGAGCGTCAGAAACTGATGGAAACCCTGAAAGAAGGCACCGTGGTTACCGGCGTCGTCAAAAATATCACCGACTACGGCGCGTTCGTGGATCTGGGCGGTATCGACGGCCTGCTGCACATCACCGACCTGGCATGGCGTCGTGTGCGTCACCCATCGGAAGTGCTGACCGTTGGCCAGGAAATCACCGCCAAGGTTCTGAAGTACGATCAAGAGAAGAACCGTGTGTCCCTGGGCGTTAAGCAACTGGGCGACGATCCTTGGACCGGTCTGTCCCGTCGTTACCCACAAAGCACCCGTCTGTTCGGTAAAGTAACGAACCTGACCGACTACGGCGCGTTCGTTGAAGTTGAACAGGGCATCGAAGGCCTGGTTCACGTTTCCGAAATGGACTGGACCAACAAAAACGTCGCTCCAAACAAAGTTGTCCAGCTGGGCGACGAAGTTGAAGTGATGGTTCTGGAAATCGACGAAGAGCGTCGTCGTATTTCGCTGGGCATGAAACAGTGCAAAGCAAATCCATGGGATGACTTCGGCGTTACCCACAAGAAGGGCGATAAAGTCCGTGGCGCGATCAAATCGATCACCGACTTCGGCGTGTTCATCGGCCTGGCCGGCAACATCGACGGCCTGGTACACCTGTCCGACCTGTCCTGGACCGAAACCGGCGAAGAAGCCGTACGTCGCTTCAAGAAAGGTGACGAACTGGAAGCCATCGTTCTGGCCATCGACGTTGAGCGCGAGCGCGTTTCCCTGGGCGTTAAGCAACTGGAAGGCGATCCATTCAACAACTTCGCAGCCATGAACGACAAAGGCGCACTGGTAACCGGCACCGTTAAATCGGTTGAGCCTAAAGGCGCCGTGATCCAACTGTCCGAAGAAGTTGAAGGCTACCTGCGTGCATCCGAAATCTCCCGCGACCGCGTGGAAGATGCCGGTACCCACCTGAAGGTTGGCGATTCCGTTGAAGCCCTGGTCATCAACATCGATCGCAAAGCTCGCAGCATCCAGCTGTCGATCAAAGCGAAAGACAATGTCGAGACCCAGGAAGCCATGCAGAAAATGGCAGCGACCGACAACAACGCAGCTTCGGGCACCACCAGCCTGGGCGCGCTGTTGAAAGCCAAGTTCGATAACAAGAACTAAGAACTAGTCGATGACTAAGTCCGAATTGATCAACCGCCTGGCTGAGCGTTATTCTCAGCTGGTGGCCAAAGATGCGGAGTATGCCGTCAAGACCATTCTGGATGCGATGACCAATGCCCTGGCGACCGGTCAACGCATCGAGATCCGCGGTTTTGGCAGTTTTGCTCTGAATAGCCGGCCACCGCGTATCGGACGTAATCCGAAGTCGGGCGACAAAGTGATGGTGCCCGAAAAACGGGTGCCTCACTTCAAGCCGGGCAAGCAATTGCGCGAGCGGGTTGATGCGATGGTCGGGCAACCGATCATTGAGGACTGAAGCGTCTGATGAGTTAAAATAAAAGCGGCGTCTACGGATGCCGCTTTTTTTTAGAAATACTGAACAGGAAACCCGGCTAATGAAATTTATATCCACGATTATTGGATTCGTTCTTTTCGTCCTGTTTTTTGGCTTTGCCTTGAAGAACACGCAGGAAGTCGATCTGCATTTCTTCCTTCACTATGATCTGCACGGACCGCTGGTCCTGATGCTGCTGGGCTTTTTTGTGGCCGGCGCCTTCCTGGGCGTGCTGGCGCTGACGCCAACCGTGTTCCGCCACCGCCGCGAAACGAACAAGCACAAAACCACGATCACCACGCTGCAATCGACCGCGCTGCAAGCCAACGCCCAGCCGCAGCCGGACAGCGTCAATACTCAATAAACGCACAATAAAAAATACAAAGCATGGAATTCGAACTCTGGTGGTTATTGGGGATCCCGGTCTTCTTCGGACTGGGCTGGGTCGCCGCGCGCGTCGACATACGTCAACTGGTGTCGGAATCGCGCACGCTGCCGCGCGGTTATTTCAAAGGCCTGAACTTCCTGCTCAACGAGCAGCCGGACAAGGCCATCGACGCCTTCATCGAGATCGTCCGCATGGACCCGGAAACGGCCGACATGCACTTCGCGCTGGGGAATCTGTTCCGCCGCCGTGGCGAGACCGAACGCGCCATCCGCGTGCACCAGAACCTGCTGTCGCGTCCCGACCTGCCGCAGGAGCAGAAGGAGCATGCGCAATATGAGCTGGGCATGGACTACCTGAAGGCCGGCCTGCTGGACCGCGCCGAGGAAACCTTCAACGCCATGGTCAGCGGCCAGTACGCGGTGCAGGCGCGCCGCGCGTTGCTGGAGATCTTCCAGCGCGAGAAGGAGTGGCCGCGCGCCATCGAGGCGGCGTTGGGCTTGCAGGAATCGGGCGCCGGTTCGCGCCAGAAGGAAATCGCGCAGTTCTACTGCGAGCTGGCGCAGGATGCGCTGGTGCACATGCATCCCGAAGAGGCCTTGCCATTGCTGGATAAATCGCTACAGGCGGACCGCGTCAACGTGCGCGCCACCATGCTGAGCGGCGACGCCCAGCTGGCGCAGGGCGATGTCGAAGGCGCGCTGCTGACCTGGCGTCGCGTCGAACAAATCAGCGTGCCGCATACGGCGCTGGTGGCGCAGCGCATGATGGACGCCTACCGCAAGGTCGGCCGTCCGCAGGAAGGCGTCAACCTGCTCAAATCCTATCTGGAACAGGCTTCGTCGATCGACCTGATCGAAGTGGTGTACAAGGCGGTGCTGGAGCTGGACGGCGTGGACGCCGCCAAGCAGCTGGTCAGCAATGAGCTGCGCCGCACGCCGACCCTGCTGGGCTTGGACAAATTGCTGGAGGCGCGCCTGATGGATGCACCGGCCAACCTGGTGCCGGAACTGTCGATGGTGAAGAACCTGGTACACGGCTATACGCAAAAGCTGGCGCGTTATCAATGCAGCCACTGTGGTTTCAAGGCGCGCCAGTTCTACTGGCAGTGCCCGGGATGCAGCCGTTGGGAGACCTACCCGCCGCGCCGCACCGAAGAACTCAACGTCATGAACTAAAAAGAGCACCAACATGAAAATCACCATCATCGGCACCGGCTATGTAGGCCTCGTCACCGGCGCTTGCCTCGCCGAACTGGGTAACGACGTTTTCTGCCTCGACGTCGACCAGAAGAAAATCGACCTGTTGAATAACGGCGGCATCCCTATCCATGAGCCGGGCCTGGAAGAAGTGGTCGCGCGCAACCGCGCCGCCGGCCGCCTACAATTCTCCACCGACGTTGCGGCCTCGGTCGCCCACGGCTGCCTGCAATTCATCGCCGTCGGCACGCCGCCGGACGAAGACGGTTCGGCCGACCTGCAATACGTGCTGGCCGCCGCCAAGAACATCGGCAAGTACATGACCGAGTTCAAGGTCATCGTCGACAAGTCGACCGTGCCAGTCGGCACCGCCGACCGCGTCAAGGCTGCGGTGCAGGCCGAGCTGGCCACGCGCGGTGACGCCTCCAAGTTCTCGGTGGTGTCGAACCCCGAGTTCCTGAAAGAGGGCGCGGCGGTGGAAGACTTCATGCGTCCCGACCGCATCGTCATCGGCTGCGACAGCACGCCGGAAGGCGAGAAGGCCCACGGCCTGATGAAGAAGCTGTACACGCCGTTCAACCGCAACCACGAGCGTACCTTCTGGATGGACGTGCGTTCGGCCGAGTTCACCAAATACGCGGCCAACGCCATGCTGGCCACCCGCATCTCGTTCATGAACGAACTGGCCAACCTGGCCGACCAGGTGGGCGCCGACATCGAAGCGGTCCGTCATGGCATCGGCTCCGATCCACGCATCGGCCACAGCTTCCTGTACGCCGGCGCCGGCTATGGTGGTTCCTGCTTCCCGAAAGACGTGCAGGCGCTGGAACGCACCGCGCGCCAGTACGACCAGGACCTGCTGATCCTGCGCGCCGTGGAAGCGGTCAACGACAAGCAGAAGCTGGTGCTGGGCCAGAAAGTGGTCAAGCGCTTTGGCGAGGATTTGAGCGGCAAGCACTTCGCCGTCTGGGGCCTGGCCTTCAAGCCGAACACCGACGACATGCGCGAAGCCCCGGCTCGCGTGCTGATCAAGCAGCTGCTGGACGGCGGCGCGACGGTGGCGGTCTACGACCCGGTCGCGATGACGGAAGCCAAGCGCGTGCTGGAGCTGGACCTGACCGCGGAAGAAATGGCGCGCATCCGTTTCGCCACCACGCCGATGGACACGCTGACCGCCGCCGAGGCGCTGGTGATCGTGACCGAATGGAAGGCCTTCCGCAGCCCGGACTTCGATCGCATCAAGTCGTCGCTGAAGCAAGCCATCATCTTCGACGGCCGCAACCTGTTCGAGCCGGAAGTGATGGCCGAAGCAGGCTTTGAATACCACGGCATCGGCCGTTCCATCCTGACCCGAGTTTAACGAGGCCACTGTGAGCACCAACGTCACGACTTATCAAGCACCGGCACTGGATAAAGTGCGCATCCTGGTTGTGGGCGATGTCATGCTGGACCGTTACTGGTTCGGCGACGTCAGCCGCATTTCGCCGGAAGCGCCGGTGCCCATCGTCCGCATCGAGAAGCGCGAAGCACGCTTGGGCGGCGCCGCCAACGTGGCGCGCAACGCGGCAGCGCTGGGCGCGCGCGCCGGCCTGCTGGGTGTGGTCGGCGCCGACGAAGCCGGCAACGAAGTGGAGCAGATGCTGCAAAGCGGCGGCATCCACAGCTACCTGAAGCGCGACGACGCGATCTCCACCATCATCAAGCTGCGCGTGATCGGACGCCAGCAGCAGATGGTGCGCATCGACTTCGAGGAAGCGCCGACCGATACCGTGCTGCGCGACAAGCTGCTGCAGTTCAAGGCGCTGCTGGCCGATTACGACGTGATCGTGCTGTCGGACTATGCCAAGGGTTCGCTGGTCAACGTGGCCGACATGATCGCCTCGGCGCGCGCCGCCGGCAAGGTGGTGATGGTCGATCCGAAAGGCGATGACTTCTCCCGCTACGCCGGCGCCACCGTGCTGACGCCGAACAAGTCGGAAATGAAGCGCATCGTCGGCAGCTGGAACAGCGAAGAGCAACTGACCGCCAAGGCGCAGCAACTGCGTACCGAGCTGAAACTGGATGCGCTGTTGCTGACCCGCTCGGAAGAGGGCATGACCCTGTACACCGACGGCGAGCAATTCCACATGCCGGCGCAGGCGCGCGAGGTGTTCGACGTCTCCGGCGCAGGCGACACGGTGATCGCCACCATGGCGGCCATGCTGGGCGCAGGTGTCGGCTGGAATGAAGCGGTGCAGACGGCCAATCGCGCCGGCGGCATCGTGGTCGGCAAGCTGGGCACGGCGACGGTCACGCGCGAGGAGTTGTTCAGCGCTTGATGGCCGGCTTCTGATGCATGTCACAAAACCTTCATAGATTATCTGTCAACCGTCGTCGAGGCTGGCCGTTAAGTGAGTTCAAGGCGCGGTTGTCGCCCTTGCTTTTCACCCACCTTCATGGAGATTGAGACATGTTCAAGAAAATTTTGCTGGCAGTTGCGACCCTGATCGTAACCATGGGCTTCGCTTTCGCGCAGGTCGACGTCAACAAGGCTGACGCCGCCGCGCTGGACTCGGTCAAGGGCATCGGTCCGGTCAAATCGAAAGCCATCCTGGAAGAGCGTAAAAAAGGCGATTTCAAGGATTGGGCGGACTTCGAGAAGCGCGTGAAGGGCATCGGCGAGAAAAGCGCCGTCAAGCTGTCGCAAGCTGGCCTGGTAGTGAACGGCAAGCCGCTGGACGGCGCGCCAGCCGCAGCGGCTCCGGCCGCCAAGGCCGATAAAGGCGCCGACAAGGCAGCCGCCAAAGCCGACAAGGCTGCAGCGAAAGCCGCCGCCAAGGCTGACAAAGCCGCTGCCGCTTCCGCGCCAGCCGCTCCACCTGCCAAGTAGTAATTCTGTTTTAAAAACGCCGGTACTGGACGTGTTCAGGCCGGCGTTTTTTTGTTGATGATTTGTTTCCGGGCGTCAATTACTCGCGGTTACGTGAGAAGATATTGCGACCATTTCACCGGAGACAGCAGATGCATATAAATTCGCTCATCTTGTCCGCACTGACCGTGCTGGCCGCCGTGCCCGCCGTCGCGGCTACCCCCGACACCACCCGCCACCAGGCCCAGATCGACCAGATCGTCCAGGAGATTTCTCCGGCCCGCATCGAAGGCTATATCAACAAGCTGGTTGGCTTCCGTACCCGCCACACGATGTCGGACACCGTCTCCGAAACTGAAGGCATCGGCGCAGCGCGGCGCTGGATCAAGAGCGAGCTGGAGCGCTGCGGCGCGGCCCAGGGCGGCCGTCTGCAAGTGGCGTTCGACAGCCACATCGCGCCGGTCTCCGCGCGCATCGGCCGCCCCACCGAGATCGTCAACGTGGTGGCGACCCTGCCGGGCACGCAGCCCGCGTCCGTGGACCGCATGTACGTAGTTAGCGGCCACTACGACTCGCGCAACACCGACATCATGGACGCCAAGGGCGACGCGCCCGGCGCCAACGACGACGCCTCCGGCACCGCCGCCGTGATGGAAATGGCCTGTGTGATGGCCAAGTACAAATTCGACGCCACGCTGGTCTTCATGACGGTGGCGGCGGAAGAGCAGGGCTTGCTGGGCGCGGCGCACTGGGCCGAGCAGGCCAAGCAAAAGAACCTGAACATCGCCGGCATGTTCACCAATGACATCATCGGCAGCTCGCACGACGAGCACGGCAAGGTCGACAACACGCAAGTGCGCTTGTTCGCCGAAGGCTTGCCGGTGCAGAAGGAAAACAGCGACGCCGTGCGCACCTTGATCCAGACCGGCGGCGAGAACGATTCGCTGTCGCGCCAGCTGGCGCGGGCGGTGAAGGAGGCGGGCGAGCGTTATGTGCCTAAGTTCAAGGTCAACGTCATCCAGCGCCGCGACCGTTACCTGCGCGGCGGCGACCACATGCCGTTCCTGGAGCGCGGCTACGCGGCGCTGCGCTTCACCGAGCCGGCCGAGGATTTCAACCACCAGCACCAGAACATCCGCACCGAGAAAGGCGTGCTGATCGGCGACCTGCCGCAGTACGACGACTTCAACTACATCGCCCAGGTGGCGCGGGTGAACGCGGCGGCCTTGTCCTCGCTGTCGCTGGCGCCGGCCGCGCCGGCCAAGGTGCAGGTGCGCACCGCCAAGCTGCAGAACGATACCGAGCTGGTATGGCAAGCCAACGCCGAGCCGGACCTGGCGGGCTACCGTATCGTCTGGCGCGACACCTCGTCGGCCGAATGGCAGGGCAGCCAGTTCGTCGGCAAGGCCACCGAGTTCACGATGCCGCTGTCGAAGGACAACTACTACTTCGGCGTGCAAGCCATCGACAACGACGGCAACGCCAGCCCGGCCAGCTATCCGACGCCGCTGCGTTAAATGGCGTTGAAGCCGTTTTGCTCAGACTCTGATTGAGAACTCCGCCGTACAGTGAACTTTTTGAGCTCACTACATGGCGGAGAAAGCATCAGGTTGGCCTGTCACCGGCGGCTCTGGTCCGGCTGCGGGAATTATTGGAATTACCGATACAACCTCGGTCCGCGCATTGTGCCGTTACTACCCGCCAGGGAACGGCGTCGAGTTTGTCTATGTGCCATCGGCGCGGCAATTTGTGACTGGTCGGCCTAGCATATGCAGCTTCAATGGATCGCCGCACCAACAACTTGCGCATTCGATCAATGCGGTACATAGTTATGTCCTGGGCGGCATGCTTCAGCGCGGGCCTCACGGGGAATTTCTGACCAACGAGCAAAGCGGGCATTATGGCCAAAACTGGACTAATTTCTATCGGCATTTTCTCCCCAAGTGGCTAGCGGAAATGACGGGGCTGGCGGTACGGCATCAATCCTGGGAGGCAAAATGAGCGCGCCCTCACTTTTCCTTGGCGATGAAGCGTGGCCTTACTGCTGGCTGTTGGAAATTAGTGAGCGCAAACTTGGAGTCCATGCGTACGATGGCTGGTGCATGCAGTCTCATGGGCAAGTGCTCACAATTGATTCGGGTCTCACGTGCGTGCACCTCTTGCCGGTCCTTGAATTGGGCGTTCAGGATTTCCTTGAGTTTTTGGTGACGGCTGAACTCCGATTTCCTCAATATGCCGCAAGCATACGAAAATTTCCGACGAAATCGTTGTTAAGGGAGGCTTTCAATACCTCCGGAGCTGGTTACTGGCAGACGAAAGCCCTGGATTGGCTGGAGAACGATCCAGCGATGCAGCAATCGTTGAAGGCAGAGCTGGAAGCATTCACTCTCAATAAATTGATGCCGCAGGGGAGTCGGCAAACGGCAAAGCGGATGATACGCAATCTCTCCGCTGTTTCGGTTTGAATGCGATATCATCGCGGCCCCGTTGTCGCTCACCCATTCTATGACGCTAAAAATCTCCCGCATCCTGCACGCAGGTTATGTCTTCGAATGCGATGGCATGCTGATCGCATTCGATCCCATATTTGAAAACCCGTTCAGCAGGAATTGCCATGCCTTCCCCGACGTGCGCTTCGACCTTGCGCAGATACGCGGGATGAAGCCGGATGCGGTGTTCATCTCGCATTTTCATGACGACCACTGTTCGCTGGAGAGCCTGGACCTGCTCGACCGCGATACGCCGATCTATCTGTACTGTCTGTTCGACGAACTGTTCGCGATGATACGCGCGCTGGGCTTCGTCAACGTGCTGCCGTTGAAGGTGGATGCGCCGGTGCAGGTTGGCGCGATCGAAGTCATTCCGCGCAAGGCTTTGGATTCGGATGTCGATTCGATGTTCCACATCCGCGCCGCCGGACTGAATGTGCTCAACGTGGTCGATTCGTGGATGGACCCGGAAACGCTGGAGCAGCTCAAGCCTTACGCGCCGTGGGACATGGTACTGTGGCCGTTCCAGACCATGCGCGAGATCGACGTTATCGCGCCGTCGCGCGCGGAGGGTGGTGTGCCGCAGTTGCCGGAAGAATGGCCGGAGCAGTTGCAGGCGCTGGCGCCGCGCTACGTGGTGCCAAGTTCCTGCCAGTTCGTGCAGGAGCCGTGGTCCTGGTACAACCACGCGCTGTTCCCGATCACCTACCGCCAGTTCGCCGACGAGGTCAGCGCGTGGCTGCCCGGCGCAACTGTCGTGCGCTTGAATCCTTCGGTGTCGGTGGAGCTGACACCGCAAGGGCTGGCGCCAGCCGCGCCGCTGTCGTGGGTGTTGCCGGTGGGTGAGCAGGATGTCGACTACGAGTACGATGCCGATATCACGCCGCCGCCGACGTCCGATATCGCCCGCCACTTCGCCCCGCTGAGCGCAGAACACGCCGCGCTGGCGCTGGACTACTGCCGTACCGGCCTGCTCGAAAAATACCGCGACATGGAGCTGACGCCGGACAGCTACTTCGAGACGCCCTGCATCTGGCAGCTGTCGGTCTACGATCATGAGGGCGTGGCGCAGCAGTTCCGCTACCGCATCCATGGCGACGACATCGCGCTGGCCGGCGACGAGGAAGCGCCGACCTGGATGACCGAAATCCCGATCGCCAAGCTGTACGCGGGCCTGGCGCTGGGCGAGTCGCTGACGTCGATGTACATGCGCATCAACGGTGCGCCGCCCGATGCCGACATCGTCGATGATCCTTTGATACGCTGCCTGTTCAACGACGCCTTCGGCGCCTACCAGTCGGCACAACTGAAACGCATCAAGGAGAGAACTGCGCAATGACGTCATGGATACCGGCTCCGGGCCGCGCCTTGCTTGTCGCTGCCGCGTTGTGCGCCGCCAGCGCGCAGGCGCAATCGGTGGCCGCCGCTTTTGATGACGGCCCCAGGCTGGAAACGACGCCGGCGCCCGACCCGAAGGATACGCCTTACATGGCGCAATGCCGCGCGCTGCTTGGCCCGCCGTTCCCGCTAGCGCAGTTTGAAGCGCTGTTCAAAACGACGCTGATACTGGACGTGAAGAGGACGACACGGGAATGCATGTACGGCTATTTCGACAAAGCCCATCCAGACGCAGGCGCGCTGCTGGTGCTGAGTTTTTTGCGCCGCCAGTATTCACAGCAGAACTATGAGTTGGCAAAAACCTTGCCGCGCGGTGACGGGCAGCCCCCGCCGCGCACGGTGTTCGACCTTCAGTACCTTGAGTTTGGCCTTCACTTCGTCCAGGCGCTGACCGACGACCAGGATTGGGTGGTGGTGGCGACGTCGCGCAAGCAGGCCTTGCCCGAAGCGACTGCGCTGGCGATCAATTTCATGAAATCGACGCCGATGCAGAAGTGGGCGCGCCTGCCGGAATAGGTTTCGTTAGCCAATCAATATCACCAGGAAGCAACAGTATTGCCTGCAGTTTCGTGCGACGCGCCAGATTGGTGCGCTTGGGTCTACAATGATCCGAGAACCGATCACTGGGAGCCTTCATGAAAAGCAAATTCTCGATCAAGAATATTTTCATCGTGTTCTTTCTGGTCAGCCTCGCGCTGTCCAGTCTGACCTTGTGGGCGCTGGTGCGCATCTCGACCAAGGAAGGCGAGCTGAACCGTGCGAACGAAGCGCGCTACCACTCCTATCTGCTGGCCGACGAATTGCGGCAAAGCTCGGACGACCTGACCCGGCTGGCCCGCACCTACGTCGTCACCGGCGATCCCAAGTACGAAAAAGAATACCTGGACATCCTCGACATCCGCAACGGCAAGAAGCCGCGGCCGCAGCACTACGAGCGCATCTACTGGGATTTCGTCGCGGCCGGCATCGACAAGCCGACGCCCGACGGCGACACCATCGCGCTGGCCGAGTTGATGCGCCAGGCCGGTTTCACCGATGAGGAATTCGGCAAGCTGAAAGAGGCGCAGGCCAATTCGGACGGGCTGGTGAAAACCGAGGTGATCGCCATGAATGCCGTCAAAGGCCTGTTCGACGACGGCAGCGGCAAGTTCACCAAGACTGGGCCGCCCGATCCCGAGATGGCGCGCAAGATCATGCACGACGAGCAGTATCACAAGAACAAAGCCAAGATCATGCAGCCGGTGAATGAATTCCTGGTGCTGCTCGACGAGCGCACCGGCGCGGCGGTCACGGCCTCGACCCACAGCACCAATATGGCGTTCTGGACCGCGATCGCCTTGCTGGCGCTGCTGGTCGGCGTGTCGCTGGTTTGCCTGTTCATGATTTACCGTCATATCAAGCTCAGTTTCGACCATGCGATCGACACCGCGCGCAATATTGCGGCAGGCGATCTGGACCACGACATCCGCATCGAGCGCGACGACGAGGTCGGTCACCTGATGGATGCGATGAACACCATCAACACCAACCTGACCAGCATGATAGGCCGCATCCGCTCCAGCACCGACGAGATGCTGGTGGCCACCGACGAGATCGCACGCGGCAATGCCGACCTGTCGTCGCGCACCGAGGCCCAGGCCAGTTCGCTGGAGCAGACCGCCAGTTCGATGGAACAATTGACCGACACCGTCAAGCAGAACGCCGACAGTGCGCGCTCGGCCAATCAGTTCGCGGCCGACGCTTCCACCGTGGCGGTGCAGGGCGGCGCGATGGTGGCGCAGGTGGTCGATACGATGGGCTCGATCAAGGCCAGTTCCAGCCGCATCGTCGACATCATCGGCGTGATTGACGGCATCGCTTTCCAGACCAATATCCTGGCCCTCAACGCCGCCGTGGAAGCGGCGCGCGCGGGCGAGCAGGGGCGCGGCTTCGCGGTGGTGGCGTCGGAGGTGCGCAACCTGGCGCAGCGCAGCGCGGCGGCGGCCAAGGAGATCAAGCAACTGATCGGCGCTTCGGTGGAAACGGTCGATGCCGGCAGCAAGCTGGTGAACGACGCCGGCAGCACCATGACGCTGCTGGTGGCCTCGGTGCAAAAAGTGGCCGACATCATGGCGCAGATCACCGCCGCCAGCCAGGAGCAAAGCACCGGCATCGGCGAGGTTAACCGGGCGGTGACGCAGATGGACGACATCACGCAGCAAAACGCCGCGCTGGTGGAGCAGGCGGCGGCGGCGGCGGAAAGTTTGCAGGAGCATGCGCAGGCACTGGCGCAGTCCGTCAAGGTATTCCATTTGAAGGGGGAGGCGGCGGCCCACTTGCAACGGCCGCAGCCAGCCGCGCGGGCGGCGACGCCGGCCCGGCTGGCGTTGCCAGGCCGGGCGTAGCGCCGGGTTTAGTTGAACACCTTGTCGGCCGGCAGGTTGGCCAGGAAGGCGTGGATCTGCGAGACCACGGCCGCGCCTTCGCCCACCGCCGCGGCGACCCGCTTGGTCGAACTGGCGCGCACGTCGCCGATGGCGAACACGCCGGGCACGCTGGTCTCCAGCGCTGCGCGCGACGGCAGGTCGCGCGGGTACACGCCGTCGGAGAAGTTGGCCCTGCACTGCGCCTTGGTGACGTCGAAGCCGGTGCGGATGAAGCCGTGGGCGTCGACGTCCACGCCGCAGTCGCTGAGCCAGTCCGTGTTCGGATCGGCGCCGATGAACAGGAATACGCGGCACACGTCGTAGTCGCATTCCTCGCCGCTTTTCGTGCCACGGATGCGGACCTGCTTCAAGCCATCCTCATCGCCTTCCAGCGCGACGATCTCCGTCTGGGTGTGCAGCTCGATGTTGGGCGTGGCCTGGATGCGCTCGATCAGGTAGCTCGACATGGTCGACGCCAGGCTGTCCTTGCGGATCAGCATGTGCACCTTGGCGGCATGGCCCGCCAGGAACACCGCCGCCTGGCCGGCCGAATTGCCGCCGCCGACCAGCACGATCTCCTCGGTCTTGCACAGCTTGGCCTCGATCGGCGACGCCCAGTAGTACACGCCCTTGCCCTCGAACTGGCGCAGGTTGGCCAGCGACGGCCGGCGGTAGCGCGCGCCGCACGACAGCACCACGGTGCGCGCCTTCAGCCGTTGCAGGCTGCCGCACATTTCCACTTGCAGCGGATAGGTGTCGCAGACCAGGCGGCCGGCCGGGGCGGGGATCGCCACTTCGACGCCGAACTTCTGCGCCTGCACGTAGGCGCGGCCCGCCAGCGCGCGGCCGGAGACGCCGGTGGGGAAGCCCAGGTAGTTCTCGATGCGGGCGCTGGCTGCGGCCTGGCCGCCGTAGGCGCGCGTTTCCAGCGCCAGCACCGACAAGCCTTCGGATGCCGCGTACACCGCCGTCGCCAGGCCGGCGGGACCGGCGCCGACCACGATCACGTCCCAGATTTTTTCGCTGTCGATCTCGGGCAGCATGCCGAGGCAGCGGCCGATGTCGACCACCGTCGGATTCTTCTTCACCACGCCGTCCGGGCACACCACCAGCGGCAGCTCTTCCGGCTTCGGCTGGTAGTGCGCCATCAGGTCGGCGGCCTGCTGGTCCAGTTCCGGATCGAGCACGCTGTGCGGGTGGCCGTTGGCCGACAGGAAGCTTTGCAGCGTGTGGATGCGGCCGTGGCCGCGCGGGCCGACGATCACCGGTCCGCCGGAGTTCTGCTCGATCAGGCCGACGCGGCGCAGGATCAGCGCGCGCACGATGCGCTCGCCCAGCTCGGCGTGCGCGACCAGCAGCGCGCGCAGCGACTCGGACGGCACCACCAGCACCTCGACCGCGCCGACCGCCAGGCCATTGCCCAGCGATGGCCGGCCCGACAGCTGCGCCACCTCGCCGCTGAATTGCCCCGGCGTATGGGTGGTGATGTAGGATGTGTTGCCCAGGCCGTCGTAGCGGCTGACTTCGATGCCGCCTTTGAGCACCAGCATCAGGCCGAAGCTGGTCTTGCCGGCTTCGAAGATCAGTTCGCCGTCGTTGAAATGGCGCACATGGCCGAAGCGCATCATGTGCTTGATGTCGGCCGCGCTGAGCACGGGGAAGATCTGGTGGCGGCGCTTTTCCAGGTCGAGACCGATGAGCGGCGTCGGCTCGTCCGGCGTGTCTTCGGGAAGCAGTTCCATAGGGGTTGTAGCCATGACGATTCCGGGAAAATGAAAGTGGTGACAGAAGTGTTGCAAGTCTAGCGCAAGGCGGCCGCGCGGTGCAAAATCTTCAACCTCAGGCAGCTTGCCATACGCGCAATCCGAACTCGGATTAAAATGCCTCTTTTGGCGAAATAACTGAAGATAGAACACGATGGCTTACAAGACTCTGGAAGATACGATAGGCAACACGCCGCTGGTGCAGCTGACGCGCCTGCCAGGCGCCGACGCGCTGGCCCGTAACAACGTCATACTGGGCAAGCTTGAAGGCAATAATCCGGCCGGTTCCGTCAAGGACCGCGCCGCCATGTCGATGCTCAAGCGCGCCGAGGAACGGGGCGACATCAAGCCCGGCGATACGCTGATCGAAGCGACCAGCGGCAACACCGGCATCGCGCTGGCGATGGCGGCCGCGCTGCGCGGCTACAAGATGCTGCTGCTGATGCCGGAGAACCTGAGCGTGGAACGGCGCCAGAGCATGGCGGCCTACGGCGCCCAGATCATGCTGACGCCCAAGACCGGCGGCATGGAATACGCGCGCGACATGGCCGAGCAATTGCAGAAGGACGGCAAGGGCATCATCCTCGACCAGTTCGGCAACGCCGACAATTCGCGCGCCCACTACGAAGGCACGGGCCCGGAAATCTGGCGCGACACCGAGGGCCGCGTGACGCACTTCGTCAGCGCCATGGGCACCACCGGCACCATCATGGGCGTGTCGCGTTATTTGAAGGAGCAGAATCCGGCCGTGCAGATCATCGGCGCCGAGCCGGAAGAGGGCTCGTCGATCCCGGGCATCCGCAAATGGCCGGAAGCCTATCTGCCGAAGATCTACGATCGTACGCGGGTCGACCAGGTGGAGCCGGTGTCGCAAGCGGCGGCCGAACGCATGGCGCGCCGTCTGGCGGCCGAGGAAGGCATCTTCTGTGGAATTTCGGCGGCGGGCGCCTGCGAGATTGCGCTGCGCATATCGCAAACGGTGGAGAACGCAACCATCGTGTTCATCGTTTGCGACCGCGGCGATCGCTACTTGTCGACCGGGGTATTCCCGGCGTAAAGGTGTTGCTTCCCTCTCCCCTGGATAAGGGGGAGGGAGTCGCTACAGGACGACGGCTACAATCAGCCTTGGCCGCCTGGTTCGCCTTCTTTAGGCTTGAACTGCTTGTCGCTGATGCGGAACTTGTTGCGGCGATCGCCCATCAAGTAACGCAGGTCGCGAATGCTCAGGTCGCTCACTTCGTGCATGCGGATCAGCAGCGAAGCGCCAACCGGCAGGCGGTGGTGGCGGATTTTGCTGATGACCGGCGGCGCCACTTCCAATGCGCGCGACAGGGCTGCATCGTTTTTCAGACGCAGGTTCTCGATCAGGGTATCGAGCAGGCGGTTGGGATTGTATTGCAGCAGATCATCGCCATCCGCATCGTTGTTCATATCTATGCCGACTTGGTTTGTCATGATTTCGTCTTTTCCTTCTGTAAAGTTGTCCTGCAAAGTACAACACTCGGAGCTCGCTTTGCTGCGTTAATGTTCATCCTTACCAAGGAACGAATTCACACACGGACGGGATTCCGGGATAACAAGTTTCATAATATATACACAATTGTACAACAACACGCCTTCTAATACTCATAAGCAATAAAAAAACCTGATTGCCATGGGTTATTGTTGTCCGGTTGCAACATTGTGTGAGAATTATACACCCACTGATATGCTAAGCTGCCTGTGCACACTTTTAATGAACACGCAAAGTTAATTATAAATTAATTTTGTTGTAGATCGGCTTACGTTTGCCGGGCAGCTACTGCAAGTTTGTACAAATAATTGCCAAGTGTCAACTAAACAATACAGCCGATAAGTCTGCGCGGCAACAGACTTTACGCTTCCTTACAAACCGCCGCGCGCCAGCCGCACGGCGCGTCCCAGCTCCACCACCGACATCGCATAGAAATAACTGCGGTTGTATTGAGTGATCGCAAAGAAATTATTGTTGGCCAGCCAGTACTCGGTGGGCTCGGCGCCGTTCTGCAAATCCACCAGGCCGTAGGTTTGCTGTTCCGGTACCGGCACCGTGGTGGTGACGCCCGCCGCCGCCAGTTCCTGCGGGCGGTACTTGGCGCTCAGGCCCTGGTTGGTCATGCTTTCCCAGGCGCGGTTGGGCGACACGGCGGCCGAGTATACCAGCGGGCCGCCGAGGTCGCGCTGCCAACCGTGCGCCACCAGGAAGGCCGCCACGCTGCCGATGGCGTCGGTGCCGGAGTTGAGCAGGTCGACCTTGCCGCTGCCGTCGAAATCGACCGCGTATTTCATCACGCTGCTGGGCATGAATTGCGGCATGCCGATGGCGCCGGCAAACGAGCCGCGCAGCGACAGCGGATCGAGCTCGTTCTGGCGCGCGAACAGCAGCGTCGCTTCCAGTTCGCCGCGGAAGAAGGCCATGCGCTCGCTGCGCTGCGGCGCCTCGGGATAGGAGAAGGCCAGCGTGGTCAGGGCGTCGACCACGCGGAAGCGGCCGGTGTTGCGGCCGTACACGGTTTCCACGCCGATGATGCCGACCAGTATTTCGGCCGGCACGCCGTACAGGGCTTCGGCCCGCTCCAGCGCTTCGCGGTTCTCGTTCCAGAATTTGACGCCGTTGTCGATGCGCACCGGGTCGACGATCAGCCGGCTGTAGGCTTGCCAGTTCTTCGGCTTGCCCGGCGGCGCCGGCTTGACCAGCTGCACCGCCGAATCGACATAGCGCACCTGGCCCATCAGCGTGTTCAGGGCGGCGCGGTCGAAGCCGTCGCGGCTGGCGACGTCGTCGAGGAAGGCGCGCACTTCCTTCCATTCGCCGAAGTTGACGAACTCGCCGACGTAGTCGATAGGCGGCGGGCCTTTCTTGGCGGCCGGCGCTTTTTTCTTCGGCTGCATGCTGGGCGGCAGCTTGTAGCCGTAGGGGTCGACGGCGGCGGCCTGGCTGGCCTGGCTGAGGGTGGCGGCGCCCAGCAGCAGGGCGGTAATCAGAGTCTTCATCGGCATAAGGGTAGCAGTGTTTTCAGCGTCGTCAGCGACGCCGAGCGTGATTCGGAACCGGCGTCGCCATACTTCAGCGCGCCGTACAGTGTTAAAAATTTCTCCATCGCGGCATGCTTGTCGGGGCCGGCCTGCATGGTGCGCAGGCGGGCGGCGTAGCTGAGCGGGCCCTCGTCCGGGCGGCGCGCGTAACCGTGGCGCGCCTGCTGCCGGCAAAAACGGTGGTACAGCCCGTCCAGCGGCGCCAGCGGCCGCTGTTGCCGCCGCCAGTACAGCCCGTACAGCAGGCCGCACACCAGCGCCGCACCGAGTGCGCTGCGCCAGTTGGCGAAGGCCGAGCTTAGTTCTTCAAGGAAACCTCGCTGCCTCTCTGGATTGTAATCCAGGACCCATTGATTCCAAGCATTATTCAACGCGGCGTAGTTGAATCTCAGCTTGCCCAGCCACGAATTGGGGTCGTTTTGCAGGTTCAGCAAGGGGCCCAGGCCGAATCCGGACGGCTGCGGCAGCGCCTGCGCCAAGTTGTGGGCGATGCGTTCGGGGGCGACGGCGGCGGTCGGGTCGACGCGGCGCCAGCCGGCGCCGGGCGTCCAGAATTCGGCCCAGGCGTGGGCGTCGGATTGGCGCACGGTCAGGTAGCCGTCCACCGGATTCAGTTCGCCGCCCTGGTAGCCGGTCACGACCCGCGCCGGCACGCCCATGGCGCGCATCAGCACCACGAAGGCGCCGGCGTAGTGTTCGCAGAAACCGGCCTTGCTGCCGAACAGGAAATCGTCGACCGCGTCGCGGCCCAGCAGCGGCGGTTGCAGGGTGTAGACGTAGCCGCCGTCGTGGAAGCGCTGCATCGCCTGCAGCGCGGCGCCGGCGGTTTCGCGCGCGGACAGCGGGGCGTTGGCGGCGGCCGACGGGGCCGCGGTCTGGCGCAGCGTGCGGGCCAGCGCCAGCGTGCGCGGGTTGAAGCCGGACGGCAGTTCGGTCCAGCGCGCCATGCGCTGCGGCTGCTCGTCGGCCTGCACGCGGAAAACGGTCCAGGCCTGGGCGTCGTAGCGCACGCGCTGCGTGACCGGTTCGCTGGTGAAAAATTCCAGTTCGTCGGTGTCGCGCACGCGGTAGCCGGGCAGCGACAGTGTCGGGCCGCTCAGTTCCAGCGCCGCCAGCCAGCGGGTGTTGGTGGGCTCCATCGTGATTTCGTGGCGCAGCGGCTGGCCGCGCGTGGCGATGCCCACGTCCAGGCGTTGCAGACCGCGCCGGCGCGGCACGCGGGTCCAGGTGCGGCCGTCGTAGTCGCCCAGCACGATGCTGCGCCAGTACAGTTGGTCCTGCGTCGGCATCTTGTCGAGGAAGCGCACGCGGAAGGCCACCGCGTCCGATTGCGCCAGCGACGACAGCGTGCCCGGCGCCATGCTGTCGGAGATGCCGGTGTGGCCGCTGTGGGCGTCGCCCGGCAGTCCCCACAGCGGCCCCTGGATGCGCGGGAAACCGACGAACATCAGCAGCGCCAGCGGCGCCGCCAGCAGCGCGGTCTTGGCGGCGGTGCGCAGGCGCTGCAGCAGCGGCGGCACGGCGCCGGTGTACTGGAACGATTGCTGCGCCGTCAGCAGCACGATCAGGGTGGCGCCCATGCACAGCGCGGTCAGCATGGTTTGCGAGTAGAAGAAATTCGTCAGCAGCACGAAGAAGCTGAGGAAGATCACCA
Source organism: Duganella sp. BJB476 (assembly GCF_003416895.1). Classification (GTDB taxonomy): domain Bacteria; phylum Pseudomonadota; class Gammaproteobacteria; order Burkholderiales; family Burkholderiaceae_D; genus Rugamonas. The sequence continues at coordinate 261,044 of NZ_QVIO01000006.1, forward strand.
CGAACAGGTCGCGCCTGGCGCGCATTTCCAGCAGCTTGAAGGCCAGCAGCAGCGCCAGCATGGCGACGCCGGCGTCGCGCCCCAGCAGCGTGTGGTAGCTGCGGTAGACGCCGGCCATCGCGGCCACTGAGACCGGCAGCAGCAGCCACAGAGGCGGCATGCGCTTGCCGCGCCAGGTGATGGCGGCGCGCCACAGCAGCGTGCCGCACACCACGGCGCTGGTCCACAGCGGCAGGTGGTCGAAGTGAGGCGCCAGCACCATCAGCGCGGCGGCCAGCAACAGCAAGGTGTCGGACTTGTCGCGGGTCAGGCGCAGCGCCAGGCGAGCGCGCGGGCCGGCGCCGGCTGGCGGCGGCAAGGCGGCGCTCATGCTTTGCCCTCCATGCCGAACAGCGCCAGCGCGCGCAGGCAGGCGGCTTGGTGGGCGTCGCCCAGCGCCGGGCCGTATTCGTGCTGAGCGAGGCGGAAGGTGTAGGGCAGGGCGCGCTGCTCGGCCTCCAGCACCCAGCGCGTCATGCGCGACAGCTTCAGCTCCAGGTCCATCGACAGGGGCAGTTCGGCGAAGTCGAGGCACAGCTCGGCCACCGCGCCGCCGTCGAAATGCTTGGTGACCAGCTGCCCGCCCAGCGCCGGATCGTGGCGGGCGATCTGGCGCCAGGCCAGGTGGCGCATCGGGTCGCCCGGCTGGTAGCTGCGGATGCCGGCGAAATTATCCAGCCCCACGGTGCCGTGGCCATCCTCGCTGGCGGCGCCGCTGGACGGCAGCGGCTGCGGCGGGAACTCGGGCGCCGGATACACCAGCGCCTTCAGCTCCGGCCGCCAGTAGCTCCAGGCGCGGAACAGGCCCAGCGGGAAGCGCGTGACGAGGCGGATGCGCGGCGCCTCCAGCCAGCCGCGTTCGCTGGTGGCGGCCGACAGCCGCAACGCGCTGGCGCCGCCGGCCGGGATGTCTGTGACCTGGCGCGGTTCGCCGTCGGCCTGGAAGCCCAGCCAGACGGCGTAGCGATCGAGCTTGCTGCGGTTGTGCAGCTGCAGTTCGAACTGCGCCTCCTGGCCGGCGAACACCGCCTGCGCGCGGCCGGGCGACAGCTGTAGGCGCGCCAGGTTGCTGGCGGTCTGGACCATGTCGGCCACGGCGCAGGCGCCGGCAAAGAAGGTCAGCGCGAAGCCCAGGCCGAGGTTGTAGTTGAGGGCGCCGATCAGCATCAGCAGCAACAGGCCGGCGAAGGCCAGGCCCGGCCGGGTCGGCACGATGAACACGCGGCGCATCGTCAGCGTGACTTCGCCCGGCTCGCTGGCGCCCAGCTGGAACAGCCACTTGTCGCGCGCTTTCCGATACAGCGCATGCAGCGGTTGCAGCGGGCCGTTCATGGCGGCCTAGACCGGCACCGACTTTTGCAGTTGCAGCACCAGGTCGCGGCTGGCCAGCGCCACGCCGTGCGCCGATTTCAGCGGCCGCAGCCGGTGCGCGCACACCGGCACCAGCACCGCCTGCACGTCTTCCGGCAGCACGTGGTCGCGGCCCTCGAGCGCGGCCCAGGCGCGCGCGGCCTGCAGCAGCGCGATGGCGGCGCGCGGGCTCATGCCCTCGGCGAACAGGCCGTTCTGGCGCGAGGCGGCGGCCAGCGCCTGCACATAGTCGATCAGCGCCGGCGCCGCGTGGATGCGCTTGAGCGCCAGCTGCGCTTCGGCCAGCTCGGCCGGCGCCATCGCCGGTTGCAGGGCCTTGAGCAGCACGCGGCGGTCTTCGCCCATCAGCAGCGCGCGTTCGGCGGCGGCGTCCGGGTAGCCCAGCGACAGACACATCAGGAAGCGGTCCAGCTGCGATTCCGGCAGCGGGAAGGTGCCGATCTGGTGGGTGGGGTTTTGCGTGGCGATGACGAAGAACGGTTCCGGCAGCGGCCGGGTGACGCCGTCGGCGCTGACCTGGCGCTCTTCCATCGCCTCCAGCAGGCCGGACTGGGTCTTGGGCGTGGCGCGGTTGATCTCGTCGGCCAGCAGCACCTGGGTGAAGATGGGGCCGGGGTGGAACACGAAGCCGTTCTGCTCGCGCTCGTAGATGGAGATGCCGTGGACGTCGGCCGGCAGCAGGTCGCTGGTGAACTGGATGCGGTTGAAGCGCAGCCCCAGCGAGATCGCCAGCGCGTGCGCCAGGGTGGTCTTGCCCACGCCAGGCACGTCCTCGACCAGCAGGTGGCCGCCGGCCAGCAGGCAGGTCAGGGCCTGGCGGATGTGCAGCTCCTTGCCGACGATGATGCTGCCGACCTGCCGGGCCACGGCGTGCAGTTTTGTGTACATGGTATCGATGGGAGTTGAGCGCTGTACAGATTCTATGCGAGAAACTGCCCAGGCGATACCATGCGGCCGGGTCGGCTATTCGGCGTGCTTCAGATTGCGGTCGAGGAAGGTCTCGACCTGCTGCCAGAAGGCGATGTTGTTTTCCGGGTGGCGCCAGCCGTGGCCTTCATCGCTGTAGATGATGGAGGTCACGTTCGGGTTGTGGACCTTGACGGCGGCGGCGAAGCTCTTGGCGTGCTCGATCGGCACGCGCAGGTCCTTCAAGCCGTGCGCCATCAGCAGTGGCTGCTTGAGCTCGGCGGCGCGCAGCAGCGGCGAGTTCTGGCGCATCATCGCGGCGTCGGCCGCGTTGTCGGGGTCGCCGATCAGCAGGCGCATGCTGTAGCCCAGGTTTTCCTTCGACGCGTCCGACTGGGTGGAGGTGAAGCGCAGCTTGATGTCGGTCACGCCGGCCCATTCGACGCCGCAGCGGAACACGGCCGGGTCCTTGATCAGGCCCATCAGCGTGGCGTAGCCGCCGTAGCTGGCGCCCATGATGGCCACCCGCTGGGGATCGGCCCAGCCCTGCTGGGCGGCCCAGCGCGCGGCGTCGGCCAGGTCGTCCTGCATGGTGCCGCCCCATTGCTTCCAGCCGGCGCGGAAATGGTCGGCGCCGAAGCCGGTGCCGCCGCGGAATTCCGGCTGGATCACGACATAGCCGCGCGAGGCCAGGAAGGCCGCCTCGGCGTCCCATTCCCACGAGCCGCCGCGTGACATGGGGCCGCCGTGCACCAGCACCACGGCCGGCTGCGGCCCGCTGGCCTTGGTGGCCGGCAGCGTCACGTAGACGGGGATCGAACGGCCGTCGCGCGCGGCGTAGCGGTGGAAGCTGCGCCGGCCCATTTCGGCCGGCTTGAGGTCGGGATGGGTGCCGCCCAGGCCGACCAGGGTTCCGGTGGCGCGGGTGTAGAGGATGAATTGCAGCGGCTGGCGGTCGGAGTTGGAGGCGATCAGCAGCACCGGGCTGGCGGCGCAGTCCTGCGCGCAGTGCACGGTGTTGATGGTGCCGGGCAGGGCGGCGTCGATCCTGGCTTGCTCGGCCTTCATCACCGGGTCCAGCCAGGCGGTGGTGCCGGCGTCGGTGCGCAGGTGGATGCCGAGCAGCTTCCTGGTGACGCGGTCCACTTCGGGGCCGCCGTTGAAGTCGTAGCCCGGCGTTTCGACGAAGGGTTCGGCGTCCATCTTCATGGTCTTCAGGTTGTAGCGGAACAGCGCGGCGTAGCCCTTGTAGTTGGCGCGCACATACAGCGTGTCGGCGCCGTCGAAGAACAGCGGCACGAAACGCTGGTCCTGGTAGCAGACGCCATTGCTGATCTCGGTCCAGCTGGTGTCGTCGACGTTGCGGTAGGAGGCGATGCAGTGGCCCTTGACTTGCGAGGTGACCACGCGCGGCACGTCGTTGCCGTCGGTGAGCCAGGCATGGACCGCCGGCGGCTGGGTGCCTTCGAAGGCGCTGCGCAGCGACTGGGTGCGGGTGTTGAGGCGCATCAGGCGCGAATGGTCGGGCGCCAGATCGGTATTGTTCCACATGTAGCGCTCGACCAGGATGTCGTCCGAGCCGTCGTGGGTGACGCCGTGGTAGGCGTATTCGGCGGTCAGGGTGCGGTTGACCATATTGCTGCCGAGCTGCTTTTGCTGGTGGCCCCAGTTGCCGGCGATCAGGTGCACGCGGTTGTCGCCGTTGCGGTCGATGGCGAACTCGTCGAGGTTGCCCTCGAATTCGTTGTCCAGGTTCTTGACCGTGAAGCCGATGCGGTTTTCGTTGATCCAGTGGATGCTGGTGATGGCGGCGCGCTCGATGGCGGTCTTGGCCACGACGCTCACCTTGGTCAGGTCGGTGGTGTCGCGCACGGCCAGCGCCTGCACGCCGCCAGCCAGCATGGTGGTGATGGCCACGTAGCCGCCCTTGGGTGACAGCGACGCCTGGCTGACCTGGGGCGTGTCGAAGAAGCTGGCGACGGCCGGGGCGGCGTCGGCGGCGTGGCCGTCAAGGCTGAGCAGCGCGGCCGAGGCCAGCGCCAGGGAGCGGAAGAAAGGATAACCTGCCATGCATGACCTTTGTTGTTAAATAATCGGCAATGATATTCGGCAATTGTTTTTTTGTCCATCTCGCGCTGGAGGCCTGTGCGATATCTATGGTAGATTAGCGCCTACAAGCAGCAGACATCCGCCACATGACCACAGCCATTTACAGCCATCCCGATTGCGCCCGCCACGACATGGGCGAGTGGCACCCCGAGTCCCCCGCCCGCCTGCAAGCGATTGCCGACCAGCTGATCGGCTCGCACATCCACGACCTGCTGGAGCACCGCGAGGCGCCGCTGGTGGCGATCGCGGACCTGGAGCGCAACCATAGCCGCAACGCCATCGCCATCGTGCGCGACAACGTGCCGGCGCCGGGCGACAGCTATCCGATCGACGGCGACACCTCGCTCAACCACTACAGCTGGCGCGCCGCCCAGCGCGCCGCCGGCGCCGCCGTGGCCGCGACCGACGCCGTGATCGACGGCGAGATCGCCAACGCCTTCTGCTCGGTGCGTCCGCCCGGCCACCATGCGCGGCCGGTGGAGCCGATGGGCTTCTGCCTGTTCAACAACGTCGCCGTGGCGGCCAAGCACGCGCTCGACGCGCGCGGCCTGGCGCGGGTGGCGGTGGTCGATTTCGACGTCCACCACGGCAACGGCACCGAGGAGGCGCTGCTCGACGAGCCGCGCGCCCTGATGGTGAGCTTCTACCAGCATCCGTTTTATCCGTACTCCGAGCCGGAGCCGATCAGCGCGCACATGGTCAACGTGCCGGTGCCGGCCCACACCAAGGGCGACGCCGTGCGCCAGATCGTGCTGGAGCAATGGCTGCCGGCGCTGCACGCGTTCCAGCCGGAGATGATCTTCATCTCGGCCGGCTTCGACGCCCACCGCGAGGACGACATCGGCGGCATGGGCCTGGTGGAAGCCGATTATGCGTGGATGACGCAGCAGGTGATGGAGGTGGCCCGGCTGTACGCCAAGGGCCGCATCGTCAGCTGCCTCGAAGGCGGTTACAACCTGTCGGCGCTGGGGCGCAGCGTGGTGGCGCATGTGAAGGCGCTGGCCGACCTGTGAGCGCAGATCTGCGTCGTGCTGCCTGTCAGTGATCGTCGGTCAGCTGGTCGTATTCGCGGCGATAGCGGGGTAGACGGCGCTCCAGCGTGTTTTGCGATTGATGGTTGGCGTGTTCCACCAGCGCTAAGGCGGTGTTCAGGGCATCGCTCATCGATTTCGCGGCGACGGTCATGGCGTCGGCGGCGGACAGGGGCTGCCTGGCGGCGTGCTGTTGCAGCTGGTTGCGCAGGCGGGCGGCATTGGCCCAGTTTTTTTCGCCGGGCAGCAGTATCCACAGGTCGCGCCACGCGTTGCGGCCATCGCCTGCAATCTGCACGGCCATCTGGCGCGGTGACACGGCATCGCCCCGGAAGATGATTTCCTCGTCGACCACTTCGGCGTAGTACGACTCGCCTTCGTAGCTCATGCGCAAGCGGCTCTTTTCTGGAATGAACAGCAGCTTCCATTGATAGCCGCGCAGCGGAGCCGCCGCCGCGCGGCTGTTTTCCATCCACTCGCGGATGGCGATGATGGTCGCCTCCAGCGGCGACAGCGTGCTGCCGCTGTTGCACAGGAAATTTTCCAGTTCGGAGTATGCAGCGGGTGGCAGTTCACAGGTCCTTGCGGCATTCATGCTCGTTCTCCTTGCGCGTTGTGTCGTGTCTTGTCTCGTTCTGTCTCGTTAGACCTTGTGCGCCGCACAAAGTTCAAACGAGTCAAAACGAGACAGAACGAGACAAGCAAACGAGCACGAATGCCGCACGCGCCGATTTTGGGACCCGGTGCCTATACTGGCGGCATGGAATCCGCCCTTAAAATGAAAACGCCCTGCCGGGCGGCAGGGCGTTGGGTGTTGCGCGGCTTGCGGAATCAGGCGGCGACGTTGCGGCCGCTCCTGGCCGACCAGCGGTACAAGCCCCACACCATGGCGATGCCGAGGATCAGCGCGACGATCATGGCCTGCGCCTCGCTCAGCGAGTTGGCGATGGCCAGCGGCTCGCCCTTGCCGGAGACGACGATCAAGCCGGCCAGCGCGACGTTGAACAGGCTCTCGCCGACGATGAAGCCGGACATCACCAGCACGCCCAGGCGCTTGGCGGTGTCGCCGCCGACCTTGTGCTCCATCGCGCGGTCGAACAGGTAGCCGGCCACGGCGCCGATGCACACCGGCGTGATCACGGCGCTCGGCAGGTAGATCGCCAGGCCCACGCCCAGCGGCGGCAGCGAGTACTTGCCGTTGCTGGACTTCTTCAAGGCGAAGTTGATCGCCACCAGCAGCAGGCCGACCAGCGCGCCGTAGCCCAGCAGGTCCCAGCGCAGCTGGCCGCCGATGACGCCCTTGGCCAGGGTCGAAATCAGCAACGCCTGCGGCGCGGCCAGCGGCTGGTCCGAGATCGAATTGAGATTGGGCGCGCCGACAAAGCCGTTCGCATGGTTGAGCAGCTCCAGCACCGGTGGCACCACGCACGAACCGGCGACCACGCCGATCAGCAGGCCAACCTGCTGCTTCCACGGCGTGGCGTCGACCAGCTGGCCGGTCTTCAGGTCTTGCAGGTTGTCGTTGCCGATCACGGCCACGGCCAGCACCACGGTGGTCACGAACAGCGCGTAGGCAATCAGCGCCTGGGCTACTTCAGGACCCATGATGCTGCGGCCGACCATGCCCACGCTCAGCGCGGCGCCGAGGATGGTCAGGATGGCGATGCCGGACACCGGCGAATTCGAGGAACCGATCAGGCCCGCCATGTAGCCGCAGACGGCGGCGGCGAACATGCCGGCGACCAGGATGTAGCCGATGCCGACCGCCACCAGCGGGAACGCCAACGACGCCAGCGGGCCGCCTTGCAGGAAGCTGGCCAGCAACCAGCCGGCCGGCACCATCGACAGCAGCGTGACCAGGCCGACCACGAAGATCGGCAAGTCCTGTTCGGTGCGATCGAGCACGCCGCCATTGAGCTTGGCCTTGCGGGCCGATTCCATCGCCGACTTCAGGCCGCCGAAGATAGGCTTGGCGAGGCCGGCCAGCGTGATGATCGCGGCCATGCCAATCACGCCGGCGCCCATCATGCGCACTTCCTTGGACCAGATGCCCAGCGCGTGGGTGGCGGCGTCGACGCCGGCGGCGGCCGGGCTCAGGGAGGTCATCAACGGCACCATGATGCCCCAGGCGATGACCAGGCCGGCCAGCATCGCGATGCCGACCGTGATGCCCATCAGGTGGCCGGCGCCGATCAGCGCCAGCGAGCTCGATGCGCCGATGCCGGTCGCTCCGGAGCCGGTACGGAAGTAGATCGCCACTTCGCCGGCCATCAGCTTGACGGCGGCGCCGGCGGCGAACACCGCCGAAGCGACGCTGCCCCAGATCACGGCCCACAGGCCGGCCTTGCCTTCGGCGGCGCCGGCGCGCGAGGCCATGCCGACCTTCAGCACTTCAGCGGCGGCCACGCCTTCCGGGTAGGGCAGGTCGGACTGCGACACCAGCGCGCGGCGCAGCGGCATGGTGTACATCACGCCCAACACGCCGCCGATGGCGCAGGCGCCGAAGGTCGGCCAGAACGGCACCTTGGCCCACCAGCCTATCATCAGCAGGCCAGGCAGCACGAAGATCACCGAGGCCAGCGTGCCGGCGGCCGAGGCGATGGTCTGGACGATGTTGTTTTCCTGGATGGTGGCATCCTTGAAGGCGCTCAGCAGCGCCATCGAGATGACGGCCGCCGGGATCGAGGTGGCGAAAGTCAGACCCACTTTCAGTCCCAGGTAGACCTGAGCCGCCGTGAAGACCAGCGTAATCAGTATGCCCAGGATAATCCCGCGAACGGTGATTTCCTTGGGGTTGGACGGTGCAGCTATGCTCATCTTCAGCACTCCGGTGGAGAAATAATATTGTTTATATGGTCAGGAAAAAGGAAAAGCGCCTCATGATATCCGAAGTCTAGTCGAGCCAGCAGGTAAAATAGCGGATTGTCAGAACGATTTTGAAGGTCAGAGCATGTCGATACAATGGTACCCAGGGCACATGAACGCCGCCAAGAAAAAGGCGGCCGAGCAGATGGAGAACACCGATCTGGTGATCGAGGTGGTCGACGCGCGCCTGCCCGAGGCCAGCACCAATCCGATGGTGGAGGAGCTGCGCAAGTTCCGCCAGCGTCCGTGCCTGAAGATCCTCAACAAGATCGACCTGGCCGATCCGGCCGCCACGGCGGCCTGGGTGGCCTATTACAACGCGCAGGAAGGCGTGACCGCGTTCGCGATGACCACCAAGAAGCCGGCCGACGTCACCCGCGTGCCGGAACTGGCCAAGCAGCTGGCGCCGCACCGCGGCGTGCCGACCAAGCCGCTGCGCATCATGATCATGGGGATACCCAACGTCGGCAAGTCGACGCTGATGAACGCCCTGCTCAAGCGCAAGGTGGCCAAGGTCGGCGACGAGCCGGCGGTGACCAAGCAGCAGCAGAAGCTTTACCTGGACAAGAACACCATCCTGGTCGACACGCCGGGCATGCTGTGGCCGAAGATCGCGCTGCCGAGCGACGGCTTGATGCTGGCCGCCAGCCACGCGATCGGCTCGAACGCGCTGATCGAAGAGGAAGTGGCGGTGTTCCTGGCCGACGAGATGCTGAAGTACTACCCGCAGCTGCTGGTGGCGCGCTACGGCTTCAAGGACATCGAGAGCTTCGACGGCATCGCGGTGGTGGAGGGCGTGGCGGCCAAGCGCGGCTTCCGCCAGAAGGGCGGCGACCTCGATTTCGAGAAGGCGTCGCATACCTTCCTGGGCGACTACCGCAGCGGCATCCTGGGCCGCATCTCGCTGGAGACGCCGGCCAGCCGCAAGGGGCGGCTGGAGGTGCACGATGCCGAGATGGCCGTCAAGAACGCCGAGAAAGCCGCCATCGCCGCCGCCAAGGCCGCCGACTACGCCAACGGCAAGCGCGGCACCTGAGCTGGTACTAGCTGCGGACTAGCCGAAGCGGAAGCTGGTCACGGCCAGCGATCCCATGAACGCTTCTTCATGGTACGGGACCGTCGCCGCGTCGTTCTCCGCCGCGCCCAAGGCCACCATCAGCGGCAGCAAATGCTCCTCGCGCGGATGCGCCATGCGCGCGGCCGGCGCCTGCTCCCATTCCAATAAGCGCGCCGCGCGCTCCTGCGGCGGCAGCGCCATGGTCGCGCGCAGCCAGCCGTCGAAGGCGTGCGAGGCCGCCGCGCCTTGGGCGTTGAAAGCGCGCAGGTTGTGGTAACTCAGCCCGCTGCCGACGATCAGCACCCCCTGCTCACGCAAGGGCGCCAGCAAACGGCCCACTTCCAGATGCGTCAAAGGATCGAGGCCGCGCTTGAGCGACAGCTGCACGATGGGCACATCCGCATTCGGATAGATCGGGTACATGGCGCTGAAGGTGCCGTGGTCGAAGCCGCGCTGCGCGTCCAGCTGCGCCGGGAAGCCGCCCGCGTCGAGCAGCTGCCGGACCTGCGCCGCCAGCTCCGGCGAACCCGGTGCGTTGTACCGCACCTCGTAGGTATGCGGCGGGAAGCCGCCGTAGTCGTAGATCATAGTCGGCTTGGCCGACGACGACAGCATGAAATCACGTTCCTCCCAATGCGCGGTAATCACCAGCACCGCCTTCGGCGTCACGCCGAGCTGGCGCGGGATGTCGCGCAGCGAGGCGTCCAGCTGGCCGTACAGATGACCCACCTGGTCCATCATGAACGGCCACGGGCCGCCGCCGTGGGACAGGAAATAGGTTGGCAACAGATTCATGGCAAAGCTCCGGTATGAGTATGACCTCACTATAAGGACCGTAGCCGTTGCAATCAATGCACGAAATGTAGATAGGTCCTATCTAAAAAGTTAATGATCCGGGGCGCGCGCGTATAATGCCGGGGTTCTGGTGCTTGCCCATGTGCTCACATGTGCAGTTAAACGGGAAACATAAGGCCGCCCGCGCCCACGGCGCGACGGCCAAGGTGTGCTGCCCCCGCAACGGTAACGCGAGGCTTTGTTCAGCCTTGCCAGCCCGGATATCGGCCAGACAGGGGGAAGCCCGCGCGGCTTCCGTACACTTCCAGCCTGCGGGGACGCGGGCGGATGTCTCTTTTGAAAATGACCTGACATGCAATCCTCCGCCTTCCAACCGCGCCTGCTGGCCGCCGCCGTCTCCCTGTGCTTTACCGCCGCCGTTCCCGCCGCCGCCCAGATCTCCGAGGTGCTCGCGCCCATCGTCATCACCGGCTCGCGCTTCGACGCCAACGCGGCGCTGACGCCGATCGGCGCCGTCGTCATCACGGCCGAAGACATCCAGCGCGCCGGCGCCAACGACGTCAACTCCGCCATCCGCAAGGTGGGCGGCGTGTACGGCCGCCAAAGCCTGGACGGCAGCCCGGACTTCAGCCTGGACCTGCGCGGCTTCGGCACCAACAGCAGCCAGAATATGGTGATCGTGCTGGATGGCGTGCGCCTGTCGGAAAATGAACTGAGCAACGCCATCCTGTCGACCATTCCGATCGACACCGTGGACCACATCGAAATCACGCGCGGCGGCGCCAGCGTGTTGTACGGCGACGGCGCCACCGGCGGCGTGATCAACATCGTCACCAAGCGCCCGGAAAAGAACAGCCGCCGCGGCAGCGTGTTCGTCGAGGGCGGCCAGTTCCGCGCGGGCGAAGCGCGCGTTTCCGGCTTCCAGGCCTGGGACGGCTTCGCCGCCGACGCCACGCTGGACACCCAGCGCACCGACAACTACCGCGATAACAACGAATTCAAGCACACCCACTTCAGCGGCGGCGCGCAATGGTTCGACAACGCCGGCCGCGCGGGCTTCCGCTACGAAGGCGCGCGCCAGGACATGCGCCTTCCTGGTTCGCTGAGCGAGGACGACTACAAGGCCAATCCGCGCAAGGCCAGCACGCCCGACGATTACGCCAAGCTCGATAGCGACCGCCTCACCGCCTTCGGCCAGCGCCGCATCGGCGCCTACGACCTGGCGGCCGACCTGTCGTACCGCAAGAAGACGGTGGAGTCGGCTTACAACTTCGGCGGCCCGCCGTCGGTCACCACCTACGATAGCAAGCAAACCCAGTTCTCGCCGCGCGTGCGTCGCCTGGGCGAGATCGGCGGCCTGCTGAACGAGATGGTGGCCGGCTTCGACTGGACCGTCTGGAACCGCACCGCCACCACCAGTGCCATGTATTCCGCAGCCGATGCGACGCAGCACTCGAAAGCCCTGTACGTCCGTGACGAACTGCGTTTCGACGCCGCCCATGAAGGCCGCGTTTCGGCCGGCGTGCGCCGCGAGATATTCAACAAAGACTTCAGCGATCCGCTGAACGGCTTTGGCAGCAAGGCCTACAAGGTGACGCAAGGCCTGAACGCGTGGGAACTGCAAGCGAGTTACGTGCCGGTGGCGCACCTGACCGTCTACGGCAAGGCCGGCCAAAGCTACCGCGTCGCCAACTCCGATGAAAACGCGCTGACGCCTGACTATAACAAGCCGCTGTTGTCGCAGCAGTCGCACGACCTGGAACTGGGCGTCAGCTATGGTGCCGCCGCGCAGAAAATCACCGGCCGCGTGTTCCGCCACAACCTGACCAATGAGATCTTCTTCGATCCGACGATCTACGCCAACACCAACCTGGCGCCGACCCGCCGCGAAGGCTTCGAGATCGACGCCGAGCAGCGCATCAACGCCGCCTGGAACCTGACCGCGCACTACCAGCACGTGGACGCCAAGTTCACCGAAGGCGTCAACAACGGCAAGGAGATGGTGCTGGTGCCGAAGAACACGCTGACCGCGCGCCTGAGCTGGACCCTGGCCAGCGGCCACACCGCCGATGTCGGCGCACAGTGGGTCGACAGCCAGCGCAACGGCGCGGACTTCGACAACAAGTGCCCGGCGCAGATCCCTTCCTACACCACGTTGGACGCGCGTTATGCCCGCAAGCTGGGCCAATGGGAGTTCGCGGTGTCGGGCCTGAACCTGGCCGACAAGCGCTACTTCTCGCAAGCCTTCAGCTGCGACAAGGGCATCCAGGGCGGCATCTACACCGCCGACGGCCGCCAGCTGAAACTGTCGGCCCGCTACGAGTTCTGATGCGCGCCATGACCACGACCGCTCGCCAGGCCTCGCCGCTAGTACTGGCGCTGGCGCTGGCCTGCACGGCGGCCTGCGCGCAGGCCGCCGTCACGGTGCAGGACGACGCCGGCAACAGCGTCGCCGTCGCCAAGCCGGCGCAGCGCATCATCTCGATGGCGCCGCACATCACCGAGCTGCTGTTCGCGGCCGGTGGCGGCGAGCGCGTGGTCGGCGTAATGAACTACAGCGACTACCCGGAAGCGGCCAAGCGCATCCCGCAGGTCGGCAGCGACGCCACCATCGACATGGAGCACGTGCTGGCGCTGCGCCCGGACCTGCTGGTGGTGTGGAAGAGCGGGAACACCGCGCGCCAGCTGGAGCAGCTGAAAAGCCTGGGCATCCCGATCTTCTACAGCGATCCGCAAAAGCTGGAGCAGGTGGCCACCAGTCTGACCCGCCTGGGCCAGCTGATGGGCACCGAGGCCGCCGCGCACAAGGCGGCGCAGGACTACCGCCAGCGGATCGCCAAGCTGTCGGCCAGCTACGCGCAACGGCCGACGGTGCGGGTGTTCTATCAAATCTGGGAAAAGCCGATCTTCACCCTCAGCGGTGAGCACATCGTCAGCGACGCGATCCGCGTCTGCGGCGGACAGAACGTGTTCGCCGCGCTCAAGGTGCCGGCGCCCACCGTCAGCACCGAGGCGGTATTGCAGGAAAACCCGGAAGCCATCTTCGGCGGCGACCAGCACGACGCTGAATCCGGCATCAATATCTGGAAGCAGTACAAGGGCATGCTGGCGGTCCAGCGCGGCAACCTGTTCATGCTGGACGGCGAACAGCTGGTGCGCGCCACGCCGCGCATCGCCGACGGCGTCGCCATGCTGTGCGAGCGGCTGGAGACGGCGCGCCGGCGCCGGCCCTGAGGCTTAACTCCGCCGACATTTGCACAGCGTGGAAAAGGTGGTAATCTCGCGGCGTTTGCCACTCACCTTGTTGAAGGACTGTTATGCGTTTTCTGAGCCTGCTGCGCCCCCTGATTGCCACCGCCGCCTTCATGGCCGCCGCCGCCGGCGCCCATGCCGCCGATTTCAAGAACGGCGTTGACTTCACCACGCTGGACGCGGCCAGCCGCCCGGACACCGGCAAGAAGGTCGAAGTGCTGGAAGTGTTCATGTACCACTGCCCGCATTGCAACGCGCTCGAAACGCCGCTGGCGGGCTGGGTCAAGAAGCAGGGAGACAAGATCGTGTTCCGCCGCATGCACCTGGGCGAGGATGCGCAAGCCAAGGCCTTCTTCACGCTGGAAGCGATGAACGCGCTGGGCAACGGCCTGCACGAAAAGTTCTTCCACGCCGTGCACGTCGAGCACAACCGCCTCAACACCGACCAGTCCATCCTGGACTTCGTCGTCAAGAATGGCGTCGACAAGGCCAAATATCTGGAATTTTTCAACTCCTTCGCGGTCCAAACGAAGATGAAACGTGGCGTGCAGGTGGCAAACCAGTATAAACTCGACAGTGCCCCGGCCCTGGTGATCGATGGTCACTATACGACCTCGCCAGCCATCGCCGGCCACGGCCTGGCGACGGTCCCCGAGGCGCACGCCGCCATGTTTGCGGTGATGGATAGCCTGGTTGCCAAGTCGGCCCAGGAACGCGCCGCCAAGAAGTAAGGAACGATATGAAAGAAATCAGCGATGAACGCAAGGCTGCCGAGGGCGAGGTCATGAAGATCTACAAGGAATCCTCGCCGGTCATCGAGACCCTGTTCGAATGGGCCTACATCAACCACGTGGCATGGAGCGTGGCGGTGCTGGCGCTGGGCTTCATCGTCTGGCTGCTGATCGCGTTGAGCAATGCCGAGAACCAGCGCAACGCGCTGATGACCAAGCAGTGCGCCGATCCCGTCTTCAAGGGGGAGCTCGACAAGAAGTGCCTGCGCACCGTGCACTCGCGCGAGCATTGGTGGGAGCATGTCGGCTACGCGCTGACCCACGTCAGCCCGGAAAAATAAGCATGACACCAGCCCGCAGCAGCGGGCTTTTTTCTGTGACAAGGCATACGATGAAACAAGTGATACTGGTCACCGGCAGCAGCCGGGGCATAGGCGCGGCGACGGCGCTGATGGCGAGCCGGCGCGGCTACGCGGTGTGCATCAACTACCTGCGCGACGCGCAGGCGGCCGCGCAGCTGCGCGCGCAGATCGTGGCCGAGGGCGGCGAGGCGATCGCCGTGCAGGCCGACGTCAGCGTGGAGGCCGACGTGCAGCGTTTGTTCGAGACCATCGACGAGGAACTGGGGCCGCTGACGGCGCTGGTCAACAACGTCGGCATCTTGGAGCAGCAGTGTCGTTTGACCGAGATGTCGGTGGAGCGCCTGCAGCGGGTGTTCACCACCAATGTGATCAGCTACTTCCTGTGCTGCAAAGAGGCGGTCAAGCGCATGTCGACCGCCGATGGCGGGCAGGGCGGCGGCATCGTCAACCTGTCGTCCGGCGCGGCCCGGCATGGGGCGCCGAATGTCTACATCGATTACGCCTCGTCCAAGGGCGCCATCGACGTGATGACGCTGGGCCTGTCGAAGGAAGTGGCGGCCGAAGGCATTCGCGTCAACTGCGTACGCCCGGGTATGATTTATACCGATATCCACGCCAGCGGCGGCGACCCTGGCCGCGTGGCGCGGCTGGAGTCCAACGTGCCGATGCTGCGCGGCGGCCAGCCGGAGGAAATCGCCGAGACGATCTTGTGGCTGCTCAGCCCACAATCGTCCTACGTCAGCGGCGCCATCATCGACGCCGCCGGCGCGCGCTAGTAAGCATCTTCATGGCGGTCGCGCTGGCGGGGCAGGCTCCTTGAAATTCGTGGGACTGATACAACTGATCGGGGATGCGCTTCCGGGAAACCACGACGAACCCCAGGTTTGAAAAATAGGATGCTGCGGTAGTCGTCAGCAAATACAGGGTGGTGACGCCTAGCCCGGAAGCCTGTTCCGTCAAACACGTCAGCAATTGCCTGCCCCAGCCCTGGTCGCGCGATCCGGCTTTGACGACTACGGACCGCAGCAGCGCGTTGACGCCGTACACTTCGAGGCCGCCGGCGCATACGAGTTTGCCGTCGGACTCGCCGACCACAAACTGCGCCAGGTGTTCTTGCGCCCCGTCCTGCGGCAAACCTTCTTCCAGCAGCATGCGCTTGATCTGCGGCCAGTCGCGGCGGGTCGCCGGCCGCAAGGCCGTTGCACCGCACTCGGCCCGGTCGGTCGGCGCAAGCGTTAGAGCGTTCAGCAACAGTCGCAGCGACTCTTGCACTTGCGCGTGGTGGTCTTGGGATACCTGTGCCAGCAACTGCGCGGCGTGATCGTTCAACTGCTGTTCCAGCTGCCGGGCGCGGGTCCGGCCCGCCGGCGTCAGGGACAGCACGACGCTTCTGCGGTCCTGCTCACTGGCTTGTTTCGAGATGCAGCCCTCCGTCACCAGCGTATCGACGGCGCGGCTGATCCAGCCCTTGTCCAGGCCCAGCCGTTCAGCCAGCGCCTGCTGCGGCAACCCTTCCTCCCGCAACAATTCGGTCAGTACATGGCATTGCACGGTCGAGGCGCCGTCGCCACATTTGGCCTGCTTGCGCTGGTCGCGCACATACAGACGGACGATCTCACGTAGCAGCGTAGCGGCTGGAACTGGCATATGCATCATTTGGTTGTCAATCACAACCAAATAATGCATCCTTGAATTCTGGTTGTCAACGACAACTAAATATCCTTAGCCGTGGATCACCACCGTGCAGGTGGTGCCGGCCACCAGTTCGAGCCCCTTCGGTTGCTGGTCGATGTGGATGCGCACCGGCACCCGCTGCGCCAGCCGCACCCAGTTGAAGGTCGGGTTGACGTCGGCCAGCAGCTCGCGGCCGGTGTTGGCGTCGCGGTCGGTGATGCCGTGGGCGATGCTCTCGATATGGCCTTGCAGCTGGGCCGCGCCGCTCATCAGGTGCACTTCGACGGCGTCGTTCACCTTCAGCAGCGGCAGCTTGGTCTCCTCGAAATAGCCGACCACATAGAACGAGGCGCTGTTGATCATCGCCAGCTTGGCCGCGCCGACGGCGGCGAAGTCGCCCGCGTGCACGTTCAGGTTGGTGACATAGCCGGTGACGGGCGCGCGCACCACCGTGCGTTCCAGGTTCAGCTCCGCCAGGTTGCGCGCCGCCAGCGCGGCCTGGTACTGCGCCGCCGCCGTGCCGACTGCGAATTCCGCCGTCTCTTTGCTCTCGGCCGAGATGATGGAATTGTCCAGCCCCGCGCGGCGATTGGCTTCCTTGCTGCGCCGGCCTTTCTCCACCTGCTGCGACGCCAGCACGGCGTTGGCCTGCACCAGCGCGCTCTGGTAGCGGGCCTTGTCGACCACGAACAGCACGTCGCCCTGCTTGACCAGCTGGTTATCGCGCACCATCACGTCGGTGACGGTGCCGGCGACGTCGGCGCTGATGGTGACCACATCGGCCTTGATGCGGCCATCGCGGGTCCAGGCGGATTCCATGTAGTGGTCCCAGGCCGAGCGTCCCATCCACAGGGCGGCGGCCAGCAGCAGCATGGTCAGGAAAAAGCGGAAGATTTTGGATGCACTCACGGCGGGCTTTCTGATTGAGTTGAATTTATTTGTACAGTGTGACCAGCAGGGCGCTGAAGATGCAGACGAACAGGCACAGACGCACCAGCGCCGGATGCCAGCTGCGGCGGTAGGCGCCGAGGTGGCTCAAGGCGCTGTCGAGCGCCACTTGCAGCACCAGGCTGACGAGGAACAGCGGCAGCACGCCGGGCAGCAGTACGCCGAAAAAGTCGATCTCACGCGGCATGGCCGGTTACTCCTGTAGTGATCTGGTCCAGCAGGGACGTGTAAATGGAATGCAGGTCGGTCAGCGCGGTGTGCAGGCGCAGCTGGCGTTCCGGCGTGGCCGAGGGCAGGGCGGCGCGCACGCTGGCGCCGGCGTCCAGTATCGATTGCAGCGCCGTCTCGCCGCTGGCGCGCGCCGGCGCCCGCAGGTAGGCGGCCAGCTGGCGCACCACCAGCTTCAGCGCCACCGGCACCGGGCCTGGCTGCGAGCTGGCGATCAGCTGGCGCAGCTCGATCACGGCGTGGCCCAGCTCCAGCAAGGTCAGTCCCTGGCGCACCACGGCGCGCGCGGCTTCGTTGGGCGCCGGGCCGGAGGCTGCGTTCAGTTGGCTGAGCAGGTCGCGCACGCGGTTGTCGAAGCGCCGCTTCAGCCGGTACAGCGACGCGCTGCAGGCGCCCTGCGCCTCGCGCCACAGGGCGGCGGCCACATGGTCCTTCTGGCCCATCGTGTGTTCCGGCAGGACCAGCTTGAACATCAGGTAGGCCACCGCCACGCCCATCGTCAGCGACAGTTCGCTGCTCATGAAGCTCTCCACGTCGTAGTGCATCAAGTTGGTCGGCACCACCAGCGTGGCGCAGAACATGCAGATGCCGATGCCCACGCCGGCCCAGCGCGGGCTGGTCATCAGATAGCTGCCAAGCACGAAGATCGGCAGGGCGGCGATGATCAGTGTCGGGAAGTCGTTGGCGCGGGCGACCAGGAAGAATTCGGTGGCGAAGGCCAGCGGCGTCGCCACCAGGAAGCCGATCAGCACCTGCTGCACCATGGCGGTCGGACGCGGCGACGACGAGGCCAGCGCGCAGAAAATGGTCGCCATCAAAATGGCGTTGCCGAGAAAGGGCCAGGCCAGCCAGTACCAGACGCCGGCCGTCAGCAGCAGCGTGGCGCCGGCGCGGAAGCCGCTGGCGGCGATGATGGCCGGCGGCGTCTTCGGCGTGTAGGCGCCGGGATCGCTGACCTGCTGCTGCTTTTCCTGCGCCAGGCCGTGATACAAGCCGGTGAAGGCTTCCATGTCGCGCACGTAGCGTTCCAGCAGTTCCACCGCCGTGTCGAAGTCGATCTGCTGCGCGCGTTCGAGCGGCGCGGTCGTTGTCCCTGCTGCTGCCGCCAGTTGGGCGCGGGCGGCGCCGATGTCGCTTGCCAGGCCGGCGCGCATCTGCGCCATGCGTGCCGCCGTCAGCTCGTCGCCCATGGCTTGCGCCAGATGCGCGTGCATCGGCTCGACCAGTTCCAGCACCGGCTGCGCATGCGCCGTAGCCGCGCCGCGCAGGCGGTGGATCAGGCGGTGCAGCGTGTAGAAGGTGGTCAGCACCGTCATGAAGGCGGCGTTGAAGGCATGCAGCTGGCGCGTATGCGAGCGAGGATGGTCGGCCTCGAAGAAGGCGGCGGCGCGGCCCGACTCCAGCGCGGCGATGTCGGCGGCGAACTTCAGGTGGCTGAGTTCCGTCTCGGCCGGCGTCAGGCGCTGCTCCAGCACCTGCGTGCAGAAGGTGATGAAGCTGGCATAGCGCGCCTGCACGGTGCGCATCACGGCGCGCGAATGGCGGCGCGGGAAGACCACATCGTGCACCACGGCGGCGCAGATGATGCCCAGTCCGACCTCGGTCACGCGCGTGACGGCCAGCGTGAACACGCGGTCCGGCGCGTCGATGGCGGGGACGGCGATCATGCAGGCGGTGTAGCCGGCCAGGACGAAGCTGTACGATTGCTGGTTGCGGTGCATGGCGGCGCCGCCGGTGCACAGGGCGATCCACACCGCCACGCCGATGAACAGCAGCGGCGGCGATTGCGGGAACAGCGCCACCAGCAGCAGCGATGCCGAGCAGCCGACCAGCGTGCCGAGAAAACGGTAGAAAGCCTTTTCCAGCACCATGCCGCTGCTGGGCAGGGCCAGGATCACGGTGGTGGCGAGTGCGGTGTAGGGGGCGTCGAGGCCGAGGCGGAAGGCCAGCCACAGCGCGGAGAAGGACGCCAGCATGGTCTTGGCGACGAACACCCAGCGCTCGCCCTCGGTGTTGAACCAGCCGGCGGTCTGCGCCGCCAGCCAGCGCAACGCTCCCCTTGCCGCGCTTGGGTCCTGGGGGGGAGTGGCGGCTTGGGGAGGGTTCATGGCGTCAGTTCAGGCTATGTCAATGCTTCGAGATTATCCAGCTGCCTTTTCAGCAGCGCTTCAAGTACTTTAACTTCTTCGGCCGTATAGCCGTCGTAGGCGCGGGTGGTGGTCGCCCAGACTTCCGGCAGCACCTTGGCGGCCAGCTCGCGGCCGGCGTCGGTCAGCGTGATCATCACGCAGCGGCGGTCGCCGGGGCGGTTGCCGCGCGAGATCAGGCCTTGCGATTCCAGGTCGTTGCACACCCGCGTCAGATTGGCCGGCTTTTCCATGCAGGCCTCGCCCAGCGTGGATGCCGTCGATGTCTCGTCGTCCGAGCCGTATAGCACGGCCAACACCATGTAGCTGGCGTCGACCAGTTCATATTTGCGCAGCGCCGCGTTGCTCAGGTCTTTCATCCTTTTCTGGATGTGGTAAGTCATACGCAAGACGCGCATCAAATCCTCGGGGAACTCCGGCATTCGGGCATGGATGTTTTTCAGGCGTTTTTTAGTCGCTTCAAAACTGCTCATTGCCTGCTCCTCACACTGTTTTTCAAAGGCTTTGATTGTACTATCTAAGCATCATGGCAATTCCAGTTTTATGCCGCCACCCAGCGCGGTCATCAACAATGTGTAGTTATCTAGTTGTTTGCTAGCCACTTGCGCCATCTGCTGTTCTTCGTTCAATAGCGTCAACTGCGCGTTAATCACGTTCAGCGCGTCGGTCATGCCGGCGCGGTAGGCGCGTTCGGCCAGCTCCTGCTGGCGGCGGGCCGAGGCCAGGGCGCGCTGCGCCAGCCTGTCCTGCTGCCGGACCGACTCGATGCGCACCACCGCGTTGGCCACGTCGGCCATCGCCTGCACCACGGCGGCGTTGTACTGCTCGACCGCGCCGTCATAGAGGGCGGTCTGGTTGCCGAGTTGACTGCGCAGTCGGCCGCCTTCGAAGATCGGCAGGCTGATGGCCGGCGTCACGCCGCGCATGCTGGAGTTAGCGTCCAGGAAGTGCGTGAATCCCAGCGACTGGAAGCCGACGAACGCCGCCAGGTTGATGTTCGGGTAAAAATCGGCCTTGGCGCCGGCGACGCGCGCGCTGGCCGCTTCGATGCGCCAGCGCTGGGCCGCGATGTCGGGCCGGTGGCCGACCAGTTCCGCCGGCAGCGAGGCCGGCACCGCGTCGCCATGGCCGGCGTCGAGGGCCAGCATCGGCCGGGCGATCGCATCGCCGTCGCCCGGTCCTTTGCCGATCAGTGCCGCCAGCTGGTTGCGCAGCAGGGCGATCGATTCTCCGATCTGCTCATGCTCGCGCCGTCCGGCCGGCAGCGTGGTTTCTATGCTCGCGACTTCGAGCTCGCTGGCCAGGCCCGCGGCCCGGCGCTTGCGCGTGATCTCCAGGATGCGCTGGCGCTGCGCCAGGTTCTGCGCCACGCTGTCCTGTAGCGTGTATTCCAGCGACAGCTGGATGTAGCTGCGCACGATGGCCGATTCCAGCGTCAGCCGCGCCATTTGCGATTCGGCCGACGCCATGTGCACCTCGTCCAGCGCGGCGGCCAGCGCATCGCGGTTGCGGCCCCACAGATCGAGGTCGTAGGAGCCGGACAGCGCGGCCGTGTTCTTCCACGCGTAGTTGCCGGCCAATGGAGCGGGCACGGTGCTGTGCGCGGAATACAGTTCGCGGTCGGCGCTGGCGGAGGCGCTCACCTGCGGCAGCGTGCCGGCCTTGGCGACGCCGGCCAGCGACTCGGCCTGGCGCACGCGCGCCTGGGTGGCGCGCAGTGTCGGGTTGTCGGCCAGCGCGGCGGCCACCAGTTGGTTCAGCTGCGCGTCATGCAGCGCTTCCCACCATTGCTGCTCGGGCCAGGCGACATTCGCGCTGGCGGCGGCGATGGCTTTGCCGGGATTCAGTTCGGCCGGTTTCAGCGCGACCGCCTGCGGCTTGATCTTGCCCATGTCGGCGCAACCGGCCAGCACCGCCAGCACGCAGGCTGCGAGGGCGAAGGACTGGACGGCGCGTGGCGATTTCATGGGGCTGGCTTCCAATTACTTGACGAAGTGTTTCTTGGTCTGGGCGACATCCATGTCGGCTTCGGTCTCGATCAGCGTGCCGTTCTTGCGCGCTTCGAGGAACTCGGCCTGCACCTGGGCGCGGGTCAGGCCGGCCGGTTGGGCTTTGGTGGCGGTCGCCAGCGCGCCGTTGGCGACGGCGGTTTGCGCGGCGGTGGTGGTGGCGGCGGAAGTGGTGGTGGCCGCAGCCGGCGCGGTGGTCTGCGCAAACGCGTTGGTGACGGTGGTGGCCGTGGCGGCGATAGCAAATGCGGCGGTAGCGGCGGCGGTGATCAGGTTTTTAGTCGTGATACTCATGGTGCTTCTCCTTGGTTGGGCTGCGGTATGAGTTAACTATAGAGATGAATAATACATTTGTAAAGTAAAAAATTCCTATCGGCACGATAGCTTTTATGCGCGGACACGCACGGAACGGCCACGGCGACGGTGGTCAAATGGGGGTTTTCACAGGGAGGAGCAGATCATGTCTGACAGTACCTTGGACCCGGACAACATACCGGTAGGCACCGACCGCACGCTGGGGCGCGGCCATGGAACGCGGGCGCTGGGCCCTAGCGACAATTCCGACAGCGGCAGCGACGTCCCCGGCGAGCCGGACATCGGCCTCGATAGCGACACCGACGCCGAAGGCACCGGCGAGCGCGCCGGCGTGGACATCGAATCGCTGCCGCCCGATACCGACATCGGCTTCGATCACATCGAGACGATACCGGTGGTGGACGGCGCCTTCCACGACGCCGCGCCGGACGAACGCCCGGAGCGGCGCGACTGGTCGCGGACTAACTAGGCCTTATTTGTGGCTGGACGATCCGGCCCACAGATTGATGGCGCCTTCCTTGGCCAGTACATCGATGTCGGCCAACTCCTTGGCGCTGAAGGCCAGGTTTTGCAAGGCCGCCACGTTCTCGCGGATCTGCGCGCTGCTGCTGGCGCCGATCAGCGTGGACGTGATGCGCGGATCGCGCAGCACCCAGGCCAGCGCCATCTGGGCCAGCGTCTGGCCGCGCGTTTTGGCGAGGGCGTTCAGGCCGCGCACGCGTTCCAGGTTTTCATCGCTCAGGTGGGCCTTCTGCAGGGAGCCGCCGCCGGGGCGATTCACGCGTGAGTCTTCCGGAATGCCGTTCAGGTATTTGTCGCTCAGGATGCCCTGCGCCAGCGCGGTGAAGGTGATGCAGCCCATGCCCTGCGCGGCCAGCGTGTCGAGCAGGTCTTCCTCGATCCAGCGGTTCAGCATATTGTAGGACGGCTGGTGGATCAGGCACGGCACCTTCCACTCGGCCAGCAGGTGCGCCGCCTCGGCGGTCTTCTCCGCCGAATACGACGACACGCCGACATACAGCGCCTTGCCTTGCTGGACCGCATGCGCCAGCGCGCCCATGGTCTCTTCCAGCGGCGTGTCCGGGTCGAAGCGGTGCGAGTAGAAGATGTCGACGTAATCGAGGCCCATCCGTTGCAGGCTTTGATCCAGGCTGGCCAGCACGTACTTGCGCGAACCGCCGCCCTGGCCGTATGGACCGGGCCACATGTCCCAGCCGGCCTTGGTGGAGATGATCAGCTCATCGCGGTAAGGCTTGAAGTCTTCCTTGTACAGGTGGCCGAAATTGGTTTCGGCGGAACCGTAGGGCGGGCCATAGTTGTTGGCCAGGTCGAAGTGCGTGATGCCCAGGTCGAAGGCGGTGCGCAGCATGTCGCGCTGCGAGGCGAGCGGATTGGAGTCGCCGAAGTTGTGCCATAGGCCGAGGGACATCAGCGGCAGTTTCAGTCCGCTGCGGCCGCAACTGCGGTATTGCATGGCGTCGTAGCGTTGCGGCGATGCGAGGTAGGTCATGTTGTATAGGCTCCAGGGTGGAAGGGGGCGTCCGCGATTATAGGCATGGCGGCGAAATTTTGCCGTGCAATCCAGCCGTCGATTCTTGCAAACCATCGCCGCTGCTGGCGTTTCGTCGCATTCCGGCGGCTTGCCGGGCCAGGTTTGGGCATGCTGCCTTTTTTATATCGGATGCGGCGAGATGTTCAGACTATCGTTTTCCATGATGCTGCGCGACTGGCGCGCGGGCGAGTTGCGGTTCTTGCTGGCGGCGTTGATGCTGTCGGTGGCGGCGCTGTCGTCGGTGAACTTCTTCACCGCGCGCATGGGCGCCGGCATCGCGCGCAACGCCAACCAGGTGCTGGCCGCCGACCTGGTACTCGCTTCCGACCAGCCCTTGCCGGCAGACGTGCGCGCCGAAGCGCAGCGGCGCGGCCTGCGCAGCGCGGACACGGTCGCCATGCTGAACATGGCCGTCGCCGGCCGGGACGAGCAGGGCGTGTCGATGCTGGTCGCTTTGAAGAGCGTCAGCGATGCCTATCCCTTGCGTGGCCACATGAAACTGCGCCGCGACGGCCAGCCGGATGCGGTGGCCACGGCCATCCCCGCGCCGGGCACCGTGTGGATTGATGCGACACTGGTGGCGGCGCTGAACCTGCACAACGGCTCCGCGCTGCGCATAGGCGACCGCAGCCTGACGGTGGCAGGAGTGATTGCCTCGGAGCCCGATGCCGCCGCATCCTTCGTGACGCTGGCGCCGCGCGCCATGATCTCCAGCGCCGACCTGATGTCCACCAATCTGCTGCAACAGCATGCCATCGCCACCTACCGCCTGCTGCTGGCGGGCGAACCGGTGCAGGTGGCGGGCTTCGAACAATGGCTCAAGGCGCGCATCGCCGCCGCGCCCAAGCTGGGCATCGAAATCAGTTCGCTGGCCTCGATGGGCAAGGACAGCCAGTCCATGCAGGACCAGGTGCGGCAGTTCCTGTCGCTGGTCAGCCTGTTGTCCGCGCTGCTGGCCGGGATCGCGGTGGCGATGGCGGCAGGCCGCTTCATGCAGCGCCACCTGGACGCCTGCGCCGTGCTGCGCTGCCTGGGCCAGACGCAGGCGCAGCAGACGCGCATGTATCTGCTGGAGTTCCTGATGCTGGGCGTGGCCGGCAGCGTGGCCGGTGTGCTGCTGGGATTCGGCTGCCACTTCGTGCTGTTGGAATGGCTGGGCAAGCTGGTCGACGCCGACCTGCCGCCACCCGGCTGGCAGCCGGCGCTGCAAGGGCTGGCGGCGGGGCTGGTGCTGCTGCTCGGCTTCGCGCTGCCGCCGCTGCTCCAGCTGCGCAATGTGTCGCAGGTGCGCCTGCTGCGCCGCGAGCAGGAAGCGCCGCAGGCGCGCACCGTCGTTGGCTATGCGCTGGGCGCCGCCGCCTTCACCGGCTTGCTGGTGTGGCAGACCGACGATGTCATGCTCGGCCTGATGGCGGCCGTCGGCTTCGCGCTGTGCGGAGGCTTGTTCGGCCTGGTGGCCTGGCTGGGCGTCGGTTCGCTGCAGCGCTTGCGCCGCCTGTTCAATCATCCCGCCTGGCGCTTCGCCATCACCGATATGCGCCGCCGCCCGGCCGCCAGCGTCACGCAGATCGTCGCACTGGCGCTGGGCCTGACCGCCTTGCTGCTGCTGACGGTGGTGCGCGGCGACCTGCTGGCGGCATGGCATCAGGCCACGCCGGACGGCGCGCCGAATCACTACGTCATCAACATCCAGCCGGACCAGCAGCAGGAGCTGGCGGCACGCCTGAAGAACTACGGCCAGCCGCAGATGCATGTGCTGAGCCGTGGACGGCTGATCGGCATCAACGGCAAGCCAGCCAAATCGGACGATCCGCGCGCGAAGGAATTGGTGGAACGCGAACTCGAAATCGAACAGGCCGACCAGCTGCGGGCGCCCAACACAGTCACCGCCGGCCGCTGGTACGACGGTGCGGCGGCGGAGGTGTCGGTGGACCGGGGCATCGCCGAAATCCTCGGCCTCAAACTGGGCGACAGCCTGACCTTCGACGTGGCCGGCGAAACGCTGGAGGTCAAGGCCACCAGCCTGCGCAAGATCGACTGGCGCGCGCACCAGGTGGGCGCCGCGTTCGAGGTGGCGCCCAAGTTCATGGCCGGCATGCCGATGACGTTGGCGACGACGGTGCATGTGCCGGCCGACGACCGGCGCTTCGCTTACCTGCTGGCGCGAGACTATCCGAATCTGAGCGTGTTCGATATCAGCGCCTTCATCCAGCGCATGCAGGATACGCTGGCGCAGGTCAGCGCGGCTGTGGAATTCCTGTTCGGGTTCACGCTGATATCGGGATTGCTGGTACTGTACGCTGCGATGGCGGGATCGCTGGATGCGCGCAAGCGCCAGGCGGCCCTGCTGCGCGCGCTGGGCGCGACGCGCAGGCAGCTGTCGCAGGCCCAATTGATAGAACATCTGCTGACCGGCGCCCTGGCGGGCTTGCTGGCAGCTGGCGGCGCCACTGCCGCCAGCTGGGCGCTGGCGCGCTTCAGCTTTCACCTGGAATGGCAATGGTCGCCGCTGTTGTGGATAGCCGGCCTGGCCGCCGGTGCGCTGTGCGCGCTGTTGGGCGGCTGGGCGGGTCTGCGCGGCGTGTTGAACCAGCCGCCATTACTCAGTCTTCGGGAAACTTAGGAGTATCAATGACGAATATGAACCTCGCCGCCAGCCTGTTGCGGCCTGCGATTGCGGTAAAAAACCTGTGCAAGCGGGTGGCCGACGCCACCGGAGAACTGACCATCCTGTACGACATCGACCTGACGGTGCAAGCCGGCGAGACGCTGGCCATCGTCGGCGCGTCCGGCTCCGGCAAGTCGACGCTGCTGGGCATACTGGCGGGGCTGGACCTGCCGAGCAGCGGCACGGTGGAGCTGGAGAACACCGACATCTTCCAGCTCACCGAAGACGGCCGCGCCGTGTTCCGCCAGCAGAACGTGGGCTTCGTGTTCCAGTCGTTCCAGCTGCTGCCGCATTTGACGGCGCTGGAAAACGTCATGCTGCCGCTGGAGCTGCGCGGCGAAGGGCAGGCCAGCGAGAAGGCGAAGGCGATGCTGGAGCGGGTGGGCTTGTCGGCCCGCCTGCGCCACTATCCGAAGTACATGTCCGGCGGCGAGCAGCAGCGGGTGGCGCTGGCGCGTGCCTTTGTCTGCGAGCCGCCGCTGTTGCTGGCCGACGAGCCGACCGGCGCGCTTGACGCGGCCACCGGCGCGGCGGTGATCGAGTTGATGTTCGCGCTCAATCGCGAACGCGGCTCGACGCTGGTGATGGTCACCCATGATTTGTCGGTCGCCGCACGTTGCGGTAGAACCGTTACGATGACTGCGGGCCGCCTGGGCCACGCTTGAGAAAGAGGATCGAATGCGTTTGTCACACCTGATGTTGATCCCGGTGCTGGCGCTGGCCGGCATTGCCGCCCACGCCGACGGCCTGGCCGATCTGAAGGCCGCGCTGGAGCGGCTGCAGGAACCGGTGCCGTTGAAGGCTACGCTGGATTCGAGCGTGTGGCGCCGCAACGGCGAAGGCAAGGACGCCGATGAAACCAGCGGTCAGGCGATCGTCGCCATCGAGGACGGCCAGCGCGGCATGCAGCTCAGTTACAGCCGCGAGATGCTGGCCAAGCTGGATGCCGAAGCAACGGCCGTCGCGCGCAACCCCAACGCCAAGACGCCGACGCTGAACGCCGCCCGCGAATTCAGTCCGACCGACCTCCGGCCGATGATCTCGGCGGCCAGCAGCCTGTCGCACATGCTGGAGAAGACCAGCTTCCTGACCGAGAAGGCCGACGCCTATCAGGGCAAGCCGGCGCGCATGCTGACCTTCGCGCAGGGCATCGACGCGCTGAGCGACCGCGATCGCAAATACGTCAAGGAATTCGACGGCCGGCTGTATGTATGGATCGGCGCCGACGGCACGCCGCTGGCCAGCCGCATCACGCAGAATGTGTATGGCCGCGCCTTCATCGTCGTCACCTTTGAGGCGAAGAACGAAGAGTCCAGCGTCTACGCGCTGGCCGGCAACCGGCTGGTCGCCATCCGCAAGGAGAGCCGCAACACCGCCTCCGGCGCCGGCGAGAAGAGCGATTTCAAAACCGTCAAAACCCTGCAGCTACAATAAAAAAACCGGGGTCAGGTCCCCCATTTGAGCATGAGCCCGGCTAGTACAACCGGGCTCATGCTCAAATGGGGGACCTGACCCCGGGTTAGCGGCTTAGGTCGCTTAAGCGAAGTTCGCGGCTGCGAAGTCCCAGTTGGCCAGCTTGAAGAAGGTCTCTACATACTTAGGACGCACGTTGCGGTAGTCGATGTAGTAGGCGTGTTCCCACAGGTCGCAGGTCAGCAGCGCTTTGGCGTCGGTGGTCAGCGGGGTGGCGGCGTTGGAGGTGTTGACGATGTCCAGCGAACCGTCGGCCTTTTTCACCAGCCAGGTCCAGCTCGAACCGAAGTTGCCTACGCACGACTTGGTGAACTCTTCCTTGAACTTGTCGAACGAACCCCACTTGGCGTTGATCGCGTCGGCCAGCGCGCCCGATGGTGCGCCTTTGCCGTTCGGGGTCAGGCCGTTCCAGTAGAAGGTGTGGTTCCATACCTGGGCGGAGTTGTTGAAGATGCCGCCGGACGATTTCTTGACGATTTCTTCCAGGGACAGGTTTTCGAACTCGGTACCCTTGATCAGGTTGTTCAGGTTGGTCACATAGGTTTGATGATGCTTACCGTAGTGGTATTCCAGCGTTTCTTGCGAGATGTGCGGCGCCAGGGCGTCGATTGCATATGGCAGTGGTGGCAGGGTATGTTCCATTGTTCTTCCTTTTGTTGGTTTGACGATGTGAAAAAGATCGAGGGTGATTTTTGCCGAAACGTCCGTCATTGTAAAGCGGTTGGGGCTTCGGTGCAGAAAAGACCAGTTTTCCGTGTGGCTACTCGGTCAGCGCACGCGCCGCGTGGTTTCGCGCACGATCAGCTCCAGCGGCGGCACTTCGCCCCGTGCTTCCTCGCCGTTGATGATGCGCAGCAGCGCCTGGGTGGCGATGCGGCCGATGTCATACAAGGGCTGGCGTATAGTCGTTAGAGGCGGCGTGGTATATGAGGAACCGGGCAAATCGTCGAAGCCGACCAGCGAGATGTCGTCCGGCACGCGGATGCCCTTGCGGTACAGCGCCAGCCGCGCGCCGTACGCGCTCAGGTCGTTGGCCGCGAAGACGGCGGTGAATTGCTGGTGCGTGTCGAACAGGCGGTTCATGGCCAGCATGCCGCTGGACTCGTGGTAATTGCCCTCGACGATCAGGTTGGCGTCCAGCTCGATGTTGGCCTCGCTCAGCGCGCGGGTGTAGCCGGCCAGGCGCTCGGCGGCGTCGATGTTGTTGGCCGGGCCGGAGATGAAGGCGATCTTGCGGTGGCCCAGCTCGATCAGGTGGTGGACCGCCAGGTAGGCGCCCGATTCGTTGTCCAGCTTGAAGCCCAGGGCGCTGCGGGTTTGCAGCGCGCGGCCGGTGGAGACGATGGGGCGCTGGCTGGAAAAGCCCAGCACGGCCTGGTCCGACATGCGGCCCGACAGCAGGATGATGCCGTCGACCTTGCGCGCCAGCAGCAGGCGCATGCGGTCCGCCTCCTCTTCCGCGTTCCAGTGGCCGCTGACGATCACCGAGGCGTAGCCGGTGCCCTTCAAGCCGTCGTCGACGCCGCGCAGCGTTTCGTCGAAGAAGGGGGAGGAGATGTCCTGCACCACGATGCCGATGGTCATCGAGCGGCCTTTTTTCAGGCCCTGCGCCATCTGGTTGGGCGCGAACTTCATCTTGTCGATGGCGGCCAGCACGGCCAGGCGCTTGTCGTCCGACACCTTGGCGGTGCCGTTGAGGATGCGCGACACGGTACTGGGCGACACTCCCGCCTGGCGTGCAACATCCATCAGGGTCGATGGGCCGGAGGAGTGGGGGGTGTCTGCCAAGGCGAGTCCTATTCTTATCTGAAAACCTTTTCGCCGGAAGATTACCATACATTTTGCGGCTTTCCGCCAAATCCGCCCCTGATCCCGCATTGACTTTCATCGGGATACGTTATTTAATGAAAACAGTGCTTGAAAACGTTTTCATAAGCGACGTGACATATAATCAAGCCGCCGGTAATAACAAGGAAGAGACCATGAAACGCGAATCTTTTTCGCACCTCGCACACGGCCCGCGCCTGCTGGCCGACATCGGCGGCACCAGCGCCAGCTTCGGCCTGGAGACTGCCCCCAACCGCATCGAGGCGATCTGGGTGACCGATTGCGCGGCCTATCCGACCCTGGGCGCGGCGCTGGTGGCCTACCTGTCGCAGACGGCCACGGTGGCGGCGGGCGGCTACCAGGCGCGCTTCGCCGGCATCGCCATCGCCAATCCCATCGACGGTGATTGGGTGACCATGACCAACCACCACTGGTCGTTCTCGATCGAGGCGGTGTGTTCGCAATTCAGTTTGAAATCGCTGGTGGTGGTGAACGACTTCACCGCGCTGGCCAGCGCCTTGCCTTACCTGGCGCCGGATCACAAGCGCCAGATCGGCGGCGGCGTGGCGCGCAGCGGCGCCGCCATCGGCCTGGTGGGCGCGGATGCGGGGCTGGGCGTGTCCGGCTTGGTGCCTGCCGGCGACCGCTGGATCGCCATCGACAGCGAGGGAGGGCACAGCACCTTCGCGCCGATGAACGAACGCGAGATCGACATCCTGCGCTATGCGCGCCGCCATCACGAGCATGTGTCGAGCGAGCGGCTGGTGTCGGGCATCGGCATCGCGCTGGTGTACCGCGCGCTGGCCGAGCGCGCCCGCGTCGAGCCGCAGAACCTG
Source organism: Duganella sp. BJB476 (assembly GCF_003416895.1). Classification (GTDB taxonomy): domain Bacteria; phylum Pseudomonadota; class Gammaproteobacteria; order Burkholderiales; family Burkholderiaceae_D; genus Rugamonas. Next base: position 291,239 of record NZ_QVIO01000006.1, read on the forward strand.
AACACCGCGCAGATCATGGAGCGCGGCCTGCATCGCCTGTGCCCCGTGTGCGAGGAGACGCTGGACGCCTTCTGCGACATGCTGGGCACCGTGGCCGGCAACGTCGCGCTGACCCTGGGCGCCAAGGGCGGCATCTACATCGGCGGCCGCATCGTGCCGCAGATGAGCGAGTTCTTCGAGCGCTCGGGATTCCGCGCGCGCTTCGAACAGAAGGGCCGCTTCTCGGACTATCTGTCGCACATCCCCACCTTCGTCATCACCGAACAATATCCCACGCTGATCGGCATGTCGGCCATGCTGTCGGCCGGCTGATCACAAATCCATCTGCGGCTCCAGCGGCAGGCATAGCTCGCAATCCTGCGCCTCCACGCAGGCGTCGAGCCGATCCGCTTCGTAACGTTCAAAGCAGGGACGGGCTGCGGCCTTGTAGCGGCCATACAGCACGCCGTCGCGCAGCAGCCGGTGCCAGGCGTCCTTGCTCAACACACGCGGACCGATGAAGCGCAGCACCGCATGCGCGCCGCCGGCGATGGTCTTGATCGGCATGCCGGCCGGCGCCACAAATCCTTCGGGCACTTCCACGCAAACGTCGTAGCGGCACTTTTCCGGCGCCGTGATATCGGGATCGTCCAGCCCCATGCCGAAGCGCGGCGACGGCGGCAGCGCATGCTGGCGGCACCAGCTGTCGAGCTGCGACCATTGCGCCGCGCTGTCCACATCGTAGGGGCCGAAGTGGCGCGTGTAGGCCACGCGCGCGGTCGGCAGGCGGACGATGCGCACCGGCCCGCTCTGGCCGGCGACCGGACCCTGGCTGCTGGCGGCGGCCATGTCGCGCCGCTGGTCGCGCCAGCGCGACGGCGACAGGCCGAAGTACTGGCGGAACGCGCGGGCGAAGCCGTCGGCGGTGTCGAAGCCGCAATTCTGCGCGACGGCGGCGATCGAATCGGACGAATACAGCAGCTGCGAGGCCCCGGTCTCCAGCCGGCGTCGGCGCACGTAGGCATGCGGCGCCTCGGCGCTCCACTGCTGGAAGCTGCGCAGGAAATGGTAGCGCGACAAATGGGCCCGCGCGGCCAGGCAGTCGAGATTGAGGTTCTGGCCCAGATGCCCATCGATGTAGTCCAGGACCTGGTTCAGCCGGTATTCCAGCGGCCGGGATGTGGGGGAGGGCATGTGCATAAACTTGTTCCGTCCTACAGATTGGTAAAATGTAAAGATGAGTGAAACGTTTCCATCATAGTCATCTCTTTCTTGTAAAACCAGCACCGTTACATGTGTTGTGGTTGAAAAGACACTCCTCCACGCTGCGCAACTTTGAACGGGTGGAGGGCCGGCGATCTGACTATGCTTTCTCTGTATGCAATGTTGTTGTTTGGCATTGCAGACAGGGAGATCTCTTACAAAAACATTATGGAGACTAAGCAAATGACATTCACCACGAAATCCAGACTGATGCTTGCGGCAGTCATCACGCTCGCCTACAGCGCACCCGGCATGGCCGCATCGAGCTGCGAGCGTTACGCCTCGTATCCGGTGCTGGGCGAGACCTACACCGTTATCACCAACTTCTGGAACGACAAGGCCAGCGGTTCCCAGTGCATCAACGTCAATCCCGACACCGGCGAATGGAGCCTGAGCAGCGCGCCGTCGTCGCCGGACAGCACGCCGGCTTCCTATCCGGCCATCTACAAGGGCTGCCACTGGGGCTCGTGCACCAAGGACAGCGGCCTGCCGCTGCAGGCGAAGGCGCTGACCTACGCGCCGACCCGCTGGCGCATCGCGCCCGGCGCGGCCGGCAACTGGGACGTGGCCTACGACATCTGGTTCTCATCCGGCCCGACCGCGCCGGCCAGCGGCCAGCCGGACGGCGCCGAGATCATGATCTGGATTAACCACAACGGCCCGGCGCAACCGGCCGGCAGCAAGACCGGCAACGTCAACCTCAACGGCATGAACTGGGACGTGTGGATCGACTGGAAAAATCCGGGTGGCTGGCCGGGCTGGAACATCGTTTCCTACGTCGCCACCTCGCCGGTGAACGAGGTCAACTTCGACCTGGTGCCGTTCTTCCGCGACTCGGTCGGGCGTAACGTGGTCAACAACAACTGGTACTTGCTGGACGTCGAGGCCGGCACCGAGATCTGGCGCAACGGCGCCGGCTTCACCAGCAGCGCCTTCGACGTGCAGTTCCACACCGACCCGGTCAAGGGCATCGACCCGAGCAAGTGGTACAGCGTGGTCAACAAGAACAGCGGCTCCTGCATCGACGACGCCGAGTTCTCGACCAGCAACGGCGCCGTGGTCCATCAATGGGCTTGCGACAGCCGTGGCGCCGCCAACCAGCAGTGGAAGTTCACGCCCACCGACAGCGGCAACTACCGCGTCAGCAGCCAGCAGGCGCCGGCGCTGGCGTGGGACGTGGCTGGCTGGGGCACGGCCAACGGCTCGCCGGTCCAGCTGTGGACCTACGGCGGCGGCAGCAACCAGCAATGGCAGGCGGTGGACCAGGGCGACGGCTATTACAAATTCGTCGGCCGCTCCAGCGGCAAGTGCCTGGACGTGCCGGCCGCCTCCACCGCCAACGGCGTGCAATTGCAGATCTGGGACTGCAACGGCACACCGGCCCAGTCGTTCAAGCTGATCGCCCAATAAGGGCCAGCAACAAGTTCATCGCTTCGCCCGCCGCGAAGTTGCCGGCCTCGATGCAGGGGCCGGCTTTTTTACACCTATAAAAGCAGGAGACATATTTTGCACGCGATGACCAAGAAAACATTAATGAGCCTGGCAATTGCCAGCGCCTTCAGCCTGACGGCGCAGCACGCCTTTGCCGCAGCGGAGGATGCAGCTGCCGCACCGAAAATCGTCGGCGCCGACGTCGACAAGGACGGCATCGCCGAGGTGAAGGTAACCGCCACCCGCTACGCCACCTCGCTGTTGAAAACCCCGCTGGCGGTCACCGCCTTCACCCAGGACAAGCTAACCCGCCAAGGCATCACCACGCTCAAGGGCATTTCCGGCGAGCTGCCCAATGTACAGATGAGCGAGGGTAACGATTCGGCGGTGCAGATCACCATTCGCGGCATCAGCGCCACCAACTTCACCGAGATCGGCGACCCGTCGGCCGGCCTGCACGTGGCGGGGCTGTACTCGCCGCGTCCGCAGGGCGCGCAGGCGCTGATGTTCGACCTCGAGCAGGTGGAAGTGCTGCGCGGCCCGCAAGGCACGCTGTTCGGCCGCAACTCCACCGCCGGCAGCATTAACATCATTCCGGCCAAGCCGGAATTCGGCAGCACCTACGGCAGCAGCTCGTACGAGATGGGCAGCCTGCACATGAAGCAGCTCAACATGATCCAGAACATCGCCGTCAACGACTGGCTGGCCCTGCGCGCCACCTTCATGAAAGTGAAAAAGGACAGCCGCCTGAACCAGCTGCAGGACTTCACCGGCTACGCCGACCGGGGCTTCGGTACAGTGTTCCCGGCCGGGACGCCGCTGGTGGACCAGCGCTACAACACCAAGGTCGACGCCGCCCACGCCTACAACAACCAGGACGAATGGGCCGGCCGGCTGGCCGCGCGCATGAAGTTCGGGCGCGATGTCGAATGGCTGCTGACGGCGGAAAAATTCCAGAACAACGGCGCCGGCTACGTCAACGTGCGCGATTGCGACCAGGCCGCCGGCACCCGCTACGCCTGCACGCGCGGCCAGTGGGATGTGCTGATCAACGTGCCGGGCCAGACCGACATGACGATCAACACCGTGCGCTCGCAAGCCACCTGGAACGTCAACGCCAACACCACGCTGGACTACGGCTTCGCCTGGGCCGACCAGCAGCGCAGCCAGGTGCACGACGACGACAACGGCTTCCATCCGCTGCCGTTCCAGGTCGAAGCCAGCCTGCCGCTGCCGTCGGGCGGCAACTGGGGCACCTGGCCGGTCAAGGACAGCGCCACCCGCACCCATGATTCGCGCTACAAGTCCACCGTCAATGAGCTGCAGCTGAAGCAGACTTTCGGCGCGCTCAAATACGTCGCCGGCCTGTTCTGGATGCACGAGAAAAACCAGATCGACTTCTCGCAGGAGACCCTGGTCTACGGCCCCTACGGCGCGCCGATCGCCCAGTACTACGCCCAGCCCGACCGCGAGATCGACGCCAAGGCCGCCTTCGCGCAGGCCGACTGGACCTTCGCGCCGACCTGGACCGGCACCGCCGGCGCCCGCTTCAGCCGCGACAGCAAATCCGACCAGGGCGGCCTGAACTACGGCGGCGCCAGCTGGGGCGGCGGCTTCCCGAACGCCTACTACCTCGGCCTGATCAATCCCGGCGTGCCCGGCTCGCCCGGCTGGCGTCCGCACAACGGCAACGACCTGACCACGGCGATGGGCCCGAACAACGGCCCGCAAGCCTTGCTCGGCTTCGGCGATCCGACCCCGAACGACCACGCCGACAGCTGGCGCAAACTCACCTGGCGCCTGGGCCTGAGCAAGCAGATCAACGCGCAGGAGATGGCCTACGGTTCGATCTCGACCGGCTACAAGTCCGGCGGCTTCGGCGACAAGCACGACCTGTGCGGCGGCATGGTGTGCGTGAACGGGCCGACCCCCAACATCACGTACACGCCATATGGTCCGGAGACGGTCATCAACTTCGAGCTGGGCTACAAGGCCAAGCTGTTGCAGAACCGTCTGGGCCTGTCGGTGGTGGCGTTCTTCCAGCGCTACAAGGACATGCAGATCACCGGCGACAACTTCTTCGCCCAGGTGATACCGAAGAGCCCATGCACCTCCGATCCGGCGTGCGACATCCAGCACGGCTGGCAGACCGTCAACGTGGCCAAGGTCAACATCCCCGGCCTGGAAATCGAATGGGACTACAAGCCGTGGGCCGGCGCCAAGCTGGGCGGCTTCGCCAGCTACATCAAGCCGACCATCCACGACTACGATTCCTACAACGACGGCTACCTGTGCAACGAGCGCATCGAGTTCAATTCGGTCTCGAAGTGCCCCGAGATGTACAGCGGACCGGAGGCGCGCCTGCGCGGCCGCCGCGCCCGCAACCTCGAAGGCAACACGCTGCCGAACGCGCCGAAATACACCTTCGGCCTGAACCTGTCACAGGACTTCAATCTCGACAGCGGCTACAAGCTGGTGGCCTGGGGCGGGATGCGCTACCAGAGCAAGATATACTTTGACCTGCTCAACTTCGACGACCCGCATATCGGGCTGTCGCAGAAGGGTTATGCCAAGGGCGACGTTTCACTCAAGCTGATCAGCCCGGACGACAGGTGGAACCTGGAAGGCTATGTGCGCAACGTCAGCGATACCTGGGCCAAAACCTGGGGCGGCTCGGCGACCGGCGGCCAGATGCAGGCCAGCTATATCGAACCGCGCACAGTCGGCGTGCGGCTTGGCATCAACTACTAAGGCGGGACACCACGGCGTCGTTGGACGCCGTGGTTTGCATCGACAATAAGGAGACACTTTGAAATCTGCCTTGAATCTTCGTTTGCTGGCGCTGGCGCTGGCGATTGCAGGCGCGCTGCCGGCCTACGCTGCCGACACCGTTCCGACCAACCGTCCGTGGCTGGACGCCAAACTGGGCGCCGACCAGCGCGCGACGCTGGCGCTGCAAGCGATGACGCAGCAGGAAAAACTGGGCTGGGTGATGGGCTGGTTCGGCAACGACTTCGCCGACAAGAAACGCAATCCGGCCGCGCTGCCTTTATCTGCTGGCTATATCGCCGGCGTGCCGCGTCTCTGCCTGCCGGCGCTGTTCGAGACCGACGCCGGCCTGGGTGTCGCCAGCCAGGCCGGCAAGACGCCGCGTGAACGCACCTCGCTGCCGTCCGGCCTGGCCACCGCCGCCACCTGGGACCGCAAGCTGGCCTACAGCGGCGGCGCGATGATAGGCGCCGAGGCGCGCGCCTCCGGCTTCAACGTCATGCTGGCCGGCGGCGTGAACCTGCTGCGCGAGCCGCGCAACGGCCGCAATTTCGAATACGCCGGTGAAGATCCGCTGCTGGCCAGCACCATGGTGGCGCAGCAGATCAAGGGCATCCAGTCCAATCACGTGATCGCGACGATGAAGCACTTCGCCGTCAACGACCAGGAGACCGGCCGCGTCATCCTCGACAGCCGTATCGACGATGCCAGCAACCGCATGTCGGACCTGCTGGCGTTTCAGCTGGTGCTGGAGCAGGCCGATCCCGGCTCTGTGATGTGCGCCTACAACCGCCTGAACGGCGCTTACGCCTGCGAGAGCGATTACCTGCTCAACCAGGTACTGAAGCAGGACTGGGGTTTCAAGGGTTACGTCATGTCCGACTGGGGCGCGGTGCACAGCACCGTGGCTGCGGCCAACAACGGCCTCGATCAGGAATCGGCCTGGGAGTTCGACAAGAGCGCCTACTTCGGCAACGCGCTGGAGGAGGCGGTCGCCAACGGCCACGTGCCGCAGGCGCGCCTGGACAATATGGTGTTCCGCATCCTGCGCACCATGTTTGACAAGGGCGTGGTCGATCATCCGGTGGCGGAGGGCGGCGCGATCGACTTCGCGGCGCATGCGCTGGTCAGCCGCAGCGACGCCGAGGACGGCATGGTCCTGCTGAAGAATGCCGGCGGCGTGCTGCCGCTGAAGGCCGGCGCGAAGAAGATCGTCGTCATCGGCGCGCATGCGGATGTGGGCGTGCTGGCCGGCGGCGGTTCATCGCTGGTGTATCCGGTTGGCGGCAGCGCCGTCACCGGCATCGCGCCGACCAGCTGGCCCGGTCCGGTGGTCTACCATCCGTCGTCGCCGCTGAAGGCGATCCAGGCGCGCGCCCCGGGCGCCAAGGTGGTTTATCTCGATGGCCTGGATGCCGCAGCCGCCGCCCGCGCAGCGGCGGATGCCGACGTGGTGCTGGTGTTCGCGCAGCAGTGGATAGGGGAGGCGCTCGATGCGGTGTCGCTGTCGCTGCCTGATAATCAGGATGCGCTGATCGCGGCCGTCGCCAAGGCCAATCCGAAAACGGTGGTGGTGCTGGAGACTGGCGGTCCGGTGCTGATGCCTTGGCTGGAGCAGAGCGCCGCCGTACTGCAAGCATGGTACGCCGGCACCAGCGGCGGTGAGGCTATCGCCCGCGTGCTGTTTGGTGAAGTCAATCCGTCGGGCCGCCTGCCGGTGACCTATCCGGCGTCGGCATCCCAGCTGCCACGGCCGGTGCTGGACGGCGATCCGAAGGACGAGAAAACCCGCTTTGCCGTCACCTATCACGAAGGCGCAGCGATCGGCTACAAGTGGTTCGACCTCAAGGGCCTGAAGCCTTTGTTCCCGTTCGGCCATGGCTTGTCGTACACGCAGTTCGCGTATTCCGGTCTGATGGCCAGCCAGAAGGACGGCAAACTGCAGTTGCGCTTCCAGGTGACCAACACCGGCGCGGTCAAAGGCAAGGACGTGCCGCAACTGTACGTGGCGCCGCAGGGCGTGAAGTGGGAAGCGCCGAAACGCCTGGCCGGCTGGGACAAAGTCGAACTGGCGCCTGGCGAAAGCAGGGAAGTCAGCGTGACGGTCGATCCGCGCCTGCTGGCGACCTACGACAGCCGCAGCAAGAGCTGGCGCGTGGCCAAGGGCAGCTACAAGGTGCTGCTGGCGCACAGCGCAGGCGATGCCGGCGCGGCCAGCATCAACGTCGCACTGGAGGCGCGAACGTTCAAGCCGTAAGGTTAGGCATTACGTGGCCGCAAGAAGTATGCAGCAGAAGCCACTGCGACGCCTGCAGCAACTGCCCCCAAGGTTGTTCTGACGGGGGCGTCGCCAAAAAACATTAGAAACGGTACAGCGAAACCCAACGCACAAGTAGCCAGCATCAATGCATACTTGTAAGGCCGTAAAATTAAGAACGTCGGAATGCCGATAAACAGCATACCCAAAAAGGAAGCCGGAGCCGCAAGCAAAAGCCCGAAAAAAACCCCCGAACCAAAGTCGGATGCCAAGCCCGCGCCAGAGCTTCCCAAGCCTGCAATCGTCAAGGCAGGTACGCTGGCAAAAGGAGCCAGGAATAGCGATTTCCAGGGAAAAGGTCGAATTTGCATGTCGTCTAACGTTGGCAGGACTGGGGCTGGAGCTTGCGTATCTCTCCTTTGATCACATACAAGCCAACAATGTCTACGGCGGCATGGGTGATCATCGCGGCGACCAGTCCGACGTACATGGCGATCAGGCCGAAGCCCATGCTGCCAACGAAAATTGCGCAGGCCTGTATCAGCACGCGCTTGTTCAAACCGTTGAAGCGATAGGCTCGCGTGTGAGCAATCACAAAAATCGCCGACGCGAGCCAGACGCCTGTCAGCGGTTGGAGCGAGCCGCGAAACAGCAGTTCTTCCCCGAAGCCCGCCGCCAGCGAAATCCAGATCGGGTTCCTTCCGCTCAGATCCATGCGGCTGTAACTCTCCACGGTACTTTTCGTTGTTTTCGAGTTGGCTGCAAAGCGGTAGCCGATTTGTGTGCTGACCCAGTACGCGCAGCCTATCCCCAAGCCTGCGGCGACCTGGAAATGCAACGGCAGGCCGGCGAGCAGCGATGCGAGGTAGGGCGGCTGATGAAAACAAAAAATGATCAGTGCCGCCACGCCGGACAATAGCGCACAAGTGGTCAACTGCCGGCGCAATCCGATTTGCTTTATGGCCTGGCTCATTCGCGCAGCAACTGGGACAAGGTTTTGTCGATGTCGATGGCGTAGAACGCCGTGCGCATTTGATACGGCGTCTGGCAGGGCACTACCAGCTTGCCGCCGTCCTTCAGGCCGAACGCCACTTCATGCCGCGCCAGGCAGGCGTTGGTCATGGCCGGACCGGTGGCGGCGTCGCCGAATACCGGATGGCCTTCGATGCTGGTCGCGTAGCTGTCCTTGTGGATCGATTTGCAGACCGTCATGCCATCGAGGATGATGCCTTCCGGCGTCTCGGTGGTGCCGCTGCGGCCGGCGCAATCGTCGACCATCAGCTTGACCACGGCGCGCAGTACCATGCGGTCCCGCAAGGACTGGCTGGGTGGACGCGGCGTCGCCAGCGCGATCTTGGGCAGCACCTCGTTCCACTGTTGTTCCATGGTCGCGGTGGAGGTCAGCAATGGCGGCAGCACCTGCGGCTTGCAGGCCGGCGTGTCACCGCATTCCAGCGCCTGCGCGAAGTCGGGCACCTGGCCCTGGCGCAGCTGATGATAGAAGCGGTCGAAGCGCGCCAGCGCGGTCCCAGGCCCCTGGCGCGCCGCCAGGCTGTAGACGTAGGCCGGCAAGCCGCACAGGTATTCGAGCCGTTGGCCGCCGATCTCGCGCGGCGTCAGCGCGCGCCAGCTTTTGCCTTCGGTGTAGAGGATGCATTCGGCCAGCGCCTTGTCCAGTTGCGCTGCCGCTTCCTGGCGCGTGAGCCAACCTTGCTGCACCGATGTCAGCCAGCGCAGGAACTCGCCGCCGCCTTCGTTGATCAGACGCGCATCGGGATAGACATCGACCGCGTCGCGCAGCTGGAAGCGGTGGCTGAATTCGTGAGATACCAGCACCGTCAACTTGGATTTTTCATCCGGCCCCTGTACCTGCGGCCAGTTGAACAAAGTCAGTCGCAGGATGTTGCTGGCGTCGCCGCCGACATTGGGGCCGCCAGGTTCGCTGGCGGCGATGGCGGCAATCACCGGCCGGGTGAAGCGTGCCAGCGGCAGTTGCTTGCTCAGATAGGCGATCGTGCCATCGGCCACCTCGCGGATTTGGGCGACCGTCGCCGCCGACAGGCGCGGATCGAAATAGTCCAGCGAAGTCGAAGTTTGCGGCGCCAGCATCAGCATGGCGGGCGTGTCGCCTCCGGTGGCGGCGGGAGCGCTTGCCGAGTCGTGGTAGCGCTGGCCGTCCATGACGATGTCCGGCGCCAGGTAGCGGTAGCGCACCGGCCCGCAGCTGTCGGCCAGCGCGTAGTTGGAGCTGTGGACGTACATGCCGCCGGGCGCGGGGAAGGAGCCGGGGTAGCCGCTGATCTTCTGCATCGTCGCCGGCACGCGGAAGCGCGCGGTGCAGGCGCCGGCGCTTTTCAGCAGATTGCCTTCCGGGGCGGCGCAATCGTTTTGCTTCTGCCATGCGGCGCGGATCTCCTGGCCGCCTCGTTCATCCTTGAGGAAGGCGAGGGCGGTGCAATGCTCCGGCAGCGCGAAGCTTACTTCCAGGGCGTCGGCGGAGATCAGTTTGATGTCGACGTTCACCGTTGCCGAGTGGGCGCTGAGCGGCAGCAATGCTGCGCCCAACAGGTGCAGCCAAACAGGCGATATCTTCATGGCGTATGAAAGCTGTGTATGGCCGCAAAAAATATCATAAATACAATCACGGTACAAGCGCTTGTCGGCGCCACCCGATCGATCTAGTCCAGCGAGGGCTGCACCGATTCCACGCCCACCTTGGCGCTGCCTTCCGCCAGGCGCATGGTCAGCGTGCTGCGCGGCTTCAGTTGCGCCGGTGCGCGGATGATGGCGCCCTGGTCGTCGGTGACGATGGCGTAGCCGCGTTCCAGCGTGCGCTGTGGGTTCAGCAGCTCCAGCTGCGAGGACAGGGCCGCCAGCGCGTCGCGGCGCTGCGCCAGTTGGGTGGAGACGCTCATCGTCACGCGATGCTGGAAGTCGGACAGCTTCGAACGCGCCGCCGTCACATCCGGCTTGCGCGCGCCCAAGCGGCCGCTCAAACGGTCCAGTTGAAAGCGCGCCTGCGACAGCGGGGCGCGGTTGGCGTGCGTCATCGCGGTCGACAAGGCCAGCAGCTTCAGGCGCTGCTGGCGGATCTGCGCGCCGGGGCTGAGCAGGCGCCGCGTGTAGTTGTCCAGGTTCTGCGACGCTTCGCCGACGCTGCGCCGCATCGCGCGCCGCAGGTCGATCACGTCGGCGCGCAGCGACGCCATCCAGTCCGCGCGCGGCGTCACGGCCAGTTCGGCGGCGGCGGTGGGCGTGGCCGCGCGCAGGTCGGCGGCGAAATCGCAGATCGTAAAGTCGGTTTCGTGGCCTACGCCGGAGATCACCGGCATGCGGCAGTTGGCCACGGCGTAGGCCACGTCTTCTTCGTTGAAGGACCACAGGTCCTCGATGCTGCCGCCGCCACGGCAGACGATCAGCACATCGCAATCGTTGCGCAGCGAGGCGGTATCGATGGCGGCGGCGATCTTGTCGCCGGCGCCCTGGCCTTGCACCGGCGTCGGATACAGCACCACGTTCACATGCGGCGCGCGCCGTTTCAGCGCGGTCAGCACGTCGCGCAGCGCGGCCGCCTGCGGACTGGTGACGATGCCCACCGTGCGCGGGAACAGCGGCAAGGCGCGCTTGCGCTCCGGGTGGAACAGGCCGGCCGCGTCCAGCTTCTCCTTGAGCCGCTGGAAGGCTTCAAACAGCGAGCCGACGCCGGCGCGGCGTATCGCTTCCACATTGATCTGGTAGTCGCCGCGCGCGCCGTACAAGGTGACCAGCGCCCGCACTTCGACCTTGTCGCCTTCGCGCGGAATGAAGCCGGCGTATTGGGCGCGGCCGCGGAACATCACCGCGCGCACCTGGGCCGCATCGTCCTTGAGCGTGAAATACCAGTGGCCGGAGCTGGCCTTGGTGAAGTTGGACACCTCGCCGGAGATCCACGTCAGCGGGAAGCTGCGCTCCAGCAGCCGCGCAACCGCCTGGTTAAGCGCGGTAACGCTGATGACAGGGGCGGCGGCGGGGGCGGTGTCGTTACGGTCGTCGAAGTTCATAGGTTTCAAAAAAGGAAACTATCCACACTTTGTTATTTTTGTAATACAGCGGTCATAGAGCATCTAAAGCGGTAAGTATTATAGGTAGGTATATGATTTTAAAGGGTAAACATTTCTGCCGTATTTGCGTGCAAGAAGGAAAAACCCTTACGGATCAAGCACTTTGCCGCAGCCACCGGCAGTTACGCACAAAGTTATCCACAAAAGATGTGTGAAACTTTTGTGATCGATAGCTATTTTCTTCTTGTTGATTTTATCATGCTTAAAATTTACGCAGAGAAAGTATATTGTGACAAATCAATGACTTAAGTAGTGAAGTAGGGTATTACACACACTTTTATCCACAGAAGATGTGCAAAACTCCCGACTTGCCCCCAGGCGACGCATGACGGTGAATGCGGGCGATGCCGGCCATCGCGTCGGTCGCCGGCCGGGCTGGGGATAAAAAATCGCTTGCTTCATTTTTGCGCAGAGCAATAAAAACGATATAAATCAAAGGCTTTGCCTGCACTGTGCAGCCTTGCTAACAATCTTATCCACACAAAATGTGCAGAAGTGTCGGCTTTTTGGCGATAGGCAGGCATTATCGGTCGCGGACCTGATCGGAGCGGTGGAAAACTCGGTTTTAGCTATGAAAAGCGGTCAAAAACCGAGGTCTGCACGATTTTTACTCACGGCAAAAATTCCCTTATAAATCAACGATCTTTCACTATGTGGAAGGCGTTGCTCACAATCTTATCCACATTATGTGTGCAGAAGTCCACAGCCAAATCGGCGCCGCCGGCCGGCGTTTTTGGCGGTTTTTCACTGCGCTTTTTTTACGCATGGTAAAAATACCCTTATGAATCAAGGACTTTGTATACAGTCGGGATCCTTGCTAACAATCTTATCCACATTATTTGTGCAGAAGTCGGCCAGCTTCGGCCATTGGCCACTTTTGGTGGCCGAAATTGGCGGAAAGGCAATGCATATGGCGTGGATATGGTCATATGCCAGATTTTTACGCAAGAGGATAAGTTTGATTAAAATCAATGACTTGGATGGTCATGGCGTGCCTTGCTCACAATCTTATCAACAGAATATGGGCATAACTGGGCATAACTTTTGCTGAGCAAAAAGCGGGCCTGAGGCCTCCGGCTGCGCTATTTTTAAGCTTTGAAATTATCTTCTTTGAAATCAATGGCTTGGATAGGGTGGGTGGGCATTGCACACACAATTGTCCACAGAAAATGTGCAGAACTTTCGAACTTGTATGATGACTGCCTTGCCGGGGCGGTCCGGGAGTCATCCACCACTTGCCGAGGACGGCCCAACAAGATACATTGCGCCTTCGGGTGTTTATCTAGACAGGAGTTCCTTTTGCTCGCCATATTACAAGCTGCCGGTTGGCCTATCTGGTTGTTGCTGGTCGCATCGATCGTCGCGACAGCGCTGATCATCGAACGCTTGCTTTATCTGCGTCGCAGCAAGATCCTGCCGAAAAAGTTGCTGGACGAAGTGGTACAGGTCTACCGCGGAGGCAACATCACGCCGGACGTCATCGAAAAGCTGGAGAAAAGTTCGCCGCTGGGCGTGGTGTTGTCGGCCGCGCTGCGCAACATCGATGCGCCGCGCGACGTGATGAAGGAATCCATTGAGGAGGCAGGCAGTGCGGTGGCCCACACGCTGGAGCGCTTCCTGACCACGCTGGGCACCATCGCGACTCTGGCGCCGCTGATGGGCCTGTTCGGCACGGTGGTCGGCATGATCGAGATTTTCGGCGCGCAGAATGCCACCGGCGCCAATCCCGCGCAACTGGCGCACGGTATTTCGGTGGCCCTGTATAACACCGGCTTCGGCCTGGCGATCGCGATGCCGACGCTGGTCTTCTACCGTCACTTCCGCGCGCTGGTGGACAGCTTCATCATCGAGATGGAACAGCTGGCGGTGAAGTTTGTCGATGTCGTGCACTGCAAGCGCAAGTAAGGACGCCGCATGAATTTCCGCAAAGGCCGGCACCGCGAGGACCCCGAGATCAACCTGATCCCGTTCATCGACGTGCTGCTGGTGATCCTGATCTTCCTGATGGTGACCACCACCTACAGCAAGTTCACCGAGCTGCAGATCACCCTGCCGACTGCCGACGCGCAGAAGGCGACCGACAAACCGTTCGAGCTGAACGTGACGGTGGACGCCAAGGGCAACTACACCATCAACGGCGATCCGGTGTCGTTCCACGACGTGGCCGGCTTCGCGCAGGCTATGAAGACCGCCGCCGACAAGGGCGGGGCGGGCGGCAAGTCGCCGGTGGTGATCGTCAACGCCGACCAGTTCGCGATGCACCAGATGGTCATCAACGTGATGGAAGCGGCGCGCATCGCAGGCTACGAAAAGCTGACCTTTGCCGCGCAGACCAGTGCCGCAAAATAAGTGTCCACATCTTCTCCCTCCAAATCGTCAGCGCTCGAAACGACGCTGACGCGTAACTGGCTGCGGCGCGGGCCGCTGGCTTGCGCCTTGTGGCCGGTGTCGCTGCTGTTCCGCGCGCTCAGCGGCCTGCGGGCGGCCATGTTCCGCGCCGGCGTGCTGAAGTCCTCGCGGCTGCCGGTGCCAGTGGTGGTGGTGGGGAATATCTATATCGGCGGCACCGGCAAGACGCCGCTGACGATCTGGCTGGTGCAGGCCCTGCAGGCGGCCGGCATGACGCCCGGCGTGATCTCGCGCGGCCACGGCAGCGACGGCGGCAACGCGCGTGAGGTGACCCAGGCGTCCACACCGGCCCAGGTCGGCGACGAGCCGCTGCTGATCAAGCAGCGCACCGGCTGCCCGGTGATGGTCGGCCGCGACCGCGCCGCCACCGGCCGCGCGCTGCTGGCCGCCCATCCCGGCGTGAACATCCTGCTGACCGACGACGGCTTGCAGCACTACGCCTTGCAGCGCGACGTGGAAATCATCCTGTTCGACGGCCGCGGCGCCGGCAACGGCTGGCTGCTGCCGGCCGGCCCGCTGCGCGAGCCGGTCTCGCGCCGGCGCGACTTCACCGTCATCAACACCCCGCAGCTAAGCCCGCAGCTGGCCGCATCGGTAGGCGCAGCCGCCATGCCGCTCCAGATGACGCTGACCGGCGCCCACGCCGAGCAACTGCGCGACCGCGGCCAGCGCCGCACTTTCGCCGAACTGGCCGAAGCGAGCACCGGCGCCGGCCTGCGCGTGGCCGCCGCCGCCGGCATCGGCAATCCGGCGCGCTTCTTCGGCATGCTGAAGGCCGCCGGCCTGCGCATCACGGAGCTGCCTTTGCCCGACCATCACGACTTCCAGGACCGCCCGTTTGCCGCGCTCGACGCGGACCTGATCTTGATGACCGAGAAGGATGCAGTAAAATGTGCGCAAATTGAAGAACTCAGAGACGACCCGCGACTATGGGTCGTCCCGGTGACGGCGCACCTCGACGGCGCGCTGGCCGAACAAATTGTGGAGAAATGTCGTGGACGCTCGATTGCTTGATATCCTGGTATGCCCGGTCTGCAAAGGCCCCCTGGAGTACGATAAAAAAGCCCAGGAAATGATATGCAAGGGCGACCGCCTGGCCTATCCGATCCGCGACGGCATCCCCATCATGTGGGCCGACGAGGCGCGCACCTTGCAGGACAAGGCGGATTAAGCAGTGTCCTTCATTGTCATCATTCCGGCCCGCCTGGCCTCGACCCGATTGCCGAACAAGCCGCTGGCCGACCTGGGCGGCAAGCCCATGGTGGTGCGCGTGGCCGAGCGCGCGCAGCAGGCCGGCGCCAGCCGCATCATCGTCGCCACCGACCATGAAGACATCCGCGCCGCCTGCGCACAGCACGGCGTGGAAGTGTGCATGACGCGCGCCGACCATCCGTCCGGCACCGACCGCATCGCCGAAGTGGCGCGCGCGCTGAACCTGCCGGCCGACGCCGTGGTCGTCAACCTGCAAGGCGACGAGCCGCTGATCGACCCGGCGCTGCTGCAAGCGGCCGCCGCGCGCATCAACGCCGAGGTGCCGATGTCCACCTGCGCCCACCCGCTGCACGACGCCGACGACGCCTTCAACCCCAACGTGGTCAAGGTGGTGCTGGACAAGACCGGCCGGGCCCTGTATTTCTCGCGCGCGACCATACCCTGGAACCGCGACGCGTTTGCGCAGTCTAAATCAACGCTGCCGGATGGTTACGTACCGCTCCGTCACATCGGACTGTACGCCTACCGCAACGACTTCCTGCAAGCCTACCCGGCGCTGGAAGTGTCGCCGCTGGAATCGATCGAAGCACTGGAGCAGTTGCGCGTGCTGTGGCACGGCTATCCCATCGCGGTCCATGTGACCGACGCGGCCCCGGCGGCCGGGGTGGATACGCCGGAAGACCTGGTGCGCGTCCGGCAGTTCTATTGATTTGTATCAAACAGGCACGTCAGCCAGTAGTCAGTTACGACTGATATAACGAAGACAACGGTGCGATATTCATACGGAATATCTCTCTGTAACCCGGTTTCGTCAGCTAAGAACGGCCCAAGCCGTCACAAATTGGCGTTGAGACGAAGTTTTGTGGTAAGTTTCGTACGATCCGATACCAACTAACCCATCCATATCTGTTTTAGGAATTTTTCATGCGTCTTATTCTTTTAGGAGCACCAGGAGCCGGCAAGGGCACCCAGGCTAATTTCATCAAAGAAAAATATAACATCCCGCAAATTTCCACCGGCGACATGCTGCGCGCCGCGATCAAGGCGGGCACGGAAATGGGCCTGGCAGCCAAAAAGGTAATGGATGCTGGTGGTTTGGTATCGGATGACATCATTATCGGCCTGGTCAAGGACCGTCTGGCCGAGCCGGATTGCGCCAACGGCTACCTGTTCGACGGCTTCCCGCGCACCGTGGCGCAAGCCGACGCGATGAAGGACAGCGGCGTGGCGGTGGACTACGTGCTGGAAATCGCCGTGCCGGACGAATCGATCATCGAACGCATGGATGGCCGTCGCTGCCATCCGGGTTCGGGCCGCGTCTACCACGTCAAGTTCAACCCGCCTAAAGTCGAAGGCAAGGACGATGTCACCGGCGAAGCGCTGGTGCAGCGCGACGACGACAAGGCAGAGACCGTCAAGAAGCGCCTGGACGTCTATCACAACCAGACCGAAGTGCTGCTGGGTTACTACAATACCTGGGCGCAAACCGGTCAAGCGGGTGCGCCGAAGTATCGCCGCATCGTCGGCGTCGGTCCGGTAGAGCAAATTCGCGACAGCGCGTTTGCCGCGCTCGCGGAATAAGCGTTAAAGTAGAGCGGACCGAGTGTCCGCTTTTTTTGCGCCCGAAATCGGCTGGATGCCATCCCGTTTTATGAAGTGTTGCAGTTCGCAGGTTTAGTTTGCTGCGCTTGCCTACCCGGCGGGCGTTGGTTTTCTGAAGTGTGGGTTTGTAGGCTCGATCAATAAAAATAAGGGGACACTATGGCAGCTAGTCTTTGGTTTGCAGTTGCGTGCGGCGTTATCGCCGTGATTTACGGTTTATGGTCTCGAAGCTGGATTTTGCGTCAGGACGCGGGCAATGCCCGCATGCAGGAAATTGCACTGGCCATCCAGGAGGGCGCCGCCGCATATCTGGCGCGCCAGTACCGCACCATCGCGATCGTCGGCGTGGTGCTGCTCATCCTCATTGCTGCCTTGCTCGACATGAAGACCGCCATCGGCTTCCTGATCGGCTCGGTGCTGTCCGGCGCCTGCGGCTTCATCGGCATGAACGTCTCGGTGCGCGCCAATGTGCGCACGGCGCAGGCGGCCACCAAGGGCATGAACGAGGCGCTCGACGTCGCCTTCAAGGGCGGCGCCATCACCGGCATGCTGGTGGTCGGCCTGGGCCTGCTGGGCGTGGTGCTGTTCTATATGTTCCTGACGGGGATGGCGCCGGGCGCGCCGAATCCGCCGCTCAATCCGCACGATGTGATCAAGCCGCTGATCGGCCTGGCCTTCGGCGCGTCGCTGATTTCGATCTTCGCCCGTCTGGGCGGCGGCATCTTCACCAAGGGCGCGGACGTCGGCGCGGATTTGGTGGGCAAGGTGGAGGCGGGCATTCCCGAGGACGACCCGCGCAACCCGGCGGTGATCGCCGATAACGTCGGCGACAACGTCGGCGATTGCGCCGGCATGGCGGCCGATTTGTTCGAGACCTATGTGGTGACCCTGATCGCCACCATGCTGCTGGGCGCCTTGCTGATTACCTCGGCGCCGACTTCGGCCATCGTCTATCCGTTGCTGCTGGGCGCGGTGTCCATCATCGCTTCCATCATCGGTTGCTCGATGGTCAAGGCCAAGCCGGGCAAGAAGATCATGT
This sequence comes from Duganella sp. BJB476, assembly GCF_003416895.1. Classification (GTDB taxonomy): domain Bacteria; phylum Pseudomonadota; class Gammaproteobacteria; order Burkholderiales; family Burkholderiaceae_D; genus Rugamonas. The sequence goes on from NZ_QVIO01000006.1 coordinate 309,300, forward strand.
CGGCGCTGTACACCGGCTTGTGGTGGGCGGCCGGCTTGTCGCTGCTCGGTTTTGTGGTGGTGACCTGGCAGATCTGGCCGGACGAGGCCATGCGCATGAAGATGATGGGCTGCACCGTGGTCGGCATCGTGCTGACCGGGTTGATGGTCTACATCACCGAGTACTACACCGGCACCGATTTCGCGCCGGTCAAGCATATCGCCGAAGCCTCGACCACCGGCCACGGCACCAACATCATCGCCGGCCTGGGCGTGTCGATGAAGTCCACCGCTTATCCTGTGCTGGCGGTGTGTGCGGCGATCCTGGTGTCGTATCAGCTGGGCCAGTTGTACGGCGTGGCGATTGCCGCGACCTCGATGTTGTCGATGGCCGGCATCGTCGTGGCGCTGGATGCCTACGGTCCGATCACCGATAACGCCGGCGGCATCGCCGAGATGTCGGGCATGCCGGAATCGGTGCGCGCGATCACCGATCCGCTGGACGCGGTGGGCAACACCACCAAGGCCGTCACCAAGGGCTATGCGATCGGCTCGGCCGGCCTGGCCGCGCTGGTGCTGTTCGCCGACTACACCCACGCGCTGGAGTCGACCGGCAAGAGCATCACCTTCGACCTGTCGAACCCGATGGTGATCGTTGGCCTGATCATCGGCGGCCTGATTCCTTACCTGTTCGGCGCGATGGCGATGGAGGCCGTGGGCCGCGCCGCCGGCGCCGTGGTGGTGGAAGTGCGCCGCCAGTTCCGCGACATCAAGGGCATCATGGACGGCAGCGGCAAGCCGGAGTACGACAAGGCGGTCGACATGCTGACCGCGTCGGCGATCAAGGAAATGATCATCCCGTCGCTGCTGCCGGTGGTGGTGCCGATCGTGGTCGGCATGCTGCTGGGGGCGGCCGCGCTGGGCGGCATGCTGATGGGGACCATCGTGACCGGCCTGTTCGTGGCGATCTCGATGACCACCGGCGGCGGCGCCTGGGACAACGCCAAGAAATACATCGAAGACGGCCACTTCGGCGGCAAGGGTTCGGACGCGCACAAGGCGGCCGTCACCGGCGACACCGTGGGCGATCCGTACAAGGACACGGCCGGTCCTGCGGTCAATCCGCTGATCAAGATCATCAACATCGTGGCCTTGCTGCTGGTGCCGCTGCTGCCTGCCTCGGGCTGGCTGGCGGTGTCGGTGCCGGCTCCGGTCGCGGCGATCACCGCGCCACCGCTGATGATGATGGCGCCGGGCGCCGGCATGATGAAGCCGGCCGACGCTCCACCGCCACCACCGGCCGGCGCGCCGATGACCGAAGGCCAGCCACCGGGCCAGGGCGTTCCCGCCGACCAGCCGCCGCCAGCGCCAGGCAAGTAAGCGTTACCAATTGTTTCATTCGCTTCCCTCCGGTGCTACACCTGCTAATAATGAAGGTGTAGCACTTCGCGAGGTGATGCCATGAATATGTTGAAACCGGCGCTGACGCTGGCCTTCCTGCTGGGAGTGCTAATCAGTCCCAATGCCTGGGCGCAGAGAGGCGGCCACGGAGGCGGCGGTCATGGTCATTTCCATGGAGGAGGTGGCCACGGCTATCATCACGGCCACGGCTACGTACGCGGCGGCATCTTTATCGGTGCGCCGCTGTACTGGCCGCGCTACGGCTACTACGGTCCCTACTACGACGGCTACTACTATCCGCCCGGCTACTACGCCGATGCGCCGTTGTACCTGCCTCCGCCCGATGCCGGAGCCTCCTCGCAGCGCTTGTACTACTGCGACAATCCGCGCGGCTACTATCCCAACATCACCGCCTGCCTGTTGCCTTGGCGGGTGATGACGTCAACCGTGACGCCGCCGCCATGACGCCGCGCGCCGTCCTGTGCCTGATGCTGGCGCTGCCGGGTGCGCTGGCCGCCGCCCAGGCGCCGACGCCGGGCAGCGCCGAGTTACGTGAATACGCCAAGCTGCCGGTCTGTACGCTGAGTGCCGACGGCCTGCATCTGGCCGTCGAGCCCTGCCGCACCGCACCGGCGCGCAAGCCGATGCCGCGCCGTCCGGTCCCGCAGATCATCCAACGCATGCCGGTCGTCAAGCAGGCGCCGCAAGTCGCGATGCCGGCCGCGCCGCCATCGCCGTCGCTGCAAACCTTGCTCAATCCGCCCAATGCGCCCAAGGCACTGAACAATTGCGGCTCCACCGGCTGCAACGACGCCAGCGGCGCGCGCATCAACAACGCCGGTCCCGGCACGGCAATCTCACCCTCCGGCAAAGTCTGCAATCGCAACGGCGTCTGGCTGCAATGCTAACTGATTGGCCTGATGTGAGAATGTGAGTAACTTTTGTACCCCGCGATCAAGTATCCTGCGTGCTTCTCAATGAATACGGGCGTATCGCACATGAAGTTCAACATCGTCAGCCTTGGCGCACTGGTGGTTTGCACGTTGATCGTTTCCCCTGCCGCCTATGGTGACGTAAGCCCGGCCGTGGTCGCCGACAAATTCGTGGACGCGCTGCAGCATCAGCGATTTAAGGACGCGGCGGCGATGTTCGCGCCAGAGGCAACGCAAAATATCCGGACGACCGAACGCGCCCTAAAGCGCGTTGACGCTAGTCTGGGCGGTTTTTCGACGATACATCCTATCGCAACGCTGCCCGACGGGAAAAGCATCAAGTTGGAAGTGCCTCGGCAAAAAAACATCCCGTTTAAAGTCCAGAAGTTTGTCCAAGTCCGCTACGCTTCCACCGCCAGCGATGGGCAGCCGGTGTTTTACGAATTGAACCTTAGCGCCGACAATATGCCGTCGCAAGTCCTGTCGTTCAGGCTGCATTTCCCCGTATCAGATGCCCAATCAACGAAACGTGCGAATCAACTTGTGACCGTCATTAACCGTTGAAGTCGGTTTAGCCTAGAAGGAGTTTCATGCTTACCTGCTATCCAGTCTTTGAGTAAAGAGATCTGCGTTTGAAATTGCGTGCCAGCTGGACCGTCGACTGTTTTCGGCCAGTTGCAGACGTTCGTGGTGACCTCAATCACGCTGATCCTAAACCAAAAGCTGCATAGGCACACGTGTCCCTTACCTCAATCTCCGACCGACTCGGCTGCAAGATATGCACGGGTCGCCGCAATTGACTCGACCGCCGCCAGGCCATCGTCTAAGGTGAAGGCTTTCTTACCTCTGGACGTTCCATGCGTGTATTGCTTTCTATTCGTTGGGTGATTGAAACGCTAGAATTGCAGAATTGTACTTCTGGAAACCCCGCGTGAAAGTCGAAACCCCTTTGCTCGTTCCCGTGCTGGCCGCACTGCCAGTGTCAGCCTGCATGGTCATTCTGGGCCTGCCCGCCGTCAGTGATCACTATATCGTAGCCTTTCGTACGCTGTTCCTGGTCGCCTGCCTGCTATGGCTTATTCCGCTGACGCTGCTTCAGCGGGCCATGTGGCGTCGCGATTGGTCCTGGCTGCGCATGGGATTGATACTGCTGGTGATCACCTATGCCATGGCCATTACGAACGCCCTACTGGGGCAGCGGTTCGGGATCGCGCTCGGCATGGAAACGGGCTATCAATGGGGCATGCTGGCACGGGGACTGGATAGCTGCTGGTTGGCGCTGATCGCCTTTTGTGCGGTCCACGCAATGGCGGCCTATTACCTGTCGCTGCAACAGGTGCGATTGCATCTGGCCCAGGCGCAAGGCGCCGCGCGCGATGCCGAGTTGCACGCGCTGCGCCTGCAGGTCAATCCACACTTCCTGTTCAACTCCCTGAACGCGGTGTCCGCGCTGGTGTCGGCCCAGTCCAACCGGGAGGCCAACCGCATGCTGGCGTCGCTGTCCGACTTTCTGCGCGCCACTCTGGCGCACGATGGCCGCCACGAGCATGCGCTGGCCGATGAACTGGCCCTGCTCGACGCCTACCTCGCCATCGAAAAGGCGCGGCTCGGCGAACGCCTGCGCCTGACGATGAAGGTCGGCCCCGACCTGCTGGGCAGCGTCGTGCCTTACCTGATCCTGCAACCGCTGGTGGAGAACGCGATCCGTCACGGCATCGCACCGCTGGCCAGCCCCGGCCTGCTCGAAATTCTGGTCGGGCGCGATGGCGAGCGTCTTTTCATCGACGTGCGGAACGACGGTCAGCGGCGGCCGCATGTGGGGAGCGGCATCGGCCTGTCCAACGTCCGGGAACGCCTGCGCCGCTTGTACGGCACGGATCAGCAGGTGGACGCGGAATGGGGCACGGACGGGCGCTTCCATGTGCGCATGGCGCTGCCACGGCGCGGCATGGAGGCGGCGGCATGACGATCCGGGTGGTGATTGTCGACGACGAGCCGCTGGCGCGGCTGGCGGTCAAAGTCAGGCTTGCGCGCCACGCTGGGTTCGCGCTGGCGGGCGAATTCGGTGACGGCGCCAGCGCTTACCAAGGGATCGTGACGCTGAAGCCAGACCTGGTGTTTGTCGATGTCGAGATGCCGGAGCGGAGCGGCCTGGAGGTGCTGGCCGCACTGCCACCGGCGCAGCGGCCGATGGCGATCCTGCTCACGGCCTACGACAGCTTCGCCGTGCAAGCCTTCGAACTGGCCGCACTCGATTACCTGCTCAAGCCTGTGGATGACGAACGCTTCGACGAAGCCCTCGACCGCGCGCAGCAGGCATTCCCGTACCGTGGCCGTGGGCGTGCCGCCGTGGCGCCGGCGCCGCAGGCGCGTACGTTCAGCGTGCGAGTCGGGTCGCGCACCGTGCTGGTGCCGGTTGCCGAGGTCGAACGAATCGAGGCGGACGGTGATTATGCCACCCTGCATGCCAATGGCAAGACGTGGCTGGTGCGCGAACGCCTGCACAACCTGGCGATGCAGCTCGATCCGTCCCAATTCCACCGCGTGCACCGCTCGTCCATCGTGCGACTGGACATGATCGCCGAACTGCGCTCGCTGACCAACCGCGATGCGCTGCTGCGCCTGCGCGACGGCAGTGTGCTGCGCGCCAGCCGCACCTATATGCCTGCCCTGGCGGCAGCACTGCAACAGCTTGAAACAAGATCAGATTCGTAGTCTAACCAGGAGGAGATGTATGTTCTGTAGAAAGAAGTTTGTTGCAGGCTTGGTGTTCAGCATGCTGTGGTCGATTCCAGCCCTCGCGGCCGAGGTCGCTCCGCTGAACGAGTCCGATCGCGCTGCGATTGTGCAGACGTTGGTAGCGAAAATTAGCGCGAATTACATCGAGCCCGACGTAGCCGAACGGGTCGGCCGTGCACTTGCAAGCAAACATGCCAAGGGAGGCTACGCGTCCGCCACCAGCGCGCAAGCGCTCAGTGAGGCATTGGCGAAGGACTTGCGCGAATTCAGCGGCGACAAGCATTTCGGCGCCAGGGTTGTCGAAGGCTTTAGTGAATTCGGCATTCCCTCCGAGGCGCCCACCCGCGCCGAAATCGAAGAACGGCGCGACCGGAACGCACGGCAGGGTTATGGGCTCCAGAAAATCGAACGCCTTCCCGGCAACGTCGGCTATATTGAGCTGCGCTCCTTCCGAGCACCCGAGTTCGCCGGCCAGGCGTATACGGCGGCGGTGCAGCTCATGGCCGGGACGGATGCGTTGATCCTCGACCTGCGCCGCAACGGTGGCGGCAGCCCGGCCAGCGTGGCCTATCTGATCAGCCATTTCTTCCCGCTCGGCGACGAGCGACACCTGATTGACATGTACAATCGCCCGGACAATACGACGCAGCAGTACTGGACAGTGCCGACGGTCGCACAGCGTTACGACAAGCCCGTGTACGTGTTGACCTCGGCGCGCACGTTTTCCGCCGGGGAGGATTTTGCGTATGGCATGCAGGTACAGAAGCGCGGGACAGTGATTGGGGAGGCCACCGGCGGAGGTTCAAATCCCGTTGGCTGGTACAGCGTAGGGAACGACATTGCTGTCGCTATCCCGAGCTCGCGCATGATCAACTTCGTCACCAAGACCAACTGGGAACACGTTGGCGTGAAACCGGACATTGCAGTGCCTGCGGCGCAGGCGCTGCAAACGGCGCATGTCGCCATCCTGCGCAACCTGGTGTTATCCGCAAAGGACGATAACGAGCGCACGGAACTGCAACGCCTTCTCACCATGGTGGAGAAGGGAGAAACCGAGAAGCCAGTCTATACCCTCAGGGGGGAGCGTTAATCGATCAGCCTTGCGCGCCTTGAAGCCGTCACGACCGACGGTTTCCGACACGACTTTTTCTTTTTGCGGCTCTCCCTGGGGCGGGGCTAAGCGCACACGGTCGCTTGACGCGGCAGGACTTTTGACGACACCCAATTTCCGACCCGGTTGAGGCCAACGGCCACGGCAACGATGGCCATGGTCGAGATAAGCAGGTCCAGCAGGGTGTTGCGGGTGGGGTGCATAAACAGGTAAGTGTGTATCAAGAAGATTTCGAGGAGATAGTCCTCGAGTTTTGCGAGCCGCGAAAAGCCGTGCCAGCGGAAGTTGACGGCGCTTGTCAGCCAAACGCTGCAGGCGATGCTGGTCATGGCGATCAGCGCGGTATTGGCTCCCTTGAACCCGGCGCGGTTTGCCACCAGCAACGCGATGCATCCGAGTCCCGCGACCACGGCCGCCTGCCAGGCGCGCGGTCGCGGTTCGTGCGCGCCATACGCCACCCCGAGCACAAATCCAAGCGATGTCAGCCAGAGTTCATGGCCGATACGGGATCTGTCTTCGAGATAAACGGCAATGATGGTTGAGCCCACCGCGACCGCCAAAGCACCTTGTTTCGACTGGCAGAGCTTGGCAAGCATGGGGTAGGCCAGGTAGAACACCAGCAACAGCGTGAAGAACCAAAGGCCGGCGCCCAGCCCGCTGCGGTTGCGGATATCCAGCCAGTTCAATACCCCCGACAATCCGAACAGATGCACCAAGGTGTGAGGGTGAAGCAGCGTCCCGCCGCGAACCATGACCACCACGGCCAGGAATCCCAGGATGACCCAGTAGCGTACGCCCAGCCGCTCCAGCTTCCTTTTCCAAAAACTGCGGATGTTGAGATCCGGCCCGTATAGGCGCGCAGTAAAGTATCCGGAGGAGTAGGCGAAGATAAACAGGCCTATCGTGACCGGTATCCACAAGATCGACGGCGAAAACCAATGGCCGAGGAGCACGGTGAATATCGCGACAACCTTGGCAACGGAAAAGTTGAGACTGACCCTGGCGTCCAGGGCTGAACTTGTATTTTTCATATCTTTCCCTCGGCAGATGCTCGCAAACGGTAGCACGCTGGGGAAAGCGGGATCTTGCGCTTTTTCCGTATCCATCGATGAAAAATTCGCTACAATTGCGAAGGTGACGTTTACGTAAACGTCAAATAAAAACGAGATAGGGACAGACATGCAAATTCAGAACAATGTATTCATCGTCACCGGCGGCGCGTCGGGCCTGGGCGCGGCTACCGCGCGCATGATCACCGAGCAGGGCGGCAAGGTCGTGCTGGCCGACGTGCAGGTGGAACCGGGCGAGGCGCTGGCCGCCGAGCTCAAGGCCGTCTTCGTCAAGTGCGACGTCACCTCGGAAGCCGACGGCAAGGCCGTGGTCGACGCCGCCGTCGCACTGGGCACGCTGCGCGGCCTGATCAACTGCGCCGGCGTGGCGCCCGCCATCAAGACCGTCGGCAAGGACGGCCCGCACCCGCTGGACATCTTCCAGCGCACCGTCAACATCAACCTGGTCGGCACCTTCAACATGGCCCGCCTGGCTGCCGACGCGATGGGCAAGACCGCCGCCACCGACAGCGGTGAACGCGGCGTGATCATCAACACCGCCTCGGTCGCAGCCTTCGACGGCCAGATCGGCCAAGCCGCCTACGCCGCCTCCAAGGCCGCCGTCGCCGGCCTGACGCTGCCGATGGCGCGCGACCTGTCGCGCAGCGCCATCCGCGTGATGACCATCGCCCCCGGCATCTTCGAAACGCCGATGTTGATGGGCATGCCGGAAGAAGTGCGCACCGCGCTGGGCAATATGGTGCCGTTCCCGCCGCGCCTGGGCCGCCCGGACGAATACGCCCACCTGGCCAAGGCCATCATCGAGAACACCATGCTGAACGGCGAAACCATCCGCCTGGACGGCGCCATCCGCATGCAGCCGAAGTAAACGGTTTACTCGATTTCGTGTAGGATGCCAGAGTGATCGGGCGCGCGGCCCTGGCCGCGCGCCTCTTATTTTGGAGAGTCCATGTTCCGTATGAAGCCTTTGGCGCTGAGCTTTGCGCTGTCCCTTCCGCTGCTGGCCGCGCTGCACGCGCCAGCCTACGCACAACGCACCGGCGCCGACGTGGCGCCCGAAATCGCCACCGGCTACGCCGAAAAAGTCGGCAAGTCCGCGCAAAAATTCATGGTGGCGGCGGCCAATCCGCTGGCCACCCAGGCCGGCTACCAGATGCTCAAGCAGGGCGGCAGCGCGATCGACGCCGCCATCGCCACCCAGTTGGTGCTGACCCTGGTCGAACCGCAATCGTCCGGTATCGGCGGCGGCTCCTTCCTGCTGTACTCCGACGGCAAGCGCGTGCAATCCTACGACGGCCGCGAAACCGCGCCCGCCTCGGCGGATGAACACCTGTTCCAGGACAAGGACGGCAAGGCCGTCTCGCGCGAAATCGGCGTGATCGGCGGCCGTTCGGTCGGCGCCCCCGGCGTGCTGCGCATGCTGGAGCTGGCCCACAAGGAGCACGGCAAGCTGGCGTGGAAAGCGCTGTTCGCGCCGGCCATCAAGCTGGCTGAAGACGGCTTCAATGTCAGCCCACGCCTGAACGCGCTGCTCAGCTACGACCGCTACCTGGCGCGTGACCCGGTCGCCAAGGCCTACTTCTTCGGCGAAGACGGCAAGCCGCGTCCGGTCGGCTACCTGCTGAAGAATCCCGAACTGGCGCGCACGCTGCGCGAGATCGCCGACGGCGGCGCCAACGCCTTCTACCAGGGCCGCATCGCCCGCGACATCGCCGCCAAGGTGGCCGCGCATCCGACCAATCCCGGCAAGCTGACCGCCGCCGACATCGCCGGCTACCAGGCCAAGGAGCGCACACCGGTCTGCAGCGACTACAAGGCGTGGACCGTGTGCGGCGCGCCGCCGCCTTCGTCCGGCGGCATCGCCATCGCGCAGATGCTGGGCATCCTGGAAGTGAAGGACATCAGCCCGTACAAACCGGTCAACGGCGCGCTGACGGCCGAAGGCATCCACCTGTTCACCGAGGCCGGCCGCCTGGCCTACGCGGACCGCAATCGCTACGCCGCCGACACCGATTTCGTGCCGCTGCCCGGCAAGGGCGTGGCCGCGCTGCTGGACAAGGGCTACCTGAAGCAGCGCGCGTCGCTGATCGGCGAGAAGTCCATGGGCCGCGCCAACTACGGCGTGCCTGCCACCATGCAGGTCGCGTGGGGCGCCGACACCGCCATCGACAAGCCATCCACCTCGCACCTGGTGGCGGTGGACGCATTCGGCGGCGGCCTGTCGATGACCACCTCGGTGGAAGACGCCTTCGGCGCGCGCCAGATGGTCGACGGCTTCATGCTGAACAACCAGCTGACCGACTTCTCCTTCGATTCGCAGGACGAAAACGGCCCGATCGCCAACCGCGTGCAGGCCGGCAAACGCCCGCGCAGCGCCATGTCGCCGACGCTGGTGTTCGACAAGGGCACGCACAAGCTGGTGCTGGCCACCGGCTCGCCGGGCGGCTCGACCATCATCAACTACGTGGCCAAGGTGCTGGTCGGCACGCTGGACTGGAAGCTCGACGTGCAGCAGGCCATCAGCCTGTCCAACTTCGGCAGCCGCAACGGGCCGACCGAACTGGAAGCGGGGCGGGTCAGCCCGGCGGTGGTCGAACAGCTCAAGGCGCGCGGCCACCAGGTGCGCGAGTTCGAGCTCAACTCCGGCTTGCAGGGCATCCAGCGGCGCACCGTCAACGGCAAGGAAGAGTGGTTCGGCGGCGCCGACCCCCGTCGCGAAGGTGTCGTATTAGGCGATTAATGGCCGAATAATGCCTTCAAACTGCGGCCAAACGCTGCCCAAACCCGGCAGACCCTGCTAATCTTGTCGCATGGGAATTCAAAAGAAAACAGGGTTGATCCTGACGGGCGGCGGCGCCCGCGCCGCCTACCAGGTGGGCGTGTTGCAGGCGATTTCGGAGATACTGTGGGAAGCGGGCTGGCCGCCTGCGCGCAATCCGTTCGACATCATCTGCGGCACCTCGGCCGGCGCCATCAACGCCACCGCGCTGGCCTGCCGCGCCGATAACTTCGGCGAGGGCGTGCAGAAGCTGCTCGACGTTTGGCAGAACATCGAGGTCGAACAGGTCTACCGCGCCGATTCGCTGGGCGTGATCCGTTCCGGCGCGCGCTGGCTGTCGCTGCTGTCGTTCGGCTGGCTGCTGCGCAAATGGCGCGCCGCGCCGCCCGCCTCGCTGCTGGACAACACACCGCTGGTCGGCCTGCTGCACCGCATGCTGGACCTGCCGCGCCTGGACGCGGTGCTGTCCGAAGGCCTGCTGCATGCGCTGGCCGTCACCGCCTCGTCCTACACCGCCGGCAACCACCTGACCTTTTACCAGACCGCCGCCGACATCGCGCCTTGGATACGCATGCAGCGCGTGGCCCTGCAGGACCAGATCGGCGTCGAGCACTTGCTGGCGTCGTCGGCGATCCCGTTCATCTTCCCGGCCACGCCGCTGTTCATGGGCGGCCACCGCGAATACTGCGGCGACGGTTCTATGCGCCAGCTGGCGCCGATCTCGCCGGCCATCCACCTCGGCGCCAGCAAGGTGCTGGTGGTCGGCGCCGGACGCCTGACCGAACCGGCCCGCAGCGCCGCCGAAAAGAGCGCGGCGCGCTATCCCAGCCTGGCGCAGATCGCCGGCCACGCCATGTCGTCGATCTTCCTCGACAGCCTGGCGGTCGACATCGAGCGGCTGGAACGCATCAACAAGACCTTGTCCATGCTGCCGCCGGAGCTGCTGGAGAAGACGCCGCTCAAGCCGGTCCAGCTGCTGGTGATCGCGCCGTCCGAGCGGCTCGACGATATCGCCAGCCGCCACATCGCCAGTTTGCCGGCGCCGATACGCACCATGCTGTCGGGGATAGGGGCCACCGAAACCCGTGGCGCAGCACTCGCGTCGTACCTATTGTTCGAATCGACATATACTTGCGAGTTGATCCGCCTCGGACAGCGCGACACGCAAGCGCGCAAGGACGATGTGCTGGCCTTCTTCGGATAAACGGGGCTTCCCTTGCTGTTTTTAATACGCCTCTGTAGCCGTTTGCTGCTGCCCGTCCTGCTGTTGTGGGGCCTGGGCGCGGCCGCTGCATGGGCGGGGGCGCCGCCGCGCACGCTGCGCTTCGAGCAGCTCAGCGTCGAACACGGGCTGGCGCAGGAATCGGTGCTGGCCATCGCCCAGGACAAGCAGGGCTTCGTCTGGCTCGGCACCCAGGCCGGCCTGACCCGCTTCGACGGCTACCGCACCATCACCTACAAGAGCGCCGTCTCCGATCCACGCAGCCTGGCCGACAACTGGGTGCGCGTGCTGCACCTGGACCGCAGCGGCCAGCTGTGGGTGGGTACCGACGGCGGCCTGGATCGCTACGACGCCGCCACCAAGAGCTTCACCCACTTCCTGCCGCACGAATCGCCGCAGCGCGGCAACGGCAACCGCCACGTGCGCGCCATCGCCGACGACGGCCAGGGCGGCCTGTGGCTGGCCAGCGCCGACGGCCTGCATCACTTCGACCCGGCCAGCCAGCGCTTCACCAGCTGGCACCACGATCCGGCCGATGCCGGCAGCCTGGCCAACGACCAGGTCAACGCGCTGGCGCGCGACGCCGCCGGCCGCCTGTGGGTGGCCACCGCTACCGGCCTCGATATGCTGGCGCCGGGCGACTCGCGCTTCCAGCACTTCACCATCGACGCCAGCGGCGACAGCAAGTACAACGCGGTGCTGGCGCTGCAGGTGGACAGCGCGCAGACGCTGTGGGTGGGCACGCTGGGCGGCCTGGAACAATGGCGCCTGCTGGGCAAGGAGCCGCAGCGCCGCCGCCTCGGCCCGCGCGAAGGCATGAAGCCGGGCATGAGCGTCACCACGCTGTACGTCGACGCCGAAACCAACGTCTGGGTCGGCACCCAGGCCGACGGCCTGCTGCGCTGGCTGCCGTCGGAGAACCGGCTGGTGCAGTATATGCACCAGTTCAGCGACAGCCACAGCGTGGCGGACAACCAGATCTCGGCGCTGTTCCGCGACCGCGTCGGCACCTTCTGGGTCGGCACCTGGAACGACGGCGCCAGCCGGGTGGACCTGGGCAGCGGCGGCTTCGCCCGCATCGTGCGCCAGGCCGACATCCCGAACACGCTGTCGGACAACAAGGTGCGCGCCATCGTCGCCGAGGCGCGCGGCCAGCTGTGGCTGGGCAGCAGCGGCGGCCTGAATCTGTACGATCCGGTCAGCGGCGAGGGCAAGGTGTGGCGCCACGATCCGCAGCGCGCCAACAGCTTGAGCGACGACCAGGTCACCGCGCTGTGGCGCGAGAAGAACGGTAATATGTGGATCGGCGGTCGGGCCGGCGTCAATCACCTGAACGTGGAGAACGGCGCGATCAAGGCGCTGTCTTTCGTGCGCGGCGACCCGGCCAGCGACACCATCCGCAACATCGTCGGCGACCGTAGCGGCATCCTGTGGATCGCCTCGCGCGGCGGCCTGCACCGGCTCGACCCGCAGACCATGGAGGTACGCACCTTCCGCCACGATCCTTCCGACATCGGCAGCCTGGCCGACAACGTGGTGCGCCCGATCCTGGAAGACCGCAAGGGCCAGCTGTGGATCGGCACCTTCAACGGCCTCGATCTGCTGGACCGCAAGACCGGCAAGTTCCGCCACTTCAGGCGCGACCCGGCCGACCCATTCAGCCTCAGTCACGACGAGGTGCACTACCTGTACGAGGACGGGCGCGGCACCATCTGGGTCGGCACGGCGGCGGGCCTGAACAAGATGGAAGTGGCGGCCGACGGCGGCATCCGCTTCCGCCGCTACCTGCGCAAGGACGGCATCGCCGACGACGCCATCGCCTCCATCCTGCCCGACGACGCGGGCAACCTCTGGCTGAGCACGAACAGTGGCCTGTCGCGCCTGAACACCGGCACGGGACTGGTGCGCAACTACGGCGGCGCCGACGGCACCATCGAGGGCGCCTACTTCGACGGCGCCGCGCTGCGCACGCCGGACGGCACGCTGTACTTCGGCGGCTTCAACGGCATCACCGCGTTCGCGCCGCCGGAAGTGCGCGAGAACAGCGTGGCGCCGACCGTCGCCATCACCGATTTCCAGATCTTCAACAAGTCGCTCAAGCCGGGGCAGGGCGAACATCCCGACGTGCTGAGGGTGGCGATCGAATACACCAACGCGTTGACGCTGCTCGAGAGCGATTCCGTGTTCTCGCTGGAGTTCGCGGCGCTGCACTACGCGGCGCCGCAGCGCAACCGCTTCGCCTACCAGCTGCAGGGCTTCGACGAGGACTGGGTGGTCACCGACTCCACCAAGCGCTTCGCCACCTACACCAATCTCGATCCGGGCCAGTACACCTTCCGCGTCAAGGCCGCCAACAAGGACGGCATCTGGAACGACAGCGCCGCCACGCTGGAGATCACCATTCTGCCGCCGTTCTGGAAGACCTGGTGGTTCCGCGGCGTGATCGGCCTGGCCTTGCTGGGCGCCGCCTACGCCGCCTACGCCGCGCGCGTGCGCAGCCTGCACCACCAGCAGCAGCGGCTGGAGGAGCTGGTCGGCTCGCGCACGGCGGAAGTCGAGCAGAAGAACCTGCTGCTGCAACAGCAGAAGCAGGAGCTGGAGCAGCGCCGCCTGGAGGCGGAAGCCCAGCGCGCCGAGGCCGAGCAGCGCCGCGTCGACACCGAGCGGCAAAAGGTGGAAGTCGAGCGGCAGAAGGAAAACGTCGAACAGGCGCACCGCAACATCTCGGTGCTGAGCGAGCTGGGTCGCGAGATGAGCGCCACGCTGGACATGGAAACCTCGATGCGCACGCTGTACCGCCACGTACATCACCTGATGGACGCGCAGATATTCGGCATCGGTTTCGTGCGCGAGGAGCAGGGCGTGATCGACTTCCCGTTCGCCATCGACGCCGGCGTGCGCACCTTGCCCTACCAGCGCCGCCTGGATGAGCCCAACCAGCTGGCCGTATGGTGCCTGACGCAGCGCAAGCCGGTGTTCATCAACGACTTCCAGGCCGAGTTCCGCAACTACATGGACGAATCGGGCCTGGACACGCTGGTGCCCTGCCTGCGCGAGGACGGCCTGCCGGCGGCCGTGGCGCAATCGATGATGTATGCGCCGCTGGTGGCCAACGACAAGGTGGTCGGCCTGCTGTGCGTGCAGAGCGTCGAGAAGCACCGCTACCAGCAGGTGCACATGGACATGCTGCAAACGCTGGCATCGCACGCCGCCGCCGGCCTGGAAAACGCGCGCGCCTACCAGCAGCTGGAAGAAACGCTGCAAACCCTGCGCCAGACCCAGGCCCAGTTGCTGCAACAGGAACGCCAGGTGCGGCTGCACACCGAGGAGCTGGCGCTGGCCAACCGCGCCTTGCAGGAGAACGACGAGCGCCTGCGCCTGGCCAAGCAGAAGGCGGAAGACGCCACCCGCCAGAAATCCGAATTCCTGGCCAATATGAGCCACGAGATGCGCACCCCGCTGGCCGGCGTGATCGGCATGCTGGGCTTCGCGCTGCGCGACAGCCGGCTGGCGGTCAGCACGCGCGAGCAGATCCTGCGCGGCCAGGCCAGCGCGCAGTCGCTGCTGTCGATCATCAACGACCTGCTGGACTTCTCGAAGATCGAGGCCGGCAAGCTGACCATCGAGAACATCGACTTCTCGCTGTCGTCGGCGGTGGAGAACGTGGTCAGCCTGTTCGAGGAGCAGGCCGCCGCGCACAGCGTGCAATTCAGCCTGGAGTTCGGCGAGGGCCTGCCGCAGTTCGTCGTCGGCGATCCGACCCGGCTGCGCCAGGTGCTGGTCAACCTGGTCGGCAACGCCTTCAAGTTCACCGAGCACGGGTCGGTGCGGATGCGCGTCGAACGAGTGCCGCAGGAGGACGACGAACGGGCCCGCGCCGGTTTCAAGGGAGCGCTCAACCGCATCCGCTTCAGCGTCTCCGACACCGGCATCGGCATCGAGGCGGCGGCGATACCGCGCCTGTTCCAGCAGTTCGAGCAGGCCGACGCCTCCACCACGCGCCGCTACGGCGGCACCGGCCTGGGACTGGCGATTTGCCGCCAGCTGGTCGAGCTGATGGGCGGCGGCATCAACGCCGTCAGCACACCGGGCGAGGGCAGCACCTTCTCCTTCGAGCTGCCGCTGGCGAACGGCGTGCCGCCGCCGATGGTGCCGCACGTGCCGCGCGAGCCGCACAGCCACCAGCTCAAGGTGCTGTGCGCGGAAGACTTCCCGACCAACCAGATCATCATCCGCATGATGCTGGAAGACCTGGGTCACAAGGTCGACATCGCGGCCAACGGCGCGCTGGCGGTCAAGGCCTGCTCGCTGACGCGCTATGACCTGATCCTGATGGACGGCCGCATGCCGGAAATGGACGGCGCCAGCGCCACCCGCATGATACGGTCGGGCGGCACCGAAGCGGCGCCGGTGCGCGACCAGGAACTGATGATCATCGCGCTGACCGCCAACGCCAGCGAGGAAGACCGCAGCCGCTACCTGGCCGCCGGCATGGACGATTTCCTGACCAAGCCGATCGATGAGGACAAGCTGCACTTCCAGCTTAGCCGCGCGATCGAACGCCAGCTGCAACGGGGCTTCCAGCTGCCGCGCATGGAGCCGCGCCACAACCCGGCGCTGGGCACGCCGGAACTGGACTCGCTGTTCGGCGTGGCGCCGGCCGCCGAGGAGCCGGCCCGGCTGGCGCAGCACAGCGGCGGAAGCGATTTGAGGCTGCGCCTGCGTAGCGCCTTCCACCAGGATGCGCCGCTGCGCCTGGCGGAGCTGGAACGCGCCGTCGAGCAGAGCGACGCCGAAGTCGCCAGCCGCCTGCTGCACGGCATGAAGGGCAGCGCCGGCTATCTGGAGGAGCAGGAACTGCAGGCGCTGTGCGGGGAACTGGAGCTCGATGCGGATCATGGCAACTGGCCGCGCATTGTCGAAGCCATGCCCCAGCTGCGCGCGTTGCTGCTGCGGGCCGGCGCGGCTAGCACTTTGTAAGCTGCGGCAATTCGTATAAATCCTTATCTGTCCAGGACGTACAAGCCCGGTTTTTCATGTAATATCGTTGGAAAGTGCCGTACTGAGGTCACACTAAAGTAGTTGTTAAGGGCACAGGGAGTCTCATGAAAGTTCTGGTAGTCGACGACGATGTCGTCTCGCGCATGGTGTTGATGCACCTGATCGACAGCTGTGGCAAGTTCGATATCGTCGAAGCGGAAGACGGCGCCGACGCCTGGCAGCAGCTGGAAGCTGGCTTGCGTCCTGCGATCTGCTTCTGCGACCTGCGCATGCCGCGCCTGTCCGGCATGGAGCTGCTCCAGCGCGTGAAGGGGCATGCGGAAATCAACACCATGCCCTTCGTGCTGGTGACGTCGGCCAACGACAAGGATACCGTGCAGGAGGCCACCAATTCCGGCGCGGCCGGTTATATCGTCAAGCCATTCCAGGCCGAGCAGGTGCGCGTGCACCTGGTGGGGTTCCTCGACCAGGCGGCCAGCGGCTACGACCACCACGCCGAAGATCCCGCCACCACCATGCGCCGCCTGGGCATCAACGCCGAGCGACTATTGGTCTACCTGAGCGGCTTCCAGAACCAGCTGACCGCCGCCAGCGGCGACCTGGAGGTCTTGCTGGCCAGGGCCCAGCAGCAGGAGGCGCAGGCGCGCATCGACCGTCTGCACGCCGGTTGCGTCACGCTTGGGCTGGACGGCGCGGCCGTTGCGCTGAAGGGCTTCGATCCGGGCGGCCTGTCCAACGAGGCCGTGCAAGCGGTACTGGCCGACGTGGTGCGCGCCGTGATCCATCAATCCGGCCTGGTACGGCAGGGCGTCTCCGCCTGAGCGATAGCACTTGATGTTGAGATAGTTTAGGTTTAAAGTATCTGCTGGGCGAGCAGGGGATACCGAACGACCTTCAACTTCAGGGCGACCATGACCAGACCGACAGCCAGTTCTGCCAGCGCTTCCGTTGCCAACGGCGACAGCGCGCATACCGACCGCTTCGCGCGCGAGCACTTGCCGCCGCCGGAACAGTGGCCGGAGTTGCGCTTCGACCTGCCCGAGCTTCAATACCCGCCGCGCCTCAATTGCGTGGCGGAGCTGTTCGACGGCGCGCTGGCTGGAGGCGCCGGCGAACGCGTCGCGGTGCGCGGCGAACACCTCAGCTGGACCTATGCGCAACTGCTGGAACAGATCGACCGCATCGCCCACGTGCTGCGCGGCCCGCTGGGGCTGGAGGCAGGCAACCGCGTGCTGCTGCGCGGCGCGAACAACCCGATGATGGCGGCCTGCGTGCTGGCGGTGCTGAAGGCCGGCTGCATCGCGGTGCCGACCATGCCGCTGCTGCGCGCGCGCGAGCTGGGCGCGATCGCCGGCAAGGCCGAGATCAACGCCGTGCTGTGCGCCGACGGCCTGCGCGCGGAAATGGAAGCGGTGGATTTGCCCGCCGCCGTGCGGGCGAAGACGCTGTGGTTCGGCGGCGCCGACGGCACCTTGGAAGCATTGATGGCGCAGCAGCCGGCCAGCTTCGACGCGGTGGACACGGCGGCCGACGACGTGTGCCTGATCAGCTTCACCTCCGGCACCACGGGCATCCCCAAGGGCACGATGCATTTCCATCGCGACGTGATGGCGATCTGCGACTGCTTCCCGCGTTCGGTGCTGGCTTCGCAGCGCAGCGACGTTTTCATCGGCACGCCGCCGCTGGCCTTTACCTTCGGCCTGGGTGGCTTGTTGCTGTTCCCGCTGCGGGTCGGCGCGACCGCCGTGCTGCTGGAAAAACTGACGCCGGAAACCCTGCTCAAGGCGATCGAACAATACCGGGCCACGGTGTGCTTCACGGCGCCCACCTTCTACCGGCAAATGGCGCCGCTGGCCGACAAGTACGACATCGGCAGCCTGCTCAAGACTGTCTCCGCCGGCGAGGCGCTGCCGTTGGCGACGCGCGAGAGCTGGCGCCAGGCCACCGGGCTGGCGATGATAGACGGCATAGGCGCCACCGAGCTGCTGCACATTTTCATCTCGGCGGCGGGCGAGCAGATACGGCCCGGCGCCACCGGCAAGCCGGTGCCGGGCTACCAGGCCTGCATCCTCGACTACGACGGCAATCCGGTCGGGCCGGGCGTGATCGGCCGGCTGGCGGTGAAAGGTCCGACCGGCTGCCGCTACCTGGCGGACGAACGCCAGCGCGACTACGTGCTCAATGGCTGGAACCTGACCGGCGACGCCTACGAGATGGACGCCGACGGCTACTTCTACTACCGCTCGCGCACCGACGACATGATCATCTCGGCCGGCTACAACATCGCCGGGCCGGAAGTGGAGGACGCGCTGCTGCGCCATCCCGCCGTGGCCGAATGCGGTGTGATCGGCCGGGCGGACGAGGAGCGCGGGCAGATCGTCGAAGCGCACGTGGTGCTCAAGCCGGGCCACGAGGCTTCGCCGGAGCTGACGGCGCAGTTGCAGGAGTTCGTCAAAGGTCAGATCGCGCCGTACAAGTATCCGCGCGCGATCCGCTACCTGACCGCGCTGCCGCGCACCGAAACCGGAAAACTGCAGCGCTTCAAGCTACGTACCGAATAAAGAGAATCGCATGAATATTGTTTGCATAGGCGGCGGCCCCGCCGGCCTGTATTTCAGCCTGTTGATGAAGAAGCAGGATCCGTCCCACCAGATCACGGTGGTGGAGCGCAATCGTCCCTACGATACCTTCGGCTGGGGCGTGGTGTTCTCCGACCAGACGCTGGGCAACCTGATGAACTCCGACGAGGCGACCGCGCGCGCGATCCTGCAATCGTTCAACCACTGGGATGATATCGACGTCTTCTTCAAGGGCGAGAAGGTCACGTCCGGCGGCCACGGTTTCTGTGGCATCGGCCGTAAGCGCCTGCTCAACATCCTGCAGCAGCGCTGCGAGGAGCTGGGCGTGTCGCTGGTGTTCGAGACCGAGGTGATGGACGACCAGGAGATCGCCGCCCGCTACAACACGCAGCTGGTGATCGCGTCCGATGGCTTGAACAGCCGCACGCGTACACGTTACGCCGATAGCTACCAGCCGCAGATCGAAGCGCGCCAGTGCCGCTTCGTGTGGCTGGGTACGCGCAAGAAGTTCGACGCCTTCACCTTCGCCTTCAAACAGACGGAGCACGGCTGGTTCCAGGCGCACATCTACCAGTACGATGGCGACACCTCGACCTTCATCGTCGAGACGCCGGAATCGGTGTGGCGCGCGGCGGGGCTGGAGGACATGAGCGCCGAGCAGTCGATCGCCTATTGCGAGCAGCTGTTCGCGGAGCAGCTGGACGGGCACGAGTTGATGTCCAATTCGGCGCATCTGCGCGGCTCCGGCATGTGGATCAAGTTCCCGCGCATCGTCTGCGGCCAGTGGGTGCATTGGAATGGCGACGTGCCGGTGGTGCTGATGGGCGACGCCGCACATTCGGCGCATTACTCTATCGGCTCCGGCACCAAGCTGGCGCTGGAGGACGCGATCGAACTGGCGCGCTGCTTCGGCCAGCATAAGGATGCCAAGGCTGCGCTGGCGGCGTACCAGTCGGCGCGGGCGGTGGAAGTCATCAAGCTGCAAAGCGCGGCGCGCAACTCGATGGAATGGTTCGAGAACGTCGACCGTTACACGGCGATGGAAGCGCCGCAGTTCGCCTATTCGATGCTGACCCGCAGCCAGCGCCTGTCGCACGAGAACCTGCGCCTGCGCGATGCGGCCTATGTGGCGGACTACGAGCGCTGGTTCGCCGCCCGCGCCGGCGAGCAGGCCGGCCTGGCGCCAGCGAAGGCTGCGCCGCCGATGTTCACGCCCTTCAAGGTACGCGACGTCGTTCTGAAAAACCGCATCGTCGTCTCGCCGATGGCGCAATACAGCGCGGTGGACGGCGTCGTCGGCGACTATCACCTGGCCCATCTCGGCGCGCGCGCGCTGGGCGGCGCGGCGATGGTGTTCGCCGAAATGACCTGCGTGTCGGCCGACGCGCGCATCACGCCAGCCTGTCCCGGCATGTATGCGCCGGAGCACACGCAGGCTTGGAAGCGCATCGTCGATTTTGTCCACCAGCACAGCGACGCCAAGATCGCGCTGCAGCTGGGCCACGCCGGCGCCAAGGGTTCGACCCGCGCCATGTGGGATGGCATCGACCAGCCGCTGCCGGGCAGCCAGGACAACTGGCCGCTGGTCTCCGCCTCGCCGCAGCAGTACCTGGCCGGCGTATCGCAGACCGCGCGCGCGATGACGCTGGCCGACATGGATCGCATCGAAGCCGACTTCGTGCGCGCCACGCAGGCGGCCGATGCGGCGGGCTTCGACTGGCTGGAACTGCACTGCGCCCACGGCTACCTGCTGTCGTCCTTCATCTCGCCGCTGACGAATGAGCGCGGCGACGAATACGGCGGCAGTCTTGAAAACCGCTGCCGCTATCCGCTGCGCGTGTTCGCCGCGATGCGCGCCGCCTGGCCGCAGCACAAGCCGATGAGCGTGCGCATTTCCGCACATGACTGGGTCGAAGGCGGCATCACGCCGGACGACGCGGTGCACATCGCCCGTCTGTTCAAGGCCGCTGGCGCCGACATGATCGACTGCTCGTCGGGCCAGGTCAGCAAGCTGGAAAAGCCGGTCTACGGCCGCATGTTCCAGACGCCGTTCGCGGACCGCATCCGCAACGAGGCGGGCATAGCCGCGATCGCGGTCGGCTCGATCTTCGAGGCCGACCACGCCAACGGCATCATCGCCGCCGGCCGCGCCGACCTGTGCGCCGTCGGCCGCCCGCACCTGGCTAATCCGGCGTGGACGCTGGCGGAGGCTGCGAAGATCGGCTATTCCGCCATCGCCTGGCCCAAGCAGTATGTGCCGGCCAAGCAGCAGCTGGAACGCAATCTCGAACGCGAACGCCAGCTGGCGGCGGCCAATACCGGCCTGACGCCGCAGCAGGTTGCGGCCAAGTTGCTGGAAGGATGAACGTATGAGCGAGATAAACAAGGCCGCGGCGCGCGACGCCTATCTGGCGCCGGGTTCCGCCTCGGCCGGCAGTGCAGGGGCGGGCACGATCACGGGGGGCGGTGCAGGTGTCGGCGGCCTGCCGCTGTCAGGCAAGCATGCGCTGGTGACGGGCGGCGCGCGCGGCATTGGCGCCGCCTGCGCGCAGGCCTTGCTGCTGCGCGGCGCGCGCGTCACGCTGGCGGGCCGCGATGCGCAGGCGCTGCTGGCCGCCGTCGAATCCATGAGCGCCATCGCCCAGCCGCTGGGCGGCGCGGTCGCCATGCAGGTGCTGGACGTGACCGATGAAGCATCGGTGCGCAGCGGCTTTGCCGCCGCCGCCGCATGCTTTGGCCGCATCGACATCCTGGTCAACAACGCCGGCCAGGCCGCGCCCGCGCCGTTCGGCAAGACCGACGCCGCGCTGTGGCAGCGCATGCTGGACGTGAACCTGACCGGCACCTTCCACTGCACCCAGGCCGCGCTGCCCGGCATGCTGGAGGCGAAGTGGGGCCGCATCGTCAACGTGGCGTCGACGGCGGGGCTGGTCGGTTATCGTTATGTGTCGGCCTACGTCGCGGCCAAGCACGGCGTGATCGGCCTGACGCGCGCGCTGGCGCTGGAAGTGGCGACCAAGGGCGTGACGGTCAACGCCGTCTGCCCCGGCTACACCGAAACCGACATCGTGCGCGAGGCGGTCGCCAACATCGTCGCCAGGACCGGCCGCAGCGAGGACGAGGCGCGCGCCGAACTGGCCGCCGGCAATCCGCAGAAGCGGCTGGTGCAAAGCGAGGAAGTCGCCAGCGCCGTGGCCTGGCTTTGCCTGCCCGAAGCAGGCGCCATGAATGGACAATCCGTCGCCGTCGCCGGCGGCGAAGTAATGTGAAGTACGAGGAAACTATGCCACCATTTTCAGACAACGATAACGAACCAAACCCGGTCGATGACGACGATGCGCCGGTGCTGGACCTGGCCAGCCGCCTGACGCAGGACCATCACCAGTCGCTCAAGCTGTGGCTGCGCATGCTGTCCTGCACCGTCAGGATCGAGAACGAAATCCGCAGCCGGCTGCGCGCCAGCTTCGGCATCACCTTGCCGCGCTTCGACCTGATGGCGCAGCTGGAGCGCTATCCGCAAGGCCTGCGCATGGGCGAGCTGTCCAAGCGCATGATGGTCACCGGAGGGAACATCACCGGCATCACCGACCAGCTGGAGCAGGAGAAGCTGGTGGTGCGCGTGCCGGACCCGAAGGACGGCCGCGCCTACAGCGTCAAGCTGACGACGGCCGGCCGCAAGGCCTTCGCCACCATGGCCGCCGAACACGAAGGCTGGATCGCGGAGCTGTTGCAGGACATGTCCGGCGCCGACAAGACCCAGCTGATCGACCTGCTGTCGCAGATGAAGCAGCACCTGAACGCCTCGGACGAAAAATAAGGAACCCCACCATGCGATATCTTCCCGGCGAAGCCCAGCAACTACCAGGCAACCGCGCCGCGCTGGCCGATTACCAGGCCAGCCATTTTCTGTTTGAAGTCAGCGGCGGCGTCGCCACGCTGACGCTGAATCGTCCCGAGCGTAAAAATCCGCTGACCTTCGACTCCTACGCCGAGCTGCGCGACCTGTTCCGCGCGCTGGCCTATGCGGACGACGTCAAGGCCGTGGTCATCACCGGCGCCGGCGAAAACTTCTGCTCCGGCGGCGACGTGCACGACATCATCGGCCCGCTGACCAAGCTGGATATGCCCGGCCTGCTGGCGTTCACGCGCATGACGGGCGACCTGGTGAAAGCCATCCGCGCCTGTCCTCAGCCCATCGTGGCGGCGGTCGACGGCATCTGCGCCGGCGCCGGCGCGATCCTGGCACTGGCCTCGGACATCCGCCTCGGCACCGCGCGCAGCAAGACCGCCTTCCTGTTCACGCGGGTGGGCCTGGCCGGCTGCGACATGGGCGCCTGCGCCTTGCTGCCGCGCGTGATCGGGCAGGGCCGCGCGGCCGAGCTGCTGTACACCGGACGTTCGATGTCCGGCGCGGAGGCCGAACGCTGGGGCTACTTCAACAGCCTGCAGGAACCGGAAGCGCTGCTGGCCGCCGCGCGCGCGTTCGCGCAAGGCCTGGCCGACGGCCCGACCTTCGCCCACGGCATGACCAAGAAGATGCTGCAGCAGGAGTGGAATATGGGCGTCGACGAGGCCATCGAGGCGGAAGCGCAGGCGCAGGCGATCTGCATGGCGACCAACGATTTTCACCGCGCCTACCACGCCTTCGTGGCCAAGCAAAAACCTGAATTCGAAGGCGACTGATGAGCGATAAAACCTATCTGGAATGGCCGTTCTTCGAGCCGCGCCATGCTGTGCTGGAGCGCGAGCTCGATGCCTGGGCCGCGCAGCACATCGCCCAGCATCACGAGACCGACGTCGATGCCGCCTGCCGCCGGCTGGTGCGCCAGCTGGGTGACGCCGGCTGGCTCCAGCACGCGATCGCCGGCGCGGCGGGCGAGAGCATCGATACCCGCGCCATCTGCCTGATCCGCGAAACGCTGGCGCGCCACAATGGCCTGGCCGATTTCGCCTTCGCCATGCAGGGCCTGGGTTCGGGCGCCATCAGCCTGCACGGCACGCCGGCCCAGCGCGAGGCGTACCTGCCGCGGGTGGCGCGCGGCGAGGCGATTGCCGCCTTCGCGCTGTCCGAGCCGCAGGCCGGCTCCGACGTCGCCGCCATGCAGTGCGCGGCGGTCCAGGATCAGCAAGGTGGCCACTATGTGCTCAACGGCGAGAAGACCTGGATATCCAACGGCGGCATCGCCGATTTCTACGTGGTGTTCGCCCGCACCGGTGAACAGCCGGGCGCGCGCGGCATCAGCGCCTTCATCGTCGATGCCGATACGCCGGGTTTCGAGATCGCCGAGCGCATCCAGGTGATCGCCCCGCATCCGCTGGCGCGGCTGGTGTTCCGCGATTGCCGCGTACCGGCCACGCAGCGCATCGGCGTTGCGGGGCAGGGCTTCAAGGTGGCGATGTCCACGCTGGACCTGTTCCGCACCTCGGTGGCGGCGGCGGCGCTGGGCTTCGCGCGGCGCGCGCTGGACGAGGCGCTGGCGCACGCCATGCAGCGCAAGATGTTCGGCCAGATGCTGTCGGACTTCCAGATGACGCAGGCGAAGCTGGCGCAGATGGCGACCGGCATCGACGCCGCCGCGCTGCTGACCTACCGCGCCGCCTGGCAGCGCGACCAGGGCCGCAATGTGACCAAGGAGGCGGCGATGGCCAAGCTGACCGCCACCGAAACGGCGCAACAGGTGATCGACGCCGCGCTGCAGATGTTCGGCGGCCTGGGCGTGGTCAGCGAGCAGCCGGTCGAACGGCTGTACCGCGAGATCCGCGCGCTGCGCATCTACGAGGGCGCCACCGAAGTACAGCAACTGATCATCGCGCGCGAACTGCTGCGCGCGGCAAACACCAAGGAACAATGATGGAATTTCTTCAACCGCCGGGATGGGCGCGGCCGCGTGGCTATTCGAACGGCGTGGCCGCCAGCGGGCGCACGGTGTGCGTCAGCGGCATGATAGGGTGGGACGGGCAGGGCGTGTTCCACACCGACGACTTCGCCGGCCAGGTGCGCCAGGCGCTGCGCAACGCGGTCGAGGTGCTGGCCGAGGCCGGCGCGCGGCCCGAGCACATCGTGCGCATGACCTGGTATGTGCTGGACAAAAAGGAGTACGTCGGCGCCTACAAGGAGGTCGGCGCGGCCTATCGCGAGATCATCGGCCTGCATTTCCCGGCCATGACGGCGGTGCAGGTGGCCGGGCTGGTCGAGGACCGGGCGCGGGTGGAAATCGAGGTGACCGCCGTAGTGCCGTAATGTATTAGGAAATGCACAAAATAAATTAAAAAGCACCAAAAATAAAGCCTCGCGATGATTTGTGCTATATTTAACAATCACATAGTACAAGATTTTAATTTATACATCTGCCGAGGAAATCATGGGGAAATACATCAATCGCAGTGTCCTGGCCGCGCTGGCGATGGCATCGGTGGGCTTGAGCACGTCGGCTCATGCCGATACCTCATTGCTCAATGCAAGCGACAAGGCACAATTGGCTGCCTGGCTGGGCCAGGGCCAGATCAAGTTGACCAGCATCTATACCAAGGGCGCGGGCGACACGTCGGCGAATTTCCATGCAGCGGTTGATGGCAAGGGCCGTACCTTCGCCGTGATGGAGGCGCACAACGCCAGTGGGCAGACCTGGCTGGTCGGTGGCTATAACCCGCAAAGCTGGTCGGTCAAGGGCGACTACAATGTGACGGTGCCGCAGGCTGACCGCACGGCCTTCCTGTTTAATCTGACGAGTGGCGTGATGCACCTGCAGACCCCGAAGAATTACGCGCTCGACAGCGTCGGCTCCTATCAGACCTACAACGACATCCATTACGGGCCGACGTTTGGCTACGGTAATGATTTGTATGTCGGCGCCGATCTGACCCATGGCGAATCGCTGATGTATTCCTATGTCGACGATACCGGTTCCAATGCCTATACCAGTTTGCTGGACGGCTCGCACTATGTGCGCGCCAACGTGACCTACGGCGCGATGCAGGTGTACAGCATCACCGCCGTGCCCGAACCGGGTTCCGCGGCGATGCTGCTGGCCGGCCTGGCCGGGATCGCGCTGGTTCGTCGTCGCCGGCGTGCTTGAACAGGACAGGGCATTGCCCCTGTTCTTGCCATTTGTTAGCCTGTACAATGGCGCTGCGTTAAGCGTGTCGCCATAGTTCAACGGATAGAACAGGTTCCTCCTAAGAATCAGATACAGGTTCGATTCCTGTTGGCGACACCAGTCGTGCGGCGTTTTGCGCCGGCCCGCCCGTACAAATATCGTACGGACGCGGCGACAGTCGGTACAATACCGGCTTCTTTCATCTCAGCGGCCGTGGCGCGTTTTCAAACTGCGCACTGCCGGTACCGGCGTATCCATTATGGCAGTCATCTCCCTTTCTTCCGCGCAACTGGCGTTTGGCCACGTCGCGCTCCTCGATCATGCAGAGTTTTCCCTGGAAACGGGGGAGCGCGTCGGCCTGATCGGTCGCAACGGCACCGGCAAGTCGTCCTTGCTGAAAATTATTTCCGGCCGCTTCAAGCTCGACGACGGCTTGCTGGTCATGCAGCAGGGGCTGAAAATCGCCTATGTGGAGCAGGAGCCGGTGTTCGATCCGGAAATGAGCGTGTTCGACGCCGTGGCCTCCGGCATGGGCGACCTGCAGGACTTGCTGAAGGAATACGATGCGCTGACCGGCCAGTTTGGCCAGGGCGATGACGACGCGGTCATGGAGCGCATGCACGACATCCAGGTCAAGCTGGATGCGGCCGATGCCTGGAGCCTGCAGAACAAGGTGGAGGCCACGCTGGACCGCCTCAATCTGGGCGGCGGCATGCTGATGAAGCAGTTGTCGGGCGGTATGCAAAAGCGGGTCGCGCTGGCGCGCGCGCTGGTGTCGGCGCCGGACGTCTTGCTGCTCGACGAGCCCACCAACCACCTGGACTTCACTTCGATCCAGTGGCTGGAAGGCTTGCTGCGCGACTACAAGGGCAGCGTGCTGTTCATTACCCACGACCGCTCCTTCCTCGACAACGTGGCCACCCGCATCATCGAGCTCGATCGCGGCAAGCTGCTGTCGTACCCGGGCAACTTCTCGGCCTACCAGACCCGCAAGGCGGAGCAGCTGGAGATCGAGGAAGTGGAAAACGCCAAGTTCGACAAATTCCTGGCGCAGGAGGAAGTCTGGATACGCAAGGGCGTCAAGGCGCGCCGGGTGCGCGACGAGGGCCGCGTGCGCCGCCTGGAAGCCTTGCGCGCCCAGCGCAGCGTGCGCCGCGACCAGCAGGGGCAGGTCAGGCTGGACGTGACGTCGGGCGAACGCTCGGGCAAGATCGTGGCCGACATGGAAAATGTCTGCAAGGCCTACGGCGACAAGGTCATCGTCAACAACTTCAGTGCCACCATCCTGCGCGGCGACAAGGTTGGCCTGATCGGCGCCAACGGCGCCGGCAAGACCACGCTGCTGAAGATGATACTGGGCGAGGACGCGGCCGACAGCGGTAGCGTCAAGCTGGGCACCAAGCTGCAAGTGGCGTATTTCGACCAGATGCGCGCCCAGCTGAACGAGGAAGCCAACCTGATGGAAACCATCGCCCCGGGCAGCGACTGGGTCGAGGTCAATGGCCAGCGCAAGCATGTGATGAGCTATCTGGGCGATTTCCTGTTCGCCCCGGAGCGCGCGCGGTCGCCGGTCAAGTCGCTGTCGGGCGGCGAACGCAACCGCCTGCTGCTGGCGCGCCTGTTCGCCAAGCCGGCCAACTGCCTGGTGCTCGACGAACCAACCAACGACCTCGACATCGACACCCTGGAACTGCTCGAAGAGTTGTTGGAGGACTATGAAGGCACGGTATTCCTGGTCAGCCACGACCGCACCTTCCTCGACAACGTGGTGACCCAGGTCATCGTGGCCGAGGGGGCGGGGCAGTGGCGCGAGTTTGTCGGCGGCTACAGCGACTGGGAGCGCGTGCGCTCGGTGACGCCGCCGGCCGCGCCGGCCAAGGTCGCGAAGGCCGAGGCGCCGGCCGCCGTCAGCAGCATGGCGGCCCCGGCGGCCAAGCAGAAAAAACTCAGCTTCAAGGAGCAGCGTGAGCTGGAAGAATTGCCCAAGCAGATAGCCGCGCTGGAGGATGAACAAAGCGCGCTGAACCTGCAACTGTCGGATCCTGACTTCTACAAGAAGAACGCGGCCGAGGCCAAGCGCGTCAACGCCCGCATCGCCGCCATCGAGGAGGAATTGCTGGTGGCGCTGGAGCGCTGGGAGGCGATCGAGTCCGGAAAAGTGGGCTAAATTTTCGGAAACGATTGCAATAGCGTCTACAAAAGTGACGTAATTTATTGTAGTATGTGCACTGTTTCGAGCGCCTTCGGGCGCTCGTTGCGTTCTCTGCCCCCGAAACGCCGACAGGAGCTGTATGACTGCAACCGCTGTAGCGAGGCTCGATGCCTAATCAGGACGCCCTGGCGCGCATCCTGCCGTTTGCCGCCTACATTTCCTTTGTTCTGATTGCTGATGTGCTGCAGCGGCTGGGTGTGACGGCCGACACGCTGCGCTGGCTGTACCCGGTCAAAATCGCGGTGGTGCTGGCATTGCTGCTCTGGTATCGGCGGCGCTACGTCGAGCTGGCCTGGCGTCCGCTGGGCGGCGCGCTGCTGGCGCTGACGCTGGCCGTGGGCGTGGTGGTGCTGGTGTTGTGGGTGAACCTCGATGCCGCCTGGATGCAGGTGGGAAATTCAACAGGATACGATCCGCGCACCGGTGGTGCGCTAAACTGGTGGCTGGTGGCCGTGCGCATCGCCGGCGCGGCCCTGGTGGTGCCGGTGATGGAGGAGTTGTTCTGGCGCTCCTACCTGATGCGCTGGCTGGCGTCGCCGGCGTTCCTGGCCGTGCCGCCGTCCGCCGTGCGCGCTTTCCCGCTGGTGGCCAGCGCCTGCCTGTTTGGCGTCGAACATAGCCTGTGGCTGGCCGGCATTGTGGCCGGTCTCGCCTACGGCGGCTTGTATGTCCGCAGCGGCCGGTTGTGGGCGCCGGTGCTGGCGCATGCCGTGACCAACGCCCTGCTGGGCGCCTGGATTATTGTGACCGGCAGCTGGAGTTACTGGTAATATCGAGTGCTGGCTGTTTTGACATCCTTTCAAAAGACGAATAACAATGTTGAGTTTCCCGCGAAAATACCTGAGCAAATCATGGCCCGCCGCCTCCCTGTGGGACGTTCGTCATCCGCGCTGCCGCAGTGTGGGATTGCTGGTCGGCGTGCTGGCGAGTGGCTCGGCGTGGGCCGACCTGAGCGACACTCTGCATCCGTTCGCCTCGCTGGGTTACAGCTACGACGACAATCTGTTGCGGTTGCCGGACGACGCGCCCGGCTTTGAAGGTCCCCGCAGCGACACCATCCGCCAGCTGCAGGCCGGCCTGTCGTTCGAGCGGCCGGTGGGCCGCCAGGTGTTCAGCGGCCAGGCGCGGACCTCGCGCGTGACCTTCGATCACTATCAGACGCTGAATTACAACGGCAAGGACCTGTCGGCCGCGTGGCAATGGCATTTCCTGGAAAATCTGGACGGACACCTGGGCGGCAGCTATTCCCAGACCTTGACGCCGTTCACCGACTTCCACTCCAGCGACCGCAATCTGCGCATCCAGCGCCATGAATACGTCGACGCCAACTGGCGTCCGCTGGCGCGCTGGCAGGTGCACGGCGCTTTTAATCGCGACAAGTTCTCCTACGACCTGGCGGTGCAGCGCTACAACGATCGCACCGAGGACGTGGCCGAAGTGGGCGGCGACTACCTTGCCGCCAGCGGCAGCCGGATCGGCCTGGTGGCGCGCAATCTGAAGGGCAAGTACGACAACCTGCGCACCAGCGGCACCCAGACGCTCGACGTCGGCTATACGCAGAAGGAAATCAAGGCCAGCATTTACTGGTATATCAGCGGCGTGACCCAGGTCCAGGTGCTGGCCGGCGTGGCGCGGCGCGAGCACAACTACTTTGCCGATCGCGACACCAGCGGCCTGGATGGCCGCGTCACGGCGTTCTGGAATGCCACCGGCAAGCTGCGCTTTACCGCCGCCGGCTGGCGCGAATTCTCGGCGGTCGAGAGCGCGCTGCTCAACAGCAGCCAGAACAAGGGCGCCAGCCTGAACGCCACCTGGGTCGCGACCGCCAAGCTGCAGGTCGACGGCTCGGTGCAGCGCGAGCGGCGCATGTTCAACACCGTCGGCGGCCTGGTGCTGCCGTTCGATGCCTCCGACAGCGGCAGCAAGGCCAGCCTCGGCATGACCTATACGCCCCTGAAGTCGGTGCAATTGTCGGCCAGCGTGTTCAACGAACGGCGCACCGGCAATGCCTATCTCGGTAACAGCAGCTACCGTGCCAATGGTGCGTCGATCAGTGCAACCGCACAGTTTTAAAGCCAGCCATGACTGTCAATGATATTCCGATGATCTCGTTTTTTCAGCGCGTGCTCGACCCGCTGATTATCATGGGGGCCCTGTATCTGTTCTCGATGCTGTACGGGGTGCCGTTTACCGGGTACTCGCTGGTGCTGATGGTGCTGGCCTTCTTCGTCTCCTCGGCGGTGTACCAGCATGTCGACCCCTACCGCACCTGGCGCGGCGGCCGCATGCTGGCCTATTCGCGCGACATCGTGGTCGGCTGGGCGGTCACCGCGCTGATCCTGATCTTCCTGGGCTCGGTCAGCGGCCTGTCCCATCACTATGACGTCGCGGTGGTCGTGTCGTGGTTCGTCGCCGCCCCGTTCTTCCTGCTGGCCAGCCACCTGGTGGCGCGCAAGTTCGGGTCCGACCCGAGCAACGCCAGCGAGGTGCGCTCGGTGATTATCGTCGGCGCCAACGATGTCGGCTTGAAGTTCTCGCGCGCCATCGACCGCCACCCGAACCTGTTCATGCAGATGCTGGGCTTTTTCGACGACCGCACCGAAGACCGCTGGCCGGCCGAGATGGGCTGGCCCATGCTGGGCCGCATGGGCGACATCGCCGCCTACGTGCGCGAGCATCATGTCAAGATGATCTTCATCAGCCAGCCGATCTCGGCCCAGCCGCGCATCCGCAAGCTGCTCGACGAGCTGCAGGACACCACCGCGTCGGTGTATTTCCTGCCGGATATTTATGTGTTCGACCTGATGCAGGCCCGCTTCGACAACGTCGGCGGCATGCCGGTGATCGCCATCTGCGAGACGCCGTTCACCGGGATTAACAGCATGATCAAGCGCATCAGCGATATCGTGCTGGCGCTGGTGATCCAGATCGGCCTGCTGCCGGTGATGCTGGTGATCGCCCTGACGATCAAGCTGACCTCGCCGGGACCGGTGATTTTCCGGCAGCGCCGCTATGGCCTGTATGGCGAGGAAATCGTGGTCTACAAATTCCGCTCGATGACGGTGGCCGAGGATGGCGCCACCGTGGTGCAGGCCACCAAGGGCGATCAGAGGGTGACCAGGGTGGGCGCTTTCCTGCGCCGCAGCTCGCTCGATGAGTTGCCGCAGTTCATAAACGTGCTGCAGGGCCGCATGAGCATCGTCGGTCCGCGCCCGCACGCCGTGGCGCACAACGAGCAGTACCGCAAGCTGATCAAGGGCTATATGCTGCGCCACAAGGCCAAGCCCGGCATTACCGGCTGGGCGCAGGTGAATGGCCTGCGCGGCGAGACGGAGACCCTGGACAAGATGGAGGCGCGCATCCGCTACGACCTCGACTACCTGCGGACCTGGTCGCTGTGGCTGGACTTGTGGATCATCCTGCGCACGGTCAAGGTGGTGCTAAAACGCGACAACGCCCATTGAGGCCGGCGCCGCGCGCGCGGCCTTCCTACAGTGTTGCTGCATTGCGGCATGTTGCTCTAGAATCCACAGTGTGATTATTTAGGCAAACTTGGTGTTAAGCTGTTTCTAACGATACAATTGGCTTTGTAATATTGACAATCCATGGTGCCGGTTGCATACTCTTCGGGCAATGCCGTCCGGCGACCGGCGGACACAGCTGTCCTTTCTTATGATCTCAAGGAATTATTTTGAACACTTCTGATATGGCGACATTGATGGCAAACAAGAAGCGAGTTAGCGGCAAGGGCGTGCTTTGCTCGGGCCTGATCGTGGTGACAGCCTTGGCGCTGGGCGCCTGCGGCAACAAGGAGAAAAAGCCGGGACAGTCGCTGGTCAGCGTCAACGGTGAAGAAATCACGGTACTGCAGCTGAACGAAGAATTGCAACGCGCCGGCGTGCAGCCGGCCCAGCAGGAAGCGGCCCGCAAGCAGTTGCTGGAATCGCTGATCGACCGTCAATTGTTGCAGAGCGAAGCAGCCAAGGACAAGACCGACCGCGATCCCAAGGTGGTGCAGTCGATCGAGCGCGCCAAGGCCCTGATCGTGGCGCAGGCCTATATCCAGAAGCGCGTCGGCAACGTCGCCAAGCCGACCGTCGCCGAAGCGGAAGCCTATTATAAAGACCATCCGCTGCTGTTCAGCCAGCGCAAGCAGCTGGACATGCGGCAGTTGGTGATCGCCAGCAAGGACATGGATGCCACCCTGAAGAGCGCCATCGACAACGTCAAGACGCTGGACGACGCGGCCGCATGGATGGATGCGCACCAGGTGCGCTATGCCCGCACCCAGCTGCAGCGCTCGACCACGGACTTGCCGACGGAGCTGGCGACCAAGCTGCTGGCCATGCCCAAAGGCCAGTTGTTCATCATTACCGAAGGCGAGCGCAGCCTGCTGAACGCGATCGGCGACGTCAAGGAAGCCCCGGTGTCGCTCGAGGTCGCGACGCCGCAGATCCAGCAGTTCTTGTACAACAAGAAAACCAAGGAAGCGGCGGACGCGGAAATCGCCCGCCTGCGGGCTGCGGCCAAGATCGAGTACCTGAACAAGGCCGATGCCGATGCCGCCGCCAAGGCCAAGCCTGCCGCCGCCGCGGCGCCGGCAGCCAGCGCGCCGGCAGCCAGCGCCCCTGCGCCGGCAGCGGCCGCCGACGCGGTCAACGAACGCGGCGCGGCCGGACTGAAGTAATCGATTATTCGTGTATAGAACATAAATCAAACAGGATCTGAAACCATGAAAAAATTTGCGCGCTGGATTATCGCTAGTCTGCTGGCGTTCACCATGCTGGGAGCCGCCGCGGCGGATGTGTTGCTGGGACCGGGCGATGTCCTCAAAATCTCGGTCTACGGCAACCCTGACCTGGGCCTGGAAACCCGCGTCAGCGAAACCGGCGCCATCACCTTCCCGCTGCTGGGCCAGGTCGAGGTGGGTGGCCAGACGGTCGCCGGCGCCGAGAAGAAGCTGGCCGGCCTGCTCGAGAGCGGCGGCTATGTGCGCAAGGCGCAGGTCAACATCATCGTCACGGTCATCCAGAGCCAGCAGGTTTCGGTGCTGGGCCAGGTCAACCGTCCCGGCCGCTATCCGGTCGAAGGCAAGCGTAGCCTGATGGACATGCTGGCGATGGCCGGCGGCGTGGCGGCGGACGGCGGCGATACCGTCAGCCTGATCCGCAAACGCAATGGCGTGGTCACCAAGGATGTCATCGATGTCATCCAGATGGTGCGCAGCGGCGAACTGGGCCAGGACTTCGAACTGGCCGGCAACGACGTCATCTACGTCGAGCGCGCACCGCGCTTCTACATCTACGGCGAAGTGCAGCGTCCCGGCATGTTCCGCCTGGAGCGCACCATGACGGTGGTGCAGGCGCTGTCGGCCGGCGGCGGCCTGACCCCGCGCGGCACCGAACGCGGCATGCTGATCAAGCGTCGCGACGCCCAGGGCAAGGTGCAGCTGATCGACGCCAAGCAGGACGACCTGCTGCAAACCGATGATGTTGTGTATGTAAAGGAAAGCTGGTTCTAAACCGGCCGGTATTGTACGATCGCCACGGCGCTCGTTCCCCTATGATGACTTGAAGGTTCAACATGAATTTCCACCAATTCTTTCTGGTTCTGCGTGCGCGGAAATGGATATTACTCATTACACTCTTGCTGACCGTCGGCGTGACCCTGGTCGTGAGTCTGTTGTTGCCCAAGACATATAAGGGTACGGCCACGCTGCTGATGAACTACAAGGGCGTGGACCCGGTGACCGGCCTGACCATGCCGGGGCAGTTGCTGCCCGGCTACATGGCGACCCAGATCGACATCATCACCAGCAAGAACGTGGCGCTGCGCGTGGTCGACCAGCTCAAGCTGGCCCAGAGCCCGGCCGTGGTGCAACAGTTCAACGAAGCCACCGAAGGCGTCGGCAGCGTGCGCGACTGGCTGGCCGACCTGCTGCTGGCCAAGCTGGAAATCGTGCCGGCCCGTGAAAGCAGCGTGGTCGACCTCAGTTTCAAGGGCAGCGATCCGCAGTTCGTCGCCGCCGTCGCCAACGCCTTCGCCGAGGAATACCAGCGTGCCAGCATCCAGCTGAAGGTCGACCCGATGAAGAAGGCCACGATCTATTTCAGCGAACAGACCAAGCTGCTGCGCGACAGCCTGGAAACGGCGCAAAGCCGGCTGTCGAAGTACCAGCAGGAGCACGGCATCGTCAGCGTGGACAACCGGCTGGACGTGGAATCGAACCGCCTGAACGACTTGTCGGCGCAGCTGGTGGCGGCGCAGGGGCAGGCGATGGAAGCGGCGTCGCGCCGCACCATGGCGCAGGGCAGCGGCGGTGCGGAATCGCCCGACGTGGCCTCCAATCCGCTGGTGCAAAACCTCAAGCTGACGCTGGCGACGTCGGAGTCGAAACTGGCCGAGATGGGCCAGCGCCTGGGCAAGAATCACCCGCAATATGAAAGCCTGCGCGCCGAGATCGAGCGCATGCGCGCCGAACTCAATGAAAGCACCCGCCTGACCAGCAATTCGGTCAGCAACAACGCCGGCATCCTGCACCAGCGCGAAGGCGCCATCCAGGCGGCGCTGTCGGCGCAGAAGATCAAGGTGCTGGAGCTCAACCGCACCCGCGACGAAATGAACGTGCTGCAGAAAGATGTGGAAAACGCCCAGCGCGCCTTCGACCTGAGCGCCCAGCGCTTTGCCCAGACCCGCATCGAAGGCCAGTCGGAACAGTCGGATATCTCGTTGCTCAATCCGGCGGTGGCGCCGATCAAGCCGTCGGGCCCGAAGGTGGTGCTGAACACCGTGCTGGCCTTGTTCCTGGGCGGGCTGTTGGGCGTCGGCTTCTCGCTGCTGGCC
Source organism: Duganella sp. BJB476 (assembly GCF_003416895.1). Lineage (GTDB taxonomy): Bacteria > Pseudomonadota > Gammaproteobacteria > Burkholderiales > Burkholderiaceae_D > Rugamonas. The sequence goes on from NZ_QVIO01000006.1 coordinate 344,264, forward strand.
GAAATGCTGGACCGCCGCGTCCGTTCCGAAGCGGACTTGAGCGAACTGCTGCAATTGCCGGTGCTGGGGACGATCGAGTGGAACGCTCCCAGCCGCAAGCGCCTGGGCCGTTTCTCGTCCCTCGTGCCCCGTAGCCTGCGTATCAATTGAGTATGGAAAATAACATGAATTCAGGATTGCAAAAACTCGCCGCCGCACCGCAGCGCGGCGCCGACTCCAGCATCGGCGGACTGCTGCTGGAATCCGGCAAGATCAGCCCCGAGAACGCCGAACGCGTGCTGCGCATGCAAAAGGAACTGGGGATACGTTTCGGCGAGGCGGCCCAGCGCCTGGGCCTGGTGACCGAGGCCGACATCCAGCAGGTGCTGGCGCGCCAGTTCGACTATCCCTACCTGCAGCAAGGGCAGGGCAAGTACTCGGACAAGCTGATCGCCGCCTATCAACCGTTCAGCCCGCAGATCGAGACGCTGCGCGCGGTGCGCAGCCAGCTGATGCTGCGCTGGGTGGCGCGCGGCCGCAAATCGCTGGTGATCGCGGGCGTCCACAGCGGCGAGGGCGCCAGCCTGTTCGCGGCCAACCTGGCCGTGGTGTTCTCGCAACTGGGCGAACAGACCCTGCTGGTCGACGCCAACCTGCGCACGCCGAGCCAGCACACGGTGTTCGGCCTGACCGAGCGGCAGGGCCTGTCGGACATGCTGGCCGGCCGCGCCAACGGCGACGCCATCACCAAGATCGAGTCGTTCGTGGACTTGTCGGTGCTGGGCGCCGGCACGCTGCCGCCCAATCCGCAGGAGCTGCTCAGCCGTCCGGCGTTCGGCACCCTCAGCGCCGAGCTTGAATCGCATTACGACGTGGTGCTGTACGACGTTCCGGCCAGCGCGGTCGGCTCCGACGCGCTGGCCATCGCCGCGCGCCTGGGCGGCGTGCTGCTGGTGGCGCGCCGCAACCACACGCCGGTGGCGGACATCAACGCCCTGGCCGAGAAGATGCTGCACAGCGGCGCCGAAGTAATCGGCTCGGTCCTGGTGGACTTCTAATGATGTCGATGACGCGCCCGCGCCCCATCACGGCGGACCTGCTGCAGGAATGGCTGCTGCTGGTGGTCGGCTTCCTGGTCCTGTATGTGCCGTCGTTCTACACCTTGTTTACCGGCGTGTGGATGTCGGAGGAGCAGGCGCACGGGCCGATCATCCTGGGCTTGTCGCTGTGGCTGTTGTGGCGCCAGCGCGACGAGGTGATGCGGGTGGCGGTGCGTCAGCACACCTCGTATGTCGGCTGGAGCGTTTTCGTGTTCGGCCTGCTGATGTATATCGCCGGCCGTTCGCAGCAGATCCTGGCGTTTGAGATCGGCTCCTTCGTGCTGATCACCGGCGCCATCCTGCTCATCAAGCTGGGGCCGGCCGCCATGCGCCTGGTGTGGTTCCCGTTTTTCTTCATGCTGTTCATGATACCGCTGCCGAGCGCGGTCGTGACCACGCTGACCCTGCCGATGAAGATGGCGGTGTCCTATGTCTGCGAGCACCTGCTGTTCTGGGCCGGCTATCCGATCGCGCGCACCGGCGTGATCCTGCAGATCGGCCAGTATCAGCTGCTGGTGGCCGACGCCTGCGCCGGGCTGCAAACCCTGCTGACCCTGGAAGCGCTGGGACTGTTCTATCTGAACGTGGTGCGGCATACCTCGGCCTTCCGCAACTTCGCGCTGGCCGCGCTGATCATCCCGATTTCGTTTACCGCCAACGTGACCCGGGTCGCCGCGCTGACCTTGATCACCTATTATTTCGGCGACGCCGCCGGCCAGGGCTTCCTGCACGGCTTTGCCGGCATGGTGCTGTTCATCAGCGCGCTGACCCTGATCCTGAGCATCGATTCGCTGCTGCAATGGGTGGTGCGGCTGCGCCAGGCACAAGGAGGTAAGGCATGAACCGTAGCAAGATCGCCGGCTGTGTGATGGGGGCGCTGATGTTGCTGGGCGCCTGGTGCACCCAGGCCGTGACGCCGACCATCCGCGTGGCCGATACCCGGCCCCGCATCGTGCTCGACACCGCCATTCCCAAGCAATTCGCCGACTGGCGCGAGGATGTCGATCAGATCGCCGCCGTGGTCAATCCCTCCACCCAGGCCGAGCTGACCAAGATCTACGCCGAGACCCTGTCGCGCACCTATGTCAACCAGGCGGGCCAGCGCGTCATGCTGTCGATCGCCTACGGCACCGAACAGCGCGACAATCTGTCGGTGCACTTCCCCGAGGGTTGCTACGGCGGGCAGGGCTTCGCGGTCGGCCCCACCAGCAAGATCGCCTTGAAGACCCTGGCCGGCGACATCGCCTCCTCGCGCATGGTGGCGACCCTGAACAACCGCGTCGAACCGATCACCTACTGGGTGGTCGTCGGCGACCAGGCCGTGCCCAACTCCTGGGAGCTGAAGAAGGTGAAGCTGGCGTACGCCTTGAAGGGCATGATCCCGGACGCCACGCTGATGCGGGTGTCGAGCATCACCGCCGACAGCGACGAAGGCTATTTGTTGCAGCAACAATTCGTCAATTCCTTGCTGGCGGCCTTGCCGCCTAATTTGCGTCAGCACTTCGCCGGGGTGCTCCACTAGAGCTGGCGCGCAGCGCCGGCCCAAGCAGCCTGCCGCGCGCGGCAGGCTTTTGTTTCGACTTACTGAGAGCGGGGTCCGCCCCGCTTGGATTCAACATGAGCGTTTTCTCACACAAATCTCCGTTCAGCATGCGGCCCTTGCCCCAGGTCCGTGCGGCGCTGCGCCGCGGCCGTTCCCGGCTGCCCAGCCTGACGGCCGTGGTGGCCGCCGCCGCGCTGCTGCTGACGGCGGTGTTTGTCGGCCTGGTGGTGGCGCTGGGCGTGCCGCAGTTCACCATCGTGCTGGCAGGCGTGCTGATCTTTATCCCGGTGCTGTTGTTCGTCAACACGGCCAACCTCATGCCGGTCATGTTCGTGGCGGTGTTCTTCGTCTCCGGCATGGCGCAGTACTTCTTCAGCCTGCGCCTGGCCACCTGGATGGCCAGCGGCCTGAGCGCACTGTTTTTTGTGCGCGCGGTGCTGGAGGTGATGCTGAGCTCGCGGCGTCCCGCGGCCGAGCGGGGCGAGCCGCAGCACGCCTTGATCGTTCCCCTGTGCGCCAGCGTGTACCTGCTGTTCTATTTCTTCAGCCTGGCGCTGGGGCATTCGACGCTGGCGCAGACGGTGTCGGTGCTGCGTTTCTGCCTGCCGATGTTCGGCGTGTTGTTCGCGATGTACTGGTTTAAATGGAGCCCGCGCCGCCTGCACCTGCTGTGGATACTGATCGTCTGGATCACGCTGGCCCAGTTGCCGGTGACGCTGTACCAGCATTTCTTCAAGATGAACGCGCTGGGCTGGGATGGCGTGGTGGGCTCCTTCGGCGGCAACATGAGTCCGGTGCTGGTGCTGTTCAGCGTGGCCGCCATGCTGTATCTGCTGGCGCGCTGGTCGCGCGGACTGACGCCCTGGTGGCAGGTGGCGGCGGTGTTTGTCGTCGGCATCGCCGTGGTCTTGCTGGGCGAGGTCAAGGCGGTGTTCATCTGGCTGCCGATCGGCGTGTTCTGGGTGCTGCGCCGCAAGGTGCTGAGGAATTTCGCCGCCTTCATCGTCTTCAGCGCCCTGATGATGGCCTTCCTGGCCGGCACCTTCGCGGTCTATCACGCCCTGTACTGGGGCCAGCATACCAAGACCGACACCATGGAGGAAAAGCTCAACAGCATGGGCGGCTATGTGGTGGACCCGAACGGCATCAACTATGTGACCGGCGAGATCAGCCGCGGCGCCTCGCTGGCGCTGTGGTACCGCGATCCCGTGCCCAGCGTGCAGGAGCGGCTGATCGGCTATGGCCCGGGCGCCAGCCTGACCAGCCAGTCGACCGGCCGCGGCGTCGTCGCCGCGCGCTACCGCCGGCTCGACATCGGCGCCACCGGCATGGCCTCGCTGCTGTGGGACGTGGGCATCCTGGGCGCGCTGCTGTTCGCCTCGATCTTCGGCTCGGGCTTTCTGGTGGGCTGGCGCTACGTGAAGAACAGCGGCGCGGAGGCCGACGGCGCCGCGCTGGCGATGGTCGACACCGCGACCGCCATGATGTTGCTGGCCTTGTCGACGCTCATTTATAACAAGACGCTGATCGACGAGCCGACCGCCCAGCTGCTGGCGTATTTCTGCCTGGGCTGCATCGTCCAGTGCGCCCGTTACCTGCCTGTGCCGGCGCCCGCCGCGCCCGTGCCCCGCGCGCCCAAGCGGGCCGGCGCGGGTGGCCGGATGAAGATCGCTTCATGAGTGAGCCGGCAAGGGCGTTTCGCGAGCTGGTCAAGAATAGTTCGATCATGTTCCTGCTCAATGTGGCGGGAGCGGGGGTCAGCGTGATCACCATCCCGGTCATGCTGGCCATCGCCGGCGTGGATGCCTACGGGCATCTGGTGCTGGTGCAGTCGATCGCCCTGACCGTGTTTACCGTGTGCGGCTTCCAGTATTGGCAAGGCATGCTGGTGGCGTTGCCGGGACATCGGCTCAGCCCGGCGCGCCTGCGCGCCGAGGTGGTGCGCAGCCTGCGCTTCGAGACGCTGGCGGTGGCGGCGGTGGCGGCGGCGATGGCGGTGCTGGCCTGGTGGGGGCCGGAACAGATCAAGGAATTCAGCGCGCTCAACCTGATGCTGCTGGCGCTGTCGGCCGTGTTCCCGGTGATCGGCACGCACACCGCCTATTTCCGGCTGGTCAATCGATACAATGTGCTGCTGGTGGCCGGCTTCCTGGCCAATCTGCTCAAGCTGCTGGTGCTGTTCGTGGTGTCGCACTACCAGCCGACCCTGGGCAATATGGTGCTGGCCTACACCTTGCCGGAACTGGCGCGCTGCACACTGTTGTTCAGCATCATCTTCGCCAGCGAGCGCGGCTTGCCGGGCGAGCTGGAGGCCGAGACCCTGACGCCGCAGCGCCTGGCGGAAGTGGGGAAATGGAGCACGCTGCAGGCCATTTGCGAACTGCCCGTGGCACAATTGGATCGCTTGATCATCGGCTTTTCATTGCCGGGATACACGCTCGGCGTGTTCAGCATCCTGAAGCGGATCTATGGCCTGGTCAATCTCGCCACGGCGCCGTTTTATTCGACCTCGATCCCGGAGTTTGCGCGCCACGTCAACCGCGGCGACCTGGCGGGGGCGTACGCGCTGTGGGGCAAGACCATGCGCATGCTGTTCGCCGTCACGGCGCTGGCGGGCGGCCTGTGCTACCTGACCAAGTTTATCTGGATGCCCTTGCTGTTTCCGGTGCTGCGCGACTACGTGCCGGAGTTCCTGGTGGTGCTGGTGACGGCGGTGGTGGCCGGCACCTTCGTGACCACCCATGCGTTTTACTGGGGCATGGGCAAGCTGCGCCAGACCACCATCATTTCGGTGGGCTCGAATTTGCTCTACCTGGCCGAGTTATGGCTGTTGACGCTGTATTTTGGTTTGCTGGGCGCGGTCTCGGCCTTTTTAATCCATGTGCTGTTTGTGGCCATGGTCAAGATAATCCTGTTGCGTCGTCTGCGGGCGAAAAATTTATGATCCCGAAAACTATCCATTACTGTTGGTTCGGCGGCGGCGAGATGAGCGTGCTGCACCGCCGTTGCGTCGAATCCTGGAAGAAGCACTGTCCCGACTACGAATTGAAGTTGTGGACCGAGCACAATGCCGACCTCGATAACGATTACTGCCGCGAAGCCATCATCCAGCGCAAATGGGCGTTTGTCGCCGACTGGGTGCGCTTCGACGTGCTGCACCGCGAGGGCGGCATCTACCTGGACACCGATCTTGAACTGGTGCGCTCGCTCGACCCCATCCTGGCCTACGACGGCACGGTGCTGGCGCGCGAGGCGGCCGACGTCATCGGCACGGCCTTCCTGGCGTGCGAGGCGGGCAGCGAGGTCATGGCGCGCGCGCGCGCGCTGATCCTGGACGACTTGTGCGCCCAGCACTTGTTCGCCACCTCGCCGGTCATCGTCAAGCAGGCCGTCGAGCTGGGCGGCGGCGCCGGCAGCACCGTCTTGAACGCCAAGACCTTTTTTCCGTTCAATCCCCACGACCAGAGCAACCCGCTCAACGCGCGCCAGCTGATGTTCAGCGATATCACGCCGGAAACGATCGGCATCCACCAGTATGCGCTGAAGGCTTCGTGGGTGGACGGCCGCTGGAAACGCCTGCTGTTCAAGGTGCTTCAGCGCCTGGCCTTGCAACCGCGCTGGGATATCTCGTTTACGCCGTTCCAGCGCGCGGCCGGCGCCGCGAAAGCATCCTAACCGACGCGCTCCGCAGCGAGCTCCGCCCCTTATCCACATGAATCCTGTCAGCTTCCTCCCCGTAATCGCCTGCCTGGCCCTGGCCTTGCTGACGACCTACGCCATTACCCGCCGCTACGGCGCGCCGCCGCTGTCCGGGCGCTACGCGTCGATCGACGGCTTGCGGGGCTATCTGGCGTTCCTGGTGTTTTTGCACCACGCCTGCATCTGGTATTTCTATCTGCGCAGCGGCAGCTGGGCCAAGCCGCCGTCCTACTTCTACACCAACTTCGGCCAGGGCGGGGTCGCGCTGTTCTTCATGATCACCGCCTTTCTGTTCTACGCCAAGCTGCTCGCCAGCCGCGAGCGCGGGGTGGACTGGACCAGGCTGTACCTGTCCCGGCTGCTGCGGCTGACGCCGCTCTACCTGTTCGCCATGGCGCTGATGCTGACCATCGTGGCGGTGCTGTCGGGCGGCCGGCCCGGCGAGCCGTGGCCGCAGTTGCTGCAGCACCTGCTGCAGTGGCTGTCGTTTACGGCGCTGGGCGCGCCGGACCTCAACGGCGTGCGCGACACGGCGGTGATCGTCGCCGGCGTCACCTGGTCGCTGCCGTATGAATGGCTGTTTTACCTGAGCCTGCCGGTGCTGGCGCTGCCGCTGCGCATCGCCGTGCCGCGTCCCTATCTGCTGGTCAGCGCGGCACTGCTGCTGCTGCTGGTCGCCGCCGTGGTGCTCAAGCGGCCGCCGCCGCATCACCTGTTCGCCTTTGTGGCCGGCATGGTGGCGGCGGTGCTGGTGCAATACCCGGGATTCCGCCGTTTCGCCGACGGCCCGGCGGCGGCGGTGTTGACCGCCGCGGCGCTGGGCGTCGCCATCTTTTTATTCCCGTCGGCGCATGACGCGCTGGCCTTGCTGGCGCTGGCCGTGGCGTTCGCGCTGATCGCCGGCGGCTGCCGGCTGTTCGGCAGCCTGACGTGGAGCGTGTCGCGCACCTTTGGCGAGTTCGCGTACAGCCTCTACCTGCTGCACGGGATCTTCCTGTTTGTCATCTTCAACTTTGTCCTCGGCCCGGCCCAGGCCCAGGACCTGAGCCCGCTGCAGCATTGGGCGGTGGTCGCGGCCGCGACCCCGGCCTTGATCGCGGCCTGCTACCTGAGCTTCCGTTTCATCGAGCAACCGGCGATGCTGCGCGTGCCGGCGCTGCACGCCTGGCTGAGCCGGTCGCCGGCGCCCTCCAACATGCCGCGCTGAGACGCACCGCGCGGCGCTCCCTGACTGATATCGACGATGAATACAATTCCCGCGCAGACCTCCATCTGGCTCAACGTGCTACGCGCCGGCGCCGCGCAGGCGGTGGTGGTCGGCCATCTGCACCACATCTTCTTCGCCACCTCGCTGGGCGAGGTCGGCGCGCGTGCGCCGCTGCTGACCACGCTGGTGAATTTCAGCGGCTCCTGGGCGCACCAGTCGGTCATGCTGTTTTTTGTCATGAGCGGCTTTCTGATCGGCGGCCGCGTCATCCTCGACCTGCGCGCCGGCCGTTTCGACGCCCTGCGCTATGGCGTCGACCGCCTGACGCGGCTGTGGATCGTGATCCTGCCGGCGCTGCTGCTGACCGCCGTCCTGGACGGCGTCGCCTTTGCCTATGGCCAGGGCGCCCATGTGCTGGCGAGCCGGGTGCCGTTCTATCCGGACTGGTGGCTGGAGGTGGCGCCGTATGCCTGGCACACCCTGGTGTCCAATGTGTTCTTTTTGCAAATGATCACCAGTTTCCAATTCGGCAGCAATCTGTCGCTGTGGAGTATTTCCAATGAATTCTGGTATTACCTGCTGCTGCCCGCCGGACTGGGCGTGATCTACCTGAAGAAGGGCGCGCGGCTGTGGAGCGCGGCCGCCGCCGCCGGCGTGGTGCTGCTGTTGCTGCTGGCGGACAAGCCGCACGACCCCGGCCGCGCCGCCAGCTACTTTTTATTATTCCTGGTGTGGATGCTGGGGGCGCTCAGCTACGTGTATTACGACGCCCGCTGGCGCCGGCCGCTGGCGATCGCGCTGATCGTCGGCAGCGCCGTCATGACGGTGGCGATCCGGCGCCTGTTCGACGGCACCGTCAACTCCGACCCGGTGGTCACCGCGCTGGCGGTGGGGCTGATCCTGCTGGCGCGCGACATCCCCGCCAACTGGCTGCGGCGCTACGCCGATTTCTTTTCCGGGTATAGTTTCAGCCTGTACGCGCTGCACTTGCCGCTGGCCTTCTGCCTGGTCAGCCTGGACCCGGCGCTGCGCGACCCGCTGCCGATCCAGTGGGCCACGGTGGCGCGCTTCGTCGCTTATCTGGTCGCCATCAACCTGGCGGCCGTGGCCCTGTGGTGGGGTAGCGAACGGCATACCGCGCAGTTGCGCCGCTGGGTGTTGCAGATTTTCGGGAAAATGAAGCCGCGCGGCAGTGCGGTGGACTCCTGAGCGCTGCAGCGGGCCCCAATCAACGCTTGTTGGTCTGAAATCTTAGGACTATCATGTAGTGCAGCTATTGCATGAATGCAGGTATGCATCCTCCTATGCAAGGGACGGCATGCATGGAAATAATGCTGAAAAGTAATTTATTTTGATAAAAAACAAGCGCCGATCCCCGGGCGGTTGCCATCAGACAACCTATTTGTCGCGATTTGCAGGTATATTCATCCCGTTAGCATGCATGTAGCCGGCATGGTGTCCAGTCTGTCCACCAGTTGGCAAAATGCTTGCGTCGCAGGCCAGCTTGGGGCTCGGTGCTGGAACATCTCGCGCCTGCTCATCTGAAATTTTGAAGGAGTGACTCATGATGGTCAACAAACATGTAGTGTCCGCCGGCGTGGCGCTGGCGTTCAGCCTGGTCGCCGGCGCCAGCCGTGCCGACTGGGCGGAGTCGACCGATATGTCGATCGTGCGACCGGCGCCGACCGACGCCCAGAGCCAGGTCCAGAATCCGCCGGCGTTTGCCTGGGCGCGCTATCCGACCGGGATCAAGCCGGCCTCGTACACGCTGGAAGTGTCAAGCGGAGGCAAGGTGTATGCCACCTTTACCGCGTATCGCAACTTCTACCTGCCGTCGGTGACCTTCCCGGCCGGCCAGTACACCTGGCGGGTCAAGCCGAGCACCAAGGAGGATTGGTCGACCCCGCGCGCCTTCTCGGTGGTGGCGGGCACCGGCGCCTTCGTGGTGCCGGAAAACAAAGACCTGGAGGCGACCATCCTGGGCCGTAACCGGCCGCGCCAGTTGCCATCCTCGTTCCTGATCTACGATAAATGGCCGGCCGCGATGAAGACCGCGCGCGGCCCCGCCTACACGCGCCTGGTGGCCCAGGTCACCGGCCAGATCGGCACCATGAAGTCGGTGTCCGACGCGCTCTGGCCGGTGACCGCGACCACGCCGAGCGCCTCGCGCGCCGCCTACGTCACCGATATCAACAAGGCCATCGGCAACACCGTGGTCCAGGTGGAGGCGGCGGCCCTGCTGCACCGCCTGAATTCCAACCCCGACAAGCCGAAAGAGACGGTCTTCCTGAACGAGGCGCTGGCGCGCGGCGATGAAATCGCCGCCCTCGACCCGAACGGCATGACCAGCTATGTGAACCAGGACAATGCCACGCGCAGCATCATCCTGGCCCTGGCCAAGGCGGCCGACTACCTGGGCCCGGACCTGGACGCGGCGCGCAAGACGCGCTGGATGAACAGCATTTCGGCCCGCACCGCCGCCATCTACGCCGACCTGGCCGGCTCCAACAGCCGCCTCGACGAGCAGCCGTACGACGCCCACGGCGTGGTCGCGCTCGGTTATCTGGCGGTGGTGTCGACGCTGACGCTGGGCGACATCCCGGCCGCCAAGGACTGGTTCGAGTTCGCGTTCCGCGCCTATGTGAATTCGATCTATGTGTGGAGCGGACCGGAGGGCGGCTACTCCAACGGCACCGCCTACGCCATGTACAGCACCGACTATGCGCTCAAGCTGTGGCAGCCGTTGATCGCCGCCACCTATATCGACCTGTTCAAGAAACCCTGGTCCACCGGTTTCGCCCAGTACCTGATGCATTTCCTGCCGCCCGGCGCGCCGGGACATGTGTTCGGCGACGAGCGCGAGTACCCGATCTACAGCTGGGTGCTGAAAGGGTTTGTGTCGCGCCTGGGCACGCCGAATGCGGCCTGGTATGTGAAGAACCTGATTGGCGACGAGGGTGACCTGGCTTTGCTGGAAGCGCAATATCCGTTGCCGGTCGAGACGGTCACCGCCACGCCGGTGCCGCCGGCCAACGCCGCCGTGTACCGCAGCATCGGCTGGGTGGCGATGCACAGCGACCTGGCCAACCGCGCGCGCACCTCGGTCTATTTCAAATCCAGTCCCTACGGTTCGTACAACCACAGCCACGGCGACCAGAACTCGCTGGTGATCGACAGCGGCGGCCGCCGGCTGCTGACGGAGGCCGGCTACGAAGACTTCTACTATTCGCCGCTGGTGCAATCCTGGTACCGCCAGACCAAGGCCCACAACGCCATCACCTTCAACAACGGCGCCACCAGCGGCGTCGGCCAGCTGACGGATGGGAACTTCGACAACTTGATGCGGAAGGGCAAGATCACCGCCTTCTCCACCACGCCGGCGGTCGACTATGCCGAAGGCGACGCCACCCAGGCCTATGGCACCGCGCTCACCTCCGCCGTGCGCAAAGTGTGGTATCTGCGCACCCAGGATGTGGTGGTGGTGGTCGACAAGCTGGCGGCGCCGACCGCGTTGACGTTTGAATGGAATATGCATGCGTTCGCTGCCATCACCCCGGTGACGCCGACCAGCGTGAAGATTACCAACGTCGACCGCTCGCTGTGCGCCTCCACCATCAGCACCGATCCGAGCAGCTATCAGAAGCGCACCGGGCCGGTGACGCCGGGGCGGACCGAGGACCATGGCGCCTTCGTCAAGACCGCGGCGGCCAAGACGGCGGAATTTGTCGTGGTGCTGGACGTCGGCTGCAAGGGCGTCACCAGCAAGTTCAACAGCGTGGGCGGCAGCCGCACGCTGGATGTGACATCGGCGCTGGGCACCCAGACCATTACGCTGGGCAATTAACACCGTCGCTGTGTGGCGGACAAAAAAAAACCGGGCGCCGCCCGGTTTTTTTTCGTCCGCTCAGGCCTGCAGGTAGCGCGCGATTTCCTGGCCGGGGCCGTCGGCCTGCGCCAGTTGGCGGTTGGCCTGGGTGATGGCCGCCGCCAGCTCGGCCCGAAACGCCGGCTCTTCCAGCGCGCGCTGCAGCGCCGCCGCCATGGCCGGGGCGTCGCCGTGCGGCACGAAGCCGGCATAGCCGGCGCCCAGGTAGGCCTCGATCGCCTCGTGGCGGGTGGCGATCAGCGGCTTGCCGTTGCGCAGCACGCGCAGCAGGACGCTCTGGCCGCACGCTTCGCCCTGGCTCTTGAGCGGCATGGCGACCACGCGGCTTTTGGCCAGCAGGGCTTCGAACTGGGCTTCCGGCAGGTCGCGGTACACCGTGGTGGCGGCGCCGGCCGGGTTGATCTGGTTGTGGGCCGAGGCCACCACCACCAGCGGCGCCGCCAGCGTGCCGGCGGCCTCCAGCAGCAGATCGTAGTCGCGGTTGGAGAAGCCGCCGCTGAAGATGTAGCCGTCGTCGGCGATGGCGTCGGGCGCCGCCTGGCCATCGAGCGCCTGCCGCCAGAGGTGGAAATGCACGGCCGCCGGCGGCATGCCGACCTCGTTGACCAGGTTGCGCGCCTCGCCCTCGGAGAAGGTGATGAAGCCCATGCCGGGGAAGCGCAGCAGGCGCCAGGCGCGGTTGACCACGCTTCTGGCCCGCTTGCCATGGATGAAGCAGGCCATCACCAGCAGCTTGGCCGGCCGCGGCAACAGCCGCAGCTTGATCAGCGCCAGCAGCGGCAGGGCTTGCCAGCCGACCACCAGCACCCGGTCGGCCGCGCCCCAGCTGCGGCGCGCGCGCAGCAGGCGCGGCGACAACATGGCCTTGACGATGGCGGCCTTGCCGCGGATGTTATGCGTGGCGGTGTCCGGCCCGACCAGCGTGACCTGCGCGCCCTGGTCGCGCAGGTAGTCGACGATGTCGCGGTAACTCTCTGGCTGTGACAGCATTACATGGATCATGCGGTATCCCGGGATAAAGATAATATTATCGCATTGTTTTCAGCGCCGGCCAGGTTCCGCGACGCAGGTTGGCGTTTCGATCACATATGCTATAGTCAGCGGCCTGCCGCCCCCGGGCGGCGTTTGCCTTCCACCGTTTGACTTCCACTTGTGATGCGCCCATGCCGGTAAAAATCTTGCAGTTTGTCCCAGAATCCTTGCCCTCGTTCCGGGCCGATGTCTCCGTCCTGTTCGGCAAATACCTGCCCCGCCACGGCGTCGAGTGCGACGTGGTCGGCATGGCGTCGCCGGAGCCGGCCGCGCTGCAGGGCTTCGCCTCGGCCCGCCGCCCGCCGTACCGCGCCGGCCGCCTGCGGCGCGAGCTGGACTACCTGTGGCTGTGCCTGCGGGCGCTGCTGGGCGCGCGCAAGCGCAGCTGCGACGCCATCCAGGTGCGCGACATGGTGCCGATCGGCCTGCTCGCGCTGCTGGTGGCGCGCTGCAAGGGCCTGCCGTTTTACTACTGGGTGTCCTACCTGATGAGCGAGGGCCGGATCGAGCGCGCCGAGGAAAAACTGCGGCGCGGCGCCGGCTGGCGCGAACGCCTGGTGCTGTGGAAGGGCAAGATCGAACAGCGCCTGCTGTACCGCTGGGTGCTGCCGGCGGCCGACCATGTGTTCGTGCAGAGCGACGCGATGCTGGAAGTGATGCGCGCCCACGGCATCGACCCGGCCCGCATGACCGCGGTGCCGATGGGGGTGGACATGGAGCGCTTGCAGGCGCCCGCCGCGCCCGCGCGGCCGCCGGGCTGGGAGTCGGTGCCGCTGATCGCCTATCTGGGCACGCTGGACGGCGCGCGCAACCTGGAGCGCGTGGTGGACGTGCTGGCGCTGGTGCGGCAGCACACGGCCGACGCCTGCCTGCTGCTGATCGGCAATGCGCCGACCCCAGGCGACGAGCTCAGGCTGCGCGACTATATCGCCGCGCAGGGCCTGGCGGACGCGGTCCGCATCACCGGCTGGCTGCCGTCGCCCGAGGCCTGGCGGCTGCTGACCGCGGCCGAGGTGGCGATCTCCTATATTCCGCGCGGCGCCCTGTACGACGTCAGCTCGCCCACCAAGCTGCTGGAATACCTGGCGCTGGGCATGCCGGCGGTGGGCAACGACACGCCCGACCAGGCCCATGTGCTGACGCAAAGCCAGGCCGGCTGGCTGACCGCCAGCACGCCGGCGGCGATGGCAGAGGCGGTCTCGGCCATCCTGCGCGCGCCGGCGCAGGCGCGCCAGCGCGCCGCGGCCGGCGGCGCCTACATCGAGGCGGCGCGCAGCTACCGGGTGCTGGGCGCCATGGTGGCGGAGCGCTACCGCGGCCTGCTGCGCCGCTGAGCGCGGACTTACCAGTTGTAGGGCTTGTGCAAGCCGCTGCGGATCGCCAGCTTGCGCAGGCCGGCCTTGGCGCCGAGCAGGTTCAGTTTGAGCGCGCTGTCCAGCCGGCGCCAGCCGCGGTAACTCCAGAACACCGTGCTGGCCAGCTTGCCGGCGGTGCCGAACCGTCCCTCGCTGGCGAACCAGCGGCGGTAGTCGGCGTCGCTCATGCCGAGGAAGGGCGTGCGCCGCCGCAGCTCGGCGTCCTCGGCCGCCGCGCCGCCGCCCAGGTAGGCGACCCGCTGCGCCTGCGGGTCGTAGCGCAGCCAGTGCGCGCGCAGGCTGCCGTGCTCCAGGCCGAGCACCAGCTGCTCGCACACGGCCGGCGTCTTGTAGTGCAGCTTATGGCCGCGGAAGTCCACTTGCGGCAGCAGCAGGTTGCCCAGCGAGTAGGCGATCCAGCCCTTGCCGTGCGGCTCCAGTCCCTGCACCAAATGCGGATGGTGGCCGATCACCAGGTCGACGCCGGCGTCGATCGCCGCGCGCGCCCACTCGCGGTCGGCCGGCTGCGGGAAGGTCGCCAGCTCATAGCCCCAGTGCATGAAGGCGACCAGCTTGGCGGCCGGGAATTGCTGGCGCAGTTGCCGCAGTTGCGCCAGCGCCGCCGCCGGCGCGAACAGCAGCGCGTGATCGCCGGCGGCGCCGGTGCGCGGCTCCGGCAGCGGCGAGCAGGCGCCGAACAGCACCACCTGCTGGCCGTCGATGCTCAGCTCGCACCACGGCCGGTCGCGGCTGCCGAACATGGCGATGCCGTGCGCCTGCAGCAGCGCCTGGCTCGCCTCCATCCCGCCCACGTAGTCGGAAATATGGTTGTTGGCCAGGCCGCAGGCGGCCACGCGCAGCCGCGCCAGGGCGTCGATCACCGACGGATGGGAGTACAGGTTGAACTTGAGTTCGTTGTTGACCTGGCTTTGCTCGGCCGGCGCCGTGATGACGCCGCCCTCCAGGTTGACCACCATGTGGGCGTCGGCGCACAGCGCGGCGAGTTCGCCGAATTCCATGATGTCGGCGGCGGGCCAGGCGAGGTCGCCGGCAAACAAGAGTTTCATAGCGGGGCTTTCAGCAGATGTTGGTAGCGGTCCTGCAGGCGGGCCACCGCCTGTTCGGTGGAGAACAACAGTTTGGTGCGGGCCTGGGCCGCGGCCGAGAGCGCCGGCCAGGCGCCGCCGCGCCACAGCGCCTCGATGGCGTCGGCGTAGTCGGCCGCCGGCGCGCTCAGCGGCAGGATGCGGCCGGTATCGCCGATCACCGAGCGGTTGAAGCCGTTGTCGGTGGCGACCGGCACGCAGCCCATGGCCATGGCCTCGGTCAGGGCGTTGGAGTGGCCTTCGCCGGCGTGGCGGGTGGCGAACAGGAAGATGTGCGACTGCCCCAGCTGCTCGAGCACCTGGGCCGCCGTCAGCGCGCCCAGCCATTGGGCGCCGCTGGCGCCGTAGTCGGCCTGCAGGCGTTGCTGCAGCGCCGGCTCGGCGGGGCCGGCGATGGCGAGCTCGCACGCCAGCCCGCGGCTGCGCAGCGCGGCGGCCGTCTGCAGCGCCGTCTCGACGCCTTTTTCCAGGTTGACCCGTCCCACGTAGATCAGGCGCAGCACGGCCGGCTGCTCCGGCGCCCGCGGCGGAATGCCGGCGGCGTTGATGTGGTTGGGCAGGTAGAAGGCCGGCTTGCCGGTCACCTGCTGCACGAAGGCTTCGTAGTCCGTGCCTTCGACCATGACCTGGTCGGCGCTGCGCAGCAGGCGCCGGAACAGCCAGCGGTACAGCGGGCCGAGGCGGGCATAGTGCTTGTGCATGGCACCGGCGCGGATATCGTACACGGTGCGCAGGCCGTGCCGGCGCGCCTGGCGCAGCAACAGGATTTCGGCCAGCGCAAAGTGCTTGTACAAGCCGGTCAGGTGGAAAATCGCGCCGGGGGTGGCGGCGATCTGGCGCCGCAGCGCCAGAAAGCCGGCGCCGTAGCCGCGCAGCTTGGCCAGCTTGCCGCCGCGCGGCTGCGGGTAGTGCAGCTCGTGCACCAGCGCGCCGGCCTGGCGCAGCGCCGCGATGGTGCGCCGGTTGCAGGCTTCGTAGCCGCCCACCGCGGGCGCTTCCGGCGCCGGGATCGGGCCGCAGAACAGGATGCCGGCGCTCATGGCGCGCTCGCGGCCAGCGTCTTGGCGCCGGCCCATTCCTGGGTGATCCATTTGAACTTGCCGCTCGCTTGCAGCGGGATGTCGTCCATCAGGCGGATCTTGGCGTCGACCTTCAGGCTCACGTAGTGGTCGAAATGCTCGCGCAGCGCCTGTTCGTCGGCCTGCGTGTAATGCACGTCGGGCACCACCCGCAACTCCCATTGCCCGGGGCCGGTCTGCGCCACCTGGGTTTTCTTGATGTTGGCCAGGTACTTGACGGCAAACGTGATGATGCCCGCGCTGATCGGCGTGCCTTCGCGGTCGTACAGCTGGTCTTCCACCTTGCCGGACGAGAGCTCGATGCGCGGATAGCGGCGGCCGCAGGCGCAATCGCCCGCCACCCAGCGCGCGCGGTCGGCGATCCGGTAGCGTATCAGCGGCATGACGTGGTTGTGCAGCGTGGTGCCGACCACGTAGCCGAAGTCGTCGGTCGCGGCGCCTTGCTCGTCGAGGATTTCGACGTAGGAATATTCGGGATTCAAATGGTAGGAGCCGTGCTCGCATTGTCCGGCGAACGCCACGCGCTCGGCCATGCCGTAGAAATCGAAGACCTTGCAGCCGAGGCTGCGTTCGATCTGCTCCCGCTGCGCCGGATACACCGGCTCGGACCCGGTGACCACGGCGGTCAGGCGCAGTGGATGGGCCAGCCGCTCGGCCGCCTTGGCCAGTTCGTGGGCCGACGACGGGTAGGCGCGCAGCTGGCGCGCGCCGGCGGCGCCGATGGCGTCCAGCATGCTGCCGGCCGTGCCGGCGGACAGGTGGCGGGTCGAGACCAGCAATTGCCGGCCGAACCGGTCCCATACCCAGTATGGCGGCCGTTGGATCTGGATATCCATCACCTGGTCGCCGCGCAGTATCGCCTGCGCCTGGCCGTTGCGATGGCCGGCCCAGTGCCAGAACTGCAATTGGAAGGCTTCCTCCCAGATGACCGACTGGACGCTGCGGAAGATTTCAAGCGGCGCGCCGGAGGAGCCGCTGGTTTTCCCTAGCGGCCACCACGCACGCCGCCGCCCCTGGTTGGGGTAGAACGCGGCGCGCTGGGCGACCAGCTCGGGCTTGCTGACGACGGGATAGTGCTGGCGCAACCATGCGAACACGTCGGCCCCTTCCGGCAGCGGCGGGATGTCGGCGTAGCGGGGCAGGCGCTGGCGCGCCGTTTGCAGCGTCAGGCGCAGCCGGGCGGCCTGTTCGGCCTGCAATGCTTCCCACGGCCGGCGCTCGCGCTCGACCAGGCCGCGCGCGCGCGCGAGGGCGGCCGGATTGCGGCGCACCAGATGGCGTATCAGGAAGGACAGGTTTTGCGCTGCGTTGAAGGGCATACGGGGCTTCTCGAAAAAAATGGTTGTGCACATGCACAAGGCCGGGAGGTGCAGGAGGGAAGTTGATGGATAATAAATTATTCAACGCAGGAACTATATCTGGATCTCGCCGACTGCGTCAATTCTGCCGCGTCAGCGGAACGCACTGCACGGTTCGTGATTTCGGCAAATTTGCTGCGGTGCCATGTTACAATTTTTACCCCAAATAAACCGTACCCGGATGGCGGCAAGCGTGCGCGCACCGCCGGTCGGCGTACCCGCGCAGAGGATAATGATAAGGTATGACGTCGCTGACCTGGAAGATCAATCGCCTCAAATTGATGGGCGCACCGGAGCTGGTTTGGCGGGTTCAGCAGCTGTTGCAGAAAAAAGCCAGTACCCTGGGCGTCGGATTGGCCAGGCGCGTGGCCGCGCCGTCGGCGCGCTTCGGCGCGGCGTTCCTGCCGCCCGATGGCGGCGGCGCCGACGCGCCCAGCCTGCTGGCCGCGGCGGACGCCATCCTGGCCGGCCGCTGGAACGTGTTTGCGCTGCGCGGCGTCGAGCTGGGCTTTCCGCCGGCATGGAATCGCGACCCCAAGACCGGCACCGTCGCCCCCATGGCGCTCGGCAAGACGATCGACTACCGCAGCGAAGCGGTGGTGGGTGACATCAAATACCTGTGGGAGCCGAGCCGCCACCTGGAATTGGTGACGCTGGCCCAGGCCTGGCGCCTGAGCGGCCAGCAGCGCTATGCCGACGGCGCCCGCGCGCTGCTGCAATCGTGGCTGGATCAATGCCCGTATCCGAACGGGGTGCACTGGACCAGTTCGCTGGAACTGGCGGTGCGCCTGCTGAACTGGGCCTTTGCCTGGCAATTGCTGGGCGGCGCCGAGTCGGCCTTGTTCGCCGGCGCGGCCGGCCAGCGCTTCCAGCGCCAATGGCTCGACAGCATCTACCAGCATTGCCATTTCATCCAGGGCTATTTCTCGCGCCACTCGTCGGCCAACAACCATGTGTTTGGCGAGTACATGGGCCTGTTTGTGGCCAGCCTGACCTGGCCATGCTGGCCGGAAAGCGCGCGCTGGCAGGCGCTGGCGCGACGCGGGCTGGAGCTCGAGGCCGTCAAGCAGAACACCGCCGACGGCGTCAACCGCGAGCAAGCCGTGTATTACCAGCACGAAGTGATGGACATGATGCTGCTGTGCCAGCTGGTCGGCCAGGCCAACGGCGCCGGCTTCTCGGCCGCCTACCTGGGGCGCCTGGAAAAGCTGGCGGAATTCATCGCGGCCCTGCTGGACGCCGGCGGCCAGGTGCCGATGACGGGCGACGCCGACGACGCGCAGATGGTGCGCCTGGCGCACCAGCCGCAGTGGTCGCCTTACCGTTCGCTGCTGGCCAGCTGCGCGCTGCTGTTCCAGCGGCCCGACTTCAAGGCCAAGGCCGGCGCCTGGGATGACAAGAACGCCTGGCTGTTCGGCGCCGCCGGCCGCCAGCGCTGGGATGGGCTGGGCGAGGCGGGCGCCGAGCAGCCGGTGATGGCCTTCCCGGAGGGCGGCTACTACCTGCTGGGCCGGCATTTCGGCAGCGCCGACGAGGTGCGCCTGGTGGCCGACTGCGCGCCGCTCGGCTATCTGTCGATCGCCGCCCACGGCCACGCCGACGCGCTGGCGTTCACGCTGTCGCTGGGCGGCGAGGAATTCCTGATCGATCCCGGCACCTACGCCTACCACACGCAAAAGTCCTGGCGCGATTATTTCCGCAGCACCGCGGCGCACAACACGGTGTGCGTCGATCACCGCGACCAGTCCGAAATCGGCGGCAATTTCATGTGGCTGCGCAAGGCCAACGCGCGCCTGCTGGCGCACCAGCCGAGCGGCCCGGTGCAGCGCTTTGAAGGCGAGCATGACGGCTATCAATGCCTGGCCGATCCGGTCACGCACCGCCGGCTGGTGGAGTTCGATTCGAAGAGAAATACCGTCGTTGTCAAAGACATATTACAATGTCGGGATGCGCACCATGTTGCACTGCACTGGCAATTGGCGGAAGGTTGTCGTACTGAAATAAGCGATGGCCTGGTGCGGGTGCTGGGGCGGCGCAGCGAGCTGCAACTGCGTTGCGCTTTCGGCGCCGGCGCCGAATTGTTGCGGGGCAGCGAGACGCCGATCGGCGGCTGGATCTCCCGTAAATTCGACGAAAAGGCCGCCATCGACACGCTAAGATGGCAAGGTACCGTGCACGGTACGACAGAAATAGTGACTGAGCTGCGGCTGCTGGTGAACACCACGCCGGACGCGGCCCGGGTAGGCAATTAACGGTGGTATCGACAATTCATTGAGGAGCGTATTTTGAAAATCAGTATCTTTGGCCTGGGTTATGTGGGCGCAGTATCGGCCGGTTGTCTGGCCAGCGACGGCCACGAAGTGATCGGCGTCGATCCCAACCGCACCAAGGTCGACCTGATCAATCAGGGCACCACGCCTATCATTGAAAAAGACATCGGCGAAATGATCGCCGCCACCGTCAAGTCCGGCCACCTGCGCGCCACCGTCGACGTGCGCGACGCCGTCATGGGTTCCGACATGTCGCTGATCTGCGTCGGCACGCCGTCCCAGCTGAACGGCAACCTCGACCTGAGCCATGTGCGCAAGGTGTGCGAGCAGATCGGCGCCGCGATCAAGGAAAAAGCCAGCTTCCACGTGGTGGTGGCGCGCAGCACCATGCTGCCGGGCTCGATGAGCAGCGTGGTCATCCCGACCCTGGAAGCGGCCTCCGGCAAGAAGGCCGGCGTCGATTTCGGCGTCTGCAACAATCCGGAATTCCTGCGCGAAGGCACGGCCGTCTACGATTACTACCATCCGCCGAAGACCGTGATCGGCGAGAGCGACGAGAAGGCCGGCGCCATGCTGGTCGAGCTGTACGAGAAAATGGACGCGCCGCTGGTGCGCACCAACGTCGAGACGGCCGAGATGGTCAAGTACACCGACAACACCTGGCACGCCGTCAAGGTGGCGTTCGCCAACGAGATCGGCAACATCTGCAAGGCGGTCGGCATCGACGGCCACAAGGTGATGGAGATCTTCTGCCAGGACACCAAGCTCAACCTGTCGTCCTACTACATGAAGCCGGGCTTCGCCTTCGGCGGCTCCTGCCTGCCGAAAGACGTGCGCGCGCTGACCTACAAGGCGCGCAGCCTGGACCTGGACTTGCCGCTGCTGAACTCGGTGCTGCCATCGAACCAGAAGCAGGTCGAGAAGGGCTTGAAGATGATCATGGACAAGGGCGCGCGCAAGGTCGGCATCCTCGGCTTCTCGTTCAAGGCCGGCACCGACGACCTGCGCGAATCGCCGCTGGTCGACGTCATCGAGCACCTGCTGGGCAAGGGCTACGAACTGAAGCTGTATGACAAGAACGTCAACCTGGCCGCGCTGACCGGCGCCAACCAGGACTACATCCTGAACCACATCCCGCACATCTCCAAGCTGATGGTCGAGTCGATGGACGACGTGCTGGCCTTCGCCGACACCATCGTCATCGGCAACGGCGCGGCCGAGTTCAAGACTGTGCCGGGCCGCCTGAAGCCGGGCCAGAACCTGGTCGACCTGGTGCGCATCAGCGCCGAACAAAGCGGGGGGCAGTACGATGGCATCTGCTGGTAAGCGCCGCGTCCTGATCCTGGTCGAGAACCTGCCGTCGCCGTTCGACCGCCGGGTCTGGCAGGAGGCCACCACGCTGCACGCCAACGGCTACCTGGTGTCCATCATCTGCCCGACCGGCAAGGGCTATGAAAGCCGCTACGAGGAAATCGACGGCATCCATATCCACCGCTACAGCCTGCCGCTCGAGGCGGAGGGCGCCAAGGGCTACCTGGTGGAATACTCGCTGGCGCTGTTCCACACCTTCCGCTTGGCGTGGAAGGTGCATTTCGCGCGCGGCTTCGACGTCATCCACGCCTGCAATCCGCCCGACCTGCTGTTCCTGATCGGCGGTTTCTTCAAGCTGTTGATGGGCAAGAAGTTCCTGTTCGACCACCACGACATCAACCCGGAGCTGTACGAGGCCAAGTTCGGCCGCCGCGACTTCTTCTACAAGCTGATGGTGCTGTTCGAGCGCTGGTCGTTCAAGACCGCCGACGTCTCGATCGCCACCAACGAGTCGTATAAAAAAATCGCCATCGAGCGCGGCGGCATGCCGGCCGACAAGTGCTACGTGGTGCGCAGCGGACCCAAGCTGGACCGCTTGCGCGTGCTGCCGCCGGTGCCCGAGCTCAAGCGCGGCCGCCGGTTCCTGGTCGGCTACGTCGGCGTGATGGGCGCGCAGGAAGGCATCGACCTGCTGTTGCAGGCGGCGCAATACCTGATCCAGACCATGGGCCGCAGCGATGTGCAGTTCGGCCTGGTCGGCGGCGGCACCTCGCTCGAGCAGATGAAGCAGATGGCGGCCGACATGGGCATCGCCGACTACGTCACCTTCACCGGCCGCGTGCCGGACCAGCAGCTGCTGGAAATGCTCAACACCGCCGACGTCTGCGTCAACCCCGACGTGGCCAACGACATGAACGACAAGTCGACCATGAACAAGATCATGGAGTACATGGCGCTGGGCAAGCCGATCGTGCAGTTCGACCTGGTCGAAGGCAAGGTCTCGGCGCAGGAGGCCTCGCTGTACGCGCTGAAGAACGACCCGGTCGACATGGCGCGCAAGATCGTCGAGCTGCTGGACGATCCGGCCCAGCGCGAACGCATGGGCGCCTACGGCCGCAACCGCGTGGTCAACGAACTGGAATGGGAATACGAGGCGCCGAAACTGCTGGCCGCCTACGAGCGCCTGTACTCGGCCAACGCGCCCTTGCCGGGAGCGGTCTCGTCGTTACGGAAAGAGGGCAAATGAAGATACTAGTGACTGGCGGTATGGGCTACATCGGCTCGCATACCGTGGTGGAATTGCTGGCGGCCGGCCACGAGGTGGTGGCGCTGGACAATCTGTCCAACGCCAGGGCCTCGGTGCAGCAGCGCGTCGAGCGCATCGCCGGCAAGCCGTTCACCCTGGTCGAGGCCGACGTGCGCGACCGCGCCGCGGTGGAGGCGGTGTTCGCCGCCCACCGGATCGACTCGGTGATCCACTTCGCCGGCCTGAAGGCGGTGGGCGAATCGGTCGAGCAGCCGCTGCGCTACTACGACAACAACGTCGCCGGCAGCCTGGTGCTGTTCGAGAGCATGGCCAAGGCCGGCGTCAAGTCGCTGGTGTTCAGCTCGTCGGCCACGGTGTACGGCGATCCGGCCTCGGTGCCCATCCTGGAGCACTTCCCGCTGTCGGCCACCAATCCCTATGGCCGCAGCAAGCTGATGATCGAAGAGATGCTGCGCGACCTGCACAAGGCCGATCCGAGCTGGCGCGTCGCGCTGCTGCGCTACTTCAACCCGGTGGGCGCGCACGCGAGCGGCCTGATCGGCGAAGAGCCGAACGGCATCCCCAACAACCTGCTGCCCTACATCGCCCAGGTGGCGGACGGCCGCCGCGAGCGCCTGTCGGTGTACGGCGGCGACTATCCGACCCCGGACGGCACCGGCCTGCGCGACTACATCCACGTGGTCGACCTGGCGCTGGGCCATCTGGCCACGCTGTCCAAGCTGGCGACCGAGGCCGGCATCTACACGTACAATCTGGGCACCGGCCGCGGCAACAGCGTGCTGGAGATGGTGCGCGCGTTTGAGGCGGCCAGCGGCCGCGCCGTGCCCTACCAGGTAGTGGCGCGCCGCGCCGGCGACATCGCCGCCTGCTATGCCGACGCCGGCCTGGCCGAGCGCGAACTGGGCTGGAAGGCGCAGCGCGACGTCGAACAGATGTGCGTCGATTCCTGGCGCTGGCAGACCACGGCAACTGAATAGGAAGCTCCCATGAAAGCAATGATACTTGCAGCAGGCAAGGGCACGCGCGTGCGTCCCCTGACTTACGATTTGCCCAAGCCCATGATCCCCATCCTCGGCAAGCCGGTGATGGCGTACCTGATCGAGCATCTGCACAAGTATGGCGTGACCGAGATCATGGTCAACGTCAGCTATCTGCACGAGAAGATCGAAGAGTATTTCGGCGAGGGCCACCAGTACGACGTGCAGATCGGCTATTCCTTCGAAGGCTATACCACCGACGATGGCGAAGTCGTGCCGCAGCCGCTGGGCTCGGCCGGCGGCATGAAGAAGATCCAGGAGTTCGGCGGCTTCTTCGACGACACCACCATCGTGCTGTGCGGCGACGCGCTGATCGACCTCGACATCAAGTCGGCCTTGTTCGAGCACCGCCGCAAGGGCGCGCTGGCCTCGGTCATCACCAAGGAAGTGCCGTGGGATAAGGTCTCCAGCTATGGCGTGGTGGTGGCCGACGCCGACGGCCGCATCACCGAGTTCCAGGAAAAGCCCAGCCAGCAGCAAGCCAAGTCCAACTTCGTCAGCACCGGCATCTACATCTTCGAACCCGAGGTGATCGACCTGATCCCGTCCGGCCAGACCTTCGACATCGGCTCCCAGCTGTTCCCGCTGCTGGCCGAGAAGGGCATGCCGTTCTACGCCCAGACCCGCAACTACAACTGGATCGACATCGGCAGCGTGACCGACTACTGGGAAACCTGCCAGAGCGTGCTGATGGGCGAAGTGGCCCACCTGCACATGCCCGGCATCCAGATCAACGACGGCCTGTGGGTCGGCCTGAACACCAGCATCGACTGGGAGGGCACCACCATCGAGGGCCCGGTCTACATCGGCTCCGGCACCCGCATCGAGGCCGGCGTGCACATCGTCGGCCCGACCTGGATCGGCCACGGCAGCCATGTCTGCGCCGGCGCCAAGGTCGTGCGCAGCGTGCTGTTCGAGTATACTCGCGTGTTACCGAATGTTTCATTAAATGAAATGATCGTGTTTAAGGACTATAGTGTCGACCGCGCCGGCGAGATGAAGCACGTGTCCGAGACCGACCCCGACTCGTGGGCCAACGCCCGCGACCGCCGCAGCAAGCGCCGGACTGAACACAGCAATGAACTAACAGATAAGAGAATTCGAGCATGAAAATTTACCCAGTGATCCTGTCGGGCGGTTCCGGCACCCGTTTGTGGCCGTTGTCGCGCGCCGTGCTGCCCAAGCAGCTGCTGCCGCTGGTCTCGGACCGCACCATGTTGCAGGACACCGCGTTGCGCCTGCACGGCCGGCCGCAGATGATGGCGCCGCTGGTGGTGTGCGGCAACGAGCACCGCTTCCTGGTCGCCGAGCAGATGCGCGAGATCGGCATCGCGCCGCTGGGCATCCTGCTCGAGCCGGTCGGCCGCAACACCGCGCCGGCCGTGGCCGCCGCAGCCCACTACCTGCGCGCCATCGACGCCGACGCCGTCATGCTGGTGCTGCCGGCCGACCACGTGATCGACAACGTCGACGCCTTCTACGCCGCCATCGAACACGCCGGTGCCATGGTGGACGGCGGCGCGCTGGCCACCTTCGGCATCGTGCCGACCGCGCCGGAAACCGGCTACGGCTACATCCAGAGCGGCAAGCCGGCCGCCGCCGCGCAGTGCTACAGCGTCGACCGCTTCGTCGAGAAGCCGGACCGCGCCACCGCCGAAGGCTTCGTCGCCGCCGGCAACTACTACTGGAACAGCGGCATGTTCCTGTTCCGCGCCGACAGCTACCTGAAGGAATTGCAGGAATACGCGCCGGCCATCGCCAGCGCCACCGCGGCCGCGGTCGGCAAGGACTACCGCGACCTCGACTTCTGCCGCCTGGACGAAGCCTCGTTCACCGATTGCCCGTCCGACTCGATCGACTACGCGGTGATGGAGCACACCCGCCACGCCATCGTGGTGCCGGCCGACATCGGCTGGAACGACGTCGGCTCGTGGTCGGCGCTGTGGGAAGTGCAGCAGCGCGACGCCCAGGGCAACGCCAGCCGCGGCGACGTCTACCTGGACGACGTCAGCGGTTCGCTGGTGCGCGCCGAGAGCCGCATCGTGGCCGTGGTCGGCGTCAAGGACGTGGTCGTGGTGGAAACCAACGACGCCGTGCTGGTCTGCCACAAGGACCAGGTGCAGCGCGTCAAGAACATCGTCGAGCACCTGAAGACCAAGCAGCGCACCGAACACCTGCACCACACCAAGGTCTATCGTCCTTGGGGCTGCTACGAGGGCATCGACATCGGCGAGCGCTTCCAGGTCAAGCGCATCACCGTCAACCCGGGCGGCAAGCTGTCGCTGCAGATGCACCACCACCGCGCCGAACACTGGATCGTGGTCAGCGGCACCGCCCGCGTGACCTGCGGCGACCAGGTGACCCTGCTGACCGAGAACGAATCGACCTACATCCCGATCGGCACCACGCACCGGCTGGAAAATCCGGGCAAGCTGCCGCTGCACCTGATTGAAGTCCAGTCCGGCAGCTACCTGGGCGAGGACGACATCGTGCGCCTGGAAGACGTCTACCAGCGCGCCTGATGCCCGACGGCGGCCGCGGCTGACAAAGCGCGGCCGCCGTTTTCCCGTCTTGGCGTAGGTGCTGGCCTACGTCGTCCGCAACACCGTCCTCCATCCCCGTTTTTCCCTCTCGGCGCCGGCGCCGGGCAGCCGTGCCCGCCTGGCGGGCCCGGCTGCGCGCGATTGCCGCCGCCCCCTTGCCGCCGCAGGCGCCAATGCTAGGATAAATCCGCAGTATTCATTTATCCATCGGCGGCCGCGCGGGCCGCGGCCGCCTTTCTTGAGGGAGGTGATCTATGAAGCGTACACAAACAGTGGTGGCGGCGCTGGTGCTGGCCACCGCCGCCGGGCTGCCGCTGGCACGGGCGGCCGATATCAGCCAGGGCGTGCAAACCCTGAACCTGAGCAACGGCAGCGCCGTGCTCAAGCATGAATTTAGCGCCGGCAACGCCGGCAACACCTTCAGCGACCGCTACAACTTTAGCGCCAGCGGCGGCCAGTTGCTGGGGGCGCTGGTGAGCAGCCTGGACCTGCCTGGCCTGGGCGGCGCCAGCTTCGACAGCTTCAAGCTGGTCAACTCGACCGGTTTCTCGCTGGACGGCACCAAACAGTCGGCGCCGGGCGCGACGGCCGAAGTGTGGACCTTGAACGCCCACAACCTGGCGGCCGGCAACTACTACCTGCTGGTCAGCGGCATGGTGCGCAACGGCGCCGCCGGCAATTATGTGGGCTCGTTGGCCATCAGTCCGGTGCCCGAGCCGGCCACCTACGGCATGCTGCTGGGCGGCGCCGGCCTCGTCGGCTGGCTGGCACGGCGTCGCAAAGCCTGACAATGGCGCTATAATTCCAACGGAAGCCGCCGCTTCCGTTTTTTTTTGCCACTTCCAACAGCGATCGACTCACTTGCGACTTTCCTTACTTATCTTTGCCGCCATGCTGGCCCTGTGCGGCGCCGCCGGCGCGCAAAATGTCCCGCTCGCCGGCCTCGGCGCCGCCCAGCTGGCGGTGGTCGTCAACGATGACGAACCCAACAGTGTTGAAATCGGCGAGTACTACCGCAAGGCGCGCGCCATCCCGGCCGCCAACATGGTGCATGTGCGCATTCCGCACCGGCCGCACAAGCTCGACGCCGAGCAGTTCGAGGCGCTGAAGGCGCAGATCGACGCCCGGCTGGGCCCCGAGATCCAGGCCGTGCTGATGGTGTGGAGCGCGCCGTATGCGGTCGAATGCAACGCGCTGACGGCGGCCTACACGCTGGGCCTGGACAGCGGCCTGTGCGCCAAGAGCTGCGCCCCAAGCAAGCCCAGCAGCTACTACAATTCGCCCTCGGCCCGGCCCTACACCGACCACCAGATGCGCCTGTCCATGTTGCTGCCGACCGAATCGGTGGAAGCGTCGAAGGCGCTGATCGACCGCGGCGTGCTGGCCGGCTTCGCCATGCCGACCGCCACCGCGTATTTCCTCAACACCAGCGACGTCGCGCGCAGCAGCCGGGCGCGCTTCTTCCCGCGCTCGATGAGCGTGCCGTCGAGGAAGCTGACCATCAAGACCTTGCAGGCCGACAGCATCGAGCAGGTCAGCGACATCGTCGTCTACGAGACCGGGCTTGCCCATGTGCCCAAGCTGAATACCTTGAAGTTCGTGCCGGGCGCGCTGGCCGATCACCTGACCTCGTACGGCGGCGACCTGCTGGCCGAGGGCGGGCAGATGAGCAGCCTGCGCTGGCTGGACGCCGGCGCCACGGCCAGCTACGGCACGGTCAGCGAACCCTGCAACCACTGGCAAAAATTCCCCAATTCGACGGTGCTGCTGTCGCATTACCTGCGCGGCAATAGCGCGATCGAGGCGTACTGGAAAAGCGTGGCCTGGCCGGCCCAGGGCGTGTTTGTCGGCGAGCCGCTGGCCGCCCCTTACCGGCGCTGAGCCCGGCGGCGGGCCGCCAGCGCCAGCAGCGCCAGCCCGGCCAGCCACAGCAGATAGCCTTGCGGTTCCGGCACCGGGGGCAGGGCATATGCCTGCGCGGCCGGCGAGCGGGACGGTGACGGCGGCGACCAGCGCCACCACGTTTCAAGCTGGGCGGCCTCGCCCGGGCGGTGGTTCAACATCATCACATCGTCGTACAGCTCCAGCCGCTGCGCCGATGACGGGCCGCTGTTGGGCGCTTCGTCGACAGCGTGCTCGGCATCGACCATGTGGCACGGGTCGGACACTTCTTCAATATTGATTTTTCGCGGCGGCCGGGCGGGCGGCTGGTCGGCCGGTTCGGCCGGTTCGACCTGGGCGGCTTGCGCCAGCAAGCAGCCGCCGTACTGCGGCGGCGGGGACGGGGGCGGCGCCGGCAGGTCGGCTGCCACGGCCGCACACGGCGGCAGCAGCGCCCACAGGACGACGGCGGTGCGGAATAAGGTCTTCATGATGGCCCCAGTAACGTGGATCGCCAAAAGTTTCTTAAATATAACTTATATTGCGTTTAAGTAATCGTAGCACGCACCGGCGCAACTGGCGAGAAAAAGCTTAGTCCAAACGGACTAAAGGCATGTCATCAAGGCGTCAATCCGGCCGTCTAATATGCAAAATGCAATGTTTGAAAACATTTTGTTAAGACCGCCGCGCCGACCTTTTCTCTCCACCAGGATCTACTCATGAAAAAAACTTCCCACACGCCGAACGCCCAGGCTGCCTCCACGCCGGGCCGGCGCACCATCATCGCCGCAGCCCTGATGGCGGGCTTGTCGGCATCGGCCCACGCCGATTCGCCGGTCGTGATCAGCCAGGTGTACGGCGGCGGCGGCAACTCCGGCGCCACCATCAAGAACGATTTCATCGAACTGTTCAACCGCGGCACGCAACCGGTCAACCTGACCGGCTGGAGCGTGCAATACGCCAGCGCCGCCGGCGCCTCGTGGCAAGTGACCAAGATCAGCGGCACGCCGGTGCTGCAACCGGGCCAGTACTACCTGGTGCAGGAAGCGGCCGGCACTGGCGCCGGCTCCCTGCTGACCCCGGACAGCACAGGCACCATCCCGATGAGCGGCACCGCCGGCAAGGTCGCGCTGGTGAACGACAGCAACGCCTTGTCGGGCGCCGCGCCGTCCGGCGCCACCCTGGTGGACTTGCTGGGCTTTAACGCCGGCTACTTCGAAGGCAGCAACGGCCCCGGCCTGAGCAACACCACCGCCGCGCTGCGCGCCAACGGCGGCTGCACCGACACCGACA
This sequence comes from Duganella sp. BJB476, assembly GCF_003416895.1. GTDB lineage: Bacteria > Pseudomonadota > Gammaproteobacteria > Burkholderiales > Burkholderiaceae_D > Rugamonas. The sequence continues at coordinate 373,210 of NZ_QVIO01000006.1, forward strand.
ACAACGGCAGCGACTTCGCCGCCGGCACGCCGGCCCCGCGCAACACCGCCAGCCCGCTGCATTCGTGCAGCGCGCCGCCGGCGCCGCCTATCGTCGCCAGCTGCCCGGCCAATCTGGCGATGGCGGTCGGCTTTGCCGGCGTCGCCGACCTGAGCGCGACCGATGCCGACGGCATCGTCAACAACGCCGTCATCACCTCGACCACCGTGCCGGGCATCAGCCTGGTGAACTTCCTGGCCGCCTCGGCCGCCGGCGCCAACGCCACGGTCAGCCTGAACGTGGCCGCCAGCGTGCCGCAGGGCAGCTACCCGGTGGTGGTGCGCTTCGATAACGACCAGGCGCAGCAGGCCAGCTGCACCATCAACGTCAGCGTCGCCTTGCCGACCGCCGTCAGCCACACCATTCCGCAAATCCAGGGCCCTGGCGAGACCAGCCCTTACGCCGGCACCGTGCAGACCACCGAAGGCGTGGTCACGGCCAAGGTCGGCTCCGGCTTCTTCATCCAGGACGCGGTCGGCGACGGCAATCCGCAGACCTCGGACGGCATCTTCGTCTACACCACCGCCGCCAACACCGGCACCGTGCAGGTCGGCGACCAGGTGCGCATCACCGGCACCGTCAGCGACTACGCGCCGGTGGCCGGCGGCCACGCCTACACCGAGCTGCAAACCATCACCGCCATCGTCAAGACCGGCAGCGGCATCGCCATCACCCCGACCAACATCCAGCTGCCATACGCCAACCTGGGCCAGGTCGAAGGCATGCTGGTGCGCTTCACCAACGCGCTGACCGTGTCGCAGCTGGAGTTCCTGGGCGACCGCGGCGAAGTGACGTTGTCGTCCGGCCGCCTGGAAGCGCCGACCAACCACTACCGCGCCGGCTCGGACGAGGCCAAGGCCCTGGCGATCGCCAACGCCGGCAACCAGATCGTGCTGGACGACGGCATCTTCGTCACCCCGACCACCATCCCTTACCTGGGCGCGGACGGCTCGCTGCGCGCCGGCGACACCGTCTCCGGCCTGACCGGCGTGGTCGACTTCGGCGCCAAGGGCGGTGGCGGCGCCGGCTTCAAGCTGCAGCCGACCGTGGCGCCAGTGTTCTCGCAGGACAATCCGCGCACCGCGCCGCCAGTCCTGGTGGCCGGCAACATCAAGGTCGCCAGCGCCAACGTGCTGAACTACTTCACCACCTTCACCAACGGCACCGACGTGGAAGGCCGCAGCGGCCAGGGTTGCTCGCTGGGCTCCAGCGTCAGCAAGTCCAACTGCCGCGGCGCCGACAACCTGAACGAGTTCAACCGCCAGACCGCCAAGATCGTCGGCGAACTGAAGGCCATCAACGCCGACGTCTTCGGCCTGATGGAAATCCAGAACAGCGGCGAATACACGGTCGGCTACCTGGTCAACGCACTCAACGAGGCGATCTCGCCGGGCACCGGCTTCCAGACCTACGCGGTCGTGCCCAAGCCGGCCGCCACCGGCACCGACGCCATCCGCGTCGCCATGATCTACAAGCCGGCCTCGCTGACCATGGTGGGCGGCGCGCTGTCCGACGCCGACGGCGTCAACAACCGTCCGCCGATGGCGCAGACCTTCGTCGCCGCCAACGGCGCCAAGTTCTCGCTGATCGTCAACCACCTGAAATCGAAGGGCAGCTGCCCGACCGGTTCCGGCGCCGACGCCGACAACGGCGACGGCCAGAGCTGCTGGAACGCCAGCCGCATCAACCAGGCCACCCGCCTGGTCAACGTGTTCGCGCCGCAGGTGGCAGCCGCCGCCGGCGACGCCAAGGTGCTGATGATCGGCGACTTCAATTCCTACGGCATGGAAGATCCGATCAAGGTCATCACCGACAAAGGCTTCGTCAACCAGCTGGAGCGCTACGTGCGCGGTGGCGGCGGCATGCCTTACTCCTTCGTCTTCAACGGCGAAGCGGGCTACCTGGATCACGCGCTGGCCAACGCGGCGATGAGCGCCTCGGTGGTGGACGCCGCCGAATGGCATAACAACGCCGACGAGCCGACCGTGGTCGACTACAACACCGACGGCAAGCCGGAAGACAAGTACACCGCCGCACCATACCGCGCTTCCGACCACGACCCGGTCGTCATCAGCCTGAACCTGGCCGCGCCGTACAGCGACGTCAGCGCCAGCGTCAAGGCGGCCGGCACCGGCCTGGTGCTGAACCGCGCCACCGGCAAGTACAGCTCGACGTTCTCGGTCACCAACACCGGCGCAGCCGCGCTGAGCGGCCCGTTCCAGGTCGAGTTTGACGGCCTGCCGGCCGGCATCACGCTGAGCAACGCCAGCGGCAGCCATGCCGGCGCGCCTTACATCACCGTCAACGCCGCCACCCTGGCGCCGGGCGCCACCGTCTCGTTCGCGCTGAGCTTCAGCAAGACCGGCACGGCCAATATCAGCTACACCACCAAAGTCTACAGCGGCACTTTCTAAGGATACGACCATGTTCAAACCAAACTTCTCCCTCACCCTGCGCCATGCCGCGCTGGCGCTGGCGCTGAGCGCCTGCGCTGGCCTGGCCTCGGCCCAGACCCTGCATGTGGAACTGAACACCGCCTCGCTGGGCAGCAGCGGCTTCCTGGACCTGCAGTTCAATCCGGCGAACACTCCGGCCATCTTCGCCAGCGCCACCATCAGCCATCTGACCGGCTTCGGTGACCTGTCCGGCGTCGCCTTGCTGGGCGACGTGCAGCAGCACGCCAGCGGTTTCTCGTTCGGCAACACCACCGACTACAACGACCTGTTCCAGGCGATGTCCTTCGGCGGCAAGGTCGGCTTCGACGTCACCTTCGGCGGCCTGTCCGATCCGTCGCCGGCTGCGATCCAGAGCAAGTTCGCGGTGTCCTTCTACGGCGCCGACCGCACCACGGTACTGGGCAACGCCAATCCGGACGGCAGCCTGATGTCGATCACCTGGCAGCCGACCGCCGGCGCCGGCGCGCTGTCGTCGGACATCACCGACCACGCGGTTGGCAGCATCAGCGCGGTGCCGGAACCGTCGGCCTGGGCCATGCTGGGCGCCGGCCTGGCGCTGGTCGGTTTTGCACGCCGCCGCAAGCTCGCCGCCTGAGTTTTTCAGGACTGCAAAAAAACGACATGTGCGCTTGCGACGCTCAAGATCGTCGCAATGCCACATGTTGTTTTTTCGTTTAGGCAGTGTCTTCTAAATGGCAAGCCACGCAGGCCGGCATTGGATCGCCGTTGGATATATATGGCGAAGCTCTAAATCACGCTTGGAAATCATATTAGTAATGCCAGATTGCTTGTTGCATAGTGCTTCCTTTACACGGATTTGCCATGCGACCCGCCCATATCCTTGTCATTGAAAACGAGCCTGCGATCCAGGAACTCATCGCCCTCAACCTGAGCATGGCCGGCTATGCCGTCCAGCGCGCGCGCGACGCCGAAAGCGCGCTGCTGATGCTGGAAGACAGCCTGCCGGCGATGGTCATGCTGGACTGGAACCTGCCCGGCCAGTCCGGCCTGTCGCTGATACGCCGGCTGCGCGCGCAGCCGCGCACGCGCGACCTGCCCATCATCATGGTGACCGCCCGCTGCGGCGAGTCGGACAAGATCATGGCGCTGGAAAGCGGCGCCGACGACTACATGACCAAACCCTTCAGCCCGCGCGAGATGGTGGCCCGCGTGCACGCGCTGCTGCGCCGCCTGCAGCAGCCGGCCCAGCCGCAACCGGCGGACGCGGTGCAGATGGCCGGCCTGCGGCTCGATCCGCACACGCTGCGCGTGACGGCCGGCGCCCGCGAGCTGGCCATGGGCCGGGTCGAATTCAAGCTGCTGAGCTTCCTGATGAACCACCCGGAGCGGGTGCATACCCGCGCCCAGCTGCTCGACCAGGTGTGGGGCAACGCCGTCTACCTCGACGAGCGCACCGTGGACGCCCATGTCGGCCGCCTGCGCAGCGCGCTGCAGCCCAGCGGCCACCAGGAACACATCGAAACCGTGCGCGGCAGCGGCTACCGCTTCGTCGCCTGGGAGCAGGGCGCCAGGACGGTGCGTGAGCCGGCCAGGGCCTGACGATGGAACAACTGGTCATCTTGAGCAAGCTGGAGCAGGAATACCTGCTGCACGCGATCGAGGCGGTGTTGCCGGTGCGGCAGGCGCGCCAGCTGTGCCTGTGGACCCAGGGCCAGTTCCAGGCGCTGCTGCCGCACCGCATCATGGTCTGCCTGCAATTCGGCGCGCAGGACGAACTACAGCACGTCGAGTGCATGCACAGCACGGTGCTGGACACCGGCCTGCTGGCCCGCCTGGGCGACAAGACCGACGGCCTGGCGCTGCGGCTGGCGCGCCACTGTCGCGACGGCCTGCGGCTGCCGGCCATGCTGGACGCCACCGGCGCCGCCACTGGGCTGGCGGACGCGCCGCGCCAGCCGCTGGCGCCGTTCCTGGACGAGCTGCGCGCGCTGGGCCTGGACAACCTGCTGCTGCACGGCACCGAGCGCCTGCCGGGCGGCTCGACCTTCTTCGTGCTGTTTGGCCTGCCGCACCGGCCGCGCCCGCGCCACGCCTACTTCTTCGAACTGCTGCTGCCGCACCTGCACCTGGCGTTGCAGCGGGCCGGCCAGCAGCAGCGCCAGGCCCGCGCCGGCGCGCTGGCGCGGCCGGTCAGCGCGCGCGAGATGGAAATCCTGCACTGGGTGCGCGAGGGCAAAAGCAACGAGGAAATCGGCCTGATCCTCGGCATCAGCGGCCTGACGGTGAAGAACCACCTGCAACGGACGTATCGCCTGCTGGGCGTGTCCAACCGGGCGCATGCGATCGCGCGCGGCATGGCCTTGCACTTGTTCGAACAGCCGCCGGCGCCGCTGGCGCGCGCCGCCTGAGCAAAAAAAAGCGCCGGGCCTCGCGGCCCGGCGCCATTCACCGCGTCGACAGCTTACTGGGCGCCGACGCCGCGTGCGATCCGGTCTGGCTGCGCCAATGGCACCGGATTATTGGTTTCCACTTTCAGCACCGTGGTGGCGGCGACGCCACCGTCGAGACCGAGGTACTGGATGCCGCCGTAGTAGCGGGTGCCTGCCGCCAGGCCGGACCAGCTGGCGCTGACCGACGCCGTGCTGGCCGCGTACACCTGGCTCGGCACGGCGACACGCAGCGCGCCACCGGTGTCGCTGCGGGTCACCACGGCCGACGACAGCTTGAAGTCGGTCGCGCTGCCGTTGGCGGCGGCGTAGCCGATCACGCACACGCTGTAGCTGCCGGCGTCCGGCGAGGTCAGGATCACCGACTCGTTGGAGCCGCCGTGTCCGCTGTAGCCGATGATGTTTCCGCCGCTCAGCACTGCCAGGTCGAGATCGTCGTTGCCGTTGCCGGAGCTGGTGTCGGCATTGAACAGTTCGAACGCCGCCACCACCGTGTTGGCGGCGATGCTGACCGGCGCCACGCTGGTGCCGGCGGCGCCGCTGTTGCAGGCGGCCTTCACCTGATCGAGCGTGTCGACTGAACCGGTGGCCGCCTCGGCCACCGTCATGGTGGCGCTCTTGGTGACTGCCTTCATGCCGCCGCTGGCGGCGTTCATGCGGCCCGCGAAGCCGGTGCCGACGGTCAGCGAGGCGTTGCCGGTGACCTTGGTGCTGGTCAGCAGCGCCGGCGCGGTGACCGGCTTGCCGCTGCGGGCCGTGACCGGGATGCGCACGATGTGGCTGCCATCGGTCCAGGTCAGCGAACCGTACTGCCAGACGTTGTCGGCGGCGTTGGTGCGGGTCAGCTTGACGGTGAAGCTGCCGGTCGCGCCCGGCGCCAGGCTCAGCGACGACGGCGCTACCACCGCCGTGTAGCCGCTGATGCTGGCGCTGGCGTTGTAGGTCGCCTGCGCCGTGCCGACGTTGGTGACGCTGCGGCTGACGGTGACGCTGCCCAGCACATTGCCCAGCGTGATCGACGGCAGGTTCAGGTTGTAGCCGGCCAGGGTGCCGTTGCTGCACTGGGTGGTGACGCCGGCGCCGCACAGGTATTTCTTGTAGTCGATCGCGCCGGCGTCGTACACCAGGCCCGGATCGGTGGCGCCGCTCGGGTTATAGGCGTTGCCGTCGGCCGGGTGCAGCATGGTGCCGAACGGATTGATGTGGCCCGCGCCCTGTGCCCATGGCAGGATGCCCTGCTGGGCGCCAGCCAGGCCGTCGCTGAAGGTCGGCGTGGCGGTGGTCATCAGCGCCGACTTGATCGCCGCTGGCGACCAGCCCGGATGCTGCTGGCGCAACAGCGCGGCCACGCCGGCCACGTGCGGCGCGGCCATCGAGGTGCCCTGGTACAGCGCCCAGGCGGCCTGCGGTGGCAGGGTGCCGGTGTTGAGCGAAGCTTGCTGCGCTGGCGTCAGTTCCGGCGTCACGCCGGCCAGGATGTCGACGCCGGGCGCCGCCATGTCAGGCTTGAGCACGTTGCCGTCGCTGAGGTTGGGGCCACGCGAGGAGAAGTTGGCGATCACCGGCGCCGGCGACGAGCCGACCGCGTTGACGAAGTGGGTCAGCGCGGCGGTGCTGTTGGCCAGCTGGGCGTAGGTCTGGACCAGCGCGCCATCGGCGGCCGACAGGTGGACCGTCGGCACCGAGTGCACTTCGGCCACCAGGCCGGCGCCGTTGTCGACCATCACCATGCCGACGCCGCCGGCTTCCTTGACGGCCAGGCTCTTGTCGACGCGGGCGTTGGTGCCGCGCACGCAGGTGACGATCTTGCCGGCCACCTTCGCATGGTCGAGCACGGCCACGCCGCCGTTCGAGCCGGCGCTGTAGCACAGCTTGGCGAGGTTGGCGTCGGCGCCGGCCACGGCGGCGTCTTCCGAGCGGATGATCGGGGTGCCGGCCGGCAGCGCGTCGATGTTGAGCGAGGCGCCACTGTAGGTGGCGCCGCTGCCCAGCTTGACGTCAGCCTTGAGGAAGCGGTTGTGGCTGGCGGCGGCGATGGTCGACAGCCACGGTCCGATGTGGTTGACCGTTTGCGCCGGGCCGTCGTTGCCGGCCGAGGCCGAAACGAACACGCCGGCGTTGGTGGCGCGCAGGAAGGCCTGCTCGACCGCGTCGTTCGGCGTGGTGCCGCCGCTGATCGAATAGTTGATGACGTGGACGCCATCCTGCACGGCGCGGTCGATCGCTGCCACGCTGTCGTCGGTCCAGCAGCTGTTCTTGCCGCCGGTGGCGTCGGTGGCGTCGTTGTAGCTCCAGCACACCTTGTACATGGCGATGCGGGCGCGCGGCGCCATGCCCGACACGGCGCCCATCGGGATGCCGTTCAGGATCGAGGGCACGCCGTTGTTGCCGCCTGCTGTGCTCGACGTGTGGGTGCCGTGGCCGCCGTGGCCGACGGTGCCGCCGATCGAGTCGCGCGGCGAGACGAATTCGGTCCAGTGCAGCGATTTGCCGGAGGCGTCGAAGCCGCTCTTGAAGTAGCGCGCGCCGATCAGCTTGTTGTTGCAGGAGGCCACGGTGAAGCCCTCGCCGGTCTGGCAGGTGCCGTTCCAGTTGGCCGGCGCGCCGTAGGCGATGCTGCCGCCCTGGTCGAAGGTCGGCACGCCGTTGCTGTCGACGCGGTCCGCGTAGGAGGGGTTTTCCGGCCAGATGCCGCCGTCGACCACGCCGATGACGATGTTCTCGCCCGCGTGTTCCTTGCCGCCGAGCTGCGCCCACAGGCCGTTCGGGCCGTCCAGGCCGAGGAAGGTCGGGGTGTAGTTGGTCAGCAGGTGGTTTTCCGTGTTGGCGGTGATGGTCGACACGGCGCTGTTCGCTTGCAGGGTGCGCACTTCAGTGTCGGTCAGCATGGCCGAGAAGCCGTTCAGCACCACCTTGTAGTCGTGGTTGATCGGCGCGTTCGGCACCAGCGCCTTGACGTCGGCCTGCTTCTGGTCCAGGTAGTCCATGTACAGCTGCACCGTTTGCGCGCCCATCTGCAGGCGCGAGCCGGGCGCCGGCTGGGTGGCGGCCAGGCCGGCCACTTCGCCGTTGTAGGCGGCGACCGGCTTGTCGGCCAGCTGCACGATGTAGGAGCGGCGGGTGTCGTCGGCGTGGGCCAGCGACGCGGCGCCGGCCAGCAACAGCGCGACGGCTGCGGCGACGGGATTGAGTTTCATCATTGTTTTTATCCTTGAACGTGAGGGGGCTTCAGGCTTTGCGGCGGCGGGCGGCGGCTGCCAGGCCCAGCAGGCCGGCGCCGAGCATCATCCAGCTCGACGGCTCGGGCACGGCGCTCACGGCCGAGGTGACGATATTGTCGATCGCGAACTGGCCGCGGTCGCTGTTGAACGCGGTGCAGGAGCCGCCGGCGTTGCAGGCGTAGCCGTAGACATAGAAATTCGAGAACAGCGTGGTGCTGAAGGCGCCGCTGGTGGTGTAGTTGGCGAACTCGAAGCCGTTGGGGCCGGGGGCGCCGAGGTTGAAGGTGGCGATCTGGGTGCCGGAGGCGCCGCTGGCCTGAATCTTCAGCAAGCCGGTCACGCTGGGATTGGTCGGGTCGACCGGTCCCAGGAAGGCGGCCTGGAACGACTTGATCAGGAAGCTCTGATGGTCCTGGTCGCGGGTGGCGTACATCACGCTGTCGTTGACGGCGGCCAGGTAGGGGCTGTTGGTGATCGGGCACTGCAGGCTCAGCGCGCACTGGTTGGCGCCGTCGTCGACGATCATGCCGACGTAGTCGCCGACCTGGGCAGAGGCGGAGTTGGAGAAGTTTTCAATGTAAAAGCCATTGTTCACGTACGACGTTTCACCGTTGTACATCGCCGCGCCGGTGAGGTTGTTGAAGTCGATGGTGGTGGTGGCATGGGCGGCTGGCAGGATAGCCAGCGCCAGCGAGCCGGCCAGTGCCGCTTTGATACAGCGGGACAGTGCGCGATGCAGCGGTGACTGCACGGCGGTAGAGACGAAATCATCTTGCATAGAAAAACCCCTTTGATGTTTTAATTTGTTGACAACACCTACAACCCCTGATTGCTCATTGATCAGGTTGCTGTCGAGTATAGGCATAATTACAATTTGAGTAGGCAATTGGTTAACGATTTTTATATTTCTTAAAGGCCGTTTTTCCGCGCTTAGTTTTGTTTTGACAATGACAGTTTGATGACGGGATTCTTATAGTTTTATTTTGGAAACGTGATGAAAGAACCACAGATTGCCAGAAAGTAAAAGATGAAAGACTTGCTATTTTCGCGCCGTCGTGTCGACTTTCAAGAAAAGATTGTCCGGTATGCAAACCGCATGGTAGCCTCTGACTTCGTGCCGGTAGGCGTGGCGAATTAAGGAGTCGTTCGGATGGAAGTTGCAAAGAAATACCGTCAAGCCGCAGCTCACAAGGCTGGCGGTTTTACCCTGCTGGAATTGCTGGTTGTCATCGTGATCATCGGTTTGCTGGCGGCCTATGTCGGTCCAAAATATTTCGCCCAGCTGGGCAAGTCGGAAGTGACCATCGCCAAGGCGCAGATCGAAGCGTTTGAAAAATCGCTCGACACCTACCGCCTGGACGTCGGCCGCTACCCGACCACCGACGAGGGCCTGGCCGCGTTGCTGGTCGCGCCGGCCACGGCGGGCGCCAAGTGGAACGGCCCCTACCTGAAGAAGGGCGTGCCGCCCGATCCGTGGGGCCACCCTTACCAGTACAAGGCGCCGGGCAGCAAGTCCGAGTTTGAAATCACTTCGCTGGGCCGCGACGGTCAGCCCGGCGGTACCGGCGAAGACGCCGACATCACTTCACAATAAGCCTCGCCGTCACGGAAAGTAGTTTTCGCCATGCAGTTCGATGTCCGCACCTTGTCGGCCGATATGGCCATCTCCCATCTGGTGATCGATGGCCGTGATGAGGCCGACGCGCGCCGTCAGGTGGAGGCGCGCGGCCTGTACGTCAGCGCCATCGCCCCGGTGCGGGGCGGGCTCGGCCTGCGCGGCGGCAAGGCGCGCGCCAAGGGCCTCTCGCTGGTGCTGTTCAGCCAGGAGCTGCTGGCGCTGCTGACCGCCGGCCTCGGCATCGTCGAAGGCCTGGAGGCGCTGCTGGAAAAGGAAACCAGCCCCGTCACGCGCAGCGTGCTGGAGCGCCTGCTGGCCGGCCTGCGCGAAGGCCAGCGCTTTTCCGCCGTGCTGGCCGAGCAGCCCGAACTGTTCCCGCCGCTGTACATCGGCATCGTCAAGGCCGCCGAGGGCACCTCGGACCTGCCGCGCTCCCTGTCCCGTTTCATCGACTACCAGCAGCGCATCGACCTGGTGCGCGGCAAGCTGGTGTCGGCCGCGATCTATCCGTGCATCCTGCTGCTGGTCGGCGGCGGCGTCAGCCTGTTCCTGATCGGCTACGTCGTGCCGCGCTTTGCCGAGGTTTACCAGGGCGCCGGCCGCAACCTGCCGTGGCTGTCGCAGCAGATGCTGAACTGGGGCCAGTTCGCCGGCGCGCATACCACGCTGCTGCTGGGCGGCATCGCCGCCGTGCTGGCTGCGCTGGTGCTGGGCGTGCGCCAGCTGATGGGCAACGGCGGCTTCGCCCGCCTGATGGGGCGCCTGCCCGGCATCGGCGAGCGGGTGCGCATCTACGAATTGTCGCGGCTGTACCTGACCTTGGGCATGCTCAGCGAAGGCGGCATCACCATCGTGCACGCGATCGAGACCGTGCAGGGCATGGTCTCGGCCGGCATCCGCCAGAACCTGCAGACGGCGCGCGCCGACATCGAATCGGGCCTGCCGCTGTCGACCGCCTTCGAGGCCAGCCAGCTGACCACGCCGATCTCGCTGCGCATGCTGCGCGTGGGCGAGCGCACCGGCGACATGGGCCCGATGCTGACCCAATCCGCGGCCTTCTACGACGGCGAAATCAGCCGCTGGATAGAACGCTTCACACGAACCTTTGAACCGCTGCTGATGGCCGCGATCGGCCTGGTGGTCGGCGCCATCGTGGTGCTGCTGTATATGCCGATTTTCGATCTGGCCGGAGACATGTCATGACGGCCCAGGCCACCCCACACATCGCGCCCGTGCCGGCGCTGGCGCCTGTTCTGGATATGGCGCTGGTCGCGCGCGCGCGCCACCTGCGCCAGCAATCGAAGCGCACGCTGGTCGAGGAACTGGTCGCGCTGACCGATATGGAGCCGCGCCTGGTGGTGCAGGCGCTGGCGCAGCCGTTCGGCATGGCCGTGCTGGAGACCATCGACATGCTGGGCTACACGCCGGCCTTCGAGCTGCTGCCGCTGTCGCAGGCCCTGGCCCGTCATTGCGTGCTGCTGCGCGCCCACGACGGCACGGTGGTCGGCGTGATCGCCGATCCCTTCGACCTCGATCTGCAAACCTGGCTGGGCACGCAGGCGCGCGCCACGCCGCACGCGCCGCTGCACACCCGTCTTGCGCTGCAGGCCGACATCCAGGCCTACCTGTCGAAGCAGGAGGAATCGGCGCGCGCCACCGACACGCTGCTGCCCGGCGCCAGCGAAGGCCGGCGCGACGGCAAGACAGCCGCCGTGCTGTCGTTCGCGTCGGTGTCGGAAGCGGCCAGTCCCGCCGTCCGCCTGGTCAACTCGACCCTGTACGACGCCTTGAAAGCCGGCGCCTCCGACATCCACCTGGAAAGCACCGCCGGCGGCCTGTCCGTCAAATACCGCGTGGACGGCGTGCTCGATCACGCCACCTCGGTCAACGGCATCGACGTCGCCGAGCAGATCATCTCGCGCCTGAAGGTGCTGGCGGAGCTGGACATCGCCGAACGCCGCGTGCCGCAGGACGGCAGCTTCCGCGTGGAGGCCAACTCGCGCGAGATCGACCTGCGTGTCTCCATCATGCCGAGTATCCACGGCGAGGACGCGGTGATCCGTATTCTCGACAAGCGCGCCATGATCGAAGCCTACGGCTCGCTGACGCTGGAAGCGCTGGGCTTCGACGCGCCGTCGCTGGCCACGCTGCGCGTGCTGGCGCAGGAAGCCTACGGCATGCTGCTGGTGACCGGGCCCACCGGCTCCGGCAAGACCACCACGCTGTACGCCGCGCTGACCGAGATCCACAACGGCCGCGAGAAGATCATCACCATCGAGGACCCGGTCGAGTACCAGCTGCCGGGCATCCTGCAGATCCCGGTCAACGAGAAGAAGGGCCTGACTTTCGCCAAGGGCCTGCGCTCCATCCTGCGGCACGACCCGGACAAGATCATGGTCGGCGAGATCCGCGACCGCGAGACGGCGGAAATCGCCGTGCAGTCCGCGCTGACGGGCCACCTGGTGCTGACCACCGTCCACGCCAACAACGTGTTCGACGTGTTCGGCCGCTTCACCCACATGGGCATCGATCCGTATGCGTTTGTATCGGCCTTGAACGGCATCTGGGCGCAGCGCCTGGTGCGCATCAACTGCCCGCACTGCGCGGCGCAGTACACGCCGGACGATCACGAACTGGCCAGCGTGGGCCTGGCCCGCGCCGACGTCTACGACTACCGCTTCATGCAGGGCAAGGGTTGCGGCGATTGCCGCGGCACCGGCTACAAGGGCCGCCGCTCGATCGCCGAGATCCTGACACTGAACGACGAAATCCGCGAGCTGATCGTCGACAAGCGGCCGATCCGCCAGATCAAGCAGGCGGCCTATGAGAACGGCACGCGCAGCCTGCGCCTGGCGGCGCTGGAACTGGTCAAACGGGGCGGCACCACGCTGTCCGAAATCAAACGAGTAACCTTGCATGCGTAGAGCAATTGGACAATCCCTGCGCATCGGCGTCTCCGGCTTTGCCGTCAGTCTGCTGCGCACCAGCCGCTGGCGCGGCGAGCCGGTGACGGTGCTGGCCGAACACGCGTTCGCGCCGTCGGGCGAGCATCCGTTCGACGCCATCGCCAACGCCCTGCGCGCGCTGCTGGGCGAACAGCTCGGCGATAAAAGCGTGGCGGGCTGGCCGGTCAGCATCGTGCTGGCCGACGACCTGACGCGCTTGTGGCGTGTCGCGCCGCCGCCGGAAGCGGCGCGCCTGGCCGACATCGAAGCGGCGGCGGGCTTCCGCTTCCAGGCGCTGTACGGCGAAGCGCCGGCGGCCTGGCAGATCTCCGGCGACTGGAACGCCACGCAGCCGTTTTTCGCCGCCGCCGTGCCGCGCGCCTTGCTGGCCGTGCTGCGGCTGGTGGCGCAGGAATTCAAGCTGCACGTGGTCGGCATCGAACCGCATTTCATCAGCGCCTACAACCGCTGGCGGCGCGGCGTGAAGCCGGGCGCGTGGTTCGGCCTGGTGCACGACCACCTGCTGACGCTGGCCGCCATTGAAGCCGACGGCCAGAGCATCCGCGCGATCCGCGCCTTGCCAATGCCGGCCGGGCAGGGCGCCGATCAATACTGGCTGGGCCAGACGCTGAAGCGCGAAGCGCTGCTGCTGGACATGCCCGAGCCGGAACTGCTGCAAGTGTGCGGCGCCGCGCCGGCCGCATGGAGCAAGCCGGTGAACAATCCAGCGCATATCGCCTGCGCCGTGTTGGACCAGGTGCAGCAGGCCTCCAGCGGCGGCCTGTCGACGATGGCGCTGCTGGCGCGCGGCGGGAGCGTGGCATGAAGAATATGAATATCGATTTCGCGCCGCGCAGCCTGCGCCGCACCTTGTTCCACACGCATCCGGCGGCGCTGGCGCTGGCCGGCGCAGGGCTGCTGTTGTGCGCCGCCGCCGCATTTAGTGGCTGGAAGCTGGTGGAGCAGAAGCGCCTGCGCGAGCATGAGCTGCGCCACGTGCAGGAACGCGCGGCGGCCATCTCGGCGCGGCCGGTGGAAGTGGCGCAGGTGGCGATACCGGAAGGGCAGGCCGCCTTCGTCAACGGCGCCATCCTGCAACTGAACCTGCCATGGCGTGAACTGCAAGACGCCGTGGCCGCAGCCACGCCGCGCAGCGTCGCGCTGGTGGCGATGGAGCCGGACCCGCGCAAGCAGGTGCTGAAGATCACCGCCGAAACCAAGAACAGCGACGACATGGTGGCCTACGTGGCGGAGCTGAAGCAGCAGGAGCTGTTCAGCGGCGTGATGCTGACCCGTCATGAAATCAATGAGCAGGATCCCAACCGGCCCTTGCGCTTCCAGCTGGAGGCGACATGGATAGCCCGATGACGAATGTGAAAGACAAGGTGAACGTGGCCGCCATCGTGCTGCGCGTGCGGCTGGCGTTGACGCGCCTGGGCGCGCCGGCCTGCATCGCCATTGCGCTGTGCGTGGCCGGCGCCGCTGCGTGGGCGTGGCTGCTGCCGCAACGCGCGGCGCAGGCGCAATTGATGGCGCGTCCCTTGCCGACGCCGGCCTCGCTGGTGACGGCGCCTCCGCCGCCGTCGGCCAACCAGAACCTGGCCGGCTTCTATGAAGTGCTGGGCGAGAAGCGCTACGCCGAGCAGCAGGTCAAGGTGCTGTTCGACCTGGCGGCCAAGAACAACCTGTCATTGAGCCAGGGCGAGTACAAGGCCGCCTACGACAAGGCCAGTCGCGTCAGCACCTACCAGATCCTGCTGCCGGTGAAGGGGCCGTATCAATCGATCTGGCAGTTCGCCATGCAGGGCCTGCGCGACATGCCGTTTGCGTCGCTGGACGAAGTGGGCTTCCGCCGCGAAGCCATCGCCGAATCCACGGTGGAGGCGCGTTTGCGCTTCACCCTGTACCTGAAGGACGGCGAGCCATGAAGCCTTATCAAATCGCGATGGGTATCGCACTGGCCGTCGCCGGTGGCCTGGTGGTGTTCGGCGATAACTCGCCGGCGGGCGACATCGCCGAGCCGGTGGCGCGCAGCCGTTCTGCGGCGTCCACTGCGCCGGCCGCCGTTGCCGCCGCGCCCGCGCCGCGCGCCGACAAGGACGCCAAGCCGCAGGCCGAGGTGGCGATCCTGCGCCTGACGCCGCGCGCCATGCTGGTCGGCGAATCCGGCGAGGCCACCTTTGCGTCGGGCGAGGGCGTGTTCCAGGGCCAGAACTGGAATCCGCCGCCGCCACCGCCGCCACCAGTATCGAATGCGCCGCCGCCAGCGCCGGTGGCGCCGCCGATGCCGTTCACGGTGATCGGCAAGGCCGTCGCCGACGGCGCCTGGGAAGTCTACCTGGCGCGCGGCGACAAGACTTACGTCGTTAAAAATCAAACCGTCATCGACGGCACCTACCGCGTCGACAAGATCGCGCCGCCGCTGATGTCCGTGACCTATCTGCCTTTGAATCAGGTACAACAGATCAATATTGGAGTCCTCGACTGATGGCTAGTCATCTGAAGAATTTGGGCCGCCGCGCCGCGCTGCCTGCCATGCTGGCGATCGTCTTGAGCGGTTGCGCCGGACAAATGGCCTATCGCGATGGCCGCGACCTGATCGCCAAGGACCAGCTGGAAGCGGGCCTGCTCAAGTATCAGGAGGCCGTGAAGGCCGAACCGGGCAACGCCGAATACCGCGCCGCCTATCTGCAAGCGCGCGACCGCGCCACGCTGCGCTTCCTCGACCAGGCCGAGCGCCAGCAGTCGGAAGGCAAGCTGGATCTGGCGGAGCAGGGCTACCGCCGCGTGCAGGCGCTGGACCCGCTCAACGAACGCGCCCGCGCCGGCCTGCGCGCGCTGGAGCGCGACGACCGCCAGACCAGGCTGATGGCCGCCGCCGCCGAACATGTCAACAAGGGCGAGTACGAACTGGCCAGGCAGAAGCTCAACGCGCTGCTGACCGAAACGCCGGCCAATGAGAAAGCGCGCCTGATGCTGCGCGAGGTCAGCGACAAGATCGCGCCGCCGGTGGCGGAAGCCGGCCTGGCGAAAACCTACAAGCAGCCGATCTCGATCGAGTTCCGCGACGCGCCGCTGAAGCAGGTGTTCGAGGTGATCTCGCGCCGCTCCGGCCTGAACTTCGTGTTCGACAAGGACGTCAAGACCGACCAGCGCACCACCGTGCTGCTGAAGAACAGCACCGTTGAATCGGCGATCTACTTCCTGCTGCTGACCAATCAGCTCGAGCAGCAGGTGATGGATGCGAACACCATCCTGATCTACCCGAACGTGGCGGCCAAGCTGAAGGAATACCAGGAGATGACGGTCAAGACCTTCTTCCTGGCCAACGCCGAGGCCAAGCTGGTGGCCAACACGCTCAAGACCATCCTCAAATCGCGCGACGTGGTGGTCGATGAAAAGCTCAACCTGCTGATCGTGCGCGACAGCCCGGAAGCGATCCGCCTGGCCGAAAAGCTGGTGGCCCTGCAGGATGCGCCGGAAGCGGAAGTGATGCTGGAGGTGGAGATCCTGGAAGTGAAGAAGAGCAGCGTGATGGACCTGGGCGTGGTGTGGCCGACCGGGATCGGCTTGACGCCCTTGTCGACCTCGGGCGGCACCGGCATCACCATCCGCGACCTGAATAACCTGAACCAGCGCACCATCGGCGTGACCGGCATTTCCGCCGGCATCAACGCCAACAAGAACGACCAGGATTCCAACCTGCTGGCCAATCCGCGCATCCGCGTGCGCAACAAGGAAAAGGCCAAGATCGTCATCGGCGACAAGCTGCCGGTGGTGACCACCACGGTGTCGTCCGGCGTCGGCGGCTTCGCCAGCGATTCGATCACCTACGTCGATGTCGGCCTGACGCTGAACGTCGAACCGACCGTCTACCTGAACAACGAAGTGGCGATCCGCGTGCAGCTGGAAGTCAGCAACCTGACCAACACCATCACCACCAAGAACGGCGGCACCGCCTACCAGATCGGCACGCGCCAGGCCTCCACCATGCTGCAGTTGAAGGACGGCGAGAACCAGGTGCTGGCGGGCCTGATCAATAACGAAGAACGCGGCACCGCCAATCATGTGCCGGGCGCGGGCGACCTGCCCATCGTCGGCCGCCTGTTCGGCAGCAAGCGTGACGACAGCCAGAAGACCGAGATCGTGCTGTCGATCACGCCGCACCTGATCCGCAACGTGCAGCGGCCGGAAGCCGCCGCTTCGGAATTCTCGGCCGGCACAGAGGCGAGCTTCCGCCGCCGTCCGGACCTGAGCGCGCGCCCCAACGTGGCGATGCCGCCGTCGCCGGGCGCCTTGCCGCCGCCGGCGGGCACGGTTACGGCGCCGGTGCGTCCGCCGCTGCCAGTGCAGGCCATGCCGATCTCGCAGGGGCAGCCGGCGCCGCTGCCGCCTAGCCAGGGACAACAGCCGCAGCCGGTGCTGCCGCCGCCTGAACCGGAACCGGTGCAGCAGCAACCGGTGCAGCAGTAAGCGCATGATGAAACGCGGCCTTGGGTTCACGCTGATCGAGTTGCTGGTGACGCTGGCCATCCTCGGCCTGCTCAGCGCTCTGGTGATACCGACTGCGCAAGTGGTGGTGCAGCGTCGCCAGGAGCAGGAGCTGCGCGAGGCGCTGCACCAGATCCGCGCCGCGCTGGACGCCTACAAGCTGGCCTACGACCAGGGGCGGGTCGCCAAGACGCTGGCCGCGACCGGCTATCCGAAGACGCTGGACCTGCTGGTGGAGGGCGTGCCGGATTTGCAGAACCCCAAGCACATCAAGATGTATTTCCTGCGCCGGGTGCCGCGCGATCCGTTCAACCTGGACGCCACGCTGAGCGAGTCGCAAACCTGGGGCAAGCGCAGCTACGCCAGCGACGCCGACCAGCCGAAGGACGGCGAGGATGTCTACGACGTCTACAGCTTGAGCGACAAGACGGGCCTGAACGGCGTACCCTATAAAAAATGGTGACCATGAAAACCAAAGGATTCACGCTGATCGAGCTGCTGGTGGTGCTGGGCATCGTGGCGCTGATGCTGACGCTGGCCGTGCCGCGTTATTTCCCCAGCATCGACAAGTCGAAGGAGGTGGTGCTGGCCGATAACCTGCGCAATGTGCGGCAGGTGCTGGACCAATACTACGGCGACACCGGCCGCTATCCCGACTCGCTGGAACAGCTGGTGGAAAAGAAGTACTTGCGCGCCATGCCGGTCGATCCGATCACCGACAGCGATACCACCTGGATCGTGGTGCCGCCGGAAGACACCGGCAAGGGCGGCGTCTACAACATCAAGAGCGGCGCCCCCGGCAACGACCGCAGCGGCAAACCCTACTCCGACTGGTGATGAGTGCGCGACGCCGGAGCCGCAGCGGCGGCTTTACCTACCTGAGCCTGATCATCCTGCTGGCGATCGTCGGACTGGTGACAGCGTCGGCGCTGAAGCTGGGCTCGGTGATACAACGCAGCCGGGCGGAGCAGGAGTTGCTGGATATCGGCGCCGCCTTCAGCGACGCCCTGAAAAGCTACGCCGACGCCACACCCGCCGGGCAACCGCCGCAGCCGCCTTCGCTGAAGGATTTACTGAAGGATCCACGCTTTCCCGGCACCCGCCGGCATTTGCGTAAATTGTTCGTCGATCCCATGACGGGCAAGGCGGAGTGGGGCATCGTCTATCTTGGCGACAAGGTCGGCGTGTTGGCGGTGTACAGCCTGTCCTCGGATAAGCCGGTGAAGATAGGGAACTTTCCCACGCGCTATTCTGGATTTGAAAACAAGAGTCATATTTCCGACTGGAAGTTTGCGATGGCGCTGGCAGGGCCGGAACCGACCCTGATGACCGGGCCACCGCCGCAAGTCGCCGCGAGGGTGGCTGAACCACCAACGGCCAGTCCGCCGGCGCCGGCTGCGCCTAGCCCTGCCGTGCCGCCAGAGCCGCCTGTCGAAATGCCGCCTGCGCCACCACCGGCGCCGGAAGAGCCGCAAGTTCCGAAAGAGCCGGATACGTCCGAGCCGCCTCCTGTGCCGCAAGAATAGGGTTTTGCAACTGTATCAAACACACAACAAAATATTGTTGCGCCCGCCCCGAACAACACCAATATGTGCCGCAGGAGCAAGAGATGCGATGGAAAGTTGCGTAGCTTGCATAAAGTAAGCGCAAATTATACTGCGCCGCAACATTCTTTTTGCGCTATGAAATAAGTTGTTATAAGGAAAACTAAAATGGAAAATTTACAATGATAAACCGTGTTGTTATGCTATTATTTGTCCCGTAGCACTTCTACACTCCTATTAACACTACGGTGGTTGGCGAAAGCGCAGCCACAATTCGTTTGATTAAGGAAAATCACATGAAATTGAAATCTTTCGTTGCTGGCGCGCTGCTGGCCGCCGCTTCGGTTAGCGCATTCGCTGGTGATAAAGTCATCTCCGCTATTGCTGATGGCAAAACCCACTCGTGGATCGCTTCGTACGGCGACGGCATCCTGTCGGGCGGTACCGATCTGGTGGACTTCACCGGTTTCACCCCAGGCTACTACAAGATCAGTGTAACCGTCAGCGCTCAGGACCTGACGCTGCTGGGTACTTCGAACCTGAACGGCGCCCTGGGCACCGTGAGCGGCGATTCCGAGTTCACCTTCCTGTCGGACAAGTACACCGGCCTGTCGCCTTTCCACCTGACCCTGAACGGCACCGCCGGCACCGAAGCTAACTACTCCGGTACCTACCGCATCACCGCCGCCGTACCAGAACCAGAAACCTACGGCATGCTGCTGGGCGGCCTGGCACTGATGGGTGTTGTCGCTCGTCGCAAAGCAAAAAAAGCAGCCTAAGTTTTAGCTGCTAATTAAGAACCCGCCTCGGCGGGTTTTTTTTCGTTTTCGTTTTCGTTTAGCGTGCCGTGCGCTTGATGTCGCGCAGGCGGAAGCCCATCGCGAACAACGCCGCGAAGTACACCGCGCCGCACAGCCCGATCAACAGCATCAGCGCGCCGATCCGCAGCAGCGTGTGGTGCTGCATGCCCAGCCAGTCCACCTGCTGTCCGCCGAACCACGCGGCAGCGCCCATCAGCACGCACGCCACGGCCAGCTTGGCGCAGAACATCACCCAGCCCGGCTTGGGGTTGTAAATGCCGCGCTTGCGCAGGCCGGCATACAGGAAGCTGGCGTTGATGCAGGCACCCAGGCCGATCGACAGCGCCAGGCCGGATACTTTCAGGTATGGCACGAAAATCCAGTTCATCAACTGCGTCGCGATCAGCACGCCAATGGCGATCCTGACCGGGGTGCGGATGTCCTGGCGCGCGTAAAACGCCGGCGCCAGCGTCTTGACCAGGATGATGCCCAGCAGGCCGGCGCTGTAGGCGATCAGCGGGTAGGACGACTGCGTGGCCGCCTCGTCGGTGAATTTACCGTAGTGGAAGAGGGTGGCGATCAGTGGCTTGGCCAGCGCGGCCATGCCCACCGCCGCCGGCAGCGCCAGCAGGAAGGTCAGGCGCAGGCCCCAGTCCAGCAGGTCGGAATATTCCTGGCTATCGCCGTCGGCCTTGGCCTTCGACAGGCTGGGCAGCAAAATCGTGCCCAGCGCCACGCCCAGCAGCGCCGTGGGGAATTCCATCAGGCGGTCGGCGTAGGACAGCCAGGAAATGCTGCCCTCGGCCAGGCGCGAGGCGATGCTGGTGTTGATCATCAGGCTGATCTGCGCGGCCGAGACGGCGAACACGGCCGGTCCCATCTTCTTCAGCACGCGGCGCACGCCCGGATCGCCGAGGCCGGCCGCCGGATTCCACGACAGGCGCGGCAGCATGCCGATCTTGATCAGCGCCGGGATCTGTATCGCCACCTGCAGGACGCCGCCGACGAACACGGCGATCGCCATCGCGTAGATCGGCTGCTCCAGGTGCGATTGCAGGAACAGCGAGGCGGCGATGAAGGAGACATTCAGCAGCACCGGCGTGAAGGCCGGGATCTTGAACTCGCGCCAGGTGTTGAGCACGCCGCCAGCCATGGCGACAAACGCCATGAAGCTAATATAAGGGAACATCAACCGCGTCATCCAGACGGCGGCGTCGAAGGCGCCCGGTTGCTTGTCCAGCCCGGTGGCGATGAGGTACACAAACAGCGGCGCGCCTATAATACCGAGTGCGCTGACAAACAAGGTCGACCACACCAGCGTGTTGGCCACATGGTCGGCCAGCGTCTTGCTGGCTTCCTGGCCGTGCTGGTTCTTGTACTCGGAGAGTATCGGCACGAACGCTTGCGAGAAGGCCCCCTCGGCAAACAGGCGGCGCAGCAGGTTGGGAATGCGAAACGCGACGATGAAAGCGTCCGTGTAGGCGCCGGCGCCGAAGGCCCGGGCAAACAAGGTTTCACGCAATAATCCGGTGACGCGGGACAGCATGGTCATGCTGGAGATGGCGGCTAGAGTTTTAAGCAAGTTCATGGGCAGTGATTATAGTTGCTCCTGACAGAAAACATCGCTATAATCGCAGGCTGTACAGAATTCTGTTACGCAGACACTAATGTTTGGCAGGCAGTAGTTTGACTCACATGGTTCGGCAGACGCACTGAACGCACCTTTTGGCAAACAATAATGTTTGCAAACGCACCTTTACCCTGTTTTAGGAAATTCCATGGCAAATACCGCACAAGCGCGCAAACGCGCTCGTCAAGCAGTCAAGCAAAACGCTCACAACTCGTCCCAGCGTTCGACCCTGCGCACCGCTATCAAAGCAGTACGCAAAGCGATCCAAGGCGGCGACAAAGCTGCTGCGACGGCAATCTTCCAATCGTCCGTGTCGACCATCGACAGCATCGCGGACAAGAAGATCATCCACAAAAACAAGGCAGCTCGTCATAAGAGCCGTCTGGCAGCTGCCCTGAAGGCACTGTCCGCTTAATTCCCCTCGCTGGGATTTAAAGCAAGAACCCGCCTGGCCTCTGGCCAGCGCGGGTTTTTTCGCATGTGCGGACGTAAAAAAGGACGCAAAAAAGCCGGCCCGAGGCCGGCTTGCCGGGATGGCGGCGATTACTTGGCTGGCATCGAAGCCGAGGCCGAAGCTTCAGCCGAGGCGGCTTTCTTGTGTTTGGCTTTCTTGGCTTTCGGTGCCGATGCGGCGGCGGAGGCCGAAGCGGAAGGAGCCGATGCCATCGGGGCCGAAGCCGCGGCCGAAGCGGATGCCGACGCCGATGGGGCGGCAGCGAAAGCGGAAGCGGCAAACAGGGAGGCAACCAGGGCAGCGATGATCTTGGACATGATGAGTTCCTTTGGCAGTTGATTAAACCAGCTGAAAAAAACGAAGATTCATATGAATCTATCTCATTAACGCCGCCCGAAAATTTCCAGTTGACACAAAAATGCGTAAAAAGCAGAATTTTATTTGCTGCAACGCATCAATCTAGCCGGCCAGGTCCTTGGCCGACACCTCCATCCACTCGCCCGGCATCAAGGGGTGGGTCGCCAGCGAGATGGCGCCGATGGCGCTGCGCACCAGCCGCAAGGTCGGCAGGCCGACCGCCGCCGTCATGCGCCGCACCTGGCGGTTCTTGCCTTCTTGTAAAGTGATCGCTAGCCAGCTGGTCGGCTGCTCGGCCCGGCTGCGGATGGGCGGATTGCGCGGCCACAGCCACGCCGGCTCGGCGATTTGCACCGCCTTGCACGGCTTGGTGACGAAGTCGCCCAGGTCCAGCGGCGCTTGCAGCCTGGCCAGGCTTTCCGCGTCCGGCACGCCGTCGACCTGCACCAGGTAAATCTTCGCTTCCTTATGGTCTGGATGGGCGATGGTGTGTTGCAGCTTGCCGTCGTCGGTCAGCAGCATCAAGCCTTCGCTGTCGGCGTCGAGGCGGCCGGCGGGGTAGATGTTGGGGATCTTCAGGTGGTCGGCCAGGGTGGCGCGGCCGTCTTGCGGCGAGAACTGGCACAGCACCTGGAAAGGTTTATTAAATAGAATGAGGGACATACTTCTCTTAAGATGATTTTGGTGTAGGCTTGACGGCCGGTGTAGGAAAACCGTGGCGCCTACTAAAATACTGGTGCATAATGTGAAACAGTGTCTTATGTCTTATAGAAGACTTGGGATAAGTGTACTAAACCGGCAACAAATTCATGCCACTTCGGAGAACACGATGTATCAGCATATCAAAGTACCTGCCGACGGCCAAAAAATCACCGTCAACGCCGATTTTTCCCTGAATGTACCAGATAACCCGATCATTCCCTACATCGAGGGCGACGGCACCGGCGTGGATATCAGCCCGGTCATGATCAAGGTGATCGATGCGGCAGTGGCCAAGTCCTACGGCGGCAAGCGCAAGATCAGCTGGATGGAAATCTTCGCCGGCGAAAAATCGACCAGCGTGTACGGCCCGGACGTGTGGCTGCCGGAAGAAACCCTGAGCGTGCTGAAGGACTACGTGGTCTCGATCAAGGGCCCGCTGACCACGCCGGTCGGCGGCGGCATCCGTTCGCTGAACGTGGCCCTGCGCCAGCAGCTGGACCTGTATGTCTGCCTGCGCCCGGTGCGCTACTTCACCGGCGTGCCTTCGCCGGTCAAAGAGCCGGAGAAGACCAACATGGTCATCTTCCGCGAGAACTCGGAAGACATCTACGCCGGTATCGAATACCAGCAAGGCTCGGAAGGCGCCAAGAAGCTGCTGGACTTCCTGGTCAAGGAAATGGGCGTGACCAAGATCCGCTTCCCAGAAACCTCGGGCCTGGGCATCAAGCCGGTGTCGATCGAAGGCACGCAGCGCCTGGTGCGCAAGGCGATCCAGTACGCCATCGACAACGACAAGCCGTCGGTGACCATCGTCCACAAGGGCAACATCATGAAGTACACCGAGGGTGGCTTCCGTGACTGGGCCTACGAACTGGCGCAAAAAGAATTCGGCGCCGAGCTGATCGATGGCGGCCCATGGTGCAAGTTCAAGAATCCGAAGACCGGCCGCGATATCATCATCAAGGATTCGATCGCCGACGCCTTCCTGCAACAGATCCTGCTGCGTCCTATCGAGTACAGCGTGATCGCCACCCTGAACCTGAACGGCGACTACATTTCCGACGCGCTGGCGGCACAGGTGGGCGGCATCGGCATCGCGCCGGGCGCCAACCTGTCGGACTCGGTGGCGATGTTCGAAGCCACCCACGGCACCGCGCCTAAGTACGCCGGCAAGGACTATGTGAACCCGGGCTCGCTGATCCTGTCCGCCGAAATGATGTTGCGCCACATGGGCTGGATCGAAGCGGCCGACCTGATCATCAAATCGATGGAGAAAGCCATCGACTCGAAAAAGGTCACCTACGACTTCGCCCGCCTGATGGAAGGCGCGACCCAGGTGTCGTGCTCCGGCTTCGGCGACGTGATGATCGAACAGATGTAAACAATGCGCGCCGGCATCCGCTAGCGCAGCCCCGTTCCAGCGATGGAGCGGGGCTTTTTTATGAGGACCACGATGACGCCCGATACCGCGCCGACTGCACCAACCCTCTGGCAAGCCTTCCGCTTCTGGCTCAAGCTGGGCTGCATCAGCTTTGGCGGACCTGCGGGCCAGATCGCCATCATGCACCAGGAGCTGGTCGAGCGCCGGCGCTGGATTTCCGAGCGCCGCTTCCTGCATGCGCTGAACTACTGCATGCTGCTGCCCGGCCCCGAGGCGCAACAGCTGGCCACCTACATCGGCTGGCTGTTGCATCGCACGCGCGGCGGCATCATCGCCGGCGCCTTGTTCGTGCTGCCGTCGCTGCTGTTGCTGGTGCTGTTGTCGTGGGTGTACATGGCGTTCGGCCAGCAGCCGCTGGTGGCGGGCCTGTTCTACGGCATCAAGCCGGCGGTGACGGCGATCGTGCTGCAGGCCGCGCACCGGATCGGCACGCGCGCCTTGCGCAACGGCTGGCTGTGGGCCATCGCCGGCGCCGCGTTTGTGGCGATCTTCGCCTTGCAGCTGCCGTTCCCGCTGATCGTCGCCGGCGCCGCGCTGGCCGGTTATGCCGGCGGCCGCTTCTTGCCACAGGCGTTCAAGACCGGCGGGCATGGCGCTGCCAAGACATCGTATGGGGCCGCCGTCATCGACGACGCCACGCCGCCACCGCCGCATGCCGGTTTCCGCTGGAGCCGGCTGGCGCTGGTATGCGGCTGCGGTGCGTTGCTGTGGCTGGCGCCGATGGCGCTGCTGGTGCTGACCGCCGGCTGGCACCACACCTACACCCAGATGGCCTGGTTCTTCACCAAGGCCGCCTTGCTGACCTTTGGCGGCGCCTACGCGGTGCTGCCGTATGTGTATCAGGGTGCGGTAGTCAACTTCGGCTGGCTGACCCCGCCGCAGATGATGGACGGCCTGGCGCTGGGCGAAACCACGCCGGGCCCGCTGATCATGGTGGTGGCGTTTGTCGGCTTTGTCGGTGGCTGGGGGCAGGCGCCGTTCGGCGCGGCGCAGCTGCCGCTGGCCGGCGCCGTGGCGGCCGTGCTGGTGACCTGGTTCACCTTCCTGCCGTCGTTTGTGTTCATCCTGGCCGGCGGCCCGCTGGTCGAAGCCACGCGCGACGATATCAGCTTCACCGCGCCGCTGACCGGCATCACGGCGGCCGTGGTCGGCGTGATCCTCAACCTGGCGCTGTTCTTTGCATGGCACGTCGTCTGGCCGACCGGCTTCGGCGGCTCGCCCGACTGGGCGGCGGCGCTGATCGCGGTGGGGGCGGCGGTGGCGCTGCTGCGCTACAAGCAGAAGGTGCCGCAAGTGATCGCTGTCTGCGCCGCTGTGGGACTGCTGCTCAAACTGCTGGCGCCGTCACTTTGATAGACGGGCAGCGCCGCTGGCGCTGGCCCGTCAACACAGGCCGGGCTTAGCCGCCGCAGGCTTCTTCGCAGGCGTCGCGCTCGGCTACGCAGTCGGAGAGGGGCTCGCCGGATTTAACGCAGGCCTTGTATTCGACGACGCAGTAGTAGGTGCAGCTGGCCAGGACAGGCGCCGATGCCGCGCCGATGCCGATTGCAAACAAAAACAGTTTCAGTTTCTTATTCATATTGAACTTCTCCAAGTGACTGGACGTAGGTGACGCCTGCAACCGTGCCGTCCATGTACACGGCCCCAACCTGGCGCTCAGCGGCTGGTGGTCCGCTGCAACTGTTCGAGTGCAGCATCAATGACCGGCTGCCTGAATCCGGTGATGCGGCGGTTGCCGATCAGGATCACCGGCACGGAGGTTGCGCCGAAGCTGCGGTAGTCCTGCTGGCCTTTGCCGCCGAGGCTGATGTCGACATCGGAGTAGGGGATGTGGTGCGCGCTCAGGTAGGCGCGTGTTTGCTGGCAAAACGGGCAGGTCTTGGTGCCGTACAGCACCACCTTGGTGGCGGCGTCGGGATAGTAGGCCTGGAAGTCGCCTTCGACGTAGGCCGGCGTCAGCCACTGCGGCACCCTGGATGCCACCCGGCCCACACCCAGTCCCAGCGCGAGGATGGCGGCGTAGACCACGACGGTTTTGATACGCTTGACGTGCATGCTATTCATATGGCCCTTGGTAAGAGACGAACGGCGATTCAGGTATATGCCTGATAGGCACTATTACCTTAACGAATAAGATTATGCATTTTTCAATTTTGACGATTCTATTGAATTGTCACGCGCTGGCGTCGGTGTCGGACTTCTGCAACACTTGCCGATGGGGTAGGGACGAAAAAAAACCCCGCGTCGCGAGGTTTTTCACATCTGCTGCTTAAAAAATTAAGCCGATTGGATGTTGGAAGCTTGCTTGCCTTTAGGGCCTTGCGTGACTTCGAATTGAACTTTTTGACCTTCTTTGAGGGTCTTGAAACCGTTCATGTTGATTGCGGAGAAGTG
Organism: Duganella sp. BJB476; assembly: GCF_003416895.1. Classification (GTDB taxonomy): domain Bacteria; phylum Pseudomonadota; class Gammaproteobacteria; order Burkholderiales; family Burkholderiaceae_D; genus Rugamonas. The sequence continues at coordinate 399,710 of NZ_QVIO01000006.1, forward strand.
AGCGAACAAATCCTCGCCGCCGTCATCTGGAGTGATGAAGCCAAAACCTTTGGAATCATTGAACCACTTAACTGTACCTGTTGCCATAAAAAGAACTTTCAAAATTAAAACGGATCACACGAGCCATAAAAGCAAGAAGCTTCTTGCCCCCTCCTCACGCCTCACTTCTTATCACCTTGTACATTTCTGCACGCAGCCGATAACGCATTGTTAGCGGACCAAATTCTAAAGTCAAGCAGATTTGTATGCATTTTGCTACTTTTAACTCAATTGGCGAAAAAGCAACTCTTGATTTTGGCGAATGGGGCGCCATCTGCGTCAAGTTCAGAAAACGCGTAAGATGGAAAACAATTGAATGTGTATAGTGAAATGCACATTGCATCAACCTCGAAAGCATTAGAATATAAGCGTATGGCAACCAAGCATGACACCGAAACCCTCTTGGAGCGGCAAACGCTGAAACCGCCACCTCTGTACCAGGTGGCGTTGCTCAATGATGACTACACGCCGATGGAGTTTGTGGTCGCCATCATCCAGGAGTATTTCAACAAAGACCGTGAAACGGCCACGCAGATAATGCTCAGTGTTCATCGCTACGGCAAAGGAGTGTGCGGCGTGTTTTCAAAAGATATAGCCTGTACCAAAGTGGAGTTCGTTTTAACGCATGCACGCAAGGCGGGGCATCCCCTGCAATGCGTGATGGAGGAAGTATGATTGCGCAGGAATTAGAAGTAAGTTTGCACATGGCGTTTGTCGAAGCTCGGCAGGCACGGCACGAATTCATCACGGTGGAGCACTTGCTGCTGGCCTTGCTTGACAATCCTTCGGCTGCCGAAGTGTTGCGTGCTTGCGCCGTCAACATTGAAGACCTGCGTAAAACGCTGACCAACTTCATCGGCGACAACACGCCGACCGTGCCCGGCACGGGCGAAGTGGACACCCAGCCTACGCTCGGCTTCCAGCGCGTGATCCAGCGCGCCATCATGCACGTGCAGTCCGCCTCCAACGGCAAGAAGGAAGTCACCGGCGCCAACGTGCTGGTGGCCATCTTCGGCGAGAAGGATTCGCACGCGGTCTACTACCTGCACCAGCAGGGCGTGACCCGCCTGGACGTGGTCAACTTCATTTCGCACGGCGTGCGCAAGGACCAGCAGACCGACGCCGCCAAGGCCTCGGAAGGCGTGGAAGAGGGCGCGCCGGGCGGCGAAGGCCAGACCAAGGAAAGCCCGCTCGACCAGTTCACGCAAAACCTGAACAAGGCCGCCGCCGAAGGCAAGATCGATCCGCTGATCGGCCGCGAGGACGAAGTGGATCGCGTGATCCAGATCCTGTGCCGCCGCCGCAAGAACAATCCGCTGCTGGTGGGCGAAGCCGGCGTGGGCAAGACCGCCATCGCCGAAGGCCTGGCCTACCGCATCACCCAGAACGACGTGCCGGAAATCCTGTCGAATGCCGTTGTGTATTCGCTGGACATGGGCGCGCTGCTGGCCGGCACCAAGTACCGCGGCGATTTCGAGCAGCGCCTGAAGGCCGTCCTCAAGCAGTTGAAGGACAATCCGAACGGCATCCTGTTCATCGACGAGATCCACACCATCATCGGCGCCGGTTCGGCCTCGGGCGGCACGCTGGACGCGTCCAACCTGCTCAAGCCAGCCCTGGCCAACGGCCAACTGAAGTGCATCGGTGCGACCACCTACACCGAGTTCCGCGGCGTGTTTGAAAAAGACCACGCGCTGAGCCGCCGCTTCCAGAAAGTGGACGTCAACGAGCCTACCGTCGAGCAGACCGTGCAGATCCTGCGCGGCCTGAAGTCGCGCTTCGAAGAACACCACGGCGTCAAATACTCGTCGTCGGCGCTGTCGACCGCGGCCGAGCTGGCGGCCCGCTTCATCAACGACCGCCACCTGCCGGACAAGGCCATCGACGTCATCGACGAAGCCGGTGCAGCCCAGCGCATCCTGCCGAAATCGAAGCAGAAGAAAACCATCGGCAAGACCGAGATCGAGGACATCATCGCCAAGATCGCGCGCATCCCGCCGCAGACCGTCAATCAGGACGACCGCAGCAAGCTGCAAACCATCGACCGCGACCTGCGCAACGTGGTGTTCGGCCAGGATCCGGCGATCGAAGCGCTGGCATCGGCGATCAAGATGGCGCGCGCTGGCCTGGGCAAGACCGACAAGCCGATCGGCTCCTTCCTGTTCTCCGGTCCTACCGGCGTCGGCAAGACCGAGGTGGCGAAGCAGCTGGCCTTCATCCTGGGCATCGAGCTGATTCGTTTCGACATGTCCGAGTACATGGAGCGTCACGCCGTGTCGCGCCTGATCGGCGCGCCGCCGGGCTACGTTGGTTTCGACCAGGGCGGCCTGCTGACCGAAGCCATCACCAAGAAACCGCACGCGGTGCTGCTGCTGGACGAGATTGAAAAAGCCCATCCGGACATTTTCAACATCCTGCTGCAGGTGATGGACCACGGCACGCTGACCGACAACAACGGACGCAAGGCCGACTTCCGCAACGTGATCATCATCATGACCACCAACGCGGGCGCCGAGAGCTTGCAGAAGACCTCGATCGGCTTCACCAATTCCAAGCAGGCAGGCGACGAGATGGCCGACATCAAGCGCATGTTCACGCCGGAGTTCCGCAACCGTATCGACGCCACCATCAGCTTCCGCGCGCTGGACGAGGACATCATCCTGCGCGTGGTCGACAAGTTCCTGATGCAGCTGGAAGAGCAGCTGCACGAGAAGAAAGTCGAATCGATCTTCAGCGAGAAACTGCGCAAGTTCCTGGCGAAGAAAGGTTTCGATCCGCTGATGGGCGCACGTCCGATGGCGCGCCTGATCCAGGACATGATCCGCAAGGCGCTGGCCGACGAGCTGCTGTTCGGCCGCCTGGTCACCGGCGGCCGCGTGACGGTCGACCTGGACGACAAGGACCAGGTCAAACTGGAGTTCCCGGAACCACCAGACGCCGCACCGACGACGCCACCGGAAACCGTCGAAGTCGAATAAGCCGCTTAGACGTTCCGAAAACCCCACCAGCCTTCGCGGCGGTGGGGTTTTTTTCTTTTCGGGGCAAAGCTGTGCCAGAATTGTCGTTCCATTTGACAAACATTGAAACTGTCCCATGATCCCGACTTCTCTCCGGCTCCGTCCTCTCGTCCTGATGTTCCTGTCCGCCGGCCTGCTGTCCGGCACCGCCTCCGCCGCCGACGCCTACTACCGATACCCCGCCATCCGTGGCGACGCTGTGGTCTTCACCGCCGAGGGCGACCTGTGGAAGACCGGCGCCCACGGCGGCGCCGCGCAGCGCCTGACCACCCACCCGGCCGCCGAAACCAACGCCGCCATCTCGCACGACGGCAAATGGATCGCCTTCTCGGCCTCCTACGAAGGCGGGCAGGAAGCCTACGTGATGCCGGTGGCGGGCGGCCTGCCCAAGCGCATCACCTTCGAGAACAGCGCGGTGAATGTGCTGGGCTGGACCGCGCAGGGCGAAGTGCTGGTCACCACGCTCGATAGCAAAGGGCCGTCGCGCAACAACGTCATCGCGGCCGTCAAGCCGGGCGACCTGCAACGCCGCGTATTCGCCGTGGCAGACGCCAACGACGCGGTGCTCGACGACGCAGGCAAGACGCTGTACTTCACCCGCAACGGCCTGGCGCTCACCAACGACAACGTCAAGCGCTATCGCGGCGGCGCGCACGCGCAGCTGTGGCGCTACGACCTGGCCTGCGCCACGGAAGCCGCGCCGCTGCTGGCCTCCGACGCCGGCAACAACAAGCGGCCCATGTGGTGGCAGGGCCGCGTCTACTTCATCAGCGACCGTGGCGGCTCCGACAACCTGTGGTCGATGGCGGCCGACGGCAGCGATCCGCGCCAGCTGACCAGCCACACCGACTGGGATGTGCGCAACGCCGCGCTGGGCGACGGCCGCATCGTCTACCAGCTGGGCGCCGATCTGCACGTGCTGGACCTGGTCGCAGCGAAGGATGAACAGTTGGCCATCAGCCTCGTTTCCGACTTCGACCAGCAGCGCGCCCGCCAGATCCGCTCGCCGCTGGAGAACCTGACCAACGTGCAAATCTCCGGCAAGGACGAACGCCTGGTGTTGACCGCGCGCGGCCGCGTCAGCGTGGCCGGCACCGGTTCGCAGCGCCGCGTGGAGATCGCGGTGCCGGAAGGCGCTCGCGCCCGCGAGGCGGTGTTCAGCCACGACGACAAGTGGGTCTACGCCATCGTCGACAGCACCGGCGAAAACGAAATCTGGAAATTCGCCGCCGACGGTTCCGGCAAGGGCGAGCAGCTGACCAGGGACGGCAACAGCCATCGCTGGCAGCTGTATCCATCGCCGGACGGCCGCTGGCTGGGCCACACCGACAAGAAGGGGCGCTTCTGGTTGCTCGACCTGGCCACCAAGGCCAACACCGTCATCGACGATGCGGGCAAGGCCGGCGTCGACAAGCACGACGAAATCCTGTGGTCCGGCGACAGCAAGAACCTGGCGCTGGTGCGCGCCGCCAGCACCGAACAGCGCGAGCAGATCGGCCTGTACAATCTCGAATCGAAACAGCTGGCTTTCGTCACCAGTGATCGCTACACCTCGCGCTCACCGGTGTTTTCGCCGGACGGAAAATGGCTGTACTTCCTCTCGGCCCGCAACTTCCAGCTGGCGAATGGTTCGCCTTGGGGCGACCGCAATATGGGACCGGTGTTCGACAAGCGCACCGGCGTGTATGCGCTGGCGCTCCAGCCGGGCAACCGCTTCCCCTTCAAGCCGGACGATGAACTGAACAAGCCGGGCGACAAGCCGGCCGAAGGCGCGGCCGAAAAAGCCGTCGAGCAGGCCGCCGAGAAGGCGGTGGAAAAAGCTGTCGCCAAAGCCGTGCCGGAGAAAAAATCGGGCAAGGCGCTGCCGGCCATCGTCTACGCCGGCCTGGCGGACCGCCTGTTCGAAGTGCCGCTGGCGGCCGGTAACTACCGCAACCTGCAAATCGACGACAAACGCCTGTACTTCCTCGACGCCGACGGCAGCGACGGCAAGGCCAACCTGAAAACGCTGGCGATCGCCGCCAACGGCCCGCAGCCGGAAGTCTTCGCCGGCGGCGTGCGCGAATACGACCTGGCCTTCGACAAGAAGCACCTGTACTACCGCAGCTTCGCCGCCAGCGGTGCCGGCGACATGCTGGTGGTGGAGGCGGGCGCCAAGGCGCCGACCGACGTCTCCAAGGCCAAGGTCAAGGTGGACGACTGGACCTTCACCTCCAACCCGCGCCTCGAATGGACGCAGATGTTCAACGACGCCTGGCGCATGCACCGCGACTTCCTGTACGACGCCAAGATGCGCGGCGTGAACTGGACCGGCGTGCGCGCCAAGTACGCGCCGCTGGTCGAGCGCGTGACCGACCGCGCGGAGCTGAACGACGTGCTGGGCATGATGATCAGCGAAGTGGGCGCGCTGCACTCGCAGATCGCGCCGGGCGAGTTGCGCCGGCCAACGCCGGAAGGCTCGCCGGCCGGCCTGGGTGCGCTGCTCACGCGCGCCGCCGACGGCTACCGCGTCGACCACATCTACCGCAGCGAACCGGAGCTGCCGTCCGAACGCGGCCCGTTGCTGCAACCCGACGTGGACGTGAAGGAGGGCGACGTTATCACCGCCGTCAACGGCAAGCCGGTGCTGGAGGCGCGCGACATCGCCGATCTGCTGCTGAACCAGGCGGACAAACAGATGCTGCTGCAGGTGAAGCGCAAGGAAGGTGGTACACGCTCAGTGATCGTCACGCCGGTCAACATGGGCAAGCAGGCCGGCCTGCGCTACAGCGACTGGGAGCAGAGCCGCGCGCGCCAGGTGGACGCCGCATCCAAGGGCCGCATCGGCTACCTGCACCTGCGCGCCATGGGCCCGCGCGACATCGCCTCGTTCGCGCGCGACTTCTACGCCAACGTCAACCGCGAAGGCCTGATTATCGACGTGCGCCGCAACAACGGTGGCAACATCGACAGCTGGGTGATCGAGAAGCTGCTGCGCAAGGCGTGGGCCTTCTGGTCGTCGCCTGGGGCGCTGCCTGCGCCGAATATGCAGAACACCTTCCGCGGCCACCTGGTGGTGCTGGTGGACGAATACACCTACTCGGACGGCGAGACCTTCGCGGCCGGCATCAAGGCGCTGGGACTGGCGCCGCTGGTCGGCAAGCGCACGGCGGGCGCCGGCGTCTGGCTCAGCGATAACAACCGCCTGAGCGACAACGGCATGGCGCGCGTGGCCGAAAACGGCCAGTTCAACACGGCCGACGGCCAGTGGCTGATCGAGGGCGTGGGTGTGTCGCCGGATGTGGAAGTGGACAACCCGCCGCACGCCACCTATCAAGGCCAGGACCGCCAGCTGGAAGTGGCGCTGGAGCTGCTGGACAAGAAGCTGAAGGCCCAGCCGATCAAGGCCTATCAGCCACAAGCCATCCCTGCGCTCAAATAAGGAGACACGATGAAACGCATCCTATCCGCCGCCGTCGCCGCAGCGCTGCTGGCCATGAGCCACAGCGCGCTGGCGCTGCCCAGCACCAGCGACACGCGCATGCTGACCGAGCCGGCACTGTCGGCGCAGCACCTGGCCTTTATCTACGCGGGCGACGTCTGGTTGGCGAATCGCGACGGCTCGTCGCCACGCCGCCTGACTGCCGATCCGGGCGAGAAATCGAACCCGGTGTTTTCGCCGGACGGAAAATCGATCGCCTACAGCGCGCAAGTCGACGGCAATATCGATGTCTACCTGCTGCCGGTTGAAGGCGGCGTGCCGAAGCGGCTGACCTACCATCCCGGCGCGGACGTCGCGCAAGGCTTCACGCCCGACGGCAAGGCGGTGATGTTCACGTCGCCGCGCGCAGCGTTCAACAACCGCTATCGCAAGCTGTTCACGGTGCCGGTAACCGGCGGCGTGGAGACCGAACTGGAAGTGCCGAACGCCGCGCGCGCGGGCTGGTCGCCGGACGGCAAGCAGATCGCCTACAACCCGTTCTCGCCGGCCTTCATGCAGTGGAAGCATTATCGCGGCGGCACCAACTCCATCCTGTGGCTGTTCAACCGTGCGGACAAATCGGTGCAGCAGATTCCGCAGCCGGCCACGCACTCGAACGATGTCGATCCGGTGTGGATAGGCGACACCGTCTACTTCCGCTCCGACCGCGACGGCGAATTCAATCTGTACGCCTACGACGTCAAGACCAAGGCCGTGCGCGCATTGACCCGCCATACAGACTTCCCAGTGCTGAACATCGCGGCCAATGGCGGCGGCATCGTCTACGAGCAGGCCGGTTATCTGCATGCGCTGGACCTGGCCAGCGGGCAGTCGCGCAAACTGACCATCGGCGTCAACAGCGACCTGGGTGCGTCGCGCCCGCGCTGGGTCAGCGGCGCCAAGTACATCCGCAATGCGTCGATCTCGCCGTCCGGCGCGCGCGTGGCGTATGAGTTCCGCGGCGAGATCGTCACCATCCCGGCCGACAAGGGCGATGTGCGCAACCTGACGCAAACGCCTGCCGCGCATGAGCGCTCGCCGGCCTGGTCGCCGGACGGCCGCTCCGTCGCCTACTTCTCGGACGAATCGGGAGAGTACGCGCTGCACATCCGCGCGCAGGACGGCAAGGGCGAACCGCGCAAATTCAAGCTCACCGGCGCCGGCTTCTACGACAATCCGGTGTGGTCGCCCGACAGCAAAAAGATCGCCTACACCGACAACGCGTGGACGCTGTATGTGCTGGATATCGCCTCGGGTACGACCAGGAAGATCGCCAGCGAACCGCTATACGGCGTGAACAAGACGCTGCGCGCCGCGTGGGCGCCCGATTCGCGCTGGATCGCCTACGCGCTAAATTCGATGACCTACACCCGCAGCGCCTACATCTACTCGCTGGAACAGAACAAATCGTGGCCGGTGACGGATGGCTTGTCCGACGTCGTCGATCCAGTGTTCGACAAGAGCGGCAAGTACCTGTACTTCTTCGCCTCGACCAACGCCGGGCCTAGCAACAACTGGTTCTCGCAGCAGAACGAAGACAACCGCGTGACCCGCACCGTCTGGATGGCCGTGCTGCGGCGCGACCTGCCGTCGCCGCTGATCAAGGAGAGCGACGAGGAAAAGAGTGCCGCATCGTCCGCGCCGGCGGCCGCCAAGGACGCGACCAAGCCGGAACCGGCCAAGGTCGATCCGAAGACGGGCCGCGACGATCCCAAAGTGACGGTCGCGCCGGTGGCGCCGATCTCGATCGACTTCGACGGCATCGAAACCCGCATCGTCGACCTGCCCATTCCTGCAGCTGCCTTGTCCGACCTGGAGACAGGCGAAGCGGGGCAGATCTTTTTCCTGCGCGAGAACGACGGCAAGAAAGCCATTCAGCGCTTCGACCTGAAAGACCGCAAGGCCGAAACCCTGCTGGCCGAAGCCGACGACTTCGAAGTCTCCGCGGACGGCAAGAAGATCCTGTACCGGGCCAAGGAAGCCTGGGCCATGGGCAGCGCCACCGCCAAGACGCTGACGCCGGGCGAAGGCAAGATCAAGGTCGAAGCGATCGAGGTGCACGCCGAGCCGCGCGCCGAGTGGACCCAGATCTTCAACGAAGCCTGGCGCATCAACCGCGACTTCTTCTACGATCCCGGCATGCACGGCGCCGACTGGAACAAGATGCGCGCCAAGTACGCGCAGTTCCTGCCCGAGCTGTCCAGCCGCGGCGACCTGAATCGCCTGATCCAATGGCTGTGCAGCGAGATAGGCGTGGGCCACCATCGCGGTGGAGGAGGCGACTTCTTCACCGACGCCAAGGCGGTGCCGGGCGGCCTGCTGGGCGCGGACTACGAGGTGAGCGATGGTCACTATCGCTTCAAGAAGGTGTACGGCGGCTTGAACTGGAACCCGGCGCTGCGCGCGCCGCTGACCGAGCCTGGCCTGAACGTCAAGGCTGGCGAATACCTGCTGGCGGTGGAAGGCCGTCCGCTGCTGGCGCCGACGAACCTGTACAGCGCCTTCGAGAACACCGCCAACAAGGCCATCGACATCACCGTCGGCCCGAACGCGGACGGCAGCAAATCGCGCACCATCACCGTGGTGCCGGTGGCGACCGAGGACGCGCTGCGCAACCGCGACTGGATCGAAGGGAACATCCGCAAGGTGAACGCGGCCACCGGCGGCAAGGTCGCGTATGTGTACGTGCCGAACACCGCAACCTTGGGCCACACCTACTTCAAGCGCTACTTCTTCCCGCAGGCCGACAAGGACGCCGTCATCATCGACGAACGCTTCAACGGCGGCGGCAGTGTGGCCGACTACTACCTGGAGATTTTGCAGAAGAAGGAAATCGCCTGGTGGACCATGCGCTACGGCGCCGACATGAAAACCCCGTCGGCCTCGATCCAGGGACCGCGCGCGATGCTGATCGACGAAACGGCCGGTTCGGGCGGCGATCTGCTGCCGTGGATGTTCCGCAAAAACCAGATGGGACCGCTGATCGGTAAGCGTACCTGGGGCGGCCTGGTGGGCGTCCTCGGCTTCCCGACGTTGATGGATGGCGGCGGCATCACCGCGCCCAACCTGGCCTTCTGGACCCGCGACGGCGGCTGGGGCGTGGAGAACGAGGGCGTCGCGCCGGATATCGAGATCGACCAGAATCCGGCCGACGTCATCGCCGGCCGCGATCCCCAGCTGGAAAAGGCGATTGAAGTCATCAAGGCCGAACTGGCGAAGAACCCGCCGGTGCGCCCGGTGCATCCGGCCTTCCCGATCAAGGCGAAGTAAGGCAAAGTGTTCGGAAGTGAACAGCCATAACGTTCACTTCCGAACATCGGCCGCCCGAATGCGGCCTTGGAAGCGCATGAACAACCGTGGCATGGATGTTGCAAACGCTATGGGTTTCTCCCATCACGGATTTTCACTCACATGAAGCTAAGAGACTTTCGCATCGGCTGGCGCGCGCTGGTACAGGAGCCGGCCTACACGCTGGCGGTGGTGCTGGGTTTGGGCGTCGGCCTGGCCGCGTGCCTGCTGCTGCTTGGCTTTGTGCGTTACTCGATGGAGTACGACACCCATTTTCCGGCTGTGGACAGGGTCTATGTCGTCAAGCAGCACTTCAACGTCGATCCGGCGTCGCCCCTGCAGGAAGTGGTGCCGATGTTCCTGCGTGAGCCTGCGCTGAAGACGCCGGGCGTCGTCGGCGCCGCGGTCTACATCCCGGCGCGGCCGGAGATCACGCCGCTGACTGTGCGGATCAACCGCAGCATCTTTGCGGTGCGCGGCTTGACCGTCATGCCAGGTTTTACGGAGATGCTTGGACTGCGCGCGGTGCAGGGCAACCTGGCGGATGCGCTGGACAAGCCCGATCGCTTTGTCGTCACCGAGGCCGGCGCGCTGCGTTTGTTCGGCACGGTCAATGCGGTGGGCCGCACGATGCTCACGGAAGGGAAAACCGTGCAGGTAGGCGCCGTGGTGCCTACGCCGCCGGGCAATACGACGATACCGTTCGAGCTGCTTTTCGGCGTCAACTCGGTGGTGGCGGGGGCGGATATCCGGCATGAGATGATGACCGGCGAGCATGGCTGGATGGGCAAGATGCTGCTGCGCGTGCAGCCCGGCGCCTCGCTGCCGGCGATCATCGACAGCTTGCAGAAAGTGGTGGACACGGCGCCGAGCATGCAGAACTTCCCGCCGGAGATGCGCGCCCGCCTCGGCAAGCGCAAGGCGATAGAACTCACCATGTCGTCGCTGCGCGATGCCTACTTCGATTACAAAATGCAGAACAGTTTCGTGTCGGCTCCCGGCGACCGCGCCAATCCTGTGCTGGTCGCCGGCCTGGCGGGGCTTGCGCTGCTGATCCTGATTATGGCGGCGATCAACTACGTCAACCTGAGCATGGTGCGCGTGTTGCGGCGCCAGCGCGAGGTGGCGATGCGCAAGGTGCTGGGCGCCGGCGTGGGACAGCTCATGCTGCTGTTCCTGCTCGAATCGCTGCTGGTGGCGCTGACGGCCACCGCGCTTGGATTGATGCTGGCGTGGCTGGCGCTGCCGGTCTTCTCGCAGCTGGTCAACCGTCAGCTGGATGGCTTGTTCTCGTTGCAGAATATCGTCGCCGCGTTTGGCCTGGGCGGCATGCTGGGCGTGCTGACGGCGATCTACCCGGCGTGGGTCGCGCTGCGCGTGCATCCGACCCAGGTGCTGGCAGGCCGTCCCGACACGGAGTCCCGCGCCAGCATGCAATGGCGACGCGCGTTGACGGTGTTGCAGGTGTCGGTCGCGATGGGTTTCGCCAGCGTGACGATCGCTGTGGCGTGGCAGACCCATTATGCAATGCACGCCTCGCCCGGCTTCGATCCGACGCCGTTCGTGATCGTCGACATGCCGGAACGGGTCAAGGACAGCGAGAAGGCGCGGCGCTTTTACTCGACACTGGCGGCGCAGCCTGGCGTGGCCGGTGTGGCGATATCGGAAGATCCGGTGGGCCGGCTCGATTGGGCTTGGACCCATGACATGACGCGTCCCGGTGGGCAGAGCGCAGGGATGGAAATGAAATCGGTCAGCGCGAATTTCTTCGAGCTTTACGGCATCGCGCCGCTGGCCGGGCGCTTGTTCCAGGCTGCCGTGGACAAGGAGGATGACCGGGTGCCGGTGGTGCTGAACGCAGTCGCTGCGCGTGAGTTGGGTTTTGCCGGCGCCGAGGAGGCAATTGGTCAGACCTTGCTGTTCAAGGGGTTTGAAAATAAGGTGATCTACAAACGCATCGTCGGCATCGCTCCTGATTTGAGATTCCATTCGCTGCGCGATAAACCGATCGCGACGGCCTACGAGCTGTGGACTGCGGGGACGGTGTTGAGCGTGCGCGCATCTGCCGATCCGGCGGCCGTCGAGCGCAGCGTGCAGGCGTTGTGGCCGAGCTTTTTCCCGGATGCGATCCCCAAGATCGTCCGCGTCAGCGATGTACTGGCTGCCAACTATGCCGATGATGCGCGCCTGGCCAAGCTGATGTCGGTCGCCACAGGGATCGCGCTGGCGATCGCCGCCTTCGGCACCTATGTGCTGTCGGCGAACACGGTGCAGCGGCGGGCGAGGGAGATCGTCATGCGCAAGCTGCACGGCGCACGCGGCGCCGACATCGGCCTGCTGGTGGTGCGAGAAATCGGCACGCTGGTGTTGGCGGCGGCGGTGATCGCCTTGCCGATAGCGGTGATCGCGATTCGCCGCTACCTGTCGGGTTATGTCGAACACGCGCCGATCGGCTATTGGACCTTGCTGTTAGCCCTGTCGCTGACGCTGGTCATCGCGTTGATCGCCATCACCCGCCACACCTGGATCGCCATGCGCATGGTGCCGGCGGAGGCGTTGCGGACGTAACGCTGTCAGGCGGCGGATTTGGTATTTTCCCGTACCCCGGTTGTCATTAGTATGGCAGGGGTAACTTGCAGTGCGTTTGCCAATACCGTGGCCTGCTCGATGGTCAGTTCCAGCTGGTCATTTTCAATGGCGCGAAGCGTGGCCTCTGAAATGCCAGTGATCGCTGCAAGCCGAGGCCGCGAAAGTTCGTTCATTTCGCGCACGATACGGACCGACTCACCGACAGAAATATCTATATATTTTTTCTCAGGCAGAAAGTCCGTCATATCAATGTTTTCTGTAGTCATGCGCGTTCACCTCAACTATTCGAATCAGCATCACATTTGCGGTAACTTGGTAAATTATGCGCCACTTGGATCCCAGGCGAGAAGAGCGATATCCGGTCCATTTTCCGCGCAGAGCTTCGTCGTGATTGCCTTTGATCGCTTGCACCCCTTGCGGTCCGAAGCTGTGTGCGACGTCTTTCCACTTCTCATAACGCTTAACGACCTCGGCCGGAGCCGATGCCATTTTTTGCTGAACCCGACGATGTTCGACAATGTGCCACATCCGCCATACTGGGCAGATTCAATATAGCAGATCAAACGAATAGTGAAAGCTAACTGATCTGCTTCAAATTCTACAGGCTGGCCAAGCTTTTGAACTGGGCGGCGCGGCGGCGGGAGACTTCCACTTCGAGGTCGTCGCGCAGCAGCAGATCGAGGCCGCCGGCGTCGTTGGGCGTGACCTGGTCGACGTAGTCCAGGTTGACGATGTGGCGGCGGCTGGCGCGGAAGAAGCGTTGCGGGTCCAGTCTTTCCTCCAGTTGGTTCAAGGAGCGCAGCATCAGCGGCTTGTGGTCGTCGAAGTAGACGCGCGTGTAATTGCCGTCCGATTCGAACAGCCGCACATCCTGCAAGCCGACAAACCAGCATCGCTCGCCGTCCTTGATGAACAGCTTCTTGGCCGCCGTCGGCGCCACGGCAGGGACGCCTGCCGCCGCATAGGCCAGCGCGCGGCTGTGGCGCAACGAGCAGCGCTGCAAGGCCGCCGCCATGCGCACCGCCTGGATCGGTTTCTGCAGATAGTCCAGCGCATTGACCTCGAACGCCTGCAACGCATACTGGTCGAATGCCGTGGTGAAGATCACCTCCGGCGCTTCCTCCAGCGCAGCCAGCATATCGAAGCCGCTACCACCGGGCATCTGCACGTCGAGGAACACCAGATCCGGCTTGAGCGCGATGATCTGCTGGATGCCATCGGCCGCGTTGACGGCCTCGCCGACGATTTCCACTTCAGGGTGTGCCGCCAGCAAACGGCGCAGTTCTGCGCGCGCCAGGCGTTCGTCGTCGATCAGCAATGCGCGCATCAGGCGGCCTCCGGTAAAGTCATCGTGGCGCGTACCCAGCCACTGTTTTCAGTCAGATCCAGGCTGGCGTTGGAACCCAGCGCCAGCGCCAGGCGCTTGCGGGTGTTGACCAGGCCAACCTTGGTGGAATTTGCAAACGGCAGGATCGCGCCCAGGTTGGCGATCTCGATGTGGATCTTGCCGTCGTCCATGCGCTGCGCGCGGATGCGGATCTCGCTGCCGGTGGGACTGGTCTCGACGCCATACTTGACGGCGTTTTCGACCAGCGTCTGCAAGGCCATTGGCGGTATGCGTACCTGGTCCAGTCCCAGTCCGATTTCCACGCTGACTCGCATGCGTTCTTCGAAGCGGATTTTTTCAATCGCCAGATAGGCCTGCACGGCTTCGATCTCCGCCGCCAGCGGCACCGTGTCATGCTGGCCCGATTGCAGCGCATAGCGCATCACGCTGGCCAACTGGTCGATCATCTGTGCGGCGGAGTCCTGGTCTTCGTAAATCAGGGCGCGCACGCTGTTCATGCTGTTGAAGAAAAAATGTGGATTGACCTGCGCCTGCAAGGCGCGCAGCTCGGCGTCCTTGGCGCTGATCTCCAGCCGCAGCGCCTCTTGCTCGAGGCGGTTGGCGCGGCGCAGCGACAGCACCGCCATGTAGAAGATGTTCCACACCAGATAAACGCCCCACCAGAACATCAGTACGCCCGGCACCCAGGCTATGCCATGTACCTTGCCCATCGGTTTGATGACAAGGTAGCCGACTGTCTGCACGCCGGCATGAAGGGCGCCCAGTATCAGGATGGCCACCGCCATCATCTTCCAGCTGATCCGCACGCCGTTACGAATCTGGCGCTTGAGCAGCCGGTGCCAGGTATCGGAAATCAACAGCCCGGCCACGACACCCCAAAGCGCAATGGCGTATATGCGTGGCGTGTGATCGGCGCCCGGACTCATGGCCAGCATCAGCAGCGGCAGGAAGTTCCAACCCGCCAGCTGGAACAGCCAGTACCAGTTCATGCGCGCGAGCAGTGGACGGTCGTTGGTCATGATGGGTTTATTTCAAAAAGTTATCGATGCGATCATACATCCAAGCCGGATCGTCGTACATGATGAAATGACGGGCGTTGTCGGCCAGCTCCACTTTGACGTTGGGCAGCTGCTGGTACTGGCTTTTGTACAGCTGCTCGAACATCGGCTTGGTGCCATAGTCCTTGTAGGCGATCCATGCGCCCAGCACCAGCGTCGGCGCCTTGATGCGGCTCACTTCGGGGCGCAGGTCCTCGCTCATCATCTCGACCATCGCGTTGATGATGGTGGCGTGGTCGGATTGCTTGCCCCAGCCGATGGCGCGGTCGATGTCTTCCTGTTTGGTGATCATGACGTGCAGGGTCTTCAGCTGGTTGGCGCGGTAGGACTCGGCATCCATCGATTCCATGCGTGTGCGTGTGTTAGCGGCCATTTCCTTCATCTGTGCGCCGGTAATGCTGGGCATCTGGATGGCGGCCAGTGCAGGCAAGGTGTCGACGATGACCAGGCGGCCGACTTGATCGGGATGGTCTGCGGCCAGCTTCATGCCCAGGAAGCCCCCCAGGCTATGGCCGATGACGATGGGATGGTCGAATTTATTGGCGGTGATGTAGTCGCTCAGCTGCTGTTCCACTGCCGGCAGCAGCGGGCCTTCGATGGCGGGCACGCCGGCGAATCCGGCCAGGGTGACGACGTGGCACTGGCGGTTGCCGCAGTAGTGGGCGACCGTGCCGTTCCATACTTCGCCGGACGAGGCCAGGCCGGGAATCAGGATCACAGGCTCGCCCTTGCCGGTGACTTCCACCTTGAAGGCCGGATGCGCGGAAGCCGCGGCGGTGCCGGCGGCGACGGCTGGTGCTGCGGCGTAAGCCAGCGCCAGGCTGGCGGCGATGGTGGCGATACGTTGGATGAGCGAGCGTTGCATGGTGACCTCCTTGGTTGTGACGTTGTGTCAAATAAGTGAGGCCATGCTATCGAACCGGCATCGCACCGGCGACGACTACTGGATGAACGGTTTTTTGAAAGGATGAGCGGTAGTTGGGCAGTACCGCCTGCCTAGCCGGCTTCGGCGCGCAGCTTGCGCCACAGCGTAGTGCGGCTGATGCCGAGATAGTCGGCGGCGGCGTCGCGGCGTCCGCCGAAGCGGGCCAGCACTGCGGTGGCGCTTTCGGCGGATGGGCGGGGCGGCGCGAGCGCCAGTGGCAGCGTGCCGGAGCTGAAGCCGATGGCCTGCGTGCCGGCGCTGTGCAGCGTGGCGGTGTGAGTCGCCAGTTCCGGCGCCACGCTCAGGACGAAGGCCGGTGTCAAGGCCTGCAATGGCTCGGCGGCCAGGAACAGCGCCAGGCGCTCGGTCAGGTTGCGCAGTTCGCGCACGTTGCCGGGCCAGTCGTAGCGTTGCAGCAGCGGCGCGCAGGTCGCCATCTCGGCGTGCAGGTTGGGATGAGGGCGCGCGCCCAGCGAGGCCAGTGCATTCTTCAGCGACCATTCGGCCAGCGTCATCACGTCTTCCTGTCGTGCGCGCAGCGGCGGCAGCGACAGGCGCAGCACCGCCAGCCGGTAGAACAGGTCGGCGCGGAAGCGGCCTTCGCGCACGCGCTGCTCAAGATCGCAGTGGGTGGCGCTGATGATGCGGACGTTGACGGCGATCGGCCGCGTGCCGCCCACCCGTACCACCTCGCGTTCTTCGAGCACGCGCAGCAAACGGGTTTGCAGCGTCAGCGGCATTTCACCTATCTCGTCGAGGAACAGCGTGCCGCGATTGGCCGCTTCAAACAGGCCCGCATGGCCGCCGCGCCGCGCGCCGGTGAAGGCGCCTTCTTCGTGGCCGAACAGTTCCGACTCCAGCAACGATTCCGCAATCGCGCCGCAATTGACTGCGACGAAGGGGCGGTTCTGGCCCAGCGTGCGCGGGCTCTCGCGGTGGATGGCCTGCGCCACCAGTTCCTTGCCGCAGCCGGTTTCGCCTTGTATCAGCACGGTCGCCGGGGATTTCGCGTACAGCACCACGGACTGGCGCAGCCCCTCCATCGCGTCGGAGTCGCCGCGCAGGTCGTTGATGCCGTGCTTGGCGCGCAGCGTGTCGGCCACCACGGCGCCGCGCGTGCGGCTGCGGTTCGATTCAAGTTGCGTCAGCCGCGCCATCTCCAGCGCGTCGTCGAAGGCATGGCGGATCGAGGCGGCCGAGTAGACGAATACGCCCGTCAATCCCGCTTCCTCGGCCAGGTCGGTAATCAGGCCGGCGCCGACGATGGCCTTGATGCCGGCCGCTTTCAGGTCGTTGATCTGGGCGCGCGCATCTTCCTCCGTCGCGTAGGTGCGCTGCTCGACGTCGAAGCCGAAGGTGCCGGCGAATTCGGCCAGCTCCGGCAGGCGCTCCTGGTAGGTGACGATGCCGATGCGCTCCGATACGCGGCGCGCCCGCGCCAGCGCCTGCATCACGTCGAAGCCGCTGAACTTGGCGATCACCACCGGCACCGAAAGCCGGCCTTTGAGATAGGCCGCGTTGGAGCCGGCGGCGATGACGGCGTCGCAACGCTCGGTGGCCATGCGTTCGCGGATGTGGCGCGCCGCTTCGTCGAAGCCGAGGTTGATCGGTTCTATGGTGGCCAGGTCGTCGTATTCCAGCGTGATGTCGCGGAACAGGTCGTACAGGCGCGAGACGGACACCGTCCAGATCACCGGTTTGTCGTTGACGTCGAAGGGCAGGGGAGTGGAGTGGCGCATGTTTCAATTGTAGTTCATCTGTTTCGTTGTTTCAAATTGAAACGACTATGAAACGCATGGAATGCGTAAGTTGTTGATTTATATAGGGTGCATGTCTGGCACGCCCCTTGCACTAGATAGCCCAACTTCACTGCAACATTGAAAGGTCATAACATGAGTCAATACTCCGCAGGCGCCGCGTTCCGCAAAGCCGTACAAGAAGAGTCCCCATTGCAGGTGGTCGGCGCGATCAACGCCAATCACGCCCTGCTGGCCAAGCGCGCCGGCTTCAAGGCGATCTACCTGTCGGGCGGCGGCGTGGCGGCGGGTTCGCTCGGCCTGCCGGACCTGGGCATCTCCAGCCTGGACGACGTGCTGACCGACGTGCGCCGCATCACCGACGTATGCGACCTGCCGCTGCTGGTCGACGTCGACACCGGCTTCGGCGCCTCCGCCTTCAACGTGGCGCGCACCGTCAAGTCGATGATCAAGTTCGGCGCCGCCGCCATGCACATCGAAGACCAGGTCGGCGCCAAGCGCTGCGGCCACCGTCCGGGCAAGGAGATCGTCTCCAAGCAGGAGATGGTCGACCGCATCGCCGCCGCAGTCGATGCGCGCACCGATGAAAACTTCGTCATCATGGCCCGCACCGATGCGCTGGCCGTCGAAGGCCTGGACGCCGCGATCGAACGCGCCGTCGCCTGCGTGGAAGCCGGTGCGGACATGATCTTCCCGGAAGCGATGATCAGCCTCGATATGTACAAAAAATTCGCCGCCGCCGTCAAAGTGCCGGTGCTGGCCAACATCACCGAATTCGGCTCGACGCCGCTGTTCACCGTGGACGAACTGCGCAGCGCCGATGTGGGCCTGGTGCTGTATCCGCTGTCCGCCTTCCGCGCGATGAACAAGGCTGCGGAAAACGTCTACGGCGCGATCCGCCGCGACGGCACGCAGCAGAACGTGGTCGACACCATGCAAACCCGCGCCGAACTGTATGAGCGCATCAACTACCACAGCTTCGAGCAAAAGCTGGATGCCTTGTTCGCCGCACAGAAAAAATAATCAGGAGACCTATAAAATGACCGAAGCTACTTTCAAACCAAAAAAATCCGTCGCCCTGTCCGGCGTCACCGCTGGTAATACCGCACTGTGCTCCGTCGGCAAAACCGGCAATGACCTGCACTACCGCGGCTACGACATCCTGGACGTCGCCAGCACCTGCGAGTTCGAAGAAATCGCCTACCTGCTGGTACACGGCAAACTGCCGACTGCCGCTGAACTGAAGGGCTACAAGACCAAACTGCGCTCGCTGCGCGGCCTGCCTGCGTCGCTGAAAGCCGCGCTGGAAGCACTGCCAGCATCGGCGCATCCGATGGACGTGATGCGCACCGGCGTCTCGGTACTCGGTTGCACGTTGCCGGAGAAGGACGACCACAACGTGCCAGGCGCGCGCGACATCGCCGACCGCCTGATGGCTTCCTTCGGTTCGATGCTGCTGTACTGGTACCACTTCAGCCATAACGGCAAGCGCATCGACGTGGAAACCGACGACGACTCCATCGGCGGCCACTTCCTGCACCTGCTGCACGGCGAGAAGCCGTCCGAAAGCTGGGTCCAGGCGATGCACACCTCGCTGATCCTGTACGCGGAACACGAGTTCAACGCCTCCACCTTCACCAGCCGCGTCATCGCCGGCACGGGTTCGGACATCCACTCCGCCATCACCGGCGCCATTGGCGCGCTGCGCGGCCCTAAACACGGCGGCGCCAACGAATTCGCCTTCGAGATCCAGAAGCGCTACGAAAACGCCGACGAAGCCGAAGCGGACATCCGCAACCGCGTCGCCAACAAGGAAGTCGTGATCGGCTTCGGTCACCCTGTGTACACCATCTCCGACCCGCGCAACGTCGTCATCAAGGAAGTGGCGCGCAAGCTGTCGCAGGAAGCCGGCTCGATGAAGATGTTCGACATCGCCGAACGCCTGGAAACCGTCATGTGGGACATCAAGAAGATGTTCCCGAACCTGGACTGGTTCTCGGCCGTGTCGTACCACATGATGGGCGTGCCGACCGCGATGTTCACGCCGCTGTTCGTCATCTCGCGCACGTCCGGCTGGGCCGCGCACATCATCGAGCAGCGCATCGACAACAAGATCATTCGTCCAAGCGCGAACTACGTCGGTCCTGAAGACCTGAAGTTCGTCCCGATCAAGGACCGCAAATAATGAACACCCAATTCCGTAAATCCCTGCCGGGCACCAAGCTCGATTACTTCGACGCGCGCGCCGCTGTCGACGCGATCCAGCCAGGTGCCTGGGCCAAGCTGCCGTACACCTCGCGCGTACTGGCTGAAAACCTGGTGCGCCGCTGCGATCCGGCGACGCTCAACGCTTCGCTGTCGCAGCTGATCGAGCGCAAGCGCGACCTGGACTTCCCATGGTTCCCTGCGCGCGTGGTGTGCCACGACATTCTCGGCCAGACCGCGCTGGTCGACCTGGCCGGCCTGCGCGACGCCATCGCGCTGCAAGGCGGCGATCCTGCGCTGGTCAATCCGGTGGTGCCGACCCAGCTGGTGGTCGACCACTCGCTGGCGGTTGAATGCGGCGGCTTCGATCCCGATGCCTTCGACAAGAACCGCGCCATCGAAGACCGTCGCAACGAAGACCGCTTCGACTTCATCAACTGGACCAAGAAGGCGTTCAAGAACGTCGACGTGATCCCGCCGGGTAACGGCATCCTGCACCAGATCAATCTGGAGCGCATGTCGCCGGTGATTCAGGCGGTGGACGGCGTGGCCTTCCCGGATACGCTGGTCGGCACCGACTCGCACACCCCGATGGTCGATGCGCTGGGCGTGATCGCCATCGGCGTTGGCGGCCTGGAAGCGGAAAGCGTGATGCTGGGCCGCGCATCGTGGATGCGTCTTCCGGACATCATCGGCGTCGAGCTGACGGGCAAGCCGCAAGCCGGCATCACCGCCACCGACACCGTGCTGGCGCTGACCGAATTCCTGCGCAAGCAAAAGGTCGTTTCGTCGTACCTGGAGTTCTTCGGCGAAGGCGCTTCGCACCTGACCTTGGGCGACCGCGCGACCATCTCCAACATGGCGCCGGAATACGGCTCCACCGCCGCGATGTTCTACATCGACGAGCAAACCATCAAATACCTCAAGCTGACCGGCCGCGATGATGAACTGGTCAAGCTGGTGGAGACCTATGCGAAGGAAACCGGCCTGTGGGGCGAAGCCCTGAAGACCGCCGAATACGAACGCGTGCTGAAGTTCGACCTGTCGTCGGTGGTGCGTACCATCGCCGGCCCGTCGAATCCGCACAACCGCGTGCCGACTTCCGAGCTGGCCGCGCGCGGCATCAGCGGCGTGGTGGAGAACGAGCCTGGCCTGATGCCTGACGGCGCGGTCATCATCGCCGCCATCACCAGCTGCACCAACACCAACAACCCGCGCAACATGGTCGCAGCAGGCCTGCTGGCCCGCAACGCCAACGCGCGCGGCCTGACCCGCAAGCCGTGGGTGAAAAGCTCGCTGGCGCCCGGCTCCAAGACGGTGACGCTGTACCTGGAAGAAGCGGGCCTGATGCCTGAACTGGAACAGCTGGGCTTCGGCGTGGTCGCTTACGCCTGCACCACCTGCAACGGCATGTCCGGCGCGCTCGATCCGGTGATCCAGAAGGAAGTGATAGACCGCGACCTGTACGCCACCGCTGTGTTGTCGGGTAACCGCAACTTCGATGGCCGTATTCACCCATACGCCAAGCAGGCCTTCCTGGCTTCGCCGCCGCTGGTGGTGGCCTACGCCATCGCCGGCACGATCCGCTTCGACATCGAGAAGGACGTCCTCGGCCTCGACGCCAACGGCCAGCCGGTCACGCTGAAGGATATCTGGCCGACCGACGAAGAGATCGATGCGCTGGTCGCGTCCAGCGTCAAGCCGGCGCAGTTCAACAAGGTCTACATCCCGATGTTCGCCAAGCAGGAAGACGACGGCATCAAAGTGAAGCCGCTGTACGACTGGCGTCCGCAGACCACCTACATCCGCCGTCCGCCGTACTGGGAAGGCGCGCTGGCCGGCGCCCGTCCGCTGAAAGGCATGCTGCCGCTGGCGGTCCTGGGCGATAACATCACCACCGACCACCTGTCGCCGTCGAACGCGATCATGCTCAATAGCGCGGCCGGCGAATACCTGGCGAAAATGGGTTTGCCGGAAGAGGACTTCAATTCCTACGCCACCCACCGTGGCGACCACCTGACTGCGCAACGTGCCACCTTCGCCAATCCAACGTTGAAGAACGAAATGGTGCGCGATGCCGACGGCAAGGTCAAAGCCGGTTCGCTGGCGCGCGTGGAACCGGAAGGCAAAGTCACCCGCATGTGGGAAGCCATCGAGACCTACATGGAGCGCAAGCAGTCGCTGATCGTGATCGCCGGCGCCGACTACGGCCAAGGCTCGTCGCGCGACTGGGCGGCCAAGGGCGTGCGTTTGGCGGGCGTGGAAGCGATCGTGGCCGAAGGCTTCGAGCGCATCCACCGCACCAACCTGGTCGGCATGGGCGTGCTGCCGCTGGAGTTCCAGCCGGGCGTGAACCGCCTGACGCTGGCGCTGGACGGCACCGAAAGCTACGACGTGATCGGCGAGCGCACCCCGCGTTCGACGCTGACGCTGGTGGTCAACCGCCGCAACGGCGAGCGTGTCGAAGTGCCGGTGATCTGCCGCCTCGATACGGCAGAGGAAGTGTCGATCTACGAAGCGGGCGGCGTGCTGCAACGCTTCGCCCAGGACTTCCTTGAATCCGTAAAGGCTGCCTGATCATGGCTCACACACCGCAAATCAAGATCCCCGCCACGTATATGCGTGGCGGCACCAGCAAGGGCGTGTTCTTCCGCTTGCAGGATCTGCCGGCCGCAGCACAACAGCCGGGCGCCGCGCGCGACGCCTTGCTGCTGCGCGTGATCGGCAGTCCGGACCCATACGGCAAGCAGATCGACGGTATGGGCGGCGCCACCTCCAGTACCAGCAAATCGGTGATCCTGGCCAAGAGCAGCAAGCCGGATCACGACGTCGACTACCTGTTCGGCCAGGTCTCCATCGACAAGGCCTTCGTCGATTGGAGCGGCAACTGCGGCAACCTGTCCGCTGCGGTTGGCGCCTTCGCCATCAGCGGCGGCCTGGTGGACGCGGACCGCATTCCGCGCGACGGCATGGCCGTGGTGCGCGTATGGCAGGCCAATATCGGCAAGACCATCATCGCCCACGTACCAATCACCAACGGCGAAGTGCAGGAGACCGGCGACTTTGAACTCGACGGCGTCACCTTCCCCGCAGCCGAAGTTCAGCTGGAATTCATGGACCCGGCAGCGGAAGAAGAGGGCGTGGGCGGCTCCATGTTCCCGACCGGCCAACTGGTCGACGAACTGGAAGTGCCCGGTGTTGGCACCATGAAGGCGACCATGATCAACGCCGGCATCCCGACCATTTTCGTCAACGCGGAAGATATCGGCTACCTCGGCACCGAGCTGCAGGACGCCATCAACGGCGATCCGAAAGCGCTGGCACGCTTCGAACTGATACGCGCGCATGGTGCGCTGCGCATGGGCCTCATCAAGCATATCGACGACGCGGCCACGCGCCAGCATACGCCCAAGGTGGCCTTCGTCGCCAAGCCGGCGCCGTACACTTCGTCGAGCGGCAAGCAGGTCGCCGCCACCGACGTTGACCTGCTGGTGCGGGCCATGTCGATGGGTAAGCTGCATCACGCGATGATGGGGACGGCGGCGGTAGCTATCGGCACCGCTGCGGCGATACCGGGCACGCTGGTGAATCTGGCGGCGGGCGGCGGCGCGCGCGATGCGGTGCGCTTTGGCCACCCATCCGGCACGCTGCGGGTCGGCGCGGAAGCGGCGCAGCAGAACGGCGAGTGGAGCGTAAAAAAAGCGGTCATGAGCCGCAGCGCCCGCGTGTTGATGGAAGGTTGGGTACGCATCCCCGGCGACACGTTCTAAGCTGAACACACCATAACGGAGGAGATATGAAATACGCTGATTTTTATCAGCGCTCTATCGTCACGCCTGAACAATTCTGGCAGGACGAATCAGCGCTCATCGACTGGCACACCCCATGCACGAAAGTGCTGGATTATTCCCATCCTCCGTTCGCCAAGTGGTTCGTCGGCGGGCAGACTAACCTGTGCCATAACGCCGTGGACCGCTGGTGTGCCAGCCAGGGCGACCAGCCCGCGCTGATCGCCATCTCCACCGAAACCAATACAGAGCGTAGCTACTCGTTCAACGAATTGCGTACCGAAGTCGAACGCTGCGCTGCGATGATGCAGGAGCTGGGTGTCGGCCGTGGCGACCGCGTGTTGATCTACATGCCGATGATCGCCGAAGCCGCGTTCGCGATGCTGGCCTGCGCCCGCATCGGCGCGATTCACTCGGTGGTGTTCGGCGGTTTTGCCGCCAACAGCCTGGCCAGTCGCATCGACGATGCGCGGCCGGTGCTGATCATCTCCGCCGATGCCGGTTCGCGCAGCGGCAAGGCTATCCCCTACAAACACCTGCTGGACGAGGCGATCGAACTGTCGTCCGCCAAGCCGGCCAAGGTGCTGCTGGTGGACCGCAAGCTGGCGCCGATGGAACTGGTGGCCGGCCGCGACGAGGACTGGGCCAGCCTGCGCGCCGCCCACATGGATGCGCGCGTACCAGTGACCTGGCTGGAGTCGAACGAGCCGTCCTACATCCTCTACACCTCCGGCACGACCGGCAAGCCGAAAGGCGTGCAACGCGACGTCGGTGGTTATGCGGTGGCGCTGGCGTCGTCGATGAAGTACAACTTTTGCGGCAAGGCCGGCGAGACCTTCTTCGCCACCTCCGATATCGGCTGGGTGGTCGGCCACTCCTACATCGTCTACGGCCCGCTGATCGCCGGCATGGCGACCATCATGTACGAGGGCCTGCCGATCTGCCCGGACGCCGGCATCTGGTGGAGCATCGTCGAGAAGTACAAAGTCACGCGCATGTTCTCGGCGCCGACGGCGATCCGCGTGCTGCGCAAGCAGCCGCCGGAGTTCATGCGCAAGTACGACCTGTCGTCGCTGCGCGCGCTGTACCTGGCCGGCGAACCGCTCGACGAAACCACGTCGCAATGGATACACGAAGAACTGGGCGTGCCCATCATCGACAATTACTGGCAGACCGAAACCGGCTGGCCCATCCTGTCGATCGCCAAGGGCGTCGAGGACACGCCGACGCGCTTGGGCAGCCCCGGCGTGGCGATGTACGGCTATAAGGTCAAGCTGCTCAACGAATCGACTGGCGAGGAATGTGCCGCCAACGAGAAGGGCGTGGTGGTGATCGACGGCCCGCTGCCGCCAGGCTGCATGCAGACCGTGTACGGCGACGACCAGCGATTTGTCGATACCTACTGGTCCACCTTCGATGGCCAGCAGGTGTATTCGACTTTCGACTGGGGCGTGCGCGACGAAGACGGCTACTACTTCATCCTCGGCCGCACCGATGACGTGATCAATGTCGCCGGCCATCGTCTCGGCACGCGCGAGATCGAGGAATCCATCTCCAGCCACGCCAACGTTTCCGAGGTGGCGGTGGTCGGCGTGGAAGACAAGCTCAAAGGCCAGGTGGCGGTTGCCTTCGTTATCGTCAAGGACGCGACGCGTACCGCCAGCGAAGAAGGATGTACGACGCAGGAACGCGAGATCCTCGGCGTGGTCGATCATCAACTGGGCGCTGTCGCGCGGCCGTCGCGCGTTTATTTCGTGCCGCAGTTGCCGAAGACCCGCTCTGGAAAATTACTGCGCCGTTCGATCCAGGCCATCTGCGAAGGCCGCAACCCAGGCGACCTGACGGCGATCGAAGATCCGGCTTCGCTCCAGCAGATACAACGGGTTCTGCAAGCCGGTGTGGCGAAATAGTGTGCGCGTAAGGGATCGGTAAGCCTCGCTGTTTATTGTGGTGACAAACAACACAGGAGACACGCGATGCATGACGATCTGGTTCAAAAAATCAAGCGGGACCCCAGCTATCACAAGCTGGTCAAGGCCCGCTCCCGTTTCGGCTGGGCGCTGACTGCGGTGATGATGCTGGTCTATTACGGCTACATCCTGCTGATCGCTTTCGACAAGGAGCTGCTGGCGTCGAAGACCGGCGCTGGCGTGATGACGTGGGGGATGCCGATCGGCCTGTTCGTGATCGTGTTCACTGTGCTGGTCACCGGCATCTATGTACGTCGCGCCAACAAGCAATTCGACGACCTGACCCACGCGATTCAAGAACGGGTGCGGGCATGAACGCCGCTCAACGCATGCTGCGCGGGCTCGCCGCGTTGACGCTGCTGGGCGCTGGCGGAGCGGCGCTTGCGGCCGGAGTTGATCTGGGGCAAGCGGTCAAGCAGCCGACCAACTGGACCGCGATCACCATGTTCGGCGCCTTCGTCATCTTCACGCTGTTCGTCACCAAGTGGGCGGCCGCCAAGACCAAATCGGCATCTGATTTCTACACCGCCGGTGGCGGCATCACCGGCTTCCAGAACGGCCTGGCCATCGCCGGCGACTACATGTCGGCTGCGTCCTTCCTCGGAATTTCCGCAGCGGTGTTCCTCAACGGTTACGATGGCCTGATCTATGCCATCGGCTTCCTGGTCGGCTGGCCGGTGATCACCTTCCTGATGGCGGAGCGCCTGCGCAACCTGGGCCGCTTCACCTTTGCCGATGTCGCCGCCTACCGCTTCAAGCAGGCGCCGATCCGCATCTTCTCCGCTTCCGGCACGCTGGTGGTGGTGGCGTTCTACCTGATCGCGCAGATGGTCGGCGCGGGGCAGCTGATCAAATTGCTGTTCGGTCTTGAATACTGGATCGCGGTGGTGCTGGTAGGTTCGTTGATGATGATCTACGTGCTGTTCGGCGGCATGACCGCGACCACCTGGGTGCAGATCATCAAGGCGGTGATGCTGCTGGGCGGCGCCACTTTCATGGCCTTCGTGGTGATGGCGCAGTTTAACTTCAGCCCCGAGGCTCTGTTCGCCAAGTCGGTCGAGATCCACGCCAAGAAGGACGCCATCATGGGACCGGGCACTTTCATCAAGGATCCGGTGTCGGCGATCTCGTTCGGCATGGCGCTGATGTTCGGCACCGCCGGCCTGCCGCACATCCTGATGCGCTTCTTCACCGTGCCTAGCGCGAAGGAGGCACGCAAGTCGGTGTTCTGGGCCACCAGCTGGATCGCCTACTTCTACGTGCTGACCTTCATCATCGGTTTCGGCGCCATCGTTTTGGTGAGCACCAATCCCGAGTTCAAGGACGCCGCCGGCAAACTACTAGGCGGGAATAACATGGCGGCGATCCACCTGGCCAAGGCCGTGGGCGGCAATGTCTTCCTCGGCTTTATCTCGGCCGTGGCTTTCGCCACCATCCTGGCGGTGGTGGCCGGCCTGACGCTGTCCGGCGCTTCGGCGGTATCGCACGACCTTTACGCCACCGTGATCAAGAAGGGCAAGGCCAGCAGCGCCAAGGAACTGCATGTGTCGCGCCTGACCACCGTGGCGCTGGGTGTCGTTGCCGTGGTGCTGGGCATCGTGTTCGAGAAGCAGAATATCGCGTTCATGGTGTCGCTGGCGTTCGCTATCGCCGCCTCGGCCAACTTCCCGGTGCTGTTCATGTCAGTGCTGTGGAAGGACTGCACCACCCGCGGCGCCACCGTGGGCGGCTTCATCGGCCTGACCACGGCCGTGGTGCTGACCGTGGTGTCGAAATCGGTCTGGGTCGATGTGCTGGGCCATGCCGATGCGCTGTTCCCGTACGCGTCGCCGGCTATCTTCTCGATACCTGCGGCCTTCGCCAGCATCTGGCTGTTCTCGGTGCTGGATAAGAGTCCTCGCGCGCGCATCGACCGCGCCGGCTACGAGGCGCAGGAAATGCGCTCGGAGACCGGTATCGGCGCCGCAGGAGCCAGCGCTCACTGATGTAATTGACAAGTGGTCAGATGACGACAATGCCTGGTTCGCCGGGCATTGTCGTTTTTAGGGGCGCCGCTCGGTGTGTGCGATGGCTAATGCGCCCAATGTGGTTTATGATCTGCCAACTATGCTGCCGGAAAGTAACGGGCGAGGTGGCATCTTTTATTGGGTGCCATTGGTGTACATGAATCGAGTTTCGACCAATCCTGATTTCGTAGCTGACGCGCTGGCGCTGATCGGCGTTCCCGCGTGCGCCTATGGCACCGATGGCGTGGTGCTGGCTGCCAATCCGGAGCTGGTGGAGTTGCTGGGTTTCGACCCCGGCGGCAGGCCGATAGCCGACCTGTTCGCGCGCCACGTGCGCGGCGCCAGCGTCGAGGCGCTCGACGCGGCGCTGGAGGCCTCCAATGCGGGCCGGCGCTGGGACAGCTGCCTGACCTGCGCCAACGGCCAATACCTGTCGGTGCAGGCATGGAGCAAGCCGCTGCCGGCCAGTTCGGCGGTGCAGGGCGCCACCATCGTCTTCCACGACATCAGCGCGGTGGAGCGCGACCAGCGCTCCCTGCGCAAGACGCTGCTGGAGCAGCAGGCCATCCTGGAGAACGCCGCCGTCGGCATCCTGTTCAGCAAGGACGGGGTTATCCAGGAGTGCAATATCCGCTGCGCCGAAATGCTGGGCTACAGCCGCCAGGAGCTGGAAGGCGTGGCCAGCGTCACCGTCTATCCGAGCGAAGCGGACTTCGTCGACCTGGGCCGCAAGGCCGGCCCGCCGCTGTCGCAGGGCCTGTCCTTCATGCAGGAGGCGCAGTTGCGCCGCAAGGATGGCTCGCTGTTCTGGGCCCGCCTGTTCGGCCGCGCCATCGATCCTATCCACACCGCCGAAGGCACGGTATGGATCATGGAAGACATCAACGAGCACCGCATCGACGAAGAGAAGCTGCGCCGCGCGCTGCTGGAGATGCAGGCCATCATGGACAGCGCGCCGCTGGCGATCGGCTTCCAGCGCGACAACCGCATCCTGCGCTACAACCACCGCTTCGCCGAATTCTTCGGCTTCAACGACGATGGCGGCGTCGGCCAGCTGACGTCGACGCTGTATCCGTCGCAGGAAGCGTTCGACGCGGTGGTGCGCAAGGCGCGGCCGCTGCTGGCGCGCGGCAAGCCCTACCAGGCCGAGATGGAGATGCGGCGCCAGGACGGCTCGACCTTCTGGGCGCACGCCTTCGGCTACGTGATCAATCCGGGCCGCACGCAGCAGGACACCATCTGGATCTTCGACGACCGCAGCGCGCAGAAGCGGCATGAAGAGGCGACCCGCCAGCTGCTGCTGGAGCAGAAGGCGATCCTGGACAACGCCTCGGTCGGCATCCTGTTCAGCAAGGCGCAGGTCATGTTGAGCTGTAATCCGCGCATGGCGGAGATGTTCGGCTACGACATCGACGAAATGGTGGGGCAGCCGTCGGCCATGGTGTTCCCGTCGCAGGAGCGCTACGAGGAATTCGGCCGCGAGGCCGCGCCCTTGCTGGGCACCGGCCGGCCGTTCGAGAAAAAGGAATACGAGTTCAAACGCCGGGATGGCAGCTTGTTCTGGTGTCGCGTGCGCGCCAAGGCGGTGGACGACGCGCACAGCGAAGGCGGCACCATCTGGATCCTGGAGGACGTGACCAGCACGCGCCAGACGCAGATGGAGGTCGAGGCCATCATGACCAACGCCTCGATGAGCATCCTGTTCACCAAGAACCGCGTCATCACACGCTACAACCGCGGCTTCGGCGAGATGTTCCGCTACGAGGGCGACGCCGGCCTGGGCCTGCCCGGCCGCGCGCTGTATCCGTCGCAGGAGTCCTACGAAAAACTGGGCGCGCAAGCCTATCCCTTCCTGTCGATCGGCAAGCCGTTCCAGATCGAGATGGAGATGCGCCGCTCCGACGATACCCTGATGTGGGCGCAGCTGATCGGCTACGTGGTCAATCCCGACGATCCGACCCAGGGCACGATCTGGGTGATCGAGGACCGCACCGAGCAAAAGCGCGCCGAGGAATCGCTGCGCAACGCGCTGCTGGAAAACCAGGCCATCCTGGACAGCGCGGTGCTGGGCATCTCGGTGGTGGAGCAGGGCCGCAACCTGCGCTGCAACACCAAGATGGAGGAGCTGTTCGGCTACGCGCCCGGCGAGATGAACCAGCTGAGCGTGCAGGCCTTCTACGCCGACAAGGATGCGTGGGAAGCGGCGCGCGCCGCCACCGCCGACGACTTCCACGCCGGCCGCGTGCACGCCTCCGAATACCAGCTGGTGCGCAAGGACGGCAGCACGTTCTGGGGCCGGCTGTCCGGCCGTCCGTTCGACCTGGCGCAGGCCACCGGGCGTTCGGTATGGCTGGTGGACGATATCACCGAGCGGCGCGAAGCGGCCGATGCGGTCAGCCGCGCGCGCGACGACCTGGAAGTGCGGGTGCTGGAACGCACCGCCGAACTGGCCGGCGCCAACGCGCTGCTGCAAGGCGAGATCGTCGAACGCCGCCAGGCCGAGGCCCGCGTGCACCACATGGCCTACCACGACAGCCTGACCGGCCTGCCGAACCGCGCGCTGCTGTCGGACCGGCTGGACCGCGCCATGCTGGCGGCGCAGCGTTCCGAGCGCCGGCTGGCGGTGATGTTCATCGACCTGG
Source organism: Duganella sp. BJB476 (assembly GCF_003416895.1). GTDB lineage: Bacteria > Pseudomonadota > Gammaproteobacteria > Burkholderiales > Burkholderiaceae_D > Rugamonas. Next base: position 429,802 of record NZ_QVIO01000006.1, read on the forward strand.
ATCGCTTCAAGACCATCAACGATTCGCTGGGCCACATGACCGGCGACCAGCTGCTGAAGGAAGTGGCGAGCCGCCTGTGCCGCGCGGTGCGCGCCAGCGACACCGTGGCCCGCCTGGGCGGCGACGAGTTCGTGGTGCTGGTGCCGGGCATCCGCTCGTCCGAAGAGGCCAGCCATGTGGCGGAGAAGATCATCGAGGCGCTGTCGGACAGCTTCCCGCTCGAAGGCCGCAACCTGCACATCACGCCGTCGATCGGCATCTGCGTGTATCCGGACGACGGCGGCGACGTCGAGACCCTGATGCGCCACGCCGACGCCGCCATGTACCACGCCAAGGCCAGCGGCAGGAACAATTACCAGTACTTCAAAGAGGCGATGAACCAGACGGCGGCGGCCCACTTCGAGCTGGAGTCCAGCCTGCGCGGCGCGCTGGCGCAGGACGAGTTCGAGCTGCACTTCCAGCCCATCATGGACATCGGCACGCGCCGCCTGCACACGATGGAGGTGCTGCTGCGCTGGCGCCGTGGCGGCGGCGAGCTGGTGCTGCCGGACCACTTCATCCCCATCATCGAGGATAATGGCCTGATCGTGCCGATCGGCGAGTGGGTGATACGCCAGGCCTGCAAGCAAAGCATGGCGTGGCAGCACGCCGGCCTGGCGCCGGTGCCGCTGGCGGTGAACCTGTCGCCGCGCCAGTTCATGCATCGTGGGCTGATCGAGTCGATCCGCGCCATCCTCGACGAAACCGGCATCGATCCGTCGCTGATTGAATTCGAGATCACCGAGACGGCGCTGATGCAGCACGGCGAGCAGACGCTGGACATCCTGGGCCAGATCAACGCCATGGGTATCCGCTTGTCGATCGACGATTTCGGCACCGGCTATTCAAGCCTGGCCTACCTGAAGCGTTTCCCGGTCAAGAAGATCAAGATCGACCGCGCCTTCATCAAGGACCTGGAAGAGAGCGCGGAAGACCGCGCGATTGTGGCGGCGATCATCGCGCTGTCGGACAGCCTGCAGCTGTCGGTGGTGGCGGAGGGGGTGGAGACCGAAGGCCAGTACGCGCTATTGCAGCGCAACGGCTGCCAGTATGCGCAGGGCTATCTGTTCTCGCAGCCGGTGCCGCACGCGACGGCCCAGCTGCTGCTGCCCAGGCTTTAACTTAATCCAGCGTGGCGATCACCGGAGCGTGGTCGGACGGCTGTTCCCACTTGCGCGGTGCGCGGTCGATCACGCAGGCGCTGCAACGGGCCACCAGCGCCGGCGACAGCAGGATGTGATCGATGCGCAGGCCTTTGTTGAGGCGGAAGCCCAGCGCGCGGTAGTCCCACCAGCTGAACGATTTTTCCGGCTGTTCGAACAGGCGGTAGGAATCGGTCAGGCCGATGTCGAGCAAACGGGTGAGGGCGGCGCGCTCCTTGTCGGATACCAGCACCTGGCCGGCCCACGCGGCCGGATCGTGGACGTCGCGGTCTTCCGGCGCGATGTTGTAGTCGCCCAGCACCGCCAGCTGCGGATGCAGCGCGGCTTCTTCCTTGATCCAGTCGTGGAACGACGACAGCCAGCCCAATTTGTACTCGTATTTGTCGGAGTCGACGCTTTGGCCGTTGGGCACGTAGGCGCACACCACGCGCACGCCATCGATGGTGGCGGCCAGGATGCGCTGCTGCGGGTCTTCGTAGCGCGGATTGTTCTTGATGACGTCGGCGATCGGCAGTTTGGACAGGATGGCGACGCCGTTATAGGTTTTCTGGCCACTGTAGGCGACCTGATAGCCGGCGGCCTCGATGGCGGCCACCGGAAACTTGTCGTCCGTTAATTTTGTTTCTTGAATGCAGAGGACATCGATAGGGTTCTCCTCTAGCCATTTCAAGACGTGCGTCAGGCGAACGTTGAGTGAGTTAACATTCCATGTGGCTATTTTCATCTGAGTCAGTGTCCTTGCGGGTTTTGGGGGAGGCTTTAGCCTGCATGAGCGAATCTTACAGCATCTTGATTTAACACATGGGATTGTTAATTTGACGATTTTTATAAAAAAACATGAAAAAGTCTTTCGTGCGGGCACTGCCAACGCCTAAAATGTTGCAAAATGTGTGAAATTAAAAAAAAATTGCTAGGAGTGTCTCGTTGTTGTCAAAATAGAACGGTAAATAAAGACAAAATAAGCAAAATAGAAATATACTGATACAAATTGGGTGGAAAACTTGTATTTCCGTCGAGCAATCAAAAATAGTAGTGTCCGGGGTTCATTTTTGTGTTGTACATCAACAAGAAATGGTACTATAGGGAAATTACTTGTGGTTTTAACAGTGAATTGCGCGTAGCGCATTTACAAAGGAATTAAAATGCGAGCTGCATTCGAGACGTGGGCGCAGAAAGACGGTCACATCGTCCGACGCCGGGAAGACAAACCAGAAGAGTACCTGGTTTTTGAAACGCAACGCCGCTGGGTCATCTGGCAAGCTGCGTTGGAGCACGGCAAAACGCCGGGCGGCCGCAAGACGGCTGCACAAAAGGAAGCCGCCGCGCTGGAAAAGGCCAAGGCTGCCGTTCAACGTCCGCCGGTCATCAACTCCGACGAGGCTGAGGTGCGCAACCAGGTGCTGAACGAAGTGCTGGATGCGTTCTCCACCCTGGGCGGTGAACGTGGCATGGACGATATCCTGAAAGTGGTGCAGGGTCTGAAGAAGAAGCAGCAAGAGCAGGCGGAAGAACGCATTGCAGCGGCTGAGCCGGTACGGCATAACGCCTGACCCGGATGCGCTTCAAGCACTACAAAGGGGGCCTCTACGAACTGGTATGCGAGGCCATCCTGGAATCCGATCTGAGTGCCATGATCGTTTATCGCGCCGCGAACGGATCCATCTGGACCCGGCCGAAAGACGTGTTTTTTGAAATGATCGAAGTCGATGGCGTAAAAGTGCAACGCTTTACGCCTCTTGATTGAGCATATAGAACCGTTCGCGGGCTGCTACACTGGTCTGACCCACTAACCCTGAGGCAGACCATGTATTTCCGCCCCGTTGCAGCCGCCGTTGCCAGCGCTTCCGCGCTGCTATCCCTATTGGCCGGCTGCGCCTCCCTGACTGAATCCACCCAACAAAACGTGCTGGTGCAAACCGTGCTCGATCATCGCGAGATCGCCGGTGTCGGCTGCGTGCTGTACAACGACGTCGGCAAATGGTTCGTGACCACGCCAGCGCGCGTTACGTTGCGCAAGAGCGCGGGCGCGCTGCGCATCGATTGCCAGAAAGAGGGCGCGGGCTGGGCCTACGAAAAGGTCGACTCCAAGGTGGACGGGAATCTGTGGGGGAATCTGGCGCTGACGGCGGGTGTCGGCTACTTCATCGACAAGAATACCGGCGCGGCTTATGACTATCCAGCCACGCTGACGGTGGTGATGCACCCGGCGGCGGAGCGCGATGCGCTGCCGCCGCCGGCTGCCGGGGTGACGCTCTATTAGTTGGTACGGCCGATCAGGAAGTTCGACAGCAGCGGTACCGGACGGCCGGTAGCACCTTTGGCGCCGCCCGATTTCCATGCGGTACCGGCGATGTCCAGGTGGGCCCAGGTGTACTTGCGGGTGAAGTTCTCCAGGAAGGCCGCGGCGGTGCACGACGCGCCGCCCGGCGTGCCGATGTTGGCCAGGTCGGCGAAGTTGGACTTCAGCTGCTCGTTGTACTCTTCACCGATCGGCAGGCGCCACGCGGTGTCGCCGGCGGCTTTACCTGCGGCCATGATCTCGTCGGCCAGTTTGTTGTGGGTGTCGTCGTCACGCGTGAACAGGCCGCTCTTGTGGTGGCCCAGGGCGACGATGCAGGCGCCGGTCAGCGTGGCGATGTCGATCACGGCGGCCGGGTTGAAGCGCTCGGCGTAGGCCAGCGCATCGCACAGCACCAGGCGGCCTTCGGCGTCGGTGTTCAGGATCTCGATAGTCAGGCCGTTCATCGAGGTGACGATGTCGCCCGGCTTGGTGGCGCGGCCGGAAGGCATGTTCTCGCAGGCGGCGATCACGCCGATCACGTTCAGCTTCAGGTTCATCTCGCCGATGGCGCGGAAGGTGCCCAGCACCGACGCGGCGCCGCCCATGTCGTACTTCATCTCGTCCATGCCTGGACCGGCCTTCAGCGAAATGCCGCCGGTGTCGAAGGTGATGCCTTTACCGACCAGCACCACCGGCGCATCCTTAGGCTTGCCGCCCATGTGCTTGAGGATGATGAACTTCGGCGGCTGCTCGCTGCCGTTGGTGACGGACAGGAAGCTGTTCATCTTCAGCGCTTCCAGCTGTTTGCGGTCCAGCACTTCAACGTCGAACTTGTAGTCCTTGCCCAGCTTCTTGGCGGTGTTGGCCAGGTAGGTCGGGGTGCAGATGTTGGCCGACAGGTTGCCCAGTTCCTTGGTCAGGTCCATGCCGTTGGCGATCGCCTCGGCCTGGGCCAGCGCCAGCTTGGTGGCGGCGGTATTCGGCACGGCCAGCGCGATTTTCTTCACGCCGGTTGGCGCCGGATCCTTCTTGCTCTTCTGGCCATCGGTGCGGAACACGCTTTCGTGCGCGCTTTGCACCACGCAGCGGATCGCCCAATTGACGTCGCGCTCTTTCACTTCGGTCATCGGCAGTGCGATAATAGCGTCGCTCGCGCCCAGCGCGGAGAAAGCCTTCAGCGCCGCGGACACGCCGCTGGCGAAATTCTTCTCGCTGACGCCATCGTCGCTACCCAGGCCGACCAGCAGCACGCGTTCGGCGCTCGCGCCTTTCACGCCGCGCAGCAGCAGGGTGGTGCCGGCTTTGCCGGAGATGTCGCCGGACTTCAGCGCAGCCGTGATTTCACCGGAACCATCCAGCGCCTTGGCGGCCTGCGACAGCTTCTTGTTCTCAAAGACCGCGACGGCGACAACGCCGGCTTTGGCCGAAGCGATGGTGTTTTTTGTGTCGAATGCTTTTATGCTAAAGTCCATTTGATTCTCCGTGTCGTGTACGAATTGCCAGCCTGTTTGAGAGGCTGTTATTTAAACTTGTGGCCCTGTGAGGCCCTTAACTACCGAATTATAACTTTCGAATGATCTTTCAACGCGCCCTAAGACGTGAAATGGCAAGTGCCGCCGGCGCCACCTTCACCGTGCTGTTCAGCATCTGCGTCACCTGGACACTGATTGGTGTCCTCGGCATGGCTGCCGGCGGCAAGGTAGCCTCCGGCGACGTGCTCGCGCTGATCGCTTTCGCAGCCTTGAATTATCTGCCAACTCTTGTGATCCTCACCAGCTTTATTTCGGTGCTGATGGTCGTCACGCGCACCTATCGCGATTCCGAGATGGTGGTGTGGTTCGCTTCTGGCCTGAGTCTGACCAAATGGATAGCGCCGGTGCTGACCTTCGGCCTGCCGCTGGTGCTGGCGACGGCTGCCCTGAGCTTCGTCGCCACGCCATGGGCCAAGCAGAAAAGCTCGGAATACGTGGAGCGCTTTGAAAAGCGCGAGGATCTGCAGAAGGTCTCGCCTGGGCAGTTCAAAGAATCGGCATCGGCCAACCGCATCTTCTTCGTCGAGGGCGTGGCCGGCAAGACCGCAGTGGTGCAGAACGTGTTCGTCAACACGGTCGACGAACACGGCACCGCCGTCATCGTCGCGCGCGAGGGCGTGGTCAACACCGGCGCCAAGGGCGAACGCTTCCTGGTGCTGAAGAACGGCCGCCGCTACCAGGGCACGCCCGGCCAATCGGACTTCCAGACCATGGAGTTCGAGAGCTACAGCATGCGCGTGACCAGCCAGAACCAGGACATGGACACCGAGCGTAATGTCGCCGCCGTGCCGATCATGGAACTGCTCTCCGATACCACCCCGGTCGGGCGCGCGGAGGTGTTGTGGCGCATCGCGCAGCCGCTCACCTGCCTGGTGCTGATACTGCTGGCGATCCCGCTGGGCTTTGTCAATCCGCGCGCCGGCAGCTCGGCAAACCTGATCATCGCGCTGCTGATCTTCTTCAGCTACAGCAATATGGTCAAGCTGGTGGAGGCCAGCGTCAAGCAAGGCAAATCGGCGTTCGTGCTGTCGTGGTGGCCGCTGCACCTGGTCGTCGCGCTGCTGGTGTTCGTGCTGTTCGCCTGGCGCCTGAACCTGAACCATCGTTACCATCCGCTGGCGTTGTTGGCGGCGTTGAAGCGCTCGCGCGCCGCTGACAAGAAAGTTGTATCGCAATGAGAATCCTGCAACGCTATTTCGCCACCACCATTTTGCAGGCGGTGGCATTCCTGCTGGTCGCCTTCCTGGCGCTGCAAGCGTTCATGGACCTGACGGGTGAGTTGCCGTCGGTCGGCAAGAACGGCTACACCATCCAGTATGCCTTCCTGTATGTGCTGGTGCGGCTGCCTGCCCACGTGTACGAGGTGATGCCGTTGGCGGCGCTGATCGGCACCATCTACACGATGGCGCAGTTCGCGGCGACGTCCGAATTCACCATCATGCGCGCCGCCAGCATGTCGACCGGCACGGTGGCCTGGATGCTGGCCAAGATCGGCTTCGTGCTGGTGATCGTCACCTTCATTTTCGGCGAGCTGATTGCGCCGCGCACCGCGCCGCTGGCCGAAAAAATCAAGCTGAGCGCGCGCGGCGCCGCGATCTCGTCGGAGTTCCGCTCCGGCCTGTGGACCAAGGATATCGTCAAGTCGGACGGCATGAGCGGCACCGTGACCGGCTCGCGCTTCTTCAACGTGCGCCAGGTACAGCCGGACGGCACGCTGGTCGACGTCAAGCTGTACGAGTTCGACACCAGCTTCCGCCTGCGTTCGATCACGCTGGCCAAGATCGGCACCTTCAAGGGTAACAATAGCTGGCAACTGTCGGATGTGACGGAAAATATCTTCACCAATCCGGCGCTGCTCAAGCCCGACAGCGAAGCCAACCTGGCCAACAACTTCGCCCAGGGCACCGGCCTGATCGAAACCCGCCATAGCGCCACCAAGGACCTGCTGTCTGAAGTGACGCCGAAGATCCTGTCGGTGGCCGGCTCGGATCCGGACCGCATGTCGGCCAACGAGCTGGCGGTCTACACCCGCCACCTGCAAGAGAACAAGCAGGAAACCGAGCGCTTCAAGATCGCCTTCTGGAAGAAGCTGTTCGACCCGCTGGCGATTTTCGTGCTGATGGCGCTGGCGCTGCCGTTCGGCTACCTGCACACGCGCAGCGGCGGCGTGAGTCTGAAGGTTTTTGTCGGTATCATGATCGGTGTCAGCTTCCAGCTGGTGAACTCCCTGTTCTCGCACCTGGGCATGCTGAGCGCGTTCCCTGCGTTCGTGACGGCGATCGCGCCCAGCTTATTGTTCCTGCTGCTGGCGTTGGGGGCCTTGTGGTGGGTGGAGCGACATTAGATGAGCAAGCAAGCACTGGTTCTTTTTGCACATGGCGCCCGTGCCGCGTCGTGGGCGGCGCCGTTCGAACGGCTGCGCGACCTGACGCAGGCGCGCACGCCGGAGGTCCGGGTGTCGCTGGCTTTCCTGGAGCTGATGACGCCGCGCTTGCCGGAGCTGGTGGCCGAGCTGACCGCCGACGGCGTCACGCAGATCACGGTGGTGCCGGTGTTCCTGGGGCAGGGCGGTCATGTGTTGCGCGACCTGCCGCTGATGGTTGAACAGCTGCGTCTCGATCATCCGCAGGCGACGATCAACGTGGTCGAAGCTGCCGGCGAGAACGCGGCCGTGCTCAACGCCTTGTCCGACTACTGCGTGGCCTCGCTGTCAGCGCAGGCGACGCCAGACTGACAGCGGAATTTGCCCGTCCGGCCTGGCCGGCACGCGGTAGCTGAGTTCATCCCCGTTCAATTCGTAGCTGCGCTTCTGCTGCGTTCCCTCCCAATTTGAAAAGGCCGCGCTGGCGATGCTGAAGGTCAGCGTATGGGTCTCACTGTCGATGGCGACGCTGCCGAAGTGCGTGCTCGATCCGAAGACGGCCGCCTCGAATTCGGCCGGCGTGCCGCTCTTTTTGTCGCCGCCGGTGAAGCGCGGCCGGTCGGCGCGATAGATCTGCACGCTGTAGCGACCCTGTTTATCGATCATCATCAGGCCGGCGGGTGCGTCGCCGTAGTCGCGCACGCGCGTGCCGTCCGGGAGTATCCGGTCGGCGGCGACCAGCGTCCAGGCGCCGGCCAGCGGAAAGTCGGGCGCGGCGCCAGCGGCTTGCGTGGTGGGCACCCACATGGCGAGGCAAAATAATCGGTTCAGCAGTTTCATGGCGATCTCCTTGGTGATGATACGGTCACGATAACGCCAAAACCAGTTGAACGAAATTAGCGAAATCTGTTCGATATATGTGCATAATTGCACAATGGACCAACCTGACTGGGATCACCTCCGCTATTTCCTGGCCTTGCACGACGCCGGCACCCTGAGTGGCGCCGCGCGCGCGGCCGGTGTCGAACACACCACGGTGGCGCGGCGCATCGATGCTTTGGAGGCCGCGCTGGCGGTAAAGCTGTTCGACCGTTTCCCCAAGGGCTGGTCGCTGACGGCGGCCGGCAAGGCGCTGGTGCCGCATGCGCGCATGATGGAAGAGAACCTGCACGGCTTGATGCGGGCGGCCAGCGGCGCCACCGCGTTGAATGGCAAGGTACGGGTATCGGCGCCGCCGGCGCTGGCGGCGTATCTGCTGGCGCCGCGCCTGAAAGCGGCGCTCTTCCGGCTGCCCGGCATCGAGCTGGATTTACGCGGAGAGACGCGCGAGACGGATTTGATGCGGCGCGAGTCGGACATCGCGCTGCGTTTCAATCGCCCTGTTGCGCCGGGGCTGGCGGTGCGGGCGCTGGCGACAGTGGCTTATCGTTTGTACGCCAGCGCCGCCTATCTCGCTGCGCGCACGCCTGAACAATGGGAGTTTGTCGGCTACGATGAGCTGATGCAGGATACGCCGCAGCAGCAATGGCTGGAAAAGATACGCCACGGACGCCGCTACTGCCTGCGCTCGAACGACCTGGGCGCGCTGTACCAGGCGGCGTTGGCCGGCTGCGGCGTGGCGGTGCTGCCGGAATACTTCTTCGATATGCGGCACGGCGACCTGGTCGCCATCGACACGCCGGCCTGCCCGGTCAGGCGCAAGCTGTGGATCGTCATGCACGAGGATGTGCGGCGCGCCGCGCCGGTGCGCGCGGTGGCCGACGAGTTGATCGCGCTATTTACTTCCTAGGTACGATCTTGATCTCGTACAGCTTGGGCCACAATTTCCCTGTGACGAACAGGCGCTTTTTCTCGGCGTCCCAGGCGATGCCGTTCATGACGTTTTCGCCGTTGAGGCCTTTGCCGGCGTCGGGATACAGCTTGCCCAGGTCGATCCAGCCGGTGATCTTGCCGTTGGCCGGATCGATGCGGGCGATGGTGTTGGTGTGCCACAGGTTGGCGAAGATCTCGTCGCCCACCACTTCCAGCTCGTTGACCTGATCGACCGGGATGCCGTCCGCCGTCACCTTCACGCGGCGCACTTCGAGGAAGGTCTTGGGATCGAGGAAGCGCAGCGTGGCGCTGCCGTCGCTCATGATCAGCTCCTTGCCGTTCTGGGTCAGGCCCCAGCCCTCGCCGGGGTAGGCGAACTGGCCGCGCATCTCGAAGGTGGCCAGGTCGAACACGAAGCCGGTCTGGGTCTGCCAGGTCAGGCCGACCAGCGTATCCTTCCATACCGTCAGGCCTTCGCCGAAATACTGCGGCGGGATGTCTTTGCTCTGCAGGACCTTGCCGGTCTCCAGGCTCACCTTGCGGATCGACGATTTGCCATTCAGGCCGGTGCTCTCGTACAGGAAGCCGTCGCGGTACAGCAGGCCTTCGGTGAAGGCTTGCGGGTCGTGCGGGTAGGCGTGGACGACCTTGAAATCGTAAGTCGGGATGGCGGCGGGAGCGCTGGCGGCGGCAGGCAGCAGGGCAAGGATGAGCAGGGTCTGGGCGTAGTTCGTTTTCACTATTCGGTCACTGATGAGTTTTCGAGTTCGATCATGGCGTCGAGCGTCGTGCCGGGGGCGTCGAGTTCCGCCTGGACGCAGGCGCGCGCTTCCGGCGACTGCACCAGCGTCACTGCCTGGGCGCGTGCCGCTTCCGCCGCAGCAGTATCGCCGCAGCCGCTCAGCAAGTCCAGCACCAGCGCCAGTTCGTTGATGTAGTTGTACACCTCGGCCAGCAGGGCGGACATGCCGGCGGTGGTCAGCACGTTAAAGCCGGCACGCCGCTGGTTGAGCAGTGCCGCCGCCTGCGCCAGGTGCTGCATCGGCTGCGGCAGGTGGCGGCTGGCCAGCGCGTAGTCGCCGCAGGCCATTATCGACGGCAGTGCGGAGCGGGCGCATTGCTGCGCCAGCGCTTGTGGCAGCTGCTGGAATAGATGGTAGGTGTTTTGCAGGTCGCCCAGCTTGTCGTTGATGGCGCGGATGTCGTTGAACAGGGCCTCGGCGGCGTCGCCGTCGGCCTGGGCCAGCAGGCGCTGGCTGTCGCGATCGCGCAGCTCAACCAGGGCGCGGCGCGCCGGCAGGTGTTCTTCCGCCAGCTTGGCCCAGGCGCCCAGCACGTAGGACAGGCGCAGCGGCGCGGTCTCCGCGTCGGCGGCGCTGGCGTCGAACAGCCAGATGTAGTCATTAAGCGCGCTGTCGAAGGCGCCGTCGGAGTGGGCCTTCCATGCGCGTTCCAGCACTTCGTGAACAGTGTCCATTACTACCTCGTTTGGTATGAACGGACATTCTATTACGGATCAGGCGCTCAGTTGCTGTACTGCTGAAGGGAGTTGTTGTTCGTCGCTGTGCTGGTGGGTGCGGGTTTTCATCGCGTCGCCCAGCATGACCAGCACCGGGCCGTGGGCCGCGCCCAGGCCTTGCGCCAGCGAGGCGATGGTCAGGCGGCGGATATGCTGGTCCGGACGGCTGCAGTTTTCGATGACGACCACCGGCGTGTCTGGACGGCGGCCCTGCGCCAGCAGGCGTTCCGCCGTGGCGATGGCTTCGCGGCCGCCCATGTACTGGACCAGGGTGTCGGTGTCGGGGATGGCGTCGTGCTCGGCGTGTTCCGGCGCGGTGGAGGAGGTGAAGAAGGCGACGCTGCGCGCTACGCCGCGCTTGGTCAGCGGCTGCTTGCTGGCGGCCGCTGCGGCCAGCGCGGTGGTGATGCCGGGGACGACTTCCACCTCGATGCCCGCTTCTTCCAGCGCGCGCAGTTCCTCGTCGGCGCGGCCGAACAGCATCGGGTCGCCGCCCTTGAGGCGCACCACCAGCGGGAACTTGTGGGCGTTGTCGATCATCTGCTTGTTGATGAACTGCTGCGCGGTCGATAGCTGGCCGCAGCGTTTGCCGACCAGGATTTTCTCGGCCTGAGGGCACAGATCCAGCATCTCCTCGGTCACCAGGGCGTCGTGCAGCACCACGTCGGCTTGCGCCAGCAGGCGCGCGCCGCGCAGGGTGATCAGGTCCTGGGCGCCGGGACCGGCGCCGATCAGGTAGACTTTTCCAAGGGATGCCATTGCTGTTTCCTCTTACTTTATTCGCCGAGGCGGATCATGCCCGCTGCGACGGTTTGGTGCGTGACTTCGTCGATCAGGATGAAGGCGCCGGTGGCGCGGATGTCGGCGTAGGCGTCGGCCGCCAGCGGCTGCTGCACGGTCAGGCCGATGCGGGCGATGTCGTTCAGCTTCAGGCCTTCGGCGTTGTGGCGCTGCTGGGTGTTGATGTCCAACAGCGAGTCAATGCCGGTGATCTTGGCCGAGGTCTGCTTGGTGCCGTGCTTGATCCAGTACTTGCGGCGCTGGTCCAGCGGCTCGTCGGACATCCAGCAGACGTCCGCCTTCAATTGCTTGAGCAGGGTCGCAGGCTGGCTGGCGCCGGCCAGCAGGTCGCCGCGCGAGATGTCCAGGTATTCGTTCAGCAGCAGCGTGATCGACTGACCGACCACCGCCGACTGATGCGAACCTTCCAGCGTGACGATGTCCTTGACGGTCGCGCTCTGGCCGGAAGGCTGTACCACCAGCTTGTCGCCGACCGATACCTTGCCGGCTTCGATACGGCCCATGTAGCCGCGGAAGTCGTTGGCTTCGTGGCCGTTGTGGCGCGCCACCAGTTGCACCGGGAAGCGGAACGGCGCGTTGTGCGACTCGTCGTACACCGACAGCGATTCGAGCAACTCGATCAGCGTCGGGCCCTTGTACCAGCTCAGTTTTTCGCTGGCGGCAACCACGTTGTCGCCGGTCAGGGCGGACAGCGGAATTGGCGTGATGTCCTTCAGGCCCAGCGTCTCGGCGAACTCGCGGTAGGCCTTGACGATGCGGTCGTAGATCGCCTGGTCGTAGTTCACCAGGTCCATCTTGTTGACGGCGACTACCACGTGTTCGATTTGCAGCAGGTGGGCGATGGTCGAGTGGCGCTTGGTCTGGATCAGCAGGTCCACGCCGCCGTCTTCGTGCAGCTTCACTTTCGAGACGTCGATCAGGATGATGACGGCATCGGCGGTCGAAGCGCCGGTGACCATGTTGCGGGTGTACTGCTCGTGGCCCGGCGTGTCGGCGATGATGAACTTGCGCTTCGGCGTGGCGAAGTAGCGGTAGGCCACGTCGATGGTGATGCCTTGTTCGCGTTCGGCTTCCAGGCCGTCGGTCAGCAGCGACAGGTCGACGGCGTCGCCGACGGTGCGCTTGTGCTTGGAGCGCGACATTGCGTCCAGTTGGTCGGCGAAGATGCCTTTGCTGTCGAACAGCAGGCGGCCGATCAGGGTGGATTTGCCGTCGTCGACGGAGCCGGCGGTGATGAAGCGCAGCAGGCCGCGTTCAGTCAGATTCTCATTCAGTGCATTCATCAGAAGTATCCTGCTTTTTTACGTTTTTCCATCGAAGCCTCGGAGGTCTGGTCGTCCATCCGGGTGGCGCCGCGTTCGGTGATTTGCGTGACTGCGGTTTCGGCGATGATCTGCTCCACCGTGGCCGCATCCGACGACACCGGGCAGGTGCAGGAGATGTCGCCGACGGTGCGGAAGCGCACCACTTGCGTTTCGACGGTCTCGCCTTCGCGCGCCGGGGTCAGGTCGGTCAGCGGCACCAGCAGGCCGTTGCGCGGGATGACCTGGCGTTCGTGGGCGAAGTAGATCGGCGGCAGTTCCAGCTTTTCGCGGGCGATGTACATCCACACATCGAGCTCGGTCCAGTTCGAGATCGGGAACACGCGCATGTTCTCGCCTGGATGAACGCGGGTGTTATACAGGTCCCACAGTTCCGGGCGTTGCGACTTCGGATCCCACTGGCCGAATTCGTCGCGGAAGGAGAAGATGCGCTCCTTGGCGCGGGCCTTCTCTTCGTCGCGGCGGGCGCCGCCGATGCAGGCGTCGAAGCCGTGTTCGGCGATGGTCTCCAGCAGCGTGACCGCCTGCGCGGCGTTGCGCGAATCGGTCAGCGGATTACGCAGGCGCACCGTGCCTTTTTTGATCGACTCTTCGACCGAGCCGACGATCAGGCGCTCGCCCAGTTCGGCCACGCGCTTGTCGCGGAAGGTGATCACTTCGGCGAAGTTATGGCCGGTATCGACGTGCACCAGCGGGAACGGGAATTTGCCGGGACGGAAAGCCTTCTCCGCGATGCGCAGCAAGACCACCGAGTCTTTACCGCCCGAGAACAGCAGCGCAGGGTTGCTGCATTCGGCCGCGACTTCGCGCATGATGTGGATCGCTTCCGATTCCAAAGCGTCGAGGTGGCGCGAATTCACGTGCGCGGCGTGGTTTTCAACTAAAGCGTTCATGGACTATGCCTATTCTTTTGTGTGGCGCGCTTACGCCGCCACGGATTTAATGCGTATCAGTTTGCCGTCGACCATATGCAGGCCGCACTCTTTCGAATCCGGGTTCTCCCACCACCAGCGGCCGGCGCGGACATCTTCACCCGGTTCGATGGCGCGCGTGCAGGGTGCGCAGCCGATCGATGGATAGCCCTGGTCGTGCAGCGCGTTGTACGGCACGCCGTTGTCGCGGAGGTAGTTCCAGATGTCTGCCTCCGACCAGTCGGCCAGTGGATTGAACTTGGTCATGAGGTGGGCCGGATCGTCTTCTTCCACCATCAGCGAGGTGCGGGTGGCCGACTGCGCGCGGCGCTGGCCGGTGACCCAGGCCTTGTTGCCGGAAAGGGCGCGGCCCAGCGGTTCGACCTTGCGGATGCGGCAGCATTCGCGGCGCATCTCGACGCTGTCGTAGAAGGCGTTCAGGCCGTTCTGGGCGACGTAGGCGTCGACCGCTTCGGTCTGCGGCTTGTACAGCGCGATCTCGTAGCCGTCGTAGTGCTCCTTGACGCGGTCCAGCATGGCCAGCGTTTCTGGATGCAGGCGTCCGGTTTCGAGCGAGAAGATGCCGATATCCAGTTTGCCTTTCAGGATCAAGTCGGTCAGCACCATGTCTTCGGCCGCCAGGCTGGAGGCGAAGACCGCCGGGCTGTGGTCCTTGACGATGCGCGCCAGCGTGGCGTTGGTGTCGGCAATCAGCGTGTTCAGGTCACTCATGGCTGCTCCGATCAGATGCCGTAGCCGGCGTCGCCGGTGTTGACGCCGACGTTGCGGGCGTGGCGGCGGAACAGCGGTACCTTCTGGTCCACCGATGCCTGGTAGGTCTCGGAGAAATCGGACAGGCCTTTGAGCGCGTCGTGGATGTTGCGGTCCGGCCGCGTGGCGTAGGCGTCGAAGCCCACGCGCTGCATCGAGAACAGCTGGTCGCGCAGCACGTCGCCGATGGCGCGCAGTTCGCCGGTCCAGCCCAGGCGGGTGCGCAGATTGTAGGCGATCGAGTAGCCGCGGCCATCGGTAAATTTAGGGAAGTCGACGGCGACCAGAGCGAACTTGGACAGGTCTTCCTTCAGCGCTTCCGGGCGTTCGTCGCTGGCGATCCAGACGCCGATCTCGCCGGCGGCGGCGCGCGCCAGCAGCGATTCGCGCTGGGCGTTCCAGACCGCGACCGGCACGATCACCTTGCCCGCAGGGACGGGCAGGGCGGCGATGGCGTCGGCTTCAGGGGCCACGCCGCCGTCGGCCGCTTCCGGCGCGCGCAGCACGTGCCACGTATCTTCGACCACTTCACGGCCTTTGATGATCAGGTTCTTAACGTCAGACATATTCATCCTCTCCTACCAGGCGACCGGCTTCGACGATCGGCGTGGCGTACACAAATTCCTTGAACGGCGCGACGCCCAGGCGCTGCGCACAGTCGGCGAACGATTCGTCTTCGTAGCGATCGCGCACATACACTTGCAGCAGGCGGCCTATCACTTCCGGCATTTGCAGCGCGGAGAACGATGGTCCGATGATCTTGCCGATGGCGGCGTTGTTGCCCTGCGAGCCGCCGATCGACACCTGGTACCATTCGCTGCCGTCCTTGTCGACGCCCAGCACGCCGATGCTGCCGACGTGGTGGTGGCCGCAGGCGTTGATGCAGCCCGAGATATTCAGTTCGATCTCGCCGATGTCGTGCTGGAAGTCGATATTGTCGAAGCGCTCCGCGATGGCGGCGGCGATCGGCAGCGATTTGGCATTGGCCAGCGAGCAGAAGTCGCCGCCCGGGCAGCAGATCATGTCGGTCAGCAGGCCGATGTTAGGCGTGGCCAGGCCTTTGGCCTTGACTTGCTCCCACAGCGTGAACAACTGCGATTGCTCGACGTCGGCCAGCACGATGTTCTGCTCGTGCGTGACGCGCAGTTCGCCGAAGCTGTAACGGTCCGACAGGTCGGCCATGAAGTCGATCTGCTCGGCGGTGGCGTCGCCCGGCGGCACGCCGGTCTTCTTCAGCGACAGCACCACGGCGGCGTAGCCTGGCTGCTTGTGCGGCTTGACGTTGCGGTTGACCCAGTTGGCGAAGGCTTTGTTGCCGGCATGCGCCGCGACCACGTCGCTGTCGTCCAGCTGCTTGTAGGCTGGCGGCTGGAAGTAGTCGATCACGCGCTGCATCTCTTCGACGGTCAGCGTTTCCGGGCCGTCTTTCAGGTCGGCCCATTCGGCTTCGACCTGGCGGGTGAACTCTTCGACGCCGATGGCCTTCAGCAGGATCTTGATGCGGGCCTTGTACTTGTTGTCGCGGCGGCCGTACTGGTTATACACGCGCATCACGGCTTCGGTGTAGGTCAGCAGGTGCTGCCATGGCAGGAAGTCGCGAATCACGCTGCCCAGGATAGGCGTGCGGCCCATGCCGCCGCCGGCCATGAACTTGAAGCCGATCTCGCCGGCGTCGTTGCGCACCACGGTCAGGCCGATGTCATGCACGGCGATGGCGGCGCGGTCTTCGACGGCGCCGTTGATGGCGACCTTGAACTTGCGCGGCAGGGCGATGAATTCAGGGTGGAAGGTGGACCACTGGCGCAGCACCTCGGCGTACGGACGAGGATCGATGATCTCGTCGGCGGCGACGCCGGCGTAGGGATCGGAGGTGGTGTTGCGGATGCAGTTGCCCGAGGTCTGGATGGCGTGCATCTCCACCGAGGCCAGGTCGGCCAGGATGTCCGGGGTCTGCTCCAGCTCGATCCAGTTAAACTGGATGTTCTGGCGGGTGGTGAAGTGGCCATAGCCGCGGTCGTACTTGCGGGCGATGTGCGCAAACATGCGCATTTGCTTGGATGCCAGCAAGCCGTACGGCACGGCGATGCGCAGCATGTAGGCGTGACGCTGCATGTACAGGCCATTTTGCAGGCGCAGCGGCAGGAATTCGGCTTCGGTCAGCTCATCGGACAGGCGACGGCGCACTTGATCCCGGTATTGGGCGATGCGTTCGCGGACGATGAGATGGTCATATTGGTCGTATTGATACATATTCTTCCTAGATAGTCGCTTGCTAGAACCCCCAAACTAGCGCTAATAGTAATAAACTTCGTCTTTATTCCATACGACTTAGTCTTTATTTGCTTATATACGTATTGGGTATAAGCATGGACGTTCAATTTATGATGAGCCTGGACCCGCAATGAACCTTCACCAACTGCGCTTCGTGCGCGAAGCTGTACGCCAGAACTACAACCTGACCGATGCCGCCAAGGCGCTGTTTACGTCGCAGCCGGGCGTGTCCAAGGCGATTATCGAGCTGGAGGAGGAACTGGGCGTCGATATCTTCACCCGGCACGGCAAGCGTATCCGTGGCCTGACCGAGCCAGGGCGGCTGGTGCTGGAATCGGTGGAGTTAATTATGCAGGAAATTGACAGCCTCAAGCGCATCGGCAAGGAATATGCGGCCCAGGACAGTGGTAGTTTTACCATCGCCACCACACACACGCAGGCCCGTTACACGCTGCCGAAAGTGGTGCAGGCCTTCATGCTGAAGTTCCCCAAGGTGCGCTTGTCTTTATTGCAAGGAAATCCGCAGCAGATCGCCGAAATGGTCCAGCGCGACCAGGCCGACCTGGCCATCGCCACCGAATCCATCGCCGGCGTGACTGGTTTGATAACTTTGCCATGTTATCAATGGGAACACGTGGTGGTGGTGGCGCCGGACCATCCATTGCTTAAATCTAAGCAGATTACGCTGGAAGAAATTGCCGCTTTCCCGATTATCACTTACGATGGCGCCTTTGCCGGCCGCAGCAAGATCGACCATGCCTTCTCCCTGCGCGGGCTGAAGCTGGACGTGTTGCTGGAAGCCATAGACGCCGACGTGATCAAGACTTATGTGGAGTTGGGCATGGGGATTGGTATCATAGCGGGCATGGCCTTCGACGCCGAGCGCGACAAATCGCTGCGCGCCATTCCTGTGGGGCACCTGTTCGGCATGAATGTGTCGCGGGTGGCGGTCAAGCAGGGGGCTTATCTGCGCAGCTATATCTACACCTTTATCGAACTGCTGGCGCCTACGCTCAACCGTAAATTGATCGAGCAGGCCATGAGCGGTGCAAAAGAACACTACGAACTGTAAATTAGAAAGTAAGACATGATTACCAACCAGTTGGCACAATTTTATGCCGTCAACGCCGATAACTATGACCAGGTCTACGCGCAGGAAGAGCGCTTCGACGATCTGGATGACTTGCAGGAAATGGTCGCCGAGCTGTTCCAGGGCCACAAGGTGCTGGAACTGGCCTGCGGCACTGCCTACTGGACCGACCTGATCGCCGAAGTGGCGGAATCGGTGCACGCCACCGACCTGGTGCCGGAAATGATCGCGTTGGCCGAAACCCGCGGCCTGGACGAGGATGTCGTGAGCTTCGGCGTGATGGACGCCTTCAACCTGCCGGACGACCTGGAAGGCAAGTACACGGCGGTGTTCGCGGCCGGCTTGTGGGGACACGTCAAGCGTGAAGACCAGGAGAAATACCTGAAGACCCTGCGGGCCAAGCTGGGCAAGGACGTGCTGCTGGTGTTGCTGGATGAGACTTATGTCGATGGCAACAGCATGGTGTTCGCGCGTACCGATCTGGAAGGCAATACTTTCCAGATCCTGACCGCCGACGACGGCCAGCGCTACGAAGTGATGAAGAACTACCTGACCGACAGTACGCTGCGCAAGCGCTTCGCGACGTCGGCCCGGCAGATCCGCATCGAGCGGCTGGAGTACTACTACCTGCTCAACTGTCGCTTGAAATAAAAACCACTCCCAAAGCCGCGTTTCGCGGCTTTGTTCATTGTGGTGCTGATTTACAACAAATGGTTGATGTCACATTGTTGAAGTAATTGATAGGCATGATTCGCCCCGTAGATTGATTACATGCAGTTACTTCTTCCAACCTTCAGTAGAGAACATCAAGTGAAAAAACTTACTCTGGTAGCAATGATCATCGGCGGTTTCGCAGCTCAAGCTCAAGCTCAATCGAATGTCACGATCTATGGCCTGGTCGACGCAGGTCTGGTCGGCGAGCGCGGCGGCGCGGCAGGCAGCGTGACCAAAGTCACCAGCGGTATCGGCGGCCAGTCGCGTCTGGGCTTCCGTGGCACGGAAGACCTGGGCAATGGTCTGTCGGCCATCTTCACCCTGGAAACCGGCCTGAAAGTAGACGATGGCACGCTGGACAACACCACCAGCACCCTGTTCAACCGTCAATCGTACGTCGGCCTGAAAAGCAAGGAAGCCGGCACCCTGACCATCGGTCGCCAATACACCATGCTGTACAACGCCATGAGCCAGGTTGCCGACCCATTCGGCGCCGGTTACGCAGGCAGCATCAAGAACTTGTTCCCGGCAGCCGGCGCGAACACCCGCACCAGCAACGCCCTGGTCTACTCGACTCCAGTGATGGACGGCTTCAGCGCCGACGGTTTGTACTCGCTGGGCGAGCAAGCTGGCAGCTCGACCGCCGGCCGTCAGTTCGGTTTCGGCCTGAACTTCGCCAACGGCCCGCTGACCGCGCGCCTGGTGTACAACAACCGCAACAACGACACCGCTGCCGTCGGCGCCACCCCTGCCAAGCTGCAAGACAGCGGCCGCAACACCCTGTTCGCGATCAACTACGATTTCCAGGTTGTCAAAGCCTACTTCGCCTACGGCGCAGACAAGGGCGTGAACAGCGCGGCCCTGCCATCGGCTAACGCCTACGGCTACACCGTGGCACCTAAGGCCAGCCTGGACAGCAACGACCTGCTGATCGGCGTGCAAGTGCCAGTCGCTCCTAGCGGCACCATCATGGCTTCGTACATCCGCAAGAACGACAAGACCGTCAACAACCAGGACGCCGACCAGTGGGCGCTGGGTTACCTGTACTCGGTGTCGAAGCGTACCGGCATGTATGTCGCCTACGCCAAGATCAAGAACAAGAACGGCGCCGGCTACACCGTTGGTAACAACAACGAAGCTGGTAGCGGCGACAAGGCCTTCAACGTCGGCATCCGTCACGCGTTCTAAGCGGGATCAGGCGACGTTTTCCTGAGGCTGCAGCGGCAGCCGGATCATGATCCGGGTGCCGCCGTCGCTAACGATGGAAATGTCGCCATGCAGTGCCCAGACGCGTTCGCGCATCCCGATCAGGCCGAAGGATGAAGCTTTGTCCATATCCTTTTCGGCGATGCCACGGCCGTCGTCATGGATGGTGATTTGCAGCAGGCCGTCGGTGCGGTACAGCGACAGCAAGACCGTGCGCGCTTCGGCGTGGCGGGTGATGTTGGTCAGCGCTTCCTGCGCAATGCGGAAGATGGCCGTGCTGTAGGCGTCGTCCAGTATCAAGTCTTCTTCGTTCGCGTCCAGCGTGCAGGCGATGCCGTAGCGCGAGACGAATTCCTGGCGCAAGCTCTCCAGCGCAAAATACAAACCTCCCTCATCGAGCGCGCGCGGCCGCAGGTTGCTGGCGATGCGCCGCAGCGAGGTGATCGCCGACATCAGCAGTTCATCCATGCCCGCCTGAAGCTTGCGGGCGGCCACATCGTTGCTGTGCTGTTGCTGCAGCAGCGCCAGGTCCACGCGCAACGTCGCCAGCAGCTGGCCGAGGTCGTCATGCAGCTCGCGGGCGATGTGCTTGCGTTCCTCTTCCCGTATCGTTTGCAGCGCGGCCGACAGTTCGCGCAATTGGGAGTAGGACTGTTCCAGCTGCTCCTGCACCTGCTTGCGTTCGGTAATGTCGCGCAGGATGATGGTGTAGATGCGCTGGCCGTTTTCGGTCAGCGAGGAGATCGACCCTTCAAGCGGGAAGTGCTGGCCGCTGGCTTTCAAACCGGTCACGGCATAGTCGCTGGCGCGCCGGCCTTTCATGCGCAGCCGGATGCCGGTATCGCCGAAGTAGCGCGTGCTGGCCGGTTCGTTGCTCAGGCGCTGGTCGCGTGGGATGAATTGCTGCAAGGGCGATCCTTCCATGGCCTGCACCGTGGTGCCGAACATGGTGGCGGCCGAAGGGTTGGCTTGCAGGATGTGCTGGTGTTCGTCGGTGGAGATGATGGCGTCGCTGGCATGCTGGATGATGCCGCGGCTGCGCTTGTGCGCGGCGGCCGTGCGCGCGCATTGCCAGCCCGTGCGCCAGGAAAGGCGGCTGGCCAGCGCGACGGCGCCGCTGAGCAATAGCAGTGATCGGATACGGGCCATGCGCTTCCCCATGCGGCAGGGATGGGCCGCGTGGGTACACACTAAAGCAAGCGCAGGGGAGGGGTTTGATATGCCGCAGACGCGCTTGGCGTCTGTGGCGAGATTACATCTGTTTGAACAGGTGCAGGAAGCTGCGGCTCACTTCGAGCTTGTCCGGCTTGCCCTTGATCATGACCAAGTGGCGGCCGCGTATGTCGCGTGTCACGCCTTCGATGGCGTTGACGTTGACCAGCGTGGCGCGGTGGATCTGCCAGAACAGCGCGGGATCGAGCTCTTCGGCCAGGTCGCGCACCGGTTTGCGGATCAGCGCTTCGTAGCGCTCGGTCTGTACGCAGGTGTATTTTTCGTCGGAACGGAAGAACAGGATTTCCTCGACCGGTATCATGCGCAGGTCCTGGCCGATGCTGGCCTGTATCCATTGCAGATAGGCTGGTTTCGGCGTCGCGATCTTTTCCGCCAGTTGCGACAGCATCGCCGTCACGCTGGCGTTGACGTCGGCGGCCGCGGCCGGCTTGCTCATGCGGGTCTTGAGGCGGTCGACCGTGATTTGCAGGCGTTCCTGCTCGGGCGGTTTGAGCACATAGTCGACCGCGCCGCGCTCGAAGGCTTCCACGGCATAGGCGTCGTAGGCGGTCACGAACACGATGTGGCTCTTGTTGCCGATCACGGAGGCGGCTTCCATGCCGGTCTTGCCGGGCATGCGGATATCGAGGAAGGTGAAGTCCGGCTTGAGCTGGTCGACCAGTTCGATCGCTTCGTCGCCGTTCTTGGCTTCGCCAATAATTTCCAGCTCGGGCCAGACCTGGCCCA
Source organism: Duganella sp. BJB476 (assembly GCF_003416895.1). Lineage (GTDB taxonomy): Bacteria > Pseudomonadota > Gammaproteobacteria > Burkholderiales > Burkholderiaceae_D > Rugamonas. The sequence goes on from NZ_QVIO01000006.1 coordinate 451,555, forward strand.
GGCGCATGCGCAGTTGGTCGCGCATCAGTCGTTCGTCGTCGGCAATAATCGCAGTAGGCATCGTGGTAGGGTGTGTAGTGTTAATTATTTAGTTAGTTATTCAAGGGATTATTCAACGAATCGTCGTAATAATCAATCGTTCTTATTTAGACAGCTGGTACGGGACTTCGATCGTGGCGATCACGCCGCTCGGGCTGTTGGCGGCGATCAGCAACTGGCCTTGGTCGCCGTGCAGCAATTTCAGGCGTTCGCGGATGGTCATCAGGCCCAGGCCGGTGCCGTCGCTGGGCACGGCGCCGAAGCCGAGGCCGTTGTCGGTGACGATCACGCGCAGCTTGTTGTGGGCCACGTCGGCGCGCACTTTCAGTGTGCCGCCTTCGGGCTTGGCTTCCAGGCCGTGCTTGATGGCGTTTTCCACCATCGATTGCAGCATCATCGGAGGGAAGGCGGCGGTGCGCAGGCCGTCGGGGATCTCGAAGTCGACGGTCAGGCGCTCTTCCATGCGCATCTTCAACAGGTTCAGGTAGGCCAGTACCATGTCGGCTTCGCGGCCCAGGTTGGTGATCAGGGCGTTGTCGCGCATTTGCGGCAGCACCGCGCGCAGGTATTTGATCAGGCTGCGCTGCATGGCGGAGGCGCGCGGCGGGTCGGTTTCGATCAGGTGTTCGACCGAGGCCAGGGTGTTGAACAGGAAGTGCGGCTCGACTTGGGCTTGCATCATCTGCATCTTCGCCTCGCTGAGCTGGCGCTGCATGGATTCGCGTTCGACGGCGGCGTTGGCGGTCAGGGTTTCGGCTTCGGCGCGTTTTTTACCGCCCATCAGGGCCTTGGTGCCGAACAGCGCGAGCACCAGCAGCGAGACGAAGCTCTTGAACCAGGTCGAGGCTTGGCGGTGGTAGCGGGTGACCTTTTGCTCGGCGGCGTCGTCGACGGCTTCTTCAATCGCGTTCGATAATTCCTCGCCAATTTGCGGCGGCAGGTCGATATGGACTTCTTCGCCCGGCAAGGTGGGGAGGGCGGGGACGGATGCGGCTGACGGTTTGCTTGGCTTGCCGGCCTTGCCTGCCGGGGCGGCGGGCTGCGCCGGCTCGGCAGGCGGCGCTGGTTCGGCCGGCGGAGCGACGGGAACGTCCTTGTTGTCGTCGCTGCTATCGGTTTTGTCGGCATCCTTGTTGCGGATCTTGCCGCGCGGGTTGAAATGGATGCCGCTATCGTCGATCAGGATATTGGTGTCGCCGTTTTTGCGTTTGGGATGCTTGTCGTTCTTGATCACGACTTCTTCGTCGGGGCTGGACGAAAACAACTCGTCCTGCAGGATGGAGCCGGCGATCAGTGTCAACACCGCGAAGACCAGGAACTTCCACCACGACAGCTGAGTGACCCATGTTGCGGTCGAGTCAAAGCCGCGGTGCAGCCAGGCGCCGGCGGTTTTCAGGGTGTCTTGCGTTTTAGGCATAGGAAACATGTAAGACTTTCACTCTTGTGTACGAAGCAAGTGTAACTAATTTTTTGATGATGCAACTGTACCTATTGGCGCCGCCACCTGCCAAGCTATTGCGACAGTCTGCAAGAAACGAGGATTGGACGGCGGGAGACAGGGAACAGAAAAATAGGTCTTGCCAATCCTGCGGGCGCTTTGCTATAGTTCGCCCCCTCGCAGAACGGCGCATGCAAATGCCGAGTGAAGCGAGAAAAAGATGGGGTTGACGAAACGATCTAAACGCTTCATACTCTTTCTTCTTCGCTGACGGACACAACGCTTCTTCAGCAAGCAGTACCGAATAAGTTCTTTAAAAATTTACAGTCGATAAGTGTGGACGTTTGATGAAAGTGCACACGCTGCTTAGGTAGCGTGAAACTTAAAATATCAAATGTTCACAAGAAGTAATGAAATAGGCGCTATGAAAATAGTGGCCTGTCAGTATTTTGAGTGAGCGACCCCTTAGCAATAAGGGTGC
>NZ_QVIO01000007.1 GCF_003416895.1 Duganella sp. BJB476
TAAAGCCACGTTGATCACTCCGATCTCCTGCCGATGAGACAGGTGGAATTGTGCTACTAACGTGGGTCAGATTCCGTTGCAAATTCGTGGGGAACGTGGGTCAATTTTCAGTGCAACTTAACAGGCAGTTTGTCGAGCGCGCGGCTCAGGATGGAATCTGGGTAAAGCTCAAGTCTGCGAACGGTCAAGAATTTACGTTTAAAGTGAGTAGCGAAGACTCTTCGCGTCTGTTGAGCGCAATCGCCGATTGCAAGAACACAGGATGCGGAGGATCGTAGACAGCCCCGCATAATTTTGAACGCCGCGTCTAGTCTGCTACAAGAAGTGAGTCGCCATGTGTCTTGCAGACACTCTTGAACCATAATTCCAGGAAAAATCTGGCGCATCGCGGCCGATGCCGATGCCCAAAATCATGTTGAGCATTGGAGAAGAATGTCGCGATTGATAAAAACGACTTCCTCAACTGGCAGGATTTGCTTCACCAAAAACGGTGTCAACGCGAAATTGACATAGCCCGCCTTGATGGCTTCCTCAAAACTGTCATAGGTACCAAGTATGGTTTCGCCAGAAATCACGGCGAACTTTCCTTCGTCCGCCAGCAATGCGCCAAGATTTCGAGCGAATACCTGCAGTTCCTTTTGCAATGTAGACATTTCCAGTTCCTCCATCGGGAATGGAATTTAGCCTAGCACTATCCGAATGCCACGCCAAGCGTGCAAGACAAGCTTAAGCCAGCGCGGCGATCAGGTCCTGGTCGGCGACTTGCGTGGGGCGGATGCGGATGATGTTGCGATACAGCGGCGGCATGGCGGCGCACAGCGCCACCAGTTCGGCTTCCGGCATGCCCGGCAGAACGTACTGGAACTGCGTCGGATTTTTCAGCGGCAGTGGACCTTCCATCGTCGAACCGTAGGCGCCCAGGTTCATGAAGCTGATCGCGCCACTATCAGGTCCCTTGGCGAAGACGAAGGTTCCGTCCTTCGGATGGCCGAGGTACTGGCGTACCTCTTCCTGCTGCGCCGGCGTGGCGCCGGCCATCAGCTTGTAGCGTAGCTGCGCGTAGGCGCGCGTGGTTTCCATGAAGGCGCTGCGGATGCCCGACTGCGACATCCGGCCCGGCATGCACAACAGCAGATTGCCGAACGAATCCAGCAAGGCCACCGCCTCCCCTGCCCCAGCATGTTCGCGGTCGCGCGCCATCGCTTGCAGCAGGAACGGCGCCAGGCCGGCGTCCGGCTGCTGCGGCGTGCAGCGGTAGGCCAGCGCGTCGGGATACAGCTGCCGGAGCGCGTGCACAATGGCGTGGTCGGGCGCCAGCGTCATCGGGCATTTCAATTGTTGTTGCGGCAGATCGGTGTTGAACAGCTCCATCACCTCATTGGCCGTGGCCTCGAACACCAATGAACATAAGGCCTGCGTCGGTTCGGAGATGGTTTTTCCGATGAAGAAGGACTTCGGTACGGCGCCCGAACTGGCACGCGTGTACAGCGACGAGCCAAGGATGGCCGGATAGCTGAACGTCGCCTCGGCTTGCGGCCGCAGCGCTTCCGGCAGCGTGCTGAAGGTGGCGCTGGCGTCGTAGTTGACGCCCGCGCTTTTGTCCGGCGCAGCCACCACCACGTTGAAGCCACCGGCCAGGATCGCACCGCTGCACATGCAGCACGGATCAAGCGAGGTGACGATGGTGATGTCCTGCGGCTCCGGCAGCTCGCGGCCCTTGGCGCGTTCGGCGTAGTACCAGTCGATCAACTGGCGCTCGCCGTGCGCGGTCGGGTCGAAGATCAGCCCTTGTTTGATGACGTTGTTGTGCAGCGACTGCAGCACGTTGCCGCGCTGGTCGAGCATCAAGCCGCCGACACCAAAGGTGCCCTGCGTTTTGGCGGCAATAGCCTCCGACGCCGCGATCGCAACGGCAGCCTGCACATCGATTGTCTTCTTGAAGGCCAAATTACTTCTTCTTCAGGTCAGCGCCGCCGAAGGCGTTCGGCAGTTGCTCGGCTGCGGTGGTTTCGTAAATGTCGCCTTTGAGGTTAGTCAGCAGCACCGGCAGTTCGTTACCGCCCAACTCCAGGATCACCTGGCGGCAAGCGCCGCACGGTGCGATAGGACCGTCGGTCTCGCCGATGACGACCAGCTGCGCGAAATCGCCCGGCTTGTAGCCATGCGCGAAAGCGCTGAACAAGGCGGTACGCTCGGCGCAGTTGCACAAGCCGTAGGATGCGTTTTCCACGTTACAGCCGTGGAAGACCTTGCCGTCGTTGGTCAGCAGCGCTGCGCCGACCTTGAAGTTGGAGTAAGGCGTGTAAGCCTTCAGGCGCGCAGCCGTGGCTTCGACGATCAGTTCTTGTTTGTTCATGTGCGGCTCTCTTAAGGACGGATCGTGCGGTAGATGACCGGATTCGCAGTCGGCGCGGCGGCGATCTGGTAAGCCGCCTGGATTTCGCGGATCGCCTGCTCCGCAGCTTCCTGCGTGCGTGCGTGCACCATCGCCAGCGGCTGGCCGGCTTCGATCTTGTCGCCCAGGCCAACCAGGTCGGTCAGGCCAACGGCGAAGTCGATCGGGTCGGCAGCGCGACGACGACCGCCACCCAGCGACACCACGGCCAGGCCGATCTCGCGGCAGTTGGCGGTGGCAGCGTAGCCGGAAACCAGCGCAAGCGCCGGCACGATGATAGGCGAACGCTCCAGGTATTTGTCCGGATTGTCCATCAGGTCGGCCGGACCGCCCAGCGCCACCACCATGCGCGAGAAGCGCTCGGCGGCTTCGCCACTGTCCAGCGACGCTTGCAGCTTGGCGCGCGCTTCTTCTTCGGTCGCGGCCAGTTTGCCCAGCACCAGCATCTCGGCGCACAGCGCCATCGTCACTTCATGCAGACGCGCAGGACGCGATTTGCCGGTCAGGTAATCCATCGCGCCGCGTACTTCCAGCGCGTTGCCGGCGTAAGGCGCCAGCGATTCGTTCATGTCGGTCAGGATGGCCGACGTCATCATGCCGGCGCCATTGCCGACCTTGACGATGCTGTCCGCCAGTTCGACCGATTTGTCGTAGGTCGGCATGAAGGCGCCGCTGCCCGTTTTAACGTCCATCACCAGCGCGTCCAGGCCTGCCGACAGCTTCTTCGACAGGATGGAGCCGGTGATCATGGCGACCGATTCCACGGTGGCGGTCACGTCACGCACGCCGTAGAAGATCTTGTCCGAAGGCGCCAGCGACGAAGTCTGGCCGATGATGGCGACGCCGACTTCCTTGACCACTTTGCGGAACAGTTCATTGGTCGGCACGGTGGTGTAGCCGGGGATGGAATCGAACTTGTCCAGCGTGCCGCCGGTGTGGCCCAGGCCACGGCCTGAGATCATCGGCACGAAGCCGCCGCAGGCTGCGACCATGGGGCCGAGCAGCAGCGAGACCACGTCGCCAACGCCGCCGGTCGAGTGCTTGTCGACCACCGGGCCTGGCAGGTCCAGCGAGCGCCAGTCCAGCACTTCGCCGGAATCGCGCATCGCCAGCGTGAAGGCGACGCGTTCGTCCATGGTCATGTCGTTGAAGTAGACCGCCATCGCCAGCGCGGCGATCTGGCCTTCGGTGACGCGGTTCGAGGTGATACCGCCAACGAAGAACTGGATCTCTTCAGCGGTCAGGACGCCGCCGTCACGCTTCTTGCGAATGATCTCTTGAGGTAAAAACATGGAATTCTCCACTTGAATTTGTAGGGTATTGAAAGCACAAAGGCGGGTCCACAGACCCGCCCTGCCGTACCTGAGCGCTTACTTAAACGCCGTATGGAATCCAGACGTTTTTAACTTGCGAAGCGTGTGCCAGTACTGCGCGGCCGCCCGATTGCGCGGTGCTGTACCAGTCGCGGCCCTTCGCGCCGCCGACCCAGGTACGCTTCAGCGAAGCAGCCGACAGGCGCTCCACTTCCGCACAACCTTCAGCCGAACCGTCATGACGCCATACCGCGTCGATGTCCGAGTGCGTCGCCAGCGTGCGCGCCAGTTCGTCGGCCGAACCGGTGATGATGTTGACCACGCCGTCCGGCAGGTCCGACGTATCGAACACCTGATACAGATCGGTGGCCGACAACGGATGCGCTTCCGACGGCACCACCACCACGCGGTTGCCCAGCGCGATAGCCGGCGCCACCAGCGAGATGAAGCCCAGCAGCGGCGACTCGTTCGGGCAGACGATGCCGATCACGCCGACCGGTTCGTTCAGCGCCACGGTGATGCCGTGCATAGGTGGCTGGTGCGCCAGGCCGTCGTACTTGTCGGCCCAAGCCGCGTAGTAGAACAGGCGTTCGATCGAAGCCTGTACTTCTTTTTCGGCGTTCTTGGAGCCGGTCATGGCGGCGATGCGGGCTGCGAATTCCTCGCCGCGCGCGGCCAGGTTTTCAGCGATGTAGTACAGCACTTGCGCGCGGTTGTGCGACGTGGCTTTCGCCCAGCCGCCGGCCTTGTGCGCCGCTTCCACCGCGTTGCGGATGTCCTTGCGATTGCCTTCGCCGACTTCGCCGATGAAGGCGCCGTCAGCACCGTGGATCGCGCGGCTGTAGGCGCCGTCAGGGCGGGCCTGCTTGCCGCCGATGTACAGCTTGGCGGTGCGGTCGATGGCGAACGCGCCGCCAGCTGCCGGTGCGGCCGCCTTGGCTTTGGCCTTGGCTTCCACTACAGGCGTCGCAGGACGCGCATCTTCCGATTTGGCGGTCAGGTATTCGTACATGCCTTCGCGGCCGCCTTCACGACCGAAGCCGGATTCGCGGTAGCCGCCGAAGCCGCAAGCGGCGTCGAACTGGTTGGCGGTGTTAATCCACACCACGCCGGCCTTGATCTGCGGCGCGACGTCCAGCGCCAGCGAGATGTTCTCGGTCCAGACGCAAGCGGCCAGGCCGTAGACGGTGTTGTTCGCCAGTTGCACGGCTTCCGGCGGGGTGCGGAAGCTCATCGCCACCAGCACAGGGCCGAAGATTTCGGCCTGCGCCACGGCGGCGGAAGTCGATGCGCCGGTGATCAGCGTTGGCGGGAACCACGAGCCGTTGGCCGGGATTTCGCACTTAGGCTGATAGACATCGCAGCCTTCGGCGCGGGCCGATTCCACCAGGCCGGCGATGCGCTGCTGCTGCACCGGATCGACCAGGGCGCCGATGTCCATCGACTTGTCCAGCGGCGAGCCGAGGGTCAGCTTGTCCATGCGGGCGCGCAGCTTGGCCAGGAATTTATCCTGTACCGATTCCTGCACCAGCAGGCGCGAACCTGCGCAGCATACTTGTCCCTGATTGAACCAGATCGAATCGACCAGGCCTTCAACGGCGGCATCCAGATCGGCATCATCGAAGACGATGAACGGCGACTTGCCGCCCAGTTCCAGCGACAGCTTCTTGCCGCTGCCTGCGGTGGCAACGCGGATCAAGCGGCCTACTTCGGTCGAGCCGGTGAAGGCCAGCTTGTCGATGCCTGCATGGTTGACGATGGCTTCGCCCACGCGGCCATCGCCGGTGACGATATTGACCACACCGGCAGGTACGCCGGCTTGTACACAGATCTCGGCGAACAGCATCGCGGTCAGCGACGTGAATTCGGCCGGTTTGAAGACGATGGTGTTACCAGCGGCCATGGCCGGTGCGATTTTCCACGACAGCATCAGCAGCGGGAAATTCCAAGGCACGATCTGGCCAACCACGCCGACGGCGCGGTAGTCCGCAAATTCTTCGGCTTGCAGTTGCGCCCAACCGGCGTGGTAGTAGAAGTGACGCGCCACCAGCGGCAGGTCGACGTCGCGGGTTTCGCGGATGGTCTTGCCGTTGTCCAGCGTCTCCAGCACGGCGAACAGGCGCGCGTGCTTCTGCATCAGGCGGGCCAGCGAGTACATGACCTTGGCGCGGCCATGGCCGCCCAGTGCCTGCCAGCCCGGCTGCGCGGCGCGCGCGGCTGCCACGGCGCGATCGACATCGCTGCCGGTGGCTTGCGTCAGGTCAGCCAGTTTGGCCGCATCGGCTGGATTGGTCGAGGCGAACAACTCGCCCGGCTCGCTCCACTGGTTGTCGATGAACAGGCCGAAGGTGCGGCCGTGCTGCTCCAGCCACGCTTGCGCTTCTTTCGTGCTTTCCGGTGCTGGGCCGTATTCCATAGTATTCAGGATCTCTTTAATTGATGGCATGACGTGTCCGTATTCTTTATGGTTGCGCGTGGCGGTGTGCGGCGGAGTAGTTGCCGGTCACATAGTGCTCAAGCTGGCGTTCGATGTCGGTCAGCAGGCTGGATGCGCCGATACGGAACAGGTGTGGCTCCAGCCACTCGTTGCCCAGTTCTTCCTTCATCAGCGACAGGTACTGCAGCGCGGCCTTGGCCGTGCCGACGCCACCCGCTGGCTTGTAGCCGATCTTGAAGCCGGTCTGCTCGTGGTAGTCGCGAATCGCGCGCACCATCGTCAGCGATACCGGGATCGTCGCGTTGACCGGCTCCTTGCCGGTGGACGTCTTGATGAAGTCCGCACCAGCCATCATGCAGACCCACGAAGCCTTGGCCACGTTTTCCAAGGTGACCAGTTCACCGGTCGCCAGAATCGCCTTGACGTGCGCTTCGCCGCAAGCCTTGCGGTAAGCCAGCATCTCGTCGTACAGCGCTTGCCAGTTGCCGGTCAAGACGTGCTGGCGCGTGATGACGATATCGATCTCGGTCGCGCCTGCGGCCACCGACAATTCAATCTCGCGCACCTTGGTTTCCATGCTGGTCAAGCCAGCCGGGAAGCCGGTCGACACGGCGGCGATAGGCAGGCGGCCTTGCAGCACCTGGGTCGCCGGCTTGATCATCTCGTGGTACACGCAGACGGCGCCGGTAGTCAGCTTGTAGTCCTGCAGGCCCAGTGCCTCGACCAGGTCCGAACGCAGCGGACGCATGGCCTTCATGCACAGGCGCTCGACGCGGCCCGGGGTATCGTCGCCGGACAGCGTGGTCAGGTCGATCAGGCCGATGGCCTTGACCAGCCACGCAGCCTGGTATTCCTTCTTCACCGTGCGGCGGTTCGCCAGACTGGCGGCGCGGCGGTCGGCAGCGCTCTTGTTGATGTGGATGTGGTTGATCCAGCCCAGGTCCAGTGGGACCGCTTCGTTACGTTTGAAAGTCATAACAGATTGCTTCCGTGAGAAAGTGGTTTGACGCCGAGGTGATGGGCCAGCGTCTGGCCGATATCGGAGAAGGTTTCGGAGATAGGCAGCTTCTGCGCCTTCACGCCCGGACCGAAGAAGATCATCGGAATATGTTCACGGGTGTGGTCGGAGCCAGGCCAGGTTGGATCGCAGCCATGGTCGGCGGTGATCACCACCAGGTCGCCCTCTTTCAGCTTGGCGATGAACTCAGGCAGGCGCGCATCCATCTCGTGCAGCGCGTTCGAGTAGCCGGTGACGTCGCGGCGGTGGCCGAAAGCCTGGTCGAAGTCGACGAAGTTCACGAACGTCAGCGACTTGTCGCCGGCTTCTTCTTCCACCTTCATCAGCGCGTCGAACAGCGCCATGTTGTCTTTACCTTTGACCATGCGCGATACGCCCTGGGTCGCGAAGATGTCGCTGATTTTTCCGAGGGCGATGACTTCGCCGCCGTCGTTCTTCACATGGTCCAGCAGCGTAGGCGCCGGCGGTGCGACCGCGTAGTCATGACGGTTGGTGGTGCGGGTGTAGTTGCCGTCTGCGCCGGTGAACGGACGCGCGATCACGCGGCCGATGTTGTACGGCTCGACCAGCTTGAAGGCGATCTCGCAGATTTCATACAGGCGCTCCAGGCCGAACGATTCTTCGTGCGCGGCGATTTGCAGCACCGAGTCGGCGGAAGTGTAGATGATAGGCTTGCCGCTGGCGACATGCTCGTCGCCGTGCTTGTTGATGATCTCCGTGCCCGATGCGTGGCAGTCGCCCAGAAAGCCTGGCACGCCGGCCAGCTGCTGCAGCTTGGCGGTCAGCTCGGCCGGGAACGACGGCACCGTTTTCGGGAAGTAGCCCCAGTCGAATTCCACCGGCACGCCGGCGATTTCCCAGTGGCCGGACTGCGTGTCCTTGCCGGTCGAACGTTCGCGCGCGGCGCCGTAGGCGGCGGTGAAGCCTTCGCGTTGTGCGAAGCCGGCGGCCCACTGGCCGCTGGCGGTATGGGCGGCCGCGGCCAGGCCCAGTTTTTCCATGGTCGGCAGCGACATCGGCTTGCCGCTCTTGGCGGCCCATTCGGCGATGTGGCCGAAGGTGTTGGCGCCGACGTCGTTGTACTTCGCGGCATCGGGCGTGGCGCCCAAACCAAACGAATCGAGCAAGAGGATAAATGCGCGTTTCATAATTTCGAACTCCTTAAAAGCAAAGGGGCGGTCCAGCCGCCCCTCGGGAATCTTACGCCTGCGGCGTTTTGGCCACGTTGGCCAGGAAGCCCAGGATCACTTCAATCAGCGAGGTCGCTGCAACGGCGGCGTACTTCAGGGTCTGCTCGTGCGACAGCGGGAACGGCGACAGGCCTTCCGCCAGGTTGGTGATGGCCGACACGCCGACCACTTTCAGGCCGCAGTGACGGGCCGACACCACTTCCGGCACCACCGACATGCCGACCACGTCGGCGCCCAGCGTCTTGAAGGCGCGGATTTCGGCAGGGGTCTCGAAGTTAGGTCCGGCGTAGGCGATGTACACGCCGTCGTGCAGGGTGACGTTCTTCTCTTTGGCCGAAGAGTGCAGCAGCGCGCGCAGGTCGGCGTCGTAGGCGTTGGCCATGCTGAAGAAGCGCGGACCGAAACGCTCGTCGTTCGGGCCCATCATCGGGGTGCCCGGCAGGTAGTTGATATGGTCGGTCAGCGCCACCAGCGAACCGGCGTCGACTTCAGTGCGCAGCGAACCTGCGGCGTTGGTCACGAACAGCATCTCGCAGCCCAGCAGCTTCATGGTGCGCACGGCGCTGGTCATCACGCCCAGGCCATAGCCTTCGTAGACGTGGCCGCGGCCCTTCATGCATACCACCGACACGCCCGACAGGGTGCCGATCACCAGTTCGCCGGCGTGGCCGTGCACGGTGCTGATCGGGAAGCCAGGCAGTTCGTCGTAGCTGATGGTGACCGCGTCGGTCATTTTTTCCGCCAGCACGCCCAGGCCGGAACCCAAGATCATTGCGATGCGCGGCTTGAAGCCCGCAGGGACACGGGCGCGAATGATGTCAGCTGCCTGGAATGGGGAATTATTAGACATGGTTATCCTCTGTTTTTCTGTTGTGGCTGGGGAAGCTGACACTATGCATCATCGTCCATATGTATGGCAAATACCATTTTTCTTAAGCATTTATACTAAAGCGATATAAATCAGGGGTATTATAAATGAAGCCAAACTTAGCCGCAGTGCGCGATTGACTTGATTTGAACAAATGTTTACCATGATGGACAAATGTTTTAGCGAGTAGCCCGTGACCGATTCCTCCAAGAAGGACCAGCTCTACCAGCTGATCCGCGCCAATCCCTTCATTTCCCAGCAGGACCTGGCCGTGGAACTGCGCCTGTCGCGTTCCGCCGTGGCCGGCCATATTGCCGGTTTGATACGCGAACGGCGCCTGCTGGGCCGCGCCTACGTGCTGCCGGATAAGCGTCCGGTGATGTGCATAGGCGCCGCCAACCTGGACCGCAAGCTGCGCACCATCGCCGCCATGCAGCTGGGGACCTCCAATCCCGCCACCGCCGAGGAAGTCTATGGCGGCGTGGCCCGCAACATCGCCGAGAATCTGTCGCGCCTGAACCTGCCCACCGCGCTGCTGACCGCCCTGGGCGACGACGTCGCCGGCCGCAGTCTGCAAGACCATGCGGAAGGCGCCGGCATCGACACGCGCGGCAGCCTGAAACTGCCGGAGACGCCGACCGGCACCTACACCGCCATCCTCGACGACGCCGGTGAACTGGTGGTGGCGCTGGCCGACATGGCGCTGTACGACCGCATCACGCCTGACTACCTGGCCAGCCGCCAGCCGCAGCGCTCCGCAGCCGCGATGACGGTGGTCGACCTGAACCTGCCCGCCGACAGCATCGCCCTGCTGCTCGACAGCGCCCGTGCCGACAACGTGCCGCTGGTGATCGTGGCCGTATCGCAGCCGAAGATGGCGCGCCTGCCGGATGATCTGAAAGGCCTGCGTCTGCTGATCCTCAATCGCGGCGAACTGGAAACCCGCGCCGGCCGCGCGCTGCCGACCGAAGCCGATGTGCGCACCGCCTGCCGCGACGTGCAGGCCCAGGGCGCGCAGGACGTCATCGTCACCTGCGGCAGCCAGGGCGTGTTCCACACCCGCGACGGCGAGCTGGTATGGCTGGCCGCGCATCAGGTGGACGTGGTCGACGTCACCGGCGCCGGCGACGCCTTCTCGGCCGCCGTCTGCTGGTCGCTGTACCAGGGCAGCGCCGACCTGACGCTGGCCTGCCGCCGCGGCCTGAAGGTCGCCGCGATGACGCTCGAATCCCAGGAGACGGTGTCGCCGATGCTGGCCGCCGATGTCCTCGACGAGATCCACGACTTCGACCTGTCGGCGGAATACAACCCGCCGCTCTTCCCCAACAAGGCATAAGGAATCACACCATGCACCAATATTTGCTGTTTTCGCCCGAAGTAGCGGCCGCCCGCGCCGCCGGCAAGCCGATCGTCGCGCTGGAATCGACCATCATCTCGCACGGCATGCCCTACCCGCAGAACGTGCAGATGGCGCGTGAAGTGGAACAGATCATCCGCGACGGCGGCGCCGTGCCGGCCACCATCGCCATCATCGGCGGCAAGATCTGCATCGGCCTGTCGGAAGAACAACTTGAACTGTTGGGCACTTCGCCCGACGCCATGAAGGTCAGTCGCCGCGACCTGCCCTACGTGCTGGCGCAGGCCAAGCTGGGCGCCACCACCGTGGCGGCCACGATGATCTGCGCCGAACTGGCCGGCATCTCCGTGTTCGTCACCGGCGGCATCGGCGGCGTGCATCGCGGCGCCGAGACCAGCTTCGATATCTCGGCAGATTTGCAGGAACTGGCGCAGACGTCGGTGGCGGTGGTGTGCGCCGGCGTCAAGTCCATCCTCGACATCGGCCTGACGCTGGAATACCTGGAGACCCACGGCGTGCCGGTGGTCAGCGTGGGCCAGCGCGGCTTCCCCGCCTTCTTCACGCGCGAGAGCGGCTTCAATGCCGACTTCCAGCTCGACACAGCGGCCGAACAGGCGGCCTTCATCCACACCAAGTGGCAGCTGGGCCTCAAGGGCGGCGTGGTGGTCAGCAATCCGGTGCCGGTCGGCGAAGCGATGCCGAAGGCGGAGATCGACGCCATCACCGCGCAGGCCTTGCAGGAAGCCGATGCGCAAGGCGTGACCGGCAAGAACGTCACGCCCTTCCTGCTCAGCCGCATCAAGCAGCTGACCGAGGGCCGCAGCCTGGCCACCAACATCGCGCTGGTGAAGAACAACGCCCGCTGCGGCGCCGCCCTTGCGGTAGCCATGCACGCGCACTGACATCGTCCCACATCGCCCAAAGAACGCCATGTCCATCGATCTGAAACAACTAAAGTACTTCCTCGCCGTCGCAGAAGAAAAGAGTTTCAGCCGCGCCGCCGAGCGCCTGCACATTTCGCAGCCGCCTTTGAGCCAGCAGATCATGAAGCTGGAAAGTGAACTGGGCGTGAAGCTGTTCGCCCGCACCACCCGCACCTTCGAGCTGACGGTGGCGGGCAAGGCGCTGATGGGCGAAGCGTCCGACCTGTTGGGCAAGATGCGCATGACCATCGACACCATCCGCCAGATCGACCGCGGCGAAGTGGGCCGCCTGCGGGTGGGCATCGTCGGCTCGGCGATGTGGGGACCGATACCGAGTTTGCTGGAAGAGTTCCAGACCAAGTTCCCGCGCGTGAGCTGGACCCTGCACGAACTGGGTCCGACGCTGCAATACGACGCGCTGCGCGCCAAGCAGATCGACGTCGGCTTCTGGCGCGAGCCCAAGCTGGACGAGGACGACCTGAAAAACGACAACCTGCGCCAGGAGCTGTGCTTCCGCGAGGACGTGTGCGTGGCCATCAACGAACATCATCCGCTGGCCAAGCAGGAAGCGATCGAACTGACCGACATCGCCGACGAGCCGATGCTGACGCTGGCGTTGGACAAGTCGTCCTTCCCGCGCTACCTGATTCAATGCTGTGTGAAGGCCGGCTTCCAGCCGACGATATTCCAGGAAGCGTCCGAGCCGCAGACGCTGCTGGCGATGGTGGGTGCGGGCTTGGGTGTGGCGCTGCTGCCGGAGACCACCAGCCGCATCGGCTGGCCGGGCGTGGTGTTCCTGCCGATTCGTACCAATCCGCCGTCGGCGAACCTGTACATCACCTACACCACGCTGGACGACGCGCCGGTGGTGCGGGCTTTCCTGAATATCCTCAACCCGGTAAAGCCCGGGGTTTAGTGGGTCACCCCACCCGCCTCGCGCATGTCCACATCGTGGGCCAGCGTGGTGCGGATGGCGATGCGCAGGCCTTCGACCATATCTTCCAGCTTCATGCTGGCCGAACCCGGATGCGCGGCCGCCTGCTGCGGCAAATACGGAATGTGAATGAAACCGGCCCGCATGGTCGTACCCCACTCGTGCGCCTGATGCATCAGGCTATAGAACACGTGGTTGCACACATACGTCCCCGCCGTCTGCGACACCGACGACGGCAAGCCCGCCTCGCGCAGCGCATGCACGATGGCCTTGATCGGCAGCGTGGCAAAGTAAGCCGCCGGGCCGTTGGTGACGATGGGCTGGTCGACGATCTGCCGCTTCTGGTTGTCGGCGATAGGCGCGTCGTCGATGTTGATGGCGATGCGCTCCACCGACAGATCGACCCGGCCGCCCGCCTGCCCCACCGCGATCACGATGCTGGGCTGGAGCTCCTCCACCGCCTGGTGCAGCACCTTGCTGGCCTGCCCGAACACGCACGGCAACTGACGCGAATGGACCACGAAGTCACCTTCGTGCCAGCCCTGAAGTGTGCGTACCGCTTCCCACGAGGGGTTGATGGTCTCCTTGTTAAACGGTTCGAAACCGGTCAACAATATTATCTTTTTCATCTACATGGACTCCGATTGCTGCGCTGTTTGTGCGCTACTCTACTCCAAGTCACATGCACGTCACATGTTCATTAGAAAATAAAGAAGTGCAATATTAGCAAGCAATAGCGGCAATGCGGTGCCCACTTGAATCTTCACGACGGCGTTCTTGTCGGGCAGCTCCAGCAGCGCAGCGGGCACGATGTTGAAGTTGGCGGCCATGGGCGTCATCAGCGTGCCGCAGTAGGCGCTGAACATGCCGATCGCCGCCATCACCGCCGGATTGGCGTGGTACACGCCGACCAGCACCGGGATGCCGACACCGCCCGCGATCACCGGAAACGCCGCGAAGCCGTTGCCCATGATGACGGTGAACAGCGCCATGCCGATGCAATACACCGCCACCGCCACCAGCCGCACATCGAGGTTGATGTAGGACGTGACCACGTGCGCCACCGCCTTGCCCATGCCAGCCTCCGTGAACAGCAGGCCAAGCACCGCCAGCATGTGCGGCAGCACCACTGCCCAGCCCAGGTGATCGATCAGGCGGCGCGATTCGCGCATCGCCTGCATCGGCGTGGCGCGGGTCAGCCAGCAAGCGGTGACCACCGCGAACAGGGAGCCGCAACCCAGGCTGACCAGCGTGGCGTTTTTCGGGTCGAGCAGCAGCAGGCCGCCCAGGTGCACTTCCTTCAGCAGGGTCGAACCGATCACCGTCGTCGCCGGAATGATCAGCGCAGGGATCAGCAGGCGATGCCCGAGCCGCTGCGCGCTGCTCTTGCGTTCCTCCGGCGTGCGGTCGCCGTAGCGGCCCAGCGCCACGCCGCCGAAGCCGGCGATCAGCGCCATCACCACCATCAGCACGCCCGCAGCCACCGGCGGCAACTGCTCGCCGGCCAGGTAGATCACGGCGTACAAGGCCCAGAACAAGGCGCTGGAATAGCGCTTGGGGTTATGTTTATCGGTCAGCGACATGTACGCAACCATCAACAGCATCGCGCCCAGCACGTAGTAGAAGTAATCGAGCCTGAGTATCATGCCGGCTCCTTCACCGCCAGCATGGCGCGGGCGATCTGCGCGTCCAGCCGGTGCAGGCGCCAGGAGTGAATCAGGAAGGCCGTCACCGCGGTCGGTATGCCCCACAGCGCCATGTGCAGCGGATCGACTTCCAGCCCTTCGCCGCGCAGGATGGTCTGCATCAGCAGGATGGCGCCGAAGGCCACAAACACGTCTTCGCCGAAGAACAGGCCGACGTTGTCGGTGGCGGCGGACATGGCGCGGATGCGGTGCCGCAGCTCCTCGGTCAGCGCCGGGTAGCGCACCTCGGCGGCGCCCTCCGCCATCGGCGCGATCAGCGGGCGCACCATGTTCGGATGGCCGCCGATGCTGGTCAGGCCGAAGGCGGCGCTGATCTCGCGGATCGCCAGGTAGACGATCAGCAGGCGGCCGGTGGTGGCGGACTTGATGCGGGCGATCGACGCCTGCGCATGCTCCTTCAGCCCGAAGCGCTCCAGCAGGCCGATGGCCGCCAGCGGCAGCAGCAGGATCAGCGGCAGGTTGCGGGTCTTGATGAAGGCCGTGCCCAAGGTTGCGAGCAGCTTCTCGACCGGCATGGCGGCGGCGGCGCCGGTGACGGCGCAGGCGGCGATCACCACCAGCACCGGATGCGCGCGCAGGGCGAAGCCCAGGATGATGACGGCCACGCCGAGCAGCGGCCACAGATTAACGACGGTATGATTCACGAATCAGGCTCCATCCATAAAAAAAATCCCCGCACATCTTACGATGCGCGGGGATTTTCAGATAGCGGTCAATTTAGAAGTTGACTTTGAAGGTGCCGCCCCAGGTGCGCGGCTCGTTCAACATACCGGTCAGGTTGTCGAAGTCGATGGCGCCGAGGATCACACGCTTGTCGGTGATGTTGCGGCCGTACAGCGCCACTTCATACTTGCCGTTGCCCCACTTGTAACCGGTGCGCACGCCGCCTTCCGCCAGAGGCTTGGCCTTGTACTCAGGCGCCTCGTACAGGAAGAAGTTGTAGCTGGTACGGTAGGTCCAGTCGGTGTAGGCGTAGAACTCGCCGTTGCCGATGTCCTTGCTGTACTTCAGCGTGAAGTTCAGCTGGGTCTTCGGCGCGCGTGGCAGCGGGTTGCCGTCGATCTTGGAGGTGCCAGGGAACGGGCCGGCCGCGTTGGTCGGCGTGCAGCCGTACGGGTTCGGCGCGGTGTTCGGCAGGTTGCCGCAGTACTGCACGAACAGGTTCTTGTCCTTGATCTCGGTGTCGTTGTAGCTGCCGCCCAGGGTCATGCTGAACTCGTCGCTCAGGTTGGCCTGGAAGTCCACTTCAACACCCTGGCCGGTCACTTTCTCAGCGTTGATCAGCTGATTCATGTTGATCGTGCCGCTACCGGCGGTCAGCTGCTTGTCCTTGACGCGGTACTGGAACACCGAGGCGCTCAGGCGCGCGCGCTTGTCGAACAGGTCCTGCTTGATACCGGCTTCATACGACAGCGCTTTTTCGGCGCCGGCGAACGATGGCTTGTCGCCCAGGCCGTTCAAACGACCCTGCATCGAAGGCGCGCGGTAGCCGGTGGCAACGCGGGCGAACAAGTTGGTGGTCTTGTCCAGCTCATAGGTGCCGCTCATGTCCCAGCTCAGGTTGTGCGAGGTGTTGTCGATCTCGAACGGACCGGACATCTTCGGCGGTTCGTAGCGCACGGCCGAGAAGTCCTTCTTGTCGGTGGTGTAGCGCAGGCCGCCGCGTACCTTCAGCTTGTCGCTGACGGTGTAGTTCAGCGAGCCGAAGGCCGCCCACGACTTGGCGTGCTGGAACTGCTGTGCGTAAGCAGCGTTCTGCGGATTGCCGGCGCTGAAGGTGTCGAAGCTGATCGAGTCGATCTGGATGTCTTCGTTGAAGAAGAACAGGCCGCCGATCCACTGCAACGGGCCCTTGTAGTTCGACTCGGCGCGGAACTCTTGCGAGAACTGCTTGTGGTTAGGCAGCAAGTCGGCCGTTTCAACCGCGAACGGGATATAGCCTGGACCGTACGGCGGCGCGTACGACGCGCCGTAGCCGCCGTCAACGTCGGCGCGGCTGTTGAACTTCAGCGTTTCGTAGCCGGTGATCGAGTGCAGCGTGATGTCGTCCAGGTTGTACTTCAGGCGGACGTTGCCGCCCTTGGTGGTCAGCTTCTGGTAGTTGATGCCATCGCTCGGGTAGGAGCCGTAGTCGAAGCCGTCGACCAGGTCGTTGGTGCCCTTCTTGATGATGTTGGCACGGAACAGCGTGGCGCTGCCGTGGTAGTCGCGCTCGTGGTAGTTGAACAGCGCGCTGAAGTCCTTGCTCGGCTTGACCAGCGCTTGCAGGCGGAAGGCGTTGTCGCCGTAGCCTTCGAAGTCCTGGGTGCCCTTGTTCGGGGTTGGATTGGTGTTGTGCACGCGGTCGCCACGGTGCTGGCTGGTGCCCGAGAAGCGCAGCGCAACGGTATCGCTGACCGGGATGTTGAACATGCCTTCGGCGGTCTTGGCCGAGTAGTTGCCCACGCCCAGGGTCAGGTAGCCCTCTTGCTTGAAGACCGGCTTGGCCGAGTCGAACTTGATCACGCCGGCCGGCGAGTTACGGCCGAACAGCGTGCCCTGCGGGCCGCGCAGCACTTCGACCTGGTCCACGTCGAACACAGGGAAGCCCTTCAGCATGGCGTTTTCCTGGACGATGTCGTCCATCACCAGGCCGACTGGCTGGGAAGCGTTCAGGTCGAAGTCGGTGTTGCCCAGGCCGCGAATGTAGAAGCGCGGGAAGGTGCGGCCGTAGTCCGATTCCACGTTGACCGACGGCGAACGGCCGGCCAGGAAACGGATGTCGGCGGCGCCCGAGGTCAGCACGTCGAGCTTGTCGCCTTTCAGCGTGGCGATCGACATCGGAACGTCCTTGATGTTTTCCGCGCGGCGTTGCGCGGTCACGATCACGGTTTCCAGTTGGCCTTTGGTGGCGGTATCCGGGGCGTCCGCCGCCGGCTGGCCTGCTGCAACGGCGGCCGCTTCGGCGGCCATGGCCGCGTGCAGGGGGAATGCGCTTGCAACTGCCAGCGCGATCAGCGATCGCACTGCGTAACCACTACTTTTTTTGCTCATGAGTCCTGCTCCCTATTGTGTAGGCAAGGTTGAAATATCAATCCAAAATCCCGCCCTCACTGCGGATTGCAGCGGGCGATGTCTTTGTTTTTTGTTGGCAAAAATGTATCAAAACTACTACGTTTCGCATAAGAATATGCAAACTACCAACCATGCTAGCATGGAAAAAAATGACAGAAACTCACTTTCTGAGTGATTCGATTCATATCAATTTTATATAAATAGCTAAATAAAATCGAATTTGCCGTACATATCGACGCTGATGCATAGTAGTGGACGGCCTCCAGAACAGGCCGCTGAGTACGGGAAAACCACCCCGCTTGCAGGTAAATTGTTGATTTCCAAGACAAGGCCGGATGCCCTGAAAGCCCCGACCCATGCGGAAAATTATTTATCCAACAAGTAGGAAATTTTTCCAAACGGACAAAAAAGCAACAGCACAAAAATATTAAATTCGGCACTAACTGTTGCGGCAGTGCGACATGGGTCCCAGCACTGCGCCCAGCACTGGTCGCCAGGACACAATCTTGGATGGAAGATGTAGATGAATAACATGCTCGAACACAGCCGCCTGCGCGCGGTCGGCGACCTGGGACAACAAATCTGGCTCGACAACCTGAGCCGCAACCTGCTCGCCTCCGGCCAACTGGCGGACCTGATCGCCGCCGACGGCATCCAGGGCCTGACGTCCAACCCGGCGATCTTCTACCACGCCATCCAGCACGACCCCGCCTACCAGGCCGCCCTGCCGCAGCTGCGCACCGCGCTGGCGACGCCGGAAGCGCGCTTCGAAGCGCTGGTGCTGCCGGACGTGCAGCGCGCCTGCGACCTGTTCGCGCCGCTGTACCGCGATACCGATGGCCGCGCCGGCTTTGTCAGCTTTGAAGTGTCGCCGCGCCTGAGCCACGACATCGACGGCACCATCGCCGCCGCCAAGCGCCTGTGGGCCGCCATCGCCCGGCCGAACGTGATGATCAAGATCCCGGCCACGCCGGCCGGCATCGCCGCGCTGGAGGAAGTGATCTATGCCGGCATCAACGTCAACATGACGCTGATCTTCACCGCCAGCCAGATCCACGCGGTGCGCGCCGCCCACCGCCGCGGCCTGGCGCGCCGCCTGCAGGACACCGCCTCGGTGCAGCGCATCGCCAGCGTCGCCAGCGTCTTCATCAGCCGCATCGACGTCGCCGTCGACGCCCTGCTGGAAAATTCGGCCGACAGCAGCGCCGTGGCCCTGCGCGGCCGCGCCGCCATGACCGCCGCCCGCATCGCCTATCACGACTGGAAGAACGACGGCGGCTTCGCCGTGTTCGCCGCCTTCGGCGCCACGCCGCAGTGGCTGCTGTGGGCCAGCACCGGCACCAAGCAGCCGGTCCAGCGCGACGTGCGCTACGTCGAAGGCCTGATCGGTCCTCATACCATCAATACCGTGCCCGACGCCACCCTGGCCGCCTTCCGCGACCACGGCGAGGCGGTGGCCACGCTGCTGGACGCCGACATCGACGCCGACCGCGCCGTGATGGCGCAACTGGCGCGCCACGGCATCGATCTGGAAACGGTGGGCCAGCAGTTGCTGGCCGCCGGCTTGCTGCAATTTGAACAAGCTTTTGACAAACTACTGGCGCTGACGGCGTAAAACACCCGCAAACCCCGAGGCAAACCTCTAAAAATCAGGGGTTTGCAGCGATATAGCGGCGCCAAATTACATGTTTCGTCCAATAAAAATATACAATATCGATCTTCCAGGAGCCTATTCATGAAACTTTCACAACTTAGTTTGACGGTTGCAGCACTGTTTATCGCTGCCAGCGCGTCCGCGGCTGACCCAAAACTGGGCATCGTGTATGACGCAGGCGGCAAGTTCGACAAGTCGTTCAACCAGTCCGCTTTTGAAGGCGCCTCGCGCTTCAAGAAGGAAACCAACATCAATTTCATCGAGGTGCAAGCCTCCAGCGACACCCAGGCTGAGCAGGTGCTGCGCGGCCTCGCCCGCAAGAACCTGGACCTGATCGCCTCGATCGGCTTCGCCCAGCAGGCAGCCGTGCAGAAGGTCGCCAAGGAATTCCCGAAAGTCCGCTTCGTGCTGATCGACGGCGTGGCGCAAGGCGCCAACGTCAACTCCATCACCTTCAAAGAAGAAGAAGGTTCGTACCTGGTGGGCGTGGCCGCGGCCATGGCTTCCAAGTCCAAGAAGCTGGGCTTCATCGGCGGCGTCGACATCCCGCTGATCCGCACCTTCGCCTGCGGCTACGCCCAGGGCGCCAAGGCGGTCAATCCGAAAATTGAAGTCAGCAACAACATGGTCGGCACCACTTCCGATTCGTGGAACAACCCGGCCAAGGGCGGCGAACTGGCGCGCTCGCAATTCGACCGCGGCGTCGACGTGGTGTTTGCCGTGGCCGGCGGTTCGGGCCTGGGCACGCTGCAAACCGCCAAGGAAAAAGGCAAGCTGGCGATCGGCGTGGACTCCAACCAGAACAGCCTGTACCCAGGCAGCATCCTGACCTCCATGGTCAAGCGCGTCGACAACGCCGTCTACGAGTCCTTCATGCAGATGAAGAACGGCACCTGGAAGGCCGGCGTCACCGCCAAGGGCCTGAAGGAAGACGGCGTCGATTGGGCGCTGGATGCGAACAACCGCAAGCTGATCACGCCGGAAATCGAAAAGCGCGTCATTGGTGCCCGCAAGGACATCATCGACGGCAAAGTAAAAGTCATCGACATCCGTTCGGGCGCTGCCTGCCCGGCCTGACACCTGTTTGAACATTGAGCGCGCCGCCGGAGGATATTCCTCATGCGGCGCGTTTAACTTTTTACTTAACCGCACCGAAAACGATCCTATGCAGCCAGCAGTAGAATTTCGCGGCATCTCCAAGCATTTTGGAGCCGTCAAAGCGAACACGGACGTCAACTTCACCATCGCCAAGGGTTCGATCCACGGCCTGGTGGGCGAGAACGGCGCCGGCAAATCGACCCTGATGAGCATCCTGTACGGATACTACCGCGCCGACGGCGGGGAGATCCTGCTCGATGGCCAGGCGCGCAACATCCGCAACAGCCAGGAAGCGATCACGCTGGGCATCGGCATGGTGCACCAGCACTTCATGCTGGTCGAGAACATGACCGTGCTCGATAACGTGATGCTGGGCAGCGAAGGCGGCTTCCAGCTCAAGTCCAAGCGCGCCGCCGTTGAGGCGCAGCTGCGCGAAATCTGCACCCGCTACCGCCTCGACGTCGATCCGCTGGCCACCATCCACGACCTGTCGGTGGGCGCGCAGCAGCGCGTGGAGATCCTCAAGCAGATCTACCGCAGCGCCAACATCCTGATCCTGGACGAGCCGACCGCCGTGCTGACCGCGCAGGAGACCGAATCGCTGTTCGAGATCCTGCGCCTGTTCAAGGAACAGGGCAAGACCATCATCCTGATCACGCACAAGCTGCAAGAGATCCTCGACATCACCGACACCGTCACCGTGATGCGTGGCGGCCGCGTGATCGGCGCCGTGCCGACCGCCGGCACCACCAAGGAAGACCTGGCCAACATGATGGTCGGCCGTCCGATCGAAAACAACCTGCCGCGCAAACCGTACAATCCGGGCGCGCCGGTGCTGCACGTCGAGAGCCTGCAGCTGCAGGACGAGCAGCAGGTCAAGCTGCTGGCCGATATCGGCTTCACGCTGCGCGCCGGCGAGATCGTCGCGATTGCGGGCGTGTCCGGCAACGGCCAGAGCGAGTTGATGGAGATCCTGTCGGGCATGCGCCTGCCGACCTCCGGCAAGCTGGACTTCCTCGGCAAGGCGCTGCCGTTCGCCGGCCGCTCCGACGCCGACGGCCTGCCGCGCACCTTCCGCGACCTGGGCATCGCCCACATCCCGGAAGACCGCCTGCGCGATGGCGTGGTGAAGGCCTTCTCGGTCATGCACAACACCATCCTCGGCTACCAGGACAAGCTGAAAAACCGCTGGGGCCTGTTCGACTTCAAGGCCATCGCCGCGCGCTGCGCGGAGCTGATGAAAAACTTCGACGTCCGCCCCAACAACCACGACCTGCGTATTGGCCTGCTCTCCGGCGGCAACCAGCAAAAGGTGGTGATCGCCCGCGAAGTGCTGGCGCAGCCGAAGCTGATGCTGGTCGGCCAGCCGACGCGCGGCGTCGACATCGGCACCATCGAAAGCATCCACACGCAGCTGCTCGCCTTGCGCGATTCCGGCGTGGCGATCCTGCTGGTCTCCGTGGAGCTGGAAGAAGTGCGCGCGCTGGCGGACCGTATTTTGGTCATGTGCGGCGGCCGCATCACCGGCGAACTGAAAATTGAAGAATTCGACACTACCCGTATCGGCTTGCTGATGGGCGGGATGCACAAATCATGAATAACCACGACCTGCCACGCTGGGCTACCGCGTTTGTAATGCCCGTCCTGAACCTGTTGTCGGCCCTGCTGGTGGCCGCGCTGGTGATCTATCTGCTGGGTGAAAGCCCGGTCGAATCGATGGGCATCCTGATCAACAGCGCCGTCATCAATCCGGAAGGCTTGAGCTACACGCTGTTCTACGCCTCGACCTTCATCTTCTCCGGCCTGGCGGTTTCGATCGCCATGCAGGCCGGCTTGTTCAACATCGGCGCCGAAGGCCAGATGTACTTTGCGGGCCTGGGCCTGACACTCGCCATGCTGACCTTCGACAGTTCGCTGCCGATGTGGGCGCTGATCCCCATCGGCATGCTGGGCGCGGCCTTGTTTGGCGCGCTGTGGGCTTTCCTGCCCGGCTACCTGCAGGCGAAGCGCGGCAGCCATGTGGTGGTCACCACCATCATGTTCAACTACATCGCCGGCGCGTTGATGAACACCGTGATCGTCAAGTACCTGGTGCCGGCCGGCGAGCAGAATCCGGCCAGCCGCGCCTTCAGCGCCGCCGCCGAAATGCCGCGCCTGAACCAGTGGTTCCCGGTGCTGGGCGAGACGCCGCTGAACATCAGCTTCTTCCTGGCGATTATCGCGCTGGTGATTTATGGCGTGATGGTGTCGCGTTCCTCGTGGGGCTTCAAGCTGCGCGCCACCGGCTTGAACAAGCATGCGGCGCACTACGCGGGCGTCCGCATCAGCAAGATGATCATCACCGTGATGCTGATCTCGGGCGCGCTGGCCGGCCTGGGTTCGGTCAACTCCATCATGGGTTCGACCCATTACCTGTCGCTGAACTTTGTCGGCGGCGCGGGCTTCGTCGGCATCGCGATTGCGCTGATGGGCCGGCAGCATCCGGTCGGCATCTTCCTGTCGGCCGTGCTGTTCGGCGCGCTGATACAGGGCGGTTTCGACCTGTCGCTGGAAAAGCAGAACATACCGCCTGAGACCTTCATCTTCATCCAGGGCTTGATCATCCTGTTCTGCGGCGCGATGGAAAACTTCTACGCCCCCGCCATCGCCGCCCTGATCAAACGGACAAAGTGAGATAGTCATGACTTTTGAAGACCTCCAAATCGGCAGCATCCTGGTGTCCACCGTGCGCAATGCGCCGGTGCTGATTTTCGCCGGCATGGCCGGCCTGTTCGCCGAACGTTCGGGCGTGATCGACATCGGCCTCGAAGGCAAGATCCTGGCCTCGGCCTTCGTGTCGGCGGCCGTCGCCTTCGCCACGCAAAACCCGTGGTACGGCGTGGCCGCCGGCATGCTGGTGTCGGTGCTGCTGGCGACGCTGCAAGCCTATGTCGCGATCACCCAAAAGGGCAACCAGCTGGTGGCCGGCATCGCGATCAACATCGCCATGAGCGGCCTGACCTTCGTGGTCGCGCAATTTTTCTTCCAGCAGGGCGGCCGCACGCCGGACCTGGGCCAGGCGCGTTTGTTCGACGTGGTGCTGCCGGGCAGCGCCGCCGTGGAAGGCATACCGTTCATCGGCTGGCTGTACGCGCACCTGATCGGCGGCCATTCGGTGCTGGTGTACCTGGCGTTCGCGCTGGTGCCGCTGGTGCACTGGGTGCTGTATCACACGCGCTTCGGCCTGCGCCTGCGCGCCTGCGGCGAGAACCCGCATGCGGCCGATGCGGCCGGCGTCAGCGTCGAGCGCCAGCGCTACATGGCGATGCTGATCGCGGGCATCCTGTGCTCGTTCTCGGGTGCTTACCTGGCGATTGTGCAGAGCGGCTTCTTCCTGCGTGATATGTCGGCCGGCGCTGGTTACCTGGCGTTGACGGCGATGGTGTTCGGTAACTGGCGCCCGGTGTACACCTTCCTCGGCTGCCTGATGTTCGGCTTCTTCGGCGCGGTGCAAATCCAGATCGAAGGCGTGGACCTGCCGCTGGTCGGCCGCCTGCCAGGTTCGCTGATCCAGATGGTGCCTTACGTGGTCACCGTGATTGTGCTGGCAGGCCTGATGGCCAAGTCGGTGGCGCCGAAAGCGCTGGGTACGCCGTTCGTGAAGTCCCGCTGATTACTTCAGCGTCCGCATAAAGGACAGCAGGTCGGCGACCTGCTGTTCATCCTTGATTCCCCAAAAACGCATACTGGTCCCCGGCACCACGTCGTGCGGCGCGCGCAGATATGCGGCCAGTGTTTTCTCGTCCCACACCAGTCCCGACTTCTTCATCGCTTCCGAATACTTGTAGTCCCTGGTCGATGCCGCGCGCCGGCCGATGATGCCATTTAGCTGCGGCCCGAAACCGCCTTGCGCGTAAGGCCCGACCTGATGGCAGGATGCGCAGCGCTTGAACAGCACCGCCCCCACCTTGGCATCACCTGCCGCTACAACTTGGCCTGCCGCCAGCAGCGCCAGTAAAAAGTATGTCTTCATGCTTGTCACTTTACAGCAGGTGCAGTGCGGCGTATTGGAGCAGCATGATGGTCTTGCCATCGGCGATGCGGCCGTCGGCCATCATCTGCATGGCCTCGTCCATCGCCAGCTCCAGCACTTCGATGTCCTCGCCCTCTTCCTCGATGCCGCCGCCATCACCGATGCGCGAACTCGGGTCGTATTCGGCCACGAAAAAATACAATCGCTCCGTTACCGAACCGGGACTCATGAAGGCCTCGAATACCTTGCGCACCTCGCCTACGCGGTAGCCGGTTTCCTCCTCCACCTCGGCCTTGATGCGGTCCTCCGGGCTGGCATGGTCCAACAATCCCGCAGCGGCCTCGATCAGGAAGCCGTCATGGCCGTTGCCGTAGGTCGGAAAGCGAAACTGCCGCACCAGCACCACCGTGCGCCGCTCACGGTTGTACAGCAGGATGGTGGCGCCGTGGCCCCGGTCATAGGTTTCGCGCGTCTGGCGCTGCCAGCTGCCGTCGTTGCGGCGGTAGTCGAAGGTGGTCTTTTGCAGCAGGAACCAGTCGTCGGACAGGGTTTCCACTTTGTGGATGCGGATGCGGTCTTCGGGCATGTCGATCTCCTTGATCAAGGTTGCGTTTTTTTACGATATCATGCAATATCGTGCAACATCAAGAAAATTCACGCATATGCTGACACGTCAACGCAAAGAACTGCTGATCGCCCGCCTGAAACAGGACGGCCAGATCATCGCCAAATCCCTCAGCGAGGAGCTGGGGCTATCGGAAGACACCATCCGCCGCGACCTGCGCGAGCTGGCCGCCGAAGGTCTGCTGCAACGGGTGCACGGCGGCGCGCTGCCGCTGGACTTGCCCGCCTCGCCGGCGATGGGCAACTTCGCCCAGCGCCAGCAGCTTTCCAGCGACGCCAAGCCCGCCATCGCCCGCGCGGCGGCGGCCATGATCGCGCCGGGACAAGTAGTGTTCATCGACGGCGGCACCACCGCCGTCCAGCTGGCGCGCGCGCTGCCGCCGGAGCTGCGCTGCACCGTCGTCACGCACAGCCCGAGCGTGGCGGTGGAGCTTGCCGAGCATCCTTTGATTGAAGTGATTTTGATCGGCGGCCGCCTGTTCAAGCATTCCATCGTGGCGATGGGGCCGTCCGCGCTAGAGGCGATTGCGCAGATCCGCACCGATATCTTCTTCATGGGTGTGTGCAGCCTGCATCCGCTGCACGGCATCAGCACCGGCGACCACGATGAGGCGGGGATCAAGCGCGCCATCGCGGCGGCTTCCGTGAAAACGGTGGTGCTGGCGTCACCGGAAAAGCTCGACACCGCATCGCCGTTCCAGATCGCGCCGTTGGAGCGCATCGGCGCGATCGTGGTGAATGCAGGCGTATCGGCGCGGCTGTTGGCGCCCTACCGCGAGCTGGGCATCGAGGTGATACAGGCGCAGTAAGGCCTACTTGTAGTCGACGCCCTTGGCCCAACGGTCTTCCCAGTGATCCAGGAAAGACTTCGCCAATTGCGGGTTGTCCCACACCACGAGCACGTTTTCGCTGTTCGACGTGGCGGCGTCCTTGCTGTAATTGAAGCTGCCATTCTGCACGGTGCGGTCGTCAACGACGATGTATTTGTCGTGATGCATGGCGTACACCGCAACCGTTCGCGTCGGAATGCCGGCATTGACCAAAGGGCGCAGCGCTGCAATGCTGGCCGGCCGTTGATTGCGCCGTGCATCCACCATCACCTTGACGTCCACGCCGCGCTTCTTCGCGTTGAGCAGCGCCTGCATCACGTGCGGTGAATTGAAGGAGTACGCGGCCAGCCTGATTTTCGAAGTCGCCGCGTCGATCACTTTCAAAACCAAGGCCTCGCCTCCCGCATCAGGAGCGAACGCGTTCTCGATCGCCGGCGCCTGCGCGGCTGCTCCGATGGCAGGCGCAGTTGCCAGGGCAAGCGCCAAAATGACGATGTTTTTTCTCATCCGGCCAGTCTATTGCTTCTCCATGCAGGCAGCAAGCATCGCAAGGAAGTCCGTGCGCAAGGCATCGAAGCCGGGGGAGTTGGTGTCGATCAGGTAGGCGGTGGCGACAGTGCCGGTGCGCTGCTGGATCAGCGTTTCGATGTTGGCGATGCCGGAGCCGTCCCGTGACGTCTTTCGCACCGTCAGGTGTTCCAGGCTGCCCAGCTCCTCCGAGCTAAACGCAGTGGAATTGACAGGATTGTGCTCCACCAGATACTGCATCTGCGCGACGATGGCGGCTCGGTCCTCGGCGATGCGCCCCAGCGCCGCGCGTTCGATCTTCAGATTCACCACCGGCTTGGGGCCGTCCGTGTAGAGCATCAGGCGGTAGCCGTCATCCATCGACACCTTGGCCCTGCCGTCAGGGCCTTCCACCGTGCGCCACTTCGTCGTTGCCGGCAACCGGTCCGTGGAGCCAACGCGGAACCATGTGCCGTCGAAGCACTTCGTCAGCGGCGCCAGGGGGTCGGTGTCGCGCTGCTGCGCCGACGCCGCCGACATCAGCACCAAGGACAACGAGGCAATAAGAGTGCGCTTCATGGGATCTCCAAACATTTACAATTTTGCAAATGTATCAGCTATCCCCATGCGCGGCGGGCGCTTTGTCGCTAGCGCTCCGCCACGCTACCAAAGCGCCCGGCCTGCGGTACGTTGGCTAGAACTCTTCCCACTCGCTGTCGGCCTTGGACGCCGGCTTCGGCTTGGCGATGGCCGCGCGCTGAGGCGCTGGCGGGCGGACGGCCGGTGCGGCCGGCGGCGCCTTGCGTGCGGGCGCGGCAGGCGGCAACGCTCGCGGCGCCACATGCTCCGCCGGCGCAGCCCTGCGATCCAGCTTGAACACGCTGACCGCCTGCGCCAGGTGCGCGGCCTGTTCCTGCAAGCTCTCCGCCGCAGCCGCGGCCTCCTCCACCAGCGCCGCGTTCTGCTGCGTCACGCCATCCATCTGCACGATGGCCTGGTTGACCTGCAAGATGCCTTCGCTCTGCTCCGCCGTGGCGACCGTAATCTCGCTCATGATCGCGGTCACGCGGCGCACGCTGGACACCACTTCATCCATCGTGCTCCCCGCTTCGTCCACCAGACGGCTGCCGACGGCCACCTTGCCGACCGAATCGTCGATCAGCGTCTTGATCTCCTTGGCCGCCGCCGCGCTGCGCTGCGCGAGATTGCGCACTTCCGACGCCACCACCGCAAAGCCGCGTCCCTGCTCGCCGGCGCGCGCCGCCTCCACCGCCGCATTCAGCGCCAGGATATTGGTCTGGAACGCAATGCCGTCGATGACGCTGATGATGTCGACGATCTTGTTGGACGAATCGTTAATCGACGCCATCGTCGCCACCACCTGCGACACCACGGCGCCGCTGCGCTGCGCCACCTCCGACGCCGACCCGGCCAGCTGGTTGGCCTGGCGCGCGTTCTCCGCATTCTCCTTGACGGTGCTGGTCAGCTCCTCGACCGAGGCCGCCGTTTCCTCCAGCGCGCTGGCCTGCTGCTCGGTGCGCGCCGACAGGTCGGTATTCCCGTGCGAGATCTCGGCGCTGCCGCGCGCTACGTTCTCCGCGCTGGCGCTCACCTGCACCAGCACATCGTGGATATTGCCGACGAATTGATTGAAGCCGTTGCCGATCACCGCCAGCTCGTCGTTGCCGTTCACCTCCAGCTTCACGCTCAGGTCCGCATCGCCGCTGGAGAGCGCCGTCATGCGCGAAGCCAGCGTGCGCAAGGGCGCGGTCAGGCGGAACAGCACCGTGATCAGCACCAGGGCCGCCACCACCGCGCACACCAGCGACACGATCAGCGTGTACAACAGCAGCTGGCGCGCCGGCGCCAGCGCCACGCTTTTCGGGAAGGTCAGCTGCACCGACCATGGGCCGGTTTCGCCGTGGATCAACAGCGGTTGCAGCAAATGTACCTGGCCCTGCTCCTCGTATTCATATGCCTGTCCCTGACGCACGCGATCCAGACCGGCGGCCGGCACGTCGTCGGCCTTCTTGCCCAGCTTTTCGGCGACGGGATTGCTGGCGTACAGGCCGCCGTTGGAAATGAGACTCAGCTTGGCGCCGTCGATCACGTTCAATTCGTTGAGGATCCTGGTCAGGCGCGTCAGCATGAAGTCGGCGCTGGCGGTGCCCTGGAATTTACCTTCGATCATAATCGGCGCCACCAGCGACGCCATCAGCGTCGGCTTGCCGTCCACCGGATAAATGTATGGCTCGGTGAAGAACACCTTGCCGCTGCGCTTGGGAATGTCGTACCAATCATTGGCGCCCGGTGCGCTGTCGAACACGATAGGCTCGACATGGGTGCCGCCACTGCCGCTGCCGCGCGTCCAGTAAGGCATGAAGCGCCCGGTGGCGTCGTACAGTGGCAGCTTGCCTGCGAAGTCGGCGTCCTTGCCGTCCAGCGCATTCGGTTCCCAGGTGACGGCGGCGCCGATCAGGTCTTCCGATCCAAGCAGCGTGGCCTTGACCATCTCGTTGATCTGGTCGCGCGCGAGCGCCTGGTTGGCGGCGCGCGTGCCACGCATGGAGCCGGCCAGGTTGACCACCGACGACAAATTGCCGACGATGCGCGCCTGCAGTGCGCCCGCCACTTCGCGGGCCGAGGTGCGAGCCAGGTTCATCGCCGCCGCCTCGGCGCTGGCGCTGCTGCGGATGCCGATGACGGTGGCCGTCACGGCGAGGCTGAGCACCACCAGCGCGGTGGCCGCCGCGCAGATCTTGCCGTTCAATGAAAGGGAGAGGCCGAACCGCGAACGCGAAGCCGGCGAAGACGAGGAAGTCGAATAGGCTGTAGTCATGTAAGGTCCCAAAAAAGGAATCAGAACGTTCGCGTCAGCGCCAGCACCAGCGTGCCGTCGGCGGGATTCGACGTCTCGATCACACCGGCGGAATTGGGTATGCCCAGCGTGTAGTTATCGTAGGCGCTGGTCTTGCCGTGCGCCTTGGTGTAGGCCGCCGAAACAGCCCATCCCGGCGCCAGCGTCTTGGTCACGCCGGCCTTGTAATCGCGCCAGCTCCACATGCTGTTGTTGGCCACGCGCCCGTGGCCGAAGTGCAGGTTGAGCGTGTAGCCGTCGCCCAGTTCCACGTTTGCGCCGAGATCCAGGTAGCCGGTGCCGCGTGCATTTTCGATGCCGAAGAATTCCTTGGTCACCGTGTAGTTGTACTTGGCGTAGGCGAACTTGTAGGTCAGCCCCAGCGCCAGTTCGGCGTAGTCGTAGGTGGTGTGGGTGGCGTGTATTTCGGCGCCCGGATATTTGTAGTAGTAGACGCCGGCGCTGTAGCCGACATCGCCGGCCGTGCCGCCATAGGCGCCGTATATATCCCATTCCAGCGAGCCGTTTTCGACGAAACGGTTGCTGACGTTGGACAGCCAGGTACCGGCGGAAAAGCCGTTCGGCCCCGCGTAATCGAAGCCGCCTTGCAGCGCTGGCTTGCCCCAGGTCTGGCGGAAGCCGCGTGAGATATATTGCGATGCCAGCGTGACGTTGGCGGTGAATGGCGACGCCGCGGGCGTCGCCGGATCGGCCGCGCTCTGGGCCAGCGCCGGCGCTGTGGCCACGAAAGCCAGCGCACTGGCAATGCTTATGCAAAATATATGCTTCATACTCGACACCTCCAGAGTTTTATCGAGTATAGCCCGGTCCTTCCGGCGGAATCACACATAGGACGACAGCGTGTTCTCATTTCGCGACAGTCTTCTTCAGCAGTCCCGCCGCTTGCGGCCAGGTCCACCGCGCGGAAAAATTTGGCGGCGCACCATGGGGCATGGCACACTACCCGTTTTACGAGGTGTAGGCGGCATGAAGCGAGACATGGGCGATGGATTGCGCAGGGCGTGGAGCATGCTGCTGCTGGCGGCCTGCGTGGTTGCGGCTCCGGCATGGGCCGCGACCCATCTCACCTATCCGCTCACCAGCGACGGCATCGACAGCCGCTACGACTACGATTGGGCGGTATTGCGGGCGGCGCTGGAAAAGACCGCGCCGCGCCACGGCGTATTCGAGCAGCACCAATCCAAGGTGGCGATGTCGCCGGCGCGCGTGGTGCAGGAGATGTCGTCGCCATCGGGACGCATCAACATCTTCGTGCGCGCCACCTCGCCCGAACTGGAGCATGAGTTCCTGCCGGTACGCCTGCCCGTCGACCGCGGCCTGCTGGGCTACCGGCTGTTGCTGATACGCGGCGCCGACCAGCAGCGCTTCGCCGGCATCAAATCCGTCGCCGACCTGCGCCGCCTGCGCGCGGGTTTGGGCCAGGGCTGGGCCGACATCCCCGTCTTCGAAAAAGCCGGCGTGCCGGTGGTGGAAGGCAGCAGCTACGACGGCCTGTTCGCCATGCTGGAAGCGGACCGCTTCGATTTCTATTCGCGCTCCGCCGATGAAGCGCTGCGCGAATTCCAGGAACGCAGCGCCTCGCATCCGCAGATGGCGGTGGAACAAACGCTGCTTCTGCACTATCCGCTGCCGCGCTACTTCTTCCTGCGGCGCGATGCCGAGGGCAGGCTGCTGGCCAAGCGCATCGAGACCGGGATGGAGATGATGATCAAGGACGGCACGCTGAACACGCTGTTCCAGCGCTACAAGGCAGACTTGATCAAGAACACGGCCATGCACAAGCGCCGCGTGATCAACCTGGCCAATCCGAAGCTGACGCCACAGACGCCGCTGGCGCGCAGCGAACTGTGGTTCAATCCCCTAACCGGAAAATAGCGGCTATCAGGGCCAGATTGCCTGCAGCACGGCGGCCAGGTTGTAGCCGCCCTGGATCAGCTGCGTCTTGGCGGCGGCCGAACTGGGGACGGGGTAATCGTCCGGCACCGTCAGCGCCCACACGTTATAGACTTCGCCGGTCTTGCTGGTCTGCTGGCCGATGGCGCCGGCCGTCACGCCGGCGTGCGCCAGCTTGGCCACGGCCAGCGACTGGTCGGCCCAGGCATACGGCCAGCTGACAGGATCGCCGCTGTTGACATCCACTGCGGGCTTGCCGGCGATGGCCAGTTGCGCAAACTCCTGAGGCGAGCGCGCACCGATGCGGCGGAAGACATAGCTCACCACCGTGGTATCCCAATACGAATGGAAGGGACGAGTAGTCTGCGGCGCGCGCGGCGCGATGGCCTGCGCGGTCACCCTGGTTTCCGGCGGCCCGGCCGGGATCAGCTGCGCGCTGACGGCGCTTAACTTGATATCGTCCAGCAGCAGGTTGTTGCCGCCGCGCGCGTCGAACATATTGACCGCGTCGACCTGCGCCTGCTTTTGCGGCACCACGAAGGCGCCGTTCCTGTCCACGAACGCCGCGCCCACGTGCAGCGGCTGCACCACGTCGCCGGCCAGATGGGTCAGGATCAGCAGCGCCTGGCGCGGCGTGAAACCGTGCGGGTTGCTGATCTTGTCGCCCTTGCCCTGCAAGGTGGCGATGCACTGCTTGAGCGTCTGCACGATATCGTTGTCGGCGGTGCCGGCGTCATGGTCGTGGTAGTGCGGGTTCTGGAACGGCACGTCCGTGTAGTGGTACTCGGCGTGCTGCGGATTGGCGGTCACGTAGGCCACCATCTCGTCGCTCTGCGGGCCGCAATAGCTGCCCTTGACGCAGTCGGCCCAGATGGAGACTTTTTCCAGGCTCTCGCCCGGCAGCAGCAAGGCCTTCACGCGCTGCTCGGCGTTGCTGCCCTGGATCAGCTGGTCGGCGATGGCGCCGACGGCGCGGTGGCCGTCATTGCCCCATGCGTGGGCGTTGAAAGAGATGAAGGCGCCGCTCAGCACCACGGTCAAAACAAGCTTCTTCATTCAGGACTGCCCTTGGCCGGTTTGGCGTATTTTTTGTTGATGTCCAGTGGCTGCGCATACGGCGAGCTCCAGGTCTGTTCGTGCAGCGCGGCCAGGCGCTGCGCCATCTTCTCGTTGCGCATCACCACTTCCAGGTTGCGCGACAAATCCATATAGCCGCCGCTCCAGTTGCTGGTGCCGACCCAGGCCACCTGGTTGTCGATCACCATGGTCTTGCTGTGGATGACGCGCGCGAACGGAATGAAGCCGCTGCTGGCGGTCGGCAGCGTGACCACGCGGATTTCCACGTTGGGCAGCACGGCCAGGCTTTTCAGGTAAACCTGCGGCAGTTCTTCCAGGTTCCAGTTCGACACCATCAGCTTGATCTTGACGCCGCGGTTGGCGGCGGCGCGCACCGCGTTGTCGATCACGGCGTAGTAAGGACGCGTGCCTTTCGGGCCATAGCTCAGCGGCGCGTAGTCCAGCAGTTGCACCCGCACCTCGCTCTTGGCTTCGGCCAGCAGCGCCGGCAGGCCCGCTTCGGAATCGCCGACGCCGGCCGGGTTGAACTGGTTGGGGCTGGACAGCAGGAAGGCGCCTTGATGGATGTCCGGCGTGGTCGCCTTGACGTTCAGCGCCGGCGCCACCAGGCCCTGCACGGTGATCGCCTGCGCGCGCCAGTCCTGGTTGAACACCGCCTGCACCTGGCCGACGATCTTCGCATCGGTGATGCGCAGGCCGGTCTCGTGGATATGCTCGAACGAACGCCAGTCGAAGTTCTGGCTGCCGATGTAGGCGACGGCGCCGTCGACCACCATGTACTTGGCGTGCAGGATACCGTTGCCGGTCAGCTTGTTGAAATCGATGATGCGCAGTTCCAGGTTGGGTATCGCCTTGAGCTGCTCGATAGTGCCCTTGTCCGACAGGCCCACGCCCTTCTGGTCCAGCAGGAAGCGGATCTTGACGCCGCGCTTGCCGGCAGCCGCCAGGCGCTCCACCACTTTGTTGAAAACGCTGCCCTCATGTCCGACCACATAAAACTGGCCCAGCACGATCTCGCTTTTGGCGCCGTCGAACAACTCGCTCCAGACGGTGGCGGGGTCGCGCAGGTCGCTGCTGTGGAGCGGCGTTTCCACCGGTGCGGTCTGCACCAGTTCAAAACCGGGGATCGAAAACTCGGCGCGCGCAGGGACGGCCGACGCCAGCAGGGCTGGCAGCAAAACGGAAAGTAAAACGCGACGCATGGTGACTCCTAGGGTTGTTGCAGGCGCTTGATGCGGCCCTGTGTTTCGCTGCGGCCGGCCGGCTTGCCATACTGCTCGCGCTGGGTCAGGTAATCGGTCAGGGCGTCGATGTCGCGGATGTTGGTCTCGGCGCGGTTGCTGCCCTGGGTGAAGGCTGGGAAGGCGTCGCCGCCCTCGGCCAGGAAGTTGTTGACCACCACGCGGTAGGCGGTGCCGTTCTCGATTGGCACGCCGTTCAGCATCAAGCTGTCGGCCACCACTTTACCGCCTTCGCCGCGACGCGGATCCCAGGCGTAGCTGAAGCCGTCCGACACTTGCAGCAGGCCGCGCGTGATATCGCGGCCGCCGCTCCACTGCTGCTCCAGCAGGTCGCGGATCTGCGAGCCGCGCAGGTTCATCACCACCAGCGAATTCGTGTACGGCAGCGCCGCCAGCAACTGGCCGACGTTGACGCGGTTGCCGGCGCTGGTGTCGAGGTCATGCCGCAACGAGCCGTTGTTGACGAAAGCGATCTGCGCGCCGTAAGCGCGGCCCGCCGCCAGCGTGGCGTCGGTGACCAGGTCGCCCAATGCCGATTCGCCGTCGTCCTGCTTCTCGCGCGGCACGCTCGGCACGGCCAGCGCCGCCACCGGACGCGCCAGCGCACTGGCGCTGCGGTCGCGGACTTTTTTCAGGTAGGCGTCCAGCGCCGGATTGGCCGGCCAGGTCCCGGGGATCATCACTTCCTGCTTGGCGCTGACATCGCGCAGCGTATTGCTGGCGGTATCGACGGTGAGGCGGATGCGCGACATCACATGGCCGCCCATGTCGGACTGCGTCACCAGGCGGCCGTCCATGCGGCACAGGTAGCCGCGGTGCGAATGGCCGCTGATGACCAGCCGGATCGCCGGATCGAGGCGCTTGACCACATCGACAATCGGGCCCTTTAAATGACTGCATTCCTGCTGGTCAAATTTATCGGTGGTGCGGCCGCCCTGGTGGATCAGCACCACGAACACGCCCACGCCCTGCTTGCGCAGCTCGGGCAGCTGGCGGTTGATGGCGTCCGCCTCGTCGACGAAGTCCAGGCCGGCGATGCCGGAGGCCGGCGCCTTCTCGGTGGCCTCGCGCAGCACCGCGCCGATGAAGCCGATCTTGACGCCGTGCGCCTGTTCGATCTTGTAGGCCGGCAGCAGCGGCTTCTTGGTCACCATGTCGATCACGTTGGCGGCCAGGTACTGGAACTGCGCGCCGCCGTAGGGGTTCTCGAATTTGCAGGCCTTGTCGGCGCGCGGCGACTTGCAACCGCCTTGCTGCTGGCGCAGCAGCTCAACGCGGCCGGCGTCGAATTCATGGTTGCCTACCGAGCTGGCGCGCATGCCCAGCAAGTCCATCGCGCCGATGGTGGGCTCGTCGGCCCACATCGACGAGATCGCAGGGCTGGCGCCTATCAGGTCGCCGGCGCCGACCAGCAGCAGCTCGGGATCCTGCTTGCGCCACGCTTGCAGCGCCGCGCCCAGCGTGTCGATGCCGCCGGCGACGACGGTGCGTTCGCCGGAACCATATGCGCTGTCGAGCACGTATTTGCTCGCTTCGATATTGCCGTGGAAATCGTTCAGCGTGACCAGCTCGACTTGCGCCACGCCGGGCGGCAGCGGCTGGAACCAGGCGCAGGAAGACAAGGCCAGCGTCGCGCAGCACGCCAGCACGGGCCGCAGCGCGCGCGCCGGCAGAGGAAACTTGATCATCTAACGTTACTCCGAATTCGGCAGCCGCCCTGATGGCGGCGGCCATATGCGAACGTCGCGCGCGGCGCTCGCATATGGCCGGATCGACGAACAATCCGGCCCGAAAACGACAACAGGCCCGAAGGCCTGCCGGTCAGATCAGGTCTGGCACATACACGAGAGTGCGTGCGCCAGACCGGTATCTTAACTTAGAAGTCGACGCGCAGCGTAGCCGACACAGCGCGCGGAGCGCCCAGGTAGTAGAACACGCCCTTCGCAGTGATGCCTGGGTAGGCGGTGGCGTTGGTCACCGACTGCGACGATGGATTGCGATATTCGCGGTCCAGCAGGTTCGACACGTTCAGGGTCAGCTTCGGATTCTTGAAGAATTCGCCGCTTGGGAACTGGTAGCCAGCGTCGAAGTCGACGGTGGTGTAGCCAGGAACCAGTTCGTCGTTGGCCAGGGTCGCCTGCTGGGTGCTGGTGACTTTGGCTTTCAGACGGGTGTACCAGCTGTTGGTTTCATACGAAGCCGACAGGCCGCCTTTCCATTTCGGGGTCAGTGGGAACTGGTTGCCCTTGGTTGGCAGGTAGATGCCTTTGCCCGCTTGCAGGTTTTCCTGGATCTCGCTGCTGCTGTAACCCAGCGAAGCGTAGAACGACCAGCCGTTGACCGGGGTGTTACCCGCTTCAACTTCGAAGCCCTTGTTCTTCACCTTGCCGACGTTGGTCAGCGTGGAGGTCTGCGAGTTCGGGTCGAAGGCGGTTGCCTGGCGATCCTTGAAGTCGCTGAAGAAGATGGTGGCCTGGGTGGTGATGGCGGTCGTCTGGTGACGGTAGCCCATGTCCAGGTTCATCGAGGTTTCTTGACGCACGTCGCCCAGCAGGGTCGGCAGATTGTTGATCAGCGACAGGTTGCCGTTGGTGGTCGAGTACACGAAGTTAGGTGGCGCCTTCATGTTCTTGGCCAGGCTGGCGAACAGCTGGTCGTCGTTGGTGATGCGGTAACGCACACCCAACTGCGGCAACAAGGTCGAGTAGGTCTTGTTGTAGTTGTAGGTGACGCCCGAGTTCGGCGAGGTCTGGCTGTTGCCTTCGTTGGCGTAGTTGGTGAAGTCGCGCTTGACGTGCGGAGTGCGCAGGCCTACGTTGACGGTCAACTTGTCGTCCATGAAGGTGGCGGTGTCCTGGATGAACGCCTGGAAGGCGGTCGAGATGCTCTTCCAGTCGCGCGATTCGTACAGCGAACCGTCAGGACGGGTTACCAGGCCGTCGCGCAGCCAGATGTCGGTAGGCTCGCCGTTGGCGCCGATTTTTTCCATCGGGGCGGTTTGCTTGTGGCTAGCGCGCTCATACCAGAAGCCACCCAGAATCTGGTGGTTGTCCCAGTTGTGGGTCACGGAGAACGAAATACCAGGACGCTGGGTACGGGTGATCGAGCCGCTGTACATCCAGACTTTGTCCAGGGTGTCGCCGTCGCCGTTCAAGTCCTGGCCGACGAATTTGCCGGTGGCCGGGTTCAGGAACGCATTTTCCTGTTGCAGTTTCTGCTGCACGCCGCCGGTGCCGTAGCCGTACCAGAAGTAAGGCAGGATCTTGATGTCGGTGTTCTCGCCGATGCGGAACTTGGCGGTGGCCGAAGCAATCACGTTCTCGAACGGGTTCAGCGACAGCTTGTAGTAGGAGTCGGCGTTGTTCTGTGCCGGATCGCTCACTGCCTTGCCTGGGCTAGGCGCAGCGTGACCGATGAAGGTGGTGCTGTAGTCGTAGTGGTAACCGTTCTTCGCCAGGTCAGCCAGGTTGAAGGTGCTGAAGTTGTTGTTGACGGCGCGGTTATACAACACGGTACCGTGGATGTAGTTGAAGCGATCCCAGTCGTAGTTGAAACCGATGTCCATGTGCTTGCGATTGGCTTCGCCGGCGCCTTTCCACTTGTCCGACTTGGCTTGCGATACCGAGACGAAGACCTTGGCCTTGTTGTCCCAGAAGCGGCCGGTGTCGTAGCGCATATAGGTTTTGAACATGCTCAGCGTACCCAGGGTCTGGGCGACGCGGAAGCGCTTGACATCTTCTGGTTCGCAGGTGGTGATGCCGAAGTTACCGCCGGTGGCGCCAACTTGTGGGGAGTCGACGTCGGTCGAACCCTGGGTCACGAAGGTGGTGCAGGTATTTTCCTGGTCGACGTATTCTTGTGGGAACACGGCGAAGTTACCCGAGTCATTCACTGGAACGCCGTTAATGGTCGCGCCGATCTGGTCGCTGTTGAAGCCGCGCAGGGTCAGACCGCCGCCGAACAGGCCGGTGGCGTCGTAGCTGTAGGTGTTCACTGCTGGCAGCAGGGCCAGGGCGTCGTAGGCGTTACCGGTAGGACGCTGTTTCGCCAGTTCCTCGGCGGTAACGGTCGAACGTGCTTTTGGCACATCTTCCTGCACCATCAGGCCCATACCGACTTTACGGCCGGTGATGGTCACGGTTTCGGTGGCTGGCTTGGCGGCAGGGGCGGCGTCGGACTGTGCGAACGCGGCACCCATGCAGACCATCTGGCAGGCCAGAGCGACCAGGCTCAGACGTAGCGTCGGATTGTGTTTAACGGCGGATTGCATTAAGGGAACTCCCAGTTTATGTAAAAAAATTTATTGTGTTCTACGATGCCTCTGGACCGGGCGGGCTTATGGCCTGCGGTCACATTCTTGACACAATGTGCCCATGACATCACAAAATTGTAACCAGTAAATATTTCATCAACATGACAAGTGGTCAGTTGATCAGAATGTCATGATCTTGCCTGACTGACATTTGCATGCAACACCCTCAAAACCACAACAAAGTTGGCAGCTTTGAAGCATCTCAAACAACTATGCATCAGCAAAAAATGTGTGACAAATACGATTTACTTTAGGGATTTATACGAAAGCGATATAAATGGGGCGCTGAACCGCGCAGGTTCCACTCTGTAAGCGGAGCGGCATCTTTAAGGGGAGCATTATAGTGGCCCCTGCACCACTTGAAAAATTTTCACTCAAGAAATGCGCGAAACTGGTGCGTGGCGGCCTGATTTTGTCGCAATGTTGCTACACTTCAGCAAAATATGACAAAGATGACAAGCCGCCTGGCAGGCGGCCCGAAGGGGAATTTAGATAAGCGGCACTAATACTCTCGTCGCAGCAACGCAACATCCACGGCCGGATGGAGCCGGCCGCGGGGAAGATGCTTAGCGGCCCTTGGAGACCGGCGCGGCGGCGATGGCGGCTTCGAATTTGGCGAACTTGCCATCCAATGCCTTCAATAAACGTTGTTTATCAGCATCAGCCAGGAAGGAATAGCGGATGCTGTCGTAGGACAGTTTCTTGATCTCGGCGTAGTCCGGCTTGTAGCGGGCGGCGTACAGCACGTATTCGCCGGACAGATTGTTGCGCGACACGCCGGCATCGTCGGTCGACAGCACGAATGGCACGCCATATTTGCGATACAGGGTGACCGGGTGGGCCTCGCCCTTGACGCCCAGGATGAACTGGTTGCTGGTCAGGTTGACCTCGACGGCGATCTGCTTATCGTGCATTTTTTTCATGATCGCCAGCGAATCGGTCTCGTGGGCGATGTCGATGCCGTGGCCGATGCGACTGGCGCCGGCGACGTCGATGGCGTCCTTGATGTGGAAGGTCAGGCCTTCCGGCGGCACCACGCCCAGCGCCAGCTCACCCGCATGCAGCGCCAGTTTCACGCTCGGATGCCTGGCTTTCAGGAATTTATACATCTGCATGTGCAGCGCATAGTCGTGCATCGAGACGTAGACGCTCTCCTGGCCGACGATGTTGACGCCGACGATTTTCGGGTTCGCCAGCGCCAGTTTGAAGCTCGACACCATCTGCGAAAACACCTGCGACGGCGTCAGGAAGCGCAGCGCGAACGGCTGGTAGCGCAGCGTGAAGTTGGCGTCGTCGATGCCGGCGCCGGCGGTGTCGACGTTTTGCAGGTAGGCGCTGATCCAGCCCTGGAACGCGCCGTTGGTGTCCAGCGCGGCGGCGTAGGCGGCCAGGTCGGCGTCGGTGATGCCGCCTGCGGCTGCCTTCTGGTCGAACGTGGCGTCTTGCGCCATCGGCGCGATCTCGTAGATGGTCTCGATGTAGCCCAGGTTTTCCTGGATGGCGCGCTGCTTCAGGCGATGCAGGCCGTCCGCCGCGTTGGTCGAAGCCACCGCGTTGAAGTAGCCGAAGGTGTCGAAGAACTGGCGGTCCGGCGGCGATTGCAGCGCGCCGTGGTTGTAGAAGTCCTTGTCGGACCAGCGCTGCAGCAGGTTGGCCAGCACGGTGTTATTGTTCATCACGTCCTGGCCGGACAGGCAGACGCGGTCGGCCAGCGGCTTGGCCTGTTCGGCGGTGGTGTCCGCCTTGTTGGTATCGATCTGGTAGGTGACCTTGTTGACGCAGAAGCCTTCCTTGTCCACCCACTCCAGGTACTGCTCGGCGTAGATCGCACCCGAATAGTGGTGGTGCAGGTCGCCGCCCTTGGGCATCATGGTCAGGAACATCGTCAGCTCGGCCGTCTTCGGCTCCGGGCCCGAGACCAGCGCGGCGAACTGGCGCTTGGTGATCTCTTCGTTGCTGGCCGCTTGCGCGCCGTGCGGCAAGGCGCAGAACAGGGCGGCGGCAATGGCGGCGGCCTTCAGGCTGGCGATTTTATTTTGCATGAGTCTTCCAATGTGAATTAAGTCATTACGCGGGCATGCACCTGGCGGCCGGCCGACCAGGTCGCCGCCACCGCACGGTCGTCGCCCAACAGGGCCAGCGCGAACAGCAGTTCTTCCAGGCTCGCACCGCGCGCGGTCCGCCGTTGCAGCAGCGGCGTGGCCTGCGGATCGAGCACGATGAAATCCGCCTCGGCGCCGGCGGCGAAATTGCCGATCGTGCCTTCCAGCTGCATGCTGCGGGCGGCGCCCAGGGTGGCCAGGTAGAACATCCGCAAGGCCGGCAGGTAACTGCCCTTCAGTCGCGCTACTTTATAGGCTTCATTCATCGTTTGCAACATCGAGAACGAAGTGCCGCCGCCCACATCCGTCGCCAGCGACAGCAGCACGCCCGCCTGGTCGGCGCGTTCGAAGTCGAACAGGCCGCTGCCGAGGAACAGGTTGGAGGTCGGGCAGATGGCGGCTGCCGACTGCGTTTGCGCCATGCGGACGCGGTCCTGTTCATTGAGCCAGATGCAGTGGCCGTACATGGCGCGTGGCCGCAGCATGCCGTAGCTGTCGTA
The DNA here is from genome assembly GCF_003416895.1 of Duganella sp. BJB476. GTDB lineage: Bacteria > Pseudomonadota > Gammaproteobacteria > Burkholderiales > Burkholderiaceae_D > Rugamonas. The sequence continues at coordinate 39,924 of NZ_QVIO01000007.1, forward strand.
GACGTCGATGTAGCTGCGCGAATTGGGGAACAGCTCGCGCACCCATGCGCATTCGGCTTCGTTCTCGGAGACGTGGGTCTGGATATAAGTGTCGGGATAGGCGCGCGCCAGTTCGCCCGCCAGTTGCAGCTGCGCCTCGGTGGAGGTGGGAGCGAAGCGCGGCGTGATCGCGTACAGCGCGCGGCCGCGCTTGTGCCAGCGCTGGATCAGCGCCTCGGTGTCGCGGGCGCTGGATTCGGCGGTATCGCGCAGGAACTCGGGGCAGTTCCGGTCCATCATCACCTTCCCCGCCACCATGCGCAGGCCGCGCTGCTCGCTGGCGGCGAAGAAGGCGTCCACCGACTGCGGGTGCACGGTGCAATAAACCATGGCGGTGGTGGTGCCGCAGCGTAGCAGCTCGTCGAGGAAGAAGTCGGCCACGCCGGCCGCGTGGGCCGGGTCTTCGAACTGGCGTTCGGTCGGGAAGGTGTAGGTTTCCAGCCAGGGCAGCAGGCCTTCCGACGGCGAGGCGATCATGTCGGCCTGCGGATAGTGGACGTGGGTGTCGATAAAGCCGGGCATCAGCAGCTTGCCGCTGTAGTCGTGCAGTTCAGCGCCGGGTGGCAGCGTGGCGCGCAGCGCGGCGTAGTCGCCGGCCGCCTGCACCTTGCCGTCGGCGACGATCAGCAGGCCGTCTTCGTGCCACTCGTGAGACTGCGCGCTGAACGCCGGATCGGCGACAAAGTGCAGCAAGCTGCCGCGGTAGGCTTGCAAGTTGTTAGGCATGGCGATGTCCTGAAGAGGAATGCTGATTCTAGCGCGAAGCGACCAGGCGCACCGGCGCGTTTGGGGTTTGCCCATCGCGTGCGTCAGTTTCGAGGGCGGCGATTTGCTGCACTTCCCATACCATCAGCAGTTGCGCGCAGACGGAGGCGGCAATCGCGGCGGGCAGCTTGTTGGTGATGCCGGCGATGCCGATCGGGCAGACCATGGCGGCGATGCGCTCTTCCGGCAGGCCGCGCGCAGCCATGCGGCGTTCGAACTGTACGCGCTTGGTCTTGGAGCCGATCAGGCCGAACCAGCCGACGTCGGCGCGCGCCAGGATCGCTTCGCTGAGGCGCTGGTCCAGCGCGTGGCTGTGGGTCATCACCAGATAGCTTGCACCGGCGGGCGCCGCGGCCACCAGTGCTTCCGGCGCGTCGGTTGCTTCGATGGTGACATTGGCGGGTATCGTAGCCGGGAACATGTCCTCGCGCTCGTCGATCCAGCTGACGGTGCACGGCAGCTCACCCAGCATGCGGACGATGGCGGCGCCGACGTGGCCGGCGCCGAATAGCAGCAGATGCGCGCGCGGAGCGAGGCAGGGATCGGCCAGCCAGCGGCGGCCGGCGGTGTCGCGCAGGATGTGGGTGCCGCGCTGGTGGTCGACCGATGGATAAGCGGGGCCGAAGATGGCGGCGCCGCCGAAGTCGGAGTCGGAGTCGGAGCGCGGGCCGGAAGCGGCGCCCGTGCCCGTGCCGGCGATGACCGCGCCGCTGGCGTCCAGCAGCAGCGAGACCGGCGTGCCGTCGATGGCGCTGAGTCGCCAGCTGTCTTCACGCCAGCGCTTGCGCAGGCTGCCCATCACGTCGGCCAATGCGCTATCGATCAGTTCAAACGCAAGGTGCACCACGCCGCCGCAGCACTGGCCCAGCGACGGGCCGAGCGCGTACCGCTCCAGCCGTGCATGTACGCCCTCGCCTGCCTTGGCGGTGCTGTTCAACATGCTGCGGCCGACATCGACCGCGCACATTTCCAGATGGCCGCCGCCGATGGTATCGACCTGGCCGCCAGCCGTGACCAGCATGCGGGCGCCGGGTTCGCGCGGGCCGGAGCCCTCGACGATCGCCACCGTCACCAGCACCGCCGGTTCCGCCATCACAGTTGTCAGCCACTCGTTCATGCCGATATCCTCAAGCCGCCATTTCCACGGCAGCCACGGCGCGCAGGATCTCCTCGCTGGTCGCCGGAGCGTTCAGCGGCGGATTGACGCGGTGCCCGCCGACAGCGGAAATCGCATCGCGAATCGCGAAGAACACCGAGAACGGCAGCAGCAGCGGCGGTTCGCCGACCGCCTTGGAACGATGGATGCTGTCCTCGACATTGCCGTTGTCGAACAGCCGCACGCGGAAGTCTTCCGGGCAGTCCGATACGCCGGGGATCTTGTACGTCGACGGCGCATGCGTCATCAGCTTGCCGGCCGGGTTCCACCACAGCTGCTCGGTGGTCAGCCAGCCCATGCCCTGTATGAAGGCGCCTTCCACCTGACCGAGGTCGATGGCGGGATTGAGCGAGCGGCCGGCGTCGTACAAGGCGTCCGCGCGCAGCAGCTTCCACTCGCCAGTGAGCGTATCGACCACCACTTCGGAAACGGCGGCGCCGTAGGCATAGTACGAGAACGGATGGCCGTTCATCGTCTTCGGATCCCAGTGCAGGCCGGGCGTGGCGTAGAAGCCGTCGGACCACAGCTGCACCCGCGCCAGGTAGGCCTTCTGCACCAGCTCCGCGAACGGCACCACGTGGCCGTTCACATGCACGGCGTTGTTGAAGAACTGCACCGGCACGCCGTCCTCGTCGCCATACAGCTTGACAGCGAAGGCGGCCAGGCGTTCGCGGATCGTGTGCGCCGCGTCCTGCGCCGCCTTGCCATTCAAGTCGGCGCCGGTGGAGGCGGCCGTCGCCGAGGTGTTGGCGACCTTGCTGGTGTCGGTGGCCGTGGCGCGCACATGATCCAGGTCGAGGCCCAGTTCATGCGCCACCACCTGTATCACCTTGGTGTTGATGCCCTGCCCCATCTCCGTGCCGCCGTGATTGACCAGCACCGAGCCGTCCACATACACATGCACCAGCGCGCCGGCCTGGTTCAGGTGCGTGACGTTGAAGGCGATACCAAACTTCAGCGGCGTCAGCGCCAGGCCTTTCTTCAGCACCGGACTGGTGGCGTTGTAGGCTTCGACAGCGGCGCGGCGGGCGCGGTACTCGCTGGTCTGCTCCAGCTCCGCCGTCAGCGCCTCGATCACGTTGTCGACGATCTCCTGGCCGTACGGCGTGACATTGCGTTCCGTCTTGCCGTAGAAATTCAGGCGGCGGATATCCAGCGCATCGCGTCCCAGGTTGCGGGCGATTTCGTCGACGATGTATTCGATGGCGATCGCGCCCTGCGGACCGCCGAAGCCGCGGAACGCGGTATTCGATTGGGTATTGGTCTTGCCGCAGCCGGCGCGGATATCCACGTCCGACAGGTAGTAGGTGTTATCGAAGTGGCAGACCGCGCGCGTGGCCACGGGGCCGGACAAGTCCGCCGAGAAGCCGGAGCGCAAAGTCATATCGACCTTGGCGGCGAGGATCTTGCCGCTGTCGTCGTAGCCGACTTCGTATTCGTAGAAGAAGCAATGGCGCTTGCCGGTGACGAGCATGTCGTCGTCGCGGTCGGCGCGCAGCTTGACCGGGCGGCGCAGCTTGGCCGCCGCGATGCTGGCCGAAGCCGCCCACAACGCCGATTGCGACTCCTTGCCGCCGAAGCCTCCGCCCATGCGGCGGCACTCAACCAGCACCTTGTGCGCATGCACGCCCAGCGCGTGCGCCACCACGTGCTGCATCTCGCTAGGGTGCTGCGTCGAGCACTGCACCAGCATGCCGCTGTCTTCCTTCGGGATCGCGTAGGCGATCTGGCCTTCCAGGTAGAACTGCTCCTGGCCGCCGACGAACAACTGGCCCTTGACCACATTGGGCGCCTGCTCGAACGCGGCCTGGTAATCGCCGCGCTTGAGCTGCATCGGTGGCAGCACATACGATTGCGCGGCCTTGGCTTCCTGCGGCGTGAAGATGGCCGGCAGTTCGTCGTAGCCGATCACCGCGCGGCGGGCGGCGCGGCGGGCGTTGTCGTGCGTGTCGGCGACGACGATGAAGATCGGCTGGCCGACATACATCACCTCGCCCGCGCTCAGGATCGGATCGTCGTGGATGATGGGACCGCAATCGTTGGTGCCGACGATATCTTCGGCGGTGTAGACCGCCATCACGCCGGGCGCATTGCGCACCGGCGCCAGGTCCATCGTGTTGATGCGCGCATGGGCCTTGGATGACAGGCCCAGCGCCGCATGCAGCGTGCCTTGCAGCTCGGGGATGTCGTCGGTATAGGTAGCCTGGCCGAGCACGTGCAGCTCGGCCGATTCGTGCGGACGGGCGACGCCGACCGCCTTCCACGCTTGCGCGGCGAGCAGCGAGGGAGCGACTGGTTGATTCATGATGGCTCCTTTCAGGCGCGGCAGGCGAAGGCATTGACGGCATCGGCCGCCAATGGCGCGTCGGCGCGGGTTTCGAACCAGAAGCGGCGCAGCAGGTTCTGCGCCGTCTGCATGCGGTAGGTGCTGGAGGCGCGCATGTCCGACAGCGGCGCGAAGTCCTGCGCCAGCATGTCCATCGCCACGCGCAGATTGGCTTCGCTCCAGGTCAAGCCCGTCAACGCGGCTTCGGCGCGGGCGGCGCGGCGCGGCGTGGCTGCCATGCCGCCGAAAGCGATGCGGGCCTCGACGATATGATCGCCATCGAGCTTGAACGCGAACGCGGCGCAGACGGCCGAGATATCCTGGTCGAAGCGCTTGGCCAGTTTGTAGGTGCGGAACTGCACCCCCTTACGCGGCAGCGGCACGCGCACGGCGGCCACGAATTCATCGGGCCGCATGTCTTTTTTCTGATAGTCGAGATAGAACGCTTCCAGCGGCATCACGCGTTCGCCGGCCGGGCCACGCAGCACCACTTCGCTGCCGACGGCTATCATCCACGGCATCGAATCGCCGATCGGCGAACCGTTGGCGACGTTGCCGCCCAAGGTGCCGGCGTTACGGATCGGCAGCGATGCGAAGCGCTGCCACATCTCGCCCAGTTGCGACGGATACAGGCGGCACAAGGCTTCATACGCATCGTTGAGCGATACGCCGGCGCCGATGTGCAGCATGCCGTCCGCTTCGCTGACGGTTTGCAGCGCGCTGACGTGGCCGAGATAAATGATATCGCCAAGCTCGCGCATCTGCTTGGTGACCCACAGGCCAACGTCGGTGGAACCCGACAGCAGCGTGGCTTTCGGATGCGCGGCGCGCAAGGCCACCAGTTCATCCAGGGTGCGCGGCGCGTGGAAGGTCTGGCCGCGCGCGATGTAGCTGGCGCCGGCGTTGCGCTGCAAGGCGCGCAGCTGTTCGGTCAACGCCGCGCGGTCGAAGCCGACTTTCGGCAATTCGGTCATGCGGTGCGCGGCCTCGATGATCGGGCGGTAGCCGGTGCAGCGGCACAGGTTACCGGACAGGCAGTCGTCGATCTCCTTGCGCTGCGCGGGCTGGCCGTCCTTGTCGAGGTACATGCCCCACAGGGACATGACGAAACCGGGCGTGCAGAAACCGCACTGGGAACCATGGCATTCCACCATCGCCTGCTGCACCGGGTGCAGCGCGCCGTCCGGCTGCTGCAAGTCTTCCACGGTGAACAGCGCCTTGCCGTCCAGCGTAGGCGCGAACTGGATGCAGGAGTTCACGGCTTTCATTTCCAGCTGACCGGCCGCATTCAGGCTGCCGACCACCACGGTGCAGGCGCCGCAATCGCCTTCGGCGCAGCCTTCCTTGGTGCCGGTGCAATGCAGGTCCTCGCGCAGGTGCTGCAGCACGGTGCGCGTCGGTGCGGCGCCGGAGATTTCCTGAACTGCGCCACGGTAGTAAAAGCGTATCGGTTCCGACATCCTGGCCTCAAGCTGCGAATGGATGGGTTTTGCGCCAATGTTCGGCAATATCGATGCGACGGGTGATCCACACATTATCGTGCTTTTGCACGTAGTCGAGGAAGCGCGCCAACGCCGCGGCGCGCGCCGGGCGGCCGACGATGCGGCAGTGCAGGCCGATCGACAGCATCTTCGGCTGATTCAGGCCATCCGGGTCGCCCTCGGCGTACAACACGTCGAAGGCGTCCTTCAGGTAGTCGAAGAACTGCGTGCCCGAGTTGAAGCCCTGCGCGGCGGCGAAGCGCATGTCGTTGGTGTCCAGCGTGTACGGCACGATCAGCTGCGGCGCGACGGCGGCCTTGCCCTCTGCATCAGTGTAGTCGACCTTTTGCCAGAATGGCAGGTCGTCGCTGTAGTTATCGGCGTCGTAGCGGAAGCCGCCGTGCTCCACCACCAGGCGCTTGGTCTGCGGCGAATCGCGGCCGGTGTACCAGCCCTGCGGCGCGCTGCCGGTCAGCTCGCGGATGATCTGCACCGCTTCCTTCATGTGGGCGCGCTCGGTGGCTTCGTCCATGTTTTGATAGGAGATCCAGCGCAGGCCGTGGCAGGCGATTTCGTGGCCCAGTTCCTGGAAGGCGGACACCGCCTCCGGGTGGCGTTTGAGCGCCATCGCCACACCGAAGATGGTCAGCGGCAGCTTGCGCTCCTCGAACATGCGCAGCAGGCGCCACAAGCCGGCGCGCGAGCCGTACTCGTAGATCGATTCCATGCTCAGGTGGCGGTTGCTGAAGGAGGCGGCGCCGATGATCTCGGACAGGAAGGTCTCCGATCCGGCATCGCCGTGCAGCACGTTGTTCTCGCCGCCCTCTTCGTAGTTCAACACGAATTGCAGGGCGACGCGGGCGCGGTTGGGCCACTGGGCGTGAGGTGGTTTCGGGCCGTAGCCGATCAGGTCGCGTGGGTAGTTGTTGTAGGTAGTCATGGGCGCAGGCTGGTTAGTCTATGAGGAATATATCTACAATCATATATGCGTAGAACAGCATCGGTATATGATTTGTCCAATAGATACTTATTACCTACCGATATAGGACTTACCATGGGCAAGCTTAGTACACACGTTCTCGATATCACCGTTGGCAAACCAGGCGTCGGCGTCAAGGTGGCCTTGTTCGCCGTCACGGCGCAAGGCCGCGAGTTGCTGAAAACCGACGTCACCAACGCCGACGGCCGCTGCGCCGCGCCGCTGCTGGAAGGCGCGACCATGAAACCGGGGAAGTATGAGCTGGTGTTCGGCGCCGGCGCCTACTTCGCGGCCCAGGGCGTGGACCTGCCGGAGCCGCGCTTTATCGACGAGGTGACGCTGGCCTTCGGCATCGCCAGCGCCGACCAGAACTACCACGTGCCGCTGGTCGTTTCGCCGTGGGCGTATTCGACCTATCGCGGCAGCTGATCTTCCGTGCCGGTGCCGCATCGGCTAAGATGCGTGCACTATGAATGGAACCAATTCGGCGCTGACTGCGTCCTTTCTGCAACAAGCCGTCGAACTGCACCAGCAGGGACGGCTTGAACCGGCACAGGCGCTGTACCGCCAGGTGCTGGAACTCGACCCGCGCCAATTCGACGCGCTGCACCTGCTGGGCGTGATCGCCCGCCAACAGGGCGACGCGCAGGCGGCCATCACGCTGATCTCGCAGGCGATCGCGGTCGACGGCGCGCAAGCCAAGGCCCATTGCAATCTGGGCGTGGCGCTGCTCGACGCCGGCCGCGCCGACGACGCGCTGGCCAGCCACGACCGCGCCATCACCCTGCAAGCCGACTACGCCATGGCCTGGAGCAATCGCGGCAACGCGCTGCGCCGGCTGGGGCGGCTCGATGAAGCACTGCTGAGCTACCAGCGCGCGCTGGCGATCCAGCCCTCCTATGCCGAAGCCCACTGCAACCGCGCCATCGTGCTGCAAGACCAGGGCCGTTATCTCGATGCGCTGGGCGTAGCGGAAGATGCGCTGCATATTAAAGACCGCAACGCCGAGGCGTGGTTCGCGCGCGGCAATGCGCTGCACTGCCTGCGCCTGCTGCCGGAGGCGGTGGAAAGCTTCGACCGCGCCATCCATCTGCGGCCGCAATGGGCCGAGGCTTACAACGGCCAGGGCGCGGCCTTGCAGCGGCTGGGCATCTTCGACGCCGCGCTGGACAGCTACGACCAGGCGCTGGCGCTCAAGCCGGACTACGCGCTGGCCCACTACGCGCGCGGCAACACGCTGCGCTCGATGCAGCGCAACGATGAGGCCATCGCCGCCTACCGCGCCGCGTTGGCGCATGGCGACAATCCCGAAACCATCGCCTTCGCACTGGCCTCGCTGGGCGTGGGCGACACGCCTGCCGTGCTACCGGCCGACTACGTGCGCTCGCTGTTCGACCAGTACGCCAACCACTTCGACCAGCATCTGGTGGAAGTGCTGGACTATCAGACGCCGTCCTACCTGGATGGGCTGATCCGCCGCATCGTCGGCGCCGATCAATTGGATACGCTGGACCTGGGCTGCGGCACCGGCCTGTGCGGGCCATACCTGAAGGCCTACTCGCGCAGCCTGGCCGGCGTCGACCTGTCGCAGCAGATGCTGGACAAGGCCGTCGAACGCAAGCTGTACGACAACCTCGCCTGCGACGACCTGATCGCCTACCTGGAGGGCCAGCGCGACGCGTGGGACCTGGCGGTAGCGGCCGACGTCTTCGTCTACATCGGCGACCTGGCGCCGGTCTTCGCGGGCGTACAACGCGCCTTGCGCGAAGGCGGCCACTTCTGCTTCACGGTCGAAGCGGGCGACGGCGCCGATTTCGTGCTGCGGCCATCGAACCGCTACGCCCACGCGCAGGCCTACATCGAGCGCCTGGCCGCCGCGACCGGCTTCCGGCTCAAGTCCGCCGAAGCGCTGACGGCCCGCCAGGAAAACGGCGCCCCCACCGCCGCCCTGGCCATCATGTTGCAAAAACCCCGGGGTCAAGTCTGACATTCGGACACGCGCTCAGCCGTAAGCAACCGCAACGGCTGAGCACGTGTCCGAATGTCAGACTTGACCCCCAGCCAAGATAGCCAAACTTGCATGTAAGCCGGGCTTGCCTTAGAATCCGTAGCTCTGTGGCCGCGTTTTGGGCCATGCCGTCTGGGCCGGTGCAGTGATCAGGCCGACCAGTTTCCCATGCAAGATTCTTTACGGTGACCCTTGGATACCGTGCCGTTTTGGGTGCAATTTCTTGCGCTCGCCCTCCTGATACTGTGCTCGGCCTTCTTCGCCATGGCCGAAACCGCGCTGATGGCGGCCAACCGCTATCGCCTGCGCCATATGGCCAAGCGCGGCAGCCGCAGCGCCATCACCACCCTGTGGCTGCTCGACCGCACCGACAAGCTGCTGTCGCTGGTGCTGATCGCCAATACGCTGATCAACGCCATGGCCACCGCGCTGGTTACCGCCATCGCCATCCAATCCTTCGGCCATGACGACAACGTCATCACCATCTCCACCGGCGTGGTGGCCTTCCTGCTGATCGTGTTCGCCGAGATTTCGCCGAAAGTCATCGGCGCCACCTTCCCGGAACGCATCGCCCTGCCCACCAGCATGGTGCTCAAGCCGCTGATGACGCTGGCCAAGCCGGTGATCTGGTTCGTCAACCTGTTCGTCACGCTGGTGCTCAAGCTGTTCCGCATCAAGGCCGGCGCCCACGCGCACGAGGCGCGCCTGTCGCCGGAAGAGCTGCGCTCGATCGTGCTGGAAGGCGGCAACTTCATCCCGCAAAAGCACAAGAGCATCCTGCTCAACCTGTTCGACCTGGAAACCATCTCGGTCGAGGACATCATGACGCCACGCTCGCAGATCGAGGCGCTGAACCTGGAGCTGACGGTCGACGAAATCAAGCGCGAGCTGACCACCTGCTACCACAACAAGCTGCCCGTCTACGAAGGCGAGATCAACCGCATCATCGGCATCCTGCACGTGCGCAAGGCGGTGGCGCTGCTGAACCAGGAAGACGAACTGACCATCGAGCACTTCCGCGAACTGCTGAGCACGCCCTACTTCATCCCGCAGGACACCGGCGTCTTCACCCAGCTGCAGTACTTCCAGGAGAACAAGGAACGGCTGGGCATCATCGTCGACGAGTACGGCGAGGTGCAGGGCCTGGTCACCCTGGACGATATCATCGAGGAAATGATCGGTGAATTTACGACATCGATGCCGGGCGCTGCCCGCGCCGACAGCTTCGGCTGGACCGAGCAAGGCGAGTGCCTGCTGGAAGGCGCGACCGCGCTGCGCGACATCAACAAGCGCCTCGGCCTGAACTTCCCGCTGGACGGCCCCAAGACCCTGAACGGCCTGCTGCTGGAACTGTTGCAAGAAATTCCAGACGCGCCGATCAGCATCAAAGTCGCCAACTGCATCATCGAAGTGGTGCAGGTGCACGACCAGGCGATCAAAGTCGTCAAATTGATACGCCCCTCCGGAAAGCGGGCGCACTAAACCGCGCACTCGTGCGGCAAACGCAACACTGGGGAGTACAATCGTTTCCTCGGGGCGACAAACGGCTTTACAAATATGATGCCTGAGAGCATCATTCCGTGATCCAGCCCCCACCATCCAGTAGACGCATCTATGGCAGCAGTCCTACCCAACGCCGCGCCAGGCGCCCCGATGCCGGGGCTGGCTCGGGCATTGATGCAAGCCGGGCGCCTCTCCGCGGCCCAGGCCGACATGCTGCAAAAAAAAGCCGTCACCGACAAGCACGCCTTCATCGACGTGCTGCTGGCCAGCGGCACCATCGACGCCCGCGCGCTGGCCATGTTCTGTTCCGAAACCTTCGCCTATCCGCTGATGGACGTGCAGGCGCTCAACATCGACGCGCTGCCGGGCAAGATCATCGACAACAAGCTGATGCAGGCGCAGCGCGTGATCGCGCTGGCCAAGCGCGGCAACAAGATGTCGGTAGCGATTTCCGATCCGACCAATATCCAGGCGCTGGACCAGATCAAGTTCCAGACCGAATCCACGGTCGAACCCATCATCGTCGCCCACGACGCGCTGCTGCAACTGCTGGCGCGCATCAACAAGGACAGCGAACAGGCCATCAGCGACCTGGGCGGCGACGAGTCCGACATCCAGTTCGCCGAGGAAGAAGCCGCGGCCGCCGACACCGCCGCCGATCCGGGCGCCAACGATGTCGAGGACGCGCCGGTGGTGCGTTTCCTCAACAAGATGCTGATGGACGCCGTCAACATGGGCGCCTCGGACTTGCACTTCGAACCGTTTGAAAAATTCTACCGCGTGCGTTTCCGCGTCGACGGCGTGCTGATGGAGCATGCCCAGCCGCCGATCTCGATCAAGGAAAAACTGGTCTCGCGCATCAAGGTGCTGGCCAAGCTGGACATCTCGGAAAAGCGCATCCCGCAGGACGGCCGCATGCGCCTGATCGTGTCGCCGACCAAGACCATCGACCTGCGTATCTCGACCCTGCCGACCTTGTTCGGCGAAAAGACCGTGATGCGTATCCTCGACGCCACCCAGGCGCAGATGGGCATCGACGCGCTGGGCTACGACCCGGACCAGAAAGAACTGCTGCTCGACGCCATCCAGCGCCCCTACGGCATGGTGCTGGTGACGGGGCCGACCGGCTCGGGCAAGACGGTGTCGCTGTACACCTGCCTGAACGTGATCAACAAGCCGGGCATCAACATCTCCACCGCCGAAGATCCGGCCGAGATCAACCTGCCCGGCGTGAACCAGGTCAACGTCAACGACAAGGCCGGCCTGACCTTCCCGGTCGCATTGAAATCCTTCCTGCGCCAGGATCCGGACATCATCATGGTCGGCGAGATCCGCGACCTGGAAACGGCCGACATCGCCATCAAGGCGGCGCAGACCGGCCACATGGTGTTCTCCACGCTGCACACCAACGACGCGCCGTCGACGCTGACGCGCCTGATGAACATGGGCGTGGCGCCGTTCAACATCGCCTCGTCGGTGATCCTGATTACCGCGCAGCGGCTGGCGCGCCGGCTGTGCACCTGCAAGCAGCCGGTGGAGATTTCCAACGACCTGCTGCTCAAGGCCGGCTTCAAGCAACATGAACTGGACGGCAGCTGGAAGCCCTACGGCCCGGTCGGCTGCGAGCGCTGCAACGGCGGCGGCTACAAGGGCCGGGTCGGCATCTACCAGATCATGCCGATCACACCGGCCATCGAAGCCATCATCCTGGCCAACGGCAACGCCATGGAAATCGCCGCCCAGTCGGAAGCGGAAGGCGTGAAGTCGCTGCGCGGCTCCGGCCTGGTGAAGGTCAAGAACGGCCTGACCAGCCTCGAAGAAGTGCTCGGCTGTACCAACGAATAGGACAACTCTCCATGGCGACATCGGGCAACGCGGGCAACCAGGTCAAGGAATCGATCTTCTCCTGGGAAGGCAAGGACAAGAGCGGCAAGACCGTGCGCGGCGAGCTGCGCGCCGGCGGCGAGGCCGTGGTCAACGTCACCCTGCGCCGCCAGGGCATCATGGTCACCAAGGTCAAGAAGAAGGCCTACCGCAGCGGCAAGAAAATCACCGACAAGGATATCTCGCTGTTCACGCGCCAGCTGGCGACGATGATGAAGGCCGGCGTGCCGCTGCTGCAATCGTTCGACATCGTCGGCAAGGGCCACTCCAATCCCTCGGTCTCCAAGCTGGTGATGGACTTGCGCGCCGATATCGAGACCGGCACCAGCCTGAACCAGGCGTTCCGCAAGTTCCCGCTGTACTTCGATCCGCTGTTCTGCAACCTGGTGGGCGCCGGCGAACAGGCCGGTATCCTGGAAGACCTGCTGACGCGGCTGGCGATCTACAAGGAAAAGACGCTGGCCATGAAGGCCAAGATCAAGTCGGCGCTGATGTATCCGGTGTCGATCCTGGCGATCGCCTTCATCGTCACGGCGGTGATCATGATCTGGGTGGTGCCGGCGTTCAAGGAAGTGTTCAAGAGCTTCGGCGCCAACCTGCCGGCGCCAACGCTGTTCGTGATGGCGCTGTCGGAATTCTTCGTGGCCTGGTGGTATCTGATTTTCGGCGGCATCTTCGGCGCCATCTACTTCTTCTTCCGAGCGTGGCAGCGCTCGCTGCAAATGCAGCGCTTCATGGACCGCTTGCTGCTGCGCCTGCCGGTGTTCGGCGACGTGATCCGCAAGGCCACCATCGCCCGCTGGACCCGCACCCTGGCCACCATGTTCGCCGCCGGCGTGCCGCTGGTGGAGTCGCTCGATTCGGTGGGCGGCGCGGCCGGCAACGCGGTCTACCTGGACGCCACCCGCAAGATCCAGAACGAGGTCAGCACCGGTACCAGCCTGACGGTGGCGATGCAGAACGCCGACGTGTTCCCGAATATGGTGACGCAGATGGTCGCCATCGGCGAAGAGTCCGGCTCGCTGGACGCCATGCTGGGCAAGGTGGCCGACTTCTACGAGGAGGAAGTGGACGAGGCCGTCGCCGCGCTGTCGAGCCTGATGGAACCGGCCATCATGGTGATCCTGGGCGTGCTGATCGGCGGCCTGGTGGTGGCCATGTACCTGCCGATCTTCAAGCTCGGTTCGGTCGTCTAGTCGATGTCGCGCAGCGCCGCCATGCGGTTGCGCGCCTCGGCCAGCGCCTCGTCGGCCTGGTCGAGTATGGCTTCGATGGCGGCGCGCTCGTTGCAGCCTTCCGGCAGGCGATGGCTGACGCTTTGAAAGCGCAGGATCAGGCCCTGCATGTTTTGCAGCAGCGTATCCTGCACCGCCGCCGTGGCGCGTTCGCGCTCGGCCAGTTGCGCCAGCCGGCGCCGGTGACGGCGCCCGATGGTGAGCAGGCAGGCCAGCAGCACGCCCAAAAGCAAGAGGATAAGCGGGAACAAGAGCGGACTCCGCGATGCGTGGTGGCAGGCTCTCTACCTTGCCTGAATTCCAACTTGATTTCCATATCCCCAAGGAGGGGCTTGCGGCGGATGGCGCGCGTTGAAAAACCGTTCCGCAATGTTGCCGTAATGCTTTAATATGAGCCACTGTCTTTACCCATGCGGCCTGACCTATGCCTGAACCAACCTTGTTGTTTGCCCCCGCCGGCGAGCTCGCCATCAGCCTGATTGCCGGCCTGTTCGGCCTGCTGTTCGGCAGCTTCCTGAACGTGGTGATCCACCGCCTGCCGAAAATGATGCAGCGCGAATCGGACAATTATTGCGCCGTCGAGGCGGGCAAGGACGAGCCGCACACCACCCGCTACAACCTGATGGTGCCGCGCTCGGCCTGCCCGCACTGCCAGCACCAGATCACCGCGCTGGAAAACATCCCGGTGGTCAGCTACCTGGTGCTGCGCGGCAAATGCAGCAACTGCAAGGCGCCGATCTCGGCGCGCTACCCGGCCATCGAAGCGCTGACCGGCGTGCTGTCGGCGGTGGTGGTGTGGCACTTCGGCAGCGGCTGGGCCGGCCTGTCCGGCCTGCTGTTCCTGTACCTGCTGATCGCCATGACCTTCATCGACTTCGATACCCAGCTGCTGCCGGACGACCTGACCTATCCGCTGATCTGGGCCGGCCTGCTGATGAACATCAACGGCACCTTCGCCACGCTGCACGACGCCGTCATTGGCGCGGCGGCCGGCTATCTGGCGCTGTGGTCCGTCAATTGGGCGTATAAACTGGTGCGTCACCGCGACGGCATGGGCTATGGCGACTTCAAGCTGCTGGCCGCGCTGGGCGCGTGGATGGGCTGGGCGACGCTGCCGGCCATCGTGCTGATGTCGTCGCTGGTGGGCTCGGTGGTCGGCATCGCGCTGATGGTGCTCAACCGCCGCGGCTTCGATTACCAGATCCCGTTCGGCCCTTACCTGGCGGCGGCCGGCCTGATCATCTTCCTGTACCGCGATCCGATCATGGCGTTTACCCGCAACTTCTATCCTTACCTGTAAGCCAACGATGAGCACACTGCCCTTCTCCATCGGCCTGACCGGCGGCATCGGCAGCGGCAAGAGCACGGTGGCCGACCTGTTCGCCGCGCGCGGCGCCAGCATCGTCGACACCGACCAGATCGCCCACAGCCTGACCGCGCCCGGCGGCGCGGCGATGCCGGCCATCGTCGCCGAATTCGGCGCCGAATTCGCCGACGCCAACGGCGCGCTCGACCGCGCCCGCATGCGCAGCCTGGTGTTTGCCGACGCCGGCGCCAAGACCCGCCTCGAAGCCATCCTGCACCCGCGCATCCGCGACGCCGCGCTGGCCGCCGCCGAAGCCGCCACCGGCGACTATGTGATCTTCGCCGTGCCGCTGCTGGTCGAATCGGGCACTTGGCGTGCGCGGGTTACGCGCGTACTCGCGGTAGACTGTCCGGAAGAAGTGCAAATTGCCCGCGTGATGGCGCGTAACAATCTGCCGGAAACGCAGGTCCGCGCCATCATGGCGGCGCAGGCCAGCCGCCAGCAACGGCTGGACGCGGCGGACGACATTATCGAAAACGGCAACGGAATCGAGGCTTTGGAGCCCCAAATCGCCCGACTTCACGATTTATATCTGGCATTTTCGAAAAGAACGGCAACAATACCTTCGCAACGTTTGTAATTTTGCTTGGCTTGCTTCAAAATCACGGGAATTAATCGCAAGTCCAACTACTGAGGGATGTTATTTTGATTGTCTACGAATATCCTTTCAACGAGCGCATCCGCACGTTGTTGCGATTAGAGGATCTGTACGAGAAATTCAAGTTCTTTGTGCATCAAGAACACCCTATGCAGCACCATGTCGCCCTCGCGACCATCTTCGACATGCTGGAGGTGGCCGGCCGCGCCGACTTGAAATCCGACCTGTTGCAAGAACTGGAACGCCAGCGCCAATCGCTGCTGGGTTACCGCATGAACCCCAATGTGCAAGCGGAAACGCTGGACGCCATCCTGGCCGAGCTGGACGGCGTGAGCAGCGCGCTGGTCGCCGCCCAGGGCAAGACCGGCCAGAACGTGCGCGACAACGAGTGGCTGATGAGCATCCGCGGCCGCACCATCATTCCCGGCGGCGCCTGCGAATTCGACCTGCCGTCCTACTACGCCTGGCAAAAGCGTCCGGCCGAGCAGCGTTTCAACGACATCGCCACCTGGTTCGCGCCGCTGGCGCCGCTGTTCGACGCGCTGGGCCTGGTGCTGCGCCTGCTGCGCGATTCCGGCGGTCCGGTCAAGATGATCGCCGTGGCCGGCAGTTACCAGCAAATGTTGCAGGGCAAGGTCTACCAGATGTTGCGCCTGACCTTGGACGAATCGCTGGGCGCGATCCCGGAAATCTCCGCCAACAAGTACATGTTGTGGGTGCGCTTCACCTCGCAGGGCGGCGACCTGAAACCCAAGCCGCTGGAAGATGATGTACCATTCGAGCTCACACTCTGTAACTTCTAAAGAATTATCATGGCCACCGTAGTTGACTGCCCTACCTGCTCCGCCAAAGTGGAGTGGAAGGAAGAGAATAAATTCCGCCCGTTCTGCTCGGAACGCTGCAAACAAATCGATCTCGGCGCCTGGGCCGAGGAAAAGTACGCCATCCCGGCCGCCCCTCCCAAAGATCCGCTCGAAGAAGAGTAAGCCCTTATTTCGGCTTGACGGCCTGGCCGGTGTAGAGCACCGGTCCGCTCGGCGCCGGCGATCCGCTTTGCGGCTCCAGCGTGATCTCGAATGCCGGCTCCGCGCTCAGCGGCGGCAACTGCTCCAGCGACAGTTTCAGTTGACGGTCCTGCTCCAGCAAACCGAGTGACACCGGCGCAGTCCAGCCCGGTGCGGATATCCATAATTGCAACGCCTTGCGGTTGGCGACGATGGTGTCGTGCAGCGGCGTCAGCGTCAGCTGGCGGTCCACGCTCACGGACGCGATCCAGCCGGCGTTGCGGTCCTGCGGCGCCGACAGCACGGCCATGTAGACAGGTCCCGGCGGCGGCGAGCGTAGCACCAGCAGCGCGCCCAGCGCCACGCAGGCCGCCAGCGCGGCGCCAGCCAGCCCGCGCCAGATGCTCACACTATTCCACCAGCGCTCCATCACGACCCGTAGCGCACCTGGTCCAGCCATTCCAGCAGCGGAATGGTGGCCGGCAGCAGCGGTTCGACGCCGACCGCGCCTTGCCAGGCAAAGGCCTGGCCTTCCAGACCTTGCGGCTCGCCGCTCCAATCGCGGCTGATGAAGAAGTGCAACCTCACATGCGCGTGCTCGTACACGTGCTCGACGCCGCACCATTCTTCGGCGCTGTTGATGGTCAGGCCCAGCTCCTCGACGAACTCACGCTTGAGCGCCTGCAGCACCGTCTCGCCCGGATCGACTTTACCGCCGGGGAATTCCCAATAGCCTTCGTACGGTTTGCCAACCGGACGCTGGCCCAGCAGCACGTCGCCGTTGGGCTTCATCAGGATGCCGACGGCGACATCGACCGGCTTGACCTTCAGCTCCGCGCCGCTCATGCCTGCTTCCCGGCGAAATCCTTGGCGAACTGCCAGGCCACGCGGCCCGAACGCGAGCCGCGCTGCAAGGCCCAGCGCAAGGCGTCGGCGCGCGAGGCTTCGATCTGTGCCTCGGTGCAGCCCAGCGACGACAGCCAGTGGCCAACGATGGCCAGGTAGTCGTCCTGCTTGAACGGATAAAAGGTCAGCCACAGGCCGAAGCGTTCGGACAGCGAGATCTTCTCTTCCACCGTCTCGCCGGGATGCAGGTCGCCGTCCTCGTCGTGCTTGTAGCTCATGTTGTCGGACATACGCTCCGGCATCAGGTGGCGGCGGTTGGAGGTGGCGTAGATCAGCACATTGTCCGACTGCGCCGAGATGCTGCCGTCCAGCGCCACCTTCAGCGCCTTGTAGCCGCTCTCGCCTTCCTCGAACGACAGGTCGTCGCAGAAGATGATGAAGCGCTCCGGCCGGCCCGCCACGATGTCGACGATATCGGGCAGCTCGGCCAGGTCGGCCTTGTCGACTTCGATCAGGCGCAGGCCGTCCTTGCCGAACTGGTTCAGGCAAGCCTTGATCAGCGAGGACTTGCCGGTGCCGCGCGCGCCGGTCAGCAGCACGTTGTTGGCCGGCTTGCCCTGCACGAACTGGCGGGTGTTCTGCTCGATCTGCTCTTTCTGCGGGCCGATGTGCTGCAGGTCGTCCAGCGCGATCGGCGACACGTGGGCCACCGCTTGCAGGTAGCTGGCGCCGCCGCCACTGCGCTTGCGCCAGCGGAAAGCGAAGCCCAGCTTCCAGTCAGGTTCGCGCGGCGCCTGCGGCAGCACCGCCTCCACGCGCGCCAGCAAGGCCTCGGCGCGCACCAGGAATTGTTCGAGAGGCGTCGCCATATCAGGAACGGTAGTCGGCGTTGATGCTCACGTAATCGTGCGACAGGTCGCAGGTGTAGACGGTGGCCGCAGCCGCGCCGCGCGCCAGCTTGACGCGTACCAGGATCTCGCTCTGCTTCATCACGCGCTGGCCGTCTTCTTCCTTGTAGTCCGGATTGCGGCCGCCGTTCTTGGCGACCCAAACATCGTCCAGGTACAGATTGAGCTTGCTGACATCGAGGTCGTCGACGCCGGCGTAGCCGATGGCCGCCAGGATGCGGCCCAGGTTAGGGTCGGACGCGAAGAACGCGGTCTTGACCAGCGGCGAGTGGCCGATCGAGTAGGCGATCTTGCGGCACTCTTCGACGCTGGCGCCGTCTTCCACGGTGATGGTGATGAACTTGGTCGCGCCCTCGCCGTCGCGCACGATGGCCTGCGCCAGGAACAGCGACAGTTCGGTCACGGCGGCCGCCAGTTGGGCGTATTCCGGCGTATCGACCGAGTTGATTTCCAGCGTGCCGGCGCCGGTGGCGATCAGCATGAAGGAATCGTTGGTCGAGGTGTCGCCGTCGATGGTAATGCAGTTGAACGACTTGTCGGCCACCTGCTTGACCAGCACGTCGAGCACCGGCTGCGCCACCTTGGCGTCCAGCGCCAGGTAGCCCAGCATAGTCGCCATGTTCGGCTTGATCATGCCGGCGCCCTTGCTGATGCCGCTCATGGTGACGGTGTGGCCGCCGACGGTGACGGTGCGCGAGCCGGCTTTCGGCTGCGTGTCGGTGGTCATGATGGCTTCGGCGGCGTTGTACCAGTTGTCGGCCTTCAGGCCGGCGACCGCTTGCGGCAGGCCGGCGATGACTTTGGCGGCCGGCAGCGGCTCCAGGATCACGCCGGTGGAAAACGGCAGGATCTGCGACGCTTCGCAACCCAGCTGCGCGGCCAGCGCGGCGCAGGTTTCATTGGCCAGCGACAGGCCCAGTTCGCCGGTGCCGGCGTTGGCGTTGCCGGTGTTGATCAGCAGCGCGGCGATCGGCTTGCCGCTTTCCTTGGCGGCCGCCAGGTGGGCCTTGGCGATCTGCACCGGCGCGGCGCAGAAGCGGTTCAGCGTGAACACGCCGGACACGGTGGCGGTAGGCGCCACTTTCATCACCAGCACGTCCTTGCGGTTCGGCTTCTTGATGCCGGCTTCGGCAAAACCGATTTCGATGCCGGCTACAGGCTTCAGTGCGGAGGCGACGGGCAGAGGGGAATTGACGGCCATATGAGTGTTCTCGTGAGTGGAAAGTGGGAGCCGCTATTGTAATACCTGACGGACAAAATGGCGCATCGCATCAATGTTACTGACGGTTTGCATGATTCATCCGCAAGTTTGTTCAAAAAGCACTAGAAGGATGTCATACAACACCATGAATTCATTGAAGAAATCGTTATTTTCAACTTAAAAGCTACAAGATTTTAGTACGTACGTTCTAATTTACAAAAATTGAATTCATGCCGTACGGAAATTAGTTTAAGGTTTAGCCCGAGTGCCCCATCCCCGCATGTCACGAGACAAACAAGGCGACACGATCGTCCATAGCAAGAAACAACTGACAACAAATCAAAGGATACAGACCACATGAAAAAGCAACTTCTAGTAGCTGCCGTATTTGCCGCCACCGCCTCCATGCAGGCACAGGCCGGCTCCCTGGGCGACGAAAACCTGACCATCAGCGGCTTCGGCACGCTGGGCGTGGCCAAGAGCAATACCGACCAGGCGCAATTTGCCCGCTACAACCAGGCCGAAGGCGTGGCCGACAAGGCCAAGATCGGCCTCGACACCAACCTGGGCCTGCAAGCGACCTACAAGATCAACGACTGGCTGTCCGGCACCGCGCAGATCCTGACCCGCAAGAACACCAGCCCGACCTTCACTACCGATCTGACCTGGGCCTTCCTGAAAGCCCGCGTCAACGACGAAGTGAGCGTGCGCGTCGGCCGTGTCGTGCTGCCGACCTTCCTGATCTCGGACTACCAGAACGTCGGCTACGCCAACACCATGATGCGTCCTCCGATTGAAATGTACGGCCAGGCGCCGATCGAAAACGTCGATGGCGCGGACGTCAACTTCCAGCGCGCCTTCGGCGACTTCAACTTCACCACCCAGGCGTTCGCAGGCGTCAGCCGCGGCAAGCTGTTCGTGCCAACCGGCGCCGGCGCCGTTGCGACCTACCGCGCGCCTGCCGTCGGCATCAGCTTCACCGGCGAATACGGCCCGTTCCTGGTGCGCCTCGGCCACGCCCGCGCTGACCTGAAGACCAACGATCTGGCGCCGATCAACAGCCTGACCGCGACCTTGTCCCAGTTCGGCTTCAAGCAGCTGGCCAATGACCTCGGCCTGACCGACGGCAAAAAAATCGCCTTCACCTCGCTCGGCGCCACCATGGACTGGCACAACATCGTCGTCCAGACCGAATACGCGCAGCGCCGCGCCAAGGAAGCGGTGTACATCCCCGACACCAACGCCTGGTACACCATGGTCGGCTACCGCGTCGGCAAGGTCCTGCCTTACTACGCCCACGCCGCCGTGCGCGACGCCGGCAGCTCGGTGACCCCACCGGCGACCCTGCCGAAGAACAGCCCACTGGGCGCCGTTGTCTATGGCTTGCTGCCAGCGACGGAACAAACGTCCGACCTGATCGGCGTGCGTTGGGACTTCGCCAAATCGATGGCGCTGAAAGTGCAGGTCGACCGCGCCAAGCCTAAGACCAAAGGCGGCTCGCTGATCTTCGTGCAGCCTGGCTTCAGCAACAACGTCACCGTCGTCGCCGCGGCGCTCGATTTCGTCTTCTAATCCGGAGTCCATAAAATGAAAAAAATGATCATCGCTGCGCTGCTGTCGTCGTTCGCCGCAGCCGGCGCCTCGGCGGAAACCGTGGTTATCGTCAGCCAGAAGAACCCGGCGACCCGCATGTTCTCGGAACAGGCGTCGCAATTCTTCCTCGGTAAATCCAACCTGTTCACGCCGGTCGACCAGGCCGAAGGCTCGCACATCCGCGCCGATTTCTACCAGAAGGTCGCGGAAAAAGACCCGGCGCAGGTCAAGGCCCTGTGGTCCAAGCTGGTGTTCACCGGTAAAGGCACGCCGCCGAAGGAATACCCGAGCAACGCCGAGGTAAAAAAAGCAGTTGCTGCCGATCCCAAGGCGATCGGTTATATTGACAAGTCGGCAGTGGACGACACCGTCAAAGTGATCCTGACCCTGCCTTAACCTCCAGGTAGCCCTGGTCCCCTGCCGTCCCGCGTGGACGGCAGGGGCGTGCGCTCCTGGCATCGCCACAAGGAGTGTACGTTTTGAGTCTATCGCTGCGCGCGAAATTTCTGCTGCTGAGCGCCGTCATCCAGGCGCTGGTGGTTGGCCTGCTGATCTGGAACAGCCTGCGCCTGATGAATCAAGCCGTCAGCACCAATGCCGAACGCGTCGCCCGCGAATACGCGGTCACGCTCAATCTGTCCCTCAGCCCCTACGCCACGCGCGGCCGCCTGCCCGAACTGACCAACTACCTGACCGAAATGCTGTCCGATCCGGACGACAGTTTTGTGCGCTACCTCGTCATCCTCGACGAAAACGAAAAACCCATCATCGAAGCCGGCAAGCGCAAAGGCCCGCTGCCGGACGTGCTGCGGCAAGGCGGCGGCACCAGCTTCAAAGGTGTGCGCACCCTGCTCGACGACACCATGCTGCACGCGCGCTCGCCGCTGCTGTTGCGCGATAACCGCGTCGGCTCCATCAATTTCGGCCTCACCACCAAGGACCTGAAGAAGGCGCGCGACGAGGTGCTGCTGCAAGGCGGCGTGATCTCGCTGGTCGGGCTGGCGCTGGGCGTGGTGCTGTTCTACGCCTTCACCCATGGCATCGGGCGCCGCCTGCACGCGCTGACGGACCAATCGCAGCAAATGGCGCTGGGCGACTACAACAAGGCGCTGCCGGTCGAGGGCGACGATGAAATCGCCGTCTTCACGCACACGCTGAACGCCATGAGCGCGGCGCTGCGCGAACGCATCGAGCAACTGGAACAATCGCAACGGCGGCTGTCGGAATCGGAGGCGCGCTTCAAGACCTTGTTCGACATGGCGCCGCTGCCGCTGACGGTGTCGGACCGCGACGGCCGCATCGTCGCCGCCAACCGCGCGGTCACGCACACCTTCGGCTCGGGCGCCGCCAACCTGATCGGCAAGCGCAGCGACGAGGTGCCGTTCTGGGCCAGCACGCTGGAGCGCGACCGCATCTGGAAAATGTACCAGACCGACGGCGCGGTGCACGGCGCCATCGCCGGCGTGCTGCTGCCCGACGGCAGCGTGGGCAGCGTGGCGATCTGGTCGTCGTCGCTGACCTTGGACGGCAACGACTCCATCATCTGGGCGCTGCTGGACCTGACCGAGGAGCTCAACGCCAAGCGCGAGCTGAAGGACTTGAACATATCACTGGAATCGCGCGTGCGCGAGCGCTCGGCGGCGCTGGAACGCGCCAACGCGGACCTGAGCACGGCGCTGGAGACCTTGCAGCATACGCAGGACGAGCTGCTGGCGGCCGAAAAAATGGCCTCGCTCGGATCGCTGGTGGCGGGCATCGCGCACGAGCTCAATACGCCGATCGGCAACAGCCTGCTGGCATCGACCGCGCTGCGCGACCGCGTGGTGGAGTTCGACCAGCACGTGGCGGCCGGCGCGCTGCGGCGCTCGGAGCTGATCGCCCACCTGGAGGAAGTGCGCCTGGCCAGCCAGCTGATTTCCGGTTCGCTGCACAAGGCGGCCGAGTTGATCTCGTCGTTCAAGCAGATCGCCGTCGACCAGACCAACGACCAGCGCCGCCGCTTCGACCTGCTGTCGGCGGTGCACGACACCATGGCCACCTACATGCCGCGCCTGCGCCGCGCCGAATGCGAGGTGGTCCTGCAGATCCCGGAACGACTGAGCTTCGATTCCTATCCCGGCGCCTTGTACCAGGTGCTGAATAACCTCGTCAACAATACGCTCAACCACGCCTTCGACCAGCGCAAGGGCGGCACCATCACCGTGCGCGCGGAAGCGGTGGACGATGACATCGTCGAGTTGATGTTCAGCGACGACGGCGTCGGCATGCCGGAGGATGTGCTGCGCCGCGTGTTCGACCCCTTCTTCACCACCAAGATGGGCCAGGGCGGGACAGGGCTGGGGATGAACATCGTCTACAACATCGTCACCGGTGTGCTGGGTGGACGCATCACCATCGATTCCGCACCCAACGTGGGCACGGCGGTGCGCATGCTGCTGCCCTACTCCGCGCCGCAGCGCGATCCTTCGCGCTAGCCTGCCGCCAGGCGGGCGCGCGCAGCTTCCACGTGGCGCTCGCTGACGGCAACCGTATCGCCGCAGCGCAGCGCCAGCAGGTAGCTGCCGTCGCCCACCACGGACATCGAGGAGAACTGCTCCGCGCCGACGATGGCGCGGCGGTGCACGCGGACGAAACGCGCCGGGTCCAGGTGCTCTTCAAGGCGGCTGAGCGGCATGCGGTACAACACGCAGCGCTTCTCCAGGTGCAGCTTGACGTAGTTGCCGTCCGCCTCCAGCCACTGCACATCCTCAAGCCGTATGCACTCGATGCGGCCAATCGAACGCACGCTGACCTGATGCCAGTAGCCCGCCGGCGCGGCCGCCGGCTGGGCCGCAACGTAGGCGCGCAGGGCCGGCGCAAAGCCCGCCAGCTGGCGCTGCGCCAGCATCGCCGCCGCGCGCTCCAGCGTCTGCGCCAGGCGGGCGTCGTCGAATGGCTTGAGCAGGTAGTCCAGCGCATGCACTTCGAAGGCTTCGATCGCGTAGGCGTTGTAGGCGGTGACGAACACGATCAACGGCGGCTCCGCCATCGCGCTCAGGCTGCGCGCCAGGTCGATGCCGGATTCCTTCGGCATCTGCACGTCCAGGAACACCAGGTCCACCTCCTGCCGCGCCAGCAGCTCGCGGGCGGCGGCGGCGCTGGAGCATTCGCCGGCCACCTGCCACTGCGGGTGCCGCGCCAGCGCATAGCGCAAGTTGATGCGCCCCGGTTCTTCGTCATCGACCAGCAAGACACGCATCGTCGTCACTCCTTCGGGTACAAAGGCATGCGGATCGCCACTTCGAAGCGGCCGTCGCGCAAGGCGCTGTCCAGCGATGCCTGGCCGCGATAGGCCAGCTGCAAGCGCGCCCGCGTGTTGGCCAACCCCATCCCGAGTCCCGGATTTGGCGACGCGTCCGGCGTGACGGGATTGCTGATGCGGATGTGCAGTTGCGCGCCTTCGAGGTGCAGGTGAATGCGGATATCGCTGTCCCCTTCGTGACAATCCAGGTCGTGACGCAGGGCGTTTTCGATCAGCGGCTGCAGCAGCAGCGGCGGACATTCACCGCCATGGACGTCGCCGATAT
Organism: Duganella sp. BJB476; assembly: GCF_003416895.1. Classification (GTDB taxonomy): domain Bacteria; phylum Pseudomonadota; class Gammaproteobacteria; order Burkholderiales; family Burkholderiaceae_D; genus Rugamonas. Next base: position 64,382 of record NZ_QVIO01000007.1, read on the forward strand.
CCATCTGCACTTGCAGGCGCGCCCGGTAGCGCAGGCGCTGCAAGGCGAGATAGTCGCCGACGAAGGCCAGCTCCTCGCCGACGCTGACCCAATCGCGGCCGCTGGCCGTCAGCGCGTAGCGCAGCAGATCGCTCAGGCGGTTGATGCCGTTCAGCGCCAGGTCGCCGTCGCTGGTGCGCACCAGCGCGCTGATCGCGTTCAAGGCGTTGAAGATAAAATGCGGCTCCAATTGCGCGCGCAGGGCCAGCATGCGCTGGCGTTCCAGTTCCAGGTTGAGATGCAGGTTGTCGGTCAGCGCCTGCTGCCATGCCTTGTCCCGCGCCTGGCTGCGGCGCCAGACGCAAATGGCGGTGACCGCCGTGTAGGTTCCGGTCGCCCAGGCGAATTCGAGGAACACATCAAAACCGTGCGGCGACAGGAACAGGCGCAAGGCATGGGCCAGGTCCAGCACGCCGTCGGCGCGCACCGCGTCCAGCATCGCCATGTAGGCCAGCTGCAGCGGCAGGAAGATGAACACCACCATCGCGTAGCAGCGCGCGATGGCGCGGGCGCTGGCGGTCAGCTCGGGCCAGCGCCGGAAGGCCAGGTACTGGCCGAAGCTGAGCGTCATCATCAGCGCGTGGTTCAGGTCCCAATTCAGCATCACGCGGCCGTAGCTGCGGCTGCCACCTTCGCGCAGCACGTCGCTGTAGACGCTGGCCGCGCCGGCCGCGCACAGCAGGCCCCACACCAGTAGATTGACCAGCAAGGTGTTGCGCACTTCGCGCCATGTGAGGGAGGGTTGATCCATGACGGCGAGTATATCAGCCGCATGCGCCGCCAAAATGCGCGGCGGTGGAACATCGTCACGGCAATCCGGGCGCTCGTCACAAAGGTGGTTTGACGCGGCTGGTCCGGCGCGATACTCTGCGCCGGATTAACTTACGCCCACTTCATGAAATCTCTTTTACTGCTCTGCCTTGCGGCGAGCGCGAATGCACAAGACGCCGCCGACATGCAGCGCGTCGACATCACCGGTTCCGCAGCACAGACCCTGCGCCGCAACGACACGGCGGCCAAGATCGTCGTCGGCCGCGCGGACATCGAACAATATGGCGACACCACGCTGTCCGCCCTGCTCAAGCGCCAGCCCGGCATCTCGGTGGCCGGCGGCGAGGTGCGCATGCGCGGCCTGGGCTCAGGCTACACGCAGTTGCTGATCAACGGCGAGCCAGCGCCGCAGGGCATGTCCATCGACGCCATCTCGCCAGAACTGATAGAGCGCGTCGAGATACTGCGCACTGCATCGGCCGAATACAGCGCGCAGGCCATGGCGGGCAGCATCAACGTCATCCTGCGCAAAGGCAGCCGCGCGCAGCGCGACCTGAAACTGGGCATCGAAAACCTGCAAGGTGTGACCGGCCCATCCGCCACGATGCAGATCGCGGACCGCGACGGCGCCCTGTCTTACGGCCTGGCCGGCACGCTGAGTGATACCGGCTTCCGCAACACGCCAACCACCACCGAGCGAGTGGAAGGACCGGCGGCACTGCGCACCTTCGCGGAACTGAACGAATCGCACCAGGCCAAGCTGAATCTGGCGCCACGCCTGAACTGGACGCTGGCAAACGGCGACACACTGGCTTGGCAAAACCTGCTGGACCTGTACCGCACCAGCAGCCACGGGGACTCCCGCGAAACCAGCATCTACGGTGCATCGACCGCCTACCCAAACAACGACTGGCACGCGCTGTCGCACACGACCTTCCTGCGCAGCGGCGTGACGTGGACGCATGCAGTCGGCGCGGACGGCAAGCTAAGCGTCAAGCTGGGTTACGACTACAACCACCGTAACACCGACTATGCCTTCCACGGCGCCGGTGCCGACGGCACGCCGCTGTTCACGCGCGCAGTCACGTCGAACGCCGACGACGACAGCATTACCACCAGCGGCAAATACCTGACCCGGCTGCGCGAAGCACACAATCTCGCCATCGGCTGGGACGGCGCCGACACGCGCCGCAGCGAGATGCGTCGCCAGGACGACAGCTCGGCCAGTGGCGCGGCGCTGGGCCAGCTGCTGCAAGAGTACGAGGCGCGTGTGCGCCGCATCGCTCTCTTCGCCCAGGACGAATGGGATGTCACGCCGCGCCTGCAAGCCTATCTCGGCCTGCGCTGGGAGGGGCTGGACACCCGCACCGACGGCGCCCTGCTGGCGGCGGTGCAAAACCGCTCCAGCGTTTTCAGCCCTGTGGCGCAGATGATGTGGAAACTGCCGAATCAGGAGCGCGACCAGGTACGGCTGGCCCTCGCCCGCACTTACAAGGCGCCACCGACCCGCGACCTGCTGCCGCGCCGCTACACCATCAACAACGACAATGGCCCCACCAACCCCGACGTGCAGGGCAATCCCGATCTGCGGCCGGAACTGGCGTGGGGATTGGACGCGGCGTATGAATCGTACTTCGGCAAGGAGGGCTCGGTGAGCGTATCGGCCTACGCGCGGCGCATCCGTGACGTGACGGTGCAGCGTCTGTTCGAACAAAACGGTTCCTGGGTGACGACGCCGTTCAACGGCGGCAAGGCCAAGGTGGCGGGCATCGAGTTCGACGCCAAGTTCCCGCTGCGTGCATGGCCGGTCGACGTACGCGCCAACGCGTCGCGCAACTGGTCGCGGCTGGACGCGGTGCCGGGGCCGGACAATCGCCTCAGCGCGCAAATCCCCTTCAGCGCCAACGTCGGGCTGGACTACCGCCCCGCAGGCGCGTTGACGCTGGGCTTCAACGCCGGCTTGCAGACCGGCGGCATGGTCAGGATCAGCGGCAGCCTGGCCAGCTACACCGGCGTGACGCGCACACTGGATGGCTATGCGCTATGGAAGTTCGACAGCAAATCGCGGCTGCGCGTGTCGCTGCTGAACGTGCTGCATCAGGACCAGTTGCTCGGCCAGTTCTACGCCGACAGCGGCTACAGCACCGCGCGCACCTCCAGCACGCCAACCCGCGCCGGCATCCGCGCGGTCTACGAGCGCCAGCTTTGAACGCGAGGCGACTCAGTTACGTGTCAAATTTTTCCCGAAAAATTCGACTACCGACTTGTTGAAGGTTTGGTGAAAAGCCACGCGATCAAACCCTGCAGCGCTGGTACAAATAGCAGGGACCATGTTCGCGAATGCGACACTGCAAGGCGCCAGGAAGTCAAAATGGCCAGCTTTGGGCACCACCTGGTAGTCCGGTGCTTGCGGAAGAGCCAACCGAACCGCTTCGGCGAAACGCGGATGCGGCAGGATGACGTCATCCTCGGGACGCCAGAGTTGCACTGGTACCTTGACGTTTTTCAGTCCATCCGGCGAGAACGTGAACCCCAGGGCCGGTGCCGCCACAACCGCTGCCTTGACGCGATAATCCTGCACAAGGCTTGAATCGGGCGGCGCGATATCAGTCTGCCCGCTTTTCGCCATCACCTTGCAAGCAAAATCTTCTGGATGTTCGCGGCACATCGGGCCCACCTTGGAGAGATCCGCAAGCCCGCCTATGCTTGCCAGCGTCGTAAAGCCACCAGAAGAAAATCCGAACATCCCGATACGCGCTGAATCGATGGCGGCATGCCCGCCCCAGCTCGACAACATATGGTCGATCACACGGCTCATTTGTTTGGGGCGATCCATGATGTAGATGCTGCGACTCTGGTCAGCATAGTTGTCGCCAGTGTGGGTGACGGCAGCAACAACATAGCCCGCGTCAGCCAAGGCAATGGCTGTATCGTAGTGCTCCATGAACGAGCCTCCGGCGCCGTGCGACATCACCACCAACGGCAATGCGCGTCCTTCCACCGGGCCGTTGAGCGCAACCGACATCGTAGTTGGCCCCACTGACATGGACTGCGGTATTGCCTGGCTCGGATACCAGATGCCGATCGCCAGCGGCTTGCCGTTGGAATCGGCGGCAGATCCGTACTGGAATCCAGCGGCATGTGCCAGCGTCATGGCCAGGGTAGTCAAAGCGAAACACACTATCAATTTCATGGGATTTCCCTGTTCTGTTGGATAATCATTATGGAACAGGGATGCTGGGGCCAACAGTCCAGTGTGTCATGAAGTAGCACTGACATTTGTCACGAGACGAAAAAAAACCGGAGACTAGCTCCGGTTTTTTTGTTTATGCCAGCTTGCCGTGGCAGGCTTTGTACTTCTTGCCGCTGCCGCATGGGCATGGGTCGTTGCGTCCGACTTTCAGGCCCATCTCCATCAGCTGCTCGGCGCTCAGGCCTTGCAGCTCCGGTGGCAGGCCGCCCATCGAAGGCGCTGGCGCCAGCAGGTCTTCCGGCGCTGCGTTCGGGTTGAAGTCGGCGTGCTGGTAGCTCACGTTCTCAACGTGCGACTGCTGCATCGCCGCTTCTGCCGCATCGATCTCTTCGCGCGACTGGATACGGACCGTCATGATCAGCTTGACCACTTCGTTCTTGATCATATCCAGCATCTGGCCGAACAGTTCGAACGCTTCGCGCTTGTATTCCTGCTTGGGGTTCTTCTGAGCGTAGCCGCGCAGGTGGATACCCTGGCGCAGGTGATCCAGCGCCGCCAGGTGTTCGCGCCAGTGGCTGTCCACGCTTTGCAGCATCACGTTGCGTTCGAAGCCGCCGAACGATTCCTTGCCGACGATGTCGATCTTCGACTGGTACAGCGCATCGGCAGCAGCGGTCACGCGCTCCACGATGTCTTCGTCGTTCAGGTTCTGTTCTTTTTCCAGCATGGCGCGCAACGGCAGGTCGATCTGCCATTCCGCCGCCAGCGCCGCTTCCAGGCCCTTGATGTTCCACTGCTCTTCCACCGATTCCGCCGGCACGTATTCGCGTACCAGGTCGGTGAAGGCGCCGTGGCGCAGGGACTCGATCAGTTCCGAGATGTCGGTCGCTTCCAGCAGCTCGTTACGCTGCTGGTAGATCACTTTGCGCTGGTCGTTGGCGACGTCGTCGTATTCCAGCAGCTGCTTACGGATATCGAAGTTGCGTGCCTCGACCTTGCGCTGTGCGGACTCGATCGAACGCGAGACGATGCCCGCTTCGATAGGTTCGCCTTCCGGCATCTTCAGGCGGTCCATGATGGCGCGCACGCGGTCGCCCGCGAAGATGCGCAGCAGCTGGTCGTCCAGCGACAGGAAGAAGCGCGACATGCCAGGATCGCCCTGACGTGCGGCGCGGCCGCGCAGCTGATTGTCGACGCGGCGCGATTCGTGACGCTCGGTGCCGACGATATGCAGGCCGCCGGCGGCAACCACCTGCTCGTGCAATGCCTGCCAGCCGTCGCGCAGCGCCTTCGATTGCGCTGCCTTGTCGGCGTCGCTCAGTTCAGCGTTGGCTTCAACGAACTGGATCTGCTTCTCGACGTTACCGCCCAAGACGATGTCGGTACCGCGACCGGCCATGTTGGTGGCGATGGTGATCGCTTTCGGGCTACCTGCCTGGGCGATGATTTCCGCTTCACGGGCGTGCTGTTTCGCGTTCAGGACGTTGTGCGGCAGGCCGCCCTTGGTCAGGATGCCCGACAGCAGTTCCGAGTTTTCGATCGAGGTGGTACCGACCAGCACCGGTTGGCCGCGGTCGTAGCATTCGCGGATTTCCAGCATCATGGCGTTGTACTTCTCGGCCGACGATTTGTAGACCTGGTCCTGACGGTCCTTGCGCTGCGATGGACGGTTAGGCGGGATCACCACGGTTTCGAGGCCGTAGATTTCCTGGAATTCGTAGGCTTCGGTATCGGCGGTACCGGTCATGCCGGCCAGCTTCGAATACATGCGGAAGTAGTTCTGGAAGGTGATCGAGGCCAGGGTCTGGTTCTCGTTCTGGATCTTCACGCCCTCTTTCGCTTCGACTGCCTGGTGCAGGCCGTCGGACCAGCGGCGGCCCGTCATCAGACGGCCGGTGAATTCATCGACGATCACCACTTCATTGTTCTGCACCACGTAGTGCTGATCCTTGAAGTACAGCGCGTGCGCGCGCAGCGCCGCGTACAGGTGGTGCACCAGCGTGATGTTGGCCGAGTCGTACAGCGAGGCGCCTTCCGGCAGCAGACCCATTTTGGTCAGGATCGCTTCGGCTTTTTCGTGACCGGCTTCGGTCAGCAGCACCTGGTGGGCTTTTTCGTCCTTGGTGTAGTCGCCTGGGACTTCGACCTTGCCCTTGCCGTCCGGGGTTTCTTCGCCGATCTGCAAGGTCAGCAGGCGTGGCAGCTCGTTGATCTTGTAGTACAGGTCGGTATGGTTCTCGGCCTGGCCGGAAATGATCAGCGGGGTGCGGGCTTCGTCGATCAGGATCGAGTCGACTTCATCGACGATGCCGAAGTTCAGCACGCGCTGCACGCGGTCGCGGGCTTCGAACACCATGTTGTCGCGCAGGTAGTCGAAACCGAATTCGTTGTTGGTGCCGTAGGTGATGTCGGACGCGTAGGCCGCCTGCTTGGTGGCATGTTCCATCTGCGACAGGTTGATACCGGTCGACAGGCCCAGCCAGCCGTACAGCTTGGCCATGGTTTCCGCGTCGCGCTGCGCCAGGTAATCATTGACCGTGACGATGTGCACGCCCTTGCCCGACAGCGCGTTCAGATAGGCCGGCAGGGTCGCGGTCAGGGTTTTGCCCTCACCGGTGCCCATTTCGGCGATCTTGCCGTAGTGCAGAACCATGCCGCCGATCAGCTGCACGTCGAAGTGGCGCATCTTGAAGACACGCTTGCTTGCTTCGCGGCAGACCGCAAACGCTTCAGGCAGGATCGCGTCGAGCGATTCGCCATTGGCGATGCGTTCCTTGAATGCAGGCGTCTTCGCTTGCAGCTCGGCGTCGGACAGTTTTTCCATCGCCGGCTCGAGCGCATTGATCTCGCGTACCGTTTTTTGGTATTGCTTGAGCAGCCGCTGGTTGCGGCTACCGAAAATCTGGGTCAGTAATGACATGCTTGAATTCTTGAAAAAACGCCGTTAAAAAAAGCTCTGTAGGGGAAAAACGCCTTACCGCACGGAGTTCGACTATGGCAAAAGACGGTGATTTTATCATGCGTCCGCGCCTACATTGGGTTATTGACCGGTTTAACAATAGCCCAAGAGTGAACAATGTCACAAAATTAAGCTATTTTAACCGGTGGTGACGTTTTTTTGCCCCTGTGATATGTTGCGCCACATGCGATTCAACTCTTCCAACTTGTCCATCAAACGCCGCGCCCCTGTCGGAGCGACCGATTTCCTGCGCCGCGACGACAAAATGGCGGCGCTGCTGCCGGCCATCGAGCGCATGGCCTCGCTGCAAAAAGACTGCGCGGCGGCCCTGCCGGCCATGTTCAAGTACTGCGAGATCCTGGCGTTCGAGGATGGGCAATTGACCTTGTCGCTGCCGAATGCGGCGCTGGCGGCCAAGCTCAAACAACAGCTGCCCAAGCTGCAGGACACGCTGGCGCGGCGCGGCTGGCAGGTGCACGGCGTGAAATTGAAGGTGCTGATGACCAAGCCGGCCGAGATCAAGGAGCAGATGCGCGCCCTGTGGCTGACGGAGGCGGCCGTGACGGCCTTCGACGAGCTTGGCGATGCGCTGGAGGACACCCCGCAGAACGCCACGCTGATCGCGGCGCTCAAGGCGATGGTGGCCAAGCGGCGGCAGACTTAAACTAAGTTAGTGCCCACTCACGCGCCATCTGGCGCAGATACGACGGTGGCGCGACTTCATTGGTCTCGAACGAGACGATTTCATAGGCATCCGGATGCTTGAGCAACTCCAGCAGCAGCTGGTTGTTCAGCGCGTGGCCGGATTTGTGGGCCTCGTAGCTGGCCAGCAGCGGGTGGCCGACCAGGTAGAGGTCGCCGATGGCGTCCAGGATCTTGTGGCGCACGAACTCGTCGTCATAGCGCAGCCCGTCCGAATTGAGGATGCGATACTCGTCCATCACAATCGCGTTTTCCAGCGATCCGCCGCGCGCCAGGCCTATGCCGCGCAGCATTTCCACGTCCTGCATGAAGCCGAAGGTGCGGGCGCGGGCCACGTCGTGCACGTAGGAGACGTCGCCGAAATCCACATGGGCGCGCTGCTGGGTACCGTCGACCGCCGGATGGTTGAATTCGATGAAAAAGTCCAGCTTGAAGCCGTTGTACGGCGTCAAACGGGCCCATTTTTCCTTGTCGCCCGTGCCTTCGCGGATTTCCACCGGTTTCAGCACGCGGATGAATTTCTTCGCGACCGGCTGCTCTTGCACGCCAGCCTGTTGCAATAAATACACGAATGACGAGGCCGAACCGTCCATGATGGGGATTTCCTCGGCGCTGACTTCGATGTACAGATTGTCCAGGCCGAGGCCGGCGCAGGCCGACATCAGGTGCTCGACGGTCGACACGCGGGCGCCGTCCTTGACCAGCACGGAGGCCATGCGGGTATCGCCAACCGCCATCGCGCTGGCGGGGAACTCCACCACCGGGGTCAGGTCGACGCGGCGGAACACGATGCCGGTGTCCGGCGCGGCCGGGCGCAGGGTCAGCTCGACCTTGGTGCCGGAGTGCAGTCCGACACCTGTGGTGCGGACCAGTTCTTTGATAGTGCGTTGTTTTAACATCCGACGATTATAGCGAAGTTGGGTCCGCCGCGCTGTCGGCGGAGTTTCCCATCGTCAAGGATGTTCGGCTTCCGCATGGACCGATTCGCGCCGCACCAGGTAGATGCCGCTGGCGATGATGATGCCGGCGCCGAGCAGCGTGTAGCCGTCGGGCAGCGTGTGCCACAGCAGCCAGTCGATCGCCACGCCCCAGGCCAGCGCCGAGTATTCGAACGGCGCCACCACCGAGGCCTTGCCGGAGCTGAACGCGCGCGTGATCGCCAGCTGGCCGAGGAAGCCGCTCAGCGCCAGCGCCAGCAGCACCCAGCCGTCTTCGGCGCGCACCGGCACCCAGTGGCTGGCCGACATCGCCAGGCCGCCGGCCGCCATCAGCAACAGGTACCAGAACATCATCGATTCGTTGCTGTCGGTGCGGGCCAGCACGCGGCTGGTGATCGCGGCCATCGCGTAGCAGGCGGCCGAGCCCAGCAAGGCCAGCCCGCCCAGGGTCAGGAAGCCCGTGCCTTCGGGGCGCAGCACCACCAGCACGCCGAGCAGGCCGACCACGATCGCGACCCACTGGCCGATGCCGACCTTCTCCTTCAGCACGAACACCGACAGCGCCGTGATCAGCGACGGCGCGATGAAGAAGATCGAATACGCCTCGGCCAGCGACAGCGCCTTGAGGCCGTAGGCGAACGAAGTCAGCATGGCGATGCCGAGCACGCTGCGGAAGACGTGCATGCCCCAGCGCACCTGGAAGATGCCGCGGAAGGCGCCGCGATACAGCATGTAGCCGCACAGCAGCGGCAGCGAACTGAGCGCGCGCATGGCGGTCACTTGCGTGGCGGGATAGTGGGAGGACAGCACTTTCATGGTGGTGTCCATGAACGAGAACATGGCGACCGCGGCCAGCATCGCGTAGATGCTGCGCAGGTTTTCTGAGCGGGTGGCGGTGGACAGGGGAGCTCCTTGCGGCAGGTCCGTGCGGACCACTGGGAACGTCATCATGGCGACGTTGGGAGCCAGGACCGGGTAGTGCCCGGACGCACCGATTATAGCAAGGCGATGCTTTCCTTGCAGAACGCCGCGCCGACTCAGCGTATGCCGTCGGTGACGCCATCTTTGGGAAGGGGAATTTGTAGAGCCGGGCCGAGACGCCCGGCTCGTCTTTCAGCGTGGCCGCGCGCCAGGTGGTCCAGGCTGCGCGCAGGCTTTTGCGTCGGCGTCTGGCAGGCCAATGCCGAACTGGAGAAGGCGGTCAGCAATATTACGATGAGTGGTTTCATGCTTGGCATTATAAAATTCCGGCCCCACAAGCAGTTTTTCGCCTCAGGTTAGCGCGGCCAAATGCGACCAACCAACTCACCGATCTCAAGGGGTTGCCCTGCCTCATGTGCCGCTCGCCTCCACTCCTCAGGCTCAGGCAGATTTTGATCCAAAGGCTCTCCTCCCCACAACACGGCGCGTACAGCAAACACGACGGGGCCAAGCTGAACTTCTGGTACAGGCAGGGCACGCAGCCTTGCAACCAGATCGTTTGCGAGATCAGGTGGCAACGCAGGGCTAACATCGAGCCATGCAGCGGATTGATTGCCTGGCCTGATGGCAAGGACCAGAAACCCGGCCGCCGGCCCGTGCGTCTGGGAAGCAAAAACATCGGTGGCAGCGGCGTTAACCGAACGGATATACGACGCTAGCGAATTCGTCTGGATACGTTCATTCAGAACGGACTCAGGCTGTAGCAGAACGACTCCTCTCATTTCGTAAGGAGTATTCGCCGACGCGATATTCGTAATAGCCAGTACAAACCACAACAATAGCAACCGCATAATCAAACTCCGTCATTTGTCTGAGCCTTTACCAAGCCAATCAGGGAGGCGGCGCACGTTTCGGCTCCCAGAGTTCGATCTTGTTACCTTCCGGATCGAGTATCCACGCGAAGCGGCCATTCGGGTCGTCGTCGGTGCGCTTCAGGATGGCGACGCCTTTCGCTTCCAGCCGCGCGAGCAAGGCGTCCATGTCGTCGACCGCGTAGTTGATCATGAACTCGCTGGTCGATGGCGCGAAGTATTTCGTCGTGGCCGGGAAGGCGCTCCAGATCAACGCAGGCGGATGCTGGGGCGCGTCGTAGCGCAGTTTCGCGCCGCCCCACACTTCCAGCGGCATGCCCAGCACATCGCGATACCAGGCCGCCAGCGCCTTCGGGTCCTTGGCTTTGAAGAAGACGCCGCCCACGCCGGTGATGTGTCCCGCTGGTTCGGCAGCGGCTGCTTCGCCCTGAGCAACCGTCATCAGCACTCCCATGCACAGTGCTGCTATTGTTCGCATCGTCATGGCCGTGCTCCACTCACAGGCCAGCCGATATGCGCAGCGCGGCGCAGGCTGGCCTTGACCACCATGCGGTGAAAGGGCGCAATGAAAAATATGTAGACCCGCCCCAGCAGATTATGGCAATGGACCACCGTCGAGACGGTCAGTTCGCGTCCGCTGTCAGCCTCCGGCCCGCCGCTGCACAGGATCGATACGCGGAAATCGAGATGCGCGTCGTCCTCCCCCACCACAACCTCGGTTTCGCTGGTGCGGTAGACCTTGAAGATGCCAAGCCGTTCAACCTTCGCAACATGGGCCAGGGTTGCCAGATGCCTGGCAGTCTTCAGACCAAAGCGGGCAACAATCAGATCGCGAAGATTGGTGAGTGTCCCGATCCATGCAGGCTGATGCGCGAAGATGAACCGGGCCAGCAGATCCGGATCAGCGGAGGCGCCGGACGGCAGCCTGATTGCAAATGCGTCGGCCAGGTTGACCGCCTGGTAGAGGTCGGAGATGCTGGACTGCGCGGGAAGCGCGACCGGCGTTGCAAAGTTGAGTTCGATCGGCATGTGAGCATTCTAAAAATCTGATGCGCAAAGGGACGTCCCCATGGGCGGAACGTCAGAATGATGCAGGAACTATAACATCAAAAGCCGGACACTTCACGCAGCTGTCCAATCACGTCTGCGGCAGCAGCATCACCAGCTTCAAATCATGCCGCTTGGCCAGATGCAGCGTTACCTGATTGAAGTCCAGATCACCTTGTCGCGGATGGCGGAAACGGCGCAGGCCGCCTTCCCTGCCGACCACGTCCTGCAGGGTCCACAGCTCGGCGAAGGTGGTGCTGGCGTCGGACAGTTCGGCGATCAGGCCGGCCAGCACCTCCTCGCTGGCGTGGCGGCCGATGTCGGCGCGGAATTCGGCCACCAGCCGCCGGGCGCGCTCCGGCCAATCGACGATCAGTTCGCGCGCCGCTGGGCTGAGGAACATGTAGCGCAGCAGATTCGGCCGCGATGACGGCGACGCCGACAGCCAGCCGGCAAACAGCTGCGCCGCCTGCGGGTTCCACGCCACCGCATCCCATTGCCGGTCCAGGATGTAGGCGGGAGCATCAATGGCGGCGACGATCGCGTCCAGCGCTTCCTCCGCGCTACCACCATCGTCATCGTGATGCGGATCGAGCCGGTCGGCCAGGCTGAACAGGTAGGCGCGCTCGGCGGCCGACAGACGCAGCACTTCCGCCAGCCGCGCCAGCATCTTGCCGGACGCCTGCACGTCCCTGCCCTGCTCCAGCCAGGTCAGCCAGGTCGGGCTGACGTCGCACAATTGCGCCAGCTCTTCGCGCCGCAGGCCGGGCGTGCGGCGCCGTCCGCCGCCGGGCAGGCCGACGCTGTCGGGCAGGGTGCGCTCGCGATGAGCGCGGATGAATTCGCCGAGTTTGCTGTGCATGGTAGTTCTTATACCAGGATAAGTACTTGTCTTGTTACAGGATAAAAACACGCCTATTCTGCCCTGACTCGCCCATTTTTGGAGAAAAACATGAAACAGCAAGCCGTCGTCGCCCAACAGTTCGGCAATACCGCCAGCGCCTACCTGACCAGCACCGTCCACGCGCAAGGCGCCGACCTGGCCGCGCTGCGCGAGGTCGCCCGCCTGCTGGGGCCGCATCCGACGGTGCTGGACCTGGGCTGCGGCGCCGGCCACGCCAGCTTCGCCGTGGCGCCGGTGGCGAAATCGGTGACGGCCTTCGACCTGTCCGAACAGATGCTGGCCGTGGTACGCGGCGCCGCCGCCGAACGGGAGCTGGACAACATCACCACGCAGCAAGGCAACGTCGCCAGCCTGCCGTTCGCGGACGCCTCGTTCTGCATGGTGGTCACGCGCTTCTCGGCGCATCACTGGCTGGATGTGCCTGCCGCGCTGCGCGAAGTGAAGCGGGTGTTGAAGAAAGGCGGCGTGCTGGTCGTGGTCGACATCACCGCGCCGGAAAACCCGCTGCACGACACCACCTTGCAGGCGGTCGAACTGTTGCGCGACGCTTCGCACGTGCGCGACTACCGGCCGTCCGAATGGCTCGCGATGCTGGCGGACGCCGGCTTCACCTGCGAGCGCGCCGGCGACTGGAAGCTGGAGATGAAATTCGACGAGTGGACGGCCCGCATGCGCACGCCGGCCGAGCGCGTGACGGCGATCCGCAGCCTGTTCACGACGGCGCCGGAAGAGACGTTGAAATACTTCGCCGTGCAGGCCGACTGCTCGTTCTCCATCGACTCGACCTTGTTCAAGGCCAAGCACGATTTCGGCGATATCTATTGACGTCCACCTCGGCGGCGCGCTGACGAACCGGGATATACTTTACGGACGTCCAGGGAGAATGCGATGCCGCGCGATGTGCCATCGGAACCGCGCAGCTGGCTGTTGGAGCGCCGCTGCACACTGACCCAGCGCCAGTTGGCGCTGGTGTTCGTGACGCTGTGCGTGCCGTCGGCGCTGGTGGCGCTGGCGTTCCTGTGGCAGGGTTACTGGTATGTGCTGGTCTACGCCACGCTGGAGCAGGCGGCGCTGGCGGCCTGCCTGCACTACTGCGCGCGCCATCGGGGCGATTACGACCGCATCGCGATTTCCCCCGGCGCCATCGTGGTGGAGCAATGCCGGGGACGCAAGCGCAGCGAGCGCAGTCTGCGCCCACGCACCACCCGCCTGCTGCCGCCCCGGCGCGACGGTGATCTTATCCATCTTGAGGACTGCGGCGAGCAGGTCGAACTCGGCCGCTTTATCGGCGCGGCCCAGCGGCGCCGGCTGGCCGATGAACTGGCCGTCTGCCTGCGCGTGCAGGGTTACTGATCGGCCTTGCCGTGCGCAGCAGCATCGAGCTGATGGGAAGCGCCCGCAGGCTGCCGGAAATAGCTAGAACTCGCATCATCCACCCGGCAAAACAAAACGTGCTTCTAACTTGTAGAGCAAGTCAAAAGTATTCATCCATTCGACATTAAAGACATCACACACATTTGGAATAAGGAATTTCTTGACGACGTCTGCATGATGACGCTCGTGAGTCACCACAGTGGCGCCGGTCGCCATTGCTTTGGCTATCAGCCATGGATCCGCGCCGGAAAGAAAATCTTCAACCGCGCCAACCTTCATCCGATGAGTTTCTGAGGCGACGAACTCGACAACCTTGACGAAGCAGGCTTGCGTGCTCTCATCGTCAACAGCCTCGAACAACGCCGGATGGCATCTAACCCAAGAGGCGAGCTCATCGTCACCTCGCTTTAATTCATCGCCTATCATCGAGATACTTGCCACATCGTTGGAGCCGAATTTTTGAAGTATCCATTCCCAGTACGCCGGACAGACCGTCATGTTGTAATAACGATTCTTAGCTTCGACAAACGTATTGGCGTCAAGCAGATACCTCATTCGTCCGTCTTTTCAGCATAAGTACGGACTTTGGCCGGCTGCACTCCCAGCAGCTTTCCGGCTTCGCGCAGCAGCAAGCGTCCGCTCAATGCTTCCGACAAAACCGCCCGGCTGAATCGCTTGCTATTCTTGCCCTCCGCGCTTTGGTAGAAATTCCCGCCACCGCCCTTCTGGTCCCGATATGCCTTTAATTCCGCCAGATAGAATGCAACGTAGGCGTCGCGGGAAACGAATCCTAAATCACAGGCTCTGCGAGCGATGACCAGCTTACTGACATGGAAGCCAGCGGCCAACTCCGGCAACTGCGCTATCCAATCAACAGCATGCTTCCAGCGCTCACGGAATAGCAACTCCGGAACCAAAAACTCACCCGCCACGGCATTGCAGAAAGTCTCTGTTTTCCGGTTGTCCGCCGGCGACACACTGGAAATCCCGCTACTTCCAATCCAGATATGCGCCAGTTCATGGATCAATGTGAACAGCCTCGCCGCCGGCGCATCCGCGAGGTTAATAAAAACGACAGGAGCATACCTATCGCCGATCGCAAAGCCCCGAAACTCGCCGACATCCAGTTTTCGATGGGTATTCGAACCCACAATTCCGCTGCGCATGACGAGTATGCCGGCAGCGTCGGCACCGGCTACCAATTGCCGCATATATTCATCTCCGCCCTTTTTAAGCGGAGCCTGAACACCTAGCACCCGACGGATGTCTGCAACGACATCGTCGATCGCATCAGTGCTACTAAACCTGCCGACAAAAGGAAGCGCTTCACGCTCCTGCTCGGCCAGATAATCGAGATACCACGCTTGCTTGCGCAGCACGTCGCGTACCGTATCGAGCAAATCGACACTTGGATCTTCTGGTGTATCGCTACCGACCGTTCTCAAGTCAGGAAGAGGCAACGCCTCCTGCGGCGGCGCCTTCAGGAACAGGAAGCCGAAAGGAATATGAGCGCGGTCAGCCCATTGTTGCGCTTGACGGAATGTAGGCCTGCTCTCGCCCGTTTCCCAAGCCAGCACCTTTTCCTCTTTGACGGGAATGCTTTCAGCGAGTTCAGCTTGAGTGAGCCCGGCCCTGCGGCGGGACCATGTCATCAAAGCTGGATTGATCAAGGCTTGAGTCATATTGTGAGATTAATACAAAAACGGCGCCGCGGCGCCGTTTTTTTACTGCATCCAACCAGTCCGGCGATTACGCCTGGGCCAGCAGGGTTTCAGCGTTCGATACTTCGAACTTGCCGCCCTGCTCGATGTTGAGCTGGGTGACGACACCGTTCTCAACCAGCAGCGAGTAGCGCTGCGAGCGGGTGCCCATGCCGAACTTGTTGAAGTCGGCGTCCAGGCCCAGGGCCTTGGAGTAGGCGGCGTTGCCGTCGGCCATCATACGGACGGTGCCGGTGGCTTTCTGGTCGCGGCCCCACGCGCCCATGACGAAGGCGTCATTGACCGAGATGCACCAGATTTCGTCGACGCCCTTGGCTTTCAGGTCGGCGGCGTGCTTGACGTAGCCTGGCACGTGCTGTGCCGAGCAGGTCGGGGTGTAGGCGCCCGGCAGGCCGAAGATCGCGATCTTCTTGCCCTTGACCAGGTCTTGTACGTTGAACGTGTTCGGGCCCAGCGAGCAGCCTTCGGTTTCGGTTTCGATGAATTCGGACAGGGTGCCTTCTGGCAGGGTGTCGCCAATCTTGATGGTCATGGATGACTCCTTTTATAAAATGTTGAACGTAAAAAAGCCGCGCCCAGGCGCGGCTTTCACCGGCTTAGAGCCAGCAGTATGCCTTAATCCGCCTGCTTGCGCAGGAAGGCAGGAATGTCGTACGTTTCCATGCCATTCTTTTCCATCGCGCGCACCTGCTCGGAAGCCGATTCGCGACGCCATACGGCCGGCGCCTTCATGCCGTCGAAGGCCGGCGATGCACCGCCGCCCATGCCGCTGGTCGCGCCCATCGACACCGACGACGAAGCCGCGCCGCCGCCCAGTGCAGCCGATGGCATCATCGGGCTGTTGTGGGTGCCGGTGCGCAGCATCTGCTGAGGAACCAGCTGCACGTGCTTCTTGGCCTTGCCCAGGCCGGTGGCCACCACGGTGACGCGGATGTCGTCGCCCATGTTGTCGTCGTAGGCGATACCCTGGGCGATCGACGCGTCCGGCGCGGCGAAGGCGCGCACGGCGGCCATGACTTCCTTGATCTCTTTACCCTTCAGGCCACGCGACGCGGTCACGTTGACCAGCACGCCACGGGCACCCGACAGGTCGACACCGTCCAGCAGCGGCGACGCCACGGCCTGCTCGGCGGCGATGCGCGCGCGGTCGACGCCGGACGCGGTCGCGGTGCCCATCATGGCCTTGCCCTGCTCGCCCATGATGGTCTTGACGTCGTTGAAGTCGACGTTGATGTGGCCCGGCACGTTGATGATCTCGGCGATACCGGCGACGGCGTTGTTGAGCACATCGTCGGCGTGCTGCAGCCAGTCGATCAGCGATTCGTCTTCGTAGATCTCTTCCAGCTTCTCGTTCAGGATCACGATCAGCGAGTCGACGTGGGCCGACAGCTGCTCCAGGCCTTCGTCGGCGATGTCCATGCACTTCTGGCCTTCGTGCGAGAACGGCTTCGACACCACGGCCACGGTCAGCGCGCCCAGCGACTTGGCGATTTCCGCCACGATCGGTGCGGCGCCGGTGCCGGTGCCGCCGCCCATGCCGGCGGCGATGAACACCATGTGCGCGCCGCGCAGCGAGTCTTCGATGCGCTGGCGCGATTCCTCGGCCAGACGGCGGCCGACGTCGGGCTTCATGCCGGCGCCCAGGCCGGTCTCGCCGATCTGGATCACGTTGTCGGCCTTGGAGGTCGACAGCGCCTGCGCATCGGTATTGGCGGCGATGAACTCGACGCCGGACATACCCTTGTTGATCATGTGTTGAACTGCATTGCCACCTGCGCCGCCGACTCCGACGACCTTGATGACGGTGCCCAAAGCTGCGTTATCGACCATATCAAACTCCATGATGTGACTCCCTATCAGAATGCGGTTTTCAAGCGCCAGTCCTCATATCGTTAGAAGAACTGGGGATTGAAAACTGCGGTTTTAATATAAAAAATTTAGCTAATTTTTTGCTGCAAAGTGCTTCAGAAATTACCCAAGAACCATTCTTTCATGCGCTGCCATACTGCCTTCACCGAACCATCCTGACGCGTAACGATATGGCCACGCAGGTACTGCTTTTTCGCTTCCAACAACAGGCCCAGCACGGTCGCGTAGCGCGGGCTGCGCACCACGTCGGCCAGCTGGCCACGGTAGTCCGGCGTGCCGAGGCGCGCCGGTTTGAGGAATATGTCTTCCGCCATCTCGACCATGCCCGGCATGATCGCGGTGCCGCCGGTCAGCACGATGCCCGACGACAGCACGCCTTCGTAGCCCGACTCGCGCACCACCTGATGCACCATGGCGAACAGCTCTTCGACGCGCGGCTCGATCACGGCGGCCAGCGCCTGGCGCGACAGGTTGCGCGGACCGCGGTCGCCCAGGCCCGGCACTTCCAGCGATTCGCCCGGATCGGCCAGCACCTGCTTGGCCACGCCGTAGCGGATCTTGATCTCTTCCGCCTCCGAGGTCGGGGTGCGCAAGGCCATCGCGATGTCGTTGGTGATCTGGTCGCCGGCGATCGGGATCACGGCCGTGTGGCGGATCGCGCCGTCCGAGAACACGGCGACGTCGGTGGTGCCGCCGCCGATGTCGATCAGCACCACGCCCAGTTCTTTTTCATCAGGCGTCAGCACCGCGTCGGCCGAGGCCATCGGCTGCAAAATCAGGTCGGACACTTCTAGGCCGCAACGGCGCACGCACTTGACGATGTTCTGCACCGCCGACACGGCGCCGGTGACGATGTGGACTTTGACTTCCAGGCGGATGCCGCTCATGCCGATCGGCTCGCGCACGTCTTCCTGGCTGTCGACGATGAATTCCTGCGGTACCGTGTGCAGCAGCTGCTGGTCGGTCGGAATGTTAACCGCCTTTGCCGTTTCGATGACGCGCGCCACGTCGGTGGCCGTCACTTCCTTGTCCTTGATGGCCACCATGCCGCTGGAATTGAAGCTGCGGATATGGCTGCCCGCGATGCCGGCGTAGACATTGCGGATCTTGCAGTCGGCCATCAGCTCCGCTTCTTCCAGCGCGCGCTGTATCGATTCGACGGTCGCTTCGATGTTGACCACCACGCCCTTCTTCAGGCCTTTCGATTCGTGCTGGCCCAGCCCGATCACCTCGTGGCGTCCATCGCCCATCACCTCGGCCACCACGGCCACCACTTTCGAGGTGCCGATGTCGAGGCCAACGATCAGGTTTTTAGCGTCTTTAGTCATTTATCTCTGCCTACTGTATTTTTTTCTTCACGATCGGTTTTGGCTTGGCTCCCTCGGCCGGAATCTTCAATCCCGTCGCACTCAGTGCCAGCCCATTCTGGTAACGCATATCGATGGTCTCGATGTTCTGCAAGTGCTCCACCAGCTGCGGATAAATTCCCAGCAGGCGGTCCACCCTTTCCTTCAACGTGGTGCTGGTCTGTTCCCGTCCCAGCGCCACGCTCATGCCGTTATTCAGCTTCACCGTCCATGCATAGCGCCCCGACAGCGACAACGCCTCCGGCACCAGCTTGAGCGGCGCGAACCAGGTGCGCAGCTCGTCGTACCGCGACAGCACTTCCTTCTCGCTGCCCTCCGGTCCGTCGAACTCCGGCAGCACATGGTCCTCTTCCGCCTCGGCCAGGTTGGCGGTGAACGACTCGCCCTTGGTCGACAGCAGCCTTCCATCCTCGCCCCACGTGCCCAGCGCCTCATGCTCTTCCAGCGCCACGATCAGCTGGTCCGGCCATTCGCGCCGCACCGTTGCGCGGCGTACCCAGGGCACCGATTCAAACGCCTGGCGCACCGCATCCAGATTCGTCGTGAAGAAGTTACCCTTGATGCGGCCCAGCGCGTTGTTACGCAGCGTCAGGTGATTCACATGCTTTAACTCGTCCTGCCCGATCGTCTCGATACGGATGGTGCGCAGCGTGAACATCGGCCGCTGCGCCACCCACCACACGCCTGCCGCGATGCATGCCAACAGCGTCAGGACGAAAATGCCGCTGGCGGTCGCATTCAAGGCTTTAGCGTCTTGCCACATGCTGTTACTTAGCCCTTCATCTTCAAGCGCGCCGTGCGCAGGATTTCCACGCACAGATCTTCATAGCTGATGCCTTCCGCGCGCGCCGCCATCGGCACCAGCGAGTGGCCGGTCATGCCCGGCGAGGTGTTCACCTCCAGCAGGAACGGTTTCTGGTCGCTTTCGCGCAGCAGGAAATCGACCCGCCCCCAACCCTCGCAACCGATGGCGCGGTAGGCCAGCACGGCCAGGCGCTGCATCTCCTGCGTCAAGGCTTCCGGCAGCACGGCCGGGCAGAAATACTTGGTGTCGTCGGTGAAGTACTTGTTCTGGTAATCGTAATTGCCTTGCGGGGCGACGATCTCCACCACCGGCAGCGGACGCGCGGTGGCGCCGGAACCCAGCATGGCGACCGTGAACTCGCGGCCGGTGACGAATTCCTCGGCCAGCACCGAGTCGTCCAGCGCGGCGGCGATGCCGAAGGCGGCCTTGAATTCATTAGCCGCACTGACCTTGGTGATGCCGATGGTCGATCCTTCATGCGGCGGCTTGACGATCAGCGGCAGGCCCAGGTCGGCGCACACGGCGGCCAGGTCGGAACCAGCATTGAGCACCGCGTAGCGCGGCGTCGGCAGGCCGGCGGCCAGCCAGACGATCTTGGTGGTGATCTTGTCCATGCCCACCGAGCTGGCCATCACGCCGCTGCCGGTGTAGGGAATGCCCAGCAGTTCCAGCGCGCCTTGCAGGCTGCCGTCTTCGCCGAAGCGGCCGTGCAGCGCGATGAACACGCGGTCGAATTTTTCGGCGGCCAGTTCAGCCAGCGTGCGCACGCCGGTGTCGAACAGGTGGGCGTCGATGCCCTTGCTTTGCAGGGCCGCCAGCACGCCGTTGCCGGACATGATGGAAACGTCGCGCTCGGCGGAGCGGCCGCCGTACAGCACGCCGACCTTGCCGAAAGCTTTTGCGTCAACAGGAGTAAGGTGATTCACTTTCAGACCTTTGGATAGTTAGTCAGTTTGGCAGGGACGCCGCTGATCGAGCCTGCGCCCATGGTCATGACGACGTCGCCGTCGCGCACCACGCCCATGATGGTTTCCGGCATATCGCCGATCGCCTCTACAAATATCGGTTCGGTCTTGCCGCGTGCGCGCAATGCGTGCGCCAGCGCGCGGCCGTCGGCGGCCACGATCGGCGCTTCGCCGGCGGCGTAGACTTCGGCCAGCACCAGCACATCGACGGTGCCCAGCACCTTGACGAAATCTTCAAACAGGTCGCGCGTGCGGCTGTAGCGGTGCGGCTGGAAGGCCAGCACCAGGCGGCGGCCGGGATAGGCGGCGCGCGCGGCGGCGGTGGTCACGTCCATTTCCAGCGGATGGTGGCCGAAGTCGTCCACCAGCGTGAACGTACCACCGCCGGGGATGGCGACGTCGCCGTATTTGGTGAAGCGGCGGCCGACGCCGGCGAAGGCGGCCAGGCCGGCTTGCGTATCCTTGTCTTCGATGCCGATTTCGCGCGCGATGGCGATGGCCGAGCAGGCGTTCTGCACGTTGTGCAGGCCGGGCTGGTTCAGCACCACGTCCAGGTCGGGATAGCCTTCCTGGATCACGGTGAAGTGCATCTCGACGCCGACCGCGCGGGCGTTCACGGCGCGTACTTCGGCGTCCTCGTGGAAGCCGTAGGTCGTCACAGGCTTGGTCACCTGCGGCAGGATCGAGCGCACGTGCTGGTCGTCGATGCACAGCATGGCGCGGCCGTAGAACGGCAGGCGGTGCGTGAAGCTGACGAAGGCCTGCTTGAGCTTTTCGAAATCGTGCTCGTAGGTTTCCATGTGGTCGGCGTCGATGTTCGTGATGACTTCGATCATCGGCGTCAGGTTCAGGAACGATGCGTCCGATTCGTCGGCTTCGGCCACCAGGTATTCGCCGGTGCCCAGCTTGGCGTTGGCGCCGGCGGCGGTCAGGCGGCCGCCGATGACGAAGGTCGGATCCAGGCCGCCCTGCGCCAGCACCGATGCGACCAGGCTGGTGGTGGTGGTCTTGCCGTGCGTGCCGGCGATGGCGATGCCGCGCTTCAGGCGCATCAACTCGCCCAGCATCACGGCGCGTGGAACGATGGGGATCTTGCGGCTGCGCGCAGCCACGACTTCAGGATTGTCCTGCTGGACGGCGGTCGAGGTGACGACGGCGTCGGCGTCGCCGATGTTCGCGGCGGCGTGGCCCTGGAATACCGTAGCGCCCATGTCGGCCAGGCGCTGGGTGACGGCATTGCTGCCCAGGTCCGAGCCGGACACGGTGTAGCCGAGCGTCAGCAGCACTTCGGCGATGCCGCTCATGCCGCTGCCGCCGATGCCGACGAAGTGAATATTTTGTACCTTATGCTTCATGCTAAATGTTCCAATACTTGTGCGATAGCGTCGTTCGAATCGCGTTTGCCGACACTGCGCGCCGCCGTTGCCATGGTCTGGCAGGCGCCGCGGGTCAGCGTTTCCAACAGCGTCGCTACACTCTGCGCGCTCATTTCCGATTGCGGCATGTGGATCGCCGCGTTCTGTTTCGCCATCCACTGCGCGTTGTCGCGCTGGTGGCTGGTGGTCGATGCGACCAGCGGCACCAGCACGCTGGCCACGCCGGCGGCGGTCAGCTCCGACAGCGTGATCGCGCCGGCGCGGCAGATCACCACGTCGGCGTGGCTGTAGGCGGCGGCCATGTCGTCGATGAAGTCGACCACATTGGCCTCAACGCCCGCTTGCGCATAGGCTGTGCGCAGCGCATCGATGTTCTTCTTGCCCGACTGGTGCGTTACCTGCGGACGCTGCGCGGCCGGGATCAGCGCCAGCGCGGCCGGCAGGTTGTCGTTCAGCGCCTTGGCGCCCAGGCTGCCACCCACCACCAGGATGCGCAGCGGACCTTCACGGCCGAAGAAACGCAGGTCCGGCGCGGCCATCTCCAGGATCTCCTTGCGCACCGGATTGCCGGTGACGACGGCCTTGCTGGCGGCCTTGCCGAAGTTGGCCGGGAAGCCGAAGCACACGCGCTCGGCGAACGGCACCAGCGTTTTATTCGACAGCAGCAGCGCGGCGTCGGCGTTGACCAGCACCAGCGGCACGCCGCGCAGGCGCGCCATCAGGCCGCCCGGCACGGTGACGTAGCCGCCCATGCCCAGCACCACGTCCGGCTTGCGGTTGCCGATGTAGCCGAAGCAGGCGGCGAAGGCCTTGACCATCTTCAGCGCGCCGCCCAGCGAGTGCTTCAAGCCCTTGCCGCGCATGCCGGTGAAGTCGATGCTGTCCATCGCGATGCCGTGCTTGGGCACCAAATCCTGTTCCATGCCGGCGGCGGTGCCCAGCCAGGTCACTTCCCAGCCGCGCGCGCGCAGCGTCTGCGCAATCGCCAGTCCGGGGAAAATGTGACCGCCGGTGCCGGCCGCCATAATCATCAATCGTTTCATAGTCTGCCACCACGCATCAGGACCCGGTTCTCGTAGTCGATCCGGAGCAGGATCGCGAGTCCGATGCAGTTAATTACCACACCCGTGCCGCCATAGCTCATCAGCGGCAAGGTCAAGCCCTTGGTCGGCAGCAGGCCAAGGTTGACACCCATATTGATAAACGTCTGCACGCCGATCCAGATGCCGATGCCCTTGGCCGTCAGGCCGGCAAAGGTCTGGTCGATGGCGATGGCCTGGCGGCCGATGTCGAAGGCGCGCTTGATCAGCCAGTAGAACAGCGCGATCACCACCAGCACGCCGGCCAGGCCGAGTTCTTCGCCGATCACCGCCAGCAGGAAGTCGGTATGCGCCTCCGGCAGGTAGTGCAGCTTTTCCACGCTGCCGCCCAGGCCAACGCCAAAAATCTCGCCGCGCCCGAAAGCGATCAGCGAGTGGGTCAGCTGGTAGGCCTTGTTCAATGCATTGTCTTCTTCCCACGGATTGAGGTAGGCGAAGTAGCGCTCGCGGCGGAATTTGGACAGTGCGATGATGGAGCCGAAGATCACCACCAGCACAGCGCCGATGCCACCAAACCAGATGGCGTTGATCCCGCCCAGGAACAGGATGCCCATGGCGATGCAGACGATCACGCCGAACGCGCCCAGGTCGGGTTCGAGCAGCAGCAACAGGCCGACGAAGCCGACCGCCGCCGCCATCGGCATGAAGCCCTTGGTCAGCTTGTGCATGTATTCCTGCTTGCGCACCGTGTAGTCGGCGGCGTACAGCACGGCCACGACTTTCATCAGCTCCGACGGCTGCACGTTGATCACTTTGAGCGACAGCCAGCGGCGGCCGCCGTTGACCACCACGCCGAGGCCGGGGATCAGCACCATCACCAGCAGCACCAGCGTGCCGATGAAGAGATACGGCGCGGCCTTCTGCAGGTCGCAGACGCGGATGCGGAACACGAACAGGCCGGCCAGCAGCGAGACGACGATGAACATCGCCTGCCGTTGCAGGAAGTAGGTATTCTGCCAGCGCACGTAGTTGGCGAACTTGGGCGAATCCGGCAGCGAGATCGAGGCCGAGTACACCATCACCATCCCGAGCAGCATCAACAGCAGCGTGACCCAGACCAGCGGCTGGTCGTATTCCATCATCTTCGATTGCCGCGCGCGGCTGTCCATCGACGGCGGCGTCGACTTGTCAGCAAAGCGGAACGGCATCTGGAAGGCCATCAGAGCTCCTGTCCTGCATCGAGGGCGATCTCGCGCACGGTGTCGATGAACACCTGGGCGCGATGCGCGTAGTTCTTGAACATGTCCATGCTGGCGCAGGCCGGCGACAACAGCACGGCGTCGCCGGCTTGCGCCAGTTCGCTGGCGCGCTTGACGGCTTGCGGCAGGTCGGTGCCGCAGTCTTCGATTTCATAGCCCAGGTCCGCCGATGCCTCCAGCGCGGCGCGGATCTGCGGCGCGTCGCGGCCGATCAGCAGCACGGCGCGCACGTAGCGCGATACCGGTTCGGCCAGCGGCGTGAAATCCTGGCCCTTGCCGTCGCCGCCCATGATGACCACCAGGCGCTGGTTGGCGCCGGTGAAGGCCTTGCCCAAACCGTTCAAGGCGGCCACGGTGGCGCCGACGTTGGTGCCCTTGCTATCGTCGTAGTATTCGACGTCGTTGATGGCGCTGACCAGTTCCACGCGGTGCGGCTGGCCGCGATACTCGCGCAGGCCGTGCAGCAGCGGCGCCAATGGCAGGTCGATGGCGCGGCACAGGGCCAGTGCGGCCAGCGCGTTGGCGGCGTTATGCACGCCGCGGATTTGCAGCGCGTCGGCCGGCATCAGGTTCTTGACCATGCACTCAACCGGTGGCGGCGGTGGATCGTTTTTCTTGCGCTTCTTCGGTTCGCCCTCTTCTTCCGACGGCACGGCGGTGGCGAGCCACAGCACGCCGCGCTCGCTGTTCAGGCCCAGGTCGTCCCGCAGCGTCGGCGCGTCGGTGCCGAAGGTGACGTTCTGGCCGGTGGCGCTGGCCATGCGCATCACGGTGGCGTCGTCGCGGTTCAACACGCGCACGGTGTCGGCCGCGAAGATGCGGTGCTTGGCGGCGGCGTAGGACGGCATGTCGCCGTGCCAGTCCAGGTGGTCCTGGGTCACGTTCAATACGGTGGCGGCATCCGCCTCCAGCGTGAAGGTGGTTTGCAACTGGAAGGACGACAGTTCCAGCACCCAGATTTCGGGCAACTGCGCGGGCAGCGCGTCCTCCCCTGCCGGAGCGTCAAGCACTTCGCGCAGCACGTCCAGCGCGGCGGGGCTGATGTTGCCGGCCACGCGCACGGTCTTGCCGGCGCGTTCGCACAGCTGGCCGACCAGCGTGGTGACGGTGGTCTTGCCGTTGGTGCCGGTGATGGCGATGATCTTGGGCGTATAACCGCGTTCACGTTCCAGCGACTCCAGCGCCTGCGCGAACAGTTCGATTTCGCCCCATACCGGCACGCCGGCGGCGGCGGCGGCGGGCGCGATCCCGGCCAGTTCGCGGTACGGCGCCAGGCCGGGGCTGACGGCGACGAAGTCCACGCCTTCCAGCAACGACGCGCCGAACGGGCCGGCGACGAAGTCCACTTCCGGCACGGCCGCGCGCAGCGCCGGCAGGCGCTCCGGCGCTTCACGGGTATCGGCCACGCGCACGCGCGCGCCGCTGCGGGCGAGCCACAGCGCCATCGCCAGACCGGATTCACCCAGTCCGAGTACCAGTGCGTTTTTGCCTTCGTAGATCATCAGCGCAGTTTCAAAGTAGAGAGACCGATCAGCACCAGCATCATCGTGATAATCCAGAAGCGCACGACGACCTGGGTCTCTTTCCAGCCTTTTTGTTCAAAGTGGTGGTGCAGTGGCGCCATCAGGAACACGCGGCGGCCGACGCCGAAGCGTTTCTTGGTGATCTTGAACCAGCCCACCTGGATAATCACCGACACCGTCTCGGCGACGAAGATGCCGCCCATGATGAACAGGACGATTTCCTGGCGCACGATGACGGCGATGGTGCCCAGCGCGCCGCCCAGCGCCAGGGCGCCGACGTCGCCCATGAACACCTGGGCCGGGTGGGTGTTGAACCACAGGAAGGCCAGGCCGGCGCCGGCCAGCGCGCCGCAGAAGATAATCAGTTCGCCCGCGCCGGGTATGTGCGGGATGAACAGGTACTTCGAATACGTGGCGCTACCGGTCAGGTAGGCGAACAGGCCGAGCGCCGAGCCGACCATAATCGTCGGCATGATCGCCAGGCCATCCAGGCCGTCGGTGAAGTTAACGGCGTTGCTGGTGCCGACGATGACACAGTAGGTCAGCGCGATGAAGCCCCACACGCCCAGCGGATAGCTGATGGTCTTGAAGAACGGTACGATCAAATCGGCCTTGGGCGGCAGGTCCATCGAGAAGCCCGACTGCACCCAGGCGAAGAACAGCTCGAATACCTTGCCGGCGTTGGGTGCGGACACCGAGAACGCCAGGTACAGCGCGGCGGCCAAGCCGACCAGCGACTGCCAGAAGTATTTTTCCGCCGAACGCATGCCTTCAGGGTCCTGACGCACCACCTTGCGGTAGTCGTCGACCCAGCCGACCGCGCCGAAGCCCAGCGTGACGACCAGCACCGGCCAGATCAAACGGTTGGACAGGTCGCACCACAGCAGCGTCGAGACGCCGATGGCGATCAAAAGCAGCACGCCGCCCATGGTCGGGGTGCCGTGTTTTTTCAGGTGGGTCTGCGGACCGTCGGTGCGCACGGCCTGGCCGTACTTCATGGCGGTCAGCTTGCGGATCACGGCCGGACCGGCCGACAGGCCGATCAGCAGCGCCGTCGCGGTGGCGAACACCGCGCGGAAGGTGATGAAGTTGAAGACCCGGAGTGGTCCGAGGTCCTGCTGAAAATACTGTGCGAGCCAGAGCAGCATGATTAGTGACTTTCCTTGTTAGCTTGTTGCGATCCAATCAAATGCTGCACGACCCGTTCCATTTTCATGAAGCGGGAGCCCTTGATTAATACGGTTGCATCCGGCGTGACGGCTGCTTCGACAGCAGCCAGCAAATCGCCGAAGTTTTCAAAATGACGGATGGTCGCGCCATGCATATGCGCGGCCAGTTCGCCGATTGCCAGCACCTGTTCGATGCCTTGGGTCTGCGCATACGCGCCGATTTCTTCGTGAAACTCGCGGCCCTGGGTGCCGACTTCGCCCATGTCGCCCAGCACCAGCACGCGCGGGGCGGCGGTTTTGGACAGCACATCGATGGCGGCACGCACCGAGTCCGGGTTGGCGTTGTAGCTGTCGTCGATGACGACGGCGCCGTTGGCCGCGGCCTTCTTCTGCAGGCGGCCGTTGACCGGTGCGAAGGTGTCGAGGCCCAGCTTGATCTTGTCCAGCGCGATGCCGGCGGCGTAGGTGCAGGCCACGGCGGCCAGCGCGTTGCGCACATTGTGCTCGCCCGCCGCCTGCAGGTTGACGAAGAACTGTTCAGGCTCACCGGCACCTTCGCGGATGGTGACGAACATCTCGTTGCCGAAATCGTTGGCGCGGAAGGTGCAGCTCACCTCAGCGTCCTTGGTCAGGCCGAAGCGCAGCACGCGGCGGCCGGCCGACAGTTCTTCCCAGATAGTCGTGAACTCGTCGCCATACGGGAACACGGCCACGCCGTCGGCCGGCAGGCTGGCCAGCACGGCGCCGTTCTCGCGCGCCACCGCTTCCACGGTGTGCATGAATTCCTGGTGTTCGCGCTGGGCGTTGTTGACCATGGCGATGGTCGGCGCGGCGATGGCGCTCAGGCGGCCGATCTCGCCGGGATGGTTCATGCCCAGTTCGACCACGGCCGACTGCTGCTTCGCTTCCATGCGGAACAGCGTCAGCGGCACGCCGATCTCATTATTCAGGTTGCCGCGCGTGGCCAGGCGGCCGTCTTCGCCGTGGGCGGAGGCCAGGATGGCGGCGATCATTTCCTTGACCGTGGTCTTGCCGTTGCTGCCGGTGACGCCGATGACGGGCATGGCGAACTGGCGGCGCCAGTAGTTGGCGATCTGGCCCAGCGCCACCAGCGTGTTCGGCACGACGATGGCCGCGATACCGGTCGATGCGGTCCAGCCTTGCGGCAGTTCTTCAACCACGACGGCGGCCACGCCCTGCCCCGCCACTTGCGCGAGGAAGTTGTGGGCGTCGAATACTTCGCCGCGCAAGGCGACGAACAGCGCGCCGGCGGCGACGCTACGGCTGTCGGTGGAGACGCCGTCAAATACGATTTCACCGGAGCCGATCAATTCGGCGCCGGTCACAGAAGGCAGAATCTGTGCGAGTGCTGCACGCATCAATTCGTCCTCATCATGGTTAAGCGGGCCGACAGCGCCAGCTGCGCGTGGTCGGCGTCGGAGAATGGCAGTTTCTTGCCCTTGATTTCCTGGTACGGCTCGTGGCCTTTACCGGCCAGCAGGATCACGTCCGGCTTGCCGGCGTGCTTGATCGCCGACAGGATGGCGGCGGCGCGGTCGTCCAGCGTCTGCACGGTCGATGCCGGGTTGTTGCGGTCCATGCCGGCGACGATCTGCTCGATGATGGTGTGCGGATCTTCGCTGCGCGGGTTGTCGCTGGTGACCAGCACGTGGTCGGCCATCTGCGCGATCTTGCCCATCTGCGGGCGCTTGCCCGGATCGCGGTCGCCGCCGCAGCCGAACACGCACCACAACTGGCCGCCGCGGTCGGTGGCCACGGGGCGCAGCGCGGCCAGGGTTTTTTCCAGCGCGTCCGGGGTGTGCGCGTAGTCGATGACGATCATCGGCGCATCCTGGCCGCCGACCTGCTGCATGCGGCCCGGCGCCGGCAGCAGCGATTCGACCGCTTCGATGGCGGCGCGCAGGCCCAGGCCCTTGGCCAGCATCGCGCCCATCACGCCCAGCGCGTTGCTGATGTTGAAGTTGCCGACCAGGTGAGTCTTGACCAGCGCCACGCCCAGCGGGCACTCCAGGTGGAATTCGGTGCCGGCGTTGCGGCTGCTGCGGAACTGGCTGGCGCGCAGCATCAGCACGCCCTCGATGTCCGGTTGCGCGGCGACGTCGTGCAGCGTGTAGCCGATCAACGGAATGTCACCGGCCAGCGGCGCCTTCGCCTTCAGGTGCGCGATCAGGCGCAGGCCCATCGGGTCGTCCAGGTTGATCACCGCCGTTTTCAGGCCGGGCCAGTCGAACAGCTTGGTCTTGGCGGCCTCATAGGCCTCCATGCTGCCGTGGTAGTCCAGGTGGTCGCGGGTCAGGTTGGTGAACAGCGCGACGTCGAAGTGCATGCCGGCGACGCGGCCTTGTTCCAGTCCGATCGACGACACTTCGATCGCCAGCGAGGCGGCGCCCTGCGTGCGCAGCTCGGCCAGCGTGCGCGCCAGCAGCACCGCGTCCGGCGTGGTGTAGCCGGTGACGTCATATTCGACTTCGCCGCGCGCGCGGAACAGGCCCACGCCCAGCGTGCCGACCACGGCGGCCGGTTCGGCGCCGCGCGACAGCGCGTGGCCCAGCCATACGGCGCTGGAGGTCTTGCCGTTGGTGCCGGTGACGCCGACGGTGAACATCGCCGCATCCGGCTGTTCATAGAAGGCGTGGGCGATCACGCCGGCGTGCTGCTTGAGCTTTTCAACGGTGATATAAGGGACGGACCAGCTGTCGTTCCAGGTGAAGCCTGCCGGGTCGAGCACCACCAGCGCGGCGCCCTGCTCGACGGCGCTGTCGATGAAGCTGCGCCCATCGCCGGCGTCGCCGGGATAGGCAAAAAACACATCGCCCAGCTTGATCCGGCGCGAATCCGAAGCCAGTTGCGCGGACGGCGCAAGCTTGCGGATGGCGGCGGCAATTGCCAGCGGGTCGAAGTCAGAAGTCGTCACATGTTCTCCTGTGATGCATTATCAGGAATGATGATATGGGTAAGGGTGGAGTCTGGCGTGATGTTCTTGGCGCGCAGCGCGTTGGCGGCCAGCGCGGAGAACACGGGGCCGGCCACGTCGCCGCCGACGTGCACCGGGCCGCCCGGTTCGTCGATCATGACGGCGATGATGAAGCGCGGGTTCGACATCGGCGCCATGCCGACGAAGTTGCCGATGTATTTGGATTGCGAGTAGTGGCCGTTCATGAACTTCTGCGCGGTGCCGGTCTTGCCGCCCACGCGGTAGCCGGGCACCTGGGCCTTGACGGCGGAGCCGCCCGGCTGCGTGACCATTTCCAGCATCTCGCGCATCTCGGCCGCGGTCTTGGCGCTGACCACCTGCGTGCCGTGCGGCGCTTCCGTCACTTTCTGGAACGACAGCGGGATGATGTCGCCGTCGCGGGCGAAGATCATGTAGGCGCGCGCCAGCTGGATCAGCGACACCGAGATGCCCTGGCCGAAGCTCATATTGGCCTGCTCGATCGGACGCCACGATTTGTACGGGCGCACGCGGCCGGCCACGGCGCCGGGGAAGCCCCACTTGGGCTGCTGGCCGAAACCGACCTTGGTGAACATTTCCCACATCTCCTGCGGCGGCATGCCCAGCGCGATCTTCGAGGTGCCGATGTTGGACGATTTCTGGATGATGGTCTGGACGTCGATCAGGTAGTGCGGGTGGGTGTCGTGGACCACGTGGTCGGCGATCACCATGGCGCCGGCGCCGGTGTCGAACATGGTGTGCGGCGTGATGCGCTTCTCGTCCAGCGCCAGGCCGACGGTGAACGGCTTGAGCGAGGAGCCCGGCTCGAAGGTGTCGGTCATCACGCGGTTGCGCAGCTGTTCGCCGGTCAGCTTGGAGCGGTCGTTGGGGTTGTAGGTCGGCCAGTTGGCCAGCGCCAGCACTTCGCCGGTGTGCACGTCCAGCACCACGGCGGCGCCGGCCTTGGCGTGGAACTTCTCCACCGATTCCTTGACCTGCATGAAGGCGATGTACTGGATCTTGCTGTCGATCGACAGCGTCAGGTCCTTGCCGTCGTGCGGTTCGCGCACCGACTCGATGTCCTCGACGATGTGGCCGAGGCGGTCCTTGATCACGCGGCGGCTGCCCGGCTGGCCGACCAGGGTTTTCTGCTGCGCCAGCTCCATCGATTCCTGGCCCGCGTCTTCGACGTTGGTGAAGCCCACCACGTGGGTCGTCACTTCGCCCTGCGGGTAGAAGCGCTTGTATTCCTTGCGGGTCTGGATGCCGTCGATACCGAGCTTGGTGATCTGGTCGGCCACGTCCTGCTCGACCTGGCGCTTCAGGTAGACGAAGCCGCGGTCGGAGTCGAGTTTCTTTTGCAGGTCGGCGTTGCTCATCTCGAGCAGGCGCGCCAGCTCTTTCAGTTTGGCCGGCGGCGCGTCCTGGACGTCGTCCGGGATCGCCCAGATGGCCTTGACCGGCACCGAGGAGGCCAGCACCTGGCCGTCGCGGTCGGTGATCTTGCCGCGCGTGGCCGGCAGGTCGAGCGTGCGGGCGTAGCGGATCTCGCCCTGCTTTTGCAGGAACTGGGTCGACAGGCCTTGCAGCCACAGGGCGCGCGCGGCCAGGCCGGCGAAGGCGGCAAACAATACGAACAGCACCACGCGCGAACGCCAGACCGGCAGACGCACCGCCAGTACCGGGTTCTTCGAGAACGGCACGCCCTTGGAGGCGGCTACGCGCGAGGTGTTCACATTGCTGCCGCGGCTCATTTCGATCCTTCCGGCGTCAGGTACTGCGTGCGCGCCGCGGTCAGCGGCGTCATGTTCAGGTCGCGGCGGGCGATTTCCTCGATGCGGGCGTGCTTGCCCAAGGTCGACTGGTCCAGCTGCAGCTGCGCCCATTCGATGTCGAGCTGGCGCGCCTGCGACTGCGTGCGTTCCAGTTCGATGAACAGATGGCGCGCCTGGTATTGGGCGTTCACCAGCGACAGCCCGCAGGCCACCAGCAGCGCCGCCAGCACCAGGTTGATCTTGCCGCTCATGCCGCGCCCTTCGCAGGGAACGGCAAACGGCGGGCGACGCGCATCACGGCCGAACGGGCGCGCGGGTTGGCGTCGATCTCGGCGTCGGACGGCTTGAACTTGGCCAGCAGCTTCAGCTCCGGCTGCGGCAGGTCGACCGCGCGGATCGGCAGGCGCCGGTCCGGTTGCTCGACGTTGGCCTTGGAGGCGAAGAAGCGCTTGACCATGCGGTCTTCCAGCGAATGGAAGCTGATGATGGCGATGATGCCGCCCGGCGCCAGGCTGTTCCAGGCCTGGGTCAGACCGATCTCGAGGTCTTCAAGCTCTTTATTGATGAAAATCCGGATAGCCTGAAAGGTACGGGTGGCCGGGTCCTTGCCCTTTTCCCGAGTCTTGACCGCGCCTGCCACGATGCCGGCAAGCTGTCGTGTGGTTGAAATTGGTTCGACTGCCCTGCGAGCAACAATCGCCTTTGCAATCTGAAAAGCAAACCGTTCTTCCCCATATTCTTTGATCACCTTTTCCAGTGTCTGTTCGGTTTCTATGGCGAGCCACTCCGCCGCCGACATGCCGCGCGTGGTGTCCATGCGCATGTCGAGCGGGCCGTCGTTACGGAAGCTGAAGCCGCGCGCGGCGTCGTCCACCTGCGGCGACGAGATGCCCAGGTCGAGCAGGATGCCGTCGGCCTGCGCCACGCCGCGCTCGGCCAGCGCCGCGTGCATGGTGGCGAAGCTGTCGTGGACGATGGTGAAGCGCGGGTCGGCGATCTGCTCGGCGGTGGCGATCGCCTGCAGGTCTTTGTCGAAGGCGATCAGGCGCGCCTTGGCGCCCAGTTTGGACAGGATCAGGCGCGAGTGGCCGCCGCGGCCGAAGGTGCCGTCGACGTAGACGCCGTCGGCGCGCGCGCCGTCCAGCGCCAGCGCGTCGACCGCTTCGTCTAGCAGCACCGTCCGATGCTGAAATTCCGGCACCGATGTAATTGTCATCACGGAGCCTTAGAAGGAGAAATTGGCGAGTACATCGGGGGTGCCGGCGTCGATCGCCTGCTGCTCTTTTTCCGCCATCTTGGCGGCATCCCAGATTTCAAAATGTGAACCCATGCCCGTCATCATGACTTCGCGCTCCAGGCCGACGGCGTTGCGCAGCTCGGGGGAAATCAGGATGCGGCCGGCCGTGTCCATCTCGACGTCGGTGGCGTAGCCGAGGAAAATGCGCTGCCAGGCGCGGGCCTGCATCGGCCATTGGGCGATCTGTTGACGGTGTTGTTCCCACACGGGGCGGGGAAACAGCATGACGCAGCCATCGGGATGGCGGGTCAGCGTGAGGCGGCCTTCGCACTGGATCGAGAGCGCGTCACGGTGCTTGGCGGGGATAGACATCCTGCCTTTGGCATCGAGATTGATTGCGGACGCGCCTTGAAACACGGGATTACCTTTTGACCTCAGTAGGGTTAGCGGAGCATGATCGGCGTTTTCCGGTTTTCATTTCCCCCGCCGCTAAGTCGGGTGAAATTTCCCACAAAAAGACACTTTTTCACACAGATGCCCACTTTAGAGGAAGCAAGAATAGTGGTCAAGCGCTTTCAGGCAAACGAAACAGCGATTTTAGTAATGAAATTAAGGACTTAGCGCGATTCCTTGAAGCCGGGTAGAAATAAAATAGTCAGGCAAATTAAGTACTTATGTCACAGTGTGAATGTGCTACCTCATCTATGCACATGTGTTTAAGTGCACTAAAAAGGGGAAAATGACCGAATAAAATAATTGAATTAAATGCATATAGTTGCAAGACACCAACATTGCGGTAGTGAATAGACAAGGTCTGGGCGGGGCCGGGAATGTGTGGACGGAGGGGATTTCTTGCGGCAAGTCGCGCCGGTGGCGCAATTAAGCGGATGGGGAAACCTGGGTGCGTTGTGGGACATTACCGCGGCACCGCCCAACTTGTATAGACAAATCAGGCTTGCGCCGCCAGCCCGTATTATACGAAATCCGCCGGCGCAAAACAAAAAACGGCAGCCGTGCGGCTGCCGTTTTAAGTGCTTCTTAATCAAGAATTATTCGTAGGTCGCGTACACCGTCACGCCGCTGTAGCTGGTTTTAGCCTTCAGCATGATGTAGTACCAGTGGCCGGCCACCGGATTGGGCAGGTACAGGTTTTCCGCGTTGCCGGCGGTGGCCGACACCATGTCGTACGAGGCCACGGTCGGATAGCGGTCCAGCGCCATGTACAGGTCGACGTCGCCGCTGCCGCCGCGGCTGTACACCTTGACGTTCTTGGCGCCGGCCGGCACCATCAGGAACAGATAGCCCTGGCTGGTCGAGGCCTGGCCGGTGATGCCGCAGTTCTTGCCCAGGTAGGTCAGCGAGGAGCAGCGCGGCAGTTGTGGCTCCGGCAGCGGCGGCTGGCCGGCGGTGGTGGCGTTGTTGACCCAGTCGGCGAACTCGGCGTCGTAGCTGGTGCCGATGCGGCCCATGAAGTCCTGGTAGGTGCTGTAGGCGCCGACGCGGAAGTTGCCCAGCACGGCGTCGACGTCGGCGCGGTGCTTCTCGATCATGAAGCGGGTCGCCATGTAGCCCCAGCGATAGGCCCGGGTCACATAGTCGTTCATGCCGTAGGTGTTGCCGAAGATCTGGCTCAGGCGGTAGGTGCCGGTCTTGGCGATGTCGATCGCCACCTGGTTGTTATTCTTCAGCGACATGTACTCGGCGATACCCTCGATCCACCACACGGTCGGCACCGAGGTGGCCTGGGCGAAATCACCCAGCATGTCGAAGCGGCCGTCCAGGTAGTGGACGAACTCGTGCTCCAGGTTCCACACCTGGAAGGTCGGACGCAGCCACGAGGCTTCGTGGGCGATGAAGCGGGCCTGGTTGCCCGGCACGTCCGGCTCGCCTTCCAGGTACATGCCGCCGTTGTTGGTGTCGATGCCGTAGATGATGGAGGCGTACTTGCTGTAGTTGGTGTAGTCGTCGAACACCACCAGTTCCAGCGAGGTGTTGTTGTCGTTGGCCACCGGCGTGCGGTTGGTCTTCAACATCTCGTGCACATAACTCTCCTCCACCGCCAGCTTGTCGCAGCTGTCCTGCATCTGCGCCGGCGTCATGTCCTGGGCGCGGATGTGCAGCGTCGGGCTGCAGTCCTTGCTGTACTTGAGCACGGCGTTGGCCAGCGTGGTGACGTAGTCGCAGGTGCCGTATTCGGCGCAGTTGGCGTTGTCGTAGTACTTGACGGCGCTGGCGGCGGCCAGCCACAGGTCGCTGTCGGCGCCGGTCATGCTGGAGCTGGCCAGCATGGCTTGCACCATCGGCTTGACGCCGGCCTTCAGCGCCGGGTACTGCATGAAGCGGAACGCCTCGTTGGTGGCGTCGTTAAGCTGGTAGCCGTAGTAGTCGCCCAGCAGCGTCGCCTTGTTGGAGGTGACGAAGGCATTCAGCGCGGTCGCATACGACAGGTCGTTTTGCAGCAGCGGCGGGCCCTCCGGGCGGAAGTGGGAGTAGAAGAACACCGTCAGCGCCGACGTGAAGCCGCCGCTGGCGCTGGCGTTGCGCAGGCCCTGCACCGCGTTCGGGTTGGACGGGGTGTTGGTGTAGCGCTGCACCAGCGCCTTCATGCTGGGCAGGTAGAACGGTTCGTCATGCATATTGGTGATCAGGCGCAGCGTTTCGCCGGCGGTGGTGGTGGCCGCCGCGTTGGGCACGTACAGCGCCGTGCCTTCGGCCAGCTGCTTGATCGGCGTGCGCAGCGCGGTCTTCAGCGACTGCGCCGGCTGGGCGATGGTGCCGCCTTCGGCCAGGTAGTAGCCGGCGCGCAGGTACAGCACCAGGTTGACCAGCTTCATGTCGCTGGCGTTGTAGCTGCCGGCCTCCTGCGTGAGGCGGCTGGCGATGGCGTTGAAGTTGGCGGCCGAGTAGACCGTCGCGCCCTGCGCCGCCGTCAGCGAGAACAGGCCGTAGGTGCATTCGTAGTCCGGCAGGTTGACCAGGTAGTCGGCCAGCGCGGCGCCGCTGTAGCCGGCCAGCTTGTTCATGTCTTGGCAGTCCGGCGTGGTGCTCAGCGGCGTCAGGCTGTTGCGCTGCTGGCGCGGCAACAGGTCGTAGCGCGGCTTGGTGGTCGGCGCCAGCTGGTACTTCGACTGCTCCACCGACGGCGGCAAGCTTTGACGCTCGTGCGGCATGGGCGCCTGCTTCAGCCGGCCGTGCTGGTCCGCGGCCGGATTGACGCTTTGATCGGCATGGGCGGTAATGGTCAGGCTGGCCACGCATAGGCCGCCTAGATACAGGATGTTCCTCGATAACGACATGTCTGCCTCTTTTCTTCAAGAATAGTTATTGGTCTTTGCCGCAGGGGTTGCGCGGCAAGGAAATACTAGCTTGACAAGTTTGCAGGCCATTGCGCGCACCGCAGGCGTGCGGGCGGTTCGGTCTATTTAAACAGCCGGGGGTGCGGGAACGGCACAGCGCCGCCACCGAAAAACCACACTCTGCGGGCTTCAGGCGCCCAGTTCCTGCCACAAGGACACGGCCGGCGCCGCCTGCGCGCGCGCGCCGTGGTGTTGGGCGCGGTACTGCACCGGCGTCATGCCGGTCAGCGCCTTGAACTGGCGGCTGAAGGCGCTGTGGTCGGAATAGCCGCAATCGTTGGCGATGTCGGCGATGCTGCGGGTCTGGTCGGCCTCGATCAGCGCCAGCGCGCCGTTGAGCCGCGACTGCAGCAGCAGCTGGCGCGGGCTGTAGTGGAACACGCGCTGGAACAGCCGCTCCACGCGCGCCAGCGGCAGGCCGGCTTCCTGCGCCAGCTGGTTCAGGCACAGGGGTTCCTTGTAGTTGTCGCGGATGTGCTGGGCGATGCTGGCGATCTGGCGGTACACCGGGTGGTGGTCGTCGGCCAGCCCGAGGTCGTGCGAGGTGCCGACCAGGCCGACGATGGCGCCGGCGTCGTTGCGCAGCGGGGTCTTGTGGGTCAGGCACCAGCCGTGGCGGCGGTTGGGATAGAGGTGCAGTTCGAGGTGCTTGCTGATGGTGTGGCCGGCCTCGATCACTTCGCGGTCCTGCGCCATGTAGTTCTGCGCCAGGTGGCGCGGATGCACTTCCAGCACGGTCTTGCCGACGATTTCCTGCTTGGTGCGCAGGCCGCAGCGGCGCACCAGCGTGCGGTTGGCGGCCAGGTAGCGGCCATCGCGGTCCTTGACGAAAAAGGCGACATCGCTCAGTTCATCGAACAGGATTTCAATCGCATTCAACTCGACGTTTTGCATCGCTGCTCCAGTTGCTTAGGTGACAAGACAAACAATATTACCTTATCCTTGCGCACACTGGAACCATGCCGTGAGAATACACACACCGGGTGTACCTGCCGTCTCCTTCTAGCAAACCTACTGAATTTTTTACTGAATTCTACTGAATTGGACTTCCTTGGGCTGCCGCTGTCTAACTCAGTAACCGGAAGCAAAATTCAGTAGGTTTCAGTAAGCTACCGCGCCACTTCCCAGCCGCGCGAGCGCTCGACCGCGCGGCCCCACTGCGCCAGCAACTCGGCGCGGCGTTCGGCCGACATGGTTGGCTCGAAGCGCCGCTCGCACGACCACTGCGCGGCGATTTCTTCCTGCGTCTCCCAGAAGCCCACCGCCAGCCCGGCCAGATAAGCCGCGCCCAGCGCCGTGGTCTCGGTCACCTTGGGCCGCACCACCGGCACGCCCAGCAGGTCGGCCTGGAACTGCATCAGCAGATCGTTGCGGGCCGCGCCGCCGTCGGCGCGCACCTCGGTCAACGGAATGGCGGCATCCTTCTGCATGGCCGCCATCAGCTCCGCGCTTTGATAGGCGATCGCCTCCAGCGCCGCGCGGGCGATGTGGCCACGGTTGCTGCCCCGGCTCAAGCCAACCAGCGCCCCGCGCGCATACGGATCCCAATGCGGCGCGCCCAAGCCGACAAAGGCCGGCACCATGAACACGCCGCCGCTATCGGGCACGCTGGCGGCCAGCGCCTCGACCTCGCCCGATTGCTGGATGATGCCCAGCCCATCGCGCAGCCACTGCACCGTGGCCCCGCCCATGAAGACGCTGCCCTCCAGCAGATAATCGGTGGCGCCGTCGACCCGCCAGCCGACCGTGGTCAGCAGCCGGTTGTGCGAAGCCACCGCATGCCGCCCCAGGTGCATCAGCATGAAGCAGCCGGTGCCGTAGGTATTCTTGACCATGCCCGGCTTGTGGCAAGCCTGGCCGAAGGTGGCGGCCTGCTGGTCGCCGGCGATGCCGGCCACCGGGATCTCGGCGCCGAACAGCGCGGCCTTGGTATGGCCCACCTCCTCGCTGGACGACACCACCTGCGGCAGCATCTCTTCCGGAATATCGAACAGCTGCAGCAGATCGTGATCCCAGCGCATCAGGTGTATGTTGAACAGCATGGTGCGCGAGGCGTTGCTGACGTCCGTCACATGACGCCCGGTCAGCTTGTAGGTCAGCCAGCTGTCGATGGTGCCGAAGGCCAGCGCGCCGTGGCGCGCCCGCTCGCGCGCGCCCGGCACGTGATCGAGCAGCCATTTGAGCTTGGTGGCGGAAAAATAGGCGTCCAGCTCCAGGCCTGTGATCGAGGTGATTTTTTTGGCCTTGCCGTCGGCGCGCAGCGCTTCGCAGTAATCGGCAGTGCGGCGGTCCTGCCAGACGATGGCCGGCGCGATCGGCTCACCGCTCTTGCGGTCCCACACCACGGTGGTCTCGCGCTGGTTGGCGATGCCGATCGCCAGGATCTGGCTGCCGTCGACATGGTTGTCGTGCAAGACCTTGCGCGCCACGGTGAGCTGGCTGTTCCAGATCTCGTTGGGGTCGTGTTCGACCCAGCCGGGCTGCGGGAAATGCTGTGGAAATTCCTGCGCCGCGCTGCCGCAGATATGACCCTGATGGTCGAACAGGATGGCGCGCGAGCTGGTGGTGCCTTGATCCAAGGCCAGTATGTATTTTTTCATCGGCAAAGTCCCCGGGAGCGCCGCGGCGTGCGCGTCGGTCCCGCGGCAGCCGCGAACATCGTTATTAGTTGAAGCAAGCCGATAGGCCGGATTTTGTTACGGCGCAGGCGAACCTGCGCTATGACAGCCATTCCTCTAGGCGCTGGATTACTCCAGCGCTCAAGCTTCCTACCCGCACGCTCCGCGAGCAGCATCATCGCGTGCCTATTTGGAATTGCACCAGGTGGAGGTTACCGCGTTTCACCGTAACTTAATACGCTCGTCTCTGTGGCCCTATTCCTCGCCTTATACCTTGGGCTTGCGCTTGCGGCTTTCAGCGGACGGCCGTTAACCGTCACCCCGCTCTATGGAGTCCGGACCTTCCTCCCGCCAGGCATTACGCACTGGCCAGCGGCTGTCTGGCTTGCTTCAATCGCTATTGTAACAGCCCGGCCCCCTAATTCTGAAATTTGGTGTCGCCATTAGAAAAGCCGGCCGCTATGCCCAGCCGTAGAATGCAGGATACCTATACCCATAAGGCCAGACATGACGCAACCATCCCGCACCGGCGGCCAGATCCTGGTCGACGCCCTGAAGATCCACGGCGTGGACACCGCTTTCGGCGTACCCGGCGAAAGCTATCTGGACGTGCTCGACGCGCTGCACGACTCCGACATCCGCTTCATCATCAACCGCCAGGAAGGCGGCGCCGCCTTCATGGCCGACGCCTACGGCAAGATGACCGGCAAGCCCGGCATCTGCTTCGTCACCCGCGGCCCGGGCGCCACCAACGCCTCGATCGGCGTGCACACGGCGTTCCAGGACTCGACCCCGATGATCCTGTTCATCGGCCAGGTCGGCAACGACTTCGTCGACCGCGAGGCGTTTCAGGAGATCGACTACCGCCGCATGTACGGCCAGATGGCCAAATGGGTGGCGCAGATCGACCGCGCCGACCGCGTGCCGGAATACATCGCCCGCGCCTTCCAGATCGCCACCAGCGGCCGTCCCGGCCCGGTGGTGCTGGCGCTGCCGGAAGACATGCTGACCGCCGTCGCCAGCGTGGCCGACACCCGCTGCTACCAGCCGGTGCAAGCCTCGCCGTCGGCCGCGCAGATAGCCCAGGTGCGCGCGCTGCTGGCCGGCGCCAAGAAGCCGCTGGTACTGCTGGGCGGCGGCGGCTGGAACGCGCAAGCCTGCGCCGACCTGCAAGCCTTCGCCGAAGCCAACCATCTGCCGGTGTCGTGCGCGTTCCGCTTCCAGGACCTGCTCGACAACGCCCACCCGAACTACGTCGGCGACGTCGGCATCGGCATCAATCCCAAGCTGGCCGCGCGCGTGCGCGAAGCCGACGTGATCCTGGCCATCGGCCCGCGCCTGGGCGAGATGACCACCGGCGGCTACGCGCTGATCGCCGCGCCGGTCCCTAGCCAGCGCCTGATCCACGTGCACGCCGACGCCGAGGAACTGGGCAGCGTCTACCAGGCTGAACTGATGATCAACAGCGGCATGCCGCAGATGACGGCGATGCTGGCCGCGATGGCGCCGGTCGACTCCAGCGCCTGGCAAGGCACGGTGGCCGAAGCCCGCGCCGACCTGGCCGCCTGGCAGCGCCAGCCGCCGATCTTCCAGGACGGCAGCGCGCCGCTGGACCTGTGGCAGGTGGTGCAGCAGATCGACCAGATCGCGCCGCACGACACCATCATCACCAACGGCGCCGGCAACTACGCCACCTGGGCGCACCGCTTCCACAGCTACGGCGGCATGCGCACGCAGCTGGCGCCGACCAGCGGCGCCATGGGCTACAGCGTGCCGGCCGGCGTGGCCGCCAAGATCATAGCCCCGGCGCGCACCGTGATCACCTTCGCCGGCGACGGCGAGTACATGATGAACGGCCAGGAGCTGGCCACCGCCGTGCAGTACCGCGCGGGCGTGGTCATCATCGTGTTCAACAACGGCATGTTCGGCACCATCCGCATGCACCAGGAGCTGCACTACCCTGGCCGCGTGTCCGGCACCCAGCTGCACAACCCGGACTTCGCCGCGCTGGCGGTGGCCTATGGCGGCCATGGCGAGGTGGTGGAAGCGACGGCGGACTTCGCGCCGGCGCTGGAGCGCGCGCTGGCCTACGCCAACAGCGAGCAGCTGCCGGCCGTGATCGAGCTGCGCTACGACGGCAACCTGATCACGCCGGGCGCCACGCTGGACACCATCCGCAAGAACGCGCAGGCCACCAAGGCCGCGAAATAAACACCGGGGGTCAAGTCTGACATTCGGACACGACCTCTACAGTACACGTCTGTACGGCCGGGCCCGTGTCCGAATGTCAGACTTGACCCCAATGAAAACCGCCGGCTCAGAGGCCGGCGGTGGTGGTCTTGCCGGCCTCGATCATCGGCGCCGGCGCTTCTTCTTCCAGTTCTTTCTTCTGCTTGGGCGCCGGACAGGCGCGGCAGGCACTCGCCTTGCGGCCGAAATCGGTCACCAGCGACAGCCGCATCGGCACCGCCGCGTCGCCGCAGTAGCCGCCGTCCAGCACCAGCGTCTTGCCGCCGTCGGCCAGCTTGCCGCTGATGGTGCGCTCGTCCTCGTCCGGCGGCTGCACCGTGAAGTACAGCTGCTTGCCGCGCGGGTCGATGGTGACGTCGCTGGCCACCACCGGCCAGCTCAGTCCGCCGGCCGTGTATTCATACAGCACCGTATCCACTTCTGAAAACCGTTGCAGCGTGATGCGCTGTCCGCCGAACTCGCCGCTGTCCATGTGGATGCACAAGTCCGAGTACACCACCATGCCATAGCGCGGCAAGGTGCCCGCCGGAACCGGCTTGCGCGCCAGCTTGGGCGCGGCAAACACCGCGCAGGAAGCCAGCAAAATGGCGCCGGCTAGCACGGCGCGTCGGGAGGTCGTCATGGTAACGGCTTTCAGAAATGAACAACGGCTGCACCAGGCAGCCGTTGTGGATTCTAACTGATTAAATCAGATTAGAAGGAGTGACGCATGCCGATGTTGAAGGCTTTGTCGCCCGAACCAGCTTCGGTGTTGTTACCAACGGTGTAGCTAGCGCCGTTCTTGTTCTTGATCTTAGCGTAAGCAACGTAGGTGCTGGTGCGCTTCGACAGAGCGTACGAGTAGCCAACTGCCCACTGATCTGCATCGTGGTTAGCGACTTCTTTGTCGTTCTTGCGGGTGTACGAAGCCATCAGGGTGCCGTTAGGACCGATAGGAGCGGTAGCGCCGATCAGAGCAACGCTGCTGTCTTTCGAAGCGGTAGGAGCGACGGTGTAGCCGAACGGGTTGCTGGTGTTAGCCAGAGCCGAGCTGTTGGTGCCCTTGTCTTTGCTGTAAGCAGCGAAAGCTTTAACAACGACGAAGTCGTAGTTAGCAGCGATCAGGGTGTTGCGGCCGATGTCGGTGCTCAGTTTAGGAGCCACGGTGTCGTTGTTGCGTGCATTGTAAGCAACGCGAACGTTCAGAGGACCGTTCGAGTAGCCAGCCCATGCGCCGATTTGGCGTTGTGCAGATGCGTCGCCAGCTTGCTCGCCTACCGAGTAGGACACT
This sequence comes from Duganella sp. BJB476, assembly GCF_003416895.1. Lineage (GTDB taxonomy): Bacteria > Pseudomonadota > Gammaproteobacteria > Burkholderiales > Burkholderiaceae_D > Rugamonas. The sequence continues at coordinate 106,655 of NZ_QVIO01000007.1, forward strand.
TCGCCCTGGAAGCCTTCGATCGATGGCGACTGGTACACGATAGCGTTGCTGTTGCGGGTGTTGTTGCCAGCCACGCCGAACAGGTTCTTGGCGGTACCAGCGTAGCCCAGTGCGAACGGGTCAGCCACGTCACGCAGGGTTTCGTAGTAAGGGGTGTACTGACGGCCCAGGGTCAGCTGGCCGGCGGTGGTCGATTTCAGACCAACGTACGACTGACGGTTAGCGATCGAACCAGCAACATCGGACTCACCGGTGTCAACTTTAACGCCCGATTCCAGCACGAAGACAGCGCTCAGACCACCGCCCAGATCTTCCGTACCTTTGAAACCCAGACGGGAGGCCGAGCCTACGCCGCTGGTTACTTTGGTGGTGTTGGCAACGCCGCCGCGCTCGCTGACGATACCGGCATCGACGATACCGTAGATCGTGACGTTCGATTGTGCAAATGCTGCCGAGCTCATTGCGCCCAGGACGGACATGGCGATAAGGGATTTTTTCATTACGTGTTTCCTTCAGTTGTGTTGCTGTAAAAAGGTAAAGCTAGTATTGCGGCGTGTTCGGTGCTTATCGGCGCCTTCTGCAGCGCCGTCTATGCGTGAGGGCAAACTCCCCAGCTGCCACTATGCGGTCCCGGCTGCGGGACGCGTTCACTTAAGTTGCGGCCGATTTAATCGACGCCGGCTTTATCGCAGCGCAAAATGCGCCAGAGGCGGCACTATACTGATGCTTTGCTTGTCGATCAAGTGTAAAAGCGTTCATCTTGCCTGCCTTTACCCCCGCCCGTTTTCAAAACAACAGCATTTTACCGCATCGCAATATTTCCTGCCGAGTAAGCCAAAACTAGCCCGGTAATTCCGCCCGATGCATCCATTGCAGCACCCCGTTATGCGGGCTGCCCGAGTGACAAATGCAAGCGCTAGGCATGCGTGACTACATCGTTGTCGGACCAAGTAAAAATAGCCACTTTGCTATTTCTGACGCCATTTTATACTGAAGCACCCCGTCGTTCGCCCCGACTCAATGGTAATAAGCTTACAACTCAGGACTTTGTTTGGCAGTTTATGTCGGCAAAATGGCCTCGGGACCAACTTTGCTCATAGTGATAGCCCTTTATTAGTGTAGGAAATTTTGTCAGCCGCGCAAGGTATTGCACTGCATCAGCAATTTGTAAGAAATTGCTACGTGTTGCGCATTAGAGACAGGCCGAGCGACAAGTCTTGCAAAATACGATGGAATGGTGTCTGAATCGCGCAGCATCTGCATGAATCCCATGCATGGTGCGCGGCGGCCCGTCGCACTTGATCTGGCGCACAAAATAGCCCCCGCGGTAACGGTCCGGCGTCGAAATGTCACTGGCAGCAACAGATATCAGGATATTTTTCACATCGTTGCAAAATATCTTGTCCAAGACAAATCAAGGGGAAAGCCCGTATTCAGTTCATTAGTTCTGTATGTCAACTGTGTGTCGTGGACAAGCACTTTTTCATAGCGAAAACGCGGCAAAACCCGATAGCGCGCACCATACTTTCGGGCGCAAATCGAATGTAAAATGCAGGTCGCGTGCTCCTGGCCTGGCCTGTTCGCGCACTGTGCACCTGGACCCCGTGCCAACCCTCGCGACTGTCAAATAAATGGCGGCCGCTTATGCCTGATGACTATTAAAGTTTCCTCACAAACAGTTCCCAGCACGATCAGCGACGTCGAGCGCGACACCGGCGTCGCCAAGGAAACCCTGCGCGTGTGGGAACGGCGCTACGACTTCCCGCAGCCGCTGCGCGACCCGAACGGCGAACGGGTCTACCCGATCGAGCAAGTCCACAAGCTGCGCCTGGTCAAGCGCCTGATCGACCTGGGCTACCGTCCGGGCAAGGTCATCCAGTACACCACCCCCGAGCTGCAGGCGCTGACCGGCCAGGCCAGCGGCGGACAGCACGGCGCCACGGCCACGCCGCCGGCGCTGCAAGGCTACCTGGACCTGTGCAAGAGCCACCAGATGGAAGCGCTGCGCCGCAAGCTGTCGCAGGCATTGCTGATGATGGGCCTGAAAAGCTTCGTGATCGAGCTGGTGGCGCCGCTGACCGCGCTCATCGGCGAAGCCTGGGCCAGCGGCGCCCTGGCCACCTTCGAAGAACACTTATATACCGAGTCCCTGACGGTGGTCATGCGCAGCGCGATCTTCGCCATGCCGCAGGCCAACGCCAGCAACCTGGGCGCGCCGCGCATCATGCTGACCACCCTGCCGCAGGAGCGTCATGGCCTGGGCCTGCTGATGGCCGAAGCGATGTGCGTGGCCGAGGGCGCGCACTGCATCTCGCTGGGCGTGCAGACGCCGCTGCCCGACATCGTCGAGGCGGCGCGCGTGCAGCGGATCGACATCATCGCCCTGTCGTTCTCGGTCGCCATGAACGCGCGCCAGGCGCTCGACGCGCTGGCCGAACTGCACACCCGCCTGAACGGCGGCGTCGCGCTGTGGGCCGGCGGCGGCAACGCCGCCTTCAAGCGGCGCCGCCCGCCTTACGTGCGGGTCTACGCCCTGTCCGACATCAGCGCCGCCATCGCCGAATGGCGCCAGCGCAACGTCCCCGCCGCCGGCTGAAACGTTGTCATTCCGGTAGCATGGCCGGGCGGCCGCGCCGCGCTCTGGTAAAATAGCCGCATTTCCCCGTGTCCGGCGCTGCCGGCCATCAGCTTGAAGCGCCCCCCAACCACATGTCCATGTTTAGTTTCTTCAAGAAAAAACCCGTCGCCCCGGAAGTGCCTGAGGTCAAAACCCCGGCACCGGCCCCCACCCCAACCGCCGCCACGCCCGCCTTTGCCGCGCCGCTGCCCGACCTGCTGCCGATCGAAGAACCGGCGCCGAAACTGTCGTGGATGTCGCGCCTGAAGGCCGGCCTGTCCAAGACTTCGAACAACCTGTCCATCCTGTTCGTCGGCGCCAAGATCGACGACGAGCTGTACGAGGAACTGGAAGCGGCCCTGCTGATGTCCGACGCCGGCGTCGACGCCACCCAGTACCTGCTGGACGCGCTCAAGCAAAAGGTCAAGGACGACAAGCTGCTCGACGCCGCCGCCGTCAAGGCCGCGCTGAAGCAGCTGCTGATCGAGCTGCTGACGCCGCTGCAGCGCCCGTTCGAGCTGGGCCGCCACCAGCCGACCGTGATGATGATCTCCGGCGTCAACGGCGCCGGCAAGACCACCACCATCGGCAAGCTGGCCAAACACATGCAGACCCACGGCCAGTCGGTGCTGCTGGCCGCCGGCGACACCTTCCGCGCCGCCGCCCGCGAGCAGCTGATGGTCTGGGGCCAGCGCAACAACATCACCGTGATCTCGCAAGCCTCGGGCGACCCGGCCGCCGTCTCCTTCGACGCCGTGCAGTCCGGCAAGGCCAAGGGCCTGGACGTGGTGATGATCGACACCGCCGGCCGCCTGCCGACCCAGCTGCACCTGATGGAAGAGCTGAAGAAAGTCCAGCGCGTCATCGGCAAGGGCATGGAAGGCGCGCCGCACGAAACCCTGCTGGTGATCGACGGCAACACCGGCCAGAACGCGCTGGCCCAGGTCAAGGCCTTCGACGACGCCCTCAAGCTGACCGGCCTGGTCATCACCAAGCTGGACGGCACGGCCAAGGGCGGCGTGCTGGCCGCCATCGCCCGGGTACGCCCGGTGCCGGTGTACTTCATCGGCATCGGCGAAAAGATCGAAGACTTGCAGCCCTTCGTCGCCGCCGAATTTGTCGAAGCCCTGCTGGGCTAACCCCACCGATAAGCCCTCCATGATCGAATTCCGCAACGTCTCGAAACAATATTCCCCCGACGCGACGGCGCTGCGCGACGTCTCGTTCACGGTGGCCAAGGGCGAACTGGTGTTCCTGGCCGGCCCCTCAGGCGCCGGCAAGTCCACCCTGCTGAAAATGATCGCCGCCGTCGAGCGTCCCAGCGCCGGCCAGGTAATCGTCAACGGCCAGGACATCGCCCGCATCAAGCCGGCCGCCGTGCCGTTTTTGCGGCGCAACCTGGGCCTGATCTTCCAGCAGCAACGGCTGCTGACCGACCGCTCCATCCTGGCCAACGTCATGCTGCCGCTGCTGGTGACGGGCGCCTCGCGCGCCCAGGCCGAGCAGCGCGCCCGCGCCGCCCTCGACAAGGTCGGCCTGCTGGAACGCGCCGACGCCCAGCCGCTGGCCCTGTCCGGCGGCGAGCAGCAGCGGGTGTCGATCGCGCGCGCCATCGTCAACCGCCCGCAAGTGATCCTGGCCGACGAGCCGACCGCCAACCTGGACCGCGCCAGCGCCAATAAAGTACTGGACGCGCTCAAGGCCTTCCACTCGGTCGGCGTCACCTGCCTGATTTCCAGCCACGACGAGCAGATGCTCGATGCGGCCGCGCGCGTCATCCACCTCAAGCAAGGTCAACTGGAGGTGCAGGCATGACGCTCTGGTTCCGTCAACACCGCTACGCGCTGGCCGCGGCGCTGGTCCACCTGCGCCGCTCGCCGGGCGGCTTTTTGTTCAACATATTAGTGGTGGCGATCGCGCTGGCCTTGCCGTTCACCGGCGTCACCCTACTCGACAACGTGCGCCCCATGTCCGAGCAGCTGTCAGTCGATCCCGAGATCAGCGTCTTCCTCACGCTCGACACCCCGCGCGAGCAGGCCGAGGCGCTGGCCGTATCGCTGCGCCAGACCGTCCGCGACAAGCAGGCCAAGATCATCTTCACCCCGCGCGAAAAGGCGCTCGACCAGCTGAAGGACAAGAGCGGCCTGGCCGACGTGTTGACCACCCTGGGCGACAACCCGCTGCCGGACAGCTACGTGCTGAAGCTGGACGCCTTCCGCAACGCCCAGGCCGGCGGCGACGTCGACCAGCTGGCCGAGCAGATCCGCGCCCTGCCCGGCGTCGACACGGTGCAAGTCGACTCGGCCTGGGTCAAGCGGCTGGCGGCGCTGCTCAACGTGCTGCGCCTGGCGCTGCTGCTGCTGGCGGCCACGCTGGGCACGGTGGTGATCGCGGTGATCTTCAACACCATCCGCCTGCAGGTGATGACCCAGCGCGAGGAAATCCTGGTCTCCAAGCTGATCGGCGCCACCGACAGCTTCATCCACCGCCCCTTCTATTACACCGGCGCGCTGCTGGGCCTGTGCGCCGGCGGCGTGGCGCTGGGCGCGGTGTCGCTGGCGCTGCAGCCGCTGAACATCGCGATTGCCGAATTCGCAAGATTGTACGCCTCCGAATTCCAGCTGGCGCCGCTGCCGCCGCTGGCCATGGCCGGCCTGCTGGCCCTGTCGGCCGGCCTCGGCCTGGTCGGCGCGCTGCTGTCCGTGCAGCGCCACCTGTCCCGCCTGAACTGATCCACCAGCCTTCCGTGCGTCCGCGCACGGAAGCGCCCCTCCCTGCCCGCTTAGCATTAAGTCCTGCCTAAGCTCCAACGCGCATGCTTGATCAAAGACCATCATGATGCTGAAAAACCTCATAGCCTTTTGCTATCGAAGCAATTAATATCGGGTGATTGGCACTCAACGAAGGAGAGTGCTAATATACGTGAACTGAAGAGCAAAACAGTTCTCTACAGCATCAAGCAACATTAAGAATAAGCACTATCATCGAGCGAAGGAATGAATATGACTATGATGTCCGCACCGACTGCCTTGGTACCTGCGACCAATAGCGCCCTGGGACTCGGGTTCACTGGCAACCTGGGCAACCTGGACGCCTACATTTCGGCCGTCAATCGCCTGCCGATGCTGACGCACGACGATGAAATCTCGCTGGCCAAGCGCCTCAAGGAAAAGAACGACCTCGGCGCCGCCCAGGAACTGGTGCTGTCGCACCTGCGCCTGGTGGTGTCGATCGCCCGCGGCTACCTGGGCTACGGCCTGCCGCACGCCGACCTGATCCAGGAAGGCAATATCGGCCTGATGAAGGCGGTCAAGCGCTTCGACCCGGACCAGGGCGTGCGCCTGGTGTCGTACGCGATGCACTGGATCAAGGCCGAGATGCACGAGTACATCCTGAAAAACTGGCGCCTGGTCAAAGTGGCGACCACGAAAGCACAGCGCAAGCTGTTCTTCAACCTGCGCAGCCACAAGACCGGCCTGGACGCGATGACGCCGACCCAGATCGACAGCCTGGCCAAATTGCTGGACGTCAAGCGCGAAGAAGTGATCGAGATGGAAACCCGCCTGAGCGGCCGCGACATCGCGCTGGAATCGCCGACCGACGACGAAGACGACAAGTTCGCGCCGATCGCCTACCTGTCGTCGGAAGCGAGCGAGCCGACCCGCGTGCTGGAAGCCGAACAGGTGACCCGCCTGCAATCGGAAGGCCTGGAAGAAGCGCTGGGCAAGCTCGACGCCCGTTCGCGCCGCATCGTCGAAAGCCGCTGGCTGGCCAACGACGACGGCTCCGGCGCCACGCTGCACACGCTGGCGGAGGAATTCGGCGTCTCGGCCGAGCGCATCCGCCAGATCGAAGTGGCCGCGCTGAAAAAAATGAAAGGCTCGCTGGCCGCCTACGTGTAATTCACGTGTAAGCGACCGGGCCCAGCCATAAAAAAAGCCCCGCTTGGGGCTTTTTCTTTTTCCACCAGTAATTACGCTGCCAGGCCTTGCGCCAGCAGCTCACCGACCAGCTGATTCAGGTCGACGTCACGTTCTTTCGCCTTGGCATGCAACTGCTGCACCAAGTCGCCGTTCAGCTTGACCGCGAACGGCACCAGCCCCAAAGCCTGATCGCGCTTGCGCTGCTCCCGCTTGTCGACCACCTCGGCCACCTTGCCGAAGCTGGCGGCGCCAGGGGCGGACATCTGGCCCATTAATTTTTTAGCGTCGCTTTTCGCCATGCCGGTCTTTTTCATTTTGTTCAGTCAATGTGATTCAGGGCCCCCATTCTACGGCACATAGTTTGACCCAGCGCTGTAAAGCTGCGGTTCGTGCGCCGCCGACATGATCTTTTTGCTAAGCTTGCCGTCTACTTCGAGGGAAGAGGTATTTATGAAATCTACATTATTAAGGCAGTTGATCATCCTGCCGCTGCTGGTGGCCATGCTGGCCCTGCTGCACGCCTGCGGTTCCGCGTCCGCCATCAACCGCGCCGCCGCCGCGCCGCCGGCGTTCTCGCAGACCTACGTGCTGACCCAGGGCGCCAGCGTGGCCATCGCGCCGGCCGCCACGCCCGGCGTCAGCGGCGCCACCGCCAGCGCGCCCAGCCTCAAGCTGGAGCGCGTCAACGACAGCCGCTGCCGCACCGGCGCCGTCTGCGTCTGGGCCGGCTACATCAGCTACAGCTTCGCGCTGACCGCGCCCGACGGCACGACCAGCAACTTCGTGCTGTCCGACAGCATGCCGAACGCCAGCGCCAGCGTCACGCAAAACGGCCTGACCTTCACGCTGACCGGCGTCGAGCCGCAGGCGGTCCCTGCCAAGAATGAAGCCGCGCCGGATTATCGGGTAAGCTTGAGGGTGAGCAACGCACCTTCATCCTAACCCGGACCCAGCGCACACATGACTCAAGCCCACCGCCCCGCCCGCACCGTTCTCGTTTCCTCCATCATCCTGACGTTGATCCTGCCGCCGGCGGCCTGGGCCAAGACCCCGGTCGCCACCGGCAGCGGCGGCGCCGTCGCCACCATCAGCGAACCGGCGTCCAAGGCGGCGCTGGCCATCCTCAACCAGGGCGGCAACGCCATCGACGCCGCCGTCGCCGCGGCCGCCACGCTGGGCGTGACCGATCCGTTCAGCTGCGGCATCGGCGGCGGCGGCTTCATGGTGATCTACCTGGCCAGGGACAAGCGCGTGATCACCATCGACCACCGCGAAACCGCGCCCGCCAACTTCACGCCCACCGTGTTCCAGCAGGACGGCAAGATCATGGACTTCGACACCGTGGTCGCCAGCGGCATGGCGGTCGGCGTGCCCGGCACCGTGCGCGGCTGGCACGAAGCGCTGGACCGCTACGGCTCGATGTCGTTCAAGCAGGTGCTGGCGCCGGCCATCGCCGTGGCCAGCGACGGCTTCACCGTCAACGCCAACTTCACCCACCTGGTCGAAGACAGCGAGGCCAAGTTCCGCATGTTCCCCGACACCGCCGCGCTCTACCTGAAAAACGGCAAGGCCATCCAGCCCGGCAGCATCCTGCGCAACCCGGGCCTGGCCAAGGCCTACCGCGAACTGGCGGCCGGCGGCGTCAAGGCGTTTTATGAAGGCAAGATCGGCCGCGCCGTGGTCGACGCCGTGAACCAGCCCAAGGTCGCCAGCGGCGTGCAAGTGCGCGCCGGCCAGATGACGATGGCCGACCTGGCCAACTACGAAGCGCGCCTGCGCCAGCCGGTGCACAGCACCTATCGCGGCTACGATTTATACGGCATGCCCTTGCCGAGCAGCGGCGGCATCGCCATCGCCGAAGCGCTGAACATCCTCGAAGGCTACGACCTCAAGGCCATGCCCAAGGAGAAGGCCGAACACCTGTACCTGGAAGCGAGCCGCCTGGCCTTCGCCGACCGCAACGCCTACCTGGCCGATCCCGAATTCGTCGACGCGCCGGTGGCCGGCCTGCTGAACAAGGACTACGCCGCGCGCCGCCGCGAGCTGATCAATCCAAACCAGGCCAGCGTGCAGGCGCCGGCCGGCGATCCGTATCCGTTCCAGAACGACATCAGCGTGCCGCTGCGCCCCAACGCCAACAAGCTGCTGGCCGAAGGCGCGCACACCACCCACCTGACCGTGTCGGACAAGGACGGCAACATCGTCTCCTACACCTACACCATCGAAGCCTGGGGCGGCAGCGGCATCGTGGTGCCCGGCTACGGCTTCCTGCTGAACAACGAGATGACCGACTTCGACTTCTCCGGTCCGGCGCCCAACGTGCCGGAGGCGGGCAAGCGTCCGCGCAGCAGCATGTCGCCGACGCTGGCCTTCAAGAACGGCAAGCCGGCGTTCTCGATCGGCAGTCCGGGCGGCGCCACCATCATCACCACCGTGCTGCAAACCATCTTCAACTACGTCGACCTGGGCATGAGCATGCCGGACGCGCTGAACGCCCCGCGCCTGTCAGAACGCAACGGCGTCGCCACCGACGTCGAGCCGGGCTTCGCCGGCACCGCGCAGGCCAAGGCGCTGGAGAAGACGGGCCAGCACTGGAACCAGCCGGAAGAAATCGGCGCCGCCAACGCGCTGGTGTTCAACCCGGACGGCACCATCACCGCTGTCAGCGAAGGCCACCGCCACGGCGCCGGCAGCGCGCTGGTGCAGAAGGCGGCGCACTAGGGGCTTGTTCAAGTCAAGGGAAGGTCAAGTCCATGCCGAGCATCCTGATAAGGACGAAGGTGACGAGTCCCAGGCCCAGCAGCGACAGCACGAAGGCTGCGGCCACCTTGCCGCCCGCGCGTAGCACCGCGCGCGTCTCCTTCGCCGTCTTCCCTTGATCGTAATGCCACTTGATGGCGAAGAACATGCCCGTGCCGAGCACGAGAAACTTGAACGTAACGAAGACTACAGGGATCCATTCCATCATTTTGAGTCTTTCCAGGCTATTACTCGACACTATCTAAGCAGGCATACTACTTAAAAGCAATTTCCATACATCGAGACAAATTGTCCCAGTTGGAAACCATACAAGCAATTTAGCTGAAGACTGGCAGGCGGGCGTTGGGCGAACGACGATACGTCCAGCTCAGTGTCCGCAGCAAATCCGATTCGGACTGCCCCGCCAGTTCGGCCATCAGCGCAGCCATCGCCCCGGTGGCAAACGCACAGGCCAGCGCCTGCCCCGGGCACGCGTGGACGCCATGTCCAAAACCGAATTCACGTCCCATCCCTCGCGGATCGCGATTGGCCGCCGCCAGCACCAGCAATATCGTTTGCCCCGCCAGCACTGGCACGCCGCCGATCTCGCAGTCGTTCGCCACGAAACGGCGCGTATTCTGAATCGGCGGATCGAAGCGGCTGACCGCCTGCACCAGCGCGGCCGCATCCCGCCCGCCGCTACGCTCCTCCTCCGGCTGACGCGCCAGCGCCAGCACGCTATTGCCGATCAGCCCAGCCGTGGCCTCGTAAGTCTGCGACAGCAGGCCGACCAGATTGGCCAGCAAGCCATGCGACTCGCTCCATCCCACCGCCTGCGCCTCGGCGATCACTTGCGACAGCAGGCTGTCCGCCGCGGCCGACGATGCGGCATCGCGCAGCAATTCCTTGAAGCTGTCCAGCAGCGCCAGCGCCGCCGCATGCGCGCGCCCGATCTGCGACGCATCGCTGTACGGCGACAGGCAGGCCACGAACTCGCCCATCCACGCCGCCACCGCCGGCAACTGGTGGTCCGCAAAACCCAGCAGGCTGGCCATCGCCGACACCGGCACCTCGAACATCCACGACGCCAGCCCATCGTCGCGCCACAAGCGCCGGGCGATCAGCGCCGCGCGCTGTTGCGCCGCCTGCACGCTCACGCCGGCCAGCGCCCGCTGCAAGGCCAGCTTGGGCACGGCATGCCGCTCGCCGTCGTTCATGCGCACCAGCGCGCCGAACACCTGCCCCGCCGCGCCGCCGGCGATGGCCGCCGGCACCGGCTCGGCCAGCGGTCGCACGCGACAATCGGGATGCCGCATCACCGCCATCACATCGGCGGCGCTGGCGGCGATCCACAGACCGAGACCGGCGTCGAAACGCAGCCCTTGCAGTGACGCCAATTCGTCGTAGTATGGATAAGGATCGGCATGCGTCACCGCAGCCAGCGCGTGTTGGGGATAGGTAGTATTCATGTGACCAGAATGCCACCATTTTCACCGCGATAGTTAGGCCTGCGCCGAAGTAAGCCAGCCGCTAAGCCATGTTTAAGAATCCGCCAACAAACTAAGCCACCGATACCACTCTGGGAACCACAATGAAAAACTGGGCACGCGCCAACAAAGGCTTCTTACTCTTCCTGATGCTGTTCGGGATCTTCCGCACCGCCGTCGCCGACTGGAATCCGATTCCCTCCGCCTCCATGCACCCCAACCTGCTGGAAGGCGACGTGGTGTTCGTCAACCGCCTGGCCTACAACGTCAAGCTGCCGCTGACCGACGTCGTCATCGGCACCACCGGCGAACCGCAGCGCGGCGACATCGTCACCTTCTCCTCGCCCAAGGACGGCACCCGCCTGATCAAGCGCGTGATCGCGCTGCCGGGCGACCGCGTCGAGATGCGCAACGAGCAGCTCATCATCAACGGCCAGCAGGCCGGCTACTCGGCCCTGAGCCGCGGCACCGAATCCGTCAAAGGCCTGGGCGATATCGCCGCGCTGCACGTCGGCGAAGCCATCGCCGACGCCCGCGCCCACTCCATCCAGCTGATGCCGCAGGTGCAGGCCCGCCGCGATTTCGCGCCCGTCACCGTACCCGCCGGCCAGTACATGATGTTGGGCGATAACCGCGACAACAGCGAAGACTCACGCTACATCGGCCTGGTGCCGCGCGCCCTGCTGATCGGCCGCGCCGAGCGCGTGCTGGCCTCCGCCGACATCACCGGCAACTGGCATCCCCGCACCGAACGCTTCGGCATGAGCCTCTACCCGACACCGTAAGCCCCCTCCCCAGCGGCTCCCGGCAGTGCTATGATCAGTAGAAAATCTCATAACATTGTCGGGAACCATATGATCGAATTCCAGGGACTGTCCAAAGTCTACGGTGGCTTCAATGCCGTCAAACCCCTGAACCTGACCGTCAGGCGCGGCGAAGTGTTCGGCTTCCTCGGCCCCAACGGCGCCGGCAAAACCACCACCATCCGCATGATGATGGGCATCCTGGTGCCGAGCGCCGGCCACGTGCTGATCGACGGTCTCGATTGCCACGCCGATCCGGCCGAAGTCAAGCGGCGCGTCGGCTACCTGCCCGACACCCCCATCTTCTACGACTACCTGCGCGGCCGCGAGATCCTGCAATTCGTCGGCGAGATGCACGGCTACTCGCGCACCGAGGCGACCGAACGCGGCGCGCGCCTGCTGGCCGAATTCGGCCTCGAAGAAGCGGCCGAAGACTACGCCGTCAACTACTCGCTGGGCATGAAGAAGCGCCTCGGCCTGGCCTGCGCGCTGATCCACGATCCGACGGTGCTGATCCTCGATGAGCCGATCAACGGCCTCGATCCGCGCGCCTCGCGCGACGTGCAGGAGCGCCTGCTGGCGGCGGCCGCGCGCGGCGTCACCATCTTCGTCTCCACCCATTTGCTGGACATGGCGGAAAAGCTGTGCGACCGCGTCGGCATCATCCACCACGGCCAGCTGGTGGCCACCGGCACGCTCGACGAGATCCGCGCCGAAGCCTCGGCCAGCGGCTCGCTGGAAGACGTGTTCCTGAAGATCACCGACGAAGCCGCAGAGGAGCAGGCGGAATGACGCAGCAGGCGGCCCAGCCGCTATCGCAGGCGCGCGCCATCTGGCTGATGACCAAAATGCGCCTGACCCGCCAGCGCAACATGGTGGCCAATAACCTGTTCCGCAAATTCAGGGGGAAGAAAAAGCAGAAAAAGGCGCGCGACGGCATCGCCAAGACGAGCAGCATGTGGGTGCTGACCGTGGTCATGGTGTTGTTCATGGCCTTCTCCTTCGTCGGCCTGTCGCGCAACGTGGTGCTCAACATGGGCTGCCACCTGGTCGCCGACAGCGCCTGCCACGTGGTAGAGAAAGACGGCGAACGCCGCGACAACATGGAGCTGACCGCGGCCGAGCTGCATCAGGCGCCGTTCCAACCCGAGCTGGCGCACGGCCTGACGATGGTCATCACGGTGCTGTGCGGGATCGCCGTCCTGCTCCCCCTCGGCAGCAAGGAGCTGGCGCAACCCGACTGGGACATGGAATGGCTGGTCACCATGCCGGTCGAACGCTCCACGCTCTTGTGGGGGCGCCTGCTGGAACGCAGCGCCGCCAACTTCACAGGCATGTTCGCGCTGCTGCCGCCGCTCGGCATCATTGCGTGGTACTCGGGCCTGGGCTGGTTCGCGCCGCTGGCCGCATTGGCGGCGCTGATCGTGCTGCTGCCGCTGGCCGCGCTGCTGCATACGCTGGCCGACACCGGCTTGCGCATGTGGCTCCCTGCATCGCAGCTGCGCAACCTGCAAGCCGTCACCGGCTTGTTCAGCATGCCCCTGATGTATTTCGTCATGGCGCTCGGCATGCCGGGCGCCAGCGGCTTCGTGATGGACTGGGCACGCGCCTTTCCCGCGTGGGCCAGCTGGACGCCGCCAGGCATGGTACTGCAAGCGATGCAGGCGCCCGGCCTGGCGCAAGCCGTGCAGGCCATCGCCCTGCTGCTGGTGCAGGCTGCGGTGCTGATATGGGCCGGCGTGGCGCTGATGCGCTACCAGCTGCGCAACGGCGTCGTCAACGCCGGCTCGCGGGAAAGCGTGCGGCGCAAACAGCCGGCCGTCGCCGGCGACACCGCGCGTGGAGGCCTGCGCACGTGGCTGTCCGGCGCCATGTCGCCGATCAAGCGCCGCGAGCTGCGGCTGCTGAGCCGCGACCGCAACTTCCTGGTGCAAACGCTGGTGCTGCCGGTGGTGATCGTGATCAGCCAGATGATCTTCAACGGCAAATTGAGCAGCTTCGCGGAACTGGGCCAGCACCACACCACCACCGCCGCCATCGCCTTCGGCATGGGCGTCTACGTGCTGATGCTGTCGGCCTTCCAGACGCTGAACAACGAAGGCCAGGTCCTGTGGCTGCTGTACACCGTGCCGCGCTCGATCGAGAGCGTGTTGAAGGAAAAGGCCCAGCTGTGGGGCACGCTGACGATGCTCTACCCGCTGGTCGTCATCGGCATCAGCGCCTGGTACACCACGCACTTCGAATGGTCGATGCTGGTGCTGCTGCTGACGGTCTTCGCCGGCATCCCGATCTACTCGCTGATCGCCGTCTCGCTGGGCGTGTTCGCCTGCGATCCACTGGCGGTCGACGTGCGCGCCCGCGTGCGGCCGACCTACATCTACCTCTACATGCTGCTGGCCGGTTTCTACACCTGGTCGATCTACAGCAGCGTGTGGTCGCAAAAACTGGTGGTGATGGTGCTGGTCGCATCGATGGCGCTGGCGCTGTGGCAGAAGGCGCGCGACGCCCTGCCCTACCTGCTGGACCCGGCCGCCGCGCCGCCGCCGCGCGTCTCCACCTCGGACGGCCTGATCGCCGCCACCGCCTTCTTCATCCTGCAGAGCCTGACCACGCTGTGGATCATGAAGGACACGGCGACAACCACGCCCACGCTGAAAGCCGCGACGATAGCTTTCGTCACATCCGGCCTGCTGGTCTATGTGCTGATGCGCTTCGTCTACTGGCGCAGCAAGACCGCCGGCGTACCGGCCATCCTGCGCGGCGGCGACACGCGGCTGACGCTGCGCTACGGCGCCATGGCGGCCGCCGTGGCCTGCGCCGTCGGCCTGGCTTACCTGGTCGTTCTCCAGCACTCTTCGCTGTGGTCCGAGATCGCCAGGCAGATGACCGCATCGACCGGCCCGCGCGGTTGGCTGCTGTTGCTGGCCGTGCTGGCGGCGCCCCTGTTCGAGGAGTTCATCTTCCGTGGCCTGATCTACGGCGGCTTGCGCCGCTCGATGCCGGCGGCGCCGGCCATGCTGATGAGCGCAGCCATCTTCGCCGTCGTACACCCGCCGGTCTCTATGCTGCCGGTCTTCGTGCTTGGCCTGTGCACCGCCTGGACCTATGAGCGCAGCAAGACCCTGCTCGGCCCGATGCTGGTGCACGCCGTGTACAACGCCATCATCCTGTCCTGGCAGTTCTGGATGTAGCAATCAAGTCCGCCGTGGCAGGAATTGACTGTCTTATGTCATCCTGCCACGGCCCGCGCCCCGGATAATCCTTGTAAAACCATACACAGGACCGTCCCAATGCGCAAACTGATCTACCTCTTCCTGCTGATCGGCCAACTGGCCACTGCCGGCGAAATCCCAACCTACCAGGACCGCTTCGGCCGCGCCAAACCGGTGGTCGCCGTGGTCGGCGAAAACAGCGGCACCGAGCTGACCGATTTCGTCATCCCCTACGGCGTGCTGGCCCGCTCCGGCGCGGTGCAGCTATTGAGCGTCGCCACCCAAACCGGCTCGCTGTCCATGCGCCCGGCGCTGAAGCTCCAGCCCGACGCCACCACCGCAGAATTCGACCAGCGCTACCCGCAAGGCGCCGACTATGTGATCGTGCCGGCCGTCGTCAAGCCGGACGATGCGACGCTGGTGGCCTGGGTCGCCGCGCAAGGCGCGAAAGGCGCCACCGTCGTCAGCATCTGCGACGGCGCGCTGATCGTCGCCAACGCGGGCCTGTTCAAGGGCAAACGCGCCACCGCCCACTGGGCCACCGAGTCCTATCGCAAGGAGCACTACCAGGACGTGCAATGGGTCAGCAATATCCGCTACGTCGCCGACGGTAAAGTCATCTCCAGCGCCGGCGTCAGCGCCGCCATGCCGACCACGCTGGCACTGGTGGAAGCCATCGCCGGCACCGCGCGTGCCACCGACGTGGCGCAGCAGATCGGCGTCGCCGACTGGAGCACCACCCACGACAGCGACATCTTCCGTCCACGGCTGGGCACCAACCTCACCGCCTATATCACCGGCTACACCAATCAATGGTTCCACTCCCGCGACGACATCGGCGTACTGGTGGCACCCGGCGTGGATGAAATCACGTTGGCCTTCACCGCCGACGCCTGGTCGCGCTCCAAGCGCAGCAAGGTCTACTCAGTCGCCGCGAGCGCCGAACCGCTGCAATCGCGCTCCGGCCTGACCATCCTGCCGGATCGCTTGCAGGGCGCGGCCGATGCGCCGGAACTGCTGCCGGCCACCGCTGTGGCGGCCTTGCCAGCCAAAGCGCTCGACCGCGCGCTGGAAGGATTGGACCAGCGCTACGGCCACCGCACCGCCCTGCTGGTCGCGCTGGAATTCGAGTATCCTTCCTACCATTGAGGTCATCCAAACAAATTCCGTCATGCCGTCAAAGAAAACCCTGCGCGTCGTACTGCTCGCCTACGACGACATGAACCTGCTGGACCTGTGCGGTCCCTTGCAGGCGCTCGCCACCGCCAGCAAGCGCCACACCGGCAAGGGTCCTGCGCTGTACGAAACCATCGTCGCCTCGGCCGACGGCGGCATGATTACCACCAGCGCCGGCCTGCCGGTGATGACGGTCGCCATTGCCACGCTGGATGACCTGGCCATCGACACGCTGATCACGCCGGGCGGTTGCAAGGGACAGGAATACTACGCGCCGCCGGCGCTGGTGAAGTGGGTCGTGCGCCAGGCGCCGCTGGTCCGCCGCCTGTGCTCCGTCTGCACCGGCGCCTTCCTGCTGGCAGCCGCCGGGCAGCTGGACGGCAAGCGCGCCACCACGCATTGGGAATGGGTAGACCGGCTTCAAAGCCAGTACCCGGGCATCAACATCGACGCCGATAAAATCTTCATACAGGATGGTTCGGTGTGGAGTTCGGCCGGCGTCAGCGCCGGCATCGACCTGACGCTGGCGCTGATCGAAGAGGATTACGGCCATCACGTCGCCATCGAAACGGCGCGCCAGCTGGTGATGTTCATCAAGCGCACCGGCGGCCAGTCGCAATTCAGCGTGCCGCTGGCCGCACAGGCGCACGAAGGCGGACGCTTCGACGACCTGCACGCCTGGGTCGCCGCCAACCTGCACGAAAACCTGACCGTGGACCGGTTGGCGGAACAAGCCGGCATGACGCCGCGCACCTTCGCCCGCAGCTACGCCAGCCAATCGGGACGCACGCCGGCAAAGATGGTGGAAGCGATGCGGCTGGAGGCCGCCTGCCGCGCATTGGAGAAGACCGTGCTGCCGCTGAAAGCCATCGCGGCCAACACCGGCTATGTGGAAGAGCAGAACCTGCGGCGCGTGTTCCAGCGCCAGCTGGGCGTGAGCCCAACCCAGTACCGCAGCCGGTTCTCCGGCCACGGCGCGGCGGTGAACTAGTCTTTGTACTGAGGCCCGGACATCAGGAAGCCGCCGCCCTGGTAAATGGTGGCCACGTCATCCTTGGGCGGATAGGCGCCGGTGTCCGGGAAGTTCGACGCAAAGCGCGTCGAGCTGTCCTTGGGATTGAAGCCCAGGTGCGCCGCCTTGCTGTTATCCCACCAGCGGCCCGGATTGGCCGACGCGCCAAACAATATCGTATGACCCACGCGCGGCGTGAACAGCGATACCCGCAGCGACTCCACCAGATCGTCGTAGCTGAACCACGTCACCAGCATGCGCGGATTCACCGGCTCCGGGAACGATGAGCCGATGCGCAGGCACACCGTCTCGATACCGGCGCGGTCATAGTAGTAGCGCGACAGCGACTCGCCGAAGCACTTGCTCACGCCGTACAGGCTGTCCGGCCGCATCGGGCTGTCGGCGTCGATGTAGTCGGTGGTCTTGTAGTAGCCGATGGTATGGTTGGAACTGGCGAAAACCACCCGCTTGACGCCGTGCTTGTGCACCGCCTCGTACAGGTTGTAGGTACCGGCGATATTGGCCGCCATGATGTTCTCGAAAGTGTTCTCGGTCGAGATGCCGCCGAAGTGCAGCACCGCGTCCACGCCTTCCAGCAGCTTGAACACGGCGGCCTTGTCGGCCAGGTCGCACTGGACGATTTCCTCGCCCTCGCGTGCATCACCCATGTCGCCGATATCGGACAGGCGCACCACATCGGCCCAGGGCTTGATGCGGTCGCGCAGGATTTTACCCAGGCCGCCGGCGGCGCCGGTCAGCAGCAATCGTTTGAATGGTTTGGTCATGATTCAGTCTCTTGTTATCAGGTCACCGGGGCCGGGTTGAACAGCACCAGTGCGTTATGCAGCTTCCATTTCTCCGCCCACGTGCGGCGTCCGCTGGCGACATCCAGCAGCAGCTGGAACATCTCCCAGCCGACGTCCGCGATCGTGGCCTCGCCGCTGGCGATGCTGCCGGCGTTGATATCCATCAGGTCATGCCAGCGCGCCGCCAGCTCGTTGCGGGTGGCGACTTTAATGACCGGCACTTCGGCCAGTCCATACGGCGTGCCACGGCCGGTGGTGAAGATATGCACGTTCATGCCGGCCGCCACTTGTAGTGTGCCGCAAATGAAATCGCTGGCCGGCGTGGCGGCGTAGATCAGGCCTTTCTGCGTCAGCTTCTCGCCCGGCGACAGCACGCCGGAAATCGGACTGCTGCCGGATTTGACGATAGAGCCCATCGCCTTCTCGACGATGTTCGACAGGCCACCCTTCTTGTTACCGGGCGTGGTGTTGGCGCTGCGGTCCACGCCGCCGCGCTTGAGGTAATTGTCGTACCACTCCATCTCGCGGATCATCGCCTGCGCCACTTCCGGCGTGGCCGCGCGTGAAGTCAGCTGGTCGATCCCGTCGCGCACCTCGGTCACTTCGGAGAACATCACCGTGGCGCCGGCGCGCACCAGCAGGTCGGTGGCATAGCCCACGGCCGGATTGGCGGTCACGCCGGAGAAGGCGTCGCTGCCGCCGCACTGCACGCCCACCACCAGCTCGGACGCGGGCACGGTCTCGCGGCGGCGCCGGTCCAGCGCGGCCAGGTTGACCTCGGCCTGCTTCATGATCGACTCGATCATCGACATGAAGCCCACGTGGCCCGCGTCCTGCAAGCAGACCACCGCCGGATCGGCGCCGCCGCCGTTCTGGATCGGGATCGAACCTTTGGGGAACAGGCGCGCCGGCTGCAGCTTCTCGCAACCGAGGCTGACCACCATCGCCTGTCCGCCGAAATTCGGATTCAGGCTGATATTGCGCAGCGTGCGGATCGGCACCATCGCGCCCGGCGCATCGATCGCCACGCCGCAGCCGTAGGTGTGCTCCAGCCCCACCACGTCGTCGACGTTGGGATACTTGGGCAGCAGTTCTTCCTTGATGCGCTTGACCGCGAACTCCACCACGCCCGCCACGCACTGCACGGTGGTGGTGATGGCCAGGATGTTGCGCGTGCCGACGCTGCCATCGGGATTGCGGAAGCCTTCGAACGTATAGCCTTCCAGCGGCTCGGCCGGCGGCGGCAGCTTGGTCGATATCGGCAGGTTGACCAGTTCGCGCGCGGGAGGCATCACCACCTGCGGCTCGGCGACCCAGCTGCCGGCGGCGATATCGTGCGCGGCGTGGCCGATGGTGACGTTGTAGCGCCGCACCGGATCGCCCTTGGCGATAGCGCACAGCGCCACCTTGTGCCCCTGCGGCACGGCTTCCCGCAGCGCCAGGCCGCTGGCGAAGACCGCGCCGGCAGGCAGGCCGCCGTCGTTGACGACAATGGCGACGTTGTCGTTGTCGTGCATGAGGATGTAGCGCGGCGTACCTGTGATCGTCGGTGTCGGCATGTGTATTCCTTGTCTTCCTGTTCCGGGCCCTGCGTCCCGGCGAACGTTGTTTTTCGCGTTGTTTTTTGCGTAATTTGGTGCGCCGCAAAAGTGGTCAGGCCACTTCTCCGCTGGCCTGACTGGCGCCGTTTGTGGCCTTGGCACCACAGGAGAAAACGGCTTGTTTGCTGGGCTACAGCCCTGTAAACTCCCCCTTCCCGCAGCTGCATGACGATTTTAGTATGACAGCTAAAAATTAATTTGGCTAGTCCACATTGCATATTTGGTCTGACCACCTTAGAATGGTCTGACCAGATGGCGATATCCAAGCCACCCTACGAATACGAGACACAGATGCTGAAAAAGACTTCCGCCCCTGCCGATAGCACCGCCCACGAACCGCGCCTGTATCGCGTTGTGGCGGACCGCATCCAGGAACTGATACGCGAAGAGAAGATCGCCGGCGGCGAACGCCTGCCGTCGGAGCGCGACCTGGCCACCAAGTTGAGCGTCAGCCGCGCCTCGCTGCGCGAAGCGTTGATCGCGCTGGAACTGGGCGGCGTGATCGAAGTGCGCGGCGGCTCCGGCGTCTACGTCAGCGAAGTGCCGGAACCCTCGGCCGCCGACCTGCCCGAAGCCGGCCCCGGTCCGTTCGAAGTGCTGTCGGCGCGCCGCCTGATCGAATCCGAGATCGCCGCCATCGCCGCCCGCGTCGCCACCGACGGCGCCATCGACGCCATCCTCAAGGCCGTCGTCGAGATGGAACAGAACCACCACAATTATTCGAGCAACGAGAACGCCGACCGCAACTTCCACCTCGCGATAGCCCGGGCCACCGGCAATAGCGCGCTGGTCGGATCGCTGGACTACCTGTGGGACCAGCGCGGCCGCCTGTGGCACAAACTGAAAGAACACTTCCAGACCGAGGAACTGCGCCAGGAAACGCTGAAGGACCACCGCCGCATCCTGGAAGCGATCGCCGCCCACGATCCGGCGGCAGCGCGCAAAGCCATGCGCGCCCACCTGGAGCGCGTGACCCGCACCTTCTCGCGCGGATAAGCAGTTGTAGCAAGCAGTAAGGCAGTAGCGCAGGACCGGCCTCGATGCCGGTCCGCGAACAAAGCAATAAGTTATCGACCGTCTTGCGACCTCGGCCCGTGTTCACCACGACGGCCCTCGTCTCAACGGCACGGAGTACGCGAGGTGCTCCAATCCCGTCCAGTGCTTTACCAGCACGGCGCATAACTTTATTCAAAAAGACGAAGGAGACACGCATGAACACGTCCGATCACTCGGTCCAGAACCGTTCCGCCCAACCCCGCCTGCTGCTGTCGGCCATCACCGTGGCCGTGCTGACGCTGGCCAACCAGGCGGCCGCGCAACAGAGCGGAGAAGCGGCAATGACCCGCGTCGAAGTGACCGGCTCCAGCATCAAGCGCCTGGCCACCGAAGCCTCGCTGCCGGTCAGCACCGTCAAGGCCGAGGACTTCATCAAGCAAGGCATCACCACGCTGGCCGACATCATGATGTCGCTGCCGCAGTCCGCATCGCTGGCGCCGTCCAACGCCGGCTCGGGCACCAACATCAACCTGCGCGGCCTGGGCGTGAACCGCACCCTGGTGCTGCTCAACGGCCGCCGCATGGCCAACGAGGCGATCGCCGACGGCTACGCCAACCTGGACGTGATCCCGATGAGCGCACTGGCCCGCGTCGAGATCCTGCGCGACGGCGCATCGTCGATCTACGGCTCCGACGCCATCGGCGGCGTGGTCAACTTCATCACCAAGACCTCCTTCGAAGGCCTGTCGCTGACCGGCCAGGAAGTCCAGCCGGAGAAGAACGGCGGCGGCGACGAACAGCGCGCCAGCATCACCTGGGGCAAGGGCAACCTGGAACGCGACGGCTGGAGCATCTATGGCACCATCGATGCCCACCAGCGCATCCGCCTGGCCGCGCGCGACCGCGCCGACCTGAGCTCCGCCGACCTGCTGACTTCCATCGGCCGCGCGCCGACGCTGGGCTCCGGCGGCAACGCCACGCCGGCCAACTTCACCACCTCGACCAACAAGACCGCGCAGAACCCATACGCCGCAAGCGGTTGCCTGGCGCCCTACTCGATCGTCGGCCAGAAGAATACCTGCATCCAGGACGCCAACGAATACGGCACCGCGCTGTACGCCAACCAGCAGGTCACGTTCTACGCCCGCGCCGCCAAGAAGCTGAGCGAGGACCATACCGTCTCCGTCGACTACTCGCGCGGCGAGGAATTCATCCTCGGCACCAAGAACCCGACCAATGCGCTGGCCGTCAGCGGCGTCAGCGCCACGCTGCCATCGACCAGCAAATGGTATCCGGGTAAAAGCGGCGGCGTGCCTGCGGTTGCAGGCCTGAACAACGCACCGCTGATCCTGACCTGGGCCGTGGCCGACCTGGGCCTGGCCACCACCAAGGACGTGCAGCTGAACCAGCGCCTGTCCGTCATGGATGAAGGCACGCTGGCGGGCTGGGACTACAAGGCCGGCCTGGTGATCGGCGTTTCGCAGCGCGACAACTACTACTACTCTGGCTACGTCAAAGGCCAGGGCCTGCTGGATGGCCTGAAGAGCGGCGCGCTCAATCCATTCGGCATACAGGACGCCACCGGCCAAGCCTACCTCGACACCATCAAGGTCGATGGCGCCAAGAACCGCACCTCCAAATCGACCTTCACCGGCGTCGACCTGACCGCCAGCCGCGCGCTGATGGAACTGCCGGGCGGCTCCATGGCGCTGGCGCTGGGCGCGGACTTCCATCGCGACACCACCGAAGACACCAAGCTGCCGATCAGCGCCGAAGTCACCTACGCCAGCGCGTCGCCATCGCACGGCGAAGGCGCGCGCAACGTCGCAGCGCTGTTCGCCGAGCTGAATGTGCCGCTCACCCAAAAGCTGGAACTGAACGTCGCCGTACGTGATGACCATTTCAGCGATTTCGGCAACACCATCAACCCGAAGGTCAGCTTCCGCTACGAGCCGACCAAGCAGCTGATGTTCCGCGGCTCGGCCAACACTGGCTTCCGCGCACCAACGCTGTTCGACCGCTACGGCTACCGCCTGGCCGGCGCCACCGGCCTGACCTCGGCCAAGTGGGACGACCCGGTCCTCTGCCCTGGTGGCAAGCCTGGCGTGGCCGGCACCGGCACTGCGCTGCCAGGCCTGGTGTCGTCGTCGGTTTGCAACACCACGCTGCCCAAGCAGACCGGCTCCAATCCGGACCTGGTGCCGGAAAAATCGAAAGGCTTCACGCTGGGTACCGTGTTCGAGCCGACCAAGTCGGCGATGGTCTCGATCGACTACTGGAACATCAAGATGACCGACATGCTGGCGAACTTGCCGGAGCAGGTCTACTTCCTCGATCCGGTCAAGTACGCATCGTTCTTCGTGCGTAACGCCGACGGCACCATCAACTACATCAAGAACACCACGATGAACCTGGGCGGGCAGAAGGCGGCCGGTATCGACGTATCGGGTTCGTATGCCTTCCCGCGCACTTCGTACGGCGACTTCAAGGTTTCGCTCGACGGCACCTACCTGACCCAGTTCGACAACCAGCTCGACAAAGGCAGCCCTTACGTGTCGAACATCGGCCAGTTCGGCCTGGCCAGCAACGGCACCACCAGCAGCCTGCCTATCATCACCTTCCGCTGGAAGCACACGCTGAAGCTGAACTGGGCCGCCGGCAACTGGAACACCCAGCTGACCCAGAACTACAACTCCAAGTACACCGACCAGAACCTGGTGGCGCAGCAGTACTGGCGCAACATCAATTCGTACAAGGTATGGAACTGGACCACGACCTACAACGGCTTCAAGAACATCCAGGTTACCGCCGGCATCAACAACCTGTTCAACGTGAATCCGCCTGTGACCAACAGCAGCCTGTATAGCTTCGGTTACCTGAGCAGCGCCGCCAGCCCGATCGGCCGCGCCTACAACGTCCGCGCCACCTACACCTTCTGATGAGAACACAGATGCATAACGACGAACAGAAAGGCGGTGGCCTCGGCCGCCGCCGCTTCCTGCAAGCCTTGTCGGCGGCCGGCCTGGCCGGTGGCGCCGGCCCGGCGGCGCTGGCCGCCAGCACCAAGGCGGCCGATCCGTGGAAGGAGGCGCAAGCCATCATCGACCGCTTCAAGAAACCGCTGAAATTCCGCGACGAAGACTTCGTGGTGACGGCCTTCGGCGCCGCCACCTGCGAGACTAAACCGGTAACGGCATGGACTTCGTTCACCGAGTCGGACACGCTGCAAACACCGGTGGCCGGCTCGCACGACTGCTACCCGGCGATCGCGGCGGCCATCGCGGCCTGCCACAAGGCCGGCGGCGGCCGCGTGGTGATCCCGGCCGGGAACTGGCTGTGCGCCGGTCCTATCGTGCTGCTGTCGAACGTGAACGTGCACCTGAAGGCCGGCGCCCACGTCTACTTCAGCAACAATCCGGCCGACTACGCCAGGTACGGCGCCTACGATTGCGGCAAGAACGGCAAACTGTCGATCACGCGCTGGGAAGGCAACGACCTGCTGAACTACTCGTCAATGGTGTACGCCCACGGCCAGGACAACATCGCCCTGACCGGCGAGGACTGGACCAGCATCCTGGACGGCCAGGCCGGCGTCGCCTTCGACGGCGACCCGGATTGCTGGTGGTCGTGGAAAGGCCGCGAGAAACCGAATTGGGCCGGCGACATCGCCGCCGGCGCCGGCAACTACGTCAAGCACACCAAGGGCAAGACCGAAGTGCACGTCAATCCGGCCAACCCAACCTCGCTGCGAGAGATCGCGCCGCACCTGAGCGAAGCGGAAGCCCTGTTCATCCAGGGTCCGAACGACAAGTGGCGCACCGACTCCTACTATCTGCGTTCGCTGGCGGAAGCCCGCGTGCCGGTGGCCAAGCGCGTGTTCGGCATCGGCCATTACCTGCGGCCGCACATGGTGCAGTTCATCAGCTGTACCAACGTGCTGTTCGAAGGCTACCAGACCACCAACACGCCGTTCTGGCAGCACAACCCGGTCAACTGCCACGACATGCATGTGAAGAAGGTCTACGCCAACAGCATGGGCCCGAACAGCGACGGCTTCGATCCTGAATCGTGCACCAATGTGTTGATCGAAGACTGCCACTTCAACACCGGCGACGACTGCATCGCCATCGATTCGGGCAAGGGTCCGGATATCCAGTTCGGCCCCGCCAAGAACATCGTGATCCAGAACTGCAAAATGCAGAGCGGTCATGGTGCACTCACGCTGGGCAGCATCATGTCCGGCGGGATCGAGAACATCTACGCGCAGAACCTGGTGTTCGAGAACAGCAACTGGAAAAGCGACCCGCTGAACATCGCGATCCGCCTCAAGACCAATATGAGCCGCGGCGGCTACCTGCGCAATATGCACGTCCGTAACGTGCATATCCCGAACGGCATCCGCACCACGCCGGCGTTCTTTTCGACGCTGCCAGGCTCGCTGATCCCGACCAAGTCGGTGGCCACGTCGGCGGGCGGCATCATCACCATCGACTGCGGCTACGATCCGGTCAGCGACAATGTGCGTATCCGTCCACCGAGCGTCAGCCATGTGCGGATCTCGAACGTCACCTGCGCCAACGTCGAGACCAAGACCGGCAGCTACTCCTGCTACCAGGCCATCGTGATCCTGGGGCCGGTGGCGTCGGACTACAACGGTCCGGGCAAGCCGGTGGTGCTGCCGGTGTCCGCCATCGAAGTCAGCGACTGCGATCTGGGCACGCCGGTCAACGCCGACAAGCCTATGTATCTGTACAACGTCAAGGGACTGAAACTGAAGAACGTCAAGATCGGCGGCAAGGCCGTCAATCAAAGCTTCTCCGCCTGAGTCCAGGCGCCGGACCGCGATGCGGCCGGCGCCTTTTTTTTCGGATATCCCTATGAACTTCCAGAGCCTCACCCTTGCCGCCGCCCTGATGCTGGCGAGCGCCGTGCCCCACGCCGCCGAAACGCCCGCCAAACCAATCCGCGTGATCCTGGTCGGCGATTCGACGATGGCCAACAGCAGCGGCTACGGCGACGCGTTCTGCGCGCGCATCAACCGCGCCAATACCTGCCTCAATCTGGCCAAGGGCGGCCGCAGCTCCGGCAGCTTCCGCGCAGAAGGCCGCTGGGACGAAGTGGAAGGCCTGCTGCGCGGCGGCGCCGCCTATCGCGCGACCTATGTGCTGATCCAGTTCGGCCACAACGACCAGCCGGGCAAGCCTGGCCGCTCGACCGACCTGACAACCGAATTCCCCGTCAACATGACGCGCTACGTGCAGGAAGTGAAGGCGCTGGGCGGCATCCCGGTGCTGGTCACGCCGCTGACTCGACGCAGCTTCACTGACAAAGTCCTGGAAAACAACCTGCTGCCGTGGGCCGATGTGATCCGCGCCACCGCCAGCGCGCAGCACGTCGCGCTGCTGGACCTGAACGCCGACAGCTACGCCGCCGTGCAGGCGATGGGTGAAGACGAAGCCGATACGCTGGCGGGGGCGCCGCGCCCCGAGAAGATCACTGAGGCTGCACTGGCGGCCGGCAAGGTGGAAGTGGCCGGCGCCGCCAAATCCGCCTTCGACCGCACCCACGTCGGCGCAAAAGGCGCGGCTTGCTTCTCGCGCATGGTAATGGAAGAAATGAAGCGCGCCTTGCCTGAGACGGCCGGCCAGTTCAAGCCTGAGGGCGAACAATGACGAAACAGTTGTCCAAAGCAGGTATCGCCTTTCTGCTGGCCGCTTCCGGCGTCAGCGCCGCCAACGCACAAGACATGCGCAAGGTCGCCGAACCTGTCGCGCCAACGTCCTGCGCAGTGCTGACGGCCACCGACGACGCTCCCGGCAAGGACGACACCGCCCGCATCCAGCACGCCATCGACCAATGCGCCCCTGGCCAGGCCGTGCGGCTGTCCGCTCAAAATGAGAAGCACAGCTTCGTCTCCGGCCCGCTCGCACTGCGCAATGGCGTCAGCCTGCTGATCGATGCCACGACCACACTGCACGCAAGCACCAATCCAAAACTGTTCGATCGCGGCGCCGGAAGCTGCGGCACTGTCGACAAGCTGGGTAAAGGCTGCAAGCCCTTCATCACGGCCGACAAAACCAAGGGCAGCGGCATCTATGGCGAGGGCAGCATCGACGGCCAGGGCGGCCACGTGGTCGATGGCGCCAGCGAATCCTGGTGGCAGCTGGCCCGCCGCGCACAGAAGGAAGACGCACGCCAGAACGTACCGCGCCTGATCGAAGTCACCGGCTCGCAGGACTTCACGCTGCACAAGATCACGCTGCGCAATTCGCCCAACTTCCACGTCACGCTGAACAATGTGGACGGTTTCACCGCATGGGGCATGCGCATCGACACGCCTGCCACCGCGCGCAACACCGACGGCATCGATCCCATCTCGTCGCGCAACATCACCATCGCCTACAGCCATATCCGCACCGGCGACGACAACGTCGCCATCAAGGCCGGCAGCAACGGGCCGACGGAGAACATCTCCATCCTGCACAACCACTTCTACAGTGGCCACGGCATGTCCATCGGCAGCGAGACCAATGGCGGCGTGCGGCGCGTGCTGGTCGATGACCTGAGCATGGACGGCACGACCTCCGGCCTGCGCATCAAGAGCGACGTCTCGCGCGGCGGCACGGTGGACCAGGTCAACTACCGGAACGTCTGCCTGCGGGACGTCAAAGCACCGATAGACATCAGCACCCACTACAACCCGCGCGCGGAAGGCACGCAGATACCGGTCTACACCAACATCGCCCTCGACGGCGTGCATAGCGTGACGCCGGGCCGCGTCATCATGCAAGGCTACGACGAGCAGCACCCGCTGCAAGCCACGCTGCACGACGTCGGCATCGCCGGCAAGGCGGACAGGAAGATTGAATTCGCCAGGATCGCCGGCGACCTCGCCGCCACACCGGCAACCGCATGCGCCGATCGATTCGCCCCCTTCCCCGCCGCCACAACGGCCGCCACGCGCCCGCAACTCAGCATCGAACAATCCAGACAATACGCCTATGGCGAAGTGCTGAAATACGTCGGCGCCGCCGGCAGCGAAACCATCGATCCATGGGACCCGCTGTCCGATCCACTGGCAAAAGGCGCGGCCTTCACGCCCGACTACATCGTCGATCAATCCGCGAAGGCCGATGGTGTAAAGCTGTTCAGCACCGCACAAGAAGCCGTCAGCCGCGCGGTCGCCGACAGCAAGGCCCATCCTGCCAGACGCCTTTACCTACTGCTCAAACCGGGCATCTATCAGGAACTGGTCTACATCCCCGCTTCCGCCGCGCCGATCACCATGTACGGCGAAGGCAAGGATGCAGGCGCCACCAAAATCACCGCCCGGCTGGACGCATCCAACACCGGCGCCGACTACGCAAGGCAATACGGCGCGCAATTCGCCAAAGCCGCTCCGGCGGTACAAGCCATGTACGCGACCATCAAGGACCGCGCCCAGATCGGCACCTTCGGCACAGCCACCGTCTGGGTGCAGGACAACGGCTTCCAGGCCCGCAACCTGACGTTCGAAAACGCCTACAACAAGGACACCGGCAACGCCCGCGCCGAGGCGCTCCCCAACGTCAACAACATCCACCACCAGGCGCTGGCGCTGCAGGTGGATGGCGCCGACAAGGCGCAGTTCGAAAATATCCGCCTGATCGGTTTCCAGGACACGCTGTACCTGAAGGCCCCGCAGGTGGCCAACACCTCGCGCAGCTTCTTCAACAAATCCTACATCGAAGGCGACGTCGATTTCATCTTCGGCGACAGCACTGCCTACTTCCACCAGACCGAGATCAAATCGCTGGGCGACCGAGGCCAGTCCTACGCCGCCGCGCCGGATACCCACATCAAAACCAGGTACGGCTTCGTCTTCGATCACTGCCGCTTCACCCGCGATGCATCAGCCAACGCCAACGCGTTCTACCTGCTGCGCCAGTGGTTCCACAACTCGCGCTGCACGCCTTACGACAAAGTCCCTGTCGAAGGCTACGCCTGCACCTTCGGCCCCGCCAACGGCTACCAGGCGCCGAAAGGCACCATCGCCCGGAACTCGCTGGAAGCGGTCGGAAAAATGGTCGTCATGAATTCGCGCATCGGCCCGCACATCAATCGCGCATCGCCATGGTCTGACTGGAACAAGAAAGGCACGCTGGCCTACCGCCCGGCCCAATACAACTCCGACGACCATTGGAACAACCTGATTAAAGCCGGCATCGATCCCGTCAAGGACCTCGGCTACACCGAAAAACCATCGCCGGCGGAAGTCTTCCTCGGTGAGTTCAACAATTCGGATGAATAAGGAACACCGCATGACTATCAACACCCAGCGCCGCAGCCTGATGAAAGCCCTGCCAGCCGCCGCCGGCCTGTCGCTCGGCATGCCGGCGCGCGCCGCCACCGCGCCCGATCCGTGGCTGCTAGCGCAGGCCATCATCGACCGCGTCTCGCGGCCGCTCACCTTCCGCAAGCAGGACTTCGTCATCACCGCCTACGGCGCGCAGACCTGCAAGATGGCCAAGGTCAAGGCCTGGATCTCGTTCGAGGAACAGGACACCATCGATACCCCGGCCGCCGGATCAAGCGACTGCTACGCCGCCATCAAGGCCGCCATCAAAGCCTGCCATGAAGCGGGCGGCGGCCGCGTGCTGGTCCCGGCCGGGAACTGGTACTGCGCCGGCCCTGTCGTGCTGCTGTCGAACGTGAACCTGCACCTGAGCGCCGGCGCGCAGATCTACTTCAGCAACAACCCTGCCGACTACGCCAAGTACGGCGACATCGATTGCGGCAAGCAGGGCAAGCTGTCGATCTCGCGCTGGCAGAGCAACGACTGCCTGAACTTCTCGTCGATGATCTACGCCTACGGCCAGGACAACATCGCCCTGACCGGCGACGACTGGACCAGCATCCTGAACGGCCAGGGCGGCGTACCGTTCAACGAACAGGGCGACTGCTGGTGGACGTGGAAAGGCAAACTCAAAACGCTGAACGCGGTGGCGCAAGGTTCGACGCCCAATTTCACCAAGGGGAAGATGTCGGAGAATACCGAGAACCCGTTGAACGCCGAGTCGCTGTCCGCCATCGCGCCGCAACTGACCGAAGCGGAACGCCAGCTGATACAAGGCGAAGGCGCCCGCTGGCGCGCGGACGCGCAATACCTGCCGGCGCTTTCGGAAGCGGACGTGCCGCTGTCGCGGCGCGTGTTCGGCCTGGGCCACTTCCTGCGACCGCCGATGATACAGCTGATCGGCTGCACCAACGTGCTGCTAGAGGGCTACCACGTCACGCACACGCCGTTCTGGCAGCACCACCCTGTCCACTGCCGCAACATCGTCATCCGCAAGGTGCACTGCGAAAGCCTGGGCCCCAACAGCGACGGCTTCGATCCGGAAGCGTGCGACCATGTGCTGATCGACGGCTGCACCTTCGACACCGGCGACGACTGCATCGCCATCAAGGCCGGCAAGGATCTCGATACGCAGTATGGCCCGTCGCAGAACATCGTGATCCAGAACTGCACCATGCAGAGCGGCCACGGCGCCGTCACGCTGGGCAGCGAGATGGCGGGCGGCATCCAGAACGTGTTCGCGCAAAATCTGGTTTTCCAGAACATCAACTGGGCCACCAATCCCTTGAACACGGCGATCCGCCTGAAGACCAACCTCAATCGCGGCGGCTACCTGCGCAACTTCCATGTGCGCGACATCTCGATACCGAACGGCGTGCAGACCAGCCCTTCGTTCTACGCGTCGCTGCCGGGATCGCCGATACAATCGAAGACCGTGGCCACGGCGGCCGGCGCCATCGTCACCTTCGATTGCGACTACACGCCGCTCAGCGACAACGTCCGCACGCGGCCGCCGGTGGTCAGTAATATCCACATCTCCAACGTCAGGGTCGGCAACGTCAAGACCAAGGATGGCAAGGTGGTGTCGTGCTACCAGGCGATCGTGATCCTCGGCCCGGTGGCGTCGGACTACAACGGCCCGCAGCCGATGCCGGCCGTCGTCCCCGTCACCGACGTCACCATCACCGACTGCGACTTCGGCCTGCCCGCCAACATGGCGCAGCCCTGGTACCTGTACAACGTGCAGGGCCTGACGCTGAAGAACGTCACCATCGGCGGCAAGGTCCACAACACGACCCTGTCCAATTCGTAATCATTAATTTATTGACCACGAACACGGTGAAAAATAGAATGGGTTCATTGCAATAAAAGCATCGAGGAAGCCCATGTGCACATTGACGCAGCAACTTCATCGCGCAGGACTGGCAGCAGGCTTGCTGCTGGTCTTGTCATCGACTGGCTACGCTTATGGTAGCGAGGCTATCGTCAAACAGCTGCCGCCGGGCTGGACGCCGCTCGCGGCTAGCGCGCCGGACGCGGGCCTTTCGCTGTCGGGAAAATTCCAGCGGCAAGGGAACGTCGACACCGCGCTTGTCGTGCAAAACGGCCAGGATGGAGCGTACGGACTGGCCGTGGTGCCGGGCTCAGTGACTGACGGCACGGCCAGCATCGTCAAGACCTTCAAGGACATCAAGGCCAATCCGCCGCACCTGTCGCTGGTCCAGCCGGGCAGCTACCAGCCTGCATGCCACACCGGAAACAGCTGCGCGCCGCTCAGCATCGCCAACGAGTCGATCGGATTGTGCTTCGGCGAAGCCAGCTGCGAGATCATCTATTTTGCCGACGGCGCCTATCACGAGATTTACCTGACGGACTAGGCGGGCCGATCGTCGGCGCATATACTGGAGTGACTTACACGTCCGGAGTCCGCCATGCGTCCACTGTTCATGCTGCTGTTGTTGTCTTCCGCCGCCGCGCAGGCCGCGCCTGTCGAAGCGCTCAAGCCGATGGCCTTCCTGGCCGGGCATTGCTGGAAGGGTGACTTCCCGGAAGGCAAGCAGAGCGACGAGCATTGCTTCCAGTGGCAATACGACGGCAATGTGCTGCGCGACGTGCACACGGTGCGCACGCCGGGCAAGCCGGACTATGTCGGCGAGACGATCTACTACTACGATTCAGCGGCCAGGCAAGTGGCTTTTCTGTACGTGGAAAACGGCGGCGGCTACAGCCGCGGCACGATGACGCCAACCGCCACCGGCCTGGAATTCCCCGCCACGCAATACGTCGCCGACGGCCAGTCCCTCACCTACCGCGTCCGCTGGACGCCCTCAGGCGCCGACGCCTACGAGGCCTTTAGCGAAATGAACATCAAGGATAAATGGGTCACGCAGTTCAAGCTGGTGCTGAAGAAGCAGTAAGCTCCTCTGGCACAGGCAATCATGTTGAAACAAAAAGGGCAGAAGCCTGTTCAGCATCTGTCCCGTCATTACAGTCCGAACGGCGTTTCCGCCACGCCTTGCACGCCGGGCCGCAGCAGCAGCACGGCGCCGCCCCACTCCGCGTCCTCCGGCTTGCCGGAGACGATGGACGTCACCATCAGCGTATCCAGATCCTTGCCGCCGAACGCGCACATGGCCGGCTTGAGCATCGGTACGTCGATGCGGCGATCCAGCTTGCCGTCCGGCGTGAAGCGCAGCACGCAGCCGCCGTCGTTACCGCAGATCCAGTAGCAACCGTCGCTGTCGATTGCGGCGCCGTCGGGACGGCCCACATATGTCGACATGTCCGCAAACACGCGGCGGCCGGATGGCACGCCGTCGTCGATGTCGTAGTCGAACGCCCACACCATGCGCCGCGCCGGATGCGAATCCGACAGGTACATGGTGCGGCCGTCCGGCGAGAACGCCAGGCCGTTCTGCGTGATCAGCTCCGACACGACAGGCGCCGAAATACCGCGCGCCGCATCATAGCGATACAGCTCGCCGACCGCGCGCGCGGCCGACATGTCCATGAACATGGTGCCGCTCCAGAAGCGCCCCTGACGGTCGCAGCGGCCGTCGTTGAAGCGCATGCCTTCGCCCAGCCCGGCGGCGGGCGTCGCCAGCTTGATCTGGACGGCGGCTTCCGCCTCGCCCAACTCCAGGCTGAAGATACCCGTCTCCATGCCGGCGATCAGCCCACCGCCCGCCTTGGCCGCCACGCAAGCGACCATTTCGGTGGTGGTCCAGAAGCGCGCCGCGCCGCTGGCGCCGTCCAGGCGCCACACGCGTTTGGCGGGAATATCGACCCAGTACCAGGCCAATTCCGCCGCGCTCCACGTCGGGCTTTCGCCCACCGTGCAGCGAATGTCGCTTACGCGTTCCATGCCAGGTCGCCGTTGACGACGCGCGGGATGTTTTGCGGATTGGCGTCAGCCAGCGACTCAGGCAGCAGGTACGAAGGCACGTCCTGGTAGCACACCGGACGCAGGAAGCGGTCGATGGCCGAAGCGCCGACCGAAGTCGTGCGGCTGTCCGAGGTCGACGGGAACGGGCCGCCGTGCACCATCGCGTGCGACACTTCCACGCCGGTGCCGAAGCCATTGAACAGGATGCGGCCCACTTTGCGTTCCAACGTAGGCATCAAGCGCGCGGCCAGTTCGCGGTCGTCGGCGGTGGCGTGAACGGCTGCGGTCAACTGGCCTTCCACGTGTTCGGCCACGGCCAGCATCTGCGCTTCATCATCGCAAACGACCAGCAGCGAGGTCGGTCCGAAGATCTCGCCTTCCAGCGCGGTGTTGGTCAGGAAGGACTTGGCGTCCACCTGGTACAGGAAAGCTTGCGCGGCGCACGGTGCGTCCGTGCCCTGGCCTGCGGCGACCTGCTGCACGCCGTCGATGGCGGCCAGGCCGCTGACGCCGGTGACATAGGCCTTGTGAATGCCAGGGGTCAGCATGGTGGTCGCGTTTTTCGCGCCCAGCGTGCCCGACACGGCGGCGACGAAGGCTTGCAGCTTGTCGCTCTTCAGGCCGACCAGCATGCCTGGGTTGGTGCAGAACTGGCCCGAGCCCAGCGTCAGCGAATCGGCGAAGGCCTGCGGCAGCTTGGCGTTATCCAGCGCGCCCGGCAGCAGGAACACCGGATTGATCGAGCTCATTTCAGCGTAGACCGGGATCGGCTCTTTGCGCGCGGCGGCGGTGCGCATCAGCGCCAGGCCGCCGGAGCGCGAACCGGTGAAGCCCACGGCCTTGATCGCCGGATGGCTGACCAGTTCCTGGCCGATGGTCTGGCCGGAGCCGATCAGCATCGAGAACACGCCTTCCGGCATGCCGCATTCTTGAGCGGCCTTGGCGACAGCCTTGCCGACCAGTTCAGAAGTACCCAGATGGGCCGAGTGAGCCTTGACCACGACCGGGCAGCCGGCTGCCAGTGCCGACGCGGTATCGCCGCCGGCCACCGAGAACGCCAGCGGGAAGTTCGATGCGCCGAACACGGCGACCGGGCCCAGGCCGATCTTGCGCAGGCGCAGATCGCTGCGCGGCGGCGTGCGTTCCGGCAGCGCGCTGTCCAGCGTGGCCGACTGGAAGCGGCCGTCGCGCACGACTTTCGCGAACAAACGCAGCTGGTTGCAGGTACGGCCACGCTCACCTTCCAGGCGGGCTTGCGGCAAGCCGCTTTCCTGCATCGCGCGTTCGATCAGCGCAGGGCCGATGTCCATGATGCGGTCGGCGATGGTTTCCAGGAACTTGGCGCGCGCTTCCAGGCCGGTGGCGCGGTAGATGTCGAAAGCCTGGTCGGCCAGTTCGCAGGCGCGTTGCAGGTCGGCGGCGCCGGCCAGGCCGAAGGCCGGTTCGATTTCCACGTTACGCGATGGATCGATCGCCTTCATCGTGCCTTCTTTACCCAGGACCGCGCTGCGGCCGATAACCATTTCACCAGCAACTTGCATATTGACTCCTCAATGTATGAAAAGCGCGGACCAGCCGCGCTTGTTTTATATTTGTCGCCGCCGCAGGGATTACTGAGCGCCTTGCTTGCGGATCAGTTTGTCCAGCATGTCGCATTCTTCCGCAGTCATATCGGTCAGTGGCGCGCGCACCGGGCCTGCATCGTGGCCCACCAGGCGTGCACCCGCCTTAACGATACTCACTGCGTAGCCGGCCTTGCGGTTACGTATCTCCAGGTATGGCAGGAAGAACTCGTCCAGCATGCGGTTTTGTTCGGCGTGATTGTCCGAGGCAACCGCATGGTAGAAGTCCATCGCCAGTTTCGGCATGAAGTTGAATACCGCCGATGAGTATACCGGAGTACCCAAAGCCTTGTACGCGGCCGCGTAAACTTCGGCGGTCGGCAGGCCGCCCAGGTAGCTGAAACGGTCGCCCATCTTGCGCCAGATCGAGACCATCAGCTCGATGTCGCCGACGCCGTCCTTGAAGCCGATCAGATTCGGGCAGCGGTCGGCCAGCTTGGCCAGCGAGTCCGGCGTCAGGCGGCAGTTGGCGCGGTTGTAGACCACCACGCCCAGATTGGTCGCCTTGCAGACTTCGGCGACGTGTTCGATCAGGCCGTCCTGGCTCGCTTCGGTCAGGTAGTGCGGCAGCAGCAGCAGGCCTTGCGCGCCTACGCGCTCGGCTTCCTTGGCGTAGGCCGCGGCCACGCGGGTCGGGCCGCCGACGCCGGCCAGGATAGGCACTTGACCGGCGCAGGTGTCGACGGCGGTCTTGATGATGTCGGTGTATTCGTTGGCGGTCAGCGAGAAGAACTCGCCCGTACCGCCGGCGGCGAACAGCGCGCTGGCGCCGTAGGGAGCCAGCCACTCCAGGCGCTCGATATAGGTCGACTTGCGGAAGTTGCCTTCAGCGTCGAAGTCGGTGACCGGGAACGACAGCAGGCCGGAGGAAAGAATTTTTTTAAGGTCATTCGGTTGCATAAGGTCTCCAATAATCGACAGCTCATCTCAGGACGGGGAACGCGACAGCTTTGCGCCATCTGTTGTATGACATCGTACAACCATCTTCGTGAGTGAGCAAGCGATTTAGCAAAATCCGCCAAATCGCCCTGCCATTGTTGCTTTTTATGCAGTTTGACCGGCGGCGATGCCTTCTTGCGCGCGGCGCAGGCGCTCGCGGCTGTTGCTCAGGTGGGTGCGCATGGCGGCGCGGGCCGCCTCGGCATCCTTGCGCAGGATGGCGTTGTAGATGTCGTCGTGCTCGCGGTTGAGGCGTTCCAGGTACACGGCCGGATCGTCATGCGCCAGCTGTGCCGAGTTGACGCGGGCACGCGGGATGATGGTGTTGCCCAGGTCGCTGAGGATGTCGACGAAATAGCGGTTGCCGGTGGCTTGCGCGATCAGCAGGTGGAAGGCCACGTCCGATTCGACAGAGCCGGGACGGCCCTGCGAATGCTGGATGCGCTTAAGCACCGCGCCCATTTCCTGCACCTGTTCCTCGGTGCGGCGGGTGGCGGCCAGCCAGGCCGCCTCGGTCTCCAGGCTGATGCGCAGCTCCAGGATGGCCAGCACGTCGCCGATGGTGCGGATGGTGTCGGCCGAGATGCGCAGGTTGGCCGGCTGCGGCTCCAGCACGAAGGTGCCGATGCCGTGGCGGGTCTGCACCAGCCCCGCCGCTTGCAGGTGCGAAATCGCCTCGCGCACCACGGTGCGGCTGACGCCGTGCATCTCCATGATGACCGACTCGGTCGGCAGCTTTTCGCCCGGCTTCACGGTGCCGGCCTGGATGCTGTTGGTGAAAGCCTCGACCACGCCCTGGGCGAGGTTGCGATGCTTCTTCTTCGGCACGAGGACGGTAGGAGCGGACATGGGAGCGGCGGCGGTCTGGTTCATGGTCTTTTTACTGTTGTATGACGACTGTTAGCATACACGCTTCTGGCGTGTCGCACGATCCGCATATTGCCAGACTTTGAGCAACAATTGTGCCTTAGACACTATTTTCGGCACGATTAGTGCATATGGACTAGTTCGTTAAACAACACTCAGGCCAATACTCAGGCCAACAGCGCGGCGCTCATGGAGGCGGCTTCGTCGGCCGATTCGAACAGGATTTGCTCCAGCGCGGCGTTGTCGTCGAAGAAACCGGCCAGGCTGGCGTGTTCGCGTTCCGGCGCCAGCGGCGACGGCACGGGGGCCAGGTGCTTGGCGATCAGCAGGGTGTCGCGCAGGCCCAGCGGCGGCGGCGTCAGCGTGGCGCCACGCAGCGAGACGATGGCCTGGCTGACCGGCTCCGGGATCGCCATCTTCTTCATGATTTCGCGGGTGATGATTTCCTGCGCCGCGCCCATCCAGTCTTCGGGGTCGTCGAGCAGTCCGGGAATGTCGTCGGCGCGCGACAACAGGTAGAAGCCCCCTGCTTCGTGCACGATGCCGGCGAACAGCGCGGTATCGGCGTCGGTGCGGGTCAGCTTGCGGGCGATCACGTGGGACAGCGCGGCCACGTGGGCCGAGTGGCGCCACAGTTGTTCGGCCTGGGCGCGCAAGGCGGCGTCGCGGATGCGGCTGCCGAACTGGCGCACCACCATCGCGGCGGCCATCGTGTACAGGTTGCGGAAGCCGACCCGCTGCACCGCCGCGCGCACGCTGGTGACCGGCGCGCCGCCACGGTTGAACACCACCGCATTGGCCAGCGCCACGGTGCGCGCGGCCAGCAGCGGCTCGCCCAGCACCTTACGGATCACGTCCTCGACATCGCAATCGGGATCAGCCAACGCCAGTTGCAACCGCAAAGCGGCATTGACGCTGGTAGGAAAAACCAGCTCTCCCTTTGAAGCTTGGGCAACAATCTCGGCGTAGTCTTTTAGTTTTTCCATGGCAATATTATACCGTGGAAAATTGGGGTCAAGTCTGACATTCGGACACGAGCTCCGCCGTAGCGACCACTACGGCGGAGCTCGTGTCCGAATGTCAGACTTGACCCCAGGTGATTACAGGTGGGCGGCGATCTGCGGCAGCAACTCGTCGAAGGTGCGGCCCTTGCCGTTTTCACCGATGGCGTGCATCTTCCACTCACCGTTGTGGCGATACAACTTGGCCATGATCTGCGCCGAGTGCGGACCTTGCACGGACAGGTTGAACCGCGCCACTTCCTTGCCGCTGCTGGCGTCCAGCAGGCGGCAGTAGCCGTTTTCCACTTGCTCGAAAGTCTGGCCGGTGAAGCTGTTCACCGTGAACACCAGGCTCTTGACCGTGGACGGCACCGCGTTCAGGTCGACGTTGATCTGCTCATCGTCGCCATCGCCGGCGCCGGTGCGGTTGTCGCCGGTGTGCTGGATGCTGCCATCCCTGCTCTTCAACTGGCGGAACCAGATCACGTCGACCGGCGCGCCGGACTCGTTGAACATCACGCACGAGGCGTCCAGGTCAACCGCCTCGGTCTTCGAGCCGAAGCCCAGGAAGCCCTTGGTCTTGATCGCATCCCAACCCAGGCCCATGGTCACGCGGCCCAATGCGCCGCCCGATTCCTTGGCCAGTGAGATCTTCTGGCCCTTGCTTAAACTGACTGTCATCTTGGTACTCCTTTGAATTTACTGCGCAACGCCGCGCTGCGCCCAGGCCTGGAATGCCGCGCCGTTGCGCGAACAGATCAGGATTTTTCCGTGGCCGGAAAAGCGCAGCACCATGCCTTCGCCACTGGTCTGGCTGTTGACCAGATTGCTCAGAAAGCCGCTGTTGCCGCCGGTGGTGACCGAGATTTCGTAGCGCAGCGCGCTATCCCATGCCACCACGTGCGAGTTATCGATAATCACATCGCGGCCCGGCGTGACGTCCAGCTGCGACATCGAACCGAAGCCCGATACCGCCACCTGGCCGACGCCCGCGGTCTCGGTGATGAAAAAGCCGCCGCTCTGCGCGAACAGCGCATTGCCCAGGCTTTGGGTACGCACCTTCAGCTCGACGCCGGAGGTGGCGGCGACGAAGGCGCCGTCGCTCAGCATGTACTGATGCTGGCCGACGTCGAGCACCTGCATCGCTCCCGGCAGGCGCGGCGCCAGCAGGCAATCGCCCTCGCCGCGCACTGCTTCGATATGCTGCTGGAAGAAGGACTCGCCGTTGGCAAAGCGGCGCATGATGGCCGCGCCGATGCCGCCGGTGACCTTGCCCTTCAAATCGAGCGCCGCTTCCATCATCACCATCGCATCCGACTCGCAGTAGATTTTTTCACCTTGAGCCAGCGAGACGTGCAGGAAGGGATCGATGTCGCCGGTGATCGAAAATTTAGGCATGACGGAGTCCTTTCTTCTTCAGGTTAAAAATTAAACGCGCACGCCGAACGACGATGCCAGCGGGCCCAGGCCGCCCTTGAAGCCCTGGCCGACGGCCTTGAACTTCCAATCGGCGCCGTTGCGATACACCTCGCCGAAGATCATCGCCGATTCGGTCGAGCCGTCTTCGGACAAGTCGTAGCGGGCGATCTCGCCGTTGCCAGCGCCGTTCAGGCAGCGGATGAAGGCCTTCTGCACCATGCCGAAGTTCTGGCGGCGCTCGTCGCCTTCGTGAATGGTGGCGCAGATGGCGATGCGTTCGACATCGGCCGGTACCTTGGTCAGGTCGATGGTGACGGTTTCGTCGTCGCCATCGCCGGCGCCGGTGCGGTTGTCGCCGGAGTGGGCCACCGATTGATCCGACGATTTCAGGTTGTTATAGAAGATGAAGTCATTGTCGGCGCGGACCTTGCCGTCCACTTTCAACAGGAAGGCCGAGCCATCCAGGTCGAAGTCCTTGCCGTCGGTGCTGCGTACATCCCAGCCCAGGCCAACAACGATTTTCGACAGGCCTGGCGCTTCCTTGCTCAGATTAACGTTACCGCCTTTTTGCAGACTGATTGCCATGATGTGATGCTCCTAAAAAAAGAGAACCGGACTTTGGGTGCTACAGGCGGCGAGCCGTGTCCGTAATTAACGGCCCGCCGAATTCTTTATGCTGCGATGGCGACAGCGGCTTCCTTATGGCGGCGATGACGCACTGAGGACCACAGCGAAGCACCGATGAAGGCCACGCCTATCAGGCCGGTGAACAGTTCCGGGATGTGGAACTTCATACTCGCCAACATGATCGCGGCCAGGATACCGATCGCATAGTGCGCACCGTGCTCCAGGAAGACGAATTCGTCGAGCGTGCCCTTCTTCACCAGGTACACCGTCAGCGAGCGGACGAACATCGCGCCGATGGCCAGGCCCAGCATGATGATCACGACGTCGGTGGTGATGGCGAACGCGCCGATCACGCCGTCGAAGCTGAACGAAGCATCGAGCACTTCCAGGTACAGGAAACCGCCGATACCGCCCTTCTTGACCAGGTCGCCGACATTGCTGCCTTCTTCTTCCTTCTCCAGCAGGTTGCTGACCGCGTCGACGCCGACGTAGATCAGGATGCCCCACAGGCCAGACACCAGCACCACCAGCTTTTGCGCTTCGCCTACCAGGCCCATAGAGCCCAGTAGGACAGCCAGCGCAATCATTACCGAGATCGAGGAGACCTTGCCCAGCGAGCCGAGTTTCTTCTCGACGTTGCCCAGCCAGTGGACTTCTTTCTCGTCATCGAACAGGAAGTTCAGGAACACCAGCAGCAGGAACATGCCGCCGAATGCCGCCACTTCCGCGTGGTGATTCGTCAGGTGCATCGAATACGTTTTAGGGTCATTCAGCGCCAGGTGCCACACATCCATGATGCCGATGTCCGCCGCCACCGCCACGATCACCAGCGGGAACAGCAAGCGCATGCCGAACACCGCGATGATGATGCCGACGCCGAGGAACAGCTTCTGCCAGTAGGCGTCCCAGGTCTTCAGCACGGAGGCGTTGACCACCGCGTTATCGAACGACAGCGACACTTCCATCGCGGCCAGGATCGCGGCGATACCCACGGCGGACAAGGCGCCGCTCCATCCCGACAGTTCGTAGCCCCACCAGCCCGCTGCAGCAAGGCAGAGGAACGTGACGAGGAATGACACTTTGAAGTGTTTCATTCTTTACTCTCATGGTTATAAATCGATGGGTTGCAGTGTAGAGAACAATGCGTTTTTTAAAAATAGAAGATAATTGAAGTATTACTTCGTAAAAACAGAAGATCATGAAAACCAGTGGACTCAATTTCCGGCATCTGTATTTCTTCTGGACGGTGGCCAAGGAAGGCGGCGTCACGCGCGCGGCCGAGCGCCTGGGGCTGGCCGTGCAGACCATCAGCATGCAACTCGCATCGCTGGAGCAGTCGATCGGCAAGCAGCTGCTGGAGCCGCAGGGGCGCCGTCTGGTGCCGACCGAAGCGGGCAAGCTGGCGCTCACTTACTGCGACCAGATTTTCCTGCTGGGCGACCAGTTGCAGGATGCGCTGGACGAAACGGAAGCGAGCAAAATGCGGCTGACAGTCGGCATCTCCGACTCGCTGCCCAAGCTGATCGCCTACCGCCTGCTGCAAGCGACGCAGCAGCTGGAGCAGCAGGTTCGGCTGGTGTGCATGGAGGATGAATTCGAATCGCTGCTGGCCGACCTGGCGCTGGGCAAGCTGGACGTGGTGCTGACCGACCGCGCCGTGCGCGCCGGCGGCAGCCTGAAGGTGTTCAGTCACTTGCTGGGCGAAAGCGACATGAAGCTGTACGGCGTGCACAAGCTGGCGCGCAAGTACCGGCGCAACTTCCCGCACAGCCTGCACGGCGCGCCGCTGCTGCTACCGACCCGCAACAACGCGCTGCGCGGCCGCATCGACGCCTGGTTTGTCCAGCACAAGGTGCGGCCGGACATCGTCGGCGAGTTCGAGGACAACGCCATGCTGAACACTTTCGGCCGCAACGGCCTGGGCCTGTTCTTCGCGCCGTCGGCGCTGGCGCAGGACATTGAGGAGCAGTTCGGCGCCGTGCTGGTGGGCGATGCGCCCGAGCTGCGCGAGCAGTTCTACGCCATCTCCAACGCCCGCAAAATCACCCATCCGGCGATCGAAGCCATCCTGTCGGCCGTCCATAGCGGGCCCTTCGCCATCGCCGAATAGGCTAAGATGCGTGTTTTGACTACCTGAGCCACCGCTCGGCCCCTATGCAAAACCTTATGCTTGTCGTGCTCGCCGTCTTCCTGGTCGCGCTCAATGGATTCTTCGTGGCGGCCGAATTCGGCATCGTCACGCTGCGCAAGACGCGCGTGCGCGCCATCGCCAAGACGCAGGGACTCAAGGGGCGCATCCTCGGCAAGGTCCACGGCGAGCTGGACGCCTACCTGTCCGCCTGCCAGCTGGGCATCACGCTGGCCTCGCTGGGCCTGGGCTGGGTCGGAGAGCCGGCCTTCGCCAGCCTGCTGGAGCCGCTGCTGCACGCGGTCGGCGTCAGCTCGCCGGAAATCGTCCACGGCATCGCCTTCGTGTTTGCCTTCTGCGTGATCTCCTTCCTGCACATCGTGGTCGGCGAACTGGCGCCGAAGTCGCTGGCCATCCGCATGCCGGAAGTGATCGGCCTGTGGAGCGCGCTGCCGCTGTACGGCTTCTACTGGGCCATGTACCCCTTCATCTGGGTGCTCAACGCCAGCGCCAACATGGTGCTGAGCTTGGTGGGCCTGGCGGGCAAAGGCAGTCACGACAGCCACTATTCGGTCGACGAACTCAAGCTGATCCTGCGCACCAGCCAGCCGGGTGAAAAATTCAACGAAGACGAACGCAACATCCTGGCCCATTCGCTCGATTTCAGCGACCTGTCGGTGTCCGACCTGATGCGCCCGATCAACGAGGTGATCGGCCTGTACGCCAACCGTCCGCTGAACGACAACCTGCAGACCATGTTGCGCAACCGTTTCAGCCGCTACCCCTACTACGACAAGGACGGCGAGACGGTGCTGGGCGTGGTGCACCTGAAAGACCTGTTCTTCGCCCAGCAGTCCGGCAAGCCGGTGACCGACCTGGTGCCCTTCCTGCGCCCGGTGGAGACGATTTCCGCCCGCACCCCGGCGCTGGAGCAGTTCCGCCGCTTCCGCGACGGCGCCCCCCACTTCGCGTTGATCGGCGAAAAAGGCAAGCGTCCGCTCGGCTTCATCACGCTCGACAACCTGCTGGGCGCGATGGTCGGCGAAATCCACGACGAATTCCGCCTCAACGAGAACGATTGGCTCAAGCAGCCCGACGGCACGCTGGTCGGCAAGGCCAGCTTGCCTATCTTCTCGCTCGAGCGCACACTGGGCATAGACATCGAAAACGAGGATCTGGGCCTGGAAGAGGTAGAATCGGTAGGCGGCCTGATCATGCTGAAACTGGGCGATATCCCGAAACAGGGCCAACGCATCAGTTTCCGCGGTTTCGACATCGTCGCCAAGAAAATGAACGGTCCACGCATCCTGCTGGTCAAGGTCATTCCCAAGGATGACACCGAGGATAACGCCGACCAGGACTAACCCGATGGGAGGAGACGTGCTCAGTCGCCTTGTCCTAAGCTGTACCCTGAGCTGCACCCTGCTCTGCGCCGCCGGCGCCGGGGTGGCGGAGCCGCGCAGCGGCTGCCAGCATCTGCGCGTCGCCTTCTACGAGGACGGCGCGCTGTTCTACCACGCCCCCGGCGGCGGCTGGACCGGCATCGACAAGGACGTGGTCGATGAAGTGGCCCGCCGGCTCGGCTGCACCATCGACGCCAGCGTCGATTCCCGCGTGCGCATCTGGGCCGGCCTCGGCGGCGGCAACATCGATATGTCGGTATCCGCCATTCCCCTGCCTGAACGCGAAAAGATCGGCCGCTTCGTGCCCTATATGACAGGCCGCAATTTCGTCCTGCTGCACAAGGAGCTGAGCGGCCGGCTGCGCAGCATGGACAGCTTCCTGGCCCATCCCCAGTACAAGATCGGCGTGGTCAAGAGCTACAAGCATGGCCCCGCCTACGATGACTGGCTGGACAAATTGCGCGTCCAGGGCCGCGTGTTCGAGACGGCTGACAAGCTGTCGATGATGCGCTTGTTCAAGCTGGGCCGCGTGGACGCGGTGATGGCCACGCCGACCACCTGGTATCCGCTGGTCAAGCAGGAACAGCTGGCCGGCACCTACAGCGTGATGGACTGGGCGCCGCGCGAGAATATGGTGTCGGGATTGGTGCTGTCGCGCCAGAACGTCGACGCCGCCACCGTGGCCCGCTTCAGCCAGGCGATCCGCGCCATGCGCGAAGACGGCACGTTGCGCCGCATCTTCGAGCGCCATACAGACGCCGAGCGCGCCGCGCAGATGATCAATTTCTAGACGGCGTCGCCGCCGGTCCAGTTGCGCAGCAGGCCCAGGGCCACCGCCAGCAGCGTCGGGCCGATGAACAGGCCGACAAAGCCGAACGCCAGCACGCCGCCCATCACTCCCAGCAGCACCAGGATGAACGGCAGGCTGCTGCCACGGCTGATCAGCATGGGCTTGACGACATTGTCGACGCCGCTGATCACGAACGTGCCCCACACCAGCATGAAGACGCCCCAGCCGGTGCTTCCTTGA
Organism: Duganella sp. BJB476; assembly: GCF_003416895.1. GTDB lineage: Bacteria > Pseudomonadota > Gammaproteobacteria > Burkholderiales > Burkholderiaceae_D > Rugamonas. The sequence continues at coordinate 150,284 of NZ_QVIO01000007.1, forward strand.
TTGAACAGCCAGATCGCCGCGCCGCCCCAGATCAAGGGCGGGCCGACCGGGATCAGCGAGAACAGGAAGGTCGCCACCGACAGCAGCGCCACGGCCGGCACGCCGGCGATCAGGAAGCCGACGGCGGCCACGCCGGCCTGCGCCAGCGCCGTACCCAGCAGGCCGTACATGACGCCGCGCACGGTGCGGCTGACGGTGTCGGCCACGGCCGCGCTCTGTTCGCCGATCAGCTTGTTCATCAGGGAGGCCAGCGCCGCCACCAGCGCCTGGCCGTCGCGGTACAGAAAGAAGCTGACGAACACCGCCAGGCTGACCTGGACCACGCCGCTGCCCAGCACCATGCCGCCGCCCAGCACAAAGCGGCGCGCGGGCTCCAGCAGGTTCTTGGCGACGTTGAGCAATTCCTCGCGGCTGCCCAGCAGCTTGCGCAGATAGGTGTCGGCCGCCTCACCCACCAGCGGCAGTTCCTTCAGCCAGGCCGGCGGCGCCAGCGTGCCGCTTTCGAGGCTGGCCTTGGCCTGGTCGTAGAATGCGCCGGCGTTGTCAGCCACATTCCAGGTCACCAGCGCCAACGGCACGATGATCAGCACGGTCAGGCCGACGCTCATGATGGCGGCCGCCAGCCAGCGGCGCTGCTTGCAGCGCGCCAGCAAGCGCAGGTACAGCGGCCAGCTGGAGATGGTGATGGCGGCGGCGAACAGGATCGCGGCCAGGAACGGCCGCAGCACGGTCAAACAGCCGATCACCAGCAGGACGATGGCCGCAAGGCGGGTGTACGGCTGGAAGCGTTGCTGCATCAAGGCTGGGACAGCAGCAACTTCAGGTCATGCACGATCGGTGCAGGCCCCTGGCCGGAGCGCACCAGCAGGCGGATCTTGCCCTGCTTGTCGAACACATAGCTGGCGGCCGTGTGGTCCATCGTATAGCTACCCGGCGTCTTGCCCGGCACCTTGGCGTAGAACACCTTGAATTCCTTGCCGACGGCGGCGGTCTGCTCGGCGGTGCCGTACAGGCCGAGGAAACGCTTGTCAAAGGCCGGCACGTATTCGGCCAACAACTGCTGGGTGTCGCGCTCGGGGTCGACGGTGACGAACAGCACCTGTACCTGGTCGGCCTGCGGACCCAGTTCCTTCATCGCGGCCGACATCTCGGCCATCGTGGTCGGGCACACGTCCGGGCACTGGGTATAGCCGAAGAACATCAGCACGACCTTGCCCTTGAAGTCGGCCAGGGTGCGCGGCTTGCCGTTGTGGTCGGTCAACGCGAAGTCCTTGGCGTATGGCAGCCCGGTCAGGTCAGTGTTGGTGAACTCAGGCCGCGGCGCGGTGGCGCGGCGCTCGCAGGCGGCCAGTAATGCGGACAGGGCCATCAGGCCGACGACGAGCAGTTTTTTCATTGTTCAGTATTTGAAGTAGTGATCCACCAGCAGCGCCAGGAACAGCAGCGACAGGTAGATGATCGACCAGGTGAAGGCCTTGCGGGCGATCAGGTCGGTGTAGTGGCGGTAGATTTTCCACGCGTGATGCAGGAACACGGCGTTCAGCGCGACGGCGCTGGCCAGGTAGATCAGGCCGCTCATATGCACCGCGTACGGCAGCAAGGTGGTGGCGGCCAGCGCGATCGAATACAGCCAGACGTGGAACTGCGTGAACTTCATGCCGTGCGTGACGGGCAGCATCGGCAGGCCGGATTTGGCGTAGTCGTCGCGGCGGTACATGGCCAGCGCCCAGAAGTGCGGCGGCGTCCAGACGAAGATGATCAGCACCAGCAGCCAGGCTTGCATCGGCACGTCGTTGGCGACGGCGGCCCAGCCCAGCGCCGGCGGCATGGCGCCGGACAGGCCGCCGATGACGATGTTCTGCGGCGTGGCCGGCTTCAGTATCATGGTGTAGATGATGGCGTAGCCGACGAAGGTGACAAAGGTCAGCCACATCGTCAGCGGGTTCACCAGCGCGTACAGGATCCACATGCCGGCGCCGCCGATGACGGTGGCGAAGATCACGGTTTGCGTGACGCTGATGTCGCCCATCGCCATCGGGCGGCGGGCGGTACGCGCCATGCGGGCGTCGATCTCGCGCTCGGCCAGGCAGTTGACGGCGAAGGCAGCGCCGGCCAGCAGCCAGATGCCGACGGTGGCGGCCACCAGCAGGCGCCAGTCCGGCATGCCGTCGCTGGCGAGGAACATGCCGATCACGGCGCAGAAGACGGCCAGTTGCGTGACGCGGGGCTTGGTCAGCGCCCAGTATTGGGAGGCGCGGCTGGCGGGTTTGGATGTGGCGGTGTGTGTGGTCATTAGTGGGGCTTAGTGATGCTTACTTTTGCCGGGCAGCGGAAGCGTGCGGGTTTGCCGCGCCCGAGGCTGCCTTTTTTGCAATATCGTACTGGTACTTAGCCTTGTAGTTTAACATGGTCAGTAGCAGGACCAGCAGCGCCGCCCCGGCGTTATGCAGCACCGCGATCGCCAGCGGGAAGCTGAGGTAGATGGTGGCGATGCCGGTGGCGATCTGCGCCGCCAGGGTCAGCGCGAGATAGCGGGCGGTTTTATGCAGCGCCCGGTGCTCCCAGGCGCGCCAGGCCGTGTAGCCGGCCACCAGCGCGACCAGCATGCCGAAGTTGCGATGCACCCAGTGGATCGCCGTCAGCGCCGCGAACGGCAGGTAGTGACCGGCGGCGGTCTTGCCCAGCTCGCGCCACAGCGTGAAGCCGTGTTCGAAGTCCATGTCCGGCACCAGCTTGCCGCCGCACAGCGGGAAATCGGTGCAGGCCAAGGTGGCGTAGTTGGTGCTGGTCCAGCCACCCAGCGCCAGTTGCACCAGCAGCAGGATGGCCGAAGCGCCGGCCAGCAGGCGGATGTTGCGCATCGCCGGCGGCGAGGCCGTCACTGTGCGCACCGGCGCGATCAGCTGGTTCTGGCGGCCACCGTACCACGCCAGCAGCGCCAGCAGGCCCATGCCCAGCAGCAGGTGGGTGGTGACGATCACCGGTTGCAGTTTCAGGGTCACGGTCCAGGCGCCGAACGCGCCTTGCAGGCAGACGAACAGGAACAGCACGGTAGGCAGCCACGGCGCGTACTCCACGCGCTCGCCTTTGGACTTGCGCCATTGATACCAGGACTGCGCCATCATCGCCACGATCAGCACGCCGATCGCCATCGCCAAATAGCGGTGGATCATCTCGATCCAGGCCTTGAACACGGTCACCGGGCCGGTCGGCAGCAGCGCTTCGGCCGCCGTGATCTGCTCGTGCGCCAGGAAGGGATTGGCGGCGCCGTAGCAGCCCGGCCAGTCCGGGCAGCCGAGGCCGGAATCGGTCAGGCGCGTGAAGGCGCCGAACACGATCAGGTCGAAGGTCAGGAACACGCAGACCCAGACCAGCTTGCGGTATTTGTTGGCGTCGGACGAGGTCCACACCAGCGACAGCGGCAGCAGCGCCACCAGCAGCGCCGTCACGGCCATTTGAGCGAGAGTGGTCGAGTGCATGGGGTCAGCCTATCGCGGAAGCCTTCAGCAGCTTGCTGATGTCCTTGTGAACTTTCTTCACCTTCTCGGTGTCGCTGGAGACGGCGCCTTTCGGGAAGCGCATCATCAGGTTGCCCAGCGGGTCGATCAGGTAGACGTGGTCGGATACGCGGTCGCCGGCGCCCTGCTCCAGCGGCAGCCACTTATCGATCACGGCGGCCGGCGCGCGCAGCATGCGGGTGCCGTCGTTGACGCGCATCAGCAGCGTATCGAGCGGCTGGTCGTCGGTGATCATCCACACGCGCTCGATGCGCTCCATCTCCTTGCCCTGCATGGTGCGCAGCTGGCGCATGGCGAACAGCTGGTCCTGGCAATCCTGCTTGCAATCGGACGGGCCGACCTTGAGCATGATCCACTTGCCCTTGTAGTTCTCCAGCGTGGCCGGCTTGCCGTCCAGCGTGGTGCTGGCCATGGCCGGGATAGGATGGTCGCGCGGGTCGATCAGCGCGCCGAAATTGGTCACGCCGCCCTTGGGCTTGATGACGTAATAGGTGAGATAAGAACCCACCAGCGGCGCCGCGCACACGGCCAGCACCAGCAACAACTTCCAACGACCACGGCCTTGATTACTTTTGTTTTCCACGTCTGAATCCGTTCACCACAAAGAAGATAACAGCCATCGCCGACAGTGCGTACCACTGGAAGGCATAGCCCTGATGTTTTTCCACGCCCAGCGCCGGCGCCGGCCAGTCGCGCACCATCTGCGCGTCGTCGCCGGCCGGCTGGGCCGCGGCGGTTTGCTCGATCACGAACGGTTGCATGGTCAGGCCGCTGTCCCTGGCCACTTGCAGCGGATCGGCGTTCTGCACGATGGCCTTGGGCGTCAGCGTCGGCGTCTTGGCCAGCTCCATCACATGGCCGGCGTCCAGCCGCGCCGTGCCTTGCAAGGTCACGGTGCCGGCCGGCGTGGCGTAGGCCGGCAGCCTGGCGCGATCGGCCGGATCGCGCGGCAGCCAGCCCCGCGCCACCAGCACATGCATGCCCGTTCCCGCAATTTTAAACGGCATCAGCAGGTAAAAACCGGAGCGGCCCGCCGACGGGCGATTATCCAGGTACAGCGGCCAGTTGGCGACGAATTCGCCGGTGACCGACACGCGGCGGAACTCCACCGCCTCGGCCGCCAGCGGCGCGCCGTCCAGCTGCACAGGCGCGCTGGCGTTGCCCTGGGCCAGCTTGGCCTGCAAGACGATTTTCTGCGCGGCGCGGCGCTGCTGCCAGTTGCCCAGCTGGACGCCCAGCGCGACCACCAGCACGGTCGCCACGAAGGGGATCAGTTTAAAACGGAACGCAATACCCATTACAATGGAACCTTCATCAATTCACTCTCCTGCCCCGCCATGAAAATTGCTGTCGCCATCGCGTTCATCCTGATCATCGGCAGCCTGGCTTCCGCGTTCTACTTCCTGATGCGCGACAAGGGCAAGAGCAACAACACCGTGCGCGCGCTGGCGGTGCGGGTGGGCTTGTCGATCGCCCTGTTCATCGCCCTGCTGGTCGCGCACAAGCTCGGCTACATCCAGCCCACCGGCATCCGTGGCTAAAATAAAAAAGCCGCATCCGGTGTTGACCGATGCGGCTTTTCTTCAGCGCCGCAGCAGCATCGCTGCGGCATTATAGCCTCGTTACAGCCAGTATACGACGACGTACAGGCCCAGCCACACAACGTCCACAAAGTGCCAGTACCAGGCCGCGCCTTCGAAGGCGAAGTGGTTGTCGGCCGTGAAGTGGCCCTTGAGCACGCGGAACAGCACCACCGACAGCATGATCGCGCCCATCGTCACGTGGAAGCCGTGAAAACCGGTCAGCATGAAGAAGGTCGAACCGTAGATGCCCGAGGTCAGTTTCAGGTTCAGTTCGGTGTAGGCGTGGTGATATTCGAAGGCCTGGAAGCCCATGAAGATCGCGCCCAGGGCGATGGTGGCGAACAGCCAGAACGCGGTCTGCGCGCGATGGCCGGCGCGCAGCGCATGGTGCGAGATGGTCAGCGTCAGGCCCGAGGTTAGCAGCAGCGCGGTGTTGATGGTCGGGATAGGGAACGGACCCATGGTCTTGAATTCCTGCACCGTGCCGGCCGGACCGACGTTGCCCCAGTGCGCGGCGAAGTCAGGCCAGATGAACTTGTGATCCAGGTCGCCCAGCCAAGGCATCGAGATGGTACGGGCATAGAACAGCGCGCCGAAGAAGGCGCCGAAGAACATCACCTCCGAGAAGATGAACCAGGCCATCGACCAGCGATAGGAGTGGTCCACGCGCTGGCCGTACTGGCCGGCTTCGGATTCCTTGATGGCGTCGCCGAACCAGAAGTACAGCACCGAAATGATGGCAGCCAGACCAATGAAGTTCACGGTCGGGCCCCACGATACGTCATTGACCCAGGCCGAAGCGCCGATCATGGTGGTCAGCAGGGACATGCCTGCGAGCAGCGGCCATTTGGATGGACCAGGCACGAAGTAGTACGGTGCCGAGGCGTTGTGTGAACTCATCTTCATCTCCCTAAATTTATTTTGAAACTACAACCTTAACGATAGTGATCAGCAGTCCAATAAAACATGCCACGCCGATCAAGGCCGCGATGATGATGTGCACCGGATTCAGCTTGGCCGAATCGGTGTCGAAATCGCTTTTGCGGCGCAGGCCAAAGAACGACCAGAACACCGCTTTCATCGAATACATGAACGACGCTTGTTTCTTCTTCTCTTCCATGGCGCCCACCCTTACTTGGATGCGGTCTTGTCCAGACCGCCCACCTCGAAGAAGGTGTACGACAAGGTGATGGTCTTCACTTCCTTCGGCAGCGCCGGATCGATGAAGAACACCACCGGCATCTGCCGTGCTTCGTTTGGCTTCATGGTCTGCTGCTTGAAGCAGAAACACTCGACCTTCTTAAAATGCGGCATCGCGCTTTGCGGTGCGTAGCTCGGTATCGCCTGCGCGCTGACTTCGCGATTCTGGGTGTTGACCACCTCATACATCACCGTCGCCAGCTCGCCCGGATGCACCGTCATGCTGCGCGTCACCGGACGGAAACGCCACGGGCCTTGCGCATTGCCGTCAAACTCGATCACCACATCGCGCGTCTTGTCGATTTGCGTGTTGGTGTCGGCGCTGACCGTGCCGTCCTTCTGCGTCAGCACGTTGATGCCCAGCGCCTCGCAGATCTGGCGGTAGAACGGGTTGAGCGCGTACGCAAACCCGAACATCAACACCGCCACCACGATCAGCTTGCCCAGCAGCGTGCGGTTCAGCCCGCCTGTTTCCTTATCTTCGCTCACGTCAGCTCAGCCACATCCGCTTGACAAACACGGACAGGAAAAAGAACAGGGCCACGCCGGCCAACAGCAGGCCGGTCCTTGCGTTATTCGGCTTCTTCTGTTCGCTCATGATCATTTGAACTGCGGTGGCGTTTCGAAGGTGTGGAACGGCGCCGGCGATGGCACGGTCCACTCCAGGCCTTCAGCGCCATCCCATGGCTTGTCTGCGGCTTTCTTGCCGCCACGGATGGTTGGCAGGATCACGAAGAACAGGAAGAACACCTGCGACAGACCGAAACCGAAAGCACCGATGGTGGCGATCATGTTGAAGTCGGTGAACTGCGCCGAGTAGTCGGCGTAGCGGCGCGGCATACCTGCCAGGCCCAGGAAGTGCATCGGGAAGAAGGTGACGTTGAAGGTGATCAGCGACAGCCAGAAGTGGGTCTTGCCCATGGCTTCGTTGTACATGTGGCCGGTCCACTTCGGCGACCAGTAGTAAAAGCCGGCGAACAGCGCGAACAGCGAACCCGCCACCAGCACGTAGTGGAAGTGCGCCACCACGTAGTAGGTGTCTTGCAGCTGGATGTCGATCGGGGTCACAGCCAGGATCAGGCCGGTGAAACCGCCGATGGTGAACACGAAGATGAAGCCGACGGCGAACAGCATCGGGGTTTCGAAGGTCATCGAACCCTTCCACATGGTGGCGATCCAGTTGAACACTTTAACGCCGGTCGGCACCGCGATCAGCATGGTGGCGTACATGAAGAACAGCTGCGAGGTCACCGGCATGCCGGTGGTGAACATGTGGTGGGCCCAGACGATGAACGACAGGATCGCGATCGACGCGGTGGCGTACACCATCGACGCGTAGCCGAACAGCTGCTTGCGGGCGAAGGCCGGCAGGATCTGCGAAACGATGCCGAAGGCCGGCAGAATCATGATGTAGACCTCCGGGTGGCCGAAGAACCAGAAGATGTGTTGATACATCACTGGGTCGCCGCCGCCGGCAGCGTTAAAGAACGAGGTGCCGAAGTGACGGTCGGTCAGGGTCATGGTGATCGCGCCAGCCAGAACCGGCATCACGGCGATCAGCAGGTAGGCGGTAATCAGCCAGGTCCAGCAGAACATCGGCATTTTCATCAGGGTCATGCCAGGCGCGCGCATGTTCAGGATGGTGACGATGATGTTGATCGAACCCATGATCGACGAGGCGCCCATCAGGTGCATCGCGAAAATCGCCATGTCCATGCCTGGGCCCATCTGGGTCGACAGCGGCGCGTACAGCGTCCAGCCGGCCGCGGTGGCGCCGCCAGGGACCAGGAACGAGGTCGCCAGCAGGATGGCCGCCGGTGGCAGCAGCCAGAACGAGAAGTTGTTCATGCGGGCGAAGGCCATGTCCGACGCGCCCACTTGCAGCGGGATCATCCAGTTGGCGTAGCCGACGAAGGCCGGCATGATGGCGCCGAACACCATCACCAGGCCGTGCATGGTGGTGAGCTGGTTGAAGAACTCAGGCTGGAAGAACTGCAGGCCCGGCTTGAACAGCTCGGTGCGGATCATCAGTGCCAGCACGCCGCCCGAAAGCAGCATGATGAACGAGAACCACAGGTACAAGGTACCGATGTCTTTGTGATTGGTGGCGAACAACCAGCGCGACAGACCATGGGGATGGTCGTGAGCGTGATCGTGATCGTGTGCGTGATCCAAGGTGCTAGTGCTCATTTGTAACGCTCCTGATTACTTACGTGCAGCCACAACTTCGGCTGGTTGAACGATGTTTTCGGCGGCCTTGTTCGACCAGCTGTTACGGGTGTAGGTAATGACAGCCGCAATATCCGTATCCGACAGTTGCTTCCATGCCGGCATTTCAGCGCTGTATTTGCCGCTCTTCTTACCGTGCAGCAGAACGTTGATCTGTTCAGCTTTAGGACCGTTGACCGTTTCCGAACCGTCCAGCGCGGCGAACGTGCCTGGCACGCCCTTGCCGTTGGCCTGGTGGCAGACCACGCAGTTGGTCGAGTAGACTTTCTCGCCTTTGGTTTTCAGCTCGTCGATGGTCCAGGTTTTAGTTGGATCGTCAGCCAGCGCGGCCATTTCTTTTTTCTTGCCGTCGACCCAGACCTTGTACTCGTCGTCGGTGACGACCTTGACCACGATAGGCATGAAGGCGTGTTCTTTGCCGCACAGCTCGGAGCAATAGCCGCGATAGACGCCGGTGTGCTCAGCCTTGAACCAGGTGTCGCGCACGAAGCCTGGGATGGCATCCTGCTTGACGCCGAAGGCCGGGATCGACCACGAGTGGATCACGTCGTTGGCGGTGGTGACCATGCGGATTTTTTTGTTCACTGGAACGACGACATCGTTGTCGACTTCCATCAGGTAGTTGTCGCCGCGCTTCTCGGTCGGCTCGAAGCCCGGGGCGCCCACTTGCGAGCGTGGGGTCGACAGGGTCGACAGGAAGGAAATGCCTTCGCCCTCGCCCTTCAGGTAGTCGTAGCCCCACTTCCACTGCATGCCGGTCACTTTGATGGTGATGTCGGCGTTGGAGGTGTCTTTCATGCCGACCACGGTGCGGGTCGCAGGCAAGGCCATGCCGATGACGATCAGGAAGGGCACCACGGTCCAGGCGATTTCAACCGCGGTCGATTCGTGGAAGGTGGCCGGCTTGTGGCCCAGCGATTTGCGGTGCTTGAAGATGGAGTAGAACATCACGCCGAACACGGCGACGAAGATGACCAGACAGACCAGCATCATCCAGGTGTGCAGATTGTAGATTTCGGTCGCGATCTGGGTCGCTGGAGGTTGCAGATTAAGCTCGCCGGCAACGGGACCGCCGGTACCGCCGGTCGCTGCGGCGTAAGTGCCTGCCGTGCCTACCGCGCTTGCCGCCTTGTCAGCCGCCCACGCTGGGATACTTGCCGCCGTTACCGACAGCCCGAGCATCAACGATTGAAGTCGCTTCGCATGTTTCATGTTTTCCCCAACCACCCAAGAAATTAAAATATTTTTTTAACGACTCCGGATTTCGGTGAACTGAACCGGCGCCGCTCCTTAAACAACTTCAGGCCCCTTGCCAGTCTCGTCCGAAAAATTCTTCATGACGCGACCCCGGCGGGACCTTGAGGCCTTCCACATCATCCCCACATACTGCCCAGGGACAACGCAAAAGCCTGATTCTGCTTAATTCAAATGCTCGTTCGTGCTCGTTTTTGCCTGCCTATTGCTCCGCTCGCTGGTTTATAGCTGGCGACGTGACTTGCTGGCAAAATTAGTCAATGATTATATATAACAACATCGCCCCGCTCAAGAAATAATCCAAATCACAACTATGGCGTAGCCCGTGGCACCACAGTGTGCCCGCAAAGCCGCTACTGGCGCGGCTTTCGTGGTAAATCAAATCGGATGATCGCTTCGCCCTTGGAGGTCATTTTGGGCGCCGGACGGAAGGCATGGCCGTAAATCACCTCGAAAGTCAGGCCCAGCTTGCCATCCGCGCGACGGCCTTTTTCCAGCGTGGCCAGCATGCGCTGCCACGCCTGTTTGCCCATCAAACCGCGCCGCAGCGTGCTCATTGGGTTGCCGCCCAGCGCGCGCACGTCGGCCAGCAGCGCTTGCGGCGTGTCGTAGGTGACGGTGATGACTTCCATGTCCAGCACCGGTGTCGAAAAGCCAACTTCCACTAACTGGTCGCCAAAATCGTGCATATCGACGAAAGGCAGCACGTGCTGGGCCAGGTCGGCCTCGGCAAAGGCGGCGCGCAGTTCGCGGAAAGTGTCCGGGCCGAAGCAGGAAAACATCAACAGGCTGTTCACGCGCAGCACGCGGCGCCACTCGGCGAACACGCGGTCCGGCTGCGGATGCCAGTGCAGCGCCAGGTTGGACCAGACCAGGTCCACCGTGTTCGGCCCCAGCGGCAGCTCGGCGAAGTCGCCGCACAGCAGGTCGACGCCGGTCTTGGCCGGCAGCAGCTTGCTCAGCAGCTGGTTCAGCGACGATTGTTTCGCCGCCGGGCCTTGCGCGGCGCGCACCATGGCTTCGGCCGCATCAATACCGAGTATTTGCGCGGCCGGATAAGATTTCTGCAACAGTGCCAGATCGGCACCGGCGCCGCAGCCGGCGTCCAGCACGCGCTGCGGGCCGACCTTGATCAGTTCCAGCCGGTCGAACATGCGCGACGCGATTTCGCGGCGCAGGAAATCGGACGGCGCGATGCGCTCGGGACGGTTGAACAGCGCGCGCACGCGCTCCTGGTCGATCGGGGCGCTCAGCTTCGGGGGATTTGCGGGGACTTGCATGATGTGGTTCGGTGTAGTGCGATAATGTCGGCAGTGTACATGGTTGAACGCAAACGCGTCCTGGAGCTTCGATGCTTGCCACTCCGAGAATCGGCACAATCGGCACAATCAGCGCCCTGCTCCATCGCAGTGGATCGGCCTTGCTGCGCGGCCTGCTACCGGCCTCATGCGCACTGTGCGCCGCCGCCAGCGGCGAGCTGCTGTGTCCCGCCTGCGCCGCCCAGTTCTTCGGCGCCGAGGCTGCCGTTGTTCGTTGTCCGCGCTGCGCCAATCCCTTGCCGGACTCGGCGCAAGGCCAGCTGTGCGGCAGCTGCCGCGTCGAACCGCCGGCCTTCGACGTCACGCTGGTCGCCGCCGATTACGCCATGCCGCTGGACCAGCTGGTATTGCAGCTGAAATTCGGCCACCGTCTCGCTCTGGCAACACTGTTTGCCCGCCTGCTGCGCGACGCCGTCCTGCAACAGCCCGGCTTCACCTTGCCCGCCCTGCTGTGCCCGGTACCGCTGGGGCCCCGCCGGCTGGCCGAACGCGGCTACAATCAAGCCCTGGAGATCGCGCGGCCGCTGGCGCGCAGCTTGGGCGTGGCGCTGCATCCGCGGCTGGCCAGCCGCGTGCAGGAAACCGCGGCCCAGAGCAGCGTCGCCCCCGAGCAGCGGCGGCACAACATTGCCGGCGCGTTTGCGATCCCGGACGCCGCGCTGGTGCGGGGCCGCCACATCGGCGTCGTCGACGACGTCATGACCAGCGGCCGCACGCTGAACGAACTGGCGGCAACGCTGAAGCGCCACGGCGCCGCGCGCGTGAGCAACCTGGTGTTTGCCCGCACGCCGCCACATTGAATTTGAAAGAGGAGAACCACTTTGTTTCACGTCGTACTAGTCCAACCCGAAATCCCCCCGAACACCGGCAATGTGATCCGGCTGTGCGCCAACACCGGCGCGCAACTGCACCTGATCGAGCCGCTGGGCTTCCCGCTGGAAGACTCCAAGCTCAAGCGCGCCGGCCTGGACTACCACGAATACGCGCAGATGAAAGTGCACCCGGACTGGTCGGCCTTCTTGGCCGAGGTGCAGCCGGACCCGGCCCGCATGTTCGCCATGACCACGCACGGCTCGTCGCCGTTCGCCGACGCCGCCTTCAAGCCGGGCGATGTGTTCGTGTTCGGCTCGGAAACGCGCGGCCTCGATCCGGCCTTCCGCGAGACATTCCCGCCGGCCCAGCGCATCCGCCTGCCGATGCGCCCCGACAACCGCAGCCTGAACCTGTCGAACACGGTGGCCGTGGTGGTGTTCGAAGCCTGGCGCCAGAACGGCTACGCCGGCGGAGCATAAGGCCATGCTGATCCGCTCCGCCCTGTTGTGCCTGATGCTGCTAGCCAGCGCGCACGCGGCGGAGCCGGTGACCTTGTACACGGAAGACTATCCGCCCTTCAGCTGGGTCGACAAGAGCAGCGGCAAGGTGGTCGGCCTGGCGGCCGACATCGTCACCGAACTGATGCAGCGGGCCGGCGTGCCGACCACCCAGCCCATCGTCGCGCCGTGGGCGCGGGCAATGGTGCTGACCATGAGCACCGCCAATTCCTGCCTGTACACCACGGCCCGCGTGCCCGAGCGCGAGGACAACTACCAGTGGGTCGGCCCGATCGGCCAGAACAACTGGGTGCTGTTCGCCCGGCGCGACGACCACATCAAACTCAACAGCCTGGACGAGGCGGCCGGCTACCAGATCGGCACCTTCATCGGCGACGCCTCGGTGACCTTCCTGCGCGAGCACAAGCTGCGGGTGGCGATCGTGCCCAACGACAGGCTCAATCCGCCCAAGCTGCAAAAGCAGCGCATCAAGCTGTGGTCGGTGGGTCGGATGTCGGGCCTGTTCCTGCAACGCGAACTGGGCATCGACGACTTCGAACAGGTGCTGTCCTTCGCGCACGCCGAGATGTACCTGGCCTGTCACAAGGACATGGACAAGGCCGAGGTGGCACGGCTCAACGACATCCTGCACGGCATGTATCGCGACGGCACCATGCGCCGCATCTACGTGCAGTATGGCTATGAGAAGGAAATGCCGCGCTAAAATCACGCAACCTTACAACCGTCCACCTCATCTTCTGAGCATGCATTCAATTTCAAAATCCCTGTTTATCGCTATCGGTCTGGCGCATGGCCTTGCGACGGCCGCCAACATCCCCGACGTCGTCATGCGACTTTCCGATTCGTACGCGGCTTCCCGGGAAGAGTATGCGCGCTGGTTCTTCGCAGGTTTTACCCATCCGGTAGGCGGGATTTCGACCAACCTCGACCTGATGAGGGATGCCTATACCCAAGGCCAGTCCTATTGGCGCGAGCATGCCAACGAGCGCGATCAAATCTTTTCGGGATATGGCTATCAAGCCGTGGAGGCCGACGGCGTATGGTCGCGAGGCTTTGAGAAGAGCAGTTTCGTTCCCGTCAATAGCCAGCCTGGGAAGTGGTGGATGACATCGTTTGGCGGTGTGAAATGGACTGAGCTCGGGACCAACCACGCCGATGCGCCATCAGGTCAAGCTCAAGTCCATATCGTTGGCTATCTCAGCCCTCGAGGCGGTTACGGCCACCTTGGCATGTATGAGCAAGAGGTACTGGTCACATCGTTCACTCTTCTTCACCAAGGGCCGTAAGCGAACGGTTAGCGATCGATCGGCAACGGTGCCGTAGCAGCCACTAGTTGCTGTTCGCGCAGTTCGCGCCAGAAGCCGGCTGGAATCTCCACCTTCAACGCCGCCATGTCTTCGGCAATGCGCTCCGGCCGGCTGGCGCCAGGAATCGCTGCGGCGACGGCGGGATTGGCCAGCGAAAACTGCAAGGCCGCAGCCTTCACCGGAATGCCGTAGCGGTCCGCAATCGCCTTGATGCGCGCCACCTTGGCCACGATCTCAGGCGACGCCTGCTGATACTCGAAGTGCGTGCCTCCAGCCAGGATACCGGAGCTGTACGGGCCGCCGACAACGATGTCGACCTGCCGCGCCGCCGCTGCCGGCATCAGGCGCTGCAAGGCGCGCTCGTGATCGAGCAGCGTGTAGCGGCCCGCCAGCAGGAAGCCGTCCGGTTGCGCTTCGCTCAGGTCCAGCGTCAATTCCAATGGCTCGACGCGGTTGACGCCCAGGCCCCATGCCTTGATCACGCCCTCCTCGCGCAGGCGGGTCAGCACGCGGAAGGCGCCGGTGCGCGCGATCTCGAACTGCGCCAGCCAGCCATCGCCGTAGAAATCCTGCGCCACGTCGTGCACCCAGACGATATCCAGGTGATCAGTGCCCAGACGCTTCAGGCTGTCCTCGATCGAGCGTTGCGTGGCATCGGCCGAGTAGTCGTTGACGATTTTGTTCGGACGGCCGAACTCGAACAGGCCGCCCTTCTCGCCCAGGTCGCGCTTGCTGGTGTCCTCGGTTTCATCCAGGATCAGGCGGCCGACCTTGGTGCTCAGCACGTATTCATTGCGGGGGCGCTTGGCCAGCGCCTGGCCGAGACGCATCTCGGACAGGCCCGCACCGTAGAACGGCGCCGTGTCGAAAAAGCGGATGCCCTGGTCCCAGGCCGCATCGACGGTTGCGGCCGCCTCTTGCTCGGGAATATTGCGGAACATATTGCCCAGTGGGGCGGTGCCAAAACCCAGTACCGCGTTGTGCGGCAATTTATCCTTGAGACTCATGGTGTAAATCCTTTTCAGTTGAACGATGAGGCAAGTCTAGGTTGCTTTAGTCAGTCTGTCTAAGACATAATTAGCCACACTTAAGTCACGAAAGGTCTTACATGTTGGACTTGCGACAACTCCATTATTTCGTCGTGGTGGCCGAAGAGGAGCATGTGGGGCGGGCGGCGGAACGGCTGCACATCTCGCAATCGCCGCTGAGCCGGCAGATCGCGCAACTGGAAGACAAGCTGGGACTGGTGCTGTTCGAACGCTCGCAGCAGCGCATCCGCCTGACCGCCGACGGCAAGGTGTTCCTGGCCGAGGCGCGCGCCTTCCTGACCCATGGCAACCGGCTGGAATCGCTGGCGCGCCGCCTGGGCAAGGGTGACGAAGGCGGACTGTGCATTGGCTATCTCGAGAACGCCGTGCATTCCGGCGTGCTGCCGGACGCGCTGCGCGAACTGCGCGCGCACCGGCCGGCGGTCCACGTGGCGCTGTACAACTATCATTCGCCCGAACAGCTGGAAGGCCTGCGTCAGCGCAGCCTGGATATTGCGCTGGTCTGCGCACCACCGGCCGCCGACGATCCCGACCTGGATCGCATACAGGTGCTGGACGATCCGATGCTGCTGGCGGTACCGGAAGGTCATCCGCTGGCGCGGGCAAAGAAAATCAAACCGGCCGACCTGGCCGATCAAAAATGGATAGGCGTGGTGCACCGCGATCATCCGCTGCGGCATGACCAGTTCATCGCGGCCTGCGCCAAGGCTGGCTTTACGCCGACCATCACGATGGATGTCGCGGAGCCGCAGGCGGCGCTGGGCATGGTGGCGGCTGGATTGGGACTGGCGGTCATACAGGAGAGCTTGCGCTATCAGGCGCCGCGCGGCGTGGTGCTGCATGAACTGCCATGGTTCAGCTACCGCACGCCACTCTGGCTGGCCTGGCACAAGGTCAACCTGCGGCCGTTGGTGGAAATCTTCCGCCAGACGCTGCTGGAAACCAGCAGCCTGCGACTGGATGCGCAGCCTGTCGCTGCCGGTTAAGCAGGACAGCGGGTGGGCCGCGGCTCCGTGTGCAACCACACCGACCACGCCACGCCGGCGATCAGCAGCACGATAGCCATGACCTCCAGAATGCGCGGCGCTGAATGCTGGTAGAGATAGCCGTACAACATGCCGAACAGGATCTCGAACAGCAGCAGTTGCCCGGACAACGTCACGGGCACGCGGCGACAAGCCATGTTCCACAGCTGGTTGCCGATCACCGAGGCGCCTGCGGCCACCAGCGTGATCAGGCCCCAGAAGCGCAGCCAGTCGCGCGGTGGCGCGGTGGCTTGCTCCGCGCCACCGATGCAAAACATCACCAGTCCCATCGCCAACGCCACCAGGCCGCTGGCGATGCCGAACAGACCGGACCAGTCGCCGCTGCTGAAGCGCGGGTTGCGCTTCAGGAAGCGTGTGTTGTCGACGGCATACCAGGTCCAGCTGACCAGCGCGCCAACGGCGCACAACATCCCTGTCGCCACGGTCGGCCACGCGGCATGTCCTGGCGGGCTGGCAAACACTTCGACGTTGATACACACCATGCCCACCGCCACCAGCGCCAGCGGCCAGGCCAGCACGCGCAGCGACACCGAGCCGTGATCGCGTTGGCCCAGCAACGATATGCTCAAAGGCAGCAGACCGATAATCAGGGAAGCGGCCGACACGCCAGCCAATTGCACACCACACGACAGCAGCAGGTAGTAGACGACATTGCCAGCCAAGGCATAGCGTAGCAGTACCCAATAGTCGGCGCGGGTCAGCCGGCGCAACAGGCCGCCGAGGCGCGGCGCCAGCAGCACCAGCGAGATCAACGCGTAGGCCACGTAGCGTCCAAACATCAGCTCGAACGGGGAAAAATCCGCCAGCCATTTCGGCAGCACAAACACCATGCCCCACATCGATCCGGCCGCAAGACCGCACAACACGCCGTACCACATACCGCCTCCTGTCATTGAAGCGGTCATTGTCGGCGCGGGCGGCGGTCAGGGATTGTGCTTGGCTGTCAGATTTTTGTTTGGTTCTGCCGTTCGCGCTTGCGGTAGGCCAGCGGCGTGACATCCATTGCGCGCCGCATCGCGTGTGTCAGTGCGCTCTGGTCGGCGTAACCGGCCTGTGTCGCCAGCCGGGCGATGGGGAGTTCCGTTTGCGCCAGTTGGCGGCAGGCCCAGCGCAGGCGCATATCGGTCAGCCAGGCCAGCGGCGTGGTCTGCATCTCGTCGCGGAAGGCGCGGTGCAGGCTGCTCACGCTCATGTGCGCGGCCTTGGCCATCGTGTCGGTATTCCACGGTTGGCCGGGATGGGCTTCGATCTGGCCCAGCGCGGCCAACAGGCGCGAGGCGGGACGGATTTCCTGCTGCGCCAGCGCTTCCAGCAGCAGAGGCATCCAGTGGGCCAGCGTCGCCTCGCTGGCGCCAGACTGCGCGCGCAGCAGGCCGATAAAGTCGATCAGCTTGGCGGCCGGCGCGCTGATGGGTGAGTACCGCCGCTCGGACAGCTTGGCGGCGGTGGATTCAGGTACTGCGGCCAGGTCGAAGTCCAGTATCAGCGACTGGTTCGGCCCGGTGGCGGAAGCCTCATGCACCAGGCCCGGCTCGACAAACGCGGCGCGCTGCGGATGGACCACGGCGCCGGAACCCTTGATGTCCATGATCACCCTGCCCTTGATTGGCAGCACCAACTGGGCGAAGCTGTGCACGCCGGACAAGGGTTCGGCGACGTAGCTGCGGAGATCGAGTTCGGTCGGCATGGTGGCTACAGTGTAGCAGCCTCCTCCATCAACGGAAATACAGCGTGCGGGTGAAGAAGGTATAGTCCGATTCCACCCACATCAGCAAGGCCAGCACCAGCAAACACAGCGGCGGCGCCAGCACCACGTAGATCAGCGCCGCGCGCTCCCAGCGCAAATGCATGAACACCGCCACGATCAGCCCGGCCTTAGCCATCATCAGCAGCAGGATCAAGGTCCAGCGCAGATAGCTTTCGGCATGAAAGAAATCGACCAGATAGGAAAACGTGCTGAGCACGAACAGCAGCAGCCAGACCTTCAGGTACAGACCGATCGGATGAGTGGCGGCTTCCATGGCAACTCCTACCAAAGATAAAACAGCGCAAAGATGAACACCCACACCAGGTCGACAAAGTGCCAGTACAAGCCGGCGATCTCGACGATGTCGTAATTGCCGCCGCGCTCGTAATGGCCGCGCCGCACCCGGCGCGCGACGATGCTCAGGTAGATCACGCCGGCCGTCACATGCAGGCCGTGGAAGCCGGTGATCATGAAGAAGCACGCGCCGAACTGGGCCGCGCCGTCCGGGTTAATCCATGGCCGCACGCCTTCCGCGATCAGCTTGCTCCATTCGAAGGCTTGCATGCTGACAAAGGTCGCGCCCAACGCCGCGGTCAGCAGCATCAGCGCCGCGCAGCGGGCGCGCTCGCGCCGGTAGGCGTAGTTAACCGCCATCGCCATCGTGCCGCTGCTGGTGATCAGGATGAAGGTCATGATGGCGATCAGTATCAGCGGCAGCTTGGCGCCGCCTATCGTCAGCGCAAACACTTCGCTGGGATTGGGCCAGGCCGCCGTGGCCGAGATGCGTACCGACATGTAGCCGGTGAGGAAACTGCCAAAGATGAAGGTGTCGCTGAGCAGGAAGATCCACATCATCGCCTTGCCCCACGGCACGCTGAAGGCGGCGCGGTCGCCCGACCAGTCCGCCACCATGCCTTGCCAGCCGGCCGTGTCGCTTGGTTTGCTCATGGCCCGCCTCCGCAGATTTGATTCACCAGTGCCGGCGTCACGCCGAAGAGCAGGCCGAACATGGCCAGCCACAAGCCCAGCAGGAAATGCCAGTAGCGCGCGCACAGCTGCAGCGTCACGCTATCACGCCCGAGGTCGCGGTGCGCCCAGGCGGCTACCACCAGTCCGCCGATCACATGCAGGCCGTGCAGGCCGGTGATCAGGTAAAAGAAACTGTTGGCTGGATTGGCGCCCAGCGTCAGATTGGCCGCCTCCATCTGCTGCCACGCCCACAGCTGCGACGCCAGGAAGGCCAGCGAGCAGATGCAGGCCATGGCGTATGCCGTCCGCAATCCCGCCACACCACGGCCGCGTGCGGCATGCCAGGCGCGTTGCCAGGCCACGCTAGCGGCGACCAACAATGCGGTACTCAGCCAAAGCTGCACGGGAACGAAGGGCAGCGGACGCCAATCCGGCGCCGCCATGCGCATCACGTAGGCGCTGCTGAACAGGAAGAACAGCATGCCGATCACGCCCATGAACACCCACAGGCCGGTGCGCCGCCTGAGCATGTCGGCGTGGTTGCTCACCAGGTAGAGGCTGGGATTCATGGCGTCTCCGGCACCGGGACCGGCCGGCTGTCCGTCTCATCAATCGGCGCCTGGTCCTGCGCCACATAGTCGCTGTCGCCATCCTGTTGGCCGTACTCGTAGGCGCCGCGATACACCACCGGTGTTTGTTCGCCCCAGTTGCCGTGCACCGGCGGCGTCTGCGGCGTATGCCACTCCAGGCTGGCTGCGCGCCAGGGGTTGCCGCCCGCCTCGCGGCCACGGAAGGTACTCCACCACAAATTCAGCACGAACAGCAATTGCGATACACCGACAAACAAGGCGACGATGGTGATGAACGCGTTCAGCGATTGCGCCGATTCGGGAATGAAGGCGTAGTGATCGTAAGCGTAGTAGCGCCTCGGCATGCCCAGCAAGCCCAGGTAGTGCATCGGGAAGAAAATCAAGTACGTGCCAACGAAGGTGATCCAGAAATGCACCCGCCCCAGCATCACGTCGCACATGCGCCCGCTCACCTTGGGGAACCAGTGATACAGCCCGCCAAACACCGCCAGCACCGGCGAAACTCCCATCACCATGTGAAAATGCGCAACGACGAAATAAGTGTTTGACAGCGGGATATCGACGCTGACATTCCCCAGGAACAGCCCGGTCAGTCCGCCGATGACGAAGGTGCTGATGAAGCCGACGGCAAACAGCATCGGCACCGTCAGGTGTATATCGCCGCGCCACAAGGTCAGCGTCCAGTTGTAGACCTTGAGCGCGGTCGGCACGGCGATGATCAGCGTGGTGGTGGCGAAGAAGAAACCGAAATACGGATGCATGCCGCTCACGTACATATGGTGCGCCCACACGACAAAACTCAGCCCGCCGATCACCACGATGGCCCACACCATCATCTTGTAGCCGAAGATCTGCTTGCGCGCATGCACGCTGATCAGGTCGGAAATAATGCCGAACGCCGGCAAGGCCACGATGTACACCTCCGGGTGGCCGAAGAACCAGAACAGGTGCTGGAACAACAGCGGGCTGCCGCCCTGGTGCGGCAAGTGCTGCCCCATCGACACCACGGCCGGCATGAAGAAACTTGTGCCCAGCGTTTTATCGAGCAGCATCATGACGCCGCTGACGAACAAGGCCGGGAACGCCAGCAGCGCCAGGATGGTGGCGGTAAAGATGCCCCACACCGTCAACGGCATGCGCATCAGCGTCATGCCCTGGGTGCGCGCCTGTAGCACGGTGGTCACGTAGTTCAAGCCGCCCATGGTGGCGGCGGCGATGAACACCAGCAGCGACACCAGCATCACGATGATGCCCCATTCAGTGCCCGGTGTGCCGGGCAGTATCGCCTGCGGTGGATACAGGGTCCAGCCGGCGCCGGTCGGCCCGCCGGGCACGACAAAGCTGCCCGCCAGGATCAGTACCGCCAACAGGTAGAACCAATAGCTGAGCATATTCAGGAAGGGAAACACCATGTCGCGCGCCCCCACCATCAGCGGGATCAGGTAGTTGCCGAAACCTCCCAGGAACAGCGCCGTCAGCAGATACACCACCATGATCATGCCGTGCATGGTCATGAACTGGTAGTAACGGCTGGCGTCGATGAAGGCGAACTTGCCGGGAAATCCCAGCTGCAAACGCATCAGGTCCGACAGCACCAGCCCCACCAGCCCGATCACCAGCGCCGTGATGGTGTACTGGATCGCGATCACTTTATGGTCCTGGCTCCACACGTAGCGCGTCCAGAAGCTGTGAGGATGCTCGCCGCCGTAGCCCATGCCCGCCTCCCTATTTGATGGTCTTGATGTAATCGACCAGCTGCGTCACTTCGGTCGGACTCAGCTGCTGCGCCGGCATGATGGGCTGATAGCCCTTGACGATGCGGGCGGCGGGATTGGTGATCGATTCGCGCAGATACACCTCGTCCACATGCACGGTGGCGCCGTCGTTCATGGTCTCGTTCTTGCCGAACAGCCCTTTCCACGTCGGCCCCACGCCGGCGTTGCCGTCGATGCTGTGGCAGGCCGCGCAGCCGCGCGACTGCGCCAGCAGGCGTCCCTGCTTGCCCGGCTCCGCACCGCCAGCCGCGACCGCCGTCATTGCAGCAAAGGTCGGCTGCGCCGCCAGCCAGGCGTCATACGCCGGCCCATCGTCCACCACGACATAGCTGCGCATATTGAAATGGCCGATGCCGCACAGCTGCGCGCACATCACCTCGAACCTGCCGACCCGCGACGGCGTGAACCAGAACGACGTCACCATGCCTGGCACCATATTCATCCGCGTGCGGAATTCCGGCACATAAAAATCATGCAGCACGTCCTGCGCACGCAGCAGCGCGCGCACCGGCCGGCCGACGGGGATATGCACCTCCTGCCCTTCAACCAGCAGATCGTCCTGCCCGCTTGGGTCGGCCGGATTCATGCCATAGGGATTGGCGTTGCTGATGAAGCGCATATCGGTGCTGCCCAGCTTGCCGTCCTTGCCCGGCAGGCGGTAATGCCATTGCCACTGCTGGCCCAGCACCTCGAACACCATCGCGTCGCGCGGCGGATCGATCAGCTTGGCATACACCGACAAGCCCGGCGCCAGCAGCGCGGCGACGCCCACCGTGGTGGCGCCGACCAGCCACCACTCCAGCTTTGCGCTGCCGTGCGTGGCCGCCGCGCGCACGCCGTCCTGATGTCTGAACGTCACCAGCGCATACGCCACGAACAGGTTGATGACGACGAAGGCCACGCCGGTGATGGCAAAGGTCAGCAGCAAGGCATCGTCCATCTGCTGCCAGTTGGAGGCGATGGGCGTGAGCCACCACGGACTCATATAATGAAATTCCAGGGCGCCAACTACGATCAATATCAGTATCAATGCTAACGCCATGGCGGCTTCCAAAAGCTAACGTGGCCTGCTCGGCCGTTCCAGCTTGAGATAAATGAAGGCTGCGGTCATCCCGAAGATGACGTGGGCGATGGCTGTCGGCCAGCCTCGCAGCGCTACGAACCATGTATAGACACCGGCCATGCCATAAAAGTTCAGCACATAGAGCAGAAGTCCGAACACCGCGCCGGTCGCGAGCGCCAGGGCGACGCTGGAGTCAAGACGGAACGGTGCGATGATGGCGGCCAGCATGACGCCGAACGCCACGCCCAGCGCGTAATGCACCAGCAATGCGGCGACCGTCACGCCCAGGCTGTAGCCGCTGGTTTGCAGCACGTCCCAGCTCATCACCAGTGCGGCGATCATGTGGGTGGCCAACCAGGGATCGGCGGCGTTGGTGATGGCGGACCAGCTGAGTTCAAGCAACATCAACACGCCGCCGGCGCCGAAACCGGCGACCGCAGCGGCGGCCCAGTCCGGCAGGCGCGCCTGCCAACGATGCGATTGCAGATGCAGTTCCATGACGTCCTCCCCGAAAGATTTTTGGGAGATTCAGTCTAGGAGTTTTTTCAGGCCCTGTCAGCCCGCGCGCGATTGGAACGGATGGAGAAAGACAACAGTAAAGCCAGCGCGCCGGCGCCGGCCAGGCTCACGCATACGGTGCTGGCGGCCGCCAGCGCGGCCGGATTGCGCAGGCCCAGCAGGTCGGCGGCGAAGGCCAGCGACACGGTTGCGATCAGCTGAGCCGGATAGAGGAAGCGCAGTTGGCGGAAGGCGCGCGCGTCGCCGCGCCGCCAGTAGCGCAGCGCGATCGCGAACGCGGGTCCCCACAACACGCCGAGGAACACCAGCGCCGCGAACACGGCAATCAGGATGCGCATGATATCAAGAACGCTGGGCGCGCACCTTGGTCAGCAGCTTGGTGGTCGAGCGGTCGTGCTCGAAGTCGATGGCGATCGCCTGGCCACCGTAGGCCAGCACGGCCTTGCCTTCCGGGATGGCGTCCATCTGGTAATCGCCGCCCTTGGCGTAGATTTCCGGCCGCGCCTGCTGCACCACTTCCAACGCGGTGTCTTCGTCGAAGTCCACCACCAGGCTCACCGCTTCCAGCGCGGCCAGCACCGCCATGCGGTCTGCGCAGTTGTTGAGCGGACGGTCGTCGCCCTTGCCCAGGCGTTTGACGGAGGCGTCGGTATTGGCGGCCACCACCAGCGAGGCGCCCAGCGCGCGCGCCTGCGCCAGATAGGTCACGTGGCCGCGGTGCAGGATGTCGAACACGCCGTTGGTCAGCACCACCGGCTTGGGCAGTGCGGCGACGCGCGCGGCCAGTTGTTCACGGGTGCAGATCTTGGTTTCAAATTGAGGCATGAGGTTCTTCGGTTATTTGGGTTCTTCGTCTTCCGGCTCTTCGTCGATCTGCATGCTGAGCGAATCGGCGGTGGTCGGACTGTTGTCGCCCGGCTCCTTGCGGTCGCCGCGCAGCTTGATCTGCAAGCGCAGGCCGTTGGCCGAGTCGGCGTTGCGGATCGCCTCTTCGTAGGCGATATAGCCCTTATTATAAAGTTCGTACAGCGCCTGGTCGAAAGTGCACATGCCGAGCTCGCGCGACTTGTGCATGATTTCCTTGATCGCCTGGAAGTTCCCCTTGAAGATCATCTCGGCGATGGTCGGCGTGTTGAGCAGGATTTCAATCGCGGCCTTGCGTCCCTTGCCGTCCTCGGTGCGCACCAGGCGCTGCGACACGATGGCGCGCAAGTTGGACGACAAATCCATCAGCAGTTGGTTGCGCCGCTCTTCCGGGAAGAAGTTGATGATGCGGTCCATGGTCTGGTTGGAGTTGTTCGCATGCAGCGTGCCCAGGCACAGGTGGCCGGTCTCGGCGAACGCGATCGCGTGCTCCATGGTCTCGGTGTCGCGGATCTCGCCGATCAGGATCACGTCCGGCGCCTGGCGCAGCGTGTTCTTCAGCGCGTTGTGCCACGACAGCGTATCGACGCCCACTTCGCGATGCGTGATCAGGCAGCCCTTGTTCTTGTGCACGTACTCGACCGGATCTTCCACCGTGATGATGTGGCCGGCCGAATTGGCGTTGCGGTAGTCGATCATCGCCGCCAGCGTGGTCGACTTGCCGGAACCGGTGCCGCCCACCACCAGCACCAGGCCGCGCTTGGTCATGATGACTTCCTTCAGCACCTCGGGCAGGTCAAGCTTTTCGAAATTCGGGATTTCCGAGGCAATGGTCCGTATCACCATGGCCACGTTCTGCTGCTGCACGAAAACGTTGACGCGGAAACGGCACACGTCCGGCAAGGAGATCGCGAAGTTGCATTCCAGCTCGGCCTCGAACTCGCGCTTCTGCTTGTCGTTCATAATGGACAGCGCCAGCGCGCGGGTCACGCTGCCGGTCAGCTTCTGCTGGCTCAGGGGCTTCATCGCGCCCTGCGACTTCATGCTCGGCGGGAAATCTGCGGAAATGAACAAATCCGAACCGCCGGTGTGGTGCATCACCTTGAGCAGCTTGTGCAGATAGGCTTGCGCTTCTTCTGGACCAAATGTGGAGGACATGCTTGCCTTTCGATGGGTAGTACCAACATACGCTGCATTATATCGACAGCATTCGCTACAATACCTTTTCTAATTATTGCATCCCAGCATTGCCTGTGTTCAAATACATTTATGACACTGACCGAACTGAAATATATCGTCGCCGTTGCAAGAGCGAAACACTTCGGACATGCGGCCGAGGCCTGTTACGTCGCGCAGCCGACGCTTTCGGTCGCCATCAAGAAACTGGAAGATGAACTGGGCGTGGTCCTGTTTGAACGGGGCGGCGCAGAGATCTCCGTCACCCCGCTGGGCGCGCAAATCGTCGCCCAGGCCGAGCGCGTGCTGGAACAGACCGCCGCCATCAAGGAACTCGCCAAGCAGAACAAGGACCCGCTGGCCGGCCCGCTGCGCCTGGGCGTGATCTACACCATCGGCCCCTACCTGCTGCCGCCGCTGGTCAAGGGCATGATAGCCAAAGTCCCGCAGATGCCGCTGATCTTGCAGGAAAACTTCACCGTGCGCCTGATCGAGATGCTGCGCCAGGGTGAGCTGGACGCCGCCATCATGGCGCTGCCGCTGCCCGAGCACGGCATGGCGATGCAGGCGCTGTACGACGAGCCGTTCGTGGTGGCGATGCCGTCCCAGCATCCTTGGGCCAAACGCCGCAGCATTCCCGCCGACGACCTGAAAACCGAAAACATGCTGCTGCTTGGCAACGGGCACTGCTTCCGCGATCAGGTACTGGAAGTATGTCCCGAAATGGCCCGCTTCTCCGCGCCGGGCAATGGCATGCAGCGTACCTTCGAGGGTTCGTCGCTGGAAACCATCCGTCACATGGTGGCCAGCGGCATCGGCCTGACCGTGCTGCCGCGCGCCTCGGTGCCGGACATGGACACCAAGGAAGGCATGTTGCAATTCCGTCCCTTCGAAGGGCAGCAGCCGTCGCGCCGCGTGGTCATCGTGTGGCGTAAAAGCTTCACCCGCAAGGCCGCCATCGACGCCGTGTGCGAAGTGGTAGCCGCTTGCAACCTGCCTGGCATCACCACCCTCTGCGCCGACGATTGAGCTGGCAGCGCCAGGATTTGCGATAATCCTGATCTTTCCCTACAAGCGGCACTATCCATGAACAAGCTGGAGCTCTATTTTCGCCTGGTCAGGCTGGACAAACCCATCGGCACGTTGCTGCTGTTGTGGCCGACGCTGTGCGCGCTGTGGCTGGCATCCAACGGCAAGCCCAGCCTGACGCTGGTGCTGATCTTCTCGCTCGGCACACTGCTGATGCGCTCGGCCGGCTGCGCGATGAACGACTACGCCGACCAGGATATCGACAAGTTCGTCAAACGCACGGCGCAGCGCCCCATCACCAGCGGCCGCATCAGCGGCAAGGAAGCGCTGGCCATCGCTGGCACGCTGGCGGTGCTGTCGTTCTGCCTGATCCTGCCGCTGAACGCGCTGACCAAGCAGCTGTCGGTGGCGGCTGTCATCATCGCCGGCACCTACCCTTACTTCAAGCGCTTCTTCGCGATTCCGCAAGCCTATCTGGGCATCGCCTTCGGCTTCGGCATCCCGATGGCGTTTGCCGCGATCCAGAACACGGTGCCGATGGTGGCGTGGGTGCTGTTGCTCGGTAACGTGTTCTGGGCCGTGGCCTACGACACCGAGTACGCCATGGTCGACCGCGACGACGACCTGAAGATCGGCATCAAGACCTCGGCCATCACCTTCGGCCGCTACGACGTGGCGGCAGTGATGCTGTGCTACGCCGTGCACCTGGGTTTGCTGCTGGCCTGCGGCTGGCAGTTGGGCATGGGCGTCTGGTTCGCCGGTGGCGTGGCGGTGGCGGCGGGCATCGCCTGCTATCACTACACGCTGATCCGCGGCCGCGAGCGTGATGCCTGCTTCTACGCCTTCCGCCACAACAACTGGCTGGGTGCGGCGGTGTTCGCGGGCGTGGCGCTGGATTACGCGCTGCGCTAACGCGATTGAGACAGCGCAAGGCGGCGACGCCTGTGCTGCCTACAATGGCTATCCCCTGCCACCCAGACATTCGATGAGGTCATCATGGATCAGACACAACAGAACGGCAAAGGCATCGCCGACAACCAGGCCGCCAGCGCCACCGCGCGCGACAAGCTGATGGATGAACTGAAGCACGCCATCGGCGAAGCCGAGGACTGGCTGAAGGATGCCACCAAAGAGCCCGCACCCAACTCCGAAACCCGCGCCCGCTTCGACGACACGCTACGCACCGCCAAGACCGACCTGCGCAAACTGGAAGACAGCGTCATCGCCCGCAGCCGCAGCGCGGCCGACTCGGCCAACGTCTACGTGCGCGACAATCCGTGGAAATCGGTGGGCCTGGGCGCGGCGATCGGCGTCATCGTCGGGCTGCTGGTAGCGCGCAGATAGACTCCACACTGGCGCCATGCAGCTTGAGCAGCGACTTCGGCGCCGCCAGCAGCCAGGCTTGCGCCAGACGCAGCTTCGCGCCATCGGGATGCGCTTGCGGCAGGCGCACCAGTACCCACGGGTGGTCGCGGTAGTGGTCGGTGATGTAGTACGTTTCCGGCTCCACCGTCAGCAGGCGCTCGCGTTCTTCCCACGTGGTGCGCACCGCCACCGACTCGCCATCCTCCTTCAGCCGCGCCATCAGCTTGCCCTTCACCTTCAGCGCCGGCGTGCCGTACGAGGTCGACTCTTCGACTAGCGGAAGCGCCAGGCCCAGCGCCTTGAATGCGTCGAAGTCCATGTCAGCCGAACGAGGTACACCAGCCGGCGGCCGTCACCAGCTTGCCGGGGAAGATGGCGCAGCCGCCCATGTCGTTCGGGCCGTCCTCGTAGATCTGGCACTTGCTGCAGCGGTCGCCGGCTTTGAAGTCGGGGAATTTGTGCCCGTCTACCTTGGCGGCGTCAACCACATAGTTGAACTCTTTGGCCAGCGGCTCGTCTTCCTTCAGCGGCACGCGGTCCTCTGCCCATGCCATGCAGCCCAGCGTAGCAGCGGCCAGCCCGGCGCAAGTGTTCAGAATAAATACCCGGCGATTCGTCATCTTTTTTCCTTTCCGTCGCTGCCGCGCCACATGGCCTCGGCCCGGCAATGATACGCGCTTAATGTCGAAAACATACTGCTATACTCAATGTTGCCAAGCACTCTACATCTAACAAATTCTAACAAATAGAATGAGGGGACGACATGTACAAGGCCATACGCACACTAGCTCTTTGCGGTACGATCGGCGCCCTGCTGGGCGCTTGCGGCAAGTCCGAGGCGCCCGTCTCGGCCGAGCAGGCCAGCGCCGACGCGGCGTTCCAGAAGAAGCTGCAGGAGCAGCTGCTCGACGCCAAACCCGGCAGCGTGGTCGAGATCCCGGCCGGTACCTATCATCTCACTAGCGGCCTCACCCTGCGCGGCAACGGCGTCACGGTACGCGGCGCAGGCATGGACAAGACCATCCTCTCATTCAAGGGCCAGGTCACCGGGCCGGAAGGCATGCTGGTCTACGCCAGCAACTTCACCATCGAAGGCCTGACCATCGAGGACTCCAAGGGCGATGGCCTGAAGATCAACGACGGCGACAACATCACCATCCGCAAGGTCAAGGTGCAGTGGACCGGCGGCTCCAAGGTCACCAACGGTGCCTACGGCATCTACCCGGTCAAGACCCGCAACGTGCTGATCGAGGACAGCGTGGCCATCGCCGCCTCCGACGCCGGCATCTACGTCGGCCAGTCCAACGGTGTCGTGGTGCGCCGCTGTCGCGCCGAGCAAAACGTGGCCGGCATCGAAATCGAAAACACCATCAACGCCGACGTCTACGACAACGTCGCCACCAACAACACCGGCGGCATCCTGGTGTTCAACATGCCCAACCTGTCGCAGCCCGGCCATAGCACCCGCGTGTACAAGAACAAGGTCGAGAAGAACAACCTCGGCAACTTCGCCGCGCGCGGCACGGCCGTGGCCAGCGTGCCGGCCGGTTCCGGCATCGTCATCAACTCCAACTCGAAAGTTGAGATCTTCGACAACGACGTCACCGACAACCAGACCGCCAACGTCATCATCTCCAGCTACCACTCCACCGGCTACTTCACCGAGAAAGGCGTGGCCGCCGGCTACGATCCGTATCCGAAGGCGATCTACGTCTACGGCAACCGCTTCAAGGGCGGCGGCGATTCGCCCGATGGCCTGGACCTGAAGGCGCTGAAGATCGCCATGTACGGCATCAGCGGCCACCTGCCCGACGTGCTGTGGGACGGCTATGTCGACACCAAGCTGCTGGTCAAAGGCGTGATGCCGGCCGAGCAGCGCATCTGCATCCAGGACGGCGTGGAAGTGCTGAACGCCGACGGTCCTAACAAGTACAAAAACCCCAGCAAGGAAACAGCGCCGTTCCGCTGCGAGCTGGCCAAGCTGCCGCCGGTGACCATCGCCCAACTCGCCGCGCAGTCATGATGGTGAGATTCGCAGCGATCACCTGCACGCTGATGCTCGCGGCGTGCACGCAGACCCAGGCCCCGGTGAGCTTTATCACCGAAGGCAATCCGGCCAAGTTGAGCGACTGGCATCTGATGGCCGTCTCCGGCGGCCGCCTGAACCTGAACTCCGGCGTGGTTCCGTACGACCTCAATACGCCACTGTTCACCGACTACGCGCAGAAGCTGCGCACCGTCTGGATGCCGAAGGGCCAGAGCGCTGCCTACAACGCCGATACAACGTTTGATTTCCCGGTCGGGACCATCATCAGCAAGACCTTCTACTATCCGAAGGCCGACGGTCCCTCCAAGGCGGTGCTGGCCAAGTACGACACCAGCAAGACCGGCGGCGACAAGCTGGACCTGGCCAACGTGCGCCTGGTCGAAACCCGTCTGCTGGTGCGCCGCGCCGACGGCTGGATCGCCCTGCCCTATGTGTGGAACGCCGAGCAGACCGAAGCCGTACTGTCGCGCACCGGCGACCAGATACCGCTGGAAGTGGTGCATGAAAACGGCGACCGCAAGCCGCTGACCTACGTGGTGCCGAACGTGAACCAGTGCGCGTCCTGCCACGTGGCGGACGTCAAGTCGCGCCAGTTCCAGCCCATCGGCCCGAAGGCGCGGCATATGAACCGCAGCTACAGCTACGACGGCGTGACCAGCAATCAGCTCGACTATCTGGCCCGCATCGGCTACCTGAGCGGCGCGCCCGCCAATGCGGCGACGGCGGCGCCGCACAACGCCAACTGGCTAGACAAGGGTCAGACGCTGAACGCGCGCGCCCGCGCCTACCTGGACATCAACTGCGCCCACTGCCACAACGACAAGGGCGCGGCCAACACCACCGCGCTGCACTTGAACATGGGGGCGCCGGCCGACCTGCATCTGGGACTGTGCAAACCGCCGGTGGCGGCGGGCGCGGGCACGGGTGGTCACAACTACGGCATCGCACCGGGCCAGCCGGATGACTCGATCATGGTCTACCGGCTCAGCTCCGACCAGACCGGCGTCATGATGCCGGAACTGGGACGGGGCTCGGTCCACAAGGAGGGCGTGGAACTGATACGGGCGTGGATCGCCGCGATGAAGCAAGGCTGCGGCGGAACCAGTTAGGTTAAGGCGCTACGCGCTTGTCCTTGAAGAAGGCCCAGGTTTCGTCAGCGTATTCAAGGTCGCCGTTTTGCTTGCCCAGCACCGCCAGCACCAGCCATGACAGGCTGTGCGCGATGCTGGGCTGTACGTGGCCGGCGTTTTCCATTTTGAGGAATTCGACCTGCGTCTGTTTCGGATCGCCGCCCCAGACATAACGCACCAGCGACGTCTTGTCCGCCGCATCGCGATGCGGCACCTGCGTGATCGTCGGCGTAGGCGGCAACTGCGCCAGCTCGCGCCAGTATTTCACCGACTCCTCGGCGGTCAGGCCGGAGCCGCGCCCCGTCAACAGGAAGTGACCGACCTCGCCGCCCGAGTAGGGCGCGATCTTGTCCTCGGTGCCATGCGCCACCAGTATCGGCACGGCGCGCTTGGGGGCCGGGCACAGATTCTTGACCGGCATCAGCATACTCGACACGGCCACCGCCGCCAGGCGCGGCCCCAGCTCGATCGCCGCGCGATACACCATGCCGCCGCCATTGGAAGCCCCGGACAGATACACCCGCGACGGATCGGCATTGTGCTGCGCGACTGCCTGGTCGATCAGCGCGGCGATGAAGCCGACATCGTCGGTCTTGGGATTGGTGGGAGCGTCCGCGCGGCAGTCGTTCCAGCCCTGCTTGTCGTCGCTACCTTTGGCGCCGTCGGGCGCGATGACCAGCAGGCCTTCGCGATCGGCCACGGCCAGCCAGGCGGCGGCTGGATCATCGATCCGCCCTTTGCCGAAAGTGAGGTTAGCGGAGGCCGCGTGACCGTGCAGCAGGATCACCAGCGGCAACTTGCCCGCCACCGGAGTCGCCGGCTGCGCCAGCAGATAGTGGCGCGGCCCTTCTGGCCGCTGCATCGTCTCGGAAACGATGGTCGCGGCGCCCGCCTGTAAAACGGTGAAGGCTGCAATCAAGGGGAGATATCGTACTACCGTCATCATGCAACCTTTCGTCTTAGTTAGAAGAACCCAGTTCGTCGCCCATTTCCTTGCCGCGCTGCTGGGCCGCTTTCATCGCCTTGATGATCGCTGCCTTCACGCCGCTGTCTTCCATGCTGGTCAGCGCCGCGTAGGTGGTGCCGCCTTTCGACGTCACCCGTTCGCGCAGCAGCGAGACCGGTTCGCTCGACTGCACCGCCAGCTGCGAAGCGCCGGCAAAGGTGGCCATCGCCAGCTGCTTGCCCTGCTCCGCGCTCAGGCCCATGTCCACGGCGGCCTGCTGCATCGCCTCGATGAAGTAGAACACATAAGCCGGGCCGCTGCCCGACACCGCCGTCACCGCATCGATCTGCGACTCGTCGTCCAGCCACACCGTCGGGCCGACGGCGCGCAGGATATCGTCAGCAGCCTGCTTCTGCGCAGCGGACACGCCGGCCGTCGCCGCCATGCCGGTGATGCCCATGCCGATCAGCGCCGGCGTGTTCGGCATGCAGCGCACGATGGCGCCGTAGCCGCCCAGCCAGCGCGACAAGTCCACGATGCGGATGCCGGCCGCGATCGAGACGATCACCGGCTGCCTGGCCTGGTCGATCAGCGGCAGCAGTTGGGCTGCCACTTCGCGCATGCTTTGCGGTTTGACCGCCAACACGATCACGTCCGCCGCCGAGACGGCGACATCGGCGCCGCTGGCCGTGGTCACGCCGAATTGCTGCTGCAGGCGAACCAGCGCTTCCGCGTTCGGATCGGCCACATGGATGTTGGCGCCGTCGGTGAGTTTGTTGGCCAGTCCCGCGATCAGGGCGGAGGCCATGTTGCCGCCGCCGATAAATGCTATTTTCATTTCAAGCCTTGTTGTAGTTTCGTGAACCAAAAATGGCGCTGCCGACGCGCACGATGGTCGCGCCCTCGGCAATCGCGGCGCGCAGGTCGGCCGACATGCCCATCGACAGCGTGTCGAGCGCCAGACCGTCGGCGCGCAGCTGCTCGTATAGCACGCGCAGCTGGGCGAACGCCGCCCGCTGCTGCGCAAAGTCTTCGGCCGGCTCGGGGATCGCCATCAGGCCGCGCAACGTCAGATTCGGCAGCGCCGCGACCTTGTGGGCCAGCTCCGCCAATTCCGCCGGGGCCACGCCGCTCTTGCTGGCCTCCCCGCTGATATTCACCTGCAAACAGATTTGCAACGGCGCCATGCCGGCCGGCCGCTGCTCCGACAGCCGCTGCGCGATCTTCTCGCGCTCGACCGTGTGCACCCAATCGAAGTGCTCGGCGATGGGGCGGGTCTTGTTGCTCTGGATCGGGCCGATGAAATGCCACTCCAGCGTGGGCGCGCCGGCCGCCTTCAGCGCCGCGATCTTGTCCAGCGCCTCCTGCAGGTAATTCTCGCCGAAAGCGCGCTGGCCGGCCTGCACCGCCTCCAGCACCGCGTCCGGCCCGAAGGTCTTGGACACGGCCAGCAACTGCACCGATTGCGGCGCACGGCCAACATCTTGGGCTGCGGCAACAATAGTCGAGGTGATTGCTTGCAAGTTCTGGGGGATCAGGGACATAATCATCGAGTAAAAATCGTTAGAAACAACGGTTGGCGCCGGAACGGCACCTCACCAACGTCAGGCACAGGGATTATAAATGGACATCTCCGAACTTCTCGCATTCTCCGTCAAGAACAAGGCTTCGGACTTGCACCTGTCGGCCGGGCTGCCGCCGATGATACGGGTGCACGGCGACGTGCGCCGCATCAACCTGCCGCCGCTGGAGCACAAGGACGTGCACGGCATGATCTATGACATCATGAACGACGGCCAGCGCAAGGCCTACGAAGAGATGCTGGAATGCGACTTCTCGTTCGCGATTCCCGGCCTGGCGCGCTTCCGCGTCAACGCCTACAACCAGGAACGGGGCGCCTCGGCGGTGCTGCGGACGATTCCGTCCAAGATCCTCAGCCTGGAAGACCTTAACGCGCCGAAGATCTTCGCCGAGTTCGCGCTCAAGCCGCGCGGGCTGGTGCTGGTGACGGGGCCGACCGGTTCCGGCAAGTCGACCACGCTGGCGGCGATGGTCAACCACCTCAATGAAAACGAATACGGCCACATCCTGACGATCGAAGACCCGATCGAGTTCGTGCACGAATCGAAGAAATGCCTGATCAACCAGCGCGAAGTGGGACCGCACACGCTGTCGTTCAACAACGCGCTGCGTTCGGCACTGCGGGAGGATCCGGACTGCATCCTGGTCGGCGAGCTGCGCGACCTGGAGACCATCCGCCTGGCGCTGTCGGCGGCCGAGACCGGCCACCTGGTGTTCGGCACCTTGCACACCTCGTCGGCCGCCAAGACCATCGACCGTATCGTCGACGTCTTCCCTGCCGATGAAAAGGAAATGGTACGGGCGATGCTGTCCGAATCGCTGCAAGCGGTGATCTCGCAGACGCTGTTGAAAACCAAAGACGGCAACGGCCGCGTGGCGGCGCACGAAATCATGGTGGCGACGCCGGCGATCCGCAACCTGATCCGCGAAGCCAAGATCGCGCAGATGTACTCGGCGATCCAGACCGGCAGCAACGTCGGCATGCAGACGCTGGACCAGAACCTGACGGACCTGGTGCGCCGCAACGTCATCAGCGCCGCCGCCGCCCGCAACGCCGCCAAGACGCCGGACAACTTCCCCGGCTAAAAACCTGGGGGTCAAGTCTGACATTCGGACACGGCCTCTGCCGTAAGCACAACTACGGCAGAGGCCGTGTCCGAATGTCAGACTTGACCCCCACTGAAAAGGACACATCATGGAACGCGACCAGGCCTCCAAATTCATGTTCGACCTGCTGCGGCTGATGACCAGCAAGAAGGGCTCGGATCTGTTCATCACCGCCGGCTTCCCGCCCGCCATCAAGATCGACGGCAAGATGACGCCGGTGTCGTCGCAGGTGCTGACCTCGGCCCACACCATGGACCTGGCGCGCTCCATCATGAACGACAAGCAAACCGCCTCGTTCGAACTGACCAAGGAAGCCAACTTCGCCATCAGCCCCGGCGACCTGGGCCGCTTCCGCGTGTCGGCGTTTGTGCAGATGAGCTCGGTCGGCATGGTGCTGCGGACCATCACCAGCGAAATCCCCAAACTGGAAGACCTCGGCCTGCCCGACGTGCTCAAGGACGTGGTCATGTCCAAGCGCGGCCTGGTCATCATGGTCGGCGCCACCGGCTCCGGCAAGTCGACCACCTTGGCCGCCATGGTCGGCTACCGTAACGAGAACAGCTACGGCCACATCATCACCATCGAAGACCCGGTCGAATACGTCCACCCGCACAAGAACTGCATCATGACCCAGCGCGAAGTGGGCGTCGACACCGAGGACTGGGCCATCGCGCTGAAGAACACGCTGCGCCAGGCGCCGGACGTGATCCAGATCGGCGAGATCCGCGACCGCGAAACCATGGACCACGCGATCGCCTTCGCCGAGACCGGCCACCTGTGCCTGGCCACCCTGCACGCCAACAGCGCCAACCAGGCGCTCGACCGCATCATCAACTTCTTCCCCGAGGAACGCCGCCAGCAGTTGCTGATGGACCTGTCGCTGAACCTGAAAGGCATGATCTCGCAGCGCCTGATCCCCCGCAAGGAATCCAAGGGGCGCGCCGTGGCGATCGAGATCATGCTAAATTCTCCGCTGATCTCGGACCTGATCTTCAAGGGCGAAGTCCACGAAATCAAGGAGCTGATGAAGAAGTCGCGCGAGCTGGGCATGCAGACGTTCGACCAGTCGCTGTTCGATCTGCACGAAGCGGATATCATCACCTACGAAGACGCGCTGCGCAACGCCGACTCCGTCAACGACCTGCGGCTGGCCATCAAGCTCGAAGGCAAGGCCGCCAAGAACCGGGATCTCTCGGCCGGAACCGAACATTTAGGACTCGTCTGACACCATGACCACCATTTACGACATCAACGCCGACAGCCTGTCCGGCGCCCCCGTCAACCTGGGCCAGTACCAAGGCCAGGTGCTGCTGATCGTCAACACCGCCAGCAAATGCGGCTTCACGCCGCAGTACAAGGGACTGGAGGCCGTGTACGAACAGTTCAAGGACAAGGGCGTGGTGGTGCTGGGCTTCCCCTGCAACCAGTTCGGCGCGCAGGAGCCGGGCCAGGCCGAGGAAATCGGCGCCTTCTGCGAAAAGAACTACGGCGTCACCTTCCCCCTGTTCGCCAAGATCGATGTCAACGGCGACAACGCCCACCCGCTGTTTACTAAACTGAAAAAAGACGCCCCCGGCATCCTCGGCACCGAGGCGATCAAATGGAACTTCACCAAGTTCCTTATCCGCAAGGACGGCACTGTCTACAACCGCTACGCCCCCGCCACCAAGCCGGAAGACCTGGTGGCCGACATTACTAAACTGCTGGCGGAATAAGCACGCAAAACCGGCGCTTCATAAAAAATTGTAAAAAGAGTGAAAACGTTTTCCAAAAAACGTGCTTTAGGTTAACTTTTCGGTAATAATGGCCGCTGGTCATTTCCAAGAATCGAATCCGTAGCCTATGTCGTTGTTTGGAAAACTACTGTCGCGCTGGATGCGGATGGGAATGTATTCCCGTCTGTTCATTCCCATCTTCCTCATCATCGCCATCGTGGTGGGCGTGCGATATACGCTGCTGTTTCAGTCGGAAACCGCCTACGCCAACGCCCGCTATCAACGCGACGCGGGCGAACTGGGCGTATACCTGCACAAGGCCCTGCTGCCCGCGTTGAACACGCCGGACCGCGCCGCCCTCGACAACACCCTGTCCAGCGCCCTGCTGCTGGAGGCCGACCTGGTCTCGGCGCGGCTGGACTATGCCGGCGGCCACCTGGAAGCGCTGCGCAGCCTGCCGCCGCTGGCGGACTACCCGACGTGGTTCCGCGGCCTGCACGGGCTGGAGCCGATCAACCGCACCATCTACATCGGCAGCGCCAGCCTGGTGCTGGGCTTCGAACCGACGCTGCCGCTGGCGCAGGTGTGGCGCACGCTACGCCAGCAGGCGGCGATCTCGCTGGTCAACATCACCATCATCTACACGCTGCTGGGCATCATCATCTTCGCCAACCAGCGCATGCTCAGGCGCGTGACCCACACCACCACCCGCTTCCAGAACGGCGATCATGGCGTACGCCTGCCCGTCAGCGGCACGCTGGAGGCGCGCATGCTGGCTGTCACCTTCAACAACATGGCGCAGCGCGTGCAGGCGCTGGTGCACAAGCTCCAGCAAAGCCAGAACAAATTGAGCGAGCAGCTGGCGCAGACGCTGGAAGCGCAGGCGCTGCTGCAAGTGGAGAAGGAACGCATCGAAGTCACGCTGGCCTCCATCGGCGACGCCGTCATCACCACCGATTTAAGCGGCAAGATCGCCACCGTCAACGATGTCGCCCAGCAGCTCACCGGCTGGCCCGAATCGCGCGCGCGCGGCATGGAGCTGCACCAGGTGTTCGTGCTGGCGAATAATTTCGGCCAGCATTCGCTGCTCAAGTCGATGGCGGCGATCTACGCCGGCGGCGAAGTCATCAAGGTCGGCAACCAGAGCCTGCGCAACCGCATGGGCCAGATCATCACCGTCGAATACACCGCCAACGCGATCCGCTCCGCACAAAACGAAGTACAAGGCTCGGTGCTGGTGTTCCGCGACGTGACCGAGCGCCGCCAGCTGATGCAGCAGATCTCCTGGCAAAGCAACCACGACATCCTCACCGGCCTGCCCAACCGCTCGGCGCTGGCCACCCGCTTCGAGCAGGAAGTCATCCGCGCGCGCGAACAGGACTACCTGCTGGCCGTCTGCCTGTTCGACCTCGATCATTTCCAGCACGTGAACCAGACGCTGGGCCAGGACATCGGCGACGAGATCCTCAAGCAGGCCGCCAGCCGCCTGCACGACTTTGCCGGCCAGCGCCATTACGTGGCGCGCCTGGGCGGCGACGAATTCGTGCTGCTGCTGCCGGAGATGGACAGCCGCGCCGCCGTCGAGCAGGCGCTGGACCGTTTGATGGCGGCGCTGTCGCGCGACTATCTGTGCGAGGGCGAAGCGGTGGGCATGTCGGCCAGCGCCGGCGTGGCGGTCTACACCGGCAACGAGATCAGCGCCGACAGCCTGCTGCGCCACGCCGACCAGGCGCTGTACCAGGCCAAGATCACGGGCCGCAACCGCTATCACTTCTTCGACGCCGACCTGGACGAACAGGTGCGCACCCACCACAACCGCCGCACCGAAGTGCGCGCCGCCCTGCGCGACGGCGAGCTGCGGCTGTACTATCAACCGAAGCTGGACATGCGCAAGGCCCGCATCGTCGGCATGGAAGCGCTGCTGCGCTGGGAACATCCGCTGCGCGGCGTGGTCGGGCCGGGGGACTTCCTGCCCATCGTCGAGCACAGCGACGTCATCGTCGATATCGGCGAATGGGTGCTGCGCGAAGCCTTGCGCCAGCTGCAGGACTGGCGCGCCTTCGATGCGCGCTGGGTCATCAGCGTCAACATCGCCGCCCGCCATTTCCAGCGCGCCGATTTCGTCGAGCGGCTAACCGCCATCCTGGCCGAGTTCCCGGACGTGCCGCCGCATATGCTGGAGCTGGAGATACTGGAGTCGTCGGCCTTGAGCGACATCGCCCACGTGCGCAGCATCATGCTCGATTGCCAGGCGCTGGGCATCAGCTTCGCGCTGGATGATTTCGGCACCGGCTATTCGTCGATGTCCTACCTGAAGCGGCTGCCGGCGGACATGCTGAAGATCGACCAAAGCTTCGTGCGCAACATGCTGGTGGACCGCGACGACCTGCACCTGGTGAGCGCCGTCATCGGCCTGGCCAAGTCCTTCGGCCTGGGCGTGATCGCCGAGGGCGTGGAAACCATGGAGCACGGCGCCATGCTGATGCGCCTGGGCTGCGACCTGGTGCAAGGCTACGGCATCGCCCGGCCGATGCCGGCGGACGAGGTGCTGGCCTGGGTCGCCAGTTTCGACACGGCGGCCGTGTGGCAGGCGGCCGCACAGCTGCCGCCCATCCTCAGCCTGCACGGCGAACCGGCCGGCGGCACCGCGCAGATGCCCCTATTTGTTCAGGGCTGAGTCGATCAGTTCGATCCAGTGCCTGACCGGCGTGTCCGTGCCCGATTGCAGGTGCGCGGTGCAGCCGACGTTGGCCGAGACGATGGTGGTGGCGCCGGTATCGGCCAGGTTGGCCAGCTTGCGGTCGCGCAGTTGCAGCGACAACTCCGGTTGCAGCAGCGAGTAGGTGCCGGCCGAGCCGCAGCACAGATGGCTGTCCGCGCACAGCACGACATCGACGCCGACCGCGCGCAGCACGCCCTCCACTTTGCCGCGTATCTGCTGGCCGTGTTGTAGCGTGCATGGCGGGTGGTAGGCCACGCGCTCCTTGATGCTGGCGCGGCGCTTCAGCTCTTCCTCAAACTCCGGCATCACTTCGCTCAGATCGCGCGTCAGCGCCGAGATGCGCTGCGCCTTGGCGGCGTAGGCGCTGTCGTGCGCCAGCAGATGGCCGTATTCCTTGACGGTGACGCCGCAGCCGGAAGCGGTCATCACGATCGCCTCCATCGTGCCATCCTGCACGTGCGGCCACCAGGCGTCGACGTTGCGGCGCATGTCGTCCAGCGCCGCCTCTTGGTCGTTCAGGTGATGGCGCACCGCGCCGCAGCAACCGGCCTTGGGGGCGACGATCAGCTGCACGCCCAGCGCATCGAGCACGCGCGCGGTGGCGGTGTTGATGTTGGGGGCCATCGCCGGCTGCGCGCAGCCTTCCAGCACCAGCATCTTGCGCGCATGCTCGCGCGACGGCCACACGCCGGCGCTCTGCATCGCCGGGATCTTGTCCTGCATGGCGGGCGACAGCAGCGGCCGGAATAGCTGCCCCGCGCGCAATCCCGCCGTGAAGACAGCCTTGCGCGGCAAGGCTTCCTTCAGTACCAGTCGTTTCATGCGCTCGATGAACGGCCGCTCGACGCGCTCCTCCACCACCTTGCGGCCGATGTCGATCAGGCGGCCGTACTTGACGCCGGACGGACAAGTGGTCTCGCAGTTGCGGCAGGTCAGGCAGCGGTCCAGGTGGGTCTGCGTCTTGACCGTCACCGGCGCGCCTTCCAGCACCTGCTTGATCAGGTAGATGCGGCCACGCGGGCCATCCAGCTCATCGCCCAGCAGCTGATAGGTCGGACAGGTGGCGGTGCAAAAGCCGCAGTGGACGCAGGCGCGCAGGATGGCGTCGGCCTCTTCGCCTTCGCGGGTGTTCTTGATGAAATCAGCCAGGTTGGTTTGCATAGGGTTCGCTAGTACATGCGGCCGGGATTGAAGATCCCCGCCGGATCGAAGGACTGTTTCAACCGCTCGTTAATCTTTGCCACGGCCGGCGCCAGCGGATGAAACACGCCGACGCTCTTGTCCGCGCCCCGGAACAGCGTCGCATGGCCGCCAGCCGCCGCCACGGCGCGGCGTATGCCGGCCGCGTGCTCGGCATCGGTGGATTCCACCTTGAGCCAGCGCTGCGCCCCTCCCCACTCGATCAGCTGCTCGCCGCGCAGGATGATGGCGCTGGCAGCCGGCGGCACCGACAAACGCCACAAACTGCCGCCGTCGAAATAGCCGTGCGTCTGGTCGCGCAGCGAAGTCCAGAATGCCGCGTCGTCTTCCAGCGGCGCGCCGCCCAGCTTGCGCTGCGCCGCCTCCACCGCCGCCTCGGCACCGGACAGCCGCAGCGACAACACGCCCTGATGCCAGCAACTGGCCGATATCGGCAGCGGCTGGCCGGCCCATTCGTTCAGATGGCGCAGCGCGTCGATCTCGCTCATCTCGAAGCGCAGGCTGGCCTCGCGCAGCGGCACCGGCAGCACCTTGAGCGACACTTCCAGTATCAGACCCAGCGTGCCCAGCGAACCGGCCAGCAGGCGCGATACGTCGTAGCCCGCCACGTTCTTCATCACCTGGCCGCCGAAGCGCAGCGCCTCACCGTGGCCGTCCATCAGCACCGCGCCGAGCACAAAGTCGCGCACCGCGCCGGCACTGGCGCGACGCGGGCCGGACAAGGCGCTGGCCACCACGCCGCCGATGGTCGATGCGGCGCCGTAGCGCGGCGGCTCGAAGGCCAGCATCTGCTGGTGCTGCGCCAGCAGCGCTTCGATCTCCGCCAGCGGCGTGCCGCAGCGCGCGGTGATGACCAATTCGGTCGGCTCATAGGAGACGATGCCGGCGTAAGCTCGCGTGTCGAGCACCTCGCCATGCGGCGGCTGTCCGTACCAGTCCTTGCTGCCGCCGCCGCGCAGGCATAGCGGCGTGCCGGCCTCCGTTGCGACACGTATGCGCTCGCTGAACTGCGCGGCGATGTGGGAATACGATTCGGTCGTCATGTCGCTCCGTTTAAAAGCGCGGAAGATGGGAGAACGGCAGCATGCCGCCGCTGACGCGCATCTTGCCGAATTCGGCGCAGCGGTTCAACGTGGGGATGGCCTTGTCGGGATTGAGCAGGCCGGCCGTGTCGAAAGCGCGCTTGACCGAGAAGAAGGCATCCAGCTCGGCCGGCGCAAACTGCGCGCACATCGAATTGATCTTCTCGATGCCGACGCCATGCTCACCGGTGATGGTGCCGCCCACTTCCACGCACAGCGCCAGGATCTCGGCGCCGAAGGCTTCGGCGCGCTCGAATTCGTCGGGGATGTTGGCGTTGAACAGGATCAGCGGATGCAGGTTGCCGTCGCCGGCGTGGAACACATTGGCGCAGCGCAGGCCGTACCTGGTCTCCATCTGCGCGATCCCCTCCAGCACCTGGCCCAGGCGCTTGCGCGGGATGGTGCCGTCCATGCAGTAGTAGTCGGGCGAGATGCGGCCCGCCGCCGGAAAGGCGTTCTTGCGGCCGGACCAGAACTTCAGGCGCTCCGCCTCCGTCTGCGACACCGCGATGGCGCTGGCGCCGGCCGTGTTCAGCACCGCCGACATGCGGGCGATTTCCTCTTCCACTTCCTCGACGGTGCCGTCGGCCTCGCACAGCAGGATGGCGGCGGCGTCGGTATCGTAGCCGGCCTTGACGAAGGGTTCGACCATGCGCGAGGAGGTCTGGTCCATCATCTCCAGCCCGGCCGGGATGATGCCGGCCGCGATCAGCGCCGCCACCGCGTGGCAGCCCGCCGTCACCTCGTTGAACGACGCCATGATCACGCGCGCGGTGGCCGGCTTGGGCACCAGCTTGACCGTCACCTCGGTGACGATGCCCAGCATGCCCTCCGAACCGATGAACACCGACAGCAGGTCCAGCCCCGGCGCGTCGAGCGCTTCGCTGCCCAGTTCCACCACGTCGCCATCAATGGTCACCATGCGCACGCGCAGCACGTTGTGCACGGTCAGGCCGTATTTGAGGCAGTGCACACCGCCGGAATTCTCCGCCACGTTGCCGCCGATGGTGCAGGCGATCTGCGACGACGGATCGGGCGCGTAGTACAGGCCATGCTGCGCCGCCGCTTCCGAGATCGCCAGGTTGCGCACGCCCGGCTGCACCACGGCGGTCCGCGAATAGGCGTCCATGCGCACGATGCGGTTCAGGCGCGCGGTCGACAGCACCACGCCGTCGGCGATCGGCATGGCGCCGCCGGACAGGCCGGTGCCGGCGCCGCGCGGCACGATGGGCACCTTCAGCTCACGGCATACCCGCAGCACGGCGACGATCTGCGCCTCGCTGTCGGGTAGCACGACGATCATCGGCAACTGGCGGTAGGCGGCCAGGCCGTCGCATTCATAGGGACGGGTGTCTTCCGGTTCGGACAGGATGGCGCGCGCCGGCAGCACCTGCAGCAAGGCCGCGGCGACCTGCGCGCGGCGGGCGGCGATATCGGCCAGTACGGTCCGTTCGGGAGTGGCAGTGTTCATGGAGCGGGCACCTGGAAGCACTTGATCAGGCATCGATTGTAAGCACAAACGGCCGTCCGGTCGAAATACCCGACCAAATTGTTGTATTCTTCCGAGCGCAGCTTCACCACACCACTGGAACAGATATGGAAAATAATTTCGAACAGGCCTGGCGCGAGGCGCTGGAAGAGCGTTTCGGCGTCAAGATGCAGCTTGCCGGCATCAAGACCGAGAGCGAGCCGCGCATGCTCGTGTACTACTTCAAGGATTACCCCGTCAAGGACATGCTGACCGCCGTGACCTGCGGCCTGTCGAACGCCAACCGTCCTGAATGGATACACGGCAAACCGGAGCTGATGTTCTCGCTGCACACCACCGATCCGCTGTGGGGCAGCGCCGCCGCCCTGCTGGCGCAGAACTTCTTCCACACCGGCTCCTTCGCCTACCGTTCCTGCTTCAAGCTGGACACGCCCATGTCCAGCGACAGCGACATGAACGCCTGCTTCGTCTACAAACCGCCCTTCCTGGACGGCGACCAGCTCAAGTTCGAGCTGCCCGACCGCACCATTTTCCTCGCCGGCCTGTATCCGATGTACGATGAGGAAGTGAGCCTGTACGAAACCATCGGCATGCAGGCCTTCTGGAACACGCCGGGCTATGCCCCCCTCAACCCGCATCGCGTCAGCCTGGCAAAGCGCTGATCCGAAACAGACCAGGAATCAATATGGGAAATCGACTCTCCAAAATCGCCACCCGCACCGGCGACGGCGGCACCACCGGCCTCGGTGACGGCAGCCGCACCGACAAGGACAGCGTGCGCATCCACTCGATCGGCGAAGTCGACGAGCTGAACTCGCACATCGGCCTGCTGCTGTGCGAAGACATGCCGGCCGACCTGCGCGAAGAGCTGGTCACCATCCAGCACGACCTGTTCGACCTGGGCGGCGAATTGTGCATTCCCGGCTACCAGATGATCACCGAGGCGCACGTCGAGCGCCTGGACGCGCTGCTGGCCAAGTACAACGCCACCCTGCCGGCCCTGACGGAATTCATCCTGCCGGCCGGCTCCCGTGCGGCTTCGCAGGCGCACGTGTGCCGCACCGTGTGCCGCCGCGCCGAGCGCGCCATCGTCACGCTGGGCAAGACCGAGACCATCCATGAGCATCCGCGCCAGTATGTGAACCGCTTGTCGGACTTGATGTTTGTGCTGTCGCGGGTGCTGAACCGTTTTGGCGGCGGCAGCGACGTGCTGTGGCAGCACGAGCGCAAGCGCGGCTAAGACGCTTAACGGTCGGACTGGAACAATAGCGCCATGCCCTTGGCCATGCTGAGGCGCGAGGCGCTGGCCGGATAGGCGCTGGACACCAGCGCCGCCTGGTCGCCGGTCGACAGCTTGCGGTAGAAGCTGACCATGTCGGCCGCCGGCCAGCCGGCTCGGTGCGCCAGCACCATGCCCAGCTGGTCCGCCTCCGATTCCTGCATGCTCGATAGCTTGGACAGGCGGATCTGCACCGACAGGTCGCTTTCCAGCCGTTCCATCACCACCTCCAGCGGCACCGCCGGATAGCGGTTCAGGAATAGCGCTTCCGACAAGGTTTCGCGGTGATGCTCG
Source organism: Duganella sp. BJB476 (assembly GCF_003416895.1). Classification (GTDB taxonomy): domain Bacteria; phylum Pseudomonadota; class Gammaproteobacteria; order Burkholderiales; family Burkholderiaceae_D; genus Rugamonas. Next base: position 193,809 of record NZ_QVIO01000007.1, read on the forward strand.
GCCACCGCGTGCGCGACTTCGTGACCCAGCAGGGTTGCCAGTTCGCCGTCGTTCAACGCCAGCTGGCGCACAAAGGCGCTGCCCACCAGGATTTTGCCGCCGGCCATGCAGATGGCGTCGACTTCGGCATCGCTGGTGGTATGAAACTCCCACTCCCACCCGGCCACTTCCGGCTTCAGCGCCACCGCGGCGCGTATCAGGCCGGCGCCTATGGTTTGCAGCCGCGCCAGCAACAGGCGGTCGTCGTCCAGCCGCCCGGCCGCCGCCAGTTCGACCACGCGGTCGATATAGCGGTCTTCCACGGTGCTGGCCACTTCCTCGGCGCTGAAACCCATTTCCTGCGCCCTGCCCGATTCCGGCACCTGCGCGCCCGCCGTCCCGCAAGCGAACAGCAAACCGGCAAACAGGGAAGCGGCGGCATTCATGGCGATATAAACCGAATAAACTGTTTATATCAATATAGGTCGCATTATTGCAGCAGGCAAGAAAAAAGCCGCCCGGAGGCGGCTTTGAGCGTAACAGCAACGGTATTTAGCCGTTGTTGACCACCAGGCGCGGCTCGGCGGCGGCGTGGCGCTGCTTGATCGAGGCGGTGATGCCGGCGGCGTCCAGGCCCACGCTGGCCAGCAGCTTGGCCGGGTCGCCATGGTCGATGAACTTGTCCGGCAGGCCCAGCATCTGCAATGGCTTGACGATGCCTTCGGCGGCCATCGCTTCGGCCACGGCAGAGCCGGCGCCGCCCATGATGGAGCCCTCTTCCACCGTTACCAGGTAGTCGTGCTCGGCGGCCAGCTGCTTCACCAGTTCCACGTCCAGCGGTTTGACGAAGCGCATATTGGCGACCGTGGCGTCCAGCGCTTCGCCGGCGGCCATCGCAGGCGCCACCATCGAACCGAAGGCCAAAATGGCAATCTTCTGGCCCTTGCGCTTGATTTCGCCCTTGCCGATTTCCAGCGCGGTCAGCTCCGGCTTGATCGCCGCACCGGCGCCGGCGCCGCGTGGATAGCGGATCGCCGCCGGACCTTTGTACTGGTAGCCGGTGGTCAGCATCTGGCGGCATTCGTTTTCGTCCGAGGCGGCCATGACCACCATGTTCGGAATGCAGCGCAGATACGCCATGTCGTAGTTGCCGGCGTGGGTGGCGCCGTCGGCGCCCACCAGGCCCGCGCGGTCCAGCGCGAACGTCACGTCCAGGTTTTGCAGCGCCACGTCGTGGATCAGCTGGTCGTAGCCGCGCTGCAGGAAGGTGGAGTAGATCGCCACCACCGGCTTCAGGCCTTCGCAGGCCAGGCCGGCGCCGAAGGTTACGGCGTGCTGCTCGGCGATGCCAACGTCGAAGTAGCGGTCAGGATATTCCTGCTCGAAGCGCACCATGCCCGAACCTTCGCGCATGGCCGGCGTGATCGCGACCAGCTTCTTGTCGGCGGCGGCCATGTCGCACAGCCAGTTGCCGAATACTTCCGTGTAGGTGACCTTGCCCGGCGCCACGGCCGGCTTGAAGCCTTCGGCCGGGTTGAACTTGCCCGGACCGTGGTACAGCACCGGATCGGCCTCGGCCAGCTTGTAGCCCTGGCCCTTCTTGGTCACCACGTGCAGGAACTGCGGCCCCTTGAGCTGCTTGATGTTCTGCAGCGTCGGGATCAGCGATTCGAGGTCGTGGCCGTCGATCGGGCCGATGTAGTTGAAGCCGAACTCCTCGAACATGGTGGCCGGAACCACCATGCCCTTGGCGTGCTCTTCCAGGCGCTTGGCCAGCTCCAGCACGGGGCCGGGCAACACGGATTTGCCGACGTTCTTGGCGGCGGCGTAGAACTGCCCCGACATCAGCCTCGCCAGATAGCGGTTCAGCGCGCCCACCGGCGGCGAGATCGACATGTCGTTGTCGTTCAGGATCACCAGCAGATTGACGTCCTCCTGCACGCCGGCGTTGTTCAGCGCTTCGAAGGCCATGCCGGCCGTCATCGAGCCGTCGCCGATCACGGCGATCGCGTGGCGGTGCTCGCCCTTGATCTTGGCCGCCTGCGCCATGCCCAGCGCCGCCGAGATCGAGGTCGACGAGTGGGCGGTGCCGAAGGTGTCGTATTCGCTTTCGTCGCGCTTCGGGAAGCCGGAGATGCCGTTCAGCTGGCGCAGCGTGTGCATGCGCTCGCGGCGGCCGGTGAGGATCTTGTGCGAATAAGTCTGGTGGCCCACGTCCCACACGATGCGGTCGTGCGGCGTGTTGAACACGTAGTGCAGCGCCACGGTCAGTTCGACCGTGCCCAGGTTGGACGACAGGTGGCCGCCGGTCTTCGATACCGAATCCAGCAGGTAGCTGCGCAGTTCATGCGCGAGCGGGGTCAGCTGGGTGCGCGCCAGTTTGCGCACATCCGCTGGTGAGTCTATGTTTTCGAGCAATTTCATTTATGCCTTCCGCTGCACGATCAAATCCGCGAGTTCGCGTAACCGCAGAGCTTTTTCTCCAAACGGCGCGAGCGCTGCGTGCGCGTCGAGCCGCAATTTTTGCGCCAGTGCGCGCGACGGTTCCAGACCCAGGATCGAGACATAGGTCGGTTTGTTGTCGGCGGCGTCCTTGCCGGCGGTCTTGCCCAGCGTGGCCGAATCGGCCGTGGCGTCGAGTACGTCGTCCACCACCTGGAAGGCCAGGCCGATGGCGCGTGCATAGTCGTTCAGCGCGGTCAACTCGGCCGGATCGAGATCCTTGCCGGCCAGCGCGCCCAGCACCACTGCGGCGCGCAGCAGCGCGCCGGTTTTAAGCTGGTGCATCTGCTCCAGCTGTTCCAGCGTCAGGCTCAGGCCCACGCTGTCGAGATCGATTGCCTGGCCGCCGCACATGCCGGCCGAACCGGAGGCGTGCGCCAGCAGGCGCAGCATCGCCACCTGGCGCGCGGCCGGGATACTGTCCGCCTCGGACAGCACCAGGAAGGCCTGCGATTGCAGCGCGTCGCCGACCAGCAGCGCGGTCGCTTCGTCGTAGGCCACGTGCACCGTCGGCTTGCCGCGGCGCAGTTCATCGTCGTCCATGCACGGCATGTCGTCATGCACCAGCGAATAGGCGTGGATCATTTCCACCGCCGCCGCCGCGCGGCTCAAAATGGCCGCATCGGCGCCGAACAGCGCGCCGGCCGCGTATACCAGCAGCGGACGCACACGCTTGCCGCCGCCCAGCAGCGCATAGCGCATCGCCGCGTGCAGCTTGGTCGGCACCACCGTGGCTGGGGGCAGGAAACCGGATAAATCGTTTTCCGATGCCGCCTGCACGGTCTTCATCCAATCGTCGAAGGCGCCGCTCATTGTTCGGCCTCGCCGGCTTCCGCGAAAGGCTTGAGCATGTCGCCTTCCAGCACCTTGACCTGGGATTCCACTTTTTCCAGCTGGGCGGCGCAGAACTTCACCAGCTCCGAGCCGCGCGCATAGGCGGCCACCGAGGCTTCCAGCGGCAGTTGGCCCGCCTCCATTTGGGCAACCAGCTGCGCCAGTTCCGCCATCGCTTCTTCAAACGAGACGGGGGCGGCGGCGGTCGCGTCGGCAGTTAATTTCTTAGACATAGTCACTCAGGTTTCAAGGCAAAAACACGTGCCAGCGCAGTGTAGCCCGTTATTTTAGAACAAACCACCTTATCCGGTGGAACTATAGCGGCCAAGCCGAGGGCGTAAACTATGGATTTTATCGCAATCGTCCCTATATGCTGCATAAGCATGCGTTTATTACAATGATACGCATATAAATACACCTATAAACGAGCACGGCAGTCCGCTAGAACGGGGAGAAACGCGGTATAATCTCCGGTTCTGTCCGAAATACCATTTTCAACAACTTTGAATTCAGGTCTTTACGGATTCTGTCTCTCTTTGGTTTGATGTACATATTAAGGGGGGTTGGGATGTCCGATCTGGGTACCCACGCCAAGCTGGCGCGTCCACACGCGCAACTTCCGGTTGACGTCTATTTTGACGAAGCGCTACTGCAGCGGGAAATGCAGCAACTGTTCCAGGCCGGCCCGCGCTATATCGGGCACGAGCTGATGGTGCCGAATGTCGGCGACTTCGCGACCCTCGTTTCCGAAAACGAAGGGCGTATGCTGGTGCGCAACGCAAACGGGTTGGAGCTGCTGTCCAACGTCTGCCGCCACCGCCAGGCGCTGATGTTCAACGGCCGCGGCAACGCCAACAACATCGTCTGCCCGCTGCACCGCTGGACCTACGACCTCAAGGGGGAGCTGATCGGCGCGCCGCACTTCCCGGAGACGCCGTGCCTGAACCTGCCGAAGACCAAGCTGCAAAACTGGAACGGCCTGCTGTTCGAGCAGAATGGCTACAACGTCATGGAAAAGCTGTCCGAACTCTCGGTCACCAAGGACCTGGATTTCTCCGGCTATATGTTCGACCACGTCGAAGTCCAGACCTGCAACTACAACTGGAAGACTTTCATTGAAGTCTATCTGGAAGACTATCACGTCGAGCCCTTCCATCCGGGCCTGGGCGGCTTTGTCAGCTGCGACGACCTGCGCTGGGAATTCGGCCGCGACTACAGCGTGCAGACGGTCGGCGTCAACAAGGGCTTGCAGAAGTCCGGCTCCGAGATCTACAAGCGCTGGCAGGAGCAGGTGCTCAAGTTCCGCGGCGGCGAACCGCCACCGTATGGCGCGATCTGGCTGACGCTGTATCCGAACATCATGGTCGAGTGGTATCCGCATGTGCTGATCGTCTCGACGCTGTGGCCGGACGGCCCGCAGCGCACCAAGAACGTGGTCGAGTTCTACTACCCCGAGGAAATCGTGCTGTTCGAGCGCGAGTTCATCGAAGCGGAACGCGCGGCCTACTTCGAAACCTGCGCCGAGGACGACGAGATCGGCCTGCGCATGGACGCCGGCCGCAAGGTGCTGATGCAGCGAGGCACCAGCGACGCCGGTCCTTACCAGTCGCCGATGGAAGACGGCATGCAGCACTTCCACGAATGGTATCGAGCCAATATCGATTTATAGGAAAACGATGCAGTCACTTTGGATGTTGTTTGCCAGTTTCATGTTCGCCGCGATGGGGGTGTGCGTGAAGCTGGCCTCGGAGCAGTTCTCCACATCCGAAATCGTGATGTACCGTGGCGTGGTCGGCGTGACCGTGCTGTTCACCATCATCAAACTTCAAGGCGGCAAATTCACCACCACCATGCCGGGCGCCCACTTGTGGCGCGGCTTGGTCGGCGTGGTGTCGCTGTGGCTGTGGTTCTACGCCATCGCCAAGCTGCCGCTGGCCACCGCCATGACCCTCAACTACATGGCGCCGATCTGGATCGCCGTGTGGCTGTTCGCAATGGGCTGGTGGCACGCCAAGAACCAGGTCAAGTGGCCGCTGCTGGCGGCGGTCGGCATGAGCTTTGTCGGCGTCACGCTGCTGTTGCAGCCGGCCTTCCAGGCCAATCAACTGACGCCGGCGCTGATCGCGCTCAGCTCCAGCGTGCTGTCGGCCATGGCCTATATGCAGGTGCGCAAGCTGGGGCTGGCCGGCGAGCCCGAGAACCGCGTGGTGTTCTACTTCTCGATCATGAACCTGCTGGCCGGCATCGCCGGCAATTTCGTGTTTGCCGGCGACCAGGGTGCGGTGTGGCATCCGATCACCAGCGTGCACGGCGGCTTGCTGTTGCTGGGCATCGGTATCTGCGCCACCAGCGCGCAGATCGCCATGACGCGCGCCTATCGCCTGGGCCAGACGCTGGTGGTGGCCAATCTGCAATACACCGGCATCGTGTTTTCCAGCGTGTGGGGCGTGTTCGTGTTCGGCGACGTGTTCAGCTGGCACAGCTGGGCGGGCATAGGCGTGATACTGGTGTCCGGTGTGGCCACAACGTTTTACAATACGCGTAACACCGAGCACGGTAAGGCGATAGCCATTACCGATCCGATAGCCAGCGAAGTCTAAGAGGCCGTTTCAACATGCCCACAGCTTCGTTACAGCTCCTCGCCGTGCAGGCGCACTGCCTTCGTCGCTGCGCCTCGCTGCGGGCATGTTGAAACAACCTCTAAGGAACCCCGGAATATGCACACCACTCTGATCGGCGCCGCCGAACTGTCCCAGCACCTGACCGACGACAATTGGGTGATACTCGATTGCCGCCACGACCTGATGAATCCCAACGCGGGCCGCGACGGCTTTGCCATCGGCCATATCCAGAACGCGCAGTTTGCCAATATCGATACCGACCTGTCGGGCGCCAAGCAGGGTGCGGACGGCAAGTTCCGCGGCCGCCATCCGCTGCCGGAGCGCGCGGCGCTGATCGAGACCTTGCGTGGCTGGGGCATCAACGACGACACGCAGGTCGTGGCGTACGATGCGCACGGCGGCATGTTCGCGGCGCGTCTGTGGTGGTTGCTGCGCTGGGTGGGCCATCCGGCGGTGGCGGTACTGGACGGCGGCCTGGCCGCATGGCAGTCGCAAGGCTTGCCGATGGTGACACCGGAAGCGCCGCGCGCGCGTGGCACGATCCACGAGCAACCATCGCTGGCGCCGACGGTGTCGGTGGAGGACGTGGTGGCCAATCTGGCCACGCAGGCGCGCACCGTGGTCGATGCACGCGCGGCCGACCGTTATCGCGGCGAAAACGAGACCATCGATCCGGTGGGCGGCCATATTCCTGCCGCGAAGAACCGCTTCTTCAAGGACAACCTGAACGCCGACGGCCGCTTCAAGGACGCCGCGCAATTGAAGGAAGAATTCGCGCCGCTGTTCGCCAGCGCGCCGCAGGCAATCATGCAATGCGGATCGGGCGTGACGGCCTGCCACAACCTGCTGGCACTGGAAGTGGCCGGCCTGACCGGAGCCGCGCTCTACCCCGGCTCCTGGAGCGAATGGTGCGCCGACCCGGCCCGGCCGGTGGCGACTGGCAACTAAGGCTTGCGTGTTTGTCGCACCCAACGAGTGATGGTAATTCCCCTCCGGCCAACCCTATACTCAATAGTATGGCCGGTTCGGGGAATCGGAAACCGTCGCAGGTTTTTCTGCTTTGTTGGAGTGCCTATTCCAGGTTGTTCCGCAATCAGATCAAGCGCTTTTTGCAGTCGTTGAAGCATTAGGTTCCCGGCACTCATATCCTGTGCATAGACATGCGCCATGGTCTGATCGAGCGACTCTTGCGCTTGAGCAGACCAGCTTACAACGAGTCTAGCCGGCTTTCCGTTTGCGCTGGACATTCGATTCCAGTATTCGCCGCGCCTGCGCCATGACTTCTTCGTTTGGAATCGTTCGGCCCGCCTCTATGTCAGCTTGGGCTGCGAGATCGGCTTGAATGCTCTCTTCCGTATCGTCGAAGCCGTATAGCCAGACATCGGGCCACAGATGTTCTGCAGTCACTTGAGCCAAGGCAGCCAAGCGCTCCAGGCGAGCGCGATCGGCGGCGGAGAGAGCCGCTAACGCTTCAGTCTGCTTTTTTTGTCTGGAGTTCATCCCACCATGATACTCCCGGCGCCGCCTGGTGCAAGCGTGCCGGATTGAGCGGTCAGAAGCCTCAGTGACCGTGGGTCAGGAACAGCACGATGACCACGCCGAGCGCGATCAGTAGTACTTGCGGGATGGTTTCGCGCACTGTGGCGCGGCGCTGCATCTGTGGCATCAGGTCGCTGACGGCGATGTAGATGAAACCCGACGACGCGAACACCAGCACATACGGAATCATGCTGCTGGCGCGTTCCAGCGTGTAATAGCCGAGCAGGCCGCCGGCGATCGCCAGCAGGCTGCACAGCAAATTGTAGACATAGGCCCGCGTGCGCGAGAAGCCGGCGTTGAGCAGTACGATGAAGTCGCCGATCTCCTGCGGAATCTCGTGCGCGATGATGGCCAGCCCGGTCACCAGCCCCAGCTCCGGATTGGCTAGGAAGGCCGCCGCGATCAGGATGCCGTCGGTGAAGTTGTGCATGCCGTCGCCGACCAGGATCATCCAGCCGGCCTTGCCCGCCTCGCGCTTGTCGTGGCCGTGATGGTGGTGGTGGCCGTCGCCCTCGTGGTGGTGCGAATGGCGCAGGATGGCCGTCTTCTCCAGCAGGAAGAAGGCCAGCAACCCGCCCAGCAGGGTCGCGAACAGGCTGCGCGCGCTGGCGCCCGATTCGAATGCTTCCGGCAAGGCGTGCAGCAAGGAGGTCGACAGCATGATGCCCACCGACAGGCTGACCATGCGCTCCACCACCTTCGACAGCAGCGTAAACGAGAACACCGCGGCAGCCGAGATGCTGACGACGCCGGCAACCGTGGTGGCCAGTAGGATGGAGATGAGTACGGGATCGATGTTATAGCCTCTTGTAGCAGGGACCGCGCCGCTGCGCGCAGGCCGGGGGCGTCATTTTACCGCCCGGCCCGGTTTTATGCTCATCTTTGGCTAAAAACCCGGCAAAACAGGGCTTAAATCACGCCGTTTTGCTTGAACCACGCCTGTAAACGGGCCCAGCCATCCTTGGCGTCGGCCTCGACGTAGCTGGCGCGGTAGTCGGCGTGGAAGGCGTGGCCGGAGTTCGGATAGACGACGAAGCTCGCCTTGTTCGGCCCCTTGGCCAGCGCCGCCTTCATTGCCGCGATCGATTCCTGGGTGATGCCGGTGTCCTTCAGGCCGTACAGGCCCAGCACCGGCACCGTCAGAGATCCAGCGATATCAACTGGGTGCCTGGGAGTCACCGGAGTGCTGTCGCCCATCAGGCGGCCGTACCAGGCCACGCCGGCCTTGATGCTCGGATTGTGCGCGGCGTACATCCAGGTGATGCGGCCGCCCCAGCAGAAGCCGGTGATGCCGATCTTGTCGCCGTTGCCGCCGTTGGCCTTGGCCCACGCGACGGTGGCGTCGAGGTCGGCCATCACTTGCGCGTCCGGCGTCTTGGAGATGATGTCGCGTTGCAGTTCGGCGATCGAGGCGGCCTTTTGCGGATCGCCCTGGCGCACGAACAGGTCCGGCGCCAGCGCCAGGTAGCCCAGCTTGGCGAAACGGCGGGCGACGTCGGCGATGTGCTCGTGCACGCCGAAGATTTCCGATACCACCAGTATCACCGGCAGATTGGTCTTGCCTTCGGGCTGGGCGCGGTACACGGGCACCTGTACGCCGTCCACCGTGAGGGTGATGGTGCCGGCGGTCAGGCCGGCGGTGTCGGTCTTGATGACGTTCTGCGCCACCACCGGCAGCGCGGCGGCGGCAAAGCCGGTGCCCAGCGCCACCTTCAGGAAGTCGCGGCGGTCGACGCCGTCCGACAGACTGGTTTTAGTCAGCAAACTCTCTGCATCCTGCCTCAAATCATCCATGCGATTCCTCCGTAAATTAGTGTGCGGAAGCTCAGTTCGCCGAGGCTCAGTGAGCCTCGTCCCAATTTTTCCCAACGCCGACTTCGGCGGTCAGCGGAACCTTCAGCTCCGCCACGCCGGCCATCAGCTTCGGCAGCATTTCCTTGACCAGCGCCAGTTCGGCATCCGGCACTTCCAGCACCAGTTCATCATGCACCTGCATGATCATCTTGGTCTGCAGCTTATCCTTTTCCAGCCAATCCTGCACCGCCACCATGGCCAGCTTGATCAGGTCGGCCGCCGTGCCCTGCATCGGCGCGTTGATCGCCGCGCGTTCGGCGCCCTGGCGGCGCGGGCCGTTCGGCGAATTGATCTCCGGCAGCCACAGGCGGCGGCCAAACACCGTCTCCACGTAGCCGCGCGCCTTGGCCTGCAAGCGGGTGTCGTCCATGTACTGCTTGACGCCCGAGAAGCGCGCGAAGTAGCGGTCGATATAGCTTTGCGCCGCGCCACGCTCGATGCCCAGGTTGCCGGCCAGGCCGAAGGCGCTCATGCCGTAGATCAGGCCGAAGTTGATGACCTTGGCGTAGCGGCGCTGCTCGCTGCTGACTTCGTCCGGCGGCACGCCGAAGATTTCGGCGGCTGTGGCGCGGTGAATGTCCACGCCCTCGGCAAACGCGCGCAGCATGTTCTCATCTTCCGAGATGTGGGCCATGATGCGCAGCTCGATCTGCGAATAGTCGGCCGAGACGATGTGGCTGCCCGGCGGCGCGATGAAGGCTTCGCGAATGCGGCGGCCTTCCTTGGTGCGGATCGGGATGTTCTGCAAATTCGGATCGTTGGAGGCCAGCCGGCCCGTCACCGCCACCGCCTGCGCGTAGTTGGTGTGCACGCGGCCGGTTTCCTGGTTGATCCCTTTCGGCAGCTTGTCGGTATAGGTCGACTTCAGCTTCGACAGGCTGCGGTATTCCAGCAGCACTTTCGGCAGCGGATAATCCTCGGCCAGTTTTTGCAGCACTTCCTCGTCGGTCGACGGCGCGCCGCTCGGGGTCTTCTTCACCACCGGCAGCTTCAGCTTCTCGAAGAAGATCTCGCCGATCTGCTTCGGCGAGCCGAGGTTGAACGGCTGCTCGGCCAGCTCATGCGCCTTCGCTTCCAGCTCGACGATGCGCGCGCCCAGCTCGGCCGACTGGATGTTGAGCAGCTCGGCGTCGATGTGCACGCCGTTGCGTTCGATCTTCTGCAGCACCACGGCGGTCGGCAGTTCGATGTTGCGGTAGATGAAGCTCAGCTTGGCGTCGTTCTCCACCTCGCCGATCATCGCCAGGTGCAGGCGCAGCGTGATGTCGGCGTCTTCCGCTGCGTATTCGGTGGCGCGGGCGATCTCCACCTTGTCGAAGGTGATCATGCTGGCGCCTTTGCCGCACACGTCCACGAACGGAATCGTCGTGTGGTTCAGGTGGCGCAGCGCCAGGCTGTCCATGTCGTGCGTGCGGTGCGATTCGAACACATACGATTCGAGCAGCGTGTCGTGCTGGATGCCTTGCAGCTTGACGCCATGGTTGGCGAAGATGTGGCTGTCGTACTTCAGGTTCTGGCCGACTTTCAGCTTGCTGGCGTCTTCCAGCCAAGGCTTCAGTTTGGCCAGCACGTGCTCGCGCGACAGCTGCTCCGGCACGCCCTGGTAGCTGTGCGCCACCGGGATGTAGCAGGCCACGCCCGGCTCCACCGACAGCGAAATGCCGACCATCTGCGCCGTCATAGGCTCCAGCGACGTGGTTTCGGTATCGACGGCGGTCAGCTTGGCGGCGTCGATCAGCGCGATCCACTTGTCCAGCTGCTCGTCGGTGAGCACGGTTTCGTAGTTGGTGTTGAGCTTGGGCGCTTCGCCGAACATGTCCATGTTGACGGAGACGGCGCCCCCGGCCGCCGGTGCAGCGGTGGTGGCAGCAGCTGCTGCGGCAGCCTTGCCTGCCGCGCCGACCGGCGCCGACGGCGTGCTTCCGCCCAGCTCGCGCAGCAGCGTCTTGAAGCCGTACTTGCTGAAGAAGGCCAGCAGCGTTTCCTGGTCTTCGCCGCGCGCCACCAGCGACTCGGCGATGGTCGCCATGTGGGCCGACAGGTCGCAGTCCAGCTTGACGGTGATCAGTTCGCGGCCCTTGGGTAGCCACTCCAGCGCGCTGCGCAGGTTCTCGCCCACCGCGCCGCCGACCTGGGCGGCGTTGGCCATCACGCCGTCCAGCGAGTCGTAGGCGGCCAGCCACTTGAGCGCGGTCTTCGGGCCGCACTTGGACACGCCCGGCACATTGTCGACGGTGTCGCCGATCAGGGTCAGGTAATCGATGATGCGGTTCGGCGGCACGCCGAACTTGGCCAGCACGCCGGCCTCGTCCATTTTTTCGTTGGTCATGGTGTTGATCAGCATGACCTGCGGATTGACCAGCTGCGCCAGGTCCTTGTCGCCGGTGGACACCACCACGTTCATGCCGGCCTGCGCCGCCTGCACCGACAGCGTGCCGATGACGTCGTCCGCCTCCACGCCCTCGACCATCAGGATGGGCCAGCCCATGGCCTTGACCGCCTCGTGGATGGGCTCGATCTGCAGGCGCAGGTCGTCCGGCATCGAGGCCCGCGTGGCCTTGTATTCGGGATACATGTCGTCGCGGAAAGTCTTGCCCTTGGCGTCGAACACGCAGGCGATGTAGGCGGCCGGGTAGTCGGCGCGCAAACGACGCAACATATTGACCATGCCGTGCATGGCCCCGGTCGGATGGCCGTCCGGGCTGCGCAGGTCGGGCAGCGCGTGGAAGGCGCGATAGAGGTAACTGGAACCGTCAACTAACAGCAGGGTATTTTGCATAGAAACTAGATATGGGTGAGGGGGCCGCGCAACAATGGCGGCTAGACCACGAACGAATGGCGCATTATCGCAGGTTTTGGCGGCGCTTCCGCCACCCGCCACAGTCTTTTCAAAACAACAACATAACCGCCGGCGCCATGGGGAAATCGGCTTTTAAAAACAGCGAAGCGTGTCTGTTTGTTACAATGGATCATACATAAAATTTTGACGGTTTCTCACAGCCGTTTTTCACCCTAAGGCGATCCATCATGAAGCGCACCTCCATTCTTGTGCCTGCCCTCCTCCTGACGCTCAGCGCCCACACGGCGTTTGCCCAGTCGACTCCGAGCCAGGCGCCGCCAAAATTGGAAAAGATCGAGGAAGTGGCCGAAGATCCGATCACCGTGACCGCCAAGCCGACGCCGGAACACAAGATCACCGAAAAGCGCGACAACAGCGGTCAAGTGGTGGAAGCGACCGTCAAAAGCGGCCCCAGCACCTACACGCTGAAGCCGAACCGCCCGGCCGGCACCGCCTTACCCGGCGATGCGATGGGGGGCGCCAACCGCGGCCCGCAATGGACGGTGATGGAATTCGACATCGGCAAGAAAAAGAAAAAAACCACGGAAGAAGACGGCTCGACGGACACCGCCGCGCCACCTGCCGTGAAATAACGCGCGCGCCCGCCCTGCGCGGGCGTCCCCCGGCGCCCGTCCCGACGGCGGCGCCGCTCACCGAACCTCATCAAGTTTTCTCATGGCAGTGTTTACCCCGGTCAGCCTGGACGACCTTACCCAGTGGATCAAGCAATTCCCCCTTGGCCAGCCCTTGGCGCTCAAAGGCATCGCCAGCGGCATCGAAAACAGCAACTTTTTCCTGACGACGGAAGCGGGCGACTACGTCCTGACCATCTTCGAGGTGCTGTCCTTCGAGCAGCTGCCGTTTTACCTCAAACTGATGCACCACCTGGCCGATCGCGGCGTGCTGGTGCCGGCGCCGGTCGCCAATGACCAGGGCGAGCTGATGGCCGCCCTGCACGGCAAGCCGGCGGCCATCGTCACCAAGCTCGAAGGCAAGTCGCAGATGGATCCGCAGCCGGTGCATTGCGCCGCCGTCGGCGCCATGCTGGCGCGTATGCACCTGGCCGCCGTCGACTATCCGCTCGAGCAGCCCAATCTGCGCGGCCTGGACTGGTGGAACGAGACCACGCCGCAAGTGCTGCCCTTCCTCGACGAGAGCTGCGCCCACCTGCTGCGCGCCGAGATGCATTTCCAGGACGCGTTTGCCGGCTGCGACACCTACCGCGCGCTGCAACACGGCCCGGTGCACGCCGACCTGTTCCGCAACAACGTGATGTTTGACGGCGAACGCCTGACCGGCTTCTTCGACTTCTACTTCGCCGGCTGCGACACCTGGCTGTTCGATGTCGCCGTCACCGTCAACGACTGGTGCATCGATCTGGACACCGGCGTGCTGGACCAAGCCCGCGTGCGCGCCATGCTGGACGCCTACCACGCGGTGCGGCCGTTCACCGACGCCGAGCAGACCGCCTGGCAGCCGATGCTGCGCGCGGCGGCGCTGCGTTTCTGGCTGTCGCGCCTGTACGACTTCCACCTGCCGCGCGCGGCGGAGATGCTGACGCCGCACGACCCGACCCACTTCGAACGCATCCTGCGCGAACGCATCGCCACGCCGGCGCCGGGATTGCGCGGATGAACAAGCTCCCCGCCAAGGCCGGTTGGCACTGGGTCAAGCAGGCCATGCAGCTGTTCCGCAAACAGCCGGGCGCGCTGATGGCGCTGTTCTTCTGCTGCATGTTCCTGTCGCTGTTCTCGCTGGTGGTGCCCTTCCTCGGCTCGGTGGCGCCGACCCTGCTGGCGCCGATGTTCAGCATCGCCATGCTGCAAGCCTGCGCCGACGTCGACCACGACAAGCGCGCCTTGCCGAACCTGGTGTTCAGCGGCTTCCGCAAGCCGGTGCGCAACCCCTTGCTGGGCCTGGGCCTGCTGCACCTGCTGGTGATGCTGCTCGCGCTGGCGGTGCTGAGCTGGCTGGACGACGGCGTGCTGATCCAGATGGCCTCGCGCCAGATCCCGGTGGACCAGGACTTGCTGGAAAATTCCCGCAGCGCCCTGTTCATCTCGTCCGGCATCTACATGCTGGGCTGGATGCTGACCTGCCTGGCGGCGCCGCTGATCTACTGGCAGAAGATGACGCTGGCCAAGGCGCTGTTCTTCAGCGTGGTGGCGGTATGCCGCGACATCAAGGCCTTCCTGGCGGCGGCCGTGGTGCTGTTCCTGATGTTCCAGGTCGGCAGCATGATCCCGATGCTGGTGTTCGACTCGGCGCAGCTGAAGGTGACGGCCATCTTCACCCTGTTCCTGATCATGGTCGTGCTGATGCACTGCACCCTGTACGCCTGCTACCGCCAGATTTTCGGCACGCCGGAGGCCAGCGCGCCGCCGGTCGCACCACCCGCTCCTTAATCCTTTTTTCGCCCTATGACCACACCCCGCACGCTGGCTGCCGCCATCGAATCGAACGACAATAGTTTCAACCTGGTGCGACTGGTGGCCGCCTTGCTGGTGGTGCTGTACCACGCCGGCGTGCACCGCATTGTGGCGCCGGGGCCGGACCCGTTGAGCGCGCTGCTGCCGCCGACCGCCGACATCGGCGCGCTGGCGGTCGACGTCTTCTTCGTCCTGAGCGGCCTGTTCATCACACAAAGCTGGATGCGCGACCCCGACCTGCCGCGCTTCATCGCGCGCCGCGTCACGCGCCTGGTGCCGGGCCTGTTCGTCTGCCTGGCGCTGACCACCATCGTCGCCGTGATCTTCTTCTCGGCCGAAGGGATCGCCGGCCTGGCCGATCCGGCGCCGTGGCGCTACATCTTCAACGGCGCCATGCTGCACTGGCTGGTCTACATCATCCCGCCGGCCGAACTGGCGCTGCCCAAGGTGCTGGGCGGCGCGCCGCTGAACGGCTCGCTGTGGACGGTGTACTGGGAAGGCCGCATGTATGTGATGGTGGCGCTGATCGGCTTCGCGGCGATCCTGCCGATGCGGCGCTGGATGATGGCGATGTCGCTGATCCTGGCGGTGGCGGCGTTTCAATTCCCGACCGTGCTGGCCGGCTATGTGTGGGAAGCGCGGCTGTGGACGCTGTTCCTGAGCGGCATGCTGCTGCAAACGCTGGCCGCCCATGTGCGCTTCGGCCCGCGCCAATTCATCGTCGCCTGTGTGCTGCTGGCCTTGAATTCGACGCGCTGGCTGGACCTGGAACACCAGGCCCTGACCGTGTTCGGCGTCAACCTGGTCTGCATCACGCTGGCGCTGTGGGTAGGCAGTTCGCAGATGCTGCGCTGGCGCCATTTGCAGCGCCACGATTACTCCTACGCCATCTATATCTATCACTGGCCGGTGATGATCATGCTGAAAAACGTGCTGCCGCCGTCAGGCATCTGGACCATGCTGGCGGCCACGCTGGCGATCGTGCTGCCGTTGTCGGTGTTCAGCTGGCACTTCGTGGAAGCGCCAGCGCTGGCCTATGTGCGCGCCGCGCTGAAGCGGCGGCGCGCGATCGCCGCCGCTGCGGCGTAAGTCTGCGGCCTAGCGGCCCAGGCGGTCCAGCTTGGCGATGCTCAGGTCGAGCACCTTCATGCCGTGACTGCCGAAGTTGATCTGCGCGCGGGCGTTGTTGCCGCTGCCCTCGATGTTGACGATCACTCCCTCGCCGAACTTGCCGTGCGCGACAGACTCGCCGATGCGCCAGCCGCTGCCCGGCGATTTCTGCGCGATCTTCTGCGCGATGGCGTTGTCCGAACCGACCAGCGGCGCCTGGTCCCAGGCCGATTTCTTGTTGCCCGACCAGTGGGACTGCACCTTGGGCGACAGCCACTTCAATGATTCCTCCGGCAGCTCGTCGAAGAAGCGCGACTTCATGTTGTAGCGGGTCTGGCCGTGCAGCATGCGGGTCTGCGCAAAGCACATGTACAGGCGCTGGCGCGCGCGCGTGATCGCCACGTACATCAGGCGGCGTTCCTCTTCCACGCCGTCGTGCTCGCGCGAGCTGCTCTCGTGCGGGAACAGGCCCTCTTCCAATCCGGTGATGAAGACGTTGTTGAATTCCAGCCCCTTGGCCGAGTGCACCGTCATCATCTGCACTGCTTGCTGGCCGGCGGTGGCCTGGTTGTCGCCCGCCTCCAGCGACGCGTGCGACAGGAAGGCCGACAGCGGCGACATCACGGTCGGCAGCGCGGCATCGGCGTCGAGGATCTCGAAGCCGTCTTCGTTGACGATGGACACGCCCGCCTGGGCCTGGGCCTGCGGACCCAGGTGCGCCGGCGCGCCCTGGCCGAAGCCTTCTTCGGACACGAACTGGGTGGCCGCGCTGACCATCTGCTCCAGGTTCTCGATGCGGTCGGCGCCTTCTTTTTCGGTCTGGTAGTGGGCCAGCAGGCCGCTGGCCTCCAGCACCACGCGCACCAGTTCCGGCAAGGCCATCTGCTGCGTTTCAAAGCGCGCGCCCTCGATCAGCTTGACGAAGCCGCCCAGCGACGAACCGGCCTTGCCGGCCACGTAAGGCACGGCCGCGTACAGCGAAATGCGGTGCTGGTCGGCGGCCGCCTGCAAGGCTTCGATCGAACGCAGGCCGATGCCGCGCGTCGGGAAGTTCACCACGCGCAGGAAGGCCGAGTCGTTGTGCGGATTGTCCATCAGCTGCAGATAAGCGATCGCGTGCTTGACCTCGGCGCGCTGGAAGTAGCGCAGGCCGCCGTACACGTGGTACGGGATGCCGGCCGAGAACAACGCATGCTCGATCACGCGCGACTGCGCGTTGGAGCGGTATAGCACGGCGATCTCGCTGCGGGCGGCGCCGTCGGCGATCAGGTTCTTGGTTTCCTCGATGATCCACTGCGCCTCGGCCAGGTCGGAGCTGGCTTCGTACACGCGCACCGGCTCGCCATGGCCGGCGTCGGTGCGCAGGTTCTTGCCCAGGCGCTTGCTGTTGTTGGCGATCAGCACGTTGGCGGCGTCCAGGATGTGGCCGTGGGAGCGGTAGTTCTGCTCCAGCTTGATCAGGTTCTGCACCTTGAACTCGCGTTCGAAGGCGCTCATGTTGCCGACGTTGGCGCCGCGGAAGGCGTAGATGCTCTGGTCGTCGTCGCCGACGGCGAACAGGGCGCTGCCGCCGTCGCGTTCGCCGTGGCCGGCCAGCAGCTTGAGCCACTTGTATTGCAGGTCATTGGTGTCCTGGAACTCGTCGACCAGGATGTGCTTGAAGCGCTGCTGGTAGTGCTCGCGCAGCGGCTGGTTGCGGCTGAGCAGCTCGTAGGTGCGCAGCAGCAGCTCGGCGAAATCGACCACGCCTTCGCGCTGGCACTGGTCGTCGTACAGCTGGTAGAGCTCGCACTTCTTGCGCTCGTCGGCGTTGTAGGGCTCGATCTTGTTGGCGCGCAGGCCCTGGTCCTTGGCGCCGTTGATGAAGTACATCACCTCTTTCGGCGGAAACTTCTCATCGTCGACGTTGTTGGCCTTGATCAGGCGCTTGATGGCCGACAGCTGGTCCTGGGTATCGAGGATCTGGAAGGTCTGCGGCAGCGCGGCGTCGCGGTGATGGGTGCGCAGCAGGCGGTTGCACAGGCCGTGGAAGGTGCCGATCCACATGCCGCGCGTATTGATCGGCAACATCGCCGACAAACGCGTCATCATTTCCTTGGCGGCCTTGTTGGTGAAGGTCACCGCTAGCAGGCCGGACGGCGACACCTGGCCGGTTTGAATCAGCCAGGCGATGCGGGTCGTCAGTACGCGGGTTTTGCCGGAGCCGGCGCCCGCGAGGATCAGGGCGCTTTGTGCCGGCAGGGTCACGGCGGCGAGTTGTTCGTCGTTGAGATTATGAAGAAGATTGTGCATCCCGTGATTATACCGGGGCGGGGGTCAAGTCTGACATTCGGACACGAGCTCTGCCGTAATGCAAGTTACGGCAGAGCTCGTGTCCGAATGTCAGACTTGACCCCCGCCCCAGATTTATGCGGACGGTGCAGGAACGGCTTTGCCGGCCTTGATGGCGTCCTTGATCAGCTCCTTCATGGTGCGCTCGGCTTCGCGGCTGGCCTTGGCTTGCTCGCGGCCCAGCTCGCCCATGGCCTGGCCCAGCTCGGCCATCGGCTTGCCGGCTTCCGACATCTGCTTGCTCAGCGCCTTCATTGGCTCCTGCATGGCCTGGATTTTCTCCAGCTGCGGCGCCATTTCGCGCTGGGATTGGGCGATCTGGCTCTGCAACGGCGCCATTTCCGCCTGCAACGCAGCCTGGCGCTCGTGGAAGCGGCGCATCTTTTCCGGGGTCGGATCGTCGCCCATTTCGCGCGCGGCCTGCTCGATGCGGCGGCCCAGCGCTTCCTGCTGGCGGGTGACCCGTTCAATCAAACGCTGCTGACGATCCATGTCCAGCTGGGCCCGGCCTTCGGTATCCCGGCCCAGTTTTTCCATTTGCCGGCCCAGCGCGTCCATGACTTTGCCTTGCGCATCCATTTTCTTGCCCTGCTCATCCATCTTCACACCGATGCGGTTGACGGCGGCCCACGCTTCGTCAGCCTTGGCGATGGCGGCCGGGTCCTGGATCAGATAGGCTTTGTCACCGTCGCGGAACCAGATGAAGTCGCCCTTGACGGCGCGGCGCGCATTCTCGATTTTGGACAGGTCCTGATGCCCAGCCGAGACGGTGATGTTCTCCTTGTTGGCGTGTACCAGTGCATAGCCGGCACGCTGGCCGTCGCGGCCTGGGAAGGTGTAGCGGTCATAGTGGTAGCTTTGTACTCCGGCCGGAGGCGCAGGCGGTGCGGGCGGCGCTGCGGGCATAGCCGGGACTGCCGGAGCTGCCGGCAACGCTGGCAGGGCTGGCAGCGCGGGAGCAGCCGCCAATACGCGCGGAGGCTTGGCTGGCTTAGCCGGCTTGGCCGGCGCGGGTAGCACGGTCAACTCGGCGACCGGCGCGGCTGGTGCGGCCGGTGCTGCTGGTGCTGGTTCTGATGCTGCTGGTGGTGCTGCTGGTGCTGCTGGTGCTGCTGGTGCGGCCGGCGCTGCCGGTGCAGGTTCTAATGCTGCTGGTGCTGCTGGTGCTGCTGGCGCAGCCGGTGCCGGCGGCGGCACCGGCTCGACCTGCGCCATCGGTGCGGCGGCTTCAACGGCCGGCGGCTGCGGCGCGGCTTGGGCGTAGAACACCGCGCCGGCGGCAAACAAACCCATCAGGGGCAAGGCCATTTTCCAGCTGACCGGTTCGACATCGGGACGCAGCAGGCGTTTAATACGAGACATGAGATTTCCTCCGTGAGCCGCGTGGGCTAGTTGTGTGGTGTCGAACTGAAACCGATCCAGTTCCGACAGGGCCTTTGCCAGCCTCTGGGGCTGGCCAAGCATGTCCACCGCGAGGTCGTCGGCGATTTGTTCCCGCTCGATCCGTATCCTGCGTGACAGGGCCCAAACACTAGGGTGATAGAACAGCACGATCTCTATCGCGCTTTGAATCAGGTTGACCAGGTAGTCGTGCCGCTTGATGTGCGCCAGCTCGTGCGCCAGCAAGGCTTCCAGCAGATCGGGCGGCATGCCGCTGACCAGCGCGGTCGGCACCAGCACGATGGGGCGCCAGCAGCCGGCCGTGATCGGGCTGTCCAGCAGATCGGCCACGCCCAGCCGTACATGGCGTTCGATGTCGAAGCGCCGCGCCAGTTCGGACAGGCGCCGCTGCCAGTAATGATTGACGGTGTATTCGCCGGCGCGGGTGCGCTCGGCAACCCATTTCAGGCCCAGCGCCAGGCGCAGCGACATCAGTGCCGCACCGGCCAGCCACAGGCCGACCACCCACGGCAACTGGCGCCGCAGCACCGCTTCAAAGGAGGAGAAGGCGCCGTCGCCCAGCAGGCCGGGCGCGGCGGCAGCGGCGGCCTGGCCGGCGGCGTCCGCCATGCCGGCGCCCTGCCCGGCCAGCACGCGCAGCAGCGCGGCGGAGCCGGCGCCGCGGTCGGCATCGGCCAACTGGGCGAGGATGCCGGCCAGCGGCAGCGCCACGCACAACAGCATGCCGGCGCAGGCCACGGCGTAACGGGTCTGCGGACGGGCCCCGCGCAGCGCATGCATCGCCAGCGCGACAGCCCAGCCGATCAGCAGGCCCTGCCAGATAAAGTGCAGCAGCGCCCAGCCGATGGCGGGCACCAGGGCGGCCAGGACGCTGCTCATGAGCGTCCTGCCTGCCGTGAAATCTTATGATTGCGTATAGCTTCCATTCCGCACTCCCCAGTTGATGGATGTAGAATAAATTATCTAGATGACGATGTCTAGAACTTTTTTTCTACATTCATCCAACCGGGTTTAGTGGGCGCGTTTGGCGCTGATGGTGACGACTGGCATCTTGACGCCGTCCACCACGACCACCTTGATCGAACCGGCGTCGATGGCCGGGGTGGCGCGCACCTGGGCGCTGGCGTAGCCGGTGGCGCACAGGATGACTGCGCTGGCGACGAAGATGATTTCCATGTTTTTCAGTACGTTCATGATGTTTCTCCTTCAGTGGTGGGCCTTACTTCCATGACTCCACTGTAGACAAACATGCCGCCGAACGCCTGCGGATTGCGACGGAATGCACGTTGACCGGAGCCAGCTGCATTCCGCCGCGACAGGCGTCAATAAATGACGACGGAACGGATCGATTCGCCGCTCTTCATCAAATCGAAGCCTTCGTTGATGCGCTCCAGCGGCAGGCGATGGGTGATCAGGTCGTCGATATTGAGCTTGCCTTCCATGTACCAGTCGACGATCTTCGGCACGTCGGTGCGGCCGCGCGCGCCGCCGAAAGCGGAACCCTTCCACACCCGGCCGGTCACCAGCTGGAACGGACGGGTGGAGATCTCCTGCCCGGCCGCCGCCACGCCGATGATGATGGACTGGCCCCAACCCTTGTGGCAGCACTCCAGCGACTGGCGCATGGTGGTGGTGTTGCCGATGCACTCGAACGAGTAATCGGCGCCGCCGTCGGTCAGCTGGATGATGGCGTCGACCACGTTCTCCACTTCCTTCGGATTGATGAAGTGGGTCATGCCGAACTTGCGCGCCATGTCCTGGCGGGCCGGGTTGATGTCGACGCCGATGATCTTGTCGGCGCCCACCATCTTGGCCGCCTGGATCACGTTCAGGCCGATGCCGCCCAGGCCGAACACCACCACGTTGGCGCCCGCCTCGACCTTGGCCGTGAACAGCACCGCGCCGACGCCGGTGGTGACGCCGCAACCGATGTAGCAAACCTTGTCGAACGGCGCATCTTCGCGGATCTTGGCCAACGCGATCTCCGGCACCACGATGTAGTTGGAGAAGGTCGACGTGCCCATGTAGTGGTAGATCGGCTTGCCGTCGATGGAAAAGCGGCTGGTGGCGTCCGGCATCAGGCCGCGGCCCTGGGTCGAGCGGATCGACTGGCACAGGTTGGTCTTCTGCGACAGGCAGAATTTGCACTGGCGGCATTCCGGCGTGTACAGCGGAATGACGTGGTCGTCTTTCTTGAGCGATTTGACGCCGGGACCGACGTCGACCACCACGCCCGCGCCTTCATGGCCGAGGATGGCCGGGAAGATGCCTTCCGGATCGGCGCCGGACAGCGTGTAATAGTCGGTGTGGCAGATGCCGGTGGCCTTGATCTCGACCAGCACCTCGCCTTCGCGCGGGCCGCCCAATTCCACTTCCTCGATCGTCAGCGGTTTGCCCGCCTGCCATGCAATAGCTGCTTTGGTTTTCATTGTTCGTCCTGTGGCTGCGTTGTTCGGGGCACCGGAACGGGGGGGCCGTTCCGGTGGTCCGCCATGATAGCAAGCCGGGGACGATCTGTGGCGCGTGCGACTACTGCGGTTCGACCGGCATCGCCGAACCGATGCCCAGCAGGTCGGACACGGTGCGCCACAGCTGGCGCGGCGAAGTCCACGGCTTGGGCAGGAAGGCGCTGCCGGCCGTGTGCCGCTCGGGATGGCGCGCCGAGTACACCAGCACGCGGGCGTCGCCCTGCTGCTGGTAAAGCAGCGGCAGCAGGCTGGCGCCATCGCCGTCGGGCAGGTCGGGATCCATCACCACCAGCGCGAACTGCTGGTGTTGCAGCATCTCGCGCGCATCGGCCAGGGTGGACGCATGGGTGACCCGGGTTTCCGGCACCAGCAGCGTCGACAGCACCAGCGCCGCATCGAAGTCCTTGTCGATATGCAGCACACGGGGCGCTTCCGCGAAAATCGAAAACCCGATCGCGGCGCCGCCGTCCTGCTCGCTGAAAGGCCGATAGCTGTCCTGGGAATAAACGTTCGTCATAAGTGTCTCCGCACACAAAACTGATAGAAATGCGACGCCGGCAGCACGGGGCTGGCAAGGCAACGCAAGAGTCGGCGGAGTTGGGCCGAAGGAATATTGACGGTCGCAGGGAACAGGCGACCGGAGAGGCGGCAGGTGCAGGTTGGAGGCCCCGCCGCACTACGAAGCGGGCAGGTCAACCCTGCCGCTCATGGACACAGTCTACATGATAAGTACTGTAAAGCAAGAAAATACCGCAAAAAAACCGCCGGCGTTTACTTTTTCAGACGCTGGTTGAAGGCCACATGCAGGCTGTTCAAGGTTTCCTCGGCGGCCAGCAGCTGGTCGGCCACCTCGTTGACCTTGCGGCGGTTGGAGCGGGCGTGGTCGCGCAGCACTTCGAAGGCGGTGTTGCGGTCGGTCTGGAACTTGCACATCAGCAGGCCGACGGCCAGGCTGGTCTCGCGGCCGGCGGCCAGCGCGGCGTTCAGATTGAGTTCGGTGCGGCGCAGCTGGCGGATTTCGTCGGCGCGCGCCAGGCCGGCGGCAAAGGCCGGCATCAGGTGTTTTTCGTCGACCGGCTTGACCAGGAAGCCGACCGCGCCGTACGAGGCGGCCTGCTTGCCGGCGTCGGCGTCGCCGCGGCCGGACAGGAACATGAAGGGCACCGAGCTGGTGGCGTGCAATTGCTTGGCCAGCTCCAGCCCGTTCATGCCGGGCATGTGGATGTCGAGCAGGGCCAGGTCCGGTTCGCGCTGGGCGATCTGCTCCAGCGCCTGTTCGGCCGACGAGGCCTTGAGGATGTCGTAGCCGGCGTGACCGAGCACCTCGCCCAGGAAATCGAGCAGCAGTTGGTCATCGTCGACGATCAGAATCAGACGCTTCGGGCTGGAAGGGACATTCATGTGGCGGCAACCTTAGGCTTAAGCTAACGCACCAATTATAAGGCGGAAAACCGCCTATTCTCCAAGCGTTTTATCTGCCCGTTTTTTCATCAGCATAAAGCCGCAGGAAGGCCGCCACGGCGGCGCCGACGTCGTCGGCCTGGTAGACGCTGCTGATGGCCGCCACCATCGACGCCCCGCGCGCCGCCAGCGGCGCGGCGTTGTCCGGCGTCATGCCGCCGATCACCACGCTCGGCACGCGGATCACCTCGCGCGCCTGGTCGAGGATCTCCATCTTGGTAGTCACTGCGTATTTCTTCACGCGCGACGGGTAGAAACCGCCGAACGCCACGTAGCTGGCGCCGGCCGCCTGCGCCGCCAGCGCGCGCGGCAGGTCGCCATAGCAGGAGGCGCCGATGATCTGGTCCGGCCCCAGCCGGGCGCGCACCTGCGCCACGTCGGCATCGGTGCCGCCGAGGTGGACGCCGTCGGCGCCGAGCTCCTCGCACAGCTCGACATAATCGTTGACGATGAAGGGCACGCCGTAGCGCCGGCACAACGCCAGCAAGGCGCCGGCTTGCTCCAGCCGCTGTTCCGGGCCGGCTTCCTTGTGGCGGTATTGCAGCATCGCCACGCCCGGCTGCGCGCCCTGGGCGGCGGCCAGCGCCTGCTCGCTCAGGTCCAGCATCCGGCTGGTGTCGTCCCAGTTGGGGGTTACCAAATAAAGTCCTTGCATGATGTGCTCTCAGCTCTCAGATCAAAGGTAGGCGCTGCGGAATGCGCTGGCCGGCGGCCACCGTGTAGGCGCCGCGCAGCGCGCGATAGCAATACTGTTGCGCCAGTTCCAGCGCGCGTTCGATCGACATGCCCAGCGCCAGCTGGCCGGCGATGGCCGAGGCCAATGTGCAGCCGCTGCCGTGGAATTCACCGGCCAGGCGCGGCCAGCTCCAGTCGCGCGCGTCTTCCGGCGGCTCGCTGTCGGACAGGCGCGGCGCCGGCGTGGCGCCGGGGCCGAACCAGCGGTTGACCACTTCATCACCCTCGCCATGGCCGCCGGTGATCAGCACATGGCGGCAGCCGCGCGCGCGCAAGGCCTGCGCCTGCGCGGCTGGATCGGCGACGCCGGTCAGCGCCAGCGCTTCCGGGCCGTTGGGGGTGATCACCGTCACCAACGGCAGCAGCGGCGCCAGCGCCTGCACCGCGTCGTCGCGCGACAGCAGGTCGCCATGGCCGCTGGTCAGCACCGGGTCCAGCACCACCGGCAGCTCCGGCTGGCGGGCGCGCAGGCGGGCGATGATTTCGGCGATCGCCAGCGCGTTGGCGGCGCTGCCGGGAATGCCGATCTTCACCGCGCACACCGTCACCTTGTCGACCAGCGCCTGCGCCTGGCGCAGCACCATGGCGCCGTCGACCGGCTGCACGCCGTAGACGCGGTCGTTGTCCTGCACCGTCAGCGCGGTGGCCACGGTAAGCGCATGCGCGCCCTGCCCGGCCACCGCCTGCAGGTCGGCGGCGATGCCGGCGCCGCCGGACGGATCGAGTCCGGCGAACACCAGCACGCACGGGCGCGCCACCAGTTGTGCCATCAGCTGCGCCGTCATTTGCGAGGACAGGCGCTCGCTCATGCCAGCCGGCCCGCCATCGGCGAGGACGGCGAGGCGGCGAACTTGCGGGCGATGCGGCCGGCCAGGTAAGCCTCGCGGCCGGCCTGCACGCCCAGCTTCATGGCGCGCGCCATGCGCACCGGATCGCGCGCGCCGGCGATGGCGGTGTTCATCAGCACGCCGTCGCAGCCCAGCTCCATGGCGATGGCGGCGTCCGACGCCGTGCCGACGCCGGCGTCGACCAGCACCGGCACCTTGGCCTGCTCGATGATCAACGACAGGTTCCACGGGTTGAGGATGCCCATGCCGGAGCCGATCAGCGAGGCCAGCGGCATCACCGCGACGCAGCCGATTTCCTCCAGGATCTTGGCCTGGATAGGATCGTCGCTGCAATAGACCATGACGTCGAAGCCGTCCTTGACCAGCGCCTCGGCGGCGACCAGGGTTTCCGGCATGTGCGGGAACAGCGTCTTCTCGTCGCCCAGCACTTCCAGCTTGACCAGCTTGTGGCCGTTCAGCAGTTCGCGCGCCATCTGCAGCGTGTAGACCGCATCCTTGGCGGTGTAGCAGCCGGCCGTGTTGGGCAGGATGGTGTACTGCGACGGCGGCAGCACGTCCAGCAGGCTGGGCGCCTTCGGGTCCTGGCCGATATTGACGCGGCGGATGGCCACGGTGATGATTTCCGCTTCGGCGGCGTCGGTCGCCTCGCGGGTCTGTTGCAAGTCCTTGTACTTGCCGCTGCCGACCAGCAGCCGCGATTTGTAGCTCTTGCCTGCGATGGTCAGCAGGTCTTGGGTTGATGCGTTCATGTCCGTCTCCTCACTCGGGGGTCAAGTCTGACATTCGGACACGAGCCCTGCCGTAGCACGCGCTACGCTAGAGTTCGTGTCCGAATGTCAGACTTGACCCCACCAAAAAAAATCAGCCGCCGCCGATGGCGCGCACGATGTCGACCTTGTCCTGCGGCTGCAGCTCGCGCTGCGGCCACTGCTGGCGCGGCACCACCGCGCGGTTGACCGCCAGCGCCAGCGCCTGCCCGGTCAACGACAAAGCGTCGATCAGTTCATTCAGCGTCTGGCGCGGCGGCACCTGGTGCGGGGCGCCGTTCAATTCGATGTCGATCATGCCGGCCTCACAGCTTGCGATACAGTTCGGCGCCGTTCTTGATGAACTCCACCGCCTTGACCTGCATGCCCTGCTCCAGCGCCGCGCCGTCGGACACGCCGTTGGCCTTGGCGAACTCGCGCACTTCCTGGGTGATCTTCATCGAGCAGAAATGCGGACCGCACATCGAGCAGAAGTGCGCCACCTTGGCCGAATCCTTGGGCAGGGTCTCGTCGTGGAATTCGCGCGCCTTGTCCGGGTCGAGGCCGATGTTGAACTGGTCGTCCCAGCGGAACTCGAAGCGCGCCTTGGACAGCGCGTTGTCGCGGATCTGCGCGCCCGGATGGCCCTTGGCCAGGTCGGCCGCGTGGGCGGCGATCTTGTAGGTGATGATGCCGTCCTTGACGTCGTTCTTGTCGGGCAGGCCCAGGTGT
This sequence comes from Duganella sp. BJB476, assembly GCF_003416895.1. Classification (GTDB taxonomy): domain Bacteria; phylum Pseudomonadota; class Gammaproteobacteria; order Burkholderiales; family Burkholderiaceae_D; genus Rugamonas. The sequence goes on from NZ_QVIO01000007.1 coordinate 220,238, forward strand.
TCCTTCGGCGTGACGTAGCACAGCATGGCGGTGCCGTACCAGCCGATCTGCGCGGCGCCGATGCCGGAGGTGATGTGGTCGTAGCCTGGCGCGATGTCGGTGGTCAACGGGCCCAGCGTGTAGAACGGCGCTTCGTGGCACTGCTCCAGTTGCAGGTCCATGTTCTCCTTGATCAGCTGCATCGGCACGTGGCCGGGGCCTTCGATCATCACCTGCACGTCGTGCTTCCAGGCGATCTGGGTCAGTTCGCCCAGGGTCTTCAGTTCGCCCAGTTGCGCTTCGTCGTTGGCGTCGTAGATCGAGCCGGGACGCAGGCCGTCGCCCAGCGAGAACGAGACGTCGTAGGCCTTCATGATCTGGCAGATCTCTTCGAAGTGCGTGTACAGGAACGATTCCTTGTGGTGCGCCAGGCACCACTTGGCCATGATCGAGCCGCCGCGCGAGACGATGCCGGTCAGGCGCTTGGCCGTCATCGGCACGTAGCGCAGCAGCACGCCGGCGTGGATGGTGAAGTAGTCGACGCCCTGCTCCGCCTGCTCGATCAAGGTGTCGCGGAAGATTTCCCAGGTCAGGTCCTCGGCCTTGCCGTTGACCTTTTCCAGCGCCTGGTAGATCGGCACGGTGCCGATGGGGACCGGGCTGTTGCGGATGATCCATTCGCGCGTTTCGTGGATGTGCTTGCCGGTCGACAGGTCCATGACGTTGTCGCCGCCCCAGCGGATGGCCCAGGTCATCTTTTCGACTTCCTCGCCGATCGACGAGGTGACGGCGGAGTTGCCGATGTTGGCGTTGATCTTGACCAGGAAATTGCGGCCGATGATCATCGGTTCGATTTCCGGGTGATTGATGTTGGCCGGGATGATGGCGCGGCCGCGGGCGATTTCCTCGCGCACGAATTCCGGCGTGATGGTGGCCGGGATGCTGGCGCCGAACGACTGGCCCGGATGCTGGCGGCCCATCAGGTCGGCCAGGCGCTGGCCCATCGGGCCGGAGTTCTTCAGGTTGCCCAGGTATTCCTGGCGGCGCAGGTTTTCGCGGATGGCGACGAATTCCATCTCGGGCGTGATGATGCCCTGGCGCGCGTAGTGCATCTGCGTGACGTTTTTGCCAGCCTGCGCGCGGCGCGGCTTGCGGTGCAGGTTGAAGCGCAGCTCGGCCAGCGCAGGGTCGGCCAGGCGGGCCTGGCCGTATTCGGAGGTCGGGCCGTCCAGTTCTTCGGTGTCGTTGCGCTCCAGGATCCACGGCAGGCGCGGGGTCGCGGCCAGGCCGGAGCGGATGTCGATCACCGCGTCCGGGTCGGTGTACGGGCCGGAGGTGTCGTAGACGTAGATAGCCGGATTGGCTTCGAAGCCGAACGAGGCCGGCGTGTCGGACTGGGTGATTTCGCGCATCGGCACGCGGATGTCGGGACGGCTGCCTTCGACGTAGACTTTACGGGAATTCGGTAAGGGCTTGATGGCTGCCTCGTCCACCGTGGCGGTGGCGGAGAGGAATTTGGCGTTGGCGTTCATGTGGCTCCTTCGTTAGCTACAGGAGCCAGCAAAGGAGATTGGACGGTGCCTCTCCACAGGGTGTGGCGGCGGTGTCCTAAGCTTCCCTTCGCTGGCATTATCCAGATCAGGTTCGGAGGGTATTTCTCACCCGCGCATCGCAATGCGCAGGACCCCTAGCGTGTGCCACCTTGCGGTAGCGGGACGATTATACGCCGCGCCGCGCCGCGCGGACAATGCCTGCGCAAAAAAATACCGCAATACCTGGTATGGCGCGGAAGACGAACCAAAAACCGCCGCTGCCGTACTTTCCCTGCTAGCGGAAGGGCAAGCCCAGCAGCCTGGCCCACTGGCGATCGCCGGGATAGTGCTGGCGGTCGTCGACGCCCAGCCGTTGCGGCGGCGCGGCCGGCAGGCGGTAGGTGCCGAACAGCTGGTCCCAGATCGAGATGGTGGCGCCGTAGTTCCCGGCCTCGTCCCGGCTTGCGCTGTGGTGGAAACGGTGCAACTCGGTGCCGACCAGCAGCCGGTTGAACCATCCCGCCCTGGCGTCGACGTTGAAGTGCGACACCAGCCCCTGGAAGCCGTTGAACACCGAGGCCGCGAACACGGCCGCCGGCGAGAAGCCGAACAGGATGGCCGGCAGCATCAGCAGCACGCGGACGTAGGCGCTGTTGATGGGGTGTCCCACCACGTGCATGAACACATAGACTTCGCCGGGCAGGTGGTGGACCGCGTGGGTCTTCCACAGCCAGCGGGCCAGCGCGCCCCGCCCTTCGTGGCTGTAGCGGTGCAGCCAGTACCAGAGGAAGTCCGACAGCAGCACGGCACACACCGCTTCGACTGGCCACGGCAGCGTGCTCCGATGCAGCGGCAGCCCGGCATGACGGCCGGCCAGCCAGGTCACGACGTAGGTGGTCGCGGCGATGGTGGCGCCGTTGACGACCAGCATGGGCAGGTCGCGCATGAAAAACGAGGCCCTGGTCATATTCCATTCGCGGCGCATCGGCGCGATGCGTTCGAGCAGCACCATGGTCGCGATCATGCCCAGCAGGTAAGCCGGATAAGCCTTGCCGAGCGGCCCGAGCCGGCCGCCAACCGAAGCGTGGATGAAGGCCAGCGTGGCGGCCAGGGCGAGCGGGTAAAACAGGTAGCGCCACCAGCGCGCGGGAACGTGGGAATCGGACATGGATTAAACTCCTGAAGTGGACAGGTGTCCATGATCGTTCCCGCCCGTCGTCCGCGACAGCGCGCAGGCAGGGGCGATGTCCGTTAGCAGACATCCACCCGTTTTATGTCCAGGAACGCCATGACCGACAGCAGACCAGAACCGGACCGCCGCGTCCTCAAAACCAAGGCGGCGCTGCGCGACGCGATGCTGGACTTGATGGCGCCGCGCGGCTGGGACGAGATGACCATCCAGGAAATTTGCGACCGCGCCAACGTGGGGCGTTCGACCTTCTACATGCACTACCAGAGCAAGGACGATCTCTTGTCGGAAGGGATGAACGACCTGCGCGACATGATTGCGGCGCAGACGGCGGATGTGGAGCAGGCGGGCTGCCACTTCCTGCCCGGCCTGCTGGAGCACATGGCGCAGCAGCGCGACGTGTTCCGCGCCGCCATCGGGCGCCGTGGCGGACACGGCGTGGCGCGCCGCTTCAGGACCATGGTATGCCAGTTGGTGGAAATCGAACTGCAAAGGCGGAGGCATCCGGCGGCGGCGCATCCGTGGGTGGCCCGCTTCGTGGCCGGCGGCATCGTCGAGGCGATGGCATGGTGGGTGGACGCGCCGGAAGCACCGTCGATCGCCGCCATGCAGCGCGAGCTCGATGCGCTGGCTGAGGCATCTCTGCGCGGTAGCAAAACAGCCACCCCATAAATCGGCTCTGATGACGAGAGATGATCTCCCATCGAGAGCCATAAAATGAATACTGCGGAAAAGTTGTTTGCAGCCATGCGCGCAAACCCACACAACTGGCACTTGCGCGATCTTCAAACGGTCGCAAAACGGCGTAATATGGCTTGGCATATGAGCGGAAGCCATTGTGTATTCAAACGATGGGATGGCGAGATACTGTCGATACCGGTTCATCGCACAGTCAAAGCATTTTATTTGCGGCAGTTTATTTTGTTTGCGGAGGGAATGTGAGCATGGACAACCTTGACGACTACCCTTATAAGATTCGTCCTCTGACCGAGGATGAGGGTGGCGGTTTCCTGATCAGTTATACCGACTTCTGGGGATGTTTTTCTGATGGTGAAACCGTCGAGGAAGCCATCGTCAATGGCCGCGATGCGTTGATCGCGACCATTGAAGCCTTGCGGGCTGAAAACTTGCCGGTACCCGCGCCCAATAGCAGGAAAGGCGCGGACCGCCTTACGGGCTGAGCTGCTCAGTCCTTGAAGACCGGCGTGGTTTTGCTCATGCCGGCCATCATCGCCGCCTGCAGGTCGGCCGACATCAGCATGGCGGCGTTCCAGGTGGCGTTGTAGTTGAGGCCGTCTGCCACCGAGTGGTCGCGGGCGTAGGTGATCATCTCCTTCACGCCGCGGATGGCCAGCGGCGCCTTGGCCGCGATTTCGGCGGCGATCGCGCGCACGCCGGCGCGCAAGGCTTCCGGCGTGTCGTACACGCGGTTGACCAGGCGGATCTCTTTCGCCTCGGCGGCGTCGACCTTGCGCGCCGTGTAGGCCAGCTCGCGCGCCATGCCGTCGCCGATCAGTTTAGGCAGGCGCTGCAAGGTGCCGACGTCGGCGGTCATGCCGATGTCGATTTCCTTGATGGTGAACCAGGCGTCGGCCGAGCAGTAGCGCATGTCGGCGCAGCAGATCAGGTCGATGCCGCCGCCGACGCAGGCGCCGTGCACGGCCGCCAGCACCGGCTTGCGGCAGCGCTCCAGGCTGGTAAGCGTGTCTTGCAGGTCGAGGATCACGCGGCGCAGGTTCTCGCGCGTGCGGCCGTCGCAGTCGTCGCGGATCTGCGGGCCCAGGCCCATCATCATCTGCAGGTCGATGCCGGCGGTGAAGGCCTTGCCCTCGCCTTCCAGGATCGCCACGCGGATCCCCGGCGTCGCGTCGATGTGCTGGAAGGCGCTGCGGATGTCGTTCCACATCGCCAGGTTCATGGCGTTCAATTTCTCCGGGCGGTTCAGACGCACGGTGGCGATATGGTCTTCCACGCTGACGGTCACGGTTTCAAAGCTGGGCATCGAGGTCTCCTGTTATGTATCGCTCAAGAATACCCCAGGTGGGGCGGCCGCAACAAGCCAGCCGCCCCATCATCTTTATTGCGGCGGATACGTCACGGTCAGCGTGTAGCTCGATGCGGCGTAGCCGTTCAGCAGCACGTAGGCGTTGCCGTTGGCGGTGTAGGACACGCTGCAGCTCTCGGTGCTGGTCGGGCCGTCGGACTTGCAGTCGTAGCTGGTGGTGCTGGCCGCGCCGGCCTTGCGCACATACAGGTCGGTGTCGCCGCTGCCGCTGAGCGCGGCCTTGAAGCTGCCGTTGGCGGCCACCGCATATGGACCGTAGGCGCGCGTCTGGCCCCTGGTCAGGGTGCCGGTGAAGGTCTCGGTGTGGTCGGCCGGCGGCGTCACGCCGGCGCCGTCGCTGCCCAGCTCGACCGCGTAGGCCAGCGCCATGCGCGCGAACTTGAGCGCATGGTCGGCCTGGCTGCCGGTGTTGGCGTAGGTGTCGTTGGCGGTGTGGATGTAGGGATCGTCCTCGCCCATCGCCGCCTCGAACGGCATCGACGACCAGTAGCCGGCCGAGGTCCACGACGCATGGTCGGAGCAGGCGTAGCCGCACTTGTCGTAGCCGATCTTCAGGGTCGGCAGGTAGGTCGTGATCAGGTTGCCGACGAAGGTGTTCTGTGCGCTGTCGGTGTAGTCGGTGTACAGGTAGATGTCGTTGACCGAGCCCTTGTAGTTGGTCATGTCGAGCTGCATCACGCCGACCACGTTGACGTTGTTGGCCTTGTGGTTCTGGGCGATGTCCTGCGAGCCGCGCAGGCCCACTTCCTCGGCGGCGTAGCCGATCATCTTGATGGTGCGGCGCGGCTTGTAGCCGCTGGCGATCATCACCCGCAACACTTCGGTCATGCTGGCGATGCCGGAGGCGTCGTCGTCGGCGCCGGGGGCCTTGGTGGTCTCGCTGGTGCCGGCCTGGTTGATCGAATCGAGGTGGCCGCCCAGCACCACCACTTCATTCGGGTTGTCGCTGCCGGTGATGGTCAGGATCACCGACTTCTGCGGCCAGGACGCGTGCGTGTACTGGGTCACGGCGATGTCGCTGCGGCCGGCCGCCATCGTGGTCCAGCGCTGCTTGAGCCAGTTCGACGCGTTGACGCCGTTGTTGGTGGTGTAGTAGCGGTTGGCGTAGGACGACATGTCGACGATGGTCTGGCCGATGTTGCTGGCCTGCATTTGGCTCAGCATGGGGTTGACCACGCTTTGCTGGTCGATCACATAGGACGGCCGCGCCGCGGCCAGCTGCGCAGCACGGCCCTGGCCTTGGGCCTTGGCCGGCGTCAGCGCGGCGATGCCGGCCGCCTCGCTGGCATGGAACATGAAGCCGCCGCAACGGCGCAACTTGCGGTGCACGGCGGCCGACAGCGCCAGCATCTGCTGCTCGTCGACTTCGACCAGGTGCAGTTTCTCCTGGCCGGCCGAGGCCGCGAAGCTGGCGCGGCTTTCGCGCGCCAGCGCCTGTGGTGCGACTTTCTGCAATTGCGCATAGGCGGCGTCGCCGACGCTGATCCAGACCTTGTCGGATTGGGCCAGCGCGGAAGCCGATGCGCCGGCGAATAAGCCTGCGATCAGCACAGCAATGATGCGAGTTGTCATTTCCATCTCCATGTCAAAAAAACATTATTAGGACAGGCAACGGTATGCTGTTCGAGGGGGCGAGTCAAAAAACTTGCGGAATTCGACATCCGGGCGGGAAATGTCCAGAGTTTAACAAGCCGCTAATGTGCTCGTGGCTTGCCGCGTCATCTATAATGGCTGTTTTCCCAAATTTAATCTGCCAAATCATGGAATTAGCCAAGTCTTTCGAGCCTGCCGACATTGAACAATTCTGGCGTACCGAGTGGGAACAGCGCGGTTACTACACCGCCACCCTCGACGCCGGCAAACCTTCTTTCAGCATCCAGCTGCCGCCGCCGAACGTCACCGGCACCCTGCACATGGGCCATGCCTTCAACCAGACCATCATGGACGGCCTGACCCGCTACCATCGCATGCTGGGCCACAACACCGCCTGGATCCCGGGCACCGACCACGCCGGCATCGCCACCCAGATCGTGGTGGAGCGCCAGCTGGACGCGCAGAAAATCTCGCGCCACGACCTCGGCCGCGAAGAGTTCGTCAAGAAAGTGTGGGAGTGGAAAGAGAAATCCGGCTCCACCATCACCGGCCAGATGCGCCGCCTGGGCACGTCGCCGGACTGGCAGCGCGAATACTTCACGATGGACGAGCCGCGCTCGAAAGTCGTCACCGACGTCTTCGTGCGCCTGCACGAGCAGGGCCTGATCTACCGCGGCAAGCGCCTGGTCAACTGGGATCCGGTGCTGGGCACCGCCGTCTCCGACCTGGAAGTGGTGTCGGAAGAGGAAGACGGCTCGATGTGGTACATCAAGTACCCGCTGGCCGATGGCAGCGGCACGCTGACCGTCGCCACCACCCGTCCTGAGACCATGCTGGGCGACGTCGCCGTGGCGGTGGACCCGACCGACGAGCGCTACCTGCCGCTGGTCGGCAAGATGCTGAAGCTGCCGCTGACCGACCGCGAAATCCCGATCATCGCCGACGAATACGTCGACAAGGAATTCGGCACCGGCTGCGTCAAGATCACCCCTGCGCACGACCTGAACGACTACGCCGTGGGCCAGCGCCACAAGCTGCCGATGCTGACCATCATGACGCTGGAAGCGAAGATCAACGACGAAGCGCCGGAAGCATATCGCGGCATGGACCGTTTCGTGGCGCGCAAGCAGATCGTCGCCGATCTGGACGCGCAAGGCCTGCTGGAACAAGTCAAGCCGCACAAACTGATGGTGCCGCGCGGCGACCGTACCGGCGTCATCATCGAACCGATGCTGACCGACCAGTGGTTCGTCGCCATGAGCAAGCCGGCGCCGGAAGGCACTTTCTTCCCGGGCAAATCGATCGCCGAAACCGCGCTGGACAAGGTCGCCAATGGCGAGATCAAGTTCGTGCCGGAAAACTGGAGCACCACCTACAACCAGTGGCTCAACAACATCCAGGACTGGTGCATCTCGCGCCAGCTGTGGTGGGGCCACCAGATCCCGGCATGGTACGACGACGCCGGCAACATCTTCGTCGCCAAGACCGAAGCCGAAGCGATCGCGCAAGCGGCCGCCAAGGGCAGCACCGGCCCGCTGCGCCGCGACAACGACGTGCTCGACACGTGGTTCTCGTCCGCGCTGGTGCCGTTCTCCACGCTGGGCTGGCCGGAAGAAACGCCTGATATCAAGGCCTTCCTGCCGTCGTCGGTGCTGGTGACCGGCTTCGACATCATCTTCTTCTGGGTGGCGCGCATGGTCATGATGACCGCGCACTTCACCGGCAAGGTACCGTTCGAGACCGTGTACGTGCACGGCCTGGTGCGCGACTCGACCGGCCAGAAGATGTCCAAGTCCAAGGGCAACACGCTGGATCCGATCGACTTGATCGACGGCATCGGCATCGATGCGCTGGTGGAAAAACGCACCACCGGCCTGATGAACCCGAAAGCGGCCGAGAAGATCGCCAAGGCCACCCGCAAGGAGTTCCCGGAAGGTATCGCCGCCTACGGCACCGACGCGGTGCGCTTCACGATGGCGTCCTACGCCTCGCTGGGCCGCAACATCAACTTCGACCTGGGCCGCGCCGAAGGCTATCGCAACTTCTGCAACAAGCTGTGGAACGCCACCCGCTTCGTGCTGATGAACACCGAAGACAAGGATTGCAGCGCCAGCGTCGCCGACCTGTCGAACGCCGACAAGTGGATCATCTCGCTGCTGCAAAAAGCCGAGCTGGACGTGGCCAAGGGCTTCGAAGACTACCGCTTCGACAACATCGCCTCGACCATCTACAAGTTCGTCTGGGACGAGTACTGCGACTGGTATCTGGAAGTAGCCAAGGTCCAGGTACAGAGCGGCACCGAAGGCCAGCAACGCGCCACCCGTCACACGCTGCTGCGCGTGCTGGAAGTGGTGCTGCGCCTGGCGCATCCGGTCATCCCGTTCGTCACCGAAGCGCTGTGGCAGGCCGTTGCACCGCTGGCCGGCAAGACTGGCGATTCGATCATGGTGCAACCGTACCCGATCGCCAACACCGCCGCCATCGATGAGTCGGCCGAGGCCTGGATGCAGCAGCTGAAGGCGCTGACCGATGCGACCCGCAACCTGCGCGGCGAAATGCAGCTGGCGCCGTCGCTGCGCGTGCCGCTGATCGTCGAGCCGACCAATGCGGCCGACAAGGCGGCGATGGAAGTGTTCGCACCGTACATCCAGTCGCTGGGCAAGCTGGCCGAAGTGCAGATCGTCGACGCGCTGCCGGAATCGCCGGCCGCCGTGTCCATCGTCGGCACGACCAAGCTGATGCTGAAGGTGGAGATCGATGTCAAGGCCGAGCGCGAGCGCCTGGCAAAAGAGATCGCCCGCGTTGAAGGCGAGATCAACAAGGCCAACGGCAAGCTGTCGAACGAAAGCTTCGTCGCCCGCGCGCCGGCCGAGGTGGTGGCGCAGGAAAAGGAACGCGTCGCCAACTTCTCGGCCACGCTGGACAAGATGCGCGAGCAGTTCGCCAAGCTGCCAGCCGCCTGATAAGTTCAGCTGTCTGACAAAAGCCGCCCGGTGCAAGCCGCGCGGCTTTTTTTTTCGCTAGCGGTCGATGCGGGTCGTCATCAGGATCGAGGTCGCGGTGCGCTCCACGCCGTCGAGCGCGCCGATGCGGTCGACCACGCCGTCCAGTTCCTCCACCGAGCCGGCTTCCACGCCGGCGATGAAATCGTATATCCCGTTCACCGAATGCAGCGTGCGCACATGGGCGAACTTGCGCAAGGCGCTTTCGATGCCGGGCGTCAGTTTAGGCGTGGCCGTGATCATCACCAGCGCCCGCACCAGTCCGGCGCGATAGTCCGCGCTGGTGCGCACCGTGTAGCCGATCACGACGCCGGAACGCTCCAGGCGGTCAATCCGGCTTTGCACCGTCGTGCGCGACAGGCCGAGCTTGCGCGCCAGATCGCTCGTGGTGGCGCGCGCGTTTTCGCGCAGCAGGGCAAGCAGTTGCTGATCGATATCGTCCATTTTTTCCTTTTGCCGAGATATTCGTCATTTTGCTCAGTATATTCCAGCAATTCGTCGGCTTGTGCAATGCAATTTGCCGAAACGGTACGCACAATGATGCTACTGAATTCGAGGAGAGTATCGATGCGTGACGTGATCATTATTGGCGGCGGCCACAACGGCCTGGTGTGTGCCCACTATCTGGCCAAGGCGGGCCTGAAGGTGACGGTGCTGGAACAGCGCACCGTGGTTGGCGGTGCGGCGGTGACCGAGGAATTCCATCCGGGCTTCAGCAATTCCGTGGCTGCATACACGGTGTCGCTGCTCAATCCCAAGGTGATCCGCGATCTGGAGCTGGTCAAGCATGGGTTGAAGATCGTAGAACGCCCGCTGTCGAATTTCCTGCCGCTGGACGACGGCCGCTATCTGAAAATCGGCCCCGGCAAGACCGCCGAGGAAGTAGCAAAATTCTCCCAGCGCGACGCCGGCCGCCTGCAAGCCTATGGCGAACATCTGGAAGTCGCCGCCGAACTGCTGCGCGACACGGTGCTGCAAACGCCGCCCAACCTGGTCCAGGGCAACTGGCTCAGCGCCCTGCCCGAACTGATCAAGGCCGGCGGCCTGGGCAATCGCATGCGCAAGCTTCCGCTGGCCACCCAGCGCGAGCTGCTCGACCTGTTCACCAAATCGGCCGGCGACTATCTGGACGGCTGGTTCGAGAGCGCGCCGATCAAGGCCGCCTTCGGCTTCGACAGCATCGTCGGCAACTACGCCAGCCCGTACACGCCAGGTTCCGCCTATGTGCTGCTGCACCATGTGTTCGGTGAGGTGAACGGCAAGAAAGGCGCGTGGGGCCACGCCATCGGCGGCATGGGCGCCATCACGCAGGCGATGGCCAGGGCGGCCGAGGCGCGCGGGGTCGAGATCCGCACCGGCTGCGGCGTAAGGGAAGTGTTGCTGGAAAAGGGTCGTGCAGTAGGCGTCGTCACCGCGCAAGGCGAGCGGCTCGATGCGCGGGTGGTGGTGTCCAATCTGAATCCGCGCCTGCTGTACACGTCGCTGGTCGATCCGGCCGCCCTGCCCGCCGACTTCCTGCGCCGCATGGAAGGCTGGCGCTGCGGCTCCGGCACCTTCCGCATGAACGTGGCGCTGTCGGAGCTGCCGGACTTCAGCTGCCTGCCCGGCAAGACGATGGCGGAGCATCATGGCAGCGGCATCATCATCGCCCCCACCCTCGACTACATGGAGCGGGCCTACCACGACGCCCGCGCGCTGGGCTGGGCGCGCAAGCCGATAGTCGAAGTGTTGATTCCCTCCACGCTGGACCCGACCTTGGCGCCGCCCGGCCAGCATGCCGCCAGCCTGTTCTGCCAGCACGTTGCGCCGCAGCTGCCCGACGGCGCCAGCTGGGATGAGCACCGCGACACCGTGGCCGACTTGATGATCGAAACCGTCAACAACTACGCGCCCAATTTCAAGCAGTCCGTGTTGGGCCGACAGATCATGAGTCCACTCGACCTGGAGCGCACCTTCGGCCTGGTCGGCGGCGATATCTTCCACGGCGCGCTGGGGCTGGACCAGCTGTTCTCGGCGCGGCCGATGCTGGGCCACGCCGACTACCGCGGCCCGATCGCCGGCCTGTACACCTGCGGCGCGGGCACCCACCCCGGCGGCGGCGTGACCGGCGCCCCGGGACACAACGCGGCGCACGAGATACTGCGCGACTTCAAGCAGAAAAAATATGCCTGATCACTGCGCCAGCAAGGCGGCGTAACGGTCGATGTCGACGTTGCCGCCGCTGATGATCACGCCGACCCGCTGGCCTTGCAGCTGGTCCTTCATCGCCCGCGCGGCCGCGAAGCCCAGGCAGCCGGTCGGCTCCACCACCATCTTCATGCGCGCCGCGATGAAACGCATTTCGTGGCGCAGCTGCTCGTCGCTGACGGTCAGGATATCGTCCACATCGCGCTTGATGATGGGGAAAGTCAGGTTGCCCAGGTGCTGGGTCTGCGCGCCGTCGGCGATGGTCTTGGGCGTTTCGATATGCACGATGCTGCCGCTGCGGAACGACTGCTGGCCATCGTTGCCCGCTTCCGGCTCGACGCCGTAGATTTTGGTCGACGGCGAAATCGCGCGCGAGGCCAGCGCCGAGCCACTCAGCAAACCGCCACCGCCCAGGCAGACGAACAGCGCGTCCAGATGCCCCACCGTCTCCAGCAATTCCTTGGCCGCCGTGCCCTGCCCGGCGATCACGTCCGGGTGGTCGTAAGGCGGGATCAGGGTCAGGCCGTGCTTGTGCGCCAGGTCGCGGCCGATCTGTTCGCGGTCTTCGGTGTAGCGGTCGTAGCTCACCACTTGCGCGCCATAGCCGCGCGTGGCGGCGACCTTCGAGGCCGGCGCGTCAAGCGGCATGACGATGGTGGCCGGAATGCCCAGCAGTTTGGCCGCCAGCGCGATCGCCTGCGCATGATTCCCCGACGAGAACGCCACCACGCCGGCGCGGCGCTGCTCGGGCGTGAAGCGCGCCAGCGCGTTGTAGCCGCCGCGGAATTTGAACGCGCCCATGCGCTGCATGTTCTCGCATTTGAAGAACACCTCGGCGCCCAGCTCTTCATTGGCGGTGCGCGAGGTGGCCACCGGCGTATGGTGGGCGTGGCCGGCGATGCGTTCCGAGGCGGCGAGCACGTCGGCGTAAGTTGGGAGTTTCAGTTCGCTCATTATGTTCCTCGTATTTTTTCTAGTCTTACCAGGGCCAGGCGATGCTGCTGCCCGTGCCAGTTGCCAAAGCGCGCCGTTGCAGCATGCGCGCCACCGAAAGGTCTTGCAGGGCGATGCCCGTCATGTCGAAGATGGTGATGGCGTCCGCCGCGATGCCGTGGCGCGCGGGCGCGTCGGCCGCCAGCAGCGCGCCGAATTCCTGCACCGGGGTTTGCGGCGCCCATTGCAGCTCGCCGATGCTGAGCGCTTGCGCCATATCGTCGACCCAGGTGTGGGCCAGCGCCAGCATGCCTTCCGGCAGTTCGCGCTTGCCGCGCGTGTCGCTGCCGACGCAGTTCAAATGGGTGCCGGGGCGCACGGCCTGCGCCGAGAACAGCGCGCCGCGCCCGGTGGTGGCGGTGATGACGATGTCGCTCGCCGCCACCGCCGCGTCGGCGCTGGCGCCGGGCGCGATGTCGCAGCGCTGCGCGAAGCGCGCTTCAAATTGCGGATCGCGGCGGCCGTCGGAAGTCAGGTAGCGCACGCGTTGCAGGCCGGGCAGCACGCGCAGCGCGTAATCGACATGCGCCGTGCCCTGCACACCGGTGCCGAACACGCACAGCGTCGCGCTGTCCGGCCGCGCCAGCGCCAGCAGGCCCAGGGCGCCGGCGGCGGCGGTGCGGGTGGTGGTGACGGCGTTGCCGTCGATCAGGCATTGCGGCCGTCCGCTGGCCGGGTCGAACAGCATGATCGTGGCCTGGTGGCCGTCGGCGCCGTGCTGGCGGTTGCCGGGCCAGAAGCCGGCCGCCTTCATGCCCAGCAGGTCCTGCGTCATCACGCCGCCGGACTTGATGCCGAACACGCCGGCAGGCAGCGCCTCGCGCACCAGCGGGAAGATGCGGCCGTCGCCGCTGGCGTGCAGCCGGAAGGACTCGCGCACGGCGGCCAGTACCTCGTCGGGCTGCAACAGCGCGGCGGCCTGGTCGCGGTCCAATAACAACAGCTGGGCGTTATCTGGCATCGTTGTACACCGTGGCGCGTGAGACGTTCAGGTAATTGGCGACGATATCCATGGCGCGCCGCACATCGCCCAGGCCGGATTCCTTGAGCTCGCGCATCAGCGCCTTGCGCTCGTCGGCTTTCAGCGCGCGCGGCGTGGTGGCCAGGCGCGCGGCGAATTGGTCGATGCGGGCGCGGATGGCGTCGGCGCCGGCCGGCTCCAGCGTCTCGCGCACGGCGGAATCGTTGTCGACCGCGCTGAACTGCGTCAGCAAGGTGTTCAGGCTGCGGAACACCGTCAGGTCGACGTTCATGCACAGCGCGGCGACGTACTGGCCCTGGCTGTCCTTGATGCCGATCGAGGTGCTCTTGGCGCGGCGGCCATCGGCGAAGGTGTTCGGATAGTTGGCGATCACCTGGGCGACGTCGGGATCGGCGGCGCGCGCCAGTCCCAGCTCCGTGGCCGGCGCGCCGATGGCGCGGCCGGACAGGTTGTTGTGGATCGCCAGGATCGCGTGTTCGGGATCGGTCAGATCGTGCAGCACCACTTCGCAGAACGGCGCCAGGGTCTTGCCCAGGCCGTCGGCGACCTGGCGCATCTGTTCGAGCAGATTATGCTGTTCGGGTGTTTTTTTCATTTACACATATTATCTTGTTTTAGATTATTTGTGTAAAAACCACGGAAATAGTACGATCGGTCATTTTCTTGCTACACTCTTCAGACAAAAATTCACCTGGAGACTCACATGCGTACTTTGAAATTCATCGGCCTGGCGGTTGCGGCCCTCCTGTCCATCGCCCCGGCCTTCGCCGACGACGCTTCGCCCATCGGCCTGTGGAAAAATATCGACGACGTCAGCGGCAAGCCCAAGGCGCTGATCCGCATCACCGAAAGCAACGGCGCGCTGCAGGGCAAGATCGAACAACTGTTCCGCGCACCGAACGAAGACCAGAATCCGAAGTGCGAAAAATGCGAAGGCGCACGCAAGGATCAACCGGTCATCGGCCTGGTGATCATGACCGGCCTGAAAAAAGACGGCGACGAATACAACGGCGGCGAGATCCTCGACCCGGACAACGGCAAGGTCTACCGCAGCAAAATGCACCTGACCGACAGCGGCAAGAAACTGAGCGTGCGCGGCTACATCGGCGTGCCGATGCTGGGCCGCTCGCAGGTGTGGGTGCGCCAGGAATAAACGCGCAGCAATCACCGCGCATAGCATTCCCGGCGCTGGCTTGCCTTAGGCGCCGGTCTTTTTCTGGCGGCGGGCGACCACGCCCATCAAGCCGAGGCCGGCGAACAGCATCGCATAGGTTTCCGGCTCCGGCACCGCCGCCACCGAGATATCCAGCCGGCCAAAGGCCTGCTGGTTATTGAAGTTCAGCGGCGTCCAGTCGAAATTGGCCGGCACGAAGTTGTTGTTGTCGACAAAGCCCTGATAGGGATTGCCGGTGACCACGTGCACCACGCCATGCTCGTCTATCCCCTGGTTCGGCCCCTTCTGGCCGCCGCCGATGCCGAACGCGGCATTGGCCACCGAGTAGCCGAAGTTGTTCTGCTCGGTGCCGGCGTCGTACACATGGCCGGCGCCGCCCAGCGCCAGCGACAGCTGGCCGCCGCCCGCCAGCGACGACAGGTCGATCGCCTTGGCGTTGTCATTCCCAATAAAGAAATCGTTGCTGAGCACGACCATCGCGGCGTAGCTCAGGTAGCGGTTGGCGCCGTTCAGGTCGACGTTGTGCAGCGTGTAGGTGCTGGTGGCGCCGGGGAAGCGCGGACCGTTCGGCAGCGTGGTCTGGCGGCCGCCGGTGACCTGGCTGGCGAAGTTGGAAGTCAGCACGCCGGCATTGCCGTCCTCGGCGGCGCGCTCGATCGCCACCGACGCCGCACTGCCCACATCGAAGCTGTCGAAGCTGCCGTTATGCAGGCCCAGCCACAGCGGCGCGACGCCCACACCGCCCACCGGCCCGGTATTGGTGAAGGTGAACGTGACGTCTGCCGCCTGGGCGGCGCAGGCGGACAGGCCGACGCTGGCGGCCAGCACGGCCTTGGCAAGAGTGTAAGGTTTCATCTGAGATCTTCCTTGGTTATGTGAACGGAACGCCGCGACTATGCGCGGCTCATGTTGGTCACATGACATCACTCAGCCCTTACAAACATTTCATTTTTATATTTTTTGTATCCGTTGTAAGGACGCCGCAGCGAACTCGACTAAGAGCGCCAGCGCACATACCGGCCCGGCCGGGCATGACATCGTGGACCACTTGCTTTTCGCATTCAGCGAAGGCTGCTAGCTGGTCCACTGTTTCAGCACAAAGGAAACATCATGAAATCCCTGCAACGATCCACCAAGACATTGTTTTATTCCGTCGGCCTGCTTGCCGCCGCCCTGCTGGCAGGCTGCGGCGGCGGTGACCAGGGACGCGATCCCATCCTCGGCCTGCCGGCCGCCACGCTGGTGTCGCTGGCGGTGACGCCGCAGGCGCCGAGCATCGCGCTGGGGACGACCCAGCAGTTCAGCGCCAGCGCGACCTATAGCGACGGCTCCACCCAAGCCGTGACCGCCGCCTGGAGCTCCGCCACGCCGGCCGTCGCCAGCGTTGCCGCCGCCACCGGCCTGGCCACCAGCGCCGGCGTCGGCAGTTCAGTCATCAGTGCCGCCTTCAACGGCAAAACCGCTTCGGCCACGCTGACCGTCACGCCGGCCGTGCTGCTGTCGATCGCCGTCACGCCGCAAAATCCGACCGTGCAGATTGCCGCCAGCCGCCAACTGACCGTGCTCGGCACCTATTCCGACGCCACCACCAAAGACCTGACCGGCAGTTCGACCTTCGTGTCGGCAACGCCTGCCAGCGCCACCGTCAGCAGCGGCGGCCTGGTCACCGGCGCCGCCCTCGGCACCTCGGTCGTCACCGCCACCAACGCCGGCAAGAGCGCGGCAACCACCGTCACCGTGCCCGGCCTGACCTTGACCAGCATCGCCGTCACGCCGCAAGCGCCGACCGTGCAGATTGCCGCCACGCGCCAGCTGGCCGTCATCGGCACCTATTCGGACTCCTCCACCCAGGACCTGACCGTCGGCGCGACCTTCACCTCGGCCACGCCAGCCAGCGCTACCATCAGCAGCGGCGGCCTGGTTACCGGCGCCGCATCGGGCAGTTCGGTCATCACCGCCAGCACCAACGGCAAGAGCGCGACCACCACCGTGACCGTGCCTGCCGTAACGCTGACCAGCATCGCCGTCACGCCACTGACCGCCAGCGTCTTGATCGGCGGCCAGCAGCAATTCGTCGCCACCGCCACCTACTCGGATAGCAGCACCGCGTTGGTCACCAACAGCGCAGCCTGGAGCTCGAACAGCCCGTTGATCGCCACCGTGGCCGCCAATGGCGTCGCCACCGGCGTTACCGCCGGCAGCGCCACCATCACCGCCACCATCGGCGCAAAATCGGCCAGCGCGACGCTGACGGTTGCATCCGTCATCGTACTGCCACCGGTTGCCCAGCCGGTCCCGCTGGGCGGCGCCGCCAGCTTCGCCGTCCTGGCCGGCACCTCGCTGACCAACAACGCCGGCGGCACCACGCTGATCACCGGTGACGTCGGCTCGCCGTCGCAAACCACCGATCCGACGCTGGTGGCCGGTTTCACCAACTACAAATCCGGCGCCATCCTGGCCGGCGCCCTGGCCGATCTGCAAACCGCCATCAGCAACGCCAACGGCCGCACTTGCGACGTCAGCTTTGCCGGCGACATCGACCTCGGCGGCCAGACCTTCGCTCCTGGCGTCTACTGCTACGCGGGCGCCATCAACATCACCGGCACCGTGACGCTCAGCGGTCCCGGCGTGTACATCTTCCGCACCGCGCTGACGCTCAACTCGACCGCCAATTCGATCGTCGCCCTGAGCAACGGCGCCACCGCCGGCAATGTGAGCTGGCTGCCGGTCGGCCCGACCACGCTGGGCGCCAACAGCGTCTTCAAAGGCACCATTCTCGGCCAGTCGGCCGCGATCACGGTGGGCGACAACACCACACTGCTCAATGGCCGCGTGCTGACCGCCGCCGCCGTCACGCTACGCAACAACCAGATCGCCAAATAAACGCTCACCTCTCAGGAACCTCATCATGACCATCGCTAAAAAAATCGGAACACTGAGCGCGCTAGCGTGCGCCATGCTTGCCATGCAGGTAGCGCAAGCGGAAGAACCCTTCGTCAACCCGGACTGGGCCAACAGCGCCTGGTACCTGGGCGCCGGCGTCGGCCGCTCGCGCGCCAACATCGACCAGCAGCGTTTGACCAGCAGCCTGCAAGCGAACGGCGCCAGCGTCACCGCCTTCAACACGGACGAGCGCGACACCGGTTACAAGCTGTTTGTCGGCAAGCAGCTGAACCGCTACCTGGCACTGGAGCTGGGTTACTTCGACCTGGGTAAATTCGGCTTCAACGCCACCACTTCCGGCAACGGCACGCTCAACGGCGAGGCCGGCTTCCGCGGCGCCAACCTGGACTTGCTGGCACAACTGCCACTGACCGAGCGGCTGTCGCTGCTGGGCCGGGTGGGCGCGAACTACGCCAAGACCAGCACGCATTTCAGCGGCAACCGCCTGGCGGCGGTCACCGGTCCCGATCAGAGCGAACACAAGTTCAACCCCAAGGCCGGCCTGGGCCTGGAATACAAGCTGAGCGAAGCCCTGGCACTGCGCGGCGAAGTGGAGCGCTACCGCCTCAACGACGCCGTCGGCAATCGCGGCAATGTCGACCTGCTGTCGGTCAGCCTGGTCTACAAGCTGGGCCGGCCGGCGCACAGCGCGCCGGTCTATGTGCCGCCGCCGGCCGCCGAACCGGCGCCGCCACCGCCTGCGGTAACGCCGCTGCCGCCGCCTCCGCCGCCGAAAGCACCGCAGCCGACGTCGGAGAAAGTCTCGTTCGCCGCGGAAGCGCTGTTTGACTTCGACAAGTCGGCCGTCAAGCCGGACGGCAAGGCCGCGCTGGACCAGCTACTGGTGCAGCTGCAAGGCATGAACACCGAGGTGATGGTCACCGTCGGCCATACCGACTCGGTGGGCGCGAGCGATTACAACCAGAAGCTGTCGCTGCGCCGCGCCGAAGCGGTCAAGGCCTATCTGGTGAGCAAGGGCGTGGACGCCTCGCGCATCTACACCGAGGGCAAGGGCGAGACCCAGCCGCTGGCCGACAACCGCACGGCCGAAGGCCGCGCCAAGAACCGCCGCGTGACGGTCGAAGTGGTCGGTACCCGTACCGTCGCGAAGTAAGCCAGGACGGGACGCCTCTACTATCCACGCTGCGGCAGAGCGTGGATAGCAGGGGGCGTCCCCTCGCTCATTCCCAAATAATCAGGTTCCGCGCGACTCGCGCTGGATCTTGCTGATGTGGCGGTCCAGGCTGTTGGCGAAGTTCTGCCGGTCGCCCTGGTTGAACGCGGCCGGACCGCCGGTGTCGACGCCGCTGCCGCGCAGCTCGTCCATGAAGGCGCGCATGGTCAGCATCTGCGCGATGTTGTCATTGGTGTAGAACTCGCCGCGCGGGTTGAGCGCGTAGCCGCCCTTCTTCAGCACGTCCGACGCCAGCGGGATGTCGCCGGTGACGACCAGGTCGCCCGGCGCCAGCAGGCGCACGATTTCCTGGTCGGCCACGTCGGCGCCGGACGGCACTTGCACCGAGCGGATGTGGCGCGACGGCGGCACCCGCAGCAATTGATTGGCCACCAGCGTAACCTGCAGCGGCACGCGGTCGGCCACGCGGTAGAGGATGTCCTTGATGACCGCCGGGCAGGCGTCGGCGTCGACCCAGATCTGCATCACAGGTCCCACAATTCGCCGTTGGGGTTGGTGCGCGGCGGCGTGACGCCGAAGTGCTTGTAGGCGGCCGGCGTGGCGACACGGCCGCGCGGTGTGCGTTGCAAAAAGCCTTGCTGGATCAGGTAGGGTTCCAGCACGTCTTCGATGGTATCGGCCGCTTCGCCGATGGCCGCCGCCAGGTTGCCGATGCCGACCGGGCCGCCGCCAAACTTGTACAGCACCGCTTCGAGCAGCTTGCGGTCCATGACGTCGAAGCCGACGGTGTCGACGTCGAGCATGACCAGCGCGGCATCGGCGGTGGCCTTGGTGATGTCGCCATTGCTCTTGACTTCGGCGTAGTCGCGCACGCGGCGCAGCAGGCGGTTGGCGATACGCGGCGTGCCGCGCGCGCGGCGGGCGATCTCGACCGCGCCGTCGGGCGCGATGTTTGCCTTCAACAGCGCGGCGCTGCGGGTGACGATCTTGGTCAGTTCCTCGGTGTTGTAGAACTCCAGGCGGGCGACGATGCCGAAGCGGTCGCGTAGCGGGTTGGTCAGCATGCCGGCGCGGGTGGTGGCGCCGACCAGCGTGAACGGTTGCAGGTCCAGCTTGACGGAGCGCGCGGCCGGGCCTTCGCCGATCATGATGTCGATCTGGTAGTCTTCCAGCGCCGGGTACAGGATCTCTTCGACCACCGGCGACAGGCGGTGGATTTCGTCGATGAACAGGACGTCGTTGGCTTCCAGGTTGGTCAGGATGGCGGCCAGGTCGCCCGGGCGCTCCAGCACCGGGCCGGAAGTCTGGCGCAGGTTGACGCCCATCTCGCGGGCAATGATGTTGGCCAACGTGGTCTTGCCCAGGCCGGGCGGGCCGAACAGCAGCGTGTGGTCCAACGCCTCCTTGCGGTTGCGGGCGGCGGCGATGAAGATTTCCAGCTGGTCGCGGATCTTGGACTGGCCGACGTATTCATCGAGATGCTTGGGGCGCAAAGCGCGCTCGATCGCTTCCTCATTCGGCGACGATGGCGCCGCGTCGATGATGCGTTGTTCGGTGAAGCTGTCGGTCTGGATGCTCATGCAGTTGCTGGTTGCCTAATCAAGTTTCGGTGGTGTTTGCAGTATGCGGGTGATGTAATTATGTATCTGTCTTTTGCTTATCCGGAGTAGGCGCAGTTCCCGCTCAGTCAGCATACGGTAAGGAAGGCACTCTAATTCCGGCGGGGAGTCTATTTTCACCACTAGTGATTCTACCTTGCCTTCATCCATCAACTGCTTCCAAGCCCTCAATGATCCTTTCAGCCGTGCGAGCTCGGCTGAGAAATCGGGCTTCTGACGCGGTAAGGGATTCGAATCCGAAGCCGAACCGCTGCCGCCACCAATATTCGATGTGTCCATGCTGCCTCCGTAGCTCTGAGAGGAAGTCATCTACCAGCAAATAGTTTAGTCCAATTAAAACTCGCCCACTGAAAATCACTTGGCGTTGCAGCCGTTCGTATCCGCTTGCACCAGCGCGTTTCAGCTTATTTGCCTGAACTATTCTACGCTCCCAAGGCCACCTCAGAAGAGCAGAGATAGTCCTCGCCATCGCATCAGGCATGACGTTGACACCAGACGCCTCCGTCGTACGCACACTCACCAATACAGGGGCTTGCGCATCAAAACGCTTCCAAAGCTGCTCCAGCACTTGAAAAGAAATCGCATCGGCAACCAACTCCATCGCCGCCCATGTATCTCCTGCCGTGGCTGCTGGATAAGCATGATGCGTCTTGACGAAATTCTCCGACGCGTGAATGTAAACGGGTGGGAAATGGTTCCAGGGAAAGCGTGTTGCTTGGCGCATGATCGGCGGCTCCGCTTGGCTCGATGGTCGAGCTTAGGCGGAGGCGCCTGCGATTCGATTGAGGCGTGTCAGCCTTTGGACAGCGCCTTCAATGCCTGCTTGATGCCGTCCGAAACGCCGCTGCCGGCGGGAACGGTCTTCAATGCCAGCAAGGCTTCCTTGTCGGAGTAGCCCAGCGCCAGCAGCGCGTTCAGGATGTCGGACTGCGAGTCCGGCACGGCGTGCGCGCCGCCGGCGCCCAGGTCCGCGCCCAGCTTGCCCTTCAGTTCCAGCAGCAAGCGCTCGGCGGTCTTCTTGCCAATGCCGGGCACCTTGATCAGGCGGCCCGACTCCTGCAAGGTCACCGCCTGCGCCAGGTCGGCGATCGACATGCCGGACAGGATGGACAGCGCGGTGCGGGCGCCGACGCCGGTGATCTTGATCAACTGGCGGAACACCGCCCGCTCCTCGGCGTTGCCGAAGCCGAACAGCAGGTGCGCATCCTCGCGGATCGCCTGGTGCGTGAACAGCACCACTTTCTCGCCGACGCCGGGCAGGTTGTAGAAGGTGCTCATCGGCACATCGACTTCGTAGCCGACGCCGCCGCAGTCAACCAGCAGTTGCGGCGGATTTTTTTCAAGCAGAATACCGGAGAGACGACCGATCATCGTGTGATTGCCTTTAAAGAGGAGGGTTTAGCCGACCAGGCGGCCGTTTTTCATGCGCAGGCCGGCCAGCGGGCCGCGCGCGGCCGTGGTCGTGCCCTGGCCGGCGCCGTCGATCAGGGTCAGCGTTTCGCGGCTGTGGGCGTGGCAGATGGCGACGCCCAGCGCATCGGCGGCATCGGTGCCGGGCAGGCCAGGCAGCGACAGCAGCCGCGCCACCATGTCCTGCACCTGCGCCTTGACCGCGCGCCCGGTGCCGACCACCGCCTGCTTGACCTGCGTGGGCGAATACTCGGCCACGCTCAAATCGGCCGACACCAGCGCGCAGATGGCCGCGCCGCGCGCCTGGCCCAGCAGTAAAGTCGATTGCGGATTGACGTTGACGAACACCTGCTCGATGGCGGCGTAGTCGGGTTGGTAGGTGCGGGCCACCTCGGCCACGCCGTCCAGGATCACCTTGAGACGGGTGGGCAGGTCCCCCTCGCCACTCTTGATGGTGCCGGAAGCGATGTAGCGCAGCTTGGCGCCCTGCTTGTGGATGACGCCAAAGCCGGTCGTGCGCAAGCCGGGGTCGATGCCGAGAATAATCATTCCCAGATTGTAACCGGGAACATTGAATGCTGTATATAAAAACAGTGCGGCGGATCCACAGATCCGCCGCACTGTACAAGCTACTTAGGTCTTAATGGCGGAAGTGACGGGTGCCGGTGTACAGCATGACGACGCCACGCTCGTCGGCCGCGTCGATCACTTCCTGGTCGCGCATCGAGCCACCCGGATGGATCACGCAGGTCGCGCCTGCATCAACCACCACGTCCAGGCCGTCGCGGAACGGGAAGAACGCGTCCGACGCCACAACCGAACCGGTCAGCGACAGGCCGGCGTTCTGCGCCTTGATCGAGGCGATGCGGGCCGAGTCGATACGGCTCATCTGGCCGGCGCCCACGCCCAAGGTCATGTTGTTACCGCAGAAGACGATGGCGTTGGACTTGACGTACTTGGCCACGCGCCAGGCGAACATCATGTCCTGCAGCTGTTGCTGGGTAGGCTGCAGCTTGCTGACCACTTTCAGGTCGCCGATCAGCACGTTCTTGGAGTCGGCCGACTGCACCAGCAAACCACCACCGACGCGCTTGAAGTCCATGGCGTTGACGCCGTTACCCAGCGGGATTTCCAGCAGGCGCACGTTCTGCTTGGCCGACAGGATCTGCTTGGCTTCAGCGGTGAAGGTCGGCGCGATCAGCACTTCGACGAACAGCTTGGCCAGTTCGGTCGCGGCAGCGGCGTCCACTTCGACGTTGAAGGCGATGATGCCGCCGAACGCCGACGTAGGATCGGTCTGCAGCGCGCGCTTGTACGCGTCGACAGCATTGGCGCCCAGCGCCACGCCGCACGGATTGGCGTGCTTGACGATCACGCAAGCGGCGCTCTGGTCGAAGCTGCCCATGCTCTTCACGCATTCCCATGCGGCGTCCGCATCGGCGATGTTGTTGAACGACAGTTCCTTGCCTTGCAGCTGGCGATAGTTGGCCAGCGCGCCTTCGGTCGAGGTGACGTCGCGATAGAACGCGGCCGACTGGTGCGGGTTTTCGCCGTAGCGCATGTCCTGCACTTTTTCAAACGCCACGTTCAGCGTCTTCGGATAGGTGTTTCGGCTGGCGTGGGCGCGGCTGGCGTCCAGGCTGGTCAGGTAGTTGGCGATGGCGCCGTCGTACTGCGCGGTGTGCGCGTAGACCTTGGTGGCCAGCGTGAAGCGGGTGTCGTAGCTAACGTAGCCGGGAGCGTTGTCGCTGGCCTTCATTTCCGCCAGCACCACGCCGTAGTCGGCCGGGTCGCAGATGACGACCACGTCCTTGTGGTTCTTGGCGGAGGAACGCAGCATGGCCGGGCCGCCGATGTCGATGTTCTCGATCGCGTCTTCCAGCGTGCAGCTGTCCTTGGCCACGGTGGCCTGGAACGGGTACAGGTTGACCACCACCATGTCGATGGTCGGGATGTCGTGCTCAGCCAGCTTGGCCATGTGCTCAGGGAAATCGCGACGGGCCAGGATGCCGCCGTGCACTTTCGGGTGCAGCGTCTTGACGCGGCCATCGAGCATCTCCGGGAAGCCGGTGTAGTCGGCCACTTCGGTCACGGCCACGCCGTTGTCGGCCAGCAGTTTGGCGGTGCCGCCGGTCGACAGGATGTTGACGCCCATGGCGGACAGCGCGCGAGCGAAGTCCAGCACACCGGTTTTGTCGGAGACGGAGATGAGAGCTTGTTTAATCATGGCTTGAGAGGGGCTAGTGGTTGAATATGAAGAGGATGACGTATTCGGTATTGCGGGTGCGGCAACAGCGGCCGTCCCCAGCCACTCATGCCGGAAAAACGCGCGCTGTTACAGCAGGCCGTGTTCTTGCAGTTTTTTGCGCAAGGTGTTGCGGTTGATGCCCAGCATCTGCGCGGCATGCGACTGGTTGCCGTCGGCGCGCGTCATGACCACTTCCAGGATCGGTTTTTCCACGGTCAGCACGACCATGTCGTAGATATTCGATGCCTGCTGCTCGCCCAGGTCGTTGAAGTAATCTTCAAGGCTCTTCTGGACTACTTCCTGGATGCTTTCTTTGCTCATTTTATATCGTTCGCTTTTAATCTGTTGACGCTGGTAAATCGCTGCGGGGCTTGTGACCCTGGCGCCTACCCTTCTGATCCGACTTTTTTAGGCTCTCTACGCCGTCTTACGCTGCTTCCAATTCCTCGGGGAGGCGGTATTGTAACCGCTCGCCGTAACTCCACTGGGATTCGAAAAATTGATCGACGGCAATCAGTTGTTCTTCGGTGGACTCCAGCAGGTTCATTTTCTGGCGGAATTCCTCGCCGCCTTGCAGGTCGCGCACATACCAGCCTATGTGTTTGCGCGCGGTGCGCACGCCCAGGTAGTCGCCGTAGAAGGCGTAGTGGGCGCGCAGGTGCTCATCCATCAGCGCGCGCACTTCGTCCACATACGGCGCCGGCAGATGGGTGCCGGTGCGCAGGTAATGGTCGATCTCGCGGAAAATCCACGGACGGCCCTGGGCGGCGCGGCCGACCATGACGGCGTCGGCGCCGGTGTAGTCGAGCACGAACCTGGCCTTCTCCGGCGTGGTGATGTCGCCATTGGCCACCACCGGAATGGCAACCGAGCGCTTGACCGCCGCGATGGTGTCGTACTCGGCGTCGCCGGTGTAGCCGTCGGCGCGGGTGCGGCCGTGCAGGGTCAGCATGGCGATGCCGGCGTCCTCGGCGATGCGCGCGATGTTCAGCGCGTTTTTATTGGAGCGGTTCCAGCCGGTGCGGAATTTCAGCGTGACGGGCACGTCGACCGCGCCGACCACGGCGTCGAGGATTTGCTTGACCAGCAGCTCGTCCTGCAACAGGGCCGAACCGCACCAGGCGTTGCAGACCTTCTTGACCGGGCAACCCATGTTGATGTCGATGATCTGGGCGCCGCGCTCGACGTTGAAGCGGGCGCAATCGGCCAGGTCCTTGGGATCGGCGCCGGCGATCTGCACCGCTTTCGGCTCCATCTCGCCGGTGTGGTCGGTACGGCGCGAGCTTTTTTCGGTCGCCCACAAGCGCGGATTCGAGGCCGCCATTTCGGACACCGCATAGCCTGCTCCGAGCTGTTTGCACAGCTGGCGGAAGGGGCGATCGGTGACGCCGGCCATGGGGGCGACGAAAACGTTGTTGCGCAGTAAATGAGGGCCGATTTGCACTGGCGATACCTGAACGGGAAGAAGGAACCCTCTATTTTAACCGAAGGGGTGCTCAAATAATAAGCACTATTTTTTATGTATTCGGCAAATGTGCAGCCTTGCCGTTATGAGCGAACATTTCCATGCATAAACTATAAGCACGGTCGTCAGATAATATCGTCCATCGCGGCCAGGCTCAGGTGATCGACTTCGCCCCAGCTGGTGAGTGCCAACTTACCGTCGGCCCAAGTGAAACGGTTGATGCTGGCGTTCTTGACCTGGAAGTCGCGCGGGCTGTCGAGCGACATGCCGACCGCCTCGCGGTAGGCGCACTCCAGCACGCCGCCGTGGGCGACGATGGCGATGGTGCGGCCGGGGTGGCGCTGCGCCCACTCGGCGATGCCGTCGGTCGAACGCTGGTAGAACTGGCGGAAGCTTTCCGCTTCCCGTACACCGGGCGGCATCACGGCGTCGATATCGCGCGCCTGCCACAGCGCGTACTCGGCCGGGTATTGCTGCTCGATCTCGGCGTACAGCATGCCCTCGAACACACCGTAGCAGCGCTCGCGCAGTTGGTCGTCGGTTTGCACCTCCAGGCCGTCGTACTGGTCGGCCACGGCTTGCGCCGTCTGCATCGCGCGTTGCAGGTCGCTGGAGACCAGCACATCCACCTGCTCGGCGGCCAGCGCCTGCGCCAGCGCGCCGGCCTGGCGGGCGCCCTCCTCATTCAACGGAATATCGGTATGGCCTTGCAGGCGGCGCACGGCGTTCCAGGAAGTCTCGCCGTGGCGGATCAGCAAAATAGTGGTGTTCTTCATGCAATCTTTTTTCTGGACCGGCGCGCCTGGGCGGCCAGGGCCGGGTTCAGGGTGTAGGTGCCGATCAATTGGGCTTCGTCGATGATGTGGCCGTGCAGGGCGTTGAGCAGGTCGGCGCAGCTGAAGCGCCCTTCCAGTTCCAGGCGCGGGGTATCCAGCGCATAGAGTCGGAAAATATAGTGGTGCACGCGCTCATCGTTAAACGGCGGACAGGGGCCATCATACCCGTAATAGTCGCCGGCCATGGCCGGGTCGGCCGAAAACCAGCCGCTGTAGTCGTTCACGCCCTGGCGCAGCGTCAGGCCGTCCAGAGCCACGTCCGGGCCGGGCTTGCCGTGCGCGGTCACGCCGCGCGCCAGCGCGCCTTCCGCGATCGCTTGCAGGCTGACCGGGATGTCGACCAGGCTCCAGTGGAAGAAATCGCCGCGCGGCTGGCTGTCCGGCAGCGAGCAGCCGGCGCGGTTGACGTTGCTGGCGTCCTGCGGCGCGTCGCCGTCGATGCACAGCAGCGCCAGCGACTCGGTGCCGGCCGGCACGTCGCGCCATGCCAGATGCGGATTGCGGTTGGCGGACAGGACAACTTGCCCGTCCGCGTCCAGCTTGCCAAAGGCGTAGTCAGCAGGAATGACGCCGCCATCGCGAAAGCTGTCGCTCGAAAGTTTCATGCTCGTCTCCCAACCGCCTGTTTTATTTTGCGTTTGTTTGCAGCCAGAACGTCACCGGACCGTCGTTGGTCAAGCTGACCTTCATATCCGCGCCAAACTGGCCGGTTTCCACTACTTTATGCTTTTGGCGGGCCTGTTCAACAAAATAATTGAACAGGCGCAGACCGTCGGCCGGCGCCGCGGCCGGCGTGAACGAAGGCCGCGTGCCGGATTTGGTGTCTGCCGCCAGCGTGAACTGCGGCACCAGCAACAGGCCGCCCTCCACGTCGGTGACGCTGCGGTTCATCTTGCCGGCCTCGTCGGCGAACACCCGGTAGCCCAGCAATTTGGTCAGCAGCGCATCGGCTTCCTTCTCGGTATCGCCGCGTTCGGCGCACACCAGCACCATCAGGCCGGCGTCGATGGCGCCGACGGTGGCGCCGTCGACCACCACGCTGGCGCCGCTGACGCGTTGCAGCAGCCCTATCATGCCGTCAGCGTGACGCGCGCGAACTTGCGCTTGCCCACTTGCAGCACGAAGGTGCCGGCCTCGATCTTGACCGTTTTGTCGCTGACCACGGTGCCGTCGATGCGCACGCCGCCCTGCTCGATCATGCGGCCCGCTTCCGACACCGAGGCGCACAGGTTGGCCGATTTCAGCAGTTGCTGGATGCCGGCCGGCGCGCCCGGCAGCGTGATTTCCGCCACGTCGTCCGGAATGCCGCCCTTGGAGCGGTTGACGAAGTCGTTCAGCGCCTCTTCCGCCGCAGCCTGCGAATGGAAACGGGCGACGATTTCCTGCGCCAGCGCCACTTTGGCGTCGCGCGGGTTGGCGCCGCCGTCGACGGTGGCTTTCAGCGCGGCCAGGTCGGCGAGCGAGCGGAACGACAGCAGTTCGTAATATTTCCACATCATCACGTCGGAAATACTCATGATCTTGGCGAACATGGTGTTGGCCGGTTCGGTGATGCCGATGTAGTTGTTCTTCGACTTGGACATCTTGTCGACGCCGTCCAGGCCTTCCAGCAGTGGCATGGTCAAGATGCACTGCGGTTCCTGGTCGTAGTCCTTCTGCAGCTCGCGGCCAACAAGCAAGTTAAATTTCTGGTCTGTTCCACCTAGCTCAAGGTCTGCCTTCAAAGCGACCGAATCGTAGCCTTGCATCAATGGATAAAGGAACTCATGGACAGCGATCGGAGTCCCACTCTTGAAGCGCTTGCTGAAATCGTCGCGCTCCATCATGCGGGCAACGGTGTAATGCGAGGCCAGCTTGATCAGGCCGCGCGCGCCCAGCGGATCGCACCATTCGGAGTTATAGCGGATTTCGGTCTTGGCCGGGTCCAGCACCAGCGAGGCCTGCTTGAAGTAGGTCATGGCGTTTTGCTCGACCTGCTCGCGCGTCAGCGGCGGACGGGTGGCGTTGCGGCCGGACGGGTCGCCGATCATCGACGTGAAATCGCCGATCAGGAAGATCACCTGATGGCCCAGGTCTTGCAGCTGGCGCATCTTGTTCAGCACAACGGTGTGGCCAAGGTGCAGGTCAGGTGCGGTAGGATCCAGGCCGAGCTTGATGCGCAGCGGCACGCCGCTTTGTTCGGAGCGCGCCAGCTTTTGCGCGAACTCGCTTTCAATCAGCAGCTCGTCGACACCGCGCTTGGTGATGGCGAGGGCCTCCAGGACGCTGTCGGTCAACGGCAGTACTTTAGAGGGGGCCGGCGATGTCGAAGAAGAGGTAGTCATAGTTTTTTGCGGTATTTTTCAGAAAAAGGTAGGCAGCTTCAGGAGTTTGTTATAATCCTCGATCCATCAATCTTGCCGTACGAAAACGAACTTTAATAACAATTAGAAGAAATAAAACGTTCCTGAATAGTTCAAGCGGCAAATTTTAACTGATTGCATGAACCAAATACATAAATTCACGAGCTCACGCTTGTTCAGTCTGCTAGGTTCTACGCGCAAGGCGCGCATCATCAGCGCGTCTGCATTGTTTCTCGCAGTGTGTGCTTTCGGTGCCGCCGGCGTAGCTCCGCTCGCCCCTGACGCGTCCGACCTGCCGGTCAAATCGGTGCAGGAATCGGTCGCACTGCCGGATCTCAGCTCGCAGATCTCCGCGCTGGAACAGCAATCCTCCAACGAACACTTCGTCCACGAAGAAAAAATCCGCGCCGGCGATACGCTGGCCGCGCTGTTGACCCGTCTCGGCATCGACGATGAAGCGGCCGAGAACTTTATCAAAAAAGATAAGGTTGCGAAAGGCGTGATGCAGCTCAAGACCGGCAAGCGCGTACAGGCGCAGACCGACGACGAGGGCAATCTGCAATGGCTGCGCGCCGTGGTGGTGGATGGCAAGGACAATCCGGTCAAGAACATCAAGGTCACCCGCAAGGGCGACGGCTTTGTCGCGGAAGAAGAAGCGGCCAAGCTGGAACGCCGCGTGGAAATGCATGCGCGTACCATCAGCTCGACGCTGTATGCGGCGACCGATTCGAGCGAAGACGGCGCCAAGCTGCCGGACACCATCGTCAAGCAGATCGTCGAGATGTTCTCGACCAGCATCGACTTCCGCGGCGACCTGAAGCGCGGCGACCATTTTAATGTGGTCTACGAAACGTTCTGGCAGGATGGCGAGTTTGTGCGAGCGGGCCGTATTCTGGCCGGCGAGTTCACCAACAAGGGCACGACGTATCAGTCGGTCTGGTTCGAAGATCCACAAAGCAAGCAGGGCGGCGGTTACTACAGCTTCGACGGCAAGTCCCTCAAGAAAGCCTTCCTCAAATCCCCGGTTGAATTCTCCCGTATTTCCTCAGGCTTCGCGATGCGCGTGCATCCGATTTCCGGCCAGTGGAAACAGCACAAAGGCATCGACTTCCCGGCACCGACCGGCACCCCTATCCGCGCTTCGGGCGATGGCGTGATCGATTTCGCCGGTACCCAGAATGGCTACGGCAACTTCGTCATGATCAAGCACTGGGCCAACTACACCACGGCTTACGCCCACATGAGCCGCTTTGCGCCTGGCATAAAAAAAGGCAGCAAGGTCAGCCAGGGTGACGTAATCGGCTACGTCGGCACCACCGGCTGGTCGACCGGCGCACACTTGCACTACGAATTCCGCGTCGGCGGCGAAGCCAAGGATCCAGGCACGCTGAACGTGCAAGCCCAGGCACCGCTGACAGCAGCCGAAATGTCCCGCTTCAAGTCCTACGCTTCCGACATGTCGCACCGCTTCGCGCTGCTGCAGCCGGGCGGCTCCGGCGGCACCCGCGTCGCGGCGAAGTAAGACTTCAATTCAGCTTCATCAAAACAGGTCGCGCCAGCGGCCTGTTTTTTTATCAGCATGCGCCGGCCAGGCCGCTTCTTCTGTGCGACAGCGCACGCCGACTCAGGCAAAATACGTTTTTGTATTTCTGGATGCAGCTATGTCTCTGTATATCGGTTTGATGTCCGGCACCAGCCTGGACGGCGTGGACGGCGCGCTGGCGCGCTTCACCGGCGACGCCATCGACACGCTGGCGGCCGCCTACGTGCCCTTCCCGCCCGCCCTGCGCGCCGACCTGATGGCCTTGCAGGCCTCCGGTCACAACGAGATCGAACGCGAGGCGCTGGCCGCCAATCAACTGGCGCGGTTCTACGCCGAATGCGTGAAGGCGCTGCTGGACGACGTATCGCTGCAGGCGCAGGACGTCCGCGCGGTGGCGGTGCATGGCCAGACCATACGCCACCGTCCCGAACTGGGCTTTACGCGCCAGACCAATAATCCCGCCCTGCTGGCCGAACTGTGCGGCATCGACGTGATCGCCGATTTCCGCAGCCGCGACATCGCCGCCGGCGGCCAGGGTGCGCCGCTGGTGCCGGCCTTCCACCAGGCGCTGTTCGGCAAGCCCGGGCAAACGCGGGTGGTGGCCAACATCGGCGGCATCTCGAATATCAGCGTGCTGACGGACGGCAAAGTGATCGGTTTCGACACCGGACCGGGCAATGTGCTGATGGATGCGTGGATAACCCGCCACCAGGGCAAGGAATTCGACCAGGACGGCGCCTGGGCGGCCAGCGGCCAGGAAATCCCCGGCCTGCTGGCGAACATGCTGGCCGAGCCGTATTTCGCGCTGCCGGCGCCGAAGAGCACCGGCCGCGACCTGTTTCACATCAATTGGCTGGACCAGCATCTGGCGGCGTACGCCGGCGCCAGGCCGGAAGACGTGCAGCGCACGCTGACGCGCCTGACGGCCCTCACGCTGGCGCAGGCGATCCAGGCCTATGGTGCGGGCACGGACGCGGTCTACGTGTGCGGTGGCGGGGCCTACAACGGCGTGCTGATGGATGAGCTGGGCGCGGCGCTGGGTCGGCAGGTGACGGTGGAATCGACGCAGGCGCTGGGCGTGGCGCCGAACCGGGTCGAGGCGATGGCTTTCGCCTGGCTGGGCTATCGTTTCACCGAGCGGCTGGCGGGCAACCTGCCGAGCGTAACGGGCGCCCATGGCGATCGAGTATTGGGCGCACTCTACCCGCGCTGACGCCACAAAACCGTATAATGTGCCGCATGAATCTTCCAAACAATAGCAACGACTTGGCCTTCCTGGAACATAATGCCGCCAGCATCCGGAGCGCCAAGCTCAACATTCCCCATCTCGATCAAACCGTCAACCTGCTCAACTATATACGGATCGCCGACCACATAGCGGCGGTGGTTCCGCAGCCAGCCGCGCGCATCCTGGACTGGGGCAGCGGCTATGGGCAAATGACCTGGCTACTGCGCCGCCGCAACTTCGACATGACCTCGTTCGACATCGGCGCCGACGACACATGCCTGCCGTCTATCCCCTTGTGCAACGGGCTGAACGTCATCCGTACGACGCACCCGACGCAGCTGCCGTTTCCGGAGCAGACATTCGATGCGGTGCTGAGCTGCGGTGTGCTGGAGCATATCGACGAATGCAGCGGCGTCGCGGGCAACGAGCTCAAGTCGCTGGCCGAAATCGCCCGCGTGCTGCGCCCGGAAGGCAAGCTGCTGATTTACCAATTGCCGCAACGAGCGTCGTGGCAGGAAGCGCTGGTGCGTTGCCTTAAGCTGGGCTACACGCATCCGAGACGCTACCACGCTGCGGAAATCATCGGGATACTTGAAGATAAGGGTTTCCGGGTGGCCAGCCTGCGCCGCGCCAACCTGGTGCCAAAAAACTTGACTGGCATGCCGATGGGCGTGCGCCGCATCTACAGCCGTTTCAGCCGTCCACTCATCGTGCTCGATCGTTATCTGTGCCGCATTCCACTACTAAACCGCGTGGCGGGCGTACTGGAAATCATCGCCGTCAAACGGCCAGCCCAGGCATAAACAACAACGGCGGCACAACCGCAGTTGTCCGCCGTTTATCGCAGCCGGCCAGGGCCGGTCGCGCGCAACTTATACCGAGAACGACGAGCCGCAGCCGCAGGTCGAGGTAGCGGTTGGGTTCTTGATGACGAATTGCGCGCCTTCCAGGTCGTCCTTGTAATCGATTTCCGCGCCGACCAGGTACTGGTAGCTCATCGAATCGATCAACAGCTGGACGCCGTTCTTGACCATGGTGGTGTCGTCTTCGTTGACGATTTCGTCAAACGTGAAGCCGTACTGGAAGCCGGAGCAGCCGCCACCTTGCACGAACACGCGCAGTTTCAGGTCTGGATTACCCTCTTCCTCGATCAGTTGGGCGACCTTTTCAGCCGCGCTATCGGTGAAGATAATAGGCGACGGGATTACATCTAGCGATTCGGCGACAGCATTCATTTCAGACTCCTACGTGAAAACATTTGATCCATTATAGACCGTTGGCGTAATTTATGCTCCAGAGACCGCCAAAAGCGGTCCCACGCCGGAGCTGTCGCGGTGGGTCAATGTGCCCAACACCTGTGCGCCGCCGTGCATTTCCAAGACTTTGTAACTGACATCCCCAATGATACGGGCACTCGGCTGGATTTCAAGCAAATCCGCGCTGAAAACACAACCCTGGACCTCGCCGTTGACCACCAGATGGTCGCAACGTATCTCACCTTCCACACGAGCATGCTCGGCAATGACGAGATAACTGGGATATCCTGCCTCCGCGACAATATTGCCGATGACCTCACCATCAATGCGCATGCCGCCGCGAAACAGCAAATCACCTTGTACGCGGGTGGCGGCGCCGATCAGGCTGTCCATATCGATCATGTGCGGCTTTCTATCTGCAGGCGGAGTGGGCGGGAATTCCTAATCTACTATCCCCGCCCTACCGCAACTTTGATTTACGGCAGCAGCGCGATCTGGGTCAGGCCGGTGGTTTCTTCCAGGCCGAACATCAGGTTCATGCACTGCACCGCCTGGCCGGACGCGCCCTTGACCAGGTTGTCCTGCACCACCAGCACGATCACGGTGTTGCCGTTGTCCGGACGATGCAGCGCCAGGCGCAGCATGTTGGAGCCGCGGGTGGAACGGGTTTCCGGATGCGAACCGAACGGCATCACGTCGACGAACGGCGAATCCAGGTACTGGGCTTCGAACAGCGCTTGCAGCTCTTCGTTGCTGACGTCCTTGGTCAGGCGGCCGTACAGAGTCGAGTGCATGCCGCGGATCATCGGCACCAGGTGCGGCGTGAACACCAGGCCGACCTTGTCGGCGGTGAACTTCTGCAACTGCGCCGAGGTTTCCGGCGTGTGGCGGTGGCCGGCCACGCCGTAGGCCTTGAAGTTGTCGCTGGATTCAGAGAACAGCGTAGCGATCTCAGCCTTGCGGCCGGCGCCGGACACGCCCGACTTGCAGTCGGCGATCAACGAACCGGCGTCGATCAGGCCGGCCTTCAGCAGCGGGTAGTAGCCCAGCTGCATGGTGGTCGGGTAGCAACCCGGATTGGCGACCAGGCGCGCGCCCTTGATGGCGTCGCGGTTCAGTTCGGCCAGGCCGTAGGCGGCTTCATCCAGCAGGCCTGGGCAGGTGTGCTCGATCTTGTACCATTTTTCAAAGACAGCCTTGTCCTTGATGCGGAAATCCGCCGCCAGGTCGATCACCTTGACGCCAGCCGCCAGCAGCGCCGGCGCTTGCGCCATGGCGACGCCGTGCGGGGTGGCGAAGAACACCACGTCGCACTTGCTCAGGTCGGCCTTGTCGGGCGACGAGAAGGCGAGGTTCACGCGGCCGCGCAGCGAAGGGAACATATCGGCAACCGGCAAGCCATCTTCCTTGCGCGACGTGATAGCCGTCAGCTGCACATCAGGGTGGACTGCCAACAGTCGCAGCAATTCCACTCCGGTGTATCCGGTGCCGCCGACGATGCCAACTTTGATCATGTTCTTTCCTTGAATGAGGTAATGCGTGGAGGGGACTGCCATTTTATCAGGCATATGCGACAGACGTGTTACGTCGGCCAGATAGCAAAAAAGCCGCCCGACACGAGGCCGGCGGCTTTTTTGAGGATGCGCCGCAAGCAGCGCACCACAGCGTAAAAATTAACGCTTCGAGAATTGTTTTGCGCGACGTGCTTTGCGCAGACCAACTTTTTTACGTTCAACTTCACGTGCATCGCGGGTAACGAAGCCGGCGCGTGCCAGATCGCCCTTCAGCGCTGCATCGTAGTCGATCAGAGCGCGGGTGATGCCGTGACGAACAGCACCTGCCTGGCCGGACTCGCCGCCGCCGTGAACGTTGACTTTGATGTCAAAACGCTCAACGTTGCCGGTCAGTTCCAGTGGTTGACGAATAACCATCAGGCCGGTTTCGCGGGAGAAGTACTCAGCCGCTGGCTTGCCGTTAACGATGATTTGGCCAGTGCCAACTTTGATAAACACACGAGCTACTGCACTCTTGCGACGGCCGGTGCCGTAATTGTAGTTACCGATCATGTCAGTTCCTTAGATTTCGAGTGCTTTAGGTTGCTGAGCAGCGTGCGGGTGCGAACCTTCAGCGTACACTTTCAGCTTCTTGATCATTGCGTAGCCCAATGGGCCCTTCGGCAGCATACCTTTGACGGCTTTTTCCAGAGCACGGCCTGGGAAACGCTGTTGCATTTTCAGGAAGTTGGTCTCATAGATGCCACCTGGGTAGCCCGAGTGACGGTAGTAGGTCTTCTCGGTTGCTTTGGTGCCGGTCACGCGCAGTTTGCCTGCGTTGACGATGACGATGAAATCGCCGGTGTCGACGTGAGGAGTAAATTCTGGCTTGTGTTTGCCGCGCAGTCGGAGTGCCACTTCGCTGGCAACACGTCCGAGGACTTTGTCCGTCGCGTCAATCACGAACCAATCGCGCTGGACTTCATGGCCCTTAGCGGAAAAAGTTTTCATGTTGACTTCCTAAATAATAAAACACGCTCAAATGGTGGTTCCGCCATTGCTTCAGCGGACTCGGCCTTCTTATTTACTTTCCTGAGCGAACGGAAAGCCGACAAGTATAAGCGGGAAGCACCCGCCGAGTCAAGCTGCAATGCCGGCAGAATCAGGCTCCGCGGCCCCGTAACGGAAAACATTGACCACATTGAAAGTCGTGTCGGGCACGTACAGGCGGCCGCGGTCGGCGTAAATGAAGTACGGCATCCAGACGCCGCCGGCGTCCGGGTATTTCTTGAAGACGGAAATCCCGGTCTCGTAGTGCAGCGTATCGTCGCCGATGCGGAACACTTTCAGCGCGCGGTTGACCAGGTCGTTGACGATGAGACGGTCGCCGTCGATGCAGACGCTGGCGGGGAGCATGAACTTCCCGTAGTCAACGTTGACATCATCGCAATAGCCGAGATGGCCGTAAGTCCACAGGCTGTTGCCCTCGCGGTCGAACACGCGCAGGCAGTTGTTGAACTGGTCGCAGACGAACAAGCGGTCCTGGGCGTCGATGGCGATGTCGCAGGGCGTGAAATCGTCGTCCGACTGCCAGCGGAAGTTCTTGCGGAACGCGACGAAGCCGGTCGGCTGGATCTGCCACATCGAAATGCGGTTGTTGAGCGAATCGGCGATGTAGATCTCGCCCTGGCCGTTGATGGCGATGCCCTGCGGCGCCTTCAAGGTGCCGTCACCGCCTATGCCCTCGCGGCCGAAGGGCATGCCGTAGTTGATCAGGTAGCCGGCCGGATTGAACTGGTACATCGTCACCGTGCACATATTGAAGTTGGTGACGAACACGATCGGCGTGCCGGGACAGATCTGCCCCAGCGGCGGCGTATGCGGATAGTAGACGTCCATCGCCAGGTCGCCCGGCACGAAGAAGCCGCGCATCATGTCCTGCAACTGGTGGTAGGGATCGCTCTCGGTGTTGAAGGTCTTCATGCACCAGTTGCCGGAATCGATGTTCAGCGAGGCGTTCTCCATGCGCGCCAGCGGATCGATGCCCATGTGGGTGCGGAACTGGTCATACCAGTACTTGTAGATGCTGGTCGTGGCCTGGGCCCATTGGTCGATCCAGTTGCCGGCGGCCTGGGGCTCGCGCGGCACTGCGCGGCGCTCGCGATTGAAGCCGATCACCGACGTCATGCAATTGAATTGCGAGGTCGAGCGCAACCGGTTCTGGTCGTCGCGGCGGTGGCCGACCGACTCGATCAGCAACGCATCCTCATCGCCTTTGACGCGTGGGATGCGCACCTTGATCACGCTGGACGCGAACGGTTCGCTGATGAAATACACATCCGGTTCGTCTTCCGCCGCGCAGATCTGGTACGGCCCGACGAACACCACGTCCTCCAGCGCGCCATAGACGAAATCGGACAAGCTGTGCACCGGCTCCAGCGTGTGGTTCCACAAAGGCAGCAGGCCGTTGACCACGCTCACTTGCTGGCCCTCCAGGTCGTACACCGTGATGGCGTTCTCGATGTGCCCGGGCACGAACACGCGGTCGCCGATCACGCACACCGACCGCATCACATTGAACTTGCCGATGCCGGTGGGCTTGCCGTGCTGGTGCAGCATCACCGTGTCATGCGGCGCCTGCACGCATTCGTCGACGATGGGCCAGTCGGTGCTGATCTTCAGCACTTCGTAGTGGCCGGTGTTGGCGAGGTAGAGATTGCCTCGCGCGTCACTGGCCAAACCCTGCGGCCACAGCAGCTCGTGTTTGACGCCGGGACCGCCGACGTGGCGGAACTGGCTGATGAATTCGCCCTCCAGCGTGAACTTGACGCAGCGGCTGGCCAGGTCGTCGGCCGTGTGGAAGAACTCGTCGCAGACATACAGGTAATCGACGCCGTCGCGTTCGCGCACCACCGTGATGCCGTTCGGATCGGACAGCGGCAGGTAGTGGCTGCCGCCTTCGCCGAAGGCATAGCTGAACCAGATCTCGTGCTCGTCGTAGGCGAAGGCCACCACGCGGCCGTGGCCCATGTCGGTGCAGTACATCAACTGGTGCGTGGGATGGGGGCAAACGTGGAACGGCATCAGCAGGCGCGGCGCATCGGGCGTATCGTCGCCGGGACCCTCGATCACGTGCAGCAGTTCGGACAAATCGGCGTTAAAGACCAGCACGCGGCTGTTGCCTGTATCGCACACCCACAGCCTGCCGAAACTATCGGCATGCACGCCAACCGGCGAATTGAGCGTGAAATCGTCGGCCAGCGGACCGAGGGGCGTGGTGCCCGGCACGGTCAATTCACCATAGGAACAAAGGTATTTGATGGCCTGATTCATCGCGTCCTCCTTGATCTAAGTCATAAAGTATGCGATTCGTTCCAGGTTGCTGCAAGCAAAAAAACCTCATGCAAGCCAGTCCGGCCGGACTCCTTTACAATATGCGCAACGATTTTTAACGGAGAGAACGATGGAATGCAAAGTCAGCTGGAATGGCCCGTCGGGCATGAGTTTCTTGGCCACGACCGGCTCCGGCCACATGGTCAACATGGATGGCGCGCCCGAGGGCGGCGGCCACAACCTGGCGCCGCGTCCGATGGAGATGGTGTTGCTGGGTACCGGCGGCTGCACGGCGTATGACGTGGTGCTGATCCTGAAGAAGGGCCGCGCCGACATCCGCGGCTGCGAGTGCACGTTGACCGCCGAGCGCGCGGACAGCGAGCCGAAAGTGTTCACCAAGATTAATTTCCACTTCACCGTGACCGGCAAGGACTTGAAGCCTGAAGCGGTGGAACGGGCGATCACGCTGTCGCACGACAAGTACTGCTCGGCGTCCATCATGCTCGGCAAGACTGCCGAGATCACGCATTCGTTCGAGATTATCGAAGCCTAGATGTAATACGCGGTGCTGGTCATTACTTTCCCCATCACCGCCATCACAGCCTGCACCGGCGCCGGCGTCTGCGAGGCGCCCAGCGCCTGCGCGGCGGCGCCATGTTCAATCTCATCCTGCCGCATCTGCTCGACGATGGCGCGCGACTTGGCGTCCTGTGGCGGCAACTGATCCAGATGGCTGGCCAGATGCGCCTCCACCTGCCGCTCCGTCTCCACCACAAAGCCCAGGCTGCGCGCATCGCCCAGCACCGCCGCCACCGTGCCCAGCGCATACGCGCCGGCGTAGAACAGCGGATTGAGCACGCTGATATGCGAGTTCAGTTCGGCCAGCCGCTGCGCGGTCCAGGCCAGATGGTCTTCCTCTTCCCTGCCCGCCTGCTCGAACTGCGCGCGCATTTCCTCGGTCTTGGCGAAGCGGCTCTGCGAGTTGTACAGCGCCTGCGCACAGACCTCGCCCACATGGTTCACGCGCATCAGCCCGGCGCTGTGGCGGGTTTCCGCTTCGCTCATCTGGGCGTCGGCCGCGTGCAGCGCCGGCGTCGGCCGCGATGCCGAGGCGACGCCGGTAATCACGCGCAGCGCCTTATCGGCGCCGGCGATCAATCGGTCCAGCGGGGTGTGGTGATGTGCGGCCATAAGAAAACTCGAATTCGGACGAAAGCAATATTATAGAGGCGACAGCCTCAGTTTGCCTCGGCCGCTTCGCGCAACTGGCGCTGGCGTTCGATATAGTCGGCCACCGGGCCGCGCACATCGATCTTGGAAATGTCCTTCGCCACGCTCAGGTTCAGGCCCAGCAGGAAGGGGATATTCTCGATGGGCACTTCGGCGCAGTGTTCGGCAAACGCGCGCAGGAAGCGCTTGGACTCCACCACCGGCACCACCTTCTCGCCGCTCATGTATTGCAGGATGCTAGTGATGCTGTGGCCCTTGCCGATGCTGTGATAGATGAAGCGGTTGAAGTCGCGGTCCAGCTTGTCGAAGTCCAGGGTTTCCTTGGTCATCAGGCCCGACAGGTAAAACAGGCCCAGCGCCACGCGAAAGAAGCCGGTGGACTCGCTACGGTTGACGCCACAATGGGTGACCGCCAGAATTTTTTCCTGCAATTGAGGATTCATTTTTTATTGTTCTCCCATATCCGACTATAGCAAGACATTTGTATGGCTAGTAGCTTGCGCGCGAGAATTTTTACATGCTACTCTTGAAATCTTTTCAACAAGGGACAGAACAATGATCGAGGTCAGGGGGCTCGCCAAGCGTTTTCGCCTGCCGTCGCGCGGCGGCAAGCCGGCCCAGGCGCGCGATCCGCGCGACCACGACGGTTGGTTCCATGCGGTGCGCGATGTCAGCTTCCGTTGCGCTCCCGGTGAAGTGCTGGGCCTGCTTGGTCCCAACGGCGCCGGCAAGACCACCACCCTGCGCCTGCTGTCCACCGCACTGAAACCAGATGCAGGCAGCATACACGCCAACGGTGTCGACCTGCTGCACGATCCGCTGGCGGCGCGCCAGCACATCGGTTTTTTATCCGGCACCACCGGCCTGTACGGCCGCCTGACCGCGCGCGAAAACGTCGAATACTTCGGCCGCCTGCACGGCATGAGCCCGCCCTACCTGAAGCGCCGTTGCGATGAATTGTTCGAGCTGCTGCAGATGTCCGAATACGGCAACAAGCGCGCCGACCAGCTGTCCACCGGCATGAAGCAGAAATGCTCGATCGCCCGCACCGTGGTGCACGAGCCGCAGATTGTCATCCTCGACGAACCGACCACCGGCCTGGACGTGATGTCGGCCAAGATCCTGCTGGACTTCATCGCCAGCTACAAGGCGCTGCGCGTGCCGCTGATCTTCTCCACTCACCACTTGCACGAAGTGGAAAAGCTGTGCGACCGCGTCTGCATCATCAACCACGGCAAGACCGCCTTCCACGGCACAGTCGACGAGCTGCGCCACCTGGGCGGCAGCGCCGACCTGTACGACGCCTTCGTCGGCGTCATCAACCAGGAGCCCTGAGCCATGTGGATCATCTACCTCAAGGAGTTGCTGGAACTGGCGCGCGACCGCCGCACCTTCTTCTTCACCGTGTTCATTCCGGTGTTCGCCATGCCGCTGATCTTCACCGGCTTCGGCTACGTATCGTCGAGCATGTTCAAGCAGGCCAGCCAGGCCGAGATGACCTACTCCATCTTCGGCAAGGACAACGCGCCCAAGCTGGCTGAACGCTTCGCCAAAGAAAAAGGCTTCCGCGAAGTGCTGCTGGCCAGCCCGGCCGACATCAAGACCGCCATCGGCGACGACCGCATCAAGTTCGCGCTGGTGATACCGGCCGGTTTCGAAGCGAGCCTGGCCCAGCAACAACAAGCCGTGATCGCGCTGCACTACAACAGCGCCGTCACGGTCGACCTGACGCGCAAGCGCGTGATGTCGGTGGTCGGCGGCCAGAACCGCCTGCTGCGCGAACAGGCGCTGTCCGCGCTCAACCTCAACAAGGAGCAACTGCGCTTCGCGCTCGACCCGATCACGCTGGAAGACCATTCCACCGCCGACAAGCGTGAGCAGATGGGCGCCGTTGTCGGCGGCATGTTGCCCTACATCCTGCTGATGGTGTGCCTGATGGCGGCAATGTATCCGGCGATCGACACCGGCGCCGGCGAGAAGGAACGCGGCACCTTGGAAACCCTGCTGCTGGCGCCGGTCTCGCGCACCGCGCTGGTGATGGCCAAGTTCCTGATGCTGTTCACCGTCGGCCTGACCTCGGCGCTGCTGATGATCGGCAGCCTGGGCATGCTGCTGACTTTCTTCGGCCCCATGATAGGCGGCGACCTGGTGCAGATGGTGCGCGCCATCGGCCTGCTGGACCTGACCATGGTGGCGCTGATGCTGGTGCCGACCGCCGCCATCTTCGCCGCCATCCTGCTGTCGATCTCGGTCTACGCCAAAAGCTACAAGGAGGCGGCCGGCCTGATCTCGCCGCTGATCATCGTCACCGTGCTGCCGACCCTGGTGGCGCTGCTGCCCGGCGTCGAGCTGAACTGGAAATGGGCGATGGTGCCGATGACCAATGTTTCGCTGGCGATGAAGGAGTTGGTGAAGGGCACGATGGACTACAGCATGTTCTGGGTCATCCTGCTGTCGACCACCCTGACCGCCGGCGCCCTGCTGGCCCTGTGCCGCTGGTGGTTCAACCGCGAGCAGGTTTTGTTTAGAAATTGAACAAGTTGTCTATTCAACTAGCCCGGAACAAGGCCGCCGCGCACCGCCGTCTGGTCGGCCTTTTCTGCACTCTGGCGCGCAGTTTCGGCCGCCTATCGCAATGGCGCCCCACATATAGAGCAAATTCAATACAATGCCATCATGTGAAAAGTGTATGGCCGTACAGAAACGCGGCGCAGGCACCGGCAGAATCATTCAGGAGTTAGCATGGAATTACGCATCAGCAACTTGTCTAAAACCTACGGCAATGGCGTCGTAGCGCTGGACAATATTTCGCTCACCATCCCGACCGGGATGTTCGGCTTGCTCGGGCCCAACGGCGCCGGCAAGTCGACGCTGATGCGGACGCTGGCGACCTTGCAGGAATGCGATTCCGGTTCGGTGTTCCTGGACGACATCGACGTACTGGACGAAAAAGACGAAGTGCGCCGCCTGCTGGGCTACCTGCCGCAGGACTTCGGCGTCTATCCGAAAGTGACCGCCTACGAGCTGCTGGACCATTTCGCCGTGCTCAAGGGCCTGTCCAACCGCAACCGCCGGCGCGAGGTGGTCGACGGCCTGTTGCAACAAACCAATCTGTTCGACGTGCGCAACCAGCGCCTCGGCGGCTTCTCGGGCGGCATGCGCCAGCGCTTCGGCATCGCCCAGGCGCTGCTGGGCGATCCCAAGCTGATCATCGTCGACGAGCCGACCGCCGGCCTCGATCCGCAGGAGCGGGTGCGCTTCCACAACCTGCTGTCCGACATCGGCGAAGACAAGACCGTGATCCTGTCGACCCACATCGTCAGCGACGTGGCTGACCTGTGCGCCAACATGGCCATCATCAACAAGGGCCACCTGCTGCTGTGCGGCCCGACCCAGGAACTGATCCACGAAGTGAGCGACAAGATCTGGGCCCGCTTCATCGACAAGCGCGACCTGCAATCGTTCCAGCTGCGCCACCCGGTCATCTCGTCGCGCCTGCTGTCCGGCCGCACCCTCATCCATGTCTACAGCGAGACCGATCCCGGCGACGGCTTTGAAGAAGCCATCGGCGACCTCGAAGATGTCTATTTCGCCACCATCGCCGGCCGCCACAGCGCTGCGGCCACCTGCGATTAAGGCGGCCTTATGTTTTCCATCGCCTACTTTGAAGCGCGTCAGCGCCTCAAGCTGCTGTCCACCTGGGTCTATTTCCTCGGCTTCCTGGCGCTGTCGCTGCTGTGGATGGCCGCCGCCGGCGGCGTCTTCAAGGGCGCCTCGGTCGCCTTCGGCAGCCAGCTGATCGACTCGCCCCGCTCGCTGATGTTCACCACCAGCGTGCTCGGCTCGCTGGGCGTGGTGGTCATGGCCGCCATGATGGGCCGCTCGGTGCAGCAGGATTTCGAATACGACATGCAGCACTTCTTCTTCTCGGCGCCGATCAAGAAGCACCAGTACATGTTCGGCCGCTTCCTCGGCGCCTACCTGACCTTGGCCATCATCTTCACCAGCATCATCCTGGGTTGCTGGCTGGGCAGCTTTATCCCCGGCATCGATCCGGAGCGGCTGGGCCAGCCGGGCGTGCTGGGTTACCTGATCCCCTACCTGAT
This sequence comes from Duganella sp. BJB476, assembly GCF_003416895.1. Lineage (GTDB taxonomy): Bacteria > Pseudomonadota > Gammaproteobacteria > Burkholderiales > Burkholderiaceae_D > Rugamonas. The sequence continues at coordinate 263,121 of NZ_QVIO01000007.1, forward strand.
CGTCATCCTGCCCGACATCTTCATCTTCGGCGCCGTGTTCTTCATCCTGGCCGCGCTGACGCGGCGCATGCTGCCGGTCTACATCTCCAGCGTGGTCATGCTGATCGGCTACATCGTCGCCCCCGGCCTGGCGCGCGACCTCGACTACAAGACCCTGGCCGCGCTGATCGATCCCTTCGGCACCACCGCCGTGATCCGCCTGACCGAATACTGGCCCATCATCGAGCGCAACAGCCGCATGTTCTGGCCGGAAGGCGTGTACCTGCTCAACCGCGTGCTGTGGTGTTCGTTCGCGCTGGCCGGCCTGCTGCTGGGCTACTGGCGCTTCCACTTCATCGCCACCATCGACAGCGGCGCCGGCAGCACCAGCCGCGGCGAAGGCGAAACCCCGCTGCACCTGTCGGCCCAGTCCACCAGCACCCAGGAAAAGCCGGACTTCCAGTCGCGCAGCCTGGCCGCGCTGCTGTTCAAGATGAGCTGGCTGAACCTGCGCGAAACCACCAAGAACATCTACTTCCTGGTGATCGTGCTGGCCGGCGTGCTGATGATGCTGGCCAGCGCACTGGACATGGGCTCGATGTTCGGCACCACCACCTACCCGGTCACCTACCTGGTGCTGGAGTCGGTGTCGGAAACCTTCGCGCTGTTCATGTTCGTCATCACCACCTTCTACGCGGGCGAGCTGGTATGGCGCGAGCGCGAGGCGCGCATGGCGCAGATGCTGGACGCGCTGCCGATCCCGAGCTGGCTGCCGATGCTGTCCAAGCTGATCGCGCTGATCGGCCTGCAAACCCTGCTGATGGTGGTGGTGATGGTGTGCGGCATGGCGATCCAGATCGTCAAAGGCTATTTCATCCTGGAGCCGGGGCTGTACCTGTACCACCTGTTCCTGATCCAGCTGCCGGCCTATGCGCTGTCGGCGGTGCTGGCGATCGCGCTGCAAGTGCTGATCAACCAGAAATACCTGGCCTACTTCGCGATGATCGTCTACTACGTGGCCAGCGTCACGCTGGGCACGATAGGCGTCGACGATCCCATGCTCGTCTACGGCAACATGCCGAGCTTCATCTACTCCGCCATGAACGGCTACGGCCACTTCCTGGCGCGCGAACGCTGGTTCGAACTCTACTGGACCGGCGCCGCCCTGCTGCTGGCGGTACTGTCGCTGCTGTTCTGGGCGCGCGGCACCAACGACGGCTGGCGCCAGCGCCTGCAACTGGCGCGCCACGCGCTGACGGTGCCGGTGCTGAGCACGGTGGCCGCCGGCCTGCTGGTGTTCGTCGGCGCCGGCAGCGTGGTGTTCTACAACACCCACATCGTCCACTGTTTCAAATCGGCCTACCAGAAGGATGCCGAGCGCGCCGACTACGAGCGCAAGTACAAGAAATTCGCCGTGGTGCCGCAGCCGCGCATCACCGATGTCAAGCTCGACGTCGCCATCGTGCCGGACCAGCGCAGCCTGGTGGTCAAAGGCCGCTATCTGCTGGAGAACAAGACCGCGCAGCCGATCACCGACGTGCTGGTCTACCAGGACAACAGCACCACCCAATTCAAGGCGCGCTTCAGCCAGGACGCGCGGCCGGGCTTCCAGGATGACGAGCTCGGCTTCTACAGCTACAAGCTGGCCAAGCCGCTGGCGCCCGGCGCGCAGCTGACGATGGACTTCGACGTGGTCTACCTGCCCGGAGGCATTTTAGGCATGGGCCAGGACACGCCGGTGATCGGCAACGGCACCTTCTTCAACAACGGCGTGCTGCCGCACATCGGCTACCAGCAGGGCATGGAACTGAGCGACGCGCGCGACCGCAGGAAGCACAAGCTGCCGGCACGCGAGCGCATGCTGCCGCGCGACGACCCGGCCGGCCTGGCCAACAACATCGCCAGCAGCGACGCCGACTGGATCAGCTTTGACGCCACCGTCAGCACCAGCGCCGACCAGATCGCCATCGCGCCGGGCACGCTGGTCAAGGAATGGAGCAAGCAGGGCCGGCACTACTATCACTACAAGATGGACCAGCCCATCCTGAACTACTACGCCATCCAGTCGGGGCGCTACCTGGTCAAGCGCGACTGGTGGCAGGACGTGGGCATCGAGCTGTACTACCATCCCGGCCATGAGTACAACCTCGACCGCATGGACAAGGGCATCAAGGAATCGCTGGACTACTACACGCGCAACTTCGGGCCTTACCAGCACAAGCTGGTGCGCATTGTCGAGTTCCCACGCTATGCCACCTTCGCGCAATCGCTGCCGACCACGATCGCGTATTCGGAATCGATAGGCTTCATCGCCAAGGTCAACGACAAGAGTCCGAAGGACATCGACTATCCGTTCTACGTCACCGCGCATGAAGTGGCGCACCAGTGGTGGGGCAACCAGCTGGTCGGCGGCAACACGCGCGGCGGCACGGTGCTGAGCGAAACGCTGGCCGAATACTCGGCGCTGATGGTGATGAAGAAGAATTTTGGCGCGGACAAGATGCGCCGCTTCCTGCACTACGACCTGGACCTGTACCTGATGGGCCGCGCGCTGGAGCGCAAGAAGGAAATGCCGCTGGCGGACAACGAAAACCAGAACTACATCCAGTACCGCAAGGGCAGCCTGGCGATGTACCAGTTGCAGGACATCCTGGGCGAGGCCAAGGTCAACGCCGCGTTGAAGGAGATGCTGGCGCAGTATGGCCGCAAGGCCGGGCCATACCCGAGCGTCACGGTGCTGGTCGACGCGCTGCGCAAGATCACGCCGCCTGAACAGGCTTACCTGATCGACGACCTGTTCAACCACATCGTGCTGTACGAGAATCATGCGGTCTCGGCCACTGCGCGCAAGCTGGTGGACGGCAAGTACGAAGTGACGTTCGCGGTCAGCGCCGCCAAGGTACGGGCCGACGACCAGGGCGCGGAAAAAGACACGCCGTTGAAGGACTGGATCGACATCGGCATCGACGACAAGGACGGCAACAGCCTGTACCGCGAGCGCAAGCTAATCGAACGCAAGGACAATCTGTACACGGTGATCATCAACGGCCGCCCGGGCAAGGCCGGCATCGATCCCGACAACAAGCTCATCGACCGCAAGCCCGACGACAATATGATCCCCGTCGAACTGCTGACCCAATAACACAGCTGGGGTCAAGTCTGACATTCGGACACGAACTGAACCATAACGTACGCTAAGGTTCAGCTCGTGTCCGAATGTCAGACTTGACCCCGGGTTTTTATGCGGCTAGCTTGAAGACGGCCACGACCTCGGTCAGCGCATCGGCCTGATCGTGCAGCGAGGCTGCCGCTGCGGCGGCCTCTTCCACCAGCGCGGCGTTCTGCTGTGTCACCTGGTCCATCTGGCCGATCGCCTGGTTGATCTGCTCGATGCCCGAACTCTGCTCCATGCTGGCGGTCGTGATTTCGCCCATGATGTCGGTCACGCGCTGGATGCTCTCCACCACTTCGTTCATCGTGTTGCCGGCCTGCGTGACCAGCAGGCTGCCGGCATCCACCTTTTGCAGCGAATCGTCGATCAGGGTTTTGATTTCACGGGCCGCCGTCGCGCTACGCTGCGCCAGGCTGCGCACCTCGGTCGCGACCACCGCGAAACCACGGCCCTGCTCGCCCGCACGGGCCGCTTCCACCGCCGCGTTCAACGCCAGGATGTTGGTCTGGAAAGCGATGCCATCAATGACGCCGATGATGTCGACAATCTTGCGCGCAGAACCGTTGATCGCATCCATGGTCTGCACCACGTCCGCCACCACGCCGCCGCCGCGCTGCGCCACGGCCGAGGCCTTGACCGCCAACTGGTTGGCCTGGCGCGCATTGTCCGCGTTCTGCTTGACTGTCGACGTCAGTTCTTCCATCGACGATGCGGTCTCTTCCAGGCTCGACGCCTGCTCCTCCGTGCGCGCCGACAAATCCAGATTGCCGGCGGCGATCTGGCTCGAGGCGCTGGAGATGCTCTCGGTTCCGCTGCGCACTTCGGTGACGATGCCAATCAAGCCATCATTCATGCTGCGCAGCGCCGCCAGCAGGCGGCCGGTTTCATCTTTCGTGCTCACTTCGATGCGCGTGGTCAGGTCCTTGTTGGCCACGGCCACGGCGACCTCCACCGCCCGGTTCAACGGCACGGTGATGCCGCGCGTCAGGCGCCAGGCGCAGATCACGCCCAGCGCCAGCACCGCCAGCCCGAACAGGATCATGAACTGGCGGCTGTGCTCATACAGCGATTCAATCGCCGCCGCGTTATCGTCGATGCTTTTGCGCTGCAATTCCAGCAGGCCGCGCAGCGATTCCAGGTACGCCTTGCCGTCCGGCGTGAAGTGCTGCTCCAGCATGGCGGCGGCCTCGTCCAGCTTGCCGTCCTTCTTCAGCGACACGATGGCGTCGCGCGACGCCAGGTAACGCTTGCGGTTGGCCTTCATGCCGTCGAACAGCGCCTTCTCCTGCTCGGTGACGAGCAGCGGTTCCACCTGTTTTTGCAGGCCGTTGACCTCGGCGGTCGAAGCGGCGGTTTCTTCGGCGAAGAACGGTCCCAGCGACGGATCGCTGCTCTTCGAAATCGCCGAGGTGCGGCGCACGCTGGTGTGGATCAGCCGATACCAGTCGCTGATCATGCGTTCCTTGGCCAGCGGCTGCTGCATCATGTCGCGGGTGGCTTCGGCCACGGTTTGCATATGGCTGATGCCGATTGCGGTCATCAGCGTCATCAACGCCAATACCAAGCCAAAGCCCGCGGCAAGGCGCGTGCCGATATTCAAGTTTTTCATGATTTGTGTGCCCGTGAAGGCAATATTGGAAAAAGAGAAGCGTTGCTACTATTGGAACTGCGAATCGGGCGGAAGGATAAAAATTGCCCCAAGGAACCAACAGTTTATCACGGGAATTAATTTATTGCTGAAGTATGCCTAGGCCGTGACTTGCAGGGAGCTGACCAGTCCCGCATTGTAGGAGTCGGCGATGACGGTGCCGGCCAGGCTGGGATTGGCCTTGAGCAGGTCCGCCCAGTTGGCCGACGCCTGCGCGGACAGCCCGCTGACCGTCCCGGCGCCGGTGTAGATGCCCGACGCCGACGGCGCCGAGGCCAGCGAGCCAAGAATGGCCTGGTCTTGCGCTTGCTGCGCGGTGGCGGAAGTGTCAACATTACTGCCGTCGGTGGGAACGGTGACCGGTTCGGTCGCGGTGCCGGCCTGCTGCAAGCTATCCAGCAAGCCGGACGGGGTGTAGACCGAAGCGCCGGTCGATCCCCCCAGCGACGCCACCACAGCCGACTCCGCCGACAGGCTGACGGCTTCGGACGACAAAGCCCCCGCCGCCGTACTGGAGACGACGGGCACATACGGCTGGTAGGCCGGACTTGCGCTAACGGAGTTGAGGGCGACGGTCATAGTACATTCAATATAGGTGTTCGGCCCCAGCGAAGCAAGCGGTAAAAAGCCGGGTGTTTTGGAGGCGCCCGGCTTGCTTAACATTTCAACAATCAGATCTTGGCGGCGTCATGGTCGCGCTTGACCTTGTCCGCATGGCGTTCAAGTTTCTCGTCGCGGCGCGCCACCTGCTCCTGGTGCTTGTCGACGCTGCGGCGGGCGATCACTTTTTCGTCGTGCTTGATGGCCTGCTTCTCCACCTTGATGTTTTGCTGCTCGGCGCGGCGCGCCTGGTCCAGCTGCTGGGCGCCGGCCAGGTCGCCCTTCTTGACGTCGGCGTGTTCGGCGCGGGCCAGCGCATTGCGTTCGCCGCGTTCCGCCTGCAGCTGCTGCTGGCCTGCCGCCACCTGGCTTTGCTTGACCGCGATCACCGCGTTGTCGCGCTTGATCTGGCGGGTGTCCTGGTGGATCTCTTTGACGTCCTGGCGGATCTGAGCATTGTCCTGATGGACTTGTGCCACTGGATTGGTTTGCGCGAAAGCTGCGGCGCTGATCATGGAAAGCACGCCGGCGATCATCAGGGATTTGGTTTTCATGATTGTGTTCCTTTTCTAGTGGTTGACAGACCGCTGTTCATCAGCGTCTTGAGCAATTAACGCGACCGCCCCGGCGGCAGACGACCACAGTTCCGTAAGAAAAGTTACGAGTTGTATCCGGCCAGCGCGGCCGCCAGTTCGCGCTGCCAGGTGCTGGCCTTGACGCGATTCCACACCAGCGCCACCTGTTCCACGCATTCGAACGCGCAATCGGTCACGTGGATGCGGCGCAGCTCGGGATCGGCCAACGCGAAGTCCGGCAGGTAGGCCAGCGCCTCGCCCGATTTGACCAGCGCCAGCAGCAGTTGCAGATCGTCGGTCCAGTAGCGGATCTTGCGCGGCAACTGGTCGTCGCGCCAGCCGTCGGAGCGGGCGCCGCGCTGCACGCCGCAAAACAGCGAGCGCGACGGGCAGGCGAAGTCGTGCGTCAGCACTTGCGCCGTGTCCGCCTCCAGCAGCGGCGCCGGCGGTAGCGACGTCACCAGCGGATGGCGCTGCCCCGCCACCAGGTGCAAGGTCACGCTGCCCAGCGGCGTGACCTGCCATTCATCCGACCAGTGCTCGCCGCGGCCTTCGATGACGTCGCCGGTGACGATGGCGGCGTTGATATCGCCACGCAGCAGCGCCGCCAGCGCCTCATCCTCGAACATGGCCTGCATGCGCAGGCTCGCTTCCGGGTAGGCGCGCAGGGCTTGCGACAGCATCTGCCCATGCCGCCACAGCAGGATGGCCGGGCCGGCGATGCGGCTATCCACGGCGGCGCGCTCACCCATCAAATCGGCCTTGGCCTGGTCCGCCAGCGCCAGCAAGGTCTGGGCGCGGGCCAGCAGCAACTGGCCACTGTCGTTCAGCACCAGCTGCTTGGCGCTGCGGTCGAACAGCGGCTTGCCCAGACTGTCTTCCAGCCGCTTGAGCGCCTTGGACACCGCCGACGGCGTCAAATGCAGCTCCAGCGCGGCCGCGCCCAGCGACGGACGGCGGGCGGCGCTGACGAAAACACGCAGGTCGGAAAGATTCATGATGTCCAAACAGGATACGAATAGTGAATTTAAGTTGCTTTACTGGATACGAAGAGCATCTTACCATCTGCAGCATGACTACTCTCACCCAAAAACAATGGATCTACCGCCGGCAGCCCGTCGGCCAGATCACGGCCGAGCACTACGAGCTCGTGGAACAACAACTGTCGACCGCGCTGGGCGACGGCGAAGTGCTGATCGAGGCGCGCTGGTTCAGCGTCGATCCCTACATGCGCATCGGCCAGTCCACCAAGCCGACCTACGACACCGAGCCGCATCCGCTCAACACCGTGCAGCAAGGCGCCGTGGTGGCGCAGGTAATGGCGTCGAACGCGCCCGGCTTTACGGCCGGCGACTGGGTGCAGAGCTACACCGGCTGGCAGACGCATGCGCGCGTGCACGCCAGCGGCCTGAAGCGCATTGACCCGGAGCTGGCGCCGGTGACCACCGCGCTCGGCGTGCTGGGCATGCCGGGCCGCACCGCGTGGTTCGGCCTGACGGAATCGGGCAAGCCGCATGCGGGTGAGGTGGTGGTGGTGTCCGGCGCGGCGGGAGCGGTGGGATCGCTGGTGGTGCAGTTCGCCAAGCGCCACGGCGCGCGCGTGCTCGGCATCGCCGGCGGCCCGGCCAAGTGCGACTGGCTGCGCAATGTGCTGGACGCGGACTGGGCCATCGACTACAAGGCTTATGCCGACGCCGATGCGCTGGGCGCGGAAATCAAGCGGCTGACCGGCGGCGTCGACGTGTATTTCGACAACGTCGGCGGCATGGTGACCGATGCCATCATCCCTCTGATCAACCGCCGCGCGCGCATCGTCATCTGCGGCCAGATCAGCCAGTACAGCGGCGGCCTGGAGACGCCGGAACTGGGGCCGCGCCTGCTGCATCACATGCTGTACCAGCGCGCCACCATCCAGGGCATGCTGGCGCGCGACTACCTGCACCGCATGGACGAGATGATACGCATCGTCGCGCCGTGGGTGAAGGCGGGCGAGATCGTGTTCGAGGAAACGGTGATCGACGGTTTCGAGCAACTGCCGGCGGCGCTCAACTCGCTGTTCACCGGCGAGCATCGCGGCAAGCTGCTGGTGAAGGCATGAGGGCCGCGCTGGTCGCGCTGGCCTTGATCGCCGGTAGCGCCGGCGCGGCGGACGCCAGTTATGGCGAGCACGGCATGGCGCTGTTCGGCGGCAAAGAGGGGTTGTATGCATCGCACCTGCCGATGTTCCATGCGCCGCACGACTACCAGGTGATCCTGCAAGTGCATGTGGCCGATCCCGCCACCGACGCGGCGCTGCGCCGTCGTCTCGACGGCAAGACCGCGTTGTGGACCATCGCGCCGGAGAAGTTCGAGCTGTCGCGCCTGGCGCCAGCGAGCGCCGCGCCGCTGCGGCAGTTCAAGGCCGACCTGGTGCTGGGCCATTTCGAGCAAGGCGGCAAGACGCAGTTCGCCGCCTCCACTGTCGTGGTCGACAAGGTGCTGATGTATCGCCAGTTGTCGCCGGCGCAGAAGAGCAGCGCCGACGCCAGCTACGTGCAGATAGGCAGCGGCCAACAGCGCTACCTGGTCAAGCAGATAGACAGCCGGCCGGATTTCGATCACATCGTTTCCTACGCGGCGGCCAGCGGCGCATCGACAACGGCTATCACGCTCAACAAGCAGGCCCTGCAGCAGCCGGCCGCGCAAGCGCTGGCCGCCGCGCTGCATGTGCCCGCCAAAGCGATTCGTGGTACGGTCTACTTTTACACCGACGATTTGAAGTGACATGGTTCCAGCAGAATACGAAGGCTTGTGGCGCCGCAGCGGCATCTGGCGCAGCAACGGCAGCAGCGACCTGACCACCCAAGTGTGGTGGTTCCAGGCGGCGCGCTATCACATCGACCTGCGCATTCCCGTCGACCGCATCGGCATCAACGGTTTCGCCGGCGAAACCGTGGTGGAAGGCGAGCGCTGCACCTGGCACCCCGCCATCGCCTACCCCGCCCTCAGCAGCGAGCTCGACGCCGGCTGGATGCGCTTCGACGACGCCGACCACGTCCACGAAACCGGCCTCGACAACAGCTACGAAGAAGACTGGTATCGCGAACCGAGCGGCGCCATGCACGGCGTACGGCTGGAAGATCAGCACAACGACCAGCTAGCCTACCTGCTGATCAGCGACGACTGGATGGCCTGGGCCTGCGGCAGCCCGAGCGGAGCTTGCGAGATCACAGTCTATCGGCGCGAGCAGCAACAATGGATCGCCATCGCCACCAACTTGGCCACGCCCACCCACGCGGTCGTACTCAGCAAGGAGCAAGTGCTGCAATGGCAAACCGGCGAACTGATCGAGGTCCCCATGAAGCCGGGCAAGCCCTGGCGCGTCTAACGCCAGCCGAGGGTCAAGTCTGACATTCGGACACGAGCTCGGCCACAAACGGCAAACTACGGCTCTGGCCGTGTCCGAATGTCAGACTTGACCCCAGCATGAAAAACGGGACCATCAAGGTCCCGTTTTTGTTGGCGCTGCCGAAGGTTACTCTGCGGTCGCGGCGGCCTTTTTAGGGGCTGCTTTTTTGGCTGGCGCTTTCTTGGCCGCCGGCTTCCTGACTGCCGCCGCCTTGGCCGGAGCCTTGGCTGCGGCGGCCTTCTTGGCCGGGGCTTTCTTCGCTGGCGCCGCGCCTTCTGCCGCACCGTCCGCGCCGTCGTCCGCTACCGCGGCCGCTTTGCCTTTGGCCGGAGCCTTGGCTTTGCGCTCTTCGAACTCGAAGCTGATCTTGCCGTCCTTGCCCTTGGTCAGGAAGGCCTTGAACGGACGACGAGTGCGCTGCGAGACAAAACCCGGCAGCAGGTCGGTCTTGCCATCGTTGAGCAGCTTGGCCATCTGCTCAGGCAAGATCTCCTGTTGCAGGATGATGCGGCCGCTGCGGAAGTCGCAAGTCTTCGGCTTGGCGACGCTGTTTTCGCAAACATATGCCAGACCCATCTCGTACACGCCGCCGGCGCACTTCGGACATGGGCCCAAGGCGGTCTGTCCAGTGAAGTCGACCGGCTCGGCATCTTCCGAATCGTCGTTCTGGCCGAAGTCGAACTCCAGCTTGAAGTTCTTGATCTCTTCGTCGCGCACGATGCGCAGGATGGCCGCGAACGGACGTCCCATCTTCGAGCGGAAACCTTGCAGCGGGCCGATGGTGCGGTCCTTCAGCAACTGCTCCACTTCCTCGATTTCAAACTGGCGGCTGCCCGGCGTTTTGCTCATCGAGAATTCGCACTTGGTGCAGGCGAAGCGACGATAGTTTTCCTTGACCACGCTGCCGCAGTTCGGGCACGGCGTGTGCAGGGTGTGGTAATCACCCGGGATCGTATCGTTGTCGTATTCCTTGGCGCGCTTGACGATGATCTGCGTCATCTGGGCGATTTCACGCATGAACTCGTCACGCGAGATCTTGCCCTTCTCCATTTGCGACAGCTTGTATTCCCATTCGCCGGTCAGTTCCGGCGCGGTCAGTTCGTTCACGCCCAGGCCGCGCAGCAGCGTCATCAGCTGGAACGCTTTCGCGGTCGGCATCAGTTCGCGGCCTTCGCGCAGCAGGTAGCGCTCGGTCAGCAGGCCCTCGATGGTGGCGGCGCGCGTCGCTGGCGTGCCCAGGCCCTTGCCGGCCATCGCATCGCGCAGTTCGTCGTCCTCGACCAGCTTGCCCGCGCCTTCCATCGCCGACAGCAACGTCGCCTCGGTGTAGCGCGCAGGCGGCTTGGTGACCAGGCCGTTGGCGTTGACCGTGTCGGTCAGCACCTTCTCGCCCTTGGCGACCGGTACCAGGTTGCCGTTGGCGTTGCCTTCCTTGTCGTCGTCCGACGAGGCTTCCTTGCCGTAGATCGCCAGCCAGCCCGGGTTGGTCATGACCTTGCCTTCAGTCTTGAACTGATGGCCGGACACTTCGGTGTAGCGGGTGGTGACCTGGAACTCGGCAGGCGGGAAGAACACGGCCATGAAGCGGCGCGTGACCAGGTCGTACAGCTTCTGTTCCGGCTCGGACAAATTCTTCGGCGCGATGGTGGTCGGAATGATCGCGAAGTGATCCGAGATCTTGGTGTTGTCGAAGATGCGCTTGTTCGGCTTGACCCACTTCTTGTCCAGGATCTGCTTGGCGAACTGGTGGTAGTTAGGATTTTCCTTGACCACTTCCAGCGCCTGCATCACGGTCGGAATGTAATCTTCCGGCAGGTGGCGCGAATCGGTACGCGGGTAGGTCAGCACTTTGTGCTTTTCGTACAGCGCCTGGGCCAGGCCCAGCGTGTTCTTGGCCGAGAAGCCGAAACGCGAGTTGGCTTCACGCTGCAAGCTGGTCAGGTCGAACAGCGCGGGCGCCATCGACGTGGTCGGCTTGGATTCCTCGGTGACGGCGCCCTGCTTGCCGCGCACGGCCAGCGCGATGGAGTCGGCAGCAGCCTTGCTCCACAGGCGCTCGGCGCGTTTTTCCGGGTCGGTCTCGTCCTTCTTGAACTTGGTGTCCAGCCAGCGGCCTTCGTAGACGCCGGCCGCGCAAACGAACTCGGCGCGTACTTCCCAGAAGTCGCGCGAGACGAATTTCTTGATCTTCTCTTCCCGCTCGACCACGATCGACAGGGTCGGCGTCTGCACGCGGCCCACGGTGGTCAGGTAGAAACCGCCCTCTTTCGAGTTGAACGCGGTCATCGCGCGGGTGCCGTTGATGCCGATCAGCCAGTCGGCTTCCGAGCGGCAACGGGCGGCGTCGGCCAGCGGCATCATGTCTTCGTCGGTACGCAACTGGGTGAAGCCTTCGCGGATCGCGCCGGGCGTCATCGATTGCAGCCACAGGCGCTTGACCGGTTGCTTGGCCTTGGCGTTCTGCGCGATCAAACGGAAAATCAACTCGCCTTCGCGGCCCGCGTCACATGCGTTGATCAGGGTAGTGACGTCTTTGCGCTTGATCAGCTTGTTGAGCACCTTGAGGCGCGCCTCGGTCTTGGCGATCGGGTTCAGCGCGAAGTACGGCGGGATCATCGGCAGGTGGGCGAAGCTCCATTTGCCGCGCTTGACGTCGTGTTCTTCCGGTACGGCAATTTCCAGCAGGTGACCGACGGCGGAGGACAGCACGTACTCGTCGGATTCAAAGTACTCATCGTGCTTGGTAAAGCCGCCAAGCGTCTTCGCGATGTCGTTCGCGACAGAAGGCTTCTCGGCGATGATGAGGGTTTTGGTCATATTTTGTATCTCGTTTTTTAACACTTGGGATGGGTGCAGCATGCGCATCATACATGGATCGTGTCGCAGTCTGCACTTTTGCGATGCGGATGGCAAGGCCGAGGCGTCACAGTCTTGTCAAAGCGCCAATGATAAGCGCGTTGTCGGCCAGACTGCAAGCAAACCGCGTCGCACAGCGGCAATACAGCGTATCGCCCACGCGAATGTTGCTTAATTCATTACTTCAGGGGGACTACGGGCCGCTGCGGCGGTCTATCTGCGGCGGTCTATATTAGTGCAGCAGGCGGGGCGCCTGATCTTCGTCCGAGCCGAACAGGTCGTCGAACATCAGCGCGTCCGGTTCCTTGCCTTGGCTCCAGAGCAACATCAGCACGATGACCTTGAGCTTGCCCAGCGATACCGGCGCCTCTTCCAGCGCCAGGGCGCGCTCGACGACGATTTCGCGCTGCAACGGCGACAACACCTTGGCCGACTCCAGGAACTGGATGAAGCCGATCGCGGCCGATCCCAGCACATCCTGCTCTTCTTCCACGTAGAAACGGGTGCCGGTGGAGGATGCGGTCAGCGTGTGCTCCACCCCGGCCATCGCGTTCAGGTCGGTCAGCCAGACCAGCGCCTCGGAAATCTCGACATCGTCAAAACCGACAGCCGACAGTTTCTTGGCCAATGCGGCCGGTTCCGGGCAGGCATCGGGACGATAGTAAGTCTCGTAGAGATAAACAAGGATGTCGAACATGGCTCTACTCTATCAGTTAAAACAGATCGGACACAAGTGCCGGACCGATCACCTTTTCGTCAACCCATCATGCGCGCAAACGCTGAAACATGCCACCTGGCAAACGCTCGACCAGGCCGGCCAGTTCCAGCGCCAGCAGCTGCCCCTGCAAGTCGGCGGCGGACTGGTTCAGCCGCAGCGCCAGCAGGTCGGCGCCGGCCGGATGCTCGCCCAGCGCCTCCAGCACGCGGTCGACAAAAGTATCGTCCAGCGCCGGCCGCGCGCCGTGCGCGCCGGGCTTGAGCAGCTTGAGGTCGGTCAATATGTCGGCCGCCGTCTCGACCAGCTTGGCGCCGTCCTCGCGTATCAGCGCATGGCAGCCCTTGGCCAGCGTGGCGTGGATCGAGCCGGGGATCGCGTACAACTCCTTGCCCTGCTCTATCGCCAGCTTCGCCGTGATCAGGGAACCGGACTTGGCGGCCGCCTCCACCACCAGCACGCCGCGCGCCAGGCCGCTGATGACGCGGTTACGGCGCGGAAAGTTGTCGCGCAGCGGCGGCGTGCCCAGCGCATATTCGCTAACGATGCAGCCCTCCTCGGCGATACGGCGCGCCAGTGCGTTGTTGCGGGCCGGATAAATGCGGTCGGGGCCGGTGCCAATCACGGCGATGGTGCTGCCCGGCCCGTTCAGGCCGCCGGCGTGCGCGGCCGCGTCGATGCCCAGCGCCAGCCCGGAAACAATGGTCAGCCCGGCCTCGGACAAGGCCTGCGCCATGCGGTCGGCGTTCAGCATGCCCTGGGCGCTGGCGTTGCGCGCGCCCACCACGGCCAGCGACGGACGCCCCAGCAGTTCAGCCCGGCCCTTCAGGTACAGCAGCAGCGGCGCGGCGGCGATGTTGCGCAGCGCCTCGGGATAATCGGGATGGTCGTAGCTCAACAGGCGGTTGCCCGGCTGCTGCTGCCAGGCCAGCGTGGCGTCGACCAGGGCCGCCAGCCGGTCCGGCGGCGCTTGCAGCAGCGCATCGGCCTGCCCGGGCTTGACCTCGTCCAGCAGCGCGCTGCGCCCGGCGCTGAAGATCGCCTCCGGCGTGACGAACCGCTCCAGCAGCCGGTGCGCGCTCCCCAGGCCGACGCCGTCCGTCATCTCCAGACGCAACCAGCCCGCCAGCGCGGCGGCGCTGACGGGCTGGAACGTGGCAGTAAGGGTATCCGTGGCTTGCACGGCGCGGGTCACTCCGGCGACTTGGCGACGTCGCCCACTTCCACCGGCGCCGACACCTGCATGATCAAGCCGTAGGAAATATGCTTAAACACGCGGAAGATAAACAAGCTGCCCACTTCCTCGTCCGGCAGCTTGACCTGCTGTTCGCGCATGCCCAGCCAACTTTTGGCGGCCGTGGCGTCGCTGACAGTCTTCCCCGCATGGTACAGCTGCAGCACGGAGCCGATGTCGAGTCCATCAAGCTTTCCGCGATTAATGCTGACAACCTGGTTCTGCCCGGCGTGCGTGACGCCGCCGTAAATCGCCACCACCCGCGCGCCGACCTTCTGCTCGGGCGGATGTGGCACGTAGTTTTGCATCGGCATCGGCGGAATCGCGCGCAGCTGGTCGCCCTTGCCCATCTCTTCCTTGGCGCTGGCGACCAGGAAGGTGTGGACGTCGCTGCCGGCGCCCGGCTGGGCTTCGGTCTGCAATTTCAGCGTGCCGAGGTAGAACGCCTCGTAGCCGATGACGGCCTTGGTGATCGGATCTTTCAGCGGGCTGCCGGGACGAAACACCTGGAACGAGGTGCCGCCCTTCAGGTCGCCGCGCACATAAGCCTTGTCGTCCTTGCCGAGGAATACGTGGCCGTCCTGCGTGGCCACGACGCGCGGCGCGCCGGCCAGCTCGTCGTTTTCGATGATCAGCGGCTGGGTCAGGAAGGGTTCGATGACGCCGGCCGGGATAGACGTCACGGCATCCTTGCCCAAGCCCTCGGTGCGCAGCTGCGGCTTCAGGCGCAGGTCGGAGGCGCTGTTGCTGCCGTCGTTGCTGGCGTCGATCTTGTTGCCCAGGCGCAGGCGACCGGCGGCGCGGTCGAACCAGATGATCTGGCCCGGATAAATCCAGTGCGGATTGGCGATTTCCTCTCGGTTCATGCCCCAGACGGTAGGCCAGCACCAGGGACGCTCAAGGAATTTACCGGAAATATCCCACAGCGTATCGCCCTTGACCACCAGGTGCTGGTCCGGCGCATCGGCGCGAAACTCGCATTTCAACGGCTCAGCGGAAGCCGCAGTCAAGCCCGAAAAAAGAGCCGCTAATACTAAGCGGGTGCCGACTGTGCTAAAATTTTTCATTAGTAGATCCAGTAAATGCGCCATAAATTGCGCAGGCACACGATAGCAAGAAGCGCCCAATCAACGGAAAAGGCTTGCTAAATTGAATCAAATTCTGCCCATAAAACCCTGAACTAGCAAGAGAAACCGCGCAATCGCAGCCCGCGCGGTTGTTGCATTTTTGATCGGGAAAATGACGGCGGCGACGCCCTCGACGCGGCGCGCGTTATCAAGGCAATCACTTAGTTTTCACTTAGTTATCAACACAGTACAGCATATGGCCATCTTAAATATTTTGCGTTACCCCGATCCGCGTCTGCATAAAGTCGCCACCCCAGTCACCGTCTTCGACGCCAAACTGGAACAACTGGTCGCCGACATGGCCGAAACCATGTACGAAGCGCCGGGCATCGGTCTGGCCGCGTCGCAGGTCGACGTGCACGAACAACTGGTCGTGATCGACATTTCCGAAACCAAGGACGCGCTGGTCGCCTACATCAATCCGGAAATCATCTGGGCCAGCGAAGAGAAGCAGGTCTACGACGAAGGCTGCCTGTCGGTGCCGGGCATCTACGACGGCGTCGAACGCCACGCCCAGATCAAGGTGCGCGCGCTGGACGTCAAGGGCCAGCCTTTCGAAGTGGAAGCCGACGGCCTGCTGGCGGTCTGCATCCAGCACGAAATGGATCACCTGCTGGGCAAGGTCTTCGTCGAATACCTGTCGCCGCTGAAGCGCAACCGCATCAAGGCCAAGCTCGTCAAGGAAGAGCGCGGCATGGCGCGCGAAGCCCAGCTGCGCGCCGCCGGCCGCCGTTTCTAAGCCGTCCAGGGATAACGCATGAAAGTCATCTTCGCCGGCACGCCGGAATTTGCCGCCGTGGCGCTGCAAGCCTTGCACGAGGCGGGCTTCGAGATTCCGCTGGTGCTGACCCAGCCGGACCGTCCGGCCGGACGCGGCATGCATCTGCAGCCATCGGCCGTCAAGCAGTACGCGCTGGCGCAAGGCATCGAGGTGCTGCAGCCGCTGTCGCTGCGCACCGACAGCAAGGATCCGGTGCGCGCCAAGCAGGCGAAGGAAGCACATGCGCGTTTGCTGTCCACGCCGTATGACGTGATGGTGGTGGCGGCCTACGGCCTGATCCTGCCGCGCGCCACGCTGGACATCAAGCCCTGCCTGAACATCCACGGTTCGCTGCTGCCGCGCTGGCGCGGCGCCGCGCCCATCCACCGCGCCATCGAGGCCGGCGACAGCGAGACCGGCATCACCATCATGGAGATGGAAGAAGGCCTGGACACCGGCCCGATGCTGCTGATCGAGCGCATCGCCATCGGCGAGCAGGACACCACTGGCATGGTGCACGACAAGCTGGCCGCGTTGGGCGGCAAGATGATCGTCGAAGCGCTGCGCAAGATGCAGCACGGCCAGCTGGAAGCCGTGCCGCAGCCGGAAGCGGGCGTCAACTACGCCGCCAAGATCAGCAAGGAAGAAGCGGCGCTGGACTTCACGCAATCGGCGGTGGAGATCAGCCGCAAGATCCGCGCCTTCAATCCCTTCCCTGGCGCGCATGGGGCGGTCAACGGCGTCAACGTCAAGCTGTGGGGCGCAGAAGTGCTGGAAGCCGACAGCAAGGCGCCGGCCGGCCAGGTACTGGCGGCCGATGCGCAGCATGGCATCGTGGTTTCCTGCGGCAGCGGTTCGCTGCGCCTGACGGAACTGCAAAAGCCGGGCGGCAAGCGCTTGCCTGCGGCGGAGTTCATCAAAGGCTTCCCGCTCGAAGGCCTAAGCTTCGCCTGATGCTTTAAGCTACGCTGGCGCGCGCCTTGGCCTTCCGCCGCGCCGCGCGACCGGCGTTGAGCGGTCCGCCGCTGCACACAGCCTCTTCACGTATCCAATCCCGCACCACGACCGCATCCGCGCTGAGCGCGCTGCGGGCAATCAGCCAGTATGCATAATCGCTGGTCGTCGCCGGTAGCGCGCTGGCCAGCGCCAGCTTGCCCTGCTCCAGCAAGGGCCGCACCAATTCCAATCGGCCCAGCGCCACGCCCTGCCCCGCCAACGCGGCCTGCACCACCTGATCGTACTGATTAAACCGCAGCACGCCCTTCGGTTTGACACGGCCCGCACCAGCGCCGCGCAACCACGCCGGCCATTGCAGCCACGGGCGCGACACATCGTCAAACTCCAACAGCACCTGCTTGCGCAACTGCGCCGCATCCTCGATCGCAGTCACCGCCAAGGCCGGATGCGCCACCGGCACCAGCGCCTCGTCGAACAGGCGCAATGCGCCTTCGGGCGCATCCTGCGGCCGGCAATAGCGCAGCGACAAATCCACCTGCTCGCGCTCCAGGTCGACAAAACGATTACTGGCCGCCACGCGCACATCGATCTGCGGCGCAGCCTGCTGGAAGGCATTCAAGCGAGGCAGTATCCACAAGGCCGTCACGCCGATACTGGCGCTGATGGTCACCGCCTGGCGCCCATCGCCGGGCCGCAGGCTGGCGACTACTTCGCCCAATTGCTCCAGCATCGCATCGGCATGGCGGAACAGGCGCCGCCCCTCAGCAGTGAACTCGATGGAGCGATGGCCGCGCACCAGCACGCGATAACCCAGCGTGGCCTCCAGCGCCTGTATCTGGCGGCTGAGCGCAGATTGGGTCACGCACATGTCCTGCGCGGCGAGCGTGATACTCATGCGCTGGCCGACTGCGACCAGGCTGCGCAGCAAGTCCAGCGGGGGAAGATCCAAAAGACGATTAACCATTCCAAGAATGTATCACGCATGCGAATTGGGAATGTGAAAGCGCCGAGAATATCGTTTGAGCGCGGCACGGCGATCGGATTCAATGGAGCTTTCAGGGAGGAAGCGATGACACACACAACCACCGCCACACTGGAGTACTTGCGGCCGACATCGGACCGTCCATACACCTACATGTACCCGCCGCCGGACGGACAGCCGTGGCAAAACGCCAGCTACGAGCGCGTGCCGGTGACGATACGCGATGCCCGCGCCGACACGCACTTGTCGCTGGACCGCGAAGGCTATCTGCTGCGCCACGCACCCAGCGCCGTACGCGATTTCACGGACAAGGAAGAAGTCGTGCGGCGCTACTATCCCGAGGTAGCCGAGCTGGCCCTGGCGCTGACCGGCGCTAGCCAGGCCTTCGTGTTCGACCACCTGGTCCGCAAACGCACGCCCGGCTCGCCGCAAGCCTTTGGTCGCATCGAAGGCCAACGTCCCGGTGCGGCAGGCCGCGTGCATTGCGACTTCACGCCGGCATCGGCGCAACGCAGGCTGGAACTGGAACTGCACGGCGACACGGCACAGGTCCAGCGCTACAGCATCGTCAACCTGTGGCGCTCGATTCGCCATCCGGTACTCGACGCACCGCTGGCCGTCTGCGACGCCCGCAGCGCCACACCCGCCGACCTGGTGGCCAGCGATATTTTTTATCCGGAGCGGAACGGCGAAATCTACCAGGCAGTGCACAATACGGATCACGCATGGTCATACTTCCCGGCGATGACGCGCGACGAGGTACTGGTGTTCAAACAGTTCGATTCCACGCCCGGACCGGTGGCCAGGTACACCCCGCACGCCGCCTTCGAACACGCCGACGCGCCGGCCGATGCGCCGCTACGGGAAAGCATAGAAATCCGCTGCCTGCTGATCTACAAGGGGAGATAAAAATGAAAATGGAATTCTGGTTCGACTTCGCCAGCAACTACAGCTACTTGAGCGTGATGCGCATCCGCCAGCTGGCGCCGGACGGCGTGGTGTGGCGCCCCTTCCTTCTTGGCCCCATCTTCAAGGACGCCGGCTGGAACAACTCGCCGTTCGTGCTACAGAAAGACAAAGGCGCCTACGTATGGCAGGACATGCCGCGCCAGTGCGCCAAGTACGGCCTGCCGTGGCGGCAGCCGTCCACCTTCCCGCGCAACTCGCTGCTGGCGGCGCGCATCGGCATCCTGTGCGAAGAGCAGCCGTGGATAACCGACTTCTGCGAGCGCACCATGCTGGCCAACTTCGCAGAAGACCGCGACATCGCCAGCGAACAATGCATGACAGAGATATTGTCCGCACTGGGACAAGACGCGCCAGCCATCCTGCACGCCGCGCAAGCGGACCAGAACAAGGCCAGGCTGCGCGAACGCACCGAGCAGGCCAAGGCCCGCCACATCTTCGGCGCGCCCACCTTCCTGGTCGGCGACGCCATGTTCTGGGGGAATGACCGGCTGGACGACGCGCTGGCGATGGCCTTCAGTTCACCGCCAGGTTCTCGCAAAACGGCCGGCTGACACTCTCGTCGCGCAGGATGGCGCGCAGCGCCAGCAACTCACGGTGTTGGCTCGCCAACGCCTCCTGCTGCTCCTCTACTTCACGCAGGCGGGTTTCCGTGCGCTCCAGGATCTCCGTTTTCAGGCATTGGCCGTTTTCGCCAAACATGCCCCGGATGACGTCGAGCGAAAATCCCAAGCGCTTCGACACCTGGATCACGTGCAGCCGCTCCATCGCATAGTTGGAGTATTCGCGATAACCAGCAGCGGTGCGTGAAATGGGCGCCAACAAGCCCTGCTCCTCATAAAACCGGATCGCTGATGGGGTCAACCCCGACTTCCGGGCCAATTCACCTATTTTCATTTTATGCCTTGACTCTCAAGTTGACTTGAAACTTATTATAGAACGGTACTCCAGAGCTTGCTAACTGGGGGCGCATTCACGATTTAACACTGGAGTTCACAAATGACCGATGTAATTGACAAACTGAACTGGCGCTACGCCACCAAGAAGTTCGATCCCGCCAAGACGGTAAGCGATGAAAAACTGGAACACATCCTGGAAGCGATCCGCCTGGCGCCGACCTCCAGCGGCCTGCAGCCGTTCGAAGTCTTCGTCGTCACCAACCCTGACCTGCGCGCCAAGATCCAGGCGGTAGGCTGGAACCAGGGCCAGATCACGGAGAGCTCGCACCTGCTGGTGTTCGCGGCGTGGGACGACATCACGGCCGATCGCGTCAACATGATGTTCGACCTGACCAACGAGCAGCGCGGCTTCATCAACGAAGGCTGGGAAGCCTATCGCAAGCAGTTGCTGGGCATTGTGGCCGCGCGCGGCCAGCAAGCCAATTTCGATTCGGCCGCGCGCCAGGCGTACATCGCGCTGGGCGTGGCCATGGTGGCGGCTGCGTTTGAAGGCGTCGACGCCACGCCGATGGAAGGCTTCGATCCGGCCGCCGTCGACCAGATCCTGTCGCTGAAGGAACGCAAGCTGCGCAGCGTGGTGATGCTGCCGATCGGCTATCGTCAGCCGGAAGGCGACTGGCTGGTCAACCTCAAGAAGGTGCGCCGTTCGCGTCCCAACTTGATCACCGAAATCGCTTAATCCCGCAGTTGCACCACACGGTCGCCCTCGCCCGGCTTGCAGCCAGCGGCGATGGGCGTCCAGCCACGATGGATGACGATACGCTCATCGTCGTGGCATAGCTCGACGCGCTCGCTGGCAGGATAGCGCTGACGCACGAACGCCTCCACTGTGGACGGCAGGCTGATACGCAGCTGCATGGCCGAACGGTCCTCGTCCGGATGATCGTCCAGATGCAGCAACGGCACGAAGTGCGACGCCAGCATCAGGAAGCGCGAACCCACTTGCACCGGTTGCGGCGTGTAGCGTTCATCGCGCAGCCAGGTTTGCGCGCGTGCGCGCAGGTCGTCGCCGTCGGGCAGATCGCCCCAGCCGGCGGCCAGCATCTCCATCACCCATTGATTGCAATTCTGGTAGCGCACGCTGAACGCGTAGGCGCTGGCGCTGTATTGGGACGCCAGCAGATGCTGCACGCGCGGCCCATCGAGCAGCGCCGGACGCAGCGCGGCGATCCCCTCCACCGGCAGGCGCACCACGGAAACGTAGCCCAGCGCCGGATCGTCGGTGCCGAGCGCGAAGCCGGCCAGGCCCTGGTCGAAGATCCGGGGGCGGCGTTCATCGCAGGCATAGTACAGCTGGCGCGCGGACCAGGCGCCGGTCTCCGAGCGCCAAGCCAGCGCCGCATGCGAGTAGCGGATACCGAAGCGCGACAAGTCCAGGCCCGAACGGC
Source organism: Duganella sp. BJB476 (assembly GCF_003416895.1). GTDB lineage: Bacteria > Pseudomonadota > Gammaproteobacteria > Burkholderiales > Burkholderiaceae_D > Rugamonas. The sequence goes on from NZ_QVIO01000007.1 coordinate 284,427, forward strand.
TGACCAGCGCCACGCCATCGTCGGCGCCGGCCAGTTCCTCGCGCAGCACGGCGGCAAAGCGCAGCAGGCGGTCTTGCTCGGCTGCGGACAGCGGCTCGCCGCGATCGCAAAAGCGCGAAGAGCCGGACGAGCCGGACGAGCCGGCGGCCTGCGCCGCCCCCCCCGCACCGAGCGCCGCGCAGGTCAACGCGACCAGCACCAGCGCGCGGGCTGGCGTCAAAGGCTGACCGGACGCGAGGCCAGCTCGCCGTACCACTCGTCGGCCAGCACCAGGTAGAACGGCTGATGCGTGTCGCCGCGACCGAACTCGATGCCGTACACGCGGTTCTGCGCATACATCGCGTCGCCGACGGCCAGCTGCTGCTTGTCGAAGGTGGTCTGCGGCAGGTCCAGCACGATGCGCTGCGCCGGATCGTTGGCCTGCATGGTGATGCGGGTGCGGTCGGCGTGCTCCGGCGTGGCGGCGATCTGGATGATGTGGTACTCGCCGTCGGCGACCTTGCGCTTGTCGCCGCTCGAGCTGTTGCTCGAACCGTTCAGCGAATCGGAAATGCTACCGCTGGATGCGGAACCGGCACTCGACGCCGACGAGGCGAAACTTTCGGCGTTGGCATGCAGGGCCAGGCCCAGCGCGCCGGCGGCGGCGATGAGGCGGAATGGCAGGGAAATAGGCATCGGATATCCTCGGTTTTTTTCAAACAGCAAGTATAGAGGTTTTCAATTGAACACGGCCAGCAACTCGTCCGCGCCTTTCTCTATGCCGGCCTTGGACGCGTCCATCGGCCCCAGGCTGGCCGAGATATTCATCGGACTGGGATACTGCTTGGCGACATATGCGCTCACCAGCAGGTTGGTGCTGGCGTCGTACAGCTCCACCGCATAGCTCACCGATCCGGTGAACGTGCCTTCCTTGCCGCGTATGCTCTGCACGATGTTGTACGGGCCGCCGACCAGGTCGAAGCGCGTCACCGTGCTGAGGAAGCGCGTGCTCGACTTGGCGCCGGTCAGCGTCAGTTTCAGGCGCAGCGTTTTCCAGCCGGCATCCCTGCTGATCCGCAGGCGGTTGCGCAGCTTGGACTCGAACTCGCCCTGCATGTAAGCGGCCAGCATGTCCTTCTGCTCATCGCTCACCTCCTCGAACTGGCTGTCCTGGCCGCGATAGACCAGCACCGGATCGATGATGATGCTTGAATAATCGCGCAGCGTCACCGCCGTCGAATAACTGTAGGGAACGCGTCCGGACTTGTCATCCACGTTCGGACGCAGCTGGGCTGCCGACGCCAGGCCGCCATAAGCGACCGGCCGGGTGCTGGCGCAACCGGCGATTGCGCCGCACAGGGCGAGCAGGATGGGAAACTGTAATTTGAGCGAGGAGTGCATGGCATGGCCTTATTTGTGAGGGAAGAAGCAACCGTTCAAGATTTCCATAACTGAACACACTGGTACAGTATTGAGTGATTAGCCCCCACTGTCAAGCGTGTTTGCGCATAAAATGTACGACAGGGTTCAGATATGGAGTGGGAATGAAGGTACGTACCGAGGCGCGCCGCCAGGCCATCATTGAGGCAGCCGACGCGCTGTTTCAGGAAGCCGGCTACGACGGCGCGTCGATGAATGAGGTGGCGAAGCGCTGGGGGGGATCGAAAGTCACGCTGTACGGCTACTTCCCGTCCAAGGAAGCGCTGTTTGTCGCGGTCGTGCAATCCTGCGCCACCGGCCACCTGGCCGATGCAACGCGGGAATTAGCGACCGCCCCGATGGGCCGCGCCGGGCTGGAGTCGGCGCTGGAGCATTTCGGCGTGCGGATGCTGGGTGTGCTGGCCAACGACAAGAGCGCGCTGGCGGTCTACCGCATGGTGGTGGCTGAGGCCGGCCGCTCCGATGTCGGCCAGCTGTTCTATGACGCCGGCCCGCGCACCTCGGTGGAGACGCTGGCGGCGGTGCTGTCGGGCGCCATGGAGCGCGGCGACATCCGCCAGGCCGATCCCAAGGTCACCGCGCAGCAGTTCCTGTCGCTACTGACGGCGGAAGTGGATGTGCGCCTGTACCAGCGCGACCCGCCGCCGCTGTCGCAGCAGGAGATCCGGCAAGTGGTAAAGCGCGCCACCGACATGTTCTTTGCCGGCGCGACGCCTAGGCCTGCACAGGCAGATTGAAGAACGTCTCGTCGCAAATCCGCGATTCGCGCGGCAGCACCAGGCGGCTGTGGCGCACTTGCCGGTTCCAGTCGTGGTTGGCGCGCTCCTTGTCGGCGCAGTAGTAGCTGCGGCCATGGTCCAGGTGCAGGCTGACCAGCGAATGCCGCGCCCGCACGCCGCGCACGCCGATGTGGTTCAGGCGCAGGCCCATGTTCAGGTCGCCTCCGCCGTAGGCCATCTGCTCGTCGAAGCCGCCCACGGCCAGCACATCGTCACGCCAGGCGCAACTGTTGGAGCCGCTGAAGGCATTGCGCTGGGTGAGCAGGTCCAGCGCACGCGCCAGCCAGCGCTTGCGGGTGAGCCGGTTGGCGTTCTTGCAAAAGCCCGGTATCGCGCTCAGGTAGCGGTAGTCGAACAAGCTCTGGTCGCGCACCGCCTCCAGCAGGTCGTGCCGCTGGTGGAAGGATTCCGGGATGCTGACATGGCTGCCGCCCGACAGGAAGATCCCGCGCCGCATCAGCCGCACAAAATTGGCCACGTAATCGTCGCGCGGAATACAGTCGCCATCGGTGAACAGCAGCAGGTCGCCGCTGGCGGCCAGGATGGCGCGATTCAGGGCGCGGTACTTGCCGAAGCCGCGCTGCTCCTGGTTCTGGTACAGCAGCGGGATGGTCCAGCCGCGCCGCCGCACCGCCTCCAGCGCGGCGCCGATCGCGGGATCGCGCCCGTCCTGCGCAATGATGACTTGATCGGGCCTGCGGGTTTGCATGGCGTAGCCGGTCAGCACATACTCGAGCTCGCGGCCTTTGCAGTGCGCGGAAATGATGACGGAGATTTTCATACCCCATTCTCGCGACACCATGTTGCAGACGAATTGCGCACTGTAGCGCCAGCGTATCGTTGTGTGTCGTAAAGCTGCGTGATGAAAAAACAGGCAAATTTGGCAGATTGTTGCTACGCCGCGGCAGTCTGCTGAAGCAAGTTCCGTGATGCCGTATAATTTTAGACCGCCAGCAACTCCCGGCGCGCTCGTCCACGACCACAGAAAGTAACAAATGAATAACAACGTGTCCCGCCCTGTCATGTCCAAGACCGATGCCCAATTGCGCGAGATCCTTGCGCGCCGCATCATGATCCTCGACGGCGCGATGGGCACCATCATCCAGCAGTACAAGCTGGACGAAACCGCATACCGCGGCGGCCCCAACGGCCGATTCATCGATTTCGCCGCCCCGGTCGATTCCGGCGCGCGCGAGCTGTTCGTCAAGGGTAACAACGAGCTGCTGACGCTGACCCAGCCACACGTGATCCAGGAGATCCACGAGCGCTACCTGGCCGGCGGCGCCGACCTGATCGAGACCAACACCTTCGGCGCCACCACCATCGCCCAGGACGACTATCACATGGGCCACCTGGCCTACGAGATGAACGTGCAAGCGGCCAAGCTGGCGCGCGCCGCCTGCGACAAGTACAGCAGCGCCGACAAGCCGCGCTTCGTCGCCGGCGCGCTCGGACCGACGCCAAAAACCGCATCGATCTCGCCGGACGTCAACGACCCGGCCGCCCGCAACATCACCTTCGACCAGCTGGTCGACGCCTACCACCAGCAGACCAAGGGCCTGATCAAAGGCGGCGTCGACGTGCTGCTGGTCGAAACCATCTTCGACACGCTGAACTGCAAGGCCGCGCTGTTCGCGATCGACAAATTCTACGAAGAGAATCCCGGCGTGCCGCGCCTGCCGCTGATGATCTCCGGCACCGTGACCGACGCCTCCGGCCGCATCCTGTCCGGCCAGACCGTGCCGGCCTTCTGGAACTCGGTGCGCCACGCCAAGCCGCTGACCATCGGCCTCAACTGCGCGCTGGGCGCGGCGCTGATGCGCCCTTACGCCGAAGAGCTGTCGCAGATCGCCGACACCTTTGTCTGCATCTATCCGAACGCCGGCCTGCCCAACCCGATGAGCGACACCGGCTTCGACGAGCTGCCGGCCGACACCTCGGCGCTGCTGAAGGAATTCGCCGAGGCGGGCTTCATCAACATCGCCGGCGGCTGCTGCGGCACCACGCCGGACCACATCAAGGCCATCGGCGAGATCCTCGCCAAGGTCACGCCGCGCGCCGTGCCGCATGTGCCGGTGGCGCAGCGCCTGTCGGGCCTGGAGCCGTTCACCATCGACGACGACTCGCTGTTCGTCAACGTCGGCGAGCGCACCAACGTCACCGGCTCCAAGGCCTTCGCGCGCATGATCCTCAACGAGCAGTACGACGAGGCGCTCAGCGTGGCCCGCCAGCAGGTGGAAAACGGCGCCCAGGTCATCGACATCAACATGGACGAGGCGATGCTGGATTCGCTGGCAGCCATGACGCGCTTCCTGAACCTGATCGCCTCGGAACCGGACATCTCGCGCGTGCCCATCATGATCGACTCGTCGAAATGGTCGGTGATCGAGGCGGGCCTGAAGTGCGTGCAGGGCAAGTCCATCGTCAACTCGATCTCGATGAAGGAAGGCGAGGAAGAATTCATCCGCCAGGCCAAGCTGTGCCGCAGCTACGGCGCCGCCGTCATCGTCATGGCCTTCGACGAAAAAGGCCAGGCCGACACCTTCGAGCGCAAGACCGAAATCTGCGAGCGCGCCTACAAGCTGCTGGTGAACACCGTCGGCTTCCCGCCGGAAGACATCATCTTCGACCCGAACATCTTCGCCATCGCCACCGGCATCGAAGAGCACAACAACTACGCGGTGGACTTCATCAACGCCACCCGCTGGATCAAGGACAACCTGCCGCACGCGAAGATCTCGGGCGGCGTGTCCAACGTCTCGTTCTCCTTCCGCGGCAACGACCCGGCGCGCGAGGCGATCCACACCGTGTTCCTGTACCACGCCATCAAGGCCGGCATGACCATGGGCATCGTCAACGCCGGCATGGTGGGCGTGTATGACGACCTGCCGGCCGAGCTGCGCGAACGCGTCGAGGACGTGGTACTGAACCGCCGCGACGACGCCACCGAACGCATGATCGACATCGCCGGCACCTTGAAGGCCGGCGCCGGCAAGCAGGATGCGCAGAACCTGGAATGGCGCAACGCCCCGGTCGAGAAGCGCCTGGCGCACGCGCTGGTGCACGGCATCACCCAGTTCATCACCGATGACACCGAAGAGATGCGCCAGCAGGTGCTGGCCGCCAACGGCCGTCCTATCCACGTGATCGAAGGCCCGCTGATGGACGGCATGAACATCGTCGGCGACCTGTTCGGTCAGGGCAAGATGTTCCTGCCGCAGGTGGTCAAGTCGGCGCGCGTGATGAAGCAGGCCGTGGCCCATCTGATCCCGTACATCGAGGAAGAGAAGAAGGCCGAGGAAGCGCGCACCGGCATCGTCGCCAAGCCGAAGGGCAAGATCGTCATCGCCACCGTCAAGGGCGACGTGCACGACATCGGCAAGAACATCGTCTCGGTGGTCCTGCAGTGTAATAACTTCGAAGTGGTGAACATGGGCGTGATGGTGCCCTGCTCCGAGATCCTGGCGCGCGCCAAGCTGGAAAACGCCGACATCATCGGCCTGTCCGGCCTGATCACGCCGTCGTTGGAAGAGATGGCCCACGTGGCCAAGGAAATGCAGCGCGACGAGCACTTCCGCATGATGAAGATCCCGCTGCTGATCGGCGGCGCCACCACCAGCCGCGCCCACACCGCCGTCAAGATCGCCCACAACTACGAGGGCCCGGTGGTGTACGTGCCGGATGCTTCGCGCTCGGTGTCGGTGGCACAGTCGCTGCTGACGCCCGAAAGCCGCCAGCAGTACATCGACGAGATCGAGCAGGATTATGTGCGCATCCGCGAGCAGCACGCCAACAAGAAGGCGCTGCCGATGCTGTCGCTGAAGGACGCGCGCGCCAACAAGATGGTGGTGCCGTTCACCGGCGCGGCCGCGCCGGTCAAGCCGAAGTTCATCGGCCGCCGCGAGTTCAAGAACGTCGACCTGGCCACCATCGCCAGGTACATCGACTGGGGCCCGTTCTTCCAGACCTGGGACCTGGCCGGCCCCTTCCCCGCCATCCTGACCGATGAAGTGGTCGGCGAAGCGGCGACCAAGGTGTACGCCGAAGGCCAGGCGCTGCTGAAGAAGCTGATCGACGGCCGCTGGCTGACCGCCAACGGCGTCATCTCCCTGCTGCCGGCCAACACGGTCAACGACGACGATATCGAGATCTACACCGACGACAACCGCGGCACCGTGGACTTCACCTACTACGGCCTGCGCCAGCAAGGCGTCAAGCCGGTGGTGGACGGCGTGCAGCGCCCGAACCAGTGCCTGGCCGATTTCATCGCGCCGAAAGAGTCGGGCATCAAGGATTACATCGGCATGTTCGCCGTCACCGCCGGCCTGGGCATCGAGAAGTACGAGCAGCGCTTTGAAGATGCGCACGACGACTACTCGTCGATCATGCTGAAGTCACTGGCCGACCGCCTGGCCGAAGCCTTCGCCGAATACCTGCACGAGCGCGTGCGGACCGACCTGTGGGGCTATGCCACCGGCGAGTCGCTGAGCAACGACGACATGATCGCCGAGAAGTATGTCGGCATCCGTCCGGCGCCGGGCTATCCGGCCTGCCCGGAGCACACCGTCAAGCGCGAGATGTTCAACACCATGCAGGCCGAAGACATCGGCATGGTGCTGACGGAATCGTTTGCGATGTATCCCGGTGCGGCGGTGTCGGGCTTCTACTTCGCGCACCCGGAATCGAAGTACTTCGTGGTCGGGAAAATCGGCGAGGACCAGCTGAACGACATGGCCGCGCGCCGTCAGGTGGACAAGGCCGACATGGAGCGCTGGCTGGCCCCTAACCTGTCCTGATTCAACGCGGCGCTGGCGCCGCTCGCTGCCGGCTGCGCCAACAGCGCGGAGTCCGGCGGCAGGCTGGCCTGGAACAGCTTGTAGGCCTCGGCCGTCAGCGCCACAAAGGCGTTCTGATGCGCCAGCAACTGGCCCGTCATCCATTCCCAGCCCTCGTCGGTTTCATACAGCCAGACCATGCCGTCCGGGAAGGCATCCGGTATCGCGTCGATCGGCGCCTGCACGGCGATGTGGCTTTGCGGCCCCCACAGGAAATCCGGCGGCAGCGCGCGTTGCCAGCCATGGCCGTTCTTTTCAGCGTAGATGTGATTGTGACGAAAGGTCAGGTCGACCACTTCCCGCTCGGCGATCAGATCGTCGGCAGATTCGATCCAGCAGTGATAAGCGCCGCCACTGGGATTGGCGAAGGCGTCGTTGTCCATCATGCGCATCAACTCGCCACCGCCGCAATCGACCGCGGCCAGGCCCGCCACCGGCCGGTACACCCGGCCCAGCACGATGCTGATCAGGTTGGAACCGACGATGGCGTACACATGGCACAGCGAACAATATTGTTCAGGATAATACTGGCGGACCACCTGATTCACGCAGTGCGCGATCAGGGCCCTGACGGATTGCGCCATTCAAAAGCTCACGAAACGATTTGTATCCTTATGTATCGGATTGTTTCTAGGAAACTTTAATAAAATTCACTACTTCTGGTCACGCAGAAACCTCCCGCTCCTATCGCGCCATGCGGCGGCGCGACCATTCATCCGCCACATCGCCCATGTTCTTCGCGGCTCCGCTGCGCACCCAGGCCATCAGTTCACGGTCGAACTTGAAGTCCGGTCCGCACTGGTCGGTAAGAAAGCGCCGCACGTTTTGCGTGTTCCTGTAGTCGGAATCAATTTCGGTCGCCCGCGAAATTTCTCCACCATGCCAATCGAATTTCATCTTCCAGTCCTCACTTCTGATCGCGCAGGAATTTCCAGCCTGCGAGTCCGCCGAACACGGCGGCAAAGCCCAGTTGCACCGCGATCGGCGCCAGCACGCCGTCCAGCCCCAGGCCGCGCCACGTGACGGCGTCGAAACCGTCGACCGCCCAGCGCGTCGGCACCACCAGCGTGAGCCGCTGCATCCACTCCGGGAAGATGAAGGACGGCACCCAGGCGCCGCCCAGCATCACCATGATCAGCGTGGCGAAGGTGGCGATGCCGCGCGCCGCTTCCGGCGTCTTGCCGAAGGCGGCGATCAGCAGGCCGAAGGCCGCGGTCATCAGCGCGAAGCTGGCCGCCATGCCGAGGAAGCCGATCGGGCTACTGATCTGCACCTTGAAGATCAGCATGGCGCAAACAAACATCGCGCACATCAGGCCCATGGCGATGATGGCGCCGGAAATGGCGCGGCCCGTCAGCACCGTGGCCAGCGATACCGGTGCCGCCAGCAGGCGGTTCCAGATGCCCATGCGGCGCGCCAGCAAGATGCCGATGCCCATGTCAATGCCCATGAACAGGATGAACTGCACGCCCATGCCGGCAAACGAGTGCGCATAGCCGTTGTACTTGGGACCGCTGCTGAGCGCCTGGTCCTGCGTCGTGTAAGGCATGCTCATGCCGGCCGGCGCATCGGCCGGCGCCGGCTTGCCGCTGGCCTTGGCGGCGGCTTCCTTCTCGGCGTCGGCGGCCACGCGCTGGTCCTGGTACTTCTTCAGGCTGGTGAGGAACACGCTCAGCTGCGCCGTCTCGGGATCCTTGGCGGCCCTGTCGCGCAACTCGGCCAGCTGGCGTTCCGTGGTCTTGTTGCCCTTGGGGCTCATGGCCGCGGCGCTGGTCACCTGCATCACCTGCTGCGTCAGCAAGCCCTTCACCATGGCCAGCATGGTCGATTGCGACGGGTCGTAATAGACCGGCAATTGCGGCTTGTTCTGGCCGCTGAACAGCGCGTCTGCCGCGCTGTCGCCGAAGCCGGCCGGGATCACCACTGCCACCGACAGCTTGCCGGCGCGGACCTTGGCCTGCGCCTCGGCGTCGCTCAGTTCGATGATCTTGAGCGAGCTGTCGGCTTGCAGGCCGGCGGCGATTTTCTTGCCGCTGTCAGACTGGTCCTGCAGCACCAGGCCGACTTCGATCTTGCTGGTCTTGGCTTCCGAGCCGCCGCCGAACAGCGAACCGAAGAAGGCCGCCAGCACCACCGGCATCAGCAGGTGCAGCATCAGCGCGCGCTTGTCGTTGAGATAGAGGATCAGGTCCTTGCGAACCAGGGCGATCAAAGCAATCATAGTGTTCCTATCAGTCGCGCAGGCTGCGGCCGGTCAGGTTGAGGAAGATGTTTTCCAGCGAAGTCTTGGCGGTGGCGAAGTGCAGCAGCGGCGTGCCCTGCTGCACCAGCCAGGCCAACACGGCCGGCGCGTGGGCGGCGTCGGCCAGGCCGATGTCGAGCGCGTTGCCCTCGCCCTGCACGCCGGTGACGCCAGGCTGGGCCTGCACGCCGGACAGCAGCGCGGCCGACGGCGCGGCGGCCAGCTCGGCGCGCAAGGCGGCCTGCGCCGGCAGGCGCCGGTACAGCGCGGCCGGGGTTTCGTCGGCCAGCACCTTGCCGTGGTCGATGATGACGATGTGGTCCGCCAGGCGCTCGACTTCCTCCATGTAGTGGCTGGTGTAGATCAGCGAGCGGCCTTGCGCCTTCAGCGTTTCCAGCGTGTCGAAGATGGCGTTGCGGCTTTGCGGATCGACGCCGACGGTGGGCTCGTCGAGGATCAGCAGCTGCGGATCGTGCAGCAGCGCGGCGGCGATGTTGAGGCGGCGCTTCATGCCGCCGGAATAGGTCGAGGGCTGGTCGTTGGCGCGGTCGGCCAGGTTGACCAGCGCCAGCGCCTGCTCGCAGCGCTGCTTCAACAGCGCGCCCTTGAGGCCGTACAGCGCGCCGAACAGCTTGAGGTTTTCCAGCGACGACAAATCGTCATACAGCGCCAGGTCCTGCGGCACGAAGCCGATCTTGCGCTTGGCCTCGCTGGAGCCTTGGCCGATGGGTGCGCCATCCATGACGATGCCGCCGCTGTCGGCGCTGAGCAGGCCGCAGATCATGCCGACGGTGGTGGACTTGCCGGCGCCGTTGGGGCCGATCAGGCCGACCGTCTGGCCCTGCTGCACCTGGAACGACACGCCATCGACCGCCTTGCGCGCGCCGTAGGATTTGGAAACCTGATTCACGCTGAGTAAAACCGATGCCATAAGCCATCCCACCATGTGTTTTCGATAAGCGGCAAGCATAGCGGGGTGATGCTTGAATGGCAAGACAATAGCGACAGGCGTGAACTTTTGCGTTGTTGCGCGGCCTAAGAATGAACGCCGCCATCCGGCGGCAGGTGTTGACTAGTAACCAGGGAGGCAGATATGGCAAACAATCTGGCAAACAATCCATCCGCCAAACGCTGGCAGGATCAGGTGATCCTGCTGCTGGGGCTGTGGTTCTTCATCTCACCATGGGTGTTCGCTTATCCGATACCGTCGATCCAGGCATGGACCGCGTTCATCTCCGGCGCGGTGGTGGCGCTGCTGGCGGCGTTCGATCTGTACAAGACCTACTTCTGGGCCGTGGTGCTCAATCTGCTGGTGGGGATATGGGTGGCGGTTTCGCCGTGGGTGCTGAAAATCGCCGACAACCGCGAGCTGATGTGGAACTCGGTGGTGGTCGGCGTCGCCGTGGCGGTATTGGCGTTGTGGGAGATGCGCACCGATCCCGAGCTGCACAAGCACTGGCCGGGCGCGGGCCACGCAACGTGACGTGACCCGGCGTGGTGCGTTACAGCGCGTAGCGCACCACGTTGTCGCTCCATTCGAAGGCGGCCATTTCCAGTTCCACCAGTTCGTCGGTGGACATGGCGAGGTCGCGCAGCGTCGGCACGATGTGGTCGTCCATTTCTTCGATGCGTTCGATGCATTCGGCCAGCTTGAGCAGGTCGCCGAAGAAGCCGCCCCGGTACAGCAAGGCTTCCGACACTTCCTCGTTGACCGGGATCTGCGCCAGGATCTCGGCCATCGGGATGCCGAACAGCGTGTCCATCAGCGACATGATGCCGACCGTGAAAGCGATGTCGGCGGCCTGCCGCTGGCTGGGACGCAGCTTGCCGGCCAACAGTTCCAGCAGGCGGCCGCGGGTGGTCGCCAGCATCAGCAGCGGCGTCATGCTATGGCCGCGCTTGCTCGGCTCGGCGTACAGCATGATTTGCAGCCAGCGCTGTAGCTGGCGGCGGCCCAGTATCGTCACCGCCTGGCTCAGCGAATCGATGCGCTGGCGGGCGCCGACGGCTGGCGTGTTCACCAGGCGCAGCAGGTTCAGCGCCAGCGACACGTCGCGCTTGATGGCGCGCTCGATTTCCAGGTTGTCCGCTTCCGAGGTGACCAGGGTCATCAGCTCCATCACCGCCAGCTGCGACGGCGACAGCTTCTTGCCGCTCATGATGACCGGCTTGGCGAAATAATAGCCCTGGAAGTAATCGAAGCCCAGGTCCAGGCAATTCTTGAATTCCTCGCGGGTCTCGACCTTTTCCGCCACCAGCTTTTTCTTGTCCTGGTGGAAGCGCGGGGCCAGCTTCGCCAGCGTGGACAGCGGAATATTGCGCATGTCCATCTTGACGTATTCGGTCAGCGGCAGCAGCGCGGCCACGTTGGGGCTGTCGCCGGTGACGTCATCCAGCGCGAAGCTGAAGCCGTGGCCGGCCAGTTCCGTCATGCGCGCCAGCACCTGCGGCGTCAACGGCATGGATGCGGCCACTTCCAGCACCACTTTTTCGCGCGGCAGGAAGGAAAAGATGTCGGTCATCAGCACATCGGCATCCACATTGACGAAGCCCAGGGCGTCGCCGATGGTTTTTTCCATGCCCAGCTGCGAGGCATGGGCGATCACGGCCGCCGTGGCCGACAATTCACTGGTGATATGTGCCGGGCCGACCGGAGCGTTGCGGAAAAGCAACTCGTAGCCGAACAGCGTCTGGTTGCGGTCCAGGATAGGCTGGCGGCCCAGATAGAATTCGCGCACGCGCAGGCTTCGGGCGCCGGTATCGTGTAGGGAGAGATCGATCATCGCTTCTATCAGTCAAAACATGGGGCTAATATTTCGCCGTACTAATATTTTGACAGTAATACTTGCCCCTGTCGCGGATAATTTGGCTCGGTCCTAGGCCTGAGGAACCCCGTCGATGAACAGTTTCAATTCGCCGGCAGCGAACGCCGTCCATTGTTCATTGGTCGTCAACGGCTGGGTGACGATGATGGCGACGCGGTCGTTGGGGGTGGTCACTTGCGAGAAATCCACGCTGACATCCTCATCCGACAGCTTGGCGGTGTCGAACGGATATTGGCGCACCAGGTAGTACAGATTGGTCGAGCAATGGGCAAACAGCTCGCCGCCGGACGACAGCAGCATGTTGAAGGTGCCGTAGCCGGCGATTTCGCGCGTCATGTCGGCCAGCGCGGCGCGCAGTTCTGCCAGCGGCGGGCGCTGTTCGCCGAAGCGGGCGCGCAAGTGCTGCAGGATGTAGCAGAACGCCTGTTCGCTGTCGGTGTTGCCGACCGGGCGGTAGGCGCCGTTGAGCACCGGCGCGAACTCCTTCAGGTCGCCGTTGTGGGCGAACACCCAGTACTGGCCCCACAGCTCGCGCACGAAGGGATGGCAATTCTCCAGCGCCACCTGGCCCTGCGTGGCCTTGCGGATGTGGGCGATGACGTTGGTGGACTTGATCGGGTAGCGCTTGATCAGCTCGGCGATCGGCGAGGCGATCGCGGCCTGGTGGTCGACGAAGTGGCGCACGCCGGCGCCTTCGAAAAAGGCGATGCCCCAGCCATCATGGTGGGTATCGGTCTGGCCGCCGCGCATGGCGAAGCCGGTAAAGCTGAACACAATGTCGGTCGGGACATTGCAGTTCATTCCTAGAAGTTGGCACATGGTCTGGTTCTCTGTTGTTACAGCAGAACCATACCATGCGCCGCCCGCTTTTCTTAGTGCAGCAGCACCGGATGGCTCATCAGCTCATCATAACTGCCCAAAAATTCATCGATTTCCGCCATCGTCGGTTCGCCGGCGATCAGTTCATTGACGTCGCGGCGGAAATTCTGCGCCAGGATGCCGTTGATAAAGATCTCGCGCTTGCCGCCTTTGTCGACTATCTCATAGCCGCCGAAACGCAGCGCATCCAGGGTACGGTCCGCGCCAAATTCGACAACACTGTATTGCTCGCTGTTATAGATGAGGTTCATGTTGCTTCCTTTCACAAGGGGCGTAACACTTATCGGTTGCGCCTTCAGTACCGAAATGGGGCTGAAAGCGGACGATTCAAGGCCAAATCAAGGCCGATCAGCGGGCGGGGCTTAGGCCGCGATGTCGGATTGCAAATCCAGCAATTCACCGTAGGGCGTCTCGGACAGCCAGGAACGCAGCAGTTCGAGGTGCTCGGCGGATGCCAGGCTGATGTAGAGCCGCGCGGGTGGACGGCGCAACACCCGATTCAATGTTACTCGCAAAATGAGATTGCCGCTGCAATGAAGACAGCCTGGGGCAATACGCAACACTTGCGGTACGGAATCTATTGACGGGGGAGTAACGGCGGGGTCGAAGGCCAGTGCCGAACTTCCGTCCGACAGGCCTTCCAGGATGACGACGCTGGGCACACCGGTTTCCAGGTGTGCGGCGATGGCAGCTTCGCGCTCGCGGGCGCGGGAGCCAATGACCAGCCAGGTCGGCACCGGCGCCCGCTTGGGGGCTGCACCGGTGGACATGGGTCCGGTCACGGGCTCAGGCGCCCTTTTTTGCGAGTTTGCCCGGCTCCACACCCAATTGCTTGAGTTTGCGGTACAAGTGGGTGCGTTCCAGCCCGGTCTTCTCGGCCACGCGCGTCATGCTGCCGCCTTCGCGGCCCAGGTGGTGTTCGAAGTACATGCGCTCGAAGGCGTCGCGCGCCTCGCGCAGCGGCAGGTCGAACGACAGGTTGAACATGTGGTTGTCCGCGCCGGCCACAGTGGCGCCGCCGCGCACGGAGATCGCCGCCGCCGGGTTGGGCTGGTTGAAGCCGGCGTTTTGCGCCTCCTCGACCTGGGCCGCCGCGATCGGACGCGGCGCCAGCGCCGGCGCGCGCACCGTTTCCTGCGCGCGGGTCAGGCCTTGCTGGACCGCTTTCAGCAGTTTTTGCAGGGCGATCGGCTTTTCCAGGAAGTTCAGCGCGCCGATGCGGGTCGCCTCGACCGCCGTATCGATGGTCGCGTGACCCGACATCATGATCACCGGCATGGTCAGCAAACCGTCGCGCTGCCACTCCTTGAGCAAGGTCACGCCATCGGTATCCGGCATCCAGATATCGAGCAGCACCAGGTCGGGCGCGCCGCCGGCCCGCGCCTCGCGCGCCTGCTGGGCGTTTTCCGCCAATTGTATTGCGTGTCCCTCGTCGCTCAAGATTTCCGAGAGCAACTCGCGGATACCCATTTCATCGTCCACTACCAGAATGTTTGCCATCTTCCCTTGCCTTCCTCATTTCGCCAGCTCATGGCCAACAATGATTTTTTTAATCAGTGCTACTTAGGTATTTTGCGTCGCCGGTGCTAACTTTAACAGCAAAATCAATACCGACGCGCCACTTCTATCGACATGGTTCTGGATATCGATCCGGCCCCCATGTTCATCGATAATTTTTTTCACCATCGCCAGCCCCAGGCCGGTGCCCTTGGCCTTCGAGGTGACATACGGTTCGAACGCCCGCGCCAGGATTTTCGGCGCGAATCCCGGCCCGTTGTCGGAGATCGCCAGCCGCACCGCCGTGCGCGTGGTGCCGTCCGCGCCCTGATAATGAATGGCTTCGCTGATCACGTCAATGTGCGCTTGCGGCGCGCCCTCCGGCCGCTCGGCCATCGCGTCCTGGGAATTCTGCAGCAGGTTGTGGATGACCTGACGCAGCTGGGTCTGGTCGCCCATCACCATCGGCAGGCCGGGCGCCAGTTGCGGGTGGATGATGTCGTCGCCTTCGCCGCGCAGGTACAGGTGCAGGATCTCCTCCACCAGCGCATTCAGGTCGAGCGGCTCCAGCACGGCCGGCGGCGTCCGCGCATAATCGCGGAAATCGTCGACCATGCGCTTCATCGCCGCCACCTGGTTGACGATGGTGGCGGTGCCCTTGTTGAGCAGTTCATTGTCGGCTGCCGACAGCTTGCCTTCCAGTTTCATCTGCAGGCGTTCGGCCGACAGCTGGATCGGCGTCAGCGGATTCTTGATCTCGTGCGCCAAACGGCGCGCCACCTCGCCCCAGGCGATCGAACGCTGCGCCGAGATGACGTCGGAAATATCGTCGAACACCACCAGGTAGCCGCTGCCGCCGCTTTCGACCGGCAGGCGCGAGCCGCGCGTGAGCAGGGTCTGGTCGTTGTCGTCCAGGCTGGCGGAGCGGCGCGGCACCTCGATCTGGCGCTGCCAGTGCATCCGCTGCAGGTTGCGCCCGGCCGCCGACTGCGCGCTCTGCGCCGCGAACGCGGCCACGATAGCGCCGCCGAATTCCTGCAAGCCTTCGATCTCGTCGAGCTTCTGGCCGATCATCGTCACGCCGGCCTGCTGCAGGATGCGCTCGACCGAGTCGTTGCAGCTGATCAGGTGGAATTCATGGTCCAGCACCATCACCCCGGCCGACATATTGGCCAGCACCGATTCCAGGTGGGCCTTGGCGTTTTGCAGCGCCGAGCGGTTGCGCTCGACGGCGCTGCGGGCGTCCGACAGCTGGCGTGTCATGGTGTTGAACGATTGCGTCAGCGTGCCCAGCTCGTCCGAGGTGGCGACGATAGGCCGCGGCGACAAATCGCCCTCGGCCACCGCGCGCGTGCCCTCGGCCAACAGCAGCAGCGGCTGGGCCAGGTCGCTGGCGATCAGGAAGGCGCTGGCGATGGCGCCGAACACCGCCAGCAGCAAGGTCAAGGTCAAGGTCACGATGTACATCTTGCGCAGGCCGACCCGGGCCACGAAGCGTTCCTTGTAGTCCGAATAGGCGCTGCGGATGGTCTCGCCGTCGGCGGCCAGCTGCGCCGGCGCCAGCTGGATCAGTTGCAGGTAGCGCGGCGCCAGGTGGGTGCCGTTGTCCTGCACTCGGTCCGGGATCGCCATCACCACCCGCAGCCGCAGCTGGCTGGTGCTGTCGACGGTGGTGACGGGGGCGTTGATCAGGTTGCTGCGCAGCTCGCTGCCGCCCTCGGGCGCGCCGTAGCTATCGCTCTCCTTGGCCTTGGCCATCATTTCGCGGGTCGGCAGGTCGGCGCTGAGGTTGCCGCTGCGGTTGGCGCGGGCGCTGATGATCAGGCCGCCTTCGGCATCGACGATGATGGCGTTCTGCATGCCCGCCTGGCCCTTGACCAGGCCGGCCAGCGCCGCGCGCTCGGTGCCGTATGGCTGTTCGGCCAGCTGCTGCACGGTCTTGTTGGCGGTGGCCGTCAAGTCCTTGAGCGCCGCGTCCAGGCCGGCGCGGCTGAGGTTGATGCCGGACTCCAGCGCCTCCTCGACCGGCACGTTGAACCACGACTCGATCGAATGGGAGACGAACTGCACCGACACCAGGAAGATCACCAGCCCCGGCAGCACGCCGATGGCGGCGAACAACAGCACCAGCCGCGTCATCAGCTTGGAGCCGAACTTGCCGCTCTTGTAGCGGCCGTACAGGCGGAACAGCGACACGGCCACCAGCAGCAGCAGCGCACCGGCCACTGCCGCGTTCAGGCCCAGCAGCCAGGCGTAATAGCGGTCGAAGAAGCCTGAGTTGTCGGAAGCGGAAGCGAGCAGGAACAGCAGGATACTGATGATGGCGCCGCCGACGACGGAAAAATACCGCAGGGCAGTGCTCACTTACTCCGCCTTGTACTGGAAGATTTTCTTGTCGGACGCCAGGCGCCATTCCGCGCTGTTGAGGGCAGTGACCTTGAGCGGCTTGGAGACGTAGTTCGGATCCAGGCCCATGCTCAGCTTGACGTTGTAGGTCTTGCCGACCTCCAGCGCGCCGCGCGGCGCCACCACCCAGCGGTTGGGGCTGCGGATCAGGAACAGCGCGTCGTCCAGTGTCGAAAAGGTCTGGCGCACATTGCCGTCGATGGTCACATGGTACTGGCGCGTCAGCACGTTGTAGTACAGGCTGATGGTCTGGCGCTTGACGATGGCCTTCTCGTCGAACCAGTACCAGCGCGGACGGGTGAACTCGATTTCGGTGGTGAAGTACAGGGTCACGCCGTATTGCAGCGTGTCCTCCATGTCGTGGGTCAGCTCGAAGCTGTACTTGGCGTTGAGGCGGTAACCCTCGTCGCTGGCTTCGATCTGCCAGCGACGGATATCCACGCCGTCGGCGGCGCCGGCCGTCTGCGGCAGCAGGCAGGCCATTATCAGCAGCAGTGGTCCGATCAGGAGGCGAAAAAATCGTGATGTCACGTGGGGGCCGGTGTTCAAAAGGTCCGTCGTTGGCGTATGGGCAATTATGCGGGCAACTAAGCAGGCAAAACGGCTACGCATTTTTCTGGAACAGCGCGTAGAACAAACCATCGTGATCCTGCCCTGCGCCACCGGCGGGGAGCAACTGGCCGGGCGCATCCAACCGCACAGCCTGGTTGCGCACTGCAAAAGCGGCTGCCTGGGCTTCGGATTCCTGCGGCCACAAGGAACATGTCACGAATAGCAATTTACCACCCGGCGCCAGCATCTGCCAAAGGTTGTCGAGGATTTTGGACGAAAGTGTTGCAAGTTGGAGGGTGTCGCCCTTGCGGCGCAGCCAGCGGATATCCGGGTGGCGGCGCACGATGCCCGACGCCGTGCACGGCACGTCGGCCAGGATGCGGTCAAACGGCTTGCCGTCCCACCAGCCGGCGCTCTGGGCGTCGGCGGCGCGCAGCGTGGCCTGCTGGCCGAGCCGCTCCAGGTTCTCGCCGACCCGCGCCAGGCGCTTGGCGTCGGCGTCCAGCGCCGTCACGCTGGCGTCGGCCAGTTCCAGGATGTGGCAGGTCTTGCCGCCGGGCGCGGCGCAGGCGTCCAGCACGCGCATGCCGTCCTGCACGTCCAGCAGCGGCGCGGCCAGCTGGGCGCCGGCGTCCTGCACCGACACCAGGCCGTCGCTGAAGCCGGGGATCAGGGTCACGCCGACCGGCTTGGCCAGGCGCACCGCGTATGGGCCGATCTGGGTGGCCGCCATGCCGGCCGCTTCCAGCGTGGCCAGGTATGCGGTCATCGAGGTCTTGCGGGCGTTGATGCGCAAAGTGAGTGGCGGCGCGGTGTTGCCGGTCGCCAGCACGCCCTGCCAGTCCTGCGGCCAGGCGGCCTTGGCGGCGTCGATCCACCATTGCGGGTAGTTCCACTTGGCCACCGGTTGCAGCAACGCGGTCTCCAGCAGCGCCTTGCGCTCGCGCAGGAAGCGGCGCAGCACGGCGTTGACCATGCCCTTGGCGCGCGCGGTGTCCGGATGGGCGTCGGCCGCCGTCACGGTCTGGTCGACCACGGTGAATTCTTCGTAGGGCTGGACTTCGTCCGGCGCCGTCATCAGCGCCAGCGCGCAGGCCAGCAGGGCCGCCACCAGCGGCTCCGGCGCCTTCGGCGCCATCAGGCCGATCAGGCTCTCGCTCTGGCCCAGTTGGCGCATGCAGCGGTAGGCGATGTCCTGCATCGCGCCGCGCGCCTGCGGGCTGGCGTCGCCCCTGGCCCAGACCTGGGCCAGCGCCTGCGGCAGGTTGGTGCCGGTGCGGACCTGGGCCACCGCCTGCGCCGCGCCGATCAGGCTGTAAGCCAGCGAATCGGGTTTGAGGCCGGTCTGGAAGCTGGTTTGCAGCGCCGGTTTCAGCTCGCGCGCATGGCTGGCGCGCAGCTTGGGCGCTGCCGCCTTGGCGGGGGACTTCAGGGAGAGCGTCGGGCGCTGCTTGTTCATATGCTAATTCCAGGTATTGCCGGCGGGCGTGATCGCGCAGTATACAGCAGTGCATATGACAAGGCGATGAAGCTGATTGTAACGCTTGTAACGTTCGCGTCCGCCTGCGATGACCCGGCTGCGGCAAACCAGTATAATTACCGCTGTTTGGCCGGTGCCAGAGTGCCGGCCGTTTTCGCTTTCGGATGTATTCACACACGCGGTTCAGCCGCCATTTTGCTCATGCTCGCCCAACAAAAACAAGATATCACCGCCCTGTTCCAGGCCGCCCTCGCACCTATCCTGGCTGGAACCGAAGTTTCTGCCAACGTCGTGCTGGAGCGACCGCGCGACCCGTCGCACGGTGACGTGGCCTGCAACATCGCCATGCAACTGGCCAAGCAGCTCAAAATGAACCCGCGTGAGCTGGCCACCAAAGTGGTCGATGCGCTGCTGGCCAATCCGGCCGGCAAAGGCCTGGTCGAATCGGCGGACATCGCCGGCCCAGGCTTCATCAACCTGCGCGTGAGCGCCGCCGCCAAGCAGGCCGTGGTCAAGGCCGTGCTGGCGCAGGGCGCCTCGTTCGGCGCAGCCACCGCCGGCGCCGGCAAGAAAGTCATCATCGAATTCGTCTCCGCCAACCCGACCGGCCCGCTGCACGTGGGCCACGGCCGCCAGGCGGCGCTGGGCGACGCGCTGTCGTCGCTGTTCGGCTCCCAGGGCTACGACGTGACCCGCGAGTTCTATTACAACGACGCCGGCGTGCAGATCCAGACCCTGGCCAACTCGGTGCAGGCGCGCCTGCGCGGCTACAAGCCGGGCGACGCCCAGTGGCCTGAATCGGCCTACAACGGCGACTACATCGCCGACATCGCCGCCGACTTCCTGCTGAAGAAAACCGTGTCGGCCTCGGACGGCACGCCGGCCACCGCCTCGGGCGACATCGAAGACATCGAATCGATCCGCCACTTCGCCGTGACCTACCTGCGCAACGAGCAGGACATCGACCTGCAAGCCTTCGGCGTCAAGTTCGACAACTACTACCTCGAATCGTCGCTGTACGCCGACGGCAAGGTGGATGCGGCGGTCGACATGCTCAACAAGTCCGGCAAGACCTACGAAGAAGAAGGCGCGCTGTGGCTGCGCACCGAAGACTACGGCGACGACAAGAACCGCGTGATGCGCAAAAAGGACGGCACCTACACCTACTTCGTGCCGGACGTGGCCTACCACATCGTCAAGTTCCAGCGCGGTTTCACCCAGGCGATCAACGTCCAGGGTTCGGACCACCACGGCACCATCGCCCGCGTGCGCGCCGGCCTGCAGGCGGTCAACGTCGGCGTCCCGCAAGGCTTCCCGGACTACGTGCTGCACAAGATGGTCACCGTGATGAAGGGCGGCGAAGAGGTCAAGATCTCCAAGCGCGCCGGCTCCTACGTGACCGTGCGCGACCTGATCGAATGGTCGGGCGGCGGTGACATCGAAAAAGGCCGCGACGCGGTGCGCTTCTTCCTCATCTCGCGCAAGGCCGACACCGAATTCGTGTTCGACGTCGACGTCGCGCTGAAAACCTCGGACGAGAATCCGGTGTATTACGTGCAGTACGCCCACGCGCGCATCTGCCGCATGCTGGAACAGTGGACCGGCAACGAAGCCGACCTGGCCAACGTCGACCTGTCGCCGCTGACCGCGCCGACCGAAGCGACGCTGCTGGCGACCCTGGCCGCCTACCCGGAAACGCTGGCGCGCGCGCAAGCGGAACTGGGCCCGCACCAGATCGCGTTCTACCTGCGCGACCTGGCCGCCAATCTGCACAGCTTCTACTTCGCCGAGCGCGTGCTGGTCGACGACGAGGCACTGAAGGCGGCCCGTATCGCGCTGATGGTGGCCACCCGCCAGGTGCTGCGCAACGGCCTGGCGCTGATCGGCGTCTCCGCTCCCAACAAAATGTAATTGCGAAGGACATCCCGCACAATGAATTTCCGCACCAGCCTTACCCCACGTTCGCGCCAGCAGGGCAACACCATCATCGGCATCGTCATCGGCCTGGTCATCGGCCTGGCGATCGCCGTCGTCGTCGCCCTGGTGATCAACAAGGGCTCGACGCCGTTCACCGACAAGGGGCGTGCCAGCAAGGTTGCGGAACCGACTGCGGGACAGGCCGCCGATCCGAACAAACCTATGTACGGCAACAAGGAAGCGGTGCGCGAAGCGGCCAAGGACTTTGCCAAGGAAACGCCGAAGGCCCCGCCTCCGGCCGATCCGCTGCAAGCGGTGGTCGACAAGATCCAGGCCGCGCCGGCGGCTCCAGCGCCGGCGCCGGCCCCTGCTCCGGTTGAAAAACCAAAAGCCGCGGCGCCAGCCATCCCTGCCGCCGCCAACGTCACGCCGACGCCTGCCAAGCCGGCGCCTGCCGCCGACAGCGGCGACGACAAATTCATCTACTACCTGCAAGCCGGCGCCTTCCGCGAAGTGGCCGACGCCGAGAGCGCCCGCGCCAAGCTGGCCCTGTTGGGCTTCGAGGCCAACCTCTCCGACCGCGCCACCGACACCGGCGTGCTGCACCGCGTGCGCCTTGGCCCATACAACCAGGTCGAAACGATGAACAAGGTTCGTAGCAAGTTGTCCGAAAACGGCATCGACGTCGCCGTCGTGCGTAATCAGAAATAAGCAAAAATAAACCAGGAGTGTCCAGATGCGATTCATGAAATACGTAGTCGGTGCATTGATGTTGAGTGTTGCTGCCCTGTCGTCGGCCTCCCCGGCCGATCCGAAGAACGGCGTCGAATACAAGACGCTGGCGACGCCGCAGGCTGTCGATAGCGGCAAGAAGGTCGAAGTCATCGAGTTCTTCGACTACGCCTGCCCGCATTGCTTCGCTTTCGATCCATCGCTGTCCGCCTGGGTCAAGAAACAGGGCGACGCCATCGTCTTCAAGCGCATGCACATCTCGCGCAGCGGCACCGACCTGCCGCAGCAGAAGCTGTTCTTCACGCTCAGCGCCATGGGCCTGCTGAACGACACCATGCACACCAAGATCTTCACCGAGATGCACGTCAACCACAACCGCATGAACCGCGACGAGATGGCCTTCGACTTCGCCGCCAAGCAGGGCGTGGACCGCCAGAAGTTCATTGAGATCTATCGCGGCCTGGGCGTCGCCGGCAGCGTGCGCCGTTCGACCTCGATGATGGATGCCTACGGCGTCGATTCGTGGCCGATGATCGCCATCGACGGCAAATACGTCACCTCGCCGACCATGGCCAACGAAGGCACCAAGGCCGCCACCACCGAAGCCGAACTGCACACCGAAGCCACGCAAGTGATGGACATCCTGGTCGCCAAGGCGAAAGCGGAAAAGAAATAAAGATGAGCAAACAGGGCGCCGGGCCGGAGCGGGTCTTCATCACCGGCGCCTCAAGCGGCCTGGGTGCGGCCCTCGCCGCCGAATACGCGGCGCAAGGCGCCATACTGGGCCTGCTGGCCCGCCGCAGCGAAATGCTGGACCAGCTGATCGCCACCCTCCCCAACCCTGAACGCCACCGCGCCTACGCGGTCGATGTGCGCGACCACGCGGCCATTGCCGCCGCCGCGCAAGCCTTCATGGCGCACGCCGGCGGCATCGACGTGGTGATCGCCAACGCCGGCATCTCGGTCGGCACGCTGACCGAGTTCGCCGAAGACATCCCCGTATTCGAAGCCGTCATCGCCACCAACGTGGTGGCCACCGCCGCCACGTTCGCGCCGTTCATCCCGGTGATGAAAGCGCAGCTGAAAACACAAAACCGGCCGGCGCGGCTGGTCGGCATCGGCAGCGTGGCCGGCATCCGCGGCCTGCCCGGCGCCGAGGCGTACAGCGCCTCCAAGGCGGCCGTGATCAGCTACTGCGAATCGCTGCGGCTGGAGATGAAGCCCTACGGCATCCGCGTCGTCACCCTCTGCCCCGGCTACATCGACACGCCGATGACGCAGGTGAATCCCTACCCGATGCCGTTCCTGATGGCGCCCGCAAAATTCGCCGCCAAGGCCGCGCGCACCATCGCCGCCGGCAGCAGCTACAAGGTGATCCCGTGGCAGATGGGCGTCGTCGCCAAGCTGCTGCGCATGCTGCCGAATCCACTGTACGACCTGGCCTTTGCCAATGCGCCGCACAAACCACGCAAGGCCGCATCATGAGCACACTCACCGCCGACGCCATCCGCGTCCACTGCGCCACCAGCGCCTCGCATGTGGCGATAGAAACCGTCGCCGAAACCGGCTCCACCAACGCCGACCTGCTGGCCCGCATCGACACGCTGGCCGGTCCCGTGCTGCGCATCGCCGGCAACCAGACGGCGGGACGCGGCCGCGCCGGCCGCAGCTGGTTGTCCGCGCCCGGCGCCGCGCTGATGTTCTCGCTGGCCTGGCGCTTCAAGGGGCCGCTGCACAGGATGTCCGGCCTGCCGATGGCGGTCGGCGTCGCGCTGGCCGAGACCATCGCCTCGCTGGGCGTGCCGGTGCAGATCAAGTGGCCCAACGACCTGCTGCGCGACGGTAAAAAACTGGCCGGCATCCTGGTCGAAACCCAAACCTGCCGCCACGACAACGCCATCTGGGCCGTAATCGGCGTCGGCATCAACCTGCTCATGCCGGACGAGCTGGAAGCGCAGATCGGCCGCGAAGTGGCCGCCGCGCCGTGGCTGGCCAAGATGGACCGCAACCAGCTGATGGCCGCGCTGCTCAGCCGCCTGGCCGCCGTGCTGGCCGAATTCGACGACACCGGCTTCGCCCCCTTCGCCGAGCGCTGGAACCTGCTGCATGCGTGGCAGGGCCAGGAAGTGGTCATCCTCGACCAGGGCAAAGTGCTGCAACAAGGCCGCGCCGCCGGCGTCGACGCCATCGGCCGCCTGATGCTCGACACGGAACAGGGCCGCGCCGAAGTGCTGTCCGGCGACGTCTCGCTGCGTTTATCTACCTCTATCGGACTATCATGATTCTACTGATCGACGCCGGCAACACCCGCGTCAAATGGGCATTGGCCGAACCGGGCACGGAACTGGGCGCATGGATCGCCCACGGCGCCGTCATGCACGCCGACCTGCAGCATCTGGAACTGCACCTGAGCGAAGCGGTGGGCGACCGCGGCGTCAACCGCATCCTGATCGCCAACGTGGCCGGCGGCGCGCTGCGCGTGCAGCTGGAGTACGTGCTGCAACGAACCTTCCCGGCGATGATCCTGCCGCAGCAGGCGATCGAATGGTTTGCCTCGCTGCCGGCGCTGGCCGGCGTGACCAACGGCTACCGCAATCCGGCGCAGCTGGGCTGCGACCGTTTCGCCGCCGCCATCGCCGGCCATGCGCTGGCGGCCGGGCGCGAAGTCATCGTCGCCAACTGCGGCACCGCCACCACCATCGACGCCATCACGGCCGACGGCATGTTCCTGGGCGGGATGATCCTGCCGGGACTGGGCCTGATGGCCAGTTCGCTGGCACGCAACACGGCGCAGTTGCCGCAAATTGCGCAAGACGGTAAGCTGCCGGACGGATTCGCCGACAATACCGACGACGCCATCCTGAGCGGCTGCCTGGCCGCGCAGAGCGGCGCCATCGAGCACGCGTACGCGCGGCATGGCGCGGCCGAGTGCATCATCTCCGGCGGCGCGGCGCCGTATATCGCGCCGATGCTGAAGGTGCCGTACCGTATCGTAGAGAATATCGTGTTAATCGGTTTGCATGCTGCCGCCGGCAGCGCCGACTAAGGTTGCAAGGGAAGCTCCGTGCTGAAATTTATTTTCTGGTCGCTGGTCGCCATCAATGCCGCGCTGTTCGCGTACGGCAAAGGTTATCTCGGCCATTTCAGCGGCAACGAGCGCGAACCGGAGCGCCTGCTCAATCAACTCAACGCCGATAAACTGGCGATCGTCTCTGCCGACAAGGCCAACGATGCCTCGGCCGCGACCGCCGCGGCGGCCAGCGCCGCCGCCAGCGCCAAGCCGGCGCCGGAAGTGCTGGCCTGCGTGGAAATCGGCAGCTTCGTGCTGGCCGACGCGCGCCGCTTCGAAACCCAACTGGCGCCGCTGAACCTGGGCGACCGCCAGTCGCGCCACAACCTGCCGGGCAACGAGGTATCGAGCTATATCGTTTATATGCCGCCGCAGGGCAGCAAGGAAGGCGCCGACAAGAAGGCCGGCGAACTGCGCGCGCTGGGCGTGACCAACTACTTCATCATGAACGACAACTCGCCGCTGCGCTGGGGGATTTCACTGGGCGTGTTCAAGACCGAAAGCGCGGCGCAAAATCAGCTGGCCATCCTGATGAAGCAAGGCGTGCGCACCGCGCGCGTGGCACCGCGCATGAGCGGCAGCAAGCTGTTGGCCTTCCAGTTCCGCGATGTGGATACGGAGCTCAAGGCCAAGCTGGAGCAGTTCCGCACCGGCTACCCGAACGCGGAAAGCCACGCCTGCAAGTAATAAGTCCAGCACGGTTATATTTGGTGAAGATTGCGCTGAAATGAAATGTTATTATCGGCAACATTATCTTTTATTAATCACACCATCATGCTGCAGGTCCGCGATCACCGCATTCTGTCGTTAATCATTCTCGCCTTCCTGTCGGCATGCGGCGGAGGCTCCGGCAGCACCGCAGCCCCCCCGGTGTCGACGCCATCGACTGTCGATCCAACGACGCCGGTGACGCCACCGGTGATACCGCCCGTGACACAGCCCCCCGTGATACCGCCGGTGACGCCGCCGGTGACGCCTCCAGTGACACCGCCGCTGACGCCGTCGCCAAATACATTGAGTCTGCTGGCCGGCGACATCGGCGGACCAGGCAGCAGTGACGGCACGGGCGCCGCCGCGCGCTTCGACCAGCCTTACGACGTCGCCGTGGACAACGCCGGCAACGCCTACGTGGCCGACTCCGAGAACAGCACCATTCGTAAGATTTCTGCGGCCGGCGTCGTCACGACGCTGGCCGGCGCTCCGCATGTCATCGGCACCACCGATGGCACCGGCGCCGCCGCCAACTTCAACAAGCCGCACGGCGTCGCGGTCGACACCAACGGCAATGTGTACGTGGCCGACACCCACAACTACACCATCCGGAAAGTCTCCCCGTCGGGAGTCGTCACGACCCTGGCCGGCGCGCCTCAGGTGGATGGCCGGGACATCATCGTCACGCTCGACGGCCCGGCCGCCACCGCCAAATTCGACCAGTCGGAAGGGCTGGCCATTGAGGCAAATGGCAACGTCTACGTCGCCGACGGCCATCGTATCCGCAAGATCAGCGGCGGGATGGTCAGCACCCTGACCGGTGCAGCCGCCCCCGACTGCACCTTCGACCGCGGCACCCTGCAGATGCGTTGCAAGGCCGTCGACGGCAACGCGGCGCAGGCACTGTTCGCCAGGGCGTCGGGCATGGCGGTGGGCGCCGGCGGCGTGCTGTATGTCGCCGACCTGTACAGCGTGCGCAAGGTGACGCCGGACGGCACGGTCTCCACGGTGTCCGGACAGTTGAACACCGGCGGCAACGCCGACGGCGTCGGCGCCGCAGCGCAATTTGCCGGCGTCCGCGACATCGTGTTCGACCGCGACGGCAACCTGATCGTCATCGATCAGGGCAACGCGATCCGCAAGGTGACGCTGGCCGGCGTGGTCACCACCATCGTTGGAATCAACACGCAGTTCAATCGCCTGGGAGGCCTGTCCACCGATGCCAACGGCAACGTGTTCGTGGCCGACACCGCTGCCCATGCCATCCTCAAAATCTCCGCTGCCGGCGCGATCAGCACGGTGGCAGGCGCACCGACATTGACCGGCAGCGCCGACGGCGTTCGCGAGGCGGCGCGCTTCAACGCCGCCACCAGGCTGGCCGTCGACACCGCTGGCAACACCTACGTGGCCGACCAGGGCAACGGCTTGATCCGCAAGATCACGGTGGCCGGCGTGGTATCCACGCTGGCCGGCAGGACCGAGGGGGTCGCCGTGCCGGTGGATGGGCTGGGCGGCGCGGCCAAGTTCGCGTTGCCGCAGGCCATGGCGGTGGACAAGGCCGGCAATGTCTACGTCGGCGACCGCAACACGGTGCGCAAGATTACACCGGCCGGCCAGGTCACCACGGTGGCCGGCTCCTGGCAGGGCGGGAACAGCATCGACGGCGTCGGCACGGCGGCGAGTTTTGACAGCATCACCGGCCTGGCGTTCGACGCCAGCGGCAATTTGCTGATCGCGGACGCTTACAGCATCCGCCGGATGACGCCGGATGGCACGGTCACTACCCTGGTCGGCCGGCTCTCCACGCCAGGCGCGGCGGATGGGTCGCCCTCAACGGCCCGCTTTGGCGCGCTGGCCGGCCTGGCCATCGATGCCGCCGGCAATCTGTATGTGGCGGACGCCGGCAACAACGCGATCCGCAAGATCACGCCGGACGGCACGGTATCCACCGTCGCCGGCAAGCTGGGCGTCGCCGGCACCACCGACGGCACCGGCGCCGGCGCACTGTTCTCCAAGCTGGCCGATATCGCGGTCGACGCCACGGGCACGGTCTACGTGGCCGAAAGCGAAACCTACGACACGATTTTGTATGCGCAGCACACCGGCCGCGCCGCCATCCGCAAGCTGACCGCAGCCGGCGTCGTCACCACGTTGGTCGGCGGCAGCGGGGAGTTCGAGGTCAAGCTGGGCAAACTTCCGGCCAGCCTTGCCGGCATTCACGGCATCACCGCCGCCGCGCCGGGGGTACTGTACGTCACCTCCGCCCAGGGCGTACTGAAAGTGGAGACATCCCAGCCGTGAGGTGGCAAACTATCGGCTGATCGCTCACATTCCTTTTAATATGGAACAATTCATCGTCCTGATCTTCCCGGTGTTCTTTCTGCTGATCGTGGCGGAATTTGCCTACGGATGGGTGAAACAGCGCAACACCTACCGCCTCAACGACGCCTTGAGCAGCCTGAGCCAAGGCTTGATCAGCCAACTGGTGGCGGTGCTCACGCAGCTGTTCCAGATCGGCCTGTACACCTGGGTGTTCGGCAAGGTCCACCTGGTGTCGCTGGCGGACTTCTGGTCCT
This sequence comes from Duganella sp. BJB476, assembly GCF_003416895.1. Taxonomy (GTDB): domain Bacteria; phylum Pseudomonadota; class Gammaproteobacteria; order Burkholderiales; family Burkholderiaceae_D; genus Rugamonas. The sequence goes on from NZ_QVIO01000007.1 coordinate 312,347, forward strand.
CCTGGTATGGTTGGGTCGCTGCCGTCGTGCTGTTTGATTTCTGCGATTACTGGCTGCACCGCATGGGCCACGAATGCGCTGTGATGTGGGCCGCTCACCAGGTGCATCATCAAAGCCAGGACTTCAACTTCTCCACCGCGCTGCGCCAGGAGAGTTCCGTGATCTTCATCGGCTGGATCTTTTACCTGCCGATGGCCTTGCTGGGCGTGCAGCCGGAACAGTTCGCCGTGGCGGGCTTGATCGTGCTGCTGTACCAGTTCTGGATACATACCGAGCACATCGGCAAGCTGGGCTGGTTCGACCGGGTATTTTCTTCGCCGTCCAACCATCGCGTGCACCACGCCGTCAACGATCAGTACCTGGACAAGAACTACGGCGGCATGCTGGTCGTCTGGGACCGGATGTTCGGCACCTTCGCCGAGGAGCGGGAGCCTTGCGTGTACGGCACGCGCAGCCCGTTGAACAGTTGGGATCCTGCCTGGGCCATCGTGTCGGAATACTGGGTCTTGCTCAACTTGTCGCGGCAAGCGGGGCGCTGGTCCGACAAGGTGAAAATCTGGCTGAAACCTCCGGGCTGGCGCCCCGCCAATCTGGCCTCACCAGGCCAGCCGTTCGACCTGGAAGCCGCCCGCTCAAGCTACGATCCGCCGCTGACCGGTCGCAACCAATACCTGGCGCTGGCGCAGTTCGGCCTTTGCGTGACGGCCGCCGCCGCGTGCCTGTGGCATTCGGCGATGCTCTCTTACGCCCGCTCCGCGTTGGCGATTACGGCGGCGATGGGAGGCTTCTGGGCGCTGGGCGCATACATGCAGGGACGCTTGTCGGCCGCCTACATGTTTGCCATCGACCTGGTCGAAGTCGTGACAACGGCTGCGGTATTGTGGCCGGTCTTTTGACCGGATCAGCGCTGGACGACGATAGGCTTGAGATTTAATGATGAAGGCAAGCCTTGCGCCGCCTGGATCGCTTCCTGTCGGGTGGCGAACGGGCCGGTGAACAAACGGTGCACGGAACCGCCCTGCACCACTTCCAATCCGTTCAGGCCTTTGCCCGACAGCTTGTTGCGCACCACTTCCGCATTCTCGGCGCGCGAATAGGCGCCCAGTTGCAGGTAGAAGCTCCCCTTGGCGGTGGTGGCCGCCAGCGCTTCGGCGTCGGCCGGTGCGCGGTCGGTCAGCATCAGCGCTTCCGCGTCGGAAGATGACGCACCTGGCATGGCTTTCGGCGCCAGCACCAGCGGCTCGCTCAGCGTTGCCGATGGCGTCAGCAACAGCGGACCGCCGCCACCCAAGCCGCCCGAAGACGCCTTCCGTGACGAAGACTGCGACTGCAAGCGCGGCGCCACCGTTCCCGAAACCCCGGCGCGCGTGGCCAGCATGCGGTCCACCTCATCCGGCAGGATGCGTTCGATCTGGAGTTCGTGGCTGCCCTTGCCCAGCAAGCCCAATTTGAGCGCCGCCGTGTACGACACGTCGATGGCGCGGTTGGCATGGAACGGTCCACGGTCGTTGATGCGCACGATGACCACCGCGCCGCTCACCAGATTGGTCAGGCGCGCGTAGGATGGAATCGGCAGCGTCGGATGCGCGGCCGTCATCTTGTACATGTCGTAGATCTCGCCGGACGAAGTGCGCTGGCCATGGAACTTCTTGCCGTACCAGCTGCCGACGCCGATCTGCGTGAACGGCTGGTTGCCGGTGATCGGCGTGTAGGTCTTGCCGAAGACGACGTAGGGACGGTTGGAGTACGGCAGCAGCGGATCGTTGCGCACATCGGCGTCCGGCACGTCGGCCAGGTTGGCCGGCGGCGCGTCGCCGGGGCCGTCGTCCTGATAGTAGCCGCCACGGCCCGAATTCGCCGGCGGCAGCACCGGCAGGCTGGTATCCGGCTTGCCGCTGGACGGCGCCTTGATGACCGGGCCGGAAGTACGGGGCGCCTTGGGCGTGGTGGTGGTATCGGTCACTGTCGGCGCAGTGCCGCAGCCGACCAGCGCCAGCAAGGCCAGCCCGGTGCAGACATTCAAAATACGGCTACGGTTCATACGCATCACTTCTTCCTTACGGTTTTTTCTGCACCGGCGGCACTGGCTGCGTCGGCGCGCGCGTTGCGAATTCGGCCGCAGCGGCTTGTTCTTCCAGCGTCTGCCCTTCGACCGGCAGCACCGTTTCAGCGTCTTCCTTCGGCACCTTGGTGGTGTCCTTCCCGGCCGGGCGTTTGCCCAGCAGGTAGTAGTCCAGCGCCTTGCGGGCGATAGGCGCCGCTTCGGCGCCACCCTTGCCGGCGTTTTCCACCACCAGCGCCAGCACGATGCGCGGCTTGTCGGCCGGCGCAAAAGCCGTGAACAGCGCATTATCGCGCAGACGCTCGGCCAGCCTTGCGGCGTTGTACTTCTCGCCGGAGCGGATGGTGATCACCTGCGCGGTGCCGGTCTTGCCGCCCACCGTGTAACCGGCGCCGGCGAAGGCGCGTACGCCGGTGCCACCCGCCTCGGTGGTCACGCCGACCATCGCACCCTTGATAAAGTCGATATTCTCCTGCTTGAGCGGAATCCTGTAGCTCTCCTTGGGCACCGTCAGCGTGCGGGCGCGCGTCTTGCCGTCCTCGATGATCTTGACCAGGTGCGGCTTCATCACCACGCCGTTGTTGGCCAGGTTGGCCACCGCGTGCGCGATCTGCAACGGGGTATAGGCGTTGTAACCCGAACCATTGCTGACCGAGATGGTATCACCACCGACCCACTTGCCCGCCGCACCCTTGAAACGCTTGCGCTTCCAGTCCTGCGACGGCAGCACACCGGTCTTTTCGTTTTCCAGGTCGATGCCGGTCTGCTGGCCGAAGCCGAACGGCTTCATGAAATCGCTGATGGCGTCGATACCCATGTCGTGGCCCAGCGCGTAGTAGTAGGTATTGCAGGAGACGACGATGGACTTGTGCATGTCGACCGAACCGTGGCCGCCGACCACATCGTCGTTGAATTTATGGCCGCCGAGGTAGTAGAAGCCCGGATCGTAGGTCACCTGGCTGGGCGTGCGCTTGCCCAGCTCCAGCGCGGCCAGCGCCATGAAGGGCTTGAAGGTGGAACCAGGCGCGTAGGTGCCTGACAGCGGACGGTTCACCATCGGCCGGTCCAGCGAGGTATTGAGCTCGTTCCAGCTTTGCGCATCGATGCCGTCGACGAACAGGTTGGGATCATAGCCAGGCCGCGACACATAGGCCAGGATGTCGCCGGTCGACGGCTCGATCGCCACCAGCGCGCCGCGCCGCTCGCCAAACGCTTCCTCCACCACTTTTTGCAGCTCGATGTCGATCGACAGGATCAGGTTACTGCCTCCCACCGCCGGCGTGCGCGACAAGGTGCGGATGGCGCGGCCGCCGGCCGACACTTCCACTTCCTCGTAGCCGGTGGCGCCGTGCAGCTGCTTCTCGTAGCTTTTCTCCAGGCCTTCCTTGCCGATATGGTCGGTGCCCTTGTAGTTGGCGGCATCGTCGGTGTCTTCGATGGCCTTGGCCTCGGCGCGGCTGACGCGGCCGATGAAGCCGATCACGTGCGACGCCGACTCGCCCAGCGGATACTGGCGGAACAAACGCGCCTGCACCTCCACGCCGGGGAAGCGGAAGCGCTGCGCCGAAAAGCGCGCCACTTCCTCGTCGCTCAGGCGGGTGCGCAGCGGCACGCTCTCGAAGCCCCGCGATTCCTCCAGCAGCTTCTTGAAGCGCTTGCGGTCCTTGATCTCGATCTCGATCAACTTGGACAGCTCGTCGATGGTTTCATCGAGCGTCATGACCAGCTTGGACGGCGTGATCTCCAGTGTGAAGGCCGAGTAGTTACGCGCCAGGACCACGCCGTTGCGGTCCAAAATCAGGCCGCGATTGGGCACGATGGGCACGATGGCGATGCGGTTCTCCTCCGCCTTGACGGCGAAGTCGTTGTACTTGACCACCTGCAGCCAGATGAAGCGCGCCAGCAACAGGCCGAAACAGATGAACACCATCGCGCCCAGCACCGTCACGCGGGCGCGGAACTGCTGGAGCTCGCGCTCCGTATCCTTAATCTCCATCATGCGGCCGCTCCCCAGGCCCGCGTGGAGGCGCCGCCGCGCACGCCGCGGCTGTGGTGCTGGATGCTCATCAGGATGCCGGCGCCCAGGCCCAGCGTCATCAAGGCGGTGCCGCCGTAGCTCATGAACGGCAGCGGCACGCCGACCACCGGCACGATGCCGCTGACCATGCCCATGTTGACGAAAGCGTAGGTGAAGTAAATCATGGTGATGGAGCCTGCCAGCAGGCGCGTAAAGAAGGTGGAAGCGTTGACGGCGATGTTCAGGCCGCGCACGATCAGCAGCAGGTACAGCACCAGCAGCACCAGGTTGCCGGCCAGGCCGAACTCCTCGGAGAACACGGCGAAGATAAAGTCGGTGGTGCGCTCGGGGATGAATTCCAGGTGGGCCTGGGTGCCATGGGTCCAGCCCTTGCCGGACATGCCGCCCGAGCCGATGGCGATCATCGACTGGATGATGTGGAAGCCCTTGCCCAGCGGGTCATGATACGGATCGATCAGCGTCAGCACGCGGTCACGCTGGTAGTCGTGCATCACGGCCCATAGCGCCGGCAGGCCGGCGCACGCCGTCGCGCCCAGCGCCGCCATCGCCTTCCACGACAGGCCGCCGAGGAAGATCACGCAGGCGCCGGCCGCCACCACCAGCATCGCCGTGCCCAGGTCGGGCTGGCGCGCGATCAGGCCGACGGGTATCGCCAGCAGCAGCGCCGCGATCAGATAGGAATGCCAGCGCAGCTGCCCCTGCTGCCGCTGGAAGAACCAGGCCATCATCAACGGCATGGCGATCTTCATGAATTCGGACGGTTGCACCTGCACGCCGTAGGTGAGCCAGCGGCGCGAACCGCCCTTGATGGTGCCCACCAGCGCCACCGCCACCAGCAACGCCACGCCCAGCGCGTAGGCCGGCACGGCGATGCGCATCATCATCTGCGGCGGCGTGTTCGCCGCCACCCACATCACCAGGAAAGCCATGCAGATATTGCGCAACTGGTCCGTCACCTTGCCGGGAATCGCGATGCCGGCCGAATACAGCGTGACCAGCCCCACCGACAGCAGCATCAGCATGATGATGGCCAGCTGCGCGTCGAACACGGTGAAATAAGGCCGCACGCGCGTCCACAGCGAGCGCCCGTCTTGCACGCGCATCAGGTCTGCACCAGCTTGCGGTGGCGCTGTATGCTCATCAGGATGCCGGCGCCGAGGCCCAGCGTCAGCAGCGCGGTGCCGCCGTAGCTCATGAACGGCAGCGGCACGCCCACCACCGGCAGGATGCCGCTGACCATGCCCATGTTGACGAAGGCGTAGGTGAAGTAAATCATCGTGACCGCGCCGGCCAGCAGACGGGTGAAGAAATTGGGCGCGTTCCCGGCGATCATCAGGCCGCGGCCGATCAGCAGCAGGTACAGGAACATCAGCACCAGGTTACCGGTCAGGCCGAACTCCTCGGAGAACACGGCGAAGATAAAGTCGGTGGTGCGCTCGGGGATGAACTCCAGGTGGGCCTGGGTGCCGTGGGTCCAGCCCTTGCCGGTCATGCCGCCCGAACCCACCGCGATGGTGGACTGGATGATGTGGAAGCCCTTGCCCAGCGGGTCGGAGGTCGGATCGATCAGCGTCATCACGCGTTCGCGCTGGTAGTCGTGCATCACCGACCAGATCACCGGCAGGCTGGCGGCGGCGGCGACGAACAGCGCGATCAGCGCCTTCCACGCCAGGCCGGCCAGGAAGATCACGCAAAAGCCGGCGGCCACCACCAGCAAGGCGGTGCCCAGGTCCGGCTGCTTGACGATCAGGCCCACCGGAATCGCCAGCAGCACGGCGGCGATGCCGTAATCCTGCCAGCGCAGATGGCCAGCGCGCTGCTGGAAGAACCACGCCAGCATCAGCGGCATGGCGATCTTCATGAATTCCGACGGCTGGATATCGATACCCACATGCAGCCAGCGCCGCGCACCGAGCTTGATGGTGCCGAACAGCGCCACGCCGATCAGCAGCGCCACCGCGATCACATACGCCGGCACCGCGATCCGCATCATCATCTGCGGCGAGACATTGGCCACGAACCACATCACCATGAAGGCCAGGCAGATATTGCGCAACTGGTCTTCGACCTTGCCGGGGATGCCGATGCCGGCCGAATACAGCGTGACCAGGCCGACCGACAGCAGCGCGCAGATGATCAGCATCAGCGGGACGTCGAAAACGGTGAAATATGGGCGAAGGCGGCGCCACAGGGAACGCCTTTCGTTGATGCGCATGCTGGTCCTTTATTCCTTGTTGCCGGGAGTTTCAGCGCCCGGCTTCTTGTCGTCGCTGACGCCCTGTTCGGCCTGGACGTCCTGCACGGAGCGCAGCTCGGCGTCCTCCTTCGGCACGCGGGTGGTTTCTTTTTCGTTCGGGCGTTTGCCCAGCAGGTAGTAGTCGAGCGCCTTGCGCACGATGGGCGCGGCCACGCCGGCGCCAAAGCCGCCGTTCTCCACCACCACCGCGATGGCGATGCGCGGCTTGTCGGCCGGGGCGAAGGCGGTGTAGAGCGCGTTGTCGCGCAGGCGTTCGGCGATCAGGTTGGCGTTGTACTTCTCGTTCTTCTTGATCGCCACCAGCTGCGCGGTGCCGGTCTTGCCGCCCGAGGTGTAGCCGGCGCCGGCGAAGGCGCGCGCCGCCGTGCCGCCGGTGGTCACGCCCACCATGGCGTTCTTGATGATGTCGATGTGCTCCTGCTTGAGCGGAATGCGGTAGCTTTCCTTGGGCACCGTCAGCTTGCGCGTGCGCGTGACGCTGTCCTCGATGATCTTCACCAGGTGCGGCTTCATGACGATGCCGTTGTTGGCCAGGTTCGATACCGCGTGCGCCATCTGCAAAGGCGTGTAGGTGTTGAAGCCGTTGCCGATGGCGATGGAAATGGTGTCGCCGCCGACCCACTTCTGCGCCGCGGGATTTTTCTTGAAGCGGTTGCGCTTCCATTCCTTGGACGGCAGCACACCCTGCTTCTCGTGTTCCAGGTCGATGCCGGTCAGCTGGCCGAAGCCGAACGGTTTCATGAAGTCGGTGATGGCGTCGATGCCCATCTCGTTGCCGAGCATGTAGTAGTAGGTGTCGCAGGATTCGACGATGGACTTGTACATGTCGACCGTGCCATGGCCGCCCGGCTTATCGTCGCGGAACTTGTGGCCGCCCAGCGTGAACGACCCCGGATCGAAGATGGTCTGGCCCGGCGTGCGCTTGCCCAGCTCCAGCGCGGCCAGCGCCATGAAGGGCTTGAAGGTGGAACCCGGAGGATAGGTGCCCGACAGCGGACGGTTCACCATCGGCTTGTCCAGCGAGGTATTGAGTTCGTTCCAGCTTTGCGAGTCGATGCCGTCGACGAACAGATTTGGGTCGTAGCCGGGACGCGAGACGTAGGCCAGGATGTCGCCGGTCTCCGGCTCGATGGCGACCAGCGCGCCGCGCCATTCGCCGAAGGCTTCCTCGATCACCTTTTGCAGCTCGATGTCGATCGACAGGATCAGATTGCTGCCCGGCGTGGCGGGCGTGCGCGACAGGGTGCGGATGGCGCGGCCACCGGCCGATTTCTCCACTTCCTCGTAGCCGGTGATGCCGTGCAGCTGCTTCTCGTAGCTTTTCTCCAGGCCTTCCTTGCCGATATGGTCGGTGCCGTTGTAGTTGGCGGCGTCCTCGGTGTCGGCGATGGCCTTGGCTTCGGTGGTGTTGATGCGGCCGATGTAGCCGATCACGTGCGAGGCGATCTCGCCCAGCGGGTACTGGCGGAACAGGCGCGCCTGCACCTCAACGCCGGGGAAGCGGAAGCGCTGCGCCGAAAAGCGCGCCACTTCCTCGTCGGTCAGGCGGGTGCGCAGCGGCACGCTCTCGAAACCCTTGGATTCCTCCAGCAGCTTCTTGAAGCGCTTGCGGTCCTTGGTCTCCACCGTGATCAGCTTGGACAGCTCGTCGATGGTTTCGTCCAGCGTGGCGCTCAGCTTGGACGGCGTGATCTCCAGCGTGAAGGCCGAGTAGTTACGCGCCAGGACCACGCCGTTGCGGTCCAAAATCAGGCCGCGATTGGGCTCGATCGGGACGATGGCGATGCGGTTCTCTTCTGCCTGGGCGACGTAATCGCTATGCTTGTAGACCTGCAGCCAGATGAAGCGCGCCAGCAGCGAGGCGAAACAGAAAAACACCAGCGCGCCCAGCACCGTCAGGCGCAGGCGGAACTGGTGCAGCTCTCGTTGGTTGTCCTTGAGTTCAGTCATGGTGCTCAGTCACGGTGCTCAGTCACTTCTCGACCGGGGCGTCAGATCGGGCGGGTGTGGTCGCGGTCCACCGCGCGGCGCTGCGGCGCCAGCAGCAGCCAGGTCGCCAGCGGCCACAGGGCCACGGCGATCACACTTTCGACAAAGTAGAACCAGCCGGGGAATTTGCCGGACACGAAGAAGCGCACCACCAGCTGCACCGACTGCGCCATCAGCAGCAGCGGGAACACGTGCATGGCCTGCGTCAGCAGCGGGAACCACAGCACCCGGCGATGCAGCATGATCGCGAAGTAGGACAGCAGCGTGTAGGCCAGCGCGTTCTCGCCCAGCAGCGTCGAGTCATGCACGTCCATCAACAGGCCGAGGAAGAACGCGGTGCCGATGCCGACCTTGCGCGGCTGGTGCACGCCCCAGAACACCAGCACCAGCGCCACGAAGTCCGGCACGCCGATGAAGTTCCCCCAGGGGAGCAGGTTCAGTAGAAAAGCGCAGAACAGGCTGAAGGCGATGAACAGCGGGCTGACCGGCAGCAGGATATAGTGGGGACGGTTCATCGTGCCGGTTCCTTCGGTGGGGCGGCCGGCGGAGCGGCCTGCTCTGGTGCAGGCGTACCGGTAGCGGGTTTGACGGCATTGGTTGGGGCATTGGCAGCCGGTGTGGCGGCCGGTGCAGGCTTGGGCGCTGGCGGCGGCATCACCGGCATCAGGCCGGGCGGACCGGCCGGCGCAGGCGCGGGTGCGGTGCCGGCCGGCGCCGGATCGACGCCCTCTTTCGGCGCCTCCTTGATCGGCGCCATCTTGTTGTTGTGCTTCTTGAGCGCGCGCAGCTCCTCATCCGGCGGACGCGGAGGCATCTCCGGCGTCGACATCAAAATCAGCAGCTGCGTGTTGTTGGCGATGCCGGCCAGCGGCTGGCACACCACGCCGCCGAAGGAACCGGCCGCGCTGTTTTCCACCTGGCTCACCCGGGCCACCGCCAGGCCGGCCGGGTAGACCCCGTCCAGGCCCGAGGTGACGACGATGTCGCCCACCTGGATGTCCGCGTTGGGCGCCGTGAAGCGCAGCTCCAGCGCGCCGGACTTGCCGCGTCCATAGGCCACGCTGCGCAAGCCGTTACGCAGCAGCTGCACCGGAATGGCCTGCTCCTTGTCGGTCAGCAGCGTCACTTCGGAAGTAAAGGGGAACACGCGCGTGACCTGGCCGACCACGCCCTGGTTGTCGATCACCGGCAGGCCGAGGGCCACGCCTTGCTGGGTGCCGCGGTCGAGAATCACCTTGCGGCTGTTGACGTCGCGCGCGTCGTACAGTATTTCGGCCAGCATCGACTTCACCGGCAGGTGTTCGCGCGCGTCCATCAGGCGGCGCAGCTGGCCGTTTTCAGCGGTCTGGAGCTGGGCTTGTTGCAGCACCAGCGCGCCGGCGATCTGCTGGCGTTTGAGCTCGCGCACCTGCTTTTCCAGCGCCGACAAGGTGGAGAAATAATCGCCGACGCCGTAGATGGCGTCGCGCGGCAGCAAGGCTGCCATTTGCAGCGGATACAGCACGGTGGCCGCCGCTTTGCGCACGGTGGTCAAGGTGTGCATGCGTGAATCGACCAGCAGCAGTGCAATCGATATGCACGCGAATACCGTCATCTTGACGCGGGCGGAGGCGCCTTGCTTGAAAAGTGGCGGAGGACTGTATTCCATGACTTCCAATAATCCGGCGCTCGCGCGCCAACGAGACTGTCAACTCATCCCAATGCATCGGGGCCGCTGTTTCGCGGCCCCGTCTTGTCAGATCATTCGTAGGAGAAGATCGAGCCCAGCTGGTCCATCCGCTCCAGCGCCATGCCCGAGCCGCGCACCACGCAGGTCAGCGGATCTTCCGCCACCAGCACCGGCAGGCCGGTTTCTTCCATCAGCAGACGATCCAGGTCGCGCAGCAGCGCGCCGCCGCCGGTCAGCATCATGCCTTTTTCCGCGATGTCGGCGCCCAGTTCCGGCGGCGTCTGTTCCAGCGCGTTCTTCACGGCCGAGACGATGTTGTTCAATGGGTCGGTCAGCGCTTCCAGGATCTCGTTGGACGAAATCGTGAACGAGCGCGGGATGCCTTCGGACAGGTTGCGGCCCTTGACTTCCATTTCCTTCACTTCCGAACCCGGGAAGGCCGAACCGATGGCCTTCTTGATCGCTTCCGCGGTCTGTTCGCCGATCAGCATGCCGTAGTTGCGGCGGATGTAGTTGACGATGGCTTCGTCGAATTTATCGCCGCCCACGCGTACCGAACCTTTGTACACCATGCCGCCCAGCGAGATGATGCCCACCTCGGTGGTGCCGCCACCGATGTCGACCACCATCGAGCCGGTAGCATCCGACACCGGCAGGCCGGCGCCGATCGCCGCAGCCATCGGCTCTTCGATCAGGTAGACCTGCGAAGCGCCGGCGCCCAGCGCCGATTCGCGAATCGCGCGACGCTCAACCTGGGTCGAGCCGCACGGCACGCAAATGATGATGCGCGGCGAAGGACGGAAGAATTTGGAGTCGTGCACCATGCGGATGAACTGCTTGAGCATCTGTTCGGTGACGGTGAAGTCGGCGATCACGCCGTCTTTCATCGGGCGGATCGCCTCGATGTTGCCCGGGACCTTGCCCAGCATCTGCTTTGCTTCTTTACCAACTGCCTGGATCGTCTTCTTGCCGTTAGGACCGCCCTCTTGGCGGATCGCGACGACCGATGGCTCGTCCAGGACGATGCCCTGGCCGCGAACGTAGATCAAAGTGTTGGCCGTGCCCAAGTCGATGGCCAGATCGGTGGAAATATACCTGCGTAAAAAACCAAACATGTGTGTCCTGTGGCGCTACTGGTGTGCGCGTAAGCCGTTAGAAAGAAATCCTGTGGTGACGCGGCGGCAGCAATGATTCAGCGCCGTCAACGCATCAACCCGCCATTCTACCTTATAATTTGAATGCGATTTGCCGAAAATCCCGCCAAAAGTGTATCGGTTGAGTCCGCGAGTTAAGCGGCAATCCTTTGCTTTTGCCAGCGAAAAGGCAGAATTTCCAGTTTTTTATCAATATAACAATTAAACCTTGCGCGGCCCGTCCGCGCCATTCGCCATGTCCCTGACCCTATCCGACGTAACACGCATTGCCAAACTGGCACAACTTGAGATGAGCGAGCAGCAGACCGCTACGGCGCTGGGCCAATTGAATGGCATTTTCGCGTTGGCCGAGCAGATGCAGGCGGTCGATACCGACGGCGTCGCGCCACTGAGCCACCCGCTGGCGGCGCACATGAATAACATCGCCCTGCGCCTGCGCGAAGACGTGGCCACCGAAGCCAATCGCCGCGAAGACTACCAGGCCGTCGCGCCCAAGACCCAGGACGGGCTGTACCTGGTGCCGAAAGTGATCGAGTAAGGAAGGCGTCGACGCCCCGCCCTCTCCCTGATCATCGAATCTGAATTGAAACGCCATGCACACCAAAACCATTAAAGAGTTGTCCGCGCTGCTGCAAAGCAAAGCCATCACCGCCACCGAACTGGCGACGCACTTCCTCGACCGTATCGAAAAGAGCGACCTGAACGCCTTCCTGCACGTGGACCGCGCGCTGACGCTGGCGCAAGCGGCAGAAGCTGACGCCCGCATCGCCGCCGGCACCGCCACCCCGCTGACCGGCGTGCCGATCGCCCACAAGGACATCTTCGTCACCCGCGACTGGCGCTCGACCGCCGGCTCGAAAATGCTGGCCAACTACGTCAGCCCGTTCGACGCCACCGTGGTGGAAAAATTCCGCGCGGCCGGCATGGTCACGCTGGGCAAATTGAATTGCGACGAATTCGCCATGGGCTCGGCCAATGAAAACTCGGCCTTCGGCGCGGTGAAAAATCCGTGGGATAAAAGCGCCGTGCCTGGCGGCTCCTCGGGCGGTTCCGCCGCCGCCGTGGCCGCGCGCCTGGCGCCGGCCGTCACCGGCACCGACACCGGCGGTTCGATCCGCCAACCGGCTGCGTTCTGCGGCATCACCGGCATCAAGCCGACCTACGGCCGCGTATCGCGCTTCGGCATGATCGCCTTCGCTTCGTCGCTGGACCAGGGCGGCCCGATGGCGCAAACCGCCGAAGACTGCGCGCTGCTGCTCAACGCCATGGCCGGTTTCGACGAACGCGACTCGACCTCGTTGACGCCTGAGATGGGCGGCATCGACGAAGACTACACCCGCGAACTGGGCCAGCCGCTGGCAGGCCTGCGCATCGGCGTGCCGAAGGAATATTTTGGCGAAGGCCTGGCCAGGGACGTGGAAGACGCCGTGCGCGCAGCGCTGGCCAAGTACGTCGAAATGGGCGCAACCCTGGTGGACATCTCGCTGCCGAACACCGCGCTGTCCATCCCGGCCTACTATATGATCGCTCCGGCCGAAGCATCGTCCAACCTGTCGCGCTTTGACGGCGTGCGCTACGGCCACCGCGCTGCGAATTACGGTAGTCTTGAGGAAATGTACAAGAACACGCGCGCCGAAGGCTTCGGCGCCGAAGTCAAACGCCGCATCATGGTCGGCACCTATGTGCTGTGCCACGGCTACTACGACGCCTACTACCTGAAGGCGCAAAAGATCCGCCGCCTGATCGCGCAGGATTTCGAAGCGGTGCTGAACGGCCCGAACGCCGTCTGCGACGTCATCATGGGACCGGTCGCGCCGACCGTGGCCTGGGACCTGGGCGACAAGTCCGACGACCCGGTGGCCGCCTACCTGGCCGACATCTACACGCTGTCCACCAGCCTGGCCGGCTTGCCTGGCATGTCGATTCCGGTCGGCTTCGGCGCCAAGAACCGCCCGGTGGGCCTGCAGATCATCGGCAAGCATTTCGGCGAAGCGAAACTGCTGAACGTCGCCCACCAGTACCAGCTGGCGACCGACTGGCACACCCGCGCACCCGCCGGCATCTAACTTAAAAAATACAGCGAGAATCATATGGAATGGGAAGTCGTCATCGGTCTTGAGAACCACGTGCAGCTCACGACCGAATCTAAAATTTTCAGCGGATCGCCGATCAAGTTCGGCGCTGAAGCCAACACGCAAGCGAGCCCTGTGGACCTGGCGCTGCCAGGCGTGCTGCCGGTGATGAACAAGCAGGCGGTGGATCGCGCGATTCGCTTCGGCCTGGCGGTCGGCGCGAAGATCGCTCCGGCGTCCATCTTCGCCCGCAAGAACTACTTCTATCCCGACCTGCCGAAAGGCTACCAGATCAGCCAGTTCGAAGACCCGGTCGTCATCGGCGGCTCGCTGACCTTCGGCTACGAGAAGGACGGCGAATTCGTCACCAAGACCGTCAACCTGACGCGCGCCCACCTGGAAGAAGACGCCGGTAAATCGCTGCACGAAGACTACGCCGGCATGAGCGGCATCGACTTGAACCGCGCCGGCACGCCGCTGCTGGAAATCGTCTCCGAGCCGGAAATCCGCAGCGCAGCGGAAGCCGTGGCCTACGCCAAGGCCCTGCACTCGCTGGTGATGTGGCTGGGCGTCTGCGACGGCAATATGCAGGAAGGTTCGTTCCGCTGCGACGTCAACGTCTCCGTGCGTCGCAAAGGCGACGAGAAACTCGGCACCCGCTGCGAGATCAAAAACCTGAACTCGTTCCGCTTCATCGAAGAAGCCGTGCACGTCGAAGTACGCCGCCAGATCGAATTGATCGAAGACGGTGGCAAGGTGGTCCAAGCCACCCGCCTGTACGACCCGGACCGCAAAGAAACGCGCGAAATGCGCAGCAAGGAAGACGCGCAGGACTACCGCTACTTCCCTGACCCGGACCTGCCGCCGCTGGTCATCTCCGACGCGTGGATCTCGCAGGTGAAGGCCTCGATGCCTGAACTGCCGGCCGCCATGCGCGAGCGCTTCGTCAGCGAATACGCGCTGCCGGAATATGACTCGCTGGTGCTGACCGCGTCGAAAGCGATGGCGACCTACTTCGTCGCCGTGGTGGACAAAGCCGGCAAGGAAAACGCCAAGGCCGCCGCCAACTGGCTGATGGGCGACGTCTCGTCGACCCTGAACCGCGAAGGCGTGGACCTGGATCAATCGCCGGTATCGGCGGTGCAGCTGGCCGCCATGCTGAAACGCATCGCCGACGGCACCATCTCCAACAAGGCCGCGAAAGAAGTTTTCGCCGGCATGTGGGAAGCCAAGTCCACGGACGAGAACCTGGTTGACACCATCATCGAAGCCAAGGGCCTGAAGCAGATCTCCGACACCGGCGCGCTGGAAGCGATCGTCAACGACGTCATCGCCGCCAACGAGAAATCGGTGGAGCAGTACCGCGCGGGCAAGGAAGCGGCGCTCAACTCGCTGATCGGCCAGGCGATGAAAGCCTCGCGCGGCAAAGCCAACCCGGCGCAACTGACCGAGCTGCTGAAAGCCAAGCTGGCCGGCTAATACCTTCGACAATGGGTTTGCAAACGCCTCACAGTTAGCTAACTTGTGGGGCGTTTTTATTGGCCCCCGAATATGCTAGACTTTCCCTACAGGAGTCTGCAATGAATACTAGGTATATCAAGAGCGATCCAGAAATCATGAGCGGCGTTCCTTGCTTTGAAGGGACAAGAGTTCCCGTGCAAAACCTTTTCGATTATCTGGTTGGGCCTTCCTCGTTAGATGAGTTCTTGGCAGATTTCCCCACTGTTTCCCGAGAAATGGCCGTGGCAGTCATAGAGGCGGCAAAGAGCCGACTGCTTGATCATGCGCGTGCTGCTTGACGAGTCGGTCCCTGCCGGACTACGGCGACATCTGCCCAATCACACGGTTTCCACAGTGAGCGAAAGCGGCTGGAGTGGCATGAAAAATGGGGCGCTACTTGCAAAGGCAGCCTCACATTTCGACGCGTTCGTCACTGTCGATAAAAACATCCAGCATCAGCAAAATTTAAGTCATTTTCCGATAGCCGTCGTAGTACTGGATACACCTTCGAACGCATTAAACGCGTTGTTGCCGCTCATTCCCGGCCTCACACAGGCGCTTGCGCGCCTGACACCTTGCACGCTCACCCGGATCACTTGACCGCAGAACGGCCGTTCTAACGGTAAAAAGCCTGGGCTGTGATAAAGCGCGAGTATTCGCGGATCGCAAACTGCTATCCTGTTTAACCTTACGACTAAAGAATCAACGCAATGACCGATACGAGAATACGCCTGGCCGTTCCTGAAGATGCAGCCGCGATCGCCGCGATGGCCGTTGCGCTGACCGAGGAAATCTCCCAACGCCTGGGCGTGAAGACCTTCAACCTGGACCCGCAAAAAACCGCCAGCCTGTGCCACGCACTGCTGCGCGAAGAAAAATACCTCGCGCTGATCGCGATTGCGGAAGGCGAGGCAATCGGTTTCGTCGGCATCTCCGAAGGCCGCGCGCTGTATGCGGAAGGCGCCTTGGCGACCATGCAGGAATTCTTCGTCGCCCCGCCCTTCCGCAGCAACGGCGTCGGCGGCCTGCTGCTGAACGCCGCCGCCGAACTGGCGCGCAAGCGGCGCTGGAACCGGTTGGAAGTTTGCACGCCGCCGCTGCCGGAATACGACCGCAGCCTGGCGTTCTACGAGCGCCACGGCTTCGAAATCACCGGCGGCCGTAAGCTCAAGCGCCTCTTTACGGAAGCCCAATGAAAAAACTGATTGCCCTGCTGGCATTGACGCTGTCCACGCTGGCCGACGCCACCACGGTCGACTGGCCGTTGAGCTACGAAGGCAAGTCGAGCAATGCCTTCATCTGGGACAAGCGCGCCAAGCCGCTGATCGAGACTCGCCTTCCCGGCAAATTTTCCAGGGAAGTGCTGCCTGGCCTGGGTGGCCCGCCGGAGCCGGTGTTTGTGGCGGATAAACGCTACGTCAGCATCTCGGCCTGCGAGGCGCACGCCTGCCCGTTCAAGGGCTTCTTCTGGATCGACACCCAGACCGGCCAGGGCCTTGGCGCGAATATCATCGACGGCGAACTGCGTCTCGGCTCCAACAGCTTGTCCGCACAACAGATTCCAGCGCCAGCGCGCCGCGCGCTGATCGACTGGATGAGCGCCAACGACGTCGCGCCGGTGAGCGTTGAATTCTTCGACCGCAGCGGCGCCAGCACCAGCATGGACGCCGCGCAATTCAAACCCACGGCACGCTTCGAGCCAGCAGCCGACGGTCCGTCCTACGACTGCAAGGCTGCCACCACGAAGGTCGAAAAAACCATCTGCGCCGATGCGGCACTGGCCAGGCAGGATCTGGCGCTGGCCAAGCTGGTCAAGGAACTGCGCCAAGGTTACGCCACTATCGGCGACCGCGACCAGCTGCGCGACTTCCAGCGCAAATGGCTGAAAGAGCGTGACGCCACCTGCGCGCCCGCCGCAGACATCGACGTCTGCCTGAGCAGGCAATACCAGACCCAAAACGACCGGCTGAGGAATTGGATACCGGAGCGCTAAAATGAAGGAGTAAACCATGGGTGCTTGGGCAGTTGACGCATTCGGCAACGACACGGCATGTGACTGGGCGTTTGCGCTGGCCGAAAGTGAAGATCTGAGCCTGGTGCGAGACACGATAGGCCAGGTCCTGGATGGCGAAGGACCGCTCGACGCCGGCGATGGTGAAGTTGTGCTGGCAGCCGTCGAAACGATCGCGCGCCTGCGCGGTCACGCGGGCAAGCGCGACGCCTATAGCGAGCCGGTCGACGATTGGGTATTGCGCACACGCATCGAGGTACCGGACCCACTCGTCGCCCAAGCCGAGCGCGCGCTTGTGCGGGTGCTGGGCGAAAATTCGGAACTGATGGCCTTGTGGGAGGAAAGCGGCGATGCGGAAGGCTGGCGCGATTCCGTCGCCGAACTACGCGCGCGCTTGCTTGCACCGGCGCAGGCGCTGCAGGAACCGGCGCCACGCGATCCGGTGGCCGAGCTGCTGGCGAGTATCGCCGACATCAAGTTCGTTCAACCCGAAGTGGGCAAGAATGCGGCACTGACAGAGCTCTATCGCGCAATCATCGCCGCCGGCGCGCTGGGCGACAATGCACGCGTGCGCGCGCTGGTGGCACGCGCCCACCAGACGTTTGCGAATGCAGGCAAAGAGACGATCCTCTGGGATATCGCCGTACGCGACGCCACCTCGCGCGCCGTGGAAGGACAACTGGCAGATGCGCTGGCGGCACTGGAAGCATGGCGTGGCATGCCGGTGCTGGCAGAACCTGGCAAGCTCGAAGGCCGGCTGGCCGGTGTCTGCGTTCATGCCGGCGCCTTCGCGACGGCCATGCACTACAAGGCGCAGGCCGATGCCATGTCCGACGGCGCGCCGTTCGTACACCTCGACACGGCCTTGCTTGAGGCGCGATTCGGATCGCCCGACAGCGCCGCCGCCATACTCGCCACACTGGACCGTGCCAGCCTGCCGGACAATGTGCAACATTTCCTGCCCTTCGTCGAAGGCTTGCTGGCCTGCCGCCGCAACGAAGACCGCGCCTTGGGTTTGCTGACTACCGCCATGCAAGGGCTGCTCGCGGGCGCCCGGTCGGGACCGGCATCCTGGCCCATCTTCGGCCTTTGCTGTGGTTGGTGGGCGGTGGCCCTGAGCCGTGGTGGACAGCATAGTGAAGCCCGGCAGTTGATCGGGCTGGTCGCGCCCATCATGGTCAACCGCTTCGACCATCCGCTTATTGCTGCGCTGGACGAGCATGGCATCCTGCCCGATAACGGTGTCTTGCAGCCGGCGCCTGTGGCCGATCAGGGCGTGGTGGCGCCGTCCCACCAAACGCCGCAAGACCACGGCGCTTTCAAGACGCTGCGTGTGTTCGGGCCGGACGCGATGGCGCTGGTGGCGCAGTTGCGCCGTGCCTACGCCGAAGGCAGCGGCACCTACCCGTTCTTGATCGGTGGCGCCGTCGCTGTGGCGAAGTTGAAACAGATGATAGAACCGCCAGCCGACGGCGGCGCGGCGTGCATCGCCCGGGCGCGCGGATTCGACTTGCAAGCCTGGCTCAAGGAGCATGCGCCGGCAAGGGCAAGTTGGCCGAAGCAAGCGATCGCGCCCCAGGCTGCGCCGCAAAGCCTCTACGAAGGCTTGCCAGGACGTTTGATGGACGAAATCTACATCGGCCTGGTCACGGTGGACGAACCGTTCGAGCTATTTGCGCGCCTCGGCTATGGGAACTGGAACGGTTGCCCGGAGCCGCACATCCACGCTGCGCTGCACGCGTCCTGGGCGGAGCGCTTTGAGGCAGAGCCGCTGGTAGTCACGGATAGCGTCGTCGAGTGCGAAGTCGCCAGGCCGTGTGCCGAGCGGGCCGAAGCCTTGCGTCTTGCTCGCGAGCATACCGCTTATTGCGATGATATCGTTGAGCAGGGTGTGGGCAGCACAGGCAAGCTGGCCAGTTCTCTACTGGCTTCACGCTACTGGTATTTCTGGTGGGATTAATACATCGCGGTCGGAGAATGCAAATGCGTATCCCTGTAGTTGCCATCGTCGCTACAATAGTACTTGCCGGCTGCTCAAGGACGGAGGACCACGCTCCGGCGAAAGCTACCCTCGATGAGATGCGGAAGGATGAAGCGGTTATCGAGAACGCCCCGTGGTTCGGGAAGACCGGACTGAGCGAGGAAGATGAACGCGAACTCCCGCGGTATGTCAGACGCGAATTCGGAAGACTATTGTCAGAACCCGGCGCAATCAAGGCCTCGGACCTGGAATACATCGGGCAATTCATTGAGGGTGGAGATGTGGTTCACTACTGGCGAATCCCAAACGGTTCGGAGGCGGCATCGTTCGCCTATATTGTGGCGTCGCCGCCAGAGCATCAGGTCGTCGGCTGGGGGAACAGAAGACCGCCAAAATGAACGAAAATAAATCCCACACTTAACTGTTGCAGAGCAAGTCCCGATTCATGATTTTACGCGCACTCAACGCCTCGCTTTTTCTACTTCTGATCGCCGGGCTGCACTTCAGCAACGCCTCCGAGCCAAGCCCGTTACTCACCGATTACACCCACACGGCCTGGACCGAACTGGATGGCGCACCAACAAGCGTGACGAAGTTCGCTCAAGGCCCCGACGGCTGGTTATGGATCGCCACGCCTACCGGCCTGTATCGCTTTGACGGCGTGCATTTCGAGCGCACCGACAAGGTCTACGGCCAGCCGCTCGAGTCCAGCAACATCATGGCGCTGACCACCACGCCCGACGGCGCGGTCTGGGCAGGCTACCGCGTCGGTGGCGTGTCCGTGTTCAGGAAGAATGGCGCGCATACCTATGTGGAGCCGGACGGCCTGCATCCCGTCGGCGTCATGCATATCGAAGCGGCGCCCGATGGTGCGATCTGGGCGGCGATGCGCGATGGCGTGGCGGTGCTGCCGGCCGGCGGCAGCCGGTTCCAATATTTGGGGCCCGAAGTGGGGTTGCCGGCCATGGGGGTATTCCAGATTTTGTTCGCCCGCGATGGCACGACCTGGATCGGCACCAACTCGGGCGCCTACTTTCGCAGCCCCGGCGCAACCCGCTTCACCCAGGCATGGCCGCGCACTGCGCTGGTCTGGCTATGCGAGGCGCCGGATGGCACGCTATGGGGCAACAATTTTAAAAACGGCTACTACCGGGTGCGCTCAACGCAGCCGCCCGCCAGCGAGCCGGTCAAGCCGGAACTCGAAGGCTATGGCATGCACTTCGATCGCCAGGGGACGATGTGGATGATGCATGTCGATGGCCTGGAGCGCAAATTGGCGCCGGCCGGGCCCAGCCTGCCTGATCAGCGTCTGTCCAAGGAAAACGGCCTCAGCGGCCCGCTGCTCAGCACAAGGTTCCAGGACCGGGAAGGCAATCTTTGGATCGGCACATCGCGCGGCATAGACCGGTTGCGCCCGAATCGCCTGAGAACTATGCCCGTGGACAAGCAACTGGAGTATCCGGCCTTGGTCGCCGCGCCGAACGGCGATGTCTGGGTGGGAGACTATGCCAGCGATCTCTGGAAGTACGGTCCCGCAGGGCGCATCAGCCGCGAACTGGTGGGACCGCTCACCGCCAGCTACACGAGCCCGGACGGCATCCTGTGGCTGGGCGGCACAGAAGCGCTGCAGCGGCGCGGCCGCGATGGCGCCGTGACGGCGATCCCCTATCCGCCCGAACTGAAAGGACTGCGCGTCCACGCCCTGCAGCAGGATCGCGACGGCGCCCTGTGGGCTTCGTTTTCATCCGGCAAAGGCGTGTACAAGCTGGTCGACGGCGCATGGATCAAGTCAGGCGGATTGCACGGCCTCTCCGATCTGCTGACCACTTCCATGGCCCGCGATGGCCAGGGGAATTTATGGATGGCGCATCTGCGCAGCCAGATCAGCGTGGTCAACGGCGGCGCGGTCAGCACGCTAGGTTCGAATGATGGCCTGCAACTGGGCACGATCATGCAAGTCTACTTCGATGGCCAGGCGATGTGGGCGGGTGGAGAAAATGGCGTCGCCCTCTATCGCGCAGGCCGCTTCGTCGCCTTGCATGGCGAACGCAATGAGAGTTTTCGCGGCGTGTCCGGCATCGTCAGGCTGCCAAATGGCGACCTGTGGCTGCATGGCGCGGATGGACTGTATCGCGTCGCCGCCGCCGATGTGCAAGCGTGGTTAAAAGATGGCCGTACCGCCGTGCCATTCGAACGCTTCGACGCGCAGGACGGCATGCAGGGCCACGCGCCGCAATTGCGGCCGGTACCGTCGCTGCTGCGCTCGCGCGACGGCGTGTTGTGGTACGCGACAACGGGCTCGGTCGGCACCATCGATCCGGCCAACATCCTGCGTAATCCGCTGGCGCCGCCGGTGGAAGTCGTCAGCGTGCTCACCGACGGCGTGCGCCACGCCCTCCCTGCCGGACCTGAACTCGGCCTGCCTGCTGGCACAAAGAACCTGCAAATCGACTTCACCGCCCTGAGCCTGTCGATTCCCGAGCGCGTGCGCGTACGCTACCGGCTGATCGGCCTGGATCACGCGTGGCAGGAGCCGGTCGGCCGCCGGCAAGCCTATTACACCAACCTGGCGCCGGGTAAATATCGCTTTGAAGTCACGGCATCCAACGAGGACAATTTCTGGAACACCAAAGGCGCGGTGCTGGAGATAGAGATTCCGCCAACGTTCGTGCAAAGTGGCTGGTTTAAATTGTTATTGGTGGCGCTGGGGTTATTGCTGTTGTACTCCGCCTACGCGCTGCGGATACGCTACCTGACGCGGCGGATGCAGGAACGACTGAATGAGCGCCTGGCGGAGCGCACACGCATCGCGCGCGCGTTGCATGACACGCTGCTGCAAAGCATGCAGGCTTTGTTAATGACCTTCGACGGGCATAGCCGGAGTCTGAAGGAAGGCACGAAGGAGCGAACGCGCCTGGACCAGACGCTCAACCTGGCGGAACAACTGCTGGTGGAAGGAAGGGATCAGGTGATGGATCTGAGGGCTTCGGCCTCGCCGGACGCGTTGGAACTGACCTTGGAGCAGTTCGGCAAAGGACTGGCCGAGCATCGCTCGCATGTGTTTGAGATGAAGGTCCAAGGCACGCCGAGACAATTGCGCCCGGCAGTACACGAAGAGATCTACGCGATCGCGCGCGAAGCGCTGTTCAATGCCTCACGCTACGCGGACGCCGGCCGGATCGCGCTTGAACTGGAATACGGCGCCGCCTCGTTCGTCCTGCGCATTCGCGACAACGGCCGGGGTTTGGACGATGCTGTCGCCGCAGCGGGCCATCGGCCCGGCCACTGGGGCCTGGTGGGGATGCAGGAGCGTGCCAACAGCATCGGTGCGAGCCTGGAGATCGACAGCACACCGGCTGCTGGCACCACAGTCACCGCAACGGTTCCCGGCAGGACGGCCTACTGAACCGGCCTGCTGCGGCATGCGCGGCGGCAGACATCAGCGATAAGCCAGCAAGTCCAGCACCGCGCTGCCGTTTTCGCCCACCAGTTGCAGTGCGGCGGGCGCCGCGTCGGCCGATGCCAGCGCCAGGCCTTTGTAGCTGCCTTCGGCGGAACTGCCGCAACCGCTGGCGGTCAACGTCAGTGCCGCCGCACCGCCGTAGGTGGCGGTGAAGTCCACCTTGCCGGACAGCTTGCAGTCGCTGCCGCCCGCGCTGATGGCGCCATCGGCCGCCACCGTGAACAGCGCAGGCTTGCCGCCGATAAGCACCTGATAGCTGCCGGCCGCGTTGGACGCCGACAGCGCGTTCAATACCACCGCCTGGGTACGGTCGTAGGCCAGCGTCACCATGCCGCTGCTGGCCACCGGTACGCGGAGGCCTTTGCTGCCATCCACCACATGCATCACCGTGGCGGCGCCGTCGCCGTCGGCCGACAGCAGCACATAGCCTTTGCCATCCTTGTTGGTGTAGATGCTGGCGCCAGACAGCGTATCGCCATTGGCATAACCTTGCAGCGCACCCTCGCCCAGCGTTGGCACACTGCTGGTCGGGGGCGGCTCGTTATTGGTCGAGCCATTACATCCCGCCAGGCCCGCGACCACGACCAGCAAGGCCGCCTTCATCGAGTTGTTCATTGCGCGATCCCGTTCAATTTGATCTTCATCGCGTCCTCAAAGGCACGGCGGGCTTGCGGCACGCCTTCGACCGGAGAAATCGTCACCGCAGTCTTGGTGGCGATCACATTGTCTTCCGACGTCGCGGCGGTATCCTTGGGCAGCGTTACGCCGCTCGGCAGCACGGTGCCGCCGGTGGCCAGGCTGATGCCCGGCACAGGGAAGTTGACGCCGGAGGCCACCGCCAGCGGGCTGTCCGACAGTTTCTCGTAGAACGCCGGCAGGTAGCTGCTGGCTTTGCCGATGCGGGTGAAGCGATACGGCAGCGCCGCGCCGGCGCCGGCGCTGAAGTCCGGCACGTTGACGTTCAAGCCCACGCCTTCCGGCATCAACAGTCCGCCAGCCTTGGCCTTGTTGGCGATCAGCGTATCAACCAGCTTGACGACGATGCCGGCCACTTCATACACACGATGCGACGCAGGCAGCGCGGCGCTCCAGGTGACCTGGGTAGTGGTGGCGTCGCTGACGGCCATTGCCGGCAAGCCGCGATTGATCATGTAGACCAGGTTATTGAAAGTACCGCTGCTGGCGTTGATCGCGCCGGTGTTGTTGCCCTCATTAGGGCCGGAGATCACCAGGTCGGGCGCACCGCCCCACTTCTTCTTGGCCAGTACGTCGACGCCGTACAGGCAAGCCGCAACCGGCGTACCGTTGACGTAGGAGACATCGGCATCGCCGGCATCGACGCCCACGCCGGGAGCGCCGGCGGCCAGGCCCAGCGCCAGCGCACCGCGCTCCTTGCCGGTCAGCGCGCCGATCGGGGTCAGGAAGGCGATGTAGCCGCCGCGGCCCGATTGATTGTCGATAGGCGCCGCCACCGCCACGCTATGGCCAGCGGCGATCAGCTTCGTTTTCAGCGCGCGCAGGTTGGCGGCGGTGATGCCGTCGTCGTTGCAAAGCAGGATGTTCAGCGCGGAAGCCGGCGCGGCAGGCAAGGCAAAAACGCCGCACAAGGCGATGGCGCGCGCGGCGCTGTTGAAGAGGGAGGATGGCATGGCACTTCCTGTCGAATGAATAAGAACGCGGAAGTGTATTGACGACGTGTTACGACAGCGTGACACGACCGTCAGCCACGCTTATACCAGCTATAAAGAGGCAGCCACGATATGATGTGTTTTTCAATTCCCCGCCAGGGCTGCCGCACAATGAAATCGTCCTCGTTGGAGCAACGCCTGCTCGACTTAGTCCGTACCTCGGCGGAGCTGATGGCCGCACTGTCGGCCGCCCGCAGCCTGGCACTGGACAGCTGGTGCATCGGCGCGGGCGCGGTGCGCACGTTGGTGTGGGACGCGCTGCACGGCCACGCGTTCGCCACGCCGCTGGCCGACGTCGACCTGGTCTACTTCGCTCCAGACGCGCCGCCGCAGCGCGACGCGGAACTGGAAGCGCGGCTGCGGCAGCTGATGCCGGGACTGGAATGGGAAGTGACCAACCAGGCGCACGTCCACACATGGTTCATGCGCGAATTCGGCCGCGAGGTCGCGCCGCTGCTGTCGCTGGAAGAAGGCGTGGCGACCTGGCCGGAATACGCGACCTGCATCGGCGTGGCGCTCGCGGCGGACGGCACCATCCGCGTGATCGCTCCGCACGGGCTGGAAGATCTATTCGGACTGCGCGTGCGCCATAACCCGGCCCGCGCCGATGCCGGCACTTACCGTCACCGCGTCGTTTCCAAACGCTTTGCGCAGCGCTGGCCTCTGCTGGCTATCGAGTCATTCCAGTAGCGCGGCAATCGCCAGCGGCGTGCTGCTGGTGACGATCTGCCCCGCCTCCGGCAGCGCGGCGAAGCGGTAGACGAATACCCTGAAGCTGGCGACCACGTCGCCCGTGAAGGCCGGCCCCTCTTTCGCCGCCAGCATGGTGACGGCGCCACCGGCCGCATGGAACTGCACCTGAGAGCTGTCACTCTTCGGATACGAGAACTGCACGCCGGCGCAGCTCTTCCCCGCCGCCTCGCCGGAATAGCGCAGGTAGGCCAGCAATTGATCGCAGGCGGTGCGCAGGTCGGCGGCCGCATAGACGCCGTCCGGCCGCGTCACGATGGACACCCAGGCGCCGGACCTGAGCTGCCCCGCCTTGCGGTTCACGGTCAGTTCCGCGTTGTCGTCATACGCTGCTTTGGAAAACGGGAACACGGCGCGCCCCAGCGCATCGAGCGGCAGCGCCAGGTGCGTGGCCTTGCTGTTGAGGGTCAAGCGCAAGCCATCCATGGCCACGCTCTTGTCGCGCGGACGGATCCGGAAGTGGTTCTGCAAAAACTGTTTGGGCTTGCCGTATTTCTCGAACCAGATCATCTGGCGATAGGCTTCCCGATACTCGACCCAGTCGGAGTCCTCCTGCGCGCTGGCGAAAGCCGGCAGCAAGGCGAAACAGAGCAGGAGGAGTTTGAACATGCCGATTAAAACCGGTAAGCCAGTCCACTGGACCAGGTGATGAAATTGCGGCGATCGACAAAGGGAGCGCCGGCCGGTCCACTGCCGAGCCGCGTGCCGGTCACCGAACTGTTGACTAGCCAGTTGCTGCTCAAAGCCCAGTTCCAGTTGACGCCCGCGCTTGCAGACATCACGCCGGCGGAAGGACGGTAGTTGCGCACGCCGCCGGTAGTAGTGCTCACTTCGTACAACTCGCGCATCACCGGATCGCTGGCCAGCGAAACACCGGCCGACAGCGTCACCGTGTGGTGCGGTGCCGGCGAAGGCAAGGTTTTCTGCACGCCGACCTGGCCACGGAAACCATGTGCGCTGGTGTCGTACATCAGGTTCGACGTCACGCGCGCCTCGTCACCCAGGTAGTAGTTAAAAAAGCCCCCGCCATCGAGCGTCCCCCTGACCGGATGCGTGCCACGCAGCCGCCAGCTGTCGCTTGGGTTGCGCGAGTTGCTGTCAAAGATCAGCGGCCCATATTCCACGCCCGCTGTTTGTGACAGGTGCATGCCCAGCACCCCACTGGCCGACGCAAATATGCCGTTGCTCCACTGGACCTGGAGCAGCGGCCGCAGGATCACCGGGCGCGTCTCGCCCTCCGCAGCAGCTGTCCTGGTGGTGAAGGCCAGCCCCGCGTACATATCCTTGCTCCCATCGGGCATCATCAATTCGGTGGTGTTTTCGGCCAACGCCGGGCCGCTCGCGGCCAGCAGCAAAAATAACGGGGATAGCTTGCTCATGAATTCCTTAAAAACCGAAGCGCACGCCCAAGGCGAGACGATTCGTGCCGGCGGTGAGGCCTTCGTGTTTGAGTTTATCGCTGCGTTCCAACTCCAGTTGCAACGCCACGTCCTTGGTGATCAGGTAGGACGCGCCCACGCTCAGGTACAAGCCGGTCTTGTGCGCCGACTCGCCCGGTGGCGCATCCTTGCCGCTGATATCCATCTTCAGGCGTCCCTGAGCCACACCCGCCTTGCCGAACAGGGCCCAGTCCTCGCTCAGCTTCCACGTCCCCCGCGCCGCCAGGTAGGCCGTGCTGACGCGCGTCTTGAGCTGGTAACCGGGGCTAATGTCGAAGCTGGTCGAGCTGCTGTCGTTGCGATAGCCGGCTTCCAGTGCCCACACCGGCGACAGATCATATCCCGCAAACAGCCCCAATGGCGTCGCCTTCTTGACCGCGCCGTGATCGGTCGTCACGCCGTTCTCGGTATATTTGACGCTGCCGTCGGTCCGGCCGCTGACATTGGCGCCAACATACACCCCTTCGGCATGCGCCAGAGGGCTTGCGGCAAGAGCGATCAGGGCACTGCATACAGTCTTTTTCATGTTCCGATTCCAGGTTGAAGTAAGAGCCTCCAATGGTAGGCACCCTTCGTCGCGGAATCCGCCTCGGTCTGTCGTTGAATTGTCCTCAATTTGTAGGCGTCATTTGTATAAAAAGTGTACGAATGTGTACCCGATTGTCGAAAATGCCACTTCGGCGCCGCGCTCCACTACAATACCTGCGAAATGGAGGCCCGATGCAGCGTGTAATGCTGGTGGAAGACGATGCGCGGCTCGCCGCGCTGGTCAAGGAATACCTGGACGAATACGATTACGCCGTCGACGTGGTGACACGCGGCGACCGCGCGCTCGACCACTTCCGCGATACCCAGCCGGACCTGGTGATACTCGACCTGACCCTGCCCGGCGTCGACGGCCTGGTGGTGTGCCGCCAGCTGCGCCAACTGAGCGCCGTGCCGATCCTGATACTGACCGCGCGTGAAGACAGCTTCGACGAAGTCTCCGGCCTCGAACAGGGCGCCGACGACTACGTCAACAAGCCGGTGCAGCCGCGCGTGCTGCTGGCGCGCCTGCGCGCACTGCAAAGGCGCGGCAGCGGCGCCGCCAACAACGACATCGTCATCGGCCAGTTGCGCATCTCGCGCGAGAACCGCGCCGTCTACTGGCGCGGTGAGGAAGTGGCGATGAACAGCGCGGAGTTCAAACTGTTCGTGATCCTGGCCGACGCCTCGGGCAAGGTCATGTCGCGCAACGACATCCTGGTCAAGATGCGCGGCATCGAATTCGACGGCCTCGATCGCAGCATCGACAACTGCATCTCGCGCCTGCGCCGCAAGTTCGGCGACGGCGGCGCGGAGCGTATCAAGACCGTCTGGGGCGAAGGCTATCTGTTCAGCCCCTCGGCCTGGGAATGAACCGTCTTTTCTGGCGCTTTGCACTGCTGGTGATGCTGGCCATCACGCTGGCGACCTGCGCGATCTACTTCACCTTCAGCCGCCTGTTCGGCGATCCGCTGGAGGAGATCGCGCGCCGCCAGGCGGCCGGCCAGATCTTCCTGCTGGAGCAGTATATCGACAAGGCGCCCAGCGACGAATGGCTGCCGCGCCTGAACAAGGTGCGCGAAGTGTCCGAAGCCACGCTGGAGCTGCAGCCGCTGCCAACGGCACTGGCGGCGCTGCCCCCCTCCAAACGCGAGCAGCTGCTGCAAGGCGCGGTGATCATCGACGTCGGCGGCAAGGCGTTCTACCGCCGCGTCGACACCACCGGCGCGCGCTACATCGGTAGCGACGACGACGTGATCCACGCTCAGCGCCTGCCGATCGACATCGGCCAGGCGCTGAGCATGGAAGCCATCCGCTTCGGCGTGATCGCGCTGTTCCTGCTGGTGCCGATAGGCTGGTGGACGCGCCGGCACTGGCGCGGTTTGCTGGCGCTGTCGAAGGTGGCCGACGATTTCGGCCAGGGTAACCTGGCGGCGCGGGCCGAGGTGCGGCCGGCGTCGAGCATAGCGCCGCTGGCCTGCCGCATCAACGACATGGCCGAGCGTATCGGTCTGCTGATGGACGCGCACAAGAACCTGCTGCGCTCCGTGTCGCACGAGCTGCGCACGCCGATCGCGCGGCTGGAGTTCGGCCTGGAGCTGCTGCGCGAGCGCCACGCGGCCGACGACCCGTCGCTGCAAAAACGCATCGTGGCGATGGAGACCGATGTCGACGAATTGAAAACGCTGGTCAACGAACTGCTGGGCCTGACGCAGCTCGACCAGGCGCAACCCATGCCGCGCCAGCTGTTCTCGCTGGCGCCGCTGCTGCAAGGCTGCGCGCCGCCGCAGTCCCCGGCGCAAGGACAGCAGTTCAGCGCCAGCATCGCCGGAGGCCTGGGCGAGCTGCAAGGCGACGCCCGCCTGCTGGCGCGCGCCGTCAACAACCTGCTGGGCAACGCCGCCAAGTACGCGGTCTCGCGCGTCGTGCTGTCGGCCGAACGCGATGGCAGCGCCGTGCACATCACGGTGGAGGACGACGGCCCCGGGATCCCGCCTGAGGCGCGCGAGCGCGTGTTCGAACCCTTCTACCGACTGGCCCGCGAACAGGACTACGCCGCCAGCGGCTACGGCCTGGGTCTCGCCATCACCGCCAAAGCCGTCCAGCTGCACGGCGGCGCCATCGCCATCGACGATTCGCCTCTGGGCGGCGCCCGCATCACCATCACTTTATAGACAATCCTGTCTACGCTAAGCAACACGCTGTGGCGGCGCTGGAAATTAAAGTATACATTTTTGTCTAGACAGACTAATCTACAAATACTTTAGCAAGCCCACAAGAGACACATCATGAGCATACCCAAACCGACCGCCGCCGAACTCGATCTACTGCAAGCCCTGTGGCCACTCGGCTCGGCCACCGCCAAGCAGGTGCACGAGGCCATGCTGGAACAGAAACCGGAGCTAGCCTACGGCACCGTGCTGCGACTGATGCAGATCATGCACACCAAGGGCATCCTGATCCGCGACGAAAGCCAGCGCTCGCACATCTACGCGCC
Organism: Duganella sp. BJB476; assembly: GCF_003416895.1. GTDB lineage: Bacteria > Pseudomonadota > Gammaproteobacteria > Burkholderiales > Burkholderiaceae_D > Rugamonas. The sequence continues at coordinate 341,442 of NZ_QVIO01000007.1, forward strand.
GGCGCAGGCGCAGGACGCGCTGCAAACCAATCTGCTGAAGGACCTGATGCAGAAGGCTTTCGCCGGCTCGGCCAAGGCGCTGGTGCTGGCGGCGCTGCGCTCCGGCATCTCGAAGAAGGAGCGCGAAGAGATCGAGAAAATCCTCAAGGATGAAAAGAAATGAGCGCCTTCATTTTCGCCCTCGGCCTGACGCTGATGCACTTCCTGTGGCAAGGCCTGCTGCTGGGCTGCGCCACCGCCGTTGCCCTGACCTTGCTGCGTAATAGCCGCGCCGAATACCGCTATCTGGTGGCCTGCTCGGCGCTGCTGGCCTGCCTGTGCTGGCCGGCGCTTGAACTGTATCAGCGCATGACCGGCGGCGCCGACATCACCGGCGTGATCGGCACCGGCATGCTGCGGCTGGCCGCGCAGTCCATCGTCGGCAACGGCCAGCCGTTCGACCTGCGCGACTCGGTGCGCGACATCGTCGCCCTGTGGGCCTTGTGCGCCATCGTGCTGTCGCTGCGCATGGTACTCGGCCTGCTGTGGATAGACCGCGCCGCCAAGCATTGCGACTGCCGCCACCGCCAGGACCAACTGCGCTGGGAAGCCAGCCTGGCGCGCCTCGCCGAGCGCTTCGGCATCGGCCGCAAGGTGCGGCTGCGCATCGTCGACACGGTGTCCAGCCCGATCACCGCCGGCTTGTGGCGTCCTATCGTGCTGCTGCCGGCCGCGCTGGTGGCGGGCATGCCGCCCGATCTGCTGGAGGCGCTGCTGGCGCACGAAGTGGCGCACATCAAACGCCATGATTACCTGATTAACCTGCTTCAGAACGTGATCGAAACGCTGCTGTTCTACCACCCTGCCGTCTGGTGGATCTCGCGCCGCATTCGCATCGAACGCGAACTGATCGCAGACGATTTCGCAGCAAGGCAGCTCGGCGAACCGCGGCGTCTGGCCCTTGCACTTTCAGAGCTGGAGCGTCTCCAGTTCTCAACTCACCACCTGGCCCAAGCGGCCAACGGAGGAAATTTGATGGATCGTATTCAACGTCTGTGCCGCCCTGCCCCGCAGGCCCTGAACTGGAAAGCCGCCTTGCCGATGCTGGGGTTGGCGCTGGCCTGCATGTCGATTTACGCGGAGGCGGTGGCCGCCGACAAGGCCGCCGTGGCGAACGTGCATGCCGTCGCCGACTTCAGCACCTGCAGCAAGCCGAAATGGCCGGAAGGCGCCATTGCACGGAAGGAGACCGGCACCGTGACGCTGAAGTTCCTGGTCGGCACCGACGGCAAGTTCAAAGAATCGCAGGTGGCGAAATCCAGCGGCCATCCGGACCTGGACGAAGCGGCCCGCACCGGCATCGAGAAGTGCTCGTTCAAGCCCGCCACCAGCGCCGGCAAGCCGGTGGAATCGTGGATGCAGATGCAGTACGTGTGGGTGCTGAAGTAAATCTAGTGGGCGGGGCTTAACGCCATCCACGCCAGGATGTCGGCAAAGATCTGCTCGCGATTGAGCTCATTGAAATTCTCGTGGTAGTTTTGCGGATGCCGCTGGTAGGTCAACAGCGCCGGCGGCACCGATTTCAGCATCTTCTCCGCCGCATCGGCGTCGGCCAGCTTGTCGTCGCCGGCCACCACCGCGAACAGCGGATGCGTCCAGCCGGCCATGCGCGGCGCCAGCCCTTGCTGGGCATGGGTCAGCGCGTTGCCGAAGCGGACCGTGATCTCAGTGGCGCGGACGCCGTCGCGTTCATCGTCGTGATGGCGGGCGGTGATGGCGCTGTCGTGGGTCAGCATGTCGGTCAACGGCGCCAGCGGCACCTTCATGCGCGGCGCCAGCGCGCCCAGCACGCCGGCCAGCGCCAGCAGCACCGGCGACACCTTGATCGCGTTCACATAGTACGGCGACGACAGGATGAAGCCCTTGATGGCGGCGTCGCCGGCGAAGTGGCCCAGGCCCAGGTGGGTGGCGATCAGCGCGCCCATCGAATGGCCCATGACATACACCGGCAAGCCGGGATACTGCTGCTTGACCCACTGCAGGAAAGCCACGCTGTCGTCCAGGAAGACGCCGAAGCCGGGAATGTCGACCCGGCGCGCATCCTGGTGGCCGCACAAGTCGTAGGCCACGGTGGCGATGCCGTGCTGGCGGAAGTACAGCGCCGGCGTGACGTAGTCGCCCGCGTGCGCCATGCCGCCGTGGATGGCCAGGATCACCGCGCGCGGCGCGGCCGGTTCCCAGATGTGGACGCGGCGCTCGGCCTGCGGACCGGCGCGGAAGCTGGCCAGGCGGTCTTCGGAGAACCGCATCAAGCCGTGATACTCAGGTTGATGCCCATGTCGACCAGCAGCTTCAGGTCGGCCAGCGTGAAGTCCAGGCTGGGGGTCGCTTCGCCGCGTTCGGTGGTGAAGGAGATGCGCAGCTCGGCCGCGACATCGGAACGCTCAAAGTGGATGCCGCGCGCTTGGCACTCGGCCAGGTAATGGCGGATCTGCTTGAGCAGCTGGTCCGGGTTCTGGTCGGCGCCGACGGCCACATAGAAGCCCGAATCCAGGCGCACCCGGCCGTCGGGCTTGACGTCGCCCTTTTCCCAGTCGCTGTCCGGCTCGGTCGGCAATCCGTCGCGGATGTCGTACAGGCCGTCGTCGTCGCCGTGCACCTTCAGTGTTGCGATGTTCATGGGTTTGCCCCTTGGTCTCCGGTATACCGAATGAGGTTACATCAAAGAAATTTCAAAGTCTAGCAATATGGCTAGTTAGGCAATGCCGTAACGGGTGCGGTAGGCGGCCACGGCGTCCTTGTATTGCAACAGCTGTGGATCGGCGCCGGCGCCGTTCAGGTAGCTGAACAGGTCGTCCAGGTTGCCGATCGAAATGACCGGGATGTTGTAGGCCTTGGCCACTTCCTGCACCGCCGAGCTGGGCGACAGCTGGTCGTCCTTGCCCGAGCGTTCCATGCGGTCCAGCGCGATCAGCACGGCGCAGGGTTCGGCGCCGGCGGCGCGTATCATGTCCACCGATTCGCGCACCGAGGTGCCGGCCGAGATCACGTCGTCGATGATGACGACCTTGCCTTGCAGCTTGGCACCGACGATGGTGCCGCCTTCGCCGTGGTCCTTGGCTTCCTTGCGGTTGAAGGCGAACGAGGTGTTGCGGCCCTTGCCGGCCAGCGCCACCGCCGTGGCCGAGGCCAGCGTGATGCCCTTGTAGGCGGGGCCGAACAGCATGTCGAACTCGACGCCGGAGTCCAGCAGCGTCTGCGCGTAGAACTGGGCCAGCTGGGCCAAGGTCGCGCCGTCATGGAACAGGCCGGCGTTGAAGAAGTACGGCGACTGGCGCCCGGCCTTGGTGGTGAAGTCGCCGAAGCGCAACACACCGGTTTTGACCGAAAATTCGATAAATTGCTGGCGCAGGGGGTTCAGTGGATTCGTCATACTGCCTCATTTCTGTAAAGTGCCTGTATTTTAACGCTACACTAGCGCATTCCAAAATTTACGCATCGAATCGACCATGCCAAAAATCATCTCTGCCAATCTGAACGGCATCCGTTCCGCCTCCACCAAGGGCTTTTTCAAATGGATGGCCATGCAGGACGCCGATTTCGTCTGTGTCCAGGAATTGAAGGCGCAGGCTCCGGACATGACGCCGGAATTCCTCAATCCGGGCGGCTACCACGGCCATTTCCACTATGCCGAGAAAAAAGGCTATTCCGGCACCGGCGTCTACAGCAAGATCGAGCCGGACCGCGTGGTGATCGGCTTCGGTTCGCCGGAGTTCGACGCCGAGGGCCGCTATGTGCGTTGCGATTTCGGCAACCTGACGGTGATTTCCGTGTATTGCCCGTCCGGCTCGTCCGGTCCGGAGCGCCAGGAAGCCAAGTTCCGCTTCATGGACCTGTTCCTGCCGCACCTGCAAGCCTTGCACGCAGAGGGCCGCGAAGTGGTCATCTGCGGCGACTGGAACATCGCCCACAAGGAAATCGACCTGAAGAACTGGAAGGGCAACAAGAAGAATTCCGGCTTCCTGCCGGAAGAGCGCGAGTGGATGACGCGCGTCTTCGACGAAGTGGGCTACGTCGACGTGCACCGCGGCCTCGATCCGCGCGAAGAGCAATACACGTGGTGGAGCAACCGCGGCCAGGCGTACGCGAAGAACGTCGGCTGGCGCATCGACTACCACGTCGCCACCCCGGGCATCGCCGCCAAGGCCACCACGGTCGCGATCTACAAGGAAGAAAAGTTCTCCGACCACGCGCCGTTGACCATCACCTACGCGTAACTACAAGCTGCGGCGGCTGCGGAATTCGCGCCGCTCGCCGCTCAGCGGATCGGTGAAGGCGATGCGGCGCGCCAGCAGTTTCAAGGGCTGCGAGACGTCGTCCTGCTTGCACGGCAGTGCCACCGGGTAGAAAGCGTCGTTGATGATGGGGATCCCCAGCGACGCCAGGTGCACGCGCAATTGATGCTTGCGGCCGGTGTGCGGATGCAGCCGGTACAAGGTGCAGTCGGCGCGGTGCTCGATGACGTCGATCAGCGTTTCGGAATTCGGCTCGCCCGGCTCCTCCTTCATGATGAAGAATTTGTCGCCGTCGACCATGCGGCTGCGGTAAGTAAAAGGGAAGTCGCGCCCGTGCAGGCGCGGCGCCAGCGCTTCGTACTCTTTCTCGATCACGCGCTTCTGGAACATCGACTGGTAGGCGCCCCGACTGTCCTGGCGGCGCGAGAAGATCACCACGCCGGCCGTCTCGCGATCCAGCCGGTGGATCGGCGTCAGATCCTGCTCGCCCAGCTTTTTCTTCAGCCGCACCAGCAGCGTCTCGTGCAGGAAGCGGCCGGTCGGTATCATCGGCAGGAAGTGCGGCTTGTCGACCACCACCAGATGCTCGTCCATGAACAGCACCTCTTCCTCGAACGGAATCGGCGTCTCGGCATCCAGCTCGCGATAGTAGAAGATGCGCATGCCGCGCCGGTAGGCGCTGTGCGGCGCCAGCTCGTTGCCGTCGCCGTCCACCACCTCATGCCGCGCCATGCGGTCGCGCCACGAGGCCTCCGTCACGTCGGGATAGCGCGCGATCAGGAAGGTGAGCAGGTCCGGCCACTGCCCTTCCGGCAGCCACAGATAGCTGGGCGCGACACCGTCGCGCATCGGCAGCGGAGCGCGCGACATTATGAACGCGGCAGCGCCAGCGAGTGATACGGCGGCAGCGCGTTGGCATCCAGCCCCTTGGCGCGCGCGTACACCGGCAGCACCAGGTACATATTCTTGTTCATGTCCTCGATGCGCTTGCTGCCGCTCGGGTGGGTCGACAGGAAAGGCAGCGGCTGGCTCTTGTTCACCGCGCTCATTTTCTGCCACAGCGCGATGCCGGCGCGCGGATCGAAGCCGGCGCGGGCTGCCAGGTCCAGGCCAACCAGGTCGGCCTCGCTCTCGTCGCCGCGCGAGAAGCTCAGCGCGGCGCCCTGCGCCACCATACCGGCCGCCGCGTCGCCCAGGCGCGGATCAACGCCGAAGTAAGCCGAGCCAAGCGCGCCGGCGATGCGGGCGCCGACCGAGGTGATGGTGTTTTTGCCGGCCTGCTCGCGCGCGTGTTCGCGCAGCGCGTGGGCGATCTCGTGGCCCATGACCATCGCCACTTCGTCGTCCGTCAGGTTCAGCTTGGTCAGGATGCCGTTGTAGAAGGCGATGCGGCCACCCGGCATGCAGAAGGCGTTCACCGTCGGCGAGTTGAGCAGGTTGACTTCCCACTTCCAGTTGGCGGAGTCCGGATTCCAGCGCGCGGTGAACGGGATCAGCCGCTTGGCGATGGCGCGCAGCCGTATCAGCTGCGGATTGCGCTCGGTGGCGACGGCGTCCTTCTGGTGGGCCTGGGCCAGCATCTGGTCGTACTGCAGCTTGGACTGCTGGTCGAACTGGCGGGCGTCGCCGCCGATGCCGCGCAGGCGCGACATGCTGGTGACGGGGATGCCGTCGTCCTGGCCACCGGCGGCTACGGGCGCGACGGCGCCGGCGCAGCAGAGCAGCGCCAGCAAGGCGGCGTTTAATTTAAGCTGGTTCATTCCTGGTATTCCATGGGGCGATTTTAGGCAGCATCATCATGGCAGGAAACGCCAGGATGAAGCACACAATAAAGAACCAGAACCATCCGGTTTCCGCCACTATATACCCGACCGAGGAATTGATGAATGTGCGCGGCACCGCGGCCAGGCTGGAAAACAAGGCGTACTGGGTGGCCGTATAGCGCGGATCGGTGGCGCGCGACATGAAGGCCACCAGCGCCGCCGCGCCCAGCCCCAGGCTGGCGAAGGCTTCGAAGCCGAACACGGCGCTCAGCAGCAGCGGATCGGGCCCGGTCTTGGCCAGCCAGGCGAAGCCCAGGATGGCGATCGCCTGCAACACGCCGAACACCCACAAGGCGCGGTTGATGCCCAGCTTGATCATCCAGATGCCGCCGACGGCGCCGCCGGCCAGCGCCGCCCACCAGCCGGTGGCGTTGGCCGCCAGGCCGATCTGCTTGGTGGTGAAGCCGATATCGAGGAAGAACTTGGTCGACAGCGCAGTGGCCATGCTGTCGCCGATTTTGTAGAGCAGCACAAAGCCGATGATCAGCAAGGCCTGGTTCCAGCCATCGCGCTGCACGAACTCGCGGAACGGCAGCACCACCGCTTCCTGCAGGTTCTTGGGCGGCGCGCCATACACGGCGGGCTCCTTGGCCAGCAGCGTGCAAATGAAACCCGGCAGCATGAAGGCGGCGACGATCCAGAACACAGCCTGCCACGGCATGCTGTCCGCCAGCACCAGCCCCAGCGCGCTTGGAATCAGGCTGGCGGCCTTGTAGGCGTTGACGACGATAGCCGCGCCCAGGCCCTGCTCGTTCTCGGCCAGGATCTCGCGGCGGTAGGCGTCGATCACCACGTCCTGGCTGGCCGACAGGAAGGCGATCACGAACACCGTGCCGGCGATCAGGGTCAGCTCCAGCTTCGGATCCAGCATGCCGAGGCCGCCGATCACCAGGAACAGCGCCAGCTGCGTCAACGCCATCCAGCCGCGCCGCCGGCCCAGCGAGCCGATGGCGTAGCGGTCCATGAACGGCGCCCACAGGAACTTGAAGGTGTACGGGAAGGTCACCAGCGCGAACAGGCCCAGCGCCTTCACGTCCAGCCCGGACTTGGCCAGCCACGCCTGCATCAGGTAGATCAGCGTGTACAGCGGCAGGCCGGAGCTGAAGCCCAGGAACAGAATGGAGACGGTGCGGCCGTTCAGGTAGGTGCGCCAGCCGGGCGCGCTCGATGGCTGTTCCTGGATCGTCATCAGTGGCTGACCTTTTTACGCAAGCGGAACACGGCAAGGTCGCCGCGCAGGTTGGGCAGGAACGAGACGCGTTGGCCTTCGGCCAGCGCCACGCATTCGATCACTTCCAGTCCGCATTCTTCGGCCAGGTCGCGGAAATCGGTGATGGTGGCGCAACGCATATTCGGCGTGTCGTACCACTCGTACGGCAGCGATTCCGACACCGGCATGCGGCCTTTCAGCAAGGCCACGCGGTGCGGCCAGTAGGCGAAGTTGGGGAACGATACGATCGCCTCTTTGCCAACGCGGACGATGTCGCGCAACAGCGGCTCCACATGTTTCATCATCTGCAGCGACGACAGGCACAGCACCGTGTCGAAGCTGTTGTCGCCGAACAGGGCCAGGCCGTTCTCCATGTCCTGCTGGATCACGCGCACGCCGCGTTTGGTGGAGTCGAGCACCTTGTCGTCGGCGATCTCGATGCCGTAGCCGCTGCACTGCTTGTCGCTTTGCAGGTAGTCCATCATCACGCCGTCGCCGCAGCCGACGTCGAGCACGTGTGCATTCTTCGGCACCCAGTGGGCGATGAAGGCCAGGTCCGGCCGGGCGCTGCTTAAATCGTTGAAGTTCATCCTGCGTCCTTTATTTCGTTCCACACCTGATCGTAGTAGGCGCGCACCAGGTTCATGTAGCGCGGATCTTCCAGCAGGAAGGCGTCGTGGCCGTGCGGCGCATCGATCTCCGCGTAGGTGACCTGGCGGCGGTTGCAGATCAGCGCCTTGACGATCTCCTGGCTGCGCTCCGGCGAGAAGCGCCAGTCGGTGGTAAACGAGGCCAGGAAGAACTTGGCCTTGGTGCCGGCCAGAGTCCTGGCCAGGTCGCCACCGTGCGCGCGCGCCGGGTCGAAGTAATCGAGCGCCTTGGTGATCAGCAGGTAGGTGTTGGCGTCGAAGTATTCGCTGAACTTGTCGCCCTGGTAGCGCAGGTAGGATTCGATTTCGAAGTCGACGCCGAAGCCGAACTTGTAGTCGCCCGCCTCCGCGGCATCCCTCAGCTTGCGGCCGAACTTCTCGGCCATGTCGTCGTCCGACAGATAGGTGATGTGGCCGACCATGCGCGCCACGCGCAGGCCGTTCTTCGGCACCACGCCGTGTTCATAGAAGTCGCCGCCGCGATAGTCGGGATCGGACAGGATGGCCTGGCGGGCGACATCGTTGAAGGCGATGTTCTGCGCCGACAGCTTGGCGGTGGAAGCGATCACCACGCAGTGACGCAAACGGTCCGGGTACATGATGGACCAGGCCAGCGCCTGCATGCCGCCCAGCGAACCGCCCATGACGGCGGCGAACTGCGTGATGCCCAGTTGATCGGCCAGGCGCGCCTGGGCATGGACCCAGTCCTCCACCGTGACGACCGGGAAGGCCGCGCCGTACTGCTTGCCGGTGGCGGGATTGATGTGCATGGGCCCGGTCGAGCCGAAGCAGGAACCCAGGTTGTTGATGCCGATGGCGAAGAACTGGTCGGTGTCGAGCGGCTTGCCGGGACCGACCATATTGTCCCACCAGCCCAGGCTTTTCGGCTGGCCTTCATATTCGCCGGCCACGTGGTGCGAGGCGTTGAGCGCGTGGCAGACCAGCACCGCGTTCGATTTGTCGGCATTGAGGGTGCCGTAGGTTTCATACATCAACATGTAGTCGTGCAGCGACGCGCCGCTTTGCAGCGGCAGCGGCTGCGCAAAATGCATGGTTTGCGGAGTAACGTATCCTAAGGATGGCATGTGGTTTAATTTTTATAGGGGTCGGCCCCGCGGGCCATCTATCAAGGTGGGACCGCGAGGATGGGTCCCACCACTTACTACATCAACTGCAATTGTTCGACCGCGTCTGCAATTACATTTGGTTCCATCGAGCGCATGATCTTGCGGGTTTGCGGCATGATGCGCGCAAGGTCGCTGTTCAGGATTTCCTGCTTGACCGACAGCAGCTGCGCCGGGTGCATCGAGAATTCGCGCAAACCCATGCCCAGCAGCAGGCGCGTGAGCTTGATATCGCCCGCCATCTCGCCGCATACGGCCACGTCGATCCCGGCTTTATGCCCGGCCGCAATCGTCATCGAGATCAATTGCAGCACAGCCGGATGCAGCGGATTGTAAAGGTGTGCGACCTCATAATCAACCCGGTCGATCGCCAGCGTGTACTGGATCAGGTCATTGGTGCCGATCGACAGGAAGTCCATGCGCTTGACGAACATCGGCAGCGCCAGCGCGGCGGCCGGGATTTCGATCATGGCGCCGACGTCGACATCGTCGTCGAACTTGATGTTCTGCTCGCGCAGCTCGGCCTTGGCCTGGGCGATCATGGCCAGCGACTGGTCGATCTCGAAGGCGTGCGCCAGCATCGGGATCAGGATGCGCACCTTGCCGAATGCCGACGCGCGCAGGATGGCGCGCAGCTGGGTCAGGAAGATCTGCGGCTCGGCCAAGCAGTAGCGGATCGCCCGCAGGCCCAGCGCCGGATTGAGCGCGGTGTGCTCGGTCTGGTCGAGCGGCTTGTCGGCGCCGATGTCGAGCGTGCGGATGGTCACCGGCCGGCCCTTCATCGCCACCACGGCCTTTTTGTACTGTTCGAACTGCTCGTCCTCGGACGGGATGCGGCTGTTGCGGCCCATGAACAGGAACTCGGAGCGGAACAGGCCGACGCCGTTGGCGCCCGCCTCCATCGCGGCCGGGCAATCGTCCGGCAGTTCGATGTTCGCCATCAGCATGATCTCGACGCCGTCCTTGGTGATGGCCGGGGTTTTCTTGAGCTTCTGCAGCTTCTTGCGGGCGCGGGCGGCGGCGCCCTGGCGTTCGCGGTACTGCTCCAGCACCAGCGCGCTCGGGTTGGCGATCACCACGCCGGCGTCGCCGTCGATGATCAGCCAGTCGTCCTGCTCGATCAGGGTCGAGGCGCCGGACATGCCCACCGCCGCCGGGATGTCCAGGCTGCGGGCGACGATGGCCGTGTGCGAGTTCTGGCCGCCGACGTCGGTGACGAAGCCGATGAAGGAACGGTCGCGGAACTGCAGCATGTCGGCCGGCGAAATGTCGTGGGCGACGATGATCATCTGCGCCTGGAAGCCGTCCTCGCCGGTGGTGGCGGGCAGGATCTGGGCGGTGCCCATCAACACCTTCAGCACGCGCTCGGCGACCTGCTGGATGTCGGCCTTGCGCTCGCGCAGATAGGGGTCTTCGATTTCGTCGAACTGCGCCGACAGCTCGTCGATCTGGGTCAGCAGCGCCCATTCGGCGTTGTAGTGGCGGGTGCGGATGATGTCCAGCGGCGCTTCCGAGATCATCGGGTCGGACAGGATCAGCGCATGGACGTCGATGAAGGCGCCCAGTTCGGTCGGCGCATCCTTCGGCAGTTCGTTCCACAGCGTCTGCAGCTCCTTGTGCACCTGCACCAGCGCCTGCTGCAGGCGCGATACTTCGGCCTCCAGGTGCTCTTCCGCCACCAGGTAGTGCTTGACGTCCAGCGCCGCCGGCGCCAGCTTGTGGGCGCGGCCGATGGCGATGCCGCGCGACACCGGGATGCCATGCAGCGTGAAGGAAGCCATGGCCGGGCCGGTGGGGGTGCGGGGACGGCTGCGTTCCGCAGGCATTACTCGCCTTCGCCGAACTTGTCGTTGACCAGCGCCGTCAGCGCGGCGATGCAATCGCCCTCATCGGCGCCATCGGCTTCCAGCGTGACCTTGGCGCCCTTGCCAGCGGCCAGCATCATCACGCCCATGATGGACTTGGCGTTAATGCGGCGCGCGTTGCGGGTCAGCCAGACGTCGCTTTGAAATTTTGCTGCCAGTTGGGTGAATTTGGCGGAGGCACGCGCATGCAAACCAAGCTTGTTGATAATCTCAAGTTCTTGTTGAATCATTTTTCTTTTGTCTCAATCAGAAATGCGCACTGCAAAAAATAATTCCGGAGTCAGGATTGCCCGACCCGGATTCGGTTATCGACGCGCACTGCCCCACTCTGCGCGCCGGCCAGGGCCATTTCTACCACCACGTCCAGCACGTCGCGGCGGTAGGTGATGGCGCGCAGCAGCATCGGCAAACTGATGCCTGCGATCACCTCCACCCGGCCGGCGTCCGCCAGGCGGTTACAGCAATTGGCGGGCGTGCCGCCTTTGACGTCGGTGATGACCAGCACCCCGTCGCCGTCGTCGAGACGCTTGATCGCCGCCGCCGCCAGTGCCTGGACTTCGCCGAGGTCCTGGTCGGCGATCACGTCGATCGCCTCCAGCCGCTCGGTGGGACCACGGAACACATGGGCGCAGGCGGCAATGAAGGCCTGTCCCAGTGGTGCGTGCGTCATAAGCAGTATGCCAACCATATTCTTAAACCGCCAGTGAGCGCGGACGTTTTTTGACGTCCGACGCAAGTTAATTGTTAGTTATTTGCCCTGCACGGCCGCTTCGACGGCGTCGACGAACATCGCCGCCACCTGGAAGCCCGTTTGCTGGGTGATTTCCTGGAAGCAGGTTGGACTGGTGACGTTCACTTCCGTTAAGCAATCACCAATAACGTCTAATCCTACCAGCAACAAGCCACGGGCGGCCAGTATCGGACCCAGGGTATTGGCAATTTCATAGTCGCGTTCGGTCAGCGGCTGGGCTACGCCGACGCCGCCGGCCGCCAGGTTGCCGCGCACTTCGCCGTTCTGCGGGATGCGCGCCAGCGCGAACGGCACCGGCTTGCCGGCGATGACCAGGATGCGCTTGTCGCCCTTGACGATCTCGGGAATATAACGCTGCACCATGATGGTGCGGGCGCCGTTGTCGGTCAGCGTTTCGATGATGGACCCCAGGTTCATGCCGTCGGCCGTCACGCGGAACACGCCGGCGCCGCCCATGCCGTCCAGCGGCTTGAGGATGATGTCGCCATGGTGTTTCTGGAAGGCGCGGATGCGCGCTTCGTCGGCCGTCACCAGGGTCGGCGAGGTGAACTGGCTGAACTGGGCGATGGACAGCTTTTCATTGTGGTCGCGGATCGCCGCCGGCTTGTTGAACACCTTGGCGCCCTGCTTTTCGGCCAACTCCAGCAGGTAGGTGCCGTAGATGTACTCCATGTCGAATGGAGGATCCTTGCGCTGGATGATGGCGTCGAACTCGCCCAGGTTGGTTTCGTGGGACGGCGCCGCGCGATACCAGTCGTGGCTGTCGCCGGTGATGGTGATCTCGGCCGCGTTGGCGTAGACCACGCCGCTGTCCAGCGCCATGTCTTTTTGCTCGAAGGCGTAGACGGTGTGGCCACGCTTGGCCGCTTCCACCATCATGGCGTAGGTCGAATCCTTGTAGGTTTTGAAGCTGGCCAAGGGATCGGCGAGGAAAGCTATTTTCATGGGCGCATCCATTCTGGGTAATGCCTGATTTTAGCCGAGATTCGCCTGCGGCACCGGGGAGCGGACCAGGCCGCTCCCATGGGACTTAGTAGACTTCCGGATTCGGATCGGTGCGTTCCATTTCCAGCGACGCCGCCAGCAAGGCCAGCCGCGCCACCACGCCGTAGACGTAGAAACGGTTCGGCGCCGCCGTGCCCGGCTTGGCCTTCAGGTCCGGCACCGCGTGCTGCTGGGCAAAAGCCAGCGGCACGTACTGCGAACCGGGTGCGTTGAGATTCTGGTCGATGCCCTTTTCCGCGTGCACGCGGTAGAAACCGCCCACCACGTAGCGGTCGATCATGTAGACCACCGGCTCAGCCACGGCGTCCTTGATGCTCTCGAAGGTCGGCACGCCTTCCTGGATGATAAAGTCGGTCACTTCCTTGCCATCCTTGATGACGATCATCTTGTCGCGCTGGGCCTGGCTCAAGTCCTTGATTTCGCTGGAATCCTTGATCGTCAGGATGCTGGTGCCGTAAGTTCCGGCGTCCGGCTTGACGATCACGAAGGGCTTCTGGTCCTTGATGCCGTATTCCTTGTACTTCTTCTTGATCTTGGACAGAAGCGCGTCGATATTCGCGGCCAGGCAGTCGTAGCCCTCGCCGGTGCGGAAATTGACGGCGTCGCACTTGGCGTGGAAGGGGTTGAGCATCCACGGATCGACGCCGATCAGCTTGCCGAACTTCTTGACCACCTCGTCGTAGGCGTTCATGTGGTTGCCCTTGCGGCGCACGGCCCAGCCGGCATGCAGCGGCGGCAGCAGGCTTTGCTCGTGGATGTTCTGCAAAATGTCAGGAATGCCGGCCGACAGGTCGTTGTTCAGCAAGATCGTGCAGGGATCGAAATCCTTCAGGCCCACGCGGCGGCCGTTGGCCGAACGCACCAGCGGCTCGACCACCAGCATATTGCCGTCCGGCAAAGCCAGCGGGGTCGGCTGGGTGATTTCCGGCGACAGCGAACCCAGGCGCACGTGCAAGCCGGTCTGGCGGAAGATCTGCATCAGCCGCGCGACGTTTTGCCAGTAGGTCGGATGGCGCTGGGTCACTTCCGGAATCAGCAGCAGGTTGCGGGCGTCAGGGCAGTACTTGTCGATGGCGGCCATGGCGGCCTGCACCGACAATGGCAGCATTTCCGTCGCCAGATGGTTGAAGCCGCCGGGGAACAGATTGGTGTCGACCGGCGCCAGCTTGTAGCCGGCATTGCGCATATCGACCGAGCAATAGAACGGCGGCGTGTGCTCCTGCCACTCCAGGCGGAACCAGCGCTCAATGGCCGGCGTTGCAGCCAGGATCTTTTCTTCGAGGTCGAGCAGCGGTCCGGTCAGGGCCGTGACGAGGTGGGGAACCATGATTACTTCCTTAAATGATGCGGGAGGACGACCCTCCAGGCACACAGAACATCAGATATTACCGTGCAGATACCCCAAATCGGGGCGAAAACCCTATTTTAAAGGCGGGAAATAAAAAAAGCGCCTCTTTTGGAGGCGCTTCCCGGTGGGCCCGCCGCAGCGGGCCCGCACAACATTAGCAATTAAGCATAGGTTTAAGCGTGAGGTTAAGCGTGATAGGCGGACTCGCCATGGCTGGTGATGTCCAGGCCTTCGCGCTCCTGCTCTTCCGGCACGCGCAGACCGATGACGATGTCGACCAGCTTGTAGGCGATCAGCGAAACCAGGCCCGACCAGAGGATGGTGGTGACGATGGCCGTGCCCTGGATCGTCACTTGGCTGACGATCGAGTATGGATCGGCCGACATCTTGTTGGTGACGTAGTCGAAGATGCCCTGGCCACCCAGCGATGGCGAAGCGAACACGCCGGTCAGCAGCGCACCCAGGATACCGCCGACGCCGTGCACGCCGAACACGTCCAGCGAATCGTCGGCGCCCAGCAGGCGTTTCAGGCCGTTCACGCCCCACAGGCAGACGACACCGGCCAGCAGGCCCATGATCAGCGCGCCCATCGGACCGACGTAGCCGCAAGCCGGGGTGATGGCCACCAGGCCGGCGACGGCGCCCGAAGCGGCACCCAGCATCGAAGGCTTGCCTTTGACGATCCACTCGCCCAGCAGCCAGGACATGGTGGCGGCGGCGGTAGCCAGCAGCGTGTTGACGAAGGCCAGTGCGGCGACGTCGCCCGCTTCCAGTGCCGAACCGGCATTGAAACCGAACCAGCCCACCCACAGCAGCGAAGCGCCGATCATGGTCATGGTCAGCGAGTGCGGCGCCATGGATTCGCGGCCGTAGCCAACGCGTTTGCCCATCATGTAAGCACCCACCAGGCCGGCAACAGCGGCGTTGATGTGCACCACGGTGCCGCCGGCGAAGTCCAGCGCGCCTTTTTGCCACAGGAAGCCGGCTTTGGCGGTTTCGGTGGCCAGCGTCGCGGCATCCTTGATCGCATCAGGACCGGTCCAGAACCAGACCATGTGGGCGATCGGCAGGTAAGCGAAAGTGAACCACAGCACGATGAAAGCCAGCACCGCGGTGAACTTGGCGCGTTCGGCGAAGGAACCGACGATCAGGCCGCAGGTGATGGCGGCGAAGGTCGCCTGGAACACCACATACACGAACTCCGGAATGACCACGCCTTTGCTGAAGGTGGCGGCGGTGGCAAAGGTGGCCTTGGCCGGATCCCAGATACCGTTCAGGAACAGGCGGTCGAATTTGCCGACGAACGCGTTGCCTTCGGTGAAGGCCAGCGAGTAGCCGTACACGCACCACAGCACGATGATCAGCGCGAAGATGGTGAACACCTGCAGCAGGATGGACAGCATGTTCTTGGAACGAACCAGGCCGCCGTAGAACAGCGCCAGGCCGGGAATCGACATCATGATGACCAGGATGGTCGAGACCATCATCCAGGCGGTGTCGCCTTTATTCGGCACGGGGGCGGCGGCCGGAGCGGCCGGGGCGGCTTCCGCCGGCGCTGCGGCGGCTGGCGCAGCGGCTGGCGCGGCGGCAGCAGGAGCGGCAACTGGAGCCGCTTCAGGCGCCGACGCGGCCGGTGCAGCAGCGGAGGCGACCGGGGCCGAAGCGGCCGGTTTGGCATCCTCGGCGTGCACCGGCGCGGACAGCGCGAACAGGATGGATACCCCAGCCAGCAACGTTGTTATAGTTTTTTTCATCAAGCTTCCCCTTAAAGAGCTTCGTTGCCGGTTTCGCCGGTACGAATGCGTATGACTTGTTCCAGGTTGTACACGAAGATTTTGCCGTCGCCGATTTTGCCGGTGCGGGCAGCGCCTTCGATCGCTTCTATCGCTTGCTCGACGATGGAATCGTCCACCGCCGCTTCGATCTTGGTCTTGGGCAGGAAGTCCACCACGTATTCCGCACCGCGGTACAGCTCGGTGTGGCCTTTCTGGCGACCGAAGCCTTTGACCTCGGTCACGGTGATGCCTTGCACGTTGATCGCCGACAGGGCCTCGCGGACCTCGTCGAGCTTGAACGGCTTGATAATGGCGGTAATCATTTTCATGCTGGCCTCGCTTAGAAGGTTTTGGAAATGGTCAGGACAGCCCCGGTTTTGGCCAGGTTCTTCCCATCCGGTCCGACGTAGGCTTTCGTGTCGGCATAGACCGCCGCCAATGCCACCGTCACTACGCCGAAATCTTTGGTCACGCCCAGCTTGTAGTCGGTGTAGCTGGAGGCGCCGTTGTGTTTGACATTCTGGTGGCCGGCGTGCACGTTCAGCACATAGCCGTCGACCAGGTCGAAGTTGCCGGATGCGTCGACGTAGCCGCTGTTCTTGCTGTCGGCAAAGCCGAACAGGTTGGTGGTCGATTGCGAGTATTTCAGCGTGACCGGGCCGTAGCCGATCTGGCCGTACAATTCGAAGGTGTTGGCGTTCGGGTGCAGGCCATTCGACGGGTAAAAGTAGTACAGGCCGCCGACGTCATAAGTCACATCCTTGACGATCTCGCCCCGTTTGCCGGCGTACAGATCCCATTCGACATCGCCGTCGCCGCCCGCGTCCTTGGTCCACTTGATGGTGGACAGCCAGGTGCCGGCGTAGAGGCCGGTCGGGTTGTTGGTGTAGTCCGCGCCGCCCTGCAAGGCAGGCTTCAGACGGGTTTGCGATACGCCGCGGTAGCGGTAGTCGCTGGCAATGGCAGCGTTGAAGCTGACTTCATTGTCCGGTTTCGCTTCCGGCGCGGGTGTCGCGTCTTCGGCGCGCGCCATGCCGGCGCTCATGGAGGCGAATGCTAAAGTCAACGCTGCGATCAGGGTAAAGTTCTTGCTCAGGCTTTTCATCATTGTTTTCCTTGTGTAGTTGAACTTATTTAGCAGTTGCGGTTTAAAATCCTGTGTGTAGCGAAGCGGTGAATGCGTTCATAGCTTCTGTAGCAGAATGCGTGCCAGCTAATGTTGTCGAGGTGATAGCTGCCGTATCAACTAGGGCAACGGGACCGCATTTGAAAGAATGTGAGAATGGGATGGGTGCGACGGTGATTTTGCCGAATTTCGCACCACATTAAGGCTGGAGTGCACTGCAATGGTGCAGTGCATTGCTGGCGAGATCAAGGAATATTATGGATATGAACACTTTTTTTAACGACTTGCAAAGCAAGATCAATCAGGCCATCGAAAACTCACCAGCAAAGGACATCGAGAAGAATGTGAAGTCGATGATGACCCAGGGTTTTGCCAAGCTGGACCTGGTGACGCGCGAGGAATTCGATGTGCAGGCGCAAGTCCTGGCCAAGACCCGCGCCAAGCTGGAAGCGCTGGAAGCGCGCCTGGCGGAACTGGAAGCCAAAGCCGGTCAATAAAGCAGGTCCGCGCCGCGCCCGTTTGGGCTAGCGCAAAGCACCACAGCGGGCCTGGGCTACGCTGGCGGCTGGTATCCCCACTGGTCGTCCGCTAACCCATGAGCCTAGCCGTACTCAAAAGCCGCGCCCTGGCGGGCATGGAGGCGCAGGAGGTCAGCGTCGAAGTGCATCTGGCCAACGGCTTGCCCGCCTTCGCCATCGTCGGCCTGGCCGACACCGAGGTCAAGGAAGCCAAGGACCGCGTCCGCGCCGCCATCCAGAACGGCGGCTTCGAATTTCCCGCGCAACGCATCACCGTCAACCTCGCCCCCGCTGATTTGCCGAAAGAGTCGGGCAGGTTTGACTTGCCGATCGCGCTGGGCATCCTGGCGGCGTCCAAACAAATCCCCTCCACCCGCCTGCATCAATACGAGTTCGCCGGCGAGCTGTCGCTGTCGGGCGAATTGCGGCCGATACGCGGCGCACTGGCGATGTCGCTGGCGACGCGCCGCGACGGCGGCACGCTGGCCTTCATCCTGCCGCTGGCCAATGCCGACGAGGCGGCGCTGGTCGGCAACGCCGCCATCTACCC
Source organism: Duganella sp. BJB476 (assembly GCF_003416895.1). Classification (GTDB taxonomy): domain Bacteria; phylum Pseudomonadota; class Gammaproteobacteria; order Burkholderiales; family Burkholderiaceae_D; genus Rugamonas. The sequence goes on from NZ_QVIO01000007.1 coordinate 359,461, forward strand.
GGCGCAATCGCTGCTGCAGGTGTGCAGCCATTTCGCCGCCAAGTCGGTCGAGTCCATGCTGTCGCGTCATGACTCGACGCCGCAGGTGGCGCAGTTGGAGTATCCCGATTTTGCCGACGTCAAGGGACAGGTGTTCGCCAAGCGGGCGCTGGAGGTGGCGGCCGCAGGAAATCATTCGGTTTTGCTGGTCGGCCCGCCAGGCGCGGGCAAGACCATGCTGGCGGCACGCTTCCCCGGCCTGCTGCCGGAGATGACTGACGAGGAAGCATTGGAAGCGGCCGCCGTGCAATCGCTGACGGGCAACTTCCATATCGAGCAATGGAAGCGTCGTCCGTTCCGCTCGCCGCACCACACCTCATCCGGCGTGGCGCTGGTCGGTGGCGGCAGCGTGCCGAGGCCGGGCGAGATTTCGCTGGCGCACAGGGGCGTCCTTTTTCTTGATGAGCTCCCCGAATTTGCGCGCAGCGTACTGGATGTGCTGCGCGAGCCGCTGGAGTCGGGCCGCATCACCATTTCACGCGCCGCCCGGCAGGCCGACTTCCCCGCGCACTTCCAGCTAATTGCCGCGATGAACCCCTGCCCTTGCGGCTACGACGGCCACATCAGCGGCATCTGCCGCTGCACGCCGGACATTATCCAGCGCTACCAGGGCCGCGTTTCCGGTCCGCTGCTGGACCGCATCGACATCCAGCTGGAAGTGGGGGCGGTCGATCCTGACATCCTGGCGGCGGACGCCAACGGCGAACCGTCGCGCGTGATCGCCGCCCGCGTGCAGGCGGCCACCGACCGCCAACTGCAACGCCAGGGCAAGCGCAACCAGTACCTGAGCACGCGCGAGATCGACCAGTACTGCAAACTCGACCGCCCCGGCAAGGCCAGCCTGAAACTCAGCATGGAATGCTTCCACTGGTCCGGCCGCGCCTACCACCGCATCCTGCGTGTGGCCCGCACCATCGCCGACCTGGCTGGCAGCGAACGCATCCTCGAACCGCATGTCAGCGAAGCGGTCCAGTACCGGCGGGCGTTGCGCGACCGCTGAGCGCTCCACATCCCGGCATCCACCGCCCGTGCTAAATTCTGCCGATCCCGGCGCTAAGCATCACCTCTTCGTTAGCCTTGCTGCTATATTGCTCGGTGCCCCTACAACCCGCCGGGAAATCAATGACACGCCTGCCCCTCTACCTTGCCGCCAGCGCGTTGTTGGCCGGTTGTGCCACCACCCAGCTGCCGCTGACCGACTTCACCGCCAACTCCGGCAGCCCGCGCGCGCCGGAACAGCTGGCCGTCACGTTCGAACAGGCCGACCTGGCGCTGCGCGTCGATCCCGCCACCCGCAGCATCAGCGGCGACGCCGCGCTGACCTTCCTGGCTGGCGCGCCGCTGACCCGCATCGCGGTCGAGCTGGACCGCAACCTGCCCATCGATTTCGCCAGCGTGGACGGCGTGCAGCTGGCGCCGTCGGCGATCAGCAACCCGGACGGCCGCCTCTACCTGACTCTGCCGACGCCACTGGCCGCCGGCGCCCGCACCACCGTGCGCATCCGCTACCACGGCGTGCCGCACGTGGCCTCGCACGCGCCATGGGACGGCGCCTTCATGTGGAGCAAAACCGAAGACGGCCAGCCGTGGATTTCCACCACCGTCGAAGGCGAAGGCTGCGACCTGTTCTGGCCCTGCATCGACCACCCGCAAGGCAAGCCAAGATTAATCGACCTCCACATCAGCGTGCCGTCGCCGCTGGTGGTGGCTGGCAACGGCATCGCGCTCGGCATGGACGAGAAAGACGGCTGGCGCACCTACCACTGGCGCGCGAAGAACCCCAGCACCTACGGCGTCGCCCTCAACATCGGCCCCTACGAGGTGCTGTCGGGCGACTACGACAGCCGCTACGGCAACAAGATCCCGCTGCGCATGTGGTACCTGAAGGGCCACGACAAGCAGGCCCAGGGCCTGTTCGCCGAATTCGCGCCGATGCTAGATTTCTTTGAGGCCCGCATCGGCCCCTATCCGTTTGGCGACGAGAAGATGGGTGTGGTCGAAACCCCGCACCTGGGCATGGAGCACCAGACCATCAACGCCTACGGCAACGGCTACGCCAAGTCGCCGTTCGGCTACGACTGGCTGCTGCACCACGAGCTGTCGCACGAATGGTTCGGCAACCAGATGACCAACGCCGACTGGGATGACATGTGGCTGCACGAAGGCTTCGGCAGCTATATGCAGCCGCTGTACCTGGAGCACCTGCGCGGCGAAAGGGAGTTCCAGGCCGAGCTGTTCACCCAGCGCAAATCGCTGCTCAACAAGGTGCCCGTGGTCAGCGGAAAATCGAAGCGCATCGAAGATGTCTACGAAGACGAACGAGGCGGCCCCGGCAACGACATCTACACCAAGGGTTCGCTGATCCTGCACACGCTGCGCAATCTGATCGGCGACGACGCCTTCTTCCGCGCCACGCGCCGCATGGTTTACGGCACCGAGACGCCCAAGCCGGGCAACTTCAGGCCGCGCTACAGCAGCACGACGGAATTCATCGCCATCGCCAACGAGGCCAGCGGCCGCGACCTGGGTTGGTTCTTCGACGCCTACCTGTACCACGCGGCGCTGCCGGAGCTGGTCGAGGAGCGCAGCGGCAATCAGCTCAAGCTGAGCTGGAAGCTGAAGGATGGCGGCGCCTTCCCGATGCCGGTCGAAGTGCGCGTCAACGGCCGCATAGAAACACTGGCCATGGCCGACGGCAAAGGCGAACTGACGCTGCCGCAGCAAGCGCTTTACACCATCGATCCGAACTCCCGCGTGTTGCGCCAACAAGTCCATATCGACGACTGGAAACGCCAGGAAGAACAACGTAAAAAGAAAGCCAAATCGTGATGAAAAAAATCTCCGTGGCGCTGCTGCTGGCGGCCGCCCTGTCCGCCTGCAGCCCGCAATACGATTGGCGCGACTACCGCAGCAATGACGCGCCCTACGCCGTGCTCTTCCCTGGCAAGCCGGCCAGCCAGACCCGCAGCATCCAGCTCGATAAGCTGTCGGTGAACATGACAATGACGGCGGCCGAAGTGGACGGCGTCATCTTCGCCGTCGGTAGCGCGCAGCTGCCGGACGCGGTCCAGGGCCCGGCAGCGATCGAAGCCATGAAGACGGCGCTGGTCAACAATATCGGCGCCACCGTCACCAGCACCAAGTCATCCGCCGACGGCAAGCAGGCCACGCTCGACGTCGAGGCCAAGGGCAGCCGGAATGGCGAAGCGATGCGCCTGATCGGCCACTTCATCGCCCGCGACAAGCGGATTTACCAGGTGATCGTCATGGGCCGCGACAAGCATATCGTGCAGGACAGCGTCGAAACCTACCTGAGTTCCTTCAAACTGAACTGAAACCAGGCCCCAGGCTTAGAAAATGCTTAATCTGATGTGCGCTAGCGCTCATACAGATGGGGTCGCCTCTTGTATAGTGGTCCCCAAGGCCTAATGTCTAGACTACGGCGGACCGCTCAGGCAAGAAACGGTGCGCCGTGCTATCGTTCCAATTACAAGATTAAGAAAGCACGCTATGTTAATTTCCTTCAAATCGAAGTCCAGTCCAGAAGTGTTGATGTACCAGGAACATGCCCAGCGCATCCTGGATTTGCTGCACAAGAATCCTACGCGCGGCGTTATCACGGCGCAGGAAGCGGCCCACGCCCTGTCCCTGCTCGAAGGTGAAGTTGCCGCAAGTAAACTGCATCCGGAAACGGACGTCGAGCACGACGTCCACACCCATGAGCAGGAAGAAGGCGAATCGACGGAACACGCGGTGATGCAACGGGTTGGTTTTGCCGCCCGCGCCTTCCCGCTGCTGGAAATGTTGCGCTCGGCCAAGCAGGAAAACGAGAGCATCATCTGGGGCATCTGAGCCCCGCCCGCTAGTCGCCCAACAGCGTCGCCTTGAGCGGCAGATCCAGCGTAAAACGCGTGCCCACATCGAGCGCGCTGTCGACCCGGATGGTGCCGTCAAGCAGCGAGGTGACGATGTTGTAGGTGATGCTCAGGCCCAGGCCGTTGCCGCCCTGCCCCAGCTTGGTGGTGAAGAAAGGGTCGAAGATGCGGGCCTGGTGTTCCAGCTGGATGCCCTTGCCGTCATCCTGGAACACGATGCGCACCTGGTCCGGCCCCAGCCGCACCGCCCACAGCTTGATGACGCCGCCGCTGCGTCCCTCGAACGCATGCAGCAGCGCGTTGTTGATCAGGTTGATGATGACCTGGCCGTACGGGCCGGGGAAACTGTCCATCTGTATATCGTCCGGCATTTCCAGCTCCACCTGATGGCCGGCCTTGCGGATCTGGTTCTTCATCGTCGTCACGATTTCCTGGCTGGCCTGGTGCAGATTGAAATGGCGCCGCTTGGCGCTGGCCTGGTCCACCGCCACCTGCTTGAAACTGTTCACCAATTCCGCCGCGTTGCGCAGGCTGCGCATCAGCAGCAGCGACGCCTCGCGCGCCGCCTCGATGAAGCTGCTCAGGTCGGAACGGCGCAAGGTGTTCTGCGTCTGGCGCAGGTCGATCTCCGCCGTCTTGTCTTCCAGCGTGCTGGCGATCACCAGGCTGTTGCCGATCGGCGTGTTCAGCTCGTGCGCGACGCCCGCCACCAGCGCCCCCAGTGCCGCCAGTTTTTCGCGTTCCACCAACTGCTGCTGCGTGTCCTGCAGCTTGCGGTAGGAATCGGCGTTGGCGAACGCCACCGCCACGTAGGACGCCAGCGTGGTCAGCATGTCGAGATCGATGCGCTGGTAGGCGTTGGCGCGGTAGCTGTGCACCGTGATCACGCCGCGCACCTGGCCGGCCACCGAAATCGGCACATAGATCAGCGAGCGCGGCTCGGTCGGCAGCGAGCCGTCCTCCAGCGTGCCCATGTCGTCGGCGCCCGAGACCAGCTCCAGGTGGTCGATGTAGCGCTGGTATTCATGCTCCAGGTCGTTGATGAACACTTCCTGCGCGTGCGTGATGCACCACACCGCCAGCTGGTTGGGCTCGCGCATGCTGCGGGTGTAGGGCGTGTAGCGCTTGCCCTTCTCCATCGCGAACGGATACTCGATCACTTCCTCCTTGGGCCGGTAGATGCCGATGCCAAACACGCTGGCGTCCATCAGCGCATGCACCTGCTGGTACAGCATCGACATGATGGCTTCGCTGTCCAGGTTGGCGGTGATGCGGCGGCCGATATCGGACAGCAGCGAGATGTTCCGGTGCGCCAGCTCCACGCTTTCCTTCTGGCGTTCAACCTCGCGCTTCTGGCGTTCGATCGATTCCTTCTGCTGCACCAGCTCGCGCGTGCGGTTGCCGACCTCGGCCTCCAGCGCATGCTTCTGGTTGACCAGCATGCGGATGCGGATGCGGAACAGCAGGTAGACACCGCCCAGCACCAGGCTCAGCATCAGCAGGCGGAACCACCAGGTCCCCCACAACGGCGGCGCGATGATCACTTCCATCGCCACCGGTTCGCTGCTCCAGACCCCGTCCTTGTTGGCGGCCTTGACGCGGAACACGTAGCGGCCGGGGTCGAGATTGGTGTAGGTGGCGAAGCGCTTGCCGGCGTCGGCCGTCACCCACTGCGGATCGAAGCCTTCCAGCTGGTAGGCGAAGCGGTTGCGTTGCGGATCGGCGTAATGCAGGCCGGCGAACTCGAACGAGAAGACAGCGTCGCGGTAGCCCAGCCTGAGCGTCTTGGCTTCGTAGATCGGCCCCTTCTCCAGCACGTCGCTGCGCGCCTGGCCGGTCAGGATGGACTGGTTGAAAATGGAAAAATCGGTGATCGACACCGGCGGCGCATGCGGGTTGTCGTGGATGCGCGACGGCAGCAACGCCGTCACGCCGGACAGGCCGCCAAAGAACAGCGTGCCGTCGGCCGCCTTGTAGCCGGAGCCGATGAAGTAGGAGCCGTCGATCAGGCCGTCGCGCGAGGTGTACTCCTTGAACACGCCGGTGTCGGGATTGAGCATCGCCAGGCCGGACGTGCTGCTGATCCACAAGCGGCCTTGGTCATCGCCGACGATGGCGCCGACCGGGTCCGGCGCGCGGCCGCTGTTGGTCGGGTAGAAACGGAAATGCAGTTCGCCGTCGGCGCCCGGCTCGGCGCGGCACAGACCGGCCGCCGTGCCTATCCACAGCCGGCCCTTGTCGTCTTCATAGGTGTAGTGCACGCGTTTGTGGCTGAGGCTGTCCGCCTTGCCGGGCTCGTGGCGATAGTGGCGGAAGGTGCCGTTGGCGCGGTCGAATCGGTCGAGACCGTTTTCCGTGCCCACCCACAGCACGCCGTGGCTGTCCTCCATCAGCGAATAGATGCGGCCATCCAGGCTGTTCAGGTCGGCGGCGTCGTGGCGCCAGGTGCTGACCGCGCTGGTTTGCGGATCGACGCGGTGCAAGCCGGCGCGCGACGCCACCCAGATGACGCCGCCACGATCGACCACGATGCGCTGTATCGTCGCCGCCGCCGGATCGGCATCCAGCACGACCCGCCTGAACGGGCCGCCGGCCGCATCGCGCCAGGCCAGGCCGGTGGTGCTGCCGACCCACAGGCGGCCGCGCCGGTCGGTCTGCAGCGCCTGGATCTGGTCGCCCGGCAGGCTGGCCGGGTCGCGGTCATTATGGCGCCAGACCTCGGTGTCGCCCTTGGCGGTGTCGAGCAGGGTCAAGCCGTTGCCGGTGCCCAGCCAGACCTTGTTGGGTCCGGCGCCGGTGATCACCCGCACCTTGTTGTTGCTGATGCTGGGCATCACGCCGGGGTATTCGGTGTAGCGCTCGAAGCCGCCACTGGTCAGGTCCACCCAATCCAGGCCGGTGTACCAGTTGCCCACCCATAGCGTGCCGGTGCGGTCCTGGTACAACGCGCTGATCTGGTTGTCGCCGACGCCGTGGCGGTCCTGGCTGTTGTGGCGGTAGGTGTAGAAATGCCGCGTGACCGGATCGCGCCGCTTCAAGCCGTCGCTATAGCTGCCGGCCCACAGCACGCCGTCGCTGTCGTGCAGCAGCGCGGTGATGCGCTGCTCGTGCAAATCATCGGCTGGCGCCAGCGGCACGCGCTCGGCGCCGTCGCTGGCCAGGCGCCATGCCTGCAAACCCTGCATGGTGCCGGCCCACAGCACGCCGTCGGCGCCGATCGACAGCGACAGAATATTGCTGGACGGCGCAGCGCCATCGCGCGCAGACCAGTGTTTGAACTTGTGACCGCCGGCTTGCAACATTTCCAGGCCGCTGGCCGTGCCCACCCACAGGTTGCCGAACGGGTCGCGCGCAAGCGGGCCGATGCGGTCGTCGCCCAGGCTGTCGGCATCGGCCGCCGCGTGGCGCAGCGTCTGCACCTTGCCGCTGGCGGTGTCCAGATGCTGCAAGCCTTCGCTGGTGGACAGCCACAGCCCCTGCGCGCCGTCGCCGACGATGCTCAGGACGGTCAGGCCGCTCTTGCTGAGTTGGTGGACAAACGACTGGGTGGCGGGATCGTAACGGTCCAGCCCGCCTTTGCTGCCGATCCAGATGGTGCCGTTGCCGTCTTCGTACAGCGCATGGATGTAGTTGTCGAGCAGGCTGCGGATATTGGCCGGATCGTTCTTGAAGGCGGTGGTGCGGTAGCCGTCGTGGCGGTTCAGGCCGGCCTGCGTGCCCAGCCACATGTAGCCGTGACGGTCCTGCAATACCGCGGTGACCGATTCCTGGGTCAGTCCCTGTTCGATGCCGAGGTGTTCGAACCGCAGGCTGAGCGGCGCCGCGCGCGCAATAGGCGTCAGCGCCAGCAGGAGCAAGCCACATAAAAGGATGGAACGTGTTGCGTAACCTGGCATAGGGCTGCGTCTCCTAGATGCAAGCCATTCTAATGCACAAAGGTAAAAAACCCCACCAATTCACTGGCGGGGTTGGCAAGGGCTAAAGCTCAGTAAAGATATATTCATGCTGACCGTCGCGCACCGTCAACGTACGCTTGCCGGAGCTGCGACCAGCCACCAGTTCCAGGCCGGAAAACGCGGCGGCGCTGGTCATGAAGGACAGGCTGCCATCCTCGTTCTTATGCGTGCCCACCGGCGTCTGCCATTCGCCGAAATCGAAAATCAGCTTCTTGCCATTGCGGCGCACAGTCAGGTCGCCCAGTTCGGCGCTGCGGTAGCGTCGGGCCAGGCCACTTGCGGCGCTGGCATCCGGCGGCAAGGTGGTGGCGCTACGCTCCTGCTTGCGTTCAGCTGCTCCGCGTTCGGCGGCGCGACGCACCGCTTCGACCGCTTCCGGCTTGCCGTCGTAAAGGATTTCCATCAAACGGCGCAACATGGGACGCAACAACGCGCGTCCCTGGTCGGAGTTGGTCAGCAACACTGCACCTGTGCCCTCGCCGGGGATCAGGTAAATGTCGCTCTTGTAGCCGAACATGCTGCCACCGTGATAGACGACCGGCACGCCCCAGGCTGTCTCGACCGACAAGCCCATGCCGTAGCTGCGGTTTTCACCCGCCGCCACTTGCGGCTGGCGACGCGCCAGCAAGGCGTCGGCCGATACCAGCCGCTTGCCGTCTGGTAGCGTGCCCTGATTGGCCTCCAACTGGACGTAGCGTATCAAGTCATGGGCCGAGGTCCAGACGCCGCCGGCGGGCCGATGCGGCACAACCGAATAATTAAAGTTCATCGGCAGCACCTCGACTTTGCTGTCGACATTGTAGGAGTGCGGGCTGGCATGGTCGGAGCGCAGCGCGCGGGCCATGTCGAAGGTCGTATCGTTCATGCCCAGCGGCGTGAAGATACGCTTTTGCATCGCCTCATCGTAGGCCACGCCCAAGGGTTTGTCCGGATACGCGATGTGGCCGCCGATATAGCCGGCGGCCGATGCCATCAGGTTGTTGTACTGGTAGACTTCGCCGAATCCGCTGGTCGGGCTGTTGGTAGCCAGCAGTTTGAGCGACGTTTCGGGCGTCGCGTTTTTAAATTCGAAGATCCATTCCAGGTCCTGGCGTGGCAGGCCGGTGCAGGCGCACACCAGGTGTTTGACCTCGACCTTGGACGTGGTCTCCGCGCTGCCCAGCTTGAAAGCCGGATAGACCTCGGTGACCTTTTGGTCCCATTTGAGCTTGCCCTCATCGACCAGCGTCGACAGCATCAGCGTGCTCATGCCCTTGGTATTGGAGGCCGCCATGAACAAGGTATGGGCATCGACCGGCGCCGGCTTGCCAAGTTCGCGCACGCCGAGGCCGCCTTCGTAGACGATCTTGCCGTGATCCAGCAGCGCGTACGACAGGCCGGGGACACCCAGCACTTTCATGGAGTCTTGCAGGAAGGTGCGCAACTGTTCCTGGCGCGCGGCATCCAGCGGATGCGCCGCGCGGCCGGCGAACGATTCCGGCAGATAGTTCTTGGGGCGCAGGCTTTGCAGCGCAAGGTCGAGCGCGGCATCGCGCTTGCCGACGGTTTGTTCGCTGCCATCGAGCAGCAGCACCGTCCATTTGTCGCCGTCGCGGAATGCTTCCGCGTAGATCACTGCTTTTTCGCTGGGGGATGTCTCGTAGCTGGTCGCCTTGCGCTCCTGCCAGCCATTAGTTGCCTCTTCCACCGTCACCAGTTTGATGGTGCGTTTGAAGGTGGGCTGGTAGCGTGTCCATGCTGCGGCTGTCGCGGCCGCAGCATCCGCGGCATCGACTTCGACCAGCACCATGCGGGTATCGCCTTCGGGTGCTTCCAGCACAATCAACCCGGGCTCCTGGCGAGCGGTCCAGTCACGGGCGCCAGTGATTTTTGAAACGCCCGCCCCCAACGATGTATCGGCGTCGAGCTTCTGCCCATAGACCGATGCGGAGAAAGCCAATGCAATTACGGTTGCGATTACGGAACGAGTCGACATATGAAACTCCAATAGATAACTTGATAATTACCATATTAGCATTCAATAGACGCAAAAAAGCCCACCAGGATCACCTGGTGGGCTTCTTCTTATAACTAGCCTGACGATAACCTACTTTCACACTGGTTGCAGCACTATCATCGGCGCAGAGTTGTTTCACGGTCCTGTTCGGGATGGGAAGGGGTGGGACCAACTTGCTATGGTCATCAGGCATTGACTTGTACGAGCGACGCTTTCAGCGACGCTCCGAATCTGGAAAAAGTAAGTAATGGGGTAATGAAGTTGTATCAACGAACGTTCCAAC
>NZ_QVIO01000008.1 GCF_003416895.1 Duganella sp. BJB476
GTTCTGGCGAAGCCAGGCTCGATCAAGCCGCACAACCACTTCACCGGCGAGATCTATGTTCTGTCGAAAGACGAAGGCGGCCGTCATACTCCGTTCTTCAACAACTATCGTCCACAGTTCTACTTCCGTACGACTGACGTGACCGGTTCGATCGAACTGCCAGCGGACAAAGAAATGGTTATGCCAGGCGATAACGTGTCGATCACCGTCAAGCTGATCAACCCGATCGCGATGGAAGAAGGTCTGCGCTTCGCTATCCGCGAAGGCGGCCGTACCGTTGGTGCAGGCGTTGTTGCTAAAATCATCGCTTAATTTTTAAGCGCTGATGTAAAGCAGGGCCGACAAGGTGTGATACCATGTCGGCCCTGTTGTACGAAAACCGTTCTTTTAAATATTGCTGACGCTACATAGTTGTCAGTTCGCTCTTTTGAGGAAATATCATGTCCGCACCAAACCAGAAAATCCGTATCCGCCTGAAAGCTTTCGACTACAAGCTGATCGACCAGTCCGCACTGGAAATCGTTGACACCGCTAAGCGCACCGGCGCCGTTGTCAAGGGCCCAGTCCCACTGCCAACCCGCATCCAGCGTTTCGACGTTCTGCGTTCGCCACACGTCAACAAGACCTCGCGCGACCAGTTCGAGATCCGCACCCACCAGCGCCTGATGGACATCGTCGACCCAACCGACAAGACCGTTGACGCACTGATGAAGCTGGACCTGCCAGCTGGTGTTGACGTCGAAATCAAACTGCAATAATCGTTTTCAAGCCGGCCGGCGGAGCTGTTTTTTCCGCCGCCAGCTGATGATGGGGCCGGGCCTGTTCGCTAACGCGAGCGCGCCCGGCCCCATTGTCGTTTGGGCCATTGTTTTTGGCGGTAATTGTTCCAGAAAACAACAAACACACTAATAAACTAACTAAATTGTAATGTAACGTTCTGTATCACTTGTCACGTGCACCATGTGTGTGCAAAATTTGCGATAGACGTGAAAAGCTAGGTTCATCTTACCCCGGTGGACGATAGCGAACGCGCAGATTAAAACACCACATCTGGGAGCAGTTCTTGAAAAAACCACTTTTTAAAAAAAGTGCGATCGCTATCGCATTGACCGTCGCGTTCTCGCAGCACGCCTACGCTCAGCAAGCCGCTGAAGCCGAACCTAAACTCCAACGCGTCGAAATTACCGGTTCCAGCATCAAGCGGACCACGCTTGAAGCGGCCGGGTCGGTGCAGATCCTGAGCCGCGACGACATCGAGCGCACCGGCGAGCACACCGCGCTGGGTCTGCTGCGCTCCGCCTCCGCCACCAACACCAGCATCAGCTCGACAACGAGCAGCTCGGGCAGCTTCGCCACCGGTTCGTCCGGCGTCAGCATGCGCGGCCTGGGCAAGGCATCGACGCTGATCCTGGTTAACGGCCGCCGCATCGCTCAGTATGGCCTGGCCGACGGCGCGCAGGAAAACTTCACCAACCTGGACGCGATCGCCACCGAAGCCATCGAACGCATCGAGATCCTGAAGGACGGCGCGTCCGCGATCTACGGCTCCGACGCGGTCGCCGGCGTGATCAACATCATTCTGCGCAAAGATTACGAAGGCGGCAAAGTCACGGTCAACTACGACACCGCCGACGGCTTCCAGGACAACCGCAACCGCAGCGCTTCGGCGATCTACGGCTACGGCGACATCGACAAGCAGGGCTTCAACACCTACCTGACCTTCGAAGGTTACAAGAGCGACGGTTTCACCCTCGGCGAACTGCGCAACAAGGTTCCCGCCTGGCACCGTCAGACCCCCGGCCGCTCGACCTGGGATGCCAAGAGCACCTACTCGCCGACCGGCAACTACTTCTTCAACAGCGCCAAGATCGTCGCCGCGCCTGGCTGCCCTGCCGACCAGATCGACCCGGCCGACAACTTGTGCAAATGGGACGCGCTGCCGTACTCCGGCCTGGCGACCAACGCCAAGCGCTATGCCGCGGTCAGCAACACCCATTTCAAGATCGGCGCCAACATCGACGCCAACTTCGAAATCACCAACGCCGGCGCCACCAACGACTACATCGTTGCGCCGCTGAGCGTCAACAACGGCGGGACGACCACTGCGTCCAACATCTGGTACAACGCGATCGATGGCAAGATGGTCGGCCCATACTTCTATCCGAAGCTGCCAGTCGGTAACAACGGCAATATCAACTCGCAGCCGATCGAACTGCGTGCGCGCCTGATGGACACCGGCAACGGCTTCAACTTCAACCGCACCGAGTCCGACCAGACGCGCGCCATGCTGGCACTGAACGGCTCCGTTGGCGACTTCGACTGGAAATCGGCGGCTGGTTACATGACCTCGTCGGCCACCAAGGCCACCCGTGCGGTCAGCAAGGACGGCTACACCAATGCGATCCTCAACAACACCTACAAGTTCGGCCAGAAGAACGACACGGCGTTGCTGGAATCGATGTTCCCGGTTCGTACCACCAAGGGTAAATCGAAGATTTCGTTCTTCGACGCCACCGTGTCCGGTCCGGTCGCCCAGCTGCCTGCTGGTCCGCTGAGCCTGGCCGTAGGTACCGACCTGCGCCGCGAGTCGTATGAAATGACGAGCTCGGACAACGTGCTGCGCGGCGATGTGGTCGGCGTCTTCGGCCTGCAGGTCAAGGACACCATCAGCCACTATGCGGTCTTCTCTGAAGCGACCATCCCGGTCGTCACGAAGCTGGAGCTGAGCGCCGCCCTGCGCGCCGACAAGAACAGCGGCTCGGAAGCGCACGTTTCGCCTAAGCTCGGCCTGAAGTTCAACGCGACCGAAGCCCTGCTGCTGCGCGCTACGGCCTCGGGTGGCTTCCGCGCACCGAACATCGTCGAAGCCGGTAATGGCCTGGGCCGCAGCTCGGTCGCCACCAACGTCAACGACCTGCGTCGCTGCCCGATCGCCACCACGCTGAATAATCTGGTCCAGAATTCGTCGACCGCGACCACCTCCGACAAGGCGATCGCCAACACCTTCCTGAATAACGATTGCAAGGCACCACTGCCGAGCTTCGTGAAGTCGAATCCTGACCTGAAGCCTGAAACCTCGCGTACGTACACGCTGGGCATGGTGTTCGAGCCGGTCAAGAACTGGACACTGGCACTCGATTACTACAATATCGAGCGCAAGGATGAAATCGGCACCCGTAGCACCGGCGACATTCTGAAAGGCGAGGCTACGCTGCCAGCCGGCCAGCTGCTGCGCGTGGACAACACCGCCGCCGACAACGAGTTCCTGGCCCTGGTCAAGAAGTACGCACCGGGCACCACCACCAACTTCCAGGGCATCGGCAAGCTGGGCCTGGTCTACAACCCGTACGTCAACAGTGGCAAGACCAAGGCATCGGGCTTCGACTTCGACATGTCCGGTAAAGTGAAGATCCCGAACGTGGGCGATCTGCGCCTGAAGCTGGACGGCACTTACGCGCTGAGCTACAAGGCCTTCCTGGTGGCCGACAACGCCTACGGCATGAATGCGGCGGGCAACTATGACTCCGGCGGAGGCACCGGTGGTCCGCGTCTGCGCACCAAGCTGCGTGCATCGATGAAATTGGGTCAGTTCGACCACGGCGCTACGCTGAACTACTCCGGCGGCTACAGCCTGAACAGCGACGATACGCCGGACTACTGCACCGCCAACAAGGTGGCGCCGGAGAACATGGCTGCTTGCAGCCGCGTGCGTAGCACCACCACCGTGGACTACAACCTGGCCTACACCGGCATCAAGAACGTGAAGCTGAGCCTGTTCATCAGCAACCTGCTGAACCAGGATTCGCCGATCAACTATCGCGACGGCTACGCTGTTGCGGGCAATGCACTGCCGCTGTTCCGTACCTTCGGCGCCAGCGCTTCCTACAAGTTCTAATCGCTTAGAACTGGAAGTCTGAAAAACCGGGCACTTGCTGCCCGGTTTTTTTTCGCCTGTCGCGGCTGGACAGCGGAGCGCCGTAGCGCTAGAGTCGCTTGCCAAATACTCAACCCTGACGACCATGCTTGCTGCGCTGGACCACCACCTGCTCGACCACTCCGTCCGCCCCGGCCTGCGCGGCTGGCCGCGCTTCGCGACCGAATTCCTGTACTTCGGCCTGAAGCAGGCGAGGGCCTGCCTGTTCGTCGCGCTGTTCTTCGGCGCGGTGCTGCTGGTGCCGCGCGCCGGCGTGCTGGGCTTGCCGCGCTACGATGTGCTGCTGATCGTGGCGCTGGCGATCCAGCTCGGCATGCTGGGAGCCGGGCTGGAGACCTGGGACGAGCTGAAGGCGGTCAGCCTGTTCCATGTGGTCGGCTTCGCGCTGGAAGTGTTCAAGGTGTCGGGGGCGATCCAGTCGTGGAGCTATCCCGACTTCGCCTACACCAAGCTGTGGGGCGTGCCGCTGTTCTCGGGCTTTATGTACGCGGCGGTGGGCAGCTACATCATCCAGGCCTGGCGCCTGTTCGACTTGCGCATCCGACATCATCCGCCGTACTGGATGGCGGTGCTGATCGCCGTGCTGATCTATGTGAATTTCTTCACCCACCACTATATCGGCGACTACCGCTGGTACCTGGCGGCCTGCGCGCTGGGCCTGTACGCCCGCACCACGGTGGTGTTCCGGCCGCTGGACCGCGAGCGCCGCATGCCGATGCTGCTGGCCTTCGTGCTGATCGGCTTTTTCATCTGGCTGGCCGAGAACATCAGCACTTTCTGGGGCGTGTGGCGCTATCCCAACCAGCTGGGCGCCTGGTCGGCGGTGCACGTCAGCAAGTGGAGTTCCTGGTCGCTGCTGGTGGTGATGACCTTCACCATCGTCGCCCATCTCAAGCATATCAAGGCCAGCATCCACGTGCCCGAGCACTGAGCGCCGGCCGGCGCGTGAATCGTTGGTGACAAGCGTTGCCGGGCTGGTAAGATTGAACCCATATGAGCGATTCTGAACTGACACTAACCTCGCCGTTGAGCGCAGCGGCCATCCACGAACGGCCGCTGCTGGCGCTGACGATACTCTGGCATCCCGACCTGGGGCGGGTCGGCGAGCAGTTTATCGGCGGCACCGGCGCGCAGACGGTCGAGCTGAGCCGCTTCCTGCCGCTGTTCCAGCGGCCCGCCGCCGAGGGGCGGGGGCTGGGACATGGCGGCATCTCGCGCGATCCGGTGCATATCGCACGCGATGGCAACGACGGCATCCGCGTGTCGGTGCCGCACAGCCGCATGGTTGTCGAGCTGAACGGCGTTGAAATCGTCGACAGCGTCTTCGTCAATGCCGCGCAGGTCGAGGCGGGCGCCGTGCTGGGACTGGGGCGCAGCGTGCTGGTCTGTATCCACTGGATGACTTGCCTGCCCAAGGACAATGCGGTCGACGGCCTGCTGGGCGTCGGCGCCGCCGCGATCCGGGCGCGCGACCTGATACGCCAGGCCGCGGCCAGCGAGGCGCCGGTGCTGCTGCTGGGCGAAACCGGCACCGGCAAGGAAGTCGCGGCGCGCGCCATCCACGGTCTGGGCCGGCGCGCGTCGGCCGCGCTGGTCAGCGTGAACATGGCTGCGCTGAATGAGGCGCTGGCCGCGGCCGACCTGTTCGGCGCGGCGCGCGGCGCCTATACCGGCGCGCAGGTGGCGCGCGCCGGCCTGTTTGCCGAAGCCCGCGACGGCACCTTGTTCCTCGACGAGATCGGCAATGCGCCGGCCAGCGTCCAGCCCATGCTGCTGCGCGTGCTCGAGAACGGCGTCTACCGGCCGCTGGGCGCGGCGCAGGACGTGCGCTCGAACGCGCGCCTGATCGCCGCCACCGACCAGGATGTGTACGCCCCCTCGTTCAACCAGCCGCTGCTGCGGCGGCTGGAAAACCTGGTGATCCGCCTGGCACCGCTGCGCGCCCGGCGCGAGGACATCGGCGTGCTGATCGTGCATCTGCTGCAGGGCAATGCGGTGGCGCAGCAGGCCGGCGTGGTGTTGCCGCCGGCCCTGGTCGGCGCCCTGGCCAACTACGACTGGCCCGGCAATGTACGCCAGCTCGCGCATGTGGTCGGGCGCGCCGTGATGGGACTGGCGCAGGGTGAGTCGCCCTCGTTCGCGGCGCTGGTCGACGCGCCGCGCCTGCCGGCGCCTGCCGGCGCCGCGCCGGTCGCCGATGCCCCGGCGCCGTCGGCGCGCCGGCCCTTGTCGGCCATCGGCGAACCGGAGGTGCTGGCGGCGATGGAGGCCTGCGGCTGGACCATCCTGGCCGCCTCGGCCGCGCTGGGCGTGTCGCGGCCGTCGATGTACAAGCTGCTGGCGGCGCATCCGCAGATCCGCCGCGCCGAGCAGATCGCGCCGGAGGAGCTGCGCACCGCGCTGGCGGCCAGCGGCGGCGCGCTCGGCGCCTGCGCCTCGCTGCTCAAGACGCCGGCCGAGGCGCTGCGCCGCCGCCTCGACGCGCTCGGCCTGATCGCCTGGCCGGCCTACGGGCGTGGCGGCGTGCCGCCCGAGCTCGACGAGCTTTCCGGGTCGAAGCTGAAGACCCGGTAGACGGTCTGGTGGCCGCGCACCTTGATCGCCACGGTCAGCGCGAAGAGGGTGTCCCAACGGCCGGCGTTGACCACTTCGTGCAGGACTTCCGATTGCCAGCGCTGCTGGTGCAGGGCGGGCGGCATGTCCGGCAGCGGAACGAAGGGATTGGCGCTGTAGAAGGAGGTGCAGGCGCCGCCGATGCCGGCGAGCGGGTGCGCGGGATTGAAAAACGGCGACGGATAGGGATAGGTGCCGGGGATGCCGGGCAGCTTGTCGGGGCTGCTGCTGAGGGCAAACATCATCGGCAAGGTGATCAGCTGGCAGTCCAGCACATGCAGCTCGGCGCCGTCGGGCAGGCCGTCGGCCAACGCCGAGACGGTGAAGTTGGGGCTGGAATCGAGCGAGAACATGCCGGTCTGCAGGCCGTCCTGGGCCTCGGTAGGATGGCCGTCCTGGTCGAGCATTTGCCAGTACGGCGAGTCGGTGAGCTGGCGGTAGTCGAAGTGGATGTGCAGGGAGACGAACTTTTTGGCGGTGGTCATGATGCTTCCTTTAGAGTGGAGCAGCGGTTAAGGTGGCGCATTGGCGTGGTCGGCGCCCGCATAGCGCGGGTCGCGTCGCAACGCCGTCAAGTCAGGTTCGGACTCGACAAAGTGCCGTGGGTAGCCCAGCTGTATCGCCTTGGCGATTTCTGCCAGTGCTGCTGACCTGTCTTCTAGCAATTCATATGCCAGTCCGGCGCGGAAGCGCGTGCGCGCATCGGCCGGCGCCATCGCCAGCGCGCGCGCCATCTGCCGCCGGGCGTCGTCGCCGTCGCCGACCCGCGCGGCGTACAAGCCCATCTGTGATACCCAGGTCACCTCGCCCGGATCGGAGCTCAGCCGCGGCGCCAGCAGTTCGCGGGCGCGCTGGTGCGCGCGGCGCGCTTCGGCGCCGCGTCCCGGCACCCACAGCAGCGTGTCGCCGAGATTGGCCCAGTAGATGTAGTTGGCCGGGTTGCCGGTGGCGGGAGCGACGGCGTGGGTGAAGGCCTTGGCCGCGCCGACGTAGTCGCCGGCGCGAAACAGCGCGTTGCCCAGACTGTCGTAGAGGAAGCCGCTGGGCCGGATCTGCAGGCCCTGCTGCAGTATCTGCAGCGCTTCGGCGGTGCGGTTCTGGCGCAGCAGCGTGCCGCTCAGGTTGGCGTAGGCGAGCACCGCGTCGGGCTGCACGGCGATGCTTTGCCGGTAAGCCCGCTCCGCCGCCGCGCCGTCGTTTTGCAGTTCGTGGGTGTGCGCGATCTCGTCGTAGAACACGCGTTCCTGCGGATACAGGCGCAGGCCGGCGGCGGCGGCGGCCAGCGCCTGCGGGTAGCGCGCCAGGCGGTTCAAGCTCATGGCCCGGGTGTACAGCGCAAAGAAATCGCCCGGATCGAGGGCCAGCGCCCGCGTCGCCGCGGCCAGCGCCGGCTCGGCGCGGTCCTGGTTCAGCAGCACCAGCGCGGCCGCCGCGTGGCCCAGCGCCACCTCGTCGTTGAGCGCCAGCGCCTGCTGGGCGCCGGCGTCGGCGCGCCGCAGCCAGACGCTGTCCTGGCCGTCGCCGGCATAGCGGAAGCTGTAGGCCAGCGACAGGCCGGCCGCCGCCGCGGCGTTGCCGGCGTCATGTTCGAGCACGCTCAGAAAGCCCCGGCTGGCCAGGTCCAGGCTGCCCGGGCGGTCGAAGGTGTGCAGCGCCGCCAGGCTGCGCTGCAACTCCTGCGCCGCCGAATAGCCCGCCGCTGCCGGGCCGGGCGGCAGGGTGGACCCGTGCGGCGCCAGCTGCCACGCGGCCAGGCCCAGCAGCACGGCCGCGGCGCCGGCGGCCATCGCGCGCGCGGCCGGGCGCGGCCAGCGCCGGCGACGCCGCCGGGCCGGCGCCGGCAGGCCGGCGCCGATGGCGTCGATGCGCTCGCATACGGCGGCCATGCCGGCCAGCCGCTGTTCCGGCCGGCGCGCCGTCATGTCGCGCACCAGTTGCACGACGGCGGCGTCGGCCGCCGGCGGAAACGGCCACTGCGCCGACGACGACTGCATCTGCGCCGCCGCCAGCGCCAGGCCGCTGAGCTGGGCGAATGGCCGCTCGCCGCACAACAGTTCGTACAGCAGCACGCCCAGCGCATAGATGTCGCCGGGGACGGCGGGCGCCCCGCCCAGCAGCCGCTCCGGCGCCATGTAGGCGATCGTGCCCTGGGGATCGAGCAGGCTGAGCGAGGCGGTGGCCTGCGGGTCGCCGGTGCTGGCCAGGCCGAAGTCGAGGATGCGGGCGGCGCCCGACGGTTCGAGTATCACGTTCGAGGGCTTGAGGTCGCCGTGCACCAGCGTCGACGCATGGGCCTCGCGCATGGCCAGGGCCAGCTGGTGGACGATGCGCAGCGCCTCGTCCGGCGCCGGCCGGCGCTCGCGCAGCATGGCGCGCAGCGTCTGGCCGGGCACGAACTCCATGACGATGGACTGGACGTCCTGCTCGTCCTCGATGGCGTGGATCTTGACGAAGGCGGCGTGCTGCAGCGAGGCCGCCAGCCGCGCCTCGCGCACCAGGCTGGCGCCGTCGGCGACGCCGGTGGCGGCCGGGCGCAGCCGCTTGATCGCGACCGTCCGGCACAGCTTGCTGTCCCAGGCCTCGAACACTTCGCCGAAGCCCCCTTCGCCGAGCTTGCCTCGGATCTCGTAGTGCTTGATGGTGGCCGGGGCGAGGGTCATGGCGGCGGGGGCTGGGGGCGGGTGGTCCATCGGTTCAGTGCCTGCGGATGCAAGAAGAGGGCGCGCGGCCAGGGGGTGCAGGGCTATTGTCAGGCCTGGGCCGGCTGCCGACAAGTGAAATATTGTCCAATACATACGAGACGGGCCGGCCACGCCACATCGTTGACATGTCAGGCCTTGCGGTTGACATGTAAAGACCCGACAAAGACCCGACGCGGCCCGGCCGCGCCCGGGCCGCGCGCGCCAGCGGCGGCGGCGATGCGGGTGGCACGGCGCTTGCGATGGCAGGGGACAGCGTCGCCCCTTGCGCCGCCGTCCACCACCCGTACTGGAGAATATGATGTCATCTACCGAACTCAAGCCCATCCGCATCGATCTGAGCGCCGGCCTGGCGCTGCCCGGCGCCGCCCGCGTCAGCATGACGCTGCTCTACAACCCGCTGTCCGAGCCGCTGCCGGTCAGCGGCCAGGTGCTGATCACGCAGGCGATCGCCGGGCCGGCCAGCCACATCCTGATCAACCACGTGGCCGGCGAGCTGCACGCGCTCGGTTTCCAGCAGGGCCACCGCGTGCTGCGGCTGGAAGGCACGTACCAGGTGGCGCTGCCGCCGCCTGTCATCGGCGAACTGCCGCAGAAATTCAGCGCGCTGATCGTGGTCGATAACGATTGGGTCGGCCACGGCAGCTTCCGCTACGGCAGCCACACGCTGACCGATGTGCCGGTCCAGCCGGCGCCGCAGGCCTGAGCCGGGGCCGCGGCATGACAGCTGCCGGGCGTCGCCCGGCAGCTGTGGAAACTTCGACATACCTCCAACTAAGTTGTTGCGTCAACCCCTATTTCGCGCTACACTAGCCGGCTTCGGTATGGATACGTCTTTTTATTGGTCCGTACTAATTTTAGTAGTTCAACATATCCCCGCCCAATCGTAGGTGGGAATTGGAGAAAAAATGAGCCTTGGCCTTCTCGGTCGCAAGGTTGGTATGATGCGCATCTTCACCGATGACGGGGATTCGATCCCAGTCACCGTGTTGGACGTATCGAACAACCGTGTTGCGCAAATCAAAACTCCTGAAACCGACGGTTATACCGCGGTTCAGGTCGCATTCGGTCAACGTCGCGCTTCCCGCGTAACGAAGGCTGTTGCTGGTCACCACGCTAAAGCCGGTGTCGAAGCTGGTACTCTGTTGAAAGAGTTCCGCGTTGACGCAGCTAAAGCTGCCGAACTGAAAGCTGGCGACGTAGTTGCTGCTTCCCTGTTCGAAGTCGGTCAGAAGATCGACGTTCAAGGTGTCACGATCGGTAAAGGCTACGCCGGTACCATCAAGCGTCACCACTTTGCTTCGGGCCGTGCTACCCACGGTAACTCCCGTTCGCACAACGTTCCAGGTTCCATCGGTATGGCGCAAGATCCAGGCCGCGTGTTCCCTGGTAAGCGCATGACCGGTCACCTCGGTGACGTCACCCGCACGGTGCAGAACCTCGAAATCGCCCGTATCGATGCCGACCGTCAGCTGCTGCTGGTCAAAGGCGCGATCCCAGGCGCGAAAAATGGCCAGGTTGTTGTATCGCCTGCTGTCAAAGTTAAAGCAAAGAAGGGAGCTTAAACGATGGAACTCAAGCTCTTGAACGCTCAAGGTCAAGCCGCCTCTAACGTAGCTGCCGCCGATACCATTTTCGGCCGTGACTACAACGAAGCCCTGATCCACCAAGTCGTCGTTGCTTACCAAGCCAATGCTCGCAGCGGCAACCGTAAACAAAAAGACCGTGAAGAAGTCCACCACACGACCAAGAAGCCATGGCGCCAAAAAGGTACCGGCCGTGCTCGTGCTGGTATGTCGTCGTCGCCACTGTGGCGCGGCGGTGGTCGCATCTTCCCGAACTCGCCTGACGAGAACTTCACCCACAAAGTGAACAAGAAGATGTATCGCGCAGGTATCTGCTCGATCCTGTCCCAGCTGGCCCGCGAAGATCGCCTGACGATCATCGAAGACCTGACGATCGAAGCGCCAAAGACCAAGCTGCTGTCGCAAAAGCTGACCGGCATGGGCTTTGACTCGGTACTGATCATCACCGACGTCGCCAACGAAAACCTGGAACTGGCATCGCGTAACCTGCCTAACGTACTGGTTGTTGAACCACGTCACGCAGATCCAATGTCCCTGGTGTTCTACAAGAAGATCCTGGTCACCAAAGCTGCACTGGCTAAGATTGAGGAGATGCTGGCATGAGCGCATTGAAATTTAGCGAAGAGCGCCTGATGAAGGTGCTGCTGGCTCCGGTCATTTCCGAAAAGGCCACCATGGTCGCGGAAAAGAACGAACAGATCGTGTTCCGTGTAACCACCGACGCGACCAAGCCAGAAATCAAAGCCGCTGTTGAACTGCTGTTCAAAGTGGAAGTGGAATCGGTGCAGACCGTCAACCGCGAAGGTAAGCAGAAGCGTTCCGGTGCTCACACCGGCCGCCGCAACCATACCAAGCGTGCTTTCGTGTGCCTGAAACCTGGCCAGGAAATCAATTTCTCCGAGGAGGCTAAATAATGGCACTCGTTAAGATGAAGCCAACCTCCCCAGGCCGTCGCGGCATGGTGAAAGTTGTGAACCCGGACCTGTACAAAGGTCGTCCGTTCGCAGCCCTGGTTGAGAAAAAATCGAAAACTGCTGGTCGTAACAACAACGGCCACATCACCACCCGCCACATCGGCGGTGGTCACAAGCAGCACTATCGCCTGATCGACTTCAAGCGTCAGAAGGATGGCATTCCAGCGAAAGTGGAACGTATCGAATACGATCCAAACCGCACCGCGAATATCGCCCTGCTGTGCTACGCCGACGGCGAACGCCAGTACATCATCGCAACCAAGGGCATGTCCGTTGGCGATGCAGTGATGAATGGTTCGGAAGCGCCTATCAAGTCGGGCAACTGCCTGCCGATCCGCAACATCCCGGTCGGTACCGTCATGCACTGCGTCGAAATGCTGCCAGGTAAGGGTGCCCAAATGGCCCGTTCCGCCGGCGCCGGCGTGGTCCTGATGGCCCGTGACGGCACCTACGCTCAGGTTCGCCTGCGTTCGGGTGAAGTGCGTCGCGTGCACATCGAGTGCCGTGCAACCGTGGGTGAAGTCGGCAATGCCGAACACAGCCTGCGTAAAATCGGTAAAGCTGGCGCGATGCGCTGGCGCGGTGTTCGTCCTACCGTTCGCGGTGTGGTCATGAACCCGGTCGATCACCCGCACGGTGGTGGTGAAGGTAAAACTGCAGCTGGTCGTCATCCAGTGTCGCCTTGGGGCCAACAGACTAAGGGTAAGAAGACCCGCAGCAACAAGCGTACTTCTTCCATGATCGTCTCGCGCCGCGGCAAGAAATAAGGGGTAGCACATGACTCGTTCATTGAAAAAAGGGCCGTTCTGTGACGCCCACCTGGTGAAAAAAGTCGAAGCCGCGCAAGCTGCCAAAGACAAAAAGCCAATCAAAACCTGGTCCCGTCGTTCGACCATCATGCCTGACTTCATCGGCCTGACGATCGCCGTCCA
Organism: Duganella sp. BJB476; assembly: GCF_003416895.1. Taxonomy (GTDB): domain Bacteria; phylum Pseudomonadota; class Gammaproteobacteria; order Burkholderiales; family Burkholderiaceae_D; genus Rugamonas. The sequence continues at coordinate 12,739 of NZ_QVIO01000008.1, forward strand.
CAATGGCAAGCTGCACGTGCCTGTGTACGTTTCCGAGAACATGGTTGGTCACAAGCTCGGTGAATTCGCGCTGACCCGCACGTTCAAGGGCCATGCCGCTGACAAGAAGGCGAAGAAATAATGGAAACCAAAGCTATCCTCAAGGGTGTGCGCTTGTCGGATCAAAAAGGTCGCCTCGTGGCTGACCAGATCCGCGGCAAGAAAGTTGACGCTGCACTCAACATTCTGCAATTCAGCCCAAAAAAGGGCGCGACCATCATCAAGAAAGTGCTGGAGTCCGCAATCGCGAACGCCGAGCACAATGATGGCGCCGACATCGACGAACTGTTCGTAAAAGTCATTTACGTCGAAAAGGGCCCGATCCTGAAGCGCTTCACTGCACGCGCTAAGGGCCGGGGCGATCGCATCTCGAAACAATCGTGTCACATTTACGTGACCGTCGGCAACTAAGGAGCTAAAAATGGGTCAAAAAATTCACCCAACCGGCTTCCGCCTGTCGGTTACCCGTAACTGGGCATCGCGTTGGTACGCGGGCAACAGCAACTTCGCTTCGATGCTGAACGAAGATCTGAAGGCACGCGCTTACCTGAAGGCCAAGCTGAAGAACGCTTCGGTCGGCCGCATCGTTATCGAGCGCCCAGCCAAGAACGCACGTTTCACGATCTACAGCTCGCGTCCGGGCGTGGTCATTGGTAAAAAAGGCGAAGACATCGAAGTACTGAAGTCGGCGCTGACCAAGATCATGGGCGTTCCTGTCCACGTGAACATCGAAGAAATCCGCAAGCCGGAAATCGACTCGCAACTGATCGCCGATTCCATCGCTCAACAGCTGGAAAAACGCATCATGTTCCGTCGCGCCATGAAGCGCGCGATGCAAAACGCCATGCGTCTGGGTGCCCTGGGCATCAAGATCATGTCGTCGGGTCGTCTGAACGGTATCGAAATCGCTCGTAAAGAGTGGTATCGCGAAGGCCGTGTGCCACTGCACACCCTGCGCGCCGATATCGACTACGGCACCAGCGAAGCTTCGACCACCTACGGCATCATCGGTGTCAAGGTGTGGGTATACAAGGGTGACCGCGCGCCTAACGGCGATGCACCAGTCATCGATACCCCGCCGGACGAGAAGAAGCCACGTGGCCCACGTCGTGACGACGGCAAACCAGCTGGCCGTCCGCGTCCAGCAGGCGCCGGCGCCAAGCCAGCGGCTCCAGGCGCTCGTGTTCGCACTGCCGCCAAGCCGGCCGAGAAAGCAGGAGAATAATCATGCTGCAACCAGCACGCAGGAAGTATCGTAAAGAGCAGAAAGGCCGTAACACCGGCATTTCGCATGGCACCGGCACTTCGGTGTCGTTCGGTGAGTTCGGTCTGAAAGCCGTTGCCCGTGGTCGTATCACGGCACGCCAGATCGAAGCCGCACGTCGCGCCATGACCCGTCACATCAAACGTGGTGGCCGTATCTGGATTCGTATCTTCCCGGACAAGCCAATTTCGAACAAGCCTGCCGAAGTCCGTATGGGTAACGGTAAGGGTAATCCGGAATACTACGTCGCTGAAATCCGTCCGGGCAAAGTCCTGTACGAAATGGACGGCGTAGATGAAGTACTGGCGCGCGAAGCATTCCGCCTGGCCGCTGCCAAACTGCCACTGGCGACCACCTTCGTGGTCCGTCAAGTCGGCCAATAACAGGAGTGAAATATGAAAGCATCTGAACTCCGCGGCAAAGACCAGGCAGCTCTGCAAAAAGAGCTGAATGACCTGTTGAAGGCCCAGTTCGGCCTGCGTATGCAAACCGCTACGCAGCAGCTGAGCAACACTTCGCAGCTCAAGAAGGTACGTCGCGATATCGCACGTGTAAAAACGGTAATGAACACGAAGGAAGCCAAATGACCGAACCAGTAAAGTCGCTCAAGCGCACCCTGATCGGTAAAGTGGTGTCCGACAAGATGGACAAAACCGTCACCGTTCTGATCGAACGTCACGTCAAGCATCCTTTGTACGGCAAGATCATCGTGCGCTCGAACAAGTATCACGCGCACGACGAGACCAACCAGGTGAAAGCCGGTGACACGGTGGAAATCGTGGAAGGTCGTCCGATCTCCAAAACGAAGGCATGGACCGTGACGCGCGTGGTGCAAGCCGCGCAAATCGTTTAATTGATTGGTCGCCTCCGGCTTTCGGGCCGGGGGCGATTTTCAATTAGTTCTTGCAAGCCCGCGAGTTGTATGTAATACTTGCGGGCTTCGTTCATGTAACGCCGCAAAGTGTCTGGCCACAGACGCTGAACCGTGCGGTCAGTAGCAAGACGAAGGTCAAGCACCCAAACAGTGGGCTCTTCATGAGCGCTCTGGCGGGACCAAGACTGACCGCAGGTCCGCATTGTGTGGATTCTTCGGCTTAAGTTGGGAAAGAGAATACTATGATTCAAACTGAAAGCCGGCTCGAAGTGGCTGACAATACCGGTGCCAAAGAAGTAATGTGCATCAAGGTATTGGGCGGCTCCAAGCGCCGTTATGCTGGCATTGGCGACGTGATCAAGGTAACCGTTAAGGTTGCTGCGCCACGTGGCCGTGTCAAAAAAGGTGAAATTTATAACGCCGTGGTAGTGCGCACCGCTAAAGGTGTTCGCCGCCAAGACGGTTCCCTGGTGAAGTTCGACGGCAATGCTGCCGTTCTGCTGAACGCCAAGCTGGAACCGATCGGTACCCGTATTTTTGGACCAGTGACGCGCGAGCTGCGTACTGAAAAGTTCATGAAGATCGTGTCCCTGGCACCGGAAGTCCTGTAAGGAGTCGTAATGGATAAGATTCGTAAAAACGACGAAGTCATCGTTCTGACCGGGAAAGACAAGGGCAAACGTGGCGTCGTTCAGCAGCGTATCGATGCTGAGCATGTCGTGGTTGAAGGCGTCAACGTCGCTAAAAAAGCGACCAAGCCTAACCCAATGACTGGCGTACAAGGTGGTATCGTCGATAAGACTATGCCGATTCACGTGTCCAACGTTGCATTGTTCAATGCAGCGACTGGCAAGGCAGACCGTGTCGGTTTCAAAGAAGTGGATGGCAAAAAAGTCCGCGTCTTCAAATCGTCCGGCGAAGTAGTGAAGGCTTAAGAAATCATGGCACGTCTCCAAGAATTCTATAAAGAAAAAGTCGTCGCTGACCTGACCGCGAAATTCGGTTACAAGTCGGTGATGGAAGTTCCACGTCTGACCAAGATCACCCTGAACATGGGTGTTGGTGAGGCCATCGCGGACAAGAAAGTCCTCGAACACGCTGTCGGCGACCTGACCAAGATTGCTGGCCAAAAGCCAGTGACCACCAAGTCGCGCAAAGCTATCGCGGGTTTCAAAATCCGTGAAGGCTACCCGATCGGTACCATGGTCACCCTGCGCGGCGCTCGCATGTACGAGTTCCTGGATCGCTTCATCACCGTGGCTCTGCCGCGCGTGCGCGATTTCCGTGGTGTCAATGGCCGTTCGTTCGATGGTCGTGGTAACTACAACATCGGTGTCAAAGAGCAGATCATCTTCCCGGAAATCGAGTACGACAAGATCGATGCGCTGCGTGGTATGAATATTTCGATCACCACCACCGCCAAGACCGACGACGAAGCGAAAGCTCTGCTCGCCGCCTTTAAATTCCCGTTCAGGAACTAAGAAGATCATGGCAAAACTCGCACTGATTAACCGTGAGCAGAAACGCGTCGACCTGGCAAACAAGTTTGCTGCCAAGCGCGCTTCGCTGAAGGCCATCATTGATGACCAGTCGAAGTCGGAAGAAGAACGTTACGAAGCGCGCCTGAAACTGCAAGCGCTGCCACGTAACTCGGCTCCGACCCGCCAGCGTAACCGCTGCGCCGTCACCGGTCGTCCACGCGGCACCTTCCGTAAATTCGGTCTGGGCCGTATCAAGCTCCGTGAATTCGCCATGCGTGGTGAGATCCCGGGTATGACTAAAGCAAGCTGGTAATAGGAGAATATGCAATGAGTATGAGCGATCCTATCGCCGATATGCTGACCCGCATTCGTAACGCCCAAGGCGTGCAAAAGACGACCGTGGCCATGCCATCGTCGAAAGTTAAAATTGCGATTGCCAACGTCCTCAAGGACGAGGGTTACATTGAAGATTTCGCCGTAGCCGAAGCTGGTGGCAAAGCGGAACTGAAAATCGGTTTGAAGTATTATGTTGGCCGTCCCGTCATTGAGCGCCTTGAGCGCGTGTCCCGTCCGGGCCTGCGCGTCTACAAGGGCAAAGACGAGATCCCTACTGTGATGAATGGCTTGGGTGTGGCGATCGTGTCGACTCCGCAAGGCGTCATGACTGACCGCAAAGCACGCGCTACCGGTGTCGGCGGCGAAGTTATTTGCTACGTCGCATAAGGAGTTAGACATGTCTCGTGTAGCTAAAATGCCAATCGCTGTGCCAGCTGGCGCTGAAGTCGCCATCTCCGCAGCAGCGATCACCGTCAAGGGCCCGCTGGGCGTCTTGACCCAGGCCCTGAACGGCCAGGTAACGGTGGAAAACAATGCAGGAACCCTGAGCTTTGCCGCCGCTAATGACAGCCGCGAAGCCAATGCCATGTCCGGTACGCTGCGCGCACTGGTCAACAACATGGTCACTGGCGTGACCAAGGGTTTCGAGAAAAAGCTGAACCTGGTCGGTGTGGGTTACAAGGCGCAAGCGCAAGGCGACAAGCTGAATCTGTCGCTGGGCTTCTCGCACCCTGTCGTGCACTCGATGCCAGCCGGCGTCACCTGCGCAACCGCAACGCCGACGGAGATCATCATCAAAGGGATCGACCGTCAGCAAGTGGGCCAAGTGGCTGCTGAAGTTCGCGCTTACCGCTCCCCTGAGCCTTACAAGGGCAAGGGCGTCCGTTATTCGGACGAAGTGGTTAAGATTAAAGAAACCAAGAAGAAGTAACTAGGGGCTGACGATGGACAAGAAAGAATCACGTCTGCGCCGCGGACGCCAAACCCGGATCAAGATCGCGCAACAGAAAGTGAACCGCCTGTCGGTACACCGCACTAACCTGCATATCTACGCGAACCTGATCTCGCCGGATGCCAAAATTCTGGTATCGGCGTCCACGGCAGAAGTCGAAGTGCGCAACGAACTGGCTGGCAAATCGGGCAAGGGCGGCAACGCTGCTGCTGCCGCGATCGTCGGCAAGCGCGTCGCAGAGAAAGCACTGAAAGCAGGGATTACCGAAGTCGCGTTCGACCGCTCCGGTTTCCGTTACCACGGCCGTGTGAAGGCGCTGGCAGAAGCCGCGCGCGAAGCCGGTCTGAAGTTCTAAGGAACGATCATGGCAAAAATGCAAGCAAAAATGGCAAGCGACAAGCCGGATGACGGCATGCGCGAAAAAATGATCGCGATCAACCGCGTGACCAAAGTGGTCAAGGGTGGTCGTATCATGGGTTTCGCCGCGCTGACCGTGGTTGGTGACGGCGATGGCCGCATCGGCATGGGCAAGGGCAAGTCGAAGGAAGTCCCGGTTGGTGTGCAAAAGGCAATGGAAGAAGCCCGTCGCAACCTGATCAAGGTCAACCTGAAGAACGGCACCCTGCAGCACACCGTTACCGGTCGTCACGGCGCGTCGAAAGTAATGATGTCGCCTGCTAAACCAGGTACCGGCGTCATCGCTGGCGGCGCAATGCGCGCAATCTTCGAAGTAATGGGCGTGACCGACGTCGTGGCGAAATCCACCGGCTCGAGCAACCCTTACAACCTGGTGCGCGCCACGCTGGATGGTCTGGCAAAAATGAGTACTCCTGCTGAGATTGCTGCGAAACGCGGCAAGTCGGTAGAAGAGATCCTGGGCTAAGGTGGACATTATGACAACTAAAACCGTCAAAGTACAATTGGTCAAGGGCTTGATCGGCACGCGTGAAGACCACCGTGCCACCGTTCGCGGTCTGGGTCTGCGTCGTGTTAACTCGGTAGCCGAGTTGCAGGACACCCCATCCGTGCGCGGCATGATCAACAAAGTCTCGTACCTCGTTAAAGTAGTTGCGTAAGCCCCCGGGCTTACACACGGAGAAATCATGGAACTGAATACCATACAACCAGCCGATGGCGCTAAGCACTACAAGCGTCGCGTCGGCCGCGGTATCGGCTCCGGTCTGGGTAAAACCTCGGGCCGTGGTCACAAGGGTCAAAAATCGCGTTCGGGCGGCTTCCACAAAGTCGGTTTCGAAGGCGGTCAGATGCCTCTGCAACGCCGTCTGCCTAAGCGCGGTTTCAAGTCGCTCAACGCCACCTTCAAAGCTGAAGTGCGCCTGTCCGACCTGAACAACCTGGCCGTTGGCGACATCGACATCCTGGTCCTGAAGCAAGCTGGCGTACTGGGCGTGCTGGCACGCGACGTACGCGTCATTCTGTCCGGCGAGATCACCAAAGCGGTGAACCTCAAAGGCCTGAAAGTGACCGCTGGCGCGAAAGCCGCCATCGAAGCAGCCGGCGGCTCGGTAGCCTGAGTTGACCGCTAACAGCTTGATCGGAGCGAAAATTGGCGACTAATCCACAACTTGCTAAAAGTGCAGCGGCTGGTTTCCCTTGGGGCCGGCTCTGGTTCTTGCTTGGCGCATTGGTGGTTTATCGTATCGGCGCTCACATCCCGGTTCCCGGGATCGATCCGGTACAATTGGCCGCGCTGTTCAAGTCGCAAGAGGGTGGCATCCTGGGCATGTTGAACATGTTCAGCGGTGGCGCTCTCGCGCGCTTCACAGTCTTTGCGCTGGGTATCACGCCTTACATCTCGGCCTCGATCATCATGCAACTGGTGTCGATCGTGTCCCCGCAGATGGAAGCGCTCAAAAAAGAAGGCGAAGCAGGCCGTCGCAAGATCACCCAGTACACCCGGTATTTCACGGTGGTGCTGGCGACGTTCCAAGCGTTGGGCATTGCAGTCGCACTGGAGTCGCAGGCAGGTCTGGTGCTGGATCCAGGCTATGCATTCCGTTTCGTTACGGTCGTTACGCTGTTGACCGGAACCATGTTCGTGATGTGGTTGGGCGAGCAAATTACCGAGCGCGGTCTCGGTAATGGGATCTCGATCATCATCTTCGCGGGTATCGCTGCCGGTCTGCCGGGCGCACTGGGAGGCCTGGCCTCGTCGGTGAGCAACGGTGCGATCGGTGCGTTCTCCGCGATCATCATCATGATCCTGGTTGTGGCGGTGACGTTCTTCGTGGTATTTGTCGAACGTGGCCAACGCAAGATTCTGGTGAACTACGCGAAACGCCAGGTGGGTAACAAGATTTACGGTGGACAGACGTCACACCTGCCATTGAAGTTGAATATGGCCGGCGTGATCCCACCGATCTTCGCTTCGTCGATTATCTTGTTCCCGGCAACGATCGTGGGCTGGTTTACTGCGGGCGCCGATACGGCTAACCCGGTAGTCCGGTTCCTGAAAGATTTGGCAGCATCGATGGGGCCAGGCGAGCCCATCCACGCACTGTTGTACGCCATTGCGATCGTGTTTTTCTGTTTCTTCTATACAGCGCTGGTCTTCAACAGCAAGGAAACAGCGGATAACTTGAAGAAGAGCGGGGCCTTTGTGCCAGGGATACGTCCCGGTGAGCAGACTGCCCGCTACATCGACAAGATCCTGACACGTTTGACACTGGCTGGCGCCATCTACATCACTTTGGTGTGTTTGTTGCCGGAATTCATGCAAGCCGAGTGGAAAGTACCGTTCTATTTCGGCGGCACTTCTCTGTTGATTATTGTGGTTGTTACCATGGATTTCATGGCGCAAGTGCAAAACTACGTGATGTCGCAGCAATATGAATCGCTGCTGCGCAAAGCAAATTTCAAGGGCGGAATTCCGACGCGATAAGCGCGGTAAACATACCGAATGGCAAAAGACGACGTCATACAGATGCAGGGCGAGATTCTTGAGAATCTCCCGAATGCAACATTTCGAGTAAAGCTGGAAAACGGACACGTGGTGCTCGGGCATATTTCGGGTAAAATGCGGATGAACTATATCCGCATTCTTCCTGGCGACAAGGTGACGGTAGAGCTGACACCTTACGACCTGAGCCGTGCACGTATCGTGTTCCGGACCAAGTAACTTAAATAATCGAACCAAGAAGAGAGTGCAAAATGAAAGTTAACGCCTCAGTCAAGCGGATCTGCCGCAACTGCAAGATCATCAAGCGCAAGGGCGTTGTTCGCGTAATCTGCGTCGAACCACGTCACAAGCAGCGTCAAGGTTAATAACCGTTATTTATCGAGGAATAACGAATGGCACGTATTGCAGGGGTTAATATCCCCAATCATCAGCACACCGTAATCGGCCTGACGGCCATCTACGGTGTAGGCCGTCCACGCGCAAAGTTCATCTGCGCCGCAACGGGTATCGCGACCACTAAAAAGGTCAAAGATCTGGACGACAGCGAACTGGAAAAGCTGCGCGATGAAGTAGCTAAATTCATCGTCGAAGGCGACCTGCGTCGTGAGCTGTCCATGAACATCAAGCGTTTGATGGATCTGGGTTGCTACCGCGGCATGCGTCACCGTAAGGGCCTGCCGGTCCGCGGTCAACGCACCCGCACCAATGCACGTACCCGCAAGGGCCCGCGCAAAGCCGCTCAATCGCTCAAGAAATAATCTAGGGAAATCACATGGCTAAGCAACAAAGCAGCGCAGCAGCAGCGCGCGTACGCAAGAAGGTCAAGAAGAACGTTGCCGAAGGTATCGCACACGTTCACGCTTCCTTCAACAACACCATCATTACCATCACCGACCGTCAGGGCAATGCTCTGTCGTGGGCAACCTCCGGTGGTGCTGGCTTCAAGGGTTCGCGTAAATCGACCCCGTTCGCAGCGCAGGTTGCGGCCGAAGCAGCTGGTAAAGTCGCAGTCGAATGCGGCGTGAAGAACCTGGAAGTGCGCATCAAGGGCCCTGGTCCTGGTCGCGAATCCGCAGTGCGCGCACTGAACAACCTGGGCATCAAGATCACCGAGATCCAGGACGTTACCCCAGTACCGCACAACGGCTGCCGTCCTCCAAAACGTCGTCGTATCTAATAGTCCGGTCGGCGGCGAAGTTCGCTTCGCCTCCTTCCGACTAGAAGAAAACGCTGGAGCAGGAGACCGGAAACGGTTATACTGCCCGGCTGTTGTCGCCTGTCGAACAGCGTTCGGCGGGTTATTCGCATTTTGAGCCACCGTCTGGCCCACCCTGAGGATCAGACTAGCGCCTAACCATCGTTGCGATGGCTGGGGCGTTATTATTTAAAAAAAGGAAGCATCGTGGCACGTTATATCGGACCTAAAGCAAAACTCTCCCGTCGTGAAGGTACTGACCTGTTCCTGAAGAGCGCACGTCGCTCGCTGGACAGCAAGTGCAAACTGGACGTCAAACCAGGCCAGCACGGCGTGAAATCGGGTGCTCGCACCTCGGACTACGGCAACCAACTGCGCGAAAAGCAAAAAGTTAAGCGTATGTACGGCGTTCTGGAACGTCAGTTCCGTCGCTACTTCGCAGAAGCCGACCGTCGTAAAGGCAACACCGGCGAAACCCTGCTGAAGCTGCTGGAAACCCGCCTGGACAACGTTGCATACCGCATGGGCTTCGGCTCGACCCGCGCTGAAGCGCGTCAGCTGGTATCGCACAAAGCGTTCACCGTGAACGGCCAAGTGGTCAACATCGCTTCGTACGTGGTTAAAGTCGGCGACGTTATCGCTGTTCGTGAAAAATCGAAAAAGCAAGTGCGTATCGTTGAAGCGCTGTCGCTGGCTGAACAAGTTGGCATGCCAGCTTGGGTGTCGGTTGATGCCAAGAAAATGGAAGGTACCTTCAAGTCCCTGCCAGAGCGCAATGAGATCGCCAACGACGTCAACGAATCGCTGATCGTCGAACTGTACTCGCGTTAATCTGTAGTCTAAGTAGCACCAAAACCCGCCCGCTGTGACCAGCGGGCGTTTTCACTAATGCCATCAGCCTTATCGGCCTAACGCGCCGAGGGTATTGAAGAGGACATTTCATGCAAAACAGTCTGTTGAAGCCACGTATTATCGATGTAGAGGCGCTGGGCGCCGGCCACGCTAAAGTAGTGATGGAGCCGTTCGAACGCGGCTATGGCCATACATTGGGTAATGCGCTGCGCCGCGTACTGCTGTCGTCGATGGTGGGCTACGCGCCGACCGAAGTGACGATCGCGGGCGTTGTACACGAATACTCGTCGCTCGACGGCGTGCAGGAAGACGTCGTTGACCTGCTGCTGAACCTGAAGGGCGTGGTCTTCAAAGTCCACAACCGTGACTCCGTCACCCTGACCCTGAAAAAGGAAGGCGAAGGGGCCATCCTGGCTTCGGACATCGATCTGCCACACGACGTGGAACTGATCAACCCGGACCACGTGATCGCCCACCTGACCGCCGGCGGCAAACTGGACATGCAGATCAAAGTCGAAAAAGGCCGTGGCTATGTGCCAGGTAACGTACGCCGCCTGTCCGAAGACACCAACAAGACCATCGGCCGCATCATTCTGGATGCATCGTTCTCGCCAGTGCGCCGCGTTTCCTACTTCGTCGAGTCCGCTCGCGTGGAACAGCGTACCGACCTGGACAAGCTGATCATCAACATCGAAACCAACGGCGTCATCTCGCCGGAAGAAGCGATCCGTCAATCGGCCCGCGTGCTGGTCGATCAACTGAACGTGTTCGCCGCCCTGGAAGGCACCGAAGCCGCTGCCGAAGCTCCTTCGCGCGCTCCGCTGGTCGATCCTATCCTGCTGCGTCCAGTGGACGACCTGGAACTGACCGTGCGTTCGGCCAACTGCCTGAAAGCTGAAAACATCTACTACATCGGCGACCTGATCCAGCGTTCGGAAAACGAACTGCTGAAAACGCCGAACCTGGGCCGCAAGTCCCTGAACGAAATCAAGGAAGTTCTGGCATCCCGCGGTCTGACCCTGGGCATGAAGCTGGAAAACTGGCCGCCTGCCGGCCTGGAAAAATAACAGATTGGGTGACAGTGCTGGACATCGCGCAGCGATGTTCTGCCCTGTTACCAACTGATTTGTAGTTGCTGCACCGCCCGCTACATGTCGTAGCGGGCGTATATCCCTAGAACCGGTCCGCGCTCGCGGCTAATGTGAGCGATCGAAGAACTCGGATTTAAACACCTGAAAGGAAGTACCATGCGTCACCGTCACGGCCTCCGTAAACTGAATCGTACCTCGTCCCACCGTCTGGCAATGCTGCGCAACATGACCGTTTCCCTGCTGCGTCATGAAGCCATCAAAACCACGCTGCCAAAAGCTAAAGAACTGCGCCGCGTAGTTGAGCCGATCCTGACCCTGGGCAAGACCGACACCCTGGCTAACAAGCGTCTGGCATTCTCCCGTCTGCGCGATCGTGAAATGGTTCTGAAGCTGTTCGCAGAACTGGGCCCACGCTACGCAAACCGCAACGGCGGCTACCTGCGCATCCTGAAAATGGGTTTCCGTGTTGGCGACAACGCTCCAATGGCTTACGTTGAGCTGATGGACCGTCCAGAAGTCACCGACATCGACGCAGCGCCAACCGCTGAAGAGTAATCTTCGCCGTTGTCACCGTGTGATTGAAGAAAGCCAGGCTCTGCCTGGCTTTTTTTATGGCTTCACGGCTTAAGGCCTGGTTCAGGCGCAAACGGCAGGCCCGGTGTACTATGCTGGTGCTCGTTTCGTCGAAAGAAAACCCATGCTCCGTATCGCCCGCCTTTTACTGCCGCTGCTGTCGTTGATCGCCATGTTGATGGCCCGTCCCGCGCTTGCCGACGATGGCTTCCTGGAGCCCGAGCTAGCCTTCAAATTCTCAGCCCGCATGGTCGACGGCCATACGGTGTCGGTCAGCTTCCAGATCGCCGACGGCTACTATATGTACCGCGAGCGCTTCAAGTTCAGCGCCAACGGCGCCAAGCTGGGCGCGCTGTCCATCCCGGCCGGCACCGTGCACTTCGACGAGACTTTCCAGAAAAACGTCGAGACCTACCGCAAGACCGTCACCATGACGTTGCCGGTGGAGGCCGACGGTCCGTTCACGCTGATGGCCGTGGGGCAGGGCTGCTCGGACAAGGGCTTGTGCTATGCGCCGCAGGACTACAAAATCCAGCTGGTCGCCAGCGGTTCGGTGCCGTTGCCGGCCGCACCAGCCGGCGCCAAGCCCGCCGTCGCCGCCACCGCCGCAATCGCAACCAATCCAGTCAACGCCACGGCGGCGCCGCTGGCCGTGCTGCCGGCTGCGAGCACACCGGCCGCCAGCGCAGCGCCGGTTGCCAGCACCACAGTGGGCGAAGGCAAGCCTGCGCCGCTGACGCCGGGCGTCACCATCCGCGCCATCCCGATGCCGACCGCCACCATCCTGCCGCCGCTGACCCCGCCGACAGCAGCCGTGCCGGTCAGCGATTCCGGCCATCTTGAAGCGGCGCTCAAATCGGGCAAGCTGCTGGTCATCCTGCCTTTGTTCGCCTTGCTGGGCCTGGGCCTGTCGTTCACGCCGTGCGTGCTGCCGATGGTGCCCATCCTGTCCTCGATCATCGTCGGCGAGGGCGCCAACAGCAGTCGTGGACGCGGCCTGCTGTTGTCGGTTACGTATTCGCTCGGCATGGCCATTGTCTACACGGCGCTCGGCGTCGCCGCCGGCCTGGCGGGCGAGGGGCTGGCCGCCGCGCTGCAAAACCCGTGGGTGCTGGGCGCCTTCGGCCTGCTGATGGCGGCGCTGTCGCTGTCGATGTTCGGCTTCTACGAGCTGCAAGTGCCGGCCGCGCTGCAATCGAAACTGAGCACGGTGTCCAACCGCCAGTCTTCCGGCAAGCTGGCCGGCGTGTTCGTGATGGGCGCGATCTCGGCATTGATCGTCGGTCCTTGCGTGGCCGCGCCGCTGGCGGCCGCGCTGGTCTACATCAGCCAGAGCCGCGACATCGTCATCGGCGGCAGCGCCTTGTTCGCGATGGCGGTCGGCATGAGCGTGCCGCTGATGCTGGTCGGCGTATCGGCCGGCGCCTTGCTGCCGCGCGCCGGCATGTGGATGGACGCCGTCAAGCGCTTCTTCGGCGTGCTGATGCTGGCGATGGGCTGGTGGCTGGTGTCGCCGGTGCTGCCGGCCGCGGTGCAGATGATGGGCTGGGCCGCGCTGCTGGTCGGCTACGGCATGTACCTGCTGATGAATCGGGGCAAGTGGGTGGCCAAGGCGGCCGGCGTCATCGTTGCCGTGCTGGGCCTGATGCAGCTGGTGGGCGTGGTCAGCGGTGGTCGCGATCCGCTGGCGCCGCTCGCGCATCTGACCGGCGGCAAGCATGAAGCGCCGCTGGCCTTCCAGCGCATCAAGACCGTGCAGCAGCTCGACGCCGTGCTGGCCCAGACTGGCGGCAAGAGCGCCGTGCTGGACTTCTACGCCGACTGGTGCGTGTCCTGCAAGGAGATGGAAAAACTGACCTTCGTCGATCCGCAAGTGCGCGCCCGGCTGGCCAACAGCGTGCTGCTGCAAGTGGACGTGACCGCCAACGACGCCGACGACAAAGCCATGCTGAAGCGCTTCGGCCTGTTCGGCCCGCCGGGCATCATCCTGTTCGACCAGCAAGGCAAGGAAATCGACGGCGCCCGCGTTATCGGCTTCCAGGATGCGGCCAAGTTCACCGCATCCCTGGCGCGACTGAACTAGGCAGCTCAGCCGCGGTGGCCGTTCCAGCCGCCGCGCGGACCGGCGTGGCCGCCATGCGCGCCGCCCATGCTGTGGTCGTCGAAGATGGCTTTCTGCTCGGCCGTCAGCTGGCTGTAGAACGCCGTCAGCGCGGCCAGGTGCGCTTCCATCTTGGCCTGATGCTGCTTGCTCAGGTCGAGCATCTTGGCCATGCGGTCCGGCGCCGACATCTTGGCGATGGCCGCGCGGTCCGGCAAGGTGCCGCCGGTCGCGGCCGGCGTGATGGCCGCCTGGTAGGTGGCCCAGGCCGATTCCTGCTGCGTCGTCAGCTTCAGCAGATCATGCATCTTGGCCTGGCGCTTGGCGAACATCTCCGCCATCTTGGCCTGCATCTGTTCCTTGTTGACAGCGGCGCCGTGGCGGCCGGCCGGCGGGGCCGTGTCCTGGGCCTGCGCTGCCGCCATGCCCAGTACGGTAAAACCGATCAATATGCTTTTGCGTAAGACGTTCATGGTCGTTCCTCTATCATTGAAAGTTAGGTATCGCGATGCGGTGGCGCCGCGCTTGAATGCATAGTGGCAGGGCAAGGTTGCCGCCAAGTTTCGCGGGGCGGGGATTTTGTATCCAGATGTTTCGCCCCTAGGGGGATATACAAGACGATACAATTGGTGATTGGTCACGCACTGTCTAACTGGGGATAATTAGCACATGGAACCCACATCAACTATCTTGATCGTAGACGACGATCGCGACATCCGCACCCTGCTGGCCGACTACCTCGAATCGAATGGCTACCGCGCCCTGTGCGCCGCCGACGGCACCGCCATGTGGAAGCTGCTCGACGAAGGCCGCCCCGACCTGGTCGTACTCGATCTCAACCTGCCCGGCGACGACGGCCTGACCCTGTGCCGCAAGCTGCGCGCCCACTCCACGCTGCCCGTCATCATGCTGACCGCCCGCAACGAACCGCTGGACCGCATCCTCGGCCTGGAAATGGGCGCCGACGATTACCTGCCGAAACCGTTCGAGCCGCGCGAGCTGCTGGCGCGCATCCGCAGCGTGCTGCGTCGTAGTAACGCCATGCCGGTCGGCAGCGGCGCCGAGAAGGCGCAACAGCTGCGCTTCTCCGGCTGGACGCTGGACCTGACCGCGCGCCACCTGCTCAATCCGGACGGCATCGTCATCATGCTGTCGGGCGCCGAGTTCCGCCTGCTCAAGGTCTTCCTCGAACATCCGAACCGGGTGCTCAACCGCGACCAGCTGCTCAACCTGACCCAGGGCCGCGACGCCGATCCCTTCGACCGCTCGATCGACATCCAGATCAGCCGCCTGCGCCAGAAACTGGGCGAGGACGCGCGCCTGCCGCAAATCATCAAGACCGTGCGCAACGGCGGCTACGTGCTGGCCGGCACCGTCACCGTGGAGCCGCAAGCGTGAAAGCCTTCTTCGGATCAATGACCGGGCGCGTGTTCCTGATACTGCTGCTCGGTATCGTCGCCTCGGCGGCGCTGACCCAGTGGCTGGCGGTGGGCGAACGCACGCGCGCGCTGGAGCGCTACCGCGACTTCCACGCGCTGGAGCGTGCCGAACAGTTGATCACCACGGCGGACGTGCTGCCCGAAGCCTCGCGTCCCACCTACCTGCGCATGGCCAACCGCGGCACCGTCCGGTTGGAAGCGACCAGCGTGTCGCTGACCACCGCGCTGCCGCCGACCGAGTTTTCCGCCACCTTGCAGCAGCGCCTGGGCGCGGGACTCAAGCTGGGGCCGCTGGACGAACATCCGGCCGCGTGCGACCTGCCGCGCAAGAGCAACAACATCTTCGCACCCAGCCAATGGCGCGGCACCTGCGAAACCATGAATGTGCAGCTGCACGACGGCCAGGTGCTCAAGCTGTCCGTGCTGCCGCCGCGCGCGCCGCCGCCGTCGGGCCATAGCGAACTGCTGCCCATGCTGCCCTTCCTGTTCAGCATTGCCGCGCTGGCCTACCTGGTCACCCGCATGACCGTGCGTCCGCTCAAGCAGCTGGCGCAGGCCGCCAAGGACCTGGGCAACGACATCAACCACGCGCCGCTGGTGCTGAGCGGCGCGGCCGAAATCCGCCAGGCCAGCGCCGCCTTCAACGCCATGCAGGCGCGCATCCGGCAGCACATCATGCAGCGCACCCAGATGCTGGCGGCCATCACTCACGACCTGCAAACCCCGCTGACGCGTTTGCGCCTGCGGCTGGAAAAAGTCGGCGACCAGGAATTGCAGCAGCGCCTGATCGACGACCTGTCGGCGATGCAGCAAATGGTCAAGGAAGGCCTGGACCTGGCGCGCAGCATGGACACCACCGAAACCATGCAGGCGCTGGACCTCGATGCGCTGCTCGACAGCGTGTGCAGCGACGCCACCGACGGCGGCCAGCAGGTCGAACTGCGCGGCCGCGCGGCGATGGCGCTGATGGGCCGGCCGCTGGCGATCCGCCGCTGCCTGGTCAACCTGATCGACAACGCCGTCAAGTACGGCCACTACGCCAACGTGACCGTCGAGCGCATGGTGGGCGCGGCCCGCATCCGCATCCGCGACGGCGGCCCCGGCATCGACCAGGACCAGATGGCGCGCGTGTTCGAACCGTTCTACCGCATCGAAACCTCGCGCTCGCGCGAATCGGGCGGCACCGGCCTGGGTCTGACCATCGCCCGCAACATCGCCGAACAGCACGGCGCCAATGTCATGCTGTCCAACCACGCCGAAGGCGGCCTGGAGGTCACGTTGATCGTGCCCGAATACTACGCCGGCGCCTAAACCCCGCGCCCAACTCCAGCCCGGAAAAAAGCGCCCGCCGATGGCCACGGCGCGGTTTTCCCGGCAAATACTATGCGACAATATTCCGCCTAATGCAGGGCGGCAATGTTTTCCGACAGTAAACCTAGTTCAAAGAATAATGAAAAAATCTTCCTTAGCATTCCTGGTCGGCGCCATCGTGGTGGCAGGCGGCGGCGTCTGGACCACGACGCATCAAACGGCCGAACAGCCGAAAACTGCCAACGGCGCGGGCGTACAAGGCCCCACCACTGTCAGCGTCATCGCGCCGGTGCGCCAGGATGTGCCCGTGGTACTGCAAGCGAATGGCACCGTCACGCCGATCAGCACGGTGGATCTGCATCCGCAAACCACCAGCACCATCGCCAAGGTGCATATCAAGGAAGGCCAGTTCGTCAAATCTGGCGAGCTGATGTTCACGCTGGACGACCGCAGCGAGCGCGCCAATGTCGACAAGGCCCAGGCCCAGGTCGCGCGCGACCAGGCCGCGCTGGCCGACTACGAGCGCCAGTACAAGCGCTCGATGGAACTGCTGTCCAAAAACTTCATCGCCCAGGGCGCCGTCGACACGCTCAAGAGCCAGGTCGATTCGGCGCGCGCGCTGCTGCAGTCCGATGTCGCCGCCGCCCGCTCGGTCGGGGTCGACGCCAGCTACACCGCGATCCGCGCGCCGATGAACGGCCGCGTCGGCGCCATCAACGTCTATCCGGGCAGCCTGGTGCAACTGGCCACCTCGCTGACCACCATCACCCAGCTCGATCCGATCACGGTGTCCTTTACCTTGCCGGAGTCGGCGCTGGCCGGCCTGCTGCAAGCGCAACATGAGGGCGCGGTGCCGGTCAAGGTCGCGCTGGGCAACTCCGACAAGGAAATCAGCGGCGCCCTGAGCTTCATCGACAACACCGTCGATCCGGTCGCCGGCGTGATCCGCGTGAAAGCCCAGTTCGACAACAAGGACACCATGTTGTGGCCGGGCCAGTACGTCAACACCAAGCTCATCTCGCAAGTGTTGAAAGACGCCATGGTGATACCGCAAAACGCCATCATCAGCAATACCCGCGGCACCTTCATCTACGCGGTTGATGCCGACCAGTCCGCCAAGGTGGTGAACATCAAGCGCCTGTACGCGTTTGGCGAAAGCGCCGCCGTGTCCGGCCTGAGCGGCAATGAGAAAGTCATCGTCGACGGCAAGCAGAACCTGCGGCCGGGCGGCAAGGTGCGTATCGCCGGGGCCGACAAGGCCACGGACGCGACCAAGCAGAAGGGCTAAGCATGAACCTCTCCGAGTTATGCATCCGCCGGCCGGTGATGGTGGTGCTGCTGTCGCTGACCTTGATACTGGCCGGCGTACTGTCGTACTTCTACATCCCGGTCGCCGCACTGCCGAGTTACAACACCCCGGTCATCAACGTCTCGGCCGACCTGCCGGGCGCCGCGCCGGACACGATGGCCTCGTCCGTCGCGCTGCCGCTGGAAAAGCAGTTCTCCACCATCGCCGGCCTGGCGCTGATCACCTCCACCAACACGCTGGGCAATTCCTCGTTGACGCTGGAGTTCGACCCCAGCGTCAACGTCAATGAAGCGGCGGTCGATGTGCAGGCGGCGCTGCTGCGCGCCCAGCGCCAGTTGCCGATCGAGATGACCGACCTGCCGTCCTACCGCAAGGTCAACCCGGCCGACGCGCCGGTGCTGTTCATGACCATGAACTCGCCGTCGCTGACCCTGGCCGAACTGAACGACTACGCCGAAAACCTGATCGCGCCGTCGCTGTCGACCCTGCCGGGCGTGGCCCAGGTCAGCGTCAACGGCCAGAAGCGTTTCGCCGTGCGCGTGCGCGCCAAGTCCGAGCTGATGAACGCCCGCAACCTGACCCTGGATGAATTGCAGCAGGCGATCAAGTCGGCCAACGCCAACACGCCGCTGGGGATTTTGGACGGCCCGAGCCAGACGCTGACCATCCAGGGCAACGCCCAGCTGATGAAGGCCTCCGAATTCGCCGAACTGATCGTCGCCCAGCGCAACGGCCAGCCGGTGCGCCTGAAGGATGTGGCGACGGTGGAGGACAGCTTCCAGTCGGTCAAGACCGCCGGCAGCTACAACGGCGAGCGCTCCATCGTGCTGCTGGTGCAGCGCCAGCCGGACGCCAACACCGTGCAGGTGGTGGACGGCGTGCGCCGCCTGCTGCCGCGCTTCAAGAACCAGTTGCCGGCCTCGATCAACATCAACCTCGTCAACGACCGTTCGGTGTCGATCCGCGAAGCCATCCACGACGTCAACCTGACCCTGCTGCTGACCATCTTCCTGGTGGTGCTGGTGATCTTCCTGTTCCTGCGCCGCGCGGCCGCGACCTTCATCCCGGCCATCACGATGCCGATCTCGCTGCTGGGCGCGCTGGCCTTGCTGTACGCCTTCGGCTACAGCCTCGACAACGTTTCCCTGCTCGGCATCACGCTGGCGGTCGGCCTGGTGGTCGACGACGCCATCGTGGTGCTGGAGAACATCGTCCGTCACATCGAGCTGGGCAAGAAGCCCTTGCAAGCCTCGCTGATCGGCGCCAAGGAAATGGGCTTCACCATCATCTCGATCTCGGTCTCGCTGGTGGCCGTGTTCATTCCGATCTTCTTCATGCCGGGCGTGATCGGCTTGATGTTCCATGAATTCGCCGTGGTGGTGGCGCTGTCGGTGCTGGTGTCGGCGGCGGTGTCGCTGATGCTGGTGCCGATGCTGGCCAGCCGCCTGCTGCCGGCCGACGCCATCGATCCCGAGCACGACAAGGGCGGCTTCATCGGCCGCTGGTTCGAGACCGGCTTCACCGCGCTGCGCAACGGCTATGTGCGCACGTTGGACATCGCGCTGCACCACCGCTACATCGTGCTGATGGCGGCGATCGGCACCTTCGCGCTGACGGCGGTGCTCTACATCACCATCCCGAAAGGCTTCTTCCCCGAGGAAGACCTGGGCCAGATCCGCGTCACCACCGAAGCGTCGGAAGACATCTCGTCGGCCTCGCTGATGGACTTGCAGGAGCGCGTGGCGGCCGTCATCAAGGCCGATCCCAATGTGCAGGACGTGACCTCGTTTGTCGGCGGCGGCAACAGCGGCCGCATGTTCCTGGTGCTCAAGCCGCGCGACCAGCGCCAGAAAATGCCGCAGGTATTGGACAGCCTGCGCAAGGCCACCAAGACGGTGGCCGGCATCTCGGTCTACCTGAGTCCGGTGCAGAACTTGCAGCTGGGCGGACGCCAGTCCAAGAGCCGCTACCAGTACACGCTGCAATCGGTCAGCCCAGGCGCGCTCAACGACTGGGCGCAAAAGTACCTCGACAAGCTGCGCGCCGATCCCGACTTCCGCGACGTCACCAGCGATTCGCAGAATAAGGGCTTGCAGGCATCGCTGAAGATCGACCGCGACAAGGCCAACAACCTCGGCGTGGCTATCGGCGACGTCCGCACCGCACTCTACCTGGCCTTCGGCGAACGGCAGGTGTCGACCATCTACTCGCCCGCCGCCAGCTATTACGTGATCCTGGAAGCGGCCACCGCCGACCGCCAGTTCGACGATGCGCTGACCCGCATCTCGGTGCGCAACAAGAGCGGCAACCTGGTGCAGCTGTCCAGCTTTGCCACGGTCGAGCGCACCATCGGCCCGACCGCCGTCAACCACCAGGGCCAGCTGCAGGCGATCACCTTGTCGTTCAACCTGGCGCCGGACGTCCCGCTGGGCAAGGCCACCGCCAAGATCGACCAAATGGGCGCCGACATGCATTTGCCGCCGTCCATCATCACCAACTACGGCGGCGACGCGGCGGTGTTCCAGAGTTCGCAAAGCAGCCAGCTGATCCTGATCATCGCCGCGCTGGGCGTGATCTACGTGCTGCTGGGCGTGCTGTACGAGAGCTACATCCATCCGCTGACCATCCTGGCCGGCCTGCCGTCGGCCGCGGTGGGCGCCTTGCTGACCTTGCGCCTGTTCAACCTGGACCTGACGATGATCGCCATCATCGGCATCCTGATGCTGATCGGTATCGTCAAGAAGAACGCCATCATGATGATCGACTTCGCGCTGCACGTGCAGCGCAACGAAGGCCGCACGCCGGCCGAGGCGATCCGCGAAGCCTGCGTGCTGCGCTTCCGCCCGATCATGATGACCACCATGGCGGCGTTGATGGGCGCCTTGCCGATCGCGCTGGGCCTGGGCGCCGGCGCCGAGCTGCGCCAGCCGCTCGGCCTGGCGGTGGTGGGCGGCCTGATCTTCTCGCAAGTGATCACGCTGTACATCACGCCGGTCATCTACCTGTTCCTCGACAAGTACAGCGGCAGCGGCCCGATGAGCGACGCCGAGCTGGTCGCCGACGACATCCCGGCAGTTGAAGGTGTGCACGCCGTACCACTGAAGGCCGTGAACACGGTTAAGCATTGAGCGGTAGCAAGTTGCTTTAAAGACCGTTTCTTTATCATGGGCAAGTTGACCACGATAAAGGACGGTTGCCCATGAAACGCTACAGTGTCACCATCATCGGCATGGGCCCGCGCGGGCTCAGCGCGTTTGAGCGCATCGCCGCCATCGCCGCCGGCCGCCAACTGCCGCTGGACCTCCACCTGATCGAACCGGGCGACTGCGGCCCAGGCGTGCACAGCACGCGCCAGCCGCAGCATTTGCTGATCAACACCATCGCCAGCCAAGTCACGCTGTTTCCCGCTCCCGGCGCCGTGCAGTATCCGCCGGTGTGCGCCACGCCCTCGCTGACGGCGTGGGCGCGCCAAGCCGGCTACCGTCGCGTCGGCGAGCGCTACTACCAACTGGGCGAACACGGCGGCGTCGACATCACCGAAGCAGACTACCTGCCGCGCAGCCTGCTGGGCGAATACCTGGCCTGGGCTTATCGCCAGATCGCCGCCGCGCTGCCGTCCAGCGTGCGCCTGAGCCACCACCGCCTGCGCGCCCGCGACATGTGGCGCCTGCCCGATGGCGGTTACGCCGTCGAGCTCGACACCGGCTATCTGGTGCACAGCGATTTCGCCTTCCTGACCACCGGCCACGGCCGCAACCAGCCCAGCGAGCAGGACGAGAAGCTGGCCCAGTTCGCCCGCGAGCAGGCGCGCCACAACAGCCGGCTGGCCTTCGTCCGCCATGCTTATCCGCTGGAGCAGCTCAACGGCATAGCCGCCGGCGCTCGCGTCGCCATCCAAGGCCTGGGCCTGAGCGCGCACGACATCATCGCCGAGCTGACGGTGGGGCGGGGCGGGGCCTTCGTGCGCGGCGAGCACGGCTTGCGCTACGAACGTTCCGGCGGCGAGCCGCAGCTGACCCTGTGCTCGCGCAACTGCCTGCCGGCCGCCGCGCGCGGCGTCAACCAGAAGGGGCTGGACGGTCGCCACCAGCCGCACTATTTCACTCCGGACGCGGTGGCCGCGCTGCGCCGCCTGGCGCTGGCCTCGCGCGGCAGCCGCCAGTTGGACTTCGAGCGCGAACTGCTGCCGCTGCTCAAGCGCGAAATGGCCTGGGTCTACCGCGGCACGCTGGCCAAGGCCATCCCCGATCCCGCCAGCTTCGTGCTGACAGCGGACGACGACGCGCTGATAGCCCAGCTGCTGTTCCCGCTGCGCGGACGCCAGTTCGCCACGCTGGATGAGTTCCGCGCATTCTTCAACGGCTGGCTGCGCGAGGACCTGGCCGAAGCCAGGCTAGGCAATGTTGGCAGCGCGATCAAGGCCGCCACCGACGTGCTGCGCGATGTGCGCGCCACCTTGCAGGCGGCGATCGAACATGGCGGGCTGACGCCGGCCTCGCACCGCCAATTTTTGGAGGTCTACCACCCGGCCATCAACCGCAGCGCCTTCGGGCCGCCGCTGCGGCGCAACCAGGAACTGCTGGCGCTGCTGGACGCCGGCGTGATCGAAATCCTGTCGGGACCCCACAGCAGCATCGAGCTCGACGAGCGCAACGCGTGCTACGTGCTGAGCACCCAATTCGGCGGCGGGGTCGTCAAACATGCTGTCGATGTGTTGCTGATTGCCCGCCTGGACGGCTTTTTCCCGGCCAGTGACGATTCCTTACTCATCCGTAATATTCTCAAAAGGGGCCTGGCGCGACCGTATTTCAACGGCAGTTTCCACCCCGGCGGCCTCGACATCGACTCCGCCGGCCGGCCGCGCGACGACTTCGGCCAGCCTGCCCGCAACCTGTGGGCGCTGGGCTACCTGGTCGAAGGGGCGCACTACTACACGCACGCCTTGCCCCGGCCGCAAATGCGCTCGCGCCAGGTGCTGGACGCGGACCGCAGCGTGCACGCCATGGTGGCCCTGATGGACGCCATCCCCCAGCCCGACATCCACCACACGGCCGCCCCGGCCTCCTCGACGGCGCTGCCCCACGTCACTTTGTAAGGCCGATTGATACATACGGTAACACCCGTCAAGACACGGAACTTGTAAGCTATTCCTGATAAATTCCCTGGAGCGCACGCGCCGCTGTCCGGCGCGTTATCATGGCCTTGCACGGCGGTTCCCAAAACGGTGGGACTCTGGCACTATGGCCGCATTTTGTCGACTTCGTTCCAACCAAGGTTTGCTATTTTGCATCACGATTCCCATATACTCTCTGCAAATTCCGAATATTGCGAAACTTGCGGCCAGCGTTTGCCTGAAGCTGGGGAGCGGTTCGCCGCATGGGATCGTAAGTCGCAGTCCAACCGGATCGGCGTCGGCATCTCCATCGCCCTGCACCTGCTGGGCGTGCTGTACTACTTCCTCTCGCCCACGCCGAAGAACACCCATTCCGCGCCGCCCAAGGGTGGGGTGATGGTCTACATCGCGCCGTTGCCGGACAAGCCGCAGAACAAGCCGCAGCAGAAGAAACCGGAAGTGAACAAGGCCACCAAGCCGCCGCCGCCGCGCAAGCAGGTGGCGACCAAGGATGCGCCGGCCGCCATCCGTCCCAAGCTGGAGACCTATGTGCCGCCGGTGCAGGCGACGATGACGCCGCCGCCCGAGCAGGACATGTCCGAGATGATCGCCAAGCGCCGCGCCGCGCGCGAGGCCAACAACCCACAACCGGCGCCGAGCGCCCCGGCCGAGAGCGACGCCGAACGCTCGCTGCGCATCGCCAAGGGCAACATCGCCGGCGCACAGGGCCGCACCAGCGGCGCCGACAAGGACGACACCGGCGGCATCTTCCAGGTCGACAAGAGCTACCACAGCGCCGACGTGAAGTTCCGCGGCTGGAACACCAACTTCAAGCGCCGCTGGCTGCAGCAGATCCACGTCGAGCAGGGCGCCGAGCAGGACATCGAGACCGCCGTGGCCAAGGAAATGGTCAAGATCATCCGCAAGGAAAAGCCGGGCGACTTCGAATGGGAATCGCGCCGCCTGGGCAAGGTGGTGACGATGAGCGCACGCAAGGAAGACGAAAAGGAGCTGATCGCCTTCTTGCTGAAGGAAATGTTCCCCGAGTACGCGCGCGGCGCCGGGCGCTGATTTGTCAAAAAACCACGGTTCGCTCCCAAAAATCCGCCGTTGGTCGCAAAAACCCTGATAGCTTGGCAACTTTATCTTAAGGTAACGTTGCCGCGGACTGTGTCCGTTTCCCTATCAGGAGATTGTGTTCCATGCTATCGATCAAACAGCTGAGCAAGACCTACGCCAACGGCGTCAAGGCCATCAACGACGTCACCCTCGACATCCCCAACGGCATGTTCGGCCTGCTTGGCCCCAACGGCGCCGGCAAATCGTCGCTGATGCGCACCATCGCCACGCTGCAAGACCCCGATAGCGGCAGCATCCATTTCGACGGCCTCGACGTGCTGGCCCAGCCCGAGGCGCTGCGCCGCCAGCTCGGCTATCTGCCGCAGGACTTCGGCGTCTACCCCAAGGTCACGGCCGAAGTGCTGCTGAACCACTTTGCCGTGCTCAAGGGACTGACCGCGCGCGGCGAGCGCAAGGAAGCGGTGGAAGCGCTGCTGCAACAGACCAATCTGTGGGAAGCGCGCAAGCGCGGCCTGGGCACATATTCGGGCGGCATGCGCCAGCGCTTCGGCATCGCCCAGGCGCTGCTGGGCGCGCCGAAGCTGGTGATCGTCGATGAACCCACCGCCGGTCTCGACCCCGACGAACGCAACCGCTTCCTCAACCTGCTGGCCAAGATCGGCGAGCAGGTGGTGGTGATACTGTCGACCCATATCGTCGACGACGTCACCGACCTGTGCCCGCGCATGGCGATGATCGTCAAGGGCGAGGTGCTGCTGCAGGGCGAGCCGCAGGCCGCCATCGACACGCTGCGGAACAAGGTCTGGCGCCGCAGCGTCAGCGCCGAGGCCTTGCCGGAATACCAGCAGCGCATGAATGTGCTACACACCCGCCTGGTCGGCGGCAAGCCGCAGATCAACGTGTTTGCCGACAGCCAGCCGGACGACGGTTTCGTTGCGGTGGAGGCGGACCTGGAAGACGTCTACTTCCTGCATGTGCGCAACGCGAGCCGCGCCGCGGCGGCTGCGGTCTGAGGGGCGCGCCATGTTAATGGAATTCTTTAAATTCGACTTGCGCTACCAGTTGCGCCAGCCGCTGCTGTGGGTCACCGGCATGATCCTGGGCCTGATGGCCTTCGGCGCCGCCACCAGCGACGCCATCCAGGTCGGCGGCGCCATCGGCAATGTGCACCGCAACGCGCCAGTGGTCGTGGCTCAGCTGATGGGCTCGTTCACGGTGATCTCCACCTTCATCGTCACCATCTTCATCGCTGGCACCGTGCTGCGCGACAGCGAGGTCGGCATCTCCGACATGCTGTTCGCCACGCCGATGCGCAAATACCAGTACCTGGCCGGGCGCTTCATCGCCGGCCTGGTCGCTTGTCTGGCCATCTTCGTGCTGATCGCCGTCGGCCTGCTGCTGGGGCCGTTGATGCCCTGGGTCGACACCGCCCGCGTCGGCCCGCAGCCGCTGTTCGCCTACCTGTGGGCCTTCGGCTTCTTCGTCATCCCCAACCTGGTGTTCATCGGCGCCTTGCTGATGCTGCTGGCCTCCACCACGCGCTCGATGATGCTGGTCTATGTCGGCGTGCTGGGTTTCTTCGTGCTGTGGATCGTCGCCGGCGTGTTCACCCGCGACATCAACAACGAATGGACCGCCGTGCTGCTCGATCCGTTCGGCGTGCGCGCCTTCAGCCGCGCCGTGCGCTACTTCTCGACCGCCGAATCGAACGCCGGCCTGCCGCCGTTCAGCGGCTTCCTGCTGGCCAACCGCGCGCTGTGGCTGGCGGTGGCGCTGGTGTTCTTCGGCGCTACGCTGGCGCTGTTCAAACCGCAGCGCGCCGGCACCGGCCGCCGCTGGTTCGGCAAGGCCAAGCCGGATGCCGCCGGCGCGGCTCCGGCGCCGTCCAACCTGGCGCTGCCGCGCACAGTGGCGCGCTTCAGCGCATCGACCGGATGGATCCAGTGCTGGCACATCCTGCGCTTCGACGCCATGGGCGTGTTCAAGAGCGTGCCCTTCCTGGTGATGCTGCTGTTCGGCGTGCTGAACTTCGTCGGCGGCGCCACCCAGGCCGGCGCCAACTTCGGCACCACCGTCTATCCGGTCACCGGCCTGATGCTGCGCACCCTGTCCGGCAGCTTCAACTTCATGCTGATCATCGTGCTGACCTTTTATGCCGGCGAACTGATCTTCAAGGAGCGCCAGGTCAAGATCGCCGACGTCAGCGACGCCATGCCGGTGCCGGACTGGGCGCCATTGCTGGCCAAGTCCATCGCGCTGGTCGGCGTGATCTTCGGCTTCCTGCTGGCCGGCGTGCTGGCGGCCGCGTGCTTCCAGCTGGTCAAGGGCGGCACGCCTATCGAGGTGGGCCTGTATCTGAAAGGCATCTTGCTGGAATCGGCGTTCTTCGTGCTGATGGGCATGATGGCGCTGGCGCTGCAGGTGCTGACCAACAACAAGTTCCTCGGCTACCTGCTGGTGATCGTGCTGATGGTGTCGCAGATCGTGCTGAACATCATGCACTTCGACCACAACCTGTACAACTTCGCCTCCCTGCCGGGACTGAGCTATTCGGACATGAACGGCTACGGCCACTTCCTCAAGGGCTGGTCGTGGTTCGGGGTCTACTGGGGGCTGTTCACCCTGGCGCTGCTGGTGCTGGCGCAGGCGTTCTGGGTGCGCGGCCTGGCGCGTCCGTGGCGCGAGCGCGTGCGCGTGGCGGCCGGCCGCCTGAAGGGCCGGTCCGGCTTCACGCTGGCGCTGCTGCTGGCCGGCTTTGTCGGCAGCGGCGGCTGGATCTTTTACAACACCAACGTGCTCAACAAATACGAAGCGTCCGATGTGGCGATGGACAACCTGGCCCGCTACGAAAAGCTGTACCGCCAGTACAAGGGCTTGCCGCAGCCGCGCATCACCGACGTGCGCGCCGATGTCGACATCTACCCGGACCAGCGCCGGGTGGCGATCCGCGGCCGCTACCTGATGGAAAACAAGACCGGCGCGCCGCTGGACGTCTTGCGCATCCAGAGCAATCCCCTTATCGAAACGCGCTTCGACAACCTGCCGCCGCACCAGGTGGTGCTGGACGATAAGATCGCCGGCTTCAGCATCATCAAGCTGGCGCAGCCGCTGGCGGCGGGCGCGCGGCTGGACCTGTCGTTCAACGTCGACGTGCGCAACCAGGGCTTCACCAACAGCGGCGCCGCCGACAACATCAACCTGAACGGCACCTTCTTCAACAACGCCGCGTTCTTCCCGCACTTCGGCTACAACCAGCAGGTCGAACTGACCGACCGCAACGAACGCCGCAAGCGCGGCCTGGGCGAGCCGGAGCGCATGGCCAAGCTGGAGGACGAGAAGGCGCGCGCCAACGCCATCTTCAGCAACGAGGCGGACTGGATCAATTTCGAGACCACCGTCTCGACCAGCGCCGACCAGATCGCGATCGCCCCCGGCTACCTGCAGAAGCGCTGGGAGCAGAACGGCCGCCGCTACTTCCACTACAAGATGGACCGGCCGATGGTGCCGTTCTTCGCCTACCTGTCGGCCCGCTGGGACGTGCGCAAGGGCGAGTGGCATGGCTTGCCGATCGAGATCTACTACGACAGCAAGCACGCCTACAACGTCGACCGCATGATCACCTCGGCGCAGAAGTCGCTCGACTATTTCGAAGCCAACTACACGCCGTACCAGCACAAGCAGGTGCGGGTGCTGGAGTTCCCGAACTACCAGCGCTTCGCGCAGTCGTTCGCCAACACCATTCCGTATTCGGAAGCGATCGGCTTCATCGCCGACCTGCGCGACAAGGACGACATCGACTACGTCTACTACGTCACCGCGCACGAGATGGCGCACCAGTGGTGGGGCCACCAGGTGGTCAGCGCCAATATGCAGGGCTCGACCATGCTGATCGAATCGCTGGCACAGTATTCGGCGCTGATGGTGATGGAGAAGGAATACGGCCGCGACAAGCTGCGCCGCTTCCTGCGTTTCGAGCTGGACCAGTACCTGCGCGAACGCGGCGGCGAACTGGTGGAAGAGCAGCCGCTGATGCGCGTGGAAAACCAGCAATACATCCACTACCGCAAGGGCAGCCTGGTGTTCTACCGCCTGCGCGACGAGATCGGCGAGGCGGCGCTCAACCGCGCGCTCAAGCGCTTCCTGACCGACAAGGCTTACCAGCAGGCGCCGTACACCACCAGCCGCGAGCTGCTGGCCTACATCCGCGCCGAGGCGCCGCAGGACAAGCAGGCGCTGATCACCGACCTGTTCGAGAAGATCGTCTTCTACGACAACCGCGTGACCGAGGCCAAGGCGCACAAGCGCGCCGACGGCCGCCAGTGGGACGTGACGATGACGCTGCACCTGGCCAAGATGGAGGCCGACGGCAAGGGCAAGGAGACGCCGCGCGCGTACGACGAGCCGGTGGAGATCGCCGTGTTCGCCCGCGCCAAGGGCGCCAAGGAGCGCGACGAGCGGGTGCTGTTCACGGACAAGCGCGTCTTGCAGGGCAGCGATCCGGTGGTGACCGTCACGGTCAGGGAGCAGCCGTTCGAGGTCGGCGTCGATCCCTACAACAAGATGATCGACCGCGTCTCGCACGACAACCGCAAGGAAGTCACGCTCGACTAAAACCAATCCGGGGTCAAGTCTGACATTCGGACACGAGCTCTGCCGTAACGCTGCTTACGGCGGAGCTCGTGTCCGAATGTCAGACTTGACCCCGGTGTTATTTTTGCGCCTTGAGCAGGCGTGCCACGTCGAGGGCGAAGTAGGTGAGCACGGCGTCGGCGCCGGCGCGCTTGAACGCCAGCATCGATTCCATCATCACCTTGT
This sequence comes from Duganella sp. BJB476, assembly GCF_003416895.1. Taxonomy (GTDB): domain Bacteria; phylum Pseudomonadota; class Gammaproteobacteria; order Burkholderiales; family Burkholderiaceae_D; genus Rugamonas. The sequence continues at coordinate 41,484 of NZ_QVIO01000008.1, forward strand.
CGTGATCCAGCCAGCCGTTTTGCGCGGCGGCCTTGATCATCGCGTATTCGCCGCTGACCTGGTAGGCGAAGGTCGGCACCTTGAACTCATCCTTCACGCGGCGCACGATGTCCAGGTAAGGCATGCCCGGCTTGACCATCACCATGTCGGCGCCTTCGGCCAAGTCCAGTCCCACTTCGCGCAGGGCTTCGTCGCTGTTGGCCGGGTCCATCTGGTAGGTGTTCTTGTCGCTCTTGCCCAAGTTCTTGGCCGAGCCGACCGCGTCGCGGAACGGGCCGTAGAACGCCGACGCATACTTGGCCGAATACGCCATGATGCGGGTGTGGATGTGCCCGTGCGCTTCGAGCGCCGCGCGCACCGCGCCGATGCGGCCGTCCATCATGTCCGACGGCGCCACCACATCGACGCCGGCGTCCGCCTGGCACAGGGCCTGGCGCACCAGCATGTCGGTGGTGACGTCGTTGATCACATAGCCGTTGTCGTCGATCAGGCCGTCCTGGCCGTGGCTGGTGTACGGGTCCAGCGCGACGTCGGTCAAAATGCCCAGCTGCGGGAAAGCTTGCTTCAATGCGCGCACGGCGCGCGGCACCAGGCCGTCCGGATTGGTCGCTTCGATGCCGTCCGGCGTCTTCTTGGCAGCGTCGATCACCGGGAACAGCGCCAGCACCGGGATGCCCAGTTCCACGCATTCCTGCGCCACTTTCAGCAGCACATCCACCGATACCCGTTCCACGCCTGGCATCGACAGCACCGGCTCGCGCTGCTGCGTGCCCTCCAGGATAAACACCGGATAGATCAAGTCCGAGGCCGTGACGTTGTTTTCACGCATCAATGCGCGCGAGAACGGGTCGCGGCGCATGCGGCGCATGCGGATGGCGGGGAATTGGGCGGAAACGTGTGGATTGTGCATCGCTAAAAACTTTCCTAAGTGAGGGTTATTGCTCGTCAGGCTCGACGTCGTCTTCCATTTCGATCAATTGCACCTGGGCGGCGGCTTCGTCGTCGGTGACGCCGGCCAGTTCCAGGATCTTGTCGTTGGCTTCGTCGATGCCGACGCGCTTGAGCGCGGAGAACAGTTGTACGGTGAACGGGAAACCTTCGCCGTCTTCGTCGACATAGCTGGCCAGCTTGGCTTTCGCCTGGCGCAGCACGTTGACGGATTCGTTGCGGTTCAATTTGTCAACCTTGGTCAGGATGCAATGAATCGGCTTGCCGGTCGGGGCAAACCATTCCAGCATCTGGATGTCGAGGTCGGTGAACGGGCGGCGCGAGTCCATGATCAGGATCAGCGCGGCCAGCTGTTCGCGGCGCTGGACGTAGTCGCCCAGCAGGCGCTGCCAGTGCAGCTTGGCCGAGCCGGACACTTCCGCGTAGCCGTAGCCCGGCAAGTCGACCAGCAGGCACTCGATTTCCTCGACGATCGTCGGGTCCTTGCGGTGCTGCGCGACGTGCGCGCCGCCGATCGAGAAGTAGTTGATGTGCTGGGTACGGCCAGGGGTCTTGGACGCGAATGCCAGGCCTTTCTGGTTGCACAGGATGTTGATGGCGGTCGATTTGCCGGCGTTGGAGCGACCTGCAAAGGCGATTTCCGGCACTTGCGTGTCGGGTAGGTCGCGCAATTGGTTAACGGTCGTAAAGAAGCGGGCTTGCCAGAGTTTGGACATGGGATGGGGGAAAATGCAACAAAAGGGAGCAAATATGCTGGAAAGCTATTGTACAATGAGTGGTTACGAAGTGTTGCCATAGCATCTCGTGCCAAGCCTGCGGCAAACTTTCGACAAACTTTTTTGAGGGTGCTTGAATGAATCGTGCGTTTTCACCGTTTGTAACTTCCTTGTTGGTCGGCCTGCTGGCAATTGCGGGCACCGCATCCGCCTCAGAAGAAAAAAAACCGGCCCACGCCGAAGCGGCAGCGCCCAAAGTCGACGCGGCCAAAGGCGGCACCCTGTTTGACAGCGGCGACAACGCGCGCGGCCTGCCGGCATGCGTCTCCTGCCACGGCGCCGGCGGCAACTCCACCATCAGCGTCAATCCGAAACTGGCCGGCCAGCACGAAGGCTATATCTACAAGCAGCTGGTGAACTTTTCGGGCGATGACCGGAATCAACCGGTCATGACGACCTACGCGAAGATGCTGACGGACGAGGAAAAGCACAACATCTCGGCCTGGCTGTCCACCCAGGCGCAAAAGCCGGGCGCAGCGAAAAACAAGGACACGGTTGAACTGGGCAAGAAGATCTATCGCGGCGGCATCGCCGAGAAGAACGTTCCAGCCTGCGCCAGCTGCCACGGCGCGGCCGGCGCCGGCATCCCGGTGCAATATCCGCGCATCGGCGGCCAGCACCAGGATTACACGGTAGCCCAGCTGGGCCTGTTCAAGGCCGGCGGCCGCAAGAACAGCGCGCAGATGACCACCATCGCCAAGCGCATGTCGGACGAGGAAATGAAAGCCGTGGCCGATTACGTCGCCGGCTTGAAATAAGCAGCTGGCCGCGCCCCCGGGTTGCGGCGTAGCTGATAGTGCATAGAGGGCGGCAGCGTAAGCGGGCTGCCCTTTTTGTTGATATGCTGCCGGCAGCATACTTTTTTTGAGATAGTTCCAGCATGAGCAGCAGCCCCAGCACCACCGGCATCGAACTGAAGACCCGCCGTCCCATCGTCGGCGAGATGGTCGAACTGATTTCCTCCATGCGTTTCGCCATCGCGCTGCTGGCGATGATCGCGATCGCCGCCATCGTCGGCACCGTGATGAAGCAGGGCGAGGCGACCAACAACTACATCAACCAGTTCGGGCCGTTCTGGTTCGAGGTGTTCGGCAAGCTGGGCCTGTACGGCGTGTACTCGGCCTGGTGGTTCCTGTTGCTGATGACCGCGCTGGTGACGTCGACCACGCTGTGCATCATCCGCAACGCGCCCAAGATGCTCAAGGACATGCGCAGCTGGCGCGAGAACGTGCGCGAGAATTCGCTGCTCAATTTCCACCACAAGATGCAATGGCGTTCGCCGCTGGCGCGCGCCGCGCTGGCGCAGCAGACCGCGGCCCGCCTGGCCGACACCGGCTACAAGGTCAAGCTGGTCGACAAGGATCACGGCACCCTGGTGGCCGCCAAGCAGGGCGCGGCCAACAAGTTCGGCTACATCTTTGCGCACTCGGCCATCGTCATCATCTGCATCGGCGGCCTGCTCGATTCGGACGTGCCGATCCGCCTGCAGGAATGGTTCCTCGGCAAGGTGCCGTTCAACGGCAGCGGCCTGATCTCGGCGGTGCCGGCGCAGAGCCGTCTCGGCCTGGGCAATCCCACGTTCCGCGGCAACACCATGATCCCGGAAGGCCAGTCCAGCGAAAGCGCCATCATCACCCGTCCCGACGGCGTGCTGATCCAGGACCTGCCGTTCACCATCAAGCTGAAAAAATTCACCATCGACTTCTACACCACCGGCATGCCCAAGCTGTTCGCCAGCGAGGTGGAAGTGCGCGACCACGCCAGCGGCGAGGTGGTCAAGGCCGTCATCGAGGTCAACAAGCCCTTGCTGTACCAGGGCCTGGCGATCTACCAGTCCAGCTTTGACGACGGCGGCAGCAAGCTCAAGCTGACCGGCTTCCCGATGGTGGGCAGCAGCACCGCCAGGTTCGACATCGCCGGCGAAGTGGGCGGCAGCACGCCGATGGGCGATGCCTACAGCGTTGAATGGTCGGGCTTCCGTCCGTTCAACGTCGAGAACCTGGCCGCCACGCAGGACGCGCGCGCCGTCACCAAGGGCAAGAGCCTGGAAGAGCAGTTCGCCAACAGCCTCGACAAGCACACCGGCTCGGCCGGCCGCAACGCCAACAACAAGGACCTGAAGAACGTCGGCCCCAGCGTGACCTACAAGCTGCGCGACAAGACCGGCCAGGCGCGCGAATACCAGAACTACATGCAGCCGGTGACGGTGGACGGCGCCACGGTGTTCCTGGCCGGCATGCGCGTCAATCCATCGGACCAGTTCAGCTTCCTGCGCATTCCGGCCGACGATGCCCACAGCGTGACCGAATGGATGCGCCTGCGCGCCGCCCTCAGCGACGCCGGCCTGCGCGCCGCCGCCGCCAGGCATTACGCCGAACGCGCCACGCCGCAGTCGGCCAACGGCGACGCGCTACGCGGACAGTTGCAAGCCTCGGCCGAGAAGAGCCTGACCATCTTCGCCGGCAACGACAAGGCGGCCGGCTTCGTCGCCATTTCGCAATTCCTGGAAAAGATCCCGGGCGCCGAGCAGGAAAAGGCCGCCGACGTGTTCATGAAGATCCTCAACGGCAGCCTGTGGGACCTGTGGCAGGCCGCGCGCGCCAAGGACGGCCTGGAGCCGGTCAGCGCCGACGAGAACCACGCCCGCTTCCTGCAACTGGCCACCAACGCCTTGTCGGACGCCTTCTTCTACGGCGCGCCGGTCTACCTGCAGCTGGACGATTTCACCCAGGTCCAGGCCTCGGTGTTCCAGGTGACCCGTTCGCCGGGCAAGAAGGTGGTCTACCTGGGCTGTGTATTCCTGGTGCTGGGTGTATTCTCGATGTTCTACATCCGCGAACGCCGCCTGTGGGTCTGGATCAAGGACGACGGCAACGGCGCCGAAGCGCTGATGGCCATGAGCACCCAGCGCAAAACGCTGGACTTCGAACGCGAGTTTGAAACTTTGAAAGAAAAGCTGCCGCAATCGGCGTAAGCTGTAGCGGCCACGGAGACAAATGATGGAACTGACGCAATCGACCCAAACCTATACCCAGGCGCCCGGCTACTTCAAGCGCCTGACCGCGTTCGACTGGTTGTTCGCGCTGGCGCTGCTGGCCGGCTCGCTGTACGGCCTGGCCACCTACGGCCACTACATGGACGTCTACGAGAAAGGCATCCTGCTGGCCGCCGCGCCGGCGTTTGCCGCGCTGGGCTGGCACTGGAAGCCGGCGCGCTGGCTGATGCCGCTGGTGGCCCTGCTGGCGCTGGGCGCGATCGCCATGTACGCCGGCGAGCTGGATAACGGCACCAAGAAATTCTGGCTGCGCATGATGCTGTCGAGCCAGTCCGCGATCCTGTGGATGAGCGTGATGTTCTGCCTGTCGACGCTGTTCTACGTGATCGGCCTGGCCGCGCGCTCGGATTCGGCCTCCAGCATCGGTTCCAAGCTGTGCTGGGCCGCCGTGGTGCTGGGCCTGACCGGCATGATGGTGCGCTGGTACGAGTCCTACCTGATCGGCGCCGACGTCGGCCACATCCCAGTATCGAATCTGTATGAAGTGTTTATCCTGTTCTCGCTGATCACCGCGATGTTCTACCTGTACTTCGAGCAGCGCTACGCCACCCGCCAGCTGGGCGCCTTCGTCACCATGGTGATCACCGCCGCGATCGGCTTCCTGTTCTGGTACACCACCTCGCGCGACGCCGCCGACATCCAGCCGCTGCTGCCGGCGCTGCAAAGCTGGTGGATGAAGATCCACGTGCCGGCCAACTTTATCGGTTATGGCAACTTTGCCCTGGCTGCAATGGTGGCGGCGGCCTATCTGCTGAAAACCTCGGGCCGCCTGGTCGACCGCCTGCCGTCGGAAGAAGTGCTGGACGACGTCATGTACAAGGCCATCTCGGCCGGCTTCGCCTTCTTCACCATCGCCACCATCCTCGGCGCGCTGTGGGCGGCGGAAGCGTGGGGCGGCTACTGGTCGTGGGATCCGAAGGAGACCTGGGCGCTGATCGTCTGGCTCAACTACGCGGCCTGGCTGCACATGCGCCTGATGACGGGCCTGCGCGGCCGTCCGGCGGCCTGGTGGGCGCTGGTGGGCCTGCTGGTGACCACTTTCGCCTTCTTGGGCGTGAATATGTTCCTGTCCGGTTTGCACTCCTACGGCAAGTTGTAAACGCAATGTGAACTTTTGCTGGCCAAGATTGGTGTAAGGTTCAGGCTATTGGGGCGACCAAGTCTCAACCTTGCACTTTCTTTGGAGTCAGCATGCTGATCAAGCGTAGCCCCAACGGCATCGAGTTGCCGTTTTCATCAGAAATCACCTCGCGCGAAGTCTACGAATCGCGCCGCAGCTTCATGAAGCAGATCGCCGCCGGCGCCATCGGCAGCGCCGCGCTGCTGGAGATGGCCAACCGCGAAGCCTTCGCGCAGGGCGTCAATCCCAAGCTGGCCGCCAAGCTCAATCCTTCCTATTCGGCGCTCGACAAGCAGACGCCCTACAAGGACGCCACCAGCTACAACAACTACTACGAATTCGGCACCGACAAGAGCGAGCCGGCGATGTACGCCAACACGCTGAAAACCCGGCCGTGGACGGTGACCATCGAAGGCGAAGTGAAGAAGCCGATGACCCTGGACATCGACGCGCTGCTGAAGCTCGCGCCGCTGGAAGAGCGCGTCTACCGCCTGCGCTGCGTCGAGGGCTGGTCGATGGTCATTCCTTGGATCGGCTATTCCTTCTCCGAGATCATCAAGAAGGTCGAGCCGACCGGCAACGCCAAGTACGTGGAGTTCGTCACGCTGGCCGACAAGAAGCAGATGCCGGGCGTGGGCAGCCGCGTGCTGCAATGGCCGTACACCGAAGGCTTGCGCATCGACGAAGCCAATCATCCGCTGGCCTTGCTGACCCTGGGCATGTACGGCGAAACGCTGGCCAACCAGAACGGCGCGCCAGTGCGCATGGTGCTGCCGTGGAAGTACGGCTTCAAGTCGGCCAAGTCCATCGTCAAGATCCGCTTCGTCAAGGAGCAGCCGCGCACCTCGTGGAATCTGTCGGCGCCGAACGAGTACGGTTTCTATTCGAATGTGAATCCGGAAGTGGATCACCCGCGCTGGTCGCAGGCGTCCGAGCGCCGCATCGGCGAGGACGGTTTCCTGGCCCGCAAGCGCAAGACCTTGATGTTCAACGGCTATGCCGACGTCGCGCCGCTGTATGCCGGCATGGACCTGAAGAAGTTCTTCTAAGCGTATGGCGTTCAATCCTTCCGCGCGGCAGGCCAGCCTGATCAAGGCCGCGATTTTTGTGCTGGCGCTGTTGCCCTTGGCGCGCATGGTGTACCTGACCTTGACCGGGCAGCTGGTCGAGCCACTGGAGTTCATCACGCGCGGCACCGGCGACTGGACCTTGTACTTCCTGTGCTTCACGTTGGCGGTGACGCCGCTGCGCAAGCTGAGCAAATGGAACTGGCTGATCAAGCTGCGCCGCATGCTGGGGCTGTACATGTTCTTCTACGGCTTTCTGCACTTCATGACCTTCCTGTGGTTCGATCATTTCTTCGACGTGCAGGAGATGTGGAAGGATGTGCTGAAGCGGCCGTTCATCACGGTGGGCTTCATCGCCTTCGTGCTGCTGTTGCCGCTGGCGGCGACCAGCACCAACGCCATGGTCAAGCGGCTGGGCGGCAAGCGCTGGCAGTGGCTGCATCGCCTGATCTATGTGATCGCGCCGCTGGCCATCCTGCACTTCTGGTGGATGAAGGCTGGCAAGCACAACTTCACGCAGCCGATCATCTTTGGCCTGATCCTCGGCGCGCTGCTGCTGATGCGTGTGTATTGGGCGCGCAGCAAGGCGCTGACGGCGGCGACGGTGGCGCGCTAGCGCCGATCTGCCGCGCATCTGCCGCTGCGCCGCCAAGCCCGGATGCCGGACCGTAAAGACATTTCCCCTGAGCTGACGCTGGTCCAGTGCCTTAGCGCTCGATAGTTGCCTTTGTGATACTTGAAAATAAAGAATGTCGTTATACTAATAACCTCATCAACCAAGGCCCAATTTTCGGCCTATTTTCAGGAAACCACAATGCGAACCATCCTTGCCGCGCTGGCGTTGGCGACGCCACTCATGTCTTATGCAGCCATACCGAATGTACACACAAGCACTCTGGACCTCACGTCAATCACGGAAGATTCTGTGTCGGCATCCCAGCCGGCGTCGACAGCTCTTACCGTCCTGAGCGACCACGGAGGCGCCACCAAAGTGACGACTGCAGCCTGGGGACCGACACACAACACCTCATCCGGCGGCTACGCCGAATACGATTATTATCAAATGTCGATGGCGATCACGCCCGCTGCGGGCTACGTCATCACGGGTTATTCCGTTTCAGCATATGTATCAGGTACCTTGGAGACTCCGGAAAAACCGGCGGAGGCCAATGGATCGTGGGTGCCGGGTTCCGCCAAAAATAGTGCCGTCGTCTATCTGCCGGATGGTCATGGCGGGACAGTCAGCAAGACAATTGACAATGCCACGACGCCCAAGCTGCTGGAATTCGATGTTCATGGTTTATCGATAGAGCAGACCACCAAATTCTCTTTCGCCACATTTACTGGGGCCAGGGCATCGTACGCGAGTTGGTGGGGCCTCACAGATGGGATGCCCGATGAGCACATGCTTGGCTCGTATTCCCATATCGCTTTAACGGCGCCATCGTTGACGATCTATACGGCGCTGGCTGCTGTGCCTGAACCTGAAACCTGGGCAATGCTCTTGGCCGGCATCGCGCTGGTTGGCGTCGCCAAGCGTCGTGGCAAGCGTTAGCGGTTGCTGGCGCCCTGCATGTAAAAGGGCTTAGCGCCGACACCAACAAAAAAGCCGCCAGCGCTAAGCTTGGCGGCTTTTGTTCGAGGGCTGAACGGCTTACTTGATCAGCGACTCCAGCGCGTACAGATCGGCCGGATTCTCGCGCTTGCGCACCACGTGGCACACCTCGCCGTCGACGATGATCTCCGCCGCCCGGCCGCGCGTGTTGTAGTTGGACGCCATCGTCATGCCGTAGGCGCCGGCGCTGTGCATCACCAGCAGGTCGCCGGCTTCCACCGCCAGTTCGCGGTCGCGCGCCAGCCAGTCGCCGGATTCGCAGATCGGACCGACCACGTCATACGTCAACGCGCCAGCCTTGCCTTGCACCACAGGCTGCATGTCCATCCACGCCTGGTACAGCGCCGGACGCGCCATGTCGTTCATCGCCGCATCGACCACGCAGAAATTCTTCTCTTCGCCATGCTTGATGAACTCCACCTTGGTCAGCAGCACGCCGGTGTCGCCGACGATCGAGCGGCCCGGCTCGAAGATCACCTTGATCGGCTTGCCTGCGTAGCGCGCCGCGCGCCAGGCGTCGATCTTGGCGAACAGGCGGCCCAGGTAGTCGCCCACCGGCACCGGCGCCGCTTCGCCCGCTTCGCCGTAGTTGATGCCGATGCCGCCGCCGATGTCCAGGTGGTGCAGCACGATGCCTTCGTCGCCGAGCTTGTCGATCAGCTCGATCAGGCGGTCCAGCGCCTCCAGCAGCGGCGCGTCGTCCAGCAGCTGCGAGCCGATGTGGCAGTCGATGCCGGCCACTTCCAGGTGCGGCAGCCTGGCGGCCGCGCGGTAGGTGTCCAGCGCGTCGTCGAAAGCCACGCCGAACTTGTTGGCCTTCAGGCCGGTGGCGATGTAGGGATGGGTCTTGGCGTCCACGTTCGGGTTGACGCGCAGCGATACGCGCGCGGTCTTGCCCATGGAGCCGGCCACTTCGTTCAGGCGGTGCAGCTCGGGAATCGATTCGACGTTGAAGCACAGGATGTCGTGCGACAGCGCCAGGCGCATCTCGTCGACGCTCTTGCCGACGCCGGAGAAGATCACCTTGCGCGGATCGCCGCCCGCCGCCAGCACGCGCAGCAGCTCGCCGCCGGAGACGATGTCGAAACCGGCGCCCTGGCGCGCCAGCAGGTCGAGGATGGCCAGGTTGGAGTTGGCCTTCATGGCGTAGCAGACCAGGGCGTCGCGGCCGGCGCAGGCGTCGGCGTAGGAGGCGAAATTGGTCAGCAGCTGCGCCTTCGAGTACACATAGGTCGGGGTGCCGAACTGCTCGGCGATGGCGGCAAGCGACGCGCCCTCGGCGTGCAGCACGCCATTTACATAGGAAAATTGCGACATAAGAATTATTGTTGGGGTACTGGAGTGGATGGAACCGGGGCAGCTTCAGTGCTCTTGGCAGGCTTGGCCGGTGGAGCCTTGGGCAGGTACAGCGGGCCGGGTTGGCCGCAGCCGCTCAACAAGACGGTCAGGCACAGGGCGGTTATGCCGCAAACTGGGCCGATAAATAAACGGAATGTGGACTTCACGATAAAATCATGGATTGACTATAGATACTGGAGTGTAGCATGGGCGAATCAGAATTCCTGGCGCAGGCCGAGGCCACCCTTACCGCCATCGCGGCCGCGCTGGACCGTCTGAACGACGAAGACATGCTCGACGTCGAGTGCAGCCGCAGCGGCAACGTGCTGGAAATTGAGTTTATCGACAATGGTTCCAAGATCATCGTCAACAGCCAGGCCGCGATGCTGGAGCTGTGGGTGGCCTCCCGTTCGGGCGGCTACCACTACAAGCAGAAGGACGGCAAGTGGCTCAATACCCGCGACGGTTCCGAGCTGTTCACGTCGCTGTCCGAGATGGTCAGCGTGCAGGGCGGCAGCCCGGTCAGGCTGGAACAATAAGGTTCGCGGGCTTGGCTGAGTCGCGGCACTGCTCGATATGGTTGTCCACCTTGGGGAAGAACGTTACGGGTTCGCAAAGCGTGCCCGGAGGTGAAATCTTGCACAGGCCGACAATCAGAAAATCGCTGATCGCCCGGGAGCAGGCCGGATAGCGTTCCAACTGGTCACCGCTCCAGCCACTGAAAAACAGCTGCACACGGTCGAGTGCCGGGCCAAAATAGGCGCGGTCCTTGTCCGCCACGGCTTTGTCCATCTGCGGAAGCTCGGTGTCCAGAAACGCCACCGCCTCCGTGGCAAATGTACTCTCATCCGCAGCGGAGGCGGACAGCGCACAGAGCAAGGCAATAAAAGCAAACAAAAACTTCATAGATCTTCCTGAAAATGGACTGTCAATAAACAAGGAGCCTTGCGGCCCCTTGCTTGTGCTTCAGCTTTTTAGAACAGCTCGTTCTTGACGGCGTCCTTGGCTTTTTCCTCGGCCGGCGTGCCGTGCGAGGCGCCGTCGATGTTATGCACGCCGGTGCCCGGCGGATTCTCCGCGTAGTAGTACTCGTCGCCCACCAGCATCACGCCTTCCGGCACCGCCCGCTCCTCGATCGGGATATTCTTCAGCGCCTTCTGCATGTAGCTGATCCAGATCGGCAGCGCCAGGCCGCCGCCGGTTTCCTTGTTGCCCAGGTTCTTGGGCTGGTCGTAGCCGATCCAGGCGATGCCCACCAGATGCGGCTGGTAGCCGGCGAACCAGGCGTCGATCGAATCGTTGGTGGTGCCGGTCTTGCCCGACAGGTCGGGACGCTTGAGCACCAGCGCCTTGGTCGCCGTGCCGAAGCGCACCACGTCTTTCAACATGCTGTCCATCAGGAAGGCGTTGCGCTCGTCGATGACACGGTTCTTCTCGTCGCCGGCCTTGTCCGGATTGGCTTGCGACAGGACCTTGCCGTCCGCGTCGGTCACCTTGGAAATCAGGTAAGGGCTGACCTTGTAGCCGCCGTTGGCGAACACCGCGTAAGCGCCGGCCATCTGCAGCGGCGTGACGTTGCCCGCGCCCAGCGCCAAGGTCAGGTAGGGCGGGTTCTTGTCGGCGTCGAAGCCGAAGCGGGTGGTGTATTCCTGGCCGTACTTGGCGCCGATCTTGTGCAGGATGCGGATCGAGATCATGTTCTTGGACTTGGTCAGGCCGCGTCGCATGGTCATCGGGCCTTCGTACTTGCCGTCGTAGTTCTTCGGCTCCCAGGCCTGGCCGCCGGTCTGGCCGGCGTCGAACGAGATCGGCGCATCGTTGATGATGGTGGCCGGCGACAGGCCGCGCTCCAGCGAAGCCGAATAGATGAAGGGCTTGAACGACGAGCCCGGCTGACGCCAGGCCTGGGTCACGTGGTTGAACTTGCTACGGTTGTAGTCGAAGCCGCCCACCATGGCCTTGATGGCGCCGTCGTGGGTGTCGGCCGCGACGAAGGCCGATTCGATCTCCGGCAGCTGCGTCACTTGCCAGTCCTTACCCTCTTGCATGACACGGATCACCGCGCCGCGACGGATGCGCTTGTTCGGCGCGGCCTTGTCGGACAGCCACGAGCGGCCCATCTCCAGCCCCGGCCCGGTGATCTTGATTTCCTCGCCGGTGGCGGTGACGGCGGTGATCAGCTGCGGCGTGGCGGCCAGCACCATGGCGGCCACGATGTCGTCGCTGTCCGGGTGGTCGGCCAGTTCGGTCTCGACCGCGTCGTCCGCCTCTTCCTTGTTCTGCGGGATGTCGATGTAGGCTTCCGGGCCGCGGTAGGCGTGGCGCTTCTCGTAGTCCATCACGCCCTTGCGCAGCGCCAGGTAGGCGGCGTCCTGGTCGGCCTTGGTGATGGTGGTGAAGACGTTCAGGCCGCGCGTGTAGGTGTCCTCCTTGAACTGCTCGTACACCAGCTGGCGCGCCATCTCGGCCACGTACTCGGCGTGCACGCCGAACTCGCTGCTGTCGGTCTTGACCTTCAGTTCCTCGGCCTTGGCGGTTTCATATTGCTTGTCGGTGATGTAGCCGAGGTCGTGCATGCGTTGCAGGATGTACTGCTGGCGGGTGCGCGCGCGCTTCGGGTTGACCACCGGGTTGTAGGCCGACGGCGCTTTCGGCAGGCCGGCCAGCATGGCCGCTTCGGCCACGCTAATGTCTTTCAGATTCTTGCCGAAATAGATTTGTGCGGCCGACGAGAAACCATAGGCGCGCTGGCCCAGGTAGATCTGGTTCATATACACCTCGAGGATCTGGTCCTTGCTGAGGTTCTTCTCGATCTTCCAGGCCAGCAGCACCTCGTAGGCCTTGCGCTTGAGCGTCTGTTCGCTCGACAGGAAGAAGTTGCGGGCCACCTGCTGGGTGATGGTGGAGGCGCCCTGCTTGGCGCCGCCGGTGGCGTTGTGCACGGCCGCGCGCAGGATGCCGGTGTAGTCGACGCCGCCGTGCTCGTAGAAGCGGTCGTCCTCGATCGCCAGCACGGCCTTCTTCATCACATCGGGGATGTCCTTGATGCGCACCAGGTTGCGGCGCTCCTCGCCGAACTCGCCGATCAGCACGTTATCGGCCGAGAAGATGCGCAGCGGCATTTTCGGCCGGTAGTCGGTCAGCGTGTCGAGCTCGGGCAGGTTGGGGTAGGCCATCGCCAGGCCGAACACCACCAGCAGCAGCCCGACCAGTCCCAGTCCGACCACGGACAGGCCGGCCAGCAGGAAGAAACGGGATGCGGGTTTGCCTTTGGAGGAAGCGTCGGGCGGATTCGATGGTGGAGGTGCCGAATTGGAAGAAGAAGCCATGCAGTTCGATCTTTCTGTTATGTATGCGGGCCATTATAAGCGAGCGGCAAGTGCCACGGCGCGCGCTGCCAGACGTCAGGGATTTTTGCTTGTAAGTAACAAAACAACTGAGTTGTTTTTGAGGCTACAGGGTGTCAAAAAAGTGTGGTGAAACCCTCACACCAAGGCAATTGTGCACAATAGAAATACCTTTACACTTGTATAGGCAGGATTTAATGTACGGTCTTACATAAGCAGTCTAAACGCTGGTTTTCAAACGAGTTCCTAAATGCAAACTGTTCGAATGTTGATTCGGCGGCAAAGAAGCACGGGCGCCAGCCATGGCGCCGGGAGGCTCGTATGATCGATATCAAGGCGTTGCTGGGGCAGGGTAATCCGCCGCTGGTGGGCATCGATATCAGCACCTCCAGCGTGCGCCTGGTCGAGCTGGCCCAGGGCGGCAAGGGCGAATACCGGCTGGAACGCTATGCCGCCGAGCCGCTGCCGCGCGGCGCCGTGGTGGATGGCAATATCGAAAACATGGATCAGGTGGTCGACGCCGTGCGCCGGGTCTGGAAGAAAAGCGGCACCCGCACCAAGCTGGTCGCGCTGGGCATGCCGCCCGCTTCCGTCATCACCAAGAAAATCATCCTGCCTGCCGGCATGTCGGAAGACCAGCTGGAAGTGCAGGTCGAATCCGAGGCCAGCCAGTACATCCCGTTCGCGCTCGACGAGGTCAGCCTGGACTTCGACGTCATCGGCCCGGCCGCCAATTCGCCGGAAGACATCGAAGTGATGCTGGCCGCCTCGCGCCGCGAGAAGGTCGAGGACCGCGTCGCCATCGCCGAAGCGTCCGGCCTCAAGGCCACCGTGATGGACATCGAATCCTACGCCGCCCGCGCCGCGCTGGACCGCGTGACCGCCCAGCTGCCCGAAGCGGGCGCCGGCCAGGTGGTGGCGCTGTTCCAGGTCGGCGCCCAGGTCACCCATATTTCCGTGATGCTGGACGGCGTCACCGTCTACGAGCGCGAGCAGCCCTTTGGCGGCAACGCGCTGACCCAGGACATCGTGCGCTCCTACGGCATGAGCTTTGACGAGGCCGAGACGCGCAAGAAATCCGGCGACCTGCCCGACAATTACAGCGCCGAGCTGCTGTCGCCCTTCCTGGAAAGCGCGGCGCTGGAAGTGACGCGGGCGATCCAGTTCTTCTACACCTCCACCCCCTACACGCGGGTCGACCAGCTGTTCCTGGCCGGCGGCTGCGCGCTGCTGCCGGGCCTGCTGGAACTGGTGGCCAGCCGCACCAAGATCTCCAGCGCCGTGATCTCGCCGTTCAAGGGCATGCAGCTGGCCGCCTCGGTGCGCGAGTCGCAGCTGCGCAGCGACGCCCCGGCCTACCTGGTGGCCTGCGGCCTGGCCATGCGGAGGTTCGGCTGATGATTAAAATCAACCTGCTGCCGCACCGCGAGGAAAAGCGCAAACAGAAAAAGGCGGCCTTCTTCGCGCTGCTGGCGCTGGGCGCCATCGTCGGCGTCGGCGTGGTGCTGCTGGTGGGCGGCTACAACGCCCGCGAAATCTCCATCCAGAACGAACGCAACCACGTGATCAAGACCGCGATCTCCGGCCTCGACAAGAAGATCGCCGAGATCGCCACGCTGAAGCAGGAAATCGAAGCGCTGAAGGCGCGCCAGCAGGCGGTGGAAGACTTGCAGGGCGATCGCAACCAGCCGGTCTACCTGCTCGACGAGCTGGTCAAGCAGATCCCGTCCGGCGTCTACCTCAAGGGCTTCAAGCAGGAAGGCCAGAAAGTGGCGATCGGCGGTTATGCGCAGTCGCAGGAGCGGGTCTCCGAATTGCTGGGCAACCTGGCCGGCGTCTCGCCGTGGCTGGAGCGGCCGGAGCTGGTCGAAGTGAAGTCCACCGGACTGGGCCAGGGCAAGACCGCCAAGAAGGTGGTGGAGTTCAACCTGTCGGTCAACATCAAGCGCCCGCGCGACAAGGATGCTGCCGCCTCCAGCGCCAAGGGCAAGCCCGCCGGCGACGCCCCGGCCGCCGGCCCGTCGCCGGCCAAGAGCCAGGAGCGCGGATAACCATGGCCAAGCTGAATCTCAATCTGATGGGCGCGCAACTGGCCGACCAGTTCCGCAACCTCGGCGACCGCCATCCGGGCCAATGGCCGCTGGCGCCGCGCGTGCTGTGCAGCCTCGGCGTGACGGCGGCGGTGGTGGTGGCCGGCTACTTCGGCTACTGGAGCTCGCAGTTCGACGAGCAGGAAGCCGGCGCCCAGGCCGAAATCAAGCTGCGCGACGAGTACAAGTTCAAGACCTCGCAGGCGGTCAACCTGGACGCGCTGCGGGCACAGAAAGTGCAGGTCGACCAGTACGTCGACCGGCTGCAGAAACAACTGCCGAGCAAGGCCGAGATGGACGCGCTGCTGAAGGACATCGGCCGCGCCGGCACCGGCAGCGGCTTGCAGTTCGAGTCCTTCAAGCCGGCGCAGGTGGTGGTCAAGGACTACTACGCCGAACTGCCGATCGACATCCGCGTCACCGGCAGCTACCACGACATCGGCGCCTTTGCCGGCAACATGGCCAACCTGTCGCGCATCGTCACGCTCAACAACATGAGCCTGAACACCGGCAAGGACGGCGTGCTGACCCTGGATGCGGTGGTCAAGACCTTCCGCTACCTCGACCCCGAGGAGGTCAGCGCCCAGCGCAAGGCCGCCGCCGACAAGAAAAAGGCGGCGAAAAAATCATGAGAACCCTGATCCCCGCGATGCTGCTGGCCCCCGTGCTGGCGCTGCTGGCCGGCTGCGGCGACAGCGACGTGCAGGAAGTGCGCGCCTGGATGAAGCAGGTCGATTCCCAGGCCAAGGTGGCGGTGCCGCCGCTGGCCGAGCCCAAGACCTTCATCCCCTTCGCCTACGCCCAGGCCGAGGCGATCGACCCCTTCAATCCCAACAAGCTGCTGGCCGAGCTGGCCAAGGCCTCGGCCAAGGGCAGCAACGGCATCAAGCCGGACACGGAGCGGCGCAAGGAATTGCTGGAGAGCTTCCCGCTCGACACCGTCAAGATGGTCGGCACCGTGCAGCAGAAAGGCGTGCTGTACGGACTGCTGCAGGTCGACCGCAACCTGCACCATGTGATCGTCGGGCAGCACGTGGGCCAGAACTTCGGCCTGATCACCGCCATCAGCGACACCAGCGTCAGCGTCAAGGAAATCGTACAGGATGCGGGCGGCGATTGGGTCGAACGCATGTCCAAGTTGGAACTGCAGGAAAGCAAGGAGAACACCAAATGACCGCTCACATCACGCCCCGGCGCGCCCTGGCCGTCGCCAGCTGGATGCCGGTGCTCGCTTTTGCCTTCGCCATGCAACTGGCCGGCGTCGTCCACGCCCAGGCCGCGCCGGAGGCGCCGCCTTCCAACGCCATCGAAGCGATCACCGCCAACCAGCAGGGCTCGAACGTGATCGTCAAGATCGCGCTGAAGAACGCGCCCGGAAAATTGCCGATCGGCTTCGCCATCACCAATCCGCCGCGCATCGCGCTGGACTTCGGCGCCACCTCCAACGCCACCGGCAAGACCGTGCAGGAGCTGAGCCTGGGCGACCTGCGTGGCGTCAACGTGGTGCAGGCCGGCGAGCGTTCGCGCCTGGTGTTCAACCTGAAGCGCAGCCTGAACTACGCCACCGCCATCGACGGCAACGCCGTGATCCTGACCATCGACGGTTCCGGCGGCCTGGCCCAGGCGGTCGACGCCCGCGGCTTGCCGGTGGCGGCCGCCACGCCAGCCGCGCCGGCCGGCCGTCAACTGCTGCGCGACATGGACTTCCGCCGCGGCGCCAACGGCGAGGGCCGGGTGGTGGTCGACCTGCCCAACAGCCAGGTGGCAGTCGACGTGCGCCAGACCCCGACCGGCGTGGTGGTCGATTTCCTCAAGACCGGCGTGCCGGAAAGCCTGCGCCGCCGGCTCGACGTCGGCGACTTCGGCACCCCGGTGGCGCTGGTCACCACCGTGCCGCAGGGCGACAACACGCGCATGACGATCGAGGCGCGCGGCCTGTGGGAACAGACCGTCTACCAGAGCGACACCCAGCTGGTGATCGACGTCAAGCCGATCAAGGAAGACCCGAACAAGCTGACCCAGGGCACCCAGGGCTATCGCGGCGAGAAGCTGTCCTTCAATTTCCAGAACGTCGAAGTGCGCGCGGCCTTGCAGGCGATCGCCGACATCTCCGGCCTGAACATCATCACCAGCGACAGCGTCAGCGGCAACCTGACCCTGCGCCTGAAGGAAGTGCCGTGGGACCAGGCGCTGGACGTGGTGTTGCAGGCCAAGGGCCTGGACATGCGCAAGAACGGCTCGGTGCTGTGGATCGCGCCCAAGGAGGAACTGCTGACCAAGGAAAAGCTGGAGCTGGAGCAGCGCGCCCAGATCGCCGACCTTGAACCGCTGAAATCCGAGATCTTCCAGCTGAACTACCAGAAGGCCGACGCCTTCAAGACCGTGTTCGGCCTGGAAGGTGGCAGCGGCGACGGCAAGAACCGCATCCTGTCCAAGCGCGGCAGCGCCATCATCGAGCCGCGCACCAACCAGCTGTTCGTCACCGACATCGCCTCCAAGCTGGAGGATATCCGCAAGCTGATCGCCAAGACCGACATCGCCTCCAAGCAGGTGCTGATCGAGGCCCGCATCGTCGAGGCCAGCGACACCTTCACCCGCAACCTCGGCGCCAAGCTGGGCTTTTCCGACCTGCGCACCCAGCGCGGCGGCGACTCCGGCTACCAGCTCGGCACCAGCAACACCCGGGTCGCCATCGGCGGCAACATCAACGGCGTGGGCGAGGTGACCGGCCAGATCAAGGCCTCCGACGCCAGCTACAGCAACAGCCAGTTCATCAACCTGCCGGCCGGCGCCATCAACGGCGCCGCCGCCGGCAACCTGGCGGTCAGCCTGTTTTCGTCGGCCGCCAACCGCTTCCTCAACCTGGAACTGTCCGCGCTGGAAGCGGACGGCACCGGCAAGATCATCTCCAGCCCGCGCGTGATCACGGCCGACAAGGCGATCGCGCTGATCGAGCAGGGCATCGAGCTGCCCTACCAGGTGGCCACCAGCAGCGGCGCCACCTCGATCATGTTCCGCAAGGCCAACCTGCGGCTGGAAGTGACGCCGCAGATCACGCCGGACGGCAACGTCGTCATCGACGTCGACGTCAACAAGGACAGCGTCGGCCAGGAAACCCGCGCCGGCTTCGCCATCGACACCAAGCACGTCAAGACCCAGGTCATGGTCGAGAACGGCGGCACCGTGGTGCTGGGCGGCATCTACCAGCAGACCGAGCGCAACACCACCGACAAGGTGCCGCTGCTGGGCGACGTGCCGGTGCTCGGCTATCTGTTCCGCAGCAACAGCCGCACCAACGACAAGACAGAATTGCTGGTCTTTATCACGCCCAAGATCGTCGCCGAACGGCTGTCGACGCGCTGATCAAGTGTTCAAGAACACGTACTTCGTTTAACTAGGATCTGACATGATATACGCGCTCCCCTCGGGCCTGGCCCAACCCATACTCCGCAGCGGCCGCTGGCTGGTGGCGCTCGGCGTCGCCGCTGCGCTGGCCGCCTGCGGCGGCGGCGGCGGCTCGCCCGGCAGCACCGGCGATGGCACGACGCCGCCGCCGGTCGTCAGCAAGGTGGCCACCGTGACCCTCAAGGCCGACCCGGCCACCATCGATTCGTCCGGCGTCGCCGGTACCGAGGTGACGCTGACGGCCATCGTCAAGGACGCCAACAGCAACGCTCTGGCGGGCGAGACGGTGGCATTCAAGGCCAACGCCGGCATCATCACCAACACCAACCGGATCACCAACACCAACGGCGAGGTGGTGGAAAAACTCAGCATCAAGGATAGCCCGACGGCGGGCGATATTACCCTCACCGCCAGCGTCGGCACGGTGACCTCGACGGCGATCGTGGTCAAGGTGGTGACGGCGATGCCGACGCTGACGCTGACCTCCAACCCCGGCGAGCTGGCGTCGTCCGGCGCGGCCGGCAGCGAAGTGACGGTGTCGGTGGTGGTCAAGGATTCGTCCAACAACGTGTTGCCGGGCGTCGCGGTGGCGCTGCAGGTCGACTCGGGCAACCTGGTCTATGCCACCCGCGTCAGCGACGCCAACGGCCGCGTCACGGCCAAGCTGGACCGGGGTAGCGATCCGACCTCGCGCACCGTCACCGTCACCGCGTCCGCCGCCGGCGCCCAGACGCAGACGCTGCCGATCAAGGTGACCGGCAACAAGCTGAGCATCAACAACAGCAGCTCCATCAAGGTCGGCGCCGCCACCGACGTCACCGTCAAGCTGGTCGATTCGGCCGGCAGCGCGCTGCCTGGGCAGGCGGTCACCTTCAGCGCCGGCGGCGCCAACCGGCTCAGCGTCAAGGGCGGCGGCACCGCCATCACCGATTCCAGCGGCCAGCTGGTGCTCAGCTATACGGCGCAGACGGCCGGCACCGACGCCATCGTGGTGCGTTCGGCCGGCGAGATCGCCAACGCCTCGATCGTGGTCAGCGCCACCAACTTCACCGTCAGCGGCGTCGACGGCGCCGGCGCACCGCTGGCGCTCACCAACATCAACAGCTGCCAGAAGGTGGCGGTCCACAGCGACATCGGCGGCGTGCCGCAGACAGGCGGCGTCACGCTCAACACCTCGCGCGGCGCCATCTACTCCGACGTCGGCTGCGCTACCGCCACCAGCGCGCTGACGCTGGTGAACGGCAACGCCATCGCCTATGTGCGCGCTGTCAATCCCGGCATAGCCACGCTGACCGCCACCTCCAGCGTCACCGGCCTGGCGACCCAGGGCTTGCTGGAGTTCGTCGCACCGTACACGGCGTCGGCGATCGTCAGCATCCAGGCCGACCCTGCGGTCATCGGCGTCAACGCCAACGGCAGCACGGTGCAGCAATCGACGCTGCGCGCCACCGTGCTCGACGGCACATCGGAGAACAACCTGGTCAAGAACGCCGTGGTCAACTTCTCCTTCGTCAGCGACCCGAGCGGCGGCACCTTGACGCAGCCATCGGTGGTCACCACCGGCGCCGACGGCACCGCCTCGGTCAGCTACATCGCCGGCCCCAACGACACCAAGCTGAACGGCGTGGTGGTCCAGGCCCAGCTGCAGGGTGTGTCGAACGCCACCGGCCAGGTCCAGCTGACCGTGGCCCGGCGGGCCGCCTCGATCAGCGCGGGCACCGGTAACACCATCGGCGTGCCGAGCTCGACCAGTTACCAGCTCGACTACGCGGTGACCGTGACCGACGCCGCCGGCAACCCGGCCGCCGGCATCAAGCTGACCAGTTCGGTGCGCCCGCGCTACTACTACAAGGGCCAACTGTACTTTGTCGGCACCACCGGCCCGTGGGTGCTCGACCTCTCCGGCGCCAACCCGCTGCCGCTCGCCTGCGCCAACGAGGACGTCAACAGTGATAACATCATGCAGCCGGGCGAAGACCTGAACCAGGACGGAACATTGACTCCGGGCAACGGTACCGTCGCCGTGACACCGACCGCGACCACCGACGTCAACGGCCAGGCCGTGGTGTCGCTGACGTATGCGCGCGACCACGCCAACTGGATCGATGTGGTGCTGACCATCCGCGGCCAGGTGTCGGGCACCGAGGCGCTGTATACTACCCACACCAGGCTGCCCTATTTGGGGACCGACTTCACGACGGTGGGGACGCCGCCGCCGGGCCGGTACAGTCCGTACGGCATCGACGTGACGTCCTGTACCAATACAAATTAATACCGGGGTTCAATGCAAAATGTGTTTCTAGTCGGCCTGATGGGGGCAGGAAAAACCACCATCGGCCGCATCCTGGCGCGCAAGCTGGGACTGAAGTTTGTCGATTCCGACCACGAGATCGAGGCCCGCACCGGCGCCTCGATCCCGTGGATTTTTGAAATCGAGGGCGAACAGAGCTTCCGGCGACGGGAGGCGGACGTGATCCGCGAGCTGACCGCCCAGCCCGACCTGGTGCTGGCCACCGGCGGCGGCGCCATCCTGAATCCGGACAACCGCGCCTACCTGCAGCAGCGCGGCACGGTGATCTACCTGCGCGCCACCGTCAACAGCATCCTGCAGCGCACCGCGCACGACAAGAACCGGCCGCTGTTGCAAACGGCCGATCCGCGCAAAAAACTCGAAGAATTGATGGCGATCCGTGATCCTTTGTACATGGAAATTGCCGATATCGTCATCGATACCGGCCGACCTAACGTACAATCGATGGTTCAATCCATCCTGACCCAGCTGGAAACCCGGGCTTGCGTAGCCTCGCCCAACTGCGTCACACAAGCCGAACCATCGATGAACGAAGAATCCACCATCCTGTTAAATGTCGAGCTGGGCGAGCGCAGCTATCCCATCTCGATCGGCCCGGCGCTGCTGCAAGACGGCATGCTGCTGGCCCGTCACGTCAACGGCGACAAGGTCGCCATCGTCACCAACACCACCGTCGCACCGCTGTACCTGGAGCGCGTCGAGGCCGGCTTGCGCCAGGCCGGCAAGCAGGTCACGTCCATCGTGCTGCCGGACGGCGAGGAGCACAAGAACTGGTCCAGCCTGATGCTGATCTTCGATGCGCTGCTGGCCGCCAAGGCCGACCGCAAGACCACGCTGATCGCCCTGGGCGGCGGCGTCATCGGCGACCTGACCGGCTACGCGGCCGCCAGCTATATGCGCGGCGTCGATTTCATCCAGGTGCCGACCACCTTGCTGTCGCAGGTCGATTCCTCGGTGGGCGGCAAGACCGGCATCAACCATCCGCTGGGCAAGAACATGATAGGCGCGTTCTACCAGCCGCGCGCGGTGATCGCCGATACCTCGACCCTGGAAACCCTGCCGGCGCGCGAGCTGTCGGCCGGGCTGGCCGAGGTCATCAAGCACGGCGCCATCATCGACGCCGCCTTCTTCGACTGGATCGAGGCCAACATCGGCAAGCTGATGGCGCGCGACAAGGGCGCGCTGGCCTACGCCATCGCCCGCTCGTGCGAGATCAAGTCCGACGTGGTGCGCCAGGACGAACGCGAAGGCGGCCTGCGCGCCATCCTGAATTTCGGCCACACCTTCGGCCACGCCATCGAGAACGGCCTGGGCTACGGCGAGTGGCTGCACGGCGAAGCCGTCGGCTGCGGCATGGTGATGGCGGCCGACCTGTCGCACCGCATGGGCCTGGTCGACGCGGCCACCGTGGCGCGCATGCGTGCGCTGGTGGTGGCCGCCGGCCTGCCGGTCAAGGCGCCCGACCTGGGCACCGAGCGTTGGCTGGAGCTGATGGAGGTCGACAAGAAGAACGAGGGCGGCGCCATCAAGTTCATCCTGCTCAAACCGCTGGGTGCGCCAAGCATCACCAACGCGCCGCAAGAGCTGCTGCTGGCCACGCTGGCCGCCAGCATTTAAGCGGGGAGCGCCATGCTGCCCGACGAATTCCTCGCCCCCTACGCGGCCCATTCGGCGGGCGGCGTGGGGCGCCGCTTCGACGAAACGGCGCACGCCTCGCGCAGCCAGTTCCAGCGCGACCGCGACCGCATCATCCATTCCTCGGCCTTCCGCCGGCTGGAATACAAGACCCAGGTGTTCCTCAACCACGAGGGCGACCTGTTCCGCACCCGGCTGACGCACAGCCTGGAAGTGGCGCAGGTGGGCCGCTCGCTGGCGCGCAACCTGCGGCTGAACGAAGACCTGGTGGAAGCCATCTCGCTGGCGCACGACCTGGGCCACACGCCGTTCGGCCACGTCGGCCAGGACGTGCTCAACGAATGCATGCAGGACCACGGCGGCTTCGAGCACAACCTGCAAAGCCTGCGCGTGGTCGACGAGCTGGAAGAACACTACGGCGCCTACAACGGCCTGAACCTGATGTTCGAAACCCGCGAGGGCATCCTCAAGCACTGCTCGCTGAACAATGCGCGCTTGCTGGGGCCGGTGGCGCAGCGCTTCATCGACCGCACCCAGCCGTCGCTGGAGGCGCAGCTGACCAACCTCGCCGACGAGATCGCCTACAACAGCCACGATATCGACGACGGCCTGCGTTCCGGCCTGATCACCATCGAGCAGCTGGAGCAGGTGGAGTTTTTTGCGCGGCTGTGGCGCGATGTGCAGGTGACCTTCCCTGGCTTGTCTGGCCGCCGCGCGATCTATGAAACCTTGCGCCGCCTGATCACCGCGCTGGCCGACGATCTGATCGCCACCTCCAGCGCGCTGCTGGCCGACGCCGCGCCCAAGAGCATCGACGAGGTGCGCGCGGCGCCGCCGCTGATACGCTTCTCCGATCCGATGCGCAAGGACGCGACCGAGCTCAAGCGCTTCCTGCGCGAGAATCTCTACCGTCACTACAAGGTCAACCGCATGCGGGTCAAGGCCAGCCGCATCGTGCGCGAGCTGTACCATGCCTTCATGGCCGAACCGGTGCTGCTGCCGCCGGATTACCAGGACAAATCGGGCGACGTTGGCAAGCAGGCGCGCAAGATCGCCGACTACATCGCCGGCATGACCGACCGCTACGCCATCCGCGAACACCGCCGCCTGTTCTCGCTCGACGAGCTTTGAGTGGGCTCAATCGTGCGGTCTTGAGCACCAACAGTGTTCGGCGCATGATGGCTCGATGGACGAGCAAATCACCCAACTGGATCGGCGCCTGACCTCGGTCGAGGTCGAGGTTGCCTCGCTTGCAGCGGAGGCGTTGGCGGCACGCGGCCAGTCCGTTACCAAGGAAGACATGGCAAAACTGGACGGCCGGGTCGCCGTCATCCAATCCAATTACGCGACGAAGGAAGACTTGGTCCAGTTGGAAGCTCGCGTGACTGTAATTCAGTCCAACTACGTGACGAAGGAGGATGTGGCACTGCTGGAAGCGCGGGTCGCCGTGATTCAGTCCAATTACGTAACGAAAGAGGATCTGGCCGCAGTGGACAGTAAGCTCTGCGAAAAAATTGCCGCGCTAAGGTTGGATATCTCCGAGCTTGAGAGCCGCATGGTGCGCTGGTCCTTCGCTACCATCCTCACCGTTTCCGGCGTGGTGGTGGCGGTCGTCAAGGTCTGGCCTTAAAACATCCTTTGCTGCGCGGCCTTGCTGTCGCCTACCAGTTCCAGCAGCAGTTTCTTGATCGGCGCCGGTAGCGGGGCGTCGGGGATTTTGGCGGCGTCGTACCAGACGTGGCCGGATTCGGCGGCCATCGTCAGGCGGCGCGCCAAGGTCACGCGGTAGGGCGCGATGTGCAGCTTGTAGTGGGTGAACACATGCGTCACCGTCGACAGCCGCTCGTGCGATTCCATCTCGCCGAATTTGCTCACCGCCAGCATCAGCGCGGCATCATCGACTGCTTCCACTTCATCGTCCTCGGCCAGCAGATGGCCATCCAACTCCGGCAGCGACAACAAACCGCCCCAGATGCCGCTTGGCGGACGCTGCTCCAGCAGCACCTGGCCGCCGTCGATAATCGCCAGCATCACCGCATGCTTTTCCGGGCTGGCCTTCTTCGGCTTGCGCACCGGCAGATCCTTGGTGCGGTTGCTGGAAAACGCCACGCAGCGCGGCTGCATCGGACAACGTTCGCACGACGGACTGCTGCGCGTGCACAAGGTCGCACCCATGTCCATCAAGCCCTGCGTGTACGATTCGATGCCTTGCTCAGGCAGCAGCGCCTCGGCGCGGCGCCACATCGCCTCCTCGGTCTTGCGCTCGCCGGGATAGGTGTCGATGCCGAACACGCGCGCGAACACGCGCTTGACGTTGCCGTCCATGATGGCCGCCCGCGTGCCGCTGGAAAACGCCGAGATCGCCGCCGCCGTCGAACGGCCGATGCCGGGCAAGTCCGCCAACAGCAGCGGATCGGACGGAAACACGCCGTCATACTCCGCCACCACGCGCTGCGCGCACTTGTGCAGGTTGCGCGCGCGAGTGTAGTAGCCCAGGCCGCTCCACTGCGCCATCACATCCTCGACCGGCGCTGAAGCCAGATCGCGCAGGGTAGGGAAGCGTTCCAGGAAGCGCGCGTAATAACCCAGTACCGCCGACACCTGCGTCTGCTGCAACATGATTTCCGACAGCCAGATCAGATACGCATCGCGCGTGTTCTGCCACGGCAGCACATGGCGCCCATGCACTTTTTGCCAGCCGATCAGATCGGCCGAAAAACTGGGATCTGCAAAATTCTCTACTGCTACAACTTTCATTCTTTTCCTAAACTCTAAGCTGCGGCGTCCAGCGCCACGAATTCCGCGTTGATGGCGATGCTGATCTGCCCCGCCAATTCATTGAGCCGCGCCTTCTGCGCCTCCAGCTCCTGCTGGCTGCCTTCAAACGCGTCGATTTTCTGTTCCAGGCTGTCGGTCGCATCGTGGATGCGCTGGATCGACGCCAGCCGGTGTTTCAACTGATCCTTATGCTGGCGGATCTGTGCCTCCAGCGGCGCCATGATCACCTTCAGCCAGGCCTCCGCATCGTTGTTGGCGGCGCGGAAGCAGCCGCGCACGCGCGAGGCGATGGTGTCGAAGAACTTCTCCATCAACACCACGCGGCTGGTGGTCAGCAAGGTCGCCGTGCCGAACTGCTTGTAGTAGATCGCCTCGATGGACGCGATCTCCTCGCGGTAATGCTCCAGCGAAAACGGCATCGGCAAGGCCAGGGTCAGCCCATGCTCGTTGGAGAAGCGGCGGTACATCACGCCCATCATCTCGCTGATCTCCACGGTCTTGTGCTCGGCCGCGTCGAGGCTGGCGCGGATGCGTTCGAAGTAGTTGCGCACCGCCTCGCGCACGCCGGTGAAGAAGCGGCTGCGCTGCATCTCCTGGCGCACCTGTTCGATATCGTCGCGCACGATGTCCATGCCCATGTTGGTGTACAGCTCGGTGGACAGGCGCGTGAACACGGCGCGCGTGGCCTGCAGCTTGAACAGGCTGGCGTCGAACTCTTTTTTCTCGACGTCGATGCGGCGCATCATGTGGGCGATCACGCTTTGGTTCTTGCCGCGCAAACCCTTCAGCTCATGCAGCTGTTCGACCACGCCGCGGCTGCGCGCGTTCACCATCGCCAGCTGCGCCGCGCTCAGCGCCTGCAATTCCTCGCTCAGCTGCTTGCGCACGATTTCCTTCTTGGCCGGAATCAGCTCGTTGAACAGCGCGCCTTCCAGCGTCTGCAGGCGGCTGCGCTCCAGCAGCGCCGGGTCCTGGTTGATCTTGGCCACCAGCGCCTTCTGCGCCGACACCGGGAACACCTGGCGCGGCTCCAGCGCCAGCACGTGCGCCACGTTGGCCTGCTGGCGTTCGATCTCGATATTGATCTCGGCCTCGCTGCGCAACTCGTCCCACATGCTGTCGATCTTGTTGAGCACCACCAGCCGCCCCGCGCCGGCGCCGATGTGGTTGCGCCAGACTTCGATATCGCTCTTGGTCACGCCGGTGTCGGCGGCCAGGATGAACAGCACCGCGTGCGCGTTCGGGATCAGGTTCAGCGTCAATTCCGGCTCGGTGCCGATGGCGTTCAGGCCCGGCGTGTCGAGGATCACCAGGCCTTGCTTCAACAGCGGATGCGGGAAGTTGATGATCGCATGGCGCCACAGCGAAATCTCGACCAGGCCGGCATCATCCAGCGTGACCGGCATGTCGGGATCGTCCTCGTCGTACAGGCCGTAGCGCTTGGCTTCCTCCACCGGCACGTGGCGCGTCATGCTGACCTGCTTGAACACCTCGTGCATGTCGGCGCCGGCGTCCAGGTTCAGCGGCAGCACGGTCCAGGCGGCGGGCTGGTCGCGGTAATCGCTGGTGGACAGGTTCTCGGCCCGCGTCTCGATCGGCAGCAGGCGGATCGACGGCGCGAAGCTGGCGTCGTACATCAACTCGGTCGGGCACATGGTGGTGCGGCCGGCGGCGGACGGCAGGATGCGTTGGCCGTAGTCGGCAAAGAAAATGGCGTTGATCAGCTCCGATTTGCCGCGCGAGAATTCGGCGACGAAGGCCACCGACAATTTATCGTCGGCCAGCCGCGCCAAGGTGCGCACGATGCGCTGGTCGGTGGCGGCGTCGGTCAGGGACGCGCCAGCAACCCAGGATTGATAATCTTTCAACGCCGTGACGACGCCTTGCCGCCAGGCGCTGTATTGCTCGAAATCCCTGACCATCATGTTCTGCCCTTATTTTTGGCAATTCACACAGTAGAACGTGGACCGTTGCCCCTGCTTGATCTGCCGTATCGGCGCCGCGCATACCTTGCAGGGGACGCCTGCACGATCATAGACGAAATAACTCTGCTGAAAATACCCGGATTGTCCGTTGACGCTAATAAAATCGCGCAGCGTGCTGCCGCCCTGGACGATGGCCTCGGCCAGGATCTCGCGCACGGCCTGCGCCAGCTTGTCGTAGCGGGCCAGACTGATGCGTTTGGCCGGCGTCTTCGGGTTGATGCCGGCGCGGAACAAGCTTTCCGAAGCATAAATATTGCCGACGCCGACAACGATATCGCCCGCCAGCAGCACCTGCTTGACGGGCGCGCTGCGCTGCCGGGTTTGATCGTACAGCAATTTGCCGCTGAAGCCAGCCTCCAGCGGCTCCACGCCCAGTTCGCGCAGCAGCACGTGGTGTTCCAGCAGGCCGTCGGCGTCGTCGTGCCACAGCACGGCGCCGAAGCGGCGCGGGTCCTTCATGCGTAGCACGCGCAGGCCGTCCGGAGTCTCGACCACGAGATCAAAATGATCATGTTTTTCCGGCTCGATATCGGACGGCATGATCCGCAGGTGGCCCGACATGCCGAGGTGGATGATCAGCGTGCCATGGTCAAAGTGCAGCAGCAGGTATTTGCCGCGGCGGCCGGTGCGCAGCACCTGGTGGCCGGCCAGCAGCTGCGGCAGCTGCGCCGGAAACGGCCAGCGCAAGCCTTCGCGGCGCAGCACCACCTGATGCACGGTGCGTCCCTCGATATGCGGCGCAACGCCGCGCCGGGTGACTTCAACTTCTGGTAATTCTGGCATCTGGCTCGCAAACAGTCGAAATAATGAGGCGGCTGACTCTGGTCGTGGCGGAATATTTGGTTACACTAGTCAAAAGACGCAATCGGTGTGTTGCGCGTAAAATCCGATGCATCTGTACCTTTTGCCGACTTGCCAGGATCTTCCCTTGAAAAACGCTTTCGCCATTGTAACCCTCTCCGCCTTGCTGTCCGCGTGCGCCGTCGCGCCGCAAAAAGAGGCGGAGTCCGCCACTGCGGCGCCAGCCGACGCGGCTGCGGAGAGTCCTGCGCCGGTTGTCGCCGCACCGGCGCCGGCCGCGGAGGTATTGCCCGATGTCGAGCTGACCAGCGATATGCTGTTCCGCATCACCAAGGCCGAGCTGGAATTCAAGCAGGGGCAGTGGCAGGGCGCCTACATCACCATGCTGGCGCTGGCGCAGCAAACGCGCGATCCGCGCCTGGCGCGCCGCGCCGCCGAAATGGCGCTGACCGCCAAGCAGGGGCCGGAAGCGCTGTCGGCCATCCGCCTGTGGCGCAGCCTGGCGCCGGACTCGGACGAGGCCACCCAATACTTCCTCGGCTTCGCCGTCGTCAACGACGACCTGGGCGAAGCGGAGCAGATCTTTGTCGAACGCCTGAGGGCCGCGCCGCTGCAGGCGCGTCCGCTGGCCATGTTCCAGATGCAGCAGTTCCTGCTGCGCGCCAAGGACAAGAGCGCCGCCTTCGCACTGGAAGACCGCGTGCTGGCGCCGTACAGCGGCACGCTGGAAAGCCATTTGATCCTGGCGCAGGGCGCTTTCGCGCTGGGCGACAACGAGCGCTCCCGCGCCGAGGCGGAACAGGCGCTGCAAATCAAGCCCGATTCCGAGTTGGCCATCCTGACCACGGCGCAGGTGTCCGGCGACATCGACACCGCGTTGAAGGTGCTGTCGACCTTCCTGGACAAGTATCCGAAATCGCGTGAAGTGCGCGCCGCCTATGCCCGCATCCTGGCCGACGCCAAGCAGACCGAACCCGCCCGCAAGGAATTCCTGACCCTGCTGAAAGACCAGCCGGACAACCTGGCCACGCTGTACGCGCTGGGCGTGATGTCGATGCAGTCCAACGACATCCCCAACGCGGAAAAATACTTCACCGATTTCATCAAGGTGCTGGCCGACCATCCGAGCGACGAGCGCGACCCGTCCAAGGTGCTGATGATACTGTCGCAGATCGCCGAGCAGCGCAACGACTTCGACGCCGCCTACAACTGGCTGGACAAGGTCGACGGCGCCGATGAAAAAATCTACCTGGCCGCGCGCATGAAGATGGCGCAGCTGACGGCCCGCAAGGGCAATGTCGACGAAGCCCGCAAGCAGCTGGCCGAGCTGAAGCCGTCCGAGGCGGTCGACCAGGCGCAGATCTTCCAGGCCGACGCGCAAATCCTGCGCGACGCCGGCGACAACCGTGCCGCCTACACGGTGCTGGAAAACGCCGTCAAGCGCTATCCGGACAATCCCGACCTGCTGTACGACTTCGCGCTGGTCGCCGAAAAGCTGGGCCAGGTGGAGCTGATGGAAAAGGCGCTGCGCCAGGTGATGATCGCCGCGCCCGACAACCAGCACGCCTACAACGCGCTGGGCTACTCGCTGGCCGAGCGCAACGAGCGTTTACCGGAAGCCTACTCACTGATCGACAAGGCCATGAAGATGGCGCCGGGCGATCCCTTCATCATGGACAGCATGGGTTGGGTGCAGTACCGCATGGGCAACCTGAACGAAGCGGAAGCCTTGCTGCGCCGCGCCTACGCCTTGCGCGGCGATCCTGAAATCGCCGTCCACTTGGGCGAGGTATTGTTCGTCAAGGGCGACAAGACCGGCGCCCAGCAGATGTGGCAGGAAGCGCAAACCAAAGACCCGAAGAACGACGCGCTGAAAAGCACGCTCGCCCGTTTGAACCAAAGCCTGTAAGCGATACCTGATGACCTTATTCAACCTGCGCCGCCGCGCGCCCGCCGCCATGCTGGCCACCGTGTTGGCGGCTTCCGTGCTGGCCGGCTGCGCCACCACTTCCGGGCCGCGCTCGGCCGCCGTGGTCGCGCCCTACAGCGACAATATCGCGCTGGGCGGCGGCATCTCCATCCACTACAGCAAGGACGGCAAGCGCGAATCGCTGATCGGCAAGTTCACCTGGCAGCAGACCAAGGCCGACACCGACGTCAACCTGATCTCGCCGACCGGCCAGATCCTCGCCGTCATCAATGTCACGCCGGGATTGGCCACGTTGAAGCAAAGCGGCAAGGAGCCGCGCACCGCGTCCGACCTCGACAGCCTGACCGCGCAGGCGCTGGGCTGGACGCTGCCGGTCTCCGGCTTGCGCGAATGGCTGCAAGGCTACGCCACCGACGCCAGCGGCAAGCGCTTCGTCGCCTCGCCGGCCAACGACACGGTGATCACCCGCGACGGCTGGAAAGTCGAATACGCCACATGGCAAGACGACAAAGCGGCCGTACCGCAACCTAAACTCATCGACCTCACGCGCCTGGGCGCGGGGCAGGTGGATGACCTGACGATACGCATCGCCATCCGTCCGAACGCAGAATAAGCAGCACCATGACCAGTCTGAAGAATTGCCCGGCTCCGGCCAAGCTCAACCTTTTCCTGCACGTGAACGGCCGCCGCGCCGACGGCTACCATTTGCTGCAAACCGTGTTCCAGTTGATCGACCACGGCGACACGCTGCACTTCGAGCTGCGCGGCGACCACGAGATCCGCCGCGTGACCGACCTGCCCGGCGTGCCGGAAGACAGCGACCTGATTATCCGCGCCGCCCGGCTGCTGCAAGCCGAGGTGCTGCGCCGCACCGGCGCGCTGCCGGCCGGCGCGGACATCGCCATCGACAAGATCCTGCCCATGGGCGGCGGCCTGGGCGGCGGTTCGTCCGACGCGGCCACCACGCTGATGGCGTTGAACCATTTGTGGCGGGCCGGTCTAAGCAAGGAAGAGTTGATGGCGCTGGGCCTGCCGCTGGGCGCGGACATCCCGTTCTTCATCTTCGGCCAGACCTCCTTTGCCGAGGGCGTAGGGGAGGCCATGCGGCCAGTAACAGCGCCGGATTGTTGGTATGTCGTCATCGAACCGGGCGTCGCGGTGCCGACGGCAGCAATTTTTTGCTCAGAACATTTGACAAGGGATACTCCGGTCGTCATAATAACGGACTTTTCCAGCCACCTCGAAAATCGAATCGGTTTAAAAGGGTTTGGAAAGAACGACTTGCAGCAAGTAGCAACGAAGTTATTCCCGCCGGTAGCAGAGGCGATAGAATGGCTCAGTGCTTACGGTGACGCCAGGATGACTGGCTCCGGTGCTTGCGTGTTCAGTGCGGTAGCAACCGAGAACGAAGCGGATGCGGTGCTTGCAAAAGTACCGGCGAAGTGGAAGGCCTGGAAAGCAAAAGCGCTGAATCGCCACCCGATCATCGAAAAGTTGTGAGGCGGTAAAAAAATTTGGCTTAGCGTGAAAATGGCTGTAAAATACCGGCCATGTAACGACAAGCAGTCAGTTGCGTAGGGGAATCGCCAAGCTGGTTAAGGCACTGGATTTTGATTCCAGCATACCAAGGTTCGAATCCTTGTTCCCCTGCCATTCGTTTGTATCTGGACCCGTCGAGGCGCAAGCTGTCTCCGGCCAGGTAGAGCAAAGATGGCGTCGCCCCAGCGCGAACCATACCCTAAGTTCTAAGTACAGCGCCGCGCGGTTTTCGCTGGCGACTTTTCAAAAAATTTCATCGACTATCTCTGGGACTCCCAATGGCTTTCGAAAACCTGATGGTTTTTACCGGCAACGCTAATCCTGCATTGGCAGAAGGAGTCGCTAAAAATCTCGGCATCCCTCTCGGCAAGGCAAACGTTTCGAAATTCTCGGACGGCGAAGTG
Source organism: Duganella sp. BJB476 (assembly GCF_003416895.1). Lineage (GTDB taxonomy): Bacteria > Pseudomonadota > Gammaproteobacteria > Burkholderiales > Burkholderiaceae_D > Rugamonas. The sequence goes on from NZ_QVIO01000008.1 coordinate 73,628, forward strand.
ATGGTTGAGATTAACGAAAACGTCCGCGGTAAAGACGTGTTCGTTCTGCAATCGACTTGTGCTCCAACCAACGACAGCCTGATGGAGTTGATCCTGATGGTCGACGCCCTGAAACGCGCGTCCGCTGGCCGTATCACCGCAGCTATCCCTTACTTCGGCTATGCCCGTCAAGACCGTCGCCCACGTTCGGCGCGCGTTGCGATCTCGGCCAAAGTGGTCGCGAACATGCTGGAAGAAGCGGGCGTCGAGCGCGTCCTGATCATGGATCTGCACGCAGACCAGATCCAGGGCTTCTTCGATATCCCGGTTGACAATATTTACGCTTCGCCAATTCTGCTGGGCGACCTGCAGAAGAAGAACTACCAGGATCTGCTGGTGGTATCGCCGGACGTCGGCGGTGTGGTACGTGCGCGCGCCCTGGCAAAACGCCTGGGCTGCGACCTGGCCATCATCGACAAGCGTCGTCCTAAGGCCAACGTTTCGGAAGTGATGAACATCATCGGTGAAGTCGAAGGCCGTAACTGCGTGATCATGGATGACATGGTCGACACCGCAGGTACCCTGGTCAAGGCTGCCGAAGTGCTGAAAGAGCGCGGCGCGAAGAAAGTGATCGCGTATTGCACGCACCCAGTGCTGTCCGGCCCGGCAATCGAGCGCATCACCAATTCGTCGCTGGACGAGCTGGTCGTGACGGACACGATTCCACTGTCCGACGCGGCCAAGGCTTGCGGCAAGATCCGTCAACTGACCTGCGCACCGCTGCTGGCCGAGACGTTCAAACGCATCATCAAGGGCGATTCCGTGATCTCCCTGTTTATCGACTAAAGATAAACGATTTAGCCAGTTTTTCATGGCGCGACAGGCATAAATTGCCTGTCGCGCCTTTGCTTTTCCCGGTTTCATGAGCGCAGTCAGCTCATTTTCGAAGCACCCTGGTCGCGGGGGCTTCATAACACGGGGCGCGAGCCCTGTTATTTTTGGAGTTACACATGAAAGTTGTTGCATTCAAACGCGAATTGCAAGGTTCCGGAGCGAGCCGCCGCCTGCGCAATTCGGGCCAAACCCCTGGCATCATCTACGGCGGTACCGAAGCGCCAGTGACCATCTCCCTGGATCACAACGCCCTGTACCACGCGCTGAAAAAAGAAGCCTTCCACTCGTCGATCCTGGATCTGGAAATCGATGGCAAGACCCAGCAAGTTCTGCTGCGTGACTTCCAAGTCCACGCGTTCAAACAACTGGTTCTGCACGCTGACTTCCAGCGCGTTGACGCAAACGCCAAAGTGCACATGAAAGTGGCTCTGCACTTCGCTAACGCTGACGTGTCCCCAGCAGTCAAACTGCACGGCGCAACCATCAGCCACGTAGCTAACGAAATCGAAGTTTCGTGCCTGCCAAAAGACCTGCCAGAGTTCATCACCGTTGACCTGTCGACCATCGACGTTGGTCACTCGCTGCACATCGCTGACCTGGTTCTGCCAGCTGGCGTAACCGCGATCACCCACGGTTCGAACCTGACCATCGCTACCGCTTCGGTACCTGCTGGTCACGTAGCTGCTGAAGCCGCTGCTACCGCTGAAGCTCCAGCTGCTGACGCTAAGCCAGCCGCTAAAGCCAAGAAGTAATCACTGACGCCGCCTTCGGGCGGTTGCAGGAGAAAACCCCCGCCAGTGCTGTCATGCCGGCGGGGGTTTTTGTTTTAAAACGCTGACTTAAGCGATAATCACGTTTCTCTTTTACCGACCACACGTCATGCCTATACGTCTCATCGTCGGCCTCGGCAATCCCGGCCCCGAATACGAACAAACCCGTCACAACGCCGGCTTCTGGCTGGTGGACAACCTCGCCAACGACATCGGCGCGCGCCTGCAACGCGAGACCAAGTACAACGCGCTGATGGCCAAGGGCTCGGTCGCCGGCCAGGAAGTCTATCTGCTGGAGCCGCAGACGTATATGAACCGCTCCGGCCAGTCGGTCGGCGGCCTGTGCCGCTTCTTCAAGATCCTGCCGGACGAAGTGCTGGTCGTGCACGACGAGCTGGACCTGATGCCCGGCGCCGCGCGCCTGAAAAAAGGCGGCTCCTCGGGCGGCCACAACGGCCTGAAGGACATCACCGCCGCGCTCGGCACGCAGGACTACTGGCGGCTGCGCCTCGGCATCGGCCATCCGCGCACGCTCAGCCTGCAGCAGCAGGTGGCGGATTTCGTGCTGCACCGCCCGCGCCGCGAAGACCAGGAGTTGATCGAACAAGCCATCGACAAGTCGCTGCTGGTGATGCCGCAGATCGTCGAAGGCAAGTTCGACGCCGCCACGATGAAGTTGCATACAGCCTGATCCGCCGGTGGTATGCTGGTTTGCTTATCCCCAGACCAGGAAATCACCGATGAAGCTGCTCCCGCTTGCCGCATTATTGTGCATCCACGCCGTCCAGGCGCAGGACGCGTCCGCCGTCGCCAGCCAGATCAACGGCATGTATCCCAAGCTCGATGCGATCTACAAGGATCTGCACGCGCATCCCGAAATCGCCTTCCAGGAAGAACGCACGGCCGCCAAGCTGGCCGCCGAGATGCGCGCGATCGGCTTCGAGGTGACGGAAAAAGTCGGCAAGACCGGCGTGGTGGCCATCTACAAGAACGGCGCCGGCCCGACCGTGCTGGTGCGCACCGAGCTGGACGGCCTGCCGATGGAGGAGAAGTCCGGCTACGCCTATTCCAGCAAGGCGCATGCGCTGCTGGACGGCAAGGACACGATGGTGGCCCACAGCTGCGGCCACGACGTCCACATGACCGCCTGGCTGGGCGCGGCGCGCACGCTGGTGGCGCTGAAGTCGCAGTGGAAGGGCACGCTGATGTTCATCGGCCAGCCGGCCGAGGAAACCGTCAGCGGCGCCAAGGCCATGCTGGACGACGGCCTGTTCAAGCGCTTCCCGAAACCGGACTACGCCTTCGCGCTGCATACCTGGCCGCTGGCCCATGGCACCATCGGCTACAACAGCGGGCCGGTGTCGTCGAACTCGGACGCGATTGAAATCACCTTCAAGGGCCGCGGCGGCCACGGCTCGGCGCCGGACAAGGCGCTGGATCCGATCACCATCGCCGCCCGCTTCGTGGTCGATGTGCAGACCGTGATCAGCCGCGAGAAAGATCCCAAGGAATTCGGCGTCGTCACCATCGGCGCGATCAACGGCGGCACGGTCGGCAACATCATCCCCGACACCGTGCGCGTGCGTGGCACGATACGCTCATACAGCCCGGAAGTACGGGCGAAACTGCTGGCCGGCGTGCGCCGCGTCGCCAACGCATCGGCCGCGATGGCTGACGCGCCGGCGCCCGATGTCGAGCTGATCACCGGTGGCGCCGCCATCGACAACAGCGATGCGCTGGTCAAGCGTACCGAAGGCGTGCTGAAAAAAGCCTTCGGCGAAGCCAACGTCGCGCGCATGCCAGCGATGACGGCCAGCGAAGACTTCTCGGCCTACGTCAACGAGGGCGTGCCGGGCATGTTCTTCTTCACCGGCGTCTACGATCCGAAGGCGGTGGCCGAAGCGGCCAAGCCGGGCGGCAAGCCGATCGCCTTCAACCACTCGCCGTACTACGCGCCGGTGCCGGAGCCGTCGATCAAGACCGCCGCCCAGGCGATGACGCTGGCCGTCATGAACGTGATGGGCGCAGCAAGCGCCAAACCATAAACGCCAGCACGGCCACGCCCAGCAGCAACACGCCCCACAGCACAACCAGGCGCTGCTGGGCGGCGGTGGCTGCGGTCAGCGCCGCAGTGGCGTCCTGCGCGCCGCTGCCTTGCTGCTGCGTGGCCGGGCCGGCGCTGGCCTGTTCCAATTTCTGCAATTCTGCATCGGAGAATCCAGGCGCGACCTGGCTCAACTCGCGTACGGCCGGCGTGGCGCGCTCGCGGCCGACCGCCAGCGTGTAGGGGCCGTTGCCGTTGGCGAGGAAAATCAGCGTGGCCGGTTGCCAGCTCAATCGCAAAGCGGGCCTTGCCGTTGCTGGCGCCGTGGTCCGCAGCACCCATTGCGTCGCATGCACGGTTGGTACTTCGATGTCGCCGGAACTGCGCACCTGCTCGCCTTGCGCGATGCGGTAGAACGTCGCGCTGGTGAGCGGATCGAAGCGCCATGCCGGGCCTTGTCCTGCCTGCCTTGCGGGCAGTTCGCGATAGATGCCCAGGGTGCCGGACAGTACGACATTGGGCTCGCTGAATTGCAGTCCGGCCTTGCTCGGCGCGACGGCGGGCGGCACGGCGTAGGCCAGGTCTTGCGCCTGCCTGCCGGTTGTCGCTTGCAGCAGCAGTTGCTCGGTGGGCTGGGCGACGTCGGCATGGACCAGCTGCTCGGCCGTGATCGCGGCGAACTGGATCGGCGTGCCGCTGCGCCAGTTCAGCCGGGCGTAGCGGAAGCTGCGGGCGTCGAACTCCAGCCGGTCGTTGGACAGCGTTTGCGCATCCTGGTTGACCAGCCAGTTCAGGTCGGCGGCGCCGACGGTATCCCATTGCTTCATGTCGGCGCTGGTCTCCAGCCAGACCTGCGCGCTGTACTCGCGCTGGCCGGACGGCAGCGTGAAGCGCAGCGCGCTGACCGGTGTGGCGGCCGCGTCTTTGCCCAGGTCGAGCACCAGCCCCGCCAAGTGCGGTGGCTGGGCGGCCTTATCGCGCGCGTTGTCGGGGCGGACCTTGACGGACAGCAGGCGCCCGTCGGTGGCCGTGCTGACATCCAGGTCCAGCTGCCCGGCCGATGCGGCCGTGCTCATCAACGGGAAGATGGCCGACGGCAGGTCGCGCCGGCTGGTGCGCGTCGCCGGCGCCGGCGTGCGTAGCGCGAACGGCTGCAAGGCGCCGCTGGCGTCGAATATCCGCACGTCGTCCAGCAGCGGCGAACGCGCGTGCAGGTAGACATCCTTGGGCAGCCGCACTTGCAGCACGCCCTGTTTGGCGCTGGTGGTCAGCGGCAGCAGGTGAGTGTAGTCCTGCGGTGCGTCGCTGGCCGCCGCCGATGCGATGGTCGACGCGGCCACTGCCGCGATCAGGATGTTCTTCATGTCTTTTCCGTTTCGGTAGGGTAGGGCGCCAGATAACCGATGCCGACCATCAGCGCGCCCACGCCGACGAAGGAGACGATGCGTTCGACGCCGCCCACGTTGGACAGGTCGACCAGGAACAGCTTGGCGACCACCAGGGCCAGCAGCACCGCGCCGCCTATCCATACGGTGCGCAGCACGCGCTTGACGGCGTAGCGCATCATCAGCAGCGCTGTGATGCTCCACACCAGCGACAGCATCGCCTGCACGAATTGCGAGGCGAACATGGCGTCGAATTCGTACGGCACTTTCATGTAGTTGGAGACGGTGCGCAGCAGCGCCAGGTTGAGCCAGCCATAGCCGGCCAGCGCGGCCAGCAGCGGCAACGGCGCCACCCAGTGCGGCGGCCAGGCGGTGAGCAGGTTCCGACGCAACGTGCCGCCGGCGTCCATGTCGTGCAGCAGGCGGTAGCAGCCGTAGGCCATCAGCATGGCGAAGCAGGTCGTCAGGTCCAGCGGGTTCAGCAAAGGCACGTAGGGCAGTGGCGCCATGGCGCCGTTCTGCGACAGGTTCCAGACCGCGACCAGCAGCAGCGCCCAGCCGCAGGCCAGCGGGATCAGGCGGCGCCGATACCACGCGGCCAGCGGCGCGACCGGCCAGCCGCCGGCGCGGCTGCGCTGCATCAGCCAGCCGACGGCGGCCATCATCAGCCAGGCCGGAATGAAGCGCGCCCAGCTGGCGCTGGTCTCCCAGCCGGCGTCGGCCAGCAGCTGTGCTTCGGCGCCGCTGGCGCCGTGCAGCCAGCGCGTGATCCAGATCGCCGCGACCGGCCAGATCATCAACCACAGGCCGCCGGTGCGCACGATGTGCAGCAGTTGCAGCGGCATGTCGCGCAGCATCCAGCCGTTGGCGGGCCAGACGCGCAACAGCCATTCGCCTGTCAGCCACAGCGCGGCGTAGGCCAGCCAGACGGATGCGACGGGCAGGCGGTTGTCGAAATACAGGCCGCCCAGCATCAGTGCGCTGGCGACCAAGAGGGCGACCCAGGCCGGCGCCGTCAACACGCGCAGGCTGCGCCATTGCAGGCGGCGCGCCAGCATGACGATGGCCACGGTGCCGGCGGCGAGCAGCATGCCGTAGATGCTGGGGCCGAGGATGTCGTCGCTGGCCCATGCGCCGGTGGTGGCGATCTGGTAGCGGATCGACAGCCAGCCGGCCAGGTCGGGCAGGATCAGGGCGAACCACCACAGGCCGGCCCATAGCATCGCCAGGCGCGACAGGCCGTAGGTGGCGGTGCCGGGTTCCTGGCCATCGTGCCGCATCAGCGCCCAGCTGCTGAACAGGGCGCCGGCGCAGATCATGGCCGCGCCCAGTATCGGCCGGTCGAACAGGTCGGGTGTCGCGGAGGCCCAGTTCCATTGCGTCAGCGCCAGGATGGCCAGCATCACGCCGGCAACGGCCTGCGCGATCAAGGCGAAACCGCTGGCCAGTTGCCACGCCATCTTGCGGGCGATGAAGTACAGCGCCGCCGCCGCGACCAGTGCGCTGACCACCAGCAGGTTGGCCTGGCTGGCGCCGTCGGTGCGCAGGAAGATTTCGGTCCAGGCGCCGGCGACCAGCCAGATCGATGCGAACGCGAGGAACAGCGCCGCCAGCGCGGTAAATAATTTCGTGCCGCTGTCCTGCTGTGCGCGGAAGCGCGTCGCCATCAGGAAGGCCGTGACGGACAGCAGGATGAAGCCCAGCCACAGATTGGATTCCATGGCACTTTCCGGCGACATCCCGCTGACTGTGCCGAAGAATGACAACCAGGCGCCGGCTTGCACCAGCAGGCCGAACATCCAGGCCATTGTCTGTTTCTGGCGCAGCCCGATCCAGACGATGCCCGCGCCTTCCAGCGCCCACGCGGCGGAAGTCCAGCGGCCGTCGAGCGCGAACGGTATCGCCAGCGTGCCGAACACGATGCCCAGCGCGAGGAAAGCGTCGGTCAGCAGGGCTACCTTGTCGCGCTGGCGCAGCACGGTGGCCAGGCCGATGTAGAACAAGCCCAGCGCCAGCGCCGAATAGGCCACGCCGAATGGGTAGCCGTGCACCAGGCCAAATTGCAGGCCGAAGCCCAGCATCGGCGTGCCGAACACCAGCGTGCCGTCGACATAGTTCTTCAGCTTGACTGATTGCCGGCTTGCATACGCCAGTGGAATCGAGACGTAGAAGGCAAAGAACAGCAGCAGGAACAATTGCACCGACAGATAATTTTCCGGCGTGTAGCGCAGCACGCCCCAGGCGGTGCCGATGGCGAAGGTAAAGGCGAAGCCCAGCAGGTTCAGCGGACGCCACGAGCGCAGCATAGCCAGCGCGAACACGCCGGCGTTGAGCAGCGCGTAGTACGAGAACAGTCCGATGTGGCTGCCGCCGCCGGTGGACGCCAGGATGGGCGCGGCAAAGCCGCCGACGATGCCGAAGATGGCCAGCCACATGGCGTCTTGCAGCACCGCCAGCAGGCAGGTGAAGACGGTCAGCACGAACAGCAGCGCGAAGGCCAGCGAGCCGGGGATCAGCTGGTACAGGCGGAACGCGCCGAAGGTCACCAGCATCAGCACGGCCAGCGCCGCGCCTTGTACCGGCAGGCTGATGGCGGGACGGCTCAAGCGTATGCGCCAGGCCCAGGCCAGCAGCGCGATGTCGGCCAGCACGATGCCGGCCAGGCGAAATTCGATCGGCACCGTCACGCGGGCGGCCGTGTACTTGAGCAGGAAGCTGACGCCGATGAACAGGATCAGCAAGCCAAGCTTGGCGACCAGGTTGCCGCCGAACAGCCAGGCCTTGGCGGCCACCAGCCATCGCGGCGGCGTTGGTTCAGGCCGGGGCGCCGGCGATGGCGGTGGAGCAGGTTCGGCGGGAGCGGGCGATGGCGCTGCGGGCGCGGGTGCTTCTACCGGCGCCGGCGCTGCTACAGGCGCGGACTGCGGTGGACGTGGCGACAGGATGGTGGTCTGTATCGGCCCATAGACAGGCGTCGGTGCAGCCGGGCGCGCAGGCTGAGCTGCTTGCGGTGGCGTTTGCTGTGGTGCTTGCGGCGCGGCGGCGCGCTGCATCGTCGTTTGCATCTCGCGCAGCGCGTCCACTTCCCGCTGCAACTCCGTGGCGATCTTGCGTGCCTGCTTCGCTTCCGTGCGCGCGCGCCAGGCGACGCTCAGCGTGAACACGCCGAAGATAAACAACAGGAATTCCATTGAGCGGCTCCCTTGAGGCAATCTCGCAAAGTATCACATTTGCAACATTGCCTCAATCGGAACCCTCAATGGCGCGCCACTTATTTGCTGGCGGCGATCCAGCGGTCGACGCGCGCTTCGAGGATCGGCAGCGGCAGAGTGCCGTCGCCGATCACGACTTCATGGAATTTCTGATAGCTGAACTTGTCGCCCAACGCCTGCTGCGCGCGCGACCGCAGCTCCAGGATCTTCAGCGAGCCGATCTTGTAGCTCAGCGCCTGCGCCGGCCACACCATGTAGCGCTCGATCTGGTTCTTGGCGCGCGCTTCGCTCCAGCCCAGCGTGTCGGCCAGGTAGGCGATGGCTTGCTCGCGGCTCCAGCCCTTGGCGTGCATGCCGGTGTCCACCACCAGCCGCGCGGCGCGCAGCATTTCCGCGTTCAGGTGGCCGTAGTAGGCCACTGGATCTTCATACAAGCCCATCTCGCGACCCAGCGTTTCCGAGTACAGCGCCCAGCCCTCGGTGTAGGCCGCGCTGTTCGGATTCTCGGTGCTGAATTTGCGGAAGTCCGGCAAGTCCAGTTCCTTCAGCAGCGCCGCGTGCAGGTGGTGGCCGGGCACGCCTTCATGCAGGAACAGGCTGACCATGTCGACCCGGCTGTATTTTTTCGGATCGTTGACCACCGGCCAGAACACGCCCGGATGCGAGCCATCGGCCGCCGACGGCGTGTAGTGGTCGGACGCGGTGGCGCGCGTCAGCTCGGGCTCCAGGTGCAGCTCCAGCTTGGCTTTCGGAATCAGGCTGAAGTAGGTCGGCAGCTTGGTTTGCACGGTCGCGTAAATTTCGCGATAGGCGTCCAGCACCTGCTCGTCGGTGGTGAAGATCTTGAATTTTTCCTGCGCCGCCACCCACTGCGGCAATTGTTTTTCCGGACCGTCATAGCCCAGCTTGGGGCCGAGCGCGGCCAGCTGCTGCTGGATGCGCGCCACTTCCTTCAAACCCAGCGCGTGCACCGCGTCCGGCGTCAGTGGCAGGTTGGTGCTGTCCTTGATGCGGGCGGCGTACCAGGCGGCGCCGTTCGGCAGCGCGCCCCAGCCGGTGCTGGCGCGGCTGGCCGGCAGGTATTCATTTTCCAGGAAGCTGACCAGGCGGTTCAATGCCGGCGCGATCTTGGCGTCGACCGTGTTCAGGTAGGCGGCCGTCAGTTTTTTCTTGTCGGCGTCGGAGAAGCCGGCCGGGAAGCGCGTCACCGGCGAGTAGTAGATGCTGGTTTCCGGCGTCGCGCTGCGCAGGTTCTGGAACTGCGGCAGCATCGCCACCGTGATCGCCTTCGGCTGCACGATGCCGGCGCGCATGCCCAGCTTCATGTTGGCGATGGCCTGGTCTATCCATGTCGGCAACTGGTTCAGGCGGCTCAGGTAGGCCTGGTATTGCTTGACCGTGCCCAGCGGCTGCGAGCCGTTGCCGTCGGCGTAGTTGGCCAGCGTGCTGGGCACGTTGTCGAGCTGGTTCAGCGGCAGCAGGTGTTCCGGGAAGGACTCCAGCTGCATCGCGTTGTTGAGTTCGTAGGACAGCAGGTCGTAGGTCAGCTGCTCCTGCTGGCCGAGCTGGTCGCGGCGCACCGTCATCAGCTGCTTCTGCATCTGGCGGTACAGCGTGAACTGCTGCGCGCGCACCTTGGGCGAGATGGCCAGGCCGAGCTGGTCGTCATAACGGCCGTCGCCGTTGGCGGTGGCGAACAGCAGCGGATCGAATTTGCAGCGCGCCGTGTGGAAGGCCGCCGCCAGCTTGGCCAGCTGCTTCTGGGCTTGCCCGGCTTGCTGAGTCTGCACTGGTTTGGCGGCTGCCGTGATGGGCGGCGCGCCCAACAGCAAAGCGGCAATCAGGGTGGAAGTGGTCAGCGCGGCAAGCGGGCGGGCAGATGGCATGGGTGTCCTCGATGTGGAGATGGATTTTCGCCCAGCAGTCTAGCATTTGTCGCTGCGGTTTACTCATCGCCGGAAAAATTGCGTATTCTATGCTTGCCGCGAACCGGCTACCCATAAAAATGCTAACAATAGCGAGACCACACATGCAGACAAAAGATAACGCAGCAGCCATCGCCAGCCCCGGCATGGACCACAGCGCCACACCCGCCCGACCGCTTACCCGCCAGGATTACAAGACCCTGTCGCTGGCCGCCCTGGGCGGTGCGCTGGAGTTCTACGATTTCGTTATTTTTGTCTTCTTCACCGCCGTGATCGGCAAGCTGTTCTTCCCGCCGTCGATGCCGGGCTGGCTGAGCATGCTGCAAACCTTCGGCATCTTCGCCGCCGGCTATGTGGTGCGTCCGCTGGGCGGCATCATCATGGCGCACTTCGGCGATCTGTTTGGCCGGAAAAAAATGTTCACCATGTCCATCCTGCTGATGGCGGTGCCGACGCTGCTGATGGGCATGCTGCCGACCTACGCCAGCATCGGCCTGGCGGCTCCCATGCTGCTGTTGCTGCTGCGCGTGATGCAGGGCGCGGCCGTGGGCGGCGAGGTGCCGGGCGCTTGGGTGTTTGTGTCCGAGCACGTGCCGGCGCGCCATATCGGCTATGCCTGCGGCACGCTGACGGCCGGCCTGACCGCCGGCATCTTGCTGGGCTCGGTGGTCGCCACCGGCATCAACACCGCCTTCACGCCGGAGCAGGTGGCCGATGGCGCCTGGCGTTTGCCGTTCCTGCTGGGCGGCTTCTTCGGCCTGGGCGCGATGTACCTGCGCCGCTGGCTGCATGAGACGCCGGTCTTCGCCGAGCTGCAGCAGCGCAAGGCGCTGGCCGCCGAGATGCCGCTCAAGACCGTGCTGCGCAATCATCGCGGCGCGGTGGTGGTGTCGATGCTGCTGACGTGGATGCTGTCGGCCGCCATCGTCGTGGTCATCCTGATGACGCCGACCTTGCTGCAAAAGATATACCGCTTCGATCCGCATACCTCGCTGGTGGCGAACACGCTGGCGACGCTGTGCCTGTCCATCGGTTGCCTGGTGGCGGGCGTGCTGGCCGACCGCATCGGCGCGCGCACCACCTTGTTCGGCGGCGCCTTGCTGCTGGCGATCAGCACTTACGTGTTCTACACCACGCTGCATGCGCGGCCGGATCTGCTGTTGCCCTTGTATGGGCTGGTCGGCTTCACGGTCGGCGTGGTGGGCGCCGTGCCTTGCGTGCTGGTCAAGGCGTTCCCGGCGCAGGTGCGCTTCTCGGGCCTGTCGTTCTCGTATAACGTGGCGTACGCCATCTTTGGCGGCCTGACGCCGGTGGTGGTGGCGTTGATGCTGAAGAATAATCCGCTGGCGCCGGCCTACTATGTCATCGCCGTGAGCGTGCTCGGCATGATTACCGCGCTGTTCGTCAAGGAGCGTTGAGTCAGGTAGCGACGGGGCGGTCGAAGGATCGCCGCCGGTCGCGCAGCAGCAGGAACGGTTTTTCCAGCGCGACGTGCAGCAGCCACGCGGCGGCCCAGGACATGGCGCCGTAGATCGCCAGGAACAGCAGACTGCCCAAGACGGGCGCCTGCTGCGTTCCGCCGAGCAGGGCCTGGCATACTTTTGTGGCAGGTCCGATCAGCGGATAGTGCACCAGATACAGCGCATAGGACAGCCTGGCGATGTAGCGCAGCGGACGCGCGGCGCCGAACGAAGGCAGCTGCGCATTGACGGCCAGGCCGCAGCGCACCAGCAGCGCAAACAGCATGGACGACAGCGCGATGATCCAGCAGACCGTCGGCCAGTCGCCCTGTGTCAGCCAATCCCTATACGTCAGCAGCAACAGCGGTGGCATCGCCAACGCCAGGAACAGCGCGCGTGGCGCGCGCCCCGTACCCGATGCGCCATGCTGGACGGCGACCAGCACGCCCGCCAGGATGCCCAGCACGGCATGGTGAAACGGTGCGCGTATCGCCCAGAAGAAGGCAGGGTAATCGCCCGGTGTGATGCCGTGTGCGCTGTTTTGCATCGACCAGCATAGCCCTCCCATCACCGCCGCCAGCAGCATGCAGGCGGAGCGGGCGCCCATCCGCGTCAGCAGGAACAGCAGCAACGGCGTGGCCAGGTAAAACTTTTCTTCCACCGCCAGCGACCACAGCGTGACCATGACATCCGAGCCCAGGTAATCCTGCATGAACAACAGGTGTGTGGCGAAGGACAGGCTGGAGAATTCCGCACCCAGCGTCCACGGCGCGGCCAGCCAGCACAGCAGGATCACGCCCCAGTACAGCGGCAGTGTGCGGAAGGCGCGGCGGCGGTAGAAGTCCATCACCGAGGCGCGCTCGAACGGCGCGGCATGCGGTCCGGCGAAGTGGCTGCCGATCAGGAAACCGCTGAGCACAAAGAACAGGTCGACGCCGACCCAGCCATTGGCCGACAGCACCGCCAGCGGACCACCGGGCACGACGCCGAACGTGGCCTGTGACGCGACCGCCCAATGCCGCGCCAGCACCAGCAGGATCGCCACGGCGCGCAATGCGTCGAGGACAGGGTAGCGGCCCGGCTTGCCGGCCAGTCCGGTGCTCGACATGGTCAGACTATCTTCAGCGCGCTCTGGACATCGCGCTTGCGCAATTTCCAGATGATCGAGTCAACGATGTAGTGATGAAAATTGATGCCCTGGTAGGCGATCACCACCAGCGGCACCAGCGTGTAGTTGGCGAAGTAGGCATTGGACATATCGATGGACCGGTACACCACGCCGGTCAGCGCCAGGCAGGCCATCAGGTAGAGCGGCCAGCGGCCTTCCTGGCTGAGCCAGGACAGCGCCCGCTGCTCGGGGTTGACGCCGCCCTTGAACTGGTTGGAATTGAACAGCCACACAAAGGCGATGTACTGAGCGTTGTGCCAGACGTTGATGACCAGCCAGCCGCTGGTGATGTCGTGGATGGCGACATACGACACCAGGTAGATCATGTAGTGCGAGCACAGGTAGGCGAAATGCAGCCGGCCCAGCGTACCGTCGCGCAGCGCGCGCACCTGCGCCGCCAGCCACCACGCCAGGCAGGCGGCCGCCGCCGCCATCGTGGCCAGGGCCAGCCATTGCGGAACCGGCAGCTTCCACACTTCCATCCCCAGGAAGGTCGAGTCCGGGCGCGCGCTCATCATCAGGAAGGCGGCGGCCGGCACCAGATAAAAGGTGATGCGGTTGAACACGGGATTGCCGGCCTGGACGCTGCGCGTCTTCATGCCGTAGGCCTTGTTGATGCCTTCGCTTTGCCGCGTGTAGTGATACCACTGCCAGTGCATGTACAGCGTGGCGACCGCCGCCACGCCGCCCCAGCCGATCAGCAGATAGACGCCGGCAAACACCGCCACCGGCAAAGGCAGCAACAGCGCCCAGTGCTGGCGGGCCGACTTCAGGTCGAACAGCAGGCGGGTGTAGGTGGAAATGACATGGTGATAACCCAGCAAGGCCAGGTCCAGCGAAATGATCAGCATGAAGTAATGGGGGAAGCCGAGCGCCAGCGCACCCACAGCCAGCGCGAGCAGGGGAATGCCCAGCACGAACAGGCGATCGAATCGCCTGCTGCGCATATAGATCGGTGCCGTCTCGGCGATTGCTGGCATGGCGTGGACTCCTGCGGATAGCACTGTCTGTATGATAGTGCTATACGGCAATAAGTCCACTATTCCTTTTGTGCGGTGTTGCGCGGGTTTATTTTGCGCGGCGGCTGCGTTCGGCCGCCTGCGCTTTCGCCAGGCCGGCGTCGAAGGTGTTCGCGCCGCCATCCTTAACCGTTTCGCCGCTGACATCCTCGGCGATGCGGAAGCCTTCACCCACGCTGCTGCGGTTGTCCGTTCCTGCATGGGCGCGGAAGGTCGGGCTGGCGCCGGCCGGGCCGCTGTTGTAGTTGCCGCCGCGATGGATGACCATGGTCGAGCCGTGGAATAGTTCGCAGCCGGTGGTCCAGGGCGCGCCGTTGTCAGGGGCGCCCTGGTAGCTCAGGTGCTGGCAATCCTCGACCAGTTCGCCTACGTTGCCCAGCATGTCGTACAGGCCATAGGCATTCGCCTGGTACATGCCGACCACCGTGGTCAACTCCGCCTGGTCGTCGCAGGCGATTTCCTTCCTGTCCTTGCCGGTGATGCGCGTAATGGCGGTCTTGCCGCTGCGGTCATAAACATTGGCGTATTGGCACAGTGCGGCCGGATCGTCGCCGTAAGGATAACGGCTGCTGGCGCCGGCGCGCGCCGCGTATTCCCATTCCGCTTCGCTGGGCAGGCGGAAGTGGCGCCCGGTTTGCTTCGACAGCCATTGCAGGTAGGCGTGGGCGTCGTCCCAGCTGACGCACATGACCGGATGGTAGTCGCTTGGCGCGTTGACGGCGGCGTTCCAACCGGCCTTGCCGCTGTCCATGCCCCAGTCGTTGGCCGCCAGCTTCCAGCAATCGCCGTCGGCCTTGTAGCCGGTGGCTTCGATAAACTGGCGGAATTGCCCAACCGTGGTTTCGTAGCGGGACAGCCGGTAGCTCTTGATGTTGACGGTGTGCAGCGGTTCCGATGCCGGATAGTCATCGTTCTTCGGATTGGCGGTGCTGCCCATGACGAATTCGCCGCCCTTGAGCGTGACCATGGAGGGCGTGAGCAGAGAATCGGTGGCCGCGAACAGCGGGCAGCTCAACATCAGCATCGACAACAGCGAAATGGTTTTTTTCATTGCAGGGTCCTGTAGGATCAATGTTTGCGGGAATGCAAAGATCCCACAGGGTCCGCGCCGACGGCAGTGGCAAGCGACGAATCGACGGCCGCGCCGACCAATCGCCAGCCGCCTACATTGCCCGGAACAGGTGGACGTAGGCGCGGCTGACGCGCAACTCGCGCGCATGGCCCTTGATGCGCAGGAACAGGCGGCTGCTTTCATCGCGCCGGGTGCCGGCCAGGTAGTCCAGGTTGACCAGCGTCGAGCGGTGCACCTGCCAGAACTGCTCGGGATCGAGCTGCTCGGACAGCTCGACGATGGTGGTGCGGATCAGGTACTCGCCGCCGGTGGTTTGCACCACGGTGTACTTGTCGTCGGCATGAAAGTACAGGATGTCGCTGACGGCGATCTGATGAACAAACTCGCCCTGGCCGGCGCGCACGAAACGCAGCCGCGCCGGCGCCGCCGGTCTGCGCGTCAATTGGTGTAGCGCTTGCGACAGGCGCGCATCGGGCTGCGCGCTGCGGCCGGCCGCCTGCAAGGCCAGCGTGGCCTTGACCCGTTCGATCATCTGCGCCAGCCGGTCGGTCTTCAGGGGTTTGAGCAGGTAGTCGAGCGCGCAATGGTCGAAGGCCTGCACCGCGTAGGTGTCGAAGGCGGTGACGAATACCACGCGGGTGTCGCCTTCGATGCCCTGCGCCACTTCCAGCCCGCTCAGGCCCGGCATCTGGATGTCGAGGAAGGCCAGGTCCGGCTCCAGTTCCTCGATGCGTGCGGCCGCCTCCACGCCGTTGCGGGCGATGTGCACGATCTCCAGTTCCGGCCACAGCAGTTCCAGCTGCTCCTTCAGGTACAGCGCCAGGTGCGGTTCGTCGTCGGCGATCAGCGCGCGCGTCATGCCAGCGTCCGGTATGGGATGGACAGCGAGGCTTGCATGCCCACGGTCTGCGGCGCCAGCGTCAGCGCAGCCTTGCCGCCGTAGCGGGTGCGCAGCCGTTCGTGGATATTGGGCAGGGCCATGCCGCTGCCGCGCTTGCGCGGACGGCGCGGGCCGTCCAGGCCGAGTCCGTCGTCGTCGACGCGGATGTCGAGCTGGCCATCGGCGACGTGCGCGCGGATGCGGATGCTGCCGCCTTCGATTTTCGGCTCCAGTCCGTGTTCGATGGCGTTTTCCACCAGCGGTTGCAGCAGCAGGGTGGGCAAGGCCGCAGCCAGGGCTTCGTCGCTGGCGTCGATCTCGAAGCGCAGCCGGTCTTCCATGCGGATCTGCAGCAGCGTCAGGTAGCTGCGCACCATCGCCAGTTCCGCCGCCAGCGTGCTGTCGGTGTGGCGCAGCTGGCTCAGGCTGGCGCGCAGATAGTCGGTGAAGGTTTCCAGCATCAGCCGGGCGCGCGGCGTGTCGCGCTCGAGCAGGCTTTGCACATTGGCCAGCGTGTTGAACAGGAAGTGCGGTTCGATCTGCGCCTGGAGCAGGCGCAGCTGGGCTTCCATCGCCTGGTGCAGCAGCCGGTCCTGCCTGACCCGCAGGCGCCACCAGAACCAGTTGGCCGCCGCCACCACCATGACGAAGGCGAGGAATTCGGTCTGGGCCACGCTGTGGCTCATGAAACTGTCCCAGGCATTCCAGCCGCTGAGCCAGGTGTACAAGCTCAGGCTGAACGCGGCGCCGAACACGACGCCGCCGACGGCGATGGCGTTGATGACCAGCGCGGCGCGCCAGTCGGCCGCCTCGGACATCCGCTCGATGGTGGCGGCCGGCAGCAGCTTTTCGACGGCGCGGGTGATCGCGAGCATGCTGTAGGCCACGCACAGGCAGATGAACAGGTTGAACAGCAGCGACGCGCGCCACCAGCCGGGGTCGCTCACCCGGCCGGTCAGCAGGCCGTTAATCAGCATCATGCAGAAGCCGATCGGCAGCGCCAAAGCGGCGCCGACCGCCAGTTGCGCCCAGAGCGGCTCCTGGCGTTGCTTTTTAAGCATCCAGAACGAGCGCCAGGCCAGTTGGAAGGGGGAGCTAGTATTCATGGCGGCAATTGTAGCTGCGAAGAACGGCCGGGCAGGGCGGAATGCGACGGATCGACAGGATTGCCGACAGAATGCAAGTTTCGATTTATTCTGCAAGACGCGATCGTTTCTTGGCTACGGCAACCGCCTTTTTTGCCGGGACCTTCGCAGCGATTCCCCTCGCAGGCGCAATCATCTCTTCTGTTTTTTCATGAGAAAGCGCGGCAATTTTTTTTTGACGGTTGGCCGGTAGTTTTTTGATGACATCGTCCAGATTTCTTCCCACAGCAATCCCCTATACCTTTCTCCTGGTGTTTTTTTTGCTTGCGCTTTCGTGGCCTAGGTCGCTTCGGCGGTTTTCAGGACTTCTGAGATTGAGTCAATTATCATTCCCTAGTGATATCACGGCAAGATGGATTCGAGCACCAACGCGACTTTCGCAAGGAATGGGGGCGAGATGAGGAAATACTGATGAATTGCGACTCAATGACGATTCAAAGGGAATGCGCTACACTATTTGATATCAAAGATAGGGAGGTGCGCTATGACAGCCTTCATTCATCACGAAGACGACCAGTCGCTCGACGCGACGATAAAAGACACGCCAAAGGACAACGCGCTTGCTCAAGCACGCAAACGTCGCGTCGAGGCTTTGCGCCGCATCGCCGGCATCTGGGCGAATCGCACTGACATTCCCGCTGACGGCCTGACCTATCAAGTGGAGTTGAGGTCTGAATGGCGCTAGTCCTATTCGACACCAATATACTCATCGATGCTCTTAAGGGTTACACGCCTGCAATCGAGGAACTGGCATATTGGGACGAGCCTGCCATCAGCGTGATCACCTGGATGGAGGTCATGGCTGGCACCAGAGACGACTATGACGAAGTGCTGGGCTTCTTGAATTCCTTTGGGTTTGAGGTCATTCATACGAACGAAGCCATCATGATCGCTTCGATGGAGGTCCGCAGGATGAGCATCCAAATGAGGCACAAGGTAGCGCTTCCTGACGCCATCATCATGGGAACGGCTTTATCCTGCAGAGCTACCATCGTCACTCGCAACAAGAAGGATTTCTTTACTCCGAACGTTCGCATTCCTTACGAATTGACACCAATAGATCCAGTGGAGTTCATCAATGTCGATCCTCCACCTGGTCTCTCGTCTTCGTCAGAGCACCTGGGCGACGACTTCTTTGAGCTTTTCGCTAAAACCATTCTCGGCCCACCGCAAGGCTAAAATGAGGAACTGATCAACGATCAGACGGAGCCAGCGACCTGGGCTTTCCGTACCTGTTTTCCGTGCAATAAAGAAAATCCTTGCCCTATGGCCGACTCGCACGCACAGCCCTGACAAAATCCGATCACACAGAATTGCATCATTCCGCGCAGGATGCTTTTGGAGAAGGGTGTCGCTGAGGGTTACAATAGCCATATTCTTTGACAAAACTCGCACAAAATTCAGCGATCGCGCTGCAATTTTGGGAGTTTTGTTGTCATTTATGGTAGTGATGGTGGTTGACGTAAGAGTCTTGCCTGGCGTATTGCGCCACGATCTGCATCCGCCTAACTTATTGATAATTAAAGGTTTTTCATGAGTCTCCAATGCGGCATCGTCGGCCTGCCTAACGTCGGCAAGTCCACCCTCTTCAACGCCCTGACCAAGGCCGGCATTCCGGCCGAGAACTATCCGTTCTGCACCATCGAGCCTAACGTCGGCGTGGTCGAAGTGCCGGATCCGCGCATGGGCGCGCTGGCCGACATCGTCAAGCCGGAACGCATGGTCAACGCCATCGTCGAGTTCGTCGACATCGCCGGCCTGGTGGCTGGCGCGTCGCAGGGCGAGGGCCTGGGCAACCAGTTCCTGTCGCACATCCGCGAAACCGACGCCATCGTCAACGTCGTGCGCTGCTTCGAAGATGACAACGTGATCCACGTGGCCGGCAAGGTCAGCCCGCTGGACGACATCGAAGTGATCCAGACCGAGCTGGCGCTGGCCGACTTGGGCACCGTGGAAAAAGCCATCCACCGCGAAAACAAGAAAGCCCGTTCCGGCGACAAGGACGCGGCCAAGCTGCTGGCCATCATGGAGCGCATCGTGCCGCACCTAAACGAAGCCAAGCCAGTGCGCGCCATGGGCCTGGACGCCGACGAAATGGCCCTGATCAAGCAGCTGTGCCTGATCACCGCCAAGCCGGCCATGTACGTGGCCAACGTCTCCGACACCGGCTTCAAGAACAACCCGCTGCTGGACCAGCTGACCGCCTACGCCGCCACCCAGAACGCGCCTATCGTCGCCATCTGCGCGTCGATCGAAGCGGAAATCGCCGACCTGGACGACGCCGACAAGACCGCCTTCCTGAACGACATGGGCATGGAAGAGCCGGGCCTGGACCGTCTGATCCGCGCCGCCTACAAGCTGCTGGGCCTGCAAACCTACTTCACCGCCGGTGTGAAGGAAGTGCGCGCCTGGACCATCCACGTGGGCGACACCGCGCCGCAAGCGGCCGGCGTGATCCACACCGACTTCGAACGCGGCTTCATCCGCGCGCAAACCATCGCCTATGACGACTACATCCAGTACAAGGGTGAAGGCGGCGCCAAGGAAGCGGGCAAGATGCGCGCCGAGGGCAAGGAATATGTGGTCAAGGATGGCGACGTGTTGAACTTCCTGTTCAACGTCTGACGCGCTGTATTCTGAAGAAGCCCTGTCGATACAGGGCTTTTTTGTTTTTGGCAGGGAGCATCATGATTGTTGGCCGATTGAATCGTACTGGATCGGCGCAAAATCAGCGCTAGAATATCAACATGGCCTGATTTGCAACGACAGCAGGAGAGCATTGATGCGATTCCCACTTAAGCTTGCGTTACTCCTGACCTTTGCGGCGATGGACCTGTCGCCAGTTCAAGCGTCGCCTTCAGATGATGAGCTGGCGATCCAGCAAATCGAAAGTCGTTGGCAGGACGCCTGGAACCGCCACGATATGGAGGCGCTTTCCAGCCTCTTCACCGATGACGCCGATTTTGTTCAAGTCAATGGCCGGAGATGGATCGGACCGGCTGAGATCAAGAAAAACCATACGCTGGTCCATGAAATGATGTTCAAGGACAGCGTCTGGACCAACCTGAAATTGGATATACGGTTTCTCAAGCCGGACGTCGCCATCGCCCATCAAATGTGGGGGCTGCGCGGCGACAAGAATCCCGATGGCACGCCGCGCACGCCTCGCGAAGGCTTGTTTACCCAGGTATTTATCAAGCGCGGCGGTCATTGGTTGATTTCCGCTGCCCACAATACGAATATCGCTGTTGTCCCCGGAAGTCCCGTCGCGGGCTCCGCGCCGCCAAAATAAAATCGCAAAGAAATTCGCCCGCACGCCAGACTGGCGGCAAACCCGGCGTTTGCGCCCATCTGTGTTACTCTGTCTGACGGTCATCGTTTACCGTCCCCGCCCCCCCACCTAGTTGACGACTGGAACAAGGAATGTTTCCATGCGTCTCAACGACCCCAATCAGAACCACCTGCTGGCCGCGCTTTTAGACGCCGAGTTCTCCCGCCTGTCGCCGCACCTGGAACCGATCATGATGCGGCTGGGCGATGTGCTGTACGAATCCGGCGGCAAGCTCGATCACGTGTACTTCCCGACCTCGGCCATCGTCTCGCTGCACTATGTGCTGGAGAACGGCAGCTCGTCCGAGATCGCCGGCGTCGGCAACGAGGGCATCCTCGGCATCTCGCTGTTCATGGGCGGTAACACCACGCCCAGCCGCGCCGTGGTCCAGACCGCCGGTCATGGCTACCGCCTCAAGGCGCACATCCTGATGGAGGAGTTCAACCGCGCCGGGCCCGTCATGCGCCTGCTGCTGCGCTACACCCAGGCGCTGATCACCCAGATGTCGCAGACGGCGATCTGCAACCGCCATCACACGGTGGAACAGCAACTGTGCCGCTGGCTGCTGCTGACCTTGGACCGCCTGCCGACCAGCGAGCTGACCATGACCCAGGAACTGATCGCCAGCATGCTGGGCGTGCGGCGCGAAGGGGTGACGGTGGCGGCCGGGCGCTTGCAGGCCAACGGCTACATCAGCAACCGGCGCGGCCATATTTCCGTGCTGAACCGGGCCGGCCTGGAAGGCGACGTCTGCGAATGCTACGGCGTGGTCAAAAAAGAATTCGCGCGCCTGATGTCGGACGTGCACCAACGCCAGGGACTGAAATGAAACCGATCAAACTGCCAGAAAGCCCGCTGCTCAAGGCCGATGCGCTGCAACTGGCGATCCACAACAGCGCCAATTTCTCCAGCATCGCCACCGACGCCCAGGGCGTCATCCAGATCTTCAACGTCGGCGCCGAGCGCATGCTGGGCTATAGCGCCGCCGAAGTGGTGAACCAGATCACGCCGGCCGGCATCTCCGACGCGGAGGAAATCATCGCCCGCGCCGCCGAGCTCAGCATCGAAGCCGGCGTGACCATCCTGCCGGGTTTTGAAGCACTGGTGTTCAAGGCTTCGCGCGGCATCGAAGACATCTACGAGCTGACTTATATCCGCAAGGACGGCAGCCGTTTCCCCGCCATCGTATCGGTCAGCCCGCTGCGCGACGCCGAGGAAAAAGTCATCGGCTACCTGCTGCTGGGGACCGACAACACGGCCCGCAAGCAGGTCGCGCTGGAGCGAGCCCTGCTGGACCAGCGCCTGCGCGAGCAGCAGCTGGCCTTGCAGGAAACCAATGTGGAACTGGAGGCGGCGCGCGCGCTGGCCGAGACGGCCAACCGCGCCAAGTCTGAATTCCTGTCGGCCATGAGCCACGAACTGCGCACGCCGCTGAACGCCGTGCTGGGCTTTGCACAGCTGCTGGCGTCGGACAAGCCGCCACCCAGCGTCTCGCAGCAGCGCTCGCTGGATCAGATCCTCAAGGGCGGCTGGTACCTGCTGCAATTGATTAATGAAATCCTCGACCTGGCCATGATCGAATCGGGCAAGGTGACGATGTCGCAGGAGTCGATGGGCCTGTCCGAAGTGCTCAGGGATTGCCGGGCGCTGATAGGCCCGCAGGCGGAAAAGCGCGGCATCCATTTGTTCTTCGCCTCGCTGAGCGAACCCTTCTTCGTCCATGCGGACCGTACGCGCGTCAAGCAAGTGATGATCAACCTGCTGTCCAACGCCATCAAGTACAACCGGCGCGACGGCAAGGTGACGGTGGAGTGCGCGGCCGGCAGCGAAGGCATGGTGCGCATCAGCGTGACCGATACCGGGGCCGGCCTGAGCGACGAGCAGATGGCGCAGCTGTTCCAGCCTTTCAACCGGCTGGGCCAGGAAGACGGCGCGGAAGAGGGCACCGGCATCGGCCTGGTGGTGACCAAGCAGCTGACCGAGCTGATGGGCGGCGCCATCGGCGTACGCAGCGAGATCGGCATCGGCACCACCTTCTGGATCGAGCTGGCCGCCAGCAGCGAGCCGGTGCTGGAGATCGTCGCCTTCGACAGCTCGGCGCCGTTCGAGGGCTCGGACCACGCCGCGCTGAGAACGCTGCTGTACATCGAGGACAACCCGGCCAACCTGAGCCTGGTGGAGCAGCTGATCCTGCGCCGCAGCGATCTCAAGCTGCTGACCGCGATCGACGGCCACAGCGGCATCCAGCTGGCGCGCGCCTACCAGCCCGATGTGATTTTAATGGACATCAACCTGCCCGGCGTGAGCGGCTACGGCTGCCTGAAGATCTTGCAGGACGATGCCGCCACGGCGCACATTCCGGTGATGGCGCTGTCGGCCAACGCCATGCCGCGCGACATAGAAAAAGGGGTCGAGGCCGGCTTCTTCCGCTACCTGACCAAGCCGATCAACGTCGTCGAATTCATGGGCGCGCTGGACCTGGCGCTAGCATTTGCTGCCGAATACGGCAGTCTCCACACCAGTTCCCACGGAAGCGCATCATGATAGACCCCTCTGAAATACTGCGCGCCCAGATCCTGATCGTCGACGACCAGGAAGCGAACGTCATGCTGCTGGAGCAGATGCTGGCCAACGCCGGCTACACCAATGTCAGCAGCACGATGGACCCGTTCACCGTGTGCGATCTGCACCTGAAGCACCATTACGACCTGATCCTGCTGGACCTGCAAATGCCCGGCATGGACGGTTTTGCCGTGCTGGAAGCGCTCAAGCAGATCGAGCCGGACGGCTACGTGCCGGTGCTGGTGGTGACGGCGCAGCCGAACCACAAGCTGCGCGCGTTGCAGGCCGGCGCCAAGGATTTCGTCGGCAAGCCGTTCGAGCTGGTCGAGGTGGAAACGCGCATCCGCAACATGCTGGAAGTGCGCCTGCTGCATCGCAAGCTGCGCCGCTACAACGAGCAGCTGGAATCGACGGTGTTGGAACGCACGGCGCAATTGCGCGCCAGCGAGGCGCGCTTCCAGCGCTTCGCCGAACTGTCGACCGACTGGTACTGGGAGCAGGATGTCGACGGCCAGCTCACCAACTGGTCCGGTCCGGTGGCCGACATGGTGGGCATCGGCAGCAGCGATACCGGCGGCTGGGACGTGGCCGAGCACGCGTTGCTGCAATCGAATATCGCCGAGCGCAAGGCCTTCCTGGACTTCGTCTACAGCCGGACTATCGGTGGCGTGCTGCAATACCTGCAGGTGAGCGGCGAGCCCATGTTCGACGAGACCGGCCGCTTCATCGGCTATCGCGGCGTCGGCCGCGACGTGACGGCGATGGCCGGCATGTTCGCCAAGACGGAATAAACCTAGCCCGCCGAACGCGAGACCTTGTGGCGGTGCCAGTAGTGCCCCAGCACCGCTTTCACACGCTCGCGTTCGCCACGTATGCCTTTCAGCTTGACCTTGTCGTCGCTGCCGAAGTTGCGCTTGATGGTCAGCACGTCGCCCCCTATGCCATCCTTGTAGCGCAGGTCGCCGATCGCGTCCCAGGCGATGAACTGCCCGTCCTGCGGCAAGGTCAGGCCGTCGTAGCCGATCTGGAAGCGCTGGCCGCCGTTCAGCTCGAACACTTGCTGCGGGAAGTGGCGCAGCACGACGGCGCGCTCTTCGTCGTTGTGCGGCTGGTAGCGGTAGGCCAGGTCGCGCTCATGCTCGCTGGCGAAGCGGCCTTCATATACATTCCACAAACGCGTTTCGATCTCCTCCGCGCCGGCGATGTCGGCGACCCAGCTGCGCGCCACCGGCGCCACCACGATCGCGCCGAAGTCCTGCGGCGCGATGACGCAGCCGGCGTTGTCCATGCGCTCGTCCAGCTTGGGATGGCTGTCGAAAGGATGGGGCATGTCGGTATCGGCCATGTCGCCGGCGAACTCGTCGGAGTGCGCGAACGCCTCCAGCCCCTGCGCCACATGGGCGGCGATGCCCAGCGTTGCGCCATGTTGGGCATTGCGCTCGAACAGTTCACGCTCGATGCGGCCGCGATAGTTGCTGTAGGCGCTGACCTTGATCAGCGCGCGCACCAGCGCCGCGCCGGACACCAGGTCACGCGCGGCGCGGTCGGCCAGGAACTCGCGCTCGCGGCTGTCGCGCTTCAGGGCCAGCTCGTAGATGAAACGGTACAGGCTCAGCAGGTAGAACGCGATCACCGTCAGGCCGGCCGCGCCCATCATCGCGCGGTAGTAGTCGAACTGCGACAGCTTGGGGCCGAGCGCCGCGCTGCTGCTGGTGTCGCCGCCGCGCAGGTGGGCCAGTTCGTGCACCAGCACCGCGTCGGCCTCGTCCTGCGCCATCACGCGCAACAGCGGCAGGCTGACGAACAGCGTGCGTCCCGTCAGCTTGCGCCCTCCCACCGACAGTGCCGCCTCGGTGACGAAGAAGTTGTTGTCGATGCCGGCCACGATCTGTTCCGGCGGCGCCGTGCCCAGCGTGGCGGCCAGCGCGCGCACGCGGGCCCACAGTGCCGGCGCGGCGTCGGCCGCCAGCAGTTCGCCATCGACGCCGGTCTGTTCCGGCACGCGCTGGAACATATGCTTGAGCGAGGCGAACACGGCGCCCGCCGCCAGCAGGGCGACGATGCCGACCAGCTTGATCGAATAGAAGTGCAGGAAGTACGCGGTCAGCCAGAACGACATCCACACCAGCAGCGCGCTTTGCAGCGTCACCTCCAGCGCGCTGGCCAGCGCCATGATGCGCCAGCCCAGCACCAGGCTGGCATACTGCGCCGCGCGGTTGTAGAAGGCCAGCAGTCCCAGTCCCGCCGCCGTCAGCAGCAACACCGCGCCGGCCACCAGCAAGCCGACGGCGGCCAGCTGCGCCCAATAGAATTGCCACTCTTCCGACAGCGGCTCGCAGACGCCGTGGCGATAGTCGGCCCGTTCCGGCGCGGCGTCGCCGCAGACGGACGAGGGCGGATGCTCGCGGTAGTAGGTCAGCAGCGCGCCCTTGTCCAGCGTGGCGTCGGCGGACTGTGTGAGCTTTTGCTGCACGGCCTCGATGAAGTTGGCGTCCTGCGCGCCCAGCACGTAGTGGGCGAACGCCAGCACGATCAGCGGTACGGCGAACAAGGCGAGCGCTGCCCGGCCGAGGGCTTTCAGCAGATCGCGTTTGATGATATCCAGTGAACGCACGATGGCTCCGTCTCGTTTAAAAAAATCGAGCGGCTATGGTAATGCACCGGCAGGCCCGCGAAATACGCACATTGTCACCCCCGCCGCCATGCTGTTAGTATGCCTTGCATGACAAAAACAAAGACATGGGGACTGCTCGCCGGCCTGGCGCTGCTGCTGCATGGGCGCCTTGCGCCGGCGGCCGAGAGCGTGCCCTTGTATGTTTATTATTCCGATCCCACCTTCGCCGCCGGCGCGCCCGGCAGCCTGACCGACAAGATGGCCGCCTGGCTGACGCAGCGCTCCAACGGCCGCTACCAGTTCGTCGCCACCCAGCTGCCGCGCCGCCGGCTCGAGCTGATGATGGAACAGCCCCATTGGCCGGGCGTGGTGGCCTGGGCCAACCCGCGCTGGTTTGCCGCCGCCGGCGCGCGCCAGGGCTGGAGCCGCTACTACATGGTCGACGCCAACCTGGTGGCCTCGCTGCGCAGCGCGCCGCTGGAGTACGTGGACGACAGCTCGCTGTACGGCCAGAACATCGGCACCGTGCAGGGCTACACCTATAAAAACCTGGAACCGCTGGTCAAGGACGGCAAACTGGTCCGCGACGATGCCGACACCGAGCTGCGCAACCTGCTCAAGCTGCAGCAGCACCGGGTGCCGGTGGCGTTTTTGCAAGCCAGTTCGCTGCCGCGCTTCCACCGGCAGTTCGCCGACCTCGATCGCTGGCTGTACCTGTCGGCGCGGCCGCGCACGGTGTTCGAACGGGCCTTTTTCACCGCGCCGAACCAGCCTGAACTGCTGGATTTCCTCAACCGGCAGGCCGACGCGCTGCTCGCCGACCAGCCGTGGCAGGACGCTTTCGGCACCTGCAAGCTGGTGTTGCCGCGCCAGTCCGGCGCCACCGATGCGCAACGCAAGCTGTGCCGCTAGTTGTCGTGTTCGTCGCGCGTGCGGCTTTGTTGGGTATAATCGCCGGATTGCCTGTTCGCCGGACCGCAACGTCTGCCTTCCGCGCCCGTCTCACCCTTCACTAGAAAAATACTCTTCATGGCATCTTCCAACGATAACGTCAGCATGGCGCTGTTCTGCGATTTTGAAAACGTGGCGCTCGGTGTGCGCGACGCCAACTACGACAAGTTCGACATCAAGCCGGTGCTGGAACGTCTGCTGCTCAAGGGCAGCATCGTGGTCAAGAAGGCGTATTGCGACTGGGACCGCTACAAGGGCTTCAAGGCGCCGATGCACGAGGCTAACTTCGAGCTGATCGAAATCCCGCACGTGCGCCAGTCCGGCAAGAACTCGGCCGACATCCGCATGGTCGTCGATGCGCTCGACTTGTGCTACACCAAGTCGCACGTCGACACCTTCGTCATCATTTCCGGCGACTCCGATTTTTCGCCGCTGGTGTCCAAGCTGCGCGAGAACGCCAAGAAGGTGATCGGCGTCGGCGTCAAGCAGTCGACCTCGGACCTGCTGGTGGCTAACTGCGACGAATTCATCTTCTACGACGACCTGGTGCGCGAAAGCCGCCGCGCCAAGCGCGAAGCCGGCCCGGAGGCCAAGCCGGCCGTCAAGCGTTCGCCGGAAGAGGAGCGCGTGCGCCGCGAAGAGATGGACAAGCGCCGCAACCAGGCGGTGGAAATCGCCGCCAATACCTTCGAGGCGCTGGTCTCCGAGCGTGGCGACAGCGGCAAGATCTGGGCCTCCGTGCTGAAGGAAGCGATCAAGCGCCGCAAGCCGGACTTCAGCGAGTCCTACTATGGCTTCCGCACCTTCGGCAACCTGATCGAGGAATGCAAGGCGCGCGGTTTGCTGGAATTCGGTCGTGACGAAAAATCCGGCGCTTATGTGTATCGCGGCACCGGCGTGGCGACGCCGGGCGAGTCGTCGGTTGACGGCGCGCCGGCCGAGGCACAGGACGGCGGCAAGCAGGAATCGCGCCGCAGCCGTGGCCGTGGCCGCACCGCCGCCGAGCGCTTTGCCGAACGCCAGGCCGAGCGCCAGGCGCAGCAAGCCCGCGCGGCAGGACAAACCAATGGCGACGAGGACGACGCCGAGCAGCCAGCGCCAAGCTACGTCGAGCCGGAACAACTGGCCGGCCAGCCGGAAGCGCCGGAGGCATTGGAAGCACCAGCCGCCGCAGCGGCCAGCGACTCCGAGCGCGGCCGTGGCCGTGGTCGTGGCAATCGCGGCGGACGCAAGCAGGGCGAGCGTCAGGGCCAGCAGGAGGCTGTAGCGGCCGCCGAGGCGCCGGTAGTGGCGCAAGCTGTGGTCGAAGCACCGGTCGCCGTCAGCGCGCCGGTGGTGGCCGACGAGGCGCCAGCCAAGAAAAAGGGCGGCCCGAAACCGCCAGCGCGCAAGCTGAAAGAGGCTGCCAAGCCGAAGGCCGACGCTGTGGCGCCTGCCAAGGGTGGCAAGAACGCGAAGAACGTCCGCGGCGCCAAGGGCGTGGCAACGGCCAACGACGAACAGTCGGCGGCGGCAGCCCCAGCCCCAGCCCCAGCGCCGGTTGAAGCGCCTGCGCCGGCACCGGTCGCATCGGCCGAGTCCGACGCCAAGCCAGCCGCCAAGCCTGCCAAGGCCAAGGCGGCCGCCAAGCCAGCCCGCAAGCCGGCCGCACCGCGCACGCCGCGTCCCGCCAAGGCAGCGGCCAAAGCCGAGGAGTAATCCCGGACGGGGAAGGGCGGGCCGCCAGCGGCCCGCCGCTGCTGCTCGTATAATGGCAATGTTTTCATCTGCCTAACGACTGGTGCCGAGCATGCCCATCCTCTCCGAAATCACGCTGTACCCGATCAAATCCTGCGGCGGTATCTCCTTGCAGGAAGCCACGCTGACCGTCACCGGCCTGATGACCGCGCAGATCTACGACCGCGAATGGATGGTGGTCGACGGCGCCGGCGTTTGCCTGACCCAGCGCGAACACCCGCGCATGGCGTTGATCACTCCCAACATCAAGGGCAGCACGCTGGAACTGCGCGCGCCCGGCATGCTGCGCCTGGAAATTCCGCTCGACCTGCCCGATCCCGATCAGGCGCCCACCCTCACCACCCAAGTCTGGGACGACACCGTGCTGGCCTATGACTGCGACGACCTGACCGCCGAATGGTTCAGCCAGGCGATCGGCGTGCCGTGCCGGCTGGCGCGCTTCCACGCCAAGGCCGAACGCGCCGTCAGCCAGAACTGGACCAACGGCGTCGCCGCCACCACCATGTTCTCGGACGGCTACCCGATGCTGGTGGCCGGCGCCGCCTCGCTGGACGACCTGAACGACAAGCTGCGCAAAGCCGGCCGCGACGCCATCCCGATGAACCGCTTCCGTCCCAACCTGGTCGTGGCCGGCATCGAAGCCTTCGAAGAGGACTACGTCGAAACGTTCCAACTGGGCGATGCGCTGCTGAAACCGGTCAAACCCTGTTCGCGTTGCCCTATGCCATCGGTCAACCAGGCGACCGGGGAGTTCGGTCCCGATCCGCTGGACCTGATGCAAGGCTACCGCGCCAAGCCGGAGCTGGACGGCGCCCTGTGCTTCGGCATGAACAGCATCCTGATCGCCGGAGAGGGCCAGCACGTGCGGGTTGGGCAGGAAATCGTCGTTACCTTGGCGTTTTAACGCAGCTAGCCATTCCCAAGTGCTAAAACTTGGCGTAATGTGGCATCTGGCATGAAACAAGCTGATGAGTAAGGGCAAATATGACGCAAACTGCAACCGGCAAGTTCTCGCCGCCAACTGACCACGCCGCGCGCGCGGTGGATCTGGCGGCCGAAAACCAGGCCCTGCGTGCGCGCATGGCTTACCTGCTGGAGCAGGCCGAGCGCAACCATTCGATCATGACCCGCCACCAGGCCTTCGACCTGGACATCGTCAGCGCCGCCAATTTTCCCGAACTGATAGGCACCATCTTCCGCGTGTTGCCGGTGATCTCCGAACTCGACAGCGTGACCCTGACGCTGATCGACGAAGACGCCGACATCCGCACCGTCATGGCCAAGCTGGACGTGGTGTTTGAAGACTTCCCCGAACTGATCTTCGTTGAAACGCTCGACGGCCTGGGTTTCGACCTCGGCCAGCGCAACGCCTACACGCCGACGCCCAAGCCGCTGCTGGGCATGTACGACGCGCAGCGTCATGCGAGGCCGTTCCCGCAGCCGCCGGCCGGTCTGCAAAGCGTGGCGCTGGTGCCGCTGCTGCGCAACAAGCGCATCATCGGCAGCCTGAACCTGGGCAGCTGCGACCCGACCCGTTTCACGCCCAGCCTGGGCACGGATTTCATCGAGCACATGGCGTCGATCATCGCCATCTGCCTGGAAAACGTCATCAGTAACGAGATGCTCAAGTACATCGGCCTGACCGATTCGCTGACCGGTGTCTACAACCGGCGCTATATCGACCGGCGTTTGCTGGAAGAGATCGCGCGCGCGCGGCGCCAGCAGTATCCGATCTCGTTCATGTACATTGACATCGACCACTTCAAGCGCGTCAATGACACCGTCGGCCACGGCGGCGGCGACGATGTGCTGCGCGAAGTGGCCAACCGCATCAAGAACGAGCTGCGCACCTCGGACGCGCTGGCGCGTTTCGGCGGCGAGGAATTCGTCGTGCTGCTGATCGACGCCAACCTCGACAGCGCCGCCTTCGTGGCCGAGCGCATCCGCGCCAGCGTGGCCGGCAGCATGATTGCGCTGTCGCAGGAATTGCAGTTGTCGGTGACGGTATCGATTGGCGTGGCCTGCCTGAATGCGGGCGAAGCCGAAGGCGACCCGGCGGTCGTCGCACGCGCCTGGGTGGCGCATGCGGACAGCTTGCTGTACGTCGCCAAGGAAACCGGCCGCAACCGCGTAGTCAGCCGCGATCCAGAACCCCGGGGTCAAGTCTGACATTCGGACACGAGCTCTGCCGTAGGCACGCGCTACGGCAGAGCTCGTGTCCGAATGTCAGACTTGACCCCGATGTTTAACGCAGCAGGCGCTGCTCGGCGCGGTTGACGGCTTCGGCTGTACCGCGCAATACCACCACATCGCCCGCTTCCAGCACGATGTCCGGCGTCACGTCCAGCCGGCCCTTGCCGCGGCGGATGCTGCTCACTTCGGCGCCCGCGCCGGCCACGTCGATCTCGCTCAAGGCCTTGCCCACGCTGACCGCGCTGCCGCTAAGCGTGACCGAGTGCAAACGCTCCAGATCGGCCTCCTCGCCGGCGTCGCTGGCGCCGTGGAAGTAGCCGCGCAGCGAGGCGTAGCGTTCTTCGCGCGCCGTCTGCACCCGGTGCACCACGCGCCGCAAGGGCACGCCCAGCATCACCAGCGCGTGCGAGGCCAGCATCAGGCTGCCCTCCATCAGTTCCGGCACCACTTCCGCCGCGCCTGCCGCTTTCAATCGGTCGAGGTCGGTGTCGTCGTGGGAGCGCACGATCACCGGCAGGGCCGGCGCCAGTTCGTGCACCAGGTGCAGCACCTTCAACGCCGACGCCGTGCTGGCGTAGGTGATCACCACCGCGCTGGCGCGGTAGATGCCGGCGGCTACCAGGCTCTCGCGCCGCGCCGCGTCGCCATAGGAAACGTGACGGCCGGCGGTCTGCGCCTCCTGCACCCGTTCCGGATCCAGGTCCAGCGCGTGGTAGTCGATATTTTCTTCGCCCAGCAAGGTCGCCAGGCTTTGCCCGCTGCGGCCGAAGCCGCACACGATCACGTGTTTGTTGGTGGACATGGTGCGGCTGGCGATCTTGGTCAGCGCCAGCGACTGCATCATCCACTCGTTGCTCGACACCTTCATGACGATCTGGTCCGACTTGGAGATGATGAACGGCGCCACCAGCATCGACAGCACCATCGACGCCAGCACCACCTGGATGATGAACGGATCCATCAGATGACTGCCGCCCGCCAGGTTCAACAGCACGAAGCCGAACTCGCCCGCCTGCGCCAGCGCCAGGCCGGTGCGCATCGACACGCCGTCCGAGGCGCCGAACAGCTTGGCCAGGCCGGCGATCAGCGCGAACTTCATCAACACCGGTCCCGCCAGCAGCACCAGCACCAGCCACCAGTGCGCCATCACCATTTGCACATTGAGCAGCATGCCGATGGTGATGAAGAACAGTCCCAGCAGCACGTCGCGGAAGGGCTTGATGTCCTCTTCCACCTGATGCTTGTACTCGGTCTCGGAAATCAGCATGCCGGCCACGAAGGCGCCCAGCGCGAGCGACAGGCCGGCGCGCTCGGTGATCCAGGCTGCGCCCAGCGTGATCAGCAGCAGGTTCAGCATGAACAGTTCCTGCGAGCGCCGCTTGACCACCACGGTGAACCAGCCGCGCACCAGCTTCTGGCCGAAGAACAGCAGCAGCGCCAGCACGATCACGGCCTTGACGCCGGCCCAGGCCAGCGTCTCGACCAGCGCGTCCGGCCGCTGGCCCAGCGACGGAATCAGGATCAGCAGCGGCACCACGGCCAGATCCTGGAACAGCAGGATGCCGATGATCTTGCGGCCGTGCTCGCTCTCCAGTTCCAGCCGTTCCGTCAGCATTTTTGACACGATGGCGGTCGACGACATGGCCAGCGCGCCGCCCAGCGCGAACGAGGCTTGCCAGCTGATATGGATGCCCGAGGGCAGTTGCGTGGCGATGGCCCAGCCGAACACCATGGTGGCGGCGATGGTCAGCACCACCTGCGCCATGCCCAGCCCGAACACGATGCCGCGCATGGCCATTAATTTGGGGAGGGAGAATTCCAGCCCGATGGAGAACATCAGGAATACCACGCCGAATTCGGCCAGCGAGTGGAAGGCCTCGCTCGACTCGGCCAGCCCCAGCGCGTGGGGGCCGATCAGGATGCCGACCGCCAGGTAGCCCAGCATCGGCGGCAAATGCATCATGCGGAAAGCGACGACGCCCAGCACCGCGCTCCCCAGCAACAACAATGTTAATTCCAAAGGTGAAAACGTCATATCAACATAGCCAGTAAATATAATTTCGTTGTTTGTGGGCCGGCGGGGGCGTTATGTTGTGACTGGCAAGTTTTTTGCTTTCTCAATTCGGCTATACTTGGGCATGAGTGTAACCCATGAAAAAACAATGCTGAAAGCTTTTGACGCAAATATGGCCGCGCATGCGTTGCGGCTGGCCCGCGACACCCTGCAGAACGAAGCAGAGGCGATCGCCGCCCTGAACGCCCGCCTGGACGCTGACGACAGCGTGGTGCAGGCCATCGAATTGCTGCTGAACTGCAAGGGCCGCGTTGTCGTGTCCGGCATCGGCAAGTCCGGCCATATCGGCCGCAAGATCGCCGCCACCCTGGCCTCGACCGGCACCCCGGCCTTGTTCGTGCACCCGGCCGAAGCGGCCCACGGCGACCTCGGCATGGTCACCGCCGACGATGCCTTTATTGCAATCTCGTATTCCGGCGAAAGCGCCGAGCTGATGACCATCCTGCCGGTGGTCAAGCGCATGGGCAGCAAGGTCATCGCCATGACCGGCAAGCCGGGCTCCAGCCTGGCCGAGATCGCCGACGTGCACCTGAACGTGGCCGTGGCCAAGGAAGCCTGCCCGATGAACCTGGCGCCGACCACCTCGACCACCGTCACGCTGGCGCTGGGCGACGCCATCGCCGTCGCGCTGCTGGACCTGCGCGGCTTCAAGGAAGAGGATTTCGCCCGCTCCCATCCGGGCGGCGCGCTGGGCCGCCGCCTGCTGACCCACGTGCGCGACGTCATGCGCAGCGGCGACGCGGTGCCGAAAGTCACCGCCGACGTCAAGCTGACCGACGCGCTGCTGGAAATCACGCAAAAGGGCATGGGCATGACCGCCGTGGTCGACGCCGACGACAAGCCGATCGGCGTGTTCACCGACGGCGACCTGCGCCGCATGATCGAGAAAGTCCAGGACTTCACCAAGGTCGTGATCCGCGACGTGATGCACGCCAACCCGCGCAGCATTTCGCCGGAAAAACTGGCGGTCGACGCCGTGGCCGTGATGGAACAGTTCCGCATCAACCAGATGCTGGTGACCGACGCCGACGGCAAGCTGGTCGGCGCGCTGCACATCCACGACCTGACCCGCGCCAAGGTGATCTGATGACGGATTTGACTTATGTGGAACGCGCCGCGCGCGTCAAGCTGATGATCTTCGACGTCGACGGCGTGCTGACCGACGGCAGCCTGCACTATGGCGCCGAGGGCGAGGCGCTGAAGACCTTCAACGTGCACGACGGCCTGGGCATCAAGCTGCTGCAGGAATCCGGCGTGCAGACCGCCATCATCAGCGCGCGCACTTCGCCGCAAGTGATCAAGCGCGCGGCCGACCTCGGCATCGTCCACCTGCACCAGGGCGGCCACGACAAGCTGACCCCGTTCAAGGCGCTGCTGGAAAAGACCGGCCTCACCGCCGACCAGGTCGGCTTCATCGGCGACGACGTGGTCGACCTGCCGATCTTGACGCGCGTCGGTTTCGCCGTCGCCGTGCCGAACGGCCGCGCCGAAGTGCTGGAACGCGCCCACCACACCACGGTGGCCGCCGGCGGCCGCGGCGCGGTGCGCGAAGTGTGCGAACTGCTGCTGCACGCGCAGGGCACGTACGAGCGCGTGATGGCGCAATTCCTGGTGTGACGGGGACCTGGCATGCGTAAAAAAACAGCCCATCGCTGGCAGCTGACCGTCATCATGCTGGTCGGCGTGTTTGTCGCCGTCGGCAGCTTCTGGCTGGTGCAGGTGGTCAACCAGGCCGGCCAGCAAGAGCGGACCGACCAGCATCGCAACGAGCCGGACTACATCATCGACCGCTTCAGCATGGTACGCATGAACAAGGCCGGCCAGCCGGCCTATATCGTTTCCGGCGACAAGCTGACCCACCGGCCGATCGACGACTCGTCCGACATCGACAAGCCGCATGTGCAAAGCCTGTCCGGCGACCAGCCGCCGATGAATATCCACGCCGACACCGCCCATGTCGATCAGGGCAATACGCGCGTCAAACTCAATGGTAATGTGGACGTGGTGCGTCCGGCCTCGCCCAAGGCGCAGGCCATGCGCATGACGGCCCCGACGCTGACCGTGTTCCCGGACGAGCAACGGATGGAAACCGACGCCCCGGTCGAACTGCACCTGGGCACCACCGTCGCCAACGGCAACGGCATGAAGGCCAACAACGCGACGCTGCAAGTGCAACTGGGCGGACGCGGAACGATTACGATGCCGCCGCACGCGGCAAAATGAGGAAATGAAAATGAAAGACATGGTAATGAAACGCGTGATCCTGCCGGCGGCGCTGCTGCTGGCCGTCGTCGCGGCGATCGCCCCGGCGCGCGCCGAAAAGGCCGACTCCAGCAAGCCGACCCAGATCTCCTTCGATCAGGCCGACGCCGACGACGTCAAGCAGATCAAGACTTTCCTCGGCAACGTCGTGCTGACGCGCGGCACGCTGCTGATGAAATCGCCCAAGGCGGTGGTGACCGAAGATCCGCAGGGCTACCAGTACGTGGTGCTGACCGGCGGCGCCGGCGTGCAGGCCACCTTCCGCCAGAAGCTCGACGGCGCCGGCGACCAATGGGTCGAAGGCCAGGCCGACCGTATCGAATACGACAACAAGACCGAGCTGGTCAAGCTGTTCGCCAAGGCCCAGGTCAAGCGCCTGGAAGGTAACAAGCCGAGCAGCCAGGTCGACAGCGAATTCATTTCCTACGACAGCCGCAAGGAAGTGTTCGAGGTCAAGAACACCCCCACCGGCGACAGCAAGCCGGGCGGCGGACGCGGCACCATGGTGCTGCAGCCGTCGAGCAAGCTGGCGGTGCCGGCCGCAACGCCGGCGCCTGTGCCGACGCCGGGGAAATAAGCATGGAATCTTCCTGCGGTAGCACCCTGATCGTCAAAGGCCTGCAAAAGACTTACGGCAAGCGCCAGGTCGTGCATGACGTGTCCCTGCAAGTCGAATGCGGCGAAGTGGTGGGCCTGCTCGGTCCCAACGGCGCCGGCAAGACCACCTCGTTCTACATGATCGTCGGCCTGGTGCCGTCAGACGCCGGCAGCATCGATATCAGCGGCACCGACATCTCCTCGCTGCCGATCCACCGCCGCGCCTCGCTCGGCTTGTCCTACCTGCCACAGGAAGCGTCGGTGTTCCGCAAGCTGACGGTGGAAGAAAATATCCGCGCCGTCCTCGAAATCCAGAAAGTGGACGGCAAGCCTTTATCCAAGGCTGCCATTGATGAACGGCTCAATACCCTGCTGGCCGATTTGCAGATCGAAAAGCTGCGCGAGAACCAGGCGCTGTCGCTGTCCGGCGGCGAGCGCCGCCGCGTGGAGATCGCGCGCGCACTGGCGACCAACCCGCGCTTCGTGCTGCTCGACGAACCATTCGCCGGGGTCGACCCGATCGCCGTGATTGAGATCCAGCGCATCGTGCGCTTCCTCAAGGAACGCGGCATCGGCGTCCTCATTACCGATCACAATGTGCGCGAGACGCTGGGCATCTGCGACCGCGCATATATCATCAACCAGGGCACGGTATTGGCTTCAGGCCGGCCAGACGACATCATCGCCAACGAATCGGTGCGTCGCGTGTATCTGGGTGAACACTTCCGTATGTAAAACCCATGAAACAGTCTTTGCAACTGCGCACGTCGCAGCACCTCGCGCTGACACCGCAATTGCAGCAGTCGATCCGGCTGCTGCAACTGTCGACGCTGGAGCTGCACCAGGAACTGGAACAGCTGCTGACCGATAATCCGCTGCTGGAGCGCCTCGACGACCCGCTGGACCGCTCGCTGCGGCTGCTGTCGGACGGCGCCATCAGCCAGCAAGCCCCGGTCGGCGACGCGCCGCCGGAAGGCCCGCCCAACGCGCAAGAGGCGCCGGCCGCCGACGCCGACAACTACGACGGCCCGGCCGCCGACACCGAGAGCACCAGCAGCGACGCCGACGTCGACTGGAGCGACGCCGGCCGCAGCAAGGCGCCCGACGACGAGGACTCGCGTCCTCAGCTGGAGGCCAGCCACTGCACGCTGCGCGAGCACCTGATGGAGCAGATGCGGGTGACGGTGCTGGAGATGCGTGACCGCGCGCTGGTCGAGTTGATCATCGACGCGCTGGACGAAAACGGCTACCTCGAAGAATCGCTGGAAGAAATCCTGGCGCGCCTGCCGGAAGAGCTGGAACTGGAGCTCGACGAATTGCAGACCGCCTTGTCGATGCTGCAAAGCTTCGATCCGATGGGGGTGGGCGCGCGCAACGCGTCCGAATGCCTGGCGCTGCAAATCAAGCGCCTGCCGGCGATTCCGATGGTGACGCGGCGCATGGCGCTGGCGATTGTTGAAAATCATTTGACCTGGTTTGCCCAGCGCGATTTCAATAAATTGAAGAAGGCGCTGCTGTGCGACGACGAAGATTTGCGCGAAGCACAAACCGTCATCCGCCAGTGCAATCCGCATCCGGGTTCGGCGTTCGCATCGGACGTGTCGGACTACGTGGTGCCGGACGTGATCGTCAAAAAAGCGCGCAACGGCTGGCAAGTGAGCCTGAACAACGACGTCATGCCGCGCCTGCGCGTGAACGCCATGTACGCCAACCTGCTCAAGCAGGGAAAAGGCGAGGGCGCGATGGGCGCGCAGCTGCAGGAAGCGAAGTGGCTGATCAAGAATATGCGCCAGCGTTTCGACACGATTTTGCGCGTTGCACAAGCGATAGTAGAACGACAAAAGAACTTTTTCTCCCATGGCGCGGTTGCCATGCGCCCCCTTGTGCTTCGCGAAATTGCTGATACACTGGGACTACACGAGAGCACTATTTCTCGGGTAACAACTCAAAAATATATGCTGACCCCGCATGGCATGTTTGAGTTGAAATATTTCTTTGGTAGCCATGTCGCCACCGAAGCGGGGGGGGAAGCAAGTTCGACGGCGATACGTGCACTCATCGTGCAATTGACAGGAGCAGAAGACCCGAAAAATCCTTTATCCGACAGTAAGATTGCGGACATGCTGGGAGAACAAGGCATGGTGATTGCGCGACGCACTGTTGCTAAATATCGCGAAGCGTTGAAGATCCCGCCAGTCAGTCTCCGTAAATCTTTGTAGTTACTTGGTTCCTGCGCGCCCGGCAGTAATGGGCTCCGCACTAACCGTAAGAAGCGACATTATCTTTAGGAGTGTGTATGAATCTCACCATCAGTGGACATCATCTCGAAGTGACCTCGGCCATCCGTGAATACGTGCAGAACAAGCTGGAACGCGTCACCCGCCACTTTGATCAAGTGATTGATATTGCTGTCATCCTGACTGTAGATAACCTCAAAGAGAAAGAGAAACGCCAGAAGGCTGAAATTAACCTGCGCATGTCGGGCAAGACCGTCTACGTGGAAAGCCTGTCGCAAGACCTGTACGCCGCCATCGATACCTTGATCGACAAGCTGGATCGGCAGGTCATGAAATACAAAGCCAAGGTCCAAGAGCACGGCCACGATGCGATCAAGCATCTCCCGGATAGCTACGAACCCGCTGCCGCCGCCCTATAACAACGGCCTCGGCACCATCAAACTAAGGGCGCAGAGGCGCCCTTTTTTGCGCCTAAATGGTTTAGAGTAAACGTTTTCCTAATTTGGACGGGAGTGGCATGAAACGAGCTAAACTATTTACAGCATGGCTGCTGGCGCTGGCCTTTCCGGCCGCTATGGCGTGCACCACGCCGCCGCCGGCCGTGATCGACATCGACGCCAACGGTTATTACTCGGATGCGCATCACTCCGTCATCGATCCGGTGCTGCGGGCGCGCAATATCGCCAACACCAAGCCGATCGACGACTTCCTGGCCGAGGTGGCGAAGAACGCCAGCCAGGGCAGCGCCTCCTGCGCGCTGGGCTGGCTGGAGAGCTGGGCCGGACAGCGGGCCTTGCTGGGCAAGCTGTCCAGCGAACAGGCCTGGTACGTGCGCAAGTGGACTTTGGGTGGCATGGCGCTGAGCTACGCCCGCGTCAAGCAGGCCGCCACCCCGGCGCAGCAGCAAGCTATCGAAGCCTGGTTCAAGATGCTGGTCGACGCCACCATGGCGCATTCCGACGCGCACAAGGGCACGCGCAACAACCACTACTACTGGGAAGGCCTGGCGGTGACGGCGGTGGGCGGCGTCACGCATGACGAGCGCTACCTGGCCTGGGGCCGCAAGGTGTTCGAGCATGCGATGGGGCAGGTGGCGGCGGACGGTTCGCTGCCGGCGGAAATGGAGCGCGCGGCCAAGGCTTTGCACTACCACGTGTTCGCGGCCGTGCCGCTGGTGATGAGCGCGTCCATCCTGGACCTGCATTCCGCCAAGCTGGACCAGCTGATGCGGTTCACGCTGGCCGCCGCGCAAGACCCGTCGGCGATGGAGAAGGCCACCGGCTTTGCGCAGGAGCGGGCCAATGCCAGCGAGATGTCGTTCGCCATCCTCTACGCACGGCACGAGGGCAGGGCGGAGCTGATGCCGGCCAAGGCCAACTTCCAGCCGCGCCTGGGCGGCGACCTCAATCTGGCCAATCCGCTGGAGCATCTGGCGCCCGGCAAGTCGCAGTAGAATAGGGTTTTCTCAACCACCCTAAGCACCTCATGAGCGAATACGTCCACACCAGCGTCAGCAACGGAACCGGCTTCATCACACTGGACCGGCCCAAGGCCTTGAACTCTTTGTCGCTGGCGATGGTGCGCGATATCACGCAGGCGCTGATGGCGTGGCGCGACGACAGCGGCGTGGCCGCCGTCGTCATCCGCAGCAGCAGCGAAAAGGCCTTCTGCGCCGGCGGCGACATCCGCTTCTTCTACGACGCCGGCCGCGCCACGCCGCAGGGCGGCAGCGCGCTGGTGGAGGATTTCTTCACCGAGGAATATGCGCTCAATCACCTGATCCATTTTTATCCGAAGCCGTACATCGCGTTGATAGATGGCGTGGTCATGGGCGGCGGCATGGGCGTGGCGCAGGGCGGTCCTGACTGCCGCGTGCGCATCGTCACCGAGCGGACCAGGATGGCCATGCCGGAAGTGAACATCGGCCTGTTCCCGGACGTGGGCGGCAGCTATTTCCTGGCGCGCGCGCCGGGCAAGCTGGGCTGCTATCTGGGCGTCACCGGCGTCACCATCGGCGCCGCCGATGCACTGCATGCGGGACTGGCCGATCACTTTGTTCCGGGCAGCGAAATGGCGGCGCTGTCGGCGCTGCTTGAGGCGACGCCGGGTGCGGAACTGGCCGAGGCCATTGCCGCCTTCGCGGCGCCGTTCAAGGCCGCGGCGGGCGACAGCAAGCTGGCGGCCGAGCGCGCCGCCATCGACCGCCACTTCGGCGCCGGCTCGGTGCCTGCCATCATTGCCTCGCTGAAGACGGACGACAGCGCCTTCGCGCAAAAGACGCTGCAAGTGATGGCCACCCGCTCGCCGCTGATGATGTGCGTGACGCACGAGCTGGTGCAGCGTGGCGCCGCATTGGACGTGGCCGACTGCCTGCGCATGGAGCGCACGCTGGTGCGCCACAACTTCGAAGACGGCGAAGTGATCGAAGGCGTGCGCGCGCTGGTCATCGACAAGGACAACGCGCCGCAATGGAAGCCTGCGTCATTGGAAGAAGTCAGCGAGGCCATGGTGCAGCGTTTCTTCCAGCCGGTGTGGCCGGACTACGCCCACCCGCTGCGCCACCTGGACTAAACGCCGATGGCCGTGGAACTGGACCGACTCGATATCCAGATACTGAACCTGCTGCAGGAGGACGCCACCATCCCGCTGCGGCGCATCGCCGAGCAGGTGCATGCGTCCGCCGCCACCTGCCAGCGCCGCATCGCGCAGTTGCGCGCCAGCGGCGTGCTGGTCAAGGAGGTGGCGCTGGTGGACCGCGTGCGCGTCGGCCGTCCGCTGACCGCGTTCGTCACGGTACAGCTGGAGCAGCAGAATACCTCGCTGCTGAAAATGTTCGAATCGCTGATGCGCGAAGAATCCGACGTCATGGCTTGCTACGAAGTAGCGGGGGAATTCGACTTCATGCTGGTGGTGACGGCGGTGTCGATGGAGGCGTTCCAGGCTTTCACGCGGCGCGTGTTCACGTCGAATAACAACGTCAGCAACTACAAGAGCTTGCTGGCCATGAACTGCGCCAAGTTCGAGACCAAAGTGCCGTTGTGAAGATCGAGTAATTCTTGCATCGGGACGGGCAAGTATGCAATTTTGTCTCATGGCCGCTCAGTATGATGGGCCTTCCAACTTCAGGAGGACCGCATCATGATCGACCACGTTTCCATCGGCACGCGCGCACTGCCGCGCGCCACGGATTTCTACACCGCCTGCTTCGCGCCGCTGGGTTATACCTTGCAGCACAGCGACGCCACCCAGGTGATTTACGGCGCCGACGGCGTCTGGAGTTTTTGCCTCTACCCATCGGCGGCCGAGGGCGCGTTGGCAGGCGATCGCACCCATGTGGCTGTCTCCGCGCCCAGCCAGCAGGCGGCCAGGGAGTTCTTCGATGCCGCGATGGGCCAGGGCGCGACCGTGCTGCGCGAGCCCGGCTTGCGGCCGGACATCAACGAGCGCTACTTCGGCACCATGATCAAGGACCCCGACGGCCATACCATCGAAGTGGTGCACTGGAGCCGCTGATCAGGCTTCCGGCGCCGACCAGACCAGGTTCCACAGGTGGCCGTCGATATCCTCGAAGCCCTGGTCATACATGAAGCCATGGTCTTCTGGTGGATGCGGTATGCGGCCGCCGGCGGCAAGGGCCTTGGCGATCAGGCTGTCCACTTCTTCACGGCTTTCGCAACTCAGGCAAATGACGACTTCATTGGCTTCCCTGGCGTTCGCGAGAGGCTTGTCGATCAGGGACTTGAAGAAGGGTTCGGTCGTCAGCATGGCCTGAATGGCGCCGTCGACGATGTTCATGAACGCCGCGTTTTCTCCGCTGAATCGGGGATCGAAGCTAAAGCCGAGAGCGGAAAAGAAGGCCCTGGATTTGTCCAGGTCTTTCACGGGCAGGTTGAGGATGATCTGTTTGTTCATAGCGCTTCCTTGGTTAAGGTGGAATGGACTATCGGTGCTTCATCCCTACGACGGGTGACGACACACAGAATCGACATGCTGGCGAAAAAATTTTTCCTCTATGCCTGCTCGCGGTGGCGCAGGATGACACGTTCGGACTGCTGGAAGTAGGCCGCCAGCTGCTCGGCCATGTAGACCGAGCGGTGCTGGCCGCCGGTGCAGCCCACCGCCACCGTCAGGTAGCTGCGGTTGTCGGTCTTGAAGGACGGCAGCCATTTCTCGATGAAGACGCGGATGTCGTTCATCAAGTCCAGCGCGCTCGGCTGGGCGTTGAGGAAGTCGATCACCGGCGCGTCGCGGCCGGTCAGCGGGCGCAAGGTCAGGTCGTAGTAGGGATTCGGCAGCGCCCGCACGTCGAACACGAAGTCGGCGTCCAGCGGCACGCCCAGCTTGAAGGCGAACGATTCGAAGAACAGGATCAGCGGCGCCCGCTCGATCGCCACCAGGTCCTTGACCCAGGCGCGCAGCTTGTTGGCGCTCAGTTCCGAGGTGTCGATCACATGGCCCAGCTGCTCGATGGCCGACAGCCGCTCGCGCTCTTCCGAAATGCATTCGATCAGCGTGCGGCGCGCCGACGGATTCTGGCCCGGCCGCAATTCGTGCGACAGCGGATGGCTGCGCCGCGTTTCCGAGAAGCGCGCCACCAGCGAGTGGGTATTCGCGGTCAGGAACATGACCTTGATGTCGTGGCCTTGGTCGCGCAGCCGTTCGACGGCGGCCGGCAGCGTGGCCAGCGATTCGGCGCTGCGCGCATCGACCGCCACGGCAAGCGCCTGCAGGCCTTCGGCAACCAGCGTGTCCACCAGGCTGGAGAGCAGGGCCGGCGGCAGATTGTCGACGCAATAGTGTCCCGTGTCTTCCAGGACGTTCAGGGCCACGGACTTGCCGGAGCCGGAAATACCAGTAATGAGTACGATGCGCATAGGCCCCGATGATACCGCAGGCCGAGCTTACTTGCCCATAATGACCATGTTTAGTTTTCGCAACGATGTGGAAAAATACACGCTTAGTCGCCGCTCATGGCCTGTCTCTGTCTTTCCATAAACTCTTGCAAGGTATCGATGCCGCGCAGTTGCAGGATGGTATTGCGTACCGCGGCTTCCAGCAGCACCGCGATGTTGCGGCCGGCCGCCACCGGGATCACCACCTTGCGGATCGGCAGGCCCAGCACGTCCTCGGTCGGGAACTGGAACGGCAGGCGCTCGACTTCCTCGTCGGCCGCGCCGCGCCGCACCAGGTGCACGATCAGCTTCAAACGCATCTTGCGGCGCACGGCGGTCTCGCCGAAGATGGCCTTGATGTCCAGCAGCCCCAGCCCGCGCACTTCCAGCAGGTTCTGCAGCAGCGCCGGGCAGCGGCCCTCGATCATGTTCGGCGCGATGCGCGAGAACTCCACCGCGTCATCGGCCACCAGACCGTGCGAACGCGAAATCAGTTCCAGGCCCAGCTCGCTTTTGCCCAGGCCGGAATCGCCGGTAATCAGTACGCCCACGCCCAGCACGTCCATGAACACGCCGTGCATGATGATGCGCTGCGCCAGCTTTTTCGACAGGTAGACGCGCAGGAAGTCGATCACTTGCGCGGCCGGCAGCGGCGTGGAGAACAGCGGAATGTTTTTCTCGTCGCAGATGGCGAGGATGTCGGGCGGCGTTTCCAGCCCCTGCGCGATGATCAGCGCCGGCGGGCCGCCGGCGATCAGCTCGCCGATGACGTGGGAGCGCGTCAGCGACTTCAGGCGCTGGTAGTAGTTGATTTCCTGGTGCCCGAAGACCTGGATGCGGCCCGGGTGGATGGTGTTCAGGTGGCCGACCTGGTCGGCGGCCGAGGCGACGTCGCCGGAGATCAGGCGTTCGCCGCCGGGGAAGCCGGCGAACCAGCCTAGCTGCA
Source organism: Duganella sp. BJB476 (assembly GCF_003416895.1). Lineage (GTDB taxonomy): Bacteria > Pseudomonadota > Gammaproteobacteria > Burkholderiales > Burkholderiaceae_D > Rugamonas. The sequence goes on from NZ_QVIO01000008.1 coordinate 116,977, forward strand.
AACTTTCGCGATTGTCGTCGTAGAGGCGTTGTATCGTCAGCGGAGTTTGCAGCATGGGTCGTCTTTACATGAGGATGAACTGGAGCCTAGTTTAACCTATTGTCTGACGACCAAGAAAATCTCAACCCGCAGCTTGCAAGCTAGGCATCCAGTTGATGATGCGCGAGTGCACCGATTTCGGATCCGCATCCGTGCTCAGCGCGGTGCGGAAGGCGTCGTCGGAGAACATCTCGGCGATCTCGGACAGGATCTCCAGGTGCTGCTGGGTGACGTGGTCCGGGATCAGCAGGAAAAACAGCAGATTGACCGGCTTGCCGTCGGGCGACTCGAACGGGATCGGCTCGGCCAGGCGCACGAAGGCCGCCAGCGGCGATTTCAGGCTTTTCATGCCCTTGATGCGGCCATGCGGAACGGCGACGCCATGGCCCAGTCCGGTCGAACCCAGGCGCTCGCGCGCGAACAGGTTGTCCGACACGGTGGAGCGGGCGATACCGCAGTTGTTCTCGAAGATCAGGCCGGCTTGCTCGAAAGCGCGCTTCTTGCTGGAGACTTCCAGATCCAGCAGCACGTTTTCCAGTGAGAGTATTTTGCTAAGGTTATTCATAACGCGACATAGAATGTTGCAACGCACAAAGGTGGCATGCGAGCAGAATTATAGGCTTGTTTCTGCGCCATGTAACATGAAATCGCTCGCGCCCGTTGTTACGCTAGTGTCGGCCAGCCGGCGCGCGGGCTGGATTGATATGCATCAAAGAAAGGAATCGCTATTTCTGAATAGAAATCACGGAAAACGCCGGTTTTTCGCCAGGGTCTGGGGCGAATTTCCGATTATTTGCGCGTTTTCAGGCCGGTGGGGCCGTATGACGCGCTGTGGTCAACAACGGCGCGCCATTTGCATATCATACGCCTGATTTTTCCTGTTTGATTGGAAAAAGTACCAGATTTATTGACGTGCGCCACGAAGATTGGGCGGTTTCTGTGCTGTGCTGAAGTTGCTGCGCCAGGGGTTGATGTCCAGCCCGCCGCGCCGGGTGTAACGGGCGTACACCGACAGCTGCTGAGGCTGGCACTGGCGCAGGATGTCGGTGAAGATGCGCTCCACGCACTGCTCGTGGAACTCGTTGTGCTCGCGGAAACCGATCAGGTAGCGCAGCAGGCTTTCCTGCTCGATCTGCGGACCGGCATAGTGGATCTGCACGCTGGCCCAGTCCGGCTGTCCAGTGACCAGGCAGTTCGACTTGAGCAGGTGCGAGATCAGTTTTTCCTCCACCGGTTCCTCGTCCAGCGCCGCCTTGAGCAGCTCCGGCGCCGGATGGTAGTGATCGACGTCGATGTCGAGGCGGTCCAGCAGCAGGCCGTCGAGCTCGCCCATTTCCACCATGCCGAATTCCTCCGGCTGGGTCAGCGAGATGTGCACGGTGGCGCCGAAGCCGTTCGACAAATCCTGTTGCAGCAGGTTCTTCAGCGCGACCACGCTGTCGAGGCGGGTCTGGTTGAAGGAGTTCAGGTACAGCTTGAAGGACTTCGATTCGATGATGTTGGGCGAGTCGGCCGGCACGGTGATGCGGGCGATCGCCACCTGCGGCTTGCCGCGCGCGTTCAGCCACGAGATTTCGTAGGCGTTCCAGATGTCGACGCCGAAGAAGGGCAGGGTGCCGGTCAGGCCCAGTTCGTCGCGCTTGCCCTGGCGCGCGATCGGGAACAGCAGTTCCGGTGCGTAGTCGGTGCGGTAGGCGGAGGTTTTTCCCAGTGGGGACAAGTCGACGGTGTTGGTCATGGCGATGTATGGTGTTTCAGTGAAGGACGGCATGGTAGCGCAAACCATGCCGTCGTGCTGCGGTTAGCCCAGGAACAGCTTGTACACCGGGTTGGCGCTCTCATCCCAGTAGCGGTAGCCCAGGGTGGTCAGGAATTGCGCGAACTGGTCCATTTCCTCGGACGGCACCTGCAGGCCGATCAGGATGCGGCCGACGTCGCCGCCCTGGCTGCGGTAGTGGCACAGCGAGATATTCCAGTTCGGCGCCATCGAGTTCAGGAAGCGCATCAGCGCGCCCGGACGCTCGGGGAATTCGAAACGGTACAGCAACTCGTCCTTGGCCAGCGCGCTCTTGCCGCCCACCAGATGGCGGATGTGGGCCTTGGCCAGCTCGTCGTGGGTCAGGTCCAGCGTCCTGAACTCGTTCTGCTCGAAGGTGCGGGCCAGCACGCCCGATTCGCTGCGGTCGGCGATCTGCACGCCACAGAATACATGGGCCTCGTCCTTGTCGCTGATGCGGTAGTTGAACTCGGTCACATTGCGCGGGCCGACCAGCGCGCAGAAGCGCTTGAAGCTGCCGCGCTGTTCCGGCAAGGTGACGGCGAACACCGCCTCGCGCGCTTCGCCCAGCTCGGCGCGCTCGGCGACGAAGCGCAGGCGGTCGAAGTTCATATTGGCGCCGCTGGCGATGGTGATCAGCGTTTCGTTCTTGATCGGGTCCTTGCTCAGCGCGGCGCGCTCGACATAGGCCTTGGCGCCGGCCACGGCCAGCGCGCCGGACGGTTCCAGGATCGAACGGGTGTCGCTGAACACATCCTTGATGGCCGCGCTGATGGCGTCGGTATCGACCAGGATGATGTCGTCCACGTACTGCTGGACCAGGCGGAAGGTTTCCTCGCCGGCCAGGCGCACCGCGGTGCCGTCGGCGAACAGGCCGACGTCGGACAGCGTCACGCGCTCGCCAGCCTTGACGCTGCGCGCCATGGCGTCGGAATCGAGGCTTTGCACGCCGATGATCTTGATGTCCGGGCGGATCTGCTTGACGTAGGCGGCGATGCCGGAGATCAGGCCGCCGCCGCCGATCGGCACGAAGATCGCGTGGATGGGGCCGGAATGCTGGCGCAGGATTTCCATGCCGATGGTGCCCTGGCCGGCGATCACGTCGGGATCGTCGAACGGGTGGACGAAGGTCAGCTTCTGTTCCTGCTCCAGCGACAGCGCGTGGTTGTAGGCGTCGGTATAGGACTCGCCGTGCAGCACCACCTCGACATCGGCGCCGCCGCGCGCCTTGACCGCTTCCACCTTGACCTGCGGGGTGGTGGTCGGCATCACGATGACCGCGCGGCAACCCATGCGCGCGGCCGACAGCGCCACGCCCTGGGCGTGGTTGCCGGCCGAGGCGCAGATCACGCCGCGCTTGCGCTGGGCGTCGCTCAGGTGGGCCATCTTGTTGTAGGCGCCACGAATCTTGAAGCTGAACACGCTCTGCATGTCCTCGCGCTTGAAATAAATTCGGTTCTCGAAGCGCTGCGACAGGGTCGGCGCGAGTTCCAGCGGGGTTTCAGTAGCGACGTCGTAGACGCGCGCGGTCAGGATTTTCTTCAGATAGTCGATAGTCATGGTTTGCAAACATAGTGATTCCGGGACCCCAAGGGGGCGTTGCTCATTCAGTGCTAACTATCCGGCGTGTGACCGGGTGAAGCAGGGGCGCGGGCCGCGCGCGGATGGGTGCGCGGCCGGACGGTTCAATCATGCGGTGTGCGACTCATTATAATGGACACCTTTCCTTCCGCTCAAAGAAACCGATGATCGAATCTGCAATCGCCTGGCTGCTGCACGTACTGGCAGCGCCGGAAGTGGGCCTGACGTCGGTCTTTATCATCAGCCTGATCTCCGCCACCTTGCTGCCGCTGGGCTCTGAACCAGCGGTGTTTGCCGTCATCAAGGCCAACCCGGCCCTGTTCTGGAGCGTCATCGCCGTCGCCACCGTCGGCAATACGCTGGGCGGCGCGATCGACTACTGGATGGGCTACCAGGCCAAGCAGACTTTTTCCAGGGAGCGCAAGAGCCGCTGGTTCCACTGGCTGGAGCGCTACGGCGCCAAGACCATGCTGCTGGCCTGGCTGCCCGGCATCGGCGATCCGCTGTGCACCCTGGGCGGTTGGCTCAGGCTACCTTTCTGGCCCAGCATCGCCTACATGGCGGTCGGGAAATTGCTGCGCTACCTGACCATGACCGCTCTGCTGTTGTACGTGCCGGACGGGGTTTGGCATAGGATAGGCCAATTGCTCGGCTAATTTGGTGCAAGCTATCATATTGCCATATGCGTTTGCGCATGAATTTCGTTCAGTTTTATATCGGGTATTTATCCGTTATTGCCAATAAAAGCCGGATTTTGCAAATTTTTGGCGGGTTATTGCAACCCGGATAGCCCCTTGGCCGCCTAAGGCTGTTCCGGCGTGGTGCGCCGCAATACGCTAGAATGACCCTCCCGGGTTCAGTCTACAAGTCCAATCTCACAATGAATGCCCCTGCACAAATCCAAGCTTTGCTGGCGGAAACGCCCCACGGTCCCGAGGCCACGCGCCTTCGTGAAATTCCTTATAACTACACGTCGTTTTCCGATCGCGAGATCGTCATCCGGCTGCTGGGCGAGGAGTCGTGGAGCTTGCTGGATGCCTTGCGCGGCGCCCGCCAGACCGGCCGTTCGGCGCGCATGCTGTATGAGGTCTTAGGCGATATCTGGGCCGTCCGCCGCAATCCGTATCTGCAGGACGACATGCTGGACAACCCGAAGCGCCGCCAGGAACTGATCGACGCGCTGCATCACCGCCTGGCCGAGGTGGACAAGCGCCGCCTGACGGTCGACGATACCGGCGCGAATCAGGATGATGAAGCGGCGCGTGAACGCAGCGTCAACGTCGCCAAGCTGCTGCGAGCGGCCGGCAAGGCGGTGGCCGACTTCGGCGAGGAATTCAAGCAGGTCTACGATCTGCGCAAGCGCACCAACAAGGTGCTGGGCCGCTACACCGACAAGCACAACATCTGCTTCGACGGCATGAAGCGCATCTCGCACGTGACCGACGCCACCGACTGGCGCGTCGAGTATCCGTTCGTGGTGCTGACCCCGGACACCGAGGAAGAAATGGCCGGCCTGGTCAAGGGCTGTATCGAACTGGGGCTGACCATCATCCCGCGCGGCGGCGGCACCGGCTACACCGGCGGCGCGATTCCGCTGACGCCGATGTCGGCGGTGATCAACACCGAGAAGCTGCTCAACATGGGCGCGGTGGAAATGAAAGTGCTGCCCGGCCTGGACCGCGAATACGCGACCATCTACACCGGCGCCGGCGTCATCACCAACAAGGTTTCCGAAGCGGCCGAGAAGGCCGGCTTCGTGTTCGCGGTCGATCCGACCTCGGCCCACGCTTCCTGCATCGGCGGCAATATCGCGATGAACGCGGGCGGCAAGAAGGCCGTACTGTGGGGCACGGCGCTGGACAACCTGGCCTCGTGGCGCATGGTCGACCCGAACGGCGACTGGCTGGAAGTCACCCGCCTCGACCACAACCTGTCGAAGATCCACGATACGCCGCTGGCCCGCTTCAAGCTGGAGTGGACCCATCCGACCGCGCGCGGCGAATCGAAAGGCGAGCCGTTCAAGACCGAGCTGCTGGAAATCGAAGGCCGCAAGTTCCGCAAGGAAGGCCTGGGCAAGGACGTCACCGACAAATTCCTGGCCGGCCTGCCGGGCATCCAGAAAGAGGGCTGCGACGGCCTGATCACGTCGAGCCGCTGGATCCTGCACAAGATGCCGAAGTTCGCCCGCACCGTCTGCCTGGAGTTCTTCGGCCAGGCGCGCGACGCGATTCCATCGATCGTCGAAATCAAGGATTACCTGGACGGCCTGCCGGCCAAGGGCGAGCAGTTCAGCACGCTGCGCCTGGCCGGCCTGGAGCATCTGGACGAGCGCTACCTGCGCGCGGTCGGCTACGCCACCAAGTCGAAACGCGGCGTGCTGCCGAAGATGGCGCTGTTCGGCGACATCGTCGGCGACGATGAAAACGCCGTCGCCATGGCCGCCTCGGAAGTGGTGCGCATCGCCAATACCCGCGTGGGCGAGGGCTTCGTCGCCGTCAGCCCGGAAGCGCGCAAGAAATTCTGGCTGGACCGCGCCCGCACCGCCGCCATCGCCAAGCACACCAACGCCTTCAAGATCAACGAAGACGTGGTGATCCCGCTGAATCGCATGGGCGAGTACACCGACGGCATCGAGCGCATCAACATCGAACTGTCGATCAAGAACAAGCTGCAGTTGGCCGATGAACTGCACCAGTTCTTCGCGGCCGGCAATCTGCCGATCGGCAAGAGCGACGACGCCGACGACGGCGTGGGCGACGAAGAAATGATGGGCGACCGCGCCGAGCAGGCGCAAGCGCTGCTGACCCAGGTGGCGGCGCGCTGGACCTTCCTGCTGGCCGAGCTGGACAAGCCGCTGACCGCCGTCACCGCGCAACTGGCCGAACTGGGCCTGGAGCGCCTGCTGCCGGTGTTCGAAGAACGCCTGAAGACCCAGCCGGACGCGACGCTGTTCGACGTGGTGCAGGACCGCACCATCCGCGTAACGTGGAAGCAGGAAATCCGCGCCCAGCTGCGGCAGATCTTCAACGGCGCGGCCTACAAGCTGATCCTCGACGAAGCGACCGCCATCCACAAGCGCGTGCTGCGCGGCCGCGTGTTCGTGGCGCTGCACATGCACGCCGGCGACGGTAATGTGCACACCAACCTGCCGGTCAACTCGGATCACTACGAGATGCTGCAACTGGCGCACCAGGCCGTCGCGCGCATCATGAAGCTGGCCCGTTCGCTCAACGGCGTGATCTCGGGCGAGCACGGCATCGGCATCACCAAGCTGGAGTTCCTGACCGAAGAGGAAATCGGCCCGTTCCGCGACTACAAGCTGCGGGTCGATCCGGAAGGCCGCTTCAACAAGGGCAAGCTGTTGAACCTGGCTGGCATGGAAGCCGATTTGTCCAACGCCTACACGCCGTCGTTCGGCCTGATGGGCCACGAATCGCTGATCATGCAGCAAAGCGATATCGGCGAGATCGCCAACAGCGTCAAGGACTGCCTGCGTTGCGGCAAGTGCAAACCGGTGTGCTCGACCCACGTGCCGCGCGCCAACCTGCTGTACTCGCCGCGCGACAAGATCCTCGCGACCTCGTCGCTGATCGAAGCCTTCCTGTACGAAGAGCAGACCCGCCGCGGCATCTCGATCAAGCACTGGGAAGAGTTCGAGGACGTGGCCGACCACTGCACGGTCTGCCATAAATGCGTCACGCCCTGTCCGGTCAACATCGACTTCGGCGACGTGTCGATGAACATGCGCAACCTGCTGCGCAAGATGGACAAGAAGAGCTTCAATCCCGGCAAGTCGGCGGCGATGTTCTTCCTCAACGCCACTGATCCGGCCACCATCAACGCCACCCGCGCGGCGATGGTCGGCATCGGCTACAAGGCCCAGCGCCTGGGCAATGACTTGCTGAAGAAATTCGCCAAGAAGCAGACCAAGGCGCCGCCTCCAACGGTGGGCAAGCCGAAGGTGCGCGAGCAGGTGATCCACTTCATCAACAAGAAAATGCCGGGCGGCCTGCCGAAGAAAACCGCGCGCGCCTTGCTGGATATCGAGGACGACAAGGTCATCCCTATCATCCGCAATCCCAAGGCCACCAATGCCGATACGGAAGCGGTGTTCTACTTCCCTGGCTGTGGCTCGGAGCGCCTGTTCTCGCAGGTGGGTCTGGCTACGCAGGCGATGCTGTGGGAAGTGGGCGTGCAGACCGTGCTGCCGCCGGGCTATCTGTGCTGCGGTTATCCGCAGCGCGGCGCCGGCGAGTACGACAAGGCCGAGAAGATGATGACCGATAACCGCGTGCTGTTCCACCGCATGGCGAACACGCTCAACTATCTGGACATCAAGACGGTGCTGGTCTCGTGCGGTACCTGCTACGACCAGCTGGCGACCTACGAGTTCGACAAGATCTTCCCTGGCTGCCGCATCATGGACATCCATGAGTACCTGATGGAAAAGCAGGTCCGGCTGGAGGGCGTGACCGGCACGCGCTATATGTACCACGAGCCTTGCCACACGCCGATGAAGCTGCAGGAAGCGACCAAGACCGTCAACACGCTGATCCAGACGCACGACAACGTCAAGATCGAGAAGAACGACCGCTGCTGCGGCGATTCGGGCACGCTGATGATCGCGCGTCCCGACATCTCGACGCAGGTGCGCTTCCGCAAGGAAGAGGAAGTCATCAAGGGCGCCGACAAGCTGCGCGCCGACGGCTTCGAAGGCGAAGTGAAGATCCTGACCAGCTGCCCGGCCTGCCTGGGTGGCGTGTCGCGCTACGGCGAGGACGCGGGCACGACGGCCGACTACATCGTGGTCGAGATCGCCAAGCACCTGCTGGGCGAGAACTGGATGGCCGACTACGTCAAGCGCGCCAACGACGGCGGCATCGAGCGGGTGCTGGTGTAATGGCCTGCGACCTGTGCAAGCTGCTGGAAGCGCCGGGTGCGGCTTTGATCTGGGGCGACCGCCAGCTGTCGGTGGTCGCCGTGGACGAGGCCGAGTATCCGGGTTTCACGCGTGTGGTGTGGAATGCCCACGTCAAGGAAATGACCGATCTGTCGCCGGCTGAACGCAGCCGCGTGATGGAGCTGGTGTGGGCCGTCGAGTCCGCACAACGCGCGGTGATGGCGCCGGAAAAAATCAACCTGGCCAGCTTTGGTAATATGACGCCTCATGTGCACTGGCATGTGATTCCGCGTTATGTGGGCGATGCACACTTCCCTAATCCGACCTGGGCTGTTACGCAGCGCTCGTCGGCGCCGGAAGTGCTGGCCGCGCGCCGCGCGCTGCTGCCGGCCCTGCACGCCGCGATAATCGAACGTTTGAAAGCATAAGCAATGAGCAAGCAACCTACTGGCCTGACCGTCCACAACAAGTCCAAAGTGCTGGACATCGAATTTGACGACGGCGCCTCGTTCTCGATTCCGTTCGAGCTGCTGCGCGTGTATTCGCCGTCGGCCGAGGTGAAGGGGCATGGCGAAGGGCAGGAGGTGCTACAGGTGGGCAAGCGCGAAGTGGGCATCGCGGCGATGGACCCGGTCGGCAACTACGCAGTGCAACCGACCTTCACCGATGGCCACAACACGGGCTTGTACACCTGGGACTACCTGTACAAGCTGGGTAATGAAAAAGATGCGCTGTGGGCTAACTACATGGACCGCCTGCACGCGTCGGGCTTCGAAGGCGATAGCGGCCGCGAGACCGGTGTCACCCTGACCGGGCCAGGCTCAAAGAACCACACCGGCTGCGGCCACAAGCACTGAGTTAGTAAGTGATTTCTTGGCGATAGATATAGGCAAAGATGGCGCGTAGGCGTGGCGAGAACTTCCTGAGAACCTCCACGTTCACGCTGGGCGCCGGCCGCGGTCCGGCGCCAGGATGCATATGTTGCCAGGCCTCTTCCAAAGTCAATGACTTGCTGCACCAGTCTCTGTGACGCTCCCTGAATTCCGCCCGTTTCTCCTCATCACGCAGCATTTGCGCGTGTAGCGCATCGATCTCCGATTTGGTTTGTTTATCCAGTTCAGGAAATTCCAAATCGGCCGGGATCTCTTTGCCATAGATTTTCATGACTGTTCTCCATTAACTCAAAAGGCGTTACAAGTTCCGGCAGGGTTAAATCGTTTGCGACCATCAGGAAGCGAAGCAGTGGCAGCTTGGTCGCGTTGGCGATGTCGCGGCAATTCCAAGTAAGCAAAATATCATTGCGGTTCAATGCGGCATACGCGATATGTTGTGAGGGGCCGCCTGCTACGGCCTTTAGACCGCCACCCAGAATCAATAGTTCAGCGCGACTCTTTATCTGATTGTTGTCGGGCAGACGGATCAACGGTGCAATTGTTTTTAAGCGCATCGCCAGTCGTAGTGGATCTCCCTGCTCCAGTTCATCAGTGACCTGATCGGAGACATAAGTCATGCTCGGCACGCAGCGCGTATGCCACCAGAGTTGCGTCAATTGCTGGCAGGCGCGGGTGATCGGGTTGGGGCTCGGCGGATCGGTCAGGTGCAAAATGACGGAGGTGTCGAGATAGACGGTTGACGGCATGGCGGACCTCTGGTGGCTTTGTCCAGACTAGCTTGCCCGGCGGGCGACGGTTTCGGCTAGATCAAACGAACTCGCCTTCATTTCATCAAGCTGTCACAGCGCCGTGGGATAGTTGGCGGTTTTATTGCGCTGGATGGGAGATGGCATGAGGGATGTTTGCAGAGTGTTGATGTTGGCGATGGTTTTGGTCGCTGCGCCGCTGCGCGCTCAGGAATACTTCGGTGATGCGCGGCCTGACGCGCCCGAGCTTGCCGCGCGTGGATCGTTGCAGGTTGGCGTGCGCACGCTGGTGGCCGAGCATGCGGACCAGCTCGATATCCTGCGCTACAGCGACGCCACGCCGAACCCGCGCTACAGCCGCAAGCTGACGTTGGAAGTGTGGTACCCAGCCCAACTCCAGCCAGGCCAAAAAGAACATACCGTTTATACCGATGTGCTCGGCTCCGGCCCCAACGATCCAGCCCGTCCCAACACGCCGTTCGAGTTCAATGGCCGCGCCGTGCGCGACGCAGCGCCTCAGGCTCCGGCTGCCACCGCGCCGGCCGGCGGCTATCCGCTGGTGATCGTCTCGCACGGCTATCCCGGCTCGCGCATGCAGATGAGCTACCTGACCGAAAACCTCGCCTCCAAAGGCTACATCGTGGTGGCGATCGACCATCCCGAGTCGACCCGCGCCGACAAGGCCGGCTTCGCCAGCACCTTGCTGAACCGCGCGCAAGACGATCTGTTCGTGCTGCAAACCGTCGCCGCCTGGGGCAAGCCGGGCAGCGGGCATTTCCTGTCCGGCCTGGTCGATGCCGATAACACCGCCTTGATCGGCTACTCGATGGGCGGCTACGGCGCACTCAACACCGTTGGCGCCGGCGTAAGCCCGGTGGCGGCCGCGTATGTCCCCGGTGGCAAGCTGGCCGTCAACCAGCAGGGCAATGCCCAATACGAAGCGCGGCGCGATCCGCGCATCAAGGCGGTGGTGGCGTTCGCGCCATGGGGCGGCGCGCATCAGGTGTGGGAGCCGGCCGGCCTGGCCGGCGTGCGCACGCCGACGCTGTTCGTCAGCGGCGACCAGGACGACGTGGCCGGCTACCAGGACGGCGTGCTGCGCCTGTTCCAGGGCGCCATCCACGCCGACCGCTACCTGCTGACCTACGTCGGCGGCCGCCACAACTCCGCGCCGAATCCGCCGTCGCCGGCCATGCTGGCCAATTTCGACGACTTCATGTCCTATTCCGAGCCGGTGTGGGACAGCCGCCGCATCAACAACATCAACCAGCATTTCGTCACGGCTTTCCTCGGCATCCACCTCAAGCAGCAGCCGTTCCAGCCGTATCTGGAGCTGCCGCCGCTGGGCGCGGACGGCACCATCAAGCCTGATCCTGGCCTGTGGAAGGGCTTTCCCAAGCGCGCGGCGCTGGGACTGGAATGGCGCCACCTGCCGGCGCAGTAGGCGCCGTGGGGGTTAGTCCTTCAGCTTGCTGTTCTGGCAGCCCGAGCTGGAGCACTCGCGCACGCGGTCTTGCAGGAACTGGGCGCGTTTGATGGTGGTGTTGGTGGCGCAATCGAGGTTGACGTAGAAATCGTTGGCCTCGCGCTTGGAGCAGCTCTTGTTGCGCTGTTCGATCCAGCCCAGCTGTCCAGCCTTGAGCGACTTCTTGCCGTCGGCGTCGAGCTTGGCGCTCAGGGTCTTGTAGTTCTCGTTGAGCTCCTTGTCCGCTTCCTGGTACACCTTGTTCAGGCAATACAGGCCGTCGAAGTCGTTCTTCGGCGTGTCGCAGGCTGAGTTGGCGAACGCGGCGCCCGAAGCGCAGAACAGCAATGCGGCAATAACTTTTTTCATGTTGGGTATCCAGTGATGTGTGAGTTGCCGATTTTGCCATAGTGGCGGCCCGCCCTCAAGGCTGTCAGCTTGTATAATGCAGGCAAACTAACAGGCCTGCCTACCATGACCAATACCACTCACTTCGGTTACAAAACCGTCGCGGAAGACGACAAAGTCCGCGAAGTCGCCAAGGTTTTCCATTCTGTCGCCGCCAAGTACGACATCATGAACGACGTCATGTCGGCCGGCCTGCACCGCCTGTGGAAGACCTTCACCATCGCCAACGCCGCCGTGCGCCCCGGTTTCAAGTGCCTGGACATCGCCGGCGGCACCGGCGACCTGGCCAAGGTATTTGCCAAGCAAGCAGGCCCGACCGGCGAGGTCTGGCTCACCGATATTAACGAATCGATGCTGCGCGTCGGCCGCGACCGCCTCTTGAATCGCGGCCTGTTGACCCCCACATTGTTATGTGACGCGGAAAAACTGCCGTTCCCGGACAATTATTTCGACCGCGTCAGCGTCGCCTTCGGCCTGCGCAACATGACCCACAAGGACCAGGCACTGGCGGAAATGCGCCGCGTGCTCAAGCCGGGCGGCAAGCTGCTGGTGCTGGAATTCTCGAAAGTGGCCGAGCCGCTGCAGAAACCTTACGATTTCTATTCGTTCAAGATCCTGCCGTGGATGGGCCAGAAGATCGCCAACGACGCCGAAAGCTACCGCTACCTGGCCGAATCGATCCGCATGCACCCGGACCAGGAAACGCTGAAGACCATGATGGAAGAGGCCGGCCTGGAACGCGTGACGTATTACAACCTGACGGCAGGTGTGGCCGCTTTACACACCGGTATCAAACTGTAGTCATAGGAGTAGCATGAACATCAAGAAAATCCTGATCGGCGCCGTATTGGCCGTTTCCGCACTGTCGATGCTGGGCGAGGCGCTGGCCCGTCCGATGGGCGGCGGCCGTTCGATCGGACGTCAATCGCAAAGCGTCAACCGCATGCCGCCGGCCGCCGCGCCTGCGCCGGCAGCGCCGCGCCAAGCCGCGCCGGCGCCGGTCGCCCCGCCAGCCGCCATCCCGCCGAAGCCGGCCAGCCCATGGAAAGGCATCCTGGGCGGCGCGTTGCTGGGCCTGGGTATCGGCGCACTGTTCTCGCACTTCGGCCTGGGTGGCGCCATGGGCGGCATGTTCGGCTCGCTGATCATGCTGGCATTGCTGGCCGGCGTGGTGTTCTTCGTCATTCGCCTGATCCGCGGCCGCTCGCAGCCTGCGCCAGCCGCATTTGGTGGCAATAACGGTGGCAACAATGTGTACGCGATGCCGCCATCCAGCGGCACGCCGGAGATCGGCTCCCGCTTGCAGCCTGAGCCGGTGCAGCAGGCCGCCACGCCGGTCGCCCACACGCCCTGGGGCGTGCCGGCCGACTTCGACGCGCCGGCTTTCCTGCGCGTGGCCAAGAGCAATTTCATCCGCCTGCAGGCGGCCTGGGACAAGGGCGATTCGGCCGATATCCGCGAATTCACCACCCCTGAAGTGTTTGCCGAGCTGAAGATGCAGATCAGCGAGCGCGGCGCGCAAAAGGACTACACCGACGTCGTCACCATCGACGCCGAGCTGCTGGGCATCGAAACCAGCGACAGCGACTACCTCGCCAGCGTCAAGTTCACCGGCACCATCAAGCCCGCGCCGGATGCGCTGGCCGAGCCGTTCAACGAGGTGTGGAACCTGTCCAAGCCGGTTTCCGGCGCGTCTGGCTGGCTGCTGGCTGGTATTCAACAGCTCGCGTAATTGCCGACAATTCGCGGCAAGCTGGTAAGATCAAGACCGCCCGTATTTCCGGGCGGTTTTGTTTTGCGGTTTTTGTTTTCACGGTAGACGAATGACACCACCGAATTTCTCCGCTGCGGCGCCGGCCAGCGCCGCCATCAATCACTTGCTGGCGCAGGAGCCGTGGGCGCGCAAGGAGTTGCAGCGCCACGCCGGCAAGATCGCCGCCATCGACACCGGCGCCGTCGTGCTGCGCCTGCGCGTGACGGCCGACGGCATGCTGGAAGCGGCGCCGCCAGAAGAACCGGCCCGCGTCACCATCCGCGTCAAGCTGTCCGACCTGCCGCTGATCGCGCAGAACCGCGAGCGGGCGTTTTCCTACGTGCAGATCGAGGGCGACGCCGAGTTCGCCAACGCCATCTCCAACCTGAGCAAGTCGCTGCGCTGGGAAGCCGAGCACGACCTGGAAAAAGTGGTGGGCCCGATCGCCGCCGTGCGCGTGGTGTCCGGCGCCAAGGCCGCGTTTGAAGCGATCAAGAACGGCCACCAGAAGCTGGCCGAAAACGTCGCCGAATTCCTGCTCGATGAAAAACCTGTGCTGATCCGCCCGCAAACGGTGGAAGCCTTCTCGGCCGACGTGGTGCGCCTGCGCGACGACGTCGAGCGCGCCGCCAAGCGCCTGGCCAAACTGGAACAGAAACTGGATCCCAAATGATGTTGAAATTTTTACGCCTGCTGAAGATTCTGCGGGTATCGGTGCAATACGGCCTCGACGAAATCGCCATCTCCGGCCTGAAAAAACCGCGCATCGCCAAGCTGATCGACACCGTGTTCTTTTGGCGCGACCTGTCGGCGCCGCGCGGCGTGCGCCTGCGCATGGCGCTGGAAGACCTGGGGCCGATCTTCGTCAAGTTCGGCCAGGTGCTGTCGACCCGCCGCGACCTGATCCCGGCCGACCTGGTTGAGGAACTGTCGCGCCTGCAGGATCGCGTGCCGCCCTTCGATTCCGACCTGGCCATCGCGCAGATCCGCAAGTCGCTGGGCGCCCATCCCGACCAGCTGTTCGCCAGTTTCGAGCGCACGCCGGTGGCGTCGGCCTCGATCGCGCAGGTGCACTTCGCCACGCTCAAGGACGGCAAGCAGGTGGCGGTCAAGGTGCTGCGTCCGGGCATGAAGAAGTCCATCGACGAGGATGTGGCGCTGATGCACATCGCGGCCGAATGGATAGGCCGCATCTGGGCCGACAGCAAGCGCCTGAAGCCGAAGGAAGTGGTCGCCGAGTTCGACAAATACCTGCACGACGAGCTGGACCTGATGCGCGAGGCGGCCAACGCCAGCCAGCTGCGCCGCAACTTCGCCGATTCCAAGCTGCTGCTGGTGCCGGAGATGCATTGGGATTACTGCTCCAACAGCGTGATCGTGATGGAGCGCATGCACGGCATCCCGGTGTCGCAGATCGACCGCCTGGAAGCGGCCGGCGTGGACTTGAAAAAACTGTCCAGCGACGGCGTCGAGATCTTCTTCACGCAGGTGTTCCGCGACGGCTTCTTCCACGCCGATATGCATCCGGGGAACATCCTGGTGTCGATCGATCCGCAGACTTTCGGCCGCTACATCGCGCTCGACTTCGGCATCGTCGGCACGCTGAACGACTTCGACAAGGATTACCTGTCGCAGAATTTCCTGGCCTTCTTCCGCCGCGACTACAAGCGCGTGGCCGAGGCCCACATCGAGTCGGGCTGGGCGCCCAAGGAAACCCGCGTCGACGAGCTGGAGTCCGCCGTGCGCGCCTGCTGCGAGCCGATCTTCGACCGGCCGCTGAAGGACATCTCCTTCGGCCAGATCCTGCTGCGCCTGTTCCAGACCTCGCGCCGCTTCAACGTCGAAGTGCAGCCGCAGCTGGTGCTGCTGCAAAAGACGCTGCTTAATATCGAAGGCCTGGGCCGCCAGCTGGATCCCGACCTGGACTTGTGGAAGACCGCCAAGCCCTACCTGGAAAACTGGATGGCCGAGCAGGTCGGCTGGCAGGGCATGTGGCAGCGCCTGAAGGCGGAAGCGCCGCGCTACACCCACATCCTGCCGCAACTGCCGCGCCTGCTGCACCGCGCGCTGGAGCAGGGCGGCGAGAAGCCGTCCGATAACACTGAGCTGATCAAGGTGCTGATCCATGAACAGCAGCGCACCAACCGGCTGCTGAGCCTGGTGATTTACTTCGCCTGTGCTTTCGGCATCGGCGTCGCGGGCTACCAGCTGTACCTGCGCTGGCATCACGTCATCTGACCATGGTGGACTTCGCACAGCGCGACCCGATGTCGCCGGCGTTCTGGGACGAGCGCTTCGAGCGCCAGTTCACGCCCTGGGACCGGGGCGGCGTGCCGCAGGCCCTGCGCGACTTCGCCGCCGCCAGCGCGCCGCTGACGACGCTGATACCTGGCTGCGGCTCGGCCTACGAGCTGGCCTACCTGGCCGATGCGGGTTGGGACGCGGTGGCCATCGATTTCTCGCCGGCTGCGGTGGCGGCGGGCAAGGCGGCGGTCGGACCGCACGCGGCGCGCGTGGTCGAGGCCGATTTCTTCGCCTGGCAGCCGGAAAGTCCCTTGCAACTGATCTACGAGCGCGCCTTCCTGTGCGCCTTGCCGCGCGCGATGCGGCCGCAGGTGGCGGCGCGCTGGGCGGCCTTGCTGGCGCCGGGGGCGCTGCTGGCCGGCTATTTCTTCTTCGACGATGCGCCCAAGGGCCCGCCGTTCGGCATCACGCGCGCCGAGCTGGAAGCCTTGCTGAAGGACGACTTCGAGTGCATCGCCGACGACGCCGTCAGCGATTCCATCCCCGTGTTCGAGGGCAAGGAGCGCTGGATGGTGTGGCGCCGCCGGGGCTAAATCGGCGGCTGACGGCGCCCGGCCGCCCCTTGGCTGGAGGAAACAGGCAGGCGGGCGGCAAAAAGCTTTATAATTCAGGGTTTTGATGATTTTTGCGGAGTAATAGATGCCGATCTACGCCTACCGCTGCGAGGCATGTGGTTTTGCCAAGGATGTCTTGCAGAAGATGTCCGACCCGCAGCTGACTGTTTGCCTGTCGTGTGGCAAAGAGACGTTTAAGAAACAATTGACCGCAGCCGGCTTCCAGTTGAAGGGTTCCGGCTGGTATGTGACCGATTTCCGTGGCGGCACGCCGCCGGCGACCGGCACCGCGAGCGGACCGGCTGCGCCCGCCCCGACGGAGACGCCGGCGGCCGCGCCTGCCGCGCCCGCCTCCGGCACGAAGTCGGACTGAAGCACACCCACTCTAAGAGTAATCGATGCGTAAATATTTCATTACCGGCTTGCTGATCCTGGTGCCCCTGGCGATTACCGCCTGGGTGCTGAACCTGGTCATCAGCACCATGGACCAGTCCCTGCTGTTTGTGCCGGAACGCTGGCAGCCGCGTACCCTGATCGGCTTCGATATTCCCGGCCTGGGCACGCTGCTGACGATCCTGATCGTGTTCGTGACCGGCCTGCTGACCAACAACCTGGTCGGCAACTACGTGGTCAAGCTGTGGGAAAAACTGCTGACCCGCATCCCGGTCGTCAGTTCGCTGTATTCCAGCGTCAAGCAAGTGTCCGACACGCTGTTCTCGTCGTCCGGCAATGCCTTCCGCAAGGCGGTGCTGATCCCGTATCCGCACCAGAACTCGTGGACCATCGCCTTCCTGACCGGCACCCCCGGCGGCGACGTCAAGAACCACCTGGTGGGCGACTATGTCAGCGTCTACATCCCGACCACGCCGAACCCGACGTCGGGCTTTTTCCTGATGATGGCGCGCAAGGACGTGGTCGAGCTCGACATGTCCGTCGATGCGGCGCTGAAGTACATCGTTTCGATGGGCGTGGTGTCGCCGGAAGACGCGCCCAAGGCCATCGAGATCGCCAAATAAAAGATTAACTGAGTAACTTAACCTGAACCGAGAAATAAACATGTCCTCAATGCGTACTCACTACTGCGGCCTCACCACTGAAGCGCTGCTTGGCCAAACTGTCAGCCTGTGCGGCTGGGTACATCGTCGCCGCGACCACGGTGGCGTGATCTTCATCGACCTGCGCGACCGTGAAGGCCTGGTGCAGATCGTGTGCAATCCGGAGCAGGCTGAAGTATTCAAGGCCGCCGAAGCCGTGCGTAACGAGTTCTGCCTGCGCGTGACCGGCGTGGTCAAGGACCGCCTGGCCGGCACCGTCAACGCCAACCTGGCGTCGGGCAAGATCGAAGTGGTTTGCTCGCAACTGGAAGTGCTGAACGCCTCCGTGGCCGTTCCATTCCAGCTGGACGACGACAACCTGTCCGAAACCACCCGCCTGACCCACCGCGTGCTGGACCTGCGTCGCCCACAGATGCAGAACAACCTGCGCCTGCGCTACAAGGTCACGATGGAAGTGCGCAAGTACCTCGACGACCTGGGCTTCATCGACATCGAAACCCCGATGCTGACCAAGTCGACCCCGGAAGGTGCGCGCGACTACCTGGTGCCGTCGCGCGTCAACGCCGGCAACTTCTTCGCGCTGCCGCAATCGCCGCAGCTGTTCAAGCAGCTGCTGATGGTCGCCAACTTCGACCGTTACTACCAGATCACCAAGTGCTTCCGCGACGAAGATCTGCGCGCCGACCGCCAGCCTGAATTCACCCAGATCGACTGCGAGACCTCGTTCCTGACCGAACAGGAAATCCGCGACCTGTTCGAAGACATGATCCGCAAGGTGTTCCGCAACACCATGAACGTCGAACTGCCTAACCCGTTCCCGGTGATGGACTTCGCCGAAGCGATGGGCAAATACGGTTCGGACAAGCCGGACATGCGCGTCAAGCTGTCGTTCACCGACCTGACCGAAGTGATGAAGGACGTCGACTTCAAGGTCTTCTCCGGCGCCGCCAACATGCCTAACGGCCGTGTTGTGGGCCTGCGCGTACCGAAGGGCGGCGACATGCCACGTTCGGAAATCGACGCCTACACCCAGTTCGTCGCCATCTACGGCGCGCGCGGCCTGGCTTACATCAAGGTCAACGAGAAGGCCAAGGGCCGCGACGGTCTGCAATCGCCTATCGTCAAGAACTTGCACGACGCCGCGCTGGCCAAGGTGCTGGAACTGACCGGCGCCGAAGACGGCGACCTGATCTTCTTCGGTGCTGACAAGGCCAAGGTGGTCAACGATGCCATCGGCGCGCTGCGCGTCAAGATCGGCCATTCGGAATTCGGCAAGAAAGCCGGCCTGTTCGACGACGTCTGGGCGCCGCTGTGGGTGATCGACTTCCCGATGTTCGAATACGACGAAGAAGCCGATCGCTGGACCGCGACCCACCATCCATTCACGGCGCCGAAAGACGGCCATGAAGACTGGCTGGAAACCAATCCGGGCGCCTGCATCGCCAAGGCCTACGACATGGTCCTGAACGGTTGGGAGCTGGGTGGCGGTTCGATCCGTATCCACCGCGAGGAAGTACAGTCGAAAGTGTTCCGCGCGTTGAAGATCGACGCCGACGAAGCCCGCCTGAAGTTCGGCTTCCTGCTGGACGCGCTGCAATACGGCGCGCCGCCGCATGGTGGCTTGGCATTCGGCCTGGACCGTATCGTGACCCTGATGACCAAGTCCGATTCGATCCGCGACGTGATCGCCTTCCCGAAAACCCAGCGCGCCCAGTGCCTGCTGACCCAGGCGCCGTCGGAAGTGGACGAGAAGCAGTTGAAAGAACTGCATATCCGTCTGCGCGCGGCTGAGCCTAAAGTAGCCAGCTAATTGCAATGGAAAGGGCGCTTCGGCGCCTTTTCTTTTATCCGAACTATGAAGCCTTACAAGATTCCCGAGTCGGTGCTGGTGGTGATCCACACGGCCGACCTGCAAGTGCTGCTGATCGAACGCGCCGACCGGCCGGGTTACTGGCAATCGGTGACCGGCTCGCTGGACGCGCTCGACGAGCCCTTGCTGGACACCGCACGCCGCGAGCTGTTCGAGGAAACCGGCATCGTCGCCGACGGTGAACGCATCGTGCTGCGCGACTGGCAGCTGTCCAACATCTACACGATCTATCCGGTGTGGCGCCACCGCTATGCGCCCGGCGTGACGGAAAATACCGAGCACGTCTTCAGCGTCGAAGTCTCGCGCGACATCGCCATCAAGCTGGCCCCGCGCGAGCACCTGAACCACGTCTGGCTGCCGTATCTGGAAGCGGCCGACAAATGCTTCTCCTCCTCCAACGCCGAAGCCGTGCTTCAGCTACCCCAGCAGATCCGCTAGCTTGTGTCGCCTCAAATGGCGACTAGCAGTCCCGACGCATACTCGGAAATCCGTATCGATTTCTGGAGCATGTCATGCCAGTGCTGTTGCGGTTCAAAGGCTACCGGTTCTATTTTTTTAGTCACGAGTTTGGTGAGCCTCCGCACGTCCACGTAGATAAGGATGGCAAGACCGCAAAGTTCTGGATTGAAAGCCTGACCGTAGTGCGGAACAGGCGCTTTACGCCGCTTGAATTGCGTGAAATTGAGCGTATTATTTCTCGCTATCGTCTGGATTTCTTGAGGAGATGGAATGACTACTTTGACGATCCCTGATGAACGTATCAAAGGTGTCTCGTTCGATGCGGATTCACTCACTGTTGAGCTTATGGATGGCCGCCGCATCAGTACTCCTCTCGCTTGGTATCCTCGGTTGGCTAGCGCGACTCTTCCAGAGCTTGAGCGATGGGAAATCATCGGTGATGGTGATGGTTTGCATTGGGAGCAGTTTGACGAGGACTTAAGCGTTGAGGGAATGTTGCGAGGTTTTCCGGCAGCAGGCTTTCGAGCCGGCGTAAAACGCTGAGCGCCAGCAGGCGGTATGTGCGACGGCGTACGCCCACATCGCGGACTCAGGGTTAGAATAGACGGATGAAAATCCGAGTCGCGACCTACAACATCCACAAGGGCGTATCCGCCATCCGCAGCGAGCCGCGGGTGCTGGCGCTCAAGCAGGCGATTGGTCTGTTCGACGCCGATGTGGTTTTTTTGCAAGAGGTGCAGGGCAAGCACGACTTGAACGCCGCCAAGTACGGCGCCGAACACTTCGGCCACAAGCACTGGCCCGCCGCGGCGCAGCACGAGTATTTCGCCGGCGAGTCGCGCCACGCCCATGCCGCCTACGGCATGAACGCGATCTACGACCATGGCCATCACGGCAACGCACTGCTGAGCGCGTTCCCTATCGCCAACCAGGCCAACCACGACGTCTCCGACCACGCCTACGAACAGCGCGGCATCCTGCACTGCGTGCTGAATACGCCGCACGGCACGGTGCATTGCTATGTGGTGCACCTGGGCCTGTTCGAAGCGGGCCGCCGCCGCCAGACCCAGGCGCTGATCTCGGCCGTGCGCGCGTCCGCGCCCGACGGCGAGCCGGTCATCATCGCCGGTGATTTCAACGACTGGCGCAACACCCTCAGCAGCGAATTGCGCAACGCGCTCGGCGTGGTCGAGGCCTTCGACCAGATCGGCACCAACTCCGCGCTCGACGAGATCGTGCGCACGCTGCGCCGCAAATCCAGCGTCAATCCGGCGCGCACCTTTCCGGCGGCGCTACCGTTCTTCCGGCTGGATCGCATCTACGTGCGCGGCTTCAAGGTCGAGGCGGCGGAGGTGATGCACGGCAGCCTGTGGGCCAAGCTGTCCGACCACGCCCCCATCGTCGCCAGCCTGACGCTGGCCTGAACTATTTGCGGCCCAGCGTCGCGCTGTCGAGCTTGACGTCGAGGTCTTGCAGGCTGGCGTTCAGCATGGCGATGTTGGTCTTGTTGGCCACCAGCTCCTTGAGCCGCGCCTCGAACGCGTCGAGATGGCGGGTGCAGGGGCTGAACTTGGAGAAGGCGTAGTAGTTCTTGTCTTCCGCCAGGAAGGGACGCATCGCCACGATCTGCGCGTTGCGGCCATGACGCGCCAGCCAGGCCTCGCCGGTGAACAGGCCGCTCACGAAATAGTCGATGCGGCCCAGGCCCAGCTTGCGGAAATTGCTGTCCGCCGTGCCCGATTCCTCCAGCCGCAGATTGGCGGCGGCAAATTGCGAGAACTCCTGGCCGAAGGTGTTGCCCAGCGCGATGCCGCCCTTGTGGCTGGCCAGGTCTTGCCAGGTGTTGAAGATGAAGGCGCGCTGGCGCGGAACGAACACCGCCACCGGATTGGGAAACGCCGGCGTGCGCACAAAGTCCAGGTAGCGTTCGCGCTCCGGCTGGATTTTCAGCGTCGCCACCAGATCGATCTTGCCGATCGAGGCATTGGCCAGCACCCGCTTCCACGGGCCGACATAGCGCACTTCATAGGGGATCTTCAGGTCGGACAGGATGCGGGTGGCGAGGTCGATGCTGGGGCCGCGCAACTCCTTGCCGTCGTACCAGTGCAGCGGCGGATAGTCGGGATCGGCGGACACCACCACCTTGGGGCAGTCGCCATCGAGCTCGGCGGCGGTGGCCTGGGCCCAGCACACTGCCAGCATCATCAGTAGACTACGGGTCGGCATCCATCATGCTCCAAGGGGGTTGCAATTTATTATAGACTCGTTTCCATGGAAGCGCCTTATTTCGGAACTCAAGGGTAGAATCCAGCTATGCGCTCAGTAAATTTTATCGCCGACAATGAAGTCACCTTGCTCCACACGGGCACCGATTTCTTTCCTGCGCTGATAGCCGCGATCGACGCCGCCCGCTACGAGGTGTATTTCGAGACCTATATCTTTGCCGGCGACGACACCGGCACCGCCGTGCTGGCCGCGCTGAGCGGTGCAGCGCAGCGCGGCGTGCAGGTGCGCATGATCACCGACTGGTGGGGCACCGGCCGCCGCCAGATCAACAGCATGCACGAACGGCTGGTGGCGGCCGGGGTCGAGCACCGCATCTTCAATCCCTGGTTCAAGCGCGGCGTCACCCGCACCCACCGCAAGATCTGCGTGGTCGACCGCGAGGTCGCCTTCGTTGGCGGCATCAACATCAACGACGATATGTACTGCGATTACAACCACGCGATCAGCCTGTCGGCGCCGCGCTGGGATTTCGCGGTGCAGGTGCGCGGGCCGCTGGTGGCGGCCATCCAGCTGGAGGCGCTGACCCAGTGGCGCCGCCTGGGCAAGCTGGGCATCATCAAGCGGATCGGCCTGTTCCGCGACATGCGCAAGGTGAACAAGATCGCCCGCGAGAACATGGTGCAGGCCGGCTTCGTGGTGCGCGACAATCTGCGCAACCGCAGGACGATACAGCGCGCCTACATGCAGGCGCTGGGGCGCGCGCGCAAGAGCGTGCTGCTGGCCAATCCGTATTTCGCGCCGGGCGCCAGGTTCCGCCATGCGCTGGCGGCGGCGGCCCAGCGCGGCGTCGAGGTCACGCTGCTGATCGGCGTCGGCGAAATCTGGTTGCAGGACGCGGTCGCGCATTCCTTCTACCCGAAGCTGCTTGCGGCCGGCGTCAAAGTGGTGGAATATCACAAGACCCAGTTGCATGCCAAGGTGGCGGTAATCGACGACGACTGGGCGACCGTGGGCTCCAGCAATGTGGACGGCTTGAGCCTGTTTTTAAACCAGGAAGCGAATGTGGTGATCAAGGATGCGGTCTTCGCGCAAAACCTGCGCCAGCACATCGAGGCCGCCATCGCCGATGGCGTGCCGGTCAACTACGCCGACTTCGAGCACGTCGGCCGCTTCCGCCGTGTCGGCTACGAGATCGCGTTTTTCGCGTACAAGCTGGCGATGCGGATTTTCGCAGTGGGGAAATACGCTTGAGCGATAGTGTCAGACTGGATAAATGGCTGTGGGCCGCGCGCTTCTTCAAGACCCGTTCGCTGGCCACCGAGGCGGTCGATAGCGGCAAGGTCAAGCTCGACGGCGACAAGGTCAAGCCGGCGCGCGCGGTGCGCATCGGCGACACCTTGGACATCGACAACGGCTCCGACCGCTGGGAAGTCGACGTGATGAACCTGTCCGACGTGCGGGCGGCGGCGCCGATCGCCCGCAACCTGTACGAGGAAACCGACGCCAGCGTCGCGCGCCGCGCGACCGTGGCCGAACAGCGCAAGATGTTCCGCGAACCCAGCGCGGATTTCAAAGGGCGGCCGACCAAGCGCGACCGCCGTCAATTAGGCAAATTCAGCGATTAATCCCCAACCCGCGCCAGACCGCCGCGCGGGGTTAGTTGCTATGCCGCAGTAATAGAACGCCGCCTCTAACACTAGCGTTTGACTTTTACCCCTCAGTGGATAATAGTACGAGCGTTCGCAATTCTTTTCACACGGAGTAAATTCAAGTGGAGCAGAATGCTCTTTTCTCTCCATGAATAATTTACCTTGGGATGCAATCTTATTAATACATCAACTAAATTTATGCGCAAAGGCGAACTGACACGCGCGGCAATCCTGGATGTGGCGCTGGACCTGGCCAGCCGGGATGGTCTTGAAGGCCTGACCATCGGATTGCTCGCGGACAAGATGAACATGAGCAAGTCCGGCGTGTTCGCCCACTTCGGCTCGCGTGAAGATTTGCAGTTGGAAGTACTGAAGCTGTACCACCATCGTTTCGAGCAGGAAGTGTTTTTCCCCAGCGTCAAGGAGCCGCGCGGTATCCAGCGGCTCAAGTCGATGTTTGCGCGCTGGGTCAAGCGGGTCAGCGTGGAAGTGGCCTCGGGCTGCATCTACATCAGCGGCGCGGTGGAGTATGACGACCGTCCTGGTCCGATCCGCGAAGAGCTGATGGCCATGGTCGGCGCCTGGCAGGGCGCGCTGCTGCGCTGCGTGCAGCAATGCGTCGAAAGCGGCGACCTCAAGAGCGACACCGACCCGCAGCAGCTGGTGTACGAGATGTACGGCCTGATCCTGGCACTGCACCACGATGCGCGCTTCCTGCGCATCCCGGGCAGCCTGGGCCGGGCCGGCACCGGCTTCGAGCGCTTGATCGAAACGTACCGTAATCCGCAAACGCCGTCAGCGGTGGTGGCACAGCAATAACGTAAAAAACACTCATTCACATCGTAATCATTACAAAAGTCATCAGGAGAAAATCATGGGTCAATACGTCGCGCCAATCCGGGATATGCAATTTGTTCTGCACGAATTCCTGAAAGTGGAAGAAGAACTGAAGTCGCTGCCGGATTACGCCGAAGTCGATGCCGACATCATCAACCAGGTACTGGAAGAAGGCGGCAAATTCACCGCCGAAGTGCTGTTCCCGCTGAACCACTCGGGCGACCGCGAAGGCTGCAAGCACGACGCCGCGACCCACACCGTGACCACGCCTAAAGGCTTCAAGGAAGCGTACAAGCAGTACGTTGAAGCGGGCTGGGGCGCGCTGGCCTGCGATCCGCAATACGGCGGCCAGGGCCTGCCTGTCGTGCTGAACAATTCGTTCTACGAAATGCTGAACTCGGCCAACCAGGCCTGGACCATGTACCCAGGCCTGTCGCACGGCGCCTACGAGTGCCTGAAAGAACACGGCACCGACCACCAGAAGGAAGTTTACCTGCCTAAGCTGGTCTCCGGCGAATGGACCGGCACCATGTGCCTGACCGAACCGCACTGCGGCACCGACCTGGGCATGCTGCGCTCGAAAGCGCTGCCACAGGAAGACGGCTCGTGGCTGATCACCGGCAACAAGATCTTCATCTCGGCCGGCGAGCACGACATGGCTGAAAACATCCTGCACCTGGTGCTGGCCCGCGTGCCGGACGCGCCGGAAGGCTCGAAAGGCATTTCGCTGTTCCTGGTGCCTAAGTTCCTGCCGAAAGCAGACGGCTCGGTCGGCGAACGCAACCCGATCACCTGCGGCGCCATCGAAGAGAAGATGGGCATCCACGGCAACTCGACCTGCCAGATGAACCTGGACGGCGCCCGTGGCTGGATCATCGGCCAGCCGAACAAAGGCCTGAACGCCATGTTCGTGTTCATGAACGCGGCCCGCCTGGGCGTGGGCATGCAGTCGCTGGGCCTGACCGAGATCGCCTACCAGAACGCGCTGATCTACGCCAAGGACCGCATCCAGATGCGTTCGCTGTCGGGCGTGAAAAATCCGGAAATGCCTGCTGACCCGATCATCGTCCACCCTGACGTCCGCCGCATGCTGTTGACCGGCAAGGCCTACGCCGAAGGCGCGCGCGCCTTCACTTCGTACGTGGCGCTGCAGATCGACCGCGAACTGCACCACCCTGACGAAGAAGTGCGCAAGGAAGCCGCCGACGAAGTCGCGCTGCTGACCCCGGTCATCAAGGCCTTCATCACCGACAACGCCTGGATCGCCACTTCGGAAGCGATGCAAGTGTTCGGCGGCCACGGCTACATCTCCGAATGGGGCATGGAGCAGTACGTGCGTGATGCCCGTATCAACCTGATCTACGAAGGCACCAACACCATCCAGTCGCTGGACCTGCTGGGCCGTAAGATCCTGGGCGACAACGGCGCCAAGCTGCGCAAGTTCGGCGAGAAGATCAAAGCCTTCGTGGAAGACAACGGCACCGACGAAGCGATGAGCGAATTCGTCACCCCGCTGGGTGACCTGGGCGACAAGGTCACCAAGCTGACCATGGAAATCGGCATGAAAGCCTTCCAGAACCCGGACGAAGTCGGCGCGGCATGCGTACCTTACCTGCGCGTGGTCGGCCACATGGTGTACAGCTACTTCTTCGCACAGATGGCGAAAATCGCCCTGGCCAAAGAAGACAGCGGCGACAATTTCTACAAAGCCAAGCTGGCCACGGCGCGCTTCTACTTCGCCCGCCTGCAGCCAGAAACTGCAACCTTGATTCGCCAGGCACGTTCGGGCTCCGCCAACCTGATGGCACTCGACGCCGACCTGTTCTAAGAACTTAAAGGAAACGACATGACCAATTTCATCGTTAAAAAAGTAGCCGTGCTGGGCGCCGGCGTGATGGGCGCGCAAATCGCCGCTCATTGCGTCAACGCCAAAGTGCCAGTCGTACTGTTCGACCTGCCAGCCAAGGAAGGTCCGAAGAACGGCATCGTGCTGCGCGCCATCGAGAACCTGAAGAAACTGTCGCCTGCACCACTGGGCAACAAAGACCACGCCGCGCTGATCGAAGTAGCCAACTACGAAGACGACCTGGCCAAGCTGGCCGAGTGCGACCTGATCATCGAAGCCATCGCCGAGCGCATGGACTGGAAACACGACCTGTACAAGAAGGTCGCTCCGCACATCGCCGCCAACGCGATCTTCGCCTCGAACACCTCGGGCCTGTCGATCACCAAGCTGTCCGAAGGCTTCGACGCCGACCTGAAATCGCGCTACTGCGGCGTGCACTTCTTCAACCCGCCGCGCTATATGCACCTGGTCGAAATCATCCCGACCGAGTTCACCAAGCCGGCAATCAGCGACCAGCTGGAAGGCTTCCTGACCACCACCCTGGGCAAGGGCGTGGTTCGCGCCAAAGATACGCCTAACTTCATCGCCAACCGCGTCGGCGTGTTCGGCATCCTGGCGATCGTGCACGAAGCAGAAAAATTCGGCCTGTCGTGCGACGTGGTCGATGACCTGACCGGTTCCAAGCTGGGCCGCGCCAAGTCGGGCACTTTCCGCACCGCGGACGTGGTCGGCCTGGACACCATGGGCCATGTGATCAAGACCATGCAGGACTACCTGCCGAACGATCCGTTCGCCGCCGTCTACAAGACCCCGGCCGTACTGGCTGGCCTGGTGGAAAAAGGCGCGCTGGGCCAGAAATCCGGCGCCGGCTTCTACAAAAAAGTTGGCAAGGAAATCCAACGCCTGGACTTCGCCACCGGCGAATACGTCACCGGCGGCGGCAAGGCTGCCGACATCGTTGCCCGCATCCTGAAGGAAAAAGATCCGGTCAAGAAGATGAAGGCCCTGCGCGAATCGACCAACCCACAAGGCCAGTTCCTGTGGGCGATCTTCCGCGACGCTTTCCACTACATCGCGATCCACCTGGACACCGTGGCCGACAACGCGCGCGACATCGACTTCGCCATGCGCTGGGGCTTCGGCTGGAACGTCGGCCCGTTCGAAACGTGGCAGGCAGCAGGCTGGTCGCAAGTGGCCACCTGGGTCAAGGAAGACATCGACGCCGGCCAGGCGCTGTGCAACGCACCGCTGCCAGCCTGGGTATTCGAAGGTCCGGTCGCTGAAAAAGGCGGCGTCCACACCGCTGAAGGTTCGTGGTCCGCAGTGTCGAAATCGTTCGTGCCGCGCTCGTCGCTGGCCGTCTACGACCGTCAGGCATTCCGCGCACCGGTACTGGGTTCGGGCGCCATCGATGGCCGCACCGCCGGCACCACCGTGCACGAAGACGACGACGTCCGCCTGTGGCACTCGGGCGACGACGTTCTGGTGATCTCGCTGAAAACCAAGATGCACGTGATTAGCCCAGGCGTGATCGCTGGCTTCCGTAAAGCACTGGCCGAAGCCGAGAAGAACTTCAAGGGCCTGGTGATCTGGAGCGCGGACGCGGCCGACGGCGGCGCGTTCTCGGCCGGCGCCGACCTGCAATCGGCACTGCCTGCGTTCATGCAGGGCGGCGCGAAAGCGGTCGACCCTATCATCCGCGAACTGCAAGACACCTTCATGGCGATGAAATATTCGAACGTGCCGGTGGTGGCTGCTGTTGCTGGCCTGGCGCTGGGCGGCGGCTGCGAAATGGCGCTGCACGCATCGAAGCGCGTGGCCTCGATCGAATCGTACATCGGCCTGGTGGAAGTGGGCGTAGGCCTGATCCCTGCTGGCGGCGGCTTGAAAGAAGCGGCAGTGCGCGCGTTCAAGGAAGCCAAGGGCACCGACATCCTGCAATTCCTGAAGACCGGTTTCACCAACGCCGCTACCGCCAACGTGTCGAAGTCGGCACTGGAAGCGCAGGCCATGGGCTACCTGAAAGAAGACGACGTGATCGTGTTCAACCCTTACGAGCTGCTGCACGTGGCCAAGGTTGAAGCGCGCGCCATGTTCGACAAGGGCTATCGTCCGCCACTGAAGACTCCTGTGCAGGTAACCGGCCGCTACGGCTGGGGCACCATCAAGGCGCAGCTGGTCAATATGCGCGACGGCGGCTTCATCTCCGCGCACGACTTCAAGCTGGGCGAGATGATCGCCGAGATCGTGTCGGGCGGCGATATCGACCAGGGTTCGTTCGTGAGCGAGCAGTGGTTCCTGGACATGGAGCGTAAAGCCTTCCTGGAACTGCTGAACCATCCGAAGACCCAGGAACGCATCATGGGCATGATGCAGACCGGTAAGCCAGTCCGCAACTAATCGGTATGTCGATCCTGAAACTGGTATTTAGAGTTCTACTGCGCGTGAGGCCAAGCATGGTGTATGACCGTATCAAGCAACAAATGATGGACACCTTGCCCTTCGTGCGTTTGCTGGGGATCAGGATCGACGAGATCGGCAGCGGCACTTCGAAAGTGTCGATGCCGGAGGACCCGAAGCTCAATAACCACCTGGGCACGCAGCACGCCGGGGCCTTGTTCACGCTGGCCGAAACGGCTTCCGGCGCGGCCATGGCTGGCGGCTTCGCGGAGCTGATCCTGGGCTTGCGCCCGGTCGCCAAGGAATCGCGCATCCAGTACCAGAAAGTAGCCAAGGGCGCCACGCGCGCCGAAGGCCGCGTCCCTGGCGATCTGGCCGCGCTGAAGGCCGAGCTGAAAGAGCAGGGCAAGGTGGCGTTCCCGGTGGAAGTCGACATCTTCGACGCCGCCGGCACGCTGGCCGCACAGGTTCAAGTGGATTGGTATTTATCCGAGAAGCGGGCTTCCTAGTTCCGCATAGTCTTCGATCAAAAATTTTCGAAAGAATAAAATGAGCAAACAAATTCAAGACGCATACATCGTCTCTGCCACCCGCACCCCGATCGGCAAGGCGCCGCGCGGCATGTTCAACAAGACCCGTCCGGACGACCTGCTGGTGCGCGTGCTGCAATCGGCCCTGGCGCAAGCGCCTGGTCTGGACCCGGCGCTGATCACCGACGCCATCATCGGCTGCTCGTTCCCGGAAGCGGAGCAGGGCTTCAACATCGCCCGTCAATCGGTGCTGCTGGCCGGCCTGCCTAAGACCATCGGCGGCGTCACCATCAACCGCTACTGCGCATCGGGCATCACCGCGCTGGCCATGGCTGCCGACCGCATCCGCGTTGGCGAAGCCGATGCGATGATCGCCGGCGGCGTCGAGTCGATGTCGATGGTGCCGATGATGGGCCACCACCCATCGATGAACCTGAACATGTTCACCGACGACAACGTCGGCATGGCATACGGCATGGGCCTGACCGCTGAAAAAGTGGCGACCCAGTGGAAAATCTCGCGCGAAGCGCAGGACGCGTTCGCCGTTGAATCGCACCGCCGCGCCATCGCCGCGCAGCAGGCCGGTTTCTTCAAGGACGAGACCACCCCGGTTGAAATCATCACCCGCACGCCTGACCTGGCGACTGGCGAAATCAAGATCAAGACCCGCACCGTCGACACCGACGAAGGCGCACGCGCCGATTCGACCGTGGAATCGCTGGGCAAGCTGAAGCCAGTGTTCGCCGCCAAGGGTTCGGTCACCGCCGCCAACTCGTCGCAGATGTCCGACGGCGCCGGCGCGCTGCTGGTCGTGTCCGAGAAATTCCTGCGCGAGCACAACCTGACCCCGCTGGCCAAGTTCTCGTCGTTCGCCGTCAAAGGCGTACCACCGGAAATCATGGGCATCGGTCCTAAGTTCGCGATTCCAGATGCGTGCAAAGCTGCCGGCATCACCCAGGATCAGCTGGACTGGATCGAACTGAACGAAGCGTTTGCGGCACAGGCACTGGCCGTCATCGGCGACCTGGGCCTGGATCCAGCCAAGGTCAACCCAATGGGCGGCGCGATCGCCCTGGGCCACCCGCTGGGCGCAACCGGCGCGATCCGCGCTGCGACCGTGGTGCACGCACTGCGTCGCAACAACCTGAAATACGGCATGGTCACCATGTGCGTAGGCGCAGGCATGGGCGCTGCTGGTATTATCGAACGCGTATAAGCTAAGCACGGAATCATAAGAAGGGCGCTGCGGTTTAACCACGGCGCCCTTTAATCATTTTGGAGATCACATGGATATTTTGAGCAGCAAGACCAACGGCGTGCTGACGCTGGAATTCAACCGCCCGGAACGCAAGAACGCGATCACCTCGGCGATGTACCAGAGCTTGGCCGACGCCATCAACGAAGCGGAGCAGGACGCCGCCGTGCGCGCCATCCTGATCGTCGGCAAGCCGGAGATCTTCACCGCCGGCAACGACCTGGAAGACTTCATGAAGACCGCGCGTCCGGCCGACGGCTCGGGCATCGAAGAGCGTTCGGTCTACAAGTTCATGATGGCGCTGAGCGGCTCGACCAAACCGGTGGTGGCTGCAGTGGCCGGCGCGGCGGTCGGCATCGGCACCACGTTGCTGATGCATTGCGACCTGGTCTACGCTGCCGACAACGCCAAGTTCTCGATGCCGTTCGTGCAGTTGGGCCTGTGCCCTGAGTTCGCGTCGAGCATACTGCTGACGCAGATCGCCGGCTACCCGCGCGCCGCCGAGAAGCTGATGCTGGGCGAAGCCTTCCTGGCGCAGGAAGCGCTGGAGATGGGCCTGGTATCGAAGATCGTGCCGGCCGCCGAGCTGCGCGCCTTTGCCGAAGGCCAGGCCGCCAAGCTGGTCGCCTTGCCGGCCAGCTCGATCCGCGCCACCAAGCAGCTGATGAAGGCCGCCCGCAAAGGCCCGGTGACGGAAGCCATCGCCGCCGAAAACAAATTCTTCGGCGCCATGCTGGCCGCCCCGGAAGCCAAGGAAGCGTTTACCGCCTTCTTTGAGAAACGCAAGCCGGACTTCAGCAAGTTCAACTGAGGACAATGCGGCGTACCAAACGACGCGTTGAGAAACACTGCTCGTGAGGTACGCCTTGGCACTTTCGCTCAGATTACTTCAGAACTATTGCATTTCACATACCGTTGAACATGGTCAAGCGTTGCTTGGCGCAATACAGGTCGAAGTAAAAGTCATTTGTTCCGGTGGACTTGTTCCGAATAAGGTTCAACGCATTGGCGAAATCTTCTGGACTTGAAACGTCGTCTAGCAGTATCAGAAATTGGGGAACGCTTAGAAACCAACAGTGCGAATATGGCTTCCACCTTTCGGGTTGGTTCGCCTGCTGATACAGGTCCTTGGTGATGGCTCGTAACTCGTCTAATTTCTTATTCACCTTATCGAGTTTTTTCTGCAAATCCCTATCTTCTGTCGAGAAGGATAGCTTCATTCCATTTTCAAGAATCTTATGCAGAACTATGCGATCTTGGAAACTGCCATAGTCCGGCAACGTCACGGCAATGCATTCGACTTTCCGATCGCGTAGTTCAATGCGCACAATGCTGTCATCTTCCTGTGTCAGTTCGATGAAGCTGTTCTGTTTGATCTGCAATTCATGACGCAGTCCCTGGATAGTCGCGCTGACGATGCTATCAGTGATATCCACTAGGAGTGCGACGTCGAATCCTGATCTTGCGGAGCGCGTCAACGACTTCTTCTTTGTCTCTATGAAGAAGATCTGTGTGTCTGTTTCGAGCACAACGTCGCATTCCCACGTTTTTCCGCCGGCCCTGTATTTACCGGTCTGGGTTGCAAACGACTTCGATGTCAGTTCATCGTGAAGCAATCCCTCAATGCCGTATCCGATGTCGCCATCCAACCCAACCTGACGAAGTCGTGTCAGTACTGCTTCGATCATTGCGGGTGCATTGACGGAATGATCAAGGAGCAGATACTGATCTCGTTGTAGCGTCAGCAAAGGGCGGTCACCGAAGTTTGGTCCTGCACGCTCATCCCGGGGAAGGCTATCGTCTGGCACTTCATCTGGGATTGTGAAGTTCTTGTTGGAAGTTTCTGCCGGATGCGCAAAGACGTCTTGTAATAGTTCCGACACTCTGGATTCTGCAATAGCCGTGCAGACCTTTGCTACATCCTTAGATTCGATCCTTACCGGACCACTGCGATTCGCAATGACCGTCTGCAACGCTTCGATCACTTGTAATAGTTCGCGGACATCTGGA
This sequence comes from Duganella sp. BJB476, assembly GCF_003416895.1. Classification (GTDB taxonomy): domain Bacteria; phylum Pseudomonadota; class Gammaproteobacteria; order Burkholderiales; family Burkholderiaceae_D; genus Rugamonas. The sequence goes on from NZ_QVIO01000008.1 coordinate 149,534, forward strand.
TCTAGATGTGCAGGAAATTTCTTCGCTTTTCGTAGTCCTGAAATGAGACCACAAATAATTCTTACGATATCGGTCGGCCGCGTTTGCTGAAGTGTGAACATGGCATCGTAAATGGCCAGTCGCCTCAAGAACGGAAGCATGCCCCGTTGGTCCACATGAATTGAATCCAGATTGCTCGTCGGTCGGACATCATAAGCGGTGGCAAAGTCGATGCTAATGTTAAGCAGGTTTTTCCAGTCCGCTTGGTTCTTTCTTAGCGGCCGTTTCGGTAATGCATACTTTGCCGCATAATTCAGGAGCAGGCCAATCGGAAGACGGGGGGGATTTTGTTGTGGCCCGGGGCTGAACTGATTCACTTCATGATAACGCTGCTGAAGGGTATCAAATTTTGTAGCCAACAAGGAGAAGACTTGCTCCGCTACATAACCAGCGCCCATGTGCTTCACGAAATTCATCTCGATGGTTCTTGCGATCGCGCGTTTTTGCTGGTCGCCCAATACTTGGTCTGTATTTCCGGTCCGGCCCGCTTTGCGCGCCGATTTGATCTTGCGTTTGGTGCGCGCTTGGTGGATTTCAGCGGCATGGAGTTGCTCATACAGGCTGAGGTAAGTTAGTCCGTTCCATTCGACATAATTCACTGCGGCCTGTACCGCTGCTGTCCAGTCCCCTTCGACCTGCGGATCATATTCGGCGCCGCGGATGGTGTCCTGCATCGTCTTTAATATCTCAAAGTATGGATCGCGAACGGCGTCGTTGGCTTCATGGTCATGGATAAGTTCACGGAGCAGCTTACTGCAATGGGAAAAGACGTTCCGGTGTCCTGACGTAAAGCTAGCCTTCACCTGTTTGAGGAGCATGTCGCCTACGCGGCGTCGCTGATAGTAAAACTCGTGCTGAAGCCCGACAAAGGCTTTCGCCACTTCGGGGGGAGTATCGTTCGATAGCTGCGGTTTCGTTTGGTCCACCAAGGAACGGAACTGAGCCAATGAGATAAGCATGATTCTTGTTTTTCCTTTTCGATCGAGTGTTGGGCTGTAAGGACAAGTGCTACGATGGCCGGTGCCGCGGTCGAATGCGCCATCGCCTCACCGTAAATTCTTTAGGCATACTCGCTTATTTGCAGACCTCGGTAGCGTTCGCTGCAGCGGACCGTACTACTTCCTCTCCGCCTGAGCTGATCAATCGAAGCTCCACCCGACGGTTGCGTTCTTCGCATGCGCGTTCGCGCGCGACGCCATCCTTGGCGCTGCAGGCTGACATGCCGTCCATATCACCACGGATGTCGATTAAGACATTATTTTCAGCGTTGAGTTTGGCTGCGGTTAAATGATTGTAGACGTCGCACGCTCGGTCATGCGCTAGCTTGAAGTTGCTTTCTGTATTGCTAGGCCGAGGATCTGCATAGCCGACTACAACAATACTGTCGTTCGCAGTTTTTACCTTGAAAAACTCGTTCACAATTGGCTCGGCCAGCTTCCATTGATCGGGAGTGAGCTTTGACTTGTTCGATTCGAAATAGATCCCTCGTCGCAGTTCGATACAGGAGGTGTTCATCCGGCTTTCCGACTTACGTACGCCTGCACTGTCTAGTTCGACACGTACGCCGCTATTTTGCACGGATGTCTTTTCCTTAGGGGGGGCATATGCGCCTACTTCGACGTAGCTGCGTTCGCCTGCGCCGTGCCACCAGATCCTGACGTCACTGACCGCCGCACTTTCATCATCCATCCTGCAGCTATACAAACGAATTCCTTTTGCATCCGCTATGGTCTGGAGTTTCCCGAACTCGGCTTTATTTACGACTAGCGTTGCATGTTCGGTATATACCCCTAAACTGGACATCACATAGTTCAGTATTTTTCCGTCTATGCCACAAGCCAAGTACGGGATGATGACGCCAATGATGAGAAGGGTGCCTGCGACCCTTTTCTTGCGGCGATTTTTTTCGAAATCCTCCGTAGTCTCCGGAATAGGAAGATTCAGCAGATCCAGTCCGAGCGCCATGGAGAGGCCGCCGAGCAATAAGCCTGCGGTAAACACCAATGCAGGCCAGGTAGTAGAAAAAAGGACAGATAGCAGGCCGGTTACTATCGCAAACATCAGGCCTGGAGCAACCGACACCAGTGCGGTGCCGATGCTACGACATAAGAAATAGGTGGCGGCGATATAGGCGATCGCGGTAAGGACAATGCCGACAATTGCCCAGGAAATTGAAATTGGCGCCGCAGCAGCAGATTCAAACAAATGGAAAGAGAGTGCGCGAACGCAGAGAACCAAGCCCAGTATGCAAAGAGGGAGGCCTATCAACAAAGCTTCGCTGATTTTCTTGTTCGCTGTACTTAGGGGCGGAGCGCTAGCCACCGTCGATCCTGCCGGAAGCGATGGCTCAGGCAGGCGGTTTGTCCAGGGCACATATGCCATCATGCCAAATCCTGACAGCACTATACCTGTCAGTGACAATCCCAACATAGCGAAAATAAAAAATAGGGTGTCGCCGATTTTCAGGCCGGTCGGAAAAAAATGCGCGACAAAGAAACAGTAAATAAATATGGTAACCAAGCCTACAGTGCTTGCCGCACCCACTGCCAAGCCTCCGATCGTTTTCCATTTCTCAGCATTGAGTTTTTCTATTTCAGATATTTTTTTCTGTGTGTCCAGATCGATCATTTTTTTCCTTGTGTTTACGATGGGGCATAGATTCGGTATTTTCACAGCATGATATATATTTCCCGATGGGAAATTCTCACCAATTTTCACTGAAAGGTAACTAGGAGCACGGGAAATTATGGAGAACTGACGCCTTCAGTTTCCTGCGTTTAATTGTTTGTTTGCTGATTTGAATGGGGGAAATTGCCGCGTCCTCGCCGAATGCCGGGACGCGGCTCCCTGGAACCGATTAGGTGTTCATGACGCTGGCACGCCCCGCCGCAGGAGCGTAAGCAGGACGGTAGCGTTACTCGAACAGATGTTGTTCGTTCCACGCGGTTCCGTGCGCCGGCTTGTCGTGGTAGCGGCCTTCAGCAACCGCGACGCCTTCATAGACCTGCGAACCCGGTATCTGGGGATTCCAGAATTCCTGGTCCGACACCAGGCTCTTGACGATGAACTCGGCGCGTAGCGGCGGAATTTCAACTTTCACATTCGGGAAGTAAGTGGCGCCGCTTGGGCTTTTCCACGCCGGGCTCAATGGCGTAACGAGCGCATCGTGCGAGAACCTCGATACACCATCCAGGCCCAGCACCGTGACATTGGCCTTGACCGTTTGATTCTCGATGATCTTGACGTCCGGGCCGGTGAAGACGGAAAGACATGTGCCGTCGGTCAGCGTAATGTCCTGCAATATCCATCTGAAGGACTTGCCAGGCCAGGCGCCGTACTCGTGGTCCATCCACGTTGTTCCATGCACCTTCATGGCGTTACCGTTGATGGCTATCCTGCCGCTCGCTTCCAGCTTGGGGAAGGAGTAGTAGAAGTTATGCCGCTCAAGCGGCGTTTTCCCCTCCGGGTCGACCACCGGGGATCGGCCGTCGCCAAACACCTGTAGCGGCGGGAGCTTGGCCACGAAGTTGAGGTCGAAGTCTATCGTGGTATTGAAGGTCGCATCCTTGAATTGGGCTTTGACGTTCATGGAGAGCGGCGTCTTATCGGCGCTCATGGCGATCGATCCCGGCTGGCCAGCCGGACCGACGTTGACGGCCCAGGGTTTCGTCGTGTCTGCCTGCGCCCAATTATCGTTCCAGGGAAATCCATTCACGGTTTGATAGTGACGCTTTTCCTGCACGTCGGTGAGCATGATGTAGGCCAACAAGAAGTGCGGATCCGCCCCCTTCGGCGCAAAACCGGCCGCATTGATTTCAAATCCGAATACGCGGTTTTCATGGCGGAGAGTGCCGATATGCCACCACCACTCCGCATGGACCGGGACGTTGCCTACGTGGTGACGGTATTGGTCCTCTGGCAAATGGATATATGATTCGCTAGTCATAATTATTTATTCCTCTCTTCAGTGTGTGGCAGAAAAGTCGATAGGAAATCCAGGGCAGCGATCGATTGTATTGCTATTTTTTTATCCAATACTCTCGAATAAACACAATTCAGGATCAGGATGAAGTTCAAAACAGTTTTGGTGGCCTTGTCGTTGGCCGGGCAGGCGTTGGCCGGCGTGGCGGTCCAGCCGGACGACGCGCAGTTGCAGTACACCGGGCGCATCGACTTTGCCGACCGCGCGCGGCCCATGTTGTCGTGGCCCGGCACCAGCATTGAAGGGAACTTCACCGGCGCCAGCCTGGCGGTCAAGCTGGACGACCAACTGGGCAAGAACTTCTTCAACGTCTTCATCGATGGCGACCTGGCCAAGCCGGTGGTCATCGAAGCCGCGCAGGGCAGCAAGACTTATGCGGTGGCCGATGGCTTGGAGCCGGGCGCGCACCGCTTCCTGATCACCAAGCGCACCGAGGGCGAGGAGGGCGGCACGGTGTTCCAGGGACTGGAGCTGGCCGATGGCGGCAAGTTGCTGCCGCCGCCGGCGCGCAAGCTGCGCCATATCGAATTCTTCGGCGATTCCATCACCACCGGCATGGGCAACGAGTCGCCGGACGACGGGCCGGATCATCTGGTCAAGGACAAGAACAACTTCATGTCCTATTCCTCGATCACGGCGCGGGCGCTGGAGGCGGAGGCACACATCATCTCGCAAAGCGGCATCGGCGTGATGATCAGCTGGTTCCCGTTCACCATGCCGGATTTTTACGACCAGCTCAGCGCCGTCGGCAACAACGACACCCAATGGGATTTCCGTTCGTGGACGCCGGACGTGGTGGTGATCAACCTGTTCCAGAACGACCGCTGGCTGATCGACCGCGAGAAGCGTCTGTCGCCGCCGCCGGACGACGCGCAGCGTGTGCAGGCGTATCGCACCTTCGTGCAGAAGATACGCACGCTGTATCCGAAGGCCTACATCGTGTGCGCGTTGGGCAGCATGGATGCGGTGCAGGAAGGCTCCAAGTGGCCGGGCTATGTGCGCGCGGCGGTAGACCAGATCCGGCAAGGCGGCGATCGGCGGATCGATACCATCGTGTTCCCATGGACCGGCTTCGGCGGTCATCCGCGCGTCAAACAGCACCAGGCCAACGCGGCGCAGCTGACCACGCTCATCCGCCAGAAAATGGGTTGGTGAGCGGCTCACGCCGGATTGTGCCGATTTCGTCATCCTTTTAGCGGCGTCGCCACAAGACGGCCGGCGTTCCTGCACGTACATTAGTGGATAGCCATCTATCATGGGGTACGTATGCATCGTCGACAGATATTGCGGGGCGCCGCCGGCCTGGGATTGATCTCCGGCTGGACCACGACCGCCAGCGGCGCCACGGCTAGCGGCGTGCCGCTGACCGCCCAAGCGCTACCGCTGTCGTCGGTCCGCCTGCTGCCTTCCGTCTACGCCGACGCGCTGCAAGCCAACCAGGCTTATTTGCTGCGCCTGAGCGCAGACCGCTTCCTGCACAATTACCACCGCTTTGCCGGCCTGCCGACCAAGGGCGCCATCTACGGCGGCTGGGAATCCGACACCATCGCGGGCGAAGGATTGGGCCACTATTTGTCCGCGCTGTCGCTGATGCACGCGCAAACCGGCAATCCGGCGCTGAAGCCGCGCATCGATTACATCGTCGCCGAACTGGCGCGCGTGCAGCAGGCGCATGGCGACGGCTATGCGGCTGGCTTCATGCGCAAGCGCCAGGATGGCGTGGTAGTGGACGGCAAGGAAATCTTCCCTGAGATCATGCGCGGCGAGATCAGGTCCGCAGGCTTCGACCTGAATGGCTGCTGGGTGCCCTTGTATAACTGGCACAAGGTCTTCGCAGGCCTGTTCGACGCGCAGACCCATGCCGGCAACGAGCAGGCGCTGCAGGTGGCGCTGGGTCTCGCCGGCTATATCGACAAGGTGTTTGCCGCGCTCAGCGACGAACAGGTACAGCAGGTGCTGGCCTGCGAGCACGGCGGCATCAACGAAAGCTTTGCCGAGCTCTATGCGCGTACCAGCGATAAGCGCTGGCTGGCGCTGGCGCAGCGGCTGTATCACGTCAAGGTGCTGTTGCCCTTGACGCAAGGCCGCGACGAGCTGGCCAACCTGCACTCCAACACGCAGATCCCCAAGCTGATCGGCCTGGCGCGCCTGCACGAGCTGACCGGCCGCCGCAGCGACGCCGACGCCGTCGATTTCTTCTGGAAGCGCGTCACGCAGCACCACAGCTATGTCATCGGCGGCAACGGCGACCGCGAATACTTCTCCGCGCCGGACAGCATCGCCGCCCACATCACCGAGCAGACCTGCGAAGCCTGCGCCAGCTACAACATGCTGAAGATGACGCGTCACCTCTACAGCTGGGCGCCCGATGCCGCTTACTTCGACTATTACGAGCGTACGCATCTGAACCACATCCTCGCGCACCAGAATCCGCGCACCGGCATGTTCACGTACATGACGCCGTTGATGTCCGGCGTGGCGCGTGAATATTCCAGCGAGGACAATGATTTCTGGTGCTGCGTGCTGTCCGGCATGGAGAGCCACGCCAAGCACGGCGATTCGGTCTACTGGGAGAACGGCGACACCTTGTTCGTCAACCTCTACATCCCATCGACGGTGGAATGGAAGGCGGCCGCGGCAAGGCTGGAGCTGAACACGCGCTATCCGTACGAAGGCGACATCGAGCTCAAGGTGCGCCGCCTGGCAGGCCCGCGCGAGTTCACGCTGGCGCTGCGCATTCCGTCGTGGGCCGACGCCTGCAAGGTGCTGGTCAACGGAAAACCGCAAACCGCCAGCAAACATAAGGGCTACTTGCTGCTGCGGCGGCGCTGGCGCGCGGGCGACAGCGTGCGCCTGTCGCTGCCGCTGGATCTGCGGCTGGAATCCACGCCCGGCAACGAGCGTGTGGTGGCGCTGCTGCGCGGCCCGATGGTATTGGCGGCAGACCTGGGCGCGGCCGACAAGCCGTTCAGCGGACTGGCGCCGGCGCTGGTGGGCGCCAACATCCTGGCTTCGTTTGCGCAGGCGGACCAGGGCAAGTCCGTGTACCGCAGCGTTGGCAGCGGGCGGCCGGGCGACATGAAGTTTGCGCCCTTCTTCTCGCAGTACGAGCGGCGCGCGGCGGTGTACTTCCATGTCTATACGGATGCCGAATGGGCCGCGTCGGAAGTCGGCTTCCGCAAGGAGGAGGCGCGCCTCAAGGACCTGGCCGCGCGCTCGGTGGACGTCATGCATCTGGGGGAGATGCAGCCGGAGCGCGATCACGACTTGCAATCGGATATCTCCTATCCCGTTTCCTACCGTGGCCGCAATGGCCGCGATGCCCGCACCGGCGGCTATTTCAGCTTCCGCATGAAGTGCGCCGACGGCCCGCTGCTGCTGCAGGCGAGCTACTGGGGGGAGGAGCGCAACCGCGATTTCCACATCAGTATCGACGGCGAACGGATAGCGCGCGTCAAGCTGGACGGCGGCAATCCGGGGGTGTTCATCGACCAGGAATATCCGGTGCCGGAGCGCCTCACCAGCGGCAAGGGCAGCGTGGTGGTGCGCTTCGATCCGGAGCCCGGCCACACTGCGGGGCCGGTGTTCGGCGTCAGGCTGTACACGCCGCCATGACGGTGTCGCGCACGCGAGACACCCGGACTTGAACATAAGCGAGCTGATGCTATCCTTATTTTTTATCTTATCAATTTTATATTGCTTAAGGAGAAGATATGAAAGCTCTTGCGATTGCGCTGGCCTGCATGGCCTGCGCCGGTAGTGCTCTGGCCGACAACGTGGCGCTGAACGGCGCCGTGACGTTGACCGGTAGCGGTTTCGGCAACAGCGACGGCTGGCTCGGTGGCGCGCTGGCTGCCCCGTCCACGGTCACCGACGGCGTCTATCTGCCGATCGGCACGCAGTGGAATACCGGCACCGTGTTCTGGACCGGCGACGTCGGCGCCGATACGGTCATGATTACGCTGAACCACACCTCGGTGGTCAGCCAGCTCAATCTGCAGGCCGACAACGACAACAACTACCTGGTCCAGTATCGCGACACGTCCAACGTCTGGCACGATGCCGCCGTGATCGTGCCGCACCGCTCCTGGGGCCAGGACAACGGCAGCGTGGTGCTGGGCACGCCGGTGACGGCCACCGCCTTCATGATTTCCGGCACCACCGGCGCCGGCGACAACCATTTCTCCGTGTCGGAATTCGAAGCCATCGGCCGCGTCGTCGCGGTACCGGAGCCAGAAACCTATACGATGCTGGGCGCCGGCCTGGCCATGCTTGGCTGGATGGCGCGCCGCAAGCAGCGCCGTTCCTGACTGTCTACCTTCCGGCACATGCGCGTCCATGAGTGCGTCTCCAGAATGCAGGCTGGTTCAACCACGAACCGCCTCATTCAGGAGACTCCATGGACAAGACATACAGTACCCTCGCCGTCGCGGCGCTACTCGCGGCGCTAGCCGGCTGCGGTAGCGGCGGCGGCACACCGGCAGCGGCAACCCCGACCCCGACCCCCGACGTGCCGACGCCGCCCACCGGCGTGGCCGACACGTCCGGCGCGCGCGGCGCCTTGCTGTTCAATCCACCGCCGTTGGCGCAGTCGCTCGATCCGGCCGGCATGGTGCAGGCGCTGGGCCGGCTCGGCACCGTCGGCAAGCAGATCCTGACCGCCGCCGGCCAGCCCAAGTGCAGCATCGATTTCCATCAGTTCGAATACAGCACCGTCGGCGCGGCCGGCGAAACCACCATCGCGTCCGGTTCGCTGATGGCGCCCAACGGCAGCGACCCGGCCTGCAGCGGCAAGCGTCCGGTGCTGATGTACGGCCACGGCAGCTCGCCGCTGCGCAATATCCGCATGGGCGTGCTGACGCCCGGCGCGCCGTACGCCGAAACCAGCGCCGCTGCCGCCGCGCTGTACGCGGCCCAGGGCTACATCGTGATCATGCCCAACTACGCCGGCTACGACACCTCGACCCTGAGCTACCATCCGCACCACGTGGCGGACCAGCAGTCCAAGGACATGATCGATGCGCTGACCGCCGCCCGCAAGGCCTTCGCCAAGCTGCCGCATCCGGTCAGCGAGAATGGCAAGCTGTTCCTGACCGGCTACTCCGAAGGCGGCTATGTGACGATGGCCACTCACCGCGCGATGCAGGCGGCAGGCATCAGCGTGACGGCCTCGGCCCCGATGAGCGGCAACTACGCCGAAAGCGTCAGCTATGAAGCCAGCCTCGGCTCGCCCGAGCTGTTGCGCGGGCTGAGCCAGATCGGCGCCGAATCGATGCTGGAATTCACGCTGCAGTTCACCGCCTGGCAAAAGGCCTACGGCAATCTGTACGCCGCTCCGAGCGAGCTGTATCAGCCAGCCTACGCGGCAACCATGGAGACGCTGGCGCCGACGCTGCTGCCGATCGATACGCTGATCGCCAATGGCAAGCTGCCGCCGCACCTGCTGGCGCGCGACATGCCGGGTTACGCCAGCCTGCCTGCGTCCGAACAAGCTTTTTACGGCACGCCTGAGCAGAGCCTGCTCAAGTCTTCTTACGTGACGGCGCTGCTCGACGATATCGTCAGCCATCCGTGCCCGGTGACGTCGGCCACGGCGCCGCTCGACTGCGCCCATGTGCATCCGATGCGCGCCGCCTGGTTCAAGAACGATTTGCGCACCTGGGTGCCGACCGTGCCGGTGCTGATGTGCGGCGGCAATGGCGATGACGAGGTGCCGTTCAATAACGCCACGCTGACGCAAGCCTATTTCAACGCCCACGGCATCGCCGCCAACCTGGTGACGGTGCTCGATGTCGATACGCCGGCGCTGCCCAACGATCCGTACGCCAGCGCCAAGGCGCTGTTCGCGGAAGCCAAGCGCATAGTGATCGCCGGCAACGGCAATCCGTCCGATCCGAGTAACTACCACGGCTACATGGCCTTCGCCGGCTGCAACGTGGCGGCGCGCGATTTCTTCAAGGCGTACCAGTGATGACTTAGTTGTACAAGGTGCCGATGGCCAGCGGCGGGGTCAGGGTCAGGATCTTGCCCTGCTGCGGCCAGTCGGCGTAGCGGTACAGCGCCACCTTGTAGATGCCCATCGAGTTGCCTTCGAACGGATGGGCGTCGACCAGCGGCAGGGCGCCGCCGGGGCCGTCGGTCTGGATGCGCACCTCCGGCGCGGCGCCGGCCGGATAGACGAATTTGATGCCCAGGCATTGCTTGCCGCTGAGGCGCATGCGGTAGCCCGATTCGCGCTGTGCGCCGATCAGCTGCTCGCAGGCGGCGCGCAGCTCGGCCAGGTCGTAGACGCCGTCGGCGTGCTCGCGGATCGAGTAGCGGCCGCTGAAGTAGTAGCTGCCTTTCTGCCGGTTCAGGCGCAGCACGGCGTCGTCCTGGTAGGCTTGCTTGAGCATGGGCAGCTCGGCGCGGCCGATGGCGTCGACCGCGATGGTGGTGTCGGTTTTTTCGCCCACCAGGTGCAGGCTCAGGCCGTCGAGCGGGGTGGCCGGGTCGAGCGGGCGGATCTGCATGTGGGCCTGGATCAGCGGCCGGCTGCGGGTGTAGTAGGCGAAGAAGGCGGCCGCCTTGTAGGCGTGGCGGTAGCTGTTCCATTCCGAATCGCGCTCGGCGCTGATGACCACTTTCGGATCGTCGCCGGCGCCTCCGGCGATGGCGGCCAGCGGCAGCAGGGCGGCAATCCATAACGGCAGTGTTTTCATCGGCGGGCGCGGACGCGAGTTCAGGGATTGCAGATTCTAGGTCAAAGCGCGGCCGTGCGCTCATCCGCGAAGGCCTGCGCGTGGGGGAAATGCCACATGACTTCCAGCACTGTTGTTGCCCGGTGGCCTCGCGTATCATGGCCCGACTCATGCTCCAGCCAGGAACCCCATGTTGCATCGCTTCAAGAACAATCTCATCGGCATCATCGGCCTGCTGGGCTGCCTGGTCGGCGGCGCGCTCGACACCACCCATTTCCGCCTCAGCGGCATCAAGCTCGATGCGCCGCTGGGCCAGCTTGCGCTGTGGTGCGCCAGCTGGTTCACGCCGGCGCCGTCGGCGATCCGCGCCGGCACCGACCGCGACGAACTGACCGTGCTGCTGTTCCTGATCGCCTACGTGGCGCTGATGGTGCTGTTCGGATTGCTGTTCTGGCTGCGCACCAGCGGCAGCGCAGCCGCCGCGCGGCGGCCGGCCTGGCAGGGCCGGGCGATGCTGGCGGCGCAAATGGCGATCGCGCTCAGTTATCCGCATTCATTGCTGTACCTCGTGGCCGCCGAGCTGGGCCTGGTGCTGGCGCTGCGCAGCGGCCTGCGCTGGCTGGCGCTGCAAGCGCTGCTGCTGGTGCTGCTGGTGCTGGCGCCGTTGCCCGGCAGCGAATACACCAGCAGCGACGGCTGGGTGCGCGAAGTGCTGCTGGACCTGGGCACGATGACGCTGTGGCAGTGCATCGCCTTCGGCATTGGCCACATGGCGGCGATTGAACGGCGCGGCCGCATCGAACTGGCGGCCGCCAACGGCGAGCTGCGCGCCACCCAGCTGCTGCTGGCCGACACGGTGCGCTCGGCCGAGCGGCTGCGCATCGCGCGCGACCTGCACGACATCGTCGGCCACCACCTGACCGCGCTCAACCTGCACCTGGACTTGTCGCTGCGCCAGTCGGGCGCGGCCGCGCCGCCGGCGCTGGCCACCGCGCGCGAGCTGGCGCAGGGCTTGCTGGCGGAGGTCAGGGTGGTGGTCGGCAGCGAGCGCGGCACGCAGCGCATCGATTTGCGCGAGGCGCTGGCGGCCCTGTGCGCCGGGATTCCGCAGCCGCGCATCGCGCTGCGCTTCGCGCCGGAGCTGGAGATCGCCTCGCCGGCCGTGGCCCACACGCTGTTCTGCTGCGTGCAGGAGGCGATCAGCAACGCCGTGCGGCACGCCGCCGCCGGCCAGCTGGACATCGAACTGGCGCGCGCGGACGACGGCGTGTCGGTGCTGCTGCGCATCGAGGACGACGGCGCCGGCAGCCGCGCGACCGAAGAGGGCAACGGCTTGCGCGGCATGCGCGAGCGGCTGGCGCTGCTGGGCGGCGAGCTCAAGGCCGGCAACCGGCCGCGGCGCGGCTTCGGCATGGAAATCGTGCTGCCGGCCGGCGCGGGGGCGGCATGACGGCGATCATCCGCGTGATGCTGGTGGACGACCAGACGCTGGTGCGCAGCGGCATCTGCGGCCTGCTGGCGCTGACGCCCGACATCCGCGTGGTGGCCGAGGCGGCCGACGGCGCCGGCGCGCTGGCGCTGGCCATGGCGGCCAAGCCGGACGTGCTGCTGCTCGACATCCGCATGCCGCAGCTGTCGGGCATCGCGCTGTTGCAGCAGTCGGCCGCGTTGCTGCCGCCGACCATCCTGCTGACCACCTTCGACGACGATGAGGCGCTGCTGGATGGCATGCGCGCCGGCGCCCGGGGCTTCCTGCTCAAGGACATCTCGCTGGAGCGGCTGGCCGACGGCATCCGCGCGGTGGCGGCGGGCGCCACGGTGTTCCGGCCGGCGCTGACCGAACGCACCCGCAGCGCCTACGAAAGCAGTGCCGGCGTGATGCCGCCGCACGACGCCGGCGAACGCCTGACCGCGCGCGAAACCGAAGTGCTGGCGCTGATGGCGGCCGGCTTCAACAACGGCGAGATCGCCAGCGCGCTGGGGCCGAGCGAGGGCACGATCAAGAATCATGTGTCGAGCATCCTGGCCAAGCTGGGCGTGCGCGACCGGGTGCGCGCGGTGTTGCGCGGACTGGAACTGGGACATATCTGATGGCGAGAAATTTTTTTCTGGCGCTGCTGGTGTGCGGCGCGGCGCAGGCGGGCCCGACCCGCATGATGATGCCGGAGGATACGCAGGACATCTATTTCGGCCTGGCGCTGAACGACCTGGTGCATGACAAGAGCGGCGACCGTACCACCACCGCCTTGCCGACGCTGTGGGTGCAGTGGAGCAGCGGCGCCTTCCTCGACCTGAACAGCGAGGACGGCCTGGGACTGGGCTGGCACCTGTCGGACGATCCGGCCTTTGAATACGGCCCGCAGCTGCGCTTCAGTTCCAGGGAGCAGCGCAGCGACACGCCGGGCCAGCGCGGCGGCCTGGCCACCGAGGCCGGCCTGTTCCTCACCTATCGCGTGGAGCACAACATCAGCGCCGGCGCGAACGCCATGGCCAGCAGCGGTAGCAGCGGCCTGGGCCTGAGGGCGCATCTGTGGACCGAAGCGTCCACGCCGGTGGCGGCGCACCATACGCTGTCGCTGGGCGCTGGCGTGCTGCTGGCCAACCAGCGCTATTTGCAGGAATATTTCGGCGTGACCGCGCAGCAGGCCGCGGTCGAGGCCAACGCCTTGTATGCGCCGCGCCAGGGTGTGTTGAGCATGTATCTGCAACCGTCCTGGACGTGGCAGCTTGGGAACAAGTACACGCTGGACACCTGGCTGCGCGTGAGCCGGCTGGGCGGGCAGGCCGCGGCCAGTCCGCTGGTGGGGCAGCGCAACCGGGCCATCGTCAGCACTGCGTTGACTTACCATTACTGACACCGCGTTGTTGCGGGCGTGCGGCAACGAACAGTAGGGACCGCGCCGATCGGCTATGTTGGACTCACGTTTATTTTTAGAGTCCCATCATGGCAATCCGATTCCGATTCTTGCTGGCGCTGGGTGGCGCCGCCTGCTTGTGCAGCGCCGCCGCGCTGGCCGACCCGCCGGCGCGCGTGGCGCGCCTGGCCTATGTGAACGGCGCAGTGAGTTACGCCGCCGCCGGCGTGGATGACTGGCAGACGGCAGGCATCAATCGTCCGCTGGTGGCGGGCGACCGACTGTGGACCACGGCCGGCGCGCGCGATGAGCTGCGGGCCGGCCCGGCCGCCGTGCGCATGGATAGCGAGACGCTGGTCACGCTGCTCAACGCCAACGACACTACGACCCAGCTGCAACTGTCGCAAGGACGCCTGAATTTGCGCGTGCGCCAGCTGCGTCCCGATGAAGTGCTGGAGGTCGACACGCCCAACCTGGCGTTCAGCATCCGCAAGCCGGGCCACTACCGTATCCAGGTGGACGCCTCCGGCAACGCCACCCAGGTCGCCGTGATCGACGGCCAGGGCGAGGCCTACGGCGACAACACTTCCTACCTGGTCGATCCCGGACAAGCCTATCGCTTCACCGGTACCGGCTTGCAGGATTTCAGCGTCGGCCAGTTGCCGCCGGCCGATGATTTCGACCAGTGGTCGGCGCAGCGCGATCGCCGCCTGGAGCATCCGGCTGCGGCGCGCTATGTGTCGAGCGATGTGGTGGGTTACGAGGACCTGGACGACAACGGCAACTGGCGCGACGTGCCGGGCTACGGCAATGTGTGGATGCCGGCCCGTGTGGCGCCGGACTGGGCGCCGTATCGCGATGGCCACTGGTCCTGGGTCGAACCCTGGGGCTGGACCTGGGTTGACGATGCGCCTTGGGGCTTCGCGGTGACGCACTACGGCCGCTGGGCGCAAACGCCGGTCGGCTGGGGTTGGGTACCGGGGCCGGTGGTGCAGCGGCCGGTATATGCGCCGGCGCTGGTGGTGTTCGTGGGCGCGGCGACCTTGCTGCTGGGCGACCGGCCGGACCATCATGGCGTGGCCTGGTTCCCGTTGGGGCCGCGCGAGGTGTACCGGCCGTCGTACCGGGCCAGCCCGACTTATGTCACCAACATCAATACCAGCAATACGGTGGTCAACAAGACGCAGATCACCAACGTCTACAACAACGTCAACATCACCAATGTGCGCTATGTGAACCGGCAGGCCGTGACGGCGATGCCGGCCACGGCGTTCGCCCAGGCGCAGCCGGTGCGCCAGAATGCGGTGCGGGTGTCGCCGCAGGCCTTGGCCGCCGCGCCGCTGGCGGTTGCGGCGGCGGTGCGGCCCATGCCTGCGCCGCCGCATGGCGGAGCTGGGGGCGCGCGTCCGGCTCCGGCCGTTCTGGCGCGGCCGGTGGTGGCGAAGACTGCACCGGCCGTGGTTGCACCGCCGCCGGTGGCGCACGCTGGAACGCCTGCGCCGGGCGCCGCCCAGGCGGCCGCCAATATCCGCATGGCGCGGGCGGAACGGCCGAAGACGGCCGTGCCCGCGGCGCCCGCGGTACCCGCCACGCCGCCGCAACTGGCACAGAAGGGCGGGGCACATGGCGCGCAGCCTCCCGCACCGGTCACGCCGGCCTTGCCGCTGACGGCGCAACATCCGAAGCAGGCGGAGATACCGCCGCAGGCAGCTTTGCATCCGCAGCCGGCGCCGCGTCCGCAGCCGGCGGAATCGCACCCGCAGCCTGAATCGCATCCGGCGCCGCGTCCGCTGCCGGAAGCGCATCCGCAGACGGCGCTGCACACGCAGCCGGAATCGCGTCCGCCGCCTGTGCCGCTCCCGCAGCCGGAATCGCATCCGCAGCCCGTGCCGGTGCCGTACCAGCAAGTGGCGGCGCATCCTCCGCCGGCGCCGCATCCACAAGCTGAAGCCCATCCACAGCCGGCGCCGCATCCACCAGCGGAAGCGCGTCCGCCAGTGGCGCAGCATCCGCCACCGGCGCCACATCCTCCTGCTGCGCCCAAAGCGCCGCCGCAAGAACAGGCGCACGTGTCACCGCATCCTCCGGCTGCCCAACCCGAGGCTCATCCCCACCCCGAGGCGCCGCCGCATCGCGTGGCCGAGCGAAACAAGGATACGAAGCATGAGCCCCAGCACGAATAGCCTGCCGCCGCGCGGCGGGGATGGCTACGAAACGCCGTAGCGGCTGCGGATTTCCGCCAGCACGCCTTGCTTCTCCAGCCGCTGGATGGCGGCGTTGAGCAGGTCGAGATCGGCCTGGGTAGTGCTGTTTTTGTTGAGCATCAGATGCACCGGCGCCCGCAGCACGGTGAACGGCAGCTGCGCGATGGAGATGCCCTGTTCTTTGGCTTCGTGCCGCAGGGCGGCGGTGTCGCCGAGGATCAGGTCGGCGCGTCCGGCGTCCAGCATGCGCAGGCCTTGCGCGAAGTTGAGGAAGGTGCTCAGCTGACCGGCCTGCTGCAACTGCGGCTGCACGCGCGCATAGGCCGCGCCGTACCAGCCCACCTTGGGCGCCAGTAGCGCCACTTTTTTTCCGGCCAGCGCGTCGACGCTGCGCATGTTCTGGTAGCGCGGCAGGTTGGCGGCGCGGGTGAAGATGCTCACCGATTCAAAACGGTAGGCCAGGCTGAAGCGCGCATACTTGCGCCGCTCGGCGGTGTCGGAGGCGGCCAGCAGCAGGTCCAGCCCGCCCAGCTCGAACTGGCGCTGGCGGCGCGCGGTCGGCAGTTCGGGCAGCAGTTGCAGCGCGCAGCCGGCCTCTTTGAAGATGGCCTGCGCCAGTTCCAGGTCCAGCCCGGATGGCGGGCCGTCGGGCTTGGAATACACATAGGGCGGCCATTGCTCCAGCGCCATTTTCATCTGGCATGGCGCAGCCAGCGCCGGCAACGCGGACGCGTAAATGAACGCCATGACGTAACCGACGCAACCCGCTTGCATGGCGCAACCCTTTCTTCTCCGATGGCTACAATTTGCCAGATGTGGCGGGAATGTCAAGGACATCGCCGTGCCGGCAAGCAATTCCGGCAACGTTGCGCTATTGTGCGCCCCCGTATGGCACAGTTGCTACACTCTGGTTTTCTGCCTCTGGAAACCCTATGCCGGCGCAATCGTCCTCCGCCCTGTCCACCGTCATGTGCGAACCCGTCTGGCGCTTTATCGGCGCCGGAACGCCCATGCGCGACATGGTGCGGCGCCACGCGTGGGAGCACACACCGCTGGGAGCGGTCGCGGAATGGCCGGCCTCGCTGCGCACCGCGGCCGGCCTGGTCATGCACTCGGTGCATCCGATGTTCCTGTGGTGGGGCGAGCAACTGGTGCAGATCTACAACGACGCCTACCTGCCTTGCTTTGGCGAGGGCAAGCATCCGGCTGCGCTGGGGCAGGCCGGGCGTGATTGCTGGCCGGAAATCTGGCCCATCATCGGTCCGCAGATCGACAGCGTGCGCAACGGCGGCGAGCCGCAGTGGTATGCCGACAACCTGGTGCCGATCTGGCGCAACGGCCGCATCGAGGATGTCTACTGGAGCTATACCTACACCCCGGTGTTCGATGAGGCCGACCAGGTGGGCGGCGTGCTGGTGGTGTGCACCGAGACCACCGCCCAGGTGCTGGCCGAACGGCGTCGCCACGCGCTGGACCTGCTGGCGCGCAGCCTGCTGAACTGCCGCGACGAAGCGCAGGTGCAGGGCGCGCTGGCCGATTGCGTGGCCGCCAATCCGGGCGACCTGCTCGGCGCCGGCCTGCGGCGCGGCGCGGCTGCCGAAGCCACCGAGGCGGAGGCCGGCGTGGTGGTCATCCACGGCGCCGAACTGCAACTGTGCGACGACCTGACGTTGGTGTTCCAGGTGTCGCCGCGGCTGCCGCTGGACCAGCCCTACCGCCAGTTCCTGGAGCAGATCACCGCCGCCGTGTGCGCCACGCTGAGCCGGATCGAGAGCGACCGCGCGCTGGCGCTGGCGATGGCCGAAAGCGAACGCCTGAATGTCGATCTCAACCTGTCGGCGCGCATCAAGGACGAGTTCCTGGCCATGCTGGGACATGAGTTGCGCAATCCGCTGGCGCCCATCGTCACCGCGCTCAAGCTGATGAAGCTGCGCGGCGCCGACACCGGCCACGAGCAGGCCGTGATCCAGCGCCAGGTCGACCACCTGGTGCGGCTGGTCGACGACTTGCTCGACGTCTCGCGCATCGCCAGCGGCAAGGTCGAGCTGCGCAAGGAAACCGTGCAGCTGTCGGACGTGCTCTACAAGGCGATCGACATGGCCAGCCCGCTGCTGGAGCAAAAGCGGCACCGCCTGCTGGTCGAGGTGTCGAGCGTGCGCTGGCATGGCGATCCGGCGCGGCTGGCGCAGGTGGTGTCCAACCTGCTCAACAACGCGGCGCGCTACACGCCGGCCGGCGGCCACATCACGCTGAGCACGCGGCTGCAGCAGCAGACCATCCAGATCCAGGTCAAGGACGACGGCTGCGGCATCGCGCCGGCCTTGCTGCCGCATATCTTCGACCTGTTCGTGCAGGGCAACCGCCAGCTGGACCGCGCCAAGGGCGGGCTGGGCGTCGGGCTGGCGCTGGTGCGCAACCTGGTGCAGATGCACGGCGGCGAGGTCAGCGCCGCCAGCGCCGGCGAGGGTTGCGGCAGCACGTTCACCATCACGCTGCCGGATGGGCTGGCGGAGGGCGCGCCGGAGCCTTCGCCTGCCTCGGCTTCGTCCTCGGTCTCGGCCGCGCCGCCACAGGCCGCCGCCGCCATCGGCGCCAGCGTGCTGGTGGTGGACGACAACCGCGACGCCGCCGATGCGCTGGTCGAACTGCTGGGCGTGCTGGGCTACAGCGCCGTCGCGGCCTACGATCCGGTCGAGGCCATCGCCGCCGCCGCCGGCGCCATGCCGCAGGTGGCCATCCTCGACATCGGCCTGCCCGGCATGGACGGCTACGAACTGGCCGGCCATCTGCGCCGGCTGCCCGGCGGCGCGCAGCTGAAACTGCTGGCGCTGTCCGGCTACGGCCAGGAGGGCGACAAGGCGCGCAGCAAGGAGGCCGGTTTCGCGGTCCACCTGGTCAAGCCGATCGAGATCGCCGTCCTGCAAGCCGTGTTACAGTTGGAGCAGTAGCGGCCCGCCGCAATCAAAACTGTATGCTGGATTGGAACTCCTGTTGATCGCTCCCCTGGAAATCGCCGCCAACGTCGTCATGACGGTCTCCATCGTCCTGGCCGGACGCAACAACGTGCATTCGTGGTGGCTGGGCGTGGTCGGCTGCGCGATGTTTGCCGCGCTGTTCTACAGCGTCAAGCTGTACGCCGACGTTGCGCTGCAACTGTTCTTCATCGTCACCTGTTTCATCGGCTGGCTGCGCTGGGTGCGCGGCGACAGCGGCAGCGCGCTGTCGATCACCCGCGTCCGGCCGGCCGCGCTGGGCTGGATGGTCGGCGTCGGCATCGCCGCCACCGTCGCCTATGGCCTGATGCTGCAAGCCTATACCAACGCCTACGCACCCTTCATCGATTCGGCGGTGCTGATGTTCAGCATCGTGGCGCAGTTGCTGCTGATGGGGCGGCGTCTCGACACCTGGCCATTCTGGCTGCTGGTCAACACCATCTCGGTGCCGCTGTACGCCAGCCGCGGCCTGCACCTGACCGCCTTGCTGTACGCTGCGTACTGGATCAACGCGCTGGTGTCCTGGTTCTTCTGGCAGCGCAAGATGGCCGCGCTTTAGATCGGCTTTAGATTCAATCGACATATACAAGTAGGATTTAATTCGTTCCCTTCAGCAACGACGGCCTTTATAGTGCAGGCTCTCCAGTCTCACCGGCCTGTTGCCATGCATCGTATTAACGTCATCACCTTAGCCTCAAACCGTCACGTCCTGTACATGCTCTGCATGGCGCAGTGCATGTGCCGCGTCTTGTAATCCCGCCGCACCACCCCCGTAGTCCCACGACGTCCATCGTTCCGGCCCACCAGGCCGGAGGCGCCCGTACGTCCCTGAAACCCCAACAAGAGGAATCATGTTTAAACCACTCAGCATCACCCTGGCGCTGGCCGCCGCCTTCCCGCAATTCGTCCACGCGGAAGAGGCCGAACTGGCGCGCGTCGTCGTCACCGGTTCGAATATCCGCGTCACCGAAAAAGAGGGCGCCGCCGCGGTGCAGGTCATCAGCGCCAAGGACATCGCCGCCAGCGGCAAGACCAGCATCGCCGACGTCATCCGAGCGATCGCGGCCAACAGCGGCAACAGCTACAACGAACAGTACACCGGCAGCTTCTCGGCCGGCACGGCCGGCGTCTCGCTGCGCGGCCTGGGGCAGAAGAACACGCTGGTGCTGGTCAACGGCAAGCGCGTCAGCCCGTATGCGACGGCGCAGGATTTGCAGGAAGTGTTTGTCGACCTGAACAGCCTGCCGATGGCGGCGGTGCAGCGCATCGAAGTGCTCAAGGATGGCGCCTCGTCGATCTACGGCTCGGACGCGGTGGCCGGCGTGGTCAACATCGTGCTGTACCAGGAATTCAAGGGCACCGAAGTGACGGTGGAGGGCGGCGCGTCGACCCAGGGCACGGGCCAGACCGACAAGCGCGCGGCGCTGCAGACGGGCGTGGGCTCACTGGCGGAGAACGGCTACAGCCTGGTGTTCGCGCTCGACGCGCAGCAGCGCAGCAAGCTGCAACAGACCGACGTCGACTGGATGCGCGGCAGCGATTTCCGCGACCAGCCGAACGGCAGCCTGGCCTGGGCGCCGACCAACTACTACGGCAGCGATGCGACCAAATTGCTGGGCGGCGTGCAAGGCCCCTTGCAGTTGCGGCCTTACGGCGCCATCACCGAGGGCAAGCAGGGCCAGGTGCTGGCCTACAATCCGGCCGAATACAAGACGCTGATCCCGGCGGTGCAGCGCCTGCATGCCTCGTTGCGCGGCACCGTGCAGCTGACGCCGGCGCTGGCGGCCTATGCCGACCTGCTGTACAGCTATTCGCGTGCCGACCAGACCTTCGGCGCGCCGCTGACCGTCAGCAGCAGCCTGCGCGCCTGGAACAACCAGAGCAAGAAGCTCGACACGATAGGCGCGACCCTGCCGGTCGGCCATCCGAACAATCCGGGCACGACGCCCTTGCCGTTCGTCGCCACGCTGTTCGACCTGGGCCCGCGCCTGAAGGCCGACAAGGTGGACTTCTACCGCGCGCTGGGCGGCGTCAAGGGCCAGGTGGCGGGTTGGGAAGTCGATGCTTCGCTGGGCCGCTCGGCCAGCACGCTGGAGGAGACGGTGCAGAACTTCGTCAATCGCTACGAGTTTGAAAAAGTGCTGGCCGACGGCAGCTACAACTTCGCCGACCAGGGCAAGAACAGCGAAGCGGTGCGCAACCGCCTGCGCCTGTCGACGCTGCGTCCGGCGCAGTCCAGGCTGACCACGCTGGACGTCTCCGCCGCGCGCGAGCTGCTGGACTTGCCGGCCGGCCCGCTGGGATTTGCGCTGGGCGGCCAGTGGCGCCGCGAGGAAATGAATTCGAACACGTCGAGCGCCGTGCTGTCGGGCACCGAGCTGCGCCCGGCCATCAACATCATCGATGGCCAGCGCGATATCTCGGCGCTGTTCGCCGAGCTGAACGCGCCGCTGGCGAAGGACGTCAGCCTGAACCTGGCGGGCCGCGCCGATCATTACAGCGACTTCGGCAACGCCTTCTCGCCCAAGGCCAGCCTGCGCTACCAGGCGGCGCGCTGGCTGCTGTTGCGCGGCACCGTGTCGCGCGGCTTCCGCGCGCCGTCGCTGCCGGAGATCACCAACAGCAATTCGGTCAGCTACGGCGCGGTGGTCGACCCGCGCGACCCGATCGCGCCCAAGCAGGCGCGCGGCGTGACCAATGTGACCACCGCCAACGCCGGCCTGCGGCCCGAGCGTTCGGACAACGTCAACCTGGGCTTCGTCATCGCCCCGAGCAGCACCAGCAGCATCGGCATCGACTACTACCGCATCAAGACGCGCGGCGTGATCGGCACCGACAGCGCCGACACCATCATCGCCGCCAACCGGCCGGGCCAGGTGGTGCGCGACGCCGACGGCCGCATCAGCACCTTGTATCTGCAATACAGCAACCAGGGCGACCGCGTCACCTCCGGCATCGACCTCGACCTGCGCCAGAGCTGGACCGGCGCGGCCTTCGGCAAGCTGGCGTTGAACGCGCAGCTGAGCCGGGTGTTCCGCTACGCCGCGCCGCTGTCGGAAGGCGAGCCGCTGACCAATGGCGCCGGCAATAACTACTTCGGTTCCCTGCCGGCCTGGCGCGGCGTGACGACCGGCACTTGGGACATCGCCAGCTGGAGCAGCACGCTGACCTGGAATTATGTCGACGGCTACGACCAGACCACGCGCGCCGGCGAGCGGGTGGCGCCGCAAAGCACGTTCGACCTGAGCGTGTCCCGCAAGTTGAGTATGGCCACCACGCTGACCTTGGCGGTGCAAAACCTGGCGGACAAGCGGCCGTCCTGGGATTCGTCGACCGCCTTCTTCGACTTCACCCAGGCCGATCCGCGTGGCCGCTTTGCCTCGCTCAAGCTCAACACCAAGTTCTAAGCCGTCTTGCATGCAATGAAAGGGTGACTTTCACGGTCACCCGTTCTATCATGATATTTCCATAAGGAATTGCCAGAGGAGATACCATGCAATGGTTTTACGACTTAAGAATCGGCAAAAAGCTGATCGTCGCGTTCGGCGTGGTGATTGCGTTGACGTGCGGCCTGGGCCTGTTCTCGCTCAGCCAGCTGTCCAAGGTGAACCAGTCGTCGACCGACATCGCCACCAACTGGATGCCGGCGGTGCGTTACCTGGGGCAGATGCAAGCCTCGCTGTCGCGCTACCGCATTTCCGAAGCCACCCATATCCTGCTGACCGAAGACGCCGAGATGAGCAGCACCGACAAGTCGATGGCGACCCGGCTGGAAACTTTGCGCAAACAGCAAGCCTCGTACGCGGCGCTGGTGTCGGAGCCGGAAGAGAAGCGCATCTACGCCGAGCTGCAGAAATCGCTGGACGACTACATGGCCAGCAGCAGCAAGCTGGCGGCGCTGTCGCGCGAAGGCAAGAAGGATGATGCGCGCGCGCTGTTCCGCGGCGGCTCCAACAAGCTGTTCCGCCAGGTGAATGAGCAGCTCGACGCGCTGGTCAAGATCAATGACGACGGCAGCGCCGCCGCCGACAAGTCGGCCACCGATACCTATTCGATGTCGCGCAAGATGATCCTCAGTACGCTGTTGCTGCTGATCGTGGTCAGCATGGTGCTGGCGACGGCGGTGGCGCGCATCGTCGCCGGGCCGCTGCAAGAGGCGGTGGGCATCGCCCAGCGCGTGGCCGAGGGCGACCTGACCGGCCACATCGTCAGCCAGAGCACCGATGAAACCGGCCAGCTGATGCATTCGCTCAAGGCCATGAACGACAGCCTGCTGCGGGTGGTGGGCGAGGTGCGCGGCGGGACCGACACCATCGCCACCGCCTCGGCGGAAATCGCCAGCGGCAACCTGGACCTGTCGGCCCGTACCGAGGGCCAGGCCAGCTCGCTGGAGGAAACCGCGTCGGCGATGGAAGAGCTGACCTCGACCGTCAAGCAGAACGCCGACAACGCGCGCCAGGCCAATCAGCTGGCGCAGTCGGCTTCCGGCACGGCGGCCGACGGCGGCAAGGTGGTGGGCGAGGTGATCGCCACCATGGACTCGATCAGCGCTTCGTCGCGCAAGATCGTCGACATCATTTCCGTGATCGACGGCATCGCCTTCCAGACCAATATCCTGGCGCTGAATGCGGCGGTGGAAGCGGCGCGCGCTGGCGAGCAGGGGCGCGGTTTCGCGGTGGTGGCGTCCGAGGTGCGCAACCTGGCCCAGCGCTCGGCGGCGGCGGCCAAGGAAATCAAGGGCCTGATCGACGATTCGGTGCAGCAGGTGGACAAGGGCACGGCGCTGGTGCAGCAGGCCGGCAGCACGATGGAGCAGGTGGTGGCCAGCGTGCGCCGCGTCAGCGATGTGGTGGCCGAGATTTCCGCCGCCAGCGGCGAGCAGAGCACCGGCATCGAGGAAGTCAACAAGGCCATCGTGCAGATGGACGAGGTGACGCAGCAGAACGCCGCGCTGGTCGAGCAGGCTGCTGCGGCGGCCGGTTCGCTGCAGGAGCAGGCCGCCAACCTGGCCGGCGTGGTGGCGGTGTTCCGCCTGCGCTGACGCGCCGCACTCCCTGAACAACGCCGCCGGCTTCAGCCGTGCGGCGTTTTTTTATGCTGGATGGACTGGCGGAAGGCGCTCGGGGTGACGCCCAGCCGTTCGCGGAAGGCGGTGGCGAAATTGCCGGCGTTGTTAAATCCGATCATCAGGGCGATGTCCTGGACGTCGATATCGGTGTCCTTGAGCAGTTCCTCGCCGCGCCGGATGCGGGTCTCGCGGATGAAGGCGAACACCGTCATGCCGGTCTGCTCGCGGAACACATGCGACAGTTTTTCGCGGTAGGTGCCGACGCTGCGGGCGATTTCGGCCAGGCCGGGCAGCGAGGCCAGGTTGTCGGCGATCAGGCGCTTGGCGGCGTTGACGATGACGGCGTCGGGATCGGCCTCGTGGGTTTCCTGGGTCTCGCTGGGCGCGGCCGCCGCGCTCGGGCGGCTGGCGCGGCGGGCCAGCTTCAGGTGCACCTGGATGCGCGCCGCCAGCTCGCCCGGCGAAAACGGCTTGGTGACGAAATCGACGCCGCCGATCGACAGGCCCATGATGCGCTCCTCGTCGGCGTCGGCGCCGCTGAGGAAAATGATGGGGATGTCTTCGGTGACGGGATTGGCCTTGAGCAGGCGACAGGCGGTGTAGCCGTCCATATTGGGCATGCGCACGTCGAGCAGGATCAGGTCGGGATGCTGGGCCAGCGCCAGCTGATAGCCTTGCAGGCCGTTGACGGCCACCGAGACTTTATACGGCAATTCGCTCAGCAGATCGACCAGCATGCGCTGCTCGAACGCGGAGTCGTCCACGATCAGGATGCTGGGTTGTGTGTCGCTGGCAGTCATGTTCCACCTTCGATACCTGATTGATAACGTTTTAGCGCGCCAGTAGCTATTATGCCTATCTTTTGGATTTATTTTTCAGAATTAGCCAGCGCGACCGTTTTCTGGCCCCAGCTTGCAAGACTGTTGCAAATTATGCCTATCCGCAAAATATTTTTAATAGATTTCTACGCAATCAAAACCGTGGTCTCCTGTGGCAAAAGCACATGTTTCTTGGATAGATAATAATGAAATCGCTGTCCTGTGCTAACCCCCCCCTGGAACCGAGGAGTCAAAAAATGAAACATACCGATTTTGGCCGTATGCCTTGCCCCATCGCCCGCAGCCTGGGAAAAGTAGGGGAGTGGTGGAGTATCCTGATCCTGCGTGATGCGTTCTACGGTCTGTCGCGTTTCGATGAATTTGAAAAAAGCCTGAAAATCGCCCCGAACATGCTGACCCGTCGCCTGGCCGGGCTGGTCGAAGGCGGTCTGATGGAGCGCCGCCAGTACAGCGCCCGTCCGCCGCGCTATGAATACGTGCTGACCAAGTCCGGCCGCGCCTTCAAGCCGGTGCTGCTGGCCTTCATCGCCTGGGGCAACGACCACCTGGCGCCGGAAGGAGCCAGCCTGCTGGTGGTTAGCCGCGAGACCGGCAAGCCGGCCGACCAGGTGCTGGTCGACGCCAACAGCGGCCTGGCCATCAACGACGAGGACTATATGTTCGCGCCTGGCCCTGCCGCCAGCGATCTGATGCGCTCGCGTCTGATCGAAATCAGCAAGCACGCCTGACCAGGCGTCACAGAGCCGGTTCCAGCTGGGCGTAGACGGCGTTGGCCACGGTGGCCAGCGCCGCCTTGTCCAGGTTGCCGGACAGGGCATAGCCGAAGCGCCCGTCTATCCAGTAAAACACACTGACCTGGCCTTCCTGCGCAAAGCGGAAGCCGGTTTCCTTGTTGTGGCTTTGTTCGGTCGATACGTACAAGGTCAGGCGCGCGCCGCTGCCGTCGCGGTACATGAATTGCGCCACCGGCCCGCTCTGGCCGGGCAGCAGCCTTCCCCCCTCCAGCGCATAACCCTGCGCCGCCAGTTGCGGCGGCTTCAATTGCGCCCCCAGCCGTTTCGACAGCCAGGCCACCAGGTGGGCTTGCTGGTCGGCGCCCACTTCGACCGGGTGCCGTACTTCCGGCGTGTAGACCACGTGCGCCAGCGCGGCGCGGCGCGGCAACGCGGCCAGGCTGATGGCGCCGGCGCGGGTGTCGGCGTCGGCCAGGCGGCCGGCCGCGTTGTCGGCGGCGCCGTGCAGCAGCCAGCCGGCGGCGCCGGCGGAGACCGTCAACGCCAGCATGGCGGCCGCGCGCAGCGCCGGCCGCCAGGCTAAGCCGGCTCGTGGGGCCAGCCACTCGCGCCAGCCGTGGCGCTGCACGGGAACGATCAGGCGGGCGCTCATGGTCGGCGGCACCGGCTGCTCCAGCAGCGGCTGGTACAGCGCGCGCAGCGCCGCGTCGTGGTCGCGGTAGGCTTGCAGCCGCGCCGCTTCGGCCGGATGCAGCGCCAGGTGGGCGTCGACCGCGCCGCGCCGTTCGGGCGGCAGGCGGCCGTCGACCCAGGCTTGCAGTTCGGCTTCGGTAACAGGGGTATTCATTTGACCACCTTCAGCGTGGAGGGCACGGGCTGGCCTTGCAGGATCAGGCGCAGCCTTTCCCGGGCGCGGGACAGGCGCGACATCACCGTGCCCAGCGGGATATCGAGGGCGGCCGCCACTTCGTCGTAGCGCATGTCTTCCAGCGCCACCATCAGCAGCACTTCGCGCTGCTCCGGCGGCAGTTGTTGCAGGGCCTGGTCCATATCGCGCAGCGCCAGGCCGTCGCTGCTGGTGTCGGCCGCGGCCAGCGGCAGTTCGTCGTCGAGCGGCTCGGTGTCCAGCGCGGGCCGGCGCTGCTGGTCCACATGCAGATTGTGCATGATGCCGAACAGCCAGGCGCGCATGTCGCTGCCGCGCCGCCAGCTGGCCAGCTTGTCCCAGCCGCGTTCGACGGTGTCCTGCACCAGGTCGTCGGCGTCGGCGCGTCCGCCCAGCAGCGCCCGCGCGTAGCGGCGCAGGCGCGGGATGCAGGCGATCAGGCGGTCGCGCTCGTCTTGCATGGGCGGCGCTTAGTCCTTGACCACGTGCCAGATGTCCTTGAAGTTGTCGCCGTTGCGGTCGCCCGGCTTGGTGTCCTTCTTGAACAGGTACAGCGGCTTGCCGTTGTAGGCCAGCTGCTTGGCGCCGTCTTCGCGGGTGATGGTGGAATACGGCGCGGCGACGCTGGCGGCCGGCGTCACGGCCGGCCAGTTTTCGCTGCACGGACCGTTGCAGGCGCTGGTGCCGCTGCCGGCCGCGTCCTTGTCGAAGGTGTAGACGGTCATGCCGGCCGAATTGACCAGGATGCCGTCTTTCTTGGCGACGGTGTCGGCATGGGCGGCGCCGGCCAGCAGCAGGGCGGCGGCGAGGAGGGACGACAGGCGGGCTACAGTTTTCATGGCAAGGTCCTTTACGAGTGGGTGGAACGGCGGCGTGAACCAGCGTTGTAATTGCGTATACGTAAGGTACGACCGGATTATTCCCTCGACCGTAAAATAAATTCTCCGATCGTTGAATACGGGGAGATACAACATGAAGAACATCATCATAGTCGCCGGCCTGGCGTTTGCGGCCATGTCGCCATCCTACGCGCAAAACCTGAGCAAGGGCGATCAGCACATCCTGGAAGAGCTGGCGCAGGCCAATATGGCGGAAGTGGCGGTCGGCAAGATCGCGCTGGAAAAGGCCAGCAAGCCGGAAGTGAAAAATTTCGCCCAGCAGATGGTGGACGACCACACCAAGGGCTTGCAGGCGGTGCAGGATGTGGCGCGTAGCAAAAATGTTACGCTGCCGACCGAGCCGGATGCCAAACACCGCAAAATGGCCGAGCGCCTGAACAGCCTGAGCGGCGACGCCTTCGACCGGGCTTACCTGAGCAACGCCGGCGTGCACGACCACAGCGAAGCGCACAAGTTCGTGGTGAACGCCCAGAAAAAGGCCAGCGACGCGGACGTCAAGGCGCTGGCCGCGAAGCTGCAGCCGACCGTGGACCAGCACTTGCAAACCGTGCAAGCCATGATGGGCGACAAAAACGCGACGTCGAAACACTGAGCCCGGCACCAAATAATTTCCACATGGAACTAAAATCTCTTTGATTTCAGGGACTTACCAAGGGCCGGCGGAGCGGTCAGTAAACTGTGGAATAATGCTGAAACAGCGCATACATGCGTTGAGGCAATAGCGCCTGCCGCTCCGACCGGGAGCGGGTGGCACACAGTAAAAGGAAGTTATTTGGTGAATATGTTTGCGCTCGATGAAGAGCTGGCGCGCTGGCAGGCGGAGTTGTCTGAAGCGCACGGTTCGTCGCGCTTGCCGCTGTTGATGACGCTCGCCTGGCATCTGCGCCAGCGCGACCCGCTGCGCGCGCAAACCCTGTCCGCCGAGATCGCCCCGTTGCTGGCCATGTTGCTGCCAGCCGAAGCCGCCGAGGCAGCTTGGCAGCGCGCCCGCCTGCTGCTGATCGGCGCCGAGGCCGAATGGCTGAACGGCCGGCTGGACAGCGCCCAATACCAGGCCGAACAAGCCTTGCAGCAGCTGGAACAAGCGTCCTCGCTGCCGGCCCGCGCCAACCGCGCGCGCGCCGACGCCTGCTGGGTGCTGGCCTGGGTCGCCAATGACCGCGGCGACAGCGGCGCCGGCGACCGCTGGCTGGAACAGGCCGCGCTGGCCGCCCGCGCCGCCGGCGACCCGGTGCGCATCGACGTCATCGACGCCGCCTCCGGCATCTGCGACACCTTCAGCGACTGGAAAGTCGCACAAGAGCGCTGGAGCGGGCGCTTCGGCACCGACCTGGCCGACGTCGCGCCGGTGGCGGCCGGCTGGATCAGCGACTTCTTCGGCACCTGCGCCTTCCAGCGCAGCGACTACGGCCGCGCCATCGGCCACCTCATGCTCAGCTACGAAACCGCGCTGGCGACCGGCCAGATACGCCGCGCCATCATCGTCGCCACCAACATCGGCAACGGCTTCACCAGCCTGAACGCGCACGAGGCGGCGCTGGACTGGATGCAGCGCGGCCTGGACCTGGCGCGTCCCACCGGCTGGCCGCTGAGCATCGGCATGTGCCTGATGCAGACCGCGGAAACCCTGCGCCAGCTGGGCCAGCGCGAAGCCGCGCAAACGCTGCTGCGCGAAGCCCTGAACACGCTGGCGCCGCTGTCCGGTTCGCGCGCCTACGCGGTGGCGCTGGAATACCAGGGCGACCTGGCGCTGGACCTGGGCAACCACGCGGCGGCGCTGGACAGTTTCACCCGCCTGGCCTCGCGCGGCGACGCGCTGGGCCAGACCGACTTCCAGAGCAGCGCGCGGCGCGGCCAGGCGCATGCGCTGTCGCACCTGGCGCGCACCGAGGAAGCGCTGGCCGCCGCGCAAGGCGCGCTGGCGCTGGCGCGCGAACATGCCGACGCCTCCAGCCAGATCGCCGCGCTCAACGTGCTGGCCGACATCCACGCGCGCCACCGGCTGCCTGCGCCGGCCGACATGCAGGCCGCCAATCCGGTGCTGCATTATCTGCAGCTGGCGCTGGAAATCGCCGCCACCATCGAAGGCTACACCGTGCCCGGCGCGCTGCTCGACGCCACCGCGCGCGAGTACGCGGCCATCGGCGACCATGCGCGCGCCTACGCGATCTCCTTGCAGGCCAGCGCCGCGCGCGACCAGACCCACAGCCAGCAAGCCACCAACCGCGCCATCGCGATGCAGGTGCAGTACCAGACCGAACGCGCGCAGACCGAAGGCGAGCATCACCGCCAGTTGGCCGCCGCCGAGGCGCAGCGCGCCGAAGTGCTGCAACAGACCAGCGCCACGCTGGCGCACCTGAGCGCCATCGGCCAGGAGATCACCGCCCACCTGGATGCGGCTGCGGTGTTCCGCGCGCTGGACCGCCACGTGCACGGCCTGCTCGACGCCACCCATTTCTCGGTGTTCCTGCTGGAGCCGGGGGAAGAATGGCTGGCCTGCGCCTTCGGCGTGGAAGCCGGCAATCCGGTGCCGCCGGTGCGGATGCCGCTGTCGGACCCGAACGCCAATTCGGCGCGCTGCGTGCGCGAGCGGCGCGAGATCCTGATCGAACTGGGCGAGGCCGATGTCACGCCCAACCTGATCCCCGGCACGCTGCCGACCCTGAGCCTGATGTTCGCGCCGCTGCGGGTGGGGGAGCGCGTGCTGGGCGCGATGACGGTGCAGTCGCTGCTGGCGTCGGCCTACGGCGAGCGCGAACGGCTGATCTTCCGCACCCTGTGCGCCTACGGCGCCATCGCGCTCGACAACGCCAGCGCCTATCGCCAGGTGGCGGCGACCTTGAAGACGCTGAGCGCGACGCAGGAGCAGCTGCTGGAAAAGAACCTGGAACTGGAGCAGGCCTACAAGGCGCTGGAGGAGGTCAGCCTGACCGACCAGCTGACCGGCTTGCGCAACCGCCGCTTCTTTTTGCAAAACGTCGACGCCGATGTGGCCCTGAGCCTGCGCGGCTATGACGCCGGCCAGCATCGCGAGCTGACCGAGTGCGACCTGATAGCGCCCAACGACCTGGTGTTCTTCATGGTCGACCTGGACCACTTCAAGGAAGTCAACGACCGTTACGGCCACGCGGCCGGCGATTCCATCCTGGTGCAGATGCAGGAGCGCCTGCGCGAAGTGTTCCGCGAATCGGACTATGTGATCCGCTGGGGCGGCGAGGAATTCCTGGTGCTGGCGCGCGCCACGCATCGCGACGAGGCACACGCGGTGGCGGAGCGCATGCGGCGCGCCGTGGCCGACCGCGAATTCGTGCTGCCGGACGGCGTGCTGCTGGCGAGGACTTGCTCGATCGGCTTCGCTTGCTTCCCCTTCCTGCCGCAGCAACCGCGTTTGCTGTCATGGTCGCAGGTGGTGGAGCTGGCCGACCAGGGGCTGTACGTCGCCAAGCGTTCCGGCCGCAATGCCTGGGCGGCGCTGTACAGCACCGCAGCCACGCAGCCGGATGGCGTCTTCCCGCGCCTGATGCAGCATCTGGACCAGGCGGTGGAGGATGGCGAGGTACGGCTGGTCAGCAACCTGACCGGACCGCTGGTGCTGGGCGGCGAACGGCGCCGCGTCGGCCTGTCCAGCGACCTGGAAACCTAGGCCGTTTCAACCACCACTTCGCAATTGAGCGTATTGGCGATGTAGCACTTGTCGTGCGCTTCGTGGTGGATCGCCTCCAGCTCCTCGGCGCCCGGCGGCGCCGTGCCGGCGAACACGATCGCCGGCCGCAGCGCGATGCGCGTCATCGCCATCTTTCCCGCAGCGTTCTTGCCCAACTCGCCGACGGCATGGTCGCGATAGCTGTCGACCGTGTGGCCGCGCTTGGCGGCGATCGACAGGAAGAACAGCATATGGCAACTGGATGCGGCGGCCACCAGCGCCTCCTCCGGATCGACGGCGGCGGCGTCCGACATCGGCAGCGGCACCGACAGCGGCGACGACGAGGCGGGCACGGTGGCGCCGCCGTCGAACTGCCATGCGTGGGCGCGGCTGTAGCGCTGCCCCAGGAAATCCTGCCCGTTGCGCGTCCATTCAATCTTTGCTTCGAATTGCATGCGATGCTCCGTCGATAGAGAGGGGCCTGTATGATACCCCGCCGCTTGTTATACTGCTGTCTTCTCCCCGATCCCTCCGAGCCATGACCAAGACGCGCTGCAGCTGGGCCAATCCAGCCAATCCCCTCTACCTCGAATACCACGACAAGGAATGGGGCGTGCCTTGCCACGACGAGCGCCGTTTGTTCGAGATGCTGAACCTGGAAGGC
The DNA here is from genome assembly GCF_003416895.1 of Duganella sp. BJB476. Classification (GTDB taxonomy): domain Bacteria; phylum Pseudomonadota; class Gammaproteobacteria; order Burkholderiales; family Burkholderiaceae_D; genus Rugamonas. Next base: position 181,020 of record NZ_QVIO01000008.1, read on the forward strand.
GCGCAGGCGGGCCTGAGCTGGGAGACGATACTCAACAAGCGCGAGAACTACCGCGTCGCCTTCGACCAGTGGGACGCGGAAAAGATCGCCGCCTACGACGCCGACAAGGTGGCCGCGCTGCTGGCCGACGCCGGCATCGTGCGCAACCGCCTGAAGGTGGCGGCGGCGATCACCAATGCGCAGGCCTACCTGCGCCTGCGCGCCAGCGGCGTCACGTTGGACCAGTGGCTGTGGGCCTACGTTGGCGGCAAGCCGCTGGACGCCGCCGAGGGACCGCGTCCGGCCAAGACGGAACTGTCGGACCGCATTTCCAAGGACCTGGCCAAGCTGGGGTTCAAGTTTGTCGGCTCGACCATCATCTACGCCTACATGCAGGGCATCGGCATGGTGAACGACCATGCGCCGGATTGCTTCTGCCGGGCGCGCAAGCGATGACGCGGCGGGTGGTGCTCGACACGGAGTTCGGCCACGGCGAGCGCTTCATGGCCGAGTGGCGCGCGCTGCCGCAGCAGGGCGTGCTGCACTACCTGGCGCTGACGCCGCAAGTGCCGTCCATCGACACGGTGGCCGACGCCCAGTTGCGCGCCCTGTGGCCGTTGAATGTGCCGGGCTTCCACCGCATCCTGCTCGACGACGGCCGCGTCACGCTGGACCTGCTGGTAGGCGCCCTGGACGCTGTGCTGCCGCAAATCGCCGCACGGGTGGACGCCTTTCATGTCGACGCTTCGTTCCCTGCGCCGCTAGTGCCTGGCCTGGCCAAGCTGGCGGTGCTGGGAGCGACGCTGCATGTGCATGCAGCGGATGACGCGCCGAACGACGCGCCGAACGACGTGCAGGACGACGCGTTGGTGTGGGCGCTGACGGCGGCGGGCTTTGCCTGCCGGGCCGTTGAGGGAACGCAGGACGTTACGGCGGTCTATCAAAGCCGCAAACCGCAGCCGGAAGCGCCGCCGGCCCCGGTGCGCCGCGCGATCGTGATCGGCGCGGGATTGGCCGGTTCCTCGGCCAGCCATCGCCTGTGCGCCAACGGCTGGCAGGTCACGCTGATCGAACGCCACGCGGCGCCGGCGCAGGAAGCGTCCGGCAACCTGGCCGGCATCTTCATGCCGCTGCTGTCCAAGGACGACAACATCCCCACGCGTCTGAGCCGCGCCGCCTACACCTTCGCGCTGCGCGAGTGGCGCCGGCTCGGCGGCGTCGGTCAGGCATTTGAAGGCGCCAGCTGCGGCGTGCTGCAACTGGCGCGCGACGCCGAACATGCGACGGTCCAGCAGGACGTGGTCGCCGCATGGGATTATCCGCCGGAGTACGTGCGCTGGCTGGAGGCCGGCGCCGCCAGCGAACTGCTGGGCGGCCCCACGCCGCACGGCGGCTGGCTGTTTGAGCTGGGCGGCTGGGTGCGTCCAGCGTCGCTGTGCGAGGCTATGCTGGAGGCCTGCGGCGACCGCTTGCAGCGCATGTTCGCGGCCGAGGCGCTGGACCTGCGACGCGTGGGCGGCGAGTGGCAAGTGCGCGCCAGCGACGGCACGTTGATCGCGCAAGCGCCGACCGTGGTGCTGGCCAACGGCGCCAGCGCCATCAACATCGCGCAGGCGGCCGAGCTGCCGCTGTCCCGCTTGCGCGGGCAGGTCACGCACCTGGCGGTGCCCGATCCGGTGCACGACGCAAACGACGCACATGACGCCCGTGACGCATACGGCGCACGCGACGGCCACGCGCCATCGCCGCCGCTGCTGCCGCTGGTGGTCTGCCGTGAGGCCTACGTCACGCCGCCGGCCAACGGCATCGTCTGCGCCGGCGCCACCTACGACAACGACGACGACACCGAACTGCGCGTCTCCAGCCAGCTGGAAAACCTGACCCGCCTCGCCGAGATCGTGCCCGGCGAGGCCGTCGCCGCCTTGGCAGCCAGCGCGCCGCTGGCGGGCCGGGTCGGCTTCCGCTGCGCCGCGCCGGACCGCCTGCCGCTGGCGGGCGCATTGCCCGACTACCTGTCCGCCGGCCGGCTGGAACGCCTGCGCGACGTGCCGCGCCATCCCGGCCTGCATGGCCTGCTGGGCTATGCCTCGCGCGGCTTGATCTGGGCGCCGCTGATGGCGGAACTGCTGGTGTCGCAGCTGGAAAACGTGCCGCCGCCGCTGGAAGCGATGCTGGTCGATGCGCTCGATCCCGGCCGTTTCCTGCTCAAACAGCGCCGCCGCAGCCAGTAGCCGTGGCCCGGTCCCCGTTGCGTTCGCGCAAACGCCGTGCCGCACGGCGCCATCCTTGCTTGGGCGCTGCTATATCCACAGGCTATAATGCAGCACTAATAACAATCCCAATCGCGCCTGGCGCCGTCCATGGAGAACCGAACGATGGATGAAGAAGATGCGCAGCACTACGAAGGATCGCCGGAGCTGTTCATGTTCCTGGCGTCGACTGTGCACGACATGAAGAATTCGATCGGCGTCCTCAATGGCACGCTGGAGAATCTGCTGGCGACGGCGCCCGCCTCGCCGGAGCAGCCGGGCTACGAACAGCTGGGCCAGATGCTGTACCAGACCAAACGCCTCAACGACAACCTGATCCAGCTGCTGGCCTTGTACAAGGACGTCGGCAAGCCTGGCTATCCCTTCGACCCCGCCGCCTGCCGCATCAGCGAGTTGGTCGAGCAGGTGGCGGGGCAGGCGCGCACGCTGCTGCATTCGCGCGGCATCACGCTCGACCTGGACTTCCCGCAGGACGCCATCTGGACCATGGACGAGGACCTGATCATCGGGGTGCTGGTCCACGCCATCAACAACGCCATCCGCTACACGGGCGACCGCCTGCGCCTTGCTGTGCGCGTGGACGGCGACTATCTCGAACTGCGCGTCGAGGACAACGGCGCCGGCTTCCCGCCGTCGCTGCTGGAGGCGGGCGCCAGCGCCATGAACAGCCAGCGCAGCGCCGTCAACTTCCTCAACAACAGCAGCGGCCTCGGTCTCTACTTCTCCAGCGAAGTGGCGAAGATGCACAAGTACCGCCAACGCAGCGGCGGCATCGCGCTGGAAAACGGCGGCACCCTGGGCGGCGGCTGTTTCGTCCTGCGCCTGCCATGAGCGTCGAAGCGATTACCGCCGTCGCGGAAGGCACCGTCGATTGGGCCGAGAAGCGCTACCTGCTGGTCGACGATTTCGTCGGCATCCGCCAGCTGCTGCGCGAATCGCTGCGCAACCTCGGCGCCAAGCATATCGACCAGGCGGCCAGCGGCGGCGAGGCGATGGTGCTGCTGTCGAAGACCCGCTACGACGTGGTGCTGTGCGATTACAACCTCGGCGACGGCAAGAACGGCCAGCAGGTGCTGGAGGAAGCGCGCATCCGCAACCTGATGCTGCCCAGTAGCGTGTGGCTGATGGTGTCCGCCGAAAAAAGCGTGGAGTCGGTGATGGGCGCGGCCGAGCACCAGCCGGACGCTTACATCATCAAGCCGATCACCGAGGGCGTGTTGTTGACGCGCCTGAACCGCGTGTGGAACAAGAAGCAGATCTTCCGTGAAATCGACCAGGCCTTTGCCGACAAGGACTACCTGCGCGCGGCGCGCCTGTGCGACGAGCAGGTGGCCCACAACCCGTTGCACGAGATCGACCTGCTGCGCATGAAGGCCACGCTGCTGCTCAAGAGCGGCGAGCCGGAACAGGCGCGCAAGGTGTTCGAGCATGTGCTGGAAGAGCGCGACTACAACTGGGCGCGCTGCGGCCTGGCCAAGATCCTGATGAACAACGGCGAGCTCGATGCGGCGCTGGCGATGTTCCAGGCGGTGATCGCCGACAACCGCTTCTACATCGACGCCTTCGACCAGCTGGCCAAGGCCTTCCAGTTGCAGGGCAAGACCGAGGAAGCCTTCGGCGTGCTGGAAAAGGCGGCCAAGCTGTCGCCCAATTCGGTGCCGCGCCAGCGCGCGCTGGGCCAGACCGCGCTCAAGCTGGAGAAGATCCCGGTGGCGGAGAAGGCCTTCCGCAAATGCATAGAGATCGGCGAGTACTCGGTGATGAAGACGGTGGACGCCTTCTTCGGCCTGGCGCGCGTGTGCGCGCAGAAGAACGACACCAAGGAAGCCATACGCCTGCTGAACGCGGCGGTGCACCAGTTCGGCGGCGACATGGTCGAACTGCGCGCCAAGATCACCGAGGGCCTGGTGTACCACGAGACCGGCGACTACCGGCGCGCGCGCAAATCCGGCGACGAGCTGGAAGTGATGCTGGCCGACGAAACCAAGCAGCGGCCGGACACCGAGACCTGCCTCGACATGGCGACGCTGCTGTTCGCGGTCGGCGTCAAGGAAGCGCCGGTGGGGCTGCTGTGCTACGTCACTCGCAACAACCATGATAACGTGCCGCTGCTGGAGGACGTGCAGAAGATCTTCGACAAGGCGCGCATGACCGACGAGGGCATGGAGCTGATCAAGTCCTCGCGCAAGGAAGCGGCGGACATGATGAACAAGGGCGTGCTGCTGTGGAAGACCGGTAAGCTGATCGAGGCGGTCGAGTGGATGCGGGTGGCGCGCAAGGCGCTGCCGCACAATATGCGTATCCTGTTCAACTCCGCGCAGATCCTGATCTCGCAGCTGCACCAGACCGGCTATGTGCGCGAGCTGGCCGACGAGGCGATCGAGGTGCTGATGCATGTCGACGCGATCGCGCCGGGACAGCAGCGCTTCGCCCAGCTGATGGAGCAGCTGGCGATGCTGGCGCCGATGTCGGGCGTGGTGGCGGCGGCCGCCGCCAGCGAATACGAGGCGGCCAACGGCGTCATACACGACAAGCATGCGGATGCCCATGAGTGACGGCTGGGCGCAACAGCAAGGCCCGCAGCGGCCTTGTTTCCGGGACAGCAAATGATTACACTGAATTTCGGCGCGGCCTGTCCGCGCCTTGATTCGCTGTCAATATTGAGGGCAAATAAAGGGCACTAAAATATGCGCGATATCGCAAAAGAAGTTTATACAAAAATGAAAGTCGGCAGCGTGGCCTGGATCCGTCCGGTCGCCGCCAAGGGAGACACCGTGGACAGTTTTCAGACCGCCCACGACAGCGCCAGACAGCTCGAAGAGGAAGGCCTGATCGATATCGAGAAGGTGCAGCGACAGGCCGACGGCCTGATTGACGCCATCCGCATCCAGCGGCTGGCGTAATCAGCGCGGCGCTCCGTCAGGCCATCAGGCCTTGACGGCGGCCGGCTTGGCTTTGGCCGGCGCGCGCTTGCGGGCCGGGGCTTTCTTGGTCGCCGCTGCCGGTGTGCCGGCGCTGCCGGCTGCCGCCGGCTTGGCCTTGGCGGCAGGCGGCGTGGCCGCTGCGGCGGCGAACTTGGCCGCCGTATCGGTGGCGCGCGCCGCGGCCGTAGCCATCATCGACTCGGACGCCATCGCCGTCGACACGGCCTGCTTGAATTGATCTTGCAGCATATTCCACCAGATCGCCGGGTTGGCCATCGGCGCGGGGGCCGGCTTGTCCGACGCTGCCGCTGCCGGCTTTTCTGCCGCCGCCTGGGCGGGGGCGGGAGCCGGCGTTGGCGCCGCAGCCTTTTCTTTGTCCTTGTCCGCCTCGCGGGCGTGATGGAAGAAGGCCGAGGCGTATGGATTGGCGTCGAAGATCGATTTCTGGTCTTTGCTCTGCGGCTGGTTGACCGCCGCCGCCAGGCTGGCGCCGACCGACTTGAGCGTGGCGATGGTGCCGCGCTGGACTTCCAGCGCCTGGATGCTACCGCGCAGCATGCTCATGTTGAGGTTGAGCCAGGTCTCGACCGCTTTCAGGTCGTTGATCTTTTTGTCCAGCTCTTCCACCGACAGCGTCGGTGCGGTCAGGCCGGGCACGCTCATGCTGCCCCACAGGTTTTTGACGAAGTCCAGCGTATCCGTCATTACTGCTGCGCCTGGTATGTTCGGCATTTGCGTATGGGCCATGGAAGTCTCCTGTAGGAATAACGTCCAGCGTAGCAGATAAAGGCGCGTGCTTCAAAAGATTTTGACAACATTTCTGCTTGGGCGCGGACTCGGGCCGAACACGTTAAACTAGCGGCATGAGCTTAAGTACCCATCTATTCCAACGCCGCCGCCTGCTGGTTTTATGCGCAGCCACGCTGGCGCTGCACTACCTGGCGATCGATTGGGTGGGCGACCGCCTCGCGACGCAGTCGCACCGGCCGTCGCCGCTGCCGCAGTCGCTGATGACGGCGCAGCTGCGGCTGGCGTTGCCCAAGCATGTGGAGACGCCGCCTGCGGCCGAGGTCCAGCCCTTGCCGCCGGCCGCCAAGCCGGCCCGCAAGCGCAAGCCTGAACCTGTGCCGGCGCCGGAAGCCGCACCCGAACCGGCCGCGCCGCCGCCGGCCGTGGCCGATACTGCGCCAACCGCCGAGGCACCGGCGGCCGACAGCGGCACGAGCAGCAGCGCCGGTGCGCAAGCCGGCGCCGCGCAGGCGCAGACCGGCACGCCGTCGCCGCCCGACACCAGCGGCGCCACGCCGGTCGCCGCCGTGCCGGTGGACGCGCCGCCGGCGCAGGGCATGCGCCGCTACAAGGTCAACCTGCCGCCGTCGGCCAGCATGGACATGGACGTGGCGCGGGTCGACGCCGACGGCACCAAATGGAGCGGTTCGGCCGTCATGACCTGGCATACCGACGGCAGCAACTACCAGGCCTCGGCCGAAGCAGGCATCAGCCTTTTGATCACGCGACTGAACGCGCTGGTGATGCGCAGCGTCGGCACCATCGACGACTACGGCATCGCCCCGGCCACCAGCACGCAGAAGCGCGGCCGCCGCGCCGAGACGGCGACCCATTTCAACCGCGATGCCGGCACCATCACCTTCTCGGCCTCCGAACGCAGCTACCCGCTGATGGTGGGCGCGCAGGACATGGCGACGGTGCCGTTCCAGCTGGGCGGCATCGGCCGCGCCGACATCAACCAGTTCGGCAGCGATATCGAGATGCAGGTCGGCGACGAGCGCGAAGCGACGCTGTTCCGCTTCCAGCTGGTGGGAGAGGAAGAACTGAACACCAAGATGGGCAAGGTGGTGACCTGGCACCTGAGCCGTCCGCCGCGCCCCGGCAGCTACTCGTCGCGGCTGGACATCTGGCTGGCGCCGGGCCTGAACTGGTACCCGGTCCAGCTGCGCAATACCGAAGCAAGCGGCGCGCTGACGACGCAAACCGTCTCCAAAATCACCATGACAGAATCTGGAAAATAATATGCATACTATTTACACCAAGCGCCTGCTGGCCCTGGGCGCCGCCATCCTGCTGAGCTGCGCGGCCCATGCCGCCGACGCGCCGGCCGGCGAGCACCCGAGCGTCAAGCGCCCACACAGCCTGCCGCCGTCGGCCGACCTCTCGTACACCATCAAGGCCAAGCAGCACGGCTTGAGCATCGGCGGCACCGCCACCGTGCAGTGGCGCGCCGGCGACGGCAAGTACTCGGTCGCCACCGAAAGCCGCGCCGCGCTGTTCGGCAAGATCCTGGAAAACCGCAGCGAAGGCGAGATCGACGAATTCGGCCTGGCGCCGGCCACCTTCTACGAAAAACGCTTCCGCAAGGACCCGAGCACCACCACCTTCCAGCGCGACGCCAAGACCATCACCTTCAGCGAAGGCGACGAGAGCTATCCGATCAAGGGTGGCGAGCAGGATCGCACCAGCATCCAGTGGCAGCTGGCGGCGCAGGCGCGCGCCACGCCGGACAAGTTCAAGCCGGGCAGCGAGTGGAAGTTCTTCGTGGCCGGCCGCCGCGACGCCGAGGTGTGGAGCTTCAAGGTGATGAAAAATGAGGCAGTGCAGATCGGCGCCGGCGAGGTCAACGCCGTCCACCTGGTCAAGGCGCCACCGCCGGACGCGCAGGGCCAGCAGGTCGACCTGTGGCTGGCGCCATCGATGGACTGGTACCCGGTACGTGTGCGCTTCAACGACAACGATGGCGACTTCGTCGACCAGACACTGGAAAAGGCCGTGAAAAAGTAAGCTTAAAAGCGGGGTCAGGTCTGACATTCGGACACGGCCTCTACCGTAATGTGCGCATTACGGTAGAGGCCGTGTCCGAATGTCAGACCTGACCCCGGCTGGCTGTTATACTGACGCCCCCGCAATCCAGTCGTTGCGATGCGTACAGAATGGCAAAGAATGATAGAAATTATAACAAGTGAGCTGGATCAGCAACAGCAGCAGGATAGCCTGCAAGCCCACTTCCAGCCGAATTTTTCGGCCGACGAGATCGAGCAGGTCTACCAGCTGAAACGCGCGCAGCCGCTGCTGCAGGTGTTCACGGCGCTGTTCCACGGCGGTTTTGACGGTGTGCTGGTGCGCCTGCTGGTGCTGCGCGAGCTGGCCTCGGACGCCGCCTCGTCCACCTTCTCGCGCGCCGACATCAACACCCGCCTGGCCTACCTGCTGCCCGAGTCGCTGGAGACGGTGCTGATGCGCCTGCGCACCAACCAGCTGCTGGCCTGGGACGCGCAACAAGCCGTCTACCGCGTCACGCCGATGGCGCGCAACGTGCTGTCGGCCATCGACGGCCTGCTGGCGCTGGGCAAGGACGAAGACAACGCCGACATGGGCTTCCTGCTGTCGCAGGTGGCCGGCGCCCAGGTGATGGGCGGCGTCACCGTCGACCAGCTGAACCACCTGCTGGGCCGCCTGGTCGACCTGACCGAGGAATTCTCGGACGCCATCGCCTCCGGTTCCGAGTTCCGCCTGCGCGCCTCGCAGGCCAAGTGGCACACCGCCTGCGACTGGGTGGAGAAGGGCTCCGAGATCCTGCGCGCCATCCTGTCCGACGAAAACGCCGACGGCGCCACGCACAAGGCGGCACAGGCCATCGGCCGCGCGCAATCGGCGCTGTTGAACATGCAGGGCATGTTCTCGCGCGCGCTGAACCAGATCGAACGCCAGCGGGTGCACCTGGGCCAGTCCGGCCTGTCCACCACCGATATCAAGCGCTGGCTGCTGCTGCACGAAGACCTGGCCTCGCTGGCCGAAGGCGCGATCGACCAGCCGGTGGTGCCGCTGTTTATCACCCCGGCCGAGATGATCGACGTCGCCGAGACCGAACTGCTGCAGGACCGCGTCGCCAGCGCCGTCTCCGGCGGCCTGCCGGCCGGCACCGACGCGCCGACCACCATCAGCGACGGCCCGCAGATGCAGCGCGAGCTGGATGACTGGCTGGCGCGCCTGTCCGACTTCGCCGCGCTGGGCAACTTCCCCAGCATCGCCGACGAAGGCCCGAAATCGATACCGGTGCAGGATTCGCTGTTGCCGGCCACCTTCGCCGTGGCCTCGTACCGCGCCTCGCTGCTGCCGCTGCTGGGCGACGCCGACGAGGCCCGCCTGCAAGGCGCCACCGCCGAACTGGCGCGCCTGCCGGTCAAGTTTGCCCCCACCGACGAAATGATACAGCTGCCCGATTTGCACGTGGCGGCGATGTCCCTGGCCTCCCTCTCACTGTCTTTGAATACGGAAGGCGACAAGTCAGATGAATGACGATTCCCAAATCCTGATCGCGCGCCTGCTGACGCATCAAACCCTGCGCCGCGACGACAAACTGGTCAAGCGCGTGCTGTCGGACGAGTTGTTCCGCGCCGAAGTCGACGCGCGTTTGCTGGCCACCGGCCTCAAACTGCTGGACAACGTCTACGCCGACCACGTGACGATCGCGCTGCACCGCGCCATCGAGCCGAAGATTTTCGGCGCGCGCGACGTCTGGCAAAACAATAACTTCGGCCTGTCGCGTGACGGCGTGGCCCTGCTGGTGGTGCTGTGGGCGCAGATCATCCTGCCCAAGCGCGAACGCCAGGAGACCCACCAGCACGCGGACGACGACCAGAACGACATGTTCGGCGTCGAGAAGCCGCTGCCGCGCGCGGAAGACACCTCGATCGGCATCGCCTACAAGGCGCTGCTGGCCGACTTCGGCGACAAGCTGGGCAAGAAGACCCGCCTGGACATGAACCTCGGTATTTTGGCCAAGCTGGGCTTCATCGAGCGCCGTGGCGACATCATCGTCGAAGGCCCGCTGCTGGACCTGATGATGGATACCGACCAACTGAAAGAGCGCATCATCAACGGCGCGCTGGCCGACGTGTTCAAACGCTCGCCGGCGCAGATCATCCCGGTGCCGCGCAGCGCGCCGCCGATCGCCGCCAACGACGAAGAGGTGGCTGAAGATGCCGCCCCCGACTCCGAACTTCCAGCCGAGGACTAACCGTGTTTCACATTAAATCATTAGAACTGGTCCACTGGGATTACTGGCAGCGCATCAAGAACATCCCGCTGGACGCCAAGATCATCACCATCGCGGGCCAGAACGGTTCCGGTAAGACCACCTTGCTGGACGCCTTGCGCACGCTGTTCGGCCTCGATTGCTCGATGGGCCGCACCTACAAGCACTACGCCCGCCACAGCGGCCAGCAGACCGCCTGGCTGCGCGCCGTGGTCGACAACAAGAATGTCGGCAAGCAGCTGTCCAACCGTCCGTTCCGCAGCTCCGGCTTCTTCAGCGACGACGAAGTCACGCTGTTCTGCCAGATCCAGAAAAACGGCGGCGACTGGAAGCGCCAGTACCTTATGCGTCCCGGTAACGTGCAGATCGAAGACATCGGCGAAGCCGGCAACGACTGGCTCGGCGTCGAGAACTACCGCAAGCGCCTGGCCAACGCCGGCCTGTCGCCGGCGATGGCGAAAGTGCTGGCGCTTGAGCAGGGCGAAACCGACAAGCTGTGCGAATACGCGCCGCGCCAGTTGCTGGACCTGGTGTTCCAGGTCTTCGGCGACAAGGAAGTGCTGGACGCCTACGACGAAGCCAAGCGCCACCAGCGCGACACCGAAGTCGAACTGAAACGCTTCGAGTCCGAACTGGAAGCCTCCAAGACCAACCTGGAGGGCCTGCGCCTGCGCGTGGCCAACTACCACCAGTGGGAAGACCTGAACAAGGAACGCCGCAACCTGCAGGAAGAAGTGCTGCCGACGCTGGAGTACCACGAAGCGCGCGAGAAGCACGCTAACCTCAGCCGCCAGCTGCGCGACGCCCGCAAGCCGCTGATGCAGGCTGACCAGCAGCTGACCGACAAGCGCAACGCGCTGGCCGCGCAAGCGAAGGCGCTGACCGACGCGCAGCAGCACGAGACCGTGCTGGAGCAGGAATCGACCGCGCTGCAAAGCCGCCTGAATCAGATCAACGGCAAACTGAAGCCGCTGGACAGCCTGTTGGAACAGAAGGTCCGTCTGCAAAAACTGGCCGACGATGCCGGCGGCGACCTGGCCGCGGTGGCGCAGCAGTTGCAGGAAAAAGAAATCGAACTGGCGCGCCAGCGCATGGCGCGCGACGCCGTCGCCGCCAAGATCGCCGGTGAGCTGTCGACCATCGCCGCCCTGCAGGGCAAGACCGCGATGCCGGAACCGGAAGCGCAACGCGGCATGCGCCGCGCGCTGAACGACGCCGGCATCAGCCACGCCATGCTGTCCGACATCGTCGAGGTGACGGATGCGCGCTGGCAGGGCGCGATCGAAGGCGTGCTGGGTGGCTATGCCTCCGTGGTGCTGCTGGATAAATCGTCCGATGCATCGTCGGCCTACCGCCTGGCGGAGAAGGAGCGCTATCGCCACTTCATCGTGCCGGACCTGGTGCATGCGCCGACGGTCAAGGACGACTCGCTGATGTCGGTGGTGAAGTTCTCGGCCAAGGTGCCTTCCTGGCTGGTGGAACAGCTGTCGCGCATCACCCGTGTGGACACCGTGGACGCCGGCGCCAAGCTGGGTAGCCACGACGAGTGGATCACGCCCGACGCCTACCATCGCGAACGTCGCGGCGGCCGCTCGCTGTTCGTGGAAGCTTCGCGCTACCGCTTCGGCTCCGCCGGCCGCACCCAGCGTATGGAAGCGATCCAGAAATCGCTGCCGGCGCTGGAGGCGCAGGAAGACGGACTGACCCTGATCGTGTCCAAGCTGGCGACGGAAATCAGTTCGCTGAAATCGCGCCTGGCCGGTGTGGACGCCGCCAAGGAACTGGCCGCGCGCCAGGAGGAATTCGACGAAGCGGCGCGCAACGCCGTGCCGTTGAAGGAAGAACGCACCGAAGTCGGCACCCGCCTGGGCGAGCTGCAAACGCTGATCAAGAACGCCGTCGTCACGCGCACCCGCGCCGACACGACGTGGCAGAACGCGCGCTTTGCCTTGTCGGAATCGGAAGCCGGTCTGCGCCTGAACAACAAGCGCCAGATCGAGCAGCGTTCCGACCACGCGCGCGCCTTGCTGACGTTGCGGAAGAACTGGCGTCACCTGCCTAAGAGCTGGCGTCGTCCGGCGCGCCGTGCAGGCCTGGTCAGCGAGCATCAGAACTCGCACCAGGTGGTGTTGCGCGTCCACTCGCTGGAGGCCAGCCTGGCCCGCAGCGACTGGGAACTGGACGCCACCGTGATCGACCAGTACCAGCGCCTGAACGACCAGCTGCACGGCCGCCAGTCGGAAACCGAGGAGCGCCGCTACCAGAACAACCGCGCCATCGAGGCCACCGGCAACGCGCGCGGCGCCTACATGGAGCGGCTGCGCTACACCATCAAGACCTACTCCAAGAACATCAAGGAGCTGGGCGAGCTGGCGGGCATCGAGGTGCATTCCGATCCGGTGCGCCTGGAGAACGACGATACGCTGCTGTCGCAGGCCGGCCTGCACGTGCGCTTCAAGTTCGACGGCAAGGGCATCATCGGCATGAACGACGGCGAAGCGTCCGGCGGCCAGCAGGTGATGAAATCGCTGGTGCTGCTGATTGGTTTGCTGAAGTCGGAAGATGGTTCCGGAGGCTTTGTGTTCATCGACGAACCGTTTGCCCACCTGGATATCCGTAACATCCAGCTGGTCGGCGAGTTCCTGAAGAACACCGACGCGCAGTACCTGATGACGACGCCGCTGACGCACAACACCGACGTCTACGATCCTTCGGAACTGACGCTCATCACGAGCAAAAAGAAGAAGGACACGGAGTGGGCGCAGCCTATCTTCGTGCTGCAACGCCGTCCGGCGGAAGTGGCGAAGGTGGCCTAAGTCCGGGCCTGGGCCGGCCGCTCGTCGAGCAGCTGGTCCAGTTGTTCGGCGAGGGTGGCGGCGGCGAAGTTGCCCTTGGCTCTTTGCACCGCGTCCAGGTAGGGCATGCGCAGTTCGCGCAGTTCTTCGACGGAGCTGGCTTTTTCCACCTTCAGCTGCAAGGTGAAGCCGCGCAGGCCTATCGTGCTCTTGATGGTCTTGTTATAAAACTCATACAGCGCCTGGAATTGACCTGCCTGTGAGACCGCCACCGGGGCTGCCGGGGCCACTGCGGCTGGCGCGAGATCGGCGACCGGCGCCGCCGGCATCGTTGCATAGCTAGTTGATAGCACGATAAGTCCCCCCTCCAGCAGTTCGTCCAGGGCGGCGCCAGTCAGTCCCAGCCCCGCCACATTCCGCAGCAATTCCTCTTCCGTACGACGGCCATCGATCAATACCAGCAGGCTGCGAAGACGGGGCGCGAGCTGGTACTTGCGCGTCGCGATCTCGTCCCGGCCCTTGGCGGTCTTGTCGTAAATCGAAGTATTCATGAAAGTGCAGATTAGTTGCTCTGTGGATACTCTCAGAATACCACCAAACCTTCTCCACACCGCAGGAAATACGATAGCACTGTCGTTAAAAAGACGTCGCCTTATAGAAGTTCGCCGGCGTCGCCGTCGGTGTCGCCTTCGTCCTGCACCCAGGTCAGGATGTCGCCGGGCTGGCAGGCCAGCCGTTCGCAGATCTTCTCCAGCGTGGAGAAGCGCATGCCCTTTACCTTGCCGGATTTGAGCAGCGACAGATTCTGCTCGGTGATGCCGACATAGGCCGCCAGCTCGCGCGACTTGACCTTGCGCTTGGCCAGCATCAGGTCGAGGTTGATCAGGATCGCCATCAGACAAAGCCCTCGTTCTCTTCGCGCAGGCGGCGGCCTTCCTGCATCAGCCGCGTGATCAGGTAGAACATGCCGCACACCAGCATCAGCATCAGCTGCTCGGAATTGACGCCGATGGCGAAGTGCTGGTCGCCGTTGCCGGTCATGCGCAGCGCCAGCGTGCGCACCGGCAGTTCGACGATGGACAGCAGCGTCGAAAGCAGGGTGGCGCCGGCGAAGGCGCGCAGGTGGCCGATCGACTGGGCCGTGAACAGATCCTTGCGGCGAAAGTTAAGCAGCAGCCGGTCCAGCCGCCACAGTCCATAGAACAGCACCAGCGTGGTGGGCAGCGCCAGCGCCGCGCCGATCGCACGCTGGGCTGGCGTCAGGGCCAGCTTGGCGCCGAAGGGCATGCCGATGGCGCTCATGTCGATGGTCATGGAGCCGATGCTGGGCGCATAGGTGGTCCAGGCCAGCACGAAGAAGGCCGCTTGCACGGCAACGCACAACCACAGCAGCGCGCGGATCAGGGTGATTTTCATGTTTATCGTAATACAGTAAAAAATTATCGTTTTACATTAAAACTTTGTTGTTATATATTGTACATTCACGGGAGATAATTATGAAACTCATCTTGGTACTAATAGTGGCGATGTTGTCGGGTTGCGCGGTGCAGATCGGCGAGGGCAGCGTGGTGCGGCCCGACCGCGCGGGGGACGTGCGTCCTGCGGCGCGCGTGGGCGATGGCGGTGGCGCCTACAAACTGGCGCCCCTGACGCTGGCGGCGGACGATGCGCAACTCAACGGCGTCAGCGCCAGCGCCGCCGGTGGTGGCGCCAACCCGCTGACGGTGCTGTACTTCGGCGGCAACGGCTTCCATCTGGATGAACATGGCGACCATGTGCTGGCTGCCGTCGGCCCATGCCGCGCGGACGTGGTGATGATCGATTATCGCGGCTATGGCCGCAGCACCGGCGTACCGACCATCGCCACCATGAAGGCCGACGCGCTGCGCGAGTTCGACCTGGTCAACGCCCAGGCGCCGGGCCGGGTGATCGTGCATGGGCAGTCGCTGGGCAGCTTCATCGCTGCCTACGTGGCGCAGCAGCGGCCGGCCGTGCGCGGGCTGATACTGGAGTCGACCACCACCAATGCGCGCGACTGGGCCAACAATATGCTGCCGTGGTATGCGTGGCCGTTCGTGCGGGTGGAGGTGGGCGAGTCGCTGAAGGGGATAGACAACGTGGCGGCGGCTTCGGGCTTCGCCGGGCCGGCGCTGGTGCTGGAAGGGAGCGACGACAAGGTGACGCCGCCACGCCTGGCGCGCCAGGTCTACGACGCCCTGCCGACGCAATCCAAGCGCATGGTGATGGTGCCGGACGCCGGACACAATGACGTGCTGTCCAGCGCCGCGGTGCGGCCGGCCTACTGCGAGTTTGTGCAGCAGCTGGCGTCTAAATAGTTTATTTAATATCGAAGATATCGATAGGGCGCGGCACCGGCTTGACGCTGCGGCGCCAGCGCAGCAGCATCAGGTGGTAGCAGCCCCAGAAGCCGGCGGTCAAGCCAAACACCACGGCCGACAGCGGATTGCCGACGAAGTCCGGGTCCAGCGGCAGATGGTCGTGCATGTGCAGGTAGGCTTCGAACAGGCGGTAGATCAGGCGGCCGAAGAACAGCATCGTCACCAGCAGGCCGAAACGGCGGTTCTGCGTGTAGAAGAAGCCCTCGGCGGTGTTTTGCAGGCGCGTCAGTTTCATGTTGCGGTGGCCCAGCGCGGCGCCGACGGCGGCGCCGACCAGCAGCGCGGCCAGCGCCTGCCATTTTCCGATCAGGACCACGGCCAGCGCGGCCAGCGTCACGCCGGCCACCGCCGCGTAGGCGACGTGGCGCCACAGTTCGGATTTGTTGCGGCCCATCATGCGTTTCAGGCGCGAGTAGATGCGCCAGATGGCCAGCGGCACCAGCAGCAACAAGACGATAGTAGGCATATCCATAAGCGATTCCAACGGCGTGATTCGAAGAACCGCGATTGTACGCCAACCGGCCGCCGCGCCCCAGCGTTACAGATTGTCACGCATTATCCGGCAGTGATTGACAATCCCGGATAGCATAAGCAAACTGAACTGCAGCAGCCCCGCTTCTGGACCGAAAGGATATCCATGAACAAACCGTTAACCTTGCTGCCCCTGAATCTGGGATTGATGGCCGCCTCGCCGCAGGCCGGCGCGCAGGAGGGCGGTTACCGCCTGCCGCCTTCCGCCCTGCTGGACATCGTCGACGCGCCGCGCGCGCCGGCGCTCAGCCTGAGCCCCCAGCGCAACCTGGTCGCCGTGGTGCAAACGCCGCCGCTGCCGGGCATCGCCGAAGTGGCGCAGCCGGAGCTCAAGCTGGCCGGCCTGCGCATCAATCCACGCACCTGTTCCTCCTCCCGTTTTTCGTTCGGCACCGACCTCGGTCTGCTCGATATCGCCACGCAAAAGGAAAGCCGCATCCGCGGGCTGCCGCGCGCGCTGCGCCTGGCGGACCTGGCGTGGTCGCCGGACCAGCGCTACCTGGCGTTCTCGCACGTGGCCTACAAGGGCGAGCGCGGCGCGGTGGAGCTGTGGCTGGTGGATATCGAGTCGCGCAAGGCCAAGCGCTTGTCGGCGCAGCCTTTGTCGGCGGTGCTGACGCGCGGCTTCAACTGGCTGCCGGACAGCAGCGGCCTGCTGGTGCACTGGCGTCCGGCCGGCATCGGCAAGGCGCCGCAGTCGGACGGCGTGCCGACCGGCCCGATCCAGCAGGACAGCGAACCCGGTGGCGCCATGCGCCAGCTGCGCACCTATCAGGATCTGCTGAAGAACGAGGGCGACGCCCGCCTGTTCGAGTACTACATCACCGTGCAGATGGTGCTGCTGGACCTGCATGGCAAGCCACGCATGATCGGCGCGCCGGGGCAGTTCTCGCGCACCTCGATCGCGCCGGGCGGCCAGTACCTGCTGACGCAAAGCGTGACGCGGCCATACTCCTACATCGTGCCGGCATCGAGCTTCGGCGAGCGGGTCGACGTGCGCGACCTGAATGGCGAGGTGCTGCACACGGTGACCACGCTGCCGCTGGAAGAAGGCCTGCCGCAGGGGAATGACGCGGTGTCCGAAGGCGTGCGCCACGTGTCGTGGCGGGCCGACGTGCCGGCTACGCTGGTGTGGACCGAGGCGCAGGATGGCGGCGATCCGGCGCGCCCGGTGATCGACAATATCCGCGACCTGGTCTACGTGCACGCGGCGCCGTTCCGCGAACCGCCGCTGGTGCTGGCGCGGCTGACGATGCGCTACGCCGGCATCGCCTGGGGACGCGGCGATGTCGCGCTGATCAACGAGCGCTGGCACAAGACGCGCGACTATAAGCAGTGGATGATTGAGCCTGAACACTTGTCCACGCCGCCGGAGCTGATCTACGCCGGTTCGTACGAAGACCGCTACAACAGCCCCGGTTCACCGGTGATGCGGGCCGACGCCAGCGGCTTCCCGCGCCTGCTGATCGGCCCCGGCACCACGGTGTTGCTGGACGGCGCCGGCGCCACGCCTGAAGGCGACCGTCCCTTCATCGACCGTCTGAGTCTGACCACCAAACAAAAGGTGCGTTTGTTCCAGAGCGCCGCGCCGTATTTCGAGAACGTCGCGGCGGTGCTCAACGACGAAGGCACGCTGCTGCTGACGACGCGCGAATCGCCGACCGAGCGGCCCAACTACTACCTGCGCGACCTGACCAAGCCAGAGGACGCGCAGCTGACGGCGCTGACCAACTACCCGCATCCGACCCCGCAGCTGAAGGATGTGCACAAGGAGCAGATCCGCTATCCGCGCAACGACGGCGTCGAGCTGACGGCCACGCTGATGCTGCCCTCCGGTTACGACGCCGTCCGCGACGGCCCGTTGCCGTTGCTGATGTGGGCCTATCCGCAGGAATTCAAATCGGCCGGCGCGGCCAGCCAGACCACCGGGTCACCGTACCGTTTCAACGCGGTCAGCTACTGGGGACCGGCGGCCTTCCTGGCGATGGGTTACGCGGTGCTGGACAATCCATCCTTCCCCATCATCGGCGCCGGCGAAGAGGAGCCGAACGACAGCTATCTGCCGCAGCTGGTGGCGGACGCGCAGGCTGCGGTGGACGAGGTGGTGCGGCGCGGCGTGGCCGACCGCCACCGCATCGCCATCGGCGGCCATTCGTATGGCGCTTTCATGACCGGCAACCTGCTGGCGCACACGCGGCTGTTCCGCGCCGGGATAGCGCGCAGCGGCGCCTACAATCGCACGCTGACGCCATTCGGTTTCCAGTCCGAGGAGCGGCCGTTCTGGCAGGCGCAGGAGGTGTACCAGGCCATGTCGCCGTTCAATAACGCCGACAAGATCAAGGATGCGATGCTGTTGATCCACGGCGCGGAGGACAGCAACACCGGCACCTTCCCCTTGCAGAGCGAGCGCATGTTCCAGGCCATCAAAGGCCTGGGCGGCACGGCGCGGCTGGTGATGCTGCCGAACGAATCGCACGCCTACCGCGCGCGCGAATCGATCCTGCACATGCTGTACGAAACCAATGCGTGGCTGGATAAATACGTCAAGCACGCGAAACCGGGGTAGGGCGGCGTAGAATGGGGGACGTGTCAGCTCAAGGAGTACCGACCATGCACAACGCACACCGCGCCCCCGATCCCGTACCGGTGGATGATCCGGCGCCGCCGGCCATCCCCCATCCCGTGCCGCAGGACGACCCGGTGCCGGACCACAACCCGAGTTAGTCGAAAGCCCAGGTGTAGAGCACGTCCAGCGCGTTGTTGGTGCCGGTCTGGAATTGCAGCGAGATGCGCGGGTTCAGCTTGTATTTGAGCTTGACCAGGCTGGTCGCCGTGCCCGCGCCCTGTTCGAAGCTCAGGTAGGCGCGCGACGACAGGCGCTTGCCCACCGTGACCACCGTGGTCTGCAATCCGGTCGCCGCGCCGGCCGCTGTGCCGGCGGCTTGGCTCACGCCCAGTTCATCCACTCCCAGCGCATTGGCCAGCTTGCCCTGGCCGCCGCCGAACAGCGCGCCCGCAGCGGCGCTGAGCAGCGCCATGTCGTTGCCGCCGGTGTTGTCGATGCCGTGGCCCAGCACCAGCCAGGCCAGCTTGTCGCTGTCCGACACGGCCGGTGTCGACACCAGCTTGGCCACCGGCGCCAGCGCCGTGCCGCGTACTTCCACGCCCGCTTCCACATTGGTCTCGCTGAGCGCTTCGCCTTCCGGTCCACGGCGCACGGCCAGGATGTTCAGGCCGGGGTTGTCGTAGGCGCCGGTGAAGTTGATCACGCCGCGGTCGATCGCCAGCTTCTGTCCATAGGCCGCATAGGTACCGCTCTCCACGCGGATGCTGCCGGTGACGCGCGGCGGCCGGCGGTCCGCCACGCGGATACGCACCGTCCCCGCCAGTTGTGCATCCAGGCCTTTGCCTTTCAGCTTGAAGGCGTCGCCCAGGTCGGCCTCGAGGTCGATGTTGAGCGGCTGGCCCTGCGGCGTCTTGACCGGGGCCGCACCCTTGCCGATGATGACCACGTCGTCGCTGAGCGTTGGCGTGTTCTCGCCGGCCAGTTCGATGTTGGCGCGGTCGGCGCGGAATTTTCCGTCCAGCTGGAAGCGCTTGGCGTCGCGTATCAGCGTGCTTTGGCCGCTGATGACCAGGATGCGGTCCGGCCGCGCCAGCACTTCCAGCTTGTCGGCGCTGAGTTTGAGGTTCATGGTGGCTTCGTTGCCGGCGTAACGTATCCAGCCGTCGGCCTGGGCGTGGCCCTCGGCGCCGTCGAAGGCCAGCTTTTGCAGTTGCAGCTGGTCGCCGGTGAGGCGCGCCTGCAACTGGCCGTTGCGCAGCTTGATGCCCTGGTCCACCCAGTTCAGCACCAGCTTGTCGCCGCTGATGTCGCCGTTCAGTTGCGGTGCGCCCAGGGTGCCGCTGCCGCTGACGGCCAGCTTCAGGGCGCCGTCGATTTCCAGTCCCGGTTGGCCGGCCAATGGCGCCAACCAGGCCAGCGATCCCATATTGGCGTTGCCGTTCAGCGTGATGGCGCTGCTCTCGGCCAGGCGGCTTTCCTGCAGCTGGGCGGTGGCGTCGATGCGGGCCTGGCCGGCGCGGGTGCCGTCCAGGTTCAGTTGCAGGTGCAGCGTACCGTCGTTGACGTCGACGCGGCCGTCCAGCGTGCGCAGGCCGAGTGGCTGCGGCAGGTCGGCGCCGGTGATGGTCAGGTCGCCCTGTTCGCGATACACATGCAGCATGCCGCCGAGGACCGGCGGGTTGCCCTTGCTGGCCGCTTGCAGGTTCATGCTCCATTCCGCGCCGATCGTCATATTGCTGCGGACGTTGTCGCGCCAGGCGTCGGAGAGCTGGGCCAGGTAGTTGACCGGTACGCCGGCCGCCTGGCCTTTGCTGCGCCAGGCCGGGCCGTTTTTTTCCAGGCTGTCGATGCGGATGCTGCCATCGGGGAGCTTGATGGTGGCGCTGCCCAGGGCGATCTGCTCCGGGTGCAGCAGGCCGGCCACGCCGCTGCCTGCGGGGGCGGTCAGTTTCAGCGGCGCCGGCGCGGCCAGCGTGAGGGCGAAGCGGCCGCGGTTTTGCAGGGTGTCGATGGCGCCGGTCCAGCTGTCGTTGGCCCAGCCGCCTTTGACGCGGACGGCGGCGTCGAAGTCGGCGTTGCTGGCGCTGACTTGCAGCGTGTGATTGCTGCGCGTGCCGCTGGTTTGCAGGCGCGCCTTGTCCAGCGTCAGGGCAGGGGAGATGTAGTGGGTGATCTCGATGTCGCTGACCAGCGGCACGTCGGCGTAGGTGTCGGTTTCGGCGGCGCCGCGTGCTGCCGCGCCGCGCTTGGCTGGCGTTCCCGGCGTAGTCGCTGGTGCTGTGCCGGCCGCCATGGCGACGGTGCTGCCCAGCGTGGCGCTGCCGCGTATCGTGCCGATCTGCTGCTGGCCCGGCGCGCGCAGGTTGGCGCCGTCCAGCGTGAGCGCCAGCGCCGGCTTGGCGGTGGTGCCGGACAGGGTGCCGCTGGCGCGCAGCGTGCCGGCGAACTGCGGACCCAGTGCGGCCAGTTGCGGCGCATTGAGCTTCCATTCCAGCTTGTCGAGCGCGCTGCCGAAGCTGCCCTTCGCTTGCAGGCTGTTGGAAGCCAGTCGCAGGTCGATGTCGGCGTTGCTGATGCTGTCCTTGTCGGCGTTCAGTTTCGCGTAGCCGCTCAAGGGCGCGTTGGCGAAGGTCGATGGTTGCAGCGTCAGGTTCAGGCCTGCGCGCCAGTCGCTCGCCAGCCGCGCGTCGGCCGTGAACGTAGCGTTGACGGAACCCGCCTGCGCCGCGCCGAATGCTGCGGGATTCAGGCGCTGTATGGCGCCGTTCATTTTCAGCTCGGGCGTTTTCTTCGGCCCGGCCAGTGCGATGTCGCCGGCGGCGTGGATCAGGCTATCCGGCGCGGGGCGTTTGGCGGAGGCGAGGCCCAGGCCCTTGGCGTCGGCTTCGAAGGTGGTGCGCGGCGCTTCGATGCTGCCGCTGACGATGCCGCTGGCGTTGACGGCGCCAATCAAGTCACTGGCCACCGCCGACAATTGGCGGGCGTCGATCTTCCAGCGCAGCTGTTCGCCCGGCGCGCCGAAGCTGCCGCTGATGTCGGCGGTGTTCTGCGCCATCGCCAGGTGGGCGTCGACGCCGCTGATGTGTTTTGCGTCGGCATTGAGCTTGCCATTGCCGGACAGGGTTTGGCCCGCCAGCTTGCTGGCCTTCAGGTCGAAGCCTGCCGCGACCTGCCATGCGGGGGAGACGTGGCCGCTGGCGTTGATGTCGGCATTGAGGTCGGCGATCGGATAGCTGGCGCCCAACGCGGACGGGTCGAAGTGCTCGGCGCGCAGCTTGGCGCTGAACTCCTGCTTGTCTTTCAGGCTGGCCTGGCCGGTGGCGCTGATGCTGCCTTTCTTCGCCAGCAGGCGCACCTGGTGCAGTTGCAGCACGGCGTCCGCCAGCGTAGCTTGCAGGTCGAGGCGCAGGCCGTCCTGCGACAGCCTGGCATCCAGCGTCTGTTTGGCCGGCGTGCTGGCCAGCGTGATGTCGCCGGCGACGCTGGTTTTGTTGATGCTGCTGTGGATGTTCTTCAGGTCCAGGCGGTCGGTGTGCAGCGTGAATTGCGCGGCGTCGATGCCGGCTTCGGGGCCGCTGCGCTTGACGTGGCCGCCGCCGGTGAAGCGTCCCGCCGCGCCCAGGTCGAGCAGCACGTTTTCCAGCGTGGAGGCGGTCAGCGTGCCGGCCAGCTTGCCGCTGAAGGCTTGCAGCGGCAGGCCTTGCTGGTCGAGCGGGGCCGCCTTGCCCTGGTTCTGCAGGGCGAATTGGCCGGACAGTTTCTGGTCCGCCGTGATGGCGGCGCTAGCCTTGAGGCTGAATTTCGCCTGCGGCCAGCCGGGATTGAAGCCGGCCGGATCGAGGTCGCGGCCGTCCAGGTCCAGCGCGCGCAGGATGATCGGATCGAACGGCGCCAGCGCCACGTAGGCCTTGCCGCTGGCGCCATTGGCGCTGCCCTGCGCCTGCAATGTCATCAGCGTCAGGTTGCCGCCGGCTTGCAGCGACAGTTGCGCGGCGCCGGCGCTGGCGGGAGCTTGCGTCAGCGCTGCCTTGCCTTGCAGTGTGAACGGTTTGCTGGCGGCTATGGTCAGGTCGGCCTTGGCATCGCCGAACGCGGTGTGCGCGCTGGCGTCTTCCAGGTGCCAGCTGCTCTTGTCGCCGTACAGCTTGAAGCGCAGGCGCTCGATCACGTTGCTGCCGGCGGCGCTGGTCAGCGTCAGCTTGTCGAGCCGCGCGTCGGACAGGTTGAGGCGGAACGGCGCGGCCAGCGATTCCGGCATCTTGGCCGGCTCCGACGGGCCCAGGCTCTGCACCGTCAGCGCCGCCACATGCAGCTCGCTGATGGACAGGCCTTCCGAAAAATACTGCAACGGCGACCAGTTGATGTCGATGTTGTCGGCCGTGATGACGCTGTCCTTGCTGCGGTAGACCAGCCGTCCGATGTGCATGCGGTGGTACAGCGATCCGCTCACGCCGCTGACGGCGACCTGCCCGCCACTGGCGTTGGCAATGCGCTGCACCAGCTGCTGCAAGGTCGATTCGCGGCCCAGCAGCCAGAAGGCGCCGGCCAGCAGGGCCGCGAGCACCGCCAGCGAAATCAGCAAGCGGCGCGGCCAGCGGCGACGCGCGAGTGCGGGAGTGGACGCAGGCGCAGGCGTCGGCGTCGGCGTAGCGGCGTCCGGCGCGTCCGGTGGCGGATTGTTTTTGTTGTCGGCCATCAGAAGGTGAATCCCAGCGAGAAGTGCAATCGATATTTGTGTACCGCGTGGCCGTAGGCGATGTCCACGTTGATCGGGCCGACGGGACTCTTCCAGCGCGCACCGGCGCCGTAGCCGGATTTCGGATGCAGCGCGTTGAAGGTGTCGCCCGCGTTGCCGGCGTCGTAGAACACGGCCGCGCCGTAGGTGGGCTTGAACCAGTACTGGAACTCGGCGCTGCCGGTGGCCAGGTAGCGGCCACCGGTGATGGCGGTGCCTTCGTGCACGCCCAGCTCCTGGAAGGCGTAGCCGCGCACCGACTGGTCGCCGCCGGCGCGGAACAGGTACACGGCCGGCACGCCGTTCTTGTCGCGCGAGGCCAGCGCACCGAGCTCACCGCGCAGTATCAAATTGGTGCTGGTGGTCAGCGGCCGGTACCACACGGTGCGCGCGTAGCCGCGCACGAAGGCCTCGTCGGTCAGGATGGGCAGCAGCGCGCCGCCCAGCTGCGCGTTGAGCGCGTAGCCCTTGGTCGGGAACAGCAGGTTGTCCAGCTTGCGCCAGGTGACGCCGTAGGTCAGCGGCAAACTCTTGCTGGTGCTGGACGGGATGCCGTCGACGGTCTTGGTCTCGGTCAGCAGCTCCAGCGACAGGCTGCGCTCCAGCAGCGGCGTGCCCCAGGCGCGCTTGCCGGACACGCTGGCCACGCTGGTGACCTCGCCCGAAATGTCGCTGCGCTCGAAGGAGGCGCCGACGCTGTCGTTGTAGCCGTCCGCGGTGGTGGGGAAGTAGAAGTCGCTGCGCGCGGTCTGTTTCTTGGTCTCCAGCGTCAGCGCGCTTTTCATGCGCAGGCCGAACACCGACAAATCGTCGTAGGTCAGCGAGGCGCGGTTGCCGGTGTTGGTGCTGAAACCCAGGCCGGCGCTGACGTTGCGGCGCTTGTTCTCGGTCACGCGCACCAGCAGCGGCAGCGGCGCCATCGCGGCGTCGGCGTTTTGCGCCGGGGTGGCGGCGCCCGCTTCCAGCTGTTCGTTGAGGATGGCGCCCATGTCGGCGCTCACTTCCACGCTGCTGAAGTAGCCGGTGTCCTGCAGGCGCGATTGGTAGGATTGCAGCGCGGCTTCGCTGTAGTAGTCGCCGGGATGGATCTGGTTCAGGTTGCTGATGATGGCGGCCGGGTAGCGCTTCAGGCCTTCGATGCGCAATTCGCCGAAGCGCAGCTCCGGGCCGCTGTCGAGCACCACGCGCAGCGCGGCCAGGTGGTTGTCCGGGTCCACCGTGGCCTGGCTGTCGGTCAGCTGGGCGCGCGGGTAGCGCGTCTGCACCACCTGGCGCAGCAGGCCGCGCTTGGCCTGTTCCCAGTCGGTCTGGCGGAAGACCTGGCCCTGCTTGAGCGTCCAGCCGGCCTTCAGCGCGGTGGTGTCGAACTGCTTGTCGGCGGCCAGCCCGGGCACGGGCGCGAAGCCTTGCAGCACCAGGTCGATCTCGCCAACTCGCACCGGCTCGCCCGGCTGCACGCTGATCTCGACCTTGGGCGTGTCGCCGTCGCGATCGAGGCGGGCGCTCACCACCGGCGAATAGTAGCCGTCGGTGGCGACCAGCGTCTTGACCTGGGCCGGCGCGGCGCGCACCAGCCGTACCAGCTGTTCGCGGTCCATGCGCGCGTTGCCGCGAAAGCGCACCAGGTCAAGGTTTTGCTCCAGCAGTTCTTGCAGCGCGCCGGGGGCGTCGATGTGGACCTCGTATTTCAGGCCCTGGGCGGCGGCGGGCAGCGCGAGGGCGGCCAACACACCGGCCGATATACCGGCTACGGCGAGGCGGCCGGATACTTTTGTCACAACTTGTGCCAAAATTCGTGATCCTGCCAATATTTTTGCTGGCGATGCCGGTAACATGAGACTCCATCTGGGTGTACGCTGCCTGCCATGTTACCGGATTGCCCTAAAAGATGGCGTACTTATAACGTTGCAACGCCTTGCAAGCCCTTGAAAGAACAAAGTAATGCTGCCTACCGATACCGCCCTGGTCCTGTTTAGCGGTGGCCAAGATTCCACCACCTGCCTGGCCTGGGCGCTGAAGCACTACGCGCGCGTGGAAACCATAGGCTTCGACTACGGCCAGCGCCACGCCATCGAGCTGACCGTGCGCCCCACCGTGATCGAACGCCTGCGCGCCCACTCGCCCGAGTGGAACGCCAAGCTGGGCGAGGACCACATGATCGACCTGTCGCTGATCTCCGAGATTTCGCAGACTGCGATGACGCACGATATCGCCATCGAAACCCAGGCCAACGGCCTGCCGAACACCTTCGTCCCCGGCCGCAACCTGCTGTTCATGACGGTGGCCGCCACCGTGGCCTACCGCCGCGGCCTGACGGTGCTGGTGGGCGGCATGTGCGAGACCGACTTCTCCGGCTACCCGGACTGCCGCGACGACACCATGAAGGCGCTGCAAGTGGCGCTCAACCTGGGTATGGACACCCGCCTGAAGCTGGAAACCCCGCTGATGTGGCGCGACAAGCGCCAGACCTGGGAGCTGGCGCAGGAGCTGGGCGGCCAGGCGCTGGTCGACCTGATCCGCGACGGCACCCACACCTGCTACCTGGGCGAGCGCGGCGCGCTGCATGATTGGGGTTACGGCTGCGGCACCTGCCCGGCGTGCGCCCTGCGCGCGCGCGGCTACCGGCAGTTCGCGGGCACCGAGGTGTAGATGTCCCCCGGCGCCCAGGTTCGGCTGCGCCGGCTGGTGCAGGATGTGCTCTCGCCGGGCGTCCTGCCGCTGCTGGTGCTGACCGGCTGCCTGGGTGCGACCGCCGTGCTGTGGCTGGGCGCGCGCCAGCACGCCGACCAGCAGGCGCAGGCCGATTTCGACAGTCGTGTGCGCGAGCTGGTCAACAACCTCGACCGGCGCATGCAGACCTATGTGCAGGTGCTGTACGGCGTGCAGGGGCTGTTCGCCAGCTCCGCCGGGGTCGACCGCGACGCCTTCCGCGCCTATCTGGCCGGGCAAAACCTGAACCTGCATTTCCCCGGCATCCACGGCGTCGGCTACATCGCGCTGGTGGCGCCGGCGCAGCGCGCCGCCCATGAGCGCGCGATACGGCTGGGCGGCCAGCCCGACTACCGCATGCGGCCGGACGGCGCGCGCGCCTGGTACGCGCCCATCGTCTACCTCGAACCCTTCGACGACAACAACCGCCGCGCCTTCGGCTACGACGCCGCGTCCGAGCCGGTGCGGCGCGGCGCGCTGGAGCAGGCGCGCGATTCCGGCCTGCCGGCCATGAGCGGCAAGATCCGGCTGGTGCAGGAGGAGGTCGAGCCGGCGCCGGCGCAATCCGGCTTCCTGATGGTGCTGCCGGTGTACCGCCGCGGACAGGCGGCCGATACGGCGGCGCTGCGGCGCGCCGCCATCGACGGCTGGGTGTACGCGCCGTTCCGCGTCGGCGACCTGATGGCGGGGCTGGGCGGGCCGCGCGCCGGCGCGCTGGAGGTGAAGATCTACGACGGCGACGCCATCGCGCCGGCCGCGCTGATGTACGACAGCCATCCGGGCGACGGCGCCGGCCGGCGCAACCGCCTCCAGTGGATCAGCATCGGCGGCCACCGCTGGACGCTGGACATCGCCGCGCGGGCCAGCGCGGCGCCGGAACGCGACCAGGGGCAGCAGGTCGCCGCCGGCGGCGTATTGTTGAGCGCGCTTCTGGCCGGACTGACCTGGCTGCTGGCGCGCGGCCGCGTGCGGGCCCGCGCCGCCCAGGCGCGCGCCGAACGGCTCAGCGGCGAGCTGCAGGAGGGCCAGGCCGCGCTGATGGTGCTGGCCGAGGGCGCGCAGCGCAGCCAGGCCATGTTGCGCAGCATTCTCGATTCGACCGTCGACGGCATCCTGGTCGACAACCTGAAAGGCGGGGTGATCAACGCCAACCGCCGTTTCCGCGAACTGTGGAACCTGCCCGAGCACCTGGACTGGCAGGCCGATGGCGCCGCGCTGATGGCGCACATGGCGCAGCAGATGCTCCATCCCGGCCAGGCGCTGCTGCTGGAGCCGGGGCCGCAGCAGCTGGCGCTGCTGCACCTGAAGGACGGCCGCGTGATCGAGCAGCACACGCGCGGCATGCAGCTGGGCAGCGAGCCGGCGCGGCTGTGGTCGTTCCGCGATATCACCGAGCGCACCCAGGGCGAGCAGCGCGAGCAGACCCGGCGCCACGTGCTGGAGTTGCTGGCCACCGGCGCGCCGCTGCAAACCATACTCGAGAGCGTAGTGCAGGGCGTCGAGGCGGGCAACGAGGAAATGTTGTGCAGCATCCTGCTGCTCGACGAGAGCGGCGAGCACCTGCTGGTGGGCGCCGCGCCCAGTTTGCCGGCCTTCTTCAACGCCGCCGTGCACGGGCGCTCCATCCACGGCGCGCCGGGCGCCTGCGCCCAGGCGGTGCTGACGCGCAGCCGGGTGATCGTCGAGGACATCCGCCGCGCGCCGACTTGGCTGGAGTACCGCGACCTGGCCCTGCAGGCGCGGCTGGGCTCGTGCTGGTCCGATCCGATCTACGGCGCCGCCGGCAATGTGCTGGGCACCTTCGCCATCTACCACCGCGATGCCCGCCTGCCCAGCCTGGCCAATATCGCGCTGATCGAGCAGGCCGCGCGGCTGGCCGGCATCGCCATCGAGCAGGCGCAGGCGGCGGTGGCGCTGCGCGCCGGCGAGGCCCGCTTCCGCAGCCTGTACGACCATGCGCCGGTGGCGCTGTGGGAGCAGGACTGGTCCGGTGTGCACGCCGCGCTGGCCGAGCTGGAATTGTCCGGCATCGACGACCTGGGACGCTATCTGCAGGCCAACGCCAGCCAGTTGCGGCGCCTGGCCTCGCTGGTGCGCATCGTCGATGTCAACGCCGCCGCGCTGGCGCAGGTGGGGGCGGCGCCGGGGCGCAAGGATTTATCTCAGCTGAGCCTGGCGCAGAACTTCGACCTGGCCGCCATGCCCAGCTTCGCGCTGGCGCTGACCGCGCTGGCCCAGGGCCAGCATTTCTTCGCCTGCGAGGGCAGCTACACGCGGCTCGACGGCACGGCCCGGCGCAACGAGCTGACCCTGCTGGTGATGCCGGGCCATACGCACAGCCTGGACTTCGTCATCGTCTCGACCCTGGACGTGACCGAGCGGCGCCGCATGCACGACGAGCTGCGCGTGCTGGCCACCACCGATTTCCTCACCGGCCTGCCGAACCGGCGCGAGTTCATGCGCCGCCTGGAGGACGAGCACGCCCGGCTGCAGCGCGACCTCGGCGCCTGCGCCGCGGTGCTGCTGCTCGATATCGACCATTTCAAGCACATCAACGACGAGCACGGCCACGCGGCCGGCGACGCCGTGCTGCGCCAGCTGGGCGCGCTGCTGCAGGAGGGCCAGCGCAAGACCGACATGCTGGGCCGCATCGGCGGCGAGGAGTTCGCGCTGCTGTTGCCCGGCACGGAGCTCGACGCGGCGGCGCTGCACGCCGAGCGCCTGCGCCTGCGGGTGGCCGAGGCGGCCATGCTGCTGGACGACGAGACGCGGCTGACGGTGACGGTGACGGTGAGCATCGGCATCGCCGCGCTGGGCGGGGCCGACGGCGGCGGCGATGTGGCCTTGCGGCGCGCCGACCAGGCCTTGTACTGCGCCAAGCGCGGCGGGCGCAACCGGGTGGAACTGGCGGAGGCGGGGAAGAGGGCGGATCGGCCGGGAGTTCAGGTCCCGGCCGCTTCCGATTGAAACGGTGGGTGCTGCTTAGACTGCGTGTTCCAGCATGGCGCGCTGCTGCTGTTTGCGGGAGCGCGAGCGGAAGATCATGTAGATGCCGACCGGGATCAGCAGCGGCAGCAACAGGGGCGAGACCGCCGCCGCCACCACCACCGCCAGCAGCACCATGCCGCTGATCATCAGGATGCCGAGGCCGGCGAACAGCACGCCGACGAACACGGCCGCGCAGGTGATGGCCACCGCGGCGATCAGCAGGCCGCCGCCGGCGAACAGGGTGCCGAGCAGGAAGCCGATGGGGCCGTCGATCTCGTCGCTGTCGATGTTGACCTGCATGCCGTCGCCGAACACCGACTGCCATGCGCAGGCGGCCAGCAGGAAGATGAAAGCGGCGAATACCAGTTTTTTAGCGGTGATTTTCATGGCTGACCTCGGTGGTTGGGTTGTTCCGTACTTCTTGTGCCGTTTGGCATGGTTGAACTGTACCGAGCCGGCCCGGCAGCGGCCAGCGGATTGCGACAGACCGGCAAATTGGCGGGATGGAATGCGGGTCCGGCGCGATGAGCGGGGAATGTTCCTTGATTTAAAGTTATGCCTGCCTATACTGATAATCTACCTATTGCAGGGAGGGCTATAACATGGCTTGGCTAGATTTGAGCGAGGGTCAATCGATATCCTCGATGTGCAAGCGGACTCGGCGCCAGCGTAGCGTCCAGCAGCTTTCCGGCGGGGGACCGAAAGGCCCGCCATCGGCGCCGCCGACGATACCGCCTATCATCATCACACCGTTCAGTTACCACATGCCGGACCCGGCCATCGATCCGCGCGTCACGCCCTTGCGGCCGCCGATCATGCCGCCGCCGCGGCCGTGCATCTCGTGCTGACCGCGGTCGACTGATCGCCAACCCGCCAGACGTAAAAAAGCCCGCTCGCCGCGGGCTTTTGTGCTGGGCCCGTCGGGCTCAATAGAATTTTTCGTTGTCCTCGGCCTTGTCGCGGCGGCTGGCAAGACCGAGCAGGCCGAGGCCGGTCAGCAGCATCACGAAGATTTCCGGTTCCGGCACGGCCGAGATGTAGGAGTGGTTGTCCGACTCGAAGGCGTTCTGGTTGGCGGAGAAGGTGACCTTGGTGATGGTGGTGCCGCTGTCGGTGAAGAAGTTCATGTAGAAGCCGACTTGCTGATTGCCGTTGGCCATCCGGTGGGCGGCGGCCGCCATGTCGTTGCCGTTGATCTGCAACACCATCGTATTACCGCTGTACATGGTGACAATGTTGTAGTCGTCCGGCGAGCCCATGTAGTAACCAAAATAGCTGACGCCCATGCCGCCGAAGGTCACGCTGGACGACGATGGCTGGCCGTTGCTGATGCCGACCGAGAAGAAGGCGGTGGGGTCGCCCGGCGGCTGCGCCGCGTAGCCGGAATTGCCTGGCGACGGGATCAGCGCGCCGAGTTGGTCGTAGGTGGCGAAACCGACCGGCAGCAGGCCATCGTCGAAAGTGTTGGTGGTGACGCCGCCGACGCCGGAGGTGGTGCCGGTGGTGGCGGTATAGGTGACGCCGGCGCTGGCGCTGAACGCGGCGCCAGCCAGGCTGAGGGCCAGCAGGGTTTTGGAGATCGACATTTTGGTGTTCCTTATTTGAGACCGGTGAACGATTGCACCGGGCTTGAGCTTTTATTAACGACTGGAAACTGGTGATTCAAGATTGATAATAGTAATATTTCCTTGACAATGCCCGTTCAACTTTAGAGTATGTGCTCGGTTTATGTTAATTTCTCCACCTGTTTGTGACATCGGCGCGCCGCCGGCGGCGGCAATACCGCCCCTAGCCCGGCAGTGACTATCAACTTGCTGATGGGAAAGTTAAATCGGCGGCGGCACATAACTAACAATTTGGTGCGAAAAACTAACAGCCGGCCGCGCTGGGCGCTTATCATTTCACCCCCATCCATTTTTCACGACGAGCCGACAGCATGAGCGCAGACTACCCCGATACCGAACAGCAACAGGACGACGACGCCCCGATCCAGGAGGCGCGCGTATGGCAGGGGAACGGCTGGACCGCGCGCGTCATCAAGAACGATGACGACGAGGGCTGGGCGGTGGCGATGATCAAGGATGGCGAGCCGGAACCGGCGCTGGTGGGGCCGTGGACCATGGGCCGCGACAAGAAGAATCCCAAGCCGCTGGACGTCAACGCCTTCAACACCCTGGTCAAGACCGCCAACGAGGTGATCCGCCGCCACGAGCAGCAGCTGCACGCCCAGCTGCACAAGAACGTCTTCGTCAACGGCGAGGACGGCCAGGTCAAGGTCTGCCTCGACATCGTGCCCGACGAGGACGACCCCTACGCGACGCTGAGCGCCTTCGACCCGTACGGCGAGGAGCTGGCACGGGTGCGGGTGGCGCCGACCTTCAAGCTGAGCGTGGCCAGCGCGTCGGCGTGGATGGAAAACGGCTACCGCAAGCCGTAGTTTCCTGCGTCATTTGTTCTTTACTGGAATTAAGATTTCGTTAAATAAACGTGTAAGAGGATGTAACATTCTATCGTGCGCGGCCGGTTGGAAATGATGTGGCTGCTACATTTTGGACTCCCATTTTTTAGGAGTTCGATATGATAAAAGTCAAAGTTTTGGTTGGCGCCGTCGCAATGGCCGGCGCTGCTTTCCTGTCGCAAGGCGCGTTGGCGGCCGACATCAGCAATCCCGTCACCCAGCTCGATCTGAGCAGCGGCGCCGACTTCGGCGGCCACTTTGTCGCCGGCAACAATATGAGCAATACCTTTGCCGATAAATACAGCTTCACCCTGACCGGCGCGTCCACCTTGTCGGCCGATGTGTACTCGCATACCGGCAACGCCAAGAACGGCCTGGACATCAGCGGCCTGGCGCTGTACAACGCCGGCGGCCTGCTGCTGGCCGGCAGCCAGCTGTCGAGCGGCGCCACCGACCAGTGGCAGCTCGACTCGGGCGTGCTGGGCGCCGGCAGCTACTACGTATTGATCAGCGGCAGCGCCGTGTCCAAGTCGTCGGGCGTGTATTCGTCCGGCGTCACCGTGACGGCCGTGCCGGAACCGGAAACCTATGCCATGCTGCTGGGCGGCCTGGGCCTGATCGGCGCCATGGTGAGCCGCCGCCAGCGCAAGCAGGGCTAAGCCTTTGCCGCACTGACGAACAGCCAGGCCGTTGCGACGGCCTGGCTGTTTTTGTTTCTGTGGCCGGGGCGGGCCGGACCTGCTAGTATTTCCTATGCGCATTACCTCACAATAGGAAAATCGATGGAAAGTCGTCTCACCCGCCTGGAAGCCGTGCAAACCATGCTGCTGGAAATCGGGCAGAAGTCGAGCAGCTGCACCGATATCAGCGAGTTCCTGCAGGCCGTGCATGCGGCACTGGGCCGCATCATGTATGCCGCCAATTTCTTCGTGGCGTTGAGCGACCGCGACGGTCCGGTCAACCAGGTGCGCTTCGTGTATTTCGTCGACGAGGTGGACGATCCGCCCAGCCGCGACGAACTGTTCGAGCTGGTCGAGGGCGAGTCGCCGACGGCGACCGTGATCGCCACCCGCGCGCGCATGGTGATGACGGCGGCCGAGCACCAGTCCCGGCGCGAAGCGAACGCCGGCTTCGGCATCGGCACCATCGCCGAGCACTGGATGGGGTGTCCGCTGCTGGACCAGAACCACCAGTCGCTGGGCGCCATCGTGATCCAGAGCTACGACAAGGAACACACCTTCAGCGAGGAAGACCAGGCGCTGTTCGCGCTGATCGCCAACCATGTGTCGAGCGCGCTGCAAGGCTTGCAGAGCATGGACCGGCTGGAACGCGCGGTGCAGGAGCGCACCGCCCTGCTGGCGCACGAGGTGGCCGAGCGCCGCCGCGCCGAGAACATCCAGCGCGCGCTGTACGAGCTGGCCAACCTGTCGGCCACGGCCACCGGCGGCAGCCGCCTGAACATGCGGCTGCACCAGATCATCAGCGAGCTGGTGCCGGCGCAGAATTTCCTGATGGCGCTGTACCACCCGGACACCAAGGAAATCAGCATCCCGTATTTCGTCGACGAGAAGGACGAGCACGCGCCGGTCAAGCGCTTCGACTACGGCGTCGGCATGTCCTCGTACATCCTGCAGCGCAAGCAGGCCATGCTGCTGGACCGCGCCGGCTTCCAGGCGCTGGTGGCCAGCGGCGAGATGGATCATCCGCTGGGCAACGTCGACATCGCCAGCTGGATGGGCGCGCCGATGCTGCTGGGCGACGTGGCCTACGGCGTGATCATCGTGCAGAGCTACGACGACTCGGTGACCTACACCCAGGCCGACCTCGACATCCTGGCCTTCATGGCCAGCCACGTGGCGGTGGCGATCGCACGCATGCAGGCCGACCGCGAGATCCGCCGCGCCAAGGAGGCGCTGGAAGAACAGAACGCGGCGCTGGAGAGCGCGCTGACCTCGCTCAAGGATGCGCAGGGCGAACTGGTGCGGCAGGAGAAGCTGGCCTCGCTGGGCCGGCTGGTGGCCGGCGTGGCGCACGAGATCAATACGCCGCTGGGCATCTGCGTGACGGCCACCAGCCACCTGGTGGAAGAGCTCAAGCTGACGCGCGAGGACATGGCGGCCGGCACGCTGGACGAGGACGGCCTGAACCAGTTCTTCGACATCATCTCGCAATCGCTGCGCATCATGACCACCAACACCCAGCGGGCGGCGGCGCTGGTGCGTAGCTTCAAGCAGGTGGCGGTGGACCAGTCGTCCGACGATATCCGCAGCTTCAACCTGCGCAAATACCTGGACGAGGTGCTGCTGTCGCTGCAACCCAAGCTGAAGGGCAAGCCGATCGCCGTCGAGATCGATTGCGACGAGCACATCAACATGGCCAGCTTCCCCGGCGCGGTGTCGCAGATCCTCACCAATATGGTGGTCAACTCGCTGGTGCACGGCTTCGAGGACGGGCAGTCCGGCAAGATCAAGATCGCCGGCAAGGTGGACGGCGAGTTCGTCGACTTCGAGTACAGCGACGACGGCGCCGGCATGGACAGCAGCACGCTGGCGCAGCTGTTCGATCCCTTCTTCACCACCAAGCGCGGCTCGGGCGGCAGCGGCCTGGGCGCGCACATCCTGTACAACCTGGTGACCGGCGCGTTGGGCGGCACCATCAAGGTGGTCAGCGCGCCAGGCATGGGCTTGCACTACAAGCTGCGCTTCCCCAAGGTCAAGCGCAAGTAAGCTGAAATAAGCGCCCGGGCCCGCCGGCGCGGCTAGCGGGCCGTCGGCTTGATGGCAGCCAGCGTCGCCTTCACCCACACCTTCAGGGCGGCCTCGTCGGCCATGTCGCCGCCGTAGCGCAGGGACGGCACGAACGGCTCGCGCGTGGCCTGCGCGCCGGCGTAGATGGCCGACGGCAAGGCGAGAACGCCATTGCCGCTGGGGAGCTTGTACGGGCCGATCTCGCCGTAAGGCGAATAGCCGATGGTCGGCTCGCCCAGCACCACGGTGTCGGCGATGGCGCTGATCTGCTGCAGGAAATTCATGCAGGAGCTGAAGCAGCCACGGTCGATCACGGCGGCGATGCGCGGACCCGACGGGCGCTTGCGCACCGCCGCCGCCAGCGCACCGGCCTGTTCCATCGACATTTCTTCTACGCGCGCCAGCGGCTCGCCGCGTTCCAGCGCCGCCTTCATCTTGGCGATGGAGTCGTCGAACATGGGCTTGGCGGCGGCGAACTGCGGCAGGCTGGCGTAGCGCTCGAATAGCGCGATCGCCGCCGGCGAGGCAATCTGGGATTTGGTGTGGGACGAGGTGCGGCCCAGTTGTTCGCCATAAGCCTGGCCGTATAGCGCCTGCAGCGCGCGGTTGCCCCAGCTGGAATCGCCGCCGCCGTTGCCGCGCAGGTCGAACACGACCCATCCAGTGTGCTTGAGCGCGGCCAGTTGCTGGTAGAGTTTTCCGTAGGCGTCGGCGGAGATGCCGCCGTTGAAGTTCGGCATGGCCACCCATTGCATGTCCGCCGCCAGCGGCGTCAGGCCGACCGCGCGCGCCTGGGCGGTGTAGCGCTGCTGCACCTCGCCCAGGCGGGCCTTGCCGATGCCGTCCTCGATGGCGCGCAGCGGCAGCGCGAATTCGCGCACGGCGCCGCCGGTGAGCTGGAAGGTGCAGCGTTGCGGCGTCCAGCCCAGCCCGATGTCGAACATGGACTGGCGGGCCAGCTCGCTTGGCGTGGTCGCATATTCGAGGCTCTGGTTGCTGAACGGGGCGACATTGCTTTTCAGGTAGGTGCCGATCCAGACGCCGTCGCAGCTTTGCACGGTGGCGCCGCGCGGCGGCAGCGGGTTTGGCCAGTTCGGCTCGGACCAGATGACGCGGTAGCCGCCGTCGCTATGGTCGAGCACCACGCCGGTCCACGCGCGCGTCGGCAGGCGCATCTGGATGCCGGTGTGCGGATCGCCGAAGCCGTTGATGAAGCGCACCAGTGCGCGGCGGTAGTCTTGTTCGGTCCTGGCGTTGGCGGCTTCGATCATG
This sequence comes from Duganella sp. BJB476, assembly GCF_003416895.1. GTDB lineage: Bacteria > Pseudomonadota > Gammaproteobacteria > Burkholderiales > Burkholderiaceae_D > Rugamonas. The sequence continues at coordinate 216,443 of NZ_QVIO01000008.1, forward strand.
CCGGCGCGGCTGCCGGCCTCCAGCGGCGCGGTGACGTCGATCTGACCGCTGACGGCGCCGGCATGGTTGCTGCGCACGGCGTCGATGGCGAACTTCATGTCGGCCTGGGCGACCGCGCTCCAGTCGGTGGCGGCGGTCGTTGCCGCGGAGGCTGCCGATGCCGCGAATGCCAGCGGCAGAATGCTGAGACTAAACTTGGGATTGAAGGTCATGAACGGCGCCGACGCGTAGTTGAGTTGCCAGGATGGTAACTCAACTACGCGTCTGGCGGTACGGCTTATTTCGCGGCGGCCTTGCTGATTTCGACCTCCCAGTCCACGCCCGAATCGATGTGGTGCTGTTTGGCGTAGTTGCCCTGGCTGACGGCGACCGCCACGTCCAGCAGGCTGTTCAAATAGACCAGAGGTTTGCCCTGCGCGACGCCGCCGAAGGTGTGCTCGAACGGCGCCACCACCTTGTCCACTTGCTTGCCCTTGTGCAGGATGCGCACCTGCACGCGGTCGTGCACGCCGATGCCCAGCTCGTCGAACAGCGCTTTCGGGATATTGGTCCAGACATTGCCGTACTTGATGTCCAGCACCGGGATGATGCCGCGCACGACGTTGCCCTGGCGGGCCGCCTTCTGGTAAGCGATCTTCACCACCGATTCACTGGGCAGCACCGGGCCGACCTGCTCGAAGCTGATCGCGCCCGATGCCAGCCGCGCGCCGACGTAGGCGTAGACGTCGCGGCCGTGGAAGGTGTAGGACTCGCCGGAGCCGGCCAGGCGGTTGACCTTCTCGTCGATCTCGCGCAGCTCGGCCACGCCGTCGCGCTCGGCGATCAGCGTGAACAGGCCGTTGTCGGGGCCGACGAAGTAGCGGCCCTCTTTGGTTTTCAACACCACCGACTTGCGGGTGGTGCCCACGCCCGGATCGACCACGGCGACGAACACGCTGCCTTGCGGCCAGTAGTTGGCGGTCTGGTACAGGCGGTAGGCGCCCAGCCAGATGTCGTAGTCGGGGATGTTGTGGGTCAGGTCGGAGACGTTCAACTTCGGATCGACGCCGTAGGCCACGCCGTGCATGGCGGAGACGGCGCCGTCCGAGGTGCCGAAGTCGGTCAGCAGCACCAGGGCGTTGCTGGCGTGGACTTGCGCGGCCATCAGCGTACTCATGCAGACGGCGGCGAACAGTTTGGAGATGCGGGTGAGCTTCATGGAATCCTTTTTTAGAATGTGTAGCGCAGGCGGCCGTAGAAGTATGCGCCGTTGACGCCGATCGGGTTGATGAAGTTGTACGGCAGCGCGCCGCCGTAGGTGGCGTTGTTGGTCTGGCGCACGCGCTCCGGGTAGCGGTCGAGGATGTTGTCGCCGCCGACGGCCAAGGTCAGCTGTTTGGTCAGCTTGACCTGCGCCTCCAGGTCCACCGACCACACCGCGCCGAACGATTGCGCATGCACGCCGTCGTCGAGGGGCGCTTCCTGGTCGTACGAGAAATCCTTCAGCGCGCCGAAGCGGGTGGCGCGCGCCAGCAGGCTCCAGCGTGCGGCCTGCCAGTCGGCGCTCAGCACCAGCTTGCTGGTCGGCGAGGCGTGGCGGATGCGGTACAGGCTGGTGTCGGTCAGCAGCGTCAGCGACGGATCGATGTTGGCCAGCGCGGCCGAGCTTTGCCGCACGCGGTCGATGCGGGTCTTGTTCAGGTTGAGCGCGGCGTTCAGGTCCAGCTTGCCGCCGGCGAAGGACAGGTCGTGGTTCAGCACCGCGTCCAGGCCGGTGGTGCTGGTGTCGAGCAGGTTGGCCAGGTAGGCCACCGACTGGATGTCGCTGCGGCCGATAGCCGCCAGATACGCGGTGGCGGCATCGCTTTGCAGGTCGCTGGTGCGGGTGATGCGGTCGCGGATCTTGATGCGGTAGGCGTCCAGCGTGAAGCTGGTGTTGCGCTGCGGACGCCACGCCAGGCCCAGCGACAGGTTGGTCGATTTCTCCGGCTTCAACGCTTCGGCGCCGAAGCTGCGCGCCAGCGGATCGCTGGCCGGCAGCAGCGAGGCGGTCTGCAAGCCGCTGCCGTCACTGTTGAAGTTGAGCGTGGAGAAGCGGAAGCCGGTCTGCACCAGCGCCGGCGCACGGAAGCTGTTGGACAAGGAGCCGCGCAGCAGGAAGGTGTCGCTCAGCTTGTAGCGCGCGGACAGCTTGCCGGTGCTGGCGCTGCCGAAGTCGCTGTAGTCCGAATAGCGGGCGGCCGCGCCCAGCAGCAGGCGGCTGGTGAGATCGCTCTCCACATCGGCGTACACCGAGCTGATCGAACGGCTGCCGTCGAAGGCGTCCTGCGGGCGCAAGCCGGGGCCGGCCTGCGCGCCTGGCGGCGCATCGACGATGGGGCCTGCCGCGTAGGAGGCGGCGTCGCCCGGCGAGCTGCGGTAGGTCTCGTGCATGTACTCGGCGCCCAGCGCCAGGTTGACGGGCGCGCCCAGGCCCAGGTCGAGTTCGCGTGTGAGGTCGGCGTTGAGCGCGTTCTGGCGGAAGTCGAAGCTGGCCAGGTGGAAGCTGGTCGGGCTCAGCGCGCCCAGCGAGGCGTTGGCCGAATGATCGAGGTCGTAGCGGAACAGGTTGCCGCCGTGGCGGGCGCTCAGGTCCCAGTTCCAGCCGGCGCCGGCAAAGCGCGCGCCGGCCACCAGGCTGGTGTCGCTCATGTCGCCCTTGGTCACCGGACGGTAGCCGGCCGGGTACAGCGCCGGCACGTTGGACGGGTCGCCCGGATAGCGGAAGTAGGCGCTGCCGTCGGACTTGCGCTGGTTGACGGTGGCGAAGGAATAGGCGTCGACGCCGTTCGCCAGCGGCAGCAGGGCGTTGTAGAACAGGTAGTTGTTGTTCTGGTGCGAATCGCCGGATTTGAACACCACCTTGCCGTCCAGCGCCAGGTCGGCCGGGGTCGCGTTCCACGAGGTCCAGCCGGCGTCGCTGAAGCCGGCGCGCTGGGTCGGCGCGCGGCTGCGGGCGTCGAAGCCGAAGCGCACAAAGCCGGCGTCGCCCAGCGGCAGGCCGTAGTCGGCGCTGGCGGTCTTGGTCTGGCCGTCGGTCTTGGTCTCGTTGGTGGGCTTGAAGTCGGTGTGGTTGGCGCCGTAGCCGACCGAGGCCGAGCCGCCGCTGCGGGCGTTTTTCAGCACGATGTTGATGACGCCGGCCACGGCGTCGCTGCCGTACTGGGCGCCGGCGCCGTCGCGCAGGATTTCAATGTGGTCGATGGCGCCGGGCGGGATGGCGTTGACGTCGACCGGCACGGTGCCGGCGAAGCTGCTCTCGGTGTCGAGCACGGCGCTGGTGTGGCGGCGCTTGCCGTTGATCAGCACCAGCACCTGGTCCGGCGCCAGCCCGCGCAACTGGATGCCGCGCACCGAGTCCGAGGCGCCGCTCGATTCGATGCGCGGGAAGTTGATCGATGGCGCCAGGTTCTGCAGGGCCGCGCCCAGCTCGCCGCTGGACAGGGCGTTCTCCACCTCGCGCTGGCCGAAGCGGTCGATCGGCACGGCGCTGTCGTACACGGTGCGGTTGCGGGCGCGCGAGCCGACCACGGTGACCTGGTCGATGGCGGCGTCGCCGGCCTGCTGCGACTGCGCCTCGGGCAAGGCGGCCAGCAGCAGCGCGCAGGCGAGCACGCTGCGGCGCAAAGGCAAATGGGGGAGGGCGTGCGGGTACTGGCTGCGTGGCATCGTGAATTCCTTGCGTGGACCGGACTACGATCTTACGGGCAAGGAATTCAGTTTAACAAAGACCTATTGCACATATGCTTATGCGGGTTCAGCCGCAATGGGCGCGCAGCTGCTGCACGTAGCGCTCGCTGACGGCCACCTGGTCGCCGCAGCGCAGGGTCAGCAGATAGCTGCCGTCGCCGACCACGGCCAGCGATTGCAACTGGTCGATGCGCACCATGGTGCAGCGGTGCACCCGCGCGAAGACCTGCGGATCGAGCCGCTCGGCCAGCCGGCTCAGCGCCATGCGGTGCAGGATCACGCGCTCGCCGGTATGCAGTTCGACGTAGTTGTCGGCGCTGCCGATCCACAGGACGTCGGCCAGCGCGATGCATTCGAGCTGGCCGATCGAGCGCACCGTCAATTGACTGAGGTAGCTGGGCTGGCCGGCGTCGCCGGCGTCCAGCCATGCCTGCACGGCGCGGCCATAGGGGCCGCGCTGGCGCAGCGCCAGCAGTTGCGCGGCGCGCGCCAGCGCCTGGCCCAGGCGGCGCTCGCTGCACGGTTTGAGCAGATAGTCCAGCGCGTGCACGTCGAAGGCCTCGATCGCGTGGCGCTCGTAGGCGGTCACGAACAGCACCAGCGGCGGTTCCGGCTGCCGGCACAGGTCGCGCGCCAGCTCCAGGCCCGATTCGCCGGGCATCTGTATGTCCAGCAGCAGCACGTCGACCGCAGTCGCCGCCAGCACGCTGCGCGCTTGGTGGGCGTTGGCGCATTCGCCCACCAGATGCCAGCCGGCGTGCGCGGCCAGCGCGTGGCGCAGGTTGGCGCGCGCGCCATCCTCGTCGTCGACGATCAGCACGCGGAACGGTGGCTGCTCAGGCGGGAGCATGGTCGGGTATCCGCAGGTGGACTTCGAAGCGCTCGCCCGCCACGCCGTAGCGCAGGGTGGCGGCGGCGCCGTAGGCCAGCCACAGGCGGTCGGTGATATTGCGCAGGCCCAGGCCGGCGCCGGGATTGACGGCCGCGCCGGCGTGCATGCGGTTGCTGATCGTGATGGCGACGTGGCCGTCGGCGCGGGCGAAGGCGAGGTGGATGTCGCTGCCCTGTTCGTGCAGGTCGAGGTCGTGGCGCAGGGCGTTTTCCACCAACGGCTGCAGCAGCAGCGGCGGGCAGTCGCAGCCCAGCAGGCCGGCGTCGACGCCGCTGATGCGCAGCTGCAGGCGCTCGCCGTAGCGCAGCCGCTGCAAGTCCAGGTAGTCCTGCACGAAGCGCAGTTCGTCGTCGAAGCCCACCCATTCCACCTCGCCGGCGTTGAGCGCGTAGCGCAGCAGGTCGCTCAGATGGTGCAGGCCGTCGAGCGCCACCTGCTTGCCATCGTCGCGCACCAGCGCGACGATGGCGCCCAGCGCGTTGAACATGAAGTGCGGCTCCAGCTGGGCGCGCAGCGCCAGGCCGCGCTGCTGCTCCAGAGCCAGCCGCAGCGCCAGGCTGTCCGCCCGCGCCTGCGCGGCCTCGCGCGCCCGCGCGTGGCTTTGCTGCCAGAGCTTCAAGGCCACCACCGCGATGTAGACCGCCGTCACCGACGACACGTGCAGCAGCGAGGCCACCTGGTCGATCGCGCCGACCAGGTCGGCGCCGCCGGGCGCATCGGCGCTGTCGTCCCGCAGGTACAGCCGCGCCAGGAACATCAACTGCAGCGGCAGGAACAGCAGCAGCATCAGGCCGTAGCAGGCGGCGATGCCGGCCGGGCCGGCGATCAGGCGCGGCCAGCGGCTGAAGCAGGTGTACAGCACGAAGCTCAGGCCGGCCAGCATGGTCGAGCCCTTGCAGGCAGCGGCGAAGATCAGCCAGTAGCTGCCGTGCAGGCCGTGCCGCAGGTCGTCGTTGAGCGAAGTCAGCGCGCCGAGCGCGCTGAGCGCGATCCACACCGCGAGGTTCAGCGCGAACACCGTCAGCCCGCGCAGCCACCAGGGCGCGGCGGCGAATCCGGCAAGGCCGGGCAGGTGGGTGGCGGGGGTGGCGTTCATGGCGGCTGAGTATAGCAGCGCAGCGGCGGCCTCCGGACGGCGCCGGCGGCCGTTGGCCACACGGCGGCGGCGTTTCGCCACAACCGCCGCCGCGCGGCGGGCGGGCCTGCTCATACTGGCCGTCGCCGCATCCCACTCAACCTCCGCTTGAAGGACATCGCATGAAACAGCATTCCCTCGCCACCGCGCTGCTGGCGCTGGCCGCCGCCGGCGCGCATGCCGCCAGCCAGCCTGGCGACGATTTCTACCGCTACGTCAACGACGGCTGGAGCGCCACCGCCGTGCTCCCCGCCGACGCCGGCGCCTGGACCGTCTACACGCAACTGAACGCCGACAACGAGGCCAGGATGGCGGCGCTGTACGCGGCGGCGCGGGACGCCGCCGATCCGGCCGTGCGGCGCGTCGGTATCTACTACGCGGCGCAGATGGACACCGCCGGCATCGAGGCGCGCGGCCTGGCGCCGCTGCAGCCGTTGCTGCGCCAGATCGCCGCGCTGGGCGACGCTGGCGCGCTGGCCGGCTTCCTCGGCGCGCAACTGCGCACCGACGTCGATCCGCTCAACCTGGGCAAGACCGCCAGCGAGAACCTGTTCGGCCTGTGGGTCGCGCCCGGCCTGCACGACACCACGCACTACATGCCCTACCTGCTGCAGGGCGGGCTGGGACTGCCGGACCGCAGCTTCTACCTGGCCGACAACCCCGGCCAGAAAGCGGTGCTGGCGGCCTACCGCGATTACGTGGCCGCCATGCTGGAGCAGGCCGGCTTTGCCGACGCCGCCGGCCGGGCGGCGCGCATCGTCGCGCTGGAGACCCGCATCGCCGGCGCGCAGGCAAGCCCGCAGGCGTCGGCCGACCTGGCGCAGGCAGATCAGGTATGGCGCCGCAACCAGTTCGCGGACCGGGCGCCGGGCCTGGACTGGGCCGCGTATTTCGACGCCGCCGGCTTGTCGGCGCAGCAGCGTTTCGGCGTCTGGCAGGCCGGCGCGGTCAGCGCCATCGCCGCGCTGGTGCCGGCCACGCCGCTGGACGTGTGGCGCGACTACCTGAGCTTCCATGCGCTCAACCAGTCGGCGCGCTTCCTGCCGAAGGCGCTGGCGGAGCGTTATTTCGCATTCTACGATCCGCTGTTCCTCGGGCCGGGCGAGCACCTGCCGCTCTGGCGGCACGCGGTCAACCAGACCAACACCGTGGTGCCGGGCGCCGGACGGCTGTACAGCGAGCGCTATTTCAGCCCGCGCGCGCAGGCCAGGGTGCGCGAGATCGCCGTCAACGTGGCGGCCGCGTTCGACCGCCGCATCGACCAGCTAAACTGGATGACGCCGGCCACCAGGGCCGAGGCGCACGCCAAGCTGCGCAACTTGCGCATCGGCGTCGGCCACCCCGGCCACTGGCGCGGCAGCGATGGACTGGAGCTGCGCGTGGACGACGCGGTGGGCAACGCGCTGCGCGCCGAAGCCTACAACTACCGCTACGAGGTGGCCAGGCTGGGGCGCGCGGTCGACCGCGACGACTGGATACTGGGCGGTGAACTATTCGGCTACAACCGCATGCCGCTGCAGAATGCGCTGACGATACCGGTGGTAGCGCTGCAGCAGCCGATGTTCGACGCCGACGGCGACGACGCCGCCAATTACGCGACGATAGGCGCCAAGGTCGGCTACTACATCAGCCTGACGCTGAACGACAAGGGTGGGCGCTTCGATGCGCAGGGCCGCGCGCGCAGCTGGTGGAGCGCGGCCGACAAGGCCGGCTTCGACGGCGCGGCGGCGCCGCTGGCGCCGCAATATGGCGCGTATCAGCCGTTGCCCGGCCTGGCCTTGAACGGTCAATTGACGCTGGGCTCCAACGTGGCCGACCTGGCCGGCGTGCAGGCCGCCTACGACGCCTGGCACGCGTCGGTGAAGGCATCGCTGAAGGCGCCGCCGTCCGACCTCAAGGCGGCCGACCAGCGCTTCTTCAGCGCCTATGCGCGCGGGCTGCGGGCGCGCTACAGCGAGCCGGCATTGCGGGATCTGGTGGAGGAAAGTCCGGTGCCGCCGTCGATGTACCGGGTGGCGGCGCTGCGCAACCTCGATGCCTGGCAGGCGGCGTACGACGTCGCGCCGGGCCAGGGCTGGTACCTGGCGCCGGCGCAGCGGGTGCGCGTGTGGTGAGGTCTTAGTCGGGGAAGCGCTCGTTGATGGCGACCGCCTTGTCGATGTTCTGGCACAGCAGGTCGACATACAGCGGGTCGAGGTGATGGCCGGCCACTTCGCGCAGGTGCTCTACCACCTTGTCGATCGGCCAGGCTTCCTTGTAGCAGCGCTTGTGCATCAGCGCGTCGAACACGTCGGCCACGGCGACGATGCGCGCGTAGAGGTGGATGTCGTGGCCCTTCAGGCCTTGCGGGTAGCCGCTGCCGTCGAATTTTTCGTGGTGCTGGTGGGCGATCACGGCGGCCGCCTTCAGGATCGGGCGCTGCGAGCCGTCGAGGATGGACAGGCCGACGGTCGGGTGCTGCTTCATGATTTCCCACTCGGCCGCGTCGAGCTTGCCCGGCTTGAGCAGCACCGCGTCCGGCGTGGCGATCTTGCCGATGTCGTGCATCGGCGCGGCGTGGCGCAGCACGGCGGTTTCGTCTTCCGGCATGCCGGAGGCCTGGGCCAGCAGGTAGCACACTTCCGACATGCGGCGCACGTGGTTGCCCGCCTCGTTGGAGCGCGACTCGACCACGTCGCCCAGGCGCAGGATCAGCTCGGCCTGGGTGTCGGTGATTTCCTGGGTCAGCAGGATGTTGTCGAAGGCGATGGCGACGCCGGAGCAGAACACTTCCAGCAGCTTGGTGTCGATCTCGGAGATTTCCTCGACGCCCTTGAGCACCAGCAGCGAAGCCTTGCCGCTGCTGTTGGGGAAGTAGCCGATATAGGTGTCGCCTTCGACGCGCGAGATCTTGTTGCTCTTGGCGGCGTCGAGCTGGGCCAGCACGGCGGCGTCCAGCAGGGTGCCGTCCTCGTCGCCGATCTGGGCCAGGATTTCGTAGTCGTTCTCGCCGCTGATGGCGGTGGCGCCGCGCAGGCGCAGCAGCATGCTGTGTTCCAGGCGCAGCAGCGCCACCACCTGCTGCAGCAGGCCGTTGGCGAAGTCTTTTAAATTACGCTGCTGGAAGATGTGGGCCGAGGCGGCGATCACGCGCTCCAGGCCTTCGCGGTAGTTCAGTTGCTGGCGGCGGGCTTCCTCGACCTTCATGATGTCACGGTAGGCGCGCAGCGCGGCGAAGGTGGTGGTGAACAGCTTGGTGCGGTCGAGCTCGGTCTTTTCCTTGTAGTCGTTGATGTCGTAGTTGACGATCACGCGTTCCTCGGGAGCCTGGCCGGGCTGGCCGGTGCGCAGCACGATGCGGGTGAACTGGTTGTCGAGGTCCTGGCGCATCCAGCGCGCCACTTCCAGGCCGCTGTCTTCCTTTTCCATCACCACGTCGAGGAACACCAGGGCGATGTCGGTTTCGCGCGCCAGCACTTCCTTGGCTTCGGCGCCGCTGTAGGCGTGCACGAAGCTCAGGGCGCGGCCGTCGAGGCGGAAGCGGCTCAGCGTCAGTTTTGTAATGTCATGGATGTCCGGTTCGTCGTCGACCAACAGGACTTTCCAGGGCGCTAGCTTAGGCGAGGCAGAAGACAAAAAAGACATAGGGACGGGTTCCGCAAAATGGCACTACCAAAATAGTTTTTCGATTGTAGTCTTACCCACTGCTCTTAACAACAGGCAACAAAAATTCCTGTTGCTTTGCACAACACTCCCGCAGCGTTTCCGGGCGCTCTGATTGTACGGCGCGCTGGAGCGCGACGGCGCAGCGTTAGTCTTCTGTAACGCTTAGGTGCAGCCGAAACAATACTTCGTTTTTGGCAATATTGCTATCTCCATGAGAATTATTTTTACCGGAGTGTGACAGGCCGCCATCGCCGCCGCAGAGGCCGTGCCAAATAAATGTAAAATAGCAACTTTCTCATTTGCAACTTCAATCGATGTCTGTCATTTCCGCTGCCCGTCCGTCCCACTCCGCCCTGCCTTACCGCCCCGACATCGACGGGCTGCGCGCCCTGGCGGTCCTGGCGGTGGTGTTCTACCACGCCTTTCCCGACAAGTTGCGCGGCGGCTTTATCGGCGTCGACGTGTTCTTTGTCATTTCCGGCTACCTGATTTCCCACATCATCTACCGCGGCCTGCAGCATGACGCTTTCAGCTTCGCCAGCTTTTACGGCCACCGCGTGCGACGCATCTTCCCGGCCCTGGTGCTGGTGCTGGCGGTGTGCTACGGCTTCGGCGCGGTGGCGCTGCTGGACGACGAATTCGCCCAGCTGGCGCGCCATACCGCCGCCAGCGCCGGCTTCGTGCAAAACCTGGTGCTGTATCGCGAGTCCGGCTATTTCGACAATGCCTCCGAGCTCAAGCCGCTGATGCATCTGTGGTCGCTGGCCGTCGAGGAACAGTTCTACCTGGCGTTTCCGCTGCTGGTCTGGGCCGCCTGGCGGCGCGGCTGGAACCTGGCCGTCGTGGTCGGCGGCCTGGCGCTGCTGTCGTTCGGGCTGAACGTGGCCGGGGTCGACGCCCATCCGGCCCGCACCTTCTTCCTGCCGCAGACGCGGCTGTGGGAATTGCTGGCCGGCGCGCTGCTGGCGCACGCGCAGTGGCGCGCTGGCCTGGCGCCGGCGCCGGCGCCGGCGACGCGGCGCGCCGCGCCGGGCGGCAATCTGTGCGCGGCCGCCGGCCTGGCGCTGCTGCTCGGCAGCGCCGCCGGCTTGAGCAAGGCGCAGGCCTATCCCGGCTGGTGGGCGCTGCTGCCGGTGCTGGGCGGCGTGCTGCTGATCATGGCCGGACCGCAGGCCTGGATCAACCGCCATCTGCTCGGCAGCCGGCCGCTGCGCTGGATCGGCAAGATCAGTTATCCGCTGTACCTGTGGCACTGGCCGCTGCTGGCGTTTGCGCGCATCCTCGACGAGCTGCCGATCGGTGAACGCAACGCGGCCGTGATCCTGAGCTTTGTGCTGGCCTGGCTGACCTGGCGCCTGGTGGAGCAGCCGCTGCGCTACGGCGGCCACGGCGCGCGCAAGACGGTGCTGCTGGGCGCGGCGCTGGCCTGCCTGGCCGGCCTCGGCCTGCATCCGGTCGAGCTGGGACGGGCGGGGGTGCAAACGGCGCAGCTGCGCAACAGCCTCAACCGCTTCGACTATCCGTACAAGCAAAGCTGCCAGCCGATGCTGGGCGCCGGCTTCGACGGCGGCTGGTGCAACGCCGGCAACGCCGGCGCGCGCCCGCCCGACACCCTGCTGGTCGGCGACAGCTTTTCGAACGCCTATGCGCCCATGCTGGCCGAGCATGCGCGCGGCGCCGACGCCATGCGCTTCGTCCAGATCGGCATGGGCGGCTGCCCGGTGCTGGCCGACTACGGCCGGCCGGACTGCCGCGCCTTCAGCCAGGCCGTGGCCGGCTATCTGCAGCGCACGCCGTCGCTGCGCACCGTGATCCTGGCGGGACACTGGCCGGCGTATGTCGACCACCAAGAGCTGGGACCGCAGGTCGAGACCGCCGCTTCCTTCGACCGGGCCTTCGCCCGCACGGTGGCGCAGTACCAGGCGCGCGGCCTGAAGGTGGTGATGTTGCTGGCGCCGCCGACCGGCAGCAAGCCGCGCTCCTGTATCGCGCGGCCGGTCACGTTGACCAGCAAGCGGCTGTGCGACGTGCCGGCCGGGACCGCCGCGGACAACGACGGCGGCTACCGCAGCCGCATGCTGCCGCTGCTGGCGCAGTCCGGGGTGGCGGTGTTCGACCCGTTCCCGGTGCTGTGTCCCGGCAAGGTCTGCAAGACCCTGGACGGCGAGCGCATCCTGTACGCCGACATCAATCACCTGAGCCTGTTCGGCGCCCAGTACCTGGCCCGCAACGGCAGGCCGGCGCTGGACGCCGTGCTGCCGCGCCATGAAAAAAGCCCGCAAGGAGCGTGACGCTCGTTGCGGGCCGGGACAGCTGGGGTAACTAGTTCAACGGCTTAGCTCAGGGTCGGGAAGCCGGTCAGGTAGCCGACGGCGGCGCCGAAGCGGTCGCGGTAGTTGGCGCGGATCAGCGGGTCCAGCGTGGTCTGCACCTTGCCGTGCAGCGCCGAGTCCCAGTCGCCCGGATGCTGGAAGTTGCTCATGATGTAGGCGAAGCCGTTCATGTCGTCGACCGCGTGCAGGCCGGTCGACTCGGCGCCGGCCGGGGTCGACAGCATGCGCGTCAGCGCCTTGGTGTCGACGTTGTAGGCCCACAGGAAGTTGTTGACGTGCATACCGCTGTCTTCGCCGATGAACAGCGTGCGCAGCTTTTCCGAGAACTTGATGTTGTCCGGATTGGCGATCTTGTCCGGATTGGCCAGGTTGCCCAGCACGTCGGGCTTGGCCAGGTCCTCGCCCACCAGCGCAGGCACCGCGGCCATGTCGACCGGCACCCATTCGCTGTTGATGGCGGCGCCGGTGTCGTCGACCTGGCCGGCCTTCAGGTTCAGCGCGTAGACGATGCCGGCGCTCGGACCCTGGATCTTGATGCCGCCGGAGCCGTCCTTCATGGCGCCGTTGATGTAGCTCATCGCGCTGTAGGCGATCTTGTCCTTGGCGTTGACGGTGGTGCCTTCCATCTTGGTGAAGCCCATGCTGCCGCCCTTGAGCGCGGCGTAGCGGTGGGTTTCCAGGAAGGCCGCGGCTTTTTCCTTGCCCGGCACGATCTTGACCCAGTTGCTCTTGCCGCTGAACGGGATCTTGGTATAGCTGGCGTCGGCCGGGTCGCTGGTCTTGGCGCTGAGGATGTCGGCCGCCTTCAGGGTGTCGGCCAGGGCCTTGATCTCGGCGCTGGTGGCGCTGCCCAGCTTGATCCACGACAGCGTCGCCGAACCGCCGTTTTCGGCGGTCTTCTGGTTCCACTTGGCGACGTACAGCGTGCCGGAGGACAGGTCCTGCGCCTTGTCGGCGACGAACATGAACAGGCCGCCGTTGGTGGCGTCGTCGCCCATCAGCGCGGTGCGCTCGTCCGGCATCACCTGCACCAGCTCGTGCGAGATGCGGCCCATGCAGTAGTGCTTCTTGATGCTGCCGGTGCCGTCCGGGTTGACGGTGATCTCCGGCATGTGGCCGTAGTGGTAAGGGTTGGCCTTGGTGGCGTCGCCGAACAGGTTGCTGCTGAAGGCGGCGAACTGGGTGTTGCTGGCGATGGTGGTCGCGTCCGGCTCGTACTCTTCGCTCGACAGGTGGGTGTTCCACGGCGAGCGGCTGGCGCCGCAGGTGATCCACAGGCCGTTGACGCCGGCCGTGTTGACGTTGTGGTATTTCACCAGCGTCAGCGCGCCGGTGGTCTTGTCCTGGTCCAGGGTCAGCACGGCGATCGGCGATGGCAGCATGCCGTACATCGAGTCGCCCTTGACGTTGCGGGTGGCGTATTCGAACTGCACCACGGCGAACACGGTGTTGCCCTTGATGCCGGCCACGGTCGGCGCGGCCAGCTTGAGCAGCGAGGTGCCGTCCGGGCAGTCGGAGAAGAACTGGCGCTGGGCGGCGTCGGTCTTGTCGACGATGGGCTGGTTGTTGATGTCGTAGTAGCCGCCGGCCAGCACGGTGCCGCCGCTGCCGTTGGACACTTTGGCGCCGGTGATGAAGAAGGTCTGGTAAGCCAGCGAGTAGGGCTGGGTCTTGCCGTCGGAGTAGGTCAGGTTCAGCGTCGAGCCGACCGTGGTGGTGGCCATGGCGGCGGCGTCGCCCAGGGACGGCGCGGCCATGCCGGTGAAGGTCACGGACAGCAGCTGCGGCGCTTGCGCGGCGGTGTCGCCGCCGCCGCAGGCGGCCAGCAGGGCGGCGGTGGCGCTGCCGCCGGCCAGCGGCAGCAGCGGCGCACTGGACAAGAATTTGAGGATGCTGCGGCGGGACAGATCGAGCGACTCGGTCATGGGGAAATCCTGTTGTAATAGTGGCCATTCCATGTGCCGCGCCGGGCGCGGCATCATGCGAGGTGGTGGCTTCACCTCGACGGGCGCAATATTAGTGATTTGATATGACAAGGGCGTGACATGGGAGTAAAGTAAGTTCGGTAACAAAGCAATTCAGCGCGGGCCGGCGACCGCGAAAAGGGCTATATTGAAAGCATCAACCGTGAAGGAGAAGCAAATGCGAGTACTCCCCCGTACCATGCTGGCGGCCGCTTTGGCGCTGCTGGCCAGCGCCGCCTGGGCCGACGTCAGCGTCAGCTACGTCAAGCCGGACGACTATGCCGACGTGCCGCGCAACGCCGTCGACCGCGAACGCGTGCTGAAGGATTTCAGCGACTATTTCGCCACCCTGAACAAGAAGCTGCCGGCCGGCCAGAACCTGAAGATCGAGGTGCTGGATATCGACCTGGCGGGCCGCATGTGGCCGCGCCGTAACGGCGGCGAGGACATCCGCGTGCTGAACGGCGGCGCCGACTGGCCGCGCATGCACCTGCGCTACACGCTGGAGCAGGATGGCAAGGTGCTGCGTAGCGGCGACGAGCAGCTGTCGAACATGAACTACATGCAGGGCATGAGCCGCTACAGCGACAGCGACACGCTGCGTTATGAAAAGCAGATGCTGGACGACTGGTTCAACAAGGTCATCGTGCCGAAGGTGGCCACGCGCTGAGCCGAGGCGCGGCCTCAGTCGAGGCGGTTGACCTTGGGGAACTTGGCCAGGAATTCCGGCGCCATCGGCGTTACCTGGCCGGTTTTGTAGTTGAAGAAGACGAAGCCGGACTTGGCCATCGCCACCAGCTTGCCGTCCTTGGGGCGGCTGATGCGGAAGGTGATGTCGCCGCCGTAGGCGTTGAAGTCCATCACGCCGATCTCGAACAGCAGCTGGTCGCGCGCGTGGGCTTCGGCCTTGTAGGTGGTGGCCAGGTCGGTGACGATGATGCCGACGCCGTCGCTGCCGGTTTCCTGCACGCCGAAGTCGTACAGGAAGCGGGCGCGCGCCTCGGAGATCATCGAGATCATCGAGTCGTTGCCCAGGTGGTTGGCGCCGTTGATGTCGGTCACGCGCACCGTCAGCTGGGTTTGAAAGTAGTATTGGTCTTCCGGGAAGACCAGCGTCAGGCGGGCCATTACAGCTGCTCGCCGAGGAACAGCAGCGTGTTGCCGTGCGCCTGGGCGGCGGCGCGCTGGTGGTAGGCGGAGCGGTGGTTGCAGTTGAAGCCGTGCTCGGCCCCCGGGTAGATGTGGATCTCGACCTGCTCGTTGTCCTCGAAACGCTCGGCGATGCTTTGCACGGCGGCCGGCGGGATGTGGCTGTCGGCGCCGCCGAAGTGCATCAGCATCGGCACCGTGATCTGGCCGGCGCGCTCCAGCGCGTTGTGGATGCCGCCGCCGTAGTAGCACACCGCCGCGTCCACCAGGCCGTTGGCGGCCGTGTGGTAGGACAGGCGGCCGCCGAAGCAGTAGCCGATGCTGGCGATCTTGTCTGCCACGCCGTCGGTCGCGCGCAGCGCCTTGACGGTGGCGGCGATGTCGGACTGCGCCAGCGCGACGTCGGTGGCGTTCATCAGTTCGACGGCGCGCTTCCAGCCGGCGTCGTCGTAACCCAGCTCGATGCGCGCGCCGTGGCGCCAGAACAGGTCCGGCGCGATCACCACGTAGCCGTCGGCCGCGTACTGGTCGGCGACGTTGCGGATGTGCTGGTTGACGCCGAAGATCTCCTGCAACAGCACGATGCCCGGGCCCTTGCCGCCGCGCGGCAGCGAGACGTAGGCGCCGAAGCTGCCGTCGGCGGTGGCGATGTCGATCCAGTGGCTGTTGGTTTCCATGGTGTTCCTTATGCGTGGGTGGACGGAGCGGCCATCCTACCTTTTTTTGCGGTTTAGCGTTTGACCTTGCCGAAGGCGTCGCCGGCCTTCCAGCTTTGCATGGCCGGCGCGTTGCCGACCGCGTAGCCGAGGTTGAGCGTGAACTGCGCCTGCTGCACCATGCCCGACAAGTCCCAGTCGGCGTGGTATTCGTCGCTGACCTGGTGGTAGTCTTGTTTGAACGCGACCAGGCGCGCGGCCGATTGCTCCGGATCCTTGACGAACTCGAAATGGCCGTCGCCGGAGAACACCGCCGAGCCGACGTTGAACGCCGGCACGCCGGCCTTGGCGAAGTTGAAGTGGTCGGCGCGGAAGTAGGCGCCGGACAGGTCGGGGATGGCCGGCGCCAGCTTCAGTCCCATCTTGCGCGCCACCGCGCCGGCAGCCTCGTACAGGCTGCTGCGCTCGGCGCCGGCGACGCCGATGTCGCGCGTCAGGCCGACGAAGTTCATGCTGTCCAGATTGAGGTCGGCCGTGGTCTGCGCCAGCGGCCAGGCAGGGTTGCGCACATAGGCGGCGCTGCCCAGCAGGCCTTGTTCCTCGGCGGCCGGCCACAGGAAGACCTGGGTGCGCTTGGCCGGATGCTTGACCGCTTCGGCCGCCATCGCCAGCAGCGCGGCGGCGCCGGAGGCGTTGTCGATGGCGCCGTTCCAGATATGGTCGCTGCGGTCGTCGCGGCGCACGCCTTCGTCCATGCCCAGGTGGTCCCAATGGGCCGAGTAGACCACCGCCTGCGCCTTCAGCTTGGCGTCCGAGCCGGGCACGATGCCGGCCACGTTGAACTGCTCGATCTGGCGGATCGCGCTGTGGACTTCGGCGTGCACGCTGGTCTTCAGGTCGACCGGACGGAACTCGCGGGTCTCGGCCTGGGCGCGCAGCGCGTCCAGGTCGAAGCCGGCGGCGGCGAACAACGCGCGCGCGGTCTCCTCCTGCAGCCAGCCTTCGACCGGATTGCCGGCGCCGGCCAGGTGGAAGCGCTCGTGACTGAAACCGTTGGCCGGCACGCTCCATGGATACGAGGCGGAAGGCGTGGTGTGGATCAGCAGCACGCCGGCCGCGCCCTGGCGCACCGCTTCCTCGTACTTGTACAGCCAGCGGCCGTAGTAGGTGTAGGCCTTGCCGGCGAAGCGGTTCGGTTCTTCGGCGGTGGGCTGCGGATCGTTGACCATCATGACCAGGATCTTGCCCTTCATGTCGACGCCCTTGTAGTCGTCCCATTTCTCTTCCGGCGCGATGGCGCCGTAGCCGACGAACACCAGCGGCGCGTCGATGGTGATGTCGGCCTTGCCGGCGGCGGTGCCGAACACGATCTCGCTGCCGTTTTGCGGCGTGATGCTTTTGCCGTTGGCGTCGAACCGCACGAGGCTATTTGCCAACAGTTTGGTGCCCTCGATCTTGACCGGCATGCGATAGCCGCCGCCGGCCAGCGGCTTGAGGCCGATGATGGCGGCCTGGGTTTCCAGGTAGCGTACCGCGAGGTCGCCGCCGCGCTGGCCGGTGCCGCGGCCTTCGAACAGGTCGTCGGCCAGGAAGGACAGGTGGGCGCGCAGCGGCGCTTCCGTCACCACCGGCGCCTGCTGGGCGGCGGCGTGGAGGGAAGCCAGGCCAAGGCCGGCGGCGATTGCGAGGGCTGGAAGACGCATATTTACTCCGTAATGTGTGATTCGGTGCAGAAGCGGGCTATCTTACTGTACTTGCCCAAATAAAGGAGAGCTATGAAAGTCATCATCATCACCGGCAGTTCGGACGGCATCGGCGCCGAGATGGCGCGCCAGCTGGCGCGCAGCCATGGCGGCGGCGTGGCGCTGGTGCTGGCGGCGCGCAACGCTGAGGCGCTGGAGCTGGTGGCAGCCGATTGCGCGGCGGCCGGCGCGCAGACGCTGGTGGCGCCGACCGACGTCTCGGTGCAGGCGCAGTGCACGGCGCTGGTGGCGGCCTGCGTGGCGCGCTTCGGCCGCGTCGATGCGCTGATCAACAACGCAGGCCGCTCGGCGCATGCGCTGTTCGAGGAGGTCGACAACCTGGCCTGGTACGAGGAGCTCATGAAGATCAACCTGTGGGGCAGTGTGTGGTGCACCCATGCGGCGCTGCCTTATTTGAAGCAGTCGCGCGGCAGCATCGTCGCGGTGTCGTCGCTGGCGGGGCTGGTCGGGGTGCCGGGGCGCACCGCCTACGGCGCCAGCAAGTTCGCCATGAGCGGCTTCTTCGAGGCCTTGCGCGCTGAATTGAAGGCGGCCGGGGTGAGCGTGACGATCGCCTATCCGGGCGTGGTGGCGACGCAGATCCGTTATCGCGGCTACAACGCGGCCGGAGGGGCGCTGGGCAGCAGCAGCCTGAAAGAGGACAAGGCGATGCCGGTGGAAGAATGCGCGCGGCTGATCGTCGACGGCATGCAGGCGCGCCGGCGCGAGGTGGTGATGTCGGCCAAGGGCAAGTTGGGGCGCTGGATGAAGCTGATCGCCCCGGGACTGGTGGAGCGCATGGCGCTGGCGGCGCTGAAGGATGACGTGAAACCGCATTGAGGATGGCTGCGGCGAGTTGTAAGCGAGTGTAAGAGTCGGTAAGAGCTTGTAATGGGCGTCAACTGATCGGGTGGCTGCGCCGTTTTTTGCTCATGCGACACGGGATAGTCCCGATGCCGAAACCCAGAAAAAGGAAATACATCATGACCAAAATTATCGCTTCCCTGATCGCCGGCTTGTTCGCTACCGCAGCATTCGCACAAGCGCCAGTCGCCGCCACCACCGCGCCAGCCGCCAAGCCAGCCGTGCTGAAAACCGAAGCGAAGGCTGAAGTCAAAGCCGCCGATGTTAAAACCGAAGCCAAAGTCCATCACAAGGCCAAAGAATCCAAAGTCGCAGCGCCGGTCGTCGCTGCGAAAGTAGAAACCAAGGTTGCCGCGCCAGTGGCCGCAGCCAAGTAATTAAATAAACTATCTAAATCATTTTAAGGAAAACACATCATGAAAAAAGTAATCGCTACCCTGATCGCCACCCTGTTCGCAGGCGCCGCATTCGCTCAAGCTCCAGCCGCTTCGGCCTCCGCAACCGTCGCCGCATCGACCCCGGCTCCAGCCGCATCGGCGCCAGCAGCCAGCGCACCGGCCAAGAAAGTGCATCACAAGAAGGCCAAGGCAGTCAAAGCCGCCAGCGCACCGGCAGCATCGACCCCGGCGCCGGCAGCATCGGCTCCAGCAGCAAGCAAGTAATCCAAGACGCAGTACGGCTTCGGCCCGAATGCCGCCCAGTTCACGCTGGGCGGCATTTTTCATTTCAGCCGGCCGCAGGGCGAGTTGTAAGCGAGTGTAAGAGTCGGTAAGTGCTTGTAATGAGCGTCAACTGAACGGGTGGCTGCACCGTTTTTTACTCATGCGACACGGGATAGTCCCGATGCCGAAACCCAGAAAAAGGAAATACATCATGACCAAAATTATCGCTTCCCTGATCGCCGGCTTGTTCGCTACCGTAGCATTCGCACAAGCGCCAGTCGCCGCCACCACCGCTCCAGCCGCCAAGCCAGCCGTGCTGAAAACCGAAGCGAAGGCTGAAGTCAAAACCGAAGCCAAAGTCCATCACAAGGCCAAAGAATCCAAAGTCGCAGCGCCAGTCGCCGCTGCGAAAGTAGACACCAAGGTTGCCGCGCCAGTGGCCGCAGCCAAGTAATTAAATAAACTATCTAAATCATTTTAAGGAAAACACATCATGAAAAAAGTAATCGCCACCCTGATCGCCACCCTGTTCGCAGGCGCCGCATTCGCTCAAGCTCCAGCCGCTTCGGCCTCCGCAACCGTCGCCGCATCGACCCCGGCTCCAGCCGCATCGGCGCCAGCAGCCAGCGCACCGGCCAAGAAAATGCATCACAAGAAGGCCAAGGCAGTCAAAGCCGCCAGCGCACCGGCAGCATCGACCCCGGCGCCGGCAGCATCGGCTCCAGCAGCCAGCAAGTAATCCAAGACGCAATAAGGCTTCGGCCCGAATGCCGCCCAGTTCACGCTGGGCGGCATTTTTCATTTCAGCCGGCCGCAGGGCGAGTTGTAAGCGAGTGTAAGAGTCGGTAAGAGCTTGTAATGAGCGTCAACTGAACGGGTGGCTGCGCCGTTTTTTACTCATGCGACACGGGATAGTCCCGATGCCGAAACCCAGAAAAAGGAAATACATCATGACCAAAATTATCGCTTCCCTGATCGCCGGCTTGTTCGCTACCGCAGCATTCGCACAAGCACCAGTCGCCACCACCACCGCTCCAGCCGCCAAGCCAGCCGTGGTAAAAACCGAAGCGAAGGCTGAAGTCAAAAACGCCGATGTCAAAACCGAAGCCAAGCCTGAAGTGAAAGCTGAAGTGAAGACCGCGAAGACCAAAGTCCATCACAAGGCCAAAGAATCCAAAGTCGCAGCGCCAGTCGCCGCAGCAAAAGTAGAAGCCAAAGCCGACACCAAAGTCGCAGCAGCCAAGTAATCCAAGTAATTAAATAAACTATATAAACCATTTTAAGGAAATCACATCATGAAAAAAGTAATCGCTACCCTGATCGCCACCCTGTTCGCAGGCGCCGCATTCGCTCAAGCTCCAGCCGCTTCGGCTTCCGCAACCGTCGCCGCATCGACCCCGGCTCCAGCCGCATCGGCACCGGCGGCCAGCGCACCGGCCAAGAAAGTGCATCACAAGAAGGCCAAGGCAGTCAAAGCCGCCAGCGCACCGGCAGCATCGACCCCGGCACCAGCAGCATCGGCTCCAGCCGCCAGCAAATAAGTCGCATCCGCTAGCGCAGGACGTGCCGCCCCGGACCTCTGGCCTGGGCGGCGCAAGAAAAAGGGACAGGCTCAGGCCTGTCCCTTTTTTTGGGCGGCTGATGTCGCGCTTTTGCCTGTAAATGGCGGTTTTTGTCCATTTTTCGGCTCAAAGTGTCGATAGAGAGTAAACTACGCACAAATTTCTTTCGCAATTAGGCGATTCGAACATACTTGTGAGTGACGCCATGTCTGAAACCCCAACATCCCCGATTACCCTTTTTACCGACCTGAACCTCAGCGCGCCCCTGATTCAAGCGCTGAAAGATGTCGGCTACGAGTCGCCGTCGCCTATCCAGGCCGCGACCATCCCGTCGCTGCTGGACAACCAAGACGTCCTGGGCCAGGCGCAAACGGGTACGGGTAAAACCGCCGCCTTCGCGCTGCCTATCCTGTCGCGCATCGATATCAAACAGACCACGCCACAGGCGCTGGTGCTGGCGCCGACCCGCGAACTGGCGATCCAGGTCGCCGAAGCCTTCCAGACCTACGCCGCGCACATCCCCGGCTTCCACGTGCTGCCGATTTACGGCGGCCAAAGCTACGGCCCACAGCTGTCGGCGCTGCGCCGCGGCGTGCACGTCGTCGTCGGCACGCCGGGCCGCGTCATCGATCACCTGGACAAGGGTTCGCTCGACCTGTCCAAGCTGAAAACGCTGGTGCTGGACGAAGCCGATGAAATGCTGCGCATGGGCTTCATCGACGACGTCGAACGCATCCTGCAGGAGACCCCGGATACGCGCCAGACCGCGCTGTTCTCGGCCACCATGCCGTCGGCCATCCGCCGCATCGCCAATACCTACCTGCGCAATCCGAAGGAAATCACGGTAGCCGCCAAGACCGGCACCAATGAAAACATCCGCCAGCGCTACTGGCTGGTGTCCGGCATGCACAAGCTGGACGCGCTGACCCGCATCTTGGAAGCCGAGAACTTCGACGGCATGATCATCTTCTCGCGCACCAAGCTCGGTACCGAGGAACTGGCGCAGAAGCTGCAGGCACGCGGCTTCTCGGCGGCCGCCATCAACGGCGACATCCAGCAGGCGCAGCGCGAGCGCACCATCCAGCAGCTCAAGGACGGCAAGATCGACATCCTGGTGGCGACCGACGTCGCCGCGCGCGGCCTGGACGTGGAGCGCATCAGCCACGTGGTCAACTACGACGTGCCGCACGATCCGGAAAGCTATACCCACCGCATCGGCCGCACCGGCCGCGCAGGCCGCAGCGGCGAGGCGATCCTGTTCATCACCCCGCGTGAAAAGAACCTGCTCAAATCGATCGAGCGCGCCACCCGCCAGCCGATCGGCATGCTGGAGCTGCCGACCATCCAGGCCGTCAACGACGTCCGCATCGCCAAGTTCAAGTCGCAGATCAGCGAAACCCTGGCACAGGGCGAGCTGGAACAGTTCCAGTCGCTGATCGAGGACTTCGAGCGCGAACAGAACATCCCGGCGATCGAGATCGCCGCCGCGCTGGCCAAGATGGCACGCGGCGACGTGCCGCTGCTGCTGGACAAAAAACAGCAAGTCGCTGCCGCCACCTGGGACGAACGTCCGGGCCGTCAAGTCGGCTTCGAGCGCAACGACCGCAATGACCGCGGCGATCGCGGCGACCGTTTCGAACGCGCCGACCGCGGCGAACGTCCGGACCGCAGCGAGCGTTTCCCTAAAAAGGAACGCATCGTGCGCGCCGCCGATCCTGGCATGCAGACCTTCCGCATCGAAGTGGGCTACCAGCACGGCGTCAAGCCGGGCAATATCGTCGGCGCCATCGCCAACGAAGGCGGCATCGACTCCAAGAACATCGGCCGCATCGAGATCTACGACGACTATAGCGTGCTCGATATGCCGGACAACCTGACCGGCGACGTGCTTGATCACTTGGCCAGCATCAAGGTCGCCGGCCAGCAGCTGCGCATCAGCCGCGATGGCGGCGAGGGCGCACCGTCGCCGGCGCCAGCACCTGCACCGGTTGCGGCCCGTCCGGTACCGGCGCGCGCGCCGGCCGCACCGACGGCTTCACCGCTGGCCAAGGCCGCACGCGTTGAATCGGCCGAAGTGGAAGAGGAAGCCGCGCCGAAGAAGAAAAAGGAAAAGCCGGGCAAGGTCACTCTGCCAATGAGCGCTTTCCGCATCGAAGTGGGCAGCAACCATGCGGCCACGCCGTCCAACATCGTCGGCGCCATCGCCAACGAGGCTGGCCTGGAAGCCAAGCATATCGGCCGCATCGAGATCTTCGATACCTACAGCATGCTGGAGCTGCCGGACGGGATGCCGCCGGAACTGTTCAAGCACCTGGGCAAAGTGTGGGTCGGCGGCGCACAGCTGAAGATCAGCCACGCCGAGCGCATGCCGCCGGAGTCCGGCAAATCGACGCCGCCTAAAAAGCCGGCGCCGGGCGCCAAGGGCGCGTTCAAGAAGAAGTATTGATCGCTAAGTTATAGATCGCTTGTAGATCGTTTCACACCACAGGGCCGCAAGGCCCTGTTTTCATATGGGCCGCCTGCACGCGCACGGTGCGCCCGGCGCACCAAAACCACGCCGGGCGCGGTGTGCCGGAAACGCCCGATTGGTATCGTTTTCATAGGGGCGGGCGCGCCGGCCGCCATCTGGCCCGCTTATTGCATTGAGGATGGGATAAACCGACAAGTCGTTGAGCAAGGAGCACGGAATGACCGTATTGTTTCTACACTCCCGCATACGAGGCGCCGATGCTGCTGCGGAATGACCTGCTGCACTACACGCACCCGTCTCCGCGCACCGTCCGCGTGCTGTGGATCGCCCCCGAGCAAAGCCACGCCTACGTGTTCGACGTCGCGGCGCGGTCGGCCGACGTCGAACTGGTGACGCTGCCGGCGCTGCACGCCGACATCTGCGCCGGCCATGCACGCGTGCTGGCGGCCGATCCCTACCTGATGGTGGTCAGCCAGGAGCTGCTGCCGCCCAAGCACCTGCAGCTGCGCGCCCGCGCGTGGCAGATCGTCGAAGCGCTGGTGGCGCTGGAGCCGGGCATCTACGAAGCGCGACAGCGCGGCCAGCTGATCGCGCAGGCCACCGCCACGCACGGCGTATCGCATCCCACCATCTACCGCTACCTGCGCCGCTACTGGCAGCGCGGCCAGACGCCCAACGCGCTGCTGCCCGACTACTGCAACTCCGGTGGGCGCGGCAAGGTGCGCCAGGCCTCGGCCGGCGTCAAGCGCGGAAGGCCGCGCAAGAACGGCGCCGACGACGGTCCCGGCATGAACGCCGACGAGGAAATCCGCCGCACCTTCCGGGTCGCCATCGCGCACTACGCGGCCGGCCACGCCAAGTTCTCGCGGCTGGGCGCCTACCAGCAGATGCTGACCGACTTCTTCTGCGAGCGCCGCATCGACGCCGACAGCGGCCGCGTGCTGGCGACGCAGGGCGCGCAGGCAGCCGCGCTGCCGACCTTCGGCCAGTTCAACTACTGGCTCGATCACGATGATGACCGGCCGCCGGAAGTGGCGCGCCGCAGTGCCGCCGCCGCAGCGCGTGGCTCGCAGGCCGCCGGCCACGGCGCCGTGGGCGCTGGCACGGGCACCGGCACCGGCAACAGCGTCGGCACCGGCACCGGCACTGGCCGCGGCGACGATGCCCGCCAGCAGGCCATCGATGCCGCAGCGCTGTCCGGCCGGCCCGGCGCCGGCTTCCACTTGGACGTGGTACGCGCCGAAGTGCAACTGGTCTCGCGCGCGGACCGCCAGCAGGCCATCGGCCGGCCGCTGGTGTACGTGGCGGTCGATGCTTTCAGCCGCATGGTGACGGGCGTCTACATCGGCCTGGGCGCACCCAGCTGGCAGCACGCCATGCTGGCCCTGGCCAACTGCGGCGCCGACAAGCAGCGCTACAGCCAGCAGTACGGCCGCGCCATCGAGGCGGGGCAGTGGCCCTGCCGCCACCTGCCGGAAACCCTGGCCACCAATGCAGCCCTGAGCGGTGGCGCCCAGTGCGAAACACTGCTCAACAACTTCAACCTGCGCTGCACCGACGCCGACGAGGGCCCGGACGAATGGAAGGCCGTGCTGGAAAAACGCTTCCGGCTGCTGGCGCCGGGCGACGCCGGCACGGCCTGCCGGCTGGACGGCGTGCTCGATCTGGACCAGTTCACCCGCATCGTCATCGACGCCATCCTCTACCACAACAACAGCCGCCAGTTGCCCAACCACGGCCATGCCACGCCGCGCGAACTGTGGGAGTGGGGCGTGGCCCAGCGCGGCGGCAGCCTGAAGACCTATCCCGAACAGCTGCTGCGCTGCAGCCTGATGCCGGCCACCACGGCCACCGTCACCGCCGACGGCATCGTGCTGTTCGACAGCGTCTACACCTGCGCACGCGCTATCAACGAGCGCTGGCTCGAGCGCGCGCGCCTGCGCGGACAATGGCAGGTGCGCGTCGCCTACGACCCGGCCGACATGGACATGATTTATTTGTTGGACGTCAGCGCGCCCATGCAATTCCACGTCTGCCACATGGCCGACAGCGGCAGCGCGCAGCGCCACCTCGCGGCGGCGGAAATCGCTTACCTGCCACACCCCATCCCCACCGTCTCCGCAGCACCCCTACGTAGCACTACGCACGCTTACGCCAGCTACGCTAACTGATTTCCAAAGTCGATAGCAGACGGCGCTGTCCAGCGCCGTGCATGCCACTTCTCGCCATTCCGGTGCACGCCTCCCGCTGGTGCGGCGCGCCGTTTTTACCTGCCATACGCGCCGAATAATCCGCAAATAAAGTCTGTCGCCGGAAGTGCTTTGCCGGATGGCGTATCGCCTTATTCCATAAGGACCGCTTCAACGACGAAGCATGTTTATTTTGCTTGGCATTGTGGCACGGCGATTGCTAGATGAGGACTATGCATACGCAAGTCACGAGAGGGAATCGATGAATAGTAAAACAGTCAAATCGTTTAAATCGTTTAGTGCATTGACGCGAAGGGATTTCCTGTATCGGGCGGCGGCGGTCGGCGGCACTGGCCTGCTGTTGAACACCATGAACGCCTGGGGCATGGGCATAGGCTCGACCGCCTCCGCACCGCCGGCGCTGAGCGGCAGCGGCAAAGGCAAGAAGGTGCTGATATTGGGCGCCGGCCTGGCCGGCATGACCGCCGCCTACGAGCTGGAGAAGCTGGGCTACCACTGCCAGATCCTCGAAGCGCGCTCGTTCGCCGGCGGCCGCTGCCAGACCGCGCGCAAGGGCTTCAGCCTGACCGAGCTTGGCGGCGACAAGCAGACTTGCGAATTCGACGACGGCCAGTACATCAACCACGGCCCGTGGCGCATCCCGCTGCACCACCAGTCGACGCTGCACTACACGCGGCTATTCGAAGTGCCGCTGGAAGTCATGGTCAACGATAACGACCACTCCTTCGTCTACTCGGAAAACGCCGGCCCTTACGCCGGCAAGCGCATGCGGGTGGCCGAGATCAAGGCCGACATGCGCGGCCACGTCTCCGAGCTGCTGGCCAAGTCGGTCAAGAGCAAACAGCTGGACGCCGAACTGACGGCCGACGACCAGCGCCTGCTGCTGGACTACCTGGCGCACGAAGGCCAGCTGGCCGGCGCCGACCTGCAATACAAGGGCCGCAGCGGCCGAGGCTACACCGTCAATCCCGGCGCCGGCATCGCGCCGGGAGCGGGCACGCCGTCCGACCCGCTGGGCTTCAAGGACCTGCTGGCCTCCAAGCTGGGCAACGTCTACAGCGCGGTGCAGGACTTCCCGATGCAGAACACCATGTTCCAGCCGGTCGGCGGCATGGACGCCATCGCCAAGGCGTTTGAAAAACGCGTCGGCAAGAACATCCGCTACCGCGCGGAAGTGCAGACCATCCGCCAGAACGACAAGGGCGTCACCGTCACCTACAAGGATACCGGCACCGGCAAAAGCGACAGCATCGCCGCCGACTACTGCCTGGTGGCGATGCCGCTGTCGGTGCTGCGCCAGATCGATACCGACTTCTCGGACAAGTTCAAGAAGGCCGTCGCCACGGTGGCCTACGCGCCGGTCGGCAAGATCGGCCTGCAGATGAAGCGCCGCTTCTGGGAAGAGGACGAGCACCTGTACGGCGGCCATGTGCTCACCGACCTCAAAGGCATCAACACCATCTCGATGCCGTCCTACGGCTGGCAAAAGAAGAAGGGCGTGCTGCTCGGTTATTACCAGTACCAGACGGCCGCGATCGAGACCAGCGCGCTGTCGCCGAAGGAGCGCGCCGCCTTCGCGCTGGAGGCCGGGCAGAAGATCTTCCCGCAGTACACGGAGAATTTCGAGACCGCGTTCTCGGTTGCCTGGCACCGCGTGCAGTACAACCTGGGCGGCTGGGCCGAGTGGACCGACAAGACCCGCGCCGCCGCTTATCCAATCCTGGTGGAGGGCGAGGGCCGCGTGCTGCTGGCCGGAGAGCACCTGAGCTACCTGACCGGCTGGCAGGCCGGCGCCATCGAATCGGCGTGGCAGCAGATCGCCAAGATCCATGAAAGGGCCAGCGCATGAAAGAGGTATTGATCAAGGCGGCGATGGCGATCATCGCCGTGCTGGCCGCCGGCGCCACGGCGCCGTCGCGCGCGCAAGAGATGGATGGCAAGGCGCTGTTCATGAAGAACTGCGCGGCCTGTCATCAGGCCACCGGCAAGGGCATACCGGGCGCCTTCCCGGCGCTGGCGGGGAACAAGTTCGTGCAGGGGAAGGGTGTGGATGTCGCCGCCGTGCTGCTGAAAGGGCGCGGCGGCATGCCTGATTTCAGCGACAGCCTGAGCGACCAGGAGATCGCCACCATTCTCAGTTTCGTGCGCAGCAACTGGGGCAACCAGGCGGCGCCGCTGAGCGAGCCGGAAGTGCTGGCGCTGCGCGATGTGCTGCAAGTCGACCATTTTAGTAACGGCCAGATGTCCAACAAACACTGAAAGAAGAACGCATGAACAAAGCACTCGCCACACTGTTGATTCCGGCCGCACTGGCACTCATGCCGGTTGCCGCTGATGCGGCGCCCAAGGCCGCCGCCACCGATATCGTCCGCCACAAGATCCCCGGCTCGGATTTCCCGATCGCGCTGGCGGTCACGGTGCCGTCCACCGCCACCATCCACTTCGTCAGTGGCCAGGTGCCCGCCATCGCCGACGCCAGCGCCGCGCCGGATTCGTTGGCCGCCTTTGGCGACACTAAAACCCAGTCCGAATCAGTGCTGAAGAAGATCAAGGAAGTCCTGGAGGGCATGAAGCTCGACATGACCGACGTGGTCAAGATGACCGTCTACCTGGTCGGCGATCCGGCCAAGGGCGGCAAGGCCGACACCAAGGGCTTCATGGAAGCTTACACCCAGCACTTCGGCGGCGCGCAGACCAAGCTGCCGGCGCGCGCCGTGGTGCAGGTGGCGGCCCTGAGCAATCCGGGCTGGCTGGTGGAAATCGAAGTCGTCGCCGCAAAAAAATAATACGCATCAGGTCTTACTTTTCTTTTATTCAAATGGGGATTCACTATGCATAAGGCCATACTCAAGACCGGCGTCGCCGCCGTGTTGTCCACCCTGTCGATGGGTTCCGTCTACGCCGCCGACGCAGCAGCGGCGGCGGCCGACGAGGCCACCGTCAGCGCGGTGATCGTCACCGGCACCCGCTCCAGCGGCATCAAGGTGGAGAACAGCGCCTCGCCGATCCAGGTGCTGGACTCGGCCTCGTTGCAGCGCACCGGCCAGCCGGATCTGATCCAGGCGCTGGCGCAGAACCTGCCGTCGTTCACCGCGCAAGCCTTCGGCGGCGACACCGCCAACCTGACGCTGTCGGCCCGCCTGCGCGGCCTGAGCCCGAACAACACACTGGTGCTGATCAACGGCAAACGCCGCCACGGCACCGCCAACCTGGCCGTGTTGGGCGGGCCATACCAGGGCGGCGCCGCGGCTGACCTGAACTACATCCCGGTATCCGCGATCGACCACATCGAAGTGCTGCAGGACGGCGCCGCCGCCCAATACGGCTCCGACGCCATCGCCGGCGTGATCAACATCATCCTCAAATCGAACAACCATGGCGGTACCGCCAGCGCCACCGGCGGCGGCTATTCCGACGGCGGCGGCCGCACCGGCGACGCCTCGGCCAACGTCGGCGTCGAACCCTTCAAGGACGCCTACCTGAGCCTGACCGCCGAATCCAAGTACCACGGCTACAGCGACCGTGGCGGCATCGACCCGCGCGTGATCACCGCCGCCAACATGGCGGCCTATCCCGGCATGTTCCAACAGGCCGGCTACCCGCACGTCAACCACATCTCGGGCGACGCGCAATACCACCTGAACGTCCTGGCGGCCAACTTCGGCTACGACTTCGCGCCGGACAGCCAGCTGTACGCCATCGCCACCTGGGGCCACAAGGAAGCGCGCGCCTACGAGAACTACCGTCTGCCGAGCCGCCTGCCGAAGGTCTATCCGACCGGCTTCTCGCCGAAGGAGACCATGAAGCAGGACGACTACGCGCTGACCGGCGGCATCAAGGGCGTGGTGGCTGGCTGGAACCTGGACCTGAGCTCCACCTACGGCAAGGACACCAGCAAGATCGGCGTAGCCGATTCGGGCAACGTCTCGCTGTTCAACGACACCGGCACCACGCCCACAGTGTTCCATGCCGGTTCCTTCATCGCCAGCCAACTGACCACATCGCTGGAAGCGAGCCGCGAGTTCGCGGTCGGCTGGGCCAAGCCGCTGAACGTGGCGGCAGGCCTGGAGCACCGCATCGACAAGTACGAGATCGAAGCGGGCGACGCCGCCTCGCGCTACAAGGAAGGTTCGCAGTCCTATCCGGGCTTCTCGCTGACCGACGCCGGCAGCCACCGCCGCACCAACGAAGCGGCCTACATCGACCTGGCCGGCAACCCGGTCACCGACCTGACGCTGGACCTGGCGGCCCGCTACGAACACTTCTCCGACTTCGGCAACGCCAAGGTCGGCAAGTTCACGGCCCGCTACGACGTCTCGCCGCTGGTCGGCGTGCGCGGCACCTTCAGCAACGGCTTCCGCGCGCCGACGCTGGCCGAGGAATACTATTCGGCCACCAACGTCAGCCCGACTTCCGCCTTCGTACAGCTGGCGCCGAATTCGGCCGGCGCCAAGCTGGTGGGCGTCGATGGCCTGAAGCCTGAGCGTTCGACCAACTTCAGCCTGGGCCTGGTGCTGAACCCGGCCGCCAACCTGGCCATCACGCTGGACGCCTACCAGATCAAGATCCGCGACCGCATCGTCGGTTCCGGCGCCCTGTATGGCTCGGGCGGATCGGTGAACTCGCCGGCGGTGGTGGCGGCGATCAAGGCCAACGGCAATGTGCTCGACAGCACCGTCAGCCAGACCGGCATCAACATCTTCTCCAACGCGGTCGACACCCGCAGCCGCGGTCTGGAATTCGTCGCCACGCTCAACGAGAGCTACGGCACGGCGGGCAAGGTGGATTGGACTGTGGCGGCCAACTACAACAAGGTGGAAGTCACCAAGATCAACCAGGCGCCGGCCCAGCTGCTGCCGCAAACGCTGCTCGACCAGACCGCGATCTCCGACCTGGAAACCGCCTCGCCGAAGATGCGCATCAACCTGGGCGCGTTGTGGAAGATCGGCGCCTGGACCATCAACCTGCGTGAAGCGCTGTATGGCAAATCGTCGGAGTACGGCAGCGAGGACGGTTCGGTGTATCACCTGACCGAAATCTCGGCCAAGGCGATCACCGACCTGGAAGTGGGCTACAAGCTCAGTCCCGCATGGTCGGTGGCGGTGGGCGCCAACAACCTGTTCAACAAGTATCCGAACGGCGTGAACCCGGCGCTGCTGGCCGACCAGCGCGCGGCCGGCGACAACGCGGCGGTGACGGTGCTGCCATCGTTCTCGCCGATCGGCATCAACGGCGGCTACTACTACGCCCGCGCGAACTACAAGTTCTAAACCCCCGGGGTCAAGTCTGACATTCGGACACGGGCTCCGCCGTAGCGGCCACTACGGCGGAGCCCGTGTCCGATTGACAGACTTGACCCCGTTTTTTTTATGTGTAGCATGGCGCTATCGTCAATCGGAGCACATGCATGTTTAAACCTATGGGCAGGACTTTGCTGGCGGCGGCCATCGCGGGCAATGTGGGCGGCGCTGGTGCGGCGCCCATGACTTTGCAGGACTATCTGGCGCTGAGCGGTCCCGCGCCGACGCTGCACGTGGCCTACGGTGCGGCGCCGTCGCAGTTCGCGGAGCTGTTCCAGCCGGCCGGCGACGGCCCGTTCCCGGTCGCGGTGATCGTCCACGGCGGCTGCTGGACCAAGGAGTTTGGCGGCATTACACAGATGCACAATATGGCCGGCGACCTGCAGCGGCAGGGCATCGCGGTCTGGAATATCGAGTACCGCCGCTTCGACGAGGCGGGTGGCGGCTATCCCGGCATGTACCACGACGTCGCCACGGCGGTCGACCATTTGCGCGCGCTGGCGCCGCAGCGGCGGCTGGACTTGTCGCGCATCGTGCTGGTCGGGCATTCGGCCGGCGGCCATCTGGCGCAGTGGGCGGCCTCGCGCGCGCGCCTGCCGCGCAGCAGCCCGCTGTACGTGGCCGATCCGCTGCCGGTCCCCACCGTCATCAGCCTGGGCGGCCTGGCCGACCTGCGCAACGAGCAGCAACTGATCAAGACCAGCTGCGAGCGCGACATGGTGCAGCTGGCCGGTGCCGCCAGCGCCACGCGGCCGGACATTTTCTCGGACACCTCGCCGGCCGAGCTGCTGCCGTCCGGCGTGCGCACGGTGCTGATCCACGGCGAGTTCGACACCGTCTCGCCGCTGCGCGCGGGCCACGACTATGCGCGCCGCGCCCAGGCGGCCGGCGACCACGCCGAAGTGATCGTGCTGCCGGGTGGCAGCCATTACGACGAAGTGGCGGCCACGTCGCCGTCGTGGACCATCGTCTCGGCGCAGATCCGCAAGGCGCTGGGCCGCTGACGCCGCACCATCAACGCTGAGTCGCTGAGCCGCTGCGCCACTGGCGCCGCGTCGCCGGCTCTGCACCGTCCGCGGCGCGCCACGGACGCCGACGCGCGCCGGTGTATGCTATCACCATGGACTCCCTGATCGCCGCCTCCGCGCGCGCCCTCGCAGCCGGTGACGCGCTCGGCGCCCTCAAACGCGTCGCCCTGCGCGACGATCCGCCGGCCATGGCCCTGCGCGGCATCGCCATGGCCCAACTGGGCGAGCACGGGCGCGCCCGCGAACTGCTGCGGCGCGCCGCGCGCGGCTTCGGCTCCCATGAAGAATTGTCGCGCGCCCGCTGCGTGATCGCCGAGGCCGAGGTGGCGTTGGCGGTGCGCGATTTCGCCGGCTCGCCGCGCGCACTGACCTCGGCGCTGGCCACGCTGGAAGCCCACGCCGACCGCGCCAACGCGCTGCACGCGCGCCTGATCGCGGTGCGCCGCCTGCTGTTGCTGGGCCGCCTGGAAGAAGCCGGAGCCGCACTGGCGCTGCTCGACGCGCGCGGCCTGCCGCCGGCACTGGAGGCGGTGGCGGAACTGGCGGCGGCGGAACTGGCGCTGCGCTCCCTGCGCATCGCCCCGGCCCGCACGGCGTTGGAGCGCGCGCAGGCGGCCGCCGCGCGCGCCGGCATCCCGGCCTTGCTGGCCGAGGTGGCGGAGGCGCGCAACGCCTTCGGAAGGCCGGCCGCCCGCCGCCTGGCCGCCGGCGCCGAACAGATGCTGCGCCTGGACCAGGTGGCCGCGCTGCTGGCCTCCGACACACTGGTGGTCGACGCCTGCCGCCGGGGCATGGGCACGGGCGCGGAATGGCGCTCGCTGGCGCGGCGGCCGGTGCTGTTCGCGCTGGCGCGCGCGCTGGCCGAAGCCTGGCCCGGCGACATCGCCCGCGAAGCCCTGATCGCCTCCGCTTTCAACACCCGCGACCCCGACGACACCCACCGCGCCCGCCTGCGGGTCGAGATCGGCCGCCTGCGCGCGCTGGTCAAGGCCCAGGCGAGCATCGAGGCCACCGCGTCCGGCTTCGCGCTCAAGCCGCTGGGCGCGGGCGAGGTGGCGGTGCTGGCGCCGCCCATCGACGGCGAGCAGGGCGCGCTGCAGGCCTTGCTGGCCGACGGCGCGGCCTGGTCGACCTCGGCGCTGGCGCTGGCCATGGACGCCAGCCAGCGCACCGTGCAGCGCGCGCTGGCCGAGCTGGAAGCGGCCGGCCGCGCGCGGCCGATCGGCCAGGCGCGCACGCGGCGCTGGCTGGCGCCGCCGCTGTCGGGCTCCATGGCACAATTCACGACAATCTTGTTACTCCCTGCGGCGCTGCCGTTGGCATAAAGTTCTCTTGCGGCGCCGATCGCGGCGCACCAACCACCAGGAGGCAGCAATGAACGCGAACACCAGACCATCCCAGCTTCAAGCCAAGGCGCGCCCGGCCGAGATCGTGCGCGAGTACGGCCCCTTCGACGGCGCCGAACGCATCCACGGCGTCACGCACGACGGCCAGCGCGTCTGGGCCGCCACCGGCGCCCAGCTGATCGCCTTCGACCCGGCCAGCGGCGCCACCACCCGCACGCTCGATGTCGCCGCCGATGCCGGCACCGCCTTCGACGGCACCTATCTGTACCAGATCGCCGAACGGCGCATCGACAAGCTCGATCCGGCCACCGGCAAGGTGCTGGCCTCGATCCCGGCGCCGGGCGACGGCTACGATTCCGGCCTGACCTGGGCCGAGGGCAGTCTGTGGGTAGGCGAATACCGCGACCGCAAGATCCACCAGGTCGACCCGGCCACCGGCAAGGTCCTGCGCAGCATAGCTTCCAACCGCTTCGTCACCGGCGTGACGTGGGTGGACGGCGAGTTGTGGCACGGGACGTGGGAAGGCGATGACAGCGACATCCGCCGCGTCGACCCGTCCAGCGGCGAGGTGCTGGAACGGCTGGAGATGCCGGCCGGCGTCGGCGTCAGCGGCCTGGAATCGGACGGCGCGGGGCTGTTTTACTGCGGCGGTGGCGGCAGCGGCAAGGTGCGCGCGGTGCGCCGGCCGAAGTGAGGGCTTAGTACTGGTTGTACTTGCGGGCGTCGCCGCGCACCTGCTCGGCCGGATACTTGGCGGCGTTGAGCGCCATCTTCTCCAGCGCGGCGGCGTGCAGGTCGACGCCGCTCTTGTCGGCCAGCTGCACCAGGTAGAGCAGCACGTCGGCCAGCTCGTGGCGGATGCCGGTGCGGCGGGCGTCATCCAGCTCGGCGTCGGCGCCGGTCTGCAGCCACTGGAAATGTTCGGCCAGTTCGGCCGCTTCCACCGTCAGCGCCATCGCCAGGTTCTTCGGCGTGTGGAACTGCTGCCAATCGCGTTCGGCGGAGAATTGGCGGGTCAGGTCGCGCAGGGCGATCAGGCTGTCGGCGGGGGCGGAGGTCATAGTCGGCGGTGGCAGGGCTGGTGGATGGCGTCATGATAGCACCGCCGGCGCCGGGCCTGAGTACCGGCTTTGGGCGGCCTGTCCCCCGTTTTCTGCCGTTCGTCGCACGGCGCGGACGGCGCGCCGGCGATGGCGCTACAGTGGCGTCACTATAACTTCAGGGACATCCCCATCATGCGCACTGCCATCTCCATCGCCGTCATCACCGCCTTCGCCACCCTCGCCGGCTGCGCCGTCATCGTCGTTCCGGACGACGGCAGCGGCAACGGCGGTGTGCGTTACAGCTCCGCCTTCGGCAGTTCGGCAGTGCAGGGCAACGGCCAGCAGGCCACCGAACGCCGCGACGCGGCCAGCAGCGACGGCATCGACATCAACGGCCCGATGCAGGTCGAAGTGCGGGTCGGCGACGCCACCTCGCTGCAAGTGGAAGGCGACAGCAACCTGCTGCCAATGCTGCGCACCGACTCCAGCGGCGGCATGCTGCGCGTCTGGATCGACGGTAACATCCAGAGCGCCAACCCGCTGCGCGTGATCTACACCACGCCGCAGCTGCGCCAGATCGACGCCAGCGGCTCCGGGCGCCTGACGGTCAGCGGCTTGAACGGCGGTCCACTGAGCCTGAGCCAGAAGGGTTCGCGCCAGATCCAGCTGTCGGGCAGCGTCAGCCGCTTCGATGTGCGCATCGGCGGTTCGGGCAGCGTCAGCGCCACCGGCCTGCAAAGCGGCTCCACCGTCGCCAGCCTGACCAGCTCCGGCCGCCTGGACCTGGGCCGCCTGAACGGCGACTCGCTCAACCTGGACGTCAAGGGTTCGGGCGGCGTCAACGCCAGCGGCACCGTGCGCAGCATGAATGTGCGCCTGTACGGTTCAGGCAGCGCCGACCTGGCCGGCCTGACCAGCCAGACCGCGGAACTGGTGTCCTACGGCTCGGGCAGCATCTCGGCCGGCGTCAGCCAGTCGCTGGTGGCCGACGCCACCGGTTCCGGCCACGTCACCGTGTACGGCAACCCGGCGCAGCGCAGCATCAGCGGCAAGCGCGTTAGCGTGATGCAGTAAGCATCTCGTCGGCGTCCGCGGTTTCGCGTTCGCCGTCGTCGTGCTCCGCCGCCGCCTGCGCCAGCCGACGGCGGAACTCGAAGTAGTCCCTGGCGCTGCGGCGCGGCGCCTCCAGCATCGGCAGGTGGCCGATGCCCGGCATCAGAATCACGCGGTGCTCGCCGAACAGCGCGGCCAGCGTGGCCGCGCCGGACGGATGCAGGATGCGGTCCTGCTCTCCCCAGACGATCAAGGCCGGCGTGCGCAGCCCGTGGTACTGCTGCTCCAGCAGCGGCGACGCCACCACCTGGCGCATGATCTCCGTGTGCAGCACGTAGTCGGCCGCCGCGCGCCGCGCCAGCGCGGTGCGCACCGAATACGGCAGGAAGAATTTGCGGTGCGCGGAATACGCCAGCAACCGCGCGAAGTCGCGCTCCGTCGGCACCAGCAGCGGCATGGCGCCACTGTCGCGATACTCCTCCAGCACGGCCGAACTTTGCGCCGCCGCAGTTCCTGCCGCATCCAGCAGCCACACGCTGGCCACCCGCTCGGGATGGCAGGCCGCGAACTGCGCGGCGATATAGCCGCCCATCGAATTGCCACCCAAATGAATCCGCCCCGGCGCATGGCGGTCGAGGAAGACGCGCAGCCGTTCGACCTGGTCGGTGATGGCGTAGCCGGCCTGCGGCGCGCGCCCGGCCTCGCCGAAGCCGGGCAGGTCGGGGATGAGGACGCGGTAGCGCGGCGTCAGGAAACGGGCGATGCGGGTGAAGTTGTCCTTGTCGCCGGCGAAGCCGTGCACCAGCACCAGGATCTCGCCGCTGCCTCCTTCCAGGTAGGGCATGCTGAAACCGGGCAGGGCGCCGTCGCGCCGCCGCAGGCCCGCGCGCTTGCGCTCCAGCGCCATGCCGAGGCGGGCCGCCGTCAGCGGCGCCGCCCGTTCGAACAGCAGCACCGCGGCGGCCAGCGCCGCCAGCATGAGGATAACGGTATAAATGATATGCATCGTTGTGTGGTTCTCCCTTTAACGCACTTTGAAGAAGGACATGGAACTCTGGAGCTGCTCGGCCTGGCCGCTCATCTCCTCGGCGGTGGCGGCCAGCTGCTCGGAGCTGGAGGCGTTCATCTGCGTGGTCTGGCTCAACTGGCTCATGGCCGAGTTGATCTGGCCCGCGCCCGTGGTCTGCTCCTCCGACGCCGCCGTGATCTCCTGCACCAGGTCGGAGGTGCGTTTGATGTTGGGCAGCATGGTGTCGAGCAGGGCGCCGGCCTTCTCGGCCAGGCTGACGCTGCCGCTGGCGACCTGTTCGATCTCCTGCGCCGCCACCTGGCTGCGTTCGGCCAGCTTGCGCACCTCGGCCGCCACCACCGCGAAGCCCTTGCCATGTTCGCCGGCACGCGCCGCCTCGATCGCCGCGTTCAGCGCCAGCAGATTGGTCTGGTAGGCGATGTCGTCGATGATGCCGATTTTTTTCGCGATCTCGCGCATCGCCACCACCGTCGAGCGCACCGCCTCGCCGCCTTCGCCCGCTTCCTGCGCGGCCTTGCCGGCCATGCCGTCGGTGACCTTGGCGTTCTCGGTGTTTTGCGCGATCGAGGCCGACATCTGCTCGATGGCGGCGCTGGATTCCTCGGCCGCCGCCGC
Source organism: Duganella sp. BJB476 (assembly GCF_003416895.1). GTDB lineage: Bacteria > Pseudomonadota > Gammaproteobacteria > Burkholderiales > Burkholderiaceae_D > Rugamonas. The sequence goes on from NZ_QVIO01000008.1 coordinate 252,850, forward strand.
CTGCTCGCTGGCGCCCTGCGACAGCGATTGCGCGGTGGCGCTGACTTCTTCCGAAGCGCTGGCCAGCGCCTCGGCGCCGTCATTGACCTCGCTCACCACCCGCGACAGGTTGTTGACCATGGTGTTCATCGCCGCCAGCAGGCTGGTGGTGTCGCCCGGCTTGATGCGCACCTGCAGGGTCAGGTCGCCGGCGGCCACGCGGTTGACCACTTCGGCGGCGTAATCCGGCTCGCCGCCCAGCTGGCGCAGCAGCACGCGCGTGATGAAGGCGCTGATCAGCGCCACCACCACCAGCGTGCAGACCGAGATGATGATGGAAGTGCGCATGGCCTTTTGCTTGAGCACCGTGGCCGCCTCCGCGCCTTGCTGGCCCAGCTCGACGTTGTAGTCGAAATGGTTTTCGATCGCCGCTTGCATCACCTGGATCTCGGGGCGGGCCTTCTCCAGCAGCACGCGCGCCTTGTCGTCGTGGTTCTGGCGCGATTCGACCAGCACCGCCTCGATCTGCGGCTGCACCTTGGCCCACGAGTCGCGCTCGCGCGTCAGGATGGCCTTGTCCTTGTCGTCGCTGAGCAGCTTCTCGTATTTTTTCAGATTGTCGTCGACACCCTTGCGCATTTCCGTGATCTGGGCGTCGATTTCTTCGATCTTCTTGGGATCGTCGTTGAGCACGTGCTGGTTGATGCGGATGCGCATGCGCAGGAAGCTGTCGCGCAGCCGGTCCAGCGTGACCAGGCTGGGCACCGTGTTGATGGTTGAGTAGTTGGCTGCCTCGTAGACGTCGCCCATCTGGTACTGGCTGACGCCGGCCAGCAGCGCGATGCCGGCCAGCGCGGACCCGGCCAGCACGATCATTTTCTGCACTACGCTTAGTTTCATTATGTGCTCCCCCAATGATTAGTGGCTTATGCGGCAGCCACTGCCGTTTTTCCCTGCAATCGTTCGATCAGCGCCGCCAGCGGCATCGGCCGCGCGTACAGATAGCCCTGCATGCAGTTGCAGGCGTGGGCCACCAGGAAATCGGCCTGCGCCTGCGTCTCCACGCCTTCGGCCACCACCCGCAGCCCCAGGTGGCCGGCCATCGCCAGGATGGACTGCACCAGCGCGCGGCTGCTGGCGTCTTCCGGCGTGTCCATGATGAAGCTGCGGTCTATCTTCAGTTCATACAACGGCATTTTTTTCAGGTAGGCCAGGCTGGAATAGCCGGTGCCGAAATCGTCGATCGAAAAGCGCAGCCCCAGCGCCGCCAGCTGGTGCATGCGGTCTATGGTCTGGTCCATCTTGTCGATCAACAGGCCTTCGGTCACCTCCAGCACCAGCATGGCGGCCGGGGCGCCGGTGTCGGCCAGCGTGCGCTGCACCACTTCGACGAAATCGGCCTGGCGGAACTGGGTCGGGCTGACGTTGACCGACAGCGGCATGGCCAGCCCGGCGCGCTGCAGCTGCAGCACCGCCTCGCAGGCCTGGCGCAGCGCCCACGCGCCCAGCTCGACGATCAGCCCCGATTCCTCGGCCACCGGGATGAACACCGCCGGCGGCACCATCGCGCCGTCGGCCAGCGGCCAGCGCATCAGCAGCTCGCCGCCGACCGCGCGGCCGCTGCGGTCGACCTGGGCCTGGACGTGCATCTGCAGGCTGCCGGCGGCCAGCGCGGCGGCCAGGTCGCGCTCCATGCTCAGGCGCCGCTCGACCTCGGCCTGCATCGCCGTCTCATAGAAGGCGATGCCGTTGCGGCCCTCGGCCTTGGCGCGGTACATCGCGGTGTCGGCCTCGCGCAGCAGGTCCTGCGCGCTCTGGCCACCCTGCGGCAGCATGGTCACGCCGATGCTGGCGGTGGAGTTGTAGGTTTGGCCCTCGATCTCGAAATCCTGGCCGATGGCGGCGCGGATCTTTTCCGCCACGGTGGAGGCGGCGAGGGTGGCGCTGTGCAGCTCGTGCGCCAGGTGGCCCAACAGCACCACGAATTCGTCGCCGCCGATGCGGGCCACGGTGTCGGCCTTGCGCATCAGCTGCGACAGGCGGCCGGCGGCGTTGCGCAGCAGGGCGTCGCCGATGGCGTGGCCGCGCGCGTCGTTGATGGTCTTGAAGCGGTCGAGGTCGATGAACATCACGGCGCTGTAGGTGGCGCCGCGCTCGGAGCTGGCCAGCAGCTTGTCGATGCGGTCCATCAGCAGGCGGCGGTTGGGCAGGCCGGTCAGCACGTCGAAGAAGGCCAGGCGGTGGATATCGTCCTGCGACTTCTTGCGCTCGGTGATGTCGCGCTCGACCGCCACCCAGTGCGTGTTGACGCCGCCCTCGTCGGCGAACGGCACCAGCTCGGTCTCCACCCAGTACGGTTCGCCGTCCTTGGTGTAGTTCAGCAGCTCGGCGCGCACCGCCTCGCTGCGCGCCATGGCCCGTTCGATATGCTCCAGCACCGCCGCCTCGGTGTCCGGCCCTTGCAGCAGGCGCAGGCTGCGGCCCAGCACTTCGCCGCGCCGGTAGCCGGTGCGGCGCTCGAAGGCTTCGTTGACGAAGATGATGTGCTGGCCCGCCTCGCCGCCGGCGCCGTCCGGGTCGACCTGGGCGATCAGCACCATGTCGTTCAGGCGCGACACCGCGGCCGAGGTCAGGCGCAGCTCGGCGTTCAGCGCCGACAGTTCCAGCTGGTGGTCTTGCAGTTCGTTGAAGGAGCGCGCCAGGTGTTGCAGCAGCACGGCGCAGGACAGCGTCAGCACCGCCGTCATGAACATGAAGTTGAGCGTGATGATGGCGGCCTTGAGGAAGCCATAGTCCGGCATGCCTTCGATGTGCAGCTGGGAATTCTGCTCGAAGCCGACCACCATCACGGCCAGCCCGGCCACGCCCAGGGTCCACAGCGCCGGCTTCAGGCCCAGCAGCAGCGCCGCCAGCACCGGGATGGCCATCAGGTAGATCTGGCTGACCGGCCCGACCTTGAGCAGCAGGCCGATGCCGACCACGAAGGCGACCATCAGGAAGTTGACCACGCGCAGGGTGTAGGGCAGGCGGCGCAGGCGCCAGATGCCGGCCAGCCACAGCAGGGCGACGATGTCGATGACGACGATGGACCACATGCCTTCGCTGGCCGCCAGCAGGATGCTGGGGATGGCCGTGGCCGTGCCCAGCGCGAACACGACCAGCAGCAGCTTCGCAAAGATTTGCGCGCGCCAGTGCGCGATGTCGTTCGGCACAGCCACCGTGACAGCCTCCGAGGTGCGTTTGCGGTTCCCTATCGTCGATAGTACCCGCAATCTCCCGGCGTGTCAGTAGGGCAAGTTACTTGCTGAAGTCAGTCCCGGGCGTTGACGCTGCCGATGCCGGCCACCGACTTGTTGACGGTCTTCGGATGGCCGTAGTAGTCCAGTTCGCCCATGCCCTTGGCGACCGCGTTGAGCAGCTCGGTGGCGTGCACGCTGACATGGCCCACGCCTTCGAAATTGACGTCCACCCGCTCGGCGACTAGCGACTTGGTATCGAGTTCGCCGACGCCCTTGGCGTTGACCCGCAGGTACTTGACCTTGCCGTTGGCCACCAGGTGGCCGGCGCCCAGGTAGCCGATGTCGAGGCGGTCGGTGTTGACCTTGTTGAGGATGGTTTCGCCCGCGCCTTCGACCTTGACCCGGCTCAGCGACGGCACCGTGATGGTGATGCGCGGCTCGTTCTTGCTGGACTTGAAGCTCTTGTCCGGCATGGTGATCAGCAGTTCATTGCCCACCACCTCGGTCTTGAGCGAGCCGACGAACTGATCGTCGCCGCTGACCACCACCGACTGGGCCTTGCCCACTTCCACCGTCATGGCGAAGGCGCCCTTGGCGTTGATGGCGACGAAGGACGCCAGCGGGCGGGTCGATTCGGCGGCCGACGCGGCGGCGCTCAGGGCGAACAGGGCGGGGATCAGGACGGCAGCAGCGGTACGGCGCATGGAATTCCTCGGTGAGTTGTTAATTTGAACAGGATGAATTTTACTTAAGCTGGCCGCCGCTGCCGACAACTTTGCGATAAACGGTCGAAATCCGGGGATGTGTTGCATTATGGCTACGTTCAATGGTCGGCAAGGGGGCGCCATTGAAGGCGAAATGAAAGAAAACCGGCGTATGATCGCCAAAAGCCCGGCGGACCCGATCCGACCTGTATCAACAAAGTCAACACAGCGAGACACTCATGACTTCCTCAACTTCCCCCCAAGGCCAGCAGTCGCACTTCAGCACGGTGTTCCGCGTCGTCAGCGGCAACTTCATGGAGATGTTCGACTTCTTCCTGTTCGGCTTTTACGCCAACGCCATCGCCAAGGCCTTCTTCCCCAGCGACGATGAAGTCGCCTCGCTGATGATGACCTTCATGACCTTCGGCGCCGGTTTCCTGATGCGTCCGCTCGGCGCCATCATCCTGGGCGCCTATGTCGACCGCGTCGGCCGCCGCCAGGGCCTGATCGTCACCCTGGCGCTGATGGCGCTAGGCACCTTGCTGATCGCCTGCGTGCCGGGCTATGCCGCGATCGGCTACCTGGCGCCGGCGCTGGTGCTGACCGGCCGGCTGCTGCAAGGCTTCTCGGCCGGCGTCGAGCTGGGCGGGGTGTCGGTCTACCTCTCGGAGATGGCGACGCCGGGCCGCAAGGGCTTTTATGTGAGCTGGCAGTCGGCCAGCCAGCAGGTGGCGGTGGTGGCCGCCGCCGCGCTGGGCTACGGCCTGAACCAGTGGCTGACGCCGGCCGAAGTGGGCGCCTGGGGCTGGCGCATTCCCTTCTTTGTCGGCTGCCTGATCGTGCCGGTGCTGTTCGTGATCCGCCGTTCGCTGCAGGAGACCGAGGAATTCAAGGCGCGCAAGCACCGCCCGGAACTGAAGGAAATCTTCCGCTCCATGCTCAACAACTGGGCGCTGGTGATCTCCGGCATGATGCTGGTGGCGATGACCACCGTGTCGTTCTACCTGATCACGGTCTACACGCCGACCTTCGGCAAGACTGTGCTGCACCTGTCCACCACCGATGCGCTGATGGTGACCTTGTTCGTCGGCGTCTCCAACTTCTTCTGGCTGCCGGTGATGGGTTCGCTGTCGGACCGCGTCGGCCGCCGTCCGTTGTTGATCTGCTTTACCGTGCTGGCGATCTGCACCGCGTATCCGGCGCTGCACTGGCTGGTGCAGTCGCCGAGCTTCGGCCGCATGCTGGGGGTGGAGTTGTGGCTGTCCTTCCTGTACGCCAGCTACAACGGTGCGATGGTGGTGGCGCTGACCGAGGTGATGCCGGTCGAAGTGCGGACGGTGGGCTTTTCGCTGGCCTACAGCCTGGCGACGGCGGTGTTCGGCGGCTTCACGCCGGCCATCGCGACCGGGCTGATCGAATACACCGGCGACAAGAGCGCGCCGGGCTGGTGGATGACGTTTGCCGCCGTCTGCGGTTTGTGTGCGACGTTGATCCTGTATCGCCGCCAGGCGCGGCAGCAACAGCACTCGGCCGGCGCGACGGTCTAGCACAAATGAAAACGCCATGTGGCATTGCGACGGTCTTGACCGTCGCAGCGCACATGGCGTTTTTTTTATGTGCGGTACGGCTTATTTGTTGCTCAGGCATTCCTTCATGAAGCCCTTGCGCTCGTCGCCTTTTTTGCCGGTGGCGTCGGCATTACATTTTTTCATCTTCTCCTGCTGGGTCACTTTCGGCGCCGGTGCTTCGGCCTTGGCGCTCAGGCATTCCTTCATGAACGCTTTGCGCTCATCGCCTTTCTTGCCGGTCGCATCGGCGTTGCAGGTTTTCATCTTGCTTTGCTGGGCCGTCGGCTCGGCTGCGGAGACGGCGCCGCACAGGGAAAGGATCAGGCTGGCAACAAACAGTTTTTTCATTTTCATTTCCTCGAAGGTCGATAGACGGTAGGCGCGGCGTAGTGCTTGCCACACGGTCACTATAACCGAGTTGGCAAGCACCGGCCAATCCTATTGGCCTTCCTCCACGAACACCACGGCAGTGCGCGCGGCGACGCTGAACTTGCCGCCGGCGCTGACGTAGTTGCCCACGCGCGCGCTGCGGCCGCCGTCGGCGTTCAGCTGGATGTGGTGCACGCTCAGCTTGCGGCCCGCCAGTTCCGGCACGGCGATGGTCTTGCCGACCTTGTCGACGTTGAACAGCACCACCACCATCTTGTAGCGGGCGCCGTCGTAGCGGCTTGGATGCTGGCCGTCGATGCTCATGACGATCAGCCCCGGCACCTGCTGCGGCCCGGTGTTATAGAAGCGTAGCCGCTCCGACACGTCCTGCGCCGTGCGCAGCCGGAACAGGCTGCTGTCCTGGCGGATCGCCAGCAAGTCGTTGACGGCGTCGCGGGCGCTGACGATGGCGATGTGGTCGGCCTTGAGCAGTGGGTTAGCCAGCAGCGGCGCCATCAGCGGCCAGTTGTCCTGGTTGACGCTCGCCATCGGCAGGCCGACGCCGAAGTTGTTCGACTGGTAGCTGTAGTCCAGCTTGTTGAACCAGTCGCCGGCGTCGTAGCTGTCGCGGTCCATCGACTTCGAGCGCAGGATTTCCTGGCCGGCGTGCAGGAAGGGCACGCCCTGCGCCAGCACATTGATGGCCGCGCCCAGCGTCTGTACCTTGACGCGGTCGGCCATGCTGGTGCCGACCGGCAGCTTGTAGGCGTTCAGGTCATACAGGGTCTGGTTGTCGTGCGCCTCGACGTAGTTGATGGTCTCGGCCGGGTTGGCGGCAAAGCCCGCCTGCTGGCCGAAGTAATCGATCTGCGAATTCTTGCGCAGCGTGCCGGTGCGGTCGACGAAGCTGTAGTCGCGCAGCGTGCCGGACAGGCCCACTTTGACCAGGTCGCCCAGGCGCAGCAAGTCGTCCTTGGTCTGCGTCGATTGCGCGTTCGGATCGTAGTAGACACCGTTGATGAAGCCTTGCTGGCTGATCAGGCTGGAGCCGCTGTCGCAGCAGCCGCCGCCGCGCACGGTGTCGCGGATGCGGTCGTTGAACGAGCCGATGCCGCTGCCGAACATATTGGCCTGGCGCGCCTGCACGAAGCGGGCGTCGTTGCTCACCGTGCCGAAGTTCCAGGCTTCGCCGTACAGGTAGATGTCGCGCCCGGCCGCGCTGTTGACCGCCGTCTGCAACTGCTTCATCACGGCCAGCGGCGTGAAGCCCATGATGTCGAAGCGGAAGCTGTCCACCTTGTAGTCGCGCGCCCAGGTGCTAACCGAATCGATCATCAGCTTGGCCATCATGGCGTTCTCGGACGCCGTGTCGGCGCAGCAGCTGTCGTTGGTGATGCCGCCGCCGGCGTTGAGGCGGTAGTAGTAGGCCGGCACGATTTTATCCAGCACCGACAACGGGCCCTGCTGCGATGCGCTGGTGTGGTTGTAGACCACGTCCATCGTCACCCGCAGGCCTTGCTTGTGCAGGCCCTGCACCATGGCGCGGAACTCGCGCACCCGCACCGCGCCGTCGTTGGCGTTGGTCGAGTAGCTGCCTTCCGGCGCCGTGTAGTGCACCGGATCGTAGCCCCAGTTGAAGCAGTCGCCGCCGCGTGTGGCCTCCACCGCCGCCTGCTGCGCGCTGGAATCGGCGGCGGCGTTGGGGATGGTCGGCGTGGTGCAGCCGGCTTCGTTGACGCTGGCGTAGTCGAACGACGGCAGCAGATGGATGTGGGTCAGGCCGGATTTCTGCATCAGGCGCAGGTGGCGCATGCCGTCCGAGTCCTGGTCGGTGAAGGCCAGGTATTTGCCGCGGTGCGCGACCGGCACGGTGGCGTCGCTGGCGCTGAAGTCGCGGATGTGCAGCTCGTACAGGGCGATGTCGGTCGGGCCGTCGAGGCGCGGCACCTGGTGGTGGTCCCAGCCGTCCGGCTTGAGCGCGGCGCTGTCCAGGTTGGCGACGAAGCTGCGCTGGCTGTTGGCGTTCAGGCTGAAGGAATACGGATCGGTCGCGCTGTTGTCGACCAGCGTGTTGCCGGCCCAGCGCGACAGCACCTGCACCTGGTAGGTGTAGTAGTAGCGGTTGACCCAGCTGGCGTCCGGCGCGGTGTAGCTCCAGACGCCGCTGGCGGCGTCGCGGTTCATGGCGCGGCTCAGCGTGCTGGCGCTGGTGGCGTCCGGGTACAGCTTGAGGCTGACCGACTTGGCGGTCGGCGCCCACACGCGGAAGGTCGGCGCGCCGTTGCGGTCGTAGCTCAGGCCCAGCGTGGCGCCGGCGGCGGCCGGGGCGAACACGCTGTCGAGCATGCCGCTCATTTGCAGCGAGGTCACTTGCACCAGCTTGCCATTGGCGTCCAGCTGGGCGATGGCGAACTGGCTGCTGGCCCTGGCCGCGATGCCGGCCGCGTCGGCGTCCGCCATGGTCAGCGCGGTGGCGCCGGCCAGGTGCGGATACTTTTGCTGCAAGGCTGCCGGCAAGGCGCCGGTGCTCAGCGCGATGCTGCCGTCGGCGCCGGTGACGCCTGCGCTGCTGGTGCCGAGGCCGCCATTGGCCGCGTAGTACAGCCGGTAGCTGCCGCCGGCGGCCGCGCCCGGCCAGGCCAGTGTCGAGGCCGACAGCCAGTGCGCGCTAGCGTTGTTGAGGTTGCCGTAGCTGATGGCCGGCGGCGCGCTGTAGACGCTGCAATCGCCTTCCAGCATCCAGACTTCCTGGCCGTTGCTGGCGATGTCGGGGCTGAAGTTGGCCGACTGGTCGTTGCCGCAGTTCTTGTTGCCGCTGCCGTCGGTCACCAGGAACCAGATCGCCGACTTGGCGGTGTTGACGGGGATGTCGACGTAGCCGCCGAAGTCGTCGCTCTGGGTCATCATGAAGCGGCCGCTGATCCAGCCGGGGCTCGGGTTGACCGGGCCGTCCCACGAGTACACGCCCCACTGGCTGGCGTCGCCGGCGGCGCGGTGGAAGTGCATGCGGATATTGGCCGGCGCGGGCGGCGCCGCCACCAGGCCCGATACCATTTTGTCGCCCAATAGTTTGGCGGCCGGGGCGGCGCTGCTGGCGCTGTCGCTGCCACCGCAGGCGGCCAGCAGGGCGAGCACGCCCGTGGCCGTGATAACTTTCAGATGTGAAACTAAACTACAGTGCAGTTTCATGCTGGTCTCCGTGTTTTATAGGTATTTGCCTCCAATCGTCTGCGGACTGGATGGGTTTGTAATATTACTACCTAAAAAATGTGGAAATGATAAATATTTCAGCAGAGTGTTGTTGGCCGTGGACAGACGCATTTTCGCGTTCCGTTTGAAAGTATTTCTTGGCTGCCGGGCTAGCTGGATGGCTGCGGCGCGCCTACCATGCGACCGCTATCAACTTGTGAAGGCAGCTCGAATGAAACCGATCATCAGGCTGGGCCATATCGGCCTCAGCTTCCACGCCGCCGGCGCGGCGGTCGTCCAGCGCATCCTCGAAAGCCACGGCTACATGGTGCAGAGCACGGCGGCGGCGCATGAAGAGATGTTCCGCCGCTACGGCGCCGGCGAGGTCGACATGCTGGCCTCGGCATGGCTGTCGGCCAGCCATGGCGCTTACCTGGCGCCGTATCAGGCGCAGACGCGCAAGCTCGGCGTGCTGTACCGGCCGTATTGCATCTGGGGCGTGCCCGACTATGTGCCTGAAGAACTGGTCGCATCGGTTGACGATCTGGCGACGCCGGCGGTCGCCGCGCGCATGAGCAAGCTTTTGCAGGGCATCAATCCCGGTGCGGGCATCAGCCGCTTTTCCCGCCAGATGATGTCGGCGTATGGCCTGGAAGGGCTGGGCTACCGCTTTGAAAACGGCAGCGAAGACGCATGCTTCCGTCGCTATGAAGACGCGGTGCGCCAGGGCCTGTGGCTGGTCGTGCCGCTATGGCATCCGCAGTTCCTGCACCATCGGCAGCGCATCCGCGCGTTGGCGGAACCCTTGGGCTTGCTGGGCGGCCGCGACGAGGCGACCTTGATTGTGCGGGAAGAATGCGCCGCCCGCATGGCGCCTGCGGCATTGGCGCAGTTGAGCGAACTGAGCCTGGGCAACCGCGCGATCAGCGAATTGGACCACATGATTTGCCGCCAGGGCTTGTCGCCCCTGTCCGCGGCGGACGCCTGGCTGGCGCAACAAAAAAACGCCACCGGAGTTGGCGGTGGCGTTGCGTGGAACGGCGTGCAGGATCAGGCGGCCTTGGCCGATTCCGCGCGGCCGCAGTAGCGTTCCACATAGGCCTGGTGGGTCGGCAGCTGCACCACGATGCGGTCCACCCGCGACTTGATGCCGCCGAGGAAATGCTTGAGCTCCGCGTCGCCCATCAGGTCGGCGGTCTGGTGGTGCGAGCGCGGCATGATGCCCTGGCCCAGCATCACTTGTATCCACGAGTTCTCCGCGAACAGCTCGTTTGGCACGCGGAACACGCGGCCGGTTTCGCGGAACAGGTTGATGCGGTGTTGCAGCGAGGCGGGGATGCTCATCTCGCGCGCAGCTATCCAGAACTGCGAGTCGGTGCGGTTGTTGACGTGGTAGTGCAGGATGATGAAATCGCGGATGTGCTCGATCTCGTCGTTGCACTGCTTGTTGTACTCGTCGATGTCGGCCTGGCTGATGCCGTCGGTCGGGAAGGTCTGCATCAGCCGCACCACGGCGCGCTGGATCAGGTGGATGCTGGTCGATTCGATCGGCTCCAGGAAACCGCTGGCCAAACCGACCGCCACCACATTGCCTTTCCACGTGTGCTTGCGCTGGCAAGGCTTGAACTGGATCACGCGCGGCGTGACCAGCGCCTTGCCTTCGATGTTGGACATCAGCTGCTGCATCGCCGCGTCATCGTCCAGGTGGCGGCTCGAATAGACGATGCCGTTGCCGACCCGGTGTTGCAGCGGTATGCGCCACTGCCAGCCGGCCTGGTGCGCCATCGAGCGCGTCAGCGGCACGGCGTCGCCCACCGACTCGGTCTGCACGGCGATGGCGCGGTCGCAGAACAGCCATTGCGACCAGTCCTCCATCGGCTCCTGCATGGCGTCGCCGATCAGCAGGCCGCGGAAGCCGGTGCAGTCGATGAACAGGTCGCCTTCGATTTCCTGGCCCGATTCCAGCACCACCGAGCGCACGTCGCCGTTGTCCTCGTGCTTGGTGTAGCGCACGATCTTGCCTTCGATGCGCAGCACGCCGCGCGGTTCGCTCAGGCGCCGCAGGTATTTGGCGTAGCGGCTGGCGTCCAGGTGGTAGGCGTAGTTCATGCCGTTGTCGGGCAGGTGGGCGAAGCGGTTTTCCAGCGAGGCCTTCAGTTCCAGGCAGTAGTCGCCGTAGTCGCCGGCCAGGCCGCGCTCGACGCCCTTGTGCCAGAAGTGCTGGAAGCCGGCGGTCCAGTGGTCGGTGCCGGTGATGCCGAAGGAGTGGATGTAGTCCTCCTTGACGTTGCGCCAGCCTTCGAAGCTGATGCCCAGCTTGAAGGTGGCCTGGGTCTCGGCCATGAATTCCTGCTCGTTGATTTCCAGCAGATTGTGGAAATTCATCAGCGTTGGAATGGTGGCCTCGCCGACGCCCACCGTGCCGATCTCGTCGGACTCGATCAGCTTGATGTCGAGCCGCTTGCCCAGCACCTTGGCGATGCCGGCCGCCGCCATCCAGCCGGCCGTGCCGCCGCCGACGATGACGACGCGGTGCACCGGCCGTCGGTGATTGGGATCTCGTGTGCCTGGGTTCATCGATGTCTCCTTAGCGGTTCATTTTTTTAAGTGTCTGGGCGCGCAGCACGCGCGCGGCCTCGTCGTTGAGCGGCGCCAGCACGTGGCGGGCGTGCTCGGGGATATGGGCGGCCGTGGTCTCGTCGGCTTCGAAGATGTAGTGGCGGAAGATCTCCTGCCAGGCCTTGCGCTGCGCCGTCGGCAGGTCGCGCATGGTGAGGAAGGCCAGCATCAGCGCGCTGGTCGGCGTATCCATGTAGTCGGGCGACTGGCGCCACCAGTAGTTGACCAGCACGTTGAACGGATCCAGCGCCTCGATGTGGTGCCACCACATGCTGGGAATGAAGATGGCGTCGCCCGGTCCCAGTTCGGCGGTGCGCGCGTGCGCCAGCGCCTCGGCGAATTTCGGATATTTGTCGAAGTCCGGGTTCAGCAGGTCCACCAGGCTGACGGCCTGGCCGGCCGGCGTGAAGTCCAGCGGGCCGACGTACAGATTCTTCAGCTGCGCCGGCGGGAACAGGGTGAAGCGGCGATGGCCGGCCGCCACCACGGCCAGGTTGTCCGGCACATCGTAATGGGCCGCGATGCGGCTGCGGTTGCCGATCCAGATGCTGGCCAGCGCGTCGCGGCCGCCGAGGCCGATGTCGTTCTGTTCGCGGAAGCCGGGCAGGCAGGTGTCCACTGTGGTCGAGCCGACGTAGACTGTGGCCGGCGTGGCATGGTGGCGCTTGGCTTCGATCTCGTCCAGCACGGCGGTCAGCTTGGCGTGCACCGGGTAGAAGTTGAAGCCGTTCATGTCGGCGTTGTAGAAGAAGCGGCCGCCCGCTTCCGGCGGACCCAGCATGGCGCCGACCGTGGCGTCGCGATAATGGCTGCGCAGGTAGGCGTCGCCGCCGCGTTCGGACGCCAGCGTGGCGCGCACCATCGGCCAGCTGGCGGCAAGGCCGCGCAGCACCAATGGTTCGGTGGCGTTGAGGATGTCGTCGCCCAGGTCGTTCGCGCCCAGGCCGCTGATCTCGCGCAGGGCTTCAGGCATGGGCGGCGTTCTTACGGTCGATCAGCATGCGGAAGTTCGACAGCGAGGCCAGCACCATGTAGATGCTGCGCAGGTGCCCGGCCTGGTGCAGCGCGGCCACGGCGTCCGACCCCAACGCCGACAGCTTGTCTTCGTTGATGGTGTAGAAGCCGACCAGGCGGTTCTGCGAGCCGTCGTTCAGTTCGACGTCGAGCACGAAGCTTTCCAGCAGCTCGTGCTGCAGCAGCGCGGCCAGCAAGGCCGGCGTCTCTTGCAGGCCCTGGTGGATGGCCAGCAGCATCGAGCTGGCCTGTTCCAGGAATTCGCTGTTGCCGCCGTGCGGCTTGAACACTGGCTCGCCTTCGGTGCGGCTGACGCGCGGGCTGTTGGCATCGATGTGCACCATCAGCTCGCTGCCGTTGACGCCTATCATGAAGGGCTGGCGGGCTATCATCATCGGCACGTAGGGCGCGTCCCAGCGTTCACCGTTGAGGAACAGGTTTTCCTCTTCCTGGAAGCCGAACAGCGCGATCGGCTCGAAGCCCAGGCCGTCCGTGGTCTTGCGGAAGACGATGGGGTAGCAGGCTTGCACGTCGCGGAATTCGGCCGGGAAGGTGACGGCCGACATCTGGCGCTCGCCGAACTGCGCGCCGCGGCGGGTGATGATGCGCAGATCCTTGTGGTCTACGTTGTTGAGCAATACGGTGTTCGACATGTGGTCTCTCATGTTTTAGATTTTCTGCAAGCCGTGGCGCTTGATGTGGTTGATCAGTTCGCGGTTGTCCGGCAGCGCGCCCAGCATCTTGTGGGTCAGCGCGGCCGCTTCGCGGAAGTAGCCGTCGGCCAGCGCTGCTTGCCGTGGCTGTGGGTTCATGAATTCGCTGCGGAAGCCCATGCCGTACAACACATACTGGTAGCTGGCCGATGGGAACACTTCTTCGATGCGGTTGAAGTCGTTGCGCGATGGCGCGCGGTGGCGCCACAAGGTCAGCAAGTCGTTCAGCCGGTCGGGGATGGCGGCGGTGTTGTCGCGCCAGTAGTCGCTGTCGCGGCGCTGGCTCAGCACGTAGTGCAGCTTGAGGAAATCGATCACGCGTTCCCAGCGGTAGCTAAAGGCGTCGTTGAAGCGTTGGGCGACGATGTCCATCGCCGCGCGCGTGGCCGGCAGCTCGTCGCTGACCATGGCGGCCGACATTTCCACCAGCGCCAGGGCCGACGCTTCCAGCGGCTCGATGAAGCCGGCCGACAGGCCGATGGCCACGCAGTTGCGGTGCCAGAAGCGCTCGCGGTAGCCGGGGTTGAAGCTGAGCTTGCGCGGCTGCGGTATGTCTTGCGGGCCGCCGGTGGCGGCGATGTAGCGGCGCAGCTCGGCCTCGGCCTGCTCGTCGCCGATGTGGGCGCTGGAATACACGTGGCCAATGCCGCGCCGGGTCGGCAGGCCGATGTCCCAGATCCAGCCGGCGCTTTGCGCGGTGGACGAGGTTTGCGAGGCGATCGGATAGTTGTCGTCGGGGTAGGGGATCTGCACCGCCAGCGCCGAGTCGTTGTACAGCACGTGCTTCTGCGACAGGAAGGGCACTTCGTAGTGCTTGCCCAATAGTAGCGATTGCATGCCGGTGCAGTCGATGAACAGGTCGCCCTCAAGCGCGCCATGCGTCTGGGTTTGCAGCGCGGCGATGTCGCCGTTGTCGTGGTTGGCGATGCCGACGACGTTGTCCGGCACGTAATGCACGCCCAGCTTTTCCAGGCAGTGCTTGCGCAGGAAGGCGCCGAACTTGCCGGCGTCAAGGTGGTAACCGTAGTTGGCCACCGAGGAAAATTCCGGCGTCACCACTTGCTTGGGCGCGCGGCCGTTGACGCACAGGTGCGGCTGATAGCTGACCAGGTCGGCGAACGGGATGTTCGGGTGTTGCGCTTGCCATTGCTCCGGCAGGTTCACTTCGCCGTAGCCTTGTGGCAGCACGAAGGGATGGAAATAGTAGTCGTGGTCGCTTCCATTGACCCAGCAATTGAAGCGCGAACCCTGCTTGAACGAGGCGTCGCACTCGCGGAAGAAATCGGCTTCGGACACGCCGATGCGGCGCAGCGTATCGCGCATGCTGGGCCAGGTGCCTTCACCGACGCCGATGGGCGCGATGTCGGGCGATTCGATCAGGGTGACGTGCAGGGACGAGCCCTGGTGGTCGGCGGCGATCAGCCCGGCTGTGAGCCAGCCGGCGGAACCGCCCCCCACAATCACGATGCGTCGGACCATATTGCTCGCCTTGAGTTGAGGATGAGATGGCTGAAAGTCTAACCGAAAAGGGCCGCTGACTGGCAGCGGCCCCGGAACGATCAACTACCGGTTAAAACTTGTAGCGGGCGCCTATCATGTAACGCGGACCCTGCTGCGTCACCGATTCCAGCTGCTGCTGGGTACGGCTGTGCGTGCGCTGGATCGAGTTGCCGACGTTGATGCCCTCGAACTGGAAGCTCAGCTTCTCGTTGTAGTTGTAGCCGATGCTGACGTCGACCTGGCCGTATGCCTCGACGTACTGAGGATTCGGGCCGGAGCCGTCAAACGTCGACGACAGGAACTCGCCGCGCCAGTTGTAGGCCAGGCGTGCGGTGAAGTTCTTGTCCTCGTAGATGCCGACCACGTTCGACGAGTTCGACAGGCCGACCAGCGCGAACTGCTCGCCGATCTTGGCGTTGTCGTACTTCAGGCCCGAGTGCACATAGGTGTAGTTGGTCGACACGCCGAAGCCGCTGTTGCCGAACATGTGCTGCAAGTTCACTTCCAGGCCGTTCAGGCTGGCCGCCTTCTGGTTGGAGAAGGAGTTGATCTTGAAGTTGGCGATCGGATCGCTCGGCTGGCCGACGATGGTGCCGGTGGCGTGGCCGTTGGCATCGGTTCCGCGCGTCACGCCCGGCGCACCGTCGTGGTTTTTGAAGATGTAGTCGCGGATGCAGGTGGTGTCGGCGCCGGCGCAACCGCTGGCCAGCGCCTCGTTCCAGAACTTGCCGCCCACCGGCGTGTGCAGGTTGAACGGCGTGGCGTCGAACTGCGACTGGCCTGCGTAGTTTTCCAGGTTCTTGCGGAAGTAGCCCAGCGAGAAGAAGTTCTGCTTGCCGTAGTACCACTCGTAGGACAGGTCCAGGTTCTTGGACTTGACCGGTTTCAGCGCCGGATTGCCCTGGCTGCCGGTGCCGCCGTCGGCGCGGGTCAGCGAGTTGAGCGTGGTGCCGCCCTGGATCTGGTCGTAGCGCGGACGGCCGATGGTCTCACCCAGGCTCAAACGGATCTTCTGGTCCGGCGTGATCTCGATGTCGGAGTCAAAGCTCGGCAGCAGGTTGTGGTACTTGCCGGTCAGCGTGGTGAAGGTCGGGTCGCCGAAGGTGATCGGCAACTCGTTCTGCGACACCCAGCTGATGCCGACGGCGGCCGGCACCAGCGCGGTCGAGGTGACGTCGGTGGTTTCGTAGCGCAGGCCGATCGAGGTGCGGATCGGCAGTTTGGTGTCCCAGTCGGTGTTGAACTGGATGTAGGCCGCCTTCGATTTCTCGGTGGTGCGGGCGTCGTTGTCGAAGGTGGTCTTCGGCAGGTACAGCGCCGGCAGGCCGGAGGCGGTGGCCGCCAGCTGGCGCACCTGGGCGAAGTTGAAGGTGTAGAACTGGTTGAACAGGTTGGGGCTGCCGCTGCCGTCGATATGGTCGAAGTACTGGGCCACCGACGCCGGATGGAACACGCTGGCCGGATAGTCGGACGGCTTGGTGGCGCCGCCCCAGGTGTCGCGCTGCTGGTTGGAGAAGGCCGAACGGTTCTTGACCTCGGACGCGGTGGCGCCGAATTTCAGTTCGGACGCTTCCAGCACTTTCCATGCACCCTTGACCTGGGTCTGGTCGACCTCGCCCTTCATGTAGCCGTTGGTGAACACCGATCCGGTGACCTGCTGCGGCGCTTTGGTAAAGTCGGCGCCGGTGATGCTCAGCACCGGGAAATCGTGGCTGAAGTCGGCCGTGGTGTCGCCGCGGCTGAAGCTGGCCGTGCCAAGCGTGTTGCTTGAACCGAAGGGGCTGTCGGCCTTGGACTCGGCGGTCGAGTGGTGGGTGTCGAGTTCGAAACGCAGGTCGCTGGTCGGCTTCCAGACGGCGTTGAAGCCCAGCGACTTGTTCTGCGTCTTGGTGGCGAAGTCGGCCGCGCCCATGGCGATGTCCGAGGAGGCGATCCCGGTGTCCTTGTTGGGAGGGATGAGTTCCTTGTAGATCAGCGGGCTGGAGACGGGGCCGCTGGTCCACGAGCTGGTCGACGGGCCGAAGTTGAACCAGGCCGACAGATCGTTGCGCTTGGTCTGGATCTTGTTTTCGGAGTAGGTGTAGTCCAGCGTGGTGACCAGCTTGTCGGTCGGCTTGTACTGCAAGGTCAGCTGGGCGTTGGTGCGCTGGCGCTTGACGCCGTTGAAGTTGTAGTTCAGGTTTTGCGGCACCGAGTACAGGTTGGCGCCGGTCGGGCGGTTGATCGCGCCGTCCTGCGGGATGGTGCCCCAGGTGTTTTCGTCGCCGCGGAACGGGCCCTTCCAGCCGTTGGAGACGGCCGCGGTGTTGTAGCCCAGGTTGCGTTCCTGGTAGCTGCCGGTCAGCGCCACGCCGAACTTGTTGTTGTCGAAGGTGTTCGAGTACAGGCCGGAGAATTCCGGCGTGGTCGAGCTGCTGGCCTTGACGTCGCCCGGCAGGTTGCCGTTGGTGCTGTCGTACACGCCCTTGACGCCCACGCTCGAGTGCATGCCGGGCCGGTCGAACGGGCGCGCCGTCATCACGTTGACGGTGGCGCCGATGCCGCCGGTCGGCGTTTCGGCGCGGCTGGTTTTGTACACTTGCAGCTGGGAGATCGCTTCCGACGCCAGGTTGGCGAAGTCGAAGGCGCGGCCGTTGAGGTCGCCCAGGTTGGAGGTCGGCATCTGGCGGCCGTTCAGCAGCACCAGGTTGAAGTCGGGGCCGACGCCGCGCACGGTGATCTTCGAACCTTCGCCGATCGAGCGGTCGATCGACACGCCGGAAATGCGTTGCAGCGATTCGGCCAGGTTGGTGTCGGGGAACTTGCCGATGTCCTCGGCCACGATGCCGTCGACGATGCCGTCGGAATTGCGCTTCAGGTTCATCGAGGACAGCAAGCTCTGGCGAAGGCCGGTGACGACCACGCTCTGGACTTCCGGTTCAGCTGCCTTGACGGATGCTTCCTGCGCCAGTGCCTGCCCGGCCGCCGCCGCGCAGGCACTGGCCACCGCCAGGCTCATTAGTTTCTGTCGTGCCTTTGGATAATGCATGTGATCTCCTGTGTTTTTATGAACAGCTCGCTTTGCCACTTTCCCCAACCTAGATTTGGAAAGGTTTCCATTTCGTGTGGCAAATATAGCACCGAACGAATTTCAAAGTCAATTTGCAATGCCGCATAAGCCGGCCCCGGTTTTCGTTGACAGAGGAAATCAACCCGTGCACCATGTCTGGGAACGTTTCCAAAAAGAGACACTTTTACCGATCACCTACGTGAAAAGGCATCAGCCGTGGCCACCATCAAAGACGTAGCCCGCCTCGCGGGCGTAGGACTGGGCACCGCTTCGCGCGTCGTCAGCGGCAAGGGTTCGGTATCGCCGGCCACGCTGGCGAAGGTCAAGGCGGCCATCGAGCAGCTGGACTTCCGGCCCTCGCACGCGGCGCGCACGCTGCTGTCGGGCTCCAGCCAGATGATAGGTGTGTACATCCCGGTGCTCAGCGGCACCTTCTACACGCCCATCCTGCAAATCATCGACAACGAACTGCGCACCGCCGGCCTGCACATGGTGGTGGCCTTCGGCGCCGGCCTGGGCGGCGCGCGCCAGCAGGCGATCGAGGGCATCGCCTTCCTCATCGAGCGCGGTTGCGACGGCCTGATCCTGATGACCAATGTGCTGCAGGAGGAAGACATCGCCGCGCTGCGCTTCAAGCATGAGCGCATGGTGGTGCTCAACCACAGCTTCGACAACATCGCCGGCCAGTGCTTCACGGTCGACCACACGCTGGGCGGACGGATGGCGGCGCGCGCCTTGCTCGACCACGGGCACCGGCAGATCGCCGTGGTGGCCGGCCCGGCCAGCCTGCCGGACAACGTGGTGCGGGTCAACGCCTTCCTCGCCGAGCTGCACGCCAACGGCGTCGACACCGGCAAGCTGTGGATGACCGAGCGCGACTTTTCGCCGGCCGGCGGCTGGTCGGCGGCCAAGGAGTTGATGGACTCCAAGCACCCGTGCAGCGCGCTGTTCTGCGCCAACGACGAGATGGCGGTGGGCGCGCTGTCGTATTTCCAGGAGGCCGGCATCCGCGTGCCGCACGAGCTGTCGGTGATCGGCTACGACGATACGCCCAGCGCGGAATTCTCAGCGCCGCGCCTGACCACGGTGCACATGCCGTGGCGCGAGATGACGCAGAACGGCATCAACGCGCTGCTCAACAGCTGCTACGACTTGCAGCGTCCCGTCACGCGCGGCTATCCGGTGACGATGACCTTGCGCGCCTCGCTGGCGGCGCTGCCGGCGGCGGCCAAGCCGGCCCGCCGCCGCAAGCCGGCCTGAGCTCCGCCCGCGACTGGAAACAATGTCCAAATGCTATTGGGAAAACGTTTATGTAGTTGTTAATTTGCCGCATGAATCTGGATTCACGTTGAAGTTTAGTGGAAACAATAGACGGTCAGTAATGATGTCTATACATTCAGCCATGGCAACAATCACTACTTAGCATCTATGTTGCTAGCAACAGACACCCAACATCACGACAATAAAAGAGATCGCACATGAAGAAGAATTTTCCATTCGCAGCGTTGTTGTTGTCCGCCAGCCCATACGTCCTGGCACAAGCCCAGGTCGAAGCGGCTGCCGTCGCCCAAGCCGCCGCCGTCCAGCCTGCCGCAGCAGCCGATGTGACGCCGGACGATATCCAGAAAGTGGTGATTGTCTCCACCGGTAGCCGCGGCGCCCAGCGCACCATGGTCGATACGCCAGTGCCAGTCGATATCATCGGCTCGCGTGAGCTCACCAAGACCGGCCAGGCTTCGCTCGATAAAGCGCTGCAATTCCGCGTACCCTCTTTTAACACCGTGCAGACTCCGGTCAACGATGCCACGTCGCTGCTCGACCCCTATGAAATCCGCAATATGGGACCGAGCCGCGTGCTGATCCTGATCAACGGCAAACGCAAGAACGCCAGTTCGCTGGTGTACACGCAGACGTCGCCGGGCCGTGGTGAAAGCGGCTCCGACATTTCCGCCATTCCGCAGGACGCGATCAAGCGCATTGAAGTGCTGCGCGACGGCGCCTCGGCCCAGTACGGTTCCGACGCCATCGCCGGCGTGGTCAATATCATCCTCAAGGATAACGCCGAGGGCGGTTCGATCACCGCGCGCGCCGGCATCACCCATGAGAGCGACGGCAAGATGGGCGGCCTGAGCCTGAACCAGGGCGTGGCGCTGGGCGATCGCGGCTTTGTCAACTACACGCTCGATCTTTCCCATGTGGGCTTGTCCAACCGCCCTGGCCGGGTGGATGCCCGGGCCGAGCCCGACACGCTGGGCGGCACGCTGGCCGATGCGCAAGCGTTCCTGGCGATCAAGCCCGACGCCGGCAACATCAACGGCTCGCCTGCCACCTCCGCGCAGAAAGCCCTGGTCAACAGCCGCTACGAATTGAGCGATGACGTCTCGCTCTACGGTAATGCCGCCTATGTGCACAAGCAGGTCGACAGCTATGCCAACTACCGCACCCCGTACTGGCGTCCGACGGACTACGGCCTGCTGCACCCGGCCGGCACTCCCTACCTCGGTTACGTGCCTACGTTTGTCGGCAAGCTCGATGACTACAACGCCACCGGCGGCGTGAAGTTCCAGCTGGGCGGCTGGGGAACCGACCTGAGCCTGACCTACGGCGGCAATGAACAAAGCTATGAAGTCGGCAATTCGGTCAACCGCAGCCTGGGCGCCGCCTCGCCGACGCACTTCAACGCCGGCGGCGTGAAGTTCGAACATTTCGTGTTGAACGGCGACATCTCCAAGCAGGTCGCGTCGACCGTCAGCGCGTATGCGGGTACCGAAATCCGCCATGAGAAATTCAAGACCATCGCTGGCGAAGAAGCCTCGTATATCGGCACCGGCGCCGATTCCTTCGCCGGCAACGATCCGCGCAATTCCTTCCCGACGTCGCGTTCGAACTACGGCGTGTACGGCGGCGCAACCTGGGATATCAGCGACAGCCTGCTGGTCGACGGCACGGGCCGCTACGAGAAATACAGCGACTTCGGCAGCGCCTTCGTCTGGAAACTGTCGTCCCGCCTCAAGGTCAGCGACCAGCTGACCCTGCGCGCGTCGGCATCGACCGGCTTCCGCGCGCCATCGCTGGCGCAGATCTACACGCAGAAAGCCCAGTACTCCTTCGTGCCGGGCAAGGGGATTCAGGTCTCCGGCCTGGTCAACAATGTGTCCAAGGAAGCGGCGGCGCTCGGCGTGCCGAAACTGCAGGCCGAGAAGTCGGACAACATCACGCTGGGCCTGGGTCTGAAGCCTGACAACAACACCAGCATCACGGTCGATTACTACAACATCAAGGTGAAGAACCGTATCGTGCTGGGCAAGGAAATTGTGCCGGCCTGTAACGAAACCGATCCGGTCAAACAAGACGCTTGCGTCAAGGCCAGCCCGCTCGACCAGGTGTTGAACGCCAACGGCATCGTCTCGGTGAGCTTCTTCGCCAATGCACTGACCAGCCGTACGTCGGGCATCGACTATGTGCTGTCGCGCAAGAACCTGACGTTGGGCGAAGGCAAAGTGACGCTGAACCTGTCGGGCAACCTGTCGCTGAAAAACGAGCGTGAGGGCGCCGTCAACAATCCATCGACGGTGGCGGCGGCGAACCAGTCGGTGCTCGATCCGACCCAGGAAGCGCTGATGTTCACCTCGCGTCCGAAGTACAAGACCATCTTCGGCGCAGATCTCGATTACCGGGACTACAACTTCTCGTTGAATAACACCATGTTCGGTCCTACGCGTTTCCGCAATGCCGGCCTGGACAACAACCTGGAAGTGGAGTTCAAGACCAAGGTGGTCACCGACTTCGCGTTCAACTATAACGTGGCCAAGAACGTCACCCTGTCGTTCAATATCAACAACATCCTGAACGTCACGCCGAAGTGGAACATGAAGGCGCTCAACTCGACCGGTCAAGCCCTGTTGGACAGCAAGACCAAAGATGCGGTCACCGGCATGACCCCGTCCGAGGTGCAATACAACTCGATCACCTTCGACGGCCGCTACTCGATGGTGACCTACGATGGTTCGCAGTTCAGCCAGCTGGGCCGCACCTTCGCCGCCTCGCTGAACTATCGCTTCTAAGCGGCACGCCGCAGCTATAATGAGGTCCGCAGCTCCGCAAGGGGCGGCGGACCTTTTTTTATGGAGTGGTACACATGGTTTCGTTACAAGATCAATTGCTGAAGGCCGGCCTGGTGGCCAAGAACAAGGTCAAGGTCGCCAATCAGGAAAAGAGCAAGCAGAAGAAGGAAGAGCGCCGCTCCGGCACCCAGAGCGTCGACGAAGCCAAGCTGGCCGCGCAGGAGGCGCAGCGCAAGCTGGCCGAGCGCAACCGCGAACTGAACGCCCAGCGCGACGCGGCGGCGCAGCAGAAAGCCATCCTGGCGCAGATCGCGCAGATGGTGCAGCAAAACCGCCAGGACAAGGGCCGCAACGGCGACATCGCCTACAACTACACGCACGGCAGCAAGATCGAGCGCATGTTCGTGACGGCGGCGGTGCGCGAGCACCTGGTGGCGGGCCGCCTGGTGATCGTGGTGCTGAACGGCGTGGCCGAACTGGTGCCGCGCGTGATCGCCGACAAGATCGCCGAGCGCGACGCCACTTTGGTGGTGCGCGTCAACAAGAGCACCACCGCGGTGGAGGAAGACGATCCGTACGCCGCCTTCCAGATCCCCGACGACCTGATGTGGTGATCAGGCGCTCAGGCGCGCCTTCAGCAGGTTCAGGCCTTGCGCCAGCAGGCCGTCGGCCGGCACTTCGCCGTGCGGCGTCAGCTGGTCGATAATCTGCGGCAGCAGGCTGGCCAGGCCGGACGACACGTGTTGCGGATCGATGCCGGCCTGGCCGGCGATCTGCTGCAGCTGGTCCGAACCCAGTGCCTGTTCCAGCTGGCTGCCGGAAATGGCCTGGTTGGCGCCGGTGCCGACCCACGACATGACCTGGTCGGCCAGGCCGCTTTGCTTGAGTTGCTCCAGCACGGCCGGCACGCCGCCGGCATTGTCTATCATCGCCATCACACCCGACAGCAAGTTCCCTTGCTGCGCTTCGCCTTGCTGGCCGCCGCCCAGCGATCCCAGTACTTGTCCTGCCAGTTGATCCAGTAAGCTCATCATGTTCTCCGGTGGGGTAAGGCAATGAAGATATCATTTTTGCACCGAATCAATGCCGCCGCAAGCGACTTTTGCGGCGGTGCAGCATGCTGGTCGCGTCAGGCCAGCAGCTTGAGCAGGGCCGCCGCAGCCGCTTCCGACGAGGCCGGATTCTGGCCGGTGACCAGCAGGCCGTCGGTGACGGCGTATGCTTGCCAGTCGGCGACTTTGGAGTAGATGCCGCCGTGTTCCTTCAGCATGTCCTCGACCAGGAAGGGCACGACCTTGGTCAGGCCGACCGCTTCTTCCTCGGTGTTGGTGAAGCCGGTTACCTGCTTGCCGCGCACCAGCGGGCTGCCGTCGGCCGCTTTCACATGGCGCAGCACGCCGGGCGCGTGGCACACCGCCGCCACCGGCTTGCCGGCCGCCAGCATGGCTTCGATCAGCGCGATCGAGGCGCGGTCTTCGGCCAAGTCCCACAGCGGGCCATGGCCGCCCGGATAAAACACGGCGTCGAAGTCGGCCGCCGAGACTTCGGCCAGCTTGCCGGTGTGGGCCAGCACGGCTTGCGCGTCGGCGTCGGCCTTGAAGCGGACCGTGGCCGGGGTTTGCGATTCCGGCGCGTCGCTTTTCGGGTCCAGCGGCGGCTGGCCGCCCAGCGGCGAGACCACCGTCAGTTGCGCGCCGGCTTCTTTCAGCGCGTAGTAGGGCGCGGCGAATTCTTCCAGCCAGAAGCCGGTCTTGTGGCCGGTGTTGCCCAGTTTGTCGTGCGAGGTGAGTACCATCAGGATGTTCATGGCTAGTCCTTGTGTGTGTAGTGGAGGGGCTTACAGTGCAACTTCAAGAATGCGGCGGCTGCGCGCCAGGTCGATGTCGCGGTGTTCGCCCAGGCTGGTCATGCCGTGCGCGGCCAGCTGCGCCAGCACGGCTTCCACCGCTTCCTGTCCCAGCTGGTAGGCCGACAGGCGGGTCGGGATGCCGAGGCCTTCGAAGAACGCGCGGGTATGGGCGATGGCGGCGTCGATGCGTTGCTCGTCGCTGCCGTCGCGGATGCCCCACACGCGCTCACCGTATTGCAGCAGCTTCTCGCGCTTGGTGGCGCGCTGCACGTCCAGCAGCGACGGCAGCACCAGCGCCAGCGTGCGCGCGTGGTCGATGTCGTACAGCGCGGTCAGCTCGTGGCCGATCATGTGGGTGGCCCAGTCCTGCGGCACGCCCGCGCCGATCAGGCCGTTCAGCGCCAGGGTGGCGGTCCACATCAGGTTGGCGCGGGTGGCGTAGTCGTCCGGCGCGGCCAGCGCCTGCGGCGCGATCTCGACCAGCGTTTGCAGCAAGCCTTCGGCAAAGCGGTCCTGCGCCAGCGCCCGCACCGGGTAGGTCAGATATTGTTCGACCGTGTGGACGAAGGCGTCGACCAGGCCGTTGGCCACTTGCTTGGTCGGCAGCGTGAAGGTCTTGGACGGATCAAGCACCGAGAATTGCGGGAACAGCAGCGGGCTGCGGAATGGCAGCTTGGTGTGGGTGGCCTTGTGGGTGACCACGGCGCCGTTGTTCATTTCCGAGCCGGTGGCCGGCAAGGTCAGCACGGCGCCGAAGGGCAGGGCGCGGCGCACCTTGGCGCCGCCGCTCTGGGCGATTTCCCACGGCTCGCCCTCGTACAGCGCGGCGGCGGCGACGAACTTGGTGCCGTCGATCACCGAGCCGCCGCCGACGGCCAGCAGGAAGTCGATCTCGTCGCGGCGCACCTGTTCGACCGCGCGCATCAGCGTTTCGTAGCTGGGGTTGGGTTCGATGCCGCCGAACTCGCGGACGGTGCGGGCGCCCAGCGCGCGGCGCACTTCGGCCAGGGTGCCGGTCTTTTCGGCGCTGGCGCCGCCGTACAGGATCAGCACGCGGGCGCTGTCCGGCACCAGCTTGGACAACTGGGCGACGGTGTCGGCGCCGAAGACGATCTTGGTGGGGTTGTGGAATTCAAAATTCTTCATGCTAGCTCCTGTTATTAGACTGGTCGTCTAGTGATGCGGTAAAAAATGAGGGTCAAGTCTGACATTCGGACACGTGCCCAGCCGTATTGGCCGCTATGGCTGGGCACGTGTCCGAATGTCAGACTTGACCCCCTTGGGTGTTGGCCGGCAGGCCCAGCATGGTTAGCGTGGTCTGCCAGGCGGCGTGCAGGGCGCTGGGCTCGCGCCGCAACTTGGTCAGCAGGGCGGCGCCCAGCCACAGCTGGTACAAGGCCAATGCCGTGAGCTTGGCGTCGGCGACCTGGCGCAGCGAACCGTCGGCCAGCGCCTGCTCGACGCAGACGGCCAGCCGGGCGACGATGCGGTTGGTGCCCTCCAGCAGGGTGACGCGCATGGCTTCCGACATGTCCGCCACTTCTCCGCTGAGCTTGACCACCAGGCAGCGGCAGTCGCAGCTGTCGGCGTCGAGGTCGTTCCAGCTGGCCCAGTAGTCCATCAGCGAGCGCGCGGCGCTTTGGCCGGGCTGGCTCAATATGGTTTCCATCTGCGCCAGGTATTGCCCGATATAGTCGTCCAGCAGCGCCTCGCCGAACAACTCCTTGGACTTGAAGTAGTGGTAGAAGGAACCCTTGGGCACGCCCGCCGCCGTCAGGATCTCGTTCAAGCCCACGCCGGCAAAGCCTTTGCCGGTGATGATGGTCTTGCCCGTGTCCAGGATGTGCTGGCGGACGCTGTTGTGTTCTGTGGTCATGGTGGACGCATCATAACACGATTAGACCGGTCGTCTATGAATCAATCAACGCCAAGTTTAATCATGTGAATACTTTATAAAAATAAAATATTAACAAATATTGATGTATTATTGTTATGTATTTCACATTATATTTTTAACATGGGAACGCATATGAACCAGATGAGTAAAGTCCTGTTTTCCACTCTGTTCGCCGTGAGCGCCGCCGCCCAGGCCGACACTACCTTTCACGCCAATGGCGAAGGGTGGTGTGCGAATTACGACCTCGGCGGCTACACCTGCAACAATGTCAATATGCAAAGCTGGGCCAACCTATATGCCGGCACCGACGGGCATGGTTTGGATACGCGCAACTGGATGGCTTTTAAGCCAAGTGCCGGCCACATAGAGAAGGCCACGATCAGCATCTTTAACGATGGCATAGATACGGACTTCAATCCTGCCGCTGTGTATAGTCTGCATGCAGCGACTGCGGTGGACTTCGGCAGCCTGGGCGTGGGCCCTTCGCTGGGCTCGGTCACCGCCGGCGAGGCAAACAGCCTGAAGGTGCGTTACGTCGATATCCAGCTCAACGCCTTCGGTGTTGCTTATCTGAATGCCCACCAGGGCCAACAGGTGATCTTTGGCGGTGTGGTGACCGGCAGCGGCCACACTGGGCTCTTCGGCGGTAGCCGCGGTGTTCCGGAGGCCCTGCTGACCGTGTCGGCGGTGCCTGAGCCGGAAAGCTACGCCATGCTGCTGGCGGGGCTGGGGCTGGTCGGCTGGCTGGCACGTCGCAAACAACGGGTAGCCTGATCCGGCGGCCCGGTCGTTAGGGATTGCCAGGCGGCCGCCCGCCGCCGTCTGGCCCCATGTTTAAGCGCCTGCCCGCCGACGGCGGCGGACCGCCGCGCCGACCACGCCCAGGCCGGCCAGCAGCATGGCGTAGGCGTCCACTTCCGGCACGGCGCGCACCACCAGCTGCTCGCCAAAGGACGGCGCGCCCGGCGTGCCGGCCCATGGGCCGAATGGCTGGCCCTTGCCGTCCTGCCAGTCGCAGTTGCTGTAGATCTTGCTGAAGTAGGGCGCGGCGCAGGCGGCGGCGCCGGTCAGCTGGCTGTTGATCGCCGAGAAGTTGGCGCCGCTCATGGGATCCGTGCCGCCCAGCGGCACGTTGGCGCCGGCGAAGATGAAGTCGGTGGCCAGCGGGGCGTTGGCCAGTTCCGCGGCGGTCGGCAGGCGCCAGCCGAATTGCGACTGGTACGACAGGTCCAGGCCGCTCGAAGCGGGCAGCGGCGAGGCCCATGCCCAATCCAGGTTGTTGCGCGTGATGTAGGCGTTGCTGGCGACCGGCGCGTCGACCTGCGCTGCGACGGCGGCGCCGGCGGTGGCGCACAGGGCGATGGCGATGGTCAGGCGTTTGACAAAAATCATGACTTCCTCAAATTAAGTGGCGACAAGAGCAGAAAAAATGTTACATCGACAACTGCCAAAAAACAATTAGAATAATTGAATTAAAATTAAGTTTGTGCCACCGTAGCAGGAATCTACACAGGAATCGTCATGCCGCCGTCCGTCGCCATGCCCAGTCTAGTCAAGCTGCACGCCTGGCTGCCGCCGTTTGCCGCGGCGGCGCTGGCCTGGAACCTGCTCGCGCTGTCCGGCGCGCTGGCCAGCTATGGCGACGCCCAGCAGCATGGTGTGGTTCACGCGTCGTTCGCGCTGACGCTGCTGCGTTTTGTGGCGCAGCACGTGCCGCTGGTGGCGCTCAGCCTGGTGCTGGCGGTCGGCTTCTATCGCGCGCAACGGCGCCCGCCGCAGCTGGCGCAACTGCTGCCGGCCTATCTCGGCATGCTGGCGCTGGGCGTGCCCTTGCTGTGCATCTGGCAAAGCGCGATCAACGGCATTTTCAGCGGCAACGGCCTGGCCTCGCCGCTGGCCTTGCTCGGGCAGCAGAGCGCGCTCAGCTGGTGGTTCCAGACCTTGCTGCTGACGCTGGCTTTCTGCGCGCACCTGGCCTACAGCGCTTGGCGCCACGCGCATGCGCAGGCGCTGGCCTGGCAGCTGGCGCAACAAGGCAATCTGGCGCTGCGGCTGCGCTTGTTGCAGGGCCAGCTGGAACCGTATTTGCTGTCGGGCGCGCTGGCCGGCATCGCCCAGCTGAACCGCCAGGGCTTGCGCGAGCAGGCCACGCGGGCGCTGGCGCGCTTGAGCGACCTGCTGCGTTATGCGCTGCGCGCCAGCCGCTCGGACTGGCAAAGCGTGGCCGATGAAGTGCGCTTCCTGCGCGACTATGTCGACCTGCAGCGCATCTGCCGCGACGCCGGCCTGCACGTCGACTGGCAGCTGGAAGCGATCGACTGGAGCGGCTACCGCTGCCCGCCGCTGCTGCTGTTGCCGCTGCTGGAGCAGGCGCTGGAGGCGGCGCCGCAGCGGCTGACGCTGCGCATCGGCCGCCGGCAAACGGACGCGGGCAGCCTGGTGCTGGTCGAGCTCAGCTATCCGCATGGCGCCCGCGTGGGCAAGGCACCGGTGCTGGCCGCGCTGGAGCAGCGCCTGGCCATGCAGTACGGCGGCGCTGCCACGCTGGCCATGCAGGCCGACGGCGATCTCACCCATCTGCGCCTGGCGTATCCGGTGGCGCACCATGATGATTGACGCCATCGCCCTGCCGCAAGCCGCGCCGGCATCCGCCTGGCCGGCGCTGCGCGTGCTGCGCTGGTGGCGGCCGTGCCTGTTGATCCTGCTGGGCTGGCAGCTGCTGGCGCTGCTGGAAGCGCTGGCCAGGGCTATCGACGCCAGCCACGCCGGCCGCGCACTGGCGCTGCCGGCCCTGTTGTCGACCCTGATGCTGCAATACCTGCCGCTGGTGTGCAACAGCTGGCTGCTGGCGCTGGTGTTCCGCCGTTGGCCGGATCGGCTGGCGCGGCGCTCGACGCTGCTGCTGGCGCTTTTGCTATCGATGGCGGTTTTCCTGCCACTGCTGACCGGCATCGATATCCTGGTCGTGCTGCTGCGCGACGGCCGCCCGCTGGCCGATTTCCCCGCCATGCTGGACCAGGTCGGCCGCATGACCTGGTGGTACAACCTCTTCGTGGTGGGCCTGGCCTTCCTGGCGCAGGCCGGCTACAGCGCCTGGCGGCGCGGCCGTCAGCAGGAACTGTCGGCGCAGCGCGCGCAAACGGAAAACCTGCAACTGCGCCTGGGCCTGCTGCAAGGCCAGCTCAAGCCGCACTTCCTGTTCAATGCGCTCAACAGCATCAGCGCCCTGGTGCGCACCGCCGATCCCGCGCTGGCCGACCAGGCGCTGGGCCATCTGGCGGAACTGCTGAACTATGCGCTGGCGGTAGGCCAGGGCAAGCAGCCCAGCGTCGCCGACGAGCTGCATTTCCTGCGCATCTACCTGGCGTTGCAAAGCCTGCGCTATGGCGACCGCATGCAGCTGGACTGGGCGATCGCGGAGCGCGACTGGAGCCGCTATCCCTGTCCGCCGCTGCTGTTCCAGCCGCTGGCGGAGAACGCCGTGCATCACGGCGTGGAAGCGCACCAGCAGCCTTGCCGCATCCACATCGGGCTGGAGCATGCCGCCGGCATGCTGAGCCTGCGTATCGCCAATCCGGTGCTGGCCGCCTCGCGCGCCGGCACCGGACTGGGTTTGAGCATGACGCGTGAACGCCTGGACATCCTGTACGGGCCGCGCGCTGAACTGAACATAGACGCCGATGAACACCACTATGCTATCGAACTACGCTTCCCCGTCGACGGACCGGCCGAGGACGGTCCTGATCGTTGACGATGAATTGCCGGCCATCGCCAACCTGGAATGGCTGCTGGCCCGGCGGCCGCAATGGCGCCTGCTGGAATCGTGCCGTTCCAGCGAGCAGGCCAGGGCGCGCCTGCAGACCTCATCGGTGGACTTGATCCTGCTCGACATCCAGATGCCGGGCCAGTCCGGCCTGGAGTTCGCGCGCGAGCTGTGCCAGCGGCCGGGCGCGCCGCTGATCGTGTTCGTCACCGCCTACGACGAGCATGCGCTGAGCGCTTTCGATATCTTCGCCCTGGACTATATGCTCAAGCCTTTCGACGACGAACGCTTCGATTTGATGCTGCGGCGCGCGGCCCTGATGCTGGAGCTGAACCAGCAGGCGGCGATGAACAGCGCGGTGCACGCCTACCTGCGCGACCGCGCGGCCGATGAGGCCGGGTACAGCGCGCCTGTCTTGCTGCAGGTGGTGGTGCGCACGGCCGCCGGCCTGGAGCGCATCGCCATCGACGATGTGATGTGGTTGGGCGCGGCCGGCAACTATGTCGAGCTGCATCTGGCCGGGCGGGTGGTCCTGCACCGCAGCACCATCACCGCCATCGTCGAACGCTTGCCGGAGCAGGAGTGGGTCCGTGTGCACCGGACCGCCGTGGTGCGGCGCAGCGCCATCGCCGGCCTGCGCAGCGACAGCGACGGCTACTACGCGGTGCGCCTGACGCAGGGCGATACGGTGCGGGTCAGCGCGCGCTACCTCAAGCAGGTGCAGGCCATGTTCGCCTGAATGCACGGCGCTTGCGGTTCGTCCCAGAACTGACGCGATTGATCACATAGTCGTAGCCGACAGTTTTACCTCCGTGGCAAGCTGGCCTCACCTTATGGCTTACCTCAGGAGGAACACCAGAATGAACCAGATCGTTATGACTATGCTGGCGCGGCTGGCGGCGATGATCGTCGCCTGCGCCGTGCTGGGCGCAGGCGCGCACGCGCAGTCGCTGGAAACGGACAAGTCGCTGGAACACAGCGTCAAGATCGTGCGCGTCCACAATCTCGATTTTCCCGTACTCGACGTCGGCAAAGGGCCTGTCGTCTTGCTATTGCATGGCTTCCCCGATTCGCACCGCGTGTGGCGCAATCAGGTGGCGCCATTGGTGCGCGCCGGCTACCGCGTGGTGGCGCCGGACCTGCGCGGCTATGGCGACGCGCCGATCTTGCCGGCCGTGTCCGACTACGCCATCGGCAAGGTGCTGGGCGACGTGACCGGCCTGCTCGATGTGCTGAACATCAAGCAGGCAAGCGTGGTCGGCCATGACTGGGGCGCGGCGGTGGCCTGGTATCTGGCGGCGTTCTATCCGGACCGGGTGGAGCGGCTGATGGTGATGTCGGTGGGCGCGCCGTGGAATCCGGAATTCAACAGCATCACCCAGCGCGAGAAATTCTGGTACTCGCTGTACTTCCAGTTTGAAGGCGTGGCGGAAGCGCGCTTTCAGCAGAACGACTTTGCTTTCTTCCACGCGCTGAGCCGTGATGAAGGCGATGTCGACGCGGCCATCGCGCATTTCAAGCTGCCGGGGACATTGACCGCGGCGCTCAACTGGTACCGCGCCAATTCGAAGCCGACGATGCCGCCGCCGGACGGCACGCCGGTGCCGCCGACGCCCAAGGTGCATTGCGATGTGGTGGGCGTCTGGAGCGAGCGGGACCACTACCTGACCGAGGAGCAGATGCAAGCCTCGGCCGACGATGTCACCGGCAAGTGGCGCTACCAGAAAGTGGAGCGGGCCGGCCACTGGATGATGCTGGAGCAGCCGCGCCAGGTCAGCGAGCTGATGCTCGACTTCCTGGCGCGTTGAGCGGGCCGGCCGGTCAACCGCGGCGCACCAGTTTCATGCCGTTGGCGCGGCCGACGTAGGCCACCATGCCGGTGATCTTGCCGGCCTTGTCGCGCTCCAGCCGGATCACGATGCCGCTACCGCTGGAGCCGAAGGCGTCGGCGAACACATTGTCGAGCGGCTGCTCACCGAAGCGCGGCACCATCATCCACAGCTTGCCGTCCTTGAGCGTCAGCGTGTAGGTCGCGTTCAGTTCGGCACTGTCGTAGGTCCCGGCGACGGCGGCCAACTGCTCCGGCGTCATGCTGCCGGCGGTCACCCGTTCGAAGCGGGCCGCCGGTTCGCCCGGACGCTCCACCACCAGCGTGCGTTCGGTGATGAGCGCGGGCTTGGCCGTGCGCTTGGGATCGCGCACGAAGCGGCCTTCGCCGACCGGCAGCAGTTCCTGTTTCATGCCCGGCCCGGTGTACCACAGCTTGCCGTCCAGCGCCTCCACCCGGCGCAGCATGCCTTCGCGGGCGTTCCAGTACACGCCGGCATAGCGGGCCGGATCGGCCAGCGCCACGGCTTGAGGCTCGGCGGCGGCCGCGGCCGCGACCGGGAATTCGCCGGCCGCGTAGATGTCGGCCACCTTGCGCGCCAGGCTGCTCGGGTCGAGGTCGGGACGGTTACACAGCACGGCCACGCCCAGCTTCAGTTTGGGCAGGCGCAGCAGTTCCGCCTTGTAGCCGGCGAAGGAGCCGGAATGGGAGGCCACATCCAGGCCGCGGTATTTGTCCAGCATCAGGCCGCGGCCGTAGTTCAGCGGGGTTCCGTCGTTGAGCTTGCCGGCGGTTTGCATCTGCTCGATCATCCGGGCGCCGCCCACCTTGGGCTGGTAGAAATTGGCGTCCCACTTGGCCAGGTCGGCCACGGTGGACTGGACCGCGCCGTCGCCGGTGTGCTCCCAGTTCGACATCAGCAGCGCAAAGCTGGCGGGGCCGTTTGGACGGTAGGCGCTGGCGCGGTGCGGCACCACCGTGTCGTGGTCGTCGAGGATGCGGGTGTCGTTCATGCCCAACGGCTCGAAGATGCGCGCCTTGGCGAAGGCGGCCATGCTGCCGCCGCTGACCTTCTCGACGATCTGGGCCAGCAGCATATAGCCGGTGTTGCTGTAGGCGTAGGCGGTGCCGGGCTGGAAGTTGAGACCCTGCTGGCGCGCGACGTCGGCCAGGGCTTCGGCGTTGGAGCTGACGTCGCCCAGGGCCACGCCTCTCAGGTTCATCAGCAGCATATAGTCGCGCAGGCCGCTGGTGTGGTGCAGCAGGTGGTCGACGGTGATCGGCGTGCCGTAGTCGGGCAGCTGGGGCAGGTAGCGGCGGATGTCGTCGTCCAGTTTGAGCTTGCCGTCTTGTACCAGCAGCAGGATGGCGGCGGCGGTGAATTGCTTCGAGGTCGAGCCGATATCGAAGACGGTGCTGTGCGCGTCGATGGCGACGCCGTGTTCGAGGCTGGCGGCGCCGTAGCCTTGTTCCAGCAGCGGCTTGCCGTCGCGCCAGACGGAGACGGCGCAACCCGGCGCGTCGGCCTTGGCGTAAGGGGCGAACAGGGCGTTGGCCTGCTCGACCGGTGTGGCGGCGCCGGCGGCATGGGCCAGGACCAGGGCAGACAGCAGCAGGGACAGACGGGTAGGGTTTTTCATGATGATCTCCTTTGTGGTTAGGTGTTGTAGTGAAGTATATCACCGACACTGATGAGGATGTCAACATTGAAATTAATTAATTTGTGGAATGGGGTATGCTGGCGGGATGCCGCATTCGAACACCAAGCCCGGTCCCCGTTTCTGGCGGGACGCAAACCTGCCCTACATCGAGGCGCGGGCGGTTGGCGATGGGCGCAAGCTTGGCTACGCCAGGCACTCGCACGAGACTTTTTCGATCGGCGTGATTCGGGACGGGCACACCAACTACCTCAACCAGGCGTCGCGCCGGCTGGTGGGACCGGGCGCCGTGGTCCTGATGAATCCGGGCGATGTGCATGCCTGCAACCCGGTGGGCGACGAGACCTGGTCGTATCGCATGCTGTATGTCGACTGCGGCTGGCTGGCCGGCTTGCAGCGGGAATGGGGCTTCAGCGCCAACTGCGATTTCCGCCCGTTCGCGGCGACCATGAGCACGGCGCCTGCGCTGTATGCGGGATTCAATCATTTTTATGAGGTGCTGACGGCCGCCGCTTCCGACCACCTGCAGCGGCAGTGCGCAGCCGTGACCTTCTTCGAGCAGGTCCAGTCCGGCCTCGATCCGGCCGCCATGGTCGAGCGCGAAGCCAACCGCAAGCTCGAACGCGCGGCCGACTACATCAACGACAATTGCGCCGCCGCGCTCAAGCTGGAGGATATTTGCGGCGCGGCCGGGCTCTCGCCCTCATACCTGATCCGCGCCTTCCGCAAGCGCTACGGCATGACGCCGCACGCCTACCTGCTGAACCGCCGCATCCAGCTGGCGCGCGGCTTGCTCAAGGAGGGCAGGGCGATTGCCGAGGTCGCACTGGAGACGGGCTTTGTCGACCAGGCGCATTTCCAGCGCATCTTCAAGCAGTTGCTGGCGGCGACGCCGGGACAGTACTTGCGCTGAGCAACAAGTAGGCGGCGCTGGCCGCCAGCAGCAGCGCCATGGCGCGGTTAAACCAGCGCATCACAGCGGGATCGCTCAGGCGCCGGCGCAGAAAGGTGCCGGCATAGGCCCAGCAGGCGATCGACAGGTAGCAGATCACGAAATACAGCGCCGCGAACTGCCAGACCAGCACCGCGTCGCCGTCGGCGGCAAACGCGCCCATGCCCGCCACCGACGCCACCCAGGCTTTGGGATTGAGCCATTGCATGGCCGCGCCGGCCGCCAGCGACGGCCCCTTGGCGGCGTCGCCGGACGAGAGCGCGCCGTCGTCGCGCGCCAGCTTCCACGCCATGAACAGCAGGAAGGCGACGCCGGCCAGTTGTATCGCCCGCGTCAAGGCCGGCAGTTGAATCAGCAGTTCATGCAGGCCCAGGCCGGTTAGCAACAGCAATGCAGTGAAGCCGACGGTGGCGCCGGTGACGTGGCGCATGCTGGCGCGAAAGCCATGCTGCGCGCCGCTGCTGAGGGCGACGATGTTGACCGGGCCGGGGGTAATCGACGAGGCCAGGGCGAAGGCTGCCATGGAAATCAGGATGCTCATAGTTGCGGGTCTCCGGTAAGAATGAATCATGCCGGAGCGACGATACGCGGCGCGCGCATCGTCGTATTGTAGAAAACAACCCTTCAGCGGGCGCGGATCACGCAGCCATGCGCGGCCAGCTTGCCGTGCGCCTGGCCCCAGCCGTCGGCGTACAGGATCGGGCCGGCCGAGTCCGCCAACGCCACCGGCCGGTCCGACAGGTTGGCCAGCACGGTAATGGCGCCGGCGCCGCTGCCGCGCCGCATGCCGATCAAGCCGGGCGGCAGCGACTCGATGAAGGCGGTGGCGCCCTGGCGCAACGCGGGGTGCGCGCGCCGCAAGGCCAGCAAGGCGCGGTAGTGGCTGTGCATGCCGGGGTTGAAAGCGCTCCAGTCGAGCCGGTAGCGGTCGAACAGCACCGTCCAGTCGCGCCAGCTGGGCTCGTCGAACTCCTGGCCCATCAGGATGTGCGGCACGCCGTCCATGGTCAGCAGCAGCGCCGCCGCCGCGCGATGGACGCCGGCGCCGAGCACCTTGCTGGCGCGCGGTTGTTCCTTGTCTTCCAGCCAGCGCATGCGCAGCGCGCCGCGCGGGAAGCTGTAGGTCGACTCCTTCCAGTACTGGGCAAAGGCGTGCGCGTCGGCCTGTCCGCAAGCCACGCGGCGCAGCATCTCGCGGGTGCCGCCTTCGTAGGTCAGGTCGCAGCTGTGCAGGTGATGGAATTCGTCGCAGGACTGCGAGATCAGCGCGATGTCGGGCCGCAGCGCCGCCAGCGCGGTGCGGATCTCGGCCAGGAAATCGGTGGGCGTGATGTCGGAATCGTCGAAACGCAAGCCGTCGAAGCCGTAGCGGCCGATCCAGCGCTGCATGGCCGCGACCAGGTTGCCGCGCAGCGCGCGGTTGCTGAAATCGAAGCCGGCGAAGTACTCGCGCTGCGGCACCGCGTAATAGACCTGGCCGCCGGCGTCGCGGGTGTACCAGTCGGGATGGGTGGCGGTCCAGGGATGGTCGGCGCTGCTGCGGTTGAGCGTCCAGTCGAACAGCACGCGCATGCCGCGCGCGTGGATGGCGTCGACCAGTGCGTGCAGGGCGGTCTCGTCGCCCAGTGCCGGATCGATGGCGTCGAAGTCGAGCACCGCGTACGGATCGCCCAGCGCGCCGCGCCGGCCGCTATGGCCGATGGGATGGATGGGCATCATCCAGATCACGTCGACACCCAGTTGCTCCAGGTAGTCGAGGCGGGCGCGCACGCCGTCGAAATCGCCGCCGAACGCGGGCACCGACAGCTGGTAGATCACCGCCTCGTGCAGCCACGCCGGGCTGGCCAGCGCCTGATGGCGGCGATAGAGTGGGCCGGCCGCGTCGGCTTTCAGGCCGCGCCGGCGCATCAGCACGTCTCCATGCTCGTCGACCGTCAGGCAGGAATTGTTCTGGCCGTCCTCGGAGATCCAGGGATTGGCCGGATCCGGTATCCAGTGCTCGCCATCGACTACGAGTTTGTACAGGTGGCGGCCGGCGGCGATCGGCAGGGCGCATTCCCAGTGGCCGGGCGCTACCTGCTCGAACTGGCAGGCGTCGCCGACCCAATAGTTGAAAGTGCCGGCCAGCGCGACGCTGCGCAGCCCCGGCGCATCCTCGTAACGAAAGCGGACGCCTTGTGCGCAGCGTTGAGGGAGCTGCTCTGGGGAAGTTTCGAATTGGATGTTCATTGTGTTATTCAACTACAAAAATGTATTTAAGTAAATATTTATCGCTTAAGTTTGCATATTCATATGATTTTTATATGTAGTTTAGGTACTTATTGGCATGGATTTGAGAGAGCGCAAGTGCTGTGATTATTCGAGAGTTTCCACTGAGCAGAAAGCGCACATACTTAACGTCTTGCCCGGTAGATTATTCTTCGAGGTGACACCAATGATGTTCAGCAACATGTCGGAACGCCGCTTCGGGCTGCCGTTCGCACGACTCTCTCCACGCTTACCTGTCATGTACCTGGCCATCTTTTTTGTGGTCCTGGTATGCACCTCGCTGATCGGCGTCCAGGTATGGCTGACCGCGCACGCCCGCAGCGTGCAGCTGAACGAATCGGAAATCGCCGCCGCCAACCTCGCGGAGGCCGTGGGGCAGCATGCGTATGACACGATCAAGGAAGCCGATACGGTCCTGGTCGGGCTGGTGGAGCGGCTGGAAAACGACGGCAAGCTTGAGCTTGAGCTCGACCGCTTCCATCAGCTGCTGGTGCACCGCGTTGCGGAGTTGCCGCAACTGCACGGCCTGTTTGTCTACGGCGACGATGGCCGCTGGCTGGTCAATTCCCAACCTGAGCTGCTGAAAGGGAAAAACAACTCGGACCGCGAGTATTTCATCTATCACCGGGAGCACGCGGATCGGGGCGTGCATATCGGCCCGCCGGTGCGCAGCAAATCAACCGGCGATTGGATAGTCACGGTGTCGCGCCGCTTCAACCAGCCGGACGGCTCCTTTGGCGGGGTAGTGCTGGCGGCGATCAATATGAATTATTTCCAGAAGTTTTTCGAGCGCTTCAAGATCGGCGAGGACGGCGCCATTCAGCTGGCGCTGGATGACGGCATCATGCTGGTGCGGCGGCCGTTCAACGAAAAATCGCTGGGCAGGGATATTTCGAAACTGCCGCTGTTCCACGATTACTTGCCCAAGGCGCCAGTCGATACTGTGATTTTTACGTCAGCGCAAGACGGTGTGACACGGATCAATAGCTACCGGCGGTTGGAACAATACCCGCTGGTGGTCTCGGCCGCGCTGTCCAAGGACGAGGTGCTGGCGCAATGGCGGGCGGATGCTTATCTCTACAGCGCCGGCGTCATCATCCTGGTGCTGGGGATAAGCTTGCTGGGAATCCGGCTGGTGCGGCAGATTAATCTGCGGATACAGGCGGAAGCGGAACTGGTGCGTGCACGCAATTCGCTGGTGACGCTGAATCAAACGCTGGAGCGGTTGGCCATGCAGGATGGCATGACCGGCCTGTCCAATCGCCGGCATTTTGATGCGACATTGAAGAACGAATTCAGCCGGGCGATGCGCGGCGCCAGCGCGCTGGCGCTAGTCATGATCGATGTCGATTCCTTCAAGCAGTACAACGATATCTTCGGCCATGCCGCCGGCGACGAGTGCCTGAAGGCGATCAGCAAGGTGGTTGCCGACAGCAAGCACAGGCCGGGCGATATCGCCGCGCGTTACGGCGGCGAAGAGCTGGCGGTGCTGTTGCCGGGAACGGATGTGGCAGGGGCGCTGGCCGTCGCCGAGCATATCCGCGCGGCGGTCGAAGACCTGAACATCAAGCATCCCGGCAGCGCCACCGGCTACGTGACGGTCAGCGCCGGGGTCGAATCCTTCGCGCCGGTGCGGTTCGAGAGCGAGCCGGTCGACCTGATCAAGGCGGCCGACCAGGCCTTGTACCGGGCCAAGTCCCTGGGACGCAATCGCGTCCATTCGAACATCATCGACCGGGAAGTGCGATCGGCCTCCGCCCTCGGTGTGGCCGGGTAGGCCGGAGCGCTATTCCTTGGGGAGCGGCGAGTGGAGAGGGGCGATGCTTATCCGGTAAAGCGCGCCGAGATGGGCTGTTCGGTGGCGTCGAGTACAAACTCGCGCATGTCCGCGAAGGCGGCGCCGAATGCCGGCCGCTTCGAGATGAGTGCGATGTAGCGCTGGAAAACTTCGTCGCCACACAAGCCATAGCCGCGCGCCCAGACAACCGCATGTCCGACGATGCAATCGGCTGCGGTAAATTTCTGCCCACAGACGAAAGGCGCTTGCTCCAGCCGCGCGGCAAGCTGGGGTTCTATCTCCTCGCGGAACTTCTTGCGGTATCGCGCCACCGTGCGCGGGTCGCGCTCCGAGTCCGGCAAGACATGCTCATGGGCGCGAATTTGCCACAGCATCATGTCCATCCAGGTTGATCCAAAGTGCAGCATTTGCAGGTAGTCGGCGCGCTCGGGCGACGCCACCGGGAAGGGCGCGAGACCGGCATCGGGGTATGCATCGGCCAGAAAAGCGACCATGGCGGCGCTTTCGAGCATGTACTGCGACCTGCCGTTGTCCCAGGTAATTTCAAGCACAGGCACGTTATGGTTGGGATTCAGGCGCATGAACTCGGCGGAATACTGCACGGCGTTGCACAGGTCTACTTTCTCGACGTCGAAGGAGTTTCCAACGACCTCATGCAGCATCCATTTGGTGCGGGCGCTTCGGCTGGCCGGGTAGTGGTACAGTTTTAAGTGTTTAATTGGCAAGATATTCTCCTGTGATCGAAGGCCACAGTCTGGCGTCTTGCGGCTTGCCGGTGAAGTATCATATTTGACATTTTTTATGTCAAAATGGACAAATGAAGATCATCACGGTTCTGGTGTTGGATGGCGTGTTCGACAGCAGCTTGTCGATTACGCTGGATACCCTGTATGCGGCACAGTCCATACTTGCGGCGCGCGGCGGTGCGCTGCAAGTGCAGGTCAGGACCATCGCCGCCAAGGCTTACGTCACGACCGGCGCCGGCATGCGGATGAAGGCGGACCTCCAGCTCAAGACGGTAAAACAGGACGTATCGGACTGGATCATTGTTCCAGGCCTGGGTCACCGTTCGGATCAGGCGCTCAGCGAGGGTTTTGCGCGCACCGATACCAGGCAGGCGATGCGCTGGCTGGCGGTGGCGGGAGCGGGCAAGACCAGGATAGCGGCGTCATGCAGCGCGGTGTTTCTGCTGGCGCAGGCCGGTTTGCTCGACGGGCGCAAGGCGACGACGGCGTGGTGGCTGGCCCAGGCATTTCGCGCGCGCTATCCGGCGGTGCTGCTCGACGAAGCCCGTATCGTGGTGCGCGACGGACCGTGCCTGACTGCGGGCGCGGCCTTGTCGCAGCTGGATTTGATGCTGGCCATCGTGTCCGACGTGTTTGGCGAGTCGGTGGCGCATTTGTGCTCACGCTACTTGCTGATCGACCAGCGCGCTTCGCAGGCGCGCTACATGATGCGTGACCATCTGGAGCATGAAGACCAGACGGTGATTGCGGCGGAGCGCTGGATCGATGCGCATCTGGCGCAGCCGATGACGGTGACTGCGCTGTCGTCTGCGTTGGCGCTGTCGCCCAAGACGCTGGCGCGGCGCATCGAGGCGGCGACCGGCGTGTCGCCGATCAAATTCGTTCAGCGGCGGCGGTTGTCGCATGCCGCGCATTTGCTGGAAACGACGACGCTCTCGATCGAAGCGGTCGCGGCTCAGGTCGGTTACCAGGACAGTACCGCCTTGCGTAAATTGATCAAACGCGAGTTTGGCGTGACGCCGAGCACCTTGCGCTAACCCGACTGGTCAACTTGAAGGTCAGCGAGGCGGCAACTTGGGCGCTACTGTGATACTGTGGGGCGCGAGACAATTTTCGCAGGGATCGTCCGATTTTTTGCTGTGAAAGAGTGTCAATATGAGCCTCTCGGCTTTTATACGTTCCGATATGACGGAGATTCTTGCAGAGTGGACGGCCTTCGCGAAAAAGGCCGCACCGCCTGGTGGAGAGATGTCCGACCTGGCGCTGACCGATCATGCCGAGGCCATCCTGTGCGCAATCGCCAGCGATATCGAGAAGCATCAGAGCAAGCAACAGCAATACGACAAGTCCCAAGGCGGCGAGGCCGACGACAGCGACGAGGAGAGCGCTGCGGCTATTCACGGACGGCTGCGACAGGCGAGTAATTTTTCGCTCTTGCAGCTGAGTTCGGAGTTTCGAGCGCTGAGGGCGACCGTCTTGCGTCTCTGGTTGTCGCGCGTGGATCAAATGTCGGAAACGACGATACATGAAATGGTCCGGTTTAACGAAGCGATCGATCAGGCCCTTGCTGAATCGATTGTGACCTTCTCTGCCCGGGCGGACCGCACGCGGGATTTGTTCCTCGCCGTGCTGGGGCATGATTTGCGGGCGCCGCTTGCCACCGTTTCATTGGCCGCCGAGCTGCTCATGCGTACAGCGCTTTCCCAAGACCAGATCGCTCCGCTGGGGCAGAAAGTCAAGCGCAGCGCGATGCTGATGAGTTCGATGGTCACCGATCTGCTGGGATTTACGTGTCTGCAGATGGGGGCGGGCATGCCGACCAAGCGGTCGATGATCGATGCGCAGGAAGTGTGCAAAGCGGCGGTGGCCGATGCGGGCGCGATGTACCCCGGCAGCGCAATCGTTTTTCAGTCCAAAGGCAATTTAACTGGCGCGTTTGACGCCGTTCGCTTGCAGCAATTGTTGACCAACCTGTTGATCAACGCCGCCCAATACAGCGCAAAAGGCCATGACATTACGCTGCTGGCAGCCGGCGACGAGCAGGCCATCACGTTCAAAGTGAGCAATTTGGGGCCGGTGATATCGGAGGAGTCGCTGAAGACCATCTTCCAGCCGCTGGTCCAGCTGGATCCGGACAGTGACGACGATGCCAGGCCGAAGACCAGCCTGGGTCTCGGCCTGTTCATCGCTCATGAGACGACTGCGGCTCACAATGGCACGATTTCTGTGACGTCCGATGCGTCTGGGGAGACAGTTTTTTCGGTCAACTTCCCCCGCGATCGTTAGTGATGCAGTTCGCTGGCGACCGATGGCTGAGCCGTTGGTCCGGGCTGGAACGCTCGTTCGCTAGCCGCCGTGTCGTAAAGCGCCTCAAACCGCGCCACTTTGCCATCTCGCAAAGTAAACGCATGGACCCAGGAACTGTCGTACGCGCGCCCGGTTGGCTTGGCCAGC
Source organism: Duganella sp. BJB476 (assembly GCF_003416895.1). Classification (GTDB taxonomy): domain Bacteria; phylum Pseudomonadota; class Gammaproteobacteria; order Burkholderiales; family Burkholderiaceae_D; genus Rugamonas. The sequence continues at coordinate 294,070 of NZ_QVIO01000008.1, forward strand.
CAACTCGCCTCGCCGATGACGACCACCTTGTCGCCCTCGGCGATGAACTGCTTCGGTTCAAACCGGATGGTCTGCACGGAGGCGTCGAGCTTGGCGAAGAATTGCGCAATGCCCGACTTGCCGTGGAAGTTGCCGGAAAAAGGTAGCAGCTCCGATTCCGGCGTGCTCCACTCGGCGTTTTCGTGATAGCGGGTCAGCAAACTCTGGATGTCGCCGTTTTTGTAGTCTCGATAGCCGTCTATCACCACTTGCTTGTTTTCATCCGTCGCGGACGAGGCGGGTCGGATGTTCTGGTTGGTGCGGAACAGATTGTCGGGATCATATTGCCGCTTGATCTGCGCCAGCCGCTGATAGTTGGCGCCATACGCGTCGGCGGTGCGCCCGCTCTCGTCCTGGGTCAGGAAATTGACATAGACGCTGCCGGTCGCATAGGGCGCGGAGGCACTGAAAAAGTCGCGCGCCCAGTTGATGCAGCGGGCGTCGTCGGCCGGATCTTCCCAGCGCGTGTGCACGTTCATCACATACAGCGCGTCGCGGTGCGGATAGGCCGTGTCGCCCGGCGCGGGCCTGCCCGCCTGCCCGCCCAGCAGTCCGAGGAATATCTCGCATTGCGGCGTCGGCAGCTTGCTGGCGTAATGGATGACGGTATCGATGGCCTGATCGCTGAGCTGCGTGAAATTATGCGATTTCCAGTAGTTGCGCGCCCCTGGCGCCAGCAGCGGATCGAAGGCCTGCTGCCAGGCGACGTAGGGCATGGCGCCGACATGCATGCCTAGCGGTGCGCCGAAATGGGCGATGCGATCGATCGCATGTTGCACGGCATCCGGTGGCTGGCGCGAGAAGATGGGCAGCACCAGCACGTCCTGTCCATGCACCGCCGGCGGCAGGAAGGGCAGCGGCGGCGCCTGGCGCAAGACGGCCCAGACCGTGAGCTCGTCCGGCATCTCGTCGACGAAGGCGCGGTACTGCGCCAGCACGGCTTTGGCCTGGGCCAGCGGGAAAACGACCAGCCCGGCCGTGACGTCGGGCCCGACCGGATGCAGTTGAAACTCGAACCGGGTGACCACGCCGAAGTTGCCGCCGCCGCCACGGATGGCCCAGAACAGGTCGGGGTGTTCGGTGGCGCTGACGTGCAGCCGCCGGCCGTCGGCCGTGATCAGGTCGGCCGCCAGCAGATTGTCCGCCGCCAGGCCCAGCGTCCGGCTGAGCCAACCGAAACCGCCGCCCAGCGTCAGCCCGGCGACGCCGGTGGTGGAGTTGATCCCCAACGGCGTGGCCAGCGCGTAGGCCTGCGCTTCGTGATCGAAGTCGTGCAGCGTGGCGCCGCCTTCGACGTAGGCGCGGCGCTGCTGCGGATCGATCTGGACCGAGTTCATGGCCGACAGATCGATCACCAGTCCATCGTCGCACAGCGCGCTGCCGGCGATATTGTGGCCGCCGCCGCGCACGGCAAGGCTGAGGCCGTGGTCGCGCGCATAGGCCAGCGCGGTGAGGACGTCGGCCGGGCCCGCGCAGCGCACGATGGCGGCCGGGCGGCGGTCGATCATCCCGTTCCAGATGGCGCGCGCGGCGTCATAGCCGGCATCGCCGGCTTGCAGTAGTTGTCCTCTGAGCGAGGTGCGTAGTCCTTTGAGTTGATCATTCGTTGCAGTATTCATAGCGCATCTCCAGGTGGCGGCTTACGTTCATGTTTCGACGCGCAAGCCGGTGCAGACACGATTGGGCGGCGCGTGCTTCATCATAGGAAGTGGGTGCGCGCTCACGCAAGCACAGGCGCTTGAAATAGGGGAGTTTGCCCGTTGCTGATTGCGTGGGCCAGAACGCTCGGCCGGAAACGGCTTGACTTATAGTCAATCTGTTTTAACCTAGATTCGCGGAAGCCCTTTTCTGCCCTTCGTCGTCTCGGAAATGATGTCAATAAAAAGGAGAAAAATCATGTCCCGCCATCATACGTTTGTCGCCATGGCACTGTGGTCCGCAACTTTGCTCGCAACTTCCCTGTCTTTGGCTCAGAGCGGTAGTTCAGGTCGGCCTGTCGTAAAGGAAATCGAACAGAATGACAGGGTGCGCGTATATGAAGCGACCTTCAACCCGGGCGATGTCTCTCCCAGCGCCAAGCGTCCGATGCGGGTGGTGTACGCGCTGAAGGGCGGGGTGTTGGAACGTACGTATGTGGACGGCACCAAAGAAAAAATCATCTGGAAGAGTGGCGAGACCCGGATCATGCAGGAGGAACGAGATTACGCCATCAAGAACGTAGGCAAGACCAAGATAGACTTGATCGTGACCGCACTAAAAGAAACGAAATGACAAGAGGATGGGTAGTCTGAGGACTTGGGCGATAAGACGAAGGTCCGGAAATAGACCGGGCACATTCTGTTCCCAAAAAACGCCAAGCCAAAAATGACGACGTCCTGTGACTGGGCGCGATCAAGCCGATCACCACACATTGCACCCACGCACCATCATGCTCAGGCTGGCTTTGCTATCGGTGTTACAGCCGCGACGGTATATCATGGCGGTCGTTTCAACGATAGGACTAGGCATGATCATAGCGACTCACAGCGGCAAGTTTCACGCGGACGACGCGTGGGCGGTCGCCGTACTGAAGGTGTTATTCCCCGACGCGGACATTATCCGGACGCGCGACCCTGCGACCATTGAAGCGGCCGACTTTGCCGTCGATGTCGGCGGCATCTGGGACCCGGCCACCGGCCGCTTCGACCATCATCAAAAAGGCTTCAGCGGCGCACGGCAGAGCGGCGTGCCGTATGCCAGCGCGGGCCTGGTATGGCGGGAGTATGGCGCGCGCTGCGTGGCGGCGCTGGCCCTGGCGCATTGCGGGCACCAGCTCTCGGACGATAAGGCGCGGGAAATGGCCTACGGAATTGATGCGGACGTGGTGCAGTATCTCGATTTGTCGGACGTGGGGGCGGCGAAGAGCGCGCCGGGCGGGTATGGACTGTCGGCCGTGATCTCGGGCTACAACACCAACTGGCTCGACGAGCAAAGACTGGGCTACGGCGAGGCGGCGGATGGGTACCGCCTGGACCAGTTCCGTCGCGCGATGGCCGTGCTGACCGACGTCATGCTCAATGCCGTGAGATACCGGCTGGGCGCATTGCTCGCGCTGGAGCAGGTCCGGCAGGGGGAGGTGCTCGATGGCGGCAAAGTCCTGTTCCTGAAAAACGGCGCGCTGCCGTGGGGCCAGGTGGTACGCAAGGAAATGCCGAAGGTGTTGTTCGTCATCAGCCATAACCTCGCCGAGCAACGCCACATGTTGCACACCGTCTCGGTCAGCCCCGAAAGTTTCGAGGCGCGGGCCGACTTGCCTGAAGCGTGGGCAGGACTGCGCGACGCCGAACTGGCGGCGGTCACCGGCGTGCCGGATGCGGGTTTTTGCCACAACGGCAGGTTTATCGCGTCTGCCAAGTCGTACGAGGGGATACGCGCGATGGCGGTCTTGGCGCTGGAGGGCGTCGGCGAAGGTGGCGCGGGTTAAGCGGCGCTGGAGGCCATTTTCAAATCATATGCTTGTTGCATGTTGAGCCATGGCTGCGGATCGCCACCGAAGTAGTGTGTGAGCCGCAGCACGGTATCTGCGGTTAGTCCCCGTTCTTCTTTGACTAGTTCATTGACTTGACGATGTCATTGACGCGCGACGGAGACGCTCGCAACATCGGACCAGCCAGAGCAATAACTTTGGTGAAACGGCTGAGCTAGTTCGCCTATTCCGGCGATACTGCTCATGCCATGTAAGTCTGAAGCTTTTTCAATTCGCTTTTGATGAGCGTGAAAACTTCCGGAAGATCAAGCGACTTCCTGGAGAGCCGTTCCGATCGCATTGGTTCGCTATAAAGATGTTCGAGGTCGGCAGCGCAACCGTGCTTCTCGAAATATTCCTCGGTACGGATCTCGGGTAAAGGGACGAACGCCCCCGTCTTGCGGTTGAAGAGTACACCTTTGACGGGATAGGCTTTCAGCATTTGCCGTAGGTTCGCATCCAAGGTTAAAAACATCGGGATGATGTATCGCCCGTCACCGCCGGACAGAATAATTTTTTCTAGAAAGCGAGGTGCAGACATGTCCCATGCGATATTGTCGAGTTTCCTCAAAAGTCCGGTTTTCTTTGTTCCTTTTTTGATCTGCTCAAGCATGCTAATGCTTTTTCTGTCGCAAAAGAATTTGTGCGCAATGATGGCTTCGCGATCTGCGTAGGCACCGGTAACTTCATGCACAAATTTGAAGTATTCCTTCATCTTATTCTTTGGGCTTTTGGCGGATGCGATTTGAATGCGTAAGATGGCGATGAGGTGAAGCAAGAGGACCTTTTGGCGCAATTCCCAAGATTGGATAAGATTGCTACCCAATTCGCGGGCATAGAAATCATAGCTATACTGAACTGCGGTATGTACGGCTTCGCAATAACTCATCATGGATTTAATTACGCCGGTTGCTTTGAAAGCAGCGCAATCTATGCTCCGGAATAGCTGGAAACTCACCATATTTTTTCGGAAGTCGCGATTAAGTGACTTCCAAAACTGAATGGCGCTACTCGGATTCATGCTAAGACGCTTTCGCACTGTCTTAAGATTTTCCACCATATAGAAGACGCTGTCGAAGTTCAGGTTGTCATATAGGATGCTCGTTAGCAAATGCTCCGCCTCAGGGACCTTTTCCAGCGACCGGCCTTGGATCAGCGCATCTACGTACGTGACCATATTTGTGTCCAGAGTCAGTGTATAGTCGATTTTAAACTGCGCTTCCTGACCGGTGGTCATTTGCGCAAAGATGTGATCATCCATGAAGTAAAGTGTACTTCGGGAAAAATACGGGATAAGAAAATTGCCTGGCTCCATCATGTATTTTTCTAGCGTGGCCGGAAGCCAATTTTTTTTCCAATCCTTAAGCGCGACCATTGCGAACAAGTGCGGATTCGGCTTCCGCAAACAGGACCAACTAGCCAATGCTTCTAGGGGATTTGTCGCAGAGCTTAAAACATGGATGCATTGCTGCATATCTTGCGCGTCGAATTCCGTCATCAGTTTCTTTCAGTGGAGCCGCCGTCTCATACGGATGGGAACCGCAGGTGCCAACTGGCTTAGCAATAATGGTTAGGACATTGGGCGGCGGAGGGAGTTCGGGTGCCACTCGTGTCGATTTGCACCGAAAACTGACCCATCTTACCCCGTAATTCGCAGCATAATCTGACCCATGTTTAGACCACGCTGGGTGATGCCATCCCGACGCAGGCCAAACTGGTGGTGCTCAACGATTGACTTGGCGTGTCACCCCAGTGATTGCGTTTTGGGACTGGCAGGCGAAAGGTGACGAAGTCGAGCGACGCAACGCCTGACGAAGTCGGCTTTCACACAGGCGTCATTGTTGTTGGGCAGCAGCAGGCTTTGCTGGTGCCCTTGGTCCAATCTGAAGTGCCACTCGACGAGGATGATGATCTACTTTTTCGCTGGGTAGCAGACTAGGCGGCAGAGTCCAGGCGTTCCGGGAATGGACCGACACAGGGAGTTTGCACCGCAGAAACTAAAACGCCAACCTGCATGGGTTGGCGTTGTCGCTCAAGAATTCTTGGTGGCCCGGGGCGGAATCGAACCACCGACACAAGGATTTTCAATCCTCTGCTCTACCAACTGAGCTACCAGGCCAAGGGCCGCAATTATAGCGACCCTCCCCGGGGTTTGGCAAGGCCCAGCCACCACTTTTATTGACAGTAACAATTCCTGGGTATAAATTTAGTCGCTTTGGCATGACCTCGATAGGGACACTATGAAGCGGGCGACTTGGTTGGTGGCGGGATTGACGGTGGCGGGCGCGGTGCATGGCGCCGAATTGACGCCGGTGCAAAAGCAGATGCGCGAGATTTACCAGGAACTGGTGGAAACCAATACCACCAATTCGACCGGCTCCTGCACGGTGGCGGCCAACAAGATGGCCAAGCGCCTGAAAGCGGCCGGCTACCAGGACGCCGAGCTGCACCTGATCGTGCCGCCGGGCGGCCCGGCCAAGGGCAACCTGGTGGCGCGCATCAAGGGCGACGGCAGCAAGAAGCCGCTGTTGTTGCTGGCCCACATAGACGTGGTCGAAGCCAACCGCGCCGACTGGGCGCGCGATCCGTTCAAGCTGGTCGAGGAGGACGGCATGTTCTACGCGCGCGGCGCCTCCGACGACAAGGCCATGGCCGCATCCTTCGTCGCCAACATGATCCGCTACAAAAAGGAAAAGCTGGCGCCCAAGCGCGACGTCGTCATGGCGCTGACCTGTGACGAGGAAATGGTGCCCAGCAAATTCGACGGCGCCGAATACCTGTTCAACCACCACCGCGCGCTGATCGACGCCGAGATCGCGTTGAACGAAGGCGGCAGCGGCCTGCTGGACAAGCAGGGCAAGCCGGTACGCCACGGCATCCAGGCCGGCGAAAAAATCTACCAGAGCTTCCAGCTGGAGGTGACCAATCCCGGCGGCCACAGTTCGGCGCCGTATCGCGACAACGCCATCTACCACCTGGCCGACGGCCTGTCGCGCCTGGGGCAGTTCGCTTTCCCGTTCAAGCTGTCGGCCGTCACGCGCGCCTACTACGAACGCATGTCCAGCGTGGAGCAGGGCCAGGTCGCCGCCGACATGAAGGCCATCCTCAACGATCCGCCCGACGCGGCCGCGCTGGAGCGCCTGTACGCGGTCAGCCCGGTGCACAACTCCACTGTGCGCACCACCTGCGTGGCGACCAAGGTCGACGCCGGCCATGCCGACAATGCGCTGCCGCAGCGCGCCCGCGCCACCGTCAACTGCCGCATCCTGCCGGACGAGAAGGTGGACGATGTGCAGGCCACGCTGCAACGCGTGGTGGCCGACGACCAGATCAAGATCACCCGCATCGGCGAAGGCCTGAGCGCGCCGATGCCGCCGCTGACGCCGGCCCTGATGAAGGCAGTGGAAGAGATCAGCAACGATATGTGGCCGGGCGTGCCGGTGATCCCGACCATGTCGACCGGCGGCACCGACGGTCGCTTCCTCAACAGCGGCGGCATCTGGACCTACGGTATCAGCGGCATGTTCAGTGGCCCGGAAGGCAGCGGCGCGCACGGCTTGAACGAACATATCCGCGTGAAGTCGCTGTACGATGGCCAGGAGTACCTGTACCGCCTGGGTAAGCGGCTGGCCACCGAATAAGGCCGGGACTTACTCCGGCACGACGATGCGCCAGCGCCAGGGCTTGAGTACGGACTGGCCTTCGTCGCCGGCCAGCTTGTACTTTTGCAGCGTGGCGGTCGGGTTGACGATCACCCGCACATTGTTCTTGCCCTGTTGGCGCTTGAAGGCAAACAGCTGCTCGTTGCCGACGTCGAGCAGTTGCACCGCACCGCCGCTGGCGCCGTTCCACAACGCCGGGTTTTCCTTCTTCAGCTGATTCAGGCCGGCGTAGAAGCCTTCCAGTTCGTAGCTCTTCCAGTCGACCGGATCTTTTTCAAAGAACTCCAGCTTCTTCTCCAGCCGCGCTTCCTGGCCGTTGTAGATCAGCGGGATGCCGGGCAGGGTATAGCTCAACACCGCCATCGCGCCGTAGGCCGGGCCGTACAGGTCCTTGTCCGTGCCCTGCCACGAATTGATGTCGTGGTTGTTGGTGAACTGCAGGCGGTAGGCGTCGCGCGGATAAGCTTTCGGCGGATTGCTCACCAGGGCTTTCAGTTCAGCCGCTCCTGCCTGGCCTTTGCCGATCTTGACCATCAGCGTGTTCAGCGGCCAGTCGTAGCTGGCGTCGAAGGCCTTCTCGTGCAGCGCCGGCTCGTTCCATTCGGCCAGCATGAACACCGGCTTGATCTTGTCCAGCTGCGCGCGCGCCTGGTTCCAGAATTCGGTCGGCACCAGGCCTGCGGCGTCGCAGCGGAAGCCGTCGATGCCGGCCTCGCGCACCCAGAACGCCATCGCGTCCGTCATGCCCTTCCACAGTTCCTTGTTGCCGTAATCGAGGCCGATCACGTCGGTCCATTCCTCCATTTCGCCCGCTTCGTTCTTGAAGGTGACTGAGTGGATTTCGCCCTTGTCGTTCTTCTTGTACCAGTCCGGATGCTGGCTGGCCCATGGGTGATCCCAGGCCGTGTGGTTGCCCACCCAGTCCAGGATCACGTGCATGCCCAGCGCGTGCGCCTGCTTCACCAGCTTGCGCAGATCGTCCATGCTGCCGTAGTCCGGGTTGACGGCGGTGTAGTCCTTCACGGCGTAGTAGCTGCCCAGCGTGCCCTTGCGGTTTTGCTGGCCGATCGGGTGGACCGGCATTAGCCACACGATGTCCACGCCCATCTGCTTCAGGCGCGGCAGCGTGGCGGCGAAGGCGCTCAGCGTGCCTTCCTTGCTGTACTGGCGCAGGTTGACTTCGTAGATGTTGGAACTGCGGGACCAGGCCGGGTGTTTCACGGCGCCGGTTTCGGCATGGGCCGCGATCGGCCCGTACATCAGTGCGGACAGTGCGGTCAGTGGCAGCAGGGCGGCAAGCTTTTTCATGGAACTCCTTATTGTTTCAGCGTGCGTTCGAACAGCTGATAGATGCGGCGGTATTCGTCGTACCAGCTTTCCGGATGCACGAAGCCGTGACGCTCCAGCGGATACGGCGCCAGTTCCCAGTTGTCTTTTTTCAGTTCGATGAAGCGCTGCGCCATGCGCACCGAATCCTGGAAGAACACGTTATCGTCGATCATGCCGTGGGCGATCAGCAGATTGCCTTGCAGCTTGTCGGCGTATTCGATCGGCGACGAGATCTTGTACGCATCCGGGTCCAGCTCCGGCGTGTTGAGGATGTTGGAGGTGTACTCGTGGTTATAGGTGGTCCAGTCGGTCACGGGACGCAGCGCCGCGCCGGACTTGAACTGATCCGGTGCGCGCAGCAGCGCCATGAAGGTCATGAAGCCGCCGTAGCTGCCGCCGTAGATGCCGACGTTTTTGGCGTCGCCCTGCTGGTTGGCCACCATCCAGTTCAAGCCGTCGATGTAGTCTTCCAGTTCCGGGTGGCCCATCTGGCGGTAGATCGCGGTGCGCCATTTGCTGCCGTAGCCCAGCGATGCGCGGTAGTCCATGTCCAGCACGATGTAGCCTTTTTCCACCAGCAGGTTGTGGAACATCTGCTCGCGGAAGTAGACCGGATAACGCTTGCTGACGTTTTGCAGGTAGCCGGCGCCGTGCACGAACATCACCACCGGATATTTTTTACCCGCTTCCAGCGTGGCCGGGCGATACAGCTTGGCCCACACCGGATCGGCGCCATGCGTGGACGGCACGGCGACGATCTGCGGCGTGATCCACTCGCGCGCCTTGTAGTCGGCGCTGCGGGTGTCGGTCAGCTGGATGGCGGCGCCGCCGCTGCTGGCGACGGTGGCGATCTGGGTCGGCATGTAGGCGCTGGAGTAGCGCACCAGCAGCTTGCGGCCGTCCGGTGACAGCGTGAAGCTCTCGACGCCGCCCAGCGACGTCAGCTCGTGCAAGGCGCCGTCCTTGGTGGAGGCGGAACACACCTCGTAGGTGCCCGGCAGTTTTGGATTGCACAGGAAGTAGGCGGTGCTGCCGTCGGCGTTCCATTCAACGTCGCTGGTTTCCCATTTGCCCGAGGTCAGCGCGCGCGCCTTGCCGTCCGCCGTTTGCGTGTACAGGTGGGCGTAGCCGCTTTCTTCCGACTGGTACCACAGCGAGCTGTTGTCGGGCTGCCAGCCGAAATCGTTGCCGCGGTTATTGACCCAGGCGGCGTCGCTCAGGTGGTGCACCGGTTTCAGTTTGGCGCCGGCCAGGTCGACTGTGGCGATCCAGCGGTCCTTGTTGTCGATCGCCTGCACCATCACGGCCACTTGCGCGCCGTTGGCGCTCCAGCGGATCGAGTCTTCGCGGTTTTCGAAACGCAGGCCGCGATTGCCTTTGAGCGGATCGAGCTTGTGCGCGGCGCGCAGTTCGGCCAGCGGATCGACGGCGATGCCGGGCAGGGCGTCGAACGACAGGTCGGTCACTTTGCGGGTCGATAGTTCAACCAGTTTTAGTTGCTGCGGCAGCGGGCCGGCGTCGCTGACGCGCTTGCGCTGGTCGTCGCTTTCCTCGTAGCCGGATTCGGTGACGTACTTGGCCAGCTTGCCGACGCGGCGCTTGTCGCCGTCCTTGGCGCTGGTGACCACCAGCAGGTAGCGGCCGTCCGGCGACAGCGCGCTGGTGTCGATGACGACCTTCTCGCCGAAGTAGACCGGCAGCGGCGCGCGGGTAGGGTCGGCGCTGCGTTCGGCGTTGCGGCGGTCGCGGGTGGCGTCCTTCTCTTCCTTCAGGCGCGCCAGCGTGGACATCAGGCGCAGTTGCAGGTCGCGGCGGCTGTCGGCGTCCGGCGCGGCGTCCGGGTCCTTGGCGGTGCGCAGCAGCGCCACCGGCGACACCAGGCGCTCGGCGCGGCTCCAGCTGAACCAGTCGGCGCCGACGCGGAACTGCACGTGGGCGCCGTCGGCGGCGTATTGCGGATCGACGGCGGGCGTGGTGCCGCGCAGGATCTGCGTCAACGCGCCGGTCTTCAGGTCGCGCTCGAACAGGTCGCCGTTGCGCAGCAGCAGGGCGCGCGTGTGGTCGCGGTTGTAGACGGGGGCGGCGGCGTCAAGGTTGGCCAGCTGCTTGTCGTCGACCAGTTTCGCTGCGCCGGCGGCGGCGATCTGGAAGGTGTCGCGCAGCGGCGAGCCGGCGCGCTTTTGCTTGTAGTAGACCTGGCGGCTGTCCCAGCCCCACCATGCGGCTTCCACCGGATTGCCGATCCAGTCGGGATTGGCCATCGCCTGGTCCAGCGTGATCGGGGTTGGCGTGGCGCCGGCGCTGGCGGCGAACGAGCCGGCCATGGCGGCGGCTAAAAGGGGCAAGACAAAACGCATCGGTAGTTTCGCTTTGAGGTTGGGTGAACGGGAGCGCCGGATCACGGCGCGTCCACGATTCTAGCCCAGGCTCCAGTGAACTGTAATGCTTATATGTTCAGTTGCGTCTTCAGTTGCGGGCCATCTTGTCGCTGCTGCCATGGCGCGCGTCCGGGCCGCCGTGGCGTGGCGCTAGCCGCAAGGCCAGCAGCAGGATGGCGCCGGCCGCCAGGTACATGGCGATCAGCACGGCCAGCATGGCGGCGCTGCCGCCCCACGCCAGCAGGCGCGCGCTCAGTACCGGGGCGAACGCCCCGCCCAGCAGGCCGAAGCTGAGCACCAGCGCGATGCCGGCCGGGGCGCGCCGGCGCGACAGCAGGTCGGTGACGATGGCAATCAGCAGCGGCGCGGCCGAGGCGATGCCCAGTGACGCCAGCACCAGCCCGGCCAGCGACCAGGCCATGCCGTTGTTGGCGGCGAGCGCCAGCGCCAGGCCGCCGGCGGCCAGCACCATGCAGGCGACGAAGTGGCCGCGCCGTTCGTGCCGGCGGTCCGAATCGTAGCCGATGGCGATCATGCCGAGCACCCCCGCCAGACTGGGGACTGCGGCCAGCAGGCCAGGCTGCATATGGCTTGCTTCGGCCCAGCGCTGCATCAGCGCCGGCGCCCAGGACAGCAGCGCGTAGCTGGCGCCGATCAGCAGCAGGTTGGCGGCGGCCAGCAGGCACAGGGCGCGGTCGCGCAGCAGCGAGTCTATGATGTCGGCGGTCGAAGGCGGCGCGGCGTCGTCCGGCGCTGGCTGGCCGGGAGCGAATGCCGCCTGCAGCTGCGCTTCGTCGCGCGCCAAGTCCTGTTCGATCATCAGTTGTTCGAACGGTGTCAGCCAGCCGGCATCGTCGGGGCGCTCATCCAGGTAGCCGTAGACGACGGCGCCCAGCAGCACGGCCGGCAGGCCTTGCGTCAGCAGCAGCCATTGCCAGCCTTGCAGGCCGGCCGCGCCATGCAGGTATGTCAGCGTGGCGTCGCACAGCGGACCGGCGGCGACGCCGGCCAGCAGCGCGGCCGAGGCGAACACCGCGAACGCGCGCGCGCGGCGCGGCGCCGGATACCACCAGCAAAGGTACAGAATCACGCCGGGAAAGAAGCCTGCTTCCAACGCGCCCAGCGTGAAGCGCAGCGCGTACAACTGGAACGGCGTGCGGACGAAGGCGGCGGCGGCCGACACCACGCCCCAGCACAGCATCAGGCGCAGCAGCGTGCGGCGGGCGCCGGTCTTTTCCAGCAGCAGGTTGGCGGGGAGGGCGAACAGGCAGCAGCCGGCGAAGAACAGGCCGGCGCCCCAGGCGTAAACCTGGTCGTCGAAGCGCAGGCTGGCTTGCATCTGCCCTTGCGCGTAGCCGAGGTTGATGCGGTCCAGGCAGGCGACCGCGTAGCACAGCATCAGCAGCGGCAGCAGGCGCCAGCTGATTTTGCGGTAAATGGCGTCCAAGCCGGCGGAGCCGCGGAGGTGCAGTACGGTGGCGGTATGGGTCTGCATGCAGACGATATTAATCTGCACGATATTGCTTAGGCAAGCGTTAGCGGCGCGCGGCGGAACTCAAAACAACAGTGTTCCGCAGTGTTCCAGCATTGCGCTTGCACCAGGTCAGGCGGCCGCTGCGCCGGGACCGGCGTCATAGATGCGGGCGCGGCGCGGACGCAGCTCCGGCTGGGTGGCGGCGCCGTTGTCTTCCTGCGCCAGGAACTGGCTGCCGATCTCGAACCATTCTTCGCTGGAGATCACTTTCTGCGCCAGCGGCAGCAGCTCCTGCTCTTCCTTGTCGAGCCGTTTGAGCAGGTTCTGGCAATACAGGTCCACCGTGCGGCACAGGAACTTGCCTTGCGAAGCGCTGCGGCGCATGGCGCGGCGCAGGCATTTGTGCACGGCGTTGAGCATGGCGCCGCCGAGCCGGCTCAGCGATTCGAGATCGTTCATCAGCGCGCCGCAATTGGCGTCGGCCGCGCGCACGGCCGGCATCAGGCAGACCTCGACTTTGCGCTGGTGGCGCGACTCGGCAAAGGTGGTCAATTCCTTGAGCTGGGATTCAATGAACACAGGATCGATTTCCTGCGGGCGACGCGCGATCGACTGCACGTATTGCAGCAGACGGGCGATGAAATGGCGTTCTTTTTTTTGTTCGATCGATAGTGTCAATAAGACATAGGTGGCAGTGAGCATAACGTTTCCCGTATTTCGTCTGACTTCGGCTGCGCGGCAAGCGTTGGATGGCGGACGCGCCCGAGGTGAAGACTGCTACCTTAGCGCTGTGGCGGACTCATTCAACGTCGATTTACAATTGTTCACAACTAGTCGTGTGGCAATAACAGTATCGAAATAAAATCGCGAAGATTACCGGCGGGGAAAACGAGTTGACTACACGCCATGCCGGTCGTGAACGTGCGTACTCTTCCTGACTGAGAGGGAAATTATGCACCTATTTTGCGTGTGAAAATACGTGATTTATTGCGTCGATCAAAAATATTTTGTATCTAGCCGCGGCGATGTTTCGCCGCGGCTAGATTGCTGCGCTGCGGTAGCAATCAGGCGGCGCGCGGCTGGCCCAGGTAGGCGCTGCGCGGGGCGGTGAAGCCCTGCTTGACCTGGCGCGCGGTGTCGTCGGTCAGCACTTCGTCCTGGCCCGCTTCCAGCGCGGCGACGATGAGGCGGGCCACGTCGGCCGGGGCCGATTTCGGCGCGTCCACGCCGTCGGTCATGTCGGTGTCCATATAGCCCATGTGGGCGCCCAGCACCTGGGTGTTCTGCGCCTGCAGTTCGCCGCGCAGGCCGTTGGTCATCGCCCAGGCGGCGGCCTTGGACACGCTGTAGGTGCCGCTGGTCGGCAGGCTGATCCAGCTCAGCGCGGACAGCACGTTGACGATGGCGCCGCCGCCGTTGCGCTTGAGCGCGGGGGCGAAGGCCTGGCTCAGCGCCATCGGGCCGAACAGGTTGGTCTCCAGTTCGGCGCGCGCCGAGGCGTCGGCGTCGGGCGTGGAGACGCCGCTGCCGGTGAAGATGCCGGCGTTGTTGATCAGGATGGTCAGGTCGGGGATGGCCTGCGCGGCGGCGGCGATGTCGGCCGCGTTGGTGACGTCGAGCTGGATCGGCGTGACGCCGGCCAGGGTGACGCTGGCGGGGTTGCGGGCGCCGCCATACACCTTGCGGGCGCCGGCGGCGAGCACGGCTTGCGCCAGGGCCTTGCCCAGGCCACGGTTGGCGCCGGTGATGAGGACGACGGCATCTTTGATGTTCATGGTATTTCCTTTCAGTGGGTAAATCGATGAAAAACAATATGACCGGTCATCTTAAAAACCGGCGAAAAAAAAAGCATCACAGCAAAATACGGTTCAGCACCATGTCGGCGTAGCGGTCCAGCGGCGCCCGGCTGTGCGACGCTTTCGCGTGCAGCACCGCGCCTTGCCAGGCGTCGATGACGAAATGGGCCAGTTCCAGCGCCGGCTGCTGCGCGCCGATGCTGCCGTCGCGCTGGCCTGCGGCGATCACCACCGACAGGGCGGCGGCCCATTCGTCGTAGGCCTGGCGCAGCGCGTCGCGCATGGCCGGGATCTGGGTCGACAGTTCGCTGCTGAAGTTGCCCAGCATGCAACCGCAGTTGTAGTCGGTGGCGGTGTTGGCGCCGATCAGCAGGTCGAAATACGTCCGCAGCCTGGCCTTGGGCGCCTGGCTGGCGTCGTCCAGCACGTCGAGATAGCCGGCCGCCGCCGCGCGGTAGCGCTGCAACACTTCCAGCCCCAGCGCTTCCTTGCTGGCGAAGTGGTTGTAGAACGAGCCCTTCGGCACAGCGGCGGCGTCCGTGATGTCCTGGACGCTGGTGGCGTTGAAACCCTTGCTGTGAAGCAGGTTCAAGCCGGCTGTGACGATTTGCTCTTTGACGTTTGGTTTGGCCATGCGCTAAATATGACCGGTCGTCTCAAAATAGTCAAGAATAATTTTTGTTGCCAATCGTTTGAAAGAGTAGCGGCGGCAAGTAACAGCCAAGTAACTGTTTTGCTTGCTGCACTGCGATCTTGGTATCATGCCGACAGCCGGCCACCAGCCGGTATTTTTCTTATAACGTCGGAGATCACCGAATGAGACTATCACTGCTGCTGTTGGGAACCGCCGTCGCGGCTTCCAACGCCCTGGCCGCGCCGCGCGGCTTCACCGTTGAAGACATGGTCAAGATGGAGCGCGTCGGCAGCCCGGTGCTGTCGCCGGACGCCACCCGCGTCGTCTACACGGTGCGTTCCACCAATCTGGACAAGAACCGTGGCAACACCCAGTTGTGGATGCTGGACCTGCGCGCGCCCAAGGCTGCGCCGGTACGCCTGACCCAGGCCGACGCCAGCAGCAGCGATCCCGAATGGTCACCGGCCGGCGACGCGGTCTACTTCCTGTCGGCCCGTTCCGGCTCGCAGCAGGTGTGGCGCTTGCCGCTGGCCGGCGGCGAAGCGGCGCGCGTGACCGACCTGGCGCTGGACGTGGAAAACTTCCGCCTGTCGCCGCAGGGCGACCGCCTGGCGCTGAGCCTGGCCGTGTTCCGCGATTGCGCCGACCTGGCTTGTACCAAGACCCGCCTCGATGCGCAGGGCAAGGCCAAGGCCAGCGGCAAGGTTTACGACAAGCTGTTCGTGCGCCACTGGGATACCTGGGCCGACGGCCGCACCAACGTGCTGTACGCGGCGCCGATCGACGCCAGCGGCAAGGTCAGCGCGCAGCCGGTCAGCCTGTCCGGCATGCTCGACGGCGACGTGCCGTCCAAGCCGTTCGGCGACCACGACGAATACCATTTCAGCCCGGACGGCAAGACCGTGGTCTTCTCGGCCCGCATCGCCGGCAAGACCGAAGCCTGGTCGACCAACTTCGACGTCTACACCGTGGCGGCCGAAGGCGGCGCGGTCAAGAACCTGACCGCCGACAACCAGGCCTGGGACACCAAGGCGATCTACTCGCCGGACGGCAAGACGCTGGCCTACCTGGCCATGGACAAGCCGACCTTTGAAGCCGACCGCTTCCACCTGGTGCTGATCGACGTCGCCAGCGGCAAGAAGCGCACCGTCGCCGACAACTGGGACCGCTCGATCGCCGACTACCGCTGGACCCCGGACAGCAAGACCCTGCTGGCCAGCGCCGACGATATCGGTCAGCACCGCCTGTTCTCCATCGACGCCGCCAGCGGCAAGGTGAGCGCGCTGACCGGCAACGGTTATGTGAGCGGCTTCGACGTCGCGCGCGACACCGTCGTCATGGCGCAGGCCAACCTGGCGTCCGGCGCGCAGCTGTTTAAGTTCAAGCTGGGTGGCTCGGCCGACAAGGCGCAGCAGCTGACCACGCTGAACGCGCAGGCGCTGGCCGACGTCAAGTTCGGCGAGTACGAGCAGTTCTCCTTCACCGGCGCCAACGGCGAGACCGTCTACGGCCACGTGATGAAGCCATGGAACGCCCAGCCCGGCGTCAAATACCCGATCGCCTTCCTGGTGCACGGCGGCCCGCAGGGCAGTTTCGGCAACTCGTGGAGCTATCGCTGGAATCCGCAGGTGTACGCCGGCGCCGGCTACGCCACCGTGTTCATCGACTTCCACGGCTCGACCGGCTACGGCCAGAAGTTCACCGATTCGATCAGCGGCGACTGGGGCGGCAAGCCTCTGGAAGACTTGCAAAAAGGCCTGGCCGCAGCGGTGCAGAAATTCCCGTGGCTGGACCGCGAGCGCAGCTGCGCGCTGGGCGCGTCCTACGGCGGCTTCATGATGAACTGGATCGAAGGCAGCTGGTCCGACGGCTTCAGGTGCATCGTCAACCATGACGGCGTGTTCGACACGCGCGGCATGGCCTACGCCACCGAAGAGATCTGGTTCACCGAATGGGAAAACGGCGGCGCCTACTACGACGTGCCGGAACTGCACGAGAAGTTCAACCCGGCGCTGAAAGTGAAGAACTGGAAAACCCCGATGCTGGTGGTGCAGGGCGACCTGGACTTCCGCATTCCGACCACGCAGGGCCTGGGCACCTTCACCGCGCTGCAACGCCGCGGCATCCCAAGCAAGCTGCTGATGTTCCCGGATGAAAACCACTGGGTGCTGAAGCCGGCCAACTCGCTGCTGTGGCACCACACGGTGATCGACTGGCTCGATACCTACCTCAAAAAATAAAACCAGTTTAATCACGCAACGCCCGCAGCCACTGCGGGCGTTGCCACATTCAAGGAACACCCATGAAAAAATGCATGATCGCGGCCGCCATCGCGCTGGTCTATGGCGCCGCGCAAGCCGCCGCTCCGGCCACCGCTGCCGCTACCGCCGCTCCACGCGCCGAGAACGCCTTCCTGTCGCAAGCCGATGCCGCCGCCCGTTCGGCGCGCGTGGCCAATGTCGACTACACGCTGGACTTCACGCTGACCGGCAAGGAAACCTTCTCCGGCACCACCACGCTGGGCTTCGACCTGAGCGACGCCGGCCAGCCGCTGACCATCGACCTCGACAAGGCCACCATCCTCAGCCTGACCGTCAACGGCAAGGTCGTGGCGCCGCAATACAACCAGTGGTTCATCACCATCGCCCCGGCCGACCTGAAGGCCGGCCGCAACAGCGTCACCATCAGCTACACGCGCCTGCACAGCACCAACGGCGAGGGCTTGCACCGCATGGTCGACCCGGTCGACAACCGCGTCTACACCTACTCGCACTTCGAGCCGGCCGCCGCGCACCAGATGTTCCCGGTGTTCGACCAGCCCGACCTGAAGGGCACGTATGAAATCACCGTCACCGCGCCGGCCGACTGGGTGGTGTCGTCGACCAAGCGCGAGACCGGCATCCAGGATATCGGCAACACCAAGCGCTGGACCTTCCCGCGCACCAAGAAGCTGAGCTCGTACAACTTCGCCATGCACGCCGGCCCGTACAAGGTGTGGGAAGACCACGGCGGCCCGTACCCGATGCGCCTGTTCGCGCGCCAGTCGGTGGCGTCGCAGGTGTCGCCGCAGGACTGGTTCAACTACACCCGGCGCGGCCTGAAGTTTTTTGACCAGTACTTCGGCGTGCCTTACCAGTTCGAGAAATACGACCAGCTGCTGGTGCCGGACTTCCTGTACGGCGCGATGGAAAACGCGGCCGCGATCACCTTCGCCGAGCGCGGCTTCCTGTACAAGGACGAGATGACGGCGGCGCAGAAACAGAGCCTGGCCGGCGTCATCATGCACGAGATGGCGCACCAGTGGTTCGGCGACCTGGTGACGATGAAGTGGTGGAACGGCCTGTGGCTGAACGAAAGCTTCGCCTCCTTCATGGGCACGCTGGCCACCGCCGAATCGACCGAGTTCAGCAACGCATGGCAGGGTTTCTACTCGGGCGCCAAGCAGGGCGCCTACGTGCAGGACCTGCGCGTGACCACGCACTCGATCGAGACGCCGGTGCCGTCCACCGCCAACGCCTTCGACAACATCGACGCCATCACCTACTCCAAGGGCGCGTCGACCCTGAAGCAACTGCGCCACCTGCTGGGCGAGGAAGTGTTCCGCCAGGGCGTGCACAACTACCTGGTCAAGTACTCGTACCAGAATGCGAAGCTGGACGACTTCATCGGCAGCCTGGGCGAGGCCGCGCACCGCGACCTCAGCGGCTGGACCAAGCAGTGGTTGTACGAGCCGGGCGTCAACACCATCGCGGCGGAATTCAGCTGCGCCGGCGGCAAGATCAGCAGCTTCAATCTGCGCCAGAGCGCGCCAAGCAAGGCGATGCCGACGCTGCGCGAACAGCGCGTGCAGATCGGCCTGTTCAACTTGGGCGCGGACGGACTGAAGCTGGGCAAGAACGTGGCCGTCACCTACAAGGGCGCCAACACCGCCGTGCCGGAACTGGCGGGCGCCGCCTGTCCGGACCTGGTCTATCCGAACTACCAGGACTGGGGCTATGCGCAAGTGCAGCTGGATAAAAAATCCTTCGCCACCGCGCAGGCCAGCCTGGGCAAGGTGGACGATCCGCTGCTGCGCTCGATGCTGTGGCAAAGCCTGTGGGATGGCGTGCGCGCCGCCAAGCTGCCGCTCAACGAGTTCCTGAACACCGTGCTGGCCAACGCGCCGGGCGAGAAGGATTACACGCTGCTGGGCGACGTTACCGGCAAGATCCGCACCGCCAAGGCCTATCTCGATGAGATGGGGCCGTCGGTGGCCGGCTACAAAGGCCAGATGACGACGCAGCTGGAGCAGATGGCGTTCGCCGCCACCCAGGCCGCCAGTGGCGACAACAACTTCCAGCGCCGCTGGTTCGCGACCTACCTGGACATCGCCAGCACCCCGGCCGCGCTGGCGCAGCTGGCCGACATCCTCAGCGGCAAGCTGGTGGTGCCGGGCCTGAACGTCAGCCAGGACGTGCGCTGGGATATCGTCAACCGCCTGAACCGCTACGCCCATCCGGGCGCGGCGGCCTTGCTGGCGGCGGAACAGGAACGCGACAAGTCCGACAGCGGCCAGGCCGCCGCGCTGGGCGCCACCGTGGTTCAGCCGGACGCCAAGGTCAAGGCCGAATGGCTGGCCCAGATCATCGACCCGCAAACCAAGCTGCCGTTCTCGAAGATCCGCCGGGCGATGGAAAGCATGTATCCGGCCGAGCAGGGCGCGTTGGGCGAGCTGAGCGCCAATCAGCGCCTGGCTCAGCTGGGGCAGGTCGACAAGGCCGCCGGCCCGGTCTTCATGCGCTCCTACGCCAACATGATGATACCGGCCAACTGCACGCCGGCCAGCGTGCAGCGGCTGCAGGCGGCGGTGGGCAAGTTGAAGGACTTGTCGGCCGGCACCCGGCGCGCGCTGCTGGTGACGCATCAGGAAGATGAGCGTTGCGTGGCCATCAAGAAGGCGATGACCGCCAACTAACATCGTCAGTTGAAGAAAAAGACCCGCACGCCGCAAGGCCTGCGGGTTTTTTTATGGCTGGGCGGTTCCCACGTTCAGCACGCAGCGGCCGGCGCGGCAGACGGCGCCGGTATCCACCGCCAGCATGCAGTTCGACAGCATGTGGCCGCGCTTGTCTTCCTCGACGCGGGCGGCGGCGTGCTGCGCGACCAGCTGCTTGAGTTGTGCGCCATCCTGTGCACGGTCGGACCAGGCGATGTAGCGCTCCGGTCCGCCGCAAGCCTTGGCGCCGACGGCGATGGTGTGGCATTGGCTGTCGCGGTCGCAGCCGGTGTCGGCGTTCTGGGCCTGGATTTTTTGCCACAGCGATGCGGCGTCAGGCTTGACGGGCGGCGTGCCGTGGCAGGCGGTGGCGATCAGTATCAGCGCGCCGGCGGCGGCCAGGCACAGGGGGCGGAATGTGGTTTTCATGGCCATATCATGATCCTGTCCGGCAGGCTTTACAAGCGTTCGCTCAAGCGCGCCTTGCGCGCCATGCCGTCCGGGCCGAACAGGATGACGAAGTCGGCATAACGCGGCTCGCCGTCTTTGGCCGGCGTCAGCGACGGATAGCGGTAGCGCCACACCTGATAGCCGCTGTCGAAGCGGATCACGCTGGCCGGTCCCAGCGCGGCCTGCATCTGCTGCATGCTGCGGTGGTCGTCGGCCACGGCGGTGTCGGCGGCGCCGGGCGGATCGTCCTGGTAGCTCAACTCCAGCAGCGTGTCGTCGGACCAGCCGCGGTCCCACAGCGGCGCGTAAAAGCTGCGGTCCAGCAGTACCTGGCAATCGCAGAAGGGCAGCGTGTCCGGCGTCTGCGTGCCGCCGGCGTACAGCATGTCGAACGGCAGCGTCTCGCTGCGGGCGCCGTCGCGCAGCGTGACGGCGAATAGAGGCCGCTCGCTGAAGAACAGGTAATTGCCTTGCGGCGAGGAGCAGACGCGGTCGGCGTCGGTGAACAGTTCGCCCAGCCAGGCGAACAGCTGGTCGTTGTTCGACAGCAGCCCGGCCTGTACGCCGACCTTGCATTCCAGCCGCAAATCGCCCAGCCGCCGCATGCCGGCCGGCACGCCGGGACTGCGCACGCGGGCGCGCCAGGTCAGCGTGCTGGTCTTGCTGCTGGCGACCAGGGCGGCGTCTTCCTTCAGCGCCTGGGCGTTGAGCGCCAGCGTGAAGGTGTGGTCCGGCGCCACCGGGACCGGCAGCGACAGCGTATCGCCGGCCACGCGCAGGGTGATGCCGTCAAGCCGGGTGGTGGGCAGGCGCGGTAGCAGTTCGAAGCGCAGCGTGGCCTGCGGCGCCAAGGCATGCTCGCGCTCGAAGCGCTGCATGCCGGCGATCATCTTGCGGTAGGACTTATCGACCGGGTCGCGCGTGGCGGTGACCGTCACGCGCGGCGGCGCGGCATCCTGGCCGTGGGCGGCGCCGGCCAGCGCCGCCGCAACCAGCAGCCAGGCATGGACTGGATAGCGCATCGCCGCTTCCTCCTGCTAAAGCCCGATGGTAGAACCGTGCGCCGTTCGGCGGCGCACGGCTGGCTTGCTTACAGGTGGTTCAGCTGCCAGGTGCCGGAGCTGCCGTCCGGCGCGCTCCAGCTGCCCTGGATGCTCAACGGCGTATCGAACTTGCCGCTGAACGTGGGGCCGGCGCTGCTGCCTACATTCAGCGAGAACGCCACATTGCCGTTGGCGTCGATGTTGCCATGCACGGCGAACTGGCCGCCGCCGCAGGACGCATCGAGCACGCCGGCGGTGGAAACCTGGCCGCTGCATCGCCCGCTGTAGGTGCCGCTGAAGGTGCCCGACCACGGTCCGCTGAAGCGCTCCACGTTGAGCATGGCGCGTCCGGTCTTGGCCTGCGCATAGCCTTGCAGTTCCAGCGTAGTGCTGTGCGAGGTGCGCTTGCCTGCCGCCGTCACCGAGGTCAGCACGACGCTGTTCTTGATGGCGCGATTGGAGCTGGATTCGACCCAGCTGGTGCTTTCCCTGGTGTTTGTTGTGCCGTCGGCCGATTTCATGCTGGCGCTCGAAACCAGCTTCGCGGTCTTGAAGGTGCCGGCGCGAACCGTCACCGTTTCCAGCGCGGCGACCGTGGTCGTGGAGGTGCTGGTGACGGGGGGCAGGGCGCCGCAGCCCGGCGAGTAGCTGGTGGTCGTCGTGACGTTCCAGCTGGCGCCGACGGTCAGGTCTTTTTTGCCGCTGGTGTAGGTTCGCGCGTAGGTCGAGGTGCACTGGCCGCTGACGTAGGCGCTGCTGTCGCCGTCGGCCAGGATGCTGGTCTGGCCGCGCACGAGCGACGGATCATCGAGGATCTGGTCCTGTACCCAGGAACCATCGGCGTTGACCGAAGTCACCACATTCGAGTACCACAGCGGTGGCGGCCCGCCGGCGGCGCTGGTGGCGGCCGGTTCGATCATGGTGTAGAGCTCTTGGTACGAGTAAAAATCGCCGACGCTGGGCTTGATGTCGGCCAGCGGGCGGACCTCGGCCGGGGTGGCGCTGGAGGCGCCGCCGCCAGCGGAGCCGCCGCCGCAAGCGGCCAGCAGGGCGGCGATAGTCAGGATGGAAGCGTTGCGTAACATGATGCGCCTTGTGTGGAAAAAGGGCGCGATCTTATAGGCTGGAACTGAAATTGTCTAGTTTGCAACCTGCTGTTCGATCCAGCGCAGCAGCTCGCGGCCGAACACGCGGGTGCGGGCGGCGTCGAGCTGGCGTTTCTTGTAGGCGTCGTGGCTGGCCGGGCCGGTCAGGCTGCGCTGATAGCTGGCCTCGTCCATCAGCTGGATCTCGTACTCGAAGAAGAAGCCGACGTCGTAGTCCTGCTCCGGCCCGGCGTCGAGCTGCTGCACGTGGATCATCTTGCGCACCGTGACCTGGATGCTGTTGAAGCCGCTGCCGCTGTGCGGATTGTCGCAGCGGGTTTGCGGTTGCGCCAGCTCGGCCAGTTCGGCGTCCATGACTTGCAGCAGCGCGGCCGGATACTCGTCGCTGTGCTCCAGCTGGGCGCGGTATTTGTTGAAGATCAGCTTGGCCGCCTCCAGGTCCAGCAAGGTGTTGCGGGTGCGTTCGGCATCGACGTTGGTGACCGACAGCAGGTGCGCCCGTTGCAGCGTGCGCAGCGCCAGCAGGCATTCGAAGCGGGTGGCGAACACCAGCCGCACGCCCAGGTGGTCGAAGATGTCGGCCGCCAGGTAGGCGGCCTTTTGCAGCAGCTTGAGCAGGATGCTGCTGCGGCCCTTGTTGTCCTTGCGGTCGTAGTGCAGCATCGGCAGACAGACTTCGCCGTCGGTCAGGTAGTGGCGGTCGCCATCGTGGCGTATCACTTCGTCCAGCGTGCCGAACACCTGGGCGCGGATGGCGTGGAAGTGGCGCAGCTTGAGGTTGTTGTCGATGTAGAAGATGCCGTGCATGACCTTCAGCACCGCGCACGACCACATGCGCCGCAGGTCGACATGCTGGCCGCGCAGCGAGGCGTACACCAGCAGTTCCAGCGGGTCGTCGGGGTGGGTGACGTCGTCCGGGATCAGCGCCGCCTGTTCGGGCGTGAGGAAGCTGCCGGTGATGAAGTCGATGGCCTCGCGATGGGCGCGCTTGATCAGCGCGGTCGCGGCCGGCTGGTCCAGGTCGAAGCCGTACTCGCGCACGAACTGGTGGGCGTCGTGCAGGTTGCGCAACGCCAGCGCCCCCAAGTCGATTGCCGAGACGCCGTTGGCAATTGCGTTGAGATAACTCCAGTTGAGCGAGAACTTGCCCCCGCTCTTGAGCGAGGCTTTGAGTTCGGACATGGCATCAGGCAGAGGCGGCGATGATTCAGTATCGCAGTCTGTTTGATCAGCGTCAATGCTGCACCGCCGCACCCGGCGCGCCCGCCTGCGACAATGCGGGTTCTGCTTTCAGTCCAGCTACGTCGGCGCCGGATTATCTCTACAATGTGCCGATCTCATTTGAATCGACGGAGCCCGCATGTCCTTCCTGATTGTGCTTGCCGCACTGGTGTTTCTGATGCTGGCCGCGTATCGCGGCTACAGCGTAATCCTGTTCGCGCCGGTGGCGGCGCTGGGGGCGGTGCTGCTGACCGACCCGGGCGCGGTGGCGCCGGTGTTCAGCGGCATCTTCATGGAAAAAATGGTCGGCTTCGTCAAGCTGTACTTCCCGGTGTTCCTGCTGGGCGCCGTGTTCGGCAAGCTGATCGAGCTGTCCGGGTTTTCCGAAGCCATCGTGGTGGCGGCCATCAAGTACATCGGCCGCTCGCGCGCCAACGCCGTCATCGTCGCCGTGTGCGCCTTGCTGACGTATGGCGGCGTGTCGCTGTTCGTAGTGGTGTTCGCGGTCTATCCGTTTGCCGCTGAACTCTACCGCCAGAGCAACATCCCCAAGCGCCTGATGCCGGGCGCGATCGCGCTGGGCGCGTTCTCGTTCACCATGGATTCGCTGCCGGGCACGCCGCAGATCCAGAACATCATTCCCACCACCTTCTTCAAGACCACCGGCTGGGCGGCGCCGTGGCTGGGCGTGATCGGCTCGCTGTTCATCCTGGTGGTCGGCCTGAGCTTCCTGGAATGGCGCCGCCGCTCGGCCATGGCCAAGGGCGAAGGCTACGGCGCCAGCACCGCCAAGGACACCGCCCGCGCCGCCAGCACCGGCCTGCCGCATCCGCTGCTGTCGGTGGCGCCGCTGCTGCTGGTGGGCGTGGCCAACTTCATCCTGACCAAGCACATCCCCGGCTGGTACGGCGACAGCTACGCGCTGACCACCGAAGCCTTGCCCGGCCTGCACGCGCCGGTGGCGGTGCCGATCAAGACCGTGATCGGCATCTGGGCAGTGGAGGGCGCGCTGCTGCTGGGCATCCTGCTGGTGGTGGCGACCGCCTTCGGCCGCATCCGCAGCACCTTCGCCGAGGGCACCAAGGCGGCGGTCGGCGGCGCGCTGCTGGCGGCGATGAACACCGCGTCCGAATACGGCTTCGGCGGCGTGATCGCTTCGCTGCCGGGCTTCCTGGTGGTCAGCGACGCCTTGCGCAGCGTGCCCAATCCGCTGGTGAACGCGGCGGTGTCGGTCAGCTCGCTGGCCGGCATCACCGGCTCGGCCTCGGGCGGCATGAGCATCGCGCTGGCGGCGATGGCGGACGCCTTCGTCAAGGGCGCGCAGGCGGCCAATATTCCGCTGGAGGTGCTGCACCGGGTGGTGGCGATGGCCAGCGGCGGCATGGACACGCTGCCGCACAACGGCGCCGTCATCACGCTGCTGGCGGTCACCGGCCTGACCCACCGCGAATCCTACCGGGAGATCTTCGCCATCACGCTGATCAAGACCACGGCGGTGTTCTTCGTCATCGCGGTGTACTACCTGACCGGGCTGGTGTGACGGCCGGCGCCGCGGCCCCACGGCCCAGCACCTTGTACAGCCAGGCGCCGCCGGCGGCCACGGCGACCAGGATCACTTGCTTGAACGCCAGCAGCAGCGCGGACAGCTTGCCGAACAGGCCCAGCTTGGCCGCGACGCCGCCGGCCACCAGCGCCGCCAGGCCGTAGTCGGCCACCTTGTCGGTCTTGCCGTCGAAGTCGGCGTAGCGCTTGCCCGGCGTGAAATCGGTGAGGGCGGCGACGTTCTTCATCTCGCTCCTGACCTGCGCGATCTGGTCCATGCCGGCCACGGCGTTGAGCACCAGCACGCCCTCGCGGCCCAGCACCCTTACGTGGTAGTTCAGGCCGTTCTCGTTGCTGCCCTCGGTGTGCAATTCCTTGGCCCAGAACAGCTTGTGTTGCGCCGCGTCGTAGCTGGGCTGCTCGGCCCAGCCGATCAAGGTCATCGCCGCGTAGCCCTGCTCGCGGCGCGCGGTGTTGTTGTCGGCCACCGCATCCTTCAGCTGCACCAGCAGCTCGGCGTAGTCGATGCCGCCGGCGTCGTCGTCGCGGACGTGGCCGCCCGGTTCGTAGCTGACGATCACCCCCCACCCAGCCGCGCCCAGCGGATCCACATTGGCCGGCAAGATCATGCCCAGCGTCGGCGCGCCCGGCGGATTGCCCCAGCCGTCGACCAGCAGCTTGTTGCTGTCTTCCGGGTTCAGATAGCGGAAGTGCGGCGGCAGCTCCAGCGTGGCGATGCCGCCCGGCAGCGTGACCCTGCCGGTCTGGAAATGCAAGCCGGCCAGCAACTGCTCCGGCGCGTCGACGGCGCCGGCCAGCAGCGGTGCGCACAGGATCAGGCACAACAGGGCGGTCAGGACACGGCGCATCGTCACTCCTTGTTAGAAAAGCCATATCCTACAGGAAAATATTATGAATTTGGTAATTATCTCCAGCCGTGTGCGGCGTGGATGAAACGCTACGCCCGGCATGCGCCTGTCTGATTGCCCGTGGGTTGATTTCATGTCAGTATTGCCTCGCAGTTTTAATTAAAATAATTTCGGAGACAGATTTGAAAAACACCATGCTCATTTGTTCGCTGGTCGCTGCCGCTACCGCACAGGCAGCCAGCGTTCCGGAGTTCGATGCCAAGCATTTGTCGCAAGACGTCAAAGTGCTGGCGTCGGATGAATACGAAGGCCGCGGCCCGAATACGGCCGGCGAAACCAAGACCGTCAACTACCTGATCGAGCAATTCAAGGCCGCCGGCCTGCAGCCGGCCGGCGACCTGCTCAAAGGCCAGAAGACCCAGCGCAGCTGGACCCAGGATGTGCCGCTGGGCCGCTTTGAAATCAAGGGCCCGGTCAAGCTGGTCGTCAGCGACGGTACCACCCGCCAGGAACTCAAGCAGGGCGACGACATGGCCGTGCGCGCCGCCATGAACGGCAGCAAGCAGGTCGACTTCCGCAACGCGCCGCTGGTGTTCGTCGGCTACGGCGTCAACGCGCCGGAGCGCAAGTGGGACGACTTCAAGGGCTTCGACCTGCGCGGCAAGCTGGCGGTGGTGCTGATCAACGATCCCGACTTCGAGACCGGCATCGGCGACTTCGGCGGCAAGGCCATGACCTACTACGGCCGCTGGACCTACAAGTTCGAAGAGATGGCGCGCCGCGGCGCGCTGGGCACCATCATCGTGCACGAGACCGCGCCGGCTTCCTACGGCTGGGCCACGGTGAAGAACTCCAACACCAACGTCATGTACGACATCGTGCGTAAGCAGCCGGCCATGGCGCACGCGCCGATGGAAGCCTGGATCCAGCGCGACCTCGCTGTCGACCTGTTCAAGCGCGGCGGCCAGGACTTCGAGGCGCTGAAGAAGCTGGCGCAGACCCGCAACTTCAAGCCGGTGCAGCTGAAGGGCGTGAACCTGAGCGCCAGCTACGCGGTCGACGCCCAGACCATCGTGTCGAAGAACGTGGCCGGCCGCGTGATCGGCAGCAGCGCGCCGGAGCAGACGGTGATGTACAGCGCGCACTGGGACCACCTGGGCGTCGGCCTGCCGGACGCCAAGGGCGACAAGATCTACAACGGCGCGGTCGACAACGCCACCGGCATCGCCGCCTTGCTGGAACTGGCGCGCGCCTACGGCAAGGCGCCGGCGCCGCAACGCAGCGTGGTGTTCCTGGCGGTGACGGCGGAGGAGAAGGGCTTGCTCGGCTCCGAGTACTACGCCGCCTATCCGCTGTATCCTCTGGCCGAGACGGCCGGCGTGATCAACATGGATGCGCTCAGCCCTTATGGCCCGGCGCGCAACTTCACCATCTCCGGCAGCGCCAAGCTGGACCTGCTGGACCAGCTGATCGCCAAGGCCAAGCAGATGGACATGGCGTATGCGCCCGATCCGAAACCGGAAGCGGGTCACTTCTTCCGTTCCGACCACTTCCCGTTCGCCAAGCGCGGCGTGCCGGCGATTTCCTTCGGCTCCGGCGACGACTGGATCGACGGCGGCCTGGCGGCCGGCCACAAGGCGGAAGAGGACTACAACACCAACAACTACCACCAGCCGTCGGATGAGTGGAGCGCCGCCTGGCCGTTCACCGGCATGGCCCACGATCTCGGCCTGTTGTACGGACTGGGCCGCGACCTGGCCGATTCCAGCGCCTGGCCGAACTGGGCGCAGGACGCCGAATTCCGCGCCACCCGCGACGCCAGCTCTGCCAAGCGCAAATAGTCGCCAATTTAACTAAAAAGCAATAGAATACTTGCGCACCCGCTTGAATGCCGGTGCGTTTTTTTTTGCAGCCTGCCTTCCCCCTACCGAGGAGATTCCGCATGACCCTGTCCCTACGCCGCACCATCCTGGCGGCTTCGATTGCCCTGTTGTCAGCCAGCGGCGCGCTGCACGCCGCCGAGCCGGCCAAGTCCGTCAAAGCCGATATCGCCATCCCCGATATCCCGTACACCAAGTTCGTGCTGAAGAACGGCCTCACCGTGCTGGTCCATGAAGACCACAAGACGCCGGTGGTGGCGGTCAACACCTGGTACCACGTGGGCTCGAAGAACGAGAAGGCCGGCAAGACCGGCTTCGCCCACCTGTTCGAACACCTGATGTTCAGCGGCAGCGACCACTTCAACCAGGGCACCTTCATCAACGCCATGGAGCGCATCGGCGCGACCAACCTGAACGGCACCACCAACACCGACCGCACCAACTATTTCGAGAACGTGCCGACCTCGATGCTGGACTACACCCTGTTCGCCGAGAGCGACCGCATGGGCCACCTGCTCGGCGTGCTGGACCAGAAGAAGCTGGACCTGCAGCGCGGCGTGGTGCAGAACGAAAAGCGCCAGGGCGAGAACCAGCCCTACGGCGTGGCCTACCAGCTGCTGACGGAAAACACCTGGCCGGCCGGCCACCCGTATTCGTGGACCGTGATCGGCTCGATGAAGGACCTGGACGCGGCCTCGATGACGGACGTGCAGGAATGGTTCAAGACCAATTACGGCCCGAACAATGTGACCCTGGTGCTGGCCGGCGACATCACGCCGGAACAGGCGCGCGAGAAGGTCGAGAAGTACTACGGCGAGATCCCGGCCGGCCCGCCGCTGGCCAAGCATGAGGCGTGGATCGCCAAGCGCACCGGCACCCATCGCGGCACCGTGCAGGACCGCGTGCCGCAGGCGCGCATCTACCGCGTGTGGAACGTGCCGGGCGCGAACACCGCGACCGAGCCGCTGCTGGACCTGGCCGCGCACGTGCTGGGCAGCGGCAAGACGTCGCGCTTCTACAAGCGCCTGGTGTACAAGGACCAGCTGGCCACCAGTGCCAGCGCCAGCAACGACTCGTCGGAAATCGCCGGCCAGTTCGACCTGACGCTGACCGCCCGTCCCGGCGTCGACACCCGCAAGCTGGAGCAGGCCGCCGACGAAGAGCTGCGCGCGCTGATGAAGTCCGGCCCCACCGCGGCCGAGCTGGAGATCGCCAAGACCGCGCTGCTGGCGCGCTACACCCGCATCGTCGAGCGCGTCGGCGGCTTCGGCGGCAAGAGCGATCTGCTGGCCTCCTGCAGCACCTACACCGGCAATCCGGACTGCTACAAGGACTACCTGAAGGCCATCAAGGCGGCCACGCCGGCCGCCATCAAGCAGGCCATGAACGAATGGCTGGCCGACGGCGACTACGTGCTGGAGGTGCAGCCTTTCCCGACCAATCTGTCCGCCGGCGCCAAGCTGGACCGCAGCGCGCCGCCGGCGCTGGGCCAGCCTGAATCGCTGAAGCTGCCGGCCATGCAGAGCGCCACCTTGTCGAACGGCCTGAAGGTGGTGCTGGCCGAGCGCCACAGCGCGCCGGTGGTCAACCTGTCGATGATGATCGATGCCGGCTACGCCTCCGACGCGCAGGACATGCCCGGCCTGGCCAGCCTGTCGTTGCGCATGCTGGAAGAGGGCACGCCGACGCGCGGCTCGCTGAAAATCAGCGAAGAGTTCGAGGCGCTGGGCGCCGAGTACTCCGCCAACAGCAACCTGGACGGCGCCTTCGTGCAGCTCAACGCGCTCAAGGCCACGCTGCCGAAAGCGCTGGACATCTACGCCGACGTGCTGCTGCATCCGGCCTACGCGCAGAACGAGCTGGACCGCCTGAAGAAGGACCGGCTGGCGGCGATCGCGCGCGAGAAGAGCAATCCGCAATTGATGGCGCTGCGCGTGATGCCGGGCCTGATCTACGGCCAGGGCCATGCCTACGGCCTGCCGCTGACCGGCTCCGGCACCGAGGCCGCCGTGGCGCGCATCAGCCGCGACGACCTGGTCAAGTACCACCAGACCTGGTTCAAGCCCAACAACGCCACCCTGCTGGTGGTGGGCGACACCACGCTGGCGGAAATCACGCCGCTGCTGGAAAAAACCTTCGGCGGCTGGAAGCCCGGCGCGGTGCCCAAGAAGAACGTGGCCCAGGTCGCGCCGGCCGACAAGCCGGTGGTCTACCTGATGGACAAGCCGGGCGCGCTGCAAAGCGTGATCTACGCCGCGCAACTGGCGCCGCCGCGCAACGCGCCGGAAGCGGTGCCGCTGCAAGTGGTCAACAACATCTTCGGCGGCAGCTTCAGCTCGCGCATCAATATGAACCTGCGCGAAGACAAGCACTGGTCGTATGGCGTGAACGCCGGCCTGCAGCCGGCGGTGGGCCAGCGCCTGTACCTGAGCACCTCGCCGGTGCAGACCGACAAGACCGGCGCGGCCCTGCAGGAACTGGTGCAGGAATACGCCAACATCGCCGGCGCCAAGCCGATCACCGCGGCCGAGCTGAGCAGCGCGCAGGAAAACGAAACCCTGCGCCTGCCGGGTTCGTTCGAGACGGCCGGCCAACTGGCCGGCGCCTACGGCACCATCCTGCAATACAAGCTGCCGGCCGACTACTTCAACACCTTCACCGGCACCGTGCTGGCGATGACGCCGGAGCAGGCCAACGCGCTGGCGGCGCGCACCATCACGCCGGGCAAGCTGACCTGGCTGGTGGTGGGCGACCTGAGCAAGGTGGAAGCCGGCGTGCGCGCCCTGAATTTGGGCGAAGTGCGCAAGATCGACGCCGACGGCAAGCCGGTCCAGTAAGCGTCAAGCTTTAACGCGAGGTACAGTCAAAAAATCCCCGCCATGTGCGGGGATTTTTTTTGTGGCGCGGATGCAGCAGAACATTTACTGTATTGCAATTTACGTTGTATTTTGATAATTATAATGTACAAAATGCATCAAATGTGGTCTACTTGAATCTCTTGGCGTCATCCGGTTTTTGTCCCACTTCGCAAGGAGCTCCAGCTATGAACAAGAAGATTCTCGCCGCCCTGGTAGCGGCCTCGGCCGCATTGAGCATGGGTGGCGCCGCGCAGGCGGCCAACCTGGTGGTCAACGGCAGTTTTGAAGATCCCGGCTTCAGCCTGCCGGCAGGCTCCTACTGCTACCTGGGCGGACCTTTCGATTGCGGCATCGTCAACGGCTGGACCGGCGGCTTCCCGCTGATGCTGTCGACTAGCGGCCCATGGGGCAATCCGAACACGCCGGACGGCAATGTGCTGGTCGGCATCCAGGGCACCAGCTTTATCCAGCAGACGCTGAACCTGGCCCCCGGCAGGTACACGCTGTCCTGGATAGACGCCGGCCGCAGCAATTATGGCGCCCCGGCCGAAACCTACCAGGTCTCCGTCGGCGGCAACGTGATGAGCGTCGAGTCGGTCAACTTCGGCGCGGGCTGGACGGCCAAGTCGCTGACCTTCAACGCCGCCGGCGCCACCACGCTGAGCTTTGCCGGCCAGACCACCGACGACGCCACCGCCTTCATCGATAAAGTGGAAGTCAACGCCGTGCCGGAACCGGAAACTTACGCCATGCTGCTGGGCGGCCTGGGTCTGGTTGGCTGGGCGGCGCGCCGCAAGGCCCGCGCCGCAGCCTGAACACGGAATAGGCGCGGACGCTAAGCCGATACCGAAGCGCGTATCGGCGGCGCTCAAAATGTGATTGGAGGGATTTTCATTCGCCCCGTAGCATGCGATGAAAACATAACGAGAAGCGCCCCTCAATCGCACTGGAGACAACCATGAAGCGTCTACTGTCATGCATGGCCATGCTGTTCAGCATGGCCTGTTCAGCCTTTTCCGCGCACGCCGCCATCACCATGAACACCAGCGTGCAATACCAGATCAAGAACGTCAACAGCGGCTTGGTCCTGGGGATAGCCGGCGCCAGCCAGGCCGCCGGTTCCAATGTGGTCCAGTGGGCCGACAACGGCACCGCCGACCACCTGTGGCACTTTATGCCGATGGGTAACGGCCAGTACAACATCGAGAATATGCTGACGCACCAGGTGCTGGGCGTGGCCAGCGCCGGCACCGCCGACGGCGCGCAAATCGTCCAGTGGGCCGACAACGGCACCACGGATCACCTGTGGACCGTCACCCAGGCCGCCAGCGGCAACTTCCTGATTCAGAACGTCAACAGCGGCAAATACCTGGAGGTGTTCCAGGCCAGCAATCTGAATACCGCCACCATCGACCAATGGGCGTTGACCGGCTGCACCTGCCAGGAATGGCAGCTGGTCAATACCAAGACCAGCCCCTACCCGGCGCCGCGCACCGTCAGCGGCGACGGCATCTTCGTCCACGACCCGTACATGCTGCGGGATGCCGGCGGCAAGTACTGGCTGTACGGCAGCCACCAGACGCTGGCCACCTCGACCGACCTCAATACCTTCACGCCGTACACCAACTGCACCACCACGCAGATGGGCGGCTATGCGCCGAACTGCCCGCCGATCGGGCCGGATTTCAGCTCCTGGAGCGGCTTGCAGACGCCGAAGGGATGGAACAGCGGCGCCAACACCGACATCTGGGCGCCCAGCCTGATGCTGGTGAATGGCACCTATTACCAGTACTACTCGATTCCCTACCTGCCGAGTTCGGGCGCCGAGGCGGTGATCGGCCTCGCCACCAGCAGCGCGCCGCAAGGGCCGTGGACCGACCGCGGCTTCGTCACCAAATCCTGGACCAGCACGACCACGCCGCCGGCGGGCTTCACGACGACCACCGACAACGCCATCGATCCGGCGCCGTTCACTGACGCCAGCGGCAACTGGTGGATGGCCTGGGGCTCGTGGACCGACGGCACCCACCTGATGCAGCTCAATCCCGCCACCGGCCTGAAGTCCACCACCAACACCACGGTCACCACGATCGCGCGGCGCGGCTCGCCGACGTCGGCCGAGGAGGGCCCGTTCATCTACTACTACAACGGTTTCTACTATTATTTCGCGCCGATCAACGCCTGCTGCAGCAGCACCTCGCCTTACCGCACCATCGTCGGCCGCTCGGCCAGCGTGACCGGGCCCTATGTGGACCGCGGCGGCGTCGCGCTGACCGCCGGCGGCGGCACGATACTGCTCAGCACCCATGGCAACATCATCGGGCCGGGCGGCGGCAGCGTGTTCAGCGACGCCGGCAACAACAACCGGCCGACCTTCGTCTACCACTACTACGACGGCAACAACAACGGCCGGCCGACGCTGGGCATCAACCCGCTCGGCTTCACCAGCGACGGCTGGCCCTACGTGATGGCGAACTAAGCCGGCCGCGCGGGCGGCTACAGGTAGCGCGCCAGCAGCGCGCCGTCCAGCGCCGGGTCGAGCTCGATGTGCACGAAGTGGCCGCTGCCCGGCGCCACTGCGATGTCGGCGCCGTCGTCGGCGCGCATGCGCGCCAGCGTCAGGTCGCGGTTGCCGCCGGGGTGGATCACCTCGATGCGGTCGCCGACGGCGAAGCGGTTCTTGACCTCGACCCGCGCCCAGCCGTCCGCCACGCCCAGCACGTCGCCGACGTACTGGCTGCGCTCCGCCTCCGAGGCGCCGCGCATATAGTTCTGGTGCGCCTGCGTGTGGTGGCGCTGGTAGAAGCCGTCGGTGTAGCCGCGGTTGGCCAGGCCCTGCAACTGGCCCAGCAGGCCGATGTCGAACGGCCTGCCGGCGACGGCGTCGTCGATCGCCTGGCGGTAGACCTGGGCGGTGCGCGCCGCGTAGTACAGCGACTTGGTACGGCCCTCGACCTTGAGCGAGGTCACGCCGATCTTCACCAGCCGCTCGATGTGCTCGACCGCGCGCAAGTCCTTGGAATTCATGATGTAGGTGCCGTGCTCGTCTTCGAGTATCGGCATCAGCTGTCCCGGCCGTCCGGTCTCCTCGATCAGGTAGGGCTGGTCGGCCAGCGGGTGGCGCGGCTGCCGGTGCAGCGACGACCACGGACGGTTGGCGTCCTCCAGCGCCTGCTGGAAATGCAGCGGGATGATTTGCGTCGGCCCGAGGTCGCCGCTGGCGTCTTCGGCGGCCGGTTGCACCTTGTAGTCCCAGCGGCAGGAATTGGTGCAAGTACCCTGGTTGGGGTCGCGGTGGTTGAAGTAGCCCGACAGCAGGCAGCGACCCGAGTAGGCGATGCACAGCGCGCCGTGCACGAACACTTCCAGCTCCATCTCCGGGCAGCGCTGGCGGATTTCCTCGATCTCGTCGAGCGACAGTTCGCGCGACAGGATCACCCGCGTCAAGCCCATGCGGTGCCAGAACTTGACGTCGGCCCAGTTGACGGCGTTGGCCTGCACCGACAGGTGCACCGGCACCTCGGGCCATTTATCGCGCACCATCATGATCAGGCCGGGATCGGCCATGATCAGCGCGTCGGGCTTCATCGCGATCACCGGCGCCATGTCGTGCAGATAGGTCTTGAGCTTGGCGTTGTGGGCGAAGATGTTGGAGGCGACGAAGAATTGCTTGCCGCGCGCGTGGGCGCTGTCTATGCCTTGCTGCAGGGCTTGCAGCGTCGAGAAATCGTTGTTGCGCACGCGCAGGCTGTAGCGCGGCTGGCCCGCGTACACGGCGTCGGCGCCGAAGTCGAAGGCGGCGTGCATCTTGGCCAGCGAGCCGGCGGGGAGGAGGAGTTCGGGAGCGTGAAGCATGGCGGTTGGGCAAAAGCTGCACAGTCTAGGGCGGCCGCCGCCAGGTTTCCTTGTCCTAAATCAAAATTTCCCGGATGGCTTCACAGCGTCTTGCTGCACAGCCGGAAGTCGGGATCGTCCTCGTACGGGCGGATCTGGAAGCCCAGGCTGGCCATCAGCTTGAGCATGCCGCTGTTCTTGCACAGCACCAGGCCGTCGATCTCGCTCAGGCCCTTGTCGCGCGCCACGTCCATGATGCCCAGCATCAGCCGCGTGCCCAGGCCCTGGCCGCTGTAGCGGTCGTCCACCAGCAGCGAGAATTCGCAGCTGCTGAGGTCGGGATTGGCGATGTAGCGCGACACGCCGATGATGCTGTCGGTCTCGACGAAGTCGCCGTCCGGGCCCGGCGTGCGCTGGGTCAGCACCGCCACCAGCGCCATCTCGCGGTCGTAGTCGATCAGCGTGTAGCGCGCCAGCATCGGCACCGACAGCTCGCGCAGCGAGGAGGCGAAGCGGTAGTAGCGCGACTTCTCCGACAGCCCGCGCACCAGTTCCTGCAGCATCGAGGCGTCGTCCGGCTGCACCGGGCGCAGCGTGTACTGGCCGCCGCCGCGCATCGGCCATTCCTGGGTGTAGCTGGACGGGTAGGGCAGGATCGCCAGGTGGCCGTAGCCGTGCGCCGACGGCGGCGCGGCGTCGATCACGATGCGGGCGTCGACCGCCAGCGCGCCGTGCTCGTCGACGATCAGCGGGTTGATGTCCATCTCGCGCAGCTGCGGCAGCGCGCACACCATTTCCGACACCCGCAGCAGCATCTGCTCGACCGCCTCGCGCTGCACCGGCGGCGCGCCGCGCCATTCGCCCAGCATGCCGGCCGAGCGCACCCGGCCGATCAGGCGCTGCGCCAGGAACAGGTTCAGCGGCGGCAGCTCGACCGCGCGGTCGTTGATCAGCTCGATCATCGTGCCGCCCGCGCCGAAGGTGATCGCCGGCCCGAACAGCTGGTCGGTGACGACGCCGATATACAGTTCGCGGCCGTGGCGCTTGCCGGCCATCTTCTGCACGGTGACGCCGTTGATCTGCGCCTCCGGCAGCAGGCGGCGCACGGTGGCCATCATGTCGCCGTAGGCGTCGCGCACGGCGGCGGCGTTGAGCAGGTTGAGCACCACGCCCTGCACGTCGGACTTGTGGGCGATGTCGGGCGAGTCGATCTTCAGCGCCACCGGGTAACCCAGTTGGCTGGAGATCAGCATCGCCTCGCCGGCGCTGCGCGCCAATATCGTTTGCGTGATCGGGATGTGGAAGGCCGCCAGCAACGCCTTCGATTCCATTTCAGTGAGCACCTTGCGGCGCTCGGCCAGCACGCCCTCGATCAGCAGGCGGGCGCCGTCCAGGTCCGGCTGGGCCAGCTGCGACAGCGGCGGCGGCGTCTGGTGCAGCAGCTGCTGGTTCTGGTAGAACGAGGCGATGTTGGAAAAACCGTCGACCGCCGCTTCCGGCGTGCGGAAGGTGGCCACGCCGGCGGCGTTGAGCAGCTGGCGCGCCTCGGCTACCTGGCGGTCGCCCATCCAGCAGGTCAGCAGCGGCTTGCCGAGGCCGGCGTTGAGGGCGCCGACCGCCTGCGCCACCGCCGCCGGGTCGCCGCCCAGCTTGGGTGAATAAATCACCAGGACGCCGTCCACCTGGCTGTCGTGGCCGCAGGCCTGGACCGCCGCGCTGAAGGCTGCCGCGTCGGCTTCCTCGGACAGGTCGAGCAGGTTGGCCAGCGTGGCGTGCGGCGGCAGGCCGGGCGCCAGCGCCCGCGCGCCGGCCTCGGACAGCGTCGCCAGTTGCAGGCCCAGCTCGGCGATCCAGTCGGCCGCCAGCACGCCGGGGCCGCCGCCGTTGCTGACCACGGCCAGGCGCGGCCCGACCGGACGGTAGCGCGAGGCCAGGCATTTGGCGGCCGAGAACAGCTGCACGAAGGTCTTCACCCGCACCGCGCCGGTGCGGCGCAGCGCGGCGTCGAACACTTCGTCGCTGGCGACGATGGCGCCGGAGTGGGTCAGCGCCGCCTGCGAGGCCGCCGCCGCCTTGCCGGCCTTGAGCACCAGCACCGGCTTGGTGTTGGCGGCGCCGCGCAGCGCCGACAGGAAGCGGCGGGCGTCGGTCACGCCCTCCATGTAGATGACGATGCTTTGCGTGGCCGGATCGGTGGCCAGGAAGTCCAGCGTCTGCGCCAGGTCGACCGCGGTGTTGGCGCCCAGCGAGACCACGGTGGAGAAACCCACCGCGTTCTGGCTGCCCCAGTCGAGGATGGCCGAGGTCAGCGCGCCCGATTGCGAGATCAGCGCCAGGCTGCCCGGCTGCGCCAGCTGGCCGGCGACGCTGGCGTTGAGGTGCAGGCGCGGCCGCTGGTAGCCCAGGCAGTTCGGCCCCAGCAGGTGGATGCCGTGCTTGCGGGCGATGCCGTGCAGCTCCCCGGCCAGCGCGCCGTCGACGCCGGCCGACAGGATCAGCGCGGCGCGGCACTGGATGCGGCCGGCCACTTCCAGCGCGAAGCTCAGCTCGTCGTTGGGCAGGGCGATCAGCGCCAGGTCGGCGCGCGAGTGGGCCAGGTCGGCCAGCGTGCCGCTCATGCCGACGTCGAGGTAGGTCACCGGCCCGGTGTAGCCGCCTTGCTCCAGCTGGGCGCGGATGCCGCGGCCGTAGCAGGTCTGGGTGCCGGGCTGGTCGGCCTGGCCGGCGAATACCACGATGGACTTGGGCGAGAACAGCGGCGTCAGGTAGTGGGTTTCCATGGATGCTTTCGGTGAGGGCTCAGTCGTCCATGCCCAGCAGGACCTTGACATGGGCGGCGGCGCTGCGTGCCAGCGATGACAGCTCGTAGCCGCCCTCCAGGCAGGAGACGATGCGGCCCTGGCTGTGGCGCGCGGCGACGGCGACGATCTGTTTGGTGATCCACGCGTAGTCGGCTTCGACCAGGCCGAGATTGCCCATGTCGTCGTCGCGGTGGCCGTCGAAGCCGGCCGAGATGAAGATCAGCTGCGGCCGGAAGCGCTCCAGCGCCGGCAGCCATTGTTCGGTCACGGCCCGGCGCATCGGCTCGCCGCCGGAGCGGGCCGGCAGCGCCACGTTGACCATGTTGGCGCCGCGCGGGGTGTTGCCGCAGAAGGGATACAGCTGGTCCTCGAAGATGGAGCACATCAGCACGCGCTCATCGTCGCGCAGGATGTCCTCGCTGCCGTTGCCGTGGTGGACGTCGAAATCGACCAGCGCCACCCGTTCCAGGCCGTGCACATTGAGCGCGTGGCGGATGCCGACGGCGACGTTGTTGAAGAAGCAGAAGCCGCCGGCGGCCGCGTGCTCGGCGTGGTGGCCGGGCGGGCGCACATTGCAGAAGGCGGTGCCGGCGCCCTCGGTCAGCACCAGGTCGGCGGCCAGCACGGCCGCGCCGGCGGCGCGCAGTGCGGCCCGGTAGGTGTGCGGGTTCATGCTGGTGTCCGGGTCGACCTGCACCGTGCCATGCCGCGGCGACTGCGCGGCGAGGCGGTGGATGTACTGGATGCTGTGCGCCTGCGCCAGCTGCCGTTCGGTGGCCAGCGGCGCTTCGCAGGGCTGCATGAAGTCCAGCAGGCCTTTGATCAGCAGCATGTCGCTGACCGCGCCGATGCGCTCCGGGCATTCGGGATGCTGCTCGCCCATGGCGTGTTTCAGGCAGTCCGGGTGGGAGATATAGGCTGGCAGCATCGTGGCCCTGCTTGCGTTGACGAGGATGTAACGAATATAACTTGAATCGAGTGTAATGAGCTCGATCAGATTATTCGTTGATCCAAGTCAAACTCTGCCTTATGCGGCGACCGGGGTGCGCAGCGCGGCCGCCTGGCGTTGCTTGGCGCCCAACACCAGGATCCAGAAGGCAAACGCCACCTCGCCCAATTGGCAAGGGAAGGCCAGGTTGGCGACCAGGTCGTTGTATTGCGGCTGCAGCAGGCCGGCGTAGCTCAGCGCCAGGTAGGCGACGCCGTTGATGGTCAGCCATACCGCCAGGAAGCGCGGCAGGAAGCCGGAGCGGTACACCAGCGCCGCCAGCGGGAACAGCCACAGGCCCCAGAAGATTTCCGACGCAAACGTCATCATGCTGTGCACCCGCAGGAACAGCGTCGCCAGTCCGGTGCGCTGGGCCTGGTCGAAGGCGGCCAGGAAGTCGGGGCCTTGCACCAGGATCAGGGTGGCCATGTCGTTGAGCGTGTTGAAGAAG
This sequence comes from Duganella sp. BJB476, assembly GCF_003416895.1. Taxonomy (GTDB): domain Bacteria; phylum Pseudomonadota; class Gammaproteobacteria; order Burkholderiales; family Burkholderiaceae_D; genus Rugamonas. Next base: position 332,905 of record NZ_QVIO01000008.1, read on the forward strand.
TACAGCGGCGTGTCCATGAAGCCGAGCATCAGCATCAGCAAGGCGGTGGTCTTGTGCACATCCTTGAACAGCCGATACAGCGTGAAGGTCAGCACCAGGCTGACGGCGCCGGTCACCAGGTCGCCGGCTATGCCCAGGCGGAACAGCAATTCATTGCTCGCGATGCCGTGGATGGTAGCCGCGGCATCGCCGCTGACGAACAGCTTGCTGGGGATGTAGACCAGGCGCAGCGGCGCGATCAGTATCACCAGCAGATAGAAGAAACCTGCGATTCTGGCGTTTTTGCTGAGGGTGTTCATGCGCTTGCCTTTTCGGAGTGAAGTTGATATTTCATGTGTCAACAATATCTGACATATGAAAGTCACGCAAGCTAAATTTGAGCCGTGCTACTATTTTTGCAATCTTACCCCTGCGCAAAAAGGACCTTCCATGCTGCTTAAGAAATATCTCGCCGTTTTACTTTGGCTTCCTTGCCTTGCAGGCTTGGCGAATACAGATGACGCCAATAAATCGGCCCGGCAACTGATACAGCAGGCGATGAAGGACCAAGGCATCCCTGGCTTGCAGTTCGCAGTCATCAAAGACGAGCAAGTGGTCCTGTCCGAAACCTATGGCCTGGCGAATGTGGAGAACCATGTGCCGGCCACCAGCACGACCCTGTTTCCCATTAATTCCGCGACCAAAACCTTTACCGGCGTCGCCATGATGCAATTGGCCGAGGCCGGGCTGGTCGATCTCAACGCCCCGGTCTCCCGCTACCTCGATGACCTGCCCGAGGCTTGGCGCGGCATCCGCGTCCGTCAACTGCTCGGCCATACGTCGGGACTGCCTGACGTCGTCGACCAGAAAGGCATGATCGGAGGGGGAAGCGAGCGGGATGCGTGGAAGTTGGTGAAGCGGCTGCCGATGGATGCGGCCGTTGGTGCTCAATTCTCCTACAACCAGACCAACTATGGTTTGCTGGCGCAGGTCATTGCCAAGCAAGGAAAAGTGCCGTACGAGCAGTATTTGGCCAAGCATCAGTTCGGCCCTGCCAACATGCCTTTGTCGACGTTCGGCGACAGCTATGACCTGATCCCCAATGCCGCGACGATCTATAGCTACTCGCCACGGGGAACTCTGGCCCAGGATGACGACCATCGATTGTCCCGCTGGATGTACGAGATGCCATATGGCCTGTGGGCAGGCGGCGGCATTCAAACCACCGCTGACGAAGTCGCGCGCTGGCTGATAGCACTCTCGAAGGGCAAGCTGATCAGCAAAGCCAATGTCAGGAATATGTGGATACCGGAAAAACTGAACAGCGGAGCCGACGGTGACTGGGCAGCGGGATGGCCGGTACTGCAAACCTCTCCCGAGCGGCAAGTGGCGGGCATCGGCGGCGCCCGTGCCGCGTTTATCGTTTATCCGGATGAGGGCCTGGCCATCATTGTGCTGACCAATCTTGCGGGAGCGAATCCCCAGCGCTTGATTCCGCGAATAGCCAAGCTCTACAAGAAGTAAGTGCCGCGTCAGACAATCGGAATGGCGTAGCGCATCTGGGAGCGTTCGGAAAGCGGATCGAAGCTGGCGTCGTAGATTTCCAGATCGGGGCCGCCGCCATGGCGGTATTCGGACTGGCATAGCCAGTTCGAATAAATGAAATCAACCGTACGGTCGACCAGCTTGCCCAGGCCGCAGTGCAGAAACGTCGCATACTGCGCTGCCGGGATCTCGATGCGCTGCATGCCGGCGGGCAGCGAGTCCGCTTGCCGCACTTCGATGGCGGCGTAGTACTCGAGCTCGTCGGAGTCGCCTGATACTGGCAACACCACGCCATAGCAGCATCCCCGTACGGTATGTTCCACTTCGCCCAGCCGCGCGATGAAACTTTCCCACAAGCGAGGCAGTTGCTGGCCCAGATTGTTTTTGTCCGAGTCGCTGCCGTAAAAGCGCGTGTGCATGCCAACCAGCAGCATCGCCGGCCGCGCGCCCAGCTCCGGAACAGGCGTCATGTTTTGATGCAGGTGGCGCAGGTAGTCCCCGTCCATTTTCAGCTTGCGCACGATAAGATTGCGCCGCCCGCGCCGGCGGAATTCGTTGGGCGTCAGCGCGTAGCGTTCCTTGAATGCCCGCGTGAACGCCTCCTGGCTCTGGTAGCCAGCCAGGATGGCGATATCGAGTATGCCCAAGCGTGTTTCCAGCAATTTTTCAAGGGCGTTGGCGAGGCGGCGCGCGCGAATATAGTCCTTGAGCGTTTCCTTGGTCAATGCCTTGAAAATGCGCTGATAGTGCCATTGGCTTAAACCTGCTTCCCGCGCCACGCTCGCCAGCGGAATGTCTTCCTCCAGATAGGTTTCGATGAAGTCGATGCCTTGCTGGATCTGATTCAGGTAGTTCACTGGCGCTCCATGGTAGCTTCAGGTGTCGAAGAAGCCCGTCACTGTCACGAGCCGGCCCGCGTCATTGTAGTGGCCTACGCTGACGCCGTCACCAATGACCTTGCCTTGCGCGTCCTGCATATCCCACTGCGCGACGCTCTGCCCGTTGAGGTAGCGGAAGCGGCGCGTGACAAAATGACCCCCGGGTACTTGCTGATGGAAAGCCGCCATGTAGGCAAGCAGTTCGTTCCAGCCACTGGCCCTGGTCAGCGGGTCCTGATAAGCGCATTCCGGCGCCAGGCTGGCGCCGATCAGTGCGCGCTTGTCGTCGATATTGTCGGACTTCCAGGCGGAGGTGTAGGTTTCCCAAATTTGATGATGGTCGATGTGCATGGCGGATTCCTGGTTGATTGGCAAGGCATGCATGATGCGACCAGGCGGCGGTTTAGTTTTGATATTTTGTGCTGTCGCCTACTCAAAAATTCGCGCATAACTGATGACGTGGTGCGCCAGCAGTTGCCCCTGTTCGTTGGAACATTCGGCGGTGCCGTAAACGGTCCGCTTGCCGAGCTTTAATATCCGCGCCACACACACGACATTCTCCTGTCGCGCACTGCGAAGGAAAGCCGTCTTCATGTCGGTCGTGACCCATTGCTCTTGCGTGCCACGCTCGCCCATGATGGCCAGCCACATGGCGACGTCGGCGGCACCCATGATGGTCATGCCACTGACGATGCCGCCCGGCCGCTCCAGGCTCGCGCTAAAGGGAACGATCAGCGTGCATTGCTTCTCCTCGCAGGAGCGCACGGAAAACCCATACGGCGCCAGAAAGGCCGATTGTGCCAGGACCGTGTTCAGCTGATCGACCGACATGCGCGGCGCCTCGTTCATCATGCCGCCTCATGACCGACTTCGACGGTGATGCCGCCCGGCGCACGACAATAAAACCGGCGCGCACCGCGCGTCAATTCGATGTCGCCGATGTCGAAGCCGCCTGTGCTCAGTTCGGCATGTTTGCGGTCAACGGCCGCCTCGTCCGCCACCAGGAAGCCGACGTGGAACATAGGCGGATACGCGTGCTCGGGATCGACCTTGCTCGCATGACGCATCAGGATCAGTAGCATGCCGGCCTCGCCGCGGATGATGGCCATGCCATTGTTACCCCGAGATTCGGACAAGGTGAAGTTGAAGTGCGCTGTAAAAAATGCCGAGGCGGCCGCGACGTCGGTAACGGAGAGGTGCAAGTGATTGAGTTGCATGAATAAGCTCCAGAAAATGGAAATACTACCGCGCGCTGCCATTTGCGCGCGCCGCATTCAGCCATGGCAGTAAGGACACACTCCAGATATTCTGGTTGCCATTGTCCCATTGATCAATCCGTGCCAGGTCCGTTTCCGCTTGAGTGCGCGTGCGCGGGAAGTGGATGGCCTCACTCCGGTCGGTACTGAAATACAAGGTTAGTCGATCGGGACCCAGGCGCGCCTCGTTGGTATCGGTCGCGCCGTTGCCGTTGACCGCCTTGCCCAAATCGACAGGCGCACCCCAGCCCTCGCCACGCCGGAATGCGATGAACAAGCGTTCGTGCGCGTTCGGGCCCGGCAGCATGGAGCCGAACACGATGAACGATTCGTCCGGCGCGACAGCGGGGGCGACATCCTGGGTGCGCGGGTCGCCGAAGAATTGCGCCACCGGCGTCAGGTACTGGCCGTCGCGATACTGGGAGCGCCACAAGCGAAACGGTGCTTCGGCGCTAGCGCGTTCGATGAAGTACAGGCTGCCGTCGCCGGCGACGCTGGGCGCCCAGGTGCTATTGCCGCGATTGATGGTGGCGGGGAGATGCACCGGTGCACCCCAGCCGTCGCCTTCGCGATCCACGCGCCACAGGTTACCTGCCGGCCCTGTCAACTCGCCAGGTTTGAGCGGCCGGTTCGAGACGAAGACCAGAAAGGAACCGTCCGGCGCCATGCTCGGTTGCTGATCGGCCCATTGCCCTGAGAAAGAGGTGATGCGGGGCGCACTCCAGGTGTCGCCGTCGCGCCGTGCGCTCAGGATGGTGCTGTTGCGGGAAAAGTAGACGGTGTTGCCGTCGCTCGAAAACGTCGGATCGGCGTCGTTGGCCGGGCCGGAAATGACGCCCGGGGCGAAGATGCGGGGCGCCGCCGGCTGCCGCGATTCGTCCGCCGCGCTTGCCTGGTGGGCCAGGATCAGCCAGGCGCCGAGCATGCCAATGCGGGTCAACAAATAGATGGGCTTGATTGCATTCATGCGTGTCCCTCGATGTGACGTCAATTCGTGCGGGGCTGCGCATCGAGGCGCGCCGTGTGTTGCGAGTACCACGCCCGCCAGCGGCCATCGGAGTAATGGAAGACGTCGATCGAGGTGTCGCCTTTGCCTGAGTGAATAACAATCGCCGCCGTGCCCTTGACGTCGATTTTCGCGGTCGGCAACAGAGGCGTGGCCTGGGCGCCGGGATGCGCCGCCCCGTAGGCCTTCGCCATGGCGATGATGTCGGCCTTTGGTCTGGCGACCCCTTGCGTTCCTACCGAAACATAAGCGGGGTCGAGCAAGGCATCGAGATAGGCGGTATCGCCGGTGACAAACGCCTTGCTCCAGCCATTCTCTACCTCGCGCACACCGGCTTCCCCCGGGGCGGCGCCCGGAACCGCGGCGAATACACCGGGCGATGCCAAGCCGGCCAACAACAATACGGATAAGGCGTATGTCTTCATCGTGATGTCACTCCTCCTCAATCAGGTCGGAAAGCAGCTTAATGCGGGGCGCACGCCAAGGCGATGGAAACGCGACGAATGACGTTTCTGTGCGACGAACAACGTCAGGTGGAAGGTGCCAGCCCGAGCCGCGCCTTGACGTCGACGAGGTAGCTGCGGCCGACGCGCGCCGGACGGCCGTTGCGGTCGACAATTTCCCATGCGCCGGCCCCAAGGTGCCTGACCTGCCCGACGCAGTCCGCGCGCACAATGGTCGAGCGATGCACCCGCACGAACAGCGTCGGGTCGAGCCTGGCGGCGACGGCGGACAGCGCCGCGCGCAGCAGGTAGGAGCGGCTTTCGACGGTGAGGCGGACATAGTCGCGCTCGGCGTCGATGCGCTGCACTGTCGCCACGGGTATGCGCACGATGCTGCCCGCATGGGGCGCCCAGAAATCCTCGACCGCCGCGTCGGGGCTTGCCGCGCCCTGGCGTGCCGACAGGATCTGGCTGACCCGCTCGATCGCCCGTTCGAAGCGCAGCGATTCCACCGGTTTGAGGAGGTAATCGACGACGCAGAGATCAAACGCTTCCGTGGCATAGTGGTCGAAAGCGGTGACCAGGACCACCAGCGGCGCGCGCTCCCAACCCTTGATCGTTGCGGCAAGCTCGAGACCGCTCATGCCGGGCATGCCGATATCGAGAAAGACGACATCGGGCCGGTGCTCCACCAGCGCACGCAGGCCCGATGCGCCGTCGCCCGCATGCCCAATCACGCGCACGGTGCCGGCGCGCTCGCACAGCCGGCGCAGGGCGTCGATCGCCAGCGGCTCGTCGTCGATGATGATGGCGCGGATGTCCATCGTTCCTAGCGCCGCACCAGGGGCAGCGACAATTCCACCCGAAAACCACGCGGCGCCATCGGCCCGGCGGTACAGCTTGCCGTACCGTTGAAATGCAGGGCGAGGCGCTCGGCGACGTTGCTCAGTCCTATGCCCAAGCCGCTTGCCGCGCCGTCGTCGGCAGGTGCCAGCGCGTCGTCTTCGATCACGATCTGGAGCCGGCCGTTTGGCAGGTCCACGGCCTGGATCCGGATCGTCACCGGTTCGGTCGAACGGCCCAGTCCATGTTTGATCGCATTTTCGACCAGCGGCTGCAGCAACAGACTGGGCACCAATGCGGCGGCGGCCGCCTCGGTGACATCCAGCTGCACCGTCAGGCGATGCAGGAAGCGCCGCCGTTCCAGCTCGAGATAGCTCATCTGCATGTCGATCTCGTCGCCGAGCACGGCGTCGGCGAGCGGGTCGGCTCCCAGGCTGTAGCGCATGAAGCGGCCGATTTGCGCGATCAGCGCTTCGGCCTCGCGCATGTCGCCGCGACCGACCAGCGCCATCAGCGAATTGAGGACGTTGAACAGGAAGTGGGGATTGATCTGGTAGCGCAGGGCGCGGATTTCGGACAGGCGGGCCGCGTCGCGGTGCGCGCTGGCGCGCCGGTCCGCCGCCCTGGTCGCGTGCGCCGATGCCATTGACAGGCACAGCATGCCCCAGGCGATAAACACGAAGGTCCAGCTGATCAACAGGTCTGAAATGGCGACAATAATTTGCCGGCTAAAGCAGGGGAACTCGGTTTCGCAGCTCGCCCCCGGGATAGGCGCGAAAACATAGAAGACAAACACGTTGGCCGAGGCAAAAATGATACCGGCAGGCAGGCTCATTATCGCAGTCAGCAGGATCTGCTTGCGCAGCGAGGCCAGCTTGGCCCGGTCGAGCACGCGATACATCAGCCACGACAGCGTCATGCCAACGATCGCCACGGCGGATCGACGGACGAAGGATTCGAATTGATAATCGACATCGAGCAGCGCGGCCCGCAAGGTGTACATGCCGATGAACGCCAACCAGAATAGGGCGAGCGCGCCGGCCACGCTGCGCCAATGGACGGGGCTTCCTGGTTCATGGGCTACATCGGACTCGACAATGTGCTCGGGCATGGCGCAGGCGGGCAATGGCTGTTCGGGTTGATCGGACCAGATCTCCATGCCTCGCTCGACGCAGGTGGTGGAATCTTGCTCGGACAGATCGTAGCGCCTTTTGCTGGCCGATGCTCAAGAATATCGGTGCCGCGCGATATGCGAATACTCGCCCAGTCAGCGCATTGCCTTGCCGCAGGGCGGGATGAAGCGGTTCGTTGCGCTATTCCAGATAGGGTGCGAGCACGTTTTCGATCCATTTCATGAATGCGCGGACTCGGCGCGACAAGTTGCGCCGATGCGCTACCACCAGGGAGACGTCGAGCGGCTTGTGCTGAAAATCCGGTAGAAGCTCTATCAACGCTCCACTCTCCAAGTACCGGCCTATCCCCAATAGAGGGGCCTGGATCAGGCCAAGGCCGGCGATGCCAGCTGCTTCGTAGGACTGGACGCTGTTGACGTGCAGCGCACCCCGCAACTGAAGCCTCGCGTAGCTATCGCCGTGCGGGTACTCCCACCCATAAGGTTTAGCGCCGAGCGTCCTCGCGAAATGAATTGCCCGATGTTCTTGGCGCTGCAGATCTTCCAGCGATCGAGGAACGCCGTAGCGCGCCAGATAGGCAGGACTGGCGGCGTTGACCATGCGTAACTTGCCCAGCGGACGGGCAATCAGCGTTTCGTCCCCGATAGGACCAAGTCGCAATACACAGTCAAACCCCTCTTGCACCAGATCTACTTGGCGATCCGTGCTTGATACCTCCAGCTCCAGGTCGGGATAAGTCTCCATGAAGGCTGGCAAGGCGGGCACGATAGTGGTGCGCGCCAGCTCACTCGGCAGATCAACGCGTAGGCGCCCTCGAAGTGCAACTCGATCGCTGGCGAACATTGAGTGCAGATCATCGACTTCGGCAAGCAGATCGCGTGCGCGGGCATGAAATACCCGTCCGTCTTCTGTCAACTGCACGCTACGCGTCGTTCGATGCAGAAGCCTGACGCCGATATCTTCCTCTAACTTTCGGACCGCCGTCGAGGCTCGCCCCTTATGAATGCCCAGACTATCGGCTGCATGGGTGAAGCTCCCCATTTCCGCCACTGTTATGAAAATGAGGATCGGTTCGAGATTTTGCATGTCGTGCCTCGGTGTGGCATTGATCACTCTAAAGAGAACAGTGAGTTTATTTCTTCGGCGTTTATCACGTCTGAGAGACACAGTATGCTCCGAATATTGCGATTCCCCATAGGAGAAATGACAAATGACTGAAACCTTGGCTGTGCAGCGCGCCCTTTGGGCCGGCCGGATAATGAGCGCGCTTGTCGTGATCGCGCTGTTGGCCGACGCCGCTATCCAGCTTTTCGCGCCAGCACAGATCGCGAGTCTGTTGCAGGAAACCGGGTTCGCGATGAACCTGACCCACGTCGTGGGTTCGATCATCCTTGTTTGCGCCATCCTTTACGCCATCCCGGCCACCGCCGTCCTTGGCGCCATCCTGTTGACGGGCTTTTTGGGCGGCGCCATCTGCGCCCACGTCCGCATCGGTGAGTTGGGGTCTCCGCCGGAAATCATTTCCCTGCTTCTGGGCGCGATGGCATGGGGCGGCCTCTATGCGCGCGATCCCCGTATCCGGGCCATTCTGCCGTTTCTCCGATGATCCAACGGGGGCTATGTTCGGTCCCTCAAGATCAGAAGAAAACGCATATTTTTTAGCAAACGGGGCAGTGCTCTGCCCCTTCAATATCAGGAGAAACGCATGTTTTTAGTAATGGGAATCACGGGGAAAGTGGGCGGCGCAGCGGCGGAACATCTGCTGGCGCAAGGCCAGGAAGTACGCGCGCTAGCGTAAGCACGCACTTTGTTGACGGCGTCGCTGTGCGTAAGTGGCTGGTGGTTTGCGATGCGCTTGTCTATCGTAGCGGTTCTGGGGTATTGTGGAATTATAGCGACGCCAGAGCACCCGGGATTTTCGGACAATTTCATACCACCCGCGTCGAGAGAGCTACCTGATCGGCACTTTGTCGATATGCCGTACCCGGCCTGTTGGTGGCGGCGTGAAACCGGCCTGAATTTAGGCAAACTAGAGGAGTATTTTGGTCATGTCCTCTAAAGTTGTTAGCGTGTATTGCAACCCGGTGCTGTTTTGCGGGCGCACCGTCCGAGCATTCTATTCCGAATACAGTTTCGCGACTCTTCTCCTTGATCAAGACGAAGTAGTCACTTTCGCCACTGAGGAAGTTGTTGTGGGACGATGGTTTGAGGTGTTCCCCATCTGTGACTATAAGCTGCCTTCAGACTATGTAACTGTCTGGGGCGATCTCGAAGAACCTATTGAGGTAATGTCGAGCGCGCAGGTTTGGCGCGAAGAGTGGCAAGAAGCAGCGGCTGATGACGGAAAATTCATGGGTGCTGGCCCGCATTCAACGCAGTACGCGGCGGCATTGGGCCAATCACCGGAGTCGAGTACTGATGTCGTAAAGGTGCATGCAGGACTAAAGTTACTAGGTCGCGATGGGCGAGCCTTGATCGTTTGCAGTTCAGACAATACACCATTCAAAATTGACTTGGCAGTGGATGTGCAGGACATTGAACGGATCATGCAATCCCACACCTGTATATCAGAAATAAGCCCCTGACTGGCCAATGGCGAGCTGTCAAAAAACCAACAATAAACGGGTTAAAGAATGATCGATGATCTCGATTTGCACGATGCAACGTTACTCACAATAGACTTCTCGTGGGCAGAGGCAACGTGCGTGATGACACTCCTGCATGCGCGGTTGGCAGACTGTCGGCTCACTTTCACCGGTGTTTCGAACTTGACTTTGTCTCGAAATCAACCTTGGGGCCGATCGCAATCAATCAATTCGGCCCTGGAGCGGGACAAGGGACAGTACGAAATTGAAATGCAATCCGGCGATGTGATCACGATCGCCGCGCTGGAAGTTCGGATTGCGGGCAAATGAATAACCTCGAAGACGCGTTTGCCCAGGCCTGCCGTCGCTTTGATGGGACCAATTTTTCGCAATTGGACGAAATCGATAGAATTCTAGTCACGATTTACGGATTGGAGGCCGACGTGAACAATGGCGGCTTCGATCAGTACTATTTTAATGGTGCGGGTGACCAAGCTTTTTTCGCAGTTGATGCCCTGCATTGCATTGGTGCCCATCGGATGGCGGAAATCGTATCGCGCGCGAACGCAGTTTTCGGACCGAATGGCCCATCGCAACTTAGCCCCGTCCGCCAGGCGCAGTTGTTCTTGGTCGCACCTAACGACGTCCAGGGGCCAGCTCCATGGGAGCAACTCGACCGTGCCTTCTACGCCTATCCAGACGATATTGCGACGCTCTTGACCACGTTCTTGAGCGCGCGCGGCATGATCGCTCCATGTTGAGCTCGATCATGCCGATAGACACCGTTACGGAGATGGTCACGTAAGGAGTCACCGTTTCGACAGGTTTCACGCTTTCGCCGCCACGCTTCGAATCATAGTCTTGGACGTGTGGACGTTTGGACGATCGCTACGTAGCGGACCGGAGAAGTTGTGCCAAGTACCGGAAATAGACCGGATATGAGGACTTTCTGTTTCTAGAAACAAAAACGCCAACCTGCATGGGTTGGCGTTTTGTTTTGACACTGTTCTTGGTGGCCCGGGGCGGAATCGAACCACCGACACAAGGATTTTCAATCCTCTGCTCTACCAACTGAGCTACCAGGCCAAGGAGCAGAATTATAGCAGGCTTAAGCGAAATTGCAAGGACGAATTTCTCAGCCGCACAAACGCTATAATGTTCGGATGACTAATCCATCCTCCCCCGCTGCGCTGCGCGTTATTGAGAGTGATATTTGCATTGTTGGCAATGGCGCTATTGCCAAGACCGCCGCGCTGGGCCTGGCCCAGGCCGGTTTTAGTGTAACCCTGCTCGCTCCGCCGTCGTATCCGGCCGGCCCGGCCGCCAATACCGCCGATCTCGGCTGGGATGCGCGGGTCTACGCGTTGAACCACACCGCCCATAACCTGTTGTCCGCGCTGAAGGTATGGCATGCGCTGGATCAGGCGCGCGTGGCGCCGGTGGACGCGATGATCGTCCACGGCGACGGCGCCAACGCCGGCGGCCTGGCTTTCGACGCCTACGGCGCCCACACCGGCACGCTGGCCTGGATCATGGAAGACCGCAACCTGGGGCAGGCGCTGGACGCCGCCCTCAAGTTCGCGCAGAACGTGCGCTTCGTCGAAGGCCGCGCCACCGGTTTGCTGCGCGCCGACGACGGCGCCACCGTGCACCTGGACGACGGCACCTGCATCAAGTCCGAGCTGGTGGTCGGCGCCGACGGCGCCCAGTCCTGGGTGCGCGGCCAGTGCGACATCGGCCTCGATTACCGCAGCTACAACCAGCGCGCGGTGGTCTCCAACTTCGCCTGCGAAAAGCCGCATCACGGCGCCGCCTGCCAATGGTTCACCGGCGCCGAAGGCATCGTCGCGCTGCTGCCGCTGCCCGGCAACCAGGTTTCGTTGGTGTGGTCGGCGCCGGAAGTGCTGGCCGATACATTGCGCGCCGAATCGGCGCAGCAGATCGCCGACCGCCTGGCCGTCTACGCCGCCGACCGTCTGGGCGTGCTGACGCCCTTGCAGCCGGAGCTGGTGCGCGATTTCCCACTGCGCCTGCTGCGCCCGCACGCCATGAGCGCGCCGCGCGTGGCGCTGGTGGGCGACGCCGCCCACGTGGTGCACCCGCTGGCCGGCCACGGCATGAACCTGGGCTTCGCCGACGTCGCGCAGCTGATCAAGACCCTGAGCGAGCGTGAAGCGCAGCGCAGCATTGGCGACACCCGCGTGCTGGCCCGCTACGAGCGCGCCCGCAAGGAAGACGTGCTGCTGATGCAGCTCACCACCGACGGCCTGGCGCGCCTGTTCGGCGCGGATATGGAGCCGCTGCGCGTGGTTCGCAATTTGGGATTAAACTTGCTGGATAAATTACCGGTGCTGAAGCGCCGCCTGATCTCCCACGCAATGGGGAAGTAGGCTGGCGCCAGTCGGTTCGTCTGTAGTCATTGGAGATGTTATGAGAATGAGTAAGATCGTTTTGCTGTTGTTGTCGGCGCTGATGGCGTCCTGCGTGGGCGCGGAAACCCCGCCGTCCACGGATGCGATCAAGAAGCTGGTCGAACCGCGCCTGGGATCGAACGTCAAGGTCGATTCGATCAAGGAAACGCCGTACGCCGGCCTGTATGAAATCCGCGTCGGCAACGATATCCTCTACACCGACAAGACCGGCACCTATCTGTTCTCCGGCCACGTGTTCAACCTGACCACCAGCACCGACCTGACCAAGGAACGCCTGGAAGAGATCAACAAGATCAAGTTCTCCGACCTGCCGCTGGACAAAGCCATCAAGACTGTCAAGGGCGACGGCAAGCGCGTGATCGCGGTGTTCGAAGATCCGAACTGCGGCTACTGCAAACGCTTCCGCCAGACCACGCTCAAGGAAACCGACAACATCACGGTCTACACCTTCATGTACAACATCCTGGCCGATGATTCGTTCACCAAGTCGAAGAACATCTGGTGCTCGCCGGACCGCAGCAAGGCCTGGGAGGACTGGATGGTCAATAGTAAGGCGGCGCCTGTCGCGGCCGAGTCGTGCGAATCGCCGAACCAGGAGGTGCTGGAGCTGGGCCACAAGCTGAACGTCTCCGGCACCCCTGCCATCTTCTTCGCCGACGGCACCCGCGTGCCAGGCGCGATCGATACCAAGGCACTTGAAGAGAAGCTCGCCAAGATCAAGCAGTAAGTCTTACCAATCCAGCGCATCGTCCACAGGAGAACTGAATGATTACATTGAATATCAACGGTAAAGACATGCAGGTAGACGCCGATCCTTCGACGCCGATACTGTGGGCCTTGCGCGACAACCTGAATATGACCGGCACCAAGTTCGGTTGCGGCGCGGCGCTGTGCGGCGCCTGCACCGTGCACCTGGGCGGCCAGCCTATCCGCTCGTGCGTGACGCCGATTTCGGCCGCCGCCGGCCAGAAGATCACCACCATCGAAGCGATGGAATCCGATAAAGTCGGCAAGGCCGTGCAGGAGGCGTGGGTCAAGCTGGACGTGCCGCAGTGCGGCTACTGCCAGAGCGGCCAGATCATGAGCGCGACCGCTCTGCTGCGCACCAACAAAGCCCCATCCGACGCCGATATCGACAACGCCATGAGCGGCAACATCTGTCGATGCGGGACTTACCAGCGCATCCGCGCAGCCATCAAAGACGCAGCCAAAACCATCGCCTAAAGGAGAATGTCATGCGTATCGAATGGCTTAATCAGGAATCGATGGCGGATGTAGGAACTTCAGGCGGCGTGTCGCGCCGCAGCTTCATGAAGGCTGGCGCGGTGGCGGGCGGCGGTTTGGTGCTGGGCTTCTTCATGCCTGGCGCCGGACGCTTCGCCAATGCGCAGCAGCCGCCGGCCAAGGTGTATGAACCGAACGCCTTCCTGCATATCGCGCCGGACAACAGCGTGACGGTGCAGGTCAATCGGCTGGAATTCGGCCAGGGCGTGCAGACGTCGCTGCCGATGCTGATCGCGGAAGAGCTGGACGCGGACTGGTCGAAGATGAACGGCGCGCTGGCGCCGGCCGGCGACCAATACAAGGACCCGGCGTTCGGCATCCAGATCACCGGCGGTTCGGGCAGCATCGCCCACTCCTACACCCAGTACCGCGAGATCGGCGCCAAGGCGCGCGCGATGCTGATCGGCGCTGCGGCCCAGGAGTGGAAGGTGGCGCCGGACCAGATCAAGACCTCGAAAGGCACGCTGACCGGACCTGCGGGCCAGAAGGCCACCTACGGCGCCATGGCCGATGCGGCCATGAAGCAGCCGGTGCCCACTACCGTGAAGCTGAAGGATCCGAAGGACTTCAACTTTATCGGCAAACCGACCAGGCGCCTGGACGCGAAGCTCAAGTCGACCGGCAAGCAGGTATTCGGCATGGACTTCAAGGCGCCGCACAGCAAGGTCGCCGTGGTGGCGCGGCCGCCGGTGTTCGGCGCCAAGGTGGCCAAGTTCGACGCCTCGAAAGCCAAGGCGATCAAGGGCGTGATCGAGGTGCTGGAAGTGAAGACGGATCGCGGCGGCAGCGGTGTGGTGGTGGTGGCCGACGGCTACTGGCCCGCCAAGATGGGCCGTGAAGCGCTGGTCATCGACTGGGACACCAGCGGCGTCGAAAAAGTCAGCAGCGACAAGCAGCTGGCCGAGTACAAGGCGCTGTCGCAGAAGCCCGGCCTGCCGGTGCGCAAGGCCGACACCTCCAAGCTGGCCGGCGCGGCGAAGAAAATCTCCGCCGTTTATGAATTCCCTTACCTCGCGCACGCGCCGATGGAGCCGCTGAACTGTGTGGTCGATCTGCGCGCGGACGGCTGCACGGTGTGGGCAGGTTCGCAGTTCCAGACGATGGATCAAGGGGCCATCGCCGCCACCGCCGGCCTGAAGCCGGACCAGGTGGTGCTGAACACGATGATGGCCGGCGGCGGTTTCGGCCGCCGCGCCGTGCCGACGTCCGACTATCTGGTCGAAGCGGTCAATATCGCCAAGGTGTGGCAGGCCACCGGTAAAAAGGACCCGATCAAGGTGGTCTGGAGCCGGGAGGACGACATCAAGGGCGGCTACTATCGTCCGTCGCATGTGCACCGCGCCGATATCGGCGTCGACGACAAGGGCAACATCGTGGCGTGGGATCACGTCATCGTCGGCCAGTCCATCATCACCGGCACGCCGTTCGAGCCGATGATGGTCAAGGACGGCATCGACGCGACCATGGTGGAAGGCATGGGCGAGCCGTATGAGGTGCCGCTGAACCTGAGCGCGCACGCCGTCAAGGCCAACGTGCCGGTGCTGTGGTGGCGCTCGGTCGGCTCCACCCACACGGCCTTCGTGATGGAGACGCTGATCGACGAAGCCGCGCATGCGGCCAAGATGGATCCTGTCGCGTATCGCAAGAAGCTGCTGGGCGAGAAGGGCAAGCGCCATATCGCCGCGCTGGACCTGGCGGTCGCCAAGTCCGGCTATGGCAAGAAGGCTTTACCTAAAGGCCAGGCTTGGGGCGTGGCTGTGCATGAATCGTTCAACACCGTGATCGCGTATGTGGTGGTGGCGTCCGTGAAGAACGGCACGCCCAAGCTGCACCGGGTGACGGCGGGCGTGCATTGCAACCAGCCGGTCAACCCGCTGACGATCGAAGCGCAGATCCAGGGCGCGGCCTTGATGGGCCTGGGCATGACCTTGCCGGGCGCCGCCATCACGCTGAAGGACGGCGTGGTGGATCAGCAGAACTTCAGCGACTACACGGTGGCGCGCATGACGGACATGCCGGTGATCGACGTCCACATCGTGCCGTCGAACGATCCGCCGACCGGCATGGGCGAACCTGGCCTGCCGCCGTTGGCGCCGGCCTTCGCCAACGCGCTGTTCAAATTGACCGGCAAGCGTCTGCGCAAGCTGCCGTTCGATCTGGCCAGCGCCTGAGCTGAATGGCACTGGTAGGGATATTGCTGGCAGCCGGGCGGGGTAAGCGGTTCGACCCGTCCGGCGTACAAAACAAATTGCTGCAACCGTTGAAGGACGGCGACGCCGTGGTCGTCGCCAGTGCCAAAAACATGCTGGCGGTGCTGCCGCGCGTGGTCGCCGTGGTCCGCTCCGGCGACGACCAGGTGGCGGCGCTGCTGGGCAAGCTGGGATGCGAAGTGCGCGTTTGCGCGGATGCCGATCTGGGCATCGCCGCCTCGCTGACGATGGCGGTCGACTACACCAAAGGGGCGGAAGGCTGGCTGGTAGGCCTGGGCGACATGCCCCATGTGCAGCCGGAGACCATGCGCTCCCTGGCCGCGACAATTGAAAGGGGCGCGCGGATCGCGGCGCCCGTCTTTGAAGGGCGACGCGGCAACCCGGTCGCCTTCAGCAGTTATCATTTGCCGTTGCTGCTGGCGCTGGAAGGCGACCAGGGCGCGCGCGACATATTGAAAAGCCATGCGGTGAGCGAGCTGATAGTCGACGATGTCGGCGTGGTGCGCGATATCGATACCCCGGGCGATTTGTAAAACAAGGATAGAGATGAAGAAAACGAACAAGAACAATCCGGCGATCGCCTACAGCATCGTCGGACATGATTTGGCCGCCCACCTGTTCCACGTCACGCTGACGGTGGACGCGCCGGCCGAAGGCGGCCAGGTGTTCGCGCTGCCGGCCTGGATACCGGGCAGTTACATGATCCGCGAGTTCTCGCGCAATATCGTGCGCATCCGCGCCGAGTCGGACGGCCAGCCGGTGGCGCTGACCAAGCTGGATAAGCACTCCTGGCAGGCCGCCCCGCTGAAGGACCATGCCGCCTCGCTGACGGTACATTACGAAGTCTATGCCTGGGATATGTCGGTGCGCGCCGCGCACCTGGACCAGAATCACGCCTTCTACAACGGCACCAGCGTGTTCCTGCGCGTGCTGGGGCAGGAAGACCAGCCGCACGTGGTGGACATCCAGCGGCCGGACGACGAAGCGGCCAAGACCTGGCGCGTGGCGACCTCGCTGCCGGAGTTGAAAGCGAAACGTTATGGTTTTGGCACCTACATCGCGTCCAACTACGACGAGTTGATCGATCACCCGGTGGAGCAGGGCGACTTCGCGCTGGCCACCTTCAAGGCGCATGGCATCCCGCACGACATCGTCATCAGCGGCCGGGTGCCCAACCTGGACCTGCCACGCCTGAGCGCCGACCTGAAAAAGATCTGCGAAACCCAGATCGCCTTTTTCGAACCGAAGGCCAAAAAAGCCCCGATGGACCGCTACGTGTTCATGACGCTGGCTGTCGGCGACGGCTACGGCGGCCTGGAACACCGCGCCTCGACGGCATTGATCTGCGCCCGCGCCGACCTGCCAAGCACGGCTGCGGCCAGCAAAGATATCAGCGATGGTTATCTGCAATACCTCGGCCTGTGCAGCCATGAATATTTCCACACGTGGAATGTGAAGCGCATCAAGCCGGCCGCATTCGCTCCGTATAACCTGCAAGTCGAAAATTATTCGCCGTTGCTGTGGCTGTTTGAAGGCTTTACCAGTTATTACGATGATTTGATGCTGGTGCGCGCAGGCGTCATCGCCGAACCGGCTTATTTCAAATTGCTGGGTAAAACCATAGGCAGCGTATTGCGCGGCAGCGGCCGTACCAAGCAAAGCGTGGCCGATTCCAGTTTCGACGCCTGGGGTAAATATTATCGCCAGGATGAAAACGCACCGAATTCGATCATCAGCTATTACACCAAGGGTTCTTTGATCGCATTGGCTTTGGATTTAAGCATACGTGCTAAAACCGGCGGCAAGAAATCGCTGGATGATGTGATGCGCGCATTATGGCAACGTTATGGCCGCGATTTCTATCAAGGCGGCGGACGCGGAGTTACTCCGGTCGAAGTGGAAGCATTATTCGATGAAATCAGCGGCGGCCGGTTCAAACCATTCTTCGATAAATATATTCGTGGCACCGAGGATTTGCCGTTGGCTAAAATGCTGGCGCCATTCGGTGTTAAATATAACGATGAGCGCAAATCGACCAAGCCTGGCCTGGATGTTAATCTCGGCAAAGACGGTAATGATTGCAAGCTATCCAGCGTGCATGAGAATGGCGCTGCACATCAGGCGGGATTATCGGCCGGCGATATATTGATAGCGGTCGATGGATTGCGCGTCACCGCCGCCAATCTGGAAACGCTGCTTTCCCGCTACGGCGTCGGCTCGGAAATAGAGATACACGCATTCCGCCGCGACGAGCTGATGACATTCACCGCGACGTTACAAGGCGACCGGGTTCCCGGCATTAGCCTGTCGCTGGACCCGGCCGGCAAGAAGTCCACCGGCCCGTTGCGCCCCAGCGCGGCGCGTTAATTCCTGAGTCCGGGGCGAGTCCCCGGATTTTTTTGCCCTATCCATGCCAGATTTTGGCGCGTACTAACCAGATTCCGGCATGTATTGAGGAGCTGCGCGGAGGTTGCAGGAACTCAGCGGTGTTGTCGGCGGTTTAATTTTACGCGGTGGTCTTGTTCTGGTTTAGAATTTGGCTGAGTTTTCTGCCAGAGGATAGACCCGCAAGTGATACTGCTTGATCCCACCACGATTATCCTGATGTCGACGCTGATGGCCGGCGCGATGAGTGTTGTCCTCTATTCCGCCCATTTGAGTTTCCCCACGGAGATTAAAGGGCTGAATTATTGGGCGGCGGGATTGATATCGTTGGCATGCGGCGCAGCCTTGTTTAGCCTGAGATATAGCGCGCTAGGCGAAACATTTGCCCTGCTCAGCGCCAACTCCGCCTTGATTTGGGGTGTGGGCTTTGGGATGATCGGTACGCAGATATTTTATGGCCGGGCACCGACGTGGTGGTTATTTCACCTGGTTTGGGCGCTGACCATGCTGGGCGTCGGCTATTGGTTAATTATTCAGCCGCATTTTGCCGCCCGCGTCGCCGTATTTTCTTTCCTGATTTCTGTTTTTTATATAAATCAGGTGGCGATGGTTTGGCGTTATGGCGAGCGTCATTTCTCCACTAAATTCTTCGGTATATTACTGCTGTTGCAGGCGCTGGTTGTATTAACGCGCGGCTTGCTGGCGGTATTATATGGCGGTGCCCAGGTTAACTTAATGAGCATGGGACCATTCCAGAGCCTTTATCTGGCTGCCGGTCATTTCATGGTTCTGCTGCTGGCGGTAAGTTTTAAAGCAGTTGCCACCCGCCGCTTGCAAGGAATACTGGAACGCCGATCCACGCTCGATCCGCTGACCCAGGTATTAAACCGCCGTGGTTTCGCCGATATATATGCCAAAGAACATGCACTGATGCGGCGTGAATCCACGGCTATGACCATGCTCAGCATCGATCTGGATTATTTTAAGAAGATTAACGACTGCCACGGCCACGCCACCGGCGACCGGGTTTTAATCGACGTTGCCGCCGTCATCGGCAAAGCGCTGCGGGTTTCCGATCACGTCGCGCGATTTGGCGGGGAAGAGTTTATTGTGCTGCTTCCAGTTACCGGGCTGGACCGTGCGCACCATATCGCGGAGCGCATTCTGAGCGCGGTGCGTGAGCCCGGTCGAGCAGGGTTGCCGGCCTACACCGTCAGTATAGGTATTGCTTGCCAGGCAAGTGCCGATGAAGATCTGGACGCCATTCTGATGCGGGCGGATGAGGCGCTTTATCGCGCCAAAGAACGTGGACGCGACCGTATCGAGATCGCGTCCGGGCCGGTACCGCCTTTGCAGGCAGTGCTGGCCTAGTTGAACAGGCGCGCCAGTTCGGCGCCTGGATCGGTCGCGCGCATGAAGGCTTCGCCGACCAGGAAGGCGTGCACATTGGCTTCGCGCATGCGCTTGACGTCGTCCGGCACCATGATGCCGGATTCGGTAATGACCAGTTTTTCCTCCGGAATGCGGTCCAGCAGGGCCAGCGTGTTCTCCAGCGAAACCTCGAAGGTGCGCAAATTGCGGTTATTGATGCCCAACAGCGCGGTTTTCAGACGCAGCGCGGCGGTCAGTTCGTCGCCGTCGTGGGTTTCCACCAGCACGCCCATGCCCAGTTCGTGGGCACAGGCTTCCATTTCCGCCATCAGGCCGTGGTCCAGCGCCGAGACGATCAGCAGGATCGCGTCGGCGCCCATCGCACGCGCTTCGTAGATCTGGTACATGTCGATCATGAAATCTTTACGCAGCACCGGCAGCGTGCAGGCGGCGCGCGCCTGCTGCAAATACGCCACCGAACCCTGGAAGAACTGCTCGTCCGTCAGCACCGACAGGCATGCGGAGCCGTTGGCCTCGTAGCTGGCGGCGATGTCGGCGGGGCGGAAGTCGGCGCGCAACACGCCTTTCGACGGCGAGGCCTTTTTTACTTCGGTGATCACACCGGCATGGCCGGCGGCGATTTTTCCGCGCAGGCTGGCTTCGAAGCCGCGCAGGCCGGCGCGCAGTTCGGCATTGCTTTCCACGTCGGCGCGCAGGCTGGCCAGGTCGCGGTATTTTTTGGCGGCGGCGACTTCGTCGGCTTTGACTGCGAGGATTTTGTTCAGGATGTCGGACATGATAAGCCTAAGATGAATGTTGTTCGGCCAGCGCCAGGCGCAGGCCGAGGGCCAGGAACAGGCCGCCCGTCACGCGGTTCAGCCATAGCGCCACCAGCGGCTTGACCTTCAGCCGCGCACTGGCAAAGGCGGTGAAGATGGCCAGGCCATTACACCACAACATACCGTTGAAATTGAAAATGCAGCCCAGGACGATGAACGCCAGCGGCTTGCTGGTGGAATCGGCCGAAATAAACTGCGGCACAAACGCCAGGAAGAACAAGGCCACCTTCGGGTTCAGCACATTGGTCAGGAATCCCTGGAAGAAGATTTTGCGATACGCCAGCGGTTGGGCTGCGGCGCGCGCGGCCGTTTCGGCGGCCGCCGCGTCATCGGCTTGGGCCCGCAGTTTCGCGCGCAGCATGCCGATGCCGACGTAGACGATGTAGGCCGCACCAACCCATTTGACCGCCGTGAACGCGGTGGCGGACGTCGCCAGCAGCGCCGACAAGCCCAGCGCCGCAGCGAAGATGTGGATCATGGTGCCGGCGCCTATGCCCAACGCGGCGGCCGAACCGGCGCGCCAGCCCTGGGTGGCGCTGCGCGTCATGATGAGCAGCGAATCGGGACCGGGCATGATATTCAGCAGCAGCCCGGAGATTACAAACAACGTCAGATCATGGATGCCGAACATGCTGGCCTCCCTTAATTGGTTTTGCCGAGGCTTTGCGTGACCTCGACGAACTGCTGGACCTTGCGCATCGCATCGCCGGAGGTGACGGCCGCGCGCGCGCGCGCCAGTCCGTCCTCGATCGAGCTGGCGACGCCGGCCGCGTACAGCGCGGTACCCGCGTTGAGCGCAACGATGTCGTAGGCCGCGCCGGGTTCCCCGCGCAGCGCTTCCATCATCTTGGCTTTCGATTCGGCCGCATCGGCCACCTTCAGGTTGCGGCTGGCGATCATCTGCAGGCCGAAGTCTTCGGGATGGATTTCGTATTCGCGGATCTCGCCGTTCACCAGTTCGCCGACCATGGTGCCGGCGCCCAGCGAGACTTCATCCATATTGTCGCGGCCATAGACCACGATGGCGTGCTGCGCGCCCAGGCGTTGTAGCACGCGCACCTGGATACCCACCAGATCGCCGTGGAATACGCCCATCAGGATATTCGGCGCGCCGGCCGGATTGGTCAGCGGTCCCAGGATGTTGAAGATGGTGCGCACGCCGAGTTCCTTGCGCACCGGTGCCGCATGCTTCATCGCTGCGTGGTGGTTCGGCGCGAACATGAAGCCGATGCCGGTCTGCGCGATCGATTGCGCGATCTGCTCCGGTTTCAGGTTGATGTTGGCGCCCAGCGATTCGATCACGTCGGCGCTGCCGGACGACGACGACACGCTGCGGCCGCCATGCTTGGCCACGCGCGCGCCGGCGGCGGCGGCGACAAACATCGAAGCGGTGGAGATGTTGAAGGTATGCGCGCCGTCGCCGCCGGTGCCGACGATGTCGAGCAGGCCGGTGGTGTCGGCCATCGGCACCTTGGTGGAAAACTCGCGCATCACTTGCGCGGCGGCGGCGATTTCGCCGATGGTTTCTTTTTTCACGCGCAGGCCCATGGTGAGGGCGGCGATCATGGTCGGCGACATTTCGCCGGACATGATCTGGCGGAACAGGTGCAGCATCTCGTCGTGGAAGATCTCGCGGTGTTCGATGCAGCGCAGCAGTGCTTCTTGATGGGTGATAGGCATGGCTATTCCTTCTTCAATTTTTTGGCATGGGCGGCGCATGGCGCGCGCCGGGGCGAACTGCGCTGGTCAGCGGACCAGGAAGTTCTTCAGCAGTGCGTGGCCGTGTTCCGACAGGATGGACTCGGGGTGGAACTGCACGCCCTCGATGTCGTATTCCTTGTGGCGCACGCCCATGATTTCACCGTCGTCGGTCCACGCCGTCACTTCCAGGCAGGACGGCAGCGAGCTGCGCTCGATAGCCAACGAGTGATAACGGATCACTGTGAAAGGCGAGGGGATGTTTTTGAAAACGCCCACGCCCGTATGCGCGATTAAAGAAGTTTTGCCATGCATGACCTGCTTGGCGCGGATCACCTTGCCGCCGAACGCTTCGCCGATGGCCTGGTGGCCAAGGCACACGCCCAGTATCGGCTTCTTGCCGGCGAAGTGCTTGAGCACTTCGATCGAGATACCGGCTTGCGACGGATCTTTCGGGCCTGGCGATATGCAGATGTGGTCCGGGTTCAGTGCTTCGATTTCCGCAATCGTGATTTCGTCGTTGCGGTACACGCGTACATCCTCACCCAGTTCGCCGAAGTACTGCACGATGTTGTAGGTGAAGGAGTCGTAGTTGTCGATCATTAGCAGCATCTCAGAACTCCCCATCCAGGCCATCTTGTACTTGTTCGGCGGCGCGCAGCACGGCGCGCGCCTTGTTTTCAGTTTCCTGCCATTCCATCTCCGGTATCGAGTCGGCGACGATGCCGGCGGCGGCCTGCACGTACAGCATGCCGTCCTTGATCACGCCGGTGCGGATCGCGATCGCCACGTCCATCTCGCCGCCGAAGGACAGGTAGCCGCAGGCGCCGCCGTAGATGCCGCGCTTGGAGATTTCCAGTTCGTCGATGACTTCCATCGCGCGCACTTTCGGCGCGCCGGTCAGCGTGCCGGCCGGGAAGGTGGCGCGCAGCACGTCCAGGTTGGACAGGCCGGATTTCAGCTTGCCCTCGACGTTGGAGACGATGTGCTGCACATGCGAGTATTTTTCGATGACCAGGCGGTCGGTGACCTTGACGCTGCCGATCTCGGAGATGCGGCCCAGGTCATTGCGCGCCAGGTCGATCAGCATCACGTGTTCGGCGATCTCTTTCGGATCGGCCAGCAGTTCCTTGGCCAGTTCGGCGTCGCGCTCCGGCGTGGCGCCGCGCGGGCGGGTGCCGGCGATAGGGCGCAGCGTGACTTTCTTCTCGCCGTCCGGCAGCGTCTCGTTGCGGACCAAAATCTCCGGCGAGGCGCCGACGATCTGCATGTCGCCGAAATTGTAGAAGTACATATACGGCGACGGATTCAGCGAACGCAGCGCGCGGTACAGCGTCAGCGGCGAATCGACATAAGGCTTGCGCAGGCGCTGGCCGATCTGCACCTGCATCAAGTCGCCGGCCATCACGTATTCGTGGGCCTTGGCGACGGCCTTCAGGTATTCCTCTTTCGGGAAGTCGCGCGTGATGTCAGTGCGTACCGAGGCGCTGGTCACCGGCGCGTCGACGCCACGGCGCAGCATCATGCGCAGGTCTTTCAGGCGCTGGCGCGCTTTGGAATACGATTCCGGCTGCGTAGTGTCGGCGTAGACGATCAGATACAGCTTGCCGGACAGGTTGTCGATCACGGCCAGTTCTTCGGTCACCATCAGCTGGATGTCGGGCAGGCCCAGGTCATCCTTCGGCTGGCTGTTGGCCAGCGTTTTTTCGATGTGGCGCACGGTGTCGTAGCCGAAGTAGCCGGCCAGGCCGCCGCAGAAGCGCGGCATGCCGGGACGCAGCGCGACCTTGAAGCGCTTCTGGTAAGCCTCGATGAATTCGAGCGGATTGCCTTCGTGGGTCTCGATCACGGCGCCGTTCTTGACGATCTCGGTGCGCGTGCCAAAGTTGCGCAGCACGGTCGTCGCCGGCAGGCCGATGAAGGAGAAGCGGCCGAAACGCTCGCCGCCCACCACCGATTCAAGCAGGAAGGTGTTCTTGCCGCCATTCTGGGTCTGGGCCAGTTTCAGGTACAGCGTGAGCGGGGTTTCGAGATCGGCAAAGGCTTCAGCGATCAGTGGAACGCGGTTGTAGCCGTCGGTGGCCAACGATTTGAATTCGAATTCGGTCATGTCTTCTCTCCATGCCGCCAAGGGTGTGGGTGTGGGTTTGGCGGTGAGTTGTCAAAAAACCTGTCGGGTGCGCGCGCACCGGCGACAGCAATCAGTTTGGCTGAGTTTGCCAGGATTGCCAGCGTCGCCAAAGCCAGGCCTCAATCGAGCCGGTTTGGTTGACATTGTGTTTTTTGGAGAGAGACATTTTGGGCAGGTTAGTTCAGCTAAGGGTTAGTTTTGCGAACGAATCAGGCTAGACGCTTCTAGCAATGTGGCTACTATACCATCCGAATCGGTTTTGTGTATAGCCTCTCCGTGATTGTAACCATAAGGCACCGTCAGCACCGGGCAACCCGCTGCCCGCGCGGCTTGCGCGTCGTTCGAGGAGTCGCCGATGGCCACCACCTGCGCCGGCGCCAGGCCGAAATCGGCGCACACCGTTTGCAGCGGCAGCGGGTCGGGTTTCTTGCGCGGCAGCGAATCGCCGCCGTAGACCACCTCGAAGAAACCGTCCAGGCCTTTGAGTTTGAGCAGCGGCGTGGTGAAGGAAATTGGCTTGTTGGTTACACAGGCCAGGCGCAGGCCCTGCGCTTTCATCGCCGTCAGGCCTTCGATCACGCCCGGATACAGGGCGCTGTAATTGCCGTTGATGCTCAGGTAGTGGCGCTGGTAGGCGTCCATCGCGGTCTCGAAATGCGCTTCCACGCGGGCCGCGTCCCAGTCCAGCCCCAGTACGGAGCGGATCAGGTTTTCGGAGCCCTTGCCGACCATCAGCGCGATCTGGTCCTGCGTAATCGGTTGCAGGTCCAGTTCCGCGCGCATGCCGTTGAGGGCTACGTGGAAGTCGGGAATCGTATCCAGCATGGTGCCGTCGAGATCGATGATTGCGGCGCGTACGCCTGCCAGCACGCTCATGCTTACACCGTCGCCAGCTGGGCGCGCATGGCGTCGATGACGGCCTTGTAGTCCGGCTTGCCGAAGATGGCGGAGCCGGCCACGAAGGTGTCCGCGCCTGCCGCCGCGGCGGCGGCGATGTTGTCGATCTTGATGCCGCCGTCCACTTCCAGCAGGATGTCGCGGCCGGATTCGTTGATCAGGCGGCGCGCTTCGGCGATCTTCTTCAGCGCCTGCGGGATGAAGGACTGGCCGCCGAAGCCTGGATTGACCGACATAATCAGGATCATGTCGATCTTGTCCATCACGTGTTCCAGGTAGCTCAGCGGCGTGCCCGGGTTGAACACCAGGCCGGCCTTGCAGCCGTGGTCGCGGATCAGTTGCAGCGAACGGTCGATGTGGTCCGACGCTTCCGGGTGGAAGGTGATGATGTTGGCGCCAGCCTTGGCGAAGTCCGGGATGATGCGGTCGACCGGCTTGACCATCAGGTGCACGTCGATCGGCACTTGCACGTGCGGGCGGATCGCTTCGCACACCAGCGGGCCGATGGTCAGGTTGGGAACGTAATGGTTGTCCATCACGTCAAAGTGAATGATGTCCGCACCGGCGGTGACGACGTTGCGGACCTCTTCACCCAGGCGGGCGAAATCGGCGGACAGAATGCTGGGAGCGATGCGGAAAGTGGTCATGGCTTTGGGCTGGCAAGAAAAAGATGCGCTATTTTACGCTGCCCGGCGCGACTGTACCGGTTTTGCGGTGGTTTCAGCCGCGCCGTCCTTGCATACGGGGCGGATTTGCGGTGCAATGAGGGTCTGACGATATACAATCGCCAATTTTGCATAGAGCGATTACGCTTTTACCAAGCTTTAAGGAATCTCGATGGCCACTTACGAATTTACTGTGTCGGTCAGAACTCAGTACCTGCCGGATCAGTCGGACCCGGAACGCACCAACTTTGTGTTTACCTATTCAATCACGATCAAGAACACCGGCACGGTGGCGGCGCAGCTGATCTCGCGCCACTGGGTCATCACGGACGCCAACAATCATGTGGAAGAAGTGCGCGGACTGGGCGTGGTCGGCCATCAGCCGCTGCTGCAACCGGGTGAGCATTTCGAATACACCAGCGGCACGGCGATGCAAACCCAGCAAGGCTCGATGGTCGGGGAATACTTCTGCGTGGCCGAGGACGGCCATCAGTTCGAAACCAAGATCCCGGAGTTCGTGCTGTCGCTGCCGCGCACGCTGCATTGATTACTCTTGTTCGTTTTCCTTGGCCGGCGGGGGCAGCTTTTTAGTCTTGCCCTTGCCTTGGTACATGGTCCACCAGACGATGAACACCAACAGGAAAAACGCCACGCATGCTTCTATCATCAATACCCACATAGCCATCCTTATGTCATTAACACGCCGTAGTCTACTCGTTCCGCTGACCGTCGTCGCGGTTTCGCTGGCCGCCTGTACCACCACGCCGCTGCCGCCCGATAAAACGCCGGCGCCGACCGTGACGCCGCCGGCGCCGGTGGTGCCACCTGTGCCACCGGTGCAGCCGACGCCGGTTCCGCCCAAGCCGACCGCGCTGCAAATGGTGCCGACTACCTTCGCGTCGCTGCCAGGCTGGGACAAGGATGATGTGCGCGCGGCCTGGCCGGCGTTCATGTCCTCGTGCTCGGTGCTGGTCAAGCAGCCGACCTGGAAGGAGTCGTGCAGCATCGCGCGCACCGTCAACAGTGGCGATGAGCAGGCGATCCGTACTTTCTTCGAGGCGTTCATGGAGCCGAACCAGGTGATCGCGCCGGATGGCGCCACCGACGGCCTGGTCACCGGCTACTACGAGCCGCTGCTGCGCGGCGCGCGCAAAAAGGGCGGTCCGTATCAGACGCCTCTATATAAGGTGCCGGACGATATGTTGACCATCGACCTGGCCAGCGTGTACCCGGAGCTGAAGGGCATGCGCCTGCGCGGCAAGCTGGTTGGCAAGAAAGTGGTGCCGTATGCGACCCGCGCCGATATCGAGAAGGCCGACTTCGGCGGCAAGGAGCTGCTGTGGGTGGACGATCCGGTGGAGTCCTTCTTCCTGCAAGTGCAGGGTTCGGGCCGCGTGCAGCTGACCGACAGCCAGGAAACCGTACGCGTGGCATATGCGGACCAGAATGGCCATCCATACAAGTCGATCGGCAAATACCTGGTGGAGAAGGGCGAGCTGACGCTGGAGCAGGCATCGGCGCAGGGCATCAAAGCGTGGATCGCCGGCCACCCTACGCGCATGCAGGAGCTGTTCAATGTGAATCCGAGCTATGTGTTCTTCAAGGAGGAGCGGCTGCCGGATCCGAAGGTGGGGCCGAAGGGCGCGCTGGGCGTGCCGTTGACGCCGTCGCGTTCGGTGGCGATCGACGCGTCGCAGCTGCCACTGGGCGCGCCGGTGTTCCTGTCGACCACGATGCCGAACAGCGATATCCCCTTGCAGCGCCTGGTCATGGCGCAGGACACCGGGGGCGCGATTCGTGGCGCGATCCGCGTCGACTACTTCTTCGGCTTCGGCACCGAGGCTTCGGAGAACGCTGGTCGCATGAAGCAGCGCGGCAATGTCTGGGTGCTGCTGCCGAAGCAGCCGCTTTAACGCAATACCATCACGGGCAGCGTGGTATGGGCGAGCACCTTCTGTGTCTCGCTGCCCAAGAACAGCCGGTTCAAGCCGCGCCTTCCATGCGACGCCATCATGATGATGTCGCATTCAAACTTCTTCGCCGCCTCGACGATCTCTTCGTAGGGGCTGGGCGACATCGTGACCACTCCCTCGAACGGAATCTCGGCGGCATGCGCGGCGGCGGCTGCCTTGTCGATGTGGTGGCGCGCCGCGTTCTGCATCTGCGTGGCGAACTGGCCGGAATCGATCACCGCGCCGCTATCGCCCATGGACGCAAACGGCAACGGCGTGATGACCGTGATGGCGACGATGCGGGCGTGATTGAGTTTGGCAAACTGGACCGCCATCGCGGTCGCTTTGTCCGACAGCTCCGAGCCGTCGGTGGGCAGCAGGATGGACTTGAACATGGCGCACTCCAATGATGGGACACTGAATCCAGCCTAATGATTTAGCCGGATCGGCGGCGCACGTTAGGAGGTGGCCGGCGCCGCCTGATGCTGCGCGTTGCGCATCGCCGAGGACAGCGCCATCGCCACCGACAGCGCGATGCCACCCACCGCCACGCAAGCCATGCCGGTGCGGATGCTGAAGTGCTCGCCGATATAGCCGGCCGTCAGCGCGCCGAGCGGCGCCGTCGCCACCGTCAGGAAGCGCATGGTCGACACCATGCGGCCCAGGTAGGCATCGGGCGTGACTTTCTGGCGCATCGTCATATAAGGCATAAAGAACAACATCACGCCGCAGTCGAGGAACAGCGACAGGCCGCCGCACGCCACCGCGCTGGCGGTCGGGCTGCCGAACAGATTGGCCGGGATCATCGGCATGGCGGCGAACGCGAACGCGGTCAGGCCCAGGCCGATCTGCATGGTGACGCCGGCGCCGAAGCGGGTGTTCAGCGGCTTCAGCAGCAGGGAACTCATCAACACACCGACGCCGCCGATCATCTGGGCTGCGCCCAGCATGCCGGCCGTCATGCCCAGTTCGCGCGTGGCGAACAGCACGCTGAGCGCGGTAAAGCCATAGAACAGCATATGCCAGACGCCCGCGCCCCAAGCCAGCGTGCGCAGCAGCGGCTGGCCCCAGATGAATAGCAGGCCGTCGTGGATGTCGCGCAGCGGATGTTTGTGGGAAGGCGCCGGCTTGGGATCGGTGGCGTTCAGGTTGCGCAGCAGCAGGATGGAGATCACAAAACCGACGGCGTTGACCAGCATCGCGAAGGGGGCGGTCAGCCATTGGATCAGGATGCCCGCGATGCCGGGCGCGATCAACCGCGCTGCCGAATCGGTGGCGGCAAACTTGGATTGGGCGTCGGTCAGGCGGTCGCGTCCGATCAGGTTGGTGAGGAAGATCTGTTCCGCGCCGCCGCCCACCACCGAGCAGGCGCCGCCAATAAAGGAGACCACATACATCCATTCGATGGACAGCAGGCCCAGCCAGTACGCCAGCGGGATGCTGCCCAGCGTCACGGCCATGACCGCCTTGCTGCCCAGTAGTACCGGCAATTTGCGATTACGGTCGAGGAAGACGCCGGCCGGCAGGGCCAGCAGCGCAAACGGAATCGCCGCCGACGCGCCCAGCATGCCCATCTGCGCCGGTGTGGCGTGCAGCAGCAGGACGGAACACAGTGGCAAGGCCAGCGCACTGATATAGCTGCCGAAACCGTTGAGGATGGAGCTGGACCAGTAGCGCATGAAGTCGCCGTTGCGCAGCAGGGCGTCGTTGCTCAGCTTGTGGCTCAGCTTGTTGCTCAGGTGGCGGCGTAAGGCGGTAAAAATAGGAAGCTCTTTAAAGCAGGTTGCTATGCATCAATGATACCAGCGCGGGAGTTAGGCGCTACAATCCTTCAGGAATATTTCACCATGAAGGAGACACCTTATGCAATATGAAGATCTGATCGTTGAAGTGCACGACAAAGTTGCCCTGATCCGCCTGAACCGTCCGAAGGCGCTGAACGCGCTGAACGACCGCATGATGAACGAGCTGGGCGATGCCTTATATAAGTTCGACGCCGATCCGGCCATCGGCTGCATCGTGCTGACCGGCAGCGAGAAAGCCTTCGCCGCCGGCGCCGACATCGCCGCCATGGCGGACTACACCTATGTGGATACTTATCGCGACAACTACATTACCCGTAACTGGGAGCACATCCTGCGCATCCGCAAGCCGGTGGTGGGCGCCGTGGCCGGCTATGTGCTGGGCGGCGGCTGCGAGCTGGCAATGATGTGCGATTTCCTGATCGCGGCGGATACGGCCAAGTTCGGCCAGCCGGAAATCAAGGTTGGCGTCACGCCGGGCGCGGGCGGCACGCAGCGCCTGCCGCGCACCATCGGCAAGGCCAAGGCCATGGACATGCTGCTGACCGCGCGCACCATCGACGCGGCGGAAGCGGAGCGCATCGGCCTGGTGTCGCGCGTCGTCCCGGCTGACAAGCTGATTGAGGAAGTACTGACTGCTGCCAAGCAGATCGCATCGATGCCGACTTCGGTAGCGATGATGATCAAGGATTCCGTCAACCGCGCCTTCGAGACCACGCTGACTGAAGGCGTCAACTATGAACGCCGTCTGTTCCAGTCTGCCTTTGGTACGCCTGCGCAGAAAGAAGGCATGCATGCTTTCCTCGAAAAGCGCTTGCCTAACTTCGACGGTCTTTGATATAGTTCGCCTCCCCGCAAAACGGCACATGCAAATGTGAAATGAGCGGGGAGAAAAGAAGGGGTTGACGAAACGATCTAAACGCTTCATACTCTTTCTTCTTCGCTGACGGACACAACGCTCCGCTGCAAACGCAGTACCGAATAAAGTTCTTTAAAAATTTACAGTCGATAAGTGTGGACGTTTGATGAAGGTGCACACGCTGCTTAGGCAGCGTGAAACTTAAAATATCAAATGTTCACAAGAAGTAATGAAATAGGCGCTACGAAAGTAGTGGCCTGTCAGTATTTTGAGTGAGCGACCCCTTAGCAATAAGGGTGCTACGAGAGTAGCAAAAGTAACAGAGATTAAACTGAAGAGTTTGATCCTGGCTCAGATTGAACGCTGGCGGCATGCCTTACACATGCAAGTCGAACGGCAGCGCGGGGCAACCTGGCGGCGAGTGGCGAACGGGTGAGTAATATAT
>NZ_QVIO01000009.1 GCF_003416895.1 Duganella sp. BJB476
CGGCTCCCCCTCCGCCCCCTGCCCCGCACCGGCACCGAACAAGGCTTGCCGTCGACCACGCCGCAGTTGTTGCGCGGCACGGTCGCGCCGGCGGCCGGCGCCAAGCCTGCCAGGACACCGGCGCTGAACCTGGAATTTTCGCCACGCGACTACATCACTTGCCTGCTGTCGATCGACGCAGAAATCGAACACTGTCTGATCGTGCAATATCTGTACGCCGCATATTCGCTTGGCGGCCCGCAGGTGCCCGAGGCGTTTCGCGACAGCGTGCGCACCTGGCAGGAGGTGATACTGGGTATCGCCAAGGAGGAGATGGGTCACCTGATCTCGGGGCAAAACTCGCTGCGCCTGATCGGCTCCCCGCTGCACACGGAACGCGAGGATGAGCCCTGGGACTCGTCGTTCTACCCATTCCCGTTCACGCTCGAACCGCTGACGCTCAACTCGCTGGCCAAGTACGTGTACGCCGAATCGCCGGTCGACTGGGACGGCGGCGTGCTGGGCGACGAAATCCGCCTGCGCGTACACGCCCGGGGCGAGGACCCGCAGCAGGTGGCAGCGCTGTTCAACACCCTGATTCCGCTGGTGGCCGATCCCGACTACCTGCCGGACGCCGCCTTCGACGCCTCGCCCCTGCCGGCCCAGGCCGACTTCGCCGAATGGGGCCGCGGCTACCAGGGCGGTTATCGTGCCCGCCCCAGCGGCCAGCGGCCAGCCGACGCAGACGCCGGACGTGTTGGTGGTGCCGCAGACCTGCTGCGACAACATGGTCGCCGCGCTGCACGCCATCACCCACCAGGGCGAGGCCACCAGCGGCACCACCGCCTCGCACTTCGTGCGCTTCCTGCGCATCTATGTCGAGATGCGCGAGCTGGTCGAGCTCGCGTCGCTGACGGCCGAACACTGGAACGCCGCCCTGCGCGAACTGCAGCGCGGCACGCACTGGCCCTACCCCTGCGGCGCCGGCTACTTCGGCGTGTCGGCCGTTGGTGATCTGTCGGCCTGCCACCGCTTCGTCGGCGACGAACAGGGCGCCATGGGCTCGCTCGATGGCGGGGGCGACCGCGCCCGCCAGGCGATCTGGCTGAACGAACGCCATGTGCACCGGCAGCAGCCCTGCTCGGCCTGCTGGGCGCGCTACCTGTGCGGCGGCGGCTGCCACCACGAGGTGCTGGCGCGCGGGCGCAGCGCCTGCGACTACATACGCGGCTGGCTGCACTACACGATAGGCGCGCACCAACGCCTGAGCCAGCTGGCGCCCGACTGGTACGCCGCGCCGACCGGCAAGCCGGACTGAGCCCGATGCGCGACGGCGACATCCTGTTCGACGCGCTGGTGATCGGCGCCGGCCTAGCCGGCGTCAGCACCGCGCTACGGCTGCAACAGCTGGGTTACCGCGTCCTGCTGGTCCAGCGCAGCGCCGTCTGGCCGCGGGCGCAGGTGGGCGAGGCGCTCACGCCCGGCGTGCGCAACATCATCGAACTGCTCGACGTCAACGACGCGCTGGCGGCGGTGCCCCACGTCGCCCATGCGGGCAGCCGGGTATTGTGGCGCAGCCGCACGCCCGACCTGCTGCAACAGGCCAGCTCGGCGATCGTCGACCGGGGCCACTTCGACGCGGCCTTGCTGGCGTTGGCGCAGCATCGTGGCGTCAAGCTCGAACAGCCGGCCCGTCTGCTGGACCTGGCCGGCGCGGCGGGCGACTGGCGCGTCAGCCTGCTGTGCGGCCAAGCGCGTAGCCGCCAAGTGCGCGCCCGCTTCATTTTCGACGCCAGCGGCCGCATCGACTGCGCGCCCCGGCTGGCGGCCTTGTGGAGCGAGGTCGACCAGTCGGCCCTGGCGGAGCTGGACGGCACCACCCAGGCCGAAGCGCTCGAACACGGCTCCCTGCCCGGCGGGCGCTATCGGCTGATGCTGGTCTGCGATCCGCATGTGGCCCGGCAGGCCACACCGGCCGGGCCGGAGGCCCGCCTGCGCGCCGCCTGCGCGGCCAGCAAGCTGCTGCGCGCGGCGGCCGAGCTGCCCATGCTGGGCGCGGTGAAAATGTGCTCGGCCACGCCCTACCTGGCGCCCGACAGTTGGCAGGACGGCCGCCTGAAGCTGGGCGACACGGCCTTCGCGCTCGATCCGGTTTCCTCGTCCGGCGTGGAAAAGGCGATGCGCTTCTCGCAGCAGGCGGCGGTGGCCCTGCATACCGTGCTGGGAGACGACCGCCCCGGCCGCCGCTGGCCCGCTGCTTCTTCGAGGGCCGGCTGGTGGAGGCCTGCGCGCGCCACGCACACTGGACCGAAGCGTATTACGGCCAGGCCTGGTGCGCCGACCAGCCCTTCTGGCAAGCCCGCGAGCGCTGCGAGGCCGGCGGCGGCGGCGCGATGCGGTCGGAACTGCTGGCCGCCCTTTCCGCGGAGCGCACCCGGCTGGCCGGCTACCAGCCGCCGGAACTCAAGCCGTTGGCGTGGCTAAACCCGGCCCTGCCGCTGCGGTTGCACGGCGGCGCAGCGATCGTCGAGCTGCCCTGTGTGGTTGAAGATCGGGTGTGCCTGCACCAGGCGCTCGACCACCCCCATCTGGAGCGGCCGCTGGCCTTCCTGGAAAACGAGGCGCTGTTCCCGCATCTGGCCAGGCTGGCGCAGCCGCTGCCGCTAGCCCAGCTGCTGCAGATGCTGGGGGACGGCATGTCGGGCCACAAGGCCCAGCGCATCGCCGTCTGGCTGTGGCAGCGCGGCCTGCTGGAAAGCGTCGGCTGAGGCGCGTGTCGTCGCATTGGATGCACCACACCAACAGGCACTTCTTCATTACTCATGCGAAACTGTGACGGCTGAGTGCGAGCGGTTCGTCACTGTACGTCCAGTTCGCTCACAGCCATGCAGCACAAGGCGATTATGTATTCTGCCGCTTGCGCCAGCTAAGCCATCCCTTCAATTGTATAACAGCCGCTCACGCTTGCTTTCGTTGGCGAGTTGCGATGTTCGTATTGTTAACTAAAACATTTTACCCATCAATCTATGCTGCGAGTGCCATTGGTGCCAGTAACCAGCTACCACGCTCGACATGGTCGCCTTCGGCTCAGGCTTCCGATTTATCCACATCATTGAAGGGTATTGAAAATGAATAACAGCAAAATCATTGGCAAAAAGACGATGTTCGCCGCAGTCGTGGTTGCTGCTTTGACGGCAGGCTCCGCTAGCGCCGATGAGACTCCTCCTGGTGCCAATAATGCCCATACGCCGGGAACTACACCGACCAGCACTACGCTGATGGGACAGAACTTCACCAAGGGTTGCGTGCGGTTCTATGTGAATGGTCAGCGGGATGTTCAGGCCGGCAAGAGCTCTAACTTTGGTACGGTGGCCGCGAATAAGCAGTTCATGGCTTCCGTTTATCAGAATGGTTGCGGCGGCGCCGCCGTCAAGAACGTCTGGTTCAAGACGTCGGGCGCACAAGCGACGAATTGGTGGACGATTCGATAAGCAAGCCCTGCTTAGATAAACACTTGCTCCGGGTGCTCATTTCGCTGCGCCTGCCGAATGGTCCTTCCTGTCTTTGCCGTGGTGGGGTTGCGTCGGGACTGTCCGATGAGACGCTTTAGGTCTCCCAACAGCCGAGCAAGACCTTAACGATGACATACGAATTCAATTCGGGCGATAACACCGCCAACGACTACCCCAACCCTTTTAAGACAGAGAACTGGTTTTTGCTCTTGTCCTTCCTCGCGCTGACCGCCGGCGCCGTCGCCATCTTGTTTGATGCGCGAACCTACTTTCATGACCGCGAAGATAAAGTGGCAGCGATCGCGGTCATCCTCGCAGCCACCCTTTTCGGCATCGCTATAAAGTTCCTGATTCAAGCGCTGTCGCAGATTCGTTTTTACTTTGGACGCAAGTATCCAATGGGATTGGCTGACGAAGTACCTGCGAACAGCTACGGCCTGGCGAAAGGCGGAACGGATGTGATCGATATGCTGCGCCAGGGTGTTGTTGAGTTCGCTGAGCCGCAAGGTCCATTGAATGGTGTTTTGTATGCCCTGATTAAGCCGCTGATCACGGCACCACCTCCCATCCAGGCGGCCGCAGTTCAGCACTTCCATGCGGGAATCGCGATGACAGGAATCCTGTTGTCGATGGCTGCGTCCTATTTTTTCGCTGCAGGGACAGAGTACGAAGGCGTGATCTCGTGGATGTATCTGCCGATGACGGGCCTGTCGCTTCTGACACCCTTCATGAAGTCAGCGGCGGAAGACTTCAATACGCAGGAGGTGGCCAACTCCGACAAGATGCTGTGGAAGTTGATCGGCCTCGTTACGTATGCGATTCTGGCGCCAGTCCTTGTGCCCCGCTATTTACCGGCGTTGCATGTCCCGCCGCTGTGGATTGCGCCGCTGCTGCTGTTGACGACGTCGATGGTAGCATCGGTAATCTTTCTAGTGTCGCTGTTGTCCCAACTGGACAATGTGGAACAGACCAGTGTCTCGGTAGAGCAAACCACGATTTCCATGAACTGCCATCCGGCCCAACTGTGGCCCAAGCTCAGTCGCGATATGCAGGACAGCTGGGTGGGCGGTATCCCGAACCGTGTCTACGGTAACGTTATCCCCGGCATGACCAATTCGGAGCGTGCCTCGTTCCAAGGTTATATCCTCGAGGAGACTCAACCTTCTGCATTTTTGAACATGAGTGCCGAGAGCGTGAGCGACAAAGTAGGTAGCCGTCATCGTCGCTACCTGATCGCGCTAGGCGCTTGGGGACTCGTCTTAAGTGTCCTGGCTGCGTCGGTTGGCGCGTACTATGCGCCGCTGTTTGTCGATATGCAGCGTATGGAGATTTTACGTGTTCTGCTCGTCGTCATAGCTCTCGGCGTTGCAATGGTACTGGCGTTCCGGATTGGCCATCTGTTGTGGTCCCGCATGTACTTCAAGTCACGCTTGATCTTGGTCGGGATTGAAGGAACATTCCAGACTGGCGAAATGCGCATCGGTAACCAGTTCAGTGGAAATGTGCAGTCGCATGCGACAGTCACGCGAGTGCAAGATGCAACGCTGCGCATGTGGGTCTCTGACATTGTCACCGTGTCTTTCGGCAAAGCAGGAAAACGTTTCGTTATGGCGCTGGCGCCGGCAGATGGCTTCGCCAGGGCGACTGTGAGCGGACTGAAGGAGTTCGCGATGAGCCAGAGTGCCGTTATCGCGCCGACGTCAACTGCCGATGTCGAGGTTGCCAAGTCGATCGGTCGAATGAATGAAGCGCTCGGTCCTTCGTTCGGCGGCACGATTCTGGGTGCTTCCACTGGCAACCGTGTATTGGCGCCGAATACGGTGCAATGAGCTGCATCCAAAACGGGGTTGCATGTGCACCACTCGGGCATACCATGAATTTACTGAAGCGGCGACGAACGAACGTCGCTTTAGCTCTCACTATCGACTGACGGAAAATGAATCATGGCTCACTTTTTGATGGACCACTGGCAGATAGTAACGCTGGTTTTGATGTTGATGTTTGGCGGCAGCGTTTGTACGGATGAACTGCCAGAAGAGGATGATTGGCATGCCCACCCAATGAATAAGGAGGGCATGAACTGGATGGGTGATTGATCCCTCTCGTTGGTGGTGGGGATGATCGGATGATTGCAGTACGACGATGCGCCTCAGGCTGTACGGTCGACATGTACCCAGCACCGACGAGAGCAAGGCGCTGGCACAAAGCTGGTTCCACGTTGGCCAGGCAGCGATCAGGGCAAAAAGAAAAGCCGCAGCTTCCACAGGATCATCCTCAGGTTACCTGGTCGAAGGTGTGTAAGGTGAAGCCGTCCGTCCGTGCGAGTCTGCCCTCGTTTCTTGGCGCATCAGCGTAGGTCGAAGTGTTGGTTTGTGGATTCTGTGAGGTAAGCGAACATGGTACGATCAGCAGTCCTGTCCGGTTCGATCTAACGATGATACGTCGATTTCTTGTCAATACCTTCCCGCGTTTGTCGATTTTCCTGGGCCGACCGTCTGAGTACGCTCGGTCGGCACACGCCGCCTGTGCAGGAAGAGGACGTTGACGGCATTCGGATTGAATGGATTGGCTGTATCGCCGATGTCGGGAAAGGTACCCGAGGGCCATATCATGCCCAAGTCTTCCCGTGCCGTCAGGGACCTGGCTCGCAAACGTATGCAGCTGGTCGATATGAGAACCGCGAATATTCTTTCAATTGAGATCTGCATGGCACAGCAAACAGGTTGCTACCTTACCTGCAGAGAAATCAAGCTACTGACCGAACTAGACGTCGACAGCATGCCATGCCTATCGGCTCGGTCGAAGCAAGCGGCATGAAGGCTAACTTGGCTATTATTCGGGCCTTGCTGTCAATCGTCGGCGCTTTGGCGCCACCCATTGTCGGCGTAATGGCGCCACTTAGGCCATTCGTTTTGGGGCTCAAACTGGGTTGTAAGAATGCGTGATTTCGGGCGATTTTGCAATACCGATCTCAGCCGAAATAGCGTGTATTTTGGGTGGGGATTTTTTGGCCGATTGTCGAATCCATTTAATAACGCGACTGCACAACAAAAAACGCGACTGACCGAAAGTTCAGATCCGCAGTCCTGCTGAGGTACACTGCCCTTGCCGAACTTCCGCTTTCGGCCAAAGCCGCCGAACGTGCTCGACTACCCTGCGCCCGACCTTATGCTCATCCGAACCCTAGTTAACGCCGCGCTGAAGCGCACAATACGGCACTTGTGGGATGATCTGCCCACCGTCGGCGCCATGCGTAAGACGTATATGGACGCTGACCGTCTGGGCGCGATTGGCCGTAAGCGCATGGCCGTGACGTTGGATGACGTCGGCGGCGTGCGCGTGGAATGGATAGGGCCGCAGCACCTAGCGCGTGAGGGCATGGTTGTTCACCTGCACGGCGGCGGCTTCGCGATGCGCCCGACGTTGACGGACCGGCGCTTCGGCGGGTGGCTAGCGGGTAAGCTGGGCCGGCCGGTCTTGCTGGTACCCTACCGCCTCGCCCCCGAGTTCCCGTTCCCGGCCGGGCTCGACGATTGCTCCGCTGTTTATGCGGGCTTACTGGCCGCCGGCGTCCCGGCAACCAGGATCGTCGTGACCGGCCACTCAGCCGGCGGTAACCTGGCGCTGGCCATGCTAATGCGCGCGCGCCGCGTCGGCCTGCCGCAGCCGGGCGGCGCGATCCTAATGTCTGCGCCAATCGACCTGACGGCTGCAAGTCCGTCCGTTGCGGCGAATGCGACCAAGGATTGCATGATGGGGCCGAACGCTTGGCCATGGACGTGGCAGGTCTACCTCGGCGCTATACCGCCCGACCATCCGGACGCCTCGCCGCTGCTGGGCGACTGGGCCGGTCTGGCGCCGATCCACCTGCATGTCTCCAGCCAGGAAATCCTGCTTGACGACAGCCGACGCGGCGCCGAACTTGCGCGCACTGCTAACACGCCAGTGCGCCTGACGATATGGCACGACGTGCCGCACAGTTTTTACTTCATGGAGTTTTTGGCGGAGGCCAGGCGCTGCCGCGCCGATATGCTGGCATTCGTCCGCAGCGTGCTGCGATGCTAGCCACTG
The DNA here is from genome assembly GCF_003416895.1 of Duganella sp. BJB476. Classification (GTDB taxonomy): domain Bacteria; phylum Pseudomonadota; class Gammaproteobacteria; order Burkholderiales; family Burkholderiaceae_D; genus Rugamonas. The sequence goes on from NZ_QVIO01000009.1 coordinate 7,563, forward strand.
TCTGCAATGGGTGGAAGCGGCCGGTTACGTAATGGCGTCCAGGAGAGTCCGACTGATTGCGGACCGCGCCAACCTAGTCGCTAATTCGATGTGTATCCGGACCTCGCCGCGAAGTTTCGTGGAAGCAGTCGTATCAATAGATGGAATTGACACCGATTGGCCGGAATCCGTCAACAAGGCCGCTGGGGAGTGGTGTTCCCCAGTGGCGGCCGACGGCAATGCGGGGTCTGGGGCGACGTCCCAGGGCGCGAATCGCGCTGGAGCGGCCGCTCACATTGCCGTGCAGTTTGCGATCAGGATGCGCCGGGCCTGCCGGTCTTCGCGGCCGGCGGCCTCGATTTCTCCGAAGCCGGCTTCAAGCTTCGGTAGCTATCCCCGTCGAGTTCGATCTTGTAGGCACCGTGGCGTAGGCGGTCGAGAGTGGCGGCTGCGATCATCTTGTTGGCCGGGAAGGCCGCACCCCATTCTTCGAGATCGAGATTGGACGTCAGGACCGTCGCCGTCCTCTCGTAGCGCTCGGCGATCAGGTCATGGAAGTCCTCGTCCTCCGGCGGGCGAAGTGGTTTGAGTCCGAAGTCATCGATCAGCAGCTGCGGCACCTTGGCCAGGTAGTTGAAGCGCCGCTCGTACGTGCCCATCGTCTGCGCGGTGCGCAGGCTGCCCGAGCATCTGCCACGTGACGAGAAAGTGTATGTGCCCACGGCCGATGCCTGCCCGGTCTGTGGTGGCGGCCTGCGGCCGCTGGGCGAGGACGTGGCCGAGCAATTGGAGTTCGTACCGGCCAGCTTCTGTGTGATCCGCCATGTACGCCCCAAGCTGGCATGCGCCTGCTGCGACGCCATCGTCCAGGCGCCGGCGCCAAGCCGGCCCATCGAGCGCGGCATCGCCGGCCCTGGCTTGCTGGCGCACATTCTTGTGGCGAAGTTCGCCGATCATCAGCCGCTGTACCGTCAATCCGTGATCTACGCTCGCGAAGGTGTTGACCTGGACCGCGCCTTGCTGGCCAGTTGGGTCGGCGCAGCCAGCGCGTTGCTGCGTCCGTTGGTCGATGCCATTCGACGTCATGTGCTGACGGCATCGAAACTGCATGCTGATGACACCCCGATCCCGGTGCTGGCGCCCGGCAACGGCAAGACTAAGACTGCGCGCCTGTGGACCTATGTGCGCGACGACCGGCCAGCCGGCGACGCGACACCACCTGCGGTATGGTTTACCTACACGCCCGACCGCAAAGGCATCCATCCACAGACCCACCTGCCCAAGTTTGAAGGCGTGCTGCAAGCTGATGCCTATGCCGGCTTCAACGCCTTGTTCGAGGATGGTACGATTTGCGAAGCTGCTTGCTGGGCGCATGCACGCCGAAAATTTTACGACTTGCATGCAGCGCGCCCGTCACCCTTAACTACCGAAGCGCTACGGCGCATCGGCGAGCTGTATGCGATCGAGGAAGGCATACGCGGCAAGCCACCTGACGAGCGGTGCACTGCTCGTCAGCAGCATGCCAGGCCACTGCTCGACGACCTCGAACGATGGCTGCAAACCGCGCTCGCTACGCTGTCGTGCAAATCCGATACGGCGGCCGCCATCCTTTACTCGCTCAAGCTTTGGCCGGCGCTGCTGCGGTACTGCGACGACGGCGCCATCGAGATTGATAACTCGGCCGCCGAACGCGCCTTGCGTGGCATTGCTATTGGGCGCCGTAACTACCTGTTTGCTGGCGCCGACAGCGGCGGCGAACGCGCTGCCGCGATCTACTCGCTGATCGGAACGGCTAAGCTGAACGCTGTCGACCCCGAAGCCTGGTTGCGTCACGTGTTGACGCAAATCGCCGATCATCCCGTCAACCGGGTTGAGGATTTCTTGCCTTGGAAATGCAACTTACCGGCAGCCCTTTGAGCTATGCCACTTCCCAGCGGGTTGATGCAATCATCGATTATCAAAAAGTCCGTAAGAAAACGCTTACTACATTAATAGCGCCAATTCCAAATCAAAAAACTTCCCTGCCAAGCTACGGCCGTGGCCCTTAAACACGCCAAGGCAAGCGCCATGGAGTGAACCCGGCTCACCAACGACGCCTCCCGATTGGGCCAAGTTAGCCATACAGCCCGGAGCGCAACGGTCGTGCCGCCCACCGCGAGCCATGCCAAGATCTGAACTACGCGCAAGAGTATGGCGCAGGTGGGCAATGCAATGAACAGGGAGTTATTCAAGTAGGCCAGCAAAATGCCACCATACAAAGCCCATGGCAGCAATGACAGCAACCCGGCCAAGCGCATGTGGTTCCTGGCCGTACGCAACACCGGCGACAGAGCGGCTTGTGGGCCAGATCGTATGCGCCAAATAACGGACAACGGCCACATCAGAACGCTTAGCAACACTGTAGCAATCGACAAGACCAAGACGGGAAGCATCACCAGCTTATGCTGATACCAGGACACCTTTTGCATGATCTGCATCGGGTCCCCGTTTCTGCTCATCTCCCAATCGCCTTGCGCATTCTTGAGAAAGTAGCGGCGACGAAGCGGGTTTGCCGCGTTTTGCCACACGCCTGGCTCCACTTCATGCCACTCGACAGGTTTGCCATTCGATCCACGCACTGTGTCAATCACGAGTGTTCCGGGCTCCACCATGTGCACGACGTTTTGATCGAGCAAGAATGGCAAAGACAGCGGGCTCGATTCAAACCGCCGAGTGGTACGGTAGCAGGGCTTTGAGTTCTTCAATGACTTCGCGATCGAGTTATATGAAGGAAATTAAAGTGGAAGGGCTGACATTTTAGGCCCTTGCCCCGCACCTTATTCTCACCAATTCCCACATCATTGCATGTAGAGCGAAGTGTATCGCTGCACGAATAAAGTGTTCCGTAACGAAAACCATAAGTAATTGAAAATAAATCGATATTTATTTGTAGCGCACTTAAAGTGTGACGCCCATCTCCGAGCGTCCGCCGCTCGTAAGAAGGACATAGCGGCGCTGAGAATTGAACCCGCCTAAATGGAGAGTTGAAATTAAGTGAATTGTCCGTGTTTTTATAAAATTCTTTTTAAATCAATTGCTTAGTAATTTTAAGTGGATTTAAATGAAAAATTAGGGCCACTGCGAAACGTCTCCTCCAGGCGCTGCTAAAAGCTACCGATTCAGCTTCCTGCCTCAGTTGGTTTAACGGCCAGGTCACTGAGGCTCTGGCAACGAGAAAATGATTTTTCTTTCTCACACGTTTATGGAGGGGGGGCGCTTGGAATAGACGACCTTGTCAGCGTCGTCGGAGACGACGACAAGGCAGTTGTTGGAATGAAAATCAATGCCACAAAATAACATGACGGCAGCCTCGATAAAGTTCGGATTCGTACCGTGACTTTATGCTTCGGCTCGGCCGAAGGGAGGACGGCTAGATGATTATCAGATTCCGTTGCAAATTCGTGGGGAAGATGGGGCAATTTTCAGTGCAACTCAACATGGTGAGGTATGTTCTTGACGGCCCCGGGGCGGAATCGAACCACCGACACAAGGATTTTCAATCCTCGTGTTAGCAGTTATTCATTAGCTTGGCACGGATTTCACGTTGGACGTTAGCGAAAAATAGGTCAGTCGCTGCAACTAGCGGTTTTTAGTCGCAGAATTGTGGCGCCAGTTGCAAATACATTGACGCCCTACAGCTTGCTTCCTTCCTCGCTTGGTGACGTACCAGACTTTTTCGTTTCGACGCAACCCTGTTGTTGGTATGTTTAAAAACATTCTCTTTTGAATTTAAATAATATTCCTTGCAATGTTACAAGCAATGGGTGATGGCCCTTCTTAAGTATACTCGTTTCGATTTGCATCCCATCTATTGCTATTTTTGCAAATCGCCCGACCCTCGCGGTTACGGGTTGCTTGCCCTTGGGCAAGTTCTGGTCTGTTCACGCGTTCCTCGCGTAGCGCTTCCAGCATGAGCCGGTTGTGGGGTGGCGCTATCACCCTTTATTTTTCTACCCTTTCCGCCCTCAGGCGTCGCAGCTTCCAATCCCCCTAATCGTGCCATTTCACGGTTCAGGACATGTGGGTGAAGTACCCATCGCTGCTCTTTCTTTCTTCGATGTGGACGCTCATGGGCGTCGTGTTGACAGCGTTCGTCCGGACCAGGGACAAGAAGGACGAGGTAGCCGGAATTGACGCTTAGCAGGAGGTCTTGACCATGATGGTCGGAGGGCGCGTTTCACTTGTGTAAAACACGTTTAGTAGGACTTTAGTATTCGTAAATGCCTCGTTTGCCGCAGGCGTTTGTGGTTATCTCAGCACTCAGTATTTATTTGTATTACGAACTTAGTAGGAAAAAAATGCCGGTACTCGACATGCTCAAACGAGCACAAAGAGAAACCAGCTGATGATTGATCCGCCAAACACTGTTGGCTAAGTTTGCCGCGAAGCGGCACTTGAATTCTTTGCTTTCCAGGACTGGACAGCGAAGAGTGGTGATTTGGAACGTGCGTGGACTAAATATCTGCCGGGAACCGACGACACCGATTTTAGAGTAACAATTGATTCGGCGCAATATTTTTTTCAAGTTGTGAACGGGCAGATCGATCCAAGCAACGTCATAGTACTTGCGATGGCAATAGGTAACATGGAAGAGCGACATGTCGGGTGCACCTAAGGTGCATATGGGGTGCACATCGAGTGCACATCGAGTGCACATCGAGTGCACATCGAGTCCACATCGGGTCCACTCAAGGGACATTTCCGGGACACTTTGTCTGTAGTAGGTTGAATCTCTGTTTTTCCCCCCTCATTATCGATGGGATAGGGAAAGCGCCGCCCAATACAATATATTTTCGCAGCCAGAAGAAAAAGTACCTGGGCAGCCAAACCGAAGCTAACCCAAATAATGAAAAATAAAAATGACCAACCAGCCTTTCTGATCACCACCGAGGTTGCTCTTACCAGTATCTCTGCGACCAGGCGATTGGAAGAAAAACTAGATGCCATTGAAGGGTTACTCAAAAGTGGAATCAGCCGTCAGGCAGTAGTAGAACTTTTGAATAAAAATAGATTTAAGTTTACGATTAGTAGTTTTGCCTCTGTGCTTAAGCGAGTTAGGAAAAAAAGCAATCTTCCGATTGATCCTTCAAATGAAAATAATATGGTTGCTGGATTGATGGCGATGGCCAATGTTGCCCAACCTAAAACAAAATAACCTCGGAAATTTATATATGACATTCATTCTCCAGTTGAGTGGAAACGAGCAAAACATTGAAGAAACAAATGAGTAATGTCAACTTCATTTTAGCCGATAGTGGAAATGTCAAAATGCTCTATATTTCTACCGTGCTGGCGCAATGCAATTGATACGGGGTTGCAGTGGATAGGAGGAGAGCTACAATTCGTCTATTGACACTTTGAGAGGTAACCGATGCAGCACAAAGATCTAGAGAATATGACTGACTCCGAATATCGCGCTTGGTTGGTACAAACGAATGGTGTTATCGATCTGTCGGTATTGTCGGAGAAAAATCTTGTCGATCTTTTTAGCACGACGTTGCGAGAGACTGATCCGAATGTCCGTGCGCAAGGGTTGGCGGATGTAGCCAACATGTGTTTGGCCATGGCCGATTTAATGCTGGGAGCCCAGAGTTACGTCGCCACATGCGTGGTGCTAAATAAGCACTAAAGGCTTAGTTTAGCGAAGCGATTTGCGAGTGAACGGGCTGAGTTGACACAGTTTCATGCGCATTCGTTTCGATACAGGATTTGTGCCGCTTAACGGGATGAAAATGGAAGCAGTGGCGATATGCTATTCGTATATAGCCTCGATAGAAAAATGGAAACGTTGTGATATGCCACTGCCGAAAATCGACACACTCAGCTGCCTGCCAGTGTCTATGCCCGGCGAAAATACTTACCGCCAAACGGCTGCACTATGGTTGGCGAGGGAGCTGCTCGACCAAATACTTTTTGAAAATTGTTTTGATTTCAATAGGGTAGAAATTCGGAGTTTAAACCAGTTGTTTTGTGATGTAGTTATCTTCGCAATATGAGTTCGGTCTAAATCGCTATAAGTGTGCTAGATGCTCGCGCGCCGCTCAAAATACAACTGGTGCCCTGAATACTTGGGAGCTGAGAATTCGGTCACTGCCGGGTAGGGCTGGGATTACTTCAACGCCAGCCGGCACGGCACGGGGGGGCGCTGTCGTAACCGTCACCTAGCTTGAAGATCAGCACTACCTGTTCCAGATCGGAGGCTTGGTCTTGCAGCGCGTGTGCGGCGGCGGCCGCTTGCTCGACCAGCGCGGCGTTCTGCTGCGTGACCTGGTTCATCTGCGCGATGGCCTCGTGCACCTGGCCGATGCCGGCGCGCTGCTCGTCGCTGGCGGTGCTGATCTCGGCCATGATGTCGGTCACGCGGCGCACGCTGACCACCACTTCCTGCATCGTGCTGCCGGCCTTCGCCACCTGCGCGCTGCCGATGTCGACCTTGCTGACCGAGTCATCAATCAGCGCCTTGATTTCCTTGGCCGCAGTGGCCGAGCGCTGCGCCAGGTTGCGCACTTCCGACGCCACCACCGCGAAGCCGCGGCCTTGCTCACCTGCGCGTGCCGCTTCCACCGCCGCGTTCAAGGCCAGGATATTGGTCTGGAAGGCGATGCTATCGATGACTGAGATGATGTCGACGATCTTGCGCGAGGACTGGTTAATTGAGTCCATCGTGTCGACCACTTGCGCCACCACTTCACCACCCTTGGCGGCGATGCCCGAGGCGGCCAGCGCCATCTGGTTAGCCTGCGCAGCGTTGTCGGCGTTCTGCTTAACGGCGCTGCTGAGCCGTTCCATTGACGTGGCGGTTTCCTCCAGGTTGGAGGCCTGCTCTTCGGTACGCGACGACAAATCCAGGTTGCTGGCGGCGATCTCGTTGGAGGCGGTGGTGATCTGCTCGGCGCCCAGTCGTACCTGGCCGACCACACCGGACAGGTTCTTGCAGATGCCGTTCAGCGCGTACAGCAGTAGGCCGATCTCATCCTTGTTATCGATGGCCAGTTGCACATCCAGGTTGCCCTGGGCGATGCGGGTCGCGGCCGCTTCGGCGCGGGCCAGCGGGCGGGTGATGTTGGCGCGCACCAGCAGGAACAGGATCGCGGCGAACAAGGCCAGCGACACCAGGCCCAGCGCGGCGTAGCGGTTGCGCAGCTGGCCTGCCTCGCGGGTGATTTCTTCCGTGTAGGTGCCGCCGACGATCAGCCAGTTCCACGGCTTGAAGGTATGGAACTCGACCATTTTCTCGCGCGGCGCGGCGCCGGCGCTGTCGGCCCAACTGTAGCGCATCGAGCCTTCCTTGGCCTCCAGCATGTCCTTGACGAACGGGCGGCCGTCGCTGCTGGCGTTGTCGATCAGGCTCTCGCCTTCCTTGGCCGGGTGCACCAGCGCGGTGCCCAGCGCCTTGCCCGGCGCGGCGTTGACCACGTAGATGTAGCCGCTGTCGCCGATCTTGATGGCCTTGATCTTTTCCTTCAGCATGGCCATGTTCTTCGAGATGTCCAGGCCGATGAACAGCACGCCGATGACCTGGCCGCCGGCGTCCTTGATCGGATCGTATTGCGTGATGTACTGCTTGCCGAACAAGGTGGCCAGGCCGATGTAGTTGTCGCCGGCGCGCAGCGGCGCGTAGCTCGGGTGGCCGTGGTCGAGCTGGGTGCCGACCGCGCGCTCGCCGTTTTCCTTCTTCAGCGAGGTGCTCACGCGCACGAACTCGTCGCCGCTGGCGGCAAAGATGGTGGCGACCACGCCGGTGTCGGCGGTGAACTTGTCGGGGATGGCGAAGTCCAGGTTCAGCGTCTTGCCGTCGTGCTTGAGCGACGGTGTGGCCTTGCCGCCGATGTCGACGATGGTGGTGCTGTCCCGCGTGAACTTGCCGTCGCCGAAACCGGCGGCGAACAAGCGGGCGAAGCTGGATGCCTCGTTGGTCATAGCGGTGTTGAACACGTCGACCGTGTTGCTGATGCCGCCCAGCGTGTTGGCGACATTGGCTTTGGCACGCTCGGTCAGCATGGTCGAAGTGTTCATGTTGATCAGGCTGAGGAGCATGACCAGGATGACGGCGATCAGGCCGAACGTAATCACGGTGATCTTGGTGCCGACGCCCCAGTCGCGGGGACTCATGGTAAAGGTTTGCATTATTCTTTGTAGGTAAAGGTGGTGCGGATTGAGGGTGCTCTGGGGGAGCGACTGCGTGAGGCGATAAGGTGCTGCCAAAGCGCTTCGCGAGACGAGACGTGCAGGCTCTGCCGGAGTGCTGCGTGGGGTTGTAAGCCAGAAACCCAGTCTGAGGTTCTTGTTTACATTGCCAATTAAGGACAATCGCTCGGCCCTGTCGAAAGCCGGCCACTGCAGCCGGCCTCTCAATCAATACCGCATTGTTCTAGGTCACGTAATTTATTTAATTGATCGCTCGGTTGTTCGATGCCAGGTTATATGAGGTTGCAACAGACTACTCATAAAGCACTTATTGCATCTTGCTAACCTAAAATTTCTCTTATGGAAGTCATTTAAAATAATAGCCTAGCCTGATGAAATTTCATCTCGGGAAATCCTGATTTTCTTGTAGGAAGCTGGGATGGTTTCGGTTACGGGGACAGAAGATAGGTTCGCTAATCAAAGTTTAAGCATTAGGAGCGGGGGCGTTGTCCGCAGACTAGCCGTTTGCCTGAAACTATTGGCCAACATCCTCTTCGGTCTTGCTGCCAGCCGCAAAGTGGGTATCGATACTTTCGTGAACAATTTGAAAAAGATGGCGCTGCTGGCGTTGATGTAGACCGTCGTCGCCAGCGTGCAGCAAAGTGTGACCGTGACGGGACAGAAGAAGACATCTCCGTGGATGAGGACCGAGAGCTAGCACTTCATTGTCTTTTCCAACACCAGCAATGACGCCGTGCGCCAGTTGCTGGACAACTTGGAAAAGCTGGATCAAGTGCCGCGCATCCAGACCAGGGACTGCCAGATCGCCGCCGTCGCCCGGCACAAGTTAACGCTGTACTATCACGATCGCCTTGGCAGTTTCAACGACGCAGTCGTCGATCACCGGCACTATCGACATGCGCTCCGGCCTACGTTAATCTCTGTGTGAGCTGGGCCATCTACTATTTTGAGCAACAGTACGCGACTTCATACCCGGTTTCCGGCTAGTGTAAGCACACAGTAGCGTTGGAACATCTGCGCTGCATGCTGGCGCATAGCCCTACCCTCTACCGCCAGCAGATGCTCGCTTGGAGCACCGCGGGCTAGACAGCTGATGATGTCGACTAAGCAGTCGCAATTTTCGCGTATCAACGTAACCAGAACTAGATCGATCTCAAGTTCCCTTCTGCGAATCTGCGCCTGCAGGCGTTCGGTTATGCCGGTGAACAATACCATCACGTCCGCACTCATTTCGAGGATTTGAAGACTCGGTGCATGGCCTTGCTGCTCGCTGACCTTGATCACCTCTGCCGCCAGCGTCATTGCCCGTAGCACCGTTTGGTATTCCATCACGTAGTGCTGCAAATGTGCCGAGTTACTCATCCCTTCCCCCTATCCTTCTTTGTTAACCCCTCAATCTCTTTTTTCTCACCACGTCCAGCATTTAGTTTCCCGTTTCTAATTGGCTACGGCAAGCTATCTCACCAGTGCATACAGTACCCCGTCGAAACAGGATGGATTGACGCAGACAAATTTTCGCTCTACCGGCTCGCCAGTAATGGTGCAAGCCATCACAGTTATCTTATCGCGTCGTGTCGGTACATATTCATGTACCACCTCTTTACCTGCTTTGTCATTGATGCCGCAGATCAGCACAAAACGTCCATCGGGCACATCGCTGGCCCTCCATATCTGGCCGATTCTCATTACGATGGTTCCCCTGTTTCGGCGCCTCAGCAAATCGCGGCATGTTCAAGTTACCAATACAGGCGACATTGCATCAATGTTCATACTTCTGCTATCGGCAAGAGCGGATTCTCATGTAGGGATTGCCTCGACACCATGTAGGGCAATAAGACCAGCTTTCCAGTTTAGAAGCAGCTTGGCGCCTGTCAACAATCGAGCGTAGCACCTTGCCTTCCATATGAATTGCGTAAGGAGGCCGCGAATTACTTGTCGGTGTAATTTGATCGGCCAGATCATCGTCAAACCCGTACAGTATCGTAAGTTCAGCCTGTTATTCGTCAGTTTCCTCCTGGCTGGAGGTCTGCTCTTCACGAACTGGGTGCCGACGGCGCGCTTGGCGTTTTCCTTCTTCATCGAGGTGCTCACTCGCATGAACTCCTTGCCGCTTGCGGCGGTGAACTTGTCGGAAGCTGTGATGCTCTCGGCCGTGAGGTGGACGATAGTGTGATCGTATTTAATATGTTTGACGCTGGCCTCGACTTCGTCCACATAGCCCCTCGTGTTCTGGAATGAAAGACGGTGTGGACTAGTGCGATCAGTCGCCTTGAGCGGCGGCGGCGATCACAAAACTTCGCTGATGGGCCGCGAACTTCGTTTTTGCAAGCAAAGGACTTGCAGAGCGTGGGTAAGCTCCTCAGGAAAATGTTTTCATATGGAAACTTTTCCATCCGTCCTTAGATGGCATGTTGCTGAATCTGACGTCTATTGTGCCCACCATTGATTTCCCCATCCATACACTGATAACCGCAAAGGTGACTATGTCCAAAACCAAACAACTCATTTCGCCGGAACGCCGGGTCTTTTGCGTAGGCTCTCTCGGCTTGGCGGCACTGGGGCCGTTGGCACTCGCTGGCTGTGGTGGAGCCAACGAGACCGGCCACGCCGATGCGCCGGCCGGCGCAGTGCGGTTGCGCGCTGGTGGCGCCGTCGTCGCGCGAACCTTCACGCACCCCGGCCTGCTGCACACCGAAGCCGACTTCGCCCGCATGCGCACCAAGGTGGCTGCCGGTGAGCAGCCCTGGCTTGCCGGCTGGAACGCCTTGCTGAACACAGGGCGCTCTCATCTCGGTAATTGGCCGCGCGCGCTAGAAACCGTCGTGCGCGGCGGCAGCGGTAGCAATGACGCCCAGCTCTATATCGACATTGCTCGGACCTATCAGCTGGCGGTGCGATGGAAGGTGACGGGCGACATTGCCTACGCCGATCGGGCGGTATATTTCCTGAATGCTTGGGGCTACATCCTGAAAAACCTCACCGGTAACGCCGACCGCTTTTTGGCCGCCGGCATTTATGGCTACCAGTTCGCTAACGCCGCTGAAATCATGCGCACCTACACTGGCTGGGCGGCAGCCGATCTGGCGCAGTTCCAGAGCATGATGCTGAGCGTGTTCTATCCGCTGAACCATCAGTTCCTGATCCAGCATAACGACGCCGACATCACCAACTACTGGGCGAACTGGGATCAATGCAACCTGGCTTCCATTTTGGCCATCGGCGTGTTGTGTGATCGTGAGGACCTGTACAACGAGGCGGTCAGTTACTACAAGAGCGGACCGGGCAACGGCGCCGCCAGTCAGGCGGTACGCTTCATCCATCCCGGTTATCTCGGCCAATGGCAAGAGAGTTCGCGCGATCAAGGTCACTGCACGCTCGGCGTCGGGCTGGCGGCCTCGTTCTGCGAGATGGCATGGAACCAGGGCGACGATTTCTATGGTTACGACAACCGCCGCTTCCTGGCCGGCGCCGAATATGTCGCCAAGTCCAACCTGGCCGATGCCGGCGGCAACCTTTACTACACGGCCATGCCGTTCGACCCCTACACCAATAACCACGGCACGGGATTCGGCATTTCGGGCGCCGGCCTGCCTTTCTTCCGCCCGGTCTGGGAAATGATCCACAATCACTATGTGAACCGCCTGGGCCTGGCCGCGCCTTACACCACGCTGATGGCGGCCAAGGTTGGCGTCGAGGGCGACGGCGGCAACGGCGACCAGTTGGGCCTCGGCACGTTGACCTTTAGCCGAGATCCGATCGCCCATGGCGCCGATCCGAGCGGGCTGAGCGCCCGTCTGGTCGACGGCCAGGTCCAGTTGTCCTGGTGGGGAAGCGCCTATGCGACCGGCTACAACGTCAAGCGCGCCGCCACCGCAGGTGGTCCCTACACCACGATCGCCGGCGGCATCGTGGACTTGCTGACGTACACCGACAGCGGCATGTCGCCGGGAACGTATTACTACGTGGTGACGGCGATCATGGCCGCTGGCGAAACCGCCCCATCCAACGAAGCCAAAGTAAGCACCGCGCCGGTGCTGCGCACCCGCCTGCCGTTCGACGAGGCCAGCGGCACAACGGCGTCGGACGCGACCGGCAACGGCAACAACGCCGTCCTGATCAACGGACCCACCTGGACCGCCGGGAAAACAGGCAATGCCGTGGCGCTGGACGGCGTGGACGACTACCTGGCACTGCCGGCCGACCTCGTCGCCGACCTCGCCGATTTCACCATCGCGGCCTGGGTGTACTGGGATGCGGCGCGCGACTGGGCCCGCGTCTTCGATTTTGGCTCGGGAACCAACCACTACATGTTCCTGACGCCGCGGGCTTATCGCGGTGGCATGAGCTTCACCATCACCACCGGTGGCGGCTACGGCAGTCAGAGTTTGTGGACGGACCCGCTGCCCACCGGCCAATGGGTGCATCTGGCGGTGACACTGTCCGGCACCACCGGCACCCTGTACGTCAACGGCAGCGCGGTCAGCACCAACACGGCGATGACCGCGTCGCCGTTCCGGCTGGGCAGCACCGGCCAGAACTGGATCGGCCGTTCGCAATATTCGGCTGACCCGTATTTCAACGGCAAGGTGGATGACTTCCGCATTTACCACGGGGCTTTGAGCGCGCAACAGATGAGCGCCCTGTTCTCCAGCGGAGCCTTGCTCCCGTAGACGGCACCAGACTGTCGTGGTGCTGGTCATCAAAACGGCATCACGACAGCTCATCAACCATGCGAGGTAAGGAAAGCCTTACAGCAGGATCAGCATTGACCGATATTCTTCCGATGGCCGCCTTGGTATTATCAAAATGAAATTTTAATTTCCATTTATTAATATGATCTGCACGGCGCGCCTTTCGCTCGACCGTGCTTTTCCTAAAAAAGGTCCCCATGTCTATCCGAAAGTTCTGCATAGCCGCCGCCATGCTGACGGCGAGTATTTCCTCCCATGCCGCTGTTACCGTGTTCTCGGACAATTTCGACGCCGATGCGACCGGCAATAACGCCACCCATTTCGTCAAGGGGTGGAGCGTCACCAACGGTACTGTCGACGTTGACGGCCAGGGCTTCGTGCACAACGAACTGCCCGGCCATGGCCACTATATCGACCTGGACGGGACGAGCCTCCGCGCCGGCGTGTTCAGCAACAGCATCAGCTTGCACGCCGGGTCGGTCTATACGATGAGCTTCAATATCGCGGGAAATCAACGCAATTGGGGCTCGGACACCGTTGACGTCAGCTTTGGCACCACCCATCAGACTTACGTGATCGGCCAGTCGGCTCCTTTGTCGACCAAGACGCTGACCTTTACGCCATCGAGTTCCGGCTTCTTTGGTTTCAGCTTCCATAATCGCGGCGGCGACAATCGTGGCGCGTTCCTGGACCAAGTGACCATCACCACCATGACGGCCGTGCCGGAACCGGATGCGTACATCATGCTGCTGGTTGGCTTGGCCGGCTTGGGCTGGTTGGCCCGCGGCCGCCGGAGTATCCGGCAGCCATAGTCCAGGCTGCAAGACCCGAACCGCTTCTTCGCTTTCTTCTAATTCGTCGCCGTACCTGCCAGCGCCAGGCGAGGCGATGGCAGGCCGGCGCCAGTTTGCGGCGCCAGTCTGAACGAGCCGACCATCTCGGTCAACTTGTCAGCCTGCTCTCTCAGCGATGCGGAAGCGGCCGCCGCCTGTTCCACCAGCGCCGCATTTTGCTGCGTGGCGGCGTCCAGTTCGGCCACTGCCTGGTTGATCTGGTCGATGCCGACTTCCTGCTCGTGTCCGGCCACGCTGATCTCACCCATGATGTCCGCCACCCGCCGCGTGCTGGCGACGATTTCATCCATCGTCGCCCCGGCCTCACTGACCAGCTTGCCGCCACTGTCCACCTGCGCCACCGAGTTCGTGATCAATGTCCTGATGTCCTTGGCTGCGTCGGCGCTGCGCTGCGCCAGATGACGCACCTCGGATGCGACCACGGCGAAGCCACGTCCTTGTTCGCCGGCGCGCGCCGCTTCCACTGCGGCATTCAGGGCCAGGATGTTGGTCTGGAACGCGATGCCGTCGATGACGCCGATGATGTCGCCGATGCGGGTCGACGATGCCCGGATCGCGTCCATGGTGTTCACCACCCCCGATACGATATTGCCGCCCTTGATCGCCACGTCCGAGGCGACGCAGGCCAGCTGGTTCGATTGGCGCGCATGTTCCGCATTCTGCTTGACCGTGGAAGCGAGTTGTTCCAACGACGCGGCGGTTTTCTCCAGGCTGGCGGCCTGCTGCTCGGTTCGGCGGGACAAATCCAGATTGCCGGCGGCGATCTCGCCGGTGGCGGTCGTGATGGCAGCCGTACCGTCGCGCACGCCACCCACGGTCGTGGCCAGCCGGGCCTGCATCGTCGCCAGGCCGCGCATCAGGACCGCCATCTCGTCATGGCCGTTGCTGGTGATGGGCTGGGATAAATTCCCTTCCGCGATGTGGGTGAAATGAACGGAAATCTGCTTGATCGGGTCCAATATGGAGCGCGTCAGTGAAACCGAGGCGAACAATATCATCGCGACACCCAGGGCAATGGCACCCGCCGTGAGCCACCACAACCGTCGGTAGGTGGCCTGGCTTTCCTCATCGTGCAGGCGATTGGCGCGATCCTGGAACCCTGTAAGCGCGGTGGCGCTGTCGGACAGGCCGGTGAACAGAGGTTGCATCAGCTTCATGGTGATCGTATCCGCCCCCGCGACATCCTTGGCCTTCAGCGATTTCACCAGGGGTTGCATCGCCTGCTCCATAAACCGCTTGCGCTGGAGGTCCATCTCGCTGGCCAGCGGCTTTTCCCCTTCATCCTGCGGCAGCGACAGATACAAGGCCCAGGCCTGGTCTGATTCCGCCATGAAGGCTTCGGCGCGCGCCAGCGTCTTTTCGGCACCGGGGGCTTCTGGATGCAAGGTCACGCGGTCCAGTACCAGCCTGGCACGGCTCATCGCCAATTGCGAATTCGCGATTGCTATTGCCGACGGCATGGTATTGCTGCTGAGGTCATTCAAACTGGCGTTTACCGTGCTCATCCCGTATAGGCCACTGATACCGGTGACGATGATCAGCAGCCCGAGCAACGACATGGTCGCGATCAGACGCAGTCGAATGGAAGTGTTGGAAAACATGTCCCCCCCTCTTTTTAGAGGCTAATTGAAGCCGACAAGATGTCGTGGCCAAAGGTCATGTTAGAACAATACCCGAATGCAAAATATCGGGCCATCCTGATAACTTGGTAAGGGAATCCTTATGGTGCCAGCGCGGGGCGGCGGGAACGATGGCGAAGCTCGGTGGCGTGCGGGGCGGCGGTCTTGAACGCCGCCACCATGGAGGTCAGACCGTCGGCTTGCTCCAGCATGGCCGCGGCGGCGGCGGCCGCCTCTTCAACCAGCGCGGCATTCTGTTGCGTGACATGGTCCATTTCGCAGATGGCCTGGTTGATCTGCTGGATGCCGAGGCTTTGTTCGGTGCTGGCGGTTGTAATGTCGCCGATGATGCCGTTGACGTCGTTGATGCTCTTGGCCACCTCGTTCATCGTTGCGCCGGCGTGGTCGACCAGCTGGGTCCCCTTGTCTACCTGCGCCACCGAATTGCCGATCAGCGCCTTGATCTCCCTGGCGGCGTCCGCCGAGCGATGCACCAGGCCGCACACCTCGGCCGCGACAACCGCGAAGCCACGCCCCTGTTCGCCTGCGCGCGCCGCTTCCACCGCCGCGTTCAAGGCCAGGATATTGGTCTGGAACGCGAAATTGTCGATGACGCCGATGATCTCGACGATCTTGTGGGATGATGCATTGATGGCGCCCATGGTATCGACCACCAGGGCCACGGCGGAGGCGCCCATGGCGGCGGTCTCGGTGGCCGTCATCGCCAGCAGATGGGCCTGGTGTGCATGCTTGGCGCTTTGCTGCACGGCGCTGGTCAGTTCTTCCATCGACGATGCGGTTTCCTCCAGCGCGCTGGCCTGCTGCTCAGTGCGGCGGGACAGGTCAAGGTTACCGTTGGCGATCTCGCGCGACGCGCCGGCGATCGCGTCGGCACCGCCGCGCACACGGGTGACGATATGGCTCAAGCTGGTGTTCATTTCCCGTAGCGCCAGCAGCAGTTGCCCGGACTCGTCGCTTGAGGTCACGTTGATGTCGCTGCTTAAATCGCCCGCGGCGACCGGCCGGGCAAGTTTGACCGCCTGCGCCATCGGGGCGGTGATCGAGCGGGTGATGCACCAGGCGATGGCGGCGCCGAGCGCCAGCGCCACGACCGCGACGATCAGCATCAGGCGCAACGCACCCTGATAAGCCTCCTCGGCATCCTGCTCGTCCTGCCGGCTTTTCGCTTCCTGCAGCTGGATGAAGTCATCGATGGCCTTTTGCCAGGCGTTATTGGTAGGTCCCGCTTGTTGCAGCAAAAAAAAGACCGCTTCCTGCCGGTTGGCGTGGCTCATCGAGAGGAATTGCTCGTTCAGCGGCCGGGTGGCCGTCTGCTGTTGTTTGATGTCCGCCAGCATGCGCCGCCCGGCCTCGTCCAGCGGCATCCGTTCCAACGCCGCATTGGCCTCGTCGTAGGTGCCACGCGCCGCGTCGATCTTTTTGTGTTCCACCGCCGCCACCTTCGAATCGTCCAGCAAGGCGATGGTGCGTATCACGCGCGCGACGATATGGGTCTGCGTTGCCATTCTTTCGAGCAACAGTACTTTTTGCGTATTGACATCGGCGATGTGATGCAAGGCGCCGTTGGCGCGCACCAATCCCTGTACGCCGCACAGGGCCACCCCGGCCAGCAGCAATAGCAGCAACGCATGGCTTGCGCCGAGCCGGGCCCCGATTTTCCAATTGGCGATCTTCATGTGGCAAAAACTCCGATAAGTTTGGGGCCATATCCCGCAAGTTACATCTGGATTTGTTACCCGCGGTAACTGTCTAGGTTAGCCAAACTGGCGCCGATACGGATAGCGGAAATTGATGCCTCCCGAAAGCTGCTGTATTTGGACGAGGTGGCCACATGTCGTAACAATTTATTGCGGGTGGTTTGCTGTCCCCGGGTGGCATGAGCGGCGGCCGCGCTCTTCATAGCGCACCTCGCCCGCCGACATGCGGGAACAGTAAGGATTTCCTGATGGGGGATCGCGACTGCCCTACATCAGGTTCAAGAATGCCCGATAGTAAATGCCTGGCCTTCAAGGCATGCTGGCGTCTAACGCCGTCGGCGGCCGTCTGGACAACTGAATGAGAGCGATGTGATGAGTAATGCCGTCATTCCCGAGGCGGAGGATGCAGTGGAGCGCCTGGGGCAAACGATCCTGATCGTGGACGACCAGCCGAACAACCTCGGCTTCGTTGTCGACCACCTGGAATCGCTCGACTATCGCGTGATCGTCGCCCAGGGCGGCGTCGAGGCGCTGCGCCGCATCGGCTTTGCCCAGCCGGACCTGATTTTGCTGGATGCCATGATGCCGGACGTGGACGGCTTTGAAGTGTGCCGGCAATTGAAGGCGGGCGGCAGCATGGCGGACATACCGGTGATCTTCATGACCGCCCTTAAGCAAATCGAGACCAAGCTGTCGGCCTTCTCCCTGGGCGCGGTCGACTATGTGACCAAGCCGTTGCAGGTGGACGAAGTGGCGGCCCGGGTATCCGCGCATCTGCAGTTGCGCCGCACGCGCTCGCAGCTTCAGCAGCAGACGCGGCAGCTGTTGCAGGTGCGCCAGAATTTGCTGAATGAAGTCGAGGTGCGCACCACCGAACTGCGGGAAAGCAACCACCGCCTGCAAATCGAGCTGGCCGAGCGGTATGCGGCCGAGCTGGCGTTGCATGCCAGCGCCGTGGGCTACCAGGAAATCTTCGATCATGTGTCGGACGCCCTGTACTTGATCGAGGGCAGCGAAGACGGTCAATTCCGCTACGTGCAGATCAACCCGGCCTTTGCCCGGATGGTCGGCTTGCCGTCGGCGGCCATCATCGGCCAGCCGGCGTCCCAGCTGTTCGGCCTGGCCGCCGGAGAACGCCTGCAGGCCGCATGCCAGCGCTGCAGCGCGCAGGGCGAAACGGTGGACGAGGAGCTGGTGCTGGAGTTGGCGGCCGGCCGTTGCATATTGCAACTGACGATGGTGCGTTCTTGCGTCCCCAGCCGCGCCCCCAGCCGTCTGGTCGGTATCGGCCGCGATGTCACCCGTTTGCATGACTACCAGTCCCAGCTGACCTTCCTGGCCAGACGCGACCCCCTGACCGGCTTGCCGAACCGGCTCAACTTCCGCGACAGCCTCACCCAGGCGTTGGCGCGCGCCGACGCGTGCAACACCAGTGTGGGTGTGCTGTTGATCGGTCTCGACCATTTTCGCGAGGTCAACGATGGCCTCGGCCGTCCCCTCGGCGACCGCTTGCTGACCAGCTGCGCCGTGCTGCTGGAACAGGCGGTGGGCGGCATCGATCTGGTCGCGCGCATAGGCGGCGACGAGTTCGCCATCCTGGTCGAATGCAGCGGCGACAGCCTGGCGCTGCTGGCGCGCCGCCTGCTGCGCCTGCTGGCCAAGCCGATCGATATCGACGACTATGAACTGGCGGTTAGTTGCAGCATCGGCATAGCCCAGGCCCCCCAGGACGGCCGCGATGCCGATACGCTGTTGTGCAATGTCGATACCGCGATGTACCGCGCCAAGGCCGAGGGGGGCAACCGCTACCAGCATTTTACGGCGGAGATGAGCAGCAGCACCCGCCGGCGGGTCGAAATCGGCAACGCCTTGCGTTACGCTATCCGCAACGCGGAGCTGTCGCTGCACTACCAGCCCCGGGCCAGCCTGCTCGAAGGCGGGGCGGTCGGCATGGAGGCGCTGTTGCGCTGGAATAGCAAGCTGCTGGGGCAGGTCGCGCCGTCGGAATTCATCCCGCTGGCCGAACAGAATGGCCTGATCCTCCAGATCGGCGAATGGGTGCTGCACCACGCATGCCGGCAGGCGCAGGAGTGGCGGCAGCGGCACCGCAATCCGATGCCGATCGCCGTCAATCTGTCGGCGCGCCAGTTCCGCGACGCCGACCTGGTGCGCATCGTCGAGGCCGCGCTGGAGGCCAGCGGTCTGCCGCCCCACCTGCTGGAGCTGGAGCTCACCGAGAGCATGCTGATGCACGACGCCAAGCGCACCTTGCGCACGCTGGCCGCCCTCAAATCGATCGGCGTGCGCTTGGCGATCGATGATTTCGGCACCGGCTATTCTTCGTTGAGTTATCTGAAGAGTTTCCCGCTGGATTATCTGAAGATAGACCGCTCCTTCGTCCGCGGCCTGCCAGAGGACCGCAACGACGGCGCCATCGTGCGCGCCATTATCGCCATGGCGCACACGCTGGGCCTGAAGGTGATCGCGGAAGGCGTGGAGACGGCCGGCCAGCTGGACTTCCTGCGGACCCAGCATTGTGACGAAGTGCAGGGTTATTTCTTCAGCCGTCCACTGACCGCGTCCGCGATGGACGCCTATTTATCCCGGCCCGAAGCCGCGTCCAGCGAGGCCTTTTCCGGCCCCCACTTGCCTGTTGTCGGGATGAAGTAGTAACGCCGGCGCAGCGCTAGCCTGGTGGCATCAACACCGATCGTGGACGCGGCCATAGGGATTTCCCTACTCGTCCCTTCGGTTTGACTGACAGGCGTATCGAGAATGTCTGATAGGAAACCGATGGACGCCCGTGCATACTTCCTCATGCCAACACGTCGGCGTGTCTGTCGGGATGGT
The DNA here is from genome assembly GCF_003416895.1 of Duganella sp. BJB476. Lineage (GTDB taxonomy): Bacteria > Pseudomonadota > Gammaproteobacteria > Burkholderiales > Burkholderiaceae_D > Rugamonas. The sequence goes on from NZ_QVIO01000009.1 coordinate 27,461, forward strand.
GCCGCGTCGCCGGCGCTGTTTCCCTTCGCTTGCCGAGCCGCCGCTCAAGCCGACGCCCGCCCGCAAACGGGATCGCCTGGCCCTGTTCGAGCATGTGCGCCGCATCCGTCTCCGCGAGCGCGCCGTTTCTCTGATCCACCCGCACCGCACATTGGAGTGAAGCATGACCATGTCGCCTGACCTACGCGATCGTACCATCCTGATCGTCGATGACAACCAGGCCAACCTGGCGTTGGCGGTGGGGGTGCTGAAGCAGCAGGGCTTGCGGCTGTCGGTGGCGCAGAGCGGGGACGAGGCCTTGCGGCGGGTGGCGTTCGCGCCGCCCGATTTGATCTTGCTCGACGTGGTGCTGCCCGGCATCGACGGTTTCGAGGTGTGCCGGCGCCTGAAGGCCGGCGCCGCGACTATCGCCGCCGTGCCGGTGATCTTCATGACGGCGCTCAACAGCACGGCCGACAAGGTGGCCGGCTTCCGGGCCGGCGCGGTCGACTATGTCACCAAGCCGCTGCAGGCCGAGGAGCTACTGGCGCGGGTGACCACCCACCTGCGCCTGGCCGCGATGCAGGCCAGGCTGGCCAACCAGAACACTTTGCTGGCGAACGAGAACCGCGAGCGCCGCGAGGCCGAGCGCGTACTGCAGCATTACCGGGACAATCTGGAGCGGCAGGTGGCGGCCCGCACCGTCGAATTGCGCGAAAGCGAAATCAAGTTCCGCACTCTCAGTGAAAACCTGCCCGATCCCATCGTCCGCTATGATTGCGCGCTGCATCGCACCTATGTCAATCCGGCGTATGAACAGTTGCTGTGGCAGGGCTCCGCCGAGGCGCTGGGCCGGATGCTGCCGCAGGACTGGCGCGCCGACCTGTCGCTGCCGCAGTACCAGGCCGTCCTGCAATCGGTGATCGACAGCGGCGAGCCGGCCGCCATCGATCTGCGCGTCCAGGCCGACGGCGGCGCGCCGCTGGAAGTCGCGGTCCGCATGGCTGCCGAACGCGGCGCCGACGGCGACATCACCGGCGTGCTGGCGATCAGCCGCGATGTCACCGCCCATAAGCAGGCCGAGCGCGACCTGGCCGCATCCCATGCGCAATTGCGCGAGCTGGGCGCGCACCGGGAAAGCGCCCGCGAGGACGAGCGCAAGCACATCGCCCGCGAGCTGCACGACGAGCTGGGCCAGTCGCTGACGGCCCTGCGCATGCAGGCCGCGCTGCTGCGGGTGCGTTTCGGCGCCGACGTGCCGGATTTGAACGAGCAAGTGCACAATATGACGGCGCTGGTCGACCGCACCATCGGCGTGGTGCGCAACGTCGCCACCACGCTGCGCCCGTCGGTGCTGGACCTGGGCATCGGCTCGGCGCTGGAATGGCTGGTCGACGAGCTGCGCCAGCACAGCGGGATCGATTGCAGCCTGACGCTGACGCTGGACGAGGGATGCCTGAACGAGCCGCAAGCCATTGCGGTGTTTCGCATCGTCCAGGAATCGTTGACCAATGTGGCGCGCCATGCCGACGCCAGCGAAGCCGCCGTCACGCTGTGCTGTTTCGCCGACCACTGTCTATTGCAGATCGACGACAACGGCGGCGGCTTCGACCCGGCGCGGCTGCGGCCGCGATCGTTCGGCCTGCTCGGCATCCGCGAGCGGGTGCTGAGCCTGAATGGCGAGGTCACCATCGGCCGCCGCTCCGGCGGCGGCACCCGCATCGCCGTCATCCTGCCGTTGGCGCAGTGATGGGCAAAGGCATCCAGCTTCCCCCATGCGTATGGCGCAGCGCGGCCCGCGGTTTTCTCGCCGCGGCCGTCTTCGCCCTGGGCGCGCTGATGAGCTGCACGGTCGGCGCGGCGCAGCACGAGCGCTGGTCGCAACTGGTCCTGCCGCAGTTTCAGAGCATGGGCATGCAAAACGGCCTGTCCAACATCTCGGTCACGGACATCAAGCAGGACCGGGACGGTTTTCTGTGGGTGGGAACCCAGGGCGGGCTGTCACGCTGGGACGGCTATCGCTTTCGCAACTATCTTTCCATCCCCGACGACCCGCGTTCGCTGCCGGACAACTATGTGCTCACCCTCCACGTCGATCCTCACGGACGCTTGTGGGTGGGAACGGCAAGCGGCGGACTGGCGCGCTACGAGCCGGAATACGACGGCTTCGTCACGTATAACAACAAGAACGCCGGCCTGCCCGGCGGCGCCGTCGCCGCAATAGCGGACGATGCCGCCGGCGGCCTCTGGGTAGGGAGCGATACCGGCCTCTATCATTTGGCCGACGCGGCCGCTCCCGCGCGCGCGCAGACCACCCATTTTCGTCATGTCGACGGCGACGCCCATAGCCTGCCGGCCAACGTCATCAAGTCCTTGTACCAGGACCCCCACGGCACTTTGTGGGTGGGAACGCTCAACGGGCTGGTGCGGCGCGATGCGCCGGCGGCGGGATTTGTCAGCGTACCGCTGCCCATGCGCCGAACCGGCGCGCCCTGCGTGCTCTCCCTGTTCATGGCCAGCGACGGTAAGTTGTGGATAGGAACGATGGGCAATGGTCTCTTTGTCCTCGATCCCCGCAGCGGCCAGGCCCGGCCGTTCGACGTCAGTGCCGAGGCGGTTTCATTGATGAAAAATGAGAATATCGGCGGCATCGCGGAGACGGACGGCGGCGAGATATGGATCAGTTCTTACAACGGTGGCGTGGTGGGCTACAACCAGGCCACCGGCCAGCTGCGGCGCATCGTCCATGGCACCCAGGCGCCGGATGGCCTGGTCAGCGGCGCTTTGTTCCGCGACCGCGCCGGCTCCCTGTGGCTGGCGACCGGCACCGGCCTGCTCCAATACCAGCCGGTCCAAGCCGCCATGTCGCTGGGCCGGCGGCGCGATGGCCAGCCTGGCCTGTCCAACGCCGATCCCATGACCATCGTCGAGGCGTCCGACCGTCGCCTGTGGACTGGCTACGCGCGCAACGGCGCGGACCTGATCGATCCCGGGCGGGGCGACGTGACGAAATGGCTGCCCGCCACGGCGCCGGGCGAGCGCCTGATGCCGAACACCACTATCACCGCCCTGCTCGCCGACGATGACGGCATGGTCTGGCTGGCGACGCCCACCGGCCTGTATCGCTCCGGCCAGCGCGGCGAGCGCGCGGCCCGCGTCGCGGCGCCATGGCTGGACACCAAGCTATACATTCGCGCCCTGGCCAGGACGGCGGACATCCTGTGGATAGGGACCAGCACCGATGGCTTGTACCAGGCGCGCATCGATCCCCGCACGGGACTGGAACAGATTCGGCATGTCCTGGGCTTAACCGGCCTGGACGTCACAACCATGCGCGCCGGGCCGTCCGGTTCCCTGTGGGTCGGCACCACCAACGGCTTGAATCGGGTGGACATCGCCAGCGGCGACGTCGTCGAGCGGATTGACGGCGATCCCGCCGACCCGTCGTCGTTGTCGCATCCCTACATCGCCGCGCTGTACACCGACCACCGGGGCCGGCTGTGGGTGGGCAACGGCAGCGGCATCGAGGTCATGGAAGCCGGCCATGGCGGCGCCCGGCGGCGGTTCCATCGCCTCGGCACCGCCCAAGGCCTGCCCGACACCAACGTCAACACGCTGCTGGAGGACCGCCAGGGCCGCGTCTGGAGCAGCACCGACAACGGCATCGCCGTCATCGATCCCGCGACGTTTGCCATCGGGGTGCTGGGCCGGGCCGAAGGCGTGCAGTACTCGGCCTACTGGGCCGGTTCCGGCCTCGCCACCGCCGACGGCGACCTGGTGTTCGGCGGCTCGGGCGGCATCACCGTGGTGCAGCCGGACCGCTACCGCCCCTGGAGTCTGAAGCCGCCGGTCGTGGCCACCGAAGTGCTGCTGGGCGGAAGGCCGGTGGCGCCGGGCCGCCACAACGGCGCCAGGCCAGCCACGTTGCTGGTGGCGGCGGAGGCCAACAGCTTCGCCGTCGGTTTTGCCGCACTCGATTTCACCGCGCCCGAACTGAACCGCTATGCGTATCGCCTGGAGGGCTACGACCACAGCTGGACCTTGGTCGACGCCGCCCACCGGGTGGCGTCCTATACCAACCTGCCGCCCGGCCAATATCGCCTGGTCGTACGCGGATCGAACCGGCAAGGCGCCTGGAGCGACAATGCGCTGCAGATCCCGGTCGTGGTCTCGCCGTGGTGGTATCAGACATGGTGGTTCCGCCTGGTCATGACGCTGCTGGCCGCCGGCCTGCTGTATTCCGCCTATCGGCTGCGCACCTGGCAACTGGCGGCGCAGCGGCGGGCGCTGGAGCGCGAGGTGGCCACGCGGACGGACGAGGCCTTGCAGCAGAAGGCGCTGGCCGAGTACCAGCGTGGCGAGGCCGAGCGGCAACACCGGGAGGCCAGCGAGCGCAATGCCGAGCTGGCGACGGTCAACGCCGTGGCGCAGATGCTCGCCGGTAAGCTGGACCTCGATAACCTGATCGCCGTGGTCGGCAATCAGCTGCGCGGCATGTTCAGCGCCGACATCACCTATATTGCCTTGCTTGAGCGCGACAGCGGCATGATCCACTTTCCCTATGCCGATGGCGGCGCCATCGCCCCGCTGCGTTACGGCGAAGGCCTGAGCAGCAGGGTCATCGATACCGGGCGCAGTGCGCTGATCCAGGGCGAGCAAATACCGCGCGCCGCCGAACTGGCCGGCCGGCCACCGGGGCCCGGCGTGCTGTCCTGCCTGTGCGTGCCCATCATCGCCAACGGCGTGGCCCAGGGCGCCGTGTCGGTGCAGAGCACCGGCGTGAGCGGCGCCTACAAGGCCAGCGACCAGCGCCTGCTGGAGACCATCGCCGCCCAGATCGGCGCCGCGCTGCACAACGCGCTGCTGTTCCAGCAAGCCCAGTCGGCCCGCGCCAAGGCGGAGGAGGCGACCCAGGCCAAGTCGATGTTCCTGGCGAACATGAGCCACGAGATCCGCACGCCGATGAACGCGGTGATCGGCCTGTCGTATCTGGCGCTGGACACGGATCTGCAGCCCAAGCAGCGCGACTACATCCAGAAAATCCACAACGCCGGCAATTCGCTGCTGGGCATCATCAGCGACATCCTGGATTTCTCCAAGATCGAAGCGGGCAAGCTCGATATCGAGGCGGCCGACTTCGATCTCGACGACCTGCTGGTGCATGTGGCGGCGGTCAGCGGCGGCGGCGTCGGCGGCAAGGGGTTGGAGTGCAACTTCGTGGTGCCGGCCGGCGTGCCGCGCCGCCTGCGCGGCGACGCGCTGCGGCTGGGACAGGTCCTGATCAATCTGCTCAACAACGCACTCAAGTTCACCGAGCGCGGCGAGGTCGCGCTGGAGGTGGTTCTGCTTGAGCAGCAAGTCGGGCGGGCGCGCCTGGAATTCTGCGTGCGCGATACCGGCATCGGCATGGCGGCGGACCAGATAGGCCGGCTGTTCCAGGCGTTTACCCAGGCCGACGGCAGCGTCAGGCGCAAGTTCGGCGGCACCGGCCTGGGCCTGAGCATTTGCCAGAAACTGATCGATCTGATGGGCGGGACGATCAGCGTCGATAGCCAGCCCGGCATCGGCAGCCGCTTCATCGTCGCCCTCTGGCTCGATGGCGCCGCCGACGCGCTCCTGCCGGTGTCGCCGTTGCCGGCGCCGCTGCGCGGTTTGCGGGTGCTGGTGGTGGACGACAACGCCAGCGCGCGTGCCGCGCTGCTGGCGGTGCTGGCCAGCCTGCAGATCGACGCCGTGGTGGTGGATAACCCGGTCGAAGCGCTGTCCCGCTTGCTGCATGCCGAGCCGTGTTTCGACCTGGTGCTGGCCGACGCCCGGTTACCGGACGGCAGTGGCGCGGACCTGATGTGGCAAGCGGTCGCCGGGCTGGCGCCGCCGCCCAAGGTTGCACTGTTGAGCAACGCCGGCGACGCGCCGCCGCCGGGCGCGGCGCACGCGGACGACGCCAGCGTATGGCTGCTCAAGCCGGTGACCCGGGCCGGCATGTCAGATGCCCTGCTGCAGCTGTTTATTGCCGAACACCGCCGCGGCACCCCCGGCCAGCGGGCATATGTGCCACGCTTCGACGGCGCGCGGATACTGCTGGCCGAGGACAACGAAGTCAATCGGGAGATCGCCGTCGGACTGCTGGAGGCGTGCGGCATACGGGTCGAGCTGGCCAACAACGGCCGCGCCGCCGTCGAACGGCTGCTGGCGGCGGACGCTGAACGGCGCTACCAGCTGGTCTTCATGGACTTGCACATGCCGGAGCTTGACGGCCATGCGGCGACGTTGCTGCTGCGCCAGGATGCCCGCTTCGACAAGCTGCCCATCATCGCCCTGAGCGCCAACGTCATGCCGGATCAATGGCAGCGCTGCAAGGAGGAAGGCTTCGACGATCACCTGAGCAAACCGGTGATCCCCGCCGAGCTGCACCGCATGCTGCAACAGTATCTGCCCGCTGCCATGCACGCCGGATGGCGCGAGCCGGGCAGCGAGTCGGCGGCGCCGGTGCTGCCCGGCAGCGTGCCCGGGCTGGATCTGGCGCATGCGCGCCTGGGCGTCGACGGCAATGACGCGCTGCTGCTCAAGGTGCTGCGCCTGTTCCGCCGCGACGAACATGATTGCGCGGAAAGGATAGGCGTGGCGGTCGGGCGGCGGGACTACGGCGCCGCGGTGCGTCATGCGCATTCGCTGCGCGGGCTGGCGCAGGGCATCGGCGCGGCGCGGATCGCCCAGTTGGCGGAGCAGCTGGAGCGCGCGGGAAGACAGGAACTGGCGGCTGGCGCGATGAGGCCCGCGCTCGACGCCTTGGGCGCCGCGCTGGCGGAGCTGTGCGCTGTGCTGGACCGCAGCTTGCCGCGGGAAGCGGCGACCGCCGGCGGCGCCGTCCGCCGGCCTGCCGCCTGGCTGGACGAGCTCGGAAGGTTGCTTGCGCTGACCCGCGAGCGCGACAGCGAGGCGATCCGGCTGTTTGCCTCTTGCGCACTGGAGTTCCAGGCCAGTTTCGGGGTGTGGGACGCCGAGGCCATCCAGCGCAGCCTGGATGACGTGGATTTCGACGGTGCGCACGCGGCGTTGCGGTGGCTCGTACACAAGCATGAATTGCCGCTGTAAGGATTTCCTTACGCAACAATCAAGATTGCCCGATGGAAAAAATAAAGTCCGAGAGGCATGATGACTGGCCGCGACATATCGCAGGTTTAGAAGGCACCATGTACCAACCCCGCCATATTGATCGATTGAGCCCAGGCAGCGCGCCCTGGCGTTGCGTAGCGATGCTGCTGGCCGTCTGTCTGCTGGCACTGCTGGGCGGCGCGGCGCGCGGCCAGCAACTGCCCTTGCGCAACTTTGGCCAGCTCGACGGACTGGCCAACCTGACCGTCACGGCGCTGGCGCAGGATCGCGCCGGCTATTTGTGGGCGGGCACCGAAAACGGCCTGTACCGTTTTGACGGCAGCCGCTTCCACCGCTACGGGCGATTGCAGGACTCCAGCGTCACCAGCGTGACGGCGCTGCACGTGGACCCCGCCGGGCGGCTCTGGGTCGGCACCGACCACGGCCTGCTGCTGCTCGACGGCCAGCGGCTGACGCCGGTGCGTCGCATCGACGGCAAGGCGCTGGAGGTCAAGGCTGGCCAGCATTTCGCCTCGGTCGACGCCAATCATTTGCTGGTACAGAGCAATGGCCGACTGCAGCAGGTGCAGGCCGACGGCAAGGGCGGCTGGCACGGCGTGCCGGTGTTCACGCCGGCCCAAACCACCGCCCAGCCGGAACTGACCGATCTGGCTGGCATCCTGCGCGAGCCGGACGGCACCCTCTGGCTCGGCTGTCAAACCAAGCTGTGCCGCTACCGCGACGGCGCGCTCGTCATGCTGGGTGGCGCCGACGGCTTGCCGGAGCGCCGCTGGCACGCGCTGCTGCGCGACCTTGCCGGTGCCTTGTGGGTGGGCGCTTCCGACCGGCTGATGACGCTGGCGCCGCGAGAGCAGCGATTCAGCGACCGCACGCCCGGCCATTACGGCGAACTTGAAAATGGCTTGCCGGTGGCGCTGGCGCAGAACATTGATGGCCACCTGATCAGCGCCAGCGACAATGGGCTATTCCGCGCCGGCGCCGGCGGCTGGGAACATTACGGTGGCGAGCACGGGGTGTATTTCGGCAACGGCGTCCATGCGCTGCTGTTCGACCACGACGGCGACTTGTGGCTGGGCTTTTCCGGACGCGGCCTGGTGCAGTGGCAAGGCTATCGGCACTGGGAGAACTGGGCCAAGGCGCAAGGCGTGCCGGACGACGATGTCTGGTCGCTGTTGCGCACCCGGGACGGCGTGCTGCACGCCGGCACCGGGCATGGTTTGGCGCAGCGGCGCGACGGGCGCTTCATTGCCGATACGGCCGAGCACGCCAATGCCCAGCCATGGGGAGCGCTGGCGGAAGACAGCCAAGGCGACCTGTGGGCTGGCAGCTTCAATGGCATGCTGATCCGCCGGGACCGGCGCAGCGGCCAGAGCCGGGTGGTGGCGCGGCTGCAGGACAAGATCATATACCGGCTGTTGTTTGACGATGCCGGGCAGCTATGGATCAGCACCGATCGCGGCATCTATCTGATCGCCGATCCGCGGCATGCATCCGCGCCGCAGCGGGTCGAACCGGCCGTGGCGCTGCTGGGCGTTAACGCCGGCTTCCCCAGCGCCTGCCGCGATGCCCGCGGCCGCCTGTGGTTTGCCAGTCCCTATGGACTGCTGCGGCTGGAAGGCGGCCGCTGGTCACGCCCGGTGCCGGCCTCCGGCGACCATGTGTTCGACCATGTCGCCTGCGACGGCGAGACGCTGTGGCTGGGTGAAAGCCATGGCACGCGCCTCTGGCGAGCCGATGCATCGCAACAACAATTGCAGCTGCACCCCTTCAAGCACGAGTTGCTCGAGGGGCGCCTGATACAGTCGGTGTTGTTGGACCGGCGCCACTGGCTGTGGCTGAGCACCGATACCGGTCTGATGGTATGGAATGGCAGTCGCTGGAGGCTGTTCAACCAACAGAGCGGCATGATATGGAACGACACCAACCAAAATGCGCTTTACGAGGACCGCGACGGCTCGATCTGGGTCGGCACCAGCAACGGCGTTTCCCACCTGCTGCGGCCGGAAGCGCTGTTTGCGCCGTACACGATCCCGCTGCACCTGGTCTCGATGCGCTACGGCGGCGCCGCGCTGACGGGCGCCTCGGCGCCGTGGAATGGCGCGGCGGTGGAGGTGCAGGTGGCGGCGCCGCTGTACCGGAATCACGAAGCCCTCAGCTTCCGTTATCGGCTGCTTGGCCAGGAGGACGCGTGGTCAACCAGCAACAATGGTGAGTTACGCTACGCGGCGCTGGCGCCCGGCCAGTACCGCTTGCAGATCGTCGCCGACGATACCGCCTTGCAGGCCAGTTCGGCCACGCTGGAGCTGCCCTTGACCATCCACCCGCCCTGGTGGCAGACCCGCTGGGCCTATGCCGCCGGAACCTTGCTGACGCTCGGCCTGGTGGGTCTGTTGCACCGCTACCGGGTGGCGCGCGTGCTGCGGCAACAGGCCCTGCTGGAACAGCGCGTGGCTGAACGCACCGCCGCGCTGGAGGCGTCGCGCGAGGAGCACCGGCTGCGTGCGCTCAAGGACGGCTTGACCCAGGCATGGAACCGGACCGCGCTGATGGAACGGCTGGCGCTGATGACCGCGCCCGGCGCGCCGCCGTTCCTGCTGGTGCTGCTGGATCTGGACTACTTCAAGCGCGTCAATGACACCTACGGCCATCTGGCGGGCGATGAAGTGCTGAGGGAGGTCGTGCGGCGGGCCCAGGCGCTGTTGCGCGCCAGCGATACCGTGGGCCGCTACGGCGGCGAAGAATTCATGCTGCTGATGCCGGGGCTGGACATGGGCGGCGGCGGTCCGCGCCTGGAACAACTGCATCGCGCCATCGGCGCCGAGCCGGTCAGCGTCGATGGCGTCGGCCCGCTGCCGGTCACCTGCAGCGCCGGCGTCGTGGTGGGCCAGCCCGGATTGCGGCTGAGCGCGGAACAATGGATAGGACTGGCCGACGAAGCGTTGTACCGCGCCAAGGCGCTGGGCCGCAATCGCATCGAATATGCGGCGGAGGCGGCGGCGTTGGCGCTCCAGAAAAACGACTAAAACAGGACAACGCCGGGCCGGCGTGGGACGATGCTGGCGTACCTGCGGCGGCATGGCCTATACTAAGCTCAGGCGTGGCTGTCTGTTGTCATAATGGAACAGGGATACGATCAGGGCCAGTTGTCTGCTAGCATGACAGCCACTGTTCATTTGGTTTTTTCTGGAAAGCAGTCCCCTCTCATGATTCGAATTTTGATTGCCGATGACCACGCGATTGTCCGTGGCGGCCTGTTGCAATTATTTGGCTTGGCGGGAGACGTGATGGTGGTCGCCCAAGCGACCAACGGTGGGCAGGTGATCGAGAACCTGCGCTCCACGTCGTGCGACATGGTCTTGCTGGACTTGTCCATGCCGGGCATCAGCGGCATCGAGCTGATCGCGCGCATCCGGGCCCACGCCCCTGACCTGCCGATCCTGGTGTTGAGCATGCATAATGAGGTGCTGGTGGCGCGCCGCGCGCTGAAGGCCGGCGCCAACGGCTATATGACCAAGGACAGCGATCCGGAAACCCTGCTGATGGCGGTACGCAAGGTGGCCTCGGGCGGCCGCTATATCGACCCCGGTCTGGCCGAACAAATGGTCTTCGATAGCGAGGGCGGGCAGCACGAACACGCCCATGAGCAGTTGTCCAACCGCGAACTGAGCATCTTCCGCCTCTTTGTCTGTGGCAAAAGCGTGAACCAGATTGCCGATGAATTAGCGATCAGCAACAAGACCGTCAGCACCCACAAGGCGCGGCTGATGCAGAAGATGGGCTTCCAGAGTAATGCCGACATGTTGCGTTATGGCATAGACCACGCCTTGGGCAAATGAAGCATAGGGATTTTCCTACGACAACACCGGGCTGGGCCGACAGCCACATCAAGAATGTCTGATAGGAAACAAGTCGGCAGTACGACATACTGGCTTGCGTGGGGGTGCCGACGTGTCCGTGGGGATCGGGCGCCGTCGTGGGTAAATGCGGAGCGGGCATGGTAGACGGGCGAGTGCCGGGGGCGGCGACAGGGATGCGCAAGTGCATTTGTTTAGTGGCGGTGTGTTGCTGTTGGTTGACGTCAGCGGCCGCCGGGCCATCGCTATCCCAATGGCGCGACGAGCTGGGGCGGGTGTCCGCACTGGCCGAGCAGGATGCGCCGGCGGCCAATGAACAGGCGCAGCGCCTGCAAGCGGCGCCGGCCGACGCCACCGGCGTCGACCGCACCCGGGCGCTGAACCTGCTGGCCCGCACCGAATTGCTGCTGGCGCACACCGAAACGGCGGGCCAACTGGCCGAGCGGGCGCTCGAACAGGCGCACCAGCAGGGCGACCGCGTCGGCCAGGCCGAGGCCGACCTGATGCTGTCGCTGAACTCCGTGAACCAGGGGCGCATGGATCGTTTGCTGACGGTCACGACCCATGCGGTCAGTGTCCTCGACGGCGTGGCGCGGCCGGACTTGCTGACCGAAGCGATGCTGTTGGCCGCCATGACCTACAACCGGCTCGGCAAGCTTGACGATTCGGTATCGATCTGCGTGCGGGCGATGGAGATCGCCCGCGTCAGCGGCGCGGCGCGCGCCCTGGCGTTTGGCCACCGCTGCATGGCGCTCTCCTTTGCCCAGAGCGACAACGTCACCGAGGCCTTGCAGCACTATGTGGCCATGGCCGATGCCGCAAGGGACGATGGCTCCAAATTATTGCGTGGAGTAGCCATTGCCGGCCAGGGCACCGTGATCGCCGCCGGCGGCGACCTACGCGGCGGCGAAGCCCTGATACGACAGGCCACGAAGCTGTATCGCGAAGTGGGCAGCCCGTTTTACCTCAGCAACAGCCTGTACGGCCTGGCCAGCAATCTATCCCAGCAGGGGCGGCATGCCGAAGCATTGCGTCTGTTCGACGAAGTGGCCGACATCTACCGGCACTATCCGAACCGCATCGCCCTATGGTGGACGCTGACGGCGCGCGGCGCCGAGCATGGCATATTGGGCAACCGGAACGCGGCCTGGAGCGATGTCGAGTATTCGTATCGGCTGGCCAAGGAAATCGGTGTGGAATTATATGTGGGCGGCAGCGCGCGCCAGCTGGCGGCGCTGGCGGCGCAACGCGGCAACTACAAGGGCGCCTACGCCTATTCGCTGGAGGCGGCCGAGCTGGCGGCCAAGACGACCCGCGACAAGACCAGTGCGCGGGTCATCGAGCTGACCAAGCGCTACGAATTGGAAAGCAAACAGCGCCATATCGACAGCCTGACCCGCAGCAACGCCAGTCAACAAGCTGAGCTGGAGCGGCGCGCCTTGCAGCAGCGCTGGCTGTGGACGGTGCTGGGCGGCAGTCTTGTATTGCTGGTCTGCATAGCCGTCTTCATGGCCCGGCTGCGCCGTTCGCACCGCCTGGTGGGCCGGCTGAACGCCGAGCTGGAAGTCACGGTGCAGCTGCGCACCGCCGCGCTGCGCCAGCAAACCCGTTACCTGCGGGTGTTGATCGACACGCTGCCGTGGTGGGTCTGGTTCAAGGACACCGACAGCCGCTACCTGGCGGTGAACCGCGCCGCCGCGACCACCTGGTCGCGCGAGGTCGACGCGATGGTCGGCCTGGCCGACGACGACATCATGCCTGCCCTGGCCGCGCATTTCCGCCAGGAAGACCAGGAGGTGATGGCCTCGCGCCGGGCGCGCACGGTGGAGACGCAGCAGGCGACGGCGGCCGGCGTCATCTGGGTCGAGACCTTCAAGGCGCCGGTGCTCGACGAAGACGGCAGCGTGCTGGGCACGGTGGGCTTCGCCCGCGACATCAGCGAGCGCAAGCAGGCCGAGGCGGCGCGCGAGGCGGCGCTGGAGGAGGCGCAGCGCCTGGCCAGCCTGCGTCACGAATTCCTGGCGCAAATGAGCCACGAGCTGCGCACGCCGCTCAACGGCATCCTCGGCTATGCACAGCTGCTGCGGCGCGATACCGGCCTCAGCGAGCAGCAACGTGCCGGCGTGGCGGTGATCCACGACAGCGGCGATCATTTGCTGACCCTGATTAACGACCTGCTCGATTCGGCCAAAATCGAGGCCAACAAACTGGAACTGCAGCAGAGCGCGGTGCCGCTGCGCCAATGCCTGCTGGGCCTGGCCGACATGGTGCGGGTGCGCGCCGAACAAAAGGAGCTGGCGTTTCACTGCGAAATCGGCGCCGGCGTGCCGGCGATGGTGCTGGCCGACGAGCGGCGCCTGCGCCAGGCGCTGCTCAACCTGCTGGCCAATGCGGTCAAGTTCACCGACCAGGGCGGCGTCAGCCTGCGGGTCTGGGTGCTGGACGGCGGCCGCCTGCGCTTCGAGGTGTCCGATACCGGCGTCGGCATCGAAGCCGGCCAGCTGGAGCGCATCTTCCTGCCGTTCGAACAGGCCGGCGAAACCCACCGGCGCCAGGGTGGCACCGGCCTGGGCCTGGCGATCAGCCGCCAGTTCGTGCGCTTGCTGGGCGGCGAGATCGCCGTCGAGAGCCAGCTCGGGCGGGGCTGCCGCTTCTGGTTCGAGCTGACGCTGCCGGTGCTCGAAGCGGCGCCGCCGGAGGCGTCCGTGCCCCAGCTGATCGTCGGCTACCAGGGCCGGCGCCGACGCCTGCTGGTGGCCGACGACCAGCCGGAAAACCGCCGCCTGCTGACCGACATGCTGACGCCGCTGGGCTTTACGGTGGAGCAGGCCGCGCACGGCCAGGCGGTACTGGACCTGGTGGCGCGGCAGCGGCCGGACCTGATCCTGATGGATGTCGCCATGCCCGGCATGGACGGACTGGAGGCGATGCGCCGGCTGCGCGACGACGGCGGCCTGGACGGTTTGCCGGTCGTCGCGGTCTCGGCCGGCGTCGGCGGCGAGGACCGCCAACAGCACCTGGACGCCGGATTCGACGACAGCTTGCCCAAGCCGATCCACCTCGATCTGCTGCTCAATACGCTGGGTCGACTGCTGGGACTGGAGTGGCAGCGCCAGACGCCGGCGCATTGCGCGCCGGAAGAGGACTGCGGCGCGCCGGTGGTGGTGCCGCCGGCGCCGGAAATGGCGATCCTGCACCACCTGGCCCAGCTGGGCAATATGCGCAAGATCATCGAGCGCGCCGACTATCTGATCCAGCTGGACCGCCGCTACCGGCCATTCGCCCGCCAGTTGCGACAGCTGGCCAAACGTTATCAATCACAAGCCCTGCTGCAACTGGTGGAGCGCCATTTGGGCCTGCAAGCCGGAGTCAACCATGATCATGCCGCCTGACCTGCACGATCGCACCATCCTGATCGTCGACGACACGCCGGCCAACCTGGCGGTGGCGGTGGACATGCTGGAGCAGCACGGCCTGCGGCTGTCGGTGGCGCAAAGCGGGGACGAGGCCTTGCGGCGGGTGGCGTTCGCGCCGCCCGATTTGATCCTGCTCGACGTCATGTTGCCCGGCATCGACGGCTTCGAGGTGTGCCGGCGCCTGAAGGCCAGCGCCGCGCCTATCGCCGCCGTGCCGGTGATCTTCATGACGGCGCTCGACGACACGGCCGACAAGGTGACCGGCTTCCGGGCCGGCGCAGTCGACTATGTCACCAAGCCGCTGCAGGCCGAGGAAATTCTGGCGCGGGTGACCACCCACCTGCGCCTGGCCGCGATGCAGGCCACGCTGACCAGTCAGAACGCCCTGCTGGCGAGCGAGAACCACGAGCGCCGCGAGGCCGAACGGGGGTTGCAGCATTACCGGGACAATCTGGAGCGGCAGGTGGCGGTCCGCACCGCCGAATTACGCGCCAGCGAGACCAAGTTCCGCACCCTCGGCGAAAACCTGCCCGATGCCGTGGTGCGCTACGACCTGGCGCTGCACCGCGTCTATGTCAATCCCGCCTATGAACGGGCGCTGCGGCTGGAGCCTGGCCAGGCGCTGGGGCGGATGCTGCCGCAGGACTGGGGCGCCGACCTGCCGCTGTCGCAGTTCGAGGCCATCCTGCAATCGGTGATCGACAGCGGCAAACCGGCCGAGGTCGGCCTGCGCTTCCCGAACGGCGGACTGCCGGCGGACGTGGCGATCCGCATGGCCGCCGAACGCGGCGCCGACGGCGCCATCACCGGCGTGCTGGCGATCGGCCGCGATGTCACCGCCCATAAGCAGGCCGAACGCGACCTGGCCGCATCCCACGCCCAATTGCGCGAGCTGGGCGCGCACCGGGAAAGCGCCCGCGAGGACGAGCGCAAGCACATCGCCCGCGAGCTGCACGACGAGCTGGGCCAGTCGCTGACGGCCCTGCGCATGCAGGCCGCGCTGCTGCGGGTGCGCTTCGGCGCCGACGTGCCCGGCTTGAACGAGCAGGTGCATAGCATGACGGCGCTGGTCGACCGCACCATCGGTGTGGTGCGCAACGTCGCCACCACGCTGCGCCCGTCGGTGCTGGACCTGGGCATCGGCTCGGCGCTGGAATGGCTGGTCGACGAGCTGCGCCAGCACAGCGGGATCGATTGCAGCCTGACGTTGACGCTGGAGGAGAAGCGGTTGACCGAGCAACAGGCGATCGCGGTGTTTCGCATCGTCCAGGAATCGCTGACCAATGTGGCGCGCCATGCCGACGCCAGCGAGGCCGCCGTCAGTCTGAGCGGCGTCGCCGGCCGCTGTGCGTTGCTGATTGACGACAACGGCGGCGGCTTCGACCCGGCGCGGCCCCGGCCACAGTCGTTCGGCCTGCTCGGCATCCGCGAGCGGGTGCTGAGCCTGAACGGCGAAGTCGTGGTCGGCCGCCGGCCGGGCGGCGGCACCCGCATCTCCGTGACCCTGCCGCTGACGCCATAACAAGATAAGGCCATAATGAATTCAGTCGGCAACAAGCGATATTATCTTGGATGGGCGGCGGCGCTGGGCGCCGCCTCGGCCGGCGCCCAGGATGCGGCGCCGGACACGACGCCGGTCGCGGTGGTGGTGGTCGAAGGCAAGCGCGCCAGCCTGATGACGGCGCAGCAGATCAAACGCGGGCAGCTTGCCATCGTCGATTCGGTGGTGGCCGACGCGATCCAGACCTTGCCCGATTTCAGCGTGACCGATGCCCTGCAGCGGGTGACCGGCGTGCAGATCGCGCGCGACCGCGGCGAGGGCGCCAACGTCGCGATCCGCGGCCTGACGCAGATGGAGACCACGCTCAACGGCCGCGAGGTCTTTACCGCCGGCACCGGCCGCAACCTCGACTTTGCCGACGTGCCGGCCGAGCTGGTGGCCGGCATCGACGTTTACAAGAGCGCCGCGGCCGAACAGATTGAAGGCGGTCTCGGCGGCACCATCGACTTGCGCACCCGGCGCCCCTTCGATTTTGCCGGACGTCAGCTGGCCGGCACCGCGCGCCTGGTGCGCGACGAACTGGCGCAGCACACCCAGCCGCAATGGTCGCTGCTGGCCAGCGACCGCTGGCGCGCCGCCGGCGGCGCGGAGTTCGGTGCGCTGCTGAGCCTGGTACATCAGCGGCGCGCCTGGCGCGAAGACCAGAACAGCTTCGGCGCGCCGGTGCTGCGCGGCGACCTGATACCGGGCCGTCAGGTGGAAGTCGCCGGCGGTACCACCGAGTCGGCCAGCGCCGGCCGGCGCCAGCGCGACGCCGCCGCCGCCGCGCTGCAATGGCGCCCCGCGCCCGGCCTGGAACTCTATGCCGAGGGGCGTTACGAGCAATTCCTCACGCGACAGGATACCTACCAGATCACCCTCGGCGCGCCGCCCTCCTTCGCGCCGGGCAGCGTGACGCTGTTTGACGGCACCAGCGACGTCAGCGGCATCAACTGGACCGGCGCTTCGGCCAGCATCCTCAGCTTTGCCCGCGATACGGTGGACCGCAACCGCTCGCTGGCGGTGGGCGGCAGCTGGCGCGGCGGCGCGCTGCGGCTGAAAGCCGACCTCAGTCACAGCGACAGCCACAACGCGCTGTATTTTGCCGGCCCGACGCTGACCGGCAGCGCGCTGACGCTGCGCACCGATCTGGCGGGGCCGCAACCGGCCGTCACGGTCCCGGGCAACGAATTGCGCGATCCCGCCCGATTGCAGGTTGCCAGCATCGCCTATCGTTATCGTCCTTTCGACGGCAAGCTCAACGCGTTGCAGCTGGACGCCAGCTATGGTCTGGGCGCTTGGCTGGAGAGCCTGTCCGCCGGTGTGCGCATCGGCCGCCGCGACGCCGCCAACGGCGCCGGCCTGGTGCTTGGCGACGCGCCGGTGGCGCCGGGACTGTCGCTGTCCGCGGTGCCCTCCCTGGCCGCCGCCTATCCGTTTTCCAGCTTCTTCCCGGACGGCGGCCAGGGACCCAGCAACTACCTGGTCGGCAGCCTGAACCTGGCCCGCGATGCCGCCGCCTTGCGCCGTCTGGTGGGGCTGAACGCACCGTTGCCGGTCGCCGGCAGCGCGCTGGGCGTCTGGCGGATCAACGAGAACACCAACGCCGCCTATGTCCAGGCCCGGTTCAACGGCGGCCCGCTGCCGCTGGAGGGAAATGCCGGCCTGCGCCTGGTGCGCACATACGAGGCGGTGGAGGGCAATCAGTCGTTGCCATCGGGCGGCGCCATCGTCCCGATCGCCATCGACCATGCGTATCGCGATTACCTGCCCAGCCTTAACCTGCGCTACGGGCTCGGGCCGGATCTGTATCTGCGGGGCGCCGCCTCGAAATCAGTGACCCGGCCCAATTTCGACCAGCTGTCGCCGTCGCTGACCTTGACGCCGAACAGCATTACGCCGATCTCCAACAGTGGCAGCGCCGGCAATCCGGCGTTGCAGCCCATCCGCGCCAACAATGTCGATCTGGCGTTGGAGCGCTACCTCGGACCGGCGGCCTCGGCCACGGTCACCGTGTTCTACAAACGGGTGACCGGCTTCATCAGCAGCGCCAGCCAGCAGGAAATCCATGATGGCGCGGTGTATCAGGTCACACGGCCGTACAACAGCGCTAACGCCATCATCAAAGGGGCGGAGCTGAGCTACCAGCAAATGTACGATTTCCTGCCGGGTTGGTTGAGCGGACTGGGGATGCAGGCCAACTACACCCTGGTCGACAGCGCCACGCCGAGCAGCCTGTTGGGGGCCGACGTGCCGCTGGCCAATCTGTCGCGCCACAGCGCCAACCTGGTCGGCATCTACGAGGGCGGACCGTGGTCGGCCAGACTGGCCTATAACTGGCGCGATAAATTCCTTAGCAGTATCAACACCTACGTGGGCCTGGGCGCGCTGCCGATCTACAGCGAAGGCTATGGCTGGCTGGACGCTTCCCTCAGCTACAAGGTCAGCCCTACTCTGACCTTGTCGATGGAGGGGAATAATTTGCTGCGTACTGTGCGCAGCGCCAACTACGGCAGTCCCACCCGGCCTCAGAGCTTATGGACCAATGACCGGCAATGGAGCGCGACGGCGTTGTTCCGTTTCTAAGGGCTGCGTTGTCGGGATATTCCTACCGTTTCATCTGATATCCCTAGCTGAATATCCGGCCATCCCTATGACGCCTTTGTTCGCTCGCTGGCATGCTGTCGACAGCTAGGATGGCGCCATACGGTAATGGTGGAACAGACAATGATAGGGAGGTGAAAATGGCAACGACAGCGCGCATTCAGCACTACCGTACGGAATACCAGATGGTGGTGCGGGCCATGAAGCTGCTCATGGAGACGGTTGAAGTCAGCGAGCGTCAGGGGAGGACGTCCAATGAGCAACTGTTGGAGCTGAGCGCGGACTTGGTGAGCGTGTTTGCCTCCTTGTCCGAGCGCCTGCTGGCGCAAGTCCGTCGGCGCGAACTGGAGATCGACCTGGTGCTCGCCGCGCTGATCCGCGAAGGTTGCGATTGCATGGCGAACGTCACCGCGCGTATCACACGCGGCGATCCGCGCGCACACCTCGTGGCGTCACAGAGCCGCGTCATGGATGGACACGCGGCGCTGATATTCGAACGCAGCTGTGTCCGCGCACTGGCGGGCAACGCCGCCTGACGCGGCATCTACCGTCGATTCCACCGCCTCGGCCGAGACTAAGCGTCATTCTGTCCTGGCATGTGCGTGCCTCGATCATGCGCCGAGACAAAAAGCCGCAGCAGAGGGACATCGACAAACAAGAGTCCTTTCCGAGGTTCGCTGCGGACCAGTCCACTCGATTTTAGCAGGCTGATCGCGATATTGACCCTCTGCCGCGATAGCCCGCAAATCAACGCGAGCTCATGCTGCGGAACCAATAAGGCTTGCGCGTCGCCGCCTTTGCTGTCGGCCAGCATCAACAACGCTTTTGCCACGCGCATATCCGGGCTGAGCAGACGCGATGCTTCGAGTATTCCAACAACTACTCCCAAGCGTTGATTCAGGTTGTCGCATAAGAAGTGATTGAATTCGATCGAGGAGCGACGCAAGGTCTCGAAGGTCCTGGCAGGAATCAGGCATAGTTGCGATGAAGTCAGCGTGCGTAAGTCGTATTTGCGGGGCTCTCGCTTCAGCAAAGACCCTTCGCCGCCCCACTCGCCCTCAGGCATGCAGTACAGTGTCGTTTCGGAACCGTCCGCACCGACAATATACATTTGCAAAATGCCTTGCAACAATCCGTACCAATAGGCGCTGGGCTCGCCGGCGCGCGCGATGTATTCGCCGGGTTCGGCGGTTCTTTCAATCGCCGTTTCGAGTGTCAATGACCGCAGTTCGGATGACAGGCCCCGGAACCAGGCCCACTCCTCCAGAAACTCCGGCACCGAGATGGACGCTAACGCCCCTTTGCCGGCAGGGACGCTAACGGTACACTCCGACTGCAAAGCCCAACCCGTCGATCGGTTCGACATACGTCGACTTCGATTCAATTTGTTTTGTGACGGGGTTGACCCACTTATAATCGACCCACCCGGCTTTGTTTGCCGTTACCAGGGCGATGATTTGCTGAACGAAATAGGTGCCATCGGCATCCCTGACCTGGCTGAGATCCTTACCAATGACCTTGGGAGTTGCACCATGGGCGAGGATGATGCCCTTGGTATCAATCACATATACATACAGATCGCGATCAACAAAGCGCTCAGGGTTGCTGTTGATCTCTGCATAGGTTTTAGCGCCGCCATTGGCGCCGAAGAAGGCGACGGCCTTCTTAGTCAGAGATACGGCCTCGTCCCGGCTTCCTTTGTCGCCGGCCAGAACGGGGCTAAGCAACGCGCAGGATAACAATATGCCAAAGCCAAGGTTTTTTAGCAGTTTCATCTTATTTCTCCCGTCACCAAAACAGCGTAGCTGCCAAGGCCTTCAATCAAGCCCTGCAATACCGATTTGAACATGTTCCATGTGTACATCCATCATTACCTGGCAAACCGACATTGCAGTTCAATTGGCGCAAAGTAAGACCCCAGCAACACCAATGCCCGTGGGCAGCAAGGTTAAGCTGACATCGCTTAGCCTGTCTGTCATGATTTTACGCTCGTCCGCTTGTTCATGATCTCCTGCCGACGGCGGTCTTGTGCCCGGCGATTGCCCGGATCGCTCATACCGGCGGGCAGATGCTCATCCAAGGCCCCTGTGCGCTCGCCGATTTGACGCATGACGTTATCCTGCAACGCCCGCTTGGACATCGCGTAAGCCATGTTGCAATCCGGAGTGATGCAGCGCGCATAGCGAATTGCGGTGGTCAGTAACTGCTCCGGCGGCACCACCTCATGGAAGAATCCCAGCCGCTCTGCCTCGTCGAGTTCATACAGTTCGCCGCGCAGCGTCGCCAGTGCACCGACCTGATCGCCCAGCGCGTATTTGATGATTTCCACATAGGCTGCGGGCATGGGGATGCCGATAGGGACTTCGTTCAGGCCAAAACGCGCTGGCTTCCGGGCAGCAACCCGGAAATCGCAATCCAGCGCAGTGATTAGCCCGCCTGCGATGGCATGGCCATTGATCGCAGCGACAGTGGGGCGCGGGTATTGGAAGATGCGCAGATTGGTTTCGCGATAGGCTTGGTACCACTGGGCGGTCTGCGTTGGATTCTTGCTGCCGAAAATGCCGAAACTGTACTCAAAATCGATACCGGCCGAGAACACATCTCCCTGCCCTGTCAATACCACCGGCAATGCGCCGAACTCGCGCTCGAGCCGGTCGAAGGCGCCGTGCAAATCGGCGAAGAAACGATCGTTTTGTATATTGACCTTATTGGTGTTCATATGCACGACCGCGCAGTCGTCCACCACCTCGATATGCCATGCCATTGCCGTCTCCTAGTCTGGTCTGTCAGCTTAAGTCGCTGTGAGGCCAGATTAGCAGAGGATTAGCGCCGCCCATGTCGCCCAAATGACATGCGTTGCAGGTTGAGCGCAGTGCTCCGTAGTGGTCAGAAACAGTGCCCTACCGCAGGAAATACCCCGTCTTTCACCGCCGCGACGTAGCTCTGAACAGCGCCCTCAATACTCAACTGTCCCTCCATGAAGTTATGCACGAAGCGCGCTTTTTTACCGGGAAACACGCCGAGCATGTCATGCATGACCAGCACCTGGCCTGAGCAGTCAGGTCCGGCGCCGATCCCGATGGTGGGGATCTCCAGTAAGTCGGTGACCTCCTTGCCCAGCATGGCGGGAATTGCCTCAAGCAGCAATAGCGAGGCGCCGGCAGTTTGCAACGCCAGCGCATCGGTTTTCAGCCGCGCCGCCGCTTCAGGCGACTTTCCCTGAACCTTGAATCCCCCGAGTTGGTGCACCGATTGCGGCGTCAGTCCAAGATGAGCAAACACCGGAATGCCGCGATCCGTGAGGAAGGTTACCGTCTCCAGTAACCACTCTCCGCCTTCAAGCTTAACCATCTGCGCGCCCGCCTGCATCAGCTTGACCGCGTTGTCGTAGGCGCACTGCGGAGTCCCATACGTCCCGAACGGCATGTCCGCCACCAGCAGCGCGGTGTGGTTGCCGCGAGCGACACATGCGGTGTGATAGGCGATATCGGCCAGCGTTACCGGTAAGGTCGTGCCCAGTCCCTGTATTACATTGCCGAGAGAATCTCCCACCAACAGCATATCGATGCCACAGCGATCCATTAATGACGCGAAGCTGGCATCGTAGCAGGTCAGCACCGCAATCTTCTCTCCGGCGCTACGTGCCGCCAGGAGTGACGGTACGGTAACTGCTTTGATGCGCTGAGGGTGTTCACTTGATTGCAAATAGCCAGACATGATGCTTCCTGAATAGAGGTATTGGCCACTGCTCCAGCGCAGCGGAAGATACTACGGCGACTAGCCGCCTGTGCCAGTTAGGCTGCCTTACGTTTGACATGCACCGCCCAAGCCTGTGTCAGCCAGCCATAGCCGCAAACAAGCATGACGCCGGCCAGTACCAGCCCTGCCCCAGCAATGAAACTGGGTTGTATGTGTTCGTCAAGCAGCCATGCGCCCAGTACCGTGCCAAACAGCGGCGTCATGAAGGAGAAGATGCCCAAGCGAGAAGCCAGGTATCGACGCAGTAGATGGAACCATGCAAGCAGGCTGGCAAACGACACAATCACCGATTGGAACACCAGGTTGGCGATGGCCATCGGGGTTGGAGCGAACACCAGCTGGTCGGACGCAATGGCGGCACCAAGCAGCAGCACGAAGGCGCCGATCAATTGATACAACGCGGTCTGGGTCGCCTGCAACTTTGATAGGCTCGAGCAGCGTATCACCACCGTTGTAACGCCCCATGCGGCACCGGCCGACAGACAAAGGAAATCGCCCCACAAGGTGCTGACCTTGGCCGCTTGGCCGGATGTTCCAGGATCGAACAGGAAGGCGATGCCGACGCCCGCGAATGACACGCCAACACCCAGCCACTGGATAGGCGCCAGCCGTTCCAATGGCAATTTTAGGTGCAAACCGAGTGCGGCGAATAGCGGCCCCGTATAAAGAAAGACCACCGCATGCGCAGCGCTGGTGTAATGCAGGCCTGCACCGAGCAGCGCGTATTCCAATGCGAAAAGGACGCCGGCCGCCGCCCCCGGCCGCCACGCGGCCAAAGCAGGTGTGATGCTTTCCTTGCGCGCCCACATCACGAGGCCCACCAGCACCGCAGCTATCCCCGAGCGCAATCCTATTTGCAAGACAGGGGCAACATCGCCGGCAGTCGCCTTGATTCCCACTTGCTGCATGCTCCAGACCAGGCACAGGACGATCATGATGCCGATCGCTTGCCCGTCCAGCGTTTTTCGCGTTTCCACGGTCAAAGTCTTTCTCACGGTGATGGTCAGTCGATTATGTCGGCGCCAGCTTTTCTTGATATAGTGAGAAACCGACACAGCATTTCGCAATTCCGACAAAGGCAGGATATGCGAGCAATCATCACGCTAGAGTTGGGGGGGGAGGAACTTAGCTACGCGGATGGTGGCGTCATTTTATGTTCCAGTTATACACATTCAAAATATGATCGATCATTGGCCATGACTAAACACTCACTGACCGCACCGTTCACGCAGACCTTACCGACGGAAATTTATTTTCGCAGTGCCGCGATGCCGGCGGAGGCCACCTATCCTTGCCACCGCCACTCCTGGGGCGAGTTCGTGTATGCCTTTAGCGGCGTGATCGACGTGAAGCTGGCCGATTGTCACTACCTCGCGCCACCACAGTACGGTATTTGGCTACCACCTCATGTCGAGCACACCGGAACGACCCGGTATGAGGCATTCCACAGTTCGCTCTATATTGCGGAAGAATTGTGCGCCCGCCTTCCGGCTACGCCCTGCGCGCTGGCGGCAACGCCTTTGATCAGAGCGCTGCTCGAGCATCTTCGACAGCAGCCGCCGGGATTGCCTCAGACAGAGCACGAGGAACGTCTACTGGGCGTTCTGGTAGATCAGTTGGCCTCCGCCAGACGCGTGGGAAGCTACCTCCCCACCACCGAGGATGCCGTGCTGGGAACGGTATTGCGCATACTCGAAGCCAATCCCGCCGATGGTCGTTCGCTGCCTGAACTGGCGCAGGCAACCAATACCACCGAGCGTACGCTGATGCGGCGCGCCCGGCGCGACCTCGGCATGACGTTGGCGGAATGGCGCCAACGCCTGCGGGTGGTCAAGGCGATGTCTCTGCTCGAACAGGGGAGCAGTGTAGAGAGCATTGCGTTTGATCTGGGCTATGCCAGCTCGTCTGCGTTCATCACGATGTTTCGCCGCTTGACGGATGAGACCCCCGACCAGTACCGCAAGCGTGTCGGACATACCCTCACCCGTCCAGCCAAGCGCCAGTGACGTGATCAAGCCTGGCGCGTCCAGGCGATCACGTCGAGAACGCCTCCCGTGCTGCCTGGCGGATGGCCAGCGTGGCTGGATGGCTGATACGCCGTTCGGTGGTGATGGCATACACCTGTTCGCGCAATACCGGAATCGTCCCTAGCATGACCACGTCGTACTGCGCGCAGATGGTCTGCGCAATGGCGGCCGGCGCGAAAAACAAACCGACGCCAGACTGACCGAAAGCCTTGATCATGGCGCTGTCGTCGAACTCCCCGACTATGTGCAGGCGCGGCACATGCGTATGCAGCCACTCCATCAGCCTGGCTCGCACGGCAAAGTCTTCTCCGGGCAGCAGCAGCGGCGCAGCGTTCAGGCATGTAGGGAACGGGCCGGTCAGCGTGGCGGCCAGCGCCGCAGCCGCAAACACGCCCAATTCGCTTTCGCCCAATAAATGGTTGTAGCCGCGCACGCTCAGGTGGCTGGGCATGGGGCGGTCCGCAATGACCAGGTCGAGGCGGTGCACGGCCATGTCCGCCAGTAGCGCGGCAAGGCGCCCTTCACGACACACCAGTCGGGTCGGCACGGCCAATGCCATTGCCGGGGCGACCAGGCGGCAAGCCACCGCCTTCGATACAGAGTCGGACACGCCCACCCGGAAGATGGTGGTCTTGCTGGCGGCCTGATCCCGTACAACATCCAGCAGGACGTCGCCGGCATTAAAAATGTCTTCGGCGTGGGGCAGGATGCGGCTGCCTGCCTCGGTCAGTTCCAGACGCCGCCCCACACGCCGAAAAAGCTCGACGCCTAACGTTTCGGCAAACTCGGTGAGCTGGCCGGAGATCGATTGTGGCGACAGATGCAGCTGTTCAGCTGCTTTGGCAATGCTGCCGCTGCGGGCCACCGTCCAGAAGTAGCGCAAGTGCTTGTAGTTAAGTGTCGACATGGCGCGCATTCGTGATACATCCATTTTTTCGATGATTTAATCAAGTATATTCGAATTGTGCGATGGATTGGGCGCCCCTATCATGGTCTTGTCATCCACTACAAAAGGAAATGGTCATGCAAATAGCAATCCAATCGAGCGGCCTGGTTCTGACCCGTAGCCTACGTGCCTATGTGCAGCGGCGTCTGCAAACTTCCCTTGGATGGGTGCTGATTCGCCGGCTGACCGTGTGGCTATCGGATATTAACGGACCACGCGGCGGCCGGGACAAGCGCTGCAAGATTCAGGTCAGCCTGGACAACGGCAAGACCGTACTGATCGAAGACACCGAAGCCGATCTGTATGCCGCCATCGACCGTGCGGCCGAACGCGCCGATCACGCTGTGGCGCGCCAGATTGCGCGGCGCCGTTCTTTTGCGCACAAGAAATTAACCATGCCGCCTGTCGATGGCGAGGCTGACGATAACGACCATCGCTAAGCGCGGGCAACACAAGATCAACCTGAAGGCGGAGGGCAGCAATGAATGGAATTGAGAGCATGGCCAGTGGCCCCATGTGGGCGGGCTTTATAGCGTTTGTGCTGGCGATGCTGGCGCTCGACTTGTGGGTCTTTGGCGGCAACAAGGCGCACAAGGTGTCGGCACGCGAAGCGGGCTTTTGGTCGCTCGGCTGGTTCGCCTTGGCATTGCTGTTCAACGGCGGCATGTGGTGGTACCTTCAAGGGACGGTTGGGCCGGAAATCGCCGAGAAAAAATCGCTCGAGTTCCTGTCCGGCTACTTGATTGAGAAGGCGCTGTCGGTCGATAACGTTTTCATTTTCCTGCTAATCTTTTCCGCCTTCCAGGTCCGTCCCGAATATCAGCGCCGCGTGTTGATCTACGGTGTGCTCGGCGCGATTGTAATGCGCGCTGTCATGATTCTCGCCGGCGCCTGGGTCGTCAGCGAATTTAGCTGGGTGCTGTATCTGTTCGGCGCGTTCTTGCTCTATACCGGCCTGCGCATGTTGAAAGCGGTCGATCATGTGCCGGACGTGCGGAACAACCCGGTGCTGCGACTGGCCCGGCGCATGCTGCCGGTATCCGATGGCGATCACGGTGAGAAATTCATCGTGTGGAAGGAAGGCAAGCGCTTTGTGACGCCGCTGTTGTTGGTGCTGGTCTTGATCGAGGCGACCGACCTGGTGTTTGCGGTCGATTCGATCCCGGCGATCTTCGCGATCACGTCAGACCCGTTCATCGTGTTCACCTCGAACCTGTTTGCGATTCTTGGCCTGCGTGCCCTGTACTTCCTGCTTGCCGATATAGCCGACCGCTTCCACCTGCTCAAGTATGGTCTGGCACTGGTGCTGTGCTTCATTGGTTTGAAGATGCTGCTGCTACCTTGGCTGCACGTGCCGGTCCACGTTTCGTTGATCATCGTGGCAATGCTGATCGCTGGCAGCATCATCGCCAGTCTGTACACGACCCGTAAGACCTGATGACTATGATTGTTCGTATATTTAAAGGAGTAAAGTAATGCGGAAATATATTCCCGACAGTGCCAGCGCTGCTGGCCGCATCGTGGCCCTTTGCATGGTAATCGACGGCGACCTGGCGTCATCCGAATTGCGGGCGCTCCAGCGTTCGCGGTTGCTAGAGTTCATTGAAATCGATATCGACAGCTTCCATGCTTTGCTTGATGAACTGTGCCAGGATATGTTGAGCAGCGCTGTCAGCGACGGTCATGTGGAACTGGCGCCGGACATGATAGCCGCGCTGCTCGATGAGATCCGCGACCCGACGTTGCAACAACGCTTGTTGCATGCGCTGTGGCGCATCGCCAATGCCGACGGCGTATTGGCCGATGCCGAGGTCACGTTGCTGGAGCGCGCCCGCGCCAGGTGGGCACCCGAGTCGCGCTTCGTGCCGGGCGAGGCGGAGTTGGTCGCTACGCGCTGACCGTCGCTCCCTCGCAGGGGCACCAGTACCCAAAGCCAATCCACACGGATTGGCTTTTTTTTTTCAATACGGAAAGCCGTCTCCCGGCCAAGCATAGGCCGCGTCAACCCACGCTTCGCTTCCCTCGTAGTCGTATCGCAGATTCGCGACAATTATATTTGCGCACATTACTATAAACTATGCACAAAATTTAAATTGATGCATAATGAAACGACACCCGGGGAACGGGACCGCTAAGGCAGCAAACCTAAGCGTGAAAAAAACGTGGCCATTGGCCGCCATAACGAGGAGATTGCAATGAAAAAAACAAGCCATCAGCGGCTGCGCGCCAGCCGTGGCGGGTATCTGCTGCGGCCGGCGATCGCCGCCGCCCTGCTGCAATACATGTCGGCCGGCTGGGCGGTGGATATTGAGTCGGCCAATCCCGATCTCAAGCTCAGCTGGAACAACACCGTCAAGTACAGTGCCGCCGTCCGCATGAAACAACAAGCCCCGGGCCTGATCGTCGACGCCAACACCGACGACGGCGACCGTAACTTCAATCGCGGACTGATCTCCAACCGGATCGACCTGCTGTCCGAGTTCGACCTGGCATACAAGGACAGCGGCCTGCGCATGACGGGCGCCGCCTGGTACGACACGGTCTACAACCGCGCCAACGACAATAATTCGCCCGCCACGGCCAGCCCCTCCAGCGTCAGCTACCAACAGTTTTCAGCAGGAACGCGCGACCTGCACGGCCGCAAGGCGGAACTGCTGGACGCCTTCGTCTATACCCGCTTCGATGCCGGCGGCATGCCAGCCAGCGTGCGCCTGGGCCGCCACACGGTGTTATACGGCGAGACCCTGTTCTTCGGCGACAACGGCATCGCCGCCGGCCAGGCGCCGGTCGACGTGGTCAAGCTGCTGTCGGTGCCTGGCACCCAATTCAAGGAATTGCTGATGCCGGTGAGCCAGTTGTCCGGCCAGCTGCAACTCAACCCCAACGTCACACTGGGCGGCTACTACCAGTTCCAGTGGCGCGCCAACCGCATTCCCGGCTCCGGCAGCTATTTCTCCGGCGCCGATTATGTCGGCCCGGGCGCCGAACGCTTCTTCGCGCCGGGCTCGTTCGCCCACGTCTACTTCGACCGCGACAGCGACATCAAGCCCAGGAACAGCGGCCAGGGCGGCCTGCAGCTGCGCTTCCGTCCCGACAGCGAGATCGCCGAATTCGGCCTGTATGCGATCCGCTATCACGACAAGGATTTCAACCTTTATCTGCTGCCGTCGGCGACGCCGGCGCTGCCTTCGGTGGGCAGCTACCGGCAAGTCTACGGCGAGGACATCCGGGCCTACGGCGCCAGCGCCAGCACCACGCTGGCCGGCGCCAACGTCGCGCTCGAACTGGTGACGCGGCGCAACGCGCCGCTGGTCAGCGATCCGGTGGTCGCCTTCGGCGCCGACAACGACGGCAATCCCGCCTACGCGGTCGGCAATACCGCCCACGCCAACCTGTCGGCGATCTATGTCATGAACGGCAGCCGCCTGTGGGATGGCGGCACCCTGTTGGCCGAACTGGCGTGGAACCGCCGCCTGAGCGTGAGCCGCAATCCGGCCGCGCTGGATCCCAACAGCACCCGCGACGCGTCCGGCCTGCGCGCCCTGTTCATTCCCGAGTACTACCAGGTGCTGCCCGGTATCGACTTGTCGCTGCCGATGGGCGTGGGCTATGCGATCAGTGGCCGCTCCTCCACCAACGTCAAGTTCGCCGGCGGCGCCGAGCATGGCGGCGACTTCAGCATCGGGGCCAGCCTGGACTTCCGCAAGAAATTCAAGCTCAGCATGAACCTGGTGCATTTCTACGGCGCGGCGGGCACCTTCATCTCGCCCAACACGCCGCCGGCCGCCACCATCCTGCCGTACCGGCAGACCAACAAGGACCGCGACTTCGTTTCGGTCTCGCTGCAAAGCACGTTCTGACCACAAAAATATTGAGGAGACAAAGATGGATACATCAAGCATGCGCGCGGCCGTGTCGGCCCTGTTGCTGACGGGCCTGGCATGGTCCGGCGCCACGCAGGCGGCGGTCGGCGCCGACGAAGCCGCCAGACTGAAAAGTGAACTGACGCCGGCCGGCGCGGAAAAAGCCGGCAATAAGGCCGGCACCATCCCCGCATGGGACGGCGGCTACACCAAGGTGCCGGCCGGCTACAAGGAAGGCGACGCACGGCCCGATCCCTACCCCGGCGAGAAGCCACTGCTGTCCATCAACGCCAAGAACATGGAGCAGTACGCCGACAAGCTGACCGACGGCGTCAAGGCGCTGATGAAGAAATACCCCAGCTACCGCATCGACGTCTATCCCACCCATCGCACGGCGGCCATGCCGCAATGGGCCTACGACAACACCTTCAAGAACGCCACCCGCTGCAAGACCAAAGATGGCGGCCTGACGATCGAAGGCTGTTACGGCGGCGTGCCCTTCCCCCTGCCGAAGACCGGCCATGAACTGATGTGGAATCATTTGCTGTCCTGGAAAGGGCAAGCCAATTCCATGCTGTTCCGCCTGTTCGTCACCACGGCCGATGGCAAGACCACCATGGCCTCGGACGGCATGAACGAAGTGCAGTCGCCGTACTGGTTCAAGGACGGCTCGCTCGACAAGTTCAACGGCGACTACAGCAACCTGCTGCTGGTGACCTACGGGCCGCCGTTCAAGGCCGGCGAATCCATCCTGCTGCGCGACACGGTCAATGCCGACAAGGGGCGCCAAGCCTGGCAATACCTGGTCGGCCAACGCCGCACCCGCAAGGCGCCGACGCTGGGCTACGACACACCCGACAGCGTGGCCTCGGGCGCCTTTTACTTTGACGAGGCCTTCGGCTTCTCCGGCGCGCTGGACCGCTACGATTGGAAGATCATCGGCAAGAAGGAACTCTACATTCCCTACAACACCAACCGCACCTGGCAGGCCAAGAGCACCGACCTGCTGGGGCCGCAGCACCTGAATCCCGACCACGTGCGCTGGGAGCTGCACCGCGTGTGGGAAGTCGAGGCCACCGTGGCTCAGGGCAAGCGCCATGCCGTGCCGAAGCGCCGCTACTACCTCGACGAGGACACCTACACCGCTGTGCTGTCCGACATGTGGGACGGCCAGGGACAGATCTGGCGCGTTGGCTACACGCTGCCGATGGCCATGCCGGACGTGCCTGGCTCCATCGCGCAGTCCTTCGGCCTGTACAACCTGTTGGCCAACACCTATGTGCTGGCCAACTACCCTGGCGAGAAAGCGTACCAGTTCAAGCAGTTGCCGCCTTGGGGCGAGAGCTACTTCACTCCCGAAAACCTGGCGGCCAAGGGCTCGCGTTGAAGATGGCGGCCACGCCGAAGGAATGCATATCATGAACTATCTCTTTACCGTGCCGCGGCGCGCGGCGGCGCTGCTGCTGGCGGCCTTTGCGCTGTGCGGCGGCGCCGCGCGCGCCGAACCGGACGTGTTGGAGCGGCCGGCGATCCCAAGCGTCAAGGCGGCCGGCTCCGTGCTGCTGGCGATCACCACCGCCGGGACTGGCCGGCGCCTGGTCGCGGCGGGCGAACGCGGCATCATCCTGTGGTCCGACGACCGCGGACTCGGCTGGCACCAGGCCAGCGTGCCGGTCAGCGTCTCGCTGACGGCGCTGCGCTTCATCAACGGGCAGGACGGCTGGGCGCTGGGCCATAGCGGCATACTGCTGCGCACCCGCGACGGCGGCAAGAACTGGAGCAAACAGCTCGACGGCAAGCAGGCCGCCGCGTTGATGCTGGCGGCGGTCAAGGCCGATAGCCGCAGCGGCCGGCAGGCGCTGGCCGACGCCGAGCGCCTGGTGGCCGAAGGCGCCAACAAACCATGGCTGGACCTGCATTTCTTCGACGCCCGGCACGGCTTGCTGGTAGGCGCCTTCGGCCTGCTGTTCGCCACCGATGACGGCGGACAAAGCTGGCAGGCCGCGCCCGGCCGCATCGACAATCCCAAGGCCAAGCATCTGTACGCCGTCGCCGGGCATGGCGACGCTTGCCTGATCGCCGGCGAGCAAGGCGCGTTGTACTATTCGGACAATCGCGGCCAGAGTTTCAGCGCCGCCGACGCCGGCTACCAGGGTAGCTATTTCGGCGGGCTGGCGTTGTCGCCCCGCGCGCTGCTGGCGTTCGGCATGCGCGGTAACGTGCGCTGGTCGGACGACGCCGGCGCCAGCTGGCATCGGAGCGACCTGGGCACCACCGCCTCGATCAGCGCCGGCCTGCGCCTGCGCGACGGCGCGCTGCTGCTGGCCGACGACACCGGCCAGCTGTATCGCAGCACCGACGGCGGCAAGCGCTTCGACCATATCGCCCCGCCCCAGCCGTCGCCGTTTACCGCGATCGCGCAAGCCGACGACGGCAGCCTGCTGTTGGCCGGCGTGCGCGGCATCACCCGCATCGCACTGAATCCCGCAAAGGTACAACCATGAAGGCCTCCGCACCCGTCCATCCGGTCGTCGCCAAGCTGGCCGATTTCGACCGCAGCTCCGGCTCCTGGCTGGAGCGTCTGTTGTTCAACCACCGCATCGCGGTGGTGCTGCTGTTCCTGCTGACGACCGCCGTGCTGGCCTGGCAAGCCACGGGCATCCGCCTGAACCCCAGTTTCGAACGCATGATCCCCGCGCACCACCCCTTCGTGCTGAACTACCAGCAGCATAAGGCCGACCTGGGTGGGCTGGGCAACACGCTGCGGATCGCCGTGGCCAACAACAACGGCACCATCTACGACCCGGCCTACCTCGACACGCTGCGCAAGCTCAACGACGAACTGTTCCTGCTGCCCGGCGTCGACCGCTCGTTCATGAAATCGATCTGGATGCCGGCGGTGCGCTGGATCGGCGTCACCGAAGAGGGCCTGGACGGCGGCCCGGTGATCCCGGACGGCTACGACGGTTCGCCTAAAAGCTTGAGCGAACTGCGCGCCAACATCGAACGCTCCGGCGAGATCGGCACCCTGGTGGCGCCCGATCTGCGCTCCAGCGTCATCGTGCTGCCGCTGCTGGAGGCGAACGGCAACCAGCGCCTCGACTATCTGCAACTGTCGACCAGGCTGGAACAGCTGCGCCAGCGCTACGAGGCGCAGGGCGTGCGCATCCATATCGCCGGCTTTGCCAAGGTGCTCGGCGACCTGATCGAAGGCATGCGCCAGGTGCTGCTGTTCTTCGGCGTCGCGCTGGCGATCTGCGCCGCCATGCTGCTGTGGTACACGCGCTGCCTGCGCAGCACCGTGCTGGTGGTGGCCTGCTCGCTGGTGGCGGCGCTGTGGCTGCTGGGATTGCTTCCGCTGCTGGGCTTCGACCTCGACCCCTATTCCATCCTGCTGCCCTTCCTGGTGTTCGCCATCGGCATGAGCCATGGTGCGCAAAAGATGAACGGCATCATGCAGGACATCGGCCGCGGCACGCACAAGCTGGTGGCCGCGCGCTACACCTTCCGCCGCCTGTTCCTGGCCGGCCTGACCGCGCTGCTGGCCGACGCCGTGGGCTTCGCGGTGCTGATGGAGATCGACATCCCCGTCATCCACGATCTGGCGATCTCGGCCAGCATCGGCGTCGCCGTGCTGATCTTCACCAACCTGATCCTGCTGCCGGTGCTGCTGTCCTACCTGGGCGTCAGCGCGGCGGCGGCGCAGCGCAGCCTGCGCGACGAGGAAGCGCCGCGCAAGCATCCGTTCTGGGCCTTCCTGGACCGCTTCACCCAGCGCCGCTGGGCCGCCCTGGCGATTGTGGCCGCGGCCATGCTGGCCGCCGGCGGCGCCGTGGTCAGCAGCCATCTGAAGATCGGCGACCTCGATCCCGGCGCGCCCGAACTGCGCCCGCAATCGCGCTACAACCGCGACAGCGCCTTCATGGCGGCCCACTACGCTGCCAGCAGCGACAACTTCGTCGTCATGGTGCAGACGCCGCAATACCTGTGCGCCCAATACAACACCTTGGCGCAGGTCGAGGCGCTGGAATGGCAGCTGCAGCAATTGCCGGGCGTGGAATCGACCAACTCCTTCGCCGCGCTGAGCAAGCGCGCCTCGGCCGCGATGAACGAAGGCAACCTGAAATGGTACGACCTGCCGCGCTCGCAGGACATGCTGAACGCCATCACCACGCGCGCCCCGCGTGAATTGCTGAACCAGAACTGCGACCTGCTCACCGTCTACGTCTACCTGAAGGATCACAAGGCCGACACGCTGGACGCGGTGGTGCAGGCGGTCGAACGCTTTGCCGCCGCCAACAACAGCAAGGACATCCAGTTCCTGTCGGCGGCCGGCAACGCCGGCATCGAGGCGGCCACCAACATCGTGGTGCGCAAGGCCAACACGCAGATGCTGGTGCTGGTGTATGCCGCCGTCATCGTGCTGGCCTTCGTCACCTTCCGCTCCTGGCGCGCCGTCATCTGCGCCATCCTGCCGCTGATGCTGACCTCGGTGCTGTGCGAGGCGCTGATGGTGGCGCTGGGCATCGGCGTCAAGGTCGCCACGCTGCCGGTGATCGCGCTCGGCGTCGGCATCGGCGTCGACTATGCGCTGTACGTGGTGTCGGTGACGCTGGTCGAGCTGCGCCAGGGCGCCAGCCTGTCGCAGGCGTATTACAAGGCCTTGCAATTCACCGGCAAGGTGGTGGTGCTGACCGGCGTCACGCTGGGCGCGGCGGTGGCGACCTGGGCGCTGTCGCCGCTCAAGTTCCAGGCCGACATGGGCATCCTGCTGGCGTTCATGTTCATCTGGAACATGCTGGGCGCCCTGATCCTGCTGCCGGCGCTGGCGCATTTCCTGCTGAAGCCCGCGCCGCGGGCGCAGCAGCCCGCCGCCATCGAGCCTGTCGCGCCGCGCCAGGCCAACGGCGTCGCCTTGTGACGCCATTCATGGGAGCCATCATCATGCACAAGAAAATCGTCGGACTCTGCCTGGGGGCGCTGCTGGCGGCGACGGCCTTGTCGCCGGCCAGCGCCCAGGACCGGCTGTCCACGCGCGACGAGGCCGTGAGCTTCGTCAGGAAAGCGGCCGCCTATCTGCGCCAGCAAGGCAGGGAGCAGGCGCTGCGGGACTTCAACAACCCCAAGGGACCGTTCGTCGAGCGCGAGCTGTACATCGTCGTGCTCGACCTGGGCGGCACACTGCTGGCCGACGGCAGCAATCCCAGGCTGGTCAACAAATCGCTGATCGACCTGCGCGACGTTAACGGTAAATACTTCGTCCGGGAGGAATTAAAAATGGCCAGGGACACAGGCAAGGGCTGGGTCGATTTCCAGTGGCTGAACCCGGTAAGCAAAACGATGGAGGCGCGCTCCAGCTATTTCGAGCGGGTGGACGACTACATCGTCCTGACCGGTGTGTATCAGCAGCGCTGATTGACGTGCATCGGTAAAACATTGGCCGTCGATCTGATTTTCGGGTCGCCAAATCGGTTCCAGCCAATCGACACAGGCGGGGCAGCTTGGACGCAGGTTTTCTATCGGAAGGTCGGACCTGGTCCTCGCTGTTAGCGCGAACCTTCCTCGCAAAGCGGTGCTCCCAATCCGCTCCGCTTTGCGATTAACATATCACGCCGGGACACGATGGGCATGCGCAAGTGGTTGAGAATCACCTTATATAAATCTAAGGATTTCCCTATAGAGATATTGCACTTATCCCGCTAGCATGGATCCGTGTCCCCCTCGAAGTCTCTGCGCCGGCTTAACGCATCACCACATCTTTTTACCGAAGGACACCACATGAGAACAATCTTCAGGAATATAACCTTAGGCCTCTTCGCATTGGAGATCAATACTACGGCATTGGCCGCTTCCGATAGAGGAACGGCTGACGAAGCAGTGGTGATGGTAAAAAAGGCAGTTGCGTATCTAAAGGCGAACGGCAAGGAAAAGGCATACACAGAATTCAGCAATCCGAAGGGGCAGTTTGTCGATCGCAGTTTGTACATATTCGTGTACGACATGAAGGGCAATAATCTGGCGATCGGCAATGGCAACGCTTCGAAGATGGTAGGCAAGAATCTGATTGAGATGCGGGACGCCGACGGCGTCTACCTGATCAAAAACTTCATCGAAATCGCCAATACCAAAGGCAACGGCTGGAGCGACTATAAGTGGCCGAATCCGGTCAATGCAACCATAGAACCCAAATCCAGCTATGTCGAAAAGGTCGGCGATGTACTGATCGGCTGCGGCATTTATAAGTAGTGCTTTACTACGAAGCACTTCTCTGAAAAAACCCTGAATGGCCCCACAGCCCTCGCTGGTCGCCGCCTCACGCCGAATAGACGAACAGCGCTTGCACCAGGTCAGGATGCGAGGGAAAAATATGGCTTACTGCAAGGTCGCCAGTTGCCGCTCGATGGCTTCGCTGATGCTGGTCTCGGTATGGCCGATGTGGTCGCTCAGCTGTGTCAGCGCCTTATCCTTGTCGCGCGCCAGCACCGCGTCGAGCAGCATCTGGTGTTCATTGTGCTTGTGGCGCCCGGATTGCCGGTGCAGCGCCGAGAAACGACGATAGCGTTCGGCGCGGTCGAACAGGGAATCGACCATGCCCAGCAGCAGCGGCGATGGGCAGGCGCGGAACATGGCGAAGTGGAAGGCTTTGTGCCGCACGGACCAATCGTCGTCCAGCGCCACCGGGCCTTTGCCCAGGCGCTTTTCCACCATGCTCAGACGGTGGAACGCGGCCAGGATCTCGCCTTCCCACTCGTCGTCGCCATACGTCATTGCATCGGACAACGCTTCGCATTCGAGCAGCCGGCGGATGCGTGAGATTTCGCGGAAATCCTCCACCGAAATCGGTGCCACGCGAAAGCCCTTGTTGTCGCTGGCCGTCACGATGCCTTCCTGCGCCAGGCGGTTCAGCGCTTCGCGGATCGGCGAGCTGCTCAGGCCGTAAGCCTTGGACAGCGCCTCCACCTTCAGCTTGGTGCCGGGCGTCAGTTCGCAGCAGACGATGGCGCGCTTCATTTTATGCAGCGCCACTTCGATCAGCGATGAGCCGGCGGCGGGTTCGATGGACAGATTTTCCATGATGGGAATCCAGAAGGATGAAACACCCCGTATTTTATGCGTAAAATGCCTAAAAATGCAAATTATTTAAGCATTTGCGCGCTCAATCCAGCCCCATGGCCGCACTGTACTCGCCCGCCTGGCCGGCCAGCCAGCGGCGGAACGCCGTCAGCGCGGTATTGCCGGCCTTGCCCTCGGGGTAGATCAGGTAGTAGGAACGCTCGTTCAGGTACTGGTGGCTGACCGCTTGCACCAGTACCCCGCGCCGCAATTCATCTTCCACCAGGAAGCGCGGAATCAGCGCCACCCCCATGCCATGGATGGCCGCCTCGGCCAGCATCGAGAACAGCTCGAAACGGGGACCGGACATGTCGCCCTCGACCTGCAAACCGCGCGAGGTGAACCAGTCGCGCCATGCGTAGGGACGGGTGCTCTGTTGCAGCAGCGCATGGCGGCGCCAGTCGATGCGCCCCAGCGCCGGGCTGCACACGGCGATCAGGTTTTCACGCATCAGGAACAGGCTGTCCGTGCCGGGCCAGGTGGCCGGGCCGGCATAGATGGCGGCGTCGAACGTCGTCTCGTCGAACAGGAAGGGCCGCGTGCGCGCGCTCAGGTTGACGGTGATGTCGGGATGCTCGGCGGCGAACAGCGGCATGCGCGGCAGCAGCCACTTGGTGGCGAAGGTCGGCACCACGCCCAGCTCCAGCGTGCCGCCCTGCCCGCCCTTGGCCATCAGCGCCAGCGTGTCGCGCTCCACTTCGTTCAGGCGCGCGCTGATCTGGCGGCTGTAAATCAGGCCGGCCTCGGTCAGCGCCACGCCGCGCCGTCCACGGCGGAACAGCTTTAGATCCAGGAACTCCTCGAGTGCGCCGATCTGGCGGCAGACCGCGCTTTGCGTGACGGCCAGCTCGTCGGCCGCCTTGGTGAAGCTCTGATGGCGGGCCGCCGATTCGAACGCCGACAGCGCGGCGGTGGACGGTATTTTGCGGCGCATGGATGGATACTCCAATTCTTTACAAGTGCGTAATGCGCACAATTTAGTGCGAACAAATCGTTTGTGAGCCTGCCATTGCGATTGTACATTAGGTACACGATAAACTTTTAAGAGTACGAAATGAGCTCAAAGCATAACTACGCCGCTTTCCAATGGGACGACCCGCTGCTGCTGGATCAACAGCTGAGCGACGAGGAACGCATGGTGCGCGAATCGGCCCGCGCCTATTGCCAGGAACGGCTGGAGCCGCGCGTGCTCGAAGCCTTCCGCCGCGAACAGACCGACAGCGCCATCTTCCGCGAGATGGGCGAGCTGGGCCTGCTGGGCGTGACCATCCCCGACACCTACGGCGGCGCCGGCTTCAACGCGGTGTGCTACGGCCTGGTGGCCCGCGAAGTCGAGCGCGTGGACTCGGGCTATCGTTCGATGATGAGCGTGCAGTCGTCGCTGGTGATGGTGCCCATCTACGAATTCGGCAATGAAGCGACCAAGCAAAAATACCTGCCCAAGCTGGCCAGCGGTGAATGGATAGGCTGCTTCGGCCTGACCGAGCCGAATCACGGCTCCGACCCTGGCGGCATGTTGAGCCGCGCGAAAAAAGTCCCGGGCGGCTATGAGCTGAGCGGCGCCAAGATGTGGATCACCAACAGCCCGATCGCCGACGTGTTCGTGGTATGGGCCAAGGACGATGAGGGCGCGATCCGCGGCTTCGTGCTGGAGAAAGGCTGGAAAGGCCTGGAGGCGCCGGCCATCCACGGCAAGGTCGGGCTGCGCGCCTCGATCACCGGCGAGATCGTCATGGACGGCGTGTTCTGCCCGGAAGAAAACGCCTTCCCGGACGTGCGCGGCCTGAAGGGGCCGTTCACCTGTCTGAACAGCGCTCGCTACGGCATCGCCTGGGGCGCGATGGGCGCGGCCGAGGACTGCTGGCACCGCGCACGCCAGTATGTACTGGACCGCAACCAGTTCGGCAAGCCGCTGGCCGCCAATCAGCTGATCCAGAAAAAGCTGGCCGACATGCAGACCGAGATCACGCTCGCGCTGCAAGGCTGCCTGCGCCTGGGCCGCATGAAAGATGAAGGCACGGCGGCGGTGGAGATCACCTCCATCATGAAGCGCAATTCCTGCGGCAAGGCGCTGGACATCGCCCGCATGGCGCGCGATATGTTGGGCGGAAACGGCATCAGCGACGAATTCGGCGTGGCCCGCCATCTGGTCAACCTCGAAGTGGTCAACACCTACGAGGGCACCCACGACGTGCACGCGCTGATCCTCGGCCGCGCCATCACCGGCATCGCGGCGTTCTGATGGAAACGGGCGCCGCAACGACGCCCGCCGCCCTCGCCGGCGTGCGGGTGCTGGATCTGTCGCGGGTGCTGGCCGGTCCCTGGGCCGGCCAGCTGCTGGCCGACCTGGGCGCGGACGTGGTCAAGGTCGAGCGCCCGGTCGCCGGCGACGACACCCGCGCCTGGGGGCCGCCATGGCTGGACGACGCCGACGGCCAGGCCACCGGCGAATCGGCCTACTACCTGAGCGCCAACCGCAACAAACGCTCGGTGACCATCGACCTGGGGCGGCCGGAAGGCCGGCAACTGGTGCGCCAATTGGCCGCCAAGGCCGACATCCTGATCGAGAACTTCAAGCTCGGCGGCTTGCGCCAGTATGGGCTCGACTACGACAGTCTGCGCGCACTCAATCCGCGCCTGATCTACTGCTCGATCACCGGCTTCGGCCAGACCGGGCCTTACGCGGCGCGCGCAGGCTACGATTTTCTGATCCAGGGCATGGGCGGGTTGATGAGCCTGACCGGCCGTCCCGATGGCGCGCAAGGCGCGGGACCGGTCAAGGTCGGCGTGGCGCTGACCGACATCATGACCGGCCTCTACGCCAGCAACGCCGTGCTGGCCGCCCTGGCGCACCGCGAGCGTTCCGGCCAGGGCCAGTACATCGACCTGGCCCTGCTCGACGTGCAGATCGCCTGCCTGGCCAACCAGGCGGCCAACTACCTGGTGGGCGGCGTCGCGCCTGGCCGCATGGGCAACGCCCATCCGAACATCGTGCCCTACCAGGATTTTCCGACCGCCGACGGCTACATGATCATCGCGGTCGGCAATGACGGCCAGTTCGCCGGTTTGTGCCGGACGCTGGGCCGGCCGGAATGGGCCGAGGATGCGCGCTTCGCCACCAACCCGCAGCGGGTCCGGCACCGCGACGAGCTGGTGGCGCTGATGCGCGCCGTCACCACCGGCCGCGGCACCGACGAATGGGTGGCGCTGATGGAGGCGGCCGGCGTGCCCTGCGGTCCGATCAACACGCTGGACCGCGTATTCGCCGATCCGCAGGTGCGGGCGCGCGGCCTGCATATCGACTTGCCGCACCCGCTGGCCGGCAGCGTGCCGCTGGTTGCCAATCCGATCCGCATGTCGGCCACGCCGGTGCAGTACCGCAGCGCCCCGCCCACGCTGGGCCAGCACACGGACGAAGTACTGGCCGCATGGCTGGACCTGACGCCGCCGGACCTGGCCGCGCTGCGGCGGGACAAGGTGGTTTGAGCTGGATCGAAGGAACTTAAGAGAGGTTGAGCATGAAGGTTTTAGTGGCAGTGAAACGCGTGGTGGACCATAACGTCAAGGTCCGCGTGAAGAGCGATGGCAGCGGCGTCGATGTCGCCAACGTCAAGATGGCGATGAACCCCTTCGACGAAATCGCCGTCGAGGAAGCCGTGCGCCTGAAGGAGAGCGGTGCCGCCAGCGAGGTGGTGGTGGTGTCCTGCGGTGCGATGGCTTGCCAGGAAACCCTGCGCACCGCGATGGCGTTGGGGGCCGATCGCGCCATCCTGGTCCATACCGACGCCGAGTTGCAGCCGCTGGCGGTGGCCAAGTTGCTGAAGGCGCTGGCCGACTGGGAGCAGCCGCGCCTGATCATCACCGGCAAGCAGGCCATCGACGACGATTGCAACCAGACCGGCCAGATGCTGGCGGCCCTGCTGGACTGGCCGCAGGCGACCTTCGCCTCCCGGCTGGTCATCGAAGGCGACCAGGCTTGCGTCAGCCGTGAAGTCGATGGTGGCCTGGAAACGCTGGCGCTGGCATTGCCGGCGCTGGTCACCACCGACTTGCGCCTGAACGAGCCGCGCTACGCCACCCTGCCCAACATCATGAAGGCCAAGAAGCGGCCGCTGGACATCGTCACACCCGTCGAACTGGGCGTGGATGTGGCGCCCCGCCTGAAGGTGCTCGGCATGGCCGAACCGGCAGGCCGCGGCGCCGGCGTCATGGTGCCGGATGTGGCGACGCTGCTGGACAAGCTCAGGCAGGAAGCCCAAGTCATCTAGTTTTTTCTCCCTCATTCATCTGGAACATCTCATGACCGCACTCGTCATCGCAGAACACGACCACACCGGCCTGAAGGCCGCCACCCTGCACACCATCAGCGCCGCCCTGGCCTGCTGCGCCGAGGTCCACGTCCTGGTGGCAGGCGCCGCCTGCGCCGACGCTGCCGCTGCGGCGGCCGGCATCCGTGGTGTCGCCAAGGTATTGCTGGCCGACGCGCAGCACCTCGCCACCGGCGCGGAAAACCTGGCCGAACAGATACTGGCGCTTGCCGCCGGCTATAGCCACATCCTGGCGCCGGCCACGGCCTGCGGCAAGAGCGTCTTGCCGCGCGTGGCGGCCCGTCTCGATGTCGCGCAGATTTCCGAAGCCAGCAGGGTGTGCACGCCCGACACCTTCGAGCGCCCCGTGTATGCCGGTAACGTGGTCGCGACCGTGCAATCGGCGGACGCGATCAAGGTGCTGACGGTGCGCACCACCAGCTTCGAGCCGGCCGCCGGCGGCGGCGATGCGGTGGTCGAGGCGGTCGCGCCGGCGGCGAACCGCGGCCGTTCCACGCTACTGTCGCGACAGACTGTCAGCAGTGGCCGGCCGGAATTGAGCGGCGCCGGCATCGTGGTCGCGGGCGGGCGAGGGTTGGGTTCGGCGGAGAATTTCAAGCTGCTTGATCCGCTGGCCGACCGCCTCGGCGCCGCCATCGGCGCCTCGCGCGCGGCGGTGGACGCGGGCTTCGTGCCGAACGACTGGCAGGTCGGCCAGACCGGCAAGATCGTCGCGCCGCGACTGTATATCGCGGTCGGTATTTCGGGGGCGAT
Source organism: Duganella sp. BJB476 (assembly GCF_003416895.1). GTDB lineage: Bacteria > Pseudomonadota > Gammaproteobacteria > Burkholderiales > Burkholderiaceae_D > Rugamonas. The sequence continues at coordinate 68,759 of NZ_QVIO01000009.1, forward strand.
CCAGCACCTGGCCGGCATGAAGGAATCGAAGACCATCGTCGCCATCAACAAGGACCCGGAAGCGCCTATCTTCGCGGTGGCCGATTACGGCATCGTCGGCGACCTGTTTGAGATCGTGCCGCAGATGGTGGCGGCGCTGGCCTGATGAAACTGGCCTCGATTATTATTTAAGCGAATATTTAATTCTGTAAAAATTCAAGACATGTTCGATGAAACCATCCGTCAACATTGCCTTGTGCGTGGAGTTCAACTCTTCGAAACGGTTTGTCAAGGGCGATTTCCTGCCAATTGCCAAGTAAAGATAATTGACGCCATCATATTCGAACTCCGATTTCTCGACTTTCCCCTCAAGGCCTTCCGTAATCAACCTGTAATTTTCGGCGGGAACATATCCGGCAATGACATCAAAGCGTTTTGCCAATAGCATGGGGAACAGTTGTTCTTGCCGCGCCACGGGCTTTTTGTTTAGTCTCGCATCGTTGTCAAATTGTGGAAAATAACTCCCGCCGTGCAGCATGCCAATTGGCGATGCCAGCTTATATAAATCCTTATACTCCGCGATTGAAATTCCCGAGCCTTTACGGGAGTAGAATGCAATCGGATACTTGTCAAGGTAAGGAAGATCAAAGTATCGCATATACAGTTCACGCTCCGGCCGCTTGAAAAGGCTGCTGACTAAATCAGCTTTACCATCTTCGATCAGCTTCAGGCAGCGTATCAATGGGCACTTTATAAACGCAATTTTCATCTTCATGCGCCGAGCGAGTTCTCGCACAATATCAATCTCGATACCGCTCGGCTCTCTGTTTATCGCCGTTTCCGCGCCAATGATAAAGGGAGGGTTAGGAAAAATGACATAACGAATGGTTTCCGAAGGCGTAGCCTTGGATTGCGACAACAACAAGTAAAATATCAGTAAAAAATATTTTTTCATCACAGCCGTAGTCACAATGTTGATACGTCCCTGTATATGCCAGCCATGAACTTCCCCACCCCGGAGCCTGGCGCTCCTTATAGGGGAATCAAGATTTACCGATAGGGAGGACGTACACCGTGATTTATAGTAGTGCCAATCCGGGCTTTTCACCAGCAATTGCACGCTGTTTTTAGAGGACGTGGCCGGGCAACAGGAGTTTGCGCCTGCTACTTCTCGCTCTTGCCGTGCATGACCATGATGGTTTGCTGCATGAGCGCACAGAGCGTTTCCTGTCCATCCTTGACGGCAAACACCTCCGCCTGCGTGACGATCAGCGTGCGCCCGGGACGGACGACGCGGCCCCGCGCGATCAACAGGTCGCCGCCGGCGGGGGCGAGCAAATTCATCTTGTATTCGACGGTGAGGACCGACGCGCCCTCCGGCACCACCGTCATCGCCGCATAGCCCGCGGCCGAATCGGCGATCATGCCGACCACGCCGCCATGCACAAAGCCATGCTGCTGCTCGACGCCGCTCCAGTGCGGCAGGTGGATTTCAATCCGGCCGTGTTCAACCACGGCTAACTCCGCCTTGATCAAGGCCATCGCGTTCTGGCGCGCGAAGCTGGCGTGCACGCGTTCGCCGACGCCAGCACCGGAAGTATCTGACATCGCTGTCCTCCTGTTAGTCACACGTTTGTCTTGTGCGCTCAATCATACCGCAATCCCGGCGAGGCTCAGGGCGCCGCCGGGATGCCGCTCAGGCCATATCCAGGCCGCTGGCCGCGCCGGCCAGCTTCTCGCGCAGCGTATGCAGCAGCGCGATCCCTTCCGCCGCCGAAGCCGCCGTGCCGAACACATAGTGGTCCGGCCGCACCAGCACGAAGGTGCATAGCCGATCGGCCATCCAGTTGCGCAAAATCCCGCCCTGCTCGCGGAAGCCGTGCCCGCCGCAGGAGGCGCCGGCCGGACCGGCATCGAGCAATTGCAGCAGGGCCAGTGGCAATGCGGCCAGTTGCGCGTCGCCCTCGATGCCGGCCGCGAGCGCGCCCAGGTCCGCGCCGGGGGCGGCGACGATGCGGAAGGCCGGGCCGGTAAAGCGGTCCAGCAGATCCTCGCGTCCCGCATGATCGACCACCATCGGCTGCGGGAACAGCGCGCCGCGCGCGCCCACGCTGTCGAGCGGCGCCAGGAAGCCGCCGGACAATCCGGGTATCAGCGACTGGCGCACCGTCGGTCCCGGGTTGCGCTCCATCTCCGCCAGCATGGCGCGGTCGCGCGCGGCGGCGCGCTCCGCATCCCGTTCGCAGATGACGTGGCCGAATTCCTTGGTCACCAGCGTGGTATGACGCACATGGGGCAGCCGTTCCTCCTGATAAGTGTCGAGCAGCGACGGCGCCGCCAGGCCGCGATGCACCAGCGCCAGCTTCCACACCAGATTGGAGGCGTCGCGTATGCCCTGGCACATGCCCTGCGCCATGAACGGCGGCGTCATGTGCGCCGCGTCGCCGAGGAAGAACAGTCCGTCCTCGCGCCAGGTCTTCAGGATCAAGGCATGGAAGCGGTAGGCCGACGCCCGCCACAGCTCATATTCATGCGGCGTCAGCCAGCGCGACATCAATTGGGCGATCGCTTCCGGCTGCGAGATGCTGGCCGGTGTTTCATTCGGATTGATCATGAATTCCCAGCGCCGGTGGCGGCCGGGGCCGACGATGTAGGTGCAAGGCCGCTCGAATTCGCAGTATTGGATATTGGTCGCCGGCAGCCGCTCCAACACTTCGGGCGCCACCATCAAGTCCACCACCATCCATGGCTCGTCGAACTGCAGGTCCTCCATCTCCAGGCCCAGCCTGCCACGCAGAGGACTGGTGCCGCCGTCGCAGGCCAGCACATAGCGGCTGCGCACTTCGCGCTGCGTGCCTTCGCGGTCCTGCAGCAGGCTGACGTAGCCGTCGTCTTCGCGCGTCACCGACAGTACTTCGGTCGAGCGTTCCAGGCTCACGCCCGGCAGCTCCTGTAGCCGCGCGCGCAGTGCGCCTTCGACCGCCGGCTGCGAGAACACATAGTTGGCCTCCCAGCCCAGCTGATACGGCGCGCCGGCCGGCATGATGCGCTTGATCACGCGTCCGCCGCTGCTGTGGTATTCCGTGGTCCGGTACGGCATGACATGCTCGGCGATGCGGGCGGCGATGCCGATATTGTCGAACACCCGCATGACTTCGTGGTCCAGTCCGAAGGCCCGCGGCTTGTCGTAAATGTCGGGCAGCTTGTCGGCCACCAGCGTCTTCAGGCCCCACAGCCCCGCCAGGTTTGCGGCCACCGCGCCGACCGGGCCGGCGCCCACGATAAGTACATCCACGTCCATGTTGATCTCCTGTTTTTCTTGTGATGATATCGGGCCTAGGCCCTGGTGTATGCGGTCTTGACGCTGGTGTAGAACTCGGCCGCGTGGCTGCCCTGCTCGCGCGCGCCGTAACTCGATCCCTTGGTGCCGCCGAACGGCACGTGGTAGTCGACGCCAGCGGTGGGCACGTTCACCATCACCATGCCTGCCTGCGCCTGGCGCTTGAAGTGGGTCGCGTGCTTGAGCGACGTGGTGCAGATGCCGGCCGACAGGCCGAACGGGCTGTCGTTGGCCAATTCCAGCGCGTGCTCGTAGCCGTCGGCCGGAATGGCGCAGGCCACCGGACCAAAGATCTCTTCGCGCGCGATGCGCATGCCGGCGTCGGCGTCCGCGAACAAGGCCGGACTCATGAAATAGCCATCGGTGTCGCGTTTCAGCCTGCGGCCGCCGCAGACCAGCCGCGCGCCTTCGGCCTGCCCCAGTTCGACATAGTCCAGATTGCTGGCCAGCTGTTCGCCGTCGACCACGGGACCGATCTGCGTCTGTGCCTCCAGCGCGTGGCCGACCTGCAACGCCGATAGGGTCTCGCCGACGCGCCGCACGAATTCCGCATACACGCCCTTCTCGACGATGAAGCGCGACGAGGCGGTGCAGCGCTGGCCGGTCGAGTAGTAGGCACCCTGCACCGCGCAATCGACCGCGACATCGAGGTCGGCGTCGTTGAGGATCACCAGCGGATTCTTGCCGCCCATTTCCAGCTGCACCTTGGCAAAGCGCCGGGCGGCGGCCGTCATCAGCGTGCGGCCGGTATCGACCGAGCCGGTGAAGCTGATGGCCGCCACCTGCGGCGATTCCAGCAGCGCCTTCCCGACCACCGAGCCGCGCCCCATGGCCAGGTTGAACACGCCGGCCGGCAAGCCGGAGCGGCTGATGATCTCGGCCAGCGCCCAGGCGCAGCCCGGCACCAGGTCGGCCGGCTTGAACACCACCGTGTTGCCGTAGGCCAGGGCCGGCGCGATCTTCCAGGCCGGGATCGCCATCGGGAAGTTCCACGGCGTGATGATGCCGACCACGCCCACCGGCTCGCGCGTGACCTCGACCTCGACCTGCGGCCGCACCGAAGCCAGCTTGTCGCCGCGCAGGCGCAGCGCCTCGCCGCCGAAGAACTTGAAGATATTGCCGGCGCGCGCCACCTCGCCGATGCCCTCGGCCAGCGTCTTGCCCTGCTCGCGCGCCAGCAGCGTACCCAGCTCGCGTTTCCGCAGCAACAGTTCGCTGCCGACGAAATCGAGCGCCCTGGCCCGCGGTTCGATGCCGCTGTTCGCCCATGCGTGGCGCATGGACGCGGCGGCGGCGATCGCCTGTCCGGCCTGGGCGGCGTCGGCATGCGCATATTCCCCCACCAGGTCGGCCAGGTCCGAGGGGTTGATGTTGCGGCGCGGGCTGCCGTCGACCCAGGCGCCGCCTATGTAATTGGCGTGCATGGTCAGGCGCGCGTCTGGCGCAGCAGCTCGCGCGTGGCGGCGATCCATTCCGCGCGCGTCTTGAAGTCGGGGCGGCGGCGGCACATGGCCTCGGTGGTGGCCAGGATGGTGTCCGCCGGCTGCGACAGGTCGAGCGGTTCGCGGCACGGCTGGTGGGTGTAGAACGGCGAATCGACATACATCTCGATCGGATTGCCCTCCGGGTCCTTGAAGTATAGCGACCAGGCGTTGCCGTGGTCGACCTGGTCGAGATCGCGCAGGCCGAATTCCTGGGCCCGCTTGTAATACGTGCGCAAATCCTCCAGTGTATCGAGCAGGAAGGACAGCTGGTTGATTGGATTGAATGGCAGGTCGGTCGGCTTGCCGTCGAACAGCACCAGTTGGTGGTGAATTTCTGGATCCTGCGTCATGAAGAACAGGCGGTGGCCGGTGGAGGCGACGCCGCGGTCGCTGACGATGAAGCCGATCTTGGCCCGGTAGAACTCGACCATCATGTCGAGGTCGGCGCAGAAGATGCCGGTGTGGGTGTACTGAATGCGGGGCAGTTGCGACATGGTGGACTCCTCAAGCTTCATCGATGACGGGATTGGACAGCGTGCCGATCTGCGAGATCGTCACTTCGAAGGTGTCGCCGGCCGCGAGGAACACCGGTGGCGTGCGTTTGAAGCCGATGCCGCTCGGCGTGCCGGTGGCCAGGATGTCGCCCGGATGCCACGGCAGCGCCTTCGAGATATACGCGATCAGCGCCGGAATGTCGAACGCCAGTTCGGCCAGGCGGCCATGCTGCATCTGTTCGCCGTTCAGCGTGCCGGTGACGAGCAGCTCGCGATAGTCGGCGATCTCGTCGGCCGTCACCAGCCACGGCCCCAGCGCCCCGGTGGACTGGAAGTTCTTGCCCATGCCGTATTGGTGGGTGTGGAACTGCCAGTCGCGTACGCTGGCGTCGTTGAAACAGGTGTAGCCGGCCACATGACTCATGGCGTCGGCGGCGTCGATGTGGGCGCCCCCTTTGCCGATCACCACCGCCAGCTCGGCCTCGAAATCGAAGTGGCCGGAAACCTTGGGCCGCAGCAGCGGCGCGCCGTGGGCGATCAGCGTTTCGTGATAGCGCTGGAAGATCACCGGGTGTTCGCCGATCTTGCGGCCCGCCTCGTGCGCATGCTCGACATAGTTAATGCCGACGCAGACCACCTTGCCGGGGCGCGGTATCACCGGCTCCAGCTGCACGCCGGTCAGCGGGCACATGACGGGCGTGCTTGCCACGATGCGGCGCGCCGCCTCCAGCGCGGCCGGGTCGCCCAGCAGCGTCGCCAGGTCTTCCACGCCATCCAGCTGGCCGCTCAGCTCCACCACGCCCTGCCCGGTCACCGCGCCAAACCGCGCCTGGCCTTCGCGCCGATATGAAATCAACTTCATTGTCTTCTCCTTGTTGTTCGGGTGGCAGGCGCCTGCCGCGCCATGCCTGGAGCAATTATAGGATCAAACATATTTTTGTGCACAAAAATATTTAATTTGCATAAAATCTCGCCGCATGTATAATTTCCATCAAGGGGCGGGACCGGATCTCCGGCCCGCCGCGCCGCCTGCGGCTGGCATGCAGGCGCTTCGATTGTTGTTCGCTGAGGAGATGTTGATGTCGCTCGTTACGGTACGCAAGTACAAACTGGATATTGAAGAAATTTGGCATGAAGGCGGCCCGCGGTTGGAGCAGCCGCTGCGGGTGGCGACGGCGCTGGCCGTGGTCGCCAATCCCTATGCCGGGCGTTACCAGCCCGACCTGCTCCCCTTCATGGCGGAGCTGCGCCAACTCGGTTCGGAGCTGTCGGCGCGCCTGATCGCGGCGCTGGGCGGCGTCGCCAACGTGCAGGCCTATGGCAAGGGTGCGGTGGTCGGCGAGGACGGCGAACTGGAGCACGGCGCGGTCTGGCACGAGGCCGGCGGCTGGGCGATGCGCGAAGCGCTGGGTCAGCCGAAGGCCATCGTGCCGTCCGCCAAGACCATCGGCGGCATTGGCACCCGCCTGATCGTGCCGTTGGGGCATATCCAGGCCGCCTATGTTCGCAGCCATTTCGGCGCCGCCGAAATGACGCTGTGGGACGGTCCGCGCCGCAACGAAATCGCCTTCGGACTGGCGATGGCGACCGGCGGCCGGGTCCATGCCCGCCTGGGCGGGCTGGCGGCGGCCGACGTCACGGGCAACGACGGCCTGCGCTGATCCGCGCGGCCACCAAGCAGAAGACCACACAAAAACAAGGAGACATGAAATGAGCAAGATGATGCGCGCGGCACGGATGCACGAAGTCGGCAAGCCGATGGAAATCGAACGGATACCGGTGCCGGAAGTCCGCCCCGGCGATGTGCTGGTCAAGGTCAAGGCTTGCGGCATCGTGCCCAACCTGGGCAACGTCCTGAGCAACTGGGGTACCTGGTTCCCGCACCTGCCGCTGCCCAAGCTGCCGGCCATTTTCGGCCTGGATCCGGCCGGCGTGATCGAAGCGGTCGGCTCGCAGGTGATCGGTTTCAAGCCGGGCGACCGCGTCTACGTCAACCCGGCCCGCTATTGCGGCGCCTGCCGCAACTGCCGCGCCGGCGAGACCACCGCCTGCGCCAGCTATACCTTCAACGGCTACTTCGGTTTCTCCCGGCGCTCGCAGCGCATCTACGACGACTACCCGTACGGCGGCCTGTGCGAATACATGACGGCGCCACAATACAGCCTGGTGCGCATTCCCGGCAATATGCGCTTCGAGCAGGCCGCACGGCTGGGCTACCTGGGCACCGCCTACCGCGCGCTGCGCACGGCCGGCGTGGGGCCGGGCTCCACTGTGCTGATCAACGGCATCAGCGGCACGCTGGGCCTGGGTGGCGCGCTGTTCGCGCTGGCACTGGGCGCGCGCCGCATCCTCGGCACCGGCCGCAACGTGGAGCTGCTGCAGCGGGTCAAGGCGTTGGCGCCGGATCGCATTCACGTGCATGCGCTCGGCAAGCGCCCCATGCGGGACTGGAGCGACGAAGTCACCGAGGGCGAAGGGGTGGACGCCGTAATCGATGCGCTGGGCCCTGGCGCCGACCCGCGCACCCTGCTCGACGCGTTGTCGACGCTGCGACGCGGCGGCAAGCTGGTCAATGTCGGCGCGGTGGCCGGCGAAGTGCCGGTCAACCTGCACTATTTGATGGACAATGACATCACGCTGGTCGGCTCGGCGTGGTTCACCACCGCCCAGGGCCAGGAGATGGCGGACCTGGCCGAGGCCGGCGTGGTGGATCTGTCGGTGTTCGAGCACCACAGCTTCCCTCTGGAGAAGGTGAACGAGGCGATCGGCGGCATCGAGCACCGTTCCGGCGGCTTCAGCAACTTCGTCATCTGTCCCTAAGGAGCACACCATGGAAATCCGACGTATCGTTACCGGCCACGACGCCCAAGGCAAGGCGGTGTTCGTCTCGGAAGCGGCGGCGCCGCGCGCGGCCGCATTCAAGCACATTCCCGGCCACGCCTTCGCCCAAGTCTGGGCCACGGCACCCGGCGCCAGCCTGCCGGCGCCGGCAGGCGATCCCACCCTGGACGGCGGCTCGCTGGTGCCGGCGCCGGGCGGCACCAGCTTCCTGATCGTCACCTTCCCGCCGGACGCCGTCATGATGAGCCCGGACTTTAACGGTGCGGCGGCCGGCGCCGAGCTGGGCGCCGCCCTGCCCGGCCTGATCGACTGTTTCGAGCCGGACTGCCCCGGCATGCACCGCAGCGACAGCATCGACTATGCGCTGGTGCTGGGCGGCGAGATCTGGCTGGAGCTGGACGACGGCGCGCAAAAACTGCTGCGCCAGGGCGACGTGGCGGTGCAGAACGGCACGCGCCATGCGTGGCGCAACCGCAGCGCGCAGGCCGCCACGCTGGCGTTCATCCTGGTCGGCGCGGCCCGGCCGGGAGCTTGACATGACGCGCTGCATTTGCGACGACGCCGTGCGCGACCTGATCTTCCGCGAGGCGCGTAGCCAGAACCGCTGGCAGGCGCGCGGCGTGGACGACGCGCTGCTGCGCGAAGTCTACGAGTTGCTGAAATGGGGGCCGACCAGCATGAACACCTCGCCGTTGCGGCTGCTGTTCCTGCGCACGCCCGAGGCGAAGGAACGGCTGCTGCCGGCGCTGGCGCCGGGCAACGTCGACAAGGCCAGGACGGCGCCGGTGGTGGCGGTGGTGGCCTACGACCGGACGTTTTACGAGAAATTGCCGACGCTGTTTCCGCACCGCGCGGACGCGGCCGACATGTTCCGCAACAATGAGCGGCTGAGCGAGAGCACCGCTTTTCGCAATGCCTCGCTGCAAGGCGCCTACTTGATGATCGCGGCGCGGATGGTGGGTCTCGATTGCGGCCCCATGTCCGGCTTCAACGAGGAGCTGGTCAACCAGACCTTTTTCTCGGACGGCGCATGGAAAGTCAACTTCCTGTGCGGCATAGGCTATGGCGACGCCACGGGATTGTTCCCCCGCCATCCCAAACTCAGCTTTGAGGAAGTTTGCCAGTTCCGCTAGCAAACCAAACTCTATCCCACCGGCGGCGCGGGCTGCGTCTGCATATCACGCTGTTGATTCGCCTGACCGCCGCCGGCGCCGCGCTGGGCCACACGCGCTTGGCTGGCGAGCGGAGTGGTTCGTTTCGGTCGATTCAAAGACCGCATGGGGCTTTTATGATTGAACTGTCGCTGATTCACGGCGTCGTGTACGAAACATTGATGCACGTAAAGCGATGGTCAGAAATTCATTCTCCGACAAGTCTCAACGTAAAAGGTAATACTCATGAACCGCAGCAAAATTATGAGCAAGACGGCATTTGTCGTCACGGCCGTCACAGCGAGCGTACTGCTGTCCAGCTCTGTTGTCGCCGCCCCTAAGGACTTGGTCGGCGCGCAGTCCGGCACGCTGGTCTTCGCCAACGTGAACAACCGCACCACCTGCGCGCGCGTCTATGTCAATGGCCAGCAGTACGATTTGACCAAGACCAATGTGCAGGGTCTCGCGCGCAACGTTCCGTTCGGCAAAGCGTTTATGGCGTCCATTTACAATAAGCCTACCTGTGGTGGTACGGCCGCGAAGAACGTTTGGTACACGACCCATACGCAGGCCACGCAGACCTGGTTGATTCAATAACCGACTCGAAGACGTCCGCCGGTTCCGCTGGCCGATCAAGAGAAAGGGCTCCGATCGGAGCCCTTTCTCTTATCCAAACTGCTGGTATCGCTTTCCCTACCTGTAAATGCCGCAACCGATCACGACATCGTCCACGCGCTCGACATAGGTGCGCTTGCCATCGATGGTGCCGGTAGTCGGGTTGGGCCATTTGTAATCGACCCAGCCCTTGCCTTCCTTGCCCATGCCCAGCGCGAGAATGTCCTTGATCAGGAACTTGCCGTCGGCGTCCTTCATCTCCAGCACGTTCTTGCCGACCAGCTTGACGTTGGCGCCATTGGCTTGCTCGATGCCGTCGCCATTGGCCAGGAAGGCGAAAATGTACAGGTCCTTGTGGATGAACGCCCCCTTCGGGTTATTGAATTCCGCGAAGGCCTGCTCCTTGCCATGCTTCTTCAGGAACTCGCTGGCTTTCCTGACCATCGCCACCGCTTCATCGGCCGTGCCCTTCTCCGCCGCGCCGGCGCCCGCATTGAACAACAGCGCCATGCAGCCCACCATCAAGTATTTCAACAGGTTTTTCATTTTTCAGTTCCTTTACTCGAAACACGAACATCGATTATTGGACGCCAGCCAGGCCAGCACCGGCCCCACGCCCACCACGTTGGCCGCGCGGTTGATGACCGCCTCGGTGACGCACCATGGATAGGGCAGCGAGGCCACCCATTTCATGACCGGCTCCACAGCGGCGGGTGGCAATATCTGCATGACTTCCACGCTGATGGCGAGCCGCTCGGCCAGGCCGGTGGTGTCGTCGAAATGCCAGTCGTAGCGCCCGCAGCCGACCCGCACATTGCCGTTGCACTTGTCCGTCATGACCACCAGCCATTCGCAGCTGAAGGCGGAAGCCGTTTGCTCGGGCGGAGGACCCAGGCAAAAGGTATAGACGTTCTCGTAGCTTTTTCCGAAGCGGCGCACCAGCACGTCCGCAATAGCGTCGCGTCCCCGCGCCAGCGGCGGGAAGGCGATGCTGTCGGTATGGACCTGCATCGACAGCATGGCGTCCTCGCTGAAAGCCTGGGCCATCAGGTGCGGACGATTGCCATCCTTGGCCAGCAGGTAGCTGTGGATGGTGTGGGCGGGCGAGCGCATGACGGCTTAGAAGACGTGACGGATGCCGAGATTCAGGCCGCGATTGCCGGTGCCGCCTTCAATCGCGCTGCCCACCGTGTAGCCGGCGCCGTTCTTGTTGCGGATGTACGCGTACACGCCATACAAGTCGGTGCGCTTGGACAGGTTGTAGCGATAACCGCCGGCCAGTTGCTCGGCATCCTGATTGAAGCCGGTCTTGTCGTTCTTGCGGATGTAGGAGCCTATCCACGTGCCCAGCCCTTGCGGCACCGTCACGCCCAGCAGCAGGTAGTTGCTATTGGTGGAAGGCGTTGGCGCGACCGCGTAGCCGAACGGATTGTTCAGGTTGCGCGGCAAGGCGCTGTTCAAGCCCTTGTCGACGCCGTACGCGAAGTGCGCCTTCGCCACGCCGAAGTCGTACAGCGCGGTTAGCACGGTGTTTTCGGCGCTGCTGGTGTTCTTTAGCGCGGCGGTGTCGTTGTTGCGGTGGTGATGCGCCAGGCGCACCATCAGCGAACCCGTGGTGTACGCCAGCGCGCCGCCGAACTGCCGCTGCGCCGTGCTGCTGTCCGCCACCTCGCCGGCGCCGTAGACCAGTTCTCCGCTAAAGCCGTTCACCACCGGCGACGCGTACTTGACCGAATTGTCCATGCGGCTGGCGCCGTTGCCGGTCGCTGCGATTAGGTTCTTGGTGTCGCCCGCCGTGCCGGAGCCGAAGGGATCGACCGTCGCCACCGCCAGGTACTGCGGCGTGTACTGGCGGCCCAGCGTCAGCGTGCCGGCCGTCTTGCTCTGCAGGCCGACATAAGCCTGGCGGCCGAACAGCAAGCCGCCCTGCCCCATCGCGCCGGTATCGGCCTGGAAGCCGTTCTCCAGCAGGAAGATGGCGGACAGGCCGTCGCCCAGATCCTCGGTGCCTTTGAAGCCCAGGCGCGAGCCCGACTCGACGCCGCTGGTCAGCTTGGTGCTGGAAGCGGCCGCGCCGACGCCGCCGCTTTCGCGCACCACCGCCATGTCGACGATGCCGTACACCGTCACGTTCGATTGGGCAGCAGCAACCCCTGCCAGTGCGCTCAGCATGAGCGCAAGCATAGTCTTGTTCATTTTGATTTCCCCAGTTGTACAGGCTCTGATGTTGGAGGCGGGATAACGAGCCCTGGCTATCCCGCCATTTGCTTATTTGGTGCCGAAGCCGCCGCCGCCCGGCGTCTCGATGGCGAACACGTCGCCGGCCCGCATCTCGGCGGTGTGGGTGGCGCCGAACTCCTCGACCGTGCCGTCGCCGCGCTCGACCCAGTTGCGGCCCAGCGCTCCGGGCGCCGCGCCTTCCAGCCCGAACGGCGCGATGCGGCGGTGGCCGGCCAGGATGTTGGCCGTCATCGCCTCCAGGAAGCGGATGCGGCGCAATGCCCCGTCGCCGCCCCGCTGCGCGCCCTCGCCGCCGCTGCCGCGCCGGATCGCGTGGGTTTCGACCAGCACCGGGAAGCGCCACTCCAGCACCTCGGGATCGGTCATGCGCGAGTTGGTCATGTGGGTCTGCACGGCGGCCGTGCCGTCGAAGCCCGGCCCGGCGCCGGAGCCGCCGGCGATGGTTTCGTAGTACTGGTGCTCTTCGTTCCCGAAGGTGAAGTTGTTCATCGTGCCCTGCGAGGCCGACATCACGCCCAGCGCACCGTACAGCGCGTCGGTGACGTACTGCGACACTTCCACGTTCCCCGCCACCACCGCCGCCGGATAGCGCGGATTGAGCATCGAACCTTCCGGGATGATGAGGTTGAGCGGCTTGAGCACGCCCTCGTTCATCGGGATGTCGCTGTCGATCAGCGTGCGGAACACGTACAGCACAGCGGCCTTGCAGACCGACAGCGGCGCGTTGAAGTTGGTCGGCCGCTGCTCGCTGGTGCCGGTGAAGTCCACCGTGGCGCTGCGGCTGGCGTGGTCGATGGTCAGCTTCACCTTCAATACCGCGCCGTCGTCCATCTCGTAGGCGAAGCTGGCGTCGCGCAGGCCGCCGATGGCCTTGCGCACCGCCGCCTCGGCGTTGTCCTGCACGTGCTGCATGTAGGCCAGCACCACGTCCTCGCCGTAGCAGGCGGTTGCCTTCAGCAGTTCGTTGGCACCGGTCTCGCAGGCGCCCAGCTGGGCGATCAGGTCGGCGATGTTCTGGTCGATGTTACGGCTAGGCCAGGGGCCGGCGCCGAACAGCTCGCGCACCAGCGGCTCCAGGAACACGCCCTTGTCGACGATCTTGATGTTATCGAGCAGCACGCCCTCTTCCAGGATGCTGGTGCTGTTCGGCGGCATGGAGCCGGGCGTGATGCCGCCGACGTCGCCGTGGTGGCCGCGCGCGGCGACGTAGAACAACGGCTGGTCGCCGTCGCCGTACACCGGGCAGACGATGGTGATATCCGGCAGGTGGGTACCGCCGTTGTAAGGCACGTTGAGCACATAGGCGTCGCCCGGAGCCATCGTCGCCGCGTGCTGGCGGATCACGCACAGCACGCTGTCGCTCATCGAGCCCAGATGGACCGGGATGTGCGGCGCGTTGGCGATCAGGTTGCCCTGGCGGTCGAAGATGGCGCAGGAGAAGTCCAGCCGCTCCTTCATATTGACCGAGTAGGCGGTGTTCTCCAGCGTGGTGCCCATCTGCTTGGCGATCGCCATGAACAGGTTGTTGAAGATCTCCAGGTGGATCGGATGCACGGCGGTAGTCATCTTATGGGCGCTGCCGGCGGCCGCGCTGCGCTCCAGCATTAGCGTGTGGTCAGGCAGAACGCGCGCAGTCCAGCCGGCATCCACCACGGTGGTGGCGATCTCCTCGCGGATCAGCGCCGGACCTACAACGCGGCTGCCGACCGGCAGTTCGGCGCGCACGTACAGGGTGATCGGCACGGTCTGGCCGTCGACGTAGCTGTAAACACGGCCGGGTATGTCCGCCCCGCTTCTGTCGCTGGCCGGCACCTCGATGACGAAGTCGGCGCCGTCGCCCGCGCCGATCGCTTCGACCGATACCGATTCGATCACCAGCGGCTGGCCTTCCATGACGAAGCCGAAGCGGCTGCGGTACAGCTCCGCGAAAGCCTCGCTCATCTGGGCCACGCCGGCGATCGGGATGACGAAGGCGGAGTCGCTGTCCTGGTACTTCAGACGGGCGCACAATTCGACCCGGATATCGCCGGACGCCACTTGCTGCTCCAGCAGTTCTGTGGCGGCTTGCTGTGTCAGTTGTGACAGCAGCTCCCCCAGTCCGCTCAGGACCGCTTCGTTGAGCGGCTGTTCGACCGCGCCTTCGCGCATGGCGCGGATGTCGGCCAGGCCCATGCCGAACGCCGACAGCACGCCGGCGAACGGATGGATCACGACCTTGGTCATGCCCAGCACGTCGGCCACGCGGCAGGCATGCTGGCCGCCGGCGCCGCCGAAGCAGCACATGGCGTAGCGGCTGACGTCATAGCCGCGCTCCACCGAGATCGACTTGATCGCCTGCGCCATGTTGTCGACCGCCACCGCCAGGAAACCGTCGGCCACGGCGGACGGCGACAGCCGGGTGCCGGTTTCGCGGGCGATCTTCTCGGACAGTTCGCCGAAGGCGCGCACCACCACGTCGCGGTCCAGCGGCTGGTCGCCGTTCGGGCCGAACACGCGCGGGAAGTGCTCCGGCTGGATACGGCCCAGCATCACGTTGCAGTCGGTGACGGTCAGCGGGCCGCCCTTGCGGTAGCTGGCCGGCCCCGGATTGGCGCCGGCCGATTCCGGTCCGACCTTGAAGCGGCCGTTCTCGAAGCTGCAGATCGAGCCGCCGCCCGCCGCCACGGTATGAATGTGCATCATCGGCGCACGCACCCGCACGCCGGCCACCACGGTCTCGAACACGCGCTCGTAGGCGCCGTCGTAGTGGGCGACGTCGGTCGAGGTGCCGCCCATGTCGAAGCCGATCACCTGTTTCAGGCCGATCGCCTCGCAGCTCTTGACCGCGCCGACGATGCCGCCAGCGGGGCCGGACAGGATCGCGTCCTTGCCCTGGAAGCGGCCGGCGTCGGTCAGGCCGCCGTTGGACTGCATGAACATGATGCGCACATCGCCCGTGTCGGCCGACACCCGCGACACGTAGTCGCGCAGCACCGGCGACAGGTAGGCGTCCACCACGGTGGTGTCGCCACGGCCGACGATCTTCATCAGCGGGCTGACCTGGTGGCTGACGGAGATCTGCGTGAAGCCGACCTCCTCGGCCAGCGCCCGCAGCCGCTGCTCGTGTTGCGGATAGCGGTAGGCGTGCATCAGCACGATGGCGATGGCGTCGATGCCCTTGGCGCGCAGGGCGAGGAACTGCCCGCGCAGCAGTTCTTCATCCGGGACTTGCAGCACCTCGCCGCGCGCGCCGATGCGCTCGTCGATCTCGATCACTTCCTCGTAGATCAGGTCCGGCAGCTCGATGCGCATGGCGAAGATGTCCGGCCGGTCCTGGTAGCCGATGCGCAGCTGGTCGGCGAAGCCGCGCGTGATCGCCAGCGCGGTGCGCGCACCCTTGCGCTCCAGCAGCGCGTTGGTGGCGACGGTGGTGCCCATCTTGATCACTTCGATCTGCTCGGCCGGCAGCGGATCGCCCGTCTTCAGTCCAAGCAGGTCGCGCATGCCTTGCGTGACGGCGTCGTCGTAGCGCTCCGGGTATTCGGACAGCAGCTTGTGCGTGACCAGCTTGCCGTCCGGGCGGCGCGCGACGATGTCGGTGAAGGTGCCGCCGCGATCGACCCAGAACTGCCAGCGAAGTTGTTGAGCGGGGATGTCGTTTTTCATGGTATTACCTTTTTACAGTCTGAATCAGGATTCGAGTTTCTTGCCGGCGGTTTCAGGCAGCGTCAACGCGGCCAGGATCATCACGCCGTAGGCGGTGCCGGCGAACACGCCGATCGCCTCGCCCAGCGCCATCGACTGGCTGCTCAGGCCTATCATCAGCGGGAACAGCGAGCCGACCGCGCGGCCCATGTTGTAGCTGAAGCCCTGGCCGGATCCGCGGATCTCGGTCGGGAACAATTCGGTCAGGAAGGCGCCCATGCCGCTGAATACGCCGGATACGCAGAAGCCCAGCGGGAAGCCGAGGAACAGCATCACGCCGTCCGTCACCGGCAAGCGGGTGTAGGCCAGGGCGATGCACAGCGAGCCGGTGGCGAACAGGATGAAGTTCTTCTTGCGGCCCAGGTAGTCGGTCAGGAAGGCGCTGACGATGTAGCCCACGTAGGAGCCGACGATCACCATCGCCAGGTAGCCGCCGGTGCCCAGCACCGTCAGATGGCGCTCGGTCTTGAGGTAGGTCGGCAGCCAGGTGGTGATGGCGTAGTAGCCGCCTTGGGCGCCGGTGGTCAACAGCACGGCGCGCAGGGTGGTGCTCAGCATCTTGGGCGCGAAGATCTGGGCGAACGAGGCGCGGTCCTCCGGCGCCACCTTCTTTTGCTGCGCCACGAAGATTTCCGGCTCGTCGACGAAGCGGCGGATGAAGATCACGAACAACGCCGGCAGTATCCCCAGCAGGAACAGCGAGCGCCATGCCCATTCATGCGGCAGCAGCGAGAACATCAGCGCGTACAGCAGCGCCGACACGCCCCAGCCGATCGCCCATCCCGCCTGCACCATGCCGACCGCCTTGCCGCGGTCCTTGGCGCGTATCACCTCGCCGATCAGGATGGCGCCGGCGGTCCACTCGCCGCCCATGCCAAAGCCCATCAGGCCGCGCGCCACCAGCAGCTGGGTGAAGTTCTGCGCCAGTCCGCACAGCACGGTGAAGAAGGCGAACCACAGGATGGTCAGTTGCAGCGTCTTGACGCGGCCGATGCGGTCCGACAGGATGCCGGCGATCCAGCCACCGAGGGCGGAGGTCAGCAAGGTGACGGTGCCGATCAAGCCGGCGTCGCCCTTGGACAGGCCCCAGGTGGCGATCAAGGTCGGGATCACGAAGCTGAGGAACTGCGTGTCCATCGCGTCGAGCGCGTAGCCGATCTTGCAGCTCCAGAAGGTGCGGCGCTCCTTGCCGGTCAGTGCGCGGAACCAGGAGAAGTAACCCTCCTGCTGGGCGGTTGGTAGTGCGCTGGTGTTCATGGTGCTCCCCTTTGTTTGGTGCAGCAATCCCCTTCGGCCGCGCTGTGCGGGTCCGTAGTGGGTGCTACTTTGGTTTTAAGTCAGAACGCTGCTAAAGATGAATTGCGGATGTCGGTGACCAGCATGTAGCCCGGCTGGTGGGTGATCGCCAGCGGCAGGCGCGCGTGGCGGATGGCTTCCTGCGGCGTGACGCCGCATGCCCAGAAGACCGGTATTTCGTCCGGCATGATCTCGACCGGATCGCCGTATTCTGGCCGCGCGATGTCGGCGATGCCGATCAGCGACGGGTCGCCGAGGTGCACCGGCGCGCCATGCACCGCCGGATAGCGGCTGGTGATCTGGATCGCGCGGACGGCGTCGGCGGCCTTCATCGGCCGCATCGACACCACCATCTCCCCGCCGAACGGGCCGGCGGCCTGGTTGCGGATATTGGTGCGGTACATGGCGACGTTGCGGCGTTGTTCGATGTGGCGCAGCTTGATGCCGGCCTCGATCAGCATCTGCTCGAACGAGAACGAGCAGCCGATCGCGAACACCACCAGGTCGTCGCGCCAGACGTCGTGCAGCGAATGGGTCTGCGATGCATCCTGCCCGCCGCGATAGATGGTGTAACCAGGCGTGTCGCTGCGCAGGTCCATGTCGGCACCCAGACGCGTCACGTTCCACTGGCCCGGCTCGCCCACCGCCAGCAGCGGGCAGGAGCGCGGGTTGCGCTGGCAGAACAGCAGGAATTCGTCGGCATGCGCCTGCGGCAGGATCACCAGGTTGGCCTGGGCATATTCACCACAGTAGCCAGCCGTCGGCAGGCGGAATTCGCCGCGGCGTACCTTGTGCCGTAATTGAAGTGGAGTCATGAAGGTCTCGTTGTTTTGAAGATGAA
This sequence comes from Duganella sp. BJB476, assembly GCF_003416895.1. Lineage (GTDB taxonomy): Bacteria > Pseudomonadota > Gammaproteobacteria > Burkholderiales > Burkholderiaceae_D > Rugamonas. The sequence goes on from NZ_QVIO01000009.1 coordinate 86,725, forward strand.
AAAAACTGTATGAGTTCAGAATAAACTTGTATATCGCTATCCGCTATCTAGTAATTTTTGCTGTGACTGTTTAGTTTTTCTTACCGACGTGCACTACACCGGCGCACGGAGATAAGGTATTCTTGTCCCATGAATATCCGATTCCTGGAGACGTTTGTCACCCTCGCCCAACTCCGCAGCTTCCGTGCCACGGCCCGTGCATTGCACGCGACGCCAGCTGCAATTTCCTTACGTATCAAGACCTTAGAGGAGGAATTGCAGACGGAACTGGTCGACCGGACCAAGCGGGATTTTTGCCTGACAGCGAATGCGGAATATCTGCTGGGACATGCGAAAGCGGTGGTCGACGCGACGCGCAGACTGCAGGCCGCGGCGCACAAAGATAGTGCAATTCGCGGCCGGCTGCGGCTGGGCGTGATCGAATCGGTGGTGCACAGTTGGCTGGCGCAATACATCCGCCAGCTCAATGTGTTGTATCCCGAGCTGGAAGTCGACCTCGCGGTCGACATGAGCAATGTGCTGGAGCGGCGCCTGCGCGCGCGCGAACTCGATCTGGTGATCCAGGTCGAGGGTGTGGAAAGCCGCGATATCGTTTCCGAGGCCCTGGCCGTGTATCCGCTGCACTGGATCGCGCGCCGGGGCTTGATTGACACCCGCAAGGAGGGACTGAACCAGCGCTTGCTGCGGATGCCCATCCTGACTTTCGGACGCGGCACGGCGCCGCAACGCATGCTGGAAGAGATCGTCAGCAAGATGGCGAACCTGGCGATGATACCGCTGGAACAAACCCGCATCACGTGTTCCCCATCGGTCGCGGCGATCGTGCAGCTGATGAAGGATGGCTATGGCGTGGCGGCGATCCCCAGCCTGTTCGTGGTCAGCTCGCTGGAGAGCGGCGAATTTATAGAACTGCCGGTGCACCCCGAGCCACCGTCCATCATCGTCTCCATGTGCTTCCAATCGAACGCGGAGATGCTGGTGCACGCGGCAGCCAACGCGGCGCGCCAGGCCTGCGCCAGCTATTGCGCGCAGGTCGATTCACGCTATATCAAGTCGCTGGGCTGAGGCCGGCACAAGTACTTACACCGGTCCTTGTAACATGGTCACCGGATCCAGGCGCGCGGCGCTCGCGGCTGGATAGGCGCCGGCGGCCAGACCGCTGATCAGGGCCAGCGCGGCCGAGCAGAGCGGCGTTGCGATATTTAGCGTGACCTCGATGCCCGCGATGGTCAGCGCCAGGCTGGCGCCGGCGATGCCCAACACCAGACCGAGCACCGCGCCGAACAGGCATATCAGCACACTTTCCATGAGGAACTGCGCCACCACGTCGGTCGCATGCGCGCCCACGGCCATGCGCAGGCCGATCTCCGCTTTGCGCTCTGAAACCGAGGCTAGCATCACGTTCATGATGCCCAGCGACCCTACCAGCAACGCCACGCCGCCCAGCACTGCAAGAAAGCGCGTATAGAGCGCCACCTGCTGCTGCCGAAGCTCGCTGACTTGCTTCGCCCCACTCGCTTGCACCGTCGGCGACACCAGGAAGCGTAGACGCGATGCCAGCAGTCCCGGCATGTCGGGCGGTGTTGTACTCGGCTGTAGGCGCGTCAGCAGCAGAGCCGTCGATGGCGCCGGCGGTCCGGCCAAGCGGCGCATGGAGGCATACGAGACAAAGACGCTGCGGTTCATCTTGACTGATTGCAGCAGATCGTCGCCAAAGTAAGGGGCCAAGACGCCGGCCAGCAAGAAGTTCTTGCCGCATAGACTGACCGGCATGCCGGGCCGCAGGTCCAGACGGGTCTTGCGCAACTCGGCGGCCGGCTCCGCGCCAAGTACGATCCACGGTTGCCGGCCATCGAGCGCATGCAGGAAGCGGCCGTATTGCAGGCGCAACGACAGCACGGCTGGTAAATCTGGATATGCGGCGATGATCTCAGGATTGCCCAAAGCCGTTTCCTGCCCGTTAGCGCAGCTGAAATGACGCTCAAGACGGGCCACGGACTGTACCTCCGGCATACGCCACAGCACGGCGGCGGCGGTGACGATCATCGCGTCCAGTCGCACCTGCGTCAGTTCGCCTAATGGGGTGCCTTCCCGCTTGTCCTGCATCGCGTCGGGAGGCGGCACGTTGATCGTCACCACGTCCGCGCCTAATTGATCAAGTGCTCGCGTGGCTTGGGCGGCGACGCTGTTGCCGATGATGAGCATGGACGTGACCGCCGCGATCCCGATCGCCACACCGACCACCGCCAGGCCGATGCGGCGGCGGTTCGTCTGTACGCTCTGCCACGCGAAGCCGAAGGCGATGCGCAGCCGTAGCCGGTGGCGCGCGTAGCGTTCACGCATGGAGGGGGTTGATGCATCCATCGTGCATGGTGATCTGGCGCGGCAGTTGCCGCGCAATCCCCATGTCGTGGGTGATCATGAGCAGCGCGGCGCCGTTCGCCGTCGTGACCTCGCGCAGCAAGTCCAGCACGCGCGCGCCGGTCGCCGAGTCCAGCGCGCCGGTCGGTTCATCCGCCAGCAGCAGTCTCGGCCGCCCGGCGACGGCGCGGGCGATGGCGACGCGCTGCTTTTCGCCGCCGGACAGCTCGGATGGCCGGTGCGACAGGCGATGCTCCAGACCCACCGCCGCCAGCGCCGCACGCGCCGCATCCAGCGACGCGCGCGGCGTCAGGCCCCGATACAGCAGCGGCATCTGTACGTTCTGCTGAGCGCTCAAGGACGGCAGCAGGTGGCACTGCTGGAATACAAAACCAATGTCCCGATTTCGCAGGCGCGCTTTCTCCTGCGACGACAAGGCCTGGGTATCCACGCCGGCCAGCCGGTAGTGGCCCGCGCTGGGCGTGTCCAACAGGCCGATCAGATTCATCATCGTCGATTTGCCGGAACCGGATGGTCCGACGATGGCCAGCGCCTCGCCAACGCGCACCCGCAGATCGATGCCCCGCACCGCCCGGACGTCTTCGCCGGCCACCTGGAAAGTCCGGGCGACCTGCTCCAGCTCGATCAGCAAGCCGGCCACGCGGGCGCCGCCATGAATGTCGGGCTCAGTCATTGCCCGCGCCCGATAGCAGCTTGTCCAGCATGCCTGCGCCGGCCGCCGCGGACGCCGGAACGGCGACGGGCACCCATACCTCTTCCCCGGCCGCGACGCCCGACTTGACTTCAACGCTGTCCACCAACGATTTGCCGGCGTCGATTTCCTGGACCCGCCCATGATCCGCCGCCGATCGCCGCACCCGCACCACCGGCCGGCCGGCCGCATTCCAGGCGACCGCGCCCAGCGGAACACGCAGCGTGGCCGGCCCCGGTTCCACCGTCACCCCGATGGTGACGCTGCTGCCGACGCGCAGCGCCCGCCGCGCATCCGTGGGGGGCTTGAGCAGGATTTGTACTTCGAATTCCGCCGAGCCGCGACTGCCCTGGCCACGGCCGTCCGTCGCGCGCGCCTGCGATGAAACACGCCGTACCACGCCGGCAAACTCGCGAGCGCCATCGGCGACCAGCGCGACGCGGGCGGCCTGCCCCGGTGCGATCTGCCGCGCATCGTCTTCGTCCACCCATGTCTTGATCAGAAAGGCGGAGGTATCGCCCACGGCCAGTATCACATCCTTGGGCGTGACTGCCGCGCCCGGGTTGAGTTCTTTTTGCGTCGCAACGTCGCCGGCATCGCCGGCCGCCGGATATAGCACCACGCCGGCCAGCGGCGACAGCATGGTTGTCGCCTTCAGCTTGGCGCGGATGTCGTCGAGGTGCAGTCGCCGGTTTTCCAGATCCAGTTCCAGCACGCGCAATGCCGTTCCCGAGCGCCGGAGCTTGAGCGTTGAGAGTTCATCGTGCGCGCCGTCGACCTGACTCTGGCCGGCGTCGATTTCCTGTTTTGCTGCGTCGAGTTCGGTACGCGCGATGATGCCCTTGTCATACAGCCGCTGCGCTTCCGCGCCGCGTCCCTGCGCTGCCGTCAGGGTATTCTGCGCGGCCAGCAGCCGGCGCGCCGCGCCTTGGTATTCGGTGCCTGATTCCAGTCTTTGCGCGGCGGTCAGGGCTTGCCGGGCCTGGATAGCCGCCATCTCGGCTTCGCGCCATTGGCGTTTGAGTTCAGAATCGCTGACTTGCGCCAGTCTTTGCCCCACCGCCACCATATCACCGAACTGCACATACCTGGCCAGCAGCACGCTATCGACCGGTGCGCTGATGTTGACGGTGTTGACCGGGCTGAGCGCTCCTTGCAGCAGCAGAGGTTGCGCTGTGCGCGCGCTCAGGACCTTGAGCCAACGGCCGTTGTCGGGCGCGGCCGGCCGCGCCACCAGCACCAGCCCGCAGGCGGCAAGGCCCAGCAGCGCCGCCGCGACCACGCGGCCGGACATCCATTTCCTAGGGGCGGGAGTTCGCATATCGGTATCTCGTATTCAGGTGTGTCATGGAGGAAGTCCCGTGTCCTGGGCCAGCGACGCCACGTGCCATTGTTCCAGCACGGTTCCGCTGACGCGTTGCAACTCCAACTGCGCCATGAAGATCGCGAAGTGCGCCTGCGTTTCCTGCGACAGCGTCTGGTTCAGCGCATCCTGCGCCAGCGACAGATCGGTCGCGCTGCTGCGGCCGGCGCGGGTCTTTTCGATTTCGGCCGCCAGCCGCTGCCGCGCCAGTTCCGCCGTGCGCTGCGCCATCCGGTACTGGAGCGCCGCGAATTCTATATTCTTGAGCGCGTCGCTCACCTCGGCGCGCGCGTTGCGCTTCAGGTCGGCCCGCGACAACTCGGCCTTCCGCAAAGCGATCCGGGCGGCGCTCGACGCCACCCGCGCCGCGGACTTGTCCAGCGGTATGGAGTAGTTCAGACCGACCGCGATATTGCTACGCCGCGTAGTCGGGCCGGCGCCGTTGTCGCTCGACTGGTCGCGGCGCACATAGAAATCCAGCTGGTTGCGCAGGCCGTCATCGGCCTCGATCACGCCGAACTGTCCGGCCTTGACGGCGTCCGCCGCCAGTTCCAGATCGACCCGCCGCGCCAACGCGGCCTGCATGGCCGCGCCCACGCCTTGGCTTGGCATCGGCAAATAGGAGATGAACGAATCGGCGAGCGTCACGGCCGTGCGGTCGGCATCCAGGTCATACCGGCCGATTACCCGCAGCAACTGGCGGCGGGCGACATTCTCTGCTTGCCGGGACTGCATCAACGCCAGCTCGGTCTGCGCCGCGTCGGCATCGCTCTGCAGCAAGGCGATCCGGGATATGCGCCCGGCGGCCAGCAGTTCCTCGTTGATCGACCTGGCCTCGGCCGCACGCTTGAGTGCGGCTTGCGCGAGCGCGACATTTTGCTGGGCTTGCTCCAAGCCGAAATACGCCACCACGCCGCCCAGCACCACGTCGCGCTGGGTCTGCAAAAAGCCCTTGCGCGCGCTCTCAAGCGCGAGGGCGGCGCGGTGTTCGTTGAGCAGCACCACGTCGCCGCCCGCACCGCGCAGTAGCGGCTGCGTCAGCGACAGCGACAGCGAGCTGGTACGGCTATTGTTATTCGGCGTGCCGGTGGCATCAGGGCCGGCCATCGGTACGGCCTGGCCGTCGCGGTTGTACTGGCGTCCTTCCGACAGGGACAATTGTGTGCCGGAGCGCAGCTTCCAGGTGGACAGCAGATTGCCCGATGCGATCGCGCCGCGCGTGGCGGCCGCGCCGGTGGCGGATGTCCGCTCGCGTTCCCACTGGCTCGACAAAACCGCCTGGGGCAGGAATTCATGACGGGCCTGCTCGGTCTGCAGTTGTTGCTGCTCCACATCGAGTTGTTGGGTCTGGATGACGACGGCGCGCGTCAAGGCGCCCTGCAAGGCATCTTGTATGCTCAATCGCAGTACGGCCGGCGCCGTGGCGTCGGTCGCCATCGCCGGCTGGGGATCGACCATTAGCTCTGGAACAACAGGTCGGGCCCCGGCCTCGCCAACCGCCCACATCAGCAACGCCAGCAGCATATTCGAGTTGAATAAATGCATGACAAGGCGTATCAAAAGCGCGGGCGGAGGCATGCAGTTAAGGCTTAACGATCCACATCAGGTTCGAGCTGGTTCGGGTGTTGGTTGGCGTGAAGTGAACGGTCTTGGTGGCTGCGCCACCGCAGGCGCCGGAGAAAACCGAAGCCGTGTACGAACGATTCAACACCACAGGGCCCAAATTCTTGGCCTTGCCGGCGGTCAGGTCTTGCTGGCCGTTGACGTAAAAGCGCACGCAACCTTTGGTGGCGTTCAGGCCGACGATCGAAGCGGAGCTCGACGCGGCGGCCGCCGCACCGGACGAGCCGCTGGTGGCAGTACCCGATACGACCTGGCCAGATTGAGCGCTGGCGACACCGGAGATCAGCGCCCCCATAGCCATGACGGTAAACAAAAATACGCGCTTGCCAGTAAATTTACGATTGTTCATTTTGATACTCCTGATAAGTGATCTGATTCAATAGTGGTCGTTGACCGCCGGCTGCCATTCTCAGGCTTGCCAAACACATCTGTTTCAATCGGCGGCGTTTGAATCATAGGTTGACCAGGGCGCTCACTTATCCGGCAAAACGAAGTACTCCACGTCCACGCGAAGAAAATTTTCGCGGTGGTCATGGCCGCAGGCGCCTACCAGCGCATGATGGCGCGCACCTGCGGCAGCAGGTCCTTGGCGATGCTGACGGTTTGTTCTTTGGTAGGGTGGCCGTCGGTGGCGTCGCCCGGATAGGCCCGCGACGCGATGTAGTGCACCCGCGGGTCGCCGGCGCGGCGCACCGTCTCGTTGAGGTAGTCCACCAGCGCCGCCTTCTTTGCCCCGGTTTGCAGGCCGCCTTCGGTCAGTACGATCTGCGCTTGCGGATGGTCCCGCAACAGTATTTTCACCAGTCGCACGTAGGCCTGCACATACGGCTCGCGCTCAGGCATGCCGGGATTGGCGTCGTTGTTGCCGATGGCGCTGAGGATCAGGTCCGGCCGGTAGCCGCGCTGGTCCCACGGCACGGGATGCGCCTTGTCAGCGATCGCCAGTTGGTAGTAGTCCGCCAGATTCAGTTCGTCGGTCCTGTTGTCCCAGGTGCGCAGCAAACCGTGGCCGCCGTAGCAGACCAGTTGCACTTGCGCGTGCAGCGCATCGGCCATCAGCATGCCGTAGGACGCGCGGGCGTTCCACCATGACGGCTCCTTCTTCGCGCCCGGAATTCGGTCGATGGCTTCGCCGCAGGTGACGGAGTCGCCCAGCATCAGCAGCTTGCGCTCAGGGAGCGCGGGCGCCGGCAGCCACTGGCCGTCCGTATCGAAGCTCAGCAGCGCGGCCGTGCCATGCCAGGTTTCGGAACGGTTGATGATTTCCACCTCGTGTCTGCCGGCGCTGGCGCCCTCCACCAGCGCCAACGTCCACCGGCCGGACGATAGCCTGACCTTGCGCGCTTCGCCATGATCGACGATCACGTCCAGATAGCTGTTGCCGCCGCTCGCTTCCGCCTCGACGTCCAGGCGCATTCCCTGGAAAGCCAGGTAAAAACTCACACCCGGATAGCCGAAACGCACCGCGCCATCTTCGCGTACTTCGGCGCGGCCCATGCGCGCGATGCGCGGATCGGCCGCCGCGATCGGCGCCGCGCCCATCAAATTGCCTATGTCCGGCAGCATCGCATCGGACCAGATCTGATAGCCCTTGGCGGTCGGATGCAGGAAGTCCGCCATCACCTCGGGCGACATGTCGCCATCGGCCTGCAGGAAGCGTGCGCCGTAGTCGTGGAAGAAGACGTGACGGCCGTCGTCCAGCTTCGCGATCATGCGGTTCAACTCAGTCACCCGCGCGCGATTCGGGCTTTGCGCCGATTGATCGTAGGGCAGCACGGCGTTCAGCAGTACGCGGGCGGCGGGATATAGCGCGCGCAGCTTCGCCAACACCGCCCGCACACCGTCGAACACCCCGGACGGCGTGGCGCTGCAATGGAAGAAGTTATTCACGCCTATCGTCAGCACAACCACCTTGGGATGCAGCTTGTCCGCGTGGCCGTTCTCCAACCGCCACAGCACGTTGCCGGTGTAGTCGCCGCCGATGCCGAAGTTGGCTGGACGCCAGGCGCCGAAGGACTGGTCCCAGATCGCCTTGTTCCAGCCCGCGGTGATCGAGTCGCCGACGAACAGCAAGTCCACGCCGCCAGCATCGGCTATCGCGGTCTGGTCGCGGAATATCTGTTGCCAGCGCTGCGCCGTCATCCATGAGTAGTCCACCTTGCGCGGCGCGGGCGTGGTGCCGCACGTGCCGCCGTCGTCGCTAGCTTGAGCGCAGGAGCTTGCCAACACCGCCATCGCCAGCCCCGCGATCAGCTTGCGGCTCATGCTCCGCCCCGCATTTTCAGGCGCAACAACAGCACGCTATGCGGCGCCAGCTTGCCGTCGAGTTTATTGCCGGTGTCGCCGGACTTGCCGCTCCAGACGTCGGTCCAGCCATAGACGGCCTTGTTGAAGTCTGCTTCGCGCTTGCTCAAGTCGTCGCTGATGTGGTGCCGCTTCCAGTCGTAGCTGAGCGTGACCGCCTGCTCGCCGCGATTGAGCACCATCAGCGCCCAATCGCCGTCCGCCAGCGGCCTGGCCCAGTATTCCAGCCGTCCGCCGTCCATGAACTTCAAGGCCGGCATGCCCAGCCTGTCCTGGCTGATCGCTATCATCTCCTTGTTGGTCAGGATGCGGCGCTTCGCTTCCGGCATGCTGCGCAAATCGTTCCCCAGGATCAGCGGCGACGCCAGCATGGCCCAGATCGCGAAGTGCGCGCGGTCCTCGTCCTCGCTCATGCCGTTGCCCACTTCGAGCATGTCCATATCGTTCCAGTGTCCCGGACCGGCGAACTTGCGCAGGCCGGTCTGCTTGTCGAGAATCCGCAGCACGCCGAACTGCGACCACGAGCCGTGATTGAACTCGCAATCCCAGCAAGGATAGATATCGCCGGTGGTGCGCCAAGAATGGCCGACGTCGGCCGCCCAATCCCACGGTTTGCTTTCGCCCCATTCGCACATGCTGAACAACATCGGCCGGCCGGCGCTGCGGATCGCATCGCGCATGGTGGCATAGGCGCCGACGGCGTTCAGTCCCTTGCTGTCGCACCAATCGTACTTGACGTAGTCTATGCCCCAGGAGGCGTAGGTGATCGCATCCTGGTATTCATGTCCGCGGCTGCCCGGATGGCCGCCGCAGGTGGTGGCGCCGACGTCGGAATAGATGCCCAGCTTGAGTCCCTTGCCGTGCACATAGTCCGCCAACGCCTTGATCCCCGAGGGGAAGCGTTCCGCGTTCGGACGAATCACGCCGTCCTTGTCGCGCGTGCCGTGCCAGCAATCGTCGATGTTGACATACCGATCTCGCCTTTCATCTGGCGCGTGAATATGCGCCTGGAGCGCAGCTGGTCTATAACGACTACATGGCGCCGCGCGCCGGCGACGCCGCGCATCGGGCCGGCGTGCTCAAATTGCTGGAGAGCCTGAAGGCGCGCGGCACGCCGATCAATGCATTGGGATTGCAAAGCCATATCAGCGCGGCCGACGCGATGGCGGGCCCCGGCGGCGGCAAGCAGGCCGAGCTTGCTTGGCGCGGTTTTCTCGACGAGGTCACCGGCATGGGCTACGAACTGTTGATCACCGAGTTCGACGTCAACGACCGCGACCTGCCCGCCGACTGTGCTATGCGCGACGCCGGTGCGGCCGCCCTGGCGCGCGACTATCTCGATGTCACGCTCAGCTATCGCTGCTGCCGCGACATGCTGCTATGGGGCATGGCCGATCATGTCAGCTGGCTGCGGGAATGGAAGGCTGCCCAGCGCGCGGATGGCTTGCCGCAGCGCTCCACGCCGTTTGACGGCCGCTTGCAGGACAAACCGATGCGCCACGCCATTGTTGCGGCCTTGAACGGAATGCCAGACCGAGCGAACTGAGTAACAGGACCGCCGCACCGGCCAAAGGTGCTGGCGGCAGTGTTCAGTTAGCGGTTAACGACCCACACGAGGTGCACATTGGTGGGCGTGAAGGAAACGGTCTTCAGCGCAGCGCCGCTGCAGGCGCCGGCGAAAACAGACGCCGCATAGGTATTATTCAAACGTACGGCCCCTAAGCTCTTGGCTTTACCGCTGGCCAAATCTTGTTGGCCATTGATATAAAAACGCACGCATCCCTTGGTGTTGTTCAGCGCGGTCATGGTCGCGGTTGGCGCGGCTGCTGCTGTACCCACGCCAGAGGCCGCGGTGGCCTGTCCACCCGAACTACCAGTACCGAGAGCCTGCGCCCCCGAATTGCCAGCTCCGAGGACCAGTGCTCCTATAGCCGTCATCGCAAGCAAAAATGTTTTCTTGCTGAGAGTTTTTCCATTGTTCATATTGATACCTTTATCAAGTCGACGTTCTTAAGACAAATTGCCCGTTATGGCCTGCATGCCTATGGCATTCGACCGGTGCGGGCGCTTGGGACGGATCAGTTATTGACAGACCAATAGAGGTCGACCGTAGTCGACGAGCGTGCGATGGTGCGGCTGTCCGTGGCACTCGGCTTGAACGAAACGGTCTTGATGGCCTTGCCGCCGCACGCACCTGCGAAGACGGAAGCCTGAAGCAGCTTACCATTGTCCTGGACCGTGCCCAATTTGAAGCCGTGGTGGGCAGGAACGTCGTGCTGGCCATTGACATAAAAGCGCACACAGCCATTGGTGAGGTTCGAGCCGACCAGATGGTACGACGGAGCGGACGTGATGATCGCAGATTCCAGTGCGCCGGCGGAGCCGGAGGTCAGCGCACCCATCGCTGCGACGGTAAAGAAAAACGCGCTCTTGCCAATAATTTTACGGCTATTCATTTTGATACTCCTGATAAGTGATCTGATTAAATAACGATTGCTAGCCGCCGGCGGCCGCTCCAGACAACTGTTTCAACCGACGACATTTGGATCATAGATTGCCCTCGCCGGCCGCCAGGCGGGCCAAACGAAGTACACCGCTCCCGCGCGAAGCAAGCCTGCAGCCGCCCTCGCGCTTCCGGCTGGCAGCCCATCAGTGATGCTGCGCCGCTCACCGCAACGGCGAGCGATATCTGTTTTCGGCGGCAGGCAGCGTTGTTCGTTTTGTCGATCAAGCGCCTGGCGGGAGCCGCCTATGCTTCGGGCGTCGCAGGCTTCAACAGGCTGGTTCGACAGAGGTCCTGATTTATCTCCACCATCGAAGGGTATTGAAATGAACAACAGCAAAGTTATTGGCAACAAAGTGTTTTTCGCCGCGATCGCGGCCGCGAGTGTTTTGATCGCAGGCTCCGCCAGCGCCGGCGCGGGTGCGGTTGTCGTGGGTAGCGCGACTGCGGGTGCGACAGGCAGCAACAACCATCCCCAGAACTTCCTGGTAGCACGCAATTTCACCAAAGGCTGCGTGAGTTTTTACGACCAAGGCCAAGTGGTCATGAAAGTTGCTGCAGGCCAGTCAAGCGTCTTGGGTCTTACCACGCGCAACAAGACCTACCAGGCGTTGGTCTCCCAGCTCGGCTGCGGCTTTCCGTCACCCGCCAAACTGATTGAGTTCAACACCTCGAACGCCACCACCACCAAAAATGCTTCCGGCGGCTGGGATTTCTATTGGATCGTTAAGTAATCGAATGCTTCTGTCTGGAGCCTAGTGGCCCGGATGACAGCACATGAAGTGATGGATTTCGACCTGGCTGGAATCCATTTTTAAAAGGTAGTTGGTCAATTTGCATCTGTTTCTGATAGATGAAATATGGGATCTCAGTGGTTCATTTTTTCCCATGAAAGTCGCGCAGCCAACCACCCGTGCTGAGCGCATCGTCAGATGTTTTCATTTGGCGATATCAGCAGTGCTTATTTTTGCGATGCTTTACTTTCTTTGTATCGTTCGCCTCGCTAACAGCTATGCGATCTTTATTTTTGGCGCAGCCTCGATAGTTCCACTTTGCATTGGTATGTTTGCAAAGAGAAAACTGGTTTTTCAAATGCTTTTGTTGGGATATCTTTTTGAGATTTTATTTTTCACAGGCGAGGTACTGATCTTTCCCATATAACCGGATACAGCCTGCCTGCGAATAGCGGCTAGATTTCTTATCTTCAAGATGATAGATTGCAAGCTCTACTAACCAATATGGGGATGCAGCATGAGCACATATGCGGAAATTAAAGCACAAATCGCGGAACTGGAAAACAAGGCCAAAGAAGTGCGTTCTTCTGAACTGGCTGCGGCTAAGGCTCAGATTTTAGAAATCATGACGACTTACGGACTGACACTGAACGACTTTGGCGGCAGCGCTAAGCCAAAGTCGGCCAAAGTCCGTCAACCAGTTCCCGCAAAGTATCGAAATACCGAGACTAGTGAGACCTGGACTGGTCGAGGCCGGGCCCCGCTCTGGTTGGCGGGGAAAAACAAGGATGACTTCTTGATTAAGTAAAAGAACAACGAGATTTTTCATACGCCTTTCGCAGCGTGCGCAAACTAGCCTCTTATCCGGCAAAACGAATAAGTCGCACCCCTGCGAAGCAAGCCTGCCGCTGTGCACAATGTGTTCAACACGTCAGTATTGTGAGATCTCGCCGTCGCGTCGCACCCATCCCCACGCAACAATTGCCGTCAGAATGGCTGATCCGCAGATCGCCGTCGGCAACGCCGATGGCGATGCGCCCAGGCCGGGCGCCAGCAGGAAGCCCGCGCCCACGGCCACCAGCGGCAGCGTCGTCCCCAGCCACGCGCTCGCGCGCCCCGCAGCGCGCTGGAACGGCGCCATCGCGGCGGCCTGGCCGCAGGACTGGTGTATCGCGTGGGCCAGCACAAACAACATGTAAGGCAGGACGACCGCGGCCGCCGACCTGATTCCCGACAGCGCAAGCAGGCCCATGGCGCCGCCGCCGGCGATGCCGACCAGACTGGCGCCGCAGACGGTTTTGCGCAATCCGAACGCGACCAGCGCGCGGCGGCAGATCACGGTGCCGGCCAAATACAGCAGGGAGCATAGCGACAGCACGGCGCCATATTCGATCGTGCTCAATCCGCACTGCTCGATCAACAGAAACGCCGAGCCGCTTAAAAACAGATAGTGGCCAAGATAGGAGCACGCGGTCAGCGCGGTGTAGACCCGGAACACCGGATGACGCCAGATGTCGCGCCAGCCGCATGGCGGCAACCGCACCATCGCCTGGGTGTCCAGCGTTTCGCGCAGGCCGATGGCGGCCACCGCTAACGCCAGCACGCCGACCAGGCCATAGGCGGCCAGCGCGCCCGGCACGCCGCTGCTGCCGACCAGCATGCTGCCCGCCAATGGCCCCGCCAGCGAGATGGCGCTGATCCACGAAAAACAGCGCGATAGCACGATGATGGATTGCTGCGGCGAATAGAGATCGCGGATGATGGCCCGTGCGCACACGCCGGCGGCGGCCACTCCCGCCCCTTGTGTCCAGCGACAGGCGATCAGTGCGGCCAGGTCCGCCGCAAAGAAGCATCCGATGGACGCCAGCACGAACAGTAGTAATCCGGTCAGCAAGGCCGGGCGGCGCCCCCACCGGTCGGCCAGGATGCCCCAGATGATTTGGGTCGAGCCGAAGCCCAGGATCAGCGCTGAAAATGCCCACTTGCGCACGCCGCCGTCGGCCAAGGCGGGCAACAGCGGCAGTGTCGGCAAGATCAAGGCGCTGCTGAGCGCGTGCAACGACAGCAACAGCACCAGCAGAACCCGCAGGGTCGCTGTCGATGGCGCCGCCGCGGTCATCGCGTCAACGCCGCGCAGGTCCGGCGCGCTGCGAACTCTCGCGCACCACCAGCCCGGCCGGGAACACCCGCTGCACCGGCGGCGCAGCGCCGGCGCCGAGGATTTGGTCGAGCAGCATCTGCACGCTGGCCTGCGCCATTTCCAGCACCGGCGAATGCACGCTCGACAGCGGAGGAATGCAGTAGTCGTCATAGTGCATATTGTCGAAGCCGACCACGCTGACGTCGCCGGGCACGTTGACGCCCAGTTCATGCAGGCCTTTGAGGGCGCCGAGCGCCATGCGGTCGCTGGCGAAGATCAGCGCGTCCGGCCGGTCACCGGTGCCGCACAGTTCGCGGGCGATGCGATGGCCGCTGGCTAGCGACCAGTCGCCGCTGACCGCCCACGGCGCATGGACCGCCAGGCCGTGCTCGCGCATCGCGCGCGCGTAGCCGCGCTGGCGTTCCTCGACATCCTCGTTGCCGCGGCCGTCGCGCTGGCCGCCGATGAAGGCGATGTGACGGCAGCCGGCGGCGTGCAGGTGGCCGACGACCTCGGCCGTCACCTCCTCGTTGTTCTGCGCCACGTAGGAGAACGCCGGGTCACGGGTGCCGAACACCACGAACGGCAAGCCGTGGCGCTTGAGTTGCTCCAGCACCGGATGGCCGGTGCGCTCCACCACCGCCACCACGCCGTCGACCCGCCCGGCCAGGAACAGGTCGCGCACCAGGGCGTAGGCCGCCGCATCGTCGCCGATCTGGCTGCGCTGCATCAGCGCGTAGCCGTGCGTATCGGCCACGCGGCCAAGCACCTGCAGCACGTTGTTCCAATAGGTGTCCTGGATCTGGAAGGAGCGATTGTCGTAGGCGGCGCGCTCGCCGAAGAAGATACAGGCCAGCGTGTTGGTGCGGATCGCGCGCATCGAACGGGCGGCCATGCTCGGCACGAAGTTGAGCACGGCGATCGTTTCCTGCACGGTCCTCAGCGTTTTCTGCGCCACCTTTTCGGGATGATTGAGCACCAGGGACACGGTCTGATAGCTGACCCCGGCCATCTTCGCCACGTCCTTGATGGTCACGCGCTTCATATTTCTTTCAACGGTCAACTCGGCTACCTCGGAATTCGCTGCCGCCCCTGACCTACGCGGAACTGGGTATCGAACGCGAACATATCGTAAAAAACGCAAAACTCGGGCGCGCCCAGTTCGATCAACGGCACCCGCTTCTGCAGCATGTTGAAGCACGCCGATTGTACCGCGAGATACTCGCGTTGCTGCTCCGGCGTCATCCAGTCGACCAGATAGGCCAGCGAGATATGGAAGCCGTACTGCTCGTGGTCGGGCGCGCGCAGCCGCAGTTGTGCCGACAGCCGGTCGCGCAGGCGGCGCAGCTTGCGGTTCTCCTGCTCGTCCAGCGGCAGCAGCCGGATGGTGGCGCCGGGATCGCGACGCAGGCTGAATTCATCGAGCCGCATGCGCAGCGGCAGCGCGCAGTCCAGTTCAAAGCCTTCGAGTTGACGCTCCAGATAGCGGTGCGAGGCTTCCAGCGGCGCGTCGATCGGCAGGCCGGCTGGCCAGATGCCGGCGCGCCGGCTGCTGTCGGTCACGCCTTCGAACACCGTCATGTGATAGCTCGACGGCGGCAGCAGCGCCAGGCAGTGCGCGTAACTGCCCGCCGCCAGTGTGTCGCGCACGCTGGTCAGCGCATCCGACAGCGGTGTCGCCAGCGGAATGTGGCTGATGATGGTATTGCCCGGAAAACGGAAGGGGCTGCCGTCGGCGTTGAATTTCCGGCCGACCGAAGGCGGCCGGCGTGGGCCGGCGTCGGTCGCGGCCGGAGCGTCGGTCGCGCGGGCCAGCGCGGCGCCGCCCCCGGCCGCCATGGCGGCCAGCGAGGCGTTCAGCATAAAGCTGCGGCGTGTGTTGGTCATCGTATGCGTTCCCCCGGATTAGAGCTTGATGTTGAGGCCGACCAGGACCGACGGGAACAGCTTCCACGCCGACTGCACCTGGCCGCTGCCGAAATTGTACTGTTGCCCCTGCGACGTGGCGTTCAGCACGTCGAGCGAGATCGACGCGCGCTTGGAAATATCGTAGGCCAGCTGGATATCGACGTTGTCGGTGGCTGCCTGATAGCGGTTGAAGATGAAGCCGGCCGGCGTGAAGTTGGGGAAGCGGCTGTCCCACAGCTTGCCCAGGTGGCTCCACGCCAGCTTGGCGTGCACCGGTCCCTTTTCGTAATACAGCGAGGCGTTCAGGATCTGCTTCGGTTGCTGCTGCAGCGCGTCGAGCACCAGCGTCGATCCGTTGGACAGGGTCACCGGCGCATGCGCGCGGCTGTAGCTGCCGTTGACGCTGACACCCAGGCCGTTGAACGGCGCGGGCAGGAAGGTCAGGTCCTTGGTCACGCCGAATTCGATGCCGGTCAGCCTGGTCAGGTCGGCAGTGTTGCGCGCCTGGGTCACCAGCACCTGGGTCGGCACGCCGTTTACCGGCAGTGATTGCATCTGGCCGAAGTTGAAGATTTCATCCTTGATGCGCTTGTGGAACAACGCCAGGGACACGATGCCGCGTCCGTCGTCCAGATACCATTCGTGGCCGAGATCGAGGTTGGTCGACAGGCGTGGTTTCAGATCAGGATTGCCGGTCGACAGGGTCGGCACGCCGCTGCTGGTATTGAGCGCGCCGCCGTGGGTGGCGATCTGGTCGAAGCGGGGGCGGCCCACGGTCTGCGACAGGCCCATGCGCAGCTTGCTCTCGGCGCCGGTCTCCATCACGGCGGTCACCGACGGCAGCAGATTGCTGTAGGAATTCTTCGTCGGCACCAACGCGTAGACGCCATTGGTGGCCAGATAGCCGTCGCTGTCGAAGTGCGTCTGCTCCAGGCGTAGCCCGCCGACGACCAGCCACTTGTCGGTGCGGAACTGGGTCTGCGCATAGGCGGCGTTGACATGTTCGCGCAGGTCGTAGGTGTTGCCGTACTGCGAGGCCAGATCGACCGTGGTTTTCTCGCCGCCGCCGTACTTGGCAAAGGCGGCGTCGGCCAGGCCGAAATCGATGACCGGGATGCGGGTGTTGCAGGCGACCGCGCACAAGCCGCCGCCGCTGACGACGCTGGCCAGCGTGTAGGGCGCGCCACTGTAGTCGGTGCGGTAGAACGAGGTGGCCGATTCGGTCCGCAAGGCGCGCGCGCCGACGGCGCCGCCCCATCCCCTGCTCTCTTCGCCCATATTGTATTTGAGGTTGGTCTGCACGTCCTTGACGGTCGCCGCATACCAGGTGCCTTCGGCGCGATGGTATTGCAGCGCATAGCGGGACGGATCGGCGGCGTTCGGCGACACCGCCGTGAACACCGGATACTTGCCGCTCCAGTCGTAATTGAAGGCCAGGCCGGACTGGATGAAGCGTTCCCAGGTCTGTGGGTTTTCCACCGTCGACTTCGACAGGCTGGCGCGGACATCGGCCGTCAACCCGGGCCGCAGCTCGATTTTATATTCGCCGTTGGCGCCATACAGCGCGCGGTCCCAGCGCAGCCGTCCGACGTCCGCCGTTTGTGAGGCCGAGCTGATGGCGCCGCCGGTGGCGCTCTGGTTGCCGACCTTGGCCGAGCTGTCGACCGAGGCCAGCAGGCCGTAGCGGTCCGAGTATTCCTTTTGGCGGAAGTCGTACGTGCTGACATAGGCGCTCATCGCCTCGTCCGGGTGCCAGTCCAGCCGCGCGGTGAGGCCGGTGCGGGTGCGCGTGTTGTCGTAGTTGTACCAGCGGCGCTCGGTCGGCACCGCGTAGCCGTTGCCGCCGCCGAAGACCGCGCTGCGCGTCCCGGCATCGGTGTAGCTGTTCAACGTGCTGCCGGTCTCGATCTGCGGCACATTGATCTGGCGGGTCCAGTAGCTGGCCGTGGTCATCAGGCCGAAGGCGTTGCGGGGGCCGAAGCGGGTGGCCCAGCGGCCCTGCGCCTCGCCGATGGGACGCGAACCGCCCGATTTTGGCTGGCCGAAATTCTCGCCGGCCTTGACGGAAAAGTCGAGCAGGTCGGCGCGGTAGTTGAAGGCGCCGCCGCTGACCATGTTGACCACGCCGCCGATGGCGCCGCCGTCCGTTTCCGGCAACGGGTTCTTGCTTACGTCGACCCGGCGCACAAAGTTCGACGGCAATACTTCCATGTAGATCTGGCGGCCGCCGATGTCGGCGGTGGCCAGCGTGAAGCCGTCGATCAAGGTGGTGTTGTAGTTGGCGTTCAGGCCGCGCACCACGACAAACCGCGGTTCGCCCTGATAGCTGAGCGTCGCCACGCCGGTCACCCGCTTGAGCACATCGCCGACGTTGAAATCGGGCAGTTTGCCGATTTCGTCGGCGGCGATGGTATCGACCATGGCGACGGACTCCCGCTTGGTGGCGATGGTTTTGGCGTTCGACGAGCGCACGCCCCGGATTTCTATGGCTGCCGGCACTACACCCTCCGCAGCCGCCATAGGCACTTCGTCCGCCATCGCCTCGCGCGCAGAGGCCGACAGCGCCGCGCCGATGGCTACGGCCATCAGGGAGAGGCGGAATGACAGGGATTGAGGGGATTGAATCAACATTATTGCCTCCATGATAAGCCATCCAGGGATAGATGCGCTCCGAATTTATTAGAACGTTCTAATTTTAAGCTGAATTGAAAAGGAATTCTCCCCGGAATTAGCCAAAAGCAAACGTTTTCAGCAGGTACTTTACTCCAGAGTGCTCATTAGTGAATTAGAACGTTCTAATTATATTGGCTATATATTTCATGCTGATGACATTGAAGTTGCAATAAAATCACGATCAACCAGTTCCGTCTGACGTAAATACAACAAGCAAGTTGCAATCATCAAATTGTCTATACAACTATGGATGGCAATGTTAGCCTTGTTTTACCCCGTAACAACCTCGCGCCGTCCTGCCTTATCGGGCAAAGCGGCAAGTCAGCTTGTGCTATCGCACCCCGTTGGCCTCGAATACCTGGCACATATCCTGCTCTATAAACCTGTTGCCCAGTTATTTGTATAGACAACAGTAATCGGCATGTATAGACAATACGCCGCCGACTGCAATTCAGTTCGCCCCACAAGGCATAGTGGCCGCTCCGTTTTGGTGCCACGCCGCCATGTGATGGTGCAATTTCATGTAGCTATCCAGACCAGAAGAAGGAATGACAAAATGGGGAACAAACTGATGGGGTTAAGCGCGTTGGCGATGGTTTCGACTAGCGCTATCGTTTCCGGACAGACGCAGACGCCGGCTACCGACCGCGCCGACCAGATCGAGCGCATTGAGGTGACTGCTTCACGTTCGGCGCGCGCCGAAGAAATCCAGCAGGTGCCGATGGCGCTGACCGCCATCAAGCCGGAGAGCCTGGCCAAGTTCGGCCTGTCCGGGCTGGCGGACATCGCCCGTCTCGCGCCATCGGTGGACATGCAGGAGCAAGGCCCCGGCGTCAACAACATCACCATGCGCGGCCTGGTCGTGCGCGGCATCACACCGTCGGAAATCGCCGACGCCTCGCTGGTGGCGGTGTATGTCGACGACATGCCCGTCACGCTCAAGTCCGGCAATCCCGACCTTAAAGTGCTGGACCTGGAGCGCATCGAGGTGCTGCGTGGCCCGCAGGGCACGCTGTACGGTGCTGGCGCCATGGCCGGCACGATACGCCAGATCACGCAAAAACCTGATGCCGATTCGATGTTTGGCTCGTTCGAGGCGGTCGGTTCCAGCACCTCCGGCAACGGCGGCGCCAACGGCAACCTGCGCGGCATGGTCAACATTCCCGTCAAGGAAGGCGTACTGGGCCTGCGCGTGACCGGCTACACCGGCGAGGATAGCGGCTACGTCAAGAACATCCTGAACGGCAAGCGCACCAACGACACCCGCACCGACCAGGGCCGGGTGGCCATGCGCCTGCAGGCCTCGTCCGACCTGACGGTCGACGCCAGCATTACCGCCTCCTCCATGAGCGGCGGCCTGAACGGCGCCTTCAGCGGCCTGGCGCCGTTCACCACCAGCGCCATGACGGAGCAGAGGACCAAGGACGACATGCAACTGTACAACCTGGCCGTCAACTACAAGATGGCCAAGGCGGAACTGGTGTCGTCGACCACCTTCGTGCACCGCAAGACGCTGTACCGGAAATCGGATGAATACAACACCACCGCCTTCATCTTCCCTGGCCAGAGCCTGATCCAGGCCGACTATACGATAGCCAACAAGCTGCAGGACTTCGCGCAAGAATTTCGGCTCAACTCGACCGAGGCTGGTCCGCTGAAGTGGACCGCCGGCCTGTTCCTCGAAAGCGGCAAGCGCGACTTCTGGGAAGACGAACCGACCCCGGGCATGGACGCGCGCTACGCGGACGCCTACGGCTTCCCCGGTTACAGCTCGCTCGTCAATGACCTGGCCTTCAATAAGGACGACCAGTTCTCCGGCACCCAGGAGTCGCGTTCGCGCCAGGCTGCGCTGTTTGCCGAAGCGACCTACACGCTGTGGGACAAGCTGGACCTGACGGCCGGCGTGCGCCTGTTCACCCAGTCCGAGGATTTCAAGCTGCGCTTCACCGGCTACTACGGCAACACGCCGGCGGCCACGGTCGATGCACCGGTCGGCACGCCCAACGTCGTCAGCAGCAAGGCCAGCGCGCGCGGCGGCAATCCGCGCTTCGCCGCCGCCTACCATCTGGCCCCGGAGCACTTGCTCTACGCGCAGGCCGGCAAAGGCTTCCGCTACGGCGGCAACAACCAGCCGGTGCCGGAGACCTTGTGCGGCATCCAGGCGCCGGCCAGCTTTGGCCCGGACCAGTTGTGGAGCTATGAGCTGGGCTCGAAAAATACCTTCCTTAACCAGCGCGTGAGCCTGAACGTGGCGGCCTTCCTGATCGATTGGGAAAAGGTACAGGTCGCCAACTACCTGCCGTGCTCTTACTACTACACGCAGAATGCCGGCAAGATCCGCAGCCAGGGCCTGGAAATCGAATCGATGGTCAAGCTGGCGCGCCGCATGAGCCTGGGCTTCAACGCGGCTTACACCGACGCCAAGGCCAGGACCGCCATCGTTACGCCGCTCGAGGCGCAATCGGCGCCGGCCGGCACCCGCACGCCATACGCGCCGCGCCTGACCGCCAGCCTGTCGTTCAACTATACGGTGCCGCTGGCCGACAGCGATGAGGTGGGTATTGCGGCGACCTATTCCTATCGCGGCAACTCGTACACGGACTTCGCTCCGACCGGCAGCAACTATGCGGAAATCCCATCGTCGAGTATGCTGAACGCGGCGCTGTCCTATAAATCGGGAAAATATGAGTTCGGCCTGTTCGGCACCAACCTGAGCAACCGTACCCGGGTCGTCGACGTGACCCGCGATCCAAACGGCCTGCAGCCCGGCGACACCATCTACATGGCCCGGCCGCGCACCGTGGGCGTGCGCGTCAAGGCGCGTTTCTGATGTCGTGCATTTGTGGATGAGCCATTGATGAAAATATATCGCGACATCGCCGCCGCAGCCTTGGCCGGCGCCATGCTGGGCGCTTGTACCACGGCCGCGGCCGCGGCACCGGCATCGGCCTGGTGCGCCAGCGGCAAGACCGTTAATTTCGCTGGCCTGAACTGGGAGAGCGCGCGTTTCCTGACCGAAGTGATGCGTTACGTGCTTGAGCAGGGCTATGGTTGCCGCACTGACGCCCTGCCCGGCACCAGCATCGCGATGGAACTGGCGCTGGCGCGCAACGACATCCAGGTTTTCGCCGAGGAATGGATAGGCCGCAGCACGGCCTGGAATGATGCTGCCAAGGCCGGCAAGGTGGTGGCGCTGGGCGATATCATCAAGGACTCGTCCGAAGGCTGGTACGTGCCCGAGTACGTGGTCAAGGGCGACGCCAGGCGCGGCATCAAGGCGGCGGCGCCCGGCCTGCGCTCGGTGGTCGACCTGCTGAAATACAAGGATGTGTTCATGGACGACGAGGAGCCGGAGAAGGGCCGCTTCCTGAACTGCCCGACCGGCTGGACCTGCCAGGGCGTGAATACCCAAAAGCTCAAAGCCTATGGCATGAACGATAGCTACGTCAACTTCCGTCCGGGCACCGGGCCGGCGCTGGACGCGGCGATCGCCTCGGCGGTCCAGCGCGGCCGTCCGGTGCTGTTCTACTACTGGAGCCCGACCGCGATGATGGGCCGCTACAAATTCATCCGGCTTGAGGAACCGGCTTTTTCGCAGGCCTGCTGGGACACGCTGACCGCGCAGAACAACACCCGGCCCTGCGGCACCGTCAATCCACCCAACCGCCTGCGGGTGGGCGTGTCGCGCGCCTTCCACGACGCCGACCCGGCGCTCAGCGCGCTGTTCGAGCAGATGAACGTGCCGGTCGGCCTGCTCAACGTCCTGCTGGCCGAACGGGAGGCCAAGAAACTGGAGGCGCCGGCGCTCGCCCTGCTGTTCCTCAAGCGCCAGCCCGCCATCTGGCAGGCCTGGATGCCGGCCGATGTCGCGGCCAAAATCAGTTCCACGCTTAAATGAGGTTTTCATGCCATCGTTTCCCGAAGCACTAAATATTTCCCTGGTCGAGACGATCAACGAGACGGTCGACGCCATCAACAGCCGCTTCGGCGACGCCTTCCATGACGGTTCGATCTGGCTGCTGCGCCATGTACTGGTGCCGTTCGAGGGCGCCCTGCGCACCCTGCCCTGGTGGCTGGTGCTGGCCGGGGTGTTCCTGCTCAGCCTGCACGCTACGCGACGCTGGGGCCACGCCGCCGGCTATACGGCCTGCGTGCTGCTGGTAGGCTGCCTCGGCTTGTGGGACCAGTTGATCCAGACGCTGGCGCTGGTGCTCGTCGCCACGTTGATTGCGGTGCTGCTGGCCGTGCCGCTGGGCATCCTCAGCGCCCGCAGCGACGGCCTGCGCCGGCTGTTGATGCCGGTGCTGGACGTGATGCAGACCATGCCCAGCTTTGTCTACCTGGTGCCGGTGCTGATGCTGTTCGGGCTGGGCAAGGTGCCGGCCATCCTGGCTACCATCATCTACGCGACGCCGCCGTTGATACGCCTGACCGACCTTGGCATACGCCAGGTCAGCGGCGAGTTGACCGAGGCCGCCCGCTCCTTCGGCACCACCCGTTGGCAATTGTTGATCGAGGTACAGCTACCACTGGCGCGGCCCAGCATCATGGCCGGTTTGAACCAGACCATCATGATGGCGCTGGGTATGGTCGTGATCGCGTCCATGATAGGCGCGCGCGGTCTCGGCGAGGACGTGCTCGAGGGCATACAGACCGTCAACATCGGCAAGGGCCTGCAGGCCGGCATCGCCATCGTCATCCTGGCGATCGTGATGGACCGCATCACCCAGGGCTACGGCAGGGACCGCCGTCAGCGTATGACACAAGCAGACAAGGCAGGCCTATGATTCCCTACAAAATACAAGTCAAAAACGTCTGCAAGATTTTCGGCGCGCGCTGGCGGGAGGGACTGCGTTTGCTTAACGAAGGCGGCAGCAAGGCCGACGTGTTGGCGCAGACCGGCTGCAACGTCGGCCTCAGCGACGTTTCGCTGAACATCCAGGCCGGCGAGATCTTCGTCATCATGGGTCTGTCCGGCTCCGGCAAGTCGACCCTGGTGCGGCACTTCAACCGCTTGATCGATCCGAGCGCCGGCGAGATCCTGATCGACGGCCGCGACGTGCTGTCCATGTCGGAGCGCGAGCTGCGCGAACTGCGGCGGCGTCACATCAGCATGGTGTTCCAGGGTTTCGGCCTGATGCCGCACCAGACGGTGCTCGACAACGCCGCTTTCGCGCTGCTGACGCGCGGCGAGCCGAAGACGCAGGCCCGCACCAAGGCCGCCGTCTGGCTGGAGCGTGTCGGCTTGAAGGGTTATGAGGATAAATATCCCGACGAGCTGTCCGGCGGCATGCGCCAGCGCGTGGGCCTGGCGCGCGCCCTGGCGGCCGACACCGACGTGCTGTTGATGGACGAGGCCTTCAGCGCCCTTGATCCGCTGATCCGCGACGACATGCAGGACCAGTTGCTGTCGTTGCAGACCACGCTGCACAAGACCATCATCTTCATCACCCACGATCTGGACGAGGCGCTCAAGCTGGGCGATCATATCGCTATCCTGCGTGACGGCCGACTGGTGCAGGTCGGCACGCCGGACGAGATCCTGCGCTCGCCGGCGGACGACTATGTCCGAAAATTTGTCGAAAAGCGCGCCCATGCGGCGGCGCTGCCGGCCCGGATAGGATGATCACCATGCAGACCGCAACCATATTCCTGGATGACCAGGCCCCGGCCCGGTATGACGACGTGGTCCGGGTCGCCCACGGCGCCCGGCTCGAACTGAGCGCCGCGCTGTGGCGGCGCATCGAAGACGCACGTCTGATCGTCGAGCGGATCGTCGCCGACGGCGTCAAGGCCTACGGCATCAACACCGGCCTGGGCGCCCTGTCCGACGTCGTACTTGGTGGCGAGCAGCTCGCCGAGCTGTCGCGGCGCACGCTCAAGAGCCATGCCTGCGGCCTGGGCGCTACCTTGGGCCTGGTTGAAACGCGTGCCATCATGTGCGCGCAAATCATTAATTACAGCCGGGGGCATTCCGGCATCAGCGCGCACGTGGTCCGGCAATTGCTGGACTTCCTGAACCTGGGACTGACCCCGGTGGTCCCCATGCAGGGCTCGGTGGGCTATTTGACCCACATGGCTCACGTCGGCTTGACGCTGATCGGGCTGGGCGAGCTGCGCTTTCGCGGGCAGACCATGCCGGCAGCCACAGCGCTGGCGATGACCGGGCTGGCGCCGGTGGCGCTGGCGGCGAAGGACGGCCTCAGCCTGGTCAACGGCCTGCCCTGCATGACCGGACTGCTGTGCCTGGCGCTGGACCACGCCAAGCGGCTGGCGTGCTGGGCCGACGTGATCGGCGCCATGAGTTTTGAAGCGCTGCGTGGCCAGCTGAGCGCCTTCGACGCCGAGGCGATGCTGCAAAAGCCGTATCCAGGGCAAATCCATGTGGCCGCCAATCTGCGCGCGTTGCTGGCCGACAGCGTGGTGCTGCGCGGCGGCCAGGGTATCCGCACGCAGGATGCGCTGAGCCTGCGCTCGATGCCGCAGATCCACGGCGCTGCGCGCGAGCAGATCACCCACGCCGAACGGCAAATCAATATCGAGTTACGGTCGGCCAACGACAACCCGTTGGTGTTCGGCGACGAACATAACTACCGGGTGATCTCGCAAGCCAATCCGCACGGAGAGGCGATGGCGATGACGGCCACTACGCTGTCGATAGCGGTAGCGGAGCTGGGCGGCGTGGCCGAGCGCCGCGTCGATCGCCTGGTCAACCCGCATGTCAGCGGTCTGCCGCCATTCCTGATCGCCGAGAGCGGCGTCAACTCCGGTCTGATGATCGTCCAGTACGCGGCGGCCTCGCTGGTTGCGGAAAACAAGATGCTGGCCCAGCCCATGGTGCTGGACAATTACATTACCTCGGCGCAACAGGAAGACCACCTGTCGCTGGGCACGCCTGCTACCTTGAATCTGCTGCGGATATTGAGCAACGTGCAGAAGGTGCTGGCGATCGAATACATCACGGCAGGCCAGGGCTTATACTTCTATCCCGAGATGGAGCTGGGTGCGGGAACCCGGCTGGCGCTGGACCATTTGCGCAGCAAAGTGCCGCCGTTGCTGGAAGACCGCATCGTCTCGCACGACATCATGCTGGCCGATTACCTGATCGACGACGACCGGCAACTGGCTGTATTTGAGGCCGCCTTGAGTAGGAAGTTGTGGCCGCCGGAACAGGCGGCGTCGGCAGCGTAGCTATCGTCCTGGCTGGCGCACCCGGTTGTATGGCCGTGGCCACAACCGTTAACTCTGCTGCGCGGCGGTGTTAGTGCTGCGCATCCATTCGACGGCGATCTGCTGATGGCGGCCAATGACTTCCGGCTGCAGGACCGCTCGGGTGTGGGGATCGCGCACTTCCGGTCGCCCTTCGAGTGCCAGCACCAGCCCGCTTTGTATTTCCTTGTAGGCATCCTCGTAACCTTGCGAATTCAGGTTATCGTTCTCGTCCTCCAGCCGGTCCTCCACACGGTCACTCTCCTCGTGGACCAGTTTCATGATTTGCTGCGTGACGGGATCGTGCTGGCGGGCATAGGCGTGCAGCGGTGGCCAGTCCTTCAACACGCGCAGCTGGCCGGCCGGTGTGCTGCTGCGCTGCGCTGCGTGACGCATCCCCAGTTCAATGACCAGCCGCGGCGCTACCTGGCCGGCGTCGATCCGGCGCGCCAAGGTTTCCGGCGTCAGCGCGGCCAGCTCGTGCAGGGTGTCGCCTGCGGCCGGCGGCGGCGCGGCGGCGGACGAGCTGGCCGCCGCCGGCACGCTTGCGCGCAGGTGCTGCAGATGGGTCGGCAAGCGTATGTCGCAGCGGTTCGCCAGGCGCAGGATGGAATCGGGCAAGCCCGTCAGCTGGCTACAACCTGTCAGCACCAGCCGGTTCAACTGCGGCAGGTCGCCGATCGATGCGGGCAGCGTGCGCAGCCCGCTGCAGCCGCGCAAGTCCAGCGTTTGCAGATTGTGCAGCCGCCCTATTTCCTCGGGCAGCCGTGACAGCTGCGGATTGGCGCTCAGGTTAAGATTGCTGAGCCGCTGCAGGCGGCCTATGTCCGTCGGTACCTCGGCCAGGTTGCAGCCGGCGACCCGCAAAGTCCTCAGGTAGGGCAGCGCCGTCAAGTCCCTCGGCATGGAACCGAGCGGCAGGTTACCCAGGTTCAGCTCCTGCAGCTGCGACAGACCGCCCAGCGGCGGCAGCTGCCGCACCCGTCCTTCCACGATGTGCAGGCTGCGCAAGCCTGGTAACTGGCCCAGGCTGCGCGGCAGCGCGTGCAGCCGGTGATTGCCCTGCAGGCGGAGCGAGTTCAAGCGCGCCAGACGGCCGAGCGACTGCGGCAGGCTGCGCACGTCGCAGCTCACCAGGTTCAACTCGCGCAGGCCGTACAACTCGCCGATGGCCTCGGGCAGGTGCATGACCGGCTGGCCCAGCAGACGTATCTCGCTGGCGTGGCCGTTGTGCACCGCCCTGATGCGGTCGGCCACCATGGCCACGGCTTGGCCGAACTGGGCCGGCGTCGCCGTGCCGCTCACGCCGTCGGTATGGAAATCGTGGGCTTGGGCCACGGTCCCGGCGGCCCAGGCCTGCAGCGCGGCGTTGAAGTTGTGGGGCCCGGGTTGCGGCGCGCCGGGCATCTGGCCGCGCCGCGCACCGGTGGCGCTTGATGGCGAAGCCGCCGTCGCGGCAAGGGACGCCCGGGCGCGGCTCGGCGGCGCGTGCAAGGGGCTGGACGGCGCGGCGCCGGCCTGGCTGGCGCGCGGGCCGCCGGCAACGATGCGCGGACCGGCGCCAGCCTGCCGGTCGGCAGCGCGGTCTTCGCGCGCCTGGGCCGGCACCAGGCACTCGCGCAGCCAGGAAGTGGCGCGCTGGCGCGCCGGCCGGGCCGGCGAAGGGGGCGGTGTGGCGGGAGCGTGCTCGGGCGTGGCGTTCGGGGTGGTCGGACTGGAGCGGTGAAACAGGGAGCGGATCGGCATGTTGGGCAAGCTCGGGAAGAATGCCGGCCGCGCCGGGAAGCGCGGCCGGCGGCGGTTCAGACCGGATCAATGGATGGTCGTACGCTGGTGGTGCCGGTGACGTGGCTGGTGTCGCCCATCATGGCCACCAGCGGCGCATTGCCGGTGTCGACGTTGCTGAGGCTGAGGGTCGAGGTGCGCGAATCGGCCCGGAACACGTCGTACTTGGTGTCCTTGAAGGTGGAATCGGCCATCGTGACGTGGGCGGTGATCGGATGGCCGCCGTTGGTCACCATAACCTGGCCGACATCCTCCGTGTACATGCCCTTGAGCGTGACGTCGGCGTCGCCGTTGGTCTGGATGACCTTGTCGTGCGCGTGGTAGAACGAGGAATTGTCGATCTCCACCTTCGCCGGGCGCTGCGGAATGGTCGCCAGATCGATGCCGGCCAGCTGGGCGTCATAGGCGGTGGTGCCGCCGCCGTCGATGGTGATGGCGTCCTCGCCGACGTCGCGGTTGGTGACGTGGTCGAGCTTGGCGTCGCCCAGCAGGTGGATGCCGTCGGCGCCCGAATACTGCAGGTTCTTCACCTCGCCGCCCGGGGCGACGATGATGACCGGCTTCTGGAACTCGCTGACGCCGCCATCGCCCAGTGCCGAGGTTGGACGGAAATACTGGCCATGGCCGTCGAACACTTCGCCGGCATGCACCACGATGGTCTTGCTGACGTCGACGACGCCGGTCGGCTCCTCCATTGCCTTGCCCTCCATGGGTTTGCTCACCGCGGTGCTGCCGCTGGACTGAAGGATTGCGACCGGGCTTGCTGCGGGAGCCGGCGCATGGCCGACCGCTGCCAGCGTCAGCGCGGCGGGCGCCGCGACCGCCGCGGCCACGCTCAGATGCGACGCGTGTTCCACCGGCTGCACCGCTGCCGGCGGCAGCGCCATATGCATCGCCGGATGCGCCACATGGCTGTCTTGCGGCACATGGAGGTGGTGATGCTGCGCGTCGGCATGGTGATGTTTGTGATGCTTGTGATGATGGTGGTGGTGATGCTGCTGGTGATGATGGGTATCGGCGGTCGACGCTTTGGACGCGCGCAGCAGCTTGGGCAACAGGCTCTCCGTCGAGTGCATCGCCACGCGCACGCGCTCGGCATGGCTGCCGGCCTGCTGCTTGCAGCTGTCCATCCCGCCTTCATGCATCTGCACCGCCATCACATTTTTAAGTGCCAGTTTGCTACTCATGGAATTTCCTCCTGTGAATGACTGATCTATGGGCGTTCCAGCCGGCGCGGGCTGCCATCCCAAGCCTGCCACTATACGGCCGGCGTGCCGCCGCGCAGGCGGCGCGAGCGAAGGGGCACGGCGGCCAACGAAGCAAGCGGCCGCGCCGGACGTTCGGCAGGCACATCAGGTTTTCGCTTCATGGATGATTCGCCCGCGGCATTGGCGTAGGCTGGCCCGGCGACGGTTTTATTTCAACGTCGCCGTATATTTTCACGAGGGACAACATGTTCAAGAATTTTAGATTGGGATCGTCCAGCCATAGCACCCCCGCATGGGATCCTCTGGAAAACCATCGGCAGGCGGCGACGAACGGGCGGCGCGCCGACACGGTCCGGGCGCATGAACATTTCACCAGCGCCGAATTGGGCATACGCCAGCTGCCCAGGGCGCCCAAGCGGATTCGGGTGGACGCGCAAACTTTCGAACATCTGGAGCTCGCCCAAACGGTGAACCTGGTGGTGAAGGATGCCTTCGTCGCCGGAGCCGGGAACCAACGTCTGGATATCCTGGCGAGCGGTGGCGAAAGCTGGGCGCGCCGCGAGTTGGCGACCACCAAATTCCCGCGCGGGAATACCGAAAGCCAGTTGCAGCGCGTCCAGTATGCGCAGGGCGGGCACTGTTCCACCCATGCTGCCTTGTCCGCCGCCATGCTGGCCCAGCATGCCTTGAAAGCGCCGGTGGTGCAAATCTGGGAGAATGAGATGGACCACGTGTATGCGTTGATCGGCGATCCCAGGGATCCTGTGTACGGGGAGAAGAATACCGTCGTGGTCGATCCGTGGGTCGGCGCGCCCAGCGCGTGCACGCTTGCTGAAGCCCGGCTGCACGACGCCGGATCGGGCGAGGTCACCAAATTCAGGCCGGAGCGCGGCCTGCGGACGGGGGTATACAATCCGGGTCAACCGATGCCCGCGCAACAGGTCAATATCGCACGCAACATCTACCGCATGGACACCGAACAGGTCGACAAACGACTGGCCAAGATCAACAAGACGCTGCGCAAAGACGGCGTTGGCATCGGCGCCGGCTTGGTCGACCATATCCGACGCGGGCAGGACGCCGGCACGCTGTTCGACTGCCGGGTCAGCACCGACCCCAGAACCGAGTATGAAAATCGGTCGACAGGCCAGGTCAAGACCTTCGACGCGCTATCGCCCCAGACCGCTGATCGGCTGCGCCGCGGCGACGCCGCCATGAACGCGATCATGCGAACGGAAGGCCGATGGCGGAAATGACAGCGCTCGATAACGCCGGCACGGTCTCTATGGCTACTGCGCATCACCTTAGTTAGCCTCCCTTTGCTCAGCAACGTGGCCGGCCGTTTTCGATGGGGCAGAATCTCGATGCAAGCCGGGTTCTCGCAGCCTCATCCTATGCCCCTTCCAGGGAAATCCCCCTCATTTAATTCAAGTACCAGGAACGATATATGGCAAGCAATAATGACTTATTGAATTCGCTCGACGAAATGGCAAGACTGGAGAAGGCAATCTGGAAGTCCTTTAAAAAGGCTGAGAATGAATCTTTCATCAACCCTTGGAATTTTCGAAAGCAGATCGAAGTCCGGAGGAGTCTTCCTGGAACAACTCCGTGGTTTTGGAAAAATTATCCATTCTGGCCAATTTTGGCGCTAATCTGTGCATTTATTATCATCTTCGTAAACCCAACAACAATTTCCTATGGGACGTTATCCTACATTCCGTACATGGTGTTTATTCTTTTGGGAGTTGTATCTCGTGATAAATTTATAAAAGCCTACAGTCAGCTCCAACTCAAACAGAAGAATTTTACCGATCATGCATTTGGTATCGATAATTTGTCTCTACGCATCTTTGACACGCTAAATTTTCATAAAAAATCTGGCGAAAAGCTTACTAAGAACGACATAGCAAGTTTGATAAAAATTGTGAAGGCATCACAGGACTACCAAAGCATGAGTTTTGGTTACTATGATTACCTTAGGAAGACTATTATTGGTTTGGTCGTCTCGTCTCCAGTGACAGGGTCATATTTTTTATACACACACTGGAAGGAGCTTCCTAAATATTTGGTAAAACTTGACGATTACGTATCATTGCATCACTTGTTCAGCCCAGGGCCAATTATTATGTCATTGATATTGTTATTTGCTGTGCTAGGGCTTATATATACATTGGTCTTTCATGAGCCAAAGATTGATATGCAGAAAAAACGATATCTTTTGATTTTGAATATTCTTCATGAATCCTGGCGCTAGCAGTATCCATGCCGCCCGGGGCAAGTAAATTTGTTAGCAAGCAATATTCTATTGAAAGTATCCATGCCATATTCATTACAGGACAAGCTGGTTGTTGGAGTTGCCTCAAGTGCGCTCTTTGATCTCAGTGAGTCGGATAAAGTTTTTCGCAGTCACGGAGAAGCCGCATATCGGAAATATCAAGAGGAGCATCTGAACGATCCGCTGCCTGTTGGGGTGTCCTATTCTTTCATCAAGCGCTTACTGTCGTTGAATGATCTGTCTGTTGACGGAGAACCTCTAATTGAGGTTATGCTGCTTTCTCGGAATGACCCGGATACCGGCCTACGTGTAATGAACACCATCAAGCATTATGGGCTGGGGATCACTAGGGCAATTTTTCAAGCAGGAAAGTCACCGTATGAATACATCCGCCCGTTGAATATTTCTTTGTTCCTCTCTGGAAATAAAAGCGATGTGCTGGAGGCGATTGCGTCAGGACTGCCGGCCGGCTTTGTCATAGATTCCATGAAGATTGATGATGAGAAAGATCAAACCTTAAGAATTGCATTTGACTTTGATGGGGTCTTGGCAGATGACACTTCAGAGCGTGTGATGCAGAGCTCAGATCTTGAGCATTTTCACGCACATGAAACTGCTAATGTAATGGAACCGCATGGAGGTGGGCCATTAAAGGAGTTCTTGCTCCGTGTCTCTAAAATTCAAATGGCTGAGGAAGAAAAAAAACAAACAGACCCGACGTATAAAAATAGGCTGCGTGTGTCCATCGTTACTGCGCGCAATGCACCGTCTCATGAGCGCGCCTTGAATACGCTGAAAAATTGGGGGGTAATGGTCAACGACGCATTTTTCCTTGGGGGCATTGCGAAGGGGACGATACTTGAGGTCTTACGACCTCATATTTTCTTCGATGATCAAGCCGGTCATCTAGCCTCCACGAGTCCAGTCGCTCCGTCGGTTCATATTCCATTCGGTATCACTAACACAGGTATGTGATCTGAGATGGCTCATCCGCTCTCATGCAGGGTTTTGTCGTCCTCGACGGGCTTGGAGTTGCGGCCTGTGCGCTTTGGGGGGCGAAGTGTGCTGGGCCATGCCGGACATTTGCGCACCTTGAGATTCGGCAGATTGCTTCTCCGCTGACTTAAGACTTGACACAGGTGGGATTAAATCTTCGTTCTACAACGCTAACCACCGTTGCTGGCGCCGTGGCCGTCCTGATCAAGTTGCGAGTAGTGCTGGACTTCAACGTCTGCTAGCTAGATGGAGCTTTAGTATTAATTGAACGTTCCGGCACGCTCCTTTGGCCCCAAACTTTCGGCTAACTGTGGAGCTTCGCGGATGAAAGAGATTAAGCGCAAAGTCCTAAGGTACTGAGTCACCGGTCCTTTGCCGGCGGGCTAATTCTGGTGATGCCCAGCTACGGCGGCGGCTCCAGCACCGCCTTGATCTCGGCATCGAGCTGCCCGGCCTGCTCGCGGTGCACCAGGTTTTCGATCACCTGGGCCTGCTGTTCGCGGGTCAGGGCCACGCCCATGTCGCGCTCGGCGGCGTCAATCGCGGCGCCCAGTCCAAGCTCCCGGTCCAGCGACAGCTCGGGCATCTTGCGCAGCGCCTGCGCCGCCATCCGCTGCGGCGTCACGTCGCCATCCGGCGCCGCCAGCGGCGTCTGCGGCGCCAGTACCGCGTTGGCCGCCGCCGCGAAGCCGCCCACGCAATTCTGCTCGCTGTTGAGCGTGTACACGGGCGCATGCTCGAAAGCGCGCAGCGCGCTCGCCTGCTGGGGGCTCAGGTGGGGACCGTTCAAGCGCGTCATCGGCAAATGCCGCGACGACGACGAGCGCGCCAGCCGCGCTGCCATGCGCGGCGGATCGGCATCGAACGGCCTGGCCTGTTTGGGATAGACCTGGGTACCGAAATCGTAGGGCGTGCCGGGCGGGTGTTGCAGCGCGCCGCGCACCCGCCGCGGCGCGGCGTCGGCGCCGGCCTTGCCCGTGGCGCCATGGCCATAGGCCGGCGCCAGTCCGTGTTCGGTCCGCTCGCGCGCGGTGGTGACGATCTGGATGTGGCCCGGCGTCACGCCGCGCCCCTCCTCTCCGTGCAAGGTGGTGGGCTCGACGTCGACGTGATAGCGGCGCCGCGGTATCAGGTTGGCCAGCAACGCCGGGATGCTGCGCTTGGGCGAGGACGGCGGCCGGCGCGGCGAACCGGGCGAGCCCGGCAGATCGTCCAGCGCCGCGGCGGCATCGGCGATCGACGCGGCCGCGGTATCCCTCAGTTTTTTCAGCATGAAGCAGTCTCCTGTTGGAAGTCGATGACCGGCGACCGCGCATGCCGGTATCGTGACGCGGCGCTACGCCGCCGGCGCCCTGGCCTGCTGCGCCTGGATCTTGGGCAACAGCTTGAACCAGATCACCACGGCGGCGCTATAGGCCGCCACCGTCGCCACCGTGTTGGCCGCCACCCGCACCGCGTCGCTGTCGGGGGCGATGGCGCGGGCGCCGGCCATGGCCGCCGGCTGGACCAGCGCGTTGACCACGGTGGCAGCCAGGATGCCGGTGGCGCGTTGCCCCACCTGCGAACCGGCGTGCAATGCCAGCCCGACGCCGGTGCGGCCGCCGGTAAAGCCATTCCAGCCGGCCCGCAAGCTGTTGACCAGCAGGTCGATCCGGCGGGGATTGCCGCCATCGCCGGCCGCGCCGCCGGCGTGCGGATTGCGCACCGTGAACAACGGCAGGTCGTACTCCTCGCCGCCGGCCGTCACCCGCACCGTGGTGTGGGCCTTCAGCGCGGCCAGCGCCACGCCGGTGGCCGCTCCCGCCGCGCCCGAACCCGCCGTGCCCAGCGCGACCCGGGTCAACAACGCCGGCGCCTTGAACTGGCTGGTCGGCGTAGTCAGCGCGGCGCGCAGCGCGTGCGCCGAGTCGAAGGACAGTACGCCGGCGCCGATGGCGCGCACGCTGTCCAGCGTATAGCGGTCCTGCAGCTGGGCCACGGCGGCGCGCTGGCCCTGGACTTCGGCCAGTTCGGCCTGGTACCGGGATTCCGGCTTGACCTCGCCCGCCGTCCCGTCCACATACGGCGAGGGATCGGGGTACAGCTGTTCCGGCGGCACTTTCTGAAACACCCGCGTGCCGCCGGCCAGCGCCTGGGCCGCGCCGCTCAATCCTGGCGCGACCAGCGCCTGGCCGACCACGCTGCTGATCCCGCCCGCCAGCGCACCGGCGGCCGTGCCGGCGAATGAACGCGCCATCGCCGTCTTCAACGACACCGGCGGCGCCGGCGTCGGCGTGTGCAGGCCGGTCAGATGGTCGCCGGCCATCCCGGTCATGGCGGCGATGGCGCCCTGTTCGCCGCCGGTGCGGCCGGCGCCGAACGTGGTGGAGGTGTTGGCCCCGATGCCGAGCGCCTCCAGCGCGCCGGCGCTGACGGCGCCCAGGCGGTCGCTGTAGCCGCGCAGTTGCTGGTGGCCATCGAGCTGGATGGCGCGTACCCCGGCGCGGGCGGCGGCCTGCTCCGGCGTGACCGGCGCCCTCGCCCGCGACGAACTGGCGTGGCGGGACAGGGCGGACAGGCTGGCGCTGTCGGAACGGCGCGGCGGACTGACGCCGCCGCTCCCCGGCGCCGCGCCCGAGCGGATGTTGGCGACCATGCTGCGCCACGAACCGAAGCGGCTGGAGCGGCCCGTCACGCCGGCGGCGCCCGAACCCGCCTCGGACGCGTCCGAGCGCATGGACGAACCCAGCAGCGAGCGGCTGATCGAGCGCGGTGGACTGCCGATCTCCGGCGCGGACTCGGGCAAGATGTCGATCACGGCGGCGTCCGGGCGCGGCGCCTGGGTCAGGCCGGCCAACTGCGGCGGGCGCTGGCGGCGCGGCGCCGACGGCGCGGCGGGCTCGCCGCCCACGGCCGCCATCGGAACGGCCGCGTCCGGCGGCGCGGCGTGGCTGCCGCTGATCTTCGTCATGGCGCTCCCCGCTGCCGCAAGGGCGCCGCCAGCTGCGCCAGCCCTTCGCCGGCGGCCGCGGCCACCGCCGCGATCTGCTGCAGCTTGCGCGCCAGTTGAGCGCCGTCGGTCGCGGCCAGCCGGGCCGGATGCATCACCATCAGTTCGCTCTCGGCGGTGAGGCCGAAGGCGCAGCCGGCCGCCAGCAAGTTGGGCAGGTTGGCTTGCAGCAGCCGCAGCATGGCGCCGGATGTCAGTCCCGGCGCCGCCTGCACGGTGGCAGCCACCACCAGGTCATACTCGGTCTCGCCGTCTTCAGGCAGCGCCACCACCGTCACGATCTGTCCGTCGATATCCACGGCGCCGCTGGTTGCCACCTGGGCGGCCGTCTGGTCGTCTAGGCCCAGGCACAAGGCGGCCTGCCGCAGCAGGGGCGGCAGCGCCCCCGCCGATGTCGCGGTATGGTTCATCATGCCTCCAATCTACCTGGGCGCAGCACCGCAGGATTCTTCATTTCCGCGTCGATCTTCGCCAGATAGCTGGCGCCGGACGCATTGCCCGGGTCGGCGTTGCCGGAGACGTAGTAGGACAGGCCCTGCCGCAGGCCGCCATGGTCGGCGACACGCTGGGCCAGATTGGACGCGGCCATGCGCAATTGCACGGTCACGCTGTGCTCGTACTGGCCGGTGGTGACGATCTGGCTGCCCACGCGGGTGTTGCCGGGGCCGCCATCGGACCATGCGCGGCCATCCAGGTATTTCCTGGAAATCTGTCCCAGGCCGATCGAGGTATTATTGTCGGAGGCGCGGTCCAGATCGCCTTCCTGGTGCATGGCCTTCTGGTAACCCTGCGTGAAGGCGCCCGATTCCACCTGCAGCTGCGCGCGAAACGCGCCGGGATCCAGTCCATATTCCCTGGCGGTGGCGTCCGCCGCCCGGCCGAAGTCGCCCTCCGTCTTGATCTGCGCGTCCCGCGCCGGTTCATCGCCACGGATGACGGGCAGGAACCGGGGTTGAGTCCGGGTGGCGGCCTCGCTCACGCTGGACGCCCCGGGAACGGCGGCCGCGCCGGCCGCGGGGGGCGCGGCCGCCTTGATCGATGGCGATGACGACGTATCCTGCTTGCAGCGGGCCGCCATGTTCTGGAAGTGCCGCTCCAGCTGATGCGCTATCCCGGGCGCCGGCGCCGCGCCTGGCGCGCTCGCGGATGCGTCAAGCGCATCATGGGCCGCGCGGGTCTTGTGCGCCGTGGCGTGATGATGGTGGCCATGGTGGTGATGGCCATGATGATGGTGCGGTGGTCCCGAAACCTTGTGATCTGACATGATGCGCCTTGCGGTAACGTTATTGAAGAAGTGAACTGCGCGCGACCTAACGCACGCCCAATTTTTTCAGCATCGAGGCAACGCCGCCTGGCTGCGCCACCCGGCTGGGTTGCTTCGGGTCGTAGCCGCTCTTTTTCAGCGCATCCTTCATCAACGCCGACATCGGCCGCTTGTCGCCGCTCAGTTTGGCGGTGACGGCGGCGGCGACGAACGGCCTGCGGCTTTCAAACTGGCTGGTCGAGTCGCCCGGCCTGGTCTCGGCATAGGAAACAGCGCCATTCAAGGGCTCCATGCCCGGCGGCGCCGCCGGGCGATCCGGCATCGGCAAGCCATGCGCGATCTGGTCGGCCAGCAGCTGCGCATCTTTCACCTTGACGGCGTTCTTCGCTCCCAGATAGACCACGGCGTCGTCGACGCGGCGGCCGATCTGGCCGAAATTGGGCAGTTTGAATTCCTTGATATCGACATGCTTGCTGGTGGCCTCATGTATCCTGCCGATATACGAGGGCGCGCTGGCCGCCGTGAAATTGACCGTCAGGCGGCCGGCCGGGCCCTGCAGGTTGGATGGAGGCGCGCCGGTTTCCAGGTATTCCGAGCGCTGCCCCACGTACTGGAAATCGCGCGCGGATTTGCGCTGCTGCCCCTGCCGCGGCGCGGTCTTGGGATACTTCTGGAACACCCGCTCCGGCCGGTCCGTCGTCATCGCCCCGGTCACCGAGAGGCCCGATTTTCGGACCATGGCGCTGTTGCCAAGCTCGGTCAAGGTATGGAATGCCTTGACCAGATTGCTGGTGCGCAGGTCGCCGGTGCTCCGTCCCGACGCATTGCTGGCCGGCTTGGCATAGGTCTGCCTGGTCAGTTCGGGACTGCGCCAATGCTTGTACAGATGCTTGGACGCCTGTCCCAAGTACTGCTTCGCCATCGCCGGATCCGGGTGGCTGCTGACCACGCGCTCGGTGCGCCTGGCCCATTGCTCCATCGACGTCCGCGCATAGTCCTTGGCGGCCGGCGCCCCGGCTTGCGCCAGGCCGGCCTGCACTTCCGCGATCTCGCGCCGCAGCGCCACCGTGACGTCGGTGTAGCCGTGGGCGCTGTCGCCGCGTTTGCGCGGGATCAGCGTGGCCGCGGTGGTCGGCTCGTGGGGCAAGGTGACGCCTTGCAGCGGCTGGAGCGCCGCGCGCCCGCGCTGCAACTGGGCGGCGCTCGGCAACGCCCGCCTCGCGGTTTCCCGGCCGATGTTGTCGCCAGCCTGCTCCAGCGCGTTGCCGGGCCGTTCGCGCCCCGCCGTTTGCCGGGTCAGGCGTGGTCCGCCGCCGGCCGCCGGCGGGCGGGCCAGGCCGGATAAGGGGCCGGTCAGCTGTTTGGCCGGCGTCGACAGACGCGGACGCTCCTGCGGTATGTCCCGGTGCGGCTCGCTTGGGTGGGAGGGCGAGGCTGGCATGTGGAAGCGGATTTTGTGCATGTTGACGTCTCGTTGGAGAGAGTGCCCAGTGTAGGTAAGCGGGAGGCCCGCGCGGCGGCGCAATACGCTGCGATGTCGCGCGGAACGAAATCCGGCGGGTTCAGGCCGGCCGGTCCGCCACCAAAACGCTGAGCTGGCGGGCGTGGCTCATCTCGGTGCTGCGCTGGGCGCCGGCAAAGAAGGACGCGCCCACCGTGCGCTGGGTCGAGTTGCTTTCCAGCGTGTACAGGAAGCGGCAGTCCCAGCTGGAGTCGGCCTGCAGCAGCGCCGCCTTCTTTTGCTGCAACGCGGCCAGCTGCGCGCTGTCGCCGGCATGGCCGCCCGCGCCCAATTCCTCGATGGCGTCGTCGCAGTGGTTGAGCGCCGCCGCCGCCGGGTGGGTCAGCCACTGGCGTTCGGCGAACAGCTGCTTGCCCGACACCGCGTCCAGCTTGGCCTGGGTCAGGTATTCGTCCAGCTTGGCCGCCGCCGCCTCGGGCGCGCCGCCCAGCGCGGCGATCCACTGCGGCCGCCGGCTGTCGACGTAGTGGACGAATTTTTTCGCGCTGAGAAATTCGGTATCGCGGAAGGTCAGGTCCGGGTCGAGCCGGCCGGCCTCGGAGGTCAGGCGCAGCGTGACGCCGGCCTGGGTCTGCAGCATGGTGCAGGCCTTGCCCACCAGCGGCGCATTGGGCAGCACCTCGGACTTGATATGGCCGGTTTCGCCGCTGAAATTGCCTTGCGGCGGCAGCCCCGCCACCAGCGAGGCCGACGCCGCCACGGCGCTGCCGCTGTTGTGGTTGATCTGCTCCAGCGTCTGCTTGCCGCCGGTCTCGTGGCGCTGCGTCCGCGCCCGCCACACCTTGGTCGCGCCGGCGCCGGCCAGCGGCCCGACCTTGTAATGGTCGAGGATGGCGCGCGCCCCGCCCGAGATGCCGACGCCGCTCCACACGGTGCTGGCGCGGGCGGTGTCGAGCCAGTTGATCGACAGGTCGGCGTCCTTGTAAAATTTGTCGGCCAACTCGGCCCACATGGTTTGCGGACTGGCGCCGGCCTGGCCCGGCCGCGCCGTGTCGAGCACGTCGATCAGCTTGGCGCGCCAGGTTTCCATGCCGTTCGTCTCGGCCGGGCCCGGCGTCTTGAAGCGCATGCGCGTCATCACGCCGCGCGGGGCCGCGCTGTCGTGGGCATACACCAGCGCCTGCACCGAGCCGGCCAGCATCAGCGATTCATGCCAGACCAGGCCGCCAATGGCGCTGGCGCCGACGTGGCTGGCGTGGCGCCGGTCGGAGCCGATGAACAGGCTGCCCGAGCTGGCCGAGGAGCCGACGTTGACGATGGCGTGCCGGCCGTGCAAATACTTCACTTCCGGCGCCACCATCGCCACCGGCACGCCCAGCTTGCCGACCGCCGCCGCCAGCGACGCGGCCAGGTTGCCGTTGATGCCGAACACGCCGCCGTCGGACAGGCGCACATCGTAGGTGCGGCGCACCTGTTCGACCACGCCCTTCAGTCCGCTCATCAGGCTGTCCGCCGTGCGCGGCGCTGCCGCCGCCGGCTCGAATTTCTTCATTTTGGCGATCGCCTCGGCATGGCCGGCGGGACGCAGCTCCGGCGCCAGCCGGGCCACCCAGTCGCCCAGCGTGGCGGCGCTCAGCGGCGCCTTGCGCATCGCCTGGTAGGTGGCGCTGGCGCGCACGGCGGCCGGCGTCATGCCCAGCTGGGCGGCCGCCTGCTTGACCATCTGGCGCCGCATGCCGCGATCGACGCGGGAGCCCGGCTGCCAGCCGTCCTGGGCGATCGCCTGGTGCCAGCACTGCAGCGCGGCGCCCCGCAGCGCGTGGCCGAGCGCGTCGGCGCCGGCGTCGGACGACTGCGCCAGGGCCTGGAAGTGCTGCGCCATATCGGGGATCGCATGCAGTTCGCGCAAGTCGTCGTCGGGATGGCGCAGCTCGGCGCCGCCGGTGCCGAAGGCCAGCGCCGACAGCGGCGATTTGCGGAAGCCGAAGGCGTTCGCCAGCCAGCTGGACGGCGTGCTGGCGCTGGCGCGCTGGGCATAGGTGCCCAGCTTGAACATGCGCGCCTGGGTGCGCGCCAGATCGGAGTGCGGGCCGGCCTCGGTGTAGCCGTTGCGCCACGCCAGATAAGCCTGGCGCTGCGCCGGCGGCGGCGTGGCGCCGGCGTCGGCGCGCAACGTCGCGGCGCACAGCAGGGCGTTGGCCGCCAGCGCCACCGAAGGCGGCGTGCCGGGCGCGGCCGCCAGTTGCGCCGCCCGGCCGACCACGTCGGCCAACGATTGCGGCGCCGGCGTCTGCGCCGGCCAGTGCGCGATCAGCTGGTTGGCCGCGCGCAGGCTGTGGAGCACGGCGTCGGCGCCGATCTCCGCCGCCACCGGCTCGGCCGCCCCGGCCGCCGGCGCCAGCGCCATCAGGGTCGCCAGGCCGCGCGGCGTGCGCGCCAGTTCGCGCGCCGCGTGGAAGGCATCGCCGCTGGTGGCCGCGCCGGCGCCGCCCGCCCGCAGCGTCGTCAGCGCCGCGGCGGCGCGCTGCGGATCGCCGCCGCTGACGGCCGCCAGCACCCGTCCCAATTGCAGCGGCCGCACGTAGCGCAATTCCGTGCTGCCGGCGTCCGGCAATGCGCACTCGACAAGCAGCCGATGCGCCAGGTCGGCCGCGTCGGCGCGCAGGAACATCGCGTCCAGGTGGTCGGTATGTGGCTGCGCCGCGGCGAACATGGCGCAGATGGCCTGGTGCGCCTCGGCGGGCTGGGCCAGCAGCGTGCAGGCGGTCGCGGCGCGGCTTGGCTTGCCGGCGAACATGACTGCGGTGCCGGCAACCTTGCCGCGGATTTCCTGCGCGGTCGCGGCGTTCGCCTTGGGCCGGTGCAGATTGGCCGGGGTGACGGTCGCCTTGGCGCGCGCCGTGGTTGGCGCGAGTTCGGCGATCGAACCGAAGGGGCCGATGGTCAAGGCGCCTTCCCGCACCGCCAGCTTGCGGCGCAGCTTGTTCCAGATGCCGCCCATCTCGCGCGTGGGCGCCGCCGGCGCTGCCTGCGGATTGGGCGCCGGGACGCCGCGGTTGGACAGGCTGGATGCGCTGAAACGGTCCGAACCGAACACGGCGGCATCGGAACGCCAGGAGGCGCCGAGCAGCGCACCGCTGGGCGAGTGCAGGGGGCTGATGCCGCCCCAGATCTCGACGCCGCCGTCGGACGGCGTGCCCGGCGCCGGCGCGCGGCCCAGTCCTTCCAGTTGCGGCGACCGGCTGCGGCGTGGCACGGCGCCCGACGCCGGTGGCGCCGCGGACGTGGACGGCGGCTGGGCCGCAGTCGATGGCGCGAGGAGGTCTGCCGCGCCGCTGATTTTGGTGATAGCCATATCTATGCAGTCCTTCACTCTTGGTAACGACACGCAAACGACGCGTTGTACGCGCCTCTGCTTATCAGTGTCCGACCAGCGCCACGGCCCCGCCGGCAAAAAAACGCAGCCAGCGCTCGCCGACCGAAGCATTGCCGCGCGCACCGTTGGCAGCAGCGGCGCATGCCACTAGCATGGACTCACAATTGCGGCCCGCGTACGGCCGCCGCCGCGCCGTCCGCCGGGACGGCATGGCGCTTCGTTTCCGCGCCGCTTGCTTCGCCTGCTGGCCGGGGTGCCTCGGATGGTTTCCTACACTGGACTTCAGCGCAGCACACCATCCCACTATTGTTTAACCTTAGGAGCACTTCATGAAGACACGTATCTCGGGCCCATCGCAGCACGCCGTATCGGACCTGGCGCCACAGGAGGCGGCGCAGCAGGCCCCTGCCCGCCCGGCGGCTTCGCGCACCCGCAGCGCCACCAGCGCCCATGCCGAACTGGGCAATGTGTCCAAGCGCCAGAAGACCGGCGGCGCCAGCGGCAGCCAGCTGCGCGCCGCCCTGCCGGGCGCCACCGCGTCCCGCCCGGCCACGGCCCACAAGCCTGCCGGCCCGGCCACCAGCGCGATCGACAAACTGATGGCCAGCTACGACATGCGCAACCTGTCGAAGTTCTTCCAGCCCGGCGGCGTCGAACGCTCGGCCGAGGCGCTGCTGCAGCCGCATATCACCAAGGTCATGCTGCTGACCGGTTTCTCGGTCGACAAGGGCCTGCCGGAAACCGACGGTCCTCCGGGCACCGCCACGCTGGGCCACGCCTTGCAACAGCTGGGCAAGACCGTCACCTACGTCACCGACAGCACCAACCTGCCGCTGATGAAGGCCGCGGTCAAGGCGCTCAACCCGGACGCCGCCCAGTACACCAAGTTCGAGACCTTCGATGTGGCGCACGGCGCCGGCGCGCGCGGCCACGCCGACGCCATGCTCGACAAACACCAGCCGGACGCGGTGGTGGCGATCGAGCTGCCGGCTCGCGCCGACGACGGCGTACGCCGCAATATGCGCGGCCTGGACATCAATCCCTTCAACCCGCCGCTCGACGAGATCGTGTTGGCCGCCAACGACCGCAAGGGCATCACCACCGTCGGCGTCGGCGACGGCGGTAACGAGGCCGGCATGGCCTGGCTGGGCGAGATTCCGAAAGCCATGAACGGCCTGCAGATGGCGTCCTCGGTGCCGGTGCAGCATCCGGTCACCAGCTGGAACTCCAACCTGGGCGGCCTGGCCATCGCCGCCGACCTGGCGGGCAAGACCGGCAAGCTGGAGATTCTCCCCAGCCACGCCCAGCAGGCCGACCTGATCCACGCCACGCTGAACGCCGGCGCGGTCGACGGCGTCACCCGTGGCAAAGTGGCCGGCGAAGCCGTGGTCAGCGCCGCCGGCGTGACCAACCGCACCGGCGTCGACGGCTTCGAGCCGGAAGTCCACCAGGCCATGCTGTCGATGTTGAAGAACATCGTACAGAGCGTCTACGCCGGCCAGGTGCCGCGCGGCATCGTCGCCACCAGCACCCCGCACGACGGCCGCCCGTTCCTGATCGGCGCCTTCGATTCCAGCAACGGCGGCCTGGTGGCGGCCAAGAACCTGGCCGGTTTCATCCAGATGCGTTCGCCGCACACGGCGCGCTTCGTGGTGGTCACCGACCACGGCAACGCGCCTTACGGCACCAAGACCCCGGACCAGCTGGTCACGCTGGTCGGCCACGGCCTGCAAACCACCCAGCACATCGGCGTCGACATCATCGCCATGGCCTGCAACACCGCCTGCACCGCCTTCCCGGCGGCCAAGGCTGGTCTGAAGACGCCGGTGCTGGACCTGATCGACGTCACCTCCAGCAAGATCGTCGAGCTGGGCGGCGCCAAGCCTGCCATGTTCTCGACCCCGGCCACGGCCCGCGACACGCGCTACCCCGGCGAAGTCAAGGCCAAGTCGAACGGCGCCCTCCAGCTGACGCCGATCGGCGCGGAAAAATGGGCGCCGCTGATCAACAATCTGGACCACGCCAGCGACAAGCCGGAAGTCAAGACGGCGGTCCGGGAGGCGGTGCACGAGTACGTCAACCAGGTGCCGCACGACGCCACCTCGGTGTGGCTGTGCTGCACCCACTACCCGGCCCTCAAGCCGCAGATCGAAGACGCCATGCGCGAGACCGGCCGCGGCCACATCCCGGTGGTCGACCCGATGGAGCACCAGGCCATGGCCATCATCGGCATGCTCAACGAGAAAGGCCCGGCCATCGACCGCTCCAGCCGCCGCCGCGACCTGGCGCCGGTGGTGGTGACCACCGGCTTCACCGTCGGCAACGTCGACCACCAGGTGCCGAAGTCGGCCAAGGGCATGCTGGGCCTGGACAAGGCGCCGCAAGTGATCTACACCAAGTTCGGCCGGGACTTCAAAATGAGCGTGGCGCAGAAACAAGTTAGCGAACAACTGTTCGAGCAGACCGCGGCCGCGCCGCGCCGTAGCGAGCGCCTGCAAAGCGCCGCCCACGCCTGATCGTTCATCCAGCCTTACCAGCCGCCGCCCGGGCCCGACCCGGGCGGCGGCGCCAGCATTTTCATTCATACTTTTGGGAGAGCATTATGAACACCGCTGCAAGCATCGCCATCCAAGCCAAACCCGCCATCAAGACGCCGGCCAAGCCGCCCGCCTCCGCCTTCCGTCCGGGCTCGCCGCAGGCCGGCCACTACGCCCGCGTGATCCGGGAGTTGAGCAAGGTGGTCGGCTTCGAGGCCGCCGACGAAATCCTGCTGGGCGCGCGCCTGCGCATCGACGACTACCTGATCGCCTTCATCTACGACGACGAGTTCAATCCGAATGAGCTGGCGGTCTACGTCGACATGGGCAAGCCGGGCGGCGGCGACCTGGCGCTGGCCTACGGTGTTATGCTGAAGATTAACTTCGAACTGGACGCCGGCTCGCGCGGCGTCATCAGCATGCACCCCGACACCGGCCACCTGTTCTACTCCTTCCGCTATCCGCTCAACGCCCAGGCCTCCGGC
This sequence comes from Duganella sp. BJB476, assembly GCF_003416895.1. Lineage (GTDB taxonomy): Bacteria > Pseudomonadota > Gammaproteobacteria > Burkholderiales > Burkholderiaceae_D > Rugamonas. The sequence continues at coordinate 130,632 of NZ_QVIO01000009.1, forward strand.
CAGAGCCTGCTCGACACCCTGATCCGCTTCATCGGCGATTTCGCGCTCGACGCCGAAGCCGTCGCCGGCTGATCCCCACCCCGCCCCACCCCGCACCGAGGGCGCCCACGGCGCCGCTTCGGCTGCCGAGCGTCCAGTTCGTTTTTGCCGGCGGCCCCGACCGCTCCTTGCCGTATTGTCAAGGGGTGCGAAGCGGGCACGGCATTCCCCATGTCCGCCGCACTGCAAGACGCCTGACGTACGCCCAAGCCTGTCGCGGAGCGCGCCCTCCGGTCATGGTCAGCAATCAGTCGCCATCCGCCACTTATTTTTCGAGGTGATTTATGAATATTGCGATTAGCACGACCACACCCGCGTGGCCGGCCGGGCAGCGCACCGCCCGGTACGCGCTCTGCCGCCTGAAAGGACTATCATGAGCTTTCTCAGCCATCTGAAACACGCTTTCCACAAAGTGGGCCACGCCCTCGAACACGCCGCCAAGGACGTGGCGCACGGCATCGGCGCGGTCGCCAAGGACGTCGGCCATGCCGCCGACGCGGCGCTGCACGCCGCCAACGATCTGGCCCACCTGCGCCTGCGGGCGGCGTTGAACGATACCGCGCAGGTGGCGACCTGCCTGGGCAAGGCCGCCATCGACGCGCAGAAGGCGGTGGTCGACGCCGCCGCCGACGCCACCGCCGACATGCACATCTCCAAGGCCTTCGACAAAATGGCACACGGCGTCAAGGACATCGAAAACAAGGCGAGCGCCTCCGGCGTGAAACTGGTCGACGAGGCCAGCCACACCCTCGCCAACGCCGCCGCCAATGCCGCCACCAGCACGCTGCGCATCACCAAGGACGTGGCCACCGGCCATCTGCATGACGCCGGCAAGGAGCTGACCCATGTGGCCGACAACCTCGCCGAGACGGCCAGCCAGTTGGGGCACGAAGCGGCCGAAGCGGGCACCGCCGTGGTGCAGACCGCCATGGGCTTGCAGAAAATCGCGGTCAACGCCACCGCCGATGTGGTCGTCAGCATGCACATCTCCAAATCGGTCGACCACGCGGCGGAGCACGCCGCCAAGTTTGTCGGCAAGGCGGAAGACGCGGTGGTCAAGATAACCGACCAGGTCGGCAAGGGCGTGGCCGGGGATCTGGAAGGCACGCTCAAGGGGACCATCGGCGTGGGCAAGGATCTCGCCAACGGCCATGCCGGCAAGGCGCTCAGCGACGGCCTGCAAACCGCCGGCCAGGCCGTTGCGCTGGCCGGCGACCTGACCGGCGAGGGCCTGATCGCCAACGCCGCTGTCGCCACCATGCAGGTTGCGCACGTCGGCGGCAAGGTGGTGCAGGAAGTGGTGGGCGGCGTCATCGGCGGCCCGAAAGACCTGATGAAACGCGCGGCGGAAACCGGCGCCGGCGTGGCGGCCGGCGCCGCGCTGGACAAGTTCGGTTCGGTGGCGGCGACTCCGGCCGGCAGCGCCGCCCTGATCGGCGGCGCCGTGGCGGCGGACGTCATCGTGAGCCGGCGCGGCCAGCGTGGCGACGGCGCGGAACACACGTCGCCGGCCGCCGGCGGCAGGGACCGGTCGCTTGAGCAACCGCAGGCGTCCGAGTTCCACATCAGCGGCAAATCCGGCAGCAGCGATACCACCGTGCCGCTGACGCACGAGCAGGAGGCCGAACGCAAGAAAGACGGCAAGGCGGATAAGGCCGCCGATGCCGCCGGTGGCGCCGCCGGCGGTGTGGCCGGGGCGGTGAGCACGGCCGGGGCATCGGTCGAAGCCGCCGCCACCATCGCGGCGGCCAGTGCATCGGCCGCCCTCACCATCATGACGCAGAACGCGCTGGCGCAAATCCAGAACGAGACCGCGCTGAACCAGGCCCTGAACTCGGTGATCGAGGAACTCGGCAAAGGCGCCAAAGCACTGGCGCAGTAAACATCCGCAACTTGCCGCAGGTCGCCCGACCTGCGGCGCCCTTCGGGCCACATCAGGAATATGGTTATGACGATAGATTCACCCGGTTTGAAGGCCGTCGCGCTGGCGGCGGCGCTGACCGCGGCATCGGCCGCGTACGCCAATGACGCCGCTTTGCTGACCCCGCTCACGGCGAACACCTCGTCGCCGTCGAACTGGCGTTTCGTGCCGGGCCAGGCATTCAACGGCGTGGCCGGCGCGCTCGACGGCGTGGCGCGGCTGAGCTACGCCAACGCGGGCGGCAACTGGATTTGTTCCGGTTCGCTATTGGCCGGTGGCCAGTACGTATTGACCGCGGCCCATTGCGCCGATGATTTCTCGTCGATGAAAGTGAGTTTCGGCTGGGCCAACGGCGCGGTCGGCGTCAGCCGTAACGTGGCCGTGACGGGCTCCTATGTGAACCCACGCTGGAACGGCGACCTCGATACCGGCGCCGACATCGCCGTTCTCAAACTGGACCAGGCCGTCACCACCATCAAGGGCTACAAGCTGAGCGCCACCAACGACGTGGGCAAGGATTACCTGATGGCCGGCTACGGCACCTCCGGCCTCGGCGGCGGCGACACCGAGCCGAACCTGGGCGAGCGCGCCTGGGGGCATTACGGCTACAACAGCTACGACGTGGACAGTAAAAGCTTCAACGAGATCAGCAATCAGGTGGTCGACAACTGGGGCTACGACCCCAACTATTACGCGCCGGGCGCCACCTACATGAGCGACTATGACGATGGCAGCGCCGCCCATAATACCCTGGGCCGCATCGCCGGCGTGAGCGGCAACGGCTGGCGCAGTGGAAGCGGCCTGGGCGCGAACGAAGCGCTGGCCGCGAGCGGCGATTCGGGCGGCGGCGACTTCATCTGGAACGGCAGCGAGTGGCTGCTGTCGGGCGTGCATTCCTGGGGCTTCCAGGGCAGCGAGATGTGCCCGAATTTCAATTTGAGCGACTGCGACGCGAGTCCCGGCAATCCATCCGGCTTTGGCGACCTGTCCGGTTCCACGGCGACCTACTCGCACCTGGCCTGGATCAACGCGGTGACCGCCGTACCGGAACCGCAAACCTACGCGATGATGCTGTCGGGCCTGGCGATGGCGGGCCTGATCGCGGGGCGCCGACGCCAGAAACAAGGTTAAAACTCTTCCCAATCGCTGCCGGCGGAGGCGGACGAATTCGCCACCTGCTTCAATGGCCTCGGGCTTGTCGCCGAGTGCCCGGCAGCGCGTCCGCCGGATCTGGAGTCCACTAGCGCCACCGGCACCGGACGCAGCGCCGTTTGCAACGGCGCAACGGCCGCGCCACTTGCCGGCTCAATCGCAAACACGCTGACCACTTGCGCCAGACCGCAGGCCTGGTCTTGCAGCGACCCCGCGGCGGCGGCCGCCGCTTCCACCAGCGCCGCATTTTGCTGGGTCGCCTGATCCATCTGCGTGATGGCCTGATTAATCTGTTCGATGCCGGAGGTTTGCTCCTGGCTGGCGGCGGTGATTTCCGCCATGATATCGGTCACACTCCCTATACTCACCACGATCGCCCGCATCGTCGCGCCGGCCTGGTCCACCAACCTGGTGCCGACCTCCACCTTGTCCACCGAGTCGCCAATCAAGGTCTTGATTTCCTTGGCGGCGGCGGCCGAGCGTTGCGCCAGATTGCGGACCTCGCTGGCGACGACGGCGAAACCCCGTCCTTGTTCCCCGGCGCGCGCCGCTTCCACCGCCGCATTCAGCGCCAGGATATTGGTCTGGAAGGCGATGCTATCGATCACGCCGATGATGTCGACGATTTTCTTGGACGATGCGTTGATCGACTCCATGGTATCGACCACCTGCGACACGACCGCGCCACCCTTGAGCGCCACCTCGGAAGCCGATATCGCCAGCTGATTGGCCTGGCGCGCATTGTCGGCATTCTGCTTAACGGTCGAAGTCATTTCCTCCATCGAGGATGCGGTTGTTTCCAGCGAACTGGCCTGTTGCACGGTGCGGGAGGATAGCTCAAGGTTGCCGGTGGCGATCTGACCGGAAGCGGTGACGATCATGTCGGTGCCACGTCGAATCTGGCCGACGGTAAGGACGAGACTATCGCGCATGGCCTTGATCGCCACCAGCAAACTGGCGGTATCGTTGGGCTTGGTGTCGATCGCTACGGCCAGGTCGCCGGCTGCGATGCTGGCGGCGATGCTGGCCGCATACTTCGGCTCTCCGCCCAATTGCCGCATCAGGCTGCGCGAGATCAGCAGAAAAAATATGGCGACCAGGCTGACCGCGCACAGCAGGATCACCAGCATGGCCGAGATTGATTTGCTCAGTGTGACCTTGGCGTCCGCTTCATCGACCTCGTTGCGCTTGGTCGCGGACTCAACCAACTTGTTGATGGCGGCGCGATGCTGCCCATAGAACCGCGTCATCGTTTCAAGGGCGGCGGCGGCGGCGGCGTGGTCGTCCTTCTCCAGCGCCGGCACAAATTGGCTAAAGGCGATGCCATAGAATTCCCGGGCGGGGTTGTCCGCCTTGTTCAATAGCTGGTCCTTGAGCGCGGCGTCCAGGTTGGACCCCGCCCAGAATGCATGACGGGTATCGTAGTCGCTCTTCAATGACTTGAGATTGTCGATCAAGGGCTTGCGTTCAGCGGCGGGCGCCGCCAGCGCCTGGACCGAGGTCAGATAGGATTCAATGATGTACTCCGGCGGCGGCAAAATGTCGGCGATCAAATCCTTGCCCTGAACTATGTGGTCATATACGGGGCCATTGACTTTAAGATGATTTAACACCGCAAACGACCAGGCGCCGCAGGACACAAAACCAACAATAATTATGGCTAGCAGCACGCCAAAGCGGTGCGCTAATTTCATATCCGAAAAATTCATTGTTTTTCCTTGAGGTGATCCGGCCAGCAAGTCCATTAGTTGTCTCTGCCAAAGACGATGGGGGATTGTTGGCTCTTCCAGTTTTTGATATCGTCGGGAAGCCACGGCACGACCACCATGGCCTTGCATTGCGGCTGGCTCTCCAGCTCCGCTATCGTGTCTTCACACGCCCACAGTGCTAGGATGACTGCGCTGTTCCTGTGGGTCTTGCAACTCAGGTGAAAGCACAGGGCAATTGCCTGGCCTGATGGCGTCGCCACGCTTGCGCCCGCCATCAGCAAGTCGATCTGCTGCTCCGACAGAACCTGGGCCAAGGTCGTATCTTCCATGGCGCGCCTGGCTGGAACGAAGATCAAGCCAGGCTGTGCGAACGTCTCGCACAATGCGAACAATGTGGATACGCCAAGCGCAACCGCCTCCACGTCTTCCCCATGGGCTGGGATGAGGTATCGTTCACGTACTAGCATAAGTATCCATGTGCCATGGTGGTGTTGAGTTTGTTGCGCATTTGAAGAAATCCATAGTCGGACGGCGATGCCTGATGGACGGCCCCGCCACCGGATGTCAGCCGCCGCGGTCGGCCAGCATGCCGGCTTCGACCGCGCGCACCGCCGCCTCGTCCAACACCGGCTTCTCGCGCAGGAACTCGGTCACCCGCAGCTTGCGGTTGTCGGCGTTGCGGCTCAGGTCGATCGGCGTGCCGGGCGGCAGATCCAGCTTGTAGCCGGTGTGGCCGCGATCGAGCGTCTGGTCGCTGCCGATCGCCCAGACTTCCTCGTCCGGCTGGTCGGTCAGGATGTTTTCCGCTTCGTTGCGGAACGCGCCGGCCGTGCCGCGGCGGTCGGCGAACTTGACGTCGGTGACGTCGGTGATGCCGCCGTGCACGTCCCAGGTATAGTATTTGTTCGTCCCATCCTTTTGCGGCACCGAGAAATCCTCGTAGCGGTAGGAGCCCGAGAACGGAATCTGCGCGTAGCTGTCGGCCGGCGCGCGCAAGCGTTCCCGTATCATCTGCATGGCCTGTCCTTCCGGCGTGTCGCCGCCGGTCGGCACCACCTCCAATACCACCGGATTCATGGCGGACCAGCTTTTCAGCCAGGCCATGCCGATGTCGGCCAGTTCGGCCGGCGCCGGCGCGCCGGCCTTGCCGCCGGCCGGCGGCGGGAAGAATTTGCGCAAGGCCGGATCGTTCAGGAAGCCCTGGCTCAGGATAGGCACCAGGCCGATCTCCTTCAGCGCCGCCTGCAGCGCCTGGCGTTCCTGCTTGTGGCCGGGATCGACCGGATCGATGCCATAGCGCTGCTGCAATTTGCCCAGCAGTTGAGGGAAGCCGCCCATATAGGTGCGCCCGTAGAGCTTGACGGCGGTGAAGGGACGGAACTGCGGCCGGTCGATCAGCAGGGCGATCATGGTCTCGGGCGCGTCCTCCTTGCAGTCGAGGAAGACGGTCATGCCCGGCTTGCTGCTCAGCACGTGCTGCAGCGCCTGCGCCGCGGCCGGCACTTTCTGGTTCGTCACCACGTAGTCGCCCGAGGCCGGGTTGCGTATCACCAGCTTCCTGGCGCTGATCTCGCGGTAGCTGGTATGGCTGACCAGGCGGTTGTCGCGGTCGGCCGTCATGCGGCCGGCGGTGAAGTCGTGCATCAGCACCGGCACGTCGTCGGCCGTGATCTGCACGTCGATCTCGATGCTGCGGTAGTGATGGGCATAGGCGTTGTCGATGGCGGCGATCGAGTTTTCCGGAATGCCGTTGCGGTTGTCGATCAAGCCGCGGTGCACCACGATTTCCTTGCGGTGGACGTTGGCGCCCGCCTCGCCATGCAGGTAGTTCACGTGGGTGTAGGAGTGACGGTGGTGCTCCACCCAGTCCTGGTGGCCGCTGATCAGGTCGTGGCGGTTGGCCTGGTAGAAATCGGCGCCGCGGGTGGTCGAGCCGATCTCCTTGCCGACGTATTCATGTTCCAGGTGCAGCGCGCCGCGGCGCCGGATCGGCCGCGGCTCCGGCGCCAGGTCGGCGCCGCGCGCGGCGGCCGCCTTGAGCGTGCGCTCCGCGCCCTGGACTGCCGGCAGCCATTGCCGGTTCTGGATGCCCAGCGCCTGTGTGCCCAGCGCCGCGCTCAAGCCCTGCTGCGCCGGCTTGCTCAGGCGGTCGCCGGCGACGAAGGCCTGGTGCACGTCGACCACCAGCTGGCCACGGGCGGCGTCGATGAACACCGGGAAGGCGGCCGGGTTGCCGTCGACCTTGCCGGCGCCCTTGGCCATCTCGCGGAACTGCGCGGTGCTCACCAGCACGTGATCGAGCTTGCCGGCCAGGTATTTCGACAGCGCCGGCGCGCTCGCCCGGCGTCCGGCGGCCAGCGGCGCCAGCTTGTCGCGCGCCGCCTGCAGCGTCACCAGCCGGGCCGTGAGTTCGGCATCCTTGTCGGCCGAGAACTCGCTGTCGATGGCGACGTAGACCTTGCCCGGGGCGCCGCCCAGCATCTTGCGGTTGGCCTGCGCGGCCGGCGACAGGCCGTCCAGCGCGACCAGCGGCACGCGCGTGCCCGCGGCGACGGCCGCCCGTGGCGCGCCGCCGATCTGGCTCAGCCCGGCCAGCGCGCCGCCGGGCGTGCGCACCACGCTCCCCTGCGGCGTCTGCTGCAAGGGCGCGTGCGTGGCGAGCGCAGGCAGGTCATGACCAAGCGTGGCCGGGTGGGGAGAAAACGCGGTTTTCATCTTTCCATTCCTTATCGGGTGATGCCGCGGCCGAAGCGGGCGCGGCGTCTGGGCTGTCCATGGGGCTACGGCATTCTGGGACAGCCCGGCGCCGGGCGCGGCGACACAAACGAAGACAGCGGGCGCGGAAAGAACCGCGCGGCGCCCGCTTGGCTCAACTCGGCGTAATGAGGCGCGGCGTCAGCAGGAACAGACGCTGCACCTTCTGCGTCTGGCGCTGTTTGAACTTGAACAGGTTACCGATCACCGGCAGGCCCGACAGCCAGGGCACGCCGCTGTCCTCCTTGTCGTTCTGCTCGACCGCATAGCCGGCGATCAGCAGGCTTTCGCCCATCCGTATCATGGCCTGGGTGTCGATGGTGCTGTTGCTGACCACCGGCAGCTGGCCGACCAGCTGGCTGGTCAGCTGGCCGTCGTCGATGTGCACGCTGAGGCGGATCTGGCTGCCGTGCTCGTCGTTGACCATCAGCGGCAGCACGCGCAGCGCCACCCCGGCCGAGACGCTGTACAGGTCGGCGGCCTGGAAGCCCGACACCGGCACATAAAAGGTCTTCTTGTTGTCCATCACCGCTTCGACGTTGTCCAGCGTGGCCACCTTGGGCGTGGCGGTGATGTGCGCCTGGCTGGTCTGCTCCAGCGCGCTGACGCGCGCGAGCAGGTAGCGGCCGGCGCCGCCCAGCACCGCCGTCAGGGTGGCGCCGGTGGGCGTGGTGGCGGCGGTCCCGCTGGCGGCGGCCGGATTGGCGAAGCCGGCGGGGTCGAGCGAGGTGCCCTGGCTGGCCTGGGCCAGCTGGCCGTTGCCGGTCTCGAAATCGAGGTGGCCGGTGTGCACGCGCCAGTCTATGCCCAGCTGTTCGAGGCCGGTCTCGGTGATATCAATGATGCTGGCACTGATCTCCAACACCTGCGGCCGGGTGTCGAGCGCGGCGATCAGCTGGCCGTACGCCGCCATCCGTTCCGGCAGGTCGCGGATCAGCACGGCGTTGCTGCGCGGATCGGGCTGGATCACCGGCCCCTGCTCGGCGCCGGCGCGCGACGCGCCCGAGCCGTCGGCCCCGCTGTCGCCGGCCGACGGCAGCGGCGCGGCGCCGCTGTCGGCGCCGGCGGCCATGCCGCGCGGCAGAGGCGGCTTCAAGCCCTGGCCGTCGGCGCCGCCCTGCGCCGGACCCGGTCCATTGCCGCCGGCCAGCGGCGTCATGGCGCTCAGCTTGTTGACGGCGCCGGCCGGCGCCGCGGACTGGGTGCGCGCCGCGGCGCCGGCCTTCTCATTGTTCTGGTACATGCTGCGCAAGACCGAGGCGATGCCCGGCAGCGTCACGGTCTGGCCATCCAGCCGCAGCGGATGGTCGGCGGCCCAGCCATAGCGCAATGGAAACAGCCTTACCTCGGTGCGCGGCTGGCCCTCGGCGGCGCGGTCGATGCGCGCGGCGATCTCGCCGACCAGCTCGACGTAGCGCGGCGGCCCCGACACCAGCGCGGCGCGGGCTTCGTCGTCGTACTGGATCGGGAAACGGGGATCGTCCACGTGCAGGCGCTGGACCGCGCGCCGCAGCTGGCTGGCGCTGACATAGTTCAGGCCGATGGTGGCGCTCTTGGCCTCATTGGCGCCGGAGATGCGCAGCACGGCGCCGTCGTAGTACCAGACAAAGCCGAAGGAAGCGGCCAGCCGGTCGAGGAAATGCTGCGGCGACTCGCTGAACTTGCCGCTCACGCTGCCCTCCACCTGCGGCGAGATCCAGGTCATCACGCCCTGGCTGGCGGCCAGTTCGCGCAGGATATCCTTGACGTCCTTGCGGTCGGCCGCGTATTGCAGCGTCCTGGTGCGCCAAGGAATGGCGGTGGCCGCGCCGGCGCCGGCGCAGCTGGCCAGCAGGGCCGCGCACAGCAGCGCGCGCGGCAAACGAAGGGAAAAAACGGCTGGTATCATGAGGTCGGATCGGATCAGGTGGGGAAGGGTCAAGATGGCGCCGGCGTCAGCGGCACGACGTCTCGGACGGCGATTCCTGGAATTGCTTGCGGTAGCCGCGGATCAGCGCCGAGCGGCTTTTCAAACCCCAGCGGTTGGCGGTCTTGATGATGTTGGCGCCGGCCTGGCCCTCGTCCTGCAGGTCGGCGCGTATCGCCTCCAGCCGCAGGCGCCGCACCACGGCCGAGGGCGACATGCCCAGGTGTTCGCGGAAGGCCATCTGCAGGGCGCGCTCGGTGACGCCGATCTGGGCCGCGATCTCGCGCGTGCACAAGTCATTCTTGGTGAAGTGCTCGACGATGTAGCGGTAGGCCCGGCGGTACTTGGCCGGCAGGCGCGCGCTGACGTCGTCGGTCGGCAGCGCCACCGCGTTGTGCACGCTGCCGTCGAGCGATTTGATCACCTGGGTCTCGTTGCGCAGGCATTGCAGCGCGTCGTGGGTGTAGCTGGCATAGAACTTCATCGCCTCGGCCACGTAGCCGCGCTGCATGCAGATCTTGGCCTGGCAATACAGGTAGTCCAGATTCCAGCGCCGCGTGGTGCAATTGCCCGGACCGCTGCGCTGCAGCGTCTGTTCGGCCAGGTCGACGCAGTCGCCCGCCAGCGCGGCCAGGGCGATCTCCAGCCGCACGCCGTTCGAATAAGCGTGGCATTCCCACTTGCGGGCGCTGGCCGCGTGCGCCGCCAGCGCGACGCCGGCGTCGCGCTCGCCGGCGGCCAGCCGCGTCAGCAGGGCCAGGTACTGGGCGTGGCGGGCCACCAGTTCCGGCGTCGGCCGCCCGGCCGCGGACCGTCCCATGTGCTCGCCGAAGTCGCGCAGCAGTTGCATGTGATTGCCGCGTGTCATGACCGACTGCCAGAACGCGTGGTCGCGCAGGACGGCCGAGCAGCGCACCCCCAGTTGCACCGCGAAGTCCACCGCCAGCAACTCGGTCAGCAGCAGCCAGCGCCCGTCGGGCTCGGACGCGGTCAGCGCGCGCGCGTGCGCCAGCGCCTCGTCGGCCGCGTCCTGCTGGCCCAGCAGATGATGGATGATCGCCACCCCCAGCGCGGCCTCGATCTTTTGGCGGCCGCTGGCGGCGCCCTCCTGGCTGATGCGGGAAAAACAGTGCAGCGCCGCGCTGTAGCGGTGCATGGCCAGCGCCTGCCAGCCGGTATTGCGGCACGAGAACACGCGCAGCTGCTCGTTCGAGCCGCGCAGCAGCTTCTGCGCCTTGCGGTAGTGTTCCTCCGCATCCTCGTCGCGGCCCAGCAGCAGCGAGGCGTCGGCGGTGGCCTGGCAGGCCAGCACCCGCAGCTCCTCGTCGACGGCGCCGTCCGGGTCGGTCTGGCGGGTGCTGTGCCGCAGCGCGGTTTCAAATTCACCATCGAGCATGGCAAACGCGTACGACGGCATGGGCTCGTCCGTCGTCAGGGCGGAAATGACCGCGAAGTAGATGCTGTACATGAATCTGACCCTTTATTGGTGCACTGAACAAAAACGTGCGCGGCCCACGTGTGCGGGGCCGCAGACCGCGTGGCGCGAGGCTGATGTCGCCGATACCGTCATCCACACTGCCTAGCTTAGCGAGTTGACAAAAGAAATTTCTCAACAAATTCACGCACTGCACAAATTTTTTGTTTGGGCCGCTATGGCGCCGGGGGGCCGAGCACGCCGTGCTGGAAGAAGCCGCGGAAATCGCGGAACGAGAATTCCGTCTTGAACTCGTCGACGAAAGAGCCGGTCAGCAAGACCAGCATCAGCAGCGCGATGGCGCCGCGGATGGGCTGGCTCAGGGCCATCGGCTCAAGCTTGTCGGCCGCGCGCGCCATCAGGCCGAAGCCGAGATCGATCAGCACCAGCACCAGGATCACCGGCGAGACCAGCTTGACGGCCACCGTCATGACCGAATCGAGGCGGTGGATCAGGAAAGTCTCGGCACTGCCGCTCAGCGTCGGCAGCGCCGTGCTCAGCGGCCACCAGCGGAAGGAGGCAAACACCACGTCCAGCAACACCAGCATGCCGCCCGAGGCATAGAACAGCACGATGGCGAGCTGGATCAGCACGTTCGAGATCGGCGTGCTCTGCTCCCCGCGCAGCGGGTTGCTGGTCTGGATATTGTTGAAGCCGGCCATATTGTCGATCACCACGCCGACGCTTTGCGCCACCCAGAAGATGGTCGAGGCGGCGTAGCCGATCACCATGCCGATGAACATCTCCTTGACGACCAGGACCAGCGCCGTCGTGCCGTCCACCAGCGCGATGGCTTCCGCCGGTTGGCCGGCCGCGATGAAAAAGCAGATCAGGTACACCACGCCGTTGCGGGCGCCACCCGGCAACACCTGGTCCGAGGTGGCCGGCAGCACGGTGAAGATCACCAGCAGCCGCACGCTCGACAGGCACATCATATACAGCAGTTCGTGCCAGTTGGCGTGCAGCCCGAACATCTGCTCGATCAGCGAGGCATCCTGCATCAGGCCGCCTCCCGCGCTTCGCGCGCGGCGCGGAAATGGCGTGCCATGCTGGCCTCGGCCGATTCCTCGTCCTGCGCCAGTTCCTCGGCCGCCAGCCGCTCCCGCTCCAGCTTGGCGATCTGCTCCAGGCTGAGATCGCGCTGCGCCTCGACCCGGCCGATCTCGCGCTGGGTGGCGCCGACCTCGTCGTGCTGCGCGGCCAGGCGCTGGCGGCCCGCTTGCAGCGCGGCGTCGGCCTGCCGCAGTTCCAGCTGCAGACGCGCGCGTTCGGCCTCGTGGGCCAGGTAGCCGTGCACCGCGAAGCCGCCGTCCGCGTCAAGCAGCGCCGCCAGGCGCCGGTCCTGCCGCGCGCAGCCGGCCTGGCTGTCGGCCAGCGCCCGTTCCTGCCCGGTCAGTTCGCTGCGGCACTCGGCCAATGCGGCGCGCTGCGCCGCCAGCGCGCGCTCCAGGCGCGCCAGCGCGCGCCGCTTGATGCCCAGCACCGCCCGCCAGGAAGCCAGCGCCGCGCTCATGGCAGCCATTGCGCCAGCGCGTCCAGCGTGTCCTGGGGCGCGATCCATTCGTCGGTGTGCTGGCCCAGGAAGTCCAGGATCTCGGCGTGTGCGGCGATGGCGTCGTCGGCCAGCGGGTCGCTGCCGGCCTGGTATTCGCCCAGCTGCAGCAAGGTTTCGACTTCCTTGTACTTGGCCATCAGGCGCCGCACCCGGCCGGCGCAGGCCAGCTGCTCGGGCGCGACGATCTGCGTCATCACCCGGCTCAGGCTGCCCAGCACATCGATCGCCGGATACTGGTTGCGGGCCGCGATCTCGCGCGACAGGATCAGGTGGCCGTCCAGGATGCCGCGCACCTCCTCGCTGATCGGGTCGCTGCCGCTGTCGTCTTCGGCCAGCACTGTGTACAGGCCGGTGATCGAACCGGTGTCGCTCATGCCGGCCCGCTCCAGCAGCCGCGGCAATTCGGCGAAGATGGACGGCGGAAAGCCGCGCCGGGTCGGCGGTTCGCCGGCAGCCAGGCCGATCTCGCGCTGGGCGCGGGCGAAGCGGGTTAGCGAGTCCATCATCAACAGCACGCGCAGGCCGCAATCGCGGAAGTACTCGGCGATCGCGGTGCCGACGTGCGCCGCCTTGGCGCGCTCGACCGAAGAGCGGTCCGAGGTGGCGCACACCACCACGGTCTTTTCCATGCCTTGGGGACCGAGCACCAGCTCGATGAACTCGCGCACCTCGCGCCCCCGTTCGCCGATCAGCACGATGACGTTGACGTCGCACTCGGTGCCGCGCGCCAGCATGCCCAGCAAGGTGCTCTTGCCGACCCCGGCTGGCGCGAAGATGCCCATGCGCTGGCCCTCGCCCAGCGTCATCATGCCGTCGATTACGCGGATGCCGGTGTACAGCGGCGCTTCGATCAGGCGCCGCCGCATCGGATCGGGCGCCAGCGCGTAGACCGGCACCTGCCGCTCGTAGTCGAGCGGCCCGGCGCCGTCGATCGGCTGGCCGAGGCCGTCGAGCACGCGCCCCAGCAAGCCGGCGCCGACGCCCACCGACAGCGGCCGGCCGTGGCCGTTCACGCGGGTGGCGCGCGAGAGCCCGACCATGCTGCCGAACGGCGCCAGCAGCGCCAGCTGGCGGCCGAAGCCGACCACCTCGGCCTGTTGCAACAGCGTGCCGTCGGCGTCGCGCAGATCGCACAGCTCGCCCAGCTTGACGTCGATGCCGCCCACCCGCAGCAGGGTGCCGGTGACTTCGACCACCTTGCCGGTCCGGTGCGGCGCCGCAATCAGGTCCAGCTCGGTTTCGAGCTGGTCGGCGAAGGTATGCAGCGCGTCCATGTCAGGCCGCACCGTGTTCGAGCGCATCGTCCGCCCCGGCCTCGTGCTGGCCGCCGGCCAGGGCCAGACGCACCGCGGCCTGCACCGCCCGCAGCTGGATCGACAGGCTGGCGTCGAAGACGCCGTAGTCCCATTCGCAGCGGCAGTCGCCGGGGCTGGCCGCGGCGTCGTCAAGCACTTCGGCGACCACTGGCCAGTCCATCTGCCGGGCCGCCTCGGCGAAGGCGGCGCGCGCGGCCGGGCCGTCCTGCGGGTGCACGCTGACGGTCAGGAAGCTGGCCTCCTCCAGCGCCCGCCCCAGCTGGGCGGCGGCGCGCCGGAACAGGCCGGCACGGTCCTCGTCCATCGTGATGCGCTCGACCGCGCGCAGCACGATGCCGGCCAGACGCTCGCGCATGCACAACAGCGCGCGGCGGTCGTCGCCGACCCGCGCCAGCATCTCGGCATGCAGCGCGTCGGCGGCCTGGCGCCGGCCGCTGGCGTAGCCCAGGCGCGCGCTGCGCTCGAACTGCAGCTGCGCGGCCTCCAGCACCTGCCGCGCCTCCTCCTCGGCCGCGGCGCGCACCGCGGCCGCCTCGCCGTGGGCCTCGGCCAGCCAGCGCGCGCCCACCTCCTGCAGATCCACAAAGCCGTGCTCGATATCGGACAGGCGCGCGAGGTCCTCGCGCCGCACCACATCGGCGCCGGCCTGGATGCCGACCCCGCCCTCGCCTCTCAGCCAAATAACCATGCGGCCTCCGGGAACAACGCCGGCAACAGCGCGACAAAATCGGCGCCGTCGTCGCCGTCGGCGGCGGCCGGCGCGCCGGCCGGCGCCTCGGCCGGCAGCACCAGCGCGATCAGCTGGCGCAGCGTGGGATCGGTCCAGGCTTGCTCGCGCAGCAACATCGCGTGACCGCTCCAGGCCCAGCCGGCGGCGTCGGCGACCGGCAGCACGGCCGGCCCCGGGCCGGCCTCGCCGTGTTGCAGCAACTGCAGCGCGTCCGCGCCCAACAGGGCGCGCAGCGGTTCCAGCACGGCGCGGTCGATGCAGCGCCGCAGCGCCGCGCGCCGCGCGTACAGCGCGCGCGCGGCCAGCACGCGCCACAGCAGCGCCGGCTCCAGCAGCGCCAGCCGGTTTGCCGGCCGCGCCAACGCCGCCGGCGCCAGCGGCGCCAGCCGCAGCGCCGCGCGCAGCCGGCCCAGCCGGCCGGGCTGGGAAGCCGGCAAGTGCCAGGCCAGCGCGGCGTCGGCGTCGAACAGCCGCGGCAGCCAGCTGGGATCGAGCTGGCGGTCCAGTTGCAGCAGCCGTTGCTCATAGGCGCGCAGCAGCGCCGCCACCGGCGTCATGGCGGTGTCGTTCATCGGCCGCCGCTCCGCGCGCGCAGGCGGGCGCGCAGCGCGTCGGCGGCGCGGCGCCACCAGGGCGCGGGGCCGAGCGCGGTGACGTTGGCGGCGGCGCCGGCGTCAGCCTGGCGGCGCCGCCACAGTATCGCCGCCAGCAGCATGGCCAGCGCGGCGAGCGCCGCCGACAGCTGCCACGGCGCGTAGCTGGCGGCGCGCCGCGGCGGCAGTGGCAACGGGCGCGCCATCACGCCCGGCACCATGGTCACGCTGACGTTGTCGTAGTTCAGCCCTTCGACGCTGTGTACCACCAGGTTCTTGATGCTGGGTACCAGCGAGGCGACGTCGGTGTTGGGCCGGTACTTGATGAACACCGAGGCGCTGGCCGGCTTGACCACGCTCGACAGCGGGTCGTTGTTGGGCAGCGCGATCTCGACATTGGCGACCGCCACGCCGTCGATGGTGGCCAGCGTGTGCGCCAGCTGTTGCGACACGCCGTAGATGAAACGCACCCGCTCCTCGGTCGGGGTGGAGATCAGGCCATCCTTCTTGAACATTTCGCCCAGGTTGCTGTAGCGCGCGCGCGGCAGGCCGTGCGCGTGCAGCGTGTTCATGGCGCGGGCGAAGTCTTCTTCCGCCACATTGATCTGCCAGCTCTTGCCGCCGTCCGGGGTGAGCTTGCTGGCGTCGACCTCGGTTTCCAGCAACACGGTCAGGATGTCGTTGGCGTCGGCTTCGCTCAGCTGGGCGAACAGTTGCTTGTCGCAGGCCGCCAGGCACAGACACAGGCACAGGGCTGCGCTCAGGCGCGGAAACAGGCTCATGGTCGCGCTCACTGGTTTTTCATCAGGGTTTGCACCGAACTCTTGCCCGATTGCGCCAGGCCGTTGGCGACGTTCAGCTTGAACGTCAGCATCGCCATCTCGGTCTGCACATGGATGATGCGTTCGGCCAGCTGCGGCAGGTTGCTGGTGTCGCCGATGGAAAAGGACTTGGCGTTTTCCAGCGTGCTGGCGATCGCCTGGTCCTGCGAGGACACCAGATGGTTGAGCGCGGACGGGCCGTGCGCCGGCGCGCGCACCGCGCTGGTGGCCGGCTGTTGTTCCATCAAGGCGGCGAAACGGTCTACCAAGGACGATGCCGGCGGCGCGGCGGGCGGCGCGGCGGCGCCCGATTCGACGCCGGCGGTGGCCGCGCCGGGCGGCAGCGGCGGCAGCGGAGGGATGGCAGCGATCATGGCGTTCCCCTCAGGCCCGCAGGTAGTGGCTATAGCCGGGCTCGGCCGGTGCAGGCGGGGCCGGCTCCGGCTCGTCCTGCGGCTCGGGATGTTTGCCGAACAGCATGTTGACCAGGGCGATCGCTTCCGGGTCCTCGTTGCGCACCAGCACCTCGTTGGCGCTGATGGACCAGGCCGGGTCGTTGGCGGCGAACAGGCACACCGCCAGCAGCGCGGTGCTGATCGGCATCGCCGCGATGCCGGGCGTGGCGCCGTCCAGGTTGCGCAGGATGTGGGTGGCCTGCAGGTATTTCTTGCGCTTCATCAGCAGCCAGGCGTCAAAGGTGTCCAGTTCGCGGAAGCGCGGCCGCAGCACGCGCAGCGCCGCCAGCAGCGCGTCCGACTCGGCCAGGCAGTCGTTCTTCACGCCGGCCAGCAGCACTTCGATGAGGGAGGAAACGATTTTTTTGTCGCACGAGGTGTAGTCCATGGGGTCCTGCCACTGGTTGGGTTGCGGGAGCGGGCCGGCGGCGCCGCTGGTCACTGCATACGATACGCGCCGGCGCCGGCGCCGGCGCCGCCGGTGACGAAGCCATGGGGCCGCGAACGAACCGCCCGCCGCGGTTCGTTCGCGGCGCGGGCGCTTCGCTGGCGGCGCCGCGCGCGCGGCGCGGAACGGCACAATGACGGGCGAGCGCTTGTTCCCTTCCCTTTGCCGGTGTCCCATGTCAGACGAAAAAACCGAACGGCCCACAGAAAAGAAACTGCAGGATGCGCGCCGCGACGGCGAGAGCACCAAGAGCACCGATCTCGGCAGCGCGGCGGTGCTGCTGTCGGTGGTGGCCCTGATGGCGCTGGGCGGCACCACCCTGGGCGACGGCCTGCGCGCCCTGCTGCACGCCGCCCTGGACGAGGTGACGGCGGCCGGCCGGCCCGGCTACGACCTGTACACCCCGATGCTGGCCATCGCGCTGCAGGGCGCGCGCCTGCTGCTGCCCTTCCTGCTGGCGACGATGGTGGCCGCGGTGGCCGGCATCTGGGCCCAGACCGGCATCAACATTTCATTCAAGCCGGTCGAGCTGAAGTTCAGCGCCGTCGATCCGGCCGCCGGCATGCAGCGCATCTTTTCGGTGCGCTCGCTGATCGACCTGCTGAAGATGGTGGTCAAGGCGGTGGTGATCTTCGCCGTCATGCGCCAGACACTGATGCTGCTGGCGCCGCTGATCGTCGGCACCGCCTACCTGCCGGTGGCCGACATCGTGCAGATCAGCTGGCAGGTGCTGTACCAGTTCATCGCGATCGGCGGCGTGCTGGCGCTGCTGATGGGCGCGGTCGACTTCGGCATCCAGCGCTGGCTGTTCATCCGCGACCACCGCATGAGCAAGGACGACATCAAGCGCGAGCACAAGGATTCCGAAGGCGACCCCCGCCTCAAGGGCCAGCGCAAGGCGGTGGCCAAGGAGATGGCGCAGGGGGCGCCGGCCAGCGCGCTGAAGGGCGCGCAGGCGGTGATCGTCAACCCGACCCACTACGCGGTGGCGCTGCGCTACGCGCCGGAGGAGATGGGCCTGCCGCGGGTGATCGCCAAGGGCGTCGACGCCGACGCCCTGGCGCTGCGCCGCGCCGCGCAGCAGCAGGGCATCCCCATCATCGGCAATCCGCCGCTGGCGCGCGCCTTGTACACGGTCGCGCTGCACCATCCCATCCCCGAGCCGCTGTTCGAGACCGTGGCCGTGATCCTCAAGTGGGTGGCCGAGATCGGCGCCCGTCCCGGCGAGGCGCATGCCGGCCCCGCCCACTCTTACCTGGCCGAACCGCTATGACCCTGCTGAAAAAACTCGACCTCGGCGGCGAGGTCGCCATTGCCGCGCTGGTGGTGGCGGTGATCGCGCTGATGATACTGCCGCTGCCGACCTTCCTGATCGACACGCTGCTGGCCATCAACATCACCATCAGCGTGGTGCTGCTGATGATCACCATGTACATTCCCAGCGCGGTGTCGTTTTCCTCCTTCCCCTCGCTGCTGCTGTTCACCACGCTGTTCCGGCTGTCGCTCAATATCGCCTCCACCAAGTCCATCCTGCTGCATGCCGACGCCGGCAGCATCATCGAGAGCTTCGGCGAGCTGGTGGTGGGCGGCAACCTGGTGGTGGGCCTGGTGGTGTTCCTGATCATCGCCACGGTGCAGTTCATCGTCATCGCCAAGGGCTCGGAGCGGGTGGCCGAGGTCGGCGCCCGCTTCACGCTGGACGCCATGCCGGGCAAACAGATGAGCATAGACGCCGACGTCCGCGCCGGCAACCTCAACCCGGACGTGGCGCGCCACCGGCGCGCGCTGCTGGCCACCGAGAGCCAGCTGCACGGCGGCATGGACGGCGCCATGAAGTTCGTCAAGGGCGACGCCATCGCCGGCCTGGTCATCACGCTGGTCAACATCCTGGCCGGCATCGTCATCGGCATCACCTACCACGGCATGACCGCGGCCGAGGCGGCCAACCGCTTCGCCGTGCTGTCGATCGGCGACGCCATGGTGTCGCAGATTCCCTCGTTGCTGATCTCGGTGGCGGCCGGCATCATGATCACCCGCGTGGCCGGCAACGAGGACGCCGGCCCGACCTCGCTGGGCGCGGAAATCGCCAAGCAGCTCTGCGGCAACGCGCGCGCCCTGTTCAGCGCCTGCGCGCTGCTGACCGGCTTCGCCTTCGTCCCCGGCTTTCCGTCGGCGCTGTTCCTGGTGCTGGCCGGGCTGGTGTGCGCCGCCGGCTTTTACCTGTGGCGCCAGGAAAAGAACGGCGGCGCCGGCGGTGGCGGCGCGCCGCTGCCGGCGTTGCAACGCGAGGGCGCGAAGGACGCCGCCACCGGCATCGCCGACGCCGCCCCACCGTTCGCCTCGCCGCTGGCGATGCGCCTGTCGCCCGGGCTGGCCGCCTTGCTGAACACCGGGCAGTTCAACACCGCCATCACCGCCGGACGCCAGCGCCTGAGCGAGGAACTGGGCCTGCCCTTCCCCGGCCTGAGCATGTGGAAGAGCGTTGCGCTGGACGCCCTGAGCTACGAGGTGCTGATGCACGACGTGCCGGTGGCGCGGGTGGCGCTGCCGGCGCAGCTGGCGATGCTGGAGCAGCCCGACGACGCGCTCAAGGCGCAGGCGCAGGAATTGCGGGACGTGGCCGGCATGGCGCACAGCTGGTGGGCCGACACGGCGCTGCGCCAGGCCAACCCCGCGGCGCCGCTGCGCGCCAGCGAGGTGCTGATCGCCGGCCACGCGCTGCAACTGCTGCGCGAGCAGTCCAAGCTGTTCGTCGGGGTGCAGGAGACCCAGTGGATCCTGGAGCGCCTGGCCGGCGAGTATCCCGGCCTGGTGGAGGAGGTCAAGAAGGCGCTGCCGGCGCAACGCATCGCCGACGTGCTGCGGCGCCTGCTCGAAGAGCAGATCCCGATCCGCAATATGCGCGCCATCATGGAAAGCCTGGTGGCCTGGGGCCCCAAGGAAAAGGACATGTTGATGCTGACCGAATATGTGCGGGGCGACCTGGGCCGCTATATCGCCCACACCGCCACCGCCGGCACCGGCCGCCTGCAGGCGGTGATGCTGGACGTCGCGGTCGAGCAGCTGATACGGCAATCGATCAAGGCCACGCCGGCCGGCAATTACCTGACCCTGCCGCCGGACCAGGTCGACGCCATCATCGTCCGGCTTGAGCAGATCGCCGGCTCGCCGCCGCCGGCCATGCTGGCGGTGGTCACTTCGATGGACATCCGGCGCTACTTCCGCCGCATGATCGAGCAGCGGCTGGCCTGGCTGCCGGTGTATTCGTTCCAGGAGCTGGGCGGCGATGTTCAGCTCCTGCCCCTGGGCAAACTGGTGATGTAGGAGGCCACGCCACATGTCGACCTCACCGATCAAACCGCAAGCGGTGCGCCTGGCGCAACGCAACACCCAGCCGCCGCAGCGGCTGGCGCGCACCCACGCCCTGGCGGCGCGCTTTGCGGCGCGCTATCACGAATGCGAACCGGCGCCGCCGGCGCCCGCGCGCGCCGACGGCGACGCCGCGCCGGAGACGGGGGACGGGGAGGCCGTCGCCTCGATTGCCGCCGACGCCGCCGGCGTGGCGGCCGCCGCGGCGGTCACCACCTCGATGCCGCTGGGCGAACGCATCGCGCGCGCCTGCCTGGACGGCCAGCACGGTGAACTGATGACCGCGCATCTGGCGGCGCTGGTGGCGCGCTTCTGCAACGCCCCGGCCGTCAGCGCCGGCGGCGGCTGGGAACTGCAGATCGACATCAACCCGGCCATCCTGGCCGAGACCCGCTTGTACCTGCAACTTTCGGCCTTTCGCTTATCGCTTCGGTTCGAGACGCCCGACCCGCGCGCACAACGCTTAATCTGTGACCACAGCGCCGAGTTATGCCGGCGCCTGCGCGCGCAGCTGCAAGGTCAGCTCGATGTCACCGTCACCTGCTGGTAAGTTGGAAGGAAGCGATATGGAAGCCGTCATGCCCACGGGCCGCCTGCAAGACCGCCTGCCGGCCTTGGCGCCGGCGCTGGCGCGGCTGGCGCGCGGCCTGTTCGACGCGCGCCTGAACGCGCCGCTGGCGGCGCTGGGGCTGGCCATCGCGCCGGCGCCGGCGACGCCGGCGATCCGTCCGGCCCGCCTGCGGCTGCGCTGCGGCGGCGGCGAACTGGAAACCGTCATCGACGTCGAGCCGAGGCCGGCGCTGGAAAGCGCGGCCTTGCCGGCCGACGCCGCGGTGCGCGCGGCGCTGGCCGGGACGCTGCTAGCGCCGCTGTTCGAACGGTTGGCCGCGGCCGGGCTGCCGGCGCTGGAGGTGGCCGCGCTCGACCTGCTGGCCGACGGCGAAGCCTTGCCCGGCCTGGGGCTGGCCGTGCGCGCCGGCGGCGGCGGCGCCACGCTGCGCTTCACCGCCGCCGACCGCCGCGCGCTGACGCTGCTGGAACACTATGCGCGCGACGCCGGCGCGCACTGGCCGCAACCGTTGCCAGCCGCGCTGGCCGCGCTGCTGCTGCCGGGCCGCGCCCGCATCGGCGCGCGGCGCTGCACGCCGGCCCTGCTGCGCTCGCTGCGCCCGGGCGACGTACTGCTCAATTGGAGTCCGGCCGGCGCCGGGCTCGCCACGCCGGCGCGTCCGCAGCTGTACTGGGGGGCGCCGCGCGCCCTGCAGTACGCCGCGACGGCGCGCCTGGACCACCGCACCCTGACCCTGGAAAGCCTGCCCGCCATGCAACTGGACGACCATACCCTCCCTCCCGACCCATACGCCGAAGCCGAGGCGCCCGCCGTCGGCGTGGCCGCGCTGGAGTTGCCCGTCACGCTGGAGATCGCCACCATGGTGCTGGCGGTCGAGCAGCTGGCCGCGCTGCAGCCGGGCCAGGTGCTGGAGTTGCCGCTGCCGCTGGACCAGACCCAGATCCGCCTGGTGGCCTACGGCCAGACGCTGGGCTACGGCCAGCTGCTGATGGTCGGCGAGCAACTGGGCTTGCAGATCAGCCGCATGGCGGACGTGCATGAACCAGACGCCTGATTTCGCCTCGCTGCTGCTGGCGGTTTTCGCGCTGGCGCTGCTGCCGTTCGCCGCCATGGTGATCACCTCCTACACCAAGATCGTGGTGGTGCTGGGCCTGCTGCGCAACGCCATCGGCGTCCAACAAGTGCCGCCCAACACGGTCTTGAACGGCATCGCCATCATCATTTCCTGTTACGTCATGGCGCCGATCGGCATGGAGGCGAGCCGCCACGCGCAGATGACGCCCGAGCCCGGATCTAACCAGATGATCCAGCTGTTCGACGCCGCGCGCGGACCGTTCCGCCAGTTCCTGGAAAAACACACCGACCCGCGCGAAAAAGCCTTCTTCCTGCGCTCGGCCCAGCAGATCTGGCCGGCCGACAAGGCCGCCCAGCTCAAGCCCGACGACCTGGTGGTGCTGGCGCCGGCGTTCACGCTCACCGAGCTGACCGCCGCGTTCAAGATCGGCTTCCTGCTGTACCTGGTGTTCGTGGTGATCGACCTGGTCGTGGCCAACGTGTTGATGGCGCTGGGCCTGTCGCAGGTCTCGCCCAGCAACGTGGCCATCCCCTTCAAGCTGCTGCTGTTCGTGACCATGGATGGCTGGTCGACGCTGGTGCACGGCCTGGTCCTGACGTATCGGTGAACCATGGACTATGACACTATCGGCCGCCTGACCAGCGCCGCCATGACCCTGTGCCTGCTGGTGTCGCTGCCGGCGGTGCTGGCGGCGGCGCTGATCGGCCTGCTCGTCTCCTTCCTGCAGGCGGTGACCTCGCTGCAGGATTCCAGCATCTCGCACGGCATCAAGCTGATCGTCGTGACGGTGGTGATCATGCTGGCCGCCCCCTGGGGCGCCTCGGCCATCCTGCAGTTCGCCCGCAACATCATGCAGACCATCTTCCTATGACCCTGCGCATCCACTCGCCGGACACCACCCTGATGCAGGAGCTGCAGGCGCGCGACGCCGCCGAAGCGCAGAACCTGCCCCAGCTCAACGCCGGTTCGGCCGCCCAGCGCGCCGGCCACCGGCGCGGCCACGGCCATGCTACCAGCCTGCCGCACCAGGACGAGTTCGACGCCAACCTGCCCACTTTGCCTCCGTCGCCGCTGCACAAGGCGCGCGCCATGCAGGCCCGGCTGCGCAGCCGCCAGCGCCGCGCCGCCGATCAGCCCGAGAACGCCACCAGTGCCAGCGAGCTGGAGGAACTGCTGATGCTGCAGGAGCAGCATAACGGTTCCGGCGCGAGGCCGCAGATCCGTGCGGTGGCATCGGCCCAGAGCGGCCTGGGGGGGCGCCACGGCGGCCGGGAGGCGGACCCGTCCACACGTTGGACGGCGCCGCGCCAGGAGGCCGGCGACGATGCGCTGGCCGGGCCGCTGCGCCACTTGCTGCGCGACTATGCCGCGGCCGCCGCCGGGCCGGCCCGCTACGCGCTGCTGGAAACGGCCATGCTGCAAATCCGCACCCTGCACACGACGCCGGCGGCGGCGTCCGGGGCGCTGAGCTATGCGGTGCTGCGCCTGATGCGCGCGCACCTGGCGCGGGCCGACGCCGCGCCCGACGGCCCGGCCACGCTGGCGGCGGTGCGCGCCCGCCTGTTGCAGCTGATACCGCAAGCGGCGGCCGGCGCCGCCACGCCGGCGCAACGCCGCCTGCACCTGTTCCTGCCGCTGCTGCTGCTGAACGCGTCGCGCCCGCGCACGCCGGAACAGCGGCGGATGGCGGTGGCCAAGCTGGACAGCGTGCTGCGCCGCGCCGGCGTCTGAACGCGTTCGCAAATGACGTGAGAAGTTCGCATTTGCGCCGACGCCGGCGGCTGCAATCGATACAGTAAGCAGCATGGATACGGCGGATCGCCAGCGGCGATCGGCACACATACGGAGCGACAGAGAACTGATGATGACCAAGGAAATCCGCGTACTGACCGGCGTGCACCGCGGCGCCGCCCTGCGGTTGTCGCCCGGCCGCTGGCAGATCGGCGCCGACCCGACGGCCGACATCCAGCTCAGCGACTGGCGCCAGGCGCCGCTGCTGCTGCTGATCGGCCAGGACGGCGGCACCCGGACGCAGGCCGACGACGCCGACGCGGCCGAGCGGCCGCTGGCCGACATGCGGGCGGTGCGCTTCGGCGACATTGTGCTGTGTCTGGGTGACGCCGATGCGCCGTGGCCGGACGATGCCGCGCTGCTGGAGCAGCTGGAACCGGTCGCGACGACCGTGGCCGCCGTCCCGGTCCCGGCGCGCGGCCGGCCCGCCGCGCATTGGCTGATGGCGCTCGGCGCCGTGCTCGGCCTGGCCACCGGCGGCGTCGCCATCTACAGCCAGCCGTCGCGCGCCGACGACCTGCCGCGGCACGACCAGCTGTTGCGCCAGGTGCGGCAGCAACTGTTGCAACTGCGCCAGCCGGATCTGGAAGCGCTGGTGCAGGGCGATTTGATCGTGGTGCGCGGCCTGGTGGGCAACAGCGCGCAGGCCGCCGCCGTGCGGCAGATGCTGCAATCGCTGGCGCCGACACAATCGCTGGCCGATATCGCCACCGTCAGCGACGTGATCGCCAACATCCAGGACACGCTGCGCGACCACGGCCTGCGGGTCGGCTACGAGGGCCAAGGCCGCTTCGTGGTCGATGGCAGCAGTGCGCGCGCCGCCGAACTGAACCAGACGGTGACGCAGCTGGCGGCCGACTTCGGCCCCGACGTCAAGCAGATTCGCGGCCGCATCACGCCGCTGCGGCGTGATTGGGCCGCGGGCAACAACGA
Organism: Duganella sp. BJB476; assembly: GCF_003416895.1. GTDB lineage: Bacteria > Pseudomonadota > Gammaproteobacteria > Burkholderiales > Burkholderiaceae_D > Rugamonas. The sequence continues at coordinate 155,244 of NZ_QVIO01000009.1, forward strand.
TTCGGCGCTGGCGACCGACGCCTTGCAGTACGTGCAGGCGCAGGACGGCAGCAAACATTTTCCCGGCGTGCGCGAGTAACGCCGCCTTCGACCTGCAGTTAAAGGAGCATACGATGTTTTCAGCCCTCACCCCGGACATCCTGGACTACCTGGACGATTTCCAGGCGCGCCTGGCGGCCGCCCCCGGCGACCCGCGCGGCGCGGCCGTGGCCGTGGCGCTCGACAGCACCGCCGCCGCGCTGAGCGGTTGGATGGCTGAGGCCGATCCGACGCAGCGTCACGACAAGCAGACACTGCACGCCGGCTTTGCGGCGGCGGCCGAGATCTGCCGCGCCGTGGCGGCCAAAGCCGTGGCCGCGCAGCAAGCCTGACCCGACACGGGGACGGCCGCAGGGCCGCCCCACCCTAACCTTTGCGCTTGCCACGGCAGCGTAGGGCCCCGCCCGCTTGGGCATTTTTATTCTCATCACCACCCTAAGGAGTATCACCATGCCAGTAGCCGGAACCGTAGCAAACGTAGCAGGCACCGCAGCCTCAGCAGCAGAATCGGCGGCCTTCATCGCCTCCGCTCAAGCCTCCGCCGCCAGCACCGTCATGACCCAGAACGCGCTGGCCCAAATCCAGAACGAGATCGCCCTGAACCAGGCCCTGAACTCGATCATCGAGGAACTTGGCAAGGGCGCCAAAGCACTGTCGCAGTAAGCCGGCGTCACGCCTTCGGGACCGCTGGCGCGGTCCTCTCCATGTGCCGGTCCGGCCGGGCCGGCGCATGTTTACCATCCCGCAGCATCGGGAACGCGGCCTGGCCGCCAGGGCGCAGCGTCAGCGCGCCGCCGGGACGACGGAATGGGGGCCGCGCCCGTTCCGCCTCCCCTTACCGTCCATCGCGTCCACCTACGCCATCGCATGAGCTACCAGCGCTTCTCCGACCTGATCCACGACCTGTGCCGGCAGATGGCCATCCCCGATCCCGAGCAGGTGCTGCAGACCGGCATGCTGGAAGTGGAAGGTTTCGACGTCATGCTCGATCACCTGGAGCAGGATCCTGAAGCGGCTTATCTGAACTTTTGCTACGGCATCGTGACCAGCGGCCGCAGCCTCAAGGTATACCGTCTGCTGTTGGAAGCGAACCTGGTGATCTACGCGCAGGATCAGGCGCAGCTCGGCATGGAGGAGGATACCGGCAGCGTCGTAATGATCGTGCGGGTGCCCTTCGGCGCCGACGTCGACGGCGCCTGGTTGGTCGACCTGCTGGCCCATTACGCCCAGCACGGACGCTACTGGCGCGACAACATCTTCCAGACCAACGACCAGATGTACGACAATATCGCCGACGGTTCCTATTTGTGGATACGCGCCTGACGGCGCAGCGAACGGGTCAGAAGTTATCGCAGGTTTGCGCCAGCCGTGACGGCAAGGCGTATTGCAGCGACGCCGGCGATGGCGCGAACGGGCAGGGCTCCGCGCGCGCGTTGTCGACGTCAAGCCGGTAACCCAGCGTGTACATGGTGTGCAGCCGCACGGGGCCGTTCTTGCCGATGCCCATCTTCTTGCGCAGCTTGTAGATGTGCTGCTCGATGGTGCGCTCGGTGAACTCCACCGTGTCGCCCCACACACGGGCGGCCAGCTGCCGCTTGCTGAAATAGGTGCCGGGAGTGGAAAAAAACAGCCAGGCCATGGCGAACTCGCGCGCGGTCAGATAGATCGGTTGCCCGTCCAGCGTCACCAGTCCTTGCCGCTGGCACAGCGTGTAAGGGCCCACCATCAGCGACGCCGGGGCCGGCCGCTCCGCGCGCAGCGCGTCCAGCACCCGCCGGGTGCGCACATACATCTCATTCTGCTCGACCGCACCCACCAGCACGTCGCTGACGCCAGCGTCGAAGGCGCGCAGCATGCGCTCGCGGTCATGGAACTGCCCGAACACAATGACCGGCATTAAATGGTCGGCATGGCAGGCGCGCCAGGACAGCAGGCAGTCGCCCTCGCGCTCGAAGACCTTGGCGTCGATCAGGACCAGGTCGTAGCTGTCGTTGCGCGCGGCGCGCAGCAGCGCGCGGGTGTCGGCAAAACAGCTGCAGACCACGCCGTCGGCTTGAAAACATGCCTCGATCGCGGCGAAATGCGCCTGCGTCTGCGTCAGTACAGCAAATCTCATTGGAATCCCTTTATATCAGCGGCCGCTGCGGTGTGCCCGCTCATTGTGGCGCGCGAGGGCTTCCTAATAAAGCAAGTTTTTATGTGGCTTCGTGTTAAAGTTTTCTTGTTCATACATCGGGAGAAATTTCTCGCTGATGGCTTGCCGGGGCTGCGGCTCGGTCGTGATCGGCGCACCACGGGCGCCGCGCTAACGCGCGTAGCTGCGTTGTTGGACGATCCGCATGATGCTGCGCTTGTATCGATCGCGCTCGGCGGGCGTTTCGGAGTGGTAGGAGCCGACGGCATCCCAGGTGTTGCCGTATTTCAGCATCTTGCTGCGCAAATGCCAGGCCGCGACGTACACGCTGACGCAAGGATCCATCAGGCTGTCGGTGGCGATGCCGTAGCCTGACAAATCCTTCAGATGGATCGAATTAATCTGCATCATGCCGTAGTCGATGGTGCCGTTGACGTTGCGGTGCAGCGCCGTGGCGCGGCCGCGCGACTCCTGCCAGGCGATGGCGCGCAACAAGTCGGGATGGACATGCTGGTAAACAGCGGCGGCGTCGAAGCAGTCGGCCATCGCCGAAGGCATAGCCAGGGACAAGGACGCGGCGAGGGAAATGGTCAGCGGACGTATCATGGATCGAACCACTCGGCAAAAATAGAGGCGTACAGCATAGCGTCGCGCCGCTGCGCGCCGGTCCCCCGCACCCGCACGGATGACGCGACAAACGAAACGGCCGGGCCTACAGGCCGGCGGCCGGCGCCGACACTTCCAGCTTGTAGCCGAGCGAATAAATGGTGCGCAGCCGGACCACACCGTCGCGACCTATCCCCAGCTTGCGCCGTAACTGATAGACATGCTGCTCGACCGTGCGCGCGCTGCACTCCTGCTCAGCCGGCGCCAGCAGCGTCGCCAGCTTGCGCTTGCTGAAGAAGGTGCCAGGGGTGGAGAAGAACAGCCACGCCATCGTGAATTCGCGTTCGCTCAATTCGATCCCCTGCCCGTCCCGGCGTAACGCGCGCTGCGTGCGGTCCAGCTGGTAGGGGCCGAGCGCCAGGCGTTCCGGCTCGGCGCCGCGTTCAGGCAGGACGCGCAACGCGCGCCGTACCCGCAGATACATCTCGTTCTGGTCCAGCCCGCCCACCAGCACGTCGCTGGCGCCGGCCGCGAAGGCCCGGAACATGCTGTCGCGGTCGGCGAACCGGCCATAGACAATGAGCTTGGGAGCCCGCCCTGGATAGCTGGCGCACCATCCCAGCAGTTCGCCCCCCATCGTCTCGAATGATGCGGTGTCGATCAGCAACAACGCGTAGGACAGTGCCCTCAGGGCGACCAGCAAGGCCTGGGAACAGTCAAAGTACTGACAGGCGACGCCGTCGGCCGCAAAGCATTGCGCGATCTTCGCACCATCCTGTTTGCTTTGGGTCAATATCGCGAAATTCACAGCAGCTCTCCTTGAGCGCAGCCCCGCCGACGGCCGGACTGCACAGACAACCTGTAGTTTGAGTACAGGTTCATCTTGACAGGAGCAACTACATATGCCCATCAGGAAATCTTGATAGTGTTGTAAGGTAAATGGAAAGCCCGGCTATTCATCGTCCTACACGATGCGCGGGGATGCTGACCTAGACCGCCAGCCAGGCGCCGGCGCCGCCTTGGGCACGCGCCAGCGCACCCAAGGCGGTGTAAGTTAGTTCCTCTGGACCGTGCTCGTCGGACAGGCTGGCGTGGCCGATCGAGACCGTGGCATCAGGCGTCGGCGCGCCCGGATCGACCTGGCGCGGCATGCAACGCAGACGGTCGGACAGGCGGCGCATGACGATAGAGGCGGCCTCGGCGTCGGCGCCGGGCAGCAGCACGGCGACGGTGCCGGCATCGTAGCGCGCCGCGCAATCGTCGGGGCGCAGCGCCGCCTTCAACAATGCCGCGATCCCGGACAGGATGGGCGCTTCGGCCTGCAGCATCAGCAGCGACAGCGGCTGCGCCGCCGCGCGGGCATGATCGACCGCCTCGGCCAGGCGTTCCTGCCACCAGTCGCGCTGGTGCAGGCCCGACACCGGGTCGAGCTGGCCCGGCGCCATTGCGGCGCTGTCCAGCGCCCGGCGCCGCTCCGCTTGCATCAGCGCGGTATGGGTGCGGAAGGTCTTGAGCGAGAGCAGGTTTTTGGCGAACACGGCGGAGCAATCGAGCAGGCGCCAGAAACGTTCGGTGTTAATCAGCAGCAGGAAAGTCTCGACCTCGGCGCGTGACGGCTGCGGCGCCGGCACGCCCAGCAGCATCTCCAGCGCGCCGACGCAGGCGCCGGCCAGCGCCACGGATTCCGGCGCGTCGGCCCGCACGCGGCCGGCCAGCACCAGTGCCAGCAACGGCGCGCCGTTGCGCGCCGCCGGCAGCGCTTCGCCCGCGGCCAGCCGGATCACCGGACAATCGGCCAGCACTTGCGCGACCCTGGGGTGGTCGCCGCGATCCGGCTGGAACAGGTCGATCTCGGCCAACGCGTAGCCGGCACGCGCGAACGTGGCGAAATGGTCCATGCGGCGGCGGGTGCTGCGCTAGTCGCGCGGCTTGCAGGCCAGCACGGTCGGAAACAGGCAGGCGCGGTCGTCGATGAACCGGATATCGGTGAAGCCGGCCTGCTCCAGCTGGTTCCGGGTCTGCTCATGGGTGCGGAAAGCGCTCCATTTCGCCTCGATGATGCGGACAAACAGCAGGTATTGCAACGCCAGCGCGGCCGGGTCGAGTTGCTCCATGCGCCAAGGCGACGCCGGCGAGAGCGTGGGCGGCGGGGTCAGGAAGCTGGTCAGCAACGTGCCGCCCGGCTTCAGCGCCGCATGGAAGGCCCGGTACAGCGCCACCACGCGCGCATCGTCCGGTTCATAGATGTTCAGGCCATTGCTGGTCAACACGTCGACCGGCGCCTGGCCCAAGCCTGACCACGCGTCCCGGCAATGCAGGGTCAGCCGCTCGGCCAGGCCGTTGCGGCGGGCCAGTGTCTGCGCGCCGGCGAGGGCCGCAGGATCGAGGTCGACCCCGACCAGGCCGACATCCGCCAGTCCGCAGTAGTCAAGCGACAGCAACTCCCCCATCAGCCCGCAGGGCAGCGAGGCCAACACCAAGCCAGGCCGTAGCAGCAGTTGCAACTGCTGGCGGAACACGCCATAACGCTCGCGCGTCGCCAACACCGCCGGCAGTTCCTCAACGATCATGCGTTCCAGCGGGCTGATGTTCGCCACTGCGTCGGCGGAACTGTAGCTCACCAGGCGATGCGTCCACTCGGCATTGAGCCCGCGGTTCGTCAGCAAGAAACGGCCCAGTTCGAAGCTGGACAAGGCCTCGAGCACCTCCAGTTGTTGCGCCACCGTGGCGCCGGGCATATCGCCGGCCTGGCTCAGCCGCGCGCGTATCGCCGGCAGCAACTGGTCCAGGCTGTACGCGGACTGACCACCATGGGAAATCAGTGCGGCGTCGGAAGGATCAAAGGGGAGTTTCATGGTCAACCTTGTGAAATAGGGGTACAGGGAGAGGGCCGGTTGCCACGCGCAAGCTGCCTGCCTACTCTACGGCAAACACTGCGCCTTGCCGGCGTTCAAACCGAATGCAAGTCGCGTTGGGCGAATCTGGCGCCCCCGGCCAACTCAATGTCGAGACTGAAGAAATCATCGCTTCCTGTCGTGCGGAAGCTGTAGGGAGGGTGGTCTCCGGTGGTACCTACACGTAGCAGGCCGCATGCGACGACGTCGTCGAGCCGGTGGCTGGCGTCGACTTGGGCACTGGCCGCGCTGCCGACCAGCAGCAGCCAAAGTAAGGTGAACAGTTGCACTGGATATCGATAGCGCACAGCTGCGTGCATGAATTTACCTCGTCGTGTATCGGTGTGCTTTGAATCGCACGAAAATCGTCATTCTACGCCGGTGCCCAGATGCCGGTGCGCGTCCTGGAGTGCCTACCACGGTGCGGCGCGGAAACCGCGGCGTGACGGCACGGCCAGCCACCATTCACAAATGCGACCAGAGCCTCCGCTGCACTAGCAGGTTTGGGGTGGGCGGCTGCGCGATCGGATTCAGCGCCGTGCGAGCCAGGCTACAGCTCATGGCTGTTGCAAGAGGGGGCAGCGGCTTATTGAGGAGGCCTGCATCTGGTGAATCCGCTTGCTGAGGAAACGTACAGTCGAGCGCCTCAACGAAGGTCAACCGAACCCTTTCAGCCGGGCATCGTGAAATGCAATGTCTGCGTCCGCAATTTTTGGTCTATTGCGCCAGCGCGTCGAATACCGCGTCGCGGATCTGTTCCACCGGTCCGACTCCGACGATACGGCGATATTGCGGTGCACCCGGCAAGCTCGAACGAGCCCAATTATTGTAATAAGCAAGCAGTACTTCGGTCTGGTTGTGGAACACCGATAGCCGCGTCGTGACGATTTCGGCCTTGTCGTCGTTGCGCTGAATCAGCGCTTCACCGGTAATATCGTCAACACCATCCACCTTAGGCGGATTGAATTTGATATGGTAAACGCGACCTGATGCCGGATGGGAACGGCGTCCGCTCATGCGTTCAACGATCAGTTCATCTGGTACATCGATTTCTAACACGTAATCAATATGGATACCGGCATCGACCATGGCGTTGGCCTGAGCAATGGTGCGTGGAAAACCGTCGAACAGGTAGCCATGTACGCAATCGGGCGCTTTGAGGCGGTCTATGACGAGACCCAGCATGATGTCGTCGGACACCAGCCCTCCTGTCTCCATGATTTTCTGGGCTGCCAGACCAAATTGCGTGCCTTCCTTAATGGCCGCGCGCAGCATATCACCGGTGGAAATATGCGGAATATTGTATTTTTCTTTGATGAGATTAGCTTGCGTCCCCTTACCTGCGCCGGGCGCCCCTAACAAAATGAGTCGCATAAAATTTCCTTATTCAGATAGTTAATAAGTTCTTCCACCGCGCTTCAACACGTATGGATACGGGAAACAGACGCTGCCACGACAGCACCCCAGAGTACAACGCGGCTGTCATCAATTCGAAATTCTGCGACGGACTTGCGCAGACCTGCCCAACATTTAATACCTGAGTGCAGCACTTGATTGCCTCCTGAACGCGCCCGGTAGCGAGCACGTTTCCAGTCCAGTCGCAACAAGGCGAGACATAGCGCCCCTATGCCTGCTTTCCCTCCGCCATACGCTTAGTGAGGCTCCTGTAGTTGCTGGAGAACCGCCGGATTCTCCAGCGTGGACACATCCTGCGTGATCACCTCGCCCTTGGCCAGTACCCGCAGCAAACGGCGCATGATCTTGCCCGAACGCGTCTTCGGCAAGTTATCCCCAAAACGAATCTCCTTCGGCTTGGCGATCGGACCAATCTCCTTGGCCACCCAATTGCGCAACTCCAGCGCCAGCTTCTTGGCCTCATCCCCAGTCGGACGCGCCTGCTTCAGCACCACGAACGCGCAGATCGATTCACCCGTCGTATCATCCGGCTTGCCCACCACCGCAGCCTCGGCCACCAGCGGATTGGCCACCAGCGCCGATTCAATCTCCATCGTCCCCATGCGGTGACCCGACACGTTCAGCACGTCATCGATACGCCCGGTGATGGTGAAGTAACCCGTATCCTTGTTCCGAATCGCCCCATCGCCAGCCAGGTACATCTTGCCGCCCAGCTCCTCCGGGAAATAGCTCGACTTGAAGCGCTCAGGATTGTTCCAGATGGTGCGGATCATCGAAGGCCAGGGACGCTTGACGACCAGGATGCCACCCTGCCCGTTCGCCACATCCACACCAGCCTCGTCCACGATCGCCGCCATGATACCCGGCAGCGGCAAGGTGCACGAACCCGGCACCATCGGCGTCGCGCCCGGCAGCGGGGTGATCATGTGGCCGCCGGTCTCGGTCTGCCAGAAGGTGTCGACGATCGGGCACTTCTCGCCGCCCACCTGCGTGTAGTACCACATCCACGCTTCAGGATTGATCGGCTCGCCCACCGTGCCCAGCAAACGCAGCGACGACAGGTCGTAATTTTTCGGATGCACTTTCGGATCCACGTCCGACGCCTTGATCAGCGAACGGATCGCCGTCGGCGCGGTGTAGAAGATGCTGACCTTGTGCTTGGCAATGGTGTCCCAGAAGCGGCCGGCGTTCGGGAAGGTCGGCACGCCTTCGAATACCACTTGCGTCGCGCCCACCGCCGTCGGACCGTAGGCGATGTAGCTGTGGCCGGTCACCCAACCGATGTCGGCCGTGCACCAGTACACATCGGTCGGCTTGATGTCGAACGACCACTTCATCGTCAGCGCGGCCCACAGCAGGTAGCCGCCGCTCGAATGCTGCACACCCTTCGGCGTGCCGGTCGAACCGGACGTGTACAGGATGAACAGCGGATGCTCGGCATCCACCCACTCCGGCTCGCACTCGGCCGCCTGGTTGGCGACCAGCTCATGCAGCCATAGGTCGCGACCGGCCTGGAAGTTGATGTTGCCGCCAGTGCGCTTGTAGACGATCACGTCCTTGATGGTGTCGCAGCCGCCCAGCCCCAGCGCTTCGTCGACGATGGCTTTCAATGGCAGGTTCTTGCCGCCGCGCAGTTGCTCGTCGGCGGTGATCACGGCCACCGCGCCGGCGTCGATGATGCGCTCCTGCAGCGACTTGGCGGAGAAGCCGCCAAACACCACCGAGTGCGTGGCGCCGATGCGCGCGCAGGCCTGCATCGCGGCCACGCCTTCGACCGACATCGACATGTAGATGATCACGCGGTCGCCCTTCTTGATGCCGCGCGATTTCAGGCCGTTGGCGAATTTGCAGACTTTCTCGTGCAATTCCTTGTAGCTGACGTTGACCGACTTGCCATCGTCCGCCTCGAAAATGATGGCGGTCTTGTCGGCGTTGCCGTTCTGCAGATTGCGGTCCAGGCAGTTGTACGAGACGTTCAGGTGGCCGTCTTCAAACCACTTGTAGAACGGCGCGTCGGCTTCGTTCAGTACTTTGGTGAACGGCTTTTGCCAGACCAGGTTTTCCTTCGCCAGGCGCGACCAGAAGCCTTCGTAGTCGGCCGCCGCTTCCGCGCACAGCGCGTTGTAGGCGTCCATGCCCGATACTGCGGCGCTTTCAGAAAAAGCAGCTGGTGCCGGGAAAATCCGGTTCTCCTGCTTGGAATATTCGATATCCAACACATGTCCTCCTAAACTAAAGTAATGAATTGCGTTTCATTGCGACCCGCGCACGTCCGCGATCAGTGCCAGCACCGTGTCGATTCGTAGATTGTCACAACAAATGGTCAGACCATCGGCAAACGCGGACGTCGTCAACTTGGTTAACACGGAGCCACTCGGCATTTCCACCGCGAGCCGCGCACCGCTTTCCCATGCAAGCTGTGCCGTTTCCGACCAATCGACTTGGTGTGCCATATTTCCAGCGAGATCTTCCGCAATACGCGCCGGGTCACGCAATGCGCGCGCCGCACTACTGCTCAGATAAACTGCGGATGGCTGCTGTAGCGTCACATCACGGAAAGCCGACCGCATTTCCTCAGCGGCCATCTCAAACAAAGGGCAATGCGACGGAACGTTGACGGCAAGTCGTTCGACTTTGCTTGCCCCGTGTTCGACTGCGAGTCGCATCACGGTCTGCATCGCGGCATCGGCGCCGGCAATCACCATCTGTCTGTGCGCATTAAGATTAGCAAGATAGACTGGGGTCGACGCGCTGTGTGTACATGCGATCAAGGGCTCCAACTGATAACGGTCCAGACCGGTAATTGCCGCCATCCCATGACCATAGGGGAAGGCGCTCTCCATCAACCGTGCGCGCCGGGCGACCAGTTTGACCGCATCCCTATGGTCAATCGAACCCGCAATGACCGCCGCAGGGTAGGCGCCGATCGATAGGCCGGCGACCATATCAGGAAAGGCGCCGTGCGCAATCAGCGTGCGTGCCATCGCAACGCCGGCAATTAACAAGCACAGCTGCACAGCTACCGTCGATGCCAACGCCTCCTGTGTATCCAGGTTGAGTGGATCTGCAGCGAGTACAGCCGCCGATTCGTCGAGTGTGCGCAGCACCTCGGGATGACTCGGTAACGCGTGTAACATCCCTGGGCGTTGCGCGCCTTGTCCCGGAAAGGTAAATAATATGCTCATGTCTGCCTCAGAGATGCCTGTTCATCATATGAGAATCCGGCGGGAATACGGCTGGCTCCCGCAATACGCTCCCGAAGGTCGGTCGGCGGAGCACAGGCCGCCCAGTCAACCCTTGGCCAAGGCGGTGCCTGACACTGCGTCCCCCTTGAGTCAAAGGTGGGCGGCGTCGGCAATGGCGTTCTCGTCGGCTTGCGCACTCATCACATCGCCCGCCGGAGATTTCCGCAAATGCATCCCGCCGTTCAACCAACTATCGCCTTGACCGAAAAATACAACACCGAAGGTCCCAGCAGGCAACCGAGGCCCGTATGAAACGTGGCGACCAGCGCACCATAGGGCACCAGCTTGCGGTCGGTTGCGGCCAGTCCTGCCGAGACGCCACTGACCGTGCCGGCCAGTCCACCAAACACCATCGCCGAGCGTGGCGTCTTAAGCCGAAGAAAACGCGCCGCAAACGGTGTCCCGACCATCACCATGATGGCTTTGATAAGGCCGGTGGCGATACTGAGCGCCATCACATCGGAACTGGCGCCGATCGCCGCCCCAGTCACCGGGCCGACGATGTAGGTCACGGCTCCAGCGCCGATCGTGGTCATGCTCACGGCGTCGGAATAACCGAATGCATAGGCCAGGCTGGCACCGACGACGAAGGGCAGGAACGTGCCAAGTAGTAAGGCGACGACGCCGATCAAGCCCGCTTTGCGCGCTTCCGCAGCCTGCACTTCGAAGGCGGTGGCGACAATTGCAAAATCGCGCAGCATGGCCCCCCCCATCAAACCGATACCTCCGAACAGGGATAGATCGGCCAGGCCCTTGTGGCCGCCGGTCTGGATTCCCCCCCAGTACGCCAACCCGAGGCCGATCATGATGGCGATGGCCGAGCCATGTACGCGTCCCAGGGTGAGGTGACGTGACAATTTCCCAGACAGCAGGATAATCAATCCCACCACGGCGAACGCGGTCACCAGACCATTTTGCGCAGCCGCTTTCTGAAGTATTTCTAACATGGCGTCACTCCTGTCCGATAAGGGGATTGTCGAATGCGAGGTCGGAAGCGGCCGATTCTAGCCGTGTTTCCATTCGATTCAACAGGGCGATGGCACACGCGCAGACCGTCACGGCGCCCAGCGCCGACAGTACCGCGACTGGTCCGCCGCGCAAGGCCGCCACCACATCTTGCTGCGCCGCCATCGCGACCACCACCGGAATATAGAGGGCCCCCCAGTATTCGACACCGATCTCGGTCAGCTTGGGGAGCAAGTCCTTGCGCTGCATATACAGGCGTATGCCTATCAGCAGCAGCATCGCGATACCGACTCCGCCTACGTTGGTGTGTACCCCCATGGCCTTGCCCAGCAGGTCGCCAAGAAAAATGCCTAGCAGGTGACAAGCTGCAAGCAATGCAGTGCCGTAGATGATCATGATGTGTCTCCTCGTTATGATGGAAGGTGAACTACTTTTTTATAATATTGTTGCACTGCCGTACATCGTTGCCACTGGTCTCTCTGCTAAATAACGGTGGCTAGTTAGTCCACTGCTCGCGCAACATGTCCCTTACCTTGGCCGAGGCCTGGCGATGCGGAGCGTCAAGCCGGATGGTGAGGTCGCGCGCCCGCTCGGCGAGAATATCGTCAAGCGCCGCCCGCAAGTTGAACTGAACGATGTCGAGTGCTTCCCGGGTAGGCTCATCCGGGCGCGGGATAGTCAGACAGCGCCACAAAATACCCAGCGATGCGAAGTTCTGTATGTCATAAGCCATCGGTGGGACGGTTGCAGCCAGCGCCTCAAGCGCCTCGATCGACCGCAGCGTTATGCGGGCTGCCGATTCCTTACCCATGGCGTGCACCATTACCTGGGCGTCGTCAAACGCGATCAGGCGGTTGGCTTGATAGCCGTGTGCAAGAAAAGCCCCCGACATCGCTTTGCCAACTATGAGTCCAATGACGGGATGTCCGTCCAGACGAGCTTGCGCATATGCGCCGGCCGCCCCTGCCAGAGCCTGGTGTATGCCATAGCCCTCCTCGCGCCTGCCGTAGGCTTGGCTCGGGACGTCAATGACGGCAATGATGGGCCGTTTGAGGGCGCTGCTACGATCCGCCGCGATCACCTCTTGGACGGCGCGGGCCAGTTGCCAACCTTCGATCAATCCAACCTCGCCGTTGCGCGCGCGCGGAAAACGATTGTCAGGATCTGGTAGCACGGCAAGATAACGAGCCGCCTGACCTGCCAGGGCCGCATCAACGACCCGTACCGAGGCAGGGTAGCCAGCCAGCGGTACGGCATTGCCGGTCAGAGCGGAAAGCCATCGTTCGCCGCGACCGAGGTTCGGAGTGTTCATACTGGATTTCCCTTCCCGTAAAGTGAGCGTATCGTCTCCGGCGTGACTTGAACCGTCGCATCGACTTCGGCCAAACGTGCCAGGAATCCTGCCACCTGGTCGCTGCGATGCTGGACCGGCAATCCACGTGCAAACAATTCGACGATCTGAGTACGGATCAGTTCGACATCGTCCTCCACGCAGACGTCCACCAACTGGCTCCGGTAGCGCTGCTCTCCGCCCGTCAAGCTCCAGATCAAAGAACGGTCACGGGCATCGAATTCGGTGATACCGGCCTCTTGTTCGATGACCGCGGGGCCGTTCAGGCCAAGACGAGCCTCTTTCGTGACGATCAGATAACTGCACAGCCCCGCGGCGATCGACATGCCGCCATAGCAGCCTACGGTGCCGGCTGAAATCCCTATCACGGGTTGGTAGCGGCGCAGATCGACGATGGCAGAATGTATCTCCGCAATCGCCGCCAGGCCAAGGTTCGCCTCCTGCAGCCGTACGCCCCCCGTTTCAAATAGCACGACTGCTTTGGTCGGAGTTCCTTTGCGGTTGTCGTCGGCCGCTAACTCAAGCGCACCGGCAATTTTGGCGCCGCCAACCTCGCCCATGCTACCGCCCTGAAAAGCCCCTTCAATGGCGAGCAGTACCACCGGCTGGCCAGCGATCGTCCCCTTGGTCACCACCACCCCGTCGTCCGACTGGGCGACCACTCCTTGCATGGGCAGCCACGGGGAGGCCATTCCGTCAAACGGGCCTATCAGTTCACGCATGGAGCCGGTATCGAGCAATGCCCCGGCCCGACTCCGCGCGTTGCGTTCGATAAAGCTGTCGCGATGCAAATATCCTGGAGAATTCATATGCTCCTCATTTCCTATCCGGTTCATGCAATGCCTCGAAAGCCTGTTCAAGCCGCATGCGCACCACGCCGGGTGTCGCGCCGCAGTCATTGATCTCGATTTTTGCTGCCGGCAATAACGTCGTCGTAAAAATTCGCGTCAACAATGCCTTCCAGACCTTGGCCATACCGTGGACAGAGGTATGGATGACGATGCTGGTCGCACCGGGCGCGTTCGGCGCTAACAATACCTCCAGATCGCCAGATCCAACCACGCCAACCAGGACGCGCCGCGCCGCCGACCCGCCAGCGGGATAGTCATACACAAGTTTTTCCATGATCGCTCTCTTCGGTTCAATTGGGTTAGACCACGTCGAGGCGGTCCAGAAATAGCGTAGCCGCCAACAGGTCGGCCGCGCCGCCCGGCGACACGTTACGTGCTAACAAATCATCCTCCAGTTGCCGCATCGCCAATTGGCCGGACACGCAATTGGCCCCTCCTGCGACCAAAACACGTTGTGCACCGGCTTGCATGGCAAGCAGGGCGTCTTCTCCGCCACGTGACAACACGCAGGTGTCGTCCAACTGCTCGATAATCGCCAGCAACGCGTTAAGCCGGCAGGCATTTTCACTGTCGCCACGGACCCGGGCTTTCCACAGGGCAGGCAACGCGATGTCTATGACATGCGGAAAATTTTCCTGGGCTTGGGCGCGAGCCCCACCCACGCCGTATTTTCGGCAGGCGTGCTCGCCCTTATTACCTGTCGTTAAGGGCGCAAATTTGTCCGGGTGGCGGGCGATGGCGCCTGCGCGTGCCGCCACCTCGGCCGGTCCCAGCGCGGCGCGGTCTTGTGCGGCCGCCGTGACGAGCAAGCCCAGCGCCCAAATCGCACCGCGATGGGTGTTGACACCATCGGTCGCGTTCATCATGGTCGCCTCGGCATGGCGGCCCAAGCCGCCAACGCGTTCACGCAGAACGCGCGGATCACGGATGGTTGCGCCAGCAATTGCCATGGCCTTAAAGGACGGGTGCAGCGCCCATGCAGAATGGCACATCAGCGCCCAATCGAGATCGCGATGCGCGCCGCCACCACGCAAATCAACCAGGCCTGGCTTGGGTGTCAAGGTGGCCTCGTCTATCAGGGCGCCCACCACCTGGTCAGCCAGGTGCGAAGTCCATCGCGCCTGCCGGCACGCTGGAACATCGGCGATCCGACTCCGCCTGGCAGCGATGGCCACTGTCATCACCAGCTCCGGAATTTAGCGGGGGGGGTGTACAAGCCACCTGACCAATCGACCAGATCGGCAACGCTCTTCGCCGCCAACAGTGAGCGCGTAGCATCTGTGCGCTTCACTCCCATATCTTCCGGCAGCGCGATCAAACCATCTCGGCGCAAGCTGACAGTGGTTTTTGCATCATGGGTCAGACCGATTGGTGTCACGCCAGCGACGGCCGCCAGCATCGCTTTCCGCTCGTCGAGCGAGCGCGCCTTGTAGAGGTAAGCGATTCCTTCCTCCGTCAGCACATGGGTCACGTCGTCGCCGTAGATCATGACTGGCGCAATGGGCATGCCACTGTCGCGCCCCACTTGCACTGCATCGAGCGACTCAACAATCGTCGGCTGACCGCCATCCTGAAACGTCTCCACCATCTGTACCACCAGTTTCTTGCCGCGGGTCAGCGGATCATCGGTTTCAATCATGTCGAGCCAAGCCGGCGTGGCATGGCGCCTGCCGTGCGGATCGTGGCCCATATTCGGCGCGCCGCCAAAGCCTGTCAATCGACCGCGCGTCACGGTCGACGAATTGCCGAGTCCGTCCATTTGCAGGGTCGAGCCGATAAAAAGGTCGACCGCATATTGGCCAGCCAGTTGACATAGGGCGCGGTTGGACCGCATTGAACCGTCGCGGCCAGTGAAGAAGACGTCGGGCCGGGCCGCAGCATAATCTTCCATGCCCAGTTCGGCGCCGAAACAATGAACGCTCTCGACCCAACCGGACTCGATCGCCGGGATCAATGTTGGATGGGGATTCAATGTCCAATTCCGACAAATCTTACCCTTGAGTCCGAGCTGTTCGCCATAGGTGGGCAAAATCAATTCAATCGCGGCGGTATTGAAACCGATGCCGTGGTTCAGCGATTGCACTTGGTGACGCTCGTAAACGCCGCGGATCGCCATCATCGCCATCAAGATGTGTAGCGGTTTGATCAGGCGCGGATCGCGTGTAAACAGCGGCTCGATGAAGAATGGCTTGTCGGCCTGGACCACGAAGTCGATCCAGGAACCCGGGATATCCACGCGCGGCAGATCGGATGGATCGTCAACTATTTCATTGACCTGGGCGATTACAATGCCGTCGCGAAATGCTCCTGCCTCGACCAGTGTTGGCGTATCCTCGGTACTCGGCCCCGTATACAGATTGCCCTGGCGGTCAGCTTTGTAACCGGCCACCAGCACCACGTTCGGTGACAGATCGACGTACAGGCGAGCATACAATTCGACATAGGTATGGATCGCGCCAACCTCGAGTAGTCCATCCTGGAGAAACTGCGAAATGCGCAGACTTTGGGCTCCTGCGAAAGCAAAATCAAGTTTGCGCGCGACACCACGCTCAAACAAATCCAGATGTTCCGGCCGGCTCACACTTGGCATGATCAGGTGAAGGTTGTTCACTTTAGATGGATCAATTCGCGCCAGAGAGCGTGAAAGAAAATCTGCTTGTTTCTGGTTATTCCCTTCAAGCACGACGCGATCGCCCGAAACGATCAGTGCTTCCAGTACCGCGACCATGTCATCGGCCCGCAATATCGGGCCGTTACACATATGACGAACTAAAGCCAGACGCCGCTGTTTTTCCGTGCGACGTTTATTCCAGTGCGGTCCGGGTGATGCGCTCGCTACCATGGTTGCTCCAAGAATTCGATCATCTTGCAACCATCTTAGGGATGTGACCGGCGGGCAACAATCACTCCCAAGCGCACTTTATTACTGTAGAGTTAATTGTTGTTCGTGATTTGGGCTTTATCCTGGCGCCAGTGTTTCACATAATGCTAGCGTCAGCGGCATCTTGGCGGCGGATCATTTTTCATGCTGGTGCGTGAATCAGTGCGACAAAACGAGGGAATCATGGCAATCGATGAAGAAATCACGCTGAAAAAGCTGGAAGTGTTCTTGGCCTTCATGCAGACGAACAAATTGGCAAGCGTCGCGGAAACGCTGGGGCAGAGCACCGTCAGCGTGCACCGCGCCTTGCATTCGCTGGAGGAAGGCATGCGCTGCCCTCTGTACAAACGGGTGGGGCGCAATCTGGTCCCGCTGCATACGGCGTATAAGTTCGAGGAGTACGCCAAGCGCGTTTTGGATGAATGCGAAGAAGGCGTACGCAAGGTGCGGGAGTTGGCGGGTGTCAATGCCACGCGGCTTAAGATTGGCTCCCTGTACTCGCTCACCTTGCACTGTATTCCGCAGCTCGTCATCGGCGTCAAGTTGCGTAAGCCCGGACTCGACATTGATTTAACGCTCGGTTCCAATCAGGACTTGCTGCTGCATCTGGAAGAGGGCAGGCTGGACGCCATTGTTATCGGCATCCAACACCCCATTCACAATAGCGAACTGATGTCCGTTCCACTTTTTAACGATGATATTTTTCTCGCTGCGCCTTCGGAGTCACCTTATTCCGGGCTGCAGCAGATCGACCTGCAAGATCTGCGCACCGAAAAATTCGTCACGCTCAATGAAGGTTTCGTCACCTCCCAAAGCTTCACCCACGCATTCGAACTTGCGGGCTTTGCGCCAGATATCACGATGCGGGTTGGCGATATCTTCTCGCTAATCAATCTGGTCAGCGGCGGCATCGGATATACCCTGTTACCTGGCCGTGTCCGGACGTTCAGTCCGCGTATCCGACTCATCCCGTTGGCCCAAAAATACTCCTCTCACCAAAGCATCATTTTGCTTATGGCAAAATCCCGCGAACGAGACCCGAATCTACTCGCGCTGGCCGCGGAGTGCCGCATGTACGGACGACGCGATTTGGGCGGGCAAACAGCTCCGCTGCCAGATGATAGCCATTGCTAAACAGCTGTCTCACAGAGGCGTCGTCGGACCAGGTCGATAACAAGCAGGCCGCCCCCTGGCGTTCTGAGATAGGCGTCACCGGCTGTCACTTGTCAGCGATGCATGAGCTTACTTGTAGACGCCGCAGGTAATCACCACATCACCGTATTTTTCAATATACAAGGACTTAGGCTCGATTTTTTTGCTCACGGGATTAACAAAACTATAGTCCTGCCAACCTGTCCCTTTTGTCTTGGCAATTTCTAGCCGCTCTCGTATAAAGTACACCCCATTTTGATCTTTGATATCGATGAGATCCTTGCCCACCATCCGTGGGTTGGCCCCATGGGCCAGATTTTTGCCGGTCATGGTGTAAATCATGACATACAGGTCACGGTCGACGAATTTTCCATTGCGGTCATTGACCTCCTCTATGGTCGTTTCCAAGCCCTTTTGCTTGATCTCGGCGATGGCCTTTTTTACCATCGCAATCGCTTCTTCGCTAGTCCCCTTTTCAGCGCAAAAAGCACTGTCGAAATGGCCGAAAATCAATACTCCGACCATGATGTAGGCGTATAGCTTTTTCATGTTTTGCCTCCTTCTTTTAAGAATCAGTGAGTGATGCGGTATCGGGATGACTGGATTAAAAAATGCAATATATTGCAGCTCCCACATGCAGGATAACGCGCCCAGGTCTCAAGATCATTTAACGTGACAGTAATGATCGACTTTCCGGCTTGATTGATGGGCCAGCCACCGTTCCCTATCTTGTCATCAAGATGATCATTTCCCGGTCGCAATAATGAATGGTCTACCGGCGTCGCCTGCCATAGTGTCGCCAACCCAACCTCGGACCGGTCTAAATGAGTGCTTCGATGCCCGGCAAATCCAGTTCTACAACCTTGGTTTGTCTAGGTTAGGTCGGCGGGGCGGCACACGCGAGATTCAAGAGCTAGATCTGGGAGCAGTCACATGGGCATGAATACGAGAGAAAACGGTTACGGTTATACCGCGCACGACTTACTTTGGGCAGCTGACCCGCGCGACCTGACCGTCATGGCACCACTTCCCCATTGGATTGATGCCGATTGGCTCACTTGTGCGCCGGTTGTCGTCCGTCGCGAATCGGCCCCTGGCACGGCCCCGATTCCCGTCGGGATACGCGGCCAGGCCCGCAATGAACGTCACCAGACCTATCTGGCCAGAAAGTCTGTCATACGCAGCGTCAAGCCCGAGATGCTGGCGCGCGCGATGGCTTGCGGGTTGATGGCATTTCACCGTGAGTTCGCGGCATTGCGGACCTTACAAGTCCTTGCTCCTCAGCTTGATGCCATGGGTTTAGTTTGGGGACCAACCGGAGGCGTCGGCTTCGAATTGGCCAGCGGCTTACCGGTGCTACGTCCTGATAGCGACCTGGATCTGGTCGTCCGCGCAGCGGCGCCACTTTCCGTTGAGATAGCCGACGCGCTAAGGGCGATGAACCGGTCCGCGGGATGCCGGCTTGATATCCAAATTGACACGGGCCATGGCGCATTCGCATTGATGGAATGGAGAGCCGACTGTCGACAGATCTTGCTCAAAACTGACTCTGGTCCTCTGCTGACCAGTGATCCATGGCGTTTGCATATGCGAAGGACATCAGGTGAGGCGCGCCAACCATAACCATCGTACCTATTCCTAGTCGGGATGCCGCGCGCGCCTACATGCCGCAGCAACTGTCGAAACACGACGACGTGAGGTCTAGCCGCACCAGGTCGCTGCCGCTCCACACAGCCGCTATGGTGGTACCGCTGGGGCATCTAACTGTTTGTGCATCGACAGCACGGTGATTACAACGGCCACTTTGATTGCCCGGAACGTTTACTTCCACATTTTTTAGTGATATTGCGGTCCAAGCGTGTGCCGCGACTGACAGCAAGCGAGTAGTGACCGCCTGTTAAAACGTCACCGTTTTCGGCCAGATCGGTTCGGCGGCATATTGATTCATAGGACCTTGTAATGCGCGAAATGCGGCAATCCATTGCCCTACAATTTAAGGAGGCCAAATTGGACAGCATTTCTGCTGCAATCAAAGTGTTCAATTTAATGGGGGGCTCAACACGGACTACTGTTTTACGGCGATGCCCACCGTTATGTAAACGGATACTTATCATGCGGCTATGCATGTCGAAGCTCCTGAAATACGTGACCCCGGTCGTATTGGGTATGTTTCTATGTTCAGGCCAAGGCTGTTGCCTCACAAAAATTCGCGTCGCTGCTCAGTTAGGAACGGATCCAAAATTCATACAAATGGACGACGGCAGCATCATTGGTTTATGTATCGATATCATGCGTGCAATCGAACACGTGGATCCGACCTTGAAATTTATCGGTGATCAACACTGGATGCCGCTAACCAGGATATCTGCGGAACTGACTGCCGGCCAACAAGACGCAGCCTGCGCGATGCAATATACGGAAGCGCGTAACAACAAATTTCTTTTCCTGGAGCCAGCGCTTTATCCGGTCGACTTCATGCTCTTGGCTAGGGCCGATGATCCGATTCGAATCAGTAATTGGGACAATCTCCGTGAATTTATTCCCAAGCCTATCGTATTAGTCAATCGCGGATTCGGTGCCAGCGCCATTTTGGCAGAAGTGGGAGGGATTCAGGTCGACGCCAATACCACCGATACCAAACAGAACTTGAATAAATTGGTCGCGGGCCGCGCTCGCCTATATTTTCATCGAGGTCCAGGGTTGGTCCATATCCTGGAACGGGCGGGGGTCGTCCGGAAAATACGAGTCCTGCCAGTGTCCATGCTGCACACCACATTCCATTTCGTAGTCGGAAGGCATTTAGCCCCGGAAATTGTCAACCATATCCGATACGCGCTAGTACTGCTAGATCAAAATGGTGAACTTGACCGTCTGTATAAAAAGTGGAACTAGCGTAGTGGATTGTACAGAGGGAATGCAGAGCGCACCAAAGCACTTGCCCCAGCCTGTCTGCGCTGGGCGAGTATGAGGCATGAGGTTTGAATTTATGAAACGATGACGTAAGCCAACTGAACACGGAAATTGGAGAAAGAAAAATGAATATTGGAAATCTGAAAATCGGCACTCGTCTGGGTGCGGGCTTCGCCATCGTCCTGCTGCTGTTATTGTTCATCGCGGGACTCGGGATCAGCCGTCTGGCTGCCCTCAAGGACAATATGGACGAAATCGTCAATATCAACGATGTCGAGGGACGTCTTGCGATAGCGATGCGAACGACGATTAGCGACCGCGCCACCGCAATCCGCAATCTGATATTGCTCACAGACGAGGCAGAGATGCAGCCCGAAATGGGCCGCGTCAAGATGCAAAATGCGCTGTATGCGGAAGCGGAGGATAAGTTGGGAAAAATGTTCGCGAATTCACCTACCACTTCGAACCAGGAAAAGGCGTTGTTTGCAAAAATCAAGGTTGAAGAGCGCGCCGCGATGCCTGTATTGATGCGAATCGCCGAACTAGGACTGGCCAACAAAAGTGAAGAGGCTACCAAGCTCCTGTTCGTCAACCTTCGCCCGATGCAGAGGGCCTGGTTTAATAGCGTTTCCGAACTGGCCGACTTGGAAGACAAGATGAATCAAGAGTCCATCTCTGATGCGGAAAAGGCATATTCCAGCGCACGCACCCTGATGATAACGCTCAGCATCTTCGCCACAGCACTTGGCGCATTTGTCGCATGGCTAATTGCTCGTGGCATTACCCGTCCGATCGAGCAAGCGGTGCGCGTGGCGCAGATTGTCGCTTCAGGTGATTTGACCCATCAGGTCAACGTTGAAACTAGCGACGAGACCGGTCTGTTGTTGCAAGCGCTCAAAGAGATGAACGCCAGTCTGGTCAATATCGTTGGCCAGGTGCGCACCGGCACTGACACGATCGCCACCGCGTCTAGTCAGATTGTAGCGGGCAACCTTGAGCTATCCTCCCGCACCGAGCAGCAGGCCAGTTCGCTGGAGGAAACCGCATCCTCGATGGAAGAAATGACCTCGACCGTCAAGCAGAATGCCGATAATGCGCGCCAAGCCAACCAGTTGGCGATATCGGCATCCGAAGTCGCGATCAAGGGAGGAGCGGTTGTGTCGCAAGTGGTTGGTACCATGGAGTCGATCAACGCATCGTCCAAGAAAATCGTCGATATCATCGGGGTGATTGACGGCATCGCGTTTCAGACCAATATCCTGGCACTGAATGCGGCGGTGGAAGCGGCCCGCGCCGGGGAACAAGGGCGCGGGTTTGCCGTCGTCGCCAGCGAGGTCCGCAACCTGGCTCAACGTTCGGCCAGCGCCGCCAAGGAAATCAAGACCTTGATTGGAGATTCGGTAGACAAGGTCGATATCGGTACCAAGCTGGTCGACCAGGCCGGGTCGACCATGCAGGCCATCGTCGAAAGTATCAAAAGCGTGACAGACATCATGGAGGAAATCACATCGGCCAGTCAGGAGCAGACCTCCGGCATTGAGCAAATCAATCAGGCCATCACCCAGATGGATCAAGTCACCCAGAAAAATGCTGCGCTGGTGGAAGAGGCCGCCGCCGCCGCTGGATCGCTACAAGACCAAGCCGGCGGCTTGGCGCAAGTGGTCAGCGTATTTAAGCTCAACTCTATGCACGCAGTGGTCGTCGCACCGTGGCAGGCGACCGGCCCAGGGATTAACGCTGTTCCGAATCCGACCTCGTCTCGCAAGGCCAGCCTGCCGACGAAGAGCGTGAAGCCGTTGAAACAGGTAACGAATTCGTCCGCCTCCACAGGTAGTGATTGGGAAGAATTCTAATGCCGGTTGTCGTGGTGTGAGACTTGAGTCCGGTGGAGAACAGGGGGATGGCGTAAATTTTTGAGAATGTGTCCCTCGGGCGTGGGCGCCTGCCAGATCGATACGCATCCAGCCGTTGACGACGACGACGTTATCACGTGCCGTTGACTTGTTCAGCGCCGCAACGACCGAGGGGAACCGGCACAGCGGATTTTATCACGGAGTCGGACAGCACCTGGATGACGCAAGCGTCCAGCATCAACTTACCTTGGTTAGAGGCGCTATCACTAACACGTTTCTGCTAGCCTGAACTCATTGACGACTTGCGCCAGACCGCTGGCCTGATCTCGCAAGGATTGTGACGCAGCGGTGGCCTCCTCCACCAACGCGGCATTTTGCTGAATTGCTCCATCCATCTGAGTAACAGCTTGATTGATTTGCTCAAGGCTGGAGGCCTGCTCTTGACTGGTCGCTGCGATTTCATTCATCGCGACAGTCACGTTGTTAATGCTTGCAACAATGACTTGCATCGCTGTTCTTGCCTGCTCAACCAGCTGCGTGCCGGCATCAACCTGCTGTGCAGAGGCGCCGATCAATGACTTGATCTCCTTAGCTGCCCCGGCAGAGCGCTGCGCTAGGTTGCGAACCTCGCTGGCGACGACGGCGAAGCCCCTGCCTTGCTCTCCCGCACGGGCAGCTTCCACTGCTGCGTTTAAAGCCAGGATATTGGTTTGGAAGGCAATCCCGTCAATGACACCGATGATGTCCGCGATGGTCTTGGACGATTGGTTAATCGAGTTCATCGTATCGAACACCTTGAACATCACCACTCCCCCTTCGTCCGCCGCGTCGGAAGCGGACAGCGCCAGCTGGTTGGCTTGCCGCGCCCGATCGGCGTTCTCTCTCACGGTCGAGGTCAGTTCCACCATCGCGGCAGCAGTTTCTTCTAGTGCACAGGCCTGCCCTTCCGTTCGGATGGAGAGGTCGAGGTTGCCGCTGGCGATCTGGCCGGACGCGGTAACGATCGCGTCCGCGCCGCTGCGTACTTGCGAGACGATATTGCTTAAGCCGCCGTTCATATTCTTCAGCGCAGCCATCAGCTGGCCCGACTCATCGCGGGAATGTACGGCGATGTCGGCGGTCAAATCGCCATCGGCAACACGGTGGGCCACGGTGACCGCTTCGCCGAGCGGACGAGTAATACTTTTCGCCAGCCACCAGACGAAGACGACGCTAAACATCAGCGCCAGCAACATCAGCACCACGATCAGTATCGTGGCGGAGCGCGCCGCCGAGTCGATTTCATCTGCCATCGCATCAATCGTAGTGCGCTGTAATTTCAAAAAATCTTGCATGAGATTTTTGTATCTTGCGGTAGCGGGTACGAGTACTTGCGTGAAAATACGCTGGCTCTCTTCCAGTTTTCCGGCACTCTTCAGTCTGGACAGCTCGGTTCGGGAAGACAGATAAACCTTGCGCTGTTCGGAAATCTGCTGAAATAGCCTGGATTCGGCCTCGCCCTTGGGCAGCGCCGCTAGTCTGTTTTGAAATTCGGATGAACTCTTGGAGGACGCCGCCATCTCCTCAGTAAAATAGGCGGCCAACGATGGATCGCTGCTTTTCGCGATCGCTGTGGCTCTGGCCAAGGATGTGCTTAAGTTGCCATACCAGTCGGAAATCAGTCGCTCCTTAGCCAGCGGCAACTCCATCATATCGCGCGTTGCTTTGGCTACCGCGTGGAGATGCCAGATACCGATACTGGTAACGCACATGAATATTGCCAGGATCATAGCCAACCCAAGTCCCAGTCGTTTGCCGATGCCAAAATTATTGAATATATTCATTTTTATCTAAAATCCGTTCAATACGGCCGAGCATATATTGTCGGTAGCAATGAGGTTCACACGAAGGTAGGAACCAGCGGCCCGGGATCGCGTGTGATTTTTTACATTGCGAGGCGCGCTATGTGCCTAAATAAGAAAGCCCGATCTGACAGGTTCAGGTCGGGCTTTTTTCGTCACCGAAGCTCGGTGATCAGTGCTTTTCAGGCATGGCGGACGAGTGGTGGCTGGTGATCAGCCACTCCTGGCCGAACCATTTGTAAGTGAAGCTGTAACGGGCCTTCACTTCCTTGCCATTTGCGAATTTAAACGTGTACAGGCCGGCGTCAACCGCGCTGTTGCATTTGACCTCGATATGGCTGCTGTCGATCGTTCCGACCGGTTTCCCTTCAAGGAAATGCTCGAAATAGTCTTTCTTTTCTTCCGGGGTCAGACGCGGCTTGTTCGACACAGTCGCCAGCAGGACAGACTTCTTGGCGTAATTGGCCACGACCTTGTCCGGGTCGCCGGTCTGCAGCGAGGCGTTCCAGCGATCGAACAGAGCGGAGATTTCCTTTTCCGAAGCAGGGTGGCAGGTTTCGGTCGTCGCCGCGTAGGTATTCGTTACCAGAATAAAGCAAGCCAGCGGGAGCATACTCAAATAGCGCATCTAATTCCTTCGTAATGGATTGGTCAAGCGGGTTGGGAGACGCGAAGTATTGTCGTTAATGCCTCGCTGCGCCATCAGGAAAGCTGGTAGGTGATCGTAAGGAAGTCCTGAAATTCTTGTAAGGGAAATGGCCGGCGCGTCTGCGCTGCTTTGAAAAAAGGCAGGCGTGGTGAAGCCGGCGTCTGATCAAATTTTTTAGCGACAGCAAGACCTGCAATACGATCACCAGCAGCGGCTGGCGCGGGAGCGCCGTCCGGCAAGAGCGCACGTTCGAGCACCATTTATTGATGCGAAGTTCGATCGCCACAAACGAAGGCCGCGCCCTTCGGCATGAAATGGCTGATATATCCTGCGGTCTTCCGACACTCCCGGTGGATGAACCTGTCAAAGCTCATATTCTGGTGAGTTCGGCCAAACATAGCATTGAGTCGGAAGCGAAAGTGGCCAGGTTGGACAGGAAACCACTCTGCAAGACTTCATGCATATCGTAAAGTACCCTTACACGGAGCATCATTAATGAAACCAAACAAAATTTTAATCGCCCTGGCCGTCGCGGGATCAGCGAATACCTATGCCTCCGATGCCGCCGTCAATACGCAATGGGGCCAAATCGCCGAACCGGCCTACCCCGCGGCCATCTGCGGCCAGCCGCTGCCGGCGCGACTCATCCCGGTGAACGCATCGCTCGACACCCTGGATAACGATCCATCCCGCTCGCAGCCGGATACGGTTCGTATCCAAGCCGCGATAGACGCCTGCCCGATCGGGCAGGCGGTGAAGCTGGTTGTAGGATCCGCCGGAGAGTCCGGGTTTCTCAGCGGACCATTGAAGCTCAAGTCGGGCGTGACGCTGTGGGTTGACGCCGGAGTGACGCTGTTCGCTTCGCGCAATCCCACGGACTACGATACCGGCTCCGGCACCTGTGGCACCGCCGGAAAAACCGGCGGACGGACCTGCAAGCCGTTCATTCTGGCCGATAAAACGGCCAACAGCGGCGTCGTCGGCGGCGGCATTATCGACGGACGCGGCGGTAGTCTGGTCACCAGCGGAACCAATGCCAACGCGCGCAGCTGGTGGGACGTGGCTTACCAGTCGCGCTCCGCCGGCCTGACGCCGCAAACCTTCCGCATCCTGCAAATTCAGAACGGCACGGACTTCACCCTGCATGGCATTACACTGCAGAACTCGCCCAACTTCCACGTCTGGGGTTATGGCGTGACCGGGCTGACGGCTTGGGGCATCAAGGTGCTGACGCCCAGCCTGGTCTACACCAAGAGCGGTTATCAGTGCCCCGCGGGGACGACGCCCGATGTCGTCACGCCGGCCACCTGCTTCACGCCGGACACGGCGATCAACACCGACGGCTTCGACACCGGCTACTCCAGCAAAGTGTTGCTCGCGTATTCGTATATCAGCGTGGGCGACGATCATGTCGCGATCAAGTCGAGCTCAAGTCCGGGCGCCCATAATCACAGCTACGCGCATAACCACTTCTATTACGGTCATGGGCTCTCGATCGGCAGTGAAACCAATGCGGGCGTGAGCGACATCGCGGTCACCGACTTGTCGATCGACGGCTTCGACAGCGGCACCAGTGGTGGCCTGCGCATCAAATCGGACTCCTCCGTAGGCGGCAAGGTCTCCAATGTCAGCTACAGCGGCATCTGCACGCGCAATATCAGCCACCCGCTCACCTTCGATTCGTTCTATAGCGCCTCAAAGGGATCGTTGTTTCCGAGCTTCACAGGCATCGCGGTCCGCGATTTCCATCATCTGGGTAGCGTCAAGTATAAAGGCGGTACGCTGACCTTCGCCGGCTACGCGCTGAATGGGCAAAACAATCTGCTGGCTATCACGTTGGACAATGTGGTTTTCGACGCCACCCAGCCGACCTACACTACCGGCCACAACGGAATATCGCTTGATCCCTACGCCACGCAGTTTACGCTGGGCGCTGGGCCGGTCAGTTTCGCTTCGTCCATAGTGGCAGCTTCCGCCAGCAAAGTGACGATCACTGGCAGCGGCACCGGTCCAGGCACCGCCAGAGATTGCAGCACCGCGTTCGTACCATTGAAATCTGTTTTGCGTACGTCGCCGATCTGACGGCGGCACTCCAAACAGTATCCTGCGAACCCGATAACGGCAGTCGCCGTTATCGGGTTCACGCACGAATATATCCAGGTATGCGCCCGTCGACACCTGGTTCCTGATCCCATCCCAGACGGCATCGTCATCTCGTTTGTATCCAAACGCCTATTGGCCTTGGTCGACACCTCACCCATTCCCGCGATATGGGCGAGGGTCGCCCAAGCGCGCCTGCCATGATCTGCCGCAATGTAAGAATCTCCCTACCGCAATATGGGCATTTGGCGGATATGTAGAATTTTACCTATGTGATATCGTTAATTCCTGTAGGAAATTAATTAAATCATGAAAAATGCCACGTAGGTCGCACTATGGAAAATAATATTATTACGCCCGCACATACGCATGCCAGCACGGACTACGTTCGCGAGTCTCCCCGCTTGCGCTTACTCTGCGCCCGAAGACCGGGCTCAAACCTCGAGTGACGTTTGCGTCAGCAGCTACCACGCCAAGCCGCCGTTAGTTTGAAACGGTACACATACGCCCCGGTTCTGCGCACTATCCCTTTCCCACTCAAATCAGCCCAGCCATACGCAGTAACTCGTTCGCATGGATGCGCCGATGCAGTACATGCCGATCCTGATCGTTGTGATCATGTTCGTGTCTTTGAAAGACATCAGGCTAATCGAAAGAGCAGCGGCGCGGAGCCTGAGTGTCTGTTGATATTACCGAAATCAAAAAAGGAATGAAGTATGAGTATCGGAAATTTGAAAATCGGAACCCGGCTGGGCTGGGCTTTTGGTCTGATGCTGGCGCTATTGGCGACGAGTACGTTGTTTGCGATCTCAGGCCTGCAAAAATTAAATGAGGGCACTGATAAAATCGTTAACGACAAATATCCCAAGGCGGCGTACGCGTATGAGGTCTTGGATATTGTGAATCGCAATGCGCACGCCATGCGCAACATGCTGCAGTGGGACGATGCAACGGCAGTGGAGAAAGAGCATCAAATTATCCTCAGTAATAAAAAGGAAAATAGCAGCACTATTTCCAAGCTTGAGATGCTGGTCAAGTCAGATGAGGGCAAGGCCCTGTTAAAAAATGTCCTTGAAGCCAGATCGCAATATGGGGTCTCGCAACAAGAATTCATGACGCTAGCGCTCGCCGGGAAAAAAGAGGAAGCCAAGGCCTTGCTGCTAGCCACCGTGAACAAGGATCAGCGTGCGTATTATGACGCCGTCAAGAGCTTGATTCGGCACCAGACTGAAGCGGTCACCATTAGCGGGCACCAAGCCGAGGTCACCTATCAGAACACGCGCGTGACGCTGCTATGCCTTGCCGCTTTGGCCGTCGTACTGGGAAGCGCCGTGGCGATTTGGATTACGCGATCCATTGTTATTCCCCTGCGCAAAGCGGTAGACATCGCGCATACAGTTGCAGCCGGAGATTTGAGCAGTCACATCGAAGCCACTACGCAAGACGAGACCGGCCTGTTGCTGCTCGCGTTGAAAGACATGAACCTCAGCCTCGTCAAGATCGTTGCCGAGGTACGTACCGGCGCGGATACGATAGCTGCCGCCTCCGGTCAGATAGCCAGCGGCAACCTAGACCTGTCGTCGCGTACCGAGCAGCAAGCCAGTTCACTTGAAGAGGCCGCATCTTCAATGGAGGAACTGATCACTACCGTTAAGCAGAATTCCGACAATGCACGTCAGGCAAGCAGTTTGGCCGCATCCGCGTCCAGAGTCGCCGTCAAAGGCGGCGCGGTGGTCACCCAGGTGGTCGACACCATGGGTTCCATCAACGAATCGGCCAGAAAGATCGTCGACATCATTGGCGTCATCGAAGGCATTGCTTTCCAGACCAATATCCTCGCGCTCAATGCGGCAGTGGAGGCCGCCCGTGCCGGCGAGCAAGGTCGGGGCTTTGCCGTCGTCGCTTCCGAAGTGCGGAACTTGGCCCAGCGTTCGGCGGCAGCCGCCAAGGAAATTAAAACCCTGATCGACGATTCGGTTGAGAAAGTGGATGCCGGCAGCAAGCTGGTGGGCCAGGCCGGAGCGACCATGGGTGAGATTGTCGATAGCGTAAAACGCGTCACCGATATCATCAGCGAAATTACCACCGCCGGTCTGGAACAGACGGCAGGGATTGAACAAGTCAATCAAACGATCGTTCAGATCGATCAGAGCACCCAGCAAAACGCCTCATTGGTGGAAGAAGCCGCGGCGGCCTCTCAATCGCTGCAGGATCTGGCGGGAAACCTGACTCACGTGGTCAGCGTTTTCAAGATTGATGCCGCGTATGACATCATCGTCGCGCCGCTGAGCACAAATCGCCACTCAACTCAGGCCGGAGGGCGCGCGCCGTTCATGCAGCCTCGGTTAACGCAGTTTTGACACCCGCGCGCTGGACAGATACCGGCCGGCGGCGGGAGGGCGCCGGCTTCCCGCATCTCCTATTCCGAACGAGCGCCGCCGTGCCGCTTGACGGATGCAAGCTTGAGCGTCGGCCCTGCCCTGCCTGCCTGTACCGCTTCATTTCGCTTGGCGCCGGTGTTGATCTTGACAAGCTTGCCCGCGTCGGTGGCGATTGACGCCGTTGGCAGCTTGAACACGCTGACCACCTGGGCAAGATGGCTGGTCTGCTCCCGCATCGATTCGGCAGCGGCGGCGGTTTCCTCGACCAGGGCGGAGTTTTGCTGCGTGGCCTGGTCCATGTGCGCGATGGCTCGGTTGACCTGATCGATGCCATGGATCTGTTCCCGGCTGGCTGTCGTGATGTCGCTCATGATGTCGGTTACCCGCCTGACGCTCGTTACAATCTCATTCATCGTACTGCCGGCCTGCTCGACCAGATGGGAGCCGATCTTGACCTGCTGCGCGGAGTTGTCGATCAATATTTTGATTTCCTTCGCCGCGGCGGCGGAGCGCTGCGCCAGGTTTCTTACTTCGGAAGCCACTACCGCGAAGCCGCGTCCTTGTTCGCCGGCCCGCGCCGCCTCGACGGCTGCATTCAGGGCGAGGATATTGGTCTGGAACGCGATCCCCTCGATCACGCTGATAATCTCGACGATCTTGCCGGCCGAGTCATTGATGGCCCCCATGGTGTCGACCACCTGCGCGACCACGGCGCCGCCCTTGGTCGCCACTTCGGAGGCCGACAGCGCCAATTGGTTGGCCATGTGTGCGTTGTCGGCATTCTGATTGACGGTCGAGGTCAGCTTTTCCATTGAGGAGGCCGTCGCTTCCAGCGAGCCGGCTTGCTCCTCGGTACGGACGGACAGCTCATGATTGCCGGAGGCGATCTGGCTGGAAGCGGTAGCGATCGTCTCGCTGCCGCTGCGTACTCCTCCAACAATGCGCGCCAGGCTCTCGTTCATGTCTTTTAGCGCACGCGCCAACTGCCCGGCCTCATCGTCGGAGGTGACCGCGATCTGGCTGCTCAAGTCGCCCGCCGCGACGGTCTGCGCCACGCGCACCGCATGTTTCAATTGCAGCAGCAGAGCGCGCGCCACCGTGATGCCGAAGCCCAGTGTCAGCACCAGGCTGATGCCGCCGAGCGCCGCGCCGCTGACAATGGCGCTGTCGGCGTCGTTGGTCGCGCTGCCGATGGTGGAAGTAAAGCGCTGGTTGGCGGCTTCCCGAAATCCCAACAAGTCCTTGCGGTAAGTGGCGAGCTGTGTCGACATGGCGCTGACTGCGTGCTCGTCGGGTGCGCGCTGTTCCGTCAGCGCCTTGGCGAGCGCGTACGCGCTCGCATAGTAGGCATCGAACTCGTTCGCCAGCCGCTGCAAGGTTGCCGCTTGCTCGCCGTCGATGGCGCGCAGCCTGGCGTAGTTGGCCCTGACTGTGACGGCGATTGCGGCAGCCGCCTGTAGTTCCTCTTTCTCTCCAGATATCGCAGCCCCATTCAGGCCATTGATGATTTTGTCCAGCGAACCGACGTTTTCCGTGGTTGCGTCGAGTACTGGAAATTGCACATCGCGCACACTGGCGAGTCGCTGGTTGTTTTGTCTGAGCACGACGGTGCTGGTACCCAGATATGCCGCCATACACAGCATTGCGATGATGGGGGGAAGCAGCACTTTCCAAAGCAAGGGTACGCGACGCAACATTTTCATCAAACAACCTCATGGGGTAAGTGGAGACGGTCGGCACCTTAGGGCCAACTTCTGGGGTGTATATTTTATTTTGGAAATATTTATTGTAACTTGGGAATATCGAGATTTATGTAGGGAAAGCCTGATTCCTTGGTAGGAAACGGACTGGGCAAGCTGCCTGCTGCGCAAGGTGGTGTGGCGGTTCAGGATATTCCCACCAGAGATTGAGGATTTCCCTATGTTGTCAAATGGAAATCTTAGTTACTCTGGGCTGAGTGTTGCCAGTGGATCTCCGCGCAGTCGGTGCGGACGCGGTTCGGCAGCTTTTTTTAAATCAAAGGAATCAACATGAGGTTTAAACACAAGGCGCTTAGCATCGCCATCGCTACATTCAGCGTGGGTGCCGCGCATGCGGAAGACGCCGGAGAGAAGATGTTCTCCTTCAGCGGCTTCGGCACCATCGGCATGACGAATTCGAGCGAGAAGTCCGCCGACTACGTGCGCATCGTCGATACCCCCAAAGGGGCGGGTCACAGCAGCGCTACCAGCGCAAGCGGCGAGTCGCGGCTTGGGGCGCAGGTTGACGGGACCTTCAGCGACCGCTTGTCCGGCGTGGTGCAAGTGGTCAGCGAGTACCGCCCGGACGGCTCATATCGTCCAGACATTGAACTCGCCCAACTGAAGTTTCAAGTCACGCCGGCACTCGATTTCCGCGCCGGGCGCATGGCTATTCCCTGGTTCGTGGTATCGGACTACCTCAAGGTTGGCTACGCGGTGCCTTGGCTACGTGCGCCGAGCGTGGTCTATCGCACGGCCATGTCGCATTATGACGGTGCTGAGACGCGCTACAAGTTCACCGTCGGCGGCGCGGCACTGACGGCCCAGGCGCTCTTCGGAACGACTGGCACGGACATCGCCAGCAACCCGGCGGGCGGAGAAGCCACCAAGCTCAAACTCCATAATTTCACCGGCCTGAATCTGCAGGGTGACTATGGCGCATCGAGCGCGCGCATCGGGCTCATGACTTCCACCATGACCCTGAAGAACTCTGGACTTGCCGGTATCTTCGACGCCTATCGCGCGCAGGGCGATACCGCGCTGGCCACGACCTACGATGCCAACGGCTCGCGCACCAGTTACATTGCGCTGGGCTATACCTACGATCCGGGCAACTGGTTTGTGCAAAGCGAAATCACCAAGCTGTTCGGCTCCAAGAGCATGGTGCCCATGTACACCAGCGGCTATGTCAGCGGTGGCTACCGCTTTGGCAACTTCAAGCCCTACGTGACGCTTGGCCGCTTCCGCACAGACAGCGACACCAGCATCGGCAGCGCCGACCCCGGCGTTGCGGCGTTCGGCGGTGCCCAGGTCATTAATGCGTTGCTGGGCAATGGCATTTCCTCGTCTCACAGCACCTTGTCGGTGGGCGCGCGCTGGGACTTCAAAGACAACATGGCTTTGAAGGTGCAAGTCGATCACACCAAGAACGATGCCCATTCCAACGGCGGGTTGAAGAACCTGCAACCGGGCTTTATTCCGGGCGACAGCTACAGGCTGATCTCAGCCGCAGTCGACTTTGTATTTTAAAAAAAGGATCCAGGCATATGCATTTTTATAACATCGAAAAACTGGTTCTATCCACAGCCTTGGGGATGGTGGTGGCGCTGGCCAGTGCCGCCGCCAGCGCGGAGGTGGTGGTGGTGGTCTCTGCCAAGAGCGGTGTGGCTAGCCTCACCTCGGACCAGGTCAGCCAGATATTTCTGGCCAAGTCGGTCGCGTTTCCCAACGGCGATACGGCCACTGCGGTGGATCAGTCTGATGGAGCGGCGCGTGCCGAGTTCTACAGCAGAGTGACCGGCAAGGATCCCAGCCAACTCAAAGCCTATTGGTCGCAGCTCATCTTCACTGGAAAAGCCAAGCCACCCAAGGCCGTGGCCGATAGCGCCGAGGTCAAGAAGCAAGTGGCCGGCAACCCCAACGCCATCGGCTACATCAATAAAAGCGCGGTCGACGCCAGCGTCAAAGTGGTGCTGACTCCTTAGTAGCGATGAAGGTCTGGTCGGGACCGGCCGCCGCGGCGGCTCAGTCCCGACGTCTTGGCGCCAGCCGATTGCGGTAGGCGCTCCCGAATTTCTCTGCCATGTGACTCCCTTCGTAATTTCGGCGTGCACTTCGGTACCCTTGCAGATTTGCCGTGCCGCCACGGCTACCCTGCAAGGGCTGTTCGATGCCCGATTAACCGCTTGGCGGCCGCTGGTTCGATGGTCTTGTTTTCGAATACAGCCGCGACATCGCTAAATAGCCGGTTATGGCGGGTTCTTTTAACCACAGACAGGAGAAATCATTGTTTAAGAAAATAATTGCAGGTATTGCTATCGGCTGCGCCACTCAATTGGCGCTGGCCTCTCCGACGACGCCGCTGACGACGGTCAATGATCTCGAGAGGGCGTTGATGAGCGGCGCCAACGTGACCGTGACGCTCGATTTTTCTAAATGCACCAACAATGACGTTTCCGCCGCGCCGTCGAGCACGCGTGGCGGATTGAAAATCGAGGCTTTCCGTATTTTGGCGAACGGGACAATATCTTTTGCCGATCATCACGAAACTATCGACAGCAAGGGACTGCCCATCATGCAGATTCTCCGCTATCAGGTAAAGACGGACGGCGGCGTCGCGTTTACCATGAGTACCTTCTCATTGCCGTCATACAGCACGATTCCGAACGTGGCGTACACCTGCGCCGTGAACCAGGGCGTGTATTTCTTTGAGGACAAGGGACCGGACGGACGGCGCTAGCACTGTTGCTAGTGAAAGCCAGGCCGGCCCATGCATCATTCGGCGCCGGCGCTTTCGTAACCTCGGCTATACAGCGAGGACCATTGGCATGGATCTGCTCGACAAGCACCGGAATAGGTTATCACCAAAATCTGTGGATAAGTCTGTTAACAAGCGAGCCGCACCATCGCCAAGCCTCTGTTTTCATTCAGGTAATCATCCTTGCCCTTATTCTAGGCGCCGATGCATTCCGTCTGATACTTCACCATTACCCAATCCCTACAACTCCTTCAGTTCCGTATGGAGTTCCTCGATTCGTATCAGTCGCTGCCGCCCGGCGATGCCGGCCTTGTCGATCACTTGCGACGCCAGCACATGGCACATCGCCATCACGGCGGCATGGTTGTCCAGCGGCGTGGTGCTGGTGGTGTCGCACTTCAGCACCCATGTCGCCCCCAGGTCGCTGCGGTTGGCGGAGTCGGTGATCAGCAAGGTCCGCACGCCGGCCCGGCTGACCGCCGTGATCAGCGCCGCCAGCCCCGGCGTGCGCCGGCGTAGTCCAAACACGATAAACAGGTCGTCGGGCTGCAAGCCCACCAGGTACTCGCCCATGGTCTCGCCCGATACCGGCAGCAGGTAGACATTGTTGCGGAATTGGATAAATTGCCAGCGCAGATAGGCAGCGAAGAAGTAATTGTTGCGCTGGCCAAACACCCGCACCTGTCGCGCCTCGGCGATCGCGCCGCCGATGACGTCGATCTCGGCGGCCGACATGCCGGCGAAAGTGGCGTGAATGTTCTGCACGCTGGCCGCAACATGTTGTTCAAACGGACCTTGCGCCTCGGCCGCCTCAGCATCCGTTCCCTTGCGGTCCAGCAAGTACAGCGGCGATCCCCATTCCATGTTCTGTCGCGACAGCCGTCGCATCTGGTCGTAATTTTCATAGCCCAGGCGCTGCACCAGCCGCGTCATCGTCGCATTCGAAACACCGGCCATCTGGGTCACTTCGGACGCCGAGTAACTGGCCAGTTGGCCCGGCGCTTCCAGGATGACAATCGCCAGCCGCCTTTCCGCCTGCGGCAGGTGGTCCAGATTTTGCTGTATCCAAGTCGACAGGTTGGCGGTGGAGGAAATTTCTTTTGTCATGGCAGGCATTTTAAAGCCATCCAGTCCCTGCGTGTGGACGTCACGCGACTATCGGGCCGCTATTTCAACAGCATGCACGTGAAATGATTGACTCTGAATGAAAAATAATTTTCAATGATAAATCACAAAGAAAATAAATTACCGGAGACCTTCAATGAATATGTCGGATTGCACCAAAAGTAACGAATTTGCTGAAGCGGCCCCGCTCTTCTCATGGGATGAGTTGGGCGCCGGCATCATGGCGCGCGCGCAGGCGCTGGCCGCCCACACCGAAGCGCCGGGCATGATGACGCGCAGCTTTCTCACGCCGGCGCATCACTCGGCGGCGGCCCGGCTGGCCGCATGGATGGCCGAAGCCGGCATGAGCGTGCGCCGCGACGTCGTCGGCAACGTCATCGGCCGCTACGAGGGTATCGAGCCCGACGCGCCGGCGCTGTTGACCGGTTCGCATTTCGATACCGTCCCCAACGGCGGCATCTACGACGGCATCCTGGGCATCCTGCTGCCGATCGCCTGTGTCGCCCGCTGGCATGCGCAGGGGCGGCGCTTCGCCCATGCGATCGAGGTGATCGGTTTCGCCGAAGAGGAGGGCGTGCGCTTCAAGGCCACGCTGCTGGGCAGCCGGGCGATCGCCGGCGCCTTCGACTTGCGCGTGCTCGACCACACCGACGCCGCCGGCGTCACCATGCGCCAGGCCATCGACACCGCCGGCCTGGGCTACAGCTGCGCCGACCTGGGCGCCGCCGCCATGGATCCGGCGCGGATGCTGGGCTTCCTGGAAGTGCATATCGAACAAGGCCCGGTGCTGCTGGACGCCGGCCTGGCGCTGGGCATCGTCACCGGCATCGCCGGCGCCACGCGCATGCAGGTGGAGGTGAGCGGCGTGGCCGGCCATGCTGGCACCGTACCGATGGCAGGACGCCGCGATGCCGCCATGGCGGCGGCGGAAATCGCGCTGGTGATCGAGCAGCGCTGCGGCGGCGTTGAGGGACTGGTGGGCACGGTCGGCCAGTTCGACGTGCCGGGCGGCGCCGCCAACGTGGTGCCCGGCCGCGCGCTGTTCTCCATCGACGTGCGCGCCGAACAGGATGGCCAGCGCGAAGCGGCGGTGGCGGACATCCTCGCCGCCATCGACCGCATCGCCGCGCGGCGCGGCGTCGCCACGCAGGTGCGCCAGACGCACGAGGCGCGCAGCGTGCCGTGCGCGCCCGCGCTGTGCCGGCAACTGGACGCGGCGCTGCGGCGGGCCGGCCTGCCCGCACGCCGGCTGCCGTCCGGCGCCGGCCACGACGCCATGGTGATCGCCGCCCGCACCGACATGGCGATGCTGTTTGTCCGCTGCGGCAACGGCGGCATCTCCCACAACCCGCTGGAAACCATGACCGCCGAAGACGCGGCGCTGGCCGCGCGCGTGGCGAGCGACTTCATCGAACACTTCCAGCCATCCGGCTCCAACGACCACAAGGAATATCCAGCATGACACTCACCCCACTCCAGGCCCGCCTGGCCGGCTGGATCGACGACCACTTCGATGCCCAGGTGGCCTTCCTGCAAGACGTCATCCGCATCCCGACCGACACGCCGCCCGGCAACAACGCACCCCATGCGCACGCGGTGGCCGCGATGCTGGACGACCTGGGCTGGGCGGTCGAGCGCCATGCGGTGCCGGAAGACGCGGTCCGCGCCTACGGCATGGAAACTATCACCAACCTGATCGTGCGCCGCCGCTACGCCGCGCCGGGGCCGACGCTGGCGCTCACCGCCCACGGCGACGTGGTGCCGCCGGGCGAAAGCTGGACCCGTCCGCCCTACGGCGGCGTGATCGAGGACGGCCGCCTGTACGGCCGCGCGGCCGCCGTGTCGAAAAGCGATTTCGCCACCTATGTGTTCGCGGTGCGCGCATTGGAGGCGCTGGGCGTCGCGCTGCATGGCGGCGTGGAGCTGCACTTCACCTACGACGAGGAGTTCGGCGGATTGCTCGGTCCCGGCTGGCTGTTGGAACAGGGGCTCAGCCATCCCGATTTCGTCATCGCGGCCGGCTTCAGCTACCAGATCGTCACCGCCCACAACGCCTGTTTGCAGTTGGAGATCACCGTGCACGGCAAGTCCGGCCACGGCGCGATGCCGGAGACCGGTGATGATGCCCTGCAGGCGGCCACGCGCATCCTCAACGCCATCTATGCGCAGTTGCCGGTGCTGCGCGACATCCGGTCGCAAGTGCCGGGCATCACCTCGCCGACCATGCTGGTGGGCCGCATCGACGGCGGCACCAACACCAACGTCGTCCCCGGCAAGGTGGTGATGAAGGTCGACCGCCGCATGATTCCCGAAGAGGATCCGGTTGCGGTCGAGGCGCGGTTGCGCGCGCTGATCACCGCCGCCGTCGACGGCGTGCCGGGCATACGGATCGAGATCAAGCGGCTGCTGTTGTCGCAGGCGCTGCGGCCGCTGCCGGCGGTGGAACCGCTGCTCGCCAGCCTGCAGCGGAACGCGCTCGACGTCATCGGCGAGGCGATCCCGGCGGTGGGCACGCCGCTGTACGCCGACGCCCGGCTGTACGGCGCGCAGGGCATACCCGCCGTGCTGTACGGCGCCGGCCCGCGCACGGTGCCGGAGTCGAACGCCAAGCGCGGCGACGAGCACCTGGTGCTGGAGGATTTGCGGCGCGCCACCAAGGTCGTCGCCATGACCCTGCTCGATTTCCTGCAAGCCGAAGCGCCGCGATGAGCGGTCGCCCCGGTCCGGTGGCGTACAAAAACTTTTTCAGTTAAACGCAGTCAACAAGGGGTAACAGTAATGCGATTTTTTAAATCACTATTTGGCCAGATTGTGCTGGCGATGTGCATCGGTGTGGCGGTGGGCATGGTGTATCCGGCGTTCGGCCAGAGCCTCAAGCCGCTGGGCGACGGCTTCATCAAGCTGATCAAGATGCTGATACCGTGCATCGTGTTCTGCGTGGTTGTGCAGGGTATCCACGGCGCGGGCGAGTTGAAGAAAGTGGGCCGGGTCGGGCTCAAGGCCCTGATCTATTTCGAGGCCGTCACCACCGTGGCGCTGGCGCTGGGCCTGGTGCTGGCCTATGTCTTCCATCCGGGCGCCGGCATGAACATCGACGCCGCCACGCTCGACGCCTCGGCGATGAGCAACTACGTCAACACCGCCAACACCGTCAAGAACACCGGCTTCAGCGAGTTCATCATGAAGCTCATCCCCACCACCGCGGTGAGCGCGTTCACGTCGGGCGATGTGTTGCAGGTGTTGCTGTTCTCGGTGCTGTTCGGTTGCGCGCTGTCGCTGATCGGCGACAAGGCCGCGCCGGTGGCCACGCTGATCGACAGCCTGGCCGCCGCCTTCTTCAAGTGCATGTCCTTCATCATCAAGCTGGCGCCGCTGGGCGTGTTCGGCGCGATCGCCTTCACCGTCGGCAAATACGGCATCGGCTCGCTCAAGCAACTGGGCATGCTGGTGCTGCTGTTCTACGGCGCGGTGGCCATCCTGGTGTTCGGCATCCTCGGCACGATTTTGCGGCTGGCCGGCTTCAACATCCTGAAACTGATCGCCTACCTGCGCGAGGAGTTGTTGATCGTGCTCGGCACCGCCTCGTCCGACAGCGTGCTGCCGCAGGTGATGCGCAAGCTGAAGTACATGGGCATCAAGGACGCCACCGTCGGCCTGGTCATCCCGACCGGCTACTCCTTCAACCTCGACGCCTTCTCGATCTACCTGACGCTGGCCGCGGTGTTCATCGCCCAGGCCACCAACACGCCGCTGGCGGGCGGCGACCTGGTGGCGATCCTGGCCATCGCGCTGATCACCTCCAAGGGCGCGCACGGCGTGCCCGGCTCGGCGATCGTGATCCTGGCGGCCACGCTGACGGCGATTCCGGCGATCCCCGTGGTCGGCCTGGTGCTGGTGCTGTCGGTGGACTGGTTCATGGGCATCGCCCGCGCCGCCGGCAACCTGCTGGGCAACTGCGTGGCGACCGTGGTGGTCGCCGCATGGGAGAAGGACATCGACCGCGACCGGGCCCACGCGGTATTGAACGACAACCGCGTGGCCATCGAGCGCTACGACGCCGAACAGATCAAGCTCAACGCCGCGGCGGGACAGCCGGGCTGACTAATCATCGCAGCACCACCTCCAAAAAAGAAAAGGGATCTATGAACAAATCGTTTATTGCGCTGGCCACCCTGGCCGCAACAGCCGGCCTGGCGCAGGCTCAATCGGCCGTCACGGTGTATGGCAACATCGATCTTGGCGTGTTCAAGAAGACCCGCGCCACCCTCAGCGAGGGGCGCCGCGATAACAACCGGCTGGGTTTCAAGGGCGTCGAGGATCTGGGCGACGGCTTGAAGGCGCTGTTTCAGATGGAAATCCGCTACGACCCGGATGTCGGCACCATCGAAGGCACGACCCGGCCGCTGTTCCAGGGCCAGAGCCGGGTCGGACTGCAAGGCAGCTTCGGCACGCTGCGCGTGGGGCGCGGCCTGACGGCGCTGCAGGACTCGAACGTGGCGTTCGAACCGTTTCGCGGCACGCCCAGCACGGCGGGCTTCATCACCGACCTGATGGTGGCCGGCTACACCAGCCAGCCGCTCGATCCGGCCGGCTCGTCGGCCAACCGTTTTTCCAATGCGGTGTTTTACAATTCGCCCGAGGTCGCAGGCCTGCAACTGAACGTCACCGTCGCCACGCGCGAGGCCAACGGCAATCCGGCGCTGATCGGACGCGGCACGGCGGCCGCGCCGCAATATGCGGCCAACGCGGCGCTGACCAGCAATCCGTACTCGGTCTCGGCCACTTACCGCGCCGGCATCTTAGGCGCGATGCTGGCGACCGAACGCAACGCGGCCGAAACCAGGTTGTGGTCGGTCGCCGGCTCGGTACAGGCGCGGCCGGACCTGAAACTGGTGGCGTCCTACCAAAGCCAGGATCAGGAGCACACCGTGGCCGTCAATCCGGTCACCAAGGCCTGGGTGGTAGGCGCCAATCTGGATATCGGTCCGGGGACCTTGTTGGCGGGCTATGGCCGCAAGACGCCGGACGGCGCCGTGCCGACCAAGCAGATAGGGCTGGGCTATGAATACTATTTGTCGAAGCGCACCTTCCTGTACA
This sequence comes from Duganella sp. BJB476, assembly GCF_003416895.1. Classification (GTDB taxonomy): domain Bacteria; phylum Pseudomonadota; class Gammaproteobacteria; order Burkholderiales; family Burkholderiaceae_D; genus Rugamonas. The sequence continues at coordinate 195,232 of NZ_QVIO01000009.1, forward strand.
CGGATGTTTCCAACCGCAAGGCCGCGACGTCGGTCAATTTCTACGGCGTAGGCATCCACCACAAGTTCTGATCCAGGGCATGAAGGCTGCAGCGGATAGGGGAATTGTCACCGCTGCAGCCACCCGCAGTTACCGCACCGCATCGTCCAATCGCGCAGGCCCGGCATTTTCAACCAGCGTGGATTTGCGTTTCAAGCACGAGGTCTTCGCGCGAATGAGGCGCAAGATAATCACATCAAGCTACGATCCCGTCGTAAATCATACTTAGTCGTGCAATTGCAGCGCAACGCTAAAAGGGAGTTGAATGGGCGGTTTTTCTTCGATTAATAGACCTGCTATAAACCATGGCTCCAGCAATTTCCCTGAGGAGGAAGAGGCCATAGTACATGCCTCAAACCGCGGAGAGGACCGGACACGCATGCGGCCGCGTAGCTCCATACTGGAAGCGTTATCGCCACGCGGGTCTTCCCCGGAAGATAGCGACGCCTACAGTCCAGGCAACCGGATGGCGCCGCGTATCGGTCCCGGTCCAAAGAACGTGGAGATTCTGCAAACGCGGGGATATCACGCCCTTTTGATGAAAGCATACAAGAGCGGACAAGCTCCGACGAAGCTCTATGACGGCGCATTCCTGCGCGACCTGGTCAAGGCGGAAAATGCGCGCAATGGCAGTTTGGATCTCGCTGTCTGCAGTGTCGGGGAAAATCCGGCGCTGCGCGACTGGGGCATACACGACGCCATGAAAAAGGCACTGCTGCGACCGGACGAACCACACAGCTGCGTGCTGACCGATGACCACTCGCATGCCGCCGCGATGTCGATGCGAGTGCTGGGAAAACCGAACCCGACGACGCTGTCCATCGTCGTGCTCGACAGCATCAAGCCAGACGATCTCTCGCAGGTGAAACTGCACAAGACGCTTCTTTCCGAGATCGGCAAGTCGCTGGATGATGCCGCGTTGAAGCATCTCAGGATTCAGGTCACCATATTGCCCATGGGGGTACAGGTCAGCAATGAAGGGTGCAACATCTTCGCCCTGGTTGCCGCGAAAAAGGCGGCCAAGAGTCAGAGCGTCCAAGATCTGCACGAATGGGGCCATGACATGGTGGGACATGCCGCCCCGGGCATCCATACTCAATCGATTCCGCTGGAACCGGAAATGCTGCTTGAGCCGGAATTCTTCAAGCATGCGATGAAGCGCAACGTCATCCAGAACGTCGTGGATGCGGGTGAAACGCTGGGGCTTGCCAAAGAGGTGCCGGTGAACAGGAAAGGGCAGACCTTGCTGGAGCGTTTCGAGAAATTCGAGCGCGCCACCATCGTGAAGACGCTTGACCGGGAGATCCACACCAGGTACAGCCGTTCCTATGAAGAAAAGCGCCTGGATAAGTTGGCCAGGCTGATCGAGCACAAACAAGCGCTCTTGGCCGAGCGGAAGGCCTAAGAAACTGTGCTTGCACGCGCTAAGGCGGGGGAAACTGCGCCGCGGTGCGCTGTGATTCGACGCTGGACACCCGCTGCGCGCGCAAACCATAGTTGATCCCGTTTTCCTGCGCCTGCTTGCCCTTCTCGCGCACGATCAGCATGAGCGGGCGCCAGGTGGAAGGATGCTGGAGGATGGCGTCGGTCGCCTCTTTGGTTCGTCGCGCCATGGCCTTGTCGTTGCGCATCCCCGCTACATCGCCCAGGTGGTTCAGTGCGTCGATCCAGGTGGAGGCCTGGGGACGCATCGAATAGTTGATATTGTACTGGCAATAGTTGCTGGTTTTTCCGAGGTGCGTGATGTCGGCCACGAATCGATCGAGCAAGCGGACGGCCTCTTCGCGGTTTCCGGGCGTGTCAACGTTGCCGTCAACCGCAGGCAAGGTTTGCATGCAACGCGCCAGCCACTGGCCGCGATTGCTCTCAATCTCGGCCAGCATTTCATGGGGAGTGAAATAATGGCGGTCGATGTCGCTATCCTGCTTATTGCCGATCCTAAACGGCGATAGTCCGTGCTTGTCCATGTGCTGCAGCGCCTGGTGAATGGCCGTAAGCATGACTGGCACGCTGCCGCCGGACAATGTGCCGCGGGGCGAGCGGTCCGCCGTGATGGAGTAGGATGAGGCATTTTCCGGCAGCGGCGACAGGAGCTCGGCGCTCAGACTCACAGTCTGCCTGGCGGTGCTGGTCTTATCGCTGGTCACGTTGACGCCGGCCGCAGCCTCGCTGCGGCGCTCCAGACCGAGTTCGGCCTTGGCCGCCACGCCCAGCGTCATGCCGATGCCCTGGCGGGTATTGGCGCTGGTGGGTTTGCGGTAGCGCGCGGCGGCGCTCAACCTGGCCTCGACGAAATGGGAATCCGCGCCAGCGTTCAGCTTGGTCAACACTGCCTCGGGGCAGCGCGACAATAGCGCCTCGACCGGTCCGGCGAACTTGGCGTCGCTATTTTCCGGCGCCAGCTTATCCCACAGGACCACGCTTTCCAGCGCGGTATGCATATTCTTTCGTTGCGCAGCGTCCTGGTGGCGTGGACGCAGGAAGCGCACGATGCTGCCTTCCATCGTCATTTTACTTTTGCTGAACTTGAGGGCGCCGCTCAGGCCTACTTTGAAGTTGCCGCCCTTGCCGGCGCCGGAAGTCTTTTGGCCGCCGACGGTCCATACTTTGCCGACGCTGGCGGTGGCGTCGGCGGATACGGTCTTGCTCTCGCCCACCATCATTTCTATGCCGAGGATGGGCTGGAAAAATTGTACGAAAGCCTCATCCTTGCGGACCGCGCCGAGGCCTGCCGAGATGAGCGCATCGATCTTCGGTGGCGCATATGGCAGAAACGGCAGGCCGGCGCCGAGCGCGCCGCCCGCGGACAACTTGATCTTGTCTCGCAAGCCCCATTCGGCCAGCATGGGCTCGAAGTATTTGAGCACGTCCTCGCCGCTCTCGAAACGCCTCACCTCCGCCCGCTCGAAATGCTCGCCGGCCTGGTCCAGCCCCAGCATGCCCGCTAGCGCCGCATGCTGGTCCGGCTTCAAGCGCTCGGCGTTGCGCTCGGCGAACTCCTGCGCCACTGTCCGCAATACCTCTGTGGCTGACAGCCCGTGGCGGGAATTGTTCCATGGCAGCGAGGCGGAGGTCATGCCGGTCGCCGCGGCGTCGGCGGCCAGCGCCTTCAGGTCCGGCGGCAGGTCGGCCGCACCGGGTATTTCCTTCAGGTAGAGTTTTTTGATTGCCTGGAAGTCCAGCTTCGTTAAGTCTTGCGCGCTGTCGTGCCGCACCTCGCGCTGGCCCACGTACTGGGCCAGCACCTTGACCGCCACGTTGAACGCCTGCGCGTCCGACGCCGGCGGCGCCGGATTGCCACACATGGCCTGCGCCAGCTGAGCCAGTTGAGTCGACGCCTCCCTGACCGCGCGGTCGGCCAGCGTGCGATGGGTGGCGATGCCGAAGGACTCGGCCAGCGCGGCGCCGTGTTTGAGGTTGTTTGTCTTGAAGGGCGTCTTGCCGCGCAGCGGAGACAGTCCGCCTATGCCGGTCTCGGCGAAACGGTGGTCGGCGCGGGCCACCCAGGACTGTGTCATGTTCAGCAGGCGCCGGTTGTGCTGGTCGTATTCGGAGCCGGGGGCATTGCTCGTCAAGCCATTGCGCACGGCGTTGTACGCGCCGAGCTTGCGTTGGTCGAATGTCGCTGCGAGGTGGCTGTCGAGATCATCGCCCGGGGCGGCGTCGGGCCGCCAGTGCAGACGCTCGGCGGCGACATCGCGCGCCGCGCCCAGCCAGGTTCGGACGTCGGCGACCGGCTCGCTCTCGATCGCTTGGTCAGCTTGCCAGTAAGCGCGCAGGGCGGCCAGACCCTTGCCGTCAAGAAGCCCATGATCGTTGCGGCCCATCATCTGAAGCAGTTCGGCGCCGCGCGGCAACGGCGCCATGTGCCTGAACAAGGCCCGCACGTCGGCCGTGACCGGCGGAGGCGCCGTCGAGGATGAGGCCTTGCCGCTATGACGCGAGATGAAGGCCAGCGTGGGCGCCGTCCGCACGCGATCGAGCAGTTGTAGAGCGCGCGCGGCGTCGCCTCCGGTGACGTCGGCCAGCGCTTGCGTCACCAATTCGGCGACGGCCAGTTTGGGCAGCGCGTCGGCGTTGGGATTGTCCGGCCAGGTATCGATCATCTGGCGCAGTGATCGCGCCAGGCTTGCGGTGGCGGGCGACGGATCGAAGCCGGGTGGGTGCAGCAACAGCTTGTCGACAAATTCCGCCTGCAAGCCGTTGAAACTGTCCAGGGTCTGTGCGTGCCGCGACTCGGCCTCGCGAAGCTCGCAGTGCGTCTCGGCCATGGGTTCCAGCAGGGTTTGGATGACCCGGGTGGCGGCGCCACGCCGTTCCTCGGCGCTGGAGAGCGCCGCCGTCAAGCTTTCCATGACGACGTCGATCGCGTCGACCTGGTCCAATAGATGCTCGATTTGCGCCTCGGCATCCCGAACCCGCGCCTGCGCGTCTTCCAGGCCGGTGCCGGTGTCGTCCTTGAAGGCCAGCAGCCCCGGCAAGGCGTCGTTGATCTGGTCCAGCCGCGCCGCCACTCGGTCGGGCTGGTCCGTACCGGAGTCCAGTTGCTCGCTCAGCGTGGCGGCCCGGGCCTGTCCGCTCGCCAGCGCGCTGTCGACTTGCAGCAGGTCGTGTGTGAGGCGCGCGACATGGTCTTGCTGAACCGCCAGGTTGGCGCGCGCGGTTTGCATGGCGTCGATGGCGTCGGCGCGGGTGGCGCCATGTTGCTGCAGCAGTCTTTGGGCGGCGCTGGCATCGTTGTCGGCGTCGCTCAAATGTCCGTCGATCATGCCTCTAAGGTGGCGCAATTCGTCATGCACGAAATCCAGGTGCTGTCTGGCGATGTCCGCGCTCAGGACGGCTCCGGCAACGTCGTGCAGTTGCGAGACATGCACCGCGCTGTGCAAATGCGCGGCGGCCTCCATGACTTTGCTGCGCGCGGCGGCCAGCGGCCCGGCCGTCAGCGCCGCGGTGTCCGCCAACCCCTCCATGCGTCCCTCGATCAGCGCCTTGCTGTCGACGGCGTCCCTCAGCGCCTGCTGATTGCCCAGGGTCAGCTGTTGCACCTGCCGGTGGCGTTTCAAGTGCGCCAGCCGTTCCGGCGAGAAGCTGCCGCCGCTGTTCGCCAGCGCTGACGCCGCCGTCTCCAGCGCTTGATGGAATTCGGCCGCGCGGGCCGTCAGCGCGATGATCTGCTCGTTTATCCGCGCCAGGTCATGCCCGGCGGCCTCCAGCGTCGACCCGGCCTGGAGATGGTCCGTCTCGACGGCCTGGTATTCCTCCATTGCCTGGCGATGCTTCTCGGACCGTTGCGCGAGGTCAGAGACCAGATGGGCCTGGATCTCGCCCGGTGCGCCGGCCACGGCAGGTTTTACTGGCGCGGCCTTCAGCGGACGCTGGTCCAGGGTCGCAAGCTTCATGATGGGCTTAGCCTTTAGCCAAGGCAAATGAGAAGCCAGCTTGCTCATGGCCGAGCGCCGGCCGGGCCGCTCAAACAGCGAGTGCGTCGGTTCTAGCGCGTGCTGCAAGATCGCGTGGGCCTCGCCGGCGACTCGCTCGCATTCGGCCATGACGGGATCGGCGGCGGCCGGCTCCGGCGCGGCGGGACGCGGCGGTGGTGAGCTGCGTCCGGGGTGTTCGATGGTGACCGAAGAACCTGGCAAACCGCGGCTGATATTGAGCGGTTTTGCCATGACCGCTGTTTTAAGCTTGCCCAACAGGCCTTGCACCGGCGCGCGCTTGCTCACGGACGGCTTGGCGCCCCGCGTCCGCATGGATGCGTTGCTCAACTCGCCGTTCTTGAAGTTATTCGGCCTCGGCGGTGCAATGGAAGTGGCGGCATCAGGCGCGGCAGTGGTCCCTCCCCCACGCGTAGGTGACTCCAGGACTGGCGTTATGCTGCTATGTGAAAATAAGCGTGAGCGCAAAATAATGTGCCCTTTCAATACGCTGTGCCGTTCCTATTTTTTTAACGCGATGATCACAACGCGGCAATCTCCGTTGCGCTCAAGGCGCCGTTGTATATGCGGAAGTCGTCCACCTTGCCGTTGAAATACGGCTTGTTCGCGTACTGCGCGCGGCCTATCCAGTTCTGGCTGGTGCTGCCAAGGCGGAATGGCGCGTATCGCATCGCCGTATTGGAACCGACGGCGCCGCCGTTCACGTACAGCGTACCCAGGCTGCCCGCGACTGTGACCGCGACGTGGACCCACTGCCCATAAGGCAGCTCCGCAGTGCCGTTGATCCTTTGTTCGCCGTCGATTCCGTCGAGCGTGAAAGCAAAGCGGATCACGTTGGCGCCGGCGCAGTGCGGTATCAGACACATGTAGTGGTTGATGTCCCAGCCGAAATCGAATATCCGGGCCTCGACCTGCGAAGAACTCGCATTCCAATATACCCAGGTTGCGATCGTGAAATCGCCGAGCTCCGCGAGCGCGCCGTCCGGCAGGCTGACGTAGCCGTTGGCGCCGTTGAGCGACACCGCATTGCCTTTCTTGCCTGTCGCCCATGCGGCATTGACCAGCGTTCCCGCATGGCCGTTGCCGGTCGCGTCGGCGGCAGTGGTGCCGCTCCCCTCGTCAAAGCTCAAATACGTATGCAGCCCCACGGCTGTCGACGCTTTCGCTTCGTTCGACGCGACGGTTTCCCCGGTCGGCGTCATCGCCGTCACGACATAGTAATACGTACCGGCGGCAAGGCTCGCGTCCCTGTAGGTCAGCAGGTCGCTGATGGCGGTCGCAATCGTTGTATAAGGGCCGCCGGCCGCGGTGCCGCGCTTGACGCTATAGCTGGTCGCGTATGCCGTGCCCCACCAGGACAAGGTGACCTGTCCGCTCGTCACACTTGCGGTCAATCCGCTCGGCGCGGCGCCACTGGCAATCGCATTGCGCGTGTAGGCCAGCGTGCCATAGCCCAGCTGATCGTATCCGCCGCTGCTGGAGCCGTAGTTGCCACCGCCGCCTTCCGGCGCAGTCTGATCGGTGAACTTCTTGCAGTAAGGAGCGTCCAGCCCTTTGCGGTTGACGTAGTGGTTGTAGATCATTGTCCACATCGGTCGGACAGCGCCCTGCAGGACGGTCGAAAACACCGTGTCGGTGGTGTTGTGGTTGACGTAGGTGGCGAACGGCACCGGATAGTAAGTGGTTCCAGACTGGATCAGGTTGCCCTTGGCGACATATTCGGCGCCGGCCAGCACGCGGTTATTGTCGAAGCCGTACAAATCGACGCCCTGGTTCCACGCCATTTCGCAAATGACCGTCAGCAGCGAAATACTCAGCGTATTATGCGCTTGATCGCGCCCCGCCTCTTGCGTTTGTCCGAGGTAGCCAGGGTGGAGGTAGTAGACTGTTTGCTCGACGCAGCCGTTGCCTAGACCGGTCATGAAATAAGTGACGGCCTCATTGAACAACGATTGATTGTCGCACAGCACGCCGATGGCCAGGATGGACGCCACGCAGCACAGGTCCCAGCTGGAGTAGACAACAATACTGCTGGGAAGGAACTTATGATTGACCGGGTAGAACACGTTGAGCATCATGTTCTGAAACCGGGTGAAATCGGCCGGCGCCCACCCGGAATAGGCGCGCATGATTTCGGCGGCGTTGGCGAATTGATAGCCCTGAATGCCGGCCAGCAGATAGCCATCGTTGCCAGGGTTGCCCGCTATGCCGCCTATCGTCGTGAGCGTCGCTGACCACGCGTTCATGATCTGGATCGCCTTGTCCGCATAGGCGGTGTCGCCCGACACCTTCCAGCGCAGCGCGCAGGCGTAGGCAGCCGCCACGTCGTTGAAGAGGATGGCGGAGTTGTCGGCGTAGGTGTTGTCCGCCCCCCGGGAGACGATAGCCTGCGGATTGGGCGTCCATGACAGGCTTGCGTGGCTGTTCGCGGTCAAGCGGTTCCAGCCGCCGATCCACGGCGATGCGTTGGCGGCCACCTTCTGCCGCATCCGGTCGAAGTCGGCCTGGGTGTGCAGCAGTCCCGGATGGACCAACGCTGCGGGACTGCTTGCCGCGCCGGCCCGCAGCCTGCCAGGCGGTTCCGCGGATGAGTCGCCCGCGGCGACTCCGCCGTTGCATGCAGCCAGTCCCAGAGGCCCGAACATGGCCAGTCCCAAGGTGCCTGCGCAGAATGTTCTGCGCTCCAACGATACGTTCCGTTTGTCTTTCGACATACTCTGCCCCCAGAATGACACTTGATAAAATGGTAGATGGCAAGCGCCGCATGCACTACACCGCCCAGCGAAAAAATGACGCGCCTCGCGAACGTCAGCCGATATTGTCTGCGCAATGGCCTGCTTCAGCTGCCGGTTCGACTAGCGCATGGGCCTAATGGCGGAGGCGCTGCGCGCCGGAGACTCAGGGTTCGTCGGCGTCGAACAGCACGCGGTTGCGGCCCTGCGCCTTGGCGCGGTACAGGGCGGCGTCCGCGCGTCCGATCAGTTCCAGCGAAACCGACGGCCGGGCCGGGTCGAACTCCGCCACGCCGAAGCTGGCCGTGACATCGATCGTCTGCCCATCGTCGATCGGGACCGGCGCCGCTTCGATCGCGCGGCGCAGCCGTTCGACCTGCGCCACGCCGCGCGCCCGGTCCAGCTCCGGCAACAGCAACAGGAACTCCTCGCCGCCATACCGCCCCACCAGATCGCTGGAGCGCACGGCGCTGCCGAGACGCGCCACCACCTCGCGCAGCACGCGGTCGCCCGCCAGATGGCCGTAGGTGTCGTTGATGCGCTTGAAGTGGTCCAGGTCCAGCAGCACCACCAGGAAGGGCCGCAGCAGCTGGCCGGCGCGCAGCACTTCCTCCTCCAGATATTCCATCATCGCGGCGCGGTTCCACGCCTTGGTCAAGCCGTCCTGCATTGCGCGCAGCCGCAACGCATCCTGCGACTGCTCCAGTTCCAGCGTGCGCTCGCGCACCAACTCCCGCACCAGTTTCTCCATCCGGGCGTTTTTGAGCGTCAACGAGCGCAAACGGTAACGGTGGAAGGCGACGACGGCGGCTATCGCCGTGATCCCGCAAACGGCGTAAAAAATCCCCGTCTGCCACCAAGGTGGAGTGATGCTGAAGGCGATCTCGCGCGGCGGCGACATCGCGCCCGTTTCCAGGTCGGCCACCCCGTACTGCAAACGATATTGGCCCGGCGCCAGGGCAGCATAGCGGATACCGGGACTGGCCGCGAGCGACCACGCACGCTCCAAGCCATCCAGCCGGTAGCGGAAGCGCAGCCCGGCGCGGTGCTGGAAAGTCAGACTGGCCAGATTGAAGTTCAGTGCGCCTTCCGACCAGGGCAGCGACATGCCAGGTCTTAATCCGAGCGGCTGGTCGTTGCGTGTTACGCTTTCCAGCACGCCGCCTAAGGCCGGCGCCGCAAACAGGCGCTCCGGGCGTAGGAGATGCGACACACCGCCGCTGGTCGCGATCCAGATTGAGCGATCGGTGTCCTCATAAAATGCGCGACCGTTTAAATCATCCCAGACCAGGCCGTCGTTCTGGTTGAACCGGCGCCACTGCGTCCCGTTGCGCACCGCGATGCCGCCGCCGGTGCCGACCCACAACCAGCCACGGCTATCCTCGTACACCGCCAGGACGTTGGTGTTGTGCAAGGGCACCTGCTTCAGTTGCGCCAGTTCCAGCCCTTGCCGGCCCAGGCGCGCCTGCCACAGCCCGGTCGCACTACTGCCCAGCCACAAGGCGCCGCCGGCGCCGCAGGCCAGCGAGTCGAACGCCACGTTGCCAGCTTGTGACTTCAAGGCATAGCGGTTCAATTTCTGCTGGTGGAAGCGCAACAAGGCATGTTCGCTCAGAAACCAGAGCGCGCCTTCCTTGCTGCGACAGGCGCCGCTGAAATTGCCGTCGGCAAAACCAGCCATGGCCGCCCAGCCGACAGGGCGCCGGGGCCGGCCTCCGCGTTCGGGATGTTCCAGCACATACACGCCGTTATTGGCGCCGATCCAGAGCGCACCGTCGGCGCCGAACAACAGGCGGTAGATGATGGTCTCCGGCAGGATCGCCACCTGCAACTCGGCCCCGGACTGCGCATCATGCTTGAACAACAAGCCGGAATAGGTGGCGCTCCAGACCTGGCCGCGCACATCGATGGCCTGGTCCGCCCATTGGTGATTGGTATGGCCCGTCACTGCGCGCAGCGCTATCGGGCCGGACCGGTGCTCCATCAGCACCGGCCCGGAACGGGTGCCGACGTGCATGCGCCCCGCGCCGTCCCGCGCGAACGAAAGCGCCACGTCGTCGGGCAAGCCCTGGGCCGTGGTCCAGTTTTCCCACATGCCATAACCACGCCACCGGATCAGGCCGTGTCCGCGCGTCCCGACCCACAGGCCCCGATCGCGGTCCGACAGTACGGCAGTTACACCACCGCCGGTTTTGAGGCCGTTACGCTGCTCGAACAATTCCCAGTGATCCTGGCGCCAGCGCGCCAGTCCGGTATCGATGCTGCTGAGGATATTGTGATCGGCGTCGGTAGCCAGCGCCGCCACCTGACTGATCTTGCGCATCAAATCACCCGGCGGCGTGCGATCGGCGAACCGCGCCGCACCGGCGGCCAATGCCACGACGTGGTGCGCGCCCCGGCTCCACAGCGCGCCGTCGGCCGCGCGGATGATGTTGTTCCAGTGATCGGCGGGCAGACCCTCTTCCCGGCTCCATACCGTGATGCCATCCGCATTGCCATGGCACAGGAATTCACCGCATCCCAGCCACAAACTGCCGTCGACATCCACGCTGATGCTGATGAGATTGCCCAGCACGGGCTGGCGCTCAATCTGTCGCGCCGAAAAATAAGGCGTGATCGTTGTCTTGCCGCCCGTCTCAGAACGCCTGAGCAGCTTACGTTCACTGATAAACAGCAGCGTATCGGGGCGGGGCGCGGCCAGCATCTGGCCCGGCCAGACCGGCAAGCGCTTCCCCTGATACAGAACAGGAACCAGACGTCCGCCCTCACGGCGATACAGGCTGTCGTAGGTACCCACCCACAATTGTCCATCCTGCGCCAGCAGGGCCGTAATGCTGGTCTGCTCCAATCCCTCGGCTTGCGCAAAGCGCTCGAACTGGACGCCGTTGTAGCGGAACAGGCCGTTCTCAGTGCCCAGCCAGATATAGCCAGTCTGGTCCTGAGCCAGGGACGTGACGGTCAAATTGCCCAAGCCGTCCTGTTGGCTGAAAGACTGCAGCGGTAATTGTTGCCCCCGCGCCGCGCCCAGGCACAGGACGCAGCTGGCTGACAGGTGGAGCAAGGTCCAGCCGAGGGTGCGGAGAGTCCATGAATTTAATATCATTGCGACATAGGTCTGGCCATTCGTTACGCGGGCACCCGGGTTAAAACTCTTCCCAATCGCTGCCGGCAGAAGCTGGAAACTGCGCCAGCTGTTTCAATGCCTTCGTGTTTCTCCCCACGCGCCCGGCTCCACCCACGGCGGAAGTCACGGACATCGCGGCAATCGAAGCCGGGCGTCTTGGCAACTTCGTTGGCGTGCCGGCCGCGCCATTCACCGCGTTGATCTTGAACACGCCGACCACCTGAGCCAAGCTGCCAGCCTGGTCTTGCAGCGACTGGGATGCGGCGGCGGCTTCCTCCACCAGCGACGCATTCTGCTGGGTCACGTCATCCATCTGGGTGATGGATTGATTGATTTGCTCGATGCCGGCGGTCTGCTCCTGGCTGGCCGCCGTGATCTCGGCCATGATGTCGGTCACGCTCTTGATGCTCTCGACGATGTCCTGCATGGTCACGCCGGCCTGATCAACCAGCCTGGCGCCGGCCTCGACCTTCTCCACCGAATCGCCTATCAAGCTTTTGATTTCCTTGGCGGCTCCCGCCGAACGTTGGGCCAGGTTGCGCACTTCGGTGGCGACTACGGCGAAGCCTCTGCCCTGCTCCCCCGCGCGGGCCGCTTCCACCGCCGCGTTCAAGGCCAGGATATTGGTTTGGAAAGCGATACCGTCGATCACGCCGATGATGTCGACGATCTTCCGGGCCGACTCGTTGATGGCCCCCATCGTGCCGACCACTTGGGACACCACGGCACCGCCCTTGACCGCGACTTCGGAGGCCGAGATCGCCAACTGATTCGCCTGGCGGGCATTGTCGGCGTTCTGCTTCACGGTGGAGGTCAATTGCTCCATCGATGAAGCGGTTTCCTCCAGCGAACTCGCTTGTTGTTCGGTGCGCGAAGATAAGTCGAGGTTGCCGCTAGCGATCTGGCCCGATGCGGTGGCGATGGTGTCGGTGCCGCTGCGCACCTCGCCAACAATTTTTACGAGGCTATCGTTCATGTTCTTCATCGCCGCCATCAGGCTAGCGGTATCGTTTTGCTTGAGCATAATGTTCGCGGTCAAGTCACCCTGGGCTATCCTTTGGCTGATTTCCATCGCATACTCAGGTTCGCCTCCCAACTGACGCAGCAGCTTGTTCGTGATGACCAACCCTATCGTTCCGACCATGGCAAGAGTCACTAGCACAAGTGCGATCGACATCCGCGCCGCCGACCTCTTGGTTGATGCCGCATCACCGGCTGCCTTGGCTCCCAATTCTACGTTGTATTGGCGGTGGGCCTCAAAAACGGCATAGGTTTTTTCGAAGTCCGTTTTCAAGACCAGGGTCAACGCCCGCGCTTCATCAATCTTGTTGGCACGCGACAGGGCGAGAAGCTTTTCTCGCGCGACGTCATAGGCAGCCAATACGGCACGATCGTCGGCCAGCATAGACCGATCTTTTTCGTCGGTAATATCCTCCGCCTCATATTTTTTCAACGCCTCATTAATTTTTGTGCGCTCGTCGATAATCGCCTTGTCCAAGCTTGCCATCGTCGCATCGTCGGTATTGATGACGTGCTGGTAGACCATTTCTTGCGTATGGCTGTATGCCTGAATCGCGTAGTCAAGTTGCACAATGCTGGGAACCGTATTGGTTGTGGAATAATTCGCCGCCTCGTATACCGAAGTAATATTTCGTTGAGCCAAACCTGCCAGCACAACAATACCAAGCAGTGCCGACAATAACAGCAGCAGCATTTTTTTTCGGATAGTCATGCAGGGCCTTAAAATTAAATTCTCATACTAAAGCCTGTTTTATTCAGGACGCTTGCTTAATTTCTCTCGACAATTAACGTTACCATAAGTAGAAAATTCTCAGCATCGGCATATCCCGATATGGAAGTAAGGTAATCCTTACCAAGCAGCAACTTGTACATTGGACGATGTAGTGTCTGTCGGACTTGGTGGACGAGGTAAGGATTACCCTACAACACAATCAAGATCGCCCGATGGAAGAGGTCAAGCCACTCAGGCACACTGCCGCTCCTAGGCATTAGCCGCAAAGTGTCACCTGGTATCCCCACCGGCATCCTGTGCGCGACAAGGAGGAAGTGAAATGAGCAAACCCTTAGCAGTATTGATGTTCGCAGCAATCAGCATCACGAGCACCATCGCAGGTACTGCACCGCTATGTCCAAGCTAAACCTCCATATGCCAGTCCCCCTCACCCAACACCGCGCCGAAAGAACCTAAGGCTTCGCCAGAAGGTCGTGCGCTTCGCTCGCGCGGCCATTTTTCGGCCTGCCGTCCACTACGATGGGCGCCGCCGTTGCGTCCCCCTCAATCGGCGGCAATACAGAATTGGAGCAGCAGCAGTGGCCACCAGCCGTCCCCCGACCAGTACAACGAGCAACACCGTCTCCGCGCAGTCCTTATCGCGCACTCCAGCCATACGCCAAGCCCCGCGCTCCTCAAGGTTTCCCTCCCGACTCCAAGGGGAAGCCTCGGACTTGGCGACGTTCGACCACCTGGCGTCTCGATTAGACAATGAAACGAATAGGGATTACGCGCGCCGGCTATTTCGATCGCACCCACAGCTGACACTCGACCAGCTATCGCTGCTGTCTGGCGTCGTGAAAAGAAACCTTGCGCAGGATCCGGCGTTCCGCGAGCTGCCCTCCGAGCTTGCGGTCATCCTTGACCAAACACCTCGGCGCGACCGGGAGAGGAACCAGCACTACGCGCGCCGGCTATTCCAGTCGCATCCGTATCTGACGTTCGAACAACTCGCGCTGCTGTCGGGCACCTTGAAAGGCCATCTCAAGGCGGATCCAATGCTCCAGGAACTGCCCGCCGAACTCGCGGTCATCGAACGCCGTACGCCGCGGCGCAATGGGGAGACGAACACGGCTTACGCACGCCGGCTGTTAGAATCGCACCCGCGGCTCACACTCGAACACCTCTCCTTGCTGTCGGGCGCATTGAAAGGCAACCTCATCCAGAATCCGGCGTTTCACAAACTCCCCGTCGAGCTCGCGCTCATCCACCGCAACCTCCCCCGGGGCGACGGCGAGGCGAAACAAGGCTACGCGCGCCGCCTGTTCCAGTTGCATCCGCAGCTCACGCTTCGGCAACTCTCCTTGCTATCGGGCGCGTTGAAAAGCAGCCTCGCCCAGGACCCGGCGTTCCGTGCATTACCTGCCGGACTGCTGACTATCCGAGACCGGACGCCGCAGCACGACCTTGAAACGAACAGGAACTATGCGCGTCGGCTATTCCAGTCGCATCCGCAACTCACGCTTGACCAGCTGTCACTGCTGTCTGGCGTTGTGAAAGGCAGCCTCTCCCAGGATCCGGCATTCCGCAAGCTGCCCGCCGAGCTCGCGCGCATCAGGCATCAGTTACCTCAGCTTGCCCACGAAGCGAACCAGAGTTATGCGCGTCGGCTGCTCAAATCGCATCCACAGCTCACGTTCGATCAGCTCTCGCTGCTGTCGGGCGCTCTGACAAGCAGCCTTGTCCAGGATCCTACCCTCCGCGAGTTGCCCGCCGATATAGTCTTCATCGGCAAGCAGATGCCTCAGCTCGACGACGAGACCAAGACCGGTTACGCGTGCCGGCTGTTCCAGTCGCATCCATACCTGACGCTCGATCAGCTCTCGTTGCTGTCCGGCGTAAGAAAAACCTTGCTGACAAGGTTCCACGCCAGCGGGCGACTGACCAGCGCCCCCTGACGAAAGCGCTCGTGGCGACGCGGGCGCCGGACCGCGATAGTTGCGGAAATCCGCATGACTGATATGCGAAAGGTTTTTTGGCGTCAGGCGGCGCCATCCGGCCAGGTGCGCGCGGGAGCGGGCCGTTGGCCCGGATCGGCGCGCTCTACCGGCTCGTACTGCACCCACTGGCCAACCGTGCGCTGGGATTCCGCCAATCTGTTTCTCTGCACCTTGACGAAGAGGTCGATGCCGCGTTCAACCTGCATCCTGGTCTTCTCCCGCAAGACCAGGATGGCAGGCTCCCATAGCGCGGGCTCGGTCATCAGGTCATCGAAGTCGCGCTCCGCTCTTTGTACCAGATCCTCGCGCCCGGCCTTGCGCCCAAGGCTGGCTTCCGCGCGCAAGGCATCCAGTATGGGCGCAGCTTCGGGCTTCAAGGTGTAGTCGACATACATGGTGGCCAGCTTGTTGATCCTGGTGAAGGCGTCGGCCTGTTCGAGGAAATTTTCAAGTTGTCTTTCAGCGACCACGTAACGCATATTCTCGTCTACCTGGGAAGCCAGTTTCGGTATGCCATAGTGGACCCAGGCATCCCAGTTGTCGCGTACCTCCTGCTGAAATTCCTTAAAGCTTTGAAAGTCGATGGCACGGTCGGTACGCACCGGATCGATCTCGTCGTCGAATGTAAACACGGTGCAAAAGTGCGTCCGCCCCTTGGCCCGGATCTCCCGTCCATGGCTGAGATCAAAGAACCCGGTGGACAAGCCGAGCTGCCGCTTGTCCTCGTGCACCGTGCTTTGGACACTGGCACCTAAGCGTGCGACGACATCTGTTTTGTTCTGCCCGGTCGAATCCCTGTAGGTGGTGGTCATGTTGCCGGCGACCACGCCGCTGCTGCTGCTTGCGTCCTGCCGGGACTTCAGCCCGGCCGTGCCTCCGGCCCGAAAACAGGCGGCGCGCAACAGCGCGGCCACGGAAATATTCGATTCGGTGCCTATCGTTTTCCGCGGAGCCCGATCAATCAAGCCCACGTTCAGATTGGGATGGTGAGCGAGCAGCTCGCGCATCCAGTCTCCGTCCGTGCGCGACGCATCCGCCTGCGTTGCCAAGTGCGTCAAGTGTTCGAACAGATCCAGGAATTGCGTGACGATCGCCACATCCTGTCCCTTGGCGCGACGCGGAATGCGCAGTTGCACGCCTTGCTCGATGCCGCTCTCCCGCCTGACCCGCAGGTCGGCGGACCACCCCATCCCCATGCGCAGCTTCTTGCCCAAGGACCAGATACAACCGCCATTCAGTCCGGCGCCTGCCTGGGACAGATGGGCCTTCTGCTTGCCGATCTGGATGTAGGGGCCGGTACGTCCCATATAGAATTCGATTACACGCTCCGTGCTGATCTGCAGAGAAAGCACCATCTTGGCGCCGAGGGGGAGACCCAGCACCGCAAACGCCGCCGCCAGTGGCCCCAGATTGACGCCGCGCGCATGTTGTTCGGTGAAGCGTAGTTTGTCGCGCCATTCGAGGTGTGCGAGCATGTCTTCGAACAGGTCATGAAAAGTCTGGCCGGACACCCGCTTGTCCAGGTCGCCATCGTACAGCAGGCGATTGGCCTTGCCGACGGCAGCATGAAAGCGGTTCCGCTGCGCCGCTTCCTGCTTCGCCCAGTGCGCGGCTTCTCCGGTCAACTGCCGGAAGGCCGACGCGGCCTGATGCGGCGACAGTAATTGTCGCTGTATCAGCGACATGGCCTCAGGCAAGGTGTGCTCAGTCGCCTGCAACGCCCGCCACGCCGCATCGAATCCATCATGCGGTGAGGCCTTGGCCTTCGTCACGTCGCCCTGTTCGAAGTGCCGCCGCAACTCGCCTTGGCGTTCGGCGATGGCTGCCAATGCGGCAGTGTCGAACTTCAAGGTCAGCAGATCGGTCCCGATCGGTGTTCTTTGCACCTGTTCGGCCAATGCCTGCAAGGCCAACTCTCCGTCCGTCGGCCGCTGGCCGGGGGGCAGTTGCTGCCGGCGCGCCGACACGTAGTCCATCAGGCAATCGGCGGCTTTGGCGAGTTCGTCGCGCGCGCGGCGTTTGGGCGTCGGCAAGCCGGTGGCGGTGGCAAGCGTCAGCGCCTCGCGTAACGCATGGTAGGGACTGTGGGCACGGGCTTGCCACGGCCTGCGCGAGGAGGCGGCATCGTGCTGCCAGTCCGCCAGCATCCGCAAGTGCTGGTTTGCCTTCTGATAGTGTGAATCCGCTGCGTTATCCTGGTAGCCGTTGCGAAATCCATGATAGGCCGCACGTTCGTCGACTGTCGCGGCAGCGAGTCCCAGGGCAACCGACGGCGCCTGCAACGCACATCGCACAGCACGTTTGGCGTTTTCCAGATAGCGCCGTCCCGCCCCGTCCTCCGGCGACGCACGGCGCAGCGCATCGTCCGCTTGCAGATAGATCCTGGCCGCGTAGAGCTGTTCTTTTGACCGCACCATCTCCCCCGGCGCAAACAGATGGCTGACGACTTGCATCCCCCGCGGCACGGAGGCCAACAGGCCGAGCATGACGCGCGATTTTTCCGACAAGCCGGGCATGCCTGTCAAGGCAGCGCCCGGCCCACCCTGCGCTGAAATCAGGTCGCTTAAGGAGCACGCTCGCATTTCGCACAATATGGCATCGGCCTCGACGGGGTCTTCGCCGCTCGCGATGCTCAGCGCCTGCATGCCGATGGCTAACACGGACGATGCCGCCAGCGCATCCACCCCGAAGGCGCCAACCTTCCGCTCCAAGCCATCGGCCCAGATGCGCAAGGCCGGCGGCGACCACGCGGTGGCCACCCCGGTCTGAAAGCCCGGCATATGGCCGAGCAGCCTGGACAACAGCGCCTGCGATTCCCCGCCTAACTCCATACGGGATTTCCGCGCTCTTGTGCTGGTTTCCTCAAGTACGGCGGCATTGCGTTTCATCACCTCCTGCAGTGGCGGCAGCAGCACCTCCAGATCCGCGATCCCGTCGCCCACTTCCCATAGGTGCGCCGCGTTGACTGTTGATGAATGACGTGTCTGCATGAGCTGCGTTTCGACCTCGCGCAGCCGCTGTTCGAAATCATGGATGCGGGCCTGATGGAGCCGCGCGGCGGCAAGCTGTTCGCTGTTGTCCCGCTTCGCCGGCGCCGCCCGCGCATGCGCCAGTTCAGACTGCATGGCCTCGATCTTTTCGTTGGTGTGGGTGATTTCGCGCTCGTGCAGCGCGCGCGTCGGACTGGCTCGGTTGAAGTGCAGCGACACGGCCGTCTGACGCGCATGCCTCCGCAAGCCATCCAGTTCCTGTTCCAGGCGCGGCACGTCGGATACCGCCGGCTCATGTTCGCGGACTGCCAGGAGTAGCCCGCTCATCCGCGCCATCGCTGCTCGCTCCCTGTGCAACAAAGCCATCAGCGCGTTGCGTTGCTGCTCCAGTCTGGGGATGCGATCGGCCAGGTTGGCCATCCTCAGGATGGCAAGGCCTTCCTCCTCCCGTATGCGATGGATTTCGGAGTCAAGTGCCGCCTCCACGCCGGCGGTGTGGTTCACGTCGATCTGCGCATGCAGCGATACCTCCTCAAGCTCTAATGTCCTCACCAAGGCGGGAATCACATCGCGCAAGGCCGCCGGTTCATGTGGCGGAGTGGGCCGCTCGCTGTTGCCGGGCCGCGTGTCGGCATAGCGTAGCAGTTGCGCATGGGGCTGGGGCTTGCGGTGTTTCAGTCCGAGCAGCACGGCTGTCTTTCCAGACAACTGGGAAAACACTTTCGCGACGCGCGGTCGTCGTTTGGCTGGCTCGGCCGCATGTGCGTCAGCCCCTTTTTCGATCAGTGACTTTGCTTTCTGGACCGACTTCCCGCTATCCGACCGCAACTCATTCAGTGCGGCCAAGGGGCCGAGGGTCGCCAGTTTGTGTGTTGTCTGGCGCGTGCTGGACCGCTGGTCGTCATGGGCCTTGCTACGGCCGATGCCGGGCAGACCGCACGTCAGCGATTGGGATCTTATAGAGATGCGGGACATGGCGGGATGAGTGGGAGCGTATGTTGAACGGGTAATTCGTGCTGATCGGTTTCCTTTGAAAGACCGCGGAAATCCGGCCCTGCAACTCTACGTCAGCCAAGGCCGAAGCAATGACTCCCACAACGAACTTAGGGTGCGTTTTATGAACCCGCCTCATGATAAGTTGACGCATAGACCAGCAAAATTTTTAATTTCAAATCAGTTGCGTTTGAAATTATGATGCAACTCAGTTGTATTAAGAATTCAATCTTTGGAGTGTTTATGTTTTTTGCAGTCCCCTCATCACGCCTTGCTTTCTGTCTGACGGTCGCCCTGCCTGTCTACGCGGCCGCCGATCCGCTTGATCTTGCCGCCGCCCCCCAAGCCATGGATGCAGTCGAAGTCGTCGGCGTACGCCAGCCATATCGCAGCTTGTCGGCCACGGCCGCAACCAAGACTGAAACGGCGTTAAAGGACCTGCCGCAGAGCGCACGCGTGCTGACTGCCGACTTGTTGCGCGATGCCGGCGTTGATCGCTTTGCCGACGCGCTCGACTTGGGCAGCGGCATTTCGCGGCAGAATAATTTCGGTGGCGTCTGGGATAGTTACGCGGTGCGCGGATTCACCGGCGATCCGAATTACGGTTCCGATTTTCTGGTCAACGGCTTCAGCTCCAGCCGGGGCTACAACGGACTACGCGATCTTGCCAATGTGAGCAGTATCGAGATCTTGAAAGGACCTGCCGCTGCGCTGTATGGTCGAGGGGAAGCCGGCGGTATCATTAATATCATGACCAAGAAGCCCGGGTTCAGCCCCTCGTACACCATCGAACAGTCGGTTGGCAGCCACGACATTTACAGGAGCGCGGCGGATCTGACCGGCCCTCTGGGCGAAACCGTCGCTTATCGTGTGAACGCGGCCTATGAGCAAGGAGACAGCTTTCGCGACACGCTGTCATCGAAGCGCCGCCTGATATCGCCGTCGCTGATCTGGCGCGTCTCAGACAACACCACGGTATCGTATGAGCTCGAACAGATCGAGCAGCAGGCTTATCTTGATCGGGGTGTCGTTGCTGTCCAAGGCGTGCTGGGCCGGATACCGAACTCGCGCTTTCTCGGCGAGCCGGCTGACGGCCCCATGACTATCCATTCGAACGGGAACCAAATATTCGTCCAACACGATTTCAATGCCGACTGGTCGCTGCAAGGCGGCCTGTCGTACCGCAGCAGTTTATTGCTCGGCTACTCGACCGAGGCATCGGCGCTACAGGGCGATGGTCGCACCTTGTGGCGCCAGCGTCGCTTCCGTGATTTTTCCGCGCAAGACTGGTCGGGGCGTGCCGAGTTGCTGGGCAAGGTGGTGACGGGCGCTGTCCAACATCATCTGCTGGTGGGGGCCGACGGCTATCGTTTTGTCGACGACCGTCTTCAGTTGCGCAAGAACCCGAGCGCCAGCGCGCCCTATGCCATCGATATCTACCATCCAGCCTACGGTGGCATGCAGCCGACGGTTCTGGGGCCATCGCTCGACACCAGGGAACAGCAATGGTCGACGGCGGTCTATTTGCAGGACCAGATTGAGCTCGGCAGCGAATGGAAGGCCTTGTTCGGCCTGCGGCGCGACAGTTACCGCCAGACCATCATCAATCACAACAAGAATGGGCTGGCCAATCGGCAATCGCTCGACGCCAGCAGTCCGCGCGTCGGCCTGGTGTACCAGCCCAACCGCCAGGCATCGCTGTATGTCTCTGCGGGGAAAGCGTTCCGCCCGAACAGCGGCATCGGCATCGACAACGAATCGTTTCCGGCCGAAAGCAGCCGCGCCTACGAGGCTGGTATTAAATTCGATAGCGGCAACGGAAAGTTAAGCAGCACGCTGGCGCTGTATTCCATCAAGAAAAAAAATGTCCTGACGCTCAACCCGCTCGACACCAACTTCTCGCTGGCAGCGGGCGAGGTCGGCAGCATGGGTGTCGAGCTCGACGTCGCGGGCGAGTTGGCGCGCACGTTGCAGATGTCGTTCTCCTATGCGTACACGGACGCCAAAGTCTTGCGTGACAATGTACTGGCGGTGGGCGGAAGACTGGCTAATGTGCCAAAGCAGAGTGCGAATCTGTTGCTGACACATGAGATCAAGCTTGGCGGTGCGAGTGCGTCGGTCGGAGGTGGCTTCAATTATGTCGGTGAGCGCAATGGCGACGTGGCGATCAGCAGTACCTTCAAACTCCCGGCCTACACCACGACCAAGCTGTTGTCGTCCTATGCGCCGAATAGCAGGCTGCGCCTGTCGCTGGAGGTAGACAATCTGTTTGACAAAGCCTACTACCAGAGCGCATACCAGCAGACGTGGGTCGCGCCTGGCGAAGATCGCCGAGCCAGGTTGACAGCGCGGTACACATTTTGAACCCCGGCATGGGCGGTGGCGCCATCCCGTCCATGCGAGGTCCGCGGTTGGCATCGATAGACATCATGCGCGGGCTGGTGATGATGATGATGACCGTCGATCACGTACGGGAGACGTTCTTTCTGCGCTGGCAAGTCAGCGATCCGATGGATGTCGCCCAGATTGATCCGGGTCTGTTCTTCAGCCGCCTGGCGGCGCATTTCTGTGCGCCGATGTTCGTCTTCCTGACCGGCTTGTCGGCATGGCTGTATGCGCACCCGGCGTCCGGCCCGCGTCCGGTGACGGGCTTTCTCGTCAAGCGCGGCTTGATGCTGGTAGCGCTGGAGATCAGCGTGATCGGCGTGGCGTGGACCGGCAAAATCCCCCCTCCCGTGATCTACCTGCAAGTGATCTGGGTCATTGGCCTGGCGATGATCGCGCTGACCCTGCTGCATCGTTTGCCCAGTCCGCCGCTGATCGGGGGCGCGCTGTGTATCGTGTTTGGCCACAACCTGCTGACGCCCATCGCATTCGAACCGGGAAGCCCCGCCTACATCCCCTGGACCATCCTGCATGATCGTGGTTTCCTGCTGGCGCAAGGGCCGTTGATGATCAAGGTCAGCTATCCATTGCTGCCATGGATAGGCGTTATCGTGCTGGGGTACGCGACCGGCCCATGGTATGCGTCGTGCATTGATCCGGCGCGCCGGCAGAGGTTCTTGATGTACAGCGGGATTATCGCGGTGTTGCTTTTCCTGATGCTGCGCGTAAGTAATTTCTATGGCGAGACATTGCCATGGACGGCGGGCGAGACGGCAATGCGGACAGTGATGTCTTTTCTGAACGTAAAGAAATATCCTCCGTCGCTGGATTTTTTGCTGCTCACCTTAGGCAGTGGCTTGGTGTTGCTGTCCAGGCTGGAAACCTGGAACAACCGGCTGTTGCGAGGCGCGGCAAATTTCGGTAGCGCGCCGCTGTTTTACTACGTGCTGCATTTGTACTTGTTGCTCATACTGCAAAAGCTGCTTGCGTGGGGCTTGGGAACCAACGATGGCAACCGTTATGAGTTTCAAAGTCTCTGGACGATTTGGCTGGTGTCGGTATTATTGCTGGCATCGCTCCATGCTCCGGTGATGGCTTTCGCGCGCTTCAAGCGAAAGTCGACCATGGCTTGGGTGCGCTATTTCTGAGCGTACAACTGGCTCAAAAACGGCACTAGCGATGCCGTCATGGCGGCGTCGCTGGTGCGAGGCCATGCATGGTCGAAGCTATGCTTATTTGCGCTTGCTGTGGTGGAATGCGTGCTTAGCTTCGAGCTGGACACTGTTTGATTTGTCATATGGCGTTTGGCGGAAAACGATGGTAGAACCATCCGTGGGAAACACATTGCCGTTCTGATCCAAAATATCTAAAGTTGCATTGGCCATTGAGTTTCCTAGCAGATGATCACGTATGGGGTGACAAGCAGTACGTCTTCAATGTACCCGATTCCTATTTGTAAAAATGCGCTCTTTGTCACTATTGCGGAAGGAACGAATGCGGTCTCAAGCTTCAGGCTGGCGCGATGCCATCGTTTGGTTTTGAGAAGGGGTTATCGTCCTCCCCCAGTCGAGAAGCATCACCGCTTCCTACAAGAAAATCAGGATTTCCCGAGATGAAATTTCATCAGGTCACGCTATCATTGAATTGCGCTCACAAGAAATCTTAAGTTACTCAAGAACATGCAGATGCTTCACAAGTAAGCTATTGCAGCTGCATATCTGCTCACAGTATAAAAGTAATGGCAATGTCGCAAACGTTGCCGATGCCTCTCTTAGGCCGAAATCCCGCCGCTGTTGGTCCTTGGTACGTAAGCCCAAAATTCTGCTTAGGCCTCACGCAAGTCACGATTAGCTCATACGCTTTAATTTTTCTACAACCAATAAAAATTAATCAAATGAAAATTGAAAATTTTAAAATCGGCCCCCGCTTGATCGCCTCTTTTAGCGTCGTGCTGATGATGCTGGTTATCGTTGCAGCATTAGGTGTAAGTCGGATGAGTGCTATGCAGCGGTCTATGGTGGACATTACAAAAGGGAATGACGTTGAGTCCAGTTTAGCATTCCAAATGCGCTTAAGCGTCGCCGATAGGATGATCGCACTGCGTAATCTCGTCCTCTTCGAAGATCCCACGCAAATGCAAACGCAGGTTGATCGAGTTCGAAAGCAGGCACAACTTTATGAAACTGCCGAAAAGAAAATCCGCGAAAATTTTGCTGTTTACGGCATTCAGGATGACGAAACCAGGATACTGACAGATATCCAAGGGCAAAATGTCGCAGCTACCCCACTCATTGAAAAGGTTCTTCAATTGGGACTGGAGAATAAGGATGCCGAGGCAACGAAGATACTCATCGGTGATCTGCGTGATGTCCAAATTAAATGGCAAAATGGCCTCGATGCCTTGGTCTCCAGTGAGAAAAAACAAAACGAAGAGGCAAGTGCCGCAGCGGACGAGGCATATTTGTTCGCACGGAATACGATGATTGGGTTGAGCTGTGTTGCTGTGTTCATCGGAATGGTGGTTGCGTGGATCATAACTCGCAGTATTGTGCTGCCCATTCAGCATGCCGTAACGATCGCTCAGACGGTCGCTGACGGCGACTTAACGAGTCAAATTGAGGTTACCGGCAAGGATGAAACCAGTATATTACTGGCGACCTTGAAGACAATGAATGAGAGCTTGCAAAGAATCGTCAGCCAGGTGCGCGCTGGCACGGATACCATGACGACGGCATCCAAGGAAATCGCGGCAGGCAATTTGGATCTGTCGTCGCGCACTGAGCAACAAGCCAGTTCGTTGGAGGAGACTGCGTCGTCGATGGAACAGTTGACCAGCTCCGTAAGGCAAAATGCTGATAACGCTCGTCAGGCGAGCAGTTTGGCGACGACCGCATCTGAGGTTGCCATTCGAGGTGGCGTGGCGTTCGCCAATGTCGTCGAAACGATGAGTGCAATTAGCGCATCGTCGAAAAAAATCGTCGAGATTATAGGCGTCATCGATGGTATTGCTTTCCAGACGAATATCCTCGCTCTGAATGCTGCGGTCGAAGCGGCGCGTGCGGGCGAACAAGGCCGAGGTTTTGCAGTGGTGGCCACCGAAGTGCGCAGCCTGGCCCATCGAAGCGCCGCTGCGGCCAAGGAAATTAAAACGTTGATCAGTGATTCGGTTTCCAAGGTCGATTCTGGATCTGCCCTGGTAAATCAAACCGGGGAGACCATGAATCAGGTCGTTAATAGTGTTCGCCAGGTTGGCAGTATCATTACCGAAATCACTGCGGCAAGCCAGGAACAGAGCCTGGGTATTGAACAGATCAACCAAGCGATTATTCAGATGGATAGCGTCACCCAGAAAAATGCAGCGTTGGTTGAGGAATCGGCGGCGGCTGCCGAATCTCTACAGGGCCAAGCGATTGAGCTTGTTGACGTTGTCGGGAAATTCGTATTGAATCCAGCATCGATAGCCAGAGTTGCCGGAGAATTGAAGCAAAATGCATTTGCTGCCTCCAATCGATCGCAGACTTTGGCGCTCACGATATCGCACAGATCGGGTAGCACGGCGCCCCCTGCAATCCAGCGGAAATTTCAGACCAAAGTTCATGATTCGGAGTGGTGCGAGTTCTAAGTTTTGTGATGCGTCGAGGGGGGAATGTCTACTTTTAACACGTTCTATAATGGGGATTATCGCGTGAGCGCCGAACATCCGGCCGCAGGTAGCCTATTTGCGTGTCGCTGCGGTATATTTATAGATGATTTTTTGATAAGTTCCATCCAATTTCATCGCGGATAGCGTTCTATTGTATTTGGCGATCACGTCGGAAAATTCTTTTTTCTTGCTAAACGCAACATAAGTAGGAACACTTTCCACCGCTGGCACCAACTCTTCTATTTTATCCAGAGCGTTAAGCTGCTTTGCAAGAAAAAGGATCATATAACGACTACTGGGAATTAAATCGACTCGATTTGCCAGCAATTTTTTAAGTTGGCTTCGCTGCTGTTGGCCAAATTAATTCGTTTGAATATGTTGGCTTTCATTGCTCCGTCGAATTTCTCCCCATAGCTCATCTGATTGACCACACCAATGCTCACGCCCGAATATTTTTGTAAATCTCCTTCAGAATTGAGCGCGGAGCCGGTTCTGGAGAAAAGCGAGATGGTCTGGGTAAACAATGCTTCGCCCGCGAAGGACATGAACTCCTCGCGCTCTGCTGTTTTATAAAGCGGGAAAACACCACCGATGACACCCGCTTTGAGTGATTGAATCGCACGCGAGAGCGGCGTGATTTGAACACTGGCCGTATATCCACTAAGGCTGAGTGCCTCGATCATAATGTCGTAGGCAATGCCGGTGATCTTGTCATCCTTGCGATAGCCAAATGGCGGGCCATCGGGAACCATGAATTTCAGTTCGGAATATTGCGGCTCGGCCCATATGGCATGACTTGGAAGAAAAGATAGTATTGTGAGAAAAATGGTTGTGATGACAATGAATTTTCTTGTCATTTCTTCCTCCCTGATGCTCTAGATTCTTGTTCTCACGTCCTGTTGCCCAGCATCTTCCATTTTTGTGCTCAGCCCACCAGCGAAGTGGAGTTGCATCATCATTCTCGAACGGTACTATTGTATTTGCGGGCCTTGTTGAGCTGGCCTCAAGTAAAGATATTTATGCTTTACTTTTTGATCGAATACTGGCCTGTGGTGCAGACGGACGTCGCGTTGTTCACCCCGCAATAGTACAATGATTCCAGCCGATGTTGGCTAGAGTAGATTTTATTAAAAGGAGCATAAATGACCAAGATCACTGGCGCCGAATATGTTACATCCACTGGCAGCGAGCATATTACACCTGCGGGGGGCAATATTTTCGCGGACCTGGGCTTTCCGCCTTCGGAAGCAGAAAAGCTACACGCTGACGCAGTGCTTATCATTGCCCTGAAATTGGCGTTGAAAGACAAAGCTGGTGCGGATATTCCAGTTACTAAAACGCTCCCCACCCAGCCTTAGGCTCCAGGGGCGTTACCCCCCCCTCCGGGCAAAGCGATATACGCTGATTAACCTTTAAGTATGCCTACTTTAACTCAGTAAAATGGATAATTTCTCATACTGATTTATGCTGCCAGCATGAAATTTAGGCTTTCCAAAATTCACTGTGATCTCAAATATAAAATTATAAAAATTAATGGTGAGCGGTAAATCTCATTTACAGGAGAAATAAGCGAATGAATGACATTAAACAAGCTTTTGGCGAGGGTTTGAGAGAAGGCTGGACTCTTTTTTGGTCCCCTTTCGTCGGTGTTTATAAAACCGCTAAAAAAATTATTTCATTCGGGTCTGCTAAGGCTGACAATGGAAGCCCTTTCAATAATGGTCTTCGCGATGGTTGGATCATGTTCTGGTCAATATTTACGGCATTCTATAGGGCAGCCAAGGCGATTCTCACATCTAGGTAGCCTGTGATACGACCGCGCGACTCGCAGGCCGAGTCGCCCATCATTTTTCATATGCCAAATCGGCAAGTCCATGATGCTCCGCCGGGGATCTAACGTCCGTGGAAACCCAGTAGCGGATGGAACCTCAGCATAGGGCGTGGAGCTCACTTTTTCGGGCTATAGACGAGTCTGAGAACGACTTTCGCAATACAAATTCGCTGGCATATCAATGAAGCTAGAGATCTTTGACTGCTATTCGCCCTCGCTAGAAAGTTGCAATTCCACCAAGCGGACTAGCTCTGATGGCGCAACTCCCAGCGGAGTTGCCAGTTTGAAGATGACTCGAATTGTTGGTTGATTAATGCCGCGCTCAATCAAGCTGACAAAGTTCCGCTCAACCCCGGCCGTCAATGCTAATTGCTCTTGCGATAGCCCAGCTTGCTTTCTTAGAAAGCGCAGAACTTTTCCAAAAGCGATAGCTGGATCCAAAAATTTCTCCCAATATACTGGGAGAGATGTTCGTCTTGCGCTATCATTTAGTCTTCACAATATATTGGTAATCCAATGGTTTAAATGCCATAGATTCAACTAAAATGCTGACAAAAATGAAACTTCAACCTCTGCTGACTCTGCTGTCTTTGGCTTTCCTTGCTACCGGCTGCGGCGAAACTGTCATGGAGAAACCCGCAAATTCTGTTTCGTACTATTCCAAGCATCTAACAGAAGCATTACAAGTCAACGCGAAATGCGTGGCATTCCAAAATAATGAATTTAGTGTTATGACTCCAAGCAAACAGCATGCTTGGAAGGAGACCACGGAAGGTATTAACTGTGCGAATGCTGAAACGGCCAAGGTCTATGCCGCGATGGCCGCACGTCATCAGAGAATGATCGATGCGGATGCACCATTCCAACCTGCTCCTGAGAAAAAGACGGGTAAATAAGCTGAGGCCATGATTGCAACGAACGAGCAACATGAAATCCAACCGTTTCCTTTCATGCGTACGCCAGGATTCGAGTCCTGGCGTACGTCGATCACAGCGCCGATGTGGCCGAACGTTAGGCGTTGCATGAAAGCCCGCGAGATAGCGGCTGGGTTGGTTGCCTAACCCGCTCCGGTTCCGGCGGCAATTCCCGCGCGCACGCGCGTGACAATGTCGCTTACCAGACCGGTGACGCTGCGTTGCGCAAGAATGCGCTCCTCGTCGTCGTCCGGGTCGAGCCCCAGCTGGAACCGGGCGGCGGCTACCGGACCATTGCGCAAATGCCCTTCGACGCCGTCGCCGTCACAGAACCGTGTCTCGAGCCGATCGAGGGCATCGAGAATCGCCGCAGTATGCCGGCTGGACTCGTAGCGAACCATGATCTCTTCGGCGATCTGCGTCGGCGTGCCCGCGTACCGCATCACATGCACGAGGTCGCCGGCGTCCTTGTTCTCGCCGCGCTGGTCGAACGAGATCGCCTTCAGGATGATGAAGGCCGTCAGGTCAGCATGGCGTACCACTTCAGTCGAGCTGCCCGCGCCATCGAGCAGCTCCGCCGTGACCCGCTGTTCGCGGAACCATTCGTGCACCACACCTGCATGCCGAATACCCAGCGCCGATACCTTTTCTCCCTCGATCGGCAGCAGCTTGCCTTCTTGCGCGCTTTCGGCGGCGTCGTGCAGGAAATCCACGATGACGCTTTCGTGTCCTGAGAGTTTGCATTCCCATTGCCAGCTGCTCGGCGACTTGGCGCCAGGGCGATGGTAACGCACAAAGCCCCGGGCTTTGAGCTGGTCGGCCAGTGAAGCATAACCCTCGCCTTCGGCGATGACCTGCAAGTTGAACACGATATCAACGTCTGTCGTTCCGGCGTGGGCCGGCACGTCTGGCGGCGACGCCGGTGTGAGGTAGCGCGGCACCAGTCCGCCGACCAGCCGGATCGTGTCCTTGAGGGTACCGAAGGCGCCGAGCAACGTGACCAGCACCCGCTCGCATGCCAGAGTTTGTGCGGTATCGTAGCCTTCCGAGGTCTTTGGTTTTTCAGGTGTGGCCATGTCAGATTTTCAGATGATGTTGACGGAGCTGAGTTGCCAGCTCCTTGTTCCGGCCCTTGCCGTCCAGGAGATCCAGGTACAGGATGAAAGGGCTGGCGAATACCGCGCCTGGGACGGGAGCGGGCTTGGTGAATAATAAGCTGGCGCCACTGCGTTCGATCAGGTTGAGATTTGCGCCCTTATCGACCGGTTTCAAGCCCAGCACATCGACATAGGTATCAGCTTGTCCAGGCGGGATGATGAGGTCGACGATGTCAGTGCGGGTCAGGTGCGGATCGACCAGGTTGGCCGCCGCAGCGCCTGTGAAGATCCCATCGACTTTTGACGAGTGATCGAGACGTTCCGCGACATGGGCCAGCGCGGTGCTGGGATTCTGGTTGTAGAAGAACCAGCGTGACCGGCTGTCGCGGCGCTGGCGCCACGCGTCGGCCCAGGCGTCGAGCAGCTCCGCCGGGCGGGAGACTTTGCGGCGCAGCGTGCGGCCGCTGCCTTCGCTGGCGAGCCACTCCAGCCGCTCCAGTTCGTTGAGCACAGTGGAAACCGTATAGGTCGAGGTGTTGGACAGCTCAGCCAGCTCAAGGCCGCTCAGGTACTTGTCGTGGGCATGCAGTAGCGCGTGCACCACCTGCTCCCGCGCGGCAGTGAACAGTGGCACCGTGCTGCGGCGAGCAGCCGGCTTGGACGGCCGCTGGATATCGATAAACCAATCCTGGTGTTTGAGAAACAACGTGCCGCCGGCGTCAAAATAAGCGATACCATGATGGCGCAAAGTCTCCTTGGCACCATCGCTTAGATGAAGTGCGGCGACCATCAGAATCAGATCGGTCGCCGCAGGATGATTCTTGCGAAAGCTTTCAAGCTGCCACACGGCATCGCGGATATCACGCGGATAGGCTTCGCGTTTCATTTCGATGGCCAGTCGCCTGCCCCCTGCCGGTGTACGCAACTGCAACAGACAATCGAGATGCCCGCCATAGTGAGGCACGTCAAACTCTCGGGCGGTAACCTGCATCAGACCGGTCGCCTCGATGGCTTGCGAGACCGCTTCGCCGAGCTGTGTTTCATAAATTTGCATGTTGTTTATCTGCACAGATGGATAAATAGATCTGGCATTACTTTATGTATACAAGGCAGTTTA
Organism: Duganella sp. BJB476; assembly: GCF_003416895.1. GTDB lineage: Bacteria > Pseudomonadota > Gammaproteobacteria > Burkholderiales > Burkholderiaceae_D > Rugamonas. The sequence continues at coordinate 225,267 of NZ_QVIO01000009.1, forward strand.
TCTGCGCAGATAAATGAAAGCAAGTAAATCCGGTGATATAGCTGGTAGCAATCGACTGTGCAGTCGTCTGAGGTGACGCACATTTTCTGCCTGGCTGTCATGAACTCTCAATTCCCGAAGAGGAGTTTGTTTCGAATGCCTGGGGTCGTGCGCCGAGCGTCGATGCATCGACAGGACTTACCTCGGAAGATCGCCAATTCAGCAACTCGACGCGCCATCAGCATATCAATTCGATTACGGCCTTGATCGCCGCCGGAAGCTGGTGCAGCGATCAAGGCCGTATGGCGATCACAGCCATCAATGGCACCACCAAGACAAGATCATGACTGAGAGTTAAATGATACAATCCCGACACAATTAACGGAGGTGTATTGAACACCATAAGAACAACGCGCTCACGCGCGCCAACCCCAGTCTACAAAACAGGCCACCCCTGGCAAGCCGACCCGCGGGCCTCATTCAAGAAATGGCTTGCCAGCGCGGAGAACGATGACGGGTGCGGTTTCAGCGACGGGACGATCAAGGTCTATGCGGCGATGTGGTCCACGTTCATTCGGCACCTGGAGAGCCGACGCGGCCGCACCGCCATACTGGCCCGCGCCGACGACGTCGCCGACTTCCTGGACCACGCCTCCGCTTGCCGCCGGGAGCAGGGTCGCCGGCGCTACCAACTACTGCTCGAACGCGCCTTCCTTGCCATGGCCAAGGAAGGCGCCATCCATTGGACGCCCGCCCCCGCCCCCGCTCTCCAGACCCAGAAGGCGGCGGACAAACCGATGCCGTTTTTGACCAGGCAGGAGCGCGAACGGGTTTTTGCGGCTCTGGCCGAACCCTCTAACTTCCACAACGAGGATGGTTGGATGCAGGCCCGAGCCAAAGCGCTCTGCGCGCTTATGCTGGGAGCGGGGTTCAAGCCTGGACAAGCCAATCACTCCTCCGTTAATTGTTTCGAAGATGGACCGCAGCGGTTCGTGGTGGCCCCCGCCATTGAGACAATGGCAACACATCGGGCCCTGGTGGCGCCGCAGGCTTGGCCCGCGATACAATCATGGCTCAACGCCGGCGTAGACGGTGCTGGCCCGATGTTTCCAGGCCGCGGAGGCGCGGGAACGGTCGATTACGCGCGGACGTTCGTCGGCGCAAAGGAGCTTCTACGGGGACTAGGTCAGTTGGCCGGCGGTGAGCGGGTAAGCCCGCAAACGCTCAGGAATTCCTACGGTGCGAGCCTGATCGAAGATGGCTTCAACCTCGCGGACTTACGCGAATACATGGGATTTTCAAGATTGGAGTTCGCGAAGCGCTTCGTCGACGCGCACTCTGCATGGGTGGTGCGGATGGCGCGGGCGAAGTCCGCCATTGAAGAAAGCGTAGAAATTGGAGGCGAGGAATGAATTGCACGGAGTTTGAACAATACACGGCAGGCGCCGAACGGGTGACCGAGTTGGAGGATGCGCTGCGCAAGGCGATAACGCACATGAGAGCAATGACGCTGTCGCCGGTAACCTACCATGCGGCCAATGCGGCCGAACAGGTCCTCAACAGAGAGACCCGCCCCGCGCCAGCGCCCTGCTACGAGGGCGCTCTCCACATAATCGCCAGCGCCCCGCTCATCATGGCCAAGCTCGAAGGCAATCTTCTGACCCTGCGCACCCCGGATCCTGGCTCCATGATGGAGCACCACCGCAAGCACCATGCAGCCGCGTTGCGCGACGCACTCGTCCGCGGAGCGACGCTTGCGCTCATGCCTAGCTGATCTTTGACGCTGTGGCGCACCTGCGATTAAAGGGAGCTTTTCCGGGGACTGATAAGGTCCTCCGAAGGTGAGTCACTACAGGGACCATGCGCCGCGCTACAAAGGGAGCCTCCACGGGGACCTTGAGAAGGGTCAACGCGGGCCGAGACTGAACTGCTCGATGAAGTGAGCCAGCGATTCCACCGTCGGCTGTCCCCACAACTCCTGCGCATACCAATTCGAGAACAGCGAACGGGCGGTGGCGTTGTCGATGCCCCGATCAAGCTTGACGGCTGTATTCGTGTTCTGCTCACGAAATCGCTCGAAGATCGATTTGCGATCGTCATCATCAAGTTCCTTGTAGACGGCAAGGGCCTCCTGCGCTCGTGCGGCGAGGAACTTCTCCATGACCGTCGGGCCCTCACCCTTCTTCGGCGGCGCGCCCTTTGCGGAGCTCTGTTGCAGCTGCAAGTCCTTGGCAGCGGCGGCGCCCTGCTTTAGGCTCCATCGGAAATAGGCAGCCGGAGAATCTAGCTTGGAGCTGTTCTTGTGATCAATGCGGGCCTGGACGAACGACACGGCGTTGCGGACCTTGTCATCACCATGTTGCGCCATCACATCGGCCGCCTCGGACTGCGACAAGCCGAACTTCATAATTTTGCCCATCAACTCCAGGTCGATCACCGGCGGCGCCGCGAAATCCAGCTGCGGCTGTTTGGTGTGTTCGACGCGAAATTGGATACGTTCGACGCGCCGCCCGACCCTATGCTCGATAAGCTCGACTTGGATATCGGTGAGCGCATTGATCTCGGCAATCGCCGGACGGATCACATCCCGTTTAAAATATTTGTAGAGCGGCGGAGGATTTTCCAGTGTCACGGGATTGCCGGACAAGACTCCATACCAATGCTCGTAGGCCTCGACCAAGGTGAGTTTCGACGGATTAGTTGCATAGCGGCGGCAAATTTCATAAAGCGCCAACGAGGAACCCGAACGAAGCAAGCCTTGGTAGAAAATGCTGAACCTGGTATATGTGCCCGGGGCCATCACCAGCTCGTGAACCTCCGGGGGGAAAGCGAAGCCGAACCACACCTGGCCCGAATGCTTTTTGAGACCCATCGGATTGACCAACGTAACGGACGCGACCAGACGTTCGCTTGTCCATTGCCGCTCGTTCTCCATGAGAAGTTTGATATTTTGAAGCTCTTCGAGCTGCGCCTTGAGAAACTCAGTGTCCTTGCTGTCATAGTGGGCGTCACGCGCCAAGTCTGACAACCGCATCCAAAAATATTTTTTTGCGGCCGGCGTATCGATCGGAGCATTGACGCCTGGATCTTTGAGCTCTTGAGCGTGATACATCATCACGTTGAAAACCTTGCGAGTAAGCAGTGACAGCTTGCCCTCGCGAACACGAAGGCCGATAGCCTCGTTGGTCTTACGGAACTCCATGGGAGGCGCTGCGGCAAGCTCTCCGCCTTCCGCCGCCTTTGGTTTCCTTGTCGCCATCCGTCCTCTCCATGTCGCGCGATAAGGGAAATCACCCCCTCTCACCATTGCCTTAGGTGCGAACTATAACGCGAATCGCTTCACCTTTGAAGAGGAATGTAAGAGGAATACGCAAAGTTCACCTTAAACGGTGACGTTTACGCACCACTTAGCATCACCTAACGGTAGTCCCCGAAAAAGCTCCCCTAATGTTCTTATTATCACCCAAGGTCCCCGTTGAAGCTCACCTTCAGCAGGCCCTCATCCATCGACAATGTCAATCCAAGGGAAACGCAGCGACAGCACTAAAAGTAGCTCCCTGTGAAAGCTCCCAATAACAAACCATGACGGTCCCTGTCAAAGCTCCCTTGGTGATCGAACCTAACCAGGCAACACCAAATCATTCACATCTCCAAGACAAAAATCCAAAACATCCGGAAAATCACCAAGGTCCAGCCACAAATCAGATATTCTTGACCTCAAACCCTGTCACAGAAATGACTTCGAAACTTTCCGCAAGTTATCCACAGCTTGAATAAACATGGTCCCCGTAGCCACTCCCCCAAGAGCGTCTAGGTCACCGTATCCACTCCCCTTGACACCTGTGGAAGCTCACCTTAAATCGCCACGGTCCCTGTACAAACTCACTTCGGTTCCTGTGGAAACTCCCCTTGGTCCTCGGAGAAGCTCACCGAATCGGCCTCCAAGCTAGGCTGGCTGCGGGTCTTGCTCTGCTTAATTAGTATTTAAGGTTTTCAAAGGGTTATTATTCAAAAAACCTCTCAAGAGCAAATGCCAACACAACCCTGACATTTGGTTCAAAAAAAGCTCCCCAACTCCCCTTCTACAAAAAACGCCTCACTTGAGCCTCAAACAAGATGCATCGATCCAGCACTATCCAATAAAAGTTAAATTTCAGGCCCAAACAATGATATCTAAATGCAAACAATAAAGAGTTTTGCAGAGAAAGACTATGGCTCGGTGACGTTCAGTGGCATATTCCAGGCCTTTTAAGGCCCCTTCTTACCGCGCAAACTACTCAGCCTAAGCATGGTCCTGCATTTTGCTAACTAAGCTAACGCAGCCTCATCTAATGACTTTCATCTTCGATGAACAAAACAACAACTCCTTGCAATCGACCGGTACACAAAAACAAATGCTTTTGACCTTCCCACAAACACTCCCTGTTGAATCTCCCCTTCGGGCCACCTGGCGAGGCTTGGCCACGTCAAATTACTAATTTCGACAAAACATACCAAGTTACGTGGCAAAGCTACGCCACAGGCCTGCAAACGCTGTATTCAGCTATTTCACGAGCGGGGAACCCTCTACCACCCCCTGTGGAAGCTCCCTTTAAGGGCTTTAACTTCATCAGACTTTAAATTTCACTGCCGTCATTCCTCTTAGCCTGCTACGGCTAGCTTGGTCCCTGCTAAAGCTCCCAATCACACTTTAAAGTCTACTTCCATGATCTTTTCAGTTAGTGCATTGCTCAATGAGGATAGTGAATGAATGTTCATTTCTCCTGTTTATCCAAACGGCCACAACAATGGATACAAAAAAGACGGTGCCATGCTTCACAGTAGAATAGTAAGTACTCACTACCAAGACACCGATTTACCGGTGATGCTGCACAACGGTAATAATTTTGTCTCCTATCACTCCTTGTAGAGTCTCCCTTATACTCCTAGGGAAGCGCTGATTTATTCGTTTTCTGAAAATCTACTCCTTGATAAATCAAGGACTTACAACGCGCAATGGACCGAAAAATCGATTAAATCAGCGGTTCCCTAGAACCAACAGAAAGGAACCCTTACAAGTGGAGCTCCCCGGATAAGCTCCCCTTAGATATCAATTTTGGCATTTCCCGCTTCTCGCCTTCAAATTTTGTCGAGGCTCCTTGACAGTCGTCTGATAGAAAATTGCACGCTAAAGGTGAGATCCAACGGGGACCCAAGTTATTGGAGAGCCTCAACCGGCTGGGAAGCATAACCGTTGTCGCCCACTGTAGAACTATGAAATACTTAGAGCGTTCAGCGCCCCATTAACCACTTCCGAAAAAAGGGAGCTTGAACAGGGACTGTCCCCGTGCAAGCTCCCTTTTGGACGTCAAGCCTAATATTCCGGTGAAGATGAGCCTCCTCTACTCGAAGAGGTCGACTTTCTTCTATAACTCGGTGACCAGGGCAGCCTGCTCTTTCCGATCTTCACTCTTTTGCGAATAGCGCCATGATTTTTGCAGTGATCTCCTCGGCACGCTCGGGAGTGAGCCCTTTGATGGCCAGTTCGATACGGCCACCGTCCTCGAATGATTTGAATTCACCTTTAGCTCCATGGAAAACGAAAGCTTCGCGGGTGGAGCGAGGTCGCTTGACCGGCCCCTTCGCCGCAGCCTTTCGACGGGAGGCGACGTCGCGATATCCGAGTCCCTCTTTCGCTGCTTCCCGGATCAAGTCGATGGTTGGCTCGTCACCTTGCTGTTCCCAAAATTCGCGAATCGCATTAAGCATCTTGACGGTTAGCAATTCCGGGGACTCTGAGCATGACATGATTACTTTTTGCGGAAGTTGAGCCAAAGAGAGTATCCGGCTGACATGGTCTTCTCCAAGAGTGAGCGCTTTCGCAAGTGCGCTTTGGGTAGGATAGACCTTGCGCGCCAGGAGTTCTTTCCAACGAATTGCGTCGTCAAGTGGAGTCTGATCTCGACGCTCAACGTTCGCCGCGCGAGCCATTTCATAGAGTTCGCGGTCGCTCTCTGGTTTTGGTCGCAACTCTATGCGAAGTGATTCAATCCCGGCAGCTCGAGCTCCGCGAAAGCGCGTTTCACCTTCAATCAGAACCACGTATCCATCGTCATCCAGGTAACCCAGTGCCGCTACCCGCTGTCCGTGAGTTTGCATCGATATCGCTAACTCGTCGACGGCTGCGCTTGTGTAAACAGCCCTGGGATTGAACGGGTTTGACTTGATCCGTGATAACGGAGCGTGAACTATTTGGCCAGGTGTGGCCGTGATGCGATCTTGGCTCGAGCCAAGAGTTGGAATAACTGGGTCTGCCGCAGGCGGGGTGGATACAGGTAACGGCGCCATGCGCGGATCACCAACGATCGGAGCGCTTGCGGCGCCTTCTTCTGCAAGAGCAACTGCCTGGGCGGAGATAGGTTTCTTTTTGAATGTGGCCATGGCTTACTCCTTGTTGGCGAGTTCGACGATCTCGTCGTAAAGGAATTGCATTTCCTCGATGGCTTTGAGTGAACGGTCCGAACCTTTAAGCTCATGAAGCGCCCTGCCTGTTTTGCCGGTTGCCCTCCAAGCTTCGCGTTGCGCGATATAACCCTTGCAAACTGGTATGTCCTCGGAAGCTAAATATGCGCGTAACTCAGCAGTCGCCTTCGCATTTTCCTTTGTAGAAACCCGTGTCAACACTACGTGGGCAGGAATACGCCCTTTTTCATGACGAGGATCAAGCGCCCGAAGCGCCTCGAAGACATTCAGCGTCGATTCCATTTCTTGCTGGTCGGGACCACATGGTACCAGCACCAAGTCGGAAAGTGCCGCGCACTCCAACATTGTGCGGTAGTTTTGCGCGCCGATGTCAACCACGACCAGTGTGTATTTGCCGGCGAGATTCGCGATCTCCGTAGCAGGCTTCGCCGGAAGAGATAACACTGGAATCGATGGGGTGACGCCCTCCTCGTTTCGAATGCGAGCCCAGCTCATCGCTGAACCCTGTTTGTCGGTATCCAGCAATACAACATCGACGCCTTGCGAAGCCGCCAACGCCGCGATATGTGTCGCCAGTCGTGTCTTTGAAACCCCGCCTTTTTCGGCACCGATCGTGATAACCATGCGTATCTCTTTCTATAGTGTTGAATTTGTGACCTATATTATCGCGCAAATTCGTCCATTGATGTTGGAAAATATATAAAATTACCTGCATGATTTTATGGTTAAAAACCAAGCTTAAGCATTACTGTGATTCACTAATCCTTATCGCTACAGAGTTGACCGCCCTCGGGCTATCAAACCTCCCTTGGCTCGAGCCAAGGTTACGCTACACCACATGCAGATATGATCGAATCTCCAATCGCGTTTGCGAATTGAGCAAACGGCAAGGCATACCAATGTACGTATTGACTTAGGTTTTAAAAGAACATGCTGGCTTATGTCGTAGTCAAGAAAACTGTGATGATTAGAATGGAGCTGTCGCCCATATCACGCCGGACGCTTTTAAACTCTCCGGTCATGAAAGTTGGCTCGAGCCAATATGAACCGTGTTCCTACCGCTTCATAGATACGTGGATTCAAGTATTTAGCTATGTGTGATGCAAGTATGAGGGGACATCGTTTAAAGACTTTAGGACATCTATGATGTGCCCAAGTAGCTGTCATCTTGCCCTGTCGATGATGATTTGATTGTTTTCCAGTTGAGACCTGGTGAACAGCCTCAACTCGCATCAAGATCCTGATGATAGACCTCCTACCGATACTCAAAGGCGTGAATTTTTCCGGATTATCCTTTCCTCAAGGTATTGGTGTTGAAGTTGGCTCGAGCCAAGAGTGACGATGCTCCCCCTTCACAGGATAAAGACGAAGCAGAATATCAAGGTCGCAGGATACGTCCTCTTAGCTTGCCAATCGGCTGGCGCTTTTTGCGCGTCGCTATCAGGAACGCCACTAAACGGAGGGAAGCGTGAATACTTTCCAGTTATAGGAATCGCACTTTATCTCATGTATACGCCAGTCGCAGGCTTAGGATGTGGAAAAAATAAAATGAGTTGGTGGTTACAGCTAGCGGAAACGGAAGAGGAGTCACCAATGTAGATGTATAAAGATATAGTGAATGTGGTGCAGTTTGACCCAGCCCCCCGTGCTTGCGTTCTATCACAATCTTGTCCTTGTCCTTGTCGATCTTGGCTCGAGCCAAGATCGACAAATATGGCACTTTCACTGCTCATTACGAATGTATTTTCTGGGGAAGCTCGTTATAAGGAATTTTATAAGACGAGGTCATTCGAAGTAAGGGGCTAGAAAGGACTGGACTATACGGCTACGATTGCTTGCCGAACTTTGAACGCTCGCAGATCACGATGCTATATCGGAGAGCATCGCATTCGTGGCGATGCTGAAGATTAAAAAGAGTCCAGAGTATCGGATGCACGGTGCGAAAATACGATTCTTGGCTCGAGCCAAGGTAGCGTATCCCTGATACAGTAGACACGATGGCTTAGACCTAACGCTTGTCGTTCATGATTGGACCGAGGCCTTGGTAGTGAGAGGGGTAGAATGCAATTCGCTATCCGGGTTGAAATGAGAACCAGTGTCCGGATTCATGAGAATACACACAGGGGGACATACCCGAAGCAGAGGGCCGGTAAGTTGGATATCGCTGGCCATAGATTTTCCGGGAAACGAGCTGGCCTATTTCTGCCGCATAGCCGGAAACTTAGCGCTGCTGGATAGGACGGACGCCGAAGGTGTAACCGACGATGGCTGTTTCTTCATCGCTGTTGTTTGAATAGGTTCGGAGACCACCTGCATCGTGACCGCCGCAGGGCGGGCGGGTGGTTTGTACTCGCCGGTCCAGGCGGCACGATAAACAATGTAGGCGCCAAGAACCGTGATTATCAGGCCGGCGACGATTGTTACTGGCAATACGCTTGTATGCCGGCGAATCCAGGACCCTATTCCTTCATGCAGGCGAAGAACCTCAAGCGCCTGCCGGACTGGTTCTATCAAGGTGTTCGGCTCAGTTACCTTTGGAAGAATGAAGGCCAGGTGCTTTCGCAATAGTTTCTTTTCCCTAGCAGTCGTGTGAGGGAGGTAGGTGCGCGTGATACTGGCGGTGATATCGATAGTGCGGTCACTGGTCGGGTCGATAAACATGAATGTGATTAAATATTTGAAAGAGCAGGTGACTATATATTGACGGAACTCGATTGCATGGCCAATGCCGTGAGTCGGGCATCATCGTCATTCTCCTGCCAGCCCATCGTCAGATCACGCCATGTTTCAAGTGCGCCTATCGCGCGCTGGTGGAACATCGAAGCGACGCCGACCGGATCACCGTCCATGCGGACATTCCGAGCCATCTCGTTGTAATTGGTAATGGCGGTTTCTGCTGATTGAGTGAGCTGCTGGTAACTCCAGCGCTTCTGGCTCATACCAAACTCGTGGAAGGTGAGGGGGGGGCGCGTCCAACCTTCGGCGAGGGCGATCAGCTGCCACTGCGGCATTTGTGGATTGTGTCCCCAGACGTGGTGTATGAAGTTGGTGCCGAGTTCGGCGCCGAGGCTTGAGCCTTGTTGAGGCGGCCATTGTGATTCATGGGTAGGTTTGGGTTTGCCAACTCAATCTAACTCAGAGGAGATCACAATGACCAGCCCCACTACTATGGCATTGACGGAACTTGCCGCCAAGGGTGTCGATGCCGATTTGGTCAAACAAACGCTGCAATTTGCTTTGCAAAGGCTAATGGAGATGGATGTCGAGGTGTTGTGCAAGGCGGCCTACGGCGAGCGCAGCGACGAACGTGTCAACAGCCGCAACGGCTACCGCGACCGCGTCTGGGAAACCCGCGCCGGCACTGTCGATCTGAAAATTCCCAAACTGCGTAGCAGCAGCTATTTCTCCGGCTTTCTGGAGCCCCGTCGAACCACCGAGAAGGCTTTGACGGCGGTTATCCAGGAAGCATATATCCAAGGCACTTCGACGCGTTCGGTCGACGAACTGGTCAAAGCCATAGGCACTGGTCATTCGGTGCGATAACGGCCCTGAGTACATCAGTGCAGTGACCGCAGCCTGGGCCGCCAAGCGCGGCATCCGCATCGACTTCATACAGCCGGGGCAGCCGCAGCAGAACGCTTACGTTGAACGCTACAACCGCACCGTGCGCTATGACTGGCTGGCTCATCACCTGTTTGAAACACTGGACGAGATCCAGGATTTTGCAACCCGTTGGCTGTGGACTTACAATCACGACCGGCCCAACATGGCACTTGGCGGCATCACACCGAAACAAAAGCTTGCCTTGGCCGCTTAACCTCTACTTTTAGCGCGCTCTAAAAATGGGGGGATTACCGGTCACGGAATTCTCTTTTCGGTATTATTTCATGCCCCCGATATTCAACCAACGTCAACATCCTGTGCCTCATCCCTTGCTTTTTCCAATAGCTTCACCAGTTCATGATATTTGGGGCCTCCGCCTATTTCAGGAACGGCGACAGCAAGGAGGATAGCTACCACGAATGTTTGAACGAAAGTACCGGAATCAATAAATCCAAAAAGAAAAAAAACTAAGCCAATTAGCATTAGCGCCAATATGCCCCATCGCTTGATAATTGTGCCAGCAGTCTTTCGCTGCGCTGCTGCGATCAATCCAAGCTCAGCTTGCGAGAACTTCATACTCTTCCTTTTTCAGTCAAAATTAATAGTGCCACAAGAAGTCAATCAGCGTTGAAAACTTTCCACCTTTCCCGCGAGATCAGTCACGCTTAAGCCGTATGTTTTCATGATTTCAGTAATTTGTGCTTTGGCTAATGCTATCTCAGAAGAGTGAGCTTCTTTAGCCTTGTTTTCTAATTCGGCGATCTGGGCTTTGATTTCTGCGTAGGTGCTCATGCTTGGGTTCCTAAGTTTGTTGATTTACTGAGATGGACCCGACACCACCGAATCGGATCAAACTAACGTTTCATCCAATTTACGTGTGGAGGTCTACCATGGATATCGATATTCTCGGGATTGATCTAGCCAAGCGAGTGTTCGAGCTCGTCCCCAACGGTGGTTCCCATTTTTCCACATTATTGGGACTTGGGAGTTTTTGCACAGCAAATGCGCCGAATGCATGCAAAACCCCATCGATTTGGGTCAGGCATTCGGCAATGAGTTCGTTGGTAATGTAGCAAATCCACGGTTTGGAATCGCGTGTGGCCCACTGAAACCAGGTGGTCTGCCATTTCTCGCCGGCGATTCTCTCATTGAATTTTTCTCGCTCGTGCACCGGCCATTCAAATCCCAAGTGGAACATCTTGTTGCGGTACGCGAAGACTGCACTCAAGGTGGTTGGAAGGCTGGTCGGCAAAAATTCTTTCAGGCCGATGGCGCTGGATAATTGCATAATGCCGGCGTCCATACTATCGAAGCGCGCACCATTTTTCTTCCAAGAATGCCGGCAGTTCCACGCCAAGTCGATATCGGCCTTCCACCTCCGATGATCGGGTAACGAGTCGGTATTGGCGCCGTAGAAAGACCTAGCCGAACTGAATGCTTCGTTGAAAATCGTCTCGATGAACGGCGCCAGCATGCCGATGGCGGCCATGCTGTGGGCGGCGTCAGCATACACGGACGCATGCAACCTATCGCTGCGGTCGTCGCTCGCCCATCGTCCTTGTTCCTCACTCAGATGCGGGATCGCCTGGTCGATCCTCTGGATGTCCGCGGTGCGTCGGTCTTCATTTTTCTTGTGCTGATCCAACAGGGATCGCATGGCCTGCAGCTGAGCTTCATAGTCGACGGTGGGCAGCAGGATGCATGCGTAGTCTCGCGTCGGCATGTTGCCGAAAGAGTCGTGGAATGGGGTCATGTCGTGGGGCAGTCCTTTAGCGGGGTTGATTTTTCCTCCTGGGCGGATGGGAAGCGCGTGCTGAACGATTGTAGTCACAAACCTGCCGTGACGATAGTTGCTGGTCGTCTTGGTCCGATGAAGCAAATGTGTGACGGTTGCTCGAGGAAACGTGTGAGGCCTGGCTGCTTGGGAAGTGCACACATAATAAAGTTGGACACGGGATACCTGGCAAACCGGCATGGCGGCGTGGAACCGGCGCCGCATTGCACGGGTTCGGTGCAATTTGGTGTCCAACTCTATTGTTTGGTGTCCGACTTTATTATTTTTCAACAAGCGATGGCGGCGCGTGGGTGGGAATTTTTAAAATAAACCTACTAATGATCTAAAACACTTAAGGAATGCTAAGTGTTTTAGTTGTAAATACAGGTTCGTTAATTTAAATTTTGTACCGTCATTTATACCCACGTGGATGCCGGTGTGCTATCCTGAAATCGGTTCTTTTCAAGGCAAATCGTGAGACATGGCCTTGTTGGGCGCCCGAGTGCACGTGTCTTCGGGGTGGGAAGTGAATTTTTCAACTCGACACCAGGCTTCCAGGTGACGAATTGACTTCCTAAAACGTGTCGTTTTACGTCGCAACCGTTGGTCCACGGTGCGCTCCTGCGGGAAATTTGGCTAAAAACTGTCAGTAAATTGTGCAACCCCGACACCGATCGGAAGTCATTTTCACAACGTGAACGCCATGCACCCGCCATCTTCTTCCTCTGTTGACCCATCTCCGGCGCACGGCGGCCCCGGCCGGCCACGCCTGGCGCTGACCGACGCGCAGGCGCGCAGCCTGGTGCAGCTGGTCGCGGCCATCGTCGCCCGCCACGCCAACGACACCCGCCAGCACCGGCCCTTCGTCCACGATTTCGTGCGCGCCGTCTACCATGCTACGGGGGCGACTTACAGCGCCGCGTACTACCGCAAACTGCTCAATGCCTATGCGCCGGGACGCACCCCGTCCACGCCCACCATCGAGTCCGAAAAACGGCAGCTGGTGCACGAACTCTCGCTGCGCGCCGTCCCCCGCGAAGTGATCGCGCGCGTGGTCGACCCGCTGGATACGTCGAGCGTCGACCCTGCCCCGCCGCCAACCAGCCCGGCCACGGATCAGGCGCTGCAAGAAATCCTCACGCTGCAGCACCATACGATCTCTCTGGTCAACGGGGCGGCGGCGTCCGCGCCCGGCGCCGGCGCCGGCGCGGCCTCCGGGTTGCAGGCCCACAACGACTATCTGCGCGAACGCCTGGCCAGCGTCGAGGCCGAACTGGCGACGACGCGCGCCTACGCCGCCCGAATGGCCGCCAGCGTGCAGGAGGAAGCGAGCCTGGCCGCCGAACGGGGGCGCCAACTGGAGGCGCTGCACAAGACCGTTGCCGAACAGACCGCGGCGCTGGCGGCCATGGCCACGGAGATGACGGGGACCCGCAATTTCGCCATGCAGGCGGTCGACGGCGTGCGCGGCGAGACCCGCGCCGTGCGCGAACGCTGTGCTTACCTGGAGGCGCAACTGAAGGACAAGGACCAGCAGCTGGAGCAGTACCGGCAGATCGCCTTTAGTAAGGGCGTCGCCCCTGTCTCGAAACCGGGGATGGCGCGATGACGGCGCTGATCCCCGCCTCCGCTGTCGCTGGCGACCTGGTGGCGCTCGGCCCGCAGAGCGGCCACACGCTCGGCCCGGTCGCCGACGACTGGGCCGCCATCGAGGTGTGGCTGTCCGCCGTCGCCGACAACAGCCGTAGCCGCACCGACGAAACCGTCAAGACGTACCGCTATCATTTGGCGAAACTGCGCTGGTACTGCGAACAGGAACTGGGCCGCACGCCCTCGCACTGGAGCGCCCAGGACGTCAAGGCCTTTAAGATGTTCTTATTAAAACTGCCGGAATGGGCGCTGTGCTGGCCCGGCGCCCTCAAAGGCGACGAAGGCTACTCGCCATTTAGAAAAGCGCCGGGCGCCAGCAGCCAGGCCGATATCCTGCGGTTTTTACACGCGCTGTTCAAGGCGCTGCACGGCACCGGCTACATCCGCTTAAATCCCATGGTACTCATGAAAACGGGCAAGCCGCGCCGGCTCGATAAAACCCGTGCCATCGATTTGGATCTGTTCCAGTTCGTGCTGCAGGTGATGGACAACCGGCCGAGCGAGAAACAGACTGTGCACCAGCTGTATCTGCGCGATCGTTTCATATTTATTTGCCTGCGCGAGTCCGGCCTGCGCGCCTCCGAACTGGTGGGCGCGAAGATGAGTGCGGTGCAGCCGTTCAGCGATCCCAAAAATCGTAAAACCTACTGGATCTTCAAGGTGGCGGAGGCCACCGCCAAGGGCGGCAAGGAACGCACGGTGCCCGTCACCCCCGCCCTGCTTGACGCGCTGACCGCCTACCGGAGCGCGTTCGGGCTCCCCCCCCTGCCCGGCAACGATCCGCAAGACTATGGACTGGTCTTGTCGGTGCGCACGCACCCGTTGGCGGCCGGCCGCCATGGCGGCACCATCAACAACGCGGCTGATCGCCGGTTCTTCGGCGCCTGGCGTAGTGTTGGCACTCGCTTTGGACTGCATGGCATCGTCAAGGGGAGAATACGCGAGGCGGTCGCCGCGCTGGAGGACGCCGGCGAGCAGGTGCTGGCCAAAGAACTGGAACGCGTGTCGTCGCACTGGATGCGCCACACGTTCGCCACGGCGGCGCTGCTGGGCGGCCAGGACCTGCGTGTGGTGGCGTCGGCTCTGGGCCACGCCAGCGTGACAACGACCATGGTCTACACGGAGCAGGACGCACTCGACCAGATCCGCAGCTGGGAAAATGAACATCCCGGCAGCGTGGCGCAGGTGTCAGTGCCGGATCAGGTAACACCCACAACCGGCCGGTCCTCATGATGGATCAAGACCTGGTAACGTCAACTTGCATTGCGGCGGTTCTGCCGTTGCAGGACATGGATGGTGGCTCCCCCACATTGAAAACGAAAGGCAGCCATGTTTGAAGTGACCGCGGACGATATCCATCGATTGAGCGACAGCGACCTGCGATCTCTGGTTGGGCGCTTGTGCGTCGCCGAAGTGCGCAAGCGCCAGCAGTCCAGCCTTGCCGTGACCTACGGCGGCCATCAGGACGCGCCCGACGGTGGCATCGACGTGCGGATCGACCTGCCGCCCGACGCGCCGCAGTTGACCGGGTTCGTTGGGCATTGCATCGGCTTCCAGGTCAAGAAGCCGGCCATGGGGCCGGCCGAGATCAGCAAGGAAATGCGGCCCGATGATGCATTGCGGCCCGTGATCGCCGCCTTGGCCAAGGCAGGGGGAAGCTACATCATCGTTAGCAGTGGCGATTCCGTCTCCGCCACGGCACTCAACACGCGTCGCGCGGCAATGCGGGCCGCGTTGGTTGATTGCGCAGATGGCGCCGGATTGACAGTCGACTTCTATGACCGCCAGCGGCTGGCGACCTGGGTCGGCGAGCATCCGGGCGAAGTGCTCTGGGTCAGAACAAGGTGCGGCAGGCAGCTGCGTGGCTGGAGTGGTTACGAAGACTGGAGCTATCCGGTGCTCGCCGGGACCGCCGGCTACCTGCCCGACGACGGGGCCAGGATCCGCATCGGCCGTGGCGCCCAACCGATGGGCACGGGCGCGGCGTTGCAGGCAATGCGAAACAAGCTGTCGACACCCGGCACGGCGCTGCGGTTGATCGGCCTGTCCGGCGTCGGCAAGACCAGCCTGGTACAGGCCCTGTTTGATGAACGGGTGGGCGATGGCAGCCTGCCGCAGGCGCTGGCGGTCTACACCAACATGGGCTGCGATCAGGATCCGCCACCACCGTCGATGGCATCCGACTTGATCGCTTTGCAGAAGCGCGCGGTGCTGGTGGTGGACAATTGCATGCCGGAGATGCACCGCGAGTTGGTGCGCCTGTGCCGTCGGGAAGGCAGCCTGCTGAGCCTGATCACGGTCGAGTATGACGTGCGCGGGGATCAGCCGGAGGGCACCGAGGTGGTCGAGATGGCCGCCGGGAGCCGTTGGCAGATCGAGGCGTTGCTGAAGGTACGGCATCCCCATCTTGGCGCCGGCAACCGGGACGTGATCGCCGATCACGCCGGCGGTAACGCTCGGATCGCGCTGGCGTTGGCTACCACGGTCCGCGATGGGGACAGCCTGGCGGGATTGAGCGACGCGGACCTATTCCATCGCTTATTCTGGCAGCGTCACGCCGTGGCCCCCGAACTGCTGGCGGCAGCGCGCGCCTGTGCGCTGGTGTACTCGTTCGACGGGGACACGCTGGATGGAGTGGCGGCGGAATTGCCCATGCTGGCCCAGCTGGCCGGAATGGATGCGCTCCGGCTGGCAGGTCATGTCAGCGAATTGCACGCCCGCGACCTGATGCAGAGTCGCGGCCAGTGGCGAGCGCTGCTGCCGCACGCGCTGGCCAACCGCCTGGCCGAGGAAGCGCTGCGCGCGATTCCGTTCCAGCACCTGCGTAACGTGCTGGAACATTCGGCGCCACCGCGTTTACTGCGCTCGTTCTGCCGGCGCCTGTCTTACTTTCCAGATCACCGCGTGACCTTGGACCTGGCGGCCGAATGGCTGGTGGCGGGGGGCCGCCTTGGGCAGCCCGCCTCGTATGATGACGAGCAGCGCATGATGTTTCATTATCTGGCGCCGTCAGCGCGTGGCCTGGCGCTGGCGCTCCTTGAGCGCTGCGCCGTGGTCGACCTGATCCACTATCACGATGTGCTGCTGGAGCTGGTATATGACGCGGCCCTGTTCGAACGTACCCTGGCACTGATGTTGCGCATCCGGCTGGAACACGCCGATGCCCATGCGACGCGGGCTGCGGAACAAAGCATCGTGGGCTTGTTCGCCATTCACGGCCCAGGGACCATGGCCCCGTGGGAGCTTCGCCTAGGCATTGTTGAGCGATGGCTGTCCGAGCCTTCGGCGGCGCTGCAGCAACTCGCCTTGGATGCGTTGGAGTACGCGGTGCGCCGCGTCGTGATGGGACCGCCATCCTGGCAACGGGCCATGGACTGCGACGACGGGCTGGCGCCGGCGGACAATATCCAGTCGCTGGCATGGTTGGGGCAATCGATCGCGCTGTTGGCGAAGGAAGCAACCGGGCGGACGCGTCATGCGGCCGCCGCCAAGGCGAAGTTGGCCCAATCGTTGCCGGCACTGATCTTTGATGCCGCCAGCCGGCCCGCGGCATTTGCCGCGCTGCGCACGGTCGCGGCTGCTGGATTCTGGTTGCATGGATGGCGTTCGCTGCGCATGGCCCGGGCGCGCATGCCGATTGAGTGGAGCGAGGCGGAACGCGTGGTCATGGATGCGCTCGAAGTGATCCTGAGTCCGTCCGACCTGGCTGGTGAGGCCTTAGCTGCCCTCAGCGCTGTCGCCGAAACTCCTGGAGAGAGTTACGAGGACGGACTGCTGCGGTTGGACGCCGCGCTACTTGCCATCGGACAAAGGGTTGCGGTCGAGGATGGGGCGCGCGATGCGCTGCTGCCTGAGTTGATGTGTAGCGGCGGCCGGTGCGAACAGCTTGGACGCGCCTTCGCCATGGCGATAGACCCGGCCGTTATCTGGCAGGAAATGGTGGCGGCCAGTCGGAGCCTGCCGATGGCAGAATTGACGCCGAATCTGATGCGGGGTTTCCTGGTTGAACTCGGCCGGCTAGACCCGCAGCTGACGGAGCGATTACTTGAGGCGGTCCTCGATGACCCGCAACTGGTGGTGATGTTCCCTGCGCTGCAGGGCGCATTGGGCTACGGTCGCGCAGCGCTCGAGCGCTTACACCGTTGCCAGTCGACGCGCCCGGGCCCAGTGGCGGACTTTGCCGTGATCGGCAACGCTTTGCGTGGTTTGCTCGATGACGGCAGCGGGCTGCTTAAACTGCTCAGGGAGGTTGTGCTGTGCGACGGCGGCCTGCAGGCAGGGCTGCACATCGTGGCGCAATGGCGACTCTCTGGTGGACAGCCTTCAGCGGAGCGTCAGACGTTAATTCTCACCGCGGCAGAAATTGTGATGCAGCGCGTCGATTTCAGCCAGTGTGACGATTCGCTCGATCAACTGGAGGCGAACGTGGCCGCGCTGTGTCTGGCAGGCCCCGATGGAGAACGGATCGGCACCGAGCTGGCCCAACGGTTGAGGCTCGCCGTTTCCGGCAACCGGTCGTTTGCAGTTTTCCACCGGCAGTTGCTGGAGACGCAGTTGGAATTGCAGCCAAGGGCGACGCTCGATGCCATGATTGGACCCGCAGGTGCGTTGCCGGGAGCCGAGGGCGTGTTCTTCCATTTACCCGACGAACCAGGCGCAGTGCGAAAGCTGGGCCGTGACTGGATGCTGGCGTGGTGCCGCGAGGATCCAGCACCACGCAGTCGCTTTGCACTGCAGGTGTTCCCTCTGCTGGAGTCCGACCCGGTCTCGCGCCGGACGGTGGTCGCGCCGGTGGCGACGGCCTTGTTCCGGGAAGGCGCCGATCCGGTTGACTTGCTGGCCAGCGTCGCACAGCGGTTTTGGCCATCGTTCTACGCTGGATCACATGCGGCGCAGATCGAGGCCCATGTTGAGGCCATGGGGCAGTTGCTGGCGATGCATGACGATGTGTTTCGAGGCGCAGTGCGCAAGCTGCAGTCCGACATGCTTGACGCCGCCGCAGAGGAACGCAAATCTGAAAGCCGGGCAGCGCGAGAGCACGGCGGGCGATTTGAATAGGTTCACCTGCCATCTCAGTGGAGTTGAACCCAGCTTCGTTCTCCCAAATGGCGGAGCTTTCTTCAAACCCGCGGCGATGCATATCGAGTAGTCGCAGACAGGAACACAACGACGGAGGAGTTCTACGTGGCAGGACGGAAACAGCACTATATCCCACAGGTTGTCCAGCGAGCCTTCGAAGCATCGCGCACTGGTACGAAGTCGCAAGTGTTCGTCTTTCGGAAGGGGCAGCCTGAATACTTGACGTCCACGGAAGGTTCCGGTGCGGAGCGCGACTTCTATTCCAATCCTCTCAAGGATGGGAAAGGCGCTTTGGACGACAAAATTACAGATTTCGAAGGCGAGCACCTTACGCCCATCCTGCGGGCGTTGCGGGCCACTGATAGTGGTGAGGTCGATGCCGAACTTGCCGCCATCATCGTCGCACATTTGGCTTTCCGCACCGCCCATCTGAGGGGGGCCATGGCTACCATGGTTGGGAGTGCGGTTGGTCAGATGAAGTCTATTGTTGAAGACCCCAGCGCCATACGGAGATTTTCCGGAATTGATTCGATGCGATCCGATTCAGCCATGACCGAGCGTGTTCGGGAGGAGCTAACTGGTCTAGGTTCGGATGCATGGCCGGAAAAGGACCGCAACGCCATAGAGCGCATTGTCATTTTTCTGGTACGGGAACGGTTCGACGATTTGGTGACGGTCCACGCAAACGGAGTATTGCGTGACGGGCTTGCGGCTCTCGAGGCCGGGATGTCGGACACGGTTGTGAAGGCGCACGCACGTGCTCTCTCCGAGTCGCTGGTGCCTAAAGAGCGTGTTGGTGCATTGCGTCAGTTAGATTGGCGCGTCGTCACCTCGGACACACCAGACCGACATTTCATTCTGCCTGACTGCGTCGTCGTCGCGAGTTCCATTTCGGACGATGAATTGAAACCCCTCGCAGCATACTCAAATGAGGAAACTGCGGTGGTCGTTATGCCGCTCTCATCCCAGCAGCTCCTGATCGGAAGCATCTCTACAATTCATATCGATCAAGCTGACATCAATCTACAGCTTGCGAAATGCTCCTTGGACTTCTTCATTAGTTCGAGGCAGGACGAAGCGACACGCTTGATTGCCCGGTCAATCGGCGAAGCCTCCCTTGGGATCGATATCGATCTGTTTGAGCAGGACGATGAAGCGTCAAGCGAGATAACGGCCGCGCGACTCCCCATTGCCCCACGATTGTTAATCCGGGCGCCGGTTGGTAAGCGTGGAGACGCGATAAAGAAAATTCTGCATGCCGTCGCCGTCGAGACAGTTGAACCATCAACGATGGGTAGAATCGAGTCGATCACGGTTCCAGCCAATCTGCGCACCGCGCTGGAGGCCGTTTGGCAGCGGCCTTGTACTGGCGACGAATTGCAAGCTGCAGCCTACGGGACGGTAGAGCTTATAAAATCAGGCCAGGACTGGAAGTGTCGAGTAATTATCCCGCTGAACTTGGCGGAAATGCTTGGGCAAACCGTTGATCCGGAAAGGCGATTGGGCGCCACGCGAATAGTAAAGATGAACCTCGGGCGGGCATACTATATCGATTGTTGGGCTCAGCGACACCCAGAGATTTTTGACCGACCACATGTGGATCAGTGGACCCAAATTGTGTCGCAAGCGGTGTTCCGCGCCGCGTCCGATTACTTCGGTGGGTTGGCCGCCGCACGCCATGCATCGGAACCCCTGCCAGGCGGCGATGCTTTGCAGGAGCTAGCCTCGAATCTTCTCCTTGGTATCGCAGGCATGCGTGAAGCGAGACAGAGGTTTGTCACACATCGGGACGTGAACCAGATGATTCTTGAAGCTGGCCAGCCCATCGAATTTATACTCGTCTCGACTGCCTCCGTGTTCGGTTTTCTTGAAGCAAAGAACACATCGATCAAGAAAACTTCTGAAGCCGGAGGTATTCTGTCCAGCGAAGGATTATGGGAATGGGGCGTGCTTTTCGCCAAGGATCTTCGGCTGCACTACGAGAGGCGGCATCGATGGTCTTCCGAAGCGGAACTTCAACACCTTGGGAGCCACGTCGAACGCCTTTTTTGGACGATTGGCACGATCGTATCGCCAATCGATGGCGGTCACTGGATCGATGTCGTCGATGATGAAAGGATGGCGTCGATTAATCGTATGCTTAGCGGCAGCAAACTGATGTGAGCCACCGCTATTGTTTACATCGTCCGACAATGCATCAGTCCCGAGGTGTGGCGCTCGGGTATTGCGTTGGAGGACGGCGGCGAGCAGCTGCTGGCCAGGGAGCTGGAGCGTGTGTCGTCGCACTGGATGCGCCTCACCGTCGCCACCGCGGCGCTGCTGGGTGGCCAGGACCTGAGCGTGGTCCAGTATGCCCGAGATGATCGCTGGCTCTGCGCAATGCCGGCGCTGATCATTCATCGAAAAATGCAGCACCTTCGCATAGGAAATTCCCTGCCATGGTGCGGTAGAAGGTTGCTGCTAACGGGGTAGTTGAACGGTGAATCCAGACGCCCTGAGCCTGCCCCACCACCGCTTTTCAGGGAAGCGTCGCCGCCAGGTCACTTTTTGGTCGCCATAGTTCATTGCCATGAAGGACTGGAACCAATCGAGTTTCGTTGTCGTGGGGACGATGACGGCGTTCGGAAACGCCGCCTGCAGCATCTTCAATAAATCGTTTTTTGTGCGGCTTGGGCTCCCTTGTTTTCTCTCAGCACACCATGGGGTAACGATGGTCAGGTCCTTGACCGATTTAGGAAGCCTGTTCGATAGTTTCACTATGGCCCCGCAGCCTTCTTGCAACAAGGCTACCCGTAGAAGTTTCGGACGCAGGAATTTACCCTCTTGTGCGACTCGAAAGTGGACGGTCGCAGAGTGTCTATTTTCTCGTTTATAGTGAAAATGAAAGGTGTGCGTGCGGACGGTGCCGTACCGCGAGTAGGCTTGATAGAGCAAGGTGCATATCAAGACTAAACAAGCGTAAAGGACAGTTGAGTCGGACCATCCGTGTATCCAAGAATTGGGATATGTGCCGACGATGAGAACAGTAGCAATTGTCGACAACCAGAGCAAGCTCCAAAGGAAGAGGGGTGGAACTGCGAGTAGCATAGTTTCACGGGCTTTGACGTTGGGATCGTCTACTAGGGCCATTCTGGCACATTTAGTCAACCAAGCGAATGATCCCAACAGCGCGAATGTGCTGATAAGCAAATATTTCAAATCGTCCTCCGACGTAATAAAGGTATAGCACTTGCGGCGCGAAAATGGCCAGACATATCGGGAGATTGTAATTTCTCCGGTGCAATACGATATCACTTTCAGTTTAGGTCTGGCTGCCCATCGTCCAAAAACAAGTCCTAAACTGGTCTGTCAGCGTGATGAACATGTTACGGTGCTAGAAGGGGGGAGCTCGACGCCATTTCCGCCGGAATAGATCTTGGGTGACATAGGTGATGTAGTTGCGACAGTCACAGCATATAGGCAGTTCTCCCAGGTGTGGCGTCAAGTTCGCTCCTATAATACCGCTCTCGCTGGCAATTTCATCAACAGATAAACCGAACATGCACCATCATCTTCCTCAAGACATTTCTGCCGCACTTGACGATCTATCTGCTCCACGCTTGTTGAGCTACCGAGTCTTCTTCAACAATCCCTCGGACCCGGAACTGTACGGTATCTATTGCTGGAATGATGCCATTTCCATGCGTTTGATGCGCCTGATCGGCAACATTGAAATCATTCTGCGGAACCGACTGCATCGTGAGTTGAGCCGGTTCGCCTATAAGCCTGGCGTTTCGACCGGCACCCCAGATGCCAACGACTGGTACAGGTTTGTGATTTCCCCAGGGACGGTGGCAGCGAAACTGATTGGGAAACAGACGACCGGTGGATTGCTGGTGTCCACAACGCCTTGCCATCACGTGGTGGCCCAAATGACCTATGGGTTCTGGCCCAGACTCTTGCAAATTAGGAAAACGAGCTCGAACCTGCCAATTCCTTGGAACACCATAATTCCGTCTGTGTTCCCGGATCACAACAAGAAGGCCAGCACCTATTGGACGTCCCAGCACGAACAGGACAAGCTATTCATGCGTCTGGATCTGATTGGAGAATTGCGCAACCGGGTGGCTCATTTCGAGCCCGTATGGAAGTTCGGGGAACTGAAGGATGAGTGGATTCTTCGGACGAGTCACCCAGTCAGTGTTGTCGCTCCTGCCCCGACGTCGCCGGCACAAGCTATCGCCCGGCTGCGTTTGGTGTATGCGCGGACGACCCAGCTTCTTTCCTGGCTGTCAAAAAGTAGGGCTGGAGATTACATGGCCTCCGAGAATCATCTCAATCTTGACTGGCTGCTATCACAGGAGGGTTTCGACCATTTCCGCAATATTGGCAACGCGAAGACCGTCAGGTTGAGTTCGCTAACCAAATCGTGGGGGATAAAGCTCGATCTGCAGGGGAGCAAATCGGTGCTGATTGAACACAAGCAGCAACTGATCGGTCGGTATTTTTCGCTGCAAGCAAAGCCCTAGCACAAAGACAAAGAGCCATCCTTTAAGGATGGCTCTTTGATGGAACGCTTTGCACCTACAAACCCTGGGGGGTTGCTATTAACCATCCCAAGTTAGCGCCTGCAGATGACGACAGGACAATAGTACCACAATTAACCGAATATGAGCAATTGCGACCACACCCGGCTATCGTTACAAAGCCGAAGACCAATCAAAATACTAAATGTCGGGCAAAGTGACTTTCTTCTGGTCATTGCTATGCCGATTGGACCCTTCTCTCAGGGGGCCTTCCGTTTATGTCACAACGACGGAGACGATGAACGCGCGTACGGTGCACATTAGGCAACAATTCCATCTTGATAATTCAGATTATCAGGTAAGTACACCCAAAAAGAAAACGGCCCGAAGACCGTTGACGTGTGTTGTGTCTACCCCTACTTTGCCTGCCCCTTTGCGGGCTTGACGAACCGCGTGCGACGTGCGCTCGCGCGAGTTCACCAGGGGCAACGAGTCCCGACCTTCTGGATCGATTTCGCGTCGGCGTCAACAAACTGCTCCCATGCTCAACATCGATCTCAGACGGGTCCTTCTGGCATGCCACTGATCGCCAGCGTATTGAACGTCGTGGGTACCGGACGATGACCGCGCGTCTCACGGGTCAGTTTTCGGTCGGCGCCAACATCACACCTTCGCGACGGCGGCGCTGCTGGGCGGCCAGGACTTGCGCGTGGTGGCGTCGGCATTGGGCCATGCCAGCGTGACGACGACCATGGTCTACACGGAGCAGGATGCGCTGGACCAGATCCGCAGCTGGGAAAGCGAGCGTCCCGGCAGTGTGGCGCAGGTGGCCCCGGCGGGCGACGCTACCCCGACACCAAGCGCATCCTCGTGACATATCAAGAGAGAGAGCAGTTAAAATTGGAGGCAGAGTTAGGCAACGCGTTGACTGCGACACAGTTTAGGTGAATGGATTGGCCGCTATGTCAGGCAAGCAATGCTTCCAATTTGAACCGCTGTGCTGCAACGCTGACTTCCTTCATTCGGCCGTGCCCAGGTAGTATGCATAACTCGACCCTCACCAAACCAACCTTTGCAAGCTGGTCTACATCGCGTTTGACGGCGCTGCGGTCTCGGTGCAGACGCTCCGAGATGGCCGATATTGAACCAGGTTTCTCCTTAATTGCACGAAACAATGCCAGACGTGCGACAGTGAGCAACTTGAGGACGTCCGCCGGGTCTTCGAAGCTGATAACGCTCTCGGTGGGCAGAGGGCGCTTCTGATCGGCCAACTGCGCGATCTTGCGGCCGCGACTGAAAAACTCGGCCTCGTCGCCGGTTTTGATGATAAGTGTAGTCATTTTCGCTCCTGCAATGCGGTCCAGTCACGTTCGAAGCTTTCTTCAATATTGTCGAAAGTCGTGAATTCAATTGGCTCAACTATGCCCAAGTAGTGCCGATGGTGCCCGTCATGAGCATTATCGTAGCCTACGACGCGGCCATTGTCTTGCTGGAATATCCGATGGTTAATGTACGCAAGGTTGTAACGGCTAATGTTGCCTTTTGCGTCAGCCCACACCTCCCGTCGAAGTTGCCCATTTCCGCGTTTCTCTGTAATTACGTGCGATTCGTCAATTATTTTTCTATCAGCCATGATCTAGTATATCACTCCTGATGGCGATGGAAGCAGTGCGCCCCGGCAGCGAGCCGGGGATCAATGCTTGTTACTGGGGAATTGCTTGTTTTTTGCCAGTGCGGACGTCGGCCATCAGATCGGCATGAAGGTCGTCGAAGAAGCCACGGAGAGCGCCGTTGTAGCCTTCTGCCTGGAGCAGCCAGCCTTCGGGCCGGTCCGCGCCTCCAACGAGTTGCGCAAGCGTGGCAAGAGGTTCGCCGCCTCCCCATGCGGGGAGGCGGCCGATACACTAGTTTCTCGGTTACAGCTGCAGCAAGATGCGCAATGCTTCCTCGATCCGACGCATGTGATTGGTGCTCACTGTAGCGATTGGTTGGGTTCCCATAAAACGCTTGTTTGAGATCGCGCGTACCTGGTCAATAAGCAAGTCCGTAGATTTATTCAAACCCGGCAACTGACCGAGCGCTACCCTCAAGGGGAAGCAATCTTCGCTTTCTACATCACTGGTTCCAGGAATGACGATCGTCGTTTGGTGACCGGCGTCGTTCAAGGGGTTGGTTTGAATGACAAGAGCCGGGCGATGTTGCTTGCCCGGCTCTTCCTTGTGTATTTGGGGATCGAAATCAACCGCCCATATTTGCCCACGTTTTACTTTAGGCAAGGCCATCTCCTATAGACGCGTCGATTGATTCGTTAAAGTCTGCATGCTTCGCAGTGAGCTTACGAGACAGGGACGTCAAGCGTTCCGCCATCGTGCGTTCGTTCTTCTCACGCACAGCTTCACGTACATATTCCGAGTTGTTGAGCCCGACTATTTCGGCAAACGATTGGGTTTGTTGCACAAACTCAGGCGTCGCACGAAAAGAAATGGTTGTTGTCATGATAACTCCTTCGGAAGTGGCCAATGACATTATCGTAGCACAAATCTGTTTTCCGATCTGTATTACGAAATTGTAGTGCATGGTTCGGTGCATTTTAGTTCCTTTTGATGTGGTGTGTTGCAGTCACTGCAACTCAAGACGTCAATAAATCTATCTTGGTGAATGGGGTTGGTCGCGGACATTGTCAGTTCAATGCCGACGCCGGTGTGTAGCGAACAACGGTACGATGGAAGCAGCTGGCGACCATGCCGGCCTTTGCCTTCACGCGGCCATTGTCCGCGGCTGCGAACGTGGCCGTTGAGCGCAGCAAAGCGCGGGGCGACGCCCACAGCGGCGCCAGGTAGCCGCACCGTCCCCGAGCTGGAGGCGGAGAACGCGAAGCTGCGTAGAGAGCTTGCGGAAGCCCGCATGGAGCGAGATATCGTAAAAAAGGCGGCGGCGTACTTTGCGCGGGAGTCGCTGCCAAGTACGCGGTCATGAAGACAATGCGACTTGAATATCCGATTGCCGTTATGTGCCGTGTCTTTGGTGTTTCGCGCAGCGGCTACTACGCCTGGGCGAATGGCACATTGTCGCCGCGAGCGCAGGCCGATGAGCGTCTGAAGGTGGCCATCAAGGCGGTCCACACGCAAAGCCGCGAGACCTACGGGCCGCTGCGTATGCAGCCCGAGCTCGCGGCACAAGGTTTTGAGGCTGGCCGTGACCGCATCGCGCGCCTGCGTCGCGAACTGGCCTTGCGCTGTAATCCCAGTTGACACAATTGCTTTAATAATTCGGTAAGCCATTGAAAATATTAAGAAATTTCGGCTTTCCCGATACTGAAAAGATGGATTGACACATTTGCCGTCGCAAATGTGACACTTTCGCTTTCCACTACGGCTATCGACATCCTGTCCACCAAGCTGCGGATGCCGCTTCAAGTCCAACTGTACCAGACCCTGGCGCTGGAAGCGGGCTACTAGACCGGTGAGAAGCCTGTCGCGGCCGCGTTGGTGGAAACCGTGCTGTTGCGCCAACTCTGACGCTGTGCGATTACGTTCAGAGATCCATTTTTTAATGACGTACAGCCCACATAAATTTCTACGAGGTAAGAATTTCCTTACGGAAATTTAGGAATTCACTGATTTTGCCCTAAAAAACATTTCCATATAATTCGTTTTTTGGGGTAATTGATGTGCATTGCATCATGCCCTCCCTACGTAGAAACAAAGACAGGGGCGTGGAAAATATCTTACGTAAGCACGCAACTAACAAGACCAGTTGTACTGGTCTAATTGTTTCGGTCGATCAGAGTCAGGCAATCACGATCCCGAATATATCTTAGCACCCTTACGCATGACATTTCGGTCGGCTTGCCACGGCCAGTGATTCTCGTTCCTTGGCGACAAGCAGGGCGCGAATTCGTTGTCGAGTTTTAAATCGGGGTGTCTCCCTTTCCCAAGGAGTTTTGATTGAATACGGTACAAAACATCGCAGTAGCAGCCAAGTCTGCCGTTGCCGAGCCATTTAAGACACTTGAATTTCTTGCATTCAAGTTAGGCCAGGAAGAATACGGTATCGACATCCAAAAGGTGCAGGAGTTGCGCGGTTACGAAACCGTGACCAGGATTGCCAATGCACCTGAATTTATCAAGGGAGTGGTCAACTTACGCGGCATCATCGTTCCGATTATTGATATGCGCATCAGATTCAATCTCGGTACCCTGAACTATGACCAGTTCACGGTCGTCATCATCCTCAATATTGGTGGCAGGGTGATGGGGATGGTGGTCGATAGCGTGTCGGATGTGATTACGCTGTCTGCCGAGCAAGTCAAGCCTGCGCCGGAGATGGGCACGGCGCTAGACACCGATTACTTGATCGGCCTTGGCACGGTTGAGGCACGTATGTTGATTTTGGTGGATATTGAAAAGCTAATGTCTGGACATGAACTGGGCGTGATCGAGCGAATGGCAACATAGTTGGAATATATGAAAATAAGTTTGTACGGGCGCGTCCGTGCAAACAAAAATAAATTAGTCTTAATTCAGCCTATCTATCCGATAGCTGCCTGAATCGCGCTATTTCGAATGCTTTGCATCGTCCTACAGGATGACAATTCATTCGAACGGCGCAATCTACCGTGTTTGATAATCGAGATAATTTATGTTTAAGAATTTGAAATTGGCAAAAAAACTTGCGTTGGGATTTGGATTGATCGCCCTGATCACCGTCTTGACAGCGTTGCAGGGCATGCATAGCACGACTACATTAAGCGATTTGCTGACTGATATGTACGATAATAATCTGGTGCCGATCAAAGATATCGCGAACGCCAACATGCAGGCGATCTATCACAATCGCAGCTTATATGACCTGGGGATAGAGAACGACGAGGGTGAACGCGCCAAGATACGCGCCAGTTTGGACAAGAACCTCGTCCAAATGAACGCGCTGCTCGACAAGTATCGGAAAACATTCCTGACGGAGAAGGAAAAGGTGCTGCTCAAAAAGTTCGATATGGCCTGGCCTGTCTACATGAAAGCAGCGACCGATGTGGTGAAGCTGGCCAGTGCCGGCAACAACAAGGAAGCCCTGGAGGTGCTAAACGGACCAGGGACGACGACGTTCCAGATAGTCGACGACCTGTTGAGCGATCTGGTGGACGTGAACGATAAACTGGGCGAGAAATCAAACAGCGACGCCAAAGCAGCCGTTGCTGACGTCTTGAAGGAAAGTACAGCCTTGCTGATTGCCGCCATACTGCTCAGCGCCTGGCTCGGATACTGGATCACTCGATCCATCACCCGTCCCATGAACGAGGCGGTTAAAGTGGCGCAGGCGGTTGCCGATGGCGATCTGACCAGCCGTATCGTAGTGGATAGCAAAGATGAGACCGGGCAGCTGCAGCAAGCAATGAAGGATATGGTCGAGAGTTTGATACGGATCGTGAACGAAGTTCGCACCGGTACCGACACCGTTGCCACCGCATCCGGTCAGATTGCAGCGGGCAACCTGGAACTGTCCTCCCGCACCGAGCAGCAGGCCAGTTCGTTGGAAGAGACCGCATCCTCGATGGAGGAAATGACTTCGACCGTCAAGCAGAATGCCGACAATGCGCGCCAAGCCAATCAACTGGCGATATCGGCTTCTGAAGTGGCGGTCAAGGGTGGTGAAGTCGTGTCGCAAGTGGTCGAGACCATGGATTCGATTAACACCTCGTCCAAAAAAATCGTCGACATCATCGGCGTAATCGACGGCATCGCGTTCCAGACCAACATCCTGGCGCTCAATGCTGCGGTGGAAGCCGCTCGCGCAGGGGAGCAAGGGCGCGGGTTCGCCGTGGTCGCTACCGAGGTCCGCAACCTGGCGCAGCGTTCTGCCGCTGCCGCAAAGGAAATCAAGACCTTGATTGGGGATTCGGTGGAAAAGGTCGATATCGGCACCAAGCTGGTTGATCAAGCTGGCTCGACAATGCAGGCGATCGTCAAGAGTATCGAGAGCGTAACCGACATCATGGGCGAGATCACCGCGGCCAGCCAGGAGCAGACCTCCGGCATTGAACAGATCAATCAGGCCATCGCCCAGATGGACCAAGTCACTCAGCAAAATGCGTCCTTGGTGGAAGAAGCGGCAGCTGCCGCTGGATCGCTGCAGGATCAGGCCGGCAGCCTGGCTCAGGTGGTCAGCGTATTTACGATTAACCCGACACATTCGGCTACCGCGACGTCGTTGCAAGCTGTAAAGCGCGCGGCTGCGTTGGCCGACTCCGATTCCCATCCGGTCGGACCACATAACGTCAAGCGCACGCAAAAGAGCGCAAAGCCATTAAAACTGGCAGCGAATTCGTCCGCCTCTCAGGCCTCGGTTAGCAGCGATTGGGAAGAGTTTTGACCTCGCCGCGTTCGGTCGAGTTGGCAAACCGAGACCGAAGGACGGCCGGGACGAACTGATTGGGTGGGTGCATAAAGGAAATTGATGAATACATTTAAAGTGGTTGCATTACTCGCGGTGAGCGTCATAGCTGTTCCGCTCCACGCGCAGGACGGGACGGCGATCACGCCCTACCGGCCTTCGGTGTCCAGCCCGGCGCAATTGCCTACGCCTGGTCAGCTGGAATTCGAGACGGGGGGCTTGATCGGTAAGCTGGGTGACAGCAGGCGCGAGAGCTTACCGTACACCTTCAAACTGGCGTTCAACGAGCAATGGGGCGTTCTGATCGGTGGCGAAGCCTATGTCTCGACGCGAAGCGAGGGCGGCGCGCGCCAGCGCGGTTTAGGCGATACGTCGCTGGTGCTTAAGCGTGCGTTTTTGCTCGACAGCGCCACCGCGCTCGGCCTGGAGTTGGGAGTGAAATTGCCCAGCGCCCAAGATACCATTGGCAGCGGCAAGAGCGACCTCAACATCAATAGCATCTTCAGCCAGGATATCGGCGTTGTCCACATGGACGCTAATCTGAACGCGACACGGCTGGGTGCCTATGAGGCGGGTACTGGACGAATCCAAACCGGATGGTCTGCCTCGTTTTCCGTGCCAGTGTTGGAAAAATGGGGCATGACCACCGAAGTGTCGGGGACGCGCCGAAGCGGTCAAGCGAACACCGCCCAATTGCTGGTGGCCGCCGCGTATAGCCCGACCAAGCGCCTTACCATCGATTTTGGTGTTGCCAAAGGGCTGAATCCGGCATCCCAGGACTGGTCCCTGTTTAGCGGGGTGGTGCTGCCGTTGGCTAAGCTTTGGTAGGGCATTCTTGTTGGCGCCGTCCGAGCGTATGAAATTCGTAAAAATGGCGTGCCTTTCTATCTTGCTCTGCGAGTTTGCATCGTCGGCCATGGCATTGGGCAATGCTCAGACATTGCGCGTTGCGGTGGGAGAGACCAAGCCACCATATGTTTTTTCCCAAGAACAGCGAGGGGTGGAAGTTGAGCTGATCACATCGCTTCTGAACGGCGCCGGATATCAGCCACGGATGTTTTACTTGCCGAACAAGCGCGCCGAAATGATGCTTGGGATCGGCGCGCTCGATGCCGCCATCAGCCCGCGTGGCGCGTTCCTTTCAGAACCCTATATCGCGTACCAGAACGTCGCGATCACGCTATGCAGCACGCACATTGCTCCGAAAAGCATCGCTGACCTCTCCGGTCGGCGCGTTGCGGCCTTCCAGAATGCACATTTGTTTCTCGGCAAGGACTTTGCGGCCGTTGCCGCTGGAAACCGAGACTATTGCGAGCCGCCGCAGACTTCAATCAATCGCATGCTCTACGGCCGCCACATCGATGTGGGAATCAGCGATATCAATGTCTTTAAGGGAATAAACGATGAGATTGAGAGGAAATCGACGATCTTGGAGCCTTGGTGTTCCTACCCGCTATTTCGTCCAACCCAGTACCGGCTGGCCTTTCGTGATCGCAACGCCCGCGACCTGTTCAACAAGGCTCTGAAACGAGCGCTGAAAGGGAAACTATATGAGTCACTTGCCAAACGCTATGGTCTTCCTTCAATTGACGGCCATCCCTACTTCAAGCCCGGCTCGCCCACCCGAGGGCAAGGATAAGCCTGGACGCATGAACGACAACGATGGGGGGCGTCCGTCCAGGGCCATGGTCAAGCGCAGTATCGCCGACATCTTGGATCTGGTCCGGGAGTTTCAGGCGCGCCATGAAGGAAAATTTCCCACGACAAAGTCGCCATATCCACGGGCCAGCGGTAGCTGGAACGCCATTGATGGCGCACTGCGCAGGGGCGCCATTGTTCAATGCCAGCACTTCCAGCAACTGAAGGCGGCGCTGCTGCGGCGCGGCCTGACGCCGACCTTGGCGCGCCTGGATCCGTCGTATACGGCCCCGCGCACCCGGAGACGCCACTTCGCTGACATCCTTCAAATGATCGTGCATTCCAGCGAGCAGCATGGCGGCCGGTTCCCGCTGAGGACCGACCCGTTCGAGGTGCGCGGATATGTGGATACCTGGATTGCGATCGACAGTGCTCTGGTGGACGGTGCCGTTGGCGAATGTCCGCTCTGGATAGCGCATCGCGGCAAGATGGCGCAGCTTGGCGTCATGCCGTCGCTGGCGTCGCTGAATCCGCATTACCAGCCTGTCCGGCGCCAGCGGCGCTCGATCGCCTCGATTAAGGCGGCGATCGTCGTCCATATGACGGAGAATGCGGGCCGAGTACCAAGTCAGCGCGTGCGCTTTCCCATGGAGGCTAGGCACGACTCATGGAAGGCGATCTGCAAAGCCCTACGCTCAGGGATCATCGAGCATGATCGCGACTGGACCGAATTCCACCTGCGGCTTGAGCTGTCGAAGCGACATCCATCCTTGTTCACGCTTATAGACTGCTATCGCAGCGAGTTGCAAGACGCGTTCGAACTGACCCATCCGACTGAGCCCGGGACTCGCTCGGTTCCAGGTCCTCCGTTGAGACCAACTCACGTTGAAAAAAAACCTGTGCAATTTGGGGCGCTCGTGGCGCAACTGTTCTGCTTGCCGGCGGCGGACGCGGATGTCGATACCGTGTCCAGTAATCACCGCCTGGCCAGGACCTTGACGCGTTCCAAATGGTGAAAATTTATAGTGCAGTAAGGATTTCCCTATAAAAATAGCAGAATGTGCTGATTCCGTGAGTGTTGTGATATCGGTATTATTAATTATTGGTGAGAAATTTTGTACGGAAATTTTTGAGTGGATACGATACAAAAGGTCGCATCGCCAGGAAGAATTCCAAGCTATTTTTTAAAGTGTGCATATGACTATCGGTAAGAAAATGCTCCTATCGGAGGATAACGTATATCTCATGGGATATGTCTCTTGAACCGTAAACATGAGTTGAGAATCATCCACCGCCTGCAATTGCATGCGGCCCGACAGATTGCGTGGGATCTCCTTTTACTCAGTAAACCCAAGGGCGCGAAGAGCCCTCTGGGTGGGATCCAAAAGAGGGTACTCCGTACCCGTGTGTGGCTGTTTCATTGCATATTGCGTCACAACTGTTCGTTTGCTGGCAGGATTGACCCGGTCAGATTGACCCGCCCTCCATACCCTCGCGAACGCCGCGACCCTATCGTAAGACCCCTCGAACCCCAGTTCCTTTAGGTCCTCATGAATCTGTTTTAGCGTGCGCCGTTGCTTGCGTGTCCGCGCTGCTTCAGTCTTGAGTAGCGCGGAAAGCTGAAACGCGTATTTGTCGATGGCGCGGGTGGAACGCCGTTCGGCGTAGGCCGGCTCTATGGTTTCTGAGCGCAGATAGCGTCGGACGGTGTTTCTGGAGATGCCCAAACGCCTGGCGATCTCTCTCAATGGGACCTGGTCACGAATGTGCCAGCGTCGAATAATGCCTAGTAGTGCCACGTCGATCACTCCAATTCCCCACTCAATGTCGTGAGTAGGATTGTGTCTTATACGTGGGTCAGTTCGGTTTGCAAATTATGCGGTGAAATGGGTCAGATTTCGCTGCAAATCAACACCATAGTCATGGGCAGAACCAATTAACGGAAATCGCCTTCCTGTTCCGCACAATTCAGACAAACCCGCGCCAGGCGGGCTGCTTTACACCCGCCCGGCCCCTCTTAACACTTCTCCAACTGTTGCTAAACCCAATGGCCGCGCCAGATCGCCCGCTCCGGTGGCGCGTGATGCAAGCGTTGCCGGTGGTATTTTCGCCACCATGGTGATTTTTAATAGTTGATGATTTTATAAGTCCTTGCGATAATCGCAGCACTGTCAGCCCTCACTAGCGGCGCCGGCATGCCACCTCCTTAATCCAGCCTGATGCTAGCTTTTCAGACCGGCCCGCGACGCGGCGCACCACCTCTCTCGTTTGCCTTATCACGCTATTGTCATTTGACGCCGTCGCCTCCAGCTGAAGCGCGTTTCGCTTGTCCCGACGTCTATTGCAACGCATCCCCACGGGATGTCCGACATGAGAAGGACAAGAAATGCGAGCTGCCTAAATCCGCCGCCCCTCGGCTCCCCCTCCTGTCTCTTA